>CAVSXU010000001.1:0-8383 GCA_963732025.1 Terriglobia bacterium
TGAAGATTTCGGATGTACGATGAGTGGGGAACCCTGGCCGTTCCTGAAACCGCGACGAGGCCGCGAAGACCCGCGCTGTCTTTTTTGATCGGGGCTATTTTGGACGCATCCACATCGCTCTCAGGCTACTTTTCGCTATCGCCTTTTGCACCTCTCTGAGATGTTTTGCGCGCGCATTGCACACTCCGAAGAACTCAGAGAGGTCTACCATGGACAAAAAATGGTCGCGCATTCTTCTATCGCTGGTGGTTCTTTCCGTGGCGCTGACGAGTTCGAAACTCGCCTTCGCTTATGCTCCTACTGCTGCTCCTGAAGTTGATCCGAGCGTGGCGATCCCAGGTCTTGCCCTTGCCGCCGCGGGCGCAGTGCTGGTTTGGGAAAGGATTCGGCGTCGAAGCAAGTAGAAGTTCAGAGTACGCGCGGCAAGCCCACGCCGTGATGATTCGCAAGAAGGGCCGAATACGCTGCGAGTGTTTGGCTCGTGGCTTCGCATGAGTGCCTCGCCAGGATTTCCTTGGCGAAAGGCCCTGCGAAGTGCTTGCGTTCATTCCTTCTGAGAGCAGTTCCGAAAGCTGGAGTTGCTTTCCGCCCAACCGATCGAGATCTCCAGACCGCGAGTCCGCTCGCGCTCGATGACGGTACGATTTACCTACAGAATGACATCTGTTAGTTTCCGCGCCGGCAGTGTGTTCAGCCCGGCTCGCTCGCGAACAATCCGCCAACCGAGGTAGACAAAATATGAACCATCACCAATTCGACCCACGACACTGTCTACGGATTGCCGCCGCGCTGGCGATCGCCGTGCTGCTCATTCACGGCGCTGCCCGGGCAGAAGAAGATGATTCGGCGACGACGGCGTGCGGCAAGTCGATTGCGGCGTGTGGCTGCACGATTACGAAGTCCGGCACGTACACGGTGACGGCGGACCTTTCGAGCGCGCAGGGAACCACGGCGGTCGGCGACTGCATCGCCATCAAAGCGAGCAGCGTCATCCTGAACACGCACCGTTTTTCGATCACAGGTCCGGGAGCGGGGACTTCGACCGGAGCCGGGATTGACGTTCTCAAAAATGCCAGCGGCACATTCATCGAGGTCGATTCGGATCTGGAAGACTGGAAGTACGGGCTCGAGGTGCAGGGCAAGAACACGATCGCGGACGACGCCGACTACGAAGATAACCTGGTGGGCGTCTTTCTGAACGGTGCCACCGGCGCGAACATCAATGATTTTGGGGCCCCGGATAACACCGTCTACGGGGTCTGGATACGGGGCGGCAAGGACAACCAGGTCAACTGCGCAGACTTCAACGACAACCTGGGGACGGGACTCTACATCGGCTGCCATGATGACGACACCCGCGGGACCAAATGCAAGGGAGTGAAGCCGAGTTCGGGGAATCGAATCTACGATTTCACCTCCGATGACAACGGCGACGCTGGCGTCGTTATCGACGTTGGCAACGGAGGGACTGTGCTTACCGATTTAACTATTCAGGACAATTTGGGAGGCGTCGACACCATCGACGAGAACCAAAACTGCGGTACTGATCAGTGGATCAACAGTGGTTCTGATAGGTTCGGCGTGACCAGCCAAAGTTGCATTCCATGATTGATCAGCCGCGTCACACCTAGTTCCAGCGCTCGTAGACGCTCGCGCGACAATTTGGCAGATGGGCGCGCTGATTGGGATTTGCCCCCTTCTCCCAGCCGGATGTGAGGACATCCTGGATACCCGAATGAGCGGAGAATCCTGCCCGTTCCTGAAAAAGATCGAACTGAGATCCTGCTTGTCTAATGCGGCGCGAATTCTTGACTCTGGACCCACAGCGCCGAAGTCCTGCGGAAGATGAATTAAAGGGAACCGATGAAGGTCCCTCTTTGCCCCACGTGAGCCACTATCGATTTGCGTACAATTACAGATCCTTCCTTGAACGCCGTTTTTACTACTAAAAGTTATGGCTGCGGCATTTAAGCTATCGCTGCGGCATTTGACGTAAGCCCTTCAATACGGAAATGTACGTAGTCCCCCCGATGACCGAGCGACAGCAATTCGAGACGCTGCTGCGTCTGCTTCCGGAGTTGTATTCGGCGCGAACGCTGGAAACCTTTCCAGAGCACGTGGTTGGTCTGATTCCAAGGCTGATTTCCGCCGATTCTTTCGGCTACAACGAAACCAACTTAGCGCGCCGCCGGTTCGAGATTGAGGCCCCCGCGTTGGAGCGACGCGTTCCCGACGCAGCCGAAACCCTCGCCCGCCTGATGCATCAGCATCCGATGGTCGTGCACAATCGCCACGGTGACCAGCGCGCGCTAAAGATGTCCGACCTTTTGTCGCAACGGCAGTTCCATCGGCTCGAGCTGTACGACACGGTGTATCGGCCGGGAGCAATCGAATTCCTGATGACCGGCGGATTCAACTTGCCGCGCGCCGGCGATATCGTGACGTTCGCCATCGGACGCGAGTCGATGGATTTCAGCGAAGGCGATCGCGACATGCTGAATCTGCTGCGCCCGCACCTGCGGCAGGCGCACGCGAACGCCGGCGCGATGACGGCATTCCAGCGACAGCTTGAAGGCCGCGAACAGTTGCTCGAAGGGCAGTTGAATACGGCGGTAGTCGTCGTTCACGACTTGGCGATCAAACACGCCAGCCGCCTCGCGATCCGATGGCTGTCGAGCTTCTTCCGCGATGCACCGGCGTCGAATGACCAGCTACCCGACCGGCTCCGGCGATGGGTCCGGTATTGGCAAGACTCTCTTGACGGCAAACATTCCGAACACAAGCCGTGCAGCCCGTTGACGGTGGAATCAGGCGAGGGGCGTCTAAACATCAGGATGTTGGAGACAAGGCCCGACGGCGAGGTCGTGCTGTTGCTCAGCCGCGAGGTCAGCGACTATCCGGAAGCGCTGCAACGGCTGGGCCTGGCGCGCCGCGAATCGGAAGTCTTGTTCTGGATCTCGAAAGGAAAGACCAGCCGCGAGATTGCGACGATTTTGTACATCACGCGCAAGACCGTCGACAAACACGTCGAACGTATCCATCGCAAACTCGGCACCGAAACTCGCACCGCCGCCGCCGCAATAGCATGGTCTGCAATGCACGACTCCCGGAAGTGACGGATCCTCTCAGGACTACCTAAGCGCTGGCGGCGAACGATTTTAGCATTTCGCGTATGAAAGCCGGCAGGTCGTTTGGCTTACGGCTGGTTGTGAGCAGACCATCCTGCACGACCTCTCGATCGACCCAATTTCCACCGGCGTTGCAAATGTCCGTCTTCAGTGAAGGCCACGAAGTAAGAGTGTGGCCGCGTGCGATATCGGCTTCGACGAGCATCCATGGACCATGACAGATTGCGGCGATCGGCTTGTGACTCTCGAAAAATGATCTGACGAACTTTACCGCCTCGGGGATGACGCGCAACTCATCGGGATTGGCGACACCACCCGGGAGCACCAGCGCGTCGTAGTCGTCGGGGTTAGCCCAGCTGAGCGCGACGTCCCACGCAAACTTCTCGCCGGGCTCGTGATACATGCTGGACTGGATCTGCGCGGTTGTCGCGGGTGACACCACGTCGGTCTGAGCCCCGGCTTTTTCTAGCGCCTCGCGCGGTTCCACTAGCTCCGATTGCTCGACCCCGTTGGTGCACAAAATCGCGATATTTTTTCCGGCCAGCGGTTTAGTGACGTCCATGCAGCATGGAAACGCAAGAGGCGGGCCAAAATCCAACGAAAAACCGGCCAGTTCGGTAGTTTCTCTCGCAGCTAAAGCCATACGCTCTGCTTGGTTCACCTTGTTCTCGGGCCTGATGCAAGAGTGCCTTTTTTGTAAGCGAGAATCGCGGCATTGAGAATCGTGTAAATTTTTCGTCCTCCTGCGGAAAGATTACCGAGTCCTAACAATCCCCCGACCGTATCAATTCGCCGAATCGATCTTGGCTTTTGTTTTGCTTGCTGTCGTACCTGAAGCACGCTCGGTCCGTCAGCCGAGCAGAAGCAGTTTTGCTCGATTTTTTTTGCCGGCGATGTCTTCGTCTCAAGTACAATCCGATTCGCAGTTGGCTTCATCGGGGCGATGGGCGAGCCACATCGTCATCGAAGATGTAACGCCTTCGGTTGACGGTGGCCGCTACCCCGCGAAGCGAATCGTCGGAGAGCCGTGCGTCGTCGAAGCGGATATCTTCCGCGATGGGCACCAAGTGTTGCGCGCGGCGGTAAAATGGCGCCGTAAGCGCGACGAGGTGTTTGACGAAGCGCAGATGCTCGCGCTCGACAACGATCGATGGCGCGGCGAGTTCTGCCCCACCGAAAACGCGCGCTACGTATTCACGATCGAGGCATGGACCGACCTGTTCGCCTCATGGCTCCTGGATTTTACCAAGAAAGTGAAGGCATTACGGCCGGTTGCGTCCGATCTCCTCGAGGGCGCAGCGCTTCTGGAAAAAATGGCCGCAACGGCCCATGGCAGCGATCGCGAGCTGCTCGACCGCGCGCTCGCACAGTTGCGAAAGACGAAGGATGGAGCGACAGCTCTCGCGGCGATCGGCAACGCGGAGATTTCCGCGGCTGCACTTCGCGCCGGTCAGCGTTTTGGTGCGACGAGATTTGAGCCGCTGCTGGAGCTGGTCGTCGATCGCGAGAAAGCTCGCTTCGGGACCTGGTACGAGATGTTCGTGCGATCGCAGGGGATCGAGCCCGCGAAGTCCGGCACCTTTCAGGACGCCGAGCGCCGCCTGCCCGAGCTGCGCGACCTCGGCTTCGATGTGGTGTACCTCGCGCCGATTTATCCGATCGGCCACACCAATCGGAAAGGCGCGGACAACTCGCTCAACGGTGGAGCGAATTCTCCCGGAAGCCCCTGGGCGATTGGGAGTGAGACGGGCGGACACACTGCAATCGATCCATCGATCGGAACGCTGGGCGATTTCGATCGTTTCAGAGCGACCGCTGATCGTCTCGGAATCGAGGTGGCACTGGACTTCGCAGTTCAGTGCTCACCGGATCATCCGTGGGTCAGGGCGCATCCGGAATGGTTCCATCATCGGCCCGACGGCAGTATCAAATATGCTGAGAACCCGCCCAAAGAGTATCAGGACATCTACCCGATCGATTTCGATACCACGGACCAGCGCGGATTGTTCGAGGAGCTCGAGCGCGTAGCCCGATTCTGGATCGATCATGGTGTGAAGATCTTTCGCGTCGACAATCCTCACACCAAGCCAGTCCAATTCTGGAACTGGCTAATCAACAAGCTGCAGGCGACCAATCCAGAACTAATTTTCCTTGCCGAAGCATTCACGCGGCCGAAAATGATGAGCGCTTTGGCGAAGGCCGGCTTTACTCAGTCCTATACCTACTTCACCTGGCGCAATACCAAGCAGGAACTGACTGAGTATTTGAATGAGCTAACACAAACGCCGATGCGCGACTACTTTCGGCCTAATTTTTTCACCAATACTCCCGACATCCTCGCGCCAATTCTGCAGACCGGCGGACACGCAGCCTTCAAGATGAGGCTCGTGCTGGCGGCAACATTGTCGCCTTCTTACGGAATCTACAGTGGATTTGAACTGTGCGAAGACCGGGCAGTGGCAGGGACCGAAGAATATCTGAATTCCGAGAAGTACCAGATCAAAGTGCGCGACTGGAACCAGCCCGACAATATCAAGGCATTTATCGCACGGGTCAACGCGATTCGCCGCGACAATCCGGCGCTTCAGCAGCTTCTTAATCTGCGGTTCCTGAGCACCGACAACGACCAAATCCTTTTCTTTTCGAAGGCCACCCGAGACATGGAGGATGTCATCCTGGTCGCGGTTAACCTGGACCCGTTCAACCCGCACCATTGCACTGCCATGGTGCCACCGGAGGTGTCGGGTGTGGCGCCGGGCTCCAACTATCGAGTCACCGATCTACTGACCGGCGCGAAGTACTTGTGGTCCGAGCGCAATTACGTTCGGCTCGATCCAGCTTTCGAGCCGGCCCACATTCTGCGCATCGAAGAGCGCCTGTGAGCTTACGACATGCCGTCAAGAAATCGTGAAAATGGCGCGACCTCCGACCCTTTGTGGTACAAGGACGCGATTTTTTATGAGCTTCGGGTCCGCTCCTTCTATGACAGCAATGGCGACGGGGTCGGCGATTTTCCAGGTCTGACTGCCAAGCTCGACTACTTACATTCGCTGGGAGTGACTACTCTATGGCTGCTCCCGTTTTATCCTTCGCCGATGCGTGACGACGGATATGACATTGCCGACTACACTAATATCCATCCTTCCTGCGGTACCTTGCACGACTTCAAAGTATTCATTCGCGAGGCGCATCGCCGTGATCTCAAAGTAGTGACCGAGTTAGTACTCAATCACACGTCGGATCTGCATGAATGGTTTCAACGCGCGCGGCGTTCCGGTCCCGGTAGTATATATCGCGATTACTATGTCTGGAGCGACACGCCGGAACGCTACAAAGATGCGCGAATTATTTTTCAGGATTTCGAGCCGTCCAACTGGTCGTGGGATCCCTTAGCCAAGGCGTACTACTTCCATCGCTTCTACTCTCATCAGCCGGATCTCAATTACGACAATCCCGCGGTCATCCGTGAAATGCGACGGGTGATCGCATTCTGGCTGGGCCTCGGCGTGGACGGACTTCGACTGGACGCGGTTCCCTACCTGTTTAAGCGCGAAGGCACAAATTGCGAGAACCTGCCCGAAACCCACGCATTCCTGCGTGAATGGTCCCCATGATTCATTTCTCCAAAATGTGTGGGGCGAGCAGCACCCTCTTCTTGACGTCTTGATGTTTATGTGCCGCTGCCCAGCGGTCGTTTGATCTCGGCCGTTCACTGAAAATGTGCGAACTGATCGCCAGACCTGGGTAATTGCGAGAAGATGTGCTGGGCCGTCCAAAGACAAACCCTAACTTCCAGCGATACAAGATAGCAAACCGAGTGCCATCATCGCGGAAGCCCCGAAAAGGCGGCAAAAGCACCCCTCCTACTGGCGATCGGGGCCATTCTAAGCCTTCGCGACGACTTTGCCAAAGAGTCATCAAAATGATTTTTCAAATTATCACATTGATTACACTCCCACGGGTGGTTTATGCCGGCATGTGGCTCGTCCGCGCTTATGTCGGCAATCGTTTGCGATTCCGTTTCAGGTGGTGAATGTCGGTGCCACCGTCGCGTTGTGCCAGTTGATAAACTTAGTGCGGAGGGCAATCGTTGCCCATGCGGCGACTTCGGAGTTTGTTCATGATCAATACCAGGAAAGTCAAAGACCGGCGGACAGTGCGTTTCGGAATTTCGACGAGGCAATTCGTGACGCCCGGGCTCTCGCCGCCGCGGAGGCGCACCGGTAACTCTCGCCGCGACCGGCAATTGGACGCTCGGTCAATCGCTCGGGCACGTTGCATTTTGGGTTCGAGCTCCCTTGGACGGCTATCCGCCGACACCTCGCATGCCGTTGCCGCTGCGGATGCTGGTCCCGCTGATGAAAAACCGCTTTCTCAACAAAGGATTGCCAGCTCGCGCGAAGATTCCCGGCGTGCCGGGCGGAACGTTTGGCATGGAGCCGATGGAAACTGATCGCGGCGTGGCCCAAATGCAGACTCCTTCGACCGACTTGCCCGTACGGCGCCGACCGAACCAAATCCGATGCTGGGTGCTCTTTCGCACGAGGACTGGATCAAGCTAAACCTCCGGCACGCCGAGCTCCACCAAAGCTTCTTCCATCCGGAGTAATTGTTCAACGAACTTGCCTGGGAAGTTACTCCGGAGTACGATCACGAGACGTCGAGGCGGTCCACTGATCTCCTCTCCCGCTCGAATTTCCCGCCTGCCCCGCCGCCCCCTAGTGGCAAGACCTCCGAAGATACCCGCCGACGCCGACCGCCCCTTTGCGGCCCGACCCGATCGCTTCCCTGCGACCCAGGCTATTTGATCTATCTGATCGGTTCGCTGCTTTCCAACGCGGGAAACCAGATGCGGATCGTCGCGGTGGGCTGGGAGATTTACCTGCGAACCCACGCTCCGATGAGCTTGGGAATTATTGGCTTGGTCTTGGCGGTGCCGGTGCTGCTGCTGCTGCCAGCCGGTGGGCGAGTTGCCGACCGCCATCGCGGCGGGCGGATCATCATGCTGGAACAGCGGGGGGCGGCAATCAGCGGCGTCGGATTGGCCTGGGCTTCGTTTACGGATACACACATTGGTTGGCTTTACTTCTTTCTGCTCTGGTCCGGTATCTCGCCGCGATTGGCTGGCCGGCAGCCACCGCGATCGTACCGGGTCTGGTCCCGGCCAAAGACTTCGCCAATGCCGCGATGTGGCGGAGCTCGGCCTATCAGATTGCGTCGACTATTGGTCCGCTGGTCGGTGGATTTATGCTGGC
>CAVSXU010000002.1:0-5746 GCA_963732025.1 Terriglobia bacterium
GTACGGCTGCCCCCAGGGGTCGAGCGGGATCTCCCTCGAAAGATAGGGCCCATTCCAGCCGGGCTTGTTACCGATGTCAGTGCGAAGTGCTGCGAGCCCCGATGTCGTCGGAGGGTACTCGCCCACGTCGTATTTGTAAGCGTCTAACGCCACGTTCAACGCGGAGATTTGTGCTCGTACGGTAGGGACCCTGTCAACGTCACGAAACGGATCCCAAGTGCAACCTACCGCACAGATAAGGAGCGCTAAAGTCAAGACTCGAACGCGCATCGCTACTCCCTACAAATCCCACGCTTCGACGATCGAACAAACTCCACCAAGTGCCGAGTATGCTCCGTCGCAACCTCGCGCTCAATCTTCACTAGCGCATCCGCAAGCTTCAACCCCGACTTGTACAGAATCCTGTACGCCCCCTTCAACGCCGCCACATCCTCGCGTGAGAACCCAGCCCGCCGCAGCCCGACCCGATTCAACCCTTCCGGCGTCACATACAAACCCGCGTACATGAAATACGGCGGAGCATCCATATTCACGCGCGTCATCCCCGCGATCATCGCCAGCCTGCCGATCCTGCAAAACTGGTGAATCGCCACCCCACCCGACACAAACGCCTGATCCTCCACCTCGACATAACCGGCCACCAGCGAACAACTCGCAATCACCGTCCGATTCCCAATCTTGCAATTGTGCGCGATATGCCCCGACGTCATGATGAAATTCTCGTCGCCGATCACCGTCTCCGACTCCGGCGCCGTGCCGCGCGACACCGTGAAATGTTCGCGAACCTTATTGCCGTTGCCGATTCGCAGATAGCTGCGCTCGCCCTTGAAATTCTTGTCGAGCGGATCCGTGCCCAGCACCGTGCCCGCGGAAATCTCGTTGCGATCGCCGAGCGTGGTCCATCGCTTCACATAAACGTACGGTTCGAGGCGTGTCTCCGCGCCGAGCACGACGTCTTGTTCCACGATCGCGAATTCGCCGATGATGCATCGCGGTCCGATCACGGCGTCGGGATGCACGCGCGCGGTCGGCGCAACGATGGCCGATGGATCGGTCGGCATGAGGTTAGGAAGCGATTAGTTCGCGCGCTCGAACAAGCCGGCAGCGCCCTGTCCGCCGCCGATGCACATCGTAACGACGCCGTAGCGAGCCTTTCGACGCTCCATCTCATTCGCCATCGTGCCCACCATGCGCGATCCCGTCATCCCGAACGGATGCCCGATCGCGATCGAGCCGCCATTGACGTTGAGCTTATCGCGAGGAATGCCGAGCCGGTTAGCGCAATACACCACCTGCACCGCGAACGCCTCGTTCAGCTCCCACAGATCGATATCGCTAACCTGCAGCCCATTCCGCTTCAGAAGTTTCGGCACCGCGAAAACAGGACCAATGCCCATTTCATCCGGCTCGCAACCCGCCACCGCAAATCCGCGGAAGATGAGCTTGTAGGGAATCCCCAGTGCGTCCGCGCGCTCGCGCGACATCAGCAGCGTTGCCGACGCGCCATCGGAAAGCTGCGAAGCGTTGCCCGCCGTTACCGATCCCTGGCCGCTGGTCTGATCGAAATGCGGCTTCAATCCGAGCAAGCCTTCGATGGTCGTGTCCGGACGATTGCACTCGTCTTTATCGCAACAAACTTCCTTCGTGCCGATGACCTCGCCCGTTTTCTTGTCCAGCAGATTCATCGTCACCTTCATCGGCGCGATCTCGCCGTCAAAAAAACCTTCCTGCTGCGCGCGCGCGGTGCGCTTCTGGCTCTCGAGCGAAAACTCGTCCTGCGCCTGGCGGCTGACGTTGTAGCGCTTGGCGACCACTTCCGCCGTGTCGCCCATCACCATGTAAAGCCCAGGCAAACTCTCCGTCAGTTTCGGATTCGGCTCGCGATTCCGCTGCGTCAGCGAAATGCTTTCGAGGCCCCCACCGATGGCGGCCTCTGCGCCCTCATTGATAATCTCGTGCGCGGCAACAGCGATCGCCTGCAATCCTGACGAGCAGAATCGATTGATGGTGGTCGCGGCGACGGTCACCGGCAGGCCGGCGAGCATGGCGGCCACTCGCGCGACGTTATCGCCCTGCGCTCCGTGCGGCTGCGCGCAGCCGAGGATCACGTCCTCAATTTCGGCCGGGTCCAGTTTCGGAGTCTTGCGCAGCACGTCTTTGATGCAATGCGCGGCCAGATCGTCGGGACGTGTGGCGTTGAAAGATCCGCGGAAAGATTTGGCAAGGCCAGTCCGCGAACTGGCGACAACTACAGCTTCTCTCATAGGGTTTATGCGCTCAGGATAACACTACCGGGTTTTGACGACGATGAACAGCGCGATCCACAACAGGCCGAGGAAGTGCCAGTAATACGTAGTGACGTCGACCAGCTCGCGCCGCTTCGCGCGGCCCAGCAGGATGATGAACAGGGCCACCAACCCTCCCACCAGATGCAGCGCGTGCAGCCCGGTGAAGATGTAGAAAAACGAACTGTGCGGATTCCCGGCCATGTACGCGCCCTCGCGCACTAACTGACGCCACGCGCTGACCTGCGCGGCGAGAAACGCCAAGCCGAGCCCAGCCGCAACCCACAACAACTTCGCCGCCAGCCGGCGGTCGCCCTTTCGAAAAACCCGTCGTGCGGCTTCGAACGGAATGCTGGATGCGAGAATCAGCGCGGTGCTCAGCCAAAGAGTCTCAGGAAGCTGGACGTAGCCCCATCCCGGCCGCTGCGCGCGAAAGTAATACGCGACCACTAATGATCCGAAGAAAATGGCGATCGATATGCAAATCGTGAACAATCCCAGGCGGAAAGTGCCCGGCGGAACGTGCGTGGGACTTTCGAGCGACGAGGGTAAAACGACGACTTGATCGGTTTTATCGGCGCGGTCACTAAGAAGGCGGGGCATGCTTTGATACTTCGAGCGAACCACGCTCGCGATCCTATTCTACGCCGGATGAGGGTACGTCAATCGCGGAGTCAGACTGCTCGCCGAATAGACGACCGAAGTTGTACCGCCATTGCAAAGCGAAACTCATCCCGATTCTTCCGTCGAGTGGTCCCGTCTTCAATCTGTTCCACTCATTGTCATTCGGCAATCGCCCCGCCTCTTTGAGATTTTCAGCGATCCAATTGTCAGCAGCATCGGTGATCGCAAGCATCAGTGGAGTTGACTTCAAAATCTCCCTTAAGGCATGAATCGACGAATCTGGAAGAGGTTGCCTAAACGTTCGCTCTCGCAAAGCATTCGTCTTGACAAAATCGACCTCAGCCATATCGACAAGCCGTTTAACTGACTTGCGGTTATCCATGGCATCGATGACAAGTACCAACTTCCTTCCGAGCCAATCGCTTTGGTTTACATACGCGAGGAAGCGAAACAATCGCTTTGCTCTGGACTCGCCGCTCTTCAGCAGTCGCGCCCGGTGCTTCCGCGCGATTCGACAAAGTCCGACGTCAGCCAATTGCGACTTAGCGACGTATTCCCATTTGATTATCTGCAAGCGAGAGAGTGGGCCGTCCTTGGCGGTCTGAAAATCGGTTAGGAGAACGAGAGCATCGTACTCACTTCCATACAATCGCTCATAAGCGGAAAAGAATGGTTCGCTTGTGCAAAAGTTTTCCGACGGCGATTTGACGCCCAAATCAAGATCAGGAAGGTCAACGCCTCTAGCCGGATTCACGCGCAGCGGGGGAGCCCCGAGTCCTTTAAACGTGTGGACCTCGAGAATGCCGATCAAAACCATCTCAATTACGCTACCGATGCTCTTTCCATCTAGGTGAGGTAGTACTCCCTTCGACACGAGACGGTCAAACCAATGAGGGACCTTTCCGCCTCGCCCAACGCGCTCTAGGATCGGACGAATCGAGTTGACGTTCTGACCGCGCAGAACTCCATTGACCCGCTTGATAATTTCATCCAAGCATTCGCGGACAATGTCACGAAGGTGCTCTTTGGTAGGCATGCTCACGCGTGCAACGCCATCTTGATCTGAGTTCCCTTGATGGGTATTCCTCGACCCGCTCCAAGCAATCGAGCCATAGCCCAACGTGCTAGTGGAGGTGGAACTGCGTTCCCCAACAATATGTACTGGTCATATATGGATGCCGTCCGACAGTGATCGTCGGGGAACCCTTGCAACCTGGCGTACTCGACATTTGTGAGTCGTCTGTAGCGGTCTCCCACTTTATAGCGCTCATAATGCCTGCTAGTGGATGCCGTTAGTGTCGGAGCGATGCCATTGGTTCCAAAAAGCGTGTACCCCATGCGAGCCCCGCCACCCTGGTTGCTTAAGACCTCTACGCCATCGACAAAGCGGTTCACTGGCGTGTTCTTGTGAAGCCATTTCAGTGTGATATCGGTGAAGTCAAACTTTGAATCAACTTGGTCTTCCAACACCTGTGCGAGGAGGACCGGAGGACATTTTTCCGCGAAGTTAGGGATGTCGGCACCAATGAACTGGCCGTCGTAGCAGAGGCCCCAACCCGGGAAGGTCGAACCATGTTCATTGAGCGGCAACCAAGACTCCGGGCTTACGAGTGCGGAAAGTTCTTTGGAGCGGAGTGCGGAAAGTTCAATCTCGGAGGTCAGCCTTACGGGTGCATCAGCTCGGCAATCGGCTCTGATTCCAACGATCACCACTCGATTTCTGTTCTGCGCCAAACCGAAGTGCGTAGCGTTCAACAGTCGCCATTCGATTTGATAATCCAGTTGGGAAAGGGAATGCAGTATCGTGGCAAAGTGCGCTCCCCTCTCCATCTCCAAGAGGCGTTTTACATTCTCCAGAATGAAATATCGCGGTTGCCGCTTCCGTAGTACGTCGACGATAACTTGAAACAGCGTGCCCCGGGGATCCTCTATCCCTTGCTTCTTGCCAGCGCTGCTGAACGGTTGACACGGGAAACCGCCAGAAAGGAGATCGTGGGGCGGGATCTCTTCCAAACGTTGCCGAACATCTCCCTCGACAATCGATTTCGCGCCGAACGTGTCGCGGTAAACTCCGCAAGCTTTCGGGTCTACGTCATTGGCCCAGACGGTGCGGACGCCCAGTGATTCTGCAGCGAGTCTGAAGCCGCCGATACCAGCGAACAGTTCAACGGCTTTGATGTTTCCCATCGTTTGAGCATCCCTTAAGTAGCCTCGCTCTTATCGCCAGAACTTTCTGAGTGCACCGCATCGGATTCTTGAGTATATCCGAGCCCCAAAGCCTAAACACATGCCATCCGTCCCGCCGCAGCTTGGCTCGTTGCCGTCGATCGCGTCGAATGTTCGCTTCAATCTTTGCACTCCAGACCACCGACAACTTGTGCCGCCAACTGGCATAACGACGCCCATGCCAAAAGTCCCCATCGAGAAAAATTACCAGACGGCATGAACGATCGACCAGATCCGGATGCCCAGCGAGCCCCGTGACGTGTCTTGAAAAACGCAAACCGCTTTTGCGTAGCTCACCGAAAATCAATCGTTCAATCCGTGTGTTCTTGCCTCGGATACGGGACATCAAGGAACTCCGCTGCGCAGGCGAGAGAAAATCCCCCATTTCAGATATTGTGCCAGGGAAGCCCAATAGCTCGGATAGTCACTTGGGACGGACCTGGACTAAGTTGGGCTTCGCTTCGGATGAGTCAGGTACGCGAGCCGGAGCCAGCCAACGCTTGGGAAGTTTCGCGGTGTAGATAAGACGCTCGATCATCGGCATCGCGCGTCGCACCCATTTTCCGTGAAGCACCAGACTACCGGCAACCAGCATAGGATGCGGAACCACC
>CAVSXU010000003.1:0-98706 GCA_963732025.1 Terriglobia bacterium
GGAAAACCAAAATGGAACAACTGAGCACCATCCACCAACCTGCCGCTTTCAACTCATCCGTCGTCGGCAGCTTAGCAAATATTGATGACAACTGGATTGTCGAACAGATCTTTTCGATTCGCGCCCTGGAAGCCAGTGTCGAACGCGCGCTCGCGACCTCCAACGGTCAACACACGGCGTCGATCCGTCGCCAAATCGAACAACTGGAACGCTACGTGGCGGCCTTTGAAGCTTCGCTCGAATCCTCGAAGACCCCGACTCGCTCGTTACGCGCCCGCGCATCGTAGAAATGTGGCGCACGCGGCGCATCTATGCGCGTTTCATGCACGGCCTGCCGTGTCGACACTCATGCCGACACCGCGTCAGGTTCAGGCGCATTTGCAAGGATAGAGATCTTAGAGTCATTTGCTTGACCAATCAACATTTCCCGATCAATCAATAACGTTCTCCCCGCATCGATAGCCAACGCCGTGGTTCCCGTTTCGATCATCACCGCGATCGTCCGCGGTCCAATCACCGGCACATCGAACAACATGTGGCGCCTTCGCTGCGAAGCTTTGACCAAACGAAGCGGCTTGCCCTCCGTTAATGACGCCGCCCGCCGCAGCATGGCGTCGGTTCCCTCCATCGCTTCCACCGCGACACAGGCTCGCTCCGCGATGGCGATGCTTTGACCGATATCAACTTTGGACAGAACGGCTGCGATACGCCGCCCGTATTCGATATCGCGATCCTCTTCCTCCGACGGCTTCCGCCGCGTCAGCACACCTTCCGGCGCGAGCAGATCTTTCAGCAGCAGCGTCGAATCTACCAGTTCAATCCCTTCGTCCGCCAATACTTTCGCAACGCCGCCAATCAAACCTTCCGTGTTTTTGGTTTCGATAGAAGCGAGCAGTTTCACCAAACGCCAATCCGGAATGATCGACGAAAAAATCTTGGCGTGCTTCACTTGGCCGCACATCATGAGCCGGGTGATTTTTTCCGAGTGGCAGATATCGATCAGCTTGGTGAGTTGCCCCAGCGAGATCCAATGCGTGCGCGCGGCGAGCGCTTCGATTTCATGCTTTGACTCGGGCGACGATTCTTCCTTTAGGCCGATCGCGACCACTTCGATGCCGGCTTTCCGCGCTCCCTCCAATGCGAGCACGGGAAATCGACCATTGCCGGCAATCAGTCCGTAGGGCATCTCTTTGCTCGTGGGGCAGGCGTTTCCGCCTGCCGGGCTACTTAACAAACCCGCGTTCCGACCCTTTAATGAACGCAACCAGCTCCCGTACTTCTTCGACGTCGTCGACTTCCGCAGCGATCCGCTCCAGCGCCTGCGAAGTATTCAAACTACTATGTGTCAATAAACGAAACGCCTTGTGCAGCGCATCGACAGCTTCATCGGAAAACCCGCGCCGCTTCAGCCCAGTCGCGTTTTCGCCGAAGACTTTGGCCTCGCGCGCCGTCACCGTATTCGAAAAAGGCAGAACATCGCGCGTGATCACGCTATAGCCGCCGATAATCGCATGCCGGCCGACCCGGCAAAATTGATGCACTCCCGTCGACGCGCTGACGATCGCCCAATCCTCTACGATCACGTGGCCGCCGATGGTAGCCGCGTGTCCCAACACGGTGTTATTCCCGATCTGCGAATCGTGCGCCAGATGAACGTACGCCATCAGCAGATTATCGTCGCCGACCGATGTCAGCATGCCGCCGCCTTCGGTGCCGCGATGGATCGTCACAAATTCGCGAATCTGATTGCGACTCCCGATGCGGGTGGCGGACCGCTCGCCGTGATACTTCAAGTCCTGCGGGGCAATACCGATCGTTGAGTACGGAAAGAAGGTATTGTCCTCACCGATTTCGAGCGAGCCTTCCAGGAACACGTGCGCCTTTAGATGCGTGCGCTTGCCGATCGTGACATTCGCGCCGATAATGCAATACGGCCCGATTTCGGCGCTCTCAGCAATATGAGCGCTTGGGTCAACGATCGCGGTCGGATGAATCGGCATGATCTAAATCAATGCGGCTTTACCGGTCGGCGAGTTTGCACAGCATCATCGCTTCGGCTACCACGACGCCGTCGACGCTCGCCGTTCCGAACATCTTCGCCACCGTGGCCTTGCGCTTGGCGACTTTCATTTCGATGCGAAGTTGATCGCCCGGCCGCACCGGCTTGCGGAACTTCGCCTCTTCGACGGACGCCAGCAGCACCAGCTTGTTCTTGCGGTCCGGCATCTGGCTCAACACCAGGACGCCCGCGACCTGCGCCATCGCCTCCACAATCAGCACGCCCGGCATCACCGGAAAATCGGGAAAGTGGCCAACAAAAAACGGCTCATTCACGGTGACGCACTTGATGCCGACGATCCGCTCGGGCTCTAGTTCCTCGATGCGGTCCACCAGCAGAAACGGGTAGCGATGCGGCAGGATCTCTTGGATCTGCTGAATATCCATTACTGGCATTGGGATGACGTTATTATATCAACCAGGTGCTGTGGGGCCGCCACTCGTTGCGGCGAGTCGCCTTCAGGCGGCTCTCTGAACTGACCGGGTCTATTTGAAGTGGACAAATTTCTTCGCTACGCGCGGCAACATCAGAGCGACATCGTTGCCTTGATCCAAGAACTGGTCGAGTGCGAATCGCCCAGCGATCATCCGCCCAGTGTCGATCGTCTGGTCAGCATGATCGCGGATCGCCTGAGTGGCGTGGCGCGCGTCCGGACATTCCCCGGCGGAGCATACGGCAAGCATCTCCGCGCCGAGTTGGTACTTCCAGGAAGGAAAAAATCCGGCCAGATTCTCGCGCTCGGTCATTGCGATACCGTGTGGCCGCTTGGGCACTCTTGCATCGATGCCGTTTCGCATCGCGCGCGGACGTTTGTGGGGACCCGGCGTGCTCGACATGAAAGCCGGCATCGCGTTCTTCATTTTCGCGATGCGCGCGCTGCGCGAGCTTGACGTGCCCGTCGCGCGCAAAGTCGTAATGCAGCTCAATTCCGATGAAGAAGTCGGCAGCGAATCGTCGCGAGCGTTGACCGAAGAAGCCGCGCGCCAGAGCAACGCGGTGCTGGTGCTCGAACCCGGCACCGGACTCACGGGCAAATTGAAAACCGCGCGCAAAGGCGTCGGCGATTACACAATCACCGTTCGCGGCAAGGCGTCGCATGCGGGCGTTGATTTTTCGAACGGCGCGAATGCGATTGTCGAGATGTCGCGCCAGATCGATCGCATCGCCAAATTCACGCGGCTCGACCGCGGCGTCACGGTCAGCCCCGGCGTGATCCACGGCGGCACGCGCAGCAACGTAGTGCCTGCCGAATGCTCCATTGAAGTCGATATCCGAGCCCCGCGCGATCGCGATCGCATTTATCTTGAGCGCGCGTTCGCATCGCTCAAACCGTTCGACAAGCGATGCTCGATTGAAGTGACAGGCGGCTTGAATCGTCCGCCGATGGAGCGCTCCGCCGGCGTTCGAAAACTATTCCGCACCGCGAGCAAACTTGCAGCCGACCTCGGCGTCACGCTGGAAGAATCGGCAACCGGCGGCGGTTCGGATGGGAACTTCACGGCCGCGCTCGGTGTGCCGACGCTCGATGGATTGGGCGCAGTCGGCGAGGGCGCTCACGCCGTGAACGAAAGCATTCTGGTGAATCGCATCGCGGATCGAACGGCATTACTGGCGAAACTAGTGTCTGTGCTTTGACGTGGCGCGGGCTGCCAAGCCTGCAGAGCCGAGAGTCGTCTCGGCTTTTCCGAACTTTGTTCCGCAATGCCAAGAAAGCCGAGACGACTCTCGGCTCTGCAGGCTTGGCAGCCCGCGCCACGACTTCCTATTCCCCAGCCAACGCATGCTCCGCCGCAAGCTGATCGCCTTCCTTGAAATAAATCACGTAGCCAAACCGGCCCTCGCCATCGGTAATCCCGCTCGACGCGTAAATGCTCACCCCCGCGTCGATCAGCTTCTTCTGGACCGCCGCCAGCGCGCCTAACTGATCGTCACCCTGAATCAGAACCGCGTGCTGTGGACCCGACAATGTCCAGCCGAACTTCTGCGCGGCGCGCAGCAAGCTGTCCGTGCGATCCGGGAAAATCGTCAGTTCGACACGATTGCTGCCGTACGGCACCGCGCTGAACGCCAGCAGATTCACTTCTTCCGTCGCGAGCTTGGTCAGCAGCTCATACGCGCGGCCGGGATCGTCTTCCACTCGAATGTAAAAATATTCGAGGGTCCGTACACTCAGTGCTTCCACGGTTCCCTCCTAATTCACTGGCGGCCGCCGCTTGTGCCAGTCCGTCTGGCTCTGGAACATTCGCCCATCGCGATCAACTGATTCTCCCAGAACGGCCGCGCCACCAGCGAAATCGCGACCGGCATCTTGTCCGCGAATCCGCACGGCAGCGAGATCGCCGGAAGCCCCGCCAGATTGCCCGCCGGAATCAACCCTTGCAATCCGCGCTTGGCCGGCGCAGGCCGACCGAGCCCAGCATCCAGCGGATCGGTACTCTTCGGCGCCCCCGCCAGCCGCGTCGGCGTCAGCAAAATATCGACATCCAGGAACAAGCTGCGGAACGCTTCTTTCACCAGCGTCCGAATGCGCATCGCGCGCAAGTATTCGGTCGCCGGCAATTCCAGCATCGCCTTCAGTCCCGCGATCTGACGCTTGTCCGCCAGCTGATCCATTTTCCCGCTGCGAATCAGTTCCTCGAAAATCGATCCCGCCTCGCCGTTGATGATGGTGTTCACCAGCGCGCCGTATGGAAAATCCGGAATCTCCACTTCCTTGATCTGCACGCCCAGCGATTTCACCACGTCCAGCGCCGCCTTCAAATCCGCGCGAGCCGCTGGATCCGCCCACTCCTCGAAATCGACCGGCGCGTATCCGATCGTCAAATCCGCGGGCTTGCGCGCGTACTGCGGCGCGTAGTTGAAGCTCTTTCCCGCCGACCCTGGATCCTGCGGATCGCTCGCCCGAGATCGCTTGCAGCACCAGCGCCGCAATCTTCCGCCGACCGGCACAGCGGTCCCAATTTATCCAGCGTCCACGACAGCGCCATCGCGCCGCGACGGCTCACCAGTCCGTAAGTCGGCCGCAATCCCGTGACGCCGCAGTAGCGAGCTCGGCGTCAGAATCGAGCCCGACGTTTCCGATCCGATCGCGAACGTCACCAGCCCCGCCGCCGTCGCCGCTCCCGATCCGCTGGACGATCCGCCGCTCCAGCGCGTGCGATCCCACGGATTCAATCCCGGCCCCGTGAGCGATGCCGCCGGGATACCGATAGCCTCCGCCACCCGCCAGTTCCACCATCGCCAATTTGCCGATCAGAATCGCGCCGGCTTTATCCAGCTTCTCGATCACGCGCGCGTCGTCATCGAACACCTGCCCCGCGTACGGCTTCGCGCCCCACGTGGTCGGATGACCCTTCACCGCGAGCAGATCCTTCGCGCCGTAGGGAATTCCCTTGAGCGCGCGAAACGCGGTCGCGCTTGATCTCGCCGTCGACGTCTTTTGCCTTGCGGATCGCCTGTTCCCGCAGCGACAGCGCCAGCGCGTTGTAGCGCGGCCCGATTCGTTCCAGCCGGTCGCAAAACGCGCGCGTCAGTTCGACGGCGGAAAATTCCTTGGCCTGCAGCTTCGCCGTCGAGCTCGCTGATGGTCGCGAAGAAAATGTCGTCTGTGAATTCCGCCATGGCTTTACGATGAGCGCCTCAGGCTTTGAAACTGAACGCGGGCTCGGTCGCGATCGGAAGCTTGACCTTCGCGAGCTGCTTCGGCGTTCGCACGCAACAGCTCGTGCGCGGATTTCGTCTCTTCGTCCGAATCGGGCGCCTGCGCTTCAGCCGGAACGCCAGCGGCGCCGCGACAGCCATCATCGCCAGATTGCGACGAGTAATCTTCATGCCGCCATTATAGTGCGGCGCACGCACTCGTGCGTGCCGTGTCGACAGCTCATGTCGACACGAGTTTCCTAGCCGTGAGCAGTCGACACGCTTTTCGCGCCGCGCCTGCACCCCCGCCGCCTGCACCGGAGCCAGCGCTTCCAGCGCGGCCTTCTCCATCACCGCCCGCGGCGCAGTCTCGCCCGTCCAGATCTCGAACTGCCGCGCCGCCTGTTCCAGAAACATCTCCAGCCCGCAAATCGTCTCCGCGCCCTGACTCTTCGCGCGTCGAATCAGCGCCGTCTCCAGCGGATTGTAGACCATGTCGAACACCAGCTTGCGCCGGAATGCGTCCGTCGAAGAAACACTGCTCGACCTTCGGCGACATCCCCAGCGGCGTCGCGTGGATCAGCACGTCGAACATGCGCGCTTCCGCTTGCTCGCGCGACAGCGGCTCGGCATCGCAAGCCTTGGCCAGCGCGCGCACGCGATCCAGATTGCGTCCCGTGATCGCAAGCTTCGCGCCCGTCGCCGCCAGCGCGAACGCCGCTCCGCGAGCCGCTCCGCCGTTGCCCACCACCAGCACCGACGATTTCGCCAGCCGCACGTGCTTCTGCAGCGGAGTGGTCACGCCATCCGCATCGGTATTCGTCCCGCGCCACTTCCCCGCCTTGCGCCACACCGTGTTCACCGCGCCGATGCGCCGCGCCAGCCGGATCGATCACATCCAGATAGCGCAGGATTCTTCTGCTTATGCGGAATGGTCACGCTGAACCCCGCCAGCGGCAGCTTGTCCGCCAGCATCAGAAAATCCTTGAGCTGCACCGGCTTCACCAGGAACGGCAAGATACACCGCGTCCGCGCGCCGCGCCTGAAACGCCCGATTATGCACCGCCGGCGAAATCGAATGCCGCACCGGATCGGCAATCACGCCGTAAATCTTCGCGTCGCGCGTGAATTTTTCCACGCGATATAGATGCCGAAGCTGCTTGCGCGCTGACTTGTCCCGATGCCGTGCCTTCCGCCGTCGTCGGCGCGGCGTAGGTGTACAACCCACCGAACGCGGTCGACAGCACGCGCGTGGGGAATCCCGCTTCGCCCATCGCCAGCAGCACGGTGGGAGTCTTCGGATACGCGCGCGCCAGCGCCAGCACGCGATAATTGTCGGACGGCTTGCGCGCCGTGGTGACGATCTTATAGCCGTCCGCCGGAATGCGCGCCATGCGCCGCATCACGGAATCGAGCGGCGGAGTGCCGCCGTAGTTGTGATAGGAAATCAGCAGGTGCGCGCGCGAGCGCAGCGGCTCCAGTCGCTCGCACACAATTCTCCGCGCTCTCGATTTCGATATCGACGGCCTTCGCGCCCGCTTCGATCGCGGCTTCCAGAATCCGAAGCTGCTCTTCGATGCTGCCGTTGTAGCGGCCGTGATTCTGATGGCGGCGGCACGTCGCGAGGATGGTGCAATCGGAGTGGCGCGACAGGAATTTGCGGATCGCCGCGACGCCGTGCTCGGGATCGGGCAGGTAGTCGAGACGAAATTCGAGGAATCGCTCGCCCGCGTCGTATTCTCTGCGCGCGTGAGCGAGTAGAGTCTCGGCGTCAGGGAATCCGAGCGCGATACAGATTCGAGGCAGTGCGATTCGGGCCATTCAGCGTCCGATCAGCATAACATGGGAGGCACTCACGTCGGCGCCTGTTTTCGCGCGTCGCCTCGTGCCATTGTCGAATCGTCCCGGCCGTCAAGTTGAGGCGCGACCGTCAGCTGAGGCGCGACCGTAAGAGGGCGCGCTCCGGTGAACTGCCGCCGCCATCCAACGCGTTGGAGTAAACTCTACCTCATGATCCAAAGCCGTCTCTTCGCCCGAAATCTCCTCTTGCTCGCCGCTCTGTCGCTCGGGCCGATCACTTCTTTACAACTGCAGGCGCAAAACCAGAACGTCGCCCCCAACGCGCCGAAAATCACCACCCCCAAGGAATTCCTCGGCTTCAACATCGGTGACGACTACATGATGGCCAGCTACACCGCAGCTCGACAAGTACTGGCACAAAATCGCCTCCGAATGCGACCGCTGCAAGCTGGTCGACATCGGCCCCACCGAAGAAGGCCGCCGCCAGTACATGATGATCATCACGTCGCCCGAGAACCTGAAGAAGCTGGATCACTATAAGGAAATTTCGTCGAAGCTCGCGCACGCCGAAG
The DNA here is from genome assembly GCA_963732025.1 of Terriglobia bacterium. Lineage (GTDB taxonomy): Bacteria > Acidobacteriota > Terriglobia > Bryobacterales > Bryobacteraceae > Palsa-187. Next base: position 8,071 of record CAVSXU010000003.1, read on the forward strand.
GCTTGACCGACGAGCAGGCGCACGCGCTGGCGCGCGAAGGCAAAGCGGTCGTGTGGATCGACGGCGGATTGCATGCCAGCGAGACCGTCGGCTCGCAGCAGGAAATGGAAATGGTCTATCAGATGGCCAGCAGGACCGATCCGGAGACCATGCGCTTTCTGAATGACGTGATCGGGCTGTATGTGCTCGCGAATCCCGATGGGCAGGAGCTCTGCGCCACCTGGTACATGCGCGAAAAGGATCCGCTGAAGCGCAGCCTGAACGGCCTGCCGCGGCTGTACGCGAAGTACGTCGGCCATGACGACAATCGCGATTTCTACATGTCGGCCATGAAGGAAACCACCAACATGAATCACCAGTTGTTTCTCGAATGGTATCCCGCAGATGATGTACAACCATCACCAGACGGGTCCGGCGGGCGCGGTGATTTTCATGCCGCCGTTTCGCGATCCGTTCAATTACAATTTCGATCCGCTGGTTCCGCTGGGGATCGAACTGGTTGGCACCGCGATGCACAGCCGCCTGGTTGCCGAAGGCAAGGGCGGTTCGGCCATGCGCTCGGGTTCGAATTATTCCACATGGTGGAACGGCGGGCTGCGCACGGTCACCTACTTCCACAACATGATCGGGATTCTGACGGAGATCATCGGCAATCCGACGCCGATGGATATTCCGCTGGTCGCCGATAAACAACTTCCCGCAAGGCGATTGGCCGCTGCCGATCGCGCCGACCATGGGCGATCAGAAATGGCACTATCGCCAGTCGATCGATTACGAAATGACGAACAATCGCGCCATGCTGGACGTCGCGTCGCGCTATCGCGAAACGTTCCTCTACAACATCTATCAGATGGGACGGAACTCCATCGAAAAGGGAAATAAAGATACCTGGACGATCACGCCCAAGCGAATCACGGCGCTCGAAGCGGCCGCTGCGAAGATGCAACCCGCGGGTGGCGGAGGTCGTGGAGGACGCGGTGGTCGCGGCGGCGGCGCTCCCGAAGCGGTACCGAGCGGCGATACTCCCGGCGGGGGCTTCGGCGGCGGCCGCGGCGGCGTGCCAAGCGAGCTTTATGCAAGCGTTTTGCACGATCCTAAAGCGCGCGATCCGCGCGGCTACATCATTCCGTCCGATCAGCCGGACTTCGCGACGGCCACTGAATTCGTCAACGCGCTGCTGAAGAACGGCATCGACATTCATCGCGCGACCGCGGCATTTACCGTAGCGGGCAAGAATTATCCGTCGGGTTCATACGTCGTCAAGGCCGCGCAGGCGTTTCGCCCGCACGTGATGGATATGTTCGAGCCGCAGGATCATCCGAACGATTTCGCGTATCCCGGCGGTCCGCCGCGTCCGCCCTACGACATCACCGGTTGGACGCTGGCGTATCAGATGGGCGTGAAGTTCGACCGCATCATGGAAGCGATTCCGAACGGCCCGTTCACGAAAATCAACGGGCTGCTGGCCGCCGCCGCCAGCGTCGGTGGTCGGTCCGCAGACCAGCGCGGCCGGATATCTGATCAGCCACGAGATCAACAATTCGTTCGTGCTGATCAATCGATTGCTGAAAGCCGGCGCCGAAGTTTATTGGGTGAAGAAGCAGCAGACGGCCGACGGTCAGGCGTTGGGCACGGGTTCGATTTGGGTTCCGGCGTCGGCGGCAGCGAAGAGCGTGCTCGACGCGGGCGCGAAACAGGAAGGCGTCACCGTTCACGCGGTCGCGAAAGCACCGACTGGCGATGCGCTCAAGCTGAAGCCGATCCGCATCGGCCTCTACGATCAGTACGGCGGGATCATGCCCTCGGGTTGGACTCGTTGGATGTTCGAGCAGTACGAATTCCCGTTTGAAGTGGTGTATCCGAAGACGCTGGACGCAGGCGATCTGCAGAGCCAAGTTCGACGTGCTGGTGTTCACCGACGGCGCGTTTCGCGGAGCGGGCGGCGGAGGCCGAGGCGGCGGTGGAGGTGGTGGCGGGCGCGGTGGCGATCCGGAATCGATTCCCGAAGAGTATCGCGCAACGCATGGGCCGCATCAGCGATCGAAACCACGATGCCGCAGCTCAAGAAATTCGTCGAATCCGGTGGGTCCATCGTGACCATCGGCAGCTCGACTGCAATCGGCGAATCGCTCGGCTTGCCGATGAAGAATTATCTGACCGAGAAGGGCGCCGACGGCCGCGATCGCCAGTTGCCGCGCGAGAAATTCTACATTCCGGGGTCGCTGCTGAAGGCGAATATCGATAACACGAATCCGCTGGCGTACGGCATGCCGAGCCAGGTCGACGTGTTCTACGACAACAGCCCGGTGTTCCGCATGGAGCCCGACGCTGGTCAAAGGAAGACGTCGTCGGTCGCCTGGTTTTCCGGACCGGAAGTTTTGGATAGCGGATGGGCGTGGGGCCAGCAGTATCTGGACGGCGGAACGGCGATTGCCGAAGCGACGATGGGCGAGGGCAAGGTGGTAATGCTCGGGCCGGAGGTCGCGTTCCGGGCGCAGCCGCACGCGACGTTCAAACTGCTGTTCAACGGGTTATATTACGGAAGCGCGAAGGAGGCGCCATTGAAATGAGAATCGATTGGACTAAAAGCGCGCGCCCCGACGGGCTCGCTTCAATGCCGTCCTCGACGCGCATCCCTTTGAGGCGCATCCGTAAGGGTGCGCGCACTTACTTGGCGCTGCTGGTCGCCACCGCGGGTCTCGTTTGCGCGCAAGCTCGCGATTGGAACAAACCGTTCCCCCCGCACAAGGTGATCGGCAATGTTTACTTCGTGGGAACCGCCGACCTCGGGTCGTATCTGATCACGACGCCCGACGGCAACATCCTGGTGAACAGCGATTTCGAGACGACGGTCCCCTTCCTGAAGGCCAACATCGAGAAGCTAGGATTCAAATTCAGCGACACGAAAATCCTGCTGGGCAGCCACGCCCATGGCGATCACATGGAAGCCGACGCCCTGGTCAAGGAATTAACCGGCGCGAAGGTAATGGCGATGGAGCAGGACGTTCCGGCGCTGAAGAAGATGATGCCCGGCGGCAAGCCGCATCCCATCGACCGGGTGCTGCATGACGGCGATGAAGTGAAGCTCGGCGGGACCACGATGGTGGCGCATTTGACCGCCGGCCACACCAAGGGCTGCACGTCCTGGACGCTGAAGACGAAGGAGGGCGCGAAGACCTACGACGTGATCATCCTCGGCAGCATCGGCTGGAATCCTGGATACATTCTGGTGAACAACAAGGATTATCCGACGATCGCCGACGACTACGTGAAGAGCTTCGCGTCATTGCGGAAGATGCACGTCGACGTGTTCCTCGCTGCGCACGGGAGCTTCTATAATCTCGACAAGAAGTATCCGAAGCTGGGCAAGGATGGAGAGAATCCGTTCATCGATCCGGCGGGTTTTCAGGCGCATATTGATGAGAAGGAAAAATCCTTCAAGGACGAACTCGCGAGGCAGCAGGCGTTGGCGAAGTAGAGGCGTCGCACGTTCGAGACATTCTTGGGTCGGCCATAGATCGTGCCATGAGAGGATTCCTCAAGGTCGTGCGCTCTGCCCATCCGTAGGTGTTGTTTGCAATTTCGGACGAGCGGATCAAGTGAAGCACATTACCCGAAAGGAACTAGCGCCCTAAGGTGGGGAACTCAGACATGATGTAGTTCAATATCTGTGGCTCCGTCATTGTAGACACGATTTCGCGCCGTGTGGCGAGCCGCGATCTGCTCAAACAGTTGTGAGAGAAATCAAAGGTCTCAAAGTAATAACTGCAGGCTTCTGTTATTCCATAGACGTCTTTGGGCATAGATCTATCTTTGTACATAATCTGCGTGAAAACATAAAGATACACCTTGCCGGCGAGCATCGCGACGACCGTCTTTGACGGCAACCCCACGTCAAAGAAAGGCGTTCCGATACCAATCGGATTAATCGGTCCTAACACGGGGTAGAATTCGCGGATATCTTGATCGACTGCCGTAATGCTGTCTGGTGTCGCCCTCGCGACAGATAACATTTTTTGGACCTCTTCGTTCGTCAATACTCTCGTTGACCCAGATGCTGTATCGGTATGGGCAAATCCGACAGCGACCTGTTTGCCGAGATTCGCATATGAAACTCGGAGGGCTCTCACGGTCCCTGGTCATTCATCGGCAGATGTTTAGTATCCAAGCCTTGCCTGATTTGGTGACAACTGGCCCGGCGGGGTTTGCCTCAACGCGACGGCAACCAGTGACATATGATCCTCATATATTGTCTTTACCAATGTCCAGGCGAAGATAGGCGCGTAGATCGTTAACTCTGCAACGATAGCAACGAATGTGGCTATCGTTAACGTCTTCCTGAGGTGTTCTCTTAACCCCTGCCACCCCTCGCGACGAAGGGCGACTACCACATAGACAATAAGGCCAGCGACCGGTACTGCAAACGGTGCGAAGAAACCTAGAGTCGTGATCCCTAGCGAACCTATGAACAAATTCCAAGAACGACGGAAAAGGGAAATCGCGTGGTGTCCCATAATCAAGAGAATCCGGAGCTTGTTGCATTCGGTCACACTATCACTGACACGAAGATCGATGCGGCGTGGCGCAATTAGGAGCATTGCCAGGGAGCACTCATTTGGTTGTGTTACACGTGCCTCCTGTGAGCGATGCTAACGCTCAAGTTCCAGTAATCCAATGCCGCGAAAAAGAAAGATCCTTGTCGTCGATGAGGTAAAGAGTCGATCAGCGCAAATGCACGATTTCAACATGTACTGCCATTCACGTGCTCGATTCTCAGATTCACGGACTTATCTGACCGTGGCCCCGATTCACAAAGATTCTCGTCGCGGCGTGCGTTACCGAAAAGAACTCCAAGAGCCACACGAGGCCTTACGACACGCTCAAGATCGGCTCCGCAATAGTATCCGCGTCCCGCGCCAAGTCGTACGAAGTTTGAAGGTTCAGCCAGAACTTAGCAGTCGTATTAAAATAACGTGCCAGCCGGAGCGCCGTATCTGCAGTAACGCCTCGGCGGCCATGAACGATTCCATGAGCCGCGTCGCAGGAACGCGCAGTTCCAAAGCGAGCTGATTCACACTCATCCGCAAAGGCTTCAGGAAATCCTCACGCAGCGTTTCGCCGGGATGGCAGTACTTCATCACCGTCTTGAGATTCGCACCTCTCAGGATCGCGGCCAGCGCCATCGGATCCCTTCGAGGGAGGCAAAGAGGGTGAACTGGAGCTTCGTGACAGACCGCGCTAGATTGCTTTAGGCTAAAAGAAGGAGTGCCCAGCGATGAATGTAAATATCGAAATCCCTGAAGGTCAAGCGACGCGCTTCCAAAAAGAGGCGCGGGCTCGTGGCTTGACAGTCGATCGCTGGCTGCTCGAACTGGCCGAGCAGAATGCACCAGCATTGCCTGAAGAGGCACGGCCCCGCACCGGGCAAGCTCTTATTGATGTTTGCGCCGATGTCCGCGGGCTCCTTACCAATGAGGAGATCGACGCCATGTTTGCTCGCAATCGTTCGATCAGCAGGTCGATCGATCTGTAATGAGCGGCGGATTCCTTCTAGACACCAATGTCATTTCAGAATTAACCCGGCCGCGCACCGAGCCAAAGTTCAGCAGTGGGTTGCGGCCCAGGAGTTCGGGACGCTGTTCATCAGCGTGGTGAGCCTTGGCGAAATGGAGAAAGGCTTTACGACGATGAGCGATCTTCCGAAGCGAGCCCGCTTGGAGACATGGCTCGAACAGCAGTTGGCGGAATTGTTTCGCGGTCAAGTCCTGCTTCTCACTCAAGCCATTGCAAAACGTTGGGGAGTGTTTGACGGCCTCCGGCAGATGGCAGGCCGTCCCCTTGCGGTTCCTGATGGCATGATAGCCGCGACCGCATTTGAGCATGACCTGACCGTGGTGACACGAAACGATAAGGATTTCCAGGGGCTCGGCCTATCTATCCTCAATCCGTGGGAATCGTAATACGATCCTGCAATTGGATCGTTCGATTGCGACATGGGAGAAAAATTACGATGAGCAGGAGGCTGTTGGAGGCGCGGACCGGAGTCGAACCGGTGAATAAAGGTTTTGCAGACCTTCGCCATGTGCCGATAACTTCAGTGTTTACTGTTCGATATTTCAGAAAAGCGTAGCACCCTCCGGTTATCGTCCGGTTGAGGCTGCGAGTTCGTACAATCTAGCCCGACAAGAAGCAAACAAAAACCCACCGCGGCAAACGGTGGGCTTTTGTATTTCTGGAAAGGAATTTGGAATGGAACCTACACAGATGATCGTACGACGCGAATGATCGTACGACGCGAACAGCAACGCGCAACAGCAAAAGCGAATCGACGCCACCGGAAGTGCGGCGATACCTTCGGGACATCTCCGTTGCCGCTCACGAGGCGGCGGAGTCGGCAGACCCGAAGGTCGTGCGCCTTGGAGTCGCCGTGCTCGCCCGGCAGACGCAGACCCTCGCAGCGCTGATCGGAGCTCGCGCATGAGGGCGTCGGGTGTTGTGGCGATCGACTCAGGGCCCGAGTTCAGCGCGTGGGTGGTCTGGGATGGCAAGAGGAATCAAGCACTCGCAGTATTCACCGAACGTGGAAATCCAACAATACCTCTACGAGCGCAAAGTGCCACTGCCGGTTGTCATGGTGAGCGTCGTGTCGGGCGACCAGATCGCGGCGGCGGATGACTTCGAGGCCGCCTACTGGTCCGGTCGATTTGCGGAGTCCGCGGGCGTGATCGCCAGGCGCTTTCCGCAGCTCTACGTGCAGTCGCATCTTTGCCGAGGATCACGTGGTGATTACGCGGACATCCGCCAAGGGGTTATCGCTCGGCTCGGCGGGAGCAATCTCGACTCCGACGACCTGTGCACCGCGTTGGGTCTCGCGATGACATGGTGGGATCTTCATCCGGAGGTGCACATCGACCGCGAGTCCAGTGTTCGCCGAGGATGCCTTACTTGGTGACACTCGACGACGGCCTCCCTGAAGTGGCCAACCTCGACAGCTATATCAGGATTGTCAAAGACGCGGCGCTACTCCGAGAAACGATGTTCGCGTGCCAGTCGATCATTGATCGGTGCGCGGCCGCGTCCGATCCAACGAACGAAGTCTTGGACGACGCAGCGGCGATTCTCGAGCGCGTTCGGAACAAAGGCCAATCGAAGCATGGTCGGTGGTTGACTCCGTGGGACGTGACTCGAAACGGCGGAGATTCGGTTCTGTTTCCCTCGCATGGATCCAGTCGGTTCGTTGGCTCGGCGCTTGCCTCCCTTTTTTCGGAGGTGCTGCTTCGCGCTGAGCCGGCCGATTGCAGGCATCCACTCGACATCCTGCGCGGCGATCTGGAGCAGCGCTATCAGACGTTCTCTCCCGACATCGAACTTGAACGCATCGACGCATGGATTCACGCCGCGTTCCTGAGGGCGCAAGGTGATCATGCGGGGTTCACTGCGCTCGCACCGGCAATGGCTCTAATCGCTGAGGGCGCGCGCGTCTTCTGTCCGCATATTGCGCCGAAGGACTATCTGGAAATCTTATACATCGCCGCATCGGAAACGGACTTCGCTGCTGGGCTTCGCACGGAGGCTGATTCACGATTCGGCGATCACGATCAACTCACTTCGAAGGAGGCTTTATGCCAATAGAATCGATTCGCATGATGGAAGCGTCATGGGTGGCTCAAACGCTTCGTACATTGCAAACGGCGTGAAACCGCCACAGATCGACGATCCGATTACCACGGCGGAAGGAATCTCACGGCTCGAACAACTGCGGCGGCAGGCAGCGCTCGCGCCACTTCAGCAGCAAGACCTGCAGAATCGTGTGCAGCTTGGCCAGCAGGAGGTTCCGTCTGGTCAAGAAGACCAAGCCGACAACGCGACTTGGAAGAAAGCGTTTCTAGATTCTGGAGGCGATTTCGATAAAGCGCGGTCCGTGGCCGGGCCTCAGATGAGTATTCGAAATCTTCAGAAGATCGACGCGGATCATTTGAAGATTCAACAAGGCGTTCTCGACTACGCAACCTCGTCAGAGAAAATTGGCCGCAGATGCACGCGGATGAACGCAGATAAGACTTTGTTCTCATCCGCGTGAATCGGCGTGCATCGCGTGCATCCCGCGGCCAGAATTCGGGGCCGTTAATCGAGGCTATAATCAGTGCAAGGCAATTTTTATGGCTTCAAGGTTATTCCTGTGTCTTTCGCTGGCGGTTCTGACGTTTGCGCAGGCCCCTACGCAAACACCCCCCGCCGCGAAGCCTGTGGAGAAGGCTCAGTTCTCTGGCCAGACCACTGAAGTCATCGTGCCGGTGACCGTCACCGACGAAAAGGGCCGGTTCGTCACCGATCTGGAGCAGAAGGATTTCCAGATCTTCGACCAGGGCAAGGAACAGAAAATCCAGTTCTTCACGCGGGAGCGCAATCAGCCGGTGGTGGTCGGGTTCCTGCTGGACCTGAGCAACAACAGCCGCACGCAGTGGAAGCACTGGTCGAGCGCCGCCGAAGAGATGGTGCAGCAGATGCTCCCCGACGACAAGCCGGAGATGAAGAAGCGGATGTCGGGCTACCTGATCGGCTACGGCAATGAAGCCGAGCTGATGGTGGACACAACCTCCGATGCCGAACCGATTGTCGAGAAAATCCGCAAGCTGAAACCCGGCGGCGGATCGGCGTTGTACGACGCCATTTACGATGCCTGCACCAATCGCAAGCTGGTGCAGGGCGAGCCGGTGGAGCCGCGGCGCGTCATCATCATCATCGGCGACGGCAACGATAATCACAGCAAGCACACACTGGACCAGGTGCTGGAGCTGGCGCAGCGCAATCTGGTGACGATCTACGGAATCTCCACCATGAACAGCGGGTTCGCGAACGAGGGCGACGCGAACCTGGTGAAGCTGACGAGCAAGACCGGCGGGCGCGTGGAGTATCCGCTGCAAAATCCGTACAAGGAAGTGGCCGGATTCCTGTCGCAGCCGCGCGACGAAGGCAACTACGCGATTCAACCGGGCACGGGCGGCTACGCCTCGGCAATTTCGGCCTCCATCTATGGGTCGATCGGAAATGTCGTGGGTGAAGTGACCACGCAGTACATCATGCGTTATATCCCCGACCTTCCATCGCAGGATTCCGGCAAGGTGTACCGGATGCTCAACGTCAAGGTGGCGCTGCCCAACGTCACGGTAAGGGCTCGCGAGGGCTATTACCCCTATGCCCCCTAATGTGGGCGCAATCCCAATAACAACCCGACCCGCGCGCTTCGCCGTCCTTGAAATGGATGTCGCCGGCGAACAAACCAACGCCGGCGTCCTGCTGGAAGATCCGAGTCACGATCATCTGTTCGTCCGCCTGCGGCGCGACTGGGATGAGATTGCACCGGAAGAAGCCGAGGTACTGGAGGCGTTCGAAGACGGGCTGCGGACGAGCGCGGCCGAGATGGGCGCGGCTCGCTTGCTGCGGCATCTGGAAGACACGCTATCGAACACGCTGCGGATTTCCGATCGCAAGGAAGTGCTGGTCCGCGACTTCGAGCGCGACCTGGGCCGATTGTACCGGGAGCACGTTCACTCGACCGTTTATCCTTTTGAGACGCATTTGCCGCGCTACTCGCTGGCGGTGGCTGCCGGGAAGTTCCTGGAGAACGCCGAAGTTGAGGCCGAGGGCTGGGAAGAAGTTCCGGGCGATCTGAAGTTGACCGAACAAATGTTTGTCGCGCGCATTGCCGGGAGTTCGATGGAGCCGAAGATTCCGGACGGCAGCTCCTGTGTTTTTCGTTTCGGCGTGACAGGATCGCGGAATGGCCGCTTGGTTCTGGTGGAGGCGCTGGGCCGCGGCGGGAACGATCGCTACACGGTAAAGCGCTATCGCAGCGAGAAGCGCGCCGAGCCCGATGGGGAAACAAACGATGGAAGCTGGTCGCACGAACGGATTACGCTGGAGCCGCTCAATCCGGAGTTCGAGGCCTGGGACCTGGCGGCGGATGAGGATGCGTATCGGATCGTGGCGGAGTTCGTCACGGTATTGGATTAGCCACGAATGAACACGTATGAGCACGAATCGGATTCGTGTGTATTCGTGTCCATTCGTGGCCTAAAATAAAATAGATGAGAGTCATCGCCGCCGTCATCATCTTTTCCACGCTCTTGCTCGCCCAGAAGTACACCGGGCCTCGACCAGCCAAGCCCGATGTGCTCTACCTGGTCCACGCGGACACGCTGATCTCCACCGAAGTGGGCGAATCCAAGCAGGAAACCAAGAAGAACGACGTTACCTTCACCATCGCCGGCGCCGGCTCCCCGGCGCGAACGCCGCTGGCCGAGCCGATCTTCATCATCGAATCCGACAAGATCGTGCCCCAGAGTCTGGAGTTGTACAAGCTGGAAGTGAAGAACGGACATCGCGAAGTGACCATGGCCGTGAAGCGCACGCGCGGCGGCAACAAACCGCTGCGGCTTTCGGTGACGCGGCTCGACAAAGGACTGTTTCGCGTGGAAGCCGACCAGGAGCTAGAAAACGGCCAGTACGCGATTTCGCCCAGCGGTTCCAACAGCGTTTTTTGTTTCGAGATTTATTAGGGTTCGATGTGGGGCCGGCACTTCTGCCGGCAACCGGACTTTAGGCCGGTTTCTTCACGTTGAGCAGAGCCGCCTGAAGGCGACTCGCCGCCACAAGTGGCGGCCCCACATCGAAACGGAGACTACTGTGTCATTTCACTGCCATCGTTAACCCTGGCTGACTCGCGATCCCGCCAGCCGTAATGATCACCGGCAGCGCCGGTCCAGCCTTGACCGTCGCCGGGACTGTTACGTTCAGTTGGATCAACCCCGGAATCGATCCCATCGGCGCCTGCGCGGCCAGCACCGTCGCGCCCATTCCTCCAATCGAAACTGTCGGCGTCGCTACCGGTGTCACCGCGGGCGACACCGGAATCAGCAGGTTGTCGACCGCCGACGTCGTTGCGCCCAGCCCCGTTGCATAAAGGATCACCACCGATCCCTTGGCTGCCGGGTTCGATACCGAGTTGATCGAGTAATCCCCCGCCAAAAAGTTGAGGATCGCGCCTTGTCCGAGTCCGGACGCCGCTAACGAGTACACGCCCGGATCCGCCGCCGCCAGTGTCACCACCACCGGTTGCGAAGCCAGTCCGCCGTAGGTCACGACGATGGATGCCGTCGCGCCGTTCAGCGTGTAGGGAACGATCGCGCCCACCACCGTCGCGCTCGTATAAATGAGCGGAGCCGGCGTACCGTTGATCGTCACCGAAGTCGACGGCGCTACCGCCGGAAGCGATGTCGGGATCGGCGGCGCGCTGGGATCGAAAATCGCCAGCGCAGCCGGGCCCATTCCAATGCCGAAGATCGCAATCACGTCACCCGGCGCAACCGTTCCTTGAAGGTAGCTGGCCGAGTTCACCACCGCCGCGATCTGTGGATTCAATCCGTACACCTGGAAGGCCGCTTCGTTGGACACGCCCCCGCCGGGAGCCGGAGTGGTCGCCGCCATGCGCACGACGCCTGCGTTGATCAGGCTGATGACGGGAATCGTGACCAGCATCGCCGAATCGCTGACCACCGACGCGACAAGAGCTCCGGCGCTGCCGTCGGTGGTCGGTGAACCGCCCAGCACTCCCGCCGCACTCAATGTCATCCCCGGCGGAAGATTCGTGGCCGACCACGTATACGGCCCGCCCGATCCGCCCGCCGCCGTCAGCGTCGCCGGTCCGTAAATCGAGCCTTGCTGCCCCAGCGCGAGAGGCGCGGCCGGTGTGATCAGAAGGTTCACCGCGCCCACCGGGTCGATCGTCAGATTGATTTGGTTGTAGGCGACAATCGGCGGGATCGAACTGTCCGTCACTCCCACGCTGAACGCATAGGTTCCCGCAGTGGCCGGCGTCCCGCTAATCTTTCCGCTGCCGATCGTGATGCCCGCGGGCAACAGGCCGGCCGCCATTGAATAGGTGTACGGACCGGTGCCGCCCGCCGCCGCAAGATTCTGCGAATAGACTGCGTTGACCACGCCCGAAGGCAGCGGTGAGGCGATCGCGAGCCGCACTCCCAGAAACGTATTCTGATAAACCGGAATCTGGAACGTACTGCTGACGGTGTTGGCGCCGTCCGTCGCGGTGATCGTCGACGATGGCGTGAAGCCTGTTTGCGCAACGGTTGAGTTCGCGAAGAATCCGCCGCCGTAGAGCGTCACAACGGTCGGGCCTGCGCCTTGAATCGCGCCGGTTGGCCACGTGTAGACCGTGCTCGGCACCGCGGCTCTCACGGTGAGCGTGACGGTCATCGATACGGTTTTGTTGGTGGACGCGGGTGCGCTGATCTTGATGGTCCCGGTGTAGACCTTGGGCGTGAGGCCTGTCGGATTCACCGTCACCGCGATCGTGTTGAACAGCCCGATCAGGGAGATGTCGCCGGTGGGATTGATGCTGAGCCAGGTCGCGCCGGCGATGCTGAGAGTGGCCGAGAGCGGTGAGCCGCTGCTGGATACGATGAACGCGCTGGCGAGCGACGCGCTGGGAACCGGTCCACCTGTTGTGTAAGTGAAGTTGAGTGCGGCTGGTGAAATGGCGATAGCGGCGGGTGCGCTCGCGATGAGAAGCGTCACGTTGGCGGTCTGCGTATAGTTCGTCGCGCCGGATGTAGCGATCACTGTGATCACGCCGGAGTAGGTTCCGGCGGCGAGGCCCGTCGGGTTGGTCGTCACTTTCAGCGAGCCAGGTCCGACGCCGGAAGATGCCGACACCAACAGCCACGCGGCATTGAAAGGCGCGCCGGAGATCGCGACGGTGTAGTTCAAGCCTTTGGGCGTGGTGGTCACCGTCATCGTCTGGGCGGCGGGCAGCGTCGCGCTGCCGATCTGATAATTGACCGTCATCGACGAGGGAGCGAGTACGACGCCGTTCGTCACCTGACCGGACGCGACGGCACACACGGCGAGTACGCACGCAAATATGGCTTTGGACATTAGATCTCCTGGGTTGCTTCTTGGGATTGCTTTCGATCCGGCGTAGGGATTTGCCGGAACCCGAGGGCGAGCGCCCTCATTGCATCTATCGGCAGCGTGTGGCGGGATTCACGTTAGGAAAACCCCCAGGGAAAGCACTCCCTTACGGTCGCGCCTCACTGGCGACACAGGAATCTTCGAGGCCGTCAGTGACCCGCGACAGCATGGAGCGCTAATCGCTATGGAACCTGGAGAGAGCTTGCGATCGATTAATCCGTCGGCGATACTGCCGCTTTGTGCGCGATCGCCCATGCGACAAACCCCGCCGGTGCATTGCGCACTTCTCGAATATTGGCGCCTTCGATCGATGCGATCTTCGTCCACTTGATGCCCGCTAAATCCGCGTGTGCAAGATCGGCATCGTCAAGATTGGCCTGCTCCAGATCCGCGTCGCGCAAATTGGCCCAGCGAAAGTTCGCCGATTGCAGGTCGGCGTATTCCAGGTTCGCGCCAGACAGGTCCGCCATCCGCAGATCCGCGCCGCTAAAGTCGCAGCGCAGCAGATTGGCTCCGTGCAATCCGACCCCTTGCAGGAAAGCGCCCGACGCATCGACGCCCACCAACGGCTCGTGATCCACGTTCAGCTCATGCATCGCCTCGATGCGGCCGCCGCTGCCGCCCTTGCCTTGCGCGGTGTTGATCACCTGCCACGCCTGGTAGTGCTTCTGCTTTTTGCGATCGCCGGATTCCATGAAGTAGAAGACGATCGCGACCAGCACCGAAAGGCTGCCGATGTATTCCAGCATTTCGAGAAACGCCCAGCGGCTGAGGCCGTAAGCGGTCCATTGGAAGGCCCATTCGAGGCCGAGGAACGGCAGCGCCCAGCGAGAGCGAATCGTGGCGCGATGCTCGGGCCAGGGCTTAGGTCGCGAGCGAGCTTCTCTGACCAGCATGGATGGAAACCATTCTATCGATGTGAAGCAAGCACTCCCTTACGGTCGCGCTGAAAACAGGAACAGGCTACCCTGTCCCCTAGTGACCCGGGCCGTGAATGAACAAGATATCGGCGTGGACAGGGCGGCCTGTCCCTGTTTTCAGCGCGACCGTAAGGGAGTGCTCGCTACCGTCGACACTTGCTACCCTCGACACTTGCTACCGTCGACGCCAGCGTTCCAGCAACGCGTCGATCGAAAACAAACCGGGCCCGAAGATCAAAATGATCAGCCAGGCAAACAGAAACGGATACGGAGAGGCCGCCTGAAATTTGTCGGGATTGGAGAATATCATCCGCAGCGCTTCCTTGTCCGCCGCCAAAAACGCGACCACCATATCGATAACGCACATCAGCGCGATCGGACGCGAGCCCAGTCCTACGATCAGCAGAATCCCGCCCACGAATTCGAGCCCCGAGACGAAGTACGCATTGAGCGCCGGGGCGGGAATTCCCAGGTCGGTAAAGTAGCCGATCACTTTGTGGATGTCCTGCAGCTTACCCCAGCCGGTCTGCATGAACTGCCATCCCCAATACAACCGGACTAGCAGCAGGAACGGCGATTGCAGGCTGCTCGCCACGCGAATCAGAAGCCGGTACAGCTTTTCGATAAGTTGCACTCAGTGCACCTTCCTGATTGCTTGGGACCCCCACCCTTACGGGATGGTGCTTGACTGGAATCGCGGAGTCAGCCAACCCAACTCCGACCAGATCGCGAACCAATTCCCGATCCGAGGCTCCAGATCGTCGATCGGCATCGAGCTCTGCTTGTAAAACGCCGTCATCGCCGCGCCGATATTCTTCGACTCGCGGATGCGCACGCAGCAGTTGATACTCTTCGCGCTCCAGCCGCCGGTAGTAGATGGAAAGTCCAAACGATGCACGGCGACGAAAATCTGTTCGCGCTTCAATCGAGCAGCCGCCGCTTTCAATCGCCGCGTCTTCAGCTTACTGGGCGCATTGCTCGCGACCTCATGCTCGTCTTCCGCGCGGCTGGCATGAATCCGTAGTTCGTCCACGGGATAACCCAATTCCAGGAGCCGCAGGTGCGGCTGCAAGCCCATTGCAAGGTTCGGGCCGAGTTCCAGCAGATCCTCCGGTCCAAGCACCTTGCGATGTTCGCCGTCCCAGGCTTCGACGTGCGCCCATTCCACGCGGAACATATCCAGGCAGACCGCTAGCTTATTCCCGGCGTAACCGGGATTCTTCTTGAGCCAGTCTCCCAGCCTGGAACCGAGGTCGCGCATGGTGTAGGATCGCGACGGGCAGTCGGCGAGATACGCCCTAATAACCTTGTCGAACGCGCGCTGCCCGAGCACGGCGCGCAGTCCCGGAAAGTCTTCGTACATTCCGTCGATCAGGCGGAACCAGTAGCTGCGGCTGTAGATCTCCAGGCGCTCGATCGGCTTCAGGCGATCGTTAGGCTTGATGTAGTCCGACTTTAGTTTTGGGAGATTGCTTATCGCCACGAACCAGCGACTGCATGATGTCCGCGGCGAACTTGCGCTGAAGTTCCAGTAACTTCATAACGCGGCGTTCACTTCGACACACCGACAGGTTGAGGAAGATATTTCTGCGCCTTCAGTGCATGGCCGTGGACTTCCTCAAAGGAGGGAATGTGATCGTCCCACTCCAGCAGCGTAGCCGTCGCGCCGACGCGCTTGATGGCGTGATCGTACAGCTTCCAAACGGGATCGATGACTGGATGATCGTGGGTATCCAGGATGTATTTCTCGAATTTGGAATGGCCCGGCCAGGTGAATCTGCGCGACGCGCTCCACCGGGAACGCTGTTCAGGTAATCGAAGGGATTGAAGCTGTGGTTCTTCGACGACACGTAGATATTGTTGACGTCCAGCAGGATGCCGCAATCGGCGCGCTCCACCACTTCGTTCAGGAATTCCCACTCGGTCATTTCGGAAACATGGAATTCGGCATAGCTGCTGACGTTCTCGACGGCGATCGGGACTTCCAGGTAATCGCGCACTTCGCGGACTTTGCGCGCGGTCAACTTCGCGGCTTCGAACGTGTACGGCATGGGCAGCAGGTCGTGACTATACTTGCCGTCGACGCTGCCCCAACACAAATGATCGGAAAGCCAGGGAGTTTTGGTGCGCTTGACCAGACGCTTAAGGCGCTTCAGATGTTCGCGATTGAGTTTTTCGGCGGATCCGAAGTACATCGACACGCCGTGTTGCACGACGCGGTACTGCTCCAGAATCTGATCCAGAATCGCGAGCGGGCGCCCGCCGTCGATCATGTAATTCTCGGAAATAATCTCGAACCAATCGACAACAGGCTTGCGCTCCAGAATGTGGTTGTAGTGTGGAATGCGCAGGCCGATTCCAATGCCGAAATCGGTGAATCCGTTGAAGCGGTTCGCGGGCATAAATAAAAAAGGGGCGGAGCCCGCGGCCAAGGCCACGAGCACCCACCCCAATTTTCCCAAAACTAAGCGGCTGGCGGCTTGGTCTTGCCGTCGGTGGCGCAGCCACCCTTGCCCTTGCAGGAGTTCTTGCCTTTGCAGCCGGCGTCGCCGGTCTTGCAGCCGCCCTTACCCTTGCAGGAGTTCTTGCCCTTGCAGGCATGCTTCTCGACTTTGTCGTCGAGCTGGCTGGCGACGAGCTGTCCGCCCGAAGCCTTACCGGAGGTCGGCGCCGCATTGACGCGAGCCATCGTGCCGCTGAGCAGTCCCGTGAAGGCCGCCGTCAGCACCAGTGATTTCGTAGAAATTTTCATTGTGATCTAGATCTCCTTGATTCGTGATTTTCTTCCAGACTGGACTTCATCGAGGCGCGATTGTGATCGGCGATCACGCTGCACGAACCCGACTTTGGGTATCATACACCTTTTCCGCCTCACTCATTTTCGCCTCGCTTCAATGGTACATACGGAATTCGGGATTGGTTCGGATTTAATCGAAATTTCACCTCGGAATGGGCCGTTTAGCGACGACTAGCCTGGAACGAACGGGACTCCGCTGCCGCATTTCCCGCCGGATCGCCCGCGCTAACCGCTTGATTCCACGATCCCAATCGGGAAAAGGTCCACCCACTGGACCTGCTCCGCCACCTTCTGAGGGACGTCGCACGGCTCCAGGCGAATCGGGATCAGGAAAGTCGCATCGAGCGGCAGATCGACGTGCACAATCCAGCGCGTAGCGCAATTCGCTTTGGAATTGGCCTCGTTTGGAGACCGCACGCTTCGAAAAGCAGGCAAGAAAGATATCCGAGGTCTCAATGGCGCGTTGAATCGCACGCGGCCAGTTCTGGCCCGGCAACAGCCTATCCTGATCCAGCCACGGCGAGCAGGAGCGCCGGGATAGCTCGCGGCAGAGTCGACGGACCGGCTGCAGATCCTCGACAACATACGCGACAAAGATCCGCGGCTCGGTTTGCGGTGAGAAGCCGTAGCGACCGTCATCGGTTTGCCGAAACGTGCCCAGGCCTTCGATCTCCACGGACTCACCTGCGTCGAGCGAACTACGCAAGATATCGATGATAACTTTTCGGTCGGTCGATCATTGGGACTTCCCCCGTTGGGTTCGTTTCGCAATTTTGGAAATGACGAGTTTGCCGAGGCCGGGGAGTTCGACGGACTTTCCTGCTTTTATTTTCTTCAAGATATCGTGGACCACGGAATCCACGCTGTCCTGGGCCGCCGCCCTCGGAATATGTGCCTGGCGCGCGAATGTGCGAGCTAGACTCTTTACGTTTCATCAGGCTCAGGGTAGCTGGAGACGTAATTTTGAGGCGCTTGCACGCTCGGTAAGGCGATGAATAGGAAAGGGTTAGATTGTGTTAAGAGGGTGTGACGGCTCGATCGACTGAGAATGAAGCGCTTTTAATTGCGTCTTAAGGGTGGCTTCATGTCGGCCTGGAATGATTGTTGTCGACGGCGCAGAAGTCCGTCGAACACCACAAGGAGAAATAATCAAATGAAGAAAATCATGAGCCTCATGCTCGGCATGACCCTCGTCATCGGCGCCGCCAGCATGGCCTTCGCACAGGCCCCACCGGTACCGACACGAAGAAGGCAGCACCAAGAAGAGCAGCACCAAGAAGACCAGCACCAAGAAGACCACCGAAAAGAAGACCAGCTAGTTCGGTCTCTTACCAAAATCGGATTCTGAAGCCGCGCCGGGCCTCTCTCTCGCCGAGAGCAGTTCCAGGCGCGGTTTCCATTTTGACCACGCTTTTCTCCTTTCGTTATCCACTCCCACCGTATCGCCCCGATTCAAAAATTTCTGAATCCCCTTGAACTTCCTCAGCATCAACATCGTTAAATAAGAGTACAGTGTTAAGTTGACTTGACCTGTGACAAAAACGTAACAACGTTACGCAGGTAAAGAATAGAGGAGAAGAAACCATGATCCGAAATGTCCTAATGCTCAGTCTCATTTCGCTGGCTTCGGTCAGCGCGGCCGAAAAGAACTCCAAGTTCGACGTAAACCTGTACCAGCCGGTGGTCCTGAACGGGACCTCGTTCAAGGCAGGCGAAGCCAAAGTCGAGATTGTGGATGGCAATGCCGATCCTCAAGCAGGGAAAGCTCACGGCCCAGGCTCCGGTGAAAGTCGAGATCGCCAAGGAGAAGTTCCTGCAGACGAGGATCGGCTACAAAGACAGCCAGCTCAGCGATATCAGCGTCGGCGGCAGCAACAAGCACATCCTGTTCCAGGAAGCAGTCGGCGGGCAGTAAGTCCGTCAGCTCTATCAAAAATCTCTTCCAGGGTGCTGTGTGAAAACAGGGACAGGCTACAGCATGCGGGGGCGCGCTCTCTTACGGTCGCGCCTCCACTGACGGTGCCTCCGGCAGATGTTGACGAGGAGGCGCGACCGTGAGAGAGCGCGCTAACGATATCTTTGCGACAGGTCACTACTGATCCGGGGCCACGAACGAATCAGATATCGGCGTGGACAGGGCGGCCTGTCCCCGCTTTCACACGGACTCTTCCGGGGGCGCTTCGGGGTGGACGTAGGGAAGAGACAGCGGGGGCTTGCGGAAACGCAAGTCCCCGTACGCGCTAAGATTGCGTTGGGGCTTTCAACAGGCCCTGATATCACCCCGCATGGAAACGCGCACCCATCTTCATCACATCCGGCAGCAGCGGGGATTCTCCGCCGCGCAGGTCTCGAAACTCGCGGGCGTCAGCCGCCAGACCATCTACGCGATCGAGGCGGGCGACTATGTCCCGAATACCGCGGTCGCACTGCAACTCGCCAGGATTCTGGAAGTTCGCGTCGAGGATCTTTTCGCGCTGGATGGCGGGACGGTCGTCCCGCGCCGCCGGTGAGCGTGGATTTACTGGAGTCCGCCGAATCAACTTCAACCAAGGGACAGCCGGTGCAGCTTTGCCGCGTCGGCAAGCGGACCATCGCGATTCCCGCGACGCCTCAACCCGAAATTCCGATGGCGGATGGCGTGGTGATCGAGAGGTCGCCACGCGCAGCGCCAGGCCGAAGTGCGCGTGTTTCAAGACGATCTGGAAATCGAGAAGAGGCTTTTGATCGCCGGCTGCGATCCTGGCATCTCGCTGCTCTCGCGGCACTTGGCGCGCTATGAGGATGTGGATCTGATCGTGGCGCAATCCTCCAGCCAGCAGGCTCTCGAATGGCTGAGGCAGGGCAAGGTGCACGTGGCGGGCTCGCATTTGCGGGATTCGACGAGCGGCGAATACAATCTGCCCACGATCCGCCGGCTGTTCCCGAAAGGCGAGGTCAAAGTGGTGACGTTCGCGATCTGGGAACAGGGCTTGGTGCTCCAGGCCGGAAATCCGAAAGCAATTCGCAGCGTCGGCGGATCTGGCTCGCAAGAATGTTTCGATCGTGAACCGCGAAAAAGGCGCGGGGAGCCGGGAGCTTCTCGATACGAAGCTTCGCGAGGCGGGCGTTCGACACGAACAGGTAAGCGGTTACGATCGCGAGGCGCTGGGTCATTTGCCGGCGGCGCTGGCGGTGAGCATGACGAGGCGGATGCCTGCATCGCGACGCGATCGGCCGCGCGGGCGTTCGGACTGCACTTCATTCCTCTGGCTACGGAGCGCTATGATTTGGTGGTTCGCCGCGCGTATGCGCGGCTGCGCGTCGGTAGAGGCGTTGCTGGATGCGCTGAATCGCGCGGCGATGCGACGGAAGCTGGAATTGCTGGCGGGTTACGATACCAGCCATACCGGCGAAGTGTTTGTTGGCGTGAGCATGGGCACGAAGACACTTCTAACCGCAGACGAGTTCCAGTCAATGCCTGACGAGGAGTCGGTGCGCACCGAACTCGATGAAGGGGAATTGATCACGATGACCGCTCTTGAGCTGGCCGCACGCAAGTCTGAATTCTGAAATAGGATACTGTCCTCTACAATCACGTCAAACTCAACCAACTTGGGAAGATCTACGGAACGAGCAGCGGATTCCGATTGGCCGGCGACACTGTTCGAGCGCCGGATCTGTCGTTTGTTCGAAGCGTGCGCGCCGCGGGTCAATCAAGAGCAAGGGATTCGCGAACGGGTGCGCCGGATCTCGCGGTCGAAGTCATTTCGCCATCCGACAGCGTCCGTCAGCTCATGCGCAAAGTGAAGCAGTATTTCGCTGCCGGCACGCATACCGTCTGGATTGTTTATCCGGACGAACAAGAGGTGCAGGTACTCGAAGCCACGGAACCGATCGCTGGTTGAAGGGCGTCGATCCCATCGAAGCCCCCGAACTTCTGCCAGGATTCTCCAGTCCCCATCAGCCAGTTCTTCGAGTAACGGTTACCTTCTGGTAACATAATTCGTCTGTTCTCCAAAGGCCCCCACATGAAAAGAATTGCCCTTGTCCTCTCTCTAGCTCTGACTGCGTTCGCCCAGACGTTGCCGCCGGGCGTGCAAAAGAAAGCCTCCATGGGAGGCATCACCGAATACGATTTCCCGAACGGGCTCAAGGTGCTGCTGTATCCCGATCCGGCGAATCCCGAGATCACGGTCAACGTGACCTATCTGGTCGGCTCGCGGCACGAAGGCTACGGCGAAACCGGCATGGCGCACCTGCTGGAGCACATGGATTTCATCGAGACCACCAACGGGCGGCAGATCAAGAACGAGATCACGGCGCACGCGACCAACTGGAACGGCACGACGTCGCACGATCGCACCAACTACTACGAGACCGTCCCCGCCACCGACGACAATCTGAAGTGGGCGCTGGGCCTGGAAGCCGACCGCATGGTGAACGTCAAGTTCACCAAGCAGATTCTCGACACCGAGATGACGGTGGTCCGCAACGAGTTCGAGCGCGGCGAAAACAGCCCGCAGAGCATTCTGCGCGAGCGCGTCGAGGCGACGGCGTACCTGTGGCACAACTACGGCAAGTCGACCATCGGCTCGAAGGACGATCTGGAGAACGTGCCGGTGGAGCGGCTGGCGGCGTTTTATCACAAGTATTACCGGCCCGATAACGCGGTGCTGGTGCTCACCGGCCGGCTGGACGAAGCGAAGACGCTGCAATTCGTCGCGGACGCGTTCGGCAAGATTCCGCGGCCGGCGCAGCCGCTCGAAGCAGACCTACACGGTCGAGCCGGCGCAGGATGGCGAGCGGTTCGTCGAGCTTCGACGCGTAGGTCAAGGGCAGGAAGTGATCGTCGCGTATCACGGTCCGGCGGCGGGGCATCCCGATTCGGCGGCGTTGCAGGTGCTTTCGGGAATCATGAACGGCGGAGGCGGCGGGCGCGGAGGCCGGGGTGGCCGCGGCGGCGGTGGCGGCGGAGCGGACGAAGGCCGGCTGGCGAAGGCGCTGGTGGATGCGAAGATCGCGGAATCGGCGAACATGGGTTCGCGCGCGCAGCACGATCCCGGCCTGATCACGCTGACGGCGAGTCTGAATAAGGATCAATCGCTGGATGCGGCGAAGAAGGCGCTGATCGATGACGCTGGCGGACGTGATCAAGAATCCGCCGACCAAGGAAGAAGTCGAGCGGGTGCGCACCGGATCTGCTGCGCGGGCTCGAGACGCAACTTGAGCAATCCGCAATCAGATCGCGACCGGCGCGCTGAATGAAGCCATCGCGCAGGGCGATTGGCGGCTGATGTTCCTGCAGCACGATCGGCTGGAAGATGTGAGCCCGACGGATGTGCTGCGCGTGGCGAAGGCGTATTTCAAGGCGTCGAATCGCACGGTGGGCTACTACATTCCCGATGCCGCGCCGGATCGCACGGTGGTGCCGGCGACGCCGAATCTGGAATCGCTGCTGGCGAATTACAAGAGCAAGGTCACCGTCGCGCACGCGCGAAGTGTTCGATCCGACGCCGGCGCAATATCGAGAAGCGCGTGGTGCGGTCGAAGCTGGCGAACGGGATGAAGGTGGTGATTCTGCCGAAGAAGACCGAAGCCGATCAGGTGACGGCGGCGATCGAGCTGCGCTTCGGCGACGCAGACATTCGCTGAAGGGCCAGAATGCGGCGGCGCAGTTCGCCGGCGCGCTGATCATGCGCGGCGGAACGAAGACGCACACGCGGCAGCAGCTCGCAGGAAGAGATGCGCAAGCTGAACGCGAGCATCAACGTCGGGCGGGGCGGTGGCGGCGGCGGTGGCGCGGAGGCCGCGGCGGAGGTGGCGGAGGCGGCGGAGTTTCGAGCGCCAACGCGAATATCACGGCGCCGGCGAAGAATTTCGCGGCGGCGATGAAGCTCGCGGTGGAGATGCTGAAGGAGCCGGCTTATCCCGAGACCGAATTCGAAACGCATGCGCACGCAGCGCATCAAGGCGCTGGAGAATCCGCCGACCGAGCCGACGCAGCTCGCCGACGAAACTTTGCAGCGGCACCTGAGCCCGTGGGTGAAGGGCGACGTGCTGTACAACGCGACGCGCGAAGAGCAGATCGCGGAGTTGCAAAAGCTGACGATCGCGGACGTCAAGAAATTCCACGATCAGTTCTATGGCGCGAACTTCGGCGTGTTGGCGGTGGTCGGGCCGGTGGATGCGGCAGACGTGCAGAAGCAGCGCGGCGAGCTCTGCTCGGCGACTGGAACACGTCGATGACGTACAAGCGGATCGACGCGAAGTTACAAGAAGGCGGCCGCGATCAATACGAAGATCGAGACGCCGGACAAGGCCAACGCGCAGTTCGAAGCGGGCGTGCGATTCGCGATGGCGGAGACCGATCCGGATTATCCGGCGATGCTGCTGGCCGGCTACATGTTCGGCGGGCCGATTACGTCGCACGTTTCCGATCGCATTCGCAATCGCGAGGGCTTGAGCTATGGCGCGAATGCTCGGGTCGCGATTCCGGCGGAAGGCGATTCGGCGATGTTGTCGGCGACGGTGAGCCTGAATCCGGCGAACGGCCCGAAGGTCGAGTTCAGTTATGTCGATGAACTGAAGCGCACCTTGAAGGAAGGGTTCACGCCGGCGGAATTCGCCGAGGCCAAGAAGGCTTATCTGAACAACCGACTGGTGTCGCGCGCGCAGGACGGCGCGCTGATGAATCTGCTCGCGCAGCATGAAATGCGAGGGCGGACCATGCAATGGGACGCGCAACTGGAGCAGAAGATCCGGCGCTGACGCTGGACCAGGTCAATGCGGCGTTCCGCAAGCACATCGATCCGGCGGCGGTTTCGATCGTCAAGGCGGGCGATTTCAAGGCCGCGGGCGTCTACAAATAACGTGGACGAGGTTTCGGTCGATATTCGGGAGTACATCGCTCGCGTCGAGATCCATCGTCCGCCGCACAATTTTTTCGACGATAAGTTGATCGGCGAACTGGCCGATGCGTTCGAGGCGCTCGATCGCGATCGGGCGTGCCGGGTGTTGGTGCTCGCGTCGGAAGGCAAGTCGTTCTGCGCGGGCGCGAATTTTTCGAACGACAACGAAATCGCGACCGGCCGCGCGAGCCGTGCTTGTATCAGCAGGCGGTGCGACTGTTCGCCTGCAAGAAACCGGTGATCGCTGAGATCCAGGGCGCGGCGGTGGGCGGCGGACTCGGGCTGGCGCTGGTCGCCGACTTCCGCGTCGTGTCGACGGAAGCGAAGTTCGCCGGGAATTTCGTAAAGCTGGGAATTCACCCAGGGTTCGGCTTGACGTACACACTGCCCAGATTGATCGGCGTGCAGCGCGCGAATCTCATGTTTCTGACGGGCCGGCGGATTTCCGCGAGTGTCGCGTTAGATTGGGGCCTTGCCGACATATTCACGTTGCCGGAGAATCTTCGTGAGGAAACCATGAAGCTTGGCGGCCGAAATCGCGGAAGGCGCGCCGCTTGCCGTCGAATCGACGCGCGCGACGTTGCGGCGGGGGATCGCCGAGGCGGTGAAGGCCCAGACCGATCACGAATTCGTCGAGCAGACGTGGCTTGCGCGCACCAAAGATCACGAAGAAGGCATTCGCGCAGTGAGCGAGCGGCGGCGCGGAAATTTCAGGGCGAGTATAGGCAGCTTGACGTGGACACGGCCGATCGCGTTCACCAGTCTTCGATACGGGATCTTCGCCAGCGAATCGAACCCGATCCATTCTCCATCCCGCCAGGTCGAAGCTGTGCCAGCGCATCAGAATCGAAAGGTCTTCGGGATTCGGCGCAGTGCGGCGATTTCTCGGCGATCGTCGCGACGAGTTCGCGCAACCGGCGATCCATCGATATCGCAGCCGACAGCTTCGGTGACCGACAGACGAACCGGCTCCTGCCACGCGCCGCCGAGGAGAAACCACAACTCGACGATCTCCTCGTGATTCACGGATCGTAGCACCGCAATGCCGTTCAGCCCGGTCGATGGACCTGGCCAGCTCGCCGCCCGATGTCTGCACTTCGTGAATGCGCGTCAGCCGCTGATGCATGCGTTCTGCTTCCTCGAATTGCATCTCCGTGCTGGCGCGATCGCGCGCGACTTCCGTGATCTCGACCAACGATCCGCCGTGCGTTCGCAGAAATTGTTCGACGCGCGACGACTCGCCACGATATTCGTCCATCGACACCGCCTGCTGGCACGGACGCAGGCACCGATTCATTTCGCCATAAATGCAGCCGGGATGTTCTGGTGATGGCGCGAGGTTTTCTTCGCATCGCCGGATCTGAAACAGGTCGAGCACGCCATTCTGAAAATGTTCCGCGGCGGCGCGGCTGGCGAACGGCCCGTAAAATAATCCGCGTCCCGATGCGCGTCGTGATCATGGTCCGCGGGAACGGATTATCCAGCGTCAGTCGAACGAAGTGCGGCGGACGCAGGCGCGTGATGCGCGGCCAATCGTCGGGAAAATGCTTGCGCGCGAGTTCGAGATGAATCAGCGCGGATTCGAGTTGCGAGCCGGTGATCCAATATTCGATCCGTTCGACGACGCCGCGCGAGATTCAGCAGCCGCGATACGCGATCGCGATCCGAGATGAGCCGCTTCAATCGGCGGCGCAACAGCGCCGTGCGCGCCAGATACGGTTTGCCTTCGCTTCGCCCATAGGAGAAAAACGGCGGCTCGATCCGGAATCGATTCGATTTCGGACGGCAGCGAAGGCGGGTGCAGGCGTCTCACGTTTCACGGCGATCACATTTTTTCGAGCGTTCCAGCAGCAGCATCATGCGCGGCGCGACATCGCCGCGTCCGCCGAAACGGAGCGCGTTGTAGGAAGCCGTCAGATCGTCCACCACGACGCTCACTTCCGACGCCGGCAACACGCGCGCGAATTCCGCGGGCGTCAGCCACGGCGGTTTCTGGATCCCGCGCCGCGCGAGCATCGCCAGCATGCGTTGATAAAGGATAGTCGCATCGGATGCCTGCCCTTGTCCGCGCGCCAGTCGCCGCGCGCGCACTTGTGCCCGCCACCATTGAAGCAGCAGCGGCGCACGCCAGGATCGCCAGACAGCAGCAACGTTCCCGTGATCACCGCGATCGGCGCATATCCGCGCAGATGATTCGCGCGCCGCGTCCAATCGGTCACCGACGCGACGGTATCGTTGACCCAAGCGGTGATCCAGCCCACGCCAAGCCGCCGCGTCGATTCGTCCATCCGCGATGCGAGCGCGATCTGCCGATCGGGATCGTAGCCCACCACCCAGTCCTGCCAGAATTGCTCGGCTGCGTCGAAAAAAAGCGACAGCCGCGCGAGCGCGCCTTCTCCCGCGGAGCCCGGATCCGCCGGCGTCGGATCGAAAGTCGTCCAGCCGTGCCCCGCGATCCAGGCTTCCACCCAGCTATGCGCGTCGGACGCGCGCACCACTTGCAGCTTCGTCATGGGATTGTAGACGCCGCTCTGAAAGCCGGTGACCAGACGCGACGGAATTCCCTGCGTGCGCAACAACACCGACCATCGCCGACGCGAAGTATTCGCAATGCCCTTTCTTGCGCCGATCGAAAAGAAAATTCGCCAGCGGATCGGGTACGTCGGCGGGCAGCATATCGAGCGTATAGCCGTAATCGTGGCGCAGGTGATTCTCGATCGCAGTAGCTTTTTCAGCGTCGTTGCGAGCGCCAGCCGCCATCTCGCGAGCCAGCGGCGGAATGCGCGCATCGATCAGCGGAAGCTGAAGCAGCGTGTCGCGATCATGCCGAGGGAGCGCTTCCGGCAGCGTCGCGGAAGCCCCCTCGTCCTCCAGAAAACTATACACAGCATAAGTAAGTCCCGGAATCACGGCGGGCGCGAAGAGGACAAACGATTCGCTGGGGGTGAATTGTAACTGCTCGACATCGGCGCGAATGGTTTGCGGGGTGCCGGCGATGAACAGCGTATCCGATCCCGCCTCGTTCATTTTCACCGTGTAGCTGATGTTGTGTCCCGGCCGCGTATGGCGGCCTTGATTCACGGTGAGCAATCCATGGTCGAGCGGAAGAACTTGCGTGCGGCCCGCCGGACTCTCCCAGCGTGTTCTGTCGAAATGCGATAACGCCGCGCCGCGCCACCGGACTTCCAGGAATCCGCCGTCTCCGCCATTGGGGGGATGTGAGCGAATATGCATCACGGGCGCGCTGTTTTTCTTGAGCGTGCCGATTTGCCCCAGCGTGACTCCGTTGGAAAATCCGGAAACATGATCGTGCTGCGGCAGGAATCTTTCGAACGCTGCACGCGCCGTTCGCGGCAGGACGAAGAACATTCCCGCCGTCATGAACAGGATTCCGCCGAATAGGAATATTGAGATCGCGACCAGCCGCCGGGGGAACGCTCGAAGCCCGCCGCGCACCACGGCCCGGCGCTCCTGCGCGGATCGGCGCACTTCGCCACTCGAAAAGGCTGCGATCGCGAACAACAGAAACAATGTCAGGAAGGCGAAGAAGCCGAGGTTTACCGACAGTATCGCCGCGGCCATAAGCTGGACGATCGCGATCAATTTCAGATAGGCGAAATCGCGATTGGTTTTCGCCGTGAGAATCTTCAGCGACGCCAGCGCGCACACCAAATGAACCACGGCCGGAAAGTAGGACCGGGAAACCAGCCAGGCATCCAGCGGAAAGAATCCCGGTTGCGAGCAGCATGAACGCCAATGCAATGGAGTTGGGGATCTGAAGATCGAGATGCCCGCAATCATCAGGCCGCGCAAACACAAAGCGATCAGTGTGATGGTCGGCCGTCGGCCAATCCAGGTAACCGGAGCCCGCCAGCGCGAAATATCCCGCGGCCAGCATTCCGAGCAGGGAGAACTCGAAGAACCGGTCGACCACTTTCGGGATCGGGACGGGAGAAATCGCGCCCATGCTCACATTGTAGTTTGTCGGCGTGGGGCCGCCACTCTGGCGGGGAGCGGTCTTGAGACCGCTCAAAACAGGACGCGCTAAAGCACGTCCGCCCGCAGAAGTGCCCGCGCCACGTCTACTGGCCGGCGTTGACCGTGAACGAAACGCTTTGGCTCGGCACATTCCCAATCGATACCACCAGCGACTGTTTCCCGAGCGGCGCGTTCGCCGGCACGGTGACGTTGATCTGCATCTCGGCCGCGATCCCGTTCGGAATTCCCGCAAAGGCGACGTTCGCGGGCACTCCTCCGATCGTGACAGTAACCGCCTGCCGAGGCGTTGGATAACGCGTCGGATCGGTTTGCCGTGCAGGAGTAGCTCCAGTGATCAGCGTCGGCGTAACGTCGCCTTCGCCGGTCACATACAAAATCAGAATCTGATTCTGCTTCACCGTAGTCGTGATCGCGCCGGTCAGGGCGTCGATCGCCGAGCTGAAAAGACCGGGAGCCGTTGCCGCCACGGTCAGAGGGAACGACTCAATGTTGCCGTTATTATTATTCCGAGCACAGCCGGTCCCGCGCCGGTTTCGTAGGGAATTTGCAAATCGATCTGCGCGGGAGACACGAAGTACATCGGCGCGGAAACCCCGTTCACGGTTGCCGATACGCCGTGCAGGGAGAACGGCAAAGGCAATGTGGATGCGACGATTGGGCCGATGTCCGGCGCCATGCGCGTTCCGAATACGGCCACCATTTCTCCGGGCGCGATCGTTGTGGATCCCGAGAAGTTATTCCCCACGCCCGAAATCCTCGTGACGGGCGATCGATTGACGATCATCGTCACGGGAACGGTGACGGAGACTCCGCCCCACGAGATCG
Organism: Terriglobia bacterium; assembly: GCA_963732025.1. Taxonomy (GTDB): domain Bacteria; phylum Acidobacteriota; class Terriglobia; order Bryobacterales; family Bryobacteraceae; genus Palsa-187. Next base: position 36,489 of record CAVSXU010000003.1, read on the forward strand.
CGACGGTCGCGTTATAGACGCCCGAAGAAAGCCCAGCGTCGACCCCTGAATCACCAGGCTCGGCGCTGCGCCGGTTTTTTGCGGCAAGGTCAGCCACGTGGTTGTGCGATTTCCCGGCAGCACCGATGCGGTCCAGCTTCCGCTCACGTTCAACGGCTGCAAGCTCAAAGTGGCCGATGCCAAGGCGAATCGTCGCCCACGGACAGCGTTACGAAGGCGGCGACACTAGCAATTGCGCGCTCGTCCCCGCGTTCTGAAAGCACGGATGCCGTCGCGCCGTCAACGTTCCACCAATCCTCCGTCGGCGAGAGTGAAGTCGTCAGGGTGTACGCTTTCGCGCCGCTCGCCGTCGTGTTCGACAGACAAAGCGTGCCCTGAAGCAGTCCATAGGGAGCCAGACGCGTCGTGCCGAAAATCACCGGCAGTTGCGATGAGATATCGGAATTCCCTATCGTCAATTTCGTCAGGACCATGTAGAACCCGCCGGTCTCCTGCACGGTGAGCTGTTGCGCCCACTGGCACGAAGGGTCGGCCGTGGGATTCAGAAACACCACTGGAGTGGTTGTCGTCAGCGTCACCGCGGGGTTCAGCGGTGTAGCGCCGTTGGCTGGCGGAAGAAACGGAACTGTGATCGATTGCGTCCACGTCGTGCCGTCCGCATCCTTGCCGCTAAACACAAATACGCGATTCAGCGGAGCCGCTAGACTGTTCCCCGATAAATTGGCCCGAATGGTGCCGTTCGCCGGAATGTTCAAACTGGCGGATCGACCCAAATTATTGACCCCGTTCACCGTAAACGATGTCAACGTGGTCGCGACGCCGTTCTTTTCCGTCAAGTCCGACCGTGTACGGCCAACTCTGTGCGCCCACTTCGAAAAACAGGATTCGGCGTCACCCACGGCACGATAAACGATCCGCTGGTCGCGGGAATGTTAACCGCTACCGAACCCGAGCCTTCCGATCCAGTGTAGACACCGTCCCCGCTATACAAGGCCGTGATCGGGCCATTGCCGATCGCGATTTGATTGCCAGTCACATTCAACGTCGCGGACGCTTTGCCCGCGCCCACCGCCGTAAGAGTCGCAGTACCCAGGTCGACGTCGTTGATGACGAAATCAATCGTTCCCGTGGGCGATACACCGCCGCCCTGCACCAGAGCAGTCAGAGCCACCGAATCCGTCAGAGCCGCGCTGTCCGGCGTCGCCGAAAGGCTGGTTGTGCTCGACGTCCCGATGCTGAACTCGTGGACGAAATTGAAAGCGTCCACCGACCCCAGCCCAGTCGCCAGATCGTAGCCCGGGCCCGCCGAGAATCCGGCCAAGCCATCGAAACAATCCGGAGTGCTTTGCGCGCACGGCACTTTGTTGTCGCCAGTCGTGATGTCGTGAAAGACGTCGGCGGTCGACTGCGCCAGTCGATACAGCACCGGATTGATATTGCCGAGTCCTGGCTGCGCGATCACGCCCTTCTGCGTCAAATACTGATTGAGCAACGCCGCGAGACCCGCCCACGCCGGACTGGAGCCCGACGTTCCGCCGACGGCGACAAGCGATCCGCTCGTCTCCACCAGATACGCGTACTTAACTGGCGACGCAGGCATCGAGATATCGGGCAGGTCGCGAGCGCCATCGTTGGGTACGCCCGGTCCAGTCTGCCAAGCCGGCTTCGTGAATAGTACGCTGGGCGCGCCGCCGCCGCCCTCGATGCTGCGTGACAGGACGGAATCGTTCCACGGCACTTCCGGAATATAGGACAGCGCCGATGCGCCGGTCGGCCCGTTCGCGGACGCCCAATAGTTGGAGCCGCTATCGTTGAATTCGGTGCCGCCGACCGACGTGATCTCGGGGAAGCTCGACGGCCAACTCGCTGTTGCACCATGGGTCGCCTGCTGAATCGGGCTGTTGCGATCGCACGTCGCGGCGCCGGAATCGCCGGAGGAAACAAAAATCGTCATCCCCTGCGCATTCGCCTGCTGCGCGACTGCGCGATACGCCAGCGATTCATACGGTTCGCAACCGCCGTAGCTGATGCTCATCTGCTGGCCCAGATTGTTGTCGATCGCATATTGGGCAGCCGTGAATACGTTGGTCGCGTACGCATAAATGATGGTTGCGTTGCGCGCCACTGCGGTGGACCATTGCAGGTCCAGGTCGGCTTCCACCAAATCGCTCGAACGGACGCCGGGGTCGGTTCCGAATAACATCACTTGCGGAAGATTCGGATTCAGGCCGAAGCGGGTCTGGAACAGCTTGAAGTCATTGAGGATCAGCGCGGTCTGGCCGGCGATCACCAGCGTCTGCCCGGTGCCGTCGATTCCGGCGTTGTAGAGAGCCGTGATGTTGAAGATGGTCGCGAGATCGTCGGGCGCCAGGAAATGGTTGTTCGCGCTGTTGTTGAAATTCGGCGACCCGCTCGCCAGAGATGGTTCTTGCGGCTGCACCGGCGATTTGCGCAACATCGACTGCGCCGGGAAATCGTTCAAGCCGCGAAATCCGCCCACGACATTCTGCAGCGCTTCCGGAATGGAAGGATCGCTCGCGTTCGCGAAGTGGCGCTCGCCATTCGCCAAGTAAGTATGGATATCCGCACGCAGCGCGCGCCCCACCTTCGCCGCCGTGCCGCTAAACGTGATCCAATGCCGGCCCTTGGCGACATCGTTCACCTTCAGCCCTTGCGATTCCAGCCAGGCGACTACTTTTGCCAGGTCGTTCGCACTGACGCCGAATCGGTCGCCGAACTGAGCCGGCGAGAGCCAGCGCCGATAGTTTGCCGAACCGGGCATCTGCTGTTCGGCTAGAAAAGTCTCGATCGACGGATCCAGTTTCATCAGGAGCGTCGCGTATCCCACTTGGGTGTCGGCATCGGCCAGACCCTGGTCGTTCTGCGGTTGCACTTCAGGCCGCACATGACCGTGCAAAACTACTCGGCGGTTATTGTCGATCGGCGCCGTGATCCTGTCGGCCGCCGGCAGCATTTCCGCTGCGGCGGCAAACAGGACGATCGCCGCCAAACATCGAATCGATTTCATGAATGCCTCGCTAAAAAGATATTCCTCAAGAATACCGAATCATCCCAGTCGATAATTTACGTTTTGGTGTCGGCACTTCCGCCGGCAAGCGGACTTTAGGCTGAATTCCCAAACACCACCCGCGAGGGGAGGCATTATGGTCATCATCCCCGCTCTCTGACGAGTGGAACTTGCCGACGATTGTCTTCCTTGGCCCCCACCCTTACGGGTGGTGTTTGACTGCGCATCACGGGCGCGCGCCAGCACGCTACGGTTGCGGCGTCCGTGCGACCGGCGGCGCCAGCAAATCCTCGGTCGAAGTACTGCTCGCGCCCGTCCGCGGATTGATGTATTTCTCCAGAAACGCCAACTGCCGCCGCCACGCATCCAGACGATGGTCGCGCTGGCTGAAACCGTGCAGCTCGTTCGGATAAGTGAAGTAATAGACCACCTTGCCGTGCTCTTTCAGCGCCCGTACAAATTGCGCCGATTCATACGGCGGTACCTGCGGGTCGTTCTCGCCATGCATCACCAGGAGCGGCGTTTTGATCTTGTCGATCTGCAAAAGCGCATTGGCCTCTCTGTAGACCTCGGGTTTCTCTTCCGGCGAGCCGCCCATTTTCATCATCCAGCGAACCGCCGAGTTGCGATTGGTCCGCTCATTGAACGTCGCGCGATCGACCACGCCGAACAGCTCCATCGCGGCTGCGAACAAATCGGGATATTTTGTGACGGCGTAGGCGACCATGGTTCCGCCGTGGCTGCCTCCGCCGATCGCAAGCTTCTTCGGATCGGCAAGGCCCTGCGCGACCAGATATTGTGCGCCTGCCGCGACGTCGTCCATTTCGCCGCCGCCCGAATCCTCGACATTCATATTGCGGAACTTCTCGCCGTAGCCGGTACTGCCTCGATAATTTGGTTCGAGGACGACGTATCCCGATTGCGCCAGATACTGCGCCCACGCGTCGAATCGTAATGTATCCTGCGCTTCGGGCCCGCCGTGAATCCACAAAACTGCGGGCGATTTCGCACTGGCGCGCATACCTCGGGGTCTGTACAGAATGGCCGCGATGTCGACGCCGTCCTTGCTCCGGTAATGAACCACCTCCGGACTCGCGCCGCTCCCATAGTTGAGAGGCGTTGTATGCGTCAGGTATCTGATGGCCGGATCGCCCGCACTGTTCGCGACCAACAAGTCCGTAAACGATTCCGGCGAGTTCCGGTGGAAATAGATCTTCTTTCCATCGGGCGACCAAGCCGGCGCGGATTGAACTCCCGCCGCGGCGAACTGCGCCAGCTCTCGAGCGGCGCCACCCTCTACCGGCGCGATCCAGAGACTCCGTTGTTCGGGGCTATTACGATTGGATACGATCGCGATCGATTTTCCGTCCGGCGAAAACTCCGGGCTTTCGTCTTCCCAATTTCCATGCGTGACGGCCTTCGGCGCGCCCCCCGCCGAGGGAATGAGATAAATGTTGTCCCAGCTGCTATCCTGCAACACCACCGCGAGCGACTTCGCATCCGGCGACCATTGCGCTTTGCGAATCGACCAGCCACCGCCGCGATCTGTCGGCGCGGCGTAAATGGTGGTTGGATCGGCTGCGCGGCCGCTCATTGGATCGAACTTGACGACGTTTAGTTTGCCGCTAAAGTAATCCTTCGCGCGCTCCGTGTAGGAAATCCGCGTTCCATCCGGCGACCACGATGCAGCTTCTTCATCGTTCGGTGATTGCGAAAGAAACGCGTTCACCATGCCGTCATCGCTCACCACCATCAAGCTATCGCGGCCGCGCCGGCCGGTTTCGAACAAAATCCATTTGCCTTTCGGCGACCACTGCGGAGCGCGATCTGAGGCCGATCGCGGGTCGCCGCCGCCGGGCGCCGCATTCGTCAATCGCCGGGGAGGGCCGCCCGAAACCGAAACCGACCAAATGCCGCCTTGGCTTGCGAACGCGATTGCGCGGCCATCGGGCGACCAGCTCAATCCCGACTTTCCCCCGGTGGTGCTGGTGACGGTGACTGGCCAGCCGCCTTCGGCCGGCATCAGCACGATCTGGCCATTGCGCGTCATCGCGAACGTCTTGCCGTCCGGCGAAAGAGCGGTTTCGCCGATCGCCTCCACCGAAACCAAGTCCTCCAGCGTCAGACGACGGCCTTGGGCGCCGAGAAGTCCGGCGAGCGATCCACAAACAGCGATGAGAACTGTGACCTTGCGCATACCTCGCAGGATAAAACAATCGAGTTGCGTCAAGCACCGCTCGTAAGAGCGGGGGTACTGCCCATGCGACCCCCACCCTGACGGGTGGTGCTTGACGACGCCTCTGAACAAAATCATCGCGACATCTCGAATGGGCTCCGCCCCACAAGCTCGACCTTGTTCGGCCAACGCGCGCCTTCAGCGATCCACAGTCGCAAAATTTCTAATTCTGCCGCGGAAAGTTTGGGGCCGCCGGGCGGCATATATTCCGACCGCGCCGCGAGAAACAGGCGGCTGTCCTCCGGCCTTTTCGGCACGATCACCAGCATCGCTCGATCCTTGCGATCCAGACGCAGGTGCTTCATGGCGGTTGCGGAGTTATGGCAACGGACGCAGCGAAGCTCCAGAATCGGTTTGACCTCGCGAACGAAATCGACCTTCGCCATCAGCGGAAGAGACAACGTGGAAGCGACTAAGAACACGGGAATCCGCATCGGCCCATTGTACTGGCCGCTCTCATCACCGGAGTGCGGTTCAGCGGAACAATCATTCCGTTGAGCAAAAAACCGTGGCTTAGCGTACACTTGGGCTGTTCTCGACAAACGTACCTCATACCTCAGGGAGTTGTTTGAAATCATATTGCGTTAGGCGGCCGTGCACGCGATATGCGAGACGAGACAACTGTTGGTCTCAATCTTCTTTTTATTAGTGGGCACTTCTGAACCCCCACCTTCGGCGGTAGAAAGACAACAGGAGTGACACTTCGCGAGAAGCGAGTACCGAGCCAAAGCTGAGAGTCAACGCATTTCTAAAGAACCAAAAGAGGAGAGTTTTATGAATCGAGTACCAGACGCAGAGTTGGTTCTAGTCCCTGGCGGAACTTTGATAACCGCCACGCCGGAAGAGGGGCGCGCGCTGGCTATTACGATGGCTCGCCACACCATTCACAGGATCCAACCGGATCTCGACGTTCTGAAAGGTGGCCGCCCCAACTATAGTGCGAACCCGGACAGCCTCATCGCGGCTAGCCAAGTGGTTGCCATCGAGTTCCAGACAATCGCGGCGGCGAACAAATACTGGCAAAAGTAGGTGCTTCCGAAAACGGAGGAGGCGCTATCGTGGTCCGCGCAAAAGATGTTAGTCCCGCCAGACGGGCGGGCAAATGATTCGTAAAAAGGAGCTACATTGCAACAAGAACAGCGCTCAATCGTCCTGATCCATGGACTTTGGATGACATCTCTCAGTTGGGAGAACTGGGTCACTCGCTATACTGCTCGCGGGTATTCCGTCGTTGCCAGCAGTTGGCCGGGAATGGATGGCGACATCGAGCAACTTCGGCGTGACCCGTCTGCGATCGCGACGCTGGGAATCGGCACGATCGTCGACCACTACGAGAAGATCATTCGTAGTCTGGACAGCCCACCATTGATCATTGGGCATTCCTTCGGTGGGCTGATTACCCAGATTCTCCTGGATCGCGGCCTCGGTGCCGCCGGTGTCGCAATTGCGCCGGCGCCCGTCAAAGGCATCCTCTTTCTCCCTCTGTCGACACTCCGAGTCTCTTTCCCGGCGCTTAGCAATCCCGCAAACAACCATCGCGCCGTTCCGCTCACGGCAGAACAGTTTCATTATGCATTCACGAACAATCTGAATGAACAGGAGTCGCTCGCTGTATATCAGCGGTACGCAGTGCCCGGGCCCCGACCATGTGTTGTTCCAGGCCGCTTTCGCCAATTTCAATCCGCATGCCGCCACGACGGTCGATTTTCATAATGATCAGCGTGCTCCGCTGCTGCTCATTTCCGGCGGCGATGATCACGTCTCGCCAGCTTCGGTGGTCGAGGCAAATTTCAAACTGTACGGCAAGTCGAAAGCCGTTACCGAATACAAGAACTTCGACGAACGGACGCACTACACGCTGGGGCAGGACGGGTGGGAACAAGTTGCTGACTACGCGCTGACATGGGCAGAGAGCAAGGTCGGAAAGCAGTTGGCGACGTCGGTAAGCTGATGGAGGAAAGACCCATGGGGAACCGGGGAAACCGGGGCAGGCGAGCCTTTTCTTAGCGCAGGAACGCTGTCGTGTTTCCCCTTTATATCTGAAAATGCTTTGGGCGCTTGTGTCCTGCCGAGTTGCTCATTGCCAGTAGTTTCGATCCAGACTCCGATACTGGACGGCCTCGGCCAGGTGCTTGGCGGTGACGCGATCGGAGTGATCGAGGTCCGCAATCGTCCGCGCGACTTTCAGAATGCGATCATGCGGGCGGGCGCTGAGGCCCATTCGACGAACCGCCATTTCGAGCGTACGCTCGCCGGCGTCGTCAAGCGCGCACAGTTTCCGGAGCTGCGCTACCGGGATCTGCGCGTTGTAAAAGCCGCGGGATTGCTGCAACGATCGAGCCTCAGCCACGCGCCCGCGCATTTCGGCTGAGCTTGCGCCGTCAGAGTGGCCGCGTAATTCCTGGTACGGGACCGCCGGGACTTCGATGTGCAGGTCAATGCGATCGAGCAATGGACCGCTAATCTTCCCGAGGTACCTCTGAATGATGGCTCCCGTACATCTGCAATCCCTCGCCGGATCGGAAAAATGTCGGCACGGGCACCCGTGCAGGTCGGAACCACACAAATACGACGCGAGCGTGCCATCCCTGAAAATCACGCCTCTTGTTCAAGTCGCTTGGGAGTCAAGCCCTCGCAAGCAAACTTGTCGTCAAGCCTGCTTTCTCAACCTCAGACGATACGAGGGATCGCGCGTTTGGATCTCGTGAACCGTTATCCCTAAGGGCTTGCATTGCACCGACCCAATATCCGGAACACGAAGAATCAGAAAGACCGCGAGAAAGACTGGCACGCTCCACGCGAGGGCGTTCTTTCACCAGCAGTACGAGCCCGGCGACTTCGGGTTGGCCGATGCCGGACCAAGTACGCTAGGGTTGCAAGGCTAAAGATTGCCAGCCAACCGGTGCTTGGCTCAGGTATAGCCGAGGCATTCACGTTGTTGAATCCGGGGCTCAGGGTGAGAGAGTAACTGGGGTTGGAGTTGGCGAAAGCTGGGTCAAGCTGGAAAAAGGGATCGATTGATGCCGTCGCTACGGTTCCATTTGCTGTGAAAAGATCCTGCGTGGAGGTTTGAGCGTCGAGAGTGACCTGGATCATTGTGTTGCTGGGAATTGACGTCGATGTGGTGAAAGGGCCAGAGCCGATCTGTAAGTTAGAGGTAGAGCATGCCTGAATAGGTTCAACCGTGATAGGTAACTGAAAACCTGCCGGCTCCAGTCCGGAGCAGGCCGTTAGGTACACACTCTGGCCAGCGCCTATAAAAATATATGCAAACGCCCCCCCAAGTGTTTCTCCATTCGCGTTGAGAAAAGTTACCGATGTTGATCCGGAAACATCCAGCGGGACGTTGATGTTTTGCGGTCCTGCTACTTCCAGATAGAAGAGAGCATCGGTGGTGGCATCAGTCAAACCGGTTGACGACAGTGTCATTGTAAGGCCAGCCGCTGCGTTCGATACTATTGTTGCAGTGGATGTGCCTCCGCCATTATTTAACGGGGTGGTAAATGACACGGTCCCGGGACTGGAACTCTGGTTGGGACCCCCGCAGCCACCACAGCCGTTCGCGGTCTCATTAAACGAAATCGAATTGAGGGTGATTGGCCCCCCAAAAACCGTGGTAGCCGACAGCAGCGCCAGCAATGCCATTAAAACTGTCTTTTTCATGGTGTCCTCTCTTAAGCGGCTTAAACGAAAACATTTGACTTATCATCATTCCGGCCCGCCTGTGCTGGATCTCATGCCGGCCGAGTCACAGGGACCCGTTGAACGTTCCTGTCAACGTCAGGCTCAGGAAGATCTCGGTACAGTCGAGGCGGTTGCTCCAGAAACGTTGAATGCATCGGGATGACTCCTTCAGTTCTTACTGCGCAAGAATTCGGGAAAACGCCACCGGGGGCACTTATTTCGCTACGATCATTCGTCTTTTCGGTCGATTTCGTTGGTTAGAGGTGGTAAAGCACCTAAAGGCAATGGGTTATCGGTCTTCCGTAAAGCGGAGCCAATCTCCGAACGAAATCTTTCGAGAACACACATTGCGCACGCCGCCGGCAAGAACGCAGAAACACTCCTATCCGGGAAGACCATCGAGCCACGACCTGTGCCGTTCATGTTATGCTGACTCCTCGATTTGCACATCAACGCTGACATCTCGCTGACGGAGAGACTGCGGCAATACCTTGGCGGAGATCAAGATTTTGCCGAGGCGGTATTGAAAGATGTGCTGCCGAAGCTTAGACAGATCGCGAACCGGCAGGTCAGTCGCGAAAAGCTCGGCTCTCCCCTATCGGCGACGGAGCTAATCCACGAAGTCTGGCTGCGGAACCTTCATCGGGGAGGATGGCAGATTCGGGATCGTGAACATTTCTATTCCATCGCTTCCTATGCGATGCGTCAAACTTTGATCGACTTCGCGAGAAAGAGATCGGCGCAAATGCGGGGCTCCGGCGAACGAACTTTGCTTTTCAGCGAGCTAGCGCACGGTGACGACCCCTCGGCAAAGAGTCACGAGCAGATCGTAATTCTTGACATCGCAATGCAGCAGATGGAACAAAAAGACCCACTAACGGCAAGGGTGGCTGACTTGCATTATTTTGCAGGGTTTTCGATCGACGAGACGGCTGAAATCACAGGCCTTTCGCCCCGCCAAATTCGCCATCGATGGGGCAAGGCGCAATCATTCCTGCGGAGTCGCCTTCCGCGTTCAGGCTAGTGAGCTGATTCAAGATCGGCCGCAATTGCTTCCGTCAGGCGTCGCACGTCGCGTGGGCGGTGGGCCGGGTCAAACTCCAGGGCGGACGCAAGTATTTCAATCGTGCCGGGCAAAAGGCCGAAGGTGCCAGCAGACATCAATTCTCGCACGCGTTGAGAAAGATCCAAACCTGCGTCCGGCAGGAGGTCCACCAGTCGGTTGCCTGTAATCATCTCAATCGCGACCTTAGCAAGGCTATAGAGGTCCGCTTCGCTGCTCGCATAACCGATGGCCTGTTCCGGCGCCATGTAGTGCACGGTGCCCCCCGCTCGGGAAAGCCCATGAATGGATTTGTCGAGGTCCTTGACGATTGCCATCGAGAAATCAATTAGCACGAGATTTTCGTTGGGTAGCGCAGAATTACGAATCATCATGTTCTCCGGTTTCACGTCGCGATGAAAAATTCGGCGGGAGTGGATCTCATGAAGAGCGTTGCCGATTTGACGCATGAGGTTGGCGCACACATCCCGTACCAAAAGTCGTTCCTTGAGGAGGTCTCGGAGCGTTTTCCCCTCGATGAATTCCATGACGAGGTACGGCGCTCCGTTCGGCGTTATGCCGTGCCCGTAGATGCGGACGACGTTCGGGTGCGAGATTGCTTCGAGTGCAGCCACTTCCTGCTGAAATCGCTTCGCCAACCAATCGTCGCCGAATTCGCGGCGGAAGATCTTGATTGCGCAGTGTTTGCCGCGTTTCTCATCCCTTCCCTCAAAAACCGTGCCAAATCCCCCTTTTGCGATGACCTGCTGGGGCGTGAACCGGGTGTCTAGCGTCTTTCCAGCTAGTTCGTTCGTTTCAGGGGACAAAATCGCCAACCGCGCCTGCGTCAAGTCAGGCAGGGGTGGCAATGCGGCAGCCCGCCTCTTTCGCCATGTCACAACACCGACAAGCAGGATAAGCATCGCCGGGGGTGTCAACACCAAGCTTGCGAAGCGAACTCTAGAAGCAGGAGCGCGCGTAACCTCGAATGCGTAATCCGAGGTAGCGCCACCCTGCCCCGCAGTCGCCTCTAACCGGTAATGCCCAAGCGGGAGGTCTCTCGGCTTCATCTCCCCGGTGTAGCTGACCTCCCAACCTGGATCGAGAGGAAGAAGACGATACTGAACTGGGCGGAGGCCGAAGTTATTAAAGCTCGCGCCAAAGGCGCTCGGTTCCTGAAATTCCGCCGGCAAGGTCGACCGTTCACTTAAGACACCACCCGAGTGCCGGACAGCCGTGATCTGGATGTTTTCTTTCGAATCGAACCACGACTGTTTCGGCTGGAGGTGCGCGATGCCGCGCTCCGTTCCGATCCAGACCGTCCCATCAGCATCTTCCAGAAAGCCCGCGCGGGTAATTGCGGAAGACGGCAGCCCATCGCGATCCGAAATACGCAACCAATCGCCAGGTTCAACGTGAACGCCGTCCGAAACCCATAGTCCATTGGTTGTCCCGCGCCACACCCAGCCGCGCTGATCCCGGCGCAGAAATTCCGTCTCCGGCGAATCATATCCGGTCTGCCTGGTGAAATGACGCGTCACCCAGCTCGCATTTTCAAAGCGAAACCGCGAAAAGCCCTCGGCGGAGCGATATGCAACCCAAATTTCGTCCGGCGCGCTGACACCTAAGCTGCGCACCTTCGGGTCCAGCAACCCCTGTGCGGCGCCGATCAGGAGGGAGCAGGAGTCTTCCTGGACACGGCAGACGCCTTGCGCGTAACCGACGAACGCCGCCCCTTTTCGGTCAAATGCAATGTCTTGAACATTCCCGTCCTTGATTGACATTTCAATCGGTTGCACCCGATCTCCCTTCAGACGAAACAAACTCCCCGCCCTAATACTGGTGCCCATAAAGAACGATCCATCGGGAGCGCGGACCAACCGTCGGATGAAACCCAACTCTGCCTGGGGGTCTCGAATGAACTCTCGCAACGGCCGTCCCATCAGTGAGAAGCGCGCGGGTGGCCCGATTCGCCTAGCACCAACCAGCGTGTTGCCAGATCCCGGCGCCACCTGCGTCAACTGCTCGCCATTTCCATCGAGGTTGGTCGGCAACCAATCGCCGGCCTCGCGCTTTACTAAGATTGTGCCTTTTCCAGTCGTCGCAACGAGTGTTGACGAGTTCTCGCGAATGAGGGACGTAATCTCTCCCATTGAAAGAGGCGTTTGCCATCTTTCAAATACCGGGCCGCCGCCCATTGACGCCAGACCGCGTGCCTTCAGCCCAAGCCATATCCGCCCGCGCGTGTCTTCAAAAGTGCAGTACACTTGTATCCCGTCGAGCTGGGGAAGATCCAGCTTCCGAAGGGCGCTTCCCTCGGTCACCCACACGTCATCTCCCGGAACCCAGATCCGACCCGTGTGATCGGTGTACAATCCCGCGCGGCCATTTGCTCTCGTGAATTCACCGACGGTGTATCGCCTTACATCTCCATTCGGAGGCACCACGGACACTATCCCAGTGAAAGGGCTTCGAAAGACATAGAATCCGTTTGCGCTTTTAAAGAAGTAACTCGGTTCCGTTGAAAGACGGAGTGGTTTTAACGGCCGCGCGTGAGCCGCTTGATACTGCTTCCATTCTCCCCGGATGGCGGCGCTACGAAGACTCTCGTCGTTTTTAAGCGAGCACACAAAAGGGCCGCAACTCTGCCAGAGCGTACCGTCAGACGAAAGCCAAGCCCATCCAACCCTTTCCCGCTGTGGATAGACGATTGTCGTCTTTCCATTCCAACTCGCCACTTCCATCCAATTGGTTCCCGCATGCAGCACAAGAACGAAGTCGTCACTCAGTTTCGTCAAGGCCGTCGCTGGTTCTCGAGTCAGGCGGGTGAGGGTGCCTTTGAGATATTGAAAAACGCCATTGTTGGCTCCGATAAGCACCGTCGAGCCGCCGACGACTTCGATGGCCGCCGGCCCCTCGAACGGTCCCTCAATTCGCAGGAAGTGTTGGCCGTCAAACCGGAAAACACCCTCATCCGCGGCGATCCACAACAGCCCGTCGGCATCTTCCGCTATCGCAACTGGAGATATAGTTTGCTTGGCATCAAAAAATAGACGAACTGCCGGGGCTGCCATAACGCTCGACAAAACACCATAGGCGACGAACAGTATGGTCAGCAGTCCGGTCCCTAGCGGGGTGGATCTAATGTAACCAGGCAGACCAGCCTTTGCTAACTTGGGGCAGGCAGTTTCTGAGAGCATCGACGACAGGATACCTTGCAGTGCGCCGTGAACGCCTGAGGCAATTGATCGGCAGTTCGCCACGTTTCGTAGGTCGCTTTAAAAAAGCCCGTAGCGTTACGACCATTCTTGGCTAAGATTCAAAAAAATCCACAAGGCCGTCGGGTGAATCTCATTTAAGAAGGCCCGTGGGATTTTCTGCCCGCATGAGTCGGTATGTTGCTGTTTTCAGAACGAGATATTCGATGGCCGCACGTGAGAGCCGGTTTTCGACGGCTAATTCCTAACTGCAATGGTTCCTTCTGTAAGATCTGGTCCATCACGCCGAGCGCAGCGGCTAGAAGATTGCGCGACGTGATTAGCATGTTCCCCAAATTCGGCGGATATGCGAACAACAACCGGCCCATAACCAATCAGAACGGCAGGAGCGTGTTGAAGTGCATCAACGTTCCGTGGTGCCAACCGCTCGGCCACAGTGATAAAGAGGAGTAGTTGAAATGGGATATAGAAGCGTTATCGCAATTACATTCGCTATCGGCACGATCGGATTTGCCGGCTCAAACAATCGGGTTGCCTTCACGGTGAACGAGCCCATCAGCGTTGCAGGTGTACCGGCGGTGACGCTCGGACCCGGATCCTACGTGCTCCGAACCGCGGACCGTTCCGGTGGCGCGAGCGTCGTCCAAATCCTGAGCAAGAGTCAGGATTACGTGTACACCACGGTGCTGACGATTCCAGCGTCGCGGCCGTATGCGGATGACAAGGTACAAATCCTCTTTTCAGAGGCACCGTCAGGGATTCCGCCGTACTGCATTATTGGTTTCCGCCCGGGGACACTCTGGGATACGAGTTCATCCGTCCCAACGCCTTCCCGACTCCCGACCGAGGTTCCGCACCACAGCAACTGCAATTGCGGACAGAGGTAAGCCAGAACCGCGCCGCTCAGGTCGAGGGGAGCACTGCGGATTTCTCCGCACTGAAAGAGGTCATGACGCGAATCGAGAGCGGCAAGTTTGGCAAGGCGCGAGATTCCTTCAGGAGGAACTACTTCCTGGAGCAGAGTCGAGAAGGCGCGACTACGTCGTTTCTATTGGCGCTCCTCATGAGTGACCGTGAAGAGGCGAGAAGATCCCTGGAGGTGGTTAAGCGGCTGGATCCTGAGCGAATGCGGGTGATGTCGCGGCTCGATGTGTATAGCGTCGTCGAATCGCTGCCAAGTGGGCGATCGAATTTGAAGACAAGCCGGGTCCGCCGGTTCCTGCTGAATCTCGCGCTGGAGATGACAGACGATGCGTTGGCGAGGACCGCGGTCCTTTCTTTTGAGAGACACGCGCTCAGGGGCGATTCGTTCCCCGTTGAGATGGCGTTGGACAGGCGGCGTGAGGAAATCGAACGAGAGAGGAGGCACGAGCAGCAATGGGTTCTCGCCAAAGAACAGATCGCCAAGTTAAATGACTGCGTCAAGTCACTTTTGAACCAGGTGGGTGCACTGGAGTATTCCACGAGTGTGGAGGTGACGTCGGGCCGTTTCGGATCGGTCAGGTTGAGGGTTGTTCTGAATCAACGCAGGCTGAACGACCTGGACGCAATTGTAATACGTTCGCACCGCACGATCTGCGATCGGCATGCAAAGCTGGAGCTGTATATTTCTCAGCGAAATGCGGCGATTTCCCGTGAACTGGATTCACTAAGGTCGGCACTGCGTGAACTCGACAAACAGCCGGGTTCGCCAACGAAGTCGCAGTTCGGATCGCTTCGCAAGTGGGACTCGGCGCCCGCTTCGGAGGTCTCACGCGATTTGATGATCTTGGCTGAGACGGCGACTTTGCCGTATATGCGGCCCTCGAGCGTGCTTTTGACCGACCGCGGATATGTACAGATCCACATCGCTGCGTCGTTAGCGAGGCTGGCGGAGTGGGCCGGCCTTTGAAGCCGGTGAGTTGGATCGCCCATACGCCGTTGTAGGCGGTCGGAGCCGCCCCGAAGTGCTCCATTCGCGGTCACGAAACACAGTTGGGTGGCGTCACGCAATTCTCACAGAGGGACTGCGAGGAATTGGCTGCCCAGGCCACTCACTACTGAATGGCCCTGTTCAATACGCGCTCGGCGGCGGTCTACGGTATCGACGCTCACCTGATCGATGTCCAGGTGGATATGTATCCGGGCTCGGACCGCGATTTCATCACGGTGGGCATGCCCGATACCGCCGTGCGCGAGAGCCGCAACCGGATCAAGAGCGCGTTGTCGAATTCCGGCTTTGGATATCCCAGCAAGAGCATCACGATTAACCTGGCCCCGGCCAACATTCGCAAGGAGGGGGCGGGATTCGATCTGCCGATGGCGGTCGGGATCCTGGGCGCGATGGGCGTCGTGGGTCCGTCAGCAGGAGCATCTGTTCGTAGGCGAGCTTTCGCTGGACGGTGCGATTCGGCCGATCCGCGGCGCGCTGTCGATTGCCGCGTGTGCCCGCGCGCGAGGGATCTCGAACGTGCTGGTCCCGGCTGAAAATGCCATGGAAGCATCGATGGCGGAAGGCATCAGTGTTTTCGGGATGCGCACCCTGTGTGAGGTGGTCGAGTATCTGAGGTCGCCGGTGACGTTTGCTCCCTATCAGCCGACCAATGCAGGCGCGGCTGTGGCGGCGGACGAGAATGAACCCGACTTTCGCGACGTGCGCGGGCAAACCTCGGCCAAACGCGCACTCGAGGTCGCGGCGGCTGGCGGCCACAATGTTTTGATGGTCGGCCCGCCGGGGTCGGGTAAGACGATGCTCGCCCGCAGGATGGCGGGCATCCTTCCAGCCTTGACGTTCTCTGAGGCGTTGGAGACCACGAAAGTGCACAGCGTCGCGGGACTGCTGCCGAAGAATTGCGGGCTTCTGCACACTCGTCCGTTTCGGGCGCCGCATCATTCCGTGTCGGCGGCGGGGCTGATCGGAGGCGGATTGGGAACGCCGCGCCCGGGCGAGGTCAGCCTGGCGCATAACGGCGTATTGTTTCTGGACGAATTGCCGGAATTTCCTAGAAATGTCCTGGAACAATTGCGGCAGCCGCTGGAAGAAGGAAGTGTCACCATTGCCCGATCCCAAATGACGCTCCGCTTCCCTAGCGACCTGATTCTTATTTCGGCGATGAATCCATGCCCGTGCGGGCATTTTTCCGACCCAGCGAGGGATTGCAGATGTACGGGAGCCATCATTCAGAGGTACCTCGGGAAGATTAGCGGTCCATTGCTCGATCGAATTGATCTGCATATCGAAGTTCCAGCGGTGCCGTACCAGGAATTACGCGGCCACTCTGACGGCGCAAGCTCCTCCGAAATGCGCGCGCGCGTGGCGGAGGCTCGGACGTTGCAGCAATCTCGCGGTTTTTATAATGCGCAGATCCCTGTCGCGCAGCTCCGAAAACTGTGCGCGCTCGACGACGCGGGAGAGCGCACGCTCGAAATGGCGGTTCGTCGAATGGGCCTCAGCGCGCGGGCTCACGACCGCATTCTCAAGGTCGCGCGGACGATTGCGGACCTCGATCACTCCGATTGCGTCACCGCCAAGCACCTCGCCGAAGCAGTGCAGTACCGGAGTTTGGATCGTAACTACTGGCAATGAAGGGCCACCACGGAGGAGGTGCAGTCAAGGATTAAGTGGGTCCGATCGCCGAAGACTTGTAATCGGACGTTTCTACCAGCTTCTCGCGATTCGAGGTCCATCCGCCCTTGCGGATACGGCGACGGCATTTGGTGGGCCGTGATCGTTGCGGGCCTGCGGATTTGATCTCGGGCAAGAAATAAGATGAACAGGAACTCCAGTGCAAAGACACTCCAGACGGCCCAATCCATCGTGTCCAAAGTATGCGACCGCACGCCTTGCTCCTGGAGAACCGTCAACGGAATTGTTGTTAGAGAACCGAGGACGATAGCCCAGTCCAGCGCAACGCGAAGTCGCGGATGAGCTGTCATCGGACGCTACCGCTCGCGAACGCAACCCCGAATTCGCTGCCCGCCGTCGCCTCTTGGAACAACTTGCCGTCGACGGTTATTAAAACGTGTACACTCCCTTTTCGCGTCTTGCGCGGACAGATAGACGAAAGTCCCGTTCCCGAGCCTTCGCTAGCAATGATTTCGCGGACCAAGAGGACCGCTTGCTGACGTGCGCGGCTCGGAAGAGTTTCAGAGCCGCGACTGTTAAGGAGCGGTCATTTCCCACTATCGAAAGCTCCGGGACACCTTACTAGTAGCCATTACAGCCACGGTAAAAGGCCGGCGCCATTCATCGGGTGGGTTCATCGGGATCGGGTGGGTTATTGGGTAAGATGAACCTTGATTAGAAAACTCTCCGTCATCGGTGGAGCGCTCGTCGCCATCGTCTTCATCGCCTGGATCTTCGCCCGCTCGCATCGATCCTACACCCTGCGCACTTACTACCGGCTAGAGCGTAAGTGGAGCGACCGCCAGTGGAACCAACGCGCCTGGATGCTCGCAAGCCTGGAGCCGCTGCTCCTGAAAACCAGCGTGTTGGGGCCGGCGCGCGTGGAAGTGGAACGCGGGATCAGCTTCTTTCTGGATCCGCGCGACCTGGTTCCGTCGGTGATCCTAAAAACCGGCGAATGGCAACCCGAGGTTTGGGATTCCATTGCCTCATCGCTACCCAAAGACGGCGTTTTTTACGACGTTGGCGCTCACATCGGATACTTTTCGATGAAGGCCGCCCTCCGCGTTGGACCTGCCGGGCGCGTCGTCTCGTTTGAGCCGAATCCCGAGACCGTCGCGTTGCTGCGTGACAACGCGCATGCCAATCACTTCGACAATGTCGTCGTGGAACCGATCGCCTGCACGGAGCGCGAACAGATGCTCACCCTGTATGCCGCCGGTGAGGCCAACACCGGTGCTTCCTCGTTATCCGCCGATAACGCGACCATTCAGAGGGGGCAGACGCCCAGGCCGTATTCGGTCCGCGGGCGGCCGATCGACGACGTCACCAACGAGTTGAAACTGACGCGAGTGGACGCCATCAAGATCGATGTTGAAGGCGCGGAAGGCCTGGTGCTGCGGGGCGCGCTCGAAACGCTGAAGCGATTTCATCCCAAAGTCGTGATGGAGGTAGTGGCGCGCCAACTCGCCAGCTTTCAAACGACGCCCGAAGATCTGAGCGCTCTGATGCGGGGCGCGGGCTACAACTACAGCCGCCCTTTGAACCCGGAACAGACTGATTGGGAATGGACCGCCGCGCCGTTCGCCGGCTTTGTCCAGATGGGCGATCGCGCGACGGAACGGCAACTGGTCAGGGGATCTATATCCCGTGGAAGGGGGCGCTTGGCGTTGGACCGCGAAAACATTCGTCATTGCCCTGGGAACCCCGCGCGAGGCCTCGAAGAACGGCCAGAGCCTCGTATTCAATTTTTCGATTCCGCCGCCTGTGATCGATCGCGTTAAGAGCTTGACCCTCTCCGCAACGATTGGTGGTGTCGCGCTGGAGCCGGAAACGTTTACAACGCAGGGTGATCACACGTATCGGCGATCCATACCCCGCTCGGCGCTGGGAACATCGGCGCTCGGAACAAAGGAAACTGTCGAGATCGAATTCAAGCTGGACCGCTCCCTGCCCGCGGCCGAGTTCGGAAGGGAATTGGGCGTGGTCGCGAAATCGGCCGGGTTTGAGTCCAAATGAGTCCGCCGCGCGCGCTTCACGAGCAAATTGGCGCGACTGGCCTACAATTGAAATCGATGTGTCCCCTAACATCGATGTGTGAAAACAGGGACAGGCTACCCTGTCCCCTAGTGACCCGAGGCCACGAATGAACAAGCTATCGGCGTGGACAAGGCGGCCTGCTGTTTTCACACGGACCCTAACGTGGATGAGTCCTCTAACGTGGATGAGTCCCCGATTTGCGGCAATTCTCGGCACGCTGGTGATGCTCACTCTCCACCTCGCGGGGCAAACTCCAAGCGCCGTCGTCACCGGACACTACGACAATTTCCGGACCGGCGCGGCGATCGGCGAGACCATTCTGACCCCCGCCAACGTCAACGCAGCGCAGTTCGGGAAACTTGCCCGGCTGCCGGTCAGCGGGTGCGTCTTTGCTCAGCCGTTGTACGTTCCCGGAGTGGTGACTCCCAATCGCGGCGCGCGAAATCTGGTCTTCATCGCGACCACCGCCAACATGATTTACGCCTACGACGCCGACGACTACGTTCTGCAATGGAGCGCCGCCTTCGGCTCCCCGTTCCCCAGCGGAATTATTCAGCAATACTACGTGTTTCCGGACTGTTCGGCGCCCGTCGATAACTATGGGCCGTCGGGCATCGGGATCGTTGGAACTCCGGCGATCGATGTCGCAAGCGGCTCGATGTACTTCGTGGCGAACACCGTGGACGGCGGCGCCGACTCGCCCCAGTCGCATCATTTTCTGCACAAGATCCGGTTGACCGACGGAGTGGACGCGACGCCGCCCGTGGAAATCGCCGGCGCGTCTCAAAGCGTCACATTCCTGTCGCGATACCACCTGCAGAGGCCGGCGCTGCTGCTGCTGAACAGCCGCATCTACGTGGCGTTTGCCTCGCATCAGGACGAAACGCCGTATTACGGCTGGATGTTCAGCTACGACGCGAACCTGAATCCGATCGCCACGATGAATTATTCGCCCACGAAATGGGGATCCGGAATCTGGCAGTCCGGAGGCGGTCCCGCGACGGACGGCAAGTACATCTACTTCAACACGGGCAATAATATCGAGGGCGACGCTGTTGCGGCGGATAATTCCGAGAGCATTCTGCAAGTGGATCCGTTAACGCTGCAGGTCGTCGCAAAACCAGCTTTTACCCGGAGGAAGACGATTGGGACGACAACGCGGACCTCGATCTGGCGGCAAGCCGAGTGATCCTGATGCCTGGATCCAATCGGCTGATTTCGGGCAGCAAATACGGTGATTTGTTTTCGGTGAACCTGAACGGCATGTTGCTGGAAGCGCGCACCCAGGCTGCGGCGCGTCACAGTTCCGGGTTCGATTGGACCGGCGTATACAACGGATTCGCCTTTTGGAACAACACGATTTTCGCCTGGCCAGGCGGTGGCGGCTACATCTATGGACCGACTCCGCCGTTTCCCACGGATACGCTCAAGGCATTCCGGTTGTCGCCGGACTTTGCGTCGATCGCGATGCTTGCCAATGGGGAGAGCGATGGGACGGCGGTGGGCTATCAGGGGGCGAGTGTCGTGGTGTCCGCGAACGGCCAGAACGCAGGAACGGGGATCGTGTGGGCGTATGCCCCGACACTGAATTCCTCGGGAATCGAGCCGGGCATTTTGCACGCCTACAGCGCCAGCGATTTTTCGGCCGGCATTTTTCATGAGCTATGGAACAACTCGTACGACAATCTGGGCGGCGACGCGGGTTGCAGTCACGCTAAATTCAATCAGCCCCTGATCGCGAACGGCAAGGTATTTCTGCCGACGTTTTCCGAACGCGTGCTGGTGTACGGATTGTTGCCGCAACGCCGATCGGAGCACGCGCCTTCGCCTGCATCGGGAAGCCCCGCCGCTAAGTTGGTCAAGAACACAGGGCAATCTTGCGCTCCGATGCACACATTGCTGCTTCCGTAAGAGTCTGTGTGAAAACAGGGACAGGCTACCCTGTCCCCTAGCGACTCGAGGCCACGAATGAACAAGAAATCGGCGTGGACAGGGCGGCCTGTCCCGGTTTTCACACAGGCTCTTACGGGGCCGGTTGCTGGAACTGACCGCCGACGCCCGGAAGCCCAGTGCAACAATAAGGCATCGCTTCACTAAAATGTCACGCCTTCTCCTTGCCTTGGCGATCGTATTTGCGATGCCTGGCCATCCCACGCTCTCCCGTATTCGTCATTGATGATCAATGATTTCGGGTACCGAAGCTTGTGTCCGTTCGCGCCCTGGAGCACGCTGGTGTTGCTGTTCGGCGGCTGGACTTGTCTGGATGTTTCGCCGCTACATCGAGTGGACAATTAAGTAGTCGTGGCGCGGGCCACCAGCCTGCTGTGTCGAGAGTTCCGGTAGACGGACCCGGTTCCGGCGTCTGTGCTCTTGACCCGTGGAAGGTCGACGCCGACCGGGCGTCTCGAAATTTGTAGACGCGGAGCCAATAAGCGAAGCGCCTACGCTGCGACCTTAATCTGTTCGATCAGAAAATCGACCACTCGCTCGAAAGGATCAAAGCCGAACGCCTGCCCGATCGGCGCGCGAAGATTCGAATTCGCGTTGATATCGTAGAAAACCAATCGTCCATCCGCGGCTTCCAGATATTCGATTCCGCCGACATCGAGACCGCCCGCCGCCATCAACCTCTTGCCGGATTCGACAGCCGCCGCCGGCACTTCCTTATAAGGATGGAATTCGACCGGCGCTGCGGCTTGACCTCCGGCACCTCGCACAGCGATTCTCCCGCAGCCGCCAGATGCCGGATTGCAAACCTCTGACGGACACAGATTGAACGCGCCGTGCGAAATAACTCGCATCGCGTAGAGCAACTCGCCCCCAAGAAACTCCATTCGAACGATGCCTCGCGCGGGCTCGACCTGAAAATATTCCTGCAAGCGTAAGCAGATGGTCCGGGGGACCAAAGCTCCGGGCCGATCGCGCAGCAGGCGAGCCAGCTCCTCCGGCGAATTCAGCAAAAACATCCGCGCCCCGCTTCCGCCCTGTTCGGGTTTCAGCAGTGCGGGCCACACATCGCCCCAGTTGCGCGATCGCCGAATCGACATCGTTAAACGCCAGCGTTCGCGGATGCGCGATATCCAGCTTCTTCATCAGAGCGGCTTGCGTGGACTTGCTCAACTCCAGCGAAAATGCGCGCGACCCGTTGAGCACTCTCGCGCCGCCGAGCTCCAGCGATCGCATCAGCGAAAAGCGAACGGTACAGCGCGAGTATTGCCTCGAACGTAAGCGCTCGGACTGGCCTGGTTGAAGTAAAGCGGAGCATCTGGAACGCGATCGGGATCGAATGCTCCGCGCTTGAGGTCGAAAGTTTCGTAGCGAACGCCGCGGCGGTCCAGCGCGGAAAACAGAGGCTTCTGCCACTCGGGATGCTCGAATAGAGACGACAAGATCGTAATTCATGCGATCTCATCACTATATGTGAGGCGCGACCGTAAGAGGCGCTCCTCGATCACCAACAATCGCGACGGCCGTCAGTTGAGGCGCGACCGTCAGGGAGTGCGTTGTCGAGTTGGCCGGGATAGCTACACGCCCGACAATTGCGCAAGCGCCCCGGTGCTATCGCCCAGGCTCTCCATCGGCACGCCGAGCTTCCCCAGCAACGTCAGATGCAGATTCGTCAGCGGCGTGTCCTCCGCCACCCGCACATGACGGCCGCCCTTCAGATTGCCCGCCCCGCCGCCCAACACCAGGATCGGCAAATTGGTATGCAGATGATCGTTGCTGTCGCTGATGCCGCACCCATACACGATCGTGATGTGATCCAGCAGCGAGCCCTCGCCATCCGGCGTCGCCTTCAGCTTCTCCAGAAAATATGCGAGCTGCTCCACATGATAGTGGTTGATCTTCGTCGCACTTCGCCATCTGCTCCGGCCGATGCAGGTGATGCGACGTCGCATGATGCGCGTCCGGAATTCCGATCTCCGGATACGGCCGCGGACTGACTTCGCGCGACATCAGGAACGAAATCACGCGCGTCATGTCGGTCTGATACGCCAGCACTTGCAGATCGAACATCAGCCGGGCGTGCTCGGCGAACGTCGCGGGAATTCCGCCCGTGGGCCGCTCCATCATGGGCAATTCCTTCGCGCTTTGAGCTCTCGGCTTTCTGGATGCGGCGTTCCAGATCGCGAATCGCGTCCAGGTATTGCGCCAGCTTGGCGCGATCGCCCGGGCCCAGCTTCTTCTCGAAACGTCGAAACTTCCTGCACCAGCGAATCGAGAATGCTGCGGTCTTCCTGAATGCGCGCCAGCCGCGCCGCTCGCGTCGTGTTGTTGCTGTCGCCGAACAGGCGCTCAAACACCGCGCGCGGCTGATTCTCCATCGGCAGCGGCGTCGTCGGATTCCGCCAGGAAAGCGTATTCGCGTATGCGCAGCTATAGCCCGCCTCGCATGCGCCCATCAACTCATTCGCCGTCGAGACACAATTCCAGCGACGTGAGCTGCGTGTCCTTGCCGAGTTCGCGCGCCGCGATCTGATCCATCGAAACGCCCGCGCGAATGTCCGGGCCTTCGGTCTTCTTCGGATGAACGCCCGTCAGAAACGTGGAAGCCGCGCGCACATGATCGCCGGTGCCTTCGCCAGGTCCTGGAAACGCAGGCTTGCTGGCCAAGCCGCTGACGATCGTCATGCGATCGCGAAACGGCGCCAGCGGTTCGCAGAATCGGCGTCAGCTCGAACGCCGAACCCTCGGCCGCCGGCGTCCACTTGTCCATGATGACGCCATTCGGCACGTAGGCGATCGCCAAGCGGCGCACCGGTTTCGCAACGGAGTTGGTGTCGGCGAACGCCGGAACCATGCTGTCGAGCAAAGGCAATGCCAGCGCAGTGCCGATGCCGCGCAGGAACCTGCGGCGCGGCAGCGATTGCCGAGTGACAAACATTATGCGGAGGCCTCCTGGACGAACTAATTCTACCTCTAATAGCTTAAAGAATGACCGAGGTGGTGGCACAATGCCGACGTGGGGCGGGCCGCCAGGCCTGCAGAGCCGAGAGTCGTCTCGGCTTTGTCCTTCAGCGTGAGCCCGAAGAAAAGCCGAGATGACTCGTCGGCTCGCAGGCCTGGCGGCCCGCGCCACGTCGCAAATCAATTCTCAGGCATCCGCATCTGAAACGGAGACACTGCGAACGATCCCCAGAATCAGCGCCGACCAGTTGTAATCCGTCGCCCGCCGACTCGCTGCACAATCTGCCGGATCGCCGGCTTATCGAAATATTCCGCCCCGCGCCCCAGAGCATAAGTCAGCAGCTTCTCCGTCACCGTCCCCGCGAAATCCTCGCGCCGCCCCAGCAGCGCCTTGCGCAGCGTCGCGGGACCATCCAACTTCGTCCCGTCCAGCAACTCTCCCGACGCATCGATAGGAGTCCCCGCCTCGCTCGTTCGACCGCCACTGTCCCACCGCGTCGAAATTCTCCAGCGCAAATCCCAGCGGGTCCATGATCTTGTGACACCCCGCGCACGCCGGATTCGCGCGATGCTCTTCCAATCGCTCGCGAACCGATTGAGGCTTCGCGCCCGCCGCATTTTCCTTCAGCGACGGAACATTCGGCGGCGGCGGCGGCGGGGGCGCGTTCAGAATATTCTCCAGCAGCCACTTTCCGCGCTTCACCGGCGACGTCCGGTTCGCATACGACGTCACCATCAGAATCCCGCCCTTGCCCAGCAGTCCCTTGCGCGCATCATCGGTCAACGTGACGCGCCGGAAATGCGAGCCATAAACATTCGGAATTCCGTAGTGCTCGCGCCAGCCGTTCGTTCACGTACGTGTAGTCCGCCGTGAGCAATTCCAGAAACGCTTCGATCCTCGCGAACCTGGCTGTCCAGAAATTGTTCCAGTTCTTTCGCGAACGCTTCCCGCAGATTCCCGTCGAAATCCGGAAACGCAGCCGGATCCACCGCCGCCAGTTCGATGTTGCGCAGATACAACCACTGGCCCATGAAGTTGCGAACCCACGCCTTCGATCGATTGTCGGCCAGCATTCGCCGCACCTGCTGCTCCAGAATCGCCGGCTGCTTCAACTGCCCGCGCGCGGCGACGTCCAGCAACTCGTCATCGGGAATGCTACTCCACAAAAAGAACGAGAGCCGCGATGCCAATTCAAGATCGCTGATGCGATACGGCTTACCCGGCGCGGCGTTCGGCGGATCGCGTTCGATGCGGAACAGGAAATCGGGACTCACCAGGATTCGTTGCAGCGCCATTTCGATTCCCGCATCGAAACTCGCTTTCGCGCGCGCGCCTCGATAGAACGCCAGCAGCGGCTCAAGCTCCGCATCGGTCACTGGACGTCGATAAGCCCGCCGCGCAAGTCGTCGAAAGAATCTGCCTGCGCACAGCGATCGTCGTCCTGATGGCACACGAAGATCCGCTCGCGGCTGGGCGACGAGCCCGGTCCCCTCACTTCGTACGGTCCACGAATTTCAACGTTCGCGATTCCCGGCGCGATCGTCGAGTCGCCGGCGTATTCATAACTCGTGATCGGATATTTCGGCCGCAGCATGCCTTCCGGCATCCCCGCTTCTTTGACGAACGTGACCGCGACCAACCCGGGCCGGCCTTCGCGGTGAAGCGAACTTCCATGCCGTCCGGTTCCTGCCGCAAGTCCACGTCCCCGGCCAGCACCTGGTTCCGCCGCCGCGCCGACGGTAAACTGCTTCATCCTGCTCGCCATTCACGCCGAACTTCGAGCTGGTGCGGTTCGGACGTCCCGCGAATTTTTCCGTCGTAGGTTCGCAGCAGGAAAATCTTCACGACATAATCGCCATCGACCGGAAAATAGTAGCGAACAGCCAGACCCGGCGCGCGATCCGAACGGCAAATCTTCGCTCACGCGGTCGTCCTGCTTCAATAGCTTGCTCACGGAAAAAACTTCCGTCGCAGGTTGAATCGTCGGATCGCCGACCGCAAGCCGGCTGATCTTTCGAGCGGCCGCAAGATATCGCTCGGTCAGCATCGGCGAAACCGAGAGCACGTCCGCGATGTTGTCGAATCCGAATCCGGAATCGTCGGCAGGCAGCAGCGAAGCCGCGTCGAATTCGACCCCCAACAGATCGCGAATCGCATTCGCATACTCGGCGCGATTCAGCCGATGCAAAACCGTGCGGCCCGGATTCGGCTTCGCCGCGGCTGCGCGATCGAGCGACGTTTCCAGATATTTCACGAACGCATCGCGGGTCGTCTTGTCGGGACGCGGCAACCCCGGCGGCGGCATCGCATTGCTGCGCAGCTTGCCGATCACCTTCTCCCACGTCTCGGCGCTTACCGATGGATTCGCGACGTCAGCCTTATCCAGCGCCAGCTCCGCGATCTTCGCCCGCTGGTTATGACACGTGACGCAATACTTGTCGACCAGCGCAGGCTGGGCCAGGAGCGCAGAGCCCGCAGCCAGCAGCCAACATGCGATCGTGATACGCCGAGCCATTTCCACTTAGCATTATAGGGAACCTCTGTGATATATGAAGGGGAGCCGAAGTCGCAAGTAATGAAAATGCACACCCTTAGCTTCCGTGGAATCGCGATATGGATCATCATCGCGGCCACCGCGTTCGGCGCGACCAATTCAACTCGCCTCGTCGAAGCTGCCAAAGCCAAGGACATTGCGGCCGTCCGAGCACTCATCAAAGACCACGCCGATGTCAACGCGACGCAAGGCGACGGCGCGACGGCTCTGCATTGGGCTGCGCACTGGGACGATCGCGCGATGGTGCAACTCTTGATCGCGTCCGGCGCTCGCGTGAATACTGCCGACGACGAAGGTGTTACGCCGCTGTCGCTCGCGTGCTTGAACGGCAGCGCGCAAGTTGTCGATCTCTTGCTCAAGGCAGGCGCGAATCCGAATCTTGCCAAGCTGAATGGCGAGACTCCGCTGATGACGGCGTCGCTCACCGGAAACATCGACGTCGTGAAACTGTTGCTGGCGCGCTCCGCCGAACGTCAACGCACAGGAATCGACGCGAGGCCAGAACGCGTTGATGTGGGCGGTCGCGAACAATCATCCCGAAGTCGCGCGAAGCGTTGATCGAAAGCCACGCCGACATCAAAGCGCGTTCGAAAGCCCAGTTCACCGCGCTGCTGTTCGCCGCGCAGCAAGGCAATCTCGAATCCGCGCGAATCCTGCTCGCAGCCGGCGCCGATGTAAATGATTCCGCGCCAGATGGAATCGCCGGCGACACCAACGCTCGCGCGGCGTTCAAAGCGAATACGCAAGCGGGCGCGCTGCTGGTCGCGATCGACAGCAATCATGAAGGGATGGCGAAATTTCTCGTCGAGCATGGAGCCGACGTCAATCAGCACGGCGCCGGCCGAACTCCTTTGCATTCTGCGGTTCAGCAGCGAATGCCGGATCTGGTGAAGCTGCTGCTGGCGCGCGGGTCGGATCCTAACGCTCGGCTGGAGAAGGCTTTGCCGTTGTTGTCGCGCTACATTTTGCAGGCGGCGGGACTCGATCCCAGCGCCATCGGCGCGACTCCGTTTTGGATGGCTGCCGATTTTGGCGACGTTCCGATGATGCATATCCTTGCAGAAGGCGGTGCAAATCCGTTGCAGACGACACTGGACAAAACCACGGCATTAATGGCCGCCGCCGGCATCGATTTTATCGAGGGACAAGATCGCTACGGCCGCCGTTGGTTCCAGGATTCCACGCTGCCGCTGCAACTCGCCGCGATCGAGTCCGTCAAATATTGTCTGGAACTTGGGATCGATATCAACGCGGCAAATACGAACGGCCAGACCGCCATGCACGGTGCAGCTTACTTCGGCTCGCCACTTCTGGTTCAGTTTCTGTTCGATCACGGCGCGAAGATGGACGTGATGAACAAGCTGGGGCAGACGCCGTATTTCATCACGCAAGGCATCTATCAGGCGGGCTCGTTCTTTGTTCGCAAGGATACTGGTGATTTGCTGCGGAGACTCGGCGCCGATCCGGCGTTGGGTTTCGAGATCGCAAAGAAGAATACCAAGTGAAAACATTGCTCCTATCGACTGCTGCTCGCCGCGGCTTTTGCGATTGCTGCCGATGTCGAGTGGCCGGTGAACGGCGGTCCTTACAACATTCGCTATTCCGAGCTCAAGCAGATCACTCCGCAGAACGTCTCCAGCCTCAAAGTCGCCTGGACTTACGATGCACATGATGCGTTCAAAGATTCCGAGATGCAGAGCAATCCGATCGTCGTCGACGGAGTGCTGTACGCGACCACGCCGAAGCTACGAGTGATCGCGCTCGATGCGAAAACGGGTAAGGAGATCTGGAGCTTCGATCCGAATCAAGGCTCGGCGATCCAGCGCCGCTTCCGGCATCGCGGCGTGACGGTCTACAACGATCGCGTGTTCGTCACGCATCGCAATTTCCTGTGGGCCCTGGACAAGAAGACCGGCAAGCCGATTCAGAAGTTCGGCGACGATGGGCGCATCGATTTGCGCAAGGGGCTCGACCGGCCGTACGAGAATCTTTCGGTGAGCGCGAGCACTCCTGGCGTGATTTTCGGCGACACGATCATCATGGGCACGGCGGTTCCCGAAACGCTGCCGGGTGCGCCGGGCGATCTTCGCGCCTACGACGTGAACACCGGCGCGATCCGCTGGACGTTTCACACGATTCCGCATCCGGGCGAGTTCGGCTATGAGACGTGGCCTCCCGACGCCTGGAAGATTTCGGGCGGCGCGAATGCGTGGGCGGGCTTGAGCGTCGACCCGAAGCTGGGCATGGTGTTCGCGGCGACCGGTTCGGCATCGTTCGATTTCTACGGATCGAATCGCATTGGCGACAACCTGTTCGCCAATTGCGTGATCGCGCTGGATGCCCGCACGGGCAAGCGCGTGTGGCACTTCCAGGGAATCAAGCACGATGTCTGGGATCTGGATTTTCCGGCTGCGCCGAGCCTGGTCACGGTGACGCGCAACGGCCGGCCGGTGGAAGCGGTGGCGCAGATCGCGAAGACGGGGTTCGTGTTCGTGCTGGATCGCAAGACAGGCGAGCCGCTGTTTCCGATTGAGTACCGCAAAGTTCCGGCGTCGAAACTCGATGGCGAAAAGCTCGCCGAGACGCAGCCATATCCGGTGAAGCCGCCGCCGTTCGCGCGGCAAACGTTCACCGAAGACATGATCACGCGCCGAACACCCGAGGCGCACGCGGCTGTGCTCGACGTGTTTCGCAAGCTGGATTCGAACGGCATGTTCACGCCGCCGAGCACGCGCGGCACGATTCTGATGCCCGGCACCGACGGCGGCGGCGAATGGGGCGGCGCGGCGTTCGATCCCGCGACCGGGTTGCTGTACGTCAATTCGAACGAGCAGCCGTGGATCATCCGCATGGTGACGCACGACACGACGTCGCTCTACAAGAACAATTGCGCGAGCTGCCATGGCGAGGATCGCAAAGGCTCGGGCGGATTTCCGTCGCTGGTCGATATCGGAAAGACGCGCAGTCGCGAGCAGATCGCGGCGGTGATTCGCGAAGGCACGGGACGAATGCCCGGCGTTCAGTCATCTGGGCCGCGGCGTGAACGAGATCGTGGAGTTTCTCATGACCGGGCGAGACACGACGGTGGTGGACCCCGCGGTTGCGCAGACGCGATCCCAACTGGCAGAAGTATCGCAACGAGGGCTATATTCTGATGCGCGATCCGGATGGGTATCCTCCGCTGACGCCGCCGTGGGGCACGCTGAATGCGATCGATTTGAACAAGGGCGAGATTCGCTGGCAGATTCCGTTCGGCGAATATCCGGAGCTGGTGGCGAAGGGAATCAGGAATACCGGCAGCGACAACTACGGCGGTCCGGTGGTCACGGCGAGCGGGCTGCTGTTCATCGGCGCGACGAGTTTCGACAAGAAATTCCACGCGTATGACAAGCTGACGGGTAAGTTGCTGTGGGAGACGACGCTTCCCGCCGCGGGGAATGCGACTCCGGCGATTTACGAAATCAACGGGCGAGAGTATGTGGTGATCGTGTGCGGCGGCGGGAAGAACGACGCGCCGTCGGGCAGCAGCATCGTGGCGTTCGCGTTGCCGGATTAGTTGGCTGGGGTGTGCGAGGGATTGGTGCTCATATGGAGCGCGTGCGAATTCTGTAATCGCGAACGACGCGCACGAATGGGCTGTCCGCGAAATTTCCTTAGTGGGTGAAGGGTGTCGACATGAGTGTCGACACGGCACGCAGGAGTGCGTGCGCCACATCGGAGCGGGCTTTTGCCAAAGGCAGGTCGACGACTACCCGCTAGCTACGGGCTCCTTGCTGTCGCGCCTTTGGATTGGCGGGAGCGGGCGGTCACGCGCGTTTCAAATCGTTGAACACGTTTCTTCTTCAGTTAGATAGGCTCGCTTGGGCTGCATTTGTGGCTCGGAATTCGCTGGCACGAAGGTATTCTGTGGGCGGAAACATATGCAATCTAGTTTTGATATCTCGCAGACGAAGACGCTGGAAGCGGTGGTTACGGGCGATGAGCAGGCGCTCGCGCAGGACCTGCAAATCCGCGTTGCGGAATTGTTGAAGATCGCCGAGACGCAGCCGGAGGTGGTGGAGGCGACGGAATCGCAGCAAGCTTCGGCGGAGCGGCTGGAGAAATTACGCACATCGCAACGAGTGCTGAATCAGTTCGCGAAAGACGCTCGCGAACGGTTGGCCAGAAGTTGCCGGATCGCGATCGACGCCGCGATTGAATCGGCGGCGGAAAAATCCAAACCGGAATTCGGGAAGCTGACGGAACTAGTGTCGAGCGAGTATCACGACCGGCTGGCGAGCCGGGCGCTGGAGCATCTGGCCGAGCGCTTACTTCCACTGGCGCAAATCGCAAACCTGCGCGCGGAATCGCACGCGATGATCGCGCGGGGACGAGCCGTCGAGCGGATGGCGCAGGATCGCGCGGAGAAATTGCTAACGCGGATGCGAGACGCGGTGACCGAAGAGATGGTGCTGCCGGTGGACTTGTCGAAAGGCGTGGTGGGCGCGCTGCTGGCGCATGCGGATGGACAGAAGCGGCGCGCGATTCAGATATCGACCAGCGCGGATGAATTCGAGCGATCGCTAACGGATCGCGCAAAGAAAGAGGGACGAGCATGAGTGTACGGGCAAAGTTCGATGCGTTGGTGAAGGGGCTGGACGAAAGTGCGCTGGCGACGCTGCGCGAATCGGTGGCGGCGGAGTTGGAGGGCCGCGGCGATGTGGCGGCACAATTCCAGAGCACGTTTGAAATTGGCGCGATTCGGCCAGGTATGAGCGCGGCGGATAAGCAGCAGGCGATGCAGGAAATCGCGCGCGCGTTGAGGGAACAGTAATGCCGGACCTGAGGCGGTATTGGGAAGAGATTCGTGCGATTGAGCAGAGCCTGCCGCAGTCGTTATGGATCGTGAGTTTGGAGGATGCGCTGCGGGATCGCGTGGCGGGAATGATTGTGGAAGTGGTGGCGGGGGTGGCGGCGAAGATGTTGCATGCGAAGTCGCATCGGGTGGCGACGGAGGATGAGGTTCGGGCGGAGCGGGATCGGCAGGATGGCGTGAAGAGGTCGGCGGCGGAGGAGAGGTTGCGGCGGTTGGGGGTGGCGGTGGTGGAGGTGGAGACGTAAGCCTTAAGATGTCAGCGAGGATGGATCGTCGCTTCGTCGTGATTTCGGGGTTGCCGGGCAGCGGAAAAACCACGTTGGGACTGGCATTGGCTGAATCGTTGGGGCTTCCGCTGATCGACAAGGACGACATTCTTGAGCGGTTATTTGAGGAGCGCGGAATCGGCGATGCTGCGTGGCGGCGGAGGCTGAGTCGTGAGAGCGACGCGATATTGGAGCGGCAAGCGGCGGCGTCGGACGGGGCAGTGCTGGTTTCGCATTGGCGCCGGGCGGGGATGGCGGCAGATTCGGGGACTCCAACGGAATGGATTACCGCGTTGTCTCGGGCTGTCGTGAGTGTGAATTGTGTTTGCGAGGTGGAGGTGGCTGCCGGACGATTCTTTAGGCGGAAACGGCATGCGGGACATCTGGATGCTCGATCGCTGGCTGAGGTTGTGTTGAGTTTGCGTTCGGTTGAGTCGGTCGGCTGGTTGGAGGTTGGCGCTCGCGTGGATGTTGAAACGTCGGGTGTTGTGGATATGCTGGCGGTGTCGCGGGAGGTTGAGGGGATTTTTCAGTTGTTATTTCGATGTTGAGGCAGCATGGCTGGGGGAAATGCCTGGGTCACGAGGGCGGCGCGACCGGAGGTCGCTTGCGGACCTGGAGGTCCGCCCCACTTTCGTCGGCTGGTCAGCGCAAATCAAACGCTCTTTCGCTGTTGTTTCGATCTTAATTGGGATGGCAGGCGGAAACGCCTGCCCCACGAAGGCGGCGCGACCGGGCGGTCACGCGCGGAGCCTGCGCTCCGCCCCACTTCGTCGATGGTCACGCAAATCAAACGCTCTTTCGCTTGCTGTTCGATCTTGATTGGGAGGGCAGGCGGAAACGCCTGCCCACGAAAACGGCGCGACCGGGCGGTCACGCGCGGAGCGGGCGCTCCGCCCCACTTCGTCGATGGTCACGCAAATCAAACGCTCTTTCGCTGTTGTTTCGATCTTGAGGCGGGATGGCAGGCGGAACCGCCTGCCCCACGTCCTACCGTTTCTTTTTCGTCATGCGAGACAGCACGGCTAGTTGCTCCAGATGCTCTCGCAGGGGGCGGGCCGGGGTACCCCACATCACTTGGCCGGCTCTCACGATTTTCGAGGTCAGGATGCCGGAGCCGGAACCTATTACGGCTCGCGATTCAATGCGGGCTTTGTCGCCTACTCCGACTTGTCCGCCGATCACCGCGTAATCCTCTACGATCACGCCGCCGGAAAAGCCGGTCTGCGCAGCGATCACCACGTGACGACCGATGCGGCAGTTATGGCCGACGTGGACCAGGTTGTCGATTTTCGTTCCGTCGCCGATGCTGGTGACTCCGAGGGCGGCGCGATCGACGCAGGAGTTGGCTCCGATTTCTACGCGATCACCGATTTGCACTCGTCCGATCTGCGGAAACTTTTCGTACATGCCGTCGGCGAGGACGAAACCGAATCCGTCGGCGCCGATCACGCAGCCGGAATGCAGAATTACGTGATTGCCGATTTCGACGTCGCGATAAATGGTGACGCGCGGATGGAGCGTGCAGTGGTTGCCGATATGCACGTAATCGCCGATGACGGATCCGGCGCCAATGGACGTGCCGGTGGAGATGCGGACTCCGGCTCCGATGGTCGACCAGGGGGCCGATGAAACAGCCGGGTTCGACGATTGCGCCGGGTCCGATAATCGCACTGGGATGGACGCCGGGCTGGGGTTCGATGCGGGGATGGAGTTTGGCGATGGCTCGGGCGACGGCGGCGCGGGGATCGGCGGCGCGGATGATGGTGCGGGGCGGGTCATTGAGCGAAATCGAGGGGGACGAGAAGGCAGCCGGCTTGCGATTGCGCGGCGAGTTTCGCGGAGCGCTGGTTGCCTATGAAGGAGAGATCGTCGGGGCCGGCTTCTTCGAGCGTGGTTACGCGGCGAATTTCGAGGTCGCCACTGCCTTCGAATTCATTCGCCCAGCCAAAGCGCAAGTTCTTTCACCCACATTCTCTCTACGGTATGCGATTTTGGGGTTGGGGCGCAGTGGCGGGGCGAGAGCGGAGCAGCTCCCTTCGAGTCTTTGACCGTGCTGCCGGCGACGGAACGCGCTCCATTCTGTCGCGCCTCTTTGACGCCATTGGAGACTACACACGATCTTTGGGATGGCAACGGCGCGCTCTCTTACGGTCGCGCCTCGCTGACGCCATTTGGGCTAAGTACGATCGTGGTGATGGCGACGTAGCGCTCCATTCTGTCGCGCCTCACTGACGCCATTTGGGCCTACACACGATTGTGATGACGGCAACGGCGCTCGACTTTCGGGAGTTTCGTGTTGCAAAAACAGGCGCTGCGGATTCCGGTGCGCCGCGCAGCCACGCATGCCTAGGCCTTCTGGCATGCGTGGCTGACATCGTGGCCGGGCCGAGCGCCTGTCTTTGGTTCGGAGGACTTCTGTGTTGCTTGTGAGTGCACGCCCGGGTGGAAAGTTCTCAAAAAAGTTAACGGACGGTGAACTGAAGTTCACCGCTGCACGCTGAAGCGCGCGCCACGAAGCCAAGTTTCACGGCTCCACGCTAAAGCGTGTCACAAGGCTAAGATGGTACCCACGTTATGTGGCCGCAAACCTATACCCCCGTTTCGGGAAGCCTGCCTCTTTCCGCGCTGGTCGCCGCTCTGCCGATTTTCGTATTGCTGATGCTGTTGGGAGTGCATGCGAAAACCGGCGTGGATCGCTTCGCTGGCGGGATTGGCCGCGGCGGTGGCGGTTGCGCTGGCGGTGTATCGGATGCCGGTGTCGCTGGTGGCGAGCTCGGCCGCTTACGGCGCGGCTTACGGATTGTTGCCGATCGGCTGGATCGTATTCACTGCGATTCTGCTTTACCGGCTGACGATTGAGACCGGGAAATTCGAGATCATCAAAGACTCGATCGGCAGCCTGACCGGTGATCGCCGATTGCAGGCGCTGCTGATCGCGTTCGCGTTCGGCGCGTTTATCGAAGGCGCGGCGGGATTCGGAACGCCGGTGGCGGTGGCGGCGGCGATGCTGACGGGGCTCGGATTCTCGCCATTCTACGCGGCGGCGATTTGTCTGTTGGCGAACACATCGCCGGTGGCGTTCGGCTCGATCGGTACTCCGCTGGTCGCGTTGCAGGGCGTGACGAAGCTTGCCGATGCTGGCGTTGTCGTCCGACGTCGGGCAGGATTGTCGCGCCGGTGTCGCTGTTCGTTCCGATGTATTTGGTGCTGGTGATGGGCGGGTTGAAGGCGCTGCGAGCGGTGGCGCCGGCGGTGGCGGTATGCGGGATCACGTTCGCGGCGGGGCAATTCTTCACGTCGAACTTCAGCGAATCGTACTTGTTGACGGACATCATCGCGTCGCTGGTGGCGATCGCGTCGCTGGTCGCGCTGCTGCAAGTGTGGAAACCGCATGACGCGGTGGTGGCGACGCCGCATCGTCATACGCGGGGGAATGTGCTGCTGGCGTGGATGCCATATGCGTGCCTGGTGGTGCTGGTGCTGCTGTGGGGACGCGCAGACGTGAAGGCGATGCTGAATCACGCGACGTGGGTGATCAACTGGCCGGGGCTGCATGAGCAGGTGCTGCGCATGCCGCCGATTGCGCGCGCGCCGTCGAAATATCCCGCGCAGTACACGTTGAATTTGCTGTCGGCATCGGGAACGGCGTGCCTGATCGCGGTGTTCTGTGTCGGCAGCGATCCTGCGGGTGTCGCCGACGAATCTGGCGAAGTGGACGTGGATGACGGCGAAGCAGTTGTTGACGCCGCTGATCACGATCGCGGCAGTGGTGGCGCTGGCGTACCTGATGAATTATTCGGGCGCGACGGCGACGCTGGGGCTGGCATTCGCGGCGACGGGCGTGGCGTTTCCGTTCTTCAGCTCGCTACTGGGATGGCTGGGAGTGTTCCTGACGGGCAGCGACACGGCGGCGAACGCTCTGTTCGGGACGCTGCAGATGGTGACGGCGGATCGGCTGGGATTGAATCCGGCGCTGATGGCGGCGGCGAATTCGAGCGGCGGCGTGATGGGCAAGATGATCAGCCTGCAGAGCATCGCGGTGGCGGCGGCGGCGACGGGGATGGCTCGCGAGGAGGAAGGGAAGTTGTTCCGGTTCACGCTGAAGCACAGTGTTTTTATGGCGTGTGTGGTCGGGGTGATCACGCTGTTCTATGCGTATGTGAAGCCGGGGTGGGTGCGGTAAGCAGTTGCACGGCGTCGGGAGGCAATAGCTATTCGAAGAATTCGCTGATCGGTGACGGAGAAGCCGGGGAGAAGCTCGGGGGCTTCGAGCACGTCGTCGTTTTGCAGGAGAACGTCCGCGCCTTTGGCGTCGAGGATCTGAACTTCTTTGCGGTCGGGGTAGACGATCCAGACGGTGTGGGTGCCGGCGGCGAAGTATTGTTTCACTTTGCGCATCAATTGGCGGAATGTGTCGGATGGCGATAGGATTTCTACGGCTAGATCGGGGGCTCCTTTGTTGAATCCAACCGAGTGAACCTCGGCAACGCGGGATTGTCGGACGAAAGCGACGTCCGGCGCACGAACGGTGTCATCTTTCAAACGGAAACCAGTGTCAGGCGTATATAGCCGTCCTAGGTTTCCGGCTCTTACATGGTTCCGCAAGATCCCGATGATTGCGGCTCCGCAACCGCCGTGTCGGCCACCGGCCAGAGGCATCGTGATTAGCTCCCCTTCGTCGAGTTCGAGCTGCACCGAATCGTCGTCGGGCATCTGCTCCAGCTCGGCGGCTGTGAGAAGCGTCTTCGTGCTCATAACCAGATTCTACACCCCCAGTGATTGTTGAGACTGTGGATTAGCGTACAACCGGCGGCCGTGAATTGCGCGAGAGCTTTCGCGCCGGCTTCGTCGGTCAGGCTGCGGATCGCATCGGTGACGACTTCGACGCGCGCGCCGGTTTTGAGCAGGCCTTCGACGCGAGGTTCGCACGCAGATTTCGGTCACTACGCCATAGACGACAAAGCGATCGGCGGTGAGCTCGGTCAGGATCCCGGGCAGATTGGGGTTGAAAAGCGTCGATAGTTTGTTTTTCGACGACGATCTGGCCGGATTCAGGGCCGCGATACGCGTTGTCGAGCAGAGTGACCGCGCATTTCTGTTGGCCAGTCGTTCCGACGACGCAATGGTGCGGCCAGATTTTGAATTCAGGATCGTCTTCGGAGTGCGCGTCGACGGTTGAGATTACGGGGATGCCGTGAGATGCCGCGTAGCGATTCAGCGCGGCGATGTTGTCGCAGGATCGTTTCGGCGCCCGGGACATAGAGCGCGCCCGCGGGATACATGAAATCGATTTGCGTATCGACGTCGAAGAAGACGGTGGTCATGAAGATCCCCTTATTAGAGCACTCCATTTGCCCGCTGCATGCGTTTGATGGCTCCGTAATCCGGCAGCGCACTCCTGTCGCGCCTCAAGATGCGGACCCAGTAGGCGCACTCTGTTCAGTTTGCCACGCCTTTGCGCACCTTTTCGAATAGACATTCGAGCTCCGTGCTCAGGTCCACGCGCCAGGCGTGCTCGCCTTCGAACAGACTATGGCACGGGGCCGGGGAGCTTCGCCAGCATTCGGCCGCGTGTGCGCGCGCTTGTTCCGCCGATGGCAGCGGCTCGACCAATTGCCCGCCGATGATCACCGGCCGCAGCAGCGCTTCGACTGGCGGCGGCGCCGGGCGGGCAGACGGGCATTCGGTCGATCGCCCGAGCACGTCGTGATCGGCGTAGCGGAAGATCTGTTTGGCGCCGGGCAGCGTGTGCTTGTCTTCGCTGAGCTTCAGCGTGTAGCGGCGGCCGCCGATCCGCCTTCCTATCGAGCTCCACCATTTTATAAACCACGCCCAGCGAGGGCGCGTCGGCCGAGGTGGACAATTCGGTGCCGACGCCGAACACGTCGATGGGCGCGCGCGCGGCCACCAGCTCGTGAATCTTGTACTCGTTCAGATCGCCGGTGGCCATGATCTTGGCGTCGCGCAAGGCCGGCGTCGTCCAGAATCTTGCGAACGGCGGGCGCGAGCTCGACCAGGTTGCCGCTGTCGAGCCGCACGCCCCACAGCGGACGTCCCAGTGCCGCGGCGCGGCGCGCGCCTTCGAGCGTGTCGTAGCTATCGATCAGGTACACCGTGCTTTCGCCCAGCAGCTTCTGCAGCTGTTCGAAGGCCTCGCGTTCGTGCGGGAACGACATCACCCAGGAATGCGCGCCGGTGCCGAACACCGGAACGCCGTAGCGCATGCCGGCTTCGGCGTTGCTGGTGCCCGCGCAGCCGCCGATGTAGGCCGCGCGGCCGGCCAGCACGCCGGCTTCGGGCGAATGCGCGCGGCGCGTTCCGAACTCGACCACGCTGCGGCCCAGCGCGGCTTTCACCACGCGCGCGGCTTTGGTCGCGATCATCGACTGGAATCCGATGGTCGCCAGCAGATATGTTTCCGGGATCTGCGCTTCGATCAAGCGGCGCGCGCAGCGTGAGGAACGGCTCGCCGGCGAACAGCGGCGTGCCTTCGGGGACCGCGAAGAGGTCGCCGGTGAAGCGCAGGCCGGCGAGCATGTCGAAGAAGCCGGGGCCGGTGTGCGCGAACTGCGGCAGCGTGCGGAGATAGTCGATCTCCTCCGCGGTGAAGCGCAGGTTCAGGAGATACTCGACCGCTTGTGCAAGGCCCGCCGCCAGAATGAAGTTGCGATTGTGCGGCAGGCGGCGGACGAACAGCTCAAAGGTGGCGCGCTCTTCGGTCTTGCCGGCCTCGAAATAGCCCGCCGCCATGGTGAGCTGATAGAGGTCGGTGAGAGCAGCGCCAGTGATCGGCAGCTGACTTACTTCTTCTTTTCCGTCTGGCGTCGGCGGCGGCGCCGGCTTCCTTGACGTCCGCCGCGGCCTCGCGCAGATCCGTCGACGGCGTTCGCATCGAGCTGATACAGCGCGGCTTCGCCTTCGCGCGGGCGATGAACTTGTCGCCCGGCTGGCGCGATCTGGACCTTCTCGGTGCGCTTGCCGTCGTTCGAGACCACGGTGATTTCGAACTGCCGGCGTGGTGAAGCCGCTGTCGACGAACTTCGTCGGCGGCCAGGTCGCGCAGCTTGTCGATCAGGGCCTGAACGTGGTCGAATCCATCGTCTTGCCGCCGGAAGTCCAGTTGTCGCCGGACTTTCTCGAGCGCGTCGGTCTTCGCGCCGTCCTTGAATTCGATCTTCGTTGGGATCGTTGAAGCCGAAGTCGAAGACCTTCTTGTTGCGGAAATCGTCGAGGCCTTTGTCGACGCCTTCGCCGAGATCCTTGGTGACCTTGTAGACGCCGTCGACGACGCTCGATTTGGCGTAGTAGTCGTCCTTGGCTTTGCGGACTTCGAGCGTCTGCGTGCCCTCGGCGTCGGTGACCTTCACCGTCGCGACCGGCGTGGCGGAGGCGAACGCGGCGGCGGCTTTCTTGGCATCTTCATCGGAACATTCGGTGTCCATGTTCGCGTCCTTGCACCTTGCGGACCAGTTCTTCCACCTGGAAGCCGTCGGCGCGCATCGGCTTGGGTTTCAGGATCTGCCAATCGTTTGATTGACGCGGCCGAACTCGATGAGTCTGCTTCTTCGCAGTCCAGTTCCACGCGGCTGATCTTGTCCTGATCGAACATCATCAGGCGCTTGTCGCGCAGATCTTTGTAGCTCTTGTCGAAGTTGCTCTTGTTGAACTGTCGACATGGTGAACAGGCGCGGATCGCCGTCCGACCTTCGCGTAGACGTCGCTGCCGGTGGGCGTGTCGTCGCCGATGCAGCAGCTTCGTTGATCTTGCCGTCCTTCATCGTGAAGGTGACCTCGATCGCGCGCGGGCTGCCAGGCCGTAGGACGCAAGATCGGTCGCGTTCTCGTCCACGATGCGATCCGCAGTGAGATTCGTCGACGGCGCTGGTGACGCCGCCGACGGCGGCCTGATCGGCGGCCAGCGGCTTGGGCGCGGTGATCGACCACTTGCCGGCGTCGTCCTTCTTGACGACGTGTCTCGCCGTCGCGCTGCTTGATCTCGATCTGCTTGATGTCGGGTTCCTTCAGCGCGAGGATTTTCGGGGCGCGTCCTTGGTCCTTGGCGGGCTTGTTCGCCTTCGCGTCTTCGCTCTTGTTCGACCACCACAGCGCGCCCGCGAGTCCCGCCAGGACCACGGCGGCAATCAGTAAACGTGCTGAGTTTCATGGCTGTTTCCTATCTACCTGCGCTTCCACCACACGCCGACGCCTGCGACCACGATCAGCAGCAGCGGAATCACGACCACGCTGTCGTAGAACACCATGCTCATCTGGCGCGTGTTCATGTTCAGGCGGCGATCCTCGGGCTCCTTCGGCCGGATCGAAATCAGATCCTCATCCGAAGACAGCCAGTTCATCATGTTCAGGAACAGGTCGCGATTTCCGTTGAAGCGCGAGGAATCCGTTGGCCATCCAGCTGGAGGAGCCGACCACCACGAAGCGTCCGTTGCCGTTCTCCTTGCCGGTGGTGTAGGTGCCCGCCGCGCCCAGCATCAGCGGACCTTTCTTGTCGTCCTTGCCAGGCTTGATCTCGGGCGAGTCGAGATTCATCGGTCGCGAAGCTGTTGTCGGTGGTCGAGAACAGTTTCTCGACCATGGTCTTGTCGCCGTTCTTCACTTCCAGCGAGCGCGCGATCGGGAACCCGTGGGCATATCCTTCATCTCGCGCACGATGGCGTGCGATTCGTAGTGGTCACCAGCGGGAATTCCGGGCCGAGCCCGAACAGCTGGCCGACGCCGCTGATATCGAGCACCAGATCCTTGTCGACCGTCACGCCCCAGCCGGCCAGCACATCCAGCAGCGCCTGGTTGTCGTCGATTTCCTCGCGCGCGAACTTCAGCGGAGGATCCAGCATGATCAGCGCGCGTGCCGCCGTTCTCGACGTAGTTCTTGATCGCATCCACTTCGGGCTGAATGTAATCGTGCTGCGGGCCGCCGACCACCAGGATGGTGCAGTCGGCGGGAATCTCGGCTTTCTCGAGCAGCTTCAACGTCTCGGTCTTGTAGTTGTTCTTCTCGATCAGGTCCTTGAGCGCCGGAGTAGCCGTCTGCGGTCGGTATCGGCGATGCGAATGTTCGCCGGAGCCCAGCGTGAAGCAGACCATGCGGTCGCCGCCCTTCATCGCGCGCACCATCGCGCCGGTGACTTCTTCTTCGGTGAGGCACTTGGCTTCCTGCTGTCTTGTTGCCGACCTTGACGAAGATCGTGCCGTAGCGTTTTCACGCCGGCCGCGATCGCCTGCGGTGCGCTTCTTGTCGACGTCCTGATACTGAACGTCGATTTTCGGCGAAAGATTCTTGTAGCGGTCCAGCAGATCGTGCGCGTCCTGGAACTTGGTCGGCTGGTCCCAATAGGTGATGGTGACCGGCTCTTCAGATTCTTGGCGATCTTGACGGTCTGATCGGAGAGCGTGAATTTCTTGTTCGAGGTGGAGTCGAGCTCTTGTTGTAGCGATTCGCCAGGAAATTCACGCCGCCCACGATCGCCGAGGACGATCAGCGTGTAGACGACGGCGTAGCGCGAACTTGGTCTGGCGCGGCGCTGTCATCCGAGGATTGTTTGGTGGCTCATCATTATGCCCTCCACCGGAGCGATTCCATCGACCGCGCCGTCAGGAACAACCGACGAAGATCACGGACACGTAGTAGACGATGTCCTTCGAATCGAGCACGCCCTTGGAAAAGGAATCGAAATGCTGATGCACCGAAAGATAGGAGAGCACGCGCTCCGAGAACCGAGGTGTCGAATTCGACGACACCCAGTCGAGCACCCACAGCAGCAGGCAGACGCCGAATCCGGCCACGCCGGCGACAATCTGATTCTTGGTGCAGGTCGAAATGAACGTGCCGATCGCCAGCAGGCACCCGCCTTGCAGCAGCAGGCCGAGATAGCCGACCAGCATCGGCCTCCAGTCCGGCTTTCCGTAGGCGAACAGCAGCAGCATGCTGAGCAGCGAAATGCCCAGCATCGACAGTGTACAGGACCAACGCGCGCCAGCCACTTGCCCAGGATGATTTCGAGATCGCGTAATCGGCGAGGTCACCAGCAGCTCGATGGTGCCGGTGCGTTTTTCTTCGGCGAACAGCCGCATGGTGATCATCGGGATCAGGAACAGCGCCGATCACGCTGATGTTCGAGAGCAGCGGCCGCACCACCCATTCGTTCGACGTCCATGGGGAAGGACTTGGCCCATCATGGCGCTTTCCATGCCGCGGCGGACGAAGAACATGACCGGCGACGTAAAAGAAATAGCCGGCGATCAGCGCGAAAAACGCCATCACGCCGTAAGCGATCGGGGAGCGGAAATAGCTGTTCAGTTCCTTGCGGGCGATGGTGAAAGTGTTCATTTGCTTTCTCCAGCGGCTTCGGCGACGCGGCTTCGAGGGCTCGCGCTTCGGTCGTTGGCGATGCGGTCAGTTCCAGGAAGATCTCTTCCAGGCTCAGGCCCATGCCGTGCAGCTCATTCAGGTTCCAGCCGGCCTCGATCACGGCTCGCGCCAGCTCGGGCCGGATGTGGCGGCCTTCCAGGCTTTCGACGGTGAAGTGCAGCCTGCCGTCGCGATGTTCTTTCGGGATCACGCGGCTGACGCCGGCCACCTGTTCCAGCTTCTGCTGGACGACGCCGCGCATCGAGCGTCGCGCCGTCTCGCGAGGCAGCACTTCCACCGCGACCGTTTCGGCGCCGCGCAGCCGGCTGGTCAGGTTCTCCACCGTATCCGTGGCCACCAGCTTGCCCTTGGCGATGATGATGACGCGCTCGCAGATCTGCTCGACTTCCGGCAGGATGTGGGTGGAAAGAATAATGGTGTGGTCGCCGGCGAGGCCCTTGATCAGGTCGCGCGTTTCGATGATCTGGTGCGGATCGAGACCGGCGGTCGGTTCGTCCAGAATCAGGACGTCGGGATTATGGATGATCGCCTGCGCCAGGCCGACGCGCTGCCGGTAGCCTTTGGAAAGCTTGCCGATCATGCTTCTTGCGGACGTCGGTGACGGCGCACTTTTCGCACACTTCGTTGACCCGCTTGGCAGATCGGCCGATGGGACGCCCTTGATCCGGCCGACGAAATCGAGGTATTCGATGGACCTCCATATCGGGATAGACGGGCGGCGTTTCCGGCAGGTAGCCGATGCGCCGCTTGACTTCCATGGGCTGTTCCAGCGACATCGAACCCGGCCACGTGCGCCGAGCCCGTCGGTGGGCGGCATGAAGCAGGTGAGCACGCGCATGGTCGTGGTTTTCCCGGCGCCGTTGGGACCCAGAAATCCGACGATCTGGCCCTTTTCCACCTCGAAAGGAAATGTGATCGACCGCGACATTGCGGGCGTATCGCTTGGTAAGCCCTTCGACTTTGATCATATAGAGTTACTCAGGACGAGCGAGGAAGCTCTTTGTGAGTGTTGACAACATTTCATGATAGAAACATAGTGGTCAACTGTCAATGCAGTCTCGACAGGATGTGGGGCAGGCGGTTCCGCCTGCCGGATCGGACTCTATGTGGCTAAAACCTCCAGAATCAGGCACTTAAGGTATAGAGTCTCGGGAATCGTGAGCAGAATGGGATGGTCGGCGGCCTGCGTTCGGCGTTCCAGTACTCTTAGCGTCTTTCCGCAATCAAGTGCTGCCGCCGCAACCACTTCCAGCAATGCGGCCTCGCTAAAGTGATGCGAACAGGAGCACGTCACCAGCACGCCGCCCGGTTCCAGCAGGCGCAACGCTCGCAGGTTTATCTCCTTGTATCCGCGCGCGGCATCGTCCAGCGATCGGCGGGATTTGGCAAAGGCGGGCGGATCTAGGATGATCGTCGAATAGGTTTTGTTGATTGCGGATAGGAACTCGAACACGTCGGCTTGCCGAAAATGGATGTTGTCGATTCCGTTGGCTCGCGCATTGGCTTCGGCGGTGGCGATGGCGTGTTCGGACGAGTCGATGGCCTCGACGGACTCGACATTTCGCGCGCAATGCAGGGCAAAGCCGCCGGTTGACGTGAAGCAATCGAGCATACGGCCTCGCGCATACGCCGCTGCGGCGACGTAGTTTTCACGTTGGTCGAGATACACTCCGGTCTTCTGGCCGCGCCGCAAATCGGCATCGAAATGCAGGCCGTTCATTTCGACGGGAACGCGTTCCGGAATTTCACCGGAAAGCACCAGCGATTCAAGAGGAAGATTTTCCAGCTTGCGGACACTCGCGTCGTTGCGGGCGAAGATGCCGGCCGGCGCGAGAAGTTCGCGGAGGCAATCGGCAATCAGATCGCGCGACCGGTCCATGCCCTGGGACAGCGTCTGCATGACGAGGTAATCGCCGTAGCGATCGATAATCAAGCCGGGCAGCAGGTCGGCTTCGGAAAACACCAGGCGGTAGGCGTTGGAGTTTTTGACGACGCGGTCGCGATGGGCAATAGCGGCTTTCAATCGGCGCAAGAAGAACTCTCGATCGATGGGCTGGGCGACTATCGGACAGCATGCGCAGTGCGATTTGCGATGTCGAACTGTAATGCGCGGTGCCGAGCGGCTTTCCCGCCGTCCCGTTGCGATTGGCGATCG
The DNA here is from genome assembly GCA_963732025.1 of Terriglobia bacterium. Taxonomy (GTDB): domain Bacteria; phylum Acidobacteriota; class Terriglobia; order Bryobacterales; family Bryobacteraceae; genus Palsa-187. Next base: position 80,470 of record CAVSXU010000003.1, read on the forward strand.
CGACCTTAACGGTGTCGCCCGGCTCGGCTTCGTGCCTTGTTTATGATGTCGCTCGCGAAGATCCAGGGATGCCCGCTCGCGATGCGGTCGGCAGCTTTGCGATTGACGGTGATGGTGACCAAGTCTCCAGTGTACTTGCCAAGATTGCGCGCGCCCTCGCGGCTGCGAATGTCTTGGTTCCCTTGAGGCGCGTCCCGTTAGGGCGCGCGCAAAAAAAAGGCCGCCACGGTCAGTTCCATAGCGGCCACGTGTCCAGTCGTCTCTTAGTTCGCGATTTCAACCTTGATCTGGCGAGGCTTGGCGACCTCTTTCTTCAACAGCGTGATCGTTAGCGTGCCGTTCTTGTAGTCCGCCTTGACGCCTTCGGGATTGATCGTGTCCGGCAGAGCGAATACCCGCTCGAATTTCCCGAACGAACGCTCGACGCGGAACCAGCCGTCGGCATCGATCTGCCGTTCACCGCGCAGCGTCAGCTTCCCGTCTTCGATACTGACGTCGATGTCTTTCATCTCGATGCCGGGGACGTCGGCTTTGAAGATCAGCTCGTTCTCGGTCTCCTTAATATCGATCGCCGGCACCCAGGTCCGGGGCTTCGGCTCTGCAAACAAATGGTTTACTGCGAATGGGGTGTAAAAAGTCAGCGACATGTCGTCTATGCTCCTGTTGTGGTTTATTCTGCCTACAACAGAAGTATAAAATATGCGCGTTGTTATGTCAAATATTCTTCGTTCAATCCTGCCGTAGTGCGGTCGCCGGATCGACCCGAAGCGCCCGAAGTACCGGAATGACAGTTGCGATCACCCCTACCGACAGAACAAACACCATTGTCAGTAAAAGAGTTAACCAATCGCTTGGCGAGATTCCATACAGTAAACTCCGAATAGCAGGAGCCGCCAACAACGTCGCTCCGATCCCGGCCGCCAAACCACCGGTGATCATCACGAACGCCTGTCCGCCGATGGTCCCTGAAATATCGGACGCCCTGGCGCCCAGCGCCATCCTTATCCCGATCTCCCGCCGCCGCTGCGCCACCGCGTACGCCAGCAAGCCATACAGGCCGACCGCAGTCAGCAAAGCCGCGAGCGCACCGAAAACCGTGGCCAGCGTCGCGACCAATCGCTCGCTGGACAGCGATGCGCTGACTTCCTCCGCCAGCGTATGGATCTCCACGATGGGTACTTGGGAATCGATGGAGCGCAACGCTTCACGCACTGGGTTGATGATCGATTCAGGGCGATTCGCCGTTCGAACGTGAAGAATAAACCGGTTGTCGTCAGGCTCGCCGCCGAAGGCTGTACATCGTCGCCGGAATCGGCTCACGTAGCGATCGATACTTCGCGTCAGAGACCACTCCGATGATTTCTGAGTGGCGGCTCGCGTCCTTTCCTTGTCCGACGGTTCGCCCGATCGCACTCCCGCCGTGAAAGAACTGTCGCGCGAATGTTTCATTCACGATGACTCTCGGCCTTCGTTTCTCGCCAGCTGACGAACCGATCGGTTTCGGCAAACCCGCGACCCTCGACGATGCGCATGCCCATGGTTTCGAAATACTCGGGCGACACGCCGTTGGTGCTTGTATTCAGGAAATCGGCGTTGGTGATGGGTTGCCCCGTAACCACCATCGTCATTTTCATTCCACTCCCGCGCATCACGCCGAGGCGCGCGAAAGCAACTGACGTGACTCCGGGGAGCGTGCGAACTCTCTCGATCCACGCTTTGCCGACCGCGGCCGCTTGCTCCGGCGTGTAGCCGATCAGCCGAGGGTTCACGGTGAACGTCACGACATGATCACGATCGAAACCGGCGTCGAGATGCTGGAGCTGCTCGAAAGTTCGCACCAGCAAGCCTGCACCGGCGAGCAAAACGGTACACAGCGCCACTTCGAATATCATCAGCGCCTGTCGTCCTCGCCACGATGACGTTGCGCGCGCGACCCGCAACGCACCGTGGACATCGGCACGCGACGCCTGTAACGCGGGTGCCAAGCCGAACAGCATCGCCGTCGCCAGGCACAACACCAACGAAAACGCGAGAACACGAAAGTTAAGCGCGACATGCAACGCCAGCGGTACGGTCTCAGACGAGAAATCGCGCATCGGAGGAAGCGCGCGCTCCAGCAGGGGCATCGCGATAAACGCGATCATTACGCCGCCCGCCGCGCCAATCGTTGCGAGCAGGAGGGTCTCGGCGAGCGTTTGCCGCATGAGCCTCCACCGTGTTGCGCCGAGCGCGAGCCGCACCGAAATCTCCTGCCGTCGCGACGCCGAGCGCGCCAGCATCAGTCCCGCGACATTCGCGCAGACGATCAGCAGCAGCAGCCCGACCGCGCTTGTCAAGAACAGCAGCGCGCCGGAAAATCGATCGCGCAGGCGCGAGACCCCGTGCTCCAGCGGATCCAGCTCCACCCTCTTGACGGCCGCAACCATTTCCTTTGACTCGACCGACTGCCAGATGGAATTGATCTCACCCGCAGCCTGCGCCACGGCCACGCCGGGCCGCAGCCGCATGGAAACATCCAGGTCGAATGCTTCGTCGCCCTGCTTTGTGTTGGTGTCGGCAAACTGGGGTAGTGAGGCGAGCGGTACGCGAACCTGCGGCGCGGAGTCCACCGAAATCCCGTTGAACTCGCGGGGCATCACGCCGACCACCGTGTATCGATGGCCGTGGAGTACGATGCTCCGTCCGATCGCATGCCGATCCGCGTTGAATCGTTGCTCGAAAAAACCGTAGCTCAGCACGGCGCGATCCACGTCATCCGGCGCCAGAACTCGCCCGATGGCGGCACCGGTTCCCAGCGCGCTGAAATAATTCGGAGTGACCAGGTGCACGCGGATCTGCTCGGCGGGGCCGGGCTCGGTGACGCCCGGCGAACTCTTCCTGAAAACCGAAGACGTCGGTCGCGCAGGTGGCCCGCTCTCGAAACGCCTGGAAATCCGCGCGAGTCATGTCGCTGCGCTTGCCGAGTTGAGGCCGATTCGTCACGACCCGAAATAGCTGTTCCGGATCGCGCACGGGCAGGCGCTTCAGCATCACCGCATCCAGCGCGCCGAAGATCACGCAGCTCGCCCCGATGCCGAGCGCGAGCAGCAGCGTCACCGTCAGCGTGAATCCGGGGCTATTGCGAAGCGTTCGGAGTGCGTAGCGAAAATCGTTCATGAGAAGACCTCACAAAACGTAGCCCGGGCCGCCAGGCCTGCAGAGCCGAGAGTCGTCTCGGCTTTTTCTTTTCTTGCAACGGCTCCGCGCCGAAAAGCCGAGACGACTCTCGGCTCTGCAGGCCTGGCGGCCCGCGCCACGTCGAAACATCCTATGTCCCCGCCAAAGGAAGTTCGCGAAAAGCTTTCGCGATCCGAAGATTATCGGCCGGGCCTTGCGTCGTAATGCGAATAAAACGCTCCAGCTCGCGATTCGTAAAGCCAGCCATGCCGCGAAGATAAATTCCGCGATCGCTCATGTGCCGCAGCACCGCGCTGGCAGTCATGCCCGAACCTTCCAGATCGGCAAGAAAATAATGTGTCGCACTCGGCAGTGTGGGAATCGGCAACGACGCGATCAGTGAACTTTTCAACTCGCCCAATTCGACGACCCGCTGCCGGACGTAGCATTGCTCTTCGAGCGCAACCTCGGCCGCGCGCAATCCCAGAAGCCCGACCGGCCAAGGTGCCCGCCCGCGCCGGTCTAGCAGATCACGAACGCGCTCGCCCATCACCGCATAGCCAATCCGCAATCCAGCCAGCGCATAAGCCTTCGAAAACGTGCGGACCACGATCAGATTCTCGATCTGAGGAGCGTCGCCAATCAGCGATTCTTCCGGCGCGAAATCGATATAAGCTTCGTCGATCAGAACGAATGTGTGCCGCGGAACACTTCGCACAACGTGCAGCAACTCCGCGCGCGTCAGCACCTGGCCGGTCGGATTATTGGGATTGCAAATCGCAATGAGCCGAGGCTTCGACTGGTCCAGGCGAGTCATGTCAATAGTTCGCACGCTCGCGCCCGCCAGCCACGCGATGCGACGGTATTCCGAATAAGTCGGATCCAGCGTCAAAACTTCATCGCCCCCGGCCACCGACGACGAAATCACGTGATGCAGCAGATCGGACGAGCCCGCGCCGAGCCGGATCGATTCGATAGGAACTCCACAATGCGCGCGATCGCCTCCATTAGCAAACGCCCCGAGGTATCCGGGCTGCGGTGCACACGCGGCGCCCATTCGGCAATTGTTTCGAGCACACGCGGTGCGGGCGGATACCAAGCGTCATTCACATCCGCCGCGACAATCGAATCGTAATCGTGCGGCGCGCGGATCTTCGGCTGCCACGCGCGCCGCCGTGAATCGCCGTGGTTTTCGCGGCGGGTTTCACAAGTGACGCAGTTTTGGCGCTGTTCACGTTGTCATCATTATATGATTGGAGCGTGAATGAGTCCGTCATAGGCGCCAACCAAGCGCCTAGCAGCATGTTAGTCAACGCGCTGGGCCACTCGGCCGGCGTGCTGATATTCGGGATCTTTCTTTACCTGCTGATTCAGGACCGCGCGGCGCGCCGACTCGCGGGCAGCACGAAATCGATGCTGGCGGCGGCGCTGGCGCTGTTGTGGAATCTCGCGTCGCTCATCGTCCTGGGAGCCGATTCCTCCAGCCAGCTTGCCACCGTGATGGCGGCGATCGGCTTTTCGGTGCTGAGTCTGCTGCCTGCGGTGCTGTTCGATTTGTGCCTGCAGGAGCGTTTCCGCGTGCTGGTGCGGCTCGGCTACGGATTGAGCGCGGTGACCATCGTACTGCACGTCGCCGAATTATTTCACGACAGCTCGCAATATCATCGCTGGGGACTGACGCTGATCACCATCGGTTACGGTGCGCTGACGTGCATCGCGGCCGTCGCGCGTATTCATTTCGCGCGACGGCAGTTCCCGCGACGGACGCCGCGCCACGACTTCGCGGCTGGTCGGCACCATGTCGCTGTTTCTGCTCGCGATGTCGTTCGTGCATTTCAGCAGCGGCGACGTGACGCAGGTCTGGTCGCGCGAACTGGCGTTTCATCACGCGGCGATTCCGCTGGCGCTGCTGATCCTGCTTGCAGGATTATCGATTCGTCCTGCTCGACGCGTTTCTGCGATTTCTCGCGAACGTTTTTCTGGCCGCGATCTTCACGTTCGGAGCGGTCGAAGCCTGGCGACTCGATCTGTCGCATCGGCCCGTCGACGCCGTTCTATCAGGCGCTGCTGCTGACCGGCGCGTGCCTGCTTGTTGATCGTGTTCGCGGTGCTGCGCAGCTGGCGTGCAGAGAGCTGTTAACGCGCCTGGTTTTCCGCAGTCCGGATCGCGAGGCGCTGCTCGCGAAATTGAAGACGCCGATTTCGCGATGAGCGCGAATATCTGCACTACCGCTGCCGCGCTGCTGGGCGAGTTCATGGGCGCGGACGTTCTGTGATCGCGGCGCGCAATCTGGAAGCTCGATTTCGCGCAGGCCCGTGCTGGTTTCGGAACTGCCGCGCCATCGCGCCGACGCTGGAAGACGCAGGAGTCGAAGCCGTCGATTCCGCTGCGACTGCCCTCCGACCAGCGACGCTATATCCTGCTTGGCCGCCGCTCCGGCGGACGCCGTTATTTGAGCGAGGATCTGCAGGCGCTGGGCCGCGCCGCCGGGCAGATCGTGGAACAAGTCGAGCAGTTTCGCGAATCCGAAATGCGGCGCTTGGTGGCGCAGGCCGAATTGCGCGCGCTGCAATCGCAGATTCACCCGCATTTCCTGTTCAACGCGCTGAACACGCTCTACGGGATCATTCCGCGCGAAGCGAAGGGCGCGCGCGAGACGGTCCTGAATCTGGCCGACATCTTCCGCTATTTCCTCGAAACCGAAAAATCGTTTCTGCCGCTCGAAGAGGAATTGCGCATCGTGAAGGCGTATCTCGAAGTGGAGCGCCTGCGGCTGGGCGACAAACTGCGCGTCGAAATCGACGTCGACGCCGGACGCGCTGCAGTGCCCGATTCCGATTCTTTCGATCCAGCCGCTGGTGGAGAACGCGGTGAAGCACGGCATCGCGCCGAAGCCGGACGGCGGACTGGTGCGCATCGAAGCGCGCGTCGATCGGGCGGACGCTTGCAAGTTATCGTGCAGCGACACCGGCGCGAGGCTTCGTGCCGCAGCGAAGTCGAAGCCCGGTGTCGGTCTTGAAAACGTGAATCGACGCCTGGAGCTTTGCTACGGACCTGACGACTCGCGTCGCCGATTCGATCCGATCGCACAGGCGCTTCGGTATCGTTTGTGATTCCCGTGCATCAGCCCGATGCCGGTCGAGGTTGAGGCGTGCATTGAGAATCCTGATTGCCGACGACGAGCCGATCGCGCGCGAAATTCTGCGCGAGCACATCGAAGCGATGCCGTCGCTCGAAATCGCGGGCGAAGCATCCACCGGCACGCGAAACGCTGGCGCGCATTATCGATCTGAAACCGGACGTCGTGCTGCTGGATCTGCAGATGCCGGAAATGGACGGCCTGACGGTGGTGCGATCGCTGCGCGGCGAGATCCGGCCGCTGATCATTTTCGTGACGGCGTACGAGAAGCATGCGCTGGAAGCGTTCGAAGTGGACGCCGTCGATTATCTGCTGAAGCCGGTGCGCCGCGAGCGGCTGGAGAGAGCGATCGCCAAAGCCGCGCGGCAGTTGAAATCGGCAAAGCCCGCCGAGGTCGACGAGCACCGCACGAAAAATCGTGGGACGCCGCGGGTCGAATTTGTACTTGCTGGACCCGGCCGAGATCATCGCGTTTCAGGCCGAAGGCGAGCTGGTGCACATCATCACCGCGGCGCAAAAGTATTTAAGCGATCATTCGCTGCGCGTGCTCGAAACGAAACTACTGAAGCCGGTATTCCGCCGCAGTGCATCGCGGCACGATCATCAATACCGATCACATCAAGCAGGATCTCGCCGCTATCCAGCAAGCGCTGGCTGCTGAAGATGTCGAACGGGTTCGAGGCGATCGTGAGCAAGCGGCTGGCGAGCTCGATTAGAGGTCAGACGAAGTGGTAAAGCAGTTTGGCCACGAATGAACACGAATGAACACGAATAAAACTGATAGCGTGAAATTTCGTACTGCTCCGTCGGCCTTGCAAAGGCATTCGCTTAGCGATTTTGGCGAAAGCGACTTAAGGGCCGAACATTCAAGAGACCCGGGTGGCTATCCTGCTTGCATCAACTAGGTATCTGGTAAGCTAATCAGCACAGCCCAATGGCTCACATGATTTGCGTCAGACCGCCCTCAAATATACGGGTCCAGATTGAGCTGTTCTTATTCGTGTTTATTCTTATCCATCCGTGGCTACCCATGTAAAATGCCCTATTCCCCACGCACCCTTCCTGAACCGCTTGACCGTAAGCGTCTGAGGAACCCATCTTGAATGCTCGAGCCACTGCGACTGAAAATAGCGGGGTGGCAAGCAAGGAAGAGATTCGCAGAATCGTTGCGGGATTTGAAAGAAGTGGGATGAGCCGACGCGAGTATTGCGCCGAGCATGGTATCGCGATGACGACGTTGGATTACTGGCGACGTATGCATCGTAAACAGAAACCCACGTTGATTCCGGTCACCATCGAAGAAGTGCAACCTGCAGGCTTCACGCTGATCCTCGCCAACGGCCGGCGCATCGAAAGCTCGTGGAGTTTCGACGCGGCCGCGCTGGAGAAGCTGATCCGCGTGGCAGGGTTAAAGCGTGTTCGGCCTGGGACTGGCGACCAAGATTTATCTCGCAGTGGAAGCCATCGATATGCGCAAAGGATTCGAAGGGCTTGTACGGAGTGGTGCGCGATCAGTTGGGCCACGATCCGGTGAGCGGTCATCTGTTTCTATTCACGAACAAAACCAGGACGCGGTTGAAGGCGCTGGTGTGGGACGGCAGCGGCCTGTGGGTTTGTGCCAAGCGCCTGGAGAAGGGTCGTTTTCGCTGGCCTAGAGCCGATGGCAGACACAGCGTAACGATGCGATCGGAGGAGTTGGCGATGCTGGTGAACGGTCTGGATGTGAGGCAAACTCGGCAGCGTAACTGGTATCGCAAAAGTGCGTAAAAGCTCTCGCATATTGCAGGAAACTCCCGTAAAATAAGGCTTCGCTTATGGCTGCCGCCAATCCGCAGATGCGCATCGCAACGTTGGAAGCGGCGTTGCGCGTTGCCAGTCGGGAACTGCATTGGGCCAACCTCACGATCCAGAAAAAGGACGTCGAGATTCAGTTGCTCGAAGAGCGGCTACGCAGGCAGCGCATCGGATTTCTGGGACCGTCGAGTGAAACGTTGAGCGATCTGCAGTTGGAACTTCTGACCGAACAAGAGCCAGGCGTGACGCGCGAGGAGGTAGAGGCTGAATCGCAGCGCGAGCCGATTGTGACAGGGCCTCCGCGCGCAGGCCAACGCAAACATCCGGGCCGCAAGTCATTGCCGGAGCATCTGCCGCGTGTGGAAGAAGTAATCGCCTGCCAGGCCAACTGCTCACACTGCGGTGGTGAAACGCGCGTAATCGGCTATGACACCAGCGAAGTGCTGGACCGGGAACCTGCCAAGTGGTTCGTGCGCGTCAGCAAACGCGAAAAACGTTCGTGCAGAAAATGTTCCGCGATCCAGATGCCGCCGCTGACTCCGCGCATCCTTGAAAAGGGACTCGCCAGCGACCGCGTGATCGTGGAAACGGTGGTGGGCAAGTACTGCGACCATCTGCCGCTGTATCGTCAGGAAGCCATGATCGAACGCGAAGCGGGCGTGGAGGTTTCCCGGGCGACGCTGGATGGTTGGGTGATGCGAGTGGGTGATTTGCTGCAGCCGATTGCGGAAGCGATGCGTCAACAGTTGCTGCGCGGATCCTATTTACAGGCAGATGAGACGATTGTGCCGGTGCAGATGCAGGATGGCAGAGGATCGGATCATCCAGCGTACTTATGGCAGTATGGAACGCCTGGCGGCGAGACGGTGTTCGATTTTCAACTGGGCCGCGGGCGCGATGGTCCGGCTAAATTCCTCAAAGACTGGAACGGCGTTTTACAGACCGACGGCTATCAGGCATACGATCGGGTCGGCGGGCCGGAACTGATTCACGTGGGCTGCTGGGCGCACGCGCGGCGAAAGTTCGTGGATGCGGTGAAACTAAATCCGAACGACGGAGCGGCAGTCGCGATGGTCACGCGCATGGATGCGTTGTTCCTGGTGGATCGTTACGCACGGCAGCAACAGTTAGATGTGGAAGAGCGCGCGGACTTGCGCCGCGAGCACGCGCAGACCTGGGTGGACGAGATTTATTCCGAGTGCCGGAAGTTGCAAGCGCAACTGTTGCCGAAAAGCGCTCTGGGTGAAGCTGTCAACTACACCTTAAATATGTGGCCGAAGCTCAAGCGTTGTTTGGATCACGCAGAAGTGGAGTTGTCCAACAATGTGGCAGAGAACTCGATGCGTCCGATCGCTTTAGGGCGCAAGAACTGGTTGCACGTGGGCAGTGCGAAGGCCGGCCCCAAGGTGGCGGCGATTCTTTCGGTAGTGGAATCTTGCCGCAGGCTCGAACTTGGGGTGAAAGATTATTTGTTAGCAGTGCTGCCCGGTATGGACCGCAAAAAACATTCTGAGGTCGCTCAGCTGACTCCGGCTCGCTGGAAGGCAGCTCAGTCGGCAACATGAACGCGTTGATGCGGGTAACAGTGCAGAATGTTATCCCGAGCGTATGTGCCTTTAGAATCGGCGGAGAGAAGTCCCTAAAACCGCGTCAGCGGAACACCTCGATAACAATAAACGTCGCCACTGTGGAATTTCAAATACAGTTGGCGCCACTCGGTGCTGTACGCGACCGCCGCCAGCATCTTCGATTTCACTGACACCCAATCCACGTCTCACCTAATCCCTATTTTCCCAGTCTGTCAAGACTGGCGCAGAAGGAAGGGATTGGTCTGACGCTTACGCTTGACCCAACAGGAGTGCCCGTTCGCCTTCTGTGCGCGCCATCATTTGATCGTGCGCCAAGTTGCCCGTGCTGGCTGTGCGTTCGACCGGGCTGGCGGTAGATGTGGCCGGTCGCTCGGTTGCGGTTGGCGTACTGAGAACGACACCGAGAATGATGATCCCGATGGGCACGATCAACAACCATATCCATCCCCTCGATGCGGCATTCGGTTCGTTTGAAGTCGATAACGCAACGTTAGGTGCCGCGCGACCGCACTTAGAGCAGAAGGCTACACGTTCTGCGATCTGCGTCCCACATTTTGAGCAGAACATTTGGTTTACCTTCGGACAAGAATACTGTAGAAGTCAGACCTACCGTTGTCGAATCGATTTCGACCACTCTTCAAAACAATTGTGTTCTGACCAATTGTTATCCATATACGACTTCAAGAAGAACTCTCGATGTTGTGCGTAGTGTTCCGGAACAAAATGCTGAGGCATGATATTGAGTCCCCGTTGGTTCGCCTTCTGCTCAATCGCCAGTTTCTCTGCTTGAGACGACCCCTCTTGAAGCCCTTCGTCGAACAAGTCGCAGTGTCCAAACTCGTGAACTAACACGGAGGTCATTACATCCCAGCCGTAGATCTTGTAAGCGACGCTCGAGATCTCGATGAACCGATCCTGACCGATCCGGTATGAGCGACCAGCTTTCCACGCGAACCATTCGTAGCTGGGATAAGCGATCGTGATGCCCCTTGAAGAGACGTACTCACTTGCGTCGACGTATCGCTTTCGATGAACGCAACGATCAACCGCATGGAGCGGCTCGAAGCAGCATTGCGCCACCGAAATTAGCGTTCGTTCGATCAAGAAAGGAGCGGCCTTACCCTATCAGTACGCATCCTGGCCGCATTTCTCTTAAGCCGGCGCCGCCTGCAGAATCTCTTCCGCGACTTCCCCGAACTTCTCGAAATTCTTCTTGAACCGACCACTCAGCTCCGCCGCAGCTTTATCGTAAGCCGCCTTATCTTTCCACTGCCCGCGAGCATCCAGCAACTCCGCCGGCACTCCCGGCACGCTCTTCGGCACCATGACACCGAACACCGGATGCGGCGCCGTCGGAACGTTGTCCAACTCGCCCGCGATCGCCGCGTTCACCATCGCGCGAGTATACTTCAGACTCATCCGTTCGCCGACCCCGTACGCGCCGCCGACCCAGCCCGTATTGACCAGGTAGCACTTCACGTTGTGCTTCGTCAGCTTCTCGCCCAGCATCTTCGCGTACAGCTGCGGAGTCCTCGGCATGAACGGCTCGCCGAAACACGCGCTGAACGTCGCCGATGGCTCCTTGCCCAGACCGCGCTCGGTGCCCGCGAGCTTCGCCGTATAGCCGCTCAGAAAGTGATACATCGCCTGTTCCATCGTCAGCCGCGAGATCGGCGGCAGGACGCCGTAAGCATCGGCGGTCAGGAACAGCACGTGCGTCGGATGTCCGCCGACCCCAGGAATCACCGCGTTATCGATGTAATTCACCGGATACGCCGCGCGAGTATTTTCCGTGTATTTGTCGGAATCGTAATTCGGATCGTGAGTCTCCGGATCGATCTCGACGTTCTCCAGAACAGTGCCGAATTTGATCGCGTTCCAGATCTGCGGCTCATTTTTTTCCGACAGCTTGATGCACTTCGCGTAACAGCCGCCTTCGAAATTAAACGTGCCCCGATCGCTCCAGCCATGCTCGTCATCGCCGATCAGCTTGCGGCTATGATCCGCCGACAACGTCGTCTTTCCAGTTCCCGATAACCCAAAGAACAGCGCGACGCGGCCGTCGTCGCCCACGTTCGCCGAACAATGCATCGGCATCACGTCCTTGAACGTCAGCAGATAATTCAGGATAGAGAAGATGCTCTTCTTCATCTCGCCGGCGTACTCGGTGCCGGCGATCACCACGATCTTCTTCTTGAAATTGATGATGATCGCGGTCTGGGACCTGGTCCCGTCGACGGCCGGATCGGCCAGAAACTCAGGCGCAAAAAACAACGTGAATTCGGGCACGTGATCTGTCGTCTTGCCCGGCTCCGCGCGAACAAATAATTGGCGGCCGAACAGCGAATGCCACGCTCGCTGCGAAATCACGCGAATCGCCAAAGTGTGGGACGCGTCCGCGCCGCCGAAACAATCCTGGATGAAGGCGTCCTTGCCGTCCCAGAATTTCAACATGCGCGCGAACAAGCCGTCGAATTGCGCCTCGGTCATCGGCTGGTTTACCGATCCCCAATTCACCGTGGTCTCGGTGCCGGGTTCGCGGACAATATATTTGTCCTTCGGCGATCGTCCCGTGAACTGGCCCGTGCGGACCACGAACGCTCCGTTGCTGGCGAGTTCGCCCTCGCCGCGCTCGATGGCTTTTTCCACCAATTGCGCCGGCCCCAGGTTCCAATACGCTTTCGCGAGGTTTCCAAGTCCATGATTGCCAAGGTCGTGTCGACTCGGACGAACGCCTGCATTCTCCATAAAATTTCTAGAAGTTCTCCTCAAATTAGAATGCACGGCCCGGATCCGATTCTCAATTTTGGTCCGACCGTGCGCGACCCGGCAGCGTTTACCGGCAGATCAACAGTTTATCATGTAGGCATGAAGCGGCGATATTACGCCATCATCCGGCTGGCCCGACTGAGTCCGCGTGAAAACAGGGACAGGCTACCCTGTCCGCTGCTGACCCGAGGCCACGAATGAACAAAATATCGGCGTGGACAGGGCGGCCTGTCCCTTTTTTCACACCGGTTTTCACACGGCTGGCGGCGCTCGCGATCGCTCTGCTGGCTGGCGTGTTGCAATCGCCCATCGCGCAAGCTCAAATTATCGAATTCGATTCCGCCGGATTGAAGTTCAAAGCGCTGACGCACGGCGGCGTCACCGTCATGTTTGCGCCCTTGCCCGCCCACATCCACGACTACGCGATTCTTCAGGTATCGGTGACCAACGGTTCGCCGATCCCGTGGGCAATCCGTCCGGAGGATTTTCGATTCGAGCGGACCGACGGCCAGAAGATTCAGGCTTCGCCGGCGGAGTTGGTCGTCCATTTGATTACCGAAAGAGGCAGCCATGCAGACGTCTCCAAGTTAATGGCGACCTACGAAGCCGGGCTGTATGGAATGCCGGGTGTCCATTCGACCAACGGTTACGAATCCCGCCGGCAGAGCGCGATGGGCGAGGGCAGGTCCGTCAAAATTCGCGCCGCAGCCGCGGCTTCGGCGATCGCGCTGGTCACCACTAAACTGAAACCGGGCGAATCGACGGACGGCGCAGTGTTTTACCCGACGCAAGGAAAGCCGCTTGGCATCGGGAAGCTGGTGGTGAACACTGCGGGAGAAGTCTTTGAATTCCCTGTGGAAGAAGGGCATATCCGATGAAACCTGTCGCATTGCGAGCGCATCCACGACTGAGGAAGACCAAGCCCATGCGCTTCATCCTGTCCTTGTGCATCGCGTCGTGCCTTACGGGTTTGGCGATTGCCGGCGAGAACGGAGTGCCGCCGCGCCGCCATGCCTCGGAATATCCGGCTCATCAAACCGGCAAAGCAGGAGCGAGCGTAGCTGCTATCGGCGCGGCGATCGTTCCACCGGATCAGGTGAAGAAGCTATTCTCCGCTGAGATCAGCCGCGACTTCATTGTCGTTGAAGTGGCGATGTATCCCGCCGACGGCGGCTCCTTCGAAGCCGATCGCTACGATTTCGGCCTGAAGATGGGCGATCGTCTTGCGCACGCCGAAGCGGCGGGCGACGTCGCGATGCCGGACGCGAAGCGCGGGCCGGATATGGGCGGGCCCGACCAGAAGGTTAACGTCAGCCAGGAAGTGGGCGTCGTCTACTCCAAATCCAACGATCCGTACTACGGGAAGAGATCGGGAGTCGGCGTGTATGAGGGAACGACGGTTTCGAATGGTCCTGCGCCGCGATCGGGTCCCGGACCGTCGAGTGCCGATGCTCGCGCGATGGAAGAGAGACTTCGCGATAAGGCGCTGCCGGAAGGCCCAACGGCCCGGCCAGTCGCCGGCTATCTGTATTTCCCGGCTTCGAAGAAACGAAAAGGCGATGCGATGGAACTGCAATTCACCAAGGGCGACGTCGAGCTCGACCTGAAGCTATCCAAGTAGTCTCAATGAACCGCTGACGGCAGCGGCAAGATATCGCCGCGGAAATATCGTTTAGCATGCGGAAGCGCGCTCTCTGACGGTCGCGCCTCAACTTGTACGGCTATCAATGAATCCCGACGGCCGTCCGTGGAGGCGCGACCGTCAGAGAGCGCGCCCGCGCGTGGATTAATCCGCCTCCTCGTCAACGATCGCTAACAAAATCACCCGCACAGCGTACTAATAAATAGCCCACGCCTTCATCGATCGAAGACGTGCGCCACACCCAATGGTAGAATCACGAATATGTTTGTAGGGCTGGAGCACACCGCTATTGCCTCGCCGAGCCCCGTGAAGCTGGCGAACTGGTACGTCGACCACTTGCAGTTCCGGATTAACTTCGAGTACGACGGAAATTATTTCGTGCGCGCCGCCAATGGCGCGATGCTGGAGATCATTCCCTCGGAAGGCGATCGCGGCAGCAACAAGCCGCGCGATCCGGGCATTCGCCATCTGGCGATCGAGGTGACCGATTTCGACGCCGCGCACGCCGCCCTGAAAGCCAAGGGCGTGAGCTTCACTGGCGAACCTTACGTCAACTCCGGCAACCGGTTGGTGTTCTTTACCGATTGCGACGGCAACCTGGTGCACCTGATCCAGAGAGAGAAGCCTCTCCCTTAACAGGCGCACCGCATACATGCTGGATCGTGTTTTCAAAGCCCTTACCTATCGGGATTTCCGTGTCCTCTGGTTGGGCGCATGCACGTCCAGCATCGGAACCTGGGTACAACAGGCGGCTCAGGCGTGGCTTGTCTACACGCTGTCGAAGGATCCGTTCTATCTCGGCCTGGATGCATTTCTGGGACAGGCGCCGATCATTCTGTTCTCGCTGATCGGCGGCGTGATCGCGGATCGCCGCGACCGCCGCAAGATGCTGCTGATCTCGCAGTACACGCAAGTGCTCTCGGCCGTAATCCTGACGCTGCTGTTTTATTTCGGCGTCCTCCATCCCCGGCCCGGCGAGAGCAGTTTGCGCACGGTCTGGCCGATTCTGGTGCTTTCGTTCCTGACTGGGATGGGGCAAAGCCTGGGCGGACCCGCCTATCAGGCGCTGTTGCCGACGCTGGTGGCCAAGGAAGATTTCGCCAACGCCATCGCCTGGAATTCGATTCAGTTCAACATCGCGCGCATCATCGGACCCACCATCGCGGGCATCACGCTCGAAAAATTGGGGGCCACGTGGTGCTTCGGCATCAATGCCTGCTCATTCCTGGCGGTGATTATCTCGCTGCATATCATCAATGTCAGCTTCGTCCCGGCGCGGTCCAGCGAGCCGATTCTCACCAGCATGAAGCAGGGGATCGGGTTTATCCGCACGCGCCCCGGCCTGAATTCGCTGATTTTCCTGGCGTTCTCGCTGACGCTGCTGGCGATCCCGCTGATGACGTTTCTGCCGGTCTTCGCCAAGGAAGTCTTCCATGGCAACGCGATTACCTTCACGCGTCTGCTGATTTTTTCGGGTTCCGGATCCATCGCCGGCGCGCTGATGGTGGCCGCAGCGGGCAGGATGAAGCGCCAGGGTTTGATCGCGCTGCTGGCGCTGACGCTGCTCGGGTTGCTGATCACGGGATTCTCCTTTTCGACCTACTTCCCGCTTTCCGGTATCTTGATCTTCGGCTGCGGCGCATCGTTGATGTGGGTGTTTTCGATGGTGCAATCGCTGGTGCAGGCGATCACTGCCGACGAAATGCGCGGGCGCGTGATGAGCGTGTATAACGTCGCGTTTCGCGGCGGCATGCCGATCGGGAGCCTGCTGTTCGGCAAACTGATCGAGCACTTCAACGTGTCGTGGACCATGGCCGCGACGGGTTCGTTGATGGCGCTGATGGGAATGTATCTACTTTTGATACACCGCAAGATCGCGACGTTGTAGAGAGCGTTGCAGTCTAAGACAAATTGGCCGCCGATGCACGCAGATGGACGCCGATAAGAAAATTCTTTTTGTCTGCGGTTTTATCCGCGTGAATCGGCGTGCATCTGCGGCTATAAATAAAATCGAAATCGATATCCCGCAGCGGCGGAGGCTCGTCCGGATTCTCTTTCGCCACCTTCAGCATCTCGTCGAACTTCTTGCTGAGCACGTCCTGATGGCTCTTCTGCTGTTCGACCGATTTCTTGAACAGATCCTCGCGGCGATTCTGCTCGCCCTTCTGGCGCTGGACGGCGGTTTCGAAATCGGCGAAGGTCGGCGGCTTTTCGTGAGCCTTGTGGCGAATCACCGCGCCCGTCGCGGGATCGACATGCAGTTCGCCCTGGCAGCACGGGCATGTGACAAGGATAAGGTCCGCCATCGACTATCATTCTAACAAGCGAGTACACTGGCTAGACAGCGGAGGCTGAACATGTTGGGTGAATTCAAGAAGTTCATCATGCGCGGGAATGTGATGGATCTCGCGATCGGCGTGATCATCGGCGCGGCATTCGGCAAGATCGTGGCATCGCTGGTGGCCGATATTCTCATGCCGGTGATCAGCCTCGCCACCGGCAAAATCGATTTCTCGAACCTGTTCGTCGCGTTGAACGGACAAGCATTACGACACGCTGGCGGAGGCCAAGAAAGCCGCGGCGCGGCGACGCTAAACTACGGCTTGTTTATGAACACGGTGATCGAATTCCTGATCGTCGCGTTCGTGATTTTCCTGATCGTCAAGCAAGTCAACCGGTTCAAGCAAGCCTGAACCCGAACCAGCGCCGGCTCCCGCGACCAAGGATTGTCCGGAGTGCTGCACGGCGATCCCGTTGGCGGCGAAGCGATGCCCGGCGTGCACGTCGACGCGTGTAAAACAGATTTAGCCGCAGATGCACGCAGATGAACGCCGATAAGAAATTCTTTTATCTGCGTGAATCGGCGTGCATCTGCGGCCAATAAAAAAGCCCGCGGGATTCCAGTTCCGCGGGCCCTTCTGCTTGCACCAGGGAGAAGCTTTTCTAAATCGCGCACAACGATGTGCGCTCAATTATTACGGTTGCTTGTCGGCGTCGGGACGACGCTTCAAGCGTCGGACGATCGTCATCAGTCGGTCGTCTTATTGCCATCGGCATCGGTCGTGGTTCCCGAACCCGGAGCCTTCCGCAACTGCGGACTTGTTCAGGTCCTTCGTATCGATCTTGCGGCGATTGTGCAGCATCGCCAGCCGCGCCTTCACGTCGTTGAACTCCGACGTGGTGACCACGTATTCCGGACGAGCCTTCAGATACTCCTGAATGTTCTTCTGCGCCGTCACGATGCGATCGTCGGTCGGAGGATGCGTCGAGAAAACCTTCGCCATCGTGCCCGGCTTCTTCTTTTCCAGCGACTGGATCTTTTCGAAGAAGTCGACGAACGCTTCCGGATCGTAGCCGGTCTTGTACATGTACTGCAGGCCCGAGCATGTCCGCTTCCGACTTCGAACGCCTTGCGAGAACTGCAGGAAGCCGATCGGGATCAGCACGCTGGCCGCCTGGCGGATGCCGTATCCGGCCCAGCCGCCCATGAAGATCAGAGGAATGGTCGCCAGCTGCGCCATCTGGCCGCGCGTGGCCTGCCGCGTGCCGTGGCGCGCCGCGACGTGCGCGATCTCGTGCGCCATCACGCCGGCCAGTTCCGCTTCGGTATCCGCTTTCAGAATCAGGCCGGAGTTGACGAAGAAGAATCCGCCCGGGAGCGCGAACGCGTTCACGTCTTCCGTGTCGATCACTTTGATGGTGAACGGAACCTTCGCGTCGGAATTGCGCACCAGATTCTGGCCGACGCGATTCACGTACTCGGCGATGATCGGATCGTCGATGATCTTGGCCTGCCGCTCCACTTCCTGCGCCAGCCCCTTGCCCAGCGCGATCTCTTTTTCGATCGAATACAAGTTCAGACCCTTGCCGACATCGCGATTGCCGATCTCGTCGGGATCCTTCTTCTTGTCATCCGCGAATGCGGAAAACTGGAGCAGGGAACCTGCCACCACGGTCGCCAGAAAGCGCTTCATGCACGCCCTCCTCTCAACAATCTCTATCATAAGTATACTCTGTTGTAGCGCTCCATACTGTCGCGCCTCATTCCCCGGCCAAACCTAAGTTTCGATCCGGCGCGCGCCGAAGTTGCGGACGATTCGGGTCGTCCTGCGGCGTCAATTTGCGCCGATTCTCCAGCATCGCCAGC
>CAVSXU010000004.1:0-213590 GCA_963732025.1 Terriglobia bacterium
AAAAACAGGGACAGACGGACCTTTCTCACATTCTTTGGAGAAGTTCGACTACAGTTGCGGCCAAAATATGAGAAATGCCCGTCTGTCTCTGTTTTACCTGTCCCTCTACTAGGGATTTGGATACCAGATGCCCCCGTTGCTGTCAGCGTGTCATGGAGGCGCAGCTTTCTCGGGATGTGGTTGGATTGTCATTCATTGATCTACGGGCTCGGCTCAAACTTGCTGCCTTGCCAAAACCAGACCTCTGTGCCGTATTCGTTAGAAGTCCAGTCACCCAACAGAATGCCGTCTTTCACCGTCACTGATCGAACGAACTGAGCGTTGAACACACTAGCTAGTTTTACGGCTCTAATGACGTAGTCGCCAGTAGTCGCACGTGGTGATTCGTCGATGATCTGACATTCCATTCCTGTCTTTCCGTCAGACTGGAAAATCGCGATCATTTGTAGGATGAATCTGGTCTCGATACTGGTACAAGCAGAAAAGCGTACGCGAGCCCCTTTCCGGGCTTAAATGTACCAATCGCCATACCCGGGCATTGCAGTGGCTTTTGGCTCCTCCAGTCTTCCAGCGCGAACGCCTTTAGATCGTCCACCTGTTTGACTCTCCATCCCGCGTAATGCGCCTTTAAATAACTCCGAACTTCCGACGGTGTGGACTCCAGCGAACACAAAGTAGTCTTTTGCCCTTGAGCGTACGTGACACCAGCCGGACTGCAAATAAACGCTAGAATAAACCGTAGCAGAAACTTCCCGACCCGGGGGGATCCTTGTCGATTCTTCATTTCAATTTCCTCCACAACACTTAGTCTTGGGTATGTTGCCTCGCGCACCTCCTATCCCGGGAGGTATCTGAAGGTGAATGTGTGGGCCGGTGGCTTTGGAGGAAGGATGCAGCTTCTCGTCCAGACCGAACTGGGCTCCGCACGATCCCGCCGCACAGAGGATCTTCGCGGCAACCGCAGTGCTGGCTGGATACCCAATGTCCACCGCAAGGCCTCGCCGATGGGGCGTCGTTGGTCGGTCGTGGGCTTTTGATGGCTCTGATGTCGATGTGACCCTAAGTGTCAGGCAAGTCTTAGCAGAGACGCACTTCAGTAAAGCGTCGACTGATGGAGACGGAGGTACGGGCGGGTTTTTCCCACCCGTTGTAAGCCTATATGCCAGAGACGGCGGATTCGGACACCCACAACCGCATTCCGCGCAACAATTGGAACCGGGCGCGCCAGGTCCTCCGGGGCCTCTACCTGGTCCAGGGCCTCCATGTCCGCCTGGACTCCCTGGTGAACCCTTGAAGAACACGTTGCTTACGCAATCTCCATAGTTATACAAGTGCGCCGCACTACGAAGCAGCGACCCAACCTTACTCATAATGCAGAGGAAAGAGAACGGCGTGGTCCCATACGTCCCGCTTACGAAGTTGTTGTGGATTGCAACGACCGGCACTAAGCTGGCTGCAGTTGTGACAATAAGCGTCGCCCTAAGAATCGTGTCGAAGCTGCGACCCGTTGGATCGTTCTGGTCGACTGGATCATTGCCCGCATAGAGGTATGGATGTGCTGCCCCAGGGTCGTCTTCAACGTCAGTCTCAGGATCGACCGACAGAAATCGCCCCACCACTGGATTGTAGTAGCGAGCGCGAAGGTAATAGAGCCCGCCCTCAGAGTCAAACGTTTCCGTCAGACGAAACCATCTTGAGGTCGATTCCTGATCGGGCGAAGATGGGCAGGCATGGGCAAGCCGACCGATCGCCGAGCCGAGATGAAGCGGGTAGTGGAGGAGTTCGCGCCAGCGGTTTGACGCGGCGCGAGTTCTGCAGCCAGCGCGGCATCGCGCTCACGACATTCGATTATTGGCGGCGGGCAGCTTCGCTCCAAGCCTCGACTGGTGAAAGTAGAAGTGGCGCGGCCAAAGCAGCGGCGCAGAGCTTCACGCTCCGCCTGGCCAACGGGCGAAGCATCGAAAGCTCGTGGCGAGTTTGATGAGGAAGAGTTGGCGCGGCTGATCCAGATCGCCGAACGCGTGTGATGGTTCACGATGTTATTCGGCGTCGGACTGGCCACTAAAATCTACCTTGCGGTCGAGGCCGTCGATATGCGCAAAGGATTCGAAGGCTTGTACGGAGCGGTGCGCGATCAGCTCGGTCACGATCCGGTGAGCGGCCATCTGTTTTTATTCACCAACAAGACCAGGACGCGATTGAAAGCTCTGGTGTGGGACGGCAGCGGATTGTGGGTGTGCGCGAAACGTTTGGAGAAGGGTCGTTTCCGATGGCCGGAAGCGGCAGGCAGGCACAGCGTCACCATGCGATCGGAGGAGTTGGCGATGCTGGTGAACGGTCTGGATGTGAAGCACACGCGGCAGCGCAACTGGTATCGCAAAAGCGCGTAAAATCTCTCGCATATTTTTCGAACACTCCCTTAAAATAGAGCTTCCTTTATGGCTGCTGCTGATCCACAAGGACGCATCGCGACATTAGAAATGGCGCTGCGGACTTCCAGCCGCGAACTACACTGGGCGCAGCTGACCATCCAGAAGAAAGATGCTGTGATTCAGCAGTTGCTGGAGCAGTTGCGCAAGCAGCGCATCGGATTCCTGGGACCGGCCAGCGAAACACTGAGCGATCTGCAACTGGAGTTGTTGATCGAACACGAGCCTTCCACCACGCGCGAGGAAGTGGAAGCGGAGTCGCGACGTGAGCCGATCGGCCGAGCCGCGCGAGCGAAAGCCGCATCCCGGCCGCAAGCCACTGCCCGAGAATCTGCCGCGCATCGAAGAAGTGATTGCCTGCGATGCTCACTGCGCACGCTGCGGCGGAGCGACGGCGGTGATCGGCTACGACTCGAGCGAAGTGCTGGATCGGGAGCCGGCCAAGTGGTTCGTGCGCGTGACGAAACGCGAAAAACGTGCGTGCGGAAAATGTTCTGAAGTGCGGATGGCCGAACTCGGGCCGCGCATCGTGGACAAAGGGCTGGCCAGCGATCGCGTGGTGATCGAAACGGTGGTTTCGAAATATTGCGATCATGTTCCGCTGTACCGGCAGGAAGCGATGCTGGAGCGCGAAGCGGGCGTGGAGATTTCGCGCGCGACCCTGGATGGCTGGGTGATGCGGGTGGGTGAGCTGCTGGAGCCGGTGGTCGGCGCCATGCGCGCCGATCTGCTGCGCGCATCCTATATACAAGCCGACGAAACGATTGTGCCGGTGCAGATGCACGATGGGCGTGGCTGCCGATCATCAGGCGTACTTATGGCAATACGGGACGCTTTCGAATGGCAGGGGCGGCGAGACGGTATTCGATTTTCAACTGGGCCGCGGCCGCGATGGTCCCGCGAAATTCCTGAAAGATTGGAATGGGATTTTGCAAACCGACGGTTATCAGGCTTATGACCAATGTGGGCGGACCTGGTCTGATTCACGTGGGCTGTTGGGCGCATGCGCGGCGCAAGTTCGTGGATGCGGTGAAGGTGAATCCGAAAGATGGCGCGGCGATCGCGATGGTCACGCGCATGGACGCGTTGTTTTTGGTGGATCGTCACGCACGGCAACAGAAGCTGGGCACGGACGAACGCGCCGCATTGCGCCTGGAACACGCGCGGCCGTGGGTGGAGGAAATTCATTCCGAGTGTGTGAAGCTGCGCTCGCAACTGCTGCCGAAGAGCGCGTTGGGCGAAGCGGTGAATTACACCTTAAATATGTGGGCGAAACTGCGGCGGTGTTTCGATCACGCCGAGGTCGAGTTGTCCAACAATGTGGCGGAGAACTCGATGCGTCCCGATCGCGGTTGGGCAGAAAGAACTGGCTGCATGTGGGCAGCGCGAAGTCCGGACCCAAGGTCGCGGCGATTCTGTCGGTGGTGGAATCCTGCCGCCGGCTGAGCGTGCCGGTCAAAGAATATCTGCTGGCCGTCCTGCCGGGGATGAATCAGAGGAAAGTATCGGAAGTCGCTCCGCTCACCCCAGCCCGTTGGAAGTCCGCTCGCGCCTGACCTGGGTTGGTCTGACGCATACAGTCAAACTGCTCGCCCTGGTACAAATAAACATTCGTAGTCGAGCCCGTCGAACTCACCGAATTGCCGTACGAATCATACTCGTAAGCATCGGTGACCGCACTGGTAGAATCCGTCAGCAAACGCACATCGCCGTGGCAGTCATAACCATAGAAACTCGGCAGAATCGATCCGCTTGCCACACGATCCTGACTAATTCGCCCGTGCCCATACGCGTAACTCACCAGCACCGCGCCACCACTCAACTCTTCGACGACCTGCGGCAGACCGGTCGGATTCAATTCATCCACAAATATTGCGTCGATCCCTTCGCCACTCGATTTCCATCCCCATCATCAGCGAAGGTCACTGCCCCCGTTCGTCTGACGCTTACCGTTTTCCCTCTGTTTTCTCTGTTTTCTCTGTTTTCCCCGTTTTCCACTGACTATGGGCCGACTAGACCCTCGGTGACTTCAATGCCGGTCATGAGCCCTTGATCTAGCTTGAATTTGATCAACCATATTTTCGCGACAAACCAACCCTGACTCGGTCCTTTCGCTTTGCATTGCACGGCGTCTTCCGAGCTTCCAATTTGGGATTGGGCCACGCCGTTCGCACGAAGGAACTGGAGAATCGCTTCTCGCGATGAGCCAACGGGAAGATGTGCGGCGAGGTCGGATCGAACATCATTCGCGGTCTTGAAGTGTTTCCATTTCACGGGCAATTCCCCCGAGCATGATGAAAGGAGCGCACAGAAAACCATCGTAGCGATTCGCAACTCCGTCGATTGTTGGATGGACTTCATAAGTCAGGATCTCCCCACCCAGGAGTCACCTTAAACGAGGGTTTAACGTGCGGAAGTTGGCAACGGTGAAGGAGCGTGCTTGCGACCGTATTGCTGTTTGGCCCTAACGCCTGATATGGGCGGTGGAGACGAGTAATCCGCGCCAATTCGGCCACAAAGCATGCGTCTTTCCCGCAAGCATCTGGAGAATCCAAGACCGTTGCTGATGGCGCCGAAGGGTCCCAGTCCACTGTCCCCGGGAGGTAACGGCCTGTCCAACTTTGGATTGTGCCGTGAGGCGCGGGAACACCGCCATCACCCCCTGGACCTCCGCGGAAATAGTACTGGATACCATCAGCGTTCGTATAGACAAGAAACAAATGACTGCGGACTGAAATGTTGATATAGCCTGCCCGGCAGTCGATCCGACAATGGCGACGACCGTCGCCGCCCCCACCGGGCCCACGACCTCCTAGCCCCCCTGGGTGACCCGGGCCGCGGCCAGGTACTTGTAGGAAGGCAGCGTTCAACACGCAATCTCCAAAATTGAATCCGCCTGCCGCAACATTTACTAATGAGGCAACCTTGCTCATGATGCAAACGAAACTGCCCGCGGTACCGTTGAAAATGCCACCACCAAAATTGTTCCGAACTGTCGAAGTTAAGGCGAAGAAAGGCGCAACACTCAAAGCAGGTTGGAGAGCGATGATCCCTTCGAAGGCCTCGCCGAGTGGGTCAGTTCGGTTTCCCGGGTCCGCCCCTGCATATAGATATGGATGTCCGGCTCCATCCACATCGCCCGGCCCGATCACCGGATCGGCGGACAAGAATCTCCCGTCCAAGGGATTGTAGTAGCGAGCTCGCAAATAATAGAACCCGATCTCTGAATCGAACGGCTCGCCCTGATACAAATACGAGTTCGTCGTCGATCCCGTCGAACTCACCAAATTCCCATACGAGTCATATTCGTACGTGTCAGTCACAGCACCAGTCGAATCCGTCAGCAAGCGCACATCGCCGTGGCCATCGTAGCCGAAGAAGCTCGGCATGATCGATCCACTCACGACCCGACCCTGACTAATTCGCCTGTGCCCATACGCGTAACTCACCAGCACCGCGCCACCACTCAACTCTTCGACGACCTGCGGAAGACCGGTCGGATTCAATTCATCCACCAAATATTGCGTCGCCCCCTTCGCTACCCGATTTCCATCGCCATCGTAAGCGAACGTCACCGATCCCGCACTCGTCAGCCGATTCTCGAAGTCATAGGCATATGTCTTGCTTCCCGATGTAATCGTATTGCCGTTCGCATCGAACGTATCCGTCGTCAGCCGATCATCCGCATCGAACGCGCCCGTCGCCGACGAAATGCCAGTAAGCGTCGAGTTCAGCGTCTGTCGATTGCCCACTGAATCGAGCGTATACCCGAGCGTTCCGTTGTGCGAACTCGGCGCACCCGTGATCGATTCCTGCAGCAGCCGATACACTCCGTCGTAGTTGAATGTCGTGTTCCGTCCATTCGCCTCCGCCGCGGAAAGCTTGTTCCCCGCGACGCCGTACGTGTAGGTGTAATTCGCCAGCACCGACGTTCCCGTGTTGATCGCAAGATTCGTCAACCGATTCATCGTATCCAGCGTATTGACGGACGAAACACCGTTGGGGTAGGTCGTTGATGTCAGGTTTCCAACCGCATCGTAATTGTAGGTCGTCGTCTTCTGCGCGCCAGGCAGTCGATTATCGGTGACGGTCTTCAGTCGATTCAGAACATCGTAGGCGTAGCTGACGGATGCGCCATTCGTGTTGGAAGACTGCATCAACGTCAGATTGCTCCCCACGTCGTACGAGTAGCTGAGCGTGCCCTGCGGCGCCGCCTTCGATTTCAGCCGATCCAGATTGTCGTAGGTGTTGCTCGTCGAACCCGTGCCATCCGTCATCGAAGCCCTCCGCCCCGTCGCCGTATACGTCATGCTGATCGCAGGCTGGCTCAAGCTCGGATCGGGAGTCGTCGAGAGCACCCGATTCATGGTGTCGTAAGCGTAGCTGGTCGTCTTGCCATTGAAATCGGTCGTTGTCGCGATCGTCCCCGTGGGATTATAGGCGACGCTGGCGAGCGGCCCTCCCGCTGGTAGCAGTCGCGTCTTCACGCGGTTCAGCACGTCATAGGTGTACGTCGTGGTGTGCGAGTTCGCGTCGGTCTTCGTCAGCCGATTCCCGTTCGGGTCGTAGCTGTAGTTGGTTGCTTCACTCAGCGCGTCGATCACCGAGAGAAGCTGCCCGCCCGCATCGTAGTTATAAGTTGTGACTTTGCCAGCCTGGTCCGTCGACGTCAGCACTCGGCCGGTGGCGTCATAGGAGGATTGCGTCGTGTTTCCGTCGGGCAATGTCGTCGTGACCAAGCGATTTCGCGCATCGTAGCCGAAGCTGGTCTGCCGTCCGAGCGCATCCGTCACCGACGTCTTTCGCCCTGCGGCGTCGTACGCCGTAGTCGTCGTTTCGGTCAGAGCGTCGATCACAGCAGTCAATCGGCCGGCTGCGTCAAAGCTATAAGTCGTTGTGTTGCCGAGCGGATCGGTCTCCCTGACCTTACGGCCGTCCGCATCAAACGTGCTGCGCGACGTCGCCGCGTCTGCCGTTCCCGTCGCCGCCGTAACACTCAGAAGTTGGCCGGCCATATCGTATTGATACGTCGCGACTCGCCCGAGCTGATCCGTCTGTGTCAGGGGCTGACCGCGAAAATTATATGTCACCGATGTTGTCGTCGAGTCGGGATACGTCGTCTGCAGCACGCGATTAGCGGCATCATAGGTGTAGCTGGTCACGCGACCCTGCTCATCGGTACGGGAGGTTACGTTCCCGTTATCGTCATACTGAACAGAATTGAACGTCGCATCCGCATTCGTCGTCTTCGTCAATCGCCCTAAGACGTCGTAAGTGTATTTCATGGTATTTCCACGAGGGTCCGTCATGGAAACTCTCCGCCCCATTCCATCGTAGGTTGCCGTAGCGGTCCGGTTCAGAGGATCCGTCGTCGAAGTGACATTGCTGTCGGCATCATAAACCAGGTGACTGATCTCGCCGTTCGCGTCCGTCAGAGAAGTTGCGTTGCCGAAGTTGTCGTAGGCGACTGCGGCGAGCTGCCCGATGCTGTCGGTTACCGTCATCGGACGGAACAGCGAGTCGTACGCCACGGTCTTCGCCTGATTCAGCGGATCCGTGATCGTGACGGGCCCGCCCACTTGGTTGTAGGTTGTTCTCGACACGTTCCCGAGAGGATCGGTCGTGGACGTCAGGAATCCATTCGCATCATAGGTGAACGTCGTGGTCTTGTTGAGTGGATCCGTCTGAGTGAGCACGTTGTGATTGGCGTCATACGAGTACATCGACGTCCTTCCCAACGCGTCGGTCAAGCTCACGACCGAACCATATGCGTCCGTCACCGTCACCACCGTCCCGCCATCTGGATTCGTCGTCGTCGTCGTATTCGCCGCAGTGTTGTAGACGTAGCTCGTCGTGTTCCCCACTGCATCTGTCACCGATTGCAGCGTCCCGTTCGCGTAATACGTGCTCGTGCCCGCCGTATTTCCGCGCTGGTCGATCTCCTTCGTCAACAAATGGGTCGTGTCGTACTGATACTGCGCCGGCGTCGTGATACTCGGATACGTAACGCTCGCCAGATTGCCGCTGGTGTCGTACGCATACAGATACTGATTCCCGAGAGTATCCGTAATCTTCGTAATTCGACCTGAACCGTCCCGCACGAACGGCACATTCAAACCATTCGAGCCGCTGATTCCCGCCGCCGTTACCGTCAGCGTATTGCCGTTCAGATCCCGCACCGATTGGATCGCCCCAGTGGGCCCCATCGTGTACACGCGGCCGCTCGGATCCGTGTACTGATAGCCCGTCGCCTGATACAACGACCCCGCGTTGTTGATCGCGCACTCCCAAATCTGGCCGACATGCACCAGCACGCCGGTGCAATTGTCGCCCGTCGTGATCAGCGATCCAAACAGTCCAGGCTCGGCCGTGTACTGCGGCGTGAAATAAAACGTGAACACGCCGTTCGGAGGAGGCGTGAAGAAGAACGTCCGCCGCCGCCCGTTGATCGTCAGCGTGACATCCGCGGTCGGACTGATCTCCACCTGTAGCGTTATCCCCAGGTTCCAGCCGAATCCGAAATCGCCCGAGCTTCCGCGCACCAGGCTGTCGTACGTGCGCTGGATCTGAATCGGCAAGCCTGGAGCGGGCACGGTGAGGTCAGTGATTGTCGCCGTCACGCGACCCGGCTTATAATCCCCAGTCGCATGCACTTCGACGATATTGTTCTGCGTGACGCCTTGCGAATTCGTGCCATCGACTTCGATGAAGTACGAACCATTCGTCAAAGTCGTCGGATCGAAGGTTGCGATTTGCCCGGCGCCTGTAACGCTTTGCGTCAGAATCGGCACGGTGCTCGCGGCCGGCGTGATCTTCAGTGTTCCGCTGATCAGCGTGATCCCCGTGATCAACGTAATCGGCGTCGGCGAACTGACCGTGCTGCCATCCAGCGGCGCGGCGATCCATCCCGTCGACCACCCCGCGCCCGCGTTCACGGTGATCGTCACCGTGGAATTCGTCGTCAGGACTCCGTCGCTCGCGCTCAATTGCAAGACGTAAGCTCCCGCAGTGCTAAAGTTGGCGGCTGTCACAGCTTGATTGGCGTCGTCGAACGCGACCGTTCCCGGTCCGCTCTGCTTCGACCACGTGATCGTCAGGTTATTGCTGGGCAGCCCGTCATCGCTGATGCTCCCGTTGAGAATCGCGGGAGCGGGCAGCGTGATCGTTTGCGGCGATCCCGCGCTCACCACCGGCGCCTGATTGGTTCCGCTGTTCCACGCGGCACTTACGACGTTCGAATAGACTGCGCCTCCATTCACTGTAGTCGTCGCCTGGATCTGATCGACACCCGTCGCCGTCGGATTCCCGACATACGCGAATGTCACTTGACCCGTACCGTCCGTCGTCAGTTGCTGCGTCTGCGGATTCACGCCCGTGACGTTCAGCGTGACCTGCAAACCCGGCAGCGCGACGCCATCGGTGCCGGTCGCGAGTACTTGAAGAGTCTCAACCTGCCCCGCTTGTGCCGAAGGCAACACCGTGGGAGTCAGCGTCAACAGCGTCGACGCGGGGATCGGCGTTCCGCCCGATAGCATCGTCATCGTGAGGTTCTTGTCGCCGCCCTTTGCATAGTCGACTTCGTAGACATAGAAACCAGCCGCCGGGAAATTAACGGTGATCGAGCTCGGCGCCGCAGCCGAGCGTTGATTCACGCCGCCCATCACTGGATAGGAGTGAAACGGCGTAGCTGCGGGAGTATTCGTCTGAGGACCACTTACGCGCGTCGCTCCGTTGCCGACACCGAAGAGGAACGCGTCGTCGCTGGTGAACGTGAACGTCACCGGGCCCGCCGCCGGCACATTTAAAGACCCGCTAAATACCGCACTGAAATTGTAGAGCGTCCCCGCGCCCGCCTGAAAAGTTCCGTTTTGCGCGGCAATCGTTCCCGCAAAACTTCCGGCTGCATTCGTCACAACATCAGTGAACGGACGCGTAAGGTTGCTGACGTTGGACGTGTTGTTGGGAACCGCGCCCGCCACCGGATTGAAGTCGATGTTCGGGAACACCTGCGTAAACACCGGCTGCTGCGTGGCCGGAGTATTGAAAACTCCCGAGCCATCGGCGGTAAAGAATTGTGCCGTCACAGGCGAGCTGGTAAGTACAGGCGTTGCCGTAATCCATGTCACCGGAACCGCACTCGATGTGAAGCTGCCGGATGTGGCGACAACAGTATCGGCGCCCGCATTCTGCCCGGTGTAGGTAAAGGTCGCGCTGCCGTTCGTGTCGGTCGTCACTGTGGTGGTTTGCGGATTCGCGCCGCTGACGGTAATCTGCACCGCCGTGTTTTGGAAATTGAAAACGCCGAAAAAGAAGCCGACGAACTTGACTTGCAAAGAGACCGGGTGATTGATCGCGTTCGGTCCGCTGGCGGTCGGCGTGATGTAGAGGCTCCCGCCGCTGTCGCTCGCAGGACTGACGATGACATGCGTGAGCCCGAACGATGTCGAGATTCCGTCGTTGATCGTCAATTGCAGCGTGTACGTGCCCGCCGCGGTAAAGCTGACTTGCGTGGTCGTCGCTGTCGCCGTTGCGAACTGCACCGCCGCCGGGCCCGTCTGTAAGCTCCAGACATACGTGAGCGAATTTCCCGGTAACAACGCATAACTGGCCGCTGATCCGCTCAGCGTCGCGCTCGCGCCGCACGGTCCGCTACTCGGACACACCAGCGAAGTAAATTGATCGGCACCCGCATTCACGATGGGAGCCACGTGCGGACGCCGGCACAGTGCCTGTGCGATCAACGTCAGAATCGGAGCGAACGTCCCGCCGCTCGGCTGGACTCCCTGATTCGGAGTGAGCGTAATCGCAGCCGATGCCGATTTCGTCGGATCCGCCAGGCTGGTCGCGGTCAGCGTCACGCTCTGTTGCGCACCGATGCTCGATGGCGCCGTGTAGAGTCCCGTTGCGCTGATCGTGCCCGTGCCCGCCGGACTTAGCGACCAGGTAACGCCGGTGATGATTGCGTTCGAAACGGAAGCCGTAAACTGCAGCGTCTGGCTATTGGAAAGTACGGCGGTGCTTGGCGACACGCTCACCGAAGCGGGCGGCAACAGAGTCACCGTCACCGACGCGAACAGCGTGCTCAGCGCCTGGCTCGTCGCGGTAATCGTGACGGATTGAATCGCGGAGATCGTGGCTGGAGCCGTGTAGATTCCCGCGGCATTGATCGAACCTGCTCCCGCTGGAGAGACCGTCCACGTCACCGGCTCACTGCTGCAGTTACCCAGCACGAACGCCTGGTATTGCTGTGTCTGCGACGCGTACAGCCCTAACGTCGCCGCGGGCGTGATATTTACCGATGCGGTATTCTCCGGAAAAATCGTGTAAAACGTGGATGGCGAAATTTGATTGTTGTATTCGGTCTTGATCCAGTCCGCGGACCGCACGTTGGTCGAAATCCTGGTTTCATCCAGCGTGCCCGCGAAGAACAATCCCAACTCGGTGGCATCGACGCGGCCGTCGACGAATACGTTCGGCGCTGCCAGCGACGCGTTCGGTTGCCCGTCCAGATAGAGCCTCGCCGTGGTTCCATCGTACGTGCCGACGGCGTGATGCCAATTGCCGTCAATCACGTTGGTCGCGCTCGAAACAAATGGATTCTGCGACACACCCCCGCTCAGGTGAAACTTCAAGACATTGCCTGTGACATACAATGCCGCGATGATATTGCCACGCACATCGACGAGCGTTATATCGCTGTTCGTCGCTTGATTCGCCGATGTATTGAACCAGGCCGATAGCGTAACGCCGTTGGGTGGGAACGTAATTCGATTGAAGGCCCCAATCTCGCCGTTGCCGCTGAAGCCCGCCGCGCCGTCGATCAGCCCGGTCGCCGCGGTCGCGTTGTCGATATTGCTGGATTCATTCGTTGCTACCGAATCGCTCGCGGAGAGCGTTCCGTTCTTTCCCAAATGATAAACGCCGGCGAAATTGGGATCCCACACTCCCGCGGGATTTTCGGTGCTCGCGGAAATAACGGGATTTCCATACGACAGGTAAATGACCGTGTCGCTCGCGTGGGAAAGCAAGGGAACATTCACCCAGGCTACAAACTGACCAGTGACCGGATTGTAGCTCTCGATCTCGTGACTCAGCTTGCTCCCGCCAAGGCAGTCCGCTGTGAACAGGATGTCGTAACCGTGGGCATTTTGAAGTCTTCCTCCGTTCGCGACCGTCGCCAGGAACGGATACGTGCCCGAAATCAGGACCGGAAAGTTCGTCTGGTCGGTATTCGGAACCTTCGTGTGATCGATTTCGATCGCTCGATGATACGTGAAGCTGCTCCCATTGATCAGGCTAATGGTTGCCGACGAGAATACAATCGGATCGACGGTGCTGGTCGCCGTCACGGTGACGGTCGTCGGCGACGCGATCGATGCGGGTGCGGTATACAGCCCGTTTTGATCAATGGATCCTGCGCCGGATGGCGTGATCGACCACACCACGCTGGGATCGGTCGTGTTGGTCACGGTTGCGTTGAATTGCTGCGTCTGCAATCCGGTCATCGTGATCGTCTGCGGACCCACCGAGATGGACACGGGCGGTTGCAGGCTCACGGTAGCGAGGCCGAATTCGTTCACTGCCTCGACGCTTCGCGCGGTGATCGTCACCGATTGCGGCGCGGCAACATTCGCCGGCGCAGTATACAATCCCGCCGAGTTGATGGTCCCGCTGCCAGTCGGCGTAACGGTCCATGTCACCGCCTGGTCGTTGACCGTCTGGCCGCACGCGCCAGTCACGGTCGCCTGAAATTGCTGCGTCAACGAAGGGAACAGAGACGCCGTGGATGGCGATACCTGCACACCGACGCTGTTTTCCGGAGCGATCGACACGAACGTGAGACGAGCATTCTGGCTGTTGTATTCGGTCGAGATCCATTCGCTCGACCGGGCCAAATTTGAAATTCTCATGTCGTCGAGTTGTCCGTTGAAGTAACTCCATTGGGGCGTAGCAGAATCTCGAGGAGCGAATCCCTTCCGCGCCCCTATCACAAAGACAGGAGGAGGAGTGGGTGGCAAGGAGAATCCCGCTCCGGCGAAATAGGCGAAGCTCGACGCCGTCGAGAATCCCAACGGGTTCACGGACCTGCTGAAGCGGTGGCTGCCGTCGATGTAGACATCCAATCGATTTTGGGTGCCCGCCGAATACGTGTATGTCACCGAGTGCCACGCGTTGTCGCTGTAACAGCACCCGACGAATTGCTCCCGATTCGGACTGTCGCCGCCTTCGAAAATGCCGGTCGCGTAAAGATTCCCGGCTGCATCGATCGCCAGCAGCGGATCCCAACCATCGGCTGCCGGCGCGGCTGGCGGCGCAGTTCCGTCGGTTTGTCCTAGAATCACTCCTCCGGCTTGCGTCTTGAACCAGGTTTGAAAAGTGACCGCGTAGTTCGCCGAGTTCGTCCCGAAAGCCGCTTGCGGGATTTGCAGGTAACTACTGGTTCCGTTAAAGCTTCCGCCTGCGCCGAATTCTCCCGCCGTCGATCCGATGTTGTTCGCGGTCGCGTTGTCGCTGTTCGTTGTAGAATCCTGAATTGTTCCGGTGAGTGCCCCCAGGTGGTAAACGGCTTTGTAGTTGCTATCCCAAACCGTGGGCTTACTTTCCTGGCTGGCCGTGATCGAACTGTTTCCGTAAAACATGTAAATTGTCGTGTTCGCTGACGACGAGAGCACGGGAATGCGCACCCACGCCTGGAATTGGCCAGTCGCCGGATTGTAGCTGTCGATTTCATGATCCAGTTTGTTCACGCCGCCGCCGTCAGAAGTAAAAATAATGTCAAACCCATTCGCATTCTGGACCTTGCCTCCGTTCGCCACGGTCGCCAGATAGCTGAAAGTCCCTGAAATCAAAAGGGGGAAATTATTTTGATCGCTGGTGACCAGCGTGGAATCGATCGTGACGGCCCGCTGAAAACTGAAGCCGTTGGCATTCTGCAGATTCACCGTCGCAGAGATACTCTTGGTGCTATCGGTTGCTCCTGTTGCTGTTACCGTGACCGCTTGCGGCACTGTGATGCAGTTGGGCGCCGTATATAAACCGGAAGTGCTAATCGTTCCCGCGCCGACCGGATAAATCGACCACGTCACCGATGTATTGTTCGGAAGCGTCGCGGCAAATTGCTGCGTCTGCGAAGCGGAAAGACTCACCGTCTGCGGCGTGATCGAAATCGTCGCGGAGGGTAGCAGCGTTACCGTTGCACTTGCCGTCTTCGTCGTGTCGGCTTGGCTGGCTGCGACCACCGTGACGCTCTGTTGGCTCGCGACAGTCGGCGGCGCGGTGTACAGACCCGCCGTGCTGATGGTCCCGATTCCAGCCGGGTTCAGTGTCCATGTCACGCCTGTATTGTTTGAATTCGTGACGGTTGCAGTGAACTGCTGCGTCTGAGTCGCCGACAATGTCGCGCTGGTGGGCGCCACTGTGATGACGATCGGAATCAGCGTTACTGTCGCCGACGCAGTCCTCGTGCTATCGGCCTGGCTGGTAGCCGTAATCGTTGCAGTCTGCTGGTTGACAATGGGTGCGGCCGCCGTGAAAAGTCCGCTCGTGTCGATCGTCCCCGCACTGGAAGGAGTCACAGTCCAATTGACAGCGGTGTTGTCCGCGTTGGTAACGCTCGCTGTAAATCGTTGCGTTTGCGCGGCATAGAGCGTCGCCGAGGTCGGCGCCACGCTTACCGAAACGGCAGGAAGCGTCACGGTTGCGCTCGCCGATTTCGTGGAATCCGCCTGGCTCGTCGCCACCACGGAAACCGTGCGCTGGCTCGTCTCGCTGGTGGGCGCGGTATACAAACCGTTCGTGGTGATCAGTCCCACACCAGCGGGACTGATCGTCCAGTTCACTGCCGTGTTGTTCGAATTCGTAATGGTCGCGGTGAACTGCTGGGTGTCGCCGACGAACAGAATCGGCGTCGTCGGCGTTACTGTAATCGAAAGCGGCACCAGCGCAACGGTCGCCGACGCGGATTTCGTTGTATCGGCTTGGCTGGTCGCGATCACCGTGACGCTCTGCGACGTCGGAATCACGGTGGGAGGTGTGTAAAGCCCGCTGGTGTTGATGGTGCCCGCCCCGGTAGACGGATTCAGCGTCCACGTCACCGCAGCGTTGGTCGTGTTGATCACACTCTGCGTAAACTGTTGCGTCTGTCCTGTATGGATGCTTGCGGTGAGCGGCGCAATACTTACCGCGACCGGAGGAGAAAGAGTTACCGTCGCCGCCGCTGATTTCGTCGGATCCGCCTGGCTGGTGGCGATCACGGAGACAGTCTGTTGCGTGATGACGGTGGCCGGCGCAGTGTAGAAGCCTGTGGCGCTTACGGTTCCGATTCCCGCTGGATTCAACGTCCATGCAACCACCTGGTTGGTGGAATTCACTACCGAGGCAGTGAATTGCTTGGTTTGCGTAGCATAGAGTGTCGCCGTGGCGGGAGCGACCAGCACGGAAACCGGCGGCGACAATGTTACGGAAGCGGTTGCCGATTTCGTCGGGTCCTCTTGACTGGCCGCTGTCACGGTTACATTTTGTTGGCTGGTGACGGTCGACGGGGCGGTGTACAGACCGGTCGCGCTGATGGTCCCGGAACCCGCCGGAGTCACGGACCAAGTCACGCCCTGCGTGCTGAAGTTCACGGTGGGAGTGAACTGCTGCGTGCCGCCTTGAAATAGAACCGCGCTGGTCGGGCTCACCGTCACCGAAACCGGCGGCTCAAGAGGCGATCGCGAATTCGGAAACGTGCCGTTGATGTTAACCGAGCCCGATAACGTGAGCGTGTCGGCAATCAGGATCAAATAGTTTCCCGATTGCGATGAACCCGAGTACGTCAACCCTGTCTTGGGAAAATAGAAGACGCCTTCCACGACCGAATCCGCCGCGCCGCTGACACTGCTTGCAGGCTTCCCGGTACCGATCGAGGGATCCTGATAAAAGAGAATTCCGTAGTAGGGCGACGCGACCGCAGTCGGTGCGGACAAGGTCAACTTCGCCGACCCACTCACCGACAAAGGCCCATACGCGTAGGTACTGTTCTGCGTGAGATAGAACGTTACCGCGGTTCCCGTCAGCTTCGCCGATCCACTGACTTGCAGTCCGCCTCCCAGCAGGATGTAGGTACCTGAATTGATCGCGACCGTCGCGCTTCCGCTGATCGAGATGCCGTTGCAATAGGTCCCAGGGTTGAGCGTGGACGATCCCGCGCCGGTGATTTTGAAATCCGTGTAATCGCAATGCGTGGAAGCAGGCGGAACCAGAAACGCGAGCGGATCCGGCTGCGAAGCGATCGTCTGCGGCGCGGGTGTCGCCGTCGCCGATCCCGAGATCGATTCCCCGCCGACCAGATCGATGTATTTCGCCGTGACCCTTACGCTGCCTGAAATGCGGAACGCCTGGCTGCTGGACGAGTCGACGACGACGCCGCAGGTGGATGCGTTGACGATCACGGAGCCGCTCATCGAGAGCGCGCCGGCAGTCGTCGGATTCAGCGCTACCAGACACTGGTCGTAAGTCGCAGCCGCGCGGGCGGTTCCCGCGAAGCAGAGCAGGAATAGTGCTGCCGGGAAGAATTTGATCGATGATTTGGTCGTCAAAGCAAGACGTCCTTTCGATTGCCAGAAACTTGGCAGCTATTGGGTTACTTGGTAGAAAGTCGCGTTGGAGGTTGCGATGGATTGCATCAGCGTCGCGGGACCCGTCCCGTACTGGACGCTGATGATTTCGATGCCCGCGGCTTTTGCGGCATTGGCCGCTGCCAAGGTCGCGCTCGAATTGGGCGCACCGTGGTCGGCACCATCGGAAACGATAATCAGAATGGGAGTCGCCAAGGAATTGTGCCGCGGCCCCGTCAATTCGGCTTGCGCAGCCGCAATCCCGGCGCCGATGTAAGAAGGTCCGCTGCCCAGGATGATCTGGGCGAATGCGTTGTCGGCGAGCGTCACATTGTTGGTCAGCGTCTGGTTGATCGCCGCCGAAGTTGTGAACGAACCGATCCCCACCTGATCCGACGGCAGGTGCAGCGCGCTAATGAATGCTGCCAGCGCCGACTCGGCGTTTGAAAATGCCTGACTCGGGATGTTCGCGCCCCGGTCGAGCACCAGCATCGCGTCAATGAATGCCGGGCAGAAAGATACCGGGGTCGTGGTGATCCCAGGAATCGAGTACGCGGCAAAGCCTCCGGAGCCGAGTGTCGCGAACAAAGTTGTCCCCACCGCTCGCATATCCGTGAACGGCTGCGGAATCGGAATGCTCTGGATCACCGGCGCGGCCGCGTTGGTGACATCGACAATCAGCAGTACATTGTTTCCGTTGGGATCGAACACACCCGCGAAAGCGAACAGATTCGTTCCGATCGCAGTCGCTCCGGAGCCGATTCCCACCGTGTACGTCGTCGTATTCACCGAAAGAATCTGCGGTTGTCGCGGATCGCTCACGTCGAACGTCGTCACCACGACGTTGCCCTTCGTGCCCGGATTCGCACCCAGCGCCCCAACATATCCACCGTTGTTCCCGATGCTCACGGCGACCGTCCCCTGGATGAGCGGCGCTCCCGACTGAATCGTTCCAGGGATGGAAAGCTGCCCGAGAACTTTCATCGCTGCTGGATTGGAGGCGTCCACGATTTGCAGCGCACCCACGCCATTGTTCGCGGCTCCGGTGGAAGTGCTGTAGCCGATATAGAGCAGAGATCCGCTCGCCTGGGTCACTCCGATCACGGTATTCGCTCCACCAAAGACGGTGTCGGCTGGCGGCTCCAGCGTGCTGATCAGGTGCGGCTGTGAAACGTTGCTGACGTCGACCGCCAGCAAATCGCCATACTGCGTATCCCAACTGCCCACGCTAAAGGTAAGCGCCGTTGTCGGCACGAACGCCAGAGAGCCCAAATAGAGCGGTTCGCTGAAGAATCGTTTATTGATCGGAGTCGCGGCGATCAAGGCGGGTTGAGTCGGGTTTGCAAGGCTGAATGCGACAAAACCCGGTGAGTTACCGACGGTGGAACTGGTTTGATCGGAAAATACCGCCAAGGTATTGTTCTGAACGGCGCAATGAATGTCACCGGAGTTTTGAATCAACGGGGCGGTAGCCGTCGCCAAGACGTGCATGCTTGCCGGATTCGTGATGTCAATCGCGGAGATTTCATCGTCATCGCAGGTGTAGGCGAGGTTGCCATTGATCGCGAAAGACTCCGCTGGCGAAGCTGTTGCCACGGAACCCAGGAGCGGAATAGCCGGGATCGTCCGCGGCTTGGCAGTGCTCATGACGGGCCGCTTGCCTTCGTCGACACTCGCTTGGTGACCGCCGTTCGAGGAATCGGGCGGGCACGGCCACTCTCCGCGACCCTGCCCATAGGCTTTTGACCAAAAGCGGACGCGCTGATGAGCGCAACCATTCCCAAAACATTCCACCGAATCGACGCCATCATGCGCCCTCCCGTGAGAACTCCCCCACCGCACTTAAACGAGTGCGACTGCGCACACCAATACTATTCTTCATCGCGTTCCGATCAAGTCGGGCCGCCCAACTGGATATTGAATTGAGTGCTAAGGAATCATCCTAGATATTCTGGATGATGTCAACATCTATTCTTGATGAATAAGCCACTGCGCCCGGAACCTTCTATTTCGGCATGCACTGTCCTTATCAGAAACTCCTCTTCCTTGACGCTCAATGGTGAAGGAAGAAACAATCGACGATGCGCTGGCGGCGATAACACGGTTGCGCGAGACGCCGGGGCGGACGCGAAGAAGATTTTCAATTACGGCACAGCCTGGGCGCGAAGATTCACACATACCGAAATCGTGATCGGCGTTCGGGCTACCAAGTGCAGCTTGTGCGGGATCAGAGGGGGTGCAGTGACGGATTGCCGAAGCCGGTCGAGGTGCGCCAGACCGCGCCCAATATGTCGCCCGCGATGGTCGAGATGGAAGGGCTGGTTCTTTCGGGCAAGATCCGCCACGACGGTGACCCGGTGCTCGGGTGGATGATGGCGAACGTGAAGGTCGGACGCTCTGGCGATCTGCTCAAACCCATGAAGGAATCGGGCGAGAAACAAATCGACGGCGTGGTCGCTCTGCTGGTGTGCATTCACCGCGCGATGAAACACGGCGGCGTGAAGCCCGACTACGAGAATCGCGCTCTCTGGATGGTTTGAACATGGCCGACCACGCGAACCTCAGCTTGGCTGTGGATCGTCGTGTGGAGTCGGTTGGCAGTGTCCAACAACAGGCGCGATGCATCTCGTCGCAAAAGCCCATCCGGCAAAGATCTGCATCTGCGTCGAGAACTACTTCCCGCTGATGGGCCAAAATCTTGTCAGGGCTTCGAGAGGACCTCAAGCCTTAGCCGATCTCTCTGCCTACAACTGTTGGATCAAACGATGTCGCCGTCGTCGGGGTGCGCAGTCCACGAGAGATTCGATAGTGTCGCACAAAAGCTTAGTTTGAATTAACAACAGAATTCAATCGGACAGAGAGCCGGCCACCGCGATAATCTTATGCGTATGCGAATCTTTGTTCTCGGTCTGCCGCATACGCTCACGTCTCCGGAATTCTGCAGTTGCGCCTACACCATGAAGGTATGGAATCTGTGCCGCATGATGATGGATCGCGGGCATCATGTAGTGCACTTCGGCAATGAAGGGTCGCATCCGCTGTGCAGCGAGAACGTCATCGTCAGCACGCGCGAACAATGGGATTCCGTATACCGCCATCCCGGGCGGGATTTCTTCGACATCGGCTTTGAAACGCCGGAGCGTCAGGCCTTCTACCGGCACTTTACCGAATCGATGCGGCGCGAGATCGAGCAGCGTCTGAATCCCAAACCCGACACGATCATCTGCGTGCCGTGGGGTGGTCCTCAACGCGACGCCGTGCTGCCCCTGATGTCGAAGACCTTCGTGGTCGAAAGCGGGATCGGATATCTGTATTCCTGGTCCGATTTCCGGGTATTTGAGTCTTATGCCTGGTTGCATATGACGCTGGGGCGCGAAGGCATCGTCGGCGGAGGCAAGTGGTACTGGCCGGTGATTCCGAATGCCTTCGATCCCGCGATGTTTGAATACGCGGAAACCAAGGATGACTACTTGCTTTACCTCGGCCGACTGAGTGAAGACAAGGGCGTCGGTCTGGTGGTCGATCTGGCGCGGCGCACGGGTCACCGTCTGATCATGGCGGGCCAGGGCGATCCCCGTCCGTTTCTCGCCCCGCACGTGGAGTACGTAGGGCCGGTTGGAGTAGAGCGGCGCAAACAATTGATGTCGCGCGCTAAGGCCTTGCTCTGTCCCACTTACTACATCGAGCCGTTCGGCGGGGTGAATGTCGAGGCGCAGATGTGCGGGACGCCGGTCATCGCAACGGACCATGGCGCCTTCACGGAGACCGTGCTGCACGGCGTTACCGGCTACCGCTGCCGCACCATGGACCAGTTCGAGTTCGCGGTTCGTCATCTGCCCGACATTCAGCCGTCCGCCTGCCGTTCCTGGGCGATGAATTACTCGCTCGAGAAAGTAGGCCGGATGTATGAAGAGTACTTCAACATGCTGTTCGACCTATGCGGCGAAGGCTTCTATGCGTCGCATCCGGAACGCCGCGAGCTGAGTTGGTTGCAAAAAGATTACGCGCGTTAAGGACCCTCCGAAAAAAATATCTGAAAGTTATCGAAAAATACTGGACGTTGTTTTCGAAAGCATGTACTATTGCTCAGAAGTCAATCGCGAGCCCAGAAAATGCCCGGCGATAAGCGAGGCGGAAAAGTTGCGGACGACCCGATTGGTCCGACCGGACCCACCGGAGCTACGGGGCCGGAAGGTCCGAGTGGCCCTGCGGGACCGAGCGGACCGACTGGACCTACAGGCCCTTTAGGAGCGACGGGGCCGGCAGGCCCAACTGGACCGGCCGGAGTACAAGGGCCCGTCGGCGAAATGGGGCCGACCGGTCCCACCGGCAGCCAAGGTGTTACCGGCCCCAGCGGTCCCACAGGATATCCGGGGCAGGTCTGGAGCTATCTCGTCGTTAACGGAATCACCGGGCCGACAGGTCCGATGGGCGCGACGGGCCCCACGGGTCCCAAGGGCGACACCGGCGACCCCGGCCCTACTGGCGCGACCGGCCCCATGGGTCCGACAGGGCCGAAAGGCGATACCGGCGCCACGGGTCCCGCCGGTGAAGGCACCGAGGGTGCGACCGGTCCGATGGGTCCCACAGGTCCCAAGGGAGATCCCGGTGTCACAGGCGCCACCGGGCCGATGGGGGCGACAGGCCCGAAGGGTGATCCCGGCGTCACAGGCGCTACCGGTCCGATCGGCGCTACTGGGCCGGTGGGTGCGACCGGACCGAAGGGCGATCCCGGCGTCACGGGCGCCACCGGTCCCCAAGGTCCGACCGGACCGAAGGGCGATCCCGGAGTTACTGGTGCGACTGGTCCGGTTGGCGCGACTGGGCCGATGGGCCCGACGGGTCCGCATGGAACGAATGGCGCTACCGGCGCGACGGGTCCGGTCGGAACCGGCTCGTCGGGTCCCACGGGTGCGACGGGTCCTCTCGGATCGACTGGTCCAACCGGCGCCGGGCTGATTCCGGGAGTGGTCATCCTCAGCGATTCGCTCACTCCGCCCGCAGGTTATTCGGCCACCGGGCTGGCCGCCACCGTCAATACATCGAGCGGAAAGCTAAAGCCGCTGCCTGACATGCCGCTCGCTCGCGCGTTCGCGGCCGCAGCTGCGTTCAAGAACGATATCTACGTGGTCGGCGGAACTAGCGGCAGCATCGCCGATCCCAATTCGAATCTGCTGCAGCGCTTCTTTACCGCGACGTTGCAATGGGACAAGACGGTGCTCCCCAAGATGCCGACGCCGCGATTCGGCTTGGGGGCAGTCGCCACTTATGACGCGATCTTCGCCATCGGCGGGACTCAAACGGGCGGATCGGCTTTGAAGGTGGTGGAAGCCTACGTGGTCGCGGCGAACAAATGGTTCTCCGTGCAGGCGACGATCTATCCGCACGCTGGACCGGCTTGTACATTGTACGGCGATTACCTATACGTGATCGGCGGCGGCGAGTCGATGGCGCAAGGACAGCCCGGCTTGGCGCTAGGCATGGGCGCGAAATGCGAAGTATTCTACCTCCCTGGAAATTTTTGGACGCCGCTGCCCGATCTTCCGTTTAACTTGGTGGGAGGAAGCGCGGCGGTCCTGGGCGACTCGCTGTATGTTTTCGGCGGATATTCGAACAACATCGGCTACGCGCCCGCCTACCGGCTCGTCATCCTGCAAGATGGCAAGCCCGCCGCTCAGGAATGGATCGAAATCGCTTCGCCTGAGCGCGGCGGAATCGTGTGGTTCTCGACGCTGCCGGTGCTGGGCAAGCTGTACGCTTTCGGCGGCATGGCCAGCTATCGCAGCAGCGGCCCTGTGTATGTTTTCGATCCCGAAGCCAACCTCTGGAATCGGCTGCCACCGGATTTGAATCGCGGGCGAAGTTGGATGGCCGCTGCAACCGTGGGCGCCACGGCCTATCTGTTCGGCGGAAAAGAGACGCTCAACACCTCCGCGATCGGGACGTCCGAATCGCTCAACCCCGCTTCTTTGACGCTGAATCTTTACCGCAAGACGTAGCACCGTGGGCGTCGCACTCAACAGGATCGGGTCGAGTCGGGTGTACGTAGAATCCGTCAGCGCTTTGCCCGGCTGGCTTGCGTATCTGGTGGTGGCGGATCCGCTCGATTCGAATCCGATCGATGCCGATATCGCTTGGAACAATCCCGCCTATCGCGGCTGGTTCGTATTCCTGTTCGCGCCGGTTCTGCCCGCGGACTGGGAAAAATTCGCGGCCGCGCTCGAAGCGAGTCCGCTGGTTCCGCCCGCGCATACGAGTTTCGCCTGGGCGGCCTACACACAGGCGACGCAAGATGTGAAGATCGAGCTGCGAATTCCGGTGGCGCCCGGCACGCCGTCGCCCGTAGTGGCCGCCGATTGCTCGATTCCGTTTCGCAATTACGGATTTCGCATCGCCCAGAATA
This sequence comes from Terriglobia bacterium, assembly GCA_963732025.1. Taxonomy (GTDB): domain Bacteria; phylum Acidobacteriota; class Terriglobia; order Bryobacterales; family Bryobacteraceae; genus Palsa-187. The sequence continues at coordinate 23,430 of CAVSXU010000004.1, forward strand.
CGCCCGTGGAGCGAATCGAAGGCTCGGATTCATTTCTGTTCACCGCTCCGGCATTTGAGAACGCTCCGCCGTCCGGCGTGGCGGGCCTCGATCTGCGTTTTGCGGCAGACCCTTTGCGCTACACGTTTTCGGGCGAAGGCCTGATTGCGGATTTCAGCGATCGCGTGGAAACCGGATGGGACGTCGCTCTGCGCTATTATTCGGCCCGCCAAGGCGGGCCGCTGCGCTACTGGCGCTATCCCGTGTTCGAGAATCCTGCGGGCCTCCAGCACCTGTTTCGTTTCTTTTGGGATCCCTTAGATCCAACGAACGGCGCCCGTACGTTTCTCGCTTTCACGCAGATTGCTTATCGCCTGGATTTTCCACAGCCGCCCGCGCCGCCGACCATTTCTCCCGCCAAGTTCAACGGTGCGTTCGCCAGCAGTTTGCGCACGCTTTACGGCGAATCGCTCCATCTTTTCCCGCTCCTTCAGGGCGGTTCCGAAAAACCGGCGCGGCTGGTGTTTCAATCCATGCCCGATCGCGAAGGCGCGCATACTCGCTTCACGCTTGTACCCTCGGGCGATTTTCAGCTCGCTTATGCGGCTCCGGCCGCGTCGGCTGCTCGCGGCGATCTGTTGTGCGGGCTGGCCGGAACCGAGTACGTCACAGCGACGCCATCGGTGCCGGGCGCAATGGGAACGGTTCTGCGCTTCACGCCCGGCAGCCGCGCATTTGCGCCCGTATTTCCGCTTACTGGATCGGCCACCATGCTGGCGGCGGGTGCCACCGAACTGCTCACCGATCGTTTCACCACCGCGTGGGTTTCGATGCTCGGCGGCGGCGCTCCGGATCTCGTCTATCACTCGCAGCCGCCGGGCGCACCACTGTTCAGCCCGGAATCGCCCGGCGCGGTGTTGTCGCTACTCGATCCCGAAGTCGCGAAGCTGAGCGGCGCGGAAATCTTTCCCATCGCCGGCTACGGCTCGCTCGAACTCTCGGTGGAAAACAACGCCTCGCGCGATCTGATCGATTTCGAAGCTCAGATTCTAAGCCCGGTGCGCTACAAGGCTATTGCGCCGGCGTCGAAGCCGCGTCCCGCGGATGCAAACGGCACGAAGTGGGGCACGACGCCGCAGGGCCTGCTGGCGACCCTCAACGGGCCGAATTACAAGACCGTTCATCTCGCCAAGAATCGCGATTATGACGGCAGCATCTCCGAGATCCAGTTCACCGATGTGCAACCCGCGCTCCAGACCGCGCTGCAATCGAGCGAGTTGTTTCTGGTGATGACCGATTCGACCAAAGCCGGCCCATTCAACGGCGACATGACGATCACGGGCTGGCCGTTCCAGGTGAATCTCGCTCCCAAGGCGGGCGGCGATTTTTCGAGCGTGCTGATCCTCAAATTCGGCGAAGGTAGCCTGAAGGATCGTGCGCGCGATGTGCGCTCCTGGAGTGCGCCGGGCGAATTCAATTCGGATCCGAACGTCGTGTCGGCGTGGCTTGCCGGCTACATCGCCGAAGCGGAGGCGCAGGCTCCTTCGGCGCCGGCGCTGCAATCGTTTGTCGATCTGGTGAACGACGAAAACTGGAACGGCGTGCTGGCGTTGCGGCTGCATGTCTCTTTGCAGGCGTTTCCGCCGGAGCTGCGCGGATTGTTGGGCGGCATGGATCTGTCGCGCTTCTACGGCCATCACCTCGGTCTCACCATCAACCAGGTGGAGCGCGCCGGCCAAGAGCTGGAGATGAAGCCGGAAAGCTCGATTTTCGCGCTGATTAATTATCAAGCCGCCAACGGCCAGCCCACGCCGCCTTCGGACGGTCGGGCGGACGATCTGGCGAATGACATTCCGGGCCTGCATCTGGCGGCGCGCCGGGCCGTGCTGCGGCGCTTCGCGGGAGCGGATTCTTCCGCCGGCTTCGCCTATACCGTGATCACGCTGATTGTCGAATTCCGCAACTCGACCATCGTCAATTTCGAAAGCAAGATCATCCTGACGATTACGGCTCTGCTTGGCGCTGCCGCCGAACTCACCGGTCCCTCGAATGATCTGTTCCGCAACAGCATCGTGTTCGAAGGCAGCTTCGAAAATACCAACGGGCAGCCGTCGTATTCGTTCACCAGCAGCGACCCTTACCGGTTTCTTACGGCGAGCTCGGTGATGAAATACTCCGAATTCGCCGGAGCGCGCTTCGCCACGGTGCAGGACGATACCGCCGCGCCCGGCTCCGCCGTGCATGCGCAGTTCAGCCTGAATGGTTGTTTCAATTTCTTCAGGGTTTCGACGTTCGATGCCTTTTCGTTCGGGGACGAAGCTTCCGACCTCGATCTCCCCACCACGGGCCTGGTGTTCACGAATCTCTTCATCGACGTGCGCTTCGATCTGAGCGATCCTTCGCTGGTCACAATTTCGCTCGATCCCGGTTTTCTGTCGTTCAATCTTGCGCTCAGCCACGCGCGCGCGGCCAGCCTGTTCGCGAAATTTCCGCTGAAGATGTCGGCGCTCATCACCAGTTCGCAAGGAAAGTTGAAGGATCTCGGCTACGTGCCCGTGGAGGTGCGCGAGCTCGCGAAGCTCGGCAAGCTCGGAACGGATTGGTTCGGCCTGACGTTCATTTTGAATCTCGGCAGCCTGGGCGCGCTGGCGGAGTCGGCTGGATTCACCGCGACGCTGCTCGCCGGCTGGAGTCCAACCGGCGAGACGAATCCGGTGGAGCTCCTCCTCGATCTTCCCGGCCTCGGCGCCGGAAAAAAACAGTTGAGCTTACAGAACGTTCTGAAACTCGCGATCGGCGGACTGCAGTTCGAATCGCGCGTCGACGACGGCGGCGCGGTGGCCGGCTACACGTTGCGCCTGAGCGATATCGGGCTGTCGTTTTTGGGCAAGAAACTGCCCTTGTCCGGGGTGACGGATCTGGTTCTATTCGGCGATGTGTCCGGCGGCGCGGCGAGCACGCTGAGCTGGTACGGCGCTTACTACACGAATGCCTCGTAACGACGCAGAGATCACGCTCGACTTCATCGAAAAGACGCTGAACGCGGCGATCGATCCGCAAACGCATACGCTCGTGCTCGATGCGCCTCCCCCGTTCGGTGAACCGATCCGGCAAATCTTCGATCAGTATCTGGACAAGAAACTGCATCTGAAAGAGGCGCTGGTCAGCCGCTTGTCGAATCCGGATCGCGTGCTGCTCACCGGCACGGGCAGTTCGTTCCCGTTCGATACGCTGGCGGCGCGCGGGTATTTTACTGTTGCGACCTTCGATGGCGAGGACGTGGGCGTGCTGGACCTGATCGCGAACGCGTCCCCCGATTGGACGCTGCCCGTAAGCTTCCCGGACCTGGCGGACACCTTCCTCTCCGAATTCCAGTTTTCGACGGCGGCGCTCGCGCTTCGTTCCGAGGATACTTCGGAGGGCCCCAAAGGCCTAAAGTTCACCGCGGTGCTGCAGCTCAATGGCGCGCTCGGATTTCTGTCGACGCTGTTCAACGGCACCTCGCAGTTGACGATGGAAGCGCCGATCGCGCTCGACGGCACCACTCCCATCTTCACGATGAAATCGTCGGAACAGCTGGCGATCATACAGATCGGTTCGCTGCCCACCATCGACTTCCGGTTGCTGGCGCAGATCTACGTCGACGACGAAGGGCTCGAAGAAGCCTGGGACCTTGACGGGGCGATTACCTATTCGCAAAGCGGCGAAAACAAGACGCTGCACATTCTCGCCGATTTGCTCTCGCTCGACAGCGGCATTCTGCACGTCACCACCGACCTGAGGGACGGGCCGCCGCTCGGTTTCCGCCAATTGCGGGAGCTGTTCGACAACGGCGACGTGAACGCGCTGCTGCCGCCGGTGTTCTCGGCGCTGGATAACGTCGCGCTCAAGAGCTGGGAAATCTACGTTCTCCTCCAACCGGTGCAACTGCTGAACGTCGCGATCACCGTGGGCACGGTGAAGCCGTGGAACATCGTCCCGAATCTGCTCGACGTCGGCATCGATGCGCTGACGTTCGGGATCGCTCTCAATCCGGGCGATACCACCCTCAGCGCCAGCTTGAAAGCGACGATGTATCTGGGCGATCCACTCAAGCCGGGCGTCATCCAGCTGCGCGCGTATTTCCCGGGGTTCCGTTTTTCAGGCTATCTCGCGGAAAACTCCATCAACGTTCGCTGGATGGTAAATCGCTTTCTGGGCGAAAGCGCCGCTTCGCTGGTGCCGGAGAAACTCAATATTGTCGAGCTGTCGCTTGGAATCGATCCCGCCAGCTCCGCGTATTCGTTTTACACCGCTCTCGATGTCAATTGGACTCTCCCCATCGGGCCGCTGAGTTTCGAGATCGAAAAACTGAAGTTGAGCATCGATCGCGTGGGCCAGGCGACGCATGCGATGTTCGGCGGCAACTTCAATCTGCTGGACGGAACTTTTCCGGTAGACGTCACCGCCATTTACGATTCCACCGAGGGCTGGGAATTCGAAGGCGGCTTGACCAAGCCGGTTGGCGTCCACGATATCATCAACCAGATTTCGCAGAAATATTTCGACGGCTGGCAGTTGAGTGGATTCACGCTGAACCTGAATCTGCTGCGCGTCTGGTTGTGGCAGGCGACGCAATCCTACCGCTTCCAGCTGGATCTCGACTGGACGGTCTCGGTAGGCAGCTTCACCTTCCCCAAAGTGCGAGCGGAAATCGACGTCACCTACAAGCAGCAGTACAGCGGCTTCCTACGCGGCACCGTCAGCTTTGAGGATTTCGATGTCTCGGTCGAACTGCTACTGCCGAAGCAGGACGTCGTCTTCAAGGTCGCGGGCCTGGAGGCGGTGATCGAGCAAGAGCCGAAGACGCGGCTGGTCATTACGTTTCCCAACCAGTCACTCGGCGCCTTTATCGAGATGCTGGTCAGCGCGGCGGCCGGCAGGCCCATCACGCTGCCCGCGCCCTGGAACGTACTCAATCTGGTCGACCTCAGCGGCGCGCAGTTGATTATCGGTTTCGACGACAAAGAGATCGGCTTCGTGTCTCCGAAGAACACCAAGATCGACCTGTTCTTCATTACGATCACGAGATTCGAGCTGTGGTATCGCGGCGGCGCCAAGAGTTCGGCCTCGCGTGTCGACCTGAAGATTACCGGCGGCCAGTTCCTCGGCAAGGAGATTACGGAACAGAAGCCGCTGCCGATGAATGTGCTCGACCCGGCGAGCGCTCCCAAAGTTCCGGGGGCGGGCGAGAAAGTCTTCGCGCTGCATTTTCTGGCGGCGGGTCAGCGCGTTGGGCTCAAGTCGCCCGTCGACTTCAAATCGGCGACGCAGGCGCTCGACGAGCTCGAAAAAGCCTTCAAGAAAAAGGACACGCCCGGCGAAACTTCGCCGATCGCGGGAACGGGCCTGGTTCCGGATCAGAGCGCGAACTGGCTGTTCGCTTTCCGCGCCGAGATTCTGAGTGCAATCACAATTCGAGCCGTATTCGTCGATCCCGATCTGTACGGCGTGGCGATTGCGGTTGGCGGCACGAAACTTCCGAAGTTTACCGGCCTCAACTTCGAGATTCTCTACAAGAAAGTCAACGAGAATATCGGCGTCTACATGATCGAGCTGAAGGTGCCGGATTACCTGCGCCAGCTTGATTTCGGCACGGTGTCGATCACGCTTCCGATCATCGCCATCGAAATTTTCACCAACGGCGAATTCCGGCTCGATTTCGGATTCCCGGCCAACGGCGATTTCACGCGATCGTTCGCGATTCAGGTGCTGCCCTTCACCGGAGCGGGCGGATTCTATTTCGCCGTCCTCAGCAGCGCGACGTCCAAACGAGTTCCGACAACCGTCTGCGGCAGTTTTAGTCCGGTGATCGAAGCCGGCATCGGCCTGCGCGTCGGGCTCGGCAAGGACATCAACAAGGGAATTCTCAAAGCCGGACTGAGCGTGACGATGATGGGCATCGTCGAGGGCACGCTGGCTTTTTACAATGCCAACGACCAGAACCCGCTCTACGACGACGCGCGCTACTACTACATTTCGGGTCAGGTTGCGGTGGTCGGGCAGATCTATGGCGAGATCAACTTCGCGATCATTTCGGCGCGGCTCGATATTCTCATCAAGATCGGCGTGACGCTGGTGGTGGAGGCGCTCGAAGCCATCCGCTTCGGCTTCTTCGCGCAGGTTTCGGTATCGCTCACCGTCAAGATCAATCTCGGAATCTTCAAGATCGAGATTTCTCTTTCCTTCTCCGCATCGATTCAGGAGCAATTCCTCATTGGTTCGTCGAACCCCAACAAGCCGTGGAATCAATGCATCCCCGCGGGACCGCAGCGGGCGATTCGCGGCCTGCGGCTCGACGATTTTGCGCCACCCGCGCCGCCGGAGTTGGTCTTCCATCCGCTCACGGTGGCTCAGCCGGTGCGGGTCGACCTGAAGCTGGTGCCGCAGTTGACTGCCGGCAGTGAAACGATCGCCAGCAGCGCGAAGGCTCGTTTCGTGGTGATGCTGTATGTCAAGACATCGACCGGCAGCCCCGAGCCGTTGGAAACGGATTTCGACAGGCTGGCGCGCGGCATTTTCCTGTGGACGATGGCGGCGTTTTTCTACCCGCAACAGAAAGAAACGCCGGCTCAGGATGTCTCCGATCACGCGGTTTCACTCGACGATCTGCAAGCGGTGTACCAGGCGTTGACGCTGGATCCGGTGAAGCCGTTGTTCGAGAAGCCGCAACTGATCGCTTTTTTTGAAAAGTATTTCCTGTATTTCGTCAAGCTCGCGGTGGATAGCGGCCAGGAGGAGATGGCGGGCGTCTTCCCGATGCTCACGCCGCTGGTGCTGGTGCGCCCGGACGGGAGCGAGGTTCACTTCGACAGCGAACCCGAAGTTCCCTATTCCTATCTCGGCTGGATTCGCGACTATTTCAAGGCGACCGCTCTTGACGCGCGCAGTCCGGAGGAGGTTGCCGCCAACCTGCGGGCATCGCTGGCCCGCGCGGCGAACGATCCGGCGCCCCAATCGATGGCGGCGTGGATGATGGTCGATTATGTTTCCCTGATCGCACGCGATTCGCTGCAGGCAGCCATCGATACTTTGTCGGCATTCACGACGGTGGCGGGTGAGGGCGAAAGCATCGACGATATCCTGGCGCGGTATCCGCGTTGCGGCCTGACGGCGGAAGATGTCGCGCGAGGCAACAGCACTCGCGCGCTGACGCCGGGCGTCAAGCTGGCCATCCCGCGATTCTGGTATCGACCGCGCCGGGGCGATCAGGCGGATGAGATCGCCGGGCGCTTCAGCATTGCGAGCGCGAATCTCGAAGCGCACGCGCGCGACAAAGTCGCAGTCAACGGCGTCGTGCATGAAATCGGCGGCGCGGCGGATCAGACGCTGCTCGGGATCGCGCGATCGTACGGAGTGGAGCTCGAAGAACTCGCGCGTGCCAATGCGCACGTCAAGGGGCTGTTCCGTGCCGGACGTCGTGTGCTGTTGCCGTTCGTCGAGGGGATGACCGTCGGCCAGTTGCTGGATGAGATGCAAAAGGCGCACAAGTTCGAGCATATGGCGGGAGCATCTTCCCGCTATCTGCTGCATGGCCTGCGGCCGCCTCCGCCCGGCGCGGAGATAACGGCGCCGCTTTATCAACTGAACCTCCAGCAGTTCGACGCGTCCGCGCTAGCGGTAGGCGACTCGTTCCGGATCACTGTCGATGCCGCGCTGCCGTGGCTCATGCTCGACGCGCCGCAAGAGATTGTGCCGCCGTCGATCACGATTTCGGTGACGGAAGCCGAGGCCCAGATCATACAGCAGTTCAACAACGCGGCGCTCGATCCGGAGATCACGACACTGCAGGCTTCGCCATTCGAGCGGCTGGAAGCGCGAGCCTACGCGCTCGGATCGGCGATCGTGTGGCGGCCGCTGCTGGATCCGCGGCTGGCGAACGGACGCAACCGCCTGCGCAATCCCGGAGATCTCTCGATTTGGGCCTTTCCGCAGAATCTGCAACGGCTGCTGCTCGATCATCCCGAACTCGATCCGTTGATCGAAGTCGTCGAATCGGCGCAGGATGCCGAGAACCTGCCGCCCTATTCGATCCGGCCAAGCGTTCCGGAGGCGGCGTATAGCTGGGCCGCGCGCTTGGATGTCACAGTGCGTCGCGTGGTGACCCAGGCTCGCGAGGTGTTGCCGAATACGTACGAGCTGGCCGATGTTTCGGTGGCTTCGAATCCGGCGCTGCAACGCCTGCTGAACTTTGATAGCGAGTCCAGCCCCGTCGATCAGATCCACGTTTTGTACGGTCAGAACCCGACGGTCGATGCGAGCTTTAACGGACTGCTGTCGCTGCCGGCCGAGGAGATCGGGCTGTTCCTGCTGCAGACGAATTTGTCGAACGAAGCCAATCCGAATCTGGGCGCCGTGAACGGGGCGCGCGCGGCGGTCACCAATCTGATCGGGCAGGATCCCACGGCTTTTCTACGGTTTGCGTGGGAGGCAGGGGTGGTTCGGTCCGGCGGCTATTATCTTTACTATCGGAACGACTCGGGCGGCAAGGGGTTGCCGGATTACTTGTTCAACGATACCGAGGAAACCGGAATCACGCTGTTGGTGACGCTCAAGAACAACGACGATCGGCTGCAGCCGTACATGAACGCAATGGTAGTGACGAAAGACGTCGATATTACGCGGACTGCGTTCTTCCTGCGCGCGGTGTTTCCGGATATCGAGAAAGCGCCGCCCGAACTGGTGGAGCGGGTTCCCGCCATTCCGCCCGGATGCGTGGCGTTCGAGGCGGAGCGCACGCCGGCGCAGACGCAGTTTACTTCCAGCGTGAACTTGGCTGCGGTTCCGGTGCAGCCATACTTGCGCGAGCTGTATAACCTGATGAACTTCCAGGTGGCCACATTCGGCGGTTACGGCGTGAGTCCATTCGCGCTGCCCGCCGGCCCGCTGGATGAGCAGCATCCGGCGGCGGATCTGGAAGTTTCGCGCGCACCGAAGATCGTCACGGACCAGTGGCGTTACAAAGCCGTGATGCCGGTATATCGCTTCGCGAGCGAGAAGACCGTTGCGGCGGATGGCGTCCCGGACCCGAAGAGCAATCCGTATCGCGGCGTGAACGAGGAAGTGGCCATCGAGGTGACGTGGCTCGATCTGTTCGGCAACACGATGCCGATTCAAGGCGGTGCGGGACGCGTACAGCTCACAGTGCCGTATTTCGATCCATTGCTCGCCGTCGAAAAATGGCCGTCGATCGCGGCGGATTACATCGTGCATAGCGCTGGCGGGACGCCGACGCTCGAAATCAAGCTCGGGTTCCAGCCGGATCGATATCTGCCGCCGCCCAAAGCCAATGAGGAACCGGCCAATATCAAAGCGGCGCGCGCCGATCGCGCCGTCTATGCGCTGATTTATTATCAGCTCACGCAGCCGGGCGTGACGGCGGCATTCGGCTCGACGCTTTCCTCGCAAACCGGCGATGGCGGCGCGGCGCTGGTCGAGTACTTGAAATCGATCTACGCGTTTCTCGACGCGATCGTGAATGGCAAGCCTTACACGCTGCCGGGAGACAGGACGCTGACGGTGGCCGTGGCGGATCAGAATCCGGAGCAGTATTACCAGTTGCTGGCCTGGATTGCGATTGCGCGGCCCGGCGGCGAAGGCTCGGACGATCCGGTGTATCGCGTGCAGAGCGCGATCGCGCCGCGGTATCACGATCAGAATTCGGATTCGGCGGTTAAGCAAGAGTTGCTGACGCTGCGCGAATTCGCGCGGCTGCTGGAAGAAGCGTTTCCCAATCTGGCGGTGGCGACGGCCGCGCCGCGCGTTCAGGCAGAGCTGGGAAGTCCGGCGCGCGAGATGTGGCTGGCGCGCTTCGGCGGCGCGAACGGGATCGTGTACGATATCAAGGACTCCGCGGTGCTGTACTACGCGCCCCTGCCGGTTTCGCGCAGCCTGCTGCAAGTGGACGCGTGGATTTATCCGTACCGCAAGGGATCGCCTATCTGGGGCGGAACCCAGCAGCAGCAGTTCTTCAACGGCGTCGACGGGGATCTGCAGGCGAAGAGTTTTCTGGAGGCGGTGGATCGATTTCTGTCGCCGCAATTCGTGGTGCCGGGCTGGCTGGCGCAGAATGAATCGGGAGACGGAGCGAATCCGATTCAGCAGGTCTTGGATGCGAAGAAACGCCTGGCTGCGAGCGTCGCCGAGCGGATCGCGCCGGTGTTTGCGAACCAGGAACCAAAGCCGGGACGGACGAAGCGCGCGCGCGAAGCTGTGGAACAGCGCTTACTGCAATTGCTGGGAAATCTGTACGCCGTCGATTGCATTGTGCAGTTCCCGGTCGCGATCAGCTCCGCGTTCTCCGACAAGAAGTCCGCGCCGCACGTGTTCGGCAAGCCGGTGACGAACGCCCTCCTGCCGCGCGCGACGGCCGCGAATGTGCAGGACTATTCGTTCAGCACCGCCGAGATCGACCTGTGGAATGAGCCGGACCAATCGGCGCTGACGTTCCTGTTCACCACGCGCGACGCGAGCGCGGGAAGTCCGGTGACGGTGCCGCTGGTGTATCAGCGAAGTAATCTGCAATACGGATTCGAAGATGTGCCGGGTGTGAAAAAGTATCGCGCATCGCGCTGGCTGGCCTTCGTGACGTTGAATACCGATGAGCCCGGCGCATTGCGCGCCATCCCTTCGCGCGGAGGGCAGACGGATTTGGGCACGCTCGAAATTCCGGTGCCGCTGCGCAGCTACCCTCCATCGCCGATGCTGTCCGAGCAAACGGGACAGTGGCAACCGCCGTTGTTCTTTCAGGCATCGCATAATCCCATGCTGCAAGTGGCCAAGACCTGGCGGTTCCGCTTCACCTATATCTACGACAGCGCGTTTCAGGATACGGTGCATGCGGAAGTGACCTTCAACGTGCCGATCGAAGCGGCGCGATCAAGGCGAACCGCCGCGGGCGACGAGCCGGATCTGCCCGCGGCGCTGATGCAGTTCAGCACGGTGTATGCGGATGTGCAGCGCGATCTCGAGCTATCGCTAATCGGCCAGCCGGATGCGGCGCTGGCATCGACGACGATGCAGACATTCGCGTGGCTGGTGGAGCGGGTCGCCACGGCCTGGGATAAATGGGACTCAACGGCGGCACGTTTTGTGGCGGAAGGCACATTTTCGGCCAATCTGGCGATAACGCAATCGTCGGTGAAGATCGAGGGCGTCGAGTATCCGGTGTTTCTGATTACAGTGAAGTGCACGACCACGGGGCGGGAGCTTTGGCCCATGGTGGAGTTGGAAGGATATCAGGCGGTGCGCTACTCCGCGGATGACAAGGAGGCCGCGTTTGTCTACAAGAACGACGGGAAGTATTTGAGCGCCGAAGACGGCCGCAGGATCGCGGCGCGCAGCGTGGTGATTCCAGATCTGGACCTGCTCGCGGAGCAAAGCGGATGGGCGGGCGCGCTGGTGCGGCGCAACGAAACACTGGCCCCGTCGAAGGAAACAAATCCGGCGTTCGTATATGAAACGCCGCAGGTGCGGTTCGCTTCGCCGATCGCGCCGCTGCTCGAGCCGGGGATGACGATTAACGTGGCGGATTCGAGCGAGGCGCCGCCCGCAACCGACAAACTGTATCACTATCTGGAAAACTTCCTGCGCGACGTGTTCCATAGCGCGACGACGGGTGAGGTAGCCGCGGGCGGAAGGTTGTCGATTGCGGGCTCGTATACGTATCCGCTGAATCAGGATTCGGCGGATGCGCAGTTCGATATCGCTCTGCCAATATTCTTGACGCCGCCGGTGACGGTCACAACGGAGACTCCGAAGGCGGATGAGATTCCGCTGAGCGATTACGCCCGGCAGATCGCGGACGCGATCGCGCTGTGGATGCCGGGGCGCGTACACGCGGAGCAACACGGGAAATTCAAGTTCGGGCTGACGCTGTATTCGAACCTGACGACCACGACGCAATTGCCGGTGCTGAAGCTGGAGAATATTAATCTGGATGCGGAATCGATTCTGAACGGGGAGGAGGCATGAGGAAGCTGCTTTCGATGGTATTGCTATCGCAGGGCTGGCTGGGCGCGCAAACGACGCTCGCTTCGCAAAACACGCTGCACCTGAGCGACAGCAAACGCGGCGCCGAGAAGCGGAAATTCATCAAGGCGCAAGACGGGGATTACAAGATCAATCTTCTGCAGGAAGTGATGAAAACGGCGAACTTGAAGCTGGTAACGCCAGGCCAGCCTGGCGACTATCTGGTGCAGGACACCGGGCTCAAGGGCGAATCGAGTTACAAAGAGCGCTACGCAATTATTTTCGACAAGGCTTACCAGCCGGCGAACACGGGCGGCAAGATGGTGGATTACCCGGCAAAGGGATTTTCGCGGCCGCCAAGCGGCTCGATGCTGCAGGTGGGGACTGATTACATCTGGTTCGTCGACTTTCACGCGATCTTCGGGAAGAATGCGGGGTTGCGTCGGGCTGAAGCAACCAAGATGGCGACGGTTTATAACTGGTTCGCGGCGCGCACTGAGAACGGGCAGACGACGGACAAGATCGTCATGGCGGGCGATTGGAATCTCCCGGCGGGCGACACCGGATTCGCGAGCCTGAAGGCATTGTCGACGACGATGACAATCCTGCCCAACCTCGCTTCGAGCCTTACGAAAAACGGAACTCCGTCGGAGGCCTACGATCATTTCGTGTGGGATTCGGCCAAGGTTTCGATTACAAAGGCGACCTGCGGGATTCTTCCGATTTCGAAATCGGTGGCTTGGTTTCGTAAGAACGTTTCGGATCACCGGGGAGTTATGTGCACGCTGCCGTAACAGCAAGGGCGGTGCTGATCGCGCTTGCGGCAATACCCGCGGCGGCGAACGGACGCAAGACGGGCGACGAATTTCGCGATGGGTGGGAGGGCAGCGCGGCACGGCTGGCGCCCTCCATGATCTGGATCGAGAGCCAGGAATTCTTGATGGGTAGCGATCCGATGGAATTCGGATATCAACCACGGGAGGCGCGGCACCGCGTGGAGCTTTCCGGGTTCGCGATCGGCAAGACGGAAGTGACGAATGAGCAGTACGCGGCGTTCTTGAATGAGACAGGGAATCGCGAGACGGATCACGTTCCGTACGTGCTGGTGGGGCGCTCGAAGAGTTGCGGGATCGGCGCGATCGGAGGGCGGTTTCGGGCGCTGCCGCGGCGCGAGAAGTATCCCGTGGTGACGGTTTCTTGGGAAGGCGCGAAAGCGTACTGCGAGTGGCTGAGCAAGAAGACAGGCCAGCGATATCGATTGCCGAGCGAGGCGGAATGGGAATGCGCGGCGAGAGCGGGATCGAGCAGTTATTGGCCGTGGGGCGATGAATGGTCGGCGGAGCGGTTGAATTGCCGGGGCCGGACGAGAAATTCGGGCTTGAAGCCCGTGGCATCGTTCGCGCCGAATGCGTGGGGAATTTACGACATGCTGGGGAACGCATGGGAGTGGGTGAGGGATGCGTTCGACAGCTTGTTTTACTTGTACTCTCCGCTGCGCAATCCGGTGCTTCTGGATGCGGAAACGTGGGCGCCGGGAATTCGCGGCGGCAGCTTTCGCGACGGGTTGGAATATTGCCGCCCGGGATATCGCGCGAATCTTTGGTGGTGGGGGGATTATGACGGAGTTGGGTTCCGTGTGGCACGTGAAGATTGGTAAGCGGCTGGCGGCATGGTTGCTGGCGGCGGCGACTCTGCCGGCGTCGATGGCACAGACGAACCAGGTTGCGGTGCGGATCGTCTATCAGCATTCGCGGCGGCCTGCGGCGGGGCTCGCGATTGCGCAATCGCGCGGAGGAAGAATCGAGATGGTGGGCGAAACAGATGCGGACGGGGCAATCGGAGGGATCACGCGCGGCGGACGATTGACCATCTCGGATGCAGTCAGGAACATCGTACTGGCCAAAGATGTAGCCGCGGCCAATGAACTCGTAGTGCCGGAGGCGATCCGGATTCGAGGAGCGTTGCGCTATGAAAAGAGAATCGCCGCGCTGCCCACTGTGAAGATTGGCTTCGGGCGCAGAATCGACCCCGTGGAGCGGATGCAAAACGTGCTGGGACGCGAGGTTACGGCTAAGGCATCGAGAAGCCTGTTCGGCGCTGCGGTTCCGAAGAGCCCCGCCGATTGGGCGGAGGCGACGCTGAGCCTCGACGCCCGTTTCGAAAGCGGATGGATCGCATCGGTTGAAGATCCACAGGTGGTGGCGTACAGCGGCGCGGATCAGGCCGGGGGAATCGACGTTCATTTGCCGGCGATCCTGGATCCAGGAGCGACGATTGACGCCGGGACGATCGAGTTAAAGAATATGGCGGCGCTGGAGATCGATTTTCGTGCGGAGGGCCGGCGGTTCGATCGCATCGAGACGGACGCGCAGGTGGAATTTCGCTCGATTGAATGGGCGGCAGGCGCAAATCGCGCCGAGGTCGGCCGGTATCTGAGCTTTCTGGATCAGGTGAACCCGCGGACGTTTGCGCTGCTGATGGGCATGCGGCCGTTCAGTTTCCCGCCGGGTATCACGACGATTCACGATCTTCCGTGGATGGGCGCGGCGGAATTGAAGGCGTCGGGCGCGCTGCTGGGCAAAACCATCGACGTGAAAGCGGCGTTCCACGGCGCGAACTCGGAAGTCGCATTCAGCGATCAGGAGGTCTTGCCGTCTCGAACGGCGCCGGTGCGATTGCGCGGGCGGGTGGTGTTCGCGCGGACGTATGCTCCGGTGCGCGATGCCGTGGTGGTGTATAGCTGCTTCGCGGACAAGAGCGAGACGAAGACGGATCCTTCGGGGCAGTTTACAATTCCTGAAGCCTGCACGGCGCGGGACTTCACGTTATTCGTGACGGCGAAGGACTGGGTATCGCCGCCCCGCTTCGAACCGGTGCAGGTGCGTAAACGAGTGGTGCTGGCCGCGGGGAATACTCCGGACGTGGTGATCGAGCTTCCCTTGAACGATTCGCCAGGTGTACCGAAGCTGCCGCCGATGAGCGCGCTGCGCCGGAAGATCCTGCCGCTCGAGCAAGGGCGGCAGACGGAGCAGCCGTTTTTCTTTCGCGTGCGCGGCTCGCCCATCGAAAGCCAATTTCGCCAAATGGCGATACCCTCCGACGCGACGATTCTACAAGGCGGGGAATACGATGAATTCGGCCCCATCGTCGCGGTGTTCGAGCACGCCAACATGGAGAAGGCGATTCCAGTTGTGAACGCGGAATTTGTGGATCCAATCACTGGAACAATTAAGGTTACGGTCGACCAGGACGGCGTGTTCGATGTGGCGCTGTTTACGTCCCCATTTTTGTACCGTTCCGCGGCTTCGCAACCGTTTTACGCCAACATTGCCACGACGGTGACGACGACACTGGTGATGCCGGTTCGTTGGTACAGCATGATCACGGTATTCCAAACGGGAAAAGGAAATCGGCCGGTGTGGCCGGGGACGCCGGTGTACTTCGGTCCATTCACGATCGACCCGGATGCTACCGAACTCGACTCGGAGACCAATAATTGGGGCGTGGTGGTAATGGGAGCCACGAACACGGACGTGGAATTCGTCTTTGTGGCGAATCCCGCGATGGGATGCTTCGATAACGAGGTGGTGCTGGATACGCGAGGCTACGGAACGGTACAACTGAACGATTGCCCTAAGGAATGGGATGTTGGAAGCGGCGATCAGCGACCCAGCCTTAAACGTCCACGGCAATGAGGTGTTCGATCGCGAGACGATATTCAATCTGTCTCCGCTGATTTTCTGTCTCCGCTGATTTTGGCGGGCCTTCGCCGGCGTTTGATTCTGGCAACCCTTAAAAAGGATTCCTGCCCGTTCATCGTCAGATTGGGCATGAACTGTACGCAACGAAAACAGTCACGTCGATCTTTCCTCAGCGGATCAGGTGCGGATCGTCGTCGGTATCGGCGTTTGGAAATCATGTGTTTTCCGAACTCGAAGTGGTTGGCGGCTAAGGGGTTGTGTTTGCGCAGTTATTGGCGGGAGCGCCGCGGAGGGTTTTCCGAACGGTCGCGGCAGGCGTCGATAACGGTCGACATCGGCAGATCAAGCGCCCGGGCGATAACACGCCAACTATTCCCCTCGGCCCGCAGCCTGAGGGCATCGTCGCGCCTGAAAACGCGCAGTGGGCGCCCGAGGCGCGTTCCCCGAGCCTTTGCGGCACGAACGCCGGCCTGGACTCGCTCCCGGATCATGCCGCGCTCCATTTCTGCGAATGCTGCGAACAAGTGCATCAGGAACTTGGACATCGGGCTATCAGCGCCCGTATCGATAGATTCCGTGGGGCTTAGGAACCGGATGCCGAGGGACACCAGTTCCTGGCTGCTTCGGACGCAATGCGCGACACTGCGGCACAGCGATCGAGCTGCCGAGCCTCTCGAACTCCTGTTCTTGCAGGGCCCGTAGCAGCTTCGGCTGCAACTCGAGCGGCAGATTACCGATCTCATCCAGAAACAAAGTCCCTTTGTCAGCAAGCTCTAACGAAGGCCCTCCGCGCGCAGGTGGAGGCGGTCCCGCTGTAAGGGGGTGAGGTTCAACACGGCAATTTGCAACCGATCGAGACGCTCGTTTTGCAACCAAAGCGTTTCGGGGTCGGTTTCCCTGCCTGGACGCGAGTCCTCAATCTCCTTCCACGTGTATTCGTCGAGATCTGTGATGTTGCGCTCATTCCGGTTGATGTCGACCGCCAGGTTGGCAGCCACCGTTAACAGCCACGCTTTGGGGTTGTCGAGCGGGCGTTCTTCTCGCAAATGCCGACAGAGACGGAGGGACGTTTCCTGAGTGAGATCCTCGGCCCGGCCCGCATCATGAGTTCTTCTGAGTAGATATCCGAAGACTGGCGTCCTAAGTTGCTCAAAATACCCTATCACTTTCTCGTTGAGCGTCACGGCCGCAGCACTCTTCTCCTTTCCCAAGGCGAACGGGAAAGAGCGCTGCTAGCGAATCTGCCCAGCTCAAACATCACCTGGTCTACTGCATAACGGATGATAGGACATTTTTTGTGTGCCCTCCCGGAAACCTTTTATTTGAGGTCGAACATGAAAACGGTTCTGCGCGTCCTGTGGCGGCAGATCCGGGAGGGAAGGCTGTTCCCCGATGATCAGTTCGAGTTCGGGGACGAGGTTGACGATCAGATGGCCGTTCGGCCCAACCGCATCCGCAAGGGCATATCGCCATTGGTCCATTTCTGCTTGGCTCTTGACGAGGATCTGCCGCACTAGGGTCACCGTATTGGCCCACGAGCAGCGCGGCGTACTCGCTTCCTAGATGCGTCCCATTACGCCATTTGCCACTGGGTAAGATCCTGGTGAACGGGGCTTCGAGCAGCGGTTGCAGCCACCAGGATCCGCTTTTGGCGTACAGAACGATACGTTGGGGGGCACGAGCTCCCGCCACAGTACCTTCGATAATGTCGTGTTTTTCAGAACCGCTGATGTCCGCTTGTGGAATGCACGTGAACTGAATGCTGGGCCGCGGCGTCTGGGCACGGATTAGGCCTTGCTCCAAGAGGGCGGGCACCGCAACGATGAGTTGCCGACGCGTGATTCTAAGTCCGCCCCGGTAAAACATATGCTTTTGGCGGATTATCGCACGTTTCTTGCATGACTCTACAGCTTCATTCCTGCATCGTTCTCGCACGGATACGATCCCTACTAGGGATCCTCGATGAAAAGAATCCTTAGGTAAGGATATTGCATCCAACCTCGCAGAGCGGAACAAACCAGCGTTGCGCTTCTGGAAAAGGATTTGACCAAGATGCTCCGCAAATGGACCGCCACGGCAAACTCACCAGCAATCATGATTCTACGGATCGTGCTCGGGATCGTCTTCTTTGCTCATGGAGCGCAAAAAATGCTTGGGTGGTTCGGAGGCTACGGCTTCACCGGGACCATGGGCGCCTTCACTCAAAGTTTGCATATACCTGTACCGTTCGCATTCCTCGCGATCGCAGCAGAGTTCTTTGGCGGGCTGGGCCTGATCTTTGGATTACTGACCCGGATCTCGGCGTTCGGGATTGCTGTGAACATGCTGGTCGCAATCGCAATGGTGCATCGCCAGTTTGGATTCTTCGCAAACTGGGCCGGGACGCAAAAGGGTGAAGGTTACGAATTTCATCTTCTTGCGCTGGCGATGTGCGTGTCCCTGATGATCAAAGGCGCCGGCGCGGTATCACTCGACAGGGTCCTCGCCGGAGAGAAGTGACGGAAGGTATGGGCTCAGAGACAAGAATCACGTCGAAAACGACGGCCGCTAAACTCTCGATCGTGCTGGCGAGATGCCAACGAGCGGTTGCACTCGCGGTCGAGCGATCGATGGCGGACCTGGGACTTTGCCTGACCGACTTCATGGTGCTCGAGGCTTTGCTGCACAAGGGACCGCTCACGATTTCGGAGATCCAGGCGAAGGTGTTGTTAGCCAGCGGCTCCATGACAGCAGCCGTCGATCGCGTCGAATCGCTGGGCTTGTTGGTTCGCAAAACGACGCCGAAGGACCGGCGCGTCCGAGTGCTGGAACTAACTCCCGCGGGTCGCCGGCTGATTCAGGGTGTTTACGGCAAGCATTCCGAGCATCTCGAAAAGCTGATGTCGGTGCTCGACGCCGACGAGAAGCGGCACCTCTACTCGGGCTTGAAGAAACTGGGGCAGTTCGTTGCGGAGACGCTCGACCAGCCCGATTCGAAATAGCCAAGATTTGAGAACGGAGACAACGAAATGACCAGACAAATTCTGGGGATCCACCACGTCACAGCAATTGCGGGCGATCCTCAAGCGAACTTAGATTTTTATGCTGGACTCCTCGGGTTGCGACTCGTCAAGCTGACAGTCAACTTCGACGATCCAGGCACATATCATCTTTATTACGGAGACGGCGTCGGCCATCCTGGTACTATTCTGACGTTCTTTCCATGGCCGCACGCTCCTCAAGGCCGCCGCGGAACGGGACAGGTGACCGAAACTGCATTCGTGATTCCTGCAAACGCCGTTGATTTCTGGAAGACCCGTTTGACCGCGAGCGGTGTCACATTCAAGACCTTCGATCGCTTCGGAGAACCGGGAATTTCGTTTTCAGATCCGGACGGACTGGGAATTGAGTTGATCGGGAACAAGACGACTCGCGACGACAGAGCTTATCGGACAGGTGGTGTGCCTGTCGAATTCGCCATTCGAGGATTCCACAGCGCGACGCTCACTCAAACGGACCATCATGCAACCGCCGCTCTGCTAACGGACACGATGGGATTCAAGCTGGTCGCCGAAGATCAAGACAGGTTTCGCTACGCTGTTGACGCGGGCGAAGCTGCATCGCTTGTTGACGTCGTCCGTGCGCCGAGCGAACGGGCCGGGCGCGTCCTTGTGGGCACGGTTCACCACATCGCGTGGAGAACGCCAGATGACGATCAGCAATTGAGATGGCTCACGGAACTGAGTCGCCTTGATTACAGCGTGTCGCCCGTGATGGATCGAAAATACTTCCACTCGATCTACTACCGGGAGCCGGGAAACATCCTGTTCGAAATCGCGACCGACCCACCGGGATTTGGTGTCGACGAACCGCTGGAAGATCTCGGTGCAAAGCTCGTGCTGCCTCCGTGGTTGGAGCGTGACCGAGCGAAACTGGAGGCGACGCTTCCTCCGCTGCGCTTGCCGGTGCGGGAGGAATCAGTCGTATGACGCCTCGCATGACCTCAGATCCACATCGCGATCAACCAGTGTTGACCGGCGGCCGGAAATTGCCAGAGGCGGCCGGGGCCGTGATTCTACTTCATGGACGCGGCGCCTCCGCTGAAGACATCCTCGATCTCGGCCTTGAGTTCGATCGACCCGACCTTGCGTATCTCGCGCCGCAGGCCGAAGGGAACACCTGGTATCCCTATTCATTCCTCGCGCCGAAACAGCAGAACGAACCGTGGCTGACGTCGGCTCTCCATAAGGTGTCGCAGATCGTGGACGGAATCGTGAACGCCGGATTGTCGCGAGAAAGGATCGTAGTCGCAGGGTTCTCGCAGGGAGCGTGTCTCGCCACGGAGTTTGTCGCGAGAAATGCAACTCGATATGGCGGATTGATCGCCTTCAGCGGCGGACTGATCGGCCCGCCGGGTTCCCAATTCCAGTACCCTGGAAGGCTTGACGGCACACGTGCCTTTCTCGGTGGCGTGGATCCGGATCCCCACGTTCCTTGGCAGCGAGTAGAGGAATCGGCTTCGGTTCTGTCGGCTTTAGGCGCCGATGTTGTCGTGAAGCGCTACGCAGGGATGCCGCACGCAGTCAATCGCGAAGAGTTGGGCGAAGCGAAAAAGTTGATTGGCCGGGCGATTCTGAAACCAGCCGCCAGCGGATTGCCGACAGGCTGATAGGGGAGGTGTGTTGAAGTAGTGGCGCAGCCAGTCAACCAACGATCATCCAGCCTCTGGCAGCCGCTAAGATCAGCGACCTTCCGCAACCTGCTGATCGCCGACGTGGTCTCCGACGTCGGCACGTTCATGCAAACCGTGGGGGCCGCCTGGCTGATGGTATCGCTCAACGGCGGGCCGATGTATGTGGCCCTCACGCAGACTGCTTCTGCTCTTCCCTTCTTTATCCTCGCGTTGCCTGCCGGCGCGATCGGCGACATCGTCGATCGCCGCAAGCTGATTCTGTTCACCGAAATATGGATGCTGGCCGTCGCGCTTGTTCTTGCTGTGATGACCATTGCCGGGCATGATGTCGCCGATGCTGCTGCTGATTCTGACCTTCGCATTGTCGGCGGGCGATGCATTCGAAACGCCGACTTGGCGGGCCGTCTTGCCCGAGCTGGTTCAGAAAGAGGATCTCGCCGGCGGCGTCGGCACTCAATGGCATCGAATTCAATTTCGCCCGCGCCGTCGGTCCAGCGCTGGCCGGATTGGTCATCGCGTTCATCGGCGTCGGCGCCGCGTTCTTCGTCAATACGCTTTCGTTCTTCGGCGTGATCGTGGTCGTCGCCCGGTGGAAGCGGACCCGCTGAAACGAGCCACTCCACCCGAAACAATCAGTGGCGCCACGGTTGCTGCGATCCGATACGTCCGCTACTCCCCGGCGATTCGCGCGGTGCTGTTCAGAGCGGGCGCCGCAATGTTCTTCGCGAGCGGGCTTCTGGCGTTGTTGCCGTCGGTCGCGCATCGGCTGAGCGGAAGCCCGCTCGGATACGGAGTAATGCTTGGTTGCTTTGGTCTGGGCGCGGTGCTCGGTGCGCTGGTGATGCAGCGAGCTCGCGCTCGCTGGTCCGCCGATGTCGTAGTATCGGCGGGTATTGCTGTTTTCGGCCTAGTTACGATTGCGGCCGGCGCGGCCAACGGCCTGGCGCTGCTCGGCGTGGTCATTGCTGGTCGGCGGCGCGGCTTGGATCTCGTTCATCTCGCTTTTCAATGTTCAGGTCCTGAATCAAGCGCCGGACTGGGTGCGAGCTCGCGTACTCGCGATTTCGATGCTTGTGTTTCAGGGCGCTGTCGCGGGGGGAAGCGCGACATGGGGAGCAGTCGCGGCACAGAGCTGGCATCAATACAGCCTTGCTTTGGGCCGGCATTGGAACAATCGCAGCCACTGCCTTGGGATTGTTTCTCCGCCTGCCGGACGCAAGCGTTGATTTGACGCCATGGAACCATTGGCGGCTGCCTGCGGGAATTCCGACGGAGATGGACGTTGACGGTCCCGTCCTGGTCACGGTGGAATACGCGGTGAGATCCGGCAATGGGTGCCGAATTTCTGGAAGCGATGCGCGAATACGGCCGGGTTCGACGCCGCGATGGCGCGTCGCGATGGGGAATTTGCCGTGACCTGGAGAATGAAGATCGCTATCTCGAGACCTTCGTCGTGAGCTCCTGGGCGGAACACGTTCGTCAACATGATCGTCTAACGCGGGCCGATCTCCAGATCGAGGAACGGATACAGCGGTGCACCGCCAACGAACCTCGCGTGCGACACCTCGTTTACCTGTAAGAGAAGAAACAGAAACAGAACCACCTTATGGATGGCTTATCAAACCGAGTCTTGGGCGGGACGCATTGCATCGGGAAAGATTCTCATGGGACGGACACATGGCAGGGACACATGGCAAGGAAGTCTCGGCCTATAATGTCGTGGTGAAAGCAGCCTTCCTGCACATTGCCGCGCTTTTTTTGGCGTTCTCTTTTTCTCCGCTGGTTCAGAGCGCCACACTGGATGAAGCCGCGGGGCCGGGCCGGAATTTTGCCGTGGCCGAATTCAGACTCTGGCATCTAGACAACGCTGGTGCATTACGCGCGGTTGTCGTTCTCATGCCAGGTTCGAACGGCGATGCGCGAGCGATGGCAGAAGATCCGGTGTGGCAGGCATTCGCAACGAAGCATAAGCTCGCTCTCCTTGGTTGCCGTATCACCGACAAGCCCCACGAGCAGAATTTCATCGAAGAATACGCCAATGTCTCACAAGGCAGCGGCGATGCTCTGCTGGGCGCATTGGCCGCCTTTGCTTCTCGCGCCCATCATCCAGAACTTGCCATCGCGCCACTCCTGATGTGGGGTATGTCGGCTGGGGGCCAGTTCAACTATGAATTTGTCGCCTGGAAACCCGAACGGGTCCTGGCCTTCATCGCCAATAAAGGCGGCATCTACTACACGGCTCTCGCCCCGCGTGCCGCAAGGGATGTCCCTGGGATGCTTTTCATTGGAGGCAAAGATCTTGAATCGCGAGTCCAGACGATCACTGGACTCTTCGCGGTCAACCAGCGGGCGGGAGCGCTTTGGGCGCTGGCCGAAGAACCCAGCGCGGCACACATTGTCGGGCGGTCACGGGATCTGGCGATGATTTTTTTCGAGGCTATCCTTTCGTTACGGCTGAATGAGACTGGCGCTTTAAAGCCGTTGGAAGTCAAAGCAGGTTTCTTGGGAGATCCAAAATTGAAGAGCGTTCGCCCGATGTCCGACGGAGCCGCTCCAAATTACCCCACCGCTTGGCTGCCCAGCGCGCGCGTGGCCCATGCGTGGTTGGCGATGCTGACCGAGCAGCCGTTCGATCAATGACGAAGTGCCCAAAGCTTGGGATCGGATGACATGAGCCTGAAAGCAGGACACGCTGAATGATTTCGAACATCAACAACAAGCCTGAGCACCACGCGTCGGACGGGAGGAAAAGCTAATGGTCACGGCAAGATCAGAACAATGCGCCAACGCTACGGATGCATCCGGTCCGCGCCTTTCGAACATGCGACCATAGCCCCATGTTGAGTCGATTGGGGACTGCTCTAATTGTTGCCGGCGGTCTGGTGCTCCTCGGAGCGGATTCGAGCCCTGTTCCTGCGAAGGCTTGGAACGCGATCACTCCCGAGCGGCTTCTTCGGCACATCCGGGTCCTCGCTTCCGATGAGTTCGAGGGCCGCGCCCCTGCGACTCCAGGTGAACAGAAGACCGTCGATTATCTCGTGCGCGAGTCCCGAGCCATGAAGTTGTCTCCGGGAAATCCCGACGGCACTTACATGCAAAGAGTGAAGCTGTGGGGCATTACCGCGGGCGCAGGCGAAATATCGATTAAAGTCGGCGATTCCGCGTTCGCGCTCACGGTACAGGACTACCGCGCGTCGTCTTCACAGCCGAAGTCTTCGATCGACATTCCGGAATTGCCAATTGTTTTTATTGGCTATGGAATCGTCGCACCGGAGTACGGCTGGGACGACTACAAGGACGTCAATGTCAAGGGCAAGGCAGTCGTGATGCTGGCGGGCGACCCGCCGGTTCCGGACCCCAACGATCCTTCGAAACTGGATCCGAAGATGTTTCTGGGTCCTGAGCTTTCTTTTTACGGCCGCCCGCAATCGAAAGCCGATCTGGCCCATATGCGGGGCGCGACCGCCGTCATTACTTTGCAAGGAGGTCCCGGGGGGCGCTTTCCCACCCGTCCGCCGGGAGCAGGCGCGGGCGCGAACCGATTCATCCTGCGCGAGTCGATGATCGTGCGTGATACTTCGTCCACCGACCACATCGACGCAACCATTTCTCTGAATTATGAAAAGGCCGCCGAACTATTCACTGCATCCGGATTGGATCTGAGCGCGTTGCGTGAATCCGCGCTCTCACGCAACTTCAAGCCGGCCGCGCTGAAAGCCGTAGTGTCGGGAACAGTCCACAATCAGGTCCGAGAGATCGAATCTGCCAACGTCATCGCGAAGATCGAGGGTAGCGATCCGGCGCTGCGCAACGAGTATGTAATTTACTCCGGCCACTGGGATCACCTGGGGCGCCAGGGCGAGAACATATTCCATGGCGCAAGCGACAACGCGTCCGGGACAGCGGGCGTGCTGGAACTGGCTCACGCATTTATGCAACTGCGCCCGCACCCGAAGCGCACCGTGATCTTCCTGTGGCCTACGGCAGAAGAGCGCGGCCTTCTCGGCGCGAAGTATTACGTCCAGCACCCGCTGTATCCGCTAGCTCGGACCGTAGCCAACATTAATCTGGATTATTTCAGCAATTGGGGCCGGGGGCGCACAAAAGATTTCAGTGTTCTTGGCATGGGTATGACCTCTTTGGACGATTTCGCGCGGGAGGCGGTAACGCGGCAACGCCGAGTCGTGACTGGCGATACGGACCCGGTCGAAGGGTTCTATTGGCGGTCGGACCACATCGAGTTCGCCATGGGCGGTGTACCTTCGCTCGCATCCAGCCCAGGCATCGATTTCGTGGGTAAGCCCGCAGATTTTGGCGATCTGAAACGGCGGGAGTATATTCGGGATGATTACCACAAACCGACTGATCAGATTAAACCAGACTGGGATTTGACTGGCGCAGTGCAGGACCTTCAAGTTCTACTGGAGGTGGGCTTCCGCGTGTCGCAATCGTCCACTTGTCCCGTTTGGACGAGCCGACCGCCGTACATGCATAACATGTACGCAGGACATTAGCACCATAACTCGGTGTTCGTCTCTGCTAGGCGTTACGCGACTTTGAAATGACAGTTCCCTGGGGTTTTCTCGCCAGCGAAAGCTCTCATCAAGGTCGCTGCTTGAGATAACTGCCATTTCTCCACGCGCGTGAGTCCGCCGGCCGCCCAGTCCCGCCTGCAGCATTGGAATCCACCTGGCCCTGAAGTAGAGATAACTAGCAATTACCCTCAGTAGGGCTCGAGGTGCATCAGCCTGTACGATTCGGCGAACATGTTCGTGCCGTGTCGCAGGGGATCGATGTTACGAGGCAAGTCGTCCTACGTCACTTCAAACTTCCGACGCCGCCGCCAAACGGCGAGGTCGCTGGGAGCCCTTGGGGTTAGCGCTTTGTACGAGTGGCCGACGATTCCGACAGAAGACGCAACTTCCACATGCCCGCGTGCCACGGGCGAGGATCCCCCGATCTCCTTCGGTCTATCTTCGTCAATGTCTCGGCTAGTCCTGACTGCGGCGAAGCGCACGAAAGTCTGCTCGATATCCTTATGCCGGTGCGCGGCCGACGACGTAATCCAGCCCGGACACTCCAGGGGCTTAACCCCATGTGTGCGAGATCACGCAAATAGGCGTTGCCCGGGATTTGTTGAAAACAGTACAACAAGAGGTGTATTCTTCACTAAGCTGGAATCTCCAGCTGGGCTTGCCGTGAATAAGACTCAGGCCGAACAGCATCGGGACTCGGGACTACTGCCTGAAGCTTGGCCCGAGACTCGCAGGCACAATCACGCGGGGGCCCCGAGGCATCCATGACGACTCCATCGCAGGCGGCAAGCGCCTATGGCGCGCAGATGGCGAAGTATTTCACCCTGAACCAACCGCCCCATGTGGCCATCGATTCGGCGGTTTCCGTGGTCCGGCCGCAACTGGCGATTACCCGACTAATTGCGCGGAGCGGCATCCCGGAGCGAACCGCGTCCATTCCTGCCGAAAAAGCTTATGTGGTTTCGGTTCATCTGAATCATGCGAACTCCGGGGAATGGGAACTCTGGACCGACGAAAAGTACACAAAAACTGGGGCATGGCCGGTGGGCGGAGTCGCCATGTGCGACCTCGAGTCGAATTCGAGCATTCGAAATCCGGGCCCTATCGACTGGGTCCACTTCCATGTTCCCCGGGCCACTCTCGATGCCCTTACGGACGATGCAGGAATGCGTCAGGTTAAACGCCTCCACTGTGTTTATGGAACTCCCGACCCCGTTCTCCACCACCTGACGCAAGCGATTCTGCCGTGCCTGAACAGGCCGGAGATGTTCTCTCAGTTGTTCATAGATTCTTTCACCATGACGGTTTGTTCGCACCTTGTGGGGCGGTATGGTCAGCTTCGCGAACCTACCCAGCAACTCAAAGGCGGTCTGGCCCCGTGGCAAATGCGGCGCGCGGTGGAGTTGCTCCAAGAGCATCTGGACGGCGAGTTGAAGCTGGAAACACTTGCCGAGGAATGCCGGCTTTCGGCCAGCCATTTTGCGCGATCGTTCCGGAGATCGTTTGGGACCTCCCCACATCGTTACCTGACTCTGCGGCGCGTGGAGATCGCGAAGGTCCTTTTGTCCGAAACGAACAGCTCGCTGGTGGAAATTGCGGCGCAGACCGGATTTTCCGATCAAGCCGCTCTTACCCGGACGTTTGCAAGTGTCGTTGGCGCCACTCCGGGCAAGTGGAGGCGTGAGCACGCCCACCGCCGGATGTTTGTCGAAATACGCGAACAGCCATCCTCTCCCTCAAACGAATAGATTCGTCGCTCCGCATTTGAAGCAGGAATCCACAAAAGTGGTCCGTGTTTTCAATAGTGTCGTTCCCGATCCTGGTACGATCCATTTCGTGTTCAAGGCATAAGACACGATTCGCCGAAGCTCAAACTCGAGAGGAGATTAACGATGACGAAGATCAAGAACGTGGTCCTGGTGCACGGTGCTTTCGCCGATGGCTCAGGCTGGAAGGCTGTCGCTGACATACTGAAGAAGGATGGCTACAAGGTGTCGGTAGCGCAGCCCCCAGAGACTTCGTACGCCGACGACCAAAAGTACACGAAGGCTGCAATCGACGCTATGGGCGGACCAGTGGTTCTGGTCGGCCACAGCTACGGTGGGTCCATCATCACCGAAGCCGGCAATCATCCAAACGTTGCAGCGCTTGTCTACATTGCTGCCTTTGCGCTCGATGAAGGTGAGAGCTGTGCATCGATCGAACAGGCCCTGCCGCAGGCGTCAACGGCGTTCAAATCGGACAGCAACGGGCTTTGGTGGATAGACGAGCCGCATTTCGTGGCTGACTTCGCAGCGGACATTCCACGGGATGAGGCGGAGTTTATGGCTATATCGCAAGTGCCGATCTCGACCGACTCGTTTACCCATCAGGTCAAGAACCCGGCCTGGAAGCACAAACCCACTTGGTATATGGTTGCCAGCGAAGACCGATCGATCAACCCGGATCAGGAGCGCATGATGGCGAAGCGCGCCAAGGCCAAGACGGTCGAAGTGAAGTCGAGCCATGTGGCCTACATGTCTTTCCCGAAAGAAGCAGCCGCGCTCATCGAGGAGGCTGCGACCTCTGCGCAGGTCAAATCGGTAGCAGGAGCCTAATACGGTCGTAACGCAGCTCTCAACCGTCGTCTGAGCGTGACCCGCTCGAAGACAGACCCCTCGCCGATCCTGACGAAATCGGCGGGGGCGCGGCCGAATGTCGTCTGAGGAGATCACAAATGGGAGACCGCATCACTGTAGAAGGCCAGGACGGCGCGTTTAACGCCTATATCGCGCGACCGAAGATCATGCCGGCCGGAACTGTAGTTGTTCTGCAGGAATTGTTCGGTGTCAATGCCGACATCCGCAAGACCTGTGATGAACTGGCTGAGCAAGGCTTTGTAGCCGTTGCGCCCGATCTATTCTGGCGGCAGGAGCCGGGCGTTGATCTTAGCGTCACATCGGAGACTAACTGGCAGCGCGGGCTTCGCCTTTATCAAGCGTATGATCGTGACGCCGGCGCCAGAGATATTAAGATCGACTCGGAGACCCATGCCAAAGATCGAAGAACGGGTTGAGCAACGAGCGTTTCTATATGCGCGCGTCTCCTCGAAGGAGCAGGAGAAGGCTTCTCAATTCCTGCGCAAGAAAAGCTTCTCCAAGGCTACGCCGCCGACAACGGGATTCGTGTCGAAGCGCGTTTTGTGGATGTTGAGACGGCGAAGCGCGCTGGCCGAACGGGCTTCACCGAAATGGTCGCCCTCCTCCGCAAGAACGCGAAGGTCCGCGTCTTGATCGTCGAGAAGACGGATCGGCTCTACAGGAACTTCAAAGACTACGTCACGCTCGATGAGATCGACTGCCTCGAAATCCACTTCGTCAAGGAGGGCACGATCATCTCGCGGGATTCGCGCTCCTCGGAAAAGTTCATTCATGGCATCAAGGTTCTGATGGCCAAGAACTGCATCGACAACCTTTCGGAAGAAACCTAAAAGGGCATGACTGAGAAAGCCCAGCAAGGCATTTGGCCTTCCTATGCTACAAGAACGTGGATGGAGCGAATGGCAAGCGGGTGGGCGGGTCGACATGGCTTTCTTTGATCGCAAATCGCGCGAGTGGCGTGATGCGCAGTCAGGGCTTCTCCGTGAGATTGAAAGCCATCAGGAAGCCAACACGTCGTATATGGAAGCGGGCATCAAGATTCTCGAACTCGCCCGAAACATGCACAGGCTGTTCGCACAGCAACCTGCGCAGGAAAAACGGCGCTTGCTGGATTTCGTGGTATCGAACTGCTCTTAGAAGGGTGGAGAGCTAACGCCGGATTTCCGCCAACCGTTTGACATGCTTGCAGTTGCGGTTGCTCAGAACAGCGCTCGTGATCCGGGGGATTTGCCCGCAAACGACAGAAATGAGAACTGGCTCCCCAGCGTGGACTCGAACCACGATTCACGACGTCAAAGGCCGCTGTCCTACCATTGAACGACCGGGGAATAAGGCGATCGGGAACTGCTCGGCTTCTCGATCTTATCACGGGCGTTATCCCAAGCAGTGAGAGTCGATGACGTAGCTACGTGGCAGCCCCCGTCACCACTGCGAATACACTGTGCCTTCCAGACTCTTCTGATCCGACGCGCTGTGCACGTCCCAGATTCCCGGCTGCGTCTGATCTACCGACGTCAGCGCATCCGCCACGGTAACGGGACACGCACGTTCGCCATTCGCGCGCATCTACAGTGTTCTGAGAAACGCAATCAGCGCCTGCTTCTCTTCGGCCGTCAACCTGAGCCCGAATTCGTGGCCCGCGATCGCACCCGGCGCGCGATGGTAACCGCTCGGCACGTAATCTTCCTTCAACCGCGCCGGATCAAACCATTCCTCGAGCGTGTCGGCGTTTCCGCCGTGGCTGAAACCATTGCGAAACCACACACCGCGCAGCGACGGAACCTTATAGAATCCCGTGCCGCGTCGAGTCTGCGTCGCCAGCACAGGGTCGGTTCCCACGGAAACGTCCAGGATGTCGGCAATCTTCTGCAGGTCGCTCGAAGCCTTGATGCCCTTGGCCGGAGTCAACTTATTCGACGTGTACAGCGGCGGCGTGTGGCAACCCGCACAGCCCTCGCGCCGGAACACTTGTTCCCCGCGCCGCGCGCGCTCGTCCATCGGGTTTGGGTTGGGCGGAGGTCGAAGCGAGTAGATATAAAGTGCCAGAGCGTAAAGTTGCTCGTCGCTATAGCGAGTACCGTCCTCGCTCCCCATCCCCGACGCGCTTTGCGACGTTGTCGGCTGGAAATCTCCATAATGTGCGAGCGTGTCGAGGCCCATATTGATCACTGCGTATCGCATCAGGTCCGCAATGGAACGATGACGAACCAAACCCGTGGAGTCCAGGTAGTGGATGTCTTCCACGCCAATCAGCGACGGGATGCGTGGCGGGTGGGTGATGCTGGTGCCCTCGCGGGATAGCACGCCCGCGTATTGCTCTGCATGAGGCAGCGCGCACATCGACTCGCTCAAAATCCGCGCGTGGCTGGATCCAGGGAGCACCGAAGCCAATCCAAAGGAAGTCCAGAAATTTGGGATCGGGTGGTCGTCCCGGCGGAAAGTCGGTGACGACTCCGTCCGGTTTATTGCCCTGGGCCCCTTCCAAAAACGTGCCGTCCCCCATCAAGCGTGTATGGCAGGATGAGCACGAGAACGAACCCATTTCGACAACACCCTTCTTTCGGATGATGTAGTGCCCCGCCGCAAAGCCCGGCATGACGCCTTCTTTCGAAACAAACTTGTCAAAGCCGGGACGAATCCTCAGTCCGCCCGCGGATGATGGTGCGGGACGATACAAAGTGTCGGCTTCGAAGACGATCTTGCCCGCCTGAATCCAATCCCCCTTGGTCTTAAGCGCGGAGGCGTCGAAAATCACTTCTGGCTCCCGCTGCTTTAACGATTCGACATATCCCGGCGGTTCTTTGCCCTGCACATAAACGGGGTAGGAACGATAGATCGGCCGCACTTTAAGCCTGTAATACTCATCGGCGGTCATGTAGCGCGGCGAGCGATCGCGCTGGACTAGTGGTAGTTCGAAGTCTTTGACTGCATCGTCATCCCAGGTTCTTGGGATGTTCGGATGAAACTCCTGTGCAGGCGCGGAACATGCGAGCGCCAGCATCGTGATAGCGACTGTACGTGCGGTGCCTGGCATCGTAGGGTTCTCGAAGCTCGTAGAATCGTATCACGAAGTAAGTTCTGCCCGTCGAATTTCTCAACTGATCGCTAACCGAACCGGTTTGCCCATACGGCTGAGCATTTCCACGAGGGTATCAATGGTGAATTTGGCCGTCTTTTTGTTCACGACGTCGGACACACGCGGGCGCGAGACCATTAGAATCTCAGCGGCCTCGGACTGCTTTAAGTGATGTTTCGTAATCCAGACAGAAAGCTCTTCCATCAACTGCTTCTTCAGCAGCCGAGTGTCATTAATTTGTTTGCGGGAGGCACCTTGTAGGCGCTTCGCCTCACTCGGCGAAAAACCAAGTTCCAAGAAGAGGTTGGCTCCTGACTTTGTCACGTGGCGGATTTCGGTGTCGATCTTCATTGCTTGTCCTTCTTCGCTGCGGCGCGATAGCGTGCGGCAATAGCCTTGTCCTGCTTGCTCGTTGCCTGAGTCTTCTTCTGGAAACAATGCAGTACGTATACAGCTTCCTTAAACTTGGCGACATACATCACTCGAAAGGCGCCGCTCGCCTCCCGGATGCGAATCTCTCGTGTACCAGCGCCCACATCTTCGAACGGCTTCCAATCGGCCGGTTCAAGTCCAGCCTGGACCTTCCCCAATTGGAAGCCAGCTTCCTTCCGAGCCTCTTTCGGGAATGCCAGCAGATCGTGGTAGGCCGACCCTACCCAACGGATCTGTTTTTCATCGTTCGTACCACCGGCATGTATAAAATTTTATACGCGCCCGCAGGTGCATGTCAAGATTCTCCGCGAAGCAAGCTCGAAGCGACGATGGGCGCGTGAGCGGCCCTGTCAAAAGTGAACTACGGAGTTAGTGAATAGTCGAAAGTCATCAACTTTCGCGATAAAGAATCAGCACCATGCCGATTAACATGAAGCAAGGAGGCCAGATTCGCGCAAATGCGAGCGTCCGATCCGCGGGCAGCCGTATTTCGAGCCAGCGGGACCATCCCGCTACGACAGCCAGCAGCGCAAGCGGGAGATGGCTCAACTCCGCGAGAAACTCCTCCTTCACGTTACCCAGCGAGTGCGAATGTGTCATCAACAGGGCACCGCCTACCGCGCAGACCAACGGGAACACGAGGCCCGCGCGGTTACCCGACAACCAGTGGTTCCGCACGCCCCACTCGAAGATAGCGAAAGCGACGATCAACAATACGAACAGCCGGTGTTGTGCCACTTCCGCGACCAGGAAGCCTTCCCAAAAGCCCCGAGGGCCCAGTGGCCACATCTCGGCGTCCGCGCGGATCAGGAGGAATACCGCGAGCCCCAGAAACACGAGAGGCCAATGTCGCGCCCATGAGAAGCGCCGCGCCAGGAGCGCGAGAATACCCATCGTGAGAACCACCAGGCCCGCCCAATGGTGATTGTATTCCGACCACGCAATATCGGCAGCCGTGCTGGGCGTCGGTAGCTGTCCAGGAACGAAGGAAATCGGCGACGCTACTTTCGACGGCGCAGCTAGCTCAGGGGGAGGCGTGAGCGCACTCAGCGGAGGGGTCTCCAGGCGCGGCCAGCGCGGCGTCATGCGCTGGGCGATTTGGGAGCCGGTCACGCGATCGCCAACGACGTCGGCGGCCGGCGGCGTCGATGTCAGCGATGCGGCCGCCAGCAGCACCGTCAGTCCGATCCCAACCTCCGCCTCCGCGAATCGCCGCAAGGGTAAGAGGACGGGCGAAGCGCCACTTCGGACAGCGCGCACGATCCTGAAATTCAGCGCCCCGAACACAAGAAGCAGCAACGTGAGGAGCACTTTCGCCAACAGCATGGCGCCGTACGTCGTTCCGATGAGCGCCGGGATCGATCCCGTGTACGCGAGCCCCAGTCCACTTCCGGCCGCGACCAGAACTGCGACGGAAACCATCGCCATGCGGGAGAAGCGGTCCACCAACCCGGCGGCTGCGAGACGGTCTTCCGAATGTCTCAGCGCGATCAGGAGATAGAGCAATCCGCCGATCCAAGCCGCGCCCGCCAAATGATGTGCAAGGGTAAAAGCCACGAGCACACCTCGGTATTCCAGTCGCGCGACGGAGTGACTCGCCATCACCGATCCGGCCAGGATAATGGCGCATGCGATGGGAGATCCGATTCGCGCGAACCGAGTGCGCGCCAGCGACGCCACCGCCGCGGCGCCTGCCACCACCAGCATTCCGGCAATCCAAAACTTCGCCCCCGTGAGGTCTCTGAGGCTTATGCCGAGCGACACCATCAGGATCTCGGAATTCACGGCCACGGAACAGATCTGGGCGCTCGCGAGCATCGCCGCTGCGAGAATCAGCCAGCGCGTCAGGCGCTTATGCAGCCCATCGTCAATCGGGCGGATCGCGATCCACGTGAGAAAAATCACGCCGCCCACCACCAGCGCCTCAAACGCCAACTGCAGGCCGCGCAATACGACGGAAAGGAATCCGAAAAGGTCGAGCAGTAACGTCACATGGGTTTACTGAACACGGAACGGCACCTCGCCACGCGAAATATGACCATCCACGGCGAGCACCTGCCATTGCAGTACATAGGATCCACTTTGCAATCCGTGCACTTGCGAATTGAGGTAATCGGCCGGCGACTGTTCGTCGATCTTAAGCGTGCGCGGCTCGCTCCCCTCGTGGACCAATGTGACCTTGGAGCGTTTTGCATCCACCCTCGAATTGAACCGAAGGCTTACCTCGATATCGGGCCCGGTCACCGATTCCCCAATCGCAGGCTTCGCAGTCAGCAAAATCGCATGGCCGTATGCGAAAGATGCGAAAACCAGAACAACCACTGCCAAACGCATTGAAACCTGGAGGAACCGGAAAATTCGACCCATCTCACATATATGATAGGACGAAGTGGCGAGACGATTCTAATAAATACCAACATCCAAACCGTCGATGATATTTATCGACTGGCATGGACGGCCGACGACAACCCTGTCCCGGTTTTCCCCTATTTCCCCTCTACCCTGCGCGCGAGGAAGTGGAAGCGGAGGCTCAACGTGAGCCGATCGCCCCGGCGCCGGCGCGTGAGCGAACCCCACCCTGGCCGCAACCCACTCCCTGAGAATCTGCCGTGCCGGGAAGAAGTGATCGCCTGCGATGCAAACTGTACCCGATGCGGCAGAGTGATCATGGTGATCGGCTACGACACGGGCGAAGCGATGGATCGTGCGCCGGCAAAGTGGGTTGTGTGCGTGACGGAGCGCGAAAAACGTGCCTGCGAAAATGTTCTGAGGCGCGGATGGCTGAACTCGCCGCGCATCGTGGACAAGGGCCATGCTGTTACGGTAGGCCGCCGAAGAAGACCACATCCTGATTGAAAATTCACGAATCCCTCTCACCTCCATCCATCGCATCGAAGCGGATGGCGTAAACGTGTTTTACCGGCAATCGGGACCTGCAGATGCCGCGATAGTGCTGTTGTTGCATGGATTCCCGACATCTTCATTTCAGTACAGGGAACTGATTCCCCGCCTGGCTGACCGTTACCGCGTCATCGCACCCGATCTTCCCGGCTTCGGGTTCACCGTCGTTCCGG
The DNA here is from genome assembly GCA_963732025.1 of Terriglobia bacterium. Taxonomy (GTDB): domain Bacteria; phylum Acidobacteriota; class Terriglobia; order Bryobacterales; family Bryobacteraceae; genus Palsa-187. The sequence goes on from CAVSXU010000004.1 coordinate 57,547, forward strand.
AGGAGCGCCGATATCTATACACTTTCGATTCACTCGCAACGACAATGCTCGCGTTTGCCGATGCGCTGAATCTCACAAAATACCCCATGTACGTTTTCGATTACGGTGCGCCTACTGGTTTCTGAATGGCGATGCAGCGTCCTGCGCGAGTGACGGCCATCGTGTCGCAAAATGGCAACGCGTACGAAGAAGGCCTCGGCGACGCCTGGCAGCCGATCCAACGCTATTGGCGTGAACCCACCTTGGAGCATCGGAACGCCATCGGCGCTGGCCTGAACCTCGAAGGACTACGCCGTGAATACTCTGTTGGAATCCCAGACCCGGCTCTCATCAAACCTGAGGGCTACACTCTGGACGCTGCTTTGTTGGCGCGTCCTGGAAACGTCGATATCCAGCTCGATCTTTTCCTGGATTATGCCAACAACGTGAAGTTGTACCCGAAGTTTCAGGACTACTTTCGATCGGCGCAGCCTCCCCTGCTAGCAATATGGGGCAAATTTGATCCATATTTCATTCCCCCTGGTGCCGAGGCATTCCTGCGAGACAACCCCAGGGCGACGGTTCAATTCCTTGAGACGGGGCATTTTGCGCTCGAAACACACCTGGAAGAGGTCGCCTCGGCGATGCGAGAATTTCTTCAGAAGGGCTCGGCAAAAATTCGTAAAACTGAGATCGTACAATGGAAACGCACTTCGTTAACAGGGAGCGCGTCCGTTAGCACTCACCTTGATCGCCTGGGGGAACCGGGGGAAAACGGGGCGGGGGGGAAACCGGTGACCTGCCTCGATTTTCTCGGGGGGGAAACCGGGACAGACGGACATTTCTCAGATTACGGCCGTGACCTACGAGTCGCGATAGGGTGAGCGCAGCCATTTGCATCGACGATCCGAGAAATGCTTGCAGTCCCCGGTTCCACTCTGTTTCCACGGGTTTTCCGTGGGAAAAAGACGATCGTCCAGCGTCCCGTCTGCGCTCCGATCTTGTAGGGAAACCCGGAGGAAATGTGAGAAATGTCCGTCTGTCCCTGATTTCCTGATCGGTGACACCGGCTTCTTTGGCGGCCAGCGGCACAGTCTTGCCCTGGCTCACCAGAACTTCAATTTGCCGGAGCTTTCCCACAATCTGCTCCGGAGTGAACGTCGTATTCGGCATTTTCCAAGCCCTTTCTTGTACTCGGTCTCTCAATTCGATTGGTACAAAACGGCCCGGTCAGATCATTGCCAAGCCGGACACGATTCTCACCTGGTATCTAAAGCTCCTTTCCCCGCACCCTACTCGTTCCATACCGGCCTGCTTTGCTCCTTCCGGGTGAATCTGCACGTATGTGGCTCGGCGAGAATCTCGCGAAATTGCTGAGTCGTCCAATCCCCTTATCGCAGCGCCGGCGTCTAAAGATTCGCTATCATATTTTTTTCGACGTCTTTTTCGACCTGAACACCGTCTTACTGAACAAAGGTCGTTGTTGCAGACAGGTCGACGGAGGAGGAGCGATGCGTTTCTGCGGAAGGTTTTCCACTGCGGCGATTGCCGCTACGATACTCGTCCCTTGTCAGTCGCAATCCCTCGCGCCGCTTAACTTCGAGGTCGCCGCGATCCATCCGTCGGGTCCGAATGCGCCCAAAATGATCGGTTCTTTCCCGACCGGCGACGTCACTGGCGGACCCGGCACCAGCGACCCCACCCGAATTACCTACAGGTGGATGCCGATGCGCGAGTTTCTATTGGATGCATTCGGAGTGCCCGAGGACCAGATCTCCGGGCCGGCGATGCACGACGATGCCAAATTCGATCTCTCCGCCAAAATCCCGCCGGGAAAGACTCGGGAGCAATTCGCTGAAATGCTCCTGAATTTGCTGAAGGAGCGTTTCCACCTTACATACCATGTTGTGAAAAGAGATTTCGATCTGTATGCCTTAACGATTGCGAAGGGCGGGGCGAAGTTGAAAGATGCGGCTCCAGCCGAGGGTCCGGCCCCATCATCGCCTTTTGGTCCCGGGCGAGTCCCTCTGGATCGCAATGGCTTTCCTCAGTTGCCGCCCGGCCAGCGTGCCTCACAGGGAAGAACTGAAAACGGAGTGAGATACCAAGCATTTCGGATGTACACGATGCCGGACCTGCTCGATACAATTCGGCGTTGGATCGGCGGGGGCCGGTCTGTGGATAAGACAGGATTGACACGGCGCTACGATTTCACGCTTGAACTTTCGCCTGATGGGCTGCCATGGTTAACGCCGAGAGCGAGCCCTCGCGCGTCGCCACAGCCCGGCGCAATCGACGATCCAGGAGGCGCACCGACTTTGTTCGGCGCACTCGAAAAGCAGCTCGGATTGAAGCTGGAGAAATCAAAGACGCAGCTCGATGTGTTCGTGATCGATCGTATGGACAAGCGACCGACTGAGAATTGATCGGCGAGCGATTTGTGAACAGTCATGAGCAATGCATCCTCGGTTCGGGGGGAAACCGGGGGGAAACCGGGACAGACGGACATTTCTCAGATTTCAGCTGTGACTGCGCGTCGCGACAGGAGGGGAAACCGGGACAGACGGACATTTCTCAGATTTCAGCTGTGACTGCGCGTCGCGACAGGATGAGCCATTTGCATCGAAGATCTGAGAAAGCTCGCGATCCTCGATTTCACTCTATTTCCCAGGTTTTCCCGTGGGAGACAAATGATCGTTCAGCGGTCCCGTCCGCGTTCCGATCTTGCCGGAAAACCCGGACAAATGTGAGAAATGTCCGTCTGTCCCTGTTTTCCCTGTTTTCCCGGAGGAAATATGAGAAATGTCCGTCTGTCCCTTCTGTTTTCCTGTTTTCCTGTTTTCCTGTCCAGGTGTTTCGATGTATACTCGACGCTAGCTTACGCAACAGATCATGGCACAAAACTCTTCCCGGCGAAGATTTGTCCGTGGCGCGGTGGCCGGCTTAGTCATCGGTGGCTCTAGCGCACCGGCGCAACCGGCTGGGCGCGTCCGCGGCTTCGATCACGTTGCTCTTCCGATGCAGAACACCGTGAAAATGCTGGCCTTTTATCGCGGCCTTGGGTTCCAAGTGCGCGAGACCGAGAATGCCTGTTCCGTTTATATCGGTGAGCAGATGATCAATTTTCATCGTCCTCCTCACTGGAACGATGCGGCATTTACATTGCGTGCACCTGCTGCGAAACCGCCTTGCGGCGATCTGTGCTTCGTTTGGGAGGGTGCGCCGGAATCGCTTCGGGCGACGTTGGATCGAGCCGGAGCGACGATTATCCTAGGCCCGATAGAACGTCAAGGAGGCCGGATGAAAACGGGCTCCAGCGTCTACGTGCGCGATCCGGACGGAAACCTTCTGGAATTCATGATCTATACCTGATCAATCCCCTGCTGGCATCCGGCCGAATAGGAAGCCCCAGCACTTAGACGTCAAAAGGCCGCTGTCCTACCATTGAAAAGCCGGGGAAATAGGCAATTGTGAACTGCTCAACTTCTCGGTCTTATCGCGGGCGTCATCCCAAGCAGTGAGAGTCGATCGGACGTAGCTACGCAGCGCCCAGTCACCACTGCGAATAGATCGTGCCTTCCAGACTCTTTTGATCCGATGCACTGTGCACATCCCAGATTCCCGGTTGCGTCTGGTCTACCGACGTCAGCGCATCTTCCATCACCGTCACCCACTGATCGTTGCCGGTAATCGGATCGATCGGCACCGCCCGCAAGTAGCCCTCGCCCACCAGATCCTGCAACGTCTGCGGAGCTTTCTTCTTGTCGAACGTATATTCGTCGATCACCGTGCGCATAGTGAACAGATTGTTCTTCAGCAGGCTTTCCTTGGTCCGGATAAGAGCCTTCTGATAAATCGGAATCGCGATCGACACCATGATCGAGATGATCGCCATCACGATCATCAGCTCGATCAGCGTATAGCCGGCGCGCCGGCGCGTCATTCGCATTTCTCTACCACTCTGCATTTCGCTACCACTCTGAATAGGGAGTTCCATCGCGTGCTCTCTCCGTGCTCTTCGTGTAAACGTCGAAGATATTCTGTCCGCCCCAGCTTTGCGATTTCGGGTCGTCCTGCATGCTCCGTTTGCCCCAGTCGTAAGTGTTGGTCAACGGATCCAGAGGAATGTGCCGCAGGAATTTGATCTTCTTGCCGTTGGCGTCCTGCAGCAGCTTCACGCCCTCCACTAACTGTTCCAGCGATTCCGGATAGCCTTCGGTCCCCAGCTTCACCTCGATCGCGCCCGTCGCCGAGGCGTCCTTATAAGCGTCGATCGCCCGTATGATTTCGTGCTTCGCCCAGCGAAAATCGCGCTCTTTGTCGCGGCGCACTTTGTAGCGCGCCAGCGGCACCGCCATCGTCGTCAGCAGGGACAGAATGGTGAACGCGACAATCAGTTCGATCAGGGTCAGCCCCCGCTCGCCTTTTGATCGGATAACTGCGCTCACGTCTCTATTCTCCTCCCGTTACTGAATTCTGACAGAGATCTCTGCCGGCGCCACCGTGATCGCCTGCTGTTGCGAATTCTTCAGCCCCGCGTCGGTCACCTTCACCAGCGTGGCGCCTTTCCCTACCGCGACGAAGTTCAACGTGACGATTCCACCTGTTCCCGATATCCCGGGCATCCCCGGCAATCTGCGTCACCGTGAGCGTCGCGTCGCCGGTATCGTTGCGGATGTCTTTCTGCGTCGTCGTGCGCACGTTGTCGCGCGTGAACAGATCGCCCGGAAGAATATCGTTCAGCCGCAAGAGATCCTTATCGAACTTGATATGGATCGGCGACCCCGAGAATAAATCCTTCACATTCTCGATCTGGATATTCAGCGTCAGGGGATTCCCCGGCGCTACCTGAACATTGGCCGGCGCGAACAGCACCCGAGTCTCGCCCGTCGGGGCCGGCGCAGGCGGCGCTCCCGGACTTCCCGGCACAGGACTTCCAGGCACCGGAATTCCAGGCGCCGGTGATACAGCCGGAGGAGCAGTGGGAGTTGCCGTAACCGGCGGTGCTCCCGGCGATCCCGCCTGGTTTGCTGGCAGGGTTGCGGGCGGCGTTAACGGTGCGGCGTCCTCCGGAGTCGGCGCATACATCAACTTGATATTGGTCTCGCTACCGGCGAAAATGCTGCGCATGTTCTCCGCCGAATAGTCCGGCGACCGGATGATGTGCGGCACCAGCGCGATCATCAACTGCCCGTTCTCCTTATCCATATGATCGCTGCCGAACAGTACGTGCCCCAGCACCGGAACATTGACCAGTCCGGGAATGCCGTTGTATGATTTCGTGTCCTGGCTGGACGTCAAGCCGCTCAGGATGTTGACCTCTCCCTCGCGCAGCCGGATGTCGGCGATGTTCTTGTTCTGGCTGATCACCGGTTGCGCCAAGCCGCCCAGCGTGACGTATTGCGCGACGCTCGATACGTTGATTTCCACGTGCAGCGTCACTTCATTGTTGGCATGCACCTGCGGCGTGATGTCGACATTCACCCCGACTTCGGCGAAGTTGAACTGCGTCGAAACCAGCGGACTCACGCCCACCGTTCCCACGCCAGGCTGAAAGCTGCCCGTCGCATACGGGATCTTCTGGCCGATCGCCAGCGATACTTTCATGCCGTCCGATGCGCGCACCGTCGGGTTGTTCAAGACTTTGGTCTTGCTGTCGGTCATGATCAGGTTCAGCAAAGCGCCGGGCAGCGTCGTCGAAAAATCGTTGGTCGAAATATGCGCGAGCTGGGCCAGAGACACGCCAGCCGCGACAGCCGCTGCCGGCGTTGTGCCAGTCGATGGCGCTGGCGTCGTGATCGTGGTCGAAACACCCGTCGTCGGATCCGTAGTGGTGGTGGTTGACGGCGTGCCGGTTGAGCTTGACCCACTCCCATTGATCAGCACTGGATTTCGCGGCGTAAACGCGAATGGGAGCGTCAACCCGGGGGCCCCGCTGGCGTTCACGATACTCGCCGCCAGGTCGCGAGTACGCGCCGTGTTGGCCTGCATCACGATCACGTCGATCACGACTTCCGACTTCGGCTTGTCAAGATCGCGAATCACCTTCTCCGCCAGCGCCACCGCGTCGGCCGGCCCGCGCATCACGATCGCCCGCTGCGGATTCGATTGAAACGTGCGCCGGATTTCCGTTAAGCTACGCACCGCCTGCACGATTTCCTGAAAGTCCTGCACCGATGTCGTATTCTGCACGTACACCGTCTTCACCACTTCATCATCGAAATCGCGATGCTTGGTCGCGTTGTCCTCGGTGACGAAAATGGTGTTCGACGAAATGGCTTTCCAGAACGTGTGCGTCTCCACCGCCAGATATTCGAATGCCTGAATCGGCGAGCCTGCCGGCAGATCGACATTGAAGTTGCGCGTGGCCGGCGTGAACTGCGTGTCGAACAGAACGTTCACACCCGCCAGCTTGCCGACCGTCTCGAAGATCACTTTGATCGGCTGATTGTTCATCTTCAGCGGAGGGATCGTCCGCATGATCGGCTTCAGCTCCGGCGGCGGCAGCATGGCGGAAATGCGCTCTTCCGTATCCTTCCGCTCGCGTTCCGCCGGCGTCAATCCGCGATCCTGAGCTTTCGGAGTGCCCAACTTTTTTTCCGCGTCCAGAATCTGTTGCGTGCGCCGCATCTCCTGAATCGCAATCGACGGAAGCCGGATCGGCAATCAGCGCCTTCTGGAATTCCGCCATCGCCTGTTCCACTTTTCCGTCCAGCCGAAGCTTTTGGCCCGCCGACACGTGCTTGGCTCCGGATTGAAACCGCGCGCGCCGCATCGCGATCATGTACGAGGGATCGTTGGGCTTTTCGTCCAGCGCCTGCAAATAAAGTTCGAGTGCCTTGTCCCATTCCTCCCGATGCTCGGCCGCTTGGCCGTCTTGGAAAAACTTTTCTGCCTTGCCCTTGGCGGTCAACCCGGTCGCGACCAGCGCCAGCGTCAAAATGAGCGCGGCAAGAACTCTTAAGTATCGTTTCATCATTAGGTTAGAGGGACTAATCATACTCCGCGTGCTAAACTAGGCGTCTAGCGTCTACGTAAGGTATTGACGCGATTCGGGCCCTTGACGTGGACTCTAAAATCAAAATCCTGAGCGATAACCGGTCGGCTGGTCATCACTATACGCTGGATGACCGCATCGAAGCGGGCCTCGTCCTGACCGGCACCGAGGTCAAATCCGCCAAGGACGGCAAGATCCAGCTAAAGGAATCATTCGCCGAGGTCAGCGGCAACGAAGCCTGGCTGGTGAACGCCCACATCGGGCAGTATTCGCACGGCAACATCATGAATCACGAGCCCACTCGCCGCCGTAAGTTGTTGTTGCATCGTGGTGAAATCGATCGCCTGCTCGGCAAAACCCGCGAAAAGGGGTTGACTCTGATTCCGACGAAGCTCTATTTGAAGAACGGGCGCATCAAGATCGAGATTGCCGTCGGTAAAGGGAAGAAACTGCACGACAAACGGGAATCGGACCGCGAGCGGGAGATGGACGCCGAGGCTCGCGCCGGCATGCGCCGCCGATCCAAGGAATAACTTCAGGGAATGATTCCGGCGCGTTGCAAACGGCTTGCACAATAACACGATTTCGGGTGCACCGCGATTGCGCGTGCCAGCGGCACCTGCGCAACAATAACTAGGAATGCGATACGCCGCCGTGGACATCGGAAGCAACTCCACCCGAATGCTCGCCGCCGAAGTGATCCCCGGCCGCGCCCCCGTAGAACTTGCCGCCGACCGCGAAGTCACCCGCCTCGGCGCGAGCGTATTTCGTGATGGCCGTCTCAGCAACCAGGCGATTGACGACACCGCGCGCGTTCTCGCGCGCATGGCCGATACCTACCGCAAGCTCGACGTCGCGGGAGTCCGCGCGGTCGCGACCAGTGCCGTGCGCGACGCTTCTAACCAGAGCGAATTCCTGACGCGAGCCTCGACCGCTCTCGGCACCACCGTCGAAATCATCAACGGACGCGAAGAAGCCCGCCTGATCCATCACGGTGTGATGAGCCAATGGCCGCATCCCGGCAAGCGCGTACTGCTGGTGGACATCGGCGGCGGCAGCGCTGAAATTATTTCGAGCGAAGACGGCCGTCTGCTCGATGCGATCTCGAAACCGCTCGGTGCATTGCGGCTGCAGGAAATGTTTCTGCACGGCGATCCGCCAGCGCCGCGCGAACTTCACCAGATGACCGAGTTCATCGACGAAAAACTGGAAGCCTCCATTGCGCGTATGGGCTTGCGATGGGATCGTGTGGTCGCGACTTCGGCCACCGCTGCGGCAGTGGTGTGCGCGGTGAATCGAGTGTCGCGCTCGCGCCGCGATCAGGCGGATCGTCTGCGTGCCTCCACCGCCCAGATCCGCAAACTATACGCGACATCTCTCGAAACTCGACATCGCCGGACGCCGCAAAGTGGCGGGCATCGGGCCGAAGCGCGCCGAAATCATCGTTGCGGGAATGGGCACGCTGCTGCGCATTCTGGAACGCTTTCACGTTCCTGCGGTTTACTATTCCGCTGCCGGTGTTCGCGACGGCATCATCGCCGACATGGCCGCGCGCGGCGTCGGCGGCGAGCTCGCGCGGCTGGGCCGCGATGAGCGCAAGGAAGTGGAGCGCGTCGCTACTCGATTCGGGGCGCAAATCAACCACGCTCGCCGCGTTGCGGCGTTCGGCCAGATATTATTTACTCGAATGCAGCCGCTGCATCAGTTGGCGCTTTCGCAGGGAAGGCTACTCGAAGCCGCGTGCTATTTTTCCGAAACCGGCCACTACATCAACGATTCCGGCCATCACAAGCACGCCTACTACATCGCCGCCAACGTCGATCTTTCCGGATTCACGAATCGTGAGCGGGAGTTCATCGCGGTATTGTGCCGCTATCATCGCAAGGCGATGCCGTCGCTGGCGCATCCCGGAATATCAGGCGTTGAGCGCCGAGGATCGTCGTCCGTTGCTGCTGCTGATTCCGCTGCTGCGCCTGGCCGATAACCTGGCGCGCAATCCCGATCAGGATGAAGTCGAGCTCACGGGTTGCGAAATCCAGCCGGCGCGTGTGGTGTTGAAATTGAAATCGTCGCGCGAGCCCGATCTGGCCGAATGGGCCGCCTCGCGTGTGTCCGATGTATTTGAGGAAGTTTACGGGCGGTCGATTGTGGTTACACACGAACGCCCGTGACTTCTGATAAGCGAAGCCGCCTAAAATGGCGGCTCGCCGCCACGACTGGCGGCCCCACATCGAAACTCACGATTCACGTGGCGCGGGCCGCTGGCCTGCAGAGCCGAGAGCCGAGAGTCGTCTCGGCTTTTCGGATGCGGAGCCGTTGGTCGGAAAGAAAAGCCGAGATGACTCTCGGCTCTGCAGGCCTGGTGGCCCGCGCCACGTCCCTATTTAGATTGCGGCGCGCTTTACGTTCACTCCGCCGTTGGTCGTCTCGACGTGAATGGTCGGACCGCCCGAGCCGATCTCCGTGGTCAGCTTTTTTCCGATCTCACCCTGCACCGTCATCGGGAAATCCAGGTTCAGTCTCCCATTCACCGTCGCGGTTTCGAAATGGGCCGAGTAGCGCTCCGGCATGGTGATGTTGACGCCGCCGTTCGTCGTCTTGGCGTTCAGCTTGTTTCCCACCCAGCGATCGCCCGCCAAGTCGATATTCAATCCGCCGTTCATGGTGTCGCCCTCGACATCGCCGCCCACTTGCTTCAAGCTCACGCCACCGTTCATCGCGTGAAATTGAATATTGCCCTGAACTCCGGTGATGGAAATCCCGCCGTTGTAGGTCTTCAGGTTCAGATCGGCGTGACGAGGCACGAACACCTCAAAGCTCACCGACCAGTTGCGATCCTTGCTCGACTCGGGGCCCATCGCGTTGATCGTGCCGCCCGAAGTGTTCACCTGAATCTGCGCGCCGACGATTTTTGCCGATCCCTCGTCGATTCCCGCCGATTCCACTTTGGAGCGCACCATCACGTTCGCGTTGTCCCAAGCCTTCACGGAAACACCGCCATTCTGCCCTGGATCGACCGACAGCCGACCGCCGTAGGCGATGGTTTGCTCGCGCATTTCGCAGTGGTCACCAGGCGGCCCTGGTTGAAGCTATTGCGATCGCAGCCCAAGGATTTCTCTTCCCCGCGCCGGATCGTCTGGGCCGAAGCCGGCAACGCAGCCGCGAGAATGGTCAATGCGAGAATCGTCTTTTTCATGATGGTCTCTCTCCTGAATTCGAACGGTTGTGCGCAAAGCCGCCAGGCGTTTTGCGCGGTAAGGAATGGACGCCTGAGCGCCCTATCGGTTATGTTGACTGAAGTGGAAACTTTGCACCCCATCGAGATTCGCGTGCTCGGCGCACTGCTCGAAAAAGATATCGCCACACCGGAATACTACCCGCTGACGGTGAATTCGTTACAGAATGCGTGTAATCAAAAATCCAGCCGCGATCCGGTGGTTGCCTACGATGAATCGACTGTGCAGCAGGCGCTGGAACTGCTTAAACATAAAGGACTTGCGATTCGAGTCAGCGGGGCGGGGCATCGCGTCGACAAGTTCGGGCATCGGCTGGGGGAGAAATTAAATCTCGGTCGGCGGGAGCTGGCGGTGCTCGCGATATTGATGTTGCGCGGCCCTCAAACGACGGCGAGCTTGCGCGGGCGCACCGAACGCATGCACGATTTCGCGGATATGGACGAGGTCGAGCGCGTCTTGGAGACGCTGCGCGTCGCGTGACGAGCCGCTGGTTGCCCGCGCTCCTCGCGGCCGGTGGGTGCAGTTATTCGGCGGCGCGCCCGATCTCGCCGCGGAGCCCGAGTCCGTTCCAGTAGTCGCGTCGCGAGGTTCGCAGCAGAGTGAACTCGAAGCTCGAGTCGCCGCGCTTGAAAGGGAAGTCGAGGCCCTCAAACAACAGTTTGAAAGCTTTCGACACCAGTTCGAATGAAAAGTCCAGGATCGCGCTCGAAGATAAATTCCCCGAGCAGTTCAAGCAGAAAGCCGACAATCACTTCGAACACGAACTCCACTATGAAACCAGACGACAACCTCACTGAAAAAGTTCGGCGCGACCCGGCAAAAAGGACGGTAGAAGTTCGACGCGTCGACGAATGCGACTCGCTCCACGAGATCCTGACGCACTGCTTTCCTGCATTCGGCGGAGCATTCCTTCGCCGCATCTACACCATTCTCGATACGGCGATCGGCATGGGCTGCCCGCTGACGCTCGCGATCTCGGGTCCCATCACCGTCTCCGGCCAGCATCAGGCGTGGCTGCTGCCGCTGCTGGAAACCGGCTGGATCGCCTACCTGTGTACCACCGACGCGGTCTGTTATCACGACGGCCATCGCAGTCTTGCCGAGCATCGCGATCCCATTTTCGAAGTTCCGATCTGGGGCGACGACGGCGCGCTGCGTGATGAGCGCACCATTCGCGTCACCGACATGGCGTTCGACGAGGACGTGCTGCTGGATCAGGATCGCTTCCTGACCGCCGCGCTCCTGCGTCCCGAATTCCAGCGCACGATGACCGGCACGGAGCTGCGGTTCAAGCTCGGGCGAATTGTACGACGCGGCGGAGAAGCAGATGGGCGTGGATCGAGGCCTGCTCGCGACTTGCCACGAAATGGCGATTCCGATTTTCGTCGGCGCGCCCGGCGACGGCAGCGTCTTTCTGAATTCGATGAAGCTGTGGGCCATGAAGCAAGCCGGGCTGATCGATGCGTACGCGTTCGATCTCGATCTGCATGCGGAAGTGTTCGAGGCGTGCGCGTATCATCGCTGGGGACTTGTTCGACAATCCGCCGAATGCGCTGGGGACGCTGATTCTCGGCGGCGGCGTGCCCAAGAATTTCAACTTGCAGCCCGAGCCGGCGCTCGGCCAGATGCTCGGGATTCCCGAACGTGCGCGGCTACAATTTCGATGTGCAGATCGTGACCGCGCCGGTCACCGACGGATCGCTTTCGTCATGCCCGCCGGCGGAAGCCGTCACGTGGGGCAAGGTCGATAAGGATACGTATCAACAGGCGACCGAAAGCATGCAGGCGGATTATTCGACGGTGATGCCGTTCATCGTCAAAGCGCTGCTCGACAATCGCGACGAATACGAACGCCGTGCTGACGAAATCGGCGAGGCGGCGTTGTTCGAGCAGGAGCCCAAGGCTCGCGGCTATCTGCGGGCGCGCGACGGGTATCGCTTGTTCGATCAACGTGAGGAGCTGTGCAAGCGATTGACCGACGATGTGCGTGCCAATCGCGAATGGCTGCTCGATTCGCTGAAGTACCCGCTGCTTTCCAAATGATGCGCCCGGAACAGGACCGCGACTACAAGGAGCGGCATTTAAATCGGAATGCGGAGGGCCGTCAGAGTGTTTGAGAAAGCCCGAATGTTGGACCGCTCCCTACGGTCGCGGCTCGTTAACCCTTGGATAACAGAACGTCACGGCATTCCGCGCACTCGCTTCTTTCGCATTCCAGATCAGATCTCGCTTGGTTCGCCCGGGGAACATCAATTCCAGCGCGGCCTCGGCAGCCAGCGGCGGGCGCGGAAAGCACTTCACGTAAATAGGACCGGGCGTGACCGTCGCCAAATCCAACAATTGTTCCGTAGGCGCGGCGCGCTCTAGAAATTGCGCGCGCTTCTTCGTCCACAGATACGCGATGTTGTGGATCAGCATCGTCACGCACACCGCGATCACGACGGCGCGCCGCTTCTCCCAGAATCGATCGACCAGTTCCTTGAGCGCGAGCCCCACCACGATCGCGAGCCCGATGCTCGCCAGGTGCATCTGCCTGCTAGGGATTCGATGCGAGTAGGTGAGGAAGCTGTATGGGATCAATGCCAGCCCAACCCACGCGAATGCCGGCCGTCAGGATGCGCTGTGCGTTCGCTGGTTTCCAGACGAGGATCGCGACGACGCTCGCCAATCCCCAGAACCAAAACAAATGTCCGTAATTGACTGGCCATGTGATCCAGAACGGCGCGTGCAATGAAAAGCTGCCATCGCTGAAGCGAAACGAGAATGTGCGCGTTCGGAAAATGGACCATGCCGCGATTAGCCGACAACGTCGCGTGCGGCAATAGCCAGAATACTTCGCGCCACTTCTTCGGCTCGAAGGCCACGGCCAGAGCCAGCAGCGCCACCCAAATCACCGCGGATTCCTTCGACGCCAACGACAGGCAGAATGCGAGGAACGATCCGGCATACCAGAGCACCGATCGCCGCGCGAGGAATTGCACCCAACACAAGAACGACAGCAAGCCGAACAAGACCAGCAACGGCTCGGTCGAGCCGGAGATCCACATTACTGCTTCCTGGTGACCTTCGTAGATCGCGAAAAAAGCGGCGGCCCAGAGCGACACGCCGTACCCGATCACCGGCCACGATCCCAGCGCGAACACCAGGCATGTGTTCATCACATGAAGCAGGATCATCGCCGCATAATAGGCGCGCGCGTCCATATCGAAGACCTGATACAAGCCGTGAAACAGAAGATGCGTGGTCGCGCGCAGACGGAAGATCGGATTCGCCAGCATCTCCGACCATCCCTGCGCCGCAAATCCGTTGGCGAGCTGGATGTTGGGATAGTCGTCCTCAATGAAGGGCTGGCTCAGGGTTGGGAGGTAGGGGACGATCGCCAGCGTTGCGAGAATCGTCAGAATCAGCCAACGCCGCCGCGTTGAAACAGAGGAAGTCTGCGCAGCGAAGATCACGAGGAAAACGTCACTTGTACATATCAGGATAGGCGACGCGCTGTTCCTCGGCCATCTCCATCGCGGTGCCGATCTGGATCAGGGCGCCCTTTCCAATCCCCGGGCAATAGTGAGCCGTCGCCTTCCACGAAATCGGATTCTCCACCAGCTCCGGCCAGAACGGGAACGTCCGGCACTGCGTCGGCTTTGCAGGATGGATGTCGCAGCCTCGGCCCTCGCCTTCGGTAGTCAGAAACGGGCACTGCTTCTCGCGAGGCTTGCGAAAGCGCATCTGATGCGCCGTGCGATACACGTACTTCTTCTCGAACGCGCGCGCGGTCATGCCGACGAACTTCGCGGCGCGGATCAGATCGCTTTCGGTGAGGTACACCATGCCGTCCTGATCGCAACAAGCGACGCACCCGGGCTGGCATGTGAAGCGAACGCTGTCCATTTATCGATTGACTCGCGGCCGCCAGATTGCCGTGTGCCGCACATGTTCGATGGCGCGACCGGCGGCAGTGTCGATGAATACGTTCAGCACCACGAATTGATGTCCCTTGCGCTCAAACCGTTCCTCCACGGCAGCGCGCACGCGGATCGCTTCGCCATCGCTCACTGAGCTGAATTTGCGGACTTCGCTCGCCGAATGAATCCATGGACCCAGCGCGTAATTCGTGACGAAGATCTCGTTCGCCAGTGCCAGCAGGATCGCCGGATGCGCGAATCGCTGCGCCCCGATCGCCGCGGGCAACGGAGCACTCATGCGCGATTGCGCCAGATCCAGCGGCTTCAAGAGCGTTCCCAGAACCACTCCAGGAGCCAGCGATCCTTCACTCGGCGTGCGCCGCTCTCCCAGCGTTAACTCGTCCGGTGGAGCAGGAATCAGAGCCTCGTCCACAATCCACGCGACTGCCGAAGCGCGGCCCGGAATATCGAGGCGGACGCGATCGCTCGATTCCGCTTCCGTCGTGACCTCTACCTCTTCGCCTTCGTAGACGGGTTGGTGAAAGCGGACATCGATGGCGCCGCGACTCAGCCAGTTATCGCCAAAGAATTCGAGCGCGGCAGCCGCGAGGTAGCCGTAGACAGTAACGCCGGGCACCAGTCCGCCCCGAAATCCGAACTGCGCCGCCACGCTATCGTCGTGAATCTTGTTTTCGGAATCGGCGGCAGTGTTGACGGCGCGAATAGGCAGAGGCATGTCGTCGATGACAGGAGCGCGTGCAATGAACTGCTTTGAAAATAGTGGTGAGCCGGGCGGGGCTCGAACCCGCGACCACCGCATTAAAAGTGCGATGCTCTACCAACTGAGCTACCGGCTCTAAACTGCTTATTATCAACAACTTACTGATATATACATCCGCTTCATGTCCTCGGGTAGGGTAAATGGTAGGGTCTTATCTACTTTGAGGGTAGATGGAAGCAGCCGAACGCCGAAGCCGAACACGGTAGATACATCTTCACCATCCGATAGTAGCATCCCGGCTCCCACCGCTCCAAGTTCGACCACGTTGCGAAACGCTTATGACTCCATGATTTCCGCAAGGCGAGACCACGAAATCCGCCTACCGATCTGGCCTTTCCGTTTGATCCAGGTCAGCGATCCACGACCGATGATCACCGTCCCGATTTTCTGACGTTTCGTCTTGGTCTTCTGCTCGAAAATTTCAAGTTCCAGCGAAGTGCCAGCCTTCGACAAATTGAAAATCTGAAGGTTCGCCTTGACGCTGTGTGCTTTCGTAACGGCCATGCCTTGTCGCTCCCTTGTCAATTCGCTTCGTAAACGCTCTTGCCTTGCCCCAAGTACGCCTCGTAGAAGTGCTGATAGACGACATCGCACTTCTGATCGTAAAGGTCCTTCGTGTACGTCCTCGGAAGCTCGTCCAAAACATCCTTGATCGTTGTGAACACCATCGCTCTGGTGGTCTGCTGCTTGCGCCAGTCGAGCACCAACTTCTCCTGTTTCAATTTTTCGAGGAGCGCCTTCGCCACCTTTTTTACTTCCGCCGTCTCCGGTTTCGTTAGCGTGATGTCGGGCTTGGTGAGCAGATCGAAGATCACGAGTTCTTCTTCCGTCAAATTTTCACCTATGCCCCGCTTCTCTTCGGCACTCAGCTTCTTTGTGAACGCCATCAGCTTGGCGAAAAACGTCTCGACGTTCGATGATCCGGCGTTGTACTCGTCAATCATGCGCTGGAACTCTTCGAGGAAGTCGAGCCGAGTCTTATTCAGCTTCACCATCAGTGCCAGCTTCAAGGCGATCTTTTCTTTCAGTTTTTGAACTTCGATGGGCTTCCGGCCCTTGTCGAACTGCTTTTTTAACGCCTCGAAATCGACTTGGCTCAGGTCGATGTAACGTGACGGATCGTTCGAGACGGGCGGCATGACGTATCCACCTGCTGCGATGGATCGGTTGAGCAGCGCCTCGACATCTGCCATCACCGCCGAAATATCCACGACCGGGAGTTCCGACCGAATCTTCTCGGTGACCACCTTGAACACGTTGCAAATTGGGCTGAACTCGGAGGCGGCGGCATCCGGCAACAGAGACTTGTAGATCGAATCCACGGCAGTCGCCAAATTGAAGTATTGGCGTCTCGTTTCATCGTTGACCACGAAAGCGGCCACGGCATCTTCCTTCAGCTTCTCCCGTTCAAAGCCTCGGGCATCACGAATTTTCGCCGGGTCGATCTTGCGCTCCAGGCAGAACGTCGTCGTGGTCGAGATCGCCTCCCGCAGTTGGCGCACCAGATCGCTCTTGTCGTGGATCGGTGTGTCGCCAGCGCCGTCCTGTGCGGCCCCGTAGATCGCAAGCGCCTTCTGAAGATTTCTAAAAACGCCCACGTAGTCCACGATGAGGCCGTTCTGCTTGTCCCTGAAGACCCGGTTCGCTCGTGCGATGGTCTGCATGAGGGTATGGTTCTTCATCGGCTTGTCCAAGTAGATCGTGCTGCATGACGGCACATCGAATCCGGTGATCTAATGACAACAGATGTCGCTTATATTGGGGACTGTTAATGGTGTAGAAGACGAAACGGGGGTCGGCAACCGCTTTGATGGTCCTGATGATCGCCACATGCTGATTGACCCTTGCCGGAATCAGAGCCTTCGGAACCATGCAGCACCGAGCTACCGAAGCCCCGGTTATATTGAGGAGAATGTCATCCCGCTCAACCGTAACGTTGTTTAATTGGCGTGCTTGCTCCTCATCAATGAAGGCGAGATCGTCTTTTTCAAAGCCAAAGTCGTAGACGTTCAAGCTGCGGATCAGGGGTATTCCATCGACCTTGTAATTTTCCTTGCCGCCCCTTGGCGTTGCACCACTTCCGATCTTGGATGTGATTTCCTGCAACGCAACACGTCGGCGCTCTGAAGTCTTATCCATTCGTCGCTTCCAGTAACCGTGAAACGTTCTCCACAATCCGTTCTTCCAACTCCCTGGCCTCGGCGTTCAGGGTCTCCAATTCTTCGTTCAATTCTTCCAGGCGCACGGCGAACTCGAAGTCGTCCGCTGCCCGTTCCGCCACGCCGACGTAGCGGCCCGGATTCAGGCTCCATCCCTGCGCTTCAATCTCGGCGATCGTGGCGACCTTGCACAGCCCAAGAACGTCGGCGTACTTGCCCTTCGGGAAGTTCTCCTTCATGAACTTCATGGCTTCCGGCGTCGGTTTCGACAGCCTTCGCCCCGGTACAGCCGGACGATATTTGCGATGAACTCGATTTGCTCTGGCGTGAATTCTCGGTGCGCCCGGTCAATCTGGTGGAAGATGTGCCGTGCGTCAATGAAGAGCACCTTGATCCTTGCGCTTCGTCTTCTTCTTGCCCCGGTCGAGGAACCACAGCGTACATGGCAGCGTGACCGTGTAGAAGAAATTCGGGCCGACCGAAATCATCACGTCCACGGCCCGGTCTTCGAGCATCTTCTTGCGGATTTCAAGCTCGGAGCCTCTGGCATCACCGGCAGAGTTCGCCATCACGAATCCGGCACGTCCCGTCTCGTTCAGCGTCGAATAGAAAATCTGAATCCAGAGGTAATTGGCGTTGTCGGCCTTCGGCAAACCAAACGGATAGCGGGGATCGTCCTTCAGTCGTTCCTTGTCCACCTTGTCCACGTTGAACGGCGGATTCGCCATCACGAAGTCGAACTTGCCGACGCTCTTGTGGATGTCCTCGTAATAGGTGACGGCCTGGTGGATGTCACCAGAAAGACCGTGGACGGCAAGGTTCATCTTGCAGAGGCGGATGGTCTCGGCCACCTTCTCCTGGCCGTAGATCGAAATGTCG
The DNA here is from genome assembly GCA_963732025.1 of Terriglobia bacterium. Classification (GTDB taxonomy): domain Bacteria; phylum Acidobacteriota; class Terriglobia; order Bryobacterales; family Bryobacteraceae; genus Palsa-187. Next base: position 75,480 of record CAVSXU010000004.1, read on the forward strand.
TGTGACGGCTTTCTTGTGGTGCTCGACGAACGCCGCCGACTGGACGAACATGCCGCCCGATCCGCAAGCGGGGTCGTAGATGCGTCCGTGGAAGGGTTCGATGATTTCCACGATCAGCTTGACGATGCTGGTCGGGGTGAAGAATTCGCCGCCCTTTTGCCCTTCGGACATGGCGAACTTGCCGAGGAAATATTCGTAAATCTTGCCGAAGGCATCGCCTTCGATGTCCATGGGAATCGCGGCAGAAATTCTTGAGCAGCGAGACGAGCAGTTCCTTGTCGAGGCGGTTATACGTTCTCGGGCAGAACGTCCTTGAGGTCTTCGTTGTCGGCTTCGATGGCCTTCATCGCATCGTTGATGGCCTTGCCGATGTCGGCGCTTTCCGGCAGGTCCAGCAGGTGGAGAACCGGGCCGGTCTCTGGCAGGAAGAGGACACCCTGCGCCTGATAATCGGCCTTGCCGATGGTGCGGCGTCCGCTGCCCTGGCTGGCGAACTTTTCCTTGGCCTTGGCGAATTTGTGGTCGGCGTAGCGGAGGAAGATCAGGCCGAGAACCGGGACGGAATACTCGGACGACTTCAGCTTGGAGTTGGCCCGGAGTTCGTCAGCGGCTCCCCACAGGCGTTTTTCGAGTTCTGTTGTGTTGGCTGGCATTGGGATTCTATCGGCTGGCCGACGCCAATTCTTTCTCGAGTTCTCTCTTGTGGCGCTCCACGAGTTGCACAAGGAGCGCCGAGACGGAGCCTCGCCCACCGGATCGTCGTGATCGTTCAAAGGCCACCCGGCGCAACAACTCCCATGTCGCAGTCGGCAAATTTATTCCAGTAGTGCGATGCGTGCGTTCCTGTGGTTTCGGAACGGCCTGACGGACTTTAGATTTCAGCATGATGAACAAAACAAGTGTACTGAAAAATGTTGGCAATTGTGAATTGTAGGATGGGACCCGGTAGGTCAGGAGGTAGGGCGGATTCCAAGGCCAGGGGACCCATCGCCCAATTTCTTTGGAGACGAAATCCCTCCCGAGCAACGAAGGGGTCGGCGTAATACGTTTTTCGCCATATGGGACCCATTGGAAAAACACTGTCCCAAGACGACCGCAGCCGTCTTCCGATCAGGGAGTCTGCAATCGAGCGACGACACTCAAGTGTTCCCGGTAGGTTGCTGCCATCATTGCTTCGTGCTTCTTGGCTAGGAGGACGACCTTGTGGGCGGGGTTGAACACCGACAGCAGCTTGATCGAGGATGGCATTCGTGAGCCAACGAAAAGGTTGAAGCGAATTCCGCAGAGGTCAATCCAGTGCAGGTGATTGGTCGGTGGTTTCGATGTGCCCGGTGTGCCGATGGCCGCAATCAAGCGATTGCTCCAGTCCGATACTTCGATCACAAGAGCGGCTGATTCGGGGAACGAGGCTGTGCCAAGGAGGAACTGCCGAGTCTGCTCCTGATAAGGTCCCAACGGGATTGAGGGGACGGTGTGATCTCGATCCCTCCAGACGTGCGCTGCCGACTTCCATAAAATGCTTACACCCAAGTATCCGATCTGCTCAACGAAGCGATGCTCGGAATCGGGAAGTGCGTAGGCTGCCCATCGGTCATCATCGAGGAGAGGATTCTGTGCATGAAGAACGTCCAGCAGCTTGAACTCTCCAGGTCCCCGGTAGCAGTACCGGAAGAAGGTGTTCTCTCCATTCTTAGCAAAGCGCTGTTCACAGTCGGAGCACAATAGGTGCGCTCTGATCTGATCCGCCGTCTGGAATGCCTTGTCTGCTTGCACGACGAGAAGGGTGTGGGTTTTTGCCTTCGCCTCGAACACGCTTGTAGGCAGCTTTCGGTATGAAGTGGCTGTCTCGAAGTTCGGAATTCTTCCGGCAAAGGCGACACTCGCCGACCGTCACCATGATTCTTCCATTGTCGGATCATCGACGGTGGACGCAAAAAGATAGTGGACTCGGGCGCGGAAGCAAGCACGCCGACTCACCGCCGCCTCGCTTTTTCAATTTCCTCACGAGCGTGCGGATCAACGTCGAGATTTCTTCCTGCCCTGGAGCGGTACAGCACGAAGCCGATCACCAGGACGACGGCAACGATGAGCCAGAGCAGAGTGCGCTTCATGCTCACCAACCTGTGCTCAGTTCACAAGAACTTTCGGGTGCTGAATCGAATTGGGACTGGCGACACACGAAAGAATTTCATCATCGAAGAGATACAGCGGAGCCTTACCACCGTCCGGGTGAAACGTGTGCTTTCCCCAGGCGTCGATTTCACTTGTGAACTGTCCCGTCGCTTCGCCCGATTCGACGCCATGCCCGATGTCCCGGCACTCGTATTGAATCTTTACCGTTCGGCCAAATATCAGTTCGTTCATCGTGTCGAGCGTCCTAGCCAATCGAAAGGCTACCACCTTTACAGGAAGCCGTCGCACTCACGCCGATCAAGGTCACCATGTACGCCGTCGCTTCCTCGTGGGCATGGCGAACCGACGCAGCCAAGGCGCTGACTCGTTGGGGATCGACGCCTTCGAGATCGCTCAAGCCTTCCAATGAGATCAGGCCGTGCCGGATTGCCTTCGAGAACTCGAACATGATTTCGACCGTATCGAAAGAATTCAAGCGTTCTCCTTTTCAGTCCCCAAAACCCGAGAGCTTCAAACCCAACCTGTCGCACGGCGCATCCGTCAAGTCTTGCCGCACGCCAAGGTAACGTTCAGTGGTTTGGATCGAAGCGTGCCCCAACGAAAGCTGGATTTGCTCCAGCGCCGCTCGGCCCTTGTGCGCCAACTTAGCGAAAGTCCTTCACAGATCATGCGGAGCGATTTCTTTCAGGCCGATCTCGGCGGCGTATTTTTTCACGGTCTCGAAGATGCTTTGCGCTGTCATGCTGTCGCCACACAGATCGGTCACCCTTATTCACCGGACGGAAAACTCGACCAGCGGTGAATCCCGCCGCCGCCGTCCACTCATCAATCGCCTCTTTCGTCCATGACGGCATTGGGACGGTGCGGACTCTTCCGCCTTTGCCTTTCATGTCCACGATCACCCACCGGGCGTCTCGCTGTTGGATGTGTTCGAGCGCCGAGCAGTGGCGGTTTCTTCACGACGCAGACCACAACCGATCAGAACGGCAAGCAGCGCCCGGTCACGTTTGCCTTTGAGCGTGTCCGTGTCCGGTGCGTTGATGAATTTTTCGGCTTGATGGACGGTCAACCAATTTCCGGTGCGGATGCCTTCACGCTTAACGCCTTTCACTCGACCGATGCCAGATGCGAGGTTCGGGTCCATGAGGTTGTTGTCGGCAGCTTCAGCGGCAAGGCGGCGGATGGCGCTCATGCGGACGTTGATGGTGGAGGCGGCGAGACCGAGGAGCGGAGAGATGCGCCTTGTACGCCTGGACGGTCGCCTTGGTGAAGCCAGTTCCCGGAGCGGTTGTCGAACCCCAATTCAGGAAGTCGGTGATGGCCCGGTCGTAAGCTCGTTTGCTCTCCTGGCTGTTGACGGAATCGAGCACGAGAGCCTTGAGGCGTTCGATGTCCTGCGAAGCCGGGTTGGTGAACAGGGCTGGAAGATTTTCCAAGCAAGACCATTATAGCCTTTGAGAAGAGGTATTACCATAGGCTATTTCACCTATCTGGTGGATGGTCTCTCGATGGCATTGGGACCCGTACAGCGGGAGACGATCTTGCCGGGGGATGGCTTCAAACACCCCGTTCCGAGACGGTGTTCTTTCGGATTTCCGAGATCGGGCCGGAAGGCAGTTCAACCTATTGCGTTAGGCGTTGCTGAAGTTCCTCGACGGACACCCAATGTCGGCCTCGGTGCAGCATCCGATGACAATTGGCGCATACCAATGCTAAATCTCCCACCTTTGTCGTCTGCCCGGCTCCAACGTAGAAAGCGGTGTTTTGTGATGACACTCAATAAATCCGTCGCCAAGGTCACCGTAAGCCGCTTTGAAGTCGAAGTTGCAGACCTCACAGATGAGCTTGCCCTTTGCAAGCGCCATCCGCTTCTTCTTCTCGACCAGTGCCAAGTTTCTTTCTCGAAGTCGATGAAGTCGGCTGATGATCCTCCCTTCAGCGGCTTCATCCACTCCTCCGCCTTGGTCAAATTCATACTCGTCCTCTTTGGGGTTTGACTCAAACGACGTTCTGATGATCCTGGCGGTTCTCTCCAGACGAGACCTATCCCCGGCGAAGTCCGACCAAACCTGCTTTTGCAACTCCGATGGATTGGGAAGGCCCTTGCCGATTCCCAACGGATCGTGGGTAAGAAATTTAGACAATTTCGTGTACACGCCTTCGGGATTTCGGAATGCGTGGTCTGCAAGGAAGGCGGCGTTCATTGGTGCCGTTCGTAATAACTTACTCAGCGCAGACACTTCCGGCGTTCTCTCATTTGACGCACTCACGCTGATCTTGAAGTAAAGATCGAGCACCAGAATCAATTCATCTCTCGTCCATAGGGTCTTGCTTGTTGGGGCTTGTTGTAGACCATCGACGCCGACAGCCTCGACGCCTTTCCCATTTTTCAGTTCAACAATCTCGAATCCGAGCGGGACAAGCCGAGCCAGTCCAGCCTTCTTAGCACCTTTGAATCTGTCTCTGTCAAGCGGCCCTTCTTCGGGATGCTGCTTTCCGTAGGAAACTCCTATTATTGGACGCTGATCGTAGAGCTTTCCGTTGAACTTGATGAATCGGCTGTTGGATCGCTGATACCCATACCTCTCCAAAAACGCATCCCGACCGATTCGGTCGAACTCATCTATCGCCTCCAACACCGCTTCTCGACTCGTCAACTTCGATAAAGTTGCTTGCCTCGATGAAACGCTGTTCGCTCGGAGTGATGATGGCGGCGAGTCCTTCTCAGTGGCTCTTTGTAATAGACGGTTCCATTAGGGGTATCCTTCTCCGAAAACTCGGAAGTTGATCCGGCGATCAGCGGACCTTGATTCTTCGCTCCAACTCCTGTTTGACGGCTGGTGCTCTCTTCATCCCACCCCGGCCCACAAACCAGTTCGCCGAAATCGCCCCACAACAGTATGGTCAGATTTTGGGCAATGCCTTTCAATATCTCGGCATTCCGGTGCGGTAGGTCTCGGATCAATAGCCCCGGATCGGTCTTGTACCCATTCATCAGTTGGACGTATGCTCGGTCTGTCGCTTCGTCCCGCACGAGCATCCAAAACATGGGTATTCGATTGCCAGCGTTTTCAATGAGGCAGTCGATGTTACGAGCGATCTGGTTGCGTTGTGGGTCGTAGCTTGTACTCATCGAGACATCCGATCCGAGCTTGGCTTCGACGTAAACGAGAAACTGATCGTGGTCGAAAATCACGTCGATCTCCGACGATCCCTCGACCGGATTCGGATTGTTGGCACGCAGAACCCATTCCTGATTGCCCGAACTGAGCATCCGGCTGCGGCTCTGTGCTTCGTATTCCAGAGGGGCCAGAACAGATGACCAAAGAATTGGGATTGGCAGTGATCGGTCGTCTGAGGGAAACTGCAATCCTCGGTTGCGTCGGAGAGCGGCGCTGACGACGTGGCCCCACCAGCCATTTGGGTACTGCCGCTTCATGATTTCAAAAAAATTCCAGGTGACCCAATCCTCGCTGTTCGCCGAGTAGACGATTCGATCCATATCCTGCGTCTTGCGGCCTTTGCGTGAGTTCAGCAGTGTCGGCAAGTTCAGTGTCGGAAACATTGTCCTTGAACGCTCTGATGGCGTTGGAGCCTCGGACATCGTTGGCAAGTTTCGGATGGGTGTCGCAACTGGATACGGCCGTGGAATCCGCTAGATGACGCTGATTGCAGTCGTTGGTGTGTTCGTGCCAGAAGGCCAGATTATCTGTGCTGACCGTTGGCGCATCGAGGGAATGCTGTGCCTTTTGATGGATTTCATCTGCCGTCCATCGAAAATCACGAGGACCGTATTCCTTGATTCGATTCCTGATCGAATAGTCCCGAATGCTCCAACTCCCGCCGCTGGTTCCCTTCTCAAAGAAAAACACGAACGACTTCGGATTCACTTCGGGTATCACCATCATCCGGCGTTTCTTGAAAGCCATTGTCGAGGTACGTCCTTTCCCGTTTCAGAAGCCGATCAGGGCCTCATCAGGAATCGGTCGGGTGATGCTGAAAAGATTAGAGTAATTGCGGTAGTCCTTATGTATTTGGGACGTTGGACGCCTCGCAGATAGGCATCTTGGAAAGACTCGTCCCTCCCGATGTGCATACCGCTTTCACGGAATCCACACTTTTCAGGCTTGGTGCTCGAATCCGCATATCAGAATGGGGTTGCAGCGGTCCATTCGCACTCGTTTCGTTTTGGGGGATATCTCTAATCGCTGCCGGGCCGAGTCGATATCGCTTCGTCCGGGTCCGCTCTCCGTGACGAGGATGGCCCTGCAAACAAATATGACATCTGCCGATCTTGGAACGTGGACAAGAAAGACTTGAGCAGTTTGGAGAGCGGCTTGAAACTGGTTGGAGCCACGGACGTGTCGATTGAAATCGGTAAGCATATCAAGGTGAAGTTCGCAAACGATGGTGAAAAAGGAATGGTCACCCTCAGCGCCACGCCTTCGGACTACCGGGCGAAGAAGAACGCCGTCGCAACGATCCGACGTGAGCTAAACAGAATTGGGATTACCGACCAAAGATTTGAATTGCGGCTCGTGCTTTCTGTTCAGCAGATGGTCGATGAAGCCCAGGTTTGGGAACTTCTCGATAAATGGGAGAGCGAAGCTGCGGAATCGTCGGACGGTGGCGACAATTCACGATAAAGGGAAAGAGTGTCCAGGAGCGATTCGACTGGTTGCGCCTCCTTGGGGTGGCCGAACCGAATTGGAACGCTCTGACGCCGTTCCAGGGGCTGGAAAGGGCATCGCATCAGCCCTGGAGCAGTCGGAACCAGTTGCCGATACTTATTAGCGACGATGACGCCCAACGAACGACTGCAAAACATCCTTCTCGCCACCAAGTTGGGTCCATTGACGCCTTTCTTCGGGATCGTGAACGGTCAATGCGAATGCGGCAAGACCAAAGGCGAGTATCAGGTTCGAGGCAAGGGCGGCAAGCTGAAAACCGTCACGCACAAGCCGGGGAAGCACCCTCGTGGTGGAGGCTGGCAAAGCAAGAACAACACAACCGACCTCGCCACTATTCGACAGTGGTTCCACCAGCATCCAAATGGAAATTTCGCTGTGGTCAGTGGCGTGAAGACGGTGGCGCTCGATTTTGATGTACGCCCAGGAAAAAATGGCATCGTTGAACTGTCTCAACTTGAAGCTGATTCAGGAAAGCAACTTCCACGCCGGGACATCGCAACCGTCTTGTGGCCGCTGACACGCATGATGTCTTTTTCCTGAAGTTCTAGGCCGTCCATGTTGGTGACGTTGGTTCGGCGAGTGTCATGGAATTTGACGAGGTTCTTCCAGACCTTGCGCCCGGTGCTGCTCACCTTCTGGTTGCCCTTGGAATCCACCACCGGAACTCGAAGAGCCGCACGGCGGAGTGTAGCGTTCCAGGCAGTTTTCCAGTTGCCCAACTGTTCGCCGTTCTGATGGAAGAACCAGCGGGTCTTGGGGTAGTTCTCTTTGGTTTTCTCTTCCCACGCGACCAGAACTTCCCTCACCCGGTCGTTGATGGGAACGATGCGAGGATCGCCGTCCTTGGTCTCGCCAGCGAGAAGCTGGATCATGTTGGACTCGAAGTCTCACTTGGTCACGACGGACAAATTTAATTTCCTTCGCACGCACGCCAGTGTAAAATACGGTGGCGAAAACAGGCTTCAGGTGCTCGGTTCCGTGCGTCATGATAAGCGAGTATTGTTCATCGTTGATTGTGCTTGTACGAGCAGATTTCTTCTCGGCCTTGTCGTTGATGAGTTCAGAAAAATCGGGAATGTGAAGAGGGTTGACTTTCTTCGGCGTCGTCTTGGTTCCACGGCGCAAGGCTGCTCTGAGGATGCGGAACTCGCTGTTGATCGTGGGAACCTTGGCGTGTTCACGAGTGCGCTTGCCTTTGTACGCAACCAAAACGTCCGTGGTGATTCCTTCCGGCTTGAGGTTTCCGAATGCTGGTACAAGGTGCTTGTTGATCCGAGTGGCCGCTTTGTAGGATGGCTTCTCGTATTTTCGGCTCATCATGTATGCGCCGGAATCCATCTCACGCCGCTCAAGATTCGCAACGTAGTCGTGCAGCAGGTTCGAGACTCGGACGCCTTTGGCAAGATCGGCAACCGCTGTGGCTTGGGCCTTCAGAAGTTCCGCCAATTTTGCGTCCTTGAACTTCAGAGCTTGGTACGTGTCTGCCGTTCGTGTGGAAAACTGGCCGAGTCTCTTTCCGCCGTGCCAAAGTTCCACATAGAGAACGTCACGTTTCCAGTAAAGCCCGGAGCCGAGAGGAAGACCGTTCTTGCCGTTTTTTCGCATTGCCTTTTCCCTTCGCAAGAGGATCGGAGGTTTGTGTGCGAAACTCCACCCAATCCTAACGGGTGGACGCTCAAGGAGTCAAGCATCGGATGTTTACTCCTACCATCGACACCCAAGGGTAGGGCTATTGGTAGGGCGTGACGGCTGCTTTGTAACTTGTTGTTGCAAAGTGCTTCGCAAAATAGATATATCTAATTATGAAGCAGAAAGTAGATGTATCTATGTTTTGTGGCGGTGGGCGACAAGGACTTACAGTCGCCGAAAAGTTGCTTCTCTTGGATTAAAAGTGCGATGCTCTACCAACTGAGCTACCGGCTCATCCCGCGCCTTCGTGCAGCAAGGTGCGTTTACCAATTGTACCAGCGCACCCCGCCCACAGCTCACGATGCCAAGAGTTTTTCGATCGCTTCCGCCAGCATTCTCGGAACATACGGCTTCTGCAGGAATACGGTGTCTTTCGATCGTGGTTCGTGGGGATACCCGCTCGATAAGATCGCCCGCAGCGCCGGCCGCCGAGCGCGCATCTGCTCCAGCATTTCGTCGCCGTCGATTCCCGGCAGCGTCAAATCCGAGAAGACCAGTGCGTAGCGCTCCGGATCCTCATCGAATCGCACCAATGCTTCCTCTGCGCTGAGACAGGCATCCACTTGATAGCCTAAGCGTCCCAAATACTGTTTGAGAAGGTCCAGCAGGGCTGGTTCGTCGTCGACCAATAGCAGTTGCCGGATTACCAAAGCGAAAGCGGAACAGTCCCAGGACTGTAGCCGAAGCCGATCGTCGCGCGATATCCAGTTCGGTTATACCCGACCAGGTCAATTTGCTGGTACCGCGAATCGGCGCGGGCAATCAGATGCAACGCGCGCGTTATGTTGTAGGTGATGCCGGCGCCACCGCTGAAGGTCGCGTACGGTTGGATCCCTTGGCCAATGCCGTTGAGGTTTGTGTAGCCTCCCGAGAATCCGAAGTTCCATTTCCGAATTCCGGTATAGCTGTAGCCCAGCGACGCCGCCTGTTGCCGCGACGTCAAGTACACGCCGTTTCCCGGAACTATAGTCTGACTGGCGCTCAAGGTCACTGACGATGTCTTAAATCGGCCCAACAGATTGAATCTTCCGCTGGGATAGATATCCGTCCGGGCAAACGTCTGTTGACCGAAACCCACGCCCAGCAATGCCGCGATCACCGGATCCAACGCCACCTGCTGAACGCCCTCCACTTCCGCTTCAATAACGCCGCCTGACAAAGACACCGTCCATCGCCGCCCGATCTGGTCACTATACGAAAACTCGGCGGCGTTCAAGTCGGACTGTCCGAATGAGGGAGGGAAATCGTAATGAGTATGCTCGTAAGTAACCCCAATGGTCCTGTTTTTCGTGAGCCGATGACGAATGGTTCCGTGCAACTCGTATCCGTTTAGATCCGCCAGGCCAACCGCCGCGCGGCGCACGAAAAATCCGTTGCCGCCAACGGTGTAACTGGTGCGGGATGTTTGCAGGAAGGTCATGTCCATCGACGGTTCCAGATAGTAGACTCGGTTGTCGAACAAAAGCGCCGACGGTCCGCTCACCACGTCGCTCACACCCGTCACCGGCACTCCGCCATAGAATCCGGGCGCGCCCACTCCCAGCGAGCTGGTTCCACCAATCGCTCGCAGCTCGTACACGATTCGGCGCGATTGCTGGAAGGTATAGCCCAATGACAGACGGTGGCTGCTCCCGTCCTGCGAAGAATCGTTGACGTAATGGTAAAAATCGCCCCGGTAGTCCAGCCCGATCGAAGCCCTGCGCCAACGATGCGTGCCATAGGCTCCAATGTCCGCCTGAACGCCATACAATCCGTTGATCTGGACCAAATTTCCCTTGGAGTCCACGGCATAAGGCTGATACCCGGTATCGGAAACGCCAGTGACGTCGAAGTAGTAACGCAAATCCACTTGCTCGCCACCGCGCATTCCGATATCCCCCGCGCCCCGGCTCAAAACTCCCGGTCCAAGATAGTCCCCTACCTGGCCCGATGCAGTGAAACCGACGGCGCAGATCAGCGCCAACCATGTATTTTTCAAACGCTTTGCTCCAATTCGTTAGACTAAACCAAGACCAACTACCGAGTCTGACGCGTGCTGCGCATTCGTGTCAAGCGCGGCGGGCGGGCAAGTAATCGATCTGCACAGAGTCCGATCCGTATAAAGTAATGATCGGCCGCAAGGATTCATGCCTTTAGCGGCATTCATGAACTGAGGACGATACAAATGACGAAATCTCGATTCTTTCCGGCACTTGTCTTATGCGCGGCGGCCAGCGCTGCCGACCTTCCGGTTCGCGAAGTGATCCTGTATAAACATGGCGTTGGGTACTTCGAACGTTCCGGCCAATTGAAGGCCGGCGAAACCGCGCGCCTCGATTTCAAGGCCGACGATATGAACGACGTCCTGAAATCGCTCACCTTGACCGACCGCAGCGGCGGCAAGATCGGCAGCGTCCGCTACGACGCCAGCGAATCGCTCGACAAGCGCCTCGAAAATTTCCCGTTCGCCGTCGGCGGCCAATTGTCGATGGCCGCGTTTCTCGATCAGATGAAGGGTGCTCGCATCGAGTTGAAGGTCGGTTCGGAGATGCTGGCCGGCTCCGTTATCAGCGGCCGTTTGATCACGTCGACCGACAGAGACAAATCAGCCGAGCGCGAACTCGTCGTCCTCATGACGGATTCGGGCGATCTGCGGACGATCGACCTCTCGTCGGCATCCACCGTCCGTTTTTCCGATCCGAAACTTCAGGCTCTCCTGAAAGACTATCTGTCGGTATTGGGTCAGGCGCATTCCAAGGATCGACGCAGCATTTATATCGATTCGCCCGGCTCCGGCGCTCACGAGTTGTTCGCGCGCTACATGACGCCCGCCGCTGTCTGGAAATCGAGTTATCGATTGCTGTTCGGCGACAAGGAACCCGCGCAATCCGAGCCGACGCTCGAAGGCTGGGCGATCGTCGACAACACCACCGGCGAGGATTGGAGCAACGTCCGCTTGTCGGTGGTGTCGGGCAAGCCGATTTCGTTCATCACGCAGTTGTATCAGCCGCGATATGTCCTTCGTCCCAACGTGGAGCTGGCCGAGAATCAGGCCGTCGGGCCGCAGGTGTTTGAGGGAGCCTTGGTCACGGGCAGTGTAGCAGGACTACCATTAAACGGTCGAGCAATGGCAGCGCCTGCGCCTCCGCCAGCTCAAATGGCGATGCGTCCTGGAGTTGCCGGTGGCGTAGTCGCGGACTCCCGGCGGCGGAGGCGGCGGCGGAGCGTATCGCGCCTATGATTCGAATTCCACCATCTCCACCGCCGAAGGCCGCGATGCAGGCGAGCTCTTCGAGTACAGCTTCACCGGCCCTGTCACCGTGAAAAAAGGCGAATCCGCCATGCTGCCGTTCCTGCAGCAGAAACTCAAAACGCGCAAACTCCTGATCTATTCCGAAAGCTTCGGCCTCCACCCGATGAACGCCGCCGAGCTCACCAACACCACCGGCAAGACGCTCGACGGCGGGCCGATCACCGTCTACGATGACGGGCAGCTACGCCGGCGAAGCGCTGGTCGAAACCGTCAAGGCCGGCGACAAGCGACTGATCAGCTACGGCGTCGATCTCGGCACGCGCGTCACCACCAAGTTCGATTCGGCCGCGCAAGTGGTTCGCGAGATTCATTTCCGTCGCGGCATCCTCACCTCGCGAGCCGCCGTCGAAGAAACCAAAACCTACACCATCCGCAACGTCGACGGCAAAGCCAAGACGCTGGTGATCGAACATGCGCAGCGCCCCGGCTACAAGCTCCTGAGCCAGCCGGCTGTCGAGACCACGGCGAACGCCTATCGCTTCGAAGTGAAGCTGGCCGCTATTGCCACGGAAACCTATCCCGTGCGGGAAGAGCGCGTATTCGATCAGACGTATTCGATGACGAACATGACGCCCGATGTCCTGGCGACCTGGATTCAGAACAAAGCACTGACCGACAACGGCCGCCGCCAGCTTGGAGCAGATCGCCGCGAAGAAGCGCGAGATCTCGACCAACGACCTGGCGCTCAATCGCGCCAACAGCGATCTGAACGACCTCGAACAAGACCAGCGCCGCACGCGCGACAACATCCAGAGCTTGAACAACGTGAGCGGGCAACAGGAGCTGGTGCAGCAATATGCGCGTCAACTCGCCACGATCGAAACCAAGATGTCAGGACTGCGCGATACGCAAGCCCGTTTGAAGACCGCGAAAACTCAACTGGAATCCGACTTGTCGTCTCTCCTGGAGAAGACCGACTTTTGATGTGGAGCAGGCGTTTCCGCCTGCTCGCTAGTGGTGAGTAGTCGCGAGAATTGTGGGGCAGGCCGCCCGGCCTGCGCGCGACCGCCTGGTCGCGCTTCCGAAACCAGTTCCACCGCCGGGCGTGAGACCCATTGACATGAGGGCGTGAAACCCGTTGACATATGTGTGAGAACCACTGACACATGAATCTAGCCCTCATCGGATACGGCAACGTCGGCCAAGCCTTCGCCCGCCTCCTTGAATCGCAGCGCCGCATCTTCCCGTTCCGCATCGTCGCGATTCACACCCTGCGTCACGGAGCCGCATTCGATAAAGCAGGCCTCCCCGTCGATCCGAATTTCGGCCCGCGAGTCGACTCGGCCGACCAATTCCTCGATCGCGCCGTGAAACAAGCAGGGGCCGAAATCGTGGTTGAGCTCACCACGCTCAATCCCGCCACCGGCGAGCCCGCCATCTCCCACATCCGTGCCGCCTTCGCCCGCCGCCTGCACGTCGTGACGGCGAACAAGGGACCGATCGCCCATGCATATGCGGCCCTGGTCGACGAAGCCAAGCGGGCCGGCGTCGAATTCAGATTCGAATCGACCGTCATGGACGGTGCACCGGTGTTCAACATGGCGCGCAATACTCTGCCCGGCTGCCGGATTCTCGGATTCACGGGTGTCCTCAATTCCACCACGAATGTCGCCATCGAACTCATGCAGAAAGGCCGTACGCTTCAGGAGGGCATCGAAGAAGCGCAACGCATCGGCATTGCAGAAGCTGACGCATCCTACGACATCGAGGGTTGGGATGCCGCCGCCAAAACCGCTGCGCTCGCTAATGTGTTGATGGACGCGCGCGTGACGCCGCTCGATGTCGACCGCCGCGGCATCGCGCGATTGACCCCAGAAAAATTGCTGGCGCTGAAAGAGCAAGGCAAGACGATTCGATTGGTGAGCCGCGCTCGCACCACCTCGACTGGCATCAAGCTGCGTGTGCGCGCCGAGGTACTCGTCGAGTCTGATGTTCTCGCCTCCGCGCGCCACACGTCGAGTCTGCTGCTACTGGAAACCGATCTGATGGGAACGGTCGGAGTGTATGAAGTCGATCCCGGTGTCTCGCAGACGGCTTATGGCGTCTTCAGCGACTTGGTCGATATCGCGCGGTCGTTGTAGCTGCAGGTGAGGCACGCCCGTCAGGAAAAACAGGGTCAGGGGGCGGAAAACAGGAATAAAAAACGGGACAGACCACTCTGTCCACGGCCGCGTCGGTACGGGGGAAGAGGAACATGCCTGCGGGGACAGAGCAGTCTGTCCCCGTTTTTTATTCCTGTTTTCCGCCCCCTGACCCCTGTTTTTCCTGACGGGCGTGCCTCACCTGACGGCCTTCTGTCACCGCGCCACTTCCGAAACGCACTGGAATCCCGACAGGTAACCCTTCTGGAACACCGGCGGAGCGCCCTTCAAATCCAATTGAAACGGCAGCGTGACGATCTTACCCCCGATGCGCGTCGGTTGATTCGACTGCCCGCTCTTCGGGATCCACTTCAGCGAATACGTGTTGCCCGTCGGCTGGAATTGATCCGCATCGCCGAAGAATCGGAACGCGGCCCATAGCCCTTCCTGCACGTTGAATTCGGCCTCTTCGCCGCCCACCGCGCCCGTCAATCGCGCCGCGTGCACCGATACGCCCGGCCACGTAAATTCCTGCGATTGGCCGCCGTTCGGAGTGGCCTTCAACGTCTGGCCGTCGATCAGCAAGCGTGACGCTCTTCAACACTTCGAACGGCAGCGCCTTCATCGAATATGTGAGTTGCGGACTTTGGCCGCCGGTCTTGTACAGCGCTCCGCTGAACGCCATCGCGCGATTGAAGAACCGCAGGAACGCGTCGGTGATCTGCACTTTGTTGTCGGATTTCCGCGTGAACTGATTGCCTTGCCGATCCAGGTAATTCTTCAGGCTCGCCTCGTAGAACGTCGCGAGCTTTCCATCCGACGGCCGGAAGATGCGATTGATGTCATCCAGAGTCGCATCCATCTTCGAGTTCGTATCGAACGGATATTTCCTGTTCAACTCCGCGAAATCGCTGCACACCGAGCGGCCCTGCGTATTGAGCTGCTGCGGCCCCAGCCGTCCCAGCAAGCCCTCCGCCTGTCGAATCGGGTCCTCCATCAGCTTCTGCACCAGCGTGTGAATTTTTCCTTCTGGATCGATATGGAAGTTCTGCGCCGTGTCGCGCGTCACTTTGTACGCATTCGATGCGGCGTTCATGGTTTGCGTGACCATATCGTCCTTCACGTTGCCGCCCGCCTTCGCCACTTGATCGAGAGCCTGTTGCAAAGCTGTCAGCGCGCTGAGGTATGAATTGTTGTGAGCGTGCGCGAGCTGTGTCAGGCAGCCGTTCGGCGTGACCCACTGCACCGGCTGATAGGGATCCATCACGTCCGCAGGCGCCGCCGACGTATTCACCGACGCCAGACAAAACAGCGCAAGCAGGTAAGACTGATTGCCCCCCAACTGCGTAAGCTTCTGCGACGCGTCCTGCAAACTCCGATACTTCACCACTTCCGAGTTCGCCAGATACTGCCGCCAGTTGCCGAGAAAATCCTTATGATAGCGATCGCGCAACTGCTGCCCGAGACCTGTTCGATCGATGCCGCCGTAATTCTGATTGCCGAGCACCCAGGGCTCGCCGCCATAGAACCGGTCGGGATTGTTGATCGCCGCTTCGACAAACTTCCAGCCATCGGCCGAGAATGCACCCGCGACATCCTTGTCATTGGCGACGAACGCGGCCGAGCCTGGGAATCGTTTGTTGAAATTCACCGGCGGATTCTTCTGCGATGCTTCCGCGATGATCGAACTGATAGATGCGCTCGCCGGCGTTGAACTGCGCCAGGTAGGCACGCGCGCCCTCTACCGCATTGCCGTCGTTATCGGAGGAGAAGGGGTTCGAAATGAACAATTCATCGCTATAGAAATCGAACTGCTTGCGCGCCAGCGAGGAGCGATCGCCATCCACTGGCCGCCCCGCGGCCCAGCGCTCCATCAACAGCGGCGACAGGAACGCGCGCGTGCTTTTTTCGTGATGCGACGTGGTGATCAGGTAGCCCTTCAACGTGTTGTAGGTCGGCGTGTATTCGTCGTTCGGGCCGGGCTTCTGCGGCAATCTGCGCAGCCAATCGAGAAGCGCCTGTTGGGTCGCGCCAAACATCAATTGATGAAACCGCGTGAAGTACAACCGCCGCGTCGGAGGGTATAAATCACGCCCGACATAGAGTCCCCAGCGCAGACTCCAGGGCGCGCCTTCGCGTTCGTAGCGCGACAGTGTTTCGACGGCATCTCGCAGAGTATCCAGGCGTTCCAGCGCATCGCGCGACGGAAGATCCTGCGCGCCGCCTCCGGCTTCGGAGACTCGGATGCCTCGAACGGCATCGCCGACACGCGATCTCTAACTGCCGATTTCCGAAGTACGAAATCGTCAAAAAAAGTCGCCCACATTATGCAAAGACATGCAACACATCCTGCAAGCACTCTGCGCATCATTTCTGCACGAACGCTCTGTCCGCTGGCGCCCATCGCGGCCCGATCCCGCAGCAACACGTCGCTGAACAGGTGACCGAGAAACAGCCACTGCGGGACGCGGCGCGTGCGACCGGAAACCATCGGATCGGCGAGCGGATCTTCCGCGGGAGCGCCTGAAAACAAACCAGTTGCTCCACGTCGCATGGCAGCCGCGCCGGCTCCTCTGGCCACCGGAGCGGCCTCTTTCACGACGACCGGACGAACTCCGGAGAAGTAAAATCCGCGCAAAAACGGATTCGCCCGCAAGCTGGCTCGGGCGGCCGAGGTCAACGAGGAATCTGACGGCGGCGTTGCGTAATTTGCGAAATTCGCGCGGAAATTCGTAGACCGCGGGCAGCTTGTTCGCGTCGTTCTCGCGCGCGAGATAAGGCGGGCGCTTGTCGCACAGCGAGTGGAACAATTCATCGAACGCAGCCGCCAGTCGGCGCGATTCCTCTTCCGCATATACGCCGCCTTGCGAACGATCGTCGCGCAGAGGAAGCGTTACGCCCAGCACTTGCGTGGCTTCTTCGTCGCTCAGATTACTGACGAAATCGATGAAGAACGCGAGCCGGTCGAGCTTCGTGAACAGCACGTAAACCGGCAGCCGAATGCCCAACAATTGCGAGATTTCGCCCAGGCGCGTGTGCAGGCCGCGTGCAGTCATCGTCAGCGCTTCTTCCGCGTTCGGTTGCAGAAACGCTTCGCTATCGACGCAGACAATCACTGCACGCGGGGCTTGCGGCTTGCCTCCAATGAACCACCATCGCCGCTTCGGATGCAGCTTCTTGATCAGCGCGGCCCAACGGCTGGGATCGCCCATCAGCTTGCCGCCGCTTTCGACGAATACCGAATTCTGCGCCAGCCAGATGTTCACGGGTCGCGTGGAAATAATCGCGCTGTCCTGATAAACCTGTCCGGCCAGCAGGTCGGGCTCGACTCCGGAATTGACGAACGTGCTGGTTTTCGCAGCGCCGGCCTCGCCTGCGATGAAGAAAATCGGGAGCTGCGAGAGCTTCGCGTCGCGCCCCAGGTTTTGCGCGAAATTGGATTGCGCCAGTCGCGTTTGGGCGTCGCGAACCAACGTCTCGACTTCCTTTTCCGCCGTGCCGACGTCGACTTGTCCACCCGCCGGCTTCCTGCGCCTTTCGCTGCTGGCGGCGCGAGTGGAAGTACATGAGGCCGCCGAAGCCCGCGAACGCCAGCCCCATGAACATCGTCCGCACGATCATTTCGACTTGGCCGGAGACGTGTAGAACGGAAGTCAGCAGCCAGCCGAGGACGACGAAAATCACCATCCCGACTGCCGAGAATATGTAGAAGACGAAGGTGCCGCCCACGGTTTAGCGCGGCCCCCGTATGGAGAGAAGCTGCAGCGCGGAAACGTCGGAGCTCAACGAAATCTTATACGCCGCGAACAGAGAAGAGCGTGACGAATGCGCACACGGCCGCGCCGATGACGAAGCGCCGCATCCACGGATCGTGATGCGGGGGCGCCACTTGCTCCGGCAGCATCCAGTGGGGCGAAAGGTCCGGGCGCGTGTTGCGGATGCGGCGGATCTTATCGTCGGTCTGGCCCATCAGCATTCGCAGATCGCCTTTCGATGCGATGCTGAACCGCCCCAGGTAGCCGAGCAGAATGCACAGGTAATAGACTTCCAGCAGATCGGCGAGTTCCGGCGCGTCGCGGCGGCCCAGAAGCTGCTGAAAGATTCTCGAAGAAAAGCTCGCCCGCGACGTGGCGTCCGAACAATTCCTCCTGCAGCGGCTTGCGGACCCAATCGTTGAAGACGGGCTTGCGCAGGTTCAGAATCGATTCGTCGAGGAACGCGACCACCGCGAAGATGGCGAGCGAAATATCGTCGTCGTTATAGCCGCGCGCCTTGGCGTTCTGTTCGGCGACTCGGATGGCGTGCAAAACCTGGCCGCGGAATTGTTCCGCGTCGCTCACATCCTGCCGATGCGAGCGCAGCCGCACGATGCCCGTGAACAACTCCTGAAAGTAGAGCGCGAGATTGTCCGGAGTGGCCGCGATTGCGTCTTGCCCGTTCGCCATTGCCGGTTACGATTCCAAAATCACCGACAATTCGATCTCCGGCTCCGGCAGTTCGCCGGGGATATATAGCGCCACCTCGCGAGTCTTCACCATATGCTCCCAGCAGGGCCCGGACTTGTCAATCGCGAAGTATTGGAACTCGATTTTGGGCGATAGCGAGGGCGGCGGCACGGGAATCTGCGTCAGCTTCAATCCCGGCAGCGCGCGTTCGACCAGCTTCGGCAGGAACATGCGCGAGCAGATTTTGACCAGGCGCGGCGCTCGCTCGATCAGGTCCGCTTCGCCGATGCGGCAGCGGATTCCGAAAATCCAGCGCGAGCGATTGAGCGTGCGCTCGTCGACGATGGGGCCTTCGTAGAAATACTCGGCGGCCTTCGACAGCGCAATCGGCACGCAATTGCTGGGCACGATCAACTCCAGATGCGTGCGAATATGATGATCCAGCGCCTCGAAGCATTCGGCCAGGCGCAGGTGATCGTAAAGGGGCAGGGAACTCGGGTGCGAGTCGAGACTGAAGGTGCACAGCGCGCCTGCCAGCCGCGAAAGTTCCACGAACAGCTCCTCGGGATGCGCGCGCTTCGAAATGCAGAGATGACGCAGCGGAGCCAGGCTCGAATTGATGCAGTGCAGGAACCACGCGTTGGCGATTCCTTCGGCGGAGAATCCGGAAACCGTAGTGCTGCCGAGGTCCTTCGGCTTTGCGACCGTACGGCATTTTTCTTCGAGCAGTTCGATCAGGCGCCGCAGCATCGCCATGATGCGGCGGCGCGGCGCTGATCTGCAGCGACGGCGGGATGAACCGCTCGTCGAAGATGAATTGTCCGGTGCCGTGACGGCGGATGCGAGCCAGCGGCAGCGTGGTCAGCCCTTCCGGAATTTCATTGCCGGCTAGGAATCGAATGTTCTTGCGCCCCAACTGGATCAATTTGACGTCGTGTCCGGTGTTCTCGTCGGGAAGCGGTTTTTCTTCGGCGACGTAGCGAATATTCGGCCCGCGTTCCTGATCTTCCAGGGCACAGTTGAAACCGTCCTGACGATGCTCGGCGATTGCCAAGTGGACGTCGAGGCTATCCTGCAGCGGCGGAAAAAGGTCGGCGATCGGGATCGGCTTGGGGAGCTCGTCGAACTCCGGCATATGAAAGCTTAAGCCGTCGGGGAACAGGCCGCGGGCGTGTACCAGCGACAGCGTTCCATTGCGCAGCGCCTCGGCGTCCAGCTCGAATCCGGCGAACCCAAGCGGTTGAAACCAAAGGCTGGAGGTAGCGGAATGGACCGAATCCTCGAAATAGCGGTTCTGGGCCTGGAAGTGGTGGGGACCCAGGTACATCCCCTCAGACCAAACGACGCGGGACAGGTTCTTCATGGCCGTCCGATGCCTTGCGGAACGCGTCCTGAAACCGAAGCCAGCCCATTGACATCCATGCGCAAGATGGCATCATCATACTACAGCGGCCTGTGTGGAACAACACAAGCCGTTTCTGTTCCAAACTGTTAAGACGGCATGAGCTTTTAGAACAGCCATGAGCTTTTATAAGCGATACGAACTGGATCGTCTGATCGCCGATGGCGATGCGAAAACCTTTCGCGCCATTGAGAACGCGACGGGGCGGGCCGTGTTGCTGCACATGTTCAATCCGCAGGGGCAGGCGGTGCTGGGGGTGTTGAAGTCGAAACTGGCTCGCGATCCGGCGCGGCCGACGCCGCCGCTGCTGGAGTTGGGGGAGTTCGCGGGTAGTCCGTACGCGGTTACCGAAGACGTCGTTGGATTCAAGGATGTCAGGAATTGGCTGGCTCAGCTTCCGGAGTCGTTGGCCGCGATGCCTCCCATGCCCCCGCCCGCGCCGCGAGCCTCGCCATCGCAGGGAGGCTCGACTACTGAGCGCTTCAATCGATTGTTCGATGATTCTCCGGTACGGCAGGTTTCGCCACTGCCGTCGACGCCGCCCCTGGCGCGTCCTGCATCCAATTCATCAAACGCATCGAGCACCCCCGGGGAGTTTACTCGCGAGTTCGGCGGTCCTACGCCGGTGAGGCAGCCACCGGTGGCTCCTGCACCGGAGCCGAGCGAATTTACGCGAATGTTCGGAGGGCAATCGCCGTCCACACCGGCTCCAGCGCCGCCTCATCCACCACCGCCCGCGCCCCGAGCGCAAACCGTTGCGGGTCCTGGCGAATTTACCCAGGTGTTCAAACTGCAGCCGTCAGCGCCCTCGGCTCCACCCCCGCCTCCCAACACACGAGGCGACGAATTTGACAGAATGTTCGGCCCGATTCCGGGAAGCCAACAGGCACCCGTCGCGCAGCAAGTGGAATCGAGAGATCGGAGCCAATTCACCGGAACGTTCGGCATGGGGCCGGTGGGTGAGTCGATCAACATTGAAGAAGAGGCTCGTGCAGCGCGATCCGCGGCTCCAGGGGCTCGTCCATTTCAAGCGCCTTCGGAATTCACGCGAGTGTTCGGACGGGAAGCCGACAGCAAGCGGCAAGAGCCGGTAGCGGGGCCGAAAACGATCGGGTCCGCGTCGGGATTGTTCGGGGATCCGAAAAGCCCCTCGGGGCAGCCGCTCGAGCGAGCCCAGACGGGGCCGGGCGAGTACACTCGCATCATCGCTGCGCAAAAGAAGCCGGACGCCGGAGCGCCGAGCAACCCGATGCCGGCGGCAGCGGCGAAGAAGCGGAATTGGGTGCTGTGGGTCGCTATCGGAGTCCCGTTGCTGTTGTTGATTGTGTTCGCGATTGTGGCGCTGGTTCGTAGCCGGGCGTGACAATGTGGGGTGGGCCGCCAGGCCTGCAAGCCGAGAGTCATCTCGGCTTTCTTCTTTGTTGGATGACCCGGAAACCCGAGATGATTCTCGGCTTGCAGGACTGGCGGCCCACCCCACGTCAAAGGAGCAATATTATGATTCGTTTCCAACTCGCTCGAGCGAGCTTTCTACTCGCGGCCGTCTTGACTCCGATCGCCACGCTGATTAGTCAGCAGTCGGGTGCTTCGCAGCGCGTGCCCCAGTTCGAGAACGAAGACGTGAAGGTCTGGAAGACGACCGTGATGCCAAATGCCCCGCTCACGATGCATACGCACGACCATGCTCGCGTGATCATCCCGTTATCGGGTGGAACGATGAAGGTGGTCAATGAAAACGGTCCGGCCGAGGTGCGCAAGTGGGAAACCGGGAAGGCATATTGGCTATCTGCGGAGCAAGGCAAGCAGCGTCATGCGGATGCGAATCAGGGCGACAAGCCTATTGAGGTGATGGTCGTCGAAGTAAAAAATACAAAGTAATGTCTAAGGCGAACGAGCGTGCGCGGGTCATGAATGTTCGCATCATGAAACGTCCCCCAGGCGAAGCTCCCGTGGATGTTCGCGATGCCTGGATTGGGCTCTCAGTTCCGGTTCTGAGAGGCTACTCTCGCCCAATCCGGCGGGTCGGCGTGGGCGTCCTATCGGGTCCGCGGACTTGGCTGGCAACCTGGCTCACAGGGTTCTTCGGGCGCGGCCCTAGGACGCGAGGCTACATAGTGGACACGGCAGCGGCGGTGAGCCTTCTTGAAAAAGCCAACCCTTTGGCGGCAGCATGGTGGCGGACGAACGCGCCACACCTGTTGGAGCCTGGAAGATGTCTACTGTTCGAAGAGGATTGCTGTCTAGTCGAGAACCTAAGCCCAGAGGCGGAACTTCAGAATTAGCGCTACGGGAGCGAATTACTTCCATCTCTCCTATTGACAGACTACAGGAGCCGCCGTATACTCCCTGTAGTGAGGCTACATGGAAGCTAAACCGGAAGTCCCTTACGGCACTCTCGAACTCCTGATTCTACGAACGCTTCAAACAATGGGAGCGCTCCACGGGTTCGGGCTGGCTCGTCGAATCGAGCAGATTTCGGAGAGCCTGGTCCATCTCAACCAAGGGTCGATCTATCCAGCGCTACTTCGCTTACAACAAAAGGGTTGGATCAACACCGAATGGGGCAGTTCTGAAAACGGTCGGAAGGCGAAGTTCTACTCACTGACAACGAAAGGCCGCGAACAACTTCAAGTAGAGGTTGAGAATTGGCAGCGTACCACTGCGCTGGTCGCCAAGTTCCTGGAGGCCGAGTCATGAACATTCGCATCTGGCGCATGCGGCTTTCGGCGACGTTTCTGAAGAAGCATGAAGCGGAACGTCAGCTCGACGACGACATTCGCGAGCATCTCGCGATGGCGACCGAAGAGAACATTCGCGGCGGCATGAATCCGCGAGACGCTGCCGATGCCGCGCGGCGAAGCTTCGGCGGCCGCGATCAGATGAAGGAAGAGTATCGCGATCGCCGCGGGATTCCGATGGTCGAAACGCTGGGTCGTGAACTGCGATTCGCATGTCGATCGCTGCTGCGCGCGCCCGGATTTGCGGTGCTTGCGATCCTGACGCTGGCGCTCGGCATCGGTGCAAATTCGGCGATTTTCAGCGCGGTGAATGCGCTGCTGCTGCATCCGGCCGGGATTTCCGAGCCCAAGCGCGTGGTGGTGCCGCGTGTGAAATACGACCGCCTGAATTACACGAATCTGGTGATTTCGTATAACGATTACGAGGACATCGCGCGCAGCACGGAGGTTTTTTCGAGCGCGGCCATCGCCAAGACGGGCAGTTACAACTACACGGGCGGCGAATATCCGCAGCGCCTGCAAGCCCTGCGCGTGAGCGAGAAATGGTTTGAGGTGTTCGGAGCGGAACCGGCGCGAGGTCGGCTGTTCACGGACGGCGAGAATCAGCCGGGCGCGAACCGCGTCGCGATCCTGGGCGATGCGGCGTGGCATCGCCTGTTTGGCGCGGATCCGGCAATCCTGGGAAAAACGATCGAGCTGGATCAGTTGGCGTACAAAATCGTCGGCGTGATGCGGCCTGAGTACACCGCGAGTGTGCACGAACTGGGCGGATTGGGCGGACAAGCGCAGGATTTGTTCGTGCCGCTGGCATACCGACCTACCGCCGATCCGCGCATGCGCTATCTGGAATCGTTCCTGGGAGTCGCGCGATTGCAGCCCGGGATCGGTCCTGAAAAAGCGCGCGCGTTCATGAACGTATTGACCGAGCGCGGCTATCGCGATAAGACGGCGGGATTCGCGCGCAAGATCAACGGCTGGGGATTGTGGATGTTGCCGTACACCGATTTTGTGGGCGGCGACATGAAAACACCGCTGCTGATTCTGTGGGGCGCGGTGGGACTGGTGTTGCTGATCGCTTGCGCAAACATTGCAGGATTGATGTTGGCGCGCATGTCGGCGCGGGCTCGCGAATTGGCGGTGCGGGCGGCGCTCGGCGGCAGCGGCTGGCATTTGCTGCGGCAGTTGCTGGCTGAGTGCGCGCTGCTCGGGATCGCAGGATCGGTCGCCGGGTTGTGCGTCGGGTGGGGATTTATTCGTGCGGTGGAACTGTGGGGTCCGCACAATATTTCGGGCGGGTCGCAAGTGCCGTTCGACATGAGGATGCTCGCGTTTACGGCGGGCGCCGGGTTGTTGTCGGCGCTGCTGGCCGGCATCGCTCCGGCGGCTCAACTGCGGCGCGGCGCGAGCCGACACACCTTGGTGGAATCGCTCAAAGAGGGTGGACGATCCGGCACTTCCGGCCGGGAGCGCGCGCGGTTACGATCGCTACTGGTGATTGCGGAAGTCGCACTCGCATTGGTGTTGTCGATCGGCGCTGGATTGCTGTTGCGCAGCTTGTCGCGATTGCAGCAAGTGGATGTCGGGTTTCATCCGGAAGGTGTGATGACGGCGTCCTTCACGCTGCCGGAGGCTCGCTACAAGGATGCCGCGGCGGTGGTGGGGTTCTTTCGCAGCGCGCTGGAGCGGCTGCGCACGCTGCCCGGCGCGAAGTCGGCTGCGGCGGCTTATCCGATGCCGTTTGGAGAAGGAGCGGAATCGCGATCGTTCACGATTTATGGCCGCGCGGCGCTGCCCAATCAACCGGTCAAACTGGCTCGAATCTGCGGCATCACGCCCGACTTTTTCGCGACGCTGCGGATTCCATTGAAGAGCGGGCGCGCATTCACGGATCAGGATTCGCGCGAGGCGCCGCGGGTCGCGATTGTGGATGAGGCGTTGGTGGCGCAATACTGGCCGGGCGAAAATCCGATCGGACAGAAGATCGTGACGATGGGCGGAGGCATGTTTGAGATCGTGGGGGTCGCCGGGCACACGCGCCAGTCGGATTTGTCGGCATCGCGCGAGAATGGCGTATTTTACTACCCGCTGTATCAGGAACCCGTAGGGTTCGCGACATTGGTGGTGTCGTCGTCAGGCGTCGCGCCGGTGTCCGGGCAAGCCGTTCGCCAAGCAGTGGCCGCAGTGGACCCGGCGCAATCGACTTACGACGCGCGATCGATGGAGGAACGTGTGTCTGCGACACTCGCCTCGCGGCGATTCACGGTGGTGTTGCTGGCATTGTTCGCCGTGGCGGCGGTGTTTCTAGCGGCGCTGGGGTTGTACGGCGTGATCAATTATGGAGTGACGCAGCGCACGCAGGAGATCGGCATCCGAATGGCGCTGGGCGCGCGGCGCGATCAGGTGCTGATGCTGATCGTGGGGAAGGGAATTCGGATTACGCTGATCGGCCTGGCGCTTGGCGCGTGCGCTGCGTTTTCGATTGCTCGGCTGTTGCCGGATCAATTGTTCGGTGTGAGCGCGTTCGATCCGGTTACGTTCGGCGGGATGGCGATTTTCCTGGCTGCGGTGGCGCTGTTCGCCAGTTATGTTCCGGCTCGGCGAGCAGTGCAGCTCGATCCGCTCGAGGCATGTCGACATGAGTAGTCGCAGCGTCCCCATACACATGTTGCGCGGCGTCGTAGGCTTCGGGCTGCTCGCGGTCGCGATTCTGTATGGCGGCGATATCGGTTGGTGGGCGCTCATTCCAGCTTTGGGTGCGCTTATATGCCTGGGCGGCTGCCCCATGTGCTGGTTGATCGGCCTCATCGCGACCGTGATGGATCGAAACTCCTGCTCTAGCTGCCGGTAGGCTGAAGGCGGGCAGACTCTGGCCGTGTCGACGTCGATGGCTGCTTGCGAAAACGCGCTCCATACTGTCGCGCCTCTTTGAGTGCTGAATGCCGACGATAGGGACTTTAGCGGCATTTTGGAGTTTACGATTCCACCCGCTCCCTCTCGTCGTGCTCTCGTCCTGAATGGTGCTCAAAGAGGCGCGACAGTATGGAGCGCGTGCTAGTGCGAAGCCTTCTCCGCGCCTAATCCGGTGTTCGCGCGCACTTCCAACTCGGTGAACTTCTGCCTCCGAATTCGAATCGACGCGGCTCATCATCGTGCCGATGAACGCGCCGAGAAATCCGATGGGAATGCTCAGGATCCCCGGATTCTCCAACGGAAACCACGGAGCCGCCTGAATCAGATGTCGAGCTGCCGCGGGAACCGCAGGGCCGTCGACACCCATGATGCTCGGGCTCACGACGATCAGGACCAGCGAACTGATCAGCCCGCTGGCCAACCCGCACACCGCGCCCTCCGTTGTGAACCGCTTCCAGAAAATCGACATCACGATCACCGGCAGATTCGCCGATGCCGCGACTGCGAACGCGAGCGCTACCAGAAACGCGACATTGAAGGTCGGGCCGAGCACGATCGCGATGGCGATAGACGCGGCGCCAACCACAAAGGCGGCGATACGAGCGACGCGGACTTCTTCACCCGGTGCGCGCTCGGTGCCGTTGTGGATGACGTTGGTCCAGAAATCGTGCGCGAAGGAAGTCGATGCACTGATCGTGAGCCCCGCGACCACCGCGAGAATGGTCGCGAATGCGATCGCCGAGATGAACGCGAAGAACACATCGCCCGCCAGATTTTGCGCCAGCAGCGGAGCGCTCATGTTCGTACCGCCGTGCGTCTTGATGAAATCCGACCCGACGATGGTGGCCGCGCCGAAGCCGAGGAACGTGGTCATGATGTAGAACGTCCCGATGATCGCCATCGCCCACACCACGCTGACCCGAGCCGTTTTCGCATCCGGCACCGTGTAAAAGCGCACCAGGATGTGCGGGAGTCCGGCGGTCCCGAAAATCAGCGCAAGCCCCAGCGAGATCAGATCCAGCGCGCCGTACGGCGGCTTGTAGCGCAAGCCGGGCTCGAGAAAATTTACCACCTTGCCGCCCGACTTCACGTGCGCCACCGCGTTGAAGAATTCGCCGAAGCTGAAATGGAAATGCGCCATCACCAGCACGCTCAGCAGAACCGTGCCGGCCATCAGGATGATCGCTTTGATGATCTGCACCCACGTGGTCGCGAGCATGCCTCCGAACACCACGTACGCGACCATCAGAATCCCGACGCCGATCACCGCGTTGTTGAAGCTGATGCCCGAATCCTTCAGCAGCAGCGCGACCAGCGTGCCCGCACCCACCATCTGCGCGATCATGTAAAACGTGCTGACGGTCAGCGTGCTCAGCGCGGCCATCGCGCGCACGGGCCGTGGTCGCAATCGATAGGCGAGCACGTCCGCCATCGTGTATTTGCCGGCGTTGCGCAGGGGCTCGGCGACGATTAGCAGCACCGTGAGATACGCGACCAGCCAACCCACCGAGTACATGAATCCGTCATAGCCGTTGAACGCGATGATGCCGGCGATGCCGAGGAAGGACGCGGCGGACATGTAATCGCCAGCCACGGCGATGCCGTTTTGCCAACCTTTGATGGATCGTCCGGCGGCGAAGTAGTTGCTGGCTCCGCTGGATCGGCGAGCGGCCCAATAGGTGATGCCGAGGGTGATGGCGATGAAGACCAGGAACATCGTGAGGGCCATGGTTATTGCCTCTCCGCTGAGTCGAAGTTAGTGCGCGCACCCTGACGGATGTGCCTCAAAAGACACCCATTCGCGGCCGCCCTTGAGGCGCGTCCCGTCAGGGCGCGCGCTGGGATGGAAACGATAGAGACTCGATCGGTCACGATTTGCTCTCCTCATCGATCGCGATTTGACTCTCGTTCAGGCGGTGTTTTTCCAGAATCTGCCGGGCCTGTTCGTCGAAGCGTGCTGCCGCGCGCACGTACATCCACGCGATGATCCACGCCATGAAGAATTGCGAGAGCGCGAAGATGTAGGCGATGTTGACGGGTCCCCAGACTGGAGTCTGCATGAATGGTCGCGAATAGCCGACCAGCACCGGCAACGCGAAGTAGTAAACGATGAAGAAGATGGTGGCGGGGATGATGAAGCGCGCCTTGGCCGCCATCAGGTCTTTAAATTCATCCAACTCCGCGACTCGATCCCAAACAGTCGTGGTGGGTTTCGATTCCATAGTTCCAATTAGGCTACACGGATCGGGTCGGAGTAGCAAATTACAAGTGTGTGAATTGTGTGGGGCAGGCGGTTCCGCCTGCCATTTTCGGCTTAGTCGACGATTACTGCGATAGTATCGGTACGTGGCTTGTCGGAGCGTTCATTTCGCGATCACGGAACCGGACGTGGACCGGCTCATTCATGCTGCAACAAACTCTGAAGTGTTATCGATCATCCAGGATGACATTGAGGAACGTTGGGATGAGGAGTGGCTCCTCGAGTTGGACAAGTCTTGGGATGCAATTCATCGCTGTCTGACGGATGGAACGCTTTCCATAACGGGCGGTACACCGCCCTTGAATCGCGTGATCCTCGGCGGGCGTCAACTCTACAACGGTGATGACTACATAATCTGCTTGGTCACGCCGATCGAGGCGAAGGAAGTCGCGCTAGCGCTCGCCAAGGTTGATGAAGCTTGGCTGCGAGGGCGATACGACGCAATTGATGAGGAAGGCTATTGGCTTGCTAAATCAGATGGAGATTTCGGGTACACCTGGGAGTACTTCTCAGGATTGGAGGGATTCTTCTCAAAGGCTGCAGATGCCGGGCGATTCGTCCTCTTTACCGTCGATCAATGAGCGCATTGCGTTCACTTAGGCTTTCAGAGTTTTGTCGATTCGTTCCCAGACTTCCTCGTCCGTGAGAAATTCTCCGCGATCGAGTTGATCGATGCTCGCCTGTACCTTCCTTCGAAACCACGCATCGTAGTCGACGTAGTGCTCTACCAATCGCTGGAGATACTCGTCGGAACTTACGTGACCGGCTTCAGCGGCGCGGTCGATTTTCTCTTGCAACTCGGGAGCGAAGTTCACTTCCATGATCCCTAGGATAAACCTATCGCAACGCCTGCGCCTGCTCCGGCAACAATACAATCAACTCCGCCTGCGCGCTCTCAAAATCCCCCGGAATATACGCCGCGATGTTGCGAGCCCTGCCAATCGCCTCCCACGCCAGCCCATCCTGATTCAAACTGAAATATTGATGATTCAGCTTGATCGGGATCGTCGTCGGGGGCGACATCACGTGCGTCAGCACCACTCCCGGGAGCGCCTGCCGGATCAGGTGTTCGATGTGGCTCGCCGAGCACACCTTGATCAACTGTGGAGCCTTTTGAATCAGCTCGCCCTCGTTCATATCGGCCTTGATCGCCAGATACATTTTCGTATTTTCCAGGAACCGGTCCTCGAAAATCGAAGCCGCGTAAATCGACGGGCGGATCAATTTCAGCGGTAGCGACACGAAGTTGCTTGGGATCACGGTCTCCAGCAACAGTCGTAGCTTTTCGTCCAGTTCGTCGAAGCACGCACCCAGGTTTTCATGATCGTAAACCGGCAGATCGCGAGCCTGTATCTGCAGCGAAAACGTGGTCAGCGTCGACGCCAGCCCCAGCATCATCCGCCACAATTCCTCGGGATGGCCGTGCTTGGTTTCGAACAAATGCCGCAGGTGCGGAAAATGCAGATTGATCGTGTACAGCAGCCAGAAATTCGCGATATCCGCTGTCGTAAATTCGGCCAGGCTCTGATTCTTCTGGCGGCGCATGCCGGATAGAATGCCGCTCTTGGCCGACAGAATCTCGATCAGCCGCCGCGCAATCGCCAGAATGAATTCGTTCGACGAAAAGTCGAGCAGAGGCGGCGCGAACTTGGGGTCGAGCCGAAACTGATCGCCTGAAATCCGTTCCACGCGCGCGACGATCATCGACACGGTGCCGCCCTTGGGTTCGCCCTCCACCAGCAATCGAAAATTCTTGCGAGCCAGTTGCACGGGCTTCTCGGACGCGCCGGTATTTTCGTCACGGAACGATGACGACCTCGGCGAGATAGCGCGTATCGAGCGCGCGCTCCTTCATCGAAAGATTGACGCCGCTGACGCGATGATTAGGAATCGCCAGGAAGATGTCGATGGTTTTCTGGTCGGGCTCGAAGTAGCCGGCGAGCGGTTTGACGGGCGGGGCAGGATCGGAGTCGGGGATGTCGAACAGCAGGCCATCGGGGAACAGACCGGAGGCCTCGTGGATGGCGAACGATCCGCCCGCCAGCGCTTCATGATTGATGCTGAGCTTGCTGAATCCCCACGGACGAAACTGCAGCGCCTCCGTGCGGAACTGGAGGATGCTTTCGATGAAGCGATCCTGAATTTGCAGGTGCTGGGGGCTTAGGAATGTGCCTTTCGACCAGATGACCGGCTGCAGGATGCGCATGTAAAGATCAAAGTTACCACGTCAGATACCGTGACCCGCTACTGAGTTTCGCGGAGTCGTCGCGCCAGGCACGCGCTCCATGCTGTCGCGCCTCTTTGAGGACCGTATTCCGAATTTCGCCGGCAATCTGCCATTGCCTCGCGCCGATCATCGATAGCCCTCAAAGAGGCGCGACAGTATGGAGCGCGTGCTAACAGGCTCTTAATCAGTCGGCAGAGCCTACCACGGTCGGGCAAGACCGGAAGGCGGATCGGCGATCGACTGAAAACGCACCAGCATCACCTCGTCGCTATGCTTCACCGACGCCAGCGGCATCACCCCTCGATCCAGCATTTGTTCGGCGAAGCGTTCGGTAATCCAGATCTCGGCGGGCGGCGTGATTTCGCCGGGCGCGTACGCATGAACTGGAATTCCACCAATTCGGCTAATGGTGCCGGGCCGCAGATCCCAACCGTCGCGATTGAAACTCGCCCCCAGCAGGCAGGCGCAAATGATCGCCGGATTGCCCCACAAGTATGATTCGTGATCGGGCCTGGCGCCGTAATGGACGGGCATTTCCTCGAACTCAAACGAATCGATGGACGACGTCTTCGCGCCGTACGGCACACGCAACAAGAATCGAGGCATCGCCAACCCCAGCCACTTCGCATCGGGCGATCTGCGAAGCTGTTGCCAAACTCGCAAAACTTCCGGCAGCGGCTCGCTCCAATCATCCGGATCTGGAGTCTCGCCAATCGACTCGCAGCCGAACAATAGCGGATGAACAGCCGACAGAAACGGCGCGCCGGCTTGCCGTGCGATCGCGCCCATCCGCGCGAGCAAAGCGCCGTCGTATTCGACGGATGCGCTGGAAGAAAAGAACGTATAGAGACCCAGGATGGCTCCCCATGGCTCGCCATCATCCAGCAGGCCGGGGAGGGAAGCGCTGGATAGTTCGACACGCGCGGCGTCGACCAGGTAAACCTTTAAATCAACACTGGCATCTACATGTCGAAAAAGAAGAAACACGGATCGCCATGCCGCTTCAATCGACTGAAATTCAGGGTGCCCCAAAATCCCGCGCATCGCCGCCGCAGCCGATTCGTCTAGTTGCGCGATTACGGATTCCTGTTGTGGGTCGGCTCTGGGAGCCACGTGCTTCGCCACGATGCCGCGGATCGCATCGTCCCAGGCGTTCGGGTCCGCGACCGAAGGACGGGCTTCGATCGGAGGACTCGTTTGCGCCGGAGCCGACTGCGCTACGATGGCGTCGAGCAAGCTTCCTCCAGTCGCCGGGGCAACAGAAGTCGGTGCAACCGGAGCCGGAGTCGCGGCCTTGGGCGGTGCAGCCGGACGAGGCTTCGATAATTCCTTGCGAGCCTCGCTGAACGCCCGAAACAGCGGCACCGATTGATACAGATGATCGGGATGGAAATCGTCAAGCTCTCGGAAACGCAGCGTAAGCGAGACGTCGCCGGCCGATAGATCCAGACCGACCTCCATCCGCTCCATCACCTGTTCAAAATTGCCGGGATCGATCTCGATGGGCTTTCGCGGAACACCCGTGATCCCGCGATTCGCGCGCCCGCTGAAATCCCCGAGAATCGCGATGCGGAACGGCCGCTCGTCAGAGCGCACGGCGGCCGGCCTCGCGTGAGTATCCGGCTCGATGTCGATTTCGATTTTCATCCGTAATCACGAGAGATTGTACCGCGCTGAACGCTCGCGTCAGTTTGACGTGCACTTATACCACTGGTTCATTTCCGGCCTCTGCACGAACCTTCGAAAATCTGGGCTGGCGCGCAGGCGGTTCAGGAACGCGGCACTAGTCAACATTTCGCCGCGCGTCTTATCCATCCACATCTGCTTCATCGCCATGGTTTCACCCGGCTTGCCCCATCGGTACTCCTGCGGCATGGATTGCTCAGCCTGTTGATCCACGAACTGCGTGTATTCGTCGAAATACTTCACCGCGATGTTGTACATGTCCGACATCGCGTTGGTGGCAACCTTGCGGATGCCTGCGAAATCGTTATACCGGAAGACCGACGGGAACATGCAAGCCCACAGCAGTTTACGCCGTTCTTCCTGAGCTGTATCCAGATCGAGAGCTTGATCCGGCGCACCCGACGCTCGCGCCTGGTGCGCCCTCTTGTGGATGACCGGAAGCAGTTTGTGTGTCAAACGCACCATCCTGCTCTGCTCTATCAGGCGGCTCCAGGCGTTGTCGAGGTCCGTACAGATTGCGCTCTTGAGGGTCGCCACGCCGCTGTCGAGCGGATGCTCGCCGATTCCACGAGCGCTCAAAATACCAGGCACCGCCCCCGTCATGGCCCCCCCGAAGTTCATGATGGCGCCGAGAAATACCATCGCGACATCGAGTTCGGGAAGCGTTACGAATGCGAGCAAGGAGGCTCCCGCCCATACCATGTTGCCTCCAAGGGCGGTCCAGGCATATTGCTCCGCCAGTCGCGAATAGGGCAGCGCGCAGGCGTTCG
This sequence comes from Terriglobia bacterium, assembly GCA_963732025.1. Taxonomy (GTDB): domain Bacteria; phylum Acidobacteriota; class Terriglobia; order Bryobacterales; family Bryobacteraceae; genus Palsa-187. Next base: position 107,804 of record CAVSXU010000004.1, read on the forward strand.
CGGCGGTAGTCATCTGCGAATGCCAGTCGCCCGCCATTTCGCGAATCTGGTTGTTCATATCCATGCATATGCTATCGTCGTCGAGCTTTTTCATTCTGGGCCTCCCGCTGAAGCGTCCTGGCTAACCTGGCGTTACCAAGACGATCAGATTACCAGAAGTTGTCTCACTGTGAGCCGGCTCTGCTGCGGTTCGCGCTTACATAAATGTAGAGGCGTGCCGCGAAAAGCCTCTGCGGCACAGCCACTTGACACGTTCTAGCCTAGCGGCACATAATGGCTCTGCATTCTTAGGAGGATTCCCTATGGCACGAGAAAGCGTTCACGCGAAGCTAGAACGCGTACGCCCCCCACGAGTTCACGTTACTTATAACGTTGAGATCGGTAACGCAATCGAGTTAAAGGAGATCCCGTTCGTGATGGGCGTCCTGGCGGATCTCAGCGGTATGCCCGAAGATCCGCTTCCCAAAATGCAGGCTCGGCGATTCGTCGAGATCACGCCGGACAATTTCGACGCTGTGCTGGATAGCATGAAGCCGCGCGTCGCATTCTCGGTCGAAAACAAACTGAGCGACGATCCCAACGCCGGCAAGATCGGTGTGGATCTCACTTTCAAGAGCATCGAGGATTTCGAGCCGGAGCAAGTGGCCCGGCGCGTCGAACCACTTGAAGGAATTGCTGGATCTGCGCACCAAGCTCTCGGATCTGGTGGGCACGCTGCAAGGCAATGAGAAGCTGGAGCGGTTGCTGCATGAAGTCGATCTCCGATTCGGCAAGCTGGAGCACGTGCGCAAAGAGATGGACGAACGGAAAAACCGAAGGACGGTAGCAGCAATGGCTAAGCAGAAGGCGACCGACAAACCAGCGGCGCGCGGCCGCGGCAGCAGCCGAGGCAGGGCCGAGCCTGCTGGACCAGATCGTCCAGGAAGGCCGCGTCGGCCGCGACGAATCGGCTCGCGAATGGGGCAAGGGGCTGGTGAAGGAATTTGTCCAGCAGGTGCTGGATAAACAGATGACGGTGTCGCCGGATCTGGAAGTGATGATCCATGAAGCGCATCGCGCAGATCGATCATCTGCTGTCGCTGCAGATTAATGAAATCCTGCACAACCCGAAATTCCAGAAGCTGGAAGCCACCTGGCGCGGAATTCGCTACATGCTGGAGAACAGCGAGACCGGCGTCAATCTGAAGATCAAGGTTTTCAACAGCACCAAGAAGGACATCCTGCGCGATCTGCAGCGCGTGCCTGAATTCGATCAGAGCCAGATGTTCAAGAAGGTTTACGAACAGGAATTCGGCGTATTCGGCGGCGAGCCTTTCGCCTGCCTGATCGGCGACTTACGAATTCGGCCGCGGTCCCGAAGACATCGAGTTTCTGGAACGCATGTCGCAAGTGGCCGCAGCCGCGCACGCGCCCTTCATTTCAGCCGCGGTCGCACGAACTGCTGAACCTGGAAAGCTTCACGCAACTGGACGCCCCGCGCGATCTCGCCAAAGTTTTCGACACCACCGAATACGCCCGCTGGAAGGGCTTCCGCATGTCGGAAGATTCCCGCTATGTTTGCCTGACGCTGCCGCACGTGCTGCTGCGCGTTCCCTATGGCAAGGACACGAAAGCCGGTCGACGGCTTCCATTACGAGGAGGGCGTCACCGGCACCGATCATTCGAAATATCTGTGGGGCAACGCGGCCTACGCTCTGGGAACGCGCATCACGAATGCGTTCGCGCGCTACGGTTGGTGCGCCGCGATTCGTGGCGTAGAAGGCGGCGGTCTGGTCGATAGCCTGCCGACCCACACCTTCGACACCGAGCATGGCGACGTCGCCCTCAAGTGTCCGACGGAAACCATCATCACTGATCGCCGTGAAAAGGAACTGGCGAGACCTGGGGTTCGCGCCACTGGTGCATTGCAAGGGCACCGACTACGCCGCGTTCTTCAGCGTGCAGACCTGCCAGAAGCCCAAGATTTACGACAAGGAAGCGGCCAACGCCAACGCGCGTCTGTCGGCGCAATTGCCGTACATGATGGCGGTATCGCGCTTCGCGCATTACCTGAAAGCGATGATGCGGGATAAGATCGGCAGCTTCACGTCGCGCAAGGATTGCGAGATCTTCCTGAACAACTGGATCATCAACTACGTGACAGAGGACGATACGGCTTCGCACGCCGTGAAGGCGCAGTATCCTTTGCGCGAAGCGCGCATCGAGGTGATCGAGGACAAGTCGCAAGCCGGGCGTCTTCAAGGCCATCGCGTTCCTGCGGCCGCACTTCCAGTTGGACGAGCTTTCGGTTTCGCTGCGGCTGGTCGCCGAGCTGCCGAAGTCGGCGCGCTAGAAAACGCTCCAGCCCGTCTGGATTTTTACTAATACCGGTGTCCGTGAAACGCCTTAGAGATTCGAATCCGGTGAGGCTCACAGCAGAAAGAATCATCGGGATAGAAGGAGACTAGAAAAATGGCAGACGATCAAAGATTTTTTTTCCTGGACCTCAAAACGGCGCAAGTGGTCCCGGACGGCGGTAGCGACAAATCCGGCCATGAAGGCTGGCTGGAGCTGGATAGCTGGACCTTCTCGATGAACCAGGCTGCCGAGCCCAACGTCGCCGGCGGCGCGCCTAAAGGGACCGCCGCCAGCGGCCGCTTCGGGTTCACCATTAAGCACAACGGTCCCATGTTGTTCAAGAGCGCGGCCGGAGGGCAGTTCATCGCGGGCCCGGTGACCTTCGAAGCCGAGCGCGGCGGAATCAACGTGGCCGCGGCCACTGGCGCCAAGACCACCGCTACCTATCTTCGATTGGTCTTCAACAATTTGGTCATCTCCGGCCGCAGCTTGGCCGGCGATTCGACGCAGAAATCGGAGCACATCGAGTTCGCGTTCCAGAGCGTTCAACTGAGCTACTCGCAGATTGTGAGCGGCACGGCTGGGCCGATGTTGTCCAAGGGATACGACGTGAAGAGGAACCAGGTTACGTAGGGCGGCGCGATACCACGCGATACAAACCGCGGCCCAAACTACCAAGGTCACTTAAAGGAAAAAAGGAGATTCCATCATGTCCATGTTTCTCGATATCCAAACGCCCTCGATTCCGGGCGAGAGCCAGAGTCCTAACCCGAACTGGAACAGCAAAATCGAAATCGAGCATTTCGCCTACGACATTTCGCAGAGCACGTCGCAGGAAGCCGGCACCGGCCTGGTGTCGTCCGGTTCGCGAGTCGGCCACATCCACATCACCAAGGTGATGGATAAGAGCACTCCTCTGCTGTTCGGACTGCTGTGCGCGGGTCAGCCGATTACACTGATGTATTTCCGCGTCAGCCAGCCAGGTGCGCAGGGCGGCTCCTACGGCGGTCTGTTCGAAGGCGAAACCTATCAGGTCGGCAACGTGATCGTGTCGTCCTATCACACCTCCGGCGCTCCCGGCGCGGGCTCCCTGCCGCGCGAAACCTGGGCCTTTTCCTTCACGCAGATCAAGGAAACATTCCAGACTGTCGATATCAACGGCGCGATGAAGGCTCCTGTCATTGCGGGTCGGGATTTCGCTAAGGGAATTGCGATCTAATCTCCTTGTGGCGACGGCTCGGGAGCTTTTCGACGCAGGCAAGTTGAACCAGGCAATTGAGGCGCTGGGGGCGGAGTTGCGCGAGCATCCCACCGATTCCCAGCGCCGTACTTTTTTGTTCGAGCTGTTGTGTTTCGCCGGAAACTGGGATCGCGCGGATAAGCAGCTAGACGTACTCGCCGGAAGTCTCGGCGGTGATGATGCGGCTCCGAAAGATCGTCGCTTGGGGGCGTTGCTGTATCGCGCGGCAATCGCCGCGGAACGCACACGTCATGACAAGTTCGCCGCCCAGTTGGACAATGCCGACTTGCCTTCAGTGAGCGGCACGCTGAACGGAAAGCCGTTTCTATCGATCGAGGATGCCGATCCCAGAATCGGCCCACGCCTGGAAGTTTTTGCCGGCGACAGCTATATGTGGCTCGCGTTCGACCAGATTGCGTCCATAGAAATGAAGCCGCCGCAAAAGTTACGCGATCTGCTGTGGGCGCCCGCGACCATCCATACAGTAGAAGGCTTCGAAGGCGCGGATCTAGGCGAAGTGCTGCTGCCCGTTCTGTCTCCATTCTCCTCGACACACGCCGACGACCTCGTCCGCCTCGGCCGCATGACAGTATGGGAAGGCGAAGCTCCCTTCGGCCAAAAGATGCTGCTGGTGGACGATGAGGAGATCCCTCTTCTCGATATCCGAAGTCTGGAGATATCGAGGCCGGTGGTGAATTAATGTTCGGACGTGGCGCACGCACTCCTGCGTGCCGTGTCGACACTCATGTCGACACCTGCTTCCCGTGGCTCGAAAAGGTGTCGAGAAGAGTCTCGACACGGCCCGCAGGAGTGCGTGCGCCACATCGCTCCCAGGTGATTCTTGATGCCGATCGACATTGAAGCCCTCCTCCAACCCATCTCGACCGACAGCCCCAGCGGCGCCGACCTCCGCTACAAACCCGTCACCGATCAGATCAAGGAAGCCCGCCGTCAGGAAGACGATCTCGCGCAAGGCGTCTGGCAGCGCGAAATCAAAACCGCCGATTACGTTCTGGTCCTCAAGCTGACCCGCGATGTCCTCGCCAAGCAAAGCAAAGACCTCCAGATCGCCGCCTGGATGACGGAAGCCCTCCTCCGGCGCGAAGGCTTCGCGGGATTCCGCCAAGGCCTCGAACTCATCCGCGGCCTGCTCGAAAACTTTTGGGACACAGTCTATCCGCAAATCGATGACGACGGCGATCTTGAATTGCGAGCCACGCCGCTAAGCTGGGTCGGCTCCCAACTGGACAATGCGATTCGCTCCGTTCACGTTTCCACCGCCGGCCACACTTGGTATCAATATCGCGAATCGCGCGCGATTCCCACCGAGGCAGATTCCAACATCGATCAAAACAAAATGCAGCGGCGCACCACCGCGCTCGCCGATGGCGGCCTTCCGCCCGAGGAGTTCGACAAAGGTGTCGAGGCCACTCCACTCGCCTTCAGCCAGAAACTCTACGACGATCTCGCGGGTCTCGTCGAGTACGTCCAACAGTTCGGTGAGTATTGCGACGAAAAATTCAAGGCCGTGGCGCCCGATTTTGGTCCGCTGCGGACCGCGCTTGAAGAAGTTCACCAAACCTCGCGGCTGCTGCTGATCCAGAAAGGCGGATTGAAGCCGCCGCAACAGGAAGAAGAAGTCGAGGAACCGGTCGACTCCGGTCCGACAACCGCCGATGCAGCCACCGGCGATTCACCGCAATCTTCCGGTGAAAACACCGCGCCGGCACTGCAAAAGGCCAAGCGGCGAGCCGCGGTGGGACTCGATCCCTCCGATGAATCCGACGCGATCGATCGCCTGCTCGCGGTCGCGCGCTTTCTCCGCCACGCGAATCCGCATTCTCCGATGGCATATCTGATTCCCCGCGCGCTCCGCTGGGGCGAACTGCGCGGAGTGGGCGCGTTCCCGCCGCCGATGTTTCTGATTCCTCCAGCCAGCGAAACCCGCATGGAATTGAAGCGACTGTCGCTCGAAGGCCAGTGGGAGCAAGTCCGCGAGCTCGCCGAGGAAGCCGCTGGGCAGCCCTGCGGGCGCGCCTGGCTGGATCTGCAACGCTACGCCGTCATGGCCTGCCGATTCACTGGAGCCGAGCCGGTCGCGCAGGCGATCATCTCCGGATTGCGTTCGTTGATCGCCGACTTTCCGCAGATGCCCAACTGGGTTTTGGCCGACGATACAGCAGCGGCAAATGCAGAAACTTTGCAGTGGCTGACCAACGAATCGATCGTCGCGCCGCCGCCGGTTTTCGAGCCGCCGCCGCAAGCGCCGCCCCCCGCGATCGAATGGTCGCCGCCGCCGTTTCCGATGGAATCAACGGATGGCGAGCCCGCCCTGCCCGACGCCTACGATCTCGCGATGGCCGCCGCGCGCAGCGGACGAATCGAGGAAGCGTTCGACATTCTGACGCGCGAAATTTCGCAGGAGCGCTCCGGCCGTGCAAGATTCCTGAGACGCGTTCAGTTGGCGCAGGTGTGTCTCGCGACCGGGAATCAGGAGATCGCGCTGCCGATTCTGCAGGAGCTGTCCGATGAAATCGAGCATCGTGGATTGGAGGCATGGGAAGACCTGGAGACCATCGCGCAACCGCTGGCATTGTTATACAGGAGTCTCCCGTTGACGGACGAAGCCGCGGATCAGCGCCGCAAATTGTACGCAAGGCTCTGTCGCCTGGATCCCGCGCGCGCCTTGGCGCTACACCGATGATCACGCGGCTCCATATTGATGTGGCCAGTCGATGTGGCGCACGCACTCCTGCGTGCCGTGTCGACACTCATGTCGACACGTGTTTTTCCAAGAGTCCGCACACCCAATGAAATCGAAAGAATAGCGAAATGGTGCGCTACACAAAGTGAATAATTCTTCGCAGCAGCCGAACAACGTGGCGCACGCTTCAGCGTGCAGCGGCGAACTTCAGTTTGCCGTTTTCGTGCGAAGACTGTCGGCTGAAGCCGGCAGCAGCACGCTGAAGCGTTCGCCACATATAGAGTGGTAGATTGCCATGGCGCGAAACACAGAACTAAAAAAATCCTCGCAGCGAACGCTCCTGCCCTCAGTGCTCGATCGCCTGATCGACCTGGAGCCCAACAATCGCAACGAAGCCCCCAACGCGCGCTCCCAATCCCTCAAGGAGCTTAAGGATTCCGTTCGCCGCGACCTCGAATGGCTGCTGAATTCCGTCCGCACGCCGCATGAGCCGCCCCCCGCCGCGCGCGCACTCTGGAAATCGGTGTACTGCTACGGCCTACCCGACACCACCGGCCTCGCCCTCAAATCGAGCGAAGAACGCTCGCGACTCGCGCGCGTAGTCGAAGTCGCCATTTCCGATTTCGAGCCGCGACTAATGAACGTAGTCGTCACCATTCCCCCCGCTTCCCCGATCAGCCGCGTTGTGCATTTTCACATCGACGCATTACTCAAAATGGAGCCCGCCCCCGAGCGCGTGTTCTTCGACACGACTCTCGAATTGATCACCGGCCAGTACGACGTCGGAGGCGATGCGCGTGCGCGATGAACTGCTGGCGTACTACGAACGCGAGCTGACCTTTCTGCGCCAGATGGGCGCGGAATTTGCGGTGCAGTATCCGAAAGTGGCATCGCGCCTGCAACTCGAAGCCAGCCGTTGCGACGATCCGCACGTTGAACGCATGATCGAGGCAGTCGCGCTGCTCGCTGGCCGCGTGCACCTGCGCCTCGACGACGATTTTCCCGAGATCACGCAAGCGCTGCTCAACATCGTCTATCCGCACTACACGCGTCCCATTCCCTCCATCTCCGTAGCTGAATTTCAGTTGCGCGAAGACAAGCTGACCACGGCGCTCAAGATCCCGCGCGATACCATCTTGTACTCGCGACCCGTAGAAGGGATGCCGTGCAAGTTTCGTAGTTGCTACGACACCGAGGTCTGGCCCGTACAAGTCGCCGAGGCCCAATGGACCTCGCTTGATCGCCTGGATCCTCCGCTAAAGTATCCGGGCGCCGCCGCCGCGCTGCGCGTTCGCCTGCAATGCCGGCAGCAGGTGCGATTCTCCGGCCTGAAACTGGGCGATCTCCGATTCTATCTGGACGGCGAGCCCGCGCTGGTTCACACGCTGTACGAACTCTTGTGCAACAACTGCCGCTCGATTGTACTGCGCGACCCCCGTCCACGCTTTCGCCAGCGCAACATCGAACTCGCGCCCGATTCGCTGCGCCCGCTCGGATTCGCTGATGACGAAGCGATCCTGCCCTATCCCAGCCGCTCCTTCAGCGCCTATCGCCTGCTGCAGGAATACTTCGCGTTCCCGGAAAAATTCTTTTTCTTCGATCTCAGCGGACTCGACGCCTTGGCCACGGGCGGCTTCGAGCAAAGCGTCGACATCATCTTTATCATTTCGCCCTTCGAGCGCGAGGATCGCCAGCAGCTTCTCGAACTCGCCGTGAATCCGAAGACCTTCCGCCTCGGTTGCACGCCGATCGTGAATCTGTTCCCGCACACCGCCGAACCCATCCAACTCGATCAAACGAAATTCGAATTTCCCGTCGCGCCGGATTTCCGGCACGGCCGCGCGCTCGAAGTATTTTCGATCGATGAAGTCGTCTGCAACTACGAAAAATCCGGCGACACCGTGGCGTTCGAGCCGTTCTATTCCTTCAAGCATTCGACCCGGCAGGCGAAGCCGACGTTCTGGCATGCCACCCGCCGCACCGCCGGCCCGCGCTCCGCCGCCGGCACCGAGATGTGGATGTCGCTGGTGGATCTCTCCGGTCAACCGGTCACGCTGAATCTCGACACGCTGACGATTCGCTGCACCTGTTCGAACGGCGATCTGCCGTCGCGGCTTCCGTTCGGCAACGAGTCCGGCGATTTCGATCTCGAACAGGAATCCGCGCTCGAAAAAATTATCGCGGTGCGCGCGCCCACCACGGCCGTTCATCCGGCCGTCGGCCGTGACGCCTTGTGGCGATTGATTTCGCATCTATCGCTCAACTACTTGTCGGTTGTCGAGGACGGAAAAGAAGCGCTCCAGGAGATGCTGAGGCTGTATCATGGTTCGTCGCAATACATGGAGCAGCAGGTGGAGGGAATCGTCTCCGTGAACAGCCAGCGGAAATTCGCGCGCGTCATCGGCGACCACGGGATTTCCTATGTCCGTGGCATGCGCGTCGAAATGGAGCTGGACGAATCGAAATTCGTCGGCGGCGGCGTGTATTTGTTCTCGGCGGTGCTGGAACATTTTCTGGCGCAGTACGTTTCGATGAATAGTTTCAGCCAGTTGGCGGTTCGAACCGGCCAAAGAAAGGAAATGCTCAGGGAATGGGCGCCGAAAGCGGGCAACCGGATACTGCTGTAGAGGCCGGGCTCCGGGAAAATCCCACCGATTTCTCCTTCTTTCAGGCCGTGCGCCTGATGCAGAGGATCGCGGGCTCGACCGACCCGTTGGGTTCGTTTCGCAATCCAGCACAGGAGCCCCTGCGCCTGTCGAGCCACGCCTCGCTCGCCTTCCCCGCCGCGGAAATCCAATCGCTTGAACAAGATAGCGATGGCGGACCGGATCGGATGACTGTGAACTTCTTCGGCCTGCACGGCCCCCTGGGTACTTTGCCGACCCGCTACACCGAACTGATGATCGAGCGGATGTATGCGCGCGACCAGACCCTGCGCGACTTCCTCGACATCTTCAACCATCGGATGATTTCGCTGTTGTATCGCGCTTGGGAAAAGTACCGCTTTCCCGTTGCATACGAGCGTGCATCTTTGTTGGAGCGAAGTGACGATGCGTTCACCGGATATTTGCTCGACCTGATCGGCCTGGGAACCAGGGGATTGCGGAATCGGCAGGCGATTCCGGATCAGACGCTGATTTCCTACGAAGGTCTATTCGCGCAGTTTCCACGATCGGCCGCGGCGTTCAAGGCGATCCTGGCGGACTACTTCAGCGCTCCCGTCGAGGTGCAACCGTTCGCGGGCACGTGGCGGCCGCTCGATTCGGATTCGCGAACCTGTCTGGACGAAGGCAACTCGCAATCGGAACGATTAGGCATTGGGATCGTTTTGGGCGATGAGGTGTGGGACCAGCAGTCCGTCGTGCGAGTAAGAATCGGCCCGATGCCGCTCGCGCAATACAAGGATTTCCTGCCGGACGGGACTGCGTATGAGCCCTTGAAAGCGATCGCGAAATTCTTCTGCGGCGACGATCTGGACGTGGAAGTACAATTGGTTCTCAAACGAGAAGACGCGCCTCGATTTGCGCTGGGAGTGGAGGAGGCGCCGCCCCCCAGGCTCGGCTGGTTTTCGTGGATGTTCACACGGCCGCTGGATCGGGATCCGGATGAAACGGTGCTGAGGTTATGGGCAGACTAACTTGTGGCGCACGCACTCTTGCGTGCCGTGTCGACACTCATGTCGACACGTTTTTTCAAGCGCTCGTTCGCCGTGGACCATTGGTAGTCCTCTGCGTTAGTAACCAATCCGGCTTTGACCGGATTGTTCTCAATGTAAGCCGCAATCTTTCGCCATTCCTGGTTATCGCGAACCCAATGATCGTAGGATTCTCGTTGCCAGAAGGCCTCTCCCGTGCGATGGAGAATCCGGTTCGCTTCACGAGCGGAGGCCCCCTTGAGCGACTTCAGCGCGATCTTCGGATCGATGTGAAAGAGCAGCAATGCGTGAACGTGGTTCGCCATGATCACGAATGGTCCCAAACGATAATGCTCGAGTCCAACGCCTTTGAACAGGGCGTTGACGACGGTCGTTGCCACCTCCTCATCCCGCAAGAACATCGGGCCAGTTCTCGCAAGGTCGAGTTGTCGATCGACCCAAACAAACGCCTCGCCGGCCGACGCTTTATGGGGCGGCGGAAAATGACCGGCGGGGAGACTACCGTTCAGGTGCCAGGTGAGAAAAAGCCACCGACCGGCAGGGTAAGAGTGTGGCAATCGGCGGCGAGATTCCATCGAGAAGGGAGTCCGTTTATCCCCGGGAATTTCTCAACCGGAAAACGTGTCGACATGAGTGTCGACACGGCACGCAAGAGTGCGTGCGCCACATCGACAGCACGCAGCGAAAACAACAGGTGACCAGACAATGAATGTGAGCCTTAAACCACTCATCGGGAAATTGAACCAATCGGCGCGTAGCGCGCTCGAAGGCGCGGCGGGAGCTTGCGTTTCCCGCACCCATTACGACGTCGAAGTCGAGCATTACCTGCTCAAGCTGCTCGAATCTTCCGGCGGCGATTTTGATAAAATCGCGGCGCGCTTCGGCATCGACCGCTCGCGGCTTCGCCGACGAACTCGCGCGCAGTCTCGACACGTTCAAGACCGGCAACGCGCGCACGCCGTCGTTCAGTCCGTCGCTTGTCCGCGTGCTGGCCGAGGCCTGGAAGATCGGCTCGCTCGAATATGGTCTCGAAGAGATCCGCACCGGCGCAACACTTTTGGTGCTGGTGGCCGATCCCGAATTGTCGCGCATGACGCGCGAGTTGAGCCGAGAACTACAGAAAATAGACGCGCAGACTCTGGCCGCGGAGTTTCTCGCGATCCTCGAAGGATCGTCAGAAGATTTGGAAACCGCGGTCAGCGCACCCGGGCCCGGCGTTCCGCGCGCGGCCGGCAAGACGCCGAACCTGGATCAGTTCACTATCGACATGACCGCGAATGCGCGCGCGGGCAAGATCGATCCCGTGCTCGGACGTGATGCCGAAATTCGTCAGGTGGTGGATATCCTGATGCGACGCCGCCAAAACAATCCGATTCTCACTGGCGAAGCCGGCGTAGGGAAGACAGCGGTTGTCGAGGGATTCGCGCTGCGCATCGCCAATGGGGACGTGCCGCCGCCGCTGCAGAACGTGATGCTGCGGTCGCTCGACCTCGCATTGCTGCAAGCCGGCGCCGGCGTGAAGGGCGAATTTGAGAATCGGCTGAAGGGGCTGATCGAAGAAGTGAAAGCGTCGCCCACGCCGATCATTCTGTTCATCGACGAAGCCCACACCATGATTGGAGCCGGCGGACCGGAAGGGCAGGGCGATGCGGCGAATCTGCTCAAGCCCGCACTGGCGCGTGGTGAACTGCGTACCATCGCGGCCACCACGTGGTCCGAGTACAAGAAATATTTCGAAAAGGATGCAGCGCTCGCGCGGCGCTTCCAAGTGGTCAAGGTCGAAGAGCCGGAAGAAGTGAAGTGCATGATCATGTTGCGCGGCATCGTGCCGGCGCTCGAAAAGCATCACGGAGTGCGGATTCTGGAAGAGGCGATTCAATCCGCCGCCAAGCTTTCGCATCGCTATATGGTGGGCCGGCAGCTTCCCGATAAAGCGGTGAGCGTGCTGGACACGGCCTGCGCGCGACTGGCGCTGGGCCACAGCACGACGCCTCCGCCGATCGAAGATGCCATCCGTCAGCTTGACGATTTGATCGTGCAACAGCGCGTGTTGGGCAGGGAAGCCGCTACCGGCGCAGATCATCGCGAACGGCTGGAGCAGCTTCGTGCCGATCAAACCAAGACCGAGGCCACGCTCGCAACTCTGCGCGATCATTTCGAAAAAGAGCGATCGCTGGTGTCGCGCATCCGCGAGTTGAGGGCGCAGCTTGAAAACGAAACGGGCGCCGCGGTCGGTGCTGAAGGGAACGCAGCAGACTTCGCGGCGTCGATTGCCGCTGAAGCCGCACGAACCTCGGCGCGCAGCGAAGTCGATTTGTTATCGAAGACGCTCGACAAGCTGCAAGGTGAGACTCCGTTGATGCGCGTCTGCGTCGACTCGCAAACAGTGGGCGAAGTGATTTCGGCCTGGACCGGAATCCCCGTCGGCAAGATGTTGAAGGATGAAGTTTCCACCGTGCTCGAACTGGAGCAGCACCTGGGGCGGCGCGTGATCGGACAAGGGCACTCGCTGGCTGCGATCAGTGAACGCATCCGCACCTCGCGCGCCAGCCTCGACGATCCCAATCGACCCGTCGGCGTGTTCCTGCTGGTCGGGCCAAGCGGCGTCGGCAAGACCGAGACCGCGCTTGCGCTTTCCGACCTCCTATATGGCGGCGAGCGAAATCTCATCACCATCAACATGAGCGAGTTTCAGGAATCGCATACCGTGTCGACGCTGAAAGGCTCGCCTCCGGGTTACGTCGGCTACGGGGAAGGCGGCGTGCTGACCGAAGCCGTTCGGCGGCGCCCGTACGCGGTGGTGTTGCTCGACGAAATCGAAAAAGCGCACCCGGACGTGCTGGAGCTGTTCTATCAGGTGTTCGATAAGGGCGTGATGGAAGACGGCGAAGGCCGCGAAATCAATTTCAAGAACACCATCATCATCCTGACCAGCAACGCTTCGACGGACACGATCATGAAGCTGACGGCGGACATGGAAACCGCGCCGACGATGGCCGGCCTGGTGGCGGCCATCAAGCCGGAGCTGAACAAGGTCTTCAAGCCGGCGTTTCTGGGGCGCATGGTGATCGTCCCGTATTACCCGGTGCGCGACGAAGCGTTGAAGCAGATCATTCTGTTGAAGCTCGCCAAGATTCAGCGGCGCATTCAGGAGAACCACAAAATCAAGTTGAGTTGGGATGCGGCTTTGCTCGACGCAGTCGCGGAGCGATGCACGGAAGTAGAGAGCGGCGCGCGCAACGTCGACAACATCCTGACCAACACACTGCTGCCCGATCTTTCGCGCCGATTGCTGAGCGGCATCGCGGAAGGCGCGAAGCCTACGGCGATTCATGTGGGGATCGGTGAAGGCGGCGGGTTCGTGTATTCATGATCCATCGACCAAGAAAATTAGCCACGAATGAACAATAATTTACACGCATCCTTGTGGCGCACGCACTCTTGCGTGCCGTGTCGACACTCATGTCGACACCTGTGGTCGCACTGGAAAAACTCGTGTCGAGAAGAGTCTCGACACGGCACGCAAGAGTGCGTGCGCCACAAGGATCAGAGGGATTTTCATGCCGGACTATAGCGAATATCGGCGGCTGTTTTCCTACGACGGACCCCACGCCGGTGAGTTGTTCGTCAACCATTTCTCAGGCTCCGAGAAAATCTCGGAGCTGTTCAAGTTCGATCTCGAGCTGATCTCGGAAGACGCCACCATCACGACCGAGGAAATGCTGGGCAAGAACGTCACGATCGGCATCCGCCAGCGCGATGGCGTATCCTTCCGCTATTTCAACGGCCATCTGAGCAGGTTCTCGCCGCTGCGTCACGACGGACGGCTGGCCTACTACTCGGCTGAGCTGGTCCCGTGGGTTTGGTTCCTGACGCTGACCCAGGGTTGCCACATCTTTCAGGACAAGACGCTGCCGCAGGTGATCCGCGAAACCTTCGCGCGCTACGGCTTCACCGGCTATGACGATAAGGGTCTGACGGATCGCCACAAGGACTGGGAAAATTGCTGCCAATACTCGGAGTCCGCCTGGGACTTCGTCGCCCGCCTCATGGAAATCGAAGGGATGTACTACTACTTCAAACATGAGGACGGGAAGCACACGCTGATGATCGTCGACAACATGGCGGCGCACTTGCCATGTCCGTATCAGTCGACCATCCGCTATGAGCATCAGACCGGAACGGGGTTGTATCGTACCGACGACACCATCTTCGCGTCGGATCTGAAGAAAGTCGTCAAGCCCAACAAGTACGCGCACAAGGATTACAACTTCAAGATTCCCACGAACCCGCTGCTGGATGAACGAACCGTGCCGCGCGATACCGGAGTCGATCGCGACATGGAGGTTTACAACTATCCGGGTGCGTACGAATGGCCGGGCGACGTCGAGGATTGGGTGCAGCTTCGCATTCAGGAACAGGAGCATGACCACACGGTGACGCACGGCACCGGCAACGCGCGCTCGCTGGTGCCCGGCTATCGCTACGATCTGACGGAGCACGATCGCACCGAGCAGAACATCAATTACCTGGTGGTCAGCGTCAATCACGATGCCCAGGAAGGAACGTTCGTCGCTGGCGCCGACGCGCGCGAGGCCACCTACAACAATTCCTTCGTTTCGCATCCGTCGTCGGTCATTTTCCGGCCGAACCTGAAGACCGAAAACCCGCAAATCGCGAGCACGCAGACCGCAATGGTGGTCGGGCCTCCGGGGGAGGAAATCTACACGGATATGTACGGCCGCGTGCGCGTCAAGTTTCATTGGGACCGCAGGCAGAGCGATGAGAACGGCACCAGTTCCTGTTGGATTCGCGTAATGCAGCCATGGGGCGGGCCGCTCTACGGACAGATTTGGATTCCTCGGGTCGGCATGGAGGTGATCGTCCAGTTCATCGATGGCGATCCCGATCGTCCGATCATCACCGGCTGCGTTTATCACAACCGCAACATGCCGCCGTATCCGCTGCCGGCCAACAAGGAGTGGAGCGGGATCAAGACGCGCAGCACCAAGGGTGGCACGGTCGATAACTACAACGAGATTCGCCTGGTCGACAGCATCGGCCAGGAATTATTCCGCATGCAGGCGGAGAAGGACCTGCACATTTTCGTCAAGAACGATCGCAGCGAGTACATTCTGCACGATCGTTTTCTGGACGTCGGCGGCGACAAGCACGAGCGTATCGAGGGCACCAAGTACACCGACGTTTACGGCGACTTCAACGAACACATCAAGGGGAAGATGAACGTCCAGGTGGACGACGATGCCACGTTCAAGGTCGGCGGTGATCAGACGGAAGAAGTGGATGGCGACAAGAATCAAACCGTCGACGGCGATTTCGGCGAGCTGATTCAAGGTGACACGGGCATTCACAATCAAGGCGATTACGAACAGAAGATCGATGGCGATTATACGGTCACCATCGATGGCGATGGCGGCTATCACATTGGCGGCGATGTCGACCACAAGGTCGACGGCGAGTGGAAGCTGACGGCGGACGGCGATTTCCAGATCAAGTCGAATGGGAAGATCGTCGTCGAGGCAGCGGACAAGATCGTGCTGAAGGTCGGCAGTTCGTCAATTATGATCCAGGACGGCCAGATCCAGATCCAGGCGACCCAACTGTTCCTGAATTGCGGACTGGGCGCGCCAACCGGAGCGGATGCCGCCGATCCCGACGATGCGGATCCCGACGATCCGGATACGCCAGACGATGTGAATAATCCGGACGACCAGCGGTTCAAATCGCCGGCTGCGGACTATGCAGCGCCAGACACTGAGGATGAGACCGACGAGCAAGAGGAGCAGGAGGATCAGGCGGAAGGCGGCGTCGGCGGTGAAGCAGGTGGAGCCGCCGGCGGTGAGGCAGGTGGTGGAGGCATCGGCGGTGTCGGGGGTGAGGCCGGTGGAGCTGGCGGTGAGGCAGGTGGAGCTGGCGGTGAGGCCGGTGGTGGAGGCATCGGCGGTGTCGGCGGTGAAGCCGGTGGTGGAGGCATGGGTGGTGTCGGCGATGAAGCCGGTGGTGGAGGCATGGGTGGTGTTGGCGGTGAGGCTGGTGAGGCGGGTGGTGGAGGCGGAGGCCCCGATTCCGGAGCCGGGTGAGACTCAGTGCGCTAGCGGGACCGGAATTACATCCTCAATCTCGCCGGTTCCCGGAAACACCGCCATGTCGACCTCGGATTTTTGCTCGCGCGCCTGTTTCAGCAGTTCGAGTAACGCGGCGAAGCGCGGATGATCGGTGCGTAGCGCCAGCATCGACGGCGACCGCATCGCCTGTACGCGGATCGCCGAGTCTTGCGATTGCACGGCCACGCTCATGATCCGGTCCCGCACGGCGGGCGTCACGGCGAGAATCTGGCGGTCCGGATTCACCGAAATCGCGGTCAGCGACCGATCGTGAACCAGCTTCGCGAGTTTTCCCGCGATCGCGGCGTCGGCCGTCCACAGATTGTTGAACCTAGCTGTCGAAATCTGGAAGCGCTTGGTCTCCGGATCTTCCTTCACGCCGGTCACATACGTCAGGGCGAGCCGATGCCGTTCGATAGCCATATTAGTTTGTCCCGCCAGAAAGGTTCCCGCCGCTAACCAGATCGCGGATACAAGGAGCGCCCCGCGAACGCCTCCGCACATCAGAATCCACTGGCGCCCGATGGCGCGGACGACGCGGCGGCAGCGTTGGCGGCGTCGCGGCTCTCGCGATGTTTTTGCAGTTGGGCATCGGTCTTGGCGGCGTCGGCCGGTTCGTCGATGCCATGCTTTTGATTCTGAAAATAGCTATCGCTGGAACTGACTTCGGGATACGCCCCAGCAGGATTGCCTTGGATGGCCGCCCATTGCTCGGGAGTCACAGGTCCGCTGGCGATCGAAGGATCCAGAATATATTTCTGCGTGGATCCATCGGGATTCGTCACGGTGACCATCGGAGCCACGTGGTACACCCACGATACCGGCTGCATCGCGCCAGTGTGCGCATTCGGAAACATTACCGGCGCTCCGTTCGCGGTTGGCGCGAGATCGGGCGTCGCTCCCGGCTCTCCCCAATTCTGGGCGAACAGCCAATACTTCTGGCTATCGACGCCCAGGCTCTTCATGACGCGAGCCATCTTGTCGGCGCGCGCGTAACAGCAGTCCACCGGATAATCGAACGGGATGTCCAGCTTCTTCAGAATGTCGAAGAGGCCGGACACCGACATGTCGCCGACGAACA
Organism: Terriglobia bacterium; assembly: GCA_963732025.1. GTDB lineage: Bacteria > Acidobacteriota > Terriglobia > Bryobacterales > Bryobacteraceae > Palsa-187. The sequence goes on from CAVSXU010000004.1 coordinate 124,946, forward strand.
CATCCTCACTGGCTTCCACCATGTACCCGGGACCGCCGCAATGCATGTCTTCGTCATACAAGCGGTGCGCGGCCAGGTTATTGATGAAGACGGAAGTGCTGCCTTTGGTCGCGATCCAGGTGTTGGGTCCGCAACAGGCCGCGTGGATGCCGGTATCGGTGACGCGCAAGGCCGGCCGCGCATTCACGAATACGTCGAGTGAACCACTGATTGCCGGGCCGATGCATTCGTGCGGGCAGCACAGGTTGCCATGCGCGTCCACCGGAACCGTAGAATTGTCACCGAGTCTGGATTGCGGCTGCACGGTTTACCCGCTATCGTAGATATTGTAACCCAGCAAGCGCAAGTGGTTGTCATAGCGAAGTTAAAGTAGGTTTTGTGTCGTCTAAACGGACCAAACTTCAGGAACGGTATGAGCTGCGGGATACGCTCGGGCGCGGCGGGATGGGCATCGTTTATAAGGCGTACGATCGCCTGATGAACCGCGAAGTCGCCCTCAAAACCATCCTGGACGTCGACAATCCGGAGACGCTCGCGCTGTTCTTCAAAGAGTGGAACACGCTGGCCACCATGGTCCACCCTAACGTCATCAATATCTATGACATCGGGGAGTTCGAGCAGGACGGCGCGAAGAAGCCCTTTTTCGTCATGCCGCTGCTGCCGGGAGTCACTCTCGACAAGCTGATCAAAGAAGCGAGTCCGCGGCTGACGCGTTGCCGGCGTACTGGCGATTGTCGATCAGGCTGCTCGTGGACTGCATGCCGCGCATGAGCAGGGCCTGATCCATCGCGACGTCAAGCCGAGCAATGTTTTCGTGATGGACGACGGCTCGGTCAAGATCATCGATTTCGGAATCGTCCGATCGGCGAGCGCGCATTCGAAGACTACGCTCAAGGGGACGCTGTATTACATGGCGCCCGAACAATTGGCGATGAAGCCGCCGAGCCCGCTGTCCGATATGTTCGCGCTGGGCGTGGTGACGTATGAAGCGCTGACGCGGCAGCGGCCGTTTCGCGGAGCGGACGACGGCGAAGTGATCGAGGCGATCCAGAAGCTCAGCCCGCCGCCGATTTCCGAGCTGAATCACGAAGTCGGGTTCGCCATCAGCCAGGTGGTTCACAAGGCCATGGCGAAGCAGCCCTGGCATCGCTTCTTCAACATGCGCGAGTACGGCGACGCGCTGATGAAGGCGATGCGTAATGAGCCACTGGAATATTTCGACGCGTCGAAGATTAAGCCTCGCCTGGAGCGGGCCGCGCAAGAGTTACGAGCAGGCCGACTACGAGTTCGCTTCGGAAGTGCTGTCGGAACTGGAAGCCGAAGGTCATCTGGATCAGGGAATCGCGTTGCTGCGCGGGCAAGTGGATCAGGCGGTGCGGCAGATCCGCATCAAGCAGATGCTCGAGAATGCTCGCCGATTCTACGAGGCGAACGAGTATCCGCTGGCGCTGCGGAAGATTCAGGAAGCGCTGGATCTGGATCCCAACGACGCGACGGCGCTGTCGTTGAAGTCGCAGGTGGAAAAGGAGCGTCGCGAGAAGAAGATTTCCGAATGGATCACGTTATCGCGACAGCACCTGGAAAACCAGGCGTTCCGGCAGGCGCGTGAGGCGCTGGAAAACGTGCTTCAGTTGAAGCCGAACGACACGGATGCGCTGAGTCTGGCTGCCGAGGTCGGGCGTCGCGAGAAGGAAGTCGCCGCCGTTCGCGAACAGAAATCGAAGCTGTATCAAGCCGCGATGCAGGCTTGGGAAAAGGGCGACGTCACGCAGGCGCTGACCAGGCTGGAAGTGCTGATCGCGATGGATCGCGACAATCCGGAAGCCGACACCGGTCGCAGCCACAGCTATCAGGGGCTGTATAACAAGGTTCATTCGGAGCACAATTCGCTGAAGAATTCGCTGGAAGAAGCGCATCGCTGCCTGGCGGCCGACAATTTCGAAGCCGCGCTGGCGATCTGCAAACAGTATCTCGCCAAGTATCCGAATCACGTTCTGTTCCAGTCGCTCAAATTCGACGTGGAAGAGCGCCAGCGGCAAAGCCTGTCGCGCGTGATCGCGGAAACCGACAGGCGCGTCGATGAGGAACCGGATCTGGATCGCCGCCTGGCAATTCTCGAAGAGGTTCTGAAGCTATATCCCGGCGAGCCGCACTTCGAGCGCGCCATCCAACTGGTTCGCGACAAGCGAGATCTGGTGAATTCGATCGTCACCAAAGCCCGGTTTTTCGAGGAAAAGGGTCAGTTCGTCGAGGCTCTGGATCAGTGGCAGATCCTGAAGTCGATTCACGAAAAGCAGCCCGGGACTGGCGTTTGAAATCGAGCGCGTGATCAAGCGGCGGGATCAACAGGCGCTGCACAATTCCAAGGCGCGCTGGGTGGAACAGACCGACAGGTATCTGGAAGGCGGCGACTACGAGCGCGCCAAGAAAACCATCCAGAACGCGCTGATGGAATTCCCGAATGAAGCCGAGCTGCTGGAACTCGATAAGCTGGTTCGCAAGCATCAGGAACGCGCCGGACAAGCTTCGCAGTTGCTGGATCGGGCGCGCGAAAGCGGAGAGAAGGGGACTGTCGATCAGACGCTCTCCGATCTGCGCGAGGCGTATCAGCTTGACCCGCGCAATTCTGTGATTCGCACCGTGCTGGTGAACACGCTGCTCGAACACGCGCGGAAATCGATGGAAACCAGCCCGGAGGTGACTGAGGCCGCGCTCAACGAGATTCTTCAGCTCGATCCCGGCCACGTGCCGGCACGGAGTCTGTTCACGCAACTGGCGGACCACAAGCGCGAAGAATTTGTCGCATGGTGCCTGACGCAGGCTCGGCGATTGCAGACGGATGGCGATTTCGGCGGTGCGCTCGCGGTGGCAGGGCAGGGACTCGCGTCTTATCCGAACGATCCGCGCTTGCTGCAATTGCAGGCGACATTGAATCGCGTGCAGGATGCGGCACAGAAGAGCCAGGAATCCACGCGGACGCCGAATCCGGCGAATGTCGCGGCCATTCAGACCCCGGCGAAATCGGGTCCACCGACTCCGCCGCCCGGTGCTCCTCAGCCGGTGAGCACGAGTCCGCCTCCGGTTGTTCCGGCTGCCCCAAAAACGCCGACTCCGCCGAGTCCACAGTTGCGCATGCCTCCGCCGCCTCCGGGTTGGAAAGGCGGTGTCACGGATACAGGCTCTTCAGGCCTCGCGTCGAGCACTGAAATGGGTGTGCTGATTCCCGGCGCGGTGCATGAGCAATCGGGCAAGGATCGGGGCACGCCGCCCAAGGTGAACCAGAACGATGGCAACAAGGGCGGACAGAAGAAGACCGCATATGCTGGCGCAGCCCTGGGGATTGGGGTGGTCGTCCTGCTGTTGGTCGGCGTCGCGTTCCTGATGCGGAAAAAACCGGTGCCTCCGCCTCCGCCGGTGGAAGCCGCGAACGTCAAAGTGAATCTCCACTCGACGCCCGCTGGAGCCGAGATCAGCGTCAACGGCAAACCCTGCGGAACTTCGGCCTGCGAAATGGAACTTGCGCCAGGTGATTATCGGGCGGAAGCGAAGCTCGCCAATTTCCAGACGGCGACGAAGAACTTCACGATTGCAGCCGGGCAGGCCAGCGTACCGGACGTAACCCTGACATTGGCGCCGCCAGCACCGCTCGTCACCATCACCACCGATTTGCCGGACGGCACCGTGCAACTCGACGGCGCGCAGCTGGCGCAGATTCAGGGCGCCGATGTCGAGATCGCGAAGCTGACGCCATCGCAGCACGTGATTTACGTGCAGAGCGGACCGTTCAGTTCGAAGGTTACCGTAGACATTGCCGACGGCGCGATGCCGAAGGTGGTCGGGATGCAGACCAACGCGATGCACGGGTTCGTCGTATCGCATGCGGGATCGACGGCGCAGGTTTACGGGTCGCTTGACGGAGCGAAAGCGTCACTCGACGGCAAGCCGGCCGGGGTGCTCAATGGCGGTGGCCTGGAATTGAAGGACTTGGCGCCCGGCTCGCACGAAATTCTGGTGGAATCGCAAGCCGGGTCGGCTCGGGCGACGTTCGACACGGGGGCGACTGGTCTGACCGCAGCGCTCATGTCGCAGCAGAATATTGGCGTCCTGTACATTGCGGCGAATCAGGATGGTGTCGATATCTACATCAACGGTGAGAAGACCAAACGCACCACTCTGGCTGGGAAGGTGCGGTTGAATTTGCCGCCCAAGACTTACGTAGTTCGCGTGCAAAAGGAAGGCTACGTCACGCCGCCGGAGCAGACCGCAAATCTTCCCAAAGCTGACCCGGTACATCTGGAATTTCGCCTTGTCGCGGCGCGCGCGGCGCTGATGATTCACCATGGCGTGGTCGGGTCCGAAGTTTACGTCGACGGCACCAAGCTCGGATTGGTCGATCCCAGCGGCGAGTTCTCGGCCGCGTACATCGAGCCGGGCCGCCATACCGTTTCGCTGAAGCACGAGCGGCTCCAGACGCGTCAATCGGAACAAGTATTTGCGGTCGGCAAGACCATCGAGCTCGAAGGCGCGCTCCAAAGTTTGATGGGGACGCTGAAGATCGAAGTGACGCCGGCGGATGCCAAGGTGAGGGTCCGCAAGCTGGGAGAGCAGCAGGATCAGGATGTTCGGGATCTGACGATGTCGCTGGCAGAGGGCATGTATACCGTGAGCGCATCGGCCCCGCGCTATCAGGATGCCCAGACAACCGTGCGAGTCCCCGCCGGCGGATTCGCGACCGCGCAGCTTCCCTTGCGGCGAGTAGAATCGAATCAACCGAAAGTCACCCCGCAGCCGCCGATCACGACCGAAATGCATCCGGCGTTCGGATTGGAGGACTGGCTGAAGTCCGGGTGGACCCGCGAGGGTAGTGCGATAACCCGCATCGGCGGCGACAACGTGCTGATCCCGCTGGATCTTTCCAGAGCCACGGTTCAGTTCACGGTGAGCCTATTGAAAGGCAAGCGGATCGAATGGATGGCGGCCTATCGCGATCCCAAGAATTACGATCTGTTCCAGGTGGACGATACCAACTTCACGCGGACCGACGTCGTGAATGGTCGGCACGGCAAGACGTTCAAGGTCCCACATGGCACCAAGATCCAGAGCTACAATACTTTCTCTATCCGTATCACTCCGCAGGGGATCGTGCATTCCATTCTGAAAGAGCAGCAATGGAAGCCGCTGGACGATTGGCACCCGACCGATGGCGTCGCGGCGGGGAAGTTTGGATTCCACATTCCGGGGAAAGACCAGCTCTCGCTGAACGACTTCAAAATTACGCCGAATTAGGGCTAACTAGCAAGGTCGCACATTTCAACTAAAACATCTCGTTTGGTGTTCCTCTTGGTTGAATCAATTGAACAATAGCTCACTCACCGATGATCTTGACCAGCGCCCGCTTCCTGCGGCGGCCGTCGAACTCTCCGTAGAAGATCTGCTCCCAAGGACCGAAGTCGAGCGCTCCCTTAGTGATGGCGACAACGACTTCCCGGCCCATCACCTGCCGCTTCATGTGCGCGTCCGCGTTGTCCTCGCCGGTTCGGTTATGCAGATATTGAGTGGTCGGCTCATGGGGCGCCAGGCGTTCGAGCCACTTTTCGTAGTCCTGATGTAAGCCGGTCTCGTCGTCATTGATGAAGACCGAGGCCGTGATGTGCATGGCGTTGACCAGCACCAAGCCCTCTCTGACTCCGCTTTCGGCAAGGCATTGCTCCACTTGTCGGGTGATGTTGATGAATCCGCGCCGGCTGGGGACTTCGAACCATAGCTCTTTTCGATAGCTCTTCATCTTTGTATGTTGCCGCGCGTTGTACGGTGAATTACCCCCGCCCACACGGGCGCTGCTTGGCAGTGCCTGAAAGGTGCGTTGGTCCGAAATCTACACTCCCCATGTGCGAGCTGCCCATCCCGACAGCGCGCCGAAGATTAAGCCAGTGACAATGATCGGAGCGTACGCCTTAGTCACGATCGCATCCGGAATACTGATGAGCAAGCCAACGAGCGCACCGGCCAAGGCGGGGTGCATCGGCAGGGTCACATTGGCAGTGACGAAGCCGATAGCGAACCGGCTGGAGAATGCGGCCGCGAGCGCCGTCTGCTTGTCGGGAAAACTCATCGGAAGCATGATCAGGACGTCCACAATTCCACATCCTAGCCCAAGCAGGATTCCGAGCACGATTCGATTCATCGCGAAATTATACCAGCGTACTATCATCGTGCGGTCGGTCGCTCAAAAAAGCAATGCTTCGACCAACGCACTTTTAGGACACTACCGGTGCTTGGCCCCCCGCGCCCTTCACCGGTTTGTTACGATAGACGCTAATGCGAACCGCCGGAAGTTTTTTCACTCCGGCCAGGATGTTGGTGGCTTCCGGGGCGCTTTTGCTCGCCGGTTGCGTCACGACCACCCGGCCCCAGCAGTTCCGAACGTTCCTGCTCCCACCTGCCGTGCACGTCGCCGTGCAGGAGGAACCCGTCCCTGAGCCACCTCGTCTTGGTACGGAAGCAGCCGGGCTCTATGCCAATGAAGTTCCGTTCCTGGCGGTGCTCCCCGACCTTCCCCGTCCCAGCGATACCGATTTCCTTCTCAAGAAAGCCAACGATAGCTTTGCTGCCGGAAAGCTGGCATTCCAAGCCGGCAGGACGGATGATGCCCGTCGCCAGTTCAATCTGGCGATCGAAGGGCTGCTGAACGCTCCGGAAAGTGTGCCTGAGCGCAGCCGCCTGGAACGGCGCCTGGAAGAGATGGTCGACGCGATCTACCGCCTGGATGTCGATAAACAGAACGCGGGCGAATCCGACGAGGTTTCGTTCGACAAATCGCCGCGCGACGCTTTGGTCGACATGACCTTCCCGGTCGACCCGGCGCTTCGCAACAAGGTGAAAGAACAGATTCAGGCAACCGCTTCGCAGCTTCCGCTGGAGGAAAACGACGCCGTCATCGGGGCGATCAACTACTTTTCGACCGAACGTGGCAAGAGAATCGTGGCGGCTGGCATACGCCGCTCGGGTCGCTACAAGTCCATGATCGAGCAGATCCTGGCGGAGGAAGGCGTTCCTCAGGAGTTGATTTTCGTGGCGCAGGCCGAATCGGGCTTCCTGCCGCGCGCGTTGTCGAATAAAGCGTGCGTCGGGTTGTGGCAGTTCGCCAGGTTCCGCGGGAAAGAGTACGGGCTGCAACAGACTTCGGCGACGGACGATCGCATGGATCCGGAGAAAGCTACCCGCGCCGCTGCCCGCCATCTTCACGATCTCTACACTCACTTGGGCGACTGGTATCTGGCGATGGCTGCTTACGACTGCGGTCCCGGCTGCGTCGATCACGCCGTGATGCGGACCGGCTACGCCGACTTCTGGTCGCTGCGGCGGCTCAACGTGTTGCCCAAGGAGACCAGCAACTACGTTCCCGTGATTCTCGCAATGACCATCATGGCCAAGAACGCGAAGGACTACGGCTTGGATCATCTGGAGATGGAACCGGCGCTCGAGTTCGACACGATCGAGATCCAGACGCCGACGCATATCGCGCTGGTGGCGGATGCGGTCGAGCGGCCGTTGAGTGAATTGCGCGAACTGAACCCGGCGCTGTTGCGATCGGTTGCTCCAGCCGGATATTCGATGCACGTTCCGAAAGGGACGCTGGGCTCGCTGGAGACGGCGCTCGCCGCGGTGCCGCCGAATCGGCGCGACTCCTGGCGGGTTCATCACGTGCAATCGGGCGACACGCTGGCAGGGCTCGCGAAGCGCTACAACGCCCAGAGCGGCCTGGTGAGCTCGGCCAATCATGAATCGATGGGTGCGACGGGTGAGTGGATGGCGATTCCCGTGGCCTATCCCGGCGATCGGACGCCGAAGACATCGGCGGCACGCAAGCGCTCGACAGCGGGTTCGACGGCGACCGCGACGGCATCCGCTAAGGGCAAGACTGTGCCGCACAAGAAATCGGTGACGGCGCAAAAGAGCACGAATCACGCGCAAGCGCATCGCACGGCGCCCGCGCACTCGCCGGCGGGTTGATTAGGGCGGCCTGATTCGCGAGTTGGTCGACTTTTCGCTTGCCTTCCCGACAAAAAGCGATATTCTAATTTTTGGTCGCGTCGCATTACGGCCACGTCTCACGACGACATCTCATGATGAAGCCTGTAAGGAGGCAGAACTGAATGGTGGAGTATCGGCTCTCGGTGGAAGAAGACGATATCGACGATCTCGAGGAGGGATCGCAGATCAACGTAGACGACGATCTGGGCGACTACGGATTGGACGATGAAGAAGAAGAGCTGGTCGTGACTGCGGTGGTGGTTCCAGTCATACCGGCTGCGGTGATTCCTACACCTGAGCCGGAACCGGCGCCGGCGGCGACACCCGAACGGAAGCCCGTCAAGAAAGCTTCGGCACCGCCGAAGCCAGTAGCTAAGAAAGCTGCCAAGCCGGCGGCAAAGAAAGCTCCCGTGAAAAAGGCGGCCAAGAAGGCTGCACCCAAGAAAGCCGCACCCAAGAAAGCCGCACCCAAGAAAGCCGCTAAGAAGGCACCTCCGAAAAAAGCTGCCAAGAAGGCCGCACCCAAGAAAGCCGCAAAAAAGGCAGCTCCGAAAAAAGCCGCCAAGAAAGCTGCTCCGAAGAAGGCAGCGAAGAAGGCCGTAAAGAAGGCGGCTCCCAAGAAGGCCGCAAAAAAAGCAGCCGCGAAAAAGGGCGGTAAGAAGAAACGTTAACGACGTGGCGCGGGCCGTCCAAGCACGACCCGTCAGGGTGACGGTAAGTCAATGAGGACCCCCACCCTGACGGGTGGTGCTTGACGGCCCGCGCCATGTTTAGCTAGGTTTTTCCTACAACCGAGCGGCAGCGCTCGAATAGCTGGATCAGTGAATCGACCTGCTCTTCGGGAGCTTTCGCCGCTTTGCCGCCGAAGCCCGCTCCTGACGAAGTCTTTCCAAGGCCGGTGGTCACTGTGATAAATCTCATCAGCTCCAGCGCGACCTCGTCCTTGCTCATGGGCGTGCCACTCGGCGGGCGCGGGGAATTGTCTTTTTCTTCCGTCATATAATCTCTAAGGTACTGCAATTTCGAGTCTCGCATTCGTCCGCAAGATGCCAATGCCCAATTCATGCCCCTCTCCGCCCGGCGCCTGATCCGCAAGATGCGCGGCGGTTCGCAGGCGCATCTGATCGAGGCCGAGGATGGCCACTGCTACGTGGTCAAAGTCCGCAACAATCCGCAGCACCGGCGCATTCTGGTGAACGAGTGGATCGCGTCCACGTTCCTGAAGTACCTGGGAATCGCCACACCCGAAATTGCGATCGTGCACATCTCGGCGGAATTCCTGGCTGCCAATCCCGAGGTCTACATCCAGTTGGGAACCGGCCGGCAGGCGTTCGAGACGGGCTGGCATTTCGGATCCCGTTTTCCGGGCGACCCGGCGCGTAGTGTGGTGTACGACTTCCTGCCGGATGCGGTACTTGAAAAGGTGGAGAATCTGCGGGAGTTTGCCGGCGCCCTGGCGTTCGACAAGTGGATCGGAAACGCCGACTCGCGACAGGCCGTGTTCTTTCGCGCGCGCTTGAAGGAATGGCTGCCGGGCTCGACGTCGCATCCATTGCGAATGGGCCTGGTTGCACAGATGGTCGATAACGGGTTCGCCTTCGAGGGGCCGAATTGGCGAATGGGAGACTCGCCCATTCAAGGACTGTATTTCCGCCCGATCGTGTACGCCGGCGTTCGCGGCTTGGACGATTTCCAGCCCTGGCTGGATCGGATCGTGCATTTTCCCGAAGAGATCGTGGATCTGGCATGGAAGCAGATCCCGCCGGCGTGGCTGGAAGGCGAGGAGACAGCTTTGGCGGAGCTCCTCGATCGTCTGATGACGCGTCGTCGTCGAGTGCCGCATCTGATCGAGGCGGCGCGCGATGCTAAGGGCAATCCATTCCCGCGATGGATGACTGCGCGAGGTATGGTATGAGTATGGCGATTTCGACCCAGATGTCGGTCGAGGAATATCTTCGCACCAGTTTCGACCCGGACTGTGAATACGTGGACGGGGAGGTTCTCGAAAGAAACGTGGGCGAAAAGGGTCATTCCAAAGTTCAGAAACGCTTGATCGTTCTGTTTGCCAAGTACGAAGAAGAGTGGGGCGTTTTCACGCTGCAGGAGTGGCGATTCAAAGTGACCGAGCGTCACTACCGTGTCCCCGACTTTTGCATCGTTGCCGGACCGGAACCTGACGAAGCCGTCTTGAATACGCGGCCGCTCGTCTGCGTCGAGATCCTTTCGCCCGACGATCGAATGAACCGGATGTCGAAAAAGATCGCGGATTATCTTGCGTATGGCGTCCGCTACGTCTGGATCCTGAATCCTAAGACGCGGGAAGCGTTCGTGCATACGAACAGCGGCGTTCATCCTGTGACGGATGGCGCGTTGCGCACGGAGAATCCCGCGATAGAAATACGGCTCAACGAAATCTTCGACTGATCGAATCCAGTATCGGCGGTATTGTATAGATATATGGCGATTGCGACCCAGATGTCGGTCGAGGAATACCTTCGCACCAGTTTCGACCCGGACTGTGAATACGTGGACGGGGAGGTCTTGGAGAGAAGCGCGGGTGAAATCGATCATAACTGGCTGCAGCGAGCATTGTTGTTTTACATCATGTCCCGCGAGAAGACACTTGGTGTCGTGATCATTCAGGAACAGCGGCTTCAGCTCAACCAGAAGCACTACCGAGTCCCGGACTTGATGATTGTTGAGGGTGTGGGAAAACCGAAGGAGCGGATCATTACGAGACCGCCGCTTGTGTGCATCGAAGTACTCTCGCCGGAAGACCGCATGAGCCGGGTGACGAAGAAAATCACCGACTACCTGGCGTTCGGAGTCCGCTACGTGTGGGTTCTGGATCCCCAGACCAGGCAAGCATTTGCCTACACCAACAAAGAGAATCACGAGATAACCGACGGTTTCCTCCGTGCCCAGAATCCCGCCATCGAGCTTCCGCCGATCGAGATTCCCCTCGGCGAAATCTTCGAGTAACGAATGCCCGCTACTATGACTCAGACCCGAGCAGCAGAATTTCGTGAGGCGCTGGAAAAGCGCGTCCTGGTGGCCGATGGAGCCATGGGGACGATGCTTTATTCCAAGGGCGTCTTCATCAATCGCTGCTATGACGAATTAAATCTCTCGCTGCCCGCGCTGGTTCGCGACGTGCATCAGGAATACGTGAAGGCCGGCGCCGAGATCCTGGAGACCAACACGTTCGGCGCGAATCGCAAGCGTCTGGGCGCGTTCGGGTTCAGCGAAAAGGTCAAGCTGATCAACCACGCCGGTGTGCGCATCGCTCGTGAGGCGGCTCGCGACCTGGCGTTCGTCGCCGGCGCCGTGGGTCCGCTCGGTATCCGCCTGGAACCTCTGGGGCCGACCAGTTTCGAAGAAGCCCGCGCGATTTTTCACGAACAAATCGCCGCGTTGGTTGAGGCCGGCGTGGATCTGCTGATGCTCGAAACATTTCGCGATACCAACGAAATTCGCGAAGCGATCCTGGCTGCGCGCGAAGTCGCCGGACCCGATCTGGCGATCGTTGCGCAACTGAGCATCGAAGACGACGGCACGTTGCGCGACGGGACCTCGACTGAGGATTTCACGCTGCGTTTGGACGAATGGCCGGTGGATGCGATCGGTCTGAACTGCTCTTCAGGGCCGAAGGTGATGCTCGAAACCATCGAGAAGATGGTCGCGTACACCAAGAAGCCGCTCAGCGCGATGCCGAACGCGGGTCTGCCCGCCACGGTGGAGGGCCGCAATCTATATTTGTGTTCGCCCGAATACATGGCGCAATACGCGCGGCGATTCCTGATGGCAGGCGTTCGCATTGTTGGCGGATGCTGCGGGACGACGGCCGATCACATCAAGGAAATCAAAAGCGAAGCGCGCAGCCTGAAGCACGTGGAACCCGCGCCCGCTTCCATCACTCACGCGGCTGCGTCGCGGCCGCATGCGATGGAGAAAGTTCCCGTCGCGGCGAAAAGCACACTCGGGACGAAGCTGGCCGCCGGGAAGTTCGTCGCGTTTGTTGAGATTCTGCCTCCTCGCGGTATCGACGCATCCAAGGAAGTCGAGGGCGCGAAGCTTTGCAAAGCCGCCGGCATCGACTGCATCAACGTGCCCGACGGGCCGCGCGCCAGCGCCCGCATGAGCGCGCAAGTCACCTGCCAGCTCATCCAGCGGCAAGCGGAAATCGAAGCGGTGCTGCATTTCTGCTGCCGCGATCGCAACATTCTCAGCATTCAAAGCGAACTGCTGGGCGCGTACACTGTCGGCGTGAAGAATCTCATCTGCATCACCGGCGATCCGCCGCGCATGGGCACTTATCCCGATGCTACCGCGGTGTTCGATGTCGATGCGATCGGACTCACCAACATCGCGAACAATCTGAATCACGGTCTGGATCTCGGCGGCAATCCGATGGGTTCGCAGACGGCTTTGCTTATCGGCGTCGGCGCGAATCCGGGCGCCCTGAACATGGATGAGGAACTGCGCCGTTTCGATTGGAAGGTGAAAGCCGGAGCCGAATACGTCGTCACGCAGCCGGTGTTCGATCTCGATCTTCTCGAAGGGTTTCTGAAACGAACGGAGCAGCACAAGCTCCCGATCATCGCCGGAATCTGGCCGCTTACTAGCTATCGCAATGCGGAGTTCATGGTCAACGAATTGCGTGTGCCCGTTCCCGCGCCGTATATGGATCGGATGCGCAACGCCGAAAATGCCGACGCAGCGAGAGCCGAAGGTGTCGCGATCGCGCGCGAGATGGTGGAGCGAGTGAAAGGCATGGTCGCGGGCGTGCAATTGAGCGCGCCGTTTGGGCGCTATCAGATGGCGGTTGAAGTCGCCGAAGCGATCGGGCCGCGGGAATAGCGCTGATGTGGCGCACGCACTCTTGCGTGCCGTGTCGACACTCATGTCGACACCTTTTTCCGGCCTCTGCGCGATCACGGAGGGCGGCCAGCTTGAAAGAACTCGTGTCGACATGAGTGTCGACACGGCACGCAAGAGTGCGTGCGCCACATCAGCGCTACACTAATACAATCGTGGCGACCGACTTGATCGAGATCGACCCGGACCAACCCGGTGAATCCGCTATCGAACGAGCTGCCGCCGTCGTGCGCCGCGGCGGAGTGGTGGCGATTCCTACCGACGCTCTTTACACTCTGGTCGCGGATCCCTTGAATCTGCACGCAGTTGGACGAGTTTTCGCGGCCAAAGGCAGGGAAGCGCACCGGTCGCTGCCTTTGCTGGTGAGCGATCTGGTGATGGCCGAAGAGTTGGTGAAAGAGGCTCCGCCGCGCTTCTACCTGCTCGCGCGCCACTTCTGGCCCGGAGCGCTGGCGATCATCGCGCCCGCATCGTCGCGGGTGCCGCTCAAAGTCACCGGCAATACAGGACGAGTAGCCACGCGGCAATCGACATCGAAGGTCGCGAACGCGCTGCTCGAACGCTTGCGTCAACCTCTGATCGCGACCAGTGCCAACAAATCCGGACAACCAACGTGCACCTGCGGAATCGACGTCTTCGGACTGATGGACGGCCATCTCGATCTGGTGCTCGACGGCGGATCGGTGACCGGAATCGGCGCGACCACGGTGGATGTGACGGAGCCGTACTGGAAGGTGATCAAGCAAGGCGTGATCCTCGAAAAGGATATCGCCGAGGTGCTAGCGGAAGTCTGATGTCGAGCGTGGCGCGGGCCGCTAGGCCTGCAGAGCCGAGAGTCATCTCAGCTTTTTCGTGGTTCATCCGCGGACAATGAAGAAAAGCCGAGACGACTCTCGGCTCAGCAGGCCGGGCGGCCCGCGCCACGGTGCCGTAAATCCACGGCTGAATCTGCCTGCAATTCCTGTATACTAGCGAAAATCGAGCTTAAATCTTAAGTATCGGGGGGCGCCGCGTGCTCACACTGTGCGATGTTTTAGAAGCGGAATTCGTGAATCTCGATCGCGACGCCGACCTCTCGCCCGACGTCGAAAACGATCTACCCGCCTACCAGGCAGCGCTCGCCGATGCCGACGCGAAACTCGCCAAGAAAGCCCAGCCCACGAAAAAAGACCCTGCATATTGGGTGCTCCGGGAGCGCCACTTGAAGGCGCTGCGCTGCCTGGAATCGCAAATCGGCCTTCCGCCTGAAGATCCCAAGCGAAAGGCGGCACAAGCCGTTTGCGACAAGCGGGAGAAGCCACGGTTCGAGCGGCTCCTGAAGTTCCAGCGAATCGCCGAGCGCAGCGCGCTGTGCTTTTCAGGAGGCGGAATTCGCAGCGCGACCTTCTGCCTGGGCGTGCTGCAAGGTCTCTCGCACCACCACTTGCTGACGAAGATCGATTATTTGTCTACCGTATCCGGTGGCGGCTACATCGGGAGCTGGCTTTCCGCCTGGCGAACCCGGAATTCGATGGCGGAAATCGAAAAAAGCCTGCGAGACCAGCCACAAACGAAACTCGACGGCGAAATTCAACAGGTTGCGCACCTGCGCTCTTACAGCAATTACTTAAGTCCCGATCTGGGGGTTCTTTCGGCGGACACGTGGACATTGGCCGCTACGGTCATTCGCAACATGTTCCTGAACTGGATGATCCTGGTCCCGATGCTGGCCGCCGCGCTGCTCATTCCAAAACTTGCGGTGGCCACGACGCTGGCACTTCCACTCAACCCTTACACGTTGTCGATTCTGCTGATTGCGGGGTTCATCCTGGTCGTCAGGGCCGTCAGGAACATAAACCGGCGGCTGCCTTCCTTTGGCAAACTCCAATGTTCGGAACGCGATTACCTGAAAAGCGTGCTCGCGCCGCTTTCCGCCTCGGCGATCCTGCTCAATACCTTTTGGGTCGGCTGGTATCGCTCAGGACGCGAGTTATCGCTGTTCAAGTATTGCCTTTTCGGCGGCGTCCTGCATCTATTCGGCTGGCTTTCGATGTCTGACGGAAGCCGCGCCTTCGCCAAACAGCGCCAGACCATGGGGGTTCTGTCCGCGGTCGGCGAGGGGATGAAAGCGCTGAAGACGCCCACCAACGGATGGTTTCTTCTCGCCGCGATCATCACGGGCGTTGCCGGGGGCTGGTCGGCGCATGCCATGTCCGTCATGGAAGCACTGAATCCGCTGCAGCATCCCGCGCGGATCGTGTGCGTCGGATTCCCCGCGGTCATGGCGATCTACTTCTTCTCGACCGCTCTCTTCATCGGTCTCGCCAGCAAGCGAACCAATGATGAAGATCGTGAGTGGTGGGCGCGCTCCGGCGGCTGGATTCTGATCGTCAGCTCGGCATGGGCCGTCGCCAGCACGCTGGTGATCGCCGGACCCATTCTGATCCACTGGATGGGCGTCAAACTTGCCACGGCTGGGGGCTTGGTCGGACTCGCCAGCGGATGGTTCGGAAGCCTGGCCGGCAAGAGCGCGAAATCCGGCGCGGAGAAAAAGAAAGAGGATGACGCCGCGACCGAGGCCTTCTCGTCCAAATGGTTTCTCAAAATTGCACTCGACCTGGCTCCGTTGATCTTTTTGATCGCCTTGCTGCTCGCTATATCCTTTCTGGCGGATTACATTCTCGAGCGGAAGCTCGTGCCCGGCATTGAAGGATTGCCGGCGCTGTTGCATCGGATTCCGGGTGCTATCCGACGGCTGTTCGCACTGGCTCGCCTGGCTGTTGAAGTTGCCGATCCGCACCCGATGACATGGATGCTCACGCACTGGGATATCTCGTTCCCGACGCCGCCCGACGTGCGTCCCCTGGCGGTCCTGATTCTTGGGACCCTCTCGGCGGCACTTGCCTGGGTCATGGGGCACTACGTTAACGTCAATACGTTTTCCTTGCACGCGATGTACCGGACCCGGCTGATCCGGGCGTACCTGGGCGCATCAAACCCGGATCGCAATCCCAGCCTCTTCACCGGCTTCGACGAAGACGACAACATTCCCATGCATGAGCTGGCCACGGGTAAGCCGTTTCACATTATCAATATGGCGCTCAACTTGGTGCACGGCAAGAACCTGGCGTGGCAGGAACGCAAAGCAGAGACATTTACGGTCAGCCGGCTGCACGCGGGCAGCGCCCGAGTAGGGTTCCAGTCGACCGAATATTATGGCGATCACGGCGAGCCGGGCGTGCAGAAACACGGAATCACACTAGGCACGGCGATGGCGATATCGGGAGCGGCGGCCAGTCCCAACATGGGGTATCATTCGTCGCCTCTGCTCACCTTCCTGATGACGTTCTTCAATGCGCGGCTCGGCTGGTGGCTGGCGAATCCCGGCTTTCCGGGAAGGGGCTTATGGGGAGAACGCGGACCCAGTTCCGCCGTCAAGTCGCTGGTCGCCGAAGCCCTGGGACAAACCGATGACCAAAATCCGTACATCTATCTTTCCGACGGCGGCCATTTCGAAAACCTGGGCGTCTATGAGATGGTTCTGCGGCGCTGCCACACGATTATCGTGATCGATGCGGGGGCCGACCCGGAGTATCAATTCGAGGATCTGGCCAACGCGATTCGCAAGGTTCGCGTGGACCTGGGTGTCACTATTCATTTCGAGAAACCGATCGCGATGAAGAAGGGAATCGCGGAAAACGCTCATTGCGCCATCGGACACATCAGCTACAATTGCGTCGACGGCTCCGATGCAATTCAAGGCACGTTGATTTACATCAAGCCCGTATTGGATCCCACGCTGTCCGTCGACCTGGATCAGTACCATTCGGTGAATCAGGCCTTCCCGCAGCAGCCCACGTCGGATCAGTTTTTCGGAGAAGCGCAGTTTGAAAGCTACCGTCGGCTGGGACTCGAAACGATCGATGTAATTTGTGAGAATTTGACCGCGCGTCAGGTCATGACGGTGGCTCAATTGGCGACTGCGGCCGGGAAGCACAGCGGTCCCGATAAGAAGGTCCGCAACGTATGTTGAAAACGCCGATGTGGCGCACGCACTCCTGCGTGCCGTGTCGACACTCATGTCGACACGTTTTGTGAACTTGAAGATGGCGCACACCCTGACAGACGCGCATTGAGGCACGAA
This sequence comes from Terriglobia bacterium, assembly GCA_963732025.1. Classification (GTDB taxonomy): domain Bacteria; phylum Acidobacteriota; class Terriglobia; order Bryobacterales; family Bryobacteraceae; genus Palsa-187. The sequence goes on from CAVSXU010000004.1 coordinate 141,981, forward strand.
TCCTCACAGCCCTTCGAGGCGCGTCCCGTGAGGGCGCGCGCAATACGGCACTAACAGAATCGTCGGCAGCTCGCTACATTCAGGGATGTGGACAGCTGTCTGCTATGATCGTAACGGAGCGTTCCTGCTGGGTTTGTGTGCGGCTCTCATAAATTGATCCAACAGTCAATGTCATGGGGTCCGGCTCGATTACGCGCTGGTGTGCAAGCTCCGGCGGGCAACCGCCATGGAGAAGCCTGAAGGCGCGCGGAGGATCCCCCCTGTTAATCCCGGGGTCAAATGACGGGGGCTAGGACGGCTCGGTGGTGCGCTCCGTAGTTCCAGATTTGCAGGCCGCGACGATTGACGGCCGCCAGTGAGGCGCGACTATAAGGAGCGCTCTTATTCCCAACTAGAAAGCAATTCGCTCTGACTACCTTACTCTTCATCGGCGACATTTTCGCCTCACCCGGCCGCGACATCGTCGCGAAACATCTTCGCAAAATCGTGGCCGACGAAAACATCGATCTGACCATCGCCAACGGCGAAAACGCGGCCGGAGGATTCGGCATCACTCCGCAACTCGCCGACGAGATTGTTCGGCTTCGGCGTCGACGTTCTCACCAGCGGCAATCACATCTGGGACAAGCGCGAGATTTACGATTACTTCGCGCGCCAGCAGCGCCTGCTGCGTCCCGCGAATTATGCCGAGGAGCTGCCCGGCAAAGGGGTCGTGGTCGTGGAGGCGCGCAATGGCGTCGAATGCGCCGTGATCAATCTGCAAGGCCGCGCGATGATGGCGGCCGACCGATTGCCCGTTTCGAAAAGGCCGACAAGATTATCGCGTGAGCTGCCGGAGAGCGTCAAAGTTCGGTTCGTCGATTTTCACGCCGAGGTGACCAGCGAAAAGATGGCGATGGGCTGGTATCTGGACGGCCGCGTTTCCGCGATGGTCGGCACGCACACCCACGTTCCGACGGCGGATACTCGCATTCTGCCGGACGGGACCGCGTATCAGACCGATGCGGGCATGACGGGCCCGTATCACGTCGGTGATCGGCGTCGACAAGGACATCATCCTGCAGAAATTCCTGACGCAGATGCCGGTGCGCATGGAAGCCGCGCGGCACGGCGCGGAATTGCACGGCGTCATCGTCGAAGTGGACGACGCGACAGGGCGCGCAACTGCCGTGCGCCGCTACACTGTTAGCTAGAACGCGGTAGCCAGACATCACCCGTAATGGTGGGGCGTCGCGGCCACCATCTCAAGGGAGCGGCCCTAGACTACCCATGCCCGCAGCAATCTCCTTCGAAGAAGCCCGGCATGCGTCCTGCGCGAAGTACAAGCCTCGCCACAACGGAACAAGTTCCGCTCGCCGAGGCCGCCGGCCGCGTGCTCGCCGAAGACAATCGCCGCCGATCGCGATTATCCTCCCTTCCCCCGCTCCGCCCGCGACGGATTTGCGGTGCGCGCCGCGGACGTACCTGGTGAATTGAAGAGTCATCGGCGAAGTTCGCGCCGGCGAGACGTTCCTGCCGAAACCGTCCAGGCCGGGCGAAGCAGTCGAAATCATGACCGGCGCTCCCATGCCGGAAGGCGCGGATGCCGTCGTGATGGTGGAGCACACGCGCCGCGACGGCGATCGCGTCGTGATTGAGCGCAACATCCAAGCCCGGCGAAAATTTCGCGCCACGAGGGACCGAAGCGCGGCGCGGCGACTCGTGCTTCAGCCGGGCAAGCGGCTTGGCTTCGCCGAAATCGCGCTGCTCGCGATGGTCGGACGCGCGCAGGTGCTTGTGTTCCGCAAGCCGCGCGTGGCGATCCTGCCGACCGGCGACGAGATCGTCGAGCGTCGACGACAACGCCGGACCACTTCCAGATTCGCAATTCGAACGCGTGGTCGCTCGCCGTGCAGGTGCGCCGAGCCGGCGGCGTTCCCGAAATTCTTGCCGATCGCGCGCGATAACTACGAATCGACGCGAGCGATGATCGAGCACGGGCTCGCAGCGCCGATCTGCTGCTGCTGTCCGGCGGCGTCTCCGCCGGCAAGTACGATATCGTCGAAAAGGTGCTGGCCGATCTCGGCGCGAAGTTCTTCTTCGACCGCGTCGCGATTCAGCCGGGCCAGCCCGTGGTGTTTGGAACCGCGAAGGGTAAATTTTCTTCGGACTGCCGGGGAATCCGGTCTCGACCATGGTGACATTCGAATTGTTCGCCCGCGCCGCGATCGAGAGGTTGAGCGGTTGCGCCGCCGCGCCGCTCCTGCTGTTGCGCGCGAAGCTTACTCGCGAGTTTCGCCACAAAGCCGGACTGACGCGATTTCTGCCCGCGATAGTAAGCGAAGATGGTTCCACGGTGACTCCGGCGGGCTGGCATGGATCGGGCGATATTCCTTCGCACGGCGCGCGCGAACGCGTTTCTGGTGGCGGATAGCGATCGCGAATCCTGGGCGGCCGGGGACGACATTCGAGTGATGCTTGCAAATGAAGAAGCTCTCCCATTACGACAAATCGGGCCGCGCGACGCATGGTGGACGTATCCGCCAAAGCGGAAACCAAGCGAACCGCGACCGCCCATGCGTTCGTGCAAATCAAACGCGCTGTGCTGAAAAAGCTGCCGAAGAATCCGAAAGGCGATCCACTGGAAGTGGCGCGCTTCGCCGGAATCAGCGCCGCCAAGAAAACCTCGGAACTGATCCCGATGTGCCATCCGCTGATGCTGTCGCACGTCGATCTCGATATCAAGATCGAAGCTCGCGGCGTGCGCATTCACGCGACGGTGTCGACGACCGGACCGACCGGCGTCGAAATGGAGGCGCTGACGGCCGCCTCGGTCGCCGCGCTGACGGTTTACGACATGACCAAAGCGCTCGACAAGGGGATCGAGATTCAGGACCTCTACTTGCTTGAAAAAACCGGCGGGAAGAGCGGCGATTTCGCGCGGAAATCACGCAAGACGCGTGCAACGGTTTTAGCAATGATTCGTGCAGCGATTTTGACGATCAGCGACGGCGTATCGGCGGGAACACGCGAAGATCGCTCGGGCGCCGTTTTGCGGGAACGGATCGTCGAATTGGGCTGGAAGGTTGCTCGGTCGGGGTTGTCGCGGACGAAACGCAGAGCATCGCCGCGACAATTTCGCCTCTGGCGCACAGCGGAAGTGTCGATGTCATTCTGACGACAGGAGGAACCGGTGTATCGTTGCGCGATGTAACGCCGGAAGCGATGAAATCGATCGCCGACCGCGAGATTCCCGGTTTCGGCGAAGTGATGCGCGCGGAAGGCCGCAAATCCACAAAATTTGCACCGCTTTCGCGGAGCGCGGCATATACACTAGGGTCGACGCTGATCGTGACGTTGCCCGGATCGCCGCGCGGTGCGATAGAGTCGTTGAATGCGGTCGTGGAATTAATTCCACATGTCGTCGATTTGCTACATGGGCAAACCGGGCATGACGGAAACCGTTAGCCGAGTAAGAGCATCTAAGTTCGAGACGGATTGAGGTGGCGATGCAAAAATTCTTCGCAGTGATATGCGCAGGCCGGGCTCTTGTTGGCGCAGGCTCCGCAAGACGAAACGAAACCGCTCAGCGTCACCGTTCGCAACGTGCCGGTGCCGGTTTCGGTGGTCGACCTCAAGGGCAACTCGGTGCCAGGGCTGACGCCTTTCGATTTCCGGCTGTTCGACAACGGCAAGGGACAAAAAATCACGGAGGATCTGGCGCAGCACCCGCTATCGATCGTCGTCGTCATTCAGGCGAATCGCGATGTCGAGAAGATTCTGCCGCAGATCATGAGGCAGGCGAGCGCTCTGGAGAGCCTGGTGCTGGGAGCGGACGGCGAAGTGGCCGTGCTGGCTTTCGACCATCGTATGCAGGAGCTCACCGGATTTCACTTCCGACGAATCGCAGATCGACATCGCATTCAGAAAACTGAGAGCTGGAAGTTACACCGCGGCGTCTGAACGACGCGACGCTCAAAGCGATCGACATGCTGAAGAATCGACCGACGGATCGCCGGCGCGTGATTCTGCAGATCGCGGAGAATCGCGACAAGGGCAGTTCCAGCCGTCCGCGCGAAGTCCTGACAGAAGCCGAGGTCAACAACGTCGTCATCTATTCGATGAACGTTTCGCAGTTGCTGGCGGCGTTAACCTCGAAAGCCACAACCGAATCGCCCGGATAATCGTCCGCCGGGAGGGAGCCTGGGTTGCGCCGGGCGTGACAAGCACCGCTACAACCGAATCGCAGATGAACATGGGCAACTGGGTGCCGGCTCTGAAGGACGTCTTCGACGCCGCTAAAGGCGTGTTCGTCAAGGATCCTCTGGATGTCTACACGCAGTACACGGGCGGCCGCCAGTGCGGATTCAAGAGCGACAAGGCGCTGGCGAACTGCGTCGCGCAGATTGGCGAAGAGCTGCACAGCCAGTATTTGCTTTCCTATCACCCCGAGCAACTGGATGAGCCGGGTTTTCATCGCATCGTGGTGGAGGTGCTGAAGCCGGGGTTACAAAGTGCGCGCGCGCGAAGGATATTGGATCGCTGGCCAGCCTCAGTGAGCAGCCCGAATAAGCCAGCCCGAATAAGCCAGAATACAGATGGAAAAACGGCGGCTCGGCAAGACCGGGATGGACGTAAGTGTGCTCGGATTCGGCGGCGCCGAGATCGGGTTTGAGAAAGCCGAACAATCCGTGGTCGATGCGCTGCTGAATTCCGCGCTCGACGCGGGGCTGAACGTGATCGACACCGCCGCGATTTATCCGGCGAGCGAGGCGAAGATCGGAGCCGCAGTCGGGTCGCGCCGCAACGAATTCTATCCTGTTCACCAAGTGCGGCAATCCGATGTCGAATGACGATGAGTATTGGAATGCGGCGATGCTGACGGCGTCGATCGACCGCAGCCTTGCCGATCTTCGAACGGATCACGTCGATCTGATGCAACTCCATAGTTGCAGCGCCGAAGTTCTGGCACGCGGCGAAGCGATTGGGGCGCTGCAGAAAGCTCGCGATGCGGGGAAGACGCGGTACATCGGCTATAGCGGTGACAACGGGAACGCTGTTTATGCGATCGAATCCGGTGCGTTCGATACGCTGCAAACGTCGGTCAATATCGCCGACCAGAGTGCGATCGACATGACGCTGCCCAAGGCTCACGCGCAGGGCATGGGCGTCATCGTGAAACGGCCTATCGCGAACGCTGCGTGGAAGACCGGCGCGAAACCGGTGAGCTCTTATCATCATGTGTATTGGGATCGATTGCAGGAATTGAAATACGATTTTCTTTCGGGCGATTTGGAGGAATCCATCGCTATTGCGTTGCGTTTCACGCTGGCGCAGTTGGGAGTGACGACGGCGATCGTCGGCACGACGAAGCCGGATCGTTGGAAGGCGAACGCGAAGCTGCTGGAAGCGGGACCGCTCAGCCCTTCTGCCGTCCAAGAAATTCGTGCTCGATGGAAGGCACTCGCGGGCGCGGATTGGGTGGGGCAAACTTAGCGATTGGCCGCGAATGAACGCGAATTGGATTGGAGCCAAGTGCCCAGAGCGGTTACTCCAGGACGTAGTCGCGAATTCTCTCGCCAGTTGCGGTGTAGATCGTGCCCTGCAGATGATCCACGATGATCGTCATCGCCTCTGACAACTCAGGCTCATTGATGCGCGGATGCGCGGTATGACAAGTCGCATGGCTCGATGCCTGCGAGCATCCTTTCCAGAAACGCGCGAGCTTGTAAGCATCAGGATTGGATAGGTCAAAAAGGTTAATCTGCCCGGGTGAGAAGTCTGAGATCAGCGTGTCCGTGGGGCTACGTTTGCGGGTACGTCGCGGCGTGAGATCGGGCGCACTCGTCACGCCAACAAACTCGATCAGCCACCTGGCTGCGGTTCTCTGTCCCTCCCATATGGCGTCGGTAGCGCAACGCCAGTAAGTTCTCGCCGTTGGATTGGGGAGCGGTGGATCAATGGTGGCAGTCACGCCGAGAATCGATTTCTCCATGTTCAGGCGAGCAATCGCCGCCCGCACACGATAGGGAATGTGTTCGTGCCGCCACGTTTGCTGATCGGCAATATCCGACATATGACGGCAGTTACCGCGAGTGCGCCGTCGGCTCGACCAGCGCGCTCATCGATCCTTTCGACCTCGGCATGCGCGGATCGGCGCCATAGCCGTGAATCTGGTCGCGGCCGAACTCGGCCTGGTCGCGCTCGCAGGTCATGACGATGGTTCGACCCGTGGTGTCCACTTCGACGGCGTGATGAAAAGCCGTCTCCGGCGGCAGCATAAACAGCTTCCCGAGCATCTCGATCACGTAGTCGTAGGTATGGTCGTCATCGTCAACAGGACGACGTTGAACAGCGGCGAGAGGCGCTCGTCGTCGATTGTGTTGCCGGCGGGTTCAATCGCGGGGGCGATTGTGGGGCGGGGAGTCATCGCTGTATTGGAAACACTCATTACGATGGTAAAATGAAGTGAAAGGGGGCGCAACGGATTCGACGGGATTGTATCTGTCGTGGTGAAGTCGTGCCGGGTTCCGAGCTCCCGTAAAACGATCGGAAAACAACAACTGCCAATAATCAGCAGTTTGCTTACGCTGCTTAATTAATTAGGTAGCCGCCCTGGGCCGATGGGCCTGCACTTGGTTTGAGGGCGTCATTTTGCAGGATAGGTCCAAAGCTTCCGTCCGGAGCCGAAAGCCGAGATCAATCGGGCTAAGCCGCCTCTCTCTTGCCGGTTTCCGCATGAGGCGGACGAAAAATAACGAACCGGAAACGCACGTAGTCTTTTCGCGGTAGACTTTCTCGGACGCGGGTTCAACTCCCGCCGCCTCCACCATTCTATCTAGCCTGTTTTCTTAGACTTAATCAACTTCAGGTGGGTGTTCTTGCTAACATTTGATAACATCCCGCCGCCGCGGCTCTCGGAGATCACTTTGCCGAGGCTGTTGTTCCAAACTTCCGCGGCCGCGGCTTCGTCGGCTGGTAGGGCATGACTGTAGATCGAAAGCGTCACGTTTGCGTTTTTGTGGCCGAGGCGTTTCGCGACCGTCGGGATGGGCGTCCCCTGGCTAAGTAGGTGGCTGGCATGGGTGTGCCTGAGAGAGTGCAGGCCGACATCTGAAAGACCAATTTCCCGCGCCAACTCCGTGACGCGAACACTCACTTTGTCGGGCCGGTAGTATTCACCGTCGGGGCGGCTGAAGATCAAATCGTGCGGCGCATAGGTGCGGCCGTAAAGCTTCCGGTCGGCTTCCTGTTGAACCCTCCAATCTTCCAGACTGTCAATCGCCTGCTGAGGCACACGAAAGTTTCGTGGTCTTCCCGATTTCGTTGACTTGATGCGCAACCCTGCGCGGGTTTCTTCCAGACTCTTGTTCACGATCAGCATCCCGGTAGTGACATCGAGGTCCGACCATGTGAGTGCCAGCAACTCTCCGCGACGGCAACCAGTGGCCGAAGCCAGCATGAGCAAGGGGTAGAGCCGCGTTCCCGACGCAGCCTGCAACAGCGTAAGCAACTCACTCTCATCCAGCGACCGCGCTTCTTTGCGCTCCAGTTCTGGAATCTGGCAGTCACCATCGAAGGGATTACTAGCGACCAGTTTCCGCGCGACGGCTTTCTTGAAACACCCGGCTACAAGAAATGCGATCTCTCGAACGGTTTTGATCGCGAGCGGCTTCCCTTGCGGCTGCGCGTCCGTCTTACGGCCACCGCTACGTTCGAGGGCAAGTAGCATATCGTCGATTTCCGCGACGCCGATCTTATCAAGTGGAAGGTCTCCGATGTGTCGCTGGGCATACCTTCCCAACTCGATATAACGTTCCAGGGTCTTGGGGCTGCATTTGGATTTGTAGTTTTGAATCCAGGAATCAAAGAACTCCGCGAATCTAGGCGTGGCCTGCTCGCTGACGGGCGTGGGCGTCTGCTGATGCCCTTCGATCGCGGTTCTCAAGGCTTCTTCCGCTTCCGCTTTCGTCGCGAAGCCGCGCTTCATTTTTTGAATGCGTTTGCCGTTTTCATCGCGCCCGGCAAAGAACGAATAACCGAACGTCGGCTTGCCGCGTACGGGGGTATATCTGACAGTGGTGCCCTTCATGTTTTCTTCCTCTTTTTGGTTTTAGGTGTTTCGGATGTTGGTTTGGAGATGGCTTGGGCGTTGACGGCTTGGATGGCTTCCATCATGCGCCGCTGTTCACTGAAGCCATAAGCCCAGCGTTCGAGAACGGGTTGAAGAACGTGCTTCAGTGGGCCGCGCAGGTGTTCCCATTGGGGTTTGCGCAGGACTTCGAGAACCGCGAGTGTGACGTGGGATTCTTCTTCGCTATCGACGCTGAACCAAAGGGGACGCTCGATGCCGCGCTCAAATTCGCTGAGCGCGCGAAAGTCTGAGGCGCGGGTATAGCCAGCTTCTTCCGCCCATTTAGCGAGCCGCTCCAACGTAGCGCCGCGCGGCGGACCGTAGCTTTCCCACCTACCAATCGTCTGAACGGCAACGTTGAGCTTTGCCGCGAGTTCGGCTTGAGTCAGTGCTAAGCGCGAGCGCATTTCGATCAACGCGAGAGAAGCGGCGTCTTTGGATCTTGACGGGGGACGTGGCATGTGATAACTTGCGATAACGGTATAACGATTTGAATAAAGAGTGTATCACAGCTTAAAGCGAGGTAACACAATGCCGCCACTAACCAAGGTGAAACCGAAGCGCGCATACAAGCGCAATCACCCCAACGTCAAAGTGAAATCCAGAGAACGGGCAACGCTGTCGCCGCGTGAATCGACGAAGATTACTGGCATTGGCCTGAACCGCACTTATGAGCTACTCAAAAAGCGCGAGATGCCCTCCATCGTAGTAGCGAATCGCTTCTACATCCCAAGGCAGGCGTTGATGGTGTGGCTCAATAGTTGCGGTAAGACGACAACAGCAGCCTAAAAAAGGGAATCGCGCCGCGTGAGTCTTACCGGGCGGGCAAGCGCGGCGCGAAGTTGACTACATCACGATCACGAACACGATCACTATGAGTACAACACAGACGAACCGCCGCCCGCCAGATCCCATCGAAGAATTGCCCGCCAGCGTAGAAACCGAGCGATTGGTGCTCGGGGCGTTGCTGCTCGACTCCGAGCGGTACCTGCCCGCCGTGCGCGCGCTTTATCCCGGTGACTTCATTCTGGAAAAACACAGGCGCATTTTCCTGCGGGCCATGGAACTCGATCAGCGCGGCGAGAGAGTAGATCGCGTCACGATTCAGGACGAGCTGACAAAGCACGGCCAGCTCGATTCGGTGGATGGCCCGGCGTATCTCGTTTCGCTCGACGACGGCCTGCCCGAGATCGCGAACATCGCGAGCTACATTCGCATTGTCCAGGACAAGTCGCTTCGGCGGCGCGTGATCCGTGAAGCATCCGCGCTCGCCAATCGCGCTCAGTTGCAAACCGAGAACACCCTCGACGTGATCGCGGCGGGCGCGGAGCTATTTCACAATCTGAAAAGCGAGCGGCGCGAGGGGGCGCAACGCATCGAGTCGCTGCCGTCAGTGTGGAGCTACGAGGTCGAGTATGAATGGATCGTGCCGGGATTCCTCGCGAAGGGCACAGTGAATCTGCTGACCGGCGAGAGTGGAGACGGCAAATCAACGGTGGCGCTCAAACTGGCGGGGTGTGTCGCGCGAGGCGAGCCGTTCCTGGGACGCCCGACCATGCAGCGCGAGGTCGTCTACCTCGACCGGGAAAATCCGATCTCAGTGGTTAAGGACCGGCTCAAGCGGTTGCACATTCCAGAAACCCCCGAGCTGCACGTGTGGGGAGGATGGATTGAAGTTTTCCCAGAGGGGCCGGATTCCCCCGAAGTGCTCCGCTTCGTCAAGCAGTATCAACCGCTGATCGTGTTCGACAACAAAGTGACTTTTCATTCCGACGGCGACGAGCAGGACGCGGGAGATACTCGCCGTCACATGGTTCTGTACCGCAGGCTGGCGGTTCTAGGTGGAACCGTGCTCTTGCTCCACAATTCCGGCAAGAGCGAAGGCTCTCGCCAGTATCGCGGATCGAGCGATATCAAAGCCTCGGTGGATGCGGCGTATTTGCTGGAGCGCACCGACGGCAGCGATTCCGGCGCTGCGCTGGGTTCGCTGCGCCTGAAGCCATTCAAGAACCGGCTGACGCCCGGCGAGTCGATCCGCTTCGAGTATGCGAATGGCGACTTCTCGGTCGCCGATGTGCCGCCGCCGTCGCATTTTGAAGTGCTCGAAGGTATCCTCAGGCTCCATCCTTCGAGCACGCAAGCGCAGTTAATCAACTTGGTGAAGCCTTACGGAATCGCGAAGGGGCGCTTACCTGATCTGCTGCTCCAGGGTCACAACAGCGGACGCTTCGAGTTCCAGTCGGGCAAGAAGGGAGCGAAGCGATGGTCACTTCGAGAACCCGATTTAGTGTGAGCGTCCCGGAATTCCGGGATGCATCCCGGCGCGTCGGGACGCACAGCGAAAAGACCGTCCCAAAGAGCGTCCCGGAGGGGTCAAAAAAATGAAGGCCTCGGGACGCTTAAACGCCCACAAACTACGGCACTTAACCTAAGCGTCCCGGAATTTCCTCTCCCTATAGAGAGAAAAATCGGGACGCATGCGTTTTGGGAAGGGGAAAGGCGGGTTATGAACGGAGCCGACAGAAGTCTGGTCCGCGATCTGCTGTCGCCGAAATCCGCACAGCTGTAGTCAGAAACGAAGGCGGCTGCGCCAGATAAATGGACGTTATCATGCGTAGATGCACGAGTTGATCCAAGCCTTCCCGGACGTGAATGTTCTTCTTGAACTGGAGCCCGAGATATTGGGATCGAAGTTGCTGTTCTTGACGCGGAAGCGTTTTGACACAGCCAAGTTCCATCCACCGAATCTGAACGCGGAGCCTTGGCACGGGTCTGTATACCCCGGCCAAGTGTTACCTTGGCCGCGAGAGAAGCAGACTGCGGTCACTGAGGCGCTGGCCGAGTCTTGGGCATGGCTTGAGGCGCAAGGTCTTGCAATCCCACCCGGAGATGGTAGCGGGCAGAACGGCTGGAGGATGTTAAGTCGGCGGGCCCGGAGGTTTGAAAGCGAACCGGAGTTCGCCAATTACACCGTCGCGCGAATGCTTCGGCGAGAATCATTGCACTCGAAAATCGCCGATAAGGTTTGGTCAGCGTTCATGCGGGGAGAATTCGACGTAGCAGCCTTTCAAGCAATGAAAGCGGTTGAGGTGTCGGTACGCGAAGCATCTGGAGCAGGGAACAGTCTTGTCGGCGTGCCTCTGATGCGCGAGGCTTTTGCACCAGACAAAGGCGCTCTAACTGATACTGCGGTTGAACGCGGTGAGCAGGTCGCGCGCATGGAACTCTTCGCCGGTGCGATCGGCTCTTACAAAAATCCTCACTCACACCGAGACGTATATCTCATCGATCCGGCTGAAGCGGTCGAGATCATCTTGCTTGCGAATCATCTGCTGCGTATCGTGGACTTTCGGGTCAACATGAGCGCTTGGTGATCTCCGCGTGCCGCCTTAGCGGGCTTCGGACGCGTCCTGGTGCGCTGTAGCGCGATGGAGGGGGCACGTGGAAGGATTTTTGCTTCGACCACCCCTCGCGGGCGGCGGCCCGCACAGGAAAACGACTCACCGTCCTCAAAAAGGTGATTTCCGCCCGGCGACCAGTTTCCGATAACCCCACATATCGTTCCCAACCCTCCAGGACACCGAGACCGAGCGGTGTCCTTCGGCGCGACATCAGTCCGTATCGGTAATTGCGAGTATCGATAATCTGCGGAGTCGCCGGTCAAACAGAACGACGGTCATGTCCCAAGCGATTCCCTTGAACCAGGGCGTCCAGCCCTGGAAACTCTCCAGCAGGGACACTTCTCCGAACCGCAAGCCAAAGATGTCATCGCAAACTTGTAGCGCCAGATCTTTATCCCCACGACCGTCTCCCACTGCGACAGTGTAAGCACCTCCGTTGTAAAGAGCGTGTGCGAGCCTTCCATCGATCAGAAAGGGGTCACCCATTGCAAGACCGGTCTCAGCTTTCGACTCAGGGATTTGTACTTGGGGTAGCGCTTCACGGATAGCCGGATGCACGATGAGCGTATCAATTAAGCGTTCATCGGAGAGGCGATTCCGTGAAGCGAACCAATCGAACACCAACTCCGGTCCGACTGCGAATACTGCAAAATGTGCTCCACCGTTACTGTGGGACTTCCGAACGCGCTCGATGAATTGATCGACAGCATCTGACTCTAACTCCACTCGACTGAGGCTGATCCTACTGCACATCAGCCGCACTTCATCAAACCCTGGTCGAGGCTGGTTCCAATCTGGTTCCAGAGGCGGAGACTCGGACATATCGATATTCTAGCGGCGATTGTGGACGAAAAACGGCGTTAGCGGAACTGGCCCCGCACTCTGCCTCCGCTTGCCTTGATCGGGCCACAATAGCTTCATGGCTCGCGTTGCTTCCACCATCGAAGACGCCCGACTGCTGAAGGAACGCGCTCTGGCGAAATTGCGCGTGCTGCAATCCGACGCGCTCGAAGGCAAGTTGCTCGACCGCGATCAGGTGCGCGCGCAGTGGGCGCAGTGCTTCGCTTCGTTGCGCGACCGCGCGCTGGGCATGGCCGACCGCATCGCGAGCCGTGGCGCGAATCGCACGCCCGCCGAGCTGCGCAGCATCGTCGATCTCGAAGTTAAAGACTTACTCGAAGCGGTAAGCCGTGGCGATTTTTGAAACTGCCGTTCGTGATGTACTGCTCGAAGCCGCGCGCTACGCAGCGCCGCCGCCCGACCTGAGCATCACCCAGTGGAGCGAGCAGTCGCGCATCCTGGGCCGCTCGTCGCGCCTCTCGGGGCCGTATCGCATCGCGCGGACGGCTTATTGGCAGGAGCCGATGAATTCTCTTTCGCCGAATTCGGGCGTCGAGCAAGTCATCATTCAGAAGGGCGCGCAAGTCGGCGCAACAGAATTCCTGTTAAACGTGATCGGGTTTTATTTGAGCATTGCGCCTGCGCCGATTCTGGCCGTGCAACCGAGTTTGGAAATGGCCAGACGATTCAGCCGCCAACGTCTCGCGGAAATGTTGGAGCTTGCACCGACGTTGAGCACGCTTACAGCAGTTCCGCGCGGCGGCAAGCTCCCATCGTCGGAATTATTCAAGGCGACCACGTCCGGCGCGGTGCTGATTTTGACGGGCGCGAATTCGCCGTCGAGCCTGCGCTCGCTTCCCGCTCGCATCGTGTTATTGGATGAAGTCGACGGTTATCCTGGCGATGTTGGTGGTGAAGGCGATCCCTGCGATCTCGCGATTGCTCGCGCGGAAAGTTACGGATCGGCGAAGCGGATTCTACTCATCTCGACGCCGACCGAGCGCGGCCTATCGCGCATTGAGCGGCTGTACGACGCGACCGACAAGCGCCGGTATTTCGTCCGCTGTCCGCATTGCGCGGGCGCGATCACGCTCGAATTCGAGCAGTTGCGCATCGAAGGCGACGACGCGATTTATCTCTGCCAGCGTTGCGGCGATCCGATCAGCGAACGCGACAAAATGTCGCTTATCGAAGCGGGCGAGTGGCGCGCGACCGCGACGTGCGAGCCGCAGAAGCGCGGGTATCACGTCTCGCAATTGTATTCACCTTGGTCGAGTTGGACGGACCTGATTCGCCGCAATGAAGCCGCGCGCGGCATCCCCGAAAAAGAGAGAGTTTTTCAAAACTGCGGGCTGGGCGCGAGTTGGTCGCCGCCTGCGCTCGAAGTGCCCGACGCCGACACGTTGGTGAAGCGAGCCGAGCCGTACCCGGAGGGAACCGTGCCTGCGGGCGGCGCGTTCGTGACCGCTGGCGTGGACGTTCAGGCCGACCGCTTGGAAATCGAGGTGGTCGCGTGGGGCAAGGATTTTGAAAGCTGGAGCATCGACTATCGGATCTTGTACGGCGACATCTCCGAGCCAATGGTGTGGGGCCGTCTCGACGAGTTATTGACGAAGCCGTGGCCGCACGTGTCGGGGATGCCCATGCAGTTGCAGGCCGTGTGCATCGACAGCGGATTCAGCCCGGCAGAGGTAACAGCATTCACGCGGTCGCGCCACGGCCAGCGCGTATATGCGACGAAAGGCGCATCGAATTCCTGGGGCCGTCCCATCTGGCCGCGCCGGGCGTCGTGGGATAAAAACCGGCACGCGATCTATCTGGTCGCCGCCGACGAAGCGAAGTCGTGGGTCGCGAATCGGCTGCGCATCGACCAGCCGGGTCCGGGCTACATGCACACGCCGCTGGCACGCGGGCGCGATTGGTATGAGCAACTGACTGCCGAGCGATTGGTGTTTGCGAAGGGCCAAAAACGTTGGGTAAATTCCGAGCGCCGACGCAATGAATCTTTCGATTGCCGTGCGCTCGCGGTCGCGGCTTTACACAGCCGCCTCCTCAGCGGTGTCGATCTCAACGGATGGGTCGAGAGCTTCGAGCAGATGTTGAAGCCGCCGCCGGTGAACGGTGCACCGATGCCTGCGCCGAAATCGTCGACGACGCGAAGCCGATTCGTGTGGGGTTGAAAAATTTCGATTGAAATTCTCGACGGCGGCGTTATACTGGCTGCTGAATCCCCGGACCTGTGGGTCCCTGGGAGGCAGGGAAAAAAACCTATGCCTATCCCGTCCGAGGAATCTCCCGAACGTGTCAGCCTGAATCTCCATTTCAGACGCCACTGCGATTCCGGCGGCGTCTACGATCTTGGTGTCGATGGCTGGGCCAAAGCCGCCGTCATCGACAAGATCATTCGTCTCACCTTGGCCGAATGGCCGGATGTTGTTTATCACGATCAAATCCACAAGCTGGTGAGGGACCTATGCAACCCCAAAAAGACGAAGTAGTGCAGGTAACGGCGGGAGTCGCGAAGGATGGCCGCCTGCTTGTGTGCATCGAGTGGCCGGATGGACAGGGGCGCACGCTCGACCGCGATGAAGCCGTTGGGTTGAGCCTCTTGCTGTTGGATGCGGCGGCCAAATTGTTCCCGACCGCGACCGAGTTCAGCGAGACGATCAGCTACGCGCGCAGCCAAGTTCTCAACCTGCACCCTGCACCCGGAGTTCAATGAGCCTGATCGCGCGAGCACGCTCGATGGTCCGCGCTGCGATGGACGGCTGGAGTCTCGGGCCGGGCGCGTCGTCGAGTTCGCTTGTCGCCTGGGACGCGAGCAAGGGCGGTTCTCGCTTGAGCCGCTGGGCACCACCGTCGACCGATTTCGCGAGCAACCTGCAACCTGCGCTGTTGAAGCGTCGAGCGAGGGACGCGTATCGCAACAACAGTTGGGCGCGCCGCGCCGTCGATATTTTGACCGCGTATTGCATCAGCACGGGCGTGGTTCCCCAAGTCGACCTTTCCGATCCCACGTTGAGACGCCGTGTGCCGGAAATGTGGCGGGCCTGGACGGATCAAAGCGATTTCGACGGGCGCGCCGATCTCTACGGCTTGCAGGCCGCCGCTTTCAAAAGCGCGTTGATCGACGGCGAGAGTTTGGCTTTGATTCATCCGGGCGCGCCGCTTCAGTTGCAAGTCTTGCCGAGCGAATTTTTGGACTTCAGCCGCGACAACGCGAAGAATGTCGCGGGCGGAATTCAGTTCGCCGCCGACGGCAAGCGCGAAGGTTATTTTTTGTATCAGAAAAATCCCGCCGCGCCGTTGATCCCCGTCTCGACGTTCGTGCCCGAGGATCGCGTGATTCATCTCTATTCGCCGCTCCAACCGGGCCACATTCGCGGCGTCTCGTGGCTCGCGCCTGCGCTTCTGCCCCTGTTCGAGTTGCAGGAGTACACCGAGACTTCGCTGGTGCGCGCCAAAACGGGCGCGCTGTTCGCAGGCTATATTCGCAGCGCCGACGGCACGCCAATCTTGCAGAACGATCAAGGCGACACGACGTTCGAGCCGGGCAGCATGACGCGCTTGCGACCGGGCGATGAGATCAGTTTTTCGACGCCGCCCGATCCGACGGCGGGCTACGATCCCTTCGTGAAGTCGCAGTTGCGCAGCATCGCATCGGCGCTGGGGCTGAGCTACGAATTGCTGAGCGGCGACTATAGCGCGGTCACATTCGCGAGCGGACGCCTGGGCCAGTTGGCCTTTCAGCGCACCTGCGATTCCGTCGTCCACAACATTTTCGTGCATCAGTGGTGCCGACCGACGTGGAACTGGTGGACGCGCATCATGGTCGCCACGGGCGAATTGCCGAAGGAGATTCTCACCGCGCCGGTGCGCTGGATTCCGCAACCCGTGCCCGCGCTCGACCGCCGCACGGAAATCGAGAGTCTCAAAAACATGATCAGATGCGGCCTGATCTCGCGCTCGGAAGCCGTCTCGCAAACCGGCCTGGACCCCACGGCTTTGGATGAAGAAATTCAGCGCGATAATGCGCGCGCCGACCAGCTCGGTTTGATCTTCGATTCCGATGCGCGCAAGACCACCATGCAGGGCCAACCGGGCGTCACTACAGCAGCAGGAGGGGCCGATGCCAGCAGCAGCAGCGCCGCAGTCAACTGATCTACTCACGCGCGCGGCGACGTTCGCGCCGTCGAGCTTCAATCGCGATCAGCGGACCGTCGAGATCGTCTGGTCGACGGGCGCGCCGGTGTTGCGTTACGACTTCGAGGGGCCGTACACCGAGAGGTTGAGCCTCGATCCAGAAGCCGTCGACCTGAGCGGCCTGCGCGGCGCGCCTCTTCTCGACACGCATGATCGCTGGACCGTGCGCAGCATCCTGGGCGTGGTCGAGAACCCAGCCGTCGACGGATCGCGCGGGACGGCCAAGGTGCGCTTCAGCGACCGCGCCGACGTTGCCGGTGTTCTGGCCGATGTTGCGAGCGGAATTATCTCGAAGGCGTCGGTCGGATACAAAGTGCAAAATTGGGCGACCACGAAGGATGCGCAGGGCGGTCGCGTCAAGACCGCGACACGCTGGTCGCCGCTCGAAATTTCATTTACCGCGTTGGCAGCCGATGCAGGCGCGGGCACAAGGAGTTTGAACATGCCGGAAGCATTGACCGTACCGGAGCAGATCCGCAGCGCCGCAAGCCTGCTGGGCATCACGGGCGAAGTCGTGGACACGTTGTCCGCGCGAGCCGACATCACCATCGAAGCCGCCCGTGGCGAATTGCTCCGGCATCTGCGCGAGCAGCAGCCGCGCATCGATGGCCGTTCGCCTGCGATGAATACGCGCGATGAGCACGACGATTTTCTGGCGCGTGCCGCCAACGCCGTCGCGCATCGCGTGCGACCGTCGATCAAGCTGCGCGACGATGCGCGTCCCTGGTATGGCCGCCGCTTCGCCGACATCGGCAGAGAATGCCTGCGCATGGAAGGCGTCAGCACGTTGGGCAGCGACGCCGAGATTATCCGACGCTGGGGTTCGCTGCACACCACCAGCGACTTCAGTTCGTTCCTGTCGGAACTTTTTAACAAACAACTTTTGCAGGATTTCGTGATCGCGGCGAGCGGGTTGAGGTTGTTGGCGCGCCGGGCGACCGTGAACGACTTCCGCGCCAAGCACGTCTATCGCGATTCGCCTATCGGCCAACTTCAGCCGGTGAATCAGCATGGCGAATTCAAGCGCGTCACGAAAGCCGACGTGCGGCCCGAATCCTACAGCGTCGGAACGTTCGCCGCAGTTTTTGGAATCAGTCGGCAAGCTCTTGTTAACGACGACATGAACATTTTCGGCGACATCGCGAGCGATCTCTCGATTCAGGCGCGCGAATTTGAGAACCAGCAGTTGGCCGCGCTGCTCGTGTCGAATCCCATCATGAGCGACGGCAACGCGTTGTTCAGCGCGGCGCACGGAAATCTGGCGGCGCCGGGTTCGGCCATCGCCGGGCCGGGACTGAGCGCCGCGCGCTTGGCGTTGCGCTTGAGCGTGAATCAGAACGGCCAGCCCATCGCGGTCGCGCCGAAATATCTGCTCACCAGTGCGACCAACGAGACCGCCGCCGAGCAGGCGTTGGCCGCGATTTATCCGCCAACAACTGCCGATAGCAATGTTTTTGAGGCCGCGTTCGAGCTGGTGACAGATGCAAGATTGGATCATTTGAGCCAAACGTTGGGCTGGTATATTTTCGGCGATCCCAGTTTGTGTCCGGTGCTCGAATACAGCTACCTGAGCGGAGCCGAAGGTCCAACGGTCGAAACAAGATCGCAGTTTTCGCAAGGTGCCGATATTGATGGCACCGAAGTCTTGGTCAAGCTCGATTACGGTTGCGGCTGCATCAGCAGCGTGGGCGCGTTCAAGAATCCGGGAGCGTAAGCCATGCCAGCGCGACCGTCCGCAATCGCGGCACAAATACGCAAGGGCAGGCAGGCCGCCGCGCCGCTCACGCTCGATGACTTGATCGCGGCGCGCGACCAGTTACTGAGCCAGCTCGCGAGTCCGCTGAGTATCGAGACGCCGTTGCTCGGGCGCACCGAATTTCGCAGCGTGCCCGACATCGAGTCGGCGCTGGCGATTCTGAACGGCCAGATCGCGGCGGCCAGCGGATCGCCGAGCACGGGAGTATTTGTCGTGACTTCAGACAGGGGGCTTTTATGAAGAATTTCGTCCAATTGGGCGGCACCATCACCGTGATCGCGCCGAGCAACGTCACGAGCGGCGCGGTCGTGATCGTCGGCTCTATCGTGGGCATCGCGACCGCTGACGCCGTGGCGGGCGCGCAATTGGAGGTCAGCGTCGAGGGCGTTTTTCAATTACCCAAGTCACTCGGCAGCGTGCTGGCGCAGGGGGCGACGGCAAAAGTATCCGCTGGCATCGTGGGCAGCGCTGGGGCCATCGCAATTGGCTGGGTGGTCGCCGATGCAGCGTCGGCAGACCCGACCGTGAAAGTGCGACTCACGCCCGGCATCAGCCCGAGCGCGACCACACTGGCCGCTGAGTCGGCAGGACACCAGCCCGCCGAGCACGCGCACCACGCGCGGTAACAAGTTCGCTTGTGTCCGGGTTTTCGGGTTGACCTGGACGCGCGAGAAGCGCCGGGCGTGCCATCAAACTCCTTTCCGCGCCCGGCGTCAAAATCCCAAATTTTGGGCATCTGAAAACTTGTCGACCCTGACACGAATCACGCTCGCGGCGCGATAATCTTGTCATGGTCGACACGAAAATCAACGCCGCCGTTCGCGAACTTCGTAAGAGTTTAGGACTCACGCAGCCGCAGTTCGCGAAGGAGACGGGCATGAGCGGCCCGTCGGTCGCCCACTTTGAAACCGGCGACCGGAACCCCGACGCGGGATCGATGGCACTGCTGTGCCGGGCTGCGTTCAAAGCGGGCCGCTTGGATCTCGCAGACGTTTTCGCGGCGGCGATTCCTGGAGTGGCCGAAGGGCTGCTTATCCCGCGCTGGAAAACGGTGCAGCCAGAGCCAGAGCCAGAGATCGCCGAAGCCGAGCGACCGCAAACGGTGGTTCCAGATAGATGGTCGCAACAGCGACCGCTCAAAATATCCGTGCCGGTAAAGCGAGCGTCGGAGGCGCGAACGGTCACGGTTCAGGTGCAAGTGGGGAAAGGCCCAGCGCGCGGGAAGCCACCCGCTGAATGAGGGGGCCGATTCCCGCGCCGGGCTGCGGAAGCGTTTTTTGATAACATTTGATAACATCCCGCCAGAAACACGCTAAAACAGGGTAATAAGTCCATCGGCGGATAAGTGTAGAATCAACGACTTAACAACATGTAATACCCCGTAAAACGATATCTTTCGGGTTCAACTCCCGCCGCCTCCACCATTTAAGTTGTTTATTATCAAATAGTTAATCTCCAATTTGTGCGTGACTACCGTTTCGCACACTCAAAACACATCGCGACGCGCAGTTTGGGCCGAGCCAGCCTGAGTTTCGCGCAGTGGTTGGCTCCGGCCATAGATTTCCAAAAAAAATCGATCTTTTTGGCAGGAGACACACTCCTCCTCTCACTTCAGTGATTAGAGGAGGGGCTGGATCGTGAGCGCCAGGATCCTTCATGATAATCTAATCGTCTGGAGGCAGCCGCGCGACCGTGCCGGGCTGAGAAATATATGAGAACGCTGACGCTTGTATTTTCGTTGCCGCTCCTGAGCTGTTTGGGGCTCGCCTCCAATGCGAACTGTCCGTCGACCAGCAGCGGCCTCGGGTTTTCCTTAAACTCTGGTGCCTATAATTTCAACGAGCATCCGCCGGGCTGTACTCAGATCAACATGCAGTTCGATTTTGGGACTGGTTCAGTTGTCGCTTTAGGAAGTGCCAGCAATAACGCTGACAACACTACGTTCCCGTCCGATAATTCGGTCTCTGCCGCCGGAAGCGGCGTCGCGCTCGGAACGGGAGCGAACTCGCAGTTGCTGGAATTTACGATGCTTCCGTCCAATTTTTCCGCCAACAACTCTCCGGGTGGGGTGCCACAGCAGCACTGGGACTATACAATTACGTTTTCAGTTACCGACCTGAACTCAGCGACAGGCATCATTGGCGCCTTTTTCGCGATCAAGAATCTGTCACCGTATGGCGGCTTTGCCGCAACCGAGACGTTCTGCCCTGGCGTTGCGACGTTCAGTTCAGGCTGCGCTAACAAGACCGTAGTTTCTTACACGGGTCCGACGTCTTACAACGTCGGAACTTTCTTCGGCCACAGCGCGGCCGTGCAGATTGAATTCAATGAGGTATTGAACGATGGCGACGGCTTCTCGTTTGACACCTTCGACGTCGGTTTCGACGAGGGTACGCCGGAACCCGCGAGCATATTTCTGTTCGGGTCGGGCTTCGCGCTAGTGATGTGGCTTTATCGCCGCAAGCAAATCGATTCTGGAAGCTCGCGGGCTCCTCGAGCACGCACTGATTCTTTTTAAAAGCTCCCGCTCCATTCGGACGTGCTTGGGGTGTGCGGAGCTCGCCGCCGCCCGTTGCATCGGCAGCCCAACAGCCACTCGATGATTCTCGCGTTCCTTTTACGTGCCTCAAAGCAGCGACATGAGCGTTTTTCGCGAATTTGGGAGAATCCTAAAACCAATAAGTTGTGTGGGAAACCGGCGGAAACCGGGACGGGGAAACCGGGGGAAACCGGGGGAAACCGGGGGGAAACCGGGACAGACGGACCTTTCTCGCATTTCCAACTCCTCACGGTACAAACAAATCTGGCTTCTTCCATCCTTCAAAGAATCTGAGAAATCTCCGTCTGTCCCTGGTTTTCTTTCCCCTCTGGGGAAGTTGGAAATACGAGAAAGGTCCGTCTGTCCCTGGTTTTCCCCGAGAAAGGTCCGTCTGTCCCTGGTTTTCCCCCGGTTTTGCGGTTTTGCTGGTTTCCCTGGTTTTCGGTTTCGTTTTTCCGTCCCTGGTTTTCGCCTCCTTGTTTTCGCCTGCGCTTCGAGCGAACTCCCGCGCTCCGTCTGCCTGTATGTGGAAACACGAACGTAACCAACTTCTAGAAGAAGGGTAGCTGGCGGAAGCGGCACGTCATCGTTTCATCGTCGGTAGTTTGTCTAGAGTAGCCGGTAGAAGATTCCGTTACGACCGTGCACTCGTCCCCGAAAATGAACAGGATAACGATTGGTCCACCAAGTGCTTGATGTGAACCTTCAACACTAACGCGCTCACGGAAGGACTTTTTCGAATTCATGTGGGGAAAAACAATCGAACAAGATGGCAGGCGCGTCACCATGCCAGAGATGACCTCGAGACAGCCGCCTCAACCAGCCCCGCAAACACTATCGCAGAAGGCAGGGATGACCGCCACGATCGGCCAGACGATGCGACTTAAAGGGGAAGTGCTCAGTGATGAGGAACTATACCTCGACGGCGACCTCGAGGGCACAATCGAAGTACGTAATCTCTTGACAATTGGCCCTAACGGCAAAGTAACGGCGAACGTGAAAGCGAAGGAACTCATTGTCCACGGCTCGATTCGAGGAAATGTCGAAGCCACTGGCCGGATCGCAATCATGACTGGAGCCAGCATCGTAGGCGACGTCAAAACTGCGGGCATCGTGATCGAAGACGGTGCGTACTTCAAGGGCGGCATCGACATTATTCAACCGGAGCACAAGGTTGCGGAGCCGAGAGCGAGTGCTCCTCAGCCGGCAACGGCTTCCCAAGTGGCGGGCGGGTAGGAGTTGCGATTTCGTGGACGCGGGAACAATTGCCGATTCCACACTCGCCAGGCGGAGCGTGACGAGCGCGGAAAACTCCGTCTCAAGGCGCGTCTTCCCGGATCTTCTTTCGAAAAAGATCGAGTTCCCTGATCATCGAGGAGTAATTCATGATCTTAACGCATCATCCCCTCAGGCTTGTTTTACTCGTTGTCTTCGCCGTTCCCAGTGCGTTGCTGTGCACGGTCACCATCGTCTCCGCAGTGCTTCGGACAATGCGACTCCCGGTGTGCCCGAATTGTCTCTGGGGCAGCGCTCGTCCTTCGCAACGAGTTGGTTTCGTCGACCACGCCAGAAGTGCGATTTGCTTGTTCCCGTTCAGATGTGAGCACTGCCTGAAGCGTTTTTATGCATTCGATCGAGCCAGGAAAGAGCTAAAGCACATGCGCCACAGAAAGGCGCGTCCTCATCCGCACACCTATGTAAAGGCGCGTCCTCATGCGCACACCTAATGTAAAGTAGCTCTGCGGTTGTCATTCTAGGGCTCGCTAACTAATCTGCTTGGAAGCGGGACGGGAAACCGGGAAGACGGACTTTTCTCGTATTCCAACTTCCTCACGGACAAATAGATCTGGCATCTTCCAGCCCTCAAAGAAGCTGAGAAGTCTCCAGACTGTCCCGGATCCCCCCTTAGGCGTATTGTCAAACCGCTCGAATTTCGTGTCATACTCGACTCCGTTGCGATCGGAATGGGTATGAAAACAGCCATTGCGTTGATCGTTGCCGGCCTGCTCCCAGGGGCCGCATCTGCTTCCACCTCCTTCCTCTCCTTTACGGGAGCCCTTTCCAGTCCGGAAGATGTATTCGAAGTTACATTTTCGTTGTCCGCCACTGCCGACATTGAAATCGATACCTGGGGATTCGGCGGAGGCACGAACGCTGCCGGCGCCCTTATCCTGGCGGGCGGATTCGACCCCATGATCTCGCTGTTTTCGGGCCCGCGGGCGACCGCGACCATTTACACGATTGCGGGAATTTCGGCTGCCGATGCGGATACGCTTTTTAATCCGCCGTTCTCGTTTGTGGGGAACTGTCCGCCCGCCGGGATGGTCACCATCGGGACAGGAAGCGGGAGCTCGGTTTGCGGCGACGATCTGATGCAGATTCCTGGACTGGCGGCGGCCGTCTACACTCTCGTTTTGAGCGATGCCAATTATATCCCCAACGCGGTGAATCCCGGGCCGCCGACCTTCTCCAATCTATCCGATGGCTTTTCCGATTTGACCGGAGGCGTTTTCCAGACCTGCAATTTCACCTCCGACCAGCCTGCTGGGGTGTGCATGACGCCCAACGCCAACTACGCGGTGGACATCGTAGATCAATCCGGAGCGGCGCTTACTGACTCCCCCGAGCCTCGCACATTGGTGCTGCTTATCGCCGGTCTTACCACTCTCGCGTTTCTAAAGTTCCATCCTCGAAAAGGAGAATCGAAATGAGATTTGTCAAGACTACGCTGATGGGAATCGCGGGAGTCGCTCTCGCGGTATTGCTGCTGGTCCCCAAAGCGGCGCACGCCGTGGTCGCAACGCTGGTCCAGGTGGCGAATACAACGAGCAATCCGGTGCCGAACGCCGATGTGAATGGGCCCGGACAAGAAGTATTTCAGACTCAAATATGCATCTCGACCCAAAGCAGCGGTTGTTTCAGCTCCCCTACTTCCTTTGTTGTTCCGGCATCGACATCAGATGGGGCCTCCGTGAAGCGGCTAGTCTTGACCACAGTCACCGGGAACTGTAGCTCTAACCAACAGCCCGGGACAAGTTTACTGGAATCCTTTATTGCTATCTCTGCTGGGGGCACGTCGCTCCTTTACACCTCCCCGCTCCAAATGAGCCCCGGCAGTTTTAGTGCCGTCAATAATTTCCAGTACGCCATCATGGGCCCAGCGCCCCTGTACGCGGACCCCGGCACAACTGTAGGTGCCTTTTTGACCGCAGCAGATAGTTCGGTTTGCACCTACGATTTGGCAGGCTATTACGTCACGCACTAACTTCATCAAGAAAGCACAGAACTGGGAGTTGAGGAAGGCGGGGCTGTACGTTTGTGTTCGAATCTCGTTGCCGACCCGCGGGTCGCTTCGACGGATGACCAGCTGATTTTCCGCCGCCTCCACCATTTCTTTAGGCTTCGCTGGCGCGGCTCTAATGGTATACCTGGGGGATATCCGATCGTTTTGCGGCATTCAAGTTCGCTAGTAGAACGGGGCTCAGTCGCATCGAAGCGAACTCGCCGCCACTTCTCCGACCATTCTCCTCATAGTGCGCTCATCGCACCGCCCCCAGCGGACTATTGACGCCTCCACCATTTCCTGCATAGTATTTTCGCCAATCATGGCTTCCCGGCCCAGTACTCGAACGTACTACTCCCGACGATCCAGTGCGCCACGCCGCCCTGACGGAGACAATTGTCCCTCAAGGAGAAGCAACCAGGAATGAAACAAATTCTTTTGGCGTCGCTGTTGATTGCCGGCGCAGGTTTGACGAAAGCCGGCGTGATCGAAACGCTCAGCATCGACTTGTCGCCGTATCATGCGGGCTCCGTGCTCTCTGGCTCAGCATTTCTGGCGGGCCCGCTTCAGGTGGGCGATTCGACTCCGATCACCCTGACGTTTTCCGATCCTTCCGACTACAGCCCAACGTCGTTGACGACGACCCTTTCCGTCACCTCCGGAGGCATCGGTGAAGCCGAACGCTTCTCTTTGCTCACGTTCACCGATCTCTCCAATAATTCCACCATCGATCTGATGGTGAAGGCGCCCGCGCAGTGCGTTGTGAGTGGTTCCAATCCAACTGGAGTCCCCTGCGTGGCGAACGGCCTGTGGCAGGATCATGATCCGGCTCGCTTCTCCGGGAGCTACACGGTCACTGCGGCCGATGTTCCCGTTCCCGAGCCATCCTATGGATTTCTCATGCTGGGTTTGTCGGCGGCCTTCGGCATCGGACGGAAATTGATTCGCACTCGGTAGCGCTAGCGAATTCCAAGCGACGCGCGAAGCTCGATAAACTTCGGCAGCACCCACGATTCGAGCAGCACGTCGCCCGGAGTCCACGGCATCGGCCACAATTCCAGCAGCGGTCGCGCCTCGTCTCTTTTTCCTGCCGCGATTAGCGCCGAAGCGTACAACACCCGCAACTGCGCATCCGAGGCCGGCGCCGTATTGTCGAATCGCGCCTTCAGCGATTCGACGTCGTGCGGCAATTGGAACTTGCCGGTCCAGATATCCGTCTGTTGCGCCACCAGCTGCGGATTCGGAACCGCAGCCAACTTTGCGAAGGCCTGGTCGCGCCGTGCCTTCGAATACAACCCCGTCGCATACAACCACGACGCCTCGCGCCAAGCGACCAGCGGATCCTTCTGATTCCGCCGGAAGTCCAGGTAGCGAGCCATCAGCGCATCACTGCCTTTTACATCCGCCTGATCCGCCGGCCGAGCCAGCCAATGCGAGTACGCCGCCTTCAACAGATCGCCGCCTGCTGCCAACGCCGGATTGGATTGATGCGCATCGAGGAAATACTTCTCCGCCTCGGCGAACTTTCCGTGCATGAAATAAACTTCGCCGAGCGAATCCAGCGAATTCCCCTTCTGACCTGGCTGCTGGCCATACTCATCGAACGTTTTGCGCGCGCCATCCAGATCGCCCGCGAGTCCTTGCGCATATCCCAGCGAGTTCATCACGCCGGGATTCGTCGGCTCCAGTTGCAACAGTTCGCGATAGTGC
This sequence comes from Terriglobia bacterium, assembly GCA_963732025.1. Lineage (GTDB taxonomy): Bacteria > Acidobacteriota > Terriglobia > Bryobacterales > Bryobacteraceae > Palsa-187. The sequence goes on from CAVSXU010000004.1 coordinate 167,826, forward strand.
CCGGCAGCTTCCCGGAAATGGCGCGCATTCATCTCGATCGCCGCCAGCGCCGCGAGCAATGTGGTGTCGGATGGCATCAGCCGCAGCATCGCCTCCATCGCCTTGCCTCTGGCACCCTCGTCACGCTTTGCGTTCGCCGAAAACAGCTCGAGCCGTGCGCGGTCCAGTTCGGATCGAAGGGATGTTCTGGCGAGCGCCTTTGCCGCGACCTCGATCGCGTGCTCCCGTTCACCACCCTGTTGGAGTCTCTCGGCCCAGGCGAGCCACGCGGTTCCGAAATCGGGGTCCAGAGTGACGGCGCGTTCGAATTCGCCGCGGCCCCAAGCCTCGACGGCTTCCGCGTTGGACGACGGGAATGATCGAGCGGCGGGATCAATGCGTTTCGCGGCTGCATTCATCGACGCCAACACATCGCCGTTCTCGGGTGCTTCCACGGCAATCTTGTGACGCGCCGCATCCTCTGCTTCAATCTGGAAATGCAGTTGGCCCGCGCTTCCTGTGAAATATCCCTGGACGATGCGGGTAGCCCGCGTCAGATAGGCGTCGCTCAGATTGGGAGTCCGCAATGCGATCGAACTGGTGAGTCCCGTGACATTTTGCGCCAGGATGTTGGCGGCGGTCGACGAGACCCAATCGAGCGAAGCATCGCCCGTCAGGTTTTCGATCGGCAGAAAAGCGATTCGCTGAACCGACGATTCCGGCGCTCGCGAGCAAGACGAAAGCAGCAGCGCCCATGCGAGCGCTGCGCCCAGGAAAACTCTCAGAGGACTTTCTGCTCCATCGTCATGAGCTTCATGAAATCCTCGTTGGCGCGCAGCGAGGCGAACTCGGGTTCCTTCTGGAACTTTTCGCGTTCCTTGAATCCCTCTTCAATCGACTTGCGGATGTACAGCAACGCGCGCTCGGTCTGGCCTGCCTTAGCGTAAGTCCTCGCCAAATAATAGTGATACTTGGCGCGTTCGTCCACGCTGCGTTCCTGCAGCAGGACGCCATTGGTGCCGCGATGCTCGAAGACTTCAGGATCTAACTGGAGCGCCTTCTGATAGGTATCGAACGCCTCCGTGTAATTCTTGCGCGCGAAGTACGCCGTGCCCAGGTTGCTCAGCATGGACGCCGATTGCGGCGAAATTGCCAGGGCCTTTTTATATTGATTGATGGCACGGCGATAAGATTTAGTCGCGTAGAAAATCGTCCCGAGATTGTTGATGGCCTCCGCGTAATGCGGATTCAGCTTGGTGGAACGCTCGTACCACTTCTTGGCATTTTCCAGATCCAGCAACTGGTGATAAGCGATGCCGGTCTTGTTGGCGATCACCGCCGAATCCTTCGGGCCAAGCTGATAGGTTTCCACGGCCTCGCGATACATCTTGCGAGCCATGTAAATATCGCCGCGGATTTCCGGAGTGAGCGACCGCGCCGTCATCTCCGGCGTAGTCTTGTCCGGTGAAGCGATCCGGAATCCGTTCGCCGTTTGAGGCTGCGGCGTCTGGAAAGTCAGGACCGTTACGATGAAACTTGAAACCCCAATTATGGAAACCATCCTCGGCCTCCTAACACCTTGATTAATACTCTATCACCGCGCCGCGCGAAATGGAGTCGGGCTTTCCACCTAGAACGTGGCGCACGATTCATCGTGCCGGCGGGCACTTCAGTGTCCGCTTCACGAGCGCAGCCTGAAGGCCGCGCCAGCACGATAAATCGCTCGCCACAAAGGCATTCCGAGTCCGAGCACGACGCGACGCACTCTGCGAATATATTTGCATGAGCACCAAAACCACCGTGGTACTCGCTCTCACCGCCGGATTTGTTGGCGGAATCGCTTCTCAACGCCTCTTTCCCCCGCCGGTTCATGCGCAAGATCAGGCGCCGGTGTCGCAGGAAATCCGGGCGCACAGATTCGTACTTGTCGATGAAGCTGGCGTCAACCGCGGTGTCTTCGGATTTAACAAACAGGGCGAGCCCCGCATCAATGTGATGGATCCGAAGGGCTATGTATATGGGGTGCAGTTGAACGGGTTTGACCGCCCCAAGATGCTCCCCGATGCAACCTGCGCCACCTGTCCGCGCAAAGGGGCGAAGAACGATCCAGCGGCTGACAGTAGCGCGATCACGCACTGAGTTCGCAGCTACTTGAAAATATCCTTGAGCCGCCCGAAGAATCCCTTCTTCTCTCCCGTGGCAGCGGGCTTCGGCGCCGAACCGGGTGTGACCGGAATACTCCGCGCGTCTCTGGCCGTCGGTGCGGGCGATTGCGCGATCCCAGGCCGCCGATTATCCACCGTCTCGATCTTTGCCGGAGGCTGAGTCGGCTCCCACCCCGCGACAATGGTTCGTCCACCGCCATGCAGCGTGCACACATCGACGGGTTGCGTTCCGGCGATGAACATCTGGCTGCGAATCTTCGGGCAACTGGTGGTCGCCAGCAGGCCCGTTTCGGCGTCGATCTCGGTCGTGACGATTCCCTCGGGCGCGTCGAATCCGTGCACGTTGTGATACTCGCGATGCTGGTGCGCGCGCTTCATGAACTCGGCCCAGATCGGCAGAGCGCTGTGCGCGCCTTCCAGCTTGAAGTCGCGATTGTCGTCGAACCCCACCCACACCACGCAGATCAGTTTCGAAGTGAACCCGGCAAACCAGCCATCGCGCGACGTTCCGGTTTTGCCGGCGGCCGGCAGATTGAATCCGTATCCATGAACGCCGGCGCCGGTACCTGACCGCAGGACTTCTTCCATCATGTTCTCGACCAGGTACGCGACGCGCGGATCGATGGCCTGCTTCACTTCCTGCTTCGATTGGAAAATCGTATCGCCGCCTGCCGTCGCGGATGTTCTTGATGAAGCTGGTCTTCAGCAGATCTCCGCCATTGGGAAAACCGTGTAGGCGCCCGCGATTTCGAGCGGCGTCACTTCATAGGCGCCCAGCGCGATCGACGGCGTCGGCTTGATATCCACGTTCAATCCCGCCGCGCGCGCCATCGCGCGACTTTGTCGTAGCCCACCATCTCCGCGACTTTCACCGCCGGAATGTTCAGCGAATGCGCCAGCGCATACCACGCCGGAACTTCGGTTCCCTGATATTTCGGCGTATGTCAGCCGGCTCGTAGGGCTTGTCGTCGAACCAGAACGTGGTCGGTTCATCCATGATGAGCGTTGCCGGCGTGATCACGTTACTGCCGCCAGTGAGCGCCGTGTTGAACGCCGCCGCGTACACGAACGGCTTGAACGACGATCCCGGCTGCCGCTTCGCCATCGCGTGATCAACTGGCTGATGCCGTAGCTGCGCCCGCCCACCAGCGCCTTCACCTCGCCGGTTTCCGCATCCAGGCACACCAGCGCGACCTGCGCCAGCGGCATCTCGTCGGTGCCGTATTTCTTGGACCGGCGCTTCCACTGCTTGTCGGTTTCCTCGATCCTGCTGCGGACCGCTTCCACGGCGTCGCGCTGCAGATTCATGTCGAGCGTCGTGTAGACCCGATAGGAGTTGTTCTGGAAATCGCGATCCTGAAAACGGTTCTGCAGCGTGTCGTTCACCAGATCGACGAAGTACGGCGCATCGCTCGATTCGGCCACTTCGCGAGTCACCTTGAGCGGCGACGCGGCCGCTTCCTGATACTGCTGCTCGGTGATGAAGCCGTTCTCGCGCATGGCCTTGAGCACGATGTTCCGGCGGGCCTTGGCGCGATCCGGATACCGGAACGGATTGCGCCCCATCGGCGACTGCATCATCCCCGCCAGCAACGCGGCTTCGGCGAGCTGACCTTGCTCAAGTCCTTGCCCAGGTAAACCTCGGCGCCCTTCGCGAATCCCTGAATGCTGAAGCTGCCCTGATGCCCCAGGTCGATCGCGTTGGCGTAATACTCGAAGATCTGCTGCTTGGTAAGCTTCTGCTCCAGGTGCAGCGTGATCAGCGTCTCGGGGATTTTGCGGCGCCAGCCCGCGCTCCGGACCCAGCCACAGCGTTCGCGCCAGTTGCTGCGTCAGGGTCGACGCGCCCTGGCTCGCTTTCCGGTCCTTGATATCCACCCACAGCGCGCGCATGATGCCGATCGGATCGAAGCCGGCATGCTGGAAGAAGTGCTTGTCCTCGGCCGCCAGCACCGCGTTCACCATCACCTTCGGAATGTCGTCGAAATGGACGATCCGGCGCTTCTCGCGCTTGCGGTCGAACAGATTGGTGATCAGTTCGGGCTCCAGCAGGAACTCGTTGCGCTCGGTCTGATCGCGCAGCGAAATGATCTGCGCGACTTGGCCGCGCTCGATCTTGATCACCGCGCCTTCGGAGTCGAACGCCTCCGGCCCGGGATTGATCTCGATCGCGTCGGGCCGCACGTGATACCAGCCCAACCGGTTGCTCGACGATTCCGAATATCCCGCGCGCCGCAGATAGTCGGCGATCTCGCTCGCCTTGATTTCTTCGCCCACCGACACCGGCTGCGGGGCGGCGTAGAGCAGGGAAGTGTTGGCGAACGGCCCGCGCGAAGCTTTTCTTCGGTGATCCGCGCGTACGTGCGGTAGTAATACGTGAAGACACCAATCCCCGCCGTCACCGTAAGGACGAACGCCAGCAGGAACGCCTTCCCCCAGGAGCTTAGGAGAAAGCGAGTGAACCGGGCCTTCTTGGGAATTCGAAGCTTAAGCGCCACAGGATATTTGAAGAAGCGACATTTGAAAAAGCCTCGAGCTCGTCATTTTTTGGTTTCTTCCAGCGAAAATAGCTCTTTCCACATGTCTTCGTGGGGCTCCCAATCCGGCATCTGATGGCCGGTGATTTGCAGCTCGGCGACGCTCAGCGTCCCATGGCCGTACGGGCAAATGTATTCCGTGTGCGGCGCGCCCAACAGAACGTGATTCCAGGATCCCGCTGGATCGGCATGCGCAACCGGCGCAGGCACGTCCGGCAGCGATAACGCTGATCCCATACGATGACCCAGGCGATGCCGACAGCAATCAGTCCAAACGCGAACATCGTCAGGTAATGAGCGAGATCGAAGGGTCTGGCGCGTGAAAAGCTGCGCTGAATCAGAGTCCAGAACGGATAGAGGAGACCGGCCGCCAACACCAGTTTCCCGACCAGATAGGCCCAGTACTTCATGTCTAGTTGGACACCGTTGGTTCCTTAAGGTTCCTGCTTTCTATACTCCCATATTTGTGTGGCGCACGCTTCAGCGTGCCGTGTCGAGACTCATGTCGACACGTTTTGTTCGCGGAGCAGTTTTTTCTGAACCGTGACTGAAGGAAGCGGGCTTCGTGAGCTCGAATCGCTAATTCCCCACAGCGATATACAGCGTCTGCGTGCCCACCGCGCTACCCTGCGACAGCGTCACTTTTGCCAAATCATCTGCCGGGATGTTCGGAACTACGATATTGAACTGATACAGTCCCACCGAGCCCGGCGCCAGCCCCGCATATTGCTTGGTCGCTTGAACGCCGTCGATGTTAATGACGGCGAACGTCGCCAGTGAGGAGCTTGGAGGCGCGATTTGGCCAGCCGGCGTAAACGGCGACACGTCTCCGAATCCGATGCCGTACAAAGTGATGACGTCGCCCGGTTTGGCGCGCGCGGTGGTAATTCCAGGGATCGCCGACGGCGGAGCCACGAAAGTCTTTCCATCCAGAAACAACGCCCCGATATACTGCTTCCCGCCGATGACCAACTGCGAGGGAGCATAAAAGCTCGGCTGATTCTGCACCACATTGACGTTGAACGACCCGCTTATGCCCGCCGAATTCTGCACGAACACCGCCTGCTGTCCGGCGCCCAGGCCCGACGGAAGCAGCGCGTTCACCTGACCGGGACTGACATACTCCACGAATGCCGGTATCCCGCCGACCGTCACCGTCGTGCGATTGAGCGACGTAGGCGCGGTCGAGCCGGTGAAGTCGCTGGCCGTCCACAGCCGGGCGTCCGCTGAAAGATTCGAGCCGTAAATCTCGATCCACGAACCCGGTGAAACCGTGGATAATCCGCCGAACCCGCTGGCCGTCACGATTCCGCCTGCTTTGATCGCGGGCACGCCCGGACTCACCACCACCGCCGACGGAGTCAGCTTGCGAATCACATAATTCTGGCTGTCGCTGACATACAGGTTGCCGGAAGGGTCAACGAATACGGACGAAGGAAAATTGAGCGACGCGGCCGTCGCGGGACCGCCATCGCCCGTATAGGCTTGGCCGCCTGTGCCGGCGATCGTCACGATCTTGCCATTCGGCAGCACCATCCGAATCCGCTGATTGAAGGTATCGGCGATGTAGAGGCTGCCCGCCGCATCCACGGCGATTCCCTCGGGATGGTTGAGCGACGCGTTTAGCGCCTGTCCGCCGTCGCCCTTAAACCCGGCGATGCCGTTGCCCGCGACAGTGTGCATCACACCGTCCAGCGTCACCATGCGAATCCGATCGTTGAAAGTGTCGGCGATGTAGACGTTCCCGACCGCGTCCACCGCTACGCCCTGTGGATTGTGCATCTCGGCGTTGATGGCCTGCCCGCCGTCGCCCGCGAAATCGGAGAACGTGTTCCCCGCGAAGGTGTTGATCCCGTTGGCGGTGGTCACGATCCGGATTTTATTGTTCGCGGCGTCGGCGATGTAGAGATTCCCCTTCGAGTCCAACGCCAACCCCGCAGGCGTATTGAGTTGCGCGTTCGTGGCCGTGCCGGTGTCGCCATTCAGTCCCGCGCCCTGCGCGTTGTTGCCGGCATAGGTCGAAATGATACCCGCAGTGGTGATTTTGCGGATCACTTGATTGCGCGTATCCGAGAAGTAAACGTTGCCCGAGCCATCCACCACAATTCCCGACGGATTGAAGAGAAGCGCCGCCGATGCAGCCTTTCCGTCGCCGTCATATCCCGCCGTGCCCGTGCCGGCGAGCGTACTGATGGAACTGGCGCTCGCCAGCCGGATGCGATTGTTCACCTGATCCGCGATATACACGTTTCCGTTTGCAAATACCGCTGCATAGGGCAGGAAAAGCTGCGCGGATGTCGGCGTGCCGCCGTCCCCGGCGAACCCGGACGAGCCGCTGCCGGCGACTGTCGAGATCGTATACGTGGGAGCGGTCTGGGCTCCGGCCGATTGCGCCCACATCAGGGCCACCGAACACAAAAATATGGTTTTATACACTTGAATCATTTGGACGAATCCCGGAGACGCGGGGTTTCGTTACTTCAGGTTCCGATCAAAGAAGTCTAACATGCTGGCGTTCATCTGTCGCGCCGCAGCCCCGCTCACGCCGTGCGATTTCTGCGGATACAGCATGAATTCGAACTGCTTCCCCGCCAGTTGCAGAGCATCGGTCATCTGCAGCGTGTTCTGGAAAAGAACGTTGTCGTCCTCAAAGTTATGGACGATCATCAGCTTTGCTTTCAGATTCTTAGCCTTCGGAGGCAGCGCCGTCGCCCGATAGCCTTCGCCGTTTTCCGTCGGCAACCCCATGTAGCGCTCGGTGTAAATCGTGTCGTAATTCATGCATATTCGTCACCGGCGCTCCAGCTATCCCGCATTTGAACACGTCCGGAGCGTTCAGGACCGCGTTCAGCGTCATGAAACCCCCATAGCTCCAGCCATGAATTCCGACCCGATCCGCATCCACATAGCCCAACGAAATCAGATATTTGACCCCAGCAACCTGATCCGTCAGTTCAGTAGTTCCCAGCGAACGAAAGACCGGCGTCTCGAACGCGTGGCCGCGGCCTTGTCCGCCTCGATTCTCCGCCTGCCACACCACGTAACCGTGATGCGCGTAAGCCTGGTCGATCGAAACGCCCGACCACGAATTGTGAACCGGCAGCGCTACTCCGGGCCCTCCATACACACTGACGATCGCCGGATACTTCTTGCCCGGCTGAAATCCTGCGGGCTTGATCACCTTCCCGTACAGCAGCGTTCCATCCGGTCCCTTGAAGCTGACGATCTCCGTCGGCAGGATCTCGAACTCCTCCATCTGTCGACGATCGGCCTCGCGATACACACCCAATTCGGCGCCGTCGCCGGAATGCAGAGTCGTGCGCGGCGGCTGCGTCAAGGTCGAATACGTATCGAGATAGAAACTCCCGCCCGGTCCCATCGAAATGCTGTGCGAGCCCGGCGCGGTATCCAGCCGCTTCTTGTCGCCGCCATCCAGCTTCACGCTGAAAAAATGCGTCTCGAGCGAGCTGCCTTCGCTCGACGTGTAAAACACGCGATTGTTCTTTGCATCCACGCCTGCGACACTGCGAACCTCCCACGGTCCTTTGGTGGCCTGCTTCAATTCCTTGCCATCGTTCGAGTAGACGTAAATGTGTCGGAAGCCATCGCGCTCGCTGGTCCACAGGAATCGTTTTCCATCTTTCAGGAAATCGATATCGCCCTTCAAGTTGATCCAGTGCGGATCGGATTCCTTGAACACCGTCGTCGCCGTGCCCGATTCCACGCCGATCGACAACATCTCCAGCCGGTTCTGCACGCGATTCATGCGCAGCACGTAAATGCTCTTGGAATCCGGCATCCACCCGGCGCGCGCGATCAGATACGCATTGCGAGTGTCGCCCACCTCCAGCCATTTCGTATTCCCGCCCGTCGCCGGCACCACGCCCAATCGAACGTCGGCATTATTCTCGCCCACCTGTGGATAGCGCTCTGGTTCATACAAGGCCCGCACACGCAGAACATCTTCGTGCGGATACAGCGGCTCACGAGCCGTATCGAACTGCATGTAGACGATCGATTTCGAATCGGGCGACCACCAGAAGGCCGTGCTCAAATCCAATTCCTCGGGATAAACCCAATCGAGCGTACCGTTGCGCAGCGTTTCGCTGCCGCCCTTGGTCAGCCGAGTCTCTTTGAGAGTCGCGACATCCACCGCATACAGATCGTATCCGCGCCGGAATGCGACCGACTTCGCATCGGGCGATAACTTGGCCTCGCGCTCTATTTCTGGAGTCTTCGTGAGCTGATCCCACTTGCCATCGTCGACATGAATGAGAAAAATATCGCCGCCTGTCGCGTACAGCAATTCTTTGCCACTCTGCGACCACTGCATGCCGCCCGCGCTGGCACGCCGATTCGTCCAATCGACCGGCCCATCTTCCACCGGACCCCTCACCGCCGCCGCATCCATAGCTTCGGTCGATACGAGATCCTTCGAGGTTTTCGTTGCAGGATTGTAGATCGCCAGCGATCGACCCTGGCGAGTCACGAATGTTTTCCCGTCAGGCGCCCAAGTAGCCGCTCCGCCGCCGCGTCCACCACCACCGCCGCGCCCTTCGTTCATCGATTCGAGCGTGATCGGTTTCTTTTGCGCGAACAGACTCGCGGAGAGCAGCGTGAACAGAAGAACTTTTCGCATCTACTGAAATTGTACCGGACCGGGACGTGGCGCACGCGCTCTAACTCGAAGAGTGCGTGCGCCACATCGGAATGGTATGCTCGCGGTAGGTCATAGATGAATTTCCGGGCAGCCTGGTGGCGATTCGGTATCGCGGTGGCAGTTGTCAGCGTGCTTGTCACCAGCGTGCGCGCCTTCCAACGACCCTTTCGCGTTTACCAGAGCATGGAGGGTTACGACGATATTCCCCTGCCATCCGATTTTCAGGTTCCGGGGGAATTTGTGTTCGCGCGGCTGATGTATCCCAATCATCCGCAAGCTCGCTTCGGCGGGCGACGGTGGGGGCAATACGGCGACTGGCGCGAAGGCTACACCAGTTGGACGCAGGATTATCCGCGTGCCGACCGTCATTTCATCATGGCTCTGCGGCGCCTGACTCGATTGAATGCGCGATCGGTGGAACAGCCGGTGAATCTGGAAGATGGCGATGACATCTTCAACTGGCCTTGGCTCGCCGCAGGTGAGATGGGCGATTGGAAGTTGACGCCGGAGATGGCGGCCAAGCTTCGCGAGTATTTGCTGCGCGGCGGATTTTTGATGCTCGACGATTTCTGGGGTCCGGAGGAATGGGCTCGTTTCGACGAGAGCATGAAGCTGGTGTTCCCAGAGCGCGAGAGCAATGAAATCGACGACGCCGACCCGGTATTTCACGCGGTTTACGATTTGAACGACCGCATCCAGGTCCTCGGGCAATGGGGCTTGCGCGGCGGCGGGATGAGTTATCGTGTGCAGGGCACGCACGCGGAATGGAAGGGCATTTACGACGACAAAAAGCGGTTGGTGGTCGTGATGGATTTCAATTCGGATGTGGGCGATTCCTGGGAGTGGGCGGATTCGCCTACTTATCCCGAGGCTTTTTCAGCATTGGGGATGCGGATTGGCGTTAATTACGTTGTGTATTCGATGACGCATTAGGCGTGTCGTGAGGGCGGGGAATCGGCAGGCGGAATCACCTGCCCCACACGAAGACGCGCGCGCTCTTTACGGTCGCCCCGCAACTGCCGGGTGTGGGGAGGAAGAACTGGCCGACGTGGGCGTCGGTCGCGGACCTGGAGGTCCGCCCCACAAATACAAACACTCCCCGACCGTTACGCCTCAACTCAAGCCTTCAGGCGTGATACGCTGATGGTTTCGCCTCTCTCGATGTCGATCCAAATATTCCTCCAAGGCAAACTCCTCGGCATCGACGAGTTTCTGTTCGCACAATCCGAGCAGGACTACGACCAGGTCTTCACGGGCCGCTCGCACTGGATCAGCTTGCTGAGCGAGATCCTGCCGCGGGCGCTGCTGGCCGAACTAGGGCTGGCGAAGATACTTTTGGGATCGAGCGGGGGCGGACAGTTTCTATTGGTGCTGCCGCAGGAATCGCGGGATCAGGCGGAGGCTTTTCTGACCGCGGCGGCCAACGAGATCGCGGCGCTGAGCGATGGATCGCTCAAGCTGCTGTGGAGCGTCACGGAAAACCTCGGCGACTGGAGCGATGTGCGGCGACGGCTCACGGATGCGATGGATCATCGCCGCGGGACGCCGCTGGATCGCGGATTCGAGGAGCAGGCTCCGCTGGATGCGGGGGCTCACGATTATTTCGCGGGTCATCTGGGGATGCGATTGCGCGATGCGGAATCCGCGTCGTGGTCGCCGGAAACGCCGGGTCGTATTTTGATCGGCGAAGGCAAGCATGTGTGGAATTTGAGCGGATCGTCGGCGGAGTCGCTGCCGTTCGCGCGGCATGCAGCGCCGAGCAACGCGGGAACCGAGCCGGCGTTGACGGCCGATCTGGCGGCGCGGGCGGTCGGGCTGAAAACGTGGGGCGTACTGCGCGGCGATGTCGACAATTTCGGGATTCGGATTCGGCGTGCGCAGACCATTGAGGAACACATCCAGTTGTCGGTGATGTTCAAACAGTTCTTCGCGGGCGAATTGGAAGTGCTGTGCTCGATGCCGGAATTCTGGCGCAAGGTCACGGTGATTTATTCGGGCGGCGACGATTTTGCGGTGTATGGCGCTTGGGATGCGCTGGTGGGGCTGGCTCGCGAACTGGAGCGGCTGTTCCATCGATTTGCGGAATCGAATCTAAAGGATTTCGTGGGGCCGGAGGGCAAGACGATCACGATGGCGCTGGCGCTCGCGCCGGCTGCTGACGCGTCACTGGGCGCGGTGTTCGAAGAAGCCGGGCAGCGCCTGGAGGCAGCGAAATCGTCAGACAAGGATTGCATCTGGCTGCTGGGGCGGACGCTCGAATGGAAGCAGTTCGCGGAGGCAGCGGAGTTGAAGGATTCGCTGATGCGGATGATTGGGGAGTTCCACTGTTCGCCGCAATATCTGCGCGACTTGTGCGGGATTTATCGCGAAACGCAATCGAAGATGTCGCGGCGGCAGGCTCGGCGAAGCGGAGGCGAGCGGCCGTGGCGGTATCATCGGCGTATCCGGCGCATTCTGGGGGCAGCACGTCCGGCCGCACCCAAAGAACGCGAGCGTAATGAGTTTCAGAAAGCGCGGACGTCGCTGATCGCGGACCTGATCGGTCGCAGTGCGGTGACGGTGAAGTTGCGGCCCGCTGGACGGGTGGCGCTAGAATGGGCGAGGCTCTCGGCTGAATAACACCTGGGTAACACCAGGCAGAGCAGGGCAAGAGGGGATTGTATGGAAGACGAAGTCCAAGAAAAATCATCGGGCGGCGGCACGCTGAGCGAGGCGTTGGCGGGGGCTTTGAAGTTGGAGGTCCCGAAGGCGGAAGCTCCTAACGGAAGCTCCAAACCGGAAGCGGCGACCGAATCCAGCTCGACAGAAGCTGCTGCGACGGAAACGGCGAAGCCCGACGAGGCCGCGAAAGCGGATGCTCCGAAGCAGGAATCGCAAAAGGCGCAGGGCGGGCAGCGGCAACAGGGGCGTCCGCAGGGACAGCCTCGCGAGGCGCGTCCTCCTCGTCCGCAGGGTCAAGGTGGAGGGCCGGGCGGCGAACGGCGACCGGAGAATCGTGGCGGGGAACATCGCGGCGGCGATCGTGGGGAACGGCGAGGGCCCGGCGGGCGGACATGGCGGCGAACGTCGCGAAGGTGGGCGTCCGGGCGGAAGGCCGTTCGACGGGCCGCCGGCGGATATCGAACTCGAGAAGCTGATCTCCGACAGTTTGTATCTCGACAATCAGGCGCACGCGGTCGTGGTGCGAATGCGCGATATGGATTCGGGCACGAAGAGTCAATTGCGGCGTTTGTACAATGCGGTTCGGCGAGCGGTGCGAGCGCCGGAGAACGAGCGTCAACATCATTTCGTGATGCTGCGGGCGCGGCTGGCGTACACGATCGCTCGGCATTCGCTGCGCAGCCTGGATGCGCTGGAGCGGTTGCTGCTGCAGGTCACCAGAAGAAACGACGCGCGCGGTTACGAGCGCTTCAAAGATCTGTTCGAGGCGATCGTCGCCTACAACGAGTAAAGGAACCATGAGCTCACATACCGCTCAGACGCAACTTCAATTGGTCGGCAAGCTGATTTTTTCGGGCGATCTGCACTGCGAAACCGGACTGCATATCGGCGCGGGCAAGGGATCGCTCGAGATCGGCGGCGCGGATAATCCGGTCGTCAAAGACGCCTTCGGGCTTCCTTATATTCCGGGCAGCTCGCTGCGCGGCAAGGTTCGATCGCTGCTGGAGAACGCGATGGGCCTGACGACTCCGGCGGAGCTGGTGTATCTGTCGAAGCGCCGCGGCCAGGAGGTTCGGATTCACCAGAGCGATCGTCCGGATGACGAAATCTGCCTGCTGTTCGGACGTTCGCCCGGCCGGGTCGAGAAGGTCGAAGGCGGAGAGACGGGCGAGAATCGCGCGGCGAGCCCGGCTCGGCTGACGATTTACGACGCACCGCTGGATCAGGAGAGCATCACGGCGCAGATGCGCGAGAATCTGGACGACGAGATCACGGAGGTCAAGAGCGAGAACGCGATCGACCGGATCACGTCGCAGGCGAATCCGCGGACGTTGGAACGCGTGCCTGCGGGGGCGCGGTTCAAGGTCCGCATGGTGCTGGATGTTTTGTGCGAGGAGGACAAGGCGCTGGCGGCTCGGGTAGTCGAAGGGCTGCGGCTGCTGGAAGATGACGCGCTGGGCGGCGGCGGATCGCGCGGCAGCGGTCGGGTGCGGTTCGGCAATTTGAAATTGATCTGGCGCAATCGCGAGTTTTATTCGGCGGGCGGCGATGAGGCGGAATTGGCGTCGGGCGCGGATCTGGCGGCGGTGCAGAAGCTGGCGGCGGACGGGTTCGGGGAGAAGTTGAGTTAGATAGCGTCAAGACTTGTGCGACACTGAAGTGTCGACACTGCACGCTGGACGTGCGCGCGCCACATTTCCAATGCTGATTCAATCTATTGCCCACCGCGCCTTGGCGCATCGGACCCGACTCGGGCGATCGCGATCGCGTGGATCGCATCTATCACAGCGACTCGCTGTATTCGGCTGTGTCTGGTGCGATGGTCCAACTCGGGTATATCGAGGAATGGATCGCCGCGACGGCGCTGGCGGACGAGCCTGCGGTGCGGTTCAGCTCGTGTTTTCCATTTCAGGGCGAGACTCGATTCATTGTTCCGCCGAGAAGTTTGTGGCCGCCGCCGGCGTCATCCAAAGTTCGATGGCGAGGCGCGAAGTTTGTGCCGCTGAGCGTTGTGAACGACCTATTGAACTCTAAAACGCTTTCGGAAGAAGGCTGGACGGTCGATCCCGCGAGCGAGTGCCTGATCAAGATCGGCGAACCGGGGCCGTTTCGAGTGGCAGTGCGATCGAGCGCGGCGGTCGATCGGTTCGGTTCCGGTGTAGCGCCGCATTCGACAGCCTGTATCGAGTTCGCGCCAGGGGCGGGACTCTGGGCGTCGGCGGAATTCTCGAACGACGCGGCGCGCGAGCAGTGGAGCACGAAGCTAAAGGGCGCGTTGCGGCTGTTGGCCGATTCCGGATTCGGCGGCGAGCGATCGCGAGGTTGGGGCCGAGCGGAGGTTTCCTTCTCCGACGACGTGCTTCCGTTTACGTCGGTAACGGCGTCGGCAACTGACGCCGCAAGCGATCCCTCTGGATGGTGGATGCTATCGCTATTTCATCCCGCTGCAGGCGACGATATCGATTGGAAGCGGGGCAGCTACGCTCTGACTACGCGGGGCGGACGCGTCGAGAGTTCCGCGAGCTGGGGCGACGCGAAGAAACCGACGCGCATGATCGCGGAAGGCTCGGTGATTGTGGCGGGAAGCGCGCCACTCGGGTCGGCCGCGAATGTGGCTCCAGATGATTTTCCGCATCCTGTCTATCGCGCCGGGTTCGCGTTTGCCATACCGATTCCGTGGAGGCAGGCGGCGTTATGACAGGCACCGGTATGAGATATCGCCTCACGTGCCTCACGCCTACGCTGATCGGAGACGGGCAAAGGCTCGCGCCGATCGATTACATGGTGTGGAAGGACCACGTCAATGTGCTCGACCAGCGGCGGATTTTTAAGCTGCTGGCGAAGGGTCCTCGGCTGGAGGGATATCTCGCGCAGTTGAAAAAAGCCGAGCGGCTGGATTTCGCGGATTGGGGCGGGTTCGCGCAGAATTTCGCGGGCCGCCGGATTCCGTTCGAACACGCGAGCTCGATTCCGCTTTGGGAGCGCGCGAAACCCGAGCAGCTTTTCATTCCGACGTTCGCGGTGTCGCCGTCGGGTCCTTATATTCCGGGCACCGCGATCAAAGGCGCGCTGCGGACGGGCGCAGTTCACGATCGCTGGAGCGAGGCGACGATGCGCGATCTGGCGAATCGGCTGGCGAATGACGATCGTCCTCCGCGGAATCCGGCGGCGCGCGCCGAGGAAGCGGTGCTGGGCGGCGGTGGATCGAATCGGATGCGCAGGGTAGCGGCGGGAGATTCCGCATCGTCGACGCATCAGGGCATGAAGGTGTATCTGATGCGCGTTGCGACTTTGGTTGCGAAGGGTCCTGAGAAGTTTGAGGTCGGGTGGAAGTCCGGGCGCGGTTCGGTGGACACTCGGCGGATTGAAGATAGTACGCCGATGTTCATCGAGATGGCCTCGCCGGGCGCTTCGTTCGAGGGCGTGTGGCAGGAGAAGTCGGTCAGCGATCGCGCGAAGCTGTTCAACGCCGCGAATAAGTTTGCCTCGGCTCAGTTGGCGAAGCACAAGCAGTATGCGGCGTCGACGGGGTTGAGCCGCGCTGACGGAGACGGTTGGGCGGCTGGAAACGAAGGTTGAAGAAATCGGGCGCGGCCAGAACGCGTGCGTCGTTTCGATCGGCTGGGGTGGTGGATTGGTCGGCAAGTCTTCCTATTTGGAGACGACGGACGAGTCGTATCGCCAGATCATGAAGACGGATGCGTTTTATCGGGATGCGCTGCGGACGGGGATGCCGTTTCCGAAGACTCGCAAGGTTATTTTCGAAGGCGGAAAGCCCGCGAGTTTGCCGGGTTGGGTTTTGATCGAGACGGTGTAGGGCCGGCAAGAATGCCGGCTGCAGCCAGAATAGGCTGCCCCACATCACTACAGGCGCATTTCGTTGGTTGGCTTGAAACCTAGTGATTCATACAACGCGCGCCCATCGGGACTCGCGTGAAGAATCACGGTGCCGACCTGATTGGCCTCGCACCATCCCAAGGCGGTTGTCATCAGGGCACGACCTATTCCTTGGCGGCGATGCGCAGGTTCCGTATAGACATTCAGAATATTGCCGCGCCAGCGGCTGCCTGCGCCGAGCATGTGGGGCGGCCAGTCCATCAGCCAGAGCCCCAGTCCCGCTGCGATGGAGGAATCGGGCGCCAGTGCGAACCACGCGAGGTACTCGCCGGCTTCCATTTTTCCTTGCAGCCAGAGGCGGAAGCTCGCGGCCATGGCTCGCAGGACTGCGTCGTCGGCATAACCCATGTCCATGAACATCGCTTGGCGGTGATGGACAATTGCATCCAGGTCGGTGGACGTGGTGGTGGCTTGGCGGATCACCATTTTCCGAGGATACAAAATGTGGCGCACGCTTCAGCGTGCTGCTGTCGGCTTCAGCCGACAGTCCGGATGAGTTTGCACGTGGACACGGTGAACTGAAGTTCACAGCTGCTCGCTGAAGCGCACGCCACGAAAGGAACTCTGATGGACGAGATGGCAGGCGGAAACGCCTGCCCCACGAAAACTAGCCGACGACTTCGAGGATCAACTCGCGCTCATCCGGCGGAGCGCCAGCGATGCGGAACGCGTCTTCGACCAACTGCGAGGCTTCCTCGACGTTGTCCTCGGCAGTGTAGTACAAGCGGCACAATACGCCGCCCGCGTCCACCTTCTGGCCGACCTTCACTTCGAGAATCACGCCGACTGCCGGGTCGATTCCATCTTCCTTGGTATCGCGGCCCGCGCCGATCATCGCCGAAGCCTGGCCGATGTATTCGGCATCGATCGCGCTGACGTAGCCTGCGCGCGGAGATGAAATCTCGCGAGCACCAGTCGCGTTCGGCAGCAGCTCGAAGCGATCCATCACTTGCGGATTTCCGCCCTGCGCGGCGATCACGTCCTTGAACTTGCGATAGCCAGATCCGTCGAGCAGCTTCTTCTGCGCGATCTCGCGCGCTTCTTCGAGCGTGGGGCAGATCTTGCCCAGATAGATCATGCGCGATGCGAGTTCCAGCGAAAGCCGCGTCAGATCGGTAGGTCCGACGTTCTGCAGCGTCTGCGAAACTTCCATCACTTCGAGCGCATTGCCGATCGCAAAACCAAGCGGCTGATTCATATCGGTGATCAGGGCCTGGACACGCTTGTCCATGCGGCGGCCGATCCCGACCATCATCTGCGCGAGCCTGCGCGCGTCCACCTGGCGCTTCATGAATGCGCCCGTGCCCACCTTCACATCGAGCACCAGCGCGTCGAGTCCGACGGCCAGTTTTTTCGACATGATCGACGACGCGATCAGCGGGATCGATTCGACAGTAGCGGTTGAATCGCGCAGCGAGTAGAGTTTTCCATCGGCGGGCGCGATCTGCGGTGTCTGCCCGATGAAGGCGAGCTTATGCTGCAGGAGCTGCTCGCGAAATTCGTCAATCGTGAGATTAGTGCGGAAGCCCGGAATCGATTCCAGCTTGTCGAGCGTGCCGCCAGTGTGGCCGAGCGCGCGCCCCGAAATCATCGGGACAACGACGCCGGCCGCGGCCGCAATCGGAGCCGC
This sequence comes from Terriglobia bacterium, assembly GCA_963732025.1. Classification (GTDB taxonomy): domain Bacteria; phylum Acidobacteriota; class Terriglobia; order Bryobacterales; family Bryobacteraceae; genus Palsa-187. The sequence goes on from CAVSXU010000004.1 coordinate 185,355, forward strand.
AATCAAACTGGTTTTGTCGCCAACGCCGCCGGTGGAATGCTTATCCACTTTCACACCGGGCACGGCGGACAGGTCCACGTGTTCGCCGGACAGCAGCATACGCTCAGTCAAGGCGCTGACTTCGCGGTCCGTCATACCGGAGAAAAACACGGCCATCAAAAACGCGGAAATCTGATAATCCGGTATGCTTCCGTTGGTATAACCGTCAACGAGGAGAGCAATTTCCTCGGTGGACAGCTCTTCGCCGTCCCTCTTGCGATGGATCAGGTCGACAGTACGCATGAAGAACTGAGGGTACCACCTTATTTGCTTGAAAGTAAAGGCGAAGCGTTATTGCGATCTTATCGGGAATTGCGCGCGAGGCTCACCGCTCGGACTGAATAGTCGAGTCCGCTCCATGCGGCAAGTCCCACGACCAGCCACTTCAAGGGTAGCAGCGTTACGCTGTCTTCGTACCCTGCCAAATGGATCAGCATCGCGAGGATGAAAAGAATCTGCGCGGCGGTACTAGCCTTGCCCCAAATCGACGGCGGGAAGCTGCGGATTTTCGTGAACGCGAAGGCCGCGCCGACCATCAGCAAAATCAGCACATCGCGTCCGAGAACGATTGCAGCGATCCACCAGTCGATGGTGCCCATCAGCGCCATGGTGACGAAGAGTCCGCTGAGCATCAGCTTGTCGGCGACGGGATCGATGTAGGCGCCGAGCCGCGATTCGGCGTGGAGTTTGCGGGCGAGGTAGCCGTCGAATGCGTCGGTCCAGCCGGTGACGAAGGCGATCGCAAGGGCGAGTTTGTTTTGGTGGTGCCAGAGGAGGTAGAAGAGGTAGGGGGCGATGACGAGTCGCAGGGAGCTTAGGATGTTGGGGATGAGCTTCACGCGGATCTCTTATGATCGCGCATGAATGCTCGCAACGATGGGTGTGGCTCCGGCGTTTTGAGCCATCCAACCCAGCAGCGGGCAAATGGAGCGCGCTCGTCAGCACATCCTCACTCCCGCGACATAGAATAATCCTCGCAAATATTCCCCTCAACAGAATTCGCAGCCAACGACACCCCCGGCCCGGCCGCCACGCATCGCGACTTCATTTTGTGCCCGGAAATCCTGTTCCCCCGAATCACATTCCCGCGAGTCTCCACCATCCGCGCAACGCCGCGCCCCAGATAGATCCCGCTCTCCAGCATCTTCGGCTCATCAGGCTTATACAAGCATCCGTACTTGGCACCGCTCTCATTGCATTCCGAAGTGTTGATGTGCAGGAACGTGTTACCCGTCACGCGATTGTTGCTGCCCATCAGAAACAGCGCCCCGTACTTGGTTCCGTCGATGACGTTGTTGGCAATCTCCACGTTCACCGGCTCGGCGTTCGGATCCGTATTATTCATCACGATTCCGAAATGCCCCGATGGATAACCATCCGCCGGCCGCCGGCTCACGCACTGATTCTCGCGAACCACGCCGTCATGAAATCCGTCCAGGTCAATGCACTTCCCGTTCACGTCCTCAAACTTGTTGCGAGCATAAAGCGACCGGTCGACATTCCCCGCCGTATCCATCGTGACCGGTGTGCCGCCGTTTTCGATATCGACGACATCGACGGGAAACCCAATGTTCGCCCCGGTATTGTCCACCACGCGTACCCGCGTCGCATGCCCCACCTCGATCGCATCCCGCCCGATGGTATCCAGCCGATTGTTCGCGAAAACGCCGTCGTGCAATCGCGGCGACGTGAACAGCGAGTGCGTCCAGATGCCGTTCCCGCCAATGCGCCGCAGCGTGCAGTCGCGAACCTCGAAGTCCGACGATCCTTCTTCGATCACGATCCCGCCCGTCGTGTTATTGCGTCCCGCCGCGTTGTGCGATCCGGAATCCTCCACCACTACTTTCGTGATTCGAATGCCTGAGGAGCGGCTGGCAAGAATCGCGAACCCGCCGATCGATCGGAAATGCAGGTCGGTGAGTTCGAGTCCATCCACCTGATCGAACAGAACGCCGTTGTTGTGATAAAAGATGCGGAACGCATTTTCGGGCGGCGCCATTTCCAGCGGTTTGAGCATCGCCGGGCTATTCCCTTGAAACTGTACGCCGCGCAGAGCGACGCGGTGCACGTTTTCTCCGACAATGATGGCGCGGCCTACGAAGTTATCCGACGCTTTGATTTCCGTGCTGGGCCCGACGATTTCAAGATCGTGCGCCCCGGGAGCCAGGCGAAGCTCCGAAGCAACTTCAATAACTCCAGAGGGCAATCGAATGGTGCCGGTAACCTGCGTAGCCAGCATCCTCCGCACCCGCTTCTCTGCCGAACCACCGCAACCGGTGAGCAAGATGGCGGTCAGTGCGATCAACGACGTGGCGCACGCACTCGTGCGTGCCGTGTCGACACTCATGTCGACACCCTCCGCCCACTCAAGAAATTTCGCGGACAGCCCACTAATTCCCCGGCTTCTTCAACCACTCCCCGATCCATTCCAGAAATTGCCCGTACCACAGCACGCTGTTCTGCGGCTTCAGAATCCAGTGCCCCTCATCCGGAAACAGCACCAATTTCGAGGGCACCTTCTGCAACTGCAGCGTGGTGAAAAGCTGCATCCCCTGGTCCACCGGCACCCGATAATCCAACTCCCCATGCATCACCAGCGTCGGCGTCTTAAAATCCTTCGCATAAAAACTGGGCGACCACTTGGAGTACATCTCCGGGTTATCCCACGGCATCCCCTTGAACTCCCACAGCGGGAACCACAACTCCTCGGTCACGCCGGCCATGCTCCGCAGATCGTAAACGCCCGCGTGCGAAATCAGCGCCTTGAACCGATTCGTGTGCCCGAGCAGCCAATCCACCATGTATCCGCCATACGATCCGCCCGCCGCCGCCATGCGCTCGGAATCCGCATACGGCAGCGCCACCACATGATCCACAATCGCCATGATGTCGTCGTAAGCCTTGCCGCCCCAGTCGCCATTGATGTCGTCGATGAACTTCTGCCCGTAGCCGGTCGAGCCGCGTGGATTCGGCATCACCACCAGGTATCCCGCCGAAGCGAACACCTGCGGGTTCCACCGATAACTCCACGTCTCGCCCCACGCGCCCTGCGGTCCGCCGTGAATCAGGAACAGCACCGGATACTTCTTCGATTCCGAAAAGTCTGGCGGCTTCACCACGAACGCCGAGATGCGCGTGTGATCCGAACTCTCCGCCGAAATCTCTTCGAGCGGAGTGATGGCCGCCGAACTCAACACAGAATCGTTCAAATGCGTCAATGCGACCGGAGTCCCGCCCTTCGACGATACGCGATAGATTTCCGTCGGATGGGACCCGCTCTGGTCGCGTATAGATCATGAAGCTGCCGTCCGAATTGAATTGCACATCGTCCAGCGCTGAACGCCCCGGAGAAAATGTTCGTGCGACCCGCCGCCGGTAACTTGGATCATCCGCAAGCCGGTGCGCCCGCGATCTTCCACCGTGTAAAACAGCCGCGTCGAATCCGGTGTCCAGGTCAACGATTCCACCCAGCTGTCCAGACTCTCGGTCAGGTTGTTGATCTTGTCGCCCAGCGCGATCGTAAACCATCAGCCGCCACCGGTCGCTCTCATAACCCGCGCGCGCCTGCGAGCGAAACGCCAATATACTTTCCGTCCGGCGAATAAAGCGGAGCGTTATCAGCGCCTGGGCTGGTCGATGATTTTCTTCGGACTCGCCGCCGCCGAAATCGGCACGGTGTAAATGTCGGAATTCGTGCTGGTGGCCGGCGTCGGATCCAGGTTCATGCTGAACGCGACTTCGGCCGAATCCGGCGAGATCGCGTAATCGTCCGGTCCGCCGAGCGAAAACGGCGGAACGTCGCGATCCCCCGGCGTCAGATCCTTCATCTCGCTGCCGTCGGCGTTCATCGAGAAGATGTGCTGCCGGCGTTTGCCCTCCCAATGCGTCCAATGGCGATACAGCAGGGAAGTGATCATGCGAGCCTTGACTCTTGTTCCTTCGCCTCGGCATCGATCTTGGACTTGTTGCACGCGTCGTCAGCGCCGCATTCCGGATAGACGCCCGACGTGAACACGATCTTCTTGCCGTCAGGCGAAACCAGAATGCCGTCCGCTTCGGTCGATAGATGCGTGATCTGTTTCGCGCCCGCGCCATCGGGATTCATGCGCCAGACCTGCGACGATCCATCGTGTGCCGAGCCGTCGCGATTCGAAACATAGTAGATCGTCTTCGAATCGGGCGACCAGCGAGGACGTTCGTTGTCGGTGCCGTCGCTGCGTAATCTGGCGCGGGTACCCGCCGTTCAGATCGACCACGTAAATCTGCTTCGGCTTCGTGTTCTGGTCGACATCGACAGTCTGAACGGTGAATGCGACAGTCTTCCCGTCGGGCGACAGCACGGTTCGCTGACGCGGGCGAGCCGCAGCATCGCCTGGACATCGAACGGCTGCTTCTGAGCGAAGCCACTAGCCGCCCAAAACGTAGCGGCACTAAAGGTTGCAAGCGCTATGCGCATATATCAGTCATTCTATCGGGTATGGACAGCAAAGCAGCAGCATTCCGCGCGATGCATCGGCCGACGCTGGCGTTGCCCAACGCCTGGGACGGCGCCAGCGCCCGCATTTTCGAAGAAGCCGGATTTCCGGCGATCGGCACCACGAGCGCCGGCGTTGCCTTCGCGCTAGGCTATCCCGATGGCGAGCGCCTGACGCGTGACGAGATGCTCGAAGTGGTGGCGCGCATTGCGAGGATCGTGAAGCTTCCAGTGACGGCCGATGTCGAGGCGGGCTACGGCGACCCGGTGGAGACCGCTCGGCAAGTGTGGGCCGCGGGGGCAGTCGGAATGAACCTGGAGGACATCGTCGGCGATGAACTGAACGATCTCGCAAATCAGCAAGCGGCGATCCGCGGAATCCGCGCCGCGGTTCCCAACATCGTCCTCAACGCCAGGACCGACATTTTCCTGAATGCGATCGGCGATGAAGCGACGCGCTTCGATCGAACGGTGGAACGCTTGAATGCCTACGCGGATGCAGGAGCCGATTGCTTATTCGCACCAGGTGTGCGCGATCGCGAGACGATCGGAAAATTGGTGAAAGCCGTGCACGGACCGCTGAACATTCTCGCAACAGCAGGCTCACCGGACATCGCAGAAATGAAGACGCTAGGCGTCGCCGCGAGTAAGCGTAGGCTCGGGGCCAATGCGAGCAACGCTAGGGCTGGTAGATCGAATCGCGAGAGAACTCCGTGATCAGGGAACGTACGCAGCGATGCTAGACGGAGCGATCCCCTACGCGGAAGTAAATCGACTGTTGGGTGCGTAATGTGGGGTGGACCGCCAGATCTGATGTGTGGGGTGGACCGCCAGATCTGATGTGTGGGGTGGACCGCCAGGCCTTGTGGGGTGGACCGCCAGGTCTGCAAGCCGACGTCCTTGTCGGCTTTCTGGCCGCCCACTCTAATCCTTCTTCGACCGACTCCGAATCATCACCGCCAGCGCAGTCATCGCGACCCCAATCAAGGCGCCCACCGCCATCAATCCAACAATATCGACATTACGAATCTGTTCAAACCGGGGATTGCGAGCGATGTTGGAAAACTCAATGGCCGCGAACACCAGCGGCATAACGATCGCCACGCCGGCGCGTCTGCGTTTGGGAGCATCATTTGGTTGCATAGAGAAGGCTAAAACTATATCACGCGACCAGCCATATAGCGCGCCAGCCAAGCCAGCGCCTCCGCCTCCGTGGAAAACTCGCCGTCGGATTGCGCCTCATAAGCCGCGCGCGTAACTTCGCCGATGTGCGCTCCCTCACGATTTTCAAAATAAGGTAGCACATGCCTCCCCAAGATAATCGGCGCCTGCGGCTTATCGCCAACCGATTGCGCCGCCGCCATATCGCGAATCCGAGCCGCCGCATCCGGCAGTCCCGCCGGCTTCGGAGGACGACCCGATGCATCGGCTTCAATCACGCGAACAAGTTGCGCAATGCTAGCTGGCGCCAGCCGACTAGCCAGCCGCCGAACCGCCCGCGGAGTGACCTCGGCTCCAATACTCGTATGCACCATGTGATCTTCGACCAATCTCACCACCTGTTCCACAATCGAATTCTTAATCCCGATACGCATCAAGAATTGCCGGGCAATCGGCCCACCCCCCGATTCGTGCCCCCAAGCCGTCCACCGCTGTTTGCCTTCGCGCTCGCGGAGTTGGGTGGTGGCGGGCTTGGCGAAATCGTGTGCCAGCGCGGCAAACAATAATACGGCTCTGTCGTCGCCGTGCACTTCGTCGCGCTCGGCGATTCGCGCGGCTTCGTTTAAAACCAACATGGTATGAACGTCGACGTCGCCTTCGGGATGCCAATCCGGGTCTTGCGGGACTCCCCGCAGCGCGGCAATTTCCGGGAAATGGACCAGCCAACCGGTCTCGCTGAGGTAGCCTGCAATGCGGCCGGGCTTTCGCGATTTAATCGCCCACTTCAGGAACTCTTCGGCGATTCGCTCACGTGGAAGCGTTGCATATTCGTTGCTGATTGCTTGCGAAAGTCTTGCGGTTTCAAAATCGAGGTCCAAATCGAATCGACAGGCGAATTGCATGCCTCGCAGCACGCGTAGCGGGTCTTCAGAAAAGGCTGCGCTGGTCGCGCGAAGGATTCGATTCTTGAGATCCTCCTGTCCGGCAAAGTAATCAAACAAAACGTGTTCCACGGGATCGAAGGCCATCGCGTTGATGGTGAAGTCGCGGCGGCTCGCGGCTTCTTCGGGCGTGATGGAGGGATCGAACGTTGTCCGAAAATCGCGATGACCGGGTCCGGTCTTGCTGTCGCGGCGCGGAACGCTGAAATCGCAAGTGCCACCGTCGGGCGATTGGAATTTTACTACGCCGAAGGACTTGCCGACGAGGTCTACTCGTCCGTGCGCTTTGAGAAAATCAACCAGCGCGTCGTAGGCGATGCCGTAGACTTCGATGTCGATGTCTTTGGGATCGTGTCCGAGCAGCGCGTCGCGCACGGCTCCTCCGGCGATGAGAGCGCGGTGTCCGGAGGCGTGCAGCTCGCGCACGATACGGTCGAGCGCGGGCGAGAGGTCGAGCATTCAGGCGCGGGGCGCGAGTGGCCCTTCGGGAAGAAAATCGTCGTCCAGAATTTGATCGGCCGTGTAAGGGCCGTTTGACGGAAAGACTTTCGACGAGAGGTGGGTTTCTCGAACGACGCCATCGACTGCTTTTCCGTAAATTGCCGTCAATTTTTCCATCGGAACGCGACGAAGACTTGGGGAGTCGTCCAGCACGAGTGCAAGTTCCATGCGCTGCTCTCCAATCTTTGCCAACCACGAAGAATTCTCTCGGCCGTCCGGCTGCACTTGCCACTTGAGTAGAAGCATTAGCAGAACCGTAGATCGGGATCTCACTTCGCGATGATCGCGCAGACCCATATCGTGGATCTCCTCCGCGACGTGTTCCAGGTCGACTTCATCGAAGCGGCGCTGGCGGATCAGCTCGGCCGTCTCTTGCGTCCAGCGGTAGAAATCCTTGTTGTGTTGCGCTTCGCTGCTTGGCGCTTCGGCCTTCCCCCGTTCGACCCTCTCCATCTGTTGCTTGCTCATGGCGGCCCTAGTAAATGTCTCAACACACGTTCTAGCGCGCACCCTTACGGATGCGCCTCAATGAATCCTCGCCGTCCCGTCTTTGAGGCGCGCCCGTCAGGGCGCGCGCAACGTCGAGCTAACGAAATCACAAGTTCATTATTACTCAGTCGAGTACGTGTGATAACCCCCATGCTTGCGGATGGTGCTTGACCACATCGGCTAGGAAGCTGCGCGATAGCTGCCTAAGACTCGCAGGAAATCGGCCAGCTCAGCCAAGTGGCCCAGCGCATTTTTCACCGGCCGCTCGTCGCGATGACCGAGCACATCCAGGTAGAACATATACTCCCACGGCCGTCCGCGCCGCGGGCGCGATTCGATCTTCGCCAGGTTGAGGTCGCGCAGAGCCAGCGCGCTCAGGGCTCGGAACAGCGCGCCGGGGACGTTGCGAGTCGAAAAGACCAGCGAGGTTTTCCACGGCTGGCGCTGCGTTCCGGCGGGTTGCCGCGGCTTGGCGCCCTTCGGTTCCAGCAGGAAGAAGCGCGTGAAGTTTCGACGGTCGTCTTCGATTTCACGCTTCAGAATGGTCCCGCCATAGATCTTTGCCGCCAGTTCGGACGCGATCGCGGCGGCGTCAGCGGGACGCTGCTCCATCACCATCTTCACGCTGCCGGCGGTGTCGTAGTGCGGTACGCTGGCGATCTTTTTGTGCTTCGCGAAGAAATCCAGACACTGGTTCAGCGCCACCGGATGTGAGAACACCGTCGCACGGCTGAAAACGTCACGCCCGGCGCCGCGATCAGGTTGTGCACGATCCGGACGTTGGTTTCCGCCGTGATATCGAAATCGTATTTCAGCAGCAGATCGTAGTTTTCGTGTACCGATCCGGCTAGCGTGTTTTCGATCGGCAATGCCGCGGCGTCGACTTTGCCGGAGCGCAGCGCCGCGAAAACTTCGTCGAAGCGGCGGCGAGGTTCGGGAATGGCGCGCGGCCCCAGCAGTTGACGGATCGCCTGTTGGCTGAAGGCGCCGAGCTCGCCCTGGAATGCGATCTTCATGACCTTCTTGCCGGATTTCAATTTCATTTGGATTTCCCATCCCAACGGCGGGCATCGGACGACGGCAGACCAATCAGGTCCAGCATGCGATCCACGCTATGGTCGACAATCTCCGCGACGGTTTGCGGTTGATGATAGAACGCCGGGACCGGCGGCGCCAGAATCGCGCCCATTTCGGCCAGCGCGGTCATGGATCGCAAATGTCCCAGGTGCAGCGGCGATTCGCGAACCATCAGCACCAGCCGGCGGCGTTCCTTCAACGTGACGTCGGCGGCCCGAACCATCAGGTTGGAACTGATTCCCGCGGCGATCGACGACATCGTATGGATGGAACACGGCGCGACGGCCATCGCATCCACTAGAAACGAACCGCTGGCGAGCCTGCAACCGATGTCTTCGACCGGGTACCAGCAGGTTGCCAGCGCGCGGAAATCGGCGACCGATTTCCCCATTTCGAGGAAGGCGGTGCGTTCTCCGGATCGGGAAACGATCAAGTGCGTTTCGACGTTCTCCCGGCCGCGCAGCTTTTCCAACAGACGCCAGCCGTAAATAGAACCGCTTGCGCCAGTAATTCCGACGATTATGCGCAACAAACCTCCTCTATGTCGCGATTAGCGCGAGCCCGTGAAATGCCAGCTTGTGGAAATTTTTGTTCTGAATTCCGAACAAGATTCATCAATCACATCTTGCCGAACGGCCGGTCGACCTCTATAATCCATAGGAAGGTAAGGGGTTGAATCCCAACGAGAGGGCGAAACGCTGGCTTGTCTCACCTGGAGCTCTAACATTTCTATCATGTCTATGATGGAGGAAGCCGGTCATAAACTCAAGAGGATACGGGAACGGCTGCGCCTAAAATACAGGGATGTCGAGATCGCCAGCAGCGAGATCGCCGTGCGGCGCCAAAACGACGAGTTCGTCGTCGCCCTCAGCCGCCTCGCCGACATCGAAAACAAGGGTACCATGCCTTCGATGTACCGGCTGTACAGCTTGTGCGCGATCTACTGCCTTGAGCTGACGGAAGTCCTTTCCTGGTATGGAGTTTCCTCGGCCACCCTGCCGGCCGATTCAGAAGCCGTTCGGGGCAGCCGCACCCAGTTGATCGGATTCCGGCCGGAGGACGGCGAAATCCAGGCGCCGATCTCTCTAGATCCCGGCCTGGATCTGAGCAAGACCGTATTCCTGAGCCGGCTGATTCAGAAATGGGGCAAGCTGCCCCTAATGCTGCTGAATAATCTGGATTTGCGCAACTTTCGTTACGGATTCATCGGCACGGACGACTGGTCCATGCATCCGATCATCTCGCCCGGAGCTGTGGTGGTGATCGACGACACTCGACGCAAAATCGCAACGTCGGGATGGACCAGCGAGTTCGACCGGCCCATTTATTTCCTGGAACACCGCGATGGATACTTGTGCGGATGGTGTACGCTGCGCGACGGCCAGTTGACCGTTCAACATCACGCCGCGTCCGGTTGCGATCCAGTGACCTTCGCCCATCCGGCCGATATCGAAGTGATCGGCCAGGTCACACAGGTCGCGATGACCCTGGGCGTCACCCCGCCCCGGAATTCTTCGTGATCTCGAGCAACGCCTCAAAATCGGCGCAGAACAGATCGCGTTCCAGGTCGCCCGCGGCATCGGGCACATACGTCCTGTAAATCCTGGAACGCAGCCAGCGCTCGGCCACGGCGGAGGGCGGGTTTTGCGGCGCTTCCGCAGCGTCGTCCAGGCATCGGGTCAAGTCGTCCAGCTTCGCTTTGATGGGGAGGCCCATCCACTCGACGAACATCTGTTCGTGGCTTTCACGCATCGCTTTAAAGCTTTCATCGCGCCCGAACACCGTGCTCAACCCATGGTGCCGGTAGATTCCTGAATTCAAATCGCGCAGAGAGGCGAGGTAGCCCAGCCGGCCCATCGTCGTTGGGATGCGCGAGAGGGTGTTTTTCCAGAGATCGGCAGTGGCGTTGGGCTCGAAAACGCCTATGGGTTTGAATCTCGGCATCCCGTTTCTAGCTATTGTACGTCAAGCTCCAAGTACTTCTTTCGCCAAGCGAAGGGGAGGGAAAGCCCAATCTACAAAAGGGAAAACGGGGACGATGCGGAGAGTTGTTCTGTTTTCCGAAAACTTCTCATGGTGCTAGGGTATACCAGCCTATTCCGGCATAAGCTATCCCGAGGGTCAGGGGTAAGTGACCCTCGGTCCCAGCGGTTCACAAGTCATTGGTTCACAAGTCATTAAGGAGCGTTCGAAAAATGATGAAAAAAATTGGATTGCTAATCGGTCTAGCCGTGATTTCCATGGGCGTGGCTCAAAAGTCGCCCAGCCTGGACAGTCCCCAGCCGAGTTGCCTCCCCTGTTGCCCCACGCATGATGGCTGGGTGCAGTGCTGACGCTAGCGTAACTAGCGCGATCGCAACTGACGCAAGCTGCAAGATAACCGCCCGTCGGAGACTCGCCCAGGCGCGGGGCAGGCTTCTGCCCCTGACGCCTCGGCGAGTTCTGCTGTTTCCGTTTTAGAGAGCCGTCTAGAAGGCGACTCGCCGCCACGCGTGGCGGCCCCACGAAGCGAAACCAACTCCCTTTTTCCCGCTGCTTTTGCCGTCGTTCCAGTGTAAACTCACTTAGTTCCCCTGACATGCACCTGCACTGGCTCGATGTCGCGTGGTATTTGAACCCCGTTGGCGCAGTTGTGCTCGCCATTCACCTTATCCGAAGCCGCCTCATCGGAACCTATCCTTTTTTCTTTTTGTATCTACTAGCGGGCGCAGTTGTTGACTTAACGCTGCTATCTCTCAAGTCCTATCCAAACGCTTACGGTTGGACCTACCTGGCGAGCCAACCGGTCAAGGTTTTGCTGGCGGTTTTCGTGATTCTGGAGCTTTACCGAGTGGCGCTGGCGCAACGGCCGGCGCTGGCTCGTTTTGGGCGAAATACGGTCGGCTATATTCTGGCCGCTGCGGCAACCGCGTCGCTCTGCTTCCTGATGCTGGACTCGACCGTGCCCGAGGGCCGTTCGCCGATTCTGCACCGGTTGAATTCCTTCGAACGGACCATGGATCTCTGGATGCTATTGTTTCTGATCGTGATTCGAGCATTTATGACCTGGTTCCCGGTGCGAATCACGCGCAACGGAGCCTTGTATATTGGGGGTTTTGCGGTCTATTTCCTGTCGCGCGCGACGGGTTTATTGCTCACCAACATCGCGCCTCGATTTCGCGATGGCTTCGATCTGGCGATGCTGGGAGTATCGCTTGCCTGCCTGATCATGTGGATATTGTGGATACGGAGGGACGGCGAGGATGCGACGATCCTCACCGGTCCGCGGCGCGATCCGGCGTCGATCGCCGAGGCGATGGGGAAACTGGACGCGATTAATGCGCGATTGACCGAGCTCTCCCGCCCATGAATCGCGCATATAGAGCATATTTCGCATTGCGTTGTGCTTCAATATCCGGTATTATCAGTCAACGATTTTTTCGTGGAGGTAACTCGAATGAGCTGGGCTCTCACTGGCGGTGTTATGGCCGGGCTGATGGCAACTGGCTTCGCCGCTTTGTTATTAGCGGTGTGGGTAGCAACGCGCTTGCGATGTTATCGAAGTGCGGGTGGCGAACTGAATCGCGGGATCACGACGCTGGAGATGGCCGATCCGCCGCGCGGGCTTGGTCTGCTTGGGGTGCGTGGTTTCGTGGAGGGATTGTTAGGCGATACGGATGTCGATTTTTTGGTGGGGCAGGCAGGCTATCGGCGGGAAATCGGCAGAACGCTGCGGCGGGAACGAACGAGGATCTTTCGTCTTTATTTAGTGGAACTGGCCAGGGAATTTCACCAGACGCATGCGCGGGCACGCGAAGCCGTCGCGAATTCGAGCGAGGAGTGTTCCGGCGTGGTCGAACAGTTAATGCGCCAGGAGTGGTCGTTCTGGCGGGCGATGATTCGCATCGAACTTAGTCTGGCAGCTGCGCAAATCAATGCCCGGCGTTTCGGAAAGGCGCGGCGAAGTGCCTTGGAGCTTCTAATGGAAACGATGGATGCGATGCGACTGGATCTGGCTCGCGGCGGGGCGTTACCTCACTAGGGTTGCTGTGTGGCGCACGCACTCTTGCGTGCCGTGTCGACACTCATGTCGACACGAGCTTTGTCAAGCGCTGGAAAGAGAATCATAACGATCCGGGTGGGAGGCGCCCAGGAAAAACTTGTGTCGACATGAGTGTCGACACGGCACGCAAGAGTGCGTGCGCCACAAGGACCTCCTTCTATAGTTTTCGCAGGAGGGCTTTGGCCTCGCGAAGCTGCTCGAACTGCTTTTCGGCGTCCTTGAAGGCTCGCGTGTGCACGCAACGGCGCGCGCCCGTATGCTCGGCCGGATGACGCAGATGCAGCATTTCGTGAAACAACACGTATTCCACGGCGAGCGCGCGGCACTCGGCGCGATCCAGAATCCGGCTGAGCACGATCGCGTTGTGCGGAGGATCGTAATGCCCCAGCAGGGTGCGTGACGCGTTCGGACTCCAGCCGAGGCGCGGCCGCGCCATCAGCCCGTGGAAGTAGCGAAAGTTGAGCTCCTCGAACATCTGGTCCAGATCGTAAGCATCGCCTTGCGCGGAATCGACACGTTTGCGGCCGCGGATCTGGCGAACCAGATCCAGGTTGCGGCGCACATCGCGGCGGTTCAGATAGCGGCGGTAGCGATCGTAGCTGGCGGCGGGAACCGGCCGGCGGAATAGTTTCGAAAGCAGGATTTCCGCCAGCGCTTCGATGACAGGTTCGGGCGCGCCGGCCAGCGTGTCGGCCAGGCGCACGGCGAGCCGTCCATTCTCCAGTCGAATTTGCGCGTTGGCGTTGGCGTAGGCTGGAATTCGACGTCGATCGCGGGGAGCGGAGTGCGCGGGCCGCATTTGCACGAAGACGCGCGCGTAGATTTGCGCGGACGCCGTCTCCACTTCCATTGTTCCCGAATGTAACATAGACAATGGCTCTTCCAGTTACACACGAAGTCACATCGCATCGAAATCAGGAGGAAGAAGATTTGCCTGGAGCTAAGATCAGCGCGCTCGGCTGCTACGTGCCGCCCGGTGTGCTGACGAATCAGGATCTGGAAAAGATGGTGGAGACCAACAACCAATGGATTCTCGAGCCGGACGGGCATTGTCGAGCGCCACATCGCCGCGCCGGAAATCGCGACGTCCGATATGGCGGTCGAGGCGGCGAAAATCGCGCTGGAGCAGCGCGGCATCGACGGCAGCGAGCTCGGACGCGATCATCGTGTGCACGGTGACGCCGGACATGATGTTTCCCTCCACCGCGTGCCTGGTGCAGGATCGGCTCGGCGCGAAGGGCGCCTGGGGATTCGATCTGGTCGCGGCCTGCTCGGGCTTCATTTACGGCCTGACCACGGCCGCGCACTTGGTGATGGCGGGAACGCATAAGAAGGTGCTGGTGATCGGCGCCGACACCATGTCGCGCATCATCGATTACACCGATCGCGCACCTGCATCCTGTTCGGCGACGGCGCGGGCGCGATGCTGGTGGAGCCGACGGACGCGAAGGCGAGGGATTCATCGGATTCCTGAATGAGATCGACGGGTCGGGCGGCGATTATCTGAAGATGCCGGCGGGCGGAAGCCGGATGCCGTCGAGCGCGGAGACGGTGGCGAATCGCGAGCATTTCGTCAAGCAGGATGGCCAGCAGGTATTCAAGTACGCGGTGCGCAAGATGTATGAATGCTCGCGCGACCTGCTGGCGAAGCACGGGTTGACGGCGAAGGACGTGAAGGTGATGATTCCGCATCAGGCCAATCGGCGCATCATCACGGCGGCGGCGGAGCGGCTGGGGATGACCGAGGATCAGGTGATCATCAACATCGACCAGTACGGCAACACGACGGCGGGCACGATTCCGCTGGCGACGCGCGATGCGATTGAGCAGGGCAAGTTGAAGAAGGGCGATATCGTGATGTTCGCGGCGGTGGGGGCGGGGTTTACGGTCGGGGCGAATTTGTGGCGCTGGGCGTATTGAGGGTCGTGGCAGGGCTCGCGTTCATTTCGCACCCTCCCCCAAACGTTAGGCGATAACACAGTTTATCGTCTAGTATCCACGGGCGAGCAAGGGCTACCGTTGACTCGTCCTGTTGGACCGGAATGCGAGGTAACGCAGCGTGCGCTTAGCCTCCTGGACTTTGCCAGATGCTGCACGAGCGAAGTGGTCTCTTGCCACTTTCTGATCTCTGGCGACGCCCTTCCCTCGCCAGTACATCTTGCCAATCCAAAAGTTGGATCGCTGGTGCCCTTTGCTTGCGGCCCTTTCAAACCATGTAAGCGCTTCAGCGAAATCACCTTCGACGTAGGCAATCTCGCCCAGACTGTACATCGCCTGTGGATCGCCTTGGCGCGCCGACTTCTTGTACCAATGGACTGCGGTCTGTACATCCGCTTCGACCCCAATGCCATTGAGATAGAACCAGCCCATTGCTAAAACCGCGTCGTGCACTCCTGCCTGGGCGACAATGTAGTTCAGCCGAAATGCTTCACCTTCATCTTTGTCCAAAAGGGCGAGCGAATCAATGTAATGTCGCAAGGGCGTGGAAAAGCCAGCTCTTTTCGCTTCCCTCTTGCGGGGTCTGCCCTGATTGAAACCTGCCACCGGCGCACCTATTGGAGAAGTCTACAATGAATGTGATCAGCCTCGGTATGTGGGTCCCGAGGATCAGGTGAGCATCAACATCGAGCACTATGGCAACACGACTGCGGGCACGATTCCGCTGGCAACTCGCGATGCGATTGCGCAGGGAAAGTTGAAGAAGGGCGATATCGTGATTTTCGCTACGGTCGGGGCGGGGCTTACGGTCGGGGTGAATTTGTGGCGGTGGGCTTATTGAGGGTCGTGTTCATTTCGCGGTTTCGCCAAGTGTTAGGCGACCTACATAACTTTATCGCTTAATAACAAACCAGCGGATGCACATTCTCGTCAAAGAAGGTCGGCGATGGGAGGGAATGTCAGCAAGAAGCTCAAACCCAACAAGATCAGTGCAACGGTATTGACACGCCCCCCGGGGACCGTCCTGTTGCGCCAGCGCCATTCCAAAATCCCCCAGGTGAACAGCCAGATCAAAACGGCCGCCGTAGTTACGCCTGAGAGCGGCCCGGTCGGTTTATAGAAAATAAGACCTCTTGCGATATGCGCCGACTTATCACCAGCGAGGGCCAGCACTGCCAGAGCGAAGGCGCCGACACCAGCCGCAAGAATGGCGGCTGCGCCGGAACCGTTCGTCAGGGTCGGCGTTTTGGAAGAATCGTCAAGATTTGAACTATCCATTCTTCTTTTCCTGGCTCAGTTGAATCGTTTGACCTCCGCGAACCGGCGCCTCCTTGGTGATCATCGCGCCGAAGAAGCCCGCGATGCCCGCCGCAACAAACGAAGCCGCGGTAAAACAGAGCACCGCGGCGCGAAGCTGTCGATGATTTCCGAGGTCGCGGCCGTACTTAATGAAAACGAACGCGACCATGGTGATGGAGATCGGCGCGAACCAGGCGACATGCTCCTTCCACTCCATCCCCAGCGAGTGCCAGCCGATGGTGGTGGGACTCGACATCAGCAGCCGTTGCGGAAACATCGAGAGATCGACTGTTCCCGGCGCGGGCACCGCGCGATACCACGGGTAGATGACGTAAGCTCCGGTCAGCACCGTGGCCCATGCAAGCACGACCATCGTAATCAGGTAATACTTCAGGAAGCGCTCTTGGCCTGCTGTGAATTCGGATGGAGCGCGTGAAGTGGTGAAGCGATACAGCTCCACCAGCGCACCGGAGCACGCCAGAAGATAGAGAGCCCCAAATCCCATGCCGTGTAGCAGCGTCCAAAATCCGCGCGCAGTAATTTCCATTTGCCTCCCTGGGGGATCAGCCGTGAAGTCGATCGCAGCCGCCGGCCGCTAGAATCCCGTTGCGTTCATCGGTCCTCGCACCCAGGTGGTGGTGCCCGCGTCGGGTTTATTCTTGTCCTTCCCCCATGTCCAGTACATGCCCATATAGGCGTAGGTTTCCGTCTGGCCGGCGACGGAGTGGCCGTAGCAAAACAAGAACTGCTCGCCTGGGTGGTGCTTGAAGTGATAATAGCCGCCTATGTCGATCACCGTCGAGGCTTCGGTCTGCGGTGTAGCGTAGCCCTCGCGCCCATGGGCAACAATCTCGGCTCCTAACTCCAGTCGCTCGCCGAACGTGTATTTCACCAGGAATGAGCCATACAGGAAGTTGCGGTACTGGGTTTGGGGGACGATCGTTTCGCCCGCGCCGCCGTCCAGGAGCCAGTGTCCGATATTCTTTTGCAGCCAGAGGGGAACTTTATACCAAACCTTTCCCACGCCGAGTCCCTTGTCGTAGTTTCCGGTCGGTATTTCGAACATAATAAAGGTGCCGATCTGTGGAACGTACTTCGATTCCTTGATGAAGGCGATCTTGGCGCCCAATTCCATGTCGGTGAGACCGAAGGCTCGCGGTCCCGTTCCGCCAGGCAGGTAAATGGGATTGTTCGACGGGAAGGATACCCCCGGAGGGAAGTATGGCGTGCAGTTGCACTCTGGGAATGGCGCCCCAGTTGAACTCTAAGGCCGGCCCAGTCGAGTTGATTTCCGCCGGCGTGCCATCGACACTTCCGAAGATATAGAACTCGTAGTGATGCAGATCGACCGGAACCGGATCGTCGGTTTGAAACGGAGGTCCCTGCGCCCGCAGTGTTGAAGCGGCGGGGGCGAGGATGATGATGAGGAGGAGGAACGGCATTCGCCTCGAGCATTTGCCGTTCATCCTTCGTGTCCTTCCAGAACTACAACAAAAAAATCACGAAGTTCTTTTTGGGAAACCAAATGACCACCTCGAAGTGTGCGGGAGCGCACACCATTTTACAGGGGTTGAAGGGGATCCGCGCCGCGCAGCCGACAATCTTTCCTGTGGCTTTTATCGCGCCGCCCGATTCCGTCCCAGCGCCTCGTGCAACAACATCTTGATGTATGTCTGATACTTCAGGCCTCTAGCCTCTGCCTGCCGCCTCGCAAGAGCGAGTTCGTCGTTTCCCAGACGGATAGTGATCTGGCGCGATCCGGATGCCAGAACCGCTTGGGCTTTGCGATTGATAGCGCGCGATCCCGGTAGACGTCCGCGGCGAAAGCCTTTTCTGCTTCGATTGTGCCGCTACTGGTTTTCCTCATTGCGTTTCCTCCGGTACGCGGCCCTGGTTTTTCGATTCGCGTCAAAAGCTGTTACCGGACGCCTGAGCCTTCCGCGGGGCGTCCCCGCCACGAATAAAATGCGGCCAGCATTGGTGTGCCCCAGATCAAGCACGCGTTCCTCTCCGCTACGTGCGTCCGTTCTCGTCTCGATGTGGACGGGATCATTTGACAGAACCTCCTCGACTTCGGTCGGTTCAACGCGATGCGCGGCTAAGCGTCCTTCATTATGCTCGCCCCAGTCAAACCGGCGTCCCGTCGCCATGTATGTACATTATACCGACACTCAGAAGGGCAGACTCCTGCCGAACCGAAGGCTTCGTCCAGGGTCGGTCGCCAACCGACACTAATCAATTCTCTGTTGGGACTCTTTCGATGTGATCGATCACGACTATCTCAAGCGGCGCCTTGCGCGGTTCCAGTTTGAGTCCTAATTGCTCCTGAATCGCAATCGATAGCTCCGGGAATTTCTGCGGCTCGGCGGACGTCGCCGCGTCTTCGGCCCAATCCAACTTCAGGTCGTAGAACGCAGTCAGGCCGGTCATATCGAGCACCGGCTGGTCCATTCGCCTCCCCAGGAAATCCGCGAATCCTGCCATGTTGATGCACGTACCTTCGTAGTGCGTGTTCCGACTATTGCTGCTGTGCGAGTCGCTATCCGGCACTTCCTTGGCCTTGATCCCGCCCTTCATGACGACCAATCCGAATACCGGGAATGTCTTTTCAGTGCGGTGGGTCGCCAACTTGAATCGATCCTGCAGCATCTTCTGCATCATGGCCGTGAGCGCCGCAGCGTATTTTTCCCGGTCGTCAGGCAGCGCCTCGGGGAACTTCGCGATCACATCGAACCGCTCCGACGCGAGCCAGTCCGGCCCTTCCACCTGGTAATCCCTCAGGTCGTAGGCTCGTATGATCAGGTTCTTCAGGCTGACATTCGTGGCCGTCATGCGGCCGCGATCGGTATGGGTCCTGGAACTGTTGTTCGCAGCTTTGCTCGGTTTGACGGACACCACTTCGAATTCCTGCGCGAAAGCGGTGAACGCGCCCGCGATGAAGAGAGGACACACGAAGATGACTCGCATACATGCAATAGACGGATTCTCGAGCGTAAGGTTGGCCATTATCTTCACTCCGCTCCCATGAGAGCGAATCGCATGCGTCTGTTAATCTTAAATATATGACGGCCCAAGGACCGCTCGACAACCTGGAACAGTGGGACGATTTCGTCCAGCAGCGTTACGACCCCAACAAGAAGACGGACGAGTTTCGCGATTACGAAAACACGACGCCGGGCGTGCGCGAGTTTTATCGCCTGAATCACACGCATCAGACTCGCGATTTCGTGCTCCAGAAGCAGAAAGAATACGCGCCGCTGAACAAGCGCAAGATGGCGATTTGGGAAGCGCTCGAGTACCTGAATACGCTGGTCGACGATAGCGATCCCGACACGGACCTCAGCCAGATCGAGCACAATCTGCAAACCGCCGAGGCGATTCGTCGCGACGGTCATCCGGATTGGTTTCAGCTTGCCGGACTGGTTCACGATCTCGGCAAGGTGATGTGCCTATGGGGCGAACCGCAGTGGGCCGTGGTCGGCGACACGTTTCCGACGGGCTGCGCGTACTCGGACAAGATCGTGTTCCACGAATTCTTCGCGGCGAATCCGGATTCGACGAATCCGGCCTATCAGACCGCGAACGGGATTTACGAACAGGGCGGGGGACTCGATCAGGTGGACATGTCGTGGGGACACGACGAGTATTTCTATCACATCGCCAAGCCGTATCTTGCCGGAGCCGGCGCTGTACATGATCCGCTATCACTCGTTTTATCCGGCGCATCGCGAGGGCGCGTACGATCACCTGATGAACGATCACGATCGCGAGATGTTCCAGTGGGTGAAGGCGTTCAATCCGTACGATCTGTATTCGAAGAGCGCGGCGAAACCGGACGCGAAAGAGCTGCGCCCGTATTATCAGGGATTGATCGACCGCTATTTCCCGAAACAAGTGGCGTTTTGATCGTCCGAGTGAACGAAAGACTTTTAGCCACGAATTCACACGAATACACACGAATACGAAACCGAATTCTGATTCGTGTTCATTCGTGTTCATTCGTGGCCAAAGCGCCTTTGGCTTCGGCTCAAGGTGCAGCTTGAAGCGGATTCCTGGCCGGCATTTCCTCAAGAATCTGGTGGAGCGCAGGACTCTGGTCGCGCAACTCGTTCGCCGCGATTTCCAGCAGCGCTACGTTGGGTCGGCAGCAGGATGGCTGTGGGGTGCGATTCACCCGCTGGTGCTGCTCGCCAGCTACTACTTCGTTTTCCAGGTCTGCCTGAAGATGAAGCTGCCTGCCGGCGAAGTGACCAACAACTACCTGATGTACCTGTTCTGCGGATTCCTGCCGTGGCTGCTATTTCAGGATACGGTGGTGCGCTCGGCGGGTTCGCTGATCGACCATGCGAATCTGATCACGAAGACTGTGTTTCCGGCTGAAGTGGTGCCCGTCTCGATTTTCCTGTCGTCGTTGATTCATCACTTGATCGCGCTGGTGCTGGTGATCGCGATCGCTGCGATTTTTCTCAAGGCGGTGACGTTCAAGATCCTGCTGTTCCCGGTCTACATGTTTTTCATCGGACTGCTGGCGGTAGGCGTGGGATGGTTCGTGTCGAGTCTGCACGTCTATCTGCGCGATACCGCGCAGGTTCTTACCGTGGCCATGACGTTATGGTTCTGGATGACGCCCATCATGATTACGCAGGGCCAGATCCCCAAGCCTTTCGACAAGCTGGTGCAATTGAATCCGATGTCGTGGATCGTGCACGGCTATCGCTATCGTCTGTTGTCGCCGCTGTGGCCGTCGTGGGAAGAACTGGCGGTGCTGGCGGCGTATTCGTGCACGGTGTTCGTGCTCGGCGGCTTGTTTTTCCGGCACCTGAAGCGCGGATTCGCCGACGTGCTGTAGTCGTCGGCAGTCGCAAACGGCGCTACAATAATGAAGCGCGCGCCCGTAGCTCAGTTTGGATAGAGCGCTTGCCTCCGGAGCAAGAGGTCGTAAGTTCGAATCTTACCGGGCGTACCATTTCCTTTGTGGCTTTGCGGTCAACATGAACGAGTTCGACCGGCTTCGTGAAATTATCGATACCTTGCCGCCGCAGCAAGTCCATGCCCTCCTAGCCCTTCTTTCTCGCCCTCAGCCCATCAGTAACGACGAGTTCGTGCGTGTTCTCGCGGATGCTCCAGATGAAGACATAGACGAGGAGACGATTGCCAGACTCCTCGCATCCGAAGCGGAACATGGCGAAACGATCTCTCACGACGAGCTAAAGCGGCGACTGGGCCTTTGCCAAGAGACCTAGTCTATCGACCGGCAGCGTAGCGCGAACTGAGTCGGATGGACAAAGCCGACGCTGCGCGCATCATTCGCGCGTTGGAAGCTTTCGCCGATTTCGGGCGCGGGCATGTCAAAGCGCTCAAGGGCGGAATGAAGGGTCAGTACCGTCTTCGAGTCGGCAAGTTGCGCGCGTTTTTCCGCTTGGAAGAACAAAATGGAATCGTCATCACCCACGTCGATAATCGCGGCCAAGCCTATTGATCGATAACTCGAAGCGCTCGCGCCATAGTTGTGATAGCTTCTCCGTATGCTGCTGCCGATCAGCCTGGCTAAGTTCGTCGTAGTTCTGTCGCTGATCCAATCCGACCCATCGCCAGCCGTTCCCCAGTGGCAGATCGCGGCGGGAGGCAAGATGGCGTTCGAAGTCGCCTCCGTCAAACCGAGCCAGGGCGAGTTTCATCCGCCCAACTTTCCCTTGGACAACGGGGACGCTTACGCGGCGACCGGTGGAAGGTTCTCCGCCGCCTTCGCGCTTCCGACCTATATTCAATTCGCCTATAAACATCGGTTCACGCAGGAGCAAATGCAAACGATGCTCGCTCATCTTCCTAAATGGGTAGCGACCGATCGCTTCGACATTGAAGCGAAAGCTCCCGGCAATCCGACCAAGGACCAGATGCGTCTGATGATGCAATCTCTACTGGCCGAACGCTTCCAGTTGGTAGTTCACTTTGAAACCCAAAGGGTCCCTGTGCTCGCGCTCACTCTGCTCAAGCCTGGCAAGACTGGGCCGAAGCTTCGTTCACATGCCGATGGTCCGCCGTGCGATGCGTCGCCACCGGCTGATACGTTTCCGCCTCGTTGCGATGTGTACGCAATGACGAGGAGGCCTGGCGGGGCGGCCAGACTCGGTTCGCGAAATACGACGATGGACTTGCTCGCATCGTTACTCCCATCGGAGGGGACACTGGGCCGGCCCGTGTTGAATCAAACGGGCCTCGACGGCCGTTTCGATTTCACACTCGAATGGACGCCGGAACCGAGTGGACCTTCTCCGTCCGACGGGGCGCCCCCGCTGGATCCCCAGGGGCCGACGTTTCTGCAAGCGTTGCACGATCAGCTCGGATTGAAACTGGAATCGACAATTGGACCGGTACGGATCATGATCGTTGATCGTGTCGAGCGTCCTTCTGAGAATTAACGTGGCGCGGGCCGCCAGGCCTGCAGAGCCGAGAGTCGTCTCGGCTTTTCCGCAGTGGAGCCGTTTGGCCCGAAGAGAAGAGCCGAAATGATCCTCGGCTCTCCATGCCTGGCGACCCGCGCCACCGACGATTGTGATAGCGTCTCTCTATGTTGCTGCCGATCCTCTTGTTTCATGCGCTGGCTCAAGCGGGCGCGTCCAAGCCGACGTTGGACTACGCGTTCTTTCGCGATCGCGTGCAGCCGATCTTCCTGAACAAACGGCCGGGCCACGCGCGCTGCATCGCCTGTCATGAAAACGGAACGCCGAAGTTGGAGGCGCTATCGCCCGGTGCGACCACTTGGAACGAAGAGCAATCGCGCAAAAATTTCGAAGCCTGGAAGATCGCTGTGGTGCCGGGGAGTCCCTTGACCAGCCCGCTGCTGGTTCATCCCTTGGCGAACGCTGCCGGCGGCGATCATTTTCATGCCGGCGGCAAGCACTGGAAATCGCAGAACGATCCGGAATGGCAGACATTAGCCGCGTGGGTTCGCGGCGATAAAGGCGGGGCCAAATGAATCGCTTCACAACGAATCGCTTAACGACGGTCTGGATTTTCGGTTTCGCGTTGACGATGTGCGCGGCGGATAAGCCTCGCGTCCTGCAAACCAACGCAGCCGGAGATAACGTTCACGTGATCGACCCGGCCACCAACAAGGTTGTCGGGGTGATCGAAGGAATCGAAGTGCCGCACGGCGTCGCGATCGCGCCGGACGGAAGCCGAATTTACGTCACCGATGAGCCGATGAAGACGCTGGACGTCGTCGATGCGAAGAGCCTCAAGGTGATCAAGCGGATTCCGCTCAGCGGCCATCCGAATAATCTCGACGTGTCGAAGGACGGCTCGCACGTCTATGTTGCGATCGTGCAGGCGCCGGGCGCGGTCGATCTCATCGATACCGCGACGCTGACGAACGTGAAAACCATTCCGGTCACGGGCGGGATTCATAACGTCTACGTCACGCCCGACGGGAAATACGCCGTCGCGGGATCGATTCCGACGAGCACGATCAACGTGATCGACACTTCCAGTAACACCGTCGCGTGGACGCTCAAGATGAGCAGCGGGATCCGGCCGATGGCGTTCACGAAGAATCCCGACGGGTCGACGAAAGAGATCATCGTACAGCTCTCCAATTTCCACGGGTTCGCCGTCGTCGATTTCGCGACGCGCAAGGAGATCAACCGCGTCACGCTGCCCGATCCTCCCGGTCAGGAAAAAGAAATGCAGGGAATCCAGGGCGCGCCCGCGCACGGCTTGGCGATTTCGGACGGCGGCAAGGTGCTGTGGGTCACCAGCAAATACTACGCTTACGTCGCGACCTACTCGCTGCCGGATTTGAAATTGCTGAAGGTGATTCCGGTGGGCAGCCATCCCGAATGGCTCACGATTCCGCCGGATGGCAAGAATATCTACGTCGCCACCGCGGGCGATGACGCGACGGTGGTGATCGACATCAAGACGCAGAAAGTGGTCGCGAAAATTCCGGTGGGGTTCGTGCCCAAGCGCAACACCAGCGGAATGCTGCAGACCAACTGATGAATGTGGGGCCGGAACTTCTGCCGGCAACCAGCCTTCAGGCTGGTTTCTTCACGTTGAACAGAGCCGCCTGAGATGAAAACAGGGACAGGCTACCCTGTCCCCTAGTGACCCGAGGCCACGAATGAATAAGATAACGGCGTGGACAGGGCGGCCTGTCCCTGTTTTCATCGACTGCAGGCCAAGCGGCCCGCGCCCCACATCACTTCGCGAAACGACGGAAAAAGCTATCGGCATTCCAGTGCGGACGATCTTTCGCATCCGCCACTCTCTCGCCCAGACTGAGCAATATCCGATTGAACTGCGCCGCCGCCGTCTTGTCCACCGGCTGATTCAGATCGTCCGACGGCGCGTGATAACGATTCTTCAGCCACTCCTTTGCAGTCTTCTCTTCCGGCGATCCCGGCTCGTATCCGAACTTGAACGCCAGCGCCGGAACGCCTTGCCGAATGAAGTTATATTGATCGCTGCGGATGAACAGGTTTCGATCCGGCTCCTTATCGGCCTGCACCGCGACACCCGCCTTCTGGCACACGGCGCGAATGTCATCGCCCAGCGTCGATTCGCCCAGCCCCTGCACCTCCAGATACTTCAGCGGGAACAGCGGCAGGAACATATCCATATTGATATCCGCGACGATCGATTTGATCGGCACCGTCGGATGGTTCGCGAAGTACAGCGATCCTTGCAGCCCCTTCTCTTCGCCGGTCACCGTGAGGAACAGCACGCTGCGCTTGAGATGCAGGTTGCGCTCCTTCATCATCGTCGCCATCTCGATCAGCGATGCGACGCCCGACGCGTCGTCCATGGCGCCGTTGTAGATGCTGTCGCCGTTGATCGGTTCGCCGACGCCCACGTGATCCAGGTGCGCCGAGAACACCACGTATTCGTCCTTGAGCACCGGATCGCTGCCCACCCGAATTCCGGCGACGTTTTGCGATTCCACCTGTGACCGATCGATCTTCACCTTCGCGCGAAAATTGAAACCCATCGGGAAGTGAGGCAGCGGCTGGTCGGCATCGGCGAGCTTCAGAATCTCGGCGAACGTGTGGCCCGTCCCCACGAAAAACTTCTCGGCCATCGCCGGATTGATCGTCAGCGCGAACTGCTGGCCCTGGACCTCGAACAGCTTTTCGTCGGCGACGTTCATCGTCGGGCTGAGCCGCGCGAGACGAGCGCGCTCCCACGGAATGTCCATCGATTTCGGATTGGCGATGGTCGCGAGCCCGATCGCGCCGGCTTTCTGCAGCGCCTTCCAGCGTTCACCCGCATAAGAATAGTGCGACTTGAGCGCGCTCGGAATCGAAGCAGGGCCGCCTGCCAGAATCACCGCGATCTTGCCCTTGAGATCGATGCCCTTGAAATCGTCGAAGCCTTTCTCGGGGATCACCAGCCCGTAGCCGACGAATACCGCGGCCGCATCCACACTGGGCGCGAGATCGGCGCGCAAAGCGAACGACGCATCGTCGCCCAGCACCAGCGGCGTAGCTTTGCCGCCTTTGACGATGGCGAGGCTCGAAGCGGGCTCGTCCAGTTTTCGCACGTTGAATTTCACCGGCTGGATGTAGCCGGAAGTGCCGGCGGGCTTGAGTCCATTGCGCTCGAATTCGGCGGAGACGTACTCGGCGGCTTTCTTGTGGCCGGGGCTGCCCGTGTTGCGGCCCTCCATTTTGTCGTCGGCCAGCACTTGGATATGCGACCACCAGCGCACGCCTTCCTGCGCGACATCGGCGGCGAACAGCGTGCAAGCGGCCAGGCAAATCAACGCGTATCGTTTCATCCCGCCGATTATAGCCCGCCGTCAGATTGAGGCGCGACTTAACGAGCCGTGACCAAAGGGAGTGGTCCAACATTCGGGTTTCCACAGACTCATAAACGAGCGCGCATGTTCGTGGGCAGGCGTTTCGGCCTGCCCGTTTTCCCTATCTGCGATCCACAAATCAACACGCGCCAAGACACCGCAGGTAACTTGCGGCGTCTAACCTGGTATTCACTACGATGCCCACTTTCCTCGGCACTCTCCTTCAGGATATTCGCTACGGCCTCCGCAACCTGACGCGCAATCCGGGCTTCACGATCGTAGCGATGCTCACGCTTGCGCTGGGCATCGGCGCCAACACCACTATTTTCAGCGTCATCAATAACACCCTGCTGAAACCGCTCCCCTTTCCCGACGCCGATCGGCTCATGCTGGTATGGGAGACCTTCGGAAAGGGCTCCAACAATCTCAACATCGTTTCCGCGCCCAACTTCTGGGACTTCCAGCGAGAAGCGAAATCATTCGAAAGCATGGCGATCTTCGATTCGGCCGGGCGAGGCTATAACCTGTCCGCGTCGGGAAACGCCCGAGAGGCGCAACAAGTCTCGGGACTTCGCGTCTCCGCTGGATTCTTTCCCGTCCTCGGAGTGAAGCCGTTCATCGGCCGCACCTTCCTGCCGGAAGAGGAAACGCTCGGCAAGGATCACGAGGTCATTCTGAGCTACGGGCTCTGGAAGGAGCGCTACGGCGGCGATCCGTCGCTGGTCGGCAAGCCGATCCGCGTCGACGGCGAGGATTTCACCGTAGTCGGCGTCATGCCGCGCGAATTCTCCTGGGAATTCTGGAGCGATTCGCGCAAGCTATGGGTGCCAGTCGGCTACAACAAGACCGATTTCGGCCGCACGAATAGCAGCTTTATTTCGATTGCCCGGTTGAAGCCTGGTGTGACCGAAGGGCAGGCGCGTGCCGAGATGGAGGCTGTCGGGAACCGGATTGCGGCGCAGTATCCCAAGGACGACACCGACATGGGCGGAACGGTGCGGGCTTTGGCGGATTTCGGGATGGAAGGAACGCGCACCACGATGCTGACGCTGCTGGCGGCGGTTGCATTCGTGCTGCTGATCGCCAGCGTAAACGTTGCAAACCTGTTGCTGGCGCGCGGAGCCGCCCGGCAGAGGGAATTTGCGATTCGGCGCGCACTGGGAGCTGCGGGATCCCGCATCGCGCGGCAGTTGCTCACCGAAAGTCTGGTGCTTTCGATGGCCGGCGGCGCGCTCGGTCTGCTTCTCGCGGCCGGAAGTACGCGATTGCTGTTTTACGTTTTCAAATTGGGCTCGATGAACCTGCCGCTGCGCCCGATCGATTCCATCGAGATGGATGGCCGCGTCTTCGCCTTCGCATTAGCAGTTTCCTGCATCACTGGTGTGATGTTCGGCATCGCGCCGGCACTCAGCGCCGTTCGCCGCGGATTGAACGAGCCGCTTAAGGAAGGCGGCCGCGCCGGAAGTTCCAGCGGTACTCATCGTTTGCGCCACGTGCTGGTGGCGGCGGAAGTCGCGTTGGCGCTGGTGGTGCTTTGCGGCGCCGGGTTGATGATCAAGAGCATGACGAGGCTTCTCGGCGTCGACCCTGGGTTCGATCCGAAGAACGTGCTGACCATGTCGATGTCGGTCCCGCAGGAGGAAATTTACGTCGGCCCGCCCGACCTGCCGCGCTATTGCCAGGATTTGGATGAGCATGTCGGAGCGATTCCCGGCGTCGTATCGGTCGGCGCGATTGCTCATCTGCCGTTGCGCGGGAACGCGGGACGTGCTTTTCAGATCGAAGGCCAGCCTCCGGCGGAGCCCGGCCATTTTCCCGGCGGCAGCTATTCCGTCGCCTGTCCCGGCTATTTCAAAACCATGGGAATTCCGATTCTCAAAGGGAGGGAGTTCACACATCAGGACACGGTCGGCTCGCAGGGCGTGATCGTGATCAACGAGAGCGATGGCTCGCGCTTATTGGCCGAAGGAAGACCCGATTGGCAGGGCGATCAAATTTGCCGGAGGCGGACGATCCGCGGCTGATCGTCATTGGAGTGGTTCGCGACGTACATTTTCAAGGCCTCGCGCAGCCGATGCGGCGCCAGTTTTTCCGCCCGTATACGCAAGCGGGATGGCCGGTGATGACCGTTGTCGCCCGGACCATCAGTTCGCCCGCGACCTTCGGCACTTCGATAAAGCAAGCGATCGCGGATGTTCTGCCGGACCGGCCCGTCACCGGAATCGAGACGATGGAAACCATCACTCGCGATTCCACTGGCTCGCGGCGATTCCCGATGTTGCTGCTCAGCGTATTCTCGGTGGTGGCGTTGGTGCTGGCGGCGGTCGGAATCGTAGGCGTCGTCAGTCAATCGGTCGCGCAGCGGACGCAGGAAATCGGAATTCGGATGGCGCTGGGCGCGGGGACGCTTGATGTGCTTCGGCTGATGGTGAGCACGAACATGGCATGGGTGATGGGCGGGCTCGTGATCGGAGTC
>CAVSXU010000005.1:0-59489 GCA_963732025.1 Terriglobia bacterium
CGCGCTTTGACCGTGTCGAATTCAGACGTCGTCACCACGTATTGCGGCTGCGATTTGAGCAGATCCTGGATGTTTTGCTGCACCTTCACGATTCGGTCGCCGGTCGGCGGATGCGTCTGGAAGTACTTCGACACGCGCCCCGGCTTCTGTTTGTTCAGCGACTCGATCTTTTCGAAAATATCGACCATGCCGTTGGGATCGTAGCCCGTCTTGTACAGGTATTGAAGACCCAGCAGGTCGGCTTCGGATTCAAAGGCGCGATCGAAACCCAGCAGTGTGATCGGCGCGATCACGCCGGCCCCTTGGCGTGCACCGTATCCCGCCCAGCCTCCCATGAAAATAAGCGGAATCGTCGCCAGTTGCGCAACCTGCGCGCGAGTCGCCTGCCGAGTGCCGTGCCTCGCCGCGATATGGGCGATTTCGTGAGCCATGCCACCCGCGAGTTCGGATTCATTGGCCGCCGTCAGGATCAGGCCGGTGTTCACGAAAAAGAATCCGCCGGGAAGCGAGAGCGCGTTCACGCTATCGTCGTGGATCACCTTTATAGTGAAGGGAAACTTCGCGTCCGAATTGCGCACCAGATTCTGGCCCAGCCGGTTGATGTATTCCGACACTACCGGGTCGGTGACAAGCTGCGCGTCACGCTCGACCGCCTGCGCCAGCGATTTGCCCAGAGCGATTTCCTTGTCGATCGAGTACCAGTTCAGCCCTTTGTCGACTTTGCGATTGCCGATCTGGTCAGGATCCTTCTTGGGATCCTTAGGCTTGGTGTCCTGGGCGACCGCGAACGTGCATACGACCGCGAGCATCGACAGACGGCGCAGGACTCGCATGTTCATTTAACGTATCCTCGGGGGAATGGGTTTCGAAAACTTAATGGGACACCGGAATCAGTTCCCGGCGGCGGAAAAGCAGATCTACCTGAATCACGCAGCGGTGGCGCCGCTCTGCCGACCGGCTGCCGACGCGATGAAGTGGCTGGCGGACGACGCGCTGGAGAACGGATCGGCAAATTACGCGCAGTGGCTGGACGCCTATCAGGGGCTGCGACACGCCGCAGCGAAACTGGTCAACGGAGCGCCCGAAGAGATCGCGTTGGTGAAGAACACCTCCGAGGGGATCGCGACCATCGCCATGGGCCTCGATTGGCGCGCGGGCGACAAGATCGTAGCGTTCAAAGAGGAGTTCCCGGCGAACCAGTATCCGTGGCAAAGGCTTGCATCGAAAGGCGTGACCATCGAATGGCTGTCGGTGACCGACCCGCTGGATCGTATCGATGAAGCGGCGCGCGGAGCTCGCTTGCTCGCGATCAGTTTCGTGCAGTATGTGACGGGTTTTCGGGCGGATCTGGTGAAGCTCGGCGAAATCTGCAAGCGTCGAGGCGCGATCTATTTTCGTCGATGCGATCCAGGGGCTTGGAGCGTTCCCCCTGGACGTTCGCGCGGCTCAAATCGACGCGCTGGCGGCCGATGGCCACAAATGGATGTGCGGACCCGAAGGCTGCGGGATCCTATTCATTTCGAAGGCTTTGCAGGATCAGGTCGACCCGGTGGAGTTCGGCTGGACCAACGTCGCCAGCTACAACAACTACGGAGAGCGCGACATGGCGCTGCGCCCGGATGCGGGTCGCTACGAGTGCGGAACGTTGAACACGATCGGGTGCTTCGGGCTGCGGGCGTCGATCGAATTTCTGCTGGGAATCGGGATCGAAAACATCGCGCCGGCGGTGCAGGCGTTGGGCGATCGGATCGATGCGGGGGTTCGAGCAAAAGGCTATCAAGTTGCAAACGCGAGGACTCCGCAGACAGGCGCGGGAATCGTGTCGTTCCGAAAAGACGGCGTCGATCCAACGGCGATTGTCGAGAAGTTAAAGGCGAACGGAATCAGCGCGGCATCGCGCGCGGGGTATGTGCGCACGTCGCCGCATTTCTACATCAAGGGCGAGGAGATCGATCGAGTGCTCGAACTGCTTTAGCCGCAGATGCACGCAGATACACGCCGATAAAATCAATCCAGGCTGCGAGGCATTTTCTTCATCTGCGTGAATCCGCGTGCATCGGCGGCCTAATGAATTTCGACATTTCGACTCACCGCAGTCGACTTCCCCGTGAGCGATTCCTGCACCAGCACGCGCAGTCTATAGGTTCCCGGCGCCGCGGATAGCGACAAGGAAAGGCCCAACCCGACGGGCGCGAGAGCATCGAACGTCGCATCTTTCAACGCTAATTCACCCTCGCCCTGCTTGCCCGTAACGAAATTGCCAGACTGATCCAGCAGCGCCGCGATCAGCGTCAGCTTCTGCGTGCGCCGATCCTGCTTCTTCTGGAAATTCAAACGGTTCAAATCGAACTCGGCCTTGACGGAACATGCGGAACCGGAATCCGTCTTGACCGACTCCTGAGTGATGCGCGCGGCAACGTCCGACGGCGAATCCGATCCCATAATGATCCGGTCGCGTTCCCGCTGCCGAGCGAGATCCGCCGGCGGTTCCTTCGGCAGCGCGTTGTATCCCATCCGAGCCTGCACCGCGCCGGACTTAGCCCCGATGAGCCGCACCTTCAGCGGATGGTATTTGCCGTCAGCCGGCACATCGCCCGACGAAAACCCGAGCACATACATCACTTCCGGCAACGCGCCCAGCGTGCGAAATCCTGCCGCGAGATCGTTGTTGTTCTGATAAAACCGGCCCCCGGTGGCCGACGCCAACACGGCGATTCCATCCACCTTGCTCGCCTCCATCCGGCCCTGAATCTTCATTTCGGTCTGCTTCGCCTGCCCGCGTCGCGTCTGGTAGCGCTGCGCCGGCGGCGCGGAATCATCGTCGGCGCCACCGCCGGGAATCACCGTGTACAGACCTCGAAGGTCCATCGCGTTGAGGATCACTCCGCTGTGCAGCGCGACGGTCGCGAGATCCTGCAGCCAGTCTTCCACACCGCCCGTAAGGAATCCCGCCGATGTCAGCAAAGCCATCCGCCGGCCCGGCATTTTTGCCAGCGAAGCGACCACCCAGTTGATCGACCGCAGAGTGTCCTTGGTGTTTCCCTTGGCGCTGTCCCAAACGCCTTGCGCGATCGACATCACGACGCTGTTCGGATCGCTGATGCCGGGCCGGCAAGCCGCCAGTTCAGTGGATTTGGCATCGAGCAGATCCTGGTCCAGGCGATTGCTCAGCAGATAGGCTTCGTAGGCGCGAATCACCGGACACTGCATCGAGCCATCGGTGAATCGCGGACGAGGCGACACCGCTTCGATGGCCTTCTGGAGTTTCTGTGTGTCGGCGGTGAACAACGCGGTTTGCGGCGACGCCGTGGTGAAGATTCCCACCAGGTCGCCCGGCGCCAGCGACTTCGCCACGAATTGTTCCGCCGCGGTTTTGGCTCGGCGCAGGTTGACGAAATCGGTATTCAGATCGTCCAGAATCAGACCGATGAATCGCCTCGGCGTTTCGGGCGTTGCCGGATCGACATGCGGCGAGGCACCGCTCACCGCATTCGACGACACGTCCGTGGTCACCGTGGTTCGCGAGAACGTCTCGATGGAGAACGATGCGATCTCGCGCTTTTTTCCTGAATCCAGAATCTCGAAATTCTCGCGCTTGAGATCGGGAACGCTGTTGCCCTTACCGTCGCGAACGACTACCGGGACTTCGACCAGGTCAACTTGCGTGCGGATGATCCCGGCAGCCGTCAGAGGCGAATAAGGAATGCTGCGAACGCTAACTTCGTCGGCGCCGACCTGCACTTGCGCGACAACTACGGCACCAAGCGCGAGTGCGAGCAGGCCACGAATGAACACAAATTCACACGAATGGTCACGTTAAACAAAATCAGCCGTGGCCCAGGTACATTAGCCAGCTCAAGCCGAAAATGGCCGCGATGAAGCAGCCGAAGCAGTAAGCGGCGTAGCGGAAGCGTTCGCGGTCGGTGCGTTTGGTGATGATGCCGAGCACGATCGACGTGAACAGCGCGAACAGCAGCGAAGCTTCGAAATGCGAAAGTGTCATCTTCGGCATTTTTATTCTTTCTTTCCCGTGGCGATTTCAAACGCGTCGACCATCGCCAGCACGTTCAGCAATCCGGCGGCGACCAGGAACTTCGTTCCGTAATCGTGCACGTGTCCCGCGACGTCCACCTGGTTGTAGCCCAGCCACGACGTCATCAGATACAGAATGCCGGACATCAGATTGCCGAGGAACCCGCCCCAATAGATGACCGTGGTGAGCAGATCGTCGGTCTTGGGTTGGAACAGCGCACCGCGCATCATCAGGCCGAGCAGGAAGGTCGCCGCGACGCAGGCAGCCAGCAGCGCGCCGCGTCCTGGGCGCTTCAGAAGAAAATGCCCGCCGCCGGGAATCAGCCATGCCAGGGCGACAACAGGACCCCACTTGGTCACCGGCGTCATCGTGACGGGCGAGGGTAATCGATCGGTTGTATCGGCCACGCCTCATTCTATCAACCGAAGACGTGGCGCGGGCCGCCCGGCCTGCAGAGCGCATCCTAACGAGTGTGTGTGAAAACAAAAACAGGGACAGGCCGCCCTGTCCACGCCGATATCTTGTCCATTCGTGGCCTCGGTCACTAGGGGACAGGGTAGCCTGTCCCTGTTTTTGTTTTCACACACACTCGTTA
This sequence comes from Terriglobia bacterium, assembly GCA_963732025.1. Taxonomy (GTDB): domain Bacteria; phylum Acidobacteriota; class Terriglobia; order Bryobacterales; family Bryobacteraceae; genus Palsa-187. Next base: position 4,629 of record CAVSXU010000005.1, read on the forward strand.
GGATGCGCCACGTCAATCGCCTACCGAATCGACGCCCCGACCACCGCGCGAATCATCCCATCGCTCTTACTCAAAATATAAAGCTCGCCATCCGCATCCACCGCGAAATGGATATCCGACCGCCCCTCGTTTGCGACCTTCGCGGTCCCCGGCAGCACTTCCGCCTTCCCGCCGCGCGCATGATAAATCGCCTGGGTGATCGGAGCCATCGAACCATACGTCTCCGCGCTCCCGCCCGGCTTGCTCCAGCGCACCTTCACCGGATGCATTTCCGCCATCGTCTTCGGATTCCCATCGTCCGCCACGAGCATTTCCTGATAATCCGCATACCAGATGTTGCCCGTCGAAATGTCGCCGAAAATATATTTGCCGCGCAGCGCCGGAATCGCCTTGCCGCGATACACGAAGCCGCTCGAGACTGCGTCGCCCCCGCCCTTCAGATGCGGGTACGCGATCACTGGATAGGTCGGCGCAACCACGCCGTCAGTCGCCGTAGCATCCAGCAGCACCGGAATCTTGTCGTCCTCTGGAAGTTCCGTAATCTTGTTCGTGGGATCCAGTCGCTGCGCTCCTTCGCGCTGCGAATAGCCGTAATTGGCGCCCTTATGAATGATGTCGACCATCTCCCACGTGTACAACCCGATCACGTCGGCGATCAGCGAACTGTTCTTCGGATTCGCCGGGTCCACATCCCAGCTCAGCCTCGCGGGATTGCGCAAACCGTAGGCCCAAATCTCCTTCTTCGCGCCTGGCTTCGCGACAAACGGATTGTCGTTCGGAATCCGATAGCGGCCATTCTCGCTCACCGTGCTCGTGTCTTTGTGCGCGCCGAGATCCGGAATGATCCGCAGAATTTTGCCGACCATCGTGTCGAGCCGCTGCGGATTCGACCGCATCGTGGCATCCCGCTGCTCGCCCGACCCACCGTCGCCGCACGCCAGATACATCACGCGCCAATCGGGATCGCCCGCCCGAGCCATCGGATTGAAGATCATGTCCCCCAGCGGATGAATGCGCGTGTTGTGCTGGACCCGCATCAACTCGCGAGCCGTCCCTTCGAAGGTCGCGTTCGAGGGATTCGTATCCGTCCACTCAATCAGCACCGCCTCACGCAGCAGCGGACCCGGCGCCTTGATCGTCGGCGTGACCGCGTATTCCGCCAGATTCAATCCCTTGAAATTCGTGTTGTCGGGCATCGTCGTGCCCGGCAACGCGGGATCCTCCAAATGGATCGTGTAGAATTTGCCGTTGCGCGCGTAATCGGGATCGAACGTGAAGCTGATGAAGCCGTTCGAAAATCCATTTTCGAAAGGCAGCTTGTGAAAGAGCCCGCCTCGGCCCTCGCGACCGTTGAAGTCCAGATACGTCGTGAGCTTCTTGGTTTCTTTGTCGAGGATGAACAAAGGACCATTCAGATCGTTGACGAACAGCCGCTTCTTCGCGCCACCCGGCTCCTCCCGCAGGAAGTTGACCCTGGAGAGCAAGCTCATCACCTGGCCTGCGCCGTCGACCGCTCCGGTCATCGGCATGGTGACGAAGTCTTTAATCTCGATGGTGAGTTCGGGAGGCGTTCCGGCGCAGGCGATTGCGAAGCAGGAGATCCACGCAAAGGATTTCATCTTGTGGCCGCGCGGGCGATCACGGATCAAGCACCGTCCCGTCAGGGCGGGGGTTGGCGGAAGATTGTCAAATTGCCCCATTACTCAAACACTGATGGCGACTTGGTCCCGAACGCCGTTACGCAATATTGAGCCCTGCCAGGACCGGGATTGTGCACGCCATGCAATTCGTTCGAGTTGACATAGCAGATGGACCCCGGCGTCAGACGAGTGGTCACGCCATTGACGGTGGAATCCAGAACGCCGGTTTGCAGGAAAAACATTTCCTCATGCAGGTGGCGATGCGGCGCGTGCGGCGAAGAATTCGGCGCCAGTTCGGTCACATGGACTTCGATAGGGAATCCCGAATGCGTTTCGCCGTCCAGAACCGCGCGGCTCTTGTTCTCGCCGTTCACTTTGACCGGGAGGTCCTCGAATTTGTACGCCTTCGAAGGCAATCGTTTTGACGATTCCTGCGCGGCTGCCGTGTGCGCGGCGAGCATCGCAGGCAGGAAAGCGGAAAAACTTCGTCGCGATGGTTTCGTCTTCACGGCGCTGATTATATCGCACGTGGGGCCGCCACTCATGGCGGCGAGTCACCTTCAGGCGACTCTGTTGACCCACGAGAAAACCGGCCTAAAATCCGGTTGCCGGCAGAAGTGCCGGCCCCACATTTATTCACGTTCATTAACGGCTAATATCGTTTTCCGCTATCCTGGACCCAATAGGAGTACCCTCATGATCCGAACCATCGCCACGTTCGCGTCCCTAGCCACGGTTGCGTCTATTGCGCTCGCCGCCGACCCTATCCGCACCGATGCAGGACTGGTCGCCGGAGCCGCGGGCGTCAACCCCGTCGTTCGCGTCTACAAAGGAATCCCCTACGCCGCACCTCCCGTTGGCGACCTCCGCTGGAAAGCGCCGCAGCCCGTTGCCGCCTGGACCGGCACCAAGCAGGCCACCGAATTCTCCTCCGTTTGCCAACAGGAACCCTACGCGCCCACGTCCGTTTACTATTCGCCGCTCGGTTCGATTGGCGAAGATTGTCTCTATCTAAACGTCTGGACCGCCGCGAAATCGGCTGCCGAAAAGCATCCCGTGATGGTGTGGATCCACGGCGGCGGCTACACGCGAGGCACCGGTTCCACCGCCACTTACAACGGTGAAGCGCTCGCCCAAAAAGGCGTCGTCGTCGTGACGATCAATTATCGTCTCGGCATTTTCGGCTTCCTCGCGCATCCCGAACTCACCAAGGAGTCGCCCAATCACGCTTCCGGCAACTACGGACTGCTCGATCAGGTCGCCGCCCTGCAATGGGTGAAGAAAAACATCGCGGCCTTCGGTGGCGATCCAACGCGCGTGACGATTTTCGGCGAATCCGCCGGATCCTCTGCCGTCAATTATCTGCAAGCGTCGCCGCTCGCAAAAGGCTTATTCCATCGTGTGATCGGCGAAAGCGGCGCGAATTTCAATCGCGGTATGACACTCGCGGAAGCAGAGCAGAACGGTGTGAAGTTCGCCAGCCAGATCCACGCAACTTCGCTGGCCGACCTCCGCAAGAAGCCTGCGACTGAACTTCTCAAAGACGGAGGTTCCTTCCGTCCCGACGTCGATGGCTACTTCTTGCCCGATCAGGTGGAAGCGATTTTCGCGGCGCATAAACAGAGCGACGTGCCGGTGATCGCCGGCTACAATCACGACGAAGGCACCACGCTTTCGCCCGCGCCGGCCAGCCTGACGCCGCAATCCTTTGCCGATCAGGCCAAGCAGCGCTACGGCAAATTCTCGGACGAATTCCTCAAGCTCTACCCCGCGGCAACGCAGGAACAAGTCACGAAAGCGCATTACGATAGCTTCCGCGACGCCGGCATGGGATGGCAGATGCGGACCTGGGTTCGCAACAACGCCGCCAACGGAAAGGCTCCCGCATTCCTGTATTTCTTCACGCGAGTCCCGCCCGGCCCGCCAAAAATCGGCGCCTATCATGCGTCCGAAATCGCCTACGTGTTCGGCAACTTGGGCACTCGGCGAGCCTGGGAAGATGCCGACCATAAACTTTCCGACGCGATGTCCAGCTACTGGGCGAATTTCGCTACGTCCGGAAATCCTAACGATGGCCCTTATGCGAAAGGCCTGCCGAAGTGGCCCGCCTACTCGCCCGCCAGCCGATGAATCGATGATCTTCGGCGACACCATCGCCGTGCAGCCCAAGGTGAACAAGATCACGCTCGATTTCTTCGATCGCTTCAACGAATCGCTAAGAGCCCCGCGAGGGCAATCCACCGGCGGAGGCAACTGATCCTGCCCGCGGCAATTGCTTCTCCCGTGCCCGCTTCGAACCAGCGAAGCTCGCGTCTCTGGGATGGCGACTATCTGTTCGTCCTGCAGAACCTGGTCCTGAAGGACTTCCGGGTTCGCTATCGCAACATGTCGCTGGGCGTTTTCTGGAGCGTCCTGAATCCGCTCATCATGATGAGCATCCTGACGTTCGTCTTCACGATCATCTTCCCCAACAACATTCCGAAATTCCCGGTATTCCTGTTGTGCGGCCTGATCCCGTTCAATTTTTTCTCGCAGGCATGGTCGGCCGGCACGAATTCCTTGATCGAAAACGCGGGCCTCATCAAGCGCGTGCCCATTCCGCGCGAAGTGGTCCCGGTGGCGAGCGTCCTCTCCACCTGCCTGCACCTGCTGATTCAGATCGGCATCCTGCTGACGTTCACACTCGCGTACGGATACGCTCCGAATAGGAATTGGGCATACCTGCCGCTGGTCTGGGCATTCGAGGTCGTATTCGTCCTGGGCCTGGTGCTGGCCTGTTCCGCGATCGACGTCTACCTGCGCGACACGCGCTACGTGGTCGAATCCAGCAATACCGTTCTGTTTTACCTGGTGCCGATCTTCTACTCTTCCGACCAGGTGCCGCTGCAGTATCGCGAGTTATATTTGTGGAATCCAGTGGCCGCTCTAGTGGTAGCGCTGCGGCGAATTCTGATCGAAGGCGTCCCACCGGGCTTCTCCTTGATGCGCAATCTCACCATCGCCTCCGTTTTCTCGCTGGTCATCGGCTGGTTAATCTTCCGCGCGCTGCATCGCCGCTTCTATGACCACCTCTAACCAGATAATGCAACGCGTCGATGTGGCGCACGCACTCGTGCGTGCCGTGTCGGCACTCATGTCGACACCCTCCGCGAGCAAAGCGCAATACCCCAGCAGGCCGCAATAAAGATGCAACGAGTAGCCTTCCAAAACGTCTCCAAGCGATTCTTCCTCTCCGGAGGCCGCAAGCTCATCAGCGGCCATCTTGACGATCTCCTCCACGGCACTCACAAGAATTCCTTCTACGCCCTGCGCGACGTTTCCTTCTCCGTCCGCGACGGCGAAAGCCTGGCGATCATCGGAGCCAACGGCGCGGGCAAGAGCACGCTCCTCAATCTCGCCACCCGCCTCTGCCCCCCTGACGACGGCGCCGTGATCGTGAACGGACGCCTCACCGCCGTTCTCGAACTCGGCTCCGGTTTTCATCAGGACCTCACGGGTCTCGAGAATCTCCAGCTCAACGCCTCGCTTTTCGGTCTCGATCGCCGCCGCACCGCGCAATTGTCCGAACAAATCATCGAATTTTCCGGCGTCCGCGAGTTTATCGGACAGCCGCTGCGCACCTACTCCGCCGGCATGATCATGCGCCTCGCATTTTCCATCGCCATTAACGTCGACCCCGACATCCTGGTCGTCGACGAAGCTCTAGCGGTAGGCGATCAGGCCTTCCACGCCAAGTGCTTCGATCGTATGCTGGATTTCCGTCGAGCCGGCAAAACCATGCTGGTGGTCTCGCATTCGCCCAATACCCTTCAGCACATGTGCGATCGCGCACTCTGGTTGGACCATGGCAAGGTGGCCGGATATGGCGCGCTCGACGAAATTCTCGAAGCGTATCAAGCCGGCGCCGGCGGACCCGCCTAAAGAGTCCATCTGAAAACAGGGACAGGCTACCCTGTCCCCTAGTGACCCGAGGCCACGAATGAACAAGATATCCTCGTGGACAGGGCGGCCTGTCCCTGTTTTCACACAGACTCCAAAGCCTCACCTAAGAATTTCCCTCTAAGAATTCCTCAGGAATTCGCATTTTCCTCACGTTGTTCGAGAGGTTTCCCACAAGTTCGTGTGATATCCCTACAGGGGCCGGGATAAGACATTTCCGGCACATTCGATTCACACAAGGAGTAACACCATGAAAAAGAAGATCTTGACGTTGGCCATCGCGGTGACCTCGCTAGTCCTGACCGCGCAAACCACCAGCCGTTCGGCCAATCCTGTGGTTCCGCCGATCTGGTGCCCACCGCTTTGCTCGAAATAGTCCGCTGAGAGCGGGCTGCTATTCTGTCTGGGAATGCAGCTCGCTCTGGTCAACCGATTGATACAGCTTGGCATCCTCCTCAGGCTTGCCGTGATTTACCGCTGTGTCGTTCGGCGCCAGGTTCGGCAATATTTCTTTTTCTGCGCGATGCTGATATTCTTCGCGTTTGCATCCGCTTTTCTTCAGGCGGAGGTGTTTCACAAAATCTCTCGGGACACGTACGTTACCTTCTATCTGAAGACCCGTTGGGTGGAAGCTGCCTGCATATCGGCAGGCGCGGTGGAGGCCTTTTGGGGGCTCGCGCGACACTTTCGCAATATTCGCGGCTTCGGATGGGCTCTGATTGCCGTGATCGTCTCCGTGTCCGCCGGCGCGGCGGGCTTAGTCGGAATCGTGCGTCCTCCCTGGGAAGGCGCGATGCGCGTGCCGGCACTGATTGGGCAGTTCGTCAACGTCGCCCTGGTGCTGACGGCGTTGCTATCGGTGGCATTCTTCCGGCAATTTCGAACTACGCCCGTGCGCCCGAATGCAATCCTTCATTTGCGCGTGCTGGGCGTTCTTTTCGCCTTCAGTTCCGTCGGTTACTTCATTGCGCAGGTAACCCAAGCCAAGTGGGCAACCACGGCGACTCTTCTCCTAGTCGGCGGCCCCGACGTCGCTTACATCTGGTGGTTAATTGGAATGAGGCCCGCAGGCGACGTCCTGCCGTTCGCTCCGCACATCATGTCCCCCGAGGAATATGACGCCGCCGAGGCCGAGCACAAGAAGACCGCGGACCGTCTTAAACAGGCTGGTTCTGAAGCGCTGGGGAGAACTTTGGATTCGTCACAAAAGCCAAAACGCGATTGGCGTTTCTGGCGGCGTCGATAACCACCGGCACTCGCCAAGCGAACAGAGTCCCGGCCAGCGCCAGTTTGCGGATCGAAAGAAAAATCATCGCCGAGTCGCCGAGCAGCGATAGATAGGCGCCCCAGCGGCCCGCCGCCGCCAAATTGGAGGCTCTTTCCCGATATAATTTCACCGAATCGGCCGAGATAGCGCGCAATTCCCTGCGAAAAATCCGCACGCGCTCCCGCCTGAACTTGCTTTCCCCATTCGGCTGGCGCTCCCGGATGAACTGGTAATCCGCGGGATCCAGAATACTCACGAAAAGATGAAATCGCTGGGTTTCGGTGATCACGTGTTTTATATAAGGTAATTCAGTTACCGGTGGGTGTCAATCCGGGATTCCCCGTCGTCTCGCTGCGCCGTGAAAACAGGGACAGGCTACCCTGTCCCCTAGTGACCCCAAGCCACGAATGGACAAGATATCGGCGTGGACAGGGCGGCCTGTCCCTGTTTTCCCTGTGCTATGATCGCCCGCAAAGGCAGACGAGTCCTGCAATCGGCTCTTCCCGCATGATGCTCGCCCCGCTCATCACCTTCGTCAACCTGTTCCTCATACTATGCTTTGGAATTGCCGCACCGTTGCGCGCGCAAGGCTACGTCGATCCCGGCGCGGGCGCGATGCTCTGGCAAATTCTCGCCGCCTTCTTTATCGGCGCCGTTTTCTTGTTTCGCAAACTCGCTCCTTCCGCTGGTTCAGGAAAAGAAGGCCTCCCGAATTAATGGGCTATGCAGAGTTCCTTTCGAGATCCTGGTGGCAGTGTCGTCGTTCGAGACGGCCGCGTCTTGCGCGAATTGAATTCCATCGGCCTCGCTTGCCTGGACGCCGACACTACAATCGCCGGCCATTCGCGCCGAAATCGAGCGCGGCCGCTTTGTGCGAACCGAAATCCTGTCGCGCGACGATTCGCTCCGCAGCGGCTCGAACACGAACGCATTCCGTTCGCCAGCTACCCCTACGAATGGCCGCCCGAAATGCTGCACGCGGCCGGCGCCTTGACGCTCGACTTGGCGATCGCGCGTCGGCGCTGAAGGACGCGGCCTCAAGGACGCGACCCCGTTCAACATTCTTTTCCGCGGCCCCACGCCCGTCTTCGTCGATATTCTTTCCGTCGAACAGCGCGATCCGCTGGATCCCCTATGGCTCGCCCGCGCGCAATTCATCCGCACCTTTCTGTTACCGCTCGCCGCCGAGCGCGACTTCGGAATTCCGCTCGCGCAAACTCTGTTCCAGCGCGAAGGTATCGAGCCGGAATCGTTCTATCCGTTGCTCTCCGCGGCCGCCCGCTTCTCGCCGAAATATCTTTCGCTGGTTTCGATGCCGGTGTGGCTGGGGCGCAAGAAAAGCGCCGACGCGTCGATTTATCAGATCGCACAACGTCGACGATCCGGAAAAAGCCGCCTACATATTGCGCAGCGGCCTTGCCTCGTTACGAAAGTCGCTGGATCGTTTCGCTCCGAAGACGCGCGCGTCGCGCTGGTCGGAATACATGTCCGCCGATTGCAGTTACTCGCCCGAACAGTTCGCCGAGAAGGAACAATTCGTGCGCGAAGCTCTCGCCGAATTCCCGTCCGCGCCGCGTACTCGACGTCGGCGCGAACACCGGTCACTTTAGCGAGATGGCCGCGCGAGCCGGTGCAAGCGTAGTCGCGATCGACGGCGACACCGCGGTCGTAGGCGATATCTGGCGCCGCGCCAGTGCCGAAAAACTGGACATCCTTCCGTTAGTGGTGAATCTGGCGCAACCCACGCCTCCCACCGGCTGGCGCAATCGCGAATGCCCGTCGTTCCTGGATCGTGCCACCGGGCAATCGTTCGAGTCTGGTGATGATGCTCGCGGTCATCTCACCACATGCTCGCGACCGAACGCGTGCCGCTGCCCGAAATCATCGACCTCGCCGCCGATCTCACCACGGATCTTGCGATCATCGAATTCGTGGATTTCGAAGATCCCATGTTCCGCCGCCTGTCGCGAGGCCGCGACGAATTGTACTCGCATTTCCACGCCGATCTCTTCGAGACAATCCGTCACCGCGCGCTTCGATATCGTTCGCCAGCGAACCCTCACCGGCTCCCACCGAACCCTGTATCTACTTCGCGTCCGGCAGTGGGGCGCGACAGTTATGGAGCGCTGCTCTTCGACTTGTAGCCTGTCGCTCTCCCTCGCGAACCTATTCTTCCTCGACGAATGGGACCGCGTCGCCACCCGCTGGTCCGACGCCGCGCTAGCCGCGCCACCGAATCCGACGCTCGCGCAGTTTTTCGGGCCCTGTATTGCGCTTTCGCGATCTCTCGCGCTAACTGCATTCTTCGCACTCATCCCCGTCGACTATGGCGATGGTTCGTCCCGATCGCCCTCCTCGCGCCGCTGAATCTTTTCCGCATCAACGTTCTGCATTTGGAACACACTATCGCGATCGTCTTCGTCGTGATCTGCGCCATTGCTGCGTTCTGGTGGCGCGAGAAGACGTTGGCGATCCCGCTACTTCTCGCCCCGCTTCTTCCCGATCCAACTCGCCTACAACTTCTGGCGATACGAACATCTCCCGCCACCCTCTGCCTACGTCGATCAGCCCAACGCACCGCTGCTACCGTCGCGAAGCCAGATCGTCCGCGCGTCGATCTGGATCATCTTCGACGAGCTCGACCAATCTCTCGTCTTCGACCATCGCCCTGCCTCCGTCCAACTCCCCGAATTCGATCGCCTCCGCGCTGAGTCTATATACGCGGACCACGCCGAAGCCCCCGGCCTCTACACCATGGAAGCGATTCCCGGCATGCTCTCCGGACAATCACGTCGATCATGCCCGCCAACTCGGCCCCGGCGATTTGCTCTTTGAGGCGCGGCCGTGAGGCCGCGCGCTGGTCTGCCGAACGCAACATCTTCGACGATCTCACGACGCCGGCGTCAACTCCGCCATCCTAGGCGCCGAACTCCCCTACTGCCGAGCCATCGGCCACTCCGCCGCGTCCTGCGACTGGCTTCCCCTCCGGCACCGTCGACATCGCGCTCAATCGGCCTTCCATCCTCGACCGCACATGGTATCTGCTCCGCACACGGCCGTTCACATTCCCCGGCCTCTCGTCGACTCGCTTCTACCGAGCGCCCTCTATTCGACGGGAGACCCGCCGGCGATCGCGCCAAGCCGAAGCCGCCAGCTTCGAACGGATGCGCCGCCGGGCCAAAGAACTCGCCGCCGACACACGATATCAACTCGTCTACTGCATTTCCCGATTCCTCATTTGCTCGGCTTCTACGATCGCCGCGAGCGCGCGATACTCCAGCTGCGGATTCCGCAAGCTATCTCGACAACCTTGCGCTCGCCGATCGAACACTTGGTGAAATACGCGAGCCATGCCAGCTGAGCAACCGAGCCTGATAGTCACCTCCGACCATCCTCTCCGCGATTGGATCATCGAAGACGCCGCCTGGTGGAACGATCATGAAACGGCGTCACTCGGGTCTGTGCCACGCCGGTACGTCCCGTTTTTGCTGAAGACACCTCTTGAATCGCCGCATCCGTATCACGACCACAGCGGCCCTTGGCCTCCGACTGCGCTTTGCGCTGATGCAAATCCTCACTGGTCCACAGATGTAAGACACATATAATGTTGTGATGCTATTCAAGCGTGGGGCAGGCGGTTTCGCCTGCCTGTTCCTCTTCGCGACCCTCGCCCCCGCCGTCGACCTCAAAACCGCGACCATCGTCTCCGCCCCCAATCTCACCGCACAAGAAAAGAAGCCGTCGTCATGCTCGGCGACGAAATCGAAAAGCGTACGCGCATCCGCCTCCCCATCGCGACCGCGAGCCAGCGGAACCGCCACTCCGTGATTCTCATCAACGCCAACAAACACACGACGCCTGCCGAGGGTTTCAGCATCCAAACCACTCGCAACATCGTCACACGTCACCGGCAACGACCCCCGAGGCACACTCTTCGGCATCGGCGCTCTCCTCCGCAATCTCCACATGGAGCGCGACATACTGGAAGCTCCGGACAACCTCAAAATCGCCACCGCCCCCAAGTACCCACTGCGGGGCCACCAGCTCGGCTATCGCCCCAAAACAAATTCCTACGACGGCTGGGACGTCCGCACCTGGGACCAGTACATTCGCGACCTCGCGATCTTCGGCACCAATGCGATCGAGCTGATTCCGCCCCGCTCCGACGATGCCGCCGACAGTCCGCATTTCCCGCTGCCGCCCATGCGCATGATGACCGAGATGTCGCGCATCGCCGACAACTACGGCCTCGACGTCTGGATCTGGTATCCCGCGATGGACAAAGATTATTCGGATCCCGCGACCGTCGAGTTCGCGCTGCACGAATGGGAGGAGGTCTACAAGAAGCTCCCGCGCATCGACGCGATTTTCGTTCCCGGCGGCGATCCCGGCCACACCGAGCCGAAGTATCTGATGCCTCTGCTCGCGAAACAAACCGCGCTGCTGCACAAATATCATCCGAAAGCGCAGATGTGGGTTTCGCCGCAGAGCTTCAACAAGGAATGGATGGATCAGTTTCTCGCGATCCTCAAAAACGAGCAGCCCGCTTGGCTCTCCGGCGTCGTGTTCGGTCCGCAGGTTCGCCTGAGCCTGCCCGCGATCTGCGCGCAGCCGTGCCGCAGCGCTATCCCATTCGCCACTATCCCGACATCACGCACAGCCGCCAGTCGCAATATCCCGTGCCCGATTGGGACGTCGCCTTCGCCGCCACCGAAGCTCGCGAGGTGATCAATCCGCGGCCCGTCGATCAAGCCGCCATCTTTCGCGCGCTGCAACCGTTCACCATCGGCTTCCTGACCTATTCCGAAGGCTGCAACGACGACGTGAACAAGTTCATCTGGAGCGGCCTCGGCTGGAATCCCGACGCGAACGTCATCGATATTCTTACGCGAATACAGCCGCTACTTCATCGGCTATCAATACGGCGACAGATTTCGCCAAGGGACTACTTGGCGCTGGAGCAGAACTGGCGCGGACCCATCGCCGCGAACGCGAACGTCGAAATCACGCTCGCCGAATTTCAGACGATGGAAAAGAACGCGCAGCCCCGCGACGCTCGCCAACTGGCGATTCCAGCAAGGCCTCTATCGCGCCTATTACGACGCCTATGTACGCCGCCGATGCAATCCACGAAACCGAAATCGAAGCGCGCGCGATGGCCGAATTGCGCAAGGGCAACATGGACGAACGCGCGAACGCGATCCTCGACACGACCGTCACCGATCGCGTCGCCCTCGACCTCCGCGGCCGCATCTTCGAACTAGCCGAGGCGTTGTTCAAAGCATCCGCATGCAGTTGAGCGGTCGCGAAATACAAAGCCATCTCGACCGATCGCGGCGCGACTCTCGACACCGTCGACAACGTGCTCAACAATCGCGGCTGGCTGAAAGCCAGTTCGCCGAAATTCGCAAGAACACCAACGAGCCGGAGCGTTTAAAACAAATCGATCGCATTTTGAATTGGGAAGATCCCGGCCCCGGCGGCTTCTATGACGACCTCGGCAATCTCGCGCGCCAGCCTCACCTTGTTCGCGGTCTGCCCTACGACAAGGACCCGGCGTTTCTGCAATCGTCTGATGGTCGGCCATTCCTATCGCGCCGAGCGCCGCAGCTCCTGGTGGAACACCGCGGAAACACTAGGCGACACGCCGCTCAAAATGCATTACGATCGATCTCGATCGCAACGCGCAATACAAGATCCGCATCACCTACGCCGGCGATAGCCCCAACATCAAAATGCGCCTGCTCGCTCAAGGTGCGGCCAACGACTCAATTGAGATTCATCCGCTGATCACCAAGCCCAAGCCCATCGCGCCCATCGAATTCGAAATCCCCAAAGCCGCAACGCAATCCGGCGAGCTGAATCTGAGCTGGTCCCGCGAAGCCTCGCTCGGCGGCAACGGCCGAGGCAACCAGGTCGCCGAAGTCTGGCTGATCAAGGAATGAGTATTTCCCGGCCGTCAGTTGAGGCGCGACCGTGAGGGAGTGCGTTCCGGAATCGAGGCGCGACAGCATGGAGCGCTTGTTTCTTGAGGCGCGACCGTGCAGAGAGCGCGCGACTTCGAACACTAATTACAAGTGGTGGCTGGTCGCCATGCTCTGGTGGATCGCGTTCTTCAATTACGCCGACCGCCAGGCGATGTCGTCCGTCTTCCCGCTCCTCACCAAAGAATTCCATCTCTCGAAAGTTCAACTCGGCCTCCTCGGGTCCTCCTTCGCCTGGACCTACGGACTCTGCTCGCCTCTTGCTGGATTTATCGTCGACCGCGTCCGCCGCAAGTTCGCGATCCTCGGCGGTCTTTACGCCTGGAGCGCGATCTGCATGGCGACCGCGCTGTCGCGCAGCTTTGCTGCGCTCGTGTTTTTTCGCGCCGCCGAAGGTCTCGGCGAGACGTTCTACTTTCCCGCGTCCGTTTCGCTGGTGAGCGCCTATCACGATCAGAAACCCGATCGCGAGCGCTCGGCTTTCACCAAACTAGCGTTTACATGGGCAGCATCGCGCGGCGGTTATTTCTCCGCGCTGATTGCGCAACACTTCGGCTGGCGATCGTCATTCGTCGTGTTCGGTTCCTGCGGAGTGGTGCTGGGTTTATTGCTCGCGAAGTTCATCATCGAACCTAAACAGCAAGCCGACGCAGAGCGTATCGCGCCGCGAATGCCGCTCGGCGAATTTCTGCGCGAACTTCGTCGCACGCCCGCCGCATTGCTTCTGATGGCCGCGTTCGTCTGCGCCAATTTCGTCGCGACGGTCTTGCTCTCATGGATGCCGCAATTCATCTTCGACAAATTCAAAGTCGATCTCGCCGTCGCCGGTCTCGCCGCGACCATCTTCGTCCAACTCGCGAGCATGGCCGGTTCTCCGCTCGGCGGGTGGCTCGCCGATAAAGCGCGCGCGAAATTTCCCGGCGGCCGCATGCTGATCCAAGCCATCGGAGTATTCGGCGGCGCGCCGTTCGTCGTGCTCTGCGGCATGACGACGTCGCACGCCTGGCTGGTCGTCGCGCTGATCGCGTGGGGACTCTTTAAAGGCCTGTACGACGCCAATATTTTCGCCGCCATCTTCGACGTAATTCCGCCCGAAGCTCGCGGCACTGCGGCGGGATTCATGAACATGGTAGGTTGGCTCGGCGGAGGTTCGGCGCCGCTGATCGTCGGCTACATCGCGGACCGCAGCAGCTTAAGTCTGGCGATTTCGATGACCGCCGCGATGTATATCCTCGCGGGAACGTTTTTAGTGATAGGAATGAAGAAGGTGAAAACGATATGAAACAGAATCCTGAAAGTATTCGCTTGCCGCAGGTCGTTTGCACTGTTCGCGACGCGCCCAGAATTTCCAGCTCGAGAAGCAAACGGGCAAGACGATTCTTGATTTTCACGCCGCATCCCGATGACGATACGTTCTGCTGCGGCGGCACGCTCGCGCTGCTGCAAAAAGGCGGCAACAAAATCCACATCTTCATTTACACCAATGACGATAAGGGTTCGCTGGATCTCAACATGACCAGCGAAGGCCTCGCGCGCATCCGCAAAAAGGAAGAAGAGGACGCGTGCAAGATTCTCGGCATCCCCGCCGAAAATATTCATTGGCTGCAATTTCACGACGGCATGCTCGAATACGCCAACCCGATGGACCTCGTCGAAGAAGTCACGAAGGTGATCCGCACCTACAAGCCCGATGTCGTGATGTCGATCGATCCCGGCTCGGAATACGTGCGCTGGCACAAGACCGATCACCGCATGGCCGCCAACAATACGCATCGATGCGATTCGCGCAGCCGAGTGGCATCTGTATTTTCCGAATCAGCGTTTGCACGATGGCCTGATGCCGTGGAAAGTCCCGGTGGAGGCTTATTTCTACGTGGTGCCGAGCGAAGCCAACTATTGGGTGAATATCGACACCGTGATCGATCTCAAAATGAGCGCCGCCGCCGCGCACGTCAGCCAGTTCGAGCCGTCGATCAGCAAGTATCGCCCCGATTGGGATCGCGAAGGATCTTGAGAAACTGAAGACGGAGCGCAAGAATCGCGCCGCGAAGAAGGACGGCCACTTCGTCGAAGCGTATCGCATCGCAACGCAATTCAATCAGCAATAAATGTGGGCAGGAGTGGGGCCGGCACTCGTGCCGGCGGCGGGTCTTTAGACCCGCCCCTACTAATCAGGAATCTCAATGAGTGAACTAGCAATCTTCGGCGGCAAACCACTACGCACGAAACCGTTCGCGCCATGGCCGCAATATCTCGCGTCGGATTTGGCGCGAGTGCAGCAAGTGATCGAGAGCCGTCATTGGGGCGGCTACCCGATGCCGTCGAAATACGGCAAAGAATTCGCGGAACGATTCGCCGCCATGCATGGCGCGAAATACGGACTCTGCGTCGCCAACGGAACCATCGCGATCATCGCCGCGCTGCAAGCCGCCGGCGTCGGATTCGGCGATGAAGTGATCGTGCCCGCGTATACATGGGATGGCACCGCTACTGCCGTGTTGTTCTGCGGCGGCGTCCCGGTATTCGCCGACGTCGATCCCGACACCTATTGCCTCAGCGTCAAGTCCGCGCACGCCGCGGTCACTCCGCGCACGCAAAGCGATTCTGCCGGTCCATCTCGCGATGCGCTTCACCGATATGGATCGGTTGATGCACCTGGCGCACGATCTCGACCTCAAAGTGATCGAAGATTGCGCGCACGCGCACGGCGGCGAGTATCAGCGGACATCGCGCCAAGGGCGGCGCCGGATCGATGGGCGACCTCGGCTGCTTCAGCTTGCAGGAAAGCAAATTGATGACGGCGGGCGAAGGCGGCATCGTCATCACTTCCGATTTGAAAATGTTCGAGCACGTGCAATCGCAAGTCAATTGCGGCCGCGCGAGCTCCACCGATGAATTTCAGCAGCGAGTGCTGGGATCGAATTACCGGATGACGGATTTGCAGGCGGCGTTGTTGATCGGCCAACTCGATATGTGGCCGGAATTGCAAGCCAAGCGCGACGCGGCTGCAAAGCGGTTGAGCAAAGCACTGGCGGCGATCGACGGCGTGCAACCGCTGCCGGAGCAGGCCGAACGATCTCGCGATCGGCGATTTATCATTACGTGTTCAAGTACACGCGCGAAGCTCGAGCGGCGTTGTTTCCAGTGTCGCTCGCGATCTGTTCGTCGCCGCGATCGAAGCCGAGGGTGTGCCGTGCGATGGCCGATTCTACGAGCCCGTCTATCGTAGCGATTTGTTTTACGCGACGCCGGAGAATTGCCCGCAATTGAAGAGCCGATTACTCCGGCGTTCATTGCCCGGTTTCCGAACGAGCCGCTTACGACGAATCGGTGTGGCTGCCGCAATTCCTATTGATCGGCGATGAAAGCGATGTGGACGATGTCGCGGCGGCGGTCGACAAAGTAGCGCGCAATCTTGGCGATCTCGCGAACGCCGATCCCGCGCTAGCCGGGTTGAAATCGATGAGCCGCGCCGAGCGCCCGAAGCATCAGCGAGCGCAGAATTATTAGCTCTGTGGGGCCGCCAGTCATGGCGGCAAGCCGGCAGTCATGCCGGATTGTCTTGACGGTACGCAAACATAAGCCGGCCAGGAAGCCGGCTTGCCGGCACGAGTGCCGGCCCCACATCATAGTTACGATGAGCCGTAAAACTATCAGCATCGAAAACTCCGAGCTTCGAGTGACCGTGACCGTCGAAGGTGGCCACATCGCCGAGATCCTGGAGAAATCGACCGGCATCAATCCGCTGTGGGTTCCACCTTGGCCGTCGATAGAACCCTCGCAACATTCGTTCGAAAAGCATCCCGAGTACGGTGGGAACTCCGAAAGTAAGTTGCTCGCCGGAATCCTGGGACACAATCTTTGCCTGGATATTTTCGGCGCGCCGTCGCCGGAGGAATTCCGCGGCGGACTAACGGTGCACGGTGAGTCATCGGTAGTGCCCTACGAAATTGAAACGCGTGGCGAGTCGATGATCTGCAGAACGCACCTTCCGCTCGCGATGCTCGATTTCGAACGCGAGTTAAAACTGGAACCCGGCGGCTGGGTCCGGATTCGCGAAACCGTCAGCAATCTTCTCGCAATGGATCGCCCGATCGCGTGGACGCAGCACGTCACGCTGGGTCCGCCGTTCATCGAGCACGGCGTGACCGAGTTGCAGTTGCCCGCGACGAAATCGATGGTCTATCCGATCGATTTGAGCGAGCATCAACGCTATCAGCCCAGCGCGGTTTTCGATTGGCCGATGGCTCCGAATAAGGACGGGTCGCAATCCGACCTGCGCATTTATCCGGCGCATGAACGATCCGCCGGCGTGACCGCTCATCTTGCCGATCCCGAGAGGTTGGTTCCTTGCGTTTCACCCACGCATGCAGCTCGTGTTCGGCTATGTGTGGTTACGCGAGGATTTTCCGTGGATCTCGCTGTGGGAGGAAAATCGCAGCCGCGATTTTCCGCCGTGGAACGGAGCCGCCGTGACGCGCGGAGTCGAATTCGGCGTGTCGCCATTCGCCGAAGGCCGCCGCGCTATGATCGAGCGCGGATCGCTATTCGGCACACCAACATTTCGCTGGCTGCCGGCGAATTCGACCGCTACGGTTGAATATTCGGCGCTCGCCAGACGCGTAGATGAGCCCGGTTGGCCACCGGCATAGCGCTCCATGCTTAGCCGCAGATGCACGCAGATTAACGCCGATAAGAAAAATTCTTTTATCCGCGTGCATCAGCGTGCATCTGCGGCTAGCATGGGGCGCTATGCCGAATTGTGCTACAACACCCGCTACCGCGGCTTCCCCGGCGTCTCCGACAACTTCCCGAGCAATTCGTAAATCGAAATCAGCCCGGTGTTGACCATGCGTTCGCCCGTTCCGACCTCGGTGGGATTCTCGACGCTGTCGGCTCCGTAGCCTCCGCGCACCGCTGCGGCGATCGTCGGGAAATACCAGAAGTAGCCGTTCGTGTAGCCCATCAGGAACGAATTCGGCACTGGACTGCGCGATCGCAGTTGTTGCTCGAATTCCACAAACGGCTCGCCAGGCAAGCCGACGAAGGCAAGATCGGAATCGGGATCGCCGGTGCGCAGCACCATCGTCGTCACCGGAAGCTTCATGTTGTCGGCGATCGCGCGCGCCATCCGCAACGGCTCCATGTGAAACTTCTCCACCGCCGCGACCTTGAGCTTTTCCAGATCCCATCGATTGCGCGATTCGATGATCACCGTCTTCGTTTGAATCTGCGGCTTCGCGGGGGCCGTGGTGAGAATGTGTTTGGCGACGCGCACTGCTTCCGCGCCGACCTTTCTGCCGGTCTCGCGCATCAACTCCACCGCATCCTGGCCGAGCTTCGTCTTGTCGAAATAAGGGTTGATATCACCGGGCGCGCCTTGCAGAAAAAACGCCATGCTGCTGGATCCGTTCAAGCCCAGTTGCTGTTCGACGTAACGCCGCATCTCGCCGGGCCAGTCGGCCGAGTACTCGAGATTATCCGGACCCAGCACCACCGGATGACACGAGTAATGCACCATCACCGCCAGCGGTTTGCCGTCCATCCCATCCACTCGAATCACACCGACCGCGGGATCCACCGGAAACGTCGTCGAGATTTTCGTTTCGTTGCGCCAGAACATTTCGAGCGAACCGTCGGGCCGCAGATAGCGTCGATTGAATCCGATATAGACCTGACCCCAGCCGTTGCCGATTTTCGCGGGCGCCATCGATCGCGCAGCGGATTGAATCGCCGCCGCGATGCGTGGAATCGCGTGCCGGACGGCTTCCGGAGAAGCCTGGTACGTCGGGCCCGAGTGCGTGTGCGACGCGTGAAAGATCACCTCATCGACGGAGCCTTTGACGGCGGCGCGCACCTCGTCCATCACCGCGAGATCGGGCGTATAGCAAAGGTCGAGTGTCACCAGCGCGAGCGTGCGCGAACCATCCGAGATCGCGAGGACTCGCGCTTCTACGGGATCGAGCGTGCCCTTCGACAAGCGAATGCTGTAGCCCGCCATCGGAATTCCGATCGGCGGATCGAGATCGGCTTTCGCGACGCCCGCGCGGAATTGTGCAGAGAGCGGTAGCGCCATCGTGGCGACGAGGAGAGCGGACGCGAATCGCGTGATCGATCGCATGGGCCCAGAACCCCCGCCCTGACGGGACGGTGCTTGAAACGTACTCCCGCCCTAACGGATTCAAGCACCATGCGTAAGCGTGGGGGTGCGCTGCCCGATTGTTCATCAATGCGCCTCCGGCATTTGTCTAAGAACCCACGAAGCTCGAACAATTTCACGACAGCGCGATTCACCAGCATCTCGCCAGTGCCGACTTCGACCGTCGTATTATAATCGGCGCCGTAGCCGCCTTCGACAGCGGCGAGAATCGTCGGCATGTAGCCGGCCCACGCGCCGCCGGCAGAATATGAATAACCGAACAGCATCGATGCGCTGCATTCCGCTCGATCGCGAAATGTCATTTGATGTTCGATGAACGGCTCGCCGGGAAATGCCGCGAAAGCAGAACGATCCGTTACCAATAACGCCAGCGGTCCAACCGATCGAAAGTTTTTCCGCGGCTGGAATCGATTCTTCACGTCGAGAACTTCTGATTTCGTTAGTAGCGCGCCGGTGACGGGCTTCGCCTCGTGGCAGAATCGCGACACGGCTTTGCCGAGCTGCTGGCCCATGTCGTCTACTGCTTGAAACGCTGTCGCCATCGGCTCTTTGTCGCGATACGGATTGATATCGCCCGCGCCGCCTTGTATAAACGCGCACATCGCGCCGGGAATTTGCGACTCGACATAGCGCTTCATCGCGCCGGGATAGTCGGCGGAATATTGCAGGTTATCGGGACCGAGAATCGACGGATGACAGGCGTAGTTGACGAGGACCGCTCGCGTCTTCGGCTGATCGTCTTTGATGATCAGCGCCGTCAAAGTGGATCGACGGGATGCGACGGCAGCTTCTCTTCGTTGCGCCACCACATTTTCGCCTGACCGTTTTCCACCTTGCGCCGATTGAAGCCGAGCGTCACGCTGCCGCTCGCGAATTCGAGCGTCGCGGGAAACATCGCGGCGTGCGCCTTGCCGATTGCATCGACCATTTTGTCTTCGGCCTGCGGCGTACCAAGGCGATCGCAACTCCCAAGTCAACGGACCGGAGTGCGTGTGCGAAACGCTGATGATGGTCGTCGCGATGCCGAACTTCTGGCGCGCGAGATCGCCCACGCGCGTCGAGACGAAAGATCGCAAATCGGCAGTGACCAGCGCGAGGCATTGATTTCCCGATTCGATGACGATGACGGTCGCGAACAGAGGATCGTGCGTGCCGGTGGCGTTGCCTTTACGCGCGGAGTAGCCGCCCATTTCGTGACCGATCGGCGGAGTGATGTCAACGCGCGCGACGCCGGCGCGGAACTCGGCCGCGACACAGCGGCAGGGCAAGCGCGAACAGGGCGAAGCGCCCATGTTTCAATATTATTGAGGAGAAAGGTGGGCAGTGGGCTGACATGAATCTATCCGCGATCGCGTTGATCACCGCCTTGGCGATTGGAATTCCGCGCCTGCACACACTCGCCCTGCAATTTCAGCTTCTGGCCGGCGAGAATCTTTCGCAGAACGATCGCATCCTTGGCATGTCGAACGCGGTTCTCCTGCTGCCGCTCCCCATCATGCTGCTGCTGGTGTGGGGGACGAAAGTCAAGCTGCGCGTGTCGGAATTCGACCGCGTGCTGGCGGTCGCCTCGGCGCTGGTGCTCGCGCTATTTTCGATGTTTCCGGGAATCTTTCAACTGCTGGCGCGGCTGCCTCGATCGATGCCCGCCGGATTTATCGGATGGTCGGTTGCAGGATTGTTCGGACAGTTCATGGCGATGGTGTTCCTGCTGGTGCTGGCCTCGCAGCGCGAAGAGGCACAGGCGGCCGGAATGCAGGCGTTTGGAATACAGGCTCCGATGATTTCCCCTGGGTCGATGATTTCTCCTTATGAATCGTCGTCGGTGCGGACCAGCGCGGCGATCGCGGCGTGGGCCGGAGCCATCGTGATCGTGATCTACATCGCGATCACCGTTCTGATGCTGACGGGTGCGTTCGGACCGACTCGCGGCAGTCATTTAGAGGCGTCGCCGGAGTTTCTGAGCATGCGCTTCTTTGGATTCGTTTCGGTGGTGATTTCCTTCGTGATGGCACTGGTGGTGTATCGGTGCGATCCATCGAGGCAGAAACACTACGAGACAAGCGTTGCGGGCGGCCGGGGCTAGCGCACATACGCGCAGGCTTATCGCCAAGCGTTTTCGGCCGCCGATATTTCGAGGAAGCATCTAACGGAGGGTCGGGGCCGCCATTCAGCGACGCCATGTGAAGCTCACGTTTTCGACGATTTCCTCTCTGATTTCAGCCGATCAAAAATGCTGCATGCATCGGACTGAAGATTATCAAATCGATTTGAAGCAATCTCCCGTCGGCACCATGCTACGAGCTGGCGCCGCTAGCCTTTCTAGGGGCTCCGGAAGTTCAGTAACAACTTAATGCAACGCTTCGTGGCCACGAAGATTTCCTGATTGAAGATAGCAGGGAACGGAAGCGGAATTACCGAAAGTGTTGCTGGCATTGACGATTTTGCTCGTGACTGGATTTGAGAAACGACCGGAGTTTGGCGTATTGGTCACGCGAATCAATCGACTAATGCGATCCCGCTTTCGTCGATGATCGTCATTGTACCCAGCGACACTATCTTGTGGCGATGATAGGCAAGGACCACGCGTTTTCGGTTTGCAGCATTGCGCCATTTTTGATGGCTTCCAGTTTGACCGGCCAGGACGAAACCATGGCGCTTCAGGACGCGAATAACTTGGTCGGGGATCAAACGTGGAGTTCCACGTTCACCAATCGTGACCTCAATGAGCTTCGCGTTCTCAGGCAGTTCTATTTCGTCCGGTTGAAGGTATAGTTTGATCGCTTCTTCGATGTTGATGCGCGCCTCGTCCTCCGTGTCTCCTTCCGAAGTGCAGCCCGGTAGTTCGGGGCATACGGCGGAGTAGCTCGAGCTCGGGGTCGAATTCGATGAGACACGGAACTTCAGCATCAAGCTTACCGGAAATTTGCGAATATCGATGCATGCGCTGGATAGTCGCCACGATTCTTCATCCCTGGCTGTGGCGCAGACGCTAACGTCGGCGGAGACCGCGGACTTGCGCGCGGACGAGAATCCGTTCGAACTGCGCGGTTTATCGACAATCACCGGTATTGGGACGTCGAGTGGAAGTCGCCGCCACGAGCGTGACGCCTGCACGCGAGGGCATCTGCACCACCCAGGTTCTCAGCGTTATGGTGCCGGAGCAGGCGATTGTCACATTGAATGTGACAGCTCACCGGGAGACCAATACATTCGATACACTCGCCAGCGCGAAGCATGGCGCTGCGAAGGCGCTCAGAGTTTCCTCATTCATCATTGGCCCCGTCGACATGAAATCGTCCGAGAAAACGGTGAGCTGTTTTTGCGGGTCTCACGCCAGGGCGACTACGGACGGGTCTCAGCGAGGAGATCGAAGACTGGTTTGATCTAACCGTCCCGGTTTCGAGCCCGTCTTCGATTTCCCAGTGCAAGGACATTACAACCAGCCGCAATTAATGGGCACCGAATTCACTGCCCACATACCCGTCAACCCAGCCGAACTCGTTGTCATGCTCTTCGTCACCTTCGAGACAGATGCCTCCCAGGAACACGTCACTACGCTGGGCAAACGCGAACTGACCGCAAGGTATACACGAAATCGCAAGGGTGAATTTCAGTGCGCGTCAGTCACTGACGGAGCTTCATGCGCCGACTTCAAGGCGCTGTCCACTTCGGGCGGCCCTTCGGAGGAAGATCTAGTGCGCCTGAGTTTCGGGGCGCTTAAGAATGTGGCCACCGGCTCGAACGACGATCAGAAGCGCTGGTTGCGCAGGTATCTCGTCGCACAGGAAGAACACGCCCGAGATCCGCGAACTGCGCGCGCTGCTGAAGTGACCGCCGCTGTATACTTCGGGGAATGCGATTCTTCATCGTCACAGTAATCGCCGCGGCGACGCTCGCTGCGCAGCCCACCAAGGTGCCGCCCAAGCGATCCTCGCAAATCGAAAACGGGTTCGGCATCAACTCCGACCTGCCTCGCGAGCCTTACCTTCCTTGGGACCGCTGGTGGTGGACTCGCATGTTCGATGCGGGCGTGTCGTGGATTCGCATCGGGCAGTACGAAAATTCGTCCGACTACACGAGTTGGGATTGGGTGGAGCAGAAGCGCGGCGTGTTCGCGGTGAAGCCGGAGGTGGACGATTACGTCGATTCGCTGGTCGAAAACAACGTCAAGGTTCAGATCCAGTTGATGTACGGGAATCCGATGTACACGTCGCGCAGCGGCAAGAAGCCGGATTCGATCACTCCGGAGACGGGGCGGTTTCACAATGACGATCGCGGAATTAATTCCGTGTTCTGGCCGCCGAAGACTCCCGAAGAGATCGAGGCGTTTCTTCGATACGTGACGTGGATGGTGAATCATTTCAAGGGTCGCGTGCATTATTGGGTGCTGTGGAATGAGCAGGACATCGGCTATTGGAATCCGCGCGGCGATCCGGAGGAGTATGGGCGATTGCTGAAGGCGTTCGCGCCCGCGGTGCATAAGGCCGATCCGACCGCGAAGGTGATTTACGGCGGGTTGGCGGATCCGATTAGCGATTGGGCGAAGCGGTCGCTGGACGAGTGCAAGTGCGCGTCGCAGCTCGATGTGTTCGCGTATCACACGTATCCCGGCTACGGGCAGAACATGAATCCGGAGACGATGGATTACGGCGCGTATGGCAACGATTCGGCGGCGAAGCTGCGCGCTACGGTGCGCGCGTATCCGGGGATTCGCCGCGATATTGAATTCTGGGATGACGAGTTCAATTCGATTCCATCGTGGCGAGGGTCGGATGAATCGGTGCAGTCGAAATATATTCCTCGCGGGATTCTGTACAATCACGCGGCGGGCGTGAAGACGTTCGTGTGGCTGCTGACGGCGGGCGTGGATGGAAACGAGTACGACGATTTCGGATTCATTCACGGGAAGCGCGATTTGCCGGATGATTTCACGCCTCGGCCGGTTTACTATGCGCTGCAGAATACGAATGCTTTGTTCGGCGATACGAAGCTCGATTCGTCGATTGCGATTGAGCATAACGATGTTGCGGCTCTGCGGAGGCAGGCGAAGTCGCCGGTGTTCGAGTACGGATTTCGAAATAAGAATGGGAAGGCGATTGTCGCGTATTGGGTCGCGGCGCATAGCAATCCCGGCGGGGCGTTCGCGCCCATGGTGATCAATTTGAAGTTGAAGAATAGCGGGATCAAGAAGCCGGTGTTGATCGATGTGGTGTCGGGCGATATTACTCCGGTGGAGTGGAAGAAGGGTTCGGTGGATACGCTCGAGTCGTTGCCGCTGCGGGATAGCGTGATGGCGATTGCGGATGCGGATTATTTCGATTGGCCGGTGTTGCCGGAGGCCCCGAGTGGGTTGAGAATGGGCGGGCCGACAACGGTATCGTCCCAAGCACTACGGGCGGCATGACTTGGGAGTCGCACGGAGGCACGCGCTTCGTGGTTGAGCGCCGACTGAACAATGGCAACTGGACGCGCGAAGGATCGAACGACCAACGAGATCCTTGGCAGCTTTTCGATCATGACGGATGACCGGACGTGCTATCGCGTGCGCGCGGTGAATGACGCGGGTACATCTGCATTTTCCAACATACTACTGCCGACTCGAATGAAAGGTGAGCTTCGCCGCGTTCTTCGACTCCGCGACCTGATCTTCTACGGCATCGTCGTCATTCAGCCGACGGCTCCGATGCCGCTGTTCGGTGTCGCTTCACAAGAAGCGCGAGGGCACGTCGTCACCGCGGTTCTGATCGCGATGATCGGGATGGCGCTCACCGCCGTCAGCTATGGCCGCATGGCTCGCGTGTATCCGAGCGCGGGGTCGGCGTACTCGTACATCAACGGCGAATTCGGCGCGACGGCGGGATTCGTTGCGGGGTGGAGCATTCTGCTCGACTACATCCTGAATCCGATCATCTGCGTGATCTGGTGCAGCGCGGCGGCGGTGAATTTGTATCACGGCATTCCGATCTGGGGGTGGGAGATTTTCTTCGCGATCCTTTTCACGCTGCTGAATCTGCGCGGAATTGAAACTTCGGCTCGCATCAATACTTGGATGGCGATTTCGATGGGCGTGGTGGTGGTGTATGCGCTGGCGATGATGGCTCGGTACATTTTCGGCGAGGGCGGGCACGATCTCGCGTTTTACACGCGGCCGTTCTACGATCCGGCGACATTCAATTTGCGGGCGGTGTCGGCGGGGACGGCGCTGGCGGCTCTCACCTATATCGGCTTCGATAATATTTCGACGTTGTCGGAAGAGACGATCGATCCGGAGAAGAATATTCTGCGCGCGACGGTGCTGGTGTGTCTGCTCACTGGCGTGATCGCTGCGATTGAGGTTTACGCGGGGCAGTTGGTGTGGCCGGATTTTTCGCATTACCCGGATGTCGATACCGCTTATGTTTATGTCGCGGGGCGCGCGGGCGGGCAGGTTTTGTTTCATCTGATGAACGTGACGCTGCTGGTCGCGTCGGTTGGTTCGGGGATGGGCGCGCAGATTGGGGCGGCTCGCGTGATGTATGGGATGGCTCGCGATAAGGCGCTGCCGGGGGCGTTCGCTTATGTGAGTCCGAAGACGGGAGTGCCTAGTCGCAATGTGTTGGTGTGCGGGGTTGCGGCGTTGATTGGTGCGTTTTTGATGAGTTATCAGTTGGGCGCGGAGATGCTGAATTTTGGGGCGTTTCTGGCGTTTTCGGGGGTGAATTTGGCTTGCTTCAAGTATGATTGGTGGGACGTTAGGAACGGCGCGCTCTCTCACGGTCGCGGAGAAACAGCGCGCTCTGACGGTCGCGCCTCAGAAAACAGTCGCGCGTCATTGACGAGCCCTCGATTTTGGATGCCTTTGTTGGGGCTGGTGATTTGCTTATATATCTGGATTAGCCTGCGATGGCAGGCGAAGCTGGCCGGGACTATTTGGGTTTTGCTCGGCTTGCTTTACTTTTTTCTTCGCGGGCTTCTTCACGCTTTCTCGTCGTCATCGTCAACGTCAAGACTGAGCGGGGCGAAGACGGCTGGCTGCGCTCCGGGATAGGGAGTCGACCAGCCTTTGGCGTCGTGCCACAGGATCCGATTCAGCTTCTCGGTGGGCGCGGCATCCGGGAATCGCTGAAATTCATCTTCGATGACGCGATGGCGCCTTTGCGAGCCTCGCCATTCAGCGCTTTCGCGGGCGGATTCACGTCGAAAGATTGATGATCGGGTCGACGGCTTATGTACGGCGTCGAGATTCGGCTCGGATTGGAAACTCGCCCGCATGTCTTCGGCGATCAGATCGAACAGCGACATGGTCGGCAGGCCGAGAATCAGCTCGATGGTCTTGATCATGCTTTGGGTCGAATAGAAGGTGGAATCGACGGAGCCGCGGCGCGTGTAGGGGCTGATCGCCAGCGCGACGGTGCGGTGACCATCCACATGATCGACGCCGTTTTGCGCGTCGTCTTCGACGATGAAGATCACAGTGTTCTTCCAGAATTTCGATTTTGTGACGGCCTCGACGATTTGTCCGACCGCGTAGTCGTTATCGGCGACCATGGCTTTCGGCGTGGAACCGCCGGGATCGGTGCCGCTGGTGTGATTGGACGGAAGCTGGAGCAGCATCAGGTTCGGCATCGAATTCGCCTGCTCCATCTGCTTCAGCTCCGCGAGGAAGAGCTGCGCGCGGATGACATCCGGAATGGCCAGCGAGTAGCTGGGAAAATTTCGCGCGAGCAGTTTATCGAGCGGAGGGATCGGCGAAGTGGTGGTCCATTCGTGAGAGAAATCGTCACCCTTTTTCCAGCGGGCGAACAGCGCGGCGCGCGTGGTGCCGGTTACACGCGCGGACGGCGCATATTCGCCGAAAACGCGTACGGTCTTGTGGGCCGCGAGCGCGTAGTCCCACAGGAAGCCGCTCTTGCGAGTACGCAATGGGATCGCTGCCATCGAAGGGATAGCTGCGGCCGCCGTAGCCGGGCCACAGCGCGTAATCGGTTTCGTTGGCTTGCGTGATCCACTGGTGGCCATCGGCGGAGTTGCCTCCGGTGGCGTAGAAATTATCGAGCAGCACGAATTCTTCGGCGAGCTTGTGCTGGTTGGGCGTTGAATCGCGGCCGTATTGCACTAGCGAGGGATCGCCGTTGCCTTTTTCGATGTCGCCGAAGACCTGGTCGTAAGATCGGTTTTCTTTGACGATGAGGAGGACGTGTTCGATCGGCGAAGGAGTTCCAACCTGCGTGGAACGGGAATGGCGGTAGGCCTTGGAATTTCCACGTCGGTGAGCGATCCGTGTAACCTGAAGCGGAAGCTGGCCGGGGCCTGAGCCGATTGTTCAAAAGCACGGCGGCGGTGTAGCTGGCGAGCTGCGCGTCGTCGGGAATGGGGATGATCGCCACTGAGCCCCGATCGGCGTGGACGTACTTTTTATTGGGAGCGTCACGCCAACCTGGGCCAGCGCCAAGCAGCGTCGAGACGGCGAGATACTTTCCGTCGGGGCTCAACGAAAGCGCGTTAGGGTACCAGCCCGTCGGGATCGAGTCCCGAGCATTGTCCCGGACCGCGACGTCAAGAACAGCGATCGCGTTGATTCCGCCGCATGCGACGTAATAGCATCTTGTGATCAGAGCGAAAGTGCGACGGCCGTAGGGGCGATGCCTGCGACGGTTTAGTCGCTAATGTCGCGAAGGGATGGATGGCGAACGTTCTGCACGACGTTGCTTTTGTGCAGTGTCGATCTCCGAAACAGAATCGCTGTTTCCGTTCGAAACGTAGAGGCGATTGCCGATGTCTCATCCCAAGACAAGCCGGTGGGATGCAGACCGACGGCAATGGTTTGCGTGGTCTGAAGCGTGGTCAGGTCGATGCGCGAGATCGTTCCGGTGGATGCGATGCCGCGGTCGTCGATGACGACTTGATCGGCATCGGCGGCTCGGCCCGTTGGAGCGGTTTTGTCGGCAGAGGTCGGAATGCGGCCTCCCCAGTTGCTGACGTAGGCGATTCTCGCGTCTTTCGAAATCACGACTCCGAAGGGGGCGATGCCGACTTTCACCATGCCGATGAGTTTGAATGTTCGGTATCGATCACGGCGATTTGATTTTTCGGCGTGAGCGCGACTACTGCGGTGTGGCCGGAGATTGCTACGGAGCCGGCGACGTTTTGGCCGAGATTTTCGGCGATGGGTGCGAGCCTCGAACCTTGAGCGCGGCGTACAAACCGATCTGGCGGCGCGTGTTGACGACGATCAGCGGACGATTCGTTGCCGGATCGAACGTGATGCCTTGCATGCCTGGCTGGCCTTCGGTCGGAATCATCTCGGCGATGCGATTGCCTTTTACGTCAAGGCGATAAAGCTGGGATGCGTTCGCGACCCAGAGATCGGAAGAGGTTTTGCCGAAGGCGACGCCGTAGACTCGGCCTTGGAAAACGGTGGGGACTCCGGCGGGCGTGATGGCTTGGCGGGTGGTGACGACGCCGGGATCGGAGACGGCGTGGAGGGGATGGTCGGCAGTCTGGGCGATCGCAATCGAGGCGAAGAAGAACAAAAACAGTCGCATGCTTGAGGTAGAGTATCACTTGTGAATCACAAACTGAATAAAACGTGTCGACATGAGTGTCGACACGGCACGCAAGAGTCGCGTGCGCCACATTGCTCATCTGCTTTTTCCTGACGCCAATGGCATTTGGGCAGATGACTCTGGAGCAGAAAGCAAAATATCTCCAGCGGAATTTGATCGACAAACATTTGGTGGACGGGTTGTATGTGTCGATCGTGCCGGCTGCGCCGGAGGGCACGAAGCTGCCGCACACTGTCGACGATCCCGGCAACGTGATTCATGCGGGCGTGTGGACCGGGCGGTATCTAGCGGGGGTCGCGTATCAATACGCGGTGACGAAAGATCCGGCGGTTCGTAAGCATGGCGGTGAGATTCTGATCGGGCTGCGGCGATTGCAGGAAGTGACGGGAAAGCCCGGCCTGCTGGCTCGTGGCTACGTGAAGGGACACGGGCCGGTGGAGGGGTTCGAGCGCGGCGGCGGCGATTCGCAACACTGGCATCAGGGGCAGGGCGCGTTCGCGGATTATCGCTTTTATAGTGACGTGTCGGTCGACAATTTCAACGCGGTGCTGTACGGGTACGCGCTGTATTACGATCTGGCGGCGGATGCGGAGCAGAAGAAAATGATCGCGTTCGACATCGACAGGTTGATGACGCACGTGTTGGATAATCACTATCGCATCATCGATCTGAGCGGGAAGACGACGCAGTACGGGCACATCGGCGTGGATCCGGATCCGTCGCGCGATTCGTATTACGCGGGCGGCGGCGATAGCGAATTGCGGCGCTACATCACGGGTGCGGATTGGCATCCGGGATTGCGCGCGTCGTTGATGGCGCTGCCGGATTTGCTGATCGCGTATCACGTGACGGGCAAGCAGCGGTACATCGACGAGTACAAGAAGGTCGATCGCGCGGTTCGGCGGCGAATGCCGAGCTGCCGCGCGATGAGAGGCCGTACGGGCCGGAGAGAATCGCTCGCGTGAATCATTCGAGCGAAGGGCAGTCGTATGAAGCGCTGGTCAATTTGATTCGCTACGAGAAAGATCCGGCGCTGCTGGATCGGTATCAAAAATGGCTGACGGATCTGTGGGATTTGAACTGGATGGAAGGCAATTCGCTGTACACGTTCATGACGATGCGAGATGTTGAAGGCTCGCGGTCTTAGTGAAGAATGGGCAAGAGCCGCTGCCGCATACGCAGGAGTCGCTGGCGTTGTCGATCGACACGCTGCGGCGCTATCCGGCGGATCGCGTGATGCATCCGGTGATGAATTCGATACGGCCGGAGATCGAGATGAATCCGTTCGTGGATCGCGGAAATGCGAAGCAGGCGCTGAAGCCGGTGCCGATCGATCAACGTCCGCTGGATAACGAATATGCGTGGAAAGGGAATCCGTATCAGGTGGACGGATGGCTGAAGCCGTCGGTCACGTCGCTGCAGTTCGCTTGCGACGATTCGCAGGTGGTGTGGTTCAGCGACGCAGGCGGGGCGGGTGTGGATGACTCGCGATGGGATGAAGACGTGGACGGATGTTGGTCGAGGATTGGAAGGCGCGAAGGTGCAGAGGCTGGTGGCATCGCCGACGCGGACGTTCGTGGTGTGGGCGGAGACGGATCGCGGCGTGATGGTGACGCGCGATGGTGGGATGTCGTGGCGGGCCTGGTCGGATAAGGGTCTCGAGAAAAGTCCCGAGAAGCCGGCGTCGGACGATGATGCGAAGAAGCCAGTGGAAGTGAAACCGGAATTCGCGGCGAACGATTCGCATGCGTGGGCTAAGGCGGGCGAGGTCGAGTTGAGGATCGATGCGAACGGGAAGATGGTGCGCCGTGGCGGGCGCGGATCGGAAGTGGTGTGGATGGAGGGGTGGCGGATACCGGTCGCGAATTGGATGATCGTGACGCCGCGCGGGATTTTCGCTGGTGGGCCGGGTGGGGCGTATTCGACGACGGATGGGGCGGGGTGGAAAGAAGTGAAGCTGTGGCTGGAGGAGGAGACGGGTCCTGCGGATTATCTGCATGCTTATTGGATGGGTCGGTATTACGGGTTTTATAGAGAGTAAAACATTGGCCGCGAATGAGCGCGAATAGGACGGCAACAGACCACTCAACCTTGACGTGCCATCAATAGTCGCCGAAGTGTGGCGGAAGCTAGTGGGAGTCGTTCTTTCCTAACTCTTTCTAAATCTGCAAGTTACTGATAATGCATGCAACGCGTCCTATGAAATTGGACGAATTGTACCCATTGGACGACGGTTTTGGTACATGTACCAGGGGTGAGTTCCGCTTCCACTAGCCTCCTGTCTTTCGTCGAAGCGCAAACACGACGTTTCAGTTGGCCGTGGAAACCAAGCGCCTTCAAACGTCGTCGCCTTCAAATTTCTTACGGTTGATTTCACCGTGTCCTCGGTTCTCCTAAACGCGCAACGCAGCCTGCATGGTAGACTCTCTCGATTGGTTGCGTTTCATGGAACACTCTCTCACATTTCTGTTGAATCTCGCCCAACAAGGTGATCGGAAAGCGGAAAATCAGGCAATCCCCGCCGTATACGAGAGACTCTGCGCGGTTGCTCGTGGTCTCTTGCGAACGGAGCGACGCGGCCACACGATGCAGATCAACGATTTGGTGAGCGAAGCATTCTTGGACAAACTGCGTCGTATTTCCGCGCCGATATTGAGCCGCGAGCATTATTATTCTCTCGCCGCCAGGGCAATGCGTCAGATTCTGATTGAGCACGCCCGTCGTACCCAAGCGTCCCGACGTCGCATTTCATCTGAGGTCATCGCCGATCTTTTGCTACGAATCGACTGTCACTCACCGATCGCCGAGGATCGTATCGCTGTGAAGCAGGTGCTTCAGGCCCTTGCGAAAATCGACGGCCGGGCGACGCAAGCCATTACCTACCGCTTCATTGAACAACTGACCATTGAAGAGACTGCGCAGCGGCTCGATTGCCCCGAATGGAAGATTCGCGCCGATTGCGACTTCGGGCTTAAGTGGATGGCGAAGCGTCTCGGCGACGCTCGCTGAAATCGCGCAACTGCTGTGCCAGTTCTTCCGCCCAGACAGTAACACTGGAAGGTCGGCGCGATGGCTGATGCTGGAGAGCGGAGGTCAGCGTTCTTGCCGCGGCCTCACCCGCCCATGCGCTTGCGAGGTGAACGAATTCGGGTTCCAACGGAGTCACATCCATTTCGGCTGGACGCTTCCCGCTTCCCATTTCAAGCACCATGACGCCCAACGAGTACACGTCGCTAGCTGGCGAGTATTGGCGACCCAACCTCTCCGGCGCGATGTAGTGAAGTGAGCCGGTCAGCGTTATCGTGTTCTCCTGATCCTTCACGGGTCCTCGCGACGCCGACGAACCGAAATCAATAATTACGGCCCGCTCCTGGGACGTTCCCGCTTCCCGAACAATTACGTTCTCCGGTTTCAAGTCGCGGTGGACAATTCCATGTTCGTGGATCGCGCCCACCGCCGCGCCTAACTGAGCCAGGATATTCGCGACCCGCGCCGGCGTGAGGGGTCCTTCCTCAATCAGCAACTGCCGGAGGGTGGGGCCTTCCAGATACTCCATGACCAAGCACGGTTCCCCTTCCGGAGAAATCCAGGAATCCAGCAATCGAACCAATCCGGGATGACTTAGCGTATGCAGAGCCGCCACTTCCTGGGCAAAGCGCTGACGCATCGGTCGCTCCTGCCCCAGTTTCCGATGCAATACTTTCACAACCACTTTTTTTGCGGTCTCCAAGTGTCGAGCAACGTATGTCACGGAAAAGTCACTGCGTGAAATTGACTCGAAGAAGTCATAGCGCTCAAGCACTCTTCCTGTATAGTTCGTCCACGTAACGCTTTCCTCATCTTGGTGAAGTCTTTGGCCGATGACGAAGAGCGGCTTCCTCACCCAATACTGCAACCACTCCCTTCGCCACCATGCGAGCGAAACAAGCAGTCCAAGTGATGCTAGTTCTAGTGCGGTAACAAAATATGCCCAAGTCGGACTTCCTATTTGGAACTCCCATCGCATGACTTGCGGTGTGCCGTCCCCGGTGTATGCAGCTTCGAGGGTGTATGAGCCGGATTTCAACTTGTCGAAACGCAATCGTCCGTCCGGGCTCAACTTCCACGCCGTGTCGAAGGGAGCCAACCGGTACCTCAAGGGTGATTTTAGGAATGGATTCGCGTCCATGGAACTCAGGTCGATTTCGATGGGCCCGCGCCCCCCTGAGAAGCGCTTCGGCATTTGGTTCGGATCAAGCCAACTCCGGTCCCCCACTTTCAAGCGGGTAACGAGCGGCCGCGCCGCGTTCGGGGTGGCGAACCACTCGGCAGTCGGGCGCACCCTCGTGACGCCGCCGTTACCTGCGAGCCAGACATTTCCCGAAGCGTCCTCAATCCAGCCTCTGAGGTTTACCCCAACAGAAGCCAACCCGGTATCATTGCGAATTCGCAACCACTCTTCCGGTTCATACCGGCCTGGACGGGCGATCTGTACTTCGCTTGCCGTACCACGCCAAACCCACCCGCGGGAGTCTCTGCGCAGATAAAAGGTTTCGGAGGGGCCAAATTGTGGCCCCGCGAACCGTCGGACTTGCCAGACATTACCGCGTCGTTCAAGTCGCGCGAAGAACGCTGGGCCCCGTCGGCGGGCCACCCAAATTGCATCCTTCCCGTCGAACTCAAGAGCGCGAACTGATGTAATTGGCTCGGATGTCGTAATCTTTTTCCAATCGCCCGAGTCGTCGAGATACGCAATGCCGTGTTCATAGCCGACCCACGGACGCCCATCGACATCGGCTTTTAGATCGACGGTTTCCAAGGTGCCTTCCGGCAAGTTCTCCGGTACGAATTTCCACTTTCCAGGTTCGCCTTGCACTTCAAAAAAGCAGTTTGATGATTTTCCGCCGACCCACATCCTCCCTCGACCATCGCGCAGGAATCCTCTCATTGAATCGATGTCGGGACACGACTTTCGAAACCGTTCAAGAATCGTGAAGTCTTTCCCCGCTCGCACGAGCCCTTCATCTTTAGTGGCGAGCCAGTAGCCTCCGTGACTGTCGCCGATCATGTTCACCACAGCGAGCTTGGCGGCGTCACGCGGCCTGACCCACTCATTTCCGTCACTTAGCTCGAACACGCCCCGGTTCGAAAACAAGAGTGGTGAGCGGTGCGTCACTGCCAGAAACCCCTCTGGAGACGCCGACGTAAAGACCCCATGCCGCCAAGTTTCCCAATCGGGTTCGCTAACGGACTTGGCGGCTGCCCAGCCTATGCAGAACCACTGGGTGAATTCGTCGACGAAATATGAACATTGTCCCTCGGTCTGCGAGAGTCGCCACCCGGCTCTCGGCTGCATCCGTAATCTGGTTCCCCACACTGTTCCGCTGGGCGACAAATATGGATCAAGCAACTTAGATTGGACCGGAAGGCGATACCCGGACTCAGCCTTTTGTCGGTCTTCCACAACGCCGTTTCTCACGACAGCGACCTCGTCTGCCGAACTCACCCATAATCGGGAACCTCCTTTCTCGGGAACGACCTTCTTCCAATTTCCGGGAGCGGGGTTCGCCTGAGACTCCAAGAGCCAATTCGGGGCGCGCATCGTGCAAACTCTCTGTCCACATGGAAACCACACCGCCTCCTCACTATCGACCACTAGATCCCCGGTCGGCTTGGCGTCGGAGAACGATTGACTGACGCCGCTTGTGGAAATGAGTCTCAATCCCCCAGTGCGGCCACCGAAGAGCACCCATAGGCCCGAATGCCCCATCGCCATGCTCTGCACAGGCTCATTTGAAACAACCTTCCACGTTGCGCGTTCATATCGCGTCAACCCATGCGACCCTCCAGCCCAAATCCCGCCCTCGGCGTCGGCTGCCATGAATTGAGCGTCAGGAAACGGATAACCGGGAATGGCGTGATAATGCATTCCGTCAAATCGAAAAACGCCACGTGCTGACGCCACCCAGATCAAACCGTTCTGATCTCTCGTTAGGTCCATAACCCAACTGTTTTCACCAAGCCCAGGATAAATTTGATTTCGCTCATCCGCGGCGTCGAGGATGCCGATCGTCGCCACGAGGCCGATGAGGATCGCCGCTAAGCGCGCGTGAGCCATTCCTTAAGAGTATGCGCCGTTCGCGCATTGATCTGCGAAACCAACATTCTGGAATGCCCTGCTTTTCTTCACACATTTCACAAGACTTTGCGCAATCCCTGATAGTTGACCCTGCGAATTGCTTTTGGAGAACGCGAAGTAAGCATCGAAACGACAGAGAACGAGAGATAAGTTAAAACCAAATGAAGAACTCGGTGAAAACGATCCCATTGCATGTCGGCATTGCTGGCGAGGGTGTTCATAACGACTTGGGCGGGTTTCGGCGCATGAGCACACCGCGCGCCAATGTCCCGTACTTACCAAAGTTCTATTGTCCAGATTCGCCCCTGCAACCTCCCTTTTCTCGGTTGGCCCTGACGCTGCTGCTGGTGGCGAGTCTGGGCTTCAGTCAGGGGACTAAACAATCTAAGCCGACCCCGCGTCCTGCTGATCGAACCCCGTCAAGCCCCTCGATCATGACTACAAGGTCGGGATACAAACTTGAGCTACTCGCGAAGACATTCACCACGGTTCAACCCGATAAAGGATTGAACGCTCTGCTAGGCGGTAAGAATCTTCTTGATCTAGTCGATTACGCTATCAACAGCAATCAAGACATCGCCCTTGTGGGCCACGTCGAAGGAGCAACGCTCGGTTCCCAGATCGGTTTTATCGTCGCTAAAGACAAGCTCATTCTCGCAGGCGACACCGTCGATGGCGTAACAATCAAAGAGTTCGGCAACTACATCAGGTTGAACAATCGGGGTTCGGTTGCCTTCTCTGCCAGCATCGCGCGAGGCACATCCGAGAGTCATGGAATATTCCTCAACGACAAGCTCGTAGCTGAAACAGGAAAGGCATATGGTGCCCGCTCGATCATGAGCTTTAGCGGAGAACCCTTGAATCCTACTTTTTCGATTAGCGATCAGGACGACTTCGTCGCGCTTGCGGCAGTTTTCGGGCAACATCCATTCGCTATCAAGAATGGTAGACCACTTGAAATCGATACTCACGGGGAAGCGATAGAGGCGATCGGGATGAACCCCTCGGGAGAAATCTACTACGTCATCCGTCCTTCACTCAACACATGGATGGTCTGCAAACTGTCGAGTGAGTGCACCAAGATCGATACTCCTAATGGGGTTCAAGGCAACTTGAAAATCTCCAATACCGGCGTAGTTGTATACAGAGGCGCGGGCATCAATCCTGGTCTTCCAGAACCTTACTCAATGAATTCACAAGGGTTTGGCGTCCAGCCGTGGGCCAGGGGGATTCTTCTCTTCGATGTCAGTAAGTGGGATTCTCGGAATCCTACTGCTGCGGGGATTGTTATCGGTGACCCAGAGGGCAGCGAGCGTCCCATGGTAAATGACCTACGCCAGGTGCTCTACATATCAAAACGTATCGTTCCGACAAACAAGCCATCTCCGCTTGGCGTGCTACCCACGACGTTTCTCAAACTTGCGACCCCACTGAATGTCAAGTCAAGACTTGAAAGCGCAGGTCGGTAAGACAACATGAGCACAACAATACTTTCGCGTCCATCGATTTCACTGGCGGTCATGTTTCTAGTCACGTTTGCAGGCCTTGCATTTATGCAAGCATGTGGCGCTCGCGCCGATACGTCCGAGCTGAAAACCCTTACGCCCACGTCAATGAAGATCATCATCGAAAGAGCTACAGCGAGAATGATCGCGTGGAACCCTTCAAGCGCTTATCAAAACAGCACAGTAGACGAGATCGTTCCCACAAATTTGATGCAGTCAATGGATTTGCCCGGCCTAGTAAATTGCGGCAAGAGAGAAGGCTGGTGGTCCGACAGCACTCAACCGGGGCCGCCCTTGCAGCCCGCAGCTAAGTATCCCCAGTTGTTCGAGGAAGGCTCCCCGGTGTTTCGCATTGAGAGCCAGCGCACGCTCGGACTCATGGCGCGCGCTGCAACTTCCTATGAAGTACGAGGACCGATTACGCAGCTCGATCCCAACGAGAAAGAGTTCCCTGATCCCAAGAACCCCGTGGCGAATCTCCGCTCGCCTAGATACATTTGTCAGGCTAGGTATTTCGTCAGAGCCGCTCAGAAGACGGCACTCGCGACATGCGGGGTCGTTCCAGTAGAACGGACAAGCGATATCGGTCGGCTTGTAGTGCGCTTCGCCAGATCCGCCGAGACGGGAATCTGGTTCATTGTTGAATTGGACCAGTTTGACGTGAACTAGCTCTCTTCACGAATCTGATGCGCGTTCACAAGGACACCATGAACCATCTTTTCATGAAAAGCACCACCGCCAGAGGTATCTGGCCATAACGCTGTTTTACGGAAGGTCTTAACAAGTGAAAACCTCAGCTCTCGCGATCGTACTTTGTGCTCTGTTGGAATCGGCGTCTTCCGTGGCCCAAGCTCAATCGACACTGCCGGTGCTCGCAAATGCATCGTTCGAAGCACCAACAGTAGGCTCCTGCCCGAGTTTCCTGGCAGCCCCTAGCGGAGGAAGTTGGACCTTCACTAACGCGGGTATAACGACTGCTGGATGTGGACAATCCTATAACGCGCCTCCCCTTCCAACGGGGGGCGGCACTCAGGCTGCCTTCCTACAAGCTGGCGTAATCCCTGGTGGCAACGCGCCCGGTTCGGTCATCGGCTCCATAACCCAGACGGTTTCCGGATTCATTGCCGGACATAGCTATACGATTAGTTTCTACGCGGCTGGGCGACCGCAGGGGGCTGGCTGCAACGATGGCTGCTCGTCCCTCGCTTTTTCTGTATTGGCTGGAAACACCGATATCCTCGATGTCGAAAATCCTCCTACAACTAGTTTTCAAAAGTATACGACGAGCAGCTTCTCGGCGGTCGGGAATCTAGCTGTAGAGTTTATCGGCACGTCTCCGACGGGCACCGATAGGACTTCCTTTATAGATCTAGTGACGATTCAAGATGTTACAGGACTGCCTTTGTCTGCGAATCCGACCGCGCTTTCAATCCCAGGAACCGGGCAGAATGTGGCAAATGGTCGGGATCAAGCATTTCTGATTGTCTCCGATAATACCGGCGAGTTCAGTGTTCCGGGGCCAGCGTTTGTGGTGACGAAGTTTGGTGACAATTGGGTCAATCCAGGGCCACATTCGACATGGATCGGCCCGGCATCGGACCAGTCGAGTGCAACGCGAGGTTTCTGCTGTGGAGGATCGACTACTTACCGAACCACGTTTTCGTTAGCGGGCTTTGACTTGTCAACCGTGAGGCTGACCTTGGAGATGGCCGTGGATGATACAGCTTCTATCTCGCTAAATGGAAAGAGTGTATCGGTCTCGGCAACGTACAACGGGATCACCTCGCTCGATTTGACCTCAAACTTCATAGCTGGGATGAATACTTTAGACTTCGTGGTGAGCAATAGCGGAGGGGGCCCCACCGGGCTGGATGTGGCGATCACTGGCGCGGGTGTTGCGAGCCCGCCAGCGATCGACACAAATCAGGGAATCGTCAACGGAGCGAGCTTTCAAGAGGGGATCGCTTCAGCAACCTGGGTCACAATTCGAGGAACAAATCTATCTTCCACAACTCGCATATGGCAGAACAGCGATTTCATCGGCAATTTGCTCCCAACCATCCTCGATGGTGTACAGGTCAAAATCAACGGCAAGTTCGCGTATGTTTATTACATCAGCCAGACTCAGATCAACGTGCTCGCTCCCGATGACGCGACGATCGGGCCCATTTCGGTTCAAGTTATTACCCCGAACGGTACATCGCCAAGTGTTTCCGTGACGAAGTCCGCCGTCGCTCCTGCGTTGTTTTCTTACTCACAGCTATCCGGACACTATGCAATCGCGCAGGATGCTTCGACATATTCGCTTCTCGGCCCTAACGGCCTATTAGGATCGGGTGTGACGACAACCCCCGCTTTCCCAGGCGAGACCATCGTCCTGTATGCGACGGGCCTGGGTCCAACGAGTCCCTCATATCCTACGAGCCAAATAATTCCGTCCCCCGCATCGTTGGTAAATCCGATCCAAGTGTTCATCGGTGGGGTTAAGGCTGCTACTTCCTTCACCGGTATCGTTGGCTCCGGCCTGTATCAGATCAACGCCATCGTGCCTACGCTTCCCAGCGGTGATGCGTCCGTCATCCTTCAGAGCGGAGCGGTACAGTCGCCGGGTTCGCTATTCATTTCAATCCTCAGCAACGCTCCCGGGGCGACGGGCTCCTACACGATCTCGACGCTCGCGGGCACGGGCGCCACAACGGTAAACAGCGGCGACGGCGGTCAGGCCATGAATGCAGCCATTGTCGGTCCCAACGGCGTATCGCTTGCCGGCGGGAATGTATATGTATCGACGTCGGTCTCCATTCGGAAGATCGCGTCCAATGGCATCATTACAACCGTGGCGGGCAGCGATACCCAGGGATATTCAGGCGACGGCGGTCCGGCCATCGGGGCAAAGTTCAACTTGGCGACCGCTCTCGCTGCGGACTCGCTCGGTAATCTCTACGTGGCTGATCCCAATAACAACGCGGTGCGCAAAGTAGCTCTCGACGGCACGATCTCCACTTACGCAGGGAATGGAACGATTGGTTTTGGTGGCGACGGGGGCCCGGCTAACAAAGGGCAGATCGCCAATCCGTCTTATCTCGCTTTCGATACCACCAATGATCTCTACATTGCTTGCTTAACATCCATCCGAGCCGTATCGCCTGGGGGGACTCTTTCCAAAATCGACACAGGTACGAATCTTGTATTCACGGTCGCAACAGACAACAAGGGGAATCTCTATTACGTCGCCAATGGCTACTTGATAAGGCGATCCCCATCTGGGTCTTTGACAACGCTTGCAGGCACCGGCAATACGCTCGGCTTCTCGGGCGACGGTGGACCGGCAAGCGCCGCAGCAATCGAAGGCGATGGCGGCTTGGCGGTCGACGATCAGGGCAATATCTTCATCGCAGATTTCCTAAAACACCGAATTCGCAAAATTGACGTGAACGGGATCATCACAACGATCGCTGGAACGGGAGTGCTCGGCCACTCAGGCGATGGTGGGCCAGCATCTTTGGCGAGCATCGCCTATCCATCGGGACTAGCCATTGATCGCGATGGAAAAATATACTTTGCCGAGAGCTCCCGAGGATATGTCCGTGTTTTGACTCCCGTCCCCTAGGGGGTCCAGACCGCCGGGGCGGCCACGTTGACGCCTCTGTGTTGTTGTGAAAGCGCCGACTCCCGATGACGGCCATTCGCGCTCAACGCGAGCATTGTTTGGGAAGAGCGAGTCAAACTGTGGTAAGAATTCCCGCGTAAGCGAAGACCGATTTCCAGGGAACGCCAAAGGGTATTCCTCATGAGGAAGTCGCTTGCTTTAACGGAAGTTTAACGGCACAATAACGGTAGTTATCAACTGCCGACAACGGGCCGTAACATGCGCTTCGAACCGAACTTCTCGATTACTCCCAAGCTTGCCACCAGCCTTATGCGCATTGAAGCGGCAAGGCAGGCTGTGCAAGACTTGCCGATCACACCTTCCGTTCTGGCGACGCTCCGTGAAACTGCCCGTCTGTACTCCACCCACTATTCGACGATGATCGAAGGCAATCGCTTGACCCAGGAGCAGGTCTCCAAGATAATCGAACAAAAGGAACATTTCGCGGGACGCGAGCGCGATGAAAAAGAAGTGCTCGGGTACTACGCCGCCCTCGAAAGAGTAGAACAGTTCGCAGCGTTGCACATATCTGTTTCGGAGCTTCACATCCAAACTTTGCATGGTCTCGTGATGGCCGAAGGGCGAAAGAAGGCCAAACCAACCCCCTACCGCGACGGCCAGAATGTCATCCGAGACAGCCGAAGCCGGACCATCGTCTACATGCCGCCCGAAGCGCAAGATGTGCCATCTCTGATGAAGGCGATGATTTCCTGGGTCGCCTCATCGGGAGCAAATTTGTTGCCGTGCCCGATTCGCGCCGGCATTGCTCATTATCAATTCGCGACAATCCATCCTTACTACGATGGCAACGGCCGCACGGCGCGGCTTTTCACCACACTCATTCTGCATTTGGGCGGATACGACCTCAAAGGTCTGTACTCGCTCGAAGAATACTATGCGCGTAATCTCGGCGGGTACTACGAAGCGCTCACTATTGGCCCGTCGCACAATTACTACGAGGGACGCGCCAAGGCCGACATCACCAAGTGGGTTGAGTATTTTTGTGAGGGGGCGGCGGACAGCTTCGAAAGCGTCAGGCGGCGTGCGCAGGACGCCGCAAGAACTGGAGCCCGCGATCATTCGAGCGGATTGCGACGGCTCGATCCGAGGCAGCGCAAAGCTCTTGAATTGTTCCGAGACAGTACTGTCATCACCAGTCGTCACGTGGAAACGATGTTCGGCATTTCGCAACGGGGAGCTCGCAACCTGTTGAGCTCTTGGGTTCGCGACGGATTTGTGGTTGTTGCCGATCCGGCGAAGAAGACCCGCAAGTATGGCTTGAGTTCAGAATTTGCCGAATTGCTGGGATGAACATCAATGTCGCTGATCCTTCGTTCGGAGAACATACGGTTTGTTTTTACAGCCGCAATGTTTCGATTCGTCCATCCCTTGCGGCCACTATAACCGCCATGTCGAGCGTTTGGAACACTCGGGTCATCGCGGACTTGAACTGTTCGAAATCCACCCAGTACTCCACATAACGAAGTGCACCTCCCTCGTCATCTGCATACCGAAACGCCGTGCCATCGGGATCGACCTCATCCATTTCGATGATCCACTCCCTCGTGCGCGAAGGGAGTCGCTCGCCATGGCGTTTCTCAACGAGAAGTACGCATTCCCTCAAAGAGTGAATGTGGCTATCGATCTCACCGATGATCTTCAAGTACAGTTCAAGCGTGTGCCGATATGCGAATAGAACTGGGAAGCCCCAGTCTCGCGGCTCCCCGCTCTTAAGAGCGGCTTCCAGTAACGCTTCTGCGCACATGCGGTAATTTCGCGCAAGCCCCAGGAATCCGTCCGCGCTGCCGCCGGCCAAAAGAATGCCGTGCCGCCAAGTTTCGTCGAGGCCGTCAGGCGGTTCTTGAAGGATCGGGGTATGGGCGTAGAGCAGTTCACGGTACCGGTGGTCATCATAGTGATCCCTACAGTCGAGACCCGCGCGAATCTCCTCCGCTGGCTCCCCTAATCCCGATCGGTCGAATATGTACATCAGTGCCAACACATCCGCGTCATTGAAACTACGCGCCTTTCCTTTGTCTGGATTTGCCTCATCACTCAGATTGGCTTTGTAGGCCCACGCCCATGTCTTCACCTGCTGGACGTCTGATCCGAGTATGCGTGCGGCTTCGGCGACACCGTGATTCATTTTCTTAGCTGTTATTACAGTATCCACCCTCGCGCATTTGGGCCGAACGTTCACTGCCTAGCGTAACTCTAGCCTCTGGATGTAGCCGTCGTGCGCACGACTCACATCTAAATCTTGCGGCTAACCCCGGATGGTGCTACTAAAAGTGGGGTTCTGCTAACCAAACTTACACACTGGCTTACACAGTCACAATCAGATGCCGACTTTCTTGATGTTTCTCAGATGGTTCGAGTAGACACGATTGGACTTAAAACTCTAATTACAATCCACCAAGACCCATCGAATGCCAGCATTTACAAACACTTCTGACTTGACAACGACCCAAAAGCGACTTACACAGTCCTTACACAAAACGGTCAACTTACACAGAAGGACGCGCTCGTATGACAGAACATCACGAACTCAGGGGTGGAAAGGTCCATGTCTATCAAAGACAGGGAAGCACCAACTGGCAGTGCTCCACATACCTGAACGGAAAGAACTGGCGACAGTCCACGGGCGAGGACAGCCTCGCTCGCGCCAAAGAGTTCGCCGAGGATTGGTATCTCAGCCTCCGAGGCAAGAATCATGCAGGCGTGCTTAAGGTCGGAAAGACATTCAAGCAGGCTGCAGATCAATTTCTACTCGAATACGAAACCATCACCCAGGGCGAACGCGCCGCCAGCTATATCCACACCCTCGAAACGAAGTTACGGGTTCATCTACTCCCGTTCTTCGGTGACAAAGTTCTCTCCGAAATCACACCGGGTCTCGTACAGGAGTACCGTATCCATCGAACGACCTCCAGAATCGATAAGAAAACCGGCCAACCGCGCCGTCCGAAGCGGCAGACCATCCACCAAGAAATCGTTACGATCCGGCATGTCCTCAAGACCGCCAACCGGCACGGCTGGCTACCGTACCTGCCGGACATGTCCGCTCCATATAAAACCACAGGCAAAATCTCCCATCGTGCATGGTTCTCACCACAAGAGTACAAACAGCTTTATAACGCAACGCGCGAACGCGCGAAGAATCCAAAAAACATGCGTTGGCGCGACGAATGCAAAAAGTTTCACGACTACGTCCTGTTCATGGTCAATACAGGCCTAAGGCCGGACGAAGCGAAGCGCCTCCAATTTCGAGACGTCGCAATCGTCACCGATGAAGCGACGCGCGAACGCATCCTCGAAATTGAAGTGAGAGGCAAACGCGGTATCGGCTTCTGCAAGAGCATGCCGGGCGCAGTCATACCCTTCAAGCGGCGGCGAGCTAGCTCAGTTGGCGCGTCTGACGAACTGATCTTTGGGGAGATTCAAAGAGAGCTGCTCAACGCGATCCTTGGCGAACTCGACCTGAAGTTCGACCGCGACGGCAACCGGCGCACCGCATACAGCCTCCGCCATACGTACATCTGCCTCCGACTGATGGAGGGAGCCGACATCTACCAAGTCGCTAAGAACTGTCGAACCAGCGTGGAGATGATCGAGAAGTACTACGCGAGCCATCTGAAGAATACGCTTGATGCTGCGGCGATCAACGTCCGCAAGCCAAAACGGAAAAGGACCAAATCGAAGAACAACGACCCTCAAGACTGATCACCTGCTACCGCAGCTTTACGGTTGCGGAAATCTTTACTCCCGCTATACAGGTTGAGGATGCTCGCGTGGCGGAATTGGTAGACGCAACGGACTTGTACGATTTGAGTGCCCGCGCGGAAACGCTCGGAGTAGAACTGCCCAAATTCGGGGAACGCTTCCGACCATGTTCTGTGGTCGATGCCAATCCCGAGCCAAGCCGGAGCCATCCGGAAGGTGTAGAGACTAGACGGGTAGCACCTAACGCTGCAAGGCCATGGTGAAGGGATAGTCCAGACTCCAAACGCCGTTTCTCGGCGGTCGCGAAAGCGGTAGCGGGTAAGAAAATCCGTCAGCCAGCAATGGTTGTGCCGGTTCGATTCCGGTCGCGAGCACCACCCCCCCACAACGTTTACGATGCGTTGGTCTGGGCTTCCCGTCTGCGTTATTGCGTTATTGCGTTATTTAGCTATAATCTACAGCAACATGCCGCGAAAGGCTGAGACACCCATGGCTAAAGCACCACGTTCGAAGAAGGTCGAGAAGATTGAAAAGTCACCTTCCGTCATTGATCTCCCTCGTTTCGAAAAGCAAGGAACGGCGGCCCTTGCCCCGTTGAATTTTAGGGTCCCCCCAGCATTCCGTCGCGAGTTCAAACTCTATGCTGTGCAGCACGGCATGAGCATGGTAGACCTGCTTAAGGAATCATTCGCGGTGCTCCGTAAGCAACGCGGTACGTAGGTATTTCAACGCCGAATAGTCAATGGCAAACAACCACAATGGCGTCATCACTGTTCCCATGCGCGAGGCTGCTTTGAAGAAGCGCCTCCGGCGTCATTTGAAATCTCTTGGTTTTCAAAAGAGCTCAGACGGAGCACTCGTCCCACCCGGCACGGGCAAGGACGCGGTGCGAACGATCCACGCCGTCCAACGGGAGGACCGTCTTGCCGCAAGCGAAATGTTCGTCACCGGACAATTCTCCAAGCTGATTGGCCATTTCGCGTCTGGACACGAGGTCGTTCCCGGACTTATCAAGCCCAGGTTACAGCGAGTCTTGAGCGACACGTGGGAAGGAGATTTGTTCCGCCTTGCATCCTTGACGTGGTCCGTGCCGGTGTCCAATGGCTTCGGCAGACGACTCAGATATTTGGTGTGGGACGACCACAATGGGAAACTCATCGGCATCATCG
Source organism: Terriglobia bacterium (assembly GCA_963732025.1). GTDB lineage: Bacteria > Acidobacteriota > Terriglobia > Bryobacterales > Bryobacteraceae > Palsa-187. The sequence goes on from CAVSXU010000005.1 coordinate 49,328, forward strand.
CTATTGGAGATCCAGTCTTTAATCTATCCGTACGCGACAAGCTGATCGACTGGACTGTACAGGATCGAGGTGAACGACTCGTGAATATGATGGACGCCTACGTTCTCGGTGCTCTTCCGCCCTATAACCGACTACTAGGCGGCAAGCTCGTCGCCTGCTTGATACGCACTCGTGATATCTACGACGACTTCGCAAAGGCCTACGGCAAAACCACAGGCATCATTTCCAATGAGGAAAAAAGAGCGCGGCTCCTCGCTGTCACGACTTCATCCTCGATGGGGCGCTCGTCTGTCTACAATCGCCTGAAGCTGGGTGACACTCAATACTTTCGACCGATCGGATATACCGGCGGATGGGGTCATTTTCACATTCCGGACAGTTTGTTCGAGGAACTCCGCGACTACCTCCGCGCCATTGGGCACAGATATGCTGATCAACACCAATTTGGCGAAGGACCGAATTGGCGACTACGTTCAACAAGAGCAGCGCTCGTCGCCCTGGGTTTCAACGAAGACCTACTCCGGCATGGCATTCAGCGCGAAGTATTCCTCTGTGAACTCGCCGACAACGCGATAAGGATGCTAAGCACCGGTCGAGGAAAGCCGAAACTTACTTCACTCAAGACTGCCCAGGAGGTTGCAGAGTTGGCCCTGGACCGGTGGATCGTGCCGCGTTCACAGCGACAGCAAGACTATCTTGACTGGAGCCGAGACGGCATTGAATCGCTCCTCGACGCCCGACGCGCAGATCAGGTCCTTCACTTGCGATCTGCCTCGCGAGTATGAGCGACAGCCCATGATGCACGACGAGTAGGAAACATGCCGACGACGCTTGCAGAATGGCAGAAGCACTTGGAGCAGCATTTTGCTGCTCTTGCGCAGGCACGCGTCGATACTCCCTATCCATTGTTCGCTCTAGAACATGGGCTCACTAGCGACGAGGTCCGATCGATCAAGGAACTGCTACGGAGCCGCATTGCCAATAACGAGTGGTTGGCACTGCATTGGCTCGTTTGGGTCGTGTACGCCACGGAATTCGGGTATGAGTACTTCGGCGACGAATACTGGCAATCTTTTGAGGAGTTCACGCCACACTGGCGCGAACGAGCTAAGCGAGAGTTCCTCCGGGACTGGTTCAAACGGTTCCAGCAAGAGTATAACGGCATAGAGCCTTCTGGGAAGTGGGCACTCTACTGCAAGAACATTGCATGGCCCATTACGCATGCCATTCTTCCACGATACCTTCAGAACCAATTTGCCAAGGCCCTGCACGATCTGCGGCGCGAATTGGCCCGTCTCGAAGATCTTAGCCCCGGTGCCATCGGTCGATATCTTCGTGAGAATACCTGGAATGCCTCTTCCCGCTTTCGTCAGTTCCTTCAACAGGAAGAACTGACCGGACGACTCGCCCTGGCATTGCTGGCCAACAGGAGTGTGGAGGATGAAAGTCCCATTTACCTTCCTACACTGGACCGCTTGGTTGCGGATCTGGAAGTTGCTCAGAACGCAAAGGAGTGGCTCCAGGAGACCAGACGAATAGTCGCCGCTCGATTCCAAGGGGCCCGCACCGGGAGCAAGCTATCCGGGTCTCACTCCGAAACATCGACAAGGGCAAGCACGGACCGATCAAAAGCGAGACCGGACCTACGCCCGCGCTTGCTCTTACGCCCTAGCGGACATGGCGCATGGTCCATTGTGCTGGAAATCCAGAACTTTGCCCCGCTGGTGGATGCCCTTCCAGACTTGCGCCGCTTCTTGATGACGACACGTTGCCGAATTGCGGGGACATGGTCTCCAGCCGGGTCGCTTCTAAACGGTCCAAACCGTCAGGTCATTTTGAAGACGTGGCCCACTGCGAGCACTCCGCTCCTCAGGTTCGAGAAAGGCAATCCCGAGTTAGAAGAGATCGTCGCGACAGAATTGCGGCTCTCCAGTGGTCCGAACCATCTCTTTCGGATACGCGGGGACGGCTGCGCTTCCGAGATCGTTGGAAGGATCACGCACCCAGGGCGACAGTATTTCGTCCTGTCCGAAGGTACTCTGGCAGCGGACGGAATCGGCCTCAAGCCTACGACCATTGACTGCCAGGGAGTGGGTCTCGCCGCTCTCAATGTCCCTAGAACGACGACCGCAGAGCATCTTCAAGAAATGCAGCGGTTGGGATTCCAACTCAGCCGCACGGTACGCATCTGGCCGGCTGGCCTTCCCGCAAAATTTTGGGATGGTGAAGGCGCATCCGAATGGTTGACTACCGATAGCCCTTGCTTTGGCATTCAGCACGACTACGCCTCCGTTCAGGCGTACAGCATCAGTCTGGATGCCGGAACTCCAGTCCGTCTCGATGCTTCTGCGAGTGGTGCAACCTTCATCCGCGTCCCTCCGCTACCTCCTGGAAAGCATCTTTTAACGGTTCGTCCGATTGCGACCCATTCGAGCTCCTCGTTCGCGGCTGACGGATTGCTAACGCTCTCGGTTCGGGAGCCGCAACCCTGGGTGCCGGGTACCACTCAGCACTCGGGCCTGTTCGTGGCCGTCGATCCACCGGCTCCCTCGCTTGACGATCTTTTTGACGGGAATCTCACAGCAGCAATTCACGGACCGGCAGGTCGTAGCGTGACCTGCACCATCAGAATATTCAGGAAGAGCGAGGGGCAGCAGCCCATCGATATTACGGTCGAGTTTGCGTTACCAGTCTCGCCCTCCGAGTTCTCAAGAGCTCTTTCGCGGTCGCTAAATGCGAATGGCCTTGATTGGAAAATTTTTGAAAGCCCAACTGGGCGACTCACTATTACGGGCCACGAACTTGGCGAGTTCGTCTGGCCCCTGGACCGTGAGCTTAGGCCAGTGCGATGCGCTTGCAGAGAGCATCACGGCAAAATGCACCTGCGCGTTCTGGAGGATACACCCGGTGAGGAACAAATCATGGTCATGTTCTACAGCTTTCAGCGCCCCGCCTTTTCGGAGACTCTGAAGTACAACGCTTCCATCGGCATCCCCGTACCATCCCCAGGAGGCCTATTCGCTGTCGGCAAGGGCGATTTTAAGGCGGCAGTGGTTGCAAGCGCTCCTCACATCCAGGGTGGCCTCAAGGGTCTAGTCGTCAACCCCGATCTCAGAGATGTGGGAAGCAATGACGCCAACCTGATTTCCATCATCGAATTGCTTGAAGTCTGGCGCGGAGCGCGTCTTGCCGGGCCGCTTGCCGAGATGCGCCGGTCACGCGTCGTGAATGCTGTTCTTGCCCAAATTTATGCGCCCTACTGTGGTGACCGGTGGGCCGAGTGTGAATTCAACTGTTCTTCCCGTCCTACGTCAGATGAGTTGGGCACTCTGCAAAGAATGATCGGCGGAACTCCTGGATTCGCTGCCGTTCTCCGCAAGGACTACACCCAAGCGGGTGAGGCCATTCAGCCCCGTAAGCAATGGTTCGCCGACGCCGCGCGGCGCTACGGCGTCACAACAAACGCAGACCTGTGTGATTTTGCACTTCAGTTTGCCAGTCAACCGCAGCGACTCTCACTTCCCTACATCAGGCCGGTCCTTAATGAACTGCTTGGTGACATAAAGCGCCACAGCATTCTCCTGCGCGGTGCGCGCCTTGTATCGATCCTCGCGGCGCTGGACGATGCTGCTACGGAGGGAATCCTTTTACCGAGGTGGCAATGGTAGTTGCTCAAATAGACCGATCGGAACTGCTCTCGGCGGCTGCTGAAGCGATGGGTCTTAACCCCGAGCAAGGCAACCTCGATGACTATGCCTTCCTGGGGGCTTTGCTGCGCCGCTCGGCGGGAGCGTCCTGCCCGTGCTCCCCCGCGACCTTGGTTTCCTCGGTGATTGATTGTCTCCAGCACCTACCGCAGGCGAGTGTTCTCCGAGAACGGCTTGAAGATGTTTTAGAACACTTGATCGTCATGGGTGACTTCCTGGAGCTCAGTCAGGTCACGATCGACGACTCCAATGTAAAGGGTACGTGGATTTTTATTGGGCCTCCTAGTTTTGTAGCGAGGCCAAACGGTGGTGCGATCCTCAGCGGTATCTCGCCAGACGAACTCACGCCGCTGCCCGCATCGCTTTTGACGCGGGTTCGGTATGAAAGCGTGGCACGGATACTCGACCCAGATTCCCAAGAGGATCTGGCCATGATGCTTCGAGACCTCGGCTTTGTGGAACTCTCCTCTAAACGCTGGCTGCGCGCTCCCACGCGGCTAGCCGCTGAAGTGCTTTGCCAGGATATGCGGCTCCGACTAAGTGAGCAACCCGCAAGCGGAACTATTCCGGATCTGACTATTCTTGATCCTTCCCAACCAGTCACCCATTACGGAAAACGCTGGGTAGCCCCCTCGACTCAAAACGGAAGCTTCGTCGCGCGCCGTCCACAGGCCTATGGCGCGCCGCTTTGGGGATTCGTCGAAATCGAAGCGGGAAGTCCTACGCGCTTTCTTGACTTCCCTCTAAGTGATTTCCCGTTTCGAGGATGCGATGTGGGGTGGTATTTGCAAATGGCCGTCGATGCCAGTCGCGGCACGCCACAGCGCTATCGGAAGCGTGCGGTGAAAGATGGCACTTGCTTCGACTTCTTTTCTCCTTTACCGCTATGGGCAGGACGAAGACTTAGGATTTTGGGCCGATCCTACCCAACGGATGCATGCCTTGCCTCTTATCTCCTGCCTGACCAGGAGCTAGGAGCCGAGGAACGCTTCCTCCAGCAGAACCTCTGGATGTCGCCCGATGACAAAATTGACTAAGGATCACACGTGACGCAGACCATCCAAGGCACCATTCAAGAACTCCACCATTGCTTACGTGACTATATCGAGGCGACGTACCACATAAGTGATCCGAAACTGCTTGGGCAGCGGCGGCGACTTCTCGAACAACCAGGTGTTATTCACCAGATTCCCTATCTCGAATCGACACCCCGATACGTCAGCAAGCGAACTTTCGATTCGATAGTTGGCCTCCCGGCCCCCGCACTCGCAGCATATTCCGCCCTGGCTTCTCCAGGCGGGAACCTGTCGGCACTCCTCCACGATCCGCCGTATCAGCACCAGGCGGACGCCATTGAGCAATGTCTCGTCCACCGCAAGAACCTCCTGATTATGACCGGCACCGGATCGGGCAAAACGGAATCGTTTCTCCTGCCCGTACTTGGAAAACTCGCGATCGAAGCGAGTGACAAACCAGGTCGTGTTCAAAGACGAACCGGCACTTCGGGCATTGATACTCTATCCGATGAACGCGCTGGTCAACGACCAACTTGGGCGACTGCGTGCCCTTTTCGGTGATCCCCGGATCGTTGAACTGTTCATGAAATGGGCGGGCCGACCCCTCGCTTCGCGCGCTACACAAGCCGCACCCCGTATGCCGGGCGTAAGAACCTCCGAGAGCGATCAGCGGAAGTTGCAGCCTTTCGAAAAGTACTACGTTGACACGGAACGTCTCGCCAAAGGTGAGCCGTCTGAGCAACAAGAAGACGCCCTTCGTTTGTTACGTCAATTGAAAGCGCGCGGGAAGTGGCCATCCAAGCCCGATCTGGCCGCGTGGTTCGGAGACAAGGCACGCCAAATGGCAAGACGCCAATGGCGCGCCCAGACGAGCTCTCACGTTACCCCGAGATGTGGAACTCGTGACGCGCCAGGAAGTTCAAGCCGCTCCGCCGGATCTGATGGTTACCAACTACTCGATGCTTGAGTACATGCTCATGCGTCCACTGGAGCGGCCAGTCTTCGACAAGACTCGCGCATGGCTGAGCCGGAATCCGTCCGAACGATTTCTGGTGGTGTTGGACGAGGCGCACCTTTATCGGGAGCAGCTGGTGCCGAAGTGGGTTTGTTGCTCCGTCGTTTGCGTGACCGTCTGGATATTACGCCTGAACGGTTTCAAGTCATCTGCGCTACGGCGAGCTTCAACAACCCAAGCCGCGCGCGCACCTTCGGCGCAGGTCTCACTGGAACGCCCCTGAGACGTTTATGCCCATCCAGGGCGATTTTGCCTTGAAGAACTCAGGCACAGGGAGACATCCATGACGCGGAAGTGTTAGCGGGCATTGACCTGGCCCAGTTCTACTCTGCCGAGACCGAAGCCGAGCGGCTCGTCATCATAGATCCGCTTTTGAAGTATCTCGCTACCACGCCACAGTCAACCACTGAGGCAAGTCTTTACGCTGCCCTCGCGGCGTTTTTGCCCCTTGGATTATTGATTAACCTGACCATGCGGCAAGCCATGCCGGTCGAAGACCTTCCCGCCGCGCTATTTCAAGGGACGGACTCCAAAGTGGCTCAGGCGGCCACGACCGTGCTGCTCAATCTGGGCAGTCTAGCGCGGCCTGATCCGTCCAGCGCCGGACTGCTGCCCTGCCGAATTCACAACTTCTTTCGTGGCCTGGTGGGGTTGTGGGTGTGCATGGACCCGAACTGCTCCGCAATCAACAAGGGCGAGCAAAGTGGCATTTGCGGAAGACTGTATAGCCAGCCGCGTGATCGATGCGAATGTGGTGCTCGCGTTCACGAGTTGTATACCTGCCAATTCTGTGGCAGTGCTTACGCAAGAACGTACACGGACGATGTCGATACCCCCTCAGCCCTCTGGTCCGAGCCCGGTCAACACCTTAAGATTGATGGCGACGAAACGCGCCCGCTTCTCCCGCTCGACCTCTTCCTTGAGGAATCCGGAGTCGAGCATTTATGCGAGTCCGCAGATTATGACTTGGAAACAGGACGCCTAAATCCGAACGAACTAGGGCCTCGTACGCGTCGAGTGTATCTCCGCGCGAACCGCGTTACGCAAACAGCGGAGGATGGGGAAGAAACTCACTACGCTTCGGATACCCGCGGGCAATTCGTCCCATGTGCGCGATGCGAAGAGCGGCACTCCTACGGACGATCCAGCGTGATGGATCACCAAACGAAAGGCGATCAACCCTTTCAGGCTCTTGTGACGAAGCAAATTCAGATCCAGCCACCCAGTCTGGTGAAGGGCACTGCTTTCGCACCATTGCGGGGCCGTAAGGTGCTCGTCTTTTCCGATTCGCGTCAAGTCGCCGCCCGACTCGCTCCGAACCTGCAAATGTACTCAACGCGGGACTCCCTGAGGCCACTGATCGCATGGGGTTATCGCAAGTTGCAGACGTCACCGCTGATTCGTCCCCACCTTAGCCTCGATGACCTGTTTTTCGCAATTCTCTTTGCTTCGAAGCACCTCCATGTCCGCCTCCGACCGGAACAGAAACCATCCGAAGCATTCGCTGCCGACGATATTGTCCAAGAGGCGATTGATAGCGGCGAAACCGACACCGATGCAGGTCTCCTCGCCGTAGCACTGCAACTCCGCCTCGAAGACAGGCCGCAAGCTCTTCTAGAGCAACTGGTCATTGCGCTGCGTGATCGTTTTGCAGGCTTCGAAGCACTCGCGCTAGCCTCGCTCTGCGAACGCTCAGCCCTCACCGCGCGACTGGCTCAACTACCCGACCTCCCAGGAATCGCCGTAAACGCTGAAACTAAACTTGCGCTCGCACGCCAGTGGCTGCGTTATTGGCGTACTAACGGATTTTGGCTGGTCGGGATGCCCACCAATTGGTGGAACGGTTCGTTTTCACAGTCGGTTACCGTCAAAGGCAAGAAAGGCAAGGGTGAATTCCGCGCCCTGGAGCGGGTCCTTCCCGACAAGGCTCTTCAGAAGCAGTTCAATCGTGATTGGACGCCAAAACTACTGAAGCTGTTCTGCGAGGACGTGAATGGTGAACAGCGGCTTAAGGGAAGCCAATTGTCGCTGATGTTTGAAGGCCAATGGGTTCGATGTGCTACGTGCAAATCGGTCCACCGCCCCATACCCGGAATCGCCCACTGTCTCGACTGCAAGAGCCACCACATCGCTCCACTTGACCCTGACGCTGACGAAGTCTTTCTTGCACGCCGGGGCTTTTATCGCCGCCCCGTCATGGCAGCTCTCGAAACACCTGCAAAAGAACCCATGGCGATCATTGCGGCGGAACACACCGCGCAGCTCAATTCTCCGCAAAGCGAAGACGTATTCTCCAAGGCGGAGGAGAATGAGTTGCTATTCCAGGACATCATTCCCTTTCTTGGCGAGGCGGCCCGTAAGGTGACGGCCATTGACGTTCTTTCCAGCACTACCACTATGGAAGTGGGTATCGATATCGGTGCGCTCTCCGGCGTTGCGCTTCGCAACCTGCCGCCTGGACGTGCTAACTATCAACAACGTGCTGGCCGAGCCGGTCGGCGAGGCAATGCGGTTGCGACTGTGGTTGCTTTTGGTAGTGCGGATAGCCACGACGAGCATTACTTCAGTAAGCCCGATGCAATGATCTGTGGGGACGTAGTCGATCCAAAGCTATCCCTCGACAACAAAGACATTTCCCAGCGCCACATCCGCGCCTTCTTACTCCAGCGCTATCACCAGGACCGCATCCCCGGCATTGATCTTTCCCAGCGCCACGACTTGTTCTCCGTACTTGGTACCGTAGCCGCTTTTCGCTCTCATGACACGCTGCTGAACATTCATGACTTTGGTGACTGGCTTAAGGAACACGAAACCGAACTTCGGGGGAGAATCAACGATTGGATTCCGAACGAACTTTCATCTTCAGATCGGCATGACTTGCTTTCCACGTTTAGGAAGGACTGTCATGCAGCCATTGAGGAGGCGATTCGTCCACGGAACGTCAAAGACACCGCCCCATCTTCCACGGATGAAAACTACACTCCTGTCGAGGACAGCCAGGCCGAGGATGATTTCGCCTCGGGTGACACAGGGGACACCAACAAGTTACTTGATCGCCTCCTGTATCGCGGAGTACTACCTCGATATGCGTTCCCCACGGATGTGGCAACGTTTCACGTTTTTGATCGCGCGAAGTCCACTCGCTTCAGACCTGTCATGCGCTACGCGCCATCCCAGGGCCTGCCGATTGCTCTTACGCAGTACGCGCCCGGCAAGCAAGTGTGGATTGCCAGCAAATGCTACTCATCTGGTGCCGTCTACTCATTGCTGCCATCCGAGCGCTACGCTGCCTGGGAAGCCAAGCGTCTTTATCTTGAATGCAGCCGCTGCGGTTTCGCTAAGACCGAGCCTATCGGCCCGTTAAAGCGAGGAGACCGCATGGACTGCCCCGCTTGCGGTGCGCCGGATGGCTTCGGGGAAGCCCGATACTGGTTGCGTCCGCCGGGCTTCGCCCATCCTGTCTACAAGGAGGAGGTAACCTCCCCCGACGAGATTCCGGAAACGAGTTATGCCACTCGCGCAAAGCTCACGATGGAAACGCCGTCCGACTCGAACGAATGGACTTCCATCAATGATCGGATCATCGGCCTGAAAAAAGCGCGAACATCTGCTTGTTTCTAACACCGGCCCCAAACGCGAGGGGTACACCTACTGCGTAAAGTGTGGACGCATTGAAGCCAGCAGCGAACCCACAGCCGAACTATCCGCACCACATCCCAAACCGTTTCCTGACAACTCTGACGAACCGTGTCCCGGTGACCGAACGTCGCCCCATATTGTCTTGGGCACAGACTTCATCACAGATATTGTCTCTTTTTCTTTGGCGGTCGAGAGCCCGCTGTCATTGAGGCCTGGAGCCTATCCCACCGAAGTGGCACTGCGTACGCTGAGCGAGGCATTGGCAATGGCTGCACGGATTTCCTTGAGACTGAACCCTGGAGAACTAATGGCGGATTGCCTCACTCACCGACGAGGGTCAACATGGGTTGAAGGCTGAAATCTTTCTCTACGACACATTGCCGGGGGAGTGGGCTTTGCCACTCAACTAATCGAGCTAAGAGCAGCGCTCTTTGCGCGAGCGCTCCAGATTCTTCAGCATTGCCCGGAGCAATGCGATGCTTCCTGCTACCGTTGTCTGCGAAGCTTTAAGAACAAGTTTGAGCACCGCCTGCTGGATCAGGCACGTAGTCGAACTATTGCAATATCTGCTCACCGGACAGCTTCCGGCCTTTGATCCGGCAGAACGGATAAATCGACGACGTTGCTTTTCGACGATCTCAGCCGCCAGGAGCATGATGGCATCTCGTACGAACGACACGCCCACATCCAAATAGAGGGTCTGGCACGGTGCCGGTTCCGATTTGCGCGACCACCCAAAGCGGTAGCCGGTTCATCATTGCCGTCTCGGGTCCGTTGACAGCCGG
>CAVSXU010000006.1:0-2359999 GCA_963732025.1 Terriglobia bacterium
ATGAAGAGGATTCTATCGGGAGTGCTCACGGGCGAACAGTTGCAGGAAGCAGGAATCGGTCGGCGTGAGCACTGCCGATAGAATTCATTGAACTGAGCCGGAACGAGTCTATGGGGATTGAATGCCTTTTTCACTCCGTTGCTGGCAAGCTGCGGGAATGAACCATGGTGGCTGGCGGTTTGTTTCGAGTGTTTGCGGATTCAAAGCCCGGATCGAACACACCCAACCGCAAGTTTTTCGAGCGGAGTTTCCGTGGATAGACAGACATCTGGCATGGTCCTGATCAGGACTATCGAGTTCGACAAAGACAGAACGAGTCGACGGCGTCATGACGTGTCCTGGACTGCGGTCGGTTGAGCGACAAGAAGTTCGATGACGATGAGTCGGCCGAGCGCGCAGATTGAGCAGCGATGCGCGTCTTGGTTGTTCACTTCAGAACTGTTGTGACAGTCGATATTGATCGGCGGCTGGCGCGCGGCGAGCAGAGTGTGGCACAACTCCAGCTTGCGTTTGCGGACGCGATTGGAGAGGAAGCCGAACTGACGGATGCGTACCATTCCGGTGGGCAGAACATGCAGTAGGAAACGGCGTAGGAACTCGACCGCATCGAGCGTCATGAGTTTGGTTCGGTTGCGGTCCGCATAATCCTTCCACTCGAAACTCACGCGTCCATTTTCGAGCGAGCGTAAGCGGCGGTTGGAGATGGCGACACGGTGGGTGTAGCGAGCCAGATACTTGAGCACGCGCTCAGGTCCGCCGAAGGGTGGTTTGATGTGGACCACCCAATCGATGGCGGCGGCCTTTTCGCACAGAGCTTCAAAGACGGCGGGTTGCGCTAGAGATTTCAGTTCGCCGTGGAAGCGGAGGGCGCCCTTGCGAAAGGCTTGTCGCAAGGATCGCAGAAACGATTTTCGAAAGTGGTGGCTGAGTACGCGCACCGGCAGAAAGAAGGAGCTCTTTCGGCATCCGATCCAGCGCGAGCCTTCCAGTGAGATGCCGCCGCCGGGCACGACGCAGTGCAGATGCGGATGCAGATGCAGGTTCTGGCCCCAGGTGTGGAGCACGGCGAGGAAACCGATGTGGGCACCCAGGAGTCTGGGATCGGCGGCGGTTTCGAGCAAAGTGCTGGCGGCGGCGCGGAACAGGATGGAATAAATCTGTTTCGGGTTCTGAAGCGCCAGCCGGCCGATCTGAGCGGGCAGTGTGAACACGACGTGGAAATAGGGGACGGGCAAGAGCTCGGTTTCACGTTGAGCGAGCCAACGGGCACGAGCCGTGGCTTGGCACTTGGGGCAATGCCGATTCCGACACGAGTTATACAAGATGACGCGATGTCCGCACTGATTGCACTGCTCGACGCGTCCGCCGAGCGCAGCAGTTCGGCAGTCGCCAATGTCGCGGAGGGCTTTTCGCTGCTCACGCGACAGCACTGAGTTCCAGCGTGCCAGGAACTCGCGGTGATGGATGCGGACGACATCGGCCATTTCGGACCGATGGGGTTTCATCGTTCTGGAAGCAGATCGAGCGAATCCAGCGGACTGAGCGTGGAGCGCACCGCCACATCAGCGACCTGTAGATAACGGGCGGTGGTCTCCAGGTTGGCGTGACCGAGCAGAATCTGAATGGTGCGCAGATTGGTTCCGGCTTCGAGTAGGTGCGTGGCGAAGGCGTGCCTGAGCGAGTGCGGGTGGACTGCTTTTCGGATGCCCGCAGATTGTGCCGCGCCGCGACAAGCCAGGTAGACGGTCTTGGGTCCGATGGGTCGAGTGCGATCGCGAACTGGAAACAGCCAGTCGCCAGGGCGCTCGGCTCGCCAATACAGCCGCAGCAACTCCAGCAGCTTGGCCGGCAGCAGAGTTTGCCGATCCTTGCGGCCTTTGCCCTGGCGCACCCACAGCACGTTGCGGTGGGCATCGATGTCGCGCGGCTTGAGTTGAGTGGCCTCCGCGACACGCAGTCCACTGCCGTACAGCACCGCCAATACGGCGCGGTCACGAAGCTTGCCGGGCGCCTCGAGTAGCGCTTTGACTTCTTCGCGACTGAGGATCAGCGGCAGCTTTCGTTCGCGTCGTGGAAACGGAATGCGTTCGATCTCGATTTTGCGGTTCAGCGTGTGGGTATACAAGAACCGCAGCGCACAGACCAACTGAATACAGGTGGACTGCGATGCCTGTTTGTCCTTGATCAGGAACAACTGGTACTGGCGAATTTGCTCGGGACCGAGCTGATCGGGTGGCTTGTGGAAGTGTTGGGCAAACTCGGCGACCGAGTGCAGGTAAAGACGGATCGTGGTGGGCGAATAGTGGCGGATCTGGAGATCCTCCAGCATGCGCTGTCGAAGTGTGGTCACGGCGAAACTCCTTTCGCTTGTGACCAAACCACAAAACGCAATCCGAACGGAAACGATCAGCCTATCTCACGCTTCAGATCGCGGGTTCGCCCGCCGGAGGCTTAGTTGTGTGCTGGGCATGCTCAGCAGTTTGGAGGTGAAAGTCCTCTGCCCAACCTGATGGAGGTGAAGGGCTAGTGATAATGCAAGGGCTACCGTCGCGAGGCGGGGTCTGAAAGAAGCATGAATCAAATGTGCGAGTCGATGGACAAGAACCGGATACAAGGCGTTAGCGTCGGACGAGCGGGCAACTTACCGCGAAGTCCATATCCATCAAGGGTGCGAAGCGTAGATCCGGCGACTGTGCACGGAAGACGGTTGAGCTTACCCCAGGAGATCTGCTCCGCGTCGCTTCGGCGACTGAGGCTGTCGAAAGGCATTCTGACCGCGGAGCAGAAGTCAGCAGAGGGCATATTAGGTCATGACTGTCGGCAAGGCTAGTGAGGCACTCCGAATGCCGAAAGGTGGAGCAATGGATAGGCTAAGCCGGGAACGATGGCCGAAGGCCCGAACGAGAAGGAGAGGTCAGTAGGTCATGAATCTCAAGGACGACCAGCAGCAGAACATCCAGATCGAACTGGACTTCTCTTCTGCGCGGACGGGTGAAGCCCGAGAAGCGGGGAGGGAAGAGACTGAATCGTCCGGGGCGATGAGTGGAACCGAAAACCCAGCCAGCACGAATCGATTAATGGAGGACGTATGTGAGCGAGAAAACCTGAAGGAAGCATTGCGGCGGGTGAAGGCTAATAAAGGTAGCGCGGGCATCGACGGGATAACCGTCGGTGGAATCGTTGACTATCTGAAACAGCACTGGCTAGCCATCCGGGAACAGTTGTTGAGTGGAACCTACGAGCCGAAGCCGGTGAGGCGGGTGGAAATCCCCAAGCCGGACGGAGGGGTGCGAAAGCTTGGCATCCCGACGGTGTTGGATCGGTTTATCCAACAGGCGGTGATGCAGGTTCTGCAACGGCAGTGGGACCGGACATTCTCCGATCACAGCTACGGGTTTCGGCCGGGACGGTCGGCCCATCAGGCAGTGGCACAGGCGCAGCAGTATATCGCCGAAGGCCACGGCTGGTGCGTTGATCTCGATTTGGAGAAATTCTTCGATCGAGTTTCGCACGACAAACTGATGGGTCAGATCGCCAAACGGGTCGAGGACAAGCGGCTGCTGAAACTCATCCGGGCATTCTTGAATGCTGGGGTGATGGAGAACGGGTTAGTCAACCCGAGCGTGGAAGGGACTCCGCAAGGGGGACCACTTTCGCCATTGCTCAGTAACCTCGTGCTCGACGAACTCGACCGGGAGTTAGAGCGCCGGGGTCATCGCTTCGTTCGATATGCGGACGACAGTAACATCTACGTTCGCAGCGAGCGGGCGGGGCAACGGGTGATGAAGAGTATTACGCGATTCATCACGCACAAGCTCAAGCTCAAGGTGAATGAGGCGAAGAGTGCGGTGGCACGACCGCAGGAGCGGAAGTTTCTCGGATTCAGCTTTATGGCTGGTCCAGAGGTCAAGCGCGTCATTGCGCCAAAAGCCTTGGATCGGTTTAAGCAACGCATCCGGGAGATCACGCTACGGGCCAAGGGCGTCAGCCTGGAGACGACGATGGCGGAACTGGCTCCGTACATGCGGGGCTGGCGCAGCTATTTCGGATTCTGCGAAACGCCCGAAGTGCTGCTCGGTTTAACCCGCTTGGTCCGGCTGCGGCTCAGGGCGGCCTTGTGGCGGCAGTGGAAAACACCACGCCGTCGCCGGGCGGCGCTGCTCGCTCTAAGGATTCCTCTACGGCTCGCGCGCAACACTGCGGGCAGCGGACGTGGTCCTTGGTATCTGGCCCGGTCCCAGGCTCTCGCGATGGGACTCTCTAATTCCTACTTCCGATCGCTCGGACTTCCATCGTTGACCGAGGAGCGTTAGCGTAACCAACTCGAATCGCCGTGTACGGACCCGTACGCACGGTGGTGTGGCAGGGGTCGGCGGGTGACCGCCGCCCCTATGCCGATCAATGAACAGATATCGGCGTGGACAGGGCGGCCTGTCCCTGTTTTCACACAGACTCTGGAGGCCGCCCTACTTACGTTTGCTTGCCGGCGCGAATCCATTTCGACACCGAATAAATACTGCCGATGACGCAGATTGCCGAGAACCCGGCAATCGCCCACCAGAACTCGCTGGATCGCATGATCGCGACGATGTGGCGGCCGAAGACAATTGCGATCCAGCCCAGAATTCCGAAGCGGAGCAGCCGGCCGGCGAAGACCACGCCCAGCAACGGGAAACGCGGATATTGAAAGGCGCTGGCGGTCGCGACCACGGCGGTGAACGGGAAGGGCGGCGGCGAAAGAGCCGCTGCCACCAGCATGATCGCAGCGTGGGATTTGATCTTTCCTTTGGCGAACGCCAGCCGCTTCGTGCTCATGATCCGCTTCAGGCCTTCCTCGCCTCCCTTGCGGCTGACCAGGTCTAGCAGCAGGACTCCCAGCACTGACCCCACGGAGGCGGCCAGCACATAAGCAATGACGTTTTCGTGATGGCGCGCCGTCAGCAGGATCAGCAATAGATCGTTACCGGTGGGGATGAAGAGAAATGAGGAATCGAGAATCCCCATGAGAATCAGCCCGGCCATGCCGAGCTGCAGGAAGTAGGCGATGAGATGGCGCATGCGTGCCCGGCTGGAACTATCTTAGACTGAGCCGGGCGCGCGGGCGCACTGCAGGGTGAAAATTAACGAATGGCGATGGTCGCGACCTGATCGGGGCTCTGCTGCGATCCGTCGGAGGCAGCGATCCGAACCGGGACTTTGTCGCCCGTCGGAGCGTTGTTCGGGATCTGGAGGTTCACCTGGTAAACCCCGGGGAATCCCGGCGCCTGTCCGCCGAAAAACACGGTGGCATTCACTCCGCCGATCGTCAATTGCGGCAAGGTGAGGACGTTGAACACACCATTGGGGCCATCGCCGTTGTTCACAGCCGGGTTCATGATGCCGAGGCCGGTCACATACATGTAGGCGATATTGCCCCGGGCAATCGCCCCGGTGGTCACTCCCGCGATGGATCCTGTGGGCGCGGCAATCAGGCCAAACGTCGAGTCCTGCGTCAGATTCACCACCACCGCGTTCCCGACTCCCGGAGGAATCGTGAACACGCCGGGCGCTTGCGAAACGATCTGCACAGGCTGAGGCGCGGTTGCGACGCCGTTTACCGTGACCACCACGTTGACGGTCCCGCTGGTGGTGCCGGCCGGCAGGACGTTAAACGGAATCTGAACGTTCAGGAGCTGCGCCGCGGGAATCACATCGCGCATCGGTGCATCCACGCCGTTGAATTTCACGCTCACTCCGCCCAGCAAAGTGGAGAACGGAACCGAATCGGCATCCGCCTGCGAAGTGCCCAGGGCGTTTCCGAAAATCGAAACCAAGGATCCCGGCGAAACAGGGGTCCCCTGGCCGCTCGAGTTCTTGGCGAAACTGGCGGCGTTCAGAACACCGCCCGGGACGACGGACGGCTGCGCTAGCGCGAAGCCGGCCACGAAGAGAAAGAGTCCGATGAGTGCAGTTTGTCGAATGATTCGCTCAATCATGCCCCAAGCATAGAGCAAGCGTGGCGAGTCGGATAGCGAAGATTCTACGCGTCCTATTGTTAAATTAGCGCCGTGGGCAGAGCCGAGAGATGTGGGGCCGGCACTCGTGCCGGCGGACGCGCTTTAGCGCGTCCAATTTGAGCGGCCTAGAAGGCCGCTCGCCGCCACGAGTGGCGGCCCCACAACTCTCGGATCTGGAGGCCTGGCGGCACCCCACTACTGCAGACGATTCAGCGTCGCGACGACTTCGGGATGCTTGCCTCCGTCGCGATCGACCGCCGCCTCCGCCTCCGCGCGGGCCTCCGCAATCCGGCCCTTCAGCATAAGCACTTGCGCCAGCAGCCAGTGCGGCTTGTACCAGTTCGGCGCAGCGGCGATCGCCTGACGAAGCGTTCGCTCGACCGCGGCGGCATCGCCGGACGGGGATTGCAGCGCCGCCAGACTGACCAGCGCATTCTGCCGATCGTCCGCAGTTTGCGGCGCGCGCGTGGCCGATGCCATCGCATATACCCAGGCGCGCTGAAGAACAGAACCGTCGAGCTGCGTGCTAGAGAGATTGAAATAGCGGCGAGAAAAGTAGACGTCGGACGTCATGTTCCACCCGCGCGCCCGTTCCTGAAATTGCCAGCTTCGATCGGCATCGCCACCATCGAGCGCGCGGCGCGCCGATGCCAACAGCGCGTCGCCAGTAGCGAGATAGATCGCCATGCCGAGAAAAGGAATCGCGAAGGCAGCGGGCCACCAGGATCGTGCCGACGGAACGGGTAGCGATGGCGATTCAAAGTCACTCAAGAGGAGGGCAGCGCACAGATAGAAATAAAGCTCGGTCGTCAGCGTGAACGTGGTGAACTGTTGCGCGACCAGCATCGCGACGAAGGCTCCTCCAATGGGGCCGCGTGCTCGCGCGAGACACAAAATCACCAGCGCGGCGAGCGCCGCAAACCCCCAGATCCCTTTCGCCGTCAGAGCGTCGAGAAAAATGTTGTGCGCCGATTCGTGATAGAAATCGGGGAATTGCCGCGCCAACTCGATCGACGAATGTTTCGGAAACTCGATCGCGAACGTTTCCGGACCGTAGCCCGCGAGCAGATGTCCGGAGGACATGCGCACCGAATCGCGCCACAAAAGCAATCGCGAGCCGCCGTAGCGATCCTCGCTGGACCAAAACACGCGGGCGCGCAAATGTTCGCCAGCGGGCGAAAAGTAGAACGCCGCGATGAGCACAACGATAGCCGCGATCGCAGCCAGAGACTTCTTGCCCGCCAGCAACGCTGGCATGCGGAACGCCTGCACCACAACGACCAGGAAGATCGCGCCGATCGCGAACCCGAGGAGAGCGGCCCGCGTGCCGCTAAGTACAATCGCGAACAGGGCGAGCAGGGAGGCGGCCACGGCGGTGAATTTCCAGCGCGGCTCGGACTCGTCCTTCACCATCGCCGCCCCACCGAAGACCGCATACAACGAATACGTCGCAAAATACGCCGCGTGGCCGAGCGTCGCGGGAGGCCGCACGATCATGAACGTGCCTTCGCCGAAATGATAGCCCGCCGAAGCGAGCAGCGGGTCGATCCCGAAGTATTGGAAGATGCCGTAAATCGAAATCGGAATCGATGCCAGCACTGTGATGCGCAGAAAAGTCCTGCGCGAAGATCGATTCGACGCAAATTCAAATGCTGCGGCGACCCCCAGCACGAGCACGGCGATCTCGGCCAACGCGCCGCTCCGCCGCCAAGTGCTTCCAAGAAACGAAAGCTGCCGATGCGTCGACATCAGCGTCGTTACGAGGATGATTCCCGCCTGCGCCGCGGCGATGATCGCGAAATATCGCAACGGCTTCGAGGCGGGGGTTTGCAGCAGCCCGGCTCGCCACCGCCACCGCAGCGAAAACACCAGCGCCGCGCCCAGCAGAATGACGACCACCTTCGGAATCACGTCGAAAAAGAAAGACCATCCGGGCAAAATGAGAATCGCCGAAAGCGCCGCCACGATCGGCAGCAGAAGCGTCATACAGGTAACACTAGCGTATAATCCCCGGTAGGAGACTCCCCCGGTGTTGAAAATGACGACAGGCGATTACACAGCCGAGTCGTTTCAAGCCTACGAATATCTGGATCACCTGAAGCGCCGCTGGAAATTCGTGGCTACGGTGAGTGTTTGCGCGGGTGCGCTCGCGCTCATCGTCAGCCTGTTGCTGCCGAAAGAATACACCGCGACGGCCAGCATCGTGATCGAGCCGCCGGCCGGCAACGACACGCGCACGTCGATCACGGTGAGTCCGGTCTACCTGGAATCCCTGCGCGCCTACGAGACGTTCGCCACCAGCGATACGCTGTTCCAGCGCGCCGTCGACAAGTTTCATTTGCGCGACACAGAATCGTCGAAGACTCTCGAATCGCTAAAGCGCCGCATCCTGAAAGTGATCAAGCTGAAGGACACGAAAATTCTGCAAATTTCCGCGACGCTGGCCGATCCGAAACAGTCGCAGGTGCTGGCGCAATTTCTCGCGCAGGAAACGGTGGCGCTAAGCCGGTCGGCAAGCATCGCCGATGAACAGGACCTTCGCGATGACGCTCGCGCGCGCATGACGGAAGCGCAGAAACTCCTAAGCGAGGAGCAGTCCGCCTGGCGCGAATTCAACATCAAGCAGCCGTATGAAGCGATGCGCGCGGATCTGGAAGCGCTGGCCGGGGCTCGTGAAAGACTGCAGCGCGACTTGACGGAGGCGCGAGCGGAATTGGCTGAAGTTTCCACCCGTGCCTCGGACACGGGGGCGGCAGGCGTTCGGGCTCGAGTGGAGAGCCTCGAAAAACAGGATGCCGATTTGCAGCGGCAGATCCAAACGAAATCGACGGCGCTATCGGATCGCGAGGCGCACGGCGAACAATTGCAGCAAAAGCTGCGCGCGGCGCAACTGGCGTTTGACGCTGCGGCCGCCCGGCAACGCGATCTCGAAGCCGCCGCGGGCTTGCGCGGCGAACGATTGCGCGTCCTCGATCCCGGCGTCGTGCCCGAGCGTCCCAGTTTCCCGAATGCGGGGCTCAACGTGATCCTGGCGATGTTCGTCGCGCTGATCGCTACGCTCACTTATTTAACGTTGACGTTCCGGCCATCGCGCGCATGATCGCGGGCCGGGTCATCGACTCTCGTGGGAATCTCGGGCAAATCTTCGCCGGAGGCTTGATCGCGACTTACGCGGCCGCGATTGCCGTCGCTCACGACATCACCGCGTTGTTGTTGGCGATTCCCCTGATCGCCATCCCGGCGGCAATCTGGCTGCTGCAGTCGCCGAATGCGTGGCTGACTTTGTTCTTCGCGGTGGCATTTCTCGCGCCCCCTTTGCCGATCGCGGCCCTCGGCAATTCAGGACCGCATCCGGCTATCGCAATTGCAGCGATCGGCGTTGCGATTGGATTGATCCGCTTGCCGCAATGGCGATTCGAACGCGCATTTCTGCCAGGCACGCTGATCGCATTCTTCGCGATTCTGATCATCAGCATCGCGCCCGCTGCCCTATATTCGGGTACGGATCTGGCGTTCGAGAGTCTGGCCCGTGTCGGGCTCGCGGCGATTGCCGCGTTCGTATTTTTCTACGTATCGTCAGGACCGGGACGCATGGGCAGCATTCCGCTGCAACTGATTTACTGGATCGCCGTCGCCTCCGCCGCCTTTGCGATTCTCGATTTCTATTATCAATTCCCCACCCCTGCGGGCTTCGGAGCCCAATTCATCTGGCTCGATAGCGGCGTCTTCCGGCGCGCGCAGGGACTGTTTTATGAAGCGAGCACGTTGGGGAATTTCTGCACGTTCTTTCTGGTGATGATCGGCGTACGGTTAGTGAGGCGCGACCGTGAGGGAGCGCGCTCTTCACGAGTCGCCTTGCTCGCCGGCGGCGCGATTTTCATGACGGCTTTGATTCTGTCTTACTCCCGATCCTGTTTGGTCGCTCTCGGAGTCGCGCTTGCAGCGCTCTTCTTGCTGGAGCGGCGCCGCATCAATTTAGGCCGGGTGGCATTAGTGTTAGGCGTTTCAGCCGCCGCCGTCGTGGGAATCCTATTGCGATTCTTCCCCGCCTACGCCGACCTCTATTGGACGCGGCTCAGCGGATCGCTCGATCTCGCGCTCGATTCGAATGCTCACTTGCTCAGCGGGCGGCTGGAATCGTGGCGAACGCTGCTCACGTTTTTGGCGGACCATCCGTGGCACGCGCTGCTCGGCGTCGGCTACAAGACGCTACCGTATTCCAGCTTCACCGGACAACCCATCGTCGCCGACAACATGTACCTCAGCATCCTGATCGAAACCGGGGTGTTCGGTTTGGCGGCGCTAGTGGCACTGAATTTCGCGATCATCCAGGCTGGCTATCGCGCCGCGCGATCGGACGATTCGCGCAAGTCCTTCTACGGCGCCTGGATATTTTGTTTCTGGGCGGCGCAGACCGTGCAGATGCTGTCGGCCGATCTGCTCACCTTCTGGCGCGTGCTGCCCGTCTATTTCTGGGTGCTGGCGATGGCCGTCCGCGCATGACTTCGTCGCCGCGAATTCTGTTCGTCGAGCAGTTCAGCGAACTCGGCGGCGGCCAGCGAAATCTGTTGGACCTGCTGCCCGCCGTGATCGATCGTGGATGGACCGCGACCGTGGCCGCTCCCTGCCATGAGTCCCGTGAAAGCGAATTGTTCGAGAAGGCGCGAGCGATCGGAGCGCACACCGCACGGATCGGCATCGGCAATTATTCCGCGGGACGAAAGAATGCCAGGGACGCGGCGCGATTTGTGCTCGACACGATTGCGCTGGGCCGGTGGATCGCGCATCAGGATTTCGATTTGATCTGCGCCGGCGGCGCGCGCCTGATGCCGGCAGTGGCTCGCGGCGCGAAAGGCCGCCCAGTTATTTTTCAGGCGCAGCACTTCCTGGGAAAATCGTATGCGGTCGCGATGACCGCTCGCGCGATCCGGCGGTCGAAGGCGATGGTGATCGCGAACTCACGCTACGTCGCCTCGCAATTCGACAACGCGCACGTCGTCTACAACGGCGTCGCGGAAATTCCATTTGTCGAGCGCGAAAGAAATGCTGCACTGCGGATCGGCATTATCGGCCGCATCGCTCCCATGAAAGGGCAGACGGATTTCCTCCGCGCAGCCGCGATCGTCGCGCACGAACTTCCCGGCGCAAGATTCGTGATTTGCGGAGCGCCGATGTTCACGCCACAATCCTATGTCGACGAAGTGCACAAGCTTGCGGAAGGCCTGCCGGTCGACTTTCTGGGCTGGCGCGATGATGTGGGCGCGGTTCTAACCGGCCTGGATTTATTGATCGCGCCGTCGACTGCCGCCGAAGCGACCACGCGAGTAATTCTCGAAGCGTTCTCGGCGGGCGTGCCCGTGGTGGCCTACGCGATCGGCGGAATTCCGGAAATCGTGCGCGATGGCCAAACCGGATTCCTGGTGCCGGAGTGCGAGCCCAGCGCGCTTGCGCGAAAGATTATCGACGTCGCCCGCTTGGATCGCCGCGACATCGCGAGTCGGGCGCGGATGGATTGGGTGCGACGATTCACCATCGCGCGATACCAGCGTGAGATGACGGATCTGATGTCAAACATCTTGCGTTAAACCGATGTGGGGTGGGCCGCCAGGCCTGCAAGCCGAGAGTCATCTCGGCTTTTCGTGATGGTTTCTGAAGAAAAAAGCCGAGACGACTCTCGGCTCGCACGCCTGGCGGCCCACCCCACAAATCATTCCCGAGCCCGAAACCACCAGCGAGCCCCCTCCATCAAAGTAGGCAGCAACGTCCGCGCATGAAACCAAGCTCGCGATGCGGTATAGCTCAGGTTACGTGCGGTACGCGATGCGCGAAGCGCAAAAGTCAACTGATCGTCCGGCGTGTGAATCGAAGCCACAGGACCCGGCGATGAAGTCGGAAATAACCGGCGGCGCAACACACTCCAGCGATCGCCCGCCGATTCCAGCAGGCTCATATGCAGCCACAATTCGTCCTTGTTCGGACGAAAGCCGGATTCGAGCGGAGACCACGCATACAATTCGAACCAACGATGAACAGCGGGCGAAAGCGCGCCGATTTCCGCTTCCGCTTCGTCGGCGACCCGGCAGCCAAACCACGCTTTCGCCAGCAGAAACGCGATGGCTTGAATTTGCCGCAACGATAGCGAATGCTGCTTCTGCCACTGCCGCCAAAACGCAGGATCCTGATGCATGTTCAGGAAATTGGCCAGCTCCCACACATGAAACACGCGCACGTTTCCGCGCAGCAGATGCCGCGTCAGATGCAGCGCCGCATATCCAAGCATGTCGACGCGATCCAGCTGATGCCCTTCGCGGCGCGTCCAAAAATCATCCAGCCCTTCCGCGCGAATGCACTCCGTCGGCGCATCCCAAAATCGAAAATGCACCTCGACGCCCGCCGGGAGATCGGGATCGTAATAATCGCCGCGCCATTCCCAGCCCGTCTTGCGAATCATTGTCGGCAGATGATCCATCGGCAGCCCTTCCATGCTCCCGATCGGCTCGTAGCCGAGCGCCAGTAGCGCGTCGCGCGCGGCATCGTGATGCGCAGTAGGAACGTACAAATCCAGATCATATTGCGCGCGCAGGCGAATATCGTCAATGAAATCGGGCGCGTGCGTAAAACCCTTCAGGACCACATGATCCACGACGTGATCGAACTTGTCCGCCATTTCGTCATAGGCGGCTCGAAAACGCTGCATCCGGATCGTGTTGCGAGCCAGTGCCGCATCAGCGTACGTCTTCGTCACCGGAGGAAGCGGGAAGCGCGTGAGCAAGGGCGTCAGATGTTCGCGATCCGCGAACGCCA
Organism: Terriglobia bacterium; assembly: GCA_963732025.1. Taxonomy (GTDB): domain Bacteria; phylum Acidobacteriota; class Terriglobia; order Bryobacterales; family Bryobacteraceae; genus Palsa-187. The sequence continues at coordinate 12,801 of CAVSXU010000006.1, forward strand.
GATCGGCCGTCGAAAGCTCCGGCAACGCGGCTGGCGATCGATCGAAACGCAGCGCATCGAGAATCGCGCGAACGCCCGCGGGGACGCTGTCACTCGGCGAAGTCGTCAAGCAGTCTCACCGCCGAATCGAGATCGGAATATTCGAGCGAGTACGTGCGAGCGCCGTGAAGCAATTCTTCGAACGCAGCTTCTTGCTCGGCTAGGATAGGCGGGTCCCAATGGTAGAACCATTGTGCACAGTGTTCGCGAACCAACGCTTTCTCGATCGGCTCCAGCCGCGATTCACCGTTGGCGATCCGCCTCGGCAGCACGATGATATCGACGAACGCAGTCGGCGCGGTCGAGATCGCTAACTTACGCGTCGGGATCTGTAGCGACAGTTTGCCGGTACCCCGCATCTTCGCTTCAAACGCCGCCAGTTCGGGAAATAATTTCGGAGCGTCGGGCCGCAGGCGAACTTGATGCGGCACGCCAAGAATCCGCCTGTTGCCGGCACACCGGCGCAGAAGATGACTCGCGTCATCGCTGACGAAGGTCCACCGATTGTTTCCGCCGCGGCGCGCGCACGCGTAACTCAGCGAGCTCTTCCCGGCGCCCGAATCGCCGCAGAACAGAATCGCCCGACCATTGCGAGCCACCGAAGCCGCATGCAGCGGCGTGAGATAAAGCGATGTAATCAATTGGAACGCCATCGCGTCCAAAAAGTGATAGGTGAAGTATGCGCGATCGTCAATTGCGCCGTTATCCAGGAACGCAGTCGCGAGGCGGCCCCGCGTATCGCCCATCGCGAAATTGCCCGCATCGGCCACCACGGCGAACAAGTGGCGATCAGCATGAAAAACAGCCGCTGGAGGACGGCTGGAGCCGCTGTTATCCCGCACCTGGAACGTCAACTCAATCGGTGGATCGTCGAAAGCCTGCTGCCAGGTATGCCATTCGTCATGCGCAATCGCGATCACGTCTGCCGAGTTCGAACGCACCGCCACCGCGAACCCGAAAGGATAGAAAATCGCCTGTTTTAGAGAGGATGATCGCAAACCAAAGTGTGTAACAACGATACTATCGCGCGCAACGCGTAGTATATGAACATAGAAACACGGGCGCAGGCCCGTAGGATTTCAATGCGACCGCGATCCAAAAAAGTCGTCTTCTTTTTCCCGGCCTTCACCAGCACGGATGCCACCGCTCCGCTCGGAATTTTGGCCGTTGCGACGCCGCTGCTGCGCGCCGGATACGACGTTCGCATTATCGATTCCACCATCACTCCGAATTTCAAGAAGCGCGTGATGGAAGAGCTGGCCGACGCGCTATGCCTGTGCGTGTCGCTGGTCACCGGCCCGATGATTCGTGAGACCGTCGAGATCGCGCGCGAAACCAAGCGCCTGTATCCGGACGTGCCGGTGGTGCTCGGCGGATGGCACCCGTCGCTGCTGCCGCATCAGACGCTGGCGGCGCCATATGTCGATGTGGTGGTCAAAGGCCAGGGCGAAGAAGCGCTGCTCGAAATCGTGCAACGGATCGAAGCGCGCGAGAATTTCGCGGGCATCGAAGGCGCCGGTTACAAAGAAGACGGCCGCCTGATTTTCAACAACCCGCGCGCCCTGAAGCCGATTGTCGACATGCCGCCGAAGGCGTATCACATCGCCGATTTCGACGCCTACGAACGCGTATGCGGCCGCCGTTGGACCAACTACGTTTCCAGCTTCGCGTGTCCGTACAACTGCGCGTATTGCACCAACGCGGGCGTGTATGGCCGCAAGTGGAATGCGCTGCCTCCCGAACAGGTGGGCGACGAACTGACGGATTTAGTGACGCGCTATCGCCTGGAACTCGTCTGGATTATCGACGACAACTACATGGTGGATCGCGCGCGCTGCGTCGAAATTTCGCAGGAAATCCTGAAACGCGGAGCGAAATTTCGCTGGAGCATTCAAGCGTCGATGAATCTGGTCCTCCGCTTCACGCCGCAGGAATTGAAGATCCTGCAGCGCTCCGGGCTGGATCAGATCCAGATGGGCGTCGATAGCGGCGCGCCGGAAGTGATGCGCCTGATGAACAAGGATTTCCAGAAGCTGGAGATGGCGTATCAAACGGCGGAGCGCCTCACGGAGGCGGGGATTAAGCCGGCGTTCAATATGATTTTCGGATTCCCCGGTGAGGAAGAACGGCATCGCAAAGAATCGGTCGACCTGATCATGAACATCTGCCGCAATTATCCGAAGTCGGAATTCTGCACCAATATTTTCACGCCGTATCCGGGCGCTCCGGTGATGGATCGCGCGTTCGAACTGGGGATTCAGGCGCCGGACACTATGGAAGGCTGGGCGGATTTCTTTCCGCGTTATCAGGTGTTGCCGTGGCTGAAGGGCAAAAAGCACGCGGAACTTCAGGTGATGCGCGATTATCTGCGGATCGCGTTCAACCGCATTCCGGTGGGCCGCTACCAGCGCAGCCGATTGAATCGCGCCGTGTATGAAGCCATCGCGTCGCCGGCGCGCTGGCGGTTGGATCACAGCTTTTTCAAATTTCCGGTGGAATTGTGGGCCAGGAATTTCGTCGATAAAGTGATTTCTCCGCCGAAAGCGATTGTGGATCCCGCGCCGCTTACGTCTGAGCCGGTGACCTGTTGAACTAGAGGTAGTCGTGGCCGATATCCTGCTGACACATTCGAATCACCTGTACTCGGACGCGAAGCAGGTCCGCAAGATGCAGCCGTATCCCCCACTGCAAACTCTGATTGCCGCGTCGATGCTGCGCGCGCAGGGATATTCGGTTGCGCTTTACGATGTTGCTTTGGCCGCGTCTCCCGACAGCGAATTTCGCGCTGCGATCGCCGAACACCAGCCCAAGCTGATCGCCGTCATCGAAGACAATTTCAATTTTCTGACGAAGATGTGCCTGCAGCGCAATCGCGAGCTCGCGTTTCGCTATGCGCGCGCCGCCGCCGATGCCGGTGTTCCGGCAATCGTGAACGGCTCTGATGCAACCGATCGCGCCGCCGAGTATCGCAACGCGGGATTCGAAATCGTGATCGCCGGTGAAACCGAGCGCGCACTCAGCGACGTCGCCGGCTGGTACCTTCGAGGAGGTTTTCGCGAGCTGACCACCGTGGTGCGCCGCTCGCCGATTACCGATCTCGATTCGCTGCCGGATGCCGCCTGGGACTTGGTCGATCTGGATCAGTATCGTTCGGCGTGGACACAGGCGCACGGCTATTTTTCGATGAACTTGGTTTCCAGCCGAGGCTGCCCTTATCGCTGCAACTGGTGCGCGAAACCCGTGTTCGCGTCGAACTATCATTTCTTGTCCGCCGAGCGGGTCGCCGCCGAAATGCTGCGCCTGAAGCGCGAGTTTCGCGCCGATCACATCTGGTTCGCCGACGATATCTTCGCGTTATCGCCCGCGTGGACGCGTTCGTTTCGCCGACGCCGTTGAATCCGTCGGCGCAGCGCTTCCGTTCAAAATGCAATCGCGACCCGACCTGATGACGCGCGACACGGTGGGCGCATTGAAGCGCGCCGGCTGTGCCGAAGTCTGGATGGGCGCGGAGTCGGGATCGCAAAAGATTCTCGACGCGATGGAGAAGGGCACGCGCGTCGAACAGATTTACGAAGCTCGCGAGAATCTCCGTCGCCACGGCATTCGCGCGTGTTTTTTCCTGCAACTCGGCTATCCCGGCGAGACTCGCGAAGATATCGACAAGACAATTCAGATGGTGCGCAGATGCCGCGCCCGACGATATCGGTGTGTCGGTCGCCTACCCTCTGCCGGGAACGAAATTCTACGATCGCGTGGCAGCCGAGCTCGGCGACAAACGCAATTGGTCCGATAGCGGAGACCTGGCGATGATGTTCCGCGGAGCGTTTTCAAGCGAATACTATCGCGAGGTCGCCGACCAGTTGCATGCGGAAGTTCGTGGGGGAGCATGTGGCGCACGCACTCGTGCGTGCCGTGTCGACACTCATGTCGACACCTCTTGCCGAGGTTAACCATTGGACCTTCTCCTAACCCACGGCTACTTCCTAGCAGACGATCCAAAAGAGCAGGCAATCATGAAGCCCTACGCGCCGCTAGGCCTGCTCTACCTTTCCTCGCACTTGCGCGGACGCGGATTCGAAGTAGAAATCTACGATTCCACGTTCGGCTCGCGCGCCGAACTAATCAGTCTCATCTCGCGTGATCGCCCAACCGTCGTAGGCATCTACGGCAACCTGATGACGAGATCGAACGTCCTCGCGATCGCCAACGCCGCCCGTGAAAACGGATGCCGCGTCGTCCTCGGCGGGCCGGAGCCAGCAAATTATCCGCAAGAATATCTAACAACCGCCGATGCAATCGTGAACGGTGAAGGCGAAGTATCGTTCGAAGCGCTGTTACGCGCCTTCGCGGCCAATGAAGATCTGTCGCGAGTCCCCGGCATTCAATATCGCTGTGCAAATGGGGCCATTGCACGAACACAACCCGCGCCCTTGATCCCGAATCTCGACGCGCAGCCCTGGCCCGATCGCGAACGCATCGACCTCGCGAAATACGTTAACGCCTGGCGCACCCACCACGGCCGCGGATCCGTCTCTGTGATCACCGCGCGAGGCTGCCCCTACCATTGCCGCTGGTGCAGCCACTCCGTCTACGGAAAAACCCATCGCCGACGCTCGCCCGCCTCCGTCGCCGAAGAAATCGCCTGGATCCGCGACCGCTACCAACCCGAAATGCTGTGGATCGCCGACGACGTGTTCACCATCCATCCCGGCTGGATCATGCAATTCGCCGAAGAGATGCGGTGGCGCGATCTCCACATCCCCTTCGAATGCATCACGCGCGCCGATCGCATGAACGAAAAAATCGCCGCGACATTGGCGAGCCTCGGCTGCTTCCGCGTCTGGATCGGATCGGAAAGCGGCTCGCAGAAAATTCTCGACGCAATGCAGCGCGGCGTCCGCGTGGATCAGGTCCGTGACTCCGTGCGAATCCTGCGCGATCATGGCATCGAGACCGGCATGTTCCTGATGTGGGGTTATGAAGGCGAGGACCTGGGCGACATCGAAGCCACCGTCGAGCACGTAAAATCCTGCCGCCCGAATATTTTTCTGACCACCGTTTCCTATCCCATCAAAGGCACGCCGTATTTTGACGATGTTGCGCCTCGCTTAGTGAGGCTCAACGATTTCTCTACATCCACCGATCGCGATGTCCGCATTGCCAATCGCCACTCGCGCCGCTTCTATCAATTCGCCGATCAACTATTGAAGAGCGAAGTAGCGGGGATGATTCCCGAAGCCGACGCCGCCCGCCGAGGCCTGCGTGAAACTTTTGAAGAGGTGGAGGCGTGACGATGGAAACCACGGCCCGCCACCGCTTCCTCGACGATTACCTCCGCATCCGCCGTGCCGAAGGCCGAGGCTCGGACGATCCCGCGTATTATCTCGCGCTCCCGTATCGCGACCTCAGCGGCAAGCTTTCGGCGCAGTGGGCAATGCGCGGCCGCACCTATCGCTATTTCGAAAAGCATCTCCTCCCGTCGGCGCCATCGGACATTCTCGATCTCGGTGCCGGCTGCGGCTGGATGTCCTATCGACTGTCGCTGCGCGGCCATCGCGCGATCGCCGTCGACCTGCTCACCGACGATCGCGACGGCCTGCGCGCCGCTCGCCACTACCCCCCGTTTCCGAAATTCGAAGCCGAGTTCGATCGCTTGCCCTTCGCGAATGCCTCTTTCGACATCGCCATCTACAACGCGTCGTTGCACTACTCTTCCGACTATTCGAAAACGCTGGCCGAAGCGCGACGCTGCCTACGCCCCAACGGCCGCATCGTGATTCTCGATTCGCCGATGTACCAACTTGCGCGAACATGGAGAAATGATGCGCCGCGAACGCCGCCAGCAATTCCTCCAGCAATACGGCACCGAATCCGATCACGTCGGCAGCATCGAATATCTGGATCTCGCCACGATCGCCACACTCGCCCGCGATCTCGACCTCGACTGGCACATCCACAAGCCCTGGTACGGACTCGCCTGGCACACGCGGCCGCTGAAAGCGCGCCTCAAAGGAGCGCGCCCGCCGTCGCGCTTCTGGATTCTCGAAGGAAAATTGAAACAAGGAAATTGAAGTAAATCGTGATTCTCTTCCTCAATCCCCGCGCCACCCGCAAAGGCAACCAGCGCTACCCGCTCTCGATCCTCGCCCTCGCCGCGACCATCGAAGGCCGCGAGGATTACGCCATCGTCGACGGCAACATCGATGACGATCCCCGCATCGCCCTCGAAAAAATAATGCGCGAGCGCCCGGCGCGTCTGCTCGCTGTTACCGTGATGCCCGGTCCGCAGACCCGCTCCGCCGTGCCCCTCTGCAAATGGTTTCGCGCCGCGTATCCGAACGTCCCCATCGTGTGGGGCGGCTATTTTCCGTCGCTCTATCCCGACACCGCCCTCAACGCAAACTATGTCGATTTCGTCGCGCGCGGCCAAGGCGAAGATACGTTTATCGAACTGCTGGCGGCTCTCGAAACCACCGGTCCCCACACAATAAACCGCGGACGATTCGCCGCCATCCGAGGCCTCTCCTTCAAAGACGATTTCGGCTTGACCGTCCACAACGCCGATCGCCCCCTGCGTTCGCCCGGCGATTTTCCCGCGATGCCCTATCATCGCCTCGACCCGAAACCGTATCTGCGCCCCACGTTTCTTGGGAGCCGAACCACCGTCTATCAGGCGAGCATCGGCTGCCCTTATCAATGCAATTTCTGCGGCGTCGTCGGCTTCTCCGGCTCACGCGAAAAAATCGAGCCGCCGGAGCGCACCGTCGCCGTCCTCGCCCAACTTCAGCGCGATTACGGCGTCAACGCCGTCCAGTTCTACGACAACAATTTCTTCATGCGCGAAGATCACGCGCGCGAGCTGGCCGAGCGCATGATCCCCCTGAAAATGAACTGGTGGTGCGAAACCCGCGTCGATTCCCTGCTGCGCTATTCCGACGAAACCATCCGCAAGATTCGCGAATCCGGCTGCGTCATGATTTTCTTCGGCGTCGAATCCGGCTCCAACAAAAAATTGAAGGAGATGAAGAAGGAGATCACGGCCGAGCAATCGCTGGAACTCGCCTCGAAAATGCGCAAGTTCGGAATCGTCCCCGAATTCTCGCTCATCTTCGGCGATCCCGCGGATTCCGAATCGGATTTCGATGAAACCGTCGCCTTCGCGCGCCAGGTGAAGCGCATCAATCCCGACGTCGAGATCGTCGTGCAGACCTACTGCCCCGTTCCGCAGCGCCGCGGCGAAATGTACGGCAAGCTCGACAATTTCGAATTCCCCACCACGCCCGATGAATGGGCTACCGACCGCTGGCACAATTTCGCCATGCGCCGCGACCCTGAGCTAAGCTGGCTTCCGCCCGAACTCCGCCGTAAAATTCGCGGCTTCGAAACCGTGATGAACGCGCGCTGGCCCACCGTGCAGGATTGGCGCCTGCCCTCCTGGGGGCGAGTGATGCTCAAAGGCCTCGGCACCTGGCGCTACGCGTTCGGCGCGTTCGATAATCCCGTGGAACTCCGCTGGGTGCAAAAAATGGTGCGCCTACGCGAGCCCCGCCTCGAAAGCCTGTGATGCGTCCACGTATCCTGACGGCCGCCTGTGCGAAAACAGGGACAGGCTACCCTGTCCCCTAGTGACCCGAGACCACGAATGAACAAAAGATCGGCGTGGACAGGGCGGCCTGTCCCGGTTTTCACACAGACTCGTGCGGCGCGCGTATGAGACGAGTCCTCCCCCAACGCGAAGCCTACCGCTACTGGGCCGAATCCTTCGACGAAGGCACGCCGATCCTGGCCCTCGAATCGAGAGCGCTTCTTCCTCTTCTCCCCGACGTTCGCAACCAACGATTCATCGACATCGGCTGCGGCACCGGACGCTGGCTGCAATGGGCGATCGACAACGGAGCCCACGCCATCGGCGCCGACCTGTCGATGGAAATGCTCCGCACCGCGGCGCGCAAGCCGGCACTCGTCAACAAGTTGATCCAAGCCGATGCGATGGCCACGCCGTTTCGCGACGCCTCGGCTGACCTCGTGTTGTCCGCGCTAGTCATCGGCCACATGCGTCCCATCGCCTCGGCAATGGCGGACCTCGCCAGAATAGCCGCGCCCGGCGCAAAAGTCATCGTGACCGACTTTCATCCCGACGCACTGAAACGCGGCTGGAAGCGAACCTTCAAACACGGCGGCGACACAATAGAGATGGAAAGCGATTCGTACGACGTAGCCGAACTCGCACACCCCGATCTGACTCTCGAACATTTCCACGAAGTCCCGTTCGGCGAAGCAGAGCGCCACTTTTTCGAAGCCGCAGGCAAGGGGGCGTGGTTCGATGAAATGCGCGATCAACCCGCAATTCTAATCGCGAGCTACCGGAGGCGAATTTGATCCGACGTGGCGCACGCACTCCTGCGTGCCGTGTCGACACTCATGTCGACACCCTCTGCCCACTAGAGCAGCCCGCCGGACAACCACAAATGGGGCATCACGATTATTTCGCCATTCCGCTCGGTCAGGTTCTGGACCAGACTCAATGAGGGCCGTCTCAAAAAGCGATCGCAGTTCGTTGGTTCTGCGTAACGCCCGCGTGGCACTAGGCCCCAACACCGCCCGACCCCTAGACATCGAAATTCAAAACGGCCGCATCACCTCCTTACATCCCGCATCCGGCAAAAAAACAATCGATCTAACCGGCCACCTAATCCTCCCCGGCCTGATCAATGCTCACGATCACCTGGCCTTCAATCTCTTCCCGCTGCTCGGCCACCCGCCCTACGCGAACGCCACCGAGTGGGCTCGCGACGTCTACAAACCCGACGAATCCCCCGTGCGCGAGCATCGCAGCGTACCGCGCAAAACGCGTCTTGTCTGGGGAGCCATCAAGAATCTGATCAGCGGCGTCACCACCGTTGCGAATCACGATCCCGACCCGCCCCGATCCTTCGGCGCGCGATTTCCAGTCGACGTCGCGAACCAAACAGGCTGGGCGCACTCGCTCGAATTTACTCCCGACATCGTGAAACGATTTCGCGAGACGCCGCCAGCGTGGCCGTTCATCGTGCACCTTGGCGAAGCCACCGATCCATCCGGCGAAGACGAAATCTTCCGACTCGACCGCATGGGTCTGCTCGACCAACGCACCGTCATCGTCCACGGAGTCGCACTCAACGCGCGCGGATTCGCGCTCCTGAAAAAAAGACGAGCATCGTTAATCACTTGCCCCGTCTCCAACCTGTTCACACTGCGGCGAACGTTGAAACGCTCGGCATTCGCAACCGGCATTCCCATCGCGCTAGGAACCGATTCCGCCCTCACAGCAACCGGCGACCTTCTCGACGCCCTGCGCGCCGCCCGAGCCATCTGGAACCTGAGTGCCGCGAAACTCTATCGCATGGTCACGCTCGATGCCGCGCGAGCATTGCGGCTCAACGACGGCCAAGGTGAAATCCGCGAAGGAGGCGTAGCCGATCTAATCATCGTGCGCGACGAAGGCGCAAGCCCGGCACGCACACTCATCGACCTTCGCGGCGTTGAAATGTCGATCGTCAGCGGAAATATTCGACTAGCGGCGAATCGCCTCGCCCGCCACGCCGCGCCGTCCTTTGAATCCATAACGGTTGAAGGCCGCGGACGAATGCTGATCGACGCCAAACTCGCCGGCCTCTACCGTGAAACCGCTTCAGAACTCGGTCCAGGTTTCAAGCTCGCAGGCAGGCGTTTCCGCATCAACCCGATCAAGTAAATCACCGTGACCAACTGCACGATCGCAGTCGACAGAGCGATACCGGAAATCCCCATCCATCGAATCAGCAGCAGATCCAGCGACAAATTCAGTACGCCAAACAAAATTGCGGCGCGAAACAAAAGTTGATTCACTTTCATCGACGCGATCAATCGCACCACCAGCGCCATCACCATCGCCGCCGGAATCTGCAGCAGCGAGTAGCGTTGAATCGACGTCACCACCGCCGTGGCCGAATCGTCGAATTGCCCGTGCTGGAAGAGCACGCGCACCAGCGGATGCGAAATCGCCACCAGCAGCGCGATCGCCGGAATCGTCACCGCAAGAATGATCGCCGCATAATTTCGCAAGCTGTGCCACAATTCGCTGCTGTCGCGCGTGACGATCAACGTTGAAAAATGCGGCAGGATCGCCGTGGCCACCGCGTTGGGGCCCACCGCCAGCAGCACCACCGTCACGCGAGTGCCATACTGCAACGCGGAAACGCTGCCCGATCCCAACATCGCCGCGATCGCCTGGTCGATCAGCGGCGCTCCGCCCAGCAGCACCACGCCTGCCACCACTGGCCAATATTGCGCCAGCACTTGGTTGAGCGCCGCCGTTCGTCCGGACCACCGCGGAAGAATCGGAAATCCGCGATGCAGCATCATCGCAGCCAGCAGCGCGGCTTCCAGACCCGCCCCCACCAGCGTTCCGGCCGCCAGCGCGTACACTCCCCAGGTGCGCGCGTACACGAATAGAAACACAATCGAGATGGCGGGCGTAGCGCCCGGCACCATCGCGGGCAGCGCGAATCTTCCTTCGCTGTTGAGTACGGATCGCCACACCGATGCCATCGCCGCGATCGGCATCGCCGGAAGCATGATGCGGAATAGCGAACACGTCAGCGCGAATTTCGGTTGGTCGAAGTGCGACGCGAACGGCCGCATGGTCCATGGAGCGGTCGCAAACAAAATGCACGCGACCACCGCCAGCAGAATCACCGCGCCCGCCATCGCATTCTGATACAGCCGTTGTGCGGCGCCGCGCCCTTCCCGTTCGCGCACTTCGATGAACGTCGGCACCAGCGCGGAATTGAGCGATCCCGCCAGCGTGTCGCCGAAGAATGCGGCCAATAGGAATGCAATAAAGTACGCGTCAACGCTATCGCCGACGCCGAACGCACGTGCGCTAAAGATGACTTTCGCGGCGCCGGCAATCTTCACCAAGCCGGTGCAAGTCCCCACAATAACCATCTGAAAAAGAACGCGTCGTGACACACCGCGCCCAGCGAAAGGAGACATCCGTATGGTCAGGCTAGCATGTGGCCCCGTGGCGCACGCACTCTTGCGTGCCGTGTCGACACTCATGTCGACACGAGTTTTGCCAGGCGCTGAAAAAAGGAGGTAGTGGGTCGGTTTCGACGTGGGGCCGCCACTCGTGGCGGCGAGCCGCCTTCAGGCGGCTCTATTCACGCTGGAAAAACCGGCCTAAAGTCCGGTTGCCGGCAGAAGTGCCGGCCCCACATCTGAAACGGACCCACCGAATGTTAGACTTCGTCTTGACGCAAAGCGCATGCGGGTAGCAATCATTCATTACTGGCTACTAGGCATGCGCGGAGGCGAAAAAGTCCTCGAAGCACTCTGCCGAATCCTCCCACAAGCCGATATCTTCACGCTCTTCTACGATCCAGAAAAAATCTCCCCGCTGATCCGTTCGCATCGCATCACGGCGTCCTATCTAAATCCACTCCGCCGATTCCACAGATCCCTACTCCCCCTGATGCCGCGAGCCCTGGAATCCTTCGACCTCCGCCCCTACGACCTGGTGATCTCCAGCGAATCCGGCCCCGCCAAAGGCGTGATCGCGAACCCAAACGCGCGCCACATCTGCTACTGCCACACACCTATGCGCTATCTCTGGGACCTCTATCCGGAATATCTGAACGAATGGACGCGATCGCCTCTCAAGCGCGCAGCCATCCAACATTTCGCGCCGCGCCTGCGCAAATGGGATCTCGCCACAGCGGAGCGCGTGACCGAATTCGTAGCGAATAGCGAAAACGTTCGTGGACGTATCCAAAGAATCTACAATCGCGATTCCGTAGTAGTGCACCCCCCAGTGGCAGTCGAGTCGTTTCACCACGAGCCTACCGAGGACTATTTTCTGATGGTCAGCGAACTCGTGCCCTACAAACGAGTCGACCTGGCGGTGCGCGCCTTCGCCGGCAACGGCAGAAAACTTCGGATCGCAGGCGACGGCCCCGACTACGCGAACCTCAAAAAGATCGCTGCTCCAAACGTGCAGTTTCTAGGCCGGGTCAGCGACAGCGATTTGCAAAACCTCTACGCCCGCTGCCGTGCGTTCATCATGCCGGGCGAGGAAGACTTCGGCATCACCATCGTAGAAGCCCTGGCCAGCGGCAAACCCGTGATCGCCCTAGGCCGGGGAGGAGTGCTGGAAATCGTGCCGCCCGAAGGCGCGTTTTTCTTCGAAGCCCCCACGGAAGACTTACTGAACGAAGCAATCGGCCGATTCGAATCCTCACAGATCGACGCGCAACTTCTCCAGTCTTCCGCAAAGCGATTCTCCGCCGCCGAATTCGACCGCAAAATCCACGACATACTAAATACTGACGGCCGCCAGTGAGGCGCGACAGCATGGAGCGCTAAATAGCTCGCAAATAACCAAAATGACCACCTCTGACCCCCCAGTTCACAGCCGCATAATCCGAGCCCCACACGGGCGCACCCTCCGATGCAAAGGCTGGCAGCAGGAAGGCGCCCTGCGCATGCTCATGAACAACCTCGATCCCGAAGTTGCCGAGCGCCCCGACGACCTCATCGTCTACGGCGGCACCGGCCGCGCCGCCCGCAGTTGGGAAGCCTACGACGCCATCGTGCGCTCGCTCGAAACTCTTGCGAATGACGAAACCCTGATCGTCGCCTCCGGCAAACCCGTCGGGATTTTTCGCACCCATGACGACGCGCCCCGAGTCCTGATCGCCAACGCGAACCTCGTCGGCCACTGGTCCAACTGGGATGAGTTTCATCGACTTGAACGCATGGGACTAACGATGTACGGACAGATGACCGCAGGATCGTGGATCTACATCGGCAGCCAGGGAATCGTGCAGGGAACGTTTGAAACATTCTCAGCCGCGGCCGTGCGGCACTTCGGCGGATCGCTCGCCGGAAAACTAATCGTTTCCGGCGGCATGGGAGGAATGGGCGGAGCGCAGCCGCTGGCTGCGACCATGGCAGGCGCGTGTTTCCTGGGCATCGACGTCGATCCAAAGCGAATCGCCAAACGATTGGAAACAGGATATTGCGACCGTGTTGCGTCGAATCTCGACGACGCGCTTTCGATTCTCGGCGAAGCGCAAAAAAAGCACGAAGCGATCTCGGTTGGACTCGTCGGCAACTGCGCCGATGTTTTGCCGGAGCTGGTGCGCCGCAATGTCGTGCCCGATATCCTGACCGATCAGACCAGCGCGCACGATGAGCTAAATGGTTACATTCCCAATGGGATGTCGCTCGACGAAGCGATCGCGCTGCGGCAGTCGGATTCGGCTGACTACATTCGCCGATCGATCGATACGATGGGCCAGCACATTCGCGCGATGCTCGCGTTGAAACGCTTGGGCGCCGTCACCTTCGACTACGGCAACAACTTGAGAACGCAGGCGAAAAAGGCCGGCGTCGAAGATGCGTTCGAGATTCCCGGCTTCGTTCCCGAATATATTCGTCCACTCTTCTGCGAAGGCCGCGGGCCGTTTCGCTGGGCCGCGCTATCTGGTGATCCTGAAGATATTCGCGTCACCGACAAACTCGCGCTGGAACTTTTTCCGCGTAACGAAACGCTGAAGCGCTGGATGAAGCTCGCTTCGGAGAAAATTCATTTTCAAGGATTGCCCTCGCGAATCTGCTGGTTAGGCTACGGTGAGCGCGCCGAATTTGGGCTCGCGATGAACGATTTGATCAAGCGGGGCAAGATCGCGGCGCCGGTCGTGATCGGCCGCGATCATCTCGATACTGGTTCGGTGGCATCGCCGTATCGCGAAACCGAAGCAATGAAAGATGGTTCCGATGCGATTGCGGATTGGCCGCTGTTGAACGCGATGTTGAATGTCGCGGCGGGTGCGTCCTGGGTTTCGATTCACAACGGCGGCGGCGTCGGCATCGGATACGCGCAACACGCTGGAATGGTGGTAGTTGCCGACGGTACCGACAAATGCGCCGCGCGCTTGGAGCGCGTCTTGACGACCGATCCTGGGATCGGCGTCGCGCGCCACGCCGACGCTGGATACGATCGCGCGAAGGAAGTCGCGCGCGAACAAGGCATTCGGATTCCGATGGATGACGGCAAGTGATTTCGTTTGCGATAGTTGGATGCTCTGAACTCGTAACGCTAGCAGGTCCGGCGCGTCCGCGGATTGGCCGCGAGCTGCGCGAGTTATCGATCGTTCGCGACGGCATGATGCTGGTTCGCGATGGGCGCATAACCTACGCTGGGCCGCGCATCCAAATCGAAGCAGGAACGGAAGTTATCGATGCGGGCGGGCGTGTCGTGATGCCCGGATTTGTCGACGCGCACACGCATCCGGTGTTTGCCGGCAATCGCGCGGACGAATTCGAAAAACGCTCGGAAGGCGCTACTTATCAAGAGATTGCAGCAGCCGGCGGTGGGATTCGTTCCACGGTTCGGCGCACTCGCGCGGCGAACGAAGACGAGCTTCTGGAAGGCGCGTCGCGCTATGTCGAATGGTTTCTGCGCAATGGCACCACGACCATCGAGGCGAAGTCGGGCTACGGGCTGACGCTCGATGACGAGCTGAAATTGCTGCGCGTGATCGGTCGAATTACACCGCTGCGGACGGTGCCGACGTTCCTTGGCGCGCACGAAATTCCGGACGAGTTTCGGGGCCGGCGCGGCGAATACGTCGATTTCGTCGTGGAAGAAATGATGGTAAAAGCATCGAAAGTTGCGGTGTTTTGCGATGTTTTTTGCGAACCGCGCGTTTTCCCTGTTGAAGACGCTCGGCGGGTGCTCCAAGCTGCTCGATCGGAAGGACTTGGCCTTCGAATGCACGCCGACCAATTGGAAAACGGCGGCGGTGCGATGCTGGCGGCGGAATTGCATGCGGCGACGGCGGATCATTTGGAGCATACCGATGCAGTGGGGATCGCGGCGCTGCAAAAGTCCGGCGTACAGCCGGTGTTGTTGCCGGGCGCGGTCTACGCGTTGGGATCGCAAAAATATCCGGCGGCGCGCGCGATGATCGACGCGGGGCTTGCAGTGGTGATCGCGACGGACTTCAACCCTGGATCGTCGCCGACGCCTTCGATGCCGATGATGTTGTCGCTGGCGGCTACGCAGATGAAGATGACGCCTGCCGAATCAATCACCGCGTCCACGATTAACGCGGCGTACAGCTTGGGGCTTGGCGGTGAGATTGGATCGCTCGAATCGGGGAAGAGCGCGGATTTTGTGATTCATGATTGCGTGGATTATCGCGAGCTTGCTTATTTTTTTGGGATTGAGCCAGCGTGGGCGGTTTACGTTGGGGGACGGCTTGTTTATTCCAAGCACGATGTCGACATGAGTGCCTAGGTTCTCATTAGACCTGCGCGGAAAAAACACGTGTCGACATGAGTGTCGACACGGCACGCATGAGTGCGTGCGCCACGTATACTCGAAACGTGATTCGTGAACGGATTTTGGAAGTCGAGGATCGGATAGTCGCCGCGGCGGCACGCGCGGGGCGAGCTCGTTCGGAAATTACGCTCATCGCGGTCACTAAGAAATTTTCTGCGGCGGTGGTTCGGGAGGCTTACGAACTGGGGTTGCGAAAGTTCGGTGAGAACTACGTGCAGGAGTTCGAGACGAAGCAGCCGGCGCTGGCCGATCTTGCGGACGCAGAGTTTCATTTGATCGGGCACCTTCAGTCGAATAAGGCCCGTGTCGCGGCGGATTTGTTCCGGGTAATTCAGACGGTGGATTCGGAGAAGCTGGCTCGGCGCTTGGATTCGATGGGGCGGAAGATTGAGGTCATGATCGAGGTGAAGCTTTCCGAGGAGGAGTCGAAAGTTGGGGCTGCTCCGGAATCGCTTGAAGGGCTCATTTCGGCGATTCACGAGTGTCCGAATTTGGAGCTTACCGGCTTGATGACTATGCCTCCCTGGAGTGACGATCCGGAGCAGACTCGTCCTTATTTCCGGCGGTTAGCGGAGCTGGCTCGGAAGCATTCGTTGCCAAAGTTGTCGATGGGGATGTCGCATGATTTGGAGGCGGCGATTGAAGAGGGCGCTACTCATGTTCGGATTGGGACGGCGTTGTTTGGGCCTCGGGTGAAGGGATAATGGACGCAGTGAGCGGCGCGGCCAGGCGGCCGCGCGCAGGCCGGGCGGCCTGCCCCACGCAACCAAACGGCAGGCGACAAAATGGCCTGCCCCACACAACCAAGAGGGCAGGCGGAAGCGCCTGCCCCACGCAACCAAGCGGCAGGCGACAAGATGGCCTGCCCCACATAATCAAAATGGCAGGCGGAACCGCCTGCCCCACACAACTCACACGCGCATGAAGGTTGGATTGTTTTCGCCGATGCCTCCGGCTGCTACTGGTGTCGCCGACTATGCGGCTGCGTTGTTCGATGCGCTTCGCCGCCACGGAAACGTCGAGATCAACGATGCGCTTGCCGATGTTTCGCTTTATCACATCGGCAACAATCATCTGCATCGCGAAATCTACTCTCGCGCCCTGGCGCACCCTGGTGTCTCGGTTCTACATGATGCGGTCCTGCAGCATTTTTTTCTGGGCACTTTGGGCGAGGCGGGTTATATCGAAGAATTTGTTTTCAATTACGGCGAGTGGATGCGCGGGATGGCGGAGGAGTTGTGGCGCAATCGGGCTCGCTCGGCGTCGGATTCGCGCTATTTCGAATACCCGATGCTGAAACGCATCGCGACGCGATCACGCGCCGTTATCGTTCACAATCCGGCTGCCGCGGCTGCGGTTCGACGGCATGCTCCTGACGTCCGGATTTTTGAGATTCCCCATCTTTTTGTACCCCCAGCACTGCCCGATTCCGCCGATGTGTTGCGTTTGCGCGCCGACCTTGGTTTGGGTCCGCGCACGCTGCTGGTGGCGGTGTTCGGCCACATGCGCGAATCGAAGAGGCTTCCGGCGGTGGTTCGCGCGGTCAAAGCGGCGTGGGCGAGCGGCGCCGATGTGCGGCTGCTCATCGCGGGAGCGTTCGCGTCATCGGATCTGGAGCGGGCCTCGGCTGCTCTGCTGGATGATTCGCGGATTCTACGTACCGGATATTTGTCCGAGGCCGATTTTTGGCTGCATGCGTCGGCTGCGGATCTCTGCGTGAATTTGCGATTTCCCACGGCAGGGGAAACATCGGGCATCGCGATTCGATTGATGGGGATCGGCAAGCCGGTGGTGTTTACGGCGGGTGAGGAGATTGCTCGGATTCCGGAGAATGCTTGCCTGCGCGTGGATGCTGGCGCGGCCGAGGAAGAGATGCTGGAGCAGATTATCGAATGGCTGGCGGGGGATCGGGAAGCGGCGATGGAGATCGGAAAGCGGGCGGCTCGGCATATCGCGGCGGAGCATGGGATCGAGAGGGTCGCGGGGATGTATTGGGAGGCGATTGGTAAGCAGTAGCCGGAGATGCACGCAGATGCACGCGGATGAACGAAATCATCGGTATGTGTCGGCGTTGATCCGCGGCTTCAGTGATCCGGCCGACTGTGTGGCGCACGATTATCGCGCTGGCGCGGCGTTCAGAGTCTGTGTGAAAAACAGGGACAGGCCGCCCTGTCCACGCCAATATCTTGTTCATTCGTGATCTCGGGTCACTAGGGGACAGGGTAGCCTGTCCCTGTTTTCACACAGACTCTTCAGGCTGCGCGGGTCGAGCGGACACTAAAGTGCCCGCCGGCACGCTGAAGCGTGCGCCACGTCCGTACGCTAGAACAGCGTCAAGGGGCGTGTGTCCGTGCCGACCCAGATTGTCTTGTTGGGGAATTCCCAGGGCGGCAGGTTCAGCAGGCGCGGCTTCAGGACTAGAAGCACTTGCCCGGAGTCTTTTTCAATGGAGGTTTGTCCCAGCAGGCGGCCGAAAAACGGAACGTGCCCGATGCCCGGGTAGCTGGTCAATGAATCGGAATCCAAATTCGTCAGCAGGCCGGCGATCACCGCCCATTCGCCGTCCTTCAAGCGCACTTTTCCGGTGAATTTGCGATTGGAGATAATCGGGATCCCCACCGCGGTGCTGGCTCCGAGCACCTTAAATTCCGCATCGACATCCAGCGTCACTTCGTCGTCACCGTGAACCGCCGGCGTGATTTTCAGCACCAGGCCCAAGTCTTCGAAATTGATGGTGGGCGGGGGCGTGAATACCTGGCTGCTGCCGTTGGTACTGGTGTTGGTGTTGCCGACATAAGCGTTGGTGATCACAGGGTAATGCGTGCCGACGTGAAGCGATACTGGCTGCCCATCCAGGCTGACGACCTGGGCACGCAGCAAATTGTTGGCGGTTGCCTTAGCGACGGTGGCGAAGGCGGCAGCATCGGTGATGCCCATGCCGAACAGGCTGAAGCCGCCGCCGAAGGTGAGGAATTTCGTAAAGCCGGCGGGAGTCGCCGCGTTGTGCAGAAAATTTCCGAAATTGACCAGCGAAATCTCGTTCGGCAGATTCAACCCGTAGCCGAGCGAGGACGTTTTCGCCACTTCGATAAACTCCACTTCGACTTCGATCTGGGTTCGGGCGCGCGAGAGCGAGGCCAGGATCTGCTGGGCCGCCATGATCTTCGAAGCCCGGTCCCGCATGAAAATCACATGTTTGGTGGGGTCGGTGGCGATGCGCCGGATTTCGAGCGTCGTCTGGACGGCTTGTACCAGTTCCTGCGCTTCCTGAATGGAGAGCCGCTCGGGAATGGGAATCAAGACGGCCGCGACGGGCTCGCGTTCGGTGCGCTTCTGCGCGGTGTCGCGGCACACCAGCGCGAGTTTCGGGCCGAGCGGAATCAGGAACGAATCCGAGACCGCTTCCAGGCCGTGCAGGGCTTCCCGATAGTCGGCATCGTTCATGCGGAAGGTGAACGGCTGCACCGCCTGATAGTCCTGATCGAAAATCACGGTGATGCCGTAGGCCGAGGCGACCCGTTCGAATACCATGCGCGCGTCGCCCTTGATGTCGAAAGTCTTCTTGTCGGGCGAACCGGCGAGATGCGGGGGCGGGAGGGCCTCGCGCGCTTCCTTGACCTCGGCGGCGGTGACGGCTTCAGCGGGTGGTTCGTTTGGGTCCGCGTTTGGGTCCACGGCGGACTCGTCGGTTTGGGGGTCGGGTGCGGGATCGTCGGAATCGGGATCGTCCGTGTCGAGAGCGGGAGGGGTGGCTCGCGCAACCTCGACGGGGTCGGGTCCCAGCGTTGTCTTCGCGGAGAGGGTGGTGAGGCCCTGGAGGGCGAGTTTGCGGGCGGCGTAGGTTGCGTTACGGGGATCGGCTTCGGCGGCGCGCACGTAGAGGAGGTAGGCGTGGAGCGTATCGCCTGCGCGCTCAGCCTTTTGGCCGGCTTTGAAGAGGTTTTCGGCGAGGTCGGACGCGGGGGCGGTTGCGATTAGAGCGATCGCCAGCGCGGGGATTTGGAGTGTGCGGAGAAACCTCACCAATAGAGATGACGATGGCGAGTGGGGGAACGTGCAGGGCGCCGGGAGTGGCTCAGTTTCCACTGTGGGGCCGGCACTTCTGCTGGCATCGGGAGTTTAGGCCGGTTTTCGGATTAAGAAAGCCGGCTGAAACGCCGGCTTGCCGCCATGACTGGCGGCTCCACGAAACCCGATCAGGGAGCGACGGGCAGCTTAGCGGCGTTGCTCAGGGTGGCCGTCAGCCCTCGCCCGCATCCCTGAACGAAGAAGAAGCCGCAGTCGATGTTTTTCCTCATGGTGACGATGGCATCGCCCGGCGGGGGGGATGGTGGAATTCGAAAATTGACCTGATACACACCCACGGTATCGGGGGCAAGCCCTATGAAATTACTCTCCGCCGCGTCTGTTTGGAACACAACCGAATCGCCCGGGCGTGTCACGACGACGGAGAACGACGGAGTACTTCCGGCGGTGGCGCCGGGAATGGGAGCCAGAAACGACAATGGGGAGCGAGGCGCTGGCTCGCCGCTGGGTGGAGTGTTCGACACAGGCCCTAAGTTGGAGGCATAACCGGCGATCCATTCGCCGGGCATTGCGGGGTTCGCAGCCGTCACGACGCTGTCGTCCGAGACGTGCCGCGCGATCATGTAGCCATTCGAATCGATGAAAAATACGGGCCACCCAATGGTGTTGAACTCACTCGCGATCGCGCGTTCCGCTCCTTGCGTGACGCCGATGGCGTTGTAGCCGGCGGCATCCCATGGGACCTGGATGTTGATCAATTGATAGCCGCCCAAGTCGGCGACGGCGAGAACCGGTGCGTTTCCTGAACCCCCTGCGTAGACGGTGACGCCAGCCAATTGTGTCGGGAGGACGGGGCCGCTCGCGGTCACGACGCCGGAAATCCCCGCCAGGCCGGTGCACCAAACGGAGGCCAGGCTTCCGGGCGCGATCGCAGCGGGAGTGAAATCGGTGGAACTGGTGACCGCTAGGATCTGGATGGCGGCGCTGGCGGTCGCGGCGCATCCGATCAACGCCAGCGCGAAGAGCATGGCGGAGAACTGTCTGCGATTGCGGCGTATTACCACGCTCCTGCTGTGGCACGCGGCATACCAAATTGTGAAATGCGCGAAATAGCCGCGATTCTAAGGATATGCGGCCGGCCTGACATGGAGTGAGCGTGGCGGGTCGACGCGGCCGCGTAGCCATTTGCCTTTTCTCTTGATGACGAGCCAAAGGCGATGACCAGCGAGGGGCCCAGCGGGACACACCGGCGCAAGCTGGCCGCTTTTCGCTGTAAACTTCGGCCCTGATTCCGCCGATGACAACGCTGAGAAGGAACGTACCTATTCATGGCCACTTTCGCTCCGGTCCGCAGCGTCTTCAACCCCGCGATTCCGCAGAGTTTCTCGGAACTGGGGATATCCGAGGGGCTGGTGCTCGATCTGATCCTGCGCCGCATGCTGATCGAAGGCTATTCGAGCCTGGAGGGCTTGAGCCGGTCGCTGCGCCTCTCGATTCCGATTATCGACATTGCGTTCAAGCACATGCGCTCGCAGCAGCTGGTCGAGATCAAGGGCATGACCGGCAACGACTACAATTTCACGTTGTCGGCGGCGGGGAAGATGCTGGCGGGCGAACGATTCCAGGTGTCGCAATACGCGGGCGCGTGCCCGGTATCGCTGAAAGAATATCAGGCGGCGACCAAGGTGCAGGCGGCGAAGGTCCACGTGGATCGCAAGACGCTGCGCAACGCGTTTTCCGATCTGATCGTGACGGACCGGATGCTGGACCAGCTGGGGCCGGCGATCATTTCACAGAACTCGATTTTCGTTTACGGGCCGACGGGGAACGGCAAAACCAGCCTGGCGGAACGCATGCTGCGCGTGTATCAGGACGCGGTGCTGATTCCGTATGCGGTTGAGGTCGACAACCAGGTGATCAGTTTGTACGATCCGGTGGTGCACAACGCGCTGGAGAATGACGAACCGGATCTGGATCCGCGCTGGTTGACGTGCAAGCGGCCGTGCCTGGTGGTGGGCGGCGAACTGATTCCGAGCATGCTGGAATTGCGTTTGGACGAAGCGTCGGGAATTTATGCGGCGCCGCTGCAGATGAAGGCGAACAACGGGATTCTGATTATCGACGACTTCGGACGGCAGTTGATGTCGCCGCGCGATTTGCTGAACCGGTGGATCGTGCCGCTGGATCGTCACGTGGATTATCTGACGCTGCGGTACGGCGTCAAATTCCAGATTCCGTTCGAGCTGATGGTGGTGTTTTCGACCAACCTGGAGCCGTCGGATCTGGCCGACGAAGCGTTCCTGCGCCGCATTCATAACAAGATTTATGTGGAGGCGGTGGATCCGGGCAGCTTCGATCAGATTTTCTCGCGAGTGGTGCAGGGGCGGAATATTCAGTCGGAACCGGATAGCGCGGAGTATCTTCGCAAGCTGTGTTTGCGCGAGGGCCGGACGGAATTGCGCGCGTGTTATCCGGCGGATATCTGCAATATTCTGTTGTCGATCGGCCGGTATGAGGGTCGGGGTCCGATCATGACGAAGAGTGAGCTGGAGCGGGCGGCGGCGTTGTATTTCGCTAAGGGGTAGTTTGGCGATTGGCCGCGGATGCACGCTGATACACGCGGATAAGAATCCTGGCCACGAATTCACACGAATCCCGTACAATCTAGCAATGTACAGGCGTGTTGCGGGACTGCTCTTTTGTTGTGTACCTTGCGCGTTCGCGCAGGTCGATTCTAATTCAGTTACGGTGACGGCGTTTCGTACGATCGTTGTTCAGCCTGATCAGGCGTCATTTAGCGTATCGGTGACGGCCCCGGTGACTTCGACGATGGATGACGTGCTTGCGGTGTTGCAGCCGGCCGGCATTGGGCTCGCCAATTTTTCGAATGTGTACACGACTTACAGCAGTGCCAATGTTCCGATGCTGCAGTGGACGTTTTCGCTGGTAGGACCGTTGACGAATACGAAGGCGACGGTGGCGACGCTGACGAATCTGGAGAGCTCGGTCGCGAACAATCTCAGATACAGCATCGCGTTCGCGTTGCAAGGGACGGGGACGTCGGCGCAGGCATCGCAATCCCAGAGCTGTCCGCTGCCGGATTTGCTCAACGAAGCGAAGGCCAAGGCCCAAGCGATGGCTAGCGCGGCGGGGCGATTCGTGAGCGGGCTGATCGCGCTGGCGACGAATGTGCCGAGTCCACCAGGCGTCGGGTGTTCGGTAACCGCGAAGTTTTCGCTGGTGGGGTTTTGATATGCGGACAAGCGTGGTGATGATAGCGGCGTTGGCGTTGGCTTCGACTGCGCTCGCGCAACTGGATCCTTATACTTTGACGGTGACGGCAAGCCGGTCGATCAGCGTGCAGCCGGATCAGGCTTCGCTCAGCGTTTACGTGGATGCGGATGCGAGTCTCGGGCTGAACGACATTCTCAATGTCGTCCAGGGACTCGGGCTGACTTCAGGCGAACTTGTCCAGTGTCTACAATCAGTCGAGCCTATCGTTCAACAATTCGGGGCTTCCAATTCCGCCGGTCGGGCTGGAATGGTCGTTCAGCTTGACCGTTCCCTATTCCAGCCTTAAGGACACGTTGACCGCGTTGGGGGCTTTGCAGGCCAAACTGGCGAAGCAGAGTTCGGGGCCGATGCTCCTGTTTTCCGTGAACGGGGTACAAGTTTCACCACAGTTGCAGGCGGCTCAGACGTGTCCAACAGCGGCGATGATCGCGGATGCGAAGACGCAGGCACAGGCGCTCGCTCAGGCGGCAGGATTCGGGCTGGGGCAGATCTCGACGATTACGGATGGTGGAGGTGGCGTGGTGGGGACGGTCGGTGTGCCCTCGATTGCGGCATACAGGGTGGGATTCGTCAACGTCGGGGAGATCTTTACCCAAACGGTCAATACAACGACGAACTGTGCGATCGTGGTGAAATTCAAGCTGACGCTGAGCCAGTAGCCGCCGCGTTGACGTTGGGTGTTGCTCCAAGCAACGCCGCTCGATTGATGTCAACAACCGCTCATTTCATACAATGAGGGGCATGCATAGATGCATTTCCACGGCGCTATTTCTTTTTTCCGCCTCGATAGTTCTGGCTCAGGCGGATTCCAATTCCTTGACGGTGACCGCGTCGCGCACGCTCACGGCCCAACCGGATCAAGCCGTATTCACCGTGTTCGTCTTCTCCGGACAAACGACGTCGCTCGATGAAGTGCTCGCGGCGGTTCAGCCGGGCGGAATTACGCTGGCAAATTTCACCAGCGTGTTGACTGGTGGAAGCACACCGGGCAACCAATTGGAATGGGCGTTCACCGTTGTAGGCCCGCTAACCAACACGGCAGCAATTGTCGCAACGCTGACAAATCTTAAGAACACGATGGCCAATTCGAATCCTAACTTGACGTTGTCGTTCGCTCCGCAGAGCGTGAAGCTGTCTGCACAAGCCTCGCTCTCGCTCACGTGCCCGCTGCCCGACCTCCTGAATGAGGCCAAGGCGAAAGCTCAGACTCTCGCTACCGCGGCCGGGCGATTCGTAAGCGGCTTAACTGCTCTATCCACCACATCGAGTCCCGGCAGCCTGCTCTGTTCGGTGACGGCAAAATACTCGCTGGTGGGGTTCTAACGATGCGAACTATCGTTCTAACCGCTGCCTGCCTCATCTTTGCGAGTCTGGCATTTGGCCAGCTCGATCCGTATACGCTCACGGTCATTGCCACCCGGCCCCTTGGGGCGCAGCCCGATCAAGCGGTGATTAATGTTTATGTCGAAACTCCCACCAGCGCCAATTTGAACGACGTTTTGGCGGTGGTGCAGGGCTTTGGGCTCACACAATCCAATCTCGCGAGTGTTTACGGCGTGATCGATGGACCTGGTGCACAGCTAAACCAGGCGTGGTCGTTCCAACTGACGATTCTCTATGCCGCGATTAAGGACACACTGACGAAGTTGGGGACGCTGCAGGCAACGATCGCAAAACAAAATCCGGGATTTTCGGTGACTTATCAGGTTTCTGGCGTGCAGGTGTCGGCTGCGGCGCAGGCCGCCCAACCGTGTCCACTGGCGGCGATGGTGGCGGACGCCAGGGCGCAGGCGCAGGTGCTGGCTCAGGCGGCCGGGTTCGGTGTCGGCCAGATCTCGACGATCACCGATGGAAGCGGGGTGGCAAGCCAGGTCTCCGGCGGACTGGTTTCGATCCAAGGCAGTCTGGGAGCGCTATTTGTGCCGACGCCGTCGGTAACGACGTGCGCGATTGCCGTGAAGTTCAAGCTGACGCTGAATTAAGGACGGGCTCTCGAGAACCGCGGCCGGGCTGCCGGACATGCAGAGCTGAGAGTCGTCTCGGCTTCTTCGTGGTTCTCGCACAAACAATGAGGAAAAGCCGAGACGACTCTCGGCTCTGCAGGCCTGGCGGCCCGCGCCACGTTTGATTTGGTCTACATCACCGAGCTGAGATCTTTCCACGCCTTGCCCTGGCTCTCGGCTACTGCGGGATAGACGACGTGACCCTCGTACGTATTCACGCCTTCGCGGATCGCGTTGCTGTGCTTGACTGCTCCGATCAGGCCGCGATTCGCGAGTTCCATCAGGTAGGGGAAGGTCGCGTTATTCAGCGCGAACGTCGAGGTGTGGGGCACCGCGGCCGGCATGTTCGACACGCAATAGTGCAGCACGCCGTCGACGAAATAGATCGGATCGGTATGCGTGGTGGCGTGCGCGGTTTCGACGCAGCCGCCCTGGTCGATCGCCACATCGACGATCACCGAGCCTTTTTTCATCAGCGGAATCATATCGCGACGCACTAGCTTCGGGGCCGACGCGCCCGGGAATCAGGACCGCGCCGACCACCAGGTCCGCGTGCCGCAGCGACTCGCGAATCGTGTAGTCGTTCGAGGCTAGCGTGACGATCTGGCTGGAATAGATGTCGTCGAGCTCGCGCAGGCGGTCGAGATTGCGGTCGATGATGGTGACGTGCGCGCCCAGGCCGACCGCCATTTTCGCCGCATTGTGACCCACGACGCCGCCGCCCAGGATCACGACGTTGGCCGGCGCGACGCCGGGGACGCCGCCGAGCAGGATGCCTCGGCCGCCGTTCGGCGCTTCCAGATATTGCGCGCCCACCTGGACGGCCATGCGCCCGGCGACCTCGCTCATGGGGGTCAGCAGGGGCAGGGAATGGTCGTCTTCGCGAATGGTTTCGTAGGCGACGGCGTTGACGCGCGATTTCAGAAGCTGGTCGGTCAGCTCTGGCAGCGGCGCCAGGTGCAGATAGGTGAATAGCGTCAGGCCCGGGCGCATGTAGCCGTACTCGGAGGGCTGGGGTTCCTTGACCTTGATGACGAGGTCGGCTTGCGACCAGACGTCGGCCGCGGAGGCGACGATGCGGGCGCCAGCCTGGGCGTATTCTTCGTCGGGTAGCGAGCTTGCCTGCCCGGCTCCGGCTTGGGCCAGCACGGTGTGGCCGGCCTCGGTCAGGGCTTTGGCGCCGCTGGGCAGCAAGCCCACGCGAGCTTCATGATCCTTAACTTCCTTGGGAACTCCGATAATCATTGGAACCTCTTGGAGATTTTAGTGGGTGGGTCTGTCGATTTGCTTTTCCGCCGCGGGCCTATCGGCAGGCGCGGATTCCGTGGCGACATCGGCGGGCGGCATACGCCTGGGCCCGAGGCCGAGCGCGATCAGCGAGAGCGATCCGAGCTTGCCGTCCTCGGTCAGACTCTGATCCCGTTGGAAACGCTTGAGCGCGTCCACGGAGTCCGGACCCCAGTTGCCGTCGGGTTGCCCCGCGAAGTAGCCCTTTTCGGAAAGCGATTGCTGGATTTCGCGGTATCGATCTGGAGTGGGCTGTTGCTGGTTGGATCGGCGGGCTGCGGCTACGGTGGGTTTCTTGCCGGTTTTCGAACCAGTTTTCGAGACGTGGGTGGGGGCGGTCTTGTTGGATGCCGTTACGGTTGCTGGCTTGGGTGCGGTTGGCTTGGCTGTCGTAGATTTGGCCAATGTCGAGTGGCGTGTGGATTTACGGTGGGCCGTCGATTTGACGGAAGGCGTCGATGACGAAGCGGTCTTGGACGCTGGAGTCTGCGCAGTGAGATTCCCGGCGACTAGCAAGGCTGTCGTAATCGCTAGATTTGAAAGACGCAAACCTAGAGTTTAGCAGAAGGCGCCGTCGTTGTGGCTGGTGTCAAGCTTGTTTGAGCGGCCTGAAGGCCGCTCGCCGCCACGAGTGGCGGCCCCACATCGTCGGCCTGGCGGCCCACCCCACATCCGATTACCCACCCCACATCCCGATTATTTATCCGGGAGGGTTCCTGTCAGGAAGATGGCGGCGGTCGCCGGGGCGCCGGACCGGCTGCGGACGGCGGCTGGCACCTGCGCCGAGCGAATCACGCGGAACGTTACCGGATCGCCCGGCTTCAGCGTCGCCCTGGATGCGCTTCACGTCGTCCACCGAACTCATCGGCTGCCGGTTGATCGCGATGATGATGTCGTGTTCCTGCCATCCCGATTTCCTGGGCGAACGTGCCCGGTTCGACGCGGGTTACGGTTACGCCGTGTTTATCGGGCGTCAGTTCGCGCTCTTCTTCGCTGACAACGCGCGGCTAGAAGCCGAATTTGACCGATCCGGCGACGGCTGCCGTTGGAGTCAGCGGCTTGCTGGATTCGTCGATGCCGGGACCTTGACACCGGCGATGCTCGGCGTATCCGAATACACCTGCACCCGATCCTGTACCGACAGCTTAATATCCATCTTCTTGCCGTCGCGATCCACGTTCAGCGTGATCTGCGTGCCCACCGGCGTTTCCGCCACGCGGTCGATCAGATCCTTGCCGTCGCGAATCGGCTGGCCGTTCAGGCCCGTGATGATGTCCTGTTCCTTGATACCGGCCTTGTCCGCCGGGCCGCCCTTTTTCACATGTCGACGATCTGCGCCGTGGTCGAAGCCCATCGCGCGCATCAGCGTTTCGGGATTTTCGTGATTGCCGAAGGTCACGCCGATGGAGCCGCGGGTCACGCGGCCGTCGCGAATGATGTCGTTATAAATCTTGGCCACCATGTTGATGGGCAGCGCGAAGCCGACGCCCTGCGATCCGCCGTTCTGAGTGGCGATCATGGTGTTCACGCCGATCACTTCGCCGCGGATGTTCAGCAGCGGTCCGCCGCTGTTGCCTGGATTGATGGCGGCATCGGTCTGGATGAAGCGCTGGAATTGCTTGTCGTTGCCGGGGACTTCGCGGCCGGTGGCGCTGATGATTCCCGCCGTAACCGTGGCTTCCAGGCCGAAGGGAGATCCGATCGCCACCGCCCAATCGCCCACTTGTACGGCTTCCGAGTTGCCGACGGTGATCGGCGTCAGCGCGCGCTTCGGATTGTCGATCTTGATCACCGCGATGTCGGTTTCGATGTCGATGCCGATGACACGTGCTCGATATTCCGTGCTGTCGCCATGCATCTTGACGAAGATGTGATCGACCGGAGCCGCCCTGCGAATCGGCGACCACGTGATGGTTGGTGATGATGTAGCCGTTCTTATCGACGATGAAACCGGTGCCGGATTGTTCGCGCTTGAACACCTGCTGCGGCATATCCGCGCCGCCGCCCCCCTTGTTGCCGAAGAAGCGATGGAAGAGATCGGAATTATCGTCGGCGCCGTCGGAATCTTCTTCCTGCGGCTGGCCTCGGCGGCCGCGAGCCGAGCTGCCGGGCTTGGGGGTGTAATCGGCCGTGATGTTGACGACGCTCGGGTCGAGCTTGCGCGCCAGCTTGGTGAATTCGTTGCCGAGTTCAGTCGCGTGCGGAATCACGAGTGGCGTGGCATCCGCCGCGTTCTGATTGCGGGCTGCGTGCACGCCGGTGTTGACCAGCGTCCCGATCATGATCCCGATCGACAGCGTGACCAGAAGCAGCGCGGTGGATACGAGTTTCTGCTGGCGGATTTTTTCGTACAGCTTCATGGGTTTATTTGCCTCTTCATTCCGAACCGGCGTCACTCTCAATTTACTATATGGCTACGCTCTATGGATGTAGCTCCGGTACGGATGGTTTCACGACACACGGAGGGCATGTGGCGATAGACGAGCAACTGGAGGATTGGTTACTTGATTGGCGCGCACCCTGACGAGTCCGTGTGAAAACAGGGACAGGCCACCCTGTCCACGCCGATATCTTGTTCATTGGTGGTCTCGAATCACAAGGGGACAGGGCAGCCTGTCCCTGTTTTCACACGGACTCGTCAGGGTGCGCGCCAACGGCCTTGAGTAGTTCTGACGGTTGTGACGTAGCACTCCTTACAGTCGCGCCTCACTGGCGGCCGGGGCACATTTTGCAGACAGAGGGGCGACTGGTGAGAGACTTAGGTATGGCAAAGACCGAGACTGTCTCGTTGCGCAAGCATTTGGCCGATCTGCTGCATATGAAGGGCGCGCATGCGACTTTCGACGCTGTGGTGACTGGCTTTCCGGCGGCGTTGAGGGGAACAAAGCCTCCGGGAGCGCCGCATTCCGCCTGGCAACTGCTGGAGCACATGAGGCTCGCGCAGCACGACATCCTCGATTTCAGCCGCAATCCCGATTATCAAGATAAGACCTTCCCTGACGACTACTGGCCGGCCGCGGAGGCACCGCCCAATGAAGAGGCCTGGGACGAAAGCATCCAGCAGTTTCAGAACGACCTGCGCGAAATGGAGGAATTGATTGCCGACACGAAACGCGATCTGCTGGTCAAGCTTCCTCATGGAGAGGGGCAAACGCTACTGCGCGAAGCGCTGGTGGTGGCCGATCACAATTCCTATCATCTGGGGCAATTGATGTACTTGCGCAAACAGCTCGGGGCATGAATCGTCGACAATGTAATTTGAGACGCTCGTTCGCGCTGGTTCCCTTATTGCTGTTGCTGCTGCTTTCCGCGAGCGGGTGCTTCGTCCGCAAGCGGGTGGTGGCGGGCCCGGTGGCGCACGCGAATCGTCCTCTGATCACGGCGACCAAAGAGGATCTGATACAGCGGCTGCACGCGGTCTACGATCCGATTCAATCGTTCACGCTGCGGGCGGACATCGCGCCTTCGGTCGGGTCGCCATTTGGGGGCGAAGTCACCGATTACGCGACGATTCGCGGCATCCTTCTGTTTTCCAGGCCGGACAGCATTCGCATTGTCGGGCTGGATCCGGTGGTTCACACGGCGACGATTTTCGACATGGTGTCGGTGGGACGCGACTTCCGGGTCTCGATTCCCAGCAAAAATCGGTTTATCGAGGGCGATAATGAGGCGCCGGCGAATTCGGCCAACAAGCTGGAGAATCTGCGGCCGACGGCATTTCTCACGTCGATGCTGATTGAGCCGCCGGATCCGAAGGTGGATCTGACGATGCTTGAGGACGACACGGATGAGAACAAGGCGGTATACAACCTCCACCTGATTCATCAGGAAAAAGGCGAGCTTCGGCTGGTTCGCAATATTTTTTTCGATCGTTACACTCTGAACGTCGTCTCGCAGAAGACGTTCGTCGGCGACGGGAAGGTGGTGGGCGAAGCGAAGTATGAGGACTGGAAGGTTTACGATACGATCGCGTTCCCGACCACGATCACGATTCGCCGGCCCGTGGATGGGTATGAAGTCGTGCTGACCGTGGTCGAGATGCACATGAATCCGGGCAACATCACGCCGGACAGATTCGTGCTTGCGCAGCCGCCGGGATCGCAATTGCAGAAATTGAAATAATTTAGCATCAACTTTCGTGAGCGGTCGCGCTGCTGCGTTATACTACACGCGTGAAAGGCATCGTTCTCGCGGGAGGCTCGGGCAGCCGCCTCTATCCCCTCACCAAGATCACCAACAAGCATCTGCTGCCCATTTACGACAAGCCGATGGTGTATTACCCGATCCAGACGTTGGTCGGCGCGGGCATCACCGACATTCTGCTGGTCACGGGCGGTCGCAATTCCGGCGATTTTCTGAGGCTGCTGGGCAATGGGAAGGAGTTCGGGCTGAAGCACCTGAACTACACCTATCAGGAAGGCGAAGGTGGAATCGCGGACGCTCTGGCGCTGGCTGAACATTTTTCGGACGGCGATCAGGTTTGCGTGATTCTGGGAGACAATCTGATCGAGGGAAATATTCGCGCGGCCGTGGACGCGTTCAAGAAGCAGGAACGCGGCGCCGGGATTTTCCTGAAGGAAGTCGACGACGCCCAGCGATTCGGCGTGGCGGAGCTACAGGGGAAACGGATCGTCGGCATCGAAGAGAAGCCCAAGGCTCCGAAGAGCAATTACGCGGTCACGGGAATTTATCTTTACGACGCCACCGTGTTCGACAAGTGCAAGGAACTGAAGCCGTCGCACCGGGGCGAGCTTGAGATCACCGACGTGAACAACGCTTATATCGCCGAAGGGGCGATGACCTTCGCGGTGCTTGACGGATGGTGGACGGACGCGGGCACGTTCGATTCGCTGCTGCGCGCGGCGAATTTGGTGGCGGCGCAGCATTTGCAGGAGCATGGGCACGATCACACGGTGGAAGAGGATTAGGCTGCCGCGCGGACTACATGTCTCACCTTCAGCACGCGGTCGATTGAGGCTTTTGGGATAAACTCGTGTCGACATGAGTGTCGACACGGCACGCAAGAGTGCGTGCGCCACATCGAAGAGATCGTGCGCCACGTCGACCTCAGTGGCGGCGTTCGGCCACGACGGTCACCTGCCGGTCCTGTGCGAGCCTGACGATCTCCATCACCAGGGGCCGCTTGCCGATCTGCCAGAACGATCGCTTCGGCGGCTTCGCGAGGAAAATTTGTGTCACTCCGTTGCGCTTCGCGAAATCGACCAGCGCTTCTGCCGGTCGATCGCTTTCCAGTGTCCGCGTTTCGACGCGCAATTTGCGCGCGAATTCGAGATGCCGCTGAAGCTGCTCGGCGTTGGATGACGAGGCTGCGGGTAACACCGCGACAGCGAAGCACTCGGCTTTCAGATAATCCGCGACGCGTTTGCCGCGGCGAATCAGGGCATCGGTGGCGGGCGACTCCGTGATGTGAATCAGAATGCGCTCCTGCGCATCGGTAGCGGCCGGCTCGTTTTGCCGCAAGTCGACTTCATGCGCGATCTGCCGCAGAGCGATCTCACGAAGGGCGTTGAGGCTGGGACCCTTGAAGAAATTCTCCATCGCTCGCTGCGCTTTTTCCGGCCCGTAAATCACTCCGCGCTGCATGCGATTGAGCAGCGCGCCGGGAGGGATATCGACCAGCACCACTTCATCCGCCTGTTTCACCACCCAATCGGGAATGGTTTCGCGCACGTGCACGCCGGTGATCTCGCGGATTTGATCGTTGAGACTTTCGAGGTGCTGCACGTTCATCGTCGTCACGACGTCGATGCCGGCGTCGAGCAGGACCAGGACGTCCTCCCATCGCTTGGCGCGGCGCATCCCGGGGATGTTGGAGTGCGGGAATTCGTCGACGGCGCAGATTTCAGGATGGCGAGCCAGAATCGCGTCGCTATCCATTTCTTGAAAGGTGTGGCCGCGATATTCCACAGGCAGGCGAGGAATCACCTCCAGGCCTGCGAGCTTCGCGATGGTGTCCGCGCGGCCATGAGGCTCGAAGTATCCGACCACGACGTCGCGGCCCTCGCGCTTCGATTGCTGCGCTTCCTCCAGCATCTTGTAGGTCTTACCGACTCCCGCCGCGTAGCCGAGCAGGATTCGCAATTTCCCTTTTTCGGGTGGGCGATCAGGCATGCGGCTCGGATTCTTGAGGCTCGGCCTGGTGGGGAAAAACGCGCACGTCGATGCCGTCGGCTTCCATGATGAAGCGTTCGACGGGGTTGGGGCGCCAGCGGCTCATGAAGCCGTCGCGCTGGCTGTGGCCGACGAAAATCTGCGTAATTCCATTTTCACCGGCGAACTTCAGAATGGCTGCGATGGCGTCCTCGGCATCCAGAATCTCAACGTGGGCGCGGGCTTCGCGCGCGGCGCTTAGATTTCGTTCGAGTATTTGGCGGTCGGTTTCCGCGAGATCGTTCTGTTCGACGTAAACGACAAAGAGATCGCCGTGAAAACGATCGGCCTGACGGCGGCCGCGCCGGATCATCAGCGAAGCATTGGATCGCGGCGTGACGCAAACCAGGATGCGTTCATGCGCGCTGGAAATCTGCGGAAAGCCCTGTTGTTCACGATAGCCTTCGAGCTGATGATCCACGACCTCCGCCGCCAGGACCAGGGCGATTTCGCGAAGCTGCGAAAGCTTGCGTTCGAGCTGCGCGGCATCCTGTCCGCTGTGGCCGCCGCCTTCGAGCGAGTGGATCACGCAGTATTCGGGGGCGGCATCCACCACTTCAATCTCGTCGGCGGTACGGATGAACGCTTCGGGCACGGATTCGCGAGCGGTCTTGCCGCGAATGGCTTCCACCTGTTTTTGCTTCTCCTGGATGTACTGGAGATTGATCGATGTGATGACGGAGATGCCGGCTGCGAGCAGTTCCTCGACGTCCTGCCATCGTTCGGCGTTTCTGCTGCCGGGCGGATTTCGATAAGCCAGCCCATCGATCAGGCAGACGGCTGGGTGGCGACGTAGAACGGCGTCGACGTCAATGGCCGCAGAGTCTCCGTCGTGCCGCGGAGGAATAATTTCGAATCCGCGCAGGAGGTCGTCGACCTCGCGGTCCGCCGAGGGTTGAGTGGCCACAACGACCACGTCTTCGCCGCGCAGTTTTCGGCGGCGGCCCTCATCGAGCATTCGAAACGACTTGCCTACGCCCGATGCATAGCCGAGAAATATTTTGAGCTTGCCACGCTGCTCGCTCCGCTCCTCTGCTTCGACGAGCTTCAATAGCGTTTCGGGGCTCGGGCGGCCAGGCGGCGGCATCTTCATTTCATTATCTGACGAGTGTTCGGAGAGAAGCTTCAAGGCGCGAGCCCGCCCGAGTCTGATAACATCGCGAAAAGAGCCTGTTTCGCATTCAATTTCTATCCATGTCTGTATCCACGTCTGATATCCGTACTCTTGCCGATCTTTTTCAATCCACTCCTGGCGATCGCATCGCGGTGATTTTGCCGGAGACTGGAATTCGAATCACCTACGATAATTTGCGCGAGCAAGTGATGACGATGGCGTCGACGCTCGCGGGGCTGGGCATCGGACCGGGCGATCGCGTCGCGACCGTGCTGCCGAACGGGCTGCCGGCGATCGTCAGTTTTCTGGCGGCCTCGATTGCGGGGACCGCGGCGCCGCTGAATCCCGGCTATCGCCAGGACGAGTTTAGTTTTTTTCTGGAGGACACGTCGGCGAAGGTGCTGCTGGTGTCCGCCCGATGGCGCGCCGGATGCCCGAAAGGCCGCCGAAGGCAAGGTGCCGGTGTATTCGCTCGAGATGGATGCGAGCGGGTTCGTGCGGATTGCGGGAGCGCCGGCTGGGACGGCAACGCCGTCGCCCGATCCCGATGAATCGCTCTGGTGCTGCACACCAGCGGGAGCACGGGACGGCCGAAGCGCGTGCCGATCCGTCACCGCAATCTGGCGGCGTCGGCGCAGAACATCGTCGCGCACTATTCGTTGACGACGGACGATGTCGCTTTGGTCGCGATGCCGCTGTTTCACGTGCACGGGCTGGTGGCGTCGACGATTTCGACGCTGCTTTCGGGCGGCACGATCGTGGTGCCCGCGAAATTTCAGTCCGCTGTCGTTTCTGGCGAACCGTGCGCGATTGCGGCGTAACCTGGTATTCCGCGGTGCCGACGATCCATTCGCTGCTGCTGGCTCGCGCCGGCGACAAGCGCCCGGAAGGCGCCGAGGGGTTGCGATTCATCCGTTCCTGCAGCGCCGCGCTGCCGCCGGAAATGATGGCGAAGATGGAAGAGGTGTTCGGCGCGCCGGTGCTCGAAGCATATGGGATGACCGAGGCGTCGCATCAGATGGCGTCGAATCCGCAGCCGCCGTCGTCGCGCAAACCGGGTTCGGTGGGGCCGGGAACCGGCGTCAAGATCGGGATCATGGATGGCGGGGGAAATCTGCTGGCGACCGGCGAGCGCGGCGAAGTGGTGATCCAGGGGCCGAACGTGGTCGACGGTTACGAGAACAATCCCGAAGCCAACGCGGTGTCGTTCACGAACGGCTGGTTTCGCACCGGCGATCAAGGCTTTCTCGATAGCGAAGGCTATCTGACGTTGACGGGCCGCATCAAGGAACTGATCAATCGCGGCGGCGAGAAGATCGCGCCGCGCGAGATCGATGAGATTTTGCTGGCGCATCCGGCAGTGGCCGAGGCGGTGGCGTTCGGTGTTCCGCATGCGACGTGGGGCGAAGAAGTCGCCGCGGCCGTGGTGCTCAAGGAGGCGGGCGGGGCGCAGAGCGAATCGGCGATTCTGGCGTTTTGCAAGGAGCGGCTGGCGGACTTCAAGTGCCCGAAGAAGCTATACATCGTCGAAACGATTCCTCGCACGGCAACCGGAAAAATCGCGCGCGGGGCGGTGGCGAAAGCACTCGCAGGGACAGCGTAAATGCAGTTCTTGATCGCCGGCGCGGGCGCGATCGGCGGCTACATCGGCGCGAAGCTGGCGAAGGCCGGCGAGGACGTAACGCTGTTCGCGCGCGGGCCGCATCTGGCAGCAATGCAGGCTCGCGGGTTGCGCGTGATCGGCGCGGAAGAGAACTTCGAGGTTCATCCGCGCGTGATCGGCGATCTGACAAGATGCGGGCGAGTGCGACGTGATCTTTCTCGGCGTAAAGGCGCACGGATTGACGCAGCTCGCGCCGCAGATCACGCCGCTGATTGGGGAAAGCACCACCGTCGTCAGTACGCAGAATGGCGTGCCGTGGTGGTTCATTTCGCGAGATGCAGGGCATCTGGAGCGCGTCGATCCCGGCGGAATCATCGCTCGACTCGATTCCGCGCGAGCGTGTGGTCGGATCGATCGCCTATTTCTCAACCGATATCGCCGAGCCCGGCGTGATTCGCCACAACGAAGGCAATCGAATTTCACTCGGCGAGCCGGATGGATCGCGATCCGATCGCGTGCGCGCCATCGCGGAGAGATTGATCAAGGCCGGCCTGAAGGCTCCGGTCACGGCTCGTCTTCGGCATGAGATCTGGGTGAAGATTCTGGGCAACGTCGCGTTCAATCCGATCAGCGCGCTGACGCGCGCGACGCTGGAGCAGATCGTTCACGATCCGGATACGTGCGCGCTGGTTCGCAATATCATGATGGAGGCGGAGGCGGTCGCGGCGAAGCTGGGGATGGAACTGCCGGTGACGATCGATCAGCGAATCGCGGGCGCGGAGAAAGTCGGGGCGCACAAGACGTCGATGCTGCAGGATCTGGAAGCGGGGC
Organism: Terriglobia bacterium; assembly: GCA_963732025.1. Taxonomy (GTDB): domain Bacteria; phylum Acidobacteriota; class Terriglobia; order Bryobacterales; family Bryobacteraceae; genus Palsa-187. Next base: position 48,539 of record CAVSXU010000006.1, read on the forward strand.
GACCGATGGAGATCGAGGCGATCGTGGGCGCAGTGGTCGAATTGGGCGATCGGCTGGGCGTCGCGATGCCGCACACCCGCAGCGTGTATGCTTGCGCTAAACTTCTGGATTCGATTTCAAGAGGAGACAACACGAAGTGAATCGCTGGTTCCGTTTGACGGCGGCCGTGGTCGCGATGATCATGATCGCGAATCTGCAATACGCCTGGACGTTGTTCGTGAACCATTGCGCGTGGCGCACAACACAGTGTGTGGCAAGACTGTTGGCCGCTGGATCGTTCAGTTCGCGTTCACTTCTGTTCGTCGCATTTGAAACGTGGATGATGCCCTGTTCCGGCTGGATTGATCGACCGGCTGGGGCCGCGGCTGTTCATGACGGTGGCCGGCCTCCTGTGCGGCATCGGCTGGGCCATGATGGGCCACGCCGATACGCTGACGGAGCTGTATCTTTTCTACTCGCTCGCCGGATTCGGAGCGGCGCTGGTGTATTGCGGATCGATGGGAATCGCACTGAAATGGTTCCCCGATAAGCGCGGGCTGGCGGCTGGATTGATCGCCGCGGGATTCGGATCGGGCGCCGCGTTGTTCACGTCGCTGATCGCGCACTTGATTTCAACGGAAGGGTATCGGAACGCATTCCTCTACACCGGCATCGTGCAAGGGCTGGTCATCATTATCGCGGCGCAGTTCTTGCAGAACCCGGTTGCGACTGCGCCGTCCGTCAGCGTCGACGCCAGATCAAGGCGCGCATCGGCCGGAGAGAATTTCAACTCGTGGGAGATGCTGCAAACCCGCATTTCTACATGTTGTTCGCGATGGCGCTGATGATGGGAATCGGCGGTCTGATGGTTACGGCGCAGGTCGCGCCGATGGCGAAATCGCTCAAGATTGCGGCGGCGGCTGGTGCAGCTCTCGGTAACCTGAATCCGCTCGCGAACGGCGGCGGACGCTTGTTCTGGGGATGGGTGTCGGACCACATCGGGCGGGAGAGGACGATGTTCATCGCGTTCCTGCTGCAATCGGTGTTCCTGCTTAGCGTGGTGACGATTGGCCAAAGGATCGTCGACGCTGTTTCATCGACGTTCGGCGCGCTGGTGTTTTTCACCTGGGGCGAGGTTTATTCACTGTTGCCGTCGGCAATGCGCGAGATTATTTCGGCGCGCGCAACGCCAGCTCCAATTACGGCTTCATCTACAGCGCAAAGGGAGTCGCGTCGATTCTGGGCGGCGGCTGTCGCCGCGAAGTTATTCGAAAAGACCGGATCCTGGGATTACGGATTTTACATTTGCGCGGGGCTGGCGCTGATCGCCGCGTTGATGACGCTGGTTCTGCGCAAGATGCCGCGTCCGCATAAGTCGACAGCAGGCGGCCGAGTCCCGCCTTGGCAGGAGGATAACGTTTTGCCCAGAACTGAAAATCACCGCGCCACCGAGCAGCGCTCAGACTGAGATTCTCTCGAAAGATGCGCTCGATTTCGTGGCGAGCCTTGCCGCTGAATTCGAGCCTCGGCGGCAGGAGCTGCTGGAACGCCGGCGCGATCGCCAGCGCGAGATCGACGCCGGAGTGTTCCCCGATTTTCTTCCGGAAACGGCGGCGATTCGCGAAGAAGGAATGGACCGTCGCGCCGATTCCGGCGGATCTTGCAGGATCGCCGCGTCGAGATCACCGGCCCGGTCGATCGCAAGATGGTGATCAACGCGCTGAACTCCGGCGCGAACGTTTTCATGGCGGATTTCGAGGACGCGAATTCGCCCACCTGGCGAAACAACATCGACGGCCAGATCAACGTGCGCGATGCGATTCGCCGCACCATCGATTACACGAGTCCTGAAGGCAAGAAGTACAAGCTGAACGACAAGATCGCGACGCTGCTGGTCCGGCCGCGCGGCTGGCATCTGACCGAGAAGCACGCGTCCTGATCGATGGCAAGCCGCTTTCGGGATCGCTGTTCGATTTCGGCTTGTACTTCTTTCACAATGCGCAAGCGCTGAAGAAGGCGGGCAGCGGCCCGTATTTCTATCTTGCCGAAGCTGGAGAGCCATCTTGAAGCGCGGCTGTGGAACGACGTGTTCAACTTCGCGCAGGACGCGCTGGGCGTGCCGCGCGGGACGATTCGCGCGACGGTGCTGATCGAAACGATTCTCGGCGTCGTTCGAGATGGACGAGATTCTGTATGAGCTGCGCGACCATTCCGCCGGGCTTGAATTGCGGACGCTGGGATTACATTTTCAGCTTCATCAAGAAGTTCCGCAATCATCCGCAATTCGTGCTGCCGGACCGCGCGCGAAGTCACGATGGACGCGGCATTTCCTGAAGTCGTATGTCGAGCTGCTGATCAAGACCTGCCATCGCCGCGGCATTCACGCGATGGGCGGCATGGCGGCGCAGGTGCCGATCAAGAACGATCCGGTCGCGAATGAGCGGCGCTTGAAAAAGTTCGCCAGGACAAACTGCGCGAAGTGACGGCTGGGCACGATGGCACGTGGGTCGCGCATCCCGGGCTGGTCGGCGTCGCCAAGGATATTTTCGATGAGTACATGCCGGCGGCCGAACCAGATTTCGCGCAAGCGCGACGAAGTTCACGTGAAGGCGAAGGATCTGCTGGAGGTGCCGCGAGGGCAACATCACCGAAGCCGGGCTGCGATTGAATATCGACGTCGGCGTGCAAGTACCTGGAAGCGTGGCTGCGCGGGGTCGGCTGCGTGCCGATTTACAACCTGATGGAAGACGCGGCGACGGCCGAAATTTGCCGCGCGCAGGTCTGGCAATGGGTGAAGCATGGCGCGGCTATGCATGACGGCCGCACGATCACGTCGGAAATGGTTGTTCAGATCACCGACGAGATCGCGCCCGCCGATTCGAAAGCCGCCCAGCTTTTCAAGCAGATGATGACCAGCGGCGATTTCCAGGAATTCCTGACGCTGGCCGCCTACGAAAACATCGACTGATCGTAGCTAGATCGCCGCGTCCCCATAGCCTACTCGCACGCTTTGAAACAGCGCGCGAGCTTCGCCCACCAGAAACAGCGATCCCGTGATGACGATGATGTCGTCAGCGTCCGCACGGCTTCTCGCCATCTTGAGCGCCTCCGCGACAGAGGGCGCGACTTCGCCTCGTCCGGCGATATCGACCAGTGCTTCGGGCCGCAACGATCGCGGCATTGCCGGTGCCGTGAAGATCAACTCTTGCGCGGCGGGGAACAGAATGCCGGCGATCTCTTCGACGGATTTGTCGCGCATCGCGCCGTAGATCATCCAGATTTTGCGATGAGAATAGAATCGCTCCAGGTGGCGAGCCAGTGCGCGCGCGCCGGCCGGGATTGTGCGCGCCGTCGAGAATGACGTCCGGATTCGGCGCCACCTGTTCCAGCCGTCCCGGCCAGCGCGCGTCCGCGATGCCCTTCGGCGACACGCCCAAATGTTGAAGCGCCAGCGTGGCCGTTACCGCATTGTCAACCTGATGCTCGCCCGCCAGCGGACAATGCAGATCGCGAAATTGCGCGACGGAAAATCGCGAGCCGCGAGCGTCGATCTCGAGATCCCGTACTTCGAAATCTTCGGCCCGAATGCACTTCGATTCCCAGTTCGCGCTGCGCGTCGGTTCAAGCACTGCCGCCGCTTCCGGCCGCTGCCGCGCGAAGACAGCCGGAACGCCGCGCTTCAGGATGCCTGCTTTCTCACCCGACGATCGCTTCGATCGTGTGGCCGAGGTACGCCTCATGATCGAAATCGATCGGCGTGATCACGGTGAGCGCCGGTTCGACGACGTTGGTCGCATCCAACCGGCCGCCTAATCCCACTTCGACCACCGCCGTTTCCACATGCATTTCGCGAAACACCCAGAACGCCATCGCGGTGACGGTCTCGAAATACGTCGGATGACAATCCAGATCCAGAGTTTCGGCGGTCTCATGCACCACGTTGAACGCCCGTTGGAATTGGTCCGGCGTAATCTCCGATGCCGTCGATCTGAATCCGTTCCGTTGGCTCGATCAAGTGCGGCGATGTGAACAATCCGGTACGAACGCCCGCCGCGCGCAGTCCGGCGTCGATCATCGCGCACGTCGAACCCTTGCCGTTCGTCCCCGCGACGTGCACCACGCGATAGCGCCCGCTGCGGATTTCCCAGCGCGTCCAGCACGGCGGTAATCCGCTCCAAGCCGAACTTCGCGGTCTTGATTTCGTTGCCCAGCGCGTACAGGAATCGCACGGAATCGGGATAACTGAACATGGGAGCGTAAGATTAGGCCGGTCTATTTTGACGGTACAACAGACACGCCGACGCCACCATCGCCACGGTTCCCAACGCCAGCTTCGATTTCGAACAGCCAGACGTTGTGGATCTCCGCCGTCGGCAGCACGGAGCAGATCAGAGCGATCGCGGTGACCGCCAACCCGCATACCGCGCTGACGCGTTTCGCCGCTTTCCACGCGCTTCCGAAAATGTAGATGTACGGAATGAATCCCGCGATCACCATCAGCGAAACCAGCGTGTCATAGGCGGCGCGCAGGGTATCGCCGAGTTGGAACACGGTCAGCAGGAAAGACGCCACGACGCCCAGCATGATGATCGACACATACGGCGTGTGCCAGCGCGGATGCACGCGGCCCACGGCGGCCGGGAGCATTCCATCCACACCGACCGCGAACGGCAGTCGCGAGACAGATGCTCCGATTCCGCCGAATTGCCCCAGTCCTGTGAACAGCACCAGCAGCGCGATCACGGGCGTCAGCCACGGCGTGCCGATCAAGCGCGCCGCGGTATCGGCGCCTTGCGCGAAGCCGTAGCGTTCGTCGATGGCTGCCTGGCGCCAGCACCACCAGCAACGCGATCGTCATGCCCGCATAGAACACCGTCGCGAAACCGGACGCAATCCAGCCGGCTCGACGCAAGGTGCGTTCCGGATCGCGAATTTCCGCGCCCATCAAAGCGGCCAGTTCCAGGCCGGTCATCGCGTACGCGATCGACGCCGCGCCCAGGTTGAGCGTGTCCCAATTCCATTTGGGTACGATGTCGGAGATCGAATGCAGCGGCGTCGCCGATCCGCGCTTCGCCCACACGACGGCCGCCAGCGTGACGAAGATCGCGAACAACCCCCAGGTCGCGGCGCCGCCCAGATTCTCGGTCCATTTGCCGATCTTCATGCCGACGATATTGGTCCCCAGAGCGATCCAGATCGCCAGCAGCGACGCGATGATCAGAAATGCGCGATTGTCGGCCAGGTGCGCGTAACGATGGTCCCAGCGTGTACGCGCCGACCGACATGTAAAACATCGCTGCCGTGGGAAACCAGAACGCCAGGCCCAGCCAGTAGATCCAGAAACACAGGAAGCCGTGCCACGGTCCGAAATCGCCGCGAGTCCAATAATAGAGACCGCCCGCACCCGGATACTTCGCGCTGAGCGTGCCCACGGTAACGGCCAGCGGCGCGACGAAGAACACCGCGGCGATCAGCCACAGCGTAACCGTTCCCGCGCCTGCGTGCGCCGCCATCGGCACCCAGCGCACGCCGACGATGCAGGCGATCGCGAACAGCGTCAGGTCGCGAAGACCCAGTTCGCGTTTGAGGCCGGCCTCGCCCGTACTCTCCGCAGGTGATTCAGGTAAGCTCGCGGGAGGCGAATCAGGCATGTGTCCCGTGCTGGCAGCCGAAGCTTGCCGGCACGCGTCCGCCCTTGTTCAACTCTTGTTGCCCGATCTCAGTGGCGTAATAGATTTTCGAAGTGAGCGACTTCACCTGGCGAAAGAACGTGTGCCCCACTCCGGTTCCTTCGTCCAGAGCTTTCAACATCGCGATTTGATCCGCGGAGCGAGCATTTCACGAACGCATGCCCATGCTCACGAATCGCGTAACCGTCGAGCCATGCGAGTCCGCCGATGAACTGCTCGCGCTGATCCAGCGGGCCGTCGCGCAGCAGCAGATCGATATATCGATTGACGTGCGCCGCCTTCGCGCCAGGCGTGTCGGTGGCAGGGATGATGATTTCAGTAATCGCGATCGTCGATTCGTTTTCGTGGGCGCTCAACACAGACGGACGCCAGCCCGGCTTCGCGGCCTGCTTGGCGGCTTCCTGTCCCCAAACCACGGGGACGGCAGCCAATGTCGCGGCGAAGGATGCGCCGAGCTTCAGAAGATCGCGCCGATGCATGTGAACTATCCTACATCGTTCCAGGAAGTTTCCACGGACGCTTCCGCGAACGCGGTCCCTCAGCAGGAACCGATGTCAAACCGCGTTCGCCAGCTACTTCAAGCTGTTCAGTGACGCTCCGCCGTCAGTTTTTAGCGCCAGCGGCCTTCCACCAACACGTACCCGCCATTGCGATGAACCCAGTGATGCGCTTCCCAATGGGCGCCCGGATGTGGCGGACGATCCCAACGGCCAGCCTCCCAAACATACGCCTTGCCATCCCAGCGGTGATAGCCCGAAACCCAAACATGCTCCCGGCTGGGGGCCTCTCCGCGTCTTTCCACAACAACATGCGGTGGCCTGACTTTGACGATAACATCCTCGGCGTTGGCAACGAACGCCAGTCCCGCGGCCATCATGATGATCGCTAGCAGCTTCGATCGAAACATATGGTTCTCCTTTTCTTGGTTGCGGCATCATTCATGGCACGCGGGCCTCCAAAGATTCCCAGAGCATGTTAGAACAAACTGGAAGCGGATCGCAACAAAAAAACGGGCGATCGAGGTCCCGCATTCACCCATGCAATGCGAAATCGCAATCGCCCCGCTACGAATGTCGGTCACGCCGACTACGCGTTACACTAATGGATTACCGCCAGTGGCCTTCCACCATCACCCATCCATTACCGCGATGCACCCATTGATGCGCCACCCAATGAGCATGCGCGATGTGGCGGACATCCCATCGGCCCGGCGTCCACACATAGGCGTTCCCCTCATAGCGATGATATCCATCCACCCAAACGTACTCACGCCCCGGCGCGGGCGGGCGTTTTTCCACTACCGCACGCGGCGGACGGATACTCACCACAACATCGGCGGCGCTGGCGCTGATCGCCAAGCCGCTTGCTAGAACTGCTCCCAACAAAATTGATCGAAACATCGAGTTCTCCTTGTCCGCCGAGCGTTATTGCATTTCGCCCGCCAGTGCATCCATGCGGGATAACTCCCTGGAGCACAAAGGTTTGGTCCGTAGTGGACGCGTGCAATATCTAGCCCCGCCGAGTAAAAACTGCACACGGCCGCGCTAAATTAGGAGTCGTTAGACTTTTCTCGCAGCGTGGGCGTCTTTATGAACGGAACCAGACAAACAGAGAGAACGGAGCAAGAGTTGATCTTTCGCGAAGTGGAAGATCGCGACCTGATCGTGAAAGCGCGGCGCGGCGACGTCGAGGCCTATAACCTCCTCGTTCCGCGATGGGAGAAGCGCGTCTTCAATTATCTGCTGCGCCTGGTTTCGAATCGCGAAGATGCGATGGATGTCAGTCAGGAAGTTTTTTTGAAAGCCTATCAGAGCTTGCCCAAACTCGACGATGTAGTCGCGATTCGCCGGATGGTTGTTCCGCATCGCGCATAACGAGGCGTTCTCGCTGCTGCGCCGCCGGCGTCCCGATACCGAGCTTGCGCCCGAACCGCGAGGCGCGGAGTTCGCATCGGGTGCACGCCACGCGCAAGGCGCTCTGTTGCCGATCGAGTTGTCGCTGGCGGTCGAGACCGCGCTGGGGCGATTGAATGAGGATCAGCGTGAAGCGGTCCTGTTGAAGGTCTATCAAGGATTCAAATTTGAAGAGATGGCAGAAATTCTGGAGTGCCCGGTGTCGACCGTCAAATCGCGATTGTACACCGCGCTCGATCTGCTGAAGACCACGTTGGCTCCGACAATGTTTGGCTCCAACGATGCTGCGAGGTGAATCATGAGTTGTCCGAATCTTGACTGGAAAGGCTACGTGCTGGGCGAGCTTGACAAGAATGCCCGCGCGCAAGGCCGAAGCGCACGCCGCTACCTGCGAATCCTGCCGCGAGGAGTTGGCCGCGACCGCGGTTGACGCTGGATGCGTTATCGACGCTGCGCGAGGAAGAAGTCCCGCGCCGCATCGCCTTCGTCTCCGATAAAGTTTTCGAGCCACGCTGGTGGCAGACAATTTGGAACCCGACGTTCGCCGCCGCCTGTGTGGTCGCCGCAGCGATTTTAATCCACGGCTTCGTAGGCTTCGCGCGCCCCGCTGCCGATCCCGCCGCGGTTCAAGCGCAAGTAGATCGCGCCGTGACGAAAGCCGTCGCCGAGACGGAAGATCGTCAGGCTCAGCGCTTCGAGGAAGTGCTCACCATTCTGCAAAAGCAAAACAGCCTGAATTACAAGATGGCTACGTACCGTTAAAGAGGACCTTATGAAAAAAATATTTCTCTCCGTCGCACTTCTCCTTGTGGTGGTTCTTAGCCTCACTGCCGCAACCGCGCCGCGCGTGTCGCGCCCGCTCCTTGTATCCGTGGAAAAGACTCTCGATGAGCGCATCAAGACGCTCTGGGACGACAATCCATATCTGCTCCTGGGAACCACGCGCGGCGTTTATTTGGAAAACTACGGAGCGGTGTTCACCGCCGAGATCGATCTGGTCTTGAACCCAACCTCCTTGATGAACGCCAACATCAAGAAGGACGACATCGCCAAGTTCCATCAGAAGAAGCTGGAGCGGGTTCCGATTCTGAAGAAAGCCTTGCGCGATGCGCTGGTGGCTTGCGCCTCGTCGCTCGATACGGTACCGCCCGAGGAGACGATTACCATCGTCGCGTTTCTCGCGCGACATTCCTGGGAAGACATGACCGGCATCCCGACGCAAATCACGGTGCAGGCGCCGCACAAAAAATTGGTCGACGCCAAGAATGCGGGCGCGGCCGCCGTCGATGCGATCGTCCGCATCAGCGAGAATTAAGTCATTAACGCGATGCGTCTAGGCGAGATCCTCATGGAGCGGCGGCTGATCACGCAAGAGGATCTCGATCGCGCGCTCGAATTGCAGCGCGAGCGTGGCGATAAAGCTCGGCAAGATTCTGGTCGACCTCGGCTTCGTCTCTGCCCGCGACGTGCTCAGCGCCCTCGCCGAACAGTTGCAGGTTCCGCTGCTCGTGATCGACGGGCCGCCCGCTGTATCTCCCGAAACCGAATCGCTCTCGCCGAAATTTCTCCGCCAGTTCCGCTGTCTGCCGGTCGCGCTGCACGATCATACGGTGACGCTCGCCATGGCCGATCCGTCTGGATTTCGAAACGCGATCGACGGTCGCCGCTTGCACCAGCCTCACCGTGCGCGTCGGCATCGCGAACGAGCAGGAAATCCTGGACGCGATCGATCGCTACTACGCGCCCGCCGAGAAAAACGAAACCGAACTCGCGACTCCCGCCGGTGACGCCGAGGATCTCGAACATCTTCGCGACATGGCCAGCGAGGCGCCGGTCATCCGACTGGTCAACGCGATGATCGCGCAGGCAGTCGAAAAGCGAGCCAGCGACATTCACATCGAGCCGTTCGAAAAAGAATTCCGGGTTCGCTACCGCGTCGACGGCGTGCTGGTGAATCAGGATGCCCCGCCGCGCGAGCTCAAGGCCGCGATCATCTCGCGCGTGAAATTGATGGCGCGCTTGAATATCGCCGAACGCCGTCTGCCGCAGGACGGCCGCATTAAAATCAAAACCCTCGGCCGCGAAGTCGATCTGCGCGTTTCCACCCTGCCAACGCTCTATGGCGAATCCGTCGTAATGCGTCTTCTCGATCGCTCCGCCGGCGATTTCTACGACCTGGAAAGCCTCGGCTTCGATAAGCACATGCTGTCGCGCGTGGAATACTACACGTCGCTGCCGCACGGAATTCTGCTGGTCACCGGGCCGACCGGCAGCGGCAAATCGACCACGCTTTATTCCGCGCTCAAGCGCATCAATCAATCCGACAAGAAGATCATCACGATCGAAGACCCAGTCGAATATCAGATGGACGGGATCAATCAGATCCACGTGAATCCCGTGATCGGCCTGACGTTTGCCGCGGGCTTGCGCCACATCGTCCGCCAGGATCCCGACGTCATCATGGTCGGCGAAATTCGCGATCGCGAGACCGCCGATATCGCCATTCGCGCCGCGCTCACCGGCCACTTCGTGTATTCGACGCTGCACACCAATGATGCGCCCAGCGCCATCGCGCGTCTCACCGACATGGGCGTCGAGAATTATCTGATCACGTCATCGCTGGTATCCGTGCTCGCGCAACGCCTGGTGCGCATGATCTGCAAGGAATGCAAGCGTCCCCACGGGACCGCGCTCACGCCCGAAGGAGTCACCATAGAAGTGTTCCGCGGCGCCGGCTGCGAGCAGTGTTTCAATACCGGATTCCGTGGACGCGTCGGCATTTTTGAACTGATGGAATTGAACGAAGACCTGCGCGCCGCGATCATGCGCAATGAAGATTCCAGCAAGATCACGGCGATCGCGCGCTCACAAGGCATGCGCAATCTTCGCGAAGACGGCTGGATGAAAGTCGCGCGCGGCGTGACGACCGCAGAGGAAGTCACGCGCGTGACACAGGAATTCTAGAATGGGCCGCAGATTCACGCAGATGCACGCGGATAATAAAAATTGTTTTATCCGCGTGTATCGGCGTGCATCTGCGGCTAAAACTAATGGCCACGGCCTACCACTTCCGCGCGGTCGCCTCCGACGGCAAGCTGCGCACCGGCACCCTCACTGCGGAAACCGACAAATCCGTCGCGGTCGGAACTGCGCCGTCAAGGACTTGATCCCCGTCTACGTCGGCGTCGAAAAGAAAAATACCGGCTTCGAAATCAAGCTCCCGACTTTTCAGCGAAGCACCCGCAAGGACGTTCTCTTTTTCACTCAGGAACTTTCGACTCTGCTCAACGCCGGCGTCCCGGTCGACCGCGCACTCTCGATCACGGCGGAGCTCACCGGCACAGGAGCCTTCAAGTCGACAGTCCTGGATATTCTGCGCGTCCTCAAGGGCGGCAAGTCGCTCGCCGACAGCCTCGCGACGCATCCCGCGCATTTTTCCGAACTCTACATCAACATGGTGCGCGCCGGCGAAGCCTCGGGCTCGCTCGCGCAGATTTTCGAACGCCTCGCCGAATTCGAACGCACCCGCGACGATCTGCGCGGCTACATCATCAGTTCGCTGATCTATCCCGCGCTGCTCACGCTGGTCGGCTTCGCATCGATCATCGTGCTGCTCGAATTCGTGGTGCCGCGCTTCGCCGAGATTTTCTCCGACCCGCGCATGAAGATCCCCACGCCGACGATGCTCATGCTCGAAGCCAGCCGGATCTTGCGAACCTATGGAATCCCTGTGCTGGCCGCGGTTGTCGGCGCGTTCCTCGCATTTCAGGTTTACATCCGCAGCACGGCGGGAAGAATGTGGTGGGACACACTCCGGCTGAAGATCCCGCTGCTGGGCGACGCGCTGCGCAAAGCCGAAACCGCCCGATTCGCGCGCGCCATGGCGACCCTGGTGACGGCGAGCGTTCCTCTCATCCAATCGCTCGGCATTTCGCGCGGAATTTTGAACAACCGCCGAATCGCGGCCTCGCTCGAAGGCGTCATGCAAGGCGTCAAGCGTGGCGAAGGCATCGCGCAGCCGCTGCAACGCTCCGGAGAATTTCCGCCGCTCGCGGGACACCTGTTGAGCGTCGGCGAGGAAACCGGCCACCTGGACGCGATGTTCAATCGCATGGCCGACATCTACGACACTGAAACACGCAGCGCCATCCGCCGCTTCACTTCGCTGTTCGAGCCGCTGATCATTTTAGTGATGGGCGTGATGGTGGGAACTTTGATTCTTAGCCTGATGCTGGCGATCACAAGCATCAATGACGTGGCGGTCTAGACTATGACAGTTCGCACAACAAACACTCGAACCCGAAAAAGCACCCAAGCGGGTATTACGCTGATCGAAATGCTGGTGGTGGTGACCATCATTGCGTTGTTCGCGGCGCTGGTCGGTCCCGCGATGTTGAAGCAGGGCGACAAGGCTCGCGTCACGCAGGCGCACGCGCAGATCAATTCGTTCATGACCGCGCTGGGCGCGTACAAGCTCGACACCGGCCTTTTCCCGACCACGGAAATGGGCCTGCAAGCGCTGCGCGTGAAGCCCGAAAACGTGAACCAGTGGGCCGGCCCGTATTTGCCCAAGGACATTCCGCTCGATCCCTGGGGTCGTCCTTATCTATATAAATTCCCAGGCGAGCATGGCGACGAGCCCGACATCATCAGCCTGGGCGCCGATGGCACGCCCGGCGGCGAAGGCCTGAACGCCGACATCGTCAGTTGGAGCAACAAGTAATGCCCCACGTGGCGCACGCTTCAGCGTGCAGCGGCGAACTTCAGTTCGACGTCTTCGCGTTAAAGTTTGCGGCCCCTGCAAATCGACGCCACTCGGGTCAACGCGGCATCACGCTAATCGAAATGCTGATCGTCGTGACGATCATCGCGATCGTCGCCGGCCTCAGCTTTCCCTCCGCCGCATCCGGTCTCGATTCCCTGCGCCTCCGCTCCGCCTCCGACTCGATCGTCTCTCTGCTCAACACCGCGCTCGATCGCGCCGACCGCCGCCAGCAGGCCGTCGAAATCACCATCCTCCCCAAGGAAAACGCCATCGTCGCGCGCTCCGCCGATCTCGGCTTCAATCGCCGCGTCGATCTACAGGAGCCCATTCATATCAACGCGGTCTTCCCCGCGGCTGAAATCGATCCAGCCGAGCCGCGCCGTTTTCTGATCTATCCCGGCGGCACCGTCCCCGGCATCGGCATCGAACTCGCGAACCGCTCCGGCCACAAACGCATGGTCCGTGTAGATCCCATCACGGGAGTTCCACAAGCCCAATGATGCGCGACCGTCAGAGTCTGTGTGAAAACAGGGACAGGCTACCCTGTCCCCTAGTGACCCGAGGTCACAAATGAACAAGATATTGTCGTGGACAGGGCGGCCTGTCCCTGTTTTCACACAGACTCGGCAGGACGATTATTCACGGCCGTCAGTGAGGCGCGACCGTGAGAGAGCGCGCCGTCCTCAAACGGGTCAACGGGGCTTCACGCTCCTCGAAGTCCTGGTCGCGACGCTCGTCATGGGCATCGCCGTCGCCGGTGTACTCGGCGGACTCTCCGCATCCGCCCGCAACGCCGCCCGCCTCACCGATTACGATCGCGCCACCCTACTCGCGAAATCCAAAATGGACGAACTGCTCGCCGATCAAAAAATCCCGCGCAAGCTTCCCATCGAAGGCATGTTCGACCCCGCGCAAATCGGCGTGACCGCCGGATGGCGAGCCCGCGTCATGCCATTCGAAGCCGCGCCCGGCTCGGGCCCAGGCCGCTGGGTCGTGGATCGTGTCGAGCTCCAAATCTGGTGGCTCACTGGCCCACAGCAAAGCCCCACGCGTCACGAATACGCGCTCGAAGGATACCGCCGAGGCATCCTTCAACCGGGTGATTTATGAGTCCTGCTCTCAGAGCCGCGACCGTTAGGGAGCGGTCACGCAGAACCTCGCAACGCGGCTTCACTCTGATCGAGCTGATGATCTCCATCACCCTGGTCGCCGCGATCTCCGCCGGCATGCTCATGGCGATGCGCACCAGCCTGATCACACTCGAAAAGGTCGACAACCGCCTCCAATCCAATCGCCGAGTGATGAGCGTCGAACAGATCCTTTCGCGACAACTGGAAGGCGTCATGCCCGTCACCGGCGATTGCCGTAACGCCGGCGGTGGCGTCATTCCGCGAGTGCCCGTCTTCAACGGCACCGATCAAACGCTGCATCTGGTCTCCTCATATTCGATGTCCGAAGGCTCGCGTGGCAACCCGCGCGTTCTCGAACTCCAAGTCGTGCAGTCGGATCGCGGCGGCTTGCGACTCATCGTCAACGAATTCCTCTACACCGGCCCCTCGAGCATCGCGCCGTTCTGTCTCGAACGCTCGTTCGCCCCGGCGCAGGTAGTCCCGCAATCCTTCGTGCTTGCCGATCGATCTGGCGTACTGCCGCATTTCGTATCAGGAGGCTCAACCCGCAAACGCCGCAGCTTCAGAAATGGCTGCCGGTGTGGAACAAGCCGGATCTGCCGTCGGCCGTGCACGTCGATATGGCGCCGCTGACTGCCGACGCCGACGACGCTGCCGCTGATCAGCGTCACCGTCCCCATCCACGTGACTCGCGAGGTCCTCAATCCCTATGCCGACTCCCAGTAGCGATGTGGCGCACGCACTCCTGCGTGCCGTGTCGACACTCATGTCGACACGTTTTAAGCGCAGATCGATCGTGCCGCGGTGTTCGAAAAGCGCATCCATATTGCGTTTCGGAAAAAGGAGGAGCCCTACTCGCCGTCCTCTGGCTCTCCGCCGCCCTCTCCGCCATCGCCTTTTCCGTCGCCGTCACCGTCCGCTCCGAAACCGATCGAGTCTCCTCGCCTCCGAAGGTCTGCGGGCCATGTACCTCGCCACCGGTTCCGTCGAGCGGGCCATCCAGTGGATGATGTGGGGCTACACCATCGGCTCCCCGCGCTTCTGGCAGCCCAACCAGCCGCGCATGGTGATGAGCTACCCCAGCGGCGACGCCATCGTCGAACTGATCCCCGAATCCGCCAAACTCAACATCAACACCGCCTCGCCGGACGATCTCCTGCGCGTCGTCGCCACCGTCACCGGCAACCTGGAGCGTTCGCGCGAAATCGTTGCAGCGATTATAGATTGGCGCTCGCCATGCGCGCGGGTTCACGATCTTCGACCAGTCCTATTTGACCATCTCTCCGACTTTTCGTGCCCGCCACGCGTCTTTTGAAGAGATCGAGGAATTATTGCTGGTGCGCGGCATGACACCCGAAGTGTTTTACGGCAACTACATCCCGAATCCCAATGGCGACCCCAACGCGCGCATGATCGCGACCGGCGGTCTGCGCGATTGCCTTTCGGTGTGGGGCGGCAACGGACCGTTCGATCTCAACACGGCCAGCCCCGCGCTGATGGAAGCCATGGGCATGCCTCCGCAAGGCGCCGAGCAGATCGTCGCGCGCCGCACAATGCAGCCGTTTCGCAATCATGGGCGAAGTCGCGGAACTCGGTGTTCCCACGCCGCGCATGGGCATCGGCGGAAACTTGATCTGGACTCTGCGCGCCAGCGCCCGCTTGCGCCGCCCCGATGGTTCGCCATCCGAAGTCGTGCGCACCTCCGCCGCCGTCGTGAAACTCGTCGACGAGAAGCTCTACCCCTACAACGCCGGTTCACATTCTGCGCTGGTATGAAGATGCGTGGTCGCAAGCCGCGGTGGCTCCTCCGGCAATTCCAGCCACGCCGTTCGGAAATCCGCAAGGCGGAATCTTACCCGTCGGAGTTCTTCCCCCTGGAGTTTTGCCCCAATGATTCCGGCGGAACTGAAGAAATGGTTCGCCTTCGGCAGCGGCATCGGCATCGAAATCGCCGGACCCAAAGGCGCCGAGTCATTGCACGTCACCGCCGTTCGCGTCCGCCCCACCGGCGCGCGCGTCCTCGGCCGCCTCGATCGTTGAAAATTTCCCTCAGCAGCCAGCCGGTGTCTGGGGAACCGAGTACGCCAGCTTCGCCCGCAAGCTCGGACTGCGCCACGTCGGCGCCACGGTAATTCTTCCGCGCCAGGACGTGATCGTCCGCCAGCTTTCGCTGCCCGGCGTATCCGATAAAGATCTGCCTTCCGCCGATCGGATTCCAACTCGACGGCCTGCATCCCTATCCCGAAGACGACGTCGTCGCGAGCTGGTCCCGCCTCGGCGACACCGGCACCGTTCTGGTCGCGATCGCCCGCCGCGCCGCCATCGAGCGTTACGCCACTCTGTTCGCCGAAGCCGGCATCAAAGTCGGCTGGATTCACCTGCTCCGCCGCCGCGATTTACTCCGCGCTGCGTTTGTTCAATGCCGCGCAGCCCGCCGGAGATTCTCGCGTATCGAACCAGCCGGTACGTCGAAGTCGAGCTGTATGGCGAGAGCCCCACGCGTCCCTGTTCTCGGCGACATTTCCAGTCGAAGCCGGCGACGCGCGCGACCGCGCTGGCCTGCTCCGAACTGCGCATCGATCGCGCCGATCGAACCTCAGCCGCTGAGCAGCTCTCCTCGACGCCGAACCCGCTTTGCCTTTCGCCGCTGCGCTCGCGTCGGCGTGCCCTCGTCTGTCGCTTCGCCTGAATCTCCTGCCCGCCGATCAGCGCCAGATGCAGCTCCCGCGCGCTCTGGATTCCCTCGGCCGCGCTCGGCGCGATCGTTCTTGCTGCTGGCTGGCGCGCTCGCCGCTTTCCCTGGATACGAAAATCGCCGGTACATGCGATCGCTCGAAGCCGAGATCGCCAAAATGCAACCGCATTGCCAAACGAGCCGCGGCTCTCGATCGCGCCACCGACGCAGCGCGCCGCCGCACCATGCAGCTCGACGATTTTCGCCGCCGCGCCAAGTCCGATATGGACGTGCTCGTTGAGATGACGCGCATCCTGCCGCCGCCCACCTGGCTCAATATGTTTCAGATCGATCGCGGCCAGGTGTACATCGCCGGCGAAACCGATCAGGCCGCGCCGCTGCTCAAAACCATCGATGCGTCGCCGCTGTTTGAAGCGTCGGAATTCACCATGCCGCCGGTCCGCACGCAAACCGGCGAGATCTTCCGCATCCGCACCAATCGCGAGGTGTCCAAGTGACACTGAGCCCCTTCTATCGCCGGTCGCTTTACTTCACCCTGGCTTCGCTAATGGCCGGATTCGATTGTTCGCAATTGGCCGGAATCGACAGCCGCGGTCGTGGCCCCTCCGATTCTCCGGTGCGCGCCGAAGCGCGCCTCGATCAACTTCGCGCCACCGCCGCCACCGTTCCCGCGAAGGAAGCGATTCTCAAGGAAGCGCAAGCCGATCTCGCCTCGCGTGAAAAAAGCCTGATCGTCGCCGACACCGCCGCCGCAGGCCGAGGCGCAAGTGATGCAGATCGTGCGGGCGCTCGGCCGCAACGAAGCCCCGCCCGTCGAAATTCGCACACCGACTCACTCGGCGATTCGCCCTTTTGGCGACTCCTACGGCGAAGTCACCGTCGGCGTTCAGAGTCGAATGCCGCATCGACCAGTTGGTGAACATGCTCGCCGGCCTCGCCGCGCCGCCCGGAACTGGTTTCCACCAGCGATCTTCGCATCACCTCCACCAACGCGAAGGAAAAGACCGTCGAGCGTGCACCTCACCGTCTCGGGCATCGTGCCGCGAAAACTGGTTCCGGAAAAACATCATGAGGACGCATTCATGAACCGCCGCTGGATTCTGTCTGCAACGTCGCTGCTGGTCGCACTCGCCGGTTGCTGCTTGGCTGGACTGCTGCGCCAGCATTGGCTCGAAGCCCAGGCGCACGAGCGCGCGATTTTCGACCGCGCCGCCAAGGCGAGGAACCGTTCTCCGCCGCCGCCCATCGCGCCGCCCGGGTCAGTGGCTCGCGAGCCAATACCTCGATGTCGCGTCGCGCATGTTGTTCGCATCGGATCGCAATCCGAACGTCATCTGTCGATCCGCCCAAGCCAGCGCCGCCGCCTCCGCCGATGCCCGCCCTCCCTGCCTATTTCGGCCAGATGGCGACTCGGTCGAACCGACCGTGGTTCTCAGCGCCGCCGCCAACATGGCGCAGAAGAGCTATCACGCCGGCGAAAAGATCGGGCCTTTTGAGATGGTCAGTTTCGATCGCGAAAAGATCGCCTTCAAGTGGGAAGACAAAACCGTAGAGAAGAAACTCAGCGACCTAATGGTGAAGGATGCGCCTCCTGCAGCCGGTCGAACAGGACCCGACCAAGTTCCCGCCACAATCGCAGCCGTTGCAGGCGCGCGCGCAAGCGCAGGCGCAATCGCTCGGCGGAACGTCGAGCGATCATCGGCAACAAGCCGGATACAACGCTCGGTGTCGATATGGTCGACGGGAAA
Organism: Terriglobia bacterium; assembly: GCA_963732025.1. GTDB lineage: Bacteria > Acidobacteriota > Terriglobia > Bryobacterales > Bryobacteraceae > Palsa-187. The sequence goes on from CAVSXU010000006.1 coordinate 66,459, forward strand.
CGCGGCTGCGTGACTGGCGACACGTCGCCCGCCGGGACCGTCGTAAACGGAATCAAGAAAGTGATGCCCCGGACCTGATGGGGTTCAGTTGTTATTGGGAGCCGGTTGCAAAATAAATGAAATCAACTTTTAAAATCTTTTGATCCTGTGATCTGTTCGCGATCTCTCGCGCAGCCTCTCGCGCGGCTCTCTCGCGCAGCAGCCGCCGCCCGCGACCCCGCCGGTCGTGCCTGCGCCGCAAGCTCCCGCACCGCAGCCACCGGCGCCGGTGATCGTGCCCATGGGCGCGCTGAATATCCAGAACGTTTCGCTCACCGAAGTGGTCGATCAACTCGCGCGCCAGCTCAAGCTGAACCTCATTTACGACGTCAAGGTGAGCGGCGCCGTCACGCTGAACACCTACGGCGACACTCGCGATCTCGACGCCCGCAACCTGCTCGATCAGATCCTGCGCATCAACGGCTACGGGATCGTCCAGGCCGGCGAGCTCTATCACATCGTGCAGCTCAAGGAAATCTCCCAGCAGCCCTTCGGCCGCAAATGGCCAACTCCCAGAACATTCCTGACGACGATCAGACGATGCTCAATCTGGTCTTCCTCAAGTACGTGACGGTCGAGGAGCTGGTGAAGGTCCTGAACGAATTTCAAGGCGACAACGCGCTCATAAGATTCTACGCGCCCGCCAATCTCCTGTTCATTCTGGACAGCCGCCGCAACATGCGCCGCCTGATGGAACTGATCGCGCTGTTCGACAGCGATACCTTCGCCAATCAGCGAGTCCGCCTGTTCGAAGTGAAGAACGCGCGCCCCTCGGATCTCGTCAAGGAACTCGACAACATCCTCAAATCGATTTCGCTCGATTCCAAAAACTCGCCGGTCAAATTTCTTCCGGTCGATCGCATCAATACGCTGATCGCCGTCGCGCCCAATCCCGGCGTCTTCGACACCGTCGAGGAATGGCTCCGGAAACTCGACGTCCCGTGAAGGTCGCCATCGGCGGAGCCATCGAGAACTACGTCTATCGTGTGCGCTACGGCCGTTCCGATTGTCTCGCGCAAGCGCTCGGCCAGCTCTTCGGCACTTCCACCGGCTATGGCGGCGGTTACGGCGGCGGCTATGGCGGCGGCTATGCTCCTCCGGTGGCTGGAGGCTATGGCGGCGGCTACGGTGCGTCGGCTACGGCGGGAGGTTACGGCGGCGGCTACGGCGGCGGCTACGGCGGAGGCTACGGAGGCGCGTATACGGCGCTGGCGGCTACGGATCGCAAATCAACGGCGGAGGCTACGGAAATCCCGGCGGCTACGGAAACGCCAACAGCTTCAGTTCAGGATTCGGCGGAGCAGGCGCGTGCGGCCCCTATAGCCAGGCGCGGAGGCTGCCGGAATGTCCGGCGGCGGCTACGGTTATCCCGCTTATGGCGGCTATTCCGCCCAGGCGCCCAATTCCATCGGCGCGACCGGTCAGACCATTGGAGCCGCCGGTGCGCCAGCCTCGCCGGGCCTGATGGGCGCGTCGCCCGCGCGCTGCCGCCGGCGTCAATGCCGATACCACTCGCCCGCCGCGCATCGTTCCCAATCCTCTGGATAACGCGCTCATCATTCAGGCCGACGCGCAGCAGCTCCAGAACATCTTGAAAATCCTCAAGGATCTCGATGTTCCGCCGCGTCAGATTCTGCTCGAAGCCAAGATTTACGAAGTGGATCTCACCGACAACTTCGCCAGCGGAATTAACTACAGCCTCGCAGCCTCGCGATTCGACCGCAAACTACGGTCGGCCTCACTGCCGACGGACTTGCGCACGCTCACGGTCGGCGCCCTGGTCACCAGCAGCCGCCAGCTACTGGCGACGCTCACCTTGAACGAAAACATCAGCAAGTGCACATGCGTCTCCGAGCCCAGCCTCATCGCGACCGACAGCATCCCCGCATCCATCAACGTCGGCACGCAGGTGCCCGTCTCCACCGGATCCACCACCATCCCTCGCCGGGGCGTCGCGGTCACCCAAAGCATTTCGTCGCAGAACACCGGCGTGACGCTGCAGGTCAATGCGCGCGTCAACCCCAGCGGCATCGTCACGCTGATCATCAACCAGGAGATCAGCGCCGTCGCGCCGCCATCGTCCTCATCGTCTTCGCTCGGAACGCCGGCATTCAACCAGCAGGTGGTGCAGACCCAGATCACCATGCAGGACGGCGACACCATCGCCATCGGCGGCACCATTTCGGATACCGTCACCGAAGGCACCAACGGCATCCCCGGCCTCGCCCGGCTCCCCTGGATCGGCGCGCTGTTCGGCAGCAAGACTCGCGGCCATACACGCAGCGAGCTGATCATCTTCATGACCCCCCACGTCATCTACGACGAAACCAGCCTGATCGAGGCCAGCGACGAGCTGAAAAATCGCGTCAAGCTGTTGAAAAAATACGTCCGCGAGCTCTAATTCTTTCCAACAGTTACCGCCTGACCGGCATCTTCGACTGAGGCGCTTCTTTCGTCCGCTCAGGCGTCTGCATTCTCCATTCAGCCGCTAAAACACTCCATTCGATGGAACGGCTTGACGCTCTCCTCGCCGTTATGGTGGAATGTGAAGACCGCAGTAGCCTCCCCGGCGGGTCGTTCTGGAGGGTCGTTTTGGGGTGCAACTGCAACTTTTTGCTTGACTTGGGCGGCCCCAGGGTGTTATCAATAACTGACTGCGTCCAGGGTGTAACAGAACAAAGAAGTTCAGGCGGCATTCATGACCGTGAATCCCGCGAGCACAAGGCAATCGCAAGGTTGTGAAATTAGAAGTCAGAGAGGAAAGATAAACGAGAAGTCTAACAAGATGAGCTTTTCGGTAAAGCAGTCGAGCGGAGATCAGCCAAGTGTGAAGTCAGGCTGGAGGGAAGCTCGGATTCCCGAGGTTAAATCTGAAAAGCTGAGGGAAAGCAGATTGAGGCTCAGGTTGAAAAAGAGAACTTCCATCAATTCAATTCCAAGAATTCACAAGGAGAAGGAAATGGCAGATTTTCGCAAATGGTTTTATGCGCTTGCCGTCGTGGCTCTGTTAGCGGGGCTAAGTATTCCGGCCAGCGCTCAAGGTACCGCCGTCAATTGCATCAACGGTGGCGCTACCACGCCGATCGTCCGCGCCGAAGGTTTAACTGAGCTTATGGGAGATTTGGTTCTGAATTGCAGCGGTGGCAACTCCCACTGTTGCCGGTCAGGCCGTTCCCCCGGTGAACATCACGATCATTTTGAGCGTGAACATCACCAGCAAGCTCACGGCCAGCTGCGCTTTACAATGAAGCTCTTCTGATCATCGATGAGCCGAATGCGCACCCGGTCCGAATTCGAACCGGCCGATCTTGAATTGCGGTGCGGCGGGCGCTCCGGACACGGGTACTCAATCCGGTCCTGGTGTTTGCTCCATCATCGCGACCGGCAATCCGGCGAACACCTATGATGGAACCGCGAATGGCTTCAGTGGAACCGGTGGCCGAATGGAACACGTTCGTGTCGGGTACCTGCAACGGTGCGTCTGGTTCGACGAACCCGCTCCTGCCAATTCATTTGGTTGCGGCCGTCCGAACGTGTTCCAGGCTCGTCAGGGCAGCCCGTTCAATGCCGGCCTGATCAACAACATCAGCTGGCTGGGTGTTCCGGTTGACCCGCCGGGAACTGGTACGACCCGCACTCTGCGCTTCACCAACATTCGCGGCAACGCGAACCAGGATCAGATTGCGTCGACGTTCATCCAGGTTCCGATCACGGCTCAGGTCGCCATCAACGGCTCCACGGCGTTCAACATCAACATCCCGGCTCAGGGCCAGGTGGTGGCGTTCGTCCAGAGGGGCTTGATCACTGCGGTTCGCAACCCTCGCCTCGACTTCGTGCAGTGTAATACGGAGAACGGCAGGTTGTTCAGCGGCGCAGCGGCGTTCCCGTTTGTTCCCGTCGGCGGCGGCGGTACATTTGGCGGAGCCAACGGTGGTAACAACAACTCTGCGGCTTCGGTTGGATCGCCAATTGTGCGCTTCTCGGAGGGTTTTGCAACCGCCTGGAAGGTACGTAATATATCAGAGGTCGTCGGAAACGGGAGTGTGGGCGGCAACGGCACCTTCACAAACGGCTCGTATGTTTACAACGGCGGTCTCAATAACCCGCCCGATCTGAACCAGAACGTTCCCGGCGCGATCTACAACACGGAAGCTGGGTTCGAGTATGTGACGGGTCAGAACAATCCGAATCCGAATCCTCCGAACGGCATCGGTAATGGTCCGGTCACTGGCGTAACCAACGGTGGAACGCCACTGGCTAATGCCTTTACTTCAACCGGAATCGCTCAGGCTGGTGTCGCGACTCAGGGTACTCGCTTGTTCCTGAGCTTCTCGAGCATTCCGCAGGGTTCGTCCGTATTCGTTCCGCCGGTCGTCTTCTTGTTCCGGCAGAATGCAACACGGCTCCGCCTCCGGCTGTCTTCACGGCTTCGGTGGCGCGAACACGGGCGTCGCGGTATTGGTTGCTACCGATACTGCCGGCGACACGGCGTACGCGCTGGCTCAGGCCCTGCCTACCACGGCTAGCACCTCTGGCGCAACTGGAACATTGGTTCCTGTCTCCAACAATCTGGCTGTTTACGAAATTCTGTTCGACGATCCGAACAGTCTTGAAAACGTCGACATCCCGGTCGTCGTCGCCTTCCAGTCGAACCTGTCGGCCAATCCGCCGGCTGGTCTCCCGGCGCCTGGCGTCACCGCTCAGGTAACGGGCGGCTTCGCTCCGTTCTATACGTCCGCTGCTGCGGCTCTCCCGCAGACCACGGCGGCATTCCCGATCCCGCGCTTTGTCCCGGGCAATGCTCCGGTCAACATCTTCGCGATCAACAAGTGCGCCTGCGACATGCTCTTCCCGTTCGTTGCCTCTCAGGGCGGGTTTGATAGCGGTATCGCAATCGCAAATACTTCGCTGGATCCCGGCTCGACATTCGGGTTCTTTGCGACGCCGCAACAGGGCGCCGTTCAGTTCTTCTACTTCGGTGCCGGCAACGGTGGCGCTGCTCCGCCTGCTTCGCAGACGAGCGCTATCGTACCGGCTGGCCAAGTGCTGACCTACGTCCTCAGCAGTGGTGGTGGTGCAATCGGCAACAACGCGAATGGTCTGGATAACCGCGCAAACGGCTTCCAGGGTTACATCATCGCGCAAGCCGGCTTCCAATACTGCCATTCCTACGCGTTCATCAGCGCGCTGGGCGGTGGACCGACAAGCGCGGGTGTTTCCGAGGGTTACCTCGGCCTCATCCTCGATCCGGGTGGCCTGACTCGTGCATTCCAGGCTTCGGAAAACTTGGTTCACTAAGCAGTCTGTTGTAGTTAGTTCGAAAAGGGAGGGGCTTCGGCTCCTCCCTTTTTTATTGTTCACAGCTCCCGCCAATCTTCCGCTTTTCCCTCGCCTTCAACGTCTCGAATGTGCTACACTGACAGTCTGCCCGCGTCCTGCTCGCTCCTTACGAGAGGTGTATATATTCATGTTGAATCGAAATTCTTCCATCGCGATCCTTCTGTTCCTCAGCGCGCTCGCGACGGCGTTTGGGCAGAATAACCAGGGCATAAGCTTCCTGCTCCAAGAGCCCGGTGCGCCAGAGTAACCAGGCTCTTTCACGGCATATGTCGATAGTGCCAATCCCCTGAATCCGCTCGTCACCACCACGGGTCCCATTGGATTTTCCTACGCCATCGCGAAACCATCCGGCACGGGATTCTATTTGCTTAGCCCGGCGACTCATTGAATCGATCGATGGCGCCTTCGCTACCGCCCCCCGCATCATCAGCGGACTGCCGGGCCCGCCGACGGCGGCAGCCACTAACGCCCGACGGGAAAGCTCTCCTCGTGGGAGCCACCGACGCCGGCAACAACGGCTTCTCTTTTCCTGATCGACACCACCACCGATCAAATCGTCGGTAATGGTATCCCGCTACTCGGTCCGCCTGCGCCGCAGCCCGGCTCCGGCGTACCTGCGCCGTTCTGCCCCTCGTGCTTCATTACCGTAAGCCAGGACTCGAAGACCGCGTTTGTCCTCACCAATACAGGTATCGGCAGCCGAATCCAGTCCATCAACCTGCTCACGCGCCAACCGATCAACAGCCTCGTTCTATTCGGTGGCGCGACCTCCGTGGAACTCTCCCCTCTAGGGCTCCTCTATATCACCGCCACCAACATAATTTACGAAATTAATCCGTCGACCATGGTGATTACCCCCGCCGGACAAATTCAACTCTTCTTCACGCCGTTCCGCCTGCACTTCACTCCCGACGGCGCCACCGCCTACGCGGTCAACCTGGTACCCACCAGCGGCGGATCGCTGATCAAGCTTACGGTCGCCAGCCATCAGACCGTGATCTGGCCATCCTTCCAGCAGGGTAACGCTCCGCCGGCTTTCGACGATGTGGTCATCGCAGGAAACACCCGCGTCTTCGCGTACTCTAACGCGCTACAGACGCTCGCCGACGTCACCCCAAACCCCTTTGCCGCGACCCCCAGTACTCTGTCCATCGGCCCCAATAACCAGCAGTTCAACATCATCGCGTCCGCGGTTTCGAACGAGCTTCCCAGCGCGAAATTTCTGTTCATGTTGGTCAACAACGGCAATCAAACCAATCTCTATCGAATGGATCTCACCACGAATCAGGTCAGCGTCCAGAATCCGAATGTGCCGAATTACCCCGCGATGCAAGTCGTGACCGTCCCGCCTCAGAGCGGCGCAGTTTCCTTCATCACGTTCAACTCGAATCAGGTTCTGAATACCGGAGGCGCAGCCGCGACATTAATCGCGCAGGCGCTCGATGCCAATGGTCTTCCGGTGTATAACGCCCAAGCCTCTTTCACTACCGATCCGGGCAATGGTGTTGTCATCACCAACGCCAGCAGCGTCACCGCGTCCGACGGTTCCGTTCAAGCCAGCGTCACCGTCCCGAATGTCGGCGGCACCTATAACATCACCCTAAACGTGAACGGCTCCACAACCATCTTCACGCTCACTGTCCCCGGCGGACCCGTCGGTCCGGGCGGTGGTCCCGCGTCCAGCCAGGTCTCCATCGTCACCGGCGACGGCCAGATCGTGATTCAAAACCAGACCAGCGCTCTACCGCTCACTATCCTGGTCACCGACACGTCGGGTGTCCCTCAGCCAAATGTTGCAGTATCATTCTCGCTGACTGCCGGAGCCGGCTTTATCAGCACCACCCAGACCACCACCGATTCCAACGGCCAGGCGAGCACCTATTTCACTGGCCTCCAACTTGTCGTGAACTCGACGGTCTTGCCAGTCGTGATCAACGCGGCCACCCAGTTCGGCTCTGTCGATTTCCACGAGACCATCATTCTGATCAGCTTCGTCGACGGCTCGGGCATCCCGCAATTCAATATCAATCAGCCTACGTTTGAAAGCGCGAGAACCATCACAGCGCCTCAAGGCACTCCGCTGCCGGATGCCATCGACGTGCAACTCCTCGCCACCGGATTCCCGCAAACCGGGCAACCGCTATCCAACGTCGGAATCTACCTCTACAATCCGACGGACTCCATGCAGCCACCTCCGGCGGTCTGCAAGGGATCCACGCTTTCCGATTCGACCGGAACCGCCAAGTGCACCTTGGTTGCAGCCTGCATGTTGGGCAGCTTCCCACTGGGAGTTTCATTAGGCAATCCCAACCTGGGCTTCACCGTCCAACTGAATATCGTCGCTGGCGGACCCACCCTGTTTAACATTGTCGGTGGCAACAACCAATCCGGCACTGCGGGCAGCACCCTCAGCGGCCTCACCGCCACTCTGACCGATGGCTGCGGAGCTCCCGTGAAACCTCTCACCCCAGTCGTTTGGGCAGTGAAATCCGGTTCCGCTACCTTGGTGAACACTATCAGCCAGACCGACACCCAGGGCCGCGTCTCCACCGGCGTCAAGCTGGGCCAGGTTCCTGGTCCGGTTACCATCACGGTCACTTCCGGAACCATCGTCCAGACCTTCACCCTGACCAATTCCATCGTCGTCTCCGGCATCACACCGGTCAGCGGCAACGGTCAGACCGGCCAGACGGGGCAGGCCTTCCTGACACCTGTCGCCTTCGTGGTGAAGGACAACAATGGCAACCCTGTCCCGAATATCCTGATCACTTTCAACGTCGCCGGACCGGCCACCGTGAACCCAGGCAGCGCCACCACCGATAAGACCGGTACGGCTTCCACCACGGTCACGGCCACCGCGAATCCCGGCACCATCGTAATCACCGCGACCGCTGTCGGATTCTCTTCGACAGCCACGCTCACCTCGAAGCTGCCTGGTCCGAACGTGAACAGCATCAGCTTTACCAGCGCCGCTAGCAGCGCGATCGGACTTGTACCTTGCGGTTTGGGAACAGTTCAGGGCGCCGGTATTGCGCCGACGATCTCGGGAGTCTTTAGCGGCCTCAGCGCCTTCGGCCCGCTGCCGTTTAGCCTGCAGGGTTTCAGCATGACCGTGCAAGCAATCGGCGGCGTACCATTGCCGGTTCCGATCGAGTCCGTATCGAATCAGGGAGGAGTGCAGCAGGCAAACTTCCAAACGCCTTGCGAACTGCCCCCAGGACTCGCCACTGTCGTAGTCACTTCCAACGGTTCTTCGACTACGGTTACGAACGTCCCCGTCGTCGCCGCACAGCCGGGGGTCTTCACCTTCCAGTTCAATCCTGCGGGCAAGGTCTACGGAGCCGTCATCCGTGGAGCCGATGGTAGCTACCTCTCGCCCACGAATTTCGCTCGCCGCTGTCCAGCGACCGGAACCTGCAACGAGACTTACTACGTCGTTCTCACCGGTCTCGGTCAGACAACTCCACCGGCACTCACCGATAGCGCCGGCATTCCGAACCAAAACGTCAACCTTCCGGTAGTAGTCGGCATCAACAACGCCGGCGTGCCGGTCGTCTCCGCGCAGTACGCGCAGGGCCAGATCGGCGTCTATATCGTCGGATTCCAAATCCCGGCCAACGCGCCAACTGGTCCGGACCAACGGCTGGATGTAGAGGTTATTGTGAATGGCCAACCGGCCTTCAACAATCAATCGATCTTCATTCCAGGCGTCCAGTAACAACTGTTTAGAAGTGTTCCGCAATATTCCAAGGGGGCCGGATTCGTCCGGCCCTTTTGGTTTTTCAACTGAACTGACTCAGGATCTGATACACCCGCTGCAGCGTCGCGCGATCGTCCGGCGTAAACTGCCCCGCCTGCTGATCCGCCTGCTGCTGTAAGTCCGTTCGCACGATACTCACGCCCATCAGCCCGATCTGAAATTTCTCGTTGGCGAGAAGATCCCGCACCGGCATATCGCGCGGCTGCCTGGTATCGTTCAGCCCCGTCGGCGCCGCAGGAGCGGCCATCCACATCGGATCCGAGGATGACCAGTCCCAACTCCCCGGCGCTCCCACACCATTCGCGTTCTGTTGCAGCAGCATCAGCCCGACATTCAGCGGCTGCCCCTTGAAAATGATGTCCCACATGCGGCGCGGCTCGTCCGGCGGATACACCGTCGGAAACACAGCCGACCCGGTTCCTTCGTCGATAATCTGCGTCGCCCCGAACAGCGTCATCAACGCCAGCGCGTCCGCCTGCAAGCTCAAATAATTCGGATTGATCCCGACCCCGGCCCGCGTCACATCGGTCGACGCCACCACGTACGCCGGATAGGTGATCGCTCCTGGGAGGTTCACCGTCGCCGCTTCCTGTGCCGGAATCACCATCTGCTTGATCGCGTAATTGTTCCCGCTCGCATCCTTGCCTGCGATCTTGTAGACCGCGACGTTCGACGGATCGGACGCATCCACGGACGAATCGAACCAGCTCTTCGTCACTCGCGACGGATCCCATGCGGGCGCTTGAATACCGAACGCGGCCAGGTACGAAGCGCGCGTGTACGTCGCGAACAGCGCGAGTTCCTGAACGCCATACGCCAGCAGGTCGGGTTGCGCCGGGACCACCGGCAGGCTTATGGCTGCGCTTGAAATGGGTGTGCTCATAAAATAAATGCTCCTGGCATATATTTCGCACGCCCACCCCTTCAGGCCACGTGGACCGAAAGCCTATGTTACGAAGAAATCGGCACTTGTGAGCCCGCCGCCGGCGTAATGGAGTTCGCCGCCGAGGTTGCCAGCGACGCAAGTATCGACGCCGGGTCGATAAACACGTTCTGCATATTCGTCCCCTCCGCGAAGTCCGTCGTCACCTTGATCGATCCCGCGGGAGCGTTCGCCGCGTCATAACTCGGCAGCCCCGGGAAGCTCAGCCCCGGCGGAAGTTGCACCGGAGCCTGCAACGCCGACGGCGTCCAAGTGTATCCGTAATTCTGCCGCTCCACCATCGTCGTCAGCGGATCCCATCCCCACACCATGATCGGAACGTCGATCGTGTAGCCCTTCTTCGCCAGATCCGTGGCCGCCAGTTGCCGGTCGCTCTCCGGCATGTCGCGCAGCGCCTGAACCGCGGTGGGCTGCTCCGCCCAATAAGAATCGTCGGGAGTCATGTTCGACTTGTCGAGCGCCGGCGCGACCGTACTCACCGCCGCCTGCGTCGACATCGCCGCGATCTCCGACGGGCTCCGAGGCTTCGCATCCATCAACGAAATGCCCGTGACCAACGGACCTGCCGACGAAGGTGCAGGTGCCGCTGCGGTCGAGTTCTGGGCAGCAATCGGCGGACCGGCCAGCACTGCCGATGTGGTGTTCAAGCTCTTTCCCGTCCCCCCAGGCCCGGCCGGCCCAGGCGCTGGCGCGGATACCGCCGTGTCCAGGTTCTTGACCGTCACCGAGCCATTTTGAACATCGATCTCAAAATGGGACCCATTTCCGGATTTCGCCAGGTATCCCTCGATCTCCGTCGCCAACTGCGCGGTGAACAAATCGGATGTCGATGTTGTTGACGTGCTGGAAGTTGCCTTCGTCAGAGTCGACTCATTGCCGACCAATGCAGGATGTAAATTGTTGTGCAGTGAAACCATTTGCCAGTTGCCTCGCGAGTGTATAACGCAACTGGAATGCCGTCCGTCACTTGAGGCGCGACCGTAAGAGAGCGCGCGTCTTAGTGGGGCAGGCGTTCCGCCGTAAAACAGGGACAGGCTACCCTGTCCCCTAGTGACCCGAGCTCACGAATGAAAAGACATCGGCGTGGACAGGGCAGCCTGTCCCTGTTTTACTGCCCGTCCCTGTTTTTACACAGACTCTGACGGGTGCGCGCAACGATCAGTGATTCTGCGCCGTAGGAGCCGCAAACCTCACCGTTACCGGATAAACCAGATTGAACGGTTCCACAAACAAACGAACGATCATGCTCTGCGGTAATCGCGACAGCTCAGCGCCATTCGCCGCCGGCGAATAAGTCACCTTCAGCACCGCGTCCTGATTCATCCCCACGTCCGTCTTGTCCAGTGTCGCCGTGAATCCCGCCAGCGCTGTCCCCGGATCCAGCACCAGCTTAATCGCTCCCGGCCATCCGTTATGAAAACCCACTTGCGCCGACGATGCCTTGTCCGAAGCCAGCGTCACATCCGGCCGGTCGATTCCCGATTGCTTCGGCCGCATGATCTCTTCCGCTTGCTTCCGCAAGGCCTCTGGATCGGTCATCCGTTTCAGCGCCGCCCGAGCCCTGTCGTCGTCGCTGCCTTCTCTCGCCTTGCCCAGATCGGAAAGCCCCATCGGCGTGACCTCGGCGTTGTTGGGATCGCGATACCAAACCCATACGCCCTTCTCGACTTTCCACAGTGTCGTCATCGGGACCGGCACCACGATGCCGCGGAATTCCACCCGCTGCATCTTCTGGCTGGTTTCGAGATCCACCGATGCCTTGGTGCAGTCGTCATTCAGGAACCGGACGCCGGTAATCCGAAACGATTCAAACTGCATCTTCAGCGCGGCGAAATAGTATTCCTGCGTGTCCTCGGCCACCATGTTGTAGGCCTTGCGGAAATTCCCCTCCACGTGATACTGGAAGAATTCCGTCACGCGATCGCGCAGCGCCTTGTCCACCTCGGGCGGCGCTTTGAAAGTCGGTTTCGGGGTTGGTTGAGCCGGCGATTGCGCGAACGCAGCCGTGGCGATCAGGGCGAGCAATGCGGGCCGGTAAATCATTCGGATCGAGCGGGAACACACCATGCGAATCTCCTTTGGGGTGTAATTCTAGGTTAACATCAGGATTCGCCGGCCGCCGCGGGTTGCAGCAGGCATGCAGTGTTGACGCCGCACCGTTCGTAAGCGTGCAGGCCAATGTGGAATAGCAATGTGAGCCCATGTGGCACAGCATTGGGAGCCCATGTGGTACAGCATTGTGAGTCCATGTGGAATAGCAATGTGAGCCCATGTGGCGTAGCGATGTGAGCCCATGTGGCACAGCAATGTGGGGCCGCCACTCGTGGCGGCGACCGGCTTTTAAGCCGGTCAATCTTAGACTAACTTTTCGACATCCGTGCAAACCATTCTCTTCATCTTCGGAACCCGGCCCGAAGCCATCAAACTGGCCCCGCTCATCCGCCATCTGCGCCAATTTCCCGATCGCTACTCCGTCAAAATCTGCGTGACCGCACAGCATCGCCGAATGCTGGACCAGGTGCTCGAAGCCTTCGAAATTAAGCCCGATTTCGACCTGGATGTCATGACGCCGGGCCAGACCCTATTCCAATCCACCTCACGAATCATCGCCGCGCTGGAACCCGTCTTCCGCCACACACAACCCGATCTGGCGATCGTGCAAGGCGACACCACGACCACTTTCTGCGGAGCCCTCGCCGCCTTCTACGCCCGTGTCCCCGTCGCGCACGTCGAAGCCGGTCTGCGCACCGGCGATCCCGATCAGCCTTTTCCCGAAGAGATGAATCGCGTGCTGACGTCGCGCATCGCGTCGCTCCATTTTGCGCCGACTGCTCAAGCCGCCGAAAACCTCCGGCGCGAGGGAATCACCAACGGCATCACCATCACGGGCAATACGGGGATCGATGCCGTGCTCTACATTCGCGATCGTCTCCCGGTCGTTATAGCGACCGACAAGCACACCATTCTGGTCACGGCGCACCGGCGCGAAAGTTTTGGCGAACCGTTCGAACGAATCTGCCAGGCGATCCTCCGTCTCGCCGATCGAGGCGACGTGCAGATCGTCTATCCGGTCCACCCGAATCCAAACGTGCAAGACGTTGTGAAGCGAACGCTCGGCCAACATCCGAACATCAAACTGATCGAGCCGCAGGACTACGTGCCGTTCGTCGATCTCATGCGCCGATCGCACATCATCCTGACCGACTCCGGCGGCATACAGGAAGAAGCCCCGTCGCTAGGCAAACCCGTGCTGGTGCTGCGTGAAAAAACCGAGCGCCCGGAAGCCGTCGAAGCCGGCACAGTGAAACTAGTCGGTACCGATGTCGATCGCATTGTCGCCGAAGCCGCAATCCTGCTCGATCAGCCAGAAGAATACGAGCGCCGCTCGCGCATTCACAATCCCTACGGAGACGGCCACGCGAGCGAACGAATCGAAGCATGCTTACGACAGCCATGGAGGCAGCAATGAAAGCCCCGCTTCTTCTCCCGCTAACAGCTTCCCTGCTTTTTGCTCAATCGACGGTGCGCCGCGAGTTCGAAGTTGCCACGGTAAAGCCCTCCAGTCCGGCGTCGAAGATGATAGGGATTTACATTTATCCTGGCGGCAGAATCAGGGCCGAAAATTGCCAACTCCAACACCTGATAGAGGAGGCGTTTGGTCTGGGCGCATTTCAGATTTCGGGCGGTCCGAACTGGATCAAGGAAGCCTTGTTCGACATCGAGGCAAGGCCGCCCGCTACCTCAAAATCGATCGACGCAAACCCGCGAAATAGGACGTTCCTATCCGACGAGCAGCGGCTCATGTTGCAGGCTTTGCTGATGGATCGCTTTCACCTTGAATACCACCGCGAGATGAGGGAAGGCCCGGTATACGTGCTGTCGAAAGGGAAGAAAGACGCGAAGCTTACCTCGCCCAAGGACAAAGATGTTTCTCCGTGGGTAGGTAGCCTCGACGGGGGCGGAATCAGTGGCAACGGCCTCGCCGGGACAAACATTTCGATGGCACTCGTGGCGACCCGGCTTGGCCAATACATGGGCCGTCCCGTGCTCGATCAGACCGGCATCATCGGATCGTTTGACTTCCGGTTTGAATACGCGGCTGATGACCCGCGTACCGATCTCGTGTCGTCGATCATCACGTCCATCCAAGGGCTCGGGCTCAAGCTCGAATCGTCAAAAGGTCCGGTCGAGATCATCGTGATCGATCACGCCGAAAAGCCGTCAACGAACTAGATGTTTCGACGTGGCGCACGCACTCGTGCGTGCCGTGTCGACACTCATGTCGACACGTTCGCGTGCCGTCCCGATCGCGCAACCGCCGCGCGCAGCTTCTCGACAATCGGACCCAAATCCTCCACCGCCACTTTCATCTTTCGCCGCCAGTTCGGATGTTCCGACGTTGTCCCCGGCAGATTCTGCTGCTCGGTTTCGCCCGTCAAGTCTTCCTGATTCACAATCGCCAGCGCGCACGGCGTCGATAGCAGAAATCCAATAGGATCGCCATCGAATCCCGCGTCCTGAAGAGCCTCGGTCAATTTCGAGATCTCGAAACCACGGTCCGCCAAGCGCGCAAGATACTGCGCATCGTCGATCAATCCCGCTTCGCGCCGCACTTCGATATCGCGACCCGAAACAAATCCCGCGAGCGTCGGTAGGTCGTGAGTGGTGGTCGACACCGCCGCCTGCGCGGGATATTCTTCGGGCCGCATGAAACTCCCGTCGGCGTGCTTGGAAAACCACAACACGCGATAGCTCAGCACGCCGGATTCGCCCAGCTTCAGCCGAACTTCATCTGCCACCGTGCCCAGATCTTCGCCGATCACCACAAAGTTTCCGCGCACGCTTTCGAGCGCCAGAATCGCCACCAGATCGTCGGGATAATCGCGCACATACGCGCCGCTGGTGGCATCCATGCCGTCGGGAATCCAGTAGAGCCGAAAGAATCGCATCACGTGATCGATGCGCAGCGCACCGCCGTGCCGGGCATTCTTGCGGATCGATTGCGCGAACAATTCGTAGCCGTTCGCGCGATGCGCTTCTCGATTCGGCGGCGGAAACGACCAATCCTGCCCTTTCGGCGAGAAATCGTCGGGCGGCGCGCCCACGCGCGCGCCGGTCGCATAGAATTCGCGATTCGCCCACAAGTCCGCTCCGAATCGATCGGTTGCCAGCGCCAGATCGTGATACAAACCGATGCGCATGCCTCTCGAGATCGCATGCGCCTGCGCCTCGGCAAGCTGCCGATCGACGTGCCATTGCAGCAAATTTAAAAAATGCAACATTCGTGCAATGATGTTTGCGCGAAACGCGCAACGGCTTCCGCACGCGGATCGCGATACTCCTCGGGCCAATCGGTCCACAACCAGACGTTGGGATCGCGCCGATGCATCTCCTCATCGAGCGCGCAGTAGACGGCGAAGGTCTGGAGCAAGGTCGCCTTCGGCTTCGACGTAGCGATCGAACTCGGGCGATCCCGCTCGAAATCGGCGAACGCCTTGCGTAATGCGGCGAGCTTCACATGCCACGACGATTTCGTATTCGACGAACTCGCTGGCGCGCAGTTTCTCAATCCGACGCGGCGAATCGGAACTGCATCCGATTTTTTCCACATCCAGATAAATGAAATTGCGATACAGCGAGCACTGCGGCAGATACGGACTGGTGTTGTACGGCTGGCGATTGGGAATCGCGTGCAGCGGATTCAGCGCGATGAAATCGCACGCCGGCTTCAGCGAAAGCGTCGATGGCAGCGATGCAGATCCGTGAAATCGCCGCAACCCCAATTGCGCGACGAGCGCAACCCGTACAAACTCAACGCGACGCCGGCCATGCGCCCTTGCACGGAATGGCGCGCGCAGCGGGCACACGATGAATCGCGATTCGGCAAAGCGTTCCAGCTCAGGCTCTTGCATCCAATACAAGCGCAGCGTGTGATAGCCGAGCCGCAGCGCCGGCAGCGGAATGCGCTTCAACATGACGTCGCCATGCGTCTGCCGATGGTTGGCAATTCGGGCAGCCAGAACCAGTGATGTTGGAGGTCGCCGCCTTCCCATTCGATTTCCAGCTTCATGGATGCGCCGGCACGATCGGCAGGGAGGTGAACTTGAATCGGAATCCGCGTCTTTCGCGCACGACTATCGGGTGAGGCGCTGGCAGGCTCGCCCAGCGATTTTAGAATCGCTTGGGCGACGTCATCGGAGGTGACGTGGAGCTTGCCCCAGATATCGTAGTATTCGGGCTCTATGCCCGCCGCCGTCAAAATCTCACGATCCATCGCAAGCCTTAGTTTAGGGCAGGTGACGAGTGTCGCGGCACATTGAGCCGCCTGAAGGCGGCTCGCCGCCATGAGTGGCGGCCCCACATCGCCCAGTCGTTTAAGCGGCATGAGATAATGCGATCGTGGATCCAGATCCGAAGTTTCAACTCAGCCAGCCGCCCGCGCTCTTCGCCCGCATCGATCAGGAGCCGGAAGCCGACGAGTTCGGCGAATCCATCATCACCACCACGCTCGACAAGGCGATCAACTGGGCGCGCAAGAATTCCATCTGGCCGATGAGCTTCGGCCTGGCCTGCTGCGCGATCGAGATGATGTCGATGATCGCCTCGCGCTACGACATTTCGCGCTTCGGCGCGGAAGTCATGCGCGGTTCGCCGCGGCAATCCGACCTGATGATCATCGCCGGCCGCGTGTCGAACAAGATGGCTCCGGTGATCCGCCGGCTGTACGAGCAGATGCCGGAACCGAAGTGGGTGATCTCGATGGGCGCCTGCGCCACCTCGACCGGCGTGTTTTCGAATTACGCGCTGGTGCCGGTGAATCAGGTGATCCCGGTGGACGTGTACGTTCCCGGCTGCCCGCCGCGGCCGGAGCAGTTGATCTACGCCATCATGCTGCTGCAGAAGAAGATCGAGCAGGATAAGCACGTGGTGGCGAAGGTTTTGAACTTGGCTTAACGTTGAGGCGCTCCCTTCGGTAAGGGTTCTGTAAGACATGTAGTCGTGGACGCTAGCTGGCAGGCGGAAACGCCTGCCCCACGAAGACGCGCGCTCTCTGACGGTCGCGCCTCATAAAACCACACGGGATGTAAAACCTAGCGCTCCATTCTGTCGCGCCTCATGGAATCTTGGGCTGCACCGATAAGGTTAGCGGTGAGCATTTACAACAGTTATCTCGAAACCGAAGTTCTCAGCGCGGATCCGATCCGGCTGGTTCAACTTCTTTACCGTTCCGCGACGGGCGCCGTCAGCGCGGCGCGGTATCATTTGGCCGCGGGCGCGATTCGCGAGCGGTCGCAGCAAGTCACGAAGGCGTTGTCGATACTGCATGAGCTGATCGATTCGCTCGATCGCGAAAAAGGCGGCGAGATCGCGACGAATCTGGCTTGTCTGTACGCTTACATGACTACTCGGCTGATTGAGGCTAACGTGCGGCAGATCGATGGTCCGCTGGAAGAAGTCGAGCGGTTGCTCACTACGCTCGGCGAAGCTTGGGCGCCGGTTTTGGCTACTGCGGCCTGAGTCGGCTGCGCGCACCCTCACGGGATGCGCCTCAGGGACGCTAGCTGATGACCTCTCCCTTTGGGTGAACCCCCGAGTGTTGGACCGCTCCCTTTGGTCGCGGCTCGTTAACCCCGCGCGCACCCTTACGGGATGCGCCTCAGGGACGCTAGCCGGATGACTGCTCCGGAACGCGCTCCATTCTGTCGCGCCTCTTTGACGCTATCGTGCCCTACCCGCCATGGTGGCAACGGGAAATCGTCTAAGGTCCGTGCTTAGTACCTGCCGTTCCCAGTTACCATAAAGAGGCATGTCCTCTGCGGCCATCGAAGTCCAGAATCTTCGAAAAGTTTATGGAGACAAGGCGGCGGTGGACGGGCTCAGCTCACCGTGCCCGCGCGGCTGCTTCTTCGGATTCCTGGGTCCCAACGGCGCCGGCAAAACCACCACCATCAAAATGCTGATGGGGCTGGCGCCGCCGACCTCCGGCACCATCCAACTGCTGGGCCTGCCCGATGCCGGAGCGCGGCGCTCGAGATCAAGCAGCTGATCGGCCTGGTTCCCGACGAATCGCTGCTGTTCGATCACCTGACCGGCGGCGAGTTCATCGAATTCGTCGGCCGCATCTACGGCCTGGAGCGCAGCAGTGGCGCGCGAGCGATCCACGGAACTGCTGGAACTGTTCGAGCTCTCCGGCAATCCGCGAAAACTGATCGCCGAATATTCCAAAGGCATGCGCAAGCGCGTGGCGATGGCCGCGGCGCTGATCCACCGGCCGCAACTGTTCCTGATGGACGAGCCGTTTGAAGGCGTGGACGCGGTGGGCGCGCGCCTGATGAAAGATATTCTGCTGGAACAGGTGCGCCACGGCGCGACCATTTTTCTCACGTCGCACGTGCTCGAAGTGGTGGAGCGACTGTGCGATCGCGTCGCGATCATCAACGAAGGCAAGCTGGTGCTGGAAGGCTCCATGGCGGAGATGCGCGGCGCGTCCGAAACGCTGGAAGACGCGTTCGTGCGCGCGGTGGGCGTGGAGCGCACGGCCGAGACGCTGGACTGGTTATAGATCCGCGATGAATCAGGCAGCGGCCATACTGTGGGCGCAGTGGCGCACGCTGCTGAATTCAACCGGCGCGCGGGCGTCGCGTGGAGCACCGTCATCGGCGTGGTCTGGTATGGATTCTGGGCTGGTCGTGCGATCGCGGGCGCGCGGCTGGTCGCCGATCCAACCGAATGTGAGACTCATCCAAGCCGCGCTGCCCGGCGCGCTGCTGCTGGTGTTTCTGTACTGGCAGGTGGTGCCGCTGCTGATGGCGGCGACCGGCGCATCGCTCGAATTGCGCAAGCTGAAGGTCTATCCGATTCCGGTCTCGCAATTGTTCGCCATCGAAGTGATGCTGCGCGTGACGGCCGGCATCGAGATGGTGCTGGTGCTGATCGGCATCGCCGTGGGAGTGCTGCTGAACCCGCGTTTCCGGCATGGGCTGCGCTGGCGATTCTGCCTTATCTGTGCTGTTCAATCTGTTCCTCGCCGTCGGGATGCGCGATCTTCTGGTGCGCATGCTGGCCCGCAAGCGCATCCGCGAGATGGTTGTGTTCTGCTGGTGATGGTGAGCGGCGCTGCCGCAGGCTGCTGTTCTCGCGCGGGTCCGACCAGCGCAGGCCGTTTGCTGATTTTTTCAGCGGCGATTCCTGGCTGGGCTGGCCGTGGACCGCGACTGCAACCTGGCTGCAGGGAGCGCACTTCGACGCAGATCCGCCGGAATCCTGTTGTTGTGGACCGTCGGCTGCGGCGGTCTTCGGGCGCTGGCAGTTCACGCGCACGCTGGCGTTCGATGACGAAGCGGCCGCGGCCGCTGACACGAAGCCGCTGCGCCGCGAGGGCCTGCTGGAGCGATTCTATCGATTTCCGTCCATGGTGTTGGCCGATCCGCTGGGCGCGCTGGTCGAAAAGGAAATTCGCTTCCTGGTCCGGTCGCCGCGATTCCGACTGGTGTTCCTGATGGGATTCACGTTCGGCCTGGTGGTGATCTGCCGATGTCGCTGGGCGGCGCGGGCGGCCATTCTGTGTTGGGCGCGAACTATCTGACAGTGGTCAGCGTCTACTCGCTGCTGCTGTTGAGCGAAGTCGTGTTTCTGGAATTCGTTCGGCTTCGACCGTTCCGCGGCGCAGATTTATTTTCTGGCGCCGGTGCCGTTCTCGCGGGTGTTGATCGGCAAGAATCTGAGCGCGCTGTTTTTCATCGGCATCGAGATTTCGGCGATCACGGCGGTGTGCGCGATCTGCGGGCATGCCGCTGAACCCGCACAATCTGGCGGAGGCTATAGCGTGGCGGCGGTGGTCACGATTTTTCTGCTGTGCGCGGGCAACTGCTGTCGATCCATCAGGCGCGCGCGGTGAATCCGAAACGCAGTTTCGCTCCAAGCAGCCGGGACGGGTGCAGGCGATGCTGTTCGTCATTTATCCGATCGGATTCGTTCCGGCGGGACTGGCGTATCTGGCGCGCTGGGCTTTCGATGCGCATGCCGATGGCTTTTTCGGAGTGCTGGCGTTCGACGCGGTGGTGGGGATGGTGATTTACGGCTCGCGCTGGATTCGGCGGTGGCGGCGGCGGAGGATCGCAAGGAGCAGATGATCGCGGCGTTGTCGGCCGGCGAGGGGCCGATCGCGGGGTGAAGTCGTGGCGCAGGCTTGACAGCCCGCGCCACAACTTATAGCGATAACTGACGGGCTTCCAGCGCCAGCAGCGCTTCCTTGGTCGGCAAGCCTCCGCCGAAGCCGGTGAGCTTTCCGTTCGCGCCGATCACGCGATGGCACGGAATCACGATCGGAATCGGATTCTGTCCATTCGCGGCGCCTACCGCTCGCGATGCTTTCGGATTTCCGACGCGCTTGGCGAGTTCGCCATACGAGATGGTTTCGCCGTACGGAATCTCCTGCAGACTGCGCCAGACGTTGCGTTGAAACTCGGTGCCCTCGCGGCGCGAGCGGCAAATCGAAATCGGTGCGCTTGCCGGCGAAGTATTCGCGCAGTTGGCGGATCGCGTCCTGCACGGGGCCGCGCGCGGACTCCGTCCACGTCGGCTTGCGGCTTGACCGCGTGCTTGCCCTTCGGAAAGTCGATGCAGTGGATCGCGTCGTCATCGCCCGCGATCAACAGCGTGCCGATCGGCGTGTCCAGATAGCTGTAGTTCATTGTGCAGTCTCCTTATATAGCTCAGCCTTCCAGATGTACATGGCGGCGTAGGCTCGCCACGGGCGCCAGGATTCGTGATCGCTGGCGGCTTTGCGCAGATATAGATCCGTGCCCGGAAACGCGTCCGGTTCGCCCAGCCGCATCGCGATATATTGCGCGGTCCACGGCGCCGACTCCTGTGATGCTGCGTGATCCTGTCGCTCGAATTCGTCCGGTTCGATCGCGCGCGTCGAATCGAATTTCGTTGGAGCGCGACGGAGTGCGCCAGATCGCGAATGGAATTGCGCGCGCTGCCGCGTAACGCCGACGCGGGTCAGATCGGCATCGGCAAGCTTGTCGGCGCTGGGAAAGAAACGCCGCCTTCGACGGCGAGTTCCGAATTCCGCAGCGACGCGGCCCGCCATCGTGGATGCGCCCTTCACGCTGACCTGCTGGCCGAGAATCGCGCGCACCGACATTTCGAATCCATCCCAGCAGCCGGGAACGCGCAGGCCGGGATGGGCGCGAAGCACGGGCTTTAGTCGCGCGTCGGATTGCAATCGCCGCGCGATGGCGGCGGGATCGGCGCCGACATCGAAGATTCTTCGCACGCGTTCGACGATGCGAAACAAAGCTGATGGATCGGGATAGCGGATTTGCAATTCCAGATAGTTTCCACGGCGACTCGGCGCACTGCGATGACGCCGGCTCGGCCGTCCAGGGAAATGGTGCGGCGGTATTCGTCGTCGCTCACCGATTCGACGCCGGGAATCGCGCGCGCGCCCAGGAATTCGCAGGATCGATTTCCAATCGTAGGGCGGCCGATAGCCGAGGTGGAATGTGTAATCGCCGGACGCGTTGCTGCGCTGGGACCGGTTCGAAATATTGCTGCGCGCGTTGCGCAATTCGCGTGGGCGTGCGCTCGTACAGATTCTGGAACGTCGCGTTGAAGCGGCGGATGCTGCCGAAGCCGGATGCCATCGCGACTTGGGTCATCGCAAGGTCGGTTTCATCGATCAGCTTTTTCGCGAAGTGAACGCGACGGGTTTGCGCGACGGCTACTGGAGTCGCGCCCAGATATCGCAGGAACAGGCGCCGCAAATGCCGCGAGCCGATTCCCAATCGGTCCGCAAGATCGTCGACGCCGCCGTCGTCGAGCGCGCTTTCGCCGATGAGTTTCAAGGCTCGCGAAACGGTAGAGGATGCGCCGAGCCAGGCTGGGGTTCCGGGAGAAGCTTCGGGTCGGCAGCGCAGGCAGGGGCGGAATCCGGCTTCTGCGGCAGCGGCGGCGGAAGGGTAGTATCGAATGTTTTCGACTTTGGGCGAGGGGGCGGGGCAGATGGGTCGGCAGTAGATTCTCGTCGTGGTGACGCCGATGAAGAAGCGGCCGTCGAAGCGGGCATCGCGAGCCAAGCGGGCTCGTTCGCAGGCTTTTTCGTCGAGCTTTACGAGTACTTCGGAGTCAGGCACGATTTGATTATGCCTGAGCTAAGACCGGAAGGCTAGCCGTTTTCGGACCTAGTCGTTTTTGTGGCGCCTAGGAAAAACTTGTGTCGATACGAGTGTCGACACGGCACGCAGGAGTGCGTGCGCCACATTGTGCTACCGAACGGCGTGAATCGCTAGGAGTTTCTTCCACAGCGGCGCGAGCAGATCCAGCCGCAGGGCATTCGCGCCATCGGACAGCGCCCGCTCCGGCGCTTCGTGGACTTCGATGAACACCGCATCCACGCCGGCGGCGACCGCGGCGCTGGCCAGCGGCTCGATGAACTGCGGCTGGCCTCCCGAAGCCGTTCCGGCCGCGCCCGGGAACTGCACGCTGTGCGTCGCGTCGAACACCACCGGCCATCCGAAGTCGCGCATGATCGCGAGGCCGCGCATGTCGACCACCAGATTGTTGTAGCCGAACGAACTGCCGCGCTCGGTGAGCAGAATGCGATCGTTTCCGGTGGCAGCGACTTTCTCCGCGGCGTGCCGGATATCGCTGAGGCGAGACGAACTGGCCCTTCTTGATGTTGACGACGCGGCCGGTGCGCCCGGCCGCGACCAGCAGATCCGTCTGGCGGCACAGGAACGCCGGGATTTGCAGGATGTCGACGGCTTCGGCGGCGGCTTCGGCTTGCGCGGGCTCGTGGATATCGGTGAGCACGGCGATGCCGCGTCGCGGACGCTTTTCAGAATTCGCAGGCCTTCTTTGAGGCCGGGGCCGCGATAGGAGCTCGACGCTCGAGCGGTTGGCTTTATCGAAGGAGGCTTTGAAGATGAACGGTCCAGCCGATCTTGCGAGATTTCCGTGGCGAGAAAGTGGACGTGCTCTTCGCTTTCGATGACGCAGGGGCCGGCGATCAGCGCCAGCGGCTGGCCCTCGCCGATTTCGAATCTGTGGATCGACTTCGATGATGCACGATCTGACCGTGGACGCTTCGCCGGCGTAGATCAACGTGCGCGCGCGTGCTCGCGGATGCGCTTCGCTGCGGCGTTTGCGATGCTCGAGCGCGGCGCCGACGAACGCGCGGAACAGCGGATGCGGCTCGAGCGGCTTGGATTTGAACTCGGGATGGAACTGGCAGCCGAGGTACCAGGGATGATCGGCCAGCTCGCAGATCTCGACGTACACGCCGTCGGGAGTTTCGCCGGTGAGCCGCAGGCCGTGCTGCTTCAGAACGTCTTCGTATTCGCGATTGAATTCGTAGCGGTGGCGGTGGCGCTCGCTGATTTCGCGCCTGCCGTAGGCGCGCGCGCGCGAAACTGCCTTCGGCCAGCATGGCACGGATACGCGCCCAGGCGCATGGTGCCGCCGAGTTCGTCGACGCCTTTCAACTCGCGCAGCTTGTAGATGACGCGATCGGGCGTGGCCGGATCGAACTCGGTGGAGTTGGCGTTGGCGAGGCCGCACACGTTGCGCGCGAACTCGATCACCATGGTCTGCATGCCCAGGCAGATGCCGAAATACGGGACCTTGGATTCGCGCGCGTAGCGGATGGCGCACAGCATGCCCTCGATGCCGCGGCGTGCCGAAGCCGCCGGGAACCAGGATGCCGTCGAAGGCTTCGCAGTTCGGCGATCGCGTCGGGCCACTTCAGCCGCTCGGATTCGATCCAGGTGATGTTGACCTTGGCGTCGTGCGCCAGGCCGCCGTGCAGCAGCGCTTCTTTCAGGCTCTTGTAGGAATCCTCGTACTCGACGTATTTGCCGACCAGGCCGATGGAAACCTCGCGCGCGGGATGCTTCATGCGGCGCACCATTTCGCGTCCAGCGGGTCAGATCGCGCGGACCGGCGCGTCGAGCGCCAGCAGGCGCAGCGCGATCTCGTCGACGCCCTGCTCGGCGAACACCAGCGGGCATTCGTAGACGCTCTCGACATCGACGCGCGGTGATGACGGCCTGCACATCGACGTCGCAGAACAGCGCGATCTTTTCCTTCATGTCCTGCGGCAGCGGCGCGCTCGCTGCGGCACAGCAGAATGTCGGGCTGAATACCGATGGCGCGCAGTTCCTTCACGCTGTGCTGCGTCGGCTTGGTCTTCAGTTCCTGCGCGGCGGCGATCCAGGGGACCAGCGTCACGTGCACGAACAGCGTATTCTCGCGGCCCAGTTCGTGGCGCAATTGGCGGATGGCTTCGAGGAACGGCAGCGATTCGATATCGCCCACGGTGCCGCCGATTTCGACGATCACCACGTCGATGGGAGTTCCGTCGGCCGCGGTGGAGACGCGCCGCACGGCGGCCTTGATTTCGTTGGTGACGTGCGGGATCACCTGCACGGTCTTGCCGAGATAATCGCCGCGGCGCTCGCGCGAGATGATCTGTTCGTAGATGCGGCCGCTGGTCAGGTTGTTGGCCTGCGTGAGCGGCGCGTGCGTGAAGCGCTCGTAGTGGCCCAGGTCGAGATCGGTTTCGGCGCCGTCGTCGGTGACGAAGACTTCGCCGTGCTGGAACGGGCTCATGGTGCCGGGATCGACGTTCAAGATAGGGATCGAATTTCTGCAGCGTGACTTTGAGGCCGCGGCTTTCGAGCAGGCAGCCGAGGCTCGCCGCCGCGATGCCTTTGCCGAGCGAGGAAACCACGCCGCCGGTGACGAAGATGTATTTGGCCATTTACCTTACCCCGTCACCATCAGTTTTTCGAAAAGTGCCGCGACCTCTGCCAATCCTCGGGCGTGTCGACGCCGAGCGATTCATATTCGGTTTCCACCACGCGAATCTTGAAGCCGTTTTCGAGGGCGCGCAATTGCTCCAGCCGCTCGGCGTGTTCCAGCGGCCCGACCGGCAGGTCGGAATAGCCAGCAGGAAATCGCGGCGATAGACGTACAGTCCGATGTGCTTGAAGTACGCGGTCGGCTCGCCGTCGCTTCGCGCACGATACGGAATCGGCGAGCGCGAAAAATAGATCGCGTTGTCCTGCGCGATCGGTGACCACTTTGACGACGTTGGGATCGGTGATTTCGTGCGCGCGCTCGATGCGTTTCTTGAGCGTGCCCATCGGGCGTCTTCGTCGTGATCGAGCAGGCCCAGCACGGCGGCGTCGATGGCGGCGGGATCGATCAGCGGCTCGTCGCCTTGAATGTTGACGATGATCTGGGCGTTGGAGGCGGAGGCGGCTTCGGCCACGCGATCGGTGCCGGAGGCATGATCGGCGCGCGTCATCACCACGCGCGCGCGGAAATCCTGCGGCGGCGTCGCGAATGCGCTCGTCATCGGTGGCGATCACCAGGCTGGTGAGATAGCGCGCCTGCGAGGCCCGCTCCCAGACGTGCTGCAGCATGGTTTTCCCGGCGATAGAGACGAGGGCTTTGCCGGGGAATCGGGAAGATGCGTACCGGGCGGGAATTACGCCAAGAATCCTGAGCGGCACAATCGAATATAGCACGGCTTAGAATGATTCTGTGACTTTGCGAAGGCTTGCGATTACGGTCGCAGTGACCGTACTGCTGTGCGTCGCGATTGCGTTCACCGCGGTGTGGAATCTCGCTTCGCCGGACCGCACGCCGGTGGGTGCACGGCCGGTTGATTTGCCGATTCGCGATGTGGAATTTACGCGTCACGGCGCGGTTTTGCGCGGATGGTTCGTGCGGTCGGACGAGCATCATGGTGTAGTCGTGTTGCTGCACGGCATTCATGCGAATCGACAGCAGATGGCCGGTCGCGCGCGATTCTTATATCGCGCCGGATATTCGTCGCTGTTGTGCGATTCGCGAGCGCACGGGGAGAGTGGCGGCGATGCGATCACGTTCGGACATCTGGAAAGCGAGGATGCTCGGGCGGAGGTTGCACTGGCTCGATCGTTAGCGCCGGGCGAGCCGATTGGGGTGATCGGCGTGTCGTTAGGCGGCGCGGCTGCTCTGTTGGCGACGCCTCCGCTGGATGTGGATGCGATGATTCTTGAGTCAGTGTACCCCAGCATCGATCGCGCGATCGAGAATCGGCTGCGAGGTCCGGTTGGCGCCGCGGCTCCATTGTTCGCTCCGATCATGATGGCGATGATTCGACCGAGGCTCGGGTTTAACGCAGGCGAACTGCGGCCGATTGATCACGTGGCGTCATTGCGGACGCCGAAGTTTTTCATGTTCGGGGCTGCGGATCGGGATACGACACTGGCGGAGTCGATGGAAATGTTCAACGCGGCGGCGGAGCCTAAGAATATGTGGGCTGTTGATGGAGCGGCTCATGTGGACTTGCACGGCTATTCCGGTCGCGAGTATGAACGGCGGGTGTTGGAGATTCTGGGTCGAACTCTGAAGCGCTGACGTGGCGCGGGCCGCCTGGCCTGCAGGGTTGAGATTCATCTCGACCTTTTCGACTCCGCGCACAAAGCCGAGACGACTCTCGGCTCTGCAGGCCTGGCGGCCCGCGCTACGTCAGGCAACCGCCAGTCGAATGCCTGGCGCGACATCGAGCGAGTCTGTGTACTCGATATGCAGCACTCGACGGGGCGCGTTGGACGTCGCTTTCGATGACGCGTGAATGATGAGTGGCCGCATCGCGATCACGCCGCCGTGTAGGCAGGGGACGTCGATTGCGGCCCGAGTGTTGACGATGTTCGCAACCTCGTCATCGGTCAACACGCGGTCGAGACCCACGTCGGGAATCACACGCAGGGGGCCGTTTTCGAGCGTCGACGCGTCGAGATGAACCCGCAGCGCAATGACTCGCGACAACGCAGACGCTGGCGCGTGCGCGTAGAGTACTCCTGCTTTCTCGGACCACGGTCCCCAGCCTTCCGCATCGAATCTCGATTCGAGGGGGAGCGCTGTATCCTGATGCCAGGCGATCAGCCAGTTTTTGTCGCCGGTCTTTTCGAAAAGTGTCGCACGGAATGGAACGGCGGTCTCGCCAACGGCGCAGCGTGCGACTTTCAATAGGCGTTCGTCGCTGGCGAACCTTGCGACACCGGGATTTGACATCACGTGCCGCACGCCGGCTCGGGATCGCTTCGCATCCGTCAGCGACGCCAAGACACGATCGCACTCTTCGTCCGAAAAGATTGCCGGCTCAACCCAATGCCCTTGCATAACTTTCCTTGCGAGCGAAGTGGCGCACGACTACCGCGAAAACTTCCGAACCGTCAGCGCAATCGACGGCCCCACAACGATCATATGAATAATCAACCCCGACACAAAGCTGCGCATATTGATCGGCCGCCGCCCAATCACCGACAGCGGAATCACGAGAAACTGCATAACCAAATGCACAGCGATTCCATAAAGCACGCCGGCCAAAAGCGCCCGCTTGATTAAGAAAGGAATCACCCGGCTGAGGGCATAGAAAACCGCGGCCGCCCCCAGCGCGACCAGCAAATGAATCCCGACCCCCAACCAAGCGCTGCTCGCGCCCTGCTTGTAAGTGTCAGGCCCCAGGATCCCGTACGCGACGCCCTGAAATACCCGCTCCGGCCGCACCGCCGAAATCGGCTTGCCGCTCAAATACCAGGACTGCACCAGCGCGCTGCACCCGTCCAGCACAAAACAAGTCAAACCCGCTGCAAGGATCGTCCGAATCGCTTTAGTTCCCACGGTAGTCTTTACAGAGTACCCCGCGCGCCGACACTCGTTTTCAAGCACCGTTCGTAAGAACGGGGGTGCTAAGAGCCCCAAAACAAAAACGCGGGCAACCCTCCCACTTCGGAGAGGCCAGCCCGCGCTGTTTTTCGATTTCTTGTTTGCCGACTAAGTAGCGATCAGCGACTTAGTAGCGATTGCGGCGTCCACCGCCACCACCACCACGATTTCCGCCACCACCACCGCCGCCAAATCCACGATCTTCCTTCGGACGCGCTTCATTGACGTTCAATGCGCGGCCATCCAGCTCGCGGCCGTTCAGTTCGGCAATCGCACGATCCGCTTCGGCATTGTTGCTCATCTCGACAAATCCAAATCCACGAGCCTGGCCCGTGTCACGGTCGGTGATCAGATTCACGCGATCCACCGTGCCATAAGCCTGAAACATAGTCCGAACTGCGTCTTCGGTCGCCCCGAAGCTCAAATTTCCTACAAAGATATTCTTCATTTTTTGCTCTCGTTTTTAAGATTTAGTGGATCGGGGCAGGATTAGACAGGGGCGGCAGAACCGGAACCATCGAAAGATGCCAAACGGCGTAGCTTTCCACACCACCCTTAGGGTCGCATGGAATCGATAACATATGCAAACGACTATTTCAACTGCCCGCCCCAATCCGTCCCGGTCCGCAATTGCTTCTTGAGAATCTTGCCGCCCGGATTGCGGGGCAGCGGCTCGCTTCGAATCGCCAAATATTGCGGAATCTTGAAATCCGCCAGCTTCGTTCGCGCGAATTCCAGCAATTCGCCGGCGACAATCGTCTGCCCCGGTTTCGGCACGATCACCGCGCCCACCTTTTCGCCCATCATCGTATCCGCGACGCCCATCACTGCGACCTCGAACACCGCCGGATGCCCCGCCAGCGCGTTCTCCACTTCCACGCAGTACACATTCTCGCCGCCGCGATTCACCATGTCTTTCTTGCGATCGACAATCTGCACGAACCCCTCGGCATCGATGCGAGCCAAATCGCCCGAGTGCAGCCACCCGCCCGCGAACGCTTCGGCCGTCGCCTCCGGCTTGCCCCAATATCCCTTCACGACGTTGGGACCGCGAATCAGCAACTCCCCGACATCCGAATCATCGAACCGATCGCCCAATTTCAAATCCACCACCGGCGCCGCGAACCCGACCGTCTCCGGCCGCAGCGGCGTATACTCGTGCGGCAGAAAAGTCGCCACCGACGATGTCTCTGTCAACCCGAATCCATTCCCCGCGCGCGCATTCGGAAACGATTCCAGAATTCGCGCGACCAGATCCGGTGCGATCGGAGCGCCGCCGTACATGATCCAGCGCACGCCCTTCGTGTCGATTTCCGAAAAGTTCGGCTGCTGGATCGCCAGCCAATAAACTGCCGGCACCGACGTCAGCGAATTGATCCGCTCGTCGCCAATCAACTTCAGGAACGATTGGACGTTGAACGCGGGCATGATCACCGTAGTGCCGCCGCTCGCGCACATCGGCAGTAATTGGCTGTTGCATCCCGTGACATGAAACAGCGGTACCGAGACCAGCGTGCGCACGCTGCCATCGTAGGGCAGCGGAACAATGCGCCGGCAGGTTTCGATGTTGGATAGAAATCCCTCATGCGTCGTCATCGCGCCTTTGGGAAATCCGGTCGTGCCGCTGGTGTAAAAAATCGCCGAGACGTCCTGGTGTTGCGAATTCTCATCCGCGAACGGAGCCCCGCTGGGCAACGGCGCATCCGGCAAGAACACGAACTTGCTACCCGAATCGTTGATGACGTATTCGACCTCGGCCTCGCTGAATCGAGTGTTGACCGGAACCGCAATCGCCCCAGCCAGTTGAATTCCCCAGAACGCAACGCACCAATCGAGCCCATTGCCGAGCCGTATCGCGACCCGATCCCCACGACCAATCCCGGCCGCACGCAACCCGCCTGCAACGCGAGCCGCCCGATCCCAAAGCTCGCGATAATGGATCCGCTCCCCGCCAACGTCAACAATTGCTTCCGCGTCGGGCGACTTGTCGACAGTAGCCCGCAGCATCGCAACCAAAGACTGCGCAAGCCCCTGATATCGAGAAACACCATCCTGGCCGCGCAAAATCCCCGATTCGTCAAACGGCCGAATGGGTGGGGCAGGCGTTTCCGCCTGCCCGTTCGCGTCACGCTGCCCACCCATCAATAAGCCCCCCGCTTCTCGAAAAACTTCCGAGGATTCTCCACCAGCATCGTCCGCAGATCCTCATCCGTAACCCCAGCCTTCTTCAACGCCGGAATCACATCATTGTGAATGTGCAAATAATTCCACCGCGGCAGCGCCTCCGCGATCGGACCCTCCGGCAGCCACTGATTAAAACACGCCGCGTCATGCGACAACACCATCTGGCCCGCATGCCCGCGCCGGCACATCTGCACCACCGTATTCACCCGATCTTCAAACGACAAAATCGAATCGATCCCAAACCGATCCATCCCGATATACGATCCCGCACCGATCAATTCCTCCAGATACTCGAGATCCGTCGTGTCCCCCGAATGCCCGATCACCACGCGCGTTAGATCCACGCCCTCTTCGCGAAACACGCGCTGCTGATCCAGTCCCACCCGTCTGCGAGCATGCGTGTGCGTCGAAATCGGCGTCCCCGTTCGACGATGCGCCTGCGCCGTCGCCCGCAGAATCCGCTCGACGCCCGGGGTCAATCCCTGCGCATCCGTCGCGCATTTCAGAATCCCTGCCTTCACGCCCGTATCCGCGATTCCTTGTTCCACATCGCGCACCATCATGTCGGCGATGATCTCCGGCCCGCCGAACACCGTCCCCGGCCCGCGAAAGTGAAAGAAAAACGGCAGATCGTTGTACGTATAAATTCCGGTCGCGACAACGATGTTCAATTCCGTCTGCGCCGCCACTTTTTGAATGCGCGGGATGAACCGCCCCAGCCCCATCACCGTCAGGTCGACGATCGTATCCACGCCGCGCGACTTCAACTCGTTCAGCCGAGCCACCGCCGCCGCCACCCGCTTCTCCTCATCGCCCCACTCTTCTGGATAGTTGTTGAAAACTTCGCTATCGATCACGAACACGTGCTCGTGCATCAGCGTCACGCCAAGCTTCGCCGCTTCCACCGGCCCTCGAACTGTTTCGACTATCATCGGAGTAATTATATGCCGCCCTGTGGGGCCGCCACTCATGGCGGCGAGTCGCCTGCAGGCGGCTCTGTTCACCTGGAGAAACCGGCCTAAACTCCGATTGCCGGCAGAAGTGCCGGCCCCACATTGGAAAACCAACGACCCATCGCCGTCTGAAACGGCAAACCGTTGTAACGAAGGAACGTCTGGACCATAAATAGCGTAATATCGATAGCTTCCTCGAGGTGAACCATGAAACAGTGGACCATCGCCTGCCGCGCGCTCCTGCGACGCCCCGGCTACAGCATCACCGCGATTCTCATGCTGATCCTGGGGATCGGCGCCACCAGCACGCTCTTCTCCGTCGTCGATACCATCCTGCTGAAACCATTGCCGTATCCGCATCCCGATCGACTTGTGACGCTGCTCGAAGCCAGCCCGTCCAAGAACAACAAGACCAGTCTGATCGCTCCGGTCCGCCTCGAAGACTGGAATCGAATGAATCAGACCTTCGACGGGATCGCCGCGCAGTACACCGAAAACGTCACCGATACCAGCGGTCCTGAGCCCGAGCGCCTTTCCGGCCGCCGCGTCTCGCCGCGGTTTTTCGATGTCTATGGCGCCGCCCCCCTCTTCGGACGCACATTCACGAAGGACGAGGAAATCGCCGGTGGACCGACTGTCGCCATCATCACTCACGGATTCTGGACGCGCCGCTACGCACAGGATCGCAACGTGATCGGCAAACGTCTCGTGATCGGCGGCAAAGGCTATTCCATCATCGGCGTGTTGCCCAAGGAGTTCACCGCCAACTCAGTCGACCTGTTTATTCCCGCGCAGCTCAATCCCTTTCTGCTGACCCGCATTCGAGAAGCGCGCTTCTACATCGGTATCGGCCGCATGAAGCCCGGCGTGACGATGCAGCAGGCGCAAGCCGACCTGGCTCGCGTCCAGCAGCGCCTGGGCGAGCAGTTTCCGCAGAGCGACAAGAACTGGTCGGCGATGGTGGGTGATGTGAAGGAACAACGCGTCGGCGAGTATCGCCGCACACTGCTGCTGGTGTTCGGCGCGGTTGCATTGCTGCTGTTGATCGCCGTGGCGAATATCGCGGGCCTGACCATGGCGCAACTCCACCAACGCGAGCGCGAAATGGCGATTCGCAGCTCAGTGGGTGCCTCCCGCGGACAAGTGGTCGCGACCGTGATGCGGGAAATCCTGATCATCGCGGCGCTGGGCGCGGTGCTCGGCGGCGTGGCCGCGTATGCCGGTATCAACGTGATGGCAAAGCTATTTGCCAGCTTGCCCCGCATCTCCGAACTCCAATTCGATTGGCGAGCGCTCGCCTTCACGGCACTCGCGAGCCTCGCCGCGGCAGCGATCTTCGGCCTGGTTCCCGCGATTCAATCCACCCGTCCGAATCTCGCGCGGCTGTTGGGCGAATCGTCGCGCAGTGTTGCGGGCGGCCGGCGCCGCTTGCAGCGTGGACTGGTTATTGCACAACTCGCGCTCACGGTCTTGCTTCTGGCGAGCGCGGGCCTGCTACTGCGCAGCTATTACAACTTGAGCCACGTCGATGCCGGATTCGACACCTCGCACGTGTTGACGTTCCACGTCGGCGCTGCCTGGGATGAAGATCGTACCCGCGTCGGACGATTGCAGTTGGATATTCTGTCGGCGGTGCAGCGCCTCCCCGGCGTTGAATCGGTGGGCGTGACGAATTTCTTCCCGGCTACCGGCGCAACGCTAAATTATCAGGTGACGCTGGAAGGTGTAGCGCGCACCGAGGAAGCCGCCACATTCACAGTCGGCGAGCGCACCGTAAGCAGCGGTTATCTGCAAGCGCTGAAGTATCCGCTGGCCGCCGGCGAGTGGTGCCCCGCGATGAAACCATTCACCGGATTCGATAAACCCGAGCCCGGCTACGCGATGGTCAATCGCCGGTTTGTCGAGATGTACGCGAAAGGCAAGGGCGTGGTTCGGCGTCATCTTCGCTTCGCGCAGAATCCGCCGACGGTGCCCGCCGATGAAATCGTCGGCGTGGTGGGCGACGTGAAAGAAGACGGACTCGGCGCTTCGCCAACGCCCTATGTCTACAGTTGCATGGGCGCGGGCGCGTGGCCCGATCCCGAATACGTGGTGCGCGCGCAAGGCGACCCGCGCTCACTCATATCGAGCATCCGTCCGGCGGTTCACGAGGCCGATCCGAATCGCGCCGTGTTCGGAATGAAGATGCTGGACACGCTGGTGGACGATGCGCTGGAACAACCTCGCCTCAACGCCGGATTCCTCGGACTGTTCGC
This sequence comes from Terriglobia bacterium, assembly GCA_963732025.1. Taxonomy (GTDB): domain Bacteria; phylum Acidobacteriota; class Terriglobia; order Bryobacterales; family Bryobacteraceae; genus Palsa-187. The sequence goes on from CAVSXU010000006.1 coordinate 99,663, forward strand.
GGGCTCGGCGATGCTGCTCGCTTCGGTCGGTCTCTACAGTTTGATTTCGCTGGTCGTGACAGCGCGAACGCGCGAGATCGGCGTGCGAATCGCACTGGGCGCGAGTTCCATGCAGATCATGCGACTGGTGTTCGGCGGCGCGGCGCAGATGTTGATTGGCGGAATCGTGCTCGGCCTCGTCCTGACGTTTGCAGCCGAGCGTGTGATCAAAACCGTGTTGTTCGGAGTAAGCCCACTGGACTTGGTGACGATTGCCGTCACTGTGCTTGTATTGGCGATTGTTTCGGCGATCGCAGCATTCTTGCCGGCGCGCAGAGCTGCGGCGATCGATCCCTTGGAAGCGATGCGAACGGAGTAGTTTGGTGGAGGGGGGCAGGCGTTTCCACCTGCCCAAGCCAGATTAGGCCTTGCGGCGGTAAGCGGCGACGCCCATTCCCAACAGGCCGAATCCTAGGAGTCCCACAGTGCCGGGCTCGGGCAACGTACTCTGGAAACCGACTGCTTCCAACGCTGTGATCTCAACGCCGAGCGAGGGATTGCTGCCATCTGCCGCATAGTTTTGGACGCGCGATGCAGCGAGATCCCAGTCGCCCCAGTCGCCGCCGTTGCACGTGTTGTTGAATCCGGCGAGATTGTTGTTCCCGCCATCGGTGGAAAAATATGCCGTGCCAATCGGGTTTGAGCCGTTGCACGCCGCGCCGACGCTTCCGTCGAAGGCGAGCGTACCGACTCCAGAGTAACGGAATAGATCTTGCGCGAACGGCCCGTGTTTCGAAGCGATCGTCCCACCCGAAGTGTTGTCAAGACCTGATCCCAGGCCTAGCACCTCGTCGATTTCATGCTCGACGACGGGAGCTAACGGGAATTGCAGGGTGCTGCCCGGGCTGCCGGGATTCGTTATGGTTGTGTTCAGTAAGATTGTGCCATCCGAGCCAATAGCTCCGCCCAAATTGAGACCTCTCAAATCGACGTCCTTTACATTGATATTGCCGCCGCCGCCAGCAATGGGATCCACGCCGCAGTTCAGCGAGCCAGAGCCGACCGTTCCAAAACCTTGGAGCGCGCCGCAGTAGCTGGCATAGGAGATCGTTTGAAAAGCCGAGCTGCTCTCGCCAAGACCCGAATTCGTTTCGCCAAATGTGATATTCGCGGTTACTGGGTTCGGGCCAGGCACGACAAAAGTCGAGGCGTAGATCGCGATCACGTTATTGATCGCCAATTCGATTGCGGCCGCATTCGGATCGGCCAAAATCGCGGCGGAGAACGTCGGGTTGATGTTGAACGTGGAGGATGCGAAAGCCGCAGGTACCGTGGTAAGCACCAATCCGGCAAGGATATGGCGAGTCAAAATTCTACGCACAATCACAGGGCCTCCGAGTCAACCAAACTGTAGTACTTTATTCTCGACCAGGCAGTACTTTAAGTCAAGGGAGTATTGTACTGACACTGGCAGTACTAGAGTCGTGACCCGGTTAATGCGGCTGACATAACGACTGACATGGGCACTCAACGCCCGGAGGCAGTTCGAATTTTATGCTGACGAGTTTCGAAGACGCCTAGTGGACTGTCCCGGCGCACTCGATAGTGGGAAATGACCGCTCCTTAACAGTCGCGGCTCTGAAACTCTTCCGAGCCGCGCGCGTCAGCAAGCGGTCCTCTTGCTCCGTCGAAATCATTGCTAGTGCAGGCTCGGGGACAGCCCACTAGTTCCTGCATGGTGCCATTGATCCACCGGAAGCAATGCGAAGGAGTAGTTAGTGGAGGGGGCAGGCGTTTCCGCCTGCCCAAATACGGGTTAGGCCTTGCGGCGGCGATAAGCCGCAACGCCCATTCCCAGCAGGCCGAATCCAAGAAGCCCAACAGTGCCAGGCTCGGGCACAGGATTCACGAAATTGAACCCGATGGCGTCGAGAGCAGTTTGCTCCGAGGGTCCAAAGGTGGCGAAGGCGCCCGGCGTACCGAACGCGTCTTGAACCTGCGGTGTGGCGCTGCTCGCCCAGTCGCCGTAATCCGATCCGCCCGGAGGTCCGACCTGATTGAAATTGGCCACGTTCGTGTTCCCGCCGTCGACCGAAAGATACGGCGTCGCCGAGGTGCTGAGGGTGTAGCTGCGCACTCCCGGTGCCGAGTAGCGGAAAAGATCCTCTGGACGGATGGCACCGGTGGTGGATCCGGTATCGAGATCCGAACCGGTCCCCAAGGCTTCGTCCATCTCATGCTCAACCACCGAAAGAAGGCTGTACTTGCTCGGATCAGTCGAGCCGTTGTAGTTAGTAAGCCCCGTGTTAACCGAGATGGTGGAATCCGTTGCCACCGAGGCGCTAAAGCCCAAAGTTCGAAGCAGAGCGGTGGTGACGTCCACGCTGGCGTTGCCGTTGACCGGATTGTTGGGACCGGCCGGAAGGCTCGCTAAGGCTTCCGTATCAACAGTATCGCCTGACGAATGGGATTGCAGCGCGGAAAGATATTGGTCGTAGGTGATTGTTCCGAAGAAAGTCGAGCTTTGCCCAAGCCCAGAGGTCATCTCTGCGAACGTTATATTCACCGTGGTGTTACCGGTGATGTGGGCTTCGTAGAAATTTATCGCCTGATTGATAGTGGCCTCAATCGCGGCGGCGTTTGCGTCGCTGGTGATCGTCGAGTCGAATGTAGCGTTGAAGCTGATGTTGGCCTGCGCGGGAATCGCTGCCCCCAGCGCCAGGGCTAGGGGAATCATCAGGCGAACAGTGAAAGTTGTGGCAGTCAAAAACGTGTCTCCTCCAATGAATTAGTACTATTAGTACTTTAAGTACTCTATTCTCATTGAAGCCGGTACGTTAGTCAAGCCGTGAATCGCCTGAGTTCCGGCTTAAGAGAGTCGTCGGGACGCTCTAAACCGCTGCCATCGCGACCGATGTGGGCGACTCAACGCCCGGGGGCGGGTCGAACTTTACGCTGACCAATTTTGAGACGCCCGGTTCCTGCATGGTGACACCATAAAGCGCCTGGGCGGCTTCCATGGTCCGTTTGGCGTGGGTGATCACGATGAACTGCGTCTCGGCCGACATGTCCTTGATCAGACGCGTAAGCCGTTGAATATTCGGCTCATCCAGCGGAGCGTCCACCTCATCCAGGATGCAGAACGGGCTGGGCGTGTAGCGGAAAATCGCCATCAGCAGAGCCATCGCGGTCAGCGATTTCTCGCCGCCCGACAATAGCAGTACATTTTGCAACCGCTTTCCAGGCGGCGATGCAACGATATCGATTCCGCTTTCCGACAGATTGTTCTCGTCGGTCAGCCGCATCTCGCCCTGGCCGCCGGCGAACAGCACCTGGAACATCTTGCGGAAATGATCGTTGATTCCGTCGAAGGCTTCCTTGAAACGACGCCGCGATTCCTGATCCAGCTCCTGGATCGCCTTCTCCGTGTCGCGAATCGAATCGATCAGATCCTGGCGCTGCGTGTTCAGGAAGTCGTAGCGCTGTTGCGCTTCCTGATATTCTTCAAGCGCTTGCGTGTTCACCGGGCCCAGCGCCTCGATGCGCGCGCGCACGTCCTGATAGCGCTGCTCGGATTCCTCGACGCTGGTTTCTGCCACGCCTTCGGTTTCGCCGGCCGCCGCGATTTCAGCCGCGATTTCCGACGCCGAGGCGTTCAGCTCCTTGCGGCTGGTTTCGTCCAGATACTTCAGCTCGGCCTGCTTCTTGACCAGCTCCAGTTCGATTTCCGATCGACGTTCCTTGCGCGGCTTGGGCTTCGATGCGCAGCGTCTTCAGCGAATCGTCGAGCGCCGGCCAGCGTCGCGCGGCCCTCGGTTTCCGCGGCTGCCAGTTGTTCGACCGCGCTGACCGCTTCGCCGCTTTGCTGCGCGAGTTCCGCCGCGCGCTGATCCAGCTCGATGTTGTCGCCGAGCAGCCGGGCCCGCTCGATCGCCATCCGCTCCAGTTCGCGCGCCAGATTCTGGCGGCGTGCGGCAAGCTGCCGCATCTGATTCTCGAGCCGCGCCGCCGACGATTTCTCGGCTGCGTGACCGCTCTTCCAGTCCGGCCAATCCCGCGCGCAGGGCGGCATGCTCTTCTCCGATTCCATGAGCATGCGTCTGCAAACGCTCAAACTCGCCGCGCGCTTCTTCCAGCAGCTTTTTCCTGATCGAACCGCGCCTGTTCCTTCTCCGCGACCAGCGTCTGGCTCTGTTCGCGCTGCGCACGCGACCGCTCGTCTTCGCGAGCTAATCGCTCCAGCTCCAACCGCGCCACCGAAAGCCGCGATCCGGCACGCGCAAACTCCTCGGCCAGCTTGCGCTGTTCGTGATCCAGCGCCAGCGCGTCTTTTTCCTGCGTCTGCTGCATCGCGCGAAGCTGCTCCAGATCCTCGGCGAGCAAGGCGGTCCCGCGTTCCAGCTCTTCGAGCTCTCCCGTCAGCTCGTCCGATTCACGCTGCCGCGATTCCACCTGCGTGCTCAGCTCGCGCAATTCGCGCTTCAGCGCCAGCGGACCGCCGGCCGTCTTGCGCCCGCCGCTGACCGCGTGGCCGTGATAGCTGACGCCGTCCTGCAGCAGGAAATAGCAATCCGGATTCGCCGTGGCCAGCGCTTGCGCCGCCCCGCGATCCGAAACCAGGAAACAGCGCGCGAGCCTAGGCAGCAAGCCTTGCGGCGCTTGCGCGAAACCGTTGGTCAGGCGCAGCATGTCGCGCAGACGGCCGACAACGCCCGGATGCATCGACAGATCCGGCGCCAGCGGCGATGCCGCGCTCGCTTCGGGATGCACCAGGAACGTCGCGCGTCCGTCGGATGCGGCGCGCATCAGCTCGACGCCGCGCTCGGCTTCGCTCCAGCCGCTGACCACGACGTATTCCAGTTCTTCATGCAGAAATTCTTCGCACGCTTTTTCCCATGCCGCGTCGGCGACTTCGACGAAATCCGCCAGCACGCCCGACGGCTTGAAACCTTCGATCTGGCCGTGTTCGACGTCCAGGAACAGGCGCTTCACGGATTCGGTGGTGTAGGCGCGATGCGAAAGAATTTCTTCGAGCGAATCCCGGCGCGCTTTTTCGCGCGACAAGCGACGTTCGCGATCTCTTCCAGCTTTTGCTTGCGACGTCGACGGCGCGGGCCTGCCGCTCCTTCATCTCTTCGTCCGCCGCGCCGCCGCCGGTCGGCCAGCGATTCGAGCTGCAACTGCTGCGCCGCCAGCTTCGCCGACAAGCTCGTTCTTGATCTGTTCCAGGCGCGCCAGATCCGCCAGCGCGCCTTCTTCTTCCTTGCGCGAACGCGCGGCATCGCGCTCGATCGCCGCCAGATATTCGTCGATCTGCGCCAGTTGATTGCGCAGCGTCGACGCTTCGCCCAGCAGCCGCAGCACTTGCATGCGCGACTGTTCCGATGCCGCGCTCGCGCTCGCGCAAGATCGTTTTGCAACGCATCGCGCTCGCTGCGTCTTTTCGTTCAGCCGCGCGCGCATGCGCTTCGCTTTCCTGATCGATGGCGCGCGACGGCTTGCGCTGCGACTTCCAACTCCGCCGATTCGCGCTGATGCCGAGCTTCGAGTTCCTGCGTTTCGGTCTCGCCCGCTGCCAGCCGATCGTCGATCGCAGCCGATCTGCTTGGCTTGCAACTCCAGCCGGCCGCGCGTCCGTTCGGATTCCAGATTCAGCTCGGCCACGCGGCCGCGCGCCGCCGTCAGTTCCGCTTCCAGTGCGATAGCAGGATTCCTGCGGTTCGCGTGTGCGCTTGTTCCTGCTCCTGCACCTGCTTGGACAGCTCCTGAAACGAGGTATGCGCCTGGTTCAGATCCAGCGCGAGCTTCGCGGCCTCGCGTTCCAGCATCTGGAATCGGCCGGAAACCGCGCGGCGCAGATGCGCGACCATTTCGCCGCGCAGCTCTTCGTAACGCTGCGCTTTCGATGCCTGCCGCTTCAGCGAATTCGCCTGCCGTCCGACTTCTTCCAGAATGTCGAACACGCGCGACAGATTCTGCCGCGCGCTTTCGAGCTTCGCCTCCGCCAAGCCGCTTGCGCGTCTTGTATTTGCCGATGCCGGCGGCTTCTTCGATGATGGCTCGGCGGTCGGCGGGCTTGTTCGAAAGAATCTGGCCGATGCGGCCCTGCTCGATGATCGCGTAGCTTTCCGGGCCGAGGCCGGTGCCGCTGAACAGATCCTGAATGTCGCGCAGACGGGCTGTGCGGCCGTCGATCAGATATTCGCTCTCGCCCGATCGATACAGGCGGCGCGTGATGGTGACATCCTCGGCTTTGCGTGGCCGTTGGTGCCGTTCGTGCGCGGGATCGTGCGCGTCCGGATCGCCATGGTCAGCGTGACTTGCGCCATCCCGAGCGGCTTGCGTTCGCGCGTGCCGGCGAAAATCACGTCTTCCATGCGCGCGCCGCGCAGGCTTTTGGCGCTCTGCTCGCCCAGCACCCAACTGATGGCGTCGCTAAGATTCGATTTTCCGCAGCCGTTCGGCCCGACAACCGCGGCGATGCCGGAGCCGTGGAACCGCATCTCGGTCCGGTCATAGAAGGATTTGAATCCCTGGATGTCGACGCGTTTGAGTTTGAGCAAGGCGAACCCCTCTCTATTCTGAGCACAAATCTGAATACAAACGTAAGACGTCTGCTCGGGGGAGTGATCCTATACTAAACCGAACTGGGGGCAAAGTAAAGTAGGTGGGGTACTGAATCTTGGGGGGTATCGGCGGAGGCTACTCTATATGGTATCGCTGGTCGGCTTTGAAGGTACTCAAGAAATGTCGAGACGACTCTCGACACAGCAGGCCGGGCGGCCCGCGCCACGTCGTCGGCGACGAACTTCACCTTGCGATCGTTTCGAGAGGGTAGACGACGTCGGCACGTAGTGCTTCGGCAGCAAAGGCGAGTGCGGCCCGAATATCCGGTTCGGTGATGTGTGGATACGACGGCAGGATGTCCTTGATCGTCTCTCCGGCGGCGAGCTTCTCCAGAATCAGCTCGATCGTGATCGGCGTTCCGGCGATCACCGGTTTGCCCATCATGATTTCAGGGTCGGAAATGATCCTCGTCACCATTTATTTCATCGCATCCCGAGGCTTTGGTTACGCGCCCATCTCAGATTGACATGAACCAGCCCACAGCGTCGCCGCTCACACCGAAGCTGGCGAGAGATTCTCCGGTTCGCTGCGCAAGAAGGAACTCGCCGCCGATTAGGGTCAAATGCAACTACCACTCCACTGCGATCATCAGCGATCACCGCGCAGCGTCGCATCGCGGGATCCGAGGAATCTATCTGTTCGATCGTATCTCTCAGTTCAACGTCCGTCCAGTAGGGCGCTACCAGACACTCTCGCATGCGCCGAAGAGCGGCCTCGACCTGCGCTGGAGGCCATGGTCGACCAATCGAATTCTCCGAGACCTGATACTCGTAAGTGTCAATCTCGCGCTCTACGGCTTCAAGCAATGCGTCTAGTTCCATGACCTTACCGAGGGCTTCCCATCGTAACCCGAATCCGGCCACCGTACCTGTAATAATCAACGTGACGAGCCGTCTCCTTAGTGAACAGGAGGCGGTGTGTTGGCTACACGACTTGTAGAACCAGGAGAAGATCCCGTTTCGACGATCCCCAAACCGCTTGACGAGCTGTACGAGGCGCATCACGCCATGGTGTACCGTACCGCCCATCGGATCACCGGCAACGCGTCCGACGCCGAGGACGTGATGCAGACCGTCTTCCTGCGCATGCTGAAGCGGGAACAATCTCCCAGCGGTCAGCGCGCGATGACCGATATCGACAATCCTGAAAGTTATCTGCGCCGGGCGGCGGTGAATGCGGCGCTGGATATCGTGCGGGCGCGGCAGGCCGACAACACGCTGGAGCTGGAGCGCATGGCGACCAGCGGATCCTGCACCGAACTGCGCGACCTGCGCGATACCATGCGGCGGGCGCTGTCGAAACTGGCGCCGAAGACGGCGGAGATGGTCGCGTTGCGATTTTTCGAGGGTTATACCAATCCGGAAATCGCGAAATTGATGGGGATGTCGCAAATCGTAGTGGCGGTGACGGTGCATCGGGCGCGCAAGAAATTGCAGCAGGAGTTGATCAAAGGGACAACGGTGGGAACGACGGCGAAGGGGGCAGCACAATGAACGAATTCGATCGAGTTGATCAGAATTCGATTCGCGTAACGATGTCCCCGATGCCGAGGCTGATGCGCGACGGCGGCTGCGCGTGTGCGGTCGCGGATCGCAGCCGAGGCCGGTGGTCCTGAGGTTCTCGTGGAGCATCTCGATTCCTGCGCCGATTTTCGGGCTTTGATGCCCGGGTATCGCGCGCAAGACATTGAGTGAGGCTCGGCGAATGCTGGTGGAGGATCATCTGCATTCCTGCGTGGCTTGCCGGCGCGTGTTTCATGGTCAACCGGCCTCGGTGGTTTCGATGACCGCTGCTCCGTTGACTGCGAAGCCTCCGAGGTTGTCGCGAAAAGTGGTGCCGTGGGCAATCGCGGCGGCGATCGTATTGGCGGCTGCGGCTACAATGCCTCCGGTGTTCGATCGCATGATGGCTCCGTCGGGTCCGCGCGCGACCGTCGCTTCTGTCGAGGGCACGTTGTATCGAGTATCGGATCAAGGGCTGACTCCGCTCGCGACGGGGGCGAATCTGGATGAGCACGATCAGGTGCGCACTGCGAAGGGATCGCGCGCGGTGGTGCAGTTGCGCGACGGATCGCGAATCGAAATGGCGGAGCGCAGCGCGCTTACGCGTGTCGGAACGATGGAGCGGCAAGACGGTTTATCTGGATCGCGGGTCGGTGATGATCGAGGCGGCGAAGCAGCGGCGCGGGCGGCTGGAAGTGATCACGCCGGATTGCAACGTGTCGGTGAAGGGCACGATTTTCGAAGTGAGCCGGGGAACGAAAGGCTCGCGAGTGTCGGTGGTGGAGGGCGAAGTTAAGGTGGATCAGGAAGGCTCGTCGAAGCTGCTGCATCACGGGCGATCAGGCGGCGACCAGTGTTTCGATGTCGAGTACGTCGGTGGCCGACGATGTCGCGTGGAGTGCGAATTCGGCGAAATATCTCGCGCTGCTGGGCGAATTGGCGGGGATTCAAAAGCGGATCGCCGAGTTGCCCGGGCCGGGCATGCGTTATCAATCGAAGCTCGCCGATTACCTGCCGGAGAACACGGTGATCTTCGCGTCGATTCCGAATCTGGCGCCGATGCTGGCCGAGGCGAACAACATTTTCGAGGAGCGCGTCGCGCAGAGTCCGGTGCTGAAGCAGTGGTGGAATGAGAAAGAGACGCAGCAGTTGCGCGCCATGCGTCGACCAAGTCAAAACGTTCGGCGATTATCTGGGCGATGAGATCGTGCTGGCGGTTCCCTCGGTGAATGGACAGATTCAAGAGCCTTTGGTGATCGCGGAAGTGCGGCGAGCCGGGTTGAAGGAATTTCTCGAACAGCAGTTCGGACAGCTCACGGCCGTCACCGGCGGAGCGCCGCAACTGATTCAGGATCCGCGAAATCGCGCACCTCTGGCGGGAAACCACGGACCGGTCGTGATGGTGCACGGCAACGTGGTCGCGATCGGCGGGGGCCGTGGCGACGCTTGCCGGAGTCGAGCGGGCGGTCGACAACGGTGGCGCGGGTTTCCTGGCGACGCCGTTGTGGGCGCGGGTTTCTGCAAAGCTATCAAAGCGGCACGGGATGGATTTTTGCGGCCGACATGGAACAAATTCGTCGGCAGTCACGTACTTCCACATAACGTGACGCTCTAACCAATGCGGCGGCAACCATCAGCGTACGGGCTTCGACAACGTGCGTTACCTGGTGGTCGAGCGCAAGGAGAACCTCGGCCGCACGGAGAACAGCGCATCGCTGAGTTTCTCGGGTGAACGCGCACGGCTTGATGAGCTGGCTGGCCGCGCCGGGGCCGATGGGCACGCTCGATTTCGTTTCGCCGGAGGCGAGCTTCGCGGCTTCGTTCGTGATCAAGAATCCGGGAACGCTGTTGCGGCGAATTGATCAGCGTTGGGCGGCGCGAAGGCCGGACCTGCGGCGGTGATCGACGAATTTCAGAAGGAGACTGGCGTCAATCTGCTGAACGATGTCGCGGCGAATCTGGGTGGCGAGATGACGGTCGCGTTCGATGGGCCGCTGCTGCCGACGCCGAGTTGGAAAGTGCTTTTGAGGTGGACAATCCGGCGCGGCTGCAGTGGGCCATCGAGCAGGCCGTGAAGACCGCGCAGCATGATTATCCCGAGACGCGGGGTTCAGCTCACGACGTTCCAGGTGAACGGCGCTGACGTATCACGCGCTTAACGTCGCCGAAGCTGCCGTTCGAAATCGATTACGTTTTCACCGACGGCTATCTGTTGATGGCGCCGTCGAGCCAGACGGTGCTCGAAGCGGCGATCGAGAATCGGACCTCGGGGCTGACGCTGGCGCGGTCGGCGGCGTTCCGCGCGCAGTTGCCGCAGGACGGGCACGTCGAATTTCTCGGCGATCGCTGTACTACAACATGGGCTCGACGGTCGGGCCGGTGGTGGATCAGTTGAAGGCGAGCGGGCTGATGACGCCGGATCAGCAGAAGTCGGCTGGCGGTGCTGACGGCGAATCGCGAACCGGGATTGATTTACGCTTACGGCGAGCCGGATCGGATCGTGGTGGCGAGCCGCAGCGGATTTTTCGGCCTGGATCTGGACACGCTGGTAGGATTGAATGCGAAGGGAGCGGCGGCGTTGCCGCAATTGCTGCCGCTGAGTTTGCTGAGGAAACAATGTCGCGCAGCCGCGACGCTGAAGCGTCGACTCGAATGACAATGCAACCGGTAATTGAGCTCGCGGACTGGGAGTGCGGCTTTGGGACTCGCGATATTCTTCGACGACCTGCGCGTTTCGCTGTCCGGCCGCACCATCGGGTTGCTGGGTCCGAACGGGGCGGGGAAATCGACGCTGATTCAGACGCTGCTCGGGTTTTGTCCCTGACGTCTTCGGGCACGGCGAGCATTTTCGGCCACGATATTCGGCAGCGGACAGCCGCGCGATTCGCACGCTGATCGGCTACATGCCGGAGAACGATTCGTTCATCGCCAATATGACGCGCGGTCTCGTTCATCCGCATGATGGGCGAATTGTCGGGCTTGCCGCGCGACGCCGCGCTGGAACGCGCGCACGAAGTTCTGTTTTACGTCGGCCTGGGCGAGGCGCGCTACCGGCATGCTGGGCACGTATTCGCTGGGCATGAAGCAACTGGCGAAGCTGGCGCAGGCGATCGTGCATGGGCCGAAGCTGCTGATTCTGGACGAGCCGACCAACGGCCTGGATCCGCCGGCGCGCGCTGCGCATGATCCGGCTGATCGGCGAGATGAAGGATTCGGGCGAGATGCACATGGTGCTGTGCTCGCATCTGCTGCGCGATGTGGAAGAGACGTGCGAAGAAGTGCTGATCCTGAAGCAGGGCCGCATCGTGCACTATTCGAATCTGGAAGAGGAGCGCAGCGCGAACAAGCGGTTCGTCGAGATGGAGACGTTCGGCAACGATGCCGGATTCGCGGAGGCGTTGACGGCGCTCGGCTGCGAGTGCGCGACGGCCGGATATCGGGCGGTTGAAGATGGTGCTGCCGGTGGGTTTCGAGATGCGCGAGATTTATCGGCTGGCGGCGGAGCGCGATCTGCAATTGCGGCGGCTGAATTATCGGCGCGACACGCTGGAAGACATTTTCCTGAAGGCGATGGGAAGTATGAGAACGACCACGGATGCACGCATGATCGCGCGTCACGGACTGGATTGTCGGCGGCGACTGCGGAAGCGCGCCGATGAAGGAATCGATGGCCGTTTATAAACGCACTTACAAAGGATACTCGGGCGCGCTGACGCCGACGTGGTCGCGGTTTCATGATTCTGCCGCGCTATAGCTATGCGCGGCTGTTTCAATCGAAATTCCTGCTGATGTTCATCTGGCGTGCTATATTTTATCCGCTGGGCTGCGTCGGGCTTCATTTATCTGTCGCACAATCTCGCGATTTCTGAAGGCGTTCGGCGTCCGAACCGCGAACTTTCTGAAAGTCAACGGCGACTTCTTTCTGCTACTTCTGCAGTTTCCAGGCGGCGCTGGCGTATCTGCTGACCGCGTTCGTCGGGCCGAGCCTGGTCTCGCCCGACCTCGCGAACAACGCGCTGCCGCTGTATTTCTGCCGGCCGTTCTCGCGGGCCGAATATGTGCTGGGAAGATGAGCGTGCTGGTGTATCTGCTCTCGATGATCACCTGGGTCCCGGGCCTGATCCTGTTCGGCATTCAGGCGAGCCTGGCGGGCTGGGAGTGGACACGCGACAACTGTGGATCGCGGGCGCGATTTTCATCGGCTCTGTGATCTGGATTGTCGTGCTCTCGCTGATCGCGCTGGCGATGTCGGCGTGGGTGAAATGGAAGGTCGCGGCGGGCGCGCTGATCCTCGGCGTGTTCTTCGTCGGCGCCGGATTCGGCGCGGCGATCAATGCCGTGATGCGCACCAAGTACGGCATCGCTGATCAATCTGACCAGGTGATCGCGACGATCTGGGCGAAGCTGTTCCGGCATCGCACGCCGCGACACGGGATCGCACTGTGCTGGACGCGTGGATGGCGCTGGCGGCGGCCTGCGCGATCTGCCTGTGGCTGCTGACGCGCAAGGTGCGCGCGTTTGAGGTGGTGAAGTGATGCCGCCGCCACCGATCGAGCAGAGTCTCGTCGTGCTCGAAAACGTCTCGCGCTTCTACGGCGAGGTGCTGGGCGTGAATCGCGTCACGCTGTCGATTCCGCCCGGCATCACCAGCCTGGTGGGTCCGAACGGCTCCGGCAAGACCACGCTGATGAATCTGATGACGGGCCTGGTGCGGCCGACGCGCGGGACGATCCGCGTGCTCGGGATCGCGCCCGACGATCCGGAAAGACTTGTTCCGCATGCTGGGCTATTCGACGCAGTTCGATTCGTTTCCCAAAGGGCTTGACCGGCTTTCAGTTCGTCTATTCGTTCCTGCGGCTGTTCGGCACGATCGCACGCGGAGTGCGAACGGCTGGCGTGGAAGTCGATCGAGCGCGTGAATCTGGTGGAGCCGGCGAAGCGCAAGGTCGCCGGGTACAGCAAGGGGATGCGGCAGCGGATCAAGCTGGCGCAGGCGATCGCGCACGATCCTCGCGTGCTGGTGCTGGATGAGCCGCTCAACGGCCTGGATCCGCTGGTTCGCGCCGAAACCATCGCGCTGTTTCGCGAGTTCGCCGCCGAGGGCCGGCACGTGATCGTGTCGAGCCACATCCTGCACGAAGTCGACATGATTTCGGATCAGGTGATTCTGCTGAGCAACGGCTACGTGGTGGCGGAAGGCAAGATTCAAGGCGTGCGCGACGAGATCAGCGAGCAGCCGATGCAGGTGCTGATCCGCTGCAATCGTCCGGCGGCGCTGGCGTCGAAAGTGTTCGAGCAGGACACGTGGTGGAGGCGCGGCTGCATGCCGACGGCGGCGGACTGCTGATCAAGACGCGCGATGCGGACAAGTTTTACCGGCTGCTGAATCACATTGCGCTGAACGGAATCGAGATCGAGAGCGTGGCGCCGGCGGATGACAACGTGAATTCGGTGTACGAATACCTGATCGGCGGCGAGGATTCGAAATGACGCACGCCAATGGATTCGCTTGTGGTGGGCGCAGATTCGCGCCGTGATCCGCCTGGAGATGCGCAAGACGTTTTTCGCCAAGCGCGGATTGTGGGTGTACCTGCTGGCGCTGGCGCCGGTGCTGCTGTTCCTGGGGCGCGCGATCGATTTGGCGCGCACGCGCGAGTCCAGGCAGGAAATGGCAGCCGCGCATCCGGTGTCGGGCGAAGCGTTGCGCTATATCAGCGCGAGCCTGGACGACGATGGCGGGTCTCCAGCGACATCGACAGCGTGATCAAGGAAGTCGGCGAGCCTTACTCGCGCCGATCGCGCACGGTTGGACGACGGCAGCGGCAAGTCACGATCGTCACGATGAACTACACCGACGGCCAGGACGACTACAGCTTCACGTTCGTCGACAATGAGCTGCGCGGCGTCAACCGGCGAGACCGGCCCAGTCTGCAACAGGACACGCTGATCTTCGCGACCGTCTTTCAATTTTTCTATCTGCGGCTGGCGATCTTTTTCGGCTGCGTCGGCATTTTCATGAATCTGTTCCGCGGCGAGATGATCGACAAGAGCCTGCACTTCTATCTGCTGGCGCCGATCCGGCGGGAAGTGTTGCTGGTCGGGAAATATCTGGCGGGCCTGATCGCGACGGTGGTGATTTTCACCACCAGCACGGCGCTGCAATTGTGGATGCTGTTGCTGGCTTATGACAGCACGTCTCGCGCGCAGTATTTGCAGCGGCGCGGGCTGGCATCACATCGGCGCATATCTGGGCGTCACGGCGCTGGCGTGCCTGGGATACGGCAGCGTGTTTCTGGCGGCGGGACTGCTGTTCCGCAATCCGATCATTCCGGCGGCGACGGTGCTGCTGTGGGAGAGCGCGAATCTGTTTCTGCCGGCCGCGCTCAAGAAGATCAGCGTGATTTTCTATTTGCAATCGATGTGTCCGGTGGTCGCGCCGCCGAGCAAGGACATGCCTGCGTTGCTCGCGCTGCTGATTTCGTCGGCGGAGGCGACACCGGCGTGGCTGGCGACGCTCGGGTTATTCGCGTTGACGGCGGTGATTCTGGCGGTCGCGAGTTTGCAGGCGCGCAAGCTTGAGATCAACTACTCGTCAGACTGATAAGCAATCGGTCGCGGTCCTGAAAACAGACGGCGTGTTATTATTGAAGTTCGCGTTTCTGACACGCAGATCGCGGCGCAATGGGCTTGTAGCTCAGTTGGTTAGAGCGCCTGCTTGACACGCAGGAGGTCACAGATTCGAGTTCTGTCAAGCCCACCATTTGTATTTCGAGTTGTGCTGAGCTGTGCGCCGCCATGGTCCATACGTTCGTTGTGACATGGGGCCCTTAGCACAGCGGTTAGTGCAGCGGACTCATAATCCGTTGGTCGATGGTTCGAATCCATCAGGGCCCACCAAACTCGCGCCGGACAACAACGAGTGGATCAGATAAACCTCGCAAACGTGGTCATCCATACCGCTGGGCCTGCCGATCCTCCCGCCGGGCTACTCCTGTGTCGGCAACGAACGATCGAGCGTGCGCGGACAGTCGGTGCGTGCCCACCACCATTAGGCGAGGCCTAGTTGATACGACGCCACGTGCCAGTCCCGAGGCGTCCCGTCGAGATCATGGAGCCTGGAGGCACGAACTTGAAGGTTCCACTGTCGGTATATCCATCGGTCGAACGAAGTGACCATTTCCCGTCGATCGCCGAAAACGTGCCGGCGTGCGAGGGGGCCTTGTCCAGTGATTCACTGTGGAACTCGTATGTGCCGTTGGCGCCGATTTCCCACACCCAACGACCGGGATTTAACAAAAGCTCCCAGGTTCCAATCGTATGGGGATCGATTTTAGCCGCCGGCTTAGACGACGGAGGTGGCAGCGGCAGCGCGGAGGGCCATCGAGGATCATCGCCGGCGCAAGGCGCGGCTTGCACAACGCAACTCCCACTGCTTCCGGGGCATCGGGCCAATGCCTTGGCTCCAGCCTCATTTCGGTTTCGGGCGAAGTCCTGACCATAACCACCGTTGGCTCGATTCACCGCGAGGGCAAAACAAGCATTACCCCAATTCACGATCTTGCAGTCCGACGCCGCGGTGGCGCAATTCTTAAGGGCAAGTTGCCTGGCGCCGGCTTCGGAAGTTTGCCCATGTGATGATCCTGACTGCAGCGTGGAGGGTGAGACAGCCAGAGCAGCCCAATAGACGGGCGTACGCGAGCCGATCGAACCAGGATTGTTATCCGGAATGCAGACTGGGTTACCCGGATCGAAATGGCATTGCGCCAATGCGCCCGGCGGGAGCATCGACAGAACCAAGGCCAAGCCGCATTTGCTTCGCACATGATTTGGAACGGACTTGCACAATGACATATCGTTCTCCAATCGCACCGCAAATAGACGCCGCGCGTCGGCACCGTACTGAAGCTGGCTCGTGACTCGCTTCCCGAAACCTACGGAATCCTCTGCGTAACAACTAGAAGCTGCGTGCTTCTTTGAGAATCTCACGAGCCGAAGGATTATTGGGATGCAAGGAAAGAATCGTCTCTGCCGCGCTGCCAGCCTTTCGATTGAATTCGAGTGCTTCAGCGGTCTTGCCAAAATGCGCGGATGCGCGCGCTAATCCGAGATAGGCGGCCGCAAGGTTCTCGCGCGCGTTCGCATCGCTCGAATGAGCGGTAATCGTTTGCGTGGTCAAATCCGCGGCCTCTTCGAAACGGCGCTGCGCGTCGCGCCAGTTCTTCGAATGGAGTTCGCAGGCGCCGGCCCAGAGATAGTGCCGCGCCAGAGCCCCGCGCAGTTCGGCCCGCCAGGGGTCCACTTTCAGATACATCTCCTGGTCGTCGATCACGCGATTGAAGTGGTCGAGCGCCTTTCGCGATTCGCCGGCCTGACATGCGGCCCGCGCCGAGACGCCCTCCGCGATGGAAAGGTCCAACTGCGCTCGAACGTTGGCGGGATCGGCTTCGACCAATCTGGCTGCGCCTTGGATCGCTTCGCGGGCAAATTTCGCCGCCTGGCGACCCTTGCCTTCCTCGGTTAGAATCCATGCATAACAGGACCGGAGCGCACACCATGTTCGCGGATCACCCGTGGAGACCATGCTCGGTTGTGCGGGCGGCAGCAGTGCGATCGCGCGCTCCATGTGGGCCTCGGCTTCGGCGTAACGCCACAACCGGCCCAGATCGATGGCGACCAATTGCTCCCGAAGGGCCAGCTCCACGCCGGTCGTTTGAGCCGCCGCATGGGCTTTCGCCCACCGTTCGAGAAGCTGCAGAGCATCCGTGTGATAGGCGAGAGCTCCCGCCGGATCGCCCAAGTGCGGCGAGTATCCGATGCCGCCGAGATCGATTCCAAGAAGGTACTCAGCCCGCGCGGCGATATGAAACGGCTCATCCAGTTGGCCCTTATCGATCAGCGGCTTAGATTCGCTCCAGGCGCGCATATGAACTCGATAAGCCTCGTTGGGCTCGCCATCGGAAATGGCCATACGCCCCAAGTACGCCAACGTCTCCACAAATGCCCCGCGGTCCAGTGCGCTGGCCCGGTTGGCATCGAATAAACGTTCGCGGAGGTAGAGAGCCTTCTCCATGGTGGCGCGGGCCGTTCCCCGATCGCCGACATTGGCGCTGAATACCGTGCCTTGCGTCAAGGCGAGACGCTGGTAGGCAAGGGCGAGTTCGCGTTGAATCGACTGGTCGGCGGGAACCTCCTGGAGAAGCCGCTGCAGGGAATCCACCGATCGTTCGTCGACGGATTTCCGAACCGCGCTGCTCCCTGCCGCATAGGACAGCGGTCCGCCTGGCTGAAATGCGTCCGTGTTCGCCAGTTGACCGGCCGTAATCCGGTCACGCCGCGCGGAACCATTGGAACGTATGAAGCCGATCGCGCTCGCGGCGGCAAGCGCCAGGCATCCGGTGGCCAGAGACACTGCTATTTTGCGCCGCCGCAGGAATTTCCCCGCGCGATATCCGATTCCCTGCTCCCGCGCCAGAACCGTGCGACCCTGCATGAATCGGTCGACATCGGCAGCCAGCCGGTCGACCGATGGGTACCGGTCCGCGGGATTGTCTTGCACCGCTTTCGCGACGATTGCGGCCAAATCGGTATCCAGCCACTCCGGTGGGATCAATTCCCGCAACAAGACGCCGAGCGAAAACACATCCGAAGCTATGGATGTGCGAATCCCTTCTTTCTGCTCCGGGCTTGCGTAGCTCGGGGTCGATCCAAAATCACAGGTCGAACCTCCGGAGTCGAGTAATTGAGCGATTCCGAAATCCAGGAGTTTGGGTGTTCCGTGCGGACCAACCAAAATGTTTCCAGGTTTCAGGTCGCGGTGAACCACCAGATGCTGATGGGCATAGGCCACCGCGTTGCAGACATCGACGTACACTTTCAGCCGCGCGTCTCGCGCCAGGCCGCGCACGAACTGATCGATCGGTTGGCCCTCCACCAATTCCATGACAAGGTAAGGCAACCCATCGGGAGTGGTGCCGCCATCCAGCAATCGCGCAATGAAGGGGTGCTCAAGATTCGCGAGAATCTGGCGTTCGGAGCGAAGCCTCTCCAGGACTCTGGGAGATGCAAGACTAAGCTGCACCAGCTTGATCGCGACACGTTTTTCGAACTCGTGGTCGTCGCGAACCGCCTCGTAAACGACGCCCATGCCGCCCGCGCCTAATCGACGCAGAATGCGGTACGAACCCAAACGCTGGCCGATCCTCAGCTCCGCCTCGTCGCAAGCGTCGCTGCGAGCCGCGGCCTGCATGGCGGATTCCTGCCAAAGGACATTGCAACTCGCGCGGTCGTCCGATTCGAGCAGTGCTTGCGTGTGCGAGCGAAGCGCCGGGTCGCCCTTGCATTCACGATCGAGAAACAAGGCGCGTTCAGACGGCGGTAAATCGACCGCGGCAAAGAAGAGCTCTTCGATGCGCGCCTGGAACTCCGCGTTAGACAGACGGCAAGTTCGCTGCTCCAACCATGCGCGGGCGAAGCGCCAATCCCGCTCTACGGTGCGAAGCGACGTCTCGGTTCCCGTGCTCTGCAAAACCTGAGCGACCTCTTGCGGACTGAGTCCTCCGAAGAATCGCAGCTCGACCACCTGGGCCTTGCGTGGATGAAGCTCGCGCAGCCGATCGAGCGCCGCATCCACGGCTTCCACGTCCGATGCCTCGGGAGCCGCTAAGTCGACCCCGGCCAGGGGAATCCGCAAACCACTGCCGCGCTTTCGAGCTTTGGCCCGCCGTGAATGATCCACCAGAATGCGGCGCATCATCTGCGCCGCCATGGCGACGAATTGCGCTTTACTGTTCCATTCGGCTCCGGTCGCCGAGGACAGCCGCAGATAGACTTCGTGAACCAGCGCGGTCGCCTGCAGAGTATGATCGGACCGCTCCGTTTGTAAGTGATAGGCAGCCAGGCGACGCAACTCGTTGTAAACGAGGGCCGTGACGGCGTCCAGCGCATCGGGGTCTCCTGCCCGATGTTTTTCGAGCCAGAGCGTTACGCTCTCAAAGTTCCTGGATACAACTGGTGATTGCGACAATTCAAGCCGCATTAAGTCTACACCGTGGCGGTAATCGGCGTTGCTTTGCGCTCTCTAGGCGAACACGGGCCCTGCCACGAACAAGTTTGGCGGTCTCGAGTCAACAGGGAGAACTCATGAAGACGCAGACCATTTTGATTTCGCTGGTGACCGCATGTGTCACGTGCGCCTTGGCGCAAAACCACCCAGGCGACGGTAAACAATACGACACACGGGATCCAGCCGTATGCCGATCGACCAAGGAACCTGCCAAAGGTGCGCCATCCGGCAATCAACTGAAGGAGTATGTTCAGTGCGCCAATGAGCGAATCGCGGGCGGCTATATTTCGCTCATGCAAAACCTTCAGATCGAAATTGGAAAATCGCGGCCCTATTCGGCGTGGTCCGACTCCGGCCATACCAACATCGACAATTCGGAGCCCGTGTATCCGATTCGCGGAACCTACGATCTGTACTCGTGCAGACCCCCCGGTTCCAATGGTTTTCCAGCCGGCCAGAACTGCAACGTCCGGAAGGCAACCGAGTTTAAAGGCACCTGTTACAAAACCACGTTCAGCGATTGGAGCTGCCCGGTGCAAGGCATTGGGGATGGCTTCGTCGGCATCACCAACAACGTGGCTCCTCCGAAATGAGCAATCGGAAGCGGTTTCCCGCGTCCGCCTGCGTAATCTTCTTCGCGATCGCTGGACTTCTTCCCGCAGCAACGCTAAACGACCTTTATTTTGGCCTGGACAACATGCGCAAATTCGCGGAAACCTACTGGTGGTTTCTCGCCGACGGCCGGGTCTTCCACGGCCTGCCAAGATCCGGCGTTACTCCAGCCGACTTCGACGGCGCGTGCACTGCCGCCCCAAGCGTATGCGGGACATACGCGCTGAACGGAACCAAACTTTCGATCCGGTATCGCGATGGCCGCGCGGAGGACTGGACCTACGCGGCGCTGAACGGTGGGATCCAACTGAATTACCTGATTCTGACTCCGGTGAAGAAGTTCCCGGCCGGGACTCGATTCAACGGGACATTCGACCGGCCATTCTCCTCGACGTCCGTGAGCGGACCTTCTTCGGCCGTCATCGTTACCGCGCCTACGTTCCTGACGTTCAGGCCCGACGGCACCTGTCAGGGACGAACGATTGCCGGGGTCGAAACAGTCTCCGGCGTGAAGAGCGCGAATACCTTCAGTTCATCGGACACGCAATGGTCGGGGACGTACAGCGTGCAAGACAACGTTTTGATGCTCGTCAAGAACGGCACGAGCGAGCGCCACATGATTTTTCCCGCGCCGGGCGACAACTTGAACATCGACGGCCAAGTTTACAAGAAACAACGATAACTAGATTCCTGATTGGAGCTTAAATAAATGACGTTTCGTCGATTGAATTCGAGAGCGGTATCCATGACTTGCTTCTCGCTGGTCTTCTGGTTCGGGGCCACTGCGTTCGCGCAGCAAAACTACGTGAGCCCGACCATCAAGAGCACGGATGGAAGCAGTCTGTGTCTCGCCGTAACCGGCGCCCTCGGCAACGGCACCCCAGTCGTTGTCAACGACTGCATTACCGGTCATCCGAGCCAGGCTTGGACCGTTGGCTCCGATCGGCGCTTGCACTTCGGTGCTGCCACTGATCCCTACTGCGTTGGACCTTCGTCAACGGCGCTGCAAGCAACCGTACAGCTCTGGCCGTGCGCCAGCGCGCCTGTGCCAAATCCCAATCCTCTTGCGTTCACCGGTACGTCCGGACCGGGCGCGCCATTCTGCGTGGGATTCGGCAACAACGCTCCGGGTACGCGAGTAGTGATGTACCTGTGCAGCCTCAATTCACCGACCTTTGCCTGGACCAACACCATAGCGGCTCGCTGGGCGAGCCTCAACATGAATCCCAGCGCCTTCTTCGATGCGAACGGATACGCGATCGATTTTCAGGCGAGGCCGATGATCGGGTTGGGGGCTCGTCTGGTCGCATTGCGGCCGGGCGAAGCCTACGGCGCAACGGGCAGCACCGTGTCGCTCCCAGGTCTCCTGCTCACGATTCAAAACTCTCCGGGCAACTATGGCGGCAAGATCGTAGCCTCGGGCGCGGGCAATATTGTCGCGTCCGGCGCAGGCAACATTGTCGCTTCGGGCGCCGGCAATCTTCAGATCGTGAAATCCAACGGAGTACCAGTGGCCGATCAACTCATCGACGCCAGCGGAAACATCGTCGCTTCGGGGGCGGGCAATATTGTCGCGTCTGGCGCCGGCAATATCGTGGCCTCGGGCGCCGGCAATATCGTCAATACGAATGGCAGCAACCTGGTTGGTTCCAGCGGGGGGACGTATACGCTGCTGGCAAACGCGATTAAGCTCAACTACGGCCGAGGCGATAGTTCGACACTGAACAACACCATCGCCGCGCTGAAGTCGATCCCGACCCCGCCGCCCCCGGCAGCCTACACGATCACGAGCGTCGCGGGCGATGCGGCCGTTTGGGCCGTCGGCAGCCACCGCGTAAGTTGGACAGCCACCGGCAGCCCCGCCGCCAGCCAAACGGTCAATGTCAATTTTCAGACCTCGGCTGGTGCGTACGCGATGTGCGCCAACGTTGCCGCCAGCCAGGGATATTGCGTGACATCCACCGCCAGCGCCCCCGCTGGCTCCGTCGGCGTTTTGAGCGCTCGAGATAGCGTCTCCGGCCGAACACTGAATGCGGCCTCGCAAACTCAGATCGCCGCGGCTGCGCCCCAAGCTTTCAAGCTCGCAAGTGTTACCGCGAACTCCAGTGCCTGGGTGTGTTGCTCTACCGCATATCGGCTCTCCTGGCAGTCGACCGGGACAGCGGCGCAAAACCAACAAGTCAGCATCTGGCTTCAGGTCCCCAAGACCACCGTTTTCCCAACGGGTCTGGTTCGTCTGGCGACCACATATGCAACGCAGGGCTACTACGATTACTCCGTCAGCACGGTGTCGCTCAAGAACGTGACCGGGTCGTTGTTGATCAAGGACGAATCCACCCAGTTGCAAGTCGGCGGCCCGACCATTCAAATTCGCTAAGGAATTCGGGCGAAGCACCGCCAAGCCAGATTCATGTTGCAGCGCATCCTCTTAATACCGCTCGTGTGCGTCTTCTGCCTGGCGCAGGTGCCGCTCGCGGGCAGCGACGAAGCCAAGCTCGTAGCGGGCCGCAAGCTCGTCGCCGAGTTGAAGCTGGATCAACAGGCCGACGCCGCTACATTTCGGGCGATCGGTCTCGACCTGGCGGGGAAGCTGATGACGGCGGTGCAATCCCGTGATATGCCTCTGACCGCGACCGTGGAGGAACAAGCGGAATTGCATCGCGCCACATCTGGAATGATCGAACTCTCCATCGAGCGAGGCAATTATTTTCTTGCCGGCTTGTACGCCACGATCCAGGCTGCTAACTACGATCTCGAAGACGATTATCAGCAGGCTCTGATTGCCTCGCGTCAGGCGCTGGAATTTCAGCAGAAGTCCGGTATGACCGAGACCCTCGACATTCCCTGGGTCCAAGTGGGACGGGATCTGATGAAATTGCGGGAGCCGCGAGAGGCGCTCGGCAGTTTCCAGCAGGCCTGGCTGTTGATGAGCGATCCCAACGTCAAACGTTCCGGGTGGACCCGTCGGGATATCGTTCAGGCCGAAATCGCGGTGGGCAATCTGACGGCAGCCCACGAGGAATCAGCCAGGTTTCTCAACGATTCGAAAAATGGCCTGCCAGAGTATCGAGCGGCAGCGCTACTCGCCTTTACCGATGTGTCGATCGGGGAACATAAATTCGACTCCGTTCTCGACACGCTCAAGGAAGTATGGGCCACGGGAGCCGGGCAATTGGAAGCGCTCAGTCAGTTGTTCGATTGCAACCTTCTCGCCATGCGCTCGCTAGATTATGACCAGGCGATCGCCCTCTCCAAACGCATCGACCTTGAGTTCAAGGAAATATCACCCGCCGGCTCCGCACTGGCCCGGAGCACCAACGAATATCGACGCCGGATGGCCGGGGACATCGATGGACTGCTGCGCGATGAGGGCGCCCGCCTCGCCTTGGCCAGAAGTTCGAACAACCTGGACGCACAGATCGAGGTCTTGGGAATGATGGCGGCAAGTTATCGCGCGGCCAATAATATCGACAACCAGATCGCGGCTCTCGAGGAAGCCCTCGAGTTGCAGAAGTCTTTGTTCACGGCGGAAGGATCGCCGGCAAATTCGCAGAATGCCGTAGCCTACCTGCAAACGCTCAACACACTGGGCGAGGCTCACCTGAAGCTCCGTCATCTCGACAAGGCGCGGCATGCGTTCAACGAAGCGATCCAGGCGTCGCAACGCCTCATGCAAGCGAAACTCGTGAACCAGCCCGCGGGCGTGTACGCCGATGCGCTCGTCGGCAGAGCCAAGATCCAAGCGCAGGATGACGAGTCCGACGAGGCGCGCACGATTCTGGAAAATGCGTTGCAAGGCGTTCCGCGCGCGGCAAGCTTCAATCGCAAGGACGTGCTCTGGCAACTGGCCCGGCTGGAGCGCGATGAGCATAGGAATTCTCAGTCCGCGGGCTACTACGACCAGGCGATCCGCTGGATTCAAGGCAGTGGCCGCTATTCTTCTCCCGCCGACGAAGCCTTCTGCCGCATCGAATTCGCGCACTTCCTGATCACGGGAGGTCGCGCTCTGCCCGATTCCCTCGCCTTGGCCGGGACACAGTTGGACGCGGCCCAGAGTCTGGTCGCTGGCCTGAATTATTCGGAGATCCAATGGCGCATTTTCTATCAGCGAGGCTTGCTCGCGGAAGCGAAGGGGAACAAGGCAGGCGCACTCGATCTTTATCGCGGCGCGATGGCACAGCTCGAAGCCGTTCGCTCCGGGCTGGACACGGAGCAGCGGCAATCGCTGGTCGATAAAGAGTTGATTCAGGATTTGTATCTGCGCGCTCTCACTCTCAGCGCCGATAGCCAAACCGATTCAGCGCTCTGGGAAATGTTGGAGCGCGGCAAAGCTCGCTCCTTCGTAGATGCCTTGGCGGGCCGGCGATTCCGCTCCGGAGATATCGCGGAACCAGCCCGAGCGGACGTCGACGGCCTGGAGAATCAAATTGCCAGTTTGCGCGTGGGAAGTCTTCCGGAGAACGCGGCGCTGCGTCACAATTCGACGCGCGTCCTGGAAGCGAAGCCGGGAGAACTGGATGATCTGGAGGCAAAGCTACATTTAGCGCGCCAGGTCGCCACTCTGTTGAAGTCGCGTGCAGGAAGCTCGGTCTCGACCAGGCCCGTGCCTCTCGATCGCATCCGCGAGCTGCTGCCGCTCCGGACCGCTCTCCTCGAATTCGGCTTGATCGAGAACGGTGTGGTTGCGCTGATCGTAACGCGCGAGGGTAGCCGGCAAATTCGGCTGAACACGGACGTGCGCGAACTTGACCGCGATGTCCATGAGCTGTCGCGATGGATCGGTCGCGCCGATGGCGGGGATCGGCTGGCAGCGGTTTTGCGCTCAGTCTCCGAACGAATCCTGCCGGCGCTGAGCGCGATCCCCATCGACAGCGATCGGCTGATCCTGGTGCCGGCTGGATTCCTTCACTATGTGCCGTTCCAAGCCCTCTACATGGGTGACGGCCGCGCGATGATCGACCGCTTCACCATTTCCTATTTGCCCAGTGGATCCGTGCTGGAATTCCTGCCTCGTGAGGCCAAGCCTTCCAGCGATCTCTTTCTCGGGGCAATCGGCAACCTGTCGGTGGAGGGCAACGTTCCTTTGCCGGGCACGCTCCAGGAAACCGATGCGATCGCGGCGCTGTATCCCAATCCGATCCTCGCTACGGAAGGCAGTTTCACGCACGATCGAGTACGCACGGCGCTGCTCACTCATGAAGTGGTTCACCTGGCGACGCACGGCATTTACGATGAGCGGGCGCCGATGTTTAGCGCGTTGCTTACGGCGGGAGCGGCCGGCAAACAGACTCGTTTGGCGGTTTACGAATTCCCGGAGATGAACATTCGGGCGCGCACGGTCATCCTGAGTGCCTGCGAAACAGGCAGAGGCAAACTAAGCGGCGGCGACGAAATCTCGGGACTCACGCAGTCGATTCTGCTGGCCGGCGCGGATACCGTGGTTTCGAGTCTCTGGCAGGTGAGCGACAGCTCCACCGTGTTGCTCATGCAAGGATTTCACCGCCGCCTTCTGGCGGGAGAGTCGCCTGCGCAAGCCCTGCGTGAATCCGCACTCGACGTGCGCAAGCAATATCCTGATCCGTTCTTTTGGGCGCCGTTCGTGGTTACGGGCGCGATTTAAGGCATCGAAAGGAAATTATGCTTAGAATTCTTCTGGTCCTCTTCTTCATCGGAGGTTTATCCGCCGCCGAAAAACTTCTGATCCCGATCGATCCGCAGCAGTATAAACAGGTCTCCGACACGATGCTGCAAGCGGCCCGCGACAGCGACTACGCCGCGGTTCTGATCGACGGCCGGCACGCGCTGGAACTGGCTCCAAACGATCCCGAACTGCAAGCGCCGATTTATCTGCTGATGTCCTTCGCGGCCAGAAACTCGGGCGAGCTTGCGCGCGCAAACGACTACGCCGCTCTCGCCAGGACGCTGGATCCCTCAATCGAGTCCCGCATGAACGCGATGGGGGACAACTCCGTCACGCGGGGCGATACCCAGGCGACGATCACGACTGGCATTAGCGCTGCCTCGCAGGCTTTCAGCGCGTTTACGCAAATCAAGCTGATGAAACTTTGCCTCGATATGGTGAAGCATGGCATGGCGCCTCCGCCACAATGCAGTGGGAGTCCGGCGCCCATCGCGGGGATGCCGCAGCCGATTCCCGGTCAGCCATTTCCGCCGCAGCCGATCTCGACATTTCCGATGCAGCCGCCACCCCAGCCAAATCCGCAACCAATTGGCCAGCCGATCGGTCAGCCCATGCCGATCATGCAACCTGCACCAGGCCAACCAATGCCGATGCCGATGCAATTGGACGTGAACGGCATGCCGATCCAGTCCGGGGCAAATGTGATGTATCCTCCCGCTCCGGTCGGCTCGCCAATCTATCAGCCGCCGATCGCTCCGCCGACATCCGTTCCAGGATGGCCTGCACCGCCGAGTCAGCCTTCCCCAGCGTCGAATCCGCCGATTCCATATCCACAACCGAGCGTTACTGGAGCACCGGTTCCGCCGGGCGGTTTTGCAGGTCCCGGCGCGAACCCGAATCCCGGCGCGTACCCGAGTCCCACCCGAGGAAGCTACTCCTTCGCAGCCCCGAACGTGCAAGCGCCGTACGCGAACGCGCGCTACGCTCCCCGCGGCGGTCGCGTCCGTGGAGAATCGAACGAGCCCATCTTCAAAGTAATCCACGACCATTCGAACATCGGCAACCAAACCTACTTCGCGCAGTCCTGCGGCGGTCTGCTCAGTGTAAGTGGAGCGAACCTTACCTTTACGGGAAGCGGTGGAGAAGAGCCTCGCGTAATTCCTGCCTCCGATATTCTCGAGATCCGTCTGAATAGCGTGATTGGCAAGGACGCCGGCGTATTCCACATCGCGACGCGTCAGGGGCTCTACCTCAGTCTCGCGCCCGAATCGCAGGACCGCGAGCAGGCGCGCTCTTTGATCGAGACTATCCGAGCGAGTCTGAGTCTGGTCGAGTGAATTGTGGGGCCCCCACTCATGGCGGCGAGTCGCCTTCAGGTGGCTCCCTTAACGGAGACATTCCCTTCCACTCCAACAAATTAACTAAATCATTGGTCAACTTGGACGCGTCTGCGGAACAGATGCTCCATTAATCGGATTGGCTGGTGGGTCGTGCGCGAGTGCAACAACGAAAAAGATGGGAATGAAGGTAGTGCGTTTCAACGGTGGCGCCAGCGCTTGTGCCGGCAACCGGACTTTAGTCCGGCTTTTCCATTGTGCGCAGCCCCGCCACGAGGGACAGCCCCACGGCTGATTGTCGCGATCTCCCTGGCCACCGAATTCCGGTTGCTTGACTCGGGCTCACAGCGCCATCCCTCAAGTGTCTATCCGGAGATCTGCGTGGCCCACTACTCCAACGGACAACGAGTCGTTCGATCCGCGGGCAGAGAGGCTGATGCCAGCTAGATGTCCCGATCGACACACAAGCCGCTATTCCTCCTAGTTGCCTTCGTATTTACGCAGTTGCCCGCTGCCCTATGGGCTCAGTCGTCATACGGAATCATTAACACGGTCGCCGGAACCGGGAGTGGGGGCTCCTCGGGGGACGGCGGACCGGCAACCGCGGCTCGACTGAGCGATCCGGCCGACGTCGCCATTCATCCGACGAGCGGGGACATCTATATTGCCGACCAAAGGAACAACCGCGTACGCAAGATCGACAGCAATGGAGTGATCACCACGGTTGTCGGTAATGGAGTAACGGATATCGGCCTCGATAACATCCCCGCTACTCTCACGAGTTTGAACAACCCATCCGGGATCGCATTCGACTCTGCCGGGAACCTGTATATTGCAGACACG
Source organism: Terriglobia bacterium (assembly GCA_963732025.1). Lineage (GTDB taxonomy): Bacteria > Acidobacteriota > Terriglobia > Bryobacterales > Bryobacteraceae > Palsa-187. The sequence continues at coordinate 127,266 of CAVSXU010000006.1, forward strand.
GGTCACCAACGGATCCGGCGTGTCGATGCCGCAACGGGTATCATCACGACCGTCGCGGGCACCGGCGACAACGGTTATAACGGAGACGGCCGGTTAGCGACCACCGCGAAACTCAACTTTCCCGACCACGTTGCCTTGGATTCTGCCGGCAATCTCTTCATCGCTGACGATTCAAATAATCGAGTCCGGCGAGTGGACGCAACCACGCAGTTCATCCGCACCATTGCGGGCACTGGTGATCCCGGAGATAGCGGTGATGGTCTGTTGGCTACGTTCGCGAGATTGACGAGCCCGCACGGAGTACTGGTGGACCCTGCCGGGAACGTTTTTATCTCGGATACCGGCAACCACCGCGTGCGCTTCGTGGACCCCAGTGGCGTGATTCACGCGTTTGCCGGTAGTGGGGACATTGGAGACAGCGGCGATCAGGGTCCCCCGGCAAATGCCCGTCTCAGAGCCCCCATCGGCTTGGGGAGGGACGCCCAAGGGAATATTTTCATCGCCGATTTCAGCTCCCAGCGTATCCGCCAAGTGAACGCTCAGGCCACCCAAATCAATACTGTGGCGGGGAATGGGCTAACCGGCTATAGCGGCGATGGCGGACCCGCAGAGGCCGCCAGGCTTTCGGCCCGGAGTCGGCGACGATCAACTCTCGCGGGTGGATCTACATTGCGCAATCCGGTTCCGACGTGGTTCGCGTCGTAGATCACTTCAGTCAACCCACAACGATTCAGGTCCTCAGCGGTTCCGGTCAAAGCACTGCGGTCAACACCGCGTTCAGCCAGCATCTGGTGGCAATCGTGAAGGACGCCACCGGTACTCCGTTGCCCGGAATCCAGGTGACTTTTTCGGCTCCCGCTTCGGGAGCATCGGCCTCGCTTTCGCCCGGGAATCGTCGTGACTACCGATGCCAACGGGCAAGCGAGCGTCAATGCCACGGCAAACACGAGTCTGGGCTCGTACGCCGTGAGTGCAGCGGTATCAGGATTGGCTACTCCGGCAGTATTCAACCTGACGAATACTGCCGGCGCTGCCGCCACGATCCAATTTTTGCAGCAACCCACCGATGCACTTCTGCCGGTGCCTCCATCACTCCTCCGGTAACGGTAAGTCTCAAAGATGCCTATAACAACCCCATCATCGGCGCACCGATCACCCTGACCGTGTCGGGTGGCGGCGCACTCCAAGGAGGAGGACCTCGAACACCAACAGTTCGGGCATAGCTACCTTCGTAGCCTCAAGATCAACCAACGCGGGAACGTATCAATTACGAGCGTCCGGGGCCAGCCTGACGGCCATCAGCAGTTCCTTCAAGATCACCGCGGGATCGCAAAGCTCAATCGCCGATTTGAGCGGTGGCGGTCAAAGCGCTTCCGTCGGTGCACCTACGCTGCCCCGCTCCAAGCCACCGTGGCGGACGCATTCGGTAACCCCGTCGCAGGAGTTGCCGTGACATTCACGGCCCCCAGCACCGGCCCCAGCGTCACATTCAGTGGTTCGGCCGACGGTGACTACCAACTCGACCGGTGTCGCCATCTCGCCGGGAATGACCGCCAATGGAAAAACGGGCCCCTTCCAGGTGACGGCAACGACTGCAGGGGCTTCCTCGCCCAGCCGCGTTCACTTTGGTTAATGTAGCCGGCACGTCAAGCCATCTGGCTTTCGTTCAGCAACCAACGGACACGGCTGCGGGAGCGCCGATCACTCCTGCCGTAACCGTTCAGTTGCAGGATAGCTTCGGCAACAACGTGTCTACCCCGGGCGTCGCTATCACTCTACAGGCCGAACACATTGCCGGTGGGGCGAGTGGGTTCACCGCGCAGCCTGCGGAGGTCACCGACGCGACCGGGTTGGCGACTTTTGCCGGCCTTACCTTCACCCAGCCGGGCCAATTTGTGCTGCTGGCACAGGCAACTGCGGTTACCACCGCGACCAGTTCCGCCTTTACGATCCGCGCGGGCGCTCCCGCCAAGATTCAGGCCACGGGTGGAACGCCGCAGACCGCCACCATTCAGACCGCGTTCGCGCAGCCGCTTACAGCGAAAGTACTCGACGCATTCGACAATCCGGTCAGCGGCGTAACGGTGACATTCACCGCGCCTTCGTCGGGAGCTTCCGCGAGCTTGAGTGCTCCGGCTGTAACGGACGCGACCGGCCAGACTGCGGTGACGGCCACCGCAAACAGCGTGGCCGGACTCTATTCCGTAACTGCGGCGACGGCGGGCGTGGCGGCCAGCGCCAGTTTCTCCCTGACCAATGCGACCGGCTCCGTGGGTCATGTCGTATTCGTGCAGCAACCCTCCAACGCCGCGGCCGGCGCCGTGATCAGTCCGCCCGTCACCGTGAAGGTTACCGACGCAGGCTCGAACCCGCTCAGTGGAGTCTCCGTCACGATCCAGGTGCAAGGCGGCACGCCCGCGCTGGGCGGGACTTTGAGCTGCAACCACGGACGCCAGCGGCGTGGCTACGTTTGCCGATCTTAGCATCACCGTCGCCGGACGTTACCGTTTGGAAGCTGTGAGCAGCGGGATGTCGGGGCTCAGCGACTCCTTCCAGATCTCCGCGGCGACGTCGGCCAGTCGACGATCCTGGCCTTCGAAGGCGATAGGCAAAGCGCCGCCGTGGGCACGACCTACAGCGGACCGCTCAAGGCGCGAGTGGAGGACCTGTACCACAATCCGATTCCCAACGCCTCGGTAATTTTCACGGCGCCCGCGAGCGGCGCCAGCGTGACGTTCTCGGGACCGGCGACAGTCAACTCGGGCGCCGATGGCGTGGCGATCGCGCCTGCCATGACCGCCAACTCACAGACCGGCGCATTCCAGGTCACGGCCACTACGGCCGCCGCTTCCGCGCCCGCTCTCTTCAGTCTGACTAACTTGCCGGGCAGCCGCCAACAGGCTGGCATTCGTCCAGCAGCCCGTCGACACCGTCGCCGGAGCGACGATTACCCCGGCGGTGACGGTGCAGGTCCAGGACAGCGCGGGTAATGCGGTCCGTACAGCGGGGATCCTGGTCACACTGCGATGCCAACGCCCTGGTCCGGCGGCTGAAGGAGTTATCCGGCACCGCGACGCAGAGCACCGATGCCAGCGGCGTGGCCACGTTCGCCGACCTCAGCATCTCCCAGGCAGGCAATTATGAGTTCAGGCCACGCTCGACTGGTTTGAGCTCGGCCACCAGCAATTCCTTCAGGATCACGGCCGGGACGGCGGCGAAGATCGAGACGAATGGCGGAACCCCGCAGAGCGCCACCATCCTGACTCCCTTTCCCCAGCCGCTACAGGTCACCGTACTCGACGCGATCAATAATCCAGTCGGCGGCGCGACCGTAACGTTCGCGGCGCCGGGATCCGGGGCGTCCGCGACTCTGAGCGCGCTGTCCGTCTTGACGGACGCGAACGGTCACGCGTCGGTAACGGCCACCGCCAACAGCACCGCCGGAAGCTACTCGGTTACCGCGGGGATGATCGGGGTGGCGGCAAGCGCCAGTTTCGCACTGACCAATGTGACGGGCGCGCCGGGCCAGATCTCCTTCGTGCAGCAACCTTCCAACACGCCTGCCGGCGCCGTGATCAACCCGCCTGTCATAGTGCGGGTTGCGGATGGCAGTGGAAATCCCGTCAACGGCGCCACCGTCACCATCAGCCTGCAAGAGGCGACCGCGACACTCGGCGGGACGCTGACCGGCACAACCGGCTCCGATGGACGTGGCGACGTTCGCCGATCTCAGCATCACCACCTCCGGGACCTACCACTTGGAGCGTGGCAAGCGCCAGCATTTCCGCTGTCAGCAATTCGTTCCAGATCACTCCGGCGACATCGGCAGTCGTCATCCTGGCGTTCGAAGGCGATGGGCAAAGCGCCGCAGTGGGCGCGGCCTACAGCGGACCGCTCAAGGCCCGAGTGGAGGACTTGTACCACAATCCGATCGCCAACGCCTCGGTAACTTTCGCGGCGCCCACGAGCGGCCCCAGCGTGACGTTCTCGGGATCGGCGACGGTCAACTCGGGCGCCGACGGCGTGGCGATCTCGCCTGCCATGACGGCCAACTCGCAGATCGGCACATTCCAGGTCACGGCCACTACGGCCGCCGCTTCCGGGCCCGCTGCCTTCAATCTGACGAATGTCCCGGGCGCCGCCAACAAACTGGTATTCGTCCAGCAGCCGGTCGATACCTTGGCCGGAGCGACGATTACCCCGCCGGTGACGGTGCAGGTCCAGGACAGCGCGGGCAATGCCGTCCATACAGCGGGAGTACCGGTCACGCTCCAGCCCAACGCCACGGTTCGTCGGCTGAAGGAGTTATCCGGCACCACGACTCAGAGTACCGACGCCAACGGCTTGGCCACGTTCGCCAACCTGAGCATCAATCAGGCAGGCACCTACACGTTGCAGGCAAACTCCGTTGGTTTGAGTTCGGCTACCAGCCAATCCTTCGCGATTACCGTCGGGACACCGGCGAAGATCGCGGCGACTGGCGGAACGCCGCAGAGCGCCGCCATTCTCACCCCCTTCGCACAGCAGCTGCAGGCCACGGTACTAGACACGCACGATAATCCAGTCAGCGGCGTAACGGTGACATTCACCGCCCCTTCGTCCGGGGCGTCCGCGACGCTGAGCGCGCCATCCGCCGTGACGGACGCGAACGGTCATGCGACGGTCGACGGCCACCGCAAACAGCGTCGCCGGGACCTATTCGGTTACTGCGGCGACGGCGGGCGTGGCGGCCAGCGCCAGTTTCTCTCTAACCAATGTGGCCGGGTCCGCGAGTCATGATCGTATTCGTGCAGAAACCCTCCAACGCCGCGGCCGGCGCCGTGATCAGTCCGCCCGTCACCGTGAAGGTTACCGATGCGGGCTCGAACCCGCTCAATGGAGTCTCCGTCACGATCCAGGTGCAAGGCGGCACGCCCGCGCTGGGCGGGACTCTGAGTGCAACCACGAACGCCAGCGGCGTGGCTACGTTTGCCGATCTCAGCATCACCGTCGCCGGACATTACCGGTTGCAAGCTGCGAGCAGCGGTATGTCGGTGCTCAGCGACTCTTTCGCGATTTCCGCGGCGACATCGTCCGTCGCGATCCTGGCGTTCGAGGGCGATGGGCAAACCGCCGCCGTGGGGACGCATCTACAGTGGACCGCTCAAGGCGCGAGTGGAGGACCTTTACCACAATCCGATCGCCAACGCCTCGGTAATTTTCGCGGCGCCCGCGAGCGGCGCCAGCGTGACGTTCTCGGGACCAACGACGGTCACTCGGGAACCGATGGCATAGCCATGTCGCCTGCCATGACCGCCAACTCGCAGGCCGGGGCATTCCAGGTGACGGCCACTACGGCAGCCGCTTCCGCGCCCGCTCTCTTCAATCTGACCAACGTACCGGGCAGCGCCAATAAGCTGGCATTCGTCCAGCAGCCGGTCGACACCGTCGCCGGAGTGGCGATTACCCCGGCGGTGACCGTGCAGGTCCAGGACAGCGCGGGTAATGCGGTCCATACCGCGGGGATCGTGGTCGCGCTGCAAGCCAACGCCAGCGTCGCGCGGCTGCAGCAGCTATCCGGCAGCGCGACGCAGACCACCGACGCGAACGGCGTGGCCACTTTCGCCACCCTCCGCATCTCCCAGACAGGCAACTACACGTTGCAGGCCAGTTCGACCGGGTTGAGCTTCGGCCACCAGCAATCCCTTCAGGATCACGGCCGGGGCGGCGGCGAAGATCGAGACGAGTGGCGGAACCCCGCAGAGCGCTACTATTCTCACTCCCTTCTCACAACCGCTACAGGTCACCGTGCTCGACGTCGCTCAATAATCCAGTCAGCAGCGCGACGGTAACGTTCGCGGCGCCGGGATCTGGGGCGTCAGCGACTCTGAGTGCGCTATCCGCCGTGACGGACGCGAACGGTCACGCGTCGGTAACGGCCACCGCCAACAGCACCGCGGGAAGCTACTCGGTTACCGCGGGGGTCGGCGGGAGTGACGGCCAGCGCCAGTTTCGTCACTGACCAATGTGACCGGCGCGCCAGGCCAGATTTCCTTCGTACAGCAACCTTCCAACACGCCTGCCGGCGCCGCGATCAGCCCGCCTGTCACAGTGCGGGTTCTCGATAGCGGTGGAAATCCCGTCAACGGCGCCGCTGTCACCATCAGCCTGCAAGAAGCGACTGCGACACTCGGCGGAACCCTGAACGGCACAACCGGCTCCGACGGAATGGCGACTTTCGCCGATCTCAGCATCACCGCCTGCCGGGACTTACCACCTGGACGTGGCCAGCGCTAGCATTTCCGCTGTCAGCAATTCGTTCCAGATCACTCCGGCGGCGTCGGCAGTCGTCATCCTGGCGTTCGAAGGCGATGGGCAAAACGCCGCCGTCGGCACGACCTATAGTGGACCGCTCAAGGCGCGAGTGGAGGATGCGTACCACAATCCTATTGCGAGCGCCTCGGTGATTTTCGCGGCGCCTACGAGCGGCGCCAGCGTAACGTTCGCCGGGATCAACGACGGTCAGCTCTGGAGCCGATGGCGTGGCGATCGCGCCTGCCATGACCGCCAACTCGCAGACCGGCACATTCCAGGTCATGGCCACTACGGCCGCCGCTTCCGGGCCCGCTGCCTTCAATCTGACGAACGTACCGGGCACCGCCAACAAACTGGTATTCGTCCAGCAGCCGGTCGGTACCGTGGCCGGCGCGACGATTACCCCGGCGGTGACCGTGCAGGTCCAGGACAGCTCGGGAAATGCCGTCCATACCGCGGGAGTCCCGGTCACGCTGCAAGCCCAACGCCACGATCCGTCGGCTGAAGGAATTATCCGGCACCACGACGCAGAGTACGGACGCCAACGGCCTGGCCACGTTCGCCGACCTGAGCATCAGTCAGGCAGGCAACTATACCTTGCAGGCAAACTCCGGCGGTTTGAGTTCGGATACCAGCCAATCCTTCACGATCACAGCCGGGACAGCGGCGAAGATCCAATCGACCGGCGGCGCGCCGCAGACCACCACCGTTCTGACGCCCGTTCCCACAGCCGCTGGAAGCCACGGTATTGGACGCGAACGAATAATCCAGTGAGCGGCGCGACCGTGACATTCACCGCGCCGGGATCCGGGGCGTCGGCAACTCTGAGCGCGCCATCCGCCGTCGACGGACACGAACGGCCATGCGATCGATCACAGCCACCGCGAACGGAACGGCCGGCTGCTACGCGGTGAGCGCAAGCACGCTTGGCGTTGCTCAATCCTCCACTTTCTCGCTGTGCAACGCCGCTGCCGGGGTAAGCCAGATCGTCTTCACCACGCAGCCGACGAACATCGCAGGCGGGTGTACCGATCAGCCCACCCGTCGTGGCTCGGCTCACCGATGCCGGCGGTAACGGCGTGGCCGAAGCCACGATTACGATGAATCTGTCGGGCGGCGGCACCCTGAGCGGCACCACCTTTGCGACGACGAATGCAGCGGGCAGCGCCACGTTCGACGATCTACACGTAAACAGCGCCGGCAATTACCAGTTAGTCGCGGTGAACGGAAGCGTCTCCGCAGTCAGTAATTCGTTCCAGGTATCTCCCGCGACCGCTTCGGTCACTATTTCGGTGTATGAGGGCGATGGACAGAGCGCCCTGGCCGGCTCGCCCTATGGAGGGCCGTTGAAAGCGCTGGTGCTCGATTTATTTGGCAATCCGTTGTCGGGCATCGCGGTGACATTCGCAGCGCCGGCCACGGGGCCGAGCGTGACTTTCGCCGGCTCGCCGACCGTCCACACGGACGCGAACGGCATCGCGATCTCTCCGGCGATGACCGCGAACACAGCCACGGGTTCCTTTGCGGTGACGGCGACGGCTCCGAACGCCCCAACGCCCGCCACCTTCCCACTGACCAACCTGCAGCCCGCGGCCAACCAACTCAAATTTCTCCAACATCCGACGGATACGCCGGCTGGTGTGATCGTCACGCCGCCTGTGACTGGTCCAATTGCTGGACAACTCCGGCAACCCGGTTCACACGGCGAACGTGCCGGTTACTCTTCAGGTGAACTTGCCCGCCCGGCGGGCAAATACGTTCTCGGGCCTGGCCACCGAAGTGACGGATGCGAATGGCTTGGCAACGTTTGTGAACCTAAAAGGCGCGCGAGCCGGAACGTACCAGCTTCAGGCGCAAGGGAATAACGTGGCTTCGGATACCAGCAACGTGTTCCAAATCACGACTGGAACAGCGGACACAATTCTGGCAAGCGGAGGCACTCCGCAAAGCGCCGTCGTCCTCACCGCGTTCGGGGCGCCGCTTCAAGCGACCGTAACCGATGCGGCGGGCAATCCGGCGGCAGGTGTGCCCGTGGTATTTCTCGCTCCCGCTTCCGGACCCAGTGGATCGTTCAGTGGGCAGTCTACGGTCACAGCGAATACCGACACGCTAGGCCGCGTCAGTGTGGTAGATCACGGCCAACAACATCGCCGGCACCTATGGCGTGACCGCTTCTTCGACCGCTATCACCGGCTCTGCTCTATTCACGCTGACCAATCTGTCTCCTGGAGCCAGTTCGCTTGCGTTCGTGCAGCAACCAGGCAACACGGCGATCGGGCAGGTGATCGCGCCTCCAGTCACCGTGCAAATTAGGGACAACGTCCGGAAATGCAGTACAAGTCGCCGGAGTCCCGGTCACTATTTCTCTCTCCGAAGGCACGGCGGTGCTGTCAGGCACGCTGGTGCAACTCACCGATGCCACCGGTTTGGCGGCGTTCCCCGATCTGCGCCTCGACCAGCCCGGAGCCATGCGTCTGAGGGCAATCGCTCCGGGACGGAGCCCCGCCGACAGCAACATCTTCCAGGTCACCCCCGGGCCGCGCGTCCAGCATCGTCGTTTACAGCGGCTCGCCGCAGTCGGCGACAGTGTCGCAGCCATTCCCCCAACTGCTACAGGCGCAGGTTCGCGACAGTACGGGCTACCCCGTGACTGGTGTGAGCGTGACATTTTCGACGCCTTCGTCCGGTCCCAGCGGCACGTTCGCCGCACCCGCGACGGCGACCACCGACGCAACTGGCGTCGCGACCGCGCCTGCTCTCACGGCCGGTAGCCAGCCCGGCGATTGGGTAGCCACAGCCGCGGCCACGGGAGTCAGCGCGCCTGCGATGTTTGCGCTGGCCAATCTGCCGGATCAAAGCAACGTTGTGGTCACGCCTGGCACCCTTCTCTTCACGAGTGAGGTCAACCAGCCTGCGCCCGACGCCCAGTCTGTGCTGATCACCAGCAGCGGTGGGCCAGCGGTGAGCTGGGGCGCGACGCCTACCGCCCCTTGGCTGGCGGCAGAGCCGGGAGCGGGAACCACACCCGGCCAGATCGCCGTAACCGTTAATCCTGCTGGCTTGGCGCCAGGCACCTACACCGGCGCCATCCGGATCGTGAATAACACCACAGTTGCCGCGCTGGTGCAGGTCACGTACACGATAAACGATATGCCTGCCCTGGTGATCGCTCCGCCGACGCTGGTATTTAGCACGATCGACAGCAGCACCACGCCCCCGGCCCAAGTCCTCCGGGCCACATCGAGTTCGCGGCCGATCCAATACAACGTAACGGTGCCTCCGATGCCTTCGGGTGGGACATGGCTCCAGGTCACTCCGCCGACCGGCACCACTCCCGGAACTGTGAACGTAACCGCAAATCCGGCTGGGCTCGGCAACGGAATCTACGATGGCGTCGTACTATTTTCGCCAACCGAAGCCGGACTGAACCAGGTGGCGGTACCGGTGACGCTGATCGTAGGCTGCACGCAGGGAGGATGCCAACAGCAGCCGAATATCCTCTCCGTCGTAAACGGAGCCAGCTTCCAGCCGGGAGGCTCGCCTCGCGCGATCATGACGATCACGGGAACCGACTTGTCGGACAACGTCTACCAATCGACGACACCAACGTTGCCGCTGAGTCTGGGACCGACATCGGTGACCGTAAACGGATTCCCGGCGCCCTTGTATTACGCGAGCCCCACTCAGATTAATTTCCAGATGCCATCCGTGCCGCCCGGCAAAGTGATCGTGACCGTCACCAATCATGCGACCGCGAGTTCACGTGCGGTGCAATCGTCTCCAGTGGAGGGGGTGACGTTAACGCAGGTCAATCCAGGACTGTTCACCACGCCCGACAAGCGAGCCTCGGCGCTCAACGGCGACTTGAGCATCCACACGGCAGCGACGCCTATTCCGGCGGGAGGCTATGTGATCCTCTATGCGACCGGCGAAGGTCCGGTCTCCCCACCGATACCCGATGGAGTCCCCGCGCCGTCGAGTCCACTCTCGACCATCAACGCGCACGTGCAGGTGACCATCGGGGGGCAGGTGGCGCAAGTGACATACCAGGGGGTCGCGCCCAGCTTCGTGGGAGTTGCCCAGTTCAATGTGATCGTGCCCGCGGGACTCACGCCCGGCGATCAGCCCGTATTCATTACGCTGGATGGCGTATCCAGCAACAGTGGTCTGATCACGGTGCGGTAGAGCCGCGGCAGGAAATAAATCCACGCAGCGCCGCTGGACATCACCTTGCCGGGGCGGCGTCATTTGAAGCGCGACCGTTAGAGAGAGCGCGCTTCCGCATGCTAACAATATCTCGGCGACAGTCCACTAGTGGCGTGAGGAGTAGTCTTATGATTCGTTTTCTAGGCAGTTCGCTCATCGTGTTATCGTTCATCGCATCGATCGGTTCGGCTCAAACGACCCAGATCAAGGGTCTCATTACAGGGCGAAGCGGTTCCACGATGATCATCGAAACTTCCGACTCACGCACCGTTACGATCATGCTTACGGATGCCACCGAGGTCGGGCAGACTCAAGGCGTGTTCCGGCGAAAAGAGATGTCGATGACTGCGCTGATTCCCGGCCTCGCCGTTCAGGTAGAGGCAGCTTACGGCGACAACAATAAACTCATGGCAAGAAGCGTGAAGTTTTCCGGTGACGATTTGAAGAGAGCGCAGTCGGTTCAAGCCGGTTTACACGAATCGAGCGTTCAAATCAAGCAGAGCCAGGAAGACATCGAGAGAAGCAAACAGGAGATCGCCAAGAACCAGGCGAATTTAGAGAAGCAGCAAGCCGCGCTCCAGGCGCAGAAGGAAGCTTTGCAGCAGCAAGAGAAGGTGACAGCGGAGCAGCAGAAAAAGATCGCCGAGAACAAAGCAGCGATTGCCGCCGCGATTGCCCGCTTCGGGCAGCTTGACGATTACTACATCCTCGATGAAGTCTCGGTCTACTTCGCCAACGGGAAAGTGAAGCTGGAGTCTAAGTATGAGTCTCCTCTGCGCAGTCTTATCGCGAAGGCTACATCAGTCGAGGGCTACATGATCGAAATCAAGGGATATGCTTCCTCCGCGGGCAGCGAGAGCCTGAACCAGAAGCTGAGCAACGAACGCGCGGACAACGTCGCGAACTTCCTTATCCAGCAATGTAAGCTTCCGCTGACGAATCTTCTGGCGCCCGCCGCGATGGGAGAAAGCCAACAGGTAGGCAGCGACAAATCGGCCGAGGGACAAGCCAAGAATCGTCGGGTTACGGTCAGGATTCTGCAGAACAAAGGTGTCGTCGGAGCCAGTGGCGGCGGCGACTAACTCCTTCGCGAAGAATCGGCGGCGTTGCTTCTTGAACGCTGCCTGTCTACCTTGATCGACGCCTGCCTCCTTGATCGGCACTTGCCTGGGAGCGTGCGGAAACCGCAACCTTCACAGTGCAGCCATTCGGGCAAACACACTTCCGGCGACCAGATTAGCCATCCCGCGACACGTCAGAGCGGACCCCGCCCAAGGCAAATTGTGGACCGCTCACCCAATTCCAGAGACCGCTTGCGATTTTGTTCTGGGAATGGCCGCCGGCCAATGGTAAACGAAGTACAGTGTCGCGAGCCATTAAGACCTTGATCGTCGACGATGAGATCATCGCGCGCCAGGTTCTCAGAGAGGTATTGGACACAATCGATGGGGTCAAGGTAATTGGAGAATCGGACAACGGCAAGGACGCGTTACAACAGATCCTTACGTTGGAGCCCGACCTCGTTTTTCTCGATCTTCAAATGCCAATCATGGGTGGGTTCGAAATGATCCGCCATCTTGGTGGTACGCGGTTGCCGGTAATCGTGATCGTCACAGCTTTTAACCAACACGCGATTCAAGCACTGGATGCAGGGGCCGTCGATTATCTGTTGAAACCCGTGCGCGGTGAACGGCTGAAAGCGTCAGTCGAGCGCGCCCAACGTATGCTCGGCAAGCCGCAGACAATTGCGAGGGATCTCGCCAACATCGTCTCCTCCTTCGCGGCGCCGCCAAGCTTGCTCGTTCCGCCGCAGAAGTTCGTGGGCCGGGTCGGCAGGGAATATTTTCTGTTGGATGGCGACGAGGTCTTGGCGCTCCAAGCGGAAGGCGAACTCGTATGGTTGATCACCGAAAAGCGCAAATTCCTGGCGAATCAGTCGTTGCGCACTCTTGAGATCCGGCTGCCATCCACTTTTCAACGGGTCCATCGAAATGCCATCGTAAACGTCCAACACGTTCGGAAGATGAGCGCTCTGACCAGCCATCGATGGCTCATGACGCTAGCCAACGAGATGGAGTTTGTGGTGAGCAAACGTCAGGCTCACCACATTCGCCACATCCTGCAGTGGTGATTGCCCTAATGGGCTGTCCTCGACCTATCTTTAGGAAGGTGTTCGGGCCGATGTGGCGCACGCACTCTTGCGTGCCGTGTCGACACTCATGTCGACACCCTTCTCCCGCTAAAGACATTTCGGAGACAGGACACTAATCCGCTCACCGCCGATACACGCCCGCCAGTGGCGTGGCGGGCCCGTTAATGAGATTTCGCTCACGTTCTCGCGCGATACCTCTCAATAATCGAGGCATGATCACGCTTCGTTCGGGCGCCGTCGCATGCTCGATTCTCGCAGTCGTCTCCGCCGTGTTGAGTTATGCCCAATCGGGTTCGGGCACAATCAAGGGAACGGTTCTCGATCCGTCGGGAGCGGCGATCAAGGGCGCTACGGTCGGGATTCAAAACCCGGTCTCCCATTACAAGCAAATCGGCAAATCCGGCGACCAGGGCGCATTCGCGTTCGATAACGTCCCGTATAACAACTATCACCTGACCGCGAGTGCCGCGGGATTTCAGAACGGCGAGCAGGACGTCGATGTGCGATCCGCGGTACCGGTTGAGGCGAAAGTGACCTTGAACATCGGCACATCAACGGACGAGTGTCACGGTGGTCGCCTCCGGAGATCTGGTCGAAACCGATCCCGTCACGCACACCGATGTGGATCGCAACCTGTTCGACAAGCTGCCGCTCGAAAGTCAATCGTCATCGCTGAGTTCGCTGGTGACGCTGGCTTCGCCGGGAGTCTCGGCCGATTCCAACGGCCTCTTTCATGGGCTCGGCGATCACGCGTCGAATTCGTTCTCGGTCGACGGCCAGCCGATCACCGACCAGCAGAGCAAGGTTTTCTCGAATCAGATTCCGCTCGATTCGGTGCAGTCCATGGAGGTGATCGAAGGCGCGCCTCCCGCCGAATATGGCGACAAGACCAGCCTGGTGATCGTGGTGACCACGCGGTCCGGGCTGGGCGTGACGCAGCCGCATGGCGAAATCACCACTTCCTTCGGAAGTTTCGGGACGTTGAACGGCGGCGCTAATCTGGCTTACGGCGGCAACAACTGGGGCAATTTCATTTCCGCTGAACGGCCTGAACACCAGCCGGTTTCTGGACGGGCCGGAGTTCACGGTGATGCACGATCACGGGAATGAGCAGAACTTCTTCGACCGGCTGGATCTGAAGCCTTCCTCGAAAGACACGATCAACCTGAATCTCGGCTTTACGCGAAGCTGGTTCCAGACGCCGAATTCGTTCGATTCCCAAAACGCGACGGCGTGGTCGGGGCTGGTGGTGGACAATGGCGGACTCGGCCCGAACGGACAAGCCGGTGGGCGCGACGGATCAGGTTTCGAAGATCAGGACGTTCAATATCGCGCCGACGTGGACGCGTTTGGTGAACGCCAACTACGGTGTTCACGTTCGGCGGGCTTCGCGCGGCAGGATCAATTCAACTACTACCCGAGCGCCGATCCATTCGCCGACCTGATTCCCGGATCTTCAAACCAACACCATCGGCCAGAATCGCAGGCTGACCAACCTGGGCCTTCGCGCCAGCGTATCGATCGTGAAAGGGAATACACAACATCAAGGTGGGAGTTACATGGCAGGACACGATTCTGACGGAAAAAGACAGCTTCGGAATTGTCGATCCGACATTTAACGCCGTGTGTCTGAATGCGGACGGGAGTCCGAATACGGATCCGAACGCTGACCGACCCGGCGAAGTGCGGCAGTGCGCTGCAAGCCAATCCGGGCTTCGATCCGCTGCTGGCCTGCTATCGACCTGACCAGGACCGGGAACACTTCCGGCGTCCGAACGGCTGCCCGAACTCCACCAGCGCGCCGTACACGTTCAATGGGCACGCCAACATCCGAGAGCTGGCCCTGTATCTGCAGGACACGATCACGCTGAAGAACTGGACGTTCAACCTGGGAATTCGCGGCGATGTATATCGCGGCATCACGCAAGCGAGCCAGGCAGAGCCGCGACTGGGGATCGCCTACAACATCAAGCCGACCAGCACGGTCCTGCAGGTTTCCTATGCCCGCACGCTCGAGACGCCGTTCAACGAAAACCTGGTGCTGGCGAGCCTGGGATGCAACGATCCCGTGATCAACGACCTCCAGGCGACTCTCCAGGGTTATCCCTGCTTGACGTCGCCGCTGAAGTCCGGGCTGGCGCAATGAGTTCCACGCTGGACTGCAGCAGGCGTTCGGGCGATACCTGGTGATCAGCGGCGAATACATCTGGAAGTACACGCACCGGGCCTACGACTTCAGCGTGCTGGGCAACACGCCGATCACCTATCCGATCGAGTGGAGCAGCTCCAAGATCCCCGGTTTCGCGATTCGCGCCAGCGTGCCGAACTATCCACGGCTTCACGGCGTTCGTGGTGATGTCCAGCGTGGCCGCCCGTTTCTTCACGCCGCAAGTCAGCGGCATCGGAACCACGCCCGACCAGCTTCGGCGCCGGCAGCGTATTCCGCATCGACCACGACGAGATTTTCAATTCGACCACTCACCTGCAATATCAGATCGGCAAGAGAGGGCCGTGGATCGGTTTCAACTGGCGCTATGACAGCGGCCTGGTCGCCGGTCCGGCGCCGTGCGCGGGCGGGAACTGCAACAACGGACCGAACGGGACCGACTCGATCGTGGACGTTTCCGGCCTGACGCCGGATCAGCAGTTCGAGGCGGGCCTGTTCTGCGGCAGCGTGCACGCGACGCCGACGACTCCGATCAGCGCGACCGGACTGTGCCCCGCGATCGCAGTACGGCTCCACGCTGCTCAAGATTCCCGCGGCCGGGACCGAAGACGACGACCACAACCCGCCGCGCATCGCGTCGCGCAATCTGTTCGATCTCGCGGTCGGACACGACAATCTCTTCCACGGGGACCGATACAAGTGGAGCGCCCGCGTGTCCATCGTGAACATCGCGAACAAGGAAGCGCTGTATAACTTCCTCTCGACGTTCAGCGGAACGCACTACGTCTCCCCCCGGGCAGTGACCGGAACGATTGCGTTCCATTTCTAGGCCACCAGGTCCCAGCCGGGGAGTTGTCTAACGAAAAGTGACTAAAGTACTAGTACTCTAATGCGCTTCGCCTATTTTCAGTAGGTTAAACGACAGTACGACCGGCCTACATCGGATTGACTCGTCCAGTACTGTATGCTATCCTCCCTCTCTAATGGGTAAGGTAACAATAACTCTTTATAAGCTGCTTCTTCCGCTGATTGGTGTTTGCGCGGGCCTGCAGGCGACGACCCTTTTTGAGGGCTTTGACAACGTCGGGACGCTCGCGGGCGCAGGCTGGGTCATCACGAATAACAGCAGCCCTATCGGAACTACCAGTTGGTTCCAGGGCAATCCGGGTGTATTCACTGCCAACTCCGGCGCGACGAATTCGTACATTGCGGCAAATTTCGACAACGCGGCTGACACCGGCGGCGATATCAGCGACTGGTTGATCACGCCGGAGTTGACGATGAACAACGGCGATCTGCTCAGCTTTTTCACGGGTTCGGAAAACGCGGGGTTCGCGGACCGGCTGCAGGTCTGGTTGAGCAGCAGCGGGGCCAGCACGAATGTAGGCGCCACGAGCACCTCGACCGGCGATTTCACAACTTTGCTGCTCGACATTAACCCGACGCTGAATCCGGCCGGCTACCCCGCCCCTTGGACCCAGGAACAGTTGACTCTGGCCTTGGGAGGGGTCACCGACGGGCGCCTGGCGTTCCGCTATTTCGTCGGCGACACAACCACCAACGGCGACTACATCGGGATCGACGACGTGAGCCTGTCTTCGGCGGTTCCGGAGCCCGCCACTTCTGCTCTGTTGCTCTTGAGTTTGGCCGCGTTCGGCATGGCCTCACGACGGGCACGCCGGAATCAAGCGTAACGCTGGTCTCGGACGCGCATGACCCGCCAAATTAATCGCGGCACGCAATCTAAGTTCGCTACATCCCGCAGTACAAGTTAAAAGAGGAGGACCTAATGAAGTATTCCGCTCGTCTTGCGATCGGTATCAGCTTGGTCGCCATATTCGGTATTTCCAGCGCTTCCGCTCAGGTGGCCGGAAAACCCAGCGACCCTGCAAAAGAACAGACCCAGCCCGCGAAAGAACAGAAGAAGACGGAGGCCAAGCCTGCCCCGACATCCGGCGGCGCGGTGGTCTTCATCGATCCCGTGACCCATCAGATCCGCCAGCCGGATCCTTCGGAGATTGGGGCGCTGACGCAGCCGCCGGCGAACACGGTAACGTCCTCGCAGGCCGCTGCGCCGGTCATGATCTACGGGCCGGGGGCCGCAGTCGGCGTGAAGCTCGACGACAGCACCATGTCCTACATGGTTGTGACCAAGAAGGACGACGGCAAACTTGACATGGATTGCGTGACGGGCGATAAGGCAGCAGCGGACGCCCTGTCTCATCCGAAGGCCACTGCGGTTCCCGCCAAGCCGGTGATCGCCGTCCAGAAGAAGGAGCCGCTCGATGTTCAATAGATTCCACAAGCAATCACTGCTGTGCGCGGCCTGCATCTTCTTAACGCCGCTGGCCGTTCGGGCCGCGGCCACGATCACGATCGTGAATGGCGACCCCGCCGGTGTCGGCTTCAACGACACCACCGTGGTCGTCCCCGTCGGCGGAAATGCCGGCACTACGCTTGGGCAACAGCGGCTGAATGCGTTTCAGGCCGCAGCCAATAAGTGGGGTGCGACTGTGACGGCTACTCCCACCATTCGTGTTCTGGCGACATGGGAGGCACTCACTTGCACTGCAACCGGAGCGGTGCTGGGCAGCGCCGGCGCGACCGAAGTGTTCAAGGACTTCTCAGGGAATACTCTAGCTGGGCACTGGTTCAGCAAAGCCGAGACCTCTGCCCTGTTTGGAGCCGATCCCGACACCTCCACCGCCGACATCCGGGCTCGCTTCAATGTGAATCTGGGCCAGACGGGTTGCCTAACGGGCGTCTTCTTTTACCTCGGCCTGGACAACAATCATGGTGCGAATGTCGACTTAGTTACCGTGCTCACGCACGAATTCGGTCACGGGTTGGGGTTCCAGACGTTTACTGACGGCTCGTCGGGTGCGTACCTGGCAGGCTTTCCTTCTATCTGGGATGCCTTCCTGCTCGACAACACACTCGGTATCCACTGGGATGCGATGACGGCAGCGCAGCGCGCGACGTCGGCGCTGAACACGGGTCGGCTGGTATGGGACGGCGCACTTGTAACCAACGCCACGGCAGGTGTTCTCGCCCCGGGTACTCCGCTGCTGACCGTTACTTCGCCCGCTTCTGTCGCTGGAGATTACCTGGTGGGAACCGCGAGCTTCGGTCCGGCGCTGAGCAGTCCAGGTGTGACGGCCGAAGTAATGCCGCTGACAAACTCGCCGAGCGGGGCGACGCAGGCGTGCGGTCCGCTCTCGAGCGCGAACGCAGCGGCCGTAAACGGGAAGATCGCGGTTGTGGATCGCGGCACCTGCTCGTTCACCA
Source organism: Terriglobia bacterium (assembly GCA_963732025.1). Classification (GTDB taxonomy): domain Bacteria; phylum Acidobacteriota; class Terriglobia; order Bryobacterales; family Bryobacteraceae; genus Palsa-187. Next base: position 145,373 of record CAVSXU010000006.1, read on the forward strand.
CCAAGGCGGACAACGTTCAGGCGGCGGGAGCAGTGGGGATGATTGTCGTCAATAGCGCCGCCGGTTCGCCTCCTCCTGGTATGGGTGGAACCGATCTGACCATCACGATCCCTTCAGTTCAGATCTCGCAAGCCGATGGCAACACGCTGAAAGCGGCATTGGCGTCGCGCTCTCGTACACACTCGGGGATGTTTGCCACTATCGGCATTAACCTTTCGGTGCTTCAAGGCGCGGATGCAACAGGCAGGTCGCTGATGTATGCGCCGAATCCTTACCAGGCAGGCTCGTCGGTATCGCATTTCGACGTCAGCGCGTTTCCAAATCAACTGATGGAACCGGCCATCAACGCCGATCTCACGCATGAAGTCACGCCTCCGCATGATTTGACTTTCATCCTATTGAAGGACATCGGCTGGCATTAGACTCCGATTCAAGCTGCAATTCTCGTCAGGGGGTCGGCCAGAAGTGCCGGCCCCGCATTTAACTGCAACCGCTAGAGCATCGAACTGCGGATGCTTTCGGTGAGCTTCAAGCCGGTTTCGAAGCCGCCTTCCACCTGCCGGCAGTGTCGAACCGTTCCCATGTAGAAGGTGTCCTTGACGATCACCTGGACGACGCCGCCGAGATGAAACTCGCGATTCGCCAGGATTTTCATGCCCGACCGGGAGATCTCGACGACACGGGCCTTGATCGACGGGCCAGTCGAGGTCAGGGGATTGAGGCACTTCAGGCGCGCTTGCACGTCCATGGCGACGCGCGGTTCTTTGCGGCGTTCTCCGTTGAGCGTGCCGGACCCGACGGTTGCGATCGACGATAAGATCGGCATGCATGCATGGTGAATCGAATGCATGTTGGACACAAGAGTAGGAAGTACTAGGCCGCAAGTTCTAAGGCCCGCACTTTCCCTGAGAGTTTCCCCACCGATTACGCACCAATTCTGCGAGGTTCATATGCAGAATAATGAGCGGCAAAGTAACGATCGCGCCAAGCTGATCATGCAGACCGTCGTCGCGATGGAGAAGCAGTTCGGGAAGGGTGCCGTGGTGCAGCTCGGCTCGCGCAACGTGCTGCCGGTGAATGTGATCTCGAGCGGCTCTATTTCCATCGATGCCGCACTCGGAGTGGGCGGGCTTCCGCGGGGGCGAGTGATCGAAGTGTTCGGGCCGGAATCGTCGGGCAAAACCACGCTCGCGCTACACGTGATCGCCGAAGCGCAAGCGGCGGGCGGGTGCGCCGCGTTCATCGATGCGGAACATGCGCTGGACCCGAAATACGCGCGCAACCTGGGGGTGGATATCGACAACCTGCTGGTGTCGCAGCCGGACAACGGCGAACAGGCTCTTGAGATCACGAATGCGCTGGTGTCGTCGAATGCGCTGGACGTGATCGTGATCGATTCGGTGGCGGCGCTGGTTCCGCGCGCCGAAATCGAGGGCGAAATGGGCGACAGCTTCATGGGATTGCACGCGCGGCTGATGTCGCAGGCGATGCGCAAGCTGACCGGGGCGTTGTCGCGAGCCAATACGTGTCTGGTGTTCATCAACCAGGTGCGCGAGAAGATCGGCGTCGTGTTCGGCAATCCGGAAACCACGACAGGCGGGCGGGCGTTGAAGTTCTACTCGTCGGTTCGCATAGAGGTGCGGCGCATGGCGACGTTGAAGGATGGGGACGCGGCGGTCGGCAATCGAACCAAGGTGAAGATCGTGAAGAACAAGGTCGCGTCGCCGTTTCGCGAGGCGGAGGTCGACATCATTTACGGCGAAGGCATTTCCAAGGAGGGCGACCTGCTGGATTTGGGGGCCGAACAGGGCATCGTCGAGAAGAGCGGGTCGTGGTTCAGTTTCGCGGGGGAACGGTTGGGGCAGGGCCGCGAGACGGCTCGCACATTTCTGAAGGAGCACCCGGAGATTCGGGATCGGATCGATATGGCGGTTCGGCAGAAGCTGGGGCTAGGGAAGAAGGAGGTCGCGCCGGGGAAGGGAGCGGGGGCGGAGCACACTAAGGTCGCTACCCAGAGTGCTTAGCGGTTTGGTTGGACCGGACGTATCGACACGGCACGCACGAGAGTGCGGGTGCCCGTCCAAGACGACGGACGAACGCGCTCTTATTCGCGTTCATCACGTTCATTGACGGCCAAATTCTTCTTCGCGATCAACGACATTGGAACCAATCTGACCAGTCCGGGGTCCAACCTACGGTAAAAGTAACTATGCACGACCTTCGCTACGCCCTCCGCGGCCTCGCCCGATCCCCCGGCTTCGCCGTCGCCGCGATCCTCACCCTCGCCCTTGGAATCGGAGCCGTAACCTCCATCTTCAGCGTCGCCGATGCCATCCTGCTGCGCCCCTTACCCTATCCCCAATCCGACCGCCTCGTCATCGTCTGGGAGCAGTTGCGTACCTTCAACTTCGACCGGTTCCCTCTAAGGTTTGAGACGTTCACAAATTACAGCCGTCAATCGATTTTCGAATCCACGGCCGCGATTCGCCTCACGGACGGCACTCTCATCGGCGCTGGGGATGCCACCCGCGCAATCGCGCTCGGAGTCTCGCCCAATATCTTCCCGATGCTCGGCGTCACGCCCGCCCTTGGCAGAGCCTTCACGGCGGAAGAGGCGCAACCAGGTCACGGCGCCGTCGCGATCCTCAGCCACGCTTTTTTCGTCAGCCGCTTCGGTGAAAATCCGAGTGTCATTGGACGTTCCATCGCGCTGAACGATCACAGCTTCTCTATCGTCGGGGTACTCCCGGCCGGATTCGACCTCGGCCTCTCCGAGTCCACTCCCGATCTCTGGATCCCTATCGAGCCGGCGGGGGGCGTGACAATGCTCGCGCGGCTTCGTCCCAACGTTTCCTTCACCGCCGCACAGTCCGCGATGGACGCCGCCGCAAAGCATTTCGTGGAGACTGCGCATCCTTATCGCGGACCGCGCGGTGAAGATCCCGGTTATCGCGTGAAAGTCACCCCTCTTCACGATGAACTTTTGGGTTCGTTTCGTAATTCAGCACTCATCCTCATTTGCGCCGTCGCGGCCGTCCTGCTGATCGCCTGCGTCAATGTCGCCAGTCTGATTTGGGTTCGTTTCGTAATCCGCGAGAAGGAAACCGCAGTGCGCCGAGCCCTGGGCGCATCCCCAATGCGCCTTATCCGTCAATGGCTTACCGAATCCGCCGTGATCGCGGCCCTCGGTGGAACCTTGGGTTCGGTCGCCGCTATTTGGGGTGTTCGTCTTTTGATCGCGCTCAGCCCCGCAACGCTGCCACCCTCGACTCACATCCAGATCGACGCCCGCGCGCTTGGGTTCGCACTGGCCCTTTCGACGCTGGTTTGCCTTTTCTTCGCGCTCACGCCGATGCTCGCTCAGAAGCGGGCCCAGGCGCAACTCCGTGGAGCACGCCCCAAGTCGCGAGCCGCCTCCACCCTCATCGCGATCGAGACCGCCCTCGCCGTGATGCTCCTCATTGGCGCGGGTCTCCTGCTGAAAAGCTTCTCACTCCTGACCCACGTCAATCTCGGCTTCAACCCCGATCGTCTCCTGACAATGCAGGTCGAGGTCTTCGGCAAGCGCTATTCCGATCCTTACCGCCAGTTGGAGTTCTTCTCGAACGTACGTGGCCAGGTGTCCGCGCTGCCTGGCGTCGTTTCGACGACGGTCAGCACCCGCCTTCCCGTCAACGGCGGCGAGATCATGAACAGCGGGAGCCCGTTCAGCATCGAGGGCCGCCCATGGAATCCATCCGGCGTTGTGCCGCAACTGGCAAAAACTCAAGTCGCCGATTCCGATTACTTCCGCGCGCTCCAGATCCCCCTCATCGCGGGGCGGGGGTTCAACAATTCCGACACCGCCCAAGCTCCCTTTGTCGCCGTCATCAACGAGACGTTGGCGCGTGGATTCTTTCGGAACAACAACGCGATTGGCAATCGCATCCTGGTGGGCGCTCCGCGGGCCGATTCGAAATGGCTGACCATCGTGGGCATCGTCGGTGACGTGAAAGCCGCCACGCTAGACCGGTCCACGCTCCCGCAGTTCTACATGCCTCTGTCGCAGCATCCGGACGTGTATATGCAGTTGGCGATACGTACCTCAGCCGAACCTATGGCGATCGCCCAACAGGCCGGGGCCGTGGTCCGCTCGATTGAACCCGAAGCACCCGTCTTTGACGTCGAAACCATGGACCAGCGCATCGCGAGAACCGTCAGCCGGCCGCGATTTGAAACCTCGATTCTCGCGTTCTTCGCCGCGTCGGCATTATTCCTCGCCGCCATTGGAATCTTCGGCGTAGTCGCGCATTCTACCGCGCGGCGAACCCAGGAGATCGGTATCCGCATCGCCCTCGGCGCGGATCGAGCACGAGTCGTGCGCCACATTCTTGCCGACGGCCTCCGACCCGTCATCATCGGCGCAGTCGCCGGACTCACCGCCGCACTCGCCCTCGGCCGCGTGCTCTCCACCATCCTGTTCAAAGTTACGCCACACGATCCGCAAATCTTCACCCTCGCGACGGCCACGCTCATCATCGTCGCCATCGCCGCCTGCCTCAGCCCCGCGCGCCGAGCCTCGCGCATCGATCCAATGGAAGCCCTACGTGCCGAGTGATGCGGCGCGTCGGCTCAAGAGGTGTCGACACGAGTGTCGACACGGCACGCATGAGTGCGTGCGCCACATCGCCACGATCTCTCTACGAGACCTCGCAGCAACTACGCTTCGGGGTGCTTGGGATTACGGCCCCAGGCTTCGACGATGCGGGGTGTCGAGCCGATGGTGCCGGGTGTGCGGGCGTAGTCGTACAACTCGGCGACGATCTGCTCGATTTCGGCTGGAGTGGCGAGGCCTTCGGCGATCACGGCGTCGGCGATGTTTTGCATCGTGATCGGCGTGATGAGCTTCACTTCGCCGATTGCGCCGGCGGGCTGGACCACGTTCATCTGCACGTTTTCGAAACCGGCTTCGGTGAGCAGGCCGGGGAGGCGTGGCCCGATGTTGGCGTCGCCGCCTCGGCGCGCGACGGTTTGCGAATACAGCTCGACGTAACGCCAGAGCGCGGGGCAATCGGGCTCGCAAAAGTGGCCGCGGAAATCGATGTCCTCGACGACGAGGATGCCTCCGGGTTTCAGGGCGCGCCGCATTCGCCTGACGGCCGCCAGGGGATCGGGCAGATGCGTGAGGACGAACCGTGTGTGAACGAGATCGAATTCGGGGTCGGGATCATGTTGCGTGATATCGGCGAATCGGAATTCGACGTTGACGAGGCCTTGCGCTTCGGCTTCGCGGCGGGCGAGGTTGAGCTTGGTTTCGTCGATGTCGATGCCGACGACTTGACCGGAGGGTCCCACCATTTTCGCGAGGTCGAAGGCGACGTCGCCGCCGCCGGAGCCGACTTCCAGGCAGGTCATGCCAGGGCGGACGCCGGCTCGTCGCAAGGCGTTGTGAGTGGATGGCTGCATCACGCGGGAGAGGATGCGAAGGCGCTCGCGGCCTTCGATGCCGCCTCGGATGATGTAGCCGGAGTTTTCCATGCGGCGGTCATTGTAGCATTCGCAACTGCGCGCCCTGACGTGGTGTGTGAGATTCGGTCGAGGTACCCCCATGACCGGAACGCGCTTCATTCTGTCGCGCCTCACTGGCGGCCGTCAAGATGGATAGCTACCAGCGGCGCTGGCTTTCCGGCGGGTTCCGTCATAGACTGCGATTATGAGCGAGAAGAAGACACTTACGACATCCTTCGGCCACCCGGTGGGTGACAACCAGAACAGCAAAACCGTCGGCCCGCGCGGCCCGATCGTGATGGAAGATTTCCATCTTATCGAGAAGATGGCGCATTTCAATCGCGAGCGTATTCCGGAGCGCGTGGTTCACGCGAAAGGTTCGGGCGCATACGGCCGGCTGAAGATCAGCGGCGACATCAGCAAGCACACCTCGGCGAAGTTGTTTTCGAAGGCCGGGAATTCGTGCGAGTGCGTGGTGCGGTTTTCCACCGTCGGCGGCGAAAAGGGATCGGGCGATACGGAGCGCGATCCGCGTGGTTTCGCGTGCAAGTTTTACACCGAAGAAGGCAACTGGGACATGGTGGGCAACAATACTCCCGTGTTCTTCATTCGCGATCCGCTGAAGTTCAGCGACTTCATTCATACGCAGAAGCGGGATCCGAAGACGAATTTGAAATCGCCCACGATGATGTGGGATTTCTGGTCGTTGTCGCCGGAGAGTCTGCATCAGGTGACGATCCTGTTTTCCGACCGCGGCACCCCGCACGGGTATCGTCACATGGATGGATTTTCGAGCCATACCTTCAGCCTGATCAACGCGAAGGGCGAGCGGGTCTGGTGCAAGTGGCACTTCAAGACCCGGCAGGGAATCAAGAATTTCATGCGCGCGGATGCGGTAAAGATGGTGGGCGAAGATCCGGATTTCGCGCAGCGCGATCTGTTTCATGCCATCGAGAAGGGCGAGTTTCCGAAGTGGCGCGTGTCAGTGCAAATCATGACGGAGGAGCAGGCGGGGAAGTTCAAGTTCAATCCGTTCGATCTGACGAAGGTTTGGCCGCACGCGGAGTATCCGCTCATCGAAGTCGGCGAGATGGAGTTGAATCGCAATCCGGAAAATTATTTCGCGGAAGTCGAGCAGGCGTCGTATGAACCGGCGAATGTGCTGCCGGGGATGGGGTTTTCGCCGGACAAGATGCTACAGGCTCGGATTCTTTCGTATCCGGACGCGCATCGTTATCGGTTGGGTGTGAATTATGCGCAGATTCCGGTGAATCAGGCGAAGGGCTGTCCGGTGCACACGTATCATCGCGATGGAGCGATGGCGGTGGATGGGAATGGCGGCGGGTCGCCGAATTATGAGCCGAATAGTTTCGATGGACCGAAGGAAGATCCGGCGTATCGCGAGCCGGTGTTTCATGTGCCGGGCGCTGAGCCACGACATCGGGCGATTCGATCATCGGGCGGGCAATGACGATTACACGCAGCCGGGAGATTTGTTCCGGTTGATGACGGCGGATGCGAAGGCTCGGCTGATCGAGAATATTGTCGGAAGTTTGGGAAATGCGCCGCGGCGGATTCAGGAGAAGCAGGTGCAGCATTTCCTGAAATGCGATCCGGCTTATGGGGCGGGTGTGGCGCAGGGGTTGGGGATCGAGGTTACGGCGGCTACTAACGCTTAGCTGTGCGCGCGCCCTGACGGGCGCGCCTCAAATGGTATGTAGCGCTCCATGCTGTCGCGCCGCCCTGGCGGCCACGCGGGACTTTCTACGTTAGTGCGTGGGGGTTCTGACCCACAGGTCGGATTCGATGGTGGTGGCGCTCACGTAGATCGACTTTTGGTCGGGAGAAAAACGCTGGCCCACCAGAATGGCGGGTTCCATCGTTGCCAGATGTTCCTCTTTGAGCGTGGCCACGTCGACTTGCCAGACGTTTCCCGTGCGGTTGAACAATATGTGCTTTCCATCGGGCGCCCAGGATGGCGAGTTGCCGGCGCCGAGCTCGCGGGTTTGTCCCGAGCCGAGATCGTACTCGATCATCCTCGCCACCGATTTTTCGGCGCCGGCGATCTGTCCGACCAGCTTGCGGCCATCGGGCGACCAGGTGCGCACCTGAAATCCTCGCGCCGAGAGAGCTTGCGGCTCGGCTGTGGGGCCCGGCGTTCAAATCCACGATGACGGAGTCGCCGTCGGTGCGATTGTAGGCGAGGAATCTTCCTTGGGGCGACCAGACGGCTTGAATCGGCTCGGCACCGGCGGCGGCTTTCGTCAGTTGGCGAAGCTGGGAACCGTCCGGGCCGACGAGCCAGATCTGCCAGCTCCCGGAACGATTGGAAGTGAATGCAATGGTTTGTCCGTCGGGTGACCAGCGCGGGCCGCGATCCTGAAAAGGATCATCGGTCAGTTGGCGAAGGCCGGAACCGTCGGGGCGAACCACGTAAATATCCTCCTGTTTGCCGATCGAATAAAACGTGAGCCATTGCCCATCGCGCGACAGGTCGGGGCCAACCGGCTGGCGGCTGGAAGGCATGGTGACGACGGCGCGCTCCTTGCCGGTGGCGAGGTCGTGTGCCAGCAGGCGTCCGGTGATCAGGCGGTTTTCGTAGACCATGCGCGGCTCGGTGCGCGCGAAAGCGAAGATCGACATATCGATGGACGGGGTGGTTTGCGGTTCGAGAGCGCCGAGGACTTTGCCGGAGGACTCGTCGACGGGAGCGCGCCAGAGATTCATGGAGCCATCGCGATCGCTTAGGAAATAGACATACTTTCCGTCGGGCGACCAGCGGGGGCACCAGTCGAGCGGGCGATCCGTCGTGACGGGAGTGGGCGAATGACCGTCGGCGCCAATGGTCCAGATGTCGCGGGACATGCCTTGGCCGGCGGCCTGAATGCTCCAATAGGCGATCCGTTTTCCGGAGGGCGACCAGGCGGGCTGCACGGCATCGCCCGCGAAGATTTGTTGTGTGCGGCGCGAGGCGACGTCGATGACGAAGAGAGCGCTCTTGAAACCGAGGCGCTGTTCGGGGCGGACCACGGGCTCGGTCGCGCAGACGATGGATTTTCCGTCGGGCGACCATGACGGATTGAAGCCGAAATCGGAAATGCGCCGCACGGATTCGCCACTCGTGGTCATGACGAAAATCCCGCCGCCGTCGCGCTCCGATCGAAACGCGATGCTGTTGCCATCGGGGGAGAAAGACGGCTGTATGTTGTCAACGGGCGAATCCGCGGTGAGATCGACCGGATTATGCCCGCGCACTCGTCGGAAAACGTGCCACACGCGGCGTTCGCGGCGGGCGTAGACGAACGTGTTTCCATCGGCCGAAATGCTCGGGCTGGTTTCTTCGCCGGGGGAATCGGTGAGCGCCTGGTATTGAAAAGAAGTGGGTTTCTCGCGCTGAATTGGGAATATCCAGGTAGCGGCTGCGATCCCGGCGACAACTACCATGCCAATCCACAAGAATCGAGATGAATGCGCGGACTTTTGATCGGGTACTTCGAGCGGTAATGGTTCGGTGGGCGGCGGCTCGGATGCGCGCTCCCGGAATCGCGGAACGTAGCCGCCTTTCGGCAACTCAATGATCAGTGTTTCATTGCGGCCGTGGGTTTCATAGTACTGCGCGAGCCGGGTGCGAACGCGGGACGCTTCGACGCGGACGGCGGAATGCTCGCGCGAATCGTAGGAATCCTTGCGGCCGAAAACCTCGATTGCGATGGTGTATTCCTTGAGGGCGTCGGAGGTGCCGCCAAGGTCTGGTTCACGACGAATTCCAGGAATCGGCGGGAGCGGATCGCGTTGGCGAAGCCGGGGCTCGCGAGAATCCGGGCAAGGCAATCGCGCACTTCGGCCTCAGACTGCGAGTTGGACCCCCCGACTGCATGGTCGCCAAGTGGATGATATCACAGCGTCAAGATACGTTACGTAACGTACGCGTGACCGTATCGCTATTGGAGAACGCGGCGGGATGCCGCATTCTAATTCGCGATGCGACACTTCCTTACAAAGATCTTTTTCATAGTGGGCTCGGCTAGCTTGCCGGCTCTGATCTCGGCACCCGTCAAGGCGACTACGGTTTACGTAGAGGGGACCTTCGATCAATCGTTACACGGACCTCTTGACAACGGCAGCTTCGTTGGAAGCTTCAACATCGCGTTTCCCATTCCCGCGTCGTTTCAAACACTCTCGACGTACGACATCCTGCTGAAGAATTCGCAGGGCGTCACGATGGCCGAAATCAAGAACGGGCAATCGGGTTCATTCGGCGAAGTATTCGGTGAATTCGAGGTGCAGGACGGTGCGCTGAATTTTCAATTCATCGACACGCACAGCAATTTTCTGGATCTGTTTTTTGCACTGCCGTTCGATGGCAATGCGCCGGTGGTGCCTCACACCTCGGGCGGATTCGCTTCAAATGCGGGTTTGAATTGGCAATCAGGATAGCGGCTTGGTAGTCGGGCTTCGCGTCACAGACGCCACTCCCTGAGCCGGCTGCTTATGCGCTGGTTTCCGGGGGGCTTTTCGCTTTCGGGCTGTTTGGCCGAGTGCGCGACTGTCTGAAAGGAGGCTCGAAGATGAAGCGAAGGCGATGTAAGGTTCATGGCTTTGATTTCAACTGCTGATTCTGATCCGCTTAGGTGCTTCGGATCGGCGGCGCAAGCGACGACGACTTTCGGCACAGTAGCCGCGGGCCCGTTGGGATTCGACCCGAACAACACCTACGGGTACATGGACAACGGCTTCAATAATCAAATTGCCGGCCTGGATTTGGTCTACGGGCGGATTCCAATTTACCGTGGCGTCGGATTACGAGATCGATTCACTAACGGTGCCGTTGCGATCGTTTGAGAACGCGCAGGTCACGTTTTCGCTGTATTCGGGGGGCTCCAGTCCGCAGACGCTGCTTGAAACCAGCTCACAGACGGTCGCGGTAAATCGGGGGCTTCAGCTATAGCTTGTTCACATTTAGTTTCTCCGGCTCGATGCTGCAACCGGGGCAGAATTACTATCTGATCGGAACGGTACCCCAGTCGACCAGCAATACATACGAGGTGGACTGGGCCGGCAATACCGAGAGCGCGAGCGTGCCTTGGTGCTACGGCGAAACGTGGCTGACTGGACAATTCGCGCCGAACGGATTTCTCGGTTGGAATACGACGACGTTCTCTTCCGGGCCGGCTTGGCAGATTAACGCGCAGCTGGTTACGCCGGAACCGGCGGCGTTTGCGCTGGCCGCCCTGGGGCTGTTGGCGATTGGGCTGATGCGAATGGGAGGACGAGCGAAGTGAAGCAGCGTTGGTTGTGCGGGGCATTCGCCGCAATGATCTCGGGCGGTCCGGTTTGGGCCAACATCAGTTCGTGCACCAGCGCCGACGGCATGAGCGGCTGCGCCTCGATCGATCAGGATTTCGGCAGCGCAGGCGCGATTGATAGGGACGGATCGACTTACGCGATCGGGAACACGAGCGGCTCAATTTAATTACGCCTTTAGCGGAACGGTCAACGGTCCAGCAGGGCCGGGAACCATAAACGGCACGTTTACGACGAACGCGGCAGGCACCAGCGTGTCGTCATTCTCGTTCAATTTGTCGAAGGCGAATCTGCCGTTCTCGGTCAACGATGCGGGCGGCTATATCCTCGATAACAATGACGGGTATCTCAACGTATTTGGGGCTGGATAGGTATCAGTTTCAGAACTTGGGATTCTCCCACCAGATGGTTTTGAACCTGTTGTTCAATTCGCTGCCGGGTTCCATTAACGCCCAGCAGAGCAGTTTGTTGCAGGCGCCGAATGTATCCGGCTCGAACTGGGACTACATCGGCACGATCACCACGGGCCAAGCCGTTACGCCCGAGCCTACGAATTCGCTGTTGCTCGGCGCCGGTCTAACGATGCTGGTATTTCTACGCAGGGTCACCGGCTCGCGGAGGGGCTCTGCTAATCTGAAAATTGCCGATGAGCAATCTTCAGATCACCCTTCCGGACGGTAGTGTCAAAAGTATCGAAGCGGGCGAAGCCCCGATCGATGTTGCGCGGTCGATCAGCACGCGGCTTGGCGGACGATGCGATTGTCGCGCGCGTCAACGGCGACTTGTGGGATTTGAATCGCGCGTTCGAATCCGACGCCAAGCTGGAAATCCTGACGACGAAGAATCCTGACGCGCTGGAAGTCTATCGCCATTCGACGGCGCATTTGCTGGCGGCGGCGGTGCTGGAATTATTTCCGGAAACGAAGCTGGGCATCGGACCGCCGATCGAATCGGGATTCTATTACGATTTTCTGCGGCCGGATCCGTTCACGCCTGAAGATCTGGAAAAGATCGAGAAGAAGATGTGGGAAATCCAGGCTCGCGATCTGCCGTATGAGCGCAAGTACACGCAAGAAAGATGAGGGACTGAGGCTGTACGCGGATCAGCCGATGAAGGTGGAGCTGATCACGGAGCGCGCCGGCGAGATATTTTCGGAATACACGCTGGGGCCGGGATTCATTGATTTCTGCCGCGGTCCGCACGTGCCGTCGACGAAGAAGATCAAGGCGTTCAAGCTGCTTTCCGTGGCGGGCGCGTATTGGAAGGGCAGCGAGAAGAACGCGCAGTTGCAGCGAATTTACGGGACCGCGTTTTTCAGCAAGAAGGACCTGGAGGATTATCTCGCGCGTCTGGAAGATGCGAAGAAGCGCGATCATCGCAAGCTGGGCCGCGAGTTGGAGCTGTTCACGGTGAACGAGACCGTGGGCGCCGGGCTGCCGCTGTGGCTGCCCAAGGGCGCGACGATTCGCCGCATCCTGGAAGACTATATCGTCGCGAAGGAGCGCGCGCAGGGCTACGAGCACGTGTATTCGCCGGACTTGGCGAAGGTGGATCTCTACATGCGATCCGGCCACTGGGAGCATTATCACGAGGATATGTTTCCGCCGATGCAGCTTGAGCATGAGCAGATGGTGCTGCGGCCGATGAACTGCCCGCATCACATTTTGATTTACGAATCGAAGCGGCGGAGCTATCGCGAATTGCCGGTGAGGATCGCGGAGCTGGGCACGATGTATCGCTACGAGCGATCGGGTGTGCTGAGCGGATTAAGCCGCGTGCGCGCGATGACGCTGAACGACGCGCACATTTTCTGCATGCCGGAGCAGATCAAAGAAGAATTTTCGAAGGTGATGCGGCTGGTGGAGGAGTGCTACAAGGACCTCGGCATCACGAAATATAGTTATCGGCTGTCGTTGCGCGACCCGGCGAATAAAGAGAAGTACGTCGATAACGATGCGATGTGGGACATGGGCGAGGGCATCCTGCGCGAGGCGATGATTTCGCTCGGGTTGCCGTTTCGCGAGGCGAAAGGCGAGGCGGCGTTCTACGGGCCGAAGGTCGACATTCAATTTGCCGATGTAATGGGGCACGAAGAGACCTATTCGACGATCCAGGTGGATTTTCATTTGCCGAATCAGTTCAAGCTGGAATACATCGGCGCGGATGGCAAGGAGCATCGTCCGGTGATGATCCATCGCGGCGTGATCAGCACGATGGAGCGGATGGTTTCGTACCTGATCGAGCTTTACGCTGGCGCGTTTCCGCTGTGGCTGGCGCCGGTGCAGGCGACGGTGCTGCCGATTACGGATCGCAATGTCGAGTATGCGCGCAAGGTTTATGCTCGCCTGGAAGCGGCGGGGTTGCGGGCGCATCTGGATGAACGCAACGAGAAAGTGAATCTGAAGATTCGCGAGGCGCAGTTGCAGAAGGTGCCTTACATGCTGGTGATTGGTGATCGCGAAATGGAATCGGACATGGTCGCGGTGCGGCATCGCAAGCATGCGGATATGGGCGCGAAACCGGTGGCGCAGTTTATCGAGGAAGTGTGCAAGCTGGTCGAATCGAAATCCGTGACGGAGTAGAGGCTCGGTCGATACTCAGCAAGACCACGGGCTTCATCGCGGAAGCTGGCTTCACGCATTCGCTGACTCCGGCGCGGAATTGCACGTTTGGATGCACGTACTGCTACGTTCCGACGCTTGGAGTTTACGGCGGGTTGAAGCCGGAAGACTGGCAGCGATGGGGGCAGTTCACTACTTTCAAAGCGAACGCGCCGGATTTGCTGCGGCGGGAATTGCGAGCGGCACAGTCGATTTATTGTTCGCCGCTGGTCGATCCGTATCAGCCCGCGGAGGCCGAAGTTCAGATGATGCCGCGGATTCTGGATGCGCTGATCGCGTCGCCGCCGCGGGTGTTTGCGATTCAGACGCGCGGGCCGTTGGTGTTGCGCGATATCGATCGGCTGCGGGCGTTGTCGCGCGCGGACCACGTTGCGGGTGAGTTTTTCGATCACGACGAATCGCGAGGATGTGCGGCGATTGTACGAGCCGCACTGCGCCGCGATCGAAGAACGCTTGGTTGTGATTCGCACGCTTCGTGACGCCGGAATCGAGACGTACGCGACACTGGCGCCGCTGTTGCCTTGCGATCCTGAGGAACTTGTGCGGTTGGCGATTGAGGCGAGTGGTCGGGATCTGATTGGCGATCCGTTGCATGTTCGGGCGGTGAAACGTCATGGCGCGACGACTCGCGAGGCGGCGTTTCGGGTGAGCGTCGCGAATGGGCACGATGACTGGCTGGATGCTGGGTTTCAGGAATCGATCGTCGAGAGGATGGGGAGAGCGCGCGCGCGAGATGGGCAAGGATTTTGAAACTGGACCTTGCGGATTTGCACGATTGGCTGTGTGACACGTTTGGGCGCGTTCGCGTGCCGTGGCGCACGCTTGAGCGTGCAGCGGCGAACTTCAGTTCGCCGTTCCGAATCGCAGGCTTAAAGCCCGCGACAGCACGCTGAAGCGTGCGCCACGGGAGGCGTCTCCAGCGAGACGCACGCGGCATAAGTCATCATTAAATCTTCAGGCATGAATCTTACCGATATTTTGAGGCACACACATCGCGATGGTGGTTCCGGCGGGGAAATCGTCTCCTACAATCCTGCCGACGGAAGCGAACTCGGAGGGGTTCGGCTGGACAACGCCGACGACTACGAGGGGATTGCCAAGCGGGCGGCGGCGACGTTCGAACGCTGGCGGATGGTGCCCGCCCCCAAGCGCGGCGAAATCGTGCGCGCAAATTGGCGAAGCGCTACGCGAATCGAAACAGGCGCTGGGCGAGCTGGTGACGCTCGAGATGGGCAAGATTCTGGCCAGAGGGACTCGGCGAAGTGCAGGAGATGATCGACATCGCCGACTTCGCCGTGGGATTGTCGCGGCAACTCTACGGGTTATCGATGCATAGCGAGCGCGCGGGGCATCGCATGTATGAGCAGTGGCATCCGCTGGGGCCGGTGGGAATCATCAGCGCGTTTAATTTTCCGGTGGCGGTGTGGAGCTGGAACGCGTTGATCGCGATGGTGTGCGGCGACACGGTGATCTGGAAACCGTCGCTGAAGACACCGCTGACGGCGATCGCGGTGCAGAAGATTTGCGACGAAGTGCTCGTAAGGCATGGGTGGGAAGGCGTGCTGAATCTTGTCGTCGGCAAGGACGATCGTGGTGGGCGAGCGCATGATTCGCGACCCGCGCGTTCCGCTGATCAGCGCAACGGGTTCGTGCCGGATGGGCCACATCATTGGAAAAGCCGTCGCGGAACGGATGGGGCGAGCCCTGCTGGAGCTGGGCGGCAACAACGCGATCATCGTGATGGACGACGCAGATCCGGATCTGGTGACGCGCGCTGTATTGTTCGGTGCGGTTGGGACGGCGGGGCAGCGCTGCACGTCGACGCGGCGGCTGTTCCTGCAAAAGGGAATTGCCGCGAAGATCGTCGAACGATTGACCGCAGCCTACAAACAGATCGTGATCGGGAATCCGATGGATACGGCCACGCTGATGGGTCCGCTGATCGACGAAGGCGCGGTGGAGAATATGATGCGCGGGCTCGATCGGATTCGCGAGCAGGGCGGGGAAGTGATTTACGGCGGTCGGCGGCTGCATGGGAATTATGTCGAGCCCACGCTCGTGAAAGCGCGCGCGCACATGCCGATCTTGAAGGAAGAGATTTTCGCGCCGATTCTGTATTTGATCGAGTTCGACGAGTTTGCCGCAGGCGATCGCTTGGCAGAACGATGTTCCGCAGGGCTTGTCGTCGGCCATCTTTACGAACAGCTTGTCGGCTGGGGAAACTTTTCTCAGCGCGCGCGGCAGCGACTGCGGGATCGCGAACGTGAATATCGGGACGAGCGGCGCGGAAATCGGCGGGGCGTTCGGCGGCGAAAAGGAAACGGGTGGCGGGTCGCGAATCTGGGAGCGATTCGTGGAAGGCGTACATGCGGCGGCAGACGGTGACGATCAACTGGTCGGGTGAATTGCCGCTGGCGCAGGGGATCAAGTTCGGTTAGAGTTGCTGACGTTTATCGTAGCGGCTGGATCGCAAGCTGTTTGCAGATCTTGATTGCCAGACGATTGTCGATCTCCGAGTGGCGCGGGACCGGCGCTTTCGCGCCATTCGCAGGATTCGTGTAGATTGTATGCCGTCCGCCTTCGCGCTCAAGACGACAACCGTTACGCTGCAGGTGGCTGATCAGCTCGTGTCGTTTCACGTCCGGGCAGAACCAACGTGAACGGACAATGGAATCACCTCGATCAAATCCGCATCGAGCGCGGCCGAGTTCGGATTTGGTGTGGGTAACGCTTTACCTTCTTCCAGAAGCATTTGAGCGAGGTCCTCCATTGCGCTTGCGATCATCACCCTTGCGTCTGGTAGATCGAAACCCTGACTGACGGCGCCGGGAAAATCGAGAGCTTCCGCTACCACCATCTCCCCGGTGACCCGTGGAACGTAAAACGCGACGTGATAGCGAAGCATATTTTAGTTTCGTTCCTTGTCTGGCTCGGGTTTGGCGGGCGGCGTTTCGGGCTTGGAAGTGTCAGACTTCGGCGCGGCAGGCTTCGGTGGGGCGGCGTGCTGAATCTGCCACTTCAATAAACTATCGGCGATCGCGCGCAATGCCTTCTCCTGCGATGCATCCTTAAACAGCGGGCTATCGCCGAAATATTGCACGCGCACGGTGAGAGCGGAATCGACGAACATGACGATCGGGACGAACGGGCGTTCGTCCTTCTTGATTGCCGCGAGTTTCATGGCGCCGGCCTGATCCAAATAGCCGAGGGGGAACGGAACCTTGTAGCGTTGCGCCCAACTTGCCACGGTGTACGGTGCATTATTGTTGATTCCGACGCCGATCACTTGCAATCCGTGCGGGCCATAGTCCTGCT
Source organism: Terriglobia bacterium (assembly GCA_963732025.1). GTDB lineage: Bacteria > Acidobacteriota > Terriglobia > Bryobacterales > Bryobacteraceae > Palsa-187. Next base: position 162,101 of record CAVSXU010000006.1, read on the forward strand.
GGATCTTCGTCAAATAGCCGACCGTGCGGAGGCAATCCTCGCACTCAGTGGAAAACAGAACGATGATCAGCTCCTTGCCGCGATATTTCGCCAGGTTGATTCCCTTCGTGTCCGGCGTTTTGATGGGAACCATCGGCAGGGTGCGCGATGGCTGCGCTTGCGGTCCGGGCGACGCGACGGCGGGCTGCTTCTGAACGTGGGCGACCGTTGGTGTCTGCGAAAACGCGGCGACCGAAAAGGCCAGCGCCAGGATCGCGTGAAAAACTCTATTCATCAATACTATTCTAGACGGCTGGGAAGAGGTGTCGACATGAGTGTCGACACGGCACGCACGAGTGCGTGCGCCACATCAGTGCGAAAACACCGGTAAAGGTGTGGACTCTAGCGCATTTGATTCTCGACTTCTTCCAGCCAGTCGGGGCGCTTCAAGACTTCGCGCGGGCGGCTGCCGTCGGGCGGCCCGATGATGCCTTCGCGCTGCATCATGTCGAGAATGCGCGCGGCGCGGCCGTAGCCCAGCCGCAGGCGCCGCTGCAGAGTGGATGTCGACGCCTTGCCCATCTCGCAGCACCACGCGCACGGCGTCCTGATACATCGGGTCCTCGCGTGCCGTCGAACTCCTCGCCTTCGCTCTCTTCGTCGTCGGCGGGCGGCGCGCATCAGGAACGTCTTGTCGTATTCGGGCGCGGCTTGCTGCTTCCAGAATTCGACCACGCGGTTGGTTTCGGCTTCGCTGACGATACGAGCCGTGCACGCGCATCAGGCGCGACGATCCGGGCGGCAGGAACAGCATGTCGCCCTTGCCCAGCAGGTGTTCGGCGCCCATCACGTCCAGCACCGTTCGCGAATCGACGCGCGTCGCCACGCGGAAGCTGATGCGCGACGGGAAGTTCGCTTTGATCAGTCCGGTGATCACGTCGACGCTGGGCCGCTGCGTCGCCAGCACCAGGTGCATGCCCGACGGCGCGCGCCATCTGCGCCAGGCGCGTGACGCTTTCTTCGACGTTGGCGCGTTCCAGCATCATCAGGTCGGCCAGCTCGTCGATCAGGATCAGGACGTAGGGAATCTGTTCCAGAGCTCGCTCTTCCGATCTCTTCTTCGAACAGGCTGCGCGGCTGCAGCCTGCAATCTGGCGCACCTTCTTGTTGTATTGATCGATGTTGCGAACGCCCTGCGACGCCAGCAGTTTCAAGCGCCGCTCCATTTCGAGCACGGCGTTGCGCAGCGCGTTGGTGGCTTTCTTGGGGTCGGTGATCACCGGCGTCAGCAGGTGCGGGATGCCTTCGTACGAGCCCGAATTCCAGGCGCTTGGGATCCACCATGATCATGCGAACCTGCTGCGGCGTGGCCTTGTACAGGATCGACATGATCAGCGAATTGAGCATCACGCTCTTGCCCGATCCGGTGGAACCGGCGATCAGCAGGTGCGGCATCGAATCGAGCGCGGCGACTTTGATGCGCCCGTTGATGTCCTTGCCCAGCGCCACCGTCAACGGCGATGCCGAGTTATGGAATTCCTCCGATTCGAGAATCTGGCGCAGGCTGATGACTTCGCGCTTGGAGTTGGGAACTTCGATGCCGACGGTCGGCTTGCCGGGGATGCGTTCGATCAGAATCGATTCGGCTTGCAAGCCCAGGCACAGATCCTCGCTCAGCGTGGTGATGCGCGAATACTTGACGCCGGCTTCGGGCTTGAATTCGAAAGTCGTGACGACGGGGCCCGGGATTGATCTGCGTGACCGATCCGCGCACGTTGAACTCTTCGAACTTCGATTTGATGCGCAGCGGCGATTTCTTTCAGCTCCTGGCTGTCGAAGGCGCTGCGCTCGGGAGGCTCCTGGAGCAGGTTCGTCGGCGGAAGTTTGAAGTCGATCTTCTGGCTGACAGAGGGCGCGGGTCCTCGGCGCGAGGCGCGGTTGGAAAGTTCCGGCGCCGGAACAGCGGGCACCTCGATCGGGCGCGGGCGGCTGCGGCGTATATTCGAGCGCGCGAATCGGGATATCGTCGATCTCGGGCGGGATGTCGAGCGGCGGGGCGTCGTCAGCAGTGTCCGGATCGACAATCGGTGGCCCGAATTTCGCATTGCTTTGCGCCGGGGTCCGCGAATTTTCCGCTAGGCGTTCGGGCTTGAGTTTTTCGGCTTTGCGGCGCAGCATGCGCATGCGGGCGCGTTCAGTTTGCCAGGCGTTGAATCGTGAAACCAGCGACGTGATTCCGGATGCGATTCTCTTTATCGCGGCAATGGGCCCGCGGAACCATCCGGCGAGCAGCGGACATCTCGAATTTCGAAACCAGGTAAATCGAGACGATCCAGCACATCGCTGTGAGCAGAAACGCGCCGGTCAGGTTCATCGAACCGATGAGCGAATCGGCCGCGATGGAGCCCGCCATGCCGCTCGCCGGGATCTGGCCGGCAATCGGCTGCCAGTTGGTGAGTCCGAACGCCGTGCAGGTGGAAACGATGAGCAGCAACACCGCCAAGAGTTTTGATCCCCGGCGACTCAATTGGCGAGGATCGAACCCATTTCAGCCCGAGCAGGAGAATCAGCACGGGAATCGCATAGGAGGCGAGACCGAAGCATTGCAGAAGCAGATCCGAAACGGTGGCCCCGACAGGGCCGATGAGATTCGCGACTCGCGCTGCCGCCGTGGGCGATCCAGTGGCCGTGTTCGAGCGACGGATCCAGCGGATTGTACGACACCAGACTGAAGAGAACGATCAGTCCGGCGGCTAGAAACACGAATCCCGCGGCTTCATTGAGCCGTGGATGTGGGGTAGGTCCTAAATACTTCATCTCCCGCCGAGACGGAAGAAGGCCAGAGCAATTACTATTATGCCAAAAAGGATGCGGTACCACACGAACAGCGCCAAGGATCGGCGGCGGAGGAAGTTCAGGAAGAAGGCGATCGCGATGCAGCCCGTGATCGCGCTGGCGACGATGCCGGCGATAAAGGCCGTATGAGCGTCGGCGGGCAGGCCGCCTTCATGCTTGTGCAGATCCCAGAATTTCTTGGCGCACGCGCCCGCGATGATCGGCGTCGAGAGCAGGAACGAGAATCGCGCGGCGGACGCCCGGTCCAGATTGCGGAGCAGGCCGGCGCTGATGGTGACTCCGCTGCGCGAGACGCCGGGGATGATCGCCAACGCCTGGGACACGCCGATGATTAGGGCGTCGACGGCGGAAACGTGCGAGATGTCCTTCTGCTTGCGCCCCAACGGAGTCCGCGACCCACATGATCAGTCCCATGACGATGGCGGAGGTCGCGATGATGTAGGGACTCCGCAGCGCCGCGTCGGCTTGCTTTTCGAAAAGGAAGCCGGCGAGGGCGCCTGGGATTGTGGCGATGACCAGCAGCCATAACAGGCCTCGGTTCTTTTGGAGTGCGGGATCGCGTCCGATGGTCAGCCCGAGGCCCTGTCCGATGATCTGTATCCAATCGCGAAAGAAGAACAGGACCACGGCTACGAGCGTGCCGGCGTGCAGCGCCACGTCGAAAGTAAGGCCGCCGTCCTCCCAGCCGAGAATCCAGGGGACGATGATCAGGTGCGCGCTGCTGCTGATGGGCAGGAATTCGGTCAGTCCTTGGATGATGCCAAGGACGATCGCATGCAGTAGGGACATAGAGTTAGAGTAGCGCAGGTTCTACCCGAGAGCGCCGAAGGTATAAATGGTAGAATTTTGGTGTAAGAGGTGTAAAGTGGCCCTGAACATTAAGAATCCTGAGGTGGAGCGGCTGGCGACCGAAGTGGCTGAGATGGCAAACGAGACGAAGACCGAGGCAATTCGTAAGGCCCTGGTCGAGCGGAAGCTCGCGCTTGTGAGCAAAGCGCCCCGCAAGAAGAAAGACCTGCAAGCCTTCTTACAACGTCATGTTTGGCCTTTCGTCCCTCCGGAGATTCGAGGCAAGACGATCACGAAGGAAGAGGAAGAGGAGATCCTCGGCATTGGCTCGGATGGCTATTAACGGAATCGTTCTCGACACCTCCGCGATTGTGGCCGTCTTCTTGGAGGAACCGCGATTCGAGATCATGCGGGACAAAATTCAGGACGCGAGCACAACTCTGGTGGGAGCGCCGACTCTGGTTGAAACGGCGATGGTGTTAAACGAGCGAGGCGCAAAGTCCGCCGAAACCTGGATTGAGTTGTTCCTGGCGGCGATGGAAGTGGAAACCGTCAATTTCACCAAGGAGCACTACACGGCAGCAGCGAACGCGTTTGTCCGTTTCGGAAAGGGCCGCCATCCCGCGCAACTGAATTTCGGAGATTGCATGGCATACGCAATCGCCGAGGTCGCGCAAACACCCCTGCTTTTCACTGGCGCGGAGTTCTCGAAAACCGACATCGAAGCGGCGTAAGCTAGTCGTATGCGGATTTTCGTGACCCTGCTGGCCGGCGCGGTGTTGGGGAACGCAGCGCCTACGTTTTACAAGGACGTCCTGCCGGTGTTGCAGCGGAACTGTCAGAGCTGTCATCGCGCAGGCGAAGCTGCCCCGATGGCTCTGATCACGTATCAGGACGCGCGTCCGTGGGCTGCGTCGATCAAGCAGGCGTTGCTGACGAAGAAGATGCCGCCATGGTTCGCTGATGCGTCGTACGGGCATTTCGCGAATGACCGCACGTTGTCCAAGGCTGATCTGGATACCGTGGTCGCCTGGGTCGATGCAGGCTCGCCCGCGGGAAACGCGAAGGACGCGCCGAAGCCTGTGCAGTTCACCGACGGTTGGAATATCGGCAAGCCTGACGTGATTCTCGAAATGCCGGCTGAGTATCAGGTACCCGCGTCCGGCACCATCGAATATCAGCACTTCATCGTGCCCACCGGTTTCACAGAGGACAAGTGGGTGCAAGTTGTCGAACTGCGGCCCGGCAATCGAGCCGTGGTTCATCACGCGGCGGTGTTCGTTCGGCCGCCCGATTCGAAATGGATGCGCGACGTAAAGCTCGGCGAGGCGGCAACGGGAAAACAGGTAGCGGGGCAAGGACTGGGCGAAGAACTGCTCGATTTTCACGTGCCGGGCAGCGTGCCCCACGCGCTGCCAGCCGGACAAGCGAAGCTGATTCGCGCGGGCAGCGACCTGGTGTTCCAGATGCACTACACCGCCACAGGCAAACCGGCGACCGACGAACGCGGCTCGGCATCGTGTTCGCGAAAGAGCCGCCGCGCGAACGCATTCTGACGCTGCAAATCGCGAATCGCGGATTTGCAATTCCGCCGGGCGCAGCGGATTTTCCCGTCGAGGCGAAGCTGACGGTGCAGGATAAGGCTCGGATCGTCGCGCTGAATCCGCATATGCACCTGCGCGGCAAATCGTTCGAATTCCGGCTGGTGCAGCCGAACGGCGAATCGCAAGTGCTCCTGAGTGTGCCGCACTACGATTTTTCGTGGCAGCTCCAGTATTATCTGGCGGACCAACTCGCCATCGCGCCGGGATCGCGTATCGAATGCACGGCGCATTACGACAATTCGCCGAACAACAAGTTCAATCCCGATCCCGCGAAGGAGGTCCGCTGGGGCGATCAGAGCTGGGAAGAGATGATGGTGGGGACGGTGGACGTCGCGATCGACGCGAAGATGGCGCCGATGGATCTCTACCGGCCGAAGCGCGCCAGCGCCGCCGACAAAGACTAGGTGGTCATCGCGATCATCGCGTTTGTCCTGCTCGCGGGAACCGGCGCGTTCTCGTTGTTGTCCATCCTAGCTGCTTTTCAATATCTTGGGTTGCGCCCGCGCGCCGCAGGCTATCCTCCGCCGATCAGCATTTTGAAACCGCTGGCGGGGCTCGACCGTGGGCTCGAATCGAATCTGCGAACGTTTTTCGAGCAGGACTATCCGTCATTCGAGATCTTGTTCGCGGTTCGCGATGAAAGCGATCCGGCCGCGGCCGTTGTCGAGAAGCTGCGCGCTGAATATCCGGGTGTGTCGTCGCGTCTGCTGATCGCGGGTGAGCCTCCGTATTCCAACGCGAAGGTTCACAGCCTGGATCGGATGCTGGCGGCCGCCTCGAACGATTTGGTGGTCATGAGCGATAGCGATACGCGCGTGACGCCCGCGCTGCTGCGCACTGTCGCCGCGGAATTCCAGGATCCCAAAGTGGGCGTCGCGACGTGTCCGTATCGCGCGGTTGGCGGACCGAGCTTCTGGTCGAGGCTGGAAGCAACCGGCATGAATACCGATTTCATGGCTGGGATTTTGGTTGCGCGGATGCTGGAAGGGATGGAATTCGCCGTTGGGCCGACCATCGTCGCGCGGCGCTCCGTGCTTGAATCGATCGGCGGCTTCAACCGGCTGAAGGATTATCTGGCCGAAGATTTCGTGATGGGGAAGTTCGCGGCTGAAGCAGGCCACGGTGTGACGTTGTCGTCTTATGTGATCGAGCATCATATCGGCAGTTCCGATCTGCGGCATAGCGCGACGCACCGGCTGCGGTGGGTGCGGAGCACGCGGCGATCGAGGCCGCTCGGCTACATTGGGCAATTGTTCACGATGCCGGTCCCGCTGGCGCTGATAGCCTTGGCGATCGCGCCTCGATTTTGGCCGGCCGCAGTGATCGTGATTCTGATTCGCGCTATGGCGGCTTATGTCGTGTCGTCTCGCGTGCTGCACGCTCGAATCAATTGGGCACTCCTGCCGATCGAAGATATTTTGGGATTTTGTTTCTGGATTGCGGGGTTCTTCGGGAACACTGTTGTTTGGCGCGGCAGAAGATTTCGCGTGTTCGCGGATGGAAAGTTCGAGCAGCTAACGTAATGGATTCACCATCAGCACCTGCTTCGCGTCAATGTTTCGGAACTGCATCGGGAAGCTGGTGGCGCCGTAGTACGCGCTCCATTGATCCTTATAGTGTCGCGACAGAGGTTGCCCGGACTCGCCGACGGTGATGTTCTGCAGCGACTTGTCGAGATCCGCAAGGTCGACAATCATCCGCATCGACGGGCCCAGGCGCCGCGTCGTCTGCTTGATCGTGGTCGACGATCCGCTCATCGGTATGGGGCCGAGGTTGAAATAGTTTCCGATCAGCGGCAGTTGCCCGGCCACCGGATGAGCGATTTTCAGTTCGACAAACTGGCCGTAGTCCCAGCGAGCCACTTTCGATCCCTGAATCTTCTTGCCGACGGCGATCGCCTGGGTCAGGCATTTAAGCAAGAGCGCATTGTAATCGCGGAACCAACTCGCGGGACGTTCGCGCAGAAGCTTTTCGATTACGGCGGGCGACATGGCGAAATCGTAGGCATCGGCACCACCCGGCGACGCGCGTTCCGCAACCGCTTTGCGAAGCTCTTCGTAAGTGAGCTGCGCGATCAACGGCGCCGCCAGTGCCTTTTTCCATTTGCCCGTTCCAACTGCGCAGCAGAGCTACGGCGTCGCTCACGTTGTTGTCTTTTCGCGCGTCCCACGCCGCAACAATCTGCCTGGCCAGGAAATCTGAAAGCGCCGAGTAAACGTCTTTCTGCACACTGAGCATCTCACCCGGCTGCCACTTTGGACGGTCTTCCAATTTCAAACGAATGCCGCGCGACCGATAGTGCGCCGCAAAATCTCCACTCACCGGATATTTGTAGTCCACGGGAAACGGATTCTGATTCGCGGTCACGATCAAGCCCGACGCGGGGTTGTAAGACTGCGGAAGATCTTCGAACGGGATGAATCCCTGCCATTCGCACTCGCCCGATGCTCCGTCCGCGGGAACATCGCCGCGACAATCCGCCGGTCGAATCGGCAAACGCCCGGTCGCATGATAGCCGATGTTGCCGTCAACGTCGGCGTAAACGAAGTTCTGCCCAGGTCCCGGAAATCGCGCGATAGCAGCCGTGAATTCCTCCCAATTGCGCGCGCGGTTCACATCGAGAAACGGAAATTGGAAACTGGACGGTTCCGCCGCCGCCCAGCGCAGTGCGTAATTTTGCCTTTCATCGTTCAAGAAGATCGGGCCGTGGCGCGTGACCCATTGATCGAACGGCACGGGCTTTGCGCCCTTCACTGCGATCGCGCTGCGCTCCAATCGCGCCTGCTCGATGTGATCCCGAAACACGTAGCGCCCGGTTTGGGAGTCGAACTTTTCACGATACAGATCCTGCACGTCGAATTGAAGATTGGTCATGCCCCAGGCGATGCGATCGTTGTGGCCGATAATGACGCCCGGCACGCCAGGCAGCGAAACGCCGCGTCACGTCGAGCCCCGGAGCGCGCAAGTGCACCATGTACCAGGTCGAGGGAATCGCGAAATCAAGATGCGGATCGTTGGCGAGGATCGGCTTGCCGGTGGCCGAACGCGCGCCCGAAATCGCCCACGCGTTCGAACCCGGTTGCGCTTCGCCGCCGCTGCGAACGGGAAACAGGAACTCGACTTTCTCGCGATCGCCTTTCTGAAGCATGTGAAGCTTGGTGATTTCGTCACGCCAGCTTGTCGTCAGCGTGCGATACATCTGCAGCCCGGCGAGCACAGTATCTCGCTTGCTCCACGGCCGCGGCTCGTAATTCAGCAGCGTGAATTCAAGAGGCAGATGTCCGCGATGCGTCTCCAGATAAGTAATTTACGCCGCGCGCATACGCCGCCAGAATCGAGCGATCCGCGGCCGGCATGGTCTGCTCGGCTTCCTCGGCGATGTGTTCCGAGGCGCAAGCGGCGCGATTCCTGGTCGGTTTCGAGCGCCTGTTTCCCGACGACCTCCGCCAGCTCGCCCGCCGCCAGCCTGCGCAGCGCATCCATCTGCCACATCCGATCCTGCGCGGTGACGAAGCCTTGCAGGAAAATCGCGTCTTCCCATGATCGCCGCTGCGATGTGCGGAACGCCCAGCGCATCGCGCGATACGGCGGCCTTCGCCGAAACTGGAGCGGAGATCTCGCCCGACGTCTCCGCCAGCGGACGCCAGGCAAACCAGTAAACGGCGGCCACAAGCGCCAATCAGCAAAACCGCTATGCTCAGATTGATCGCCCGAAGCAGCGGCGTCGAAGACAACACTGCTCGATTGTAACGAAAGGAGCACCAAGCCAGAGGCCAGAATGTCACTCCGGCTGATTCTACTGGTCGCCATCGTCGCGCTGAACGGTTTTTTCGCCGCGGCGGAAGTGGCGCTGGTGTCGGTGCGGCGCTCGCGTTTGAAGCAGCTTGCCGAAGCAAGGCAGCGTGTCGGCGCGCGCGGCGCTGGGCTTGCTGGCGAACCCGGGCCGGCTGCTGAGCGTGACGCAGGTCGGCGTGACGCTGGCCAGCCTGGGCCTGGGCTGGGCGGGCGAGGACACGCTGTATCAGATGCTGCTCGCGCTGTTCCATCCCGTGATTACGCCGCGGCAACGCAGGGCTGCTCCACGGCATCGGATTCGCTCTCGCATTTCTGACCATCAGCTTCGTGCACGTCGTGATCGGCGAAGTGGTGCCGAAGAATCTCGCGCTCGAAAAAGCCGACCGGCTGGCGCTGCTGGTGGCGCCGGCGCTGCTGGTGTTTCTGCGGATTTCCGCGCCGTTCGTGTATCGTGATCGAACGGTCGGCGACCGCGCTTGTCCCGCGCGATCGGGCTGCACGGCGGACACAGCGGCGGCGGGCATTCGCCGGAAGAGCTGAAGTTCATCGTCGAATCCAGCCGGATCGAAGGGCACCTCGAAGGCTTCGAGGAAGACGCGATTCAAAAGCTGCTGGATTTGAGGAACGTCTACGCGCGCGAGATCATGACGCCGCGCATCGACATCGTATCGGTGTCTGTCCGATGCGACGCTCGACGAACTGCTGCGCATCACCACTGAGCACAAGTATTCGCGCCTGCCGGTATATCAGGGCAAGCCGGAACACATCATCGGCATTCTGCATTACAAGGATCTGATTACGCGCGTGGCAGGAACGGAAAGCGGCCGCCGATCGCCGCCAGCCCGCGCGCCCGTTTCGTTTGCGCCGCTTCCTGCGCGACCCGCTGGTGGTGCCGGAAACCAAGCCGCTCAATCAACTGATCGACGAGTTTCGCAAGCGCCACACGCATCTGGCGATGGTGGTGGACGAGTTCGGAACCATCACCGGCATGGTGACGCTGGAAGATGTGCTCGAACAGATTTTCGGCGAGATCGGCGATGAGCACGACGTGCGGCGCCCCGCGCCCGTCGCGGGCGCGCCGGTGATCGAACTGGACGGCAGCACCAATATTCGCGACCTCGCATCGCAGTACGAAATCGAACTGCCGGGCGACGCGGGCTTCGAAACGCTGGCCGGATTTCTGCTGTTCCGCTTCGGCTACATTCCCGCGCCGGGCGAATCGGTCACGTACGGGCACCGGACGTTCATCGTGCAGGAAATGGATCGCAACCGCATCGCGCGCGTGAAGATCGTCACGGCGCGGCCGGCGGAGGGCGTAGCGTCATGACCGAGCGCGATCGTTCACGAAGTCCTAGACGATTTGCGGCGGCGAGGGCGCGTCACAGCGCCCGATCTGCATGAAGTCGCAAAGCTGATTTATCCGCGAGTGAAGGCACTGCTCAATCGCCGATCGCGATCGGCTATGCACCGCGCTGTGGCAGGCTGCATCATTCGAGGGCGGAGTGATCGTCTGCTACGTCTATCGGCGATTCGCGAAGCAATGCGGCGCGCGCGAGTTCAAGTTGTTCACGCGCTGGCTGGATCGATACGTCGACAACTGGGGACTCACGGATGGTCTGTCGCTCTGGCTGCTGGGCGCGTCGATCGCGAACGAGCCCGCGCTGATCGATGAGCTTGACGCCTGGACGCGATCGAAGAATCGATGGAAGCGGCGGCGGCTGCGGTCGCGCTGGTGCCGTCGGCGAAGCGCGGCCTGCACACGCGCGAGATTTTTCGCATCGCGCAACCGCTGGTGCCGGACGATGACGACATGGTGCAGAAAGGCGTCGGGTGGCTCCTGAAAGAAACGTATCCGAAGAAGCCTCGCCGAGGTCGTGCGATTTCTGGAGCCGTGGCGCGGGAAAGCTCCGCGATTGGTGCTGCGTTACGCCGCCGAAAAGATGACGGCGGTCGACCGCAAGCGCGTTTTATTAATCCCGTGATGGATGTGGCGCACGCACTCGTGCGTGCCGTGTCGACACTCATGTCGACACGTTTTCAGGTTGAGGATCTGCGAACCTGCTGATCGCTCACCTTCGCGAGCATCTCCCGCACCGACGCTTCGTAACAGGATGCCGAAGATCCGGCGCTAGTTCAGCCAGCGGCTCCAGCACAAATCGGCGCTCCGCCATTCGCGGATGCGGAATCTCCAGCTCCGGCGTCGCGATCACGACAGCTCCGAACAGCAGAATATCGATATCGATCACGCGCGGGCCTTTCGCGATCGTCGCGCTTCCGCCCCATCTCGCGCTCGATATTCTGCACGCGCGCAAGCAACTGGCGCGGAAACAGCGTCGGTCTCCGCTTCCACCACCTGATTCAGAAACCACGGCTGATCGCGACATCGCGCGGCGCCGTTTCATAGATCGACGAAGCGCGCAGCAATCGCAGATCCCGGCCGCAGTCAGCGCTCACGCGCACTGAGCAAGATTCTCCAGCGCGATCGCCCAGATTCGATCCCAGCGCGATGTAGACGATTTTCAAAAAAGCGTATTCTGAACGCCGCGAACGCGGCGCGGAACCTTGAAATATTCGAACGCGCGATCGGTCGCCACGCGGCCGCGCGGCGTGCGGTCCAGAAACCCAGCTGCATCAGATACGGCTCGTAGACTTCTTCGATCGTGTCGCGGTTCCTCGTCGATCGACGCCGCGATGGTGCTCAGCCCCACCGGCCCGCCGCCATATTTTTCGAGCACGCGTCAGCATGATCTTCTGATCGATCTCGTCGAGCCCGAAGCGATCCACTTCCAGCAGATCCAGCGCGCGTCTGCGCGACCTCGAGATCCACGTGACCCGTCCGCGCGCACCTGCGCATAATCCCGAACGCGCCGCAGCAGGCGATTGGCGATGCGCGGCGTTCCCCGGCTGCGCCGCGCGATTTCTTCTGCGCCGTCCGCGTCGATCTCGACTCCAAGCAGCTGCGCCGACCGCCGCACGATGCTGCGCGAGCTCCGTCATGTCGTAAGGATTCAGCCGCAGCACCAGCCCGAAGCGGCCGCGCAGCGGCGCGCTGATCAGCCCTTGCCGCGTGGTCGCGCCGATCGCGGTGAAATGCTTGATGTCCATCGCCACGGTGCGCGCGCCCGGGCCCGGTGCCGATCAGGATGTCCATGCGGAAATCTTCGAGCGCCGAGTAGATCATCTCCTCCACGTCCGGCTGCAGGCGGTGAATCTCGTCGATGAAGAAAACTTCGCGCTCCTGAATGTTGCTCAGGATGCCGACCAGGTCGAGCTTCTTCTGCAGCACCGGACCCGATGTCTGCTGCATGCCGACGCCCAGTTCGGCGGCGATGATTCCGGCGAGCGTCGTCTTGCCCAGGCCGGGCGGGCCGTAGAGCAGCACGTGATCCATCGCCTCGCCGCGCTGCTTGGCCGCTTCGATGGCGATGGCGAGATTTTCTTTGATCTTGGTCTGCCCGCGAAATCGGCCAGCCGGCTGGGGCGCAGCGCGGTTTCGAACTGCCGCTCTTCTTCGCGCAGCGATGCCGAAACGATGCCCTGTTCGCGCATGAAGTCTATCAGTTTACGTCAGCGCACTAGTTTCAGCGCCCGCCGGAACAGCGCGTCGAAATCGTTCGACTTCGCTCGCCGACCGCGCCTTTGTTCACCGCGGCTTCGGCCGACGCGCGATTCGCGCCGAAATTCATCAGCGCGGAAATCACGTCTTCTTCCGTCGCGCTGAAGTTGCTCTTGGCAGCCGCGGCCGCAGCCGCGCGATCGGGCACGCCCGCGCAGGTCGAGCTTGTCGCGCAGCTCCAGCACCATGCGCTCCGCGGTTTTCTTGCCGACGCCGGGAATCCGCACCAGTGCTCGACCGCGCCGGATCGGATCGCGGCGACCAGGTCGGCGCCGTCAGCCCGCTCAGCGCCGTTAATCGCCAGCTTGGGTCCGATGCCGCTCACCGTGATCAATTTTTCGAACAGCGCCTTGTCGGCCGCGGACACGAATCCGAACAGCGACAGCGCATCTTCGCGCACGTGCGTGTGAATGTGAAGCTGCACCGGCTGCGCCCATTTCCGGCAGCGAGGAGAAACGCGGAAACCGGGATCGTGACTTCGTAGCCGACGCCGTGCACGTCCACAATCACGAGGTTCGGATGCTTTTCGAGAAGCGTGCCGCGCAGATGAGCGATCATTAAAGACGAGAATACAGGAGTCAGGAGTCACATGCGACGAAGGTTTTTTGTGGACGAAGTGCGGAACGGCACGCCGAGATCTCGGGCGACGACGCGCGCCACTTGACCCGCGTGCTGCGCGTGGAGGCCGGCCAGCGCTACGAGATCTCCGACAATCGCAACGTGTTATCTGGCCGAGATCGAGACCGCGCGCAAGGAGCACGTCGTCTTTCAAGACGCTCGAAAAGCTTGCCGCGCCCGAGCCCGACGGCGCGCATCGATCGCTGTGCGCCGCGCTGATCAAGTTCGATCATTTCGAATGGATGATCGAGAAAGCCACCGAGCTGGGTGTCGCGAAAATCGTCCCGGTGCAAGCCATCCGCAGCGAGCGCGGCCTGGAACGCGCGGCCCACAAACGCCTCGAACGCTGGCGGCGCATCGCGCTCGAAGCCAGCCAGCAATCGCGCCGCGCGCATCTTCCCGGAGATCGAGGAGCCCCTGAATCTTCGCGATGCGCTAGCGATCGCCGAGCGACCTATCGCTACGTGCTGGACGAAAACCCCGCCGCCGTTCCGCTCGCTGCCGCGCTGCCCGCCGAGCGCCGCGCGTCCGACGACCGTCGCGATGCTGATCGGTCCCGAAGGCGGCTGGACCGACGAGGAACGCGCGTCATTCACCGCGGCCGGCTGGACCGCGGTCTCGCTCGGGCCGCTGATTCTGCGCGCCGAAACCGCGGCGATCGCCGCGCTATCGCTCATCGGTTTGAGCTGGCGCCGCAATCATAATGTCAGCTTGTTACACTAGAGACGTTGGTCACTCGCCTGGTTTTCGAAAATCTGAAGCACCGTCCGGTGCGAACTCTGCTCAGCGCAGTCGCCATTGGCGTTCAGGTCACTATGATCCTGACGCTGGTCGGCGTGAGCCGAGGCATGCTGGGCGACATCGCGGAGCGCTCGCGCGGCACCGGCGCCGATATCCTGGTGCGTCCGCCGGACAGTTCCATCCTCAGCATGTCCGGGCCCACCATGCCGCAGAAGATCGTCGACTCGTCCGCGAGCAGCCGCACGTGACGCTGGCCACCGGAGTCTGGTGCAGAGCGTTGGCCCACTTCGATTCCATCACCGGAATCAATCTCGACGAGTTCAACGCGATGAGCGGCGGCTTTCGCTATCTCGAAGGCGGGCCGTTCAAGGTCCGGACGACATCGTTCGTCGACGAAGTCTACGCGCGCGCCAGGAACACGTGCACGCCGGCGACATCGATCACGCAAGGCATGAAGTGGCATGTACGGGCATCGTCGAATCCGGCAAGCTGTCGCGCATGTTCGCCGAGATCTGGACACGCTGCAGGACAATACTTCAGCACGCCGGGAAAGATCAGCGTGGTCTAGGTCAAGGTCGACGATCCCGCCAATACTTCCGCGGTGAAGGCGCAACTGGAAGGACATGCTCGACGGACTACAAGGTTTACTCGATGGAGGAGATGACGTCGCTCCTGACCGCGGACAACATTCCCGATCCTCAAGAACTTTACGAACGTGGTGATCGGCATCGCCGTGATCGTCGGATTTCTGGTGGTGTTTCTCTCGATGTACACGGCCGTGCTGGAGCGCACGCGCGAAATCGGAATTCTGAAAGCGCTGGGCGCGTCGCCTGGCTACATCCTCGGACATGCTGCTGCGCGAAACGTTGTTGCTGGCGGTCGCCGGAGCCATCGCCGGCATCCTGATGACCTACGGCACACGTTCGCTGATGAATACTTTCGTTCCGACCATGCCCATGGTGATCGTCAAGACCTGGTGGCCATGGGCCGCGCTGATCGCGCTTACGGTTCGCTGATCGGCGCGCTTTATCCCGGGCTTCAAAGCCGCGCGGCAGGACGCGATCGAGGCGCTGGCGTATGACTGAGAGCGCATCTTGAGCCTATGATTGAGATTCGCGATCTCACGAAGACCTATCACGTCGGCGAGGTCGACGTGCACGCGCTGCGCGGCGTGAACTGTCGGTCGAGCGCGGCGAGTTTCGTGGCGATCGTCGGCCCCAGCGGCTCCGGCAAGTCGACGCTGTTTCACATTCTGGGCGGCCTCACGCCGCCGACCTCCGGCACCATTCACATCGACGGCCGCGATCTGCTCACGATGACGCGACGCCGAGCGCACCGAGCTGCGCAAGACCACCGTCGGCTTCGTGTTCCAGAAATACAATCTGCTGCCGACGCTGACCGCGGCGGACAACATCGAGATCGCGCGCGACATCGCCGGGCAAGAACGGTGAAGTCGATCCGCAGTTCGAGGAAATTCTGAAACTGCTGGGCATCGAGGGGCGGCTGCATCACAAGCCTCGCGCGCTTTCGGGCGGCGAACAGCAGCGCGTGGCGATCGCGCGCGCGATCGTGAATCACCCGGCGCTTCTGCTGGCCGACGAGCCCACCGGCAATCTCGACACCGAAAATTCGCGGCGGTGCTCGGAATTGTTGCGCGATCTGAATCAGCGCACTGGGCCAGACCATCCTGATGATCACGCACAATCCGGAAGCCGCGGCCTACGGCATCGCATCGTGAGAATGCGCGACGGCCGCATCGCGGATTAAGCGGCAGGCGAACCCGCCTGCCCCACAACGTCTGGAACTTTCCGGATAGCGCGGTGTCTATCTGGGCATGTTCGAGCAATCCATCCTCGCCCAGCAAAACATAGCGCACAAGACCAGAGCGCTCGCCGCATCCTTCGGGGTGCAGACCCTGGTGGTGGCCACGGCACTCCTGATTCCGTTGATTCTTGGCGATCACATGCCGCAGGTCCGCCTGGGAATGACGATAGCCGCGCCTGTTCGATTGCAGCCCGAACCTGCGCCTGTAACCGCGACGTCGAGCACAAGCTCCGCGCGGTCGATCATGCGCGCGCCAACAAGAATATTTCCGCTGGCATCGTTAGGCGCGAAGCCGTCAGCGTCCTACGACGCGACCATCATCAGCGATGCTGGTCCGCAGGTGACGGCCCCCCCGCCATAGGTGTACCTGACGGATTCACTCGGAACCTGCCGACGATCACAACGGTCGCCGTTGCTCCAACGCATCCCACGCCCCCGGCGCCGCCTAAGGTTGAAGACAAACCGCGTCTAGTCGGCGGCGAAGTGCAAGCCGCGAAATTGATTCGCAAGATTGTTCCGCGTGTACCCGCCAATCGCGGTCAAGGCGCGCGTCTCGGGAACCGTACGCCTGACCAGTGTGATCGCGAAAGACGGAAGCGTCGTGCAGCTTGAAGTGGTCAGCGGAAATCCGTTGTTGATTCCCGCCGCGCTCGCCGCCGTGAAGCAGTGGATCTACTAGCCCGACGTTTCTCAACGGCCAACCCGTGGAGGTGATCGCGCCCATCGATGTGATCTTCACCCTGTCACAATAAGGCTGTCACAATAGTCGAGTGCGACTTCTATTGTTCGCCTTCTCCATGACAGCCGTCTCGGCGCAATCGCTGACCGACCGCTTCTTCGACGAATACTACTTCCCGTACAACCCGACCACGCGACGTCGGCCGGGATTCACAAGTACGACGACAAGCTGGAGGACTATTCGAAGGCCGGCGTCGACACGCGCATCGCCGCGCTCAAGAAGTTCGAAGCCGAATTCGCGAAAGCTCGCCGCGACGCGACGCCGCCGATCGCGATCTGATGCTGAACGCATTCGCGCGAGCCTGCTGGAACTCGAAACGGTTCGCAGTGGGAGAAGAATCCGGACGTCTATTCGAGCGGCATCTCGAGCAGCGCGTTCACCATCATGAGCCGCACGTTCGCGCCTCCGGAGGTGCGCCTGAAATCGCTGATCGCGCGCGAGCGGCTGATGCCCAAGGTGCTCAAGGACGCGCGCGCGAATCTGAAGAATCCGCCGAAGATCTACACCGAAATCGCCATCGAACAGATTCCCGGCATCGCGGCGTTCTTCGAAAACGACGTTCCGCTGGCGTTCAAGACAGGTGACCGACCCGAAGCTGCTGGCCGAATTTCAAGCAGTCGAACGCGCGCCGTGATCGCGGCGCTCAAGGATTACGAAGCAGTTTCTGAAGAACGACGTGCTTCCGCAGTCGAACGGCGATTTCCGGCTGGGCGCGGAGAATTACGCGAAGAAGCTGGCGTATGAAGAGATGGTCGACATTCCGCTCGACCGCCTGCTGCAGATCGGCTACGACGATCTGCACGCGAATCAGGAGCGCTTCAAAGCCACGGCCGCGCAGATCGATCCGAACAAAACGCCGCAGCAGATTCTGGCCGAGCTGGAAAAGGATCATCCCGCCCCGGACAAGCTGCTCGACGCGTTCCGCGATGCAATGCATCAAGCTGCGCGACTTCATCAACGCGAAGAAGATCATCACGATTCCGTCGCCGGTGCTGCCGATTCTGGAAGAGACGCCGCCGTTCATGCGCGCGCTGACGTTCGCGTCCATGGACACGCCCGGGCCGTATGAGAAGGTCGCCAAGGAAGCGTTCTTCAACGTCACGCTGCCCGAGAAGAGACTGGAAGCCCGAGCGCGTCGAGGATTTCATGCACGGCTTCAATCGCGGCACCATCCTGAGCACCGCGATTCACGAAGCTTATCCCGGCCACTACGTGCAGTTCCTGTGGATGCAGCACGTCGATTCGCGCGTCCGCAAGCTGCTGGGCGCGAATTCGAACGCCGAAGGCTGGGCGCACTACTGCGAGCAGATGATGCTCGATGAGGGCGTCTCCGACGGATCCGAAGCATGCGCCTGGGCCAGTTGCAGGATGCGCTGCTGCGCGACGCCCGCTACATCGTCGGCATCGAGATGCACACCGGCAAGCGCACCATGGAGCAGGGCGTCGAGTTCTTCGAGAAAGAAGGCTATCCAGACGCACGAGGTGGCCGATCGCGAAACCAAGCGCGGCACGTCCGATCCGACGTATCTGTATTACACGCTCGGCAAGCTGCAGATCCTGAAGCTGCGCGAGGACTACCGCAAGATGAAGGGCGCGAAGTTTTCGCTCGAGGAATTTCACGACGCGTTCATGAAGCAGGGATTCCCGCCCATCAAGATCGTGCGGCGCGCGCTGCTGGGCAACGATTCGCCGACCCTATAAGATGCCCTTCGAAAATCAATCTGAACCTTCGCGTCGCGCGCAAGCACGATGACGGCGTGACCATGCAATTCGACCTGCTTCCGGCATATCTGAATTCGCAGGGATCGCTGCACGGCGGCGTCACCGCTTCGCTCGCCGACGAAGCGGCGTGGCACGCCATCGAAAACCATTTCGGCTATGGCGTGCGAAAATCGACCACGACGGAGTTGAAGGTCAACTATCTGCGCCCGATCGTCGGAGATAAGGTGATCGCTCGCGCGTATCTGGTGCGAGCTGGGAAAACGCTGTGCGTCTCGCGCGTCGATATCTTCGATGAGAAGAAGAAGCTCTCGGCGATCGCGATCGTGACGTATATGTTGTTCTAATCGATGTGGCGCACGCACTCCTGCGTGCCGTGTCTATGTGTTTACTCGAGGGCGCCGCACTCATGAGTGCCGACCGCAGGAGTATCGTCCAGATTCCGCATTACGACTTTCAGCTGGAAGGTGTCGACATGAGTGTCGACACGGCACACACGAGTGTGTGCGCCACATCCTACATGGTCAGCACGATCCGGCCCATCACCGCACCGCGCTTCAATTCCTCGAACGCTTCCGAAATCTCTCCAGCGGCCGCGTCTCGATCTTGCAGCGGATCGGAAACTTCTCCACCAGCTCGAACAGCTCCCGCAAATCCTCGCGAGTCCCCACCGCCGAAGCGACAATCCGCGTCTCGCCGGAAATCAGCGACACCGCCGAGACCTTGAACGGCTCATTCGCCATCCCGACCACCGCCACCGTCCCGCCGCGCCGCAAACACCGCAGCGACAGTCTCATAGACCGCCGCGCTCGCCGACGTGACCATCGCCACATGCGCTCCGCCCATCGCCCGCATGCGCTTGTTGCACTTGCTCGGTGGCCGCGTTCACGGTCCACTCCGCGCCCAGCGATTTCGCGAGCTCGAGTTTCTCGTCGGTCACATCGATGGCGCAGACGTGAATATCCATCGCCCGCGCGATCTGAATCGCCAGGTGGCCCAATCCGCCCGACGCCGAACACCGCCAGCCGCTGGCCGGGCTCGATGCCCGGACGCCTTCATCGCTTTATAAACCGTCAGCCCCGCGCACAACAGCGGCGCAGCTTCGGCGGCACTCAAGATCGCCGGCAGCGGCGCGGCATGCGTCGCCGGAGCGACCATGTATTCCGCGAATCCGCCATCCACCGTGCAGCCCGTGATTTTCTGTTTCAGGCACAGCGTCTTCGCGGCCTTCGTTGCAGAATTCGCATTCGCCGCACGTCCAGTAAATCCACGGCACGCCGACGCGATCGCCCACCTTCAACTCCGTCACGCCCTCGCCCAGCGCCGCGACAGTTCCCGCCACTTCATGCCCCAGAATCAGCGGCACCTTCGTGATCGGCCGCAGCAAATCCCAATCGCCATCGGCCAAATGCAAATCCGAATGGCAAACGCCGCACGCTTCCACGTGGATCAAGACCTCGCCCGCGGCCGGCGCCGGCGTCGCGACATCTTCGATCGTGATCGGCTTGCCGATCTCCCTCAACATTGCGGCCTTCATGCGATGGTCACTCCCCCGTCGATCACGATGGTTTGTCCGGTCATCCAGTTTCCTGCGCGCGACGCGAGAAACACCGCCGCGCCCGCGATGTCGTCAGGCTCGCCGATCCTGCCGCAGCGGCGTGCGCTCCTCGGTCGCCTTCAACGTGGCTGGATTCTCCCACAGCGCCTTCGCGAAATCGGTGCGCACCAAGCCAGGCGCGATGCAGTTCACTCGAATATTGTCCGGGCCGCATTCGATCGCCAGATTGCGCGCGAGCTGAAAATCGGCGGCCTTCGAAATCGCATAGATGCCGAGCTTGTCGGTGCCCTTCAGCCCGCCGATGCTCGACACGATGATGATCGCGCCGTCTTTGCGCGCGGCCATTTCCGGGCGCACCAGATTCGCCAGCCACAGATTGCTGCGAACGTTGGTCTGCATCACTTTGTCGAACGCCTCGTCGGTGAGGCCGCTCAGCGGGCCGTAGTAAGGATTGACGGCGGCGTTGCAAACCAGCACATCGATCTTGCCCGTATTTCGCGCGCGTTTTCTCGACCAGCGCCGCGCAGTCGGCCTGCTTGCCGATGTGGCACGCGATCACGTCGACGTCGCGGCCTTCTTTGCGCAGCGGCGCGGCAACTTCTTCGCACGCCTCGGCTTTGCGGCTCGATATGACCACTTTCGCTCCCGCGCGCGCCAGCGCTTCGGCGATCGCGCGGCCGATTCCCTTGGACGATCCGGTGACAATCGCCACTTTCCCTGTCAGATCAAACATTCTCTCTCCTGGTTTTACATTCCATGTGTCAGATCTCAGTCCCTATTCCAGCATGCTTCGCGACTTTCGCGATGTCGGTCGGGATTCAAACCGCCGACGCTGCGCTAACCACCCACACAGATCAAAGAGATCCGCATCGATTTCGTCTTCCGGCGGGCGAGGCTCGTAGCGATCCCAAAACCCGTACACCATCGCCATCGACGGACGGCCGCGGCCCAGGTCGGCGAGCTCCAGCGCATACAAATGCTGGTGCGCGCTGCGCCAGTAAACGCGGCCCGCGCGCTTGCCGACGGCGCGCTCGATCGCTTCGGCGAACTCGGGCCGCACGTCGAGTTCCTGTTCCCACAGCAGCGGATCGGCTCGCAGCGCGGCCAGTTCGTCAGCCGATGGCTCAATGAAATTCATCGGCTCGATCGTCGCGATTCAGAAACTCCACGATCGCCGCAGCCAGATCCGGCCCGCGATCGTCCTGCAGGAAATGCCGCGCGCGATCGAACATCACGGGCCCTTCAGCATGCGGCATCAACTCTTTCAACCGATTCTGCGAATGTCGATCAGGGAAAACTTCGTCGGCGGGCGCCCACAACAGCAGCGTCGGCTTCGACGACAGCTCCGGCAAGCCGGCTCTCGATCATCTGCATATCCTGCCAGCCCCGATCACCCTCACTGCATCGGAATCGTGCGCGGCCACGTGAGCACGACGTGTTCCGAATCCGGTTCATCGAACACATGATGATATGCCAGCGCCTCTTCCGCGCTCATGCCGCGCGCACTGGTCGCCGTCGGCCCGTGATGCGACAGCACCTTATGCCGCTTCATAAAATACTGCCCGATCAGCGGAGCGTGCCACGTAGTCCACGGTTTCGGCGACGCGTGGAATTTGCTGATCAGTCCGGTGAACAGCCACGTATTCATCAGCACCAGCGCATGCAGTCGATCCAGCCGTTGCAGCGCCGCGCCCACGCCCTGCGGTCCACCCCAATCCTGCCCGACGATAACGAATCCCTGCAGTTCAAGCTGATCGATCAAGCTCACCAGATCCGCGATGTGATGCGCGAACGTCAGCGCCGCGTCGACGCGCGGATGATCCGAGTAGCCGCAGCCGATCCAATCCGGCGCAATTGCCCGATAGCCCGCGCGCGTCAGCGGACTGATGAAGTCGCGATACAGAAATCCCCACGTCGGATTGCCGGAAAGCAGCAGCACAGGCCGTCCGGCGCGATCGCCCTCATCGATGTACGCCATGCGCCGCCCGTTGACGATCAGCGATCGCTGTTCGTAAGGAAAAAGATTCTTGAGCCACTCGAGGGGCCGGGCGGAGCATGAAAGGAAATGCTATCAGAATCGGAAGGATGAACCGCTCAATAGGCCTGCCCGCGATTTTCGATCTGAATAATATGAATCGCGTCGTCAACCGGTTTGAACTCAATCCGCCAGTTTCCAACGCGGAGAAGTTTATGACCAGTTAGTCTCCCCTGCAAGGATTTGACGTCACCTTCCCGTGTCAGCGCGTATTTTGCGAGGGCCCGGAGTATCCGCATCGCTTGCTCTTTCTCGATCCTTCGCAGATCGAGGCGTGCGGTTTCCGACCAAATAAAGGTCAGTCGCACACTCCGAATTCGCGGAGTATTTCCTCGTGTGGAATTCCCTCACCGCGCGCGATAGAGGCCTCTGCCTCCTGGGCACGCCGCTGCTGTTCTTCAGTGTAGGGTTCATCATCCGGCGTCGCATTCAGTAGCGACCGCAAAACCGGATCTGCGCACAGGAAGTTCAGGTAGCTCAGCGCGGGATTGATCTGGTCTTCCGGAAGTTTCTCCACCAGATCGTGAAGCTGCCGCTTTTCTTTCGTCGAAGACGACATAAACGTAAACGTACCTTGTCCATATTCTAACGCTTGGCTCGCGGGAAACCTTCGTCCGCGCCTCCTTTCCCGCCCCCAGATTACGAAACGAACCCAAATTTACACGCCGACTGAACATGCAACTCATAGTTGGACAAAGGGATATCCGCCGCTTTCGCCACGCGACCGTTGGGTGTAGACTATTACGCATGTTGCTGAATCGCGCCTTGTTTTCGATCACTTCGGTAGCCGCGTTGCTGCCGATTTCCCTGTTCGCCCAAACCAAACGCCACTTCAGTCTCGACGACATCGGCAAGTTCAAGGACGTTCGCGACGCCCAGTGCTCGCCCGATGGCAAGTCGGTTGCCTACGTGATGTCGCAGGTCGATATCAAGGGCGACAAGGGCGGCAACGGCCACATCTGGACCATCAGCTTCGACGGCAAGACCGAGCAGCAGATCACCAGCAGCGAATCGAGCGAAAGCTCGCCGCGCTGGAGTCCCGACGGAAAGTATCTCGCGTTCACGTCCTCGCGACCCGGCAAGACGGCGGGCAACCAGGTCTGGCTGCTGCCGCGATCGGGTGGCGAGGCCCTGCAGGTCACTGAAATCGATGCGAAGAAGGGCCGATTGTAGGGCTATGAATGGTCGCCCGATTCGACGCGGCTCGCGCTGATCATTGGCGATCCCGATCCCGACGCTCCAGATCCCGACAACCCCGCGCCTGCGGCAGCTCCCGCGGCGGCTGGCGGCGGTGGTGGACGAGGTGGACGCGGAGGCGGCGGCGCAGCGCCCAAGCCGATCGTGATCGATCGTTATCACTACAAGCAGGACGGCCAGGGCTACCTGCTTTCCGGTCGCCACAGCTACATCTATCTTTTCGATATCGCGACCAAGAAGCTCGATCGCCTGACGACGCAGAAGCAGTGGGATGAATCGGCGCCGCAGTGGTCGCCGGATTCGAAGCGCATCGCGTTCACCAGTAATCATGTTGCCGATCCGGACCGCGATCCTGGCGGTCAGGTTTATGTCGCCGACGCGAAGGCCGGTTCGACCGAGAAGAGTCTGACGCCGGCCAGCGAGCGCGGCGGCGGCGGTCGCGGCGGACGCCCCGAGTGGAGCCACGACGGCAAATGGATCGCGTTCCTGCAAGGCGAAGACAAGAAGTGGGGCGCGTACAGCCAGGAGAAATTGGCGATTGTCGCCACCGATGGATCGTCGGCGCCGCAGCTCGTGAAAGCGGCTGCGGCTCTGGATCGCGGCGTCGGCAATCCGCGCTGGAGCGACGACGACAAGACGATCTACGTTAGCGTGACCGACGACATGTCGGTAAACGGCGCGGCGATTCCCGTCGGCAACGGTGATGCCAAAATGCTGTTCCAGAAGCCGATCAACCTCGGCCAGCGGCACAGCGCCGGCGCATGCGCGGTCGCGATGTCGGGCGGCGACACGGAGCACAGCGAGATTTACGCGCTGCGCAACGGAAAGCTGGAGCAGCTAACGCACAAGAACGATGAGCTGATGAAAGAGATTGAGTGGGCGAAGACCGAAGAAGTGAAGTTCAAGAGCAAGGACGGCACGGAGGTTCACGGCCTGCTGACGTATCCGGTCGGCTACGTGGCCGGCACCAAGGTTCCGACGCTGCTCCGCATTCACGGCGGACCGAAGGGACAGGACGGGCACTCGCTCAGCCAGGAGGTTCAATTCTTCGCTGCGAACGGCTACGCGGTGCTCCGCGTGAACTATCGCGGCAGCGACGGGCGCGGTTCGTCATACCAGAAAGCGATCGCGGCGGACTGGGGGCATTTCGAAGTGGAGGATTTGCAGGCCGGCGTCGATCACGTGATCAAGATGGGCGTGGCCGATCCGGACAAACTGGGCGTCGGCGGCTGGAGCTACGGCGGCATTCTGACCGATTACATGATCGCCAGCGACAAGCGGTTCAAGGCCGCGACCAGCGGCGCGGGAACCGCGTTCACGGTCGCGTTCTACGGCACCGATCAGTACATCATTCAATACGATTTCGAGATCGGGCCGCCGTGGGATCCGAAGGCTTGGGAAACGTACCAGAAGATTTCGTATCCGTTCCTGCATGCCGATCGCATCAAGACACCGACCATGTTCCTGGGCGGCGAGCGCGATTTCAACGTCCCGGTGCAAGGCGGCCAGCAGATGTATCAGGCGCTGCGCAGCTTGGGGATCGATACGCAGTTGATCATCTATCCGAACGAGAACCACGGCATCTCGCGGCCAAGCTACGTGCGGGATCGCTACGAGCGCTATCTTGGCTGGTACGACAAGTACGTGAGGAAGATCGCTCCGGCGTCGAAGGATGTTGCGACGGGGGGCGGCGACAACAACTAGCCGGCGACGGGCCACTCGGTCCGCCACAGGCGCGTAACAAGAACTTCGGTGTTGCTGAGTTGTTGAATTGCTAAACCGTCACGAGGGTTTTTTCCCCTCGAGTGCGGAAACGCGATCGGTCATCGATTCGAGTTCGAGATCAATCGCGCGGAGTGCCGCCGCGTGGGTTTTGGCTCGCGCCTCCGCGGGCGACGCCCATTTGTGAAACTCAGTCAGCAACGCGGTTTCGACTCGCTCGATGCGATCGTTAACATGATGTTCGAGCGCTACGAGATCTCCTCGCAAGTCGCGTCGCATTTCATCCAAGTACTGCTTCAGTTCATTTTCCATGACACACAGTGCGTTCATGGCCTACTTTTTCTTCTGCGATTCCAGCATAATCGACGCCAACACTTCCGGCTGCCGAGCCAGTTCCGTCTTCCCCGCCGGGAATCCATTCACCTGCAACATGTATGCGAGCATGTCCGCGTTTTCCTGCCCGCTGAGCGATCCGGGCTTGTTCTGCGGCATCGATTCCTTCATGCGCTTGAACAGTTCCGACGCCGCGAGCCCTTCCCAGTTCGACATGAACTGGCCCCCCGCGAGCGGAGGCGCGGATTCGCCGCCGGTCAGATCCGCCGAGTGGCAGGACGCGCATTCCTTCACATAAATCGGCTGGCCGCGCTTGGCCTGCTCCGCCGTATATACGCCGTCCCAAACCGATTTGTTGGTCTGCGCGCCGAGTCCCGCCGCGAGGATCGCGGCTCCAATGATGAGTGCAACTGTGTATCGTTTTTTCATGAGAAAGCTCATCTTCATCATACGACTACGGCAATTTATACGCGACGTACTCGCCCGAATACGCGCCGCCGCTGATCGCGACAATGATGTATTGCTTGCCGTTCAACATGTAAGTCATCGGCGATCCGCTCTGCGGCGCGGGCATTAGCACCGCACCGACTTCCTTGCCGGTCGCTTTATCGTAGGCGCGCAGCATCGCGCCGCGCGGGCGATCCGGCGGCCTGGTCACCATCCCATCGCCAGCGATCACCAGCGTCTTCGTCACCAGCGTGCCGATGTTATACGTCGGCTGGCCCGTCTTCGCAATGTTCAACCCTTTCAGCGCAGGGTTGTCGCGAATGTAATCCGGCGTGTCACCATGCGGCGTCTGCCACACGATTTCTCCGCGATCCAGATTGATCGCCGAAATCGTCGAGTACGGCGGTTTGATCAGCGGGAGTCCGTTCACGGTTAAACCGCCGCCTCCACCACCGCCGCCTGCCGGAGGCTGCGTCGGCGTCGCGACCGGTTTAGGCAAGGGCGCATCGGCGCCAGCGTTCTCGCCGGGACCCGCGCGATTCTCCACCGCCTGCCCCGCCGTTCCCGCAACGTATCGCATGTCCGAAATTTCCTTTGGCGACGGCACTAGCCCGATCGGATACAGAAACGAATTCGCGGCGAACGCGTAAACCGTGTGCGTCTCCGGATCGAACGATCCACCGGGCCAGTTCGTGCCGCCCGCCGCGGTTCCCAACGTCAGCGTGGCGAGTGGACCATCCAACTTGCTCTCCACCGGCGGCGTGAACACCGGACCAATCTTGTATTTCGAAATAATCGTCTGCGCCTGATCGCGCATCGCCGGCGTGAAGTCGATCAGATCCTCGACACGCGACTCCGTTGCGCGCATAATTCGGCGGCTTCGTCGGAAACGGCTGCGTGGGCGAGTACCATTCGCCGGGTACATTGCCTTTCTCGACGTTGCGCTCTTCGATAGGCCACACGGGCTTTCCCGTCACGCGATCGAACACATACAGGAATCCCTGCTTGGTCGGCTGCGCGACTGCCTTGATCGCCTTGCCATCCACGTTGATGTTCATCAGCAGCGGCGCCGACGAAATATCCATATCCCACAGCGGATGATGCACCAACTGGTAGTGCCACTTTGGCTGACCCGTCTTCAGGTCGACGCACACCAGGCTTTCTCCATACTTGTTGTTGCCCGGACGATGCCCGCCGTAAAAATCCCCCGTCGGCGATTCCACCGGCAAGTACACCAGCCCCAGTTCTTCATCGACGCTGATCTGCGTCCACACACCGGTGTTGCCGGTGTATTCAGCCGATCCGTTCAGCCACGTTTTGTATTCGGGCTCGTTCTTCAGTCGGAATCGTGTGGAAGGTCCACAAGCGCTTCCCGGTCTTCACGTCAAAGCCGCGCACGTAGCCTTTGTTGTTGCGCATGCTCTTCGGCGTCATGCCTTCGCGAAACGCCGCGCCGATGATGATCGTATCCTTCGCAACCACCGGAGCCGACTGGTACCCAACCTCGCCCGTGATCAAATCCGGCAGGATCTTCTGATCGAAGTCGAGCTTCAGATCGACAACGCCGTCCTTGCCGAACGTTTTCACCAGCGCGCCGGTCTTCGCATCCAGGCAAATCAGCCGATAGCCCGGCGTGACATAGAGGATGCGCTCCTCCGTGCCGTCGCTCCAATACGCGAGCCCGCGTCCCGACAGTTGCCGAGGCGCAGCCGCCCCGCGCGGCCCTTCGTGCTCGCCATGAATCCAGAGCATCTCGCCCGTGGCCGCATCCAGCGCCACCGCGGCGCGACGCGATCCAGCGGTCATGTAGACCACTCCGTTCACCATCAGCGGCGTGCCTTCCAGCTTGTATTCCGGGCGATTGCCGATGCTGTCGGTCTTGAATCGCCACGCGACTTCCAGCTTGCTGAAATTGGTCGCGTTGATCTGATCCAGCGGGCGATAGCGGCTGCCCGTCAGGTCGGCGTTATAACTCGCCCATTCGGTGTCTTTCGGCTTCCATTGAGCGAAGCTCGTAATCGTCATCGCGCCCATACAGGCGAGCGTAGCCAGCCGGCGCGCACTTCCTTTATCCATGGAGCGAGTATACTGCATGATCATGCGTTTTAGCTTTGTTTGCTGGGTGGTTTCGGTTGCGACGTTGGCCGCGCAGTCGCCTCGAATGGTTCTTCAAACCAGCACGATTCTCGACGGCAAAGGCGGCGTCCTTCGCAATCAGCAAATCGTGATCGATAACGGCAAAATCATGAGCGTTACGGCCGGTAACGCGAAAGCCAATTACGACTTGCGCGGACTTACCGTCATGCCCGGATGGATCGATACGCACGTCCATCTCAACTGGCATTTCGACGACGCGAAGCATCAGCTTGTCAACGGCCGGGAGGATCCGAAAACATCCGCGCTGTTCTCCGCCGAAAACGCGTGGCTAACGCTGCAAGGCGGATTCACCACCGTGCAGAGCGTCGGCGCGGCGATCGACGTCGATGTGCGCGATCGCATCAATAAAGGATCGCTGCCCGGTCCTCGCGTCTTGACGTCCGTTCGCCAGATCAATCAGAACAGCGGCGATCCCGCGGCGTTGCGCGCCTTGGTTCGCCAGACGAAAGCCGAAGGCGCAGACCTGATCAAGCTGTTTGCGACATCGGGAATGGGAGCAGGCGGCGCCCAGACCATGACCGACGAACAAATCAAGGCGACGTGCGAGGAAGCGAAAGCCGTCGGCCTGCGAGCCATCGTCCATGCGATTGGCAATCCTGGATCGAAGGCTTCTGTCCTAGCCGGGTGCACCGCAATCGAGCACGGCAGTTTCATCGAAGACGACACGCTGAAGCTGATGGCCGAGCGCGGTACGTTCTTCGATCCGAATTTCCTGGTCCTGCACAATTACATCGAGAATCCGGCCGGATTCCCCAATATCAATGCGGACGCGATGAAAGCGCTGGAGAACGCGATCGGCCCGACAAGCCGAGTGCTGCAACGCGCGCGAGCATTGGGGGTGAAGGTAGTGCTCGGGACCGATGCAGTCGCGGGCGCGCATGGACGCAATGCCGAGGAATTTATTTATCGAGTGAAAGAGGGCCACGACAAACCGATGGATGCGATCGTCAGCGGAACCTCCATGGCTGCGCAATCGTTGGGCATGGGCGACAAGATTGGGACGATCGCCAACGGCTTCGAAGCGGACCTCGTGGCGGTGGAAGGAAATCCGCTGGAGGACATCACGGCCATGCGGCGGGTAGTGTTCGTGATGAAAGGCGGCAAGGTCTATCGAAATTCCAAGTGACGTGGCGCACGCAAGAGTGCGTGCGCCACATCGTTTGGTTTTGCGCGATGTTATGTGAAGCGCGGAGGCCACTCATTCCCCGCTAATCACTCATCAAAAACAAACAAGGGCGCTCCGACTCAGGATGCTGCTCCCACAAGTGTTGCAGAATCGTATACAACATCAACCCCGTCTCGCCTTCTCCCAGCACGAAATATCGGATCGATTGCCGCATCAGATTCTGCCGGCTCAACCCCAGGAAAATCGCCCTAGGGCTTGTAAGCGAGCACAGATACGCCAACGCATTGGCGATCGCGACAGCCTGCGATACCTGCACCAGATATTCTTCGCCTTCCTTGCGCACGCACACTTCGAGCGGCGATAAGAACTCGCTGCGATTATCGAGCTGCGTTACGTTTACGAAAGCAACCGGCCCTTCGACGATATAGTGCTCCCGAACCTTCGCCGAAAGTTTCTCGCGAGGCTCGTGGTTCAGATCGTGACACGGAATCAAGTTGACTTTGGAACAACAGATCTCGGTCCACAGACGCCGCGAATCCGAATCGGCAAACGTGTGGCCGCCGACCCGCAATTCCTTCGATCGCGAATAGCGGCTGACGCCGCTGATCGTCATGATGAGCAGGATGAAGCAGGACGCGATGATAATTCCGTCCCTGCGCTCGATGATATTCGCCACCGTGGTGTAGCCGAATACCAGCACGATGCCCCAGCAGTACAAGCTCCACCCGCGTTTCCGCTCCTTCCACAACGAAATGGACGCCGCGATCGCCGCCGAAAACATCAGAACCAGTACGCCGGTCGCGTAGGCGCCGCCTTGCGCCTCGACATTGGCCTTGAAGATCAGCGTGACCACCACGTTCATCCCGAACAGCACCAGCACCAGCGGCCGCGCGAACGCCACCCACTCCGGCGCCAGACCGACCTTCGGCAGGTATCGAGGCACCAGATGCAGTAACCCCGCCATCGCCGACGCGCCCGCGAACCAGAGCACCAGGATCGTCGAGAAATCGTAAATCGATCCGAATACGTCCCCCAGATATCGATCCGCCATGTAGGCGATCACGCGGCCGCTCGCCTCGCCGCCCTCGCGATACGCTTCTTTCGGAACCAGCACAGCCGAGACGAAGCTGGATGCCAGCAGCAGCACGCTCATCAGAATCGCCGCCGACGCCAGCAGCTTGCGCGTGTTGCGAATTCTGCCTTCCGGGTGTTCGCGCGCCGCGTCCTCTTTGTCGCCGGCAATCAGCGGCATCACGGAAACACCGGTCTCGAATCCGCTCAAGCCGAGCGCGAGCCTGGGAAACAGAATCAGCGCCGCGATCGCCAGTTGACTCATGTCGCCTTGGTGATGCAGCGCGTCGCGCCAGCGCGGCAGAGCATGGGGGTGTGAGATCACTTCGCCTATCGCTCGCGAAAGCACGATCGCGTTCAGCGCCAGATACGGGACGCACACCAGCGTCGCCAGTTCGATGGCTTCCTTGAATCCCTTCAGAAACACCGCGGCGAGCAACGCCAGCAGCACCAGCGTCACACTGAGGTTCGCGTCCTTCAGGAAAGGATGCAGATACGGATTCTGCGTCGCGTGCATCGCGGCGTCCGCCGCCGACAGCGTCATCGTGATGACGAAATCCGTGGCCGCGAACCCCAGCAGCACCAGCACCAGCACGCGGCCCCACCAGCCCGGCAGCAGATGCTCCAGCATCGCGATCGAACCTTGTCCCGCGTAGGATCTTCCCGCGACCTGCGAATAAATCGGCAGCGCGCAGAGCAGCGTCACCACCACCAGGACCGCCGTGGCGATCGGCGAAAGTGCTCCGGCCGCCAGCAGCGCGATTCCCGGTTGATACCCCAACGTCGAAAAATAATCGACGCCGGTGAGCCAGATCACCCGGTACCAAGGGTGCGATCCGACGCGATTCGGATCGTGCTTGTCGACTTCTTCGCCGCCGCGAACCCACTCCGACCAACGGGATCGCTTCGCTTCCTCCTGCACGAGTAAACTCTAGCGCACCCGTGCTCCTAAGTAGGATGTCCCAGCGATGTTGGTGCCCTTGCGCGCGCCCTCACGGGACGCGCCTCGAGGGCTGTGGAGATATTCGTGCCTTGAGGCGCATCCGTCAGGGTGCGCGCAATAGTCGGGTTTAAAGGGGCACAGGGTAATCCCAGGTTAAAGAATCCCGCTTCCTGCCGATAAGCCTATCGTGAGCACTTCAGCGACTTCTAACATTCCGTTCACCGGCATCAGCCAGTACGCCGCCGATTTCCAGGCAGTATTGAACAAAGCCGTTCTGGTGGCGCAGATCCCCGTGACGTTGCTGCAGCACAAGGACGCGGCGGTGTTGGCGAAGGCGACCGCATTAGGAACCATCAATAGCGACGTGGCTGCTCTCGCCGATAGCCTGCAAACCCTCGGATTCATCTCAGCGGGCAAAGGGCTGGGTGCCACCAGTTCCGCGCCCACCGTCGTCAGCGTGACCAGCAATGGCGCGACTGCGGCAACCAACTACTCGATCGACTCGATCACATCGGTGGCCTCGGCCGCATCCGAGCGCACCAGCAACCCTGTCCTCGACTCCTCCTCGACACCCGTTTCCTCCACCGGCACCATGCAGCTCGTCGCCGGAAGTTTCAGCAAAACATTCACCCTTACAACCAACACGATGGTTGGATTGCGCGATCAAATCAATTCGTTCGGCGCGGGTGTTACGGCAACCATCCTGACGACGGCCGGCGGCAACTATCTATCCGTCTCCGCCAATTCAACCGGAGCCATCGCGCTCCAGTTGAACGATGACCCGGCGGGCGCGAATTCCAACATCCTCACCAACACGAATCAGGGAATGAACGCGGAGTTCAGTCTCAACGGAATCGACGTGATCCAACCCGGCAACGTCGTCAATAACATTATTCCGGGCATCACCTTCAGCATCCTCGATAAGAGCGCGACACCGGTCTCGCTCAACGTGCAGAGCGATCCCACGCAGCTTTCCAGCGCACTGCAGGATTTCGTGGCGAAATACAACGCCGTGGTGACGGATATCGCGGGTCAGGTTGGCCCCAGCGGCGGAGCCTTAACTGGCGATAGCGTCATGACCCAGATTCAGTCCGCGATGCGCCAAATCACTTCGTACAGGTCCACCAGTGGATCCGTGCAGAGTCTGTCCGACCTCGGAGTCTCGTTGAGCACCACGGGCGTAGCCTCGTTCAGCCAGAGCGCATTCAACGCGCTTACGAGCACGCAGATATCGGACGGATTCGCTTTCATTGGATCTTCTACCACCGGACTCGGCGGACTCTCGGCGAACCTGACCCAGCTAAGCGATCCGCTGAACGGCCTGATCGCCACCGAGCAGGCGGGCATAAAGCAAACCGATCAGGATATGCAGGATCAAATCACTACGTTGAACGACCGCATCGCCACCATGCAAGCGGCGCTGACTGCGCAGCTTGAAGCGGCCGATGCCATGCAGGCGCAGTTGCAATCGCAGCAGAACGAAGTCACCGCCAGCCTGCAATCGGTAAGTCTCGCCTTGTACGGAAAGAATCAGACGCAATTCTAATGACCCTCGAACAAGCAGGACTCTCCGCGGTGCGCGCCGCCGGCGCCGGCGATATGGACCAACTGCAAACCGCGCTCGATGCCCGCGCAGCCGCGATCGCACTGGCAAACGACACCATGCCCACTCCCGAATTGCACGCGCGCCTGGCGACCGCAATAGAGATGGGTGACGCGATCCGTGGCGGGATTCGGTCACTCAAGCAAAGAATCGCGATCGAAAGCACGCGCCTCAATCAGATCCGAACCTACTCCAAGCACCACCCGTGAGGGTGGGGGTAGAGCGTCCACGGTACGCTGCAGGAGACTCTCCTGTACAATGGTCGCGAAACTGCTTAGTACCCTGGTGGTTCGCAATGAAAGCCTCCCCTAACCCTCGCCCTTTTGCCGCCCGTGTTGCCGATCTGGTCGATTCGCTCGATCTCCAAATCCGCCAAACGCTCAAGACTCCCGGCGCGGACCAGGTTCACGACCTGCGCGTGGCCATGCGGCGATTCGTTCAGGCGCTGGTCGTTCTCGAATCCGCCACCCCCGGCGTGAAAGGGATCGAAAAAGAGCTGAAGTCGCCGATGAAACGGTCCGGCGAGGTTCGCGATCTCGATATCGCCATGAAATTCCTGGGCGAGTCCGAAGTCGAATCCGCTGCAGGCATCATTGCAAAAATTAAGCCAAAACGCAGCAAGGCCCAAGCAAGGCTTAAGCAAGCGCTTCGACAGATGGTTCAGCGCGGGTCCATCGCAAAATGGCGGTCCAAACTGGCGAACCCGGCAGAGGCTGATCCAGCGCAGGTCGTCCGCCGCGCCATGAAGCGCTTCTTCGATTTTGGAGACAAGGCCGACGCAGCCCGATCGCCGAAAAAACTGCACCGTTTGCGCATCGCCACGAAGAAGTTGCGCTATACGCTGGAATTAGATGGACGATCTCACGATCAGATCCAGGAATTGCAGTCTAACCTGGGCCATATCCACGACTTGGACGCGATCCGTCAGATTCTCGCGAACCAGCCCGGCGCAAAGAAGGTGTTGCATCCGGCGTCGAAGAAGCAACGGAAGCGCATTCGGGAATTTCGCGATTGCTGGAAGAGTGAATTTGCAGGGAACAAGAATCGCACGCGCTGGAAACAGATCGCGACGGAGCCCGTCAAAACCGCGGCGCGCTAGTGTCCTGTCTCCGAAATTCGTGGAATAAAAAAGGGTAAAAAAGGGGACAGACCACTCTGTCCACGGCCGCGTCAGCCCTAGGGAAGAGGAACATACCTGCGGGGACAGAGCAGTCTGTCCCCTTTTTTACCCTTTTTTATTCCACGAATTTCGGAGACAGGACACTAGCGCAGGACGCCCAGGCGCTCCAGCGGCCAATACACGAACACCGCTTTTCCGTAAATATAGCTGCGCGGCACCGTGCCCCAGGACCGGCTGTCGTTCGACGAATTCCGGTGATCGCCCAGCACGAAATATTGATCGGGCTCCAGAGTCCTGGCCAGCCATGGAGCAGTATCGCGATAATCCTCGGCGACGTAGGCTTCCGCCAGCTTCTCGCCGTTGACGTACACGATGCCTTCCTTCACTTCCACCGTATCGCCGGGAACGCCGATCACGCGCTTGATGTAGGACTTCGAAGTATCGCCGGGGAACCAGAACACCACCACATCGCCGCGCCCGATATCGGCTAACCCGAATCGGTAGACAAACTTGTTGATGAAGATCCGCTCTTCGTCCACCAACGTCGGCTTCATGCTGGTGCCTTCCACGCGCACCGGCTGATAGAGGAACAGGATCACCACGATCGCGATCACCACGCTAAGGAACAGATCGCGCAGCCAGGACAAGGTCGCCGATGCCGTGGAACGCGGATTCTGCTCCGGCTCCGTCGGCAGCGCCTGCCCGATGGGCGTGATTGGGGTATTGATTTCTTCTTCCATGAGCCCTAAACGCGATTATAGACGAGCCAGAGGCTGTTTTCGTTCCTACAGTCTGGACACCATCCCCGGTTAGCTCTCCCATGGCATATGATCATGTAATGTTTCAGGATGTTTTCCAAATCAGGCGCAGCCCCCAGGTCGCGGACGTGGTGATTATCGGATCCGGTGCCGGAGGCGGCACCGCTACCAAGGTCCTGGCCGATCTCGGCATCAACGTGACGCTGCTCGAAGCCGGTCCTATGCTCCATCCGGAAACCGATTTCAAGGAGCACGAAGTGGCCCTATCAAGTATCCGCATCGCGGCTCGGGCGAAGGCGGCGCGAGCTATTTCGGCCGCGGCCGCGATTTCGGCTGGTTCACCGCGCACGCCGGCGGCTGGCAACTGGAAGGCGAGCCCTACACCGTCGCCGAAGGATCGAAATTCCGCTGGTTCCGCTCGCGAATCCTGGGCGGACGCACCAATCACTACGGCCGCATTTCGCTGCGCTACGCCGATTACGATCTGAAGCCGTATTCGCGCGACGGCATCGGCACGGATTGGCCGATTTCCTACGACGAGATCGCGCCGTATTACGACAAAGCCGAAGAGTTCATCGGCGTCACCGGCATCGAAGGAAGGGCATCCGCAGCGCGCCCGACGGCATATTTCAAACTGCTCCTCCGCCGCGCGTGCATGAAGTCCTGATCAAGAAGGCGTCGGACAAGCTGGGGATTCCCTGCATCGCGAACCGGCTGGCGGTGATCACCAAGCCGACCAACGGACGGCCCGCCTGCCACTACTGCGGGCAGTGCGGACGCGGCTGCATCACGGCGTCGAATTATTCGTTCGGCGCAGGTGCAGGTTTTCCCGGCGATGAAGACGCGGCCGCGTGAACCTGATCACCAACGCGATGGCTCGCGAGCTGATCACCGATAGCGAAGGCAAGGTCACCGCGGTTTCCTACATCGACAAGCTCACGCGCACCGAAAATCAGGTTCAGCTGCCGCACCGTCGTGCTCGCGGCAAGCTGTTGCGAGTCGACGCGGCTGATGCTCAATTCGAAAGGCCGCGCGACTTCCCGAACGGACTCGGCAATTCGTCGGGCGTCGGTCGGGAAATATCTGACCGACAACACCGGCTTCGGCATGGGCGCGTGCGATTCCCGCGCTGCGAAGGCATGCAGCGTCACGATAGCGACGGCATGGGCGGCGCGCATCTCTACATGCCCTGGTGGCTGTGGGACAAGAAGACTCGATTTCCCGCGCGGCTATCACATCGAAATCGGCGGCGGCTACGGAATGCCCGGCATCGGCAGCTTTCGCGGGTCTGGCGAATCGCGTCGAAGGCTACGGCGAATCGCTCAAGAAAGCGATTTACGAGGATTACGGCACGCACGTCAGCTTCGCCGGCCGCGGCGAGATGATTCCGAACGCCGACACGTATCTGCGAGATCGATCCGAACGTGGTCGACAAGTGGGGCATTCCGGTGCTGAAGTTCCACTTCAAATGGACCGACGCCGAATTGAAGCAGGTGGAGCACATGGAGCAAGACCTTCACCGACATCATCGAGACCATGGGCGGCACGGTGACGAAGTCGACGCGGCCCGACGGATCAGAAAATCTCCACCGGCGGCGAGATCATTCACGAGGTCGGCTCGATTCGCATGGGCAACGATCCGAAGACATCGCGCCGCTGAACAAATATTGCCAGTCGCACGACGTGAAGAATCTGTTCGTGGCGGATGCCGCGCCGTTCGTCAGCAATCCGGATAAGAATCCGACGCTGACGATCTGTCGCGCTGGCATGGCGGACGTCGGAATATCTGGCGGAAGAAATGAGGAAAGGCAATGTCTAGAACAGAGTCAGAGGTCAGGGGTCAGGGGCCAGTGTCGAACGGCGGACCGTTCTAGGTCAGATTGCTTTTGCGGCGCTTGCAGGACCATTGGAATTGCCGAAGCGCAGCACGTGCACAACGCGGCCGCGGCAGATACGAAAGTGGCGGGCGGCGTCTACAAGCCCAAGGCGCTCACGCAGCACGAATTCGATACGTTGCGGAAGCTGTCCGAGATCATCGTGCCCGGCGCGACCAAAGGCGGCGCGGCCGAGTTCATCGATCTGCTCTCGAGCCAGAATCCGGAGATGGCGGCGATTTACACGGGCGGATTGGCATGGCTCGATGACGCGATGAAGCGCACCTATCATGCAGACGTTTCTTGCCGCGAAATCCGCCGAAGCAAACCGCGATGCTCGACCTGATCGCGTATCGCAAGAACGAGACGCCGGAACTCGCGGCAGGCATTCGATTTTTCGTCTGGGCGCGGCGAATGGCGGTGGACGCCTATTACACCAGCGCCGCCGGGATCAAAGAGCTCGGCTACATGGGGAACAAGGGGATGAAGGAGTTCAAGGTTCCGCAGGAAGCCATCGATTACGCGGTAAAGCGAAGCGGCTTAGGCTAGCGTCGTGGCGCACGATTCATCGTGCCGGCGGGCACTTCAGTGTCCGCTTCACGAGCGCAGCCTGAAGGCCGCGCCAGCACGATAAATCGTGCGCCACAAACTCTCTCGCTC
The DNA here is from genome assembly GCA_963732025.1 of Terriglobia bacterium. Lineage (GTDB taxonomy): Bacteria > Acidobacteriota > Terriglobia > Bryobacterales > Bryobacteraceae > Palsa-187. The sequence goes on from CAVSXU010000006.1 coordinate 198,985, forward strand.
ACGATACTGGGAATCGTCCGAAGTGCGTCGAGCACGAATCGGAGCTACTGTTAGGGCATGGTGGATCTAAAGTTCGAAATCCCTTGCACGGAGACTGTTTAAGTCGATGCGGAGACTTTGGCGGCGATCGATCGCGGGATCAAGGCTGCTGACGAACGCCGCACGGTGTCTCTCGAGGAAGTTAGAAAGATGATCCCTCAGTGGCTTGCCAAATTCATATCTCAGAGCCGGCGTTAACCCGGGCTCTTATGAGTGTCTATTCGTGTTCATTCGTGGCCGTACGTTCTTTTTGAGAGTCGGCGATCGCCTCACAAGCTAATCGCATCCTTCAACCTCGCCGATTGCCGGCGCGACATCTCCACTGTCTCGCCAGTCTTTAGCGTGACGACAAGATTGTCAGCGACACCGTTCTCCACTCGGTCGATCCACTTCAAATTGACGATATGCTTGCGCCCAGCGCGAAAAAATACCGCCGGGTCCAGTCGCTGCTCCAGCGCCGTCAACGATCGCGGAATCAACGGGCGTTCCTTGCCGAAAAACAGCCGCGTGTAATTCCCCTCCGATTCGAGCAAGTACAGATCGGCAACACGCACGATCCAGCACCGCTCGCCATCGCGAACGAAAACCTGATCCAGCGGCTTCCCCTGCGATTGAGCCGCATTCTGCGCGACACGCTTCACCTTGCGTAGCGACGCGGCCAAGCGCTCCGGCACGATCGGCTTCATCAAGTAATCGAGCGCGTTCGCCTCGAACGCCTTGACGGCATACTCATCGTAGGCAGTGGTGAAAATGATCTGCGGCACATCGTCAAGCTTTTCCAGCAGCTCGAACCCCGTCATGCCCGGCATCTGAATATCGAGAAACACCAAATCCGGCGCCAGATCTTGAGATGACTGGCCGATCGCTGCCAGCGCCTCTTCGCCATTGCGCGCTTCGCCCACGATTTCGACATCCGGATGCGCCGCCAGCAACCGCCGCAACTCCTGGCGCGCGATTCGCTCATCGTCGACAATCAGTGCCTTCATACGCTTTTCGGAATCAGAACGGTCGCCGCCACGCGCCCATCGCCGTTCGTCAGGCTCAAGCTCGCTCGATCGCCATACAAAAGCCGCAGCCGCTCGCGAGCATTCTTCAATCCGACCCGCGTGCCGTTCTGCGCGACACCCGCCTCGACGATCGATCCCGTGTTCTCCACCCGCAGCACCAACCCGTCTTTCACGATCAACGCCTGAATCGGAAACTTCTCCACCATCGGGCAACTTCGCCAAGCCGTGCTTCAACGCATTCTCCACCAGAGTCTGCAGCAGCATCCCGGGAACCGCCGCGTTCGCCGCCGCCGGATCGATCGTGATCGACACCCGCAGCCGATCCTCAAACCGAATCGCTTCGAGCGCAAGATAATCCGACACGATCTCGATTTCCTGCGACAACGGCACCGTATGCTCGCGATGCTGTTGCAGGTTATAGCGAAAAATATTCGCGAGCCGCGTGATCATGTCCTGCGCCTGCGCCGGATTCTCGCTGATCATGCCGCGAATCGTGTTCAGGCAATTGAACAGGAAATGCGGATTCACCTGGCCTTCCAGCGCCCGCAGTTCGGCTTCGCGCAGAGCGAGTCTCGACTGAAGCACGCTCCGGGTCGAAGTAATGGCCACATACAGCACGGTCCAGCCGATCGTGAACATCACGACGCTCAGGACCAATCCAATCCCGCCGCCCGCTCCCCAACTCATCCGGCGTTCCAGCGCCGCGCTGATCAGGACGACAAGCGCCGATATGATCAACCCCAGCAAGACGCTGGCGCCCAGCAATCGCGGAATCGATTTGCGAAACGGCAGCGCCAGCCACTGCCGCCGTTTGATTTCGCGGCGAAGAAGGTGCGTCAGTCCGATGCTGTAAAAGAAAAACGCAGCGAACCCGACGATCACCGCCGTGGTCGGGCCTACCTCATGGATGGCAGCGGATACACCAATTGCCGTGTACGATCCCCATCCGAGAATCTGGCAGGCCCAATAGGCGGCGTTACGAGTTTTCATCGCTGGGAAATTACCGTATTGGCCTTAAGAAACGGATCCATATGCGCGAACATCCAATCCGGATCATCCCACATGATGAAGTGGCGAGCGGTATCCGTCAGGTAAATCTCCACGCCGGAAAGCTTCGCGTACTGCGTCTTCAGGTTCGCCATGGTTTTCGGCCCATCCGTATATTCCTTGTAGCCGATCCACGTCGCCAGTACCAGCGTCCGGCTCTTGATCTTCGCGACGTCCTCGCGCAAATCCGTCGACATCATCTCCGCCATCGCTTCGCCCACCGCGAATCGGTCGGATTTCAGTCCCCATCCGATAATCGTTTCGAAATCAGAATCCTTGGTCGTCATCATCCGCGTCGATACGCCGGATTTTACGCCCCGCTCATACATGTCCTGCGATTCTCCCGAAATGTATTTCTTCGATTGAACCGCGTATTCCTTCGCCTGCGCGGCCGTCATCGTCGGAATCGTAAATCGCCGGCAGGAACGGATACGAATCCAGAATCACCAGCGGTCCAACCAGATCCGGATACTTGCTCGCGATCGACAATGCGAGGAATCCGCCCAGGCTGTGGCCGACGATCACGGGTTTGTTGAGCTTTTTGTCGCGAATGTAAGCCGCGACCGAGTCGCGCACGGTGTCGAGCATTGTGCTCTGGGCAGCGGCGGGCAGCGGCGGCACGCCGACGAATCCGGCCAGCGTAAGCACGTGGCACTCATAACGGTCCTTGTAACGCGCGACCGTCGAATCGTACGTTTCGCCCGCGGAGGACAGGCCGGGGATCAGAATCATCGATTGCCCTTGGGGGCCATGGCCGGACACCTTAACTTGAAAGGCATCCTGCGCCGGAAGAATCATGCAAGCGGCAAACAACAGGAGTAAAGGTTTCATGCGACGATCTTGCGGCCGATCGTCACTTCCCACCGGGCATTTGTGACGAACGGCAATGGTCGAGGATGGGCGGTTTCGATGTGGGGCCGCCACTCGTGGCGGCGAGCGGTCTTTAGACCGCTCAAACAGGACGTCCTAAAGCACGTCCGCCGGCAGCAGTGCCGGCCCCACATTTCAAACCAACCACTACCTGATCTTCACTAAGGCCCTCCCGCCAGCGCGGGTAGTCATTTCTAAGTACGGCTAAAGGTTTGGCCCTAGCCCTCCGATAGATTCAAAATACCCGTAAGTGTTTTCGGGCGAGCCTTAGAGAACAGCCTTAGTCGGAGGATTCGGGGGTGTCGGTTTCGCGCCCCGCAGCGCCAATGTTCGGCATCTTCAGCGCGTTCAAGTGGTCGGTCCAGGTGGCCTCCTGGGCCACGCCGCATCTTAGCGCCTGGAGCCTGGAACGCAACCAGAATCGTCTGGAAGCGCAGCGGCACCTGCAAGCCCGCAACTTTGGCGAAGCCGAAAAGTATCTGCTGAAGGCCATTGAGGAAGCGGATCAGCTCCATCACTCCGTCCGCAAGATTCAATTCCGCCTGCAGCTTTCCGAAGCCCAGCGCAAGCTCGGCAAGCTGGACGATGCCGAGCAAACCGTTCGCGAGGCTCTCGAATTCACCGCGCGAATTTCGAACCCCGCCGGGTATGTGCAGTGCCTGGACGCGCTCGCCGAAGTGTTCCATGACGGCGAGGATTATCCGGCCATGGAAGCGGCGCTCCAGCAGGGGTTAATGACCGAATCCGCCATGCCCCATCCCGATCCGCTGCGCATGGCGCGTCGCGTCGCACGTCTGGGAACGGCCCGGCACAAAAGTGGACGATCGGACGAAGCGATTCCGGCGCTCGAAAAAGCCGCGAAGATGCACGAGGAAGCCTACGGCCCGGACCACTTGGAAATGGGGAACCTGCTGGGCGATCTTGGAGCCACATATCGGGCGCAGGGCAATCACGAACAAGCCCAGGACACGCTCAAACGCGCGCTGCGGATTCACGAGCGCGAACTCGGCTACGATTCCGACGAAGCCGTTCGCGATCTGCACAACCTGGCGGGATCGTTCGAGGAATCGGGCAACATCGACCAGGCCGCGCAGCAATATGAGCGCGCCCTCCAGATCAAGCTGCGCATCCTGGGCGGCGATCAGGACGAGTTGGCCGAGATGCAATTCGGCCTCGCCGGAATCTACATCGGCTGGGCGAATTACGCCCGCGCGCGCGAACTGCTGGCCGAGGCAATCGGCACCTTCAAGGGCAACAAAGACGCGCGGCTGGCGATCGCCTTCGAAACCGTCGCGCACGTCGAGGAGTATTCGGGCCGTTACCCGGAGGCGATCGCGGAACTCGCCCACGCGGGAAAGATATGGGAGCTGCTAGGCGCGGATCGAGTCCCGCAGTTGGTAGAGAACCTGGAACATCGCGCCGAGCTGCTGGATCAGTTGCGCAAGAAAAGTGAAGCCGCCTGGCTGCGCGACAAGGTGGCTCTGCTTACACAAGCAGGCGCAAAAGCCCACACTGCGTGACGTCGCTCCTTCAACATGAGGCGCGTCCCGTAAGGGCGCGCGCAAGGGGTAGTTAGCAGCCTCCGCAATGTAATTCTGATGACCGCTGACTGTCGGTCCGACGTGGCGCACGCACTCATGCGTGCCGTGTCGACACTCATGTCGACACGAGTTCCTCCTGGCGGCTACTTAATCTCCGGACTCTTATCCGTAGCCGGCTCAGCAGTGTAATTCTGATGCACCACAAGCGTTTGATCCGAAAAGAAAGTCCGACTCCCGGAATTGCCGAAAGCCTCCGGCACCGCGGAAATCGAGTATCCCGTCGCCGACCCGCTCACGGTAAAAATGTAGCCGGTTTTCTTACCATCGGCCAAATCTTTCGGGATCAAATCGGCGGCAGCCGGCCCGGCGGCTCCACTGGCGGGCGGCCCCAATTCATTCAGGTTCTGCGCATACTTACCGAACTGCGAATAGTACTGCGTTTCAGCCTGATGCAAGCTCCCGATCTGGCGGATCGCAGCCTGTTCGCGAGCCAACATCAACTGGCGATTCATCTTGGGGACCGCGATCGCGGCCAGGATCAGGATGATCGAAATAACAATGAGTAACTCGATGAGCGAAAAGCCGCGGCGGCTCCTGTCGCGTGTAGTGGGGACGCGCATAACTACATATTAGACGTTCGCGCGCCGCCAGGCGTGCAGGCTACTTCATTTTCACCGGGCGCACTCGGCGTCGTTTCACAAGGTCGGCCTTGACCTTTTCAAACGGAATCCCTTTTTCCTTGCGGCGCGACTCCGATATCACCCCGTCGAAGAGGTCTTGCAATCTCGACCCGTGCTTCTTGAGGTCAATGATAATCGCAACCCTTCGGCCATTGGCGTCGATGACGAATCGGATTCCGCGCATGGCCCATTGTCCCTCGCGCCGGGCCCAAACAGTCTGGCCACGAATTCACGCGAATAAGGCGTCTTGCTTCATTCGCGTTTATTCGCGTCATTCGCGGCCAATGTTTTCGAGCCAGTTCACAACTCCAGCTTCCCCTGGTAAATCATGTCATGCAGCGTGAACTTCACCTTCACCTCAATCGGCCCGAGCTTGGTCACGAACGTCACCGTCTTATCCGACAACGAAATCAAATCATTGCGCACGAAATAAAACAGCGCCCCGCCTTCCTGGCCCTTGCCGTCGTAGCGCATGTCCGAAAGATAAATCGGCTCGCCCTTCTTTTCGAGCTTGGTGTACTGCTTCAGCATCTCCAGCCGATGCGTGTACCCCGATTCTGTCTCGTCACTGCCCTGTTGCAGCATCGGCAAATCGCCCATCGCCTTCAGAATATAGTTCGCCGCCGGGTCGTCTTTTGACTTGTTGTGGCTCGCCTCCCGAATCGGCAGCGCCGATTCCCAGCGGATGACCGACTGATACTTCCCTGGCACTTTCGGGTCGCTACCCGCGTTCGACGCCGATCCCCGCCCATTCGTGCCGCCGCCCCGGTTTCGGCTCATTGATCCTCCGGATTTCCCCACCGGAACAGTCGCCGGTCCCGAGTTGTAGTTGGTGGTCGGTTCCTTAGCCCACGGCGAATGCGTGAGTAGCTCCTGCCGTTCTTCCTCCGTCCAGTCGTTCGGCTGCTTCTCGTTCCAGAACTCTTTGGGCGCGAAAGCCCAAGCGGATGAGCAACTTACTGCCGCTCCAAGTCCGATTCGGAGGGCATCACGGCGTATCATCTGGACAGTTCCCGTTGGGTTCGTTTCGTCATTTCGGTTGGGTTCGTTTCGTAATTTGAGTTGAGGCGCGACCGTAAGAGAGCGCGCAAGTAAAGAGCGCGCGCAAGTGACTTCGTGTGTGTTCAGACGGTACCACTACGGGACGCGTTACCAAAATGGCGCCAAGATTCTGGCACTGGCGACGTGAATTCGCCGCCAGCAACGCCGAACGCCCCGTATTTTGAATGACTTAGCATTGGCGGCCCGCGTGCCAATCAAGCTATTGGAGAACCACTCGTGTCTACATCCGCAGTTGCCCTGAAAACAGTCGACCAAGCCGTGGCCAAGAAGGACGCCGCGCCGCGCCGCCGGCTCGACTTCTCGATGCTGGCCGGCATCCTGATCGCCGTCATTGCGACCGTAGCCGGAATCGCGGCAACCGGCGTCAAGCTCGCCTACTTCGTACAGCCGACCGGAGCGCTGATCGTGCTCGGCGGCACCCTCGGCGTGATGTTCATCACGACGCCGTTCGTTTCGCTGGTCCACTCCGTGCGCCGCGTGGGCGGCCTTTTGTGGTCGCGCGAAATCGATCGCTCCGAACTGGTCGACGAAATCATGACCTACGTCCGAACCGCGCGAACCACCGGAATGCTGGCCCTCGATCCACTCATCCCGCGAGTGACCAACGCATTCCTCGCCGAATCGTTGACCCTGGTGATGGACGTTCAGCAGCGCGCCGAATTGCAGACCGCGCTCGAAACCAAAATCCGCATGCGCGAGCGCGAAGGCGAGCATGACGCGAAAATCCTGGAAGTCGCCGGCGGATTCGCCCCGACCATCGGCGTGATGGGAACCGTCGTCGGGCTGATCGACATCCTACGCCAGTTTTCGAACCTGGCGTCGGTGGCGAACGGAATCGGCATGGCGTTCGTGTCCACCATCTACGGGCTCGGGCTCGCGAATCTGATCCTGCTGCCCGCCGCTGGCCGCATCCGCGCTCGCACCGCCGCGGAATTCGAAGCCAACGAATTGATCATGGAAGGCGTGATGAGCCTCTACGATGGCCTGCACCCGTCGCTGGTGCGCGACCGCCTGATTTCGCACTTGCGCGAGTCGACCAAGAAACAATCCGCATGAAGCCAAAATATCTGGAGCCCGCCACGAATCAGCGCGATCGCTGGACCATCAGCTATGTCGACGTCCTGACGATATTGCTGGTGTTCTTCATCGTCGCCGCCGCGAAGACGTTGCCGGTGAAGGCGGACACTCCGCCGCCACCGCCTCCCCCGCCCAAGGTCGAACAGGCACCGCCATCGCCGCTGGCCGACGCGCAAGAGAAGTTGAAAAAGCTGGGTCTCGAAACTCATCTGGAACCGCGAGGCTTGGTGATCAGCCTCCCCCAGGCGATTCTATTTACCGCCGGCGACGACAAGGTAAGCAGCGAAGCAATTCCGATGGTCGGCAAGATCGTGGATGTTCTGCGCACGGTGCCGAACCAGGTAAGCCTGATCGGGCACGCGGACGCAACACCGATTCACAACCACCGCTTCAAGAACAACTGGGAATTATCAGCAGCACGCGGCCTCCGCCTGCTGGAGCTATTGACGACGAACTACGACATCCCCGAATCGAGGCTGTCCGTATCCAGCGACGGAGCGAATCGCCCACTCAGTTCCAATGAGACACCAGAAGGCCGAGCCAGCAATCGAAGAGTGGAGATCGTGATCCAGAACCAGGAAAACATTTTGGCCGCAGATGCACGCAGATAAACGCGGATAAAAAAGCGCTTTTCTTATCTGCGTGTATCGGCGTGAATCTGCGGCCAAGATCCTATTCGTTCCGCAACGCGATAACCGGGTCAACGCCCATAGCCCGCCTCGCCGGAATCAAACATCCGAGCGTTGCCGCGCCGCCCAGCACCAGCGATATTCCAACGAACGTCATCGGATCCGTCGCCGAAACCTGAACCAGCATCGAACTCAGTACGCGCGTCACGCCGACCGCGGCTAACAGCCCGATCGCCAATCCGATCCCCAACTGCCGCATGCCGCCCGCCAACACCATGCCTAGTATGTGCTGCCCCGTCGCGCCCAACGCCATCCGCACGCCTATCTCCTGCGTCCGCTGACTCACCGAATGCGCGATCACCGCGTACAACCCGACCGACGCCAGCACCAGCGCGATCGCCGCGAAGCTTCCGAACAGAGAGCCGAACACCGCGTACTGCCAGTAATTGTTCGCGAGCCGCTCTTCGAGCGTCCGCACATTGTAAAGCGGCAAATCTTCGTCCACCGCCTGAGCCTCTTGCCGAAACGCAGTGATCAGCGTCGATGGAGGCACACGCGTGCGAGCCAGTAACGCCATATCGTCGCGCGGCATCTGCCGATAGGGAACGTAAATCAGCGGGTCGAATTGGTGAGCCTGAATATCGTTCTGCAAAATGTTCGGCGCGATGCCCACCACGGTCAGCCAGGAAGTGAATTTCTTATCCTTGTTCACGAAAACCCTGAGCCGCTTGCCGATGGGCTCTTCGCCCGGCCATATCTTTTCCACGAACTTCTGGTTCACGATCGCAACTCCCGGACCCGTGGCGCTGTCGGATTCCGCAAATGCACGGCCGCGCAGCAGGCTGACCTCCATCGCTCGGAAATAATCCGGGCTGATGATGATCACCGCGTCGACCTCTTTCTGTTTGTCGACGGGTGGCCGGCCTTCCACCTCAAAGGGAAAGTCGAGCGAACCGCCGGTCGGCATCGTGACAGAGATGCACGCCACCTCGACGCCCGGCAGCGCCTCCAGCCGAGCCTTTAACCGTTGATGGAATGAAATCTGATCTTCGGGATGCGGGTACTTCGTGTATGGCAAGAGCAGCCGCATCACCAGAACATTCTTCACGTTGACGCCGGTCTTCGTCAGATAAACATTCAGGAAACTTCGGATCATCAGCCCCGCGCCCGCCAGCAGCACCACCGCGAGCGCCATCTCCGTGATCACAAGAATTCCAGAGAGACGCTTTCCCCGGCCACCGCCGGTAGCCCCGCGGCTGCCGTCTTTGAGTGACGAATTGATATCCAGCCGCGACAACCGCAGTGCCGGCGCGAGTCCGAACAGAATGCCCGTGCCAATGGAAATCGCAGCAAGATATGCGAAGCCGCGATAGTCCATCGAAAAATCGATCCACGTCGGAATCTGCCCCTGCGAGTTCGCCTCGAACAGCCGCAGGCCCCATTTCGAAATCAGCCAGCCGAAGAATCCTCCCACGATCGACAGCATCACGCTCTCCACCAGAAGCTGCCGGATGATGCGCCAGCGCCCCGCGCCCAGCGCAATTCGAATGGAGACTTCGCGCGACCGGTCCAGGGCACGCGCCAGCAGCATGTTTGCAACATTCGCGCAAGCGATGAGCAGTACGAACAGCACCGCGCCCATCAGCGAAAGGATCAGCACCCGGTCATCGCCGATAAACTCTTCACTGAACGTATGAACCGTGGCCGTGAACCCGTGGTTGGTTTCCGGATAAGCCCGCTCCAGATTCTGCATGATGCCGTTCATCTCAGCGGTGGCAGAAATTCTCGTGCTGCCTGGCGCCAATCTCCCGATCGAGCTATAGGTGCGATCCTCCCGTTTCCCAGGAGGACCCGCCGGCCCGAAAACGGTCCACAGATCGGTGTCCAGAGGAAACCGGAAATCGGGGCGCATGACGCCGATCACCGTCACCGGGATGTTGTCGATTCGCACCGTCATCCCGAGCACAGCCGGATTGCTACCGTAACGGTTCACCCACATGCGATTGCTGAGAATCGTGGTTGCGAATGTTTCATCGGGACGGAAATCGCGCCCGATCACAGGTTTCTGGCCGATCAGCGAGAACGTATTCGCGGTCACCTGAGTGCAATTGAAGCGGCCCGGCGCACCACTCTTGTCGCTGACGTTTACCTGATCGAAATCGTATAAGGCCATCCCATCGAACGATTTCACGCTGGCCTGCCAATCGCGAAAATCAGGATACGAAACGCCGGATCGGTTCGCGCCACGCGCCTGCACGTAAAGAATCCGATCGCTGACGAACGGCATGGTTTTGAAGAGCGCCGCGTTCGCAATCGCAAACACCACCGCGTTCACGCCGATGCCAAGCGCCAGGGCCGCCACGGCGACTACGGTGAAGCCCGGGTTCTTCGCCATGCTGCGCAAGCCGAAGCGCACGTCTTCCAACAAAGTCATGTGGTTCTAGACGCGCGGCAAGGGAAAAAGTTCAAGCGGATTTCGTCTGATTCCAGCAGGGTCTCAAACTGCGTTCCCATTGAGTTGGCCCAACTGTTGCCGGTGGACCACAGGTTGGGAAACGGGGGCCACGAAGCGGGGGCCACGAAGCGGTACGATGCTGAAATGATCACTCGCCGGCATCTTCTGGCAGCTAGCGCTGCGGCAGCAACTGGATCCATCGCGCTCGGACAGCGAGGCGCGCCGCAAGCGCCGTCACTGCCCGCCGATTCGCCCATCCTCCAACTCAAGAGCCGCCGCGCGGAGGCCAAGCCGATCACCACCGAGGAACGCCGCGCCCGAATCGCGCGCGCCCAGGAACTGATGCGCGAAAACAAGATCGACGCAATGGTCCTGACGCAAGGCACGTCGCTCGAATATTTCGGCGCGATCAAATGGAACGGTGGCGAGCGGTTGTTCGCAATGGTGGTCGCGGCCAAGGGCGATCCGTTTTTCGTATCGCCCGCGTTCGAAGAAGATCGAGCGCGCGAACAGATCGCGCAAGGTCCCGGCGGAAAAGACCCACGCGTAATGATCTGGCAGGAAGACGAGAGCCCCTATGCGCGCGTGGCCTCCGGTTTGAAGGAACGGAATCTTTCGACAGGAAATGTCGGGGTCGAGGAGACGGTCAAGTTTGTCTTTGTCGACGGAATCGCAAAAGCAGTTCCTGCGATGAAGATGGTGACAGCGACGCCGGTGACGTCGGGGTGCCGCATGGTCAAGTCGGACCACGAAGTGGAATTGATGCGGCTGGCGTCGAAGGTCACGCTCGAAGCCTACGACGCGGCGTGGAAGACTCTGCGCGAAGGCATGACGCAGAACGATTTCGCGGCATTGGTTTCGGCCGCGCACGCGCGCCTGGGATTTCCAGGAAGCGCGGGCGTGCAGGTGGGCGAATTCTCCGCACTGCCGCATGGATCAGTGACGCCGCAGGTGATCAAGAAGGGCGAGGTGTTGCTGATCGACGGCGGATGTCAGGTGGAGGGCTATCACTCGGACATCAGCCGGACGTTCGTGATCGGCAAACCGTCCGACCGCATCCAGCGGGTGTTCGACATCGTGCATCAGGCGCAGACGGCTGCGCTGAAAGCTGCGCGCCCTGGAGTGGAATGCAAGGAAGTGGATGCGGCTGCGCGAAAAGTGGTCGCCGACGGAGGCTTCGGCGCCAACTACGATCACTTCGCGCATCGCGTGGGCCACGGCATGGGGATGGACGGGCATGAGTGGCCGTACCTGGTGCGCGGCAACTCGATGAAGATGGTCCGCAACATGGTGTTCAGCGACGAGCCGGGCATTTACATTCGCGGCGAATTCGGTGTGAGGCTGGAGGACGATCTGCACATCACCGCCGATGGCGCGGAGTTGTTCACACCGCAGAGTCCCGGGTTGAACGCTGTGTATTAAGGTGATGTGGCGCACGCACTCTTGCGTGCCGTGTCGACACTCATGTCGACACCTTTCGCCTACGTTCTGTTAACTGCTAGGAAAAACTCGTGTCGACATGAGTGTCGACACGGCACGCATGAGTGCGTGCGCCACATCGGACATACGGTATCCTGGGCGATCCGATGTTGGTCTACGCCGCGACGATCTTCCTGAGCGCATTTCTGCTGTTTCAAATCCAGCCGATGATGGCGAAGTTTATCCTGCCGTGGTTCGGCGGATCGGCCGCGGTGTGGAGCGCGGCGCTGCTCTTTTTCCAATTGCTGCTGCTGGGCGGATATTTCTACGCGCACTGTCTGGTCCGCTACCTTCGCCCGAAAACCGCAAGTGATCGTGCATGCGGCACTGCTCGCGATCAGCCTGGTCACGCTGCCGATTGTTCCTTCGCCACATTGGAAGCCCGGCACGAATGCAGGCGATCCGTCGATGCGGATTCTCCTGCTGCTCGCCGCCACCGCTCGGGTTGCCGTACATTCTGCTTTCGGCGACCAGTCCGCTGCTCCAAGCCTGGTATTCGCGAACACGACCCGGCGCGATTCCCTATCGCCTGTTCGCGCTGTCGAACTTCGGATCTATGCTCGCGCTGCTAAGTTATCCGGTCTTGTTCGAACCGAACTTCGCGTTGGGAGCGCAGGCCAGGATATGGTCCGTTGCGCTATGCGGTGTTCGCGATCGCGTGTACGATCGCGGGCTGGAAAGGCCGCGACAGGGTCGAGCGCGCACCTGTCCGCCGAAAGACGCCTCGCGGCCGCGCATCGCCGACATTCTGTTGTGGATCGGGCTGGCCGCCTGCGCGTCGACATTGCTGCTTGCCGTCACCAGTCATCTGACGCAAAACGTCGCGCCGATTCCGTTGCTATGGATCGTGCCGCTCAGTCTCTATCTGCTGAGCTTCATTCTGTGTTTCGAAAGCGGACGCCTGTACAATCGCGTCCTGTTTCTGCCGCTGTTCGCGGGCTCGCTGGGATTGTTCGCCTACGGCGATTACATGTACGAAAACAACGCCGACTTGAATCGCTTGATTCCCGCGCTGTGCGCCGCGTTGTTCATCTGCTGCATGGTGTGCCACGGCGAGCTTGCGCGCCGCAAGCCGCATCCGCGCCATCTGACGCTGTTCTACCTGATGATTTCCGTGGGCGGCGCTGTCGGCGGATTGTTCGTCGCATTGCTTGCGCCGCGCTTGTTTCACGGCTTCTGGGAGTTGCCGATCGCGATGACCGCGAGCGCTGTGCTCGTCACGTGCGTGCTGTGGAGACTGTCGAAAACACGACCGCGCGCATGGTCATGCGCACGGTGATGGTTGCCGTCGTTATCGTATTCGCGGCGTACCTCGGCCGCGCGGAGTGGAAGAAGAGCCAAGGCTATCTGCTGTCGGTGCGAAATTTCTACGGCGTGCTGCGCGTTCGCGACGATGCCGCGACGCCGAACGTCGCGGCTCGGCGTGTCCTGGTTCACGGCACGATCTCGCATGGACGCAGCTTCTGGCTCCGGGCTCGGATCGCATCGCGACTTCGTATTTCGGGACGGGCTCCGGCATCTCGCGCGCGATTCGCACGAAGGGTGAAGCTGGCCCGTTGCGGATCGGCATGCTGGGGCTGGGCGCGGGCGTGACGGCGACGCTGGCCCGCGCCGGCGACACGCTGCACTATTACGAAATCAATCCGCTGGTGGTTGAGATCGCCAATCGCGATTTCGGTTTCCTGCGCGGCTGTCCGGCCGCGAAACAAGTGCTGCTTGGAGATGGGCGACTGGTGCTGGAACCTTGCCGGATGAAGCGCTGGATGTGCTGGCGATGGACGCTTTCACCAGCGACGCGGTCCCGGTGCATCTGCTGACCCGCGAAGCCTTCGCGATTTATCAGCGCCATCATGAAGCCGGACGCCGTGCTGGCCATCCACATCTCGAATCGCTATCTGGATCTGGAGCCGGTCGTGGCCGAAGCGGCGCAGGAAATGGGGTGGACCGGGGTGATCGTGACCGACGACGGGTTGGATCAGCCGAAATTACTATTCGGCATCGACCTGGGTAGTGCTCTCGCGCTCTGCGACAATCTTTAAGCACGCCAATTTTCAAGATGGATTTGTGGACAAGCTTCGAACCCGCGCGAAATTTCGCCCCTGGACGGACGACTACAGCAACATCATCCAAATCCTGCGATAGCCACGTCAAGTAAATAGCGATCATGATTCTCTACGCCGTCACGATTTTCCTAAGCGCATTCCTGCTGTTCCAGGTGCAGCCGCTGATCGCCAAGATCATTCTGCCGTGGTTCGGCGGATCGGCCGCGGTGTGGAGCGCCGCGATGCTGTTCTTCCAGCTTGCTGCTGCTGGCCGGCTACGCATACGCGCACCTGTCGATCCGATATCTGCGCGCGAAATCGCAGATGCTGGTCCACGGCGCGCTGCTGCTGGTCAGTTGCGCGCTGCTGCCGATCCTGCCATCGCCTTCGTGGAAGCCGACCGAAGCCGGCGATCCGACGCTGCGCATTCTGGGGCTGCTGGCCGCGACCATCGGACTGCCTTATTTCTTGCTTTCGTCCACCAGCCCGCTGCTGCAAGCCTGGTACGTGCGGCGATCCGGCAGCGGCATGCCGTACCGGCTATTCGCGTTGTCGAATTTCGGATCGATGCTGGCGCTGCTCAGTTTTCCGTTCGCCGTCGAGCCGCGGCTCACATCGCGCCAGCAGGCTTACACGTGGAGCGCGGCTGTACGTGGTGTTCGCGGCGCTGTGCGGATATACGGCTTGGCTCAGCGCGTCGAAGGTCGCCGATTCCGGCCGCGACGTCTCCGTCGATGCCGGTTGAATCGGCAATCGAAACAGCTCCCGCCGAGCGTCCGAGCTTCGCGCAAATGGCGTTATGGGTCGCCTGGCCGCGTGCGCTTCCACGCTGCTGGTTTCGGTGACCAATCATCTCAGCCAGAACGTCGCGCCGATTCCGTTGCTGTGGGTGGTGCCGCTGGCGCTCTACCTGCTGACCTTCATCCTGGCGTTTGAAAGCGACAAGATCTACAAGCGCTGGATCTTTCTGCCGCTGCTGGCCCCGGCGCTGGGCGGGATGGCGTACATGATCTTGGCCGAATCCGGGAATCTGCACATCAAATGCTGATCCCCGGATTCGCGGCGGCGCTGTTCATCTGCTGCATGATGTGCCACGGCGAACTGGCGCGGCGCAAGCCGGCGCCGCAGTACCTGACGCTGTTCTACCTGATGGTCTCGCTGGGCGGCGCGATCGGCGGGATCTTCGTCGCCATCATCGCGCCGCGCGTGTTTCACTCGTACCTGGAATTGCCGGTCGGCCTGGTGGCCTGCGCGATGCTCGCCGTGATCGTGCTGTGGCAAGTTGTGCCGAATTCCCAAGACTCGGCGCGTGGCCGCTTCGGCTCGTCCTGATGATCGGCGTCGGGCTCCTGGCCGGATATCTGGTGCGGCAACGAGCGTGAAGAGACGCAAGGACTATCGTCTGTTGGCGCGCAATTTCTACGGCGTGCTGCGCGTCCGCGACGAACTGTCGGCGAATCAGCCCACCGAGCGCGAGCTGCTGCACGGCACCATCAATCACGGCTCGCAGGTGCTCGACGAAAATTTCGCTACAAACCGAATTCCTATTACGGGCCCGATTCCGGCGTCGGCCGCGCGATGCGCGCGCTGCAGGAGCAAGGGCCCGGTTCGCGTGGGCGTGATCGGGCTGGGCGCCGGCGTGCTGAACGCATACGCCGCGCCGGCGACTATGTTCCGCGTCTACGAAATCAATCCGCTGGTGGAGCGAATCGCGCAGACCGAGTTCACGTTATTTCCCGCACTCGCGCCGCCGACAAACAAATCCTGATGGGCGATGCGCGGCTCACGCTGGAGCGGCAGGAGACGCCAGCACTTCGACATCCTGGCGGTCGACGCGTTTTCGAGCGACGCGATTCCCATTCACCTGCTGACGCACGAGGCGCTCGCAGTTTATTTTCGGCATCTGAAGCCGGATGGGGTGCTGGCGCTGCACATTTCGAATCGATATCTGGATCTGGCGCCGGTGTGCGAGCGCGGTGCCAGCGATTTCGGCAAGACGGCAACGTCGATCAGCGATGAGCCGGATGACGCGAATTTCATTCTCGATTCCACGTGGGTGCTGGTGACATCGAATGACGCGTTGTTGCACAGTCATCCGTTCGATACGGCGGATTCGTCGGTGGCTACGGCGCCTGCGAGTTTTCGCACATGGACGGATAACTACAGCAACGTGATTCAGATATTCAGGCTGCATTGATTGAAGACTTAAGCGTCCTTAAATCCTCGTGCTACCATGAACACGCGTGAATCGGCGATCGGTTTCAAAATGCCTGTTGGGCGCGGCGCTGGGCCCGTTTCTCCGAGCCCAAGATCCGCCCAAGCAAGACACGTCCAAACTTGAAATCGGCGGGGGTGTTATCGAAATTACCTTCCCAAGTACTGGATTTGACCTCAGCCAGGCTGCGATGCTCGCATGGGCGAAAGATGCGGCTGACGCCGTGACGTGGTATTTCGGACGTTTTCCAGTGCCGCAGGCGAAGCTCCGAATCATGCTGGGGCGTCGAGGCGGCGTTTCGAACGGGACCACGTTCGGCGAAGGCGGCCCACGCACCCGCATCGCGGTCGGCGCGCACGCCACCGAAGCCGAACTCAAGGACGATTGGATCCTGACGCACGAAATGGTGCATTACGGATTTCCGTCGGTGGAAGATAATCATCATTGGATCGAAGAAGGCAGCGCGGTTTATATCGAACCGATCGCGCGAGTTCATGTGGGTCAGTTGACGCCCGAAAAGATCTGGGGCGACATGGTTCGCGACATGCCCCAGGGCTTGCCCGCTGCCGGCGATCAGGGCCTGGATAACACGCACACCTGGGCGCGCACGTACTGGGGCGGCGCGTTGTTCTGCATGCTGGCCGACATCGAAATCCGCAAGCGCACGAAGAACAAGAAGAGTTTGCAGGACTCGTTTCGCGCGATCAATGTAGCGGGTGGGACTGTGGACAAAGATTGGCCGCTGCAGCGCGCATTCGAAATCGGCGACAAAGCTACCGGCGGGAAAACGTTGATGGACTTGTGGCAGCAGATGGGTCCGAAGCCGATGCCGGTGGACTTGCAGGATCTGTGGAAGCAGCTCGGTGTGATCCGCGAGGGCGGTGTTGTGACGTTCGATCGTAAGGCTCCGCTAGCGGCGATCCGGGCTGCGATTGCATAGTGTTGTGGCGCGCGCTTTAGCGTGCCGTCGTCGGCTTCAGCCGACGATCAAGACATCGAACTGAAGTTCGCCGCTGCACGTTAAAACGTGCGCCACGCTCGCACTGTTATCCTAAAATTTCCCATGCTGAGAGCGCGCTTCGCCCCTTCGCCCACTGGCTATCTCCACATCGGCAGCGCGAGGACGTTTGTCTTCAACTGGCTGTACGCGCGCCACAATCAAGGCACGATGATTCTGCGCATCGACGATACGGATGTCGAGCGCAACACGCAGGCATCGCTCGATTCGATTTTCGAGGGGTTGAACTGGCTGGATCTCGGCTGGGACGAATTTTACCGGCAGTCAGAGCGCGGCGATCTGCATCGCAAGCTGGCGCTGGAGATTTTCGAAAAGGGCTTCGCGTATCGCGATTTCACGCCGGCTGTTGCCGGATCTCGACGAGAAGGCGCACGTCGGGGGGCCGTGGTTGGGGAATCCGGAGATGCGCGCGATGTCGCGTGAGGAAAGCGATCGGCGCGCCGCCGCTGGCGAGCCGTTCGTCGTGCGTTTTCGCGTGCCGCGCGAAACTCGCGAGGATGTTCGATTCGACGATTTGGTCTACGGGCCGCAATCGAAAGCGACGGCGGATATCGAGGATTTCGCTCTGCTGCGATCGTCCGGCGTGCCCACCTATCACATGGCATCGTGCGCGGACGACGCGGATTTGCGCATCAGCCACATCATTCGCGGCCAGGATCATCTGACGAACACGTTCAAGCACGTGCTGATTTTCGAGGCGCTGGGTGTGGCGCCGCCGAATTTCGCGCATCTGCCGCTGTTGATCGCGCCGGATGGATCGAAGCTTTCGAAGCGCAAACACGGGCCGGTGGTCAGCGTGACGACCTATCGCGACGCCGGGTTTCTTGCCGCAGGCGTTCATTAATTTCGTGGTGCTGCTGGGCTGGTCACCAAAGAACGATCGCGAACAAATGTCGCCGGGATGAACTAGTTGGCGCATTTTCGCTGGAGGGCGTGAATCGCAGCAATGCGACGATTAACTTCACAGAGGAGGATCCGTTCGATCCGAAAGCCGTGTGGCTGAACGCCGAACATATTCGCACCATGCCAGCAACAGAATTAGCCAAACAGCTCGAACCGTTTACGCCGCCGGATGCGCGCGACAAGCTGCCGAAGATCACGCCGCTGATTCAGGAGCGCATCAAGCTGCTGCAAGCGATGTTTCGTCGGTGGCCGATTTCTTTTTCGTCGACGAGTTGGCGCCTTACGATCCAGCGGAGCTGATTCCGCAAAAGGGCGACGCGGCGATGGCGAAGGCGGTGCTCGAGAAGGCTCGCGAGATTTTGGCGACGGCCGAGTTCAATCACGACGGGCTGGATGCAGGCATTGCGAGCTGCCGCCGCGGAGATGGAAGTCAAGCCCGGGCAGATGTTCCAGCCGATCCGCGTTGCGGTTTGCGGGCGCAAGATCGCGCCGCCGCTGTTTGAAACGCTGGTGGTTCTGGGCCGCGAGACGTCGCTCCGCCGCATCGACTCCGCAATCAAAATGCTATGAGTATTCCCAATCAACCCGAAGGGGCCGACGCGGCTCCGGCTCCGTCGAATTTTATTCGCGACACGATCCTCGACGATCTGAAGACCAACAAATACGGGGGCCGCGTGCATACGCGATTTCCGCCGGAGCCGAACGGCTATCTGCACGTCGGCCACGCGAAATCGATCCACATCAATTTCGGACTGGCGAAGGAGTTCGGCGGCAAATGCAATCTTCGATTCGACGACACGAATCCGTCGAAAGAAGAAACCGAATACGTCGATTCGATCATCGAGGATGTGCGCTGGCTGGGCGGCGATTGGGAAGGGCGCATGTTCTACGCGTCCGATTACTTCGATCAGATTTACGCGTGGGCCGTGCAACTCATCCAGTCCGGCAAAGCGTACGTTTGCGATCTGACGCCGGATGAGGTTCGCAAGCAGCGCGGCACGTTGACCGAGCCGGGCCAGGAGAGCCCGTATCGCAATCGCAGTGTCGAAGAGAATCTGGATCTGTTCGCGCGCATGAAGGCGGGCGAGTTTCCCGACGGCGCTCGCACGTTGCGGGCGAAGATCGACATGGCGTCGGCGAATCTCAACCTGCGCGATCCGATCATGTATCGCATCGTGCACGCGCGATCATCACCGCACCGGCGACAAGTGGTGCATCTATCCGATGTACGATTTCGCGCATGGGGAATCGGATTCGGTCGAGAGAATCACGCATTCCATCTGCACGCTGGAGTTCGAGGATCATCGTCCGCTGTACGACTGGTACATCGCGGCAGCTGGGCATTTATCATCCGCAGCAGATCGAGTTCGATCGGCTGAATCTCACATACACCTTGCTGAGCAAGCGCAAGCTGCTGGCGCTGGTGCAAAAGGGATTGGTGAGCGGCTGGGACGATCCGCGCATGCCGACGATTTCCGGGATGCGGCGGCGCGGCTACACTCCGGAAGCGCTGCGGAGTTTCTGCGGCAGGATCGGTGTGTCGAAGACCAACGGCATCACCGAGCTTTCGCTGCTGGAATATTTTGTTCGCGAGGATCTGAACAAGCGCGCGCCGCGCGTGATGGCGGTGCTGCGGCCGCTGCGGGTGGTGATCGACAACTATCCGGAGGACTTGGTGGAGCAGATGGAAGCCATCAACAATCCCGAGGATGAAAGCGGCGGGGACTCGCTCCGTGCCGTTTTCACGGGTGCTCTACATCGAGCAGGACGACTTTCGCGAGGATCCGCCGAAGCAGTATTACCGGCTGTCGCCCGGCAAGGAAGTGCGGCTGCGTTACGCATACTTCATCACGTGCACCAGCGTGGTTAAGGACGAAAAGGGCGAAGTGATCGAGGTGCATTGCACGTACGATCCGGCCAGCCGGGGCGGAAATTCGCCGGACGGGCGAAAAGTGAAGTCGACCATTCACTGGGTTTCGGCGGCGCATGCGGTGGACGCGGAGGTTCGCATTTACGAAACGTTATTCACGAAAGAGAATCCGAACGAGGTTGCAGAGGGCGGCGAGTTCACGGATAATCTGAATCCGAATTCGCTCGAAGTCCTGACGGGGTGCAAATTGGAGCCGAGCGTTGCGGGCGCGCCGCCGGGCTCGCGATATCAGTTCGAGCGGCTGGGGTATTTTGTGGTGGATAAGGATTCGAAGGCGGAGCAGCTCGTTTTCAATCGCACGGTGAGTTTGAAGGACGCGTGGGCGAAGATCGAGAAGAAGTCGAAATAGGAGGGCTATGGGCGGAATTGGCAATGCGGTTGCGGGCGGTTTCGGGGGGATTGTGGCCCTCGCCTATTTTGGATTGATCATCTGGGCCATGGTTCTCGCGGTAAGGTCTTTGGTCCGAATGAGCGAGTCGATGAGAGACATCAGCACGACGCTGAACGATATTTCGGCCAGCCTCCGCGCAAGGGATATCCGCTAGCGCATGCTGATTCTCGGACTCGGCGGACTACTCAGCGACGCGGCGTGCGTGGTGCTCAAGGACGGCGAGATACTCGCCGCGATTGAAGAAGCGAAGCTGACGCGCAACGTTGTCAAAGGCGCGATCCCGCAGGTGGCGATCGCGGAGTGCCTTCGGCTGGCGGGCGCGACTCGCGAACAGGTGGATTGCGTGGCCATCGCGCGGCCGTTCGCCAGCGGGCCGGAAGCGCTGTTCCACGTCGCGCTGCGCGATCAGTTCCCCAACAGCGAGATCGTTGTGGTGGAGCACCACCTGGCGCACGCGGCTTCAGCGTTCTACGCGTCGCCGTTCGAAAATGCGACGGTGCTGACGCTCGATCATGCGGGCGATTTTCGTTGCGGGGCGCGCTGGCGCGGCGATGGATCGCAACTGCAGCTCGACAAGGAATGGTATTACCCGGATTCCCTTGGCCGGTTGTATCGCGCGGTGACGAAGCTGCTGGGATATCGCGCGGGCGCCGACGAGCACAAGGTTCAGTGGCTGTCGACATCAGTATCCGCTTCGGGCGACGAGAGCATTGTGTCGTTGTTTCGCGAGATTCTCTCGGACGCCGCGCGGCTGGATGCTTCGTTCTTCGATGCAGCCGGCGCGCTCAACCTGAAGTTCACGGATCGCGTCAACGCAGCGAAAGATGCAGCGGCGAATTGCACGCGGTTTGCAACAAGAGTGGAAGAGACTGTGCTGCAGATGTCGGGCGAGGGTGAAAATTTGTGCCTAGCGGGCGGCGTTTTTTTCAACGCGCTGCTGGTGGAGTCTTTGGAGCGCAGCGGCCGTTGGAAAAACGTCTTTGTGCAACCGGCGGCTGGAAACGCCGGCACCGCATTGGGCGCGGCTTATCACGCGTGGCACCTGGTGCGGCATCAAACCCAACGCGTCACGGCCGGCAGCATGCTGCTGGGCTCCAGTTACAGCGCGGAGCAGATCAAGCAGGTGCTGGAGAACTGCAAGCTGCGATTCCAATATCTGCGATCCACCGATGAGCTGCTGGACACGGCGGTGCGGCTGCTGGGCGATCACAAGATCGTCGCCTGGATGCACGGACGCATGGAATTCGGCCCGCGCGCGCTGGGCAATCGCAGCATTCTCGCGTCGCCGCTCGATCCTTATTCCACCGAGAATCTGAACGTCTTCATCAAGCATCGCGAGCCGTTCCGCAAATTCGCCGCGTCAGTGCCCGCCGAAGTCGCAGCGGAGTATTTCGAGGCCGGCCCGAACGCGCGATTCATCGCGACGGTGGGCCGCGTTCGCCCGCAGCATCGCAAGACGTTCGAATCCGCGATTCTCGGCGAGGATCTGCGTGCGCGTTCACACGGTTTCCGAAGCCGACAATCCGCTGTTTCACCGGCTGCTGCATCAAGCGGGGAAGTCGACCGGGTTGCCGGTGCTCTACAACACCAGCTTCAATTTGTTCGGCGATCCCCTGGTGTCGACGCCGCGCGACGCGGTGCGCAGCTTTTATTCGTCGGGCATCGACGCGTTATTCGCCGGGAGTTTTCTCATCGAGAAGTAGTTCTCACATATGGACGCGTTCGAGCGAGCCGTCAAGCAACTTCAATCTGGGCACAACGCCGAAGCTGCCAAAACCTGCCGCCGGATTCTGCGATTTGCGCCTGAGCACGCCGACACTTGGAACATCCTGGGGCTCGCGCAAGTGGGGCTGGCGATGTTGGACGAAGCGGCTCTGAGTTTCGAGCACGCGATTGCGTTGAGCAGCGATGCCGATCCTTGCAATAATCTGGGCAGTCTTCGCAAGCAGCAGGGTCGCCTGAAAGAAGCGGGAGCAGCATACCGGCAGGCTCTGGAACGAAATCCGAATTACGCGGATGCCCATTTCAACCTGGGGGCGATTTGCCGCGATCGCGGGGAATTGCAGTTCGCGGCGGAGTGTTTCCAGAAGGCGGCGCTGGCGAATCCGGCCGATGCCGAGGCTTGGTATTCGGCGGGTGCCGCGTATCTCGCGCTCGGTGAATTTGCACTCGCCACGCCGTGCTTGACGAAGACGCTGGAACTGCAGCCGGAATCGCCGGCGGCTACTCATGACTTCGCGAAGGCCGTTTTCAATCTCGGATACGTCGATGAAGCGCTCACTTATTTCCAGCGCGCTGCGCGCCTGGGGCCGGCGGAGTTGCCACAGTCGATGATCGCGACCATCATTCCCGGGTTGCCACCCCCTCGCGGTACGAATCAAGTCGTCCTCGACCAGCGACGCGCCTATGCGGTATTTCTTCCCTCGCGACGCCCGCGGGGACCGGGCCAGCGTTCGTTAACTACGAACAAGCCGCTTCGTATCGGTTACATATCGTCGTTCTTTCATCGGCACAACTGGATGAAGCCGGTGTGGGCACTGATCAATCGTCACGATCGCGAGCGGTTTGCGGTTCATCTGTTTTCCGATGCGCCGCTGGAGGCGATCCAGCACGGTTATCGCCCACATGCGGCGGACCGCTTCCACGACATCACCGGGCTTTCGAACGATGCGGCGGCGGATGTCGTTGAGCAGTCCGGACTCGATATTCTGATTGACCTCAACGGCTATAGCAAGGTCCGCCGCCTGGGGCTGTGCGCGCTGAAGCCCGCTCCCGTTCTGGTCGGCTGGTTCAATATGTACGCGACCACGGGAATCGGCGCTTACGATTATCTGATCGGCGACGATACCGTGATTCCGCCGGACGAAGAGCAGTTTTACTCCGAGAAGATTCTGCGCGTGCCTGGGAGTTATCTCACGTTTGAGGTTAATTATCCCGTGCCCGATGTCGCGCCCGCGCCGCGCATCAGCAACGGGTACATCACGTTTGGCTCGCTGGCGTCGCAGTACAAAATCACTCATGTAGTCCGCGGCGTTTGGGCTTCGATATTGCGCGCCGTTCCTGACAGCCGCTTGATCGTGAAAAATGCGGCGTTGGGTTCGCAAGAGAACGCAAAGCACGTGCGAGAGCTGTTCGGCGACGTCGCGGATCGCGTTCGATTGGAAGGCCCTTCGGATCACTACGAATTCCTGAAGGCTTACGACGAGATCGACATAGCACTCGACACGTTTCCTTATAATGGCGGAACAACGACGACCGAGGCGATCTGGCAGGGCGTTCCGGTGGTGGCCTTTTGGGGCGATCGTTGGGCGGCGCGCACCAGTGCTTCGATTTTGCGGGCGGCGGGGCTGACTGAGTACGTCGCGGCGGACGTTGAGGGGTATATCACGAAGGCTATCGATCTCGCGAATGGCAAGCCTCGACGACTGAGCCGCGAGCAAATCAGAAATTCGCCGGCTTGCGATGCCGATAGTTTTGCTCGCAATATGGAAGCCCTCTACTCACAGATGTGAGTAACAGCGTGCGCGATTCTTCTCCAGAGGATTTTCGCGAGATTGGATTGGGTGTCGACATGAGTGTCGACACGGCACGCGCGAGTGCGTGCGCCACATCCTCCGCTATGCGTTCGCGCGCTTGGCGATTTCAGCGGGCGCGGCATTCTGCTGCCGTTCCCATTGCAGCTTGCCCTGATATTCCGCCCACAGCGTGCTGGCGCCGGCCCAATAGTATCCGCCGACGAATAGGAGCAGGAACGGAATCGCCAGGAAGTTGAAGGATTCGATCGCGAAGATGATCATCGCCAGAAAATACGTGCCCACCGCAAGCTCTGCGTACGGCAGCCAGCCGCTGCGCCGCCGGTACTTAATATTCCGGAGCTGGACCTTTTGATCCGTACTGATCGCGTACTTGGGCGTTCGGGCGAAACCGGTCTGATATCCGATCAACGCCTCGATCACGGCGCGCGAGTTGATGATCGTCAAAGCGACACCCGCTGCCATCAGCGCGGGCAGGAACAGAAACGCGCGTTTCCACGTTTTCGGGAACAGCGCCCGATGCGCGATCACATAGAACGCCGAGATCGACCAGAACGACGCGGCGATCAACGGCAGATCGATCGTCAGCATCTCAAACCAACCCATGTAGTAGCGCACCACCATTACCGGCAGCATCAGCGCGCTCACGGCGATCATCAGCGGATAGGAGATGTTCGGCGTCAGGTGCATGATCGCTTCCAGCTTGACCCGCCACGGTAGCTTCGCGCGCAGAATCGTCGGCAGCAATTTGATCGCGACCTGTGTCAGTCCCTTCGCCCAGCGCGATTGTTGAACCTGGAATCCGTACGTATCGACCGGCAGTTCCGACGGGCACTCGATCGACGGCACGTACACGAACTTCCAGCCCTTGAGTTGCGCTCGATAGCTCAAATCGGAATCTTCGGTCAGCGTGTCATGCTGCCAGCCGCCCGCGTCGTCGATCATCGCGCGGCGCAGCAGGCCCGCCGTTCCATTGAAATTGAAGAACAGCCCAGCGCCGCTGCGGGCCACGTGCTCCAGCACGAAATGGCCGTCGAGCAGCATCGCCTGGACCTCGGTCAGCACGTTGTAATGGCGATTCAGGTACGCCCAGCGCGTCTGCACCATGCCGGTCTTGGGATCGCTGAAATAGTGGATGGTCTTCTGCAGGAAATCGGTGGGCGGCACGAAATCGGCGTCGAAAATCGCCACCACTTCGCCGGTCGCCGTCTTTAAGCCGTTTTGCAGAGCGCCTGCTTTGTAACCGTGGCGATTGGTCCGATGGATGTATTCGATCGGCACGCCGGCCGCGCGATATTCGCCCACCAAACGCTCGGTGAAGGCGTGGGTATCGTCGGTGGAATCGTCCAGCACCTGGATTTCCAACAGGTGCCGCGGATAGTCCATCTTGCTGACTTCTTCGATCAGCCGTTCCACCACATAACGCTCGTTATACAGCGGAAGCTGGATGGTCACGCGAGGAAGTTGCTCGAATCGCACGGGCTCGGGGGCTTCCGTGATCCGTTTGCGGTGCTTCCAATAGCCGCGGATCATCTCGTAGCGATGCAAGCCGTAACACGACAACACGGCGAGCACGCCGAAGTAGGAAAGCAGAATCGCCCAATCGAAAAACACCAGGCGATGAATGCCGGCGAAAGGATCGTAGAACAGCGCGTCCCAAATGCGATTGACGGTCGAGGTCGTCCCGCTGTCCAACAACAGCGCCGGTAAGAACGAACTGGTGACCATGAGACTCCGATTATTGTACTGGAAACACACTGCCAAAGGCTGGAGGCCCCCGGCGCGAAACCCCATCAACAACGTTTACCATTATAGCGGATGGTATAATTATCCTCACCATCCCTCATAGACTTTGAGAGATTAACCCAAACATAACCCATGAAATTCTTCCTCGATACGGCGAACCTTGACGAACTGCGGGCGGGCGCGCGCTGGGGCATTATCGACGGCGTCACCACCAATCCTTCCCTGATCGCGAAGGAAGGCGCGCCAATGGAGGAGCAGATTCGCAAGATCTGCGACATCATCGATGGCGATATCAGCGCGGAAGTGGTCGCGACTGAATCGGATGCGATGCTGACCGAGGGCCGCAAGCTCGCTAAGATCCACCGCAACGTGGTGGTGAAGGTGCCGCTCACGCGCGACGGCATTCGAGCCTGTTCCGTGCTCAGCCGCGAAGGCATCCGCGTGAACGTGACGCTGTGTTTCTCGGCGGGCCAGGCGCTGCTGGCAGCCAAGGCCGGGGCGTATTTCATCAGCCCGTTTGTCGGCCGCCTGGACGATATCGGCGCGAATGGCATGGATCTGGTACGTGACATCGTTCTGATCTACAAGAACTACGGATTCAATACCCAGGTGCTGGCCGCCTCGCTTCGCAACTCGACGCACGTGATCGATGCCGCCAAGGCGGGTGCGCACGTTGGCACTCTGCCGTTCAAGGTGATCGACGCGCTGTTCAATCATCCGCTGACCGACAAGGGTCTCGAAACCTTCCTGAAGGACTACGCGAAAGCGTTTCAGCCCGCGCCGTCTTCTCGATGAACCCTCGATCTCGATAAGCCCACTCTCCCGCTATAATGTCGCCTAATGTCGCCGAGCGCTGAGGTTGCCGTATTAGGCGGCTTGGCCGCTGTCCTGATCGCCGTGGCGATCTTCATCGCCCTGCGGGTTCACGGCACGCCCGAAAAGCGCGAGCGCAAACGCCGGCTAAGCGTTCATCGATTGGGCCGGCTGGGCGACGCGATGATCACGGAAGCCAACGACGCGGTCATCTACTATTCGTATTCGATCCGTGGCGTCCAGTACACTGCTTCGCAGGATGTTACGGCGCTGCGCGAGAAACTACCCGCCGATCCCGACAGGCTGATCGGCATCGCGAGTCTGAAGTACGCCCCGAATAATCCCGCGAACTCGATTCTGATTTGCGAGGAGTGGAGCGGCCTGCGCGTCCGCGAGTAGTTGAAAACCGGGACAGGCCGCCCTGTCCACGCCGATATCTTGTTCATTCGCGGCGTCGGGTCACTAGGGGACAGGGTAGCCTGTCCCTGTTTTCACACAGACTCGTAAGGTCGCGCCCCACTGACGACTGTGAAATGTTGATGGTCCCCCTACGCCTTCTTGGCGCCCCAATCCTTCGGATCCACATCCGCGATCGCTTGCGTGAATGCCCAACGGTGACCCTCCGGATCCTCGGCGCTATATTGCCGCTCGCCGTATGGATGATCCGTCGGCGGCTGCTCAATCCGCGCTCCGAACAATCGCGCCTGCTCGAAATGGCGATCGACGTCCTCAACCCGCACCGTAATGGTCGCGCTGATCTCGCCGGGCCGAGGTGGTCGAAATCCGCTGCGGGCTTCGCCCAGCATGATCCCACCTCCGCCAAATTCGAGTTGCGCGTGCCCGACTCTGCCATCCGATCCGCCGATTCGCAGCCGCTCCGTGAAGCCGAACGCGCCGCAAAGAAAATCGATCGCCTTGGCGACGTCGGTGTAGATCAGGCTCGGGATAATCGTTCCTGGGGGCGAGGACCGGTTGGTCATGCGGTCTATTATAGGACTCGTGCCTCGGATTCTTTTCTTCTCGATGGTCATCGCGATTGCGGTCGCGCAAGAGCCGATCGTCGCGCAAGAACCTATCAAGGTAACAACGCGACTGGTCGAGACCACCGTCATCGTGCGCGATGCTCATGGTCCGGTCACCGATCTTACGGCCGATTCGTTCAAGCTGTTCGACAGCGGCCACCAGCAGAGGATCGCCGTGTTCCGCGTCTTGAAGCCTGAACCGGCAACGGCCGCGGCGTCGATTCCGCCACTGCCGCCTGGCGTGTTCTCCAATCGCTACGCGAAAGCGGCCGCGCGTCCGCTACGCCACAACCTGCTGCTGATCGACACGCTAAATACTCCTCCTCCCGATCAGGTTTTCGCGCAAAGGCAGCTACTTTCGTTGTTGAAGGCGATGGATATTCGCGATCCTACAGCGATCTTCGTTTTGGGAGAGAAATCGCACTTCCTGCAGGATTTCACGACGGATCGCGAACTCCTGACGAAAGCCGCCGAGGCGTTTCGCCCGGAGCAGTCGCAAAAACTGATCATGGCAAACGCCCCGACGCCCAGGATGCGGGGATCGCGAGACGCCGCCGCCATGGCGTCCAAGAGCGCCGCCGAAATGCGCGGTTCCGCCAACCAGGATCGATCGTGGGAAACCATCGATGCATTCGAGCAGCTTGGACAAATATCTGGCGCGCGTTCCCGGCAAGAAATCGGTGATTTGGATTTCGAACGGCTTCCCCATCAGGAGCGCTGCGCGAACAGCCGGATCGCATGCGGATGCTGGACCGCGCCGACATCGCGATTTATCCCGTGTACGCGCGCGGCTTGATCGGTTCCCGTTCGACGGCAGAAATCGACTCGCTGAAATGGATCGCGGACGAAACCGGTGGGCGCGCGTTTTACAGCCGCAATGACATTGGCGCATCCATTCAGGAAGCGATGGAAGATAGCGCCGTCACCTACACGCTCGGCTTTTATTCGCAGCACGATAAAGCAGATGGGAATTTTCACGCGTTGAAAGTCACGGTCGATAGGCCCGGCGTCGATGTGCGCCACCGCGCGGGCTACTTTGACGTGGACGCCAAAGGCGATTCCGGGCCATCCGGGGTCGCCGAAGATGCCAGCGACATCGGCCTCACAGCGGCGATCGCGCGGATTGGCACTAATTTCCAGGTCGATGTGCAGATCGATTTCAAGGATTTCCGGCTGGAACAAGTGGACGGAGAGATGGAAAGGATCGGCCGAGCTTGGGTTCGTTTCGCAATCCGCCCGGGGCGTCACGCTTGAATCTGCCAAGCAAGACGCTGACGTTCGATATGACCGATAAAGCGTATCAAGCCCGGCGGATTGAAGGACTTACGCTACAGCAACTGATCCCGGTTCACGATGGCGCGGCGAAGATTCGGGTAGCGATCGTGGATCGTTCGGGGGCGGCCGGGGCGGTTTCGATCACGCCGCCGAACCCTAGCAAAAGCTCTTCGCCACGAATAAACACGAATGAACACGAATAAGACAGGGAGTTCCATTCGTGTTTATTCGTGTGCATTCGTGGCCAATAGGTTTTTGAGGGTTTCTACTTCACTTCAACCGAATACGGCATCAATTCCATAATCCCGCCGTGCATCAGCGACTTCACCGGCAACTTCCCTACCAGCGACTTCGCCTGCCTGGCGATCAACGATTCCACATCCGCGTCTTCGGTTCGATCGAACATCAGGTCCCAGATTGTCCGCTTCGGCGGATACGTCACCAGTTTCACCTTGTCCGATCGCCGGGATCTTCGCGCGCTCTTTCACCAACTCCACCGCGCGATCCAGCCCGCCGAGTTCGTCGATCAGTCCGTTCTTCTTCGCCTGCGCGCCCACCCACACGCGGCCCTGCGCGAGCGCTTCCATCTGATCGTACGGACGTTTGCGGCCGGCCGCGACGCGCTCGACGAAGCCCCTATAGAACACGTCGATCTCGCGCTTCAGTTTGGCGCGTTCTTCATCGTTCAGCGGCCGGTAGTCCGTGTCGATATCGGCGAACTTCCCGCGCTTCAACGTGTCCTTATTGATTCCGATCTTGTCGTACAAACCCTTCAAAACCGGCTTGCCGAAAAATACGCCGATCGAGCCGGTCAGCGTGTTTGGATAGGCAATGATGGGATCGCCCGTCATCGCGATAAAGTAGCCGCCCGACGCCGCCAGGTCGCCCATCGAAATCACGACCGGCTTCTTGCCGCTCAAATCCTTCGCCGCATGCAAAATATCGTCGGACGCGATGCCGTCGCCGCCCGGCGAATCGATCCGCAAGATGACGCCTTTAATAGACGCATCGTCAGCGACCTGCTTCAGCAAGCGCACCATCGAGGTCGCGGTGATTCCGTCGCCGGTCCCATTCGCTGCGCGAACTGCCGCGCGTGATCTCGCCATCGCCGACCACGAACGCGATCTTGGCCGACCCCTCGCTGCCCGACACGCTGCGCGCGCATAGTCCTGCTCGCCGATGCGCTTGATGTCGCCCTTGATTCTGGTCTTCAGATCGCCATAAACCTGGTCCTCGAACAGCAGCCCATCGATCATGCCGTTGTCGACCGCCGGCTGACCTACGAATGGTCCATCGTCGATCGCCGCGCGAATCTGGTCCGCCGACTTCTTCCGGCCCTGCGCGATAGTGTCGACCAGATTCCCGTAGTACTGATCCAGAATCTGATTCATCACCTCAAGCGTCTCAGGCGTCGGCGTCGTGCGCGTGAACATGTCCGGCGCGTCTTTATATTTGCCCGCGTGTTCGAATTCCATTTGCACGCCCAACTTGTCGAGCGTGGTCTTCACGTACATCATCTCGACGCGCAGACCCTTGACGTCCAGTTCGTCTTCGGGCGACATGTAGATCTTGTCGGCCGCCGTCGCGACGTAATATTCGCGCGCGCCGGCGCCCCGCAGGTACGCATACACCGGCTTTCCGGACTTCTTGAATGCCGCGATATCGTCATGCAGCTCTTCGAGCTTGGCCCAGCCGACGGACAGTCCGCGCGGCTCCAGCACAATCGCCTTGATGCGCGAATCAGTGGCCGCCTTATGGAAAAGCTGCCAGGCCTCGACCATGGTCAATGGATTGCTGTTGTTCGAGGAACGGCAGCGTCAGGTCGACTGGCGATTGTTCGGGGAGTCTCGCCTTCCAGATGGACGACCAGCGTCGATCCGTCGGCGACGGTGACTTTGCGCTCGCCGATATTGAACGCGGCAAACACCAGAATGACGCCGACCAAGCCAGTAAATAGAATCCCAATCACGAACCCGATCGAAAATCTTTTCATATGTTTACTGTGGCGGTTCCGCGTCTCCTGTTTCCCTTAGAATTCTCGCGTATTCGTCAGACCAGCGGATTGTGAGAAAACGCTTCATCTCATCGCGTGCTTCCGCGTGCTGGCCCGTGCCGTTGAGCACATGAAAAAGCACGACAGACGCTTTCTCTGATTTTGGGGACAGACGAACGGCTTGACGGGCGTGTGCAATCGACTCGTCGAAACGACGGCATGAAAGTAGATATGAGGCCAGATAGCCGTGGATGATCGCAGCTTCGGGGAACTCGGCCGCCAAGGGCATCAGAAGCTCTACAGCAGCAGCCGTCTGATTATCTTCATCGAGAGCGATGGCGCGATTGATGGCCTCGAGCACTTTCTGGCTGTCGGCCCCTGCGGCTATCTGCCCCATTCCGTCAACTGCTGAAGAATCTGCTGCGCGGCTTTCTGCCCCGCGCTCTTCTTCGACAATCCCTGCGCCTGGCTGATCCATTCCTTGCCTAATCGGACTTCCACCGTGAACGTCTTCATGTGTTCCGGGCCGTCCTCACCGACGATAACGTACCGCGGCGGCGGCAGCTTCAATGCTTGCGCCGTCTCCTGTAGCGCGCTCTTGTAGTCCGAGACCGCTCCATCGGAACCATCCTCATTAGGGTGATACTCGCCGACCACGCGCGTTTCAATAAACTGACGCGCCTTGTCCAGCCCGGCATCGAGATACAACGCAGCGATCAGCGCCTCCACCGCATCGGAGAGCAAAGCCTTCTTCTCGCGCCCACCGCTCATTTCCTCTCCGCGCCCCAGGAAAAGATATTCGCCGAGCCCCAATTCCTGAGCGACCTCGTGCAGCCTGGCCGCGCTCACCAGGTGCGCTTTCAGCTTCGAAAGCCGGCCTTCGGGATACGTCGCATGCCGCCGCACCAGGCATTCGCTCACCGCGAACCCGAGAATGGCATCGCCCAGAAACTCCAATTGCTCATTGTCCGCCGAGCACTGCCCATCCGGACTCTTTTCGTAAATCCTCGATTTGTGGGTGAGAGCCTGCTCCAGTAGTTCCCGGTTTGTGAATATATGGCCGAGGGACTTCTCGAGGTTCACTAACTCAGCATTCATGCGTGCTCAGTGTCGTACGGAGCGATTTCGTTTCGCAAACGAGTCTATTTCGCCGCCTTCAGCTTTTCCGCCTTCGCCTTCTCCCGGTCCGCGAACGGCTTCAGACCCGGATCCAGATTCGGCATCGCCAGCACCTTGTTGAGCAGCGCCAAAGCGTCGTCGGGTTTGCCGGCATCGTCATAGGTCCCGGCAAGCCGCAACATCACTGTCGTGTTCGGTGAAATTTCCATCGACGTTTTGAATTCGGCAATGGCGACGTCGTATTTCTTGCGCACCGTGGCAGACATTCCCAGGTCTTCGTGCACCTGAGACTCGAAATCCTTCTTCGCGGCGTCCCACTGCTCATCGGTCAACTGCGGATTTGGCTTGGGCGCTTCCTTGATCAGAGGGATCGCGGCATTCGCCAGCTTCTCCGCTCGTCCCAGCTTCTCTTCTTTATCCAAATCGTTTTCGCGAGTCCCGCGCGCCAGTTCCCCGGCGATCATGATCATCGCCTGATAATATTTCGGGTCGGCTTCAAGAGTTTTCTCCGCGTAAATGATCGTCTTGGTCGCATCGCCCTTTCGGCGCGCGGCATTGGCGGCGAGAAATAACGCCGCTGTCTTCATCTGCGAGTCCGGGAAACCCGTTATGAACTTGTCCGCCATTTCAATCTGTAGATCCGGCGACGGAGCGTTCTGTATCGACATGAACGCATCGTACTCTTTCTTCTGCAATTTCGGCTGCGCAGCCAGCAGGCCGGCGGCGACAATCATGCCGGTCAAGCCGGCCACCAATCGATTCCTCATCCTCTTATTCCCCATTTAAGTTAATTTTCGCGTCACGCTATTTCTTGACGTACGCTTCCTTCAATCCTTGTTCCGCTGCCTTGCGAACCGATTCCGGCGCGCCTTCTACAGCGAGCGCTGCTTTGTAGTGCTCCACCGCCTCCTCATGCAGCTTCTGCGAGTCGGCCAGGCGCCCCAGATACAACAGGCTCCACGACTTGGTCTCCGGATCGGGCTCCAGCTCCAATACCTTCCGAAACAGGCGATCTCCCGTTTCCGGATCCTTTTCCAGTACCTTGATCCGCGCCAGACCATAATACGCTTTGGCGTGGACCGGTTTCTGATCGGTTTGCTGCACGATCTTGAGAAACATCTCGTTGGCGCGCGGAAGATCGCGATCCGTGTAGGCCTTTTCGGCATCGGCCAGAGCTTTGTCGATGCCGGTCGGCTCCGGCGCGGCCACCTCCCGCTGGACCTTTCGGACGTTGCGCGCGACGCGCTCCTTCGCGAAATCGATATGATCCAGCCGTTGCTCCTCGCGCTTCAAGTCGATGCCGTCGATCATGTCCGGAAAGTACAGCCGCATGGAGACTTCCTGCTTCTCAAAGATCGCGAGCTGCTCGGCGATCGCCGGGGTGAGCACGAAACCCTCTTTCAGTGCCTGATCCACCTGCCGCGGGCTTACGATCGATACGGCTTTCCACTGCCTTGATCAGGCACTCCGTGGTCAGCAGAATGAAATCGGACTTGTACTGCTCTTCCAGAATCGGCGAGCCTTGCGCGTAGTCGCCGAGCCCGCGCTTTTCGAGCAACCCTTTGGAGAATTTCAGCGGCAGCGGATCCAGCAGA
The DNA here is from genome assembly GCA_963732025.1 of Terriglobia bacterium. Classification (GTDB taxonomy): domain Bacteria; phylum Acidobacteriota; class Terriglobia; order Bryobacterales; family Bryobacteraceae; genus Palsa-187. The sequence goes on from CAVSXU010000006.1 coordinate 232,466, forward strand.
TAGTGCAGATAGGCATGGCGAATTGCTTCCACCGGCAATTCGGCGGAGGGTGTCACGACCACGAAGTAATCGTCGACGTAGCTGCGCGTTTGCACCTGATTCGGAGGCCCGAAGAGATCCACGTAAATCTGAAAATGGCGCCCCAGGTAGCCGCTGGTCGCGTTGCGCAGGTACGCGTTGGCTTGCAATACGGCGTTCGCGACCGGCTCCTGCAACTGCACTGATCGCACGATCGTAAAACGGCTGCTCGCGCTTCCACAGATCGTACAGGTGGTTATCGCGATAGAAATTCGATAGCACGGCGCTAAAGCCGTACAGGCGGTCGACATCCGGCGGCATCGCCGTCACGGGATATCGATTCTCGAAATTCGGCGGCCCTTCGACGGCCAGCGCGTAGGAGATGTAGCTGCTCAACTCCAGGTTTGGATCTCGCGAGTGATGATCGCGGACGAAGCGGCGCAACTCGTCCAGGCTTTCATTGCGCTGCACGGCGAAAAAATCGCGGATCTCGCGCCGCAGAGGCGAATTCGTAGGCGAATCGGCATCCAGGTTGAAGCCACCGGCGTTGAGCGCCACCATTACCGCGAACAGCGCGGGGCTGGAATCGAGCTGATTCTGACCGGCCATGCCTGACTGTGGCTGGACGCGCTGCGGGATCAGCGGCGTCGCGGACAGGGCGGCAAGCAACAGTAATGCAGTCAGGCGGTGCAAGAAAGACCTTCATCATTAGTATATCGAGGCTGCGGAAACCGTTGGACAGACAAAGCCCGCTTATGGCGAAATTTACAAAGGTTTTCTCGCGGAGCGTCGGAGGCCCTTGTGATCGAACGAACTATGCCGCCAGGTTCCGGCCCCCGCCGGCTCGCCGCGATGCAACACTATTTTGTCGGCGGAAATGCCCAAACGGCCTCGCCCATACGAAAATTCGGTAGTGTCACGAGTTTTGTGTGCTACAGTTGAGCAGCCTTAGTCCCTCCCAAGTAATCGTCCCCGAAAAGGAAAATCGCTCAATGCGCTTGTTGTCTCTGATGGCCGTCGTGTGTATTCTGTCTGTTCCCGGCTGGTCGAGTCTCTTGTATTCCAACGGTGCCGTCAATGGAACCATCTTTGACACGCCGGTCTTCCATCAACGCGAGGCGACCGACTCCTTCGTGATTTTGTCCGATGCCACGGTGACCGGGGTATCCAACATCGGACTCTGGACAAATACCGGCGATACTCTGAACACGTTGAGCTGGGTGATCTCGACCGCAACCGACGGTGGCGGCACGGTGTTGGCCAGCGCCACGGCAATCGTTCCGACGCTGGTTCCCTTCGGGATCAACGGGACCCATACCATCTATTCAGCCAGTTTTTCCGTCAGCAGCCTCGCCCTTACAGCGGGCACCTACTACCTGGAACTGTTGGGTGGGGCGACGACTAGCGATGCGCTGGTCGGGTGGGACGAAATCAACGGAGGCGCGTCCACAGCCGACTCCAACACTCTGACAGGCGGTGGTGCGACCAGCATTCCCTCGGAGTCCTTTGAGATCGACGGTCTTCAGGCAGCTCCCGAGCCAGCCACCGCCGGGATGCTTGGAGCCGGGCTCGGTATTCTGGCTTGGCGGCTTCGCCGGTTTCGTCGTCAAGTCGCGGCCGTCATGACCGACGTCCGGTGACTGGTATCCTGACTGTTTGGAACCCTCCCGCATCGAAATCCTGCAACAGCTTCTGGCTCAGAATCCCGCCAACTCGTTTGCGCGCTACGGGCTCGCGATGGAATACGTGAAGTCAGGGAATCTGGAAGCGGGAGTGCGCGAATTCGCGTCCATCCTGGCTGCCGATCCAGCGTATTCCGCGGCGTACTTCCATGGCGGCCAGACGCTGGAGAAATTGGGGCGCCTCGACGATGCGCGCGATTACTATCGCCGCGGGCTTTCGAACACGCACGATCCGCATGCTCGCGCTGAGCTGCAGGCGTCGCTGGATATTCTTGGCGATTGATCCCCATGGCGTGTCCGTTGTTCATGCCTGTTGCCCGGATCGATCGCGGCGATTGGATTCACGCGCCTCGCTTGCCGCTGGGCGAACCCTATCGCGGCATTTGCCACGCGATCGAGGGCTGAGCTTTTCGAGCCAGGGGAATCCGATCAGCGCGAGTTGTGCAATTGCGGCTATGCTCGGGGCCGGTGCAGCCGGATGCCGCTGGATTCAGCGGATGCGGTTCGATTTTCGGTGATCGATGACACTGGCGGCTGGGTCAAGATCACCTGGGTGACAGAAAAAGATCACGTGCCCGTGGAATTCGGCACGCTGGAATATCGGGAAGGCCAATTATCCGGAGCCTCGCCTCTGCTCACTGCGCAGGCGCTAGCGTTCGTTAAAAGCTACGTTGCGGAACCCGGCGCGAAAGCTCTTTTGGCCACGAATGCACACGAATAAACACGAATCCAAAACACGATTCTTATTCGTGTTCATTCGTGTGTATTCGTGGCCAAAAGAGCTTATTGAACGGTGATCGTAAAGGCTTGCGACACGCGAGTCCCCACCCGGATGGTGATAGTCTGCGGACCTGCCGCGAGATTCGACGGCAAAGTTACGGTGAGTTGGCAAGGGAACCCAAGCCCGCCGATGGCGGTCAGCGACGATGGCGTCAGATCGACTCCGTTGCCGTTCTCCGCGATGTTCACGTCCACGGAAGAGGTGCTGGGAAGATTGCCGCTCGCATCGGCCAGTCCAGCTACCGTAAAGGTCAACGTATCGCCTGCGTGAACCACGCCGGTCATCGTGGACGCCGTACTTGAGGCGCCCGGCGTCATGCTGGTGACGGTTGAAATCACGGGCGGCGGCGGGTCCACCTGCATCAGAACCGGGGCCACGTAAGCGCCATTCGCCGGCGTTAATTGCACGATCGAAGGTCCGGTCAGCAATCCTGCTGGAACGCTGAGCGAGGATCTGTCCACGGTCACCCAATGAGAACTGAACCGGCTGGCCCGAGATCGTCAACGTCCATCCCGACAGGGTCGAGCTCGTCGCCGTAAATGGCAAGCCCGAGGTGCTGATCACCGCGACTCCATCGACCGGGACGCCGGCGAGACCGGTGGCCTGATTCACGATCGGGAGTCAGCAGCGTAAGTTGACCCGTACTCGGAGTCACTTGAAAGGACGTGTTCAGCGTCGTCAGTTGCAGCCCGCTCGCGACGCTGATGGTCGTCGGCACGGCTGCAGCCGACGCCTTCACCGAAATATTCATTCGCAGGAACCCGGGATTCACCACCCAGACATGCTTCACCGTGATGTCGCTCGATCCGAAATCCGACAACCGTCCCATCCACGAAGTTGGTGTTGTATCCGGTGATCTCGACCATGGAATCCGTGCCCGCGGCCACTGCCGGCGGATTCACGCTGATGTAGGGCGCCGACGGTCCGCCATAAACAAACGCCGGCGGCGCACACGATCCCAAAACCTGTCGCCGATGTCTGGCTGTCCGGTCCCAGCGCTTCCACGGTTGCCGATATCCGTTCGAGGCCGGCGGCGCGGTCACACGATGGAACCGTCTCCGTTCTGCTGAATGACGTTAGCCGGCGCGCCATCGAACAGAACCTTGGTGCTTCATGTTCAGATTCGAGCCCGCGATGGTGACTGTCGCGTTGCCGTTGCCATCCGTGGATCCGTTCACCGACGTAATCGTCGACGGCGCCGACGGAACCACGCTGAACGCATTCGGCAGGACATACAGATCGCCATTCAACGTCATCGCCAAGGCGACAGGTGTGTAGCTGGACACCGAGCTCGCGTCAATGGTGACCTGATCATACCCCGCTGTAGAAATACGTGAGACTCACGCTTCCGGTCTCACTTGCGCCGTTCCTCCGATGACGCTGACATTCAGCCCCGGCGCAACTGTCGTTGTGTTCTTGGTGGTCGTCGCGGTCACTCCATTACCTGCAAAAACGAGGTAGGTATGCGAACCCGATTGCAAGCGGCGACGCAGGTACAGCGATCAAATAATTCGGCGCCGGATAACCAAACGTGACAATTCCGGAAATCGCCGGCCCGGACCGCGCCGACACGTTGAAGTTGATTCCGGACGACACCTGCCCTGCCGTCACAGAAATCGCGGGCGTCTGCGTCCAATCCGTGCCGCCGCCGTAGAATTGCGTACCGAAGCCCGTATTCGCTGGAAACTGCCCGCCATTGGGATCCTGCGGCGGAACGATGTTATCGGGGTACGCCTCGCCGAGCCCGGTCGCCGCCGGCGGCAGCGGATGCGCGTAAACGTAATACGAGCCCGCGTTCGGACCCGCCGGGATACCATTGATGACGTACGAACCATCCGGATTCGTGATCGCGCTTACCGCGATTCCCGTTGTAGCCGAAAGCGCCACCACGCTTGCCATGTTCACTCGCGCGCCGCGCAACGTGACCGTCCCTGCGATGCTGCCCGTATTCGCCGAAAAACTTCCGGTGGGATAGAGCAGAGATATGCCGGCGATATCGTCCGCCGCCAGCGGAGCCGATTTCGTCGTGGCCCGCGTGGTTTGCGTCGACATCACGCTCTGACGTCAACGTATGTTGCAAACCCAGTGCATGTCCGAATTCGTGAACGATGGTCAGGAAAAACGCATCGGAGGAGCTCGCCTGCGGTTGAGACAAGGTCAAATCGTTATGGAGTTGCAACCGCGCGCTCAACACGGGCACGAATTGTGCCCCGCTCGCCAGCGTTCCGCTCACATCCTGAACCGTCGTCAGACTTGTGTATGCCAGGAGGCCGGGAGCCATGTTGTCGTCAAACACCACATCCACTTCCGGCGACGAATCCGGCTGCGTCATCGGCGACAATCCGCCGAAGCTCAGTTTCGCGGCCGAGGTCGGGATGTTCCAGACGCTCGCGGCCAACCGGATCTGGCTGATCAGCGCAGGGAACGTATCGCCCGGCATCATCACTGCGGGTCCTTGGCTCGAAATCAGATAAGGAATCGATTGGTTCGGTAAAGCGCTCAGATCGAACTTAGCAGGGATCGGCAGTGAACGGCCCGCTGCGGCCGGCGAAATAAATCCAGTAATAGTAGGCCGACGCGATGGGAGACAATACGGCCAAAGCCGCTGCCAACACCGTCAATCGGACCAGGGAACGCATTGCCTATTTCGCCCCCAGCACTTTCTGGATCTCGGTCCGCAGGTCGCTCAGACTGATCGATACCGGTTGATCCGCGACCACTTGCCCGGCCTGATTCAGCATCATGCTGACCGCTGCTGGTCTCACGATTACCGTGTCGCCCGCCGAATTCTGTGTCACCGCGAACAATCCTTGCGACAACCCGATCACCTGCGCCAATCCCGACTTGCTGGTCCACACGAAAATCAAGTATTCCTGACCCGTTGCCAGCACCGGCGCTCCAGGCACCATTTGCCGGATGCCGCGCGTCGCGCCACCAGGTACCGCCACGTCCACCTGGGTCGCCGAAACACCCTTGAGGTTCTCGGTCACCTGTAACTGGTAGTACGTGTAGACGTCCTTGCCCCGGAATGCCACATACGATCCTGTGACCCTCGCCCGCACGATCCCGGTGGATTGCTGGATCATGTCGTCCGTCGACAGCTTCTGCAGCGTGGTTGCACCAACGGAAGCCGCAGTAACAGCGGAGACGAGGATGGCGGACAGAAATCGCATGACGATCGAGACATTGTGAGTGCACGCCCCAATCCAATTCAAGCTGTTGAAATCAAAACAGCTTAATCGGCATCCAATCGTGGATCTGTGGAGCTTGGACACGCGGTTGGTCCAGAAGGGACACAGAACGGGCACCGGCCAGAGTGGAACTGATCCGTCCGGGAAGTGGCGCATGATATCGTGCCGTCCGGGCCCTTTGGCGTCCGCTTCCGGGACCGTGATATACTGCCGCTACCGTAACGTTTCAAAAGGAAAAACTCATGCATCGAACCTGTTCGTTGGAGTGTTTCTTGCTTGCGTGCTTCCTTTCGTCAACCTTCTTGCCCGCGATTTCAGGGAGGGCGACAGTACCATCCGATCGAAAAAGGCTCTATCAATATCCCGGCTTCGTAATCACCGGCGGGCTGCCTGCTTCCGTGACGTTCCCGGTGAATCCGGATCCGGAGGCGAACCACTATGATCTCTCTTGTAATGGTCCGGATTCAATGCGATTAACTTATCCTGGAACTTCACTGGGCCCACAACTTATATGGTTCCCATTACGTGAAAACGTCGCCTGGCTTGAGCTCACTTAAATTGCGTCGGCAATTACGGCACACTCCCCAATACCGACTACGCGCAGACATCGTTCTCGATTCCAGTCTCTGACACCGGATTCACCGCGCCCGGCAACCTTTCGTCAGACATTTGCGATCCGATCGCGACATCCAGTGGCGAACTGCATACCACGTTGCGCCCCGACCTCGCCCTGGGCGGACCACTTCCGCTTGACATTCAGCCGGAGTCTACGGAACGCATTCATTAATCCAACGGAACCACGACCCGGATCGGCAACAATTGGATGCACAACTTCGAGTGGCTCCTGGCCCTGAACGGCAAGCAGGCGCAGGTGACTTTCTACGGAGGCCAGACCATCGCGTTCGCGCAAACCGGCAGCACCTGGCAACTGGTTTCACCGACTCGCTACGGCTATCAGTTGGCGACCACCGGCAACAACACCTATCAGTTTCTCGATCCGCGCTCGAATTTGATTTACACGTTCTCGGGACCGGAAACACGCTTGGGAACACGAGCATTCAGGATCGAAATGGCAACACACTGACAATCACGCTGCCGAACAACGGATCCAGCACAGATCTCCGACGGCCTCGGCCGCATCTTGACCATCACCTATGACGCCAGCGGCAAACTGGTCAAGGTTATCGACCAATCCGGCCGCTCCGTCTCCTATGGCTACACCGGCAACGACCTGACGCAGTTCACCAACGCGAACGGCAAGATCACGACCTACGCGTACACTACTTCCGGTGGCCTTTCGGGCCTGATGACTCGACGACATGCTGCCGCTGGGCAACAAGCCGCTTTCGCAGACGTTCGATAGCATCGGCCGCGTCGCACGCAGTCCGACAGCCTCGGCAATACGACGACGCTCACCTACGACCACCCCGCCGGATCGACGTCGTTCAAAGATCCGCTCGGCAACAAGACGATCCACGTCAATCGCAATTATTCCGACCTGCTGAACTACACGGATCCTGATAACCAGATCGTCACGATAACCTACGATGCCAACGGCCATCGCAATTCGGTAACAGATCGCCTGGGAAACAAAGTTACGGAAACGTATCATGCCCATCCGGATACCTGGCAACCGTCACCGACGTAAATGGCAACACGAACACCAACACCTGGACAGCGCAAACCGCCGGTCCGTTCACGTTTTATGTGTTGGCGAAAACGCAGTATGCCGACGGGTCCTCGGTTTCGTTACACCTACGACGCGTCCGGGAACTGCTGGCCGAGACAGATCAGCTCGGCAAGATAACGAAGAACACGTATAACAGTCGCGGCCAGATTCTGACCCGAACCGATCCGGTCGGCCATGTGACAACTTACGTCTACAACGCTTCCGATGCCACGCTCGCCTCCGCTACCGATGCGGCCGGCAACACAACCACGTATTCCTACGACTCCGCCAAGCGCGTCAGCCAGATCCGGTTCGCCGACACGACCACCGAATCGTTCACCTACGACGGCCTCGACAACGTCATCAAGACTACCGACGCGAACGGCAAATCCTCCAGCACGTCGTTTAATGACAACGACCATCCGCTGGGCCGCACCGACGCTCTCGGCAATCCGACGTCGATCTTTTACGATTCCGAGGATCGCGTCGTGAAGCGGACGGATCGGCTCGGCCAGAGCACGTCCTTCGCATTCAATGAACTCGGACTGCAGAAGTCGGTCACCACGCCCGCCGGCGAGACGTTCACGTCCGCCTACGATTCGCATCATCGGCTTTCCGCGGCGCTTGACCCTTCGGGCAAGGGATTGACGTTCGCTTATGACAAGGAGGACGGGCTGGCATCGGTCACCGATGCGCTCTCGCGCAAGACAAAATTCACCACCGATAAGTTCGGAGCGTTGACGATCATGAATCTGCCCTCGGGCGCGCAGTATTCATTCCATCGCGACACGCTCGAGCGCTACATCGGTGGCGCCGATCCGTCAACGTGTTAACAAGTATTACCTACGATGGTCGCGGTTCAGTTGGCTCCATCGCGATCGGAAGTTTTCGCGGGCGGAAGTCCAACCCTGTCCTTTACCCGCGACGACGCAGGGGAGTTGACGAAGATTCAGGATCCCAACAGCGGAGCTTGGGCCTACGGCTACGATCCGGGCGGCCGCCTGGGAGTCACCATCGATCCGTTGAATCGTCACACGAACTATTCGTACGACAAGCGGAGTAGAGTCAACGCAATTCAGACCGCCATCGGGCAGCTCAACCTCACTTACGACGCCTGGGCAATCTGACGCGCCGCCAGTATACCGATGGAACCGATCTCAATTACACATTCGACGTCAATCATCGCTTGACCGGCGGGCCTGGGGCTCGTTCACCTACGATTCGAACGGCGCGATGACGGGGTCGAATGGCCTCGTGATCACGCGCGATCCCAACGGACGTATCGCCTCCATCACGTACGCAACCGGCAAGTCGGTGAAGTACGCGTACAATGCGATCGGCCTGCTCGCCAGCGTTACCGATTGGGTCGGCGGCGCGACGACGTTCACCTATGATGCCGCGCATCAGTTGACCGCGGTCAAGCGGCCGAACGGTCTCGGCACGCAGTACACATACGACTCGACGGGCACGTCACCTCGATCACCGAAGACGCGGGATCGTCTATCGTGATCACGCGCGACGCGGCCGGGAAGAAACTCTCTGAGACGCGGACGCAGCCCACAGGCGCTCCAGCAGCCCCCGCACTGGCGTCGGGCGTTTTGCCGCTCACGTTCGACGCAGCCCATCAGGTGACGGGATTCACCTACGATTCGATGGGCCGCTTGAATCAGGACGCGATTCGCAAATACACCTGGGATCTCGCGTCGCGGCTGCAATCGTATGCCGGATTGGATGGAAGCGCTACGTTGGGTTACGACGGCTTCGGCCTGCGGACGTCGCTGAACGCGTCCAGCGGCGCGCGGATTTTTATCTGGAATTACGCGACCGGTCTTCCGACGCTCGCCACGGTTCAGGATGCGGCGGCGAGTCCGGCCACCGATCGCCGCTACTACATCTTTCTGCCCGACGGGACGTTGCTCTACGCAATCGATGCCGCTGGAAACGGGACCAATGCTCGTCATTTTTATCACTTCGACGAAAGCGGTTCGACGACATTGCTCACCAACGACGCCGGTGCGATTACCGATTCCTACGCGATCACGCCCTACGGCGAAACCGTAACGTCGAGCGGCGCCACCGAGAATCCGTTTACGTGGCTGGGACAATTCGGCGTGATGCAGGAGGGTTCGACGGGCTTGTACTACATGCGCCAACGCTACTACGACAGTGCGACGGCTCGCTTTTTGTCGCAGGATCCGCTTGTCTTCGGCGGATCCGCTGCAATCGAATCCATACCAGTATGCGCGAGCCAATCCGTTAGGCTTCGTCGACCCAAGCGGGCTCGCTCCAAGAGCGACTTCGACCGACAGCGTGACCACGTTGGACGCCGAATCGTTATCGCACTTTGCGATTAGCGACACGAACCCTATCGGTGAGATTCTTTCGAGGCTCCCCCAGTTAGGGAATCTTTCCGCTCCCTTCACCATGTCCAGGTCGGGCGGCTCCGGTCGCGACGAAGGCGAAAAGAGCGTCGGGTTTTCGTCCTCTGCTTGGGGGCCTTGCGGTCCGCCGATCGGCACCGGGCGCATCAAAATCGTGCAGCTATTGCGAGAGGCCAGTTCCTTCCTGGGGACATCGAGCGGGGAAAGCGACCGAGCCAGCGCCCCGGGATCGTTCTTTTCTTCGAGACGCATCAGCGACATCTTGCGGGATTTGTCCGTCACGGAGCTAGCGACGGCGGCCGGGGACAGCTACCCGCGAGAGAGATTCTAGGTCGTGGGTAGTTTGACTGCGGAAGGGGTATGGATCGAAACGCACGGCGTAGGTTGTGTGGAAATATGAGAAGTGTCCGTCTGTCCCGGTTTTCCCCGGTTTTCCCCGGTTTTCCCCGGTTTGTCCCGGTTTTCCCCGGTTTTCTCCCCGTCCCGGTTTTCCCCCCGGTCCCCCCAACTCAGGATCGAGCAGCGCCTATTATGCGCGCCCTAAAACTAAAAATTGCCAGGAGCGCGGCGCCGATCGGAAGCATAAAGGAAGGTTCAGGAACGGCCGTTGCTAATACGTCGAATTCAGGCGGCGCGAATTGCCCGCCGCTCTCAATGTGCCAGGCAGTGCCGCTATAGGTGCCGAAAGTAACAACCGGACCAGTGTTCGTGTTAACGTTCCACAGGACCGCGAACGAAGGCGACGCGATTTCAATCCAGTATTGGTCACCGGCGAGCAGTGTTAGGTTCAGCGTATCGTTAGCCGAAACGACTGTCGTCGGACCTACAGTTACGAGCCCCGACGGCGGAGCTACGATCGAATTTAAGGACCAGGACTCAAGAGGCGCGCCTGGTTGACCGCCCGAATCCTGGTCTATGCTCAACGTGAATGCAACGGGGAAGTGTTGTCTATGACGGCGTCAATTTCAGACAACGTGTAAGTCTGCGTTGGTGTGAATGCCGCTGCGAAGGGGCTTCCGCTGAAAGCCTGGTAGCCGGAACAGCAAACGTACTCGTTCCCGTTGACAAAGGTGTTGTAGATTGTGGCCGCACCGACATGCCCAGAAAGTATGATACACGCAGCCCAATAGGTCCAACCCGAGATTTTCCCTTGAATTCTCAATTCAGCCCCCGAAATACCGCCGCCAAGTCTTGTGGCGTTTCAGCATTAGACACATTAGGCTAACACGAATCGAGGGGGGGAACCGGGGGAAAAACAGGGGGAGGGGAGAAAAACAGAAAAACAGAGAAAAACAGGGACAGACGGGCATTTCTCATATTTTGGCCGCAACTGTAGTTCGACTCTCCAAGGAATGTGAGAAAGGTCCGTCAGTCCCTGTTTTCCCCCTGTTTTCCCAGTCCCTGTTTTCCCGCCAAGTCCGACACCACTGCCACCTGGGCCTGTGCCGATGCCGGGGCCTCAGCCTTTTCCACCCGGACCGATTCCGCAGCCGCAGCCCATGCCAATCCCGCACTCCCCGCGGGGTCCGCTATTCTGAGCATTAGATCTGCAGATATTAACTGAGCGTTCTGTACGAGCCGCACAACTGGTCGGAAGTGGACTCAGCGTGTGTGACCGTAGAATCGGTCGATGGACGCCGCTTTACTTCAACACTCCCGTCGTGCTGCTTGCGATCCTTGCTGCATTCATTCATTCGGAGCCTATCTTCGTACTTGTTGTAGCCGCCGCAGCTCTGGCGAATGGCTTACTCCTTTTTCGCTACTTGAGTCGTGTTGGACATTGGATAGCCTTTGTTACCTCTACGGATGTCTTGTTCCGCCTGACTGCTGAACCCGTGATTCTCAAATTTACCCAGAACGAACAATCACGGCCATGCGCTGTCACATTCCCGTTTAGAGAACTGATCTACATCTCAGTTTGTGAATGTACTATTCAATGGACTCAAACGCGAAAGTCCCATGACACGTGGGTAGTCGTGAAACTGTGCCCGGAGGCAACATTGTCGCTGCACACGGCTCTCGGCTCTTGGGACAAGAAGATGATGCTTCAGTATTGGATATTGTCTTTTCTGGCTAAGGATGAATTGCTGTTTAGGTGGAACTCGACTTTTATCCCCTCTGCGCACGATTTTGTAAGATCGCTAAGTCAGTCATCTGGTTTATCGGTCCGTGAAACAGAGCATGCATCACTTGCGCTGAATAACTTTGTCGCCCTTGCTGACGGCGAGCAGCGCGCAGCAATCCGCCAGCTAGTTCGACTTGGATTTCGACAATCTGCTTTGCTTATTGTCATGCGGGCTAAAAGGCTTTCGATCGAGGAATCCAGCCGCGAGATAGAGAGTTGGACGCGCTGAGCCGCAAGATGTCGATGCGGAACCACGGCCTACACCTGCATGAGGGTAACAAATTACTTGACTCACACAGTGAGTCGGCCTCCGACGAAAAACAGGGAAAAACAGGGACAGACGGGCATTTCTCATATTTTTGGCGGCAACCGTGGTCGAACTTATTCAAAAAAAGTCCGTCTCTGTTTCTCCCTTCCCCAGGTTCACAAATGCCTTTTCTCGGATCACGGTGCCTGAAAATAGGAAGAGACGCTCATGAGATTCTGTGGGATCACGCGAATGACGCCGCCACGCGGACTGTCCAAGTCCGCTATGAGGAAAAATGAAATAGACACGATCAGCGGAAGAATGAAAACCCGCTTCGTTTTGGCGTCACGTCGACGCGACGTATAGCCCAACAGTAGATTGGAGCAAACAGCGATCGCTCCCATCAGAGCCCATCCTGCAATCGGTATGCGGTTCCACCAAGCTGCCTGCGTGTATCCCTGCGAGTTCAATACATCGTTCATACCCGAAACGGCCAAGGCCGCCACCGGTGACGGTTGAGCCACGGCGGGACCTTGAATCGCGGACCAGAGATCGGATTGCAGCCGAGCCGTGGAAGCGTCGATCTGATCGAGTTGGCGTGCCACCCGCGAGGTATAAAACAGGACACGTTGCTCGACATAGTGCCTGAGCAGCTCACGCACCTTCGCTGCGTCGGCCGCGGGTAGAAGGCCCGCGCGAACATATTCCGTACCGATCGCATTGGCCTCCGCCTCTTCATAGTTTTTGCGTTGATCGTATCGGCCGACTGCCATCGAGAAGGTGAATCCGATGAGGAGGCCGAGCAGCGTCAGCGTGGCGGTCCGGATAACTTCGAGATCGGCGTGATCGGCGTCGTCCAGATCCTGCCGTCCTTTGCGGAGGCGAGCGCCGACTCTCGCGGAGGACCACAGCAAAAGATTAGAGACCGCAAAGACTAAGAATGGGTAATCCATCATATCGGTGTCGCACTCCCGTTCCAGCCGTTGCTATCTGGCGATTGCCCTTGTAGGGCACGCCTCAGCGTTGCCTAAGGCTTCCAGTGCCCAATGGTTTCTCAATGCAAACGATGGTAAAGACTACATCGTCGGCTCTTTTTCTGGCGAAATTGCTACCATCGGCGGGGGCAACCCGAACAGACCGGGATTTCGCAGATTCTCCGAGGAGTTAGGCTCTCGCAACCGACGGGGAAACCGGGGGAAACCGGGGGAAACCGGGGGAAACCGGGGAAACCGGGGGGAAACCGGGACAGACGGAGATTTCTCAGATTCTCTGACTAGGCCTTCGCGATCGGGCGCTCTGTTCTCTCGGGTCGCCACGCAATCTGTCAGGACACTACATCCACTCTCGGATTTTCGCGACCGTTTATGGTAAGCTAACAGAAGTCGCATCTTGCCCATTGCGGGCGAGCCGCGTCAATAATCAGGATTCCCAATGCCAAAGTTGAAGACCCATAAGGGCGCCGCTAAGCGGTTCAAGAAGACGGGTACCGGCAAAATCGTTCGTCACCATGCGTTTGCCCGTCATATTTTGACCTCGAAGTCGCGCTCACGGAAGCGCCGTCTGGGACAGTCGGCCGTTGCTGATCCGGCGAACTCGCCTGAGATCAAGCGCATGCTTCCCTATTAAGCCCTGGTAAACAGGCGCCGGTCGAACGCTTTCGGGCAATCGAGCCGGTTCCAGATGACTTCGTGTGGACAGCGCGCAGCACGTGCCTGATCCGCCGTTATAAGGAGATAAAAACGTGCCTAGAGTAAAACGCGGTTCCAAACGCCGCGCAAATCGCAAGAAGACACTGGCCCTCGCCAAAGGCTTTTTCCTCACCAAGAGCAAGCTGCATCGCTCCGCGCAGGAAGCCGTCGAGAAGTCGCTGAAGTACGGTTACGTCGGCCGCCGGCTCAAAAAGCGCGATTTCCGTTCGCTGTGGATCATGCGCATCGGCGCCGCCTGCCGCCAGGCGGAGATTTCCTACAGCCGTTTCATGAACGGTTTGAAGAAAGCCGAAGTCGAGCTCAATCGCAAAATCCTGGCCGATATGGCCATGAACGATCAGGCTGCGTTCGGCGCATTGGTCGCCCAGGCGAAAGCCGCTCTTGAGCAGGTGCCGGAGCCCGCATGAGCACCGCCGCTCCCGATACCGATTCGTTAGCGAGTCTGGAGGAGCGGATTCGCCGGATCGTGGACCTGGTAGCGACCCTGCGCGCGGAGCGCGAGCATTTGAGTGAGGAACGCGACGAGGCCATCGCCGAGCGCGAACACTTGCGGGAAGAGCGCGATCAAGCCATTGCTGCTCGTGAGAGCGCCAAGCAGGAGGCCGCGAAGGCCCTAGCGAAACTCGACGCCATCAAGAACGATACTTCTGCCGTTGCGGAAACTCAAAAACTTAAAAAAGAAGTGGATGAGCTCCGCGGCGAGCGCAAGCAGGTTCGCGTGCGCATCGAGAAACTGCTCGGGCAGATGGATCTGTTGAGCGGGTCCTGATTAAATGGAATCGGACCGAAAGACCGTTCGCGTAACGATCTTCAATCAGGCGTACTCCCTTACGGTTGCGGGCGATCCTGCCGAGGTGGAATCGCTGGCGCATTCTGTGGACGCCCTGATGACGGAGATCGCGCAACGCGCGGGCAATGTCGACGGCAACCGCGTCGCGGTGCTTGCCTCGTTGCATCTGGCCGACAAGCTGCGCTCCATCGAGCGCGAGCTTGCGGATCTCAAGGCTCGGGTCGACTCAAAATCCCAGCAGTTCGCATTGCTTCTCGAACAAGCCACCAATCGATAGTGGGCCGCAGATGCACGCCGATTCACGCAGATAAAATCCTCGGTAGGACTGGGGCCGCCACTCATGGCGGCGAGTCGCCTTCAGGCGGCTCAATGTGCCCGAGGATCATATAAGCCTGCTCCCTTTGGTGACGGTTCTGTTCAGCGGCGCTTCAGAACCGTGACCAAGAAGGAGCGGGCTAAGCGATCGGTTTTTCCGCAACCTCTTCAGGCGGCTCTGTGCCTTATCGGCGTTCATCTGCGTCCATCCGCGGCCGTCTGGGGATGCGCCGTTTCTGGAACAATGAACCTTAGGTGACTTCAGACACTCCGTTGATTTCTGTCCCGATGCTGGAGTTTGACTGGCTGGATCACGGTTTCGGCACGCGTACCTCGTCCCTCGACCAAGCTGGGATGGCGAGCCTCAAGCAGATCCATTCCGCCCTGGTCCTCACCGTGAGCAACATGGGGTGCGCCGGCGAGGGCGATGCGCTCATCACGAATGTCCCTGGACTGGCAATTTCGATTCGTACGGCCGACTGTTTCCCGATTCTTCTGGCCGATCCCGAACATCGCGCCATCGCCGCGGTGCATGCCGGATGGCGAGGGTCGGCGGCGCGGATCGTGTGTCGAACCCTGGACAGCATGTGTTCGGAATTCGGAACGCGGCCGGGCTCCGTGGTCGCCGCGATAGGGCCCGGAATTGGCAAGTGCTGCTATGCGGTGGGGGAGGACGTCGCGCGAAAGTTTGGGCGAACCCCCAAACAGGACGGCACACTCGCGCTCGATTTAGCCGAGATCAACCGCGCGCAGATCCTGCAAGCTGGAGTTCCAGCGGGTCATATCGACACACTACACCGTTGCACGAAGTGCGAACGGAATGTGTTCCACTCCTACCGCCGCGACAGAGAGCGGGCCGGCAGAACGATTTCTTTTGTCAACGCCCTGTAAATAGACCGTAGCCGCTCAAATAGAAAGAGCGCGAATCGGCAGAAGCCGCATCCCGCGCATTCTAGAGCTCCTGAATCCTGAATCGCATGACGTTCTGCGCTTCTCGGATATTAGGCCGCGCTGACCATCAACTCGTCGAAGGTCTCGGAGCCGTCGCCGCTCTGATTGCGGTCGGCGATCTCCTGGCACTGGATGCAGAATGCCGTCCACGGCACGGCGTTGACCCGCTTCGGGACTGATGTCCTCTTCGCAATGCAGGCACACACCGAAGGTGCCTTCGTCGATTCGGCGCAGCGCCCCGCGCACGTTGCGCAGACAGGTTGGATTCGCGATCCAGATTTCGGATCGCCAATTCGCGCTCCGCGGCGTGCTGCACTTCGTCCAGAGCGTCCGGGCTCTTCTCGATAGCGATACCTTCGCGATTGCGGACGAACGCTTCGAGCTCTGCCTGCTTGGCCTCCAGAATATTTTTGAATTTGTTCAACTCACTCTTTGTCATGTCTGCCTCTCCTGTCTCTTTCCTATCTATTTTGTTTTCGTGTCTCGATCTCGTTTGTCCATCGCTCCACGTTTTACTATCGCGGTCTCATTCCGCCGTCACGTTCATTTCGATCACGTTCACCTCGATTAGACGCAAGGCAACGAAAAAAGGTTCAAGATCCAATGCGTTTTGAAAGACCGTTTTGAGGGTAATATGCCGGACCGCAAAGCGCGTCCGCCGTGCGGCAGAGGGCGCCCAAAACGCCGCCTTCTCCGCTGTCGTACCGTTCAATCCCGGATTTCGATTTTCTACCATACCATATCCGACCGTCTGCACGCAAGCACGTTTATTGCCAACTCTGATTGCCGCCTATTCCTCGCCTTCCTCACCCGACTCGCGAAATTCCCGGCATTTGCATGGTTTCTCAAACGCAATGTCCAGTTCTCATCGGCATCGCATCCTGAAAGCTTTACGCCGATCTTTCGCCCAACGGATGACCTGGACCGATGCCGTCGCGGGCGCCTCGTCCTCCCGCCTCAGGAAGCCTATATCGTTCAAAATAATCGATCACAAAATAATCGACCGACCGTTCAGTCAGGCTCGGACTCAACCATTCCTGACGTATACTGTCCAGTGACCGGGCAGATGTTCTCAACCTGAACCCGAATCACTTGCTCGCCAGCTTGCTCTTAACGTGAAGAATCTTAGCACACGCTCTGCCGTTCAGACGCCTTCAGGCGGTGATCCGATCCCTCAAATTACCTCATCAACTGTCCCTTTTCGGACAATTTTTCGGCCTGACTCCGCCGCCAGCATTTTTGTCCTGCTGGGAGCCGCTTTGATTCCCTACGCAGGCATTTATGCCGACGAAGTGATTTTCACTGACCCTTTGTATCTTCCTACCACCAAAGCATTTGGGATCGGCCTCTTTCACCGCCATATCGATCTGATGGTGCTTTCGTACCTGGGAACGCTCAAAACCCTTGTGTACATTCCGATTCTGGCGGCGTTCGGCAACAACGTCTGGTCGCTGCGCCTGCCCATGGTGCTACTGGGAGCGCTAACTATATTGATTTTGTATGGCTTAACGCGACTACCGTGAGCGCCTCTGCCGCGACCTGGCAGTTTCCTGCTGGCCACCGATCCCTCCTTTATTTTCACAAACACGATCGACTGGGGACCAGTTGCAATCGAGCACTTTTTGCTTGTGACCGGTTGTTTTTTCCTGGTGAAATTCGCCCAACAATCGCGCCGAGCGTATGCTCTTCCTGGGGTTTTTCCTATTCGGACTGGCGCTATGGAACAAAGCGATTTTCATTTGGGCTCTCGCTGGTCTTACCTGCGCAACCTAACGGTTTTTTTGCGCGAAATTCGCAAATTCTTTTGTCCCGCTACCGCCTCGATCGCCGCCGCGCGCATTCCTGCTCGGCGCCCTGCCGCTAGTGGTGTACAACGTTCGCAATCCCAATTCGACCGTAGGCACCAACGTTCATTTTGAGACAGACGATTTTTCGCGGGAAACTGAGATATGCTCGAGCGCGGGACTCTGGACGGCTCCGGTTTGTTCGGGTTCCTTTTCGGATTGGACGATTCCGAAAGCCCCAAGGCCTCCAGTGTCTTTGCACGGTCGTGCAGCAACCTGGATCGCGCAGCACACGCCACGATTCATGGGAAACCCTCGCCGCAACCTGCTGCTCGTCGGCTATTTGCTGGCGCTATTGCTGATTCCGTGGTGGTGGCGCTACCGCGCGGCCCGATTCTCGGTTGTCTTCATGTGCCGTCACGTGGCTGGCAATGGCCGTGACGCGCGGGGCGGGAGGATCGGTTCACCACACCGTATTGCTTTGGCCCTTTCCGCAATTGTTCCTGGCGACTGCGCTCGCGGCGCTGCCCTGGCGTAGCGTTGCCGTGATGCGGCCAGCTTGCTGATCGCAGTCAATCTCCTGGTAGTCAATCAGGCCGTTGCGGACGCGGAACGCAACGGCTCGCCGGGGAATTTCAGCGACGCGTCATTTGCATTATCGCGGGAGTTTGCAGCGAATCGTCTCGCCAATCGTATTCACGTCTCGATTGGGGGATATTGGACATGCTGGCGTTTACCCAGCGGGGCCGCTTGCCTCTTCAAATCGGTGAGGGACGCTCTCATGACGGCGTCGCCCAACGAAGAACGGACGAAAAGAAATCGACTGGATTTTCTCGAATCGAGACGCGATCTTCGTTACACACGTCGTGGGCACGCGAGAATTGGCCCGAGGTTCGCACCAATCTGGATCGCGAAGCGGCAGCGCACGGAGTGCACAAGGAAATCCTCAAGATCGTTCCGGATTCCAACGGTCGCCCGGTGTTTGAGATTTTCAATATACTCGAGTAGCGCGGCGCGCGCTGAAGAGTCTGTATGAAAACAGGGACAGGCTACCCTGTCCCCTAGTGACCCGAGGCCACGAATGAACAAGATATCGGCGTGGACAGGGCGGCCTGTCCCTGTTTTCATACAGACTCTTCAGCGCGCGCTACACATCACACCATGTAACCGAACACCGTCCGCTGCCAGCTTCCCACCACCGGACATTGGCGTCCAGTCTCTCCTCGATTTTTCACAACGTTAGCGTGGCGGGCGATTGCTCCTTACGCCGTCATGGCCAAACTGGAGCGCGTGCGGGATTTCATGACGGCGCCGCCGTCCGCAGAATACTTCAATACGAAAGCCGCCGAGGGGTGGAGGCTGGTGGCGGTCGAATGGGAGCGCGGCGCACAGCCGCACGGCGTCCCGATCGACGAAGTGCCCTTCGGGCTTCGCGTGGCGAGCGACTGCAAACGTCTGGAAGAGGATCCCGGCGAATTGGAGGTGCTTGGTCCTGATGATGGAGACCATCGTCCAGGACGGGCCGCTTTCCCAGGCAGCAAGACGATCAACAACGCGGTTTTCGCACGCGCGACGGCGAGAAGTGGACCCCAAAGCTCTGTTCTACCTGTTGCCGAGGCTGATCGAGATCGGGCCGCGCCTTTGCACCAGCGAAGAATGGGTGGAGCGCCGCAAACACATCTTCAACGTGGCCTAAACGTGGGGTGGGCCACCAGGCCTGCGAGCCGAGAGTCGTCTCGGCTTTCTTCTTTGTTCGCGCGAAGCCCCGGAAAAGCCGAGATGACTCCGGCTCGCAGGCCTGGCGGCCCACCCCACGAGCTATTTCTTCTTCGTTTGTTGTTTCTTCGGAGCGTCCGGATCAGGCGACGCGCCGGGCTTGCGCTTCCGGGTGATCACGCAAATAGACGCACGTCGCCAGCGCCTCGTTGGCCGCTGCGAAATCCGGCTTCAAGCCGCAGCAGAGCCTGAAACTGCGGGATTGCCTCCGAGTAATTCCCCATCGTGGCGAGCGCGTTGGCGTAACCGAACCTCGCGTTCACGTAGTCCGGCTTGTAGTCGACAGCCAGCTTGAACTCTTCCGCGGCTTGCGAAATCAGCTCGCGCGCCGCCAGCGCCGTTGCCAGATTGTAGTGCGCTTCCGGATTCGTGGGTTGCACGCGGATCGCTTCGCGGAATTCGGCCATGGCTTCGATCCGGGTGCCCCTGCAAGTCCGTACACCCGCCCCAGGTTGTAGTGCCCGTCTCCGTAGTCGGGATTGAGCCGTACGGATTCCTGCAGTATTGTGGCAGCGCCTCCTGCAAGCGGCCTTGCTCCACCAGCGCGACGCCCAGTCCGCAATGGGCTACCTCGTTTTCCGGATCGATCGCAAGTGCCATCCGATACTGATCGGCCGCTTCCTGCGTCTGCCCGCGTCGGCTGTAAGCCGCGCCCAGATTGATGTGCCCGATGGCGGAATTCGGCTCAAGGCGAACTGACTCGATGACGTGTGGCATGGCTTCGTCGAGCGATGGCCACCCGAGAGCGCTTCGCCGAGTCCGCTTTCCGCGCGACGCGAAATGCGGCTTAATGGCGAGCGCCGCGTTCGAAATTCCCCACCGCTTCATGCGAGTGGCCGTCCGGCAGCAGCGCCCAGCCGAGATTCGCGTAAGCCACGTAGTTGTCGTCGGTCACATCCGCGGCGCGTTGAAACAGCAGGAGGCTGTTCCGCCAGTAGTTTACGTTCCGCCAAGTGACGATGGCCCCGGCGGCGCAGATCGATGACCGCGATCAAAGCCAGAGGGGGCCGCATCCATTTGCGCTTCACGACGAATCCTTTGAATCGCCAGGCCAGCATGATTGCGAGCCCAATCAGTGGAAAGTACGTGTAGCGATCCGCGCGAGCCTGCACGCCAACCTGGACGATCCCGATCACCGGGCCAAGGGTGAGGAGATACCAGAACCAGCCCACCGCGAGATAGCGCCGTTTGGCCCACTGCAGCATGACGAACGCGGTGATCCCGGTGAGCGCCACGAGCGGCAACGATCGGCTGCCACAGCGGAATCGGAGCATACGGATAGAAGACCGCGAGGTTCGTCGGCCAGAAGAACTTCAAAATGTAGACTGCGTAGGAAACCAGCGCGTTTTCGATGCGCAGTTCGAATGGAACATTGTCGAGTACCGCGCCCGCATCGCGCTGGACCAGGAACGTCACGATCGACGCCGCGACAGACATCGCAAACAAAGGGATTTTTTCGACGACAAGCCGTAGAAACGACACGGTCGCGAATTGCCTCAACGGCCAATAGTCGAGCAGGAGGAGCACCAGCGGCAGCGTCACTGCCATCGATTTCGACATCAGCGCGCAGGCAAACGCCACGATCATCAGGAGATAGCGTAGCGTTCCAGGCTTATCGATAAAGCGTACATACGCAAAGATGGTCGAGCAGCGAGAACAGCGTGCACAGCAGATCTTTTCGATCGGCGATCCAGGCCACGGATTCGACATGCAGCGGATGCAAAGCGAACACGAATGCGACAAACGCACTGGCAGGACTGTGGTTGCTCATGCGCCGAGCAGTGCAAACAACAGCAGAGTATTCAGCACGTGCAAAGCGAGATTGGTAACGTGATGGCCGCCCGCGTTCGATCCGTACAACTGATAATCGAGCATATGCGACAACCATGTGAGCGGAAACCAGTTCGCCGCGTAACTCGACGTGAACGCCCACACGACACCTGCTCCCGTCAAACCTGCGCGGATGTGCCGGTTGCCGGTGGTGTAATCGGGATCGTCGTAATTGACGAAGTCGAAATGCGCGACTTGACTATAGACGGCGAGGATCGCGAGTAGCAGCGCGAGGCAGAAAAATAGATCGCGTCGGGCCAGAAAGATTCAAGATACCGTGAGTACGACGTAGGGCGAGACGACTTCGCCTGCTCACCGCGCAGTCCATCTGAACCTGTGCTTGAACTCTACTGCAGCCGAATCTCAACGTGACGATCGCGATTCATCTGTTCCGTAAATCGCCGGTCGACGCTCGACAGCGGCGCGTGGCGCTCTTCATGCTCACGCGTGGTCCAGAAAATCGTATCGCCCTCAACGCGATAGCTGAGCGCCGCCTGAATCGTATGATCGGCAAATGCGATCAGGTAGTAATCGGCCTTTCGATAGAACGACTCCGTGCCCGTCCCCGGGCACCGGCGGCGTCGGTGCCGCCATAGGCGCCTATTCTGATTGATGATGACCGGCGGCTGCGATTGAGGCGCGTAGGCGTGTCGCGTTCGTCGCCATAGCTGTTGTACGCGTAGGGATCGGTGTACGGAACCGTAGCCAGAGCCGTACGAATCGACGGATAATAGCCGTCGCAGTAATAGCCGGGATAACCGGAGCCATAGCCGTAGACGGATACCCGTAATACGGATAGCCGTAAAACGGATAGCCGAAACCAAACCCAAATCCAACGAACGCGCGGCCGTAGTGGTAATCGATTCCCGAAGAACCCATGATCCGTGATCGTGATTGTAGTTCGATCCGTTGAATCCGTGATTGAGCCGGTGTTTCCGTGTGCTGCCGTGAAAGCTCATTGCGCCGTGGAACGCGCCAGACGACGATGCGTGCGACATTCCGCCGGCACCGAGGGGACGCGTGCGACATTCCGCCAGAATTCCGCTGCCGACATGTGACCGCCACCGCCCATCGCGTGACCGCCACCACCGCCGGCATGGCCGCCTCCGCCACGCTGGGCATACATAAATACGGATGTAAGGGAAAGAAGAAAAGCGAACCGCAGGAGTTTCATAAGACTACTTCCTGATTGAAGCTTACTCCTAGTCCCGATTTCGCGCAACTCGAATAATTGGCAGCAAGGATCGCGACACTGCGCGAGTGGAATGCCCTACGAAGCACTGCTACCAACAAGCGATTCCTCAACCACCGCCGGCAGCGTGAAATAGAATCGCGATCCCTCGCCCACCGTCGACTCCACCCAGATACGCCCCCCATAGCGTTCGATAATGCGCTGGCAAATCGCGAGCCCAATACCGGTTCCAGGGTAGTTATGTCCGTGCAGCCGCTTGAACACGCCGAAAATCTGTTGCGCATATTCCGGATCGATGCCAATGCCGTTATCTTTCACGCAAAACAACCAGTCCGCCTGGCGGCGCTCCGCATGGACATGGATTTTCGGCGGCTCTAACCCGCGATACTTGATCGCATTCCCGATCAGGTTTTGCAGCAGTTGCACCATCCGCACTTCGTGGGCCGGCACCGTGGGCAAATCCGACCACGTCACCGACGCGCCGTTCTGTTCGATAGCGGTCTGCAGATTCAACATTACTTTCTCGAGCACAATGGCGCAGTCCACCGGCTGCGCCGGCCCTTCGCTGCTCGTTTCCGGCTTGGGAATACGCCAGCAAATCGCGCAAAAGCTGCTCCATGCGCTTCGCGCCATTGACCACGTAGGAGATGTATTGGTCCGCTTCGGCATCCAACTTCGACCGAATACGACGCATGCAGCATCTCGCTGAACAGAGGCCACCATTCTAAGCGGCTCCTGCAGATCGTGACTCGCCGCGTAAGCGAACTGGTTCAGATCCTCATTGGATTGGCGGAGAGCTTCGTTCGATTCGACCAGCTCTTCCGTCCGCTCGGCCACGCGCTGTTCCAGGCTGGCGTTCAGCTCGCGAATCGCCTCATCGGCCTTTTTTCGCTCCGTGATGTCGCGCGTCACTTTGACGAAGCCCCGCAGCTGGCCTTGTTCGTCCTTCAGCGCCGTCAGAACCGCGCTCGCCCAAAATCGGGAACCGTCCTTGCGTACGCGGGTGGACTCGTCCTCGATGCCGGCCGGTCGATCGCTGCCGCTTTCAGCGCTTCCTTTGCCTTTCCACGTTTCGCGTCTTCCGGTAGATAGAAACTGCGATAAGTGCTTCCCGATGATTTCGTCGCCGCGATAACCGTGAATCCGCTGGGCGCCGGGATTCCAACTGATGATGTTGCCGTCCGCGTCCAGCATATACATCGCGTAATCGACCACGTTTTCCACCAACAGCCGGAACCGGGCTTCGCTCTCGAGCAAAGCATGCTGCGGCTTTGCGCCGCTCGGTGATATCGCGCATCGCGGAGATCAACAGCAGTCCGTCTTCGGTCTGCAACGGGCTCACGCTGATTTCGATCGGAAACTCGACGTTGTTCCTGGCGCGGCCCACCAGTTCCAGCGGAGACGAAGCCGAGACCGCGCGGCCGGTCCAACTCGGGAACCAGCAGCGGACATGTCCCGCCCGATCAGTTCCTCGCGCCGGAAGCCGAACATCATCTCCACCTGCGAATTCACCAGATTGATGCGGCCGTCCTCGGAGCTGATGATCATGGCGTCCGGCGCGGCCTCCAGCAGCGATCGGAATTTCTGTTCGGCCTTGCCCAGAACTTCGGTCTGGCGCTCGCAGCAGCGCCGTGTTGCGGCTCAGTTCGACGAACACGCCGACTTTGGACCGCAGGATCTTCGGGAACGATGGGCTTGAACAGGAAATCCACCGCGCCCAGATCGTAGCCGCGGAACAGATGCTCGTCGCTCTTGTAGCCGGTGAGAAAAAGAATCGGCGTGTGGCGGGAACGCTTGCGCGCGCGGATCAGTTCGGCGGTCTGAAAGCCGTCCATCTCCGGCATCTTCACGTCCAGCAGAATGGCCGCGAAATCGTCTTCCAGCAGATGGCGCAGGGCTTCCGTGCCGGATCTCGCCAGGACCAGTTCCTGTCCCAGTCCTTCGAGCGCCGCTTCCAGCGAGACCAGATTCTCGGGCGAATCGTCCACCAGCAGGATCTTCACTTCGGTCGCTGGATTGTCTGGCGATTGCCGGAGTCATCTCGGTGGTAATTCTAGCCATCCCGGTGACATCTGCCTGCAACTTCATTAATGCCATCATGCGATCGTCTACAGCCTCTAGGAACAGCCGATCTGCAGCCAGTTCATGGCTCGCGGCTGATCCAGACGCGCAGCACCGAAAAGAGCTGCTCCAGATCCACCGGCTTCGTGATGTAGTCCGACGCGCCCGCTTCCATGCACTTGGCGCGATCGCCCTTCATCGCCTTGGCGGTCAAGGCGATGATCGGAAGCGACCGGAATTGCGGAATCTCGCGGATGGCTCTCATGGTTTCATAGCCATCCATTTCCGGCATCATGATGTCCATCAGCACCAGATCGATATCGGGCGTTCGCTTCAGCAGCTCGATTCCCGCGCGGCCGTTTTCGGCGTGAACCACTTTCAGATTGTGATCTTCCAGCAGGCTGGTCAGCGCGAAGATGTTGCGGACATCGTCGTCCACCACCAGCACCGTCTTGCCGACCAGCGTCGGATCGGTCTGGCGCAACTGTTCCAGAATCGCCGCTGATCCGGCCGAAGATCGGCTTCGGCGCGGTGCAGCAGCAGCACCGATTCATCCAGCAGCGCGCTCCAGACTGTGCGCGCGACTTCACGACGCTGGTTCGCGGCCACGCGCGTCAGATCCATCTCTTCGTCGGGCGTCATCGCGCAGCGTGTCGAACAGGATCATCGGCGGCACGTGCGCGGCTGAGCTGCGCCTGAATTTCCTCCACCAGTTGCAGCGGACCGATGTCCGAGGTCTCGGCGTGGATCACGATTCCGTCCAGATACTGCTGCTTCACGACGGCCAGCGCTTCGCCGCCGCTGTCCGACCCCGATCATTTCGACATCCGGCGCGGCCAGCATGTCGGCGATGCTCTCCCGCTCCGCGCGATCCGGGCACACCACCAGCAGTTTCTTCACGCGCTTCTGCGTCGAATGCTCGATGGCGGCGAACGCCTCGGCCAGCGAATCGTTGGTCACCGACTTCTCCAGATAGCTCATGGCGCCCAGCGCCAGCCCGCGCCGGCGATCTCATCGCCGGAAATGATGTGAACCGGAATGTGCCGGGTCGCGGGATCGTGCTTCAGGCGATCGAGAATGGTCCAGCCCGCCATGTCCGGAAGATTGATGTCCAGCGTGATCGCGCCGGGCTTGAATTCGCGCGCCAGCGACATCGCGCTGCTGCCGCGCAAGGCCACCAGCGCCTTCAGTCCGCGCTCATGCGCCAGATCCAGCAGAATGCGCGCGAAGGTGATATCGTCTTCGACGATCAGCAGCGCGGAATCGCCGGGCTGGATGAGGTTGCGGTCGTCGTCGATCACCAGATCCTCCACCAGTTCCTGGTCGGCGAGCGGCGCGACGGAAGAATCATGTCGACTTCCTGGCGTCTCGCGAGCTGCCGCGGCCTGCTTCGAGCAGGACCGGAGTGGTCTTCGAGCGCCTCGCTCTTGGGCGGCTGCGCCGGCGCGATATAGGTCTGCGGCAGGTACAGCGTAAACGTGCTGCCGACGCCGGGCGCGCTCTGCAGGCGGATTTCGCCGCCCAGCAGGCGCGCCAGTTCGCGGCTGATGGAAAGGCCCAGGCCGGTGCCGCCGTACTTGCGGCTGGTGGTTCCGTCGGCCTGCTGGAACGCCTCGAAGATGATGCGCTGCTTGTCGGACTGAATGCCGATGCCGGTATCCGCCACCGAGAACGCGATCACCGATTTCGCGCGCGCCAGGATCGTGTGATTCGGAGCTCCAGCCGCCGGCGGCCTTGTCGATAGTGAGCCGCACCGATCCGTGCTCGGTGAACTTCAGCGCGTTGGACAGCAGGTTCTTCAGCACCTGCTGCAGGCGCTTGGCGTCGGTGTGCATGATTTCCGTGCGACAGCGAACTGCCCAGATCGATGTCGAAATCCAGACCCTTGCCGTCGGCCACGTGCCGGAACGTCTTCGAGCAGTAGTCCTGCAGCTCGGTGAAGCGGACGCCGCCGATTTCCACGTCCATCTTGCCGGATTCGATCTTGCTGAGATCCAGAATGTCGCTGATCAGCGCCAGCAGATCGGTTCCCGAGGTGTGAATCGTCTCGGCGAACTTCACCTGCTTCGGCGTCAGGTTCTTGTCGGAGTTTTCCGACAGCATGCGCGCCAGAATCAGCAGATTGTTCAGCGGCGTCCGCAGCTCGTGGCTCATGTTGGCCAGGAATTCGCTCTTGTACTTGGAGGTGAGCGCCAGCTGCTCGGCCTTTTCTTCCAGCGCCTTCTTGGCCTGCTCCACTTCCTGATTCTTGGTTTCGACTTCGGTCTTCTGCTCGGCCAGCAGTTGCGCTTTTTCCTGCAGTTCTGCGTTGGTGGTTTGCAGTTGGAGCTGCTGGCTCTGAAGTTCTTCGGCCAGCGCCTGGCTCTGCTGCAGCAGCTGCTCGGTCCGCATGGTCGCGGCGATCGTGTTCAGCACGATGCCGATCGATTGCGTGAGCTGGTCGAGGAACGCCAGGTGAACATCGCTGAATTGCCCGAACGAAGCCAGCTCGATGGCAGCCTTCACGTCGCCTTCAAACAGCACCGGCAGCACCACGATGCTGACCGGCGTCGCGCCGCCCAGGCTGGAATTGATCCGGACATATCCGCCGGGAACGTTCGTCGACCAGGATGCGCTCCTTCTCCTTGGCGCACTGGCCGACCAGCCCCTGCCCGATCTTGAAGCGGCTGCGGGACGTCGTCGCCGTGATCGTCGATCGCGTATCCCGCCAGCAGCTTCAGCACGGTGTCTCTCCGACGGTATCGGCGATATAGAACGTTCCGTGCTGCGCGCCGACCAGCGGCGTCAGTTCCGAAAGCAGCAACTGCGCGACCGTCAGCAGATCGCGCTGCCCCTGCATCATGCCGGTGAACTTCGCGATGTTGGTCTTCAGCCAATCCTGTTCGTTGTTCTTGCGCGTGGTGGCCGCGAGATTCACGATCATCTCGTTGATGTTGTCCTTCAGCGCCGCGACTTCGCCCTGCGCTTCCACCGCGATGGAACGCGTCAGATCGCCCTTGGTCACGGCCGTCGCCACTTCGGCGATCGCGCGGACCTGAGTCGTCAGATTCGCCGCGAGCTGATTGACGTTGTCGGTCAGATCGCGCCAGATTCCGGCCGCGCCGGGCACGCGCGCCTGGCCGCCCAGCTTGCCTTCGATACCGACTTCGCGCGCCACCGTCGTCACCTGATCGGCGAACGTCGCCAGCGTATCGATCATGCCGTTGATGGTGTCGGCCAGCTCCGCGATTTCGCCCTTGGTTTCGAGAATCAGCTTGCGCTTCAGATCGCCATTCGCGACCGCCGTCACCACTTTCGCGATGCCGCGAACCTGCGTCGTCAGGTTCGCCGCCATGAAGTTGACGTTGTCGGTCAGATCCTTCCAGGTTCCGGCGACGCCTTTCACTTCCGCCTGTCCGCCGAGCTTGCCGTCGGTGCCGACTTCGCGCGCCACGCGCGTCACTTCGCTGGCGAACGAATTGAGCTGATCCACCATCGTGTTGATGGTGTTCTTCAACTCCAGAATTTCGCCCTTGCACGTCCACGGTGATCTTGCGCGAGAGATCTGCCGTTCGCGACCGCCGTGGTCACCTGCGCGATGTTGCGGACCTGCGCCGTCAGATTTCCGGCCATCGAGTTGACGCTGTCCGTCAAATCCTTCCAGGTTCCGGCCACGCCGCGCACATCCGCCTGTCCGCCGAGCTTGCCTTCCGTACCCACTTCGCGCGCCACGCGCGTCACTTCCGATGCGAACGAGCTGAGCTGATCCACCATCGTGTTGATGGTGTTCTTCAGCTCCAGAATTTCGCCGCGCACGTCGACCGTGATTTTGCGCGACAGATCGCCGCTGCGCCACCGCCGTGGTCACTTCGGCGATGTTGCGGACCTGATTGGTCAGGTTGCCGGCCATGAAGTTGACGCTTTCCGTCAGATCCTTCCACGTTCCGGCGACGCCTTTCACTTCCGCCTGGCCGCCCAGCTTGCCTTCGGTACCGACTTCGCGCGCCACGCGCGTCACTTCCGATGCGAACGAGCTGAGCTGATCCACCATGGTGTTGATGGTGTTCTTCAGCTCCAGAATTTCGCCGCGCGCGTCCACCGTGATCTTGGTAGTCAAATCGCCGCGCGCCACCGCCGTCGTCACGCCGGCGATGTTTCGCACCTGGTTGGTCAGGTTGCTGGCCATGTAGTTGACGCTATCGGTCAGATCCTTCCACGTTCCCGCGACTCCGCGCACATCGGCCTGGCCGCCGAGCTTGCCTTCCGTGCCGACTTCGCGCGCCACGCGCGTCACTTCCGACTGCGAACCCGTTGAGCTGATCGACCATCGTGTTGATGGTGTTCTTCAGCTCCAGAATTTCGCCGCGCGCGTCGACCGTGATCTTGGTCGACAAGATCGCCTTTCGCCACGCCCGTGGTCACCTGCGCGATGTTGCGGACCTGCGACGTCAGGTTGCCGGCCATGAAGTTGACGCTATCGGTCAGATCCTTCCACACGCCGCCGACGCCTTTCACTTCCGCCTGCCCGCCGAGCTTGCCTTCGGTGCCGACTTCGCGCGCCACGCGCGTCACTTCGCCGGCGAACGCGTTGAGCTGATCCACCATCGTGTTGATGGTGTTCTTCAGCTCCAGAATTTCGCCGCGCACGTCCACCGTGATCTTGCGCGACAAGATCGCCCTTCGCCACGGCCGTCGTGACTTCGGCGATGTTTCGAACCTGGCTGGTCAGGTTGCTCGCCATCGAGTTGACCGAATCCGTCAGATCCTTCCACGTTCCCGCGACGCCGTGCACGTCGGCCTGGCCGCCGAGCTTGCCTTCGGTTCCGACTTCGCGCGCCACGCGCGTCACTTCCGATGCGAACGAGCTGAGCTGATCCACCATCGTATTGATGGTGTTCTTCAGCTCCAGAATTTCGCCGCGCACTTCCACCGTGATCTTGCGTCGAAAGATCGCCCGTCGCCACCGCCGTGGTCACCTCGCGCGATGTTGCGAACCTGATTGCGTCAGGTTGCTCGCCATGGAGTTGACGCTATCGGTGAGATCCTTCCACGTGCCGGCGACGCCTTTCACTTCCGCCTGGCCGCCGAGCTTTCCTTCGGTTCCCACTTCGCGCGCCACGCGCGTCACTTCGCCGGCGAACGCATTGAGCTGATCCACCATGATGTTGATGGTGTTCTTCAGCTCCAGAATTTCGCCGCGCACGTCCACCGTGATTTTGCGCGACAAATCGCCGTTCGCCACCGCCGTGGTCACTTCGGCGATGTTGCGGACCTGCGCCGTCAGGTTGCCGGCCATCGAGTTGACCGAATCCGTCAGATCCTTCCAGACGCCGCCGACGCCTTTCACTTGCGCCTGTCCGCCGAGCTTTCCGTCGGTTCCGACTTCGCGCGCCACGCGCGTCACTTCGACTGGCGAACGAATTGAGCTGATCCACCATGGTGTTGATGGTGTTCTTCAGCTCCAGAATTTCGCCGCGCACATCCACCGTGATTTTGCGCGACAGATCGCCCTTCGCCACGGCCGTCGTCACTTCGGCGATGTTGCGGACCTGATTGGTCAGGTTGCCGGCCATGGAGTTGACCGAATCCGTCAGATCTTTCCACACGCCGCCGACGCCCTTCACCTGCGCCTGGCCGCCGAGCTTGCCTTCCGTTCCGACTTCGCGCGCCACGCGCGTCACTTCGCTGGCGAACGAATTCAGCTGATCCACCATCGTGTTGATGGTGTTCTTCAGCTCCAGAATTTCGCCGCGCGCATCCACCGTGATCTTGGTCGAAAGATCGCCCTTCGCGACGGCCGTCGTCACGCCGGCGATGTTGCGGACCTGGTTCGTCAGGTTGCCGGCCATGGAGTTGACGCTTTCCGTCAGATCGCGCCACGTTCCCGCGACGCCTTCCACTTCCGCCTGGCCGCCGAGCTTTCCTTCGGTTCCGACTTCGCGCGCCACGCGCGTCACTTCCGATGCGAACGAGCTGAGCTGATCCACCATCGTGTTGATGGTGTTCTTCAGCTCCAGAATTTCGCCGCGCACCGTCACCGTGATCTTGCGCGACAAGATCGCCCTTCGCGACCGCCGTCGTCACTTCCGCGATATTGCGAACCTGCGCCGTAAGGTTGCCGGCCATCGAGTTGACCGAGTCCGTCAGATCTTTCCACGTTCCGCCGACTCCGGGCACATCCGCCTCGCCGCCCAGCAGGCCTTCGGTTCCGACTTCGCGAGCCACGCGCGTCACTTCCGCCGCGAACGAGCTGAGCTGGTCCACCATCGTGTTGATCGTGTTCTTCAGCTGCAAAATTTCGCCGCGCGCATCCACCGTGATGCGCGTCGAAAGATCGCCCTTCGCCACCGCCGTCGTCACTTCCGCGATGTTGCGAACCTGGTTGGTCAGGTTGCCGGCCATGCGAGTTGACCGAATCCGTCAGATCCTTCCACACACCCGCGACGCCTTTCACTTCCGCCTGCCCGCCCAGCTTGCCTTCCGTACCGACTTCGCGCGCCACGCGCGTCACTTCCGCCGCGAACGAGCTGAGCTGATCCACCATCGTGTTGATGGTGTTCTTCAGCTCCAGAATTTCGCCGCGCGCATCCACCGTGATTTTGGTCGTCAAATCGCCCTTGGCCACCGCCGTCGTCACGCCGGCGATGTTGCGAACCTGGTTGGTCAGGTTGCTCGCCATCGAGTTGACGCTTTCCGTCAGATCCTTCCAGGTTCCCGCGACGCCCGTCACCACCGCCTGGCCGCCCAGCTTGCCTTCGGTACCGACTTCGCGCGCCACGCGCGTCACTTCGGAGGCGAACGAGTTGAGCTGGTCCACCATCGTGTTGACGACGCGCGCGGTGTGCAGGAACTCGCCGCGCAGCGGCCGCCCGTCCACTTCGAGCGACATGGTCTGCGACAGATCGCCCTTGGCCACCGCGCCGATCACGCGCGCGACCTCGGTCGAAGGCTGCACCAGATCGCCGATCAGGCTGTTGACCGATTCGAAGCAATCCGCCCAGGCCCCGCTCGCCGATCCGATGGAGGCCCGCTGCGCGATCTTGCCTTCCTTGCCGACCGTCCGGCTGATGCGCGTCGAACTCGCTTCGCCATCTTCTGGTTGAGGTCCAGAATGTCGTTCAGCGCGTCGGCGATCTTGCCTTCGATGCCGATCTGGTCCACCGGCATGCGAACGGCGAAGTTTCCGTTCTTGAAGGCGATCAGGGTCTTCAGCAGCGCGTGATTCTCGCTCGCCTTGGACTTGCTGGGCTTGGTCCGGGTGCTCACGGCGGTCTTCATTCGATTAGCTCCTCATCACATTGGCAACGACATCGACTAAGAAACAAAATACAACACTAAAAGCAAATGCAGTCCGGCGATGGGAGCCTCGCTTGGCCCCTCGCCGGACTGCCTCCGATGAAACAAAACCTTCCTAACCAGCTTCCTATGCTTAACCGGCTCCCTAAGCGGAAGCGACATCCTTAGCCCCCGTCTGCTTGAGCAGATTCTCCGCTCGAGTTGCGCTGACCGGGCTATCGCATCGCACCGAAAGTTGGACACCATTTTCGTTGACCACCGGAGGCGAAATATCTTCCGGCGGGAATCCAGATTCTCTCAGGCGCTCGACCGCGCCTTCTGCCTGGGCGTCGTTCCGAAAAACTCCCCGACACCGCGACGACTTTTGATGCCATGAGCAGTACTTCCTTGGTTGCTTCGTATGACAATCCACGCGGTACTGATCGATTCACCCACGTGTTGCTTATTTGATCAGAGCGACAGATGCAACTCCACTACCAGCAGTTAAGTGATTGAAATATAGGCATGATGGGTCCAGAGCAGTCGGGCGAGTTGCGGCCGCTCTGCCTTTTTTACCTTCACTAACTTCCTCATGTGCGCAGATCCTGCGCAGTGTGCGTCCCGGATTGCCGGCCAGGCACAACCTAGGGGAACCACTTAGCGGTTTGGTCCATCAGGTGCAAGCTCGACGACTTGGAGGGATGGCAACGTGGAGAAGCTTCATGCCGGCTGCGCCAGCGATCGTCGACCAACTGATCAGGATCCGGGAGTTTGAGGAAAAATTGGTCGCCGCATTTCAAGGCGCGGATCAGCGCTGCATCGCGTCAGCTTCGTTTTCGAATCGCCGAACTGAATCGATGGATGGACAAACTGGATCGCGCGCTGGAAGCCTATTGCCGGTGCGGCGGAGGGTCCGTCTGCAAGTCGGCGCCGGCCCGCTCAGGCGGATGCCATGAGCGCTCGGAAGGTCTCGCCGCTGCGGCTCATCATTAAGTTCCGGAAGCTCCGTGCCCGTCCATTAGTGGAAACCACCCAACAAAAGCGCACCTGGACGTATCGGCGAACTTCTCAAACCGCACTGGCGGGCGCTGGCCGCTGGGCATTTCTGGCCGTCATTGGCGAAGGCATCGCCGACCTGGCGGAGCCGTGGCCCCTCAAAATCGTACTGGACAATGTGCTGCGACTCCAAGCCAGGTCATGCTGTAGCATGGCTGGCTGAATGAAGTTGATCGCCGCAGTCGCAGGGACGAACGAACTCGCGGTATTGCGAATTGGTCGGCGGTTGCTGTGCTGGTCGATCGCCGTATTCGGGGCGATCTGCTCCTACGCGGAGAAATACCTCACCACCAGCGTCGGGCCAATGGGTGATGCACGATCTTCGGCGGTCACGCTGTACTCGCACATGCAGCGGCTGTCGATCGCCTATCACGATCAGAAGCAGACGGGCGACCTGATCAGCCGCGTCACTACCGATATCGACGCGGTGCAGAGCTTTCTCGCTTCGGGATTGCTGGGCGCACTGGTCAACAGCATCACGCTGGTCGGCATGGTCGCGGTGATGTTCTACATCAACTGGCGATTCACGCTGATCGCGCTGTCGGTGGCGCCGCTGCTGTTCCTGATCGTGTTCCACTACACGCGGCTGATCAAGAAATCCTCGCGCGAGGTCCGCAAGAAGGAGAGCGAGATCGTTTCGACCATCCAGGAAGTCCTGACGTCGATCCGCGTGGTGAAGGCGTTCGCGCGCGAGGATTACGAACAAGCGCCGACTGGAGGAAGAGAGCCTGGAGAGCGTGGAGATCGCGTTGCGCGCGCGCGGGCTGAAGGCGAAGCTGGCGCCGATCGTCGAAATCATCGTGGCGATTCGGGACCAGCCTGGTGCTGTGGTTCGGCGCGCGGATGGTGCTCGCGGGAGCCTGCTGGCCAGCGATCGCTGGTGGTGTTCATTTTGTATCTGGGCAAGATGTACAAGCCCATGCAGGAGCTTTCGAAGATGACGGACACGTATTCGAAAGCGTCGATCGGGCTACGAGCGGATTCGCGAAGTGCTGGAGATGGAGCGCGACGTCAAGGATATGCCGGGCGCGCGCCGCGCTGCGGCGTTCAAGGGCCAGA
This sequence comes from Terriglobia bacterium, assembly GCA_963732025.1. Taxonomy (GTDB): domain Bacteria; phylum Acidobacteriota; class Terriglobia; order Bryobacterales; family Bryobacteraceae; genus Palsa-187. The sequence goes on from CAVSXU010000006.1 coordinate 266,337, forward strand.
TCGAATTCGAGAACGTGGGCTTCTTCTATACGCCCGAAAAGCCGATCCTCACCAGACGTGAATCTCAAGATCGAAGATCGGGCCAGGTGGCGGCGCTGGTCGGGCCCGACCGGGGCGGGGAAGACGACCATCGTCAGCTTGATTGCGCGCTTCTACGATCCGACATCAGGCGTGGTGAAGATCGACGGCACCGATATCCGAACGCTTCACGCAGAAAGTCGTTGCGCGAGCAGATCAGCTTCGTGTTGCAGGATACGGTGCTGTTTCACGGGCCGGTGTGGCGCAACATCGCGTACGGAAAGCCGGAGGCGACGCGCGCGGAAATCCTGAAGGCGGCTGAGTTGGCGAACGCGCACGAGTTCATCCAGGAGATGCCGGAGGGCTACGACACCATCGTCGGCGAGCGCGGCAATACGTTGTCAGGCGGGCAGCGGCAGCGGATCGCGATTGCTCGGGCGGTGATTCGGAACACGCCGATTCTGATTTTGGACGAACCGAGCTCGGGGCTGGACGCGGCGTCGGAGAAACTGGTGTTCGAGGCGCTGGACCGGTTGATGAAGGGCAAGACCAGTGTCGTGATCGCGCACCGTCTGTCGACGATTCGTCAGGCGGATGTGATCTTTCGTGGTCGACAAGGGGACGATCGTGGAGTCGGGCACAGCAGGCGGAGTTACTGCAGCACGGCGGGCTGTATTCGGAATTGCACGAGATTCAATTCAGCGTCGCTACAGAAGATCCAGATCCCGCGAATGTAACGTGGCGTCTGAAGCCACTCCGCGTGCTGTGGCGACACGAGTTTTGTCCAGCGCTGGCAAAAAGAACGACAACGCGCTTTGTGAACACCAGGAAAAACTTCGTGTCGAAAAGCAGAGTCGACACGGCACGCAGGCCTGGTGCGTGCGCCACATGCCTATTCGTCCTCGCGATCCTGCTCGGGAATGAGATACAGGTCGACATCACAGGATGCGTGGTAGTGTAACTGTGTATCCGGAGTCTTCGCTTCTTCATCTTCAGCAACTGTGCCGCGCGCACTGCCGCGTGGCTGTGGGGATGCCGGATCTCCGGCCAGAACTCGCGCACGACATTATAGGCTGCGTCGATCGCGATGGTGGTGCCGGCCGAGGCGAATCCCGACCCAAGCGTACGCCGCGCTGGCAGGCTGCCATAGCCGCGAAATCAGCCCGGCCCCGAAAGCGCCCGAGAGTTCACCTCGCGTTTATCGTGCTGCGATCCGTCGGTCGTCTTGTGCGTGATCACCACCGACGGTAAGCGCGTAGATCAAGCGTCCCTTGGTGCCCGTCTTGTCGGACGGATGATATCCGTATTGTTCTTTGTGAAGATTCGCCACCGGGTATTCGATGCTCTTCTTGACGATGTGGAAGCCGAATGCCGAGGCGAATCGCCGCCCGAATCCAACCATGCCCTGACCCCACTCGTGGGGCGTGTCGTCTAATTGGGCGAGCCCGCCGCTGGCGACGGCCCGTCCAATCGCACTCGGGCCGTAGGTGTGCGTGAGATATCTTTTCTTGGCGGATTCTTCAGGATTGGCTGCGATCGCAGACTGGCTGATCGCGATCACGAGGAACACGGATAAGGTGCGCATAATAGTTTTGTTCAGACTGACTTATAGATTTTTCAGTTCACTAATGCGAGCTTCCACAACCGCTGCGAAGCCATCGATTTCCGCAGTCGAGTAGCCTCCCGCGCGAAAGGCGTCGCGAATTTGAGCATCGGACAGCCGCCCCAGCAAGTCGCCCATCCATTTCGCGTCGGCTGCGGGGAATGCGGCGGCCGATCCATTCTTCGTGGACCCGCGAAAAATATTCACGGGGGTTGAAAAGAATGATAAGGCCGGGCCGGGCGGGAATCGAGAAGTTGACGTATTCCGGCGTCGTTTTCACGATGAATTTCGAGTGCTGGTACAGCTCCAGCTTGCCCTTGCGCTGGTTGTGATTGAAGCCGAGCCCGACGGTCCCAAAGCTGTCGCCGAGATCGCTCACGATAAACAAGCGCTCCGGCCGATCCGACTCTTTGGCGGACTCCTTAACGGATTCCTTATCGGATTCCTTGGCTTTCTTTCTCTCCAGGATTTCGTTGTTGTCGTCCTTGAGATCCCAATTGTTCAGCAGCGCCATCATGACGCGCAGGCCGTTGTACGCCCGCATGTCGCTCGATGGCTCGTCTTTCCATTTCCAGACGCCGGCTTTCTCATAGCCTGCCGGATTTCGCTTCAGACGCGCATTGTGAACCACGCCGCCTTCGCCGATCAGGCTCTGGCCGCGATGCAGGTGCTGCGGCAGTTCCTCGATATGAAGCTCGGGTACCAGATAGTTGTCAGTGGTGAAGAATCCCGCTGCCCACACCAGGCGCGTGGCGGTGGTTTCGGGGCGCGCTTCCGGTCCCAGCTTCAGCTTCCACTTCACACCGCCGGAATCGTTGACCACCAGCTTCGGATTCGACCCATTCATGTCCTCTTGCTGATAGGTCATCGTGGCGCCGTTGGGCGCGCGCTTTTCGCCACCCGATCCGTAGAAGAGATTGCGTGATTCAATATCCGCCGGATCCAGCCAGAAGATCCCCGACCCTGCGGATTCCGCGCTCGCTTCGACCGCATGTGGTCGTTTTTTCGCAGCGGCATCGCCGGCGAAACCGATGACTGCGAACGCCATCGATAGTGTAAGTGACTGTTTAATAGACCACATTAAGTTTTTCCTCACCCGTTTCATCTAACTGCCGCATACGAGGAGCACGACGGATGCCAACCTGCTCTACAAGTCCCGGAGGTCGATTGCGTGAAAGTTTTCGTGCAACCCGGGGCAGGTGTGGCACCACTGATCAAGGCGATTCAACACGCAAAGAAGAGCGTCGACATTCTGATCTTCCGTTTCGATCGCGGCGATGTCGAAAAAGCACTCCTCAATGCGGTGGGCCGAGGCGTGGAAGTGCGCGCGCTGATCGCGTATACAAATCGGGGCGGCGAGAAAAATTTGCGCGCGCTGGAAATGCGTCTGCTGGGCGCGGGCGTTACTGTTGCGAGAACGGCCGACGACCTGGCGCGTTATCACGGCAAGATGATGATCGTGGATCGAAATGAGCTGTTCGTGCTGGCCTTCAATTTCACGACTCTCGATATCGAACACAGCCGAAGCTTTGGCTCGGTTACGCGCAACGCGTCGTTGGTGCGCGAAGCGCTTAAGTTGTTCGATGCCGATTGCAAGAGGAAGCCGTACGAGGCGGGCAGCTCGAACTTTGTCGTCAGTCCCGTGAATGCGCGGCCCGAGCTCGAGGAGTTCATCAGGAAAGCCAGGAAAGAGCTGCTGATTTACGATCCGCACGTGGGCGATCCCGCGATCATGAAGTTGTTGGAGGAGCGCGTCAAAGCCGGCGTCTCGGTGCGCGTGATCGGAAAATACGACGGCAAGAATTCCGGCGTTCAGGCTTTCAAGCTGTCGACGATGCGCTTGCATACGCGCGCGATTTGCCAGGATTCCAAGTGGGTCTTTCTAGGAAGCCAGAGCCTGCGCACCGCTGAGTTGGACGGGCGCCGCGAAGTCGGCGTGATCTTCAAGAATTCCGATGCGGTGAAGCTGCTGGTCAAGACGTTCGAAGAAGACTGGGCGGCCGCCGAGAAAAATAAAGCGGAAGCTCCGGCGGCCACTTCGAAGGTCGCCAGAAAAGTGGCGAAAGCGGTCACCAGGAATCTGGAATCGGTGGGGGCGACGCTGGAGATTGCCGTGAAGCAGGCGGTGGGTCGAGGCGTGGACGAATCCACGACGGGCAAGGAATTTGAAAAAGCCGTCAAAGATGCTGTTGTCCAGGCGGTGAAGAACGTCGTCGGCGACGCGGTTCAGGGTGTGGTGGGCAAGGAGGGTGGCGTTGTCACAAATTGAAAAATCCGGTTGCACAGCCGTTGCAGGGGCGCTGCAAATTGTCTTGCTTGTCTTGCTCACGAATACGGGCCTATTGCCGGGCCGGCGAGCAGGCATCTCCGGACAGCGTGACGGTGCAGGACTTCGAAAAACGCGTGCAGGATTACATGAAAATGCGGCAGCCGCTGGTGAAGCAGATTCCCTCGCTGAAACCAACGAAAGCATCGGAAACTATTCGTGAGCATCAGAAAGCGCTGGCGGCCAGCATTCGGGATGCGCGCCAGGAAGCGCATCAGGGCGATGTCTTCACGCCGGAAATCGCGGCCGAGTTTCGGCACTTGATCGGGCAGACGATGGCGGGATCGGAGGCCGAGCGGATTCGGAAGAGCCTTCGCCATTCGGAGCCGGTGGCGCTAACGCTGCACGTCAACGACAGGTATCCGGCGAAGGTGCCGTTGCAATCGACGCCGCCGACTTTGCTGATGAACCTGCCGAAGTTGCCTAAAGAACTCGATTACCGGTTGATCGGGCGGACGCTGGCGCTGCGCGATTGCGAGGCCGATATTATTATCGATCTGATTCCGGACGCGATCCCCCTCGGCTGATGCGAATGGGCCTGATTCGAAATGCGACGATTTTTCCTTCCTCTCTTTATTCCTAGGGGCGCTGAGCCTGTGCTCCGATACTTGGCGCGTATTCGCAGCTCCTCCCGCAGATCTTCAGCTTCCGTTGAAACCGAAGTCGGTGCGATTCGCGGTGATCGGCGATAACGGGACTGGCGACAAGCCTCAGTACGAGGTCGCGGCGCAGATGCAGAAATTTCACGACGCGTTTCCTTTCGAGTTCGTGGTGATGCTGGGCGACAATCTGTACGGCGGCGACAGCGCGGTCGACTACAAGAAAAAGTTCGAGGATCCGTATCGCCCATTGCTGGACGGCGGAGTGAAGTTCTACGCGGCGCTGGGGAATCACGATAATTCCAACGAGCGATTCTACAAGCCCTTCAACATGAATGGCGCTCGTTACTACAGCTTCAAGAACGGCAACGCCGAGTTCTTCGCGCTGGATAGCAATTACATGGATCCGGAACAGTTGAAATGGCTGGACTCCCACTTGGGCGGATCTTCCGCTACGTGGAAGATTTGTTTCTTTCACCATCCCTTGTACTCCGATGGAAAGTTTCACGGTCCGGATCTGGATCTGCGGACGCGCTTGGAGCCTATGTTTCAGAAGTATCAGGTGAACCTGGTGCTGTCGGGGCATGAGCACGTGTATGAGCGGATCAAGCCGCAGAACGGGATTTTCTATTTCGTGGTGGGAAATTCCGGCGAGCTGCGGGCAGGGGGCCTGCAGCCTTCGCCGAACATTGTGAAGGGTGTGGATACGGACCGGGCTTTCCTGGCGATAGAGATTTCGGGCGACCAGCTTTTCTTTCAGGCGATTTCGCGAGCGGGGACGACCGTGGATACCGGGTTGTTGCTGCAGCAGAAGGCGGTCGCGGGGTCGCAGGATTAGGGAACATCGATAACGCTACTGCGCGCGCCCTGACGGGCTCGCCTCGAGCCGCCTGAAGGCGACTCGCCGCCACGAGTGGCGGCCCCACATCGTGCGCCACTGCTTTGGCCCTTCACTCGCTCTTACAGCGATGGCAAGTTGATGATTGTATACCTCTCGATTATCGTGTTCGCGATTGCTGCTGGTGGGGTTGCGTCCAATCAAGCCGCCGGACGCCCGATGGGAAATCCGCTCACGGGACTCGCACAACTGTTCACAAGTTTCTTCGAATGGTTCGGCGAGTTGGGAATTTTTTGCGCTCGGGTGGCGCGGGCGGCGTTTACAAGACCCTTCGAGTTCCGGGAACTGATTCGGCAGATGGACTCGATAGGATCGAAGTCGCTGCCGCTGGTGGCTCTGGCCGGCGCGGCAATCGGCGTGGTGATGTCGCTACAGACTCGCGCGAGCCTGGCTCGGTTTGGCGCGAAGTCGATGCTGCCTACCGTCATCATCTTTTCGATGATCAAGGAAACGGGTCCGATCATTACCGCGCTGGTGGTGAGCGGTCGCGTGGCGGCGGGCATCGGAGCCGAACTCGGCTCGATGAAAGTGACCGAACAGATCGACGCGATGGAGGCTTCCGCGGTCGACCCGTTCAAGTATCTGGCGGCGACACGGGTGATTGCCTGCATTCTGATGCTGCCGCTGCTCACGATTGCAGCGGATTTTTGCGGCGTTCTGATGGGCTGGATTTCGGAAACCTTGGCGGAGCCGACGTCGCTGCGCCTGTTTCTCAATCGCGGCATGAACGGCGTCGAGTTCGACGATTTTCTTCCGCCGACGCTGAAGACCGCGTTCTTCGGCCTGATTATGGGCGTGGTCGCGAGCTTCCAGGGAATGCGCACGAAGGGTGGCACGGCGGGCGTGGGCCGTTCAACCACCAGCGCGGTGGTGATCTCATCGATTCTGATTATCGTCGCGGATGTGATTCTGGTGCGGCTGATTCTGGTGTTCTTCCCATGACTCCCATGAACGACGCAGACAAATCCATCGTCATTCAAGGCCTGCGGAAGGCGTTCGGCAAGCAGGTGGTGCTCAACGGAATCGACCTGACGATTGAGCGCGGCAAGACGGTTTCGATTCTGGGGCAGAGCGGGACCGGCAAGAGCGTCCTGCTGAAACTGATCATGGGCTTGCAGAAGCCGGATGCGGGAACGATCGAGATTCAAGGTAAAGATATCACCAAGATCTCGCGCGATGAGCTGAACGAGATCCGGAAGAAAATCGGGTTTCTGTTTCAGAACGGCGCGCTGTACGATTCGCTCACAGTCGGCAAGAACGTCGGCTTTCCGCTGGCGCGCCATACGGAGTTATCGAGCAAGGAACGAGACGATCGCGTGCGCGAACTGCTCTCCAAAGTGGGCATGGAGAAGGACGTCGATAAGCTGCCTTCCGACATTTCGGGAGGCATGCAGAAGCGCGTGGGGTTGGCGCGGGCGCTGGCGCTGGATCCGGAGATCGTGCTGTTCGACGAGCCCACGGCAGGGCTGGATCCGATCACGGCCGACGAGATCGATAACCTGATCGCCAAGCTGAAAAGCGAGCGGCAGATGACGTCGATCGTGGTCACGCACGATATCCACGCGGTGCGGCTGTTTTCGGATCGCGTGGTGATGCTGAAAGAAGGACGCATCGCGATGGACGGGACATTTGAAGAGATGCAGAAGAACAAGGACGAATTTATCGCGCGGTTTCTAAAGACCGCCGCTTAGGGGCCTTATGTCAAAAGAGTTTCGATTGGGCGTATTCATCATCCTGACGCTGACGTTTTTCGGCGTCGCAACCTTTCTGATCGGCGATCGGGCGGCGATGTTCAAGTCGAACTACCGGCTGAACACGCAGTTCGATAGCGTGGCCGGTCTGGAGGAAGGCGCTCCGGTGCGTGTCGGTGGGATTCGCAAGGGCACGGTGAAGCATCTGATCCTGCCGCGTCATCCGAACGAAAAGGTGACGGTGACGATGGACGTGGAGACGTCGACGCACGAGGTGGTCAAGAAAGACTCGCTGGCGGCGATTCAATCCGAGGGATTGCTGGGGGACAAATATATCGAAATCACGTTCGGCGGCGAGGGCGCGGAAGATGTGAAGTCGGGCGATACTCTTGCCAGCCGGCCGCCGATCGAGATTGCGAATCTGATCGCCAAGACTGACAAGATTCTGGATTCGGCGGGGTTCGCGGTGGACAACGTCAAGAGCCTGACGGCCAATCTGGACACGATCAGCCAAAAGATCAATTCGGGGAAGGGGACCGCGGGCGCGCTGGTCAACGATAAGACCATGTACAACCAAGCGACCGCCGCGACCGCTGCGCTCTCAGACGATGCGGAAGCGATGAAACATAATTTCCTGCTGCGGGGATTTTTCAAGAATCGCGGATTTGAAGATACGGGCGATCTCACGAAGTACGAGATTTCCAAGCTTCCCGCGGCTGCGGCGGCGAAATCTTTCGCGCTGGATTCGCAGAAACTATTCGACGGTGCGGATAAATCGAAGTTGAAGAACGCCAAGCTGCTTAGCGAGGCTGGACAGTTTCTGCAACAGGAGCCGTTCAGTTTGGCGGTGGTGTCGGCATCGACCGGGATGAAGGGCGACACGCAGAAAGACAAGATTCTGACGGAGGCGCAGGCGTTGGTGGTTCGCGATTATCTGGTGAAGAATTTCAAGTTCGACGATACGCACTTGAAGACGATCGGGCTGGGCAAGAGCAACAATACCGATGATGTGAATCGCGTGGAGATTCTTGTTTATCCGCCGGGGACGAGTGCTCCTGCCGGTCGCGAACAGCGGGCGGCTAAGCAGTAGCGCTTTCGCGCGTCCTGTTTGAGCGGTCTTTTTGAGCGGTCTAAAGACCGCTCGCCGCCACGAGTGGCGGCCCCACATCACTCTCTGCTCTGCCCGCGCCTCGGTGTACACTTACGCATTGCTGAGAATCACCGTAATCCTGGGGTTGCTGGTGGGGTTTGCGCTTTCGCCGAAGCTTTGGCTGAGTTCGCGATTCTATCCTTTGACTCCGGTGTGGTCCTTCCTCGGGCCGATCCGATTCCCCGGTGATTACGTCTTGCTGTTCACATTGGTTGGCTTGTTGATTGCGCTGATTTTTGCGCCGCGGCGGCCGATCATGATTGCTGCTCTTGTGCTGATCGCTTGGTTGGCTCTGCAAGATCAATCCCGATGGCAACCTTGGTTCTATCAATACGTCGTGATGCTGCTGGTGATCGGCTTAGCTGGGTCGGATCGACAAACGGCCGCCTTGAATACGTGCTGCCTCATTATCGCGGCGACCTACATCTGGAGCGGATTGGCCAAGCTGAATCCGAGTTTCAGCACGGCGATCTTCCCGGCATTCGTCGAACCATTCGCGGCTCGGGGCTTGAGGCTTGCGCCGTGCCTGGTGCGCGATCTGGCATTTGCGACGTCGATCTTCGAGTGTGCGGTCGGCGTCGGACTCCTGATCAAGCGATTGCGTCCCGCGGCGTTGTTTTGCGCGATCGCGATGCATGTTTCGATTTTGATGGTGCTGGGGCCGCTGGGACGCGGATTCAACGCGGTGATCTGGCCTTGGAATGTGACGATGATCGCGTTCCTGCTCATCCTCTTCTTGAGACGCGGCGAGCAGGTGGGGTTTCGCGACGTTGTTTGGGGACGGGGATTCGTATTTCAGAAGGTAGTGCTGGTGCTGTTCGGCGTGCTGCCGGCCCTGAGCTTTTTTCACCTGTGGGATGACTATTTGTCATCGGCACTCTACACGGGGAACACGAACTCCGGCGTGATTTATTTCACCGATGACGCGTTCGAGCAGTTGCCGGAAGAGATTCAAGACCACGTGATCGAGGCAGGCACGAATCGAAGCAGTCTGGACATCAACAATTGGTCGTTCGACGAGCTTCATGTGCCTGCTTATTCGGAGATCCGGATCTACCGGAATGTGGCTCGGCGGATTTGCGGGTATGTTTCAGGCGGTTCGGGCGTCGAACTCGTCGTTCAGGGAAAATTCGCGTTCGTCGATAGTGGTCGGCGCTACTCGTATAGTTGCGCCGATGTTCAACGCGGGCATTAATTCACGCGGCCCTTACTTGCCGACGACAAGAATCGAAAACGAATCCGGCAGCATTGGGCCTCTGGCGGGTCCGCGTCCGCCGCGGCCTGGTGCGGCACCGGCGGGCGGCGTGGTGGGAGCCGGCGCGGGGCCGTACTCCGCAGCCATCGTGAGGATGTGATGCGTTTTCGTATCGAGCGTCAGTGTCTTGGCGCCGGCCATCGTGTCGAGGTTCTGCTCGACTTCGAAGCTGGTAGGGCTCTTCTCCTTGATGACGGTCAACGTCCCGTTGCCGTGCGTGCTGAAAGCTTCCATCGTGGAGGGATTGAAGGCAGCTCCGTCCGATCCGCCAGCGAGCGGCAGCGTCGTCAGAATCTTGCCGTCCTTGGCATCCAGGATCACCATCACGGGTTGCGCGGGCTGCGCCGCGGGAGCGCCGGAGTTGCGGCAGGCGACGAATAGTACCTGGTTCTTGACATCCATTGCGAGTCCGGCAAGGCCGCTGCCTTTATCGCCGAGATCGTAATGCGCCGTCACGGTCATGGTTTTCGCATCGACGACGGCTACGTTGGCTTTGTCGGAAACGTCGATGTAGAGGTGGCCCTTGCCGTCCGTGGCGGCCTGTTCGGGCGCGCCGCCGAGATCGATAGTCCCCAACACGTCGCCAGTCTTCGCGTCGATCACCGTGACGTGAGGCGCCTGATGGCTTAGGATGTAGACGCGCTGATTGAACGGATCGGCGAGAATGCCGTCGGGGTTGCCCTGCACGTCGATGGTCTTGATGAGCTTTAGCGTCTTGGTATCCCACATCGCGACGGGCTTGCTGCTGGCGAAACCATGACCCGATTTGGCGTCGACGGCGGCGCCATTCGCGCGGATGTCCGGGATTTCACCGGCGGGGGCCAGCGTGTCGAGATCGAACACGGTGATGCGGGCGGTGACGGGCGGAGTCGCGGTCGGCTGCGGGCCGCGCGGGATGTACAGGCGGCGTCCATCGACGTCGGCATAGATGTAGTCGAAGCCTCCGAGTCCGCCGGTTTTGGCGGTCTTCACGATTTTGTAGGGGCCGGCCTGCCAGGCCGATCCGATCGCTACGAACAGCGTGAGTGCCGCGGTTGTTGCCAGAAGCGTGCGTCGCATGAGTGTCTCCTGTTTTCTCGGGGATGACCCAGGAGAACACGTGGACCTTAATATTGGCTGAAGACCGCGCGCCGTTGACTTAGGGCTCAAATAATTGTCTTTGGGTAGGAGAAACACGTGTCGACATGAGTGTCGACACGGCACGCAGGAGTGCGTGCGCCACAGCAACGCCGGTTATTTCTTAACAGAGACGGTCTGATCGCCGTCGATATAGGCGATAAACTCGTCACCGGCGGAGGCGGCGAGGTCTTTGCGTGCTCTGCGGCCCGCGACTTCAACGCCGCGGCGCGATTCTCCGTTTGAATCCTTGGCGGGCGTCGCCCTCACGTTGAGCTTCGTGCCGTCGACGGCTTCCAGTTGCATGAGCGAAAACGTCATCTTGGCGGGCCCGCGGAAGAATTTTTTCTTGCCGGTGGCGTCGGCGATCTTGCCGGTGACTATGGCGCCTTGTGCGATTACGGTCTTGCCGCCGGCGCGAAAATCCTCGGCGGTCGCGAAGTGCAGGGCGAATCCTTCCGGCGCTTCAAGAGGAATATCGACAGAGAGAGCGATCCGGATCGGCGTTCGGTCGGGCACGGTGACGACAATGAGTTCGCCGCCTTCGGGATTGACGGCGCTGCAGTCGCGGCTGGGGCCGGCGCCGGAGACGTCGGCGGTATAGGAGTTGGGCGGTTGAAGGAGCGGGCGCGGCCGATCGCGCTGTTGCGGGCGTTCATTGCACGCTGACTGCGCTGGCGGGAATGCTCTTCGGGTCGCGCATGCCTTGGATCACCGTCGCTGGGACCGAGGCTTTCGACAGCCGAATGATTTCCGCGGACGATAGATCGAATTTGGTCTGCGAGGAACGAATCTGGCCGAGAATCACCGGCACGGCGACCTTGGCCTGCACCAGCTCAATGATCGTATCGTTGGTGATGACGACTTCGGCGGGCGGCGGGGGCACTGGGATCGCGGCTGGCGGAGGCGGCGCGGTCGCGACCACGACCGGAGCAGCGTGCGTCTTCAGCCACCACATGCGCGCGCCAATTCCTCCGCCGAGTAGGACGACAAGGGCTACGGCAATCGCGGTAACGATTGCGGTGGTGTTCGTCTTCTTTTTCGTGGCGTTCACGGAAGTCGCTGCGCCAAGGGGAGGAGCCGCGCGATATTCGATTCGCGACGCGTAGAGCTGCCCGGAATTGGACTCCTGCTTCAGTGCGCCGACGGCGTCCCGCAACTCGCGCATGGTCTGCCAACGCTCTTCAGGATTCTTGCGCAGGCAATGCTGGATGAGATGATCGAGCGGCTGCGGGACATCCGGCGCGAGTTCGGCGATGGGCCGGGTTTCATCGCGCAGGATCGCCGACAGCGTGGAGAGCATGTTGTCGCCCTGAAAGGCTCGCGCACCGGTGACCATTTCGTAGAGCACCAGGCCGAACGAAAAGATGTCGGAGCGGGTATCGACCCTCATACCCTGCGCCTGTTCGGGCGACATGTAGCTGACGGTTCCGATGATGGAGCCTTCCACCGTCAGCGGGGGCGCGCCGATGGTCTGGGTGTCGCCATCCTGGCTACCTTCCTGACTGATGGGGCCACGATCGGTGAGCTTGGCGAGACCGAAATCGAGAACCTTTACCAGGCCGGAATCGGTCACCATGATGTTGGCCGGTTTCAGATCGCGATGCACGATGCCCGCGGAGTGAGCGGCCGTCAGCGCGTCGGCGATCTGGACGGCGTACTGAAGCACGATCGGCGAGCGCAGACCGCCCTTCGGAATCAGATCGACCAGGGTCTTGCCGGCGACGAATTCCAGGATCATGAAATCGGAATCGCCTTCGGAGATGATTCCGTGGATGGTGATGATGTTGGGATGGTTCAACGCGGAAGCGGCTTGCGCTTCCTGAATGAAGCGGCGGCGATGCTCGCTGTCGCCGGCAGTTGCCGCGCGAGAGGACCTTTATCGCGACGAAGCGATTGAGAGTGGTGTCCTGGGCCTTGTAAATCTCGCCCATGCCACCCGCGCCGAGTTTTTCAAGGAACTGATAGTGCCCTACTGTTCGTCCGACCACATTACAGTGTGTCACATGATGTGAATTCGTTGCGAGATGGGAGCGGAGATGTCTCGAAAGGTTGCCTAAAGGAAAAGCTCGTGTCGACACGAGTGTCGACACGGCACGCAGGAGTGCGTGCGCCACATAGCGCCGCTAGATAGCCTGGAGGCGCGGGAATCGACTCGAGCGACCAATCGCCGGGTAAGTGCCGGACATCAAAGCTGGTTGGCGGCAACGCGAACCCCAACCCGCGGCCTTTCATATAGGCTTCCTTGCGGGTCCAGTAGTCGAAGAACGCCTCCAGTTGCCGCGATTCGGGCAGGGCGCGCAGGGCGGCGACTTCGCGGGGCGAAAAGAATCGCTCTGGAATTTGCTCGTGTGCGAAGGATGGATCGATACGTTCGACGTCGATGCCGATTTCGCGCGATCGTGAAACGGCGATCATCGCTACTCGATCGGCATGCGAAACGTTGAAGAAGATTCCGTCGACGGCAGGCTTGCCGTAACTGTTATAAGCGAACTCGATTTGCGCGGGGTTCGCGTCCAGCCAGGGGCTCGCATAGTCCGCGAGAATGCGCCGCAGAGCTGCACGGCAATGGATGAATCGATGGCGATCGCGTTCGAAGCGGAATCGCGAGGCGCGATCGAGCTCAGCAGCGGAAAGGATACCGGTGGCTGTCGCGTCCGGCGCATCCAGATCGGCTGTGTGAATATCGACATCATACATACGATGTTACGCGTACGCGAGCGCGGGTTCGGCGCAGAAATGCACTGGCAGGGATTGCAGCCCTCGCAGGCCCAGATTCTGTCGCCAGACCAGCGGCACGTCGTCGATTTCGATTTTCGGTATGCGGCGCAACAGCGTTTCGAATGCGATCTGGCCTTCCATGCGAGCCAGCGGCGCGCCGAAACAGAAATGCGCGGCCCAGCCGAACGCCAGATGGCGATTGTCCTTGCGCTCCAGGTCCAGGCGATCGGGATCGGGAAAGCGCTCGGGATCGCGATTGCCCGCGGCCATCACGGCAATCACGGCCTGGCGCTTGCGGATCTGCTTGCCGCCGAGCACGACATCGTCAGGCGCGAGGCGAGCGGTATGCTGGCTGGGACTTTCGAATCGCAGCAGTTCTTCGACGGCGGGCTGCAGCAGCGCGGGATCGTTGCGTAGCCGCTCGCAATTGATCGGGATGGCGCAGAAGCGTCAGCAGTCCATTGCCGATCAGGTTCGTCGTGGTCTCCTGGCCGCCGACCATCGTCACGATGCAATTGGCGATCACCTCTTCTTCGGTGAGGCGCGCGCCGTCGATCTCGGCGGTCATCAGCGCGTAAATCAGGCCCTCGCGAGGATTCTTTTCCATTTCGCGAATCGCCGCGCGGAAGTACAGCGTCATCTCCTCCACGCTCTTGAGCACGCGCTGCGAACGATCGGGATTGTGCTGGAAATTTCCCAGCATCTCGGCGAAATCGGCGGACCAATCCTTGAGCTGGACATGATCGGCGACCGGCACGCCCAGCATTTCGGCGGTGACGATGGCGGGGAATGGCTCGGCGAAATCGGTGACGATGTCCATTTGACCGCCCGTTGCGCGGATGTCCGCTTCTCGATCAGGTCGTCGATCAGGCGTTCGGCGATGTCCTGAACATGCGCGCGCATAGCCTCGACGCGACGGGGAGAGAAGGCCGTGGCGGCGAGGCTACGCAGACGCGTGTGCGCGGGTGCATCCATGAACAGCATCTGTTTCACCATCACCTTCGCGATGGGATTCAGAGATTCGCAACCCATGGAACTCAACTGCTCGGGCGTGGGCGTGCGATCGGCGGAGAACTTGTGCAGGACCGTGATCACGTCCGGATAACGGGTGACGACCCAGGCGTGCAGGAACGGATCCCAATGCACGGGATCGTTTTCACGCAGCCGCCGATACAGGGGATACGGATCGGCGAGCACGGCGGGATCGAGTAACTGGCAAAGGCTGAGGTCGGCTTCATTCATGGCGATCACTAGGCTCCCATTTGCGCCAGCAGGCGGCCGGCTTCTTCGTCGCTCATCGATTCGAGCTTGGCGATCACCATGCGTCTCGATTTCGGCGGAGAGACTGGCGACCGTGCTGGCTTGAAACAGATGGCGCAGCGTCAGATCGACGCCGAATCGTTCGCGGACTCGCAGGATGAGCTGCGCGCCCAGCAGCGAATGGCCGCCGAGCAGGAAGAAGTTATCGTCGAGTCCGACGCGCGGGATTCGAAGCAGTTCGGAGAGGATCGCGGCGACATGGATTTCGATGGGGCTTTGCGGTGCGCGGAATCCGGACACGCCCAGCAGATTTTCGGGCGAAGGCTCCGGCAACGCAGCGCGGTCGAGCTTGCCGTTCGAGTTCAACGGCAGCTGCGTCGACGGCCGACGAACACCGACGGGCACCATGAACTCGGGAAGCTGGTGCGGACAGAAACTCGCGCAGCTCGGCGGAGTCGATCGGGGCATTTCTCGATCGGATCCCCCGGAGGCTTGATCGGTCACAACGTACGCGGCCAAGCCGCTTTTCACCTTGCGGATCGGCGATCGCGACGACCGCGCAGGATGCGACGCGCGGATGACGCTGCAGGACGCTGGTGATCTCATCGGGCTCGATGCGATGGCCGCGAATTTTTTCCTGGCCGTCGATGCGGCCGCGAAAGGCGATCTGTCCGTCGGGGAGCAGGCAGCCGAGGTCGCCCGTGCGATACATGCGCGCGGTCACATTCGGAAACGGAGACGGGGTGAAGGGGTCGGCGAGAAATTTCTCGGCTGTGAGAGCAGGACGATTGCGATAGCCTCGCGAGACACTGGTGCCGCCGATGTAGATCTCGCCGGTGGCGCCCGGCGGGAACCTGTTTCTGGTTTTCGTCCAGCAAATAGATCTGCGTGTTGGCGATCGCCGCACCGATCGGCGGCATCGTGCGATCGCTGGACGATTGCCGCAACGCGCCGGACGTCGCGACCACGGTGCACTCGGTAGGTCCGTAATTGTTTACGACCGTGAAGGGAAGATCGCGCGACGGGTAGCGATGCAGCGTGTCGGCGCCGGTGAGGAAAAAGCGCAAATCGCAATCCGGCGACCAGTGGGCGGCGAGCATCGGCTCGGCCAGCGTGGTGGGCACAAACGCGATCGGAAATTTTGCGAGCCGTGATCCAATCGCGCAGCAGATCGGGCGAAGTGCGGACGGTGTCGTCGACCAGCGCGATGCTCGCGCCGGCGGTGAGATACGGCCAGAGCTCCCACACAGCAGCGTCGAAGGCGAGTCCGGCCAAGTGGCTGGCGCGATCCGCGGGCGTAACTCCAAACACGCGGCGATGCCAGAAAATCAGGTTCAACAGATTGCCGTGCGTGACTTCGACACCCTTCGGCTTTCCAGTGGAACCGGACGTATAGATGATGTACGCGAGATGCTCGCGCTTGGTGGGAGGGGCGGAGAGTGTCAATTGCTCCCGCGCAATGGTGTGCGCGGTCGCGTCGAGATCAACAATGTAGCGTGCCTTGCAAGCCAGGCCCGAGCGCGTGATCAGCACCGATGCGCCCGCGTCCTCAAGAATGAATTCGCGGCGTTCGACGGGCCATTGCGGATCGATCGGCAGGTACGCGCCTCCCGCTTTCCATGCGGCGAGCGCGGCGATCACGTAATCGAACGATCGTTCCAGGCAGATGCCGACGGGCACATCGGGGCCGACGCCCAGCGACCGAAGATAAGCGCCGAGCCGGTTGGATCGCGCGTCGAGTTCGGCGTAGGTCATCTGCGCCGAACCTTCTGAGAGGGCGATCGCATCCGGATTCGCCTCCGCCATGGCCGCCACCAGATGCGGCGCGCACAGAGCGACTGGTACACGATGATCGCGCCGGGAATCGCAGGTGCATTGTTGTTCGGGCGAGGCGTCTGAAGCAGTGCGGGCGAGGGATTCTGCGCTGCAACCTGAGGAACTTTTGGAAGATGGCGTGTCGGGTTCGATTGCATAATCATCTCGTGGATTGAGCATACCCGCGGGGGAAGATGTAGGACTATGGCGTTTTAGTACTGTTTGCATGAATAGGATTAGCTATGCGGTGAGTCCTAGGGCAGGCAGTACTTCGTGCGAACTCCCGTGCGCGACCGTACGTATAAGACTCCGAAGGGATTTTCCATGCAAACGATGCTTCGCGATCTCAGGTTCGGGATCCGGTCACTGATGAAGGACAAAGGCTTCTCGATGACCGTGATCCTGACGCTGGCGCTTTGCATCGGTGCCAACACGGCGATTTTCGCGATCGTGCATTCGGTATTGCTGCAGCCACTGCCCGTCCCGCGAGCCGAGGAGATCCTGGTGATGGGCAATCAGTATCCCCAGGCCGGAGCCCCCCGATCCACCAATAGCGGCGCAGCCGATTACTACGATCGGCTCAAAGAGGTCACGGTCTTTCAGCAGCAGGCGATGTTCGGCGTCGGCGATCAAACCGATCGACTTGAACGGCACACCCGAGAAGATCCACGGGATGGTTGCTACACCCTCGTTATTCAGGCTGCTGGAAGTCGCTCCGGCCATCGGCAGGGCATTTAACGACAGCGAAGGCGAGATCGGCGCGGATCAAAAGGTCATCCTGAGCGATGGCTTGTGGCGGCAAATGTTCGCGGGCTCGCCCGATGCTATCGGGAAGGAGCTGCGCTTGAATGGGCGTCCGTACACGATTGTCGGCGTGATGCCGCACGACTTCAAGTTCGTCGATTCCGAAGTGCGGCTGTGGACTCCGCTGGCCTTCACGCCGGAGCAGAAGGTGGCGCGCCACAGTAACAACTGGTACAACGTCGGCAGGCTGAAGTCGGGCGCCACGATTCAGCAGGCGCAGGCGCAAGTGAACGCGCTGAATCGCGCGAATGATGAGCGTTTCCCGCAGTGGAAAGAAATCCTGAAGAATGCCGGTTTTCATACGAGCGTGGAGCCGCTGCGCGAGATCTTGATCCGGGATGTCCGTAGCTCGCTGTATTTGCTGTGGGGCGGCGCTGTGTTCGTGCTGTTGATCGGCGCGGTGAATATCGCGAACCTGGCGCTGGCGCGCTTCACGCTTCGCCGCAAGGAATTCGCGACACGGCTCGCGCTGGGTGCGGGACGCGGGCAAATCACGCGCCAGGTGGTCCTCGAAAACGTTCTGGTGTGCGGAGTTGGCGGGTTGGCCGGCGTGGGGCTGGGCGCTGGACTGCTCCAGTCGATGATGGCGATGGGGCTGAAGCAGCTTCCGCGTGTCGATGAAGTTCGCATCGATGGGCCGGTGGTTTTGGTCGCGCTGGCAATGGCGATCGGCGCAGGAATACTGGTGGGATTGATCCCGCTGGCGAACGTATTTCGGGCGAAGCTCAACGACGCGCTGCGCGAGGATAGCCGGACGGGGACGACAGGAAGCGGATCGCGGACGAATTCGCCAGGGTCTGGTGGTCGCGCAGATTGGATTCGCTTTCGTCCTTCTGGTGGGCGCCGGACTCTTGCTGGTCAGCTTTCGGCAACTCCTGCGCGTCGATCCTGGATACAACACCGGCGGCGTGATGACGGTGTCCATAGGTGTGCCGCAATCCCGCTATCCCGGCGAGCCCGAATTGCGCGAGCTGGCGAATCGATCGCTGGAAGCGATCCGGCGCATTCCTGGCGTTACGGCCGCGGGCGCGACATCCAACATTCCGTTCGGCGGCAATCACAGCGACAGCGTGATTTTCGCGGAAGGCTACGTGATGAAGCCGGGTGAATCGCTGATCTCGCCCCGTGCGATCACAATTTCGACAGGGTATTTCGAGGCGATGGGGATTACGATGGCGCGCGGACGCGCGTTCGACGATCGCGACACCGAGAAGGCACCGGGGGCGGTGATCGTCGACGAGAACTCTGGCTCGCCACTTCTGGCCGAATCGCGACCCGATCGGCCAGCGGATGTTCACGCCGCAGGATATCAACAACATCATGAAAACGGACGAGCATACCAAGTGGCTGAACGTGGTCGGCGTGGTGCACGATATCAGGCTTGACGATCTGGATGGAGCGGTACGCCGGTCGGCGTCTATTATTTTCCGTTCGCCCAGAACCCGGAGCGCAGTTTACACGTTCGCGATCAAAGGCGTGAGCGGACTTAGGCTCGGTGGGCCGCGCGCGTTCGCGCGGGAATCGCCGGCATCGATCCTCAATTGGCGCTGTTCGACATGAAGACGATGGCGGAGAGAACCGAGCTTTCCATGTCGACGCGCAAGACGCCGATGACGCTGGCGCTCGGGTTCGGCGGGCTGGCGCTGTTCCTGTCGGCGATCGGAATCTACGGCGTCCTCACGTATCTGGTCACGCAGACGCGCCGCGAGATCGGCATCCGCTCGGCGCTCGGGCTGCTCGACATCGGGGATTGTGAAGCTGGTGCTAGCCGAAGGACTGGCGCTGGTCGGGATCGGGCTGATTGTGGGTATCGCGGGCGCGGCGGCACTTCGCAAGGCGTTGGAGAGCGAATTGTACGGTGTGCAGCCCCTGGACCCGATGGTGATGGTGAGCGTCACTTTCGTGCTGGCGCTGGTCGCACTGACGGCGTGCTTGTTGCCGGCTCGGCGGGCTACGCAGGTGGATCCGGTAATTGTGTTGAATGAGCAGTAAGTCGTGGGGCACGCCGGCGCATCTATTGCGCCTTTTCAGGCGCCGCGTGCCGTGTCGACACTCATGTCGACACGAGGTTTTCCAAGCCGCCTGCAACGAACAATAGAAGGCGGCGAAACCGCCTGCCCCACATGCTAACTTATTGCCTTCGCCCGAAACCGTTGCAAAGCGACAACGATCAGCACGACATCGATCACGGACAGCACCGCGACGATGATCGTCGTCGAGATATGTGGATACTGCGGCGTCAGCGTACCGCGCAAGCCTTCGCTCGCATACACCAGCGGATTGATCAGCACCAGCTTCTGCAAAATCGGAAACGTTTCGAGCGCCTTCCACGGGTAGTACGCGCAGCCGAACATCATCATTGGCGCGAGCAGCAGGCTGAAGATCAGGCCGATCTGCTGTTGCCCGACGCTGCATCCGAGCGTGAGGCCGCCGGCCGAGGAGAACAGCGCGATCAGGAAGGCGATCAGGAAAAACATCCCGAGATGTTCCGTGCTGAGTCCCAGGTCCCCGCCGAGCAGCAGCCGCGCGGGAATCGCGACGATCACACCGGAGATCAGCGCCTGCAGCACTCCCGCCATCATCTTTTCGACGGCGATCCATTCGATACCGATGGGCGCCAGCAGCCTGTCTTCGATTTCTTTGGTGAACTGGAACTCGGCGATCAGCGGCATCGCGACCGCCATCACGCCGGTCATGGTCATCGAAATCGCCATGATACCGGGCAACAGCATGCCCTTGTAGCTCATCGGCATCATGCCGCTGCGCGTCATCACCTGGCCGAAAACGAAAACCAGCAGCAGCGGTTGCAGCATGGTTTGAAGAATCGTGGTGACGATATTCCTTCGCGCGACGTGCACATCGCGTGCGAATAAAGCTCCTAACGTGCTCATTGGCGGAGGCTCCTTCCGGTGTGATGCAGAAACAGATTCTCCAGGCTTGGCTCAGAGATGTGGACGTCGTGAAGTTCCGCCGAACACGCGGTTGCCGCGCCGACGATATCGCCGATCAGGGCGCCGCCGCGGTCGGCATAGACGTCGGTTTCTTTCGTCGCCGGCTTTTCGCGCACATCGGTGACGCCGGGCAGTTGCTTCAATCGTTCGATCAATTCCGGCGGCGTCGAGCTGAAGCGCAGATGGATGATGTAGCCACCGGGAATGGTGGCCTTCAATTCCTTCGGCGTGCCGAGCGCGATCACCTTGCCGTGGTCGACGATCGCGAGACGATTGCAGAGCTCGTCGGCTTCATCCATGTTGTGCGTGGTGATCAGGATCGTCTTGCCCTTGGCGTTGTATTCGCGAATGATGCTCCACATCAGCAGGCGAGTCTGCGGATCCAGCCCCGTGGAGGGTTCGTCAAGAAACAAAACCTGCGGATCATGCATCAGCGCCCGTGCCAGCGAAAGGCGCTGCATCATGCCGCCCGAAAATCCTCGCGTCAGATCGTCGGCGCGAGGCGTGAGTTGAAATTGTTCCAGCAGCTCATTCGCGCGGCGCTGCCGCTCGCCCGACGGCATGCTGAAGTATCCGCCGTGGAACGTGAGGATCTCGCGGGCGGTCAACGCGAAATCCAGATTCGGGCGCTGCTGTACCACCCCGATCAGCCGTTTCGCGCTTACCTGATCTTTCCAAATGTCGATCGCGGTGTTGTCGGCCTGGAGCACTGCCTCGCCGCTGGTGGGGCGAACTCGCGTGGTCAGGATGCCGACTGTCGTCGATTTCCCCGCGCCGTTCGGCCCGAGCAATCCAAAGACTTCGCCCGGTCGGACTTCGAGCGAAACGCCATCGAGTGCGACGACGTGCGGCGTCTTCGCCTCGCCTTTTTTCTTACGATTGAAGCCGCCCGCTCCGCCGCCGAACATGGCGCCGCGCGCCGCGATCGGTGGTGGAGTTGTGTAAACCTTGCGTAAATCGGTGGTGCGAATTCCGACTCCCATCAGCGTTCCTCCTGTTGCACATTTTAGTCACCTTGCACATTATCTTGCACATGTGACCTTCTGCGCAACCGGCCAACGCCAATAAATCCCTTCACCTTCCCGACGTGGAAATCCTTGCCCATAATTTTTTCCACTGCGAGGTGCTTGCTGACAGGGATGGTGAACTTCTTGGAGTCGAACATTTCGTGCGTGGTTTCGACTTCGCCGGACTCCGTCAGGCGACGCAGCACGGTGTGGATTGTCGCCAGGGGATTCGAATACGAATTCATATCGAACCCAATAGATTCAAGGCTCTCGCGAATCTCAGACGCCGTCAACGGCTCCGCCGCCTTCTTGAGAATGGCGCGAACGCTGTCCGTCATTCCGCCGGAAGCCGTTTCCGGGTCTGGCACAGGCAGATCCGGCGGCTTCTCGCCAATCAGGGGAGCGATTGCCCGCATCGCCTGAATCAACGCTAGGATTTGTTTATCGCATTGCTCGAGTTCCTGACCCAATGCCAACTTGCGCTCCCGGACCCGCTCGAGCTCAGACCGGGCACTTTCGAAGGAGCTTTTATAATCAAAGCTCATTACACAAAAAGTATATCACGTACAAGCACGATGTGCAAGGCAAGAATGTGCCATTGTTCAAAGTGGCGCATGCCAGCGCTTCGATGCGTCTTTCCACGCGCTGCGGAGTGGGTGCGCCACTTCGGACCCGAAAACATCGCCAATGGCGCATTGCGCCTCCTAGTTTTGTGTAGGCCTCACCGCATGTTCGATCACAAACATCTCGACCATCACGTTCTTCGATTCATCCTCAATCCGAGTCGATCGAAGATCATTTGCAGCGACGGCCGGGTAGGATCCGCCATCGCGATATCCTCCGCGCTGGGTTCGACACCGGGCGCGGGACCTGGTCGAGGACGGAGCGGTACCCAACCTTCAGTCTCGAAATCGAAGAGACTACGGAGGCCAGTCCGGTCCACGAATGGCCGATCCGACCAAATCTCCATGGTTCGCACAACATCAGCCATGTCGACTGCCTTCGCGCGAATTCCATTGCCTTGGCCGCCGACTGGATAGTGGCACGAAAGGGCGAATTCGTTCATGTTTTTGGGATCGAGTTCGGGGCAATCCTTCTCTTCCTTCTTCGACTTTTGAAGTTTGGGGCCGTTCTTCGCGACCTCAAGGACATATGCGGGCTGTTCTATGTTGTCTCGTCGAATGGTCACTCCGAATCGGTCAGCGAGCAATGTCTGAAGCATGGGCCCCATCCGTGCTTCGCGGATTCGGGCAGATAGTCCGATAGGAACCGCGCTCTTTTCCGCGGTGGCCTCAATGTTATATCGCTCCGAACGAATCCAATCCGGACCACCGGTTAGGCGCCGGAGCGAAATACCGTAGGAGATCGCAATCAGCGAAAACAGAGATGCGTTCGCGGCAGTAAATCGTCCGCCCGGTAGAAATTCAATCCGCTGATCGACAGAACCAGGCGCCGCGCTCTGTCTGATAGAAGCGACTTCGAAGGCGAGTGGCGCCGCTGGTTGGGCGACGGCCACGGCGAGGATTCCCACGATCGCGAGAACCAAGTTGATTCGACTGATCATTCAAACGTCTGAAAGCTAGACGCGCGCGCCGGTCGTTTTGTGGAAACGATGCAGTTTTTCCTTGCGGAAACGGAACCAGACCGGCGTATCGAAATCGAGCCGTATCCCCGTGGGCACGCGAACGGTGACGTTCTGCGATCCATCATGAATGACCACGATCGTCTCATTGCCCATTTCCTCGGTCACGTACACGCGAGCTGTCGACCATCCCGGCTGTTCGGTCGTCGACAGTTCCACGTCTTCCGGCCGCACCCCGATGACCACATCCTGTTCAGGAATGAAGTTCATGCTCGGACTGCCGACGAAGCCGGCGACAAACATATTCGACGGACGGTGATACACGTTCGACGGTGTGTCGAACTGCTGTATCTTTCCGTCGCACATGACGGCGATGCGATGCGCCAATGTCATCGCTTCGGCCTGATCGTGTGTAACGTACACGGTGACAATGCGCAATTCGTGTTGCAAACGTTTCAGCTCCGCTCGCATTTCGACGCGAAGGCGCGCGTCGAGGTTGGACAACGGCTCGTCCATCAGAAACGCCTTCGGTCGCCGGATGATCGCGCGGGCCAACGCCACGCGCTGCCGCTCGCCACCCGAAAGATGACGCGGTTGATTCGCGAGCAGGCTCGTCAGACCAAGCCGTTCCGCGACACTCGCGACTTGTTTCGCGATTTCCGGCGCGGGCGTCTTGCGAACGCGCAGCGGGTAGCCGATATTCTGCGCGATGGTCATGTGCGGATACAGCGCGTAACTCTGAAAGACCATCGCGATGTCGCGATCACGCGCGTCGCGCTGTGTAATCTCGTTGCCGGCCAGGCGGATCGTGCCCGCGTCCGGCGATTCCAGGCCGGCGATCATTCGTAACAGGGTCGACTTTCCACAGCCCGACGGCCCCAGCAACACGACGAATTCGCCATCGTCCGCGGTGAGCGAGACGTCGCTGACGGCTTCGCGCGCGCCGAATCGTTTCGTGATGCGTTCGATTTCGAGCGCCATGTCAGCCCTTCACCGCTCCCTCATCCCTTCACTGCTCCTAACGATAAACCGCGCACCAGATATTTTTGAACCGCACTGGCAAAAACCAACACGGGCAACATCGCGACCACTCCAGCCGCGCTCATCGCGCCCCATTTGATTTCGTATTGTGTCACTCGCGAGGCAATGCCCACGGGCAGCGTCATCGCGGCGTTCGTCTGCGTCAGAATCAACGCGAATAGGAATTCGTTCCACGCGACCACCAGGCAAAACACAGCCGTCGCGGCGAGCCCCGGTTTCACCAACGGCAGCACGATTCGCAGCAGCGCGCCCACGCGTGTTTCGCCATCCAGCATCGCTGCTTCCTCAATTTCGCGCGGCACTTCGTCAAAGAAACCGCGCATCATCCACACGACGAACGGCAGATTGAACGCGGTATACACGATCGCGAGTCCTAGCAGCGAATTGATCAGATGCATCTCGCGCAACATGAGGAATAGCGGCACAATCGTCACGATCGGCGGGAGCATGCGCGTCGACAGTATCCAGTCGGCAATTTTGTTGTTCCAGTTGCGAGGCCATTCGAATCGCGTGAGACCGTAGGCGGCCGGTACGCCGATCAGCAGAGCGGCAACGGTCGACATCGCCGCAAGAAGCACGGAATTCATGAAATAGGTTCCGAACGATCCCGCGCTGAAAGCTTCCGCATAGTGCTGCAACGTCGGCGTGAAATGGATCCATCGCGGCGGGTAGGCGAACTGATCGATCTCGCGCTTGAGGGAAATCGTGACCAGCCAATAGACGGGGGCGATCGCCAGAATCAACGCCACCGCCGCCAGCAAATACCGCGCGCGTCTCATAGCTTATCGCGACCCCATCTTGGATCCCATCATCCGCATCAATCCGCGCGAGAACAGGATCGTCGCGGCCAGCAAGGCAAACGACATCGCCGCCGCATAGCCGAAATTCGAAAATCGAAAGGCGGTTCGATAGATGTACAGGCTCACCGTTTCCGTCGCGGTGCCCGGACCGCCTTGCGTAAGGATGAAAATCTGATCGAAGATGCGGACCAGATCCATGGCTCGCAACAGCAGCGCGAGCAAAATCACGGGTCGCAGCAGTGGCAGCGTCACATCGCGAAAAATCTGCCACGCACTGGCGCCGTCGATTCGGGCGGCTTCGATCGGCTCCGGCGGAATCGCCTGTAGCCCTGCGGACAGCAGCAGAAATAGGAATGGCGTCCACTCCCACACGTCGACCAAGATAACGGACGCGAGTGCCGAGTGATCCCCGCCTGTCCAAAGCAGCGACTCCGTGTTGATGCCGAGTTCACGCAGCGTTCCGTTCAGGACGCCGAACTGAGGATTGAAGATCAACCGCCAGGCAACCGCCGCGACCACGGGAGGCACCAACATCGGCACCAACAATCCGGCGCGAAAAAAGGATTTCGCGCGCGCCAAAGAGTCGATCAGCAACGCGAGAGCAAGACCCAGTGCAAATTCGAGTGCAAGCGCCCCTAGCGTGAGGAGGATCGTCTGAACCGCGGCCGCCCCGAAAACGCGATCGGCAGCCAGACGGGTGAAATTTGCAATCGTGAACGCGCCGTCAGAGCTGGTGAGGCTCACCTTGATGGAATAGATCAGCGGGTAAATCGACAGCGCCAGCAGCACCAGCACGGCCGGCAAGACCCACACAAGGCCCGGAGCGTTCCACAGACCTTTTTTGCGACGCAGTCATTTCGCGCGGTTCAGGATCTCGTTAATGTCTCGCGCCGCGTTGTGCAAAGCGGTCGCCGGATCCATCGCGCCGGCGTTGGCTTTCGAAAGATAGATACCGAACGCATTTTCGATTTCGTTCCACTTCGGAGTCCGCGGGCGCGGCCGCGAGGATTCCAGCGACGCGAGTTGCACAGGAAACGCGCGGTGCTTCGCGGTCAGCTCAGGATCCTGAAAAACGCTGCGCCGCGTGGGAGGATTCCCGCGAGTCGCGGCGCGTTTCATTTGTGGCGCTTCCGTCGCCCAGAATATGAACTCGAACGCATCCGCCGAATGTTTGGATGCCGCGGGCACGGCAAGTAGCCACGTTCCCAACTCGGCGATGCCTGGCACCTTCTCGGCCGGCATCGGCGCGAAGTTGATCGAGCCTGGGATTTTCGATTTCGAAGGATCGTCCATGGCTGCGATCCATGCCGGCCAATTAATGCTCATCGCGGCGGTCCCTTCCAGCAGGTGTGCGGAGACCTCATCCGCATTAAATCCCGCGTATCCGGGCGGCGAATATTTCCCGAGTTCCAGCATAAAGCGCAGGGCCTCGATGGCGTCGGGAGAGTCGCAAACCGGCTTGCCGGAGGCATCAAGCACGTCGCCTCCAAAGGCCCACAGCAGCGGCATGAAATCGGCGACTACAGCATTGCCGGGCGCGGCTCGCATGACGTAACCGTACATTTTTCCGTAGCGGCTGGATTCCGAAGCGGCGATTTTCTTGGCAGCCTCCAGAACTTCTTCCCAGCGCACCGGCGCAGCCAGATTGTATTTGGTGAAGAGGTCGCCGCGGTAGAAAAATAGCTGCGAGTTGCCTACATAAGGCAGCGCGTAATACTTTCCGGTGCGGTACGGATTCCGCGACACATCCAGCGTAGCCTTGACGAAATCGGAATCGGGATCGCGCGGCAGCGGCGCAAGATTCGTGCCTTCAGCCAAACGCGGAAACCATGGATCGTCCATCATGACCACGTCGTAGGCGCCGGTGTTGCTGGTAAGGTCGAGCTGCTCCTTCTCGAACAAGTTTGCGTAGGGGAGTTCCACCACTTCGATGCGAACCTTGTGCGCCTCGCCCCACTCGGCCGCCGCCATTTTAAGCGCCGTGCCTTCCACGCCCGCGTTGACCGCGATGGTCAGGATTCTCTGCGGGCCGCGGCTGCAGGCGGCTCCAATGAACAGAACGGCGAGCAACGGAATGAGGAACGCAGCGCGGCGCATGGGAATGTTGAGTTTAGCGCAAGCGGTAGAGAATCGAAAAGCCGGTTCGCGAAACTTCCCTGTACTGCGCGAGCCACGCGGCCAGATAGGGCTGCCTCGCCATTGCAAGCGGCGGGTTGTAGAGGCCCAGCCCGTCGACAATCCACGTCGGGCCGAGATGCCAATAATTCCGCGCGATTCGGCGTCGTGAATTCGGGTGCTACCGCGGTTATCGAGAACAAATGGCGATCGGCCAGCACGCCTGAGATCGGCTGACTCTCCAGAAATCGCGTACCTGCTGGAAGACCCGCGTATACGAATATGTCGGGACGAAAGCCCCAAACGAAGAGCGTGTCGCTGGGTTTCGCTAGGGATTTTAATTGCGCGGCGGCCTGCTGGCTGTCGCGATCGATATCCAGATCGTGCCACGCCTCACCGCGCGCAACGGTGAAGTAGCGCGGGCCGAATCGGACCAGCGGAATCGCGAGCAAGGCGATCAGCGCGATCATGGCGACGCGGCGATTCGCGATCGAAGCCCAGCCCCGCGACGCCGCGATGATCATCGGCGGCAGCAGCAGGAAATAGTAGCGCGGGAAGAATCGCAGGCCGAGGACGACGCCGATGAAGGCGATCGCGATCCAAGCGGCGGCTCGCCAGTCGCGATTTCGATAAACCGCGATCGCGGCGCCGATCACCAGCGCAGCCTGAAATCCGACCCAGTCCGCGGTACGGCGAATGCCTTCAGCGAACGGATTATCGACGAAGGTGTTGGCAGCATAGATCGATCCCCATTGCCACGCTTGTCGATAGTACTCCGCCGCCGATCCGTGCGCCCACATCCATCCGAGCGCGATCGCGTTCGGAGCGGCGAAGCCCGCCAGGAGCATAGGCGCGGACCGCCATTGCCACAGCATGCACGCAGCCAGCACGAAAATCGCTTTCGAACTGCACAGCAATCCGACACCTGCCGCGACGCCACTTAAGAAGGCTCGCCCGCGCCATGCGAAATAGATCGCCAGGAAATGCGGCAGAATCAGCAGCATGTCGGAAGCGAGCGGAATCACAGCCGACGGAATGCCGAATGCAAGAAAGAAAGCCGTGAAGCAGGCGGCGAGAAATCCTTCGCGCGCCGACCACTTCGATCGCGCAAATTGCCATGCGGCGAGGGCGGTTGCGAAAACGTACGCCGCTCCGGCGAGTCGCAGAGCAACACCTGCGCGGGCGCCCCATAGCAAGGCGATCCAAGCGACCAACGGGGGTTTGTCGAACCAGACGTCGCGATACAGCACTTTCCCGCGCGCCACTTCGAGCGCAGCCGCCAGCGGCAGATTGTCGTCCGCCCAGAGAACATGCGAGTGGCACAATCGCGCGGCGATGATAGCGGCCGCGATGGTCGCGAACGTGACGGACGTGCGCACCACAAAACTATAGCCCACGCCGTCCCCGGCGAGTGCGATGTGGGGCCGCCACTCGTGGCGGCGAGTCGCCTTCAGGCGACTCTGTTCGCCACGCAAAAAACCGGCCTAGAGTCCGGTTGCCGGCAGAAGTGCCGGCGCCATACTGGAACCCGATCCACCGCCGAGTCTTCACCCAGACTCTTACAGTCGCGCACGACAAAACGCTAAAGTCATGTGAGTGAGCAAATGGACAGCGATCTGGCTCCTCCTCCTAGCCGAGCTTTTCAGCATGGCCGTGTGGTTCTCCGCCTCCGCGGTCGCGCCCGCGTTGTCATCGCTCTGGCAACTCGACGACTCCGGACGCGCGTGGCTCACGATGAGCGTGCAGGCGGGCTTCGTCGCCGGCGCGTTGCTGTCGGCATTGCTGAACCTGTCCGATCGCCTGCCTGCGCACCTGCTGTTCGCAGCCTCGGCGATCGCAGCCAGCCTGTCGACGGCGGCGATTGCCGCGATCGCGAACGGACTCGGCGCAGCCGTTGCATTGCGATTCCTGACGGGATTCTTCCTGGCGGGCGTGTATCCGGTTGGAATGAAAATCGTCGCGACGTGGACTAAAGAGGATCGCGGTCTCGGCATCGGGCTATTGGTCGGCGCGCTTACGCTCGGTTCAGCCGGGCCGCAGTTGCTGAACGCCGTGGGCGCAAGCGGCGATTGGAAATTGCTCCTCTATATAGCAGCGGGCTGCGCCGCCGCAGGCGGGATCGTCGCCGCACTGTTCGTGCGCGAGGGGCCGAACAAAGTCAAAGCGCCGCCATTTCGCTGGAGCTACGCCGCGGCCATCCTGCGCGACCGTCCGGTTCTGCTCGCGAATCTCGGTTATCTGGGCCATATGTGGGAACTGTACGCGATGTGGGCCTGGATCGCCGCGTACTCGCATAGCAGTTCGATTGCATTCTTCACGATCGCGGCCGGCGCCCCTGGCAGCGTCATCGCGGGCAAACTAGCAGACCGCATCGGCCGCACCACCATCACCATCGCGAGCATGGCGATCAGCGGAGCCTGCGCGCTCACCATTGGTTTCTTCTTCCACGCCGGGATTGCCGCTCTGGCCACGATCGCGATCGTTTGGGGATTCGCCATCGTCGCCGATTCCGCTCAGTTCTCGGCCTGCATCACGGAATTGGGCGCGCGCGAATACGTCGGTACCGCGCTCACTTTGCAAACCAGTCTCGGATTTCTGCTGACCATGTTCACGATTCGACTGGTGCCATGGGTGGAGGCGCGCATCGGGACGCAATGGTCGTTCAGTGTGCTCGCACTCGGTCCGGCGGCCGGGATCCTTGCGATGATCGCCCTGCGCCGCAATCCGGCTTCCGCGAAGATCGCGGGCGGCAAGCGATAAGCGGATCAGTTTTTCGGTTGAAAAAGAGCCGATTGAAGCCGACACGACGCCACGAGTGGCCGCCCCACAAGGGAAACATGGCTCACTACCGATAAAACTCTGGACAATTCGAAAGAAGTGCGGTAACTAATCGTATGGAATATTCGCTTTATCACGTGGTCGGCGCCGTCTGTCTCGGCGGTTCCCTTGGCGGCTTGGTCAATTCGATGCTGGTCGGACCGCTCACTCTTCCCTCGTGGCAAGGAACCGAATTCGATCCAGGCTGGGTCAAAAACGTGTTCATCGGCATGGTCGCGGGATTCGTGGCATGGCTGCCCAGCCTGGCCACGTTCGCGTCCGCCGGACACGTCATCGCTCCCGCGGATCTGATCGGCGCTTGCGGCAGCACCATCCTTGTCGGGATCTCCGGCGCGAAATGGCTCACCAGCCAAGCCGGTCAGCAGAAATTGGAGGATGAAAAGGTCCAGCTCAAAGGCGCCCTGGTGGCGGCAACCGCGATGGCGTCCGATCCAGCCGCCGCGCAACGCATTGCGGGCACCACCAAGGTCGCGGAAATCGTAAATATTGTGAAGGGCATCTCGGGATCGTGAAACGTCCTCAACTCTTCGTGCTATCCTGACGATTCATGCACGGCTTCACCACCTCGTTTCGATTTCGCTACTGGCGCTTTAGCGTCTGAAGCGAAACGAGTGGTGTTGGCCTGAACTAAACGATTTTCGAAACCAGCCCACTCCGGACGGAGTGGGCTTTTTGTTTTTGTGATGGACGTTGAAGCGCACAGCGAATGCGTTGTGCGCGATCAAGAGATAACAGGGAGGTCCCAATGATCATTTCCATGCGGCTGCACGCCAGTAAACACGAAGTAGACGGAGTTCGAGCGCGAATCGAAGAGTTCGGCTACAAAGTCCACTCGATCGAAGGCGAGGAGCGCGTCGTCATCGGCGTCGTCGGCGTGGGCGATGTGACCGCGTGCCTGGAATCGCTCGAAGCGATGCCCGGCGTCGAGAGCGCCTTGCGAATTTCCGCTCCCTACAAATTCGTCAGCCGCGAATTTCGCCCGGCGAAGACCGAAATCACGGTGCGCGACGTTACGTTTGGCGGCTCCGAGTTCATCGTCATGGCCGGCCCCTGCTCGGTCGAAGGCGAGCGCCAGATTCTGGAAGCCGCCGAAATCGTTGCACGATGCGGTGCAAAACTACTGCGTGGCGGCGCGTTCAAACCGCGCACGTCTCCCTACGACTTTCAGGGACTCGAGATCGAAGGATTGAAGCTGCTCGACAAAGCGCGCCGAGCCACCGGGCTCGGAATCATCACGGAAGTGATGAGCGATCGCGACGTCGAATTAGTCGCCGAGTACGCCGATATCCTGCAGATCGGCGCGCGCAACATGCAAAACTTCGCGCTGCTGAAAACCCTGGGCAAGTGCGGGCGACCCGTGCTGTTGAAGCGCGGCATGAGTTCCACCGTCAAGGAGCTGCTAATGAGCGCCGAATACGTGGTCGCGCACGGCAACTCGCAGGTCATGCTGTGTGAGCGCGGCATCCGCACTTTCGAAACGGTGACTCGCAATACGTGCGACTTGGCGGTCGTCGCCGCATTGAACGAGCTGACCCACCTGCCCGTGATTCTCGATCCCAGCCATGCCACGGGCAAGCGCAGCCTGGTGCCGGCGTTATCGCGCGCCGCGGTCGCCATCGGAGCCGACGGGTTGCTGGTGGAAGTCCACCCCGCGCCGGAGAAGGCGATGAGCGATGGCGCGCAGTCCCTCGATCCGAAGCAGTTCGCGGACATGATGAAAGATCTGGAGCCTTACATCGCCCTGTGGCAAAAATCGCGAATGACAGAGGCCACCGCCGCAGTGTAATCTTCGTGTATGTGAAAACAGGGACAGGCTGCCCTGTCCCCTAGTGAACCGAGTCCACGAATGAAGTAGATATCGTCGTGGACAGGGCGGCCTGTCCCTGTTTTCACAGCGGAAGCGCAAGTAAGCTCGAACATTCACTCAAGATGAAACGTCGTTTTCAACCCTGGCAACTGGCCATGCTCGTGATCGTTTTGTGCGGCGGTGCGCTGTGGTTCGCGCACTGGCGGCGAGGGCTGCGGCATTTCGACGCCACATCCTTGGTCGAAAGCCTTCCGCCGGATCAGGCGACGCATGTGTACGTAGATGTGGACGCGCTGCGTCGCAGTGGAATCCTAGGTTTGGTGGCGGGATCGGCAGCGGCAGAGGACCCCGACTACCGCAATTTTGTCCAGGAAACCGGCTTCGACTACCGCAGTGATCTGGATGCGGTGGCGGCCGCGTTCCTGCATGGCAACGTGTACTTCGTATTGAAGGGCCGGTTCGATTGGAAATTGCTTTCGAAATACGCGCGCGCGCACGAAGGAAAATGTTTGAACGCCACCTGCGACATGCCCGCCAGCACGCCTGACCGGCACATATCGTTTTATCCGCTGAACTCCGACGTTTTGGCGCTCGCCGTCGGGACCGAGGAGCGCGCGGTGACCATGATCGGCCCCAAGCAGTGGCACACTCCGCCGCAATTACCGCCGGAGCCGGTCTGGATTTCGGCGCCATCGTATGCGTTCAGCGACGTGAACAGCTCTCCCGTCGGGGACGCATTCTTTTTTTAGTCCGCTGGCGCAGGCGCGGAGAATTATTTTCGCGATCGGGCCCGATGGCGATCGACTGCAGATTCGCCTGGATGTCACCTGCGCCGACGCGGAATCCGCCGCGACGCTCGCCAAACAGTTGACGGATACAACCGACCTTCTGGTCAAGATGCTGGAGCGCGATCACACCAAGCCCAATCCCGCCGATTTGAGCGGTGTTCTGACCGCTGGAAAGTTTCAGCAACAGGGATCGCGAGTAACCGGCGTCTGGCCCGTCGAGCGATCCTTCGTCGAAGCTCTGGCCACCGGAAAAATTCAATAGAACGTGGGGCCGCCACTCATGGCGGCGAGTCGCCTTTCAGGCGGCTCTGTTCATCAGGGGAACACCGCCCTCGGCAGAAGGCCGGCCCCAACCCTATTGGTGCGTGCCGTGTCGACACGGTCCCTCTGAGGCAAACCTCAGTGAGCCGGAGGTGGAGGATAAAACCGCACCAGCAACTCGATTCGCGACCCGCCTGGATCCTCCACCGT
Source organism: Terriglobia bacterium (assembly GCA_963732025.1). GTDB lineage: Bacteria > Acidobacteriota > Terriglobia > Bryobacterales > Bryobacteraceae > Palsa-187. Next base: position 298,993 of record CAVSXU010000006.1, read on the forward strand.
GTCCGCTTTCAACGTGCTGGTCAGCTTCAAGCCGCCAACAGTCGATTGCGGCGCGGCCGAGAACACGATGTCCGCCTCCGTGCCATTGTTGTTGATCCGCTCGCGGCGTGTCGATCCCGCGGTGACGTGCGAATCGACGATCGTCAAACCGCCGGGCACGATGTGCAGCGAGAAGTAACCGTCGGCCGCGAACTTGAACACCAGATCTTCACCATCGATCGCATAGTCGAAAGCGAAATGCGCGGGCGCAGTCTTCGCGGCGGCTCTCGCCATAGGCGCGGCCAACGCTGCCGGACGCGATCGATCAGCCGCGCGCCCACCGCCACCAGCGCCCGGTTGAGATGGTACAGGCAGGGCTTGCACAGTCGAGCCTTGAGCTTGCGCGTTTTGCGCCGGCGCATTTTGAACTGGCCCACTCTGAACTTGAGGAAGTTGCTGGTCGCGGCTCGCGACGAATCCCTGAGGCTGAACGGGCGGCGGCAATGGAGACACCAACTGCACGTGGTCCAACGCCTGTCGGCCCGAAATTGGACCCGCCGGAGAAGTCGGAGCCGGAGCAGGCGGTGCTGCCGCCGGGAACCCGGCGATGGTGCCCGTGATGTTTACGTCTTTTTTCGCGCCGGCCTGTTCGTCGCTCCGCGCGCGCTCGTCCTTGCTCTCTGCCTTTCGCTGCTCCTTCTCGATCGGTTCCGTTCGATCAGCCAGCGTCTTCGCGTCGGCTCCCGCCGCTTTCTTCTTAGCTGGCAGTGACGAGTTTATGGGCGCAGCTATAGCCGTGGGTGCGGATGCCGGAGAAGGCGTAGGAGGAGTGACCGAAGCGCTCGCCACAGGCGACGCCGGCTGTGCAACCGAGGTATCCAATTGCGCCACCTGCCGCATCTGCAAACTGGACTTCGTCACGAACACGGCGAGCAAACTCATGCCCACGACAAACGACGCAGCCAGTCCCCAACCCAGCGGCCGTTTCCACCCGCCACGGACAGTCTCCGCAGCGCTCGCCGCCGGCGTAAGTTTCGCGATCAATCGGTCCCGCACGCCCGGCTCATCGATAATCTCTTTGAGCGAGTGCTCGTGCGCAAGCTGATCGAACAGATCCTGATCGTCGAGAGCGGCATCGAACAGCAACTTCCGCTCAGCCGCGCTCAGCGAGCCCGTCGCGTAACCGCTCATCAGCCGTTGAATATCTTCGCGCGTCACGTTACTACTCCCAATCCTCCCCCAACTTCTCCATCAACTGCTTCCGGCACCGGAAATCCCAAGTGTAAAGCGTATTCAGATTCGAAACCTCCAGCCGCTTCTGGATCTCCGGGAACGTAAACCCCTGGAGCTTCAGACGAAACAGATCCCGGCAACGATCGCCCAGTTCGGCAAGCGCGGCTTCGAGGCGCGCCAATCGTTCGCGCCGCGCCGCCTGATCGAACGGATCCGCCAGGCCGGACGCCAGCGGCAAATCGTCCACCGAAACCTGCGTGTTTTCACCGCGGCGTACGATTTTCCGCCGCGCTCCCATGATCTTGAAGCGCGCGATTTCCAGTGACAGCGGGAGCAGATCCTCCACGCGATCGAGCGCCGGATATTTCTCATGCAGCACGAGCAGCACCTCCTGCGCAAGGTCGTCGGCCGCCTCTCTCTGTAAACGGGATGCCGCGAAACGGAAAATCCTTTCGCGAAGCCGCGCAAGTAACTCGTCTCGTTGCAATCGATTGTGCTCTTATTATCGACGATTGCCAGGCGCCGCCGCGTTGTCACTTAAGGCGCGACCGTAAGAGAGCGCGCAAAAAATGTGGACCTCACGCGCGACACTAGCCGTCGCGGCCGGCATATTGCCATAATGGACGCCATGCAAGTCCGGGTGCTGGCTTTCGTTCTCGCCGGAGGGAAGGGAACTCGTCTCTCTCCGCTAACCAAGGAACGCGCAAAACCGGCGGTGCCTTTCGGCGGACGCTACCGCATCATCGACTTCGTGCTTAGCAACCTGGTCAATTCAGGAATTTATTCCACCTACGTGCTGGTGCAGTTCAAAAGCCAGAGCCTGCTGCAGCACCTTCGCGAAGGTTGGGACGTCAGCAGCATGCTGCATCAGCACTTCATCATTCCCGTGCCTGCGCAGATGCGCTCCCCCGGCGAAGACTGGTATCGCGGCACTGCCGACGCCATCCATCAGAACATCAACCTGATTGAACAGGCCGATCCGCACTTCGTCGTCATCTTCGGCGCCGACCACATCTATCGCATGAACATTCGCGAGATGATCGAGTTCCACATGCACAAGCGCGCCCAGGCGACCATCGCCGCCGTTCCCGTCGAGCGCGAGTTGGCCAGCGAATTCGGCGTCATCGAGACCCGGCCTGACGGCAGCGTGATCGGGTTTCATGAAAAACGCGCCGACGCCCCCACGATGCCCGACGATCCCACTCGCGTGCTCGCGTCCATGGGCAATTACATTTTTTCGACCGACCTGCTGTTGAAGGAGTTGTACGCCGACGCCGCGCGCGCTGACAGCTCACACGATTTCGGCCAGGATATTCTGCCGTCTCTGGTGGGCCGCACGGAAATGTTCGCCTACGATTTTCAGACGAATCGAATCCCCGGCGATCCGCCAACCCAGCAGCCTTATTGGCGCGACGTCGGGACCATTGACGCCTACTACGATGCCAACATGGATCTTCGCGCGGTGACTCCCGCGTTGAATTTGTACAACCGCCAGTGGCCTTTGCGCACCTCGAGTTATTCCGACGCGCCAGCGAAATTCATTTTCGACGAGCACGGCCGCCGCGGCCAGGCGATCGATTCGATCGTCGCCGGCGGCACTATTCTTTCAGGAGGCATGGTGCGCAATTCGATCCTGGGCCGCGGCGTCCGCGTGCACTCCGGAGCGCTAGTGGAGGATTCGATTCTGTTCGACAACGTCGATATCGGCCGCCGCGCGCGCGTGCGCCGAGCAATTCTCGACAAGAACGTGCGGATTCCCGAAGACGAAAGTGTCGGTTACGACCCGGAGCTGGATCGTGAGAATTACTTCGTCACCGAAAGCGGGATCATAGTGATGGAGGGCCACCGCTCGACAGTGGAAGTCGCCACAATGCTGGTGTAGCGCAGGTGGCGCACGCACTCGTGCGTGCCGTGTCGACACTCATGTCGACACGTTTTCCGGCAATCAGTAAGCCCCGCGAGCCAGCAAAACCGCCGCCACCGTCCGCGCCAAAATATACAAATCCAACCAAGGCGACCAGTTGCGAATGTAATAAGTATCCAGCGCCTGCTGCACCCCCACATCGCCCTCGCTCCGAGCCGAAACCTGCCACAACCCCGTGAGCCCCGGCAACACCCGCGTCCGCAAACTACGAAACTCGCTGGAAAATTGGTCCAGATGATAATCCGGAAACGGCCGAGGACCCACCAGGCTCATCTCGCCATTCAAAATCGCCCACAACTGAGGCAGTTCATCCAGGCTCGTCCGTCGCAGCAGCCGCCCGATTCCCGGCAGCACCCTCGGATCGTGCCGAAGCTTGAAGTACCGCGACCACTCCGCGCGATCCCCCGGGTGCGACTCCAGCCATTCCTCCAACACCGCATCCGCATCCCGATACATCGTGCGCAGCTTCCACACCGCGATCCGCCGACCGTCGAACCCCTCGCGCATCTGCCGATAGAACACCGGACCCCGGCTCGCCAGCTTGATCCACAACGCCGCGATCCCCATCACTGGCAGGCTCGCGATAAACAGCGGCAGCGCGATCGCCTGATCCATAAATCGCTTCAGCGCCGTATTCCGCCGTAGCAGCAAATTCTTCTTGATCTCCAGCCCCAAACAGCCGCCGCCCAAATCCCGAGCCGTAACCCACAGACTCGCGATCGCCGCCAGATCCGGCACCACGATCACGCGCGGAAAATTCAACTCCTGCAGCAGCGCCCCGATCTCGTTCTTCGCCAGCCCGCCCGCGCCCAAATCACCAACCGCCGCGATCGCCGCCTCTGCCCGCGTCTCGAAATCCGTCGCGAGCCCCAGCGGCCCCGCCACCGGCACTCCCTCCACCACCGTGTTCCACATCGCCGGCCGATTATCCAGGAACGCGACCGGCTTCAGCCCCAGTTGCGCCTCGCCCCGCAGCGTCCGCGCAATCCCGCGCCCCGTCTCGCCCGCGCCCAGCACGACTACCGGAATCCCCCACCGCCCGCGCCGCACCAGCATCGTGCGAGCCATCGTCTCCGCCAACGGCGGCAGAATCAGCGCGAACGCAAACGTGGCGAGCAGAACTCCGCGCGACAACACCCCGCGCTCCACGATGTTGTCCCACGCCGCCAGCCCCCCGAACACCGCCAGCGTCGCGAGCATCCTTCTCCGCAGCCGCTCCACCGGCCCCAGCAGGTATCCCGGATACAAACCGATCTGATAGTGGACCACCGGCAGCACCAGAATCGCGATCGCGACCCCGATATATTGCTGCGGCCCGATCCCGTACGTGAGCCACCCCGACAACATCCGCCGCACCCCGAGCCCCAGCCCGAACGCCACCTCCAGCGCGAGCACATCCACCGCAAGGATCACCCAAGGTGCCCAATGCGTGACGTGAGCAGGCCGAACCGCCAGCGCCGGTCGCGCGACAGTGCTCATGTTGTCGTCCGTTCCCGATCCGCGGCCGTTTTCGAGGCGCGACAGCATGGAGCGCTAATCATGTCCACCTCGCCCGCATCAACTCGGCGAACGCCAGCCAAGCGAACCGAGGATTGTGTTTCAAATACCTGCGCCACAATCGCCGAGGCTCCGTCGCCAATCGAAACGTCCACTCCAGTCCGCTCCGCTGCATCCATCGCGGCGCCTGCGGTTTCGACCCCGCCAGGAAATCGAACGCCGCCCCCACCCCCAGCATTACCCCCGCCACCCGACCCCGATGCGCGCTCATCCACCAGTCCTGCTTCGGCGTGTTCAGCCCGATAAACACAATCCGAGCCCCCGATTCCGCGATCCCCCGCGTCGTCCGTTCGTCTTCCTCCACCGTCGCCGGCCGGTACGGAGGCGATTCCGCGTACGCAACCTCCAGCCCCGGAAACCGAGCCTTCACCCGCCGCACCAACTCCGCGAGCACAGCCGCGCTCCCCCCATAAAATCCCACCGGAATCCCCGCCTTGGCCGCCGCCGCGAGCACCACTGGCGTCAGGTCCGGCCCATACACGCGCGTCGCCCCCCGCACCCCGAGCATTCTCAGCACCCACACCAACGGCATCCCATCCGGCGTGACCAGGTCGGCGCGATTCGTCACCTCACGAAATTCCGCCGAGTCGTGCGCTTCCATGATGTTGTTGACCGACGCGCAGCAGCAGTATCTCGATTCCCCCGCGCGAGCCCATTCCAAAATCCTCCGAGTGGCCAGCTCATACGTCGTCGCATCGACCCGCACCCCGAGAATCTGGCGTGATTCAGTCATTCGTCGTGTTCTTACGAGCCGCGACCATAGGGAGCGGTCCAACCGTGGGGCGCAGATCACGCGCGATGCGCATTCTCGATCGCCATCTCGTAAATCTCGATCAGCCGCTTGTAGTTGATCTCAGCCGTGTACTTCGTCTCATACTCGCGCCGAGCCGCGACGCGCATTTCCCGCAGCCGCTCCGGATTGTCGACCGCCCATCGAACCTTGCGAGCCAGATCCTCCGCATCGCCAGCCCTGAACAACAGACCGTTGTGATGATCGATAACCAGCTCCGGGATCGAACCAATATCCGACGCAATTACCGGAAGCCCGCAAGCGAATGCTTCGAGTATCGTCATCGGGGCGCACTCATACCAAACCGACGGGAAAATCAGAGCCGCGGCGTTCTTCATCAGCTCAACCACTTGTTCCCGTGTTTGCTGCCCGAGCCACTTCACTCCGTGCGGCCACGCGATCGTGTTCAGCGGCCCGTCGCCCGCGACCATCAGCGGAATCCCCGTCCGCTGCAACCACGCTTCGGCGAGCGTCCGTACGCCTTTCTCCTCCGAAAGCCGCCCGACGAACAGAGCGTAGCTACCTCCCGCTCCAACCCCAGGATCGGTCGCGATGAAGTTTCGCTTGACCACGACGCGATCCGCTGGCAATCCGCCTTCGATAAACTTCGCGCGCGCGAACTCGCTGAGCGCGATGTAAACATCGACCGCACGATCCCACGTTCCAGCAACGCGATGCGTAGCGATCATTCCGCAGACCGCGGCGGTCGCTGCCCGGCTATCGCGATAACATCGATGCGCGATCGCTGGACGCAACGACTTTTGCTCGATGCATTCTTCGCATGGCTTGCCGTCGCGCATCAGCAGTCCGCCCGGACACAGAAGGCGAAAATTGTGGAGCGTCTGCACCACCGGCACACGCTGTCGGCGCATCGCGTAGTAGGCAGACGGAGAGATCAACGGAAAGGTGTTGTGAAAATGCGTCACCTCAGGCGACTGTTCCTGTGCAACGCCTCGCAGTCGATGGTACGAGCCTTGATTCCACGTCGCCGTGAGCGCCGTAAATAGTCCGCTCGATATCCGTTCGTTGCGCTCCTCGTAGCACGAAACCTGGTGCCCTCCAGCTTCCAGCAGCCCAACCTCGTTCGCGAAGACTTGATCCTCGCCACCCGGCCGCTGATAGAAATTGTGGACGCTCAAAATTCTCATTGGCGTTTGCGCATCACGCCACAGATGGAAGTTTTGCCATCCTGCGCGATGGCGAACCAGGACTCGATCGATGGATGCCGCACGGCCTCCTCGAACGCTCGATTGCCTTCGATATCGTCGGCGATAATGACCCCGCCCGGGCGGAGCGCATCCAGTGCCAGCGCAAACTCCCATTTCATATGCGAGTACGTGTGAAGGCTGTCGTGAATGAATATGTCGATGGGCCTGCCCTCGTTCAGAACCTTCGCAAGCAGTTTCCGCGCCGAGCCCAACCGAAGATTCCACCGAGTCCGCAGAGCATCCGGAACGAAGTACCCGACGAAATCATGGGAACGCTGAGCCAGCGGTGGAAGATCAATGCTAGAAAGTCTCCCGCGATCGTTGTCGAATAAAGCCTGGAGTATGTATGCGGACGTCACGCCATACGCCACGCCGGTTTCGACTACAGTTTCAGGACAGAGAGCTCTACAAAGCTCGTAACAGAACCTCCCAAGCGTTGACGTACCGCTGTGCACGAAACTGAAAGGAATGTTTTTCCGCTTGAGCTCATCATTCTTTTCCCCCACGTGTTTTTCTAATTGAGCAAGAGACTCCGAATTCCAAGATTTCTCAAGTCCTATCTCGACCAAGCAATCCTGCGATTGCATGCCCGCAGCATGGAAACTTCGGATTGTGCAGGGTAACGAATTCCGATCAGTCAAGACATTCAGGCGATGTCTCACCCGGTCTGACAAGTCGCCGTCCTGCGCGAGCGCGATGACTTTCTCGATCAGACCTGCCACGCGAGGGGCATCCTCCTTCCAATCGAAGTACCGACAACCGAATAAGGTTTATCTAGAGCCGAACGAAACATCAGGTGACTCGCCCAACCGATTCCGAACACCGTCCAAAACGGAATCCCAGCCATCGGTCCTTCAAGGAATACATCGAATGCCGCGGCGAGGACGAATGCAACCCAATAGCAAAAGATCCACGCGAAAAGCTTCGGCCAGACTGGAGCTCTAATCTTACGTGCGCGGAAATAGCTCGACATGATCGAAACCGCCCAGGTCAACTGCAGGACTATCCAGAGGAAAAATCCAGGAACGCCTGATCGCGCAAGAAAATTCAAGTGGGAGCTGTGAGGGCTACGTAAAGGCTCGTCGCGCGTACCCACTTGAAATCCGTCGCTATCTGCGAGGTTGACACCGTACCCTTTGCCAGTCCAAAAATAAGGTCCGTCAACGGTGTATTCCCAGATTGAACGCCACCAGTTTAGGCGCCAACCCTTCGTGCTCTCCAAGTCGTTTCTCTCGCTGTCGCCGACCACGCTGAGTAAGCTTCGGGAGAGTAGATCCAGTGAGAATTCCCGCGCCGAGCCAGGAGGGGAAAGATGCAAATCGAACGCCGACATTCCAACAATAAGAGCAATTCCTGCGAGGACCACAATGAGTAATCGCCCAATCTTTGGTCTGAACAACAATGTAAGCAAGGCTGCGCAGACGAAGGCAACCAGGCCGCTTCGTACGCTCATCCCGAGCATCGCCTCCGCTAAGACAACGAGGGCCCACCAAGGTTGCCCGCCCATTCCAAGGAGCGAAAATGCAAAAACGCCCGCCAAGTGGACGCCGTATTCGTCGCCTTTGATCAGCGGAATCGTAACCTTCGTTCCCGGCCATACGGGCAGCCAAGCCGTTAAGTAAAGCGTCACTAACCAAGTCGTGGGCCCCAGGAACAAATATGCGCGCGCGAAACTCGCATACCGCCCTATTACAGAGACCAGCGACGCTCTAAAGCGCAGAATCAGCGCGGCAGTTATCCACGCGAACGCGGAATAAGCCCAAAGAACACTATCGCGGAGCGCGTCAAGACCAAATGTCGCTAGGTAGGGAATCGTGCAAGCAGCCTGCCACAAGAGAAAACAGGCCATCGCCCCGCCGATCGGACTGAACAACAGCGCCGATGCGCGTCTCGTGAAGACAAAGGTAAGAAGCGCGAGTACAAGAAGAAACTCGCCAACGAAAAAAGAACCCCAACCAACGTAGGCGAATCCTTTCCCCAGAAACGCGTACAGGGCGAACCATAGACAGTGGACCGATGCGTAGAACCTTAGGCCCTTCTCTGACGCGCTGGAGGCTTCGGCGTGTCTAAGTGAAGTTTCGGTTGTCAATGTAGAGCGTGCTGCCGTGGATGGCATCAAATTTGAAGCGCCGGTTCGCTATTGTTCTCTCTGATAACAAACAACTATGGAAGTGCCTATGAATCGGAACGGTCCGCGCTCCATCATCCTCATGAGGGGCAGACTCCAGCGAAAGTAACGTTGCAAGCTATTGCCACCATGTTCAAACGTCGGCCAAAGATAAGAAAGGCCCTCTCGCTTGAACCCCAGCGGAATAAACAACCGATCAAGCGCCCCGACCGTGAAAACGCGAGCCTCCGCTAGGCGAGCATGAAGCCACGGGATGTATGTGATTAACGGCAAACGCCCAAAGCGCCGTCCGAGGATAGCTCCTCCATGCGTCTCAAACGGAAACCACCGATTCGGAACGGTTACGACCAGTCGCCCCCCCCTGCTACAGACTCTGCCGATTTCGCGCGCAGTCCGTTCAAGATCCTCCACATGCTCCAGCGTTTCGATCGACATCACCATGTCGAAGAAACCACTCGGAAAATCTAAGTCTGCACATGACATGACTCGCGCCGAATACTTGCCGGGTAAACAGCGCGCATGGAAAGCGTCGACGTTGGAGGGTTGGATGTCGATCCCGTGGGCTTCCTGAAAACCTTCGCCAACACGAGCGGTGAACAATCCATTCCCGCAGCCAACGTCCAACAGTCTCTGGCCGTTCAACTTGGCGACTCTCTGAAGTCCATCGAGAACCACCCTCGTGGTCCTGCGATGGTCGTCGGTTCGGGCGGCGCCAAGTGAAAGTAGCTGCAACTATTGTCCTTCCTTCCGCCCGTAATACTTACTGTAGTGCCCGTAGTAGTAGTAATACCCAGCACTCACCTGCCGATGAACCTCATTCAACACCACCCCCACTAAATTCGCCCGCAACCTCGTCAGCGTCGCGATCACCGACCCTAACGCTTTCCTGCTCGTATCCCCCGCCCTCGCCACCACAATCACTCCGTCCACCGCCGTCGCCATCTGCAGCGGCTCCGCGAATCCCAACAGCGGAGGCGCATCCAGCACCACCAGGTCATACTCGCGCGTCGCTTCCTCGATCAGTTGCGCCAGTCCCATCCCCATCAGGTCGCTCGCCCGCCGCGTCGATGGCCCCGCCGGCAGAATGTCCAGCCCCTTCGGCGCGTCCATCCGAATCACCGCGTCGCGCCACGAGATCTGTTCCAGCAGCACGTTCGCCAGCCCCACGCTATTCGGCACCTGATACAGACGATGAACGCTCGGGCGCCGCAGGTCGCCGTCGATCAGCAGCGTGCGCTTGTTCTGATTCGCGTGCGTCGCCGCCAGGTGAGCCGCCACCGTCGACTTGCCCTCCGATGGCGACGCGCTCGTCAACAGCACGCTCTTCAGTTGACGATCGAAATCCGTCAGCAGGATCGAATTGCGCAGCGTGCGGATCGCCTCTTCGTAGTTCGACAAAATCTGATCGTGATCGCCCGCGTGAACCAGCGGCACCGTCACGCGCGATCCGTTCCCGTTGCCTCCGTTGCTCTTTCCGTTGCCGTTGCTCTTGCCGTTCCCAGCGCCGTGACCCATTCCCGTTCACGATCGCGACCGCCCCCGCCTGCATCGACTGTATGGGACTCAATCGACGACGCCAATCCTTCACCGCCGGCAGCGAGCCGATCACATCGCAATGCAACAGCCGAGCCACTTGATCCGGATCGCGAATCGTATTGTCCAGCACATCCGTCAGCACCGCCGCGCCCACGCCGAACAGCGTCGCGAACAGAAACGCCAGCACCAGGTTGAGCCACGTTTTCGGAAACACCGGCTTCAGCCCCGGCCGCGCCGTGTCGGCCACGCGAATCGAGCTGTTCTGGAAACTCGCGTTGATCCCCGCCTCTTTGATCTTGCGCACCAGCTCTTCGTACAGCTTTTTGTCGCTCTCCGCCTCGCGCTTCAGCGTGTGGTATTCGAACGAACGCGCGTTCAGCCGGTCGAACTCGGCCTTGGTGTCCTTCACGGCTGTTCGCAAGCATTCCTTCGCGATTCACCGCCTCGCGATACTCGATTTCGATTCGCTGCCCGATGCTGCGCTTCGTCGCCTCCACCTGCGACTCCAGCTCCTGCACCTTCGTCTGCGCCTTTTTGTATTCCGGATGATTGATGCCGTAATGATTCTTGGCTTCCGCGAAATGCCCCTGCGCCTCGTTCAGATTCTCCGTGAGCTTCTTCAGCGCTTCGCCCTGCGTCGAAACCTGCGCCGACGCCAGCGTGCCATCTTTGATCGATCCGTACGCCGCTTCTTTCTTGACACGATCCGCCTGCGCCTTCGTGTACTCTTCGTTGAGCTGGAGCAGCCGCGCGGATAGGATGCTGGTCTTCTCTTCCGGATTGATGACGTTCAACTCGCGCTCGAACTGATTCAGCGCGGAGCTCGACTTTTCCATCTGCGCCTTCAGTTCTTCCAACTGCCGCTCCATGAAGGTGCTGAGACTCGCCGTCGCTTTGTATCGGATCTTGAATGTGTGCGCTAGATACGAAACCGCAATTTCGTTGGCGACATCCGCCGCAAGCTGGCGATTCGGTGACCGATAGCTGATCAGCAGCAAGTAAGTATTCGGAGGCCGAGTGACCTTCAGATTCTTGAGCACCACCGGCGCTTCCAGGCTCGTCGCGGATTTGTCGATCGCCTCTTCCAGAGCGTCTTTTTCCACCTCGCGCAATTTGTATTTGTCGACAACCGGCCGCACCACGGAATCCGACTGAATCAACTTCACCTGAGTAGCCAGAAACTGATCCGCGTCGTTGGTGGCATTTTGCAAGGCCTCCTGACCGAGAACCCCGGTCGGCATCTGCCGATCGATGTCAATGGTGGTGGTCGATTCGTAAATCGGAGTCAGCCGCAAGGAAACCACGAGAGTCGCCAGCACGGCCCCAACGATAAACGCCCCGATCTTCCACCCATGCCGCCGCAGAATCCACAAGTAGTGGGATAGAGGAAGATGCGCCGGCTGAGGCTCATATTCGGCATCAATCGTCGGCGCGCCCTGCGGTGCAACCCGATAGGTTTCTTGAACCGCCGGTAAATTAGTATCGAACTTCTTCATGTATGAGTGCTTTCGGTTTTACTTCTTTGCCTGGCCCCTGTCCCCTGGCCCCTGACCCCTGTTCCTCAGTGCCAAATCAGAACCCCCGACGCCGTAGACGCCCCGAATTGAGTAATCCGATCGATCACCGTCATCGTCGTGCGCCGGCTCTTGTTATCGGGAATATACAGGACGTCGTCAATCTGTAGCGCAACGTCGGGCGATTTCCGCTCCATAATCTTTTCGAGCTCAATCGGAATCTCCTGCTTCACGCCGTGTTCGTCCGGCCGATACACGTAGGCGATCTTCGCCGCATACGGCAATAACCCTTCCGACAGCGCGACCATCTTCAACACGCTCTGATCGCCGGTGTCATGAATCACAAACGCGCCCGACTTCTTCACATTGCCCGCTACGAAGATTTTTCCCGCCTCCGGCACCCGGATTTCCTCACCGCCATGGAGCCGGTAATTCACCGCGAAATCACCGTCTTTTATCAGGCGTTTTGTCGGGATTCTTTCCACGGTCCCATCGCGCGAAAGCAAAATTTCCGTCCCGGCATCCTGCGAAAGCCCCTCGGCGTGCGCCAAGGCATCCAGCAAAGTGACGACGCCAACCGCCTGAAACGTCAGCGGCTTTTTCACCGCGCCCATCACCGCGATCGGCCGGCTATGATACTCGACGACGGTGATTTTCACCACCGGATCGACCAGTATCTGCTCGTCTTTCAATGCTTTGGCGACGCTCGACTCCAACTCGCCGGGAAACTTTCCAGCCGCCGCGACGCCGCCCTTCAACAGCGGAAGATGAATCGTGCCGTCGGCTTCAACTCGAACAGAACGCGTGAGTTCCGGCGCATCGTACACCGAAACCGCCACCAGATCGTCAACGCCCAACTTCTGCGATGGCAAATTCGCCTTGCCCGATTCCTCCATCAGATTCGGCCGGATCTGCGCGGCGGAAATCACCGACAAAGCCAACAAAACGCAAAGCGTTCGCATCAGTTTTTCTCCAGCAATTCCGCGATCCTCGCGACCGTAGTCTTCAACTCCGTCAACTGCGAATCGATCGGATTCGACCCCAGCGACGACATCAATTTTGCGCGCGCAAACTCGGAAAGGCTTCTGGATCCAGAGGATGCCGACTGTAGCGTCGTGTACTCGTCTTCGCTCAATCGGAAAATCAAAACGCGATTGCGGGGTTTGTTGACTGCCATGGTGTTGATAGTGTTTCGGGGACGGGACAGATCGCATCGCGATCCAGTTGAATCGCGATGGATCGCTCCAACGCGTTGACGCTTAAGACTACTCGCCATGCCGAGGTATCGCGCACCAGTGTTCCCTCGATTCCGGCGAGCGCGCCTTCGGTAATGCGGACTCGCTGGCCCGCTTTCAGAAACGGCCAAGGCCCAAGTGGAAGATTCGATTCGACTACGCGCCTCAGCGCCGCGATTTCGTCATCGGGAATATGCGCCGGGGTGTGATTGAAACTGACGACCCACTGAACGCCGGGTTGATTGAGCACTTCAAAGCGCTGCGAAAAATCCGAGCGGCAGAACACATAGCCCGGAAAGAGATTCTGCTCAATCGTTTTAACGCGATCCGACCAGCGCCGCCGCACGCCGTGCCAGGGCACGAACGACTCGACACCGACATTCGACAACCCGATTTGTACTTTGCGCTCCGTTCGAGGACGGACCACCAAAGCGATCCAGGGCAAGGAAGAATTCATGCTTGGACAACCGGGGGAGGGGAGTCAAGGCACAGCTTACGCTACGAAGAGTCACAGGGAACCCTTATGCGGGCGTTCTCGAGGGGGGTATTCAGCTAGTGTATACAAATGCAATGCAAAGTCAAGGCAAAAGGGAGTTCTGATTTTTCGGAAGCCGAAGAAGTTCGTGATACACTCGTTGAGGCACACGATGTTAACCTTCCTCGGAGACGGGAAGGCAGGTTAACAAGATGGGCGCGTAGCTCAACTGGCAGAGCAACTGACTCTTAATCAGTAGGTTGTAGGTTCGATTCCTACCGCGCTCACCACTCAATCAAAAGGATTTAGTGGCCATTCAAAAATCCAGCGGGCCATACTCCGGGCCATACTATTTCGGATCGGGAGCGTCTTGCTGGCTGACGACCTCCGGCACCCGGTCCTTGATCGTGCAGCGCACACGCGTTCAAGGAAACCGATTCAAGCTTCAACAAAGCCGCGATCAGCCGCGTCATTTAGTTGAATGACAAACTTCCGTGCGGTCTCGCTGGCCTCGGCAATTCTCTTGCTCCTGTCCGATCCCTGTCGTTTGCTGGCTTGTTCTTGCACCCGTATTGCACCCGCGTGCGAGGCCGCGTGGAAGGCAGACGCAGTATTCGTGGGCCGACCGGAAAGCATTGATCCTCTGACCATTTTCGGGTCCCCTTGATGTGGCCTTGGCGTCCACTTGAGCGTCACGTGCGATTCGCGGTGAGTGAGCGTTTCGTCGGTGCAAAAGAAAACTTCGTCGAGGTCACCACTGGGATGGGCGGCGGCGATTGTGGACTTGATTTTGAACGGGGTCGCGGTTATCTCGTTTACGCCTACCGAAATCAGACCACGCGCGAACTCTATACAGGAGTCTGCACTCGAACCGCGTATCTAGAAAACGCTGCCGAGGACATTGCTTATCTCCGCAGCTTAGCCGGCAACGCGCCACCTGCGCGCCTATACGGAATTGTCACTAGCAGTACGCGAGATCTCTATATGGGACGGAAAGCAACGGAGCCAGTGGTGGGAGTGCCAATTCAGCTTAGATCGAACGGGCGCGATTGGAAAACGACTACGGACACGGAAGGAGCTTATGATTTCCCCGCGCTCCCGCCGGGCAAGTTTTCGATGTCCGCTGATCTGCCGCGCCACCTCGGAGGCGGCGAGCCTCGCGCAGTTTCTCTGCATGATCATGGTTGTTCGGAACAAATTCTGATTGCGACAGAGCGGGCATCCATTAGGGGAAAGGTTCTTGACGATCTGGACAGTCCGGTGAGCACAACAATCCACTTAACTCCTACGAGTTCGGCTTCAGGTCGCGTAGTTTCAGGCTACGCTAGACGAGACGGAGTTTTCACCATTGAACACGTTACTCCTGGGGAATACTATCTTGGCGTAAACATCGTTTGGCCACCTAGCGGGCACGGTTTGAGCATGCCGTGGCAGCCCACCTATTACCCTGGGGTTCAGAACAAGGCGCTAGCGCGAAGAATTCATATCGATAGTGCGCAACACCTGCAAGGATTTGAATTTCATCTCCCTCCACGCCTCCAACCAAGGACAATCACCGGCACTGTTACATGGCCAAGTGGCAAATCAGCGATGGCCTTTGTAGAACTGAAAGACAATGCTTTCGAAAGCAACGCCGACTTGGCAAACAGTGGACGGGACGGAGAATTCATTGTCACTGGGGTGGTCGATCGACCCTACAGCATCTCTGCCGTGACGGGCCTCGGCGCGAACGGGACACCAGTTCACTCTGCGAAGGTGGATCTCGCGCCTTCCGACAACGGACCCATCCATCTGGTGCTGAGCATCCCCGGAAAGAACTGATCGAGCTGCGCTCAAAATGTTTCCTTAGCTTTCCGTTTTCGAGTTTCCCGCGCGGGAAAACCTTTGAAAGAGAGGAGGCAGTATCCCGGTTCGGCGGATTGAAGGGTTGGCAACGAGCGTCGCGACTGAGGTAAGGTGACACTATCAACGATGGCGCGCCGTTCATGGGCATTTGTCCTCGCGGTTCTCGCGTTCGCCAGCGCGAACGCTGAGCGAATTCCCGACCCGACCAAAGAGAGCAGGTTCGGCTCCGTTTTTTCCCATCGTTCGGAATGCCAAGTGGGGCTTTATGGATAGTACCGGGCGAGTCGATATCCACCCAGCCTACGACGGTGCCCATGATTGTTTTCCACGGCCGCGCAACGCCACCGCGCCGGACAACTCTTGCAATTGCATCGCGCAAAATTGGTAGTCTTATTAAGATATTCGAGAAATCATGCGCCATATTTCGGCCAACCACATCGTAACCGTCGTTCAGATAGCGATCGTCTTGTTTTCGGTTAGTAGCCTAGAGGCCGCGACGGCGCACGACACTGAAATCGAGCTGTCAGAAACGACTTATCGACTCGGCGCTGGGAACACAGCCGAAATCACCTACCATCAGCGATGGAAAGCCAATACTGCGCAAGGCCGGGATGCAATCCGGCAGGTTCACATTTCCTACATCGCTTCGTTTCACGACGTCGAGTTTAGATCCATTAAAACGATCAAGAAGGATGGGTCCGTGGTCAGCGGTGATCCCGCCAGCGCCTTCGATACCTCACCAGCCACAGACGCGGGGCCGCCTTCCTACACTGATGAAAGAATCAGGATCGTGCTCGCCCCCAACGTCGAAACCGGTGATTCGATCGAGTACGAGGCAGTGCTCCACATCCATAAATGGCCCAAGTCCGGCGAATTCTGGTTCACTCATGACCTCGTGCAAGGCATTCCGGTTCACGCTGAAACGGTTGTACTGGATCTGCCCGCCGATCGAAAAATAGCCGTTTATGAAAACGCCGCAATCCCGGGGAAAGTCGAAAGCGTCAGCGGCCGCCGCGTGGAACGCTGGACCACCTCACGTCCGGAACCAGCGGCCAAGACGATCGAAGAAGCGCCGCCCCTGTTCGCAGTGAGCTCGATTACTTCCTGGGAGGATTTCGGAGCCTGGATTCGATCGCTCAACGAAAACGCAGGCGAGCCCACACCTGAAATCGTCGCTCTTGCCAAGAAACTGATAGCGAACAAAACAACCGAGACGGAGCGAATTACGGCGCTCTATACCTACGTCGCCACAAAGATCCGCTACATCGGAGTTTCCTTCGACATCGGACGAATCCAGCCGCACACGCCCTCCGCCGTGCTTCACAACGCGTTCGGCGATTGCAAAGATCAAACCGCTTTACTCGCGGCGCTTCTTACCGCGGCCGGATTCAAAACCCACGCCGTGCTGACCGCTCCCGGCGTCGGGGTGCGGCTCCCCGGCGTGCCCACCCCCGATCAGTTCAACCATGAATTCACCGCCGTGGAAACGAAGTCCGGATTGATGTTCCTGGATACGGTCATGGGTCCCGTGCCTCCGCAAGTGATGGCGACGGGCGTGCGCGGACTCAAGGCGTTCATGGTGGGAGATCCATCACTTCTGATTGAGATTCCGTCAAAGTCTCCTATTCCTTCCCGCGTTACATCAGCATTGCAAGGGCGAATCACGGCAGCAGGCGTATTTGACGGATCCATCAAACTGGAACTTCACGGTTCCGCAGAACTGGGTCTTCGGAGAACATTCCTGGACGCGTCTGATGCAGATAAGGAAAAACTTCTGCGGGAGCTAGCTGGGCCGGAATTCAAAAATGCCACCGTCCGCCAGATTTTGAATAGCGATCCCGGCGACCTCGGTTCGCCATTAAAGATTCAGTGTGAGTTGAGCGATCGCGAATTCTTTCCAGTATCCAAGACGACGCTCCACCTGGGAAGCGAATTGCCGAATTCGCCCGCTGCCACCTATGGTGCGATGGCCGCGCCAGCCAAATCTTTTCTGTTGGAGGAGCTTATCGTGACGTCTACTCTGGACGTGATCGTCGATACAGCCCTAACTACTGTCAACGGAATGCCGGTCCACCTGAAGACCGCGTTCGGCAGCTTCGACTCTGAGTATTCGTACGACCGCGGACACCAGAAACTCAACCGGACCATCGCCTTGAACGGAACATCCATAGCGCCGTCGGAGTGGAAAACATACGTTGAATTCATGCAGGCCGTCATCCGAGAAGAGGCTCGCGGTTTTAGCCTGGAGCGACCTAAACCAGTCACCGGGTTGCAGAGCCGAATCAGTCGCTCGATGGCGGAAGGCCAGGCGGCCTTTCAACGTCACGATTCCGAAGCTGCAAAGCAAGCTTATCTTGAAGTGACTAAGCTGGAGCCCAAGCATCCTTTCGCATGGCGCGATCTCGGCCAGGCCTACGTCCAACTCCGTCAATACGGATTGGCCGAGGAAGCTTTCAAGCGGCAAATTGAAGTCAACCCCAAACTAGCAGATACCTATAATGACCTCGGTCTTCTCTATCGCACCCTAAAGCGCGACGACGATGCGGCGGACTGGTTTCGCAAGGCATCGCTCGGTTGGTCCCCGATTCCCATTCGGCCACTACAATCTGAGCTTGATTTATGGCGCAACGAAAACAATGGGAAGACGCGCGCCAGGAAATGGAAGTCGCGATCGAGAACCGCCCCGACCAATCGACATACTGGTTCCGTCTCGGATTAACGCAAATCAAGAGCGGACACTACGAAGACGGACGCAAGAGTTTTGATAAGGCTCTTGATCTGGTGCACACATCCACAACAGAAAACAATATCGCCTACGAACTGGCCGACGCGGGGCTCGACCTGGACAAAGCATCGCAGCTCATCTCCGGTACGCTTGCACCGGAAGCTAGGCAAGTCTGTGAACCGGAGAAACTGTCAAAAGAAGATAAGTGCGCCGCGCAGTTGAGGCGGATCGTGTTCATGATTGACACGGCGGGCTGGGTGCTTTACCGCCAAGGAAAAATAGGGGAAGCAGAGCCCTATTTGATGGCGTCCCGCGCCATCTCGCCGCGCGCGGAAAATGCGATCCACCTGTCCATTCTGCTGGCGAAGTCCGGACGTGTTGACGAGGCTTTGAAGTACTTTGCAGATGCCTCCTCTTATCCGGATTATGCGCGAGTGGACAAGACGGAGGCTCGGAGGGAACTCGCCGGAGCGATTGGAGGCGAAGCGCAGGTCGATTCCCGCCTGAGACCTTTGCACGCCCTCATGCCTCTGGCCGGCACCACAGCTCGCGTGCTTGTGTTGGTCGATGCAAACGGAAAAGTATTGGGCGCGCAGCCTGAAGGCGACAACGCGCCATCGGCGCTGATAGAAGAGGCAAAGTCCTTGATGTTGCCGCCGATCTCATGGCCCGGACACTCGATTCGCTCGATTCGGACCCTCGAGTTCCGGCGGGACGGCGCTCGATGGTGGCGCTCTTTAGATCGAGTGTGGGGATACTATCCGAGCCAACTGCGCCCCGCTGACAGCGCGTAGAAGCAGCCCCTCGGGATTTCCTCAATCGAGCACTGGTACAATCGCCTCGAAAACAAGGCGTGACGGCGAAAACGCGGCGAGGTGCCGAAGACGAAGTGGCTTGCCCAGAATAGTATTTCGCGCAGATTGCTAGGCTGCCAAGGAAACCCCCTAGCATGGTAGTTACCATGTCGAAATCCGAGTATCGGCAATGTCCGATTTGTCGCACGTTCAACGGCAAGAACACGACTGTTTCGCTCCTGCCGGAGTTGGACGCACTTGAATTCTCGTGCGTGCGATGTGGCACTTATCAGGTCACGCGAGCGCTTTCGCTCACCCCCGCTATTCCAGATGATCTCCGGCCGTTCCTCTCAATTGCCGCACGCCAATCGCACGAGCGTGGGCAGCTCGTTAGGTTCGATGTCATCGAATCTTAGGTCGTTGGCGGCATCCCATCGATTCTCAGTGTCTGAGCGCGTCGAAAAAACTCTGTTGTTCGTAGCGAAGGAATGCAAACAACCGGGAGTTGTCATTTCGATCGACGAATCTGACGACTTCCCTGTCGTAGGTGCGACCAACGAGTCCGAGCTCAATCAGTACTTGTCTTATCTGGAGGACCAGGGCCTAATTCGACGATACGAGGGTGAAGGGCTCGCGCCGACGATTCCCGGTTGGCAACGAGTAGAGCCCCGCCTCGTCCAAGGGGGAACTCGTGGCAAATGCTTTGTAGCGATGTGGTTCGATGCATGTATGCAGGAAGCCTATGACGAGGGGATCGCGCCCGGCATTCGCGATGCCGGATATACACCATTTCGTGTGGATGATCCGCCCACCAACAAAGGAATCTCGGACACGATACTAGCGCAAATACGCGCGGCGGAATTCGTCGTGGCTGACTTTACGGGTCAGCGCCAAAGCGTCTACTTTGAGGCCGGATTTGCCCGCGGGCTAGGAAGAGAAGTCATCTGGTGCTGTCGCGATGACGAATTGAAAAACCTTCATTTCGACATCAAACATCTTGGGCATGTTGTTTGGACGACTCCCGGGGATCTCCGGCAAAGACTCGCCGATAGTATCCGTGCGAACCTCATTCGCCCCGCTTGAAGAAGCAAGCCGACAGATTTCGGTTACACTTTCTACCCCCTCTTTGGGGGGGGGATTTGCCCTCGGAATGTCGATTTTAATTCGGAACCCCCCGCGTGCGAAGAACGATGGCCAAAAGGTCACGAACCTCAATGCTGGCGCATGTTTTGGGTGCTTAAGCGAGCCCGAGAAGGTTGTAGCTGACGTCGAAATACTAGTTTCGCCGCCTACTATATAGTAACTGTTATAGTAACTATACTATCCGCAAAACCCACCCGAGCCTTCCGACTAGGCGGGAGTCAGTCGTCCGAATCTTCATCGTCCGCGTCATCGTCTTCGTCGTCTTCTCCGCTGGAGAGATCATAGATTTCCTTGACCTTCATCACCAGTTCTTCACGCGAAAGCTCCGGATCTAGCGCGTCGTCTGCCAGTTCCTGCACTCCGTTCAGAACCTGTTCCAAGTCTGCTTTTGTTGCCATTGCTGCCTTCCTTTCCCGAGGGCTGCTCGGGTTCGATCTGCGGTCGTATCGAGATTTGAAGTTGTTCTTCATTCCGCGATTTTGCCGAAAGTCGCGACTCCGGCGAAATCCAGCAAACCCCAGCAAGTATTTGGACGGGTGCCGTTTCTCAAAATGAAAATGCGTCGCGCGTGAATTCCGTGCCCGCTCCGACGAGCAGCCTGACGAGGCCTCCAATCGCGGTAACTCAGGTTGCCGCAACGGATCTGCGTTTGAGAGCCTTGTTTGTGTTCCGTCGAAGACGCCGGCATCGCCCTTCCCGCTCGTACTTGTCCATCGTTCGATAGCCGGGAATCGCAGCGGCGTAGACGTTCTGCCAGTTTTCTCCGCGTGCCTTCATTTCGATTGCGATGCCCACAGATTCGGACAAGCGACACCCCGGACGCCGACGCGGTATGAGGCCAGCACGGAAAAAGCGGATCGCGCGCTCGGCGCATGCCCGATCGCAGAGGGCCTCTCGAAACTTCTCCCGCAACTCGACAGCGGCCTGCAATGCCGCCCGCTCCAGACTGGTTGCCGGTTCCAGGCGCGCAGTTGCCTTCGCTAGCTTCTTCGACTTGGGGCCGCCAGCGTCCATTGGAATTCTCGCTACAGGGTCTTGGATCGCGTCTGAGAGTTTTGGATCATGGTCCCTGGGCTGAGGGCCTTTCGCGCGCGGTAAACCGTCCCATACCCGCAGCGTAAGTGACGGGCGATGTAGCGAAGGCTCCGCCCTTCGGACAGCAGTCGCCTAATTTCAGCGCCGTCAATTTCCTTACGTGGCCGCCCACCCGGATGTTTTATTCCATTTTCGCGTCCGACCAAATGATTTCCTCCACCGCAAATTCAGTTATTTCTATATAGCGGCCCGCCTATGGGGCGCGTGCCGCAGAGGGTTTCATCCCGAGCGCCTTCGCCCGTCGTGCTTCGCCGAGGTTCATGAAGCCCCAACTGGCGGCAATCGGTAGTGGAAAACACGAACAGAATGAAAACTGCAGTGCGGACTCGCAATACGGGCATCCCCGTTCGGCATGGCACTTTTCGCCCGGACTCTCGGGAACGTTGAAAAAAGCGCCTGCGCACTGGAATCGGCGAACACCGTTGAACGCTGCTTCCAATGCTGCAGCCCGCATGGGATTGCTTGGTACGTGTTTGAGTGCGTATTTTAGACAGTGCCCCAATGCCCGCTCGAAACTCTCCGCGCGCTTCACGGAGACTATGAAACTTCCGTGGAACGTCGTGCCCTCGCATGCCGCCATCCACATTTTGCTCAGCAGTAGAAGCTTTTTCTTGCCCCGCGCTTTCGGTCGCGGTAAGCGTGGGCCAACCCAGAGGCAATGCGCATGAAGATTGGAGTTTCGTCCGCCAAACTCAAGCGCGCGGCCAAAGCCAACATCACGCGTTTTCAAACCTAGAAGCGCCAACAGAGCCTTCCGAAATCGCTTGATGCAATGTTCGAATTCGTGGATTTCGGCCGGCGTCGGCATTCGGCCCAGGTTTATCGTCGTGAGATCCAGCTTGATAAGCAGGTTGCGTGGATTGCGTAAGAGGTCCTTAACCACGGGATACAAGCGGTTCCGATGCTTCGCGAACGTCTTCGCCGCTAACCGCGGTCCGCAACGAGGGCAAAAGCGAGTGTTGCAACCGAACGGCGCAAAGAATTTCGCCTCGCATTCCGAGTTCGTGCAGACCGCCGCCTTGCCGACGCTCCCACAGAGTAGTCTCCTCTGTGCCTTCGTGCGCAGATCCACCGCGTTCAGCGCATCTGCGAATCGATGTTCCTCGTCGGGCACCCGCGCAACGCGCGCAAGGGTTTTGATCGACCGATTACTCGGGAGTCCGCGGCGCCGAGCATCTGCATCGCCGACGATTCTGCGAAACTCCTTCTCAACTTTCAGCAGCGGATCACGCCAGTGCGCTTTGCGGTGCCGCTGTTCGAGCGCCTGCGAAGCCCACAACGGCGTGACTAGGATCGAAGCTGCCATTTCAATCGCCGTTACGACGTAAGTGATCTCGACTGTTCGCACGGCCATGGAGGCTGGGAACCGGAAAAAACACGCCTCAGCATCATGCAGTTATTTGTGCAGAACAAGTAAAGCTGGGGGCCGCGGCCCCCAGCGCCTGACGAAGGGTGTGCGCAGTCATCAGGCTTCACTCGTGAGGCGATATCGCACTGCCCGGCCGAACCGTCTGTATTCGGGGTAGCCTGGCATTGCGTGAGTCCGACCTTCCTTGCGGTCGCGATAACGCCAATTTGTTAGGGTTTGACGGGGAATATCGAAGCGTCGAGAGTAAGCTTGTTCCGTAATCCACCGTACTTCGGAGCGTTCCGTATGTTCAACATGGGTCGATTGGAGTACCTGCATATGAGTGAATCTACCCCTGAATCTCGCTTCCCGAGTGGGAAAAAAGCGGGAAAACTAAGAGGGACGAGCGCGCGAATCAAAATCCGCGCTTCATGAGGAGGAGGACATCTCAAATTGGGGACTCTGTCCCCAAGCCCCTGGGATTTATCGCTTCCTTGCCAGAAATGGCCGCGTGTTCGTGGGAGAGGGGCTCACCGGTTCTTGACGCTCGACAGTGCGGCAGTCCGCGCGAAATCGCTGTCGGTACTTCGGGGCGGCTCTCACCGCCCCGGCCATTCCGGCGTCTGGACAGGCGCTCCGGTCGCATCCCTGCGTTGCCGTATCCTCCGTCCAGATGAGGATTAGTATAATCCGTTTTTGGTGTGCTGACTACGGTAAATAAGTGGGTTTCCGTGGGCCCACGTACACTGAAACAGGGGAATCAAGCGCTCGAAGATGATCAGAACGCCGCCAATATTGTTATCGTTCTATGTCGCGGCTTCAGTGTCGGCGCAAGCCCTCCCCACGCATCACTTGGCAGAGTTACTGCCGGGCGGCGCTCGAATCATCGAAACGGCAAATGTTCCCGTCCGCACGGGTAAAACTAGGGCGCTCGTACTGTGGATGAACGCGCCCCGCCGAGTGATCTCCACCTGGGATTCCGCCGCCGACTTCCTGTACGGAGATCATTGGGTCGGTCCAACGTTTCTCTCGCTCATTGATCCGTCAAGTGCCAGGTTGATCAATACCCTTACGATTCGCCCCAATCAGGAATCGACAGACAACCAGGACGGCGTCGTCATTCCATTCTTCACGAATAACGGCTTCTACTACGTCCCGCATCCTGACAAAGATCGCAGAGGAAAGCCATTATTGATGCGGCTTCGGGATCTCACGGGCGAAGGCGTCGCCGGGCAGTTTGTCCTTTTTGATCATGTTGTCTCTGGAATCGCGGCCGGTTCGGTAATAGGTTATAGCCCTCTGTCCGATGCCGCTGTGCAGTATGCCGTCGAGCGTACTCAGAATCGGTTCAATCCGGTCGTTCAGCCCTGGGCCGTCCAGGTTTTTGACAAGAAGCCGCAGCGCGCCGGAAATTGGAAATTTACCTGGGAGGCCGGACATGGCGAGTGGGAATGGATCGACGAAGTTGTGCACTTCGATGAGGCAAGGCAGCTATTCGTCGAGAAAGTGACCACAAGGCCCTATCCCGGATTCGCTCAGATTCACTGTGCGCTTGATGCGCCGTCGCTCACAAATTTCTTGGGGCGCATGCGGGATGTCGCTCCGATTGGAACTGAAATCGAGTGGCTGCAAAATCTGATCGGCAAGACCGCGCCAAATACTATCGTTTCAGCAGGGATGGCCCCGACCTTCATGGGAACGCGGAAGGTGTTGACGCTTGCGTTCCAAGTAGGCGCTGGAGGAGAGATTGCCGTTGAGGTGTCCACGGATTCCGACTTCGCCGTTGCGCTTCGAGAGCGGCTTAAGACATGGTGTAGCTCGAACTGACTTCTGTGAATGAGGCTTGATCTAAGACCAACAGGCGTCGTCTAGACCGTGTTCTTGACAGGTACTGCGGAGTTTTTTCGCGGCCGACGGACCGCTATGCGTCTTATCTCCGCGAACCGCGGCACGCATAGCGCCATCGGTGAGGCCTAGCTCGTGAGCCAATTCAATGCGTGTATCGCACTCTAGTCTGGCCATGAGTTCTTTGATCACTTGCTCGCGTCGCGTGATCTTTGCTTCGAGCGATCCGGGTCGTCGGTCTGGATCTAGGATTTCCGCGAGGCTCACCTTCAGCTTGCGCAACGCGCGATCGATCTCTTGCGGCGGAAGAGTTCTCTGTGGCGAATGAATCACCGGATAGAGTGAGCCGGCATACTCCGACGATGGGGCGTGGACGGTGCTTGTCAAAAGCATCGATGTTTCGATCTCTTCACGAATGCCTTTGAGGCGCACGTCGCCCGATGGCATGCAATCCAACGATTCGTGGAGATCTTCGAGAAACCGGTTGAGTGGCTTCTTTTCGATTTGGCGTGCCTCCCATGTTGCATCGAGTGCGCGGTCGATGGCACGGAGTCGACGTCGACGTTTCCTCAGTTCTGCCCGCCATTGCGCTTTTTCCGCGCGCGCCGAAGGCATCGCCGTTATGAAAAACGCATTCATCTCATCCTGGCGACGATCACGTCGAACTTCCAATCGGTGCTGGCGAAGCGCCAGCGCAGAGCGTTTGTCGTGCTGTGAAATCAGCCGATCGATTCGCTTTAGCAACTTCGCGACTTCGGCAAAGAAAGCAGAAGAACCTGTCGGCCTGCGGGCCAATCTGGGTTTCTTGAGTTTGCTGCTCGCGTTCTTTCGAGGCACGTGTTTACTCCAGGGTCAGAAACTTCAGATAGTGTTGCGCGACCGCGTTGACCATTGCCCTCAACGACTCGACGACCAACGGCGTCGTAATGTATCCGCGCGATACATCGCCTCCCATCGAATGCCCCATGAGCATGCGAGCTTGATCGGGCGACGCGCCCAATTCAGCGAGTGTCGTTCGATACGTATGTCGCAATCGATGCGCAGGACCGACACCTTCGTTAGGATTCTTTACATCGATCAAATGCGCGCCTTCGATCATCGGTGATGGGAAGATCCACCCGCCCTGAGGCACATCGGTGTTGGTTTTGTAAGCGCTGAGCAGCTCGGCAAGTTTGTCGGCCATCGGAACGGTGTACGGCCTGTCTCCCTTTGCCACCTTGAAACGAATCACCTTCTTATCCAGGTCAACGTCTGTCCATCGAAGCGCTTCGAGACTCCCTTTGCGTCCGCCCGTGAATAGCGCCGTGAGCCACCACATTCGCTTAATCGGCCCAAGAGTGCTGACACCCAGCGGAACCACGGTGCCATCCTCCTCTTCCTTGCTGGAAAGCCACCACACCTTCAGCTCATCTGGTGAGTACGCCCAATCGCGCGCCTTAATTCTGTGAATCTCGGCGACCACCATTGGGGACTCGGGGAGGTCTGTATTGACCTTGCGGTGCCAACGGTATACAGCGGACAGCAGCCGCATCACCTGGTTCGATGTGGCGGGTTTATGTTTCTTCGTCAGTACCTGCTGCAGCAACCGGACGCTCGCCCGGTCTCTCCCGATTTCAGCCAGCGTGCGATCCTTCCAGTCATCGAGGTAGCGCTTTGCATTG
This sequence comes from Terriglobia bacterium, assembly GCA_963732025.1. Classification (GTDB taxonomy): domain Bacteria; phylum Acidobacteriota; class Terriglobia; order Bryobacterales; family Bryobacteraceae; genus Palsa-187. Next base: position 325,028 of record CAVSXU010000006.1, read on the forward strand.
TATCGGGCGAGACGGAGCGTTGTCTCAGCCAGCGGCCTGGCCGAAAGGTATTGCTCGATGGCCACGCCGAGCCTGACCGCGCCGTCAAGGCTTGCCTTCGGCTTTTCAAGTCTAGTCCATTCGGCGGTCGCCGCATCCTTGGCTGCTCTCACCGAAACCTCGCCGATGGTCTTGTCGATGAGGACGCCGTCCACTCGTCGCCGGACGAAATACAATTTGCTCTGTGCTCGACATCGCACGTAGAGCCCTCGAGTGCCAATCACGCGCCACGTGCCACTGTTTAACCGGAGCGCATCCACGGCCTTTTGGTTCGCCGCAACCAACTGTTTCGCCACTTTGAAAAAGACCTCCCTTTGTCGCGGGCCATACTCGGGCCATACTCTTTGATCCGAATGGCTGGGTAAGTCAGATTATAACCGAATGGCTGTAGTTATTGGTATTGCAGGCGAGCGACTTAGCGGGAAGGATGCTCGGTTAGGCGATTCTTGTTGACTCTTAATCAGTAGGTTGTAGGTTCGATTCCTACCGCGCTCACCACTCAAAACATGGTAGTTATTGTCGGCATCTCTTCGATCGCACCGAGGTTGAAAGTATGACGGTAGAACTCAAACCCGAAACTGAGCAACTGGTCCGCGAGGAATTGCAGAGCGGCCACGTTCAGACCGTGGATGAACTCATCGTCCAGGGTGTGCGTGCTTTGCGCGAGAAATCCAAAGTTGTCCCAGCGCCCCCGCGCAAGCCCCGCAAGAATCTTGCCGATTTTCTTTTGGAATCGCCGCTTGCCGGTTCCGAGCTCGACTTGGAGAGACAACAGGACTTTGGTCGCTCAGTTGACTTGTGAGCGGATACCTTCTCGACACGAATGTTGTCTCGGAATTCAAGCGGCGAGGGGAGCCCGACGCGCACGTCAGAGATTGGCTGAGAGCCACTGACCCCGATCTATTGTGGGCGAGCGTTTTGAGCTTCGGGGAAATCCGCAAGGGCATTGAACGTCTTGCCGCCGGCAAGCGGCGTACTGAACTCGAAGCGTGGTTGGCGCGCGATCTCGCGCAATGGTTCGAGGAACGGCTTCTCCCGATTACGAAATCAATTGCCGAGCGCTGGGGAGCCCTCTCAGCGCGAGCCTTGGACAAGGGAGCGCCTCTGCCTAACATCGACGGCCTGATTGCCGCCACCGCGCTTGAACATGATCTGACGTTGGTCACGCGCAACGTGAAGGATTTTGCCAGCCTCGAAGTTGCGTTGGTCAATCCTTGGGAGCCGTGAGAGTCTGTCAGCAGTTTTGTCAACACGAGGTTCTATCTCATGCGTTTCCACCCGTTCGAATTTGCCGATTCAAGCTTCAACAAAGCCTCGATCAGGCGCGTCATTTAGTTGGATGAAAAACTTCCGTGCGTTCCGGATGGCCCCTGCAATTCTTGGGCTCCTGTTCGATCCTTGTCGTTTGCTGGCCTGCTCGTGTGTTCGTATCGCACCAGCGTGCGAGGCCGTGTGGAAGGCAGACGCCGTATTCGTGGGGCGACCGGAAAGCATTGATCCTCTGACCATTTTCGGGATCCCTCTGATGTGGCCTTGGCGCCCACTTGAGCGTCATGTGCGATTTGCGGTGACGGAGCGTTTTGTCGGCGCGATAGAAAATGTTGTCGAAGTCACCACTGGGATGGGCGGCGGCGATTGCGGAATCGATTTTGAACGGGGCCGCGGTTATCTCGTTTACGCATACCGGAATCAGACGACGCGGGAACTGTATACCGGAATCTGCACTCGAACCGCTGATTTAGAAGACGCGGTCTCAGACCTTGGCTATCTTCGCAGCTTATCCGGTAACGCGCCGCCGGCGCACGTATACGGATTTGTGACCGGTACTTGGCTAGATTTTCGTACGAGGGGCAAAGTTGCGGAACCGGTGGTAGGAGTTCCAATTCAGCTCAAATCGAATGGGCGCGATTGGAAAACCGTGACAGACGCGGAAGGAGCCTATGATTTCCCCGCGCTCCCGCCGGGCACGTTTTCGATGTCCGCTGATCTGCCGCGCCACCTCGGAGGCGGCGAGCCCCGCGTAGTTTCTTTGCACGACCATGGTTGTTCTGAACAAATTCTGGTTGCGACCGAGCGGGCCTCCATCAGCGGGAAGGTCCTTGACGATCTGGATAGTCCGGTGAGCTCCACGGTCCACTTAACTCCCACCAGTTCGGCTTCATCTGGCCGCGTAGTTTCAGGCTACGCCGGACGCGACGGAGCTTTCACCATTGAGCACGTTGCTCCTGGGGAATACTATCTCGGCGTAAACATCGTTTGGCCACCTTCGGGGGGGCACGGTCTGAACATGCCGTGGCAACCCACCTATTACCCTGGGGTTCAGAACAAAGCTCTAGGGCAAAGAATTCATATCGATAGCGCGCAACACCTGCACGGATTTGAATTCCATCTCCCTCCACGCCTCAAGCCAAGAACCATCACCGGCACAGTTACATGGCCAAGCGGCAAACCAGCGATGGCGTTCGTAGAACTGAAAGACAATGCTTTCGACAGCAACGCTGACTTGGCAAACAGCGGCTGGGATGGCTCATTCACTATCACCGGAGTGGTCGATCGACCGTACAGTATTTCTGCAGTCGCTGGCCTCGGCGCGAAAGAGACACCGATTCACTCCGCGAAGGTAGACTTAGGTCTTTCCGCAAACGGGCCTGTCCATCTTGTGCTTAGCATCCCCGGGAAAAACTGATCGGGCCACAGGTGCGAATAACGGCGCGCGACCGTACTGTGGTTTGTCCCTGCTTCGGATGAAACCAACTAATCGCGTGGTTACGGCACTAGCCTTGCCCGCGCGGGCGCGTCGGCAATCGCTACGCTTGAGCTGTACCGATATAATCCTTAAGATGTGTTTTCGACCAAGTTGCCTGCCGACGATACTCTGCATGAAGCGAGAAATGGGTGCATAGGGCCACCCTTTCTCCGCATTCGAGTGCCCGAGCAGGCCGGGTCCTCGCGCTTGCGATTGCTGTGTTGTTGGGCGGCGGCGGACATGCCGCGCCGGATCCCGCAACGTCCGAGTCTCCGGTGGAAGGCTCCCAGGTACCTCGATCGCGAACGGTCGATGATGTCGCCCGGTTTCTCGCGGGCATGCCGGGGACGCCGGAGAGTCCGTTTGCCGATCTTGAGGCGGACCAGACGTGGCAGTCCCACCGCAGCCGCCTTGACGATGCGTGGCGGAAAGCGCAAAAGGATCTGATCGGCAAGCTCACTGAGTTTCAGAAGCAGGAACTCACCGGCGATCCCGCGTGGGAGGCTCCCGTCTTCTATCCGTTTGGCGGACCCGACGCGTTGACCGTGACGCTCTTATTTCCGCACACTCCGGTGTACGTGATCGTAGGACTGGAACCTGCCGGAACGCTGCCGGGCATTCGTCAAATCGAAAAGATGGATCTGCCGAAGTACCTGGCGCAGACGCGGGAAACCATGGCGTCGGAGCTCGGGCGCAGTTTTTTTATCACTCGCGATATGGACCGCCAGTTTCGCGGCCAGGTGACCGACGGCCTGCTGCTGCCGATTCTCCAATTGCTGGTGCGCACGGATCATCAGGTGCTGGGATTCCGCTATGTGCGCCTGGATGACGAGGGCAAAATCATCGAGCGGGTTCCAACGTATAAAGCGCCAACCAGATTCGGCAACAAAGGCGTGGAGATCGAGTATAAGACTGACGCGGACTCATCGATTCACAAGCTCTACTACTTCACCGTGAATCTCTCGAACGAGCGGCTGCTCGAGAACAAGCCGTTTCTCACGTACCTTTCGAGTCTGAATGGGGCCACGACTTTCCTGAAGGCGACCTCCTACCTGACTCACAGGGCAGACTTCTCCATGATTCGGGACGGCGTGCTTACCGGAAGCGCCAACATCATTCAGGATGATTCCGGCATCCCGTACACGTTCTTTCAGCCGGAGACCTGGAACGTTCAGCTCTATGGCGAATACGCCCAGCCCTACGGCAGTTTTCGCTGGATGGAGCAGCCCGCGCTGCGAAAAGCCTATAGCGAGGCCGACGTGAAGCCGATGTCGCTGCGCTTGGGATATGGATTTTCGAAGATCGGTTCGAATCTGCTCTTCGCCCGGCGCCGGACGGGGAATTAGCGCCGTCTCGCCTGCTTCGCGTGAAAAACAGGGACGAAAAATAGGTGAAAAAACAGGGACAGGCAGCCCTGCGAAAAACAGGGACAGGCAGCCCTGTCCACGCCGAGATCGTGTCCATTCGCGACCTCGGCTCACCAAGGGACAGGGTAGCCTGTCCCTGTTTTTCGTCCCTGTTTTTCATGCGGAGCAGGCGAGGGAGCGGCACTAAAAGATATCGTTATAACCGTGACCTACTCCTGCCGCAGCGCGAGAATCGGGTCGACTCGCGTAGCTCGCTGAGCCGGGACAAACGCCGCCAACAGCGCGACCACGGTGAGAATTACCGCGACCGCTCCGAACGTCAGCGGATCTCCCGCCTTGACGCCGAACAGCAGACCCGCCAGCAGACGCGTGAGCCCGAACGCCGCCGCCAGCCCGATCACGACCCCCACCATCACCAGCCGCATCCCCTGCCCCAGGACCATCTTCATCATTTCTCCACGCCCGGCGCCCAAAGCCATCCGGATGCCGATCTCTTGAGTCCGCTGCTCCACCGCATACGACATCAATCCGTAAATTCCCACTGCGGCCAGCAACAGAGCCACTGCGGCGAATACAGTCAGCATCAGCGTATTGAAATTCTCGCGCGTGGTCGAATCCTTAATCACCGTCTCCATGGTGAGGATCTTCGACGGCGTTAATTGGCCGTCCAGTGCTTCCAGTTCATGCCGGATCGAAGAGGCCGCCGCCAAAGGATCCGTTTTCGTCCGGATCAGCCAGCTCAGCGGCAACAAATTGTTCGCGAGCTTGGTGAGCCCATCGGTCACCTGCCCTTCCGGCACATACATCGCCGGAACCATGCCATTGCTGAGTCCGGCTTCCGTGACGCTGCCGACGATCCCGACAATCTGGCGCGGTCCTTCGTCGAAATCCGCGCCCAGTCCCGCGCCGATGGTTATACGCTGCCCGAGTGGATCCCCCTTCGGCCAATATTTCCTGGCGAGCGCTTCGTTGATGATCACAACGTGATCGGACTTGCCGGTATCGCGCCGGTCGAAGGTGCGTCCGCGCAGCAGAGGAATGCGCAGCGCCTCGAAGTAGTGCGGGGAGACGAACCGCCACTGGTCATCGCCTTCGTACTTTCCTTCGGCCGGAGTCCGCCCTTCAATCGTGAACGGCATATCGACGGTGCCGCCCCCCAGGGGAATCGTCAGCGCGGCCGCAGCGAACTCGACACCGGGCACGCTCTCGATTCGTTCCCCCGCTTGACGAATCAGGCTCTCCACCCGCGCGGTGCTTTCGTAGCGGGCGCCCGACAAGGAGGTTTGCATGGTGAGCACGTTCACCGGATCCAGACCGGACTTCACGGAGCGCAAACCCGCGAACGTCCGAATCATGAGCGCCGCGCCGGTCAGCAGGATGATCGCGAACGCGACTTCGCCCACCACCAGCAGTCCGCGAATCCGGTTGTGTTTGAGTCCGGTCCCGGATCGGCTGCTCGATTCCTTGAGCGCGGAATTGACATCCAGACGCGAGACGCGAATGGCCGGCAGCAGTCCGAACAGCGCGCCGGTCACAAGCGAAATCGCGAACAGAAACGCGAGCACCCGCCAATCGATCAAGCTCAGCGCCGCGATAGTGTGTTCCGGATCGTTCACGCGCGGAATGTTTCCCGGACTGAACGCCAGCAACAGACGAATCCCCGCCGCGCCCAGCGCCAATCCCGCCACGCCGCCGGCGAACGCCAACAGCATGCTTTCGGTCAGCAACTGCCGCACGATCCGTCCGCGAGTGGCGCCGATCGCCGTGCGGACCGCAATTTCCCTGTGCCGCCCGGCCGCGCGCGCCAGCAACAGATTTGCAACATTCGCGCAAGCCATGAGCAACACAAAACTGACCGCGCCCGCCAGAATCAGCAATGCGAGTTGGACATCGCCCGCGATGGCGACGCGCAGAGGCAGCACGCCGACCGTCTCGGTTTTATCCATGAAGATAGGATCTGTCGCGCGAAATCGCTCGGAGATCACCTTGAGTTCGGCTCGCGCAGAATCGATGGACACTCCGGGAGCGAGCCGTCCGGCCACGTAGTAAATGTGCCCTTGATTGTTACTGTTGGGATCGAATTGTTGAGGCACGATAAAGATCGGTGGGCGGATCCGGCTGGTACCATTCGGGCAGGACGCCACAAACGGTGAAGGCTTCGGAGTTGAGAAGGATGGTTTTGCCGGCGATCTCGCGATCCGAGCCCAGGCGGTTCTTCCACACGTGGTAAGTCAGCACGGCGAACTTGCCCGCGTTGGGAAGATCTTCCTGTGGGGTGAATGTTCTGCCCAGGATCGGCTTCACGCCGAACACGTCGAAAAACTGCGCCGTGACGTGCACCGCATCAACGGGATTCCGCTTGTCCCCCGCGCCGAGATTCAGCCCGACACTGCCGAAATCATAAGCCGCCATCGACTGGAAGGACTGGCTCTTCTTCCACGCCATGAACTTCGGAATCGACACGGAAGGTCCGGCCCCATTCGGGATAATGCCGCTGGAGCCGCATGATCCGCTCGGAATCGGGAAACGGCAGGGGGCGCAGCAGGGCTCGATCGATCACCGAAAAAATCGCAGTGTTCGCGCCGATCCCGAGCGCCAATGCCAGAACCGCCACGATGGTGAATCCGGGGCTCTTGATCAGCGTGCGAAAGGAGTGGGGAACGTCGGCGAATGGATTCCACATAAACTCTTATGACGGATTCCAATGCCAGGGTGTTCCATCGCGTCCACGCGGTTCGCGGAATAGATCTTGCCGACGGTTACTCACTATCGAAGTAACCGTCGGCGAGTTCGAGCTACTGATTGTACTGCTGACGGGGCTGCGGATACTGCGGCTGGTTAGGGTCGTAGTTCGGCTGCGGCACTGGTCCCCGTTGATTGGGATTGTAATTCTGCGGCGGCGGATATTGCCCCGGATTTACATTGTAATTCGGCTGTCCCGCCGGATATTGCTGCGGACCGGGATAACAATTGGGATTCGGAATCCACTGGCCATTCTGATCGTAGGCGCCGTCGGTGCAAGCCGGTGCCACTGGCGCTGCTGCGTAAGGGTAAGCCGCCGGAGGGTACGGATAACCCGGGGCGTAGGCGTAACCCGGGCCGTACGCGTATCCATAAGGGTAGCCGTAACCTAACGCGCCGTATCCGCCGTATCCAACCCCGTAACCAAAGTAGACGCCGCCATGTGATCCGTAATACGCGCCGCCACGACTATAGACGTGCGCGCCGCCGGAATAGCCATAATGGCCTGAAAAAGATTGTCCACCCGAAACTCCGCGCTGTGCCGAGAAAGACTGTGCTCGCGATGCGGGTTGGCGCGAGAACGATTGTGCTCCACTTGCGCGCGGTGCCGAGAATCCACCGCCGGAAGCTCCGCGAGTACCCGCTGAGTGACTTCCTCCCGAACCACCGCGATGCTGAGCGGACGCGACATTCTGGCTGGCAAGCATCAACGCGCCGACAAGGACGGCAGGCAATGCGGATTTGATCGAGATCATGATGGGCTTCATATTGAACCTCCAGGTTCGCCTTCATAAAGGCACTCGAAGGGCCGCGCGTAAGTGATTGATCCAATTGATTCCGGCGGATTCGGACCCGGCTGATTACCACCAACCTGGTTGGGTGGGGCCGCCACTCCTGGCCGCGAGTCGCCTTCAGGCCACTCTATTCACCCTTGGAAAAAGCGGGCCTAGAGTCCCGCTGCCGGCAGAAGTGCCGGCCCCACGTCGCGGTTCGCTAATCCAAACGATTTCGACGTTCGCCCGTCTCAAGCTCCATGCGATTTTCAAAATGGGGTCTTGCAACGCTCGCTTTTGCGGTGACCGTTTCCGCACAGTATCCGGCAATGACACTGCCTCCCAGTGGCAATAATCAGAAAGCTTCCGTCGTTCAATATATTGGCCCAGTCCGGATTTCCATCGATTATTCCAGCCCGTCGGTTCATGGCACCGCCGGCAAGGACCGGCGCGGACACATCTGGGGTGAGCTGGTGCCGTACGGTTTATCCAATCTCGGATTCGGCAACGGCAAGCCGGGTCCCTGGCGCGCGGGCGCCAACGAAAATACGGTCTTTGAGACTTCGCATGCAGTTCAGATCGAAGGCAAAACGCTGCCGGCCGGACGCTACGGACTCCACATGATCCCCCAGAAAGACGAGTGGACCATCATCTTCTCGAAGAATTCCGGCGCGTGGGGCAGCTTCTTCTACGAAGAGAGTGAAGATGCGCTGCGCGTGATCGTGAAGCCGCACAAGCACGACTATCGCGAATACCTCACTTACGAATTCTTGGATCGAAAACCGGAATCCGCGATCGCGGAGCTCCAGTGGGAGGATCTCGCCGTCGGCTGGAACATAAGAGTGGAGCGCATCGACGATATCTACATCTCGCGTTTGCGCCACGATCTCACGAATCAGCCGAGCTTCGATTTCCACGCGTTCTCGATCGCCGCGCAGTACACCTTGCAGAGCAAGCAGAATCTGGATCAGGGCCTGAAGTGGGCGGATGCCGCCGTCAGCATGCCGGGCATCGGAGTGGCGAACTTCAACACGCTCAGCACCAAGTCACAAGTCCTTTTGGCGATGGGCCGCAATGACGAAGCCAAGTCGACGATGCAGACCGCGCTTCACCTGCCCGCCACGACGCCGGTGGAGATCCATCAATACGCCCGCCAGCTTCAAGCCGCGAATAAAATGCCGGAAGCTATCGATGTGTTCAAGTTCAACGCGGAAAAGAACGGCGACGCATGGCCCGTTCACGTCGGCATGGCACGTGTCTACATTGCTTCCGGCGATACCCAGAAGGCGCTGGAACAGGCAAGAATCGCGCTGAAGCAGGCGCCCGACGATTTGAATCGCAATAATCTTCAAGCGATGATCGACGCGCTGGCCTCGGGCAAGCCGGTGACGCAATAACGAGCCGCTCCACAGGGAGCGGTCCAACCGTCGGTTTTTTCAGCATCGTGTGACGTCCGGTTTTTCCATGCGAAAAGAATCGCGCACCGTACCTTCGTCGGAGCGTTCAGCGTTTTTTCAAAGCCTCGCGGATCGATTCAATCGTCGCGTCTTCCAGCGCAAGCGCCTGCTGGCACTGCTCGCAGACAAGCAAATGCTCTTCAACGATGGCGGTCTCCTCCTCGGAGAGCCGGCCAAGCGCGTAGAGCTCGACGGCCTCTACGCTGACATGGGTAACACCCACAGATATTTATCCTTGCGTGAAAACAACTTAGCAGAATGGGAGGAAACTCTGGCGATAACGTGATTGCGCGCTCTCTGACGGTCGCGCCTCCACTAACCCCAATCAACATATCCCGAAAGCCGTCAGTGAGCGCGCTCGTCATGGGGCAGGCGTTTCCGCCTGCCCGTCACGATCGAAGGCGATCGCGTTTTATTCCCCCGACTATTTCACACACCGCTAACGGCTCGACTTCCTACCGCCCTTCGAAGCCGATCCGCTCTTGGAACCGGAGCCCGCGGACGCCATCGCCAATTCTTCCTCGTCTTCGCTCTCATCGCCGAGCGAACCATACAGCGTCTCGGCGATTTTCGTCAAGGTAGCGTCAGCCTTCTTCTCTTCGTCTTCGGTGAGCTGTAAAAGCCCCGCTGCCTCTCCGAGTCCCAACTGCTCGGCCATCGTTCGCGCCGTGCCGTAGGCGGAGATTTCATAGTGTTCCACGCGCTGGCCGCCCGCGATCATCGCCAGATCCCGCCGCGCGCCCTTCTCTTCCTTCGCTGCCTCTCCGCCCTCTTCCACCAGACCCTTCATCGCCTTGCAGGCTTTTCCTTTCGCGGTCATGTCGAGCATCTCGAAAATCTCTTCGAGCCGCGTGACATGCGTCTCCGTCTCTCCCAGGTGAGCGCGCAGCGCGTCCGCGAGATCCTCCGATTGCGCGGCCTTTGCCAGTTTAGGCAGCGCCTTCACCAGTTGCTTTTCAGCGTCATAGATATCTTGAATCTGTTCGACGAACAGTTCGCGTAAAATTGCTTGGTTCATTTGAAGCCTCTCTCTTCAAAGAGCAGCGTCGGCATTCGATTGTTTCAGCTCATTCGCTCGTCTTCGCTTGTCTTCATTTGTCTCGGCGCGCCCGCGAAATCCGCGTCAGCGCGAAACCTTTTTCACGGAAGTTTTATCTTTCCGGTAGAGGAGTTTTTTATGAAATATCTCGCGCTTATTCCTGTGGGATTCCTGGGCGCATGCCTGGCGAACGCTCAGGAATTTCAACGTTTCACTTTCGACGTGGGGGCAGGATTTACCCAGCCCGTCGGCAACACCGAGCGCCATCTGGATAGCGGATGGAATGCGGGTTTCGGAGCGGGTATGAACTTTACCAACCGCCTGGGTGCGATGGTGCAGTTCAACTACAACGCCATGGATATCAATAGCAACACGTTGAACAACATCGGCGTTCCCGGCGGCGACGTGTCCATCTGGTCGCTCACCCTGGACCCGCGTGTGCATCTTTTGCCTAAGGGGCCGGTCGATGTTTATCTGGTCGGCGGTGGCGGCCTATATCACCGGCGTCAGGAATTTACGGCGCCAACCATTGCGACCTCGTTGGGATTCGATCCCTTCTTCGGATCGTTCTTTCCGGTAGCAATTCCGGCGAACACAATTCTGGCTTCGTCAACCATAAACAAGCCCGGCTATAACGTCGGCGCGGGCATCGCGCTCGGGACCAAGTGGCATGCAAAGTTCTTCGCGGAAGCGCGTTGGAACCACATGTTCATCAACAATGTTCACGATGATTGGATACCAGTGACGTTCGGAGTGACGTTCTAAGTCCCCCGCGATTCCACACTGTCGCGCCCAGCGAACAAATGGTATTCAATGAGGCGCGACAGTATGGAGCGCTAAACTTCTTACCGTCGCATTCAAAGAGGCGCGACAGGTATGGAGCGCGTGCGTTCTCCGCATTACTGCAAAACGCGAAGCGCCACCGCCGGCTGCTCACTCCCCCGCCGCCTCGCCCAAATCCGGCCAATCCCTGCCGACGCCTTGAAAATCGTCTTCACCGGAATAAAGCCCCCCAACCGATGAGCACCCACCGCCGCCAATCCCATCGACGCGGCGCACCCGCAGGATTTGCAATCAGGATTCCCGCCAAACTGGCACGGCGTAATTTTCGTCTGAAGATCCGCCGACAACGTCTGCGTCGTCAACGCGAAAATACAATCGCGAGGATTCTCCGGCGGCGACGCAAACTGCCGCAGCATTGCCTTGGGCATATCGAGTTTCGGAAACGCGTCCCGCAGTTCCAACAAATCCGCGATCGCCTGCAGCCGCTCCTTCGCGTCCAGAACTTCCGGCTGCCGATCGCCAACTTGCGGCGTGAAGAAGCTGAACCAGACTTTCTCGATTTCAGGCCGCGGGGACCAGAACTCCAGGAACTCGCGCAGATATCCCGGCCGCTTCATCATCTGCCCCGTGATTGTGCAGTGGATGGTGACGTTCTGGCCGGCGATGTTTTTCAGGATGCGCTCGTAAGTGGCCGGCGTGCGCCTCACATCGTGCTCAGGTTGGAGCCCGTCAATCGAGACGACCACATTCAGGCGCTCGAGTGTGGCCCAAGCGGAAGGTATCACCCGGAACGCGCTGGTGACGATCTGCACGTAGACTCCGCGCGACAATAGCGCGGGGATTAACGCTTCCAATTCGCGATAGCGAACTAAAGGATCGCCGCCCACGATCGAAAGGTGCAACGGTTGGAGCCGATCCACCGTCTCCAGCACGCCATCGATCAGATGCTGTCCCTTGCGGTCGTTCAAATTCCGCAGCAGCAATCCGCCGCCGAGATGCGCCGCGTCATACGCATAGCAACCCGGACAGCGAAGCGGACATTCGCGAGTGATCTCGATGGACAGGCTAGGAGCCTCGCCCTTGAGAATCTTTTTCCACGCCCGAAGGATCTCTGAGGTAGCGAGGGACGAATCCATCTTTGCAAGGGCCTACACGCAGCCATACATAGGATGACGCGAATCGTCAGTCGGTTACGAAATTGTGGGCTTGGCCCTCACCACGGCGTGCGATCGGCGTACAAACACCGTCCCGTAAGGGCGGGGAAATGCCGATAGCAACTCGCTTCTCGTCAAAAAATTAAATAAACCCGAGCAGGTATGCCAAAAGCACAATCAAAAGCACCGTACCGAGACTGACGCCGGCGCCGCCGCCGTAACCCCACCGTGAATTGCCCCAATAACCGCCGCCACCGGCAAGAATCACGATCAACAAAATCAAAATGATTAGAGTCATGCGTTCCTTCCCTTTCCGATCGGCCCGTTGCAATTCGTAATGCCCGCTCCATCAGTCGCACCCAACCAATGAATTGGCACTCAAAAGAGGCGCGACAGAATGGAGCGCGTATTTTCCAAACTCCCTGGTATCCGAGCAAGTCGCATGCCAGAAACGGAGAAGAATTGATCATCGAAGAATTGTTCATCGATGAGATCGAGAAACTCTTTGGCCGCAGATGCACGCCGATCAACGCAGATAAAAGGCATAAAATTCTATCCGCGTGAATCTGCGTGCATCGGCGGCCAATCGATCTAAACGATAAAAATTGGCCGACCGCGTGCTCCACCATGTGAATGGCGGCGCAACCGCAACACGCCGAGCTAGGCGATTGGTGTCCCGACTGTAGCCCGTGGCTCATCGCTCTCGCCGTCATCCTGCCGACCTTCATGGAAGTTCTCGACACTTCCATTTCATCGGTCGCCCTGCCGCACATCGCCGGAAGCCTTTCCGCCACCAACGACGAAGCTACCTGGGTCCTGACCAGCTACCTGGTTGCGAACGCCGTCATCCTCCCGGCCAGCGGCTGGTTCGCGCTGAAATTCGGCCGCCGAAATTTCCTGATGTTCTGCATCTGCCTGTTCACGGTAGCGTCCCTACTTTGCGGAATTTCAGCGAGCCTGGGAATGATTCTCATTTCGCGAGCCTTGCAAGGCGTCGGCGGCGGAGCGCTACAACCTCTGTCGCAATCGATCCTGCTCGAAAGTTTTCCTCCCGCGAAACGCGGCTCGGCGATGGCGATCTTCGCGCTGGGAGTCGTGGTCGCGCCCGTGCTCGGCCCGACGTTCGGCGGCTGGCTCACCGATAACTATTCCTGGCGATGGGCCTACTACATCAACATCCCGGTGGGACTCATCGCGCTCCTGATGATCATGAAGTTCGTGAAAGATCCGCCCTACATCTCGTCAGCCAAACCCGGCAGATTCGACTCGATAGGGCTGGGATTGCTTGCCTTATGGCTCGGTGCTCTGCAAATTGTTCTCGATAAGGGTCAGGAGGACGACTGGTTCTCGGCGGGCTGGATCGTTTGGGCAACCGCGATCGGCGTGATTTGCCTGATCGCGTTTCTGGTGCGGGAATTGACGCACGACAAGCCTCTGGTCGATCTGCGCGTTTTCGCCAATCGAAACTTCGCGGCAGGCTGTCTGATCATGGCGATGTTCGGCGGCGTCGTGTACGGAATCATCGCGATCCTTCCGCTGTTTTACCAGACGCTAATGGGCTATCCCGCGAGCGTCGCGGGAATCGCCGTCAGCCCCCGCGGTCTCGGCGCCGTCATGGTGATGCCGGTTGTGGCGATTCTGACCAGCCGCATCGACAATCGCATTCTCATTGGCCTCGGCTTTGCGGGCCTGGCGTGGACCAGCATCTGGATGTCCCACATGACGCTGGATATGTCGCAATGGTCGATGATCTGGCCGGTGATTCTCAGCGGCGTCGCCACCGGACTGGTGTTTGTTCCGCTATCCACCGTAGCCGTCGGCCACCTTTCCAACCAGCAGATCGGAAACGCCAGCGGGATTTACAACCTGCTGCGAAATACAGGCGGGAGCGTCGGAATTGCCACCGTCAACACCATCGTCGCGCGCCATCAACAGGTGCATCGCAACGAACTCAGTGGATATTTTGCGAACGGCCACGTTTTTCAGCGCTCCTATGACGCGATCCATGGTGCGATGCTTCGCTACGCGAGTCCGAACATCGCCACTCTACGCGCGAATGCGATTTTCAATCGCCAACTGGATCAGCAAGCGACGCTCTATGCCTACGTGGACGGATTTCGCCACTTCGCGCTGATCTGTTTGTGCTGCCTGCCTATTTTGTTTCTGCTGCGGCCGGTGAAAGCGAAGCCAGGAGCCGCTCCCGGAGCCCATTGAGGAGAACGATCTATGCTCACTGAAATCGATTTGCATGAGGAGATTCAAAGACTTCGCGACGAACAGCAGCGCCTTCGCGACGAGCAGGAAAAGCTGCGTCACCACGAGGATCAGGGTGAGCAGCAGAATGCAGCAAAAGTGCAAGACATCAAGCAACAAGAAGTGCAACCGGACGTGCAACCGGAAAAGGAAAACGAAAAGCCCAACCCGCCGTTTCGAGTGCGCGCCGGAAATTATGTGCGCACGCATCCGAAAACGGTCATCATCGGAGCGATCGCCCTGGTCGCAGCCGCGATCGGCACCGTCCTGCTGCTGAACTACCTTAATTCTTATGAGTCTACCGATGATGCGCAGATCGACGGCCACCTGAACGCGGTCGGCTCCCGAATCGCCGGAACAATAACAGCGGTATACGTCGAAGACAACCAGTTTGTGCAGGCGGGACAAGTACTTGCGGATCTGGATACGCAGGATTATCAAACGTCGTTACTGCAGGCCCGAGCGCAAGTCGCTCAATCCCAAGCGCAATTGACTGCCGAGAATCCGAATCTTCCCATCACGGCAACGTCGAATCAAACCGCAATTTCAACCACGCAAGCCGACGTGAACAGCGCGGAAGCGACGGTGGCGTCGGCGCAGCAGGATTACGATGCGAAACTCGCCGCCGTGCGACAGGCGGAAGTGAATGATACGAAGGCCGCGTTGGATCGCGCGCGGTTTCAGATTCTGGTCGACAAGGACGAGATTTCGAAACAACAATTCGACGGAATCGCCGCAGCCGAGCGCAACGCAGCCGATGCCGTGGATGCCGCGCGGGCATCGGCGGAATCCTCGCGCAAACTGATCGATACACGGCGGGCGCAGCTCGCCGAAGCGCGCAGCCGGCAGCAGGAAGCGGATCAAAACGCGCCGCGGCAATTGGAAATCCGAAAGGCGGGCATCGAAGCTCGGCGCGCCGCACTGGCAGCTTCGAAGGCGCAAGAGGAAGCTGCGCGATTGAATCTTTCCTACACGCAAATTGTCGCGCCGGTGAGCGGAATCGTGGTGCAGAAATTGATCGAAGTCGGGATGCGCATCCAGCCGGCGCAACAACTGATGTCGATCAGCCAGACCAACGACATCTGGATTACAGCCAATTTCAAAGAGACGCAATTGCGGCGCATGCGCGCCGGTCAATCGGTGGATGTAACGGTGGACGCGTTCGGTACGAAGTATCACGGCTACATCGAGAATCTGTCGGGCGCGACCGGCGCCAAGACGAGTCTTCTTCCACCCGAGAACGCGACCGGAAACTACGTCAAGGTGGTGCAAAGAATGCCGGTTCGGATTCGGCTGAAAGACGGCGAAGATCGCGACCACCGGCTTCGCCCGGGAATGTCGGTCGAACCAAAGGTTTGGCTGGACACGGGCCCGTAATCGGAAGGCCATGACGACCTGCGGTCAAGCACTGGTAAATTCCTGCGCAGCCGCCTCAAAACGTTCGCAGTCATTGGCTGGCAATCCGTTGATTCCTATAGGAATCTCGGGAATATGCCATTGGCATCCGGGTTGCATCTGCCATGCAGGAACGGAGCGTTTAACTACTCATGTTGGGATGGATGATCTTGTTCGCGTTGATGATCGTTCCGGGAGCCGCCACGGCGGTCGCGGGGTATCCTGTTGCCCCGCCGCTCAAGACCACGACTGTGATTTTCGCGGCCCTGCTGTTTGCCTGTATAATCACCCGCTTGCTGCGCACGCGGGCTCGTTGACGATGAGCCATGCGACAGTCGTATGAAGCCCGATTCGCGACGTACGATTCTCGCGTTTTACTCTCCTGAAGAAGGCAGGCCGGAAGCCGCGTATCTTGCGGTTCGGCGAGTTACGCGCGGGCGGGTCCGGCTATGCGGTCCGGAGGATTCTTCCCGCGATTCCGGCAAGAACCTGGACGATAACAAATGGCTGCGGCTGGACGGCGAATCGCTGATCGTCGCCGAAGCCTCAGAATCCGAAGTCGAGGCGATCGTCAAGCAATTGCAGGGCATCGGATCTCCCGCAGTGTTCGTCCTGCGCGACGAGCCCGGCGGCGGAAGCTCCGGCGATCCCGAGCCGGTTCTCGAGAACAAAGATAAGACGTTGAGCGAAGCGGCTAAGGCTGTTGCCGCCCGGCGGGATGTTTCCTACAAGTCACAGCCATCGATCTTAGAACGCCTGCGGCAAAACGAAATCGCGCTGGGTGCGGCGCGCCGCGACTTAGTGGAGGCCGCCCGGCTAGGCCATTCGCTCACCGCGGCAGCCGAGTGGCTGCTGGATAACGCCTATCTGATTCGTACGCAGATCGCCGAGATTCGCCGCCATTTTCCCAAGTCCAATTCCAAGATCCTTCCCACGCTGGCGCACGGCTACGATCTGGCTCAGGAACTGGTGGCGCGCAGCGGCAACTCGCTAAGCGAGCAGAATATTACCGAATGGCTTCGCGACTATCAAACCGTGGCGCCACTCACCATCGCGGAGTTGTGGCTGTTCCCGCTGTTGCTGCGAATGGCGCTGATCGATGCGCTGCGGCGCCTGGCGGAGCGGGTCAGCCGCGCACAACAGTTGCGTGAGGCCGGCTATTTCTGGGCGAACCGTCTGGCCGCGGGCGCGCGTCAGAGTCCCGAAGAATTCGAAAACATCCTACACCGGATGGAAGCCGAGGCCATCGCCAGCGAGCCTCACTTCGCTGTCTCGCTGGTGGAGCAGCTTCAGGATGAGGAAGCCGCGCTGGCTCCGCTACAGCGTTGGCTGGAAACCCGCTTCAATGAGCCGGTCACGGAGATCATTCGCGCGGAGCACACGCAGGAAGCGGCGCAACGAATCTCCACGGCGAATGCGTTCGGCAGCCTGCGCGCCTTGCCGCGCATCGATTTCACGAAAATATTCGAGGCCGTCAGTCTGGTCGAGGCCGAACTGCGCACCGACCCTGTCTACACGGCCAGCGACTTCGCCACTCGCGATCAGTGCCGCCGCGTGGTGGAGCGCATCGCGCGGCATAGCGCGCTTGAACGAGCTCGAAGTCGCGCGGCGGGCCGTAAGGCTGGCAGCGGAGGAGCCCGATCCGAAGAACGCGCACGCGACGTACTTCCTGCTCTCCGACGGAGTTCGCGTGTTGGAAGCGGAAGCCAAGTCCAGCGTTCCCGCGCACATCCGATTCCTGCGGACACTTCGCCGCCACGCTTCGCTCGCGTATTGGGCGGAATCGTCGGGCTGACGGCCTCCTTCCTGGCGCTGACAGTCGCAGTGGCGCTGGACGCGGGCGTGAATCAGACGGCGATGCTGGTTGCGCTGGGCGTGCTCGCGTTGTTTCCGCTGAGCGAACTCGCGATCCAGATCGTGAACGCGCTGGTGATTTCGCTGCTGCCGCCGGAACAGCTGCCGAAGATGGATTTCGAAAACGGCATTCCGGAGGAGAACGCGACGCTGGTGGTGGTCCCGATGATGCTGGCGAGCCCTGAGGTGGTGCGCCAGGAAATTGAGAAACTGGAAGTGCGATTTCTCGCCAATCGCGATCGAATCCGTTCCTGTTCGCCTGTTGGCCGATTTCACGGATTCCGACGGACCTGTCGCGCCCGGCGATGCGGAATTGTTGGAGACCGCGAGCAACGGAATCGCCGCGCTGAATGCGCGCTATCCGGCCGCGCCGTTTCTCTTGTTCCACCGCGACCGCGTCTGGTCCGCGAGCGAAGGCCTGTGGATCGGCCGCGAGAGAAAGCGCGGCAAGATCGAGGATCTGAATCAGTTCCTGCTGCGAAGGACATTCGGACGAGATGCACGTTGTCGGCAGACCTGCCGATATCCGATCCGCTACGTGATCACGCTGGACGCCGATACGCAATTGCCTCCGGGCACGGCGCGCCGGATGGTGGAGACGATCTCGCATCCGCTGAACCGCGTGGAGATCGATCCGGAAACGCGCGTGCGCACGCGCGGATTCACCATCATTCAGCCGCGCGTCAGCATCGCGCTGCCCGGCGCGACCGCCACGCGCTTCACGCGCATTTTCGCCGACACGTCCGGCACCGATCCTTATTGCCAGACCGTTTCCGACGCGCAGCAGGACCTGTTCGGCGAAGCGATTTTTCACGGCAAGGCGATTTACGATGTGCAGGCGTTTCGCGAATCGCTCGACGACCGGTTTCCCGCCGAAACGCTGCTCAGTCACGATCTGATCGAAGGAGCGCACGTGGGCGTCGGCCTGGCCAGCGATATCGAGCTGTTCGAAAATCTGCCGCTCGATTACGTCAGCTTCTGCCAAGCGCCAGCATCGCTGGATTCGCGGCGATTGGCAGATCGCGCCGTGGATCTTCGCGCGCGTGCCGGCGCGAACGGCGGCGAGCGAGCCGAATCCGCTGTCGCTGATGAACCGCTGGCGGATTTTCGACAATCTGCGCCGCAGCCTGGTGCCGGTGGCGTCGCTTGCTCTTGCTGCTGTTCGGCTGGCTGATCTCGGCTGCGCCGGGCGTGTGGAGCCTGGTGGTTGGGCTCGGCGATTGCGATTCCGGCGCTGGCGCCGCTGCTCGACCGGCTGGCGCGTCGCATTCAAGGCGCGGTGCAGGGATGGCACGGCGCGGCCGACGAACTGATCCGCGCGCTGGTGATGATCGCGTTCCTGCCGCACCAGGCGTGGTTGTCGGTGGACGCGATCGTGCGCGCGATCTACCGCCGCGGCATCAGCCGCCGTCAATCTGCTGGAATGGCAGACCGGCGGAAAGCGCGGTTCGACAGGCGACGTGGAACGTCAGCCGCACGTTCGCGGCAGATGCTGGATGATCGCAGCGGTTCTCCGTGCTGCTGATGATGGTGCTGTTCGCCGAAGGCGCCTTCGCGCCGACCTCCGCGTTTCTGGTGCTGTGGTGCGCGTCGCCGGCGATCCTGCTCTGGCTGTCGCGGCCAGTGCCGCAAACCTTCCGCCGCGTCGTCGATCGCGCGGACACGCTGTTCCTCCGCCGACTGGCGCGCCGGACGTGGCGCTACTTCGACGATCTGGTCGACGCTGAATCCAACTGGCTGCCGCCCGACAATTCGCAACTGGCGCTGCGCGTCGAAGTGGCGCAGCGAACTTCGCCCACGAATATCGGATTGTGGCTGACCTCCGCGCTGGCGGCCACGGATTTCGGCTATCTCACGCGCCGATGATTTTCTGCGACCGCTGCACCGCAGACCATGGCGACGCTGCGATCGGCTGGAGCGCTATGAGGGCCATCTTCTCAACTGGTACGACACCGAGAACGCTGCAGCCGCTGCTGCCCCGCTACGTTTCGACGGTGGATAGCGGAAATCTGCTGGCAAGCCTGTGGGTGCTCGAGCGCGGCTGCCACGATCAGCTCCGTGCTCCGCTGATCGGCGCCGCGTGCTTGAGAGGACTGTCCGACACGCTGGCGAGTGCTTCGCGAAGTGTGCGGCGCGGACCCGTCGATCGCCGCTGCCGCTGCAAGCGCTGCGGCGCTTGTTGCGAGGCAGAGTCGAGGGCCATCTGCTGATCGGCCGGCTGCAAGGCCGCTCTGGTTCCGGTGCAGCAATTGCAAGATGCCGCGCACTGGCAGCGAGGCCGGCGATGAGCGCTGCCTATTGGATCGCTCGCCTGGCTGCCGAGCTGAACGCGTGGATCGAAATCGTCGATCGCTATCTGCCCTGGATGGAGACGCTGACGCATCCGCCGGATTCGCTGCTGCGCGCGCTGGGTCCGGAGGCGGTGAAGCTGCGGCGGCGCGCGCTGGCTGCGGCTCCGTCGCTGATCGGGCTGGCGCATGATCTGCTGGCCGATCACGGCCCGAGTCGACATGGACGATTCTCGGCTTGGCGCGGCCGGCTGGATGCGGCCCGGACGTCGCCGCGTGGCTGGATCAACTGGCCGCCGAGTATGAAAAGGCTCGAGGTCGCCGCGCGCGAAACCGTCAGCTCGCATGCAGATGTTGGCCGCTTCCGCGGAGACGCTTGAGCGCGGGCATCAACATGCGATTCCTGTATGATGCCGGCCGACGTCTGTTCGGGTCGGCTACGCGGTGGGCGGGCCGCTCGAGTTCACCAGCCATTACGATCTGCTCGCCAGCGAATGCGCGCCTGGCGAGCCTGGTCGCGATCGCCAAGGGCGACGTGCCGGTGGAGCACTGGTTCGCGCTGGGCCGGCCGCTGGTGTCGACCGCGCACGGACAAGACGCTGCTTTCCTGGAGCGGCACGATGTTCGAATACCTGATGCCGCTGCTGTTCACGCGAACCTTCACGAATTCGCTGCTCGATCATGCGTGCCGCGAGGCGGTGCGACTGCAGATCGACTACGGCCGCGAAAAAGACGTGCCTGGGGCATTTCCGAATCGGCATACAGCGCGCTGGACGCCAATCAGATTTATCAGTACCGCGCGTTCGGCGTGCCCGCGCTGGCGCTGAAACCCGGCCTGGAAGACGACCTGGTGGTGGCGCCCTACGCCACCATGCTGGCGCTGACCGTCGACCCCGTGACGCCATCGAGAACCTGCGGCGGCTGCGCGGATCTGGATCTCGACGGCCCGATGGGCTTCTACGAATCCATCGACTACAGCCGCGAAAACAGCGCGACGGCCAGCGCGGAGTGGTGATTTACGCCTACATGGCGCATCACCAGGGCATGAGCCTGCTGGCGCTGAACGACGTGCTGCATCGCGACGCCATGCAGCGGCGCTTCCACGGCGACGTGCGCATCCGCGCGGTGGAATCGCTGCTGTTCGAGCGCATGCCGATGACGCGCATGCTGCCCGAAACGCAGGAGGAGCCCGCGCCGGCGCGCGTTCCCGGCAATCAGGAACCGGCCGAGCGCACCTGGACGGAAGAGACCGCCGTTCCGCGCGTTCATCTGCACGGCAACGGACGGTACGCGCTGATGGTGACGAATTCCGGCGCGGGCTACAGCCGCTGGAACGAATTCGATATCACGCGCTGGCGATCCGACTCGACGCTGCGACGCTGGGGAAGCTACGTCTTCATTCGCGATTTGCGTCGGACACCGTGTGGTCGACCGCCTTTCAGCCCGTGGGCGGCCGCATCGGCATCAGCTCGGCCACGTTTTCTCGCGGACCGCGCGGAGTTTCGGCGGCGCGTGCTGGGCATCGAAACGATCATGGAGGTGACGGTCGCCGCCGAAGACGATGTCGAGCTGAGGCGCGTCACCATCACCAACCGCTCGACGCGGACGCGGCAGCTGGAGTTCACCAGCTACGTGGAACTGGCGCTGGCCCCGCATCGCGCCGATACCGCGCATCCCGCCTTCGCGAAAATGTTCGTCGAAACGGAGCGCGTCTCGCGATGCAGTGCTGCTGGCACGCCGCCGGCCCGCGTTCGCCCGACGATCCGCAAATCTGGGCGGCGCACGTGCTGGTCGGGCGCGACGGGCGATATTCAGTACGAAACGGATCGCGCGGAGTTTCTGGGACGCGCGGGAACCATCGCGAATCCCGCAGGCGCTGCGGCGGGATCTGACGGGCGCGAGCGGCACGGTGCTCGATCCGATCTTCAGTCTGCGCTGCCGATGCGACGCTGGAGCCGCGGGATCGGCTGGAACTGGATTTCGTGACGCTGGCGGCGTCCTCGCGCGAGGCGTTGCTCGCGCTGATCGCCAAGTATCAGCGCCAGGAATCTGTCGACCGCGCGTTCGAAATGGCGTGGACGCGCGCGCAGCTCGAATTTCGATATCTGGGCGTCGGGCCGGCGGCCGCGCATCGCTTCCAGGAGCTGGCCAGCCACCTGCTGTATCCCAACTGGCGCTTGCGGCCGCCCGGCGATCGCCTGTTGCGCAATCGGCTGGGACAATCTGCGCTGTGGCGCTGGGAATATCGGGCGATCTTCCGATGCTGCTGGTGACGGTCGCCGAGCCGCGCCACCTTCCGCTGGTTCGCGAATTGCTGCTGGCGCACGCCTACTGGCGGCTGCGCGGATTCCGCGCGGACCTGATCGTGCTGAATCAGGAAGCGCCGAGCTACGATCGTCCGCTGCATCAGCAACTGACTGCGGCTGGTGGAAGCGCATTCGCCGGAAACCGGATCGGACAAACCGGGTGGAATCTTCCTGCGCGACTGGAACACGATGCCCGAGGAGAGCCGCAATCTGCTGCTGGCGGCTGCGAGCGTCGTGTTGAACGGCGGCCGAGGATCCTTGCAGCAGCAACTGGCGGCGGCTGGCGAGAATCCTGCGCCGCCCGCATTTGTCGCGGCCGGCGGAGTTCAGGAAGCGCCGTCGCGGCCGCTGCCGTTTCTCGAACTGCCGTACTTCAACGGACTCGGCGGATTCACTGCGGACGGTCACGAATACGCGATCTACCTGAAGCCCGGCGGCCAGACGCCGGCGCCGTGGGTGAACGTGATGGCGAATCCGAACTTCGGCGCGTTGGTCAGCGAAAGCGGCTTGGATTCACGTGGCGCGGCAACAGCCAGTCGAATCGCCTGACGCCGTGGCACAACGATCCGGTGAGCGATCCGCAATCGGAAGCGATTTATCTGCGCGACGATGAGAGCGGCGCGATCTGGACGCCGACGCCTCGCCGATCCGCGAGAAGGACGCATATCGCGCGCGGCATGGCCAAGGCTACACGGTGTTCGAGCACAACAGCCACGCGATTCGGCAGGAACTGACGGTGTTCGTTCCGATCGCCGAAAACGGGGAGGGCGATCCGGTCAAGATTTGCCGCCTGCGACTGCGTGAACGAATCCGGCCGGGCACGCCGGCTTACCGTGACGTATTTCGCCGAATGGGTTCTCGGCTCCGTACGCGAAGATCAGCAGTTGCACGTGCAAACCTTTCGCGACGAGGCGTGCGGCGCTATTTTCGCGCGGCAATATTGGAGCCGGCGCTACGCCGGGCACGTCGCGTTCGCGGCTGCGAGTCCGCGTGCAACTTCCTGGTCGGGCGATCGCACGCAATTTCTGGGACGCAACGGCTCCGTAGCGCACCCGGCTGCGCTGGATCGCACGCGCCTGGACAATCGAACCGGCGCGGGCGTGGATCCAGCGGCGGCGCTGCAACTTCCGGTCGGTGTTGGAAGCGGACCAGGAATTCGAAATCACATTTCTATTGGGCCAGGCGGAAACGCGTGGACGCTGCGCGAGCGTTGGTGACGCGCTATCAGAATCGCGACGCGGTCAGAGCCGCGCTCGAATCGACCCAGCACTGGTGGGATTCCAGGCTCGACACGCTGCAGGTGCATACGCCGCTGCTTTCCATCGATTTGATGCTGAATCGCTGGCTGGTGTACCAGGCATTGAGCTGCCGGTTTTGGGGACGCTCCGGGTTGCAGCAATCGAGCGGAGCGTTCGGCTATCGCGATCAGTTGCAGGATTGCCTCGCGTTCCTGTATGGCGCTCCGGAATTGACGCGCGCGCATATTCTCACTTGCGCGAGCTCGCCAATTTTCCGAAGGCGACGTGCAACATTGGTGGCACGCAGAAACCGGCCTCGGCGTTCGCACGCGATGCTCGGATGACATGCTGTGGCTGCCGTTCGCGGTGGCGCATTACGTCAAGGTGACGGGCGATGTCGCGATCCTCGACGTCGAAGTTCCGTTTCTCGAAGGCGCGCCTCTGGCGGCCAATGAACATGAGCGCGTGTTCGTTCCCGGTGCCTCGCACGCTACGGCGTCGCTCTTGGAGCACTGCAAGCGCGCGATCGAATACGCGTGGAAACTCGGCGTGCACGGGATTCCCTTGATGGGCGCGGGCGATTGGAACGATGGAATGAATCGCGTCGGCATCGAAGGGCGCGGTGAGAGCGTGTGGCTCGGCTGGTTCCTCTGCGCGGTGCTGGAATCGTTCGCGCAGTGACCATCGAGTCTCGCGATCGGGCGCTGGCCGCAGCCTGGCGCGGTCGCATCGGCGCAACTGAGTGCCGCCGCTGGAACGGTTCTGTTGGGATGGCGATTGGTACCTGCGCGCTTTCTTCGACAATGGTTCGCCGCTCGGGTCGCACGCGAACGCCGAAGCTCGCATCGATTCGCTGCCGCAGACCTGGGCCGTCATCTCGGGCGCGGGCGACTCCGCGCGATCCAAGCAGGCGATGGAATCGGCGCGCGTGCACCTGGTTGACGAAAACAATCGCATGGTGCGATTGTTCACGCCGCCGTTCGATCATTCCGAGCCGCATCCCGGTTACATCATGGGCTATCCTCCGGGCGTTCGCGAAAATGGCGGCCAGTATACGCACGGATCGCTTTGGATGGCGATGGCATTTGCGCGGATGGGCGATGGCGACGCGGCGGTGCAGACGCTCAAGCTGATGAACCCGGTGGAGAATTCGCGCGACACCAAGGCGGTGGAGCGATATCGCGGCGAACCGTACGTGGTCGCGGCGGACGTTTCTCAGCGGCACAGGAAAAGTCGGGCAAGCCGGGTGGACGTGGTACACGGGGTCGGCGGGTTGGATGTATCGCATCTGGATCGAGGAAGTGCTTGGGTTCAAACTTCGTGGCGATCGGCTCAGCGTCGCGCCGGTCATTCCGGAAGATTGGCCGGGCTTCGAGGTCACCTATCGTCATCGTTCGTCAGTCTACGAGATTGCCGTGCGCCGTCGCTCCGCTCAATCGGCAATCGACAGCGCGAACGTCGTCGAGCTTGACGGGTCGCAAATGGAAGATGGATCGATTCCGCTGGCTGATGATGGCAGAGTTCACAAGGTCACGGTGTGGATTCCAAGTAAGCGGGCGGCCGCAACTCCACAAGCTTCGCCGCAAAACGGATCAGGTCCAGGGGCCGCCGCTCGGAGTAACAGTTCACCGGCGCTCGCCAACTAGTATCCTGTCTCCGAAATTCGTGGAATAAAAAAGGGGACAGACCACTCTGTCCACGGCCGCGTCGGCCCGAGGGAAGAGGAACATACCTGCGGGGACAGAGCAGTCGTCCCCTTTTTTATTCCACGAATTTCGGAGACAGGATACTAGTTGGCCAGCGCACTCCTGCGTTGTCGACACTCATGTCGACACGTTTTTTACGCCAGGATGCCGTTCACCACTTGCCCCGCGATGCCGGTGAGCCTCGCATCCAACCCTTGAAACTTGACGATCAATCGCTTGTGATCGATACCCAACAGATGCAGCATGGTCGCATGCAGATCCGGAACCGCGACCGGATTCTCCTGCGCCGCGTAGCCGAAGTCGTCTGTCGATCCGTACGTCAGCCCGCCCTTGATCCCGCCGCCCGCCAGCATAAAGGAAAACCCCTTAATGTGATGATCGCGGCCATCGCCGCCCTGCGACATCGGCGTGCGGCCGAATTCGCCGCCCCATACCACCAGCGTGTCCTCCAGCATCCCGCGCTGCTTCAGATCCTGAATCAGGGCCGCCGTCGCGCGATCCACCTCCTCCGCCTTGATCGCGACATTCACTTTCAGTCCGCTGTGATGATCCCAATCGCGGTGATAGACCTGGATGAAGCGCACGCCGCGCTCGGCGAGTTTGCGCGCCAGCAGACAATTCGACGCGAACGATCCGTCGCCCGGCTTGGCTCCGTACATTTCGAGCACGCTCGCCGGCTCCTTGCTGACGTCGACCAGATCGGGAACGCTCGATTGCATCTTGAACGCCATCTCATACTGAGCGATCCGCGTGAGGATTTCGGGATCCTGTGCCGTAATGATTCGCCACGCGATTCAGCGCGTTGATGGCTTCGATCGAATCGTGCTGGATACTCTCGCTGACTCCCGGAGGCGTGTGAATGTGCAGCACCGGATCACCAACCGAATTGAATTTCACACCCTGAAATCGGCTTGGCAAAATTCCGGATGACCATTGCCGCGCCGCGATCGGCTGCATCTGCCCGCCCCTGCCGGACGACACCAGCACCACGAACCCAGGGAGATTTTCCGCTTCGGATCCAAGACCATAAAGCACCCACGATCCCATGCTTGGCCTGCCCGTGATGATCGAGCCGGTGTTCATCAGCGTATGCGCGGGGTCGTGATTGATCTGCTCCGTCCACATGGAGCGCACGATGCAAACCTCATCGGCGACGCCGCCGATCTGCGGGAACAGTTCGCAAATTTCCTGCCCGGATTTTCCGAATTTCTTGAAGCCGTACTGCGGACCGAAACACGTAAGCTGCGTGTTTTGAAGCTGAGCGATCTGCTGCCCCTTCGTCAATGAATCCGGCATCGGCTTGGCGTGATTCGCGGCCAGCAGCGGTTTGTAGTCGAAGGTTTCGAGGTGCGACGGTCCGCCGGCCTGATACAGAAAAATCACGCGCTTCGCCTTCGCTGGATGATGCAGAGGGTTGACGACGCCGCGCGAAGCCGCCTCCGCCGCGAACAATTGCCGCTGCAATAACGAGTTCAATCCGAGGACTCCGAGCCCCGAAACACTGCGCCCGAGAAACGCGCGCCGGCAAATCCGCAGGCTGTTAACTTGATCCATGTTGTTGCCTTCAACCTCTCATCGTCGTCGCCGTCAAGCACCACCCGTAAGGGTGGGGGTAGCGCTCAATTCCTCGTGATCGTCTCATGCAAATTCAAAATCGCGCGAGCCACCATGCTCGCCGCCGCCAATTTTGCCGGGTCCATTCCAGCAGGAACAGGCGCTTCGCCAACCGACAATAGTTGCTTCGCGTCCGATTCGTTTGATTGAAAGCTCGCGAGGCTGCGTCGGAAAAGCTCTGCAAGAATACTGCGTTCTTCGTTGCTCGGCGCGCGGTTCAGCGCGCGCTCGAAAGCCCACGTCAATTGGCTCTCTAAACTCGCGCCGCCCGAGCTCAAAATATTCGCGCCGAACACGCGCGCGGCTTCTACGAAAATCGGATCGTTCAGCAGCACCAGCGCCTGCAATGGCGTGTTCGAATTGACGCGATTGACACCGCATTCCTCGCGCGTCGGCGCATCAAACGTCAGTAGCGATGGATGCAGAAAGGTGCGCTGCCATTGGGTGTAAAGCGCCCGCCGGTAAAGATCGTCGCCACGGCTCGCCGCGTATTCGCGCTTCGGAAAATTCACCGCGGCCAGATAACCGTCGGGCTGATACGGGCGCACGCTCGGTCCGCCGAACTTCTCAACCAGCAATCCTGCGATGGCGAGCGCGGTATCGTGAACCGTCTCGGCTTCCACGCGAAAGCGGCTCTGCCGAGCCAGCAGCCGATTATCGGGATCGCGCTCCACAAGCGCCGGCGCCGCCAATGATGATTGCCGATACGTCTGGCTCATCACGATGGTTCGAATCAGATGCTTCACGTCCCACGCATGCGCGCCCGCAGCCGAGGGCCGCATGAATTCTGACGCGAGCCAGTCGAGCAACTCCGGGTGCGTCGGCCACTCGCCTTGCGAACCGAGATCCTCCAGTGTTCGCGACAATCCAGTTCCGAAAAATTGCCGCCATTGACGATTCACGAACGCTCGCGCCGTTAGAGGATTGTCCGGCGATACGATCCAATTCGCCAGATCCAAACGATTCGCGCGACGCCCGTTGGTTTTCAACGCGCCCAGAAAAGCAGGCACCGCGGGCTGCACGATCTCACCGGTTTCGTCCATCCAGTTGGATCGCGGGAGCACGCGCGTGATGCGAGGCTTCGTGCGCTCAGTGTAAATCACCTTTGGAATCGAGCTCTCCAGCAGATCGCGGGCAGCTTGCAGCTTCGCGATGCGGACGGTGAGCGCCTGCAGTTCCGGCGCCGCCCAAGCGAAGTGATCGATCACGAGTTTCTTCTCGTTCGCGCTGCGATCGTCTTCGTGCTTCTCTAATGCCGCGAGCACGTTTGCCGGGAGGCCGCGCTCCACCGCCACGCTCAGCGTCGCGTATTCGGTTTTCGACGCCTCGGCTGCCGTGAATTTCTTCGAGGAGTCGCCATCCTCCGGCCACGAATTTTCGAATTGCGAAAGGGCAACGCGAAAACGTCCGATGGTCGCGCGCCGCAGGTCGGAATCGTGATGCAGCCGGACCGTGATGACGGAGTCCGCGGTTGTGCGAAGCCGCGAAGCGAAACGCAACGCGAGGAACGGATTGTTCTGTTCGCCGAAACCGACGCCCCATCCCGTTTTCGGATTGCCGTCGATCGCCGCCATCGGCGGATTCTCCTGAGTCTCGCCGAAGCCTCGAGTAGTTGCGAGAACGAAGGATAACTTCTGCGGAGTACCCCCGCCAGTCGTAACGTCAGCTTCTACTTCGGTCAACACGAAACGATCAGCCCCGCGCGAGACACGATTGCCCGGCAGGCTTTCATCCTGCGATACATCAATGCCGAGGGCGGTCCACGAACCGGGACCAGGCGTGAACGTAACGGTGTAAGTTTCGTTGTCAGGATTGGCCCCCGATGCCACTACCAAGCCGTTTCCGCGTTTGCGCTCGGAGTGCAGAGAACCTCGCAGGTAGAATTCACTGTCGACGCTCTCGTCGTTATACACCGTGAGCTTCGCGCCGTGAACCGCCGATGCCGACAGCGGATGCTGATAGCGCCACGCGAGCTCGCCCGATTTTTGTGCGGCGAGCATGCGATCTTCCCACGCCCAGCGAACGTCGGTCAACTTTTCGGATTCCTGCTTCAGCTCGGCCTGCGCCGCGTCGATTTGTTTTTTCAGGCTCGCCAGGCGCGCTTGTTGTTCCGGCGAGGGAAGCGGAAGCTTGGTGCCCCACGCGGTCGCGCCGCGATCATTGATCAACCCCGTCTCACGGATGTCGGCGAAGAAAGCCTTCATCGAGTAGAAATCCTTGGTGCTGAACGGATCGAATTTGTGATCGTGGCACTCGGCGCATCCCATCGTCGATCCGAGCCACACCGTGCTCAGCGTCCGCACGCGATCGGCGCCATACTTTGCCAGATATTCTTTCGGTTGCAGACCGCCTTCGGCTGACGCGCGATTCAGGCGATTGTAGGCGGACGCGACTTTCTGTTCCGTCGTCGCATTAGGGAGAAGATCGCCCGCGAGTTGTTCGCGTGTGAACACGTCGAACGGCTTGTTGTCGCGAAACGCGCGCAGCACGTAATCGCGATACGGCCACGCAGGCCACAGGTTGTCGCCATGGAATCCGGCGCTGTCGGCATAGCGAACCGCATCCAGCCAGTGCATCGTCTGAACTTCGGCGTAGCGTGGCGACGCGAGCAGGCGGTCGACAACCTTCTCGTAGGCGTTGGCGGAATTGTCGGCGAGAAACGCCTGCATCTCGGCGGGCGTGGGCGGAACGCCTGTCAGGTCGAAGGTGACTCGGCGTAGCAGCGTTCGGCGATCGGCTTCTGGTGACAAGTCCAGTCCTTCACGATGCAGACGGTCGACAATGAACGCGTCGATCGCATTGCGATTCGGAACCCGGCGGCTGAGCACGCTTCACGGGTTCATACGACCAGTGCTTTTCGTACGCGGCGCCTTCGGCGATCCAGCGGCGGATGATCTCTTTTTGCGCGGTGGTCAGTTCTTTGTGCGCGGCTTGCGGCGGCATGATCCTCGCGGAATTGGTGGCAAAGACGCGCTCCACCACCGCGCTTCGATCGGGATCGGAGGGAACAATCGGCGTCACGCCGGATCTGGTTTTCTTGAGCGCTTCGTCGCGAATGTCGAGCCGCAGACCGGCCATGCGAGCCCGCTGATCCGGGCCGTGACAGCGGAAGCAGGTGTCGGACATGATTGGGCGAATGTCGCGATTAAACCGCACGGGTCCATCGGCGCAAATGCCCGGTTGGGCGACGAAGCCGACGGCGAATGCGAACCACACGCAGCGCATGATCCCTTATTCTAAGCGCGAATGCGCCACAGAGTCGCGAACTAAAGTATGGGAACCGGAACAGTCGGCAGGGCGGCGATGAGGCGCTGCGTGTATGAATGCCGCGGGCGCTGGAAGATTTCGTCGACAGGGGCGCACTCGACGATTTCGCCTTCGTGCAGAATCGCGACGCGATGACACAGCGTCGCGACCGACAACAGATCGTGCGAGATGAACAGCATCGCCATATCGAGCTCGCGATTGAGCTTCGCGAACAATTGCAGGATTTCCGATTGCGTGATCACGTCGAGCGCGCTGGTCGGTTCGTCGGCCAGCAGCAGCGCTGGGCGGTGCAGGATCGCCATCGCGATCAGCACGCGCTGCGCGAGTCCGACGCTCAACTGCCGGGGAAATCGGCGCAGGAACGATGGGTCCGGTGGCAGGCTGACACTCTCGAGCACTTCCATCGCTTTCGATTTCCACGTCGCGGACGTTCCGCCGTGGCATCGCCAGGCTTCTTCGAGTTGCGTGCCGATTCGCAGCGCGGGGTTAAGCGCGGTCATGGGACTCTGCAGCACCAATCCGATTTCTTTTCCACGAACGCCGCGCATTTCACGTTCTCTGAGTTGCATCAGGTCGCGTCCGTCGAAGTCGATCGATCCCCGCGCAGCACCGCCCTTCAGGTCGAGCAGACGCAGGATCGCCATCGCCAAGGTGCTCTTGCCCGAACCGCTTTGTCCCACGAGGCCGACGATTTCGCCACGCCCCACTTCAATCGATAGGTCGCGCAGGACGCCAGGTTTGCCCGGATAGTCGACCGAAATGTTCAGCGCGAGCAGCGGATCGTTTCCCATGTTCAGCGTCGCGATTGCATTGTCGGACCATCCAACATCAGCCGTTCGGCATTCCAGAAAGTTTGCGGAGTAAGCGGCACGGGCCGCGCGCCTTTCACCGACGGTGCGACCGCCGACAGCACGTTCTTGTTCACCAGATAAATAATCGGTGCCTGATCCGCCGCGATCTGCTGCACGCGATCGAACGCCGCCTTGCGTTTTCGATAATCGAGCTGCGAAGCCTGCACGCGCATCAGCTTGTCGATCTCTTCTTCCCACGCCGTCGCGGGCTTGGGCTGCTTCGGATTCCAGGAATGCATGCCCGACGAACTCAGCCAGATGTTCATCTGCATGTTCGGGTCGATATCGACATTCACCAGGCCGAGCAGCACCGCATCGTAATCCATGGTCTTGTTCATGCGTTCGAGCAGCGCCGGAAAATCCAGCGTCGCGATGTTGAGCTTCACGCCGATTTTCGCCAGATCCTGCTGCATCATCGCGGCCGATCGCTGCCGCGCCTGATTGCCGGAATTCGTCACGATGGTGAATTCGACGCGATGGCCCGCCGCATCCGTCAGCGCGCCGTTCGCGAATTTGAATCCAGCCTGCGCGAGTTCTTTCAGCGATTGTTCAGGTCGATAAGCCGGCGGTTTCAACGCCGCATTCGCCCATTGATGATTTCCGGGCGACACCGGACCGGCCGCGGGCGTCGCATGTCCGCGATACACGATGCGGCAGAGATCGTCGCGATTGATCGCCTGCGAAATCGCCCTGCGAAACGCCGTCGATTGAGAACCAGGCTTTCTTGTAGGCCGCGATGGGCGCGGCGGGCGATTGATTGAACCAGAAGAATTCCGAATCCATTCCTGGACCGGAATCGTAAACCGACTTCGCCGATTCCTTGGAGAGCCGCTCGAAATGTTCCGGCTCCAGCGTGTTGATCAACTGCAATTCGCCGCGCTCGAAGCGCAGCAATTCGATTTCGCGATTCTGCTGAATGTCCAGGTGGATCGCATCGAGATACGGCAGAGCGTGACCCGCTGAATCGCGCTTCCAATAGTTCGGGTTCCGTTCGAGCGCGACGTAAGCCGCGGGCTTGTATTCCTTCACGCGAAACGGTCCCAGGACCGCGGCATCTTTGTTCGACGAATGGGCCGACTGGATCGCGGCCTGATCGAACATGCGATCCAGGCCCGCAACCGGGGCGGGGAATCGAAGTGTGATCTTGCGCGGCCCGTCTTGGATAACTTCCAGATTGCCGTCGCCGGATCGAAACGCGTCGCCGGTTGCCGAATGCAGCGACGGGTCCAGCAGGCGGCGGAATGTGTAAGCGACATCGTCGGAAGAAAACGGAGTGCCGTCGGAAAACTTCACGTTGTCGCGCAGATGCAGCGTGATTGCGCGTCCGTTTTCAGTCACTTTCCATGACACGGCGAGCTCCGGCTCCAGTTCCTGCGTGAGACGATTGACGCGCATGAGGACGCCGCCGGTGAGATATCGAATCGCTTCGGAAGCTTCGTCCTCCACCATCGCCGGATCGAAGGTTTTGGGTTCGTTTCGCAAACAGAAGCGCAGCTCCGTGGCGTGCACCGTCGAGACCGTCAAGGATGCGCCAAGCAGCAGCAACGAAATCACTTTCATCATTTCTCTCTCCCTTTGGCGTGTCACGATCTGGAAGCTGATCACGACGGCGACCAGCATCGCGGCGGGCGCAAGCAGCCACGGATTCGCTTTGACTTCGGAAAAGCGCTCGAGGTCGCGAAGCAGGCTTCCCCACGACGGCATCGGCTCCGCCACGCCGAGTCCGAGAAGGCCCAAGATTCGCTTCGCTCAGAATAAAAAGTGGAATAGAAACAAGGAATTGCGTGAGTCAGAACAGGCCTTAAATTCGGCAGCAGGTGTACGATCACAATGCGGAAACCCGCGGATCCCGAGGCGCGCGCTTGCAGCATGAATTCGGAGCGGCGCAGGGCGACGACGGAGGCTCGCACGATGCGTGCCGGTCCGGCCCAGCCGAGGGCGCCGAGAAGGAGAAACGTGATGGCGATGGAAACGATGGGAGAGACGTCAAGGGGTAGCAATGCTCGGACGGTCATCAGGAAAAATAGCCAGGGCAGCGATAGCGAGAGATCGGTCGCGCCGAGAAATACGCGTTCCCACCAGCCGCCGAGATATCCGGCTGTCGCGCCGGCGATGGCGGCGATCGCGGTGGCGAGCAATGCGGCGGCGGGCGCTAGCAGCAGCGAGATGCGGGTGCCGTATAGCAATCGCGACAGGCGATCGCGTCCGAGTTCGTCGGTGCCTAGCGGATGATGCGCCGATGATGCGCGCGTTGGGCGATTCGCGGAATTGCTTGCTGATACGGGCGCGGGTGCGAAGAGGTCGGCGCCTAGCGGCGGCGACGAAGACTAATCGCTGAGGACCGTGATCGCGACGCGCCTCATTGCAACACCTCGATCGCGATATCAGCCGCCGAGTTCGCGGCTCGCGTAATCAGTGCTAGCAGCAGTGTGATCGTGACCAGGATCGGCAAATCGCGACCGAGCGCGGCTTGCCAGGCTAGCTGGCCGACTCCTGGGATATCGCAAACAGCTTCAATCGGAATCGCGGCGCTAAAGGCGAGGCTCACGGAGACGCCCGCCAGCGCGAGCAGTTCCGGCAGGATCGTGGGCAGCACGTGCCACGTGAAAATCCGGACGCGGCCCAGGCCTTTGGCGCGTGCGAGCAGAGACGTGCGGCTCTCGCGCGACGCTTTCCAGCAATCCGCGCGTGTAACTGTAGACCTTCGGCAAAACGATCAGCGCGATCGCCCACCACCATGGAACGCGAGCAACCAGGATGAGCAAACCCAGTAACGCCGCGGGAACGCACAGAAGTATCGCGGACAGTCCGGAAGTTGTCGCACTCAGGCCGCCGATTTTCCACTGCGTCGCGACAATCGCCAGCGCGATTCCCAACACCCAGCCCGCGAGTAATCCGGAACCGGCGAGGCGCAGCGTCGCGGGGCCGCGATCGATCAGCAACTCGCGAACGGGGCGTTTCAGCGAATACGAGATGCCGAAATCGCCGTGGGCTAAGCCGGCGAGGTAACGCAAGTAATATCGCGCAAGATTGCGATCCGCCGCGCGCGATTCCTGCTGCGCCGCGACGCTGGCGGCTGACAATCGAGGATCGAATTGGCGTTCGTCTGAATCGGCGCCGGGCGCCAGCCGAACCATGGTCGCGGCGAGCAACGCGCCCACCAGCGCCGTAACCAACAGACCCGACAGACGTGCTTCATCCGATGGCCTTGCCCGTCAGCTTCGATCGATCCATCACGCCCGCCAGCTTCGAGCCGAGAGCGATCAGCAGATCGCGATCCTGTTCGGTGAACGCGTCGCGATCCTGATGATAGAGCGAGAACACGCCGGAGATGCCGTGCGCAGTCTCCAGCGGCACGGCCAGCGCCGAGCGGAGCACGCTGAATTTCGTGGGATCGTTCAGATAGCCCGGCTCGACCGACGGATTGCCGTTGACGATCGCTTTGCGATTCTCCGCCACCCAGCCCGACAGCCCGCCGCCCAGCGGAATTTCCAGGGACGAGAAGACCCTGTAGTCGTCGCCGTCGAGAAACGCGGGGAGCAATCGGTCGCCGTCGCGTTCATAGATCGCGAGCGCGTCGTAAGGAACCAGCGTGCGGACTTCGTCGCGCACCATCGTGAATGCCTCGTCACGATCGGGGCCACGCTCCAGCGCCGCGATCACGCGATCGAGCGCCGCCAGATTGAGCTGGCGATTGATTTTGAGCAGATCCTGTCCGGTGTGGTCGATCCGCTTGGTGGTTTCGAAACCCGCGGCTGGGGCCGCGCCGCGTTCGATTTTCACATCGGTCGACAGCTTGGCTTTTTCACCGTGGTTGCCATTCCTGGCCATGTGTTCGAGCTCGACGTAGCGGCGCGCCAGCACTTCAACTACGCGCGGATCGAACGCCTTGCCCGACTCCTGCTCGACGATCTTGATGGCTTCGTCCAAAGGAAGCGCTCGCCGATATTGCCGATCCGAGCACAGCGCGTCCAGGCAATCGACGGCGGAGATGATGCGCGCGCCAATCGGAATCTGCTCGCCTGCAAGGCCGTCGGGATAACCGGTGCCGTCCCATTTTTCGTGATGCGAGCGGACGATGGGCGCGACAGGATAAGGAAAGCGAATCTGTTCGACGATTTCCGCGCCGACAACGGTGTGCATCTTCATCTTGTCGAACTCTTCGGGAGTCAGCTTCCCGGGTTTCGAAATGATGTACTCCGGTACGGCGAGCTTTCCGATGTCGTGAAGCAGGGCCGCGGCTCGCAGGGCTTCGAGGTCGGATCCATCGAGTCCCAGTTCTTTCCCGACTTCGATGGCGTAGGTTTCCACTCGCTCCAGATGGTCGTGCGTGGTCTGATCTTTGGCCTCGATCGCTAGGGCGAGGGTGTGGATGGTGCGGCGATGCAGGGCGGCCACATCTTCGGCGTACTTCTGTTGCGCCTCGGCGAGTTGCTTGGCTTCTTCCAGTCGGCGGATGTGCAGACTGTAGGAGCGATAAATCACATACAGGATCGGCAACAGGAGCAAGGACGATTGCCAGCCTACGACGTGGCTGACGGTACTGATCATCCAGGCGACGGCGGCGGCCACCAGATAGTTCGGGAATGACCAGAAGTAGGAGTCGCGCCACACGGACCAAACTCGCTTGCCTTCCGTGAGTGCGATCACCAGCGCGACCGAGAATGTATTGGCCAGAAAGAAAACGCCCGCGGCGCCCAGCAGCAGCAGCGGATGTTCAAATGAACGAAGATTTAGCAGCTGCGAGTGATACGCGTAATAGGACGCCATCACGGAGCAGGCCATGCTGGCGACGCTGAACGATACTTGCACGGGTCGCGGCCGATGCTTGGTGTTGATGAGTGACTGCACCAGCATGCCGAGGCAGCCCATCACCATGGTTTCGGCGAGACTCAGTTCAGCGATGCCGAGCACCACGAACAGAAAGTTCATGGACATGGTGCCGGTAACGCCGGGCAGCGAGACTTTCATGCGCGAGGCGATTAAGGCGATGGCGCAATAGAAGATGTAGCGCGTCCAATCCTGCGTCTGCCAATGCAGTAGGCTGTAGCCGAGACTCGCGGCGCCGGCGGCGCTCACCAGGCAAATATACGCGACTGACGTGCGGGACTTCATGGATCGATCAGCCGCCAAGTGGGGGCGACACGTAAGTGTTAGATCGACATAAACGGGAACTTGTTGAGGCCCTGATGAGAATGGTCGAGCGGCTTAAGGGGAATCACTTAGTCGTGTACGTCGAAATACTGGCCAATCACGTGGCAGCCCGCGCCACGTCAAGGGTCAGGTTCGGACACACACCATGAGCTATCGCAGCAGCCGTCACAATAGCGAGCATTCTATCTGGTTGACGCCTTCCATCAGCGCGGCCAGCGGGTAATCACCCTTGATCAATTCCTCGATCGGAGCGGGGATACCCTTGGCCAGGTGCTGATGGCAGCCGCAGCGCCCGAAACCAGCGTATTCGGCGGCGATACAGCCGAGTTGCACGGAATGAATGACTCGCGAGCCGGAACCGGTCTCGTGATGTTTCGCGGCAGCATCAATCAGGTCCCGCGGCAGTCCCCAGGATTCCAAAATGAATCCGGCCAGCGACGCATGATCGACACCGAATGCGGCGCGCTCGAAAACGAGTAGCTCGACGCTCTCGGTGCAAGCCCGTTCGACAAGCTGAGGATAGGCGTCGGGAGAATCCTGGAAAAGCGCGAGTTGTCCAACGCCATGAAGCAGTCCGGCGGTGTACGCGAAGTCGCCGGTGATACTGGAAGAGCCGCCCTGATGAAAACGCTGGGTGATCAACGCAGCCGCGATGCTATGTCGCCACCATTCCCTCACGAATAGCGAGGTGCGGCGCGGCAGGCCTCGCCAAAGCGCGGCCGTCACGGCAAGCTGATTGATCCTGCCGATTCCCAGCAACGCGATCGCCTGCAAAACGGACCGCACTTCGAACCGCCGCCCGTAGAGTCCGGAGTTCGCCAGGCGCAGGACCTCTCCCGCGAGGATCGGGTCCAGTGCGATCAGGTGGGCGACTTCCTTGAAGGATGCGATCTCGTCGGAGAGCACGGAAAGCAGCCTGACCGCAACTGGTGAGAACGCGGGAAGGCGCCTGAGGAATCGGGGATCGATTGCGGCTGCGGCGGGTTGTCGCGTCGGTTTTGTCACCCATCATTTGTATCGCTGAAACGGGCGAACATTCGATACTATTTCGATGGGAGAATCGTGATTATGCCCGGCCGCCGGCAGTTTGTTGATGCGCGGCGACCGGCCACGGATCGTTCGGCATGACGATCCACGCCACAATATAGGAGATCAGGCCGACGCTCGGCGGGCAGATCACCAGAACGATGGCGACCAGGCGAACCAGGGTCACATCGACATTCAGGTAGCGCGCGAAACCGGCGCACACTCCGGCGATCTTGCGGTCATCGCGCGGACGGGTCAGCCGGGATTGGGTCTGATTTTGCCAGGACTGCTGATTGGCCTGGGTATTGTTCGCGGTCGCATGCCCGCAATCCGAGCAGAAGCGGGCGGTGTCATTCAGTTGGGTGCCGCAGCGTGTGCAATACATAAGGGCTCCTTCGTCCACTAGGAATACGATGTGGGCGGCGGCGAAGTTCCTCGATTTGCAGTAGAAAACGCGCTCTCTCTTACGGTCGCGCCTCACTGCCAGATATGAAGACTGACGGCCGGCAGTGAGGCGCGACCGTAAGAGAGCGCGCGTTTTCGGACTGGCGTGCTCTGCTACATTTAAAAAACATGATCGTCGAAGTGGAAGGCATCCCGCTGCATCTGGCGCATCCGGACGAGCTTAACGTCAATTGGGTGGGTCAGGAAGAGGTGATGCGGCAACTGCTGGCCGCCTGGCTGGTGGTCGACCCGCAGGATGTTCCGATGAATCCGCGGCTGCTGGGGAAGCCCGGCGTCGGCAAGACTACGCTCGCGTATGCCGCCGCCAAGCGCCTGGGCCGCGAGGTCTACATTCTTCAGGCGACTGTCGACACGCGGCCCGAAGATTTGCTGATCACGCCGGTGATCGAAGGCGAATCGCGGCTGCGCTATGTGGCGTCGCCATTGCTGACCGCGATGCTGCGCGGCGGGATCGCGATCCTAGACGAAGGCAATCGCATGAGCGAGAAAAGTTGGGCGAGCCTGGCTCCTTTGCTCGACAACCGGCGCTATGTGGAATCGATCGTCGCCGGCGTCAAGATCAAAGCGCATCCGCTGTTTCGGATGGTGGCGACGATGAACGACGACGCCAGCACCTTCGATCTGCCGGAATATATTCACTCGCGGTTGCAGCCGCAAATCCTGCTGGATTTCCCGGAGCGCCACGAGGAATTCGCCATCCTGCACGAGAACCTTCCCTTCGGCGATGACAAGATTCTGAACTACGTCACCGATTTTCTCCAGCAGGCGCACGCCGCCGATGAACGCTACACCGTCCGCGATGGCATCAACATCGCGCGGTTCGCCATGAAGCTGGATTTCGACGGCGATCCGGATTGCGACACGCTGCGTATCGCGATCGTGCAGACGCTGGGCGAAGAGGCGCTCAGGTACGTGACTCGGGGTTGACCTGTGTCGCTCGAAGCTGAGATTAAAGCCGGCAGTCTGGAGCGCGGCCACTTCCGCTACTTCCCCGTAGTGCCCGGACGCATCGAATTCGCGGTGGAGCTACGCGAGTTCCTGCTGGCGAACCGGCCCGCCGTGGTCGCCGTCGAATTACCCGAGTTTCTAGCGAAAACGCTACGGCGGGCGATCGCCACGGCTGCCCGAAATCACGGTGATTCTGTACACCGACGAGGCCGATGACGATCGCGCTGTGTACGTGCCTGTCGAACCGGCCGATCCGTTCACCGAGGCTCTAAGGACGGCCGAAGAAATCGGTGCGGAGGTGATTTTCCTGGAGCCCGATTCGATCGAGCGCCCGCATCTTCCCGACACTTATCCCGACACGTATTCGATCCGGCGCATCGGGCTCGACCGCTACATTGAGGCGTATCGCGTGTGGCCGCAGATCCGAACCGAGGAAGTGACTGCGCATGCCACGGCCATGGCTTGGAAACTTCAAGGCGCCGATCCGCTGGCGAACGTCGTGGTGGTGGTGTCGCTCAATCTTCTGGATCCTCTGCTGGATGCGATGGAAAACCCGCAGCCGGATCAGCATCGCCGGCGCGCCGATTTCGACGTTCAACTGCTTAATCCGCATCCCGAGTGCCTGGCCGAAATCGCCATCGAGTATCCGTACTTGCAGGAGCGCTACGAATTCTACCGCCTGGAAATGCGCGGCGAGATTGACAAGCAAAAGATCCAGCTCGATTTGCTGCGCGAGGCGGAAGGCAAATACATCAATTCAACGGGTGAAAAGCTGGCGCACTGGCAGCGGCGCATGATCGCAAGATACACGCGCAATCTCGCGCAAATAAACGGCGATCTGCTGGCGAATGTTTACGATTTGGCGGTGGCCGCGCGGTCGGTGGTCGACGACAACTATGGGTGGGAAGTCTGGCAGATGGCCAATCGGTATCTGGCGCAGCAGGAAGTCTCGGATCTGGAAACAGTGCGGCTGAGCGCGAGCGAAATCTGGATCAACACCAAGAAATTGCGCATCCGGCGTCGCCTGCCGCGTCCTAAACAGCGCCTCAAACCGGCGGGTCTCAAGGCGCGCAAGAAGGAGAAGTTTCCCGGCGAATGGGCGCGCCAAACCAGCGGCGACGCGATCTGCTCCTATCCGCCGGAAGATCTTGTCATCGAAGATTATGGACGATTTCTCAAGCAGAAAGCCAAGGCGCTTCTATCGGAGGAGCGCGTGCGCGTCGAGCCGTTCACAACCTCGATTCTCGACGGCATCGATATCCGCGAGACGATTCGCAACTGGCATTCGCGCAAGATTTTCGTGAGGAAGGCAGATCGGCTGGCGGGCGAAGTGGGCGCCGTGGTCGTAATCTTCGACGAGGATCGCGAGGATCGCTATCAGTATCTGACAACGTGGCTCGGCGAACATCAGAACGAATCCGACATGTCGTTCTACTCGACGTTTCCGTTCGAGAATCTGGTGGGTCCCGGCATCGGCCGCGCCGAGTACGGCGGTTACCTGATGACGCTGCCGCCGCGTCGGTTATTCGACGTGTGGTCGGACCCGGATTATGAGTTCGCCGAGACGAAACCGGAGCGATTGTTGATGGCGGCGCTGGACTATTCGGTGGAGAAATTCGTCGTGTACGTGGCCGCGAAACCGCCGAGGTCGATTTTCCGCTCGATCGCCGCGCATTTGAATCGCAAGATTCTGTACGTGCCGATCGGGCAGTTGTCGCCCGCCAAGTTGAAGAAGCTGCGGGTGGTGCATGTGCTGGATAGTTACGATCGGCGGGGCGAGGCCAAGGATTATCTCTGGTAGCCGGAAAGCACTCCCGCCAGGAAGCGCGCATTACCGCGGAATAGGTGTTTCGCAACGGTCGTCAGTGAGGCGCGACCGTAAGAGAGCGCGCTCTTCGCCAAAATTTTAGATAGAATCGCGGCAATCTTTATCGATAAGACATTCGTGAGCAGGTTTGTCGATCACGCGCAGAACATCCTGGAAGCAGCGGAATCGGCGGGGTCGTGTTCGGAGGTTACGATCCTGCTGGGTCCGAACGGAATTCGCATGATCGCCTATTCGGACTGGCCGCTGGATTCACTGCTCATGCATCATGGCGCCGAGACCGCGTACCGCGTGAGCGAACGCCGCGGATCGGTAACCGTGGAAGGCCGCGAAGGTTCCAAACGGTGCCTGTTGGAATCGGTGCCGCCTGCGCAAGTGGCTCGGTTGATGCTGGCCGCACGCTCATATTGATTCGAACGCAGAGCGTTGATCGCGCTTCGCATGTATCACTCTCGAAATGAGTACGCCACGCGTGCCGGTTCGGTAGTAGATTAAGTAATTTCCAATCGGTAGGCTTCGATCGCCATGTCCAAACTCAGGGCACGCTCGGCCAATTCCGGGCATGCGCGCCAACATGAGAACGGACGAATACATCGTGTCCAAGAGCCGATCGGCTGCTGCGATGCCGCCCTCTTGAGCAACGTAAGACCAGATCTCAGCGAGATCTGTACGCGCTGGAGGCGACAGGCGCCATGAGGTCACGAAGCTTTGCGTTTTTTCTCTCGAGCAAGTCGCTTGCGGCCGCGGGCTTTGATATCCGCGAAGAACTTCTTGAGTCCTTGTTCGTCTAAGTCGATGTATTCGCCCCGCTCAATTTGAGCGAATCCCTCAAGCACATCCGCGCGAAGTTGCTGAAATTGCCGGTCATCGCGCTCTTTAATCAAGCGCAATCCTTCCCGAACCACTTCGCTCACGGTCTGGTACGTGCCGGCTTTTACCTTGGCCCTTACCAGCGCTTCGAGCTGAGGTGTTAGAGAGACGTTCATGACGCCATGATAGCCGATATCGATAACCAATTTTGCTACTTTTGGTTATTTGCGAGCCGTCAGGATTCGCGATGGAACGCACCACAGGAACTTCGTGCCCGACAATTGCACATCACTCGCGCCCGATTCACGCAGCACCATCGCGTACTCGCCCGTCTTGAAGATGTCGTAGATCAGCAACTTCCCGCCCGGCTTCAGCACCCGCCACATTTCGCGAATCGCCTGCTTGCGCTCGTCCTTCTCGGGGATATTGTGGATCGCGAGGCTCGACATCACCACATCGTAATTCGCGTCGGGATACACCAGCTTGCGTGCGTCTCCGGTTTCGATCCGCACGCGATCCGACACGCCTTCGATCTTCGCGTTCTGCTTCACTGCGTCAGGAGAATTGTCGGAAAGATCATCGGTGCTCCAGATGTCGATCCCAGTCGCCTTGCCACCGCCCTTACCGCCACCCAGTCGTTTCGCCGCGCCGATCAGCAACAACCCGCGTCCGCAGCCGACATCGAGAATTTTCTCATCGCCCGTCAGCGCCAGCGAATCGATCAGTTCGTCGCGCAGCTTCAGCTTCGCCACACGGCTCGACCACATCATGAACGCGCCCACCGCCAGGAACACGATGCCGATCGATCCGAGCACGCCGAGAATGTTCGCCGCCGGCTCGGGATATTCGCCGCGATTGATCAAGTACATCGCGATGCCGATGCCCAATGACCAAGCGCCGCGCGAGAACATGCTATGCACTACGTGGGGCGCATCCAGCCCGTAATCCGGCTTTGGCGCGCTGCCGGCAACTGCAACCGCCTCAGCCATCAAACCGGAGCCTCCACCTCAACTGGAGCCGCGACCGTTTCTTCCACCGGCGGCAGCGGCTTCTTGAATTTGCATTCCTGATTCGGACATTGTGCCACGGGACCAGCTTTCAAAAACTTCTCAATGAGATACGCTCCGCCGCACTCCGGACACTTCTCCGGCAGAGGCTTGCCCCATGCCACGAAATCGCAATCGGGATAACGATTGCA
Organism: Terriglobia bacterium; assembly: GCA_963732025.1. GTDB lineage: Bacteria > Acidobacteriota > Terriglobia > Bryobacterales > Bryobacteraceae > Palsa-187. The sequence goes on from CAVSXU010000006.1 coordinate 367,326, forward strand.
GCCGTAGAAAGTCTTGCCGCGCTTCGAACGCCGCTCCACCACTTCGCCTTCCGAACAATTCGGGCACTTCACGCCGATCGTCTTCTGCTTGACGTACTTGCACGTCGGGATAATTGCTGCACGCCACGAACTCGCCGAAGCGGCCGTACTTGCGCACCATGTTCGAGCTGCAATTCGGACACTTCTCATCGAGCGTCACATCCTGCTGCTGGGTTGCCGCGCCCAGTTGCTTCGTGGTCTTGCAATCCGGGTATGCCGAACACGCCAGAAATTGTCCGAACCGACCCTTCTTCAACACCATGGGACGGCCGCAGTTATCGCACATCACGGCTTCGTCCAGATTGCCGCTGTCCGGTTCCTCCTGATCGGAGGGGATTTCCCGGCTATAGGTGCAGAACTGCTCGTTCCGCTTGCCGAACGTGTCCATGTCGGCGAGATCCAAAGTGTAGAACTGCGAGAGGCCGGGATACCGCTTCTGCAGGACTTTCACGCGAAGCTTGATCTTGGTTTGATCCTTCGCGTGTTGCTCCAGGCGCTTCGTCTCGATCTTTTCAAGATCCGCATCCAGCCGAGCCTTGATCTTCTTGCGCTGCTCCGCCACCTTGCGGTCGGTAAGCTTCTTCTCGACGATTTGCTGGTCGAGTTTCTCCAGCTCCGTTTGATAGCGAGCCTCGCGTTCTACCCGCTTCCCGGCTTCCTTTTGCGCCCGCTCCTGCTGCTTGCCGATCTCTTTCCGGATTCCCTCGAAGTCGCTTTCCGCGCTTCTCGGCGAAAAGTCGGGATAGCCCGTGCACGCGATAAACTTGCCGTGCCGTCCCCACTTGATCACCATCGGCTTGTCGCACTTTTCGCACTTGAAATCCGTGGGGACTTCCATCCGCTTCACGTCCGTCATGTGCGTCGTGGCGTGATCCAGGTCCTTGCTGAACCGTTCGTAGAACTCGCTCATCGCCATGCGCCAGTCGAGCTTGCCTTCTTCGATTTCGTCGAGCTCGGCTTCCATGCGAGCCGTATACGTCACGTCGAACAGATCCTTGAAGCTCTCGAGCAGCAATTCTTCGACGACCAGTCCCAGCTCCGTCGGGAAAAATTTCCCTCCGTCCTTGCGAACGTATTCGCGCTCTTGGATGGTCGACAAAATCGACGCATACGTGGACGGGCGGCCGACACCGTCCGATTCCAATTCCTTCACCAGCGTTGCTTCCGTGAATCGCGGAGGCGGTTCCGTGAAGTGCTGCTCCGGCTCGATCGAAATGAACTTGAGCACCTCGCCCGCCACCACAGCCGGCATTTGCGCCTTCAGTTCATCGTCGTCATCGTCCTTCTGATCTTTGCCTTCTTCGTAGACCTTCAGGAAGCCGTCGAACTTCTCCACCGATCCGGTGGCGCGGAATATATAGGATGCGCCGTCCTTCCCTTTGGCCTCGACATCGATCGTCGTCTGATCGAACACCGCAGGCGTCATCTGCGACGCGACGAATCGCATCCAGATCAGACGATAGAGCTTCAATTCGTCTTCCTGCAGGAACGGCGCGACATCTTCAGGTGTCCGCAGAACCGAAGTCGGACGGATCGCTTCATGCGCGTCCTGGGCATCTTTCTTGCCCTTATAAACGATAGGATTCGCCGGACGATAGTCGGCGCCGTAGCGATCGACGATCATGCCGCGCACTTCATCCAACGCGTCGTTCGATACGCGCACGGAATCGGTTCGCATGTAGCTGATCAAGCCGACTTGGCCTTCGTCGGTCGATAGCTCGACACCTTCGTACAACTTCTGCGCCAGCATCATCGTGCGCTTCACGCTGAAGCGGCACTTGCGCGCGCCTTCCTGCTGCAATGTCGATGTGATGAACGGAGCCGCCGGATTGCGCCGCTTCTCGCGATTCGTGACCGACTTGACCGTGTACGCCGCGCCATCCAGCGCGTCGAGGATCGCCTTGGACTCGGCTTCGTTGCCGATCTCGGCGTTCTCGTCATTCTTCTTGGCGAGATGAGCTTTCAGCGTCGGCGGCTTCGATGCGCCCAAGCCGACATCGATCGACCAGTATTCGCGGGCCAGGAACGCCAGAATCTCCTGCTCGCGTTCGACGATCAGCCGCAGAGCAACCGTCTGGACACGACCGGCCGAGAGTCCGCGCCGAACCTTGTCCCACAGCAGCGGCGAAATCTTATAGCCCACCAGCCGATCCAGAATGCGGCGCGCCTGTTGCGCATCCACTAAATTAAGATTGACGGCCAGCGGCTTTTCGAACGCCTTCTGCACGGCGCCCTTGGTGATTTCGTTGAACATCACCCGAAAAATCTTGCTCTTCTTGTTTTCCAGCTCTTCCTGCAAATGGAAGCAGATGGCTTCGCCTTCACGATCGGGATCAGCCGCCAGGTAGATGTTTTCCGCGCTCTTGGCGGCCGTCTTCAATTCCGAGATCAGCTTGCGCTTGCTTTCGATAACCTCATAAACTGGTTTGAAATCGTTGTCGACATCCACCGACAGATTCCGCTTGGGAAGGTCCTTGACGTGGCCGAGCGACGCCTTGACCAGAAAATCCTTGCCGAGATACTTCCCGATCGCCTTCACCTTTCCCGGTGATTCGACGATGACGAGATTTTTTGCCATAACTGTGCGTTCTAACCTTTATAAATGCTTATTGTCCTGGGGATGACTTCAGGGACCTGCAAACAATCGAAATCCTACCACACCCGGCCGAGCGGTGCGCTTAGTCGGCCCAGACTTTAAGATAGCGCTTGCCGGGGATCTGGCGCACCAAGCCCGCCAATTCGAGCTCGAACAGCACCGCCAGAACCTCGGAAGACGACGCCTGCTCCACGGTGCCCATCAGGTGGTCCAAGCCGACCGCCGAATCCGGCTGCAAGATCCCGAGAACCGCCTTGGCAACCCCCTTCATGGGTCCATCCAACGGTCCGCTTGCTACTGATGCTCCGTTCTTCGCGTTCGATTCACCTGCCTCTATCCCATTTAAATTCAATCGATTGCGGCACTGGTCGACCAGCCGCCGCCGATCCTCCGGCTTCAATTCGGTCACCACATCGTTCCATTCCTGGACCAGTTTTGCCCCCTGTTTGATCAGCAGATTCGGCCCCCAGCTCATTTTCGACATGATGTTTCCGGGCACCGCGAACACCTCCCGATTCTGCTCGGCCGCCAGCTTGGCCGTAATCGCCGACCCCGAATATTCGCCGCCCTCCACCACCAGAACCCCGGCGCTCATCCCGGCGATGATCCGGTTCCGAACCGGAAAATTCTGCGGATAAGCCGGCGTCCCCATCGGGAATTCGGACAGCAGCAGCCCGTTTTCGGCGATCTGGCCTGCCAGTTTTCGATTCTCAGCCGGGTAGATCTCGTCGACCCCGCAGCCGAACACCGCAACCGTATCGCCGCCGGATTCGAGAACCGCCTTATGTGCCGTGGTATCGATGCCGCGAGCCATCCCGCTCGCCACCGTCATACCGGCCATCGCCAAGTCCTTCGCCAGACGTTGTGCCGCCGCGTTGCCGTAAGCAGTGGGCCGGCGAGTGCCGACAACACCGATCATCAGTGTCTGCAGCAATTCCACACGTCCATTCGCGAACAGCAGCGGCGGCGGGTCGAAGATTTCCTTGAGCCGCGGCGGGTAGCGCGAATCGGTCATCGTGATCACGCAGACTCCCGCCGCCGCCACCTTTTGCTGCTGCTCGACGGCCTCTTCAAACGCGCAGCCACTGGCGATACTCTGGGCGACGGCGGCGGAGAGCCCGGCGGCTTGCAGTTCCGATCGGGAGGCGCGAAAGATCGCCTGCGGGGTCCGGAAGATCTCGATCAGCAGACCGGCCTTTCGGGTTCCCAGGCCTGCCGCCATTTTCAGCGCGAGCCAGTGCAGTTCGTCATCGGAGGTCACGTTGATGTGGTGCGCCGAGCCCGCTCGAATTCTCAGAGAAGCAGGAGATAGCACTCCATTCTGTCGCGCCTCACTGACGACGCAGGAATCTCCGCGGCCGTCAGTGAGGCGCGACAGAATGGAGCGCTATCCCCTCACCGCCATCGTAAGTAGGCCACAGGATGGCGTCAAAGAGGCGCGACAGAATGGAGCGCGTTCCGGAGTACTTTCCCGCATAATAAATGCATGCGTCAGGACCCCGATTTCTTCGGCGAAGAGGAGTTATCCCTAATCTACGTCGCAAGGAAACTAAAAGAAGCCTTGCGCCTGGAACAACTCCTGACCGAAGCCGGCCTCGACTATCTGGTCGAGCCCGACAAATACAGCGGCGGCATCATCTTCAGGAGCGAGCGCGTAGGCGCCTTCTTCTACGTCGCGCCGGCGAACGAAAATCTCACACGCGAGACCATGCAGCGCGGCGGCTTCAAACCCTACGATTTGACGTGAACGTTTTACATCGATCCAGCGTTCTTCGGCACCATTCGGTAGCGCCACAGCGAACTGGACCAGTGCGTCATACGAACGACGATCGTCCCGTCATCCGCCCAGCCAGCCCCTACAACGACGGTTTGCGAAGGCGTGTGAATATCCACCATCGAATGACGAGCCGGATCGAAAATCGCCGCCTGATAGAAAAACACATCTGGCTTGTTGACGGACAGCAAGACTCGGCCATCGCGACCGACCGCCGCGGGTGACAGATGGTTTGGAGTCAGGTTATAGCCCGGCGGCAGCTCCAGTTTCTCGGCCTCGCCACCAGTCGCAGGCATCCGCCACAGTCCGTAGCCCTTTTCATCGGCGCGCATCAGGTACAGAAACTTGCCGGATGGATCCGACGCAACTTCGTAACCCTCGCCGATTTTCTTTGCGTCGCCGCCCGATACCGCCTGCGCCCACAGGATACCGTCCGAACAGTAATAAATCGTCTGACCGTCGGGCGCGGCAGCCATGGCGGTAACCGACTCCGCATCGGCCTTGAACGGCCCCACCACCCGACCATCCGTCACCGACGCGATCGCCATGCGCGACTGGCTCCTGCGGCCGATCACGAAACGCGAGTTTGCCGTTCCCCAGCCACGCCCCCGGAAGACTGGCCGATTCATTGGTATTGAGCAGGACCCGCGATTCCGCTCCCGGCTTTCCCAACAATATCTGCGATCGCCCGCCGCGCCAGACATTGAAAGCGGCTTCTCCGCCCGGCAGCGGTACAACCACGCTGTTGGCGCTCTGCGGCAGCAGGATTTCGGCAATCGCTCCTCCTTCGGGCTTGAGTTTGACGATGGAGGTCTCGACGTGGCTCTGGTCCATATACAGCGATCCATCCGGAGCCGGGTCGAACGAAAGCGGCTTTGCACCCTCTGGAAAGGACAACACCAGCCGGGACTGCTTGGAACCATCGCGCGGCAGCGCCTGCAACAGGGCCACGTCGTCGCGATGCTGTAGGGCGAAAACAGTCCTGCCGTCCGCCGAGATCGCGACGGTTTCGAAGGTGTCCTCGGGATCGGCTAAGTCTCGCGCTTTGCCCGACACAAGATCCAATGCAAACAAGCGAGGACGTCCCGCGCGATCGCCGTATAAGCCGAACACCGCAATTTCCTTCCCATCGGGAAATGCACGCAGTCTTGGGTAGTCCGCGCTTTGCACCGTGGCGGGGAGCAATTCCAGCCGGCCCGAGTCAGGCCAGAAATGTAGCAGTTGCTGACGGCCTTGCGCAGAGGGCCGCAACGCGATGAGGGATCCGTCGGGCAAAGGTTCCGGCACCCAGGCGTTCGTCAGCACGAGTCTCGGTTCACCCCCAAGCGGGCCGATCGAGTAGATATTTGCGGCGCCCCATTCACGATCGAAATAGATTCGGCTGCCGTCGCGCGCCCAGGCCACGGTTGCGACTGCGCCGTTCTTGCGATCGTGAGTGAGCACGGTCCAGCTTGCCGCGTCCGGCTTCATCACGCCTACCTGCGACAAGCCGTCGGCGATCGCGCGGAAGGCGAGCAGTTGCCCGTCCGGCGAAATACGCGGATGGGATGCGATGATGGAGCCGCCCAGCAGGTTGCCCGACCAAATTGCGGAATCCGCGGGTCGCGATCGCTGCCACACGACGGCGCTGAGCCCGATGACGGCGCAAAGCAGCGCGGCCGAAGCGATTTTCCAGAACGGTTGCGTTGGAGGTACAGCGGGCCTCTTGTCCAACTCGACCGGCGCAACCGGAGATGGCCGCTCGGCGATCTCGGCAATCGCGACGTCGGCAATGAAACGATAGCCAAGCGTTGGGACAGTCTCGATATAGCGGGCGACCTTGGCATCGTCGCCAATCGCTTTTCGCAATTGCGCGACCACGCGAGTGAGAGCGTTGTCCGTCACCGCGGCGTCTTCCCACACCTTGCCGAGCAGCTCATCCTTGCTGATCGCGCGAGGGCGATTCTCGATCAGATAGATCAGCACGCGGATGGACTTGGGTTCAAGCGCGACAATACGTCCGGCCTTCTCGACGGAAAAAACGTCGGGCCGAACAACGACATCGTCGAAGCGGAAAGCCTCCGCGACCTTGTCCATGATTTATTATGACGGTGATTATTATGGCGTTGTAGCGCTCCATACTGTCGCGCCTCACTGGCGCCCGTGAATATTTATCCTGGTGGGCGCCAGTGAGGCGCGACAGTATGGAGCGCTAACTTTACTCTTCCCGCAAAGCCGTCATCGGATCCAGCCGCGACGCCCGCCGAGCCGGCAAATAACCCGCCAGCACGGCAACCGCAATCAACACACTCGCCGCTAACAACACCGTCATCGGATCGCGAGGTTTCAAGCCATACAGGAACGTCGCGACCAGCCGAGTCGCCGCCAACGCCGCAGCCGTGCCCGCGATCACGCCGAACCCGACCAGTATCGCGACTTCGCTCAACACCATCCTCAATACACGCGCCTGTTCCGCGCCCAACGCCATTCGAATTCCTATCTCGTTCTTGCGGCGAGCTACGCTATACGACATCACGCCGTACAGCCCGATCGCGGCTAGCAACAGCGCGAGCCCGCCGAAGAATCCCGACAGCGTGGCTAGCAGCCGCTCGCGATTCAAAGACTCAGCCAACTGCACAGCCAGCGTTCGGAACTCAAGATTCACATTGCGATTTTCTTGCTCCATCACAGCCTTCACCCCCGCGATCAGACTGGACGCCGGAATCCCGCCGGCGGCGCGCAACTCGAACGACAAGTAAGGCGTCGGCGAATCGTTCTGCGCCATCGGCACGTACACAATTTCCTGCGCCGCCTCGCGCAGATTATTGTATTTCGAGTTCGCCACCACGCCGACAATCTGTACCGGCGCCGAATCGTTAGGACTGCCATGCGTTCGATAAAACTTCCCCACCGGGCTCGCATCGCCAAAGAAATGTTTCGCGAACGCCGCGTTCACGATCGCCACTTCAATAGCGCCGCTACGATCCGACGAATTGAAATCGCGACCGGCGAGCAGGCGCGTGCCCAGCGTCTCGAAATAGCGCGGGCTCACGCGATTGAACCAGGCGACCGCGTCGTCCTCGTTTTTCGGCGCGAAGCCTTCGATCAGGAGTTCCTCATTCCAACTGCTGTGCCCAACCGGCGTCAGCGTCGAATCGCTGGCGGACGCTACGCCCGGTATCGCGCGTATGCGTTCCAGAGCCTGCTCATAGCCAGCCGTCAGCCGCTCTTTCGGTACGTGCGCATTGCGGAAATCCGAGTCGACCAACAACACGCGATCGCGATCGAATCCGGTGTCCAGCGTCGCCAGTGTCCGGAATGTCCCGACCATCAACCCGGCTCCGACCAACAGCACCAGCGACAGCGCCACCTGTCCCATCACCAAAACTTTGCCGATTGCAAAACGCGAACGGCCCGCTCCTCCGCCGATCACGCCGCGCGAGTTTTCCTTCATCGCTTCCTGCGGCGCGACGCGCGTGCCTCGCCAGGCGGGCGCGAGACCGAACAGCAAGCCGGTCGCGATTGCGATTCCGGCAGTGAATGCGAGCACGCGCACGTCGATCGTCAGATTCAGAAACACCGGATCGCCATGCGCTGACAACAATCCGACCAGCAATTTGGTTCCCCATTGCGCGAACAGAATCCCGAGCGCTGCTCCGCTCAGCGCGAGCAGCAGACTCTCTGTAAGTAGCTGTCGAATCAGGCGGCTACGAGCGGCCCCCAGCGCCAGCCGGATCGCCATTTCACGCCGCCGTGCAGCCGCGCGCGCAAGCAACAGATTTGCAACGTTTGCGCAAGCGATGAGCAACACCAATCCGACCACTCCCATCAAGGTCAGAAGCGCAAGCCGGTATTCCGAACGTACGAAAGAAATCCCATTCGCGGCTGCGCGGGTTGCGAAAGTGCGCTTCAGATAGCTCGCTTTACCGTCCGATCGCCAGTTTTGCGGAACCGTCGCCGCAAAAATCTCCGGCGCGAGCACTTTTAGTCGCGCTTGCACCTGTTTTTCGCCGATTCCGGGTTTTGGCCGACCGATCACGCGCAACCACCACCAGCTTCTTGCATCGAGCGCGCTGCGGTCGGTGTGGATCTGCGGTTCGGTGCAAATCGGGATGATCACGTCGCCGCGCGTGCCTACATCTACTCCCGAAAATCCTGGTTCGGTTACGCCGATGATCGGGAAGGAATGCCCGTCGAGTGAAATGGTTTTGTCGAGCACGTCGGCGCTACCCGCGTATCGCTTCTGCCAGAAATCGTAGGTGAGGACTGCGCGGCCCGAACAGCCGCGGCGATCCTCGGCGGGCGTGAATGTTCGTCCCAGTACGGCCCTGACCCCGAGCGTCGCAAAGTAATCGCCGCTGGCCCAGATGCCGCGAATATTGTCGACCTCACCGCCTTTGGCGAGATTGAACGTCGGCGCGAAGTAGGCGAACACGCCAGAAAAGACATCCTGCCGGTCGCGCACTTGTTCCCAGATAGGATTGGTGAACACTCCGCTGTTGTCGCCCATCGTGAGCTGAAGCAATTCTTCCGGATGGCTAACCGGCAGAGTCTTCAGCATCACCGCATCGATCAGACTGAAGATCGCGGTGTTGGCCCCGATCCCCAGCGCCAATGAGAGGATGGCGACCGCCGCGAACCCCGGGCTGGCGCGGAAAATACGAATGGCGTAGCGCAAATCGGCCGGAATGTCGCGAAAGAAGCCGGATGTCATGCAGTATGGACGCTGGGTACTGGGACGGGTTAGGCCATCGACTTGGAATCGCGAATGCCTGATTTCGCCATGATACCGATCAAGTTAATTTTGCTTGACAATGCTTTAGGACGCGAATAGAATCGATCCAATCATTCCGCACCGGTGCTGCGTTCGGGTGGAAGAGTTCCGTTTGTTCTCAAGTCTCGATTGAGTTAGGGGAGGGGCAATGTCCTTGAGCAGTCCCAGTTCAAACTTCAAGTCTATATTCTTGCTCGGTGTGCTGATCGTCGCCGCCGGGATACTCATGTTCACGATGACGCCGTCGGCGATGGCGCAGACCGCCTCGCAAGGTACGTTGACGGGTCAAGTCACGGACCAGCAGGGAGCCGTCATCGCAGGCGCGGCAATCAAGATTGTCGACGCAACGACCAACTCCATGCGTGAGACGATAACGAACGACTCCGGACGGTACACCATCCCGAACGTTCAGCCGGGCACGTACGAAGTCACGGTGACGAAGCAGGGGTTCACGACCGCGAAGCTCGTAGGGCAGAGCATTCAGGTCGGTCAGGCACTCACGCTGGACGTTCCATTGGCTGTCGGCTCCACCACGACGACGGTTGAAGTCAAGGCGACCGCGGGCGCGGAACTGCAAACTTTGAACGCCACTGTCGGGACCACGATCAGCAACGAGACTATGAATTTGATGCCGAACCTGGCGCGCGACGCGTCGTATCTGGCGGTGCTGCAACCCGGCGTCTCGCTGGACGGCAACGTCGCCGGTTCGGTCACGGACCAGAACAAGTACATGCTGGACGGCGGCAATAACAGCGACGATATGTCCGGCAACAACACGACCTACGTTCCCGGCAATGGCTATGCCGGCACCGCTGGAACGGGCGGCACGCCGACGGGTGTGATGCCGACTCCGGTCGAGAGCATCGAGGAGTTCAAGGTGGGCACGGTAGGCCAAAGCGCGGACTTCGGAGGCGCGGCTGGCAGTTCGGTCCAGATGGTGACCAAGCGCGGAACGAACTCGTTCCACGGCGCGATCTACGAATACTACTTCAGCACGGACGTGGGCGCCGCCAATACCTGGAAGAACAATCACGTGGCCGACGCGGCGACCAACACTCTCGACACACCGCTTCCGTCCGCGCATCGCAACCGCTACGGCGGCTCGTTTGGCGGTCCACTATTCCCCAAGGCGTTCCTCGGTGGCAAGTGGTATTTCTTCTCCAACTATGAGGCCATGGCTTTCCCGAACAACGTCACGTTCGAAAGAACGACTCCCACTGCGACCTATCGGGCCGGCGTGATCATGCTGGCGACCGCAAACGGCAACCTGCCATTCAACATCAATGCCAATCCCGTCACCGTCAACGGCGTTACTTACGCCGGTTGCGGCTCGACTGGATCGTGCGATCCGCGCGGTCTCGGCGTCAACCCACTGGTTCAGAAGATCTGGGCTACCATGCCGATGCCCAATGATCTTTTGGGCGCCGGAGATGGCTTGGGCAACTCGGGCGGGTATCTGGCCGCTCTGCCGCTCCCGCAGACATCGAAGTTTATCGTGGGCAAAATCGACCATGACTTTGGCGCGAAGAACCGGTTCTTCGTCAGCTACCGGTATTACGATTTCAGCCAGTTGTCGAGCGTACAGACAGACATGGGCGGTCTGCTTCCGGGCGCGACCGCAGGCCAGTATACGGCTTATGGCGTGCGTCCGCAGAAGCCTGGGTATTGGGTCTCAGGGCTCACGACGACCATCAGTCCCAACACCACCAACGATTTCCACTTCAGCTATCTGCGCAACTACTGGAATTGGCAGTCGGCGGCCGGCCCGCCGCAGTTTCCGGGACTGGGCGCCGTAGTTGAAATCGGCGGCGAGTCGGCAAACGCACTGATTCCTTACAACGTGGACGGGCAGGACGCTCGCCAGCGCTACTGGCGTGGGCATGATTACTTCCTGACCGACCAGGTGAGCAATCTCCATGGAAATCACCTGTTCCAGTTCGGCTTCACCTACCAGCGAAATCACGATCTTCATGGGCGCAACGACAACGGCGTGGGAATCGACACCTCGCCCGCGTACCTGGCTGCCAGCGGAAGCGGCATCAGCAATTCCGCCTATACGTTGCCGGCCGGTGTGACTTCGAGCATCGCCACCTACTCGAACCTGTTCGACCAGGTGACGGGAACCTTGACTTCCACTCAGGTAATGTACACGCGCAGCGGCGCGGCTCTGAACTTGAATCCGCTGGGGACTCCCGGGTCCGACAACAGTATTCTTCCCAGCTACAACTTCTATGCCACCGATACCTGGCACGTGAAGCCGCATCTCACTCTCTCCTACGGCCTCACCTACGATCTCGCGATGCCGGCCTATGAAATCAATGGGGACCAGGTAGAAATGGTGGATGCCGCCAGCAATCCCATCGACATCAAGAGCTATCTCACCAACCGGATGACCTCCGCCTTGGCGGGACAGGTTTACCAGCCTCAAATCGGGTTCGCGCTTATCGGGAACGCGGCGGGCGGACAGAACAAGTATCCTTTCAAGCCGTTCTACGGCGGATTCAGCCCGCACGTGTCGATCGCCTGGAATCCCAACTTCAACGGCGGTCTAATGGAGAAAATTTTCGGGCGGAACAATACCGTGATCCGCGGCGGCTATGGCCGCATTTATGGCCGGCTGAACGGCGTGGATCAAATGCTGCTGCCCCTGCTGGGCCCCGGCCTGCTTCAGGCCGTGTCGTGCGTTGCTCCCACCATCCAGGGGACCTGCGGCGGGCCCGGTGGCGCGACGCTGAACAACGCGTTCCGCATCGGCGTGGACGGTAATACCGCGCCGCTACCTACGGTAACCCCGACTCTTCCGCAGCCGTACTTCCCGGGTTCGGTCCAGAACGGAATCCTGAATGCGGCAGCGGCGGACGGATCGCAACTCGATCAGAATATGAAGCCGAACCGTTCCGACGAAGTCACACTCACCATCCAGAGGTCGTTTACGTCGAAGTTCCTGCTCGAAGTCGGCTATATCGGCCGTAAGATCGCCAATGAATTCCAGGAGATCAACGTCGACGCATTGCCGACCATGACTACCCTGGGCGGGCAAACCTTCGCCAACGCGTACGCGAACGTCTACACGGAATATTGTGGTTTGCAAGGCGCAACCGCTAATGGCACTACGTGTAACAAGAACACCGCTGCGGTGACCAATCAACCTTTCTTTGAGACGGCGCTGGGCGGACCAGCCTCCGCATATTGCGCCGCGGCCGGCAGTTGCACCAAGGCCGTGATTGCCGCTGAAGGGTCAAACTTTGCCACCACCAACGTCTACAGCCTCTGGACCGACATCGGCAAGGCACCTAGTTGGATTCTCGGGCGGACGCTGCTCAACCAGGTCCAGGGCACGGGCCTGAACGCCCAGCTTGCCGGCTCGTTCGACTTCATCACCTCCATGGGACATGGGAACTACAACGCGGCTTTCGCCACCTTCAAGACCACCAACTGGCACGGATGGACCACCCAACAGAACTTTACCTGGGGCCGTGCTTTGGGGACCGGCGCCGTGGCGCAGGCGAGCAGTTCCATCACGGTGCCGAATCCTTTCGACTTCAATAACTTAGGCACGTATGGCGTACAGCCCTTCGACGTCAAATTCACCTACAACTTCATCTCGGCCTACCAGGAGCCCTGGTTTAAGGACCAGAAGGGCATTCTTGGCCGTATCGTCGGCGGCTGGATCATCGCTCCGCTGTTCACGGCGCGCTCTGGTCTGCCACTGCGCATCGCATGCGCCACCAACAATACTTGCTCCGGTATGACTTCGGATCAGACTGAGCAGTATTCACAGGCTGCGGGAGTCTCGCCGTTTAGCGGCGGCTATGCCGGGGAAGGCTATTACAACTTCCAAAATGGGATCGCATCGGGCGTGGGATCGCAGGGCAATCCGGCCAAGGGTGGAACGGGAGTCAACCTGTTCAACAATCCGGTTCAAGTTGCATCCGAATTTCGGCCCTTCGTTCTGGGGCTGGATCAGAACTCGGGCGGTGCAGGCGTCATCCGAGGCTTCCCCTACTGGAATCTGGACGCGACACTCACGAAGGACTTCAAAATCAGGGAGAGCGTTGGCGCGACGCTGATCATTCAGTCCGTGAACGCGCTGAACCACTTCGTGCCCGCAAATCCGGGCGCGAGCATCCAGTCGGTCGCCGGGTTCGGTGTGGTGACCGGTCAATTCGCCAGCGGCAACGGTGTGGCAGCTCGCTGGATGGAGTTTGGCCTCCGCCTGCGCTTCTAGGCCGGCCAGCGTAACTTAACCTCGAACGCCAGTAGATTCCGCTTCGGCGGGTCTACTGGCGTTTTGTTTTTTCAGGAGTCCCATGCGCAATGCAATCGCCGCCGCTGTTTTGCTGGTTTCCGCGATCCCGGCTGGCTCACAGACGCTGCCATCGTTCGAAGCCGCGGAGGTAAAGCCGAACAAGTCCGGCGAGGTTCGCCTGGCGATCGATATGCAGCCGGGCGGCAGACTCGTGATGCACAACGTGCCCATGAAGATTATGATCATGTTCGCGTATCACGCCCGGCCCGACGCCGTGACTGGCGCGGCCGGTCTCGGCTGGATCGAATCGGAGCGCTATGACGTTGTCGCGAAAGCCTCGCCGGACACCAAGCCCGACGATCTCCGCCGCATGGTGCAAACTCTCTTGGCCGAGCGCTTCAAGCTCGCGATCCACACGGAGCAAAAGCCGACAGCGGTGTATGCGCTGGTGGTGGCGAAGTCGGGTGCGAAACTGCAAGCCTCCAGCGAAGCAATCCTCATCGTGTCGATCGGCGAGCAGCGCTGTTCGCCGGTCGAGGGAGCGGCTGGACAGAAACACGTCCAATGCCGGCACATGACGATGGCCGCGTGGGCGGACAACCTTCAGGAATTGTCGCCGCGCGATTTCAGTATTCCGGTGGTCGACCAGACGGGTCTTAACGGCCCTTTCGATTTCAGGCTGGACTGGACTCCGGCGGCTCGGCTGCCTGCTGCCGATACGCGATCCGGCGCCCGGGCTTACGGTGTTTCAGGCAGTGGAGGCGCAACTGGGGCTAAGACTCGAGAGCAAGAAGCTGCCGCTGCCGGTTATTGTCGTGGATCGCGTGGAGCGGGTGCCGATCGAGAATTGAGTGATGATGGGAGCATCGCTCTTAGGAGCGGGGCCTGAGTTACTTGAACAAACTGTGTGCGCGGGCCTAAGACACTACGGGTGTCCTGCGAACCAGCTTCATTCGAGCACCCCCACTCTTACGAGTGGTGCTTGAATGAGAATTGGCGTTGTGGGCGGCCGGGGCTAGCGCACGTACGCGCGGGCTGTTCACCACTGCGTTGTCGGCCGCCGATATTTCGAGGAGTTCTCTAACGGAGGGTCGGGGCCGCCATTCAGCGACGCCATGTGAAGCTCACGTTTTCGATCATTCCTCTCTGAATTCAGCCGGGCGAAACCCTGCTATCCCGAACCGAAGATTATCAAATCGATTTGAAGCAGTCTCCCGTCGGCACCATGCTACGAGCTGGCGCCGCTAGCCTTTTCAGGGGCTCCGGAAGTTCAGTAACAACTTAGTACAACGCTTCGTGGCCACGAAGTTCTCTTTGCGATTTGAGAATAGCAGCGCGCCGCAAGCGGATTTACGTAAATCGATGAAGCTGCTGGAAGAATCGCTTGTGACTGAGCGAACAGAACCGTGACGAAGGCGGGCTAAGGTGGAAGAAGGCCGTTTAGCCCGCTGCCTCGTCTGCTTCGCTTTGTCGGCTCCGTAGGAGCCGAATTTAACGGCATCGGCGAGGAGGCCAAGGCGAGCAACGGGCACCGGCTCAAGGCCCTTGGCTGCAAGGAATCGATTACTGATTCGTAGTACCCGGATTGTACACCGGCAAGCTGACAACGTTGCTGGTGAAAACGTCCTGCGAGATACTGAGCTGCGTCGCCGGGTCGGTTACTATCGTATTGTTCAGCTCCAGGACGACCTTGTACATCGCGATCGCCCCGACTTGCAGCCCCGCCGAAATCACGGTGGCGGACGAGCCTCCCGCGAACGCCGTCACCGGCGATACCGGGTCGTTTAGAGCCGGTCCGGTGTAAACCCCGCCGTCGACAATCGCGAGTCGTGCCTCGTTCGGACCGACTAGGCCTAATCCGGTCGCGATCACGTAGATCGTCTCGCCGGCCAGCGCGGGATTATTCGCCGTCACTCTGGCGCCTGCGACGTTGGCGCAGCACAGAGTCAGCGCCGTGGAGGTCAGCACGACGGAAGCGGTGGACGCGGAGGTGGGCCCGGTCGACGTCGCCGAAAACGCGAGGCCATTACCTTCGGGACCGGGAACCTTGGCCTGGAGCCGGATCGTGTCGTAAGCCGCCGCCGCGCTGGCGACGACCTTCTCCTCGCCATTCGAGTTAATCAGTCCGATCAGCGCATCCCGAATACTGGCGAGCGTGTCGACTCCCTGCACCACGTAGTTGTACAGCCGGTCTTCCACGCCCACCGTGGCCGTATCGCCGGCACTCACACCGCCTTCCACGGTGATGGTTCCCGTGGCGAAGCTGGACGCGTGATAAGCGAAGGCGGGCCGCGGATCCACCAGGGACGGATCGGTTTCGGCGAAAATTCCTGGATTCTGCTGGGCGACCGGCAGCCCGATGGCGTCGGTGACCGTCACCGAGTTATCGGTGTGGGTGGTTCGGACGTATAAGCTGCTGCTGTTGGTATCGATGAGCTGGAAGGGAATTTGCGCGTTGATCTGCGACTGCGAACCCTGGAAGAAGTAATTGGCCGGAGCCACCATGTACAACGGCAAGCGGATTCCGTCGGCATACACCTGGACTCCGCCGAGCTCGTACGGCAGCGCCTGCGCGTTGGCCGGCGCCTGCGCGAACGTGTCCGCCAGATTCGTGCCGAAGATGGAGACGATGGTGCCGGGGGCGACCGTGGACACACTGCCGCCGCCCGTCAGATAAGCGGAGTTCGCCTGCGCCACAATCAGCGCGTTGTCGTTCACCATGGTCGCCAGGGTGATGCTGTTCCCGGCCGTTCCTCCGGTGCGCGCGACGAAACTGATGAATTGCTGCCCCAACTGGGCGGTCGCGATGACGTTCGGGTCGCCGGCGCCGTTGTTGGCGGTGTTGATCAGTTTCTGCAAGGCCGTGAGGATGGTGTCGAACGTATCGCCAGATACCAGTGTGTAGGCGTAGCTGGTGCCGCCGATGATAAGCGTGACGGTGTCGCCTGGATTGATCTGTCCGCCGAGTGAAACCGATCCGTTGGCGAACGTCTTGAGGCTGGCGGCGTTCACCACGCCGGTGGTCGGAATGTTCGGTTCGAGCGGCGTGAATACCAGCACGCGGAAATCCGTACCGTCCGCGACGTAGAGATTGGTTCCGTCCCAGGCGAGCGAGGTCGGCGTGGGCGTCACATCCGCGGCCGATGTCGTCTGATCCGTGCCGCCGAAGCTGGTGTTGTTGCTGGTGACGACGTCGGAAAACTCGTCCGGCTCGCCTAAAATGAAGTCGGCCGCGGTGTTGTTTACGGTCGGAATGGTGCTGTAGACCATGACCCGATCGTTGCCGCCGTCGGCCACGAACAGCCGCTTGCCGTCGCTGAGCGCGAAGCGCGGGAAACTCATGGTCTTGGCGCACAGCGACGGATACGTCGGATTATTATTGGCGTCGACGCCGTTGGACGCGCATTGCACGGGAGTGTTGTTCGGAATCGCGGTCACCATGTCCAGTTGGCCCGCTTCGACGTCGGCCGGCTGGGTGTTCTGCGTCGGAATCGCGTTCCAGATCAGCACGCGGCTGAAACCCAAATCAGTGACAAAGAGATGGACGCCGTCGCTGCTGACGGAGGTCGGCGTGAGCATCGTGGTCGACGACGAGTTCAGCGAATTCTTGGTCTGATCGAATTGCGGGACGGTGGTGAAATTGGGCTGGCCGAGTACGATATCGGCCGCCTGATTGTTCTTGGTGGGAATCGAGTTCCAGATCAGCACGCGATTGTTCTGCGTGTCGGCGACATATAACTGCTTGCCCTGGAACCACACTCCCTGCGGTGCGCGCAGGCTGCTGGCGCTGACTACTACCGGTGCAATCGACGTGAAATCGGCTTGCCCGAGCACGATGTCGGCGGGCTGTCCGTTGGTGTTCGGAAACGTGTTCCAGAGCAATACCCGATTGTTCGCCGTATCCGCCACGGCCACGTGAACGCCATCGGAGGCGACGGCCAGGGGAAGGTTCATGCCGCTCGCGGTCCGCGCCGGCTGGACGCTCAGGTAATTGAAATCCGGTTGCCCCAGAACCGTCGTGGCCGTCCCGCCGCACACCGGGCAGCGCGAGACCAGCGGCGCGATTGGATCGGCTGGCTGCGGCAGGTTGGAAAGGTTGGAAAACATCAGGACGCGATTGTTGATGGGCAAAAGACCCAATCGGTTCGCATCGGTAACGAATAGGGTGCCTCCATTCGTCGGGGCATAGGCGAGCCCTCCTATACTGCCCATGACAGTATTGGAGGCGCCAAACGTCTGCGAAGTAAAGGTCGTCTGGCCGATCACCAGGCGAGCGGCCTGACCTGTGATGAAGTCTGCGGAAAGGCCCAGACCGGCACACAGTGAAAAAAAAGCACAGTATTTCAGCATTAGAATCGAGTTGCGGGTTGACTTCAGTATAACAACCTAGGGACGCTGCTTAGGCTTTGCAGGTTGCAGGCCGTATGAAAACAGGGACAGGCGAACAGAAAACAGGACGAACAGAAAACAGGGACAGGCCAGAAAACAGGGACAGGGCAGAAAACAGGGACAGGCCACCCTGTCCACGCCGATATCTTGTTAATCGTGGCCTCGGATCACTAAGGGGACAGGGCAGCCTGTCCCTGTTTTCTGCCCTGTCCCTGTTTTCTGGCCTGTCCCTGTTTTCTGTTCGTCCTGTTTTCTGTTCGCCTGTCCCTGTTTTCACACGGCGCGGTCACGCCTATTTTCCGTCGAACGTGATGCTCGATTCGGCGCCGAATTTCCGGTAGTTACGGAATTCGATACGATTCCGGGCGCACATCCGGCTGCCTCGAACGCAGCTCAACACCTCGGCTTCCACTGGCAGCAGGAACGGTTCCGGCGTAGCCAGACGCACGAAATCGTACTCGGTGGCGCTTTCGGTTGTATCGAACGGGAACAGCAGCGGCATGTTGCGGGCCTGCTGCTCGATGCGCACCACTCGCGACGTCTGTTTGTCGATCCAGAGGGATCCGCTGAAGGCCGGGTAATACAACTGTGCCGGCGCTTCGATGCGCCAATGCGAATGCTCGCGATTCACATCGAACTTGTACACGATGGTGGGGCGTCCATGAATCGTATCCGCGCCCGTGCGCCGGAACACGGCAGCCGTCGCGGGGCTGAGGAGATCGGCCAGAATGCTGGCGAATTCGCCCGTGGACCGCGTTCCTTCGATGTCCTCCATATTCTTGTTCACGGCCTTGTTGCCGACCTTGATGTTCTTGTAGGTCTCCTTGCCGTTTTCGTAAGCGACGTCGGAGGTAACGATGTCCAACGCATCCCAGCCCGTCTTGGGATGGTCGCTCTGATAGCGCGTCGTGATCTGCTGGCAGAAGAAGTTGGGCAGCGCCCCGGAGAATTGCTCGGCTACTTCGCGAGCTTTCGCAATCACGGCATCGTCGCTGGTCTGCGCGAGTATCGACGGGCGCTCATCCGCTTCAGGGCGCGAATCGACTGGCTGCGTCGGCGCCATGATCGGGCCTTTGGTGCTGGCCGGCGCCTCGGTCGTATCGGGGCGGGAAATTCCGCTGCCGCTGGATGAGCGGGTCGATGCGCCATTGGATGCGGTGCTGTTGGACGCGGTTGTCGCTGGGCGGCCGCGCTTCAGAACTGGAGCATCGGGATCGCGCGTGGTTTCGCCGGAGGGGCGGAGGACAGTGGTCGGCCGCGTATCGGGCTCGTCGTCAGGATTCTTTGGTGGTTCCGCGGTTTTATTGTCTTCGACCTTCGCGGTTTGCGTTTTCACCGGATCAGCGGGAGCTGGTTCCGCAGCCGCTGCCGGCGATTCCGAACTACTGTCGGTCTTCCGGCGCAACACGGGGCGATCGTCACCGGGCTCGCGCGACGCGGATGCAGCCGACGTGACTGCAGGCTTACCGTCGAGCCTCGGCAAATCCCAAGTCTCGGAAGCGTGCGCCCGATCGGCAGGCGTCGCCGGCTTGTCGAACTTGACCGCGGCTGCCGTGAAATAACCGGCGTCGTCCTCGGTGGAATCGACTGAAAGGTGCTCGCCCGGGGCGAAGCTCGCGATATCCACCGTTTTGCTTTCTTTCTCCACGGTGGTCTGCGACGACATGCGATAGGTGATGATGCGATGATCGTCAGCCTCGATCACAAACTGGCTTCCGGCATGGGCGCGAAGCATGCCGTAGGTGGTGGTCGTCATCGCCGAAGCGGCCGAGTTCTTGCCGCCGCGCTTGAGCGTGGGCGGTCCGCTGTTCCCGGTGTTGCCCGGACCCTGCCCCGGTGGATATTGGCCTGGAGGGTATTGGCCCGGCTGCCGGCGGCCGGGAGGATATTGTCCTGGCGGGTATTGTCCGGGAGGATATTGACCGGGGGGATATTGCGCGGGCGCTATGATTCCCAACGCGGAGACCAACAACGCAATCCGTCCAGCTTTCATGACTCTATGATGACGCCTTTCGCGGGTCCGTGGTGTACACCGGATGTGGCGCACGCACTCTTGCGTGCCGTGTCGACACTCATGTCGACACAAGCTTTTCCTGGCGGCTCGGGAGCCTCACGGACGCTCAGGCAGTCACGCTTGGTGAAACCCAGCAAAAACTCGTGTCGACATGAGTGTCGACACGGCACGCAAGAGTGCGTGCGCCACATCACCGCCGAACTCTAACATCCGTGCACGGCATCTCCGCCAGCGCGCACTTCGTGTGCTCGAACTGAACCGTGGTGTGCTGAATCTGGAACCGGTCTCGCAGAATACAGTTGACGGCCCGCAAAATCGACTCGCTGGCCGACGGCGGCATGTCCTCGATCAGAACATGGCAACTCAGCGCGTGCGCCTCCGAACCCAGGCTCCAGATGTGAAGATCGTGCACATCGATGACCCCGGGAACCTCCCCCAACTCCTGGCTGACGTGCGCTAGCGACAAACCCTTGGGCAGCCCCTCCAGCAGAATATTCAGTGAATCCTTGACGATGTCCCATGCCGACCACACGATTCCCACCCCAATCAGGATCGACAGGATCGGATCGATGAGCAGCCACCCCGTCGCGCGCATTGCGAACGCACCGAGGATGATGGCCGCCGAACTGGCTGCGTCGCCCATCATATGAATCCAGGCGCCGCGAATGTTGAGGTCGTCGTGCGAATGTCCCTGGTGATCGTGACCGCCACCGTGCGAGTGTGCGTGGCCATGCGCTCCGCCCAGGCCCCATGCAATTCCGAGATTCATGACCAGGCCCGACCGCCGGCGACGATCATCATGGTTCCTTCGGCGGCGGGCTGCGGATTGAGCAGCCGCTGATAGCTTTCGAAAAACAGGAATCCAGCCAGCACGATCAGGGAAAGCGCGTTGACGAAAGCCGCCAGCACGCCCGCACGCAGGTATCCGTAGGTTTTGTTTTGGTCCGCCGGACGCATCTGCAGGTAGAAGCCGATGGCGGCCAGCACCAGCGCGAATGCATCGGCGAAATTGTGGCCCGCATCGGAAAGCAGCGCCAGGCTGTGGGAGCGAATGCCGGCGGCGGCCTCGAACACCACGAAGCCGACGGTCAGCGCGAGCGAAACGAAAAGCACTCGACCGGTTACGTGTCGATGCCCATGATGATCGTGCGCCACTGATTCCAGTTTAGCGCCTGATGAAACAGTTAGGGCCGCTGCCGCACCGTGGCGCGGGCCGCCAGGCCCAGAATCCGAATTCAGAATTCAGAATTCAGAATTCAGAATGAAAACGCGCGCTCTCTTACGGTCGCGCCTCACTGGCGGCCTTCAATATTGGCGGTTAGTCGCCAGCGAGGCGCGACCGCAAGAGAGCGCGCTATAAACGAGCGGCCTTAAATATTGACGGTTAGTCGCCAGTGAGGCACGACCGCAAGAGAGCGCGCAATAAACGAGCGGCCTTCAATATTGACGGTTAGTCGCCAGTGAGGCGCGACCGTAAGAGAGCGCGCAATAAACGAGCGGCCTTCAATATTGACGGTTAGTCGCCAGTGAGGCGCGACCGTAAGAGAGCGCGCTACAAACGAGCGGCACTTAAAAATGGTTTTCCTGATTCTCCCTAACTCTTGTGCGAACTATCGTCAGCCGGTACCTCATGCGGCACGGCTTCGTGACGGGCCGGAGCCTGTGAATCCAACCCGAGAACCCGGCTGGTGGCGACCTCGGCCGGCGTCTGTTCCGCCACCACATCCTCGCCCTCGTCCTCGTCCTTCGCCTCTTCGTCCTTGGGCGTGTAGTACGAGTGATAGTACGTGTATTTGCTGTACAGTTCGCCGCGGCGCGCGCCGTTGACCACGATCCCCAGCACGTTGTTGTTGCACAGCGACTGCATCGCGCGCGTCACCGAATCGATGGTGGTGTGCCCGATGCGGACCACCAGCAGCGTTCCGTGGCACAGGGTCGACAGCAGATTCGCGTCGGCCGCGAACAGCAGCGGCGGGCTGTCCAGAATCACCCAGTTGAACAGCGTCGGCAGCCGGTCGAGCAGGAGCTTCACTTCCCGCAGGTTCAGCAATTCCAGCGGATTGATCACCGCTTCGCCCGCCGGCATGACGTAAAGATTGGTCCCGGCGAGTCTTGCGCATCGCCTTATGCAGCGGAATCTTGCCCAGCAGATAATCCGTGATCCCCGGGCTGCGGTCGGTTCCGAAACAGAGTATGTACGATCGGGCGGCGGAAATCGAAATCCGCCAGCAGCGTCACGTTGCCCGCCAGATGCGCTTCGCCAGCGCCAGGTTCGCGGCCGAAAGCGACTTGCCTTCGGCCGGCGACGGGCTGGTCATCACCACCGTATGCATCGGCTGCAGGCTCTTCATGTGATTGAGGCGCGTCCGCAGCGTGCGGAATTCCTCCATCGGAGCTTCGTGCGGCCGCGACACGTCGATCAGCAGCGAATCGGTGGCGGTGCGGAATGGGATCTCCTCCACCTGCTCCAGCAGTCCGGCGAGATTGGGTCCCGGATCGAGCGTACCGACAGCCGTGCGCCGCCTCCGTTCCCGTGACCGATTCGCCGGCGGCGATAACAGCCCCGAGTGTTCGGCCCGGCGTAAGGCATCATGAACTCGGCTCACTTGAACTCCTCCTCTGGTCGACTAGTAATACACGATCGCGCCGACCATCACCACCACGGCCACCAGACAAGCCGTGGTCCATCCGAGCCAGGCCAGCCGCCTGCGGCGTTGCACCACGAAATCGTTTTCGAGCAGCGGAATGCTCCCCAGAATCGCCATCTGCGTATACGCTCGCACGTCCTTCAAATTCTTGAGCGACGTATCTTTCATCTCGCGCGCGCCGGCGATCACAATGCCGAGCAGCAATCCGATCGCCGGCGCCAATCGAAATCACAATGCGGCGCTTCGGCTCGGTGGGATCGGTCGGCAGCGACGCCGGATCCAGCAGCTCCAGGCGTTCGCCCTGGTGGCGATCCTCCATGTCTTGCGACTGCTGGGCTTTGGATAACTTCGCGTCGGCTTCCAGGTACTTCGTCTTGGCCATCTCACGATCGCGCAACAGATCGGTGTAGGTCTTGCCACCAATGAAGCCACCATCGAGTTGGCCCTGATATCTCCGGATCCCCTCGTTGGCGCGCTTTACATCTTTGTTGATGTCCTGGATTTCGACATCTTTCGCTTCAATCTGACTCCCGAGTTGTTGAATCCTGCCATGGCGATCGAGCAATTCGCGGTAAGCCCCTGGGTTAGCGCGCGCCAAACTGGTAGGCTCGGCCTTTTGATCCTTCTTGGTGGATTCTTCCTTCTTGGCCGTTTCCTTTTGGGTTTCGTCTTCTTTCTTGAGTTCGTCGCGTCTTTGCTTTAACGCGGTAAGCTGCCCGCGCATGTTTTGAACGTCGGGATGCGCATCGCCATACCGCTGGAGCATCTGCCGCAGCGTGTCTTCGCCGTGCTGGACATCGCGTTCGGCTTCCGCCAGCTTTTCGTTGCGCTGTACGCTGGCGACCGATTGCACCACTGTAATATCGTTGGCCTGCTTTTGGAGCGCATCGTATTGTTCTTGCGCCACGCGGAGGCTGGCCTCCAATTGCAGCTTCTCGCTATTGGCGCGGCTGGCGTTTCCATTCAACATGCTGAGCTGAGTCTCCAGCGCCATCATGGAGCGCATATTGGCTTCCGCCTGATCCGGAAGATGTCCGCTGTTGTGAACCTGGAAGTCCATCAGCTTGTTTTCGGCATCATCCAGCTCTTTTTTTGCCTGATCCGCTCCGTCCTTGAAAAACTGGGTTGACTCAAAGGTACGGATGCTGCTGTTGTGAATATTTTCGTCGATAAACTTGCCCATCAGATCGGAAACCACGGCTTGCGCGAGATACTTATTCTCGTAGGAAAACTGAATCACGAATGCCGGGATCAAGTGACTGCTACCGGCCGAACCGATCGGTTGCACGACAATGTGGCGGCCCATCTCCTCCACAACATCCTCCATCACCCCGCGCGCCCGCTCCTTGGGATAGAGGTTCTTGTTCTGAATGATCGTGGTCAGCGTGGCACGGCTGAGGATGCCCTGCTTCATCGACTCGATGCGATCCCACATCTCCTGATTGATGGCCGACGGCACCATGCTGGTGGGCACCTGCTGCGGAGTGATCTTGACGGTGGCCTGCGACAGATACTTGTCGGGCCACAGGAACACGCCCACTACGCTCGCGACCACGCACAGAAGAAATGGACCGAAGATCCAGCCCTTGTGACGGCGCAGGATGTCGATGTAATCCTCGACGTCCAGGGACCTTCGGGAAACGCTATATGAGTCTTGAGGCTGCATGCTGATTTAACTCCGGCAAATTTCTTTTCGACGCGGGCGCTGTTTACTTGATGGCCGCTGTTTATTTCACGATAATCGTGTCGCCGGGCAGCAACGACACGTTCTTGTCGCGTTCTTTCCCTTTGGTATAGGCTTCCCAGTTGAACTTCAGGACCTTTCCATCGGCGCGCAGGATCTTGATGTCTTTCTTGTTGGCGAATTCCTTGAATCCGCTGGCCAGATTCAACGCCTCGAAAACCGTCAGCGGCACCACCAGGGGAAACATCCCGGCACGATTCACTTCGCCCGCGATGCTATAGTGCCGGCTGTTCACCTGAATCACTTCGATGGTGATCTCGGGGTTGCGGATCTTTTCGGCGTAGGCGTCGTGCAACTGCCTCGCGAGCCGCTCCGGTGTGAGCCCGGCGGCCTGTACATCGCCGACCAGGGGACGGCTGATCATCCCATCGGGACGCACGCCTACCGCGCCGCTCAAATCCGGCTCCCGCCACACGGAAATCTTGAGAATATCCTCGGCGCCGATCACAAAAGTTTTTGGATCGACTGCCAGTCCAGGAGCATCGGGGCTAATGGTCGACGGGACCAGCGGCGCCGTAACTCTGCCGCCTTCGACTGGGGGTGGTGGATCTTTCGGTTTCTGGGCGAATGCGGATGCGCCGATTACAGTGAGCGCGGTAGCCAGTACCGCTAGTTTTTGACGAGTCATCTTAAAGCCTCCACGCGACTCTGCCGCTGGACGCAGCAAAGTACTCATTATACAACGTTAGAACGGCACTTTTGTGACGGCCTCCGCTGCTACTATCGATGAAACACCATTGCGCGAGACGTGTCCAGATTACCTAGGTACCAAACCGAAGTTGTACTGGTACGCATAAAAGGAGATCCAATGGCCTACTTCCTTGCCAAGACCGACCCTGAGACATATTCCATCGACGACCTGGAGCGCGAAAAGAAGACCGTCTGGGACGGCGTGACCAACCCCACCGCGGTCCGCGCCATCAAGGAAATGCGTCCCGGCGACCGGGTTTTCGTGTATCACAGCGGCGGTGGCGTGGTCGGGATGGCCGACGTCCGCGGCGCGGGCCGGGTCGATCCCAAGAATCCACGGTCCGCCGTCGCCGATTTCGAATTCGCCAGCCGCCTGGAGCCCACCACCACGCTCGCCGAGATCAAGGAATCGAAAAAATTCGAGGATTGGGCGCTGGTGAGGCAGAGCCGCTTGTCGACCATGCTCGCGCCGGAGAAGTTCGTCGAGTGGATGCGGGCGCGGTATCCGAAGGCCAAGATCTAGAAGCAAGAATTCAAGAGTCAGAATTCAGAATGCTGACGCCCGTCAGTGAGGCGCGACCGTAAGAGAGCGCGCGTTTTCATTCTGAATTCTGAATTCTGACTCCTGACTCCTGACTCCTTCCCTTCAAGCTATCCTGAGACCTTGATGCCCCTGCTCGCCCGGAGCATAGCCGAACTCGCCGCGACGCCCTCCGTCCGTTCCGCGATGGAATGGTTTCGCCGCGAACGGGCCTGGATCAACGAACAGCACCTCAAGCTCTGCCGAGTCCCGGCCCCCACCTTTTTCGAACAAAAGCGAGCCACATGGATGGCGGATGGATTTCGCGCGCTCGGCTGGGAAGCAAAAATCGATCGCGCGGGAAACGTTGTGGCCAGCTTGCCTAATTCATCGAAAAAGTCCGGGCCGGCGGTGGCGGTCACCGCGCATCTCGACACTGTGCTCGCGCCCCGGACTCCTGAAGAAATCAAAGTCACCGGCGACGGCCGCCTGCTTGGACCCGGCGTTTCCGACAACGGCGCGGGGCTCGCGGCACTGCTCGCGATCGCCGCCGCCTGGAGCGCGGCTCCGCCTGTCGAGGACACGCCGCTGGTTCCCGTGCTGATCGCCAACGTCGGCGAAGAGGGCGAAGGCAATCTCAGCGGGATGCGCTACATTTGCCGCAGCGGCCGCAACGGCCAAGCCGGATTAGCCGCCGATCTGCGCGCGTTTCTGGTGCTCGACGGCCCGAATATCGATCACATCACGTGGCAGGCGCTCGCCAGCCGGCGCTTCGATATCACGTTTTCGGGTCCGGGCGGGCATAGCTGGAGCGATTACGGAACCGGCAATCCCGTGCATGCGCTGAGCCGAGCCGTAACGTTGTTCACCGACGAAGCCGCGCTGGGCGCAGCCGAAGGGCCGAGATCGTCATTCAATTTCGGCTTGATCCAGGGCGGCGCCAGCATCAACTCGATTCCGACCGAAGCGCGCGCCAAAGTCGATTTGCGATCGGAAAGCAGCCAGCGTCTGGAGCAAATGGCCGCGCTGCTGGTCTCGGCCGTCGCAGAGGCGGAAGAGGTCGAGAACGCCGCGGGCAAGCGCGGACGCGGCGGCGACGTGAGCGGACGCGTGAAAGAAATCGGCTCGCGACCCGGCGGAGGTTTGCGCGAGGATGCGCCGCTGCTCGAATGCATCCGCGCCGTCGACGCGCACCTGGGAATCCGTAGTCACCTGGATTGTTCTTCTACCGATGCCAATGTTCCTTTGTCGATGGGACTGCCCGCGATTTCGATCGGCGCCGGCGGTCAAGGCGGTGGAGCGCATACGGCCGCGGAGTGGTTTCAACCCGATCGCCGCGAGCTAGGCTTGCAGCGGGTGCTGCTGGCGCTGTGCGTGTTGTTGTCGGGCGAGTAGCAGAGCAAGCCCACGGTGGCTCACGGGCGTCAGTGAGGCGCACCGTTGACGAGTCTGTGTGAAAACAGGGACAGGCCGCCCTGTCCACGTCGATATCTTATTCATTCGTCGCCTCGAATCACCAGGGGACAGGGTAGCCTGTCCCTGTTTTCACACAGACTCGTCAAGGGTGCGCGCACCCAACAGCTATTTCGAACCTTGGAAACAAAATGCGATGTATGGTGCGAACGGGGAGGGTCGAACTCCCATGCCCTCGCGGGCGCTGGAACCTAAATCCAGTGCGTCTGCCAATTCCGCCACGTTCGCTCGAGCAGTTGCGACTATACGAATGATAGCGCGACCCTGACCCGATCCCGCTAAAGCCGTCAAGTGCACTGCATTAGAATGGTGAAGTGGAAACCCCAAAAGATAGGGCTCGCATTGCCGTGTTCGGCCTCGGCTACGTCGGCTGTGTAACCGCCGCTTGCCTCGCGAGTCTGGACCATGTGGTGATCGGCGTCGATTCCGATCCTCACAAGATCGATAACGTTCGCAAGGCCCGCGCGCCGTTCTACGAGCCGGGCTTACAGGAGATTGTTCAGGCAACCGTTGGCGACGGACGATTTTCCGCCACGGCTTCGCCGGCCGAAGCGCTTGCCGATGCCGACGTCGCGCTGCTGTGCGTCGGAACGCCGTCGGAGCGCAACGGGAATCTGGGGCTCGATCAGTTGCGGCGTGTGATGCGCGATGTCGCGGCGTCATTGCCGAATCGCAAGAAGCCGCTGATCGTCGCGTTGCGAAGCACGGTTTTCCCTGGGACTTGCGAGGACATCGTCATCCCCGCGATCGCCGGACATCCGGGCGTCACCGCGGTCTCCAATCCGGAATTCCTGCGCGAAGGCTGCGCGGTGCGCGATTTTATGGAACCTTCGCTCGTGGTGGTCGGCGGTAACGAACCCGAATCGGTGAAGCGCGTGGCGGCGATTTACGATCGTTTGAAGGTCGAGCCGTGTCTGGTCTCGCTACGCACCGCCGAGATGATCAAATACGCGTGCAACGCATTTCACGCCGTGAAGATCTCTTTCGCCAATGAGATCGGAGCGTTGGCGTCGAAGCTGGACGTGGACGGCCTCGAGGTAATGAACACCTTGTGCCAGGACAAGAAGCTCAACGTCTCGGCCGCCTATCTCAAGCCGGGTTTCGCGTTCGGCGGTTCGTGTCTGCCGAAGGATCTCCGTGCGCTGACGTATCGTGCGGCGCGTCTCGATTTGAAGCTGCCTCTGCTCGAATCGGCGATGCCCAGCAACGATCGCCATCTGGATCGCGCGATTCAGGCCGTGCTGGATTTGCGCGGGCGCATCGGCATCGTCGGACTCGCGTTCAAGGAGAACACGGACGATCTGCGTGAGAGTCCCGTAGTCAACTTGCTCGAATATCTGATCGGCAAGGGCCGCGACCTCAAGGTTTACGATCCACACATTCAACTGGATCAGATCTACGGTTCCAATCGCGACTACATCCTGAATGCAATCCCGCACATCGGAAAGCTTCTGACCAGCGGATTCACGGAGGTCGCGAGTTGGGCCGAGCATCTGGTGGTGACGCAGAAGCCGTCGCCGGAATTATTGGCTGAAATTCGCGCCAGCAAACTTCCGGTGCTGGACTTGGCGCGTAGTATCGCTTGATCGGATTACTGCGCGGCGCTCGCCCGAGCCGTGAAGAAATCCTTGAGCACCGCATGACACCGAAACCGCGATTCCCCATCCCACAAGGGCGGCGTTCCAGCCGTCTTGGGCGACTCTAGCATTTCCCTCCAGGCGTGCAAAATCGTCGACTTGCTGGTTCCAGCCAGCCGGTTCGTGCCGCATTCGATGGTCACCGGGCGCTCGGTATTTTCGCGCAGCGTCAGGCAAGGAACGCCAAGTACGGTGGTCTCTTCCTGAACGCCGCCGGAGTCGGTCAGGACCACAAAGCTGGCAGCCTGCAGAGCCAGAAACTCAATGTAGCCCAGCGGATCGAGCAGCCTGATCCGATCCGGCACTTCGATCGACGAACTCGCCAGACGCGCGCGTGTCCGCGGATGCACCGGCCAAAGCAGCGGAACTTTTTCACAAATCACGCGGAACGCGTCGACGATTTCCGCAAGCTGACGCTCGTCATCGACATTGGCTGGGCGATGCAGCGTGATCAATCCGAATTCGCCGCGCTTAACCTGAAGCTGTTCGAGTACGCCGGATTCGAGAGCCTTGGGAAGATGCCGACGCAGCGAATCGATCATCAGATTGCCCACCATGTGAATCTTCTCGAGCGCAACTCCTTCGCGCAGCAAGTTCGTCCGCCCGCTCTCTTCCGTGACCAGGAGCAGATCGGAAATCGAATCGGTCACAATGCGATTGATCTCCTCCGGCATCGTGCGGTCGAAACTGCGAAGCCCGGCCTCGGCGTGCACAACGGCGATTCCGATCTTGCTGGCCACCAGCGCGGCGGCGACGGTGGAATTCACGTCGCCCACAACCACCACACCGTGCGGACGCGTTTCTTCGAACACCGGTTCCACCCGCTTCATGATTTCCGCAGTCTGCTGGGCGTGCGTTCCCCCGCCGGCGCCTAAATGGAAATCAGGTTCTTTCAAGCCGAGATCGCGAAAGAACTGACCCGACATGTTGTGGTCGAAATGTTGTCCGGTGTGAACCAGAAACGGAGTGAAGTCGTCGTCGGCGGAAAGCGCCTGCATCAGCGGCGCCACCTTCATGAAGTTCGGCCTTGCGCCGGCCACCACGACCACACGGATTGACATCCTCTCATTGCAGCATAGTGCGGCAATCGCTTTCCTCCGGCGGGCAACGGCCTGCGATTTGGGAGAATTGAACTCTCATGCGCATGCGCTCGGCGGCCGAGATCCAGTTTCGTTTGCGGCAGGAGATCGCGAATCTCCGGCTGTGGCTCGCTCCACCGCATCTCCCGGTCATATCAACGTCTCCGTTGCCGCTGCCGAAAGCATCGACGACTGCCGATGCGCTTCGCGGCTCGCCATATGCGCTCGAAGTGGAGCGCGTCGCCGAACAAATTCTACAGGGCCATCTGCCACTGCTCGGATTCAGTATCGATTTCAACGGCTGCTGGCGGCAGGATCCGAATTCCGGCATCGAGAGCGGCACTCCGTATTTTCGACGCGTGCCGTACCTGGATGCGCAAGCGGCCGGCGATCACAAAAATATCTGGGAGATCAACCGGCATCAACATTGGGTGTTGCTGGCGCAGGCATTCCTATTCACCGGGCGATCCGAGTTTCTGGAGCATATCGAGCGGCAATTCGATTCCTGGGTTGAACAGAATCCGTACATGCGCGGGATCAACTGGACCAGCGCGCTTGAAGTCGCATTCCGGGCGATGTCGTGGGTCTGGACGTACCATTTGGCCGGCGCAGCCATGTCGGAGTCGTTGCGAACGCGTTTGCTCGACGGAATCTATCAACACGGCTGCTATCTGGAATACAATCTTTCGGTTTATTTTTCGCCGAACACGCATCTGCTGGGCGAGGCCGTGGTGCTGCACGCGCTCGGTGTGCTGTTTCCGGCGTTCCCGCGCGCAACGCAATGGCGAGAACTCGGCGGCGCATTCGTAAGGCGCGAACTCGACCACCAGGTTCGCCGGGACGGTAGTCATTTTGAGCAATCGACTTACTACCACGTGTACGCGCTCGACATGCTGCTCACGTGGTTTCTGCTCGAAGGGCGGCCCGCCGACGCCGGACGGCGTATCGAAAAGATGGCCGAATACCTTGATGCGTTAATGGGCCCGCCACGGCGGCTTGCCTTCCTCGGAGACGACGATGGCGGTCGCTGGTTTCACCCCTACGGCGCGCGCGATGAATTCGGCCGCGCGACGCTGGCTCTGTGTTCGGAAGTGTTCAATCGACCTGATTGGGCCGGCGACGCTGAAGATCGCGCCGTTCAAGCAGCGTGGTGGATCGGGCCTCGCGCGACGGTTCGCGATCCGCACCTGCGAGAATCCGCCTCATGTTTTTTCGAAAACGCGGGCATCGCGATCCTTCGCGCGGCAGATTTCCACGCGATCGTGGATCTCGGCCCGTTCGCGTCCGGCAGCGCGGGACACAGTCACGCGGACACACTCAGCATCGTCGCGCGGCATGGCGATGAGGAACTTCTCATCGACCCCGGCACGTTCACCTATGTCGGCGATCCCGCCTTGCGAAACTGGTTTCGAGGCACGCCCGCGCACAACACCGTCAGCGTCGATCACGGCGATCAAGCCACGCCGTCCGGTCCATTTCGCTGGATCGATCCGCCAAAGGTCGAGGTCTTGCGGCGAAATTTCACGCCAGATCACGACTTTCTCGACGCCGTCTGCTCCTATCGTAACGTTCGCCACCGCCGCCGAATCTTGTTACTGAAAGCAGGCGTTCTCTTCGTAGTCGATGAAGTGGATGGCCCGTCTGGCGATCATCGCATCGAACAATCATGGCATCTGGCGGCGAATCCTGCTCGTATCACCGATCGATCCTGGCGCATCGGCAGCAACGCGGTGTTGACGATGGCTCCTGCCGATTTCAGCTTAGGCAGCGCATGGCGGTCGCGAGCTTTCGGCTCGAAAGAAGAGACGCCCGTGATCGTCGCCAGCCGTGCTGCGGCATTGCCAACCACTTTGGCCGTAGCAATTTCCTTTGCAGGGACCGGCGCCGGCACACTGGAGGTAAGTAAGGGCCTGATCTTCGAATCGCCTGAACTCCGCGTTATCTTGGACTTCCAGGACGCAGGGCCGGTCTACGACGTCCACCGGTTCTAAGGCCCGTGGTACCGCGGTGAATGACTTCGGTTCCAGCGCCATGGGTCGAAGCTCCCATTGAACTGCCGATTGGCGCGGCGCTATCATTAGAAACAGTAGAGATAGCCGTTGGGGCGCGAGCCAAGGGGAGTGGCCCCAACCGAAATGACAGCATGAAAATCTATCAAGAACCCATCCCCGAGATTGACCGCTTCCTCCGGAATTTCGGTGGCGAGGACCTGGACGGCCCCGAAAAAGTTCTGCAGTTTGAGAACTACATGAAGATGGTGCGTCCGCACGCCAAGCTGACGCCGGATACGCGAATCCTCGAAATCGGCACCGGCACCGGTTGGTTCCCCGTGCAATGCGCGCGTAAAGGACTCCACTGCAAAGGCTTGGAGATCAGCCCGCAATTGCTGGAGTTCGGCTACAAGCTCGCCGCCAAGTATGGAGTTCACGCCGATATCGAACTGGGCAACGTGGAGGAAAGCGACATCGGCGACAACGAATACGATGTGATCATCGGCTCGTCCGTGTTCGAACATGTGGAGCACTGGCGTCTTGGCTTGGCTCGCGTGCACAAGGCGCTGCGGCCGGGCGGCGTGTTCTTCTTTTCGTCGACCAACAAATTCAGTTTCATCAGCGGAGAGTACGGATTCCCGTTGTACGGATGGCTTCCAGATCAATTGCGATACAAGCTTCGGATCGCCATGCAGGGGCCGGAGATCATGAAGCTCGGGATCGACTTCAATCAGTTCCGCTATAAGATTTTGCGCAGAGAGTTCAAGAAGCTCGGCTTTACGAAGGTTCTGGATCTGGTCGACCGGCTTGGTCCGGCGGACTTGCAGAATCCGCTGAAGAAAGCGTGGGTGGGGGTTTGCAAAACGGTTCCACCGGCCAAGCTCTTGACCCTGACGTTCAACACCGCCACGGTATTCGTGTGCGTGAAGTAGGGGAGCGGACCAGTGCGTCCGCCGAATCCGGCCCGGTGCTTATCCTGGCTCATTCGTATCCTCCGGTCAGCCATTCCGGATCGCAACGTCCGTATCGCTTCGCCAAATACTTGAGCCGGCAGGGCCGGCGCGTCGAAGTCATGACGTCCACTCAATTCCTCGATGCCCCCAGCACTCCTGGCGTTCATCGCTTTCCTCCGTGGCCGAAAACGGCCTTTGGGAAAATGATCGCGAACGCAGAGTGGAGGCTCGCCGCGCCGTTTCGAGCTTACGATTACGGCTTCACCTGGGTATTCCACTCCGGCGCCCGCTCGCGAAAAATGGTTCGCGAAATGGGGCCGTGCTGCGTGCTCTCGACCTTCCCGCCGCTCTCCACGCACCTGACCGCGTTACGGTTGAAACGCCGCTTCGGAACGAAAGGCGTCAAGTGGATCGCCGACTTTCGCGATCCCATGATCGGCAATCCGTTCCGCGGAAGTCATGCGATTGCGCGCATGCTGGATCGGCGAATTGAGACCGCGATCATCCGCGAGGCCGATGCCGTCACGGTCAACACCGATGTGCTCGGCGATGAACTTCAACATCGTTACCCACAGTGGTCCAAGAAAATCTCCGTTCTGTGGAACGGCTTCGATCCCGACGAAGCGTTCGGACCGCTGCCGATTCCTCCGCGCGACTATCGCGTGCTGGCGCATGTGGGAACCATTTACGGCGGGCGGCACCCGGCGATGCTGATCGAGTCGATGGACCGGCTGAGGCAAAAAGGGTGCGCGAATATCGATCGCATCCGGCTCCTTCAAGTGGGGTCTGCCGACATGGCGAACATGCCAGGCCACGGGCGCTTCGAGCAACTGGTCGCGGAGGGAAAAATCCAATTGACCGGCGAACGAATCCCAAGAGCCGACGCCCTGCATGCGATCGCGGAAGCCGATCTTCTGCTGGTGCTCGATTTGAATGTCGGCGAGCGCAGCACGCAGGTTCCGGCGAAAATCTTCGACTACGTACGCGCCGGGCGGCCGATCCTGCTGTTTACCGACCGTGGCTCGCCCGCGGACCTGATCATCCAGAAATGCGGGATTCCCCAGCGCATCGTGTATCGCGACGATTCGCCGGATCAAGTCGACGTCGCCGTAAGTGAATTTTTCAACTTGCCGAGCGATCCCGTGAAGCCCAGCGATTGGTTCGTCGAACGCTTCGACGGCGAACGGCAGGCTCGCGAGTTGGGCGAATTGATCAGCCGATTATGAGCATTAGCATGACGTCTGCTGGAAGTCCGGGCTGGGATTTACAGGCGAGGTCTCTGGAAGCCCCGCTGTTTCACTCCGCGGCCTGGGCACGGTACTCAGTGGCCGGGCAGGCAAACCTGGTGCCTGTATACTGCTCGCTGGACGAAGGTGCCGGAGTGGCGCTACTTTTTCGGCATGC
Source organism: Terriglobia bacterium (assembly GCA_963732025.1). GTDB lineage: Bacteria > Acidobacteriota > Terriglobia > Bryobacterales > Bryobacteraceae > Palsa-187. The sequence goes on from CAVSXU010000006.1 coordinate 401,279, forward strand.
TTCTCGAAGCCCCCTGTTTCGACCGCTCTCCGCCGCTCTGTATAGCGACGCGCACCCGTCGGTGCGCGGCAACGATCCGGATCTTCTGGTGCGCTTTCTCAGTGGCATCGAGGAGCAAGCTCGGCGCGATGGAGTTGTACATCTGACCATAGGAAGCTTTGGAACGCCGGGGCATCGCGACCTGCTGGAACGGCTGGGTTACGAATTGCGGGATCGTATCGAATTTTTCCTCCGCCTGGAGCAGACCGAGGAAGAAATGTGGCAGGCGATGGACTATAAGCGGCGCAAGCATCTTCGTAATTCGATTCGGAAGGCGGAGAAGTTGGGCGTGGCGATTGAGGAACTGTCGCCGAAGGAAGGCGCGGCGGAGTTACGGCGCCTGCAGCGGTCCACCAGCCAGCGCATCGAAGCTCGCGGCGGCGAAGTCGGATTCCGCCTGGAAGAGTCGCGCGAGACCGATCCGATCGCGCTTCTGGTCGAATCGGGATGCGGACGTATTATTGGCGCCCGCTATCAGGACGCGATCGTCAGCGCCGGTTTTTTTACGGAAGCAAACGGAATGGCCTACTACACGCTTGCCGGACACTCGCCCGAGGCGTTCGAGTGTCAGGCGCCGACTTTGCTGTTGTGGCACACCATCCAGCGCTACAAGGCCGCCGGTGCGCGCTGCTTCAATTTCGGCGGAACACCTTACGAGTCCCGGAATCCCGATCATCCCGAACATGGTTTGTATTCCTATAAGGAGCAGTTCGGCGGATCGATAGAAGTCTGCACCACGGGGACGAAAGTATTGAAGCCGATGCGGCACCGGCTGCACCAGCGTGCCAAGAGCCTGCTGAGCTCCACTCCCTGAGGTCTTCATTTTGGGCGCGATGTCTTCATGACGACGCGCGCAAGGCGATTCCTAAAGCAGCAGAAACCCGCTGACCCGTTTATCGCCGAGCACGTGCGTCCAAATCACGCGAGCTCGAACCGCCTTCGCGCCATCCAGCTTGCAGACAACCTCCAGCCCCGGTTCCAAGGTCTTCGAATCGTGAGCCGCGCGAAATCCGTTGGGACTGGATTCGACCAGCTCCGCTTCAATGCTCGTCGGGACCGGATCGCCATGCGTGATTTCGACCCGCCCGGTGCTGGGCGATCGCGGTGTTCGTCGGCGATCCGGAACAGGCCCTTGCATCCTTACCTCGCGATCGAGACCGTGCGCTCCGAAACCAGTCCGTAGCTCTTGATCTTGCGCTGTAGTGTCCGCTTGGAAATGCCGAGGCGATCCGCCGCCCGCTGCTGATGACCGCGATTGTCTTCCAGCGCCTGCGCGATCACGTTGCGCTCCAGATCGGGCAGCATCGAGAATCCCTGGAGATCCGACGAAAACGATTCGCGAGAAAATTCTTCGGGCAAATCGTCGGCAGTGATCTCGGATCCCAGCGTGAGCACGGCGGCGCGCACCACCACGTTCCGCAATTCGCGAACATTGCCCGGCCACGAATGGGCCCGAAGTTTTTCAATCGCGTCCGCGCCGAACCGCAGCGCCGGATTCTGACCGGCCAGGAAATGCTCCGCCAGCGGCAGGATATCCGCAATCCGTTCGCGCAGCGGCGGCACCGCGATCGTGATCTGCGACAACCGATGATACAGGTCCGATCGGAAGCGGCCCTGGCTCACCGCCAATTTCAGATCCTGATTGGTCGCAGTGATGATCCGGACATCCACGCTGACCTTCCTCACGCCGCCCAGCCGGTAATACGGCGCGCCATCCAGCACACGCAACAGTTTCACCTGCATGCGCACATCCAGGTCGCCGATTTCGTCCAGGAACAGCGTGCCGCCATCCGCCAGCTCGAACAACCCCTGCTTGGTGGATTCCGCGCCGCTGAACGCGCCCTTTTCATGGCCGAACAGTTCGCTCTCGAGAAGATTTTCAGGCAGAGCAGCGCAGTTGATATCGATCCAGGATTTCGTCGAGCGCTGCGAGAGATGATGCAGCGCGCGCGCGATCACTTCCTTGCCGCTGCCGCTTTCGCCAACCAGCAGGACCGCCGCCGTCGACGGCGCCACGCGCGAAGCCATGCGCAGGATGCCATGCATCGCGTCGCTCGAGAAGATCGCGGGAACACCCAGGAACTCGTGTATCTGCGTGGAGACGGCGCTCATGTCAGGATTTCTCATCCAGTATCGGTGAACCCCCGAAATTATGTTATCGGCGGTTCACACGAGTTCTTGCGCTGGATGTCCTGATGTACTTACTTCTCGCCTGATCCGTTCGTACTTGAACCCCAGGCCGCCGAAGTACCCCATGCCGCCGAGCTACCCCATGCGGCTGATGTGCCCCAAGCCGCTGAACTGCCCCACGCTGCCGAACTGCCCCACGCCGCCGAGCTTCCCCAGTCCATGGTGGATTGGAAACTTCCCCATGCGGCCGACGTGCCGCCCACCGGCTGCACGACATGAGTTCCCCAAACATTGGTCAAGCTCCAGACACCGTTGTCCCAAGTCGTACTCGCCGGATCGACCAGCATCGCGAGCTGCAGGAGAGGAACATACAGCACGCTCGGCGACATTGCCGATCCGGAGACGGAATCGAAGTTGTTCAGCGCCGCTTGAATATCCAGATAGCCCGCGCCGACGGTGAAGATATCGTAGGTGCTCGGATAAGCCGCGCCCGTGGTCGGATCCACCGCGACGCTCGCCATCGGAAACGACTTGTACGCGGTCTTCATCAGCCGCGCCTTGATCGCGTCGGGAGTCAGCGACGGATTCTGCTGCAGCAGCAACGCGGCCGCGCCGGAGACCACCGGCGTCGCCATGCTGGTGCCGCTCAACTGAAAGTACTGACCCGCGGGAGCGCGATGGCGAAGTCGTGTAAGCCGACGGCGCGCACTACGTTGCCTGGGAATTCGCTCGCCAGCGTCGATCCTGGCGCGAACAGCGAATCCACCAGATTGCCCGGCGCAACCAGATCCGGCTTCACCGTGAGATCGATATACGTCGGACCCTTTGAGCTATAGCTGGCGATCAGATCGTCGCTGCGCGGCCCGGCGTGCCTTCCGCCTTCATCGCGCCGACCGTGATCGCGTGCGGGCTGTTACCCGGCGAAAGGATGGTCGCGTAGCCGTTGCGTCCCAGATTGCCCGCGGCAACCACCACCACAATGCCGTTCTTCCACGCCGATTCCACCGCCTGGCACAGCGGCATCGCGCGAACAGCTTTCGACAATCGGGCGGCCCAGGGAAAGGTTGATCACGCGCACGTTGTACTTGCTCTTGAGCTGAACCGCCTGCTCCATCGCCGCGATCACTACGCTGTCCTGGCTCATGCCGTTGGCATCCAGAACTCGCAGATCCAGCAGGTTGGCTTTCGGCGCGACACCTTTGAACGAGAGGAAGGAGCCCGCGCCCGACGACGCGCTGCCGTTGCCCGCTGCGATTCCCGCGACGTGCGTGCCATGCCCGTAGTCGTCATTCTTCACGCCGCCGATGAAGCTGTGGCGATACACCACGCGAGACGCCGTCGAATTCGCGGCGTTCAGATCCGGGTGCGCGAAAATTCCGCTGTCGATAATCGCAATGCCAACTCCGCTGCCGTCCAGGCCGACGTTCCAGGCGTAGGGCGCATTCACCGCCGCGGTTGAGTTATCCAGCATACCGACCAGCGGCCGGTCGAGCGAGATGTAAGCGACGTTCGACTGATTCGAAATCGACAACAGATCGCCCGAATGTATCGTCGCCGATACGGCCGGGATCAGCGAGAAGACCGTATTGAGGACGCCGCCCAGCAAGTTGACGACGCCGCCGAGCAGCCCGCCAATCAAGCCGGTCTGCGGCGGATTGTTGTACTGGATGATGACGTTGACATTGCTCGACGGTTGCCCGAGCAGCGGCAGCAGGTCAGGGGAGATCTTGGACGAATCGGCAAACGCGCTTACAGCCGACAGGAGCGTGAGCCACACAACAAAAAGCCGGTGAGCGGGCTTCGCGAACTTGAATAAGAATTGCATTTGGCCTCTTCAATGCAGGTCGAGCGCCAAATATCTTGCGGTCATGGAACCGCAGAAACCCGTTGTTTGCAATCCGAAATAGTCCTTCAGGACCGCTAGTTTGGACGCCACTTTGTCCACTGAAGCGACAGCCACGCGCGCATCTAGCGAAAGGCGGCTCGCGCCTGATATACTAGTGTTTTCAATCGGGTCGCTGTTCCCCGTCAGGTGCAAGATGTTCTTTCACGTTAGAGACCTGGAGCTTCGCGCAGGCCAGTTCGACGTGGAACTCGCGCCGGGCGTCGTCGAGTTTTTCGATCCGAAGCTGAAGCAGGCCGGACCGTTGAAAGCCAGCGGCAAGGTCGAGCTGGTTTTGGGTTCGCTCGGCGAAATTCGAGCTTCTGGGCATCTGTCGGTATTGATGGAAGCCGATTGCGACCGTTGCCTGGAGCCCGCGCGGTGTCCGGTGGATTCGGATTTCGAGTTGTACTATCGTCCGGTTGCGGAAGGTTATGGCGAAGAAGTGGTGCTCGATCCAGACGAAGCCGAGATGGGTTTTTATGAAGGCGACGGGATCGAGTTGAACGACGTCCTTCGGGAACAGATTTTATTGGCGCTGCCGATGCAGCGCGTGTGCAGCGAAGATTGCAAGGGAATCTGTCCGGTGTGCGGGCAGAATCGAAACCAGGAATTGTGCGCTTGCCAGGGCGGTCTGCTGGACGACCGTTGGGAAGCGCTGAAGAATTACGGAAAGTAAAAGGTAACTGATCACATGCCGAATCCCAAACGACGTCATTCCAAGCGCCGCACCTCGGCGCGCCGCACTCACGATTCGCTACGCGTGCCGGGCCTCTCGGAGTGCCCCAATTGCCACGAGCCCAAGCTCCCGCATCGCGTCTGCACCGCACTGCGGCAAATACAAGGGACGCGAAGTGATCGAGGTCGCTGAAGCTTAGCGGTACGCTCCGCCGACTGAACAGAACGCGGACTGTGCACATGACCACGATAGCGGTCGACGCCATGGGCGGCGATCACGCCCCCAAATCCGAGGTCGAAGGAGCCATTCGAGCCTGCCGAGCGCTCGACGTGCGCGTGCTCCTGGTCGGCCAGGAGGACGTCATCAAGCGCGAACTCGCGCAGCACGAGAACGCGGCCCATCTTCCGATCGAAATCCGCAACGCCACCGAAGTGATCACCATGGACGATTCCGCTGCCAAGGCGGTTCGCACCAAGAAGGATTCCTCCATGCGCGTCGCGTGCCGGCTGCATCGCGACGGCGAAGCGCAGGGAGTGGTGACGGCGGGCAACACCGGCGCGGCCATGGCGACTGCCAAGATGGTCTGCGGAATGATCCGCGGCGTGTATCGTCCCGCGCTCGCCTCGGCGTTTCCGACGTTGAAAGGAACGCCGGTCGTCGTGATCGACGTCGGCGCGAATGTCGATTCATCGGCAGAAATGCTCGCGCAATTCGCAGTAATGGGCGAGATCTATTCGCGGACGATTTTTCGCATCCCCAGTCCGCGCGTCGGTCTGCTTTCGATCGGCGAAGAAGAGCACAAAGGTAACGATCTGACTCGCTCGGCTACACCGCTGATGAAGGCGCTGCCGATCAATTTCATCGGCAATGTGGAAGGTCGCGACATCTATAGCGGCGTCGCCGACGTAGTAGTTTGTGACGGCTTCATTGGAAACGTCGCCTTGAAAGTGAGCGAAGGCCTGGTCGAGATGATCAAGAGCATGTTGCAGGAATCGCTGGCCGCGACGGTTACACGTAAAATTGGGTATGTTCTTTCGCAAGCGGCCTACCGTGACTTCCGCAAGCGCGTCGATTACTCTGAGTACGGCGGAGCGCCGCTGTTGGGAGTCAAAGGCGTGAATATCATCTGCCACGGACGGTCAAATGCAAATGCGATCAAGAACGCGATTCGCGTCGCGGCGGAATTCGCCGAGGGCAATGTGAACGATCGAATCGCCGGCGAATTGGATGCCGTGGCGGCATCCGCCCCATGAAACGCTCCGCTGTGGCGCACGATTTATCGTGCTGCTGTCGGCTTCAGCCGACAGTCTTCGAGATTCTGGCCATCGCCGTTGCACGACGAACTGAAGTTCGTCGCAGCACGCTGAAGCGTGCGCCACGGGGCCAAGAATTCTTTGGCGCCTTCATGCTTGGGTTGGTTCTAGTGGGCTCGTCCGCATTCGCACAGAATCCAGTGCAATGGACGTTGTCGTCGGATGTAACGAAAGCCGCACCCGGTTCGACGATTCCCCTAAAGTTGACCGCGACCGTAGATGAAGGCTGGCACGTCTACGCTCTCGCAAGCCCAGCCGGGATCCCGACGACGATCGCGCATTGCTGAAAATCCATCGATAACCGCCTCAAGAGTATTCACCCCGAAGCCGATTCGAAAGTTCGATCCGAATTTTCAGTCGGACACCGAAACATTCGAGAAGGAAGTCGTCTTCTTCCTGACTGCCGACATCGCCAAGAACGCGCCCGCGGGGCCGCTCGAAATTACCGCACAAATCAAGTACCCGGCTTGCAACGACAAAATGTGCCTGCCGCCCAAAAAGAAGACGGCAGCGTTCACGATTGCTATCGATCCTGCCGCCGCCGTACCGGCGATCGCCATTCCAGCCGGCTACACCGAATTCAAGAAAACCCCACCCGGCGAAATTACGAAACGAACCCAAAACGGCACGCCCGAGAACCCCGACGCGGCGCAAGGATTGGGCGCTTTCATGTTGACAGCATTCGGGTTAGGGCTCGCGTCGATCTTCACGCCGTGCGTGTTTCCCGATGATCCCGATCACCGTCTCGTTCTTCCTGAACGGACGCGGTGGCTTGATGCAGGCGCTGGTTTTCTCCTTAGGAATCATAGTCTTGTTCTGTGCGTTGGGCTTGGGAGTCGCGGCCGCCGTGGGACCATTTGGCGTGGTTCAATTAGGCGCAAATCCTTGGGTGAACGGATTCATCGCGATCGTATTCTGCGTATTCGCGCTCAGCTTGCTGGGTGCGTTCGAAATCACGCTGCCGTCGAGCGTGCTGACCAAGCTCGATTCGGCCTCGCGGCGCGGCGGCTACCTCGGTACGTTGTTGATGGGGTTGACGTTCTCGCTCACGTCGTTCGCCTGCGTGGGCCCGTTCGTCGGCAGCGTACTGGCGGCGTCGGTGCAATCGAAAGGCGCGGAACCGGTGCTCGGGATGGCAAGTTTCGCCGGCGGACTCGCGCTGCCATTCTTCTTCCTGGCGGCGTTCCCCTCGTATCTGAAAAAACTGCCGAGAAGCGGCGGCTGGCTGGCGCGCGTGAAAACCGTGATGGGCTTCGTGCTGCTCGCCGCGATGCTGAAATATGCGAGTTCGATCGATCAGGTTCTGCAACTCAACTGGCTGACCCGCGAACGGTTCCTGGCCGCGTGGTTCGTTCTGTTCGCGATGGCGGGATTGTATCTGCTCGGATTGCTACGGCTTGAGGGAGTCGAACCCGACGAGCCCCTGGGCATCGGACGGCTGGTCACCGCAAGCTTCTTCCTGATTTTCGCGTTCAGCCTGTTGCCGGGTATGTTCGGCGCGCCGCTGGGGGCGCTGGATGCTTATGTGCCCGTAGTCGGCGAGGGTAGGTCGATGGGCGGCGGCGGTGCGACCGCGCAGCAGTGGATGAAGAACCAGTATCCGCAGGCGCTCGATCGCGCCAAGCAGGAGAACAAGCTCGTGCTGGTGAATTTCACCGGCTACGCCTGCACCAATTGCCACTGGATGAAGGCCAACATGTTCCCGCGCCCGGAGATCGCCGAGGCTCTGAAGGATTTCGTGCTGGTCGACCTCTACACCGACGGCGAGGATAAGGCGTCCCAGGAAAACCAGAAGCTTGAAGATGAGAAGTTCAAGACCGTCGCGATTCCCTATTATGCAATCCTCGATGCCAGCGGGAAACGTAATCGCTCAGTTCCCTGGCAGCACACCGGACGCGGCGAAGTTCCTGGCGTTCTTGAAGTCACGTCCAGTGAGCGCCGACTGACGATGTGGGGCCGCCACTCGTGGCGGCGAGCCGGCTTCAGCCGGCTCCTTTCATTCGAGAAACCGGCCTAAAGCCGGTTGCCGGCAGAAGTGCCGGCCCCACATAGTACCGCGCGACAGCATCGGGAATCGATGGTAGACTGCCGGGTTGGGCATGTCCAAGCTGCTTGTCCTTTTGCTGTGTTCTTTGGGTTGCCTCGCGCAAGCTCCCATTCGCGGATTCACCCCCGAACAATCCAAAGCCCAGCACGAGCGCGAAGAGAAGGCCTCCACCATTTCCTCCTCTGAGCGCATCCGCATCCACATGGAGCGCATGTCGGCGAATCCGCATCACGCCGGATCGCCGGGCGGGAAGAGCGGTTGCCGAATACGCGCTCGCCCAGTTGAAGGAATGGGGCCTCGATGCGCGTATCGAGGAATTCGAAGCGCTTCTGCCCTATCCCACTTCGCGATCGCTCGAAATGACCGCGCCCTATCGTTTCCGCGCTCAACTCAAGGAGCCCGCAATCGACGAGGACAAGTTCACCGGCCAGGCGGGACAGCTTCCTACGTTCAACGCGTTTTCCGCGTCGGGCGATGTGACGGCGCAACTCGTCTACGTGAATTACGGAATCCCCGAGGATTACGAGTACTTGAAGAAGATCGGCATCGACGTCAAAGGCAGGATCGCGATCGTCCGCTATGGGCGCGGCTGGCGCGGCGTGAAGGCGAAGCTCGCGCAGGAATACGGAGCCGTCGGGCTGCCTGATTTATTCCGATCCGCACGAGGACGGATATTTCCAGAACGACGTTTATCCGAAGGGCCCGATGCGGCCGCAGCAGGGCGTGCAGCGCGGCAGCGTCGTGGACATGGCGATTTATCCGGGTGATCCGCTGACTCCGGGCTGGGCGTCGGAGCCGGGCGCGAAACGCCTCAATCGCGCGGACGCGAAGACAATTCTGAAGATTCCCGTGCTGCCGATTTCCTATGGCGACGCGCGTCCATTGCTCGAAGCGCTGGGCGGCCCAGTCGCGCCCGAGGCATGGCGAGGCTCGCTGCCGCTCACCTATCACATTGGGCCGGGACCGGCGACCGCACATCTGAAAGTCGATTTCGATTGGACGAATAAGCCGTTGCGCGACGTGATCGTGACCATCCCCGGTTCCCTTTATAAGGACCAGTGGATCATCTACGGCAATCATCATGACGCGTGGGTGAATGGCGCAAGCGATCCGCTGAGCGGCGCATCGTCGCTGCTCGAAACCGCGCGCACGCTTGCGATGATGCGCAAGGAGGGCTGGCAGCCGAAGCGGACCATCGTGCTGGCGTTGTGGGATGGCGAGGAGTTCGGACTGGTGGGCTCCACGGAGTGGGTGGAGAAGCACCAGGAGGAACTGGAGCGCTCGGCAGCGGTGTATATCAATTCGGATTCGAGCGGCAAGGGCAGCATCAACGCGAGCGGTTCGCATTCGCTCGAAACGTTCATGCGAGAAGTGCTGCGCGATGTGAACGATCCCGTGAACGGCAAGCCGCTGATCGATACGCCGCGCGGGCACGCGAGCAAGGGCGATCGTCCGGAATTTCGATTGGGCGCGTTGGGCGCGGGATCGGACTACGTCGCGTTTTTGGATCACGCCGGCGTGGCGAGTTTGAATTTGGGATTCGGCGGCGGCGATTCAGGAGTGTACCATTCGATTTACGACACGTTCACTTGGTTCGAGCGTTTCTCGGATAGCGAATTTGTCTATGGCAAGGCGCTTTCCCAAGTGATGACGGCGAGCATCACCCGGTTGGCGGATTCCACGATTCTGCCGTTCGATTTCGGAGGCGTGGCGCGCACCGCGAGGCGATACGTGGAAGAGATTCAGAAGTCGGTGCAGGCGAGTGATCTGGATCTGCGCGAGATTCATTCGCAACTCACTCAGGTTGGGAGCGGCGTCGAAGGCGTATGAGGACGCGGCTGGCGATCGCAATGAAGCGGCCGACGGGAATTGCAGCGGAGAAACTGGCGAAGGTCAACGAGATCATCGCGCGGGCCGAGCGTGCGCTGCTGCTTCCCGACGGTTTGCCGGGAAGACCATGGTATCGGCATCAACTTTACGCTCCGGGGTTGTATACAGGCTATGGCGTGAAGACGCTGCCGGGAGTTCGCGAAGCCGTGGAAGCGCAGCGTTGGGAAGAAGCCAATCAACAGGCTCGGCGCGCGGCGCAGGCGGTGAGGGCGATGGCGGATCGCGTGGAAGAGGCAGTGCGGGCGATTAAGGAATAGAGCTTAGTAGAAAAAGTCCGCCGATGTGGCGCACGCACTCTTGCGTGCCGTGTCGACACTCATGTCGACACGTGTTCTTTCCAGTGATGACTGCCCGGAGCGAAAGGAAAATGTACGGGACGTTCTTGCGGCCTAACGCCCTTCCCGCCACATCGTCCGCGCTTGGATAAACTCGTGTCGACATGAGTGTCGACACGGCACGCAAGAGTGCGTGCGCCACATCGGAGCGGGATCAGTTTACGGCTTCAACCTGCCTCTTCGTCAGCGCGATCACTACCAGCGCCAGCAGGTACAGTCCTCCACCGATCAGCATCGTGGCGCGAAGACCAAGGTAGATCGCCAACACAATCGCCCCGCCCGAGCCGAGCACGCTGGCTGCGGCATTGATCGACCAGGCCCAGCGCACCGACGGCGGATGGCGTTCTTCGAGACGGCGGAGTCCGCTCGGGAACGGCATGCCCATGAGGAACGCGGCGGGCGCGATGGCACATGCGGTGATCGCCATTTTTGCGAAGATCGGCCAGCCCGCGGCCACTCGCCCGAGAGGCGCCGCGACAAACGCCAACACCGCGATCAGCACCGCGACGGAGGCCAGGGCGATCATCAATCGCCGATCGATGCCGGAGATGAAGTGGCGGCTGAAATAGCTGCCGAGTCCGCTCGCCACCAGCATCGAGAATACGATCACGGTGAGCGCGTAGGTCGGGTGGCCCAGCAGCAACACGAACTTCTGGATCAAGGCCACCTGGATCAGGATGTAGCCGGTGCCGAGGCACAGGAAATACCAAAGGAACGCAACCACACCTTTCTGTTTCGGCAATTCGCTGCGGAGCAACAGGCGCGGAAGAATCAGAATCAGCAGCGTGGCCGTGATGCTGATCGCCACCAGCTCAAACAGCAGCGGCACGGCGCGATTGATCTTGTAGTCGATTGCGGTTCGATTCGCGTTGAGCAGATAGTTCCACAAATCGGCAGTCTGGACGGTGTAGAAGAAGAACGGGCGGTCATCATCCACCGGCGAGACATCGAAGGGATACGAATCGTAGAACGCATCCAGATCCGGAGCGCGCAGCAGCTTGGCGAACGGGGTGGTGGCCGGATCGCCTGGAAGATATACGATCTGGAGCGATGGTATGCCGGCCAGTTCGTGGCGGATGTGCCCGATATCTTCGGGAGAAAACGGCTTTCGCGAAATGAGAACGGTGTCCTGCGAGCCGAGCCCATTGATCTGCGCCGCGCCTTCGCGAATCACCATGACGTGGCGCGACGGGTGCTGCTCGCCCAGCCGTTCGAAGGCATCCATGGCGAGCGAAACCAGACGCAGCGACTCGCGCGGCGGATCGAATCCCCAGCGGGTGAAGGCCAACATGCCGTCGTCGGTAAGATGCGTCAGGTAATCGTAGAAGGCGTCGGAGGTGTAGAGATTGTTCTCGGAAAGCGCGAACGCGCCAGCGGCGGTGGACGCCCAGGTGTCCACTAGCGTCGCTTGAATCACCTGATATTTTTCGTTACTGTGGCGCACGAAGGAGCGGCCGTCCTCGACATTCACGCGAACTTCGGGGCGGGTGTAGAGCCAGTTGCTTTCCGCCGCGAATTCGCCGCGCATGATTTTGTTGGCGATGATCGGATTGATTTCCACCGCCGTAATATCGTGGCTGCCCGAGGTGAGCGCGCGCGCGACATCCCACCCGCCGCCGGCTCCGATGACCAGAGTCTTTGCGCCGGGCCGCAACACATAGACGCTGCCTGGGCCGTTATGGGTCATGCTGTAGCGCTGGTCGGTGGTGAGATTATTCCACTGGTAATAGGCGATGCCGGTGGCTGCGTCCGCGTCGATGACGATGACGTCCACGCCGATGTTCTGCACGCCGACACGCGAAAAACTGTTCCACGCCACGAACTTTTCCGGTTCGATCTTCTGCCCCTTGGCATAGCGAACGTCCAACAGGTGGAGCTTTCCGTTCACCACCATCAGCGCGACCAGCAGCAACGACACCAGCACCGCCGTTGCGCGCCGCTTCGATCCGCCAGCAAGGTTAAACCAGATTGCGGCGGCGATGGCGTAGAAAACCGCCGACGAGATCACGGTGTTCGGTCCGCCGAAGTAATTCAAGAACGGAATCAGCAGCAGACAGCCGACAGCGGCGCCAGCAAGGTCAAAGAAATAGGCGCGATCGATGCGCTCGATGGCTTCTGAGATCGCCAGTGAAACGACGATGCCCGCCAGAAAGAACGGAATCGCGCTGGCGAAATAGACGGCGGCCAAAGTCCACCAGTCCAAGATCGCCATGCTGGAAGAGCAGGAAGGCGAGCGACACGACGACGCTGACGCTGGCCGCCAGCGCGATGCCTCCCAGCTTGGCGAAGAGGCTCGGCGCCCACTTGGAGACGATGTAGGAATAGACGCCGCCGGCGCCCAGTCCGAACAGGGCAATCGAGATCGCGAGGAAAGCGAAGTGATAGTAGAAGACGACCGAATAAATTCTGGTGAGGGAGAGCTCAAGAATCAGCGTCGCCAGCGTGGTGAAGCCGAGGCCGAGGTAAAGTTGGGGCCAGCGGACGGTCGCGGCTGAAATGGACGGGTCCGAAGAAGAGCTGACGCGCGACAATCTACTACTGTAGCAGCGACTAGCGATCAGAGTCCTGTGATTCCCTTAACCACGCCTTCTATTTGGGAAACGAAGTTCAGACCGAGGCGGGAATCCACCATGAACATCGGCAGGAACGCGAGCCAGGGGCGTTCGAAATATTCCAATGCGACTAAGAGAAGGAGCGGAGTAAACGGACGTCCGAATCCAAATGCATTCGGCCAGAAATCGCCCGAGCGGATGAACAGCGACGGCAGTGCGAGCGCATAAATCAAGGATGTCCGTGGACTCCAGCGGCGCTGAATCGCGAGTCGAATGGAGAGCGCGAGCGTCGCGAGAATGCCGGCTTGCGCGACGTAGTCGAAGAACACGGCGACAGCGTTCTTGAACGGCGTAAGGTCATAAGGCCATGGGTGCGCAAGGGCGTCGACCAATCCGCCGAGCGGGATCCAGCCGAGAACAGTTGCGAGCGCGGTGGGCTCGGGATGAACGCGGGCGAGGTAGGTGAACCAAACCAAGGCCGGCAAGGCGGACGCGGCCACCCACATCGCGGAAAAGAATTGCTTGCGGGTCAAAAGGAACAATGCGTAAGCGCCGATCATGGATACAGCGGTCTCGCGCGTCGAGCCCGGCGCAGGCGAGAATCGCGATCACTTTCCAATCTCACGCCATCGTCAACATAGAGAGCGAATCCCAACGTCAAGGCGGCGAGCGCGATATCGACCGTCATGCGATCGATGGAAATGATGGTCGGCGGGCGCGAGCGCGAACGCCAGTCCCCAGGCGGGATTGAGGATCGCGGCGCGCGGCGATATGCACGAGCCAATACACGCCGAGAAATACGAAGGCGAGGATCACGGCGTAATAGGCGGGATCGACCCAGTCATCGCGGCCGAACGCGAGGGACCACGCGAGCGCGGGTACGAGAATCCGCTGATAGCGATAGTCCGGGCTGAGGATCGCGTCGGCGGAACCACGCCGCATCCAGGGATCGTGCGCAATCAGGTGGTAAATCTGGCCGTCGAATCCCTGCGTGTCGGGAAAGATGTAGAGCTTTTCGGATTTGAGAAACGCGGGCACGGGCATGTGCGGCGCGATGCAGAACAAGCCTGTCCAATTGCCGCCGTAGTTGTAGTGCACCGTTAGGAATTGCCACGACCAGAAGAACAGTACGGCAGCGAGAGCAAATCGCGCGGCGGGCACGGGCTTCTTCAAGGTCGCGCTCCCGTGAGGTCGAAACGATGCCGTGCGCCGACGCCTTGCACCTGTTGCAACAATGCGAGTGGAATCGGAAGATCGGCGAGAAGCATTGGCGCGAAATGCCCAGCATGCCGATTTGAAGGAGAGCGATTCGAGTGATTGGAATGCGACCAGCAACAGGAGCGGCGTCAGGACGCGAGCGAAGGCGTAGGCTTCCTCCCAAACAGAGCGGCTGCCGATCAAGGCTGCCGCGATCGCCAGAGCGTAGACTGCCGCCGATACGGAATCCCAGCGGCGGCTTATCGCAAAACGTATCGCGTAGACCAACCCAAGCGCGATGCCTGCAAGCGCGAAATAGTCGAGCGCCATCGCAATGCCGTTCTTGAAAGGGGACATCGCATAGTACGCTGGATGAAGGATGCGTTCGGCGAAACCGGCGAAAGGAATCCAATGAACGTAATCGGTCGCGGAGGAACGGCCGAGGCGCGATAGCCAGATGTACCAGGCAATCGCGGGCAGTGCGGTCGCGGCGGCGAGTAGCGCATGTGCGAAACGTTTGCGAGATGCGAGATAGATCGAGTAGCCGGCGATGATCGGCAATGCGGTTTCGCGTGTGAGCGCCGCGCAGATCAGGATCGCGACGACTCTCCAATCGAGACGTGTCCGCGTAAAGAGCAAACCCGACGGCCAGCGCGGCGAGCGCGATATCGACGGTCATGCGATCGATCGAGACGATAGTCGCGGGCGCCAGCAGAAACACGAGCCCCCAAGTCTGAGCGACCGGCCGAGGCGTTCGGCGAATCGCGCGGTCCAATACACGCCGAGCAAATACGAACACGCCAGAATCACGGCGAAATAAGCTGCGTGAATCCAGGTGTCCTGGCCGAGCGCGAAAATCCAAGCCAGCGCAGGAACGAAAATGCGCTGATAGCGGAAGGGCGCATCGGCGATCGCATCGGCCGATCCCTTGATCATCCAGGGATCGTGCGCGATCAGATGATAAACTTGGCCATCGTAACCTTCGATGCTGCGAAGCAGTGTAGAGATTTTCGGATTTCAGGAACTCCGGCACCGGCATTCCCGGACGAATGCAAAACAGCGCCGACCAGTTTCCGCCGTAGTTGTAATGCACCGTGAGCGACATCCAGGTCCACGCGGCAAGGACGGCGAAGAGTGCAAGCAGCGCGGCGCGGCTCCGCGTTGTCTCGAGGCGCATCAGGCCTAATGTAACAGGCCGTGGAGAATGCCCAGGGCTTGCTTGCCCAGGTTCAGCACGATTCGCGAATCCACCAGCAGCGTAGGCGCCAGGCCCAGGCAGATTTTCGATAGCGATCGCGAGGGCAGGTAGAACCATCGCGATCAGAATCAGCAGCGGCGCGAAGATGCGGCCGAAGGCATACGCGTCGATCCAGCCGCCGCCGGGAACCAGGAACAAGACCAGGGGCGCCATCGCGAAGATCGCAAATGAAATTGGTGTAGCAGGTTCGCGGCCCGTGACCTCGCGAGCCAGCATCCGCAGGGCGACGATCACCGCGATCGCGATTCCAACCAGCGCCACGTAGTCGAATACGACGGCGAGTCTTGCGATGCCCGGCGTCAGATCGTAAACAGCCGGGTGCGCCATGCGATCCAGGAATCCGGCGAGCGGAGTCAAGCCAATCGCGGGCGGGGGCAGCGCGATTTGTCCGGATCGAATCACGATGAACACGTGCCACACGATTACGGGTATCGCGGCGGTTGCGATCACCTCGGCATCCGAGAGACGGCGCCGCGTTAGCAGAAATACTTCGTAGGCGCCGAAGATGAACCACGCGGTTTCGCGCGTCAGGAGCATCAGCGCGAGAATTACGATGACTCGCCATTGCGATGCGGAATCATAGTAGAGCGCCAAGGCAACGCACAGCGCCGCCAGCGCGACATCGACGGTCATGCGGTCGAGCGACGTCAGCGTGGCCGGCGACAACAGGAACGTCGAGCCCCCAGGCCGGATGCAGATGCAGCCGCAGAGCGAACGCCGCCATCCAGAACACGCCCAGAAATACGAACGCGAGGATGGTGGTGAAGTACGCGGGCTCGATCCACGGGTCATGTCCCAGGGCCAGCATCCAGGCAATCGCGGGAACCAGAATGCGCGCGTAGCGAAACGGCTCGATTTCCACTGCCGCAGGCGTGCTGCGGCGCATCCACGGATCGTGCGCCATCACGTGGAAGCTTTGTCCGTCGTAACCGGTGTTGTTCGGAAAGATGTAGAGCCGCTCCGCGGGAATCCCCGGCGGCACAGGCGTGCGCGGGCCGATCAGATAGAGCGCGGTCCAATTGCCCCCGTAGTTGTAGTGGACCGTAAGAAACATCCAGGTCCACGCGGCGATGACGGCGAGCAGGCCGATGAAGGCGGGGCGTTTCGTCACGAGATCTATCGCGTCCTACATCATCGCCGCAGGAGGCGCGGGCTCATCGGCGCGCCCGGCTTTCGACAACGGCACGCGCACCATGATGAATCCGAGCACCGCGACCACGACCGAGATCCCGCAAGATACGAAGGGTCGGTGAAAAACGCGAAGATCGGAATATCTTTGCCCTTGAAGTACGCGAACAACAAGCCGGTAAGCGCCTCTCCGGCGATCAATCCGCTCGCGATCAGGATGCCGACGTTTTCGACGCGTGTACGCTGCGCTTCGTTGTTGCCCGCGCGCGCGGCTGCGACTTATCCGTGACCCAGCGAAGCATGCCGCCGACGAAAATCGCGCACGTGGTCTGGAACGGAAGATACATTCCGATCGCCACCAGCATCGGGCTCTTCACTTTGATCATGATCAGGAACACGCCGAACAGCGCGCCCGCGACCACCAGCGGCCACGCCATATCGCCGCCCACGATGCCTTGCGCGAGCGCGGCCATCAAGCCCGCTTGCGGCGCGGCAAGTTTCGGATCGCCGAACCCGATGCCGCCCGTCTTGATGTTGCCGACCTGCAGGAGATGCAGCGGGTAATACATGACGACGCTCGCGACGACCACCGCGATCAGTTCGACAATTTGAATCGAGCGCGGAGTTCCGCCGAGGAGGTAGCCCGCCTTGAAATCCTGCATCAGTTCGCCGGCGACCGCCGACGATACGCAGACTACAGCGGCCACGCCCAACACGACCGCGACTCCGCTGGGGCCGGATACGCCGAGCGCGACCATCAGCAGCGCCGCGATGATCAGCGTCGAAAGCGTCAGCCCGGAGATCGGATTGTTGGAAGATCCGATCACGCCGCAAAGATTGCCGGAGACGGTGGCGAAGAAGAATCCGACGATCAGCATCACGATCGCCGCCACCACGCCCGCGAACACCTGGCCGGAAATGTAGACGTACAACGCGATCATCGCCAGGAACACGACGCCGATCAGCGAGAGCACGGTTTTGGCTCCCATGTAACGCTCGGTGCGTGCCATCGATTCCAGCGGCGGCGCGCCGTGGCGGACTTCGGAGATCGCGCGGCCCAGGCTCGACGTGAGTTTGCTGCCCATGCGGAACAGCGTGTACGCCGCGCCCACCATCATGCCGCCGACGGCGATGGGTCGCACGATGTAGCGCCAGACAGCCGCGGCGATGCTCGCCCAATCGCCATCGTTCACGGAGCCTGTCGGCAGAAAATCTTTGCAGCGTCGGTCCCAGGAAGTACATGATCAGCGGGACCAGCACGCCCCACGCCAGCACGCTGCCCGAAAAGTTCAGCGCCGCGAGTTCGGGTCCGATCACGTAGCCGACGCCGATCAGCGCCGGGCTCACGGTGGGTCCGGCGACGGTCGAAACGGCGCCGGTTTGCAGAACATTCGTGCTGGTGCGGCCGCCCAGCCGCACGAAGCTCTTGCCGAGTTGGCCGACTTGCACCAGGAACGTCTTGTCGCCGGCGAACAGCGAAAACTCGACCAGCGCCTGAATCAAAGTGCCCAGGCCGATGCTGGTAGAACAGGAATTTCGCCGCGTCGGCGCCGCGTCGTCCGGCTTTGTGGATTTCGGCGGCGGCCACGCGATTCGGGGAATGGAAGCGTCGGATCTTCGACCAGCGCGCGCCGCACCAGCGAGACGAACAGGACTCCGAGAATCGATCCGACGGTGATCAGCGCGGTGGATTTCCAGTAGACGTGGGACGGTTCGAAATCGGGCCACGATCCGGCAAGCAGAAATGCGGGGATGGTGAACGTCGCGCCCGCCGCCACCGATTCGCCAATGGATCCGGCGGTTCGCGCGATGTTCTCTTCGAGAATCGATCCCTTCAAGTGCGCGCAGCGCGGCCATGCTGATCACGGCGGCGGGATACGTGGCGGCGATGGTCTGGCCCGCCTTCAGACCGAGGTACGCGTTCGCCGCGCCCAGCACCACGCACAACACCAGGCCGATCAAGACCGCGCGCAGCGTGAACTCCTTCATGCTGACGTTTTCGGGAACGAAGGGGCGATGTGGTGTCATGAGTGGGCCTGGCTCGGACGATCATATCACTACGATAGAATTGTATTTTCCCCTGCATGGCCGCTGAAACACACGTACTTACCATCGAAACCACGCAAGGCCCAAAGTCCGGTGGCGCTCGGAACAGCGGATTGAGCGCGGGAATGACGGCGTTGGTCGCTGTATTGCGTGGGGCATTTTTTCATCGATTTGTATTCGAGCGCGGTGGGCGCATTTCAGCCGTTGATGGTGGAGCGTCTGCATTTCACGCTGACGCAGGCGGGTATTCTGGGCGCCGTGATGGTGTTCTCCGGCTCATTCGTACAGCCGGCTTACGGATATCTTTCGGATCGATTTCATTCGCGATTATTTTCCGCGCTCGCGCCGGCGGTGGCGGGAATCTTTATCGCGTCGCTCGGGTTGGCGTGGAATTTCCAGGCTGCCGCGGCGCTGATTTTCCTGGGCGGCGTCGGGATCGCATCATTTCATCCGCAAGCTTCCGCGCGCGCGACGCTCGGAATGGAAACGAATCGCGGCCGATGGATGGCGGTGTTCATCAGCGCGGGGTCGATGGGGCTGGCGCTGGGGCCGCTGTATTTCACGTCGCTGATTCAGTGGTTCGGGATGAAGCACAGCTACGTCGGCGCGATTCCCGGCGTGCTGGTCACGATTTTCCTGCTGGTGTTCATGCGGCGAGCCCGATCATATCGATCCGGCGAAGCGCAGCAAATTCGATCTGGGCGCATTGCAAAGCGTGTGGCGTCCGCTGGCTGTGCTCGGCGCGCTGGTGCTGTTTCGATCGGCGATTCAGATGGTGTTCGGACAGTTTCTGCCTTTGTATCTGCATCGCGAGCGCGGATTCTCGTTGCAGCAGGCGAGCGGCGCGCTTTCGATGTTCCAGGCAGCGGGCGGGCTCGGCGGATTTTTGGGCGGGCATTTTTTCGATCGATTCGGGGGACGGCGAGTGATCGCGTGGTCGATGCTGGGGTCGATACCTTGCCTGGCGTTGTTCTTCTTCGGCCACGGCGCGGCGTCGATGGTTGGATTGGCGGTGGGCGGATTGACGCTGCTGTTCACGATTCCGGTGAACGTTCATATGGCGCAGGAACTGGCGCCTTCGCAGTCGGGCACGGTGAGCGCGTTGATGATGGGATTCGCGTGGGGGCTGGCGGGTTTGATGTTCGTGCCGCTGGTCGGGTTCGCGTCGGATCGGCTGACGATGCAGACCGCGTTGAGTGCGTTGATGGTGCTTCCGCTGATGGGGTTCGCGCTGACGTTCAAGCTGCCGCAAGAGCACTTACAGCATGATCCGTAAAGCAGTTTGCCTGCTTAAGCGGAGGCCTCGATTCCGCGACGGTTCTCGGAGTCGCGAGACGCGACGGCTACGAATGCTACGCGCTTTCATTCGACTACGGCCAGCGCCATCGAGTGGAACTGGAATCCGCCGCGCGGGTCGCAAAACATTTTGGGGCGAAGGAGCATCGTGTCGCCAAGATCGATCTGCGGATGTTCGGCGCGAGCGCGCTTACCGCCGATATCGACGTACCGAAAGATCGGACGTCCAGGTTGGCATTCCGATCACGTATGTGCCCGCGCGTAATACGATCTTTTTATTCGTTCGCGATGGCGTGGGCGGAAGTGCTCGAATCGTCCGATATTTTTATTGGTGTGAATGCGATCGATTATTCGGGCTATCCCGATTGCCGTCCGGAGTTCATCGCAGCGTTCGAGCAGATGGCGAACCTCGCGACGAAGGCGGCCGTCGAAGGGCGGACGCATTTGCGAATTCACACTCCGCTCGCGGCATTGAACAAGGCAGGGATCGTGAAGCTGGGGATCAGACGTCGGGCTCGATTTCGCGACTGACGCATAGCTGTTATGATCCTGGTGAGAACGGCCGAGCCTGCGGCCATTGCGATTCGTGCGTATTGCGGCGTAAGGGATTTGAAGAAGCGGGCGTCGATGATCCATCGTATGCGCAATGAAGATCGCCGAGATTTTCTATTCGATCCAAGGCGAGGGGATTCTCGCGGGCGTTCCGAGCGTGTTCGTCCGCACCAGCGGCTGTAATCTTCGCTGCACCTGGTGCGATACGCCATACACGTCATGGAATCCGGAGGGGCGCGATTATTCGATCGACGAGATCGTTGCCGAGGTGCGTGCCACGAACACCAAACACGTCGTGGTGACGGGCGGCGAGCCGATGATCGCCGAAAGTATCGTCGACCTGACGCAACAGCTAAGACGTGCTGGCATGCACATCACGATCGAGACGGCAGGCACGGTCTACAAGGATGTCGCGTGCGATTTGATGAGTATCAGCCCGAAGCTCGCGAATTCGACACCGCATGAACGGGACGGCGGGCGTTGGGCGGCGCAGCACGATCGCCTGCGGTATCAGCCTGAAGTACTCGCGAAGCTGATGGGTGTGTGCGAGTATCAACTGAAGTTCGTGGTCGCGTCGCCTGAGGATCTGGTCGAGATCGCCGCTGTGATCGAAGAGACGCAGGCGGATCGTGGTCGTGTTGTGCTGATGGCGGAGGGCACCGATGCCGAGACGATTCGCGAGCGCGCGCAGAGTGGATCACGGAAATCTGCAAGCGCGAAGGATTTCGCTACAGCCCTCGGCTGCATATCGATTTGTGGGGCAATCGCCGAGGCGTTTGATTGACGTGGCGCACGCTTGAGCGTGCAGCGGCGAACTTCAGTTCGCCGTCCACGAGAAAACACCATCGGCTGAAGCCGACGGCTGCACGCTGAAGCGTGCGCCACATCATTGGACCGAAATCGTCGCGACGCCGGCGGGACTCTTTTGCGAGCCGTCGGCACTCATGATCCGCATGTCGACGTTATTGCCGGTCGGCGCATTCTGCGGGATGGTAATGTTCACTTGATACACGCCGGGGAACCCCGGTGCCTGCCCCGCAAATCCCACCGGCGCTGTGATGCCGCCGATCGTCACGGTGGGGAACGTCGCGAAATGGGCCACGCCATCGAGGCCGCCGTCGCCATCCGCTACAGGCGGCGTCATCACGCCAAGGCCCGTCGCGTAAAAGAACGCGGAAGCGCCGCGGGCAATGGGCTTGTCCGCGGTTACCAAGGTGAAGCTGGGAAGGCTCACCAGAATCGCGGTTCCGACTCCCGGAGGATTCGTGAAGATCCCAGGCGCCTGCGCGACGATGGTCACGGCCTGCGCGGTGGATGCGCCGCCGCTGGTCGAGATGGTGGCGCTCGCGGAGCCGACCTTGGTCGCGAACGGAATCTGCGCGTTGATCAATCCGGCGGCGGGAATCACGTCGCGCAGAGGCGCGGAGACGCTGCTGAAGCTTGCGGTGACGCCGCCCAGACTCATCGGAAATGGAACAATGCTCGCATCGGCCTGATCGGTTCCGAAATTCGTCGCAAAGATCGATACCAGCGAACCCGGCGCGACCGGCGTGCCGAGGCCATCGGAACCCTTGGCGAAGCTCGCAGCGTTGAGTACTCCGCCGGTGACGATCGATGGAGGATCGTTAGTGCCGGGCGTCAGAGTGTACTTGTGCGTTGTACACGTGATCGCCAGCATCGTTCGCGCCATTGAGATTGACCGACGTTACCGGCGACGTAAAACGTGCACGTTACCGACATTCGTGGCTGGCGGAGTCCAGGTGAACGTATAGGCGTGCGAAGTTGAATAGACCAACGTATCGGTGTTGAAGAAATGCTCAATGAATTCGACGGGATTCGCCGCAGCGCAGCCTTTGGCCGGGCTAAAATTATTGTCATCGCAGAGGACGATAATTGGATTCGCGTTCGTCCAGGGTTCGGCCCTGGGTTGAACGATCCCGCTTGACCACTCGCCGGGTTGCTCGCGAGCCGGGCTGTCATCTGAAATCCATAGTGTGTGTTGACAGGATCGGTCGCAGTCACATGTGATCGTGATCGGGTGCCCCTCCCGGGATATAGATGGCTCCGCTCGAAAAAGTTGCCGTCACCTTGCCGCCGCCGCTCGGATTGACTGGTCCGCCCGTTCTGCAGTCCCCGTGTGGCACTGCCTGAGGTTGAGCACGCGAGTTCGCGAACGTCTCCCGGCGCGGCTGTATGCCGGACTTGCGGTCCTTCATAGTGCGCGTAAAGATACGCTGGAGCCAGCGCCGCGCAGAGTCCCAAGGATCCCCAAAATATTTTTCGTCCGGAAATTTTCATGTTATCGATCTTGAGCGCGCACTACATCCCTAAACACCGCATCGCCTTTTTTGCTGTGGTGCTTAACGGGATTTCATGTAATTTTCGATGTGGCACCCAGCGATGCAGTTTCCCCAATCGCCCCGCTACGTCATTCGCCCTACCCTTATATACAACGAACTTGTAATGCCGATGGGTGATCGCGTGACGAAACGAACCCAACGGCTGGGTGGCGAGGATGCCTCTTGTCCTCGTGTTATCAGGGAGTTCGGGGAGATCCCAGAAGCCTTTCACGCGGGTGCTCGGGACTAATAAAACGTTGTGACCGCGTTCGACGATGAGTAGGATTCGCTCCAGGTACTCAGGCTCCGGCTTCGCGCGTTTCGACGGCAGCGACGTCTGCGTACCGCGCGTATGTGCTTCACAATGCTTGGCGATCGGGCATTTGGCGCAGTGCGGGTCGCGTGGGGTGCAGATGGTGGCGCCTAGCTCCATCACGGCCTGATTCCAACGGCCAGGGTCTTTGCGATCAAGCAGTTGCGATGCGATCGCAGGGACATCGGCTGCGTCATTGTTGGTCAGGCGCGACGATTACGCGTCGCACATTGCCATCGACGGCGGCGTGGGGCAGGCCGAAGGCGATGCTGGAGATCGCGGCGGCGGTGTAATCGCCGATTCCAGGCAGCGCTCGGATCGCGGTGAAATCGCGGTGAAATCCCGGTGCTTGCGCGGTATTCTGCACGAGCATTTTCGCGGTCTTTTGCAGGTTGCGAGCGCGGCTGTAATAGCCGAGTCCACTCCACATCGCCAGCACTTGTTCCTCTGGGGCGGCGGCAAGCGCGGCGGAATTGGGGAACGCGCTCAGGAATTTTTCGTAGTACGGGATTACGGCGGCGACTCGGGTTTGCTGCAGCATGATCTCGGAAATCCAGATGGCGTAGGGATCGCGCGTGCGGCGCCACGGAAGGTCGCGGCGGTTTTGATCGTACCAGGAGCCGAGTTTGGTGCGGATGGCTTTGACGGTCGGATTTGACAGCAACTTCTATACTAGTAGTGAATCCCTTCCCCTAAGCGAACCCACAGTGAAGAACGCCACCAAGCGAATGAAGAGACCACTGCCAGACGGTCGCGGCTCGGAAGAACGCGCGCAGCCTGACGGCAGCGCCTCAAGTGTGGTCGTGGGGAAAGATCGCGCGCGGCCTGACGGCGGCGCCTCGGAAGAATTAGCGCTCCATGCTGTCGCGCCTCAAGCGACGTCGGGTGCCAAAGAACGCGCGCGGCCTGACGGCAGCGCATTGAGGGATGTTGCCGCGAAAGAAAGCGCGCAGCCTGACGGCAGCGCCTCAAGGGACGTTGCGACGAAAGAGCGTGCGGGGGCGGCGAAAGAACTGGCTAACGAGTTCATTCGCATCAAGGGCGCGCGGGTTCACAATCTGAAGAACATCTCTGTCGACATCCCGCATGAGAAGTTGACGGTGGTCACGGGCGTTTCGGGGTCGGGCAAGTCGTCACTGGCGTTCGACACGATTTACGCGGAGGGGCAGCGCCGCTATGTTGAATCTTTGTCGGCGTATGCTCGGCAGTTTTTGGAACGGATGGAAAAGCCCGATGTCGACGAGATCGAAGGCATCGCGCCGCCGGTGGCGATCCGGCAGAAGAACACGACGCGCAATCCTCGGTCGACCGTGGCGACGACGACGGAGCTGTACGATTTTCTGCGGCTGCTGTGGGCGCGCGCGGGCCGCACGTATTGTCCGAAGTGCGGCATTCATGTGGAGCGCGACACGGTGGATCAGGTGGCGGCTCGGATGTTCGCGCAAAGCCGGCGGGATCGCGCTGGTACGCGCTGTTTCCGGTAAAGGCCGAGAAAACCAGCGAAGCGTTGCGCGACCGGTTGTTCGAGCTGCGCAAGAAGGGTTTCAATCGGCTGTACCAGGGCGGCACGGTGTTCGAATTCTCGACACCGGAATCCTTGCTGGATGTCGACTTCACGAAGCCGGTTGCCATCCTGGCGGATCGCATCGCGATTCCGGAGAAGGTCACGGATGAAGCGCGGCAGCGGCTGGTGGACACGGTCGAGATTTGCTATCGCGAATCGGGCGAAGTGACGTTTGAAGCGGCGGGCGGAGATGCGGCAGAAAAGGAGCTGCACTTCAACGAGAAGTTCTCCTGCAAGAAATGCGGCATGGAATTTGTCGAGCCGGAGCCGAGCCTGTTCAGCTTCAACAATCCTTACGGCGCGTGCAAGCGCTGCCAGGGCTTCGGCAATACGATCGATTACGACATGGATCTGGTGATTCCGGACAAGTCGCGAACGATGGCGCAGGGTGCGGTGGATCCGTGGACCAAACCGCAGCATTCCTGGTATCTGGATGAATTTCGCGCGGCCGCGAAGGGCAAGGTTCGTTTCACTGTCCCCTATTTCGAATTGAAAGCGGAAGAGCGCGCGATTGTTCATCAGCAGATTCGGCGCTACTTCAAGGAAGTGGAAACCAAAAAGTACAAGGTTCACGTGCGCGTGTTTCTGAGCCGATATCGCGGATACACGCAGTGCCCGGATTGCGGCGGATCCCGGCTGCGCGCGGAGGCGCTGTATGTTCGCGTGGGCGGGAAGAATCTGGCGGATGTTTCGCGAATGAATATCGCCGAAGCGCAGACATTTTTCTGCAAGATGGAATTGTCGCCAGAGGAAGCAGGCATCGCCGAGCGGATCATGGTGGAGATCCAGCAGCGTCTGAAATTCCTGAACGATGTGGGGCTCGAGTATCTGACGCTGGATCGACTATCGGCGACGCTTTCGGGCGGCGAGGCGCAGCGGATTCAACTCGCGACGTGTCTGGGATCGCGACTGGTGGGCGCTTGCTACGTGCTCGACGAACCGTCGATCGGGCTGCATACGCGCGACACGGCTCGGCTGGTCAAGATTCTGGAAGAGCTGCGCGATTTGGGAAATACGATCATCGTCGTGGAGCACGATCCTGAGGTGATGAAGTCGGCGGATCACATTCTGGATCTGGGTCCGGGCGCGGGCGAGAACGGTGGCCGCATCGTATTCGAAGGTTCGTACGAAGAGTTGCTGGCGCCGGGCGCGAATTCGCTCACGTCGAAATACCTGCGCGGCGAATTGCAGACGTCGTATCTGCATGAGCGGCGCACGATCAATCCGAAGCGCGTGATCAAGTTCATCGGCGCGCAGGCGCACAACCTGAAGAACATCGACGTCGAGATTCCGTTGAACATGATGGTCGCGGTGACGGGTGTGTCGGGGTCGGGAAAATCGACGCTGGTGCATGAGGTGATTTACAAGGCGCTGGCGAAGCGGATGAATCGCGATGCGCCGCCGGCCGACTTGGTGGAAGAGTGGGCGACGCCGGTGGAGAAGCTGACGTGCCGCAAGGTGGAGCACGCGGATCTGCTGACGGAAGTGATTCTGGTAGACCAGTCGCCAATCGGGCGAACGCCGCGCTCGAATCCGGTGACGTACATCAAGGCGTTCGATATTATTCGCGAATTGTTTGCGTCGACGGCGGATGCGGATCGGCGCGGATATTCGCCGGGTCATTTTTCGTTCAACATTCCGGGCGGCCGCTGCGAGACGTGCCAGGGCGACGGGACGGTAACCGTGGAGATGCAGTTCCTGGCCGACGTCGAACTGCTATGCGAAGACTGCAAGGGCACGCGCTTCAAGCAGAGCGTGCTGGATGTGAAGTATCACGCGTTGAATATTCACGAGGTGCTGGGGCTCACGGTCAAGGAAGCGATCTCATTCTTTTCGGCGACGCCGAAGCTGGTGGCGAAGCTGAAGGTGTTGAACGATGTCGGGCTGGGATATTTGCGGCTGGGGCAATCGGCGACGACGCTTTCGGGCGGCGAAGCGCAGCGTGTAAAACTGGCGGCGCACTTGTCGCAAGCGACCAGCGAAGGCACGCTGTATATTTTCGACGAACCGACAACGGGACTGCATTTCGACGACATCACGAAGTTGCTGGACGCGTTCGAACGATTGCTGAAATCCGGGGCGAGCATCCTGATCATCGAACACAATCTGGAAGTGATTCGTCGCGCGGATTGGGTGATCGATCTGGGGCCGGAGGGTGGCGATCGTGGCGGAAGAGTGGTCGGGGTGGGAACGCCGGAGGAGATTGCTGGGTTGAAGGCTTCGTATACGGGGAAGTATCTGAAGCAGGAGTCAGGAGACAGGAGTCATTAGTCAGAATGAACTTCTGCGTTGCAATTCGGTGGTCGATCGCGCTCCAGTATCTGAAACGCTAAAACGTGTCGACATGAGTGTCGACACGGCACGCTGAAGCGTGCGCCACGTCCCTAGTAAGACTACAATCTCAGGATGGAGGATCGTATGATCCAGTTACGTTTGCTTGTCATCGCTCTTGCCGTACCTTTCATCGCCGCTGCGCAATCCGATTTGCCGATGGCGAAAGCCGAAACCGTCGGGATGTCTTCGCAACGCCTGGAACGCATCCACGCGTTCATGAAAGATTACATCGACACCAACCAGATCGCGGGCTCCGTCACGCTGGTGGCGCGCAAGGGCAAGGTGGTGCACTTCGATGCGCAGGGCTGGCGCTACAAGGAAGAAAATCAGCCGATGGAGAAGGACGCGATCTTCTCGCTGATGTCGATGACCAAGCCGATCGTTTCGACGGCGCTCATGATGCTGTGGGAAGACGGCAAGTTCATGCTGGACGATCCGATTTCGAAATGGCTGCCGGCGTATTCGAAGATGATGGTGAACGATCCGGTGCAGGGGCGCGTGCCCGCGGCGCGGCCGATCACGATTCGCCAGATTTTGAGCCACACGTCGGGGTTGTCGCTGGAGCCGGGCAATCGTCCGAAGACGCTGATGGAAAATATCGAGCGGTCGGCAACGCGGCCGCTGGCGTTTCAACCGGGCGAGCGACTGGCAATACGGCGCGTCGACCGATTACGTCGCGGCGCTGGTCGAAAAGATTTCCGGTAAGACTGTCGACGAATTCGTGCGGACGCGGATTTTCGAGCCGCTCGGGAATTCGCGACACGTATTACAACATTCCGAAAGAGAAAGTGAATCGCGTGGCGGCGGTGTACACGCCCGACAAAGACGGCAAGATCGTGCTGCGGCGCAAGCCCGAGTTTCACGAGCCGACCGCGTACTTCCCCGGCGTCGCGGGGCTGAACGGAACGGCGGCGGATTATTTCAAGTTCTGCCAGATGGTGTTGAACGGCGGCGAATACGATGGGCATCGGCTGCTGGGGCGGATGACGGTCGACATGATGATCACGAATCAGATCGGCAAGGATAAGCCGGTTTATATTCGCGGCGCGGGATACGGATTCGGGCTCGGGTACGGGGTGCTGACGGATCCGTCGAAGGCTCCGGACGCGCTGTCGATCGGCACGTTCAGTTGGGGCGGGGCGGATGGCACGCTGTTCTGGATCGACCCGCAAGAGGATTTGATCGGGATCATGATGATCCAAATTAATCCTTATAGTCACTTCAATATTCGTCCGCTGTTTTCGGTGGTGGTGGCGCAGGCGATCACGGATAGTCTCGCGGGGCAGAAGCCGAGGATTATGGGGTACGATACGCCGAGGTAGGCGGCACTCAAACATATGCGTCAAAGCCGCCAGCTTTCAGGTGTCGTGATATGATTCTGGGCCATGGGCTGGCCTGTGATCGCTCCGCTATTAATTTTTGTCGCTCTTTATCTCGTTCTATTTGAGACGGCGGAGCCGGGTGCTTATGCCCTCGATCCCCAGGACGCCGGTTCTGGCGCAACGAAGGGCGTGGCACGTTTGAGCCGCACAACCGGAACTATCTAGAATTGGCGAAGCTGATTATCGGGCTGGGTTCGGCGTCCATCGGAGCGGTTGCTGTATTCTTCTTTCGAAACGATACTTCCGCTCAAGGACTCCAACGACACATTGCGTGGCCTCTGACTTGGTTTGTCGCGAGCGTTGTCTACGGCGTCGCTTTTATCGGAATGCTGGTTTGGCGCTACGAGAGGTACTGCCATCGCTCCGAAAGCTACACGCGGCCTTGGTATGCGCTAATTCTCTCGCTTGGCTCCTCAATGCTCATCTGCCTCGCGGGCGGATACGCGGTCTTTGTTTGGATTCTTCTTCACACCTAACGGACCGGCGCCGCGATTAATCTGATTACAACTGCAGATCATTGTTGTGAAAGAATGTCTTCATGAAGCGCCCATTTGCAGCCACTGTTTGGCGAGAAGGTACCTGGTACGTCTCTCAATGCCTCGAGATCGACACAGCGAGCCAGGGAGAGACGGAAGAAGAAGCGCTAGCGAATCTAAGGGAGGCGCTCCAATTGCATTTCGAGCCGCCGCACGCCACGCGCGCGCCGAACGTTCGCACTGTCGAGGTCGAGGTTGGGGCGGCTTAGGCTGTCGCTGCAGATGGCAGGCGGAAACGCCTGCCCCACAGCTCGCTAGCGCGGAGCGCTGGCCGGCGGCACGATCCCGCACATGCGCAGATACTCGACCATCTGACCGTATTCGTCATAAGCGTGCGCGACGGCGAAGGTGAGTCCGAATATTCGCGGCACTTTTTGGCCGCCTGGGCCGGGCACGATATCCAG
Organism: Terriglobia bacterium; assembly: GCA_963732025.1. Classification (GTDB taxonomy): domain Bacteria; phylum Acidobacteriota; class Terriglobia; order Bryobacterales; family Bryobacteraceae; genus Palsa-187. The sequence continues at coordinate 430,495 of CAVSXU010000006.1, forward strand.
CGAGTTTTCGGCAATGAGAGCAGCCGCCGCGTGGTGACCCGAAGCGAACGACGCCTTGAGCAGCGCAATGATCTCCGTTCGCGACGTCATGTTCTCCGGCCCTTTCACGCCGGTGATGGTCGGCGGCATTGGATCGCCGCCGGCTCCGCCCCATAGGAGGTAGTTCGCGGCGGCCAGATGTTTCACCAGACCGGCGAACGTATACACGCCCTTGAACGCGGCACCCTTGATGTCGAGGCTTTCCGGCGTGAAGTTGAACTTCGCCTCCGGCATGGCTTCCACCGCGCCCATGAGCTGGCGTTCGGCAAGGCTGATTTCGCGATCGATCGCGGCGCCGATGGACGTGGGTGGCGCTGCCGCCGGTGGTTGCGCGAAGAGAACAGCGCTGAATCCCGCTGCTATTAATATCGTTGCTGCTCGTTTCATATGGTTTCCTCAGTGACTTTGGTTAGAGAACTCGCAAGAAAAGCCGAGACGACTCTCGGCTCTGCAGGCTTGGCAGCCCGCGCCACGCGTCATCGCCCGATGTCCGATTTCTCGGCCGCTGCGATGGACGCTTCGCCGTCGACCTTCAAAATGTAGCCGGCTTTCACGTTCTTCTCCGTGATGTCTTTCACCGCGGCGACGTAGGCCTTGTGCGTCGGATACAAGCTCGTGACGCGAGCCTTGTCGAAATCGATATGCGATCCATACAGCCGGCAGAAATTCGTCCCGCCGTTGACGCCCGTATTCACCGCTGTAGGAACGGCGATTTCGGCCAGCCGAATCCCGCCGAGCGCGTTGCCCATTTCATCGCGAGCGATTGCGGGCGGCGTGGCGCTGGTGTACTCGATCGGCGGAGCGCTGGGCGGCGGCGTTCCGTTCTTGATCCAGACGACGAAGTGATCGAACGCCGAGTTGAATACGTAGTGGAACGGAACCTGGCTGTAGGGCGGCTTGTCGCAGGTGCCTGCCGTCGACGCGCCCGGAGGCAGCCCCGCGTTCAATTTACCGAGCTCCGTGAAGTGAATCTGCGATTGCGAATCGACGTGCGACGTGCCGGCGACTTCCCACGTGCGCAGTTTATCGGTATCGGGCTGGCGCGCCGCGGGACCGCGAACATCGGTCTCGGATTGCAGCTTGAAAACCTTCAGGTCGATATCGCCGCGAATCTTGCCGCCGCCGCCGTGCAGCATCACGCCATCGAACACGGGATTCAGCGGATGGATCGTATTGATGTAGCCGCCCAGGCGACCCGCCGATTGCGAGTGGCCGGTGGCGATCACGCGATCGGATTTCAACCCGCCCATGATGTCTTTGTTCGCCTTGCCGCGAATCGCCATCGCGGTGGCAACCATGATGTCGTACGACAAATCGTCATTCGTGATCTTGCCGCCTTCCGTCACATCGAGCGACGCGTAGCGATCCGGGCTCCAGGCCTTTAGCGCATTGACGCCGACGCGCTGCGCCGAGACGCCGATCCACGCGTAGCCCGCGCGCACGAAATAGTCGGCGGATTGGAACCAGTCCATCTCCAGATCGCGGCTGCCGGTGACGTTGGTCCATTCGACGATCGCGGTGCCGTTGAACTTCTTCGACGATATCGGGCGGCGCACCACCACGCGAGTCTTATAAGGATGGCCGGCGTCGATCACGCTACCCGTGGCGTCGCCGTCGTGCTTGTAGCGATTCGCCGTGCCTTCGATGAAGAACTCCTCTTCGATATAGCCGCTCGCCTTGAGGTCGAGATAGGTTGGGTTGAACGGATAGCCATGTCCGGGGTTGGGCGGCTGTTGCGTCCATGCGATTGGACCCGTGATCGTCGGCGCGGAGAACGGTAACGCGGTCCGCGGCGAAAACGGAAACGGATGCGATTGCGACGAGGCAGAGAGAACGAGGGCGCATTCGAGAGTTATATCTTGTTTATGCGTCCAACACAAGTAGCGCGGTCTCTTACGCGTCTGTGTGAAACAAACAGGCGTGAAAAACAGGGACAGGCCGCCCTGTCCACGCCGATATCTTGTTCATCCGCGGCCTCGGGTCACTAGGGGACAGGGTAGCCTGTCCCTGTTTTTCACGCCTGTTTGTTTCACACAGACGCGTAAGAGACTGCGCTGTCGCGTTCCGGATCACCAGGCGTCGCGGCCGACCAGAACTCGCGGGACCGTTTGCCCCAGAATGCGCAAATAAAGCAGTAGACAGTAGTGCCGCGCGAGGAAGATGTCGAGCCGTCGGCGCTGCCGATACGTCAGTCGATTGCGCCCGCGCGTTTGCCACAGCCCGCTCAATCCCGGCTTCAATCGCAGCACTTCTTGCGCAGAGTCGCCGTAGAATTTGGTCCACTCCGCGGGGGTCACCGGGCGCGGGCCGACCAGCGACATTTCTCCGCTCGCAACATGCCAGAGCTGCGGCAGTTCATCGATCGAATGCCTGCGGCAGAATGCGGCGAAGGCGCTGGTGACGCGCGGATCGCCGCCGGTTTTTACTTCGGGAACCGGTTGGTCGTGCAATCGTTCGACGAACGCGTGCCGCGCGCTCTGTGTGTTCGATCCGCTGTCCCACATGCTGCGGAATTTCAGCATCCAGAACGGACGCCCATCGCGACCCAAGCGGCGATGCGCAACCAGCGGGGCGCGCTTCGAAAGGATGAAGATCGTCGCCGCGACGATCATGAGAACTGGCGATAACAAGATCACCGCGATCAACCCGATCATCTGCTCGATCACAGAGAGGAACTGTTTCACTACCGCGATTATAGGAATCGCGTCGCGGCAGGCGATAGCCAAACCGGAGCAGAGTATGCGACAGACGTAGCGCGATTCAGCGCGCTACAAATTCAATAAATTGATTCGCGATCTGTGGCGAAATCTTCGCAGGCAATCCGTGCGGCCCGCCGGCGACTTCGATCAACTCGGTGCGCGCGGGAATCAACGCCAGCGCGAGTCGCATCTCGTCGATGGATCCGAACGCATCGCGAGTTCCGTGCGCGAACAGCGCCGGCACCTGGAGAGCAGGGAAGTGTTCGGTGCGCAGCGTCTGCGGCTTTCCTGGCGGATGCAGCGGGTACGACAACAGCAGCAGCGCGTCGGCCACCGACTTGTCTTCGGCCGCGAGCATCGTCGATTGCCTGCCGCCGTACGAACTCCCGCTTAACGACACTCGGCGCGCGCCCGAGACTTCGCGCAGCGCGGCCGCCGCCTCACGAATTCCTTCGCGGTCCCGCACCGCCTGTGCCGGCGTGGGGCTCTTCCGTTGGATGCGAAACGGCAGATCGTAGCGCAGAACGTGCCAGCCGGCTGCGGCGAAAGCATCTGCCAGCGCGACCAGCAGCGGCGATTCGCAGTTTCCTCCCGCGCCATGCGTGATGGCGATGGCGTCGGCAGCAGCAGGCGAAACCGCCTGCTTCACGGGCTGATGCAAAAAGCCCTGAATCAATTCGCGTTCAAAACGTTTCCCAGGCAATTTCGCCATTCCCCCAAACTGTTTGTCTACCGACGCCGGTCCAGCGCGCGATCTCCAGGTACGGCAGGAATTCGCCGACGTCGCCCTCGTATTCTGCAACGCCGACGAATCCGCCAAGTGAATGGCGCTGTCCCGTGGCGCGACTGGTTCTCTCCGCCTTGACGTGCTGAAGGTCGCAGCGTGTCATCGCGATTCGCGCCGCCCGCTCGCCCATGGATTTGAAATCGATTTCGAGCGGTCCCCCGCCGTAAGACGCTCGCAGAGTGCTGATGCGGTCGCGCAGACGCGCGAACAGCGGACCGAAGTCAGGCCGCTCCGCGCCTTTGATTTCTGTCGCGGTCAGAAAGTGCACCCGAACGCGATCCGCCCGTTCAACCGCTGCAACCAGGGGAAGGCGCAGGACTCCTCTTCCTTCCAGCGCGGCGACCTTCCCGAATCGCTCCTCGAAGGCTTGCGCGATGACGCCGATCACAGGCTTGCACGTCTCAAACACATTCAGGCCGAAATCAAAGGCTTGGCCCCTGAGCACTGCCGCTCCATCCAGGTGAGCCGAGCGGAACACGAAGGGTCGCGGTGCATCGCGCAATCCGCTGGGTCCGCCGAGAGATTCAGGCGAGAACCAGCGCGAGTAGGCATCCGGCGAGATCCGCATCAGCGATTTTCCCAAGGCGCCTCGCAAGAGGTTCGCTCCGGCTCCCATAGGGAAATGAATCGGGCTGTTCGCCACGAAATGGAAGCGCAGCGGAAACAAGTCGAAGGTCATCGCCTCTTCATTTTCAGATACAAGTCCTTTTAGATACAATACTGGCAATTCCAACTGGCGCGGGCTAGGTCCCAGCGCTTATGCTGAAGAAATCGACATGAAGCTGCTGCAGTTCTTCGTTTCGTTCGCGGCGGTGGCGCTTGCTCAAAGTGTCGACCCAAACAAGGTATTCGACCAGATTAAAGCCGGACGCGACATCGCCAAGCTCTGGAGTTCTTTCAGCATTGCTCCCAGTCCCGCCTTCGAATGTCACGACGGTTGTGATGCACAGTTTATCGAGCACGAATTCGATCCAGAATTCGGGCAGGGGCGGACCTCAATCCTCCTCGTCACAGGCAACTTCATCGCGTTTCATCGAATTCTCTTGTTCCATTGCGAGCCCGCGTGCTCCTACATCGATCACATCGAACAATCAGCACACTACATGGACGTTGAGGTGTCGGTGGCTACCGCGCGTGAAAGGCGATGGCTTGTCGTGACGGGAAACACGGGCAGCGGCAGCGGATTGAGCTCGTACGGTTCCGAGTGGTACGAGCTGCGGAGTCATAAACTTCATCACGTTCTTACGGTCCCCCACCACGGTTTCATGGCGGAGAGCGATCCCGCTACAACGACCTCCATGCGCTTCGTACGTTACGCTTCCGCCAACCAGAATGAGACGCTCGACTTTGCGTATCACGTCGAGTTCGGAGGAGGTCGTCCGCGACTGCCGCCGTATGAACCGGGCCCCCATTTTCTCTGGGATGAGGAATGGACAGTCACCTTCAGTCGCTCAGAACCTGATCTCGAGTACACGCTCGATCGTAGTCGCTCAACAATTCCCGCGAACTGGAATCGTGGCGACCTCGTCCAAGGCCCCGGTCTCGACAAGATCCTGCCCTACGCCACTGATCTGCTCCTCAAAATCGCGCGCGATTCTAAAGAACCTCGCCGAGCGTGGCTGAAACCATGGATCCAAACGGCGGGCGATTCCCGCGAAGCCCAGCAAATTCGCGCGGCCCTTAAAGCCTCAGAGCGATAATTAACTATGGCCTTCCGCCTCGGCATCGACTATAAGCCGCGCGGCGATCAGCCGACGGCCATCGATTCGCTGCTGCGCGGCCTGAAGGACGGCGAGCAGCACCAGGTTCTGCTCGGCGTCACCGGCTCCGGCAAGACCTTCACCATGGCCAAGGTGATCGAACACATCGGGCCGCCCCGCGCTGGTGCTGGCGCACAACAAGACGCTGGCCGCGCAGCTCTATCAGGAATTCAAGACGTTCTTTCCCGTCGAACGCCGTCGAGTATTTCGTCAGCTATTACGATTACTACCAGCCCGAAGCCTACATTCCCGTCCGGCGACGTCTACATCGAAAAAGAAGCCACCATCAACGACGAGCTCGACAAGCTGCGCCTTTCCGCCACGCGCTCCTTGTTCGAGCGCCGCGATTGCGTCATCATCGCCAGCGTCAGCTGCATCTACGGCCTCGGCTCGCCCGAAGCGTATTACGGGATGCTGCTGATGCTCGAAAAAGGGCAGAAGATCGAGCGCGAGGAGATCACCGCAGCGCCTGGTCGACATCCTTTACGAGCGCAACGAAGGCGATTTCAAGCGCGGCACGTTTCGCGTGCGCGGCGACGTGATCGAGATCTTCCCCACCTACGACGACTCCGCCTATCGCATCAGCCTGTGGGGCGATGAGATCGAATCGCTGGAGCAGATCGATCCGCTCACCGGCCAGGTGAAGCAGACCTATCTGCGCCTGCCGATCTATCCCAAGACGCACTACGTGATGACGCCCGAGACGCGCGCAGAGCGCGCTGCGCAGCATCGAAAACGAGCTGCAACTGGTGGAAGGGCGAGCTCGAAAAAGAAGGCAAGCGCATCGAAGCGCAGCGCCTGTGGCAGCGCACCAATGTTCGATCTGGAGATGATCCGCAAGATCGGCTACTGCCACGGCATCGAAAATTATTCGCGCCATTTTTCGGGACGCCTGCCGGGCCAGGCTCCGCCCACGCTGCTGGATTATCTGCCGCACGACGCGCTGCTGTTCCTCGACGAAAGCCACCAGACCGTTCCGCAGCTTCAGGGCATGTATCACGGCGACCGCTCGCGCAAGGAGAACCTGGTCAAGTTCGGATTCCGCCTGCCCAGCGCGCTCGACAATCGCCCGCTGACGTTCGAGGAATTCGAGAATCGCGTGCATCAGGCGATTTACGTTTCGGCCACGCCCGGTCCGTACGAGCTGACGAAGACCTCCGGCGCGGTGATCGAGCAGATCATCCGGCCCACCGGCCTGGTCGATCCCGAAGTCGACGTGCGGCCGATCCGCGGCCAGGTGGACGATCTGCTGCACGAGATCCGCCTGCGCGCCGAGACGGAACGAGCGCGTGCTGGTGACCACGCTGACCAAGCGCATGTCGGAGGATCTGGCGGAGCACTACACCGAAGCCGGCGTGAAGTGCGCGTATCTGCACTCGGAAGTCTCGACGCTCGATCGCGTGAAGATCCTGCGCGACCTGCGCCGCGGCACCTACGACGTGCTGATCGGCGTCAACCTGCTGCGCGAAGGCCTGGATCTGCCGGAAGTATCGCTGGTCGCGATTCTCGACGCCGACAAGGAAGGCTTCCTGCGATCGGCCGGATCGCTGATTCAGACCATGGGCCGCGCCGCGCGCCATCTGAACGGCCGCGCGATCCTCTACGCCGACGTGATGACGCGATTCCATGCGCCGCGCCATCGACGAAACCACCCGCCGCCGCACCGTTCAGCGAGCCTACAACGAAGCCAACGACATCATGCCGCAATCGATCATCAAGCCGATCGACATGAATCTGGTCGCGATCGCCGAAGGCGGACTACGTGACGGTGCCGCTCGAGAGCCGAGGACGAAGTCGACAACGTTCCGCCCGAACAGATGGAGAACTATCTGGCGGAGCTGGAAGAGAAAATGCGCGAGGCGGCCCGCAAGTTCGATTTCAAGCAGGCCGCGGCGTTTCGCGATCGCCTGAAGGAATTGCGAGCCCGTTCGATCACCGGCACTGCCGTGACATAAACTCGAATGATGAACCGTGCCCGGTTGAGGCACAACCGCACTGCCGGCCTGATTAGCTCCGGCGGCGTGGCCCAGTTGTTTCTGGCGCGCCTTCCATCGCTGCTTTCCACCATTGGACCGGTGAAGGCCGCATCGCTTCGAGTCGCGCGGCGCATTTCGAACACACTGCGCGCCGGACATGCGGTCGAACACTATTCGGACCTGGAGAAGTGCCCGTTGATCTGGATCGCGGTTCCGGACGCTGCGGTGGATCGTGTGTCGCTCGATCTGGGAGCTTCCCTTTCGATCACTGGGCGCATGTTCGTGCTGTGCGGGTCGAACTTGGATAGTCTGCGCGCCGTTCGCCTGCGCGCCGCCGGATCGCGAGTCGCGACGCTGAACGCGATGGATCGTGACGCGCGAACGTTGATCGCCGAAGGCCATCCCGACGTTCTTCGCGAATTGAAGCATTTGCTCGCGGCCGACAAGCGCAAGCTGATCGAGATCCGCTCTTCGGCGAAATCGCTGTATTTAGCGGGAGTCCAACTCGCGGAGCGTTTAACGCTGCCGTGGATCAGTGCGGCGCTCGAAAGCTTCCGGGCCGCGGGTTTCACACGAGCTGAAGCCGCGGACGCGGTGGCGCTGATGAATAGCCGAGCGGTTCGTGCCTATGGAAAGGCGGGAAAGAAAGCGTGGACGCCCGCCGTGGTATCCGGATTGCGGGGCGCGCTCGAACGCGACCTCGATTCGATTCGAAAACAAGATCCGCGATTGGCGGCACTCTACGCAGCCGGAGTCATGTTGGCGACGCGCTATTTCGAGACGCCGTGATCTGGCGTGGCGCACGCTTAAGCGTGCAGCGGCGAACTTCAGTTCGACGTCCGAAAACACCATCGGCTGAAGCCGACGGCTGCACGCTTAAGCGTGCGCCACGTTTATGCGGGAGTTTCCGCGGGCGTGATGCTGGCTGGCTGCGGCGTACTCTTCTTTCGCGTCAACCATGACTGCATGCTCGCCATGTAGGTGTAAAACACCGGCGTCAGATACAGCGTCACCAATTGCGAGAACATCAGCCCGCCGACCACTACCAGCCCCAGCGACTGCCTCGCCTCGCCGCCCGCGCCCTAACCGATCGCGATCGGCACCGCGCCCAGCAGCGCGGCCATCGTGGTCATCATGATGGGACGGAAACGGATCAGGCAGCCTTCGATAGATGGCCTTGTCCGGGCGGCATGCCCTGGTTGCGTTCGGCGTCCAGCGCGAAATCGATCTGCATGATGGCGTTCTTCTTCACGATGCCGATCAGCATGATCAATCCGACGAACGCGTAGATGTTCAGATCCATGTGGAACAGATAGAGAGTAATCAGCGCGCCGAAGCCCGCCGACGGCAGACCGGAAAGAATCGTGATCGGATGGATGTAGCTTTCGTACAGGATTCCCAGGACGATATACACCACCACAATCGCGATCATCAGCAGCACCCACAGATTGCCCAGCGAACTTTCGAACGCTTTCGCGGCGCCCTGGAAGCTGGTGCTGATGGTGTTCGGCAGCGTCCTTCGCGGCGATCGCGCGAATCTGGTCGATCACTCCGCCCAGCGCGACGCCCGGCTTCAAATCGAACGAGATCGTAACCGCGGTGAGCTGCCCGTTGTGATTGATGGCCTGCGGTCCTACGTCCGTCTTCAGCTTCGCCAGCGTGTCGAGCGGAACCAGCGCTCCCCGGTCCCCTTGAAGTACAGCAGCGATAAGCGCGTGCGGATCGGCTTGATACTGCGGGCTTCAGCTCCAGCAGGACTTCGTATTCGTTGACCGCGGCGTAAATCGTCGATACCCAGTGCGGACCGTAGGCGTCGTAGAACGCGCTTTCGATCGCGTTGGCGCTCACCTGAAGCTGCCCGGCTTTGTCGCGATTGATCTCCACTTCCACTTGCGGACTGGTAATCGCCAGATCGCTGGTCACGTCGCGCACGCCGTCGGAATCTCCGCGATCGCCTTCTCCATCTTTTGCGCATTCGCGAATAACTCCGGCTTCATTCGGCGATTGCATGGAGAACTGGTACAGGCTCTTGGTCACCTGGCCGCCGATGCGAATGGTCGGCGGGTTCTGCAGATACACCTTCATGCCCGGGAACCTCGATCCACTGCGGCTGAAGTTGCGTGATCATCGTCGTTGACCCTGCCTTGCGCTCGGCGCGCGGTTTCAGGCGAACCAGCAACTGGCCGAAGTTCGGGCCGCCGACGGTTTGCGCGGCCGCGCCGCCCACCGTCGACATCAGCGCCGCGACGTTCGGATTGTCGCGAACGATGGTCGGCGACCTGTTTCTGATACTCCACCATCTGATAGATACGAAGTGCCTTGCAGCGCTTCCGTGGTCACCGAAATCTGATCCGTGTCCTGATCCGGAATGAAGCCCTTGGGGATGTCCATGAACATCCAGATGGTTCCGGCCAGCACGATAACGAACGTCGCCATCGTGAACACGCGATGCCGCAGCACGCTCTTCAGCGTGACGTCGTAGAGCGTGCAGCATGCCGTCGAAAAACTTCTCGGTGATGCGATACAACCAGCCGTGCTGATGATGCTCCGGCGCCTTCAGGAACCGGCTGCACAGCATCGGCGTCAGCGTGACCGACACCACGCCCGAAATCAGAATCGCGACGCAGATGGTGACGGAAAATTCGCGGAACAGGCGCCCCAGAATGCCGCCCATGAACAGCACCGGAATAAACACCGCCGCCAGCGACAGCGTCATCGACACGATGGTGAATCCGATTTCGTTCGATCCCACCAGCGACGCCACCAACGGCTTCTTGCCCATTTCCATGTGCCGGAAAATGTTCTCCAGCATCACGATCGCGTCGTCCACCACGAAGCCCACCGAAAGAATCAGCGCCATCATCGACAGGTTGTCCAGGCTGTACTTCAGCATGTACATGACGGCGAACGTCCCGATGATCGAAAACGGCAGCGCCAGGCTGGGAATGATCGTCGCCGAAACGTTGCGCAGGAACAGGAAGATCACCGCGATCACCAGGCCTAGCGTCAGCAGCATGGTGAACTGAACATCTTTATACGACTCGCGAATCGTGTCGGAACGGTCGTACAGAATATCCATGTGGACCGTCGGCGGAAGCTCCGGCCTTGAACAGCGGAATCAGCTTCTTGATGTTGTCGGTCGACTTCGATCGTGTTCGTGCCCGGCTGGCGCTGGATGCCGAGCACGATCGCGCGCTGATCGTCGTCTTTGGCGTATAAAACCAGGACGCCGTGTACCTGTCCTGCACGCCGTCGACGATGTCGCCCAGATCCTGCAGCCGCACCGGCGCGCCGTTGCGATACGCCACCACCATCGGCCGGTACTGCGCCGCGCTCATCAACTGTCCGCTCGCCTGCAACGTGAACGCGCGCTGCGGACCGGTGATCTGCCCGGTCGGCAAGATTTACATTCCAGGTCTTGAGCGACGCTTCCACTTCATTGATGCCCACCTGATGCGACGCCATCGCGTGCGGGTCCATCTGCACGTGCACCGCGTATTTCTGCTGGCCGAGCACCTGCACCTGCGCGACGCCGCTCGACATCGAGATGCGCTGCGCGACGCGCGTCTCGGCGTATTCATCCAGGGTCCACAGCGGAATCAGCTTGGACGTCAGAACCAGATAAATAATGGGCTGATCGGCGGGATTCACCTTGGTGAACGTCGGCGGCGTCGGCATGCCTTGCGGCAGCAGTCGCGACGGCCTGCGTGATGGCGGCCTGCACGTCGACGGCGGCTCCGTCCATGCTGCGCGTCAGCGCGAATTCCAGCGTGATCTGCGTCGACCCCAGCGAGTTGACCGACGTCATCTGCTCCAGGCCGGCGATGGTCGAAAACTGGTTCTCGAGCGGCGTCGCCACCGCCGACGACATCGTCTCCGGGCTCGCGCCCGGCAGAGCCGCCGTGATCAGCAGCGTCGGGAAATCGACGTTCGGCAGATCGCTGACCGGCAACTCGCGATAAGCCACCACGCCGAACAGCGCGATCGCGGCCATCAGCAGGCTGGTGGCGATGGGCCGCCGTATAAATGTTTCCGAAAAATTCATGCTTTCACAACTCACGGCCTCAGGCTCGCGGCCTCCGAGCTCCAGTAAATCCAAACTCCGGCTCCGCCTCCAACGTCATCCGGATGCCGCTTCCGCCACCACGCCAGCACGCTCGACATGTAGGTGTAAACCACCGGCGTCAGGTACAGCGTCATCATCTGCGAAACCACCAGCCCGCCGACCACCGCCAGTCCCAGCGGACGCCGCGCTTCTCCGCCCGATCCATACCCCAGCGCCATCGGCACCGCGCCCAGCAGCGCCGCCCACGTGGTCATCATGATCGGTCGGAAGCGAATCAGGCAGCCTTCGTAAATCGCCTCGGCGGGAGTCTTGTTCAATTTGCGTTCCTGGCTTCCAGCGCGAAATCGATCTGCATGATCGCGTTCTTCTTCACCAGGCCCACCAGCATCACCAGCCCGACGAACGAATAAATATTCAGCTCCACCTTGAACAGGATCAGCGTCAGCAGCGCGCCCACGCCCGCCGACGGCAGCCCGGACAGAATCGTGATCGGATGAATGTAGCTCTCATACAGCACGCCCAGCACGATATAGACGACGCCGATCGCGACAATCAGCAGCAGCGTCAGGTTCTTCAGCGAAGCCTGGAACACCTGCGCGGTTCCCGTGAAGCTCACGTGCATCGTATCCGGCAGCGTGCGCAGCCGCGACCGCGCCCAGCCGGTCCACCGCTTCGCCCAGCGAAACCCCCGGCTTCAGTATTGAACGAAATCGTGACCGACGGCAGCACCGACGTGTGATTGATGCTCTGCGCCATCGCGTCTTCCTTCAGCTTGCACCACTTCGTTCAAGCGGCACCAGCGCGCCGCTATTGGTCTTGAAATAGATTTTCGAAAGATAGTCCGAGAACGCCTGGTACTTCTGCTGGATCTCCGTCAGCACTTGGTACTGATTGGTGGGCGCGTAAATCGTCGTGCTCCATTTCGGGCCGTATCCGCTGTACAGCGCGCCTTCGATCGAAGTGACGTCCAGGCCCAGCGATGCCGCCCGATCGCGATCTACGATCAGGTTCACGCGCGGGCTCTTGATCTGAAGATCGGTATTGACGTCGGCGACGATGTCGCTCTCCTTCTCCACCGCGTCCATGCAGCTTTCGCGATTCGCGCGCCAGAGCTTCGGTATCGGGGCTCTGACTGGTCAATTCGTACGCCGCGCGCGATCCGCGCGTGCCGATATTGATGGTCGGAGGAATGCGCAGGAACGTCTGGAATCCCGGGAAGCGCGCGATCTGCGGCCGCAGCTTGTCCATCACCTGCTGCATCGTCATGAGCGCGCTCATTGCGCGGCTTCAGCATGATGTTCATCATCGCGTTGTTGCCGCTCTGGCCGCCGAATCCGCCGCCGACGCTCGCCATGAACGTATCGACGTTGGGATCGCGGCTGACGATGTCGGCCACCGCTTTCTGGTAGTCCATCATCTTGTAGAACGAAGTGCCTTGCGCGGCCAACATCTGCAGCGAGATCTGATCGGTATCCTGATCCGGAATGAATCCCTTGGGAACGATCTGGAACAGATAACAGCGTCAGCCCGATCACGGCGAAAAACGCCAGCAACATCACCGGACGCGCACTTCAGCACGCCCCTGCAGCGTCCATTCGTAGACCCTGATACTGCACCTTGAAGAACCACTCCGTCATGCGATAGACGAAGTTGTGCCGCTTGTTCGGATCGTGCGTGCGACAGGAAGCGGCTGCACAGCATCGGCGTCAGCGTGATCGATACGATGCCGGAAATCAGGATCGCTACCGTGATGGTGATCGCGAATTCGCGGAACAGGCGTCCCAGGATTCCGCTCATGAACAGAATCGGGATGAACACCGCCGCCAGCGAAACGGTCATCGAAACGATGGTGAATCCGATTTCCTCGCGAACCCTTGAGCGCGGCTTCATACGGCTCTTCGCCCGCTTCGATGTGGCGCACGATGTTTTCCAGCATCACGATCGCGTCGTCCACGATGAATCCGATCGCCAGAATCAGCGCCATCATCGACATGTTGTCGAGGCTGAAATTGAGCGCCGCCATCACCGCGAACGTGCCCAGAATCGTGAACGGCAGCGCCAGGCTGGGAATCGTGGTCGCGGAAACATTGCGCAGGAAGAAGAAGATCACGCCGATCACCAGCACCAGCGTGATCAGCATGGTGACCTGCACATCGTCAAACGCCCGGCGAATGCGATTCCGAGCGGTCGCCGCGAACCAGCAGATTCAGCGCCGGCGGAAGCTGCGCCTGGAACAACGGCAGCAGCGCCCGCACGCGATCGGTCACGTCGATGGTGTTGGTGCCGGGCTGCCGCAGCACGCTCAGCGTCACCGCTCGCGACCCGGTCAGCTTGCCTGTCTTCTCGTCCTTGGTGTACAGCCAGGACGCCTGCTTGTCGTCCTGCACGCTGTCGATCACGCGCGCGACGTCTTCCAGGTAAACCGGCCGGCCGTCCACGTAGGAAATCACCAGCTGCTTGAACTGCTCGGCGTTCATCAACTGGCCGTTGGCGTAGATGTTGTACGCCGATCTGCGGACCGTACAGAGTTCCCAGCGGCGTGTTGACGTTCCACTGATTCAGCGCGGTATCGATTTCATTCAGTCCGATGTGTTTGGCCGCCAGCTTGTCGGGATCGATCTGCACGCGCACCGCGTATTTCTGCTGCCCCTGCACCTGCACCTGCGACACGCCGTTGATCATGGAGATGCGCGGCGCGATCTGCGTCTCGGCAAACTCGTCGATGGTCGACATCGGCAGCGTCGTCCGAAACCAGGCTGAGGAAGATGATGGGCTGTTCCGATGGATTCTGTTTGCGGAACGACGGCGGCGACGGCATGCCCGCGGGCAGCAGCGGAGTCACCGCGGCGATCGCGCTCTGCACATCCACCGCCGCGCCTTCGATGTCGCGATCCAGAGAGAACTGCAGGCTGATGTTGGTGCTGCCGGTGGAACTTCTCGAGGTCATCGAATCGAGCCCGGCGATTCCGGTGAACTGCCGCTCCAGCACCGATGCCACCGAGGACGACATGGTGTTCGGATCCGCGCCCGGCAGGCTCGCGCTGACGCTGATGGTGGGATAGTCGACCGTCGGAAGATCGCTGACCGGCATCGAGCGGTAGGCGATGACGCCGAACAAAGCGATCCCCGCCATCAGCAGGCTGGTGGCGATGGGACGCCGGATGAAGATTTCCGAGAGGTTCACTCAAAAACTCCAGCCCAAAAACTCCGGCCCATAAAACTTCCGCGCCCAAAAGACATGGGACAGCCTTACTGGGTCCCGGCGCCGCGCCGTCTGCCCCGTCCCTTGTGCTCGCCGCCATCCGTATTCGTGTTGGTGTCGGTACTGCTGCCATCGCGATGGCCTCGGCCTTTGCCCATGCGTCCGCCTTTGCCCTCGGCTCCCGGTGCGTCTCCACCGGTCGATGCGTCCGCCAGCCGCCGCGTCGCTTGCGCCAGCCGGTGCACCCGCGCCCGGACCGCGGCCGCTCCCGTCGCCACGACCACCACCGCCACTCCCGCGGCCACCACCATCGCCACGGCCGCCGCGCATCTGCACCCGGCTTCCCGGAGCCAGGCGAAGCTGGCCTTCGGTGACGACGGTGTCGCCTTCGTTCACGCCACTCTCAATCACCAGATCCTGATCGACCCGAGGCCCCGTGACCACCTTGGTCGCGACCACCGTCGGTGTCCGGCTTCACCACGTAGATGAACGTTCCGTCCTGTCCGCTCTGCACCGCTTGATTCGGAACCACCAGCGCGTGCGGCCGCGTCGTCAGGCGAAGCGTCACGTTCACGAACTGCCCCGGCCACAACCGATGCGTCTTGTTCGGAAAAGTGCCCTTCAGCTTGATCGTCCCCGTCGTCATGTCGACGTTGTTGTCGACGAAAGTCAGCACACCGCGTTCTGCTTGCGATTGCCCGTCCTGTGTCGTGGCGGTGACCGGCAGTTTCGTCTGCGCCATGTACCGCTTCACATCCGAAAGCGTCGCTTCCGGCACGGCGAACGTCACGTAGATCGGCTCCACTTGCGTGATCATCACCAGCGCGGTTTGATTCGCTCCCACCACGTTGCCCAGCTTGAACATCAGATTGCCGGTGCGCCCGTCGATGGGGGACGTGATGGCCGTGAAGCTGAGTTGCACTTTGGCGTTATCGATCGCCGCGCGGTCTGCGGCCTTCTGCGCCTTGGCGCTCTCGATTGCCGCTCGATCCGCCAGCACCGACTGCGCCAGCGTATCCGCCTTCGTCTTGAATTGATCGACCTGTTCGCGCGAGACGATCTTGTCGTCGAACAGTTTGGCGTAGCGGCCGGCTTCCGTGCGCGCATTCGCTTCCGAGGCGATGTCGCGCGCCAGATTGGCCTGGGCCTGATTCAGCAGCGCATTGTCGCGAGCCAGATTCGCTTCGCTCTGCGCCAGTTGCGCGTTCAGCGGCCGCGGATCGATGGTGAACAGCTTCGCGCCCTTCTTGACGTAATCGCCTTCGGTGAAAATAACCTCGGTCAATTGCCCGCCCACCTGCGGAATGATGGAGATCGTCGAATACGCTTCCACGTTTCCGACCACCGTCAAATCGATCGGCACGTCTTTCTGCGTGACTTTCGCTGTGACCACCGGCACCGGTCCGCCGCCGTCGAGACTCCGTCCCTTGCCCTTGCCGCCCCCGCCGCCTTTGCCCTTCGTGCTGGCGTTCGGATCTGGCGCGCCTGTGGTATCCGGGCCCTTGCTGCAGCCCTGTAAAGCAAACAAGGCGATTAAGGCAACCGCGAACATGGTCCATGGCTTAACGCGGCTCGCGCGCTTCGGGATGTTGTGGAGTGCTGTCACAGAGAGTATTAGTATACTCCGGCGCTCCGATTCGAAAACGCGCGAGGAAGGCGCGGTTGTCGGCCTGCAAGCTATCGCCGGATGTCGATAAGGCGTCCTGATTTATCCCGAGGTTACTGATTTCGTGGCACTAAGCGGTGAAATTGCAATCGAATCCTATGCCATTCGGCAGTACGAATCGCCCGGAGCCACGTCTTGTAAACGTTTGTGATTCGTTGTGACCGTTTCTCGCATCCAAGGAAAAACTATGCCAGACCAAGCCACGCAAACCACTGTTGATCCCCTGAAGTTTCCCATCGGGAAGTTTTCGTTCCCAAAAAACGTCACGGTAGACCAAAGAAATCAATGGATTGCAGAGATCGCCGAGCTGCCGTCGAAGCTGCGAGCCGCCGTAGCGGGGTTGTCCGCCGAACAACTGGAGACGCCCTATCGCCCTGACGGCTGGACCATTCGCCAAGTGGTACACCACGTTCCCGAAAGCCACATGAACGCCTACATCCGCTTCAAGTTAGCGCTGACGGAGGACGAGCCCACCGTCAAGCCGTACGAAGAAGCCGAGTGGGCGAAAACACCCGATGTCGCGATCACGCCGCTCGAAACTTCGCTCGCGCTGCTGGATGTACTGCATGAGCGTTGGGTAAACTTACTGCGCGGGCTGAGTGACGCGGATTTCGAACGCCAATTCAGGCACCCGCAAATGGGGTTGATTCGTCTGGGGGGCAACACGGCATTGTACGCCTGGCACGGCAAGCATCACACGGCCCACATCACGTCGCTGCGCGCACGCATGAGTTGGTAGTTCCTATCGTGGCGCACGCTTCAGCGTGCTGTCGCGGGCTTCAGCCTGCGATTCGGAACGTCGAACTGAAGTTCGCCGCTGCACGCTGAAGCGTGCGCCACGTCGCATGGCATACTGAGAGTTTCCCCAAATTCTCCCAGTGCATAACCAAATCATCATCGCCATCGACGGACCCTCCGGAGCAGGCAAAAGCACCATCGCGCGCTCATTAGCTCGCCGCCTGGGATTCACCTACATCGATACCGGCGCAATGTATCGAGCCATCGCACTGTGGGCACTGCAAGCCGCCATTGACCTCGACGATTTGCACCGGCTGGAGCAACTCGCACTCGCAGCCGAGATCGAATTCGAAGGTGAGAGCGTGCGCCTCAACGGCGACGACGTGACTGCCGCCATCCGCGACCCGAAAGTGACCGACGCGGCATCGAAAGTCGCGATCGCGCCCGGCGTCCGCAAGGCAATGCGCGAGGAACAGCGCCGCATCGCGAGCACGAAATCGGTAGTGATGGAAGGCCGCGATATCGGGACAGTGGTTTTCCCGGACGCGAACGTGAAGATTTTTCTGGACGCGAATCCCGACGTGCGCGCGGGACGCCGCGCGAAGGAGACCGGCGCGGAAGTCGCGGAAGTAGCTCGCGATCTGGCGGAGCGCGACCAGCGGGACCGATCCCGCCGCGAAGCTCCGCTGACGCAGGCACCCGACGCGGAATATGTGGATTCCACGGGCCTGACGCCCGAAGAAGTGGAAGAAGCCATACTGAAGATCGTGCGGAGAAAAACTTCGAATTAATTCTTGCAAAATGAGCAATCTTCTCGTCATGAAATTCGGCGGCACCAGCATGGGCTCGGCCGAACGCATCAAGGTTGCCGCGCACATCGCGGCGGAACATCACGCGAATCGTCCCGTGGTTGCCGTGGTTTCGGCGATGTCGAAAATCACCGACCTCCTGTTGGCGTGCCTCCGGCAAGCTGAAGCCGGCGATCAGGCAGACCTCGAACAGAGTCTCAAAACACTGAACCTGCGGCACTTCGAAGCCTGCCGCGAACTGCTGCCGCAATCGCGTCAGGAACCCGCGCTGGCCGGCATCCATGGCCTGATCACCGAATTTTCGCGCATCGCTAAAGGCGTGATGATGCTGGGCGAAAAACCTCCGCGCTCGATCGATGAAGCCATCGCCATCGGCGAGCGTTTGTCCGCTCTGTTGATGGCGGAGTATCTTGGAATCGGAAGGAATTCGCGCCGCCGCGGTGAACGGCGCGGACGTGATCGCGACCGATGCGTTGTTCGGAAATGCCACGCCGCTGATGCAACAAACTCGCGAGCGTGCTGCAGCGGTTTTGCGACCGCTGTTGGACCAAGAGATTCTTCCGGTGATGACCGGATTCAACGGATCGACCCTGGACGGGCGCCCGACCACGCTCGGCCGCGGCGGCTCCGATTTTTCCGCGTCGATTGTCGCGGCAGCGCTGGATGCCGCGGAACTATGGATCTGGACCGACGTCGACGGAATCATGACGGGCGATCCGCGCCTGGTTGCGGACGCGCGCGTTCTGGAATCGGTCACCTATAACGAGGCCGCCGAGCTCGCCTACAACGGCGCTAAGGTGCTGCATCCGCGTACACTTGCGCCGCTGGTGGAACGCCAGATTCCGGTGTGGAGCAAGAACAGTTTCGCGCCCGAGAAACCGGGCACGCGCATCGTTTCGCACAGCGATTCGCCGCGCGGCCCGCACGCCGTGACGTCGATGTCGGATGTCGCGCTGGTGTCGCTGGAACCCGCCAATTCAGCAATGAGCGGGACAAAAATGATGGCGCGAGCGCTGGATGCGCTGGCGCTGGCGAACGTCGAATTGCTGGCGATCACCAGTTCCAGCTATCGGCAGACATTTTGTTTTCTCGTGCGGCATACCGAGCTGAATCGGGCGATTGAGTTTCTGGAAGAGTGCCTGTCGCTTGAGTTCACGCACGGCTATCTGAAGCCGATTGAAGTGGATAAGAACGTTGGGCTGCTCGCGGTGGTTGGCGAAGGGATGCAGGGAACGCCCGGTCTCGCGGGGCGGATTTTCACGGCGATTTCGCGGCACAAGATCAATATCATCGCGATCGCGCAAGGGTCGAGCGAACTGACGATCGCGATCGTAGTGCATCGCGAAGGACTGGATACGGCGGTTCGCGCGGTGCACGAGGAGTGCGGACTTGCGAACGCATCCTGACGCGAAAAAACGTGTCGACATGAGTGTCGACACGGCACGCAAGAGTGCGTGCGCCACATCGGACTAGACCTGGCCTTTAATCATTCCGCCGTCGACTTGCAGCGTTGCTCCGGTGATATACGAGGCGGCATCCGATAGCAGAAACGCGGCGGCGTTGGCGAATTCCTGCGCATCGCCGTAGCGGCCCATCGGGATGGTACCTTCCATTTTCTTCTGCTGCTCTTCCACCGTGATTCCAAGGCGTTTACTGGTGGCTTCATCGAGCTCGCGCAGGCGATCCGTCACGATTCTCCCTGGAATTAACTGATTCACGCGGATCTTTTTCGACGCAAGCTCGATAGCAAGCGTTTTTGCAAGCGACGATACAGCAGCGCGCAAGATATTCGACAGCGCGAGATTCGCGATCGGCTCCTTGATGGACGACGAAGTGGGCAGCAGGATGCTGCCTCCGCCGCGCATGCTCATCGACGGCGCCGCCAGACGAATCAGCCGCACCGCGCTCATCAACAGCAGCTCAAATGCACGCTGCCACGCGGCGTCATCGAAACTCAGCGTCGCGCCCGGAGGAGGGCCACCAGAATTCGTATACAGAATATCGACGCCTTCGAAACGGTCGAGCGTCATCTGGTGCCAATGCGCGATTTCGCCGGGCGATTGCACATCGGCGGCGACGGCCAGCACGGTTCCGCCGGTTTCCTTCTGAATGCGCTGCGCCGCGGCCGAGATCGCTTCCGCATCGCGCGATGACATCGATACCAGCGCGCCTTCGGCGGCGAGCGTTCGCGCCACTGCATATCCCAGCCCGCGGCTTGCGCCTGCGACCATCGCCACTTTATTCGTCAGACCTAAGTCCATGCTTATTCTGCCTTCCCTGTCCATTTCAATACTCGATCGAGCGCGGCCAGTGTTGCGGGATCCAGCTTCGCGCCGGGCGCTCGGATGGCCGCGGTGGTGAGCGCGCCGCGCCGCCGCAGCACTTCCTTGCGAATCGCCATCCCGATGCCTTCCTGAAATTCGAAGCGCATGAGCGGCACGCTGCGATAGAACAAATCCGCCGCGCGATCGATGTCGCCGCGCGCGAAAAGCTCTTACGATGTCGACCAGGATTTCAGGATACGCGAAGCCGGTCATCGCGCCGGTCGCGCCCGCCATCAGCTCTTCCAGCAGGAACACGCCGCCGAGACCGCCGAAGATCTTCACCGGGATATCCTTCGAGGCTTCGAGGATTCGCGAGGTCTTGAACGGCGTCGGCGGATCTTCCAGTTTGATGGTGCGGGCTCTTGGAATTTCGCGGGCGATGCGCGCGAGCAGCCAGGGCTCCATGTTGAATCCGGAAATCGGCGGAAAATCCTGCACGACGATTTCGATGTTGACCGTGGTCGGCGACCGCCGCGTAGTGGCGCACGACGTAGTCCGAATTCAACTTCGCCATGCGCGGCGGACTGATCATCACCGCGGACGCGCCGGCCTGCTTCGCATTCAGGCTGTATTCGAGACAAGTGTGCGCACCTTCGGCGGTGGTGCCGACGACGACGGGCACGCGCCCAGCGACGTGATTGATCACGGTTTCGAGCACGGTCTGGCGTTCACGATCGGTCAAGCGAGCGACTTCGGCGGTGACGCCGAGCGCGGTCAATCCATTTACGCCGGCTGCGATGAAGAGATCGATAACCCGGCGCAGGCTGTCGAGGTCGAGCGAGTCGTCGACGTGAAATGGCGTTGGAAGTACTGAGAAAACTCCTTCTAGCAAAATGGTCTCCTGTTGGGCAATTTAGTTACTTGCGCGCTCTCTTACGGTCGCACCTCATGAGCCATGGCAGGCGGAAACGCCTGCCCCACGAGGACGCGCGCTCCTCTTACGGTCGCGCCTCATAAAAACGCGCGCGCCCTTACGGGACGCGCCTCGTCAGCCCGTCGCATATTAGAAAACGGCCGTTTCGTTGATCATTCGGCCTTCGGCGAAGCGGTTGTAATCGAGCAATTTCGCGTCGATCAAATCGGTCGAACCTTTGAGAATCAGATCCGCCATGATTTTGCCGGTGGCCGGCGAATGCATCACTCCGTGGCCGCTGAATCCGCTTGCCAAAAACAATCCTGGAATGCCGGGCGCGGCGCCGAGGATCGGATGATGGTCCGGCGTCATCTCATACAATCCGGCCCAGGCACGCGATGGATTGACTGCAACTTCTTCGAGCACCGGCACGCGGCTTACGCCTAGCGTCAAAATTTTTTCCACGAACGAGCGATCGAAATTCGTGTTGAAGCTGGGCTTCTCGTCGGGATCGCACCAGGCCATCAATAGTCCGAGTCCTTCAGGCCGAAAATGGAAGCCGGTGGAGAGATCGATGGTCATCGGTGCGCCGTGCGAAATTTTTTCGAACGGCTTCGGTGGGGACCAGCATTCGGCGCAGCGGCTCCACCGGTAAATCGAGGCCTGCCATTTTCGCGGTCTGCGCTGACCAGGCGCCCGATGCATTGACGACAATGCGCGTGGCGAACGAGCCTTGCGGTCGAATGCACCGCGGCAATGCCGTTCGAATCGCGATCGATTCCCGTGACGGCCGCGTCGCGAAATACTTGTGCGCCTTGATCGACGGCGCGTAGCGTGAAACCGGTCATCACGCTATACGGGTCGACAAAACCGTCGGTGGAGCAGAATGTTCCGCCGACAATATCGTCCGCGCGCAATTGCGGCACCAGGCGCACGATGTCGTCTTTCGTCACCAGACTTACCGTTTTGAGACCCGCGGCTATTTGGATTTCAACATTGGTCCGCAGATAACCCAGTTGGCGTTCGTTGGTGGCGAGAAGCAGATAGCCTTGCGCTCGATAACCGGATGGATGCCCCAGCGTTTGTTCGAAATCGCGGAAGAACGGGATCGAGTAGAGCGACATCTGAATGCTGGTGGGCGTGGAGAACTGGGCTCGCACGCCGCCCATGCTTTTGCCGGTGGAGCCTTTGCCCTGATGACTTTCGCGTTCGAGAATCACGACGTCGCGGCAGCCGGCTTTGGTGAGTTGATAGGCGATACTGGAACCGACTATGCCGCCTCCGATGATGACTACTTGCGCGGTCCTGGTCATCGCAAGTGACCAGTCTAACGGGTGGGGAGTGGATTTGTCTTTTTGTGGGGGGAAATGGCCATGTCGCGGTCATCGTTGTGCGCGCACCCTGACGGGTGCGCCTCGAAGCAAGAAGTTTCGCGGGTGTTGGAGAGATTGTCGGCGTTATAGGATAGCGCTCCATGCTGTCGCGCCTCACTCGCGGCGATCGCGGTATTGCGACATCGGGAGGCGCTATCTTGGGTGCTGATGTTTCGATATTATCTGGGTCTTATTCTGATTCCACTGGCGCTGCGCGGTCAGACGTTTTCTCCATCGATGTTCGCCGAGATGAAATGGCGGATGATTGGGCCGCATCGCGGCGGGCGGACTCCGAACGTCATCGGAGTGCCTGGCCAGCCCAATCTGTTCTACATGGGCGTCAATAACGGCGGGGTTTGGAAGACTACCGATTTCGGGAATACATGGCAGCCGATTTTTGACGATCAGCCCACGGGGTCGATCGGCAGTATTGCGATTGCGCCGTCCGATCCGCGCATCATTTACGTCGGCAGCGGCGAAGGTCTGCAGCGGCCCGATTTGTCGACGGGCGATGGAATCTACAAGTCAATCGACGGCGGAAAAACGTGGGCGCATCTTGGATTGCGCGACGGCCAACAGATTCCTGCGATCGCGATCGACCCGCGCGATCCCAATCGCGTGTATGCGGCCGTGCTGGGGCATCCTTACGGGCCGAACGAGGAGCGCGGCGTGTTTCGTTCGACCGACGGCGGCGCGACCTGGCAAAAGGTTCTGTATAAGGACGAGAATACGGGCGCTCGCGATGTGGTGCTGGATCCGTCGAATCCGCTCAAGATGTATGCGGTACTGTGGGCGGCTCGGCAATTTCCGTGGGAGTCGAACGCGAATGGTCCGGGCAGTGGAATTTATGTTTCAAACGACGGCGGCAACAATTGGCGTCAGCTTTTGCTCGGCTTGCCGACGTGGGATGACGGAGTGGGACCGATGAGCATCGGCATTTCGCCGAGCAATCCCCGGCGAATGTATGCTCGCGTCGAGGCGAAGAAAGGCAGCGGGTTCTATCGGTCGGACGATGCCGGAGAGAATTGGCGATTGGCCAGCGCGGAGCAGCGCGTGATCGGCCGCGGTACTGACAACAGCGCCGTTCGCGTAGATCCCAAAAATCCGGATGTCGTGTATGTCGCGAACACGTCGACGTATCGATCGACTGACGGCGGCGCTACGTTTACGGCAATCAAAGGCGCGCCGGGCGGCGACGATTATCACGGCATCTGGATTAATCCTGAGAATCCCAACATCATTGCGCTGGGCGTGGACCAGGGCGCGACGATTTCGGTGAATCGCGGCGAGACGTGGAGTTCCTGGTACAACCAGCCGACCGCGCAGTTCTATCACGTGATCACGGACAATCGCCTTCCGTATTGGGTTTATGGCGGGCAGCAGGAGAGCGGGTCGGCGGGGGTGGCGAGCCGCGGCGACTTCGGCGAAATCACGTTTCGCGATTGGCATCCGGTGGGAGTGGAAGAGTATGGGTACGTCGCGCCGGATCCGCTGGATCCGAATATTATTTACGGCGCGAGCCGCGATGGGAGTGGATCAGGCGGCATCAAGGTGACGCGATACAACCAGGCGACGGGCGATCGGCAGGATATCGGGCCGCAGTTGACCGGCGGAAAGCTGCGATCGGTGCGCACGATGCCGTTGATTTTTTCGACCGTCGATCCGCACGTTTTGTATCTGGGGTCGAACGTGTTGTTCAAGACCATGAACGGCGGGAATAACTGGACGACGATCAGTCCGGATCTGACGCGCGAAAAGTACGAAATGCCGCCGAGCATGGGGATTTTCGCGCAGTTCGATCCCGAGAAGGGCAAGCATCGCGGCGTGATTTATTCGATCGCGCCGTCGCGGAAGGATGTCAATACGATTTGGGTGGGCACTGACGACGGACTGATTCAGGTGACTCGCGATGGTGGCAAGATCTGGAAGAACATCACGCCGCCGGATTTGACGCCGTGGAGCAAGATATCGCAACTGGATGCGTCGTATTTCGATGGTGAGACGGTGTACGCCGCGGTGAATCGATTCCGGTTGGACGATTTGCGGCCGCACATTTATCGCACGCACGACGGCGGCAGGACGTGGAAGAAGATTGTCAACGGGATTCCGGACAACGAAGTGGTGAACACGGTTCGCGAAGATCCGGTGCGCAAGGGAATGCTGTTCGCGGGCACCGAACGCTCGGTGTATGTTTCGTTCGACGATGGCGAGCATTGGCAGACGCTGCGGCAGAATATGCCCGCGACGTCGATTCGCGATCTGGTGGTGCATCGCGACGATGTAGTGGTGGGGACGCACGGACGATCGTTCTGGATTCTGGACGACATCACGCCGCTTCGCCAGTTGAACCCGCAGATTGCGGCGGCTCCGGCGATGCTGTTCAAGCCGCAGGTGGCGTATCGGATTCCGCGGAATCAGAATACGGATACTCCGCTGCCGCCGGAAGTTCCAGCGGGGCAGAATCCGCCGGATGGGGCGATCATCGATTACTATCTGGCGCGGACGTCCAATCCGGCAAATGCATCGGGAGCGGTGACGATCGAGATTTTTGATCGTGCGGGGAAATCGGTTCGCAAGTATTCGAGCGACGATAAGCCGGCGGGCTGACGGAGCAGGAACAGCGAGAGCTTAACCTTCCGACGTACTGGGTTCGTCAGCCGCGCGTGCTTTCGACGGAGGCCGGCATGCATCGTTGGGTTTGGGATTTACGGCTGCGGCCGCCGGATGTGCTGGACGCACGAATATCCGATCTCGGGAATCTATCGCGATACGCCCGCAGGGCCGCTAGGGCCGTGGATGCTGCCTGGCGAGTACGTCGTGAAACTGACGGCCGGACGGCAAGACTTATTCGCAACCGCTGACGGTGAAGATGGATCCTCGCGTGAAGACGCCGTTGATCGGGTTGACGCAGCAGTACGGGCTCGCGAGATCGCTGTGGTCGGCGGCGAATGAAACTTTCGCGGCGCTGCAGGCGCTTCGGAAATTGCCGCCGTACGGATGCGCTGGCGCGCAGGATCGTGAACTGGCGCGGCTGAATGGCGAGCTGGCGCGGGTCGCGGAAGTGATTGAGGCAACGGATCGCGCACCGACGGCGGCGGCGATCGAGGCGGCGGCAACGCTGAAGAAGTCGGCGGATGACGGCGCTTGAGCGAAGTGGAAGGCTACAAGCACCCGCAAGGTAGTCGCGGGAAATTCGATCACCCATTGCTGATTGTCGCGCTGCCGTTCGTATTCGGCGCGCGAGAGATCCACGGTGATGCCGCCATCGAATTCGAGTCGCATGGATTGCGCACGTTCGATCGCGCGCGTGAAATCGGCGGGGATCTGATTGGGCCCTGGGCGGCCGTTGCGCGGAAGGGCGCGGAGCTGGTCGGGGCGGACGCAAATCGTCACCTGATCGCCCTTGAAGTGGCCGGGAAAATAGGGGCCATCCAGCTCGAATTCGCCGACGCTGCACCCGGCTGGTGTTGCGGCCGGGATCGAGCGCGCGAATTTCGCCGGCGAGCAAATTGAAGCGGCCAAGCAGGCGCGCGACGTCGAGATTCGCGGGCTGATCCAGGATCTGGCGGGCGTTCCGCTCTGCACGATGCGCCCCTCGCGCAGGATCAGCATTTCTTCGCCGAGCTCGAAACATTCGTCGAGATCGTGCGTGACCAGAAGAATCGGAGTTTTGAAATCCGCGCGGACCTGTCGCAGGACGTCGTAGAACTCGGCGCGCAAGGGGAGCGTCGAGGCCTTGCGCGGGTTCGTCCAGCAATAGGAGTCTCGGGCCGCCGATCAGCGCGCGGGCGATGGAGCAGCGCTGGCGCTGCCCGCCGGAAACTTCGTGCGGTCTGCGGCCGGCGGCGTCGGCGAGGCGGAATCGCTCGAGCATTTCGTTCACGCGGCGGTGGCGTTCCAGGCGCGGGCGGCGTTCGGCGGCGAACACCAGGTTCTCCCGCAGGGTCATGTGCGGGAACAGCGCGTAATTCTGAAAAACGTAGCCGCAGTTGCGCGCCTGCGGCGCGAGGTGGACGCCGGTGGCGCCGTCGAACAGGATGATCGTCGTCCAGCAGGATGCGGCCTTCGTCGGGGCGCACGAATCCGGCGATGGAATCGAGCATCAAAGTTTTGCCCGAGCCACTGGGGCCGAACAGGACAGTGACGCCCGCGGCTGCGTGAAACTCGAGATCGAGCGAGAAATCCGGCTGAATCGGCGCGGGCCGGAAATGTTTTGCGAAGACGGGCCTGAATCATGGCTTACGTCACGTCACCGAGATTCAGTTGCCGGCATTGCCACGCGATTCGCGACCGTCAAGATGACCAGCGCGATGGCGGAGATCGACCAGCACGAGTGCCCGCGCGGTGGCGCCGTTACCCGATTCGACAGCGTCGTAAATCGCGACCGCGACCGTCTGCGTGCGGCCAGGAATATTTCCCGCGACCATCAGCGTGACGCCGAAATCGCCCAGCGATCGCGCGAAGGCGAGGGCGACGCGGCGAAGATCGAACGCTGCGCGAGAGGCAGCGTCACGCGCCAGAACAACCTCCATTCCGATGCGCCCAGCGTTCGCGCCGCGCGTTCGTACCTGCGGTCCACGCTTTCGAGCGCCGCGCGCGCGGATTTCACCAGCAATGGAAACGAATGCAGCAGCGCCGCGACCACCGCCGCTTTCCACGGTGAACACCAGCGGCGATCCGAAGATCGTTTCCCAGAGTTTGCCGAGCGGGCTCGCGCGTCCGATCAGCACCAGCAAATAATAGCCGAGCACCGTCGGCGGCAAGCACCAGCGGCAGCGTGACCGCGGCATCCAGGATTTCTTTGCCGCGAAATTCGCGATTGGCGAGAATGTACGCGATCCACAGACCGGCCGCCAGCGCGATCGCGGTCGACAAGACGGCCACGCGCAGGCTGAGCCACAGCGGGAACCAGTCGATATTTATCCCAGCCAAAACCAGAAAAAGACATGGATGGTCTATTGTAGCGGGTTAAACAGGTTCGAATCGCGCGGTGAAATGACGCAGAAACTTAGGCTCGTGGACGATGCGGAAGCCCGCAGATCGCTGCTTGCGGGCGTTCACTTCGAGGATCGCCTCGACCAGATAATCGATGTGGCTTTGCGTGTAGACGCGGCGCGGAATCGCCAGGCGCAGCAGCTCATGGCGCGCGTGTTCGCCGAACATCACCGACCCGATCTCGACGGTGCGCACGCCCGCGTGGCGATAGAGTTCGACAGCTAGCGACTGCCCGGGAAATTCGTGCTTGGGAATATGCGGCAGCATCCGCCCGCATCAATGTAGATGGCGTGGCCGCCGGGAGGCTCGACGATCGGCACGCCGTGATCGGCGATGTGACGGCCGAGGTAGCGCGTGGAGGCGATGCGGTATTCGAGATAGTCGGGATCGAGCACTTCTTCGAGGCCGACGGCGATGGCTTCGAGATCGCGCCCGGCGAGTCCGCCGTAGGTGGGAAACCCTCGGTGAGGATCAGCAGGTCGCGGCCGCGTTGCGGCGATGTCGTCATCGTTGGTGCAGAGCAGGCCGCCGATGTTGGCGAACGCGTCCTTCTTCGCGGAGAACGTGCAGCCGTCGGCGTAGCGAAAACATCTGTCTGCGCGATCTGTTTCGGCGTCAGGCGCTGCGAATCCGGGCTCGTCCTGTCTGAATGAACCACGCGTTTTCGGCGAAGCGGCAGGCATCGAGATAGAACGGAATGTTGTGGCGCGTCGTGATTTCGCGAACCGCGCGGATGTTCGCCATCGAAACCGGCTGTCCGCCGCCGGAGTTGTTGGTGACGGTCAGCATGATCAGCGGGATTTTCGCGCGCGCCCTCGGTTTCGATCAGATTTTCCAGCGCCGCGACGTCCATATCGCCCTTGAATGGAATCCGCGCCTGCGTGTCGGAGGCCGCGGGAAGCGGAAGATCGACTGCTCGCGCGCCGTTGAATTCGATATTCGCGCGCGTCGTGTCGAAGTGCGTGTTGCTGGGAACGACGTCGCCCGGCTTGCACCGCGACGCCGAACAGAATGCGCTCCGCCGCGCGGCCTTGATGCGTCGGGATCACGTGTTTGAATCCGGTGAGATTCATCGACGACGGCTTTCAGTCGAAAGAAACTTTCGCTGCCCGCGTAGGATTCGTCGCCGCGCATCATGGCGGCCCATTGATTGGTCGACATCGCGCTGGTGCCGGAATCGGTCAGCAGATCGATCAGAATATCGGTGGCGCGCAATTCGAAAAGATTGTAGCCGGCCTGTTTGCAGAAGCGATTCGCGCTCCTGCGGGAGTGGTGAGGCGCAGCGGCTCCACGCTCTTGATGCGGAACGGCTCAATGATGGTTTTCATCCACTTCCCATACTGGCACTCCCGTGGCACAGGCACGCGGACGGCGAACGCGGTGGCGATCAGCGGATCGTCTTCTTTCACGAGATTGTTCTGGTTCGCCCAGCTTCCATCGGCGCGCTGCGCGGGCAGCAGCAGGGCGAGTTCGGGAATCGCGGCCGAAACCGCGGCGGCGTAGTAATAACGAAGTCCGGTCGCCCAGGTTTCGCGTGCCGTGCCTTCGAAACCGGGGACGCTATTGTACTTGTGATGGTCGCGCAGCCACTTGAGCCCTTTGAGGAGGCGCGGATCGTCGTTGGGGACGCCGCGCCGCGCGTAACGCGAGGACTCCGTCGGCGGTGGTCGATCCGTAGCTGCGGAATTTCGCGTTACCCCCACCCTTACGGGTGGTGCTTGAATCGCGCGAATCGTCGCCGGCTTTGTTGATGTCGGGCTCGACTGTGGAGAAGAAGAATCCGCCGTCGGGATTCTGGCAGCGCTCAATGTAGACGAGAGATTTAGCTAGCGCTTCGTCTGGTGGACGAACGCCTGCGGCGGCGAAGCCTTCGAGCACGTATCTCGTCATGGCGAGATCGACGTGGCCGGGGTCGGGCGGAGTGCGCCGATCGCCGCCCATGCCCCAGGCGCCGTACGGAGCATCATCGCGATGCCAGCCGTTTTGTTCGGTGAATTGCTGTAGCCGGAGTGCCGTGAGTATTGGCTCCCATCCGTTTGCTTTCACGCGGCACAAAGCGCGCACGGCGAGACCGGTGGCGTAGTTTGGATAGTCGGCGGTCGCATCGCTTAGGCCGAGCAAGCCCGCGGAGTTGACATTACGTTTGATGAACTCGACCGCGTTATCGATGGCGCCGGCGGGTGCGGCCATGATCGCCGCCGGGACGTCGAGCAAAGCATCCAGTACGAACGGCGTCAGCGATTGTCCCGATCGCAACAAGCCGTAGGTTTCGCTGTGCCATCCACCGTCCTTATCTTGCTTCGCCCAAAGATATTGCGCGGCGCGCTGCAATCGAGCATCGCCGCGCGAGCAAGCGACGGCTCCCGCAGAGGCGAGCAAGAACGATCGTCTACTTAGAGGCATTCGGTCGGGCAGCATCGGGCGCGGGAGCAAGATTCAGGATAGCCGCGCTGGTAGTGGCTACGCGGCCCGTGATGCAGTGTGATCCGGCCCACGTCCCGTCCTGGTTCTGCAGCTTCAGAATCTTTGCCGTGATCTGCGCGTGCCAGCTGATTCCAATCCTCGCCGCCGGTGCGGCGCAGGCTGTCGCTGATATTGAGGTACGAGAAAAATTCCTCGCCGCCGACGGAGCCGAAGCCATTGACGAATTGGGCGCTCGCGAGCTGCCCCTTGATCGCGGCGATCTGCGGCGCGTTCGTCTTGCGATCCTTCTCAGTGCGGCTCAGTTGTTCGAGCGCTTGCGCGCTTTGATAAAGAGGCACGCCCGCTGCCGCCGGAGTTGCCGCCGCGACTCGACCGCCACCACCGGAACCGCCAACGGGGCCGCTGGTGCGGACATCGAGGCTCGCCACGGTGTACTCGTCGGCGCGTTTCATCACCTTATCTTCCACCTTTACGCCCTTCTGTTGCGCGACGAACAGGCTGCGCGACGCCATCGATGTTCCAAGAATCGGCGCCCAACCGCCCGCGATGTTCCAGCTTCCGTCGCCCTGCTGATTGCTTTGGATCTTCGCGACGCATTTCTCGAGGGCTTTGCGGACGCGCAGGTTTTCGGTGGTGGTCGGCATATTGCCATCGATTTCAGAGAGCAGCATGGAAGTCAGGAACGTGTCGATGAATGGCCCGAGTTTTCGCTGGATCTGCGTGCCGTTCACGCGCGTCACGGTCAGTCCTTCGCGCGGGCTGTTTTCGACATTGCGCATGATGAAATCGATCGCGCGATTGATTTCGGGTTGGTATTGCCTGCCGGCGCGGCGCAGCGCCAGCGCGGCGACAGCGGTATTGGCGACGTCGTTGCCATTCGATTCCAGATGCTCGCCTTGACGGACGTAGGATGTTTCGCCGCCGTCCTGGCCCCAGCCGCCGTCCTTGCCTTGGACCGAGGCCAGCCACTTTGCGCCTTTCGCGATGGCAATGTTGCTGGAATCGTTGGAATTTGATTTACCGCTGTCCGGCTTGTTGCTATCGCCGCCGGCGAAAAGTGCGGCGGTCAGGACAGCAGCCGCGCACAGAGTAATTGCGATGGTTTTCATACCCGGTCTCCTTCGTCATTTAGGACAACAGCGTCGAAGAAAATGTTCGACGTTCGATGCGGGTATGCCGCTGGGCGGGGAATCCTTTCACGAAGGAAGAGGTGTCGACATGAGTGTCGACACGGCACGCACGAGTGCGTGCGCCACATCGCACTACGGAGGGCCTTCGGACAGCGCGAACAGCACGTACGTGCCATTCTTCGCGATGAAGTACATCGAGTACTCGTTGCCGCGAGCGTTCCAGGTAATCATGTATTGATTATTCGGAATCGACACGGGGGTCTTCGACGCGACTGCTTTGCGCATATCGGCCGTAAAATAGGCGTCGAAATGAGCCAGGAAATCGGCCTCGGAATTGATCTTGCGAATCTTGCCGAGCTCCCAATTCATCGGGTAGGAAACGCCGCGCAGGATCGCTTTAGTGTCGTTCTTGGCGACGGCGGTTTTGAACTCGGGCCAGAATTTCGAGAATCCGTCGTCGGCGCC
This sequence comes from Terriglobia bacterium, assembly GCA_963732025.1. Lineage (GTDB taxonomy): Bacteria > Acidobacteriota > Terriglobia > Bryobacterales > Bryobacteraceae > Palsa-187. The sequence goes on from CAVSXU010000006.1 coordinate 461,801, forward strand.
GAAGGCGGCAACGGCGAGCAAAATGACCGCGGCGAATCTCATCTGCGTCGTCGCACGACAATCAACGCCAGGCCAGCGCCGATAAGACCCAGGGTAGCCGGCTCGGGGGCTTGCGCGAACTGCGCGCCAGTCAGATCGATCAGGTACTGTCCGGTGGTGCTTCCGTTGCCGGTCCAGCTATCTAAGTTTGGATTCGCGACCTGCGGGAATATCAGCCCCGTGGTGCCCGTGATATCTCCGAAGATCAACTTGCCCTTCTTATTTTCCGGCTGTTGATCGTCAACCGCGATCGCCAGGAAGTAGAGTCCCGGAGTTATCGCCACGTTTAGAAATTGCGCTTGCGTGTTGCAACCGCAGATATCATTGTTCGCGATAATTCCGTCGCCATTCACGTCGAACAGGAACAGCGCGGGATCATCCAGCGGATTCGCGCCGCGGCCCGACGTGGTCGCCGTGAATGTCGGACCGGTGATGAGAATTTCGTACATGTCGACGCCATTCGACGGATTGCTCAGGTTGCCACAAATCCTGGTGAGTGTTCCGATACCCGTCGTGATGTTCGCGGTATTGGGCATTTTTCCGGCGTCGGTCTGGCCGAGGTCGCCCTCATCCCAGATACCGGAATTTTGACAGGTGCTGGCGGAAACGGACGTAATTCCGGCTAGGCTGAGTGCCGCGATGATGAAAAACCGCATGATATCCTCCGGCCGAGAGACGGACTCGACTTGATATCAACGATTATAGTTCTCCGCGAAGCGCGGCGGAAGGGCGGCGCTATTCGACGCGATCGGCCGCGACGCGCACGTGATTGTCGCGGACTTCGACGTATCCGCCGGTGACATGGAAGCTTTCGGTGGCCCGCCGGAGGTGATCGACAAGGTGCCGTCGCCCAGTTCGCTCAGCAGCGCGGCGTGGCCCGGCAGGATGCCCATGTAGCCGTCCTTGCCGGGAATCTGCGGCGTTCTCGGCCTGGCGTTGACCACCAGTTTCTCCGGCGTCGCGATTTCGATCTCGAAAGTGTCGCTGCCATGATGATTACTCGAAGGCTAGCCCTTCTTCTTCATCTTCTCCCAGGTTTCGAGCACGTCGTCGATCGAGCCCTGCATGTAGAACGCCTGCTCCGGAATTTCGTCGTGCTTGCCTTCGACCACTTCCTTGAAGCTGCGCACGGTGTCGGCGACCTTGACGTACTTGCCCTTGCGGCCGGTGAACGCTTCGGCCACGGTGAACGGCTGCGACAGGAATCGCTGGATCTTGCGCGCGCGCGGCACGGTGGCTTTGTCTTCGTCGGAAAGTTCGTCGACGCCCAGAATCGCGATGATGTCCTGCAGATCCTTGTAGCGCTGCAGAATCAGCTTCACTGCTTGCGCGACGTCGTAATGCTCCTGCCCGATGATGAGCGGATCGAGAATGCGCGAAGTCGACGCCAGCGGATCCACGGCGGGATAAATGCCCAACTCCGAAATCGAGCGCGAAAGGTTCGTGGTCGCGTCCAGGTGAGCGAAGGTGGTGGCCGGAGCCGGATCGGTGTAGTCGTCGGCGGGCACGTAAATCGCCTGCACCGACGTAATCGATCCGGATCTTGGTCGACGTGATGCGTTCCTGCAAATCGCCCATTTCGCTGGCCAGGTTGGGCTGATAACCCACCGCGCTAGGCATGCGGCCCAGCAGCGCCGATACTTCCGAACCCGCCTGCGTGAAGCGGAAAATATTGTCGATGAACAGCAGCACGTCCTGGTTTTCTTCGTCGCGGAAATATTCGGCGACGGTCAGCGCGGTCAGCGCGACGCGCAGACGCGCTCCGGGCGGCTCGGTCATCTGCCCGTAGATCAGCGCGCACTTGGATTTCGTCCAGTCGTGCGGATCGATCACGTCCGATTCCTGGAACTCCAGCCACAGATCGTTGCCTTCGCGCGTGCGCTCGCCCACGCCGGCGAACACCGACACGCCGCCGTGCTTGGTGGCGAGGTTCGTGATCAGCTCCTGAATGATGACCGTCTTGCCGACGCCCGCGCCGCCGAACAGGCCGATCTTTCCGCCGCGCAAGTACGGCTCGAGAAGATCGATAACCTTGATGCCGGTCTCGAACATCTGCAGTTCGGTCGACTGCTCATCGAACGCCGGCGCCTGGCGATGAATCGGATAGCGCTTCTCGGTGTTCACCGGACCCATCTTGTCCACCGGCTCGCCGATCACGTTCAGCACGCGGCCCAGCGTTTCCTTGCCCACCGGCACCGTCACCGGCTCGCCCAGGCTCTCGGCTTTCATGCCGCGCACCAGACCGTCGGTGGGCTGCAGCGCGATGGTGCGCACGCGGCTCTCGCCGATGTGCTGCGCCACTTCGCAAATGATGTCGATCGGGTCGGGAACGTTGAAGCCTTCGCTGGTGATGCGGATCGCCGTGCGGATGACGGGAATCTGCCCTTCGGGAAACTCCACGTCGACGGCCGGTCCGGCCACCTGGATCACTTTTCCGACTACATGTTCGTTGCAACTGTCATAGAATCCTCAAATCCTTTATGTACGTGAACGCGGGCTCTATCATAAAGCAGCCGCGCCGCTCACAATTTCGATAATTTCGCGCGTGATGCTCGCCTGGCGGACGCGGTTCATGTACAGCGTCAGCTTGTCGATCACGTCGCTGGCGTTCTAGGTCGCCGCTTCCATCGCCGTCATGCGCGCGGCGTGCTCGGCCGCCACCGATTCCAGCAGCGCGCGATAAATCTGCAGCTTGACGTAGCGCGGCAGCAGGCTGCCCAGCATCTCCCCGGGTTCTGTTCGTAAATGTAATCCACCGTGGCCGCCGGTTTCGGAACTTCGATCGGCAGCAGCCGCGTCGACGCCAGATTCGGCGCCATCACGCTCTTGAATTCGTTGACGAACAGGTAGACCGCGTCGATTTCCGCTTTTCGAAAAACGCTCGATGATCGCATTGCGCGATCGTTCCGGCGTCTTCGAATTTCACGTTGCGGAACAGATCGATGTGTTCGCCGCTGATCTTCGCATCGCGCTTGCGGAAATAATCGCGGCCCTTCTTGCCCGATCAGCTCGAAGCTCAGTTCTTCGCGCGTGATGCGTCATCGCGAAGCGCTGGGCCAGCTTGCATCAGGTTGCGCGTTGAACCCGCCCGCCAGGCCGCTGTCCGCCGTGATCACCACCACCAGAATGCGCTTTTCCGGACGCACCGCCAGCAGCGCGATTGTCGCCGGCATCCGGACTCTGGCGGCCGCCTCGGCCACGTTCGCCAGCATCTGGTGCAGCATCCGCCGTAGGGACGCGCCGCGATCGCCCGCTCCTGCGCCCGGCGCAGCTTCGCCGCCGAGACCATCTTCATGGCCTTGGTGATCTGCTGCGTGTTCTTGACCGAGCGGACGCGCCGCCGGATGTCGATCAGACTCGGCATTTACTTGGCACTGTTCCGTGCCTCTGCTTGCGTTCCTGCACGAAACGCGTCTTGAATTCCTTGAGCGCCGCGTTCATCTGCGCCTTCAGATCGTCGTCGAGCGTCTTCTTTTCGCGAATCGTCGGCAGCAGGCCGGATGCGCGTTCTCGACGAACCGGTACAGCTCCTCTTCGAACGGCCGGCATTGTTCGACAGCGGCAGATCGTCCAGGATGCCCTTCGGTGCCCGCGTAAATAATCAGCACCTGCTTTTCGACCGGGACCGGCGAATACTGGCCCTGCTTCAGGATTTCCACCATGCGCGCGCCGCGCGTCAACTGCGCCATCGAAGCCTTATCCAGATCCGAACCCAACTGCGCGAACGCCGCCAGCGCGCGATACTGCGCCAGTCTCAAGTCGCAAGCTGCCGGCCACCTGCCGCATGGCCTTGATCTGCGCGTTGCCGCCGACGCGGCTGACCGAAATACCGACGTCGATCGCGGGACGGATGTTGGAGTTGAACAAATCGGTGATCAAGATAGATCTGGCCGTCGGTGATCGAAATCACGTTGGTCGGAATGTACGCCGAAACGTCGCCCGCCTGCGTTTCGATGAACGGCAGCGCGGTCAGCGACCCGCCGCCCAGTTCGTTCGACAATTTCGCGGCGCGCTCCAGCAAGCGGCTGTGAAGATAGAACACGTCGCCGGGAAACGCTTCGCGTCCCGGAGGACGGCGCAGCAGCAGCGAAATCTCGCGATACGCCGCGGCGTGCTTCGAAAGATCGTCGTAGATGCACAGCGCGTGGCGCTTGGTATCGCGGAAATATTCGCCGATCGCGCAACCCGCATAAGGCGCCAGATACTGCATCGGCGCGGGATCGGACGCCGTCGCGGCCACCACGATGGTGTACTCCATCGCGCCGTAGTCTTCGAGCGTCTTCACCACCTGCGCGACGGTCGAACGCTTCTGCCCGATCGCGACGTAGATGCAAATCACGTCGCCGCCCTTTTGATTGATGATGGTGTCGAGCGCGACCGTGGTCTTACCGGTCTGGCGGTCGCCGATGATCAGCTCGCGCTGTCCGCGGCCGATCGGAATCATCGCGTCGATGGCCTTGATGCCGGTCTGCAGCGGCTCTTTCACCGGCTGCCGGTCGACCACGCCGGGCGCGAGGCGCTCGATCGCGTTGAACTGCTTGGTCTCGATCGGACCCTTGCCGTCGATGGGCTGGCCGAGCGCGTCCACCACGCGGCCGATCATGGCTTCGCCCACCGGAACCGACATGATGCGGCCGGTGCGGCGCACCTCGTCGCCTTCCTTGATGTCCGCGTATTCGCCCAGCAGCACCGCGCCGACCTGGTCTTCTTCCAGGTTCAACGCGATGCCGGAAACGCCGCCCTTGAACTCGATCAGCTCGCCGGCCATGACGTTTTCCAGGCCGTAAATGCGCGCGATACCGTCGCCCACCGAAATCACCGAGCCGGTTTCGGCAACGTTCACCGCTTTCTCGTAATTCTCGATCTCCTCGCGCAACACGCGCGAGATTTCATCCGCCCGAATCTTGCCATAGAATCCTTGAGTTAACCCTTTGAGATCAGCCCGCCGCGAGTTTCACCCGCAGCTTCTCCAATTGTCCCCGCACGCTGCCGTCATAAACCGTCGAGCCGACGCGCGCGACCACGCCGCCGATCAGCGCCGGGTCGACTGCAAATTCCAGTTTCGCTTTCTTGCCCGACAAGCCGCGAAAGCTGCGCTTCCAGGCTCGCTTGCTGCGCATCGGTGAGCGCCGTGGCGCTGCGAAACATCGCCGCGAACAACCCCAGCCGCTCGTCCAGCAGCCCCTCGAACGCTTCGACGATCGACGAAAACTCGTGCACGCGCCGATGATCGATCACCACAAACACGAAATTGCGAACCGGCGCGAGCGATGCCCATCGGTTCCAGCAGCTTCGCCATCACCGCCCGTTTGCGCGACGGCGAAACCGCCGGCGACAGCAGCGCGTTGTGCAGCGGCAGGCGATGCTCGCAATCAATTCGTTCGCCGCGCGAAGCTGCGCCAACGCCTGATTCGGATCGAGCGTCGAACCGGGCGCCGTGACCACGTCCACCAGCGCTTTTGCGTATCGTCTGCCGACTGCCGAGATCATTAGTTCTTCGACCCTTCCGCCTGCAGATCCTTCACGAAGTCGTCGACCAGTCCGTTTTCGGTGGCCGCATCCAGGCGAGTGCGAATGCGCTGCTCCGCCAAATCGAGCGATAGTTTCGCCGCATACGCCTTCAGATCGCGCTGCGCGTTTTTGCCGGCGGTTTCGATTTCATTGCCGGCTTGCTTCTGCACTTTTTCGATCATGCGCGCGGTTTCTTCGCGGATGCGCGCTGCTTCCTGCTCCATCTCCGTGCGCGATTGCGCCCGGAACGCTTCGATATCGGCGCCCAGCGCACTCACGCGCTTCTCGATCTCGGCAGCGCGCTGCTCGGCATCGCGCTTGGTCGCTTGCGCTTCGGCGATGTCCTTCTGGATGTCGGAAGTGCGCGATTTGAAGAAGGGCGGCAGCGACTTGCCCAATAGATAGCCGAGGCCGACGGCAAGAAGGCCGAAGTTGATCCATTTCCACATCGGATCCGGCTCGGAACCTTCCGCTTTCGCTTCCTTTTTGGCCTCGCCGGCAGGTTCCTGCGCGCGGGCGATCGGCTGTAGGAAGAAAGCGCCACAGCAGATTGTCGTGGCGATCAGAAATCGATTCAGACGTTTAGTGCTATTAAAGAGGGTCATGCGGCCGCCTTGCGTGCGAGCATCACAGTCGCGATTTCGTCCGCGATCGCACCGCTGGTCGCCGTGAGATTCTGACGAGCCGCAGCCGCATCGGCGCCAATCTGTTCCCTGGCTGCGCGCACCTGGTCTTCCGCAGCCGCTCTTGCCGCCGCAACTGCCGCAGTCTGATCCTCAAGCCATTTGCGCCGCGTCTCTTCCTGGGCGCGATATACGCCGGCGCGGGCTTCGTTGAAGGTGGCTTCGTATTGCTGCTGCTTACGCTCGGCCTCGGCAAGACTGGCTTCCGCGCCCTTGCGAGCGCCTTCCGTCAGTCCGTCGCGTTGTTTCAGGACCTTTTCGAGCGGTCCGAACAGCATTCCCTTAAGGTAAAAATACAGGAAAATGAGAAACAAAATCGTGGGGATGGCTTCGACCATCAACCCACGTAAGGCTTGGAGTGTCTGTTCCATCTAGAGGCTGTGCAAGGGACGGGTTACGGTTCGCAGAGACGCGTTACGACGATCGTCTTCTTGAACTTGTTAACGTATCACAGCGGGGCGGTTTAGGTCAACTTTTGGCCTCCTGCTTGGGTTCCCGCTGACGTGGGGAGCGTTGCAAGTCTCGCTCGCCCGGACGTGATTCGTCATTCGCCAATCTCTGCATATTCAAGAAGGCTTGCGGGTGTTCAGCGAATGTAAGGCCGGATTGTCGGAAGTAGGATTACGGCCTTATGTTGCAGACCTTGCCCTTCCCTCGAAATAAGCCATACAGCCTTACTTGCGTCCACTGGAGCCCGCTCCCGAGGCGAACATAGCCAAGCCACTCGCTACGACGGAGTCGCGAATGCGGCGGTTGCGTCCCCTGCAGTTCAACTAGAAAACCAGGGAAATAGCCGTGACGCAGCCCCCCTCGGGCCAGGCCGATCACGCGATCCGCCGGGTCCGTGAAGAGGATGTCGTCCGGCGAGCTTGAGGCGTCGGCATCCCAGGCCCGACCTGAGACGCGCCAAGATGATCCATCTATCGCCAGAGTTTTCTCGATTGCACCGGCGCACTGATGTTGCGGTGAAAGGAAGAGCTCAGAAACCCGCTTCCCCAGCCAGCTTGCACGCGGCTCATGGAACAGCGCCAGGCGGTGTTCGCGCAAATACTCGGTCCACTGTTCGCGCTCTGGCCTTGAGAGCCAGAGCACGGATAGTAGCTGTTCGTCGGGCACATCCACAAGCATCGCGGAACCCACGGCATCGGCTCCGAGAAAGAAATCGGCCCAGTCCTCGGCTTCAGTGAGTTGCCGCACCACGCTCGTGAACATCAAACAAATAAAAACGACCCCATAGACGCAGAGCACCAAGGCCCGGAGCCTTGGCCCTTGGGACGTCGCTAGCGCCAAAAGCGCGATTCCCGTCCAAAAAAGGCAGATCATCGTAAAGTAACGGCCTGGCAGAAAATCTATCGACAGGGAGGGTAAATCCTTTGGCGTTAGGCGACCCGCGACAATGCTGAGTGAACTGAGGAAGACGAAGAGAACCACGGCGAACAGCGATGAGAGCCATCTCCGCCCATCACTCCGAGAGAGTAAGGCCCTGGTGAAAATGTATCCGGTCAGAAACAACGCGACTAGGCCCACCGCGACCCCCGCCCATGCGTCGAGGCGAAATGGGCTGCCAAGCATTAGACCAATCAGCATGACCGCATCTGCCGGATGCCGAAGAACCCCTCCGGCACCCATGCCCATTTCGAGTGGCCTTGTGTAATGCCAGAGATAGGAGGCGATCACCGCCGTGCCGAGAGCAGCAATTGCCAACACTAAATTCCTGTTTTGCCTCAGGTAGATGCCTTGAGCAACGAGAACAGGCCAGACAAGGAGTCCATTCGGCATCGTATAGGACGCGATCATTGCCAAAACGACGCAGAAGAGAACAAATGGTCTGTAGTTTTGGACGCTGCAAAGCGATAAGCACAGAAATGCCGCGGTTGAAGCCACAAAGACGAGAGGGAACATGGTCTGCATACCCCAGACAAAGTTCTCCATCTGAAACGGCGACAGCATAAGGTTCAGAATTGCGGTAATTGCGATGGTGAAAAGCACCGGCGATCTCCCCCGCAACAGCAGCCGCGCGAGTGCGATCAGCATCGCGATGTGGACAAACTGAAGAAGCAAAGTAAGCCAGGTGAGTGAAGCAAATGAAAACCAACGGGCGTCGGCCAGAAACAGCAGGCGAGGGATCACCAGCCTGTGTCCCCAGTAGGGCGTCCACAAAATCGGCCAGAGTGGCTCTCCGCGAGCGATCTTCTCCGAATCCCGGACGATCACCCACTGATCCGCCCAGGGCACAGTCGTTACCGCCCGAGCGACTTGAGCCAACGTGAATAGATTAACGCCGAGCGTACCCAGGAGTGCGAGCGCCGCCACGATGTAACCGAAAGGCCGGATGCTCGATTTGATTCCTGGCAGGTGCTGAGGCGAGCCCACGCCGTAAGTGTAACCCGGCCTGTTTTCATGAGACGATAGAGTATGTTATCGCCTAGCATCACTCGACTGCCGTTGGTTTCGAACAACCGGGCGTGGGTTGTTACCGCGGACTTCAACGGTCTTCGGGAATCGCGATCGCACCAGCACGATGGCTAGCGATCTGGCATGCGACCCCCGATGAAGCGGCAGTGCAATTCGAAGAGACACCGTTCCTGAGATACAGGTCCTGGGAGTCTTGAGCGATGGCCAGCTCCCCTCCCCGACTGTCCCTTTCGATATAGTGAGAAAAGATGTCGGCCGCGCCAACAAGTGCCGCGCCTCTTGTTAACCGTTCCTTCCCGCGCATAGCCTTGCGCATCGACCCCATTGAAAGCGGTTTGCTCCGAATGATCTCAGCCAGCATGCCGCGTCCGTGCTTCGTGGCGCGAGCTTCAGCTTGCTGTGTCGAGATTCATCTCGACATTTCTTCGCGAATCTGGAGGTCCACGAGTGCTTGAACTCCGCCACGTCTCGAAACGATTCTCCGGAGTCCCCGCCGTCGACGACGTTAGCTTCATCGCGCGCGCCGGCGAAATCACCGGCTACCTGGGACCCAACGGCTCCGGCAAATCCACGACGATGAAAATGATCACCGGCCTCCTCGAAATGAGCGCCGGCGAGATCCTCTTCGGCGGCCAACCCATTCAGCGCGACCTCATCGCCTATAAACAGCGCATGGGCTACGTGCCCGAAGAGCCGCACCTCTACGCGCATCTCACCGGCCTCGAATATTTGCAAATGGTGGGGCAACTTCGCGGCCTCGCCTCCACCGCGATTACCGAGAAGATCGACGGATTACTGCGCTTGTTCGCGCTGCACGGCGATCGTCATTCGCCAATCTCTGCCTATTCGAAAGGCATGCGCCAAAAGATCCTGATCTCCGCCGCGCTGCTGCACAATCCCGATCTCATCCTCCTTGACGAACCGTTTTCCGGACTCGACGTCGGTTCCGCGCTGGTACTGCGCAGCTTGATTCAGGAACTCGCGGGCCGCGGCAAAGTCGTGTTGTTCAGTTCGCATGAGCTTGAAACCGTGGAGCGCGTCTCCTCCCGCGTGGTCATTCTGCATCGCGGCAAGGTCGTCGCCGACGATTCCATCGCGAATCTGCGCACGCTGATGTCGCTGCCCACGCTCGAAAGCATCTTCTCCCAGCTCGCGGTGGAACAGGACACCTCTTCCGTCTCCCGCGGAATCGCCGACCTCATTGCGCGATGAACCAACCCACCCAGTTCCGCGTCCTCTTCCGGCAATTTCTGTTTCGAACGGTCGATCTGGAGCTGATTGCGCCACAAGGCGACATGAGTAAGCTGCTGGGGCAGTTCGCGGGACTGCTGGTGTTCGTCAGCTTCGCCACCTCGCTCGGCGGATTGCTCTTCAATGGAAGCCGATTGTCGCATTTGGAGTTGGTCGATACCATTCTGCGCACGGAGCATTTTTTGATCTCGACCACGATGCTGGTAGTCGGGCTGTTCGCGGTGTTGAGTTGGGATTCGACATTTCCCGATCGCCGCGACGTGCTGGTACTGGCGCCACTCCCCGTCCGCGCGCGGACGTTGTTTCTCGCCAAGATCGCGGCCATCGGCGCGGCGCTCAGCATCACGGTAATCGCACTCAATTCCCTGATCTCGATCTGTTGGCCGATCGTGTTTATTTCGATCAATCGGCCGGGCGCCGCTGGGGTTCTCGGCGTGTTGCGCGCCTTTGCCGCGTATTGGACCACCTCGTTCGCCGCGGGAATATTCATCTTCGGGGCCGTCCTCACCTTACAAGGTGTCGCCGCGCAACTGCTCTCGCGACGCGTGTTTCTGCGCGTGTCGGCGTTTCTCCAAATGGCCGCGTTCTGCTTGTTTCTGAGCACATACTTTCTGGAGCCGTCGCTGACGACTCCGGCGGCATTAGCGGCCGCGGCGAACCAGTCTACGCTAGCGTGGCTACCTTCCTATTGGTTCTTCGGATTATTCCAAGCTCTCAACGGCTCTCTCGCCGAGGCGGCGAACTCATCGCCAGCGGCGTACGCATCATTGGTTTCGCTCGCCCAGCACGCAGTCGGCGGCATCGCGATCGCCGCCATCGGAACCGCATCGGCGTTCCTACTCTCGTATCTCCGGACATTGCGAAAAATCGTCGAGGAGCCGGACATCATGCCCAGCACGAGCCGCATCGGCTGGACCCCGCGATTCGGCAGTTCCCTTCAGACGGCGGTAGTCCTGTTCAGCATCCGAACGTTACTGCGCAGCCGCCAGCATCGCGTGATGCTTGCGTTTTACCTGGGCATCGGTTTCGCACTCGTGATTCTCCTGATGAAAGCTCCGGCCCAAGAGAACCACTTGAATCATGTCGATGCCTCGCTCATGTTCGCGAGCATCATCATGATGTCGGTTTTGGTCAGCGGAACGCGCATTGTGTTTTCGCTGCCGCTCGATCTGCGCGCGAATTGGATTTTTCGCGTCACGCAGGTTCGCGGCGCGGCCGAGTATCTGGCTGCCAGCCGCCGGCCTCTATTCGTGCTCGCCGTGATCCCGGTATGGGCGATCTGCGCCGCGGTGCTCTTCGCGCTCTGGCCATGGCCCGACGCGCTGCGTCATCTCATCGTGCTGGGCGTCTTTGGAATTCTGATCGCTTATGCCGGCCTCTACGGTTTTCACAAAATTCCTTTCACCTGCTCCTATCTGCCAGGAAAACGCCAGGCGCATCTGGCATTCGTGGCCAGCCTCCCCATATTTGTACTGATTGCCGAAGCCGTTGTCTTGGAGATGCGAGCGCTTCACGATAGCGTGCTCTACCTCGAAATACTGGCGACTCTCTGCGTCGCGGTCGTGCTGGCAAGGTGGCTTGCGATCTGGCACGCAGCCTCCGATGAAGCAGCAGTCCAGTTCGAGGAGACACCCGTTCCCGCGATACAGGTCCTGGGACTCTTACGCGACGGCCATCTCCCGCCCTGACTGCTCTGTTCGATATAGTGGAAAAGATGTCGGCAACGCCCACCAGTCCAGCGCCACCCACTAACGACGAAGGAACACTCGTCGATCGCGCACGTTCCGGCGACGCCGCTGCATTCACCGAACTGGTGAATCGCTACGAGCGCAAGATCTACCGGCTCGCCAAACACATCACCCAGAACGATGAGGATGCCGAGGACGTTCTGCAGGAAGCCTTCCTCAAAGCCTACGAGCACCTCGACACTTTCAAGGGCGATTCGAAATTCTATACCTGGATCGTGCGCATCGCCGTCAATGAAGCGCTGATGAAGCCTGCGCAAGCGCAAGAGCGATCGCACCGTGCCGCTCGACGAACCCATCGACACAGGCGAAGAAACGGTGACACGAGAAATCGCCGTTTGGGAAGATAACCCGGAACAGCGCTATTCCCGCGAGGAAATGCAGCGATATCCTGGACCAGGCCGTGCAAAGTTTGAAGCCTGATTTCCGAACCGTTTTCGTACTGCGCGACATCGAAGAACTGAGCACAGAAGAAACAGCGGAAACGCTGGGGATCTCGATTCCGGCGGTGAAGAGCAGGCTATTACGGGCCCGCTTGGCACTGCGGGAGAAGTTGACCCGCCAGTTCAAGCGGAAAGGGGAAGACGTACTTGCTCACCTGTAAACAGTTCCTTCAGGAATTGAACGATTATCTGGACCCGAATACGGACGCCGACATGAAGCGTCAGCTGGAGACCCACGTGACCGAATGTCCCAACTGCTTCGTCATCGTCGACACGACGCAAAAGACATTGCAGGTGTACAAGGGCGTGGAGCCGCAGAATATTCCGGAAGACGTGAAGTCTCGCCTGCTGAAAGCGCTCGAGCGCAAGATGGCCGCGCGTAAGTTAGCGCAATCCTGACGCGAGGTGGCGCACGCATTCGTGCGTGCCGTGTCGAGACTCATGTCGACGCCGCGTTTCCCGCGTAGTCATCCCACGGCGGAAATTGTTCCGATTCCCACGCAGCCGTTTCCAAAGAACGAACACCCGCGGCATTGTGCGCCCGGTCTCATTGGATATCGACTCGCGGATATTCGAGCGAATCTTGCGCTTTGAGAAACGCGCGGACGGCGGATCGCGCCGCATCGGCATCGATCGGCACATCAATGGCACGGTCTGGCCGCAAATAATACAACATGGCGCGATCGGCGATGCGACCTGCATAACGCTCCAGGGCGAGCGCGTAGAATTGCAATTGCAGCGCGTACGCTTCTGGCGATTCGTCGCGGTCGGTTTTGTAGTCGACGACGATCAGCTCGCCGCTTTCCTCAAACCACAGATCGATTTGCCCTCGTAGAACGACGTCTTCGAAATAAAACAGAAAGTCGAATTCGCGTTCGATACGATCGGCGCGCTCCGACCTTCGCCCCAGCTCGCTCACCCGAAATCGCGACGCCAACTCCGTCGCGTCGGACGAATCCAGGATTTCACCTGCGAGAATCCGATGCACGGCTTCACCGAACGCCATGCCTCCACCATCGTCTCCATCGATCCCATCGGTCATTGGCGATCGCGCTTCGGAGATCGTCGACAGCAGAAATTTGCGGGGACACGCGTGAAATCGCGCGACCGATGTCACGGCGGCCGCCCCATCTCTTCGGCTCACCACGGGCGGGCGATCCACCAATTGATCGGCGACGCCTGCGATCGCCGATCCCGCCGGCACGCCGACGGGCTGGATCACGCGGTCCGCAAGCCTCATTGAGACGATCGTCGGCGCGATTGCCGCCGCTACCAGCTTCGGCCAGCCCCGCGCGCTCCGCTTCTCTGCATAAGAAAGAATCAGCCGATTCTCGGCGCGCGTCATGGCGACATACAGCAGCCGGTTCTCCTCCGCTGCCTCTCGCTGCCTTAATTTCCTCGACGATCTTTATGTGCGCGCGATCGGACTGCCCCGCGCCCGTCACGGGATTCCTCCACTTCGCGCCCAGCCCCGCCGTCGGGTGAAAACGCGATCACCGGCTTCGACGATCCGTCTGGCGATGCAGCGCGCTGACGAACACGACCGGGAATTCGAGGCCCTTCGCCGCGTGAATCGTCATCATGCGAACCACATTGCCTGCTTCGGGCGGCGGAGCTTCCGCTTCCGATTGCGTCTCGCGCAACGCTTCCAAATCGTCGAGCAATTCCGCCAACGGGCGCGGGCGTTTCGCTTGCTCGCGCCGGATGTGCGCGAATAATTTGTCGACATTCGCGCGAGCCCGATCCGTCAGGGTTGCCGCGTATCCGCATTCGTCCAGTGCCTTCGCGAGCAGCAGATCCGGCGCCACGAATCCGGCCATGGGCCGCAGGTTCCCGAACAGCCGGTCGAATTCAGCGCGCCAGCCTTCCTTGCCGATTTGAAAGATCTCCTCGTCGGACATGCCGGCCAGCGGACTCCGCAGAACCCCGACCACCGCGATGTCGTCCAGCGGATTCACCAGCGCGGCCAGACAATGCCAGCACGTCGCGAATTTCGCGAGCCTCCAGAAACGTTCGGCCGCCGCTGACGACGAACGGAATCCCGAACCGGTCGAGCGCGCGCTCAAACGGTTTGACCGCGCCTAGTGTGCGGACCAGAATCGCGATGTCCTTGAGGTCCACGCCCTCGCCGCAAAGTTCGCGAATGCGATCGGCGACCATGCTGGCCTCGACGTCTTCCTCATCTACGCCAGACGCTTCGTCGCCCCGGCCCATCAGCACCTCGACCGAGGCATACCGCTCGATCCGCGCGACGCGATCAACGGCCGCGACTCGATCCCCTTCTGTCCATCGAGCGTGCGCGACACGACGTCCAGAATTTCCGCGAAGCTGCGATGATTCTCACGTAGATCGTCGACCCGCGCGCCCTTTTCCAGCAGAGAGTCACGATACCTGGCGAACACGGCGGGTTCGGCATAGCGAAATCCGTAAATGGATTGATTGATATCGCCGACCGCGAAGAAACCGCCGCGCGTCGAATCGCGGCGAATCAGATTGATCAGCCGCCATTGCAGCCGATTGGTGTCCTGCAATTCGTCCATCAGGATTTCATCGAAACGCGCCGCCGTTCGCGCGCGCAGTTCCGGATCGATTTCCAGCAAGCGAATCGTTTCTTCTTCGAGCCCGGCGAAATCGATCGCCGCTTCGTCGCGTTTCTTCTCTCGATAAATCCGATCGATGCGAGCGATCGCCTCTCGCAAGAGCGCTGCGGAATCCGCGTGCCAGCTTGCCACCCACTGCTGCTTGAGCAACGGAATGATATCGTTCTTCAGTTCCTCGGCGAACCGCCGCGCGCGGCAATTCCTTCCGATGCTGCCGAGACTGAACGGAACCTTTTCCACCAGCTCGAAGTGTTGCGTCTGTCAATTGGTCGGGGAGCGCCAACAGCCGCCTCGCGAACTCCTGGAGCTTGGGCAGGTCCTTGCCTGTGGCGGACCGATCTTCCAACACTGCCGCCGCGAGTTCCTTCGCGCGCGGCCTAACATCATCGACGGCGTGAGCCGCCGGCAACTCGCGCAATCCCGCGACGCGCATGGATTCGTAAACTTCCAACAGACTACGCGCGAGATCCGGCTTGCGCTGGTAATCGTCGGTCGATAGATCCAGCGATTCCATCATGCGCCGCATTTCCGCGGGCCGCTCCACGAACATTCCGTCGAGCGCTTCCTCAGCCGCCTCGCGCGCCATTGCTTCGGCAGCAGGCTGATCCAGCACCGCTGAAGTCCGGCGACAACCCAGCCGTGATCGCGTTCTCGCGCAGCAGCCGGGCGCAGAATCCGTGGATCGTGGATACCCAGGCGCGCTCGATCGATTCGCGCAATTCCGGATCGGTTTCAAACCGCAGCGCGAAGCGCTTGATCAGCCGCTCCTTGATTTCGGTGGCCGCCTTCTCGGTGAACGTGATGGCGAGAATGCGCGATGCATCGATGCCCTGCTGTTCCGCCAGCCACGCGAAGCGCTCGATCAGCACTGTGCGTTTTGCCGGAGCCAGGCCCGGCGACCACGCAGACGTCCTGGCCGTTGCGCCGAATCGCATCGAGTTGTGAAGCTCGTGAGGTTCGATCGCGCGCTCGACCCGGCACATGTCGCGATAATCGCACCACGCGCATTTCTTCTCGTCGGCGGGCCGCACCTCGATGTCGCCCGACGTGATGGAAGCGAAAACATCCAACGCTTTTTGTTGCGCCGCCGCCGTCAATTCTTCCAGCCTTGCGACGGTGCATGACTCGCCGATCTTTTCAAGTCCCGGCAGCGGCAAATGCCATCCGCCCCACTCCACGTCCTTGCGAAGCCCGCAGTACAGCATGCCCGCCGGCGCGAGCCCGAACTGTTTCACCGCCGCGAGCAAATACAAGCCCGCCTGCACCACATCGCCTTTGTCCTGGTCCTTCACGCGTTCACGAATCTTGTTCGCCGCGCTGTATTTGTAGTCGATCACCAGCGCCTCGCGATGCGGCCCCGACCTCCAGCCGGTCGATGCGACCGCGCACCGTCAGCTCAGGAGACAATACGATTTCGAATTTCTCTTCGACGCGAGCCGGCCATCCGAGAGCGTCTCTGCCTTTCGGTCAGGAAAGCCGAAAAATTGCGCAGCATTTCGAGACGTACCGCTTCGGTTCGATAGCCTCCCGGTATCCGCCGCTTGTCGCGTTCGGCTTCGAACACAGCATCGAAGTTCGGCTGCGCCCAGCAGCGGCATCTCCTCCAGTGCCGCGATGGAAGCGTGAATGATGCTGCCTTGCACCAGCATATCCAGGCGATCGCGCGGCGCGGGAGGGCGTAGCCGCAGCCGCAGCGATTTTTCGGCGAAGAACTGAAACGGGCATTGCAGGAATCGTTCGATGGAGCTCGGCGATAGCGTGCGATGGAGTGTGGCCACGTGCTCCAAAACATCGCTGTCACGAAGTAGCGATGCAGGCAAGTCGGGAACGGAGCGCGCGGGATGCGGACGGATACGCGACTCGCGCGGGACCACGTCGATCTCCGCGAGAAAGAACGATGGCAGCGCTGGATCACCCTTCTCATCGAAGCGAGAATAGCTGAGAATGGTTCGTTCCATCGCGCGCGAAGTTGCGAGCTGAAATAGCGATCGCTCCTGTCGCTGCAATTCGATCGAGGTTTGCAAGCCGGCGCGGCGGCGGTCCGCGTCGTCGAGCAGCGGATCCTCGCGATGATACTGCGGGAAGTGGCGCTCCACCATGCCGCAGACGAACACAATCGGCAATTCCCATTGGCGCGCTTCGAAGACATCGATGACATGCACCACGTCGCGCCGGCGATCCGGCAGGCGCAGCTCGTTCAGCTCCAGAGCGACTTCGCATCGGCTCCAAAATTCAGCGAGTAAGAGTTGCGCCGAATCCGCGAATGTAGCGGCGGCTTCGTCTATCGCGACATCGAATGCGTCGAGCAGGCGCGCGGTCGACCACCCCGCTCTCATCTGCGCCTCGCCGATCGAGCCGCTGACCATCGCGGCTTCCACGACAGGGCGCGGAACCAGCCCGCGCAATCTCTTGATGCGCGCAGCCCAGGCCACCGCATCCGTGCGATCGCGCGTCCACAGAGTCACTGCGGCGAACACACTCGCGAACGGCTCCGGCAATCCCGCCAATGGAAGGCCGCGGCCAGGAAGGCTTGCGCGAACCTCGAAGTCGAATCGATCCCCGCCCGGCGTCGCGCCGATTCCGGAGACAGGCATTCGCAGCACCCGAAGAAGCTCCGCGTGCTCCCATCCGCCGAGCAATGCGCGCACGATGCCGGACAGGAATTGGATCGCCGGGTGTGACGAAAGCGGATCGGCAAAGTAGAATCGCGCTGGAATTCCGAATCGCGCAAAGGTGGTGGCGAGCGCAGCCGCGTACGGCTCGCGCACTCGCAGCACGATTCCCATTTCGCGAAATGCACGGCCTTGCGCCGCCTCATCTAGAATGCGGCGCGCGATCTCTTCGCATTCTTGTTCGAGTGTCGCGGTAGAGAACGCTTCTTGCAAAGGCGCGCGATGCGCCTCTGTCAGCGTGGTCTCGGCGAATCCGGCCGCGACCAGGCGAGATCGCGCGCCGGCGGATCCTGACCATTCGGGCAGCGTGACGACAACCCGAGCGCGCTTCGCAAGGCTCGCGATCAAATCCAATTCGGCGTTGGAGAAAGTGAAGAATCCATCGAAGACGACTACCGGCGGGACATCGAAGCCCGCTTGCGCCGCGGCCCGCAGCCTCGCGTTCCGCAAGCCAATTCCCTGCGACGCCAGCGCTCTCTCCACTTCCTCGGCGATGCGGGCCAAATCGGGCGGCAAGCCGACTCGGTCGGTCTCTTCCAACAGCGCGGCGACGGCAAAGCGAAAGCCTCGATATCCCGCCACGTGTCGAAAACGTTCCGGCTGCAGGTGATCCAGTGTTTGTTCAATCAGCGTGTGCAGGTGAATCTTGGACGTAGCCGCCACCGTCCCGACGCGATCCAGAAATTGCGCGAGCGTCAAAATGCGCGACGGACGCACCGGAATCAGCGCGCGCGCGAGTTCGTTGCGAAGGTGCTCCGCCATGGTGGCTGTGGGCGTCAGGAGCAGTGCGCCGGGCGTCTCAAGAAAATGCCGGAGAGCTTCGCGGGATTTGCCCGAGGCCGGTGGCCCAATGATCAGGAGCGATTCCGTCAAGAATCAGGATAGCGGCTACTTGCCGGCAGGTGCGCCGTTGCCAGTGGTGAGTTGCGGCGCCAGATCGGTCATCATCTTCTCGAATTTCTCGCGCTGGCCGGGATCCAGAATTTGCATGATGCGTGTTTTCCCGGTAGCGCGCAGATCGTCGAGCTGGTCTTGCAGGCTCTGATAATACTGGCTGTAATCGTCGAGCACCAGAGCGAGCTTTTGGGTTTGCGGCGCACTGAGGCCGAGCTCAGTCTGAAAGCGATTGAGGACAGCGTCGTGATTCGAGGTTCGCGCAGGCGCGTCGGGAACCGGAGGAGGAACCTTGGCGCGCGCAAAAACGCCTTGGAGACTGGATGCGCGATGCAGCACTTCATGCAATCCGAAGCGCATGAGAAGCGCGCCGGTCGCTGCGCCCGCCACAAACACCAGCATCAACGTTGTCAGAATGCGCGGATTCTGCCAGGGCGCCCGATCCTCGGCGACCATCATCCTTACTGCTCCCGGTAGGTGACCAGGTTCACCAATACCGCGTCGCGGCTGGGAACCCCGCCATCGCCCACAACCATTCGTACATCGGATGCGGAGATGCCGTCTTCAGGCAGCGTCGCTGAAATCATCTGTTCCGGAATATTCGCCTGCTCCACGGATTGCTCCGACGTGACCAGGTAAATACTGGCGAGCAATGCCAGCGCCATGGAGGCGATCGCGATCCGCCGCCCGAACGGCGACTCCGAGAAAAGGTTCCAGATGGATCCCACGCGGTGGGTTTCGATACGCTCCATCACGCGTGCGTAGAAACCGGCGGGCGGTTCCGCATCCGCGCGCAACTGGCGCAGCGCAACCGAATGGTCGCGCATCGCGGCAATCTCGACGCGGCAATCCTCGCACTGTTGCAGATGAAGTTGATAATCCTGAACGTGAACATCACGCGGGTCCGCGGGAACTTGCTCGCCCGCAAGAGCGTGAGATTCCGCCAGGACCTCTTCCAGATGATCCCGAATTACGCGATGCATGATCCTTCCCTCAAATGCTTCCTAGCAATTTACAACCAACAGCGCATTCACGGGTCTAATTGCCCGCTTCATCGCTCACTTCACTTGGCCAATAATCGAACCCGGCCCAGCCGCTGCGCCGCCTTGAGCAGCTTCTGGCGGGTCCGGAACAACTTAACCTTAATTGTATTCTCGTTCAGCCCGGTCATCTGCGGCCAACTCCTCCACCGAGTGGCCTTCCACTTCCTTCAGCAGGATCAGGTTGCGATCCTCGGCCGAAACCTTGTCCAGAAGCTTGTACGACCAGATCCCGCTGCGCCAGCCTGCGGTCCACCGGCGTCGCCCGGATCGATGGCCGGGTCGGATGCTTCCATGCGCTGGCGTCCTCTTCCGAAAAATCGCTCTCGTAGACCAGTTTCCGGACCCGCTTCTTGCGCAGGTAATCGTAGCACTCGTTCACCGTGATCTTGTAGATCCAGGTCAGCAGCGAACTGCGGAAATCGAAGTTGCGGATGGAGAAATAGATCTTCGAAAATACCTGCTGCGCGATGTCTTCCGCGTCGTTGTGATTGCGCAGGATGCCGTAGATGATGGAGAAGACCTTGGCCTGGTAGCGCTCGACGATCTCGCGGAACGCCATTTCGTCGCGAGCCTGCACGCGCCGGACAAGAGCCGCCTCTTCGCTGTTCTTGTGATCCACGCGCGGTTCTTGACCGTATCTGCCCGGTTTCGATCCGCCGATCGCCGGAAACGGAATCGCCTGAATCAGGCCGCTCATACCTACTCTGTCGACGCGGCCCGAAGCGATGGGGTTTCAGGCATTTCCGACGCGGCCCGGACCCCTCACGATACCAGATTCGTCCCGGATTGACGTAATCGGTTTACGCAACGGTATTGGCGGCTGGCGCGTATGATAGTACAATAAAGGTGAGGCACAAACCAAATGGTTCAGTTGACAGAAACCGCGGTCGGTCAAGGTGAAAGAGATTCTCGACTCGCAGGAGCCGAAGCCGGCCGGTCTGCGGATCGCCGTGGTGGGCGGCGGCTGCTCGGGCTTCAGCTACTCGATGGCTTTCGAGAACAGCCCCGGAATGCTGGACAAGACCTATACCTTCGACGACCTGAAGGTGTTCGTCGATCAGGCCAGCCTGCTCTATCTGGATGGCGCGGAAGTGGATTTCGTCGAGTCGCTGGAAGGATCGGGATTCAAGTTCAATAATCCGAACGTGAAGTCGACCTGCGGCTGCGGCAGTTCCTTCAGCGCGTAAGCTCCAGGCGAATCTAAATACAACGAGGCGTTGCCGTTTCACTCGGGCGAGTGAAGGCAGCGCCTTTTTTCATTTGGGAGGAGTTGTTGGCGGACTGTGTCTGGGTTCCCAGACCACTCTGCCTCAGGAGTGTGTACAAAAAGGAAAAGGCCAGCGGCTTTCGCCACTGGCCCGTGAAACTTCAATTTGTTGTGATACTTACTTCTTGAGTTTGCGACGGACAAGACCGAGACCCAAGAGGCCCGCGCCGAGGAGCGAGAAAGTCATCGGTTCCGGAACGACGCCCTGAGCGAACTCGCTGACCGCGCCAACATCTTTGAACACGAAATCCGTCGGAGCAAAGATAACCGCAGTCTGGGCAATCGCCGACGGCCCCGTGGCCGGGATGACACCCAAAGTTGCACCTTGACAGGTCCCGTTCGGATTTGTCCCAACGGAGCAAATCACTTCACTTACCGTACCGCCAGGTCCAACTGCCAGAATCATTTGGGTAACGCCGGTTGAGATCTGGAAAGTCAGCTTGCCGTCCTGAGCGCCCGTCTGAACGGTCTGCCCGAAGTCGAGATCCATGTCGGTCGTTCCGCTACCGACAGTCAACTGCCAAGCGCCTCCGTTGAAGCCGGCGTTAGCAGCGTATGCGAAGTTGCTGAACGTATAAGCTCCGCCATCCAACGAACAAGAAAACCCTGGCGTGTTGGCTGATTGTCCATTCGAAAAAGCCGCGCTGCTCAAGATTACCGTACCGATCCCCAAACTGCAGCTTGCAGCCATCGCGGCACCGCTTGACAGGCAAATAGCGCCAGCCAAAATCAAAAGTTTTTTCATCTTTATTTTTCTCCTCCGACTCAGAATGTTCAAAAACCAGGACACAACCGTGCTCTGCCGCCTAGCGGTACCCTGGTACCTAAGTAGTATACGAGGCGTGATATTTTCTGTCAAGACCCATTCGATGTTTTTCTCTAGGTCTAAGTAGCCAGCGATCCTTTGCGCTTGCTTTTCCCCAGGTCACACATTTTTCAGGACTTAGTACGCTGGTACAGTAGCCAATCATGTCCGAGAGTACTGGTACTTTCTAAGTGTAAGCACCTAAATGCGGCGACCTCGAGAATCAATGGGTATAAGTAGGTTTGCGATCCGCTGATCTGACGAATTCCGCTGGTGTCAGTGAATGCACGGCGGTAAATGTACAATGGATGCCAGCGAACTTCCCAAGCCCACGCTGGGAGAGCACGACCCACGAGCGGAGATGACGGAAAAATCCAAGGACCTCCTGACGGAACAGCAACATCCGGCTTCAGCGCGGCTTGATCGGCTGTCCGTTTCCGACGCCCTCACTCTGATGAACTCGGCCGACGCCGAAATCCCGGCGGCGGTGGCCCGCGAGATCCCCAGAATCGCCAGCGCCGTGGAGGCAATCGCGGAGCGGCTTCAACAAGGCGGCCACCTCGTCTACATCGGCGCCGGCACCAGCGGACGGCTGGGTGTGCTCGACGCCTCCGAATGCCCCCCCACATTTGGGGTACCGCGCGACCTCGTTCGCGGCATTATCGCCGGAGGAGAAGCCGCACTCTCCTGTGCAACCGAAGCTTCGGAGGACGACGCCGACGCGGGGGCGCGGGATCTGATGGCGTCCGGTTTCGCCTCCGGTGACGTGCTTGTCGGGATCGCCGCCAGTGGCCGGACTCCTTACGTGTTAGGCGCCGTGGCCAAAGCTCGTGAAATCGGCGCCGTGACTTGCGGAATCAGTTGCACCCCCAATTCCGCCCTATCCCGGGCCGTCGACCTCCCGATCGAGCCGTTGCCTGGTCCCGAGATCCTTACCGGATCCACTCGATTACGCGCCGGGACCGCCACCAAGTTGGTCTTGAATATGATCAGTACCGCAGTCATGATCCGGCTCGGCCACGTTTACGGCAACCTGATGGTCAATGTGCAGCCGACCAACCGGAAGCTGGAGGATCGGGCGCGCCGGATTATCCAAGAGGCGACCGGGGTAAGCTATGATCGCGCAACGGCCTTGCTGGATGACGCGGGCTTCAGCGTGCGGGTGGCGATCGTCATGGAAAAACGCGGCGTACATCGGCAAGAAGCTGAAGGACTGCTGGCGGCAGCGGGCGGACGTATCTCGGACGCGCTCGGTAGCCGTGAATGAACCTGAATAAACTCGAATAATCGTTGTGACGACACAGACAATCCTCTAAACAAATGGACAAGTTCTTAATTCAGGGCGGCGTGCCCCTCGAAGGCACGATCGCGGCCAGCGGAGCCAAAAACTCAGCATTACCGGTGCTCGCGGCGTGCTTGCTGACGGAAGAGCGCGTGGTGCTTGACCGCATTCCCGCCGTGCGCGACATCGCCACCATGGAACGGCTGCTGAGGCACGCCGGCGCTCAGTTGACGCGGCGCAATGGCCAAGTGACGGTGGAAGCAGCCAGGCTCGATCGACCCGAAGCGCCTTACGAATTGGTCAAGACGATGCGCGCCTCCAGCCTGGTGCTTGGCCCGCTGGTGGCGCGTTGCGGCCGCGCTCGAGTGTCGCTGCCGGGCGGCTGCGCAATCGGGGCGCGCCCCATCAATCTGCACGTCGCCGGGTTGGAGCGGCTGGGCGCGAGGGTTCGTCAGGAACACGGTTATATCGAAGCGGATGCTCCCGGCGGACTCACGGGCGCGGCCGTTACCTTCGATCGCATCAGCGTCACCGGGACCGAGGACCTGATGATGGCGGCGGTCCTGGCGAAGGGCGAGACTCTCATCAACAATGCCGCCTGCGAACCCGAAGTTACCGATGTCGCCGATTTGCTGATCAAGATGGGCGCCCAAATCGAAGGCGCGGGAACATCCACCATTCGCATCCGCGGAGTCGCACGTCTCCATGGACTCCCTCCCGGTACCGCGCACGCGATTATTCCGGATCGCATCGAAGCCGGGACATTTCTCATCGCCGGAGCCCTCACGCGTGGCGATCTCACGGTGACTGGTTGCGAGCCCGATCATCTGCGCGCGCTGATCGCAAAACTCAGCCAGGCGGGCGCGGATGTGACGGAGCCCGCGCCGGGTTCGCTACGGATTCGTTTGAAAGGGAAACTCAAGAGCGTCGACATGACCACCGAAGAGCACCCCGGGTTTCCCACCGACCTGCAGGCGCAGTTCATGGCGCTGATGACGCAGGCGGAAGGGATCGCGATCGTCACCGAAACCATTTTCGAGAATCGCTTCATGCACGCCCAGGAACTGGCGCGGATGGGCGCGAATATCCGGCTCGATGGGCGGCGCGCGATCGTCGCCGGACACACGCCCCTCTCGGGCGCCGAAGTGATCGCGAGCGATCTTCGCGCCAGCGCCTCCCTGGTGCTGGCCGCGATGGCCGCGAACGGAGAGACCACGATCGATCGCGTGTATCACATCGATCGCGGCTATGAGAAGATAGAAGCGAAGCTGGCGGGCCTCGGAGCCCGCATCCGGAGGCTCTCCGCATAAACGCCTGAGCACCCCTCCACAACAAATCACCCCGGATTTCTGGCACTGGTCCACCGGGCAGCACCGCGCCACGGGCTGAACACGCTGCTGAAAAACCGGCCATCTGCTTGAAAACAGGGACAGGCTACCCTGTCCCCTAGTGAGCTGAGACCATTAATAAACAAGATATCGTCGTGGACAGGGCGGCCTGTCCCTGTTTTCAAGCAGATGGCCGGTTTTTCAGCAGCGTGTTCAGCCCGTGATGCGCACCGGGCGCGCTTCCATCCCGAAAACCGCGACCCGCCATCCCCGCTCCGCAACTATCCGTCCAAATTTCATGCACGGCTTTTCGATCAGGAAATAACTCCCCGCCGCCACCGCGAATGCCGCCACCAGATTCCACGGAGCCGCCGGAGCGATCGCATTCCCCGGCGTCCACCCCGCCGTCAGGAACAACTGCTGCCAGACGTATAAGCTGTACGACATCCGCCCCAAAAACCGCATCGGCGCAAGCTCCAGCAAACGGCAAACGCGCCACTCCGGATGCAGCATCGTGCCCGCGATCACCACCGGGATCAGCATCGCGATCCACAGCGACGCCAGCATCGAATAGAAGATCGTGAACAGCAGCATCGCCAGCGCGCACAGCGCCACCACCGGAGCATTCAAGTGTCGTTGCAATTTCGCGCGGGATTCTGGAGCGTCCACCAGAAACGCCACGAAGCACCCCCACAACAGCGAATCCGCGCGAAGATCCGTGCGAAAATGCTCGACGACGTCAGCCAACAAATGCGCGGTGGCCCCGCTCTCATGGTCGAACACCCGCCACAATCCGAACGCGATGCTCATGTACGCTACCGGCCGCGCGTCGCTGCGTTTGTGGCACAACCATAGCAACAATGCCGGCCACAGCAGATAGAAATGCTCCTCCACCGCCAACGACCAGAGATGCTTGGTGTAGCCGCCCGCCAGGTTCTCATGCAGATAATTGCGGAAGAACCCCAGGCAACTGGCAACCTCCCAGGGCGACCGGAACAGCCCCAGCAGCCCGATCGCCAGCAGCAGCGCAAAGACCGGCGGCAAAATGCGGAAAATCCGGCGCGTGTAGAAACGCGACAGGCTGATGAATCCGTTCCGCCGGTACTCTTCGAGCAGCAGCGAAGTAATCAGCAGACCGCTGAGCCCGAAGAAAATGTCGACCCCGAACGCGCCCAGTTGCGATACGCTATGACTCCAGTACTGCGCCTCGTCGCGATACAGATTCATGCTGAGGTGGTGCCACAGCACCAGCCCGATCGCGATGGCTCTCCAGCCGTCCAGCACCGGAATTCGCGCATGTGTGACAGCCATTCTCTGGTCTATCGGGACAGGGGGGCGCAGGCCTGCATCGGGGATATAACTTAGTTGATGGAGCTAGCCATGCCTTCTGCGCGCCAGCGCAGGGCTGGTGCTTGGCCGGCCAGGCGGTTCACGGCGAAACCAGCATCGATCGCGTGCGAAAATCAAAAGGGTGAAGTGAATCACAAACGACGGACGCCGCACCATGAGCCGCGACCGTGTAAACGTCACTGACCACACGCTGACAAATATGAGCACACCACACAAACCCCACAAGCCGGGTTTCCTGGCTATCGTCAACGACGCCAAATCCCGTATCAAAGAAATCGACATCGACGCTTATAAGAAGATGCCGCCCGCATCCCACACCCTGATCGACGTGCGCGAAGACCACGAGTTTGCAGCCGGCCATGCAGCCGGAGCCGTGCACTTGGGCAAGGGCATCATCGAACGCGATATCGAGACCAAAGTTCCCGACAAATCGGCGATATTGGTGCTGTATTGCGGCGGCGGATTCCGTAGCGCGCTGGCTGCCGACGCGCTCCGGCAGATGGGCTACAGCAACGCAATTTCGCTCGATGGCGGATGGCGCGCCTGGAACGAAGCGGGGCTGCCAACGGAAAAGTAGCCGATATCCCAAAATTCCTGACGCGAAGGAGCGTTTCCTTATTCCGTCGCTGCTGATCGCTTCGAATGGCGCCCTTCACTCGCCCACGTTGAAATACGCTGCTACTGCCTCGAAAAGGCAATGGCCTTGAAACAGAAGATCGATATTTTAAACTGTAGCCTCGAAGCAACGGCTCACGTCTCCGGCCACAGGTGCCGATAGACAAGAGACTCATGGCCTCTCTCGCAGCGGCGCCCTCCGAAATCGCAACAGCATCTCCGCAGGCTCCCCGATGGCCGTTCATCCTCTATGCTTTAACCGGATTCACGAGTGTGCTCGCCGAGCAAGGATTCGAGAAGTACATGTCGCTGCTGGTGGGCGCAACCGCCGCGGCATCCACGGTTGTGATCTTCGCTTACTTCCTGGGATTCGCAGTCGGGAGTTGGGCCACCGGCACGTTCCTGCGGCGCGGCGGCATTCGGAATCCGTTGCGAGTCTATGGCGTCCTCGAACTTTTCGTTGGGATCTCGTGCGTCGCGTTCTCCTACCTATTCCACCCCATCATCGATATCCGGGCGCCGTGGCAGGCCTTGTACACCAGCCCGCTGTTGAAACTCGCCGTGCGATTCGCGTTCGGCAGCATTCTGATTCTCCCGACAGCCGCGCTGATGGGCGCATCGTTCCCATTGATCGCCTGCGCTGTGGATCGGCGTAACGACTCGCATGGGAGTTCCTGGACACGCGCGTATGCGTTGAACCTCACTGGTGCGGCCCTCGCGGCACTAAGCGGCGCGTTCGTGACCATGCCGTTGATCGGCATTCGCGGAGCGCTCTGGCTATGCTTCGGAATCTGTTCCTTCGTGTTCGTGGTGTGTGCGTTTGTGGGGCAGGCGGTTCCGCCTGCCAGATCGTCGGAGGCCACTTCTAGGGAGCAGCCGATCTTCTCGCCTACCAGAAATCTCGACCGCGACGCGCGAATCCTTCTCACCGGCGCTTTCGCATCGGGCTTCGTATTCTTCGCTCTCGAAGTGATCTGGACGCATTTGATCGGCATCGCCACCGGCCGTAGCGTCTACGCGTTTTCCGCGATGCTCACCATGGTGCTGCTCGGTCTGCTCATCGGCGCGTTTCGCGTCGACCGGATGATTCACCGCAAGACCCAATCAGCTACTCGAAAATCTTCCAATTCGCGGCACTGCTGCTGGTGATCCAGTTGCGAATGTGGGATTGGGGACAGGCCGTCTTCATCATCGACCTGCCGCGGCTCCTGCAAAACTTCGCTGCCGTTGAGGCGATCAAGTGGATACTGGCGGCGGTTCTGATCGTGCCGTCGGCGGCCGTGCTCGGCGCGATCTATCCATGCCTTCTGCGCAGCCCGGTGCTGGAGCGTCCCGGGAATGCATACCTGGTCGGTTACGTAAACAGTTGGAATTCGTTGGGCTGCCTAAGCGGCGCGATCGCGGGGATCTTCTTCCTGATTCCAGTGCTCGGAGCCGAATGGTCACTAAAGTTAATCATCGTCGCTGCGCTCGGGGTAAGTTTGCTGTTCCTGGGGCGTGAGAATCCCACTCGAAAGATGCTCAGGACCGCGCTCGGTGGTGTCGCGATCGTGCTGGTCTACGCGGCGTAACGCGCTGGGACCACCGATTGATCGCGTCGGGCATGAACGTGTACTTCGGACAAGTCGCGGCGCCCGAATCAGGAAAATCGAATAAACCGGCGCGCGACGCCGAGCTCATCTTCTTCGACGAATCGGCGCAGGGCGGCATCACCTCCGTAGTCGAGTTCACGGATCCACGCCGCGCTACAACTCGAGCAATGCCGATTGGGTCACAAGTAAACTTGCATTCCTGAGAAAGTTTTGACCGTTTACTATTCGCGTTCATTCGCGGCTTCAAGTTTTCGCCGGCCTAAAAATCCAGCTTCTCGCCGACGTGCAGCCCGTTCTTCGCCACGAATCCCGCCGGAACCTGCAGCGCATAGCGCGATATCGTCTTGCCACCATACGTCGGGCATTCATGCGCCGCGCGCGGACCGCACGGCGGCATATTCGGGACGATCTCGACAATCCGCTCCTCGCGATCCAGCCACATGGTGTCCACCGGAAACTTCACCTGATACATGAAACGCACGTGACCCTCTTCCTTCGGGTACACGTACAGCATTCCGCGGCCCGGCGGCAGCGGATCGCGAAACATCAGGCCGCGCGTCAGATCGATATCCAGCCGCATGGTCTCGCACACCAGCTTGGTTCCATTCGGAAAAGTGACGTCGGTGGAGGTGATGTCGTCCATGGTGGAGGCCTTCTCTCCGCATCCCACCAGACACGCGGCCAGGCTCACCGACACACACCCTGCCGCGATCGCAATAAAAAATCGGCGCATTCAATAGAATGGTAACGTGGGTTTGCTTCTCCAGTGAAATTCCTCCGCCGCCTTCGTTTGACGCTCGACATGATCAAGTTTGAGCACTCCGTGTTTGCGCTGCCGTTCGCGCTCACCGGCGCGATGCTCGCCTGGCGTGAGGACGGTTTTCGCCGCGACGGCCTGCTGCTCAAGCTGATCTGGATCGTCGTCTGCATGGTCGCCGCGCGCTCGGTCGCGATGGCGTTCAACCGGGTGCTCGACGCCGATATCGACGGGCGCAACCCGCGCACCCAATCGCGGCATCTTCCGGCCGGCCTGCTGTCGCGCCGCTTCGCCTGGGGATTCATCGCTGTCTGGGCCTTCGTTTTCATCTTCGCCGCGCGCGAGCTGAATCCGCTGTGCTTCAAGCTGGCTCCGGCGGCGCTCGCGATTCCAATGTTCTATTCGTTCACCAAGCGCTTCACGTCGCTGTCGCACATCGTGTTGGGATTCTCGCTGGGCATCGCGCCCGCGGCCGCCTGGATCGCGATGCGCGGCTCGCTCGACCCGCGAATTCTGTGGCTGACCGCCGCCGTCACGCTCTGGACCGCTGGGTTCGACATCATTTATGCCTGTCAGGATTACGCGTTCGACGTGCAGAGCGGCCTGTTCAGCGTGCCGAAGCAATTCGGAATCGCCGGCGCGCTGTGGATCTCGCGAGTCCTGCACCTGGGAATGTTGATCTGCCTGATCGCGCTGGTGCATGCCTTCGCCCTGGGAACCGTGGCATTGGCAGGAATCGCCGCGGTGGCCGCGCTGCTGATTTGGGAGCATCGCCTGGTCCGCGCCGACGACCTTTCGCGCATCGACGCCGCCTTCTTCACCATGAACGGCTACGTCAGCGTGATATTCTTTGTATTTTGGGCTACCGATATCTTTCTCCGTGCCTAGTGAGGCGCGACCGTAAGAGAGCGCGCAGTTTTATGAGGCGCGACAGCATGGAGCGCTAGGTTTTTTCTGAATGATTCCAAACTTTGAAGACCCCCGACTCCGCCCCATCGCTGAAAAATCCGAAGCCGGCGAACGCCTCAGCTTCGACGACGGCGTCACGCTCTACCGCACGCCCGACCTGCTCGGCGTCGGCTGGATGGCCAACCGAGTCCGCGAACGCCTGCACGGCAACGTCACTTATTTCAACGTCAACCGCCACATCAATCCGACCGATGTCTGCGTCGCGGCCTGCCGCCTCTGCGCCTTCGGCAAGCGAGCCAAGGATCCCAAGGCCTACACGATGTCGCTCGAACAGGTGTGGGAATCCGCCGGCCACGGCTACACCGAAGCCGTCACCGAATTTCACATCGTCGGCGGCTTGCACCCGGAGCTAACTCTCGACTGGTTTTGCGAAATGCTGCGCGGCCTGAAACAGCGATTTCCGCTGGTGCATTTGAAGGCGTTCACCATGGTCGAGATCGGATTTCTCGCGCAGCGTGCGAAACTTAGCGTTCGGGAGACCCTGGTGAAGTTGCGCGACGCGGGCATGGATTCACTGCCCGGCGGCGGCGCCGAGATTTTCAGCGATCGCGTCCGGCGCATCATTTGCGATCACAAAATTACCGGCGATCAGTGGCTGGACGTCGCGCGCACCGCGCACCAGTTAGGATTGCATTCCAACTGCACGATGCTCTACGGCCATATCGAAACCGAAGAGGATCGGGTGGATCACCTGGATCGTCTGCGGAAACTTCAGGACGAAACCCGCGGCTTCGTGACGTTTATTCCGCTGGCGTTTCATCCCGACAACACAGCGCTGTCGCATATTTCGAAGACGACTGGCTTCGACGATCTGCGCCAGATCGCGGTATCGCGGCTGATGCTGGATAACATTCCGCACATCAAGGCGTACTGGATCATGATGACGCCGAGGATCGCGCAGATCGCGCAGCGCTTCGGTTCGGATGATATCGATGGAACAGTGGTCGAAGAGAAGATTTACCACGATGCCGGCGCGACGACGTCACAAAACATGCATCGCGGCGAATTGCTTCGATTGATTCGCGAATCAGGCCGCGAGCCGATGGAGCGGGACACGCTGTATCGTCCAGTCGAGCGCGTCGAGAACGCATTTACGGTTTTGGTATAGCTGCCGCTTCTGATGAGATCGGTCGCACGGGGCCAACACCTATTCCCTAAGGGTAGCGATCATTTCCACTCCTCTTATGGTGACCACGCTTACGTGTCGGATCCAATGGATATCGGACTGCTGCACGTGCACCACGAGGGGCATTAGATGTCTGGAAATCGCGGGGAAGACTCTAAACAGAACAACTCCTGAGTGCTCTAGAGGCACCTTCCGCTGAAGGGCGATCTGCCAGAAGTCCTTGTCGAGAGTCATCACCAATCGATGTTCGATCTCCGCAAGTTCGATAAGTAAGTGATCTGCCTTGCCGCGACAATGGTTCGGGCCCACAGCACATCGTGCCCTTGTGATCGCAGGAATTCCACGATGGGACGCGGAAAATTCTCATCCGCGAGGATTCGCATTTACGCGGGGATAGGGTACGCTTTGTACTCGTGCGCGAGATAACTCGCGTATGCCAGACACGCGAGAATATCGTCCCGCGTGAGGCCTGGGTAATTTTCAAGAATCTCGTTTTCCGATTCCCCTGCAGCGAGCAGTTCCAGCACAAACTCTACGGCGAGGCGAGTACCCCGGATCACAGGCTTCCCCGCAAGGACCTCGGGGTCAACCGTTACTCGCTCCGGCCAGGGCATGAGTTCACCATACATCCGCCCGGCGCTCATACTAGTGGCCAGGCGTGTTTGTCGCAGACGTGAATCGACTTGTCTCACACTGAGAATCCGCGCGCCTCTGTACCCTCGCGGCGCGCGAGAACTTCACGTCGATCTTGCTCAGCGTGCCCTCAGGTCCTCCCGACAGACGATACCCAATCGCGTATCGGCTTCGCGATCGGTCGACCAATCCAGCAAGGCCGTCGAATTGTGCCCGGTAAGTCGCCGCCGTAATCAGTCCGTAACTCAGCCTGCTTTCGAATGTGATATCTTGATTTTCGATCAGATTTTCGACTATAGGAGAGAACACCATGGCAATGATCCCGATTTTCAACCAACACGCGGGGCCGCTTCCGCTTACTGCGACGTTCAAATCGCCGACCGATGGCGGAGCCATCATTTATGCGAGCGGATCCTTGCGCTCCACGAAGAGTCCCCTCTTGATCGGCTTCCAGGTGCTGATCGATGGCCACGTGGTCGGAACGTCTCAGATTTGGTCGAATGAGACGAACGTTCATCGCGCTACTGTTCCAGTGATCGTAACGGCGCCTGAAGACTTCAAGCCTCACACGTTGACCCTCCAGGCGATGAATGGCGATACGGTGGGCGATCAAAACGACTATTTCACCGCGACACTGGTTTTCTAAGTGAGCTGTCACCGAGCCTTCGCTAGCAATGATTTCGACGGAGCAAGATGACCGCTTGCTGACGCACGCGGCTCGGAAGAGTTTCAGCGCCGCGACTGTTCAGGAGCGGTCATTTCCCCCTAATCGAAAGCTCCGGGACCGTTAACTCCAGGCGTCCGCTTTACCGCTTGTATCCACGTCGCGCGCGGATTTCCGTAGCCCCTTCGCGGGCGATCGCCGCGCGCGACAACTTCACTTCGATCTTGCAAAGCGTTCCATCGGGCTTCTGAACCGATGGCCGATAGCCGATCGTGTATCGGCTCCGGATCCGATCGATCAGCCCCGCGAGCTTGGCGCTGATCTCGTCACGACGCGCGCCCATCGAAACGCCGCCGGTTTCCGCCGAATATTTTCCGGAATCGCCCGGAGGATGCGCCATTCTTAGCGGAGCAAACAACGGATTCTTCGTATAAGCCGCTCCCATGCCGATCGAAATCCCGCTCTTTTCCAGCAGCGAGCAAATCACCACGCCGGTCTCGTGCAGAAGATCGAACGCCGCCGCCTCGCTGTGAACCGTGTCGTCGGGAATGTTGGGAACGTTGTCGGTCAGCCAGATAATCACCCGGCGATTGCTCGGATTGCCGCGCTTTTGCAACAGCGACGTCGCCGTGAAAATGCCTTCGTTGAAGTAGGCAGGCTGATCGCAGAGTTCGGGTTTCGCCCCGCAATCGCCCGAATGCATCCGGCTGGCCGATTCAATCGCGCGCGTCACCAGTGCGTGATCGGTGGTGAACTCCTGCGTCAGGTCGGCGCGGGTCGCGTAAAGCATCACTGCGATTTCGTCCTCTGGTTTCAAATGCTTCAACGCGGCCAGTGCGCCTTCCGCCAGTGGTTTCAGCACCGGGCGCACGCTGTCGGTCATGTCGAATAGAAACACGATCGAGAGCGGCACGGTATCGCGGCTGAATTGCGTGATCTGTTGCCGAACCTTGTCTTCGTAGATTTCGAAGTCGTCGCGCTGGAGCGAGCCGACGGCTACGCCGGTCTTCTTGCTTTCCGCCAGAACATCGACGACAACCAGTTCGGTGGACGCCTTGAATTGAGCAAACGCGGCGAGAGGAACGAACGCAGTCGCGCTAAGCAGGCATATCGGCCAGGACCTCTGCCAGAACTTTCGTGAAGAAATCTGCATCTTCCCTCGTGAATATCAGCGGTGGTCGCAGCTTAATGACGTTGTGCAGCGGCCCGTCGGTTCCAGCCAAAATTTTGCGTTCCCGCAGCCGGTTTACAACGTATGACGCCTGATCGCCAGTAGCGAGTTCAACCCCAAGAAATAATCCCGAGCCGCGGACGTCTGTGATGCAGGCGTGCTCCGATTGGAGCGCACGTAAGTCTGGCGATCCAGTAATCGCCGACGATGCGGGCGTTTTCCTGGAGACCTTCGTCTTCCAATACTTCGAGCACCGCCAGACCAGCGGCGCATGCAACCGGATTGCCGCCGAACGTGCTGAAAAATTCCATACCGTTGTCGAATGCCGCGGCGATTTCGGGAGTCGTCACCACGCCCGCCAGCGGAAACGCGTTGCCCATCGGCTTGCCGAGCACGACGATATCGGGCATCACGTCCTGCATCTGGAATCCCCAGAACCAATGGCCCAGACGTCCGAACCCGACCTGCACTTCGTCGGCGATGCAGACGCCGCCCGCTGCGCGCACGCTTCGATAGACCTCGGCGAGATAGCCGGGCGGGAACACGACTTGGCCGCCGACGCTCGGCAGGCTTTCGGCGATGAAAGCGGCAGGCTTCGCGGTCTTCAGAATTTCCGCGACGGTGCCGGCGTATTCGCGACCAGCCTGCGGATCGTCGCGACGATGCGGATCGGGCTGCGGCGCGACATGCACCCAAGGCTTCTTGCCGCGTCCGCCCGGACCGTTGAATTTGTACGGACTGATGTCGATCAGCGTATTGGTGTTGCCGTGATACGCGTGATCGAGCACGATGATGTCTTCGCGATTGGTATATGCGCGCGCCATGCGGATCGCGAGTTCGTTGGCCTCGCTCGCGGAGTTGAGGAAGTAGCAGACTTTCAGAGGATCGGGGAGCATCGGTGAGTCCAGCGTCATGCGCGTATTCGAGGATCGTCTGGTGCAGATAGCGAGTGTTCGTGTTCAGCAGCGCGATCTGCCTCTGGACCGCTTCGACCACTCGCGGATGGCTGTGACCGACCAGCGGAACGTTGTTGTAGCAATCGAGAAATGCTTGCCCGGTTTCGTCGTAAAGATATTGTTTCCAGCCGCGGACGATGTGGAGGGGTTCGTCGTAACTGACGCTGAGATTGCCACCCAGGAGTAATTGGCGACGCCGCCGTGCAAGACGCTCGCTCTGGCAATGCTCGTGGATCGGGAATCGATCCGTGGGAATGCCGACGAGGCCGTTCGGATCTGGCGACAACTTCAGCCATTTATCGCGCTGGCTCGCGTAGGCGACGCCGGGAAAATCGGTGCCGAGGCCTAGCAGATCCGTGATGATCTGAAAATGCAGATGCGGAGCCCAGTCGCCATTAGTCGGAGGCGCACCGATCTTGCCGATGCGCTGGCCCTTGGCGATCGTCTGACCGACTTCGAGGCCGTCGAGAGAATCGAGCGAGAGATGGCCGTACAGCGTGAAGAAATCGTCGCCGTGCTTGAGGATGATGACTGGTCCGTAATCGAGCCATTTTGCGTTGTTGGCGAACGCGTGGACGGTGCCGTCAAGCACAGCGCAAACTCCAACGCCCGGTTCCGCAAACAGATCGATACCGAGATGAATCGTGCGATGTTCATCCGTCGGATGGCCGCCACCGAAGGCGGGCGCGTTGTACCAGGCTCGCGCTTCGTTGTATCGCCCGACGGCAACGCGAACGCCGGCTTTGCGCATTTCACCGAAAACGATTTCGGTCATCGCCGCCGGGCTCGACGTTTTTCGGATCGGCGCCGAGCAGCAGACTGCCGACGCTGAGATCGAGAACGATGCAGGGTTCGGTGCGCAGATCGATTCCTTCGAGTATCGGCGCGGGCATCAACTTTTCAAAAACTTCCCAGGCCTGCTTTTCGCTGACGGTCGAGTAGGCGTTTTCAGGATCGAGACTCTTGAGCCAAGCCGAGTTCGTCACGCTGACCGCGAGCCGAGTGAGAACCAGCGGGAATACCAGCGAGAGTTCGTCATGCCCAAGTGGGCAAGTCTGCTGAAATCCACGAGTTGCATGTCCAATCGCGGACAGCGGATCGTCCTGACCGAACGCAGCGTACGTGCAAGCGATCGCCAGATCGCACACGCGAGGGCCGTAATGAGCGTCGCCGAAATCGATGAAGCCCGCAACTTTCCCATCGCGAACGACAATGTTGTGGTCGTTGATATCGCCGTGAATAATTCCGTATGGGACGCGGTGCAAATCTGGTAATGACGCAGCGACGCGCTCAACCATCGCGCGCCGTTGCGGATCCGCGATGTGATGCGTAAAATCGCGAATCCATGACGCTCGTGTGAGGTCCCACTTGAGTTCGCGCTGCGCTGCCGGGTGTTGGAAGGTTGCGAGCGCGGCGTCCATGCGGCCGAGTTCGCGGCCGAGATTCGCTAACAGCTCTGGAGTGTGCGGTTTGGAGTCGGCCCAAAGAGAGCCCGGGAGCCAATCGAGCAGCCACGCAATGCGTCCGTCGGCCGTGGTTTTGACTTCGCCGACTACGCGCGGAACCGCGAAATTATGCAAGTGCTCCAGCAACGCGATTTGCAGTTCGACGTGCAAGCGGTTGCAATCGGGGCGCATGACTTTGAGCGCGAACTCGCGCCCGTCGGCAGTCTTCAGGTGGAAGTTATCGTCGTATTCGCCGTTCAGGCGGGTAGCGGTGGCGTCTAGCTGAAAGAGATCGCGGGCGATTTGTTGCGCTTGAGCACTGGTGTAACGGAGCAAGTATTCATTATCGGATCAGGCGGACGTGCACGTCAGAGGTTCGCGGAGCGTAGACGATGCTGGTAAGTTCCGGAGTAATCACGATGGATCTGCGCTCAGAGCCATCGATAATTTCGAGCCATGCGCCGCTTCTTGCGATCCGGTGAAGCGTGATGCGCATCTGGCCGTCCTGCGGCTGAATCGTAAACGCACTGGCGGGCCGCGCTAGAATCGCCATCGCGACTACGATCGACACGGTGGCGATGCCGACCGGAATCCAAGCGCGTGGGGCCGGCGATCTTTTCATCGCGGGCGCCGGCGCCGGTGCATCAATGGGAAACTCCTGATAACTCTGGATGGTTTGCATGGAGCCGTCGGGTTCGCGCACGAAGAACCCCCCCTTGCACCCCGCGATCACCAAGCCTATTGCCAGTGGCGAATCAAGAGCTTCGAGACCGATAAGATCCTGCTCGGTGAGGAACACTTCGCCGCGAGGCCGCGCGGAAAACACTCCAACGGGTCGCAGATCCGCGCGGGGTCTTGTCGAAATAACCTGCACGTCATTGGGCGTACGCGTGCCGTAGAGGATTCCCGTCAGGTCTTCGTCTTCCTGGCGGCGCGCAAGACCGTGCACAAGCGCTCGTTCGTACTGAATTCGCACGCTGCTTTCGAGAGGAGTCCAGGTATCGATCACGATTCGAAAAGTGAGTGCGCCGCGTGCGCTGAATTTCTCACGCGAATAACAATCACCTGCCAATAACCGGAATTTTCTGGCGAATAAGCGGCATAGTTTTGACGAACTTGAAGGGTCAGACGGCGGGGAGATGCGTCGAACGCAACTTATCGTCAGGGCATGAGAAGCAAACTTTGCCGTTACGGATGGATTCCTGATTTGCCGGATGTGCGCGACCGGATGTATCGCGCGCCGCGAAAGCTGGGAGCGCTGCCGCCGTCGGTTGACCTGCGGAGCGGGTGTCCGGCGGTTTACGATCAGGGCGAACTCGGGAGTTGCACCGCTAATGCGATTGCGGCCGCGGTGGAATTCGATCAGCGCAAGCAGAGCCTGCCACAATTGTTCATGCCGTCGCGGTTGTTCATCTACTACAACGAGCGCGCGCTTGAAGGAACGATTCCGACCGACAGCGGAGCGATGTTGCGGGATGGAATCAAGGCGGTCGCGAGCGCGGGTGCGTGTCCGGAGACGATGTGGCCGTACGTCGAGAATAGTTTCGCCGAGAGGCCGCCGGCGCCGTGTTTCAAGATCGGCAAGACGCATCCGGCGGTGAGTTATTCGCGGGTCGCGCAGGATCTGGGGCAGATGAAGGCGTGCCTTGCGGCAGGATATCCGTTCGTGCTGGGTTTCACGGTTTACGAGAGTTTCGAGAGCGACGCGGTCGCGCATTCCGGGGTGGCGGAGATGCCGGATGCATCGGAGACTGCGCTGGGTGGTCACGCGGTGATGGCGGCCGGGTATGACGATGCGTCGGGGCGATTTTTGGTGCGGAATTCTTGGGGTGCCGGGTGGGGGATGGGTGGGTATTTTACGATCCCTTATGCGTATTTGACGGATTCGAATTTGGCGGATGATTTTTGGACGATTCGGTTGGTGAAGTAGCTTGGGCAGGCGGAAATGCCTGCC
The DNA here is from genome assembly GCA_963732025.1 of Terriglobia bacterium. Taxonomy (GTDB): domain Bacteria; phylum Acidobacteriota; class Terriglobia; order Bryobacterales; family Bryobacteraceae; genus Palsa-187. The sequence goes on from CAVSXU010000006.1 coordinate 499,011, forward strand.
CCAAGCGGCGTAGGAAGCGTGACCTGGAGAGTCTGTGTGAAAACAGGGACAGGCCGCCCTGTCCACGCCGATGTCTTGTTTATTCGTGTCTCGGATCACCAGGGGACAGGGTAGCCTGTCGCCCTGTTTTCACACAGACTCTCCAGGTCACGCGCGGATCAGGAGATCCGCCCCACTTCGGAGAAGCTCAGGTCGCGTGAGGAGGCTTAGGACCAGGTAGGCTTCGGATTCGAAATCGAAAAAGAAGCCGGGCTGGATTAGGATGTTGTGGTCGGCTAGCAGCGTTAGCGCCCACGATTCTTCGGTGCGTGTGCGCGGTACTTGCAGGATTGCGGACCAGCCGCCTTCTACATTGAGCACCTGGCAGGCTGTGTTCGCGGTTAGCGATCGGAGGGTCGCCAGGTTGGTTCGGGTGCGTTCCCGGATCTGGTCGCGAATGGCGTTGCCGGCGGCTAGGAGGCGCGGGAGCGCTAGCTGCACCGGCGTCGATACGGATAGGTAGGTATCGGCGATCAGTTCGAGGCGATCGAGGGCGGCTTCGTGGCCGGGGCCTTCGGCGATGATCCAGCCTAGTTTCAATTGCGGGAGGCCGCTGGATTTGGATAGGCCGGACATTCTGAACGTTAGGGCCTGTGGAGGGGACGAAGAGCGCGGCGGTTGGATAAAACCGTAGTCGAAGAAAACCTCGTCGATCAGGATCGCGATGTCGTGGGCGGCGCAGATGGATTGGAGGCGATCCGATTCGTCGAGCTTCAGGTAGGAGCCGGTGGGGTTGTTGGGATTGACGACGACCAGCGCTCGGGTGCGGTCGGTGATGGCGGATTCGAGGGCGGCGAAATCGATGTGCCAGGCTCCGTCGTAGCGCAACGGATATTGGCGGACGTGGACGGATTCGAGGGCGGCGAGGAATTCGAATAAAGGATAGGAGGGGCGGGGCGTGAGGATTTCGTCGCCGGGATTGCAGAGGAGTTTGAAGAGGTATGCGTAGGCTTCGCTGGTGCTGGCGGTGATCAGGATTTGTTGGGGCATGACCGCTCCCTTGCCTGCTTCGCTTCGTTGGCTCCATTCGGAGCCAAAACGGTCGCGGCTCGGAAACGGCGCTTTGCTGTTGGTCTGCATGACCGCTCCCTTACGGTTGCGGCTCTGAAGAGTGTCGCGGGTCGGAACATGGCCGCGGGTTGGAAAATCGTCGCGGATCGGAAAGTGGTCGCGGGTTGGAAAATCGTCGCGGATCGGAGAATGGTCGCGGGTCGAAAAATGGTCGTCGCTCGATAGCGGGACGGCGCTGTAAGTGGCGGCGATCGCTTCGCGGGCGGATAGGAGCCCTCGCGGTGCGGGATCGTAGTTCAGAGCGCGCGGATCGGCTAGGGCTGCGAGAATTTCGTCCGAGGGATAGTCGAATCCGGCGCGGGTTGGGTTGGATTCCGTCAGGTCGAGGATGGGCGCGCCGCTGGCTCGCTTTTGCTCCAGCAGCTTCGTCAAGGGATTGGGGTTTAAGTCCCAACTCAGGCGGGTGGAGAACACTCGAATCATGTTAGCATTCGTGTTCTATGGCCTTGCGTTATTTTATTGCCGCGCATTTGTTGTTAATTCCTGTGTATAGCGCGCCGGCGGCGAACTCGGATGCGAATTATCGCGCGCTGCGCGATGCACAGCCGAACGAGAGCTATCGCGCCGAGAACATTGAACTGAAGCGCGACGTGGGCAAGGTGACGTTGAAGTCAGGCACGATCACGTTCCTGGCGCCGGTGATGAATCGCGTGACGATGGCCGTATTTATCGGCGACGGCCGGTTTCAACTGACGCCGACGGTGCCGCTGGAAGTTCAATACGTCCAGCGGATGAGCGGTAGCAGCGTGGTGAATGAAGAGTTCACGTCAGCGCTGCTTTGTTTCACCGATTCGACGTATGACGACCTCAAGAAGCAATTGGGAAAGGTGGGCACGCTGGATACGCAAGCCGCCAAAACTCTGCATGATTTTCGCAATCGCGTTCGCCAATGGTCAGAGCGGCCGCGGACATTGACCGAAGCGCTGATCAGCGGCGACGAGATGCAAAATCTGGATGCGGAAGTGTTGACGGACCTACACGACGCGGGACCAGGCGGATCCTTTCGGGCGTTTATCCACGGCAAACGCTTCGCGGATTTGCGATTTTCGGTGGCGCCGCGCGGGGCGGTGCCGCAGATCGGATCGCCGGAAGAGGTGGGGCTGGTCAATCTGGATCCGGGAGGCGATCGCGACGGCATCTGGTATTTGACGCATCGCGCGGAGGAGTGGGCCAACGGCAAGGTGGACTCAGGCGAGAACAAGCGCACCATCGCGGCGAAGCATTACAAGATTGAGACGACGATCGGCAGGAACACGCATCTCAACTCGGTGGCGGACGTCGAATTCGAAGCGGTGACGAAGGGCGCGCGCGTGATCCGGTTCGATTTGTTGCCGGCGCTCCGCGTATCGCGCGTGACGGATGAGAGCGGGGGCGACGTTCCGTATATACAGGAAGACCGCAAACTGGACGGATCGTTTTACGCGATCCTGCCGGTGGCGACGGAAGCGCACAAGACCTATCGGCTGCGCATCGAATATGAAGGGGATCATGTGGTTCGCAGCGAAGGGACCGGGAATTTTTCCGTCCGGGCTCGCGAGAGTTGGTATCCGAGCGTCAATTCTTTTGCGGATCGCGCCACCTACGAGTTGACGTTCAAGGTGCCGAAGCAGTACACGCTGGTCAGCGTCGGCAAGTTGGCGAAGGAATCGAAAGAAGGCGATTTGGCGGTGACGGAATGGAAATCGGACGTGCCGATCGCGGTGGCCGGGTTCAATTACGGAATGTTCAAGAAGAAGCAGGTTTTCGACGACACGACGCATTATCAGATCGAGACCTACGCGACCGAGCAGATGCCGGATTATCTGAAGGCGGTGACGGAAGATATGCCGATGTCGCCGGTGGCGATGGCGGATACGGCTCGGGTGGATGGGGAGAATGCGATGCGGCTGTTCACCAAATACTTCGGACCGTGTCCGTATGGGCGGATCGCGATCACGCAGCAGCCGGACCCGGATTTCGGACAATCGTGGCCGGGGCTGGTGTATCTGCCGCTGACGGCATTCATCGATTCGACGCATCGCTGGCTGCTGATGGGGAGCAGCGCATTCAAGTTTGCGTCGTTCATTCAGGAAGTGACTCCGCATGAGGTATCGCACCAATGGTGGGGGCATATGGTGGGATGGGCGAGCTATCACGACCAGTGGCTATCGGAAGGGTTCGCGGATTTTTCGGCGGCGCTGTTTTTGGAGAACACGGAGAAGCCGGGCCAGGTGAATCAATATTGGGAGCGCGCGCAGCATGCGATTGCGGATAAGAATTCGTACGGACTGGCGGCGAACGACATCGGTCCGATATGGATGGGGCTGCGGCTGGACACGTTCAAGGGCGGCGCGGCGTACAACCGGTTGGTGTATCCGAAGGGCGGCTACATTCTGCAGATGATCCGGATGCTGATGCGCGACGACAAGACCGGGGATCAGGATTTTTTCGTGATGATGCAGGATTACGTGAAGACGTACATGCATCGCAATGCGACCAGCGAGAATTTTCGCGAGGTGGTGGAGAAGCACATGAAGCCGATTCTGAATCCGGAAGGCAACGGCAAGTTCGACTGGTTTTATCGCGATTGGGTGTATGGGAGCGATCTACCGAAGTACCGGCTGGAATACTCGATCAAGACCGATGGCGCGAAGACGATATTCAGCGGGAAGGTGACGCAGAGTGACGTGTCGCCGGAGTTCGTGATGCGGGTGCCGATTTATTTCGATTTTGAGGGTCGGGCGATTCGGGCGGGGTTCGTGACGTTGAAGGGGAATGTGACGTCGAGCGAGGTTAAGATCGAATTGCCGAAGAAGCCTAAGCGGGTGATGTTGAATGCGAATCATGATGTGCTGGCGGCGGAGGTGGTGGTTAAGGAGGTGCAGTAGTTTGCGGCGGTAAGGAACGCGCTCCATACTGTCGCGCCTCTTTGAGGCCATCGTCTCGTCTTGGGGGGCTGGTGGGATTGAGTAGGTTTCGGACTACTCGCCGAGCGGATTGCACTCCATCAGACGAAGAGGCTCACGGGAACATCAAGAGTCTCAGCGAGTTTACGGGCATGAGTTTTGCTAATTGAACGCTTGCCGTTTAGAACGTCTGAGACAACGCTGCTCGCACCGAACACCGGAATCAAATCGCGCTGGCGCAGGCCCCGAGACTCCATGAGTATTCGCAGAGCTTCCACGGGTTCGGCGTGGCCCAGAGGGTAACGCTCGCTTTCGAATTGGCGGACCAATAGCGTCATCAGGTCGGCAAGTTTCTCCTCTTCACGGGTGAGGGGGCGCGCCCGCCTGTCCAGGCGCTCCAACTCCGCGATCACCCGCTGGTTCTCTTCCTCGGTTTCAATGACGCGCGGGAGCACGCGGGAAAGCAGCCTCCCGTATGCAGTCCGATTGATGGATTTCGAGGTCACAGCCATTTCTTCCACTTCTCCCTGTTGTATTCGGAGTGAGTCAAGAACTCCTTCACGTAGATTCGTTGATACCGGAACACGATCCTCACGATCAGACGAAAGCGGTTGCCACGGATATTGAAGATCGCCAGATCGCCAACCATGTCCGTCGCTGGAAAGGACTTGCGGATTTCATCCAGGCTTCGCCATTTCGATGCAACGGCGACATCGAACCAGACTCGCAGCGCTGAAGCGGCGTCAGGATATCGAGCGGCTCGCTCCACCAGACCCCGCTTGCTGATCACGTTCACCTCCTCTATGCTAGCAAATTGCTAGCAAGCATGTGCTGCGAAAACACCAGCCTCACATAAAAACGGCAGGCGAAAACGCCTGCCCTACGAAGTCGGCAGCGACAGCAACAGCGATATCATGTTCTGCATGGCTGCTAATGCGGGTGCACAACCCAACCCATCGATTGTTTTTGAAATGTTGAGCCGGTATCAGCACTCGGCTGCGCTGAAGGGCGCGATCGAGCTGGATATTTTCACGCATATCGCCGACGGCGCGGTGACGGCGGCGGAGATTGCCAAGCGCGCGAAGGCGTCGGAAAAAGGCGTGCGCGTGCTTTGTGATTTTCTGACGATTCAGGGCCTGCTCACCAAGCACGGCACCGATTATGCGCTGACGCCGACGGCCGGTGCGTTTTTGAATCAGCACTCGCCGGCGTATATGGGATCGGCGGCGAAGTTCCTGCTGCATCCCGACGTGGCAGGATATTTTCAGGACATGGCGACGGTGGTGCGGAACGGTGGCGCGAGCAGCAAGGCTACCGTGTCAGCCGACAATCCGGTGTGGGTGGAGTTCGCGAAGTCGATGGTGCCGATTGTCGCGATGACGTCGAAGATGGTGGCGGGGATCGTGGCGCGGCCTGGTCAGAAGATCAAGGTGCTGGATGTCGCGGCGGGTCATGGATTGTTCGGGATCGCGATCGCGGAGTTGAATCCGGCGGCGGAAATCGTGGCGCTGGATTGGGCGAACGTGCTCGATGTCGCGAAGGAAAACGCGCAGAAGATGGGCGTGGCGAGCCGGTTCTCGACCATCGTCGGCGATGCGTTCACGGTGGATCTCGGTAGCGACTACGATCTGGTATTGCTGCCGAATTTCCTGCATCATTTTTCGATGGAAGGGAACGTCACGCTGTTAAAGCGGATGCGTGGGGCGATGAAGGCGGGCGGCCAGGTGGCGACGGTCGAGTTCGTGCCGAATGAGGATCGGGTCACGCCTCCGATGTCGGCAGGCTTCGCGATGCAGATGCTGGGTGGGACTCCGCATGGCGACGCGTACACGTTTTCGGAATTCCAGAAGATGTTCGGCGACGCGGGATTCGGGGCGAGCACGCTGCATGAGTTGGAGCCTACTCCAGAGCGGTTGGTGTTGACGAGTTATTAGTCCCGGTCATAACGCTAGGCGCGCACCCTGATGGGTGCGCCTCGAAGCACAAATCCCCGCAACGCCGCATTTAGTGTCACGGGGACAGTTCACTCGTTCTAGAGGTGTCGACATGAGTGTCGACACGGCACGCATGAGTGCGTGCGCCACCTGGGCTAGTCGCATCACTTCTTTTCGCTGACGGTTACGCTCGCTGTTGTGGTTCCGTCCGAGGCTCCGGCGGTGATGATGATGGTGCGCTTCTTGCCGGAATCTTCGGCCGAGAGCATGCCGCCCTGATCGCCGCTGCTGACCAGCGTCACGTTGAAACCGGCGGATCTGAGCTGATCCTGATAGTAGCTGGTGACTTTGCTGGCGGCGTCCGTGGTCTTGAACGAAAACGAACCCGAGCTTCCATCGGTGCTTTGAACCGAATAGGAGCCCTCGGGCGTAGAACCCGGATACACAGGCACCCAGTCCGGCATTCTGTTGGTCGCGTTGGCGCCGATCTTCACTTCTTCGCCGTTCTCGCCGGTGATCACCATCGACTTCTTATCGGGATCGAACTTGTAGGTCATTGTCTTGCCGGTCGTCTTGTCACGGACGGTGACGGTACCCGCGCGATCGTTGGTGTTGAGGACCTCGACATTCGGGGTGAACGCCGTGACCATCTTAATCATGGCGAGGTTGGGATTCTTTTGCATCAGGTCCGCGTCGAAGCCGGCTTCCTTGAGTTTGTGCATCGCGAAATAGCCCAGGATGCCGCAACCGACCATGCATAAGACGATGAATCCGCCGACGCCGGCTAGGATCCAGACAAGTGGACTGGTTTTCTTGGGAACTGGCTCTCCTGACTGCATGGGTATATTCGGTGGCGTGGACACGTGATCTTTCCTCCACGGGCATGATAGCTGATAATCATGTTCGATGGTCATATCGAATTCGACTCGGCGAACTTTCCTGAGCCTGCCCGCGCTGTGCCTGCCTGGAGCGCTGGGAGCGCAGAGCATTCTCGAAATTCCGCCTGCGGCGCCGGGCGAGCGTATCGCCTATGGCAGCGGCGAATTTCAATTCGGCGAGTTGCGAGTGCCGGCGGGCGCGGGGCCGCATCCGGTCGCGATCGTGATTCATGGCGGATATTGGCGGGCTCCTTACGACTTGAAGCACATCGGACATATGTGCGTCGCCTTGGTGAAAGAAGGATTCGCGACGTGGAACCTGGAGTATCGGCGGCTGGGAAATCCTGGCGGTGGATGGCCTGGGACGTTCGACGACGTGAAGGCGGGCGCGGCGCATCTGGCGAAAATCGCGAAGGCGAAGGGGATCGACTTGAAGCGGGCGATCGCGATGGGGCATTCGGCGGGCGGGCATTTGGTTTTGTGGCTCGCGAAGCAGAATGCGATTGCATTGCGCGGCGTGGTGGCTTTGGCGCCGCTTTCGGACTTGCGCCGCGCTTGGGAATTGAAGCTCAGCAATAACGCTGTGGAGGAATTACTGGGAGGGTCGCCGAGCCAGGTGCCGGATCGCTATAAGACGTCGTCGCCGATGGAGATGCTGCCGTTGGGAGTTCGGCAGGAAATCATTCACGGCGACAAAGATGACATCGTGCCGGTGGAGATGTCGCGCAGTTATGGCGACGCGGCGGTGATGGCGGGAGATCACGCCAGCATGCTGGAGGTGCTGGGGGCGGGACACTTCGACTTGATCGATCCGCGGTCGGAGGCGTGGCATGCTCCCAAAGGCCGGGCTCTGGCGTTAGTAGAATAGGGAGCGCACAGCGCATTTCAGCGTCGTGCGCGCTACGGAAAGGCCGAATGACACATAAATTTTGCAGTTGGGATGACGTTCCGCTGGAACAGATGAGCGATCTGATTTCGCGCAAGATGGTGGTGGGCGAGAAGTCGATGCTCGCGCAGATTTTCCTGAAGAAAGGCGCGGTGGTGCCGGAGCATCATCACGAATCCGAGCAAATCACGTACATCGTTGAGGGCGCGCTGAAGTTCACGCTGGAAGGGAAAGACGTGACGGTGAGCAAGGGCGAGGTACTGTACATCCCGTCGAACGTTCCGCATCGGGCGGTGGCGCTGGAGGATACGATCGATATCGATGTGTTTTCGCCGCTGCGGATGGATTGGATTAATAAGGATGACTCGTATCTGCGTCGCGGAGAAAAAGAATAGTTGTAAGGTGTCCCCGCGATCTTGTCAGGGATGCGCGTCAAACACCGCCCGTAAGCGTGGGGAAATCATGTCCCGCTCCGTAATTGTCTACGCGCCCCCACCCTTACGGGTGGTGTTTGACTGCGCATCGACAGCGCCCGGCTGGACGGTAGATCTACCGGAGGTCCGGTTATCTAGGCTCCACTCAGGCCCGAAATCTATTGACACCCGTGGCGGTTTATCGTACTCTGCCGCATAGTGCCTCGTTAGCACTCCTGATGCACACGCGCCTGAAGACTAAACAATCCGTCCCCATTTGGCGCAAAGAGGACCGCACCGGTCACATTTATCGCGTAGCCGCCGAAATCATGTGCCAAAAGGGCTACGAAGCGACCTCGATGAACGATATCGCGGACGCCGTAGGACTGACGAAGGCCGGCGTCTATCATTACATCCGCGGCAAAGAAGATCTGCTGTTCCAGATCATGAGTTTCGGGATGGACATGGTGGATGAGGACGTGATCGCGCCGGCGCGCGCTATCGCCGACGCGGAAACGCGCTTGCGGACGATCCTCGAACGCCACTCCCGCCGGATTATGGAACAGGGCGGGGCAGTGACCATTCTGCTGGAAGAGATGTCGGCGCTCACCCCCGCGCATCAGCGCTTGATTCGCAACCGCAAGCGCAAGTACTTCGAGTTGTTCCGCGACACTCTGCACGAACTGGCGGCGGAAGGTAAGCTGCGCGAACTGGACCCCACGGTCGCGTCCTTCAGCATGGTCGGAATGCTGCTGTGGACGTCGCGCTGGTATCGCAGGGGCGGGCGGCTGACGCCGCAGCAGGCGACCGCTCATCTGGTGGAGATGGCGACCAATGCGGTTCTCGGGGCTCGGCCAGCGAGAGGAAAAAGAGCGGAGCCGGAAAAGAATGGCGTTCGCCGCGCGGATACGGTTCGTAAAAGAGCCGCCACGGCCAGGGTTTCAGGAATCGAGATTCCCATCGGGAAATAAGGGATTTTCCGGGCGTGGAGTCTCTTGTTTTTTGGATGCGGCCTACCGATTTTCACAGATTGCGCCATTCCTTTGCCATTCGGCGCTAAGTCAGGATGTCGTTAACATAAAAGAAGATACTCCCCTTTGAAACAGTATTGACAAGATTTGACATAAGCGTTACACTTCCGCTCAGTAGGATTACCTACCGAACAGTCGGAAGAGTTCCGCAGTCGCAGCGTTGCGGCCTGCAAGTGGTCTTAAAGAAGTTCTCAGCTTGTCTTAGAACGTTTAAGGGAGGGTCAATGTCGACTCGTAAATCCATGCTAAGTTTGCTTGCGCTGCTGCTGGTGGCGATGAGCATGATCGCGGTGGCGCAGAATGCCACGGGAATTATCACTGGAACCGTTTCGGACGAATCCGGAGCCGTCGTTCCGAATGCCACGGTCACCATCACCAACAAGGCGACGGGTATCACCCGAACCACCACGACGAACGCCGAGGGGTTGTACAGCGCTCCCGCGCTGGTCGCAGGCGAATATGAAGTGCGCGTCGAGATCCAGGGCTTCAAGACCACGGTCCGTCCGACGCTGTTACAGGCGGGCGGCGATGTGCAGGTCAACATGGCGATGTCGCTGGGCGGCACCAAAGACGTGGTCACGGTAGAAGGCGCCACGACGGAGGTGAACTACGAAGGTCACCAGGTACAAGGCGTGATCGAGCGGCAGACCATTCAGGATCTGCCGATGAACGGCCGCAGTTATATTCAGCTCGCGTCGATTGAGCCGGGCGTTACAGTTGCCAGCGGCACCACGTCGCAGTTCAATGCGCTGTTCACGGTGAGCGTGCTGGGATCGGGCAACCGCACGCGTGTACACGATCGATGGCGGAAATGTTTCGGACAACATCGACGTCGGCGGCGGCATGTCGTCGATGAACTTCTCGCAGGATACGGTCCAGGAATTCCAGATTTCGACTTTGAACTTCGATATCGCGACGCCGATCGCATCGGGCGGCGCAATCAACGTGGTGACGCGCTCGGGCAGCAACGAATTTCACGGCAGCGCCTTGTTCTTCTTCCGCGACCACAACATGGCGGCGTATCCGAACCTGATCCGCAGCCTGTCGAACCCGGATCCGTTCTTCGTCCGCCGCAATCCGGGCGGCTCGATCGGCGGGCCGATCATGAAGAACAAGCTGTTCTTCTTCTTTAACTACGAATATACGAATCAGGTGCAGGCGCTGGCGACGTCCACCACCGCGCCGTCGTTGGCCGCGCTCCAGGGAACTTATGGAAGCCCTTACTCCGGCAAAGACTCTCAGCCTCCGGTTGGACTACCACATGACCGACAAGCACAATCTTTTCCTCCGCTATTCACACGATGGCAACGCGGGATTTTCGCCAGGCGCTTGAATTCGGAGATCCGTCCAACTGGGCGCACAACACCAACTGGGCGGACCAGAGCATCATCGGTGTGACCAGCACGCTGACGCCGAACCTGGTGAACGACGTTCGCTTCCAGTACAACTACTGGAACAACCACAACAACCAGTCGGTTGCTTCCGATTGCTCGGCGCCGTGCGTGGCCGGCAGCCTGCCGAACATCTTCACCTTCGTCGGCTCGAACTTCCCGGCGGTCGGCCCGAACTTCAATGCTCCGCAGGCCCGGAACACCCGGCGCTATCGAGTTGGTGGAGGGCGTAAGCTGGCAGAAAGGCAACCATCGGCTCAAGTTCGGTGGCGATCTCAATCCAACCAATTCCGCCGGTTTGTGGGGATTCTGCACGCCGCTGTGCACGGGCGCGGTGGAGCCGCAGTTCTTCGCGAGCACCTTCGCTCCTATCTACGGCGCGGCGACCCTCAATGCGCTGTTGCCTGGATTGTTTAACTTCAACGGCACCAGTTTGAGCGCCGTCCCGCTGCGGACGGATGCGGACACCTTGAAACTGCCGATCTACAGCTTGAACAGCAGCATCTTCAGCGGAGTCGGAGTGGGAGCGGTCTCGACGCCCGCGCCTTACAATTACCAGCAGAATCGCAACTACAATCAGTACCGCTTGTATTTCGGCGATACCTGGAAGATCTCCAAGACGTTCACGCTGAACTACGGGCTGGCCTGGAACGCGCAGACCGGCTTCTACAATGGCGACCTGGCAAAACCGGCTTTCCTCGCACCGATTCTCGGTACGGGGCCGGATAACCTGGGAGCGACGGTCAACAACATTCGCGAATTCCAGCCGACCGTGGGGTTCGCGTGGAGTCCGTTCAAGGACAACAAGACCGTCATCCGCGGCGGCGCCGGGATCTACTGGGATAGCACGCCGGGTTACTACAAGCTGCGCGAGGCTCCAGTGATCGGGCCGCTGGGCGACGGACGCGCGACGCTGGCTGCCAGCGCTTTCACCGTAAACTATGCCGGCGCGTTCGATTTCAACCTGGGCAAGGCGCTTCCGCCGGGCACGCCGATTCCGATTGGCGATTTCACCAACATCACGGTGGGCCAATTCCAGACTCTGGTCAACCAGGAACTGCCCGCCATTTCGGCGCTGCTGTTCCCGGCAAACGTGCAGACGAGCGGACCCTACACCACCACCGGTATCGACGTCGCGAAGCAGGGTGTCGAGGTTTATCCGACGCACTTCCCGCTGGCGCGTACGTATCAGACCTCCATCGGCGTGCAGCACGACCTGGGCCATGGCATGGTTCTGCAAGCCGACTACGCCCGCCGTCAAGCTGTCAACTACAGCTTGGGCGAAGTCGACCAAAACCTGTTCAACCGCTACATCAATGGCGTGCGGAGTCCGGTCATTCCGGTGTGCACCGCTTCTCAGGTCTTTGTGCCCGGCCAGGAATGCTCCACTGGGTCGATCACCTTCTGGACCGACCAGGGCCGCTCGATTTACAACGGCCTGCTGGTCAAGTTCTCCAAGCGGATGAGTCATCACCTGCAGTTCACGGCGGCTTACGCGCTGCAACGCGAGACGGCCGAGACGGTTTGGGATGATTCGAACTGGATGGCTGGCTATGGCCAGATCCTGCCGCATAACAACGTGAATTTCTCCGGTTTGTATCAGATGCCCTGGGGCTTCGATATTTCGCTGAATTCGTCGTATATCAGCCGTGCGCCAGTTACGCCTAGCGTCAGCAATCTGGCTCTGCCGGGCACCGTACCAGCGGGCACCTCGGAGCCGCTTCCGGGGCTGGCTTACAACTGCCTCAATGCGGGATGCAACTCCTCCGACTTGATCGCGGCGGTTAATAATTTCAATTCGACGATCGCGGGAACGAAGAACGCGAACGGCAGCGTCATCGGAGCTCTCAAGGTTCCGACGGCCGGCAGTTTCTCGCTTAGCAATCCGATCACCTCGCAGGACGTTCGTCTGACCAAGACGTTCACCATCAAGGAACGCTACAAGTTCCTGATAATGGGCGAGGCATTTAACATCCTCAACTTCGGCAATCAGACCGGCCAGAGCTATACCCTGGACCCGGCGACGACCACGAGCCCGGCTTTCGGAATCCCGACCAGCCGCGTGTCGCAAACTTTCGGATCGGGCGGACCGCGCGCGTTCCAGTTCGGCGGCCGGTTCCAATTCTAGTTGTCGCGATAAGTTAGGTAGTCATTTCGGGCGGGGCCTCTCTGCGAGTTCCCCGCTCGAATTGTTTTTGTGATGTGGGGCCGGCACTTCTGCCGGCAACCGGACTTTAGGCCGGTTTCTTCAGGTTGAACAGAGTCGCCTGAAGGCGACTCGCCGCCACGAGTGGCGGCCCCACGTCGAAGCCTTAGGCTTTACAGGTCTGGCCCCCGCCGTTCGCCGATTCTACGCGGCCACTCGCCGAAATAGGGCGAGAATCGCTAAGCAGGCTTGTTACCATCGCATTACGAGGGAAATGCCATGGGAGACAATGATCCGAAACGGCCCGGCCAACAATTCGACGACCTGGGGCGGCGGATTCAACAGGACGTTCACGATGCCATCCACGACCGCTTGAACGCCCGGCAACAACGCTGGCAGGAGCGTATGCAGCGCCGCGAAGAACGCCGGGCACGGCGCGGCGGAGGCGGATTCGGCGTGCATGGAGCCGGACCTGGGGGCGGTCTGGTCGTCGGCCTGATCCTGGCGGGCATCGGCGCCGTCCTGCTGCTCCAGAACCTCAATATCCTTCCCGAGCACGACCTGTGGGATTTCTGGCCGGTGATTCTGATCGTCGCCGGGATTGTCGCGCGGCCGTCTCCGCATATAGCGTGACCGGCCGAATGTGGGGCGGGTTGGTCGCGGCGGCAGGCGTGCTGTTTCTGCTGGCGAACCTCGGATTCATTCATCGCGATCTGTGGATGCTATTCTGGCCCGTGGTGCTCATGGTGGCCGGAGGAGCGATGCTGGTCCGAGCCATGGAGCGAAATCATCTGATGGACCAATGGCGTCCTGGCGGCGGGAACGCTGGGGCAGGATCGGCCGCGGGCGCCGGTCCCTCGAACGTTCCGCCCGGCGCGACCAACGCGAATGTCGTGCACGAATTCGCGATCTTCGGCGGCGGGCATCGCCGCATCGATTCGCAGGAATTCCAGGGCGGCTCCGCCGTCGCATTGTTCGGTGGCGTCCAACTCGATTTGCGCAAAGCGGACATGAAGCTGCCCGAGGTGAATGTCGATGTCACGGCTGCCTTCGGCGGTGTCGAGATCAAGGTGCCGGAGACTTGGGCGGTCAGCATGCGCGTGACGTCGATCTTCGGCGGTTATGATGACAAGACGCACGCTCCGCCGGCGGGTACGACTCCGGCGCCCCTTCTGGTGATCACGGGCGCGACGATCTTCGGCGGACTCTCCGTGAAAAACTAACGCATGCATCCGATTTTCGAGAAGAAGACGTGGCTGGCCGCCTATCTGGGCATGTGGCTGGTGCTCGGCGTGATGCTCGCCGGGCTGATCCACTTCCCCGGCGACATCAGCTGGCGCGACGCGCTGATCCTGGCCGAGCCGCTGCTGCTGTTCTTCGCGTTCGTGTGCCTGACGCCGTGGTACATGTGCCGGCAGATGCCGCTCGGATCCACGAACGCGTTCAAGCTGTTCGCCAATCATTTGGGCGCGGCGGTGCTTGCGAATGCGCTGTGGATGCAAATGGCGCGAGTCATCGTGCGCTTGCTGGATCTGGGGGATCGCTTTCGCGCGGAGGCGACGACGGTGCTCGCCGCGATGGGATTCCTGCTGTATTCGCTGTCGGTCGCGCTGCATTACATGCTGCTGGCGGTGGAGCATTCGCGCGAAGCAGAAGTGCAGGCTCGCGACGCGGAATTGCGCGCGCTTGAAGGCGCAGATCAATCCGCATTTTCTGTTCAACAGCCTCAATTCGATCACCGCGCTGACGGCGACCGATCCGGTGCGGGCTCGCGAGATGTGCATCCGGCTGTCGGATTTTCTGCGCAACACGCTGGGGCTGGGCGAGCGCGAAAGCATTTCCTGGCGTGAAGAATTGCAGTTGGCGAAGACGTACCTGGAAGTGGAGCAGGTGCGCTTCGGCAGCGCGGCTTGCACGTGGAAATGGATGTGGACGACGCCTGCTCGGATTGCCTGGTGCCGCCGCTGGTGTTGCAGCCGCTGATCGAGAACGCGGTGAAGCACGGGATCGCGACCATGGTGGAGGGCGGGACGATAAAAGTGGAAGGCCGCGTGAACGATGGGTTGTTGGAGGTGAGCGTCGAGAACGGATTCGATCCCGATTCGCCTGCGCCGCGCCGCAGTGGCCTTGGGTTGCGCAACGTGCGCAGTCGGCTGGCGACGCGGTTCGGCGACGTGGCGCATTTGACGGCGCAATCGACCGAGAATCGAGTTTCGGGCGGAGATGGTGGTGCCCTGCAGGAGAGCGGATTAACATCGATTGAAGGGAGCATGCTGGCATCACTATCGCGATGATGCGCTGCTGGGCGCGGGCGGCATGGGAGAAGTGTTTCTCGCCGAAGATACCAAGCTGCATCGCAAGGTGGCGCTGAAGGTGCTGCTGCCGGAAGTGGCGGAGGATCCGGAACGCATGGCGCGTTTCGTGCAGGAGGCGCGGCTGGCTTCCGCGCTGAGCCATCCGAACGCGGCGCACATTTACGAAATCGGCGAAGCCGACGGACAGCACTATCCTGGCGATGGAGTACATCGAGGGCGAGACGCTGGAGTCGCGGCTGACGCGTCCGGAACTGGCGACAAACCCCTGCCGATGGCGGAGATCGTATCGATCGGCGCGCAGGTGGCCGATGCGCTGGACGCGGCGCATGCCAAGGGCGTGATTCATCGCGATATCAAGCCGGCGAACCTGATGATCGGAATGCGCGGGCACGTCACGGTGCTCGATTTCGGCCTGGCGAAGATGATGCCCGCGGATCAACCGGCTGGGTCCAATCAAACCAAGACCAGCAGCCAGATCGCGACGCAATTCCTGACCAGCGGCGGCGTGGTGCTCGGCACGGTTTCCTACATGAGTCCGGAACAGGCGCTGGGCCGCGAAGTGGATCATCGCACCGATATCTTCAGCCTGGGCGTGGTGCTGTATCGGATGGCGACCGGCCGGCTGCCGTTCGACGGCGCGACCGCGCAGGAAACGCTGGCGCGGATTCTGCAAGGGCAGCCGGATGCGATGGCTCGGCTGAACTACGAATTGCCGGAGGAGTTCGAGCGCATGGTTCGCAAGTGCCTGGAGAAGGATCGCGAGCGGCGCTATCAATCGGCGCGCGAACTTGCTGGTGGACTTGCGCAGTCTGGAGCGCAGCACATCCGATTCCGGGTCGGGCAACCGCGGCCGGTCGGGTGCGGTGCGAGCGGTGATCGTCGACGATGAGGAACTGGCGCGCCAGTTGTTGCGCGAGTACTTGCGCGACGCGGGCGGCGTAGAAGTGGTCGCCGAATGCGCCAACGGATTCGAAGCGGTGAAGGCGATCGCGGAGCATAAGCCGGATCTTGTTTTTCTCGACGTGCAGATGCCGAAGCTCGACGGGTTCGAAGTGCTGGAGCTGATCGATTCGTCGATCGCCGTGATTTTCGTGACAGCTTACGATCAATACGCGATGCGCGCGTTCGATGCGAACGCCGTGGATTATCTGCTGAAGCCGTTCAGCTCGGACCGATTTCGCAAGGCGATCGATCGCGTCAAGCAGAGGCTGGGGAATCCCGCGCCGGCGTCGCCGAAGATTCGGTGCGACGGATCTTTCCGCAGCGGCGCGGCCGCCCGAGCAGCGGCTGGAGCGAATCGTCGTGAAGGACGGCACGAAGGTCCACATCATTCCGATCGCGAAGCTGGATTACGTGGAAGCGCAGGACGATTACATCGCGCTGCGCAGCGAAAAGAAGAATTACCTGAAGCAGCAGACGATTTCGAGCATCGAAACGCAGCTTGACGCGAAGAAGTTCGTGCGCATCCACCGGTCGTATATCGTGAATCTGGAACGGATCGCGCGCATCGAGCCGTATACGAAGGATAGCCGCGTGGCCGTGTTGACCGATGGAACGCAGTTGCCGGTGAGCCGGTCGGGACACGCGAAGCTGAAGGAAATGCTGGGCGAAGTCGGCTAGTGGGGTGGGCCGCCAAGCCTGCAAGCCGAGAGCCTTCTCGGCTTTCTTGTTGTTACGGGAAAATCCGGAAAAGCCGAGCAGATTCATCGGCGCTGCAGGCCGCGCGGCCCGACCAAAGTCTATAATAATTGTCGCAACCTTTGGTGGTCGGAAGCGTCTTTACTCCATGCGAATTCTCGCGCAGGACCTTCGTTACGGATTCAGAATGCTGGCGCGACGGCCGGGATTCACGCTGATCGCGGTGCTCGCATTAGCGCTTGGAATTGGGGCCAATACCGCTGTATTCAGCGTGATTCGACGGCGTGCTTCTGCGCCCGCTGCCATTCCGCGATCCGGACAAGCTGGTGGCGATTTGGGAATCAAATCTAAAAGCGGAAGCGCCTCGGGAAGCCAGTTCGCCGCCGAATTTCAAGGATTGGCGCGAGCAGAATCGGTGTTTCGAAGACATGGCGGCGATGGCGGGCGCGCCAGGCGACGCTGTCCGGCGCAAGGCGAAGCGGAGAGTTCTGATCTGGCGCGACGGTCAGCACGAATTTTTTCGACTTGTTCGGCGTGCAAGCCCCGCGATCGGCCGCGCTTCGCCGCCGAGGATTCCGGAAGAAACGTATCTTGCTGAGCGATGCATTTTGGACGCGGCGATTTGGACGCGACCCGAATGTTCTGGGCCGGCAGATCCGGTTTAATCAAATGTCCGGAACTGGTCAGTCCGCCGACCAGACGATCATTGGAGTTCTCGCCGCCGGATTTCCAGCCGCCGAGATCGACAGTGCGCCGCCACGTGAGTTCTGGCGTCCCTGCACGCAGCCGATCTCCCAAATGACCGGCGCTCGGATTTTCTGCGGATGTTCGCGCGCTTGAAGCGAGGAGTCTCGCATGCAATCAGGCTCGCGCGCAGATGACGACGATCGCGGCGTCGGCTCGCCCGACCAATATCCGGTGATGAACAGCCCGTGGACATTCGAGATGGCCCCGCTGGACGTCGCGATCGCGGGAAGCGCAAGACAGCGCTTTGGCTTTTGCTCGGATCGGCGGCGCTGCTGCTGCTGATCGCCTGCGCAAATGTGGCGAATTTGTGCCTGGCTCGCGCGAGCGAACGTCATCGCGAGTTCGCGATCCGGGCAGCGTTGGGGGGAGGCGCGGGACGGATGCTGCGGCAATTGCTTACGGAGAGCCTGGTGCTGGGATTGATCGGCGCGGCCGCGGGATTGCTGTTAGGAGTCATGACGCTGCGCGGAATGCTGGCGATGGCTCGGACTATCTGCCGCGCGCAACAGATATCCACATGGATTGGACTGTAATGCTGTTCGCGTTCGCGGCGGCGTGCCTGACTTCGGTTCTGTTCGGATTCCTCCCGGCGCGGCAAGCCGCGAGCGCCGGGCTGAGCGAATCCATGAAAACGTTCGGGCGGGGACGGGCACGATCGGTGTTGGTGGCGGCGGAGGTCGGCCTTACCTTGATTCTGCTGATTTCGACGGGCCTGCTGCTGCGAAGTTTCTGGCACGTGCGGCAAGAGCCGTTGGGATTCGAGCCGTCCCATGTTTTGACGGCCTCGGTGAGGTTGCCTGGAGATCCCAAGAATACCGGCCCGGCGATTCAATTTCTGAGCGAACTGCTGAATCGCATCGAACGCCTACCGGGTGTCCAGTCGGCCGGTGCGATCAGCGCCGCACCGCTTCAAGGTGCAGGCCACAACGAATTCTCCATCGAGGGCAGGCCGCCGCATGACCCGGGCGTTATCCAGGACGCCGTGTTCAGCGTAGCGACACCAGGCTACTTTCAGACGCTCAAGATCGCTTTGCGGCGCGGCCGGTATCTTACACCTTCCGATACAGCAACAGCGCCGGGAGCGGCACTGATCAGCGAGGGACTCGCGCGCCGTTATTTTCCGAACGAGGAGCCGCTGGGACGGCGAATCACGCTCGACGGCACAACATACTACCGGATTGAGGGCATTGTCGCGGAGGTCCACAAGAGGGATCCGCTGTAACGCCGATGCCGCAGATCTATCTGCCTCACTCGCAGGCCCCCTTTCTGCGCATGGCGCTCCAGGTTCGGACTGCCACGGACCCGACCTCGATCGTTTCGGCGATTCGCAAGGAAGTTCACGCCATGAATCCCGAACTGCCGGTTTACGGAATCAAGACGATGGACGATTTACTGGTGGAATCAGTCGCGCCGAGGCGGTTCGCGCTGGTGTTAATCGGATTGTTCGCCGCCTTGGCGTTGCTGGTCGCCTCGATCGGAATCTACGGCGTGATCTCGTATTCGGTGACGGAGCGAACGCGCGAGTTCGGACTGCGAATGGCGCTTGGCGCGATGCAGGGCGACGTGTTGCGCAGCGTCCTGGGGCGCGGTCTGCGAATGGTCGCGATCGGGATCGTGGTGGGCGTCGCGGGCGCGCTGGCGGTAACACGCTTACTGGCGAGTTACTTGTTCGGAGTGTCCGGGCACGATCCGATAACGTTCGTGGCCGTGGCAGGTATTTCAGTCGATGGTCGCGGTCGCTGCGTGCCTGGTGCCTGCTCTGCGGGCGACGCGGGTGGATCCGATGGTCGCGCTGCGCTACGAATAGCGCTACTGTTTTTTGGTCGCCTTAGTCGTCAGCGTCTTCGCCGGCGTGCGCTTCACCGCCGGTGACGCTTCCGGCACCAGTCTCCTTGAGCGAGGCTTCCAGTTGTTCGCGTGCCTTCGCATGTTCCTCGCGCGCAGGGTCGAGCACATCCAGTGCGCGCTGCAACAACCTCACCGCATCGAGAGGTTTTTCGCGGATTAACTGTTCGGCAGCCTCGCGCTGCAACCCGGCTGATAGGAACAGCGCCTTCAGCGCGAGCGATTTGCCCGCTGCCGCTTCCGCTTCTTCCCAGCGTTTCTGCGCGCGATAAAACGTCGCCAGTTTGTCGTATGTCATCGCCACCATCGGATGATCCAGTTGCTGCGTCGAGAAAATCCACAGCGCGAGCAGGCGCTTGTATCCCTTCTCGGCATCCTCATACTCCAGCTGCCCGAATTGCGCATAAGCGAGGCCTTCGACGCTGGCGATCAGGTCCGCGCTCATCGGGCCCGTCAGGCGTTCGCGGATCACCAAGGAGCGGCGGAAGCTCGCTTCCGCGTCGGCATAGCGGCGAAGCGTAATTTGCGCCGAAGCAAGGCGGTCCAGCTCGGCCAGAATCGCCGGGTGTTCCGCGCCGAGCACGGCTTCGCGAATTCGGATCGCCATTTGCAATGGCTGAACGGCAAGATCGAGTCTCGATTCGGCGGAATGCATGAGAGCAATCCGGCTCCAATCGTCGGCCACCGGAAGACTCTCGGCTCCGTTCGATTGCATATGAATTCCCCGCGCGCGCTCCAGTAGGGCGAGGGCTCGCGGAAAATCCTTGAGGCGCTGGCACAGGATCGAGAGTTCGATCCACTCCTCGGCAATCTTGGGGTCGCGCAGGCCGATGGTGGTTTCACGCCAGTTGATGGCGATCTCCTCGTATTCCTGGGCGGCTTTGTATTCTCCGGCAGCCGACAGCACCGCCACCAGTTGCTTGGCGATCTCGAAACGCCTCGGGTCGCCAAGCTCCGATTGCTGAACCGCGGTCCAGGCTTGTTCGAGCGACGCGCGAGCGGCGGCGTAATCGCCCTTGCGATAGGCGGCTTGCGAGGCTTTCTGAAGATCGTCTAACGTTGGCTCGGTCTGCGGGTCGGTTTGCGCAGCCGCGAAAAGAGCCGAAAGAAGGACGAGCGCGATGGATGTCCTGGTGCGCATACTATTGAACTCGTACTATCTTATACGAGACCGATGCGGCCCGGTTGCAAGCGTGGGGCCGGCACTTCTGCCGGCAAACCGGACTTTAGGCCGGTTTCTTCACGTAGAACAGAGCCGCCTGAAGGCGACTCGCCGCCAGGAGTGGCGGCCCCACGTGCTCGCCAGCGTCAACCCGCCGCGAGCCTGGCCTTGTTCTCGCGATACGCCGCGCGCGTCGTCTGCACCTGCCGCACGTGACTCTCGACGTGCTCGGCGTACGTCCTCACCAAATCCAGCAACGACATTTTGCCTTTTTCGCTGTGAACGCCCGTGCGCTCATAAGTTTCCACCGGCAGCGTCTTCAGCAGCTCATGATTCGAAGCGCGCAGGACGCGGAAAATCTCCAGCACCTGCGAGATCTTGCGCTTATCGTAATCGAGCGAGCGCGCCCACGCGGCTCCATCAAATCCGGGCATCGACGGATTGTCTTCGGCGATCACCTGCCGGAAGCGCATCGCGCACACAGCTTCCGTATCGGCCAGATGGCATACGATCTGGCGCACGCTCCACTTGTCATGTTGGTCGTCCGCAGTCGGAGGTTTGAAATCCAGTTCGGGCCCTGCGGCGCCGGTAGTGGCCATCGCCAAGAGCTCCGCGCCGCGGCGGTAGCGTTCGAGAAGTTCGGGAAGTTCGTTCATTAGTAGTAGTCTGCGCAGGACATGTAATAGCCACAGCGTTCGCAGTATAGCTTGCACTTGCGTTCCGCCAGGCGCAGGCTGCAGACCGGGCAATAGAGCATCGGCTCGGTATCGTTCGCGGAAGAATTACGAATCGTTTGCGGCGCGGCAACGTCATTGGGCAGAGACACGTCCATTTGAATATCCATTATCGCGGAACCACTATAATGATTGCAGAAAGCGGCCTCATGATTCGAACAAGTGTCTGTGGATTGATGATGTTGACGGGTATCTTCGCCCAATCGCGCCAGTGGGACCATCCGGTGCGGCAGGCGGTGCGCGGCACGCACGGAGCGGTGGCCGCGGGCAGCGAATACGCCACCGAAGCCGGCATGCGGATGTATTACAAGGGCGGCAACGCGGTGGACGTCGGGCGTGGCGACGATGTTCGCGGCTTCGGTCACCGAGCTTTCGCACTTCGGGATGGGCGGCGAAGCGCCGATCCTGATCCGCACGAAGGCCGGCAAGGTCTACGCGATCGCCGGCGTCGGCACGATGCCGAAGCTGGCGACGGCCGAAATGTTCCGCACGCGCCCGCTGCAAGCTGGGCGAGATTCTGGAGACCGAACCGGGCGGGCTGAAGGGCATCATTCCGGTCGCGGGGATGATGCCGGCGCTGGTTCCGGGCATGGTGGACGCGGGCCTGGTCGCGCTGCGCGAGTTCGGAACGAAGTCGTTCAACGAAGTGATCGCGCCGGCGATCGAACTGGCCGACGGCTTCGCGATCGACGAGATGCGCGCCAACAGCATCGCGGGCAGCCGCCGGTTTTTCGACCTGTGGCCGACCTCGAAAGCGCACTTCATGCCGAACGGGCAACTGCCGCGCGTCGGCGAGATTTTCCGCCAGCCGGATCTGGCGCGCACGCTGCGCGCGATGGCGGAGGCGGAGAAGAAAGCGCTGGCGGCGGGCGCGCAGCAGGCAGGCGGCGATCGACGCGGTGCGCGACTTATTTCTATCGCGGCGAAATCGCGCGCAAGATCGACGCGTTCAGCAAAGCCAACGGCGGCCTGCTGCGCTATGAGGACATGGCCGCGTTCAAGCTGGAGCCGGAAGAGCCGGTGTCCGCCACCTATCACGGCATACCACGTTTACAAGCCCGGATTCTGGAGCCAGGGTCCGGCGATGATCGAGACGCTGAACATCATGGAGGGTTTCGATCAGACAGGCGCGCCGCTCAATTCGGCCGAGTACATTCATCGCAGCGTGGAAGCGATGAAGCTGGCCTACGCGGATCGCGATACGTATTACGGCGATCCCAAGTTCAACCAGATCCCGACCGATGTGCTGCTTTCGAAGGAATACGCGGCGGAGCGGCGCAAGCATGATCACGGAGAAGGCGTCGCAGGAATTTCTGCCCGGCAAGATCAACGGCAAGATCGGGCAAGCATCCCGCCGAAGTCGAGATGGCGCAGCATCAAGATCGACGACGAGCTGATGGCGCACGACACCACCTGCGTGGACGCGATCGATAAAGACGGCATGGTGTTTTCGGCGACGCCTTCCGGCGCGTGGCTGCCCAGCGTGATCGCGGGCGATACCGGCATTCCGCTGACGGAGCGCGCGCCAGCAGTTCGTGCTGGTGCCCGGGCAATCCGAACGAGCTGGCCGGCGGCAAGCGGCCGCGCGTGACGCTGAGCCCGACCATCGTGACGTATGCCGGATGGACGCCGTATCTGGCGCTGTCGACACCCGGCGGCGACAATCAGGAGCAGGCGCTGATGCAGATCTTTCTGAACGTGGTCGATTTCGGATTGAACGCGCAGAACGCGGTGGAGGCGCCGCGCTTCCAGACGCGCCACCTGGTTTCGAGCTTCGACAATCACGCCTGGAATCGCGGCGATCTGATGCTGGACGAGCGCATTCCAGCGGTGACCGTCGCGGATCTGGCGGAGCGCGGCCATCACACCAGCATTCATTCGCGCTACACCAACGGCGCGGCTCCGGTGATGATCAAGGTGCTGCCGAGCGGAGTGATCGAAGCGGGCGCGGATCCGTTCTACAACCGGTCGGCGCACGCCTGGTGATCTGGCGCACACCTCGTTGCCTTCGACACTCATTCGAACCCGTCGACATCGTGATGCTTCCGCTGTTCGATCCGCCGTCTACTTCGATCGCGCCGCGCTCGCACAGCGCCTGCGGGCGCTGGCCGCCGACGAGGGCATCTGGATCGGCACCAGTTCCTGGAAATACGAAGGCTGGCTCGACCAGATTTACACTCGCGACCGCTACATAACGCGCGGGCGATTTTCGCAAGAAGCGCTTTGAAGCCGAATGCCTGGCGGAGTTCGCCGAAACATTTCCCATCGTTTGCGGGGATTTTTCGTTCTATCAATTTCCGACGCCGGAGTTCTGGCAAAAGCTGTTCGCCTCCGCTCCGCCCGCATTGCGATTCGCGCTGAAGGTTCCGGAAGAAGTGACTGCCGAAGTGTTTCCCAAGCATGCCCGCTACGGGCCGCGCGCGGGCATGATGAACGAGTCGTACTTCGAACGCCGACGCGTTGCAGGCGCTGTTTCTGGAGCCGCTGGAGCCGTATCGCGGCCGCATCGCGCCGCTGATTTTCGAATTCGGCGCGCGCGGCGCGACGCCGCGCGAGTTCGTCGGCGCGGCTGGATCCCTTTCTCGGCGCGCTGCCGCGGGACGTTTCGCTACGCCGTGGAGGTTCGCAATCGCGAGTATCTCGCGCCGCGCTATTTCGACTTGCCTGCGAGCGCACGGCGTCGCGCACGTGTTCAACTGCGTGGACCCGGATGCCGCCGCTCGCCGAACAGATGGCGATCCCGGGCGCGTTCACCGCGGACTTCACAGTGGTGCGCGCGCTGCTGCGGCCGGGCGCCCTACGAAGAGGCGGTCGCGCAGTTTCACACCCTACGACGAGGTTCGCGACGAGAATCCCGAAGCCCGCGAGGCGCTGCGCGCGTTGATCCGCCGCATGCGCGAGGAGCGGCGGACCGCCTACATCTTCGTCAACAATCGCCTGGAAGGCAACGCGCCGCGAGACGCATTCAGGCGGTCATCGACGCGAATGAAGCTCGCCGCAGCTTCCGATCGACGCTGCTGCCGCAGATCGTCGAGCGCTGCGCCGCTCGCGATCCTGGTGATCGAAGCGCCGCCCGGGGCGGGGAAGACCACGCGCGTTCCTCCCGCGCTGCTGCCGCTGAATTCGGCGAAGTGATCTGGTGCTGGAACCGCGCAGGCTCGCGGCGCGCCTGGCGGCGCGGCGCGTGGCCAGCGAACTGGGCGAGAGCGTCGGCGAAACGGTCGGGTATCAGGTGCGCTTCGAAGATGTGAGCGGGCCGCGCACGCGGCTGCGATTCCTGACCGAAGGCGTGCTGACGCGGCGGCTGCTGTCCGATCCCAAGTTGCGCGGCGTCGGCACCGTGATCCTGGACGAATTTCACGAGCGGCATCTGGACACCGATCTCGCGCTGGCGCTGCTGAAGCGGCTCGGGACGTGCGGATCGTGGTGATGTCGGCGACGCTCGATGCCGCGCCCATCGCGAAGTTCCTGGGCGGCTGTCCGGTGCTGCGCTCCGAAGGAAAGCTGTACGACTTGCAGATCGAGTACACGCCGCATTCGGCCGCGCCGCTCGAAGAACAGGTCGCGACGGCGCTGGAGCGGTTGATGCAAGGGTGGCCTCGACGGCGACGTGCTGGTGTTCCTTCCCGGCGCGGCGGAAATCCGGCGAGCGGCGCGAGCGCTGGAACGGTTCGGATCTGCTGGTGGTGCCGCTGCATGGCGATCTTTCGCCGGCCGAGCAGGACCGCGCGGTCACGCCCGCGGACCGGCGCAAGGTGATTCTGTCGACCAATGTCGCCGAGAGCTCGGTGACCATCGAAGGCGTAACGGCGGTGATCGACAGCGGCCTGGCGCGGGTGGCGGCCGATTCGCCGTGGACCGGATTGCCGTCGCTGAACGTGCAGCGCATCAGCCAGGCATCGGCGACGCAGCGCGCGGGACGCGCGGGCCGCACTGCGCCGGGGCGCGTGATTCGTCTGTACACGGCGGAGGATTTTCATCGCCGTCCGGCCGCCGACGCGCCGGAGATTCTGCGCCGCGAGCTGTCGCAGATGGTGCTGCAGCTGCGCGCGATGAAGATCGAGACGCCGATCTGGAATCTGGCTGGACGCCGCCGCCGCGAGGCCGCGTTGCGGCCGCGAATGCGCTGCTCGACCGATTCGGCGCGACGTCCGGAGATGGCGGAGCTGCCGCTGCCGCCGCGTCTCGCGAAGCTGGTGCTCGAAGCGCGCGGCGCGGTGTTCCGGAGAAAGGGTGCGCGGTGGCGGCGGTGCTGAGCGCGGGCGAGCGCGGATCGTCCGGATCTGTTGACGCTGATCGAATCCGAGTGGCAGCCGCAGACGCGGCGCGTCTTCGATCAGCTTCGCAGGATCGGTCCCGGGACGAGATCGCGAAGCGCGGCGACGATGCGATTCTGCAGGCCGTGCTGGCGGCGTTTCCGGATCGCGTGGCGCGACATCGCCGCGATGGCGAGTTGTTGCTTGTCGTCGGGCGGCTCGGCGCGGTTTCCCGATTGCCGGCATGAATTTCTGGTCGCGGTCGATATCGAAGAGCGCCGCGACGGACTGCCGCTGGTGCGCTGGCGGCGCCGATCGAACCGGAGTGGCTGCTGGACGCGCTGTCGAGCGAACCACGCTCGAATGGAATCGCACGGCGGAGCGCGTCGAACAGGTGACGGCGCTGGTCTACGATCAGCTGGTCATCGAAGAGACGCGCGCGCCAGCCGCGCCGGTCGAGGAAGCTTCGAGATTGCTTGCCGACGAAGGCGCTCGAAGTCGACATCGGGCGCTTCGTGGATCGCGACGCACTGGAGCAGCTTCGCGCGCGGGCGGCGTTCGCGGGAATCGAGATCGACGTCGAAGCGCGCCTCGAACGCGCTGTGCCGCGGCCGGACCAGCTTCGCGGAACTGGCTGCAGCGAGCTTGCTCGCGGCGCTGCGGCCGGCGCGGCTCGATCAGCTCGCGCCGGAGCGGCTGACGCTTCCCGGCGGGCGCGAGGTGAAGGTGCATTACGGACCGGCAAGCCGCCGTGGATCGAATCGCGCCTGCAGGATTTCTTCGGAGTGCGGGAGACTCCGCGCATCGGGAAGACGCCGGTGGTGGTGCATCTGCTGGCGCCGAATCGTCGGCCGGTGCAGGTGACCACCGACCTCGCGGGATTCTGGGAGCGGCTGTATCCGCAGGTGCGGCGGGAATTGTCGCGACGGTATCCGAAGCACAAGTGGCCGGAAGTCGCCGGTCTGACGGCGACTCACGGTCGGGAACGCTGCCGCGCTTAGCAAACCCAACATTGCACGTCTGGAGGCCTCCTCCCTTTTGATTAACGCAGACGGTAATGCGGCAGCTATATCGCACGCTGCTCTCGCGCTGATCGTTTGTAACGTCGGTCGATGAGGTGTGCCTAGAACCTCACGCTCCGGTGGGCTGGACGCCGATCAGGCGCGCCAACCTCTCGATTGAAGGATAGAGCGGATTTTTGCGGAGTGAGCGGCGGATGAAAATGACTTGGTTGCGAAACATCATAACGCAGGTCCATTCGCCGTGTTCGTCTTGAAAGCCGGAAGGATTTGCCTGCCGCGCGACGCGCTCGAACTCGGGGCGCAGGTCGCCGATCACGTCTTCGTTGATGTTGGCGACCACTACATCGAACGAGGCCGAGCGCACCGCGTCCACGCTGCCGACGAAGAACGGAACTACGCGCGCAGCTTCCGGATCGATATCGCAGGCGATCACGCTGGCCGGCTCCCAGCAGCTTCGCGGCGATCGACAGAATGCCCGAGCCGGTGCCGACGTCGAGGACCGAATCGCCCGGGCTGAATGACGCGCTCCATCGCTTCGAGGCACAGCTGCGTGCAGGGATGCTGGCCGGTGCCGCATTGCAATCCGGGATTGATTTCCAGGCGGAAGCGGCCGGGCGGCGTCGGCTCGGTGCGCCACGGCGCGACCACGAAGAACTTCTCGCCCACCAGGATCGGCGGCCAGGCGTCGTGGGTGTGCTGGACCCAATCGGTGTCGTCGGCGGCTTCGACGGCTCGCCGAATCTGCGCGGCGGTTTCGCGATCGTCGAAGAACGCTTCACCCAGCCGTCGTGTTCGATGATCCCAGCGTTCCGGCTTCGTACAGATCGGCCAGCGCGATCGAGAGCCGGGGCGATGACCGAAGAACATCAGCCCTGAACGCGCTTCTCTTTGCCTGCCCAGAATTTTTCCTTGAGCATCATCTTGCGGATCTTGCCGGTGCCGGTCTTGGGAAGCGGTCGGCGGAGAATTCGATGATGCGCGGCAGTTTGAATTTGCCCAAGCGCTGCTGCAGGAACGCCATCAGTTCTTCCTGCGTGAGCGATTCGCCCGGCTTCAGCACCACGATCGCGGCGGCACTTCGCCCCACTGATCGTGCGGCGCGGCGACCACGGCGCATTCGAACACCGCGGGATGCGAGAAGATCGCGCGCTCCACTTCGATGCGACGAAATATTTTCGCCGCCGGAAATGATGATCTCTTTCTTGCGGTCGACGATGTGGATGTAGCCGTCCTCATCCCACACGCGCCATGTCGCCGGTGTGGAACCAAGGCCCGGTCATCACGGCGGCGGTGGCTTCGGGCTCCTTGAAGTAGCCTTCCATGACGTGATCGCCCATGGCGACCACTTCGCCGATGGCCTGCATGTCGCGCGGAACATCGTGCATGTCGTGATCGACCACGCGCACGCGTGACGCCGGGCACGGGCCAGCCCGCCGATCGCCTGGCGCTCGCAGGCGCTCCGCATCGTTCGCGTAGGACGAGGCCTTTCGATCGCGACGACGTGAGCACCGGCGAGGTTTCGGTCAGGCCGTAGCCGGCGATGCATTCGCAGCTGGGAAAGGCGTTCTCGACGCGCTCGACCAATTCCGGCGAGGAGGCCGCGCCGCCGATCATGACGCGCCGCATGCTGGACAGATCCCACTTGCCGCGATCCGGGCGCATTGATCAGCGCGTTGGCCATGGTCGGCACCAGGCACATGTCGGTGGCTTTGTGTTCCTGAATCAGCCGAACACGAAGGTCGGCTCGAAGCGGCGGACCATCACCTGCTTGATGCCGAGCATGGTGGACGCCTGCGGACGGCCCCAGCCGTTGGCGTGAAACATCGGGATGGTGTGCAGGTCCACCATGCGTTTCGATGTCCTTATACAGCGCGCCGACATCGAGCGCGTGCAGATACAGCGTGCGATGCGCGAGCGTCACGCCTTTGGGCGTGCCGGTGCTGCCGCTGGTGTAGAACAGCTCGGCGATGGCCATTTCGTCGTAGGTAAAAGATGTCGGCGCGCTCGGCGTGGCCCTCGGTCGAGAATCTCTTCGTAAGCAGAGATCGGCGCAGGGAATCTTGTCGTCGAGCGAAACCCATTTTTCGATCGCGGGCAGCTCTCGCGCAGCTTCTCGACCATCGGCGCGAAATCGTTTTCGAACATCAGCATCTTCGCGCCGGAGTGACACAGGATGTTGGTCAGCTCCAGTTCGGAGAGGCGGACGTTCAGCGGCATCACGATTCCGCGCGCCTGCACCACGCCGTAATAGCCTTCGATCAACTGATGATTGTTGAAGCTCAGATAGGCGACGCGATCGCCCGCCGCGATGCCGAATTTCGGCAGCGCGGTGGCGAGCCGCTCGCAGCGCTCGCCGAATTGCGCGTAGGTGAACTGGCGGTCGCCCGAGACGACGCCGGTCTTGGCGCCGAACAGATCGACGGCGCGATGCAGGCACCGCAGAGGAGTTAGGGGAACAAACATAGAAATTGCTGCTTAGCGGCGTTCGAAGCTCCGGGCGAGCGCGCGATCTTGCTTTCGCGCCATCTTCGTCGCCCAGGTTGGCCTTGGCGAAGGCACGGGCGCGGTAGACGTGTGGCGCGGTGCGCAGATACTCGATGGCGTTGTCGTAGTCGGCGATCGCTTCGCTGATGCTGGCCGAGCTTTTCGTAGATCTGGCCGCGTTCGAAAAAAGCGTCCACGTTGGGCTGGGCCTGGATGGATTTTGCGTATTCGTCCATGGCGCGCTTGATGTCGCCGCGATCGCGAAAGATGCCGCCGCGAGCGTTGAACGCGCGAAAGAGGCTGGGATTCAACTGGACCGCGGTGTCGAGATCGGCCAGCGCCAATTCATCCTGCTTCAGGAAGTGATTCGAGATGCCGCGCTCGACGTAGGCTTCGGCGTACTGCGGCCAAATTTGAATGGCGTGGGTAAAACCGTCGACCGCCTTCTCGTACTTGCCTGAACCCATGAGAAGCATCGCGGCGTCGAACTGAGATTTTGCGCGCTGCGGTGACGCGGCGATATAGGCATAGATTCCCCAACCAGCTCCGCCTATCACAACCACGCCCAGGGTCGCCAAAATCATTTTGCGCTGTTTGCGGCGCTGCGCGGTCATTGGTTTCTTCGGGCCCTTGACCGCTGGCGGAGGCTTCACCGTGTTCCAGAGACGCCTTAATATTGGTTCGGCCATGAATGGCGATTATATCAGGCAGGGATTTGGTGGTGGCTGGAACACGTCAATCAGCGCTTCACGAGGAGGTGTCGACACGAGTGTCGACACGGCACGCACGAGTGCGTGCGCCACATCCTAAACCGCGAGTTCGCCGCGATACAGCATTTCCTTGAGATTGAATTTCGCCTTGAGCCCCAGGCGGCCGAATTCCGTCACGAACACGACCTCCTTGTCGTCCGGCGTCAGCGTGATAATTTCCTTCGAAAAGCCGAACAGAACCGTGGTCCCCAAGGTGCCGGCGGGCGGCTGCTGCACGATCCCGGGCTGCACGTCCCGCTTGTCTTTGGCTTGCAGAAACGTGATGCCTTTCAAGTGATCCAGTACGTCTTCCATGGAAGCGTTCGATCCGGAGCGCGGCTTGCCGCCGCCGAATGCCGTAACCGGAAATCCAGTGACGCTGATGACGTAGTGATCCGCGAACACTTCGGCAAGCGGAGCCTTCAATGCATCCATGACCGGCTTCGCACTCTCCCAACGAATGGTGCCTTTGTAGGGTTGCGACGGAATGCCAGGTACTTCGCGAGAGCGATGCCCGCCTAACCCGCCGCTATCAGATGCGGAGGATGCCGGGCCGCGCCCGCCTGACGGCGTGTAGCTGGAACTAACTTCTTTCGCCCATGGCGATTTCGTGGTGAGCTGGTTGACCTCCTCGCCCGACCACTCCGATGGATCTTTCTTGTTCCAGAAGTCGGCGCCGGCTGCGTAGAGGCGGGACCACCCCGCGGCGGCTGCCCCGCCGAGCGTCAGCAATGCGACGCGTCTGGTCGGCGCGAAGTTTGATTTGGGTGCGAACATGGACCCTCCTTCTTCAGACGTTGGCCGTCGCGACGGGTTGCAACGTCCCACGCATTTATCGGTGCGAATCGGGCAACTCTTTAGAAAACATAGAGAATTTAGATAGTCTTGACGTGAGGCCGGCACTTCTGCCGGCAACTGGCCTAAACACGATGCTGAAAAACCGAGCGTCTGTGGAAACAGGGACAGGCTACCCTGTCCCCTAGGGACCAGAGACCACGAATAAACAAAATATCGTCGTGGACAGGACGGCCTGTCCCTGTTTCCACAGACGCTCGGTTTTTCAGCATCGTGTTTAGGTCGGTTTCTTGACGGTGAGCAGAGCCGCCTAAAGGTGGCTCGCCGCCACGAGTGGCGGCCCCACATGCGGAGATCATTTGGAGCCTGCCGCAGGCAATGGGCGGCGGAGGCGACGGGCCCCTCCAGCCGCGATCTTGCGCATCAGCGCACCGGGTATCAATTTCATCCCCGCGACGATGGCTTTGTATCGCCAGCCGGGAATCACGAACAACTTTGCCTTGGTCGAACCCACGCAGCGATTCTTCGACCACGAAATCGGCGGACATCCACAACGATTTCGGAATCGCGCTGCGATCCATTTTCAGAACGTCGTGAAATTCCGACAGCGTGAAGCCGGGGCACAGCGCCTGAACTCTTGACGTTCGGCGCCTTGATCGACAGCTCGATCGCCAGACCCTCGGTGAAGCTGTTCATCCAGGTTTTGGTGGCGCAATAACTGACGTTCATCGGCGATTGCCCGAATCCCGCCACCGAGGCGACGTTGATGACTCCGCCTGATCCCTTGCTCACCAGATTGGCGAGGGCCGCGTGCGTCAGCCGCATGGTCGCGATCACGTGCAGCCGGTGCATTTGTTCCTGGCCGCTGACGTCGGTTTCGAAAAAGAATCCGTGCGTGCCGAAGCCGGCGTTGTTGACCAGCAGGCCGAGGCGCGGTTCGTTGCGGATGCGATCGGCGACGCGATCGAGATCGGCGTCGGCGGCCAGATCGGCAGTCATGAAATCGGCGGAAACGCGATAGGTTTCCGACATTTCGGTGGCGAGCGAGCGCAGCCGATCCTCGCGCCGCGCGATCAACAGCAGATCGTAGCCTCGTGGCCGCGAGCTTTCGTGCGAACACCGCGCCGATACCGCTGGATGCTCCGGTGATCGACGGCAAGTAAGCGATCAAGGGCAATTAATCGATCAGGCATGGGCGTTCTCCTTGGCGTCCGGCAGATCCGCGCGATGTCCGCGCGCGGCCCACTCGGCTCCCGCCAGCAACAGCATCGTCCCGACGAATCCGATAAAAATGAGCGTCACCGAATACTTGAAGACGCCGTATTCGTCGGTCAGTTTTCGAAAAAACCACGGCCAGACAAGTTTGTTGATGGCCTTCAGCACTTCCAGCAGGACTCCGACGACGATCGCCGCCGCGATGACTCGATTGCGCGGCGGCCGGAAATTCGGCAGGAAATAGTAGATCAGGAACAGAATGATGATGGTGAATGGAACACCGGCGAGCTTGAAGAACAACGCGGGAATCCAGTCGCCGAATCCCATCATCGATTCCGCGCCAGCGTGATTCAGCCCGGTCAGCATGACGGAGAACAATCCCAACGCTCCGCAGGCGAAGATCAGAGCCAGGCTGATCAACTGATTGCGAAAGAAGCTCCGATTTTTCGTGACTCCCCAGACGTGATTGAGCCCGACCTCCAAGCGGCTCGAAGATTCCGTTCGCGGTGAACAGCAGCAGAACCAGCGAGATCCATTCCACGTGCCCCCGCATCGGCAGATTGTTGTGCAGGAACGTTCCCAGGGCGTCCGGGAAGAAATCGCGCAAGGCGGTGTCGATGGCGGCGATCGTCGTGGTGCGGTCGAACACCAGGCGCGACAGCGACATCATCACAATCAGAAACGGAAAGAACGCGAGCAGCACATTCGCGGCGGCCGAGAACGCGAACACGTGCACCTCCGTCTGCATCCAGTAGCGGAAGGTGGGTGTGAGCGCGGTGATCGCGGCTCGAACGCGAGACATGTATTCCAGGGTAGCGGTTACTCTGGAGTCAGGTGCACGTCGTACTCATCTCGACCTACGAACTGGGTCATCAGCCGTTCGGGCTTGCGTCGCCCAAGGCGTGGCTCGAACGCGACGGCCATGGCGTTCGCACGCAGGATCTGGCTGTCGACAAGCTGGATGAGGCTTTGATTCGCGAGGCGGAGATGGTCGCGTTTTATTTGCCGATGCACACGGCGACGCGGCTGGCGCTGCCGGTGATCGATCGCGTGCGGCGCTTGAATCCGGCGGCGCGCATCGTGTGTTACGGACTCTATGCTCCGCTGAATGCCGAGCTGCTGCGCGGGCTCGGCGTGGAGGCGGTGCTGGGTGGTGAGTTCGAGGCGGCGCTGGTTCGTCTGGCGCGCGGCGAGGCAGCGGGTGCGAATGCGCTGGAAAGGCTGGAGTTCATCACGCCCGATCGTGGCGATCTGCCGGGGCCGGATCGCTATGCGAAGCTTCACAGTGGTCGCGAGATCGAAGCTGGTCGCGTACACGGAGGCGAGCCGCGGTTGCAAGCATCTGTGCCGGCATTGTCCAGTGGTCCCGGTGTATCAAGGACAGTTTCGCGTGGTCGCGCGCGACGTCGTGCTCGCCGATATTCGCCAGCAAGTGGAGGCCGGGGCAACGCACGTCACTTTCGGCGATCCGGATTTCTTCAATGGGCCTTCGCATGCCGCTCGAATCGTCGAGGCCTTGCATGCCGAATTTCCCGCGGTCACTTATGACGCGATCATCAAAATCGAGCATCTTGCTGAAGCATCGCGATCTGCTGCGGGTGTTGCGCGATACGGGATGCATTCTGGTCACGAGCGCCGTGGAATCGGTGGACGATCGGGTGTTGGAGAAGCTCGAAAAGAATCATACGCGTCGGGATTTCTTTGAGGTTGCGGAGTTGATGCGTGCCACGGGCATCGCGCTGCAGCCGACGTTCATCGCGTTTACGCCGTGGACGACGGTCGGACGGCTATCGCGATCTCTTGCGCGATTTGATGGAGCTGGAGCTGATCGAAAACGTCGCGCCCGTGCAGCTTGCGCTGCGGCTGCTGATCACGTCGGGATCGCGATTGCTGGAACTGGACGAAGTGCGCGGGATGGTTCGCCCGTTCGATGCGGCGTCGCTGGTGTATCCGTGGGTGCATGACGATCCTGAAGTGGATATTCTCGCGGCGCGCGTGTTTCGAGTGGTGGCGGATCGGCAGAAGCAGGGGCGATCGCGGTCGGAAATCTTTCAGGAAATTTGTGAGGTTTCCGGTGCGCCGATTGAGAATTACGAACTGATGCCTCGCGCAACGATTCCGTATCTGGATGAGCCCTGGTATTGTTGAGCGGAGCCAACTGAAGCGCAGGTTGCGCTTGTGTGAATGGGAACTGGCAGGCGAAACCGCCTGCCCCACATCGGGAGGCAACGTCAGTTGTCGCCTGCCAGGATAACCACTAATCGCTACGATGCCTCGTGTCTTACTCTTCGCTTCCACCACCGGCTACCAGGTGCGCTCCTTCGCGCAGGCTGCCGAAAAACTGGGGATCGAACTGATCCTCGCCACCGATCGCTGCCACGTGCTTGACGATCCGTGGGGCGACGATGCAATCGCGATCGGGTTCGAAGATCCCGAATCGCGCGGCCCATTCGACGGCGTGCTCGCGGTGGGCGATCAGCCTGCCTTCGTGGCCGCGCAATTCGCGCAGCGCACGGGAGTGGCGTTCAGTTCGCCAGACGCGGTGGCCGTCGCGAAGAACAAATTCCTTTCGCGTGAGCGATTCAAGGCAGCCGGGTTATTGGTGCCGGAATATCGCCTGAACGCGCAACCTCTGCGCTATCCGTGCGTGCTGAAGCCGCTCAGGCTTTCGGCGAGCCGTGGCGTCATTCGCGCCGACGACTCTTCGCAGTTCGAGGCCGCATTCGCACGCATCCAAAAACTGTTGGAACACGAGGAAGACCGGTCCATCCAAGTGGAGGATTTCATTCCGGGGCGCGAGTTCGCGCTGGAAGGAATCGTCTCGAAAGGGAAGCTGCAAACGCTCGCGCTGTTCGACAAGCCGGATCCTCTCGACGGTCCTTTTTTCGAGGAGACCATCTATGTGACGCCGTCGCGCGAGGCGGATCGTCCGCGGCGCGCGATTCAGGAAACCGCGCAAGCCGCTATCACAGCGCTCGGCCTGACCAATGGGCCCGTTCACGCGGAAATGCGAGTGAACGATCGCGGCGTGTGGATGCTGGAAGTTGCTGCGCGTCCCATTGGCGGCTTGTGCTCGCGCGTGCTGCGTTTTGAGAATGGCGAGAGCCTGGAAGAGATCCTGCTGCGGCACGCAATCGGCGAAGACGTTTCCGCGACGCGGCTCGCGATCGGCGGCCACGGCGTGATGATGATCCCGATCCCGCGTGCGGGCGTGTACGCCGGAACGCGCGGCGTCGACGATGCGCGTGCGGTGGAGGGGATAGAGGACGTCGTCATCACCGCGAAGGAAGGCCAGATGATGTTGCTGCTACCCGAGGGCGCGAGCTACCTCGGTTTCATTTTCGCGCGCGCGGATTCCTCCGAAAGCGCCGAAGCCGCGCTGCGCCGTTCGCACGCGTGCCTGCATTTCGAGCTCGCCACGGCGCTGCCTGTCGTACGATGAATTTGTGGTGTTTTGACGAAGCATGTCCGGATCGCAACCTGAATTCGAACGCCTCTACTTGCGGCAGATCCTGTCCCAAAGAGTTGGCGAGGCCGAGGGTCCGAAGCTGCGGCTGGACCGCGCCGTGCTCGAACTCGCGACCATTCAATTCCCCGATCTCGAAATCGAAGCGTGTCTGGATCGTCTGAACGAACTCGCTTCGCATTTGGGCGATCGGCTCCACAACTTCAACGACGGTCGCGAATTCGTGGAAAAAGCCCAGCAGTATCTGTTCGAGGAACTGGGGTTTCACGGCAACGAGACCGACTATTTCGATCCGCTGAACAGTTGCCTCAATCAGGTCCTGGAGCGGCGCACCGGCATTCCGGTTTCGCTATCCGTGATGTATATGGAAGTCGCTCGGCGGTTGGCGATGCCCGTGTTCGGAATCGGATTGCCGCGCCACTTCATCATTCAATTCGACGACGGCAATTATGCTGCCTACATCGATCCTTTTCACGGCGGGCGAGCGGTTTCGCCGCGCGAGATCCTGATACTTTCGGGTGCGGCAGAACCGAACTCGCCGCTGGTTCCGGCGATGCTTCCGTCGATTCTGCGGCGCGTGACCAAGAAAGAGATCGCGATGCGCATGCTGCGCAATCTGCAGCGTGACTACATTGCCCGGCGCGATTGGGCTCGCGCGCTGGAGACCGTGCACCTGTTGATTCTGGGGATCGGCAGTCCGGGCGGAGCGCTCGATCAGGAACTCGCCGCCGCGCACAAACTGCGCAGCACGTTGAACTTGGAATTGAATCATTACTCGGCGGCGCGCGCCGATCTGGAGGTGTACCTCCGGATCCTCCCGCACGCGGCCGATAGCGACGACATCCGCCGGCAAATCGAGACGATCCACCGACGGTTAGCCCGGCTAAATTGACCGTTCTGCGCGTCCGATTTCAGGATTTCAGTCGGGTGTGTTAAGATTCGATCAATTCGGGACGATATGGCCCAGAAGACTATGTACGACTCCCTTCCAGACAGCGACGCAGTGTTGGCGCAGTTCAACCGCCTCATTCAGGAACTGCTTCGCGGCAACATGCATCGCAATACTTTCCGGCCGTGGGAAGTGGAATTGCTCCTGGATATCGAGAGCTGCAACCTGCGGGAGTCGTCCAAACGGGAGACCCTGCGCCGGTACCAGAAGGCGGTTCAGCGCCAGATGGAAAAAGGGGGCGCGGCTTCCGCTCAAGTTGTCCGAATACCTGGAAGCGGTGAAGAGCAAGCGCGCCGCGCCGGCGGCTCAAATCGCGACATAAACCGTCGACACGAGCCCAACTCCCTTGGCTGCAAGTGCGAGGAACTTCGCCTTTCCGGTGCAAGTTGCTATCCTGTGGGTCTAGGAGCAATTTTCTATGGGATGCGGCGGCGGATCGATCGTACCGAAAATCGAAGAGGCGAACAGGACCGGCCGCAAGGTATTCTGCGTCAAGTTCCAGCGTGAAATGCCGGGGCTGGACGAAGTTCCTTTCGATACGCACCCGCTGGGCCAGCGCATCTACGAAAACGTGTCCAAGGAAGCCTGGAAGCTGTGGCTGGAGCACATGAAGATGATCATGAACGAGTACCGGCTCAACCTGGGAACGTCGGAAGCGCAGGAGTTCCTGCTCAAACAGATGGAAGATTATTTCTTCGGTGAAGGCGCATCGTTTCCACCGGGGTATCAGCCGCCTCGGGCGAAGAATTAAGTCCATCGAAACCGGGCGGTTAGCTCAGTTGGTTAGAGCGTCTGGTTTACACCCAGAAGGCCTGGGGTTCGAGTCCCTAACCGCCCACCATTTCTTCGTTTGATCCTCCTGGCATACGACGTTTTCTGTTCCACGATTGTCGATTTTTCGTCGAACATCATGTGAACGTCAATTACAATTGGTCTGATGGACGGCGTTTCGGACGAGGAGCTGATCCAGCGTTATCGAGCGGCTCCAGCGCATTCAGAGTCCCGAACGCTGCTCGATCAATTGTTCGAGCGGCATCACACCCGCGTAGCGGCCTGGTGCTATCGATTCACCGGCGACGTCGAAACGTCCACCGATCTGGCGCAGGACATCTTCCTCAAAGCCTATCAGCGGCTGGATTCCTTTCGGGGCGATTCGAAATTCTCCACCTGGCTGTACACCATCGCCCGCAACCATTGCATGGACGAACTGCGGTCGCGGGCCTCCAACCCGGATCGAAACGCGGAGCCGGTATCCGATTATTTGCCCGACGCGGGAACGGAGCAGATTTCGCAGACGCTGGAGCGACGCGAGTCAGAGGAGTTGATGCGGCGGTTGCTGCGGGAATCGCTAGACGAGGTTGAAAGCCAGGTAATGACGCTCCACTACGTCCATGAATTGCCGCTCGATGCCATAACGCGCACGCTTGGCCTGCAGAACCAAAGCGGCGCGAAGGCATATGTGGTGAGCGCTCGGCGCAAATTGGCGCGAGCGCTGGAATCGTGGCGAAGCCGGGAGCAACGAATGCGAGGAGGGTCGCATGCCGGATAGTTCATTTCAAGGCGAGCTGTTGCGCGCTTCTCTCGATCGCACCAGTGAATGTCCGCCGGTGGAGGCGCTGGCAAATCTGCTGGATCGGCCCGAGGGCGCCGATGCGAAGATGCGCACGCATGCCGATTCGTGCGCTTTTTGCAAAACCGAGTTACGGATGCTGGAGACGTTCCGCGAAGCTGAAATTCCCGCGAGCGATGCGGCGGCCGTGCAACAGATTACCGGCCGGCTGCGTGCGCCATCGGCGCAAATTCGACCAGGCGTGTCGGTCGCTACGCCGTCGTCGTCGTCGTGGACAGAGCGGATGATAGAGGGGATCTTCGGCGCCGGCTGGCTGCGGCCTGCTGCTCTCGCGCTGGCCGGTGCACTGCTGGTGATCGCGATCGGATTACAGTTGCGTCATCGATCTCCGCTGCTCGACACGACCGCGGGCAGCGATGTTTTCCGATCGGGCACATTCTCAATTTCATCGCCCGTCGGCGATTTGCAAAGTGTTCCGGGCGAGATTCGATGGGAGGCTGTTCCATCGGCGGCGAAGTACGAGGTCCACTTCATGGAAGTCGATCATCGTGAACTTTGGAAAGGCATTTCGACACAAGCGAGCATCGAAATTCCTGTCGATGTCCGTCCGCGAATGGTGCCGTTGAAGACGCTGCTTCTCGAAGTGGACGCGTTCGATGCAAATGGTCGTAAGGTCGCGCAGTCGGAAGTTGTACGGTTTCGGGTTTTACAAAATGTTTACACTCGCTGAACACTTTTTAGTACCAGTCGGACGATAGTGCTAGATATGCTAAGTCGCATCGAACGCGGAACACTGCTCGCGCTGATGATTGTTTCGGCCTCAGTGGCATGGGCCCAGAACAATGGCGGCGGAAACGGCCCCAGCGGTCCGCCTTCCAATAACGGGGGAGGGGGAGGCGCGGGCCCACTAACGCTTGCGCTTAAGATCCCGAACGAAACGGCGCCGCCGGGCGGTGTCGCGCAGATGAAATTCCTGGTGACGGAGCCTACTCCCATTTCAAGCGGGCGTCCGCACACCTTCTTCGATCCCGACATGTTCGATTCCGTGTGGGGCATTCAGTTGTTTAATACGGCTGGCGATATGAACGGCGTGGCGATCGTGAGCATTCCCGATATCTGGGTTGCGTTCGAATCGACGGGTTCCTTGCAAGGCACCGACTATCCGGTGATGACCGTGGCGCTTCACGTGAAAGACGGTGCGGCCGTGAACAGCCAGTCGCAATTCAGCGTCGATCCGTTATCATCGTGGAACATTGGTGTTTTTCCTGCGATCGTGAAGCCGATCGCCCCCGCAACCGTGACCGTTGCCGGCTCAATCTCGATCACGAATGTGGTGCCGGGCGGCGGAATGCTTCCCGCGGGGTCGACGGTGCGAATTGAAGGAATCGGATTTCAGGCGCGCACGCAAGTTCAAGTTAACGGTGTGCCCGCGAGTTCGATTACCGTGGTGAGCCCGACGGAAATCGATCTAGTGCTGAACCAGGCCGCAGACATGACGGGGAAAGCGATTCACGTGGTGAATCCGGATGGCTCACAGGATACTTATTTTTCCTACATGCGCGGAATCGATATGGGATCCAGCAATCGATCCATTCTTTCGAGCGCGATTCCGATCTTCTCGCAGGTCAAGCACTCGCAGGCGATTTTTTCACCGATCGCTGCGCCGCTCAAATCGCAGTTCACGGGAATCGCGATGCAGAATCCGAATCTCACGGATGCGCACGTGACTGTGATCTACCAATCGGGCGCCACGGCAATCGGAAACTCGATTACGATTCCGCCGGGTTGCCGCTTCATGCGCGAGATTCAGGACCTGGTGGGAGTTCCCGCCGCGCCCGGAAGCTCCGTGGTCGTCAATGCGGATCTACCGATTCAAGTGTTCGGATTCCTGGTCGATCCGATCGCGCAGAGCGTGACGCCGTTCCCCGCCAGCGCATCGATACCGTAGCGATCACCACGATGATCGCGGCAATTGTGGTGAGCACGTAGCTCCACGAAATGGCCAGTGGGATGGGCTGGGAGCCGTCGCCATTCAATACGAAGGCGGCCCATACTTGCGGATTCGACAACGCGGAGTTCGAATGCAAGAAGCGCAGCTTCGCCGTCTGCAACGCGGTGGCTTTCGACTCCCCTTGGGCGAGCGCCGCGTAGAATTGCTTCATGAATTCGGCCGTGAGACGATCGTCCACTCGCCAGAGGGTCGTGACAGTCGAAGCCGCGCCGACCGCCAGAAACGCCTGGCTGAATGCTTGAACCGTCTCGCCGCGCACGAAGCTGCCTCGCGCGGTGTCGCACGCGGACAGGGTCACAAGATCGACGCCCGAAAGATCGAGACCGTAGACTTCTTCCTGATATAGATAGTCATCCGCGAACAGGATGCGTGACCGGTCGGGATTTTCCGCATCGACAAACGCGTGCGTCGCGAGGTGAAGAATCGGCGCGCCAGGAGCTTGTGCGACGACGCGCTTTTTCCCATCGTCGCCGAAGCGCAGTTGCGCGCGGCCGGGAAGCAATACCGCGATATCCCGCACTTCACTCCTCGAAGCAGGCAATGGAGGCGATTGTTCGCCGAACACATCGGTCGACGGAGGATCGGCAATCGCGACGATTTGGTTCGCCCAGGGCGCGAGGAGTCGATGCCTGGTTGTGGGTATCGCTAGAAACTGCGCCGAGGGCAGGTAGGTAACATCGGCATGCTCGATTAGAAATTGACCGCCGGCAAGCTTGAGCGATTCGAATGGAATCGATGCGAGTGCGCCGTCTCCGACTACGATCAGGTGGTTTTCGATTGGAAGGCCGTCGAGAAGTTTTCCATCGAGTGAGATTTTGGGAATGCGCACTACGCCACTTCGTGAACTTGTCGCCCAAAGCGCGGCTGCTTGATCGGCGCCAACCCAGTACTCCACCAGCGTCGTCCCGCTACCGAGCCGCGCCTGCACATCGGCCAATGAAAGGTGAGGTAATGATGTGCGGGCAGCGACGCGATCCAGCAAAGTCCGCGCCCGGCTGCGCTCCATCCAATCGAAAATCTCGCTGGCGGAAACCTGTGGATCTTCGAGACGCGCGGCGATCAGGGCGTCGTACACATCCCGCTTGTCGGCGAGGAAATCGGTGCGCATCGGTGGTAAACGCAACCCCGCGCGCATCGATTCGATGATGGCGATGGCGGCCTTGAAATCGCCCAAGGCGTAGAGCGCTTTCCATTGTTCCTCGATTAATCCGCCCTGTTTCGCCGCTTCCAGAGCCCCATCCAGATCGGCGCGAGATTCCGTCGGCCGATTTAGGCGACGCAAGACATCGGCGCGATACAACAGCGTTTGCGCGATCGCCCGGCGGTTCGACGATTCGTGCGCGAGATCGAGAGCTCGCGAGAACGATGCGGCAGCGTGAGGCAAATCGCCGAAGTCCATCGCCTGTGCGATGCCGATATTGCGCAGCGCGCCGATCTCGCCATCGCGATGCCGGTCCTTGGCAAACAGAACTTGCGCGGCGCCGTAAAGTTCCAACGCTTTCACGGGATCGCCCAGCCGGCGATAGAGGACGCCTTGATTCATAAGCGACTGCGCCTGCTCGCTTGGAGGCAGCGCTCGCGAAGCATCGCCGAGTTGGCGATAAAGATCCAGCGCGCGCGGCTCCTGCCCCAGGCGTTGATAAAGAGTCGCCAGATTGGCCAACGTCAGATCGCGGCGCGCAGCCGACCAGGGTTCGTGTGAGTCGCGCAGTTTTTCCTGAGCCTCCAGATAGGCGCGCAGCGCGTCCGAATACCGGCCTTCAAAATAATTTACATTGCCGATGTTATTGAGCAGCGTGACTTCGCCTTCGCGATCGCCGTTAGCCCGATCCGCGGCGAGAGCCTTTGCGTAATTCGCCAGCGCCTGTGGATAGTCGCCTCTATATTGATGGGCGAGCCCGAGCGTGTTGTAATCGTCGCCCAACTTGGCGGAATTTCCCAATGCGATTCGGATCTTGATTGCCTCGGAGGTCTCTGCGATCGCGGCATCGTAGCGCCCCAGCGAAACCGAAATATCGGCTGCGATTCCCAGGGCTCGCACCAGATTCACTCGATCGTTCGGGGAACGATAACGGCTCGCAGCCGAGATCAACAGATCGTGAGCTTCTTCCAGTTTTCCCTGGCGCTGCAGTTCAACCGCGGCATCGATATCGGATGCGGCGCAAAGCAGGCGTGTACATGCGAGAATCACGAACGCGAAGCGCACGAGCTATTATCCCGCCGGATGTGCCGAATCGATCGCTGTTTACAAAAACTTCACAATCTGTTCACGGGATTGCGCAACCAACGATGTTCCGCCTGCGGTTCCGAATCGTCACAGCATCCAGAAAGAACGGGACTCATGCGAAAACTTCTCCGCCCTCTCTTCGCCGGTCTTGCGATGTTAGCTATTCCGGCTGCTCACCTGGCCGCTCAAACTCAGTACACAGTGCGCATCCTGGACACGCCGGGATTTCTTGGCGGCAACGTGAGTTCGATCAACAACGGCGTCGCCGCCGGCTGGGCATTTACGAATTGCCAGGGGAATCCAGGCTGCGTCGTGCAGCAAATTCCGTTTGCATGGCCGGATAGCGTAACGCCGCTGAATCTGATGGGCGGCAGCAACAATATCCAGTTGCCTTCGCAGATGCAGGCCGCGCAACCGGGCCTTTTCGGGGGCTGGGAAACCGACGGGCTCGCCAAGCATGCAATCCTTCTCGATCAGAATGGCAAGACCGATCTCAACGGGATCTTCTTCGCATCGCAAGTGCTCGCGCTTTGCACCGGCTATCAGGCAGGGCTCGCGCAGACGACGCCGTTGACGAATTCCGGCGGCGGAAGCCAGCGAATCATCTGGCACGCGATGTTGTGGTCGGGCGACGCGAATTCGTGGACGGATCTCCACAATCAGCAGGATATTTCGCAAGTGCAGGCGTGCGACGGCAACGTGCAGGTC
Organism: Terriglobia bacterium; assembly: GCA_963732025.1. Classification (GTDB taxonomy): domain Bacteria; phylum Acidobacteriota; class Terriglobia; order Bryobacterales; family Bryobacteraceae; genus Palsa-187. The sequence goes on from CAVSXU010000006.1 coordinate 541,578, forward strand.
GGCTATGCGGGCAGCGGCTTCTCGACGCACGCGGTGATGTGGACCGGCACTCGAACCTCGGAGATCGACTTGCACAGCGGCGCGTCGCAATCGGATCAGGCGACCGCTGTCAGCGGCAGCACGCAAGCCGGCTGGGGAGTTTTTCAGGATAAGAACAAGAATCAGTTCATGCACGCGTTGATCTGGCACGGCGCGCCGAACACGCTGACAGATATCCATCCGGCCGGCTTCGCGAGCTCGGCCATCTACGGCGCCGCTGGAGCCAAGCAGGTCGGCTGGGGCATCCCCACGCAACGGTGCGGTTCCCCACGGATTGCTGTGGTTCGGCGCTGCGGCCGGCGCTATCGATTTGAATCAGTTCCTGCCGCCGTTTTATACGGAGGCCCAGGTGGACGCGATCGATCCCGTAAGCGGAATCATCGCGGGCGCCGCGAAGGGACCAAAGGGTGTGTACGAGCCCGCTTTGTGGATACCGGTCGCTCAGTGAACTTTCATAATGATTTGCAAAACGCACTTAAGTAGGTATTCATGAGTGTTCCGGCGGAAGCGGTGGGCTGTCACAGTTCGCAGACGCCTTACGGGGCGAATCCAAATAAAGGAAGAACACATGAAAGTTAATCCGATTCACGCAATGGTTGCAGCAGCAGTTCTGATGTTGGGAAGCATGACGTTCGTTCGCGCCGAGGACGGCGGCAAGGGACCCGGCGCCAATAGTGGCAGCGGCAATAACAACAGCGGTCAGGCGACCGAAATCCGCTTGCGGTCGAAACTGGCCGGAGGGCCGCTCGGCACGCCGCCGATCACGCCGGAAGGCAGCGCTGATTTCCGCTCCGATTCGAAAGGACGCACGCGGCTCGATGTAGAAGTCGAGCACGTGAATCTGGCGGACGGAACGGTGTTGACGGTGGCGTTCGTTCACGCAGGCGTGTCGACCAACGTCGGCACGATCACTTTGAACAGCGCGCTGCCCGAGAACGAACTGGAACTCGATTCGCAAAATGGCGCGACGGTTCCGGCGCTGGTCGCGGGCGACATGATCACGGTCTCCAACGGGGCAGTCGTGATCCTCGCTGGCGCGTTGCAGTAACGCTTCGTTCGCTTTGAGTTTCCGCCGCGATCTGAGGCTGGTCGCGACGGGCAGCGGGAATGTGCACCCTCCGACGCTCATTCCCGCTTTTTGTTCCTTGATTACTGACGGGCGCGTGACAACGAGCCGTGACCAAAGGGAGCGGTTCACCGCCGAAATTTCACACAGAGTCTGACGGTCGCACAAAAGCGGTGTCTCTGCGACGGCCTCTAGAATCGCTGGATCGTCCAGTAAATCGCGGTGCATGCGATCGCTGCCGATGCCGGAACCACGACGCGGCTTCGATACCATACGCGCTGCGAACAATACCATCCGACTAGCACGAACGCAGTCCCAATCACTGCGAGTTGCCCGGCTTCCACGCCAACGTTGAACGTCAGCAGGGCTGTCAGGAATTCCGAGCGCGGCAGCCCGAGTTCCTTGAGCGCTCCCGCGAAGCCCATGCCGTGCAGCAGCCCGAAACCGAATACCAGCGCGATCCTCCACGACTTCAACTCGGATAAAAAGATATTCTCGATGGCGACGTATGCAATCGAGATCGCGATCATCGGTTCAACGATCCGTGGAGAGACGTTGACCAAGCCGTACATGCTGAGTCCCAGCGTGATGGAATGCGCGACCGTGAACGCGCTTACCTGCAATAGAACGGTGCGGGCGCGGCCGCTCAGCAAATAGATGCCGAGCACGAACAGCATGTGATCCAGTCCCAACGGCACAATGTGCGTGAAGCCGAGTCGCAGATAAAGCAACGCCGTACTGAGGCGGCTGACGGATTGCACCGTCGACGCCAGGGCGAAGGGCGCGCTGGCCTGGCCGCCTTCCAGCCATTCGGTTGAGTTGCGTATCTTGAGAGCGTAGGAAGCGAACGTCCAACCGAACGTCCACGAAAAGTTTCGCGCGCCCGCCGGGATTTCGCCAGTCAGGTGAATCGTGGCGGCGGTGGCGGACGTGGCGTCGACCGGCGGTGCAATGGAATACGTAATCGCGGGGTGAACCTCCGCCCCATCGAATACGACCTTCACTCGCTGGCGGAACGTCGTCTCGAAATTTGCGAGCAGAGTCTTGAAACCGGCGGGATCCAGATTCGATGGCGCCGTGCCGCCCGTCGACGCTTCCAGTTTGTCGGCAAGCGCGCTGGCATCGGTTACCACTTCGATGTCGTAGGTGCGGCCGTCCTTGAATTGCACCGATACGCGCGACGTACCGATTTCGTGCGCGTGTGCAGCAATGCCGCACAGCAACGCGCAGAGTCCGATTCGTAATCGCCGATTCGAGGAAATAGCCATTCGCTAGCCCAGTTGAAACGTGAGCGACGCCCAGTAGCTCCGCCAATCGGCGTTGCTGTCGGCGGCCGCCGGCACCATGTGGACGGCCTTCACCAGCCACATTCCGCCGGGCCGCAGGTGCAAGCGTACACGTCCGTCCTTGCCGGTCCGCGCGGAGATTTTCTCGGATGGATTCTGCCGGTTCATCGCGATGACCAGCGCACCCGCTAACGGACGGCTTTCATACATCAAACGGAAAGGCAGATCCTGGTCCGTGTGAAGCGTGTACGGATTCTTTTCCGCGATCAACTCCAGCGGGAAGCCGAGCACGCGATCGCCTTTGCCGGTCGCGGGCGCTGAGAACACCAGGCTTTTCGCGCAGCGCGAAAACAGCTCACGAACTTTGGCGTTGGTCTGGTTGCGGCTGGCACGCAGGGCTGCAATGGAATCCAGTCCTTCTTCTTTCAGATACTGATTGAATTTTTCAGCGGTCTCATCGACGACGCTCGGGTTGCTGTTATAGCCGACCACCAGCACACCTGGATCCGACGCGCGAATGAAGCCCGCGGGATTGCCGCCGTCCCGTCCCACGACTTCTTTTCGACCTCCGGCATCTTCCACGATGAACTGCTTGATGAGCTGCGAATCGCGCGCCAGCGGATCGCCCAGCAGGTCTTGGCCGACGCGCAATTTCAAGGCGACGATTTCGTCCGGATTGAGGCGCGAACGTGCCGGGCTCGATCCACATGTCGTGGGCGGGGAGCGGCGTGCAGGCCGCGGCAAGTGCGGCGATCGCGAGAAACCCGGTTCGGCGAACGGAATTTCGAAATACAGTCAACATGGTTGTCCTTTTTTCAATGTCAAGAAAGGTTTCAATTCACGAAAACACTCCCGACGAGTCTGTGTGAAAACCGGGACAGGCCGCCCTGTCCACGCCGATGTCATGTTCATTCGTGGTCTCGGGTCACTAGGGGACAGGGTAGCCTGTCCCTGTTTTCACACAGACTTCGACAGTCGCGCCTCACTGACGGCCTCACTGACGTTGTTGGAGGCGCGACTGAGGGAGTGCGTCACGTGTTAGGGAATCGGAATATTCGGCACCGGTACATCGTTGGTGCCGCCGTGTCCTTGGAGCAAGCCCTGATGGGCCGGCGCCAGGAACGGGAACCGATCCAGATAGTCCTTGTCGTTGGTCTCGACGCCGCGGGCCAGTCCGAGATTCGGATCGCCGCCGACGATCAGGCTGACGAACACGCTGTTCACGTTCACCTGATTGCGATTCGGCGCCGTCCCGCCCCCCATGCGGCGGCCGTTGGGAAAGCTGGAATCGATGGCGGCATCCAGAGTGATCACGTCACCCGTGGATCCGTCCGCGATCGGAATCGGCCGGCCCAGGTTGATCGCGTTGATGATGTCGATGCGCGGTCCCCTCAGCTTTGCCACCGTGGCTGCGGGAATTTGGAGCGCCTTGTAGATGCCGAGCGTATCGGCGTCACGCACCAGCACGGGATACAGGATGTCGTTGCCGAAATTCGTCACATCGTGCATCGGACTGCTGTGCAGATACAGCGTCTGGCGCTGCGTGCCGACCAGGCCGGCGTCGAACAACGGCAGAGCGTTGCGGCCCACCTGCACATATTTCCCCGCGCCTTGCAGGCCGGTGATGATGTTGGTGGTGTCGACGGTCTGCGTCTCCTGCCGCATGATGCGGGCCCAGATTCGAAGCAGGCTGTCGGTCGAAGTCGGCATCAACACACCCGGATGCGGAACGCCATTCGGAAACACGTCCGTGATCGGGACTTCCAGGGCGATGGAGAAAATGTTGAAGCCCGTAAAGACATCCTTTGCCGGAGTGTGACGTGCGCCGGGGATGTTGCCCAGATCGCTGCTGGTCAAATTCACCAGGTCGAAGAGTCCTTTTTCGTCCAGTTGATAAGGATCGTCGAACTGACCGGCGATGATGCGGCCGGAGTTGTCGAGCGGATGGATAAACGTGTCGACGAACGGCTGATCGTACAGACCGTTTTCGCGATTGGTGGAGTCGCCGGCATCGTAGCCCTTGAACGGCCCGAGTCCATAAACCAGGCGGTCCGTCTGTGGGCCGTGATTATTGGGGAGAACGGTAAGATTCTGCCCAATCACTTTTTCCACCAGGGTGTTATCGTCGGAACTGCCGCTGATGCGCGTCACCGTCATCGTTTCCGTACCGCCGGTGAGCTGCCAGAGGATTTCGTTCCCGCCGCCCACCGCGTCGTTAGGACCGGGCGCGGGCGCCGGCTTGATGGTGTTCTTGAATTCGACACGATACACCACGTTGTCCTTCAGGCTGGTGCCCTTGGCGACGTGGAATTCGTATCGATAGCCGTTACATGCACGCAAGCCCTGGTTACCCTGGCCCGGTTCATGCAGCGGGTTGAAATCCATAATCAGGTAAAGCTTGTCGTGTTTTTGTGGAGACACCCATGCAAAGGTGTCGGTGTTGTCGGCGCAAGGCTCGTTCAGGATGGCGAGCGCCTCGCGATGACTTGATCCTTGCAAACTGAAACCGACCACGGCGACACAGGCCCCCGCGATCAAAGCTTTGGAAATTAGTTTCATGCGTACTCTCCTGCACGCAATACGGGGACGCGAGAGCATCGGATTGCCAAGAAAAAATAAATCTCCGTTACATTTGTCGATTAGCGAGTGTCTTGCGAAAGCAACCACTGGACTATCGCAGGGCTTGTCGTCGCGGGCTTAACGTCTTGTCCGAACGCGTCGGCGCCCAATCCATTTCCCGAATCCATACGTAGTGTCATTAGTGAAATTGACGGCCAAGCTCGCAATCCACTTCTGCTTCCTCACAGGTCTCGTCTTCGCGCAAGACCTGGAAGTTTCCGGCCGCGTGGTGGATCCACAAGGCAAGTCAATCGCGGGCGTTTCTGTTCATCTGCTGATTCACGGCCGCGCGACTCCCGACGAAATCGCGCAGACCGCCTCCGGCGATCAAGGCCAATTTCGATTTGCAGGACTGATTCCCAGCACATACACGGTGCGCGCCGAGTCGCCAGACTTTGTCGCCGCCACGCGCGATTTCACGATCGCAACCGGCCAACCCGTGATTGCCGATATCCAGTTCCTGCAAATAGCCCAGCAACACCAGAACGTCGTCATTACAGCGAAAACCTTGGAGCCCACCGTGGATCTTCGCAATTCCGAAGTGTTCGACCGTACGCTGTTCACTCGCGACGATCAGATATTGCAGCAATTGAACGCCGGCATCAACGCGGGCCAGCACGAAGGCGGCGGCAAATCGCTCGAAATCCGCCGCTTCGGTTTCAACCTGGATCACGGCGGCGTAAACGGCGGACTGAAAGTGCTCGTCGATGATGTGGACCAAAATCAAGGGACACAGGGACACGGCCAGGGCTACCTTGGTTCGCTCAAGGCTTTGAGTCCGGAACTGATCCAGGAAGTTACCATCACCAATGGCCCGTTCAGTCCTGAGTATGGCGATTTCAGCGGTCTCGGTGTGGTGCATATCCGACAGCGCGAATCGCTGCCGGACGAATACACAGCGCGCATCGAGGGCGGCAATTTCAACAACCGGCGCGCGTTTCTAGCCTGGAGCCCCATGATCCAGGGCACTGATACGTACATCGCTTATGACGGTTCTTATATCGATGGTCCGTTTCAGAATCCCGGCCGCTACCGGCGGGACAACATCAACGCGAACTTCACGAAGTCACTGGACGATAGCCAGAAGATCGGGCTGCGCTTCATTTTCGGCCGCAACGATTTCTATTCTTCGGGCCAACTCCCGGAGGATCTGATCAACTCCGGCGCTCTCAATCGCTTTGGCTATATCGATCCCACGGATGGTGGGCGCGTGAAGCTGGGCACGCTTTCTGCCTACTACAGCAAGTCCTTCACCAACGGCGATACGTTCAGAGCCGATGGTTTTCTGGGGCGGTCGTTATTCGATCTGTATTCCAATTTCACGTACTATCTGTTCGATCCGATTCATGGCGACGCATTCCAGCAGCACGATTCGCGACTGCAGGAAGGCAGCAACATCCAATATGTGCATCTCCATCATGTAGGATCGGCGTCAGCCACGTTCACGGTCGGGAGTAATTTCCACGACAACCAAATCAACGTCGGACTGTATCCGCGAGAAGGGCGCGATCCTATCGGTGTTACGACGCGGGCACATGCGCACGTCACCAACGAAGCCGGCTACGCGCAGGAAAGCGTGAGCCTCCTCAGCGGGAAATTGCTGTTCAGCGCGGGCCTGCGCTATGACGAGTTTCGCTACGGCATTGTCGATCAGGTGGATCCCACGCATAGCGGCGTGCAGTACGCCGGTCGCTGGCAAGGCAAAGGGAGCGCGGCATTCACGCCCTCGCATCGAATTCCGTTGACGCTGCATGCCAACTACGGTCGAGGCATCAACAGCGTCGACGCGCGCGGCGTAGTGGAGATGCCGAACCAGCCTCGGCTGGCGACGACGGATTTCTATCAGGTGGGGACGTCATCGAATTTCGGGCGGTTCTCGTTCAGCACAGATGCTTTTCTGATCGATCACTCGAACGAACAGGTCTACATTCCCGACGATGGCAGCTTCGAATTCAAAGGACCGACTCGGGCCTATGGATTCGAGGCGAAGACTTCGGTGGCGATCACTCGTCACGTTTCCTTCAACGCAGGCATGACGAAGATCGCGAACGCGTTCTACATGGGTGGCGATCATCGAGTGTATGTGGACAGCGCCCCGCACTTCGTCGCCAATGCGGCGTTGACGCTCGCCGCCTGGCACGGATGGAGCGGCTCTTTGCGAATGCGGGCGATCAATCATTACAGGTTGGACGGCGAGGACGCATCCATCGTTGCCAGCGGCCACACAGTATTGGACCTGGGAGTCGCCAAGCAACTGACGCACGCCGTGGAGCTGAATTTCAGCGTCGACAATCTGACCAATCGCGATTACTGGGAGACGCAGAATTACTTCGAGTCGCGCGTTACTCCGGATGCGCCTATCGTCGCCCGCATCCACGCCACGCCGGCCTATCCAATTTCCGCCGTCGCTGGAATTACGATGCGATTTGGCGGCAAGTAGAGGGCTTCCCGAGGGCCGTCAGTTTGAGACGCGACCGTGAGCGACTGCGTTGGACGAGCGCTTGTCGGCGAATCCTCTATCGTTCACAACATAATGGCGCGAGCTAACTTCATCCGGATCTAAGGCCGCTCCTTTTCGTCGCGGCTCTGTTCAGTGGCTTTCAAAATGAGTACGCTAGCGGCAGGCGGCCGCCCCTGCCCCACGAAGGCGCCCGGCTGAAAGACCGTGACATCATAAACAAATGCAGAAATGGACGGAACGCGCTCTGGCGGAGTTCTCGAAGCCCGAAAACTGGATGCGGTGGGCCGAGAATCTCCTGCACGTCGCCATTATCTTCGGACTGGCTTGGTTGCTTTCACGGATCGTGCGGCGCAGTTTGCAGAAGCTGCGGTGGCACATCGCACGAGGGATGGACAAGCACGGCGTCGGCGCGACGGTCGAGATGGACAATCGCGCCGTGACGTTGATAGCCGTGATCAGCAAAGTTGCCAGCAGCGTGATTTGGATCGTCGCGCTGGTGATGGCGTTGTCGCAGTTGGGCGAGCATGTGGAGCCGCTGGTGGCTGGGTTGGGGATCGTCGGAATCGCGGTGGGTTTCGGGGCGCAGACGTTGATCAAGGATTGGCTGGGTGGGCTGTTTATTCTATTGGAGGATCAGCTTCGCATCGGCGATTCGGTGACGATTAACGGGATCGGAGGCTCGGTGGAGGAGATCAACCTGCGGACGACGGTATTACGCGGCGAGACTGGGGCGGTCCACACCATCGCGAACGGATCGATCGCAACGCTGTCGAACATGACCCGCGATTATGCGTTTTATGTTTTCGAGGCGACGGTCGCGCACGGAGCGGACCTGGATCGCGCGATTGCGATCGTGACTGAGGAGGGCGCCAAAATCGCGCAGGAGGAACCTTACAAGAGCGTGATCCTGGCGCCGATGGAGCCGGTGGGTATCGATCGATTGGCGGAGCGCGGCGCGGCGATCAAGGCTCGCATTAAGACGGTCCCGGGCAAGCAGGCCTTGGTTGGTCGCGAGATGAACCGGCGCGTGAAGATGCGGCTGGATGCCGAGGGTATCAAGGCGCCGGTGGTGCCGTAAGTCAGGTTGGCAGGCGAAACCGCCTGCCCCACAATTACATTTTCAGCGATTTTACCTTGATGGTATCGCCATCCTTGTCGCCCGAAATGGTGACGCGGAGATGATCAGGCTTCGAGGTCGCGTTGATCGCGGCGATCGCGTCTTTGTTCCCTTTCGCGTCGAGTTTGAGTACCGTTCCATCGGAAGTCACGACGGCGTATCCGGAACTGGAACACTTCAGCGCACAGTCCTTGGTGTGGGCATCGGGGTCCGCTTTCGATTTCGCCATACAATTGTTGTCGACCAAGGCTACGTTCGACCAGGTTTCGGCGGCGCACAAGCCCGGAAGCGCCACTAACGCTGCAAATCCAATCAGTTTGATTCGATTCATGTGATCTTCTCCTCTTCTGGGGATACGGAGTGAGTCGAGTTCGTTTCGTTGCAAAAAGAAATCTGCAACCTTTTCCGGGGGGCGGACTCGTTGTTAATAAAGCGTGGAGATTACTGATGACGAAGCAGTTGCGCGCGTGCTGGCGGGGGAAACCGCCGTCTTCGAAGTGCTGATGCGCCGGTACAACCAGCGCCTGTATCGGGTGGCCAGGTCGATTTTGCACGATGGCGACGAGGCCGAGGACGTGATGCAGGACGCCTATGTTCGTGCGTATGAGCATCTTGCCGAGTTCGCGGGCGCCGCGAAATTCTCGACGTGGCTGACGAAGATCGCGGTTTACGAAGCGCTGCGCAGAGCGAAACGACGCACCAGGACGCCTGCGCTGAATGAAACAGAAATGGATTTGATCATGACAAATGCCGCCTCGAATACTGCCGACCCCGAGCGGCAAACTCATGACGAGGAGGTTCGCGTCGTTCTGGAGCGGGCGATCGAAGGGTTGCCGGAAGGATATCGGTCCGTGTTCGTGCTGCGCGTGGTGGAGGGGTTGGACGTGGCCGATACCGCCGCCAGTCTGGAGATCGGCACGGAAGCGGTGAAGACGCGGCTGCATCGCGCCAGGGCGATGCTGCGTAAGGATTTGCATCGCCGCGCGGGCTCCGCGATGGAGCAGGCGTTCCCGTTCCATTTGTCGCGCTGCGATCGGGTGGTGAACGGAGTTTTCCGGCGCATCGGAAAGTAGTAGTAAGTAAGTCAGGCTAGCGGAACCGCCTGCCCCACAGGCATGCGTATTGAGCGGCCTGAAGGCCGCTCGCCGCCACGAGTGGCGGCCCCACAAAACTGCATACCAAAAGCCTATCGCGCCCATCGAAAATTACTATCTCTGGCGGCGATGCGGAGAAGCTATTATCGAGGGATGAGCCACGCCGCTAAGACGCCTAAAGACGTTCTCGAGTTCGCCAAGAAGCACGATGTCAAACAGCTAGACCTGCGGTTTACCGATCTGCCGGGACTGCAGCATCACGTGTCTTATCCGATCAAACAGCTCTCCGAAGATTCCTTCGAAGAGGGCTTCGGCATGGACGGATCCAGCATTCGCGGCTGGGCGGCGATCAATGAAAGCGACATGCTGCTGATTCCCGATCGCTGCGACGGCGGTCATCGATCCGTTCTTCGAAACCAAGACGCTGATCATGACCTGCGACGTGATCGATCCGATCACACGGCAGCATTACGATCGTGATCCTCGCTGGATCGCCCGCAAGGCGGAGATGTATCTGCAAAATTCGAGTCTCGCCGACGTGGCGTATTTCGGCGCGGAGGCGGAATTTTTCATCTTCGATAAAGTGCGGTTCGATCAGAACGCGCATTCGGGATATTACTTCATCGATGCGGACGAGGGGCGCTGGAATTCGGGCCGCGAGAACGACAATCTCGGCTACCGGCCGCGCTACAAGGAAGGCTATTTTCCGGTGCCTCCGACGGATCAGCATCAGGATCTGCGCGCGGAGATGGTGGAGACGATGATCGAGTGCGGACTGGACATCGAGTGTCACCATCATGAAGTGGCGACGGCGGGGCAGTGCGAGATCGATCAAAAATTCGACACGCTGGTGAAGTCGGCCGACAATATGATGCTGTACAAGTACGTGATCCGCAACGTCGGCTATCAGTACGGCAAGAGCGTGACGTTCATGCCCAAGCCGCTGTTCGGCGATAACGGCAGCGGAATGCACACGCATCAGAGCCTGTGGAAGGGTGGCACTCCGCTGTTCGCCGGCGATATGTACGCGGGGCTCAGCCAGATGGCGCTGTGGTACATCGGCGGACTGCTGAAACATGCTCGCGCGCTGTCGGCGATCATCGCGCCGACTACGAATAGCTATAAGCGGCTGGTGCCGGGTTACGAAGCGCCAGTAAATCTGGCGTACTCGCGGCGGAATCGATCGGCGGCGGTGCGGATTCCCATGTACTCGGCCAGCCCGAAGGCGAAGCGCGTGGAGTTTCGGCCGCCGGATCCGTCGTCGAATCCGTACATGGCGTTCGCGGCGATGATGATGGCGGGTCTGGACGGCGTATTGAACAAGGTGGATCCGGGCGAGCCGCTGGACAAGGACATCTACGACTTGTCGCCGGAAGAGATGAAGATGGTCCCGTCGATGCCGGCATCGCTCGAAGAGGCGCTGGCGTGCCTGGAAGACGATCATGCGTTCCTGTTGAAGGGCGATGTGTTCAGCGAAGAATTGCTGGAGACGTTCATTGCTTATAAGCGCAAGAACGAATCGGATGCCGTGCGGTTGCGACCGCATCCTTATGAGTTCGCTCTGTATTACGACATCTAGCGCGGCGGTAGAATAGGCATATGCGTAACGAATTCACCGCCGTCGTCGAACAAGACGGGCCATGGTATGTGGCTTATTGTGCGGAAGTCCCTGGCGCGAATGGCCAAGGTAAGACGCGTGAGGAGTGCCTGGCGAGCCTTCGGGAAGCGATCACGCTAGTGCTCGATCATCGGCGGGAAGAATCGCTACGCGCGTTGCCTCCTGATGCAAAACAGGAGCTAGTCGTCGTCGGATGAAGCGCGACGCGCTGCTGCGTCACTTACGTCGACACGGTTGTGTGTTGCGGCGCGAAGGCAGGGGGCACACGCTCTGGGAAAATCCTCAAACGGGCCACGCGGAAGCAGTGCCGCGGCACATTGAAATCGCAAACCTCTTGGCAAGAAAGATCTGCAAGAAGCTCTCGATCCCTGATCCGCCGGGTTAGCTCGATTAGGAAGAGGCGGGTTAAGCTAATTCTCAGTGCTCGATTTTCTTCCGCCAAGTCTTCAAGGACTCGGCCTAATCGTGATCGAAGGCGCTCTGATGCAGTTCGCGATTTGCAGTGCGAATGCGCGATGACAGTCGTTCAGATTAGCGTTTCGCGAGGTGGCGTGCCGAAGCGCTCGATTCCGTCGGGCGAGGTTACGCGATTGGGGATCGTCGGCGACGCGTGTGCGCATCCGCAGATTCACGGCGGCCCGCAACAGGCGCTGTTGCTGATTACATCGGAAGGAATAGCGGAGCTCATCGCGCAGGGCTTTCCGCTGTACCCTGGCGCGTTGGGCGAGAACCTGACGACGCTCGGCTTGGATCGGCGCGGCATGCGAATCGGCCAGCGATATCGCGATTGGCGAAATCATCATCCAACTGACGAAAATGCGAGCGCCCTGCGAGCAATTGAATGTTTACGGCCCCGGCATTCAGATCGCCGTGTATGATGCGCAGGTGAAAGCCGGAGATCCTCAATCGCCGCGATGGGGCCTGGGCGGATTCTACGCGGCGGTAGTGCAAACCGGACCGATGCGCCCCGGCGATCCGATTTCTTTGCTGGATCAGTTCGTCTAGCATGGCGCGCGAAATCGAGGATCGCATCGATCTTCTGTTGGCGGCGTCGCCAGTACCGGAACAGGGACGGCGATATCTCGCGCGATTTCCGCAGCATTTGATCACACCGGAAAACGTGCGGGCGCTGATCGCGGTTTTCACGCACAGCCATTTTCTGTCGGAAGAGGTGATCCGGCATCCGGATTGGATGGCCGAGCTCGCTGGATCTGGATCGTGTCATCGAACGTAGTGAATTTCGGGCGCGGCTACGGGCGACGCTCCCAGCCGGATTGCCGGATCCACTCGCGCTCGCTTCGTTCCGCCGTCGGCAGATTTTGCGAATCATGATTCGCGACGTACTCGGTTTCGGGAAGCTGGCCGAAATTACAGCGGAGCTATCGGGACTGGCCGACGCGATCGTCGAGACAGCTTACCGGCGCATTCGTCAGGAACTGGTATCGCGATTCGGACGACCGATACCGGAGGCAGGTTCCGAAAAGGCGGAAGCGACTTTCGCCGTGATCGCGCTGGGCAAGCTTGGCGGCGTGGAGTTGAACTACAGCTCCGATATCGATCTGATGTTCCTGTATTCGGCGAACGGGGAAACTTCGGGTCCCGAGCGGATCACCAACAAGGAATTTTTCAAGCGCGCGGCGAATCAGCTTACTGCGATCCTTTCGACCTATACGACCGAGGGCTTGTGCTATCGCGTGGATCTTCGCTTGCGCCCGGACGGCCGCCTGGGCGAGGCGTGTATCTCTCTTGATGGCGCGCGCCAATACTATGCGAATCGGGCTCGCGATTGGGAATTGCAGATGATGATCAAGGGTCGTGCCGCGGCGGGCGATCGGGCACTGGGGCACGCGCTGCTGGAATTCGTGGAGCCGCGCATCTACGCATCGACGCTGGATTTTTCGGCGGTCGAGGCGTTATCGGCCACTCGGGAGCGGATCAACGAAAAGCTGGCGGCGAAACGGCCGGGCCGCAAAGGCCGTACCGAAATCGACGTGAAGCTGGAGCGCGGTGGCATTCGCGATATCGAATTCGTGGTGCAATGCCTGCAGCGGCTGCATGGCGGCGCGGAACCATGGGTTCGACACGGCGGAACTCTGCTGGCGCTCGCTCGATTGCACGACAAGGGTTTTCTTTCCGACGCCGAGTATGGCCAGCTTGCATCGGCGTATCAGTTCTTGCGGCACGTCGAGCATCGTCTGCAATTCGCGGATGATCTGCAGACGCATACGCTCCCAGGCGCTGCGGCTGAACTCAAGCTGCTGGCGCGGCGCATGCCGGACGCGCCGATTTCAAAAGGGCAATGCCGCAGACTGGCTGCTTCGCCGAAATCCGCCGCCACTTCGAACAGGTGATCGAGATTTACGAACGCGTGGTGCATGCGCGGGCGCGAGCTTGCGAGCGAACCGCCGGCGCCTGCGACGCGTACCAGCAACATCGTTCGGGCGCTGGATCAAAGGGCGCCTGCGGTGTCGGCGGCGCTCTCATCGGCAATGGCGCAGGGCCGACATCCATCGCGGTTATCGCGTCCTTCGAGTATTTTCTGGAGCGTGCTTCGGTGGAGAATCTGGAGGAATTGGATCGCGATCCGGCGCTGATGTCCCACACGCTGGATATCTTCGAGCACAGCCCCTACTTCGCGGAGGAATTGATTAGTACGCCCGATCTGGTGGACGAGATCGGACGAACTCCGGGCGAAAATCCGGCACCGCGCGAAGTTGGCGAACTGCGACGCTGGTTCCGGCGCGAGATCCTGCGCATCGAATCGCAAAGCATCTGCCAGTCGCATCCGATCTTCGACACGCTGTCGGCGACTTCGGAGCTGGCGGAGGCCGTGATCGCGCGCGCCTATGCGGCCGCCGTAGACGAGGTAGTGGCGACGCATCCGCCGCAACAGGCTTCGTATGAGGCTTCGGATCAGATGTGGGTGATCGCGCTGGGCAGGCTCGGGATGCGCGAATTCGACCTGGCGTCGGACGCGGATCTGGTGTTCGTACTCGCCGATTCCGATAGCGCGGAGATGCGTTTCTGGACACGTGTCGCCGAACGGCTGATCGATCTGATCACGGCATATACTGGCGGCGGGTTCTTGTTTGCGGTCGACACGCGTCTGCGGCCGAACGGCGGCGATGGTCCGCTGGTGCAGACCGAGAGCGCCTTCAAGGATTATTTCGCGAACGCGGCGGAGGCGTGGGAAGGGATCACGTACATGAAATCGCGCGCGGTGGCAGGCGACGCGAAACGCGCGCAAACATTTCTGCATGAGCTGCAGCAGGTGGATTGGAAGCGATACGGGCAGGGCGGGCGTTCGCGCACGGATCTTCGGCAGATGCGGCAGCGGTTGGAACAGGAGCAGGGCGCGTCGCATCCGCTGAAGTCGGGCCGGGGCGGCTATTACGATATCGATTTCATCCTGATGTATCTGCGCCTGAAGAGTGCCGGGATTTTTTTCACGGTGCTGAACACGCCCGCGCGCATCGAAGTGATCGAGAACATGGAATTACTGGATCGCGCCAGCACGCATTTTCTGGATGAGGCGGCGACATTTTATCGCGCACTGGATCACGGGTTGCGGCTGATTTCCGGACACGCCGAGGCGAGGCTGCCGTCGGCGGAGGCGCAGATGGAAACGCTCGGCGAATTGCTGAGACGATGGACACCGGTGCCGCTCGCGAGACTGGGCGAGATTCAAACGCGCACGCGGGAGTTGTTCGATCGTGTATTCGTGTGAGCCGCCGTGGCCCACGCTTCATTCGGCGCATGGAGCCGATAAAGCGGAGCAGCAAGGGAGCGGTTAACAGGTCTGGTTCCTCAATCGCGGAGAATTTCGCGTGCCGCATTGTGACCCGGCGCGCCCATGACTCCGCCGCCGGGGTGCGCTCCCGAACCGCACAAGTAGAGACCTTTGACCGGTGTTCGATATCGAGCCCAGCCAGCAACCGGCCGCATCACGAACATCTGATCGAGGCTCATTTCGCCGTGGAAGATATTGCCGCCGGTGAGTCCGAAGCGGCGTTCGAGGTCGAGCGGCGTCAGCGTCTGGCGCTCGACCACGATCGAGCGAATGTTCGGGCAATATTCTTCGATCACGATCGAGCACGCGCTGCGTGTAGGGCTCGCGCTGCTCATCCCAGTGTGGTGCCTTTGAGCGTGTAGGGCGCGTATTGCAGAAAGATTCCCATGATGTGACGGCCCGCCGGCGCGAGCGATGGGATCGTACATGGTTGGGATCGTCATCTCGATCAGCGGCGATTGCGAGGGTGCGCCGTACTTCGCGTCATCCCAGGCGCGCTCGATGTATTCGACCGAAGGGCAGATATGCATGGTCGCGCGATGCTGCGGGCCGGGCGCGCCGGGCAGCGCTGTGAACTCGGGAAGTCCGCTGAGCGCGAGGTTCATCTTGAGCGACGTGCCTTCGGATCGGAAAGCTGCGGATGGAGTCGAGAAAATCGGTCGGGAGATCGGCGGCGTCCATCAGTTTGAGGAACGTGCGGCGCGGGTCGAGATTGCTGGCGATGATTTTCGCCTGGATTTCTTCGCCGTTATCAAGCACGACGCCGTGGGCGCGGCCTTTCTTCACGAGGATCTTTTGCAACGGGCGCGTTGGTGCGAATCGTCGCGCCCTGCGGCGCGCGCGGAATCGGCGATGGCGTTCGAAATCCGCGCCCATTCCTCCGCGCACGAATCCCCACAATCCGCGATGTCCGTTGACGCCGCCCATGCAGTGATGCAGCAAGATGTAAGCGGTGCCGGGCGAGCGCGGGCCGCCGTTCGCGCCGATCACGCCGTCGGTGGCGAGCGTGACTTTGAGCTGCTCGGATTCGAACCAATGATCGAGAAAATCGGCGGCGCTTTGCGTGAAGATCTTGACCAGTCCGACGATTTCTTCGGTCGAGAGGCCTCGCGACAGGCCGAGCAGTTTCAGATAATCGGGCAGATCGCGCGGGCGCGGCGGGAAATGCGGAGGCGTCGTCAGCAGCAGCGACTCGGCGACGATCGCCAGACGTTCCAGATGCGCTTCGTATTTCGGATAAGCCTCGGCATCGCGCTGGGAGAATTTCGCGATTTCGGCGAGAGTCTTGGCGCGATCCTGCCACATGAAAAGATGGCGGCCGTCGGGAAAGGGCGAGAAGAACGCGGGATCTTTCGCGTCGACGATGTAGCCGTGCTTTTCGAGTTCAAGCTCGCGCACGACTTTTTCCTGCATCAGGCTAGGATAGGTAGGAGGCGGTGGAGACGCGATAGCCGGGCCAGATTTCCTCGGTGACGGCGCAGCCGCCGACCAGTTCGCGAGCTTCGAGAACGAGGACTCGGCGGCCGGCTTTGCCGAGGTAGGCGGCGGTGACCAGTCCGTTATGGCCTCCGCCGATGATGATGACGTCGAAAGATTCGGGCACAGAACACTATGATAACGGCCCCACATCACACGCCGAATTGGCGGAAGTGATGATCGACGTGGCGGTAGCCCCAGGTGTGCCAATCGCGGCGCGACATTTCGCCGAACATCGGGTGGGCTGCGTAGGCGGGGTGGTCGGTGAATTCGGCGATGTTGGCGCTTAGTTGGGCGCAGTCTCGATCCCAATCAGAGGGGGGCGTTCCACCGGCGCCTTGTTCGACTTCCGGCAGCGTCTTGGTGCCGTGCGGCCATCGCATGGGCGTGCGCAAGGCAATCCATTTCACCAGCGTGCGGCTGAGCGGATTCGCGATGGAACCCGCGTTTCGTTTTCCAGCGGCAACAGCGAAGGAATCGTTGAGATGGCAGACCATTTGGTGGGCGGTCATGCGTCCCCACTTGCGTTCAGTGGTTGCGGTGAGGCGTGCGAGGCGGGAGTGGCAATCGGTGCGGCAGTTGGGATCGGCGAGGGTGCTCATCAAACGACAGGTTAATCCAAAATCCTCGCGGAGCGCACCAAATCGTATAATCCAAGTAGGAACCGCATGACTCTGAGCGCCAAAGAGGAACAATTGGTCGAAGCGTTTCGGAAACTACCGACTGAGGCAGCTGAAAACATCGCCGAGTTGGTGGAGCGGCTTGCTGCGCAGACGCCGGGAACGCGGGTCGATTGGTCGGACGAATGGTCGGAAGAGGATCTCCGGAATTACAGCACGGCATCCTTGGCTCGAATTGAGTCGGACGAGCGAGAGCACCATCGTTGAAGCCCGGCGACGTCATCGTAGCCACGCTGCGCGGAGCATCGGAAACAAAAGTCAGGCCCGCGGTTGTCATTGCGAGTGAAAGCTATCTTCGCGAACACCGGGACATCATCGTCGGGATTCTGACGTCGAGAATTCCGGCTAGCCTCACCACAACCGATTATGTCCTTGAGGATTGGCGGCACGCGGGGTTGCGGGTGCAATCCTGTTTCCGGGTTTATGCGCTAACGCTTCTGAGTTCGGACGCAGTGGCAATCGGCCGGTTGAGTTCTCGCGACTGGACGCAGGTGCAGCGATGCGTCCAGTCGGCCTTCGCCTCGTTATAATCAATGGGAATGGACATTTACGACGAAATCGTGCGCCTGCGCAAGCTGGGGCAGAAGTGCGCGCTCGCGACCATCGTGCAGGTGAACGGGTCCATTCCGAGCTATGAAAGCGCGAAGCTGCTGGTGCGCGAGGACGGGTCGATGATCGGCACCGTCGGCGGCGGGTGCGTCGAGGCCGAAGTTTGGAACGCGGCGCGCGAGGTGATCGAGACCGAGAAGCCGCGCCATCTGACGTTCAGCCTGGGCGAGGATGCCGCCTACGACAACGGCCTGATCTGCGGAGGTCAATTGAACATTTTCGTCGAGCCCGTGGTGCCGCAGCCGCGCGCGTTTATTTTCGGCGGCGGGCACGTTTCCAAGAGCATTTCGAAAGTCGCGAACCTGGCGGGGTTTTCGACCATCATCATCGACGATCGCGAGGCGTTCGCCAACGCGGAACGATTTCCCGAAGCCGAAGAAACCTACGCCGACGAATACGAGGCCGTATTTCCGAAGTTGCCGATCACGTCGACCAGCTACCTGATCATCGTCACGCGCGGGCATCGCGACGACATGCGCGTGCTGCGCTGGGCGGTGGGCACGCCGGCGAGATACATCGCGATGATCGGCAGCAAGCGCAAGACCATCTCCGTGGTTCACGAGCTCGAAAAAGAAGGCTTCGCGCGCGAGGATTTCGAAAAGATCTTCGCGCCGATGGGGCTGGAGATCGGCGCGGAATCGCCGGAAGAAATCGCGATTTCGGTGGTCGCGGAAATGATCGCGGTGCGGCGCGCGCCGGATGTCGGATTGGCGGTCGCTATCGAAATCCATTTTCGCCCACGAAAGACTGCGGGCGCTGTTGAAGTGATCATCGTGAAGTGAGCCGCAAGTGCCGGCATCATTCTTGCCGCCGGGGCGTCGAGCCGCATGGGAAGTCCGAAGGCGCTGCTCGATTATCGCGGCGAGACGTTCGTGAGCCGCTTGATTCGCGTTTTCTCCGGCGTGTGCGAGCCGGTGATCGTCGTGGCCGGCGTTCATGCGCCGGCGATCGCGGAACATGTCGGCGCCAGCGCGATAGTCGTGATCAATCCCGATCCCGATCGCGGGCAGTTGAGTTCGCTGCAAACGGCGCTGGCGGTGATCGCCTGGCGAATGCGGAGGTTTTCTGTTCACTCCGGTGGATTGTCCAACGGTGGATGAACAAACCGTGGCGATTTTGATGGACCGTCTGCGCGAAGGCGATGCGCCGTTCGTGATTCCGAGATTCTCCGGCAAGCGCGGCCATCCGGTTTGCGTGCGCGGGCTCTGATCGCGGAGTTTCTGGCGCAGCCGCCGACGGATGAGACGCGCGCGATCGTGAATCTGCACGCAAGCTGAGATTGAATACGTCGATGTTCCGGACGCGGGCGTGCTTGCCGACATCGACGACATGGAAGCGTACTTGCAGCCTGTTGCCATGAAAAAGTTCTTGTGGATCGCGCTTGCGCTGCTGGTGATCGCCGGCGTCGCGGCGCCCTATTTCGATCCGACTTCGTTCGTCCCGCAATCGAGCGGGCGCTCGAACGCGGACTCGGCCGGCGTGTCGAAGTCGGAAAGGTATACTTCAATCTATTCACCGGCCCCGGATTCACGCTGTTCGACGTCACCATTCATGAAGACCGCGGGCGGGAATCGAGCCGTTCGCTTACGTTGGCGAACTGGAAGCGCGCGTGCGTCTGCTGAGCTTGTTCTCGCGCCGGCTGGATTTTCGAGCCTGCGGCTGCATAAGGAGCCAGGCCCTACGGGAGCTTCCACCAGCATCAATCTGGTGAAGACCGCCGCGGGTCCGTGGAATTTTCAGTTCCTGCTGAGCAGCGCCCCGGCGATTTCAGGCGCGATGCCGGCGATCAAGATGCGCGGCGGACGCGTCAATTTCAAGTTCGGCGACACCAAAGTCGGTCTTCTATTTCAACGACGCCGATTTCGATGTCGTCGCCGTCGGCCGACGGCTCGGTGGCGCTGCGATTTTCGGGCGCGCCGTCGCGCACGGATCATGCGGCGCAGAATTTGGGCATTTTTTCGTGCGCGGGAAATTGGAACGGGTCCGCAGGTCGACATGAAAGTGGAACTGGAGCGAAGCGCGCTCGACGAAGTGGCGCATCTGCATCGACCGGCGCGATCTCGGAGTGCACGGGATCGTCGCCTTCAACGCGCAGCTTTCGGGATCGCCGTCGCATTTGGACGTGGCGGGGCAGCTTCAGATCGACGACGTGCATCGCTGGGATTTGCTGCCGAAGCGCGGCGGCGGATGGACGATTCCCTACAAGGGCACACTGGACCTGCGCGGTGAAAGGTTGGAGCTGGCGAGCGCGTTCGACGCGCCGAATCCTCCCGTGTCGCTGGAGTTTCGCGCGTGGGATTTTCTTTCGCTGCCGCATTGGGATGCGGTTGCGGAGTTGAAGCAGGTGCCGGTGGCAACGTTGATGGAGGTCGCGCGGCACATGGGCACGGCGATGCCGGAGAAACTGGTGGCGGACGGTTCGGTATCGGGCGCGATTCGCTACAGCCAGGAGAACGGATTCGCGGGGCGCGTCGAATTGCAGGACGCTTCGCTCACGCTGCCGGAGGGCAGCCGCTGAAGGCCGCGAGCGCCGCCGTCTCGATCGAGAGCAATGCGTTTTCGATGGAGCCTTCCACGATTACGATCGGCGACAGCGAGAGCGCCGAGGTGGAAGGCGGATTCGATCCCGGTGGCGGATTGAATCTGAAAATCGCGACGCGCGGATTGAATGTCGACGACCTGCGATCGTTCGGTTTGTCGGCGATTCCGCTGCTGGAGCAGACTCCGCAGGGAACGCTGCGAGGCTGGGCTTCGTACAAATGGACGCCGGGCGCGCCGGGCGAATGGACGGGCGAGTACGAATTGCAGAACGCGCGCATTGCGATCGATGGGCTGGCCGATCCGTTGCGGATTCAATCGGCTGCGGTGGTCTCGAACGGAGCGCGGATTTCGCTGAGTCGGCTGCGTGCCAAGGTGGGCGCGGTTGCGTTCACCGGCGATTATCGTTATGAGCCGCTCGGCGGTGCGTCCGCACAAGTTTCACATCGACATTCCGAAGGCGGATGCGGCGGAGTTGGAGCGGATCTTCGCGCCGGCGCTGGTGCGCGAGCGCGGATTTCTGGCGCGCACGCTGCGATTGGGAGCGGCGCCGGCGCCGGATTGGTTGAAGAATCGGCGAGCGGACGGAACGATGTCGATCGGCGCGCTCACGATCGCGGGCGATACGGAAGTGCGCGTGGAAAGCGCTCGGGTGTTGTGGGATGGATCGCTGGTTCGGTTCGTGCGATTGAATGCCAAAACGGACGCAGGCATCATTCAATGGCGAACTCGCGTTGAACGTTGCTGGTCCGGCTCCGCATTATCGCTTCGAAGGGAAGCTGGAAGACGTCGCGTATAAGGGTGGGCACGTCGATTTCGAAGGAAGTCTGGATGCCGAGGGAAGCGGGATCGAGATCGTCAATGGCGCGCATGCTGAGGGATGCTTGCACGCCCGATCCATTTCCTTCGCGCCGGATGCGGAGTTTCGGTCGGCTAAAGGCTGTTTCGAAATGTCGATGTCCGCGTCGGCAACCGGAACGGCAATGCGCTGGAAGTTGCCGGAATCGAAGTCGTGCAAGGCGGCGATTCGTTCTACGGGACGGGCGCGACGCAGGCCGATGGGCGCATGGTCCTGGATCTGACAAGTCGCAATAGCCGGCAGGTGCGGTATACGAGTGCCATCCCTGCAACCTCGCCGCAGTGACCAGAAGCAATTGGCCGCGGATGAACGCGAATTGAGCAGCTTCATTCATTCGCGTTTATTAGCGTGCATTCGCGGCCAAATTTAGAAGTGAATCTTACCCGCGAACTCGAAGTCGCGAGGATTCCCCGCCGTCGTGATCGTTCCGAACGCAGCCGACCCGAAGCTGCCATTCGGATCGCCAAACGCCGGCGTGTTCGTCATATTGAAAGCCTCCGCGCGAAATTCGAAACTCACGCGCTCCGTGATGCGGAATGTTTTGCCGATCATGATATCCACATCCTGCAGACCCGGCCCACGCACCGGATTGCGTGAACTGTTGCCGATCACAAATTGCGCCGCCGGCGTGAATGCCGCGACGTTGAACCACTCGCCGGGGCTTCGGTTGGCGAACACGTTCGGATTGGCGATCCGGTTCGGACGCTGCACGCCGAAGCCGAGGTTCGAATTCAGGTTGGTCGCCTGCGAGACGATCACCATGTCGCCCGATTGCACGCGCACCAGACCCGCGATTTCCCAGCCCGAAATCTTCCACAATTTCGGAACGCGGTAAACCCAGCCGCCGGTGAACACGCGAGGTATGTCGCCCGTGGAGAGGTCGCGCTCCAGACGTTTGTTGTTGGCATCGGCGACGCCGGTGTTCGCGATCGGACCGGTGAAGAAGATGGTGTTCGAGAACACGCTGGAGGCATCGTCGATCAGCTTCGAGAACGTGTAGGCGAAAGTGAACGTCAGACCGTGCGAGACTCGCTTCTCCAGCTTTGCCTGGAACGCTTCGTAGCTGGAATTCCCGATGTTGTCGCGAAACAGCGCGACGTTGGTGAATTTCGGGATAGGGCCGGAGAAGCTGTTGTTCGGTGAGCGTGGGTCCGCCCAGCGAAGATGACGCAGGGATCTGGCCGAAAAACGGATTCGGAACTTTCGCGAGCAGCGCCGTGCCCAGTGCGAGATCGGTATCGGGAAGCTGATTGATATTCGCGTCAGGCACGCCGAGCCGCGTATTCTTCGAACCGAGATACCCGGCTTCGATATTCAACGTTGATCCAATCGTTTTCTGAACGGTGAAATTCCATTGCTGCGAATATCCCGATCCGACGTTGCGATCCGTCCCGAACACGCCCTGCCCGAGCCCCGAGTTCGGATTCGGAGCCGTAACCTGCACCGTAGGGCCATTCGAAAGGATGAACGCCGGAGCGATGTTGTCGGCCGACTGCTGCCCTACCGTCTGCACGAAGGGAAACTGCGGAAGCGTGAACGGCGTCGTGATGCCGCTGGCTTCAAACCACACCATGCCATAGCCGGAGCGAACCACCAACGAATCGTTAATGCGATATGCCAGACCGGCGCGCGGTCCGAAATCGCAGCATTCGATGTTGCGGGCGGTGTGCGGGAAGTCGAGCACCTGAGTATTCAGATTGAACACCGCGCCCTGATTGTGAACTTCGGTGGACGGCAGATTCATGGTGTAGCGCGTGCCCAGATTCAGCGTGAGCCGCTGCGACACTTTCCATTCGTCAGTGAAAAATCCTTCGGCGATGTGCGCGCGCTCCTGCAATAGCGTGTTCTGAATGTCGATGGAGAAGGCGTTCACCTGTCCCAGCAGCAGCGACGTGAGCGCGTTGCCCGTGCCGGCGGCGGTGAAGGCGAACGTGCCGGTGGGATTCGGAGGATTCAACACGTTGAGCGCCTCGCGGCGGATGTCGAAGCCGAACTTGAATGTGTGACGGCCGCGCACCATCGAAAAGGTGTCCAGATATTCCGTCACGTTCGTGGTGAAATCGCTGTTCGCCGCCGACGTCGGCCCGATTTGTTGAAAACCGGCCACAGTAAATATCGGCAACACCGACGCGAATGAGTTTTGCGGAAGCCCTGGAACCGTGATGCCGCCGTTTTGTAGCGAGGTCTGACCAGATCGCGACGGGAGAGTCCAAAGCGAGCCTGATTCAGCGTCGTCGGCGAAACGGTCCAGTCATATTCGACGGCGATCCCATCGCCGCGCGTGATCGCGTGCCCGGTCACGCCGGAAGTCAGGCTGCCGCTTCCGTCCGGCAGCGGGGTTAACGGCGTGTCGTCATCGCGCAGGAACGAATAGCGGCCGAACACGCGATGTTTCGAGCCAAAGTAGCGATCGACTCGCGCGTCGAATTGTTCCTGATTGTCAGGTTCCACGCCCACACGCGCGAAGTTGTTGGCATTGCCGGACCGGTTCGGCGTTGGATAGCGCGCCAGCACCTGCAGCGCGATCGGATCGGGCTTGGTCACGTTGGTAGCCGCGATCTGCGCGGCGGTGGGAACCGTGCTGAGCCGCGTCAGGCCGGTGCGCAGACGCGTGCCTTGCCAGTCGGCGAAGAAGAATGTTTTGTTTTTCTGAATCGGGCCGCCGAGCGTGAATCCGTATAGATTACGCCGGTATTCCGGCTTCACGATCGGCGTCGAGGTGAAGTTGTAGGGGCTGGCGTTCAGATCCTCATTGCGGAAAAACTCGTACACAGTGCCGTGAAACTGATTGCCGCCCGATTTGCCGATCACCATAATGGTGCCGCCGTTCGATCGTCCGTATTCGGGCGAATACGAATTGATGTTCAGGCGAAATTCCTCGATGCTGTCGATGATCGGGAAAGTACGCCACCTGTCCAGGTTCGGGCTGCAGCACACTGATCCCGTCATACATATACTCATTGGTTCGCGGACGGCTGCCGTTGATGCGCGGCAGCAGCGATCCGCCGCCGGGCAGGGCCACTCCCGGCGCCAACGCGACCAGCGGAATGAAGTTGCGCCCATCGAGCGGCAGCGTTTCCACCTTCTCGCGGTCCACTTGAAAATTGACATCGCCGCTGGTGGTTTGGAGTTGCGACGCAGCGGCGGTGACGGTCACTTCCTGCGTCGTCGTGCCCAGTTGCAGCGTGATATCGAGGACCACCTGTTCAGCCAGGCGTAGCGTGATTCCCGATTGGCGGTAGAGGCGGAAACCGGCTTGCTCGACGGTCAGAACATAGTCGCTCGCTGGCAGGCCTAAGAGGTGATATTGGCCGTGATCGTCGGTGGTGGCTGAATAACGAACGGCGGTGGCCTGATCTTCGGCCTGAACGCTCGCCTTCGCGATGGCGAGTCCGGAGGGATCGTGTATGGTGCCGGACAGTTCGGCCCGGCCAGCCTGGCCGAAACAAGACGCGGTCAGTGTCAAAAAGGCAGCAAGAAGTCCAGTGAAATACCTCAATTCAGTACCCTCCAAAGTTTAGGTCCAGTATACACGACATGTATCTGTTTACAAGAGTGACGGGTTGAGAACGTGGGGCCGCCATTGTGGGGCCGCCACTCGTGGCGGCGAGACGCCTTTAGGCGGCTCTGTGGAGAGTGGAATAACCGGCCCAAAGTCCGGTCGCCGGCAGACGTGATCCCGGGCGATTCGTTCGTCGATCTTGCGAATTACGGGTCGCGTGCGTATGACTTACCTGTGCGGCGTGAAATCTACGATGATGGAAAGTTCGCCCGGCACAAGAACAAATCGGACACAGTTTATGATCAGCACCCATGTACTAGACATCGCGTACGGACGCCCTGCGTCGCGCATTCCCATTGAACTCGATGTGTTCATCACCGGCCACGGCTGGCGTGAAGTTGGCCGCGGCGTGACCAACGATGAAGGCCGCGTGCTCGGCTTCGGCGAGCCTCCCGCAGCCGGAGTCTACCGGCTGATGTTCGACGTCGCTTCTTACGATGCTGACGTATTCTTCCCTTCCATCGCGGTGACATTTGAGGTCCGCGATGCGGAAGAGGATTTCCACATGCCTCTGCTGCTGAGCCGCTTCGGCTATACAACGTATCGCGAAACCTAGTGGGCTGTCCCCGAGCCTTCGCTTGCAATGGTTCCGATGGGCAAGATGACCGCTTGCTGACGCGCGCGGCTCGGAAGGGTTTCAGAGCCGCGACTGTTAAGGAGCGGTTATTTCCCACTATCGAAAAGTCCGGGACAGTCCACTAATCCTTCATAAGTGGAATGAACATCCTGGAGTTGGTTTTAGGTGCGCAATCCATCACTGTCGCACTCCATGTATAACGGCGCTCAAAGAGGCGCGACAGTATGGCTCCGGTGTTCGGAGCCATCCAACGCAGCAGCGGGCAAATGGAGCGCGTGCTAGCGGTAACGGCTCTTGCGGAGTCATCAGCATACTGAGTCGCGCCCCTGAGGGAGCGATCATCGTCGCAGGCAAGGGAGCGAGCTCTAATGAACCTCCTTTCTCACTAAGATGGAGAAGTGAAGTTTTTCGCATTTCTCCTGGGCCTTTCCATATGGAGCGCGGTTTCAGCCGACGCGCAGGACTTCTCCGACATCCGCGTCGAAAAAGTCGTAACCGGACTGCGATTCCTGGAAGGCCCCGCATGGTCCCCCGAAGGATTCCTTCTCTTCAGCGACACCGTCACCAATAAACTCCACAAGTGGGTTCCCGGCGCGAAAGACGCCGAATTGAGCGACATTCCCGGCGGTCCCATCGGCAACGCTTACGATTCGCAGGGCCGGCTCTACACCTGTGAATTCCGCGAACGGCGCGTGACTCGCGTATCGAAAGCGGGGAAAGCAGAAGTACTCGCGGCACGTTTCGAGGGCAAGCGTTTCAATGCTCCGAACGACATCGTCGTGCGCCGCGACGGCCACGCTTACTTCACCGACCCGGCGTTCGGCAACCAGCAGGACACCGCCGAACTCGGGTTTCTTCGGCGTCTTCCACATCACGCCGAAAGGCGAAATGGAAGCGATTGCCAAACTGAAGACACGGCCCAACGGCATCGCGCTTATCGCCCAATGGCCGCACGTTGTACGTCACCGATTCGGATGCCCGCTGCGTGCGGGCTTACGATCTGGATCGCAACGGCATTCTCGACAAAGATTCGGAAGGGCGCGTGATCGTCGACAAGATTTCGGGCGTGCCGGGCGGCATTCGCGTCGATGAAAAAGGCAATCTGTGGGTGGCCGCCGATGGCGTGCTATCGTACTCGCCGCAAGGCAAGCTGCTGGGGAAAATCGCGATCGCGCGAGACACCGTCGAATCTGACGTTCGGCGACGCCGACTTCGAGACGCTGTTCATTACCGCGCGCACGTCGGTGTATCGCGTGCGGGTCGGCGTGAAGGGCGCCTCGCAAAATTAGCCAAGCGAGAAGTCAGAATTTAGGAGTCAGGAGTCGGAATAGCCGGCGCTATCCCGAGCGTCCGCTGTTGGGCGTCGGCGCCTTGATATTTCGGCGCGGCTCCATCTTGCTGGTCGAGCGCGGACGCGAGCCGCTGAAGGGCTTCTGGTCGTTGCCCGGCGGCCTCGTGGAAACCGGCGAGCTCTTGACGCAAGCCATCGCCCGCGAGGTGTTCGAGGAAACGGGGCTGCGTGTGAAGCGTACTCGCATGTTCGAATTTTTCGAGCGGATCATGCGCGATGTCGCGGGGCGCACCGAATATCACTACGTACTGGCGGACTTCGTTTGCACGGTGGAAGCAGGCGAGCTTCAAGCAGGCGATGACGTGAGCCGCGCCGAGTGGGTGTCGTTAAAGATGCTGGATCAATATCCCCTGACCGAAGGCACGCTCGCCGTAATCCTGAGAGCAGCAAAGAGCACTTGAAGATGGCAGGCTGCCTCACCGCCGGTCGACTGGTACTCAAAGAGCCGACGAATGGAGCGCGTTGCCGGCGTGGGGCAACCGCCAGGCCTGCAATCCGAGAGTCTCTCGGCTTTGATTTTCACTCCCACTCGAAGGTAAAGCCGAGACGACTCTCGGCTTGCAGGCCTGGCGGCCCACCCCACGTCACTTACCATATTGGAGAAGCATGCACGCCGAAAGCGTTCTTGAATTCGAATCCCTCCGCGCCGTCATCGGCCGCTACGTGCGCAGCGCGCTCGGACGCGCCGAGATCGCAGGCCTCGCGCCCTCTTCTGATCGCGCGCTGATCGAAGGCGCGCTTGCCGACGCAGCCGAAGGCATCGAATACCTGCGCGCGGCCTCGCAACCGCAGGCCGCCTCGAAGGGCGCCGCGATTCGCATCCGCTTCGGCGACATCAACGATCCCGCGGAAGCCGTCGCGCGATTGCGCATCGAAGGCTCCACGCTGGAAGCGCTCGAAATCCTCGAAGTAGCGCGCATGCTGGATCTCGCGTCCGAAGCGCGGTCGATTCTGCTGGGCGCGCGCGAACGATTTCCGCGGCTGGCGCGCCACGCCACCGGGATCGCCGATTTGCGCGAAATCGCGGCTGACTTGAGCGGCAAAATTCTGCCCGACGGCTCGGTCGCCGATCACGCCAGCGTCGCTCTGGCGCCGTCTGCGCCGGGAGGGCGAGAAGCAGCGCCATAAGATCCAGGAATCGTTGGAACGATTTCTGCGCGCGCATCGCGAAGACGGCACGCTGCAGGAGGACTTCGTCACCATTCGCGACGATCGCTTCGTGGTGCCGGTCGTCACCGGCCGCGAGCGTCGCGTCGACGGCGTGATTCACGGCGCCAGCGGCAGCGGCCACACGCTGTTCGTCGAACCGCATCGAGACCATCCAGTTGAACAACGAACTGGTCCGCCTGCGCGAAGAAGAATTGCGCGAAGTGCATCGCATCCTGCGCGAGTTCACCTCGCGGCTGCGCGTGCATGCGGTGGAGATTCGTTCGACGGCCGCGGCTCTAGGCGCGCTCGAATTGATTTTCGCAAAGGCTGAATTCGCGATCGATTTCGATTGCTCCGTGCCGCGGTTGAGCCCACCAGGCGTCAGTGAGGCGCGACAGGATGGAGCGCTAAAAAACGCCCGTAAACTAATACTGCGCGAAGCCACGACATCCATTGCTCGAAGATCTTTTTCGCATCCAGAGGAAGCGCGTCGTGCCCGTGTCGCTCTCACTCGACGAATCTGAACATACGCTGCTCATCAGCGGCCCCAATACCGGCGGAAAAACAGTGGCGCTGAAAACCGTGGGCATGCTCGCGCTGATGACGCACGCAGGACTCCCGGTGCCCGCCGCCGAAGCCGAGTTCCCCTTGTTCGACGACATTCTCGCCGACATCGGCGATCATCAATCGATTCAGGAGAGTCTCAGCTCGTTTCTCCGCTCACATCATGTCGATGAAGTCGATGCTGGAGCACGCCACGCCGGATTCGCTGATTCTGGTCGACGAACTCGGCCGCGCGACCGACCCCGAAGAGGGCGGCGCACTGGGCGTCGCGCTGTTGGAGGAGTTTCAGAAAATCGGCGCATTCACGCTCGCGTCGACGCACCTGTTGCCGATGAAAGTCTACGGCGCATCCACCAAAGGCGTTCGCAACGGCTCGATGGGGTTCGACGATGAAACATTGGAGCCTACTTATGTTCTACGGCTAGGCGCGCCGGGCAAATCGGCTGGTTTGGACATCGCCAGCAGGCTCGGATTGGACCCGGCGTTGATCGATTCCGCAAGGTCGCGGATGACCAACACCGAACGCGATGTATCCCGCTTTCTCAACGAGTTACATGCGCGGATCGATGCCGTGGAGCAGCAGAGCAAAGCGCTCGCCGGCCGCGAGCAAGTGCTCGAATCGCGCGAGAAATCGCTCGAAAAAACCTGGGAAAAGAAATACCGCGAAAAGATCGCGGAAATCGAACAAAACGCCGCGACTTTATCGCGACAATTCGAGCAGCGTGCGGAAGAGACGCTGGGCGAATTGAGCCAGAAAGCGCGCGTGAAAGTCGCCAGGACGAAGCGCGAATTTCAGGAGTCGATGGAGGCCGTTTCTCCGGTGTCACCCGCGAAAATTGCCGTACCGAAGGCGCGGATTGAAGAAGGGGCGAGCGTGCGCCTAAAGGGAATCCGCCAACCGGCAAGAGTCCGCCGGGTCCTCGACAACGGAATGATCGAAGTCGAGGCTGGGTTCATGAAAATGCGGGTTCCGGAGTCGGATGTGGAGGAAATCCTCGGTGCAAACACAACAGCGCCGAAGCGACCTTCTGTGACGTTCACGCAAGGGTCGGATTTACATAACTATCGCGAAATCAACATCATCGGACAGCGAGCGGAGGCGGCGATGGAGCAGGTCGACAAGCTTCTCGACAGCGCGGCGCTCGCGCAGGTGGAGCGCGTGCGAATTATTCACGGGCACGGCATGGGGATTCTGAAACGCGCGGTCGCGGATTTATTGAAGGACAATCCGCACGTCGCGAAATTCTATGTCGCGGGTCCGGAAGAGGGCGGCACGGCGGCTACGATTGTCGAGTTGAAGTAAGTCCACACAGACCATGCTAAAATTGAAGTTCCCCATGGAACCCGACCAGACACCCGCATTGGAAAAAGTGTATGAACCGCAGCGATTCGAGCCGCATTGGGCGAATTGGTGGGTCGAGTCGGGAATTTTCCACGCGGAAGCCAAGCCCGGCGAACCGTATTTTTCGCTGGTGATTCCGCCGCCGAACGTGACCGGCGCATTGCACATCGGCCACATGTTCGAGCACACCATCATCGATGCGCAAGTGCGTTGGCAGAGGATGCTCGGCGTGAATACGCTGTGGCTGCCGGGCACCGATCACGCGGGAATTTCGACGCAGATCATGGTGGAGCGGAAGCTCGCGGAAGAGGGTCTGACGAAACATGACCTGGGCCGCGAAAAGTTTCTGGAGCGCGCCTGGGCGTGGAAAGAAGAATACGGCGGGCGCATTCTCGAACAAATGAAACGCGTCGGCGACAGCGTGGATTGGAGCCGGCTGGCGTTCACGATGGACCCGCAGCGATCGCGCGCGGTGCGCGAGGCGTTCGTGCGGTTGTACGAAAAAGGCCTGATCTATCGCGCCGAGTACATGGTGAACTGGTGCCCTCGCTGCATGACGGCGCTGTCGGATCTGGAAGCGATTCCGGAAGAGACGCGACGGACATCTGTGGCACATTCGCTATCCGGTGAATGGCAGTGATATTGAAGCTGGTGGTCGCGACGACGCGGCCGGAGACGATGCTCGGCGACACGGCGATCGCGATTCATCCGAGCGATCCGCGCGCGAGCGAGCTTGCGCGGCAAGACTGCACGGGTGCCGCTGACCGATCGCTCGATCCCGATCATCCTGGATCCGATGGCGGATCCTGAATTCGGCAGCGGTGCAGTGAAGATCACGCCCGCGCACGATCTGAACGATTTCGAGGCGGGCAAGCGTCACAATCTTCCCAGCATCAAGGTCATCGACGAGAACGCGAAGATGACCGCCGAGGCTGGACGTTTCGCGGGGATCGATCGATTCGAAGCGCGTAAGCAAGTGGTGGCGGAGCTGGAAAAACTGGGGCTGCTCGAAAAGATCGAGCCGCACAAGTTGAGCCTGCGCCGGTGCCAGCGCTGCCGTACCGTGGTCGAGCCACTGGTGTCGATGCAGTGGTGGATGAAGATGAAGCCGCTGGCCGAGCCCGCGATCCGCGCGGTGAAGGACACGCCCAAGCGAATCGAGTTCGTGCCGGAGAACTGGGAGAAAACGTATCTCAACTGGCTGGAAAACATTCGCGACTGGTGCGTGTCGCGGCAGTTGTGGTGGGGTCATCGCATTCCGGCGTGGCACTGCAAGGATTGCAAGCACACGACTGTGGCTCGCGAGACGCCGGCGGCTTGCGCGAAGTGCGGGTCGGCGCAGATTGAACAAGAGACCGACGTTCTGGATACGTGGTTCAGCTCCGGGCTGTGGCCTCTCTCGACGTTAGGTTGGCCGGACGAGACGATCGATTTGAAGGCTTTCTATCCGACGACGCTGCTGGTGACCGGCTTCGACATCATTTTCTTTTGGGCGGCGCGGATGATCATGCTCGGGATGGAGATGACGGGCGAGGTTCCGTTCCGGCAAGTCCATATTCACGGGTTGGTGCGCGATGCCGAGCGGCAGAAGATGTCGAAGATGAAGGGCAACGTGATCGATCCGCTGGTGCTGAACGACCAGTACGGAACGGATGCTGTGCGGTTCGGGTTGCTGGTGGCGGCTGCGCCGGGGAACGATATCGCGCTGAGCGAGGAAGTGACGGCGCGCGGGCGGAATTTCGCGAACAAGATATGGAATGCGTCGCGGCTGTTGTTCACCAAGAGCGCGGAGGGTTCGGGCAAGGCGGAAACGCTGGCGGATCGATGGATTGCGAGCCGGCTGAATGCGTGCGCGGAGCAGACGAACCGCGCGTTCGCGGTGCATCGTTACCACGAAGCGGCAGACGCGATCTGGACTTTTTTCTGGGATGATTTTTGCGATTGGTATTTGGAGTTGAAGAAGCTGGACGCGGATTGGAGTTTTGCTTACGTCGTGTATGAAAAGGCGTTGCGGCTGTTGCATCCGCTGATGCCTTTCCTTACCGAAGAATTGTGGCAGCGGTTGAAGGAACCGGTGCGGAAGGCGGGCAGGTCGATCGCGCTGGCTGCTTATCCCAAGTTTGACGAGGCTGCGGGCGATCGCGATGCTGGGGATGCGATGGAAGTGATCCAGCGAATTGTTACGGAGATTCGGCAGAATCGCGCGTCGAACAAGATTGATAAGAGCCAGGGCGTGGTCGCGAATATCACTGCGCCGGCTGCGGCGTTTGCGGTGGTTCAGCAGAATTCCAAGGCGATTGAGCGGTTGGCGAATGTGACGATGACTTCGGCGCAAGGGGAATTTGCGGTCAAGCTGGACATTCCTGTGGATCGGGCCCGGCTGCAAAAGGAGAACGAACAGTTGCAGAAGGTGATCGCGAATTCCCGGCGGCAGTTGGAGAACCAGGAGATTGTTAGCAAGATGCCGGAGAAGGTGGTGGCTACTTTGCGAGCTAAGCTGGCGGATTATGAGGCGCAGTTGAAGAAGAATGTCGATGCGCTGGGATAGTCTTGGGTTGATTACAAGAGACGGAAAAGCCGAGACGACTCTCGGCTCTGCAGGCCTGGCGGCCCGCGCCACGCTTCGCGGTTCTGTTGGGGTGGCAGCCTCATGATGCAGTGGCACAGTGAGGCTCAGATGGCGGTGGAGCGGGCGCTGGCTGAAGACGTTGGGGCTGGCGACATTACTACCGACGCCTGCATTGCCGCCGATCTGAATGCGGAAGCGCGATTCGTTGCCAAGCAGGACATGACTGTTGCGGGTGTCGAGCTGCTCGCTTTTTTGTTCGACGAGCCGATTCTTCTCAGACATTCTGGTGATCGCGTCGAGCCGGGACAGGAACTTGCGATCGTCCGCGGGCTCGGCTCGAACTCTGCTTACTCGCGAACGGGTCGCTCTTAATTTTTTGCAGCGGCTGTCTGGCGTTGCTACCATGGCCGCGAAATTCGTTGCCGCTGTCCATGGGACCGGCGTCCGGATTCTCGACACTCGCAAGACCACTCCCGGGCTGCGCGTTCTCGAAAAGATGGCCGCGGCGGCGGGCGGGGTGGTCAATCATCGCATGGGATTGCACGATGCGATTCTCATCAAAAATAACCATATTCGACTGGCGGGCGGCGTTCGCATCGCCATCGAACGCGCACGCGAGATCGGGAAGCCGATCGAAGTTGAAGTGCGCACTCGGGCGGAAATCGAGGATGCGTTGGCGGGCGGGGCAGCGCGATTGCTGCTCGACAACATGACTCCTGAACAGTGTGCCGCTGAGATCAGTCTTCATCGCGAAACGAGCGGAGACGGAAATTTCTGGCGGCATCACGCTTTCGAATGTTCGCGCGTATGCGGCGGCCGGTCCGGATTACATTTCATCTGGGGCAATCACGCATTCGGCTCCGGCGGTCGACATCAACTGCGGTATTTATTCAGCGACGTCACCTTGAAGACCAAGCTCAAAAAGACGCCTGTAAAACGAACAGCGGCGACACCAGGTCCGCAGTTTCCCCTGCTCGGCTACCGCCCCGACATCGACGGCCTGAGAGCGATCGCGGTGCTTTCCGTCGTAGGGTTCCACGCCTTCCCCAACATGGTGCGAGGCGGCTTTGCCGGCGTAGACGTGTTTTTCGTCATTTCCGGATTCCTTATCTCCAACCAGATTCTTCACCGATTGGAACACGGCGACTTCACGCTTTCCGGCTTTTACGCGAGGCGCGTCCGGCGCATCTTTCCCGCTTTGATTCTGCTGCTGATGGCGTGTTTCGGACTCGGCTGGTTCGCCTTGTTTGCGAACGAATATGCGCAGCTGGGAAAACATATCGCCGCGGGCGCGTCATTCCTGTCTAATTTCGTTCTGTGGCAGGAATCCGGCTACTTCGATACCAATTCGCGACTCAAACCGCTGTTGCATCTGTGGTCGCTGGGGGTCGAGGAGCAGTTCTAT
Organism: Terriglobia bacterium; assembly: GCA_963732025.1. GTDB lineage: Bacteria > Acidobacteriota > Terriglobia > Bryobacterales > Bryobacteraceae > Palsa-187. The sequence continues at coordinate 575,349 of CAVSXU010000006.1, forward strand.
CTGATCTGGCCGCTCACATTGCTGCTTGCGTTCAGGCTTCGATTGAAGATGTTGGGAGTGGTCCTGATTGTTCTCTTGTCTTCATTCGCGTTCAACCTCTACTACGCCGGTCAGGATGCGAGCGGCGCCTTCTACCTCCCCGTGACGCGATTCTGGGAATTAATGGTGGGCGGCGTCCTCGCCTGCTTATTTTCGTCGCCCGATGAATCCTCCGGACCGTCGATGAAAATAGGGACAGGCCGCCCTGTCCACGCCGAATCCCCAGGACACTCCAAGTTCAAAAGGATATATAAGGAATGGGTGCCGGTGGCAGGCTTGCTGCTTTTGATCGCCGCGTTTTCGATTCTGGGCGATAGCAAAGCGTATCCCGGCATGTGGGCGCTGTTGCCCACGACGGGCGCGTTTCTCGTGCTCTCCTCGGGCGGCGCGTGGGTCAACCGCAACGTCCTGGCGAATCGCGCGTTGGTGGCGATCGGCTTGATCAGCTATCCGCTGTACCTGTGGCACTGGTCGCTTTTATCGTTCGGCGATATTATCCAAGCGGGCGCACTCTCCACGCGCGCTCGTCTGGTCATCATCCTGGCGAGCTTTGTGCTGGCGACGCTCACTTATCTGCTGGTGGAGCGGCCCATTCGAATCGGCGGCAGGACACCCGCGGTTGCTTTTGCCGCAGCCGGACTGCTGATCGTCACAGGCGCCGCCGGATGGTTCAACTTCAGAGCCGATGGGTTTCCGTCGCGCGCCGCCAACCTCGCGGGAACGCTCGCGAAGGACGCTGTGAATCCCCAATCCACGTTCTCTTCGGACGGCTCCTGTGGGAATTTGGGAGTGGAACAGATCAAGACTGAGGTGTGCCTGTCTGTTGGCAATCGTCCCGAAGTCATGGTCGTGGGCGATAGTCACGCTATCGCGCTGAATTCCGCGCCCTCTCTGCGCATGGCGCCTCCGAGAACACTATTGATCGCAGCCAACAGTTGTCTGCCATTCCTCGACTACGTGAGTCGCAGCGCAAACGAGCGCAAGGAAGACAAGATTTGCACGGATCTCGCATGGCAGATCCTGGGCGCGTCGAAGAGTCACCCGGAAATCCAGAATGTGGTGATGAGCACGCGCGGTCCGATCTATTTTTCGGGTACAGCTTTTGGAGGGGAAGCGGAAGACCCGGCGCGCAACAACTGGCAGATCGAGCCCTTGCAGATCGAACCCAGGCATGCAGGCGAGGCGGGAGTTACAAATGCAGAAAGGTTTTTGCGCGGATTCTCACGGATGATCTCCAAGCTGGAAGAGTACGGGCGAACCGTAACCTTCGTGATCGACGTTCCCGAGCTGGGCATCGAAGCCCGCACTTGCGTTCCAGGCCGGCCATTTACGTTGTCTCCTCCGACGGTCTCGCCGTGTACTGTTCCGCGGATGTTGGTGGATCAGCGGCAGGCCGAGTATCGGGAGATCGTGAAGTCACTGGCGAAGGAGCATCCGCGGATGAAGGTATTCGATCCGCTGCCGTTGTTTTGCGACGACGCGCTGTGTCACGGAAAAGACGAGGCGCATCTTCTGTATTACGACACTAACCATCTGACGATGTATGGCAGCCAGAAAGTCTGGAAGAGTCTGCTACCGTTTATCTCCCAGGGGCCGGGTTAATCTTGTCGCTAGTGTCCTGTCTCCGAAATTCGTTGAATAAGAAAACGGGGACAGACCACTCTGTCCACAGCCGCGTCGGCACGAGGGAAGAGGAACATACCTGCGGGGACAGAGCAGTCTGTCCCCGTTTTCCTATTCAACGAATTTCGGAGACAGGACACTAGTCTTATCGTTAAATATGGCGTTCGATCTTTCATACGTTCGCGCCCGATTGCCGCAGCGGCAAATCCATTGGTTCCCCAGCGTCAGTTCCACGATGACTCTAGCGGCGAGGCTGGCTCGCGATGGCTGCCCGTCGGGGACCGCGATTGGAGCGGATGGGCAAGTGGCAGGCATCGGGCGGCACGGACATACGTGGCACTCCGAGGCAGAGGCAGGACTGTATGTATCGGTGGTGCTGCGGTTGCCGATCGGCGCGAACGCGTTGCCGGTTTTGATGTTGGCGCTAGGGATCGCGACGCAGCGGGCGATTGGCGAAGTGGCGGGGCTGGCTGCGGATTTGCGATGGCCTAACGATGTGCTGATCGAGGAGAACGGCTCGGCGAAGAAATGCGCGGGCATCCTGGCGCAGTTGGAGGGCGCGGCGATCGTCGCGGGGATCGGCATCAACGTCAATCAGACGAAGTTTCCCGCTGATATCGAGCCGCTGGCTACGTCGTTGGAGCTGGCGGGGAAGCCTCGGGTTTCGCGCGAGGATCTTTTGGTGGCCCTGCTGGAGGAGATCGACGCGTGCTGCAAGATCCTGATGACCGACGGAGCGTCTGCGATTCTTGAGTTGTTCACGCGGCATTCGAGCTATGCGCAGGGCCGGCGAGTGCGGGTGGAGCAGAACGACGTGGTGATCGAGGGTGTCACTTGCGGCGTGGATGGATCGGGATTTCTGATTGTTCGCGACGATGCGGGAAAAGAGACGACGATCCTGGCGGGCGGCGTGCGGCCGATTTGAGGCAAGTGACGGAAAATTATTTCAATTATTTCACGGAGATTGAGGATCATTTTCAGCGGGCGCGGGGCACGAGTCTGTTTCTCCTTTCGCCGCTGGATTGGGCTTTGATTGAGGCGTGGAAAAATAGCGGCATTCCGCTGGAAGCCGCGCTGCGGGGGATCGACGCCGCATTCGAGAAATGGCGCAAGCGGCCGGCGCGGGCTCGCGTGCAGATGGTGAACTCGCTCGCGTTTTGCGCGCAGGCTGTGGCGGTGGAAGCGCAGGCGATGGCGGCGGGGGCTCCCGTGGCTCGAAAGGATGTGAAGCCGCCGTTTGAGGTGGAGGACGTGAAGGCGTTCATCGGTCGTAATGTGGTCTTGCTCACGAAGGCCGGGTATGTTGACATCGCGGCGTCTTTGGAATCGCTGGATGTCGCGGCTTTGTACGCGGATCTGGAGCAACTGGAGCAGCGGCTGACGGCGATTGAAGAGAAGATGATCGCGACGCTGCGGGCTACGGCTAGTGATGAGACTTTGTTCGAGGCTCGGCGAGCGCTGGATTCGGATTTGAAACCGTATCGCGGGAAGATGACGGCGGATCAGTTGGCGATGCTCGAGAAGCAGTTTTTGGAACGGCGGTTATTGGAGTCTGCGAAGCTGCCCCGGTTGAGTTTGTTTTATTTGTAAGGACGGACGGCTTTTGATGCCTACACGTTTGATAGCATTGAACGCCATATGAAGAGAATCGTAATCGCGCTGTGCGTTGTGCTCGCCGGATGCGGGAAGAAGGCGGCTACTGGCTTGGGATCAGATGGACGTCATGATTCCTGCTCGCGACGGCGTAAAGTTGCACGCGCTGATTTTCTCGCCCAAGAACATGACCGGCAAGCTGCCGTTTCTGATCGAGCGATCGCCTTACGGATTCGACAACGGCCGCGGCGAGCGAACGCTGAACACTCGATATAAGGAACTGGCCGAGGAAGGATTTATTTTCGTGCTGGCGGACATTCGCGGCCGCTACGGATCCGAAGGGCAGTTCGTGATGTCCCGCCACCCGCGCGATCCTAACGACTCGAAGTCCATCGACGAAAGCACGGACGCTTATGACACGGTCGATTGGCTGGTCAAGAATGTTCCGAATAACAACGGGCGCGCTGGAATGCTGGGCATTTCCTACGGCGGATGGTTGACCGCGATGGCGCTGATGGAGCCGCATCCCGCGCTGAAAGCCGTGAGCGAACAGGCGTCGCCGGCTGACATGTTCCTGGGCGACGATTTTCATCACAATGGGGCGTTCCGGTTGAGTTACGGATTCGAATACGTGTCGCGCATGGAGACCGGTAAGACGCAATATCGTTTCGATCCGCCGATCTTCGATTCGTTCGCGTGGTACTTGTCGTTAGGACCTCTTTCAGAGGTCGACCGTCAATATTTCCATGGCGAGAAGCCGACCTGGAACAATTTCGTCGAGCATCCGAATTACGATGCGTTCTGGAAGGCGGAAGCGGTGAACCTGATTCTGAAGAAGACGACCGTGCCGAACCTCAACGTCGCGGGCTGGTGGGATCAGGAAGATTACTACGGCCCGATGAAGATTTACGAAACGCTGGAAAAGCAGGATGCCGAACATAAGAACTATGTGGTGATCGGACCGTGGAATCACGGCGGATGGGGCGGCGAGGGCAAGAGCGTCGGGCCGATCGAATTCGGCGGCGATCAATCGAAGTATTATCGCGAGAAAATTGAAGTGCCGTGGTTCGCGTATTGGCTGAAGGACAAGGGCTCGCTGCAACAGCCGGAGGCGATGGCGTTCGAGACGGGTCGCAATTCGTGGGAGCGCTACGACGCGTGGCCGCCGAAGGACGGCGTGAAGTCGCGCAAGCTGTACACGTCGGCGTCGGGCGCGCTTTCGTTCGATATGCCGCGAGACACGTCCGGGCAGGCCGCCGACGCGTTCGATTCGTACGTTTCCGATCCCGCGCGTCCAGTGCCATATCGCCATCGTCCGATTCCGCCAACGTATTCGCCGAATTCGGGATGGAGGACGTGGCTGACGGAAGATCAGCGGTTCGTCGATTTGCGGCCCGATGTGTTGAGCTGGTCGACTGCCCCGCTCACAGACGATCTGGTGATCGCGGGGGATGTAGTCGCGCATCTGTTCGCGTCGACATCGGGATCCGATAGTGACTGGGTGGCGAAGCTGATCGACGTGTATCCGGAGAACGATCCGAAGCTGCCGGGCTATGAGCTGATGATTTCGAACGAGGTGTATCGCGCCCGATTTCGCAACAGCTTCGAGCATCCCGAGCGATTGGAGCCGGGTCGCGTTTACGAATTCCCTGTCGACATTCATTCGGCGAATCACGCGTTCCGGCGCGGGCATCGCATCATGCTGCAGGCGCAGAGCACGTGGTTCCCACTGATCGATCGCAATCCGCAGACGTTCGTCGAGAATATTTTCAAGGCGAAGGCGGCGGATTATCAGGCGGCGACGCAGAAGATTTTCCGGTCGTCGAAATACGCTACGTACGTCGAGCTCCCGGTTCGTCAATGAGCGGGGTTCCGTTGGACCACGAGGCGTGACGTGATTCGAATCAGAAGATTCGGGCGTCCACCTCGCGCCCTCCGATGTCCAAGGGATGTACCGCATGCAATGCCACGCGCTACAACCAGAAGATGGACGCGGAGGCTTAGCGTTACAGGATTTCAACGGCCGGACGAACCGAAGCCGCCTGCGCCGCGCGCGGAATCGCCCAGATCGCCCTCTTCCCATTCGATGGCTTCGTAACGCGCGACGATAAGTTGGGCGATGCGATCGCCCTTTTCAACGGTGTAATCGACGTGTCCCAGGTTGAACATGATCACGCGAATCTCACCTCGATAACCGGGGTCGATGGTGCCGAAGTTCACCGTAATCGAGTGTTTCAGCGCCATTCCGCTGCGCGGTCGCACTTGCGCTTCGTAGCCCGGCGCGAGTTCGATGGCGAGTCCGGTGGGAACGGCCTGGGCCTTGCCGGGCGAAAGTACCATGCGTTCCACAGCACATAAATCGAGCCCGGCGTCTTCGAGCGCGCCATGGGCGTAGGCGGGCAGCGCGGCGTCGGCGTGAAGTTTTTTGATTTTGATTTTCATGTCGAATCTGGAAGTGATCGAATAGTTATCATAAGCTCTTGACGGCGCAAAAATGACCCCACCAAAAACTTCCCGAGTGCTGGCGGTGGCGCCAATGCCGCCAGAGAAAATCGCGTATGCATTGGCGCGCTATAGCCGTTCGCCAGATTCGATTCGCGATTCCATCGAGTGGGTGCGCACGCACGACTCGTCGAAATTTCTGGAGAGCTTCTACTTTCAATACGGGCACGCGTCAATCGCGGATCTTGGGGCATGTGGTGTTGTGTTTCGAAGGCGTGTCGGAACTCGCGGCGACGGAGATTGAGGACGAGCAGTTGTGGGACGGGCAGGCTCGGTCATCGAGGTATCAGGATTTTTCGAAGTCGGGATTTGTGACGCCCCCGGAGTTGTGTGGGGCAGGCGGTTCCGCCTGCCAATCGCAAGACGAGCATCGCGATCTGTACCAACGCACCGCCGAAAAACTGCTGGCGGCGTATCACGAGATTCATCGCGCGATGGTCGGGCATTTGTCGGAGAAGTTGCCGCGGCCGGAGACGATGAAGCAGGACATGTACGACCGAAACATCGCGGCGCGGGCATTCGATGTCGCGCGCTACGTGTTGTTCTTCGGGATTCCGACAGGCGTAGGACAAGTGACCAGCATCCGCACGCTGGAGCGGCAGATTCGCCGCGCGAAGGGGTCGGAGTATGCAGAGCTTCGCGAGATCGCGAGCGAGATGGCGGAGGCGTGCGCGACGCCGCCGGCTTGTGGATGGAGCGCGTCCGGAGATGAGGCGGTGGCGCCGACGCTGGCTCGGCATGTCGATCCGGATGAGCATGCGATGCAGTCGCGCAAGGATTTGGAGCAGTGGGCGCGGGAGAATCTGCATTCGCCAGTGAGGCGCGACCGTGAGGGAGTGCTTTGTGAATCGGTTCACGCAATGCGGCCGATCGACACGCATGCGGATATCGCAGCGACGTTGCTGTATCCAGTGACCGACGTGCCCTTTGCCGAGCTGTATGAGATGACCAGCGGCTGGAGCGCGGCGCGTCGCAACGAAGTGATCGATGTGGCGCTGCGATCGCGCACGAAGCGTGATGATTTATTGCGCGGATTTCGCGGCGGGTTGTACGCGTTCGATATCGTGATGGATATTGGCGCGTATCGCGACCTGCATCGGCATCGAAGGTGCCAGCAGTTTCGACAGGCGTACAGCGGGAAGCTCGGTTACGATACACCCGACGCGTTGATCGCGGCGGGCATGCGGGACTCGTACGATGCGCTTATGACGGAGACGTTCGCGGCGATGCAGAAGATCGGGGGCACGGCCGCTCACTACCTGATGCCGTTCGGTGCGCGATCGCGATTCCTGTTCAAGATGGATTTCGCCGAAGCGGAATACATCTCGCGCCTGCGCAGCGGGGTAAAGGGGCACTTCAGTTATCGCAAAGTCGCGTGGGAGATGAAGTGCGCGATGGAGCGGCTGGAGCCGGAGCTTGGGTCGGCTGATGGAAGCGACTCCGCCTGGGTGGAGGATCCGCTGAAGAGATAGGCCGCAAATGAACGCGAATGCACGCAAATAAGCGAATGGCCGCTAATGCGCGTGCATTCGCGTTCATTTGCGACTAAGCGTTTTTCTCAGCCAACCGCTTCGCGAATCGCTCCACGTTCACGATGAACCGCTCATGCGTTCCGTCGGCGATCTGCTCCTTCGCATCCCACGCCTCGACTTTGAACCGCACCTTGCGGTCGTCGACCTCGATCACTTCGGTCTTGAACGTCACCTCCATGCCCATGGGAGTCGCCGCGAGATGGCGGACGTTCACCTCGGTCCCCACCGAATCGTAACCGGGATCGAGCAGCGGCAGCATCGAATTGCGAGCCGTCATCTCCAGCAGCATGATCATGAACGGCGTCCCGAGCACTCGGGCGCCTTCCAGACCCAGAAAATCGACCGCGATGTCGGCGGTAACGGTCCGGCTCATTTCGCCAGGCAGCCCAACAGGAATGGTTTTCATAAAACGCTATGGTATCCTGACTTTGTATGGCAATTCCCAATGTAAAGCGGTATCGCATCAACAGCCCTGACGGCGCGATGACTGCTACCCTGATGGCCGTGCTTCCCAAAGAAGCCGATGTGAACGCGTATCTCTCGGACGCCGCGCAATCGCTTCGATTGGAAAGCGTATGCGGAACAACAGCAGAAGCAGTTCAAGATCCGCGTCGGTCAGCAGAAGCAGAAGAAGGCGAAGTAGTTTTCGTAGGGCGGATCTCCAGATCCGCGCGCGACTTCGGGTCGCGCAACCTAAGAGCCGGCCAGGAGGCCGGCTGCGGACCAGGAGGTCCGCCCCACATCCGACTACGGCAGCCGAGCCCGAAGTGTGCGCAGACTCCGCACGCCTTCCTGCGCGACATCCGCGTCAGGATCCAGCGACAACGTTTCAAGATAGTGCACAGCTGTCACGCTCGCCGGATCGCGCGAACACGATACTGAGCTGGATCTTCTCGTCTTTGGTCGCGCGCGGCAGCAGCGGATAAATCGCCTCCCGCACCGGCTGTTCGCGAGCCAGTTCCGTCAGAAACGCCGACGCGACTCCGCGATACGTCCTCACGTTCAGCGTGTTCACCAGATAGCGCAGCGGGCTGAATTCGCCCGTATCCAGATTCCCCAGCGACACCATCGCGAACGCGTCCGATAGCCGAGGGCCAATCTTGTGCTCGTCCGTGAACGCCTTGTCCACTAGGGTCCGGTCGGTAGGATTCTTCAATCGCGCCAGTCCTTCAGCGGCGGCGGAGCGAATCGCTTCGTCCTTATCGTTCAGGTCGCGTGCGAAGGCCGCGTGATCCACCGGATCGCTCAGCATGGCCAGCGTGGTTAACGCGCTACGGCGCACCCGGATATTGCGGGCGTGCTCCAGGGCATCGCGGACATCGTGAGCCGCTTCCTTGTTGCGAAGGATGCCCGTGGTCTCCAGAGCCGCGATCTGAATTTTGTCGTCGAGGTCGCGCAAAAGAAATGTAATGCGCGGAGCAGCGGATGGATCGCGAATCTTCTGGATCGCCACCAGCGATTCGTACATTACCTGGTCCTGTTTCGAATGCAGCGCCTCCACCAGATCCGGAATCGCATCGTTACCGCGCAGGACGCCAACGGCGCGCGCGGCATTGGCTCGGGCTTCGATACTCGCGCCGCCGCGAGCCAGCTTGCCCAGCGCAACGATTACTTCCGGCCGCACCTGCACATAGGACTCGATAATCTGGTCGTTGGTGTCGCCGAACTTCGCGCGAATCGCGTTACCGGCGTGCTGGATAGTGCCGCTCATCCCGGTCTTGCTGTAGCCGGGAAGATAGGCGTTTACCAGGCCGTCCGTCGCGCGAATCTGAATTTCGGCATCGTTGTCGCGCACGGCGATCAGCAGCGGATCGACCGTTCTCGGGCCGCCCAACTCCACCAGCGCCTTCACGGCCTCGACGCGAACACTGGTATCGGAATCGCTGACGTAGCCGGCAATGCGCGGAATAGATTCCTGACCTTGCTTGGCCAGATCGCGAACGGCTTTGACGCGCTGCTTGGAGTCCGCGTCTTGTCCAAAAGCCAGTCCGCAAGCGAACGCAAGTGTGAGGGAAAGTATGGTTTTCAACGTACAAACTCGAGTGAAACGCGATGCGGAATAATTCCAGCTTCGTGCCCCAAGTCGAGCAGCTTTTGCGCGGCTTTCGGCACCAGCTCTCCACAATCGACGGTGTAATGATTGACGTACATGCCCACGAATTTCTCCGCCAACGACGGGTCCATATCGCGGGCAAATTGCAGCGCGTACAGCAGCGATTCTTCGCGATGATCCAACGCGTATTGAATACTGTCGCGCATCATCCGGCAGCATTCCGAGCCGATCGCCGGCGCCAGATCGCGGCGCAGAACGTTCGCGCCCAACGGCAGCGGCAGATCGTACTTGTCTTTCCACCAGCGGCCCAGATCGATGATCTGATGGAATCCACCCTTGGCGAACGTCAACTGAGCCTCGTGAATCACCAGGCCGGCGTCCGCGCGATTCTCCGAGACGGCTTCCAGGATCTGATCGAACGGCACTTCGACGGCGATAAAATCCGGCTGCATCAGGCGCAGCGTGAGATAGGCGGTGGTGAGTTTGCCGGGAATCGCGACGCGCTTCCCCTTCAGATCGTCCACGCTCATGGGATGCGCGGCCACCAGCGTGGGGCCATAGCCATCGCCAACACTGGACCCGGCCGCCATCAGAACATATTTGTCAGCGACGAAAGGATAAGCGTGATAAGAGATCGCCGTCAGCTCATATTTGCCGACGTGCGCTTTCTGATTCAGCGATTGAATGTCTTCGAGGACGTGACTGAACTCCACCAATGAAGATCGGATCTTCTTGGTGGCCAACGCGTAGAACATGTACGCGTCATCCGAATCCGGGCTATGCGCGCATACAATTTCGGCCAATGCTGTTGTCATTCGTGGGGTTGAACCCATGATAACAGTTGCGCCCGAACGCGGCCAGTGTGCTGAGTCCGCTTTATTTCGGATGCGTTTCGGTAGTGGGCCGACGTGGGGCCGCCAGTCATGGCGGCGAGCCGCCTTTTTAGGCGGCTTTGCTTACCGTGGAAAAACGTGTCGACATGAGCGTCGACACGGCACGCACGGGTGCGTGCGCCACAAAGAAACCCTATCGCTGACTCCCTGCCGCCGGCGGCACATCTGCCTTCTTCGCGTCGGCGATCAGCGCATCGCCATCCTGCTTCGTGATGAATCGCTTCGCCACCAGATCCTCCACGTCTTTCGTCACGGCTTGCACGTACGCCGCGTGAGTGGGATACAACTCGCGCACGCGCGCCGCATCGAACGGCACTTCATGACCCGCGATCGTACAGAACGATTTGCCGGTGGAGTTGCCGAACCACGTGCTGGTGGGCACATCCACAAACGGCGAACGGATGCCTCCCGTCACATTGCCGAATTTATCCAGCACCGGCGCATTGTTTTCGATGACGATCTGCTCGGCGCGCGGCGGCGCGATGCCCCTATCAAGCCAAGCCTCCAGATTATGCAGAATCGCGTCGTGCGCCACGCTGCTGGGGAAGCGGCTGCGCGGACCTTCGTTGCAATCCATCGGCGGCACCTCGCGATTGGCTTTCACGATGTCGTCGGGCGCCGCGGCGAACGCCAGCTCATCCGGCGTCGCGTGGCCGGAGCCGGAAATTTCGTAATTGCGATATTGATCGCCGGGTTCATCGCTATCCGGACGGCGCGCGCCCGCGCTCCGCAGGTAATCCGACTGGCTCATGATGCGGAGCACCGGCACTCCCGCGTTCTTGATGCGGCGGCGCGGATCGTCGGCCGGAATCGCGGGCGCGCACTGATTGATTTGCGATGGGCCGCTGGCGACCGAAATCGAATAGGCGTCGAAAATCGGTTTGCCATTAGCCTTCACGTCCAGCGGATGGATCGCATTGACGTAGGTGTAGAGAAACGATCCGGTTTGCGAGTAGCCCCACGCGATCACGTGACGAACCGGATTCGAGCGATCACCTTGTCCATAGTTCAGAGGATTCGATTTGCCGGTGCTCCGCAGCCACGCGCCGGTCTGCGTATGGATGTCCCACACCAGCCCGTTTTCGGTGGTGCGCTGGCTGTCGCGGCCGACGGTCGCGCAATTGCGAGGATCGTCCAGCGGCAGCGGATTGTCCCATGCGAGCGCGGCGTAGCGCGTGGGATTGAAACTCTTGAGCGCGGCGACGGAGATCGGTTTGGCGGTGACCAGGACCCATGCGTCACCGTTGTGAACCATCTCCTTATGCGCGATCGCCCATCCGATGTTGAGATCGAACAGGTTGGACGGGTTCGCCATTTCGACGATCACATTGCCGCTGAATTTAGCGCGATCGATGGGGCGGCGCACCAGCACGCGGGTCGTATACGGCGCGTTCGCGATTCGAACGACAGCCGGCGCCTGAGGCGCTGGCCAATCGTAAACGTTCGCCGATCCGCTGAGCAGGAATTCTTCCTCGACATAGCCGATGGCTTTGAGATTCTCGGGCACGCGCGCATGGTCGGCGGCGCCGAAAGGATAAGAGGTTGCGGTCGCCGGCAGCGGCGTGACTTTAGGGATCGGCGTCGCGGCGTGAAGCGCGATTTGCAGACTAAAGAACGCGGTGGCCGCGAGCGGCAGAACGTAACGAGAATCGCGGAGTTGCATAGCGATTCATGATATCCAAATGGGGACATCGAGGCCTCTCCCATCTCTTGGCCGCAAATGCACGCCGATTCACGCGGATAGGCAATTCTGTTTATCGGCGTGAATCTGCGTGCATCTGCGGCCCAGGCAAGGCTTAATGATCTTCCAGCGCGAAAAGCCGCCGAGATCGGTCACGAATCGACCCACCCCGGCGTTCCATTGTGAGTCTGTGTGAAAAACAGGGACAGGCTACCCTGTCCCCTAGTGACCCGACACCACGAATGAACAAGATATCGGCGTGGACAGGGCGGCCTGTCCCAGTTTTTCACACAGACTCTTGTGGCCGAATTACTGCTTAGGACCCGCGTAAGAGTCGCACGAAACCTTCGAGTGCCAGTTCACGAACGTGCCCTTGGGATTATCCTTCCAGGCCCAGACATGCAGCGTGTAGAATGCCGGCAGCCCGAAGCGATTGGGGCTGGTGAACAAATGAAAAAACTGCCCCATCAGCTCCGGCGGCCCCGAATGCGTCGCATCCCACGCACCGGCGATCAACAGATAATCGGCGCCGATCAGCTTCAGTGTGCCATCCGGCTGCGCCTCATAGATTACGATCTGTGGACGAGTAGCATCCAATACACCACTGGCCACGATGTTTCCATTTACATAATGCAGGCCCATCGCCCCGAAGTCTTCGCCGCTTACGCAGCCGAACTGAAGAGCGTAGCCTTCCTTCTCCGCCACCGTGACATCTTTGAAGCGCTCGGTTGCGGTGCGGACAACTTGAACCAGCGCGTTCGCGTCCGCCTTCTGCTTAGCGGTCAGTTCTTGCGGTTCGGACGTCGTGGCGTGCGAATGGTTATCCTGCGTTTGCGCGCGCAGGGGGCCAACGTTCATGAGAATGAGAGCGATCGCCGAATACTGAAGCTGCGTGGCGACTCGTCTGATCTTCATATCAATGTTCATCATTAGTTTTCCCTTTCGTGAGGAGCGGGTTGTGAGCCTCATCGTTGCGCTAGGCAACAATGCCTCCTCGCTCCTACCTCTACGTGCGAACTTTTGTCGAAAAAGTGAACAAGCTTCGTGAATAAAAAGGATAGGTTGACGGGCGTCAGTTTGAGGCGCGACCGTGAGAGAGCGCGCTTCCCCGCCGTTCAGGGTTGCCGCACTGTTATCCTCGCCGACGCTTTTTCTAAGCTGACGTGTCGGAAGTTTCGTTGCCCACTTTAATGACCATCAAGCTCTTGGCTTAGCCACAAGCCCCTTCGGCGATCGATCACCTCAGTAGGTCGCCGGCGAGCCAGTGATCCACACTGAACTTTCCCGGACCGGCGCAGATCAGCCAGATGAAGAAGAGCACGTACAAGACCTCCGGAAGATAAAGGAAATCGTCGAGCCAGTTAAGAGGCGAAAGTTCTTTAGGCATGGTGGAAAGTGTGCTGGTCAAGATGGCGACAATCATATCGATCAACAAAGCCACGCAGACCGGGCTCGCCAGAAGCCCTAGGGTCAGCAAGGATCCGCCAACGAACTCGACACTCGAGACGAAATAAGCTGTCTGGCGGGGAAACGGGACTTTGGCCTTAACCAGCGTTTCGTAAATAAGTTTTGAGCCGCCGGTGACAAATAATTTGTTTGCCCCGGAGATCGCGAAGAACAGCCCGAGCGAAACGCGGACCAGTAGAATGGCAAATTGTTCCAAATCACTGCTACCGAGCAGCGCAAACTGGACCAAGGGTTTCCAATCCATCTTTTATCCCTCCGTCGGAGGATGTGCCGTGACGATGCCAGCTATCATACAGCACGACTTCTCCGGTAACCGCATGAATCAGGCTTTAGCGGGCCTCTGCATTGATCTCTGCTCTCGACAATTATGCTGCAAACCGCAAATGGCGGTGTCGTTAGCGAGCTCTCGCGCTTTCCACAGCGCGGCCTTTTTCTTCATTATATTCCTTGACACGCATATACCATGCGAAGTATGCTCAGAGCGTGGAATCCGTTTTCGAAATCATTGCGGAGCCGAACCGCCGCGCCATCCTGAGCCTGCTGGTCTCGTCACAACAGTCGGTGGGAGAGATCGAGCGCCAACTTCGGATGCCGCAGCCGACCGTGTCCAAGCATCTGCGGGTATTGCGCGACGCAGGTTTCGTCGAGTCCACGGTAGACGCACAGCGCCGTCTATACCGGCTGAAACCTGCACCGCTTCAGGAGGTCGATGCCTGGCTGGCTCCGTTCCGCCGGTTCTGGTCGGCTCATGTAGATGCACTCGAACGCCACCTCGACCGCATGCATCCATCCACACCAACCAAAAAGACAAGGAGAAGAAAATGACCAATCGCGAGCAATACACGCCGGGTCCCGCCAGCGGGGCGCAGGTGCGAAAAGACGGAGACAAGTGGACGCTGATTCTCGTCAGGGAACTGCGCCACTCGCCGGGAAAAGTCTGGCAGGCGCTAACGGATCCGGCGCAACTGCGCGAGTGGGCTCCCTTCGATGTCGATGGGAGCCTGGGTACGGTCGGAACCACTGTGAATTTCACCTGGATAGGAGCGCCCACTGCGCAAACAACAACCGTGACGCAAGCCGACGCTCCCAAGGTACTTGAGTACAACGATATCCGGTGGGAGCTCGAAGCCTTGGGTGACGGTACGCGCCTGACGCTGTGGCAAAGCATCGATCGCCGCTTTATCTCGTGGGGCGCCGCCGGTTGGCACATTTCCTTCGATGTTCTGGATCACCTTCTCAGTGGAACTCCCCTCGGCCGCATGGCCGGCCCCGACAACATGAAATCCCCCGGCTGGCAGCGATTGACCGCCGAGTACGCACAGCAGTTTGCTGCTGACTGACTGAACGATGAGCACGATCCTGCGATTCAACGGCGCAGTCGAACGCGCTCCTGCCATCGATGCGTGGTTCGAGCAGCACCCAGGTGAATTGGGAGCCATCGCGCATCAGTGGTTTGAGGTGATGCGAACACGCGGGGACGAGGTCCGGGAACTCCTGCACGACGGCTGTCCGGTCGCCTGCCTGGGAGATGCGCCCTTCGGCTACGTCAACGTTTTCTCGGCGCACGTGAATGTGGGATTCTTTCATGGCTTCGCGCTGCCGGATCCGGCGCGCTTGTTGCAAGGCGCCGGCAGGTTCATGCGCCATGTGAAGCTGAGACCGGGAACAGCCACCGACGCTGCCGCCCTAAGCCGGCTGGTCGAAAGGGCGTACCTGGATATAAAGGCTCGCGTCGAAAACGGCTAGCGCTGTGAAGTCGTCGCGCAACTAAAATAGGTCCGAGATTTGGAGCTCTCCATGAAAAAGTCCATATCGGTTGAATCTGCGTCTGCATTGATAGAAGAACGGATCGAGAAACTTGGGGACTGGCGCGGGACGATGCTCGCGAAAGTGCGCGAAATCGTACATGAGGCAGACCCCGAGATCGTCGAAGAGTGGAAGTTCATGGGGACTCCCGTCTGGTCCCACGGCGGTATCGTCTGCACCGGAGAGACGTACAAGAAGGTTGTCAAGATGACATTTGCCAAGGGAGCTGCCTTGGGGGATCCATTAGGTCTATTCAACTCCAGCCTCGCCGGGAATGTCAGGCGCGCCATCGACATCCACGAAGGCGAAAAGGTCGACGAGGCGGCCTTGAAGGATCTGGTCCGCGCCGCGGTGGCGTTCAATCTTCAGGGCAAGAGCAAGCCGATGCCAAAGCGAGCGAGCCGCAAGCGGGCCGAGTAGCGAATGGCTCCGATCAACGCGAGCAGAACAGGACCTGGATCGCGCACCTGGCGCCGCCATTTTTGGTGCACGCTTGCCTGGCTTGCTGCAGCGCCGTCTGCTGATCCGCCGCGACCGCTGCGCCGGCAATCTTTCCATCTCGCGCGAGCCCTCCACACTGCTTGTTAAAAGCCGTCATCACCACGCATGCCTTGCCGCGCTGGGAGCATCCTCTTCGAGCAGACAATGGACGCTGTTGGCATGAGTCCTCCAGGCTACTGAGTGGTGATTAAACTCCCGCCCGCTTAAAGGCCACAAACCGCACCGCTATGCAATATGCGCGCCGGTCGTCTGCACGTACACGACGTACAACGATTGGCTGGCGGCCATGAACAGCCGATTCCGTTTCGCGCCACCGAAGCAGATATTGGCGCAGGTCTCCGGCAATCGGATCATGCCGATGCGGTCGCCGTTCGGCGCGATCACCTGGACGCCGGGCCGCGCGCCGGCCCACACGTTGCCGTCGACGTCGCAGCGGATTCCATCGGCGAAGGAAGGCGCGCCGGTGCCGGGAATATCCAATTGGATAAATCGCTTGCTCTTACTCACGGCAGTCCCGTTCAGATCCCACACACGAATCTCGCGGCCCGTCCCAGTGTCGGCGACGTACAGCTTCTTGTAATCCGGCGAGAAGCAAATGCCATTGGGGCCGTCCATTTCGTCGCTGATGATGTCTATCCGCTTGGTTTTCGGATCGACACGATACACCGCTTCCTTAACTTCCTTCTCGGCTTTGAAGCCTTCGTAGTTGCCGAGGATTCCGTAAGGAGGATCGGTGAACCAGATGCCGCCGTCGGGATGCACCACAATGTCATTCGGCGAATTGAGCCGCTTGCCTTGAAACTTGTCGGCGATCACCGTGACGCTGCCGTCGTATTCGTAGCGCACCACACGGCGGCCGCCGTGTTCGCAGGAAAGCTGCCGCCCTTCGAAATCGAAAGTGTTGCCGTTGCTGTAGCCCGACGGGTTTCGGAAAACCGTGACACGCGAGTCGTCTTCGATCCAGCGCATCTGGACATTATTCGGGATGTCGCTCCAGACCATGTATCGTCCGACGCCGTTCCAGGCGGGTCCTTCCGCCCAAAGAGTTCCCGTGTGGAGGCGCTTGATGGGCGTGTTCGTGATGATGTAGCGGCGGAATCGCGGATCCAGCGCGACGAAATCTGGCTCGGGATACTGCAGCGGCTGCTGGCCGGACCAGTCGTGAGGCGTGGGGGTCGATGAGACGGGCGGTTGTTGGGCTTGCAGGCTGACGCCTGCAGCGCTTCCGAGCGTCGCGGCTAGGAAGGATCGTCGCGTGGGCATATCAGATTCTATATCGCAGTAACGTCCCGGGAAGAAAAGCCGAGACGACTCTCGGCTCTGCAGGCCTGGCGGCCCGCGCCACGGCACGTCACTTGTGATCGTCGTGGCTGGTCGTCGCGGCGGCCGCGCCGATTTTCACCGAGTGCGCGACCTTATCCTTACTTCCTTCCGGGATGTCGACTACCACACGCACTCCCGTTTTCAGATCGGCGGCGGTCGCCTTCTGGCTATCCTTGGTGATCTCCGTCTTGGCGTCGAGCTTCACATCCACGTTGCCCTTCGTGGTCTTCACGGTCAGGACGTTGTCCGCGACCTTTACCACTGTGCCCATCACATGATCGAATCCGCCATGCGCGAACGCGGCCACGGCGCACACCAGCAATATGGCGGCGAACTTAGTGATGGTGTTTCGTTGGGGGTTCATTCTTTGTCTCTCCTTTAAGAAACGCTTCTTCTTCCTGCTCTTCTTTGATCTCGTCGGGGCTCTTCGGATTCAGCCGCTCCATCTCTTTCTTCTCTTCGAAAGTGAGCGCCGGCAAGTGCCGGATGAAGTGCACCAGATGCCACGACTCCGTTTCATCATGACCGGAGCCGCTGCCCCAGCCGGGCATTCCACTGAAACGGATCCCGTTTTCGATGATATAGAATAACTCGCCGTCGGTCATCTGTTGCGTCGGCGCGAGGCGCATGTCGGGCGCGGGCGGATAGGTTTTGCTGCCCATCGGCGTGGTGCCGCTGCCGTCGTTGCCGTGGCAGATGGCGCAGTGATCGGCCCAGTGGGCTCGCGCCGCCGACTGAACTTCGGGCGAATTGGCGATGGGATTCGAACGGTCGCGCGCGGCCGAGGGAATCGCCATTGTTCGAACACGCCGCGCGAGCCAGGTTTCCATCGTGCCCGGCTTTTCGCGGGCACTGAATCCGTTGGTTTCGAGAACCAGAAACGCCACGGCTAGGGCGCACGCTACCAGTGCACCAATCACGAACCACACCAGACGACTCATCTATCACTACTCTTACACAACAGCCTGGCAAACACTCCCTTACGTAACGGTTGCTAAAAACGAGCGCTCCATGCTGTCGCGCCTCACTGACGGCCGTCAATGTGCGACGGAAATTTCGCATATCCTGGTGAGGGACTAAAGGAGGAACATGGGACTCGAGGAACGGCGAAGGATCAAGGAACTGCAAGAGGTGACGCTGCCCGGGCGCGTGAACGACATCCAGGAGATTTGCGGAGCGCCGATTCAGTACGAAGTGGATTGGGACAGCCTCAAGGACGATGCGGCCGGGCTGAACTTTCTCGACAACTGTTCCTGCCATCGCCTGAATATGGCCCTGCGCGGAATCTGTCAGGACGACATGGGCAAGGAAGCGGTGCGCGACAGCCTGAAGCTGATCAAGCTGAAGAACGTGAAGACCACCGGCGAGATGAGCATGACCTTCGAGAGCGGCGTGCTCGAAATGCATTGCGCGTATGCGCTGGGGGCGTCGGGAATGTTTAGTGACAATGCGATTCAGGCGTTGTTGATGAAGAACCTTTAGTTCGCGGGTCTCGGTCAAGATACGATTCGCTGGTGCGCGCGCCCTTACGGGTCGCGCCTCACTAACGGCCGCTTCCTTGGCGCGAGCGCAACTTGGTCGCGGCTTGCAACAAAAACGTGTCGACATGAGTGTCGACACGGCACGCATGAGTGCGTGCGCCACAATCCCTTCAACAACTTCGCGTTTCAAGCACACCTCTTTCCGGACTCCGCCGGTTATTCTGCCGGCGGAGTTCAATATGTCATCTCAACTCAAAAAAGATACCGCCCGCGCTAACGGAGTGAAGTCACAGGGGCCTGTTACGCCCGAGGGCCGCGCCCGATCGGCGGCCAACAGCCGGACCCACGGACTCACGTCCACAACCCTGCTCCTCCCCGACGAATCGGAGGAGGAATTCAATCTCCTGCTCGCGGATTACGTCGATCAATTTCATCCTGCAACCGGCGTCGAGATGGAACTGGTCGAGGGCATGGCGTCGGCGCGCTGGCGGCTTCGCCGGCTGCTCGCCATGGAGACCAACTTGTTCGATAACGAAATGGTCCGCCAATGCAAAGCGATCGAAAAAGAGTTCAACGTCATGGACGAATCCTCCCGCCTCGCCTTTGTCTTTCAGAAGCTGTCCGATGGTGGACAAGCCATCGCTCTATTAATCCGGTACGAGACCGCGATCCATCGTTCTTATGATCGGGATTTCAAACAGTTACAGATCCTGCAGGCCGCCAAACCGGCGGCGCCGCCGCCGGTACCGCCCACAAATTCAGAAATACGAAACGAACCCAAACTCGAACCTCAAACGGGCTTGACTCCAACTCGTCTTTTGCCCCACTATAACGAGCAACAGAACGCCGATGACCCGAAGCTGGACGATAACCCAGTGAAATCAGGACTCGAATGCATCGAATTAAATTTGTGACCGTGTGATTGTCGGCTTGTTCCTCTGCGTTGGTGGCGTTTTCGTTGGGAGATAGCGGGGAAAGGCAAAACGTGTCGACATGAGTGTCGACACGGCACGCAATAGTGCGTGCGCCACACCCGACGTGTTATTGCCATGGATTGAAGGAACTTGTGCCGACATGGCATGAAAGAGTGGTCAAACCAAGCGGGACTTAGTACCAGGTTCTACATTCTTTAGGGCCAACCGCCGATTAGACGTTTATGTCGTGGAAGATGAGAAGCATAGCTGTCGTCATGGCTTCTCTCGGACTGTTGCAGCTCATATCGTCTGCCGCGGTTTGGTCGTGGCCGCAGCCTAAGTTGTTCCTGCTGTACGTCTGCATGGCGATCGTGTGCAGTTCGGTTCAGGTAAAGATGATAGCCGGGGCCGGGAGCCCGCCGCTATCGGCGAATGTTCCGGTGATCCTGCTCAGCATCCTGCAACTGAACTTGCCGGAGGCCGTGATCGTGGGAGCCAGCGCCGCGCTCGCGCAAGGCTTGCTGAACAAGCAGACTCGTTCGAAACCGCTGCAATTGATGCTGGGGACTTGCGTGGTTGCCAGCGTAATCGCGACCGCCGATTTTGTGTACCTGGCGCTGCTGCCGAATTTCGTACGGAACTCGACAGTGCGATTGCTGGCCGCCGCGCTGGCATTGTTCTTCGCGAACACGTTCCCGGTGGCGTTGGCGAATCGCGAGCAGCAGCAGAAGAGGCTGGGACAGGTTTGGAAGGAATCGTACTCATGGCTGGTGCCGTACTATCTGGTTTCGGCGGCGATTGCAAGCGTGGCGAATGCGGCGGCGACCGGCGGAGTGTCGCTACAGACGATGCTGTTGGTGCTGCCGGCGGTTTATCTGGCGTACCGATATTATCGCGTGCAGAAATCGAATCTGGAGATGCGCGAGAGCACCGCTGAAAGCATGGCGGCGCTGCATCTGCGGGCGATCGAGGGGCTCGCGCTGGCGGTGGAGGCCAAGGACAGCTTGAATACGCGCGGACATTTGCGGCGCGTGCGCGTGTATGCGTTGGGGATCGCTAAGGATTTGGGCTTGAAGGGCGACGAGATCGAGGCGCTGCAAGCCGGCGCGCTGCTGCACGACATCGGCAAGCTGGCCGTGCCCGAATACATTCTGACGAAACCCGGCAAGCTGACGCCGGAGGAGTTCGCCAAGATGAAGGTGCATCCGATCGTGGGCGCGGAGATTGTCGAGCAGGTTCAGTTTCCATATCCGGTGGCGCCGATCGTGCGGGCGCATCATGAGAAGTGGGATGGCTCGGGTTATCCGTTCGGGCTGAAGGGCGAAGACATTCCGATCGGCGCGCGAATTCTGAGCGCGGTGGATTATCTGGACGCGCTGGCTTCGGATCGCGAATACCGGCGCGCGCTGAGTCTGGATGATGCGATGAAGCGCGTGCAGGAGGAAGCGGGCAGAGGGTTGGATCCAAAAGTGGTGGAGGTGCTCGCCAAGCGGTATCGCGAGTTGGAGCAGGCCGCGAAGGCCGAGATCGGCAGTGCGACGCTGTCGCGAAATGCCAAGGTGGAGCACGGAAATGCACCGGATGCCGGGCTGGATTTGTGGGCGTTGACCGGAGTACATTCGAACAACGGCGATTTCGTGAACAGCATCGCGGCGGCTGGCCGGGAGCAGCAGAATGTGCATGCGCTGATGCAGGGAATCGGCTCGTCATTCGATCTGGATAAGATTCTGCAACACGTCGAGAATGGATTGCGACCGCTGATGCCGTCGTCGGCGATGGCGATTTTCATTTCGCAAGGCGACACGCTGGTGATCGAGCATTCGGGCGGCGAATGCAAGGACATGCTGAGTCCGGAGGTGCGCGCCGGCGAGGGATTGGTTGGGTGGGTGGCGCAGAATCAGCAGCCGATCGTGAACGGCAATCCGACGGTGGATCCGGGGTATCGCGGCGCAGTGGAAAACGGTCTGCAAGCGGCGCTGGCAGTGCCGCTGAAGCGCGTCAACGGATTGTCGGGAGTGCTGGCGTACTATCGCCGCGAGCGGGATTCGTTCACGGCGGACGATCTGCGGATTCTGAGCGAGGTAGCGCCGCGCATCGGAATCGCGATCGAGAATGCGCTCAAGGTGAAAGAGATTCAGGAACGCGCGAATGTCGATTTGGCCACGGGCCTGCCGAGTTTGCGCGGGATGACGGAGGCGCTGGATCTGGAACTGGTCCGGTCGAAACGGCAGAAGCAGCCGCTGGCGGTG
Source organism: Terriglobia bacterium (assembly GCA_963732025.1). Classification (GTDB taxonomy): domain Bacteria; phylum Acidobacteriota; class Terriglobia; order Bryobacterales; family Bryobacteraceae; genus Palsa-187. The sequence goes on from CAVSXU010000006.1 coordinate 597,006, forward strand.
GTGATCGTGGAGTTCACCGGCGTCAATTTACTGCGGCCGGAATCGTCGCAATTCGATCCAGACACGGGGCTGCGCACGGCGGCTCGGCTGTTGCGGGAAGGATGCCGCGAGTACGATCACATCGCCAGGATCGGCGACGAAACGTTTGGGTTGATTATGCCGGGGATGAAGCGGGAGACGATCGGGCCGAAAATCGCGAAGCTGCAGGAAACGGTGTCGCGAATTTTTCCGCATTCGGCGGATAACGAGGCGATCCGATTCGCACTGGGGTCGGCGCTGTATCCGGATGATGCGGATACGTCGAAATTGTTGATGGCGGTGGCGGAGGGGCGGAAGGCGATGCAGGTGGGCGGATCGCCGGAGAGCTTGCTGGCGTTGCATGCGCAGAATCGGGTTGAGGTAGCGACGCAGTCATCAGATGAAAAGGTGTCGACATGAGTGTCGACACGGCACGCACGAGTGCGTGCGCCACATAAGCACCAATCAGGTATACTTTGGGCCTTATGGAACAACTGGCGTGGGTGCCGTTGGCGATCGTTGGGTTCGTATTTCTCTACCTGATTCTGGGGAGCTTCTTCACGGTGCGCACGGCCGAGGTCGCGGTGATCACTCGGTTCGGCAAGTTCCTGCGCGTGGCTGAGCCTGGGCTGAATTGGAAGCGGCCGTTCTTCGATTCCCTGGCGGGCATCGTCAGCCTGCGCGTGAATCAGATCACGCTGACCATGGAGACCAAGACCAAGGACAACGTGTTCGTCACGATTCCGATTTCGGTGCAGAACCGGGTGCGGCCGGAGAAAGTCTACGACGCTTACTACAAGTTGTCGGACCCGGTGGCGCAGATCAAGTCGTATGTGGAGCAGGTGATTCTGGGCCACGTTCCGGGCATGACGCTGGATGAGGTGTTCGCGACGCAATCGAGCATCGCGGCGGCAGTGAAGCAGGAACTGGATTCCGACATGGCGATGTTCGGCTACGAGATCGTCAACGTGCTGGTGACCGACATCGTTCCTGACGCGAAGGTGAAATCGGCGATGAACGATATCAATGCAGCGCAGCGCGAGCAGGTGGCGGCGAATGCTCGCGGCGAAGCGGAGAAGATCCTGGTGGTGAAGAAGGCCGAGGCGGAAGCGGAGAGCAAGGCGCTGCAAGGGCAAGGAATCGCGAATCAGCGGAAGGCGATCATCGAGGGGTTGCAGGTTTCGATCGAGCAATTCCAGAAGGTGGTGGAGGGCGCGTCGGCGAATCAGGTGATGCAGTTGGTGATGGTGACGCAGTATTTCGATACGCTGAAGTCGATTGGCGAGAGCGATCGGACGAATACGTTGTTCTTGTCGCATTCGCCTACGGCGGTGAAGGAAGTTTCGGATCAGATTTTGGAATCGATGCTGGTCGCGGAACGGGCGGCTACTGCCTGAGGAGGAGAACGCTCCTTCACGATCGTTGCGGAAGCGGCCTAAAAGACTGACTGCCGGCCACATCGATGGTGGTGAAGGATGTTTCGGTCGCTGGAGAGGCGGCCTGAAAGACCGCCTGCCGGCATGACTGCCGGCCCCACATCGATGGCGGTGAAGGGTGGTCCGATCGTTGCAGAGGCACTGGTGCCGGCCCCACATCCGATATACTGCCGCGTATGAGAGCTCTCGGTTATATCCTTTGTCTGATCGCTTGCGTCCCGGACGGGAATCTTCGCGCTCAGGATTGGACGCAGTGGCGGGGGCCGAATCGGGATGGGGCGATCCGATTCACTGAGCCGAAGGTTTGGCCCGAGAAGTTGAGCACGAAGTGGAAGGTCACGATCGGCGATGGCTACGCTTCGCCGCTGTTTGTGAACGGACGGATTCTCGAGTTTGCGCGGCAGGGCGAGGATGAGGTCGCGATGGCGATCGATCCGGAGAACGGCAAGGTTCTGTGGTCGCAGCGCTACGCGGCGCCGTATGAGCCGGTGAACTCGGCGGCCCGGCATGGCAAGGGGCCGAAGTCGACTCCGCTGTATTACGACGGGAAGCTGTACACGTTCGGGATCTCCGGCATCTTTTCGGCATTCGACGCGTCGACCGGGAAAGTGGAATGGCGCAAGGATTACGCGAAGGACTTCAAGGGCACGTGGCCGCAATTCGGAACGTCGATGTCGCCGGTGGCGGCGGACGGCGTGGTGGTGGTGCTGGTCGGCACCAACGATGACGGCGCGGTGGCGGCTTACGACGCGAAGTCGGGCGCGCAGAAGTGGATCTGGAAGGGCGATGGGCCGGCTTACGCATCACCGGTAATTGTCGAGGTGGACGGCGTGAAGCAGGTGGTGACGCTGACGCAGAAACTGGCAGTCGGGTTGTCGCTGGCATCGGGCGAATTGCTGTGGAAGATCGATTTTCCGGGCCGCAGCGGCATGAACATTCCGACGCCGCTACGTTTCGGGCAGCGGCTGATTCTGGCGGGCGATCCGGGCACGATGCTGCTGCAGGTCAACAAGCAGAGTGGCGCGTGGACCACGGAGAAGGCGTGGCAGATTACGGAGCTGACCATGCGGTTCAGCTCGCCGGTGCAGAAGGGGAATTTGATTTTCGGATTCTCGAATCGCACGAGCGGGATCTTTTTCTGCGTGGATGCGGATACCGGCAAGACTTTGTGGACCAGTCCTCCGCGGCAAGGCGATAACGCGGTGGTCATGATTTCGGGCGAGCTGTTGTTTCTGCTGAAAGACAATGCCGAGTTGATTGTCGCCAAGGCGAGCGGAGATGGCTTTGAGCCGCTGCATCGCTATGAAGTGGCGACCAGCGCGACGTATGCGAATCCGCTGATGCTGCCGAAGGGCATGGTGATCAAGGACAACACGTCGCTTGCGTTGCTGAGTTGGGAGTAGCGGAGATGACGAGGCGAGAGTGGTTGGCGCTGGCGGGGTCGGCTGCGGTCATTGGTCAGACCCGAGCTCAAAGTGGGGATGACAGGCAGGCGCGGATTGCCAGGGTCATTCACGATTACGAGGAACAGGGGATTCATCGGACGGCTACGGTGGTCGACAAGGCTTCGGGCGAGTGGCTGGCGGGCGAGGTTCGCAGGTGCGGGCTGAAGGCGGAGTTGGAAGCGTTCCGAATTTCCCGCGTCGGTATCGTTAAGGCTACTTTCACGACGGAAAACAGATCTACCGAAGGCATTCCTTTGTTCGACGGCGGGTTCACGGACGCCAAAGGTGTGACGGGCCGACTGGGACCGCTGGCGAGCGACGCGCCGATCGGATTTGTGGAGATCGCTCCGAACACGGCAGGCGCAGGCGCGCTGGCGCAGGCTCGGCGGGAGAATCGGCATCGCGCGATTGTCGCGATCACGCGCGGCGGGCGGCCTGGTTTGTGTCCGAGTAACGCGGAGAGTTTCCTGAAGCCGCTCGGGCCTCCGGTGTTGCAGGTGCCGAGCGAGTCGGCGGGTGCTCTCGCCGATCTCGCGGGCCGTGCTACGGAAGTGACCGTTATCGCGCAGGTGACGCGAACGGACGCGGATGCGTTTAATGTACTGGCGAAGATTGAAGGCTCGGATGGTGCGCTGCCTCCTTTGGTCGTCATGACACCGCGCAGCGGTTGGTGGACTTGCGCCAGCGAACGCGGCGGCGGGATCGCTTGTTGGCTGGAGGTGATGCGGACGCTGAATGGGACGAAGCCGCGTCGCGATGTTTTGTTCGTGGCTTCGAGCGGGCATGAGCTGGGGCAGTTGGGGATCGAGATTTTTGCGGAGCGGCGGCCGGAGTTGATTAAGCGGGCTCGCGCTTGGATTCATTTTGGGGCGAATGTTGGAGCGGCGCAGGAGCCGGGGGTGAATGTGCAGGCTTCGGATGATGAGATGGAGCGCGCCATCGCAGATCCGATTGTCGCGGCTGGAATTAAGATCGACCGGCGGGTTCCGCGGGGCACGGTGCCGGGTGGAGAGGCGGGCGTGGTGCATCGCGGTGGCGGGCGATACCTGTCGATCATTGGTCGGAATGCTTTGTTTCACAATCCGGGGGATCGGGGGGCGGAGGCTGTGGATTTGAAGATGGTGGCTCGGTTTGCGGAGGTGTTTGGGGGGATTGCTCGGGGGTTGGCGGGGTAAGAAGACATGCCGGCGGTAAAACGTGTCGACATGAGTGTCGACACGGCACGCAAGAGTGCGTGCGCCACATCGGGGCTCGGTTCAGACTTTGTTGACGGCGGGTAGAGGGTGTCGACATGAGTGTCGACACGGCACGCAGGAGTGCGTGCGCCACATCGGAAACGCGCGCCCTGTTACGGTCGCGCTTCGCTTACGGACTTGACTACGTCGAACATGAAGTCGACGGCGTCGTAGAAGGATTTCACCAGGATCCGTTCGTCTCGGCCGTGCGCGCGGATGTCGTCTTCGTCGGCGAAGATTCCGCTGACTCCGTACATCGGGATGCCCTCGCTGCGCAGGTAGATTCCATCGGTGGCTCCGGTTCCCATCGACGGAATTACAGGGAGCCCGGGAAAGTGTTTCGCAGTCGCGGCGGTTACGGCGCTCATCACCCGCGGATCGATCGGCGTGAAGAGGCTGGGCGTTGGCGGCGCCATTACCGTCACCTTGATCTTCGGATCGGCGAGCACGGTGTTGAGCGTGCGCTCCACTTCTTCGGGCTTGTCGACGGGCAAGAGGCGGCAGTTCACGGTGGCGGTCGCGCTTTGCGGCAGGGCATTTTCCGCATGACCCGCGGTGAGCATGGTGGCGACGCAGGTTGTCCGGAGGAGCGCGTTGTAGAGAGGCGAGACCGACAAGCGCGTCGTCACGGCGGTGTCGTTCGGGTTGGCGATTACGGCTTTGAGGTCGGACGCGGTTTGTCCCGATGAGAATTGCGCGGTGCGTTCGAAATAGGCGCGCGTTACATCGAAGAGGTGCACGGGAAAATCGTACTTCGCCAGGCGCGAGAGGCCGTCGGCGAGATGATAGATCGCGTTGTCCTTCAATGGCAGCGAGCTGTGGCCGCCGGAGTTGGTGGTCTCGAGTTTGAAACTGAGGAATACTTTTTCCGCGGCCTCCAGGGTCATGTAGCGCTGCTTTCCGCTCTTGATGTCGCCGCCGCCGGCGTCGGAGTTGATGCAGAATTCGGCGTCGATCAGATCGCGATGGTTTTTCATCAGCCACTCGACGCCGTTCGACGGGCCGCCTTCTTCGTCGGAGGTGAGTGCGAGGATGAGATCGCGCGAGGGGCGGAATCCGTCGCGCTTCAGGCGGATGAAGGTGGTGACCAGGATCGCGACGTCGCCCTTCATGTCCTGCGTGCCGCGGCCGTAGAAGTAGCCGTCCTGTTCGCGGAATTGGAAGGGGTCGAAGGACCAATCCGTACGCTTGGCTTCGACTACGTCGAGATGGCCGATGAAGAGAATCGGTTTGGCGGAAGTGGCGCCGTGGAGACGAACGACGACGTTGCCTTTACGGGTGCCGGGGGCGAGGACGCGGACGTCGGTGGCGGGGTAGCCGGCGTCGCGGAATCGGGTCGCCATGGCTTCGGCGGCTTGGGTGTTGTCGCCGATGGAGTTGGTGGTGTTGATATCGATGAGTTGTTTGAAGATTTCGCGCGCTTGGGTTTGGGCGGGCGTTTGGGCGGTTAGTGGGAGCGCTAGTGTGATGGCTAGGATGAATTTCATGTGGAAGTCGCAGTATATACTAGGCCTGTTATGAGCGCTCCATGCTGTCGCGCGTCACTGGCGGACTTCGATAAATCGGACTTGTCGATGACGTCGCGCCGGCAGGCGGAAACGCCTGCCCCACGAAGACGCGCGCTCTCTTACGGTCGCGCCTCACTGGCGGCTTTCGAAAAGACGGACTCATCCATGAAGTCGAGCGCTCCATGCTGTCGCGCCTCACTGGCGATACTGGCGATCGTTTTCATGTTGGTGGGAAATCGTGCGTCGGGACAGAAGAGGCCGGATCTTAATGGCATCTGGCAGGCTGTCAATACGGCGAATTGGGATATTCAGACTCATGCGGCTCGGCCAGCGTTGATGACGGTGCCTGGTCCGGTGGCTCCGGTGCCTGCTGCTCCGGTGCTAGCGTTCGGGGCGGTGGGCGCGGTGCCGGGCGGGCTCGGCGTGGTGGAGGGCGATGAGATTCCTTATCAGCCGTGGGCGCTCGCCAAGAAGAAAGACCACGGCGAGCATTGGCTGACCGCCGATCCCGAAGTGAAGTGCTATTTGCCGGGCGTGCCTCGCGCGACCTATATGCCGTTTCCGTTTCAGATCGTGCAGAGCGAGAAGGTCGATTCTGCTGAGCTATGAGTTCGCCGGCGCGACCCGCACCATCAACATGGGCAAGCCGACGGAGGCGCAAACCGAGAGCTGGATGGGTTGGTCGAACGGACACTGGGAAGGCAACACGTTAGTTGTCGATGTGACCGGGCAGAATGGCAAGACGTGGTTCGACCGGTCTGGCAATTTTCATAGCGAGGCGCTGCATGTGGTGGAGCGCTACACGCCTCGCGGCGCGGACATCCTTATGTATGAGGCGACGATCGAGGATCCGAAAGTGTTCACGCGTCCGTGGAAGATGAGCATGCCGTTATACCGGCGCGTGGAGAAGAATGCTCAGATTGTCGAGTTCAATTGTGTGGAGTTCGTGGAAGAATTGTTGTACGGGTCGTTTCGGAAGAAGTAGGCGGGGTGAAAAACCGGGACAGGCCGCCCTGTCCACGCCGATATTTTGTTCATTCGTGGCCTCGGGTCACCAGGGGACAGGGTGGCCTGTCCCTGTTTTTCACGCAGACTCTACCGGGGACGAAGGAGGTTTGGTGTGAAGTATCGATTTCTGATTGCTGTTTTCATCGCGTTTATCGTTGGCGCCATAACGTTGGCGGCTCAAGCTCCAAAGCGGGCTCCTCGCACTGCGGACGGGCATCCCGACTTGCAGGGAATCTGGAGTTACATTACGGCGGTTCCGCTCGAAAAGCCGGGCGGGAGCGGGGCTTATATCTACGCCAAGGAAGACGCCGAGAATCCGGTGGGCGGATACAACACGCTGTTCTATGACACGGTGCAGCGCGGCGGTAAGGATCGGCCGACATCGCAGATTGTCGATCCGCCGGATGGGCATCTGCCTCCGCTGACTGCGGCGGCGAAGATCCGCGCGGCGGAGTTCGGCAAGAAGATGATGCGTCCGGCGACGGGGCCGGAAGATCGTGCGCTGTATGAGCGATGCATCGTCGGGTTCAACAGCGGACCGCCGATCATTCCGGGCGGGTACAACCAGAATCTGCAAGTGGTGCAATCGCCGGGGAGTGTCGCGCTGTATACGGAGATGATCCACACGACGCGGATCGTGCCGATGGATGGGCGTCCGCATGGGAAGCTGGCGCAGTGGAATGGCGATCCGCGCGGCCATTGGGAGGGCGAGACGCTGGTTGTCGATTCGGTGAACTTCAAGGATCAGGGAACGGGCACGCTGCTGCTGCCGGTTCCGCTGGACGAGAATCTGCATCTGGTGGAGCGGTTCACGCTGCTCGACGACAAGACGCTGCTCTACAAGTACACGGTGGAGGATCCGACGATTTTCACGAAGCCGTGGTCGGGGCAATTGTACATGACTCGTAGTGACGATCAGATTTACGAGTACGCGTGCCACGAGGGCAATTATGCGATGCCGGCGATTTTGAGTGGGGCTCGGTTGGAGGAGAAGGCGGAGGCGGGGAAGAAGGATCAGAGGTAGCGGTGCGCTGGGTTGCCCGCTCCGTCACCGTCGCGGCTCTGAAAACCGCGCCATCGCCTCTGAAAACCGCGCGCGCCCTTACGGACTCGCCTCAATGACGGCTTTGGGGATTGTGGATGGATCGCGAACGCGCTCCATTCTGTCGCGCCTCATTTAGGCGATAGCGGGCATACAGGTATATTGCCATTGCGAGGATTTACTCGTCGTACCAGAAGTGCCAGCCTCGGCCGTCTAGATTTTCGACCTGATCGGGGTGGCGGGCTAGATACCAGCAGGGCGGGTCGTTGAAATGCGGGAACAGCGAGTTCGCGCACTCGACCATCTGGGGCGCGTCGGGGTGCTGTTCGATGCGTTTGTTCTTCATGTGGACGGAGACGTGGTAGTGGACTTCGATTTCGCCGAACGCGCCGGTGTCTTGCGCTATTCGGTGGCGGAGCCAGAGCCAGTCAGCGGTCCACGCGATCGCGGCGAGCAGGATCGCTGCGAGCAGGGCGCGCTTGATGTATTTGCGAATGCGCTGGGCCATCTTCAACAGCGTCACATATATTGGCCGCTGCTAATGGTCTCTGGCGGTTGGCTTTTGCGACCTTCTCTTATAACCCGCTCTTTCCGATCCAGTCTTGCTCCCGCCCTAATAGGCACAATTGGATAAACACGTGTCGACATGAGTGTCGACACGGCACGCAGGAGTGCGTGCGCCACATCGCTGGCACATAGGTGGAGTTGGTATAATTCGCGGCAGCGAGAGGAGGAGATCTTCATGACCCTCAGCAGCACGTATCCCACGTATCGAACCGGCGTTTGGTTTGCGGCGGCGGTTGCAGCAATCGGAATCACGCAAGCGCAGACGACTTCGAGTCAGGTGACGTTCACCAAGGACGTCGCGCCGATTCTGCAAAAAGCTTGTCAGAATTGCCATCGCGCGGGCAGCATCGGGCCGATGCCGCTGCTCACTTACAACGAAGTGCGGCCGTGGGCGCGCGCGATCAAGCAGCAGGTGGCGCAGCGCAACATGCCTCCTTGGTTTATCGATCGCGCGGTGGGGATTCGCAAATTCAAGAACGATGTTTCGCTGACGGATCAGGAGATCGCGACGATTTCCGCCTGGGTGGACGCGGGCGCGCCGATGGGCAACGCGGCCGACATGCCGAAGCCGCGCGTGTTCGACGATGGCGACCGGTGGCACATCGGGAAACCGGATGTTGTCGTCACGCTGAATAAGGATGTGCTGGTGAAGGCTCGGCAGGCGGATCAATGGCTGGATTTGCCGACGGAGGATTTGGGGCTGAAGACGAATCGCTACATCGCGGCGATGGAGATCAAGCCGATTCGCGGGACCAAGGTTCTGCATCACGTGGAATCGTCATTGGTGGAGCCCGAGGAAGCGGGCGCGATGCAGGGCAAGATTCATCTGGAAGAATACGCAGTGGGCAAGTTCGGCGATACGTTTCCGGAAGGCACGGGGATGCTGCTGAAGCCGGGATCGAAAATCATGGCGAATGTCCACGTGCATGCCGACGGCGAGGACACGCCGATGAATATCGCGGTCGGGCTGCGGCTGTATCCGGAGGGCGTGGTGCCGAAACACGTCGCGCACGCGCAGCAGTTGGGATCGGCCGCCGATCTGGATATACGGCCGAATACGAAGAATGTGCGCGCCGACGGCTATACGGTGTTGACGCGGCCGGCTGTGATCACGGCGTTTCAGCCGCACATGCATAATCGCGGACAGGCGCAATGTTTGGAATTGATGTATCCGTCGGCGGGCGTGGGCGATCGTCCCGGCGGAGTGCGCACGGAGACGGTGAGCTGCGTCGACCGGTTCAAATTCGACTGGCACGTGGTGTATGAATACGCGGACGATGTCGCGCCGATTGTTCCGGCGGGCACAATATTGCACGTGATTTCGCTGTACGACAATACGAACGGCAACAAGTTCAATCCGGATCCGACGAATTGGGTGGGGTATGGGAATCGGACGATCGACGAGATGGGTTTTTCGTGGATCAATTGGTATTACCTGACGGATGACGAGTACAAGTCGGCGGTAGCGGATCGGGCGAAGTTGAAGCAGAAGAGCTCGGCGGGATTGCAGTAGATGCGGCGGGGGAGAAGAACGCAAGCTGGGGCACGACGAACTGAAGTTCGTCGCTGCACGCTTAAGCGTGCGCCACGATTCTTCGCGATTTTGCTCGGTCTGGCGATCGGCGCATTCGGTCAGGGGATCAAGGATCAGCTTCCTCCCGAGCTTCCGGTGGCTCGCGAGTTCGGCGATAGCGTGCAGCCGGTATTTGAGGGCTGGCAGCGCAATGCCGATGGCTCTGTCGCGATGTGGTTCGGATATCTGAATCGCAATCGGCAGGAGATTGTCGATGTTCCGGTTGGTTCGGCGAACAGCTTCAACACCGCGGTGGATGTGGGGCAGCCTACGCACTTCTATACTCGGCGGCATCGGTATGCGTTCAAGGTTTTGCTGCCGAAGGATTGGGACAAAGACAAGAAATTGATTTGGACGTTGACGGCGCATGGCGAGACTTGCACGGCGATCGGATGGATGCAGCCGGAGTGGGAGACCGACGATGGCGTTCGGCAGATGAATGCGGGAGGCGCGGGGCTGGCTCCGCCGGCCGATCCTCCGAACACGGCGCCGACGATTACGGGCGGGAGCGGCGATCTGGCGGCTGAGGTCGGCAAGGCCGGTGAAGTTGACTGCGTCGGCGGTGGACGATGGGATTCCGGCGCGGGGGCGCGGTCGCGGGGGATTGTCGATCAAGTGGATTCAGTATCGGGGTGCGGGGGTGGTTGCGTTCGACCCGGACACTGCGGCGGGTGCGGGAAAGACTGCGGATGGGACTACTCTGGCGACATTTCCTGCGGCGGGGTTGTATTGGATCCAGGCTGTCGCTAGCGATGGGTTGTTGGAGGCGGTGCATACGATCAAGGTATCGGTGCGGTAGTGGTTTGGGCAGCAGGGTGTCGACATGAGTGTCGACACGGCGCGCACGAGTGCGTGCGCCACATCCGTTAAGGGACTCTGAATGAAGATTTCCGTGTTTTGCGGCGTCAGCGTTGACGGATTCATTGCCCGCAAGAATGACGATCTCGACTTCCTGCCGGAAGACCCCGAACCGCATGGCTACGACGAGTTCATCGCTACGGTCGACGTGACGGTGATGGGGCGCCGCACGTTCGACAAGGTTCTGACGTTTGGGGCGTGGCCGTTTAAGAAGCGAGTCGTCGTGCTGAGCCATCGGCCGGTGGATTTGTCGGTGGCGGCTGGCGGACTTCTGGAGCAGATGGCTGGGACGCCGGCGGAGATCGTTGAGCGGCTGGCGGACGACGGGTGCGCAACACATCTATCTCGACGGCGGGATCACGATACAGGAATTTATGCGCGCGGGGCTGGTGCAGCGGATGATCGTCACTCGGATACCGGTACTGATCGGCGAGGGCATTCCTTTGTTTGGTGCCGCTGCCGAAGGATATTCGGCTTCGGCATGTGGCTACTCGGTCAGTATGCAAGTGGGCTGGTCCAGAGTGAGTATTTAGTGGGTGAGTGAATGGTGTGCGCGCCCTCTGTCAAATTTCAAAGACTCGGCTCCGCTGCGCGCTCTCTTACGGTCGCGCCTCACTGACGTCGAGTTTGTTTCGCTGCTTCTTATTTCCGATGACCGCGGGCGTGTTGTTCGGGCAACCGGATCCAACCACATTATTGATGCAGGCTCGCGAGAAGATCTTCAGCACGGTACGGCGGCTACCTAAGTACACTTGTCTCGAAACCATTGACCGGAGTTATTACGTCGCTCCGCGCGGGAAGGCCAGACTCGTGTGCTGTGCCGTTCGAAATGGGTCAAGGCGATTTCAGGCTGGATTGGCGGGACCGAATGCGCGTGGAGGTTGCGATCGCGGGGAAAGAAGAGATCCATTCGTGGCCGACGGCGAGCCGTTTCGATACGCGAACGATCGACCAGATGATTCCGGTGGGTCCGACGAGCACGGGCGCTTTCGGCACCTCGCTGGTGGACATTTTCAACAATTCGGGGACGGTGTTTCGCTACGCGGGGCGGCTCAGCGATGGTCAGCGCGACGCGTACGAGTACACGTTTCGAGTGCCGATTGAAGCCAGCCATTTTTCGGTGAATGTGCCGGGCGGCCACAAAGAAACGGCGTATCACGGGTCATTCCGGATCGATACCAAGACGGCGCAACTGATCCATCTGGTGGAGGAGACGGACGGTCTGCCAGCGGAGGCGTCGATGTGCCGCGTCAAGACCAGCACGGATTATCAATTCACGCAGGTTGGAGATGGGCAGATCCTGCTGCCGCTGCAAAGCGTGCTGGAGGCGCAGCGTCCCAACGCTTATCGAACCAGCAATGTGACCACGTTCTCGGCTTGTCACGAATACCTGGCGGAATCGACGATCCGATTCGGCGATGAAGATGAGGCATCGAAAGCGGCAGCGGCTGGACCGAGGACGGCTGCGCCACTTCCGGCCGGGGTGATGCTGACGTTGGCGCTGACGGAGGCGATCGACACTCGGAACGCGGCGGGAGGCGATCCGGTTTCGGCGAAGGTGGTGAGAGCGGTGCACGCGGCGGGGTCGAATAAGGTTTTGGTTCCCGCAGGCGCGATCGCTCGCGGAAGAATATTGCAGATGCGGCATCTGTACAGAGCTTCCGAGCTCATGATTTCGATTCGATTCGATACTTTGGAATCGTCGGGCGCGGTGTCGCCGCTAGCGGTGAGGTTGACTGGGCGGGCGGTACGATTGGGCCCCGTGGGGTCGGATGAGGCGGGGAGTTGGTTTTCGTTTCCGGGCAACGGAGAACATGTGATGAAGGTTGGGTTCGAGTCTAGTTGGGCTACGGTGCAGTGAACGACCGACGGGGACACGGCTTCGCTGCGCGCTCTCTTACGGTCGCGCCTCAAATGCTGTCGGCATCAGTGGCCGCCGGTTGTAAGGAAATGTATAGAGAGACGCTCGCGGAGATGGTTGGAATCGGTACATAATATTAGCTGACTGGAGGATCCTTCCTATGGGTCGAACGTGTCTTGTGGCGGGAGCGGCGCTCCTTGCGTTTTCTGGAATGGCGATGGCGGCGGATACTTCTGCCGCGAAACCGGTGACGTTTGCCAAAGACATCGCTCCGATCTTTCAGGAGAAGTGCCAGGACTGTCATCGCAAAGGCTCGATGGCGCCGATGTCGTTCGTGACTTATGAAGAGACTCGTCCATGGGCGAAGTCGATCAAGCAGCGCGTCGTCACGCGGCAGATGCCGCCGTGGCATATCGATAAGACGGTTGGCGTGCAGCATTTCGCGAACGATCGGTCGCTGAGCGAAGATCAGATCGCGATGATCGTGAAGTGGGTGGACGCGGGCGCGCCGATGGGCAACGCGAAGGACATGCCGGCGCCGAAGCAATGGCCCACCAACAATGACTGGCAGGCCAAAAAGGTTCTGGGCGAGCCCGATTTCGTGATCAAGTCCGAGGACTACACGATGGCGGCGCATCATCAGGATGTGTGGTGGCGGCCGTCGAACACGGTTCCGGTGACGGAGCCTCGCTGGGTTCGCGCCGTGGAAATTCGGCCCGGGACGATGGCGGGCCGCAAGATCACGCATCATGCGGTGGCTTATCTGTCGCAGGAAGAGCCGACGGGGACGCCCGTGATCGAACCGGCAGTGAATCCCGGCGCGGGCAATCGTCCGGTAACGGCGGAGCGGCGCGGGATGCTGATGGAATGGGCGATCGGCAAGCAATACGATTTGTATCGCCCGAACTCGGGCAAGCTCCTGATGCCGGGCGCGCAGATTTCGTGGGACATCCATATTCACGCGGTGGGCGAAGAGATTCGCGATCATGTGGAACTGGCGGTCTGGCTTTATCCGAAAGATCAGACGCCGAAGTATCGCACCAACCTGACGGCGTTCCAGGCGAGGAGCACTCGGTTCCTGGATATCGCGCCGAACGAGGTCGCCAAGAACGAGGGGTCCACGGTGCTGGCTCGGCCGGCTCGCATCGAGAATTTCCAGCCGCACATGCATTTCCGCGGCAAGGCGATGCTGGTGGAAGCGATCCTGCCGGATGGCACCAAGCAAGTGGTCAGCTACGTTCCGGATTTCAACTTCAACTGGATGACGAACTACATCTACGCGGACGACTGCGGCTCCAGTGTTTCCGAAGGGCACGACGATTCACGTGACCAGCTGGCACGATAACACGACGAAGAACGCGAACAATCCGGATCACGATCAGTGGGTGGGCTATGGCGATCGCACGGTGGACGAAATGTGCCACGCGTGGATGAACGTCACCTACATCACCGACGAGGATTACAAGGAATGGGCCGCGTTCCACAAGAATGCGCTGGCGCAGCCGAGCGCTCCGCTGCCGGGTCCGGCTGGAACACAGCAATAATTTAAAGTCGAGATGAGATTGCCGAATCTGAAAAAAGCGCTGGCGGGAGTTTCCCTGCTGGCGGGTCTGCTTATGAGTGTCGCCGCTTGGGCGCAGCCTCCTGCATCGGGCGCGAAGCCTGCCAACAAACGCGATAACGTCACTGGCGCGTTCGAGGGCTGGTTCAAGAATCCCGACGGGACGTTCAGCCTGCTGCTGGGGTATTTCAATCGCAACGAGAAGCAGGAGTTCGATGTGCCGATCGGTCCGGAGAATAAGATTGAGCCGGGTGGTCCGGATCGCGGGCAGCCAACGCACTTTTCGCTCGGGCGGCAGTGGGGCATGTTTGCGGTCAAGGTTCCGGCGAATTTCGGGACGAACAAGATCACGTGGACGATCGTGGCGAACGGCAAAACAGCGGTGATCCCGGCGAGTCTGTTGCCCGACTATGAGATCTCGCCATTCAAGGAAGCTGCGGTCGGAAATATGCCGCCGATTCTGAGCTTCGAGGAGACGGGCGCGTCGGTGCAGGGGCCGCTGGGGTTGACGATCGCGAAGACGACGACGGTGGCGAATCCGCTGAGCCTGACGGTGTTCGGTTCCGATGATGGGAAGTGGACGACGCTATCGGGCGCGAAGCCGGGCAACATCGCCGTTCCGGTGCGCGTGCACTGGGTGAAGTATCGGGGTCCAGGGCGAGGTCGCGTTCGATCCGGAGCGTCCGAGCATCGAGAAGATCGAATCGCCAAAGGGTGCGCATGTCGGGCAGGTGTTCACGGGGAAGGCGACTACGTCGGCGAAATTCAGCGCGCCAGGGGATTACGTGCTGCACGTGATCGTGAACGATTTGTCGGGCGATGGCGGTGGCGGGGAGCAATGCTGCTGGACGTTTGGCGACGTTCGAGTTTCGGTAAAGCCGTAATTTGCGCGCGTCCCGTCAGAGTTTGTGTGAAAACAGGGACAGGCCGCCCTGTCCCCTAAAATAAGATTCCGGCGTGGACAGGGTGGCCTGTCCCTGTTTTCACTGCTTGTAGCGCTCCATACTGTCGCGCCTCACTGGCGGCCGTCGAATTAACGAGGGCACATATGAAAAAGATCGCGGTCGGGTTGTTGTGTGTCGCGGTGCGGTTTGCGGCGGCGCAGGGGGCTCGCGGGATTTCGGTGTTCGAGGAGCATTGCGCGGTTTGCCACGCCGCTCCTGGACCGGACAGCCGCGCGCCGAATCGCGATTCCCTGCGGCAACGAACTCCCGAATCGATTCTAGCGGCGATGACGACCGGCGCGATGATGGAGCAGGCTCGCGGGCTTAGCGATGGGCAGCGTCGCGAGGTCGCGGAATACATCGCGGGCCGGCCGGTGGGCTCGTCGGCGTCGGGCGATGCGTCGGCGATGACGAATCGTTGCTCGGCTGCGATGAGCGATCGGCCGTTGGTGGATCCCGCCAAGATGCCGATGTGGAACGGATGGGGCGCGGACCTGGGCAATTCGCGATTCCAACCATTTGCCGCAGCGGGGCTCACGGCGAGCGAGGTTCCCAATCTCAAATTGAAGTGGGCGTTCGCATTTCCGAATGCGAGTTCGATGTACGGGCAGCCGTCGATTGCGGGTGGACGGGTTTACGTCGGCGCCGATACCGGCTTCGTGTATTCGCTGGATGCGAAGACGGGCTGCGTCTACTGGTCGTTTCAAGCGGCGGGCGGGGTTCGGACGGCTCCCAGCATCGGCGCGATCAAGAGCGGCTATGTGGTTTATTTCGGCGACGTGAAGGCGAACGTTTATGCCGTCGATGCGCGGACCGGGAAACAAATCTGGACACAACGCAGCGACACGCATCCGATTGCTCGCGTCACTGGAGCGCCCGCGTTGGCCGAGGGGCGTCTGTATGTCCCCGTCGCATCGCTGGAGGAATTGGCGGGAGGAAATCCGGCGTACGAATGCTGCACGTTCCGTGGGAGCATGGTCGCGTATGACGCGGAGACCGGCAAACAACTCTGGAAGACGTACACGATTCCCGAAGAGCCGAAGCGCTTGAAGAAGACGTCGCGCGGCACGCAGTTGTGGGGGCCGGCGGGTGCGGCGATCTGGTCGACTCCTTCGATCGACTTGAAGCGCGGACTGTTGTATGCCGCGACCGGCGACTCTTACACTGCGCCGGCGGTGCCGACGTCGGATGCGGTGATGGCGTTCGATTTGAAAACGGGCCGCGTGATGTGGACGAAGCAGCTCACGGAGAACGACGCGTTCGTGGTGGGGAATTGCTCGAATGCTTCGAAGTCGCGGTCGGAGACTTGCCCGCCGGAGCAGGGACCGGATTTCGATTTCGGCAACTCGCCGATCTTGCGGACGCTGCCGAACGGTCACGACATTATCGTCGCCGGGCAGAAATCGGGAATCGGCTGGGCGCTGGATCCGGAGAAGAAGGGCGCGGTGATGTGGCAGGATCGCATCGGCAAGGGCAGCGCGCTGGGCGGGATCGAGTGGGGATCGGCGACGGATGGCAAGCTGGTTTATTTTCCGAACGCGGATGCGAGCTGGGGCGCGGAACAGGCGGGCGGGCTGGCGGCGGTGATGATCGGGAACGGCGAGCGGGTGTGGTTCACGCGGCCGCCGGCGATTCCGTGCAAGGGGGATCGCGATCCGAATTGCGTTCAGGCGCAATCGGCGGCGATCACGGTGATTCCGGGCGTGGTGTTTTCGGCATCGAGCAATGGAATCATGCGCGCGTATTCGTCGGGCGACGGGAAGATTATCTGGGAGTACAATGCGGCGCATGAGTACTCGACGGTGAATGGTATCGCGGGTAAGGGCGGTGCGATTAATGGACCGGGTCCGGTGGTCGCGGGCGGGATGATGTTCATGACGTCGGGATATGCGGCGCTGGGTGGCGGGGCTCCGGGGAATGTGCTGTTGGCTTTTGGGGTGGAGTAGTTGCGGAGCGCGACCGGGCGGTCGCGCGCGGCCCAGGCGGGCCGCCACACAGGATCTGACTACGCTGGGGGGTTAGAGACGGCAGGCGGAACCGCCTGCCCCACATGGGGGATCGATATGAAAAGCTCTGTGTTGGTGGGTTGCGAATCGATTGACGCGGGTCTGGACTTTGTGCGGCTGCGAGAGGCGGGCGGTTCGCTGCGGACGATCCCGTGGATTTCAATTCGAGCGGCGGCGTTGTTGAACAACGATGAGCATATGACGTTTGAAGGCGATCTCTCACCGGTCACGAAGCTACGCTCGACCCACGAGCCGCTGTGGATGGAGAGTGGCGATAACGTGGACTTCGTGATGCTGGAAAAGGGTGGCGCCGGGAGCGAGCCGATTCTCGCGGCGTTTCGGGAGAGGCTGGGAGCGCGATGGCTGGGCGATCAATTCCCGGTGGCGGAGGCGGCGGAGCGGATGTTCAGGATGCCCGCGATCGGGGGCGGCGGAATTCCCAAGGTAGTGATTATCGCGGGTGTGGGGATGATTTTGATATTTGTGGCGGCGTTGATTATCGCGAAGATGGCTCACTAGAGCCAGGAACGCGCTCCATTTGCCCGCTGCTGCGTTGGATGGCTCCGAAAGCCGGAGCCATGCTGTCGCGATGATATTTTAGATCGCTGCGCGCGCCCTTACGGGTGGCGCCTCATTGACGGGCGTGGAGTTGCGAGAGTATTGCTTCTGCTTCGTGAAACACTACTGCGTCCGGTGTACCCTCACGGTGCGATTCACGAAGCGTGGTGACGGCTCGCTGCGCGGCGTCCCGTGTCTTGGCCCAATCTTCCAATTCGCGATAGATCGTCGCGGCGGTCAGGCACGCACGGGCGATGGAGGAACGCAGCGCGGCGCTGCCTGCTTTGTTGCGAGAGGCGCGCTCCGCGCTTAACATCAGACGGCGTGTTTGGTCCGCGGATCGCAGGGCCAGGGTGAGGCTCTGCTCCGTGTTCAGCACGCGCGCGAGTTCCACCCAATCTTCCGGATAGTCCACCAGGATTCTCTCGCCCAGCGCCAGGGCTTTCCGATATTCCGCGATGGCTTCGGCAGGTTTGTTCAATGCCTGATAACGGTCGCCTATGAACTCGTAAGCGACGCTAAGATCGCGATCATAGTGCGGAAGACTCGGCGCAGTTCCAGTGAGCGATTCAAACAGACCGGCCGCCTTGCGCAACGTGGCCAGGGATTCTTCGACGTCGCCGGGCGTCACGACAATTGTTCCGACCTTCAATAGGTGACTCGCGTAGTCGGCTTCCGCCATGTGGTTCTGCGGATCGGCGAGACTTTCCTCTTCGAGCACCTTGGCCTTGGCGTAATAGATCTTCGCGATGTCGGGTCTGCCAAGATTCGGCACCAGCGGACTCCCCTGCACCGTCCCGAAATGTTCGTAGGCGAGCATCAGATAGCGGCGGAAGAAAAGATCGTTGGGATGATCCCGCACCAGTTGCTCGCGAAGTTTCAGACTGTTGGCGTGATAGGCGATCCCCGCTTCCGGATCGCCGAGACTAACAATCTGCCAGCCCACTTCTGTATAGGCGAGGGAGAGATCGCCCTGAATGTCGGGGTCATTCGGGAACTGCTTGGCCAAGGCTTCGATGGAACGGAGATAGCCGGTGGCGTAGGCGAGAGACTGCCGGAGATCGTTGTCGCGGCGGGCGAGCAGCAGATAGAGACCGGCGGTGTGCCGCATCAGGTCCTTATTGATAGACGACAGGTTGGCGGGAGACTGCGCCGCGGCACTTTGCATGACGCGAATCGCGTTGAGAAAAATCGCAGTCGCCCCCCGAATATCACCTTTCTCGGTGAGCAGTCTTCCAATCGCGCTTCGCAGGTCCAACCAGACCAACAAGCCGGCGGGCGCGATCGGTTCGTGCTCGGGATCCAGCAGTTTGGCTCCGGCGCGATAACTCTTCAGCGCGGTATCCATGTCGCCGAGGCTGGCGACATCGTGATTGCCCTGGAGATCGCCCAGCCTGAGATATGCATTGGCCAGCGCGACTCTCAGCCGAGGATCGGGGCTGGATTCACGGGACAGTTTTTCGAGGAATTGGAGAGTTGTATCGAGCAGTTCGCGGCGAGCCGGCAACGCGCCGGGGAGACGCTCCATGAGCGAGTAGACCTCAGCCAGTGAACGGTCAGACAAGCCGACCATCTGGGTGAGGCGTTCCTCGCTACGGACGCGTTCGCGCACGGCGACATCGCGCTGCTGTTCGGCGATGCGATGCTCGTTCTCGGCGGTGATGCGCGCCCGGTCGGCGGCGATGCGGGCCTGGTCGGCGCCGCGCTTCTGTTCTTCCGCCTTGGCGCGTTCGAGCTCGGCCGATTCACGATGGACCTCCACGACTCTGCGCGCGGCGTCGGCCTGACGGGCTTGAGAAAAGGCGATCACGGTACCGGCGACGAGGCTGGCGAGGACGGCGGTTGCGGCCAGCAACGTGAACCGGTGACGGCGGGTGAACTTCAAGGTGCGATACCGCCAGGAATCGTTGCGCGCAAGAACGGGCCGGCAATCCAGATAGCGATGGATGTCCTCGCCGAACTGATCGACGGATGCGTAGCGGCGATTGGCCTCCTTGCGCATCGCCATCAGGACGATATTGTCGAGGTCGCCTCGAAGATGTTTGCGCAGCCGATCGTCACGCACGGCGTCGCTGGGGCGAGGGATCTCGTCTTCGCAAACGATTCGCTCCCACTCGTTCGGATGTGAGCGGTCGATGACATAGGGCTTGGAGCCGGTCAACATCTCATGAAAGATGACGCCCAGCGAATAGATATCGGTCGCGGTGCTGACGGTGTTGCCGCGAATCTGTTCCGGGCTCGCGTAGTCGGGCGTGAGCGGACGGCTATGTCCGATGGTCGCGGTCACGCTGCGATCCGTTTCGGCTTGCAGGATTTTGGCGACGCCGAAATCGAGAAGCTTGGGCGAGCCGTCGGACGTGATCAGAATATTTTCCGGCTTCAGATCGCGATGCACCACCAGATTGCGGTGAGCGTGCGAAACAGCCTCGCAGGTTTTTAGGAAAAGCCTGCAGCGATCGTGAAGAGTGAGGTTGCGTTCGCGGCAATATTGATCGATCGGCCGGCCTTCGACAAACTCCATCACCAGGAACGGCTGCGCGCCGGGAGTGCTGCCGCCGTCGATCAGCCGCGCAATGTAGGCATGATCCAGATTGGCGAGGATCTGGCGCTCATGCCGGAATCGTCCTAGCACTTCGTCGGTATCCATGCCGCGCTTGATGACCTTGATCGCGACCTGCTTCTGGTATTGGTCGTCATCGCGAACGGCGAGATACACCGCGCCCATGCCACCGCGGCCGATTTCCTTAACGATGCGATAGGCACCGACGCGATCGCCGATTAGTGTTCGCGAATCGAACAACAGGGAGGCTTCGCCTCGCACGGCTGCGCGGATGGTCTTACCGCGCTTGAGGTCGGACTGGAGAAGCGACTCGACTTCTTCGCGCAATCCGGAGTGTCCGGCGCACGCGGTGTCGAGAAAATGCGCGCGTTCCTTTGGCGGAAGGTCGGCGACGGCGAGGAAGACGGATTGAACGCGATCCCAATCGAGAAGTGGCATGGCGTTCTGTATCTATAAAGAATATCCTCTGTGGGCGGTTACGCGAAGGCGATCATGCGGCTGGATGGCGCTAGCGCTCCATTCTGTCGCGCCTCACTGGCGGCTGTCGGGCGATGTTGGCACGCGTCACCGTTATCGGCCGCGAACCTTCAGCAGGCCGACGATCGCCAAGCCGCTGCACATCAGCAGGTAGGTAGCGGGTTCGGGCGCACTGGATGGCCCAGGAGGCGGTGCGACGCTTGAGATGAAGCTCGCCTGGAACAGGAGATTATCGCCGGCGAAGCTCGTCCAAACGGAACCTGGATTGGACGAAAGGAGCCACATGTTGCCTCCGGTATAGCTATTTTGATTGGTGTTGAAGGCGGAATTAAAAGAGTTGTATCCATCCGGATCGACGACCGCCCCGTATACCGCGCCCTGCGTCAGCGTCAGATTCATTCCAATCGGATTGAAGTCCGCAATCGCGTTGCTACGCGAGTAGTTCGCGGAATCAAACAACATGGGGCCGGTAGGACCGCTGGGGCCCCACGCAAAGATTTCCAATTGAACGAACTGTCCAGGCGCGTTGAACGTCTGGAACTTGAAGCTATCTAGAACAGTGTCGGACCCCACCGTGAAGGTCTGCGCCATAAGCACGAAACCGTTCGTATAGGCGCTGGGCCCATCAGGATAAGTATCCAGAATCGTCCCGGCAGAGAGCGGAAGTCCGAGAGTCGTCGCACTCACTAAGAGTAAGAGTTTGTTTTTGAGCATAAGATTTCCTTTTGAAGATTCGCGACGTTCAAGCTCGCGTCGTTCTTTCGGAACTTAGCCGAACGCGAGCGAACACGCTCCTCCGAGCAAACTGAATTTGTAGAAGCCATCCTCCGAGTAGCGCTAAGAAGCGCCTTTACCTGTTCAGGCGATAAACGGTGGAGGATTTTGAAACTATTTTTCCGATTGCGGGGTGCGATCGAGCTCGCGTTCGAGCCAGGCTTGGGCGACGCGCAATTCGGCGCGAACTTTTTCGACTGGCAGATCGAGCACTTCGGCCGATTCTTCGGCGGTCAGCCCACCGAAGAAACGCATCTCGATCAGCTTGGCCTTGCGGGCGTCCTTGCGCTCCAGCGTGCTCAAGGCGTCATCGATGGCGATCATCGTCATGGGGCGTTCGGCGATCGCGTGGGCGGCTTCGTCCAGCGATTCGTTTCTCAATCCGCCGCCGCGTTTGGCGGCATTTCTAGTGCGCGCGTGGTCGATCAGAATCTGCCGCATGATGTGCGCGGCGACGCCGAAAAAGTGCGAACGATTGCGATAATCGGGCTGCTCTTCGTGAATCAGCTTCACGTACGCTTCGTGGACCAGAGCTGTCGGCTGAAGCGTGTGATTCGAGCGTTCGTTGTCGAGGTATCCGTCTGCGAGCTTGCGCAGCTCGGCGTAGACGAGAGGCATCAGGCGGTCGAGAGCCGTCTTATCGCCGCCCGCGAACTGTTGAAGCATTACGGTGATGGAAGGGGTCTGGGGCATCGGGTCAAGGTGGACCGCTTACTTACGCGCGCAACTCAGAAGGCTTTCCGAGCCGTGACCGCCAGGGAGCGGTCAAGCTAAATCTTTTCCTCTTTCGCGATGATCTCTTTCATGATCTCCGAGGTGCCCGCGCCAATCGTATTGAGCCGCAGGTCGCGCCACATACGGCCCAGCGGATATTCGGTGGTGTAGGAAAAGCCGCCGAGCATCTGCATGCAATCGTAGGCAACCTTTTGCGAAAACTCCGAGGTGTACAACTTCGCCATCGTGATCTCGCGAATGGCGCGCTTGCCGCGATTTGCCAGATCCAGCGCGCGATACACCATCCAACGTCCGGCTTCGATGTTCGTCAGGTGTTCGGCGAATCGATGACGCCACACTTGAAACTTTCGAACCGGCGAACCGAAGGCAGTGCGATCCAGACCATAGTCGAGTGCGTAGCGAACCGCGTAGTCCATCGATGCGAGCGCCTGAAGGCTGGCCGCGAGCCGCTCGCCCTGGAAATTTTCCATCACGTAATAGAAACCGCGATTCATTTCGCCGAGGATGTTCGCGACGGGGACGCGGCATTCGTCGAAGAACAGTTCGGCGGTATCGGAGGAGAGCATGCCGATCTTCTTGAGTTTCTTGCCGACTGAAAAACCCTTGGTGGCTGTCGGGAACAATACCAGCGAAATACCTTTGTGGCCCTCGCCTCCGGTTCGAACCGCCAGCACGATAAAGTCGGCGCGAGTTCCGTTGGTGATCCACAACTTTTGCCCGGAGATGACAAGATCATTGCCATCGATTCGGCGCGAGTCTTCAATGCAGCGACGTCGGATCCGCCGCCGGGCTCGCTAATTCCGAGCGATCCGATCCATTCGCCAGTCACCGCTTTCGGAATGAATTGCTCCTGCTGTTCAGGCGTGCCGAGTTCCTGGATCGCGGGGATCGTCAGATCGGACTGCACCATGAACGCCATGTTGACGCTGCCGCTATCGGAGTACGCCATGGATTCGAGATACGCGGCCGTGGCCCACCAATCGCTGCCGCTCCCGCCCCACTTCGGATCGATCGCGAATGCCGAACAGGCCGAGGGCGCCGGCCTTGTGAAAAAGCTCGCGCGGAAAGATGCCTTCGTCGTCCCACTTTTCCGCATGCGGAGCGATTTCCTCCAGGCAGAATCGCTTGACGGTCTTGCGGATGATATCGTGCTCTTCGGTGAAGTAGGGAAATTCGGCCGCGGGCGATGCGACGGCGTGCGTGCTCATGAATACCAGAATCGCACGGCGAGCAGAGTTTACGATTTCAGAAACTTCATCAAAGCCGGATTGAAGACTTCCGGTTTCTCGACGTGCGGAACGTGCCCGAGCCCGGGCAGCAACACCAGTTCGGCACCGGGGATCGTCTCGGCGATATGCTTCGCCTCCGCGGGAAACGTCGGCGTGTCCTTGTCGCCGCCGAGTACGCACGTCTTCACCTTGATGTGCGGCCAATCGTAGACCACGGGATCGAGAAACGGCATCTGCTGCACCAACGTGCGCACCATCGCCCAGCGCGGCCAATCGGCGCTAAGGGTGGGTGCGTACAGGATGCGAACCAAATCCTCGAATTCAGGACGCCACGCTCCTGGCTGCGCAAAGTAGCGATGAATGGTGCCCGATGCCTGCGCATAAGCCTGATCGTGCGACTGTGCCACCGTGACCTTGTAAATCTCCTCGGCATTGCGCCACTTCTGATTGCCGAAACGGCCATCGGTAGTGCCGATCGGATTGTAGATGACGGCGCGCTCGACGATGTCGCCCTGGGTCGCGGCGAAGCGTGCGGTCAGCATCCCGCCCATCGAGTGCCCAACGATCGCCGCCTTCGCGATCCCCAGCGTCTGGAGCAGCTTGCGGCTGTTCGCCGCCATGTCGTGAAAATTGTAGGGAATGATCGGTTTTGACGATCTCCCAAAACCGATTTGATCGGGCACGACGACGCGAAATCCGTCCTTGCGAAGCAGATCGATCGGCCCGGAAAAATAGAACCCGCCGAAATTCATTCCGTGAAACAGCATTACCGTGCGGCCGTTCGGCGTCCCGGCAGGCGGAACATCCATGTACGCGAGCTTTACATCCTGGCCATAGAGCGAAAGAGAAAGATAGTCGACCGGATGCGGATACGGGACGTCCTCATATGTGATGCTGCCAGGCTTCACGTCGGCGGGTGCTTTCGTCAGACCTTCCGAGTGCTGCTGCGCGAATACCTTGGCCGCGCCGATTGCCCCCAGCGCGCCACCGATCAATGCACGTCGTGTAGATTCCATCGCCCCATCATACGCTGGAGCCGGGACGGAGTGATGATAGACAAGAATGATCGATTGGGTCGACGAACTAAAGGCGGGCCAGCGCGTACTCGATCTCGGCGCGGGCGCGGGCAGCATGAAATCGTGCCAATACGCCTGCCTGGTGGTCTGCGTCGATTCCGATAAGGACGCCTTCGCGAACGCGTACGCGCCCGATTCCGCCGTGCGGCATGTGGTCGCGCTGGGCGAGTCGCTTCCGTTCGATAGCGCGTCGTTCGATCTGGTGATCTGCCACCACGTGCTGGAACACGTCGTCAACCTGGCGGGCACACTACGTGAGATTTCGCGAATCCTGAAAGCCGATGGCCGCCTCTACGTTGCGGTTCCGAACGGTTATGGCTTGTGCGACGGCATCTATCGTTACGTGTTCGAAGGCGGCGATCACGTGAATCGATTCCGGCGTCAGCAACTGGTCAGCTTGGTGGAAAGCACCGCCGGCCTCAAGCTTACGGCATGGCAGAACCTGTATTCTTCGTTCGCCTATCTGGCGCGAGTCAAATATCTGGATCCCGCCGTATTTCCGCAACTGGCGCCGAGGCTTCGAAGATTCGCTCGCTTGCCCGCGAGCGCGATCGCCATTCTGCAAGGATCTCTGTATTTGGCCACTCGCGTCGCGGATCGCATCGCGGGCGTCGACTGGGCGCTTTATGGCTGGGCACTATATTTCGAGCGCACGACTTCCGCGGTAATTCGTGAAGACCGCCCGTTCGTGAACGTGTGCTTCCACTGTGGCTCGGGATGGGCCGCGAATGAAGTAGCCAGGCAATGGAAAATTCTGTTTCGCTGTCCCGAGTGTTCGCACCGGGGTCTCTATTTCCCGCCGTTCCGCAATGCCCGCTGAGGCGCATCCGGCGGCAGCAAAATTGATTTGCTTTTGAACGCCTCGCTTCGCGTGCCCTTACGGACATTTAGTGTTAAACCTAGTAGGTTGCGCCTGTCGATCCACCACGACCTGCCCGAATCCCAATCCTGCTTCGATCGATTTCGTAGTTCATCCGTGCTGGGCGGATTAAAGGCGCTGGATTCGCGGGTGCGCCGTAAAGGACTTGCGAGCCTCGACCCTTCGCGCGGCGCGCTGATCCCCATCGGCATGGAAGTGGAAAACGGACGCGTCACTGCCAACCGCTATGGCGTATTCAATCTCGCCTGGCAAGCCGAGAATCATGCCGAATGGCCGGGACGAATCGCCCAGGAGATCGCCGAAATTCGCGCGGGAATTCGCGAAGCGCACGGCGTGCCGGTGAAGTATCTGATCTGGGCCGGCATGGGGGGATCCATCGAAGATAAGGCGATGTATCAGGCGCTTGGTCTGCTGCGTCGAGGACCGCGCGTCTATTTCCTGGATTCCACCGATCCCGCGAAACTCCGGGTGATCGTCGCCGACATCAAGCGGCGCAGCGGTCTCGAGCCTCACGAGTTTTGGAAACGGACGCTGGTGGTCGCCATGGCGATGGGCATGACGTCGTATGAGCCCGTCGATAATCTGGAGAAGCTCGCGGGACATTTCAACGATGCGGAGGTCGACTCGCGTCGCGAATATTTATTATTTGACGCTGCCTGGTTCGCTGTTGGAAAAGTTCGCGAAGCCGCGCGGTTTTCGCTGCGCCGCCGTGCAACTCGACGAAGCCAACACCACCTGCGGGCGCCACAGCGGGCCGCTCACGCGCGGCAGTTTGTACCCGCTGGCGCTGGCCGGCGTCGATCTGGACGAGTGGATGGCGGGCACATCGCTTTCCTCTGGCGAGATCGATACGGCCTGGCGATTATCCGCATTCCTGCACACGCAAGGACTGGCGGGCCGCGACAAGGTGACGTTGTTGCTGCCGCCATCGTTAAGCGGTGCCGCGATGTGGACCAAGCAGGAGTTCGAGGAAAGCCTGGGTAAGTCCGCCGAGCATGGAATCAAGATCGTCATCGGCGAGCCTGTGCGGATGACCAACTACCGTCCGCCACGCGATCCTTACCAGGACCGCGTTTTTCTTGGCATCGAAATGAAAGGCTCGACCGCGGGGGCAAGCTCGAAGGTCGCCGAAAAGCTGGCTCTATTGCGGCGCGCGGGGTATCCGGTCGCAGTGCTGTCGCTTGAGAAAGGCCCGCTCTCCCGCTACATGCAGTTCGTCCATTACGCGGTCTTCGGAGTGGCGTGGCTGCGCAAGATGAATTTCGTCACGCAGCCGAACGTGGAATTGTACAAATCCATCGCGAACCGATTGCACGCGGAGTCGCAGCGCGCGGGCGGAATCGAGAAGACGAAGGAATGGCGGCAGAGCATCGGATACTCTGCGCAATGCTGTTTGGCGAGGAAGAGTTACGCTGCGCTGGGACCGGCTGCCTGCTACGTGCGAACCCAGCGGATCCACCGCTCCTGCGATCTACGCGTCGCTGTTGCGCGGTTCCACAAAAGATCGCGCGTGCGGATACGGCGAGCTGACGTTTTTTGGCGATACCCGGTATTCGCCGCGGGCCGCGCCGCGCGTGCGGTGCTGGATCGCGCGGCGGAACGGCTGTTTCGCGCGCGTCTGCAAGATGCCGGTGGACGTGTACGAAGGGCCCGCGATGAATCACTCGTATCATGAAATGATCATCGGCCACGGAAAATGCTTTTCGACAGTTCTGATCGCGGCGAGCCGGCGAACCGGCGGATTACCATGGCGCGCAATTTCTGGCGACGCAGATGGCGCTGGCGGAGCGCGGCCGCGCCGTCGTGTCGATCACTCTGCGCGATCTTGAAGAAGGATCGCTTCGCGCGCTGGACGAATTCTTCCGGCAGGCCGCCACGCACATGCGAGCATCACATTAGGACACGACGCCACCAATAACGATATGGCAAGATTCAAACCAGCGGGATCGAAAAAAGCGCGCGCCGCAGGGGCGGGGCGGGGACTCATTCCCTGCGCGCTCATCATTCTTCTCGGAATGGCATTCATGTTCTGGCTGCTCTACGAAATGATGAAATCGGGGAAATAATGAGAATCGACCAACGCAAGCCGGGCCAGATGCGGCCGGTGAAAGTCACCACGGACTATCTGCTCACCGCCGAAGGCTCGGCGCTGATCGAGGTCGGCAACACGCGCGTGCTGTGCGCGGCGTCGATCGAAGAAGCGTTCCGGGATTTCTGCGCGGCTCCGGCAAAGGCTGGGTGACGGCCGAATATTCGATGCTGCCGCGCGCCACCGCCACGCGCACGCCGCGCGAAGTGTCGAAGGGCCGCGCCTCGGGACGCACCATGGAAATCCAGCGGCTGATCGGGCGCTCGCTGCGATCGGTGGTCGATCTTGACGCGCTCGGCGAGCGCAGCATCATTCTCGATTGCGACGTGCTGCAGGCCGACGGCGGCACGCGCACGGCCGCGATCACCGGCGCCTACATCGCGCTGTCGGCGGCGGTGCGGCAAGCTGGTGAAATTCGGAGCGCTCAAGAAGTCGCCGATGCGCGATTTCGTCGCCGCCACCAGCGTGGGCGTCGTCGGCGGCGTGCCGATGCTCGACCTCTGCTATCAGGAGGACTCGCAGGCCGAAGTCGACATGAACGTCGTGATGACGGGCTCGGGAAAGTTCGTCGAATTGCAGGCCACGGCCGAGAAGACGGCGTTCGACGACGCGCAGCTGGCCGAGCTGCTGGCGCTGGCGCGCGCGCGGAATCGCCGAACTGATCGCGATCCAGAGGCAATTCGAAAGCGCGTGATCGTCTACTGCGCCACGTCGAATCCAGGGAAGCTGCGCGAGTTTCAGCTCGCCGCGCCGGATTTCGATGTGCGGCACTCCGCGAATCCGTCCCGCCGCCGGAAGAAACACGGCGCCACGTTCGAAGAGAACGCCGATCGAGAAGGCGCTGTACTACGGCGCAGCACGTCGGACGGCTATCTGTTTCGCCGACGATTCGGGCCTGGAAGTGGACGCGCTCGGCGGCGCTCCCGGCGTGCATTCGGCGCGCTTCGCCGGGCCGAATGCGACCGACGCCGACAACAACGCGCTGCTTGCTGCGAACGACTTGCGCGGCGTCGAGAATCGCACGGCGCGATTCGTCTGCGTCATCGCGCTGGTGCGCGACGGCAAGCTGGTGCAGACGTTTCGCGGCGCGGTGGAAGGCCGCATCATCGATGAGCCGCGCGGCTCGCAGGCGGCTTCGGCTACGATCCGCTGTTTTACTACGAGCCATTCGGCTGCACCTTCGGCGAAGCCGACGACGCGACAGAAGATGCAGGTCAGCCATCGCGCGCAGGCGCTCAGCGCGATGTTTACTTTCTTGCGAGATATCTGCTTCCACCTGCGATAACGATAAATCCGATCTTCGTCTTCGCATCGATGATCTTGCCGGCGTCGATCGACTCCTCAATTTCGCGCCGTAGAACCAGCGCGTCTTCGATGCGCTCGTCTTCCATCGGCGTCGCTCGCCCGCCGTCAAGTCCCGTCGCCAGATAGATCGTCATCTTCTCCGCGAGGAATCCGGGACTGGGATAAAACTCGGCCAGCTTCGTCCACTTCTTCGCGCGGTATGCCGGTCTCTTCCATCAGTTCCCGCTTGCGCCGCCTGCAGCGGCGTCTCGCCCTCGTCGACGCGGCCGGCGGGCAGTTCCCACAGATATTGCGCGCGCCGGCAGACGATATTGCCGGACCAGCAGAATGCGTCCGCGATCGTCCACCGGCATCATGACCGCCGAGCCGCCGTGCTGCACGATGGCGCGCTTGATCTCGAAGCCGTCGGGATCGATGGCGCGATCCAGCGTCACGTGAAAAATCGGCGTGCGTGTAATTTCATTAGAGGAGATAAGTTTCATTTGATTGATGTGACTTGGATCGCTTGGCGAATTCCTCGAGCGGGCAGAGTGTTCAGAATGTCGCCGGCCTCCAGCCACCCGCGCCGCGCCATGCGGACGCCGTAGCGTCATGTTGGCCAGATGCTTGGGATGATGCGCGTCGGTCGAGATGACGAACTTGCAGCCCTTGGCTTTCGCCGCGCGAATCACGCGGGCCGCCAGATCCAGGCGCTCCGGGCTGGCATTGATTTCGAGATAAACATTGCGCCGCGCGGCCTCCGCCGCGACCACGTCGAAGTCGAACGGAAACGGATCGCGATGCAGCAGAATGCGGCCGGTGGGATGGCCCGAGCACGCGCAGGTGCGGACACTCCAGCGCGCGCAGCAGCCGATCCGTCATCTCCGCCGGCTTCCAGATTCATGTAGCTGTGGACGCTGCCGATCACGAAATCGAGCTCGCGCCAGCGCGTCGTTTTCCAGATCCATCGCGCCGTCGCGCGCGATGTCGCATTCCAAGCCGCGAGAACACGCGCAGCCCCAATGCCCGTTCTGATCCATCTCGCGAACCTGATGCGCGAACGCGACCGCGCGCTTCTCATCCAGGCCGTTGGCCATCGCCAGCGCTTTCGAATGATCCGTGATCGCGATGTATTCGTAGCCGCGCGCGCGCGCCGCCTCCGCCATTTCCTGCGAGCGTCGCGCGGCCGTCGCTTTCCGTGGTGTGCATGTGCGAGATCGCCGCGAATATCGCCAAGCTCCACCAGCTTCGGCAGCCGACCCTCCGCCGCCGCTTCGATCTCGCCCGAGTTTTCGCGCAGCTCCGGCGGAATCCAGAGCAGCCCGAGCTTCTCGTAGATCTCTTCCTCGGTCGCGCTAGCCACGCGCTCGTTCGTTATCGACACGCGCCAGCGCGTATTCGTTCAGCGTCAAGCCCATCTTCAGCGCGCGCTGCCGCAGCGCGACGTTGTGTTCCTTGCTGCCGGTGAAATATTGCAGCGCCGCGCCGTAGCTCTCCGTCGGGCAGCGCGCGCAGATCCACCTGCAAGCCCTCCAGCCCGAACTTGATGCTGGCTTTGTTCGGACCCTTTGCCGAGCACCTCCTGCACTTGCGGATGCGCGACGAATTTCTCCAGCGCTGCCGCGCGCGCCCGGGCCCGTGACGAGCAAGATCCAGATCGCCGACGGTTTCCTTGCCGCGCCGCAGACTGCCCGCCGGCGTGATCTTCTCGACGCCTGGCACGCTTCGAAGATACTCGCGTCAACTCGTCCGCCACGCCGCTGCGCGAAGCTCAGCAGGAATCGCCCCGCGCGCTGCCGATAGGACGCGATCGACCGCAGCACTTTCTCTTCGAGCTTCGCGCCCATGCGCGGCAGCTCGCGCAGCTTCTGTTCGCTGGCAGATCCGCTCCAGATCGTCGATGGTGGAACAGCGATAGTGCTCGAACAGCAGTCGAATGCTCTTCGGACCCAGCCCTTGGATGCTTAAGCAGCTCCAGCGCCGTAGGCGGGATATTTTTCCAGCATCTCATCGCGCCGCTCGAAGCTGCCGCGCTGCTCGATTTCCGCGAGAACCGCCGCGATGCCTTTGCCGATGCCCGGAATATCGGTGACTTTGCGTTCCGGATTCTTTGAGGATCGCCGAGATCGCTTCGGGATGCCATTCGATCACGCCCGCCGCGTTGCGATAGCTGCGGATGCGGAACGAGTCCTCCCCGGCGATTTCCATCAGGTCGGCGGTTTCGTAGAGCAGCCGTGCGATTGCGCGGTTTTCCATGAGCTGATTCGATTGTAGCTTTTGAAAGACGCGCCTTTCTTTCTCGCTTCTCTTGCTTCCTTGAGCGGGCTCGCGGCATCCAACAAAAATGCGATGCCGCTTTGCGCTGATCCTCCTCCTGACGGCGAATGCTGGATGGATGGCAGCGCAGTGTACGGTGGACAACCCAGGTGGCAGTAAGGTGAATCCGAACCGGCCGGCGGATACGGACACGCCTGCCGCCGCGTATTCGCCGTTATCCTATGTGAATCGCGAGCTTCCAGGATGGATTTGTTTCACCGCGGGCTACCGATTTCGCCTGGAAAGTTACAACACGACTAATTTTCTTCCCGGCGCTTCGGGCGATTCTTATGGAATCGCGCGCTTCCGCTTCGGCACATTGATTCGCCCCGCGCGCTGGCTGCGGGTGTACGCCGAACTTCAAGACGCCACCGCGTATTGGAAGAATCAGCCGCTGGCCCCCCCGTATCAAAGCACCTGGGATCTGCGGCGAGCCTACATCGACCTGGGCGATACGGAGCGTGGTCGGCTGAGTTTTCGCGTCGGCCGGCAGGATCTGAATTTCGGAGATGGCAGGCTGGTGGGCACTTCCTACTGGCGCAATGCGTCGCGTGGATACGATGCCGCGATGCTGTTCTCGAATTGGCGATGGGTTCGCCTCAGCGCCTTCTCCGCGTCGCAAGTGGTGGTCATGGACAACGGCCTCAGCCATCACCAGCCCGGCAACAATCTGCATGGAATCGATGCGAAGTTTGACCGTGTGTTCCGTGGGTCCGCAATCGAGCCGTATGTTTTCTGGCGTCTGACGCCGGGACTCAAGTCTGAAGAAGGCGTGATTTCGAAGCTCGACGAAAAAACCGTTGGCGTGCGCTGGGCCGGCGCGGTGGCTCAATTCGATTACGACGCCGAAATAGCGATGCAAACCGGCCACGTCGGGACCGATTCGATTCGCGCCTGGGCCGGCACCGCAATCGCGGGATACCGTTTCACTTCGTGGCGCACCCTGCCGCGGATTTTCGGCGAGTACGGTTTCGCCTCAGGCGATGGGGATCCAAGAGATGGCAAGCGAGGAACTTTCGATCAGCTCTATCCGAATGTTCACGATCACCATGGTCTGGCCGATCAATTGGCTTGGCAGAACCTGCGTGAGGTTCGCACCGGCGTGCGAATTTCACCGCGCAGAAACTGGACGCTTGCCGCGATCTATAACGACTGGTGGCTGGGGAGTGCGACCGATGGTTTCTACAATTCCTCGGGGACGGTGATCGCGAGGGACACGAAGGGACACTCCGGGACGCACATCGGAGAGGAGTACGATGCCGAAACTTCCTATCGTGTGAATCGCCAGCTCGAATTCGGAGCGGGCGTCGGACGCATTTTGCCCGGCGGTTTCCTGGCGCGCACAGGACATGATCGGGGGTACACGTACCCCTATGTGATGATGAACTACAACTTTTATTGATGCTACTGGGGCTCGAAAATACCGGTGTATCAGAGATCGCCGTTCGCCATCGGGCCGGGCGAACCGATGAACGGCTCTACGTGGACCAGCACGTCCTCCACCCAATCCAGGCGTTCGATGACGGTCTGTTGAACCGAATGCGCGATCTCATGGGACTCGCGCACGGTCAATTCGGGATCCACTTCCAAGTGAAGATCGACGTGATAGCGCAAGCCCGTTTTTCGGGCAAAGCATTTCTCGACGGCGCGCGCGCCTTTCACACTCAGCGCGACTTTGCGGATCTGCACCATCTGATCCTGGTCCGGCATTGTATCCATCAACTGCAGCGCAGTCTCGCGCACCACCTTGAAGCCGAGAAAAATGACGATGAGTCCGATGGCGAAACCGCCGTAGTGATCCGCCGCGATCATGCCCTGCCAATAAATCGAAAGCAGAATCGCAACCAGCGCGACCGCACCGGAGAGCACGTCCACCGCATCGTTCCACGCGTCCGCCGTAAGACTGGAACTGCCGCTGCGCTTCCCCACGCTGAACT
Source organism: Terriglobia bacterium (assembly GCA_963732025.1). GTDB lineage: Bacteria > Acidobacteriota > Terriglobia > Bryobacterales > Bryobacteraceae > Palsa-187. The sequence continues at coordinate 629,983 of CAVSXU010000006.1, forward strand.
TTCCCGCGCCCAGCGCGGTCTTCGCGACGATCGATCCGATCAGCGGCCAGATCGCAAACAACGCGGTCTCATGCTGTATGTTTCGTTCTTCCAGCGCGCGAATGCTGATCGCGGTGCCGGTGGCTACCAGCACTACGCCGATCGCGAGCCCGATCAATGTCTCGAATCGTCCGTGCCCATAAGGATGGTCGTGATCCGCCGGCTTCGAGGCGACCCAGAGTCCGAACAGCACCAGTCCCGACGTGAAGAAATCCGCGGCCGATTCGAAACCGTCCGACACCACCGCAACCGAATGAGCCGCGAGCCCGACGCTGATCTTGACTGCGGCCAGGATCGCGCTGACACCGATACTGATCCAGGCCATCCGGCTCGCCAAGCGCTCTTGTCGGGTGAAAGCCATGGCTCGACTCAGGCCGTCTGCCGCGCGGCCGCCAGCGGACGCCGCAGCATGAGGAACATCGCGGCCGCCGCCAGTTGGCACGTGGCGCCGAAAATCACGACGGCCAGATGCGACCAACCATAAAGTAATCCCATGGTGGCGCTGCCCAGGAACCACATCACGCCGAAGACTCCGTTGAATGCGCCGAACGCCCCGCCGCGCTTGTTCATCGATACCACTTGTGCAATTCCCGAACGCAGAGAAGCATCCTGCGCGCCCAGGCCGGTCGCCCAACATGCGACGCTCGCCACCGCCGCGCCGGCGCCGCCCAAGAATCCGAGGGGCAGTGACAGCGTGGAAATCACCGCGCCTATCACCATCACCAGAATTCCAAAGCGATCGAACAGTCGCCCGAAGATCAACGCGGTGAGCCCGTTCACCGCCATCGCGCCCGCGTACAGCAGCGGAATCTGATCCTGTTTGAGAAACGCCATGCTTTGGAAGTGCCGCGCGAGCACGGGGAAATCGATGAAGCCGCAGGCGAGCAATCCCGCCGCGGCAACGTAAATCCAAAAGACTTTCGGCAGCGCTTGTTGGCTCGGAACGCGCGCGGACGATCCTCGCGTCGGATGCAGCACGCGTGCAGTCAACAATGCAAGCATTGTGCCGATCGCGGGCACCACCAACCACAGGAACGCCGATCCATAGTTGTGCGATCGAGCCACCGCGACCCCCATCAACAGTGGTCCCACCACCGCGCCCGTCTGGTCCATGATCGAATGCAATCCGAATCCGAACCCATGCCCGACTTCCTGCGTCGCTTCCGAAAGCAGCACGTCGCGAGCCGGTCCGCGCAGCGCCTTTCCGGTCCGTTCGGCGATCACCAATAGCGCGGCGACTTTCCAATTTCCCGCGTACGCGAGCGCCGGCACTGCGATCACGTTCATCCCATAGCCGAGCGCGGTGATGGTCCAGTACGCGTGCGAGCGATCGGCGAATCGCCCGGAAAAATAGCGCAAGCTGGCGCCGAGCATTTCGCCGACGCCGGAGATGAACGCGACCGTCGCCATGCTCGCGCCCAGATCGCCAAGAAACGGACCGATGATGCTGTGCGCGCCCTCGTACGTCATGTCGGCGAACAGACTTACGATGCCCAGGCAGACGATAAATCCGATCGCGGAGCGCCGCGTTTCAGCCCCTGGCTTCTCGACGCGCGTCAAGCGTGTCCTTCAGTGAGTGTTTCGACGACGGACAGCACTCCCAGCAGCAGCAGCAGCGCGACGCCGGCATAGCGAACCACTCGCGGGGAAACATTGCGCTGGATCCAGCCGCGAACCCCGGCGCCGACCGAAGCCGCCAGTGCGCCTTTGGTCACCATCGCACCGACCGCGCCCAGCCAGACGAGCAGCATCACTTCGCGGGTTCCGATCGTGGCCGAATCCTGTTTCAGGAACTGCGCCGCCATTCCGGCCGCCGTGATCTGGCCGACGTCGCCCCATTCGGAAAAGAAAATCGCGGCGAACGAAACCATCGCAGCTTTCGGCGCGGAAACCTCTTTCATCGCGGCGCGCCGTTCGTCCTTGCGCCACACCGTGATCGCGACGCCGATGAAGCTGAGCATCGTCACCGTCGCCACCAGCCACGGCGACAGCTTCGAAACGAATTCGCCGGCGAGCACCGCCACCGCCATTTTGATCATGAACGCGAACGCCATGCCGATCATGATCGGCAGAGTTTTGTAGCGCGCCGCCAAAACGCCCGTCGTGTAGAGCAATTTATCGCCGACGATTTCGGCGACGAAGACAGCGCCATAGGTGGCAACCAAAATCGGGAGCATTCTGGTCCAGAATGCCATAAACCGCCGGAGCGGTGGCGCACGCTTCATGAGGCTGCAGATAAACGTGTGGTTGTGGCGCGGGTATTTTTCGCCTGTGCATTTCACTGTTAGCCTGATTACGTGGCCCGAGCCCTCCGCGTCTGGTGGTCCGAACTCCTCAAGAGCTGGAGCTTGCACTTGCGCCAGCGCCTCACGCGAGCCGGCTTAGTCTACGCGGCGATCCTGATCGCCGTCGCCGTCGGCGCATTTCTATCCGCGAACAATCTTCTCTTCCTGATCCTCGCCGCGATGCTCTCCACGTGGCTCGTATCCGGATTCATCAGCCGACTCGGCCTCGCCGGTCTCGAACTCGATCTCGTCCTGCCGCAGCACATCTCCGCTCGCCGAAAGGTGCGTGTCGCCGTGCGACTCAAGAATCTGAAGCATTGGGTGCCGTCGTTCAGCATTCACCTCGCGGGCGCGGCCGAAAGCGGCATCGCGTCGATCCTCTACTTTCCGGTGATTCCCGGCGGCGCGGTCCTGGAGGAATCGGTCGACCTCTACCTCGCCAAGCGCGGCGCGCAGCGCGATCGCAATTTTCAATTCTCCACCAGCTTCCCCTTCGGTTTCTCCGAACGCCGCGAGATGGTCACCGCGCGTCACGAAGTGATCGTCTATCCGTGCCTCGATCCGCAGCCTGGGTTCGAATCTCTGCTCGCGTCAGTCAGCGGAGAAATGGAAGCGCTGCAGCGCGGCCGCGGCCACGATTTTTATCGCATCCGTCCCTATGAAGCCTTCGAAAGCGCGCGCCACGTCGATTGGCGAGCCACCGCGCACACCGGCAATCTTCAGGTCCGCGAATTCGCGCGCGAGCAGGATCATCGCGTGCTGATTTATTTCGATCTCGATACGCCCGCCGGCATCGGAAGCCTGGTTCGAATCGGCTGTCGATTGCGCGGCGTTTCTGGCGTTTCGCCTGGCCGAGCGCGGCGCGCACGTTCGCTTTCAGACGCAGGATTTCGACGTCTCCGCGCCAGGCGATGCCGACATCTATACTATTCTTAAGTATTTGGCTTTGGTGTCTCCCAGGAGGGGCAAACCGCCCGCTGCGCCCGATGATCCGGCAAGTTTTCATCTCGTATTCAGCGCGAATATCCAGCGCATGCAGGCGCTCGGCTGGGGCGCTGGCGACAGCCGCGGAGCACGCCTCCTGGGCGTCGACGCCTTCACCGCATCTCCTGTTGCACCCATCCCGTTCCATGATTGATCCGATGTGGCGCACGCATTCCTGCGTCCAAATCGCTGTCCATGGCGACAACCTATGTTCTCTAATCCGGATCCATCCACGAAGCGATCCTTCCACGAAGCAGGAAATATGACCCATCGGCTTTCCATCTATCTGCCGCACTACTCTTCTCTCGCTCGCGCTGTCGTCGCCGGTTCGAGCCCAAGTCACCGCCGCGATTTCCGGCACCGTCGAAGACGCATCCGGCGCTGGCGTCGGCGGCGCGAAAGTCATCGTCACAAATGTCGAAACCGGCGCGACGCGCACCGTGACCACCGACGAATCCGGCAAGTTCTCCGCGCTCTCGCTCGCGGTCGGGCCGAACGAAGTGAAGGTGCGAAAAGACCGGTTTCAAGTCCGCCGTCCGCACCGGAATCAATCTGGAGGTCGGCCAGCAGGCCATCGTGAATTTCAGGCTGGAAGTCGGCGTAGTTTCCGAACAAGTCACCGTTACCGAAGACGTGCCCATCGTGAACACCACCACGTCATCCGTCTCCGGCATCGTCGGCGAGCGCGAAGTGAAGGAGCTGCCGCTCAACGGCCGCAGCTTCGATAACCTGATCACGCTGAATCCCGGCGCCATCAACTACAGCTCGATGAAGAGCGTCAACACCAGCACCAGCGACGGCAACACGTTTTCCGTCGCCGGACGCCGCACCTCGGAAAATGTTTTCCTGATGAATGGAATCGAGTACACCGGATCCAGCCAGCTCGCGGTTTCGCCCGGCGGCGTCAGCGGCCAATTGCTGGGCATCGACGCCGTTCGCGAATTCAACGTGCTGACCGATACCTACGGCGCCGAGTACGGCAAGCGCGCGGGCGCGCAGGTGAGCGTCGTGACGCAATCCGGCAGCAATTCGGTGCACGGGACCGTGTTCGAATTCCTGCGCAACAGCGCTCTCGACGCGCGCAATTTCTTCGATCGGGGATTCGTTCCGCCCTTCCGCCGCAATCAATTCGGCGGCGCGCTCGGCGGCCCCATCAAGAAGAACAAGCTGTTCCTGTTCGGCAATTACGAAGGATTCCGCCAGACGCTCGCGCTGAGCAGCGTCAGCGTGGTGCCGGACGCGCAGGTGCGCCAGGGCCTGATTCCGAATCCGACGACCGGCGTGTATTCGAAGCCCGCGAACCTGAACAACGCGATGCTGCCGTTCCTACGCTGTGGCCCGATCCGAATGGAGCCGAGCTGCTCTCCAGCGGAGTCGCCAGCGGCACGGCTTTTTCGTACAACAATCCCACGCAGCGCGCCCACGAGGATTTCGGTACCGCGCGTTCCGATTACGTAATCAGCGATCGCGATTCGCTTTCCATTTCTTATACGATCGATAACGGGAACAGCGTGATCCCGCAGGCCGATCCGCTGTTCGGTTCGCTCGAACGACTGCAGAGCCAGGTGGCGAGCATTCAGGAAACTCACATCGTCTCGCCGACGATCTTGAATACCGTGACCGCGGGCTTTTCGCGCGCCGAATTCAATCTGGACCCGACGTCGTTCGCCGCGTTTCCATCGAACCTGTCTTTCATCAACGGCGGCGGACCCGGCGGCATCGTCGTCAATGGCGGCGTCACCACAACCGGGGCTCGCCGGAATCACCGCGGCCGGTCCGAACAACGCGGCGGGCTCGTGGAATCGCAGGAATCTGTTCACGTATACCGACGGCGTGACCATCACCAAGGGCATCCATCAAATCAGCGCGGGCGTCTGGTTTCAGCGTCTTCGCGACAACGAGGACAGCGCGTCGCGCCAGACCGGCCAGGCGACTTTCGCCAGCCTGACCACGCTTCTGCAAGGCACCACCAGTTCGTTCCAGATCATTCCCAATCCGAATGAGCTCGGCTGGCGAAGTCTGTACGGCGCGTGGTACGTGCAGGATGCGATTCGCCTGCGGCCGCATCTGACGCTGCAGCATCGGCTTGCGCGCAGGAATTCACCACGGGTTGGAATGAGGTCTCCGGCCGGGCGGCGAACTACATCACGGATTCGAACTGGCGCGCTGCAGACGAACGTTCGCATGGGCGGTTCGGCATTCACGAAGAACAACGCGACGCATCTGTTCGCGCCGCGCGTCGGCGCTCGCCTGGGATCCATTCGGCAACGGCAAGACAGCGGTTCGCGCGTCGTTCGGCATGTTCTATTCGCTGATCGACAATTTGAGCTTTCTGCTGAACTCGCTGCCGCCGGCCAACGGCGCGGCTGACGTATGCGAATACATCGATCCTGTCGGTGATTCCGATCGCAGCCCGGCGTTCAGCCGCCGGCGCAATGCACCGTCGTCGGTCAGACGGGGTGCTCGACGTTCGCTCCGCAAGGCGTTCAGCCCGATGCGAAGACGCCGACCGTGAGCGAATGGAATTTCACCATCGAGCGCCAGCTCGATCGCAATACGTCTCTGCGCGCGGCTTACGTCGGGTCGTTTGGATATCACGGATTCCTGAGCGTCGATCCGAATTCGATTCCCGCGCAGATCTGCGCGACCGCGACTTGCGTTTCCGGCGGAACGCCTGGAACCACGAAGGGAAGCGTCACGCAGGGCCAGCAATACATCCCGGTCACGACCCGGCCGAATCCGCTGCTCGGCGCGGGCTTCTTCTGGTACACGGAAGGCAACACCAGCTACAACGCGCTGCAACTCGATGTGACGCGGCGGCTCAATCACGGCTTGCAATTTCGCGCGAACTACACGTGGTCGAAGAATCTCGATATGAATTCGGGGCTGACCGATCGCGCAGGCCAACAATCAGCCGCAGATGGTGATGGATCGCAACGATCTGCGTCGCGACTGGGGCCCGTCCGCGCTCGACGCCACCAATCAGGCGAGCATTTCGTCGCTCTACGCGCTGCCGTTCGGCACAGCGCGAATCGATTGGTCAGCGGCTGGCAGGTCAACGGCATCGCGACGCTGCTCAGCGGTTTCCCGTTCACGCCGCAGATCGGCGCGAATCGATCCGGCGATGGCGACACGCGCAATCCCGACCGGCCTTCGCTGAATCCCGCGTTCAGCGGGCCGGTCGTGCTTGGAAGTCCGAATCAGTGGTTCAATCCGAACGCGTTCGTGCTGCCGACGCCGGGAACCTACGGCAATCTCGGCCGCGGCGTCTATCGAGGGCCGGGCCTCGCCAATCTGGATTTGTCGCTCTTCAAGACCACCAAGATTACCGAACGAACCAATCTGCAATTTCGCGCGGAGTTCTTCAACGCGTTGAATCATGCGAACTTCGGAACGCCGAATGCGATCGTGTATTCGGGCGCGGCGTTCAATCCGTCGGCCGGGTTGATCACGGCGACCACCACCACATCGCGGCAGATTCAGTTCGGCCTGAAATTGGTGTTCTAGATAGCCGCGGGGTCAGATAGCGCTCCATACTGTCGCGCCTGCACTGACGGCATCGAACCTTCGACTGAGGCGCGACAGCATGGCAGCGCCTATTTTGCAGTCAGAACGTTCCTAGCCTGATAGAATTTGGCGATGCGTCTTCTCGTCGCCTGTCTTCTTCTTGTCCCCGCCGTATTCGCTCAGGACGCCCCAACTTCCGCCGGTCGAGGCGGTGCCGCAGCCACGCCAGTCAACTCGGCCTACATCCGCGAAAACTACTCGAAGTTCGAGTACCGCATTCCCATGCGCGACGGCGTGAAATTGTTCACCTCGGTCTACATCCCGAAGGACGTGTTCAGCGACGGCAAGACCTATCCGATCGTCATGCAGCGCACGCCCTACAACGTGCGCCCCTACGGTCCCGATCAGTATCGCGAAAATCTTGGCCCATCGGAATTCTTCGCGCGCGAAAAGTTCATCTTCGTCTACGCCGACGTTCGCGGCCGCTTCATGAGCGAAGGCGAATACAGCCTGCTGCGTCCGCACAATCCGGCGAAAAAAGGCAAGGACATCGACGAGAGCACCGACACTTACGACACCATCGATTGGCTGATCAAGAACGTCCCCGGCAATACGGCAAGGTCGGGCTGTACGGAATCTCGCAGCCCGGCTTCTATGCGACCGCCGGCATGATCGACGCGCATCCGGCGTTGGTCGCCGTCTCGCCGCAAGCTCCTGTCAGCGATTACTACATGGGCGACGATGTGTATCACAACGGCGCGTTCATGCTCGCGCATCGTTTCAATTTCTATCAGGGCTTCCGCTTGCGCGGCGGCGATCCCGAGCCTCCGCCCGCCACCAACCCGCCGCGCTTCGATCCGGGTACTCCCGACGGCTACGATTTTTTTCTGAGCCTGGGCTCGCTCGCCAATGTCGACGAGAAATATTTCAAGCATCAGCAGCCGTTGTGGCTGTTGAATATCGATCACACGACCTACGACGAAGTGTGGCAATCGCGCGCGATCTGGAAACATCTCACGGCGATCAAGCCGGCGGTGATGCTGGTCGGCGGCTGGTATGACACGGAAGATCCGCAGGGTCTGCTGCGCCAGTTCGATTTCATGGAAGGTCATCAGCCGCCGAAAAATCTGACGCTGGTGATGGGGCCGTGGAACCACGGCGGATTCGCGCGCGGCGATGGCGATCGTCTCGGCAATATCAATTTCGGCGTGAAGACGGGCCTGTATTATCGCCAGAACATCGAGTTTCCGTTCTTCCTGTATCACCTGAAAGGCCGTGGCGACGGCAAGTTTCCCAAGGCATGGCTGTTTCAGACCGGCGCGAATCAGTGGCGCAAATTCGACACGTGGCCGCCGCGCGCGGCATCGTCGAAGACGTTGTATCTGGATGCAAACTCGAAACTATCCTGGCAGCAGCCGGCGAAATCGGGATTCGAGGAATATCTGGCCGATCCAATGAAGCCCGTGCCCTACATCGGGTTCACGTTCAGCGGCGTGCTGAATAGCTATATGACGGAGGATCAGCGGTTCGCGTCGCAACGTCCCGACGTGCTGACGTTTAAAACAGATCCGCTGGATCATGATGTGAACGGTTTGGGCCCGATTTCGGTCGATCTGAAGGTTTCGACGACGGGCACCGACTCCGATTTCGTTGTGAAGCTGATCGACGTGTTTCCGGGCGATTATCCGGATTACAACGCTCCACCGGTTGCGGGTCGAGGTGGTGGAGGTGCGGCTCCTGCGAGCTCCCGCGCCTCCGGCCGGGCCGCCGAACGCAGTGAAAATGGGCGGGTATCAGGAATTGATTCGCGGCGAACCGTTCCGCGGCAAGTTCCGCCACAGTTTCGAAAAGCCCGAGCCATTCAAGCCCGGTCAGCCCGATCGCATTACGTACCGATTGCCCGACGTCGCGCATACGTGGCGCGAAGGGCATCGGATCATGGTGCAGATCCAGAGCTCCTGGTTCCCGTTGAACGATCGGAATCCACAAAAATTCATGGATATCCCAAAGGCGCTGAACACCGATTTCGTCAAGGCTACGCAGCACGTTTACTTCGGGGGCGTTGACGGGTCGAAAATTGAAATTCGAGTGGAGCAATAGGGCTCTGAACAAGGCAAGATCGGCAGGCGGAACCGCCTGCCCCACGGAAAACGCGCGCGCCCTTACGGGACGCGCCTCATAGCGCTCCATTCTGTCGCGCCGCAGAAAAACGCGCGCTCTCTTACGGTCGCGCCTCCAAAAATCTAGCGCTCCATTCTGTCGCGCCTCACTGGCGGACTTCGATATTTTTTTCTTTGCAGGCCTGCGCAGCCGGTGCATCACAACCGGCACGATCCGTCAATTGGCCGCAACGGCACGGCATCGCCACAACCCCGGACGACTGTTCGCCAAAACTATCGCAGAAGGTGCTCGCCCATCGTCAACCTGAACTGCAGTCGGTTATCACGTTGCGAGGAGGGTTTTCCTAGGACTGCCCCGCGCGGTCTGACTGGAGGTCGATGAGAACGCCAGCCATCTCTGCTATGAGAATACTCGGAAGTTGAAAATTGGTGGTCGACCAAACCTCGATGTTGTTGCATTGGTAGGGTGATTTCGCTGCGGATTTCCAGAATCGGCGCTGAGCAGACCACAATAGAAGCATGAACTGGTCCGCCGTCGCTGCCGTGATGCTCGCGATTGCCGTGATCCTTGGCGCGTTCGGGGCGCACGGATTGCGCGATCGTCTCGATGCGTATTCGATGGGTGTGTATGAGAAAGCCGTGCTCTATCATTTCCTGCATGCCCTGGGGATGTTGATTGTTTCGATTCTGCCGCGCGTGGGCGCTCTCGCCGAATCGAGAATGAAGTGGGTCGCGGGGCTGCTCTGCGCCGGGATCGTCCTGTTTTCGGGCAGCCTGTATGTGTTGGCGATCAGCGGTGAACGAGTGCTCGGGGCGGTGACTCCGTTGGGCGGGGTATCGTTTATCGCAGCGTGGTTGTTGCTCGCGTTTTGGATGATGTCGAAACGGAGTTAGTCTGCTTTGTTTCCCACGACAAGTCGGCTAGAGAGCCGACTCGCCGCCACGACTGGCGGCCCCACATCGTCCATATCGAAACGGTGTCTCGCCCATCGCTTTCTTGAACATCGAAATGAAGGCGCTGGTGCTCTGATATCCCACGTCGAGTGCAACCGACGTCACCGGTTGCCCTTCGGCCAGCAGGCGCAGAGCGTGCAGGAGTCGCAATTGCTGGCGCCAACGTCCCAGTCCCATGCCGGTTTCTTCGCGAAATCGGCGTTCCAGCGTTCGCTTGCTTGCTCCGGTCTCGCGCGCGAGTCGATCCAGCGAGCGAGTCTCTGCCAGGTCGTCGCGCAGGATCTCGGCGGCTCTTGCGGCACGCACATCGCGAGGCACGGAAAGCTGAAGTGGCACCTCGTCGAGCGCGCTGATCTGGTCCAGAATCACGGCGATGAGATGAGCGTGCGCGGGGACGCTGCGGTCGAGCGCGGCACCGGTTCCGACATGCAGAATCAATTCGCGCATCAGCGGCGAAATGTTGACCACCGAGCAAGCCTTAGGCAAGCGCCGGCGCGCGAAAGCGGGAGCGAAATACAGCGATCGCATCGAGACCTGCCCCGACACTTCGATGGAATGCGTCATGCCGGCCGGCACCCACACGCCGCGCTCCGGCGGTACCACCCATGACCCGCGCGCCGTATGCACGGTGATCACGCCTTCGTGCGCGTAGATCAGTTGACTCCAGGTGTGGGTGTGGGTCGGGATCGTGTATGGCGCGGTGTGGCGCACCTGATACGTCCGAATCACGATCGGGTCCGGTTGGCGCGATCTCGGCATTTATTGTCAGAGTATCGCAAGTTCGCCAGCGGCGGCCTGCTGTAATCTGCCTTCATGCCCAATAACGTAAACACCTTTGCGATTCACTGCGACGACGTGGCGCGCGCTCGCCGCTTCTACGAAAAGGTCTTCGGCTGGAAATTCGAGGCCTGGGGGCCGCCCGATTTCTATCTGATCCACACTGGCACGGCTGAAAATCCGGGGATTCGCGGCCTGCTGCAAAAGCGCCACGAACCACTGACCGGCACGGGGCTTCGAGGACTGGAATGCACCGTGGATGTGCAAGATGTGGCGGCGATCGCCGCGCTGGTCGATCAAAATGGCGGGAAGGTGACGATGCCGAAAGCCGTGATCCCAACGGTCGGCTGGATTATCCGGTTCTTGGATACCGAGGGGAATGTGCTGTGCGCGGGTCAGTTCGACTCGAACGCCAAATGATGCAATTTGAGGCCGCCCCCTTGGCACAAGCGTGAGAACAGGCGTGAAAACGGGGACAGGCCGCCCTGTCCACGCCGATAGCTTTAATTTGTGGCCTCGCGTCACTCTAGGGGACAGGGTAGCCTGTCCCTGTTTTCAACGGGAATTTTCCCGTTGCGCGCGCCCTGACGGGACGCGCCTCAAGGAAAACCTTGCGCCGTTGGAACAGCCCGCTAGATTTTGTACATGTACTTGATATTCGACTTGAATATCAGCAGGTTAGGCTCGCCGTCGCGATTCACTTTGAGGCAGGTTTTGTCGTACCACTCGATGACGCCTTTCAGGGTTTCGCCGTCCTTGAGCACGATGGTCATCGGAGTTTTCGACTGCATCTGCTTCAAATAATAGAAGTTCTCGGCGTTGGTCTGATCCGGCGGGGCCGTTTTCTTGGGACCTACGTCCTTACGGGCTTGGCGCTGATCCTTGATTTCGGTTAAAGACGGGCGAATCAACTTCCGGTTTGCGGGCTCCACTACGGCTCCTTCGAGAGATGAAACGAGGTTGGAATTACTTTATCTGGTTCATTGATAACACAGCGTCGGCCCTAGCGCAATTGCCGAACGGCAAAATCACTTAGACGCGCGCAAATCGACTGCGAGAGCATCCAACGCGATCGATTTTTGAATATTCCGCCGGACCAGCTCCATCAGCGCGTCGACCTTCGCCACGGCGGCGCGCAGCCACGTGAACGAAACGCGACCGGCCAGCGCCTCGATCTCCTGCCGCACATCGGCGTTGCGAATCGCCGTGACGCCGTGCGTCCAGCGCAAAATATCGTCGAGCAGCATGTACAGGGCTTCCAGATAGGAATCGAGCTTCTCGCTGCGGCGGCGCCGCGATCGAATCGGAATGCTTCAGCCAGGAGCCGAACGGTTCTAGGCCGCTCGCGACTTTCAAGCAGCGCGAGCATCGCGGTGCGGCGCCGCTCGTAAGCCTCGAGGTCCAACGAAAACGCCGCGCCCGGCGATCCTTCCGCCAGCGCCATTCGCTTTTCGGGATGATCCAGGCTGCGCGCGATGCTGAACGCTTTCATCTCGTCGGCATTGAGGCGCGACAGGCGCAGCGGCACGGATCGCGAGCGAATCGTCGTCAGCAGATCGTAGGGATTGGTCGCCGTCATGATCAGGATCAGATGCGGCGGCGGTTCTTCCAGGGTTTTCAGGAGCGAGTTCGCGGCCTGCTCATTCGCGCGGTCGATCTGATCGATCAGAAATACGCGCCAGTTGCCTTTCAACGGCTTGAGCGTGGCTCGATCCTTCAGGAAGCGCATCTGATGGATGGTGAGTTGCCGCAGCGGGCCATCCGGCGCGAACGTCAGGAAATCGGGGTGCGAGGAGAAGAACAGCGGGTCTTCGTTGCGCTTGTCGGCGGTCCACTTTTCGCGATCGGTGATCAGATTTTGATTGGATTCCAGGCTGAGATCGTCGGCTTCGATCTTGTGCGCGTCGTGTAACAGCAGACCCGCGAAACGGCGAGCCAGCGTAGCTTTGCCGACCCCATCGGGACCGGCGAGGAGCAGCGTCTGCGGAATCCGCTCGCCACGGATCATCTCTTTCAGCGTCGCTGCGGCTGCCTGGTTTCCGAAGAAGTCTTCCAAGCCCTCACGTTAACACGGCGGGTAACGGAGGAGGCGCGCTTGCTTGCGACCAGCGAACCCGACCGGTCAACTGCATCGCGATGAACAGCGTCGCGATCGCGCCGATGGTCACTGTCAGGCCGGTGTAGCCGCGGAAGAAGAACGCGTACGAGAAGAGCACGAGATAGACGAGCTGCGCGCCGCCGGCGATCAGCGCGGCGAATCGCAACCCGGCCACGAGCCGCAGATAGGTGATCACCAGGAACACCGAGACCAACGAGCAAATGACCAGCGCCCAATGAATCGAGATGTGGTCGACCAGGTAAGCCATCAGCAGATGGAACGCGAAGAACGAAGCAGCCAGGAAGAAATAATTCATCGGGTGCAGATCGATTTTGCGAATCGTGGTCACCAGCAGCATCACGAAGAAGAAAAAGAATAGCGACACGGGCGCGAAGCTGCTGATCTCGCCGGCCAGCGGACCGGGCTGCGCCTTCTGCGGCATCACGATCCCGATCTGACAGGCGGTGACCAGATTCTTGTAGTTCCACTCGAGGTCCCAACCGGTTGAGGCGCGGCGTTTTTCCGTGGGCGAGACGGCGTTCTCGGCGAAGTCGATATCGGCGAAGTTGGTGTGCACGCGCAGCGCGAAATCGCGAGCTTGGGCCGCTGCCGCCGCCGCCGAACTGATAGCGCCAGGTATCGAGGCCTTGCGATCGATACGCGACGGCGAGTTGAACGGTCGCGCCGGGAGCGATGTCGGCTTGAGCGACCGCTCCATCCGCCTGATTCGCGACTTCCAGCGGCCGGCCGTCGAGCGTTAGCTGGAGGCCATCGTAAATCGCATTCGCCGCGGGGAGTTTCAGCCGGAAGGTGGCGTGCTGCGTCTGGTCGCTTGGATTTCTGTATGTGTAGGTTCCGGCAAAGGCGACACGATAGGTGCTGTACCACATCAGGCCTTTTTGGCGATGCTCCAGGTCCAGCGTGACGTCGAGATGGCTGGCATCGAGCGGGAAGGGCGTCACGATTTCCTGCTCGACATCTTGCTCGACGAAGCGGCCGTCCACCTTGGTCGTGTTCCTGTGGGTTTCCTTGCGAGTGCCTTGCACGATCGGCGGGGCGGCTTCGTGCGGCGCGCCCCAACTGGAGGCGACCATGCCTCGCAGGCTGGAATCCTGCGATTGGGTTCGCGAGTAAATGGTGGCGGAGAGGATGCCCCATGCAGCGGAAGTGCACAGGAAGATAAAGGCGACGGCGATCAGGCGACGGATCATGAGAAGATTGTATAGTACTTTGTTTAACAAAGTCAAGAGTTGATTTGGCGGGAAAACGGGTATGGAATTTTTGGTAATTTGAGCGTTCGGAAGGGGAGACATTGATGCATGTGGACTGTGCGCGGAAATCACCGCTCTATCCGCGCTCCATCCTGTCGCGCCTCTTTGAGCTCCTCCGTTAACCAGGCGGGATGGTGGTTGCTGGCGAGGCATCCTACCCACCACAGGGTGTCGACATGAGTGTCGACACGGCACGCATGAGTGCGTGCGCCACGTCGATCGTTTATCTTGGTTAGGTGAAGAGCATGTTCGTTATCGCCGTGCTTGCCGCGGGCATCGCCAATGCACAGCGCGCGCCGGTGATCGTCGAGCTGTTCACATCGGAAGGCTGTTCGAGCTGCCCTCCGGCTGACAATTTGTTGTCGCGGCTGCCAAAGGCGCTTCCCGATATCGATGTGATCCCGCTGAGCGAGCACGTCGATTACTGGAATCATTTGGGTTGGAAAGATCGCTTTTCCTCCGCTCTGTACACAGAGCGACAGCAGGATTACGTCCGCACGTTTCATCTGGAGAGCCCGTATACGCCGGAAATCGTTGTGAACGGACAGTTGCAGGTCAGCGGCGGCGACGAACGCGGCGTGGTGCAGGCGATTCGCAAATCGGCGGAAGGTCCTCGGGCCGACGACCGAGATGGTGCTGGCTTCGCCGGGAATGATTCGCATCACGGTTGGCCACATTCCGGAGCAAGTGCGCGGCGCCGAGGTGTTTTTGGCGATCACGGAATCGGGGTTGGAGTCGTCGCCGAACAAGGGGGAGAATAGCGGGGCTCGATTGCAACACGTCGGGGTTGTCCGGACTTTGTCGAGCTTGACTCGGATGGACACGAAACGGAATCCCACCTATACCGTCGACACGAAGCTGAATCCGAACGCGGAGTGGCGGCGGGAGAACTTGCAGTACGTGGTGTTCGTGCAGGATCGGGCTAGCCGGAAGATTATCGGTGCTGCTACGTTGCGTCCGTTTGCGGTATCGCTGAATCCTGAAAAACGTGTCGACACGAGTGTCGACACGGCACGCACGAGTGCGTACGCCACATCGATTAACCTGAAGGCATGGTGGTCGCCGGACGGCGAAAATCGATCGCATTCTTCATCGCGCTGGGCGCGGGGCTGATCCTTGTCACGCTGCTGTTGTATATCGGCTTCATCCTGAACAACTGGCGGCAAGGAATTCTGCTGTTCCTGGGCGCGGTGCTGGCGGCGATGATCATCGCGGGCATGGTGCTGAACACCATCTTTCTGGTCCGCGAAATTCGCCGCAACGCGCAGCACGATGCGTTCATCAACGCCGTGACGCATGAACTGAAGACTCCGGTCGCGTCGATCCGCCTGTATCTGGAGACACTGCAGACGCGATCCGTGGATGAGCCGAAGCGCAAGGAATTCTATCGCGTGATGCTGGAGGATACGGAGCGCCTGATCGGGACGATCGAACAAGTGCTGCGCACCGGCAGCGTCGGACACGCCGGGCGCGGAATCAATCTGGCTCCGATCGATATCGGCGCGGTGGTGGAGGATTGCATGACGCGCGCGCGCAACCTGTATCACGTGGACGACGGCGCGCTCGAATACAATGCCGGGCCGCATCTGGAAGTGATGGGCGATGCGGATGAAGTGCGGGCCGCGGTATCGAATCTGATCGACAACGCCGTGAAGTATTCGAATGGCCAAGTGAAGGTGACTGTCGAGACTGTGCCCGTCGACGGGAAATATGCCGTAGTGCGCGTGATCGATCGCGGCGCCGGAATTCCTAAAGCCGAGCTCAAGCAGATTTTCAAGCGTTTCTATCGCGCGGGCGGACCGGAATCGGCGCGCGTGAAGGGAACGGGATTGGGATTGTACATTGTGAGGTCGGTGGCGAAGCGCCACGGCGGTCGCGCGTGGGCGGAGAGCGAAGGACCGGGACGGGGCAGCACGTTTACGCTGCAATTGCCCATCGCCAAATGAGCGCATGCCAGAGAACGAAAAAATAGATCGGGTGTTGGTGGTGGAGGACGAGCAGCATCTGGCCGACGGATTGCGATTCAATCTGGAAGCCGAAGGCTATGAGGTGAACGTCGCGGACACGGGGGAGGGCGCGCTCGAATTACTGGGCACGCGGCCGGACGGATTCGACGTGGTGGTGCTCGACGTAATGCTGCCGGGCAAGGACGGGTTCGCGGTGATGAGCGAGCTGCGCGCGGGCGGCCAGTACGTGCCGACGCTGATGCTGACGGCGCGAGGGCGTCCCGAGGATGTGTTGAAGGGATTCGCGGCGGGCGCGGACGATTATCTGACGAAACCGTTCGAGCTGAGCATTCTGTTCGCGCGCATTCGCGGGTTGTTGCGGCGCCGCAAATGGCTGGAGCATTCGATAACTCCTCGCCGCGGCGGAACCTGTCGCGACGGCCTGAACCGGAGACCGCGAGTTGATCGGTCGATTCGTGTTCGGCGACAAGTCGGTCGAATTCGACGCGCTCGAATTGCACGTGCGGGAGCAGGTGTTTCCGTTGACGCTGATGGAAGCCAACCTCCTGCGTTATCTGATCCAGCATGAAGGCAAGCCGGTGTCGCGGAAGCGAATGCTGGAGGATGTTTGGGGTGTACACGTGGATACGGATACTCGGCCGATCGACAATTTTATTGTGAGGTTGCGGCGGTATGTGGAGGACGATCCGACTCGGCCTCGTCACTTGTTGACGGTGCGGGGTGTGGGGTATCGGTTTGTCGCGTCGCCGCCGGATGCGGAGTAGCTCGTGGCAGAATCTGTCGGCAGAGTCTGTGTGAAACCCCGAATGTTGGACCGCTCCCTTTGGTCACGGCTCGTTAGGCTTCACTATTTCCGGGCGAGAACGCCGTCGGAGACCACCACTCGCTGCGGAGTCTGCTTCACGGTGACGGTGAACGGCGTGGACTCATTCGACGTCCGGACCCAGATGGTTTGCGGAGCGCCCTTGGCGAACTGAATCTCCACCGGCGCCTCAATTGTGAAATCGTCGTCGACATTGGTCTGCGTCAGCGTGCCGGTCACCTTCACGGACGGAGCGACTCCCGTCACCGTGTATTTCACTTTCAGCGTAGGAACGCCGGTTGAGTAAACCCAGTTCTCGAAGAACCCGTCGATCGCGCCAGAGTTGCTCTTCGGCGGCATGAATTCCTTGGCGAGCAGGCGAAGATCGTCGGTGGAAGCGGCGCGGAATTCGTAGCGATGGCGCAGCTCGGCGAGCATTTTCAGGAAGCGTTCATCGCCCAGCCGCCGGCGAAGCATGTGAAAGATCCACGCGCCCTTTTCGTAGGTGATGGCGCGCCACGCGTCGGAAACGCCGGTGGAATCGAGCCGCGTGCCCCATACGATCGGGCCGGCCGATTCGAGACTGCGTCCCTGCGCGTCCTTTGCTCCAGATGATCGCGATAGCCTTCGAGGACGCCGTCGACGGCCTTCGGGCCCTTTTTCTTTTCGAGCCACAGCAGCGCGGAATAGCTGGCCAGCGCTTCCAGCATCCATTCGTCCTGATAGGCCGCCGAGATGACGACGTTGCCCCACCACTGATGCGCGACTTCATGCGCTTCCATCAAATCGGAAAAGAAGAGCTGATGCGTAGAGTCTCGCATCGATGGCGGCAGTTGCCCAGGCTGCAGGTAGGAAAGCGTGGACAGGTAGACAAGCCCTGGGAATCCCTGGCCGAACGGCGCGGGGATCGGCGCGACCGTCAACGTCTTCAGCGCGGGCGGGCCGAATTTCGAGGAGAAGAATTCGAGCGACGCCGTAACGTCGGCGGCGACGGCGCGAAGCCTCACGTTCGGATCCGGCTGCATCGTCGGCGGCGGAACCTGCACGCGATTCGCGGCATTCGAGGCGGCAAGCGAGGGAGAAACTATGATCGGAGTAGTCAGCTTGGGTTGCAGCGCCACTTCAAGACGGCGATTGCCGTACACATCCACTTTGAATCCTCCGGCGCTACCGGAAATCTTTTCGTATTCGCCCAGGTTGAAGCCGGCCATGCGGATCGGCGTCGGCGTGCGCCAGCGGGTGACGCGCCAATCGCCGTCGGCGCGATCCTCCACCGTATCGCCGGGCGCGACCAGCGTCAGGCGCTTGGGATAACGGAACGTCAGCTCATAGGTCGCGAAATTTTCGCCTGCGTGCGGATACCAGGTGGCGCGCGAGTTCACGAAATATATGCGATTGCCGGAGGAGGTAACTACGTCGCCTTCATGCTCGAATTCGAACTCGTGCTCGGTTCCGGGCGCAAGCGGCTCAGGTGCGACCACCAGGAAAACATCGTTGTCATTGCCGCGCAGCGCGCGTCCGCGAATCGATTCCTGAAAAA
This sequence comes from Terriglobia bacterium, assembly GCA_963732025.1. Classification (GTDB taxonomy): domain Bacteria; phylum Acidobacteriota; class Terriglobia; order Bryobacterales; family Bryobacteraceae; genus Palsa-187. The sequence continues at coordinate 648,327 of CAVSXU010000006.1, forward strand.
ATAGCTCGGCGGGCACGCCATCGATCTTGGCGGAGGTCACGCGCATCGCCGTCGAAATTTCGAACGGGAACAAACGCAGCTCTTTCGACCCGTTCTTCACACGGACGCGCGTGGTGGCTTTCATCCGCAAGTCCGGATCAAATGATGCGCCGATTCTGAAATTCGCCAGCGTGAACCACGGCGGGGTCGGCTTGGCTGGAGTGTTGCGGGCGCTGCGCGCGGAAAAACTCGTCCAGATGTTGTAATTCAGGCGTCCATTGTGTTCGGCGAGCTGCCCGGCCACAATCTGCTCGCGCGATCGCGGATCGTAGAGCATGTCGAAATTGCCGGCTTGCCGGCTGTTCAGCGCAAAAAACATCATGCCGCCTTCGCCGGGCGGAACCATCAGGTCCTCAATCATGCGGATTTCGAAACCGCCTTGCACGTTGGCTAGAACCGGCGTCCATTTTTCTGCGAGGATCGCGCCCATTTCAGGCGCCCGCTTACCCGCCTCTTCTTTAATGATGCGATCCATCAGCGCGCCGGTGGAACCGCCGCTGAAAATCATCAGCGCGGCGCGAAAGTGCTCGTCCATGTTGGCGGATTGGGTAAACAGCGCCAGCGATTTCCGTTCGCCACGATTGGGCGGCAGCAGGAGAACTTCGCCATCGCCGCCTTCCACGTCGGCTGCGAACACGGCGGCGCGGCGTTCGCCTGCAATGGGCTTGGAGAAGATCAGGTAGCCGTCGTTGAAATAGATCTTGATGTCTTCCTTTTGAAAACGGAAGTCGCGGACGCGATAGCATTCGGCGGGGTCGAGTCCAGCTTCGCGAATGGATTTTGCGAGTTCGGCCGCGGAAGGTCCGGCGGCGAAGGCGGGAATTACCGACAACAGCACTACACCGAAGCGAGTCACGTTGGAACTAGTCTAACTCGCTTGGTCTTGATGTGGCGCAAGCTTCAACGTGCTGGCGTCGGCTTCAGCCGAGGCTTCGCAAAAAATGAACGGTGAACTGAAGTTCACCGCGGCACGCTGAAGCGTGCGCCACGATCTAGATGAACATCTCTTCGTCGACAGTAGCGTGCGCAGGATTCCCACCGCGGCCTCGCAGCAGGAAATTGACCACCGCCTGCAATCCCGCCGCGACCCCTTGAATCTGACGAAGTGGCTTCATGACGCCACTATGCACCAGCGCCACGGTCTCCTGCGCGCGATTCATTGCGTCATCGATCACCATTTCGGCGCGATCCATCTGAATGCCCGCGCGCATCTGCGCATCCGACAACACGGCATCGACGCGCGCTAACTGCACCCTCGTCGTCTCCAGGATATCCGTGGTTCGGGACGTTATCTCGGCGATCTGTTGGCGCCCATCCTCCACGGCGATCCGCGACGATTCCACCAGCGCCTCGACCTTGGGGACCAGCGCCTCCACCTTCGGCACCAGTTGATTCGCCTTCTGCTCGAGGGCTCGCGTCGATTTGAAGATGGCGAACAACAGGCCTGCCTGAATCGACAGGGCAATGGCGGCGATCGCGACGAACGCAATCATAACGATGAGCAATGTTTGCTGGTCCATGGTCTTGTCGAGAAAATCTTTCTGCCGCGGCGAACTTAGTCGCTCGCCGGATTGGCGATCGATTCCCGATATGCCTGCTTCCCGGCATCGACAGCCGCCGAAAGATTATCGCGATGGCGCGCGACGGTCTGCTTCCCGCGCTCCAGTGTTTCGGTTGCGGTATCACGCAGTTCGGTGCCGCGGCGCTTCACGTAGTCGGCACCTTCTTCAGCTTTGGATTTCAGGAGTTGCCTCGTCTCTGCGCCGGACTTGGGGGCGAACAAAATGCCCACCGCCACGCCGAGGCCTAAACCAAGGCAAAAATAAGATAGCTTGTTATCGTCTTCCATTCCGTCAATCCTCCCTCTAAAGTCTACTGCACCCCACATGCCAATGTCGGAGGACTTTTGAGCTAAGCTGAGGACGCCGTGCCACGCCCTACCGCCAAACCACTCGATGCCGATGGTTTGATGGCTTACGCCGCGCGAACGCTGTCTGCCCGTGCGCAGACTTCGTCGGAATTGCGCGACAAACTGCGCCGCCGCGCCGCGCGCAAGGAAGATGTCGATGGCGTAATTTCCCGCTTGAAGGATGCCGGCTTTCTGAACGACAAGCGATTCGCCGAGTCGTTCGCGAATTGGCGCCGCGACAATGCCGGCTTCGGAAAAACGCGCGTGATGCGCGACCTGATGTCGCGCCGCGTGGCGCCAGCGTTGGCGAAGCAGGCGGCGGAGACGGCGTATCAGGAATCGGACGAGATCGCGATGATCGAGCAATTCCTGGCGCGCAAATATCGCGGCAAGGATTTGAAGACGATGCTGACCGAGGAGAAGCATTTGGCGTCGGTCTTTCGGCGACTGCGCGCCGCTGGATTCGGCACCGGCAATTCGATACGAGTGCTGAAGCGCTACGCGGCGGAGGCCGATCGTCTGGAGGAAATGGAAGAGAGCGAGGAGGCGGATTTCAATCCACGTGAAGCTTTGTGAAAAACCGACGGTTGGACCGCTTCCTTCGGTCGCGGCTCAATAAACGCGCCGATCGCCGACAACGAGCCGCGACCAAAGGGAGCGGTCCAACGGCATTCTTCAAATCCGCCCTCCAAGCTGTTACATTTTCTTCTTCGTCTCGGCGATGCTGTAATCCAGCCAGCCGCGTTCGTTCGAATTCTTGCACTCGCGAACCAGTTGCTCCAGCGTCTTCAACTTCGCATCCAGGGCCGCGCGATTTCTAGGATCGGCCGCCAGCGCCGCGTCGGTCAATCGCAAAGCTTCCGCCGGTTTGCCTTCCGATAATCGCAAGCGTCGCAAGCTTCACCACGACATCCGGTCCACCGGCTAGCTTCACCAGATCGCCGTACACGCCGGACGCGGGAGTTTCGTACATCTCCGCCGGATTCAGATCGAACCAGCCCGCGTAGCCGTCATAGATTCCGCGTACCGACCACGAAATCTTTCCATAGCTTTCGCCGATGTCGAGTTCCGCAGGCAGCTTGATCTCGCGCATCAGCGTGTAGACGTCCTTGCCCGCATTCATTCCTTTTACGACGGCGTCGTGAACGTAGAGGATCGCGTCGCGATAGCGCGTAAGGCGGCGCGTGATCTCATCGTTGCCTCGGATCGCCGCGCCGTGGCTAGGCAAGACGAGCTCGGGCTTCCACGTCATCACTTTGTCGAGCGAATGCACGTAGTCGAGCGCAGGGCGCTGCTGGGTTCCGCGCAGCGTATAGATATTGGGGAACGAACCATAATAGTTGTCGCCGGTGAATGCCACTTTCCATTCGGGAATCCAAACCGACAGATGATCCGGCGTCTCGCCGGGAGTCGAATACACTTCGAACTTCACGCCGCCGAGCGTGAACTCATACTTGTCGTCGAACAGGATCGTCGCGTCGATTTTCCCGCCGTCGTTGCCGGGCCATGGAGGCGTCGGACGAGTGGGCATCGCAAATTGGGCGGCATTGCGAACCGCGTAGAATCCGTTCAGCCGCGCCTGATAGTGGATGAACTCGACGTAGTTCTTTTGCGCGATCACTTGCGTGCCAGGTTCCTTCCATAGCGCGACTCCGCCGGTGTGATCGCCATGGCCGTGCGTCAGGATGATGTATTTCACGGGCGCGGCGCTGCGGGCTTTCAGAAGTTTCACGTGCAGCGGAGCGACGTTCGCTGATGATGTATCGATAATGACGTTGCCTTCGGACGTCGTCACCAGGAACGTGTTGCCGAAGCCGATTGCCTGATAGATGTGGTCGGTGATTTTGAGGGCTTCCGTGCGGTCGAGGCCTTCGCGAGTGAGAGTGGTGGGATTGTTCGGCAGCGGCTGGGCGCAGGCGAGGGCCGCGAGGGTGAACGGCAGGAGGAATTTCATGTATCGAGAATACTCCGATCATGTGGCGTGGGCCGCCAGGCCTGCAGAGCCGAGAGTCGTCTCGGCACTCGTGCCGCGCGACGGCTTAGCGCGCCCGATTGAGCGCCGAGACGACTCTCGTCTGCAGACTGGCGGCCCGCGCCACGTCAAACGCCGAACACGCGCTCGCGCCACGCTCAATAATCGGCTTCGCTTTCGACGGAAACCGATGCCCGCCCGGCAGCAAATGAAACTCGACATCGCGAGCATGCTGACGCAGCCGATCCGGAAATCCCTTCACATAGTCCGTCGGAAAATACTCGTCTTCCGATCGCGAGATGTGCAGGATCGGTGCAGCAACGGGTTTGTACTTGTCCTCAGCCCAATCCTTCGGAACACCGCCGCAGATCCCGATTACGCCGCCGGCTTCCTCCGGATGCGTGCCGATGAAACGATAATTCAACCCCACAGGTTGCGAGAATCCCATCAGCACGGTGCGCCCCGCATTCACTGAAAAACGTGCCCAAGCTCAGCCGCCACCGCGCGCACGATATCGTGATGAAGCTGGATATTCAGCTCGGGATGCCGCCGGGTACCCCAGTTATACGCCACTTCTTCGCTGGCCGGACTTCCCGAGGCATACGCCTGATTCGGCGCTCGCACACTGGCGACGATACAGTCTTCGCCCACCGCGGGAACGCTAAGTCTCAGCATCACTTCAGGGTTCGACCCGTACCCATGCAGCGCGAGTACCAGCAGCGTCCGTTCATTCACGGCAGCAGGGACGTGGAGCAGGTACGCGACGTTAAGATTTACACAGACTGTAGACAGAATCTCCATCATAAAACGTTCGGAAGTGTCGATAGAGGGTAGCAGGAGAAGTGGGATGAGTTTGCCTGTCAGCGAAGTGTCGAACGGAACCGAGATGACGACCGCGGGAATTGATCGTGATGGTGGCGCTGTCCCGAGTTGGGGGCGACGTGGAGCTGCTGAAGGAAATCGCTCAGCTTTTTATCGAGGATTACCCGAAAGCGATGGCGAGCATCCAGCATGCGGCCGATCGCGGCGATGCCAAGGCGCTGGAGCGCACGGCACACGGATTGAAAGGGTCGGTTGCAAACTTCGGCGCAGCCGCCGCGGTGGATGCCGCGAAGGAACTCGAATCGATGGGCCGGGCGCATCGGCTGGCCGAAGTGCAGCAGGTGATCCACACGCTGGAATTGGCACTGGCCGCATTGCGGCCGGAGCTAGAATCGCTATAGCAGCTGTGGATTTCGACGTGGCGCGGGCGGCCACGCCAGAGCCGAGAGATGTGGGGCCGGCACTCGTGCCGGCGGACGCGCTTTAGCGCGTCCAATTTGAGCGGCCTAAAAGGCCGCTCGCCGCCACGAGTGGCGACCCCACAGCTCTCGGCTTGCAGGCCTGGCGGCCCGCGCCACGTCTATAGTCAACTACTACGAAGCAGGGCGGAGCCTCGAAGGCAGGAATCGCAGGAAGCCTTGACGGGTGACCGGTTCCGTGCGCGCTCCTCCATGCATTCGGCAAAAACCATTGTCCATGGCGGGGGCGCGGCAGGGGATTCCGCGTCTTGTGGTGCCGGTGCAGCGTGGAACGGAAGTCGTGGTACGGATGATGCGGCGGCGCCACCTGCGTACCCAGCGCGAGATCCGGGACGGCCTTTCCGTCGTGGCGATTTCGGTATCGGACTCGTCGTCCGGATTCTCCTCCACCTGGCGTCGCTGCGCGGTCAACGTCGACGGCATCGAAACCAAAGTACCAGTCGATCGCGATGGCGCTTCCTCCTTACCCATAAAGACCGATTTGCCCTCCCAATGATCCGCGAGCTTCAGTGCGTTCCGAACTCTGCTCATTTGCGATGATCCCTCCTGGCTACTACTTTGGTACACAGGCAGGACCATCACAATAGGACGATTTTTCGAAATCGTCTGGACCATCGGTAGGGTGGGCTAGTACTTTTTTGCCCTGTTAATGATCTTCTAACTAAAGAAGCACATGCCCGCGACGGCGCCCAGCATAACGACGAACGTCGTCCATCCCAGCCAGCGGATGATGGGAGGATTGATGCGATCGCCCATCACCTTGGGGTCGCTGGTCAGCAAGATAACCAAAAGGATGAGCGGCGGCGCGAGGACTCCGTTCACCACCGCCGACCAGAACAGCATCTTGACCGGATTCACGTGCGCGAATACGAGCGCCATGCCGAGGATCATCGAGATTCCGATCACCGCGTAGAAGCGGCGCGCCTGCCTGGGCTTTCGTTCCAGCGATCCTCGCCAGGCGGCGGCTTCGGAAATAGCATAGGCGCACGATCCGGCCAGCACCGGGACGCCCAACATTCCGGTTCCAATAATGCCCAGCCTGAACAGCCAGTAGGCGGCGCTTCCCGCCAGCGGCAGCAGCGCTTCCGCGGCTTCCTTCGCCGAAGTGATATTGGTCTTGCCATGAGCATTCAGCGTCGCTGCCGTGGTCAGGATGATGAAGTACATGATCAGATTCGAGAACAGCATCCCGATCGCGACGTCGTTACGCGAGTTTCTGAGTTCGATATCGGTAGCGCCTTTGCGCTGCGCGAGCGAACGGCCCATCGCGCGCTCCTCTTCGACTTCTTCGGACGCCTGCCAGAAAAACAAATAGGGAGAAATCGTCGTGCCCAGGATTCCAACCAGCACGGACATGAAGTCGCGAGTCAACGTGAAGTGCGGGAAGAACGTGGCGCGCAAGACGGCGCCCCAATCGACGTGGGCGAAGAATGCGGTGGCGACGTAGGCGAACAGGACCAGCGTCAGCCACTTGAAGATGCGAGCCATGGTTCGGTAGGACGTCCCGAATAACAGGACGATGATAATGCCGGTGTAGACCGGCGCCCATAGGACGCTGGATCGCGTGCTGCCGCCCGTCATCATGCCGGTGACTTCGGCCATGCCGGCGAGATCGGCGCCGATGTTGATGACGTTGGCGACGATCAGCAGGAGGCAGGCGCTCCACAACACCCATGCCGGATAGCGGCCGCGCACGACTCCGGCTAACCCGCGGCCGGTGACCATCCCGAGCCGCGCGCACATGAGCTGCACGGAGAGCATCAGCGGGAACGAAAACAGCGCCGTCCACAGCGGAGCATAGCCGAGCGACGCGCCTGCGACCGAATATGTCGATATGCCCGACGGATCGTCATCGGCGGCGCCGGTGATCAAGCCAGGACCGAGGCAATGAAAGAGGTCCTTCGATTTCTCCGGCTCGATTGGTGCTTTCGGCGACGGCTTGGTTTGCGGCACTACCTCAGCGTAAGGGAAAGCGGGAGGCTGCACACTTTGCTGTCGCCCGAACCGCCGCAAACGTAAAGATTCGCGGTGCCAGGACTAAGGTCCGAAGGCACGATCAGGTTGACCTGTTGAACGCCGGGCAATCCTGGCGCTGGGCCGGCGTAATAAAGCGGACCGAGATCGCGATCGCCGATGCGGACGGTGATCGGGCCGCTGCCTGACAGCCCGGTGGCGAAGAAGTAGACGACGCTACCGATGACCGCTGGATTATCGAGCGAGTTCCGCGTGCTGTCCTGATTCAGCAGCGCGTTCGGGAAAATCGCAGGTTCAAATGGCGCCAGCGGCACGGTGGTCGCCACGCTATCGACTCCGTCGACTGAGACCACTAACTTCGCGGAAGCCGCACCGCCGAGATCGGGAACCACCACGTTGATCTGCAAGTCGCTGCTGAATAGGATGTTCGCGGGGAGATTGTTGAACGTCACCGAGAGGTTCTTGCCGCCGAAGGAGGAACCCACGATCGTCGTGATCGATCCGGGCACCGCGGGCACAACGGTGAAGCTCGCCGCATTGACCACGCCCGCCACCGTGGGAACGTTCGCCGGCTTCGGCACGATGGGCGCGTTCGTGACCGTGAAAGTGACGGGAACAACCGCCGATTGATTGGGGCTCGCGTTCACGGTAATGGTCGCGTTGTAGAGTCCCGGCGCGAGGTTTTTCGGATTCGCGAACACGCGAACCGCGGTATCGTTGACTCCCTGCGCAGGGTCGAGCGTCAGCCAGCCGGAGCCGCTCTGATACGCGATCGTCGTGACCCACGACATTCGTCCGCCGCCGGTATTGCGCAGGTTGAAATACGCTTGCGCGGTCGCGCCGTTCGATGGCTCGCTGAGTGCGATCGGCGTCGTATCGACCACGAGTGTGCCCTGCACGAATCCGCAATCGCCGAGGAAATTACAATCGGGCTGCGGCGTGAGCGCGAGGAAGCGGGGCAGAGGTTCGGTCGGCGAAACCGAGGCGACAGTCGAAACTGGAGCGAAGGATAAGCTTTGGCTGGTCGTCGTCGCCTGGCGATTTCCATCGGGAGGCAAGCCGAGGAACGTGGGGAATTGCGCGGTCTCGACCACGGACGGGTTCGCGTCGACAACTTCATAAACAGCGAATGCCGAGCCATTGACGATCGGCAATTCGGCGACGAAATCGAATGCAACGTTGCCCGAGCCGACGGGACCGGGCAGGAACGCCGGCGATCCGCCGCTTCCGTTCGAACTCGCGCCCGCGACGATCGCCAGCAGCAGCGATCCCTTCACGGAAGGCGTGTAAACACCGCCCGAGGCGGGCAGTTCGAAATCGCCACCGGCGGTGGGCGTCACGGCGTCGGATCCGGCGATGACGGCAGGCACGAACAAACGCGCGTCGGCGGGGAATCCGGAATATTTCACGATGATGCGCTGGCCGCTGTCGGCATTGAAATAGTTGGGATCGGTCTTGGGACCGAACGCATCGCCAAAGCCTTCCGTCACGCGCGTGGAGGAAAACGAGGTGTTCGTTTGTAGAAGATTCGAGAACGTAAGGACGTCTGGCAGCGGCGAGCCGTATTGCGCACAGACCAGCGTGCCGGTGGATCCGCTGAGCAAGCCTCGCTGGGGGACGCCGACAACCAGCGGAGAGGTCGTGATGGGGAACCCGGCGGCGTTGATCGCGACGAAGGCGGTGATCGGAGTCTGGACGGCGAACTGGTTCGCGTTCACGCGAATCCCGGCTACGTTGATGCGCGCGGTTCCCTGCGGAGAAAAATTGACCGTGGCGCCGTTGAAGACCAGGCTGTTCTGATTCACCATGATCGGCTGGACGAGAACGGGCTGGGGTCCGGAGCCGCTATCGACCGAGAAGACGATGCCGGTCAGCGTGTTGGTGTTCGAGAGGCGATTGGTAACGGTCGCGCTGAGGACGAAGGTGAAGTTGCCGGTCAGCGAGCCGTTTGGGGCTCCCGTGCAGAGCAGTTGGATATCGCCGACGCGTTCGGCGAGACCTTCGGCTCGGAGCAGCGGGGGCACGGCGGAGGTGGTGCAGAAAGTGGTTTGCGCCGAAAGGACACCGGCAGAGAAAGCGGATAGCAAAAACAGGTACCGCATGGGGGATAAGAACCTTCTACTAAAAATCCGAGTGTAGCATGCAGGTCCAAACACGGTTGAATAAATTCGCGCGCTTGTGGGGCCGCCACTCGTGGCGGCGAGTCGCCTTCAGGCGGCTCTGTTTCAACCTCAAGAAACCGGCCTAAAGTCCGGTTGCCGGCAGAAGTGCCGGCCCCACGCCGCATCGTAATCTTGAATGGTGTTGATTTGTCCGGTGCGTGAATGCGGGCTGGCGTTGGCTCGCGAAGAGCGACGAGTGGTTTGCGCGCGCGGGCATTCGTTCGATATTGCACGCAGCGGATACATCAACCTGCTTCAGCCACAAGACCGGCGATCGAAACAGCCGGGCGATACGATTGCCGCAGTCGCGGCGCGGCGGCGATTGCACGACCTCGGCGTGACGGAGCCGTTGCTGCGGGGAATCGCCGAAATGGCTCGCGCGTCCGCCGATGATGTTGTGCTCGATGCAGGCTGCGGCGACGGATTCTATCTGGGCTCGCTCGCTGAGCGAGGCCGGAGTTCGGCGCGCATGGAGTCGATATCTCGATTCCGGCGGTCGATCTGGCGGCGCGCAAGTATCCCGCCTGCGAATGGATCGTCGCCAACGCGGATCGGCAGATTCCATACGCCGACGATTCGTTTTCGCTGGTGCTGTCGATCACCGCGCGCATGAATGCAGCCGAGTTTGGGCGCGTGCTGCGAGCGGACGGGCGACTGCTGGTGGCGATCCCGGCGCCCGACGACTTGATCGAGTTGCGCGGGCGCGGCCGCGATCGGGCGGAGCGGACCATCGAGACATTTGCCGACGGTTTCCAACTGGAGGATCGGCGGCGAGTGGACACCACAGCCGATCTGGATGCGGCCGGTGTCGAGGACGTCCTGCATTCGATTTATCGTCCGCTGCGGTCGAAGCCGGTGGAAGCCGCGAAGGTGACGTTCGCGCTGGATCTGCTGCTTTTCGGAAGAGTGAGGTAGTGGATCCGTTTCACGTGCGGGGCTGTCTTTCGAACGAAAGGAGCCGTCTGAAGACGGCTCGCCGCCATGAGTGGCGGCCCCACAAGAGTGGCGGCCCCACAAAAAAGTGGCCGCTCACCGGCGAATCCGGCCCGCTCACTAGGTTTGCCCTACTCCACTGTTACGGGTTCCGCCGATCTCTCGTCATAGTGGCAGGTCCATTTCAGGTGATACGTGTCTTCGTCGCCGTCATTCTGTTCATGGCGGTCTTCCCTTTAGCCGCGCAACCGGTCTTGCCTTCGCTCATCTCGATGGACGACGCGGTCCGGATCGCGCTCGCCTACAACCAGACCCTGCGGGCGCAGCGGCTGAATATCGATCAATCAAAGCCGAGGAAATCACGGCGGCGCTGAAGCCGAATCCGACGCTTTCGACGATCGTGGACACGATCCCGATTTTTTCGCCGCAGACCATCCGGTTCGGCACGCAGATCTTATACTCGAGTCGCTCAGCTACACGATCGAGCGCGGCGGCAAGCGCGAAAAGCGCGTCGTGGTGGCGAAAGACAACACCGACGCTGCCGCGCAGACCGTGACCGACAACGAGCGCACGTTGCGATTCCAGGTGGTGCAGGCGTTCATCAACGTGCTGCTGGCGAAATCGGTGCTGCAGTTCGCCAAAGACGATCTGGCGAATTTTTCGCAGGAGGTCGATCTGAACAAGGCTCGCCTGGCGGCGGGCGATCTGGCCGAAGGCGATTACCTGAAGCTGTCGCTGCAGAAGCTGCAGTTCGAGCAGGATGTGTCCAGCGCGGAGCTGGCCTGGTGCAGGCGAGGGCGACGCTGCGGCAGTTGCTCGGATACCAATCGGTGGCCGACGATTTCGACGTGACGGGAACGCTGGCGCACAAGAAGCAATTGGTCACGCTGGCCGATCTGAAGAGGCAGGCGCTGGCGAATCGGCCGGATCTGCAGGCCGCGCACACCGGCGTGAAGCTGGCGAACGATACGGTGTCGCTGGCGTTCGGCAATCGCGCGAAGGATTGGACGTGGTCGGGCGATTACACGTATCAGGGCGCCAGCCAACGGCATCGGCGGTTCGTTTTCGATCGATCTTGCCGATTCACGATCGCAATCAGGGCGAGATCGCGCGCAGCCAGGCGGCGGTGCGCCAGGCCGTCGAAACGGAATCGTCGACGCAGGTTGGCGTGCAGACCGACGTCGTCAACGCGTATTACGGCCTGAAGACCAATGAACAGATCGTGAATCTGTATGAAGGCGGCTATCTGAATCAGGCCACGCAATCGCGCGACATCAGCAATTACGCGTATCAGCGCGGCGCGGCGACGATTCTCGATGTGCTCGACGCCGAGCGCAGTTATCGCGCGACGCAACTCGGCTACCGGCAGGCGATGGCGGCGCACATGATCGCGGCGGAGCAGGTGAATCAGGCCGTGGGAGCGCAGGTGATTCAATGAGAACCGCAATCGGAGTCGCGCTCGGCGGCGCGTTCGTGATGTCGCGGCGTTGCTGCTGAGCTCGTGCGGTCTGTATAAGAAGGAGCCGCCGGCAGCCGCGGCAGCGGCAGCAGACCGAAGCGGCGCTGTTTCAGGTGCCGCAGAATCAGCTGCCGCATTTGAAAATCGTCGAGGTCCAGAAGGTGGTCGTGGTCTCGACCGTTCGCACCACCGGCACTGTGGATTGGGACGCGGATCACACCACGCAGGCGATCACGCAGGTGAACGGACCGATTTCGAAGCTGCTGGTGGACATCGGCTCGAAGGTCGACGGCGGATCAGCCGCTGCTGTACGTATCGAGCCCCGACGTCGCCACGGCGATCTCGACCTATAAGAAGGCGCGCAACGCGTCAGGATTATTCCAAGAAAACGCTGGACCGCAGCAAGGATCTGCTGGATCACAAAGTGATCGCGCAGAAAGATCTGGAAGCCGCCGAGCAGGATTACAACGACGCGCAATCGGAAGTGGAGAACGATCTGCAGGCGCTGAAGATTTTCGGCGTGACGCAGCAGGAGATTGGATCAGGCGCAGCATCAGGGCGTGCCGATCAATCCGCAACTGGCGGTGCGTTCGCCGATCGCCGGCGTGGTGGTGCAGAAACTGGTTACGCCGGGCCTGGTGATTCAGGCCGGCACGACGGCTTGCTTCACGATCAGCGACAAGTCGACGGTCTGGGTGCAGGGCCACATTTACGATCGCGACCTGGAATCGGTTCGCGTCGGCGATACGGTCGAAGAGACCGACGCGTCGTTTCACCAGACGTTTCACGGCGCGGTGTCGTACATCGGAGCGCTGATCGATCCGGCGACGCGCACCACGCCGGTGCGCATCGTCACGAAGAATCCGGACGACCTGTTGAAGAAGGACATGTTCGTCGACGCGGTGATCCACACGCGGTCCGGCACGGAGCGTGCTGGCGGTGCCGACGTCGGCGATTCTTCGCAACGACGAAAATCTGCCGTTCGTGTACGTGGAAGTGGAGCCGGGCAAATTCGCGCAGCGGCTGGTGAACATCGGCGCGCAGCAGGGCGACGAAACGGAGATCGTCAGCGGGTGCAAGGAGGGCGAAAAGATCGTCGCCGAAGGCAGCGTGTTTCTCCAGTTCGCCAACAGCACCCAATAAACACCATGATCGCCCGCATCGTTTCCTTCGCGCTCTCGCAGCGGTTCATGGTGATCATGGCGGCGCTGGCGCTGATGGTGTGGGGCGCGATCTCGTTCCAGAAGCTTCCCATCGACGCGTATCCCGACCTTTCTCCGCCGCACGTCGAAATCATCACGCAGTGGCCCGGCCATGCGGCCGAGGAAGTGGAGCGGCTGATCTCGATTCCGCTCGAAGTGGAGATGAACGGGATTCCGAAGATCGAAGCGCTGCGCTCGATTTCGCTGTACGGGCTTTCCGCGCTGGAGATGAATTTCCAGTACGACATCGATCCGTACTTCGTGCGCGAGCAGGCGTTCGAGCGGATGGCGAACGCGACGCTGCCCGACGGGATCACGCCCGGCGTTTCGCCGCTGTTCAGCCCCAGCGGATTGATCTATCGATACGTGCTGGTGAGCCCGGACCGCACGCCGCAGGAGCTGAAGACGATCGAGCACTGGGTGCTGGAGCGCCGCTATCGCGCGGTTCCCGGCGTCGCCGACGATTCGGGCCTGGGCGGCACCACGATGCAGTATCAGGTGCTGCTCAATCCCTACCGGCTGTTCTCGCGCGGCGTCACGGTTCCGCAGGTGTTCCAGCAATTGAGCATCGAACAACTCGAATGCCGGCGGCGGATTCTATTCGCAAGGCGGCCAGTTCTACTACATTCGCGGACTCGGCCAGGTGAAGACGACGCGAGGATATCGGCAACATCGTGGTCGTCGACCAACAACGGCATCCCGACCTACGTGAAGGATGTCGGCGAAGGTGGAGATCGGCGACGCGGTGCGGCTGGGCGAGTTCGGCTACATGAAGCAGGACGACGCGGTGGAAGGCGTCATCCTGATGCGCGTCGGCGAGCAGGCGCAGGTGGTGCTGAAGCAGCGTGCAGACAGCTGACCAAGGAACTGAACGAGCACGTGCTGCCGCAGGACGTCAAGATCGTCCCGTATTACGACCGCAGCGGGCTGATCGAAGAAACCACGCAGACGGTGGAGCAGAACCTGATTCGCGGCATGCTGCTGGTGCTGGTGGTGCTCGGAATCTTTCTGTTCAGCGTGCGCGCGGCGATCATCGTCGCGATCACCATTCCGTTCGCGCTGATGTTCGCGTTCATTTGCCTGGATTGGCGGCACATTCCGGCGAACCTGCTGTCGATCGGCGCGATCGACTTCGGCATTCTGGTGGACGGCGCGGTGGTGATGGTGGAGAACGTGTTCCGCGAGCTGGCGGCGCGGCACGGCGAGGAATACGACCTGATCGACAGTGATTCGCGCCGCGGCGAACGACGTCGAGCGGCCGATCTTTTACGCGGTCGCGGTGATCATCGCCGGCTATCTTCCGATCTACGTGCTTGGCGGGCCCGTCGGGAAGATTGTTCCAGCCGATGGCGGATACCATGTCGTTCGCGCTGGTCGGGTCGGTGCTCTGCGCGCTGATCCTGCTGCCGGTGCTGTGCTCGTACTTGCTGCGCGGCAAGATCAAGGAGCCGAAGGTCTCGCTGTTCGAACAGATCCGCCGCGGCTATGGCGTGCTGCTTGGCTGGTGCCTGCGGAATCGCACCGTCTCGACGGTGGTCCTGCTTTCGATTCTTCGCGGCGTCGCTGCTGCTGATTCCGCTGATCGGCGCGGAGTTCATGCCGCATCTGGACGAAGGCGCGCTGTGGATGCGCGCGACCGCGCCCTACACCATCTCGTTCGAGGAAGCCGTCCAAGCTGTCGCCGCAGATTCGCAATATCCTGCGCAGCTTTCCGCAGGTGACCACGGTCGCGAACGAGCTGGGCGTCCGGACGATGGCACCGATCCCACCGGCTTTTTCAACAACGAATTCTACATCGGTCTGAAGCCCTACTGGCGATCGCGCGTGGGCGGGATCGATTCACAACAAGAAGCAACTGGTGGACGCGATCAAGCAGAAGATGTCGGCGTTTCCCGGCGTGATTTTCAACTACACGCAGCCGGCCGAGGACGCGGTGGACGAAGCCGAAACCGGCTTGAAGAGCTCTGCTGGCGGTGAAGATTTTCGGCGCGCGACCTGGCGACGCTCGAAGAAAATGCGCGCAAAGTGAAGCGCATCATCTCGAAGGTGCCCGGGCATCGCCGACATCACCGTGGTGCGCGAGCTGGGCCAGCCGAGCCTGACCGTGGTTCCGGATCGCGAAAAGATCGCGCGATACGGCCTGAACGTGGACGACGTCAACACGCATGGTCGAAACCGCGATGGGCGGCAAGGCGGCGTCGCAGGTGATCCAGGGCGAGCGCCAGTTCGATCTGCTGGTCCGCATGCAGGAGCCGTATCGCAAGGACATGGAGGCGATCAAGAATCTGCTGATCGCGACGCCCGACGGCCAGCATCTTCCGCTGAGCCAGTTCGCCGATATTCAAGGGTCAACAACGGCGCGTCGTTCATTTATCGCGAAGCCGAATTCGCGATTCATCGGCGTCCAGTTCAGCGTTCGCAATCGCGATCTGGCGGGCGCGGTGGAAGAAGCGCGCCGCGAGGTCGACAAGCAGATGAAGCTGCCCATCGGCTACACGTTCGATTGGGGCGGCGAGTACAAAGATTATCTGGCCGCGCGCGAGCAGATGAAGATCATCGCGCCGCTGACCGTTCTTTTGATTCTGCTGATCCTGTTCGCGCTGTACGGAAACCTGAAATTCCCGCTGATCATTCTGTTCAGCGTGCTGGTGACGGAGCCGGTGGGCGGACTGCTGGCGCTGTGGTGGACGAAGACGAATTTCAGCGTCTCGTCGGGGCTCGGATTCGTCGCGCTGATGGGCGTCGCGGTGCTGACCAGCGTGATTCTGTATTCGTTCATCAACAAGCTGCGCCTGGAAGGAAAGGACATCATGACGGCGACCTACGAAGCGTCCCTGCTGCGGCTGCGGCCCATCATGATGACGGCGCTGGTGGCGTGCATCGGCCTGCTGCCGGCGGCGACCTCGACCGGCATCGGCAGCGATTCGCAGAAACCGTTCGCGATCGTGATCGTGGGCGGCTTGCTTTCGCGGCTGTTGCTGTCGATCTTCCTGGCGCCGGTGCTGTACGCGGTGGTCGCGCGGCAAGACGATGTGCTGAAGGTTTGACGGCTGGCGCACGCACTCTGCGTGCGTGTGTCGACACTCATGTCGACACAAGTTTTTCCTAACGCTTCACCAATATTCATGCGCATTTTTCGTAACCCCTCACGCGGGTGTCGACATGAGTGTCGACACGGCACACACGAGTGTGTGCGCCACATTACACTGTTTGCATGGGAATTCGCATCAGCCGGCGCGAGCTTGCCATCGCTGCCGCGGGAATCGCGGCGACTGCGCGAGCGCAAAATCGAGATTCAAAGAAGCCAACATACGGCGGGCCGCTCGAAGGGCAGGAGTCGAACGTCGATCTCGAAACGTTCGATCCGGTTCGTCTGGACCAAGAAGCGCCACGATGCCGCGCCGTTGAAGCTCACGTTCAAGGCGACCAATCGAAAGCAAGCGGAAGCGTGGCAGAAGGAATTGCGCGCGAAAGTCGTGGAGCTGCTGGGAGGCTTTCCAACGCGCGGCGCCTTGCGCGCGAAGACTCTCGATGTTCGCCAGTTTCCGGGATACAAGCGCGAGAAATTCGTTTTCGAAAGCCGGCCGGGAGTGGGCGCGCTCGGATATTTGTTGACGCCGGCGAACGCGCAGGCACCGGTGGGTACAATCGTGTGCATTCCGGGCCACGGGCGCGGCGTCGACGACATTGTCGGCATCGACGAACAGGGCAAGGATCGCACGGAGCGAAAAGGTTACGAATACGATTTCGCGATTCAAGTGGTGGAGCGCGGGATGGCCGCGGTCGCGATCGAGCCGATGGCTTTCGGATGCCGCCGCGATCAGAAAACGAAAGACAAAGGCGCGACGTCATATGCGTGCCAGCCGGTGGCGGGATCGGCGCTGTTGCTGGGCGAAACGATGCTGGGGTGGCGCGTGTACGATGTGATGCGCGCGATCGACTGGATCGAGACGCGGCCGGAGTTGAACGCGAAGCGCGTCGGCTGCGTCGGGATTTCGGGCGGCGGAACCTGCGCGCTGTTTTCGGCCGCGATGGATACGCGCATTCGCGGAGCGCTGGTCAGCGGCTACCTCAACACGTTTCGCGGCTGCATCATGAGCATGTCGCACTGCATCGACAACTACGTTCCGGGAATTTTAAATTGGGCCGAGATGTACGACGTGGCGGGGCTGATCGCGCCGCGGCCGCTGTTTTCGGAGGGCGGCGATCGCGATCCGATTTTTCCGGTGGAGACGACGCGAGAGAGTTTCGCGCGCGTGAAAAAAGTGTACGAAGTGCTCGGTGCACCGGACGCTGTGCAGCAGGAAATCTTTTCGGGCGTCCATGAATTTCACGGCGTTCGCGGGCTGCCGTTTTTGATCGATTCGTTGAAGGGGTAACTCATGACTCGGGCAAATGGAACTTTCGAGGTGAAGATGGTGCCGCTGGCATCGGAAGACGCGAC
Organism: Terriglobia bacterium; assembly: GCA_963732025.1. Taxonomy (GTDB): domain Bacteria; phylum Acidobacteriota; class Terriglobia; order Bryobacterales; family Bryobacteraceae; genus Palsa-187. Next base: position 665,722 of record CAVSXU010000006.1, read on the forward strand.
GGGCGGCGCGGCGATCGGCAGGATGTCGATCGACAAGCAATTCCATGGCGACCTTGAAGCGACCAGCAAGGGTCAGATGGTCGCGCACAGCACGGAGGTAAAGGGGTCTGCTGGTTACGTTGCGATGGAAGTTGTCAGTGGGACGCTTGCCGGGAAGAAGGGCACGTTTGTGTTGCAGCACAGCGGCACGATGTCGCATGGGACGTTTCAGTTGAGCGTGACGGTGGTGCCTGATTCAGGCACGGGTGAATTGAAGGGGCTCGCGGGGTCAATGAACATCATTATTGATGGCGGGAAGCATTCTTACGAGTTCGATTACACGATTTAACTGCGCGTTAGTTGCGCGCACCCTGACGGATGCGCCTCAAAAAAACCACGCGCTCCATGCTGTCGCGCCTCTCTGAGAACTGGCCGAATCACTTCGGCGTCGTGGGACGTGGCAGTTTTGCGTCGGTCATCGCCGAGTTGTAGGCGAACCAGGCCATCGCCGCCGCAGCCTGTTTGATTTCGTCGACGTTCACGCGATCCACCGTATCCATATTCGTGTGGTGCGTGCGCACATCATAGTTCGAGTATTCCTGGATCGGGTTGAAGCCGGGCACGCCCGCGTCGATGAAGCTCAGATGATCGGTGGAGCCGACGGGCTCAATGTTATTGCGCTTCGCGCCGAACGTCTTTAGCGGATCCAGCCACGCATCGAACAACGTCCGCACGCCTTCCTGATTCTGCAAGTACCAGCCGTAAATCGGCCCGGTGCCGTTATCGATATTGAAATAGACATCGAACTTGCCGCGCGCCACGATGTTCGAATCGCCGGACAAGGTGTTGCGCGACCCACGCCTTCGAGCCGAGCATGCCTTGCTCTTCGCCGCTCCACAACGCGACGCGAATGGTCCGGCGCGGTCGCGCGCCGACCGCTTTCAGGATGCGCATCGCTTCCATGACGGTGGTCGCGCCGTCGGCATTGTCGGTGGCGCCGACGCCGGTGTGCCACGAATCGAGATGGCCGCCGATCATCACCACTTCATCGCGCAGCGCGGGGTCGGTGCCGGGCAGTTCGGCGATCACGTTGTAGGCGTTGCCGCCATCGGCGTCGTAATATTTCGTTTGCACGTTGACGCGCAGCTTCACTTGGATGTTCGCGCGCAGCATGCCCGCGATCATGTTGTAATGCTCGGCGCTCAGCGTGACCGTTGGGATCGCGCCCGCACCGCCATCGCGGCCGGCGACGAAGACGGTGCCGTGCTCGCCGCGGCTCGGCTTGAGGATTACGCCGGCGCCCGCGGTTCGAAGCGTTTGCGCGATCTGTTGGGCGGGCGTGGGACCGTTGCCGCGTCCCCCTCGGCCCGCGTTATTACGCTGTCCTCACGCTGGTCGCATACGCCGCCGAATTTGTCTCGTAAGCCGAATCGCTGGGGTTCGGCCGATCTTTGCGGACGAAGTTGGTCATGACTGGATCGGTCATGACGATCGCGCCCTTCAACGTTGATGCGAGCGCTTCTACTTCCGCGGGCGATTTTCCGCCGATCGACATCGGCGTCGCGACGATCTCTCCCGCCGTCGACGGGGACCACGCGTCCGCGTAGCCGATCAGCGGAAGATAGCGGGGCTCGATCATTTCGATCGTCAGCTTTTCCATGCTCCAGCCGCGGCCGAATTTCCAGGGCTCGAGGTGCGCGTTTTCCAGGCCGTAAGACGCCAGGCGATCGCGAGCCCATTCGGAAGCTCGCTTCTGCGCGGGCGATGCGGTGAGTCGAGGGCCGATCGTCACCGTGAACATGTCGAACACGGGTGCGACTTGGGAATGCTCGGTGGCTTCGGCGCGGATTTTCGCGAAGAGGTCGCGGTCGATAGTGTGGTTGCGCGAATGAGAGCGAGGCTAGGGTGAAGGAGATGAAAACGCGCGCTCTCTTACGCGTCTGCGTTAAAACAGGGACAGGCCGCCCTGTCCACGCCGATATCTTGTTCATTCGCGGCATCGGGTCGCTAGGGGACAGGGTAGCCTGTCCCTGTTTTGACGACAGCACGGCGCTACTTCAACTCCGCCATCATGCCGGGCAGGCTCCACTGCATCTGCAAGCCGGTTGCAGCCCAATTGAATTCGGCCGTCATCGCCTTGCCGACTTCGTCCTGGCTCTTGCCTTCGCGGATCATACTCTGCGCGCGATTGCGAAGTTTCTCTACGTTGTTGCGATAGGCCAGCAGACCGGCTTTGTTCGTCACCGCGCCGTGGCCCGGGATCACCGTTTCGAAATCGAGCTTCAACGCACCATCCAGCGTTTTGGTCCACTCGACCACGCTGCCGCCGCCCGGATAGTCGATCAGCGGAGTGTTGCCCGACATCAGATCGCCGGTGTGGAGCGTTTTCAGCATCGGGAAATAAATCACTGCATCGCCGTTGGTGTGGCCGCGACCGAAATACTTGGCGCGTACTTCCTTGCCGCCCAGGTGAACCGAGGTCTCGTCGGTGAACGTAATCTGCGCGCCGACCATTCCCGGAGGCGCGTTCGACTGCTTCTTTTCGACGATGCCCGCACGCGCGTTGGCGGTCGAAATGATCTGCGCCGAGGAAATAAACTTGGCGTTGCCGCCGCTGTGGTCGGCGTGATGATGCGTGGTGATGATGTACTTCACCGGCTTGTCGCTGATGCCTTTCAAGGCTTCCATGATCGGCTCGTGGTCCTGATCGTATTTGTCGTCGATCAGAATCAGGCCTTCATCGGTGATGTAGACGGCGACGTTGCCGCTGCCGCTAACGAGTTCGTACAAATCGTCCTTCACCTTGTTGACGGTGATCTTCGCGGGTGCAGGCGCGGTTTGAGTGTACGCGATCCACGATGCCAGCAGAAACACCAATCCTGCAGCGAGACGAATTCCGAGTGTGCGAGTCATTTGCAAAACTATATCAGTTTCTTCAACGGCGGCGTAATTTCACTCCATCGATAAGTTGTTTAAGGAAGCGCTTCCAAACCACTGTACGCACGCGGTGCTCGTCACGCTATGTCGCTAGCGGAGGGCGTCAAAACGTCTTACGGTTGCACAGGCCAGTGTCTAGAATGAGCCAGGCTGTAGGTGGATTGGAGGCCAATGAACGCGCCAATCTCTCGACTTGAGGGTATCTGAAGTTGCGTCGCTGGCAGGTGATCTGAACCTCTATGTGATCGAAAGCACGGGAGATCCTCCTGCGTTTTTTGAAGTGATGTGGTGGATTGGGCAGGCGAAACCGCCTGCCCCACACGCCGGTAGTAGGTCATGTTTGAAATCTTGACAGGAACCCCCGCCCTGACGGGACGGTGCTTGAAACTGTGTTGGCAAGCCGAGCACTCAAGCACCGCTCGTAAGAGCGGGGGTACGGGAACAAGCTAACCCACTACCCGCGTGTCGCAGCGCGGTAGAATCGCTGCAATGCTTCCGCTTTTGATGATCCTGCTATGGCAGGCTCCGAACTACACAGCGCCGCGAACCGCGGACGGACATCCCGACATCAACGGCATCTGGCAGGCGCTCAACACCGCCAATTGGGATCTGCAGGGCCATGCGGCAGCGGCGGGGCCGGTCGCGCAACTTGGTGCGATCGGTGCAATTCCGCCGGGCTCGGGGTGGTCGAAGGCGAGGAGATTCCGTATCTGCCGGAAGCGCTCGCGAAAAAGAAAGAGAACTTCGCGAACCGGCTGACGCTGGATCCCGAAGTCAAATGCTACCTGCCGGGCGTGCCGCGCGCGACCTACATGCCGTATCCGTTCCAGATCGTCCAATCGAAAAAATACACGCTGATCTCCTACGAATATGCGAGCGCGGTGCGCACCATCAACATGGAGAATCACAAGAAGGCGCCCATCGATAGCTGGATGGGATGGTCGAACGGACACTGGGAAGGCGAGACGCTGGTGGTCGACGTGACGGGATTCAACGAAGACACGTGGTTCGACCGGGCGGGGAATTTTCACAGCGATGCGCTGCACGTGGTGGAGCGATACACGCCGCGCAGTGCGGATACGCTCAACTACGAGGCGACCATCGAGGATCCGAAAGTTTTTTCGCGGCCGTGGAAGATCAGATGATTCTGTATCGCCATGCCGAGCCGCACGCGCAGCTGCTGGAATTCAAGTGCGTGGAATTCGTGGAAGAATTGATGTACGGTCCGCTTCGCAAGAAGGCTGGAAAGTAAAGTGGCGCACGCTTGAGCGTGCTGGCGCGGACTTCAGTCTGCGCTCAGGAAAATCGTCGGCTGAAGCCGACGACGGCACGCTGAAGCGTACGCCACGGATTGCGCGACAAGGAGGTTGCATGAATCAGATATGGGCCCCAGTCTTAATCACCGCGTTCATCGCGAGCGCGCAGGTCCCGGACCTGGAAGGAACCTGGACGAATGCGACCGTCGTTCCGCTGGAACGCCCCGCGAATCTGAAGGGCAAGGAATTTTACACCAAGGAAGAAGCCGCCGAGAATGCGAAGAAGGTGCTGGGGATTTCGAGCTGGGAGCGGCTCGGCTCGCAGGCCGAAGTTCACTACAACATGTCGCAGTACGGGCTCGATCTGAGCCAGGTGAAGGTCGCGATGAGTCTGCGGACTTCGATGATCGTGGGGCCGGAGGGTCGCGTTCCGCCGTTAACTCCGGAAGCGCAGAAAAGAAATGCCGATCGGAACGCGAAAGCTCGCGGGCACCAATTCGATGCAGCCGAGAATCGGCCGTTGCAGGAACGCTGCATCCTCTATTCGACCGAAGGCCCGCCGATGCTGCCGTCGGCCTACAACAGCAATCTCGAAATCATTCAAGGCAAGGGGTACGTGGCGATTGTGCAGGAGATGATCCACAGCACGCGCATGATTCCGACCGACGGCAGTCCGCATCCGCCGCCGAGCATTCAACAATGGCTGGGCGATTCGCGCGGACACTGGGAAGGCGACACGCTGGTCGTCGATACGCCGAATTTCAGCGACAAGGCGGCGTTTCGCGGGTCGACATCGAACCTGCATCTGATCGAACGTTTCACGCGCGTCGACAAGGATACGATTCTCTACGAGTTCACCGCGGACGATCCCGCTACCTGGGTTCGGCCCTGGACCGCGCAGTTGACGCTCACGTCGATTCCCGGGCCGATCTTTGAGTTCGCGTGTCACGAAGGAAATCTTGGAATCGAACATACGCTGAGCGGCGCACGCGCGGCGGAGAAAGCCGCGGCAGAGAAAGGATCGAACAAATGAGGCGAGCGATTTTTGCATCGGCAATGTTTGCGGTATTAACGATTGCGATTCCCGCGCGGGCTCATCATGCGTTCGCCGCCGAATTCGACGTGAACCGCCCGCTCAAGCTGCGCGGCACGGTCACGAAGATGGATTGGATCAATCCACACTCGTGGATTCACATCGACGTGAAGGGTGCGGACGGAAAAGTGGTGAATTGGATGATCGAGGGCGGTAGTCCGAACTCGCTGCTGCGGCTTGGCTTCACGAAAGACGCGTTGCCGGCGGGAAGCGAGATCGTGATGGAAGGATTTCAGGCGAAGGACGGTTCGAATCGCGGAGTGGGAAAGTCGCTGTCGTTCGCCGATGGGCGCAAGTTGTTTCTCGGCGGATCGGCGCCGGGTGCGAATGGCGATACCGAGAAGTAGAGATCGCTGGGGTAACGTGGCGCGGGCCGTTGGCCTGCAGAGCCGAGAGTCGTCTCGGCTTTTCCGGGGTTTCCAGAACGCGAACACGGAAAAGCCGAGACGACTCTCGGCTCAGCAGGCCAGCGGCCCGCGCCACGTCGAAACGTGATGTTCGATTTGGGCGACGCACTACACTGGAGAGATGTCGGTCGACGAAGAATTATCCGAGCGCGCCGAGAGCGCAAAAGCCCCATTCGATAAGCGGGTAGCCGCGTCCATGGCGATGATCGCTGCGGCGCTCGCCGTGGTGTCGGTGTTCGGACAGCTCTACGCGAACGAGGAATTGCTCGCCCAACAGAAATCGTCCGACCAGTGGGCGTTCTATCAGGCCAAGTCCATCCGCCGCTACGAATCGTCGATCGCTCGAGATATGTTCGTCAGTCTGGGGGGCGACAAAGCCGCGCTGGCCGAAGTCTACGCCAAGAATTCCGAGCGATACGAAAAGGAAGGCGAAGAGATTCAGAAGGAAGCCAAGCAACTGGAAGCCGAAAGTAAATTGAAGGGCAGGCAGGCGCTACGCTTTCACATTGGCGAAATCTTTCTTGAGATCGGAATCGTGTTCGCCACGTTGGCGATTCTCACCAAGCGCGGCGTGATGTGGGGTATATCGATTGTCAGCGCCTCTGCTGGAGCGGCCATCGCCATCACCGGGCGCTTCATCGCTTGATGATCGAATGACTGATCGAAATCTACCGATCCCCGACCACCAGCACCGGCGCCGAAATCTCATGCCGCACGCCATTAATCGTGTTGCCGAAAATCAAATCCTTCACGCCGCGATGCCCGTGCGCGCCCATCACCACCAGGTCCGGCTCGATCTCGCGCGCTAACTTGACGATCTCGTCTTTCGGACTGCGCCCGTGCACCACAGTCAGCTCCGCGCGAATCGCCTTCCGCTTCCAGCGATTTTACGATCTCGCTGAAATATTCCTCGCCTGCATGAATCTCGGCGGTCGACGACAGCGCGCCGAATAGCAGGCTGGTCACGCCTTCCTCCACGTGAAGCAGGTGCAGCGTCGCGCCGTGCAGCCGAGCCATTGCCGTGGCATGCGCGATCGCTGCGCGATCGCGATCGGAATGATCGAGCGGAACCAGTATCCGGCGATATACCGGCTCCGGCAGATTCGTGGCGACAGCGGTTCCCGTGGGAGTCGCTGCGATCGGCACTGTCTTCGTCCGCCGAAGAACATGACCCATCCCAGCAGCGCGATGATCGCTAGCGATCACCGGCCCGACAGACCAGCATGTGCCACGGCGCTTCAATCAGCCAGGGACCCGCGACTTTCGCCGCGAGCCAGAAATTCAGCCCGAGTATGATGACAGCAGCGCCCCACGCCAGCGTCTTCACCCACGCGCGATTCGCGAATTCGCCCATCCGATCGCGATCGTTGGTGAAGCGGATCAGCGGAATCACGGCGAAAGGAAGCTGCATGCTGATGATCACCTGGCTCAGCAGCAGCAGCCATAGCGTCCCGCCTTCGGCCGTACATGGTCACGCAGATCACCGCTGGAATAATCGCCAGCGAGCGAGTCGACCAACCGGCGCAGCCACGGGCGCATGCGCAGATCGAGAAAGCCTTCCATGACGATCTGGCCGGCGAACGTTCCGGTGAGCGTCGACGATTGTCCGCTGGCCAGCAGCGCGATCGCGAACAGAATGCTGGCCAGCGCGCGTTCCGACCAGCGGCGATAAGCATCACCTGCGCCTGCTCGATTTCGGTGACCACGATGCCATGCTTGAAGAACACGGCCGCCGCCAGCACCAGGATCGCGGCGTTCACGAGCATCGCGCCATTCAGCGCGACAAACGAATCGATCAGATTGAAGCGGCACGCTTCGCGTCGTTCGGCGACGGTCTTGCCGATGCGCCGCGTCTGCACCAGCGCCGAATGCAGGTAGAGATTGTGCGGCATCACCGTCGCGCCCAGAATCCCGACAGCGGCGTAGATGCTTTCATTATTGATGCGCGGAATCAGCCCGCCGAAGATTTCGTGCAGCACCGGCTTGCGCGTAAAACAACTCCACCAGAAAGCATCCCGCGACGATCGCGATCAGGCCCAGAATCAATCCTTCGATCAGCCGGATGCCGTAGCGCGAGAACCACAACACCAGCAGCGTATCGGCGGCGGTGACCAGCACGCCCACGATCAGAGGCAGTCCGAACAGCAGGTGCAGCGCGATGGCCGCGCCCAGTACTTCCGCCAGATCGCAAGCCGCGATCGCGACTTCGCACAGCGCCCACAACGCATTGCAGACCGCGCGTGGATACGACTCGCGGCAGGCCTGCGCCAGGTCGCGACCGGAGACGATCCCCAGCCGCGCCGCCAACGTCTGCAGCAGGATCGCCATCAGGTTCGAGAGGACGATCACCCACAGAAGCTGATAGCCGAAGCGCGCGCCGGCTTCGATATCGCCGGCCCAATTGCCGGGGTCCATGTAGCCGACGCTGACCAGATAGGCGGGGCCCGCGAAGGCGAGCATGCGGCGAATCATCGTGGGGCGAGACGTGGCGACGCTCGAGTGAACCTCGGGCAGCGATGCCGGTCTAATCCCCATGTCTCACTATAGACGCTCCCTGAAAATTATCCGGCAGCGTAATAATTTGCAGGCCGGGCCGTCTTCCATGCGTAGAATGAAGTAGAGGAGCCCATCATGAAACTGAAAACTATCGCCCTTGCGATCCTCGCCGCTGCCGCCACCGCCTCGGCCGCTATCGATCCTGTTTTGTTGAACCTGGTGATGCCGGACGCCAAGATTCTGTCGGGCATTCAAGTGGACGCGAGCGTGGCATCGCCGTTCGGGCAATACGTGCTGGGTCAGATGCAGGCGGGCGATGACGGGTTTCAGAAGTTTATCCTATCCACCGGTTTCGATCCGCGCCGCGACTTGCATGAAGTGCTGGCCGCGACCAATTCGGACGGGACCTCGAAGACAGCGAGCGGGCTCGCGATCGGGCGCGGCGTGTTCGTGCCGTCGCAGATCCTGGCAGCGGCCACCGCGCAGGGCGGAACGATTACGCCGTATCGCGGCTTCAATATCATCGCCGATCCCAACGCCGCGTCTCCCACCGCCATCGTGTTTTTCGATGCGTCGACGGTAGCCGCAGGCGACCTCGCATCGGTCAAGGCAGCGATCGACCGGAAGCTTGCGAACGCGACATTCTCGGGCGCGCTGGCGCAAAAGGCGCAAGGATGCCAGCGCCACCAATCAGGCATGGTTCGCGACGGTGACTCCGCTATCGGTATTTCTTGGCGACAAGCTCGGGCAGCACGGGGCTCAACAGCTTGAGTGACAACAACCTCTTGCAATCGGTCATGCAGGCGTCGGGCGGCGTGAACTTCGGATCGGCCACTGTCACTGTTACCGGCGATGCGATGACATCGTTCGGCGCAGAACGCGCAAGCGCTGGTCGATATTCTGAAGTTCCTGGTGAGCCTGGTTCCGTCGACCGATCCGAACATCAAGTCGCTGGCCAGCGGCGCGACGTTCAGCGTGAACGGCACTACGGCGCATCTGGTACTGGCACTGCCCGAGCAGCAGCTCGAGCAGTTATTCATGCCGCACGCCGGCGCGAAGGTTCGCAAGTCCCGGCCCGCGCAGATTCGATAGGCGATATTTGTGAGGTGGCGCACGCACTCGTGCGTGCCGTGTCGACACTCATGTCGACACCCTCGCGCCGTACGTGGTGTCTCCCTAGCTCAGAACATTCTCCAAAGCACAATCCACCCCCGCGATCCGATAAGCTTCCATCAACGCTCCCGCCGCCGGCGCGAACTTGGGTGCGGCAGCCCGATTCCCGTCGTGCAACTCCACCAGCATCCGGAAACGCTCCAGAAGCAGCGCGCTTCGAAACGCACCGCCCACATGCGAAATCGTGACGATCTCGGCAGGCGAGAACAACTGCTCGCGAACCGCCGCCGCAATGGCCGCCAACGATTGCGCCGCCCCACTCAAAATGTCGCGAGCCACCGCATCCCCCGACATCGCCACCTCATCCACCAACGCGGCGAAGGCCGCAATACGAGCCCGCGGAAATTCATCCGTATAGAAACGATGCAGCAGATCGTTGGCATCGCGAGCGTCAGTGATCCCCAGCAGCGCCTCGCGCAAAGCGGTCGGCGGCCCCCAGCCTTCATCGAAGCGCAGGATAGCCCGCAGCGCCTTGCGAACCAGGTCGAACGCGCCGCCCTCATCGCCGAATGCGTAACCCCAACCACCAGCCCGCGCCGTTCGCCCCTCCGCGTTTCGGCCGAATGCGATCGAGCCCGTGCCCGCGATCACCACGACGCCCGGCTCGCCACCAGTCGCGCCGACCAGCGCAATCAACGCGTCGTGCGTGATCGAATATTTCTCCGCTACAACAATCTCGCGAGCCAAGCGCGTCTTTGTCGGCGGGTCCTCCGCTGAATCCCATGCACGCGGATTCGAATCGCTGCATCGCCGAGAGCCGTATGGGCAACGCCGCCGTTCGTCAACGTCTCACTCACGCAAGCGTTGAGCGCGCGGACGAATTTATCGCGTCCCTCGGCCGCGCCCGCATGATTGCATGGACCCGCGCGCCCCACTCCGATCACGCGGCCGTGTTCGTCACCCACCAGCGCTGTAGTGCTCGATTGTCCGCCATCCACGCCCAAGAAAATTTTCATGAGCAAGCCTCACGGCTCGATCCTATACAGCGTCGCATTCCGTTCGCGCGCCAAAATCGTGATGCCCCACGCCTCCGGGTCGTCCAGAGAGTCCTTCGCGCCGAATTCATCGTCGCGAATCAACAGGTAATTGACGCCGCGCAGACGGATTTCCCGAGTCGCAGCGCGCCGCTGCCACGAAGGCGGCGGGATCGTTCGCATCTCGGGATTATCGGCGAGCTTCACCCACTTGCCCGCGCTATCCATCATTTCGACCCGCAGTTGCACCGACCACACCCCATCTTCCGAGGTCTCCACCACAACCTGATCCAGCGCCTGGTCCCTTCCGAAATCGGTCTCGACGTAGTCTCCCGGCGCCGGAACCTCCCAACTTCTCCAGCGCGTCGCCGGCGAGTTGTCGAAAGCGAGTTGCACGTCCCAGGGATTGGGCCAGGCGCGCACTTTCCAGGCGGTCGATCGCGGAATTTCCGCGCCGCGATTCGAAAAGCGAACCTCGTGAACGTTCCATTGGGTGTGCGGCGCCGCCTGCATCGTCTGCACAATACGGACGCGGCGTCCGGTTTGTTCCTTGAACGGAAACACCAGCGCGACTCTCGGCTGATACCCATCGATGGATGCGGTAAACAAGATGTCGTTGAGCAGTTGATTGAAGGCCCCTTGAAACCCGGTCAGGATTTCGCGCGTGGTGTAGGAATCCGCGATCGGGCCCACGCGCCAACACTCGTTCGCCGCGCGGAACAAACTTCTCCACCATGCGGGCATCCAAATAACCGTCGCCGGAATCCCGTAGATAGTGATCCTCGGATTCTCGGCGCAGCGCCGCTCGGAGCGGAAATGTATCGATCCTCCAGGCTCCAGGGAGGACGTACTTGTCCATGATCGGCGGCCACGACGCGATCGCGTGTAGGAAAACCAGCGCAGCGACCAGACGGGGCACGCTGCCCACCGCCAGAGCCATCGCCATCGCGACGAACGGCAGGAAGGGAATCAGGAAGCGCGTTCCGATATTTCCGGGATAGGCAGCCAGCACGATGCCTGCGGCCAACAGAAGCCGGCGTCCCGTGCGATACCGAAGCGCGAACAGCGCCAGCGGCGCCAACAAAAATATCGGACCCACGATGCCCTGCACCGGCGCTCCGCGAACCGTCAACAGGATCGGCAGCTTCCATTTGTCGATCACTTCGTAATCGCGCAGGTACTCCTGCCACTCCTGGATCATCAGGATGTGGAGATTCGGATTGCGGAATAGCGATACCGCTAGCGGCGCGATGGGATCGTGCAGATAGATCCAATCCTTCAGCATCCATGGCAGCATCATGGCCGCGGCACTGATGCAAACGATGAGCAACGGCTTCAGCACCGGTTGCCGCAGCGATCGCTTTCGCCATGCGACCACGATCAGAGCGTACACAAGGATCAGCGCTGCGGTGTACTTAGTGGCGTACGCGTAGCCGGCCAACAGGCCCACGGCGATCAGTAAACGATCGTTACCGGACTCCTCCCAGATTTCCACCCAATAGAAAACCGCGAACACCACCGCCGCTGCCGCCACGTCGACATATGCGGTGGTCGCATCGCGGCCCACGACGGGGCTCAGATACACCAGCAGCGCTGCGCCCGCGCCCACCCACCATTTTCCGAGCCGCAGCCCGTAAGCCAACATGCCCAGCGCGAGTGCGACCGCGAAAGACAGATGCACCAGAGCCGTTGCCGAATGCCGTCCGAAGGCAAACGCGAGCGCGTACAACAATTCCGCGCCTTCGCTGAGCCCCGCGTACATGTTGGTGGCGATCCGGTGAAATCCGTGCGATCGCAGATAGTCGGCGATGATCCCGAGGTGGTATCCGGAGCCGTCCGAGCTCGATTCAGGAGCCCACGCGTTGACCAGGTAAAGCACGGTGAAGATGGCGAAGATCGCAGCGTAGCCGACCGCCGGCTGGTTCTCCACCCAGGAAAACCTATCTTGCGCGGCATCCGATTCCGGCGCGCGATTTCTCCAGCGTCGAACGTGAGAATACGGCAGCGGGCACGATGACGCCGCCTGCAAGGATCAGAAACACCGGCTTGTAGGCGATCTTCATCGCGAAGATCGCGAACATTGCCAGGTGCACGCACGCGGCTCCCAGCAGGAACGCAAGCGGAAACTTTTCAGCGCGGCGCAAGACGGCGCCCAGTCGCGCGATGAGGAGCGAGCCGGCGGCGTAACAAGTCGCAATCGTCAAGGCGGCGCCCAGCAGAGCAGTCAGAGCCTGTGGCTTCATTGCAGCACCTTAGACAAATGCATCGGTCGCAGATTAAAACGTTAGCACGCACCCCCCGGTAGCGCAGCGACCGCCGACCATAGGGATAATTTGACGCCGTCCGTGAGGCGCGACCGTCAGAGAGCGCGCGTCTTCGTGGGGCAGGCGCTTCCGCCTGCCAACTCCCTTCGATCCGCGACAGGATGGTGCCTTCGAACACCACCCGTGAGGGTGGGGGAATTATGAGCCACCATCCCCGCTCTCTCACGATGACGATAATGTCCATGGGCGCTCCACCCTTGCTGGTGGTGTTAGACTGCGCATCACAAGCTCCTCGCGATTAAGGCAGCACCCGATACAACGTGGCGCTCCTTATACGCGCGACAACCGCCAGATTCCACGACGCCGGATCTTCCTCGAAATCCGCCGCCCCGAAATCGCGATCCTGAATCAACAGGTATTCAACGCCACGCGCGCGCAATTCATAAGTGGCCGCTCGCCGGAAGGACTCCCGCACCTTGATTTCGCTAACCACCGGATTGCTCTCCACCCGCACCCAACCGCCCGCGGCATCCATCGCCTCGACCTGAAGCTCATTCTTCTGATCGTCCTTCGAAGTCTCGATGCGAACCTCGTCGATGGTTTGATCGGATCCGAAATCGGTTTCGATAAACATACCCGGCGCGGCCGTTTCCCAAGTTCTCCAGCGCGTCGTCGGTGAACCGTCGAACGCGAGCTGCACGTCCCACGGATTCGGCCAAGCTCGCAATCGCCACGCGGGCGATCGTCTGCAATTCCACTCCTCCACGTAAATAGCGGAGTTCGTGCACGCTCCATTGTTCACGACCTGCGTGCTGAACCATCTGGCGAATCCGAATGCGATGAACCGGGCGCTCGGGAAATCGAAACGTGATGGCGACCCGCGGCTGCGCATCTTCATCCCATCCCATGGCGAGCCCGTCGCTCAACACCTGATTCAGCGCCGCTTGATAACCCACCAGAATTTCGCGAGAAGTGTAGGAGGTCGCGATCGTGGAGAGAGCAAGCACCCGGCCGCCTTTGGGAACGTGTTCCTCGACGAGCCGAGCCTCGGCATATCCGGGAAGAGTCCGCCGCAGGAAGCCATCCTCCGATTCACGCCGCACTGCCGCCGCCCAAGGGAAATGAAGAATCCGCCAGGCGGTGGGATCGGCATACGAGCGCATGGCAGTTGGCCACGAAGCCACAGCGTGAAACATCACCATTGCTGCGATCCACAGCGGGGTCTGGCTCAGCGGCAACAGGATCGCCATGGAAATAAACGGCAGCGCGGGGAGCAGGAAGCGCGCGTGAAGATTGACGATGCAGGGAAGCAGGGTCACCGTGGCCGCCAGCAGCAGCCGTCGCCCGGCACGGGATCGCAACGCCAGCAGCGCCAACGGCGCCGCGAGAAATACTGGGCCGAGCAGACCTTCGACGGCTCCTCCATGAAGCGTGAGCCCGAGTGGCACTTGCCATTTGTTTTCGATTCCGTGGGTGCGCGTGTATATCGCGAAATCTTCCACCATCGAAATGTGCGCGTTGGGATTCCGAAAAATCGCCGCGCCGATGGGCGCCACGGGATCGCCCAGATAAATCCAATCCTTCGCCATCCACGGAAGGATCATCAGTGCAGCCCCGGCGCTCACGATCGCCAGTGGCTTCCAAGACCGGTTTTTCCAAATCACAAACGCGAGCGCGTAAGCGATCATCACTCCGCCGGTATACTTCGTCGCGAATGCGTACCCCGACAACAATCCAACGGCGATCAGCACGCGATCATCGCGACCGTCGTCCCAGATTTCAAGCCAATAGAAAACCGCGAATCCGATCGCGGCGCTGGCGATATCAATATATGCGCTCGAAGCTTCTTTTCCAACGAGCGGGCAGAGATACACCAGCAGCGCCGCGCCCGCGCCCACCCACCACTTGCCGATTCGAAAACCGTAAGCGAGCATCGCCAGCGCCAGCGCGATCGCAAACGAAAGATGCATCAGCGCCGCCGCAGAATGCCCCCCGAACGCGACCGCCATCGCGAACAGCATTTCGGCGCCCTGCCCGAATCCTGCGTATAAGTTAGAGGTGATCGGGATGAATCCGTGCGCGTCGAGATATCGTGACGACGAATTCGAGATGGTAGCCGGAGCCGTCCGGGCTCGCTTCCGGGGCCCATGCGTTGACGAAGTAGAGAACGCTAAATGTAACGAAAATCGCCGCATAGAGGATTGCTTGTCCGATTTCCGGTTTCGAAAAGGGTTCTGGCTGCGATTTTGTGCGCCGACGGAGGAGTGTTGCGATCAGGCACACGGAAACGATTAAGAACACAGGCTTGTAAGCGATTTTCAGCGCGAAAATCGCAAAAATCAGCAGGTGCAGGCAGGCGGCGCCGAGAACGAACGTTAGTGGGAGTTTTTCCAGGCGGCGCAGCGGAATTTTCAGGCGCGCGATCAGGATTGAGCCGGCCGCGTAGGCGGTTGCGATGGTTAAAACCGCTCCGCCCAGTGGCATGAGCGCTGCAAAAGTCACTGCTTAGTTCCTGCAGGAGCGCTTGCAGGAATCAGGCCTATTTGCGTGAGAATGAAGCCGTACTTCTGGCCGTCGCCGCTGGTCCACAGCTTGTCGATGTCGGCTCCGACGATGACCTCGGTGTCGAGTGGCATCCACTCGGCTGGAACTTCTTTTTCAAAATGCTGGTAGCCGGATGCGGTGTAGCGAACGCGATCGAGAACGTGATCGTTCACCGTGAATGCGATCGTGACCGGGCCGGTATCGTTGAACGTGATATCGGGGAGCGTGAGATCGATGGTGTACTTCAGATTCTGGTTGGCGCGAACCCGGATTTTCACGGCGGGGCGTTGACCGGTCCAGCGCCAGGAGGTGTCGGTTCGGGGGCGGATGTCGCGCGCGAAGCGAATGTCGGCGTCAGGATCTTCCATGTTCACGACGCGCCCGACGTGAACGGGGAATCCTTCAAAGGACGGGCGCTGTTCGGGAACCGGATACCACTTGCTCTGATTGCACGCGGACGCGGTCAACAGGACGACGCATAGGAGGATGGATCTCATTGCGGGGCTCGCGATTTACGGGGCTCGTCGATTCACGAATAGGCGGGACACGGTTTCGTAAAGAAGACAAACGGCAGTGATCAGGCATGCGTCGAGTAGCAAATTGAAAAGGTAGCAGTGCTTGACATTGTCCCAGGCATCGCCAAACGCGGCAACTGCGAACGCGGCAAGACAACCGAGGGCGAGGACGGCGCAGAATTCGATCTCTAGCCGGCGCAGCGGCATTCGAATCCACGCCGATGCCGCTGCGAAAGGTGAAGCGAGAAGCAGAATCAGAATCCACTTTCCTATGGGTGCGAGAATTCGTTCGTGGAATGCGCTCCATAGTGCGAACGATTTGGTTTTCGTTCCCGGCGGATA
Organism: Terriglobia bacterium; assembly: GCA_963732025.1. Lineage (GTDB taxonomy): Bacteria > Acidobacteriota > Terriglobia > Bryobacterales > Bryobacteraceae > Palsa-187. Next base: position 681,702 of record CAVSXU010000006.1, read on the forward strand.
GCCCGCGGCTCGCGCTCGAAGTTGCCGCACCATTCCGGCCTCAGTGAAAATGCGAGCGGAAGAAAAGCTTTCGCCCGGCGCCACATTTTAGCCGGATGGCGCAGATAAAATCGCGCCACGGTGAACGGAGTGACCTTGCGGCCGATCACGCCATCGCTTACCAGTTCCTGGATCGCTGTGCGCTGCGACCATGCGCCGGTGCCCGCATAGGTTGGCGAAGCCTGCGTCAATCCCGAGATCCGACAAGTCAGCGGCGCGATCCTTTGAGTCCGGAAGAATTGCGAGGAAGATCTGATTGTAGGTTGTGGCCCAGACATTGGCGCGCGGGAATGTCGAGAGGGACGCGGCGCTGGCGATCGCGATCGCGATTGCTCCGGATGCAGCGGTAAGTCGAAGGCCTTGCGAACGAGCCTTAGAGCGAACGGGCAGGCGGAAACGCCTGCCCCACAATCTCAAACGAGCACGAGAGCGAACGGGCAGGCGGAGACGCCTGCCCCACATGCTGCTCCATCCGATTCTCAAAATGACAGGAACTAGAAGCGTTGCGAGGACGAAATTTTGCGGCTTGGCGATTACTAGGAGGACTGCCCATAGTGACCATCGCAATACTACGAACAATGCGCGACCTGGAGGTCGCTCGCGGGGCTGGAGCCCCGCCCCACTTTGGTGTGCTGCTTCACAGATGGGTATGCTTTCCGCTAGCAGGAGCAGAAAGAAGATGCAGGACGCCGGTTCGGAATAAAACGAGTTCCAGTAGGCTACGTAGCCCACGTCGGTTAGCGCTAGTGCGGCCAGGATCCAGACCAGGACTTGCGATCGCACGACCCATAACAGGCGCGCGAAGGCCGCGAGAAACGCGGCTCCGTGCACGACTCCCATAATCACGATGTCGAATTTGCCATCGCGCGAGACAAGTTTGTTCAACAACAACGCGGTGGCCACGAAGATGTATTCCGACGTCGGTTGTTCAAGCTCGGGGAAGCGCGCGTGCGGGTCGCGGACATACTTGGGCGCTACATAAGCATCGGCTAGAGGTGTTGCTTTGTCCTCTCGCGCGTAGCCGAAGTGTCCGATGACGCGGGCGAAGTCGCCCTGATCGGAAAGGCCGACGATGGGCGGGATGAAGAGCTGAATTGCAATCAGGATTGCCGCGGCGCAGCAGATGCACCAGCGCAACCCGGTCCCAACTGACCCGCGCAACCAAGTCCCAACGGACCCACGCCCCCCGTTCCCAACGGACTCGCGTCCCCCGTTCCCAGCGGACTCGCGTCCCCCGTTCCCAACGGACTCGCATCCCCCGGTCCTAGCGAACCAGTGTCTCCAACTCAGCGTCGGCACACGCTGGCGGGCCGTCCGCATAATATCTTTAGCTGCGAGAGGGTGTCGACATGAGTGTCGACACGGCACGCATGAGTGCGTGCGCCACGTCCTGGTTGTGACTTGGTGATCACTGAGTGACTTCGATGGGCACCGGCGGCAACTTGCGGCGGCCGATCTTTCAGCTCGACATTACTGCGGCCCGCCAGGACCGTCTCGGGAAGAAAGAAATTCATCTCGAAGCGCTGCGGCCGCGGGTCCGTGCAGAAAAGTTCGAGGCCAGTGACGGGCAACCCGTCGACGGTAACTTCGATCTCATCGGGGCGCGTGATCTCTTCGAGCACCATCTTCACCGAACGCGTTTCGATGCGGCCTTCCGAGGCGAGATTCACACCGTCGTAGATGGAGCGAATTCGAGGAACCGACGGACCTGGCGGAATCACTCGCAGCGTGGCGGGCGGAGAAATTCGGCGGCGCGACCAGAGCATTTCCACTGGTAGCAAGCCGGTTGCCTCCAGTTCGGGAAGCATGACGTTGACCTGCTGCAATCCGGCGCTATCGGGAGGACTGATGTAGCAGACGCTGCCGAGCGAGCTGCCTACGGTTACTTGCAATTGCTGGAGGCCCGCTTCGCGCGGCAGGTTTTCGACCCAAATGGAAATGGACGCGAATCTTCCGCGCGAGGGTGCGACAGGCTCTGAGCTGTTCGCATTGGTGATGCGGCGAATCCGGACCTCGGCATCGATTTCGCGATTTTCCTGCGCAGCCACCCAACCCAGCGGCTGCTTGCGCCAGGTGGTCCACATGTACTGCGTGCCGACGCCTTCGAGCGTCAGCACCTGGAAATCGTTGGCCGATGCGAACTCCAAAATGTCATTCGAGGTGAAGCGCACGCCGTCCCAGGTGTCGATGTCGGCTCGGCGATGCTGCAAACTGCTGAACTGCAATACGGCGAGGCCGCCGGTCTTCATCACGCGGCGCGCGTCGCGAAGATAGGCGAACACGACGTCGCGGCTGGGGATGTGTTGGAAGACCGCGTAGGAGTAAACGAAATCGAAGGACTCGTCCGAGTAACCGGAGAGTGACGAGCCATCGGAAACCGCCGGGTGCGCGTTCGGGACGTCTTCCAATTTTTCCTTGGCGCGGGCGATCATTTCATCAGAGACGTCGACGCCGTGGATCTCCACGAAATGGCGGCTCATGGGGCGCATCAAGCGGCCGGGTCCGCAACCGATCTCTAGAGCTTTCCACGAGCCGCGCTCGATGAGCGGGACTCGCTTCAATTCCCATTCGAGCCGGTTGATGACCTCGGTGGCAGTCGCGAAGAAGGCTGCGTCATCGGAATCGCGTCGGCCGAATGCGACGAAGTAACTGGCGTCTTCGCGAGCGCGTGCGTTCCAGTCGTCACGCATCTGGCTGGCGACTTCACTGGATACTGCGCCGGAATTCTGCGGTGATTCGGAACCGTCGGACACTTCGTTGCGATCTCCTTTCGTGATTTAGATGGTGCGGATCATGTAGTCCGCTTCCTCGCCTGCTTCGCTTCGTTGGCGCCTTCGGCACCAAACGGTCGCGGTTTGAGCCGTCTAAAGACGGCTCGCCGCCACGAGTGGCGGCCCCACAAGACGGCTCGCCGCCATTGGTGGCTGCTCCGCAAAACTCGCCGCCATTGGTTGCGGCCTCACAAGGCGGCCCACAAGAACACTACTTGCGGCTCGAATAGCGATTGAGCTCGCCTAGGAAGCCGGTGGCGGGCGCGGGAACGGCGACGTCCGTCGTCAGGATTTCTTTGTTGGTGATGGTGCGGCCGTAGAGCTCGGTGTTCCAATCGGGATCTGGGCGCAGCGTTGCGCCGCTCAGCGAGATACCGGCGAACAAACCTTTGGATCGCGACCACGTGAGGATTTCAGCGGTCATCGCGGCATCGGTCTCGGCTTGTGTGCTGCGTCCGACGGGGCCCGCGGCAACGGAGGCATCGCCGCCCAGGGTGAATTTCGTCGACAACAATCGATCCATGCCCTTCTGGTTCATGATCAGCATGAATACGTCGGTTTCGGAGCCGCCGATCTGAAATCCGAAGCTACCGCCTTCGACGCGAAGCGAGCCCGGAGCCGACCAACCCGGCGCGCCCTTCTTGCGGCAGGATACGAATCCTTTTCCGTACTTGGCGCCGACGATGAACGCGCCTTTCTTCAAGCCCGGCACAATCACGATGCACTGCGCCTTGTTGAGCAGATCCTGGGGAATCGACTTATCGGGGGTCCCCATGACTTCCTTGAAAGCGTCGGTTGCAGCCGCCAATCGCTTCGGCGCATCGGATTCCGCGCATAGCAGCCCGGCACCCATGGTTACGGCAGCGATCAGTTTCCAGTTCTTCGTGAGATTCATTCTGAGGAAGCCTCCTCAGATGATGATACAGTAACGAATTCGCCGAACGCGTGCGAGCGCGTTATTTTCTTTCTTCTATCCCAAAATGCGGGAACTCATTCGCGGACTGAACTTCACGGGGGCAACGGCGCTGGTCGCCGGATCGATGATCGGCACGGGCGTGTTCTTCAAGGCGGCGATCATGTCGCAGCAGGTCGGCTCGCCGGTGCTGGTGCTGGCGGCGTGGCTGGTGGCGGGCTTGATGTCGCTGGCGGGTGCGCTCACTTATGCCGAATTGGGCGCGATGCTGCCGCAAGCGGGCGGCGAATATAACTACCTGCGGGCCGCGTACGGAACGATGCCGGCGTTTCTGGATGGATGGATGCGAGCAGTGGTCGCGTCGGCGGGTGTTGCGGCTTTGGGGGCGGGATTCGCCACGTTTCTTTCCGCGCTGGTGCCGATGAATGCGGTGTGGGCGTCGACGACGCTGCACATTTTCGGGCGGGCTCTGGCGTGGCAACTCGGGGTGAAAGAGCTTGTGGCGGTCGCGATGATCTTTTTGTTCGGTGTCGCGAATTGCGCTGGGGTTGCGTTCGGCGGTCGAGTGCAGACGGCACTGACGGGGGCGAAGGTTCTCGGGATCGTCGTCATCATCGGCGGCGCGTATTTCTTTTCGAGCGACGGCACGTTTTCCAATGTCACCAGCTTTAACGTCAACGCATCGACAGGCCGATTCAGCGGGCTGACGGCATTCGGCGCGGCGGTGCTTTCGGCGCTGTGGGCTTGCGACGGATGGGCTTTCATGCCGATGGTGGCGGGCGAGATTAAGAATCCGGCTCGCAATGTGCCGCGAGCTTTGTTCGTTGGAGTGCTGGGAGTGTTGGGGCTGTATGCGCTGGTGAATCTCGCTTACTTTTACGCGCTGCCGTTCGATCAGGTGGCGGCATCGAATTCGACGCTGCATCGCGATGCGCTGCCAGTCGCATCGCGGGTCGCGCAAACTTTTTTGGGGTCGCGCGGGCCGGCGCTATTGTCGGTACTGTGTTTGATTTCCGTGGCGGGCGCGATGAATGGCGTGATTCTCTCGCTGGCTCGGATGCCGTTCGCGATGTCGCGGGATGGATTGTTGGGGCGCAGGTTCGGCGAAGTTTCGGAGAAAGCGCGAGTGCCGGTGTGGTCGGTGCTGGCGATCACGGTGTGGTCGTGCATGCTGGCGCTGTCGGGCACGTTCGATCAGTTGACGGACTTGACGATTTTCGGGCAGTGGATTTTTTACGGGCTGACGGGGGCGGCGGTGTTCGTGCTGCGTCGCAAGATGCCGGATGCGACTCGGCCGTATCGTACGATTTTTTATCCGGTTACTCCGCTGGTGTTTGTGGGGTGCGCGGCGGCGCTGGTGTTCAATAGTTTTAGTGCTAGTCCGGTGGAATCGGCGGCGGGGATTTTATTGATCGGATTGGGATTGCCGGTGTATTTCTATTACCGGGGAAAACGTCACGTACTGCCGTAGCCAGGTCTCGAGCTCCGTGAAGTTCATCGCGCCGCGTTCGTAGAGTCCGATTAAGAACGAGTAGGCTTCGAGGTCGTCGAAGTCCAATCGATATCCGTTCACTTTGAGAAACGCGGCAATGAACGGATGATTCTGGGAAAGACTTTCCCAGAGTGCGGCGGCTTCCTGGACTAAGTCCTGATAGTAGCCGATTTGCGGCCTTGCCAGCGCGGATTCAAGTGCGCCTCTATCCCGGATGCCAAGTGACCCGCCGAATCTGGCGATGAGCCGGGCATGGACGCCGATCGCGTCTTCTATCGAAGGATAGAAAGTCACTGAGCCAGACGGCGAAGTAATTCCGGATGCCGTTCGATGAATTCGTCGACGGCGGCCAGGAACGGCGAAGTCGGCGGCGCGCTTCGTCCTTTTAGGAATTCAACGAACAGTCGCACGGACTCTTGTTCCGTGGGTGTTAGTGAACTGATGACTTCTGTGAGACTCTCGGTGGCCATGAATGCCTCCACTCGAAGTATATCCGGCTCTGACCTCGATGTCTCTCCAGCTCACTTCGCGGGGCACTAACGCCGGGCAGACGGCTTCGCGGAGTCCTTGGGCCATTGAATCACAGGGCGCCTTTTTTGCGCAGCGCAGTCTCGCAAGAACAGATTGATGAGGTTCTGGTATGGCATCCCCAACTCCGCCGCCACTTTCTTGAAGTAATCCACCGCCGTGGTATCGAGGCGGATCGTCACCTGGCGCTTGAGCTGGCTCGCGTACGGGTTTTTGCGGGATTTTGAAAAATCGTATTCTTTTCTCATTTGAGCCTCCAATAAACTTGTTGCTCCCGCGATGTCGCGCGCCTCGCGGAGATCAGCCGAATCACGGAATCGGACTCGCGGTAACAATGACTCACCAACAGGCAATTCGCCAGGACGCTATAACCCAAGAGTACGAACCGCTCCTCTTCTGCCGTATGATCAGGGTCGTCGATCAAGCGTGCTTTCTCATCGAGAAAGACCGATTGTGCTTCCTCGAAAGAAACACCGTGTTTTGCCAGGTTGGTATGCGCCTTGCGGCGATCCCAGGCAAATTCGATATTGCCCACAGCATTATCTTAGCAATATGAATTGAGAAGCGCTCGCTCCATCACCAATGTCCTACCATTGAAAACTGGAGAGAATCATGAATCTGAAAGATCGAGTTGCGATCGTCACGGGCGGTGGTACGGGAATCGGTCGCGCAGTGTCTGAGTTGTTCGCGAGCCAGGGCGTGCGCGTCGTCGTTAACTACAGCAAGTCGCGCGATGCCGCGGAAGGGGCGGCCGACGGAATCAGAGCAGAGGGCGGAACGGCGGTTGCGATTGGCGCTGACATCTCCAAGCAGGCTGAGGCGAAGTCGCTGATGGAAGAGACCGTCGGACAGTTTGGGCGCATTGACTATTTGATCAACAACGCGGGTTGGTCGACTCGCATTCCGCATCACCAGCTTGACGATCTTACGGACGAAATATGGGATCACACGATGAACACCAACCTGCGCGGCGCTTTCTATTGCGTGCGCGCGGCGGTGCCGCATTTGAAGAAGCAGGCGGGCGCGGCGATCGTTAATGTCGCGTCGGTCGCGGCGCTGATGGGGCAGGGAAGTTCGATGGTGTACGCGGCTTCGAAGGGCGGCATGGTGACGATGACGCGATCGCTGGCGCGCGCGCTGGCGCCGGAGATTCGAGTGAACGCGGTGCTGCCGGGGTTCGTTCGCACACGCTTCGCGGGGTGGACGGAGGATGCGTTCGCGTCGACCGAAGTGATCACTCCGTTGAAGCGCCTGGCGACGGGCGAGGATGTCGCGGATGCCGTCATGTTCTTTTGCGCGTACGCGATGTCGACGACGGGAGAAACTTTGGTGGTGGATGGCGGGATGGCGCCGCTGGGACCGGCTCTGCCGGGTCCATCGCTGGCGGGATCGCAAAAATGAGCTACGTGAATAAGAAGAGCTTCGAGCAGATTCTGTTTGCGAAGGCGGACCGGGTCGCGACGATCACGTTGAATCGTCCGGCGAAACTGAATGCGTATTCGGAGACGATGGTGCATGAGATTCTCGCGGCGCTGGCGGATGCGCGCGATGATGACGAGATTCGCGCTGTGATCATTACGGCTACCGGGCGTGGTTTTTGTTCTGGCGGCGATATCGGCACGGACTTCCAGTATCCGGCGCGGTATCGCGGGCATCGGCTGGAATCGCATCTGGAAATGCGCGAGAACATGCACGTCTTGATCAGGTTCCTGCAGCGATTCGACAAGCCGGTGATCGCCGCGATTAATGGGGCGGCGGTCGCGGGTGGACTGACGCTGGCGCTGGCATGCGATTTTCGAATCGCGGCGGAGAGCGCGCGATTGGGCGACACGAGTCTCAAATTCGCGCTGATTCCGGATGAGGGCGGCGCGTATTTCTTTCCTCGATTTCTTCCCATGGATCAGGCGCTGAAGATGTCGCTGCTGTCGGAAATTTATCCGGCGCGGAAGGCGCTTGAATTGGGATTGGTGACCGAGGTGGTGCCGGATGCGGAGTTGATGAACGCGGCGAACGCGTTGGCGGCGAGGCTCGCCGACGGTCCGCCGATCGCGATCCGGATCACCAAGCGGATGATGTACAAGCAGCGGTCGATGGATCTTGACAATGCGCTTGAAGATGCGTCGATGGCGACGCTGGTCGCAAATTACACCGAGGACGTCAAGGAAGGCACGGCGGCGTTTCACGGGAAGCGCAAGCCGAATTTCAAGGGGAAATGACAGTGCCAGCGGATCAGAAAATGATGAAGGCGTGGCGTGTTCACGCGTGGGGCGAGCCGGAGACGATGGTGCTCGAAGATGTCGAGGTGCCCGAGCCGGGGCCGAAGCAGATTCGCGTTCGGAACCATGCAGCGGCGCTGAATTTTTTCGACATCCTGCAGGTGCAGGGCAAGTATCAGGTAAAGCCTCCGTTTCCGTTCACGCCGGGCGCGGAGACCGCGGGAGTCGTCGATGCAGTTGGCTCGGAGGTCGACGCCGTTCACGTGGGCGATCGCGTGATCGCGATGACGCATGGGAGCGCGTTCGCGGAATATTCGCTCGCGCCGGTCACGAGTGTATTCGCGATGCCTGAACGGATGAGCTTCGAAGAAGCCGCCGCGCTGCCGATCGTTTATCACACGTCTTACTTCGCGCTGACGCTGCGCACGCAGCTTCGCGAGGGTGAATGGCTGCTGGTGCATGCGGGGGCGAGCGGAGTCGGGATGTCGGCGATCCAGATCGGCAAGGCGTTGGGTGGGCGCGTGATCGCGACGGCGGGGAGCGCGGAGAAGCTTGAGTTCGCAAGGCATCAAGGCGCCGATCACGTGCTCGATTACAACGACGGCACGTGGGTTGATCGGGTGAAGGAAATTACGGGTCGCGGGGCTGATGTGATTTACGATCCTGTGGGCTCGGATGTGTTCGATCTGTCGACGAAATGCATTGCGCCGGAGGGTCGGCTGATCGTGATCGGATTTGCGGGCGGGCGGATTCCGACGATCGCTGCGAATCGCGTGTTGTTGAAGAATATGTCGCTGGTGGGCGCGCTTTGGGGCGGGTATGTGAAGGACCATCCTGAGTATCCTGCGCCGGTTCATGCGGCGCTGATGAAGATGTATGAGGCTGGGCAGATTCGTCCGGCGGTGGGGGCGGCTTACGATTTCGCGGAATTGCCGCGGGCGTTACGCGATCTGGCGAATCGCAAGGTGATGGGGAAGGCTGTTGTTCGGATGGTTGGGTGAGGCGGGTTCTATACTGGAATAGAAAGGTCGCACATCATGACTCCCAATAATGAGGAGCTTCAGCGAAAGATTATCGAGGATGAAGTTCTCCAGGCCATAAAGCCGCTCATTCCTAACGGCCTTCATCCGCACGTTCGATTAGTCGCTGCGTCCGATTGCCCAGACAATCAAGGGTCAGCGGCTTCCCCGCTTAAGGCTGGAGACTCGATTGTGATTTCCTTCGATTCGGAGAGTGATTCCTCAGCCAAGGAGAGCGAGCCAATCCGCTTTCCTCGACGTTCTCGCACACGGGACTTCAAGCCCATCACCATTCGCGGAGAACCGCTTTCGGCGACTGTAATCCGCGATCGGGGATAGAGTCTGGCTCTTTACTTTCTCGATACGAGTGCGCTGGTCAAGCTCTATATCGACGAAGCCGGTACTGATCGGTTGGTGCGCCTCATAAGATCTCTCGAGCAGCATTTTGTACTGCAGGCTCTAACTCAGGTCGAGTTTCGCTCTGCAATCCGCAAGCGAGAACGGATGAACGACGTTAGCGCGTCGCTCGCCGCGGAATCGATCGAATTGTTTGAGCAGGATCTTAAGACTTTGTTCGCCATGCAAGCGATCGACGCCTCGATTCTCGTTGCTGCGAAACTCCTTATCGATCGCCACGGATTGCGTGCTTACGACGCGGTTCAACTCGCAAGTTGTCTGGCATTTGAGCACGGGATCGGTGAGCTACCGATATTCGTTTGTGCGGACCGCGACTTACTCCGTGCTGCTACATCCGAAGGCCTCGAAGTACTGAATCCGACCGACTAAACAGTGACCCCAATTACGACTGTAAATGTTTGTATCGCAACACATACGTTAGCACCTTGACAGCCGACCGTTCGGATGGTAAACCTGTCTTGACCTCCTGGAGAATCGACTTAGACATGCATAACCTTTTTGGTATCCCCAAGATTGCGATCACCACCGTTGCCGGACTCGCCCTGGCCATGTTGCCGGCTGCCGGCCAAACGCCCCCACCGGCCAAGCCCGCTGCTGCGAAACCAGCCGCTGCCGCTTCGCATTCCATCCCGCGCGGTCCCGACGGCCATCCGAATCTGAATGGCGTCTGGCAGACGATGAACACCGCGAATTGGGACCTCTCGCCGCATTCGGCGCAGCAGGGGCTGGTGCTTGCCGCGGGCGCGCAACTGGCGGAACCGGGCGGTATCGGCGTCGTCGATGGCGGAGATATTCCTTACCTGCCGGCTGCGCTCGCCAAGAAGAAAGAGAATTACGCGAATCGCCAGACTGCCGATCCGGAAGTGAAGTGCTACCTCCCGGGCGTGCCGCGCGCGAATTATCTGCCGATGCCGTTCCAGATTTTCCAGAGCAAGAGCTATATGGCGATCGCCTATGAGTTCGCCGGCGCTTTCCGCAATATTTATATGAAGGATCCCGGTCCGGCTCCCATCGATACGTGGATGGGCCAGTCCTACGGCAAATGGGAAGGCGACACCCTGGTGGTGGACGTGACCGGCCTCGACAAGCGCACCTGGTTCGATCGCGCAGGCGATTTCCATAGCGATGAGCTGCATGTGGTGGAACGCTACACGATGACCAGCCCCGAAGTGATCCAGTACGAAGCCACCATCACCGATCCCAAGACCTATTCGCGTCCCTGGAAGATCAGCATGCCGATCTACAAGCATGTCGAGAAGAATGCGCAGCTACTCGAGTTCAAGTGCGTCGAGTTCGTCGAAGACCTGATGTACGGGCAGTTCGAGAAGAAGAAGACAACCCCGTAGTTTGACCAGGAGTTTGGTTGGTGCAGCGAAAAGCTGGAGGGCCCATGACGTCTCGTTCTTTCGCATCTCGTTCGTGTTTGACGGCAGGCGTGTCGGTTGCGATGCTGGCGTCGGTTGCCGTCGGGCAAGCCCCGCCTGTAGCAGCCGATAGGAAGGCCGCAACGCCGGCGGCAACGAAGTCGAAAGCCTGGACCTTGCCTCGACTCGCCGACGGTCATCCCGACCTTCAGGGTGTGTGGACCAACGCAACTCTGACGCCGCTGGAGCGGGCTCCGCAGTTCGGCAACAAACTTTCGTTGACTGATGAGGAGGCCGCGAAGGCGGAAGCTCAAGCAAAGGGGCTCTATCAGGACGTCCGCAGCACGAACGCGGAACAGGATCGCGATCACGCCTACAACAGCCTGTTCTTCGATCGCGGCCAGAATTACGCGCGTGTCGACGGGCAGATTCGGACATCGTTGGTGGTCGATCCGCCGGACGGGCGGATTCCGCGCATTGCCGGTGGTGGCCGCGGAGGCCGTCGTGGTGGTGCCGCTCCGAATGCTGCTCCCGCAGCGGCTGAGGAAGGCGCGGCGCGCGGCGTGGGGATCGGCCGTTTCGATAGCGTGAAGGATCGTCCACTGGGTGAGCGTTGCCTGCTCGGATTCGGGTCCACATCGGGACCGCCGATGATGCCGGTGCTCTACAACAACAACTATCAGATCGTGCAGACCAAGGAGACGATCATGATCCTGGTGGAAATGGTGCACGATGTCCGCGTCATCCGCATGGACAGCCAGCATCTTCCGAAGAACATGACCAAGTGGCTGGGCGATTCGGTCGGCCATTGGGAAGGCGACACGCTGGTGGTCGACACTACCAACTTCACGAACAAGACCCACTATCAGGGTGCGACTCCGGATCTGCATGTGGTCGAACGCTTCAAGCGGGTCGACGAACACACGGTTCTGTATCGCTTCACGGTGGAGGATCCGAACGTGTTTTCCAAGCCGTGGACCGCCGAGTATCCGTTCCTGTCGACCAAGGACAGTATCTACGAATACGCATGTCACGAAGGCAACTACGCCATGCCGGATATTCTCGGCGGCGCGCGCAAGGATGACGCGGCAGCAGCAACAAAGAGGGATTCGCCCAAATGAGATTCCGATCTTTTGGATTGCTGGGCTCGGCAGCAATTCTGGCCGCGTCCGTCGTTGCTCAACCTGCTGGTGAAGCAAAAACGGCGGCGAAAGCCAAGACGTGGTCGGTGCCGCGGCTTTCCGACGGCCATCCCGATCTGCAAGGCGTCTGGACCAATGCGACGCTGACTCCTCTCGAACGGCTTCCGCAGTTCGCCAGCAAGGCAACGATTACAGAGGCCGAGGCAAAAGCTTTCGAACAGAATCAGCAGGAAACCGCGGTTGCCGATAAACACGCCGATACGGCGGAGCGCGATCGCGATCAGGCCTATAACCGGCTGTTCATCGATCGGGGCTCAAACCTGGCTCGCGTCGATGGCCAGATTCGCACCTCGCTGGTTGTGGATCCACCGGACGGACATGTTCCGCCTCGTGTGGATGGGTTTGGCATGGGTGGACGCGGCGGCCGTCGCGGAGCTCCCGCCGCAGCAGCCGCAGCGGCGCCTGAAGCGTCGGAAGAAGGCGGAGGTCGTGGCGCGGTATTCGTCGCGGGCCGTTTCGATAGCGTCAAGGATCGTCCGCTGGGTGAGCGCTGCCTGCTGGGATTCGGCTCGACGTCGGGTCCGCCGATGATGCCAGTGCTTTACAACAACAACTATCAGATCATCCAGACCAAGGATACGATCATGATTCTGGTGGAGATGGTGCACGATGTCCGCATGATCCGCATGGACGGCAGTCCGCATCTGCCGGGTACAATCACCAAGTGGCTGGGCGATTCGATCGGGCACTGGGAAGGCGACACGCTGGTTGTCGACACCACGAATTTTACGAACAAGACTCGCTATCGCGGCACCGGCCCGGAACTGCATGTGATCGAGCACTTCAAGCGCGTGGACGACCACACGATTCTGTATCGGTTCACGATTGACGATCCCAAGGTGTTCACCAAACAGTGGACGGCGGAGTATCCGTTCCTGGCGACCAAGGACAACATCTACGAATACGCCTGTCATGAAGGCAATTATGCGATGCCCGACATTCTGGGCGGCGCGCGCAAGGACGACGCAGCAGCAGCGAAGAAGAGTTCGACGAAGTAGAATAGTTTAGAGAGCCTTTCAAGGAGAGAATACAGATATGAGAGCGAAATTAGCGATTGCGGTTGGATGTTCAGGTTTCCTGTTGGCAGCGGCCATCCCTGCATGGGCGCATCATGCGTTCGCGGCGGAGTTCGATGCCAAGCGGCCGGTGCATCTGGAAGGCACCCTGACCGAAGTAGAACTGATCAATCCGCATTCCTGGATCCATGTCGACGTGACTGCGGATGGCAAAACCACCAATTGGATGGTGGAAGCCGGCAGCCCGAACGTTCTGCTGCGCCGCGGATTCAACAAGAACACGATTGAAAAGGGCACCAAGGTGGTCGTGGACGGCTATCAGTCGAAAGACGGCTCGAATCGCGCCAATGGCCGCGACATCACGCTGCCGGACGGCCGCAAGCTTTTCCTCGGCTCCGGCAACACCGGCGCGCCGTACGACGAAAAGAAAGACAGCAAGTAATCCTTTAGGATTGCGTCTGTGAAGGCTTCAAGCCGCGCGCGGGTCACGTCGAGAGCGTCGATCACGATTGCGATTCTCTGCGGGCTCGCGCTGGCGGCGTATTCTCAACCTCTCTCTCCTTCTGAGCACTGGGTGGGAACCTGGGCGACGGCTCCGGTTCCTCGTCCCCAGGCTCAAACCCCTGCTCCTGGAGCGGCTCCGCCCGCACAGTCTCCGCTCAATCCGGCGAACACGACTCTTCGTCAAATCGTTCACGTCAGCCTCGGCGGCAGACGCGCGCGCGTCGTATTCTCGAATGCATTCGGTTCATCACCGTTGAGCATCGGCGCGGCAAGTGTGGCTTTGCGCGACAAGGACTCGAGTATTGCCGCTGGGTCGAGTCATCCGCTCAAGTTTGCGGGCCAAGCTTCGGTGATGATTCCGGCGGGCGGGCTGATGATTAGCGATCCGGTCGACATCGCCGTCCCCACGATGGGAGATTTGGCCATCGACGTCTTTTTTCCTGCCGAGATGATCGGCGCTACGTCGCAGTTCACGATTCATGCGGGTGCGAATCAGACCAATTACGTATCGAAGCCGGGAAACTTCGCGGGCAGCGCGGATTTTCCGGTGGCCACTACGCCTGGATCGACGCCGGCATCGTGGTATTTTCTCTCGCGCGTGGAAGTCGTGGCGCCTGCAAGTGTCAGCGCGATTATTGCGTTCGGCGATTCCATCACGGATGGCACTGCGTCGACGCGAAACACCAACAATCGCTGGCCCGACCTTTTCATTAAGAGGTTGTCTGAGGTGAAGGGCTCGAATATTCGGGCGATGATCAACGAGGCGATCGCCGGCAATCGGCTGTTGAGCGACGGCATTCTGAATTTCGGCGTCAATGCCTTGGCGCGCTTCGATCGTGACGTGCTGGCCCAACCCGGTGCGACGCACGTTGTGGTTCTCGAAGGAATTAACGATATCGGGATGGGACGCGCCGGTCCGGCACCGACCGGGGCTGAACTAATCGCGGCTCACCAGCAGTTGATTGATCGGGCACATCAGCACGGCCTGAAGATTATCGGTGCGACACTGACGCCGTTTGAGGGTGCGGCATACTTCACGCCGGACGGCGAAATCAAACGGCAGGCTATCAATAGCTGGATGCGCGCCGGCAAAGGCGAGTCGACCTACGATGCGATTATCGATTTCGATGCTGCAACGCGCGATCCGCAGAACCCGACCAAGTTCAATCCAAAATACGATTCGGGCGACCATCTCCATCCCAATGATGCCGGGTATCAGGCGATGGCCGCCTCGATCGATGTTAAGTTGTTCGAAGGCGCTCGCAGCAAGCGGTAATCGCCTGGCGTCCGGCAAGCAGACGCGAGATCCGCTTTAGTGCGGTAGTCGATAATTGAGGACGTCGTTCCACAAACCCGCGGCCTGCAGCACCTAAACACACACCGCAACCACCACGACTACATTCAGGATCGTCTTGATACTTCCAGCCATCGGGATGTAGGTGTTAATCAGCCACAACGCCATTCCCACTACGATCAAAGCTAGAACAATATAAACCAGGGGCATATCTCCACCTCTCTTTGATTCAGGCGCGGCATTCCTGTCTGCCGCGCCCTTGATTGTCCAACGTTGATTGTCCAACGTTGATTGTCCAACGTTGATTGTCCAACGTTGATTGTCCAACGTTAAACAGTTCTGACTAGCGTTCCTTATACGGGAATCGGCCGAGTTCGTTCAACAATTCGGATGCGGACGCCGGCGGCGCTACATCGCCGTGAACGATTTCACGAGCAGAAACAGAGCGGCCGTAGATCTTCGCATTGTCTTCATTGTCGGGGCGCAGTGTGGCGCCTTCTAGCGAGACTCCGCCGAAAACTCCATGCGATCGCGAATAGGCTAGAATCTCAGCGGCCATCGCCGCGTCGGTCTGAGCCTGTGAGGATCGCCCCACCGGACCGGCCATGACGCTGGCGTCGCCGCCGACCGTAAATTTATCGCGCAGCACTTTCTCCTCGCCCGAGCGATTCATGATCAAAAATACGACGTCGGTTTCGCCGGCGCCGATTTGCAATCCGATGCTGCCGCCTTCGACGCGCATCGTCGCCGGCGCACTCCAGCCGCCCGCAGCGGTCCGGCAGCTCAGGACACCTTTGCCATATTTAGCGCCGAGAATGAATCCCGCGCGCTTCAGATCCGGAACAATGCCGATGCATTGCGCGCGGTTGATTAAATGTTCAGGGATGCCGCGATCGCCCGCATTCAGAAGTTCGTGAAGGGTGATGGACGCTTCGTGGATTCTCTTTGTATGTTCGTCCATGCCGTCGCGATCCGCTAACAGCGGGACGGCGGCGAGTAGACTGATCAGAAGTGTTTTCATGTTAAATCTCCTAAGCTAGAATTCGATTGTTTGCCGCTACACACGCCTCGACATGTGAGCGACCAGGGACACCAGAAACAGCACCAGAAAAATGAAGAAGAGGATCTTTGCGACGCCTGCAGCGGCGACCGCGATTCCACCAAAACCAAGGATCGCGGCAAGTAATGCCACGACGAAAAATGTGAACGCCCAGTAAAGCATCTTCAAACGCCTCCTTGCAGCGTATTTGCAAGTTTCCAGCCACACGCGAAGTTGCTTTTGTTTGCATACTTAACGAACACCGAAACCAGCAGTTGCGGGAGGACTGCGAATAATGTGCGTCCGCCCGCGGTCACAATACCGGAAAATTTGGCCGCTGTGAAAACCGGGACAGGCCGGCTGTCCACGCCGATTTGTTGTTCACTCGTGGCCCCCGGTCACTAGGGGATAGGGTAGGCCTGTGCCTGTTTTCACACACGCTCGAATACCCAGGGTGCGGAAGGTACACTATAACTTCATGGAAACGAAACTCCTCATGGAAACGAAACTCCTCTATCAACCTCTGGATAAAGTGGAAGCGGATGCAATCGCATTCGTGGTTTACGAAGGCGAGGTTGCGCCAGCGGAGTTGAAATTCGCCTCCGCCTGGCTTGACGAGCTATCCGCTTCGGGCGAGTTTACAGGCAAGACGGACGAGACCGCGGTGTTGCATCAGCCGCAGGGCATCCGTGCAAAGCGACTGGCTGTTGTAGGCGGCGGAAAGCGCGACAAATTCGACCTGCGCAAGGCCGTGGGTGCGCTGGTTCGGTCCCTCAAACAAAAAGGGGTCAAGCGGCTCGCTTGGTTTCTGAACGGCGCGGATTGCGAAGCGGCTGTCGAAGGCGCAATCGCCGGCAACTTCGAGCCGGATCTCCACAAGACCAGTGGACAGGGAAAATCACTAGATGCATTCCACGTCATCGCGGCTCAGAACGGCGCAGACATCGAGAGTGCATTCGAGCGCGGCCGGATTTTGGGCGAGTCACAAAACTTCGCGCGCGACCTCGCGAATGAGCCGGCGAATATCATGACACCGACGCTGCTCGCCGATCGCGCGCGCGCCATGGCCGCCGAAGCCGGTCTCGAATGCGAGGTGCTGGATCAGGATCGCATGCGGCAGTTGGGCATGGGATCCCTGCTGGGCGTCGCGCAGGGTAGCGCGGAGCCGCCGTTCCTGATTATCGTTCGCTATGTGCCCGCGGCGCCCTCGAAGTCGACCGATCACCTGGGATTGGTTGGAAAGGGCGTGACGTTCGATACCGGGGGCGTTTCCATCAAGCCCGCCGACGGCATGGAGAAGATGAAGTACGACATGTCTGGCGGCGCGGCGGTGCTGGGCGCGATGCGTGCGATCGCGCAGCTCAAGCCGTCGATTCCGGTTACTGCGTTCGTGCCCACAGTCGAGAATATGGTGGGCAGCAAGGCGCAACGGCCGGGCGATATCGTAACGTCGCTGAATGGTAAGACCATCGAAGTCTTGAATACGGATGCGGAAGGGCGGCTGATTCTGATCGATGCGATCACGTACGCAAAGCGCCTCGGCTGCACGCATCTCATCGATGCAGCCACCCTGACCGGGGCGATCGTCGTGGCGCTGGGTCACGTCAACACGGGAGCTTTCACCAACAACGAAGAACTGCTTGGCCGCGTGATGGCGACCGCGCGCGCGGAAGGCGAGAAGATGTGGCACATGCCGCTCGAAGACGATTACAAGGAGCTGCTCAAGAGCGCGTTCGCGGATTTGGCGAACATCGGCGGACGCTGGGGCGGGGCAATCAGCGCGGCGTGGTTTCTGAAGGAGTTCGCGGAAGAAACGCCGTGGGTGCATTTGGATATCGCGGGGACAGCGTGGCTCGACGACGCGAAACCGCATATGGCCAAGGGGCCGACCGGTGTGTGTGTGCGGACGTTCGCTAAGCTCGCGTCAAGTTGGTAAAGCGTTGGGTCGATAAATCGATCTCTTGGTAGATCAGGGGGGCTATGAAGATTGCTCGCTACTGGATTCGCGCTGAGGCGGAAGCTCCTGACGAAAATGGCGATCCGGTTCGCGCCCAGGCGCGCGGTTGGTCGGACATTAGCCTGAATGCTGCTCGCGAGAAGGCTCTCGAACTCGCCCAGCGAGTGGCACAACGCCTTGCCAGCGGCAGCGAGAACACGATGCGATATCCGTACGGCGATCGCCCCTTGCCTGAGCCCAAGTTGCGCGAGTTCGCCGGCGCGATCGTGACGCGGAATCGCTACGGTGCGCTGGTGTTGAATACCGATGAGATGATGTTCGTCGACGTCGATCGCAAGGCCGCGCCTCCGAAAGCCGCTGGCGTCTTCGCTTCGCTGTTCGGAAAGCCGAAGCCGGCGCCCGCTCCGGCTCGCGATCCGATTATCGACGAATTGAGAGAGATCACGGATCGTCACAAGCTGAGCGCAAGGCTTTACGAGACCGCGGCGGGCTATCGCCTGATCGTCACCAGTGCGCGTTTCAAAGCCGGAAGTCCGGAAGCCGAATCTGTTCTCGGTGCGTATAAATCGGACCCGCTGTACATTCGGTTATGCCGGATGCAGGAGTCATTTCGTGCCCGGTTGACGCCGAAGCCGTGGCGCTGCGATTTCTCCGCCCCTTACGGCGAGTATCCGTTCGAGACGGAGCAGCATCAACGGGCCGCTCAGGATTGGGAGCGCAAGTATCACGAAAAGAGCGAGCCGTTTGCGACCTGCAAATTCGTGGCGGAGATTGGTTCCGGCCAGGACGATCCTGGGTTCGCCGAATTGATCGCGTATCACGATCAGGAGACGAAAGCCCAGAGCGTTGCGCCGCTGGCGTAGTTTCGTGGCGCGCGCTTCAGCGTGAAGCGGCGAACTTCAGTTCGCCGTCCGAAAGTACCATCGGCTGAAGCCGACGGCAGCACGCTGAGCGCGCGCCACAAGCGCCTACAACGATCGCAGGAAATTCAGCAGATCCTGCTTCGCCTGCGGGCCGAGTGCGTTGAATGCCGCGACGACGCCGTTAGCCTCGCTGCCCGGACTCGAATGGGCCGCGATTGCCGAGAGCAGGTCCGCCGTCCTTCCATCGTGCAGGAAGAATAGCCTCTGCCCGAGGCCCCACAGCGGAGCCGACCGAAATTCGTCCGGCCCAGCCGCGCCCTGCGACACGCCGTCCGCCAATCCCGATCCCATATGATGAATCGCGAAATCGGAATAGGGATGATACGTCGTATTGCTGAGGCCGGTGAACTTCGACAGGCCCGTAGTCAATGTCGCCGAATGACACAGCGCGCACCCGATGTTATTGAACTGGTTCTGCCCATTCTTTTCGGACATGGAATCGGTTGTGTTCTGCGGGGGTGCGAGCAGCTTCATAAACAATGCGAAGTCCACCGTATCTGACGACAGTCGTCCCAGCGTGCTCACCGGGACGTGAAAATCCGGATCGGTCAGGTTGCTGGAATCTTCTGGTGTCGCGTTAAACACGCAACCCGGGACGGCCGAGCGTTCGTTCGGAAATACTTCGTTTGAGACGCCCTGTTCAACGTTGTAGGCTTCGCCGGCGAAGATGAGCAGCGATTTGTTCTGCGCCTTCCATCCGAATCGTGTGACCGATCCGTCGTTGCCCGTGGTGTTGAGGCGCCCGCCGATTCCCAGGGCCGCTCGTGCAGCGGCTGTACCGGCCAGATTGGCAGCGAGCGTCGAGTCCGGAGTATCCTCCACCAAGCCGAGGCCAAAGGTCGGGGTCGGAATGCGGAAGATCACATTGTGAGTAGAAACAGCAGTCGCGAAATCAGGCTGTGCGAGATTGCACCCCGTGGCGTCAGAGCGGCTTTTGATGGTGAACAATCCATGCACACCGCCGTCGGGTCCACTGGATCCGTTCACGAATCGAGCTTCGCGAACAGGACCGTCGGACGTAATGAACGAGGGCACGGTGTTCGTCGCGCCATCGAGCGTAGCCAGCGCGATTTGCGGGTTCGGAACCGGGTTCTGTTTGCTCTTGAGGCCGGGGCTGCTCCCGCCCGCGGCCGGCTGGGCATGGCACATCGCGCAGCTATTGCCGTTGAACGTCGGCCCGAGTCCCGCGCCCGCTTCGTTGGGAAGTGAGCCCGTCACGGAATCGATTTCCTTGAATCGTCCCGTGGCATCGTTGAAAAGCACGATCTCATTGAAGTTAAGTGATTGGAATCGACCGCCGGCTCCGGCAGGCCCTCCGCGAGGACCGGGATCGGTTTGCGCCGCGAGATTTCCTACGCCGCCGGCAAGCGCGGCAACGCAGGTAAGAATGGCAATGCGAGGCTTTTGAATGGTCATTATTAGCTCCTGATTTGTTGTTCTATATTTCTCCTTTCAAGCCCTCCAACAAAGGCACTATAACGGTTGCTCATCGAAAGTCCGGGCATCTGAATGAGTCCGGGCACACTTGTCCTGACGCAGTTTTCGATTGCACTAGACGCGGCAGTTCACCCAGTCTCAAGCCCGGCGCAGCACTGCTCCAGAGCCGCCTGCACTTCACTTGAATTGTTAGAAACTTAACACGGGTTGGTACTACTTACAAGACAAGTTTTGTTAAAAACTTAACCTACGCCTGTTTCTACGGAGCCGTGCTTAGGACTCGACTACGGTGACGCTGGTGAGCTTGTCGCCCTGCTTGATCGCGTTGACGACGTCCTGCCCTTTGGTCACCTGCCCGAACACCGTATGCTTTCCGTCAAGCCATTGCGTCACCACGTGAGTGATGAAGAACTGGCTGCCGTTGGTGTTGGGACCGGCGTTCGCCATGGAGAGGCTGCCGATCTTGTGCTTGCGCGGATTGCTCTTGACCTCGTCTTCGAATTTGTAGCCGGGGCCGCCGCTGCCGGAAGCCGTGGGGTCGCCGCCTTGGACCATGAAGTCGTTAATGACGCGGTGGAAGACGGTGCCGTCGTAGAATTTGTCGCGCGCGAGGAAGACGAAATTGTTGACGGTTTTGGGCGCGTCCTTGGCGTAGAGCTCGCACACGATTTCACCGCGAGTGGTGTTGAAGGTGGCGGTGTAGGTCTTGTTGGCGTCGATCGCCATGTCGGGCGGGGCGTTGTATTGTTTGGACATTTAATATCAGTTTAACGGTTGACCGTGGGCTTCGGGTGTTTGGAGTATTGTAGGAATATGACCGGCATGCTGGAGGAAGCGCTACGGCGCGTTGCGTCGCTATCGCCCGAGGAGCAGGACGCCATCGCTTCGCAGATCCTCGAGTCGCTGGATGACGAGGAAGCCTGGGCTCGTAGCTTTCGTGAGAAGCCGGAGCTTTTGCGAACGCTCGCAAAGGAAGCTCTTGAAGAACATCGGCGTGGCGAAACCCGTCCAATAGTGACGCGACGCGCACCCGTATCCTAAAATAGGTTCGGATACGAGAAGGACAGGCCGGAATAAGTGGGCATCCAGTTCAAATTCTTTCGATCACGTCTCATCAGAGGTGGCCTCATCTTTCTCTTGTTCTTGCCAATGGTGCTCCTGGACGCTAGCGATCAGCCCAAACTATTAAGAGAATACAAGAGCGCTGCCTTAGTCGAATTTTCGGGCGACGGGCTTCGGATGCTCGCTAAGAGCATCACGCGGGTCTCGTGCGCGAACGGGAAACCGGGCTGTTACAGCGAACGACTCAGCGTCTTCGATGTCACGAAGGGAAAGTCGATCGGAGAAGTAATTATTCAAACTGCCCCTCCATACGGGATCCCCAATCAATTCCTGACGCCGCGCTTTATCGGTCAGGGTCAGGTCCGTGCGGTTGAATCAACGTGGGATGAAAGCCGCGGCGTGCGTGTTTCAATGCTCTTGACATGGAACCCCGCGTCCGGGGCCACCGAACGCAAACTTTTGGAGTTTCCTAAAGATTTTAACTATGTTTGTCCGGTCGATAGCACGCATTTTTTGGGTGTTGGCGAACTCGAGGTTTGGCCTAAATACGTTGGTTCTGAAAAGGACGGCAGGACGTTCTTCGATCCAAACGATCCTGCGAACAAGGTCCAGCACCATGAGAGTCGTCCACTCGATCTCTTTTCGCCAGGCTTGCCTGTTCAGGCCCTTGCCGTGCTAACAGATGCTCCATACCCACGGAATGGAGGGTTTAGGTGCTCGGCCTGGCGCGCGGCACGGCGTATCTCATCGAGGACTCAAGGGCAGATGGGAACACATTTGAAGACGGCAATTTCGGACGTCGTCTGGGGTGGTACTCGACTGAAGCACAGAGTGCGTCCCCAAAGGTGTGCCGCACTTTCGAGAACGAGCGCATTCATGGATATACTCTTTCTCCTGATGCGACGCGCATCGCGGTGATTACTAGCCTTCTTGGGAACTCTCCATGGCGGGTTTTCCTGCACGTGCTCGATCGAACCGATTGCGCCGAACTCAACACTTTCGAATTGAAACTCCCAGAACAGCCCCGTTCGCGCACTCCGCTGTTTGCTCCATCGAAGAAATACTTCGACAACGTACCGTTCCCTAATCAGTTTGCGCGTTCGCTTGCGATTTCTCCGGACAATGCCCGCGTCGCGGTGGCGTACGGTATCTCAAAGGGCATTTCTGGCACCGCCTTTTTCGGTCTGTACTCGATGTCCGACGGCCATCGCCTTGCGACGCTACAAGGCGATACATTTACGCCGAATCTGTATGAGATCTTCATGCTGGACATTTACTCGGCGCGCGAGGCTCCCATCGATGGTGGGATGCGATTTAGTCCGGATTCCAGATCGTTGTTTGCGTCTTCCTGGAACATCCGGCAGTGGGACCTTTCAACCTTGCGTTAGAAGGTCTTGACCCCTGCTGGTAAGTGGTCGGGCTAAGCTTCGGCGTGCATCTGCGCGCATCCGCGGCCAACTCACCCCACGATCTCGCAGAACTTCTTCATATCGATATTCCCTCCCGACACAATCGCGACGATCTTCCCCGTCCCTGCCTTCCCCGATAACGCTGCGGCCACTGCCGCTCCCGCCGCCCCTTCCACGATCAGCCGGCTCCGTTCGGCGACGAACTTGATCACGTGCGCGATTTCCTCCAGCGTCATCACAATCGACCCATCCAGCAATTTTTGCGCGAGCTTCAGCATTCCCGGAAAAACCGTCTTGCTCGCGATCCCGTCCACGAATGACTGCCGGTAGTCGACCACCACCGGTTTCCCGGCTTGTAGCGATGCCTCCAGAGGAGCGCCGGTCCCCGCCTCGGCGGCATATATCCGAACCGACGGTTTCAGCGCCTTCACCACCCCGGCGATCCCGCAAGCCAGTCCGCCGCCGCCCCACGGGACGACGATCGCATCGACGTCAGCCAGGTCTTCCAACAGTTCGAGGCCGATGGTACCGTTACCCGCCATTACGTTTGGGTCATCGAAAGCGTGGATGAACGTCGCGTCAACGCCTGGAAACGACCGCTCTTCGAACGTCCGCCACCATTGGTCGAACGGAACTTTGATGATCCTCGCGCCCAGCCTTTCCACCGCGCGCAATTTCGTTTCGGGTGCCGATTCGGGCGTGATTACCGTTGCCGGAATTCCCATTCGCCTTGCGCAATACGCCACTCCCTGCGCCATATTGCCAGCCGATGCCGTCAGCACTCCTTTGGCGAGCTTCTTCTCCGACGTCTTCGCCATCGCGTTGGCAGCTCCGCGAATCTTGAACGATCCGATCGGTTGGAGGCTCTCCAGTTTTAAGTAGATTTCATGCGCGGGCGCTCCGTTGCGCTGGATTCCGTCTGTGTTCAGGCGGATCAGCGGCGTCCGGATCGCGATTCCGGCGATGTTCTGGCGAGCCTGCTCGGCGGCTTCGATGGCGGTTGGCATTCACAATAAATTTACCAACCTTTAGGGCATCCGTTGCATCTCATGAAACGTAATCGGTTGTAGAAGCACAAAGCAAGGTAGTTTGACGCAGGACTGAGTAGGGAACCACGTCGAGAGCGATGTGACCGTCTCGATGAGGTGGACCATCTAGAGAACGAGACGCGCGGCGGCATCCGAAACTGGACAAATTTCTTGGAACGACGCGTGCTATAGGAATCGCAGGCAGAGTTGAGTACGAAGCAGAGAGAAAGAGAAAAAGAGACAAGGGGCATATGTTAATCGGAGCCGGAATCGCTGGATTGTTGATCGTTTCGCTGTTCTTCGAGATGATTTCGTCATCGCCGAAGGCACGCGAAAAGTCGCCGCTGGATACGGGATCTTTCACGTCGCACGTGAAGTAACGCCACACGGGCGTGTCAAAGCGCCCACTGAGGCGACAGGCAAATGCCGGATTGTCGTCAGCAGGTGTCGAAGTTACGGCTTGTTGGCGTGACGTCGCGGACGGCAAATGCAACAATGTCGGGATGCGTTGGATCGTTATCTTCTGCATCTCCATGGCGAGCCTGATCGGGCAGACTGCTGCACGACAGCCGTCTTCGCCGGTAAATTCTAAGTACGACCTCCTCATCACAGGCGGAAAAATTACCGACGGCACCGGCTCGCCCTGGTACTACGGCGATGTCGGTATCAAAGCCGGCGCGATTGTTGCAATCGGAAAACTCGATCCGCTGACGGCCGCGCGTCGGCTGGACGCCACCGGTATGGTGGTCGCGCCGGGCTTCATCGACATCCACACGCACGCCCGCCGGGGCATTTTCGACGATCCGGCTGCCAAGAACTACATCTTCCAGGGCGTCACTTCCATCTTCGAAGGCCCCGACGGCAGCTCGCCGTTGCCGATCGCTCCGTTCCTGGCTCAGGTCGCGGCCGCGCATCCGGCTCCCAATTTTGGAATATTCGCGGGGCAGGGCAGCATTCGCCAGCAGGTGATGGGGCTGGTGAATCGTCCGGCTACACCCGCCGAAATCGAAAAGATGCGCGAGATCACCCGCCAAGCCATGCGCGATGGGGCATTCGGGGTCACCACCGGCCTGTTCTACGTGCCGGGCAACTTCACCTCGACCGAAGAGGTGATCGAGATCGAAAAGGTGGTGGGCGAGATGGGTGGTATGCACCATTCGCACATGCGTGACGAAGCGGCTCACGTGCTCGACAGCGTTCGCGAAACCATCCGGATCGGCGAGGAAGGTCACCTGCCCACCCAGATCACGCATCACAAGATCATCGGTAAGCAGAACTGGGGGATGAGCCGCGAGACCATCCGACTGGTCGACGAAGCCAGGGCTCGCGGCGTGGACGTGACGATCGATGCCTATCCGTACACCGCTTCGAGCACCGGGACGGCGGCGCTGATTCCGCAATGGGCGCAGGAAGGCGGGCAAAAGTCGCTGGTGGAGAGGTTGGATGCGCCGGAACAGCGGGCGAAAATCAAGACGTCTGTGGTTGAGGCGCTACGGTTCGATCGGGGCGCAGGCGATCCAGCAAATGTCGTGATGGCGAGTTGCACCTGGGACCGGAACGCTCGATGGCAAGAGCTTGGCGGACATCGCGAAGGCGCGCGGCCGCGAAGTCAATTTCGAGAACGCTGCCGAAACCTTGCTGGAAATTCAGCATTCGGGCGGATGTTCGGCGGTGTATCACGCGATTAGTGAAGACGATGTCGAGCGGATCCTTCGATATCCATTCACGATGATCGGGTCGGACGGCGAGATTCCGCACTTCGGTGTTGGCGCTCCCCATCCACGAAGTTATGGGACGTTCGCGCGCGTGCTGGCTCGCTATGTTCGCGAGCGGCATACCCTGACTCTGGAAGACGCAGTCCATCGGATGTCGGGGATTCCGGCGGATCGTCTGAAACTGTTCGATCGCGGCCTGCTGCGGCTGGGCATGAAAGCCGATGTCGTGGTGTTCGATCCCGCGACCGTCCAGGACAAGGCGGACTTCGCAAATCCACATCAGTATGCGGTCGGATTTAGATATGTATTGGTGAATGGTCGGGTAGTGATCGACGAGGGAAAGCTGACGGCGGAGCGGCCGGGGCAAATCCTGTATGGTCCAGGGAAGAAGTAAGGAACGACCGACCCAGTAAGGAGTATCATGGAAGTAAGGAGTAAGTATGCCAACCGCCAAGGTCACAAGCAAGAATCAAATCACGGTGCCCAAGGAGATTCGGGATCGTCTCAAGATCGTGCCGGGTAACCGAATCGATTTCGTGGTGAAGCCTTCGGGGGAAATCACTGTGAAGGCGCTCAATCTCGATTTCAGATCGCTCCGAGGTATTCTAAAGTCGCCCCGAAAGACCCCGGTTTCAATCGAGGAAATGAACGAGGCGATTGCTGCCGGGTGGGCGGGTGAGTGAGAGCGGTCGACACCAACATCCTTGTCCGATACCTGATGGACGATGATCCTCAACAGGCTACGGCCGTCGAGCGGTTCTTCGACGAATGCGTCGCGAATCGAGAGCAGATCTACATTTCGGTACCAGTGCTGTGCGAAGTCATTTGGGTACTGCAGCGTCCCTTTCGCCAAACCAAAGATGAAATTATCCGCGGGCTGGAGAAGCTTCTAGGGATTCGATTCTTTGTGTTCGATCGGGATGCTGCGATACGACAAGCCTTCGAGCAGTACCGCCGCGGTCGAGCCAGTGTGGCCGATTATCTTATCGGTGAACTCAGTGCGGAGGCGGGGTGCCGAGACACGTTGACCTTCGATCGGGGTCTCCGTGGCACGCCGGGTTTCACCCTGTTGCGATAGAAAGATCTATTCGTAGCGCAGTGCTTCAATCGGATCGATCTTCGAAGCCTTCATCGCCGGGTAAATTCCGAACACCACTCCAACCACTACCGACACCGAAAACGCCACGCCAACCGACCACGTAGTCACCACGGTATTCCACTCGGCGGTTCGCGCGATCAGCCACGATAATCCCACGCCGAAGCCGACGCCCACGATCCCGCCGCCCACCGAAATCAGCACGCTCTCCGCAAGAAACTGGCGCAGAATGTCGGCGCGCCGCGCACCGGTGGCCCGGCGAATGCCGATCTCGCGAGTCCGCTCCAGCACCGTCGCCAGCACGATGTTCATGATCCCGATCCCGCCGACCACCAGCGAGATCGCCGCGATCGCCACCATCACATACGTGAAAATCGTCTGCGTCTTCTGTTGTTGCGCGAGCAGGGCAGCGGGAATCGTCACCGTAAAATCCTCGGCATTGCGATGCGTGGAATTTAGAATCGCCGTGACTACTTCGGCCGCGCGCACACTGTCCGCGCCCGGCTTCAGCCGTAAATCGACGCCGTCCAATTCGTCTTTCAGGAACGAGCTCATATCCCAAAATCGATATTGAAACGTGTTGAACGGAACCAGCACCACATTGTTGCGATCCTCCGCCGCACCGCCGCTGGCTGGACCCGAATCGACTCCCGACCCCAACACGCCGATCACTTCGAGCCAGGCGTCGTTCACCTTGATGAACTTGCCTACCGCATCCCGGCCCGTAGCCCAGCAGGCTCACCTTCGCGCGTTCGCCAAGAACGCATACCGCGGCGCTTTCGGAATCTTCGCGCGGTGTGAAGAAGCGGCCATCGACCACGCGCATGTTGTGGATGGTCGCGTAGGACGGACGAACACCCATCAGACTGGGCATCGATTGCGATGGCTTGGGAAGAATCGCGCGCCGGATGCAGCGCGCGCCGTGGCGAAAGCATTTCCAGGCTTTCGACATTGGCTTCCAGAATCCGCACGTCGCGTTCGGTCAAGCCCGGCGAAGAGCGCCGCCGCTGCTGCATTTCCTCGGGGCTTGTCGATGGCAGCGAATCGATCAGAATATTTCGCACGCCGAGCCCTTCGATGAAGCTCAGCGATTCTTCTTTCGCGCCGGCGCTGATCGCCAGCATGCCGATCACGGACCCGACCCCGAACACAATACCGAGCGCGGTGAGAACGGTCCGCGTCTTCTGCGCGCGAAGATTGTCGAAAGCGCGTGGCAGATCGCCGAAGTAGCGCAGCAGCATCGGCACATGATGAACCGGCTTCTTCACCTTGCTCATCAAGGATTCGAGCGCGATGTCGCTCTTCTTTTCCTTGGGCGATTCATGCGGCGTGTCGGCCGGCGTGGTGCTCATCTGCTTGCTCGCATCATTTGCCAGGTAGGGCGGGACCGCCGCCCTTCTTGGCATCCTTCGACTTATTGCTTTGCTTGCCGGGACTCGCGAGCGCGACCACTTGTCCTTCGGTCAGTCCCTCGATCACCACCTGGCTCTCGCTGCGGCGAATCAACTTAATGTCTTGTGGAGAGAACGCCCCGGTCGGCGTCTGCACGTACGCGAACGTCCGGCCATCGCTATCGAACAATGCCTGCGCGGGCATCCACAGCACGCCCTTGATGGTCTCTTCGGTGATCACGATGTTCGCGGTCATGCCCGGCCGCAACTGGCGCGGCGGATCGTCAACCGAAATCTTGCACTCGAAGCGGCGCTCCCAAACCGGACCCGTGGTGCCGCCCAGATCCTTCACCTTGCCGTGAAAAGGATGATCGGGAACCGCGATCGCGGTGAGTTCCACGGCCTGGCCCAGCGCGATATGTCCGCGATCCGCTTCCGTCAGCCGAGCCACTAATTCCCAACTACTTGTATCCGGAATCTGCGCCACAGCCATTCCCGCGCGAACTTTATCGCCGACCTGCAACATCGGCAGCACCATGCCCTGAAAGTACATCTGATTGTTCATGTTCGGCTGAACATTCACGTAGCCGGTGGCGCCGGCGCGCAGCGTCATCATCTCGATATTCTTGCGGGCCTGTTCGCGCCTGCACCTTAGCCTTCGCGCGCGCGGCTTCCTGAATCGCGACTCCCGCTTGCGACGTCGCTTTGCGATTCGCCAGGTCGCGTTCGAGTTGCTGCAGCGCCGCGCGAGCCGATTCCACAATCAGATCGTTCTTCTTCGCGTCGATGCTGCTCAATAGCGGATTCTTGCGCGCGTCGAGTTCGGCCTGCTTCAAATCCGCGCGTGCCTTGAGCAGCGCGTAGTTATCCTCTTCTTCCTTCGAATCCGCGAGTGCAGCCGCCTGCGCTACCTTTTCCGCGGCCTCCGCAAGATCGGCCTCAGCCTCGCGCAGGTGGAATACCTGATCGGTAGTATCGAATTCCGCCACGATATCGCCGCTCTGCACCATTTCGCCGGGTTGTCGAAGCGACGTGAGGATCAGATCGCCGCCGATCATCGGAGCAGCGAGCATCTGCGAATTTCCGCCTTGCAGATCGCCCTTGGCGTGGACCGCGAACGTCACGTCGCCCCGCTTCACACTCGTTGACGGAAGCTCGACCGAACTGGATGCGTTCGCCACGTGATACAACTCGACGCCGCCCCAACCCGCCAGCGCCAGCGACGCGAGACCGATGACCGTGCCGATAATCGTCTTCAGCTTCACTAGTTCGGCGGCTCCTTCGGAGCGTCTTTATCCGATCCGGAACTCGCGTTGCCGGGGCCCTGCAGCGTCGGATCCACCAGTGCGATCTTTTGGCCCGCGGCGATTCCCTTGATCGCGAACTCGTCTGGATTACGTGCCACAATCTCGACTTCCTGCGGACGCCAGCCCTGAGGATCCGGCAGATAAACCGTCGGACGGCCGTGCCGCGTGAACACCGCGCTGGCGGGAACGCTGATCGCGTCAGGAATGTGCTCGACGATAATGTCGAGACGTCCGTTCATGCCAGGCCGCAGCCGCTGATCCGACTCATCGAAACTTGCGTTGGCGCGAAAATTCCGCACCGGCGGCCACTCGAAAGTCTGCTCCACCAGAGGCGAAATGGTGTGCACTTTCCCCATGAAACGCTTTTCGGGGAACGGATCCACCTGAATGCGGACCTCCTGCCCGACCGCGATGCGCCCGCGATCGATCTCCTCAACCTTGCCCTTGATCTCCAGCGACGTCAGCTCCGGGATCTCGGCGATCACGCTACCGGGCCACACCTGATCGCCCACCTTGAACGGCTTCGCGTTCACCCAGCCTTGCGATTGATTGGGAAAATAGACGATCACGCCACCCAGCGGCGCATGCAGTTCCATCTGTCCCAGGCGGCGTTTCGTGACATCGATATCCTGTTGCGCTTTGTCGCGCTGCCGCGTGAGCGATGCGATTTTCGATTCGCCGGATTTCGTATGTAGATCCGCCGACGCCGCCGCTACACGCTGCTTTTCCTCGGCCATGCCGAGATCTACTCTGCTCGATTCGCCCTGTAGCTTGCTGACGATCTCCTGCTTGGAAACCTCCAACACCTGTTTCTCGACTTCCACCCGCGCCGAAGTAAGATCGACGCGATCCTGCTCGCCCGTCATGCGCGCCTGAGCCAACGCCTGATCGAGCGTAGCCTGCGCCTGCTGCAGATTCGCCTCTTTTTCGTCGAGCTGCTGGCGTGCCAGGCTGGAATCGAAGCGCACCACCACGTCATCCTTCTTTACTTCGCTATTGGCCGGCGCCTGCCAGACGATCTGCAATCCGGGCACATTATAAGGTGCGACAAGCTGCGCGGATCGGTCCGATACCAGTTCGCCGCGCGCCCGTACGATCACTTGAAAATCTCCGCGACGCGCAGCCGCCGTCGCGAGATCGGTCTTGGCTTGCACTTGTCGCGCACGCCACAGCCACACTCCGGCCACGCCGAGCCCGGCCAAGATCAACAGCGTGATTACGATTCGAATGGCTCGTTTCACTGCTTCGCCTTCTTCGTTGCGGCCGCCGGCGCTGGAGGCGTCAGATCGATCTCGACCGCCGCGGAAAGATCCGGCAGCAGCCGAGGATCGCGCTGATCGATACGGAAGCGCGCCGAAAAAGTTTTGAGCGGACTACCGAGACTTGACGACGCAGCGGGGCTCGCCGATTCCAGATGGGCATCGAAAACCGCCCCAGGATAAGCATCGAGCCGCACCTTTGCGCGAGTACCCGGCGCCATCGCCGCGCCATCCGGTTCGCTGATCTGCGTGATCACCACCATGTCCGTCGGATCGAAAATGCGAATCAACGCCTGACCGGGATACGCCTGATCGCCCTCCTGCATCGGCCCCATGGATCCGTTGCGCCAGACGTTTTCGTGCGCCACCATGCCCGACAGCGGCGCGCGAATCGTGAGCTTATCCATATTGCCTTGCGCGCGATCCAGCGCCACCTGCTGGCGATCGCGCTGCAATTCGAGAACATGCACGCCCGCCGCATCGGAAATGTCGTGGAATTTCGCCGACTTCTTCAGGCTCTCGACACGCGCCTTCGCGTCTTCCAGTTTGGCTTCGTCCTTCAGGCGATCGATTTCGCTCAGCGTTTCGCCCTTGCGAAGATCGATAGCCGCTTTGGCGAGATCCGCCTCCGCCTGATGCAGATCGGACGCGCGCTTGGCCGCGTCCGCCCGTGCCTGCGCGCGATTCTGTTCCGCCTGATGGCCGAAATCGTCGACCTTCGCCCGCGCGTCGCGTGCGTCGTCAATCTGCTGCGTGGGATCGAACTCGGCGAGGATGTCGCCCTGCTTCACGATGCTGCCGTTGCGGATCATCGAGATCAGCGTCAACGCTCCGCCCGGCCCGCGAAGGGAAGGGACCACCAGGTTCGACACACGCACCGCTTGAATGGTTCCTGTCGATCGAATGTGCCGTCCGCCGGCTGCGTCCACAGTCGCGGTAGCGGGCGCGGGCGTGGCGGACGGCGGCGCCTCGGCATGAACGCTCGGCTCCACGCTCTGACGGCTGCAAGCGCACAGGCACAGCGCGACGAAGACTGGTGCGAGCCGATACGACATGCTATTTGCCTTCACTGTACCGCGATCCCCCGTTCCTCCAGCAGCGTCCCGACGCGCTGCAGCAGAATGAGTTGATTGCGACGCAGATTAATCGTCTCGCGGACCAGCGCTGATTCGGCCGTCGTCAAGTCGTTCTGCGCCTGCAACACGAAAAAGATCACCTCGGCGCCCAGTTCGTACTTCTTCTTGTCGGCATCCACGCGCTTCAACGACAGATCGCGAGCCGTCTTGGCCAGCGCCACACTGGCCTTGCTGTTCTCAACGTTGGTCACGGCGTTCAGCACCTGCAACCGGATGTTCTCTTCGTTACTGCGTACGCGCAGTGCATCGAGTTTCTTGGAGACGATCGCACTGGCGAGATTCGCTGTCGCCGTGCGATTCTTGATCGGCAACTGCAGCGTCAAACCAAATCCGTAGGTCGGCAGTCCGAATCCGAACAGTTGACCCAGCGCGTCGCCGATTCCGCCGGGCACCACGCTCACGATCTGCGATCCGCCGCCGAATACATCCGAGCGTTGATAAAAATTCCCGCCCGTTCCCGACGATCCGTACTGCACCGAAAACGACAGGTTGGGGCGCAGCGCATCGTTCGATTGCTGAATCGTGAGATTGTCGACATCCAGCGCCTGCCGCGCGACTTTCAAATCCTGGCGATGCGCCAGCGCCTGTTCCACCATCTGCTCGCGATCGACCGCTCCCGGGGAAAGCGTCGATTCGATCGACTCAGTCAGCTCGATCGGCATCGTGCGATATTTCGGATCCAGATCCGCGCCCATCTGCCGCCGCAATGCGTCCTCCACCGCTGTCAGGCTGAACTGCGCCTGCGCCAGCACCAACTGCGAGTTGGCGAAATTCTGCTGAGGCTGAAAGATGTCGAGCGGCGAACTCGCTCCCAGTTCCAGTTCGCGCTCCGCTCGTTTGAGCGCGGTATCGGCCAGCTTGAGGCTCTCCTCGGCCACTCGAACGTTTTCGCGCGCGCCGACTACGTCCCAATACGCCATTTCCGCAGCCGTGACGAACTGCACCAGTTGATCCTGAAGATTGTAGTCGGCGGCGCGCAATCGGCTGCGCGCGAGCATGATCGGAATCTTCGTGAGATATGCTCCGCGGCCGCGCAACAACGGTTGCGTGACGGAGGCATTCAGTCCGGTGGTAAGACTGGGATTGAGCGTCGCGAAGGTGCTGTTGCTGGAAAGCTTGCTCGACGTGAAGTTGACATTATAGAATG
The DNA here is from genome assembly GCA_963732025.1 of Terriglobia bacterium. Lineage (GTDB taxonomy): Bacteria > Acidobacteriota > Terriglobia > Bryobacterales > Bryobacteraceae > Palsa-187. Next base: position 714,383 of record CAVSXU010000006.1, read on the forward strand.
CGCCCGACGGCAGCAGTTGCTGAACCCCCAGGCTCAACGGCTGGCTGAGCTGATTCAGTGTCGCCGCGCCGGACGTGGCGTTCGCCGTTCCGGAAAGCGAGCGGATGGCGTTGAAACTGGCGGTCGCGAGCGGATCGAACATTCCGAAGCTGCCGGCCAGCGTATTCCGGCTAAGCTGCACGGACAGCCGCTGTATGGAGATGTCGGGGTTGTTCGCCATCACCAGCGCGAGGTACGCCTTGAGTGAAAGTTCCAGCTTGCCGCCCACAACATAATCCTCGATTTGAACCGGCGGCTCAAGATCGACACGCGTGGGCGCCTGCGCGAAGTTCTTTCGAAAATAAGACGGCTTGGGGAAGTACGGGTTGCTATCCTCGGCCTGGTCGCCCGCCCATGCGTTGCCGCTCAATACCAATTGGATGCAGAGCAGGTAGCACAGCAGCGTCGGGACGGGCTTCGCCATAGGTGTAGGCAGAGTAACCATGAGAACACACATCACCCTGCTAGAAGGCTTAGACGCCGACGCTCGTCAAAATGTTGGAACTTTTTTGATTTTTTTTGCTGCTCTTTGACCTGCCTTTGACAGCCTTCGCGCCGACGAGGCGCACGCACTCATGCGTGCCGTGTCGACACTCATGTCTACACCCTCCGCCCACTAAAGAAATTCTCGCGGACAGCAGACTCGCAAACGTTATTGCGGAGTCCCCAGTCGTGCGGCCGCCCACATCCCGGCTTTCTTCAGCAAACGAATCAATTCCACGCGTTCCTCGGCGTTGAGAACCGCCAGTGTGTCTTCCATGTCACAGGTGTGCCGGCGAAATGCCGTCTTGATCAGCCGCCGCCCGGTCGCGGTCAGGTGCACGATCCTTGACCTGGAATCTTCCTCGTCGACGATCCGATGCACCAGTTTTCGCGCTTCCAAGCGGTCAATCGCAGAGGTAATCGAGCCGCTGGTCAGCAGCACCCTCTTTCCGATCGTATTCACCGGCTGCGGACCCTTGTGCAGCAGCGCTTCGAGCACCGCGAAATCCGACAGTCCTAGCCCCGATTCCGCGATACTCGCCAGAGCGTTCTGCTCGATGGCCCGCGCCGCCTTCCATAGGACCAGCCAGACGCGCGTCCCACTCGTCTTCATGCTTTCAGTATAATCTTGATGTCAAGATAACTGCCGCTGAATCCTTCTGCCCGTAAGTCGCATCTATCTTGATGTCGAGATAAAAGGAGGAGTCATGAAAACAACCTACAAGATCGATCCAGCCCATTCCACTGCCCACTTTTCCGTTCGCCACATGATGGTGACCAATGTTCGCGGCGCCTTCAGCAAAGTGGAGGGCACCGTCGTCATCGATACCGACAATCCAGCCGCATCCAGCGTGGACGCCACCATCGACGCATCCACGGTCAACACCAATGAGGCTCAGCGCGACGCTCACTTGAAGAGCGGCGACTTCCTTGACGTCGAAAAATACCCCACCCTCGCCTTCAAGAGCAAGAAAATCGATCGCGACGGCGACGACTGGAAGGTTACCGGCGACCTGACACTTCACGGAGTGACCAAGGAAGTCGTTCTGAAAGTGGACGGTCCCACGGAAGAGACGAAAGATCCCTACGGCAACATCCGAGTTGGCGCGTCCGCCGCCACCAAGATCAAGCGGAGCGATTTCGGCCTCACCTGGAACGCAGTGCTCGAAGCGGGCGGCATCGCCGTCAGTGACGATCTCAAGATCGAGATCGACCTCTCCCTCATCAAATCGTAAAATTCCCATCGGATGTGAGCGTGGTAAAGCACCACCCGTGAGGGTGGGGGTCTCATGGAATCACCCCGCACTTACGAGCGGTGCTTGACGGCGACCAGAAACACCAAGGAGAGAACCATGTCCAAACAAATCTCAAACCAACGCAAGCTTAAAGGAATCTACCGCGGCAGCGACTTCCACTGGGTGGGCGACGGCTTCCGCGTCTCCAACTACTTCCCGTCCGGCAACGATTTCGGACGCCGCATCAGTCCGTACGTGATGTTCGACTACGCCGCGCCCTACGACTACGCTCCTTCCGACCGGCCACGCGGAGTCGGCATGCACCCGCATCGTGGATTCGAAACCGTGACGATTTCCTTCGAAGGCAGCCTCGCCCATCATGATAGCGGCGGCCATTCCGGCGTGATCGGCCCCGGTGATGTCCAGTGGATGACGGCAGCGTCAGGCGTTCTGCACAAGGAATATCACGAAGCCGAGTTCGCCAAGCGCGGTGGCACCATGCACATGGCGCAGATCTGGGTGAACCTGCCGGCCAGTCACAAGATGGATGCGCCGCGCTATCAGGGAATCCCCGCGAATCAGATGGGGCGAGTGACGCTGCCCGACGACGCGGGGGAAGTTCGCGTGATCGCCGGCGAATACAACGGCGCGAAGGGTCCGGCCAAGACCGTGACTCCGATCAACATGTTTGAGATTCTCTTGAACCCAGGCGGTCGCGTGCCGTTATCGTTTCCCGCGACCCAGAACACGGCGTTGATGGTGCTCAGCGGCGACGTCGTGATCAACGGCGAAACCAAAGCCTCGGCTTCCGATTTCGTCTTGTTCGAAAACCAGGGCAAGGACATCGACGTCTACGCAACACTAGACGCTCGCCTGCTCCTGCTGAACGGCGACCCTATCGATGAACCGGTGGTGCACTACGGTCCGTTCGTGATGAACACGCAACAGGAGATCCGCCAGGCCATCGCCGACTTCAACAGCGGCAAGTTCGGTCATCTTGATGACTGAGCTGTGGGGCAGGCGTTTCCGCCTGCCGATTGGGACAGGCGTTTCCGCCTGTCTACTTAGAGCTAGAATGTCGGCATGATCGACTGGCCGCCGCTCCGCTTCGAAGACTGGGAGGACACCTGCGACACCCTCCACATGTGGACGCAGATCGTCGGCAAGACGCGGCTGGCGCTCACGCCGCTCGAAAATCACTGGTGGAATGTTCCCCTCTACGTGACGCCGCGCGGCCTGAGCACCTCCTCGATTCCGTTTCACGGCGCAACCTTCGAAGCCGAATTCGACTTCATCGATCACAAACTTTTCCTGCGATCGAGCGGCGGCAAGTCGACCACCGTCGGCCTCTACCCTCGTTCGGTCGCCGATTTCTATAACGAGTACATGGCCAGCCTCCATTCGCTGGGAGTCGCCGTGAACATCTATCGCACTCCCGTGGAATTCGACGATTCCACGCCGTTCGATCAGGACCAGCACCACGCGTCCTACGATGCGGCATACGTCGAGGATTTCCGCCAGATTCTGGTCGGCGCCGATCAGGTCTTCAAGGAATTTCGCTCGCGATTCATCGGCAAGTGCAGCCCGGTGCATTTTTTCTGGGGCTCGTTCGATCTCGCGGTCACGCGCTTTTCGGGCCGTCCCGCGCCGGTCGCGCCAACAGCCGATCCCGTCACTCGCGAGGCATACTCGCACGAAGTCATCAGTTGCGGATTCTGGCCCGGCGACCGCCGTTTCAAACAGGCCGCGTTCTATTCCTACACGTCGCCCGCTCCAGCCGGCATCGAAAACGAGAAGTATTGGAACAAGCAACTGAGCGAATTCATTCTGACGTACGACGACGCGCTGTGCGGCTCCGTCGCCGGAACACGCGATTCTCGAATTCTGCCAGTCCACCTACGAAGCGGGCGCCAGACTCGCGAACTGGGATCGCCCGGCTCTGGAACGCTAAGAATTCCAGACCACTTAGGCTGTCGATACCGGCGTCATTGATGATAATGGAATGCTGGCGTGCGGTACTCGATTTTGATCATCATCATCGACCGCGATCGCATCCGTGACGCGGGCCCAAAGCCCGCAGCCGCGCCTGCCGCGCCAGAGTTCTGCAAAAGCCGCGGCAATCCAGGGAATCTTGCGAAATCCCGCGGGGCTCGGACTGGGCGGCGCAAAGATTCATCTGCGCGAGCGCACGTATGGATCGACTTTCGACACGACAACTTCCGGCGATGGCGTGTTTCGATTCGTGAATCTGGCCGCCGGTTCTTATGAGCTTCGAGCAGAACTCGATGGCTTCGAGCCGTTCGATCGCCAGGACATTCAATTGAAGGTGGGTGATGCGTTCGCGATCGAAGGCACGTTGAAGCCTCTTGCCGAGCCCACCGAAGCCCCCGCCGCCGAAGCCCCGCCCGTGCCGCCATTTTCGAACGATCCCCGAACCGACGGGTGCCGAAACAGCTGTCATCGCCACGCCCACCGAACCTCTTCCTCCCGACGACAAGGTTTTCACGTCGCTCCCGAATCGTTGGAAATACGACTGGCCTGCCTATCGGCGCTATGGACCGCCCGGCGAAGTTCCCTACGTCAAGGGACATTTCTACGATCCGTTCAATCGAAACAAACTCAAAGGCGACGAGCCGATCATCGGCCAACGCACGTTTCTGAATCTCAATTTCACCAGCGATACCGCGATGGACGGACGCCTGCTTCCGGTCGCGAGCGGCATCAGCTCCGCGAATTTCGACAGCCCGAAATTCTTCGGCGGCTTCGGCCAGTTCGCAATGAGTGAGAATCTGGCATTTTCCTTCGACTTGTTTCATGGCGACACTGCGTTCCGTCCTGTCGACTGGCGAATCAAGGTAACTCCGGAAATCAACGTGAACTATCTCGCAGCCGAGGAAAACGGCATCGTTAACATCGACGTGCGGAAGGGAACCACCCGCCTCGACGCGCACCTGGGCTTGCAAGAGGCTTTCGTCGAGGTGAAGCTCGCGGATCTGAGCCATGCCTACGATTTCGTTTCTGCGCGCGCCGGCATCCAGACATTTAACAGCGATTTCCGCGGATTTATCTTTTTCGACCAGGAACCTGGCGTGCGAATCTTCGGGACTCTGGATTCGAATCGATATCCAGTACAACGCGGCTTACTTCGCGATGCTGGAAAAGGACACGAACAGCGGCCTCAACACCATGCAGTACCGCAATCAGCAGGTGCTGATCGGGAATATATATCGCCAGGATTTCTTCAAGCCCGGCTACACGATTCAGGCGAGCTTTCACTACGACAAGGACGATGCTTCCTTTCAGTACGACACGAATCATTTCCTGGTGCGCCCCGCTCCAATCGGTGCCGTGAAGCCGCACGCGATTCGATCCTATCTACTACGGACTAACCGGCGACGGCCACTATCGGCCGTCTGAACATCACCCACGCGTTTTACCAGGTGCTGGGCCACGATTCGCTGAATCCGATTTCAGGGAAGCGCACGGACATCAACGCCCAGATGGCCGCCGTCGAATTGTCGCTCGATAAAGATTGGGTTCGCTACCGAACATCCTTCTTCTACGCTTCTGGCGATAAGAATCCGCGCGACGGCACGGCCCGAGGTTTCGATGCGATTCTCGACGATTCCAATTTCGCTGGCGGATTCTTCAGCTTCTGGAATCGCGAAGGTATTCGTCTGAGTAGTACAGGAGTCGGACTGGACTCCGCCGGGAGTCTGATCCCGAGTCTCCGGTCGAGCAAGATCGAAGGGCAGGCGAATTACGTCAATCCCGGATTACTTCTCTATAACGCCGGCGCCGATGTCGACATCACGCCGAAGCTTCGAGGCTTCGTGAATTTGAATCTGATTCGCTTTGTCCACACGGAGCCGCTGAGCTTCTTCTGTTTCAGGACAATATTCATGCCGGCGTGGGTGCGGACTCGGGATCGGCGTCTCCTACCGCCCGCCGCTATCGGAAAACATCGTGATCACGGGCGTCGTCAACGGCTTCATCCCTTTTCAGGGATTTAAAGATATTTATACTGGACAGACTTTGTTTTCCGCCGCTGCCAATGTTCGCTTTCGATTTTAAAGATCGTCATCGCTCGGAGTGTTTGACGTGCGGAGTGGCATTCGCGCAGCCGAACGGGTGCGTCTCCTGCCACGGATTGACAGACTCGCCGAGCATGCACACGACTGGCACCGTATCGCTGACGTGTGTCTATTGTCACGGCGGCAACGCAGCCATTGCCATGCCGGCGAACGCGAAACTCGGATCGCCAACGTACGACGCAGCCAAGAAAGCGAGCGCACCCGCAGCCGAAACTTCCGCAGCTATGGCGAAGCTCCGCGAATCCGGTGCGTCCGTTCGCCGATTGGTTGAAGGAAAGCGCGGAGTACATTCGATTCGTAAATCCCGGCGATCTGCGCGTCGCTTCGGAAACATGCGGAAAATGTCACGCGAAAGAAGTGCGCGCCGTATCGACCAGCATGATGACCCACGGCGCAATGCTGTGGCAGGCCGCGCTTTATAACAACGGGGCGTTTCCTTATAAGGACGCCAGGTTCGGCGAAAGTTATTCAGCCGATGGGTCGCCGCGGCGAATTCAGACGTGGCCTCCGCCCAGCGAACAGGAGACGATCGAGAAAGGGATTTCCTGCCGTCACTCATCCCGCTGGCGCGATGGGAACTATCGCAGCCGGGGAATATTCTGCGCGTTTTCGAGCGCGGCGGCGGACCGCGCGGAGAAATCGGAAGTCCAAATCCAGAAGAGGATCCAGGTCGGCCGGACGACAAATTGAGCGATCGCGGCCTGGGTACTCTGCTGCGAACCGATCCCGTGTTTCTTGGTCTTCAAAAGACCCGACTGCTGGATCCGATTCTTTCGCTACCGGGGACGAACGATCATGCGGGTGATTATCGCAACAGCGGATGCACGGCGTGTCACGTGATTTACGCCAATGATCGCTCTCCGGTGCATTCAGGCCCGTACGCGATTCACGGAAATCGCGGCGAGAGCGCGCAGATCGACCTACAATTCCCAAAGGCGAATCCGGCCATCCTATTAAGCACGAATTTACGCGATCCATTCCGACCAGCACGTGCATCGTGTGCCATATTCATCCCGGGACGAACATGGTCGCGTCGTATCTTGGTTACACATGGTGGGATAACGAGACGGATGGCGCGGCGATGTATCCCAAGAAGCAGCACAATCCAACCGATGAGGAACGATATCGGTCCTGGCAGTCGAATCCTGAGGCTGCCGCCGCGCGCGGGCTTATGGTCGGACTCTGAATTCCTATCGAAACTGGGGACTCCGGAATTCAACAAGCAATTAAAGCAAACTCAATTCGGCGATTTCCATGGTCACGGATGGGTATTTCGCGCCGTGTACAAAAGGGATCGAAAAGGTAACCTACTGGATGGCGAGGATCGCGTCGTCGCCGATACCGATCAGGACAAGTTCAAGAAAGCTGTCCACCTTCAGGACATCCATCTCGAAAAAGGCATGCACTGCACGGATTGCCATTTCGAGCAGGACAACCACGGCAACGGGAAACTCTATGGCGAAACTCGCAATGCAGTCGAAATCGATTGCGTGGATTGCCACGGGACCATCGCGAAGAAGTCGACGCTGCGTAGTTCCGCCGCGGCCGCGCCCGCATCGGGAACCGACCTTTCGATTTTGCGGACGCCGTTCGGGCAGCGCCGATTCTACTGGCTGAACAGCAAGCTCTATCAGCGATCGATGGTGGACAAGGATCGCGCGCCATGGGAAGTGGTGCAGGTCGATCGACACCATCACGCCCGGGAATTCCCACTACAGCGAGGCATCGCGCCTGGCGAAAACAATCCTCAAAGACGGAGCAGACATGGGGATCGAGCGAATTCCGACGACTCGGCGCTTGCCCACGCGAATAGCAAAATGACTTGCTATACCTGTCACTCTTCGTGGACCACAAGTTGCTTCGGCTGTCATCTGCCAATGACTGCAAATCGCAAGGCGCCGATGTTGCATAACGAAGGTCTGACCACCCGTAACTACACCTCTTATAACTTCGAAGTTCTTCGCGACGATATTTATATGCTTGGCGTCGATGGCACGGTAACTAAAAATAGAATCGCGCCAACTCGCTCCACTTGCGCAGTCGTGGTTAGCTCCCAAAATGCCAATCGCGATTCTCTGTATTATCAACAACAAACTATTTCTGCCGAAGGATTTAGTGGATTTGCGTTCAGTTCCTACTATCCGCATACCGTTCGCGCGAAAGAAACCAAGACCTGTACGAGCTGTCATGTATCGCAGGTCCGGCGACAACAACGCCTGGATGGCGCAACTCCTGATGCAAGGAACGAATCTGGTAAATCAAATTGGCCGCTATGTCTACATCGCCGAGGGATCGAAAGGATTCGAGGCGGTTACCGTCGCCGAACATGACGATCCTCCAGCGGTATTTGGCAGCGATCTTCAACAAATTGCCTATCCTGATAACTTCGCGAAACTAACGAAGCATCATCGTGAGCTCGACGATGCCGATCACCACGCCGGAAATATCCTCGATGTTCAACTCCGTGGCGAGTATCTTTACGCCGCAATGGGTAAGGATGGTTTCCGTGTTTTCGATGTAGCCAACATAGATAACAAGAACGTTTCCGAGAAAATGAATACTGCGCCGGTATCGCCACTCGGCCAGCGCTTCTACGTCAAGACGAAGAACGCCACGGCCGTGGGCTCGCCATCGACCCTCGCCATCGATCCACTGCGCACTCGCATCCCCGCGAATCAGGAACAGCCCATCGCATTGATGTACGGATTTCTCTACGTCACGGACGCGGAAGAAGGCCTCGTAGTGATCGGCGATTCCAATTTGAAAGGTAAGAGTCCCGGTGTCCTGACGCTGCTCGATGGCAACCCAGCCAACAATTTTCTGAAGCGGGCCCTCGCATTCAATCCGAACGGCGCGCTGAATGGAGCGAAGCGAATCGCGATCGCCGGGCACTACGCCTACATCCTGTGCGATCGCGGCCTCGTGGTTGTCGACATCGAGAATCCCTTGGCCCCGCGTGTAACATCCACTGTCGATGGTTTCAACGACGCGCGCGGCATTGCGATCCAATTTCGCTATGCTTTCGCGGTCGATCGCGAGGGATTGAAGGTTCTCGACGTTACCTCCCTCGCGCAGCCTAAGCTGATTTCGAATGCGAGCCTGAAATTAGACGACGCGCGCAATCTCTACATCGCCAGGACGTACGCCTACATAGCGGGCGGCAAGCAGGGCCTCGTGATGGTCGACATCGAAAAACCCGAGCATCCCCGCATCGATCAAACGTTAGGCGGCGAGATCAACGACACACGCGACGTCAAAATCGGGATGACGAATGCGAGCGCGTTCGCTTATCTCGCCGACGGAACGAACGGCATGCGGATCGTGCAACTCTTCGCACCGTCCGACAATCCGAATTATCTCGGCTTCAGCCCGCGGCCCACGCCGAAGCTGATCGCGACCTATAAGACCCACGGACCCGCCTTGGCGATCTCGAAGGGCGTCGACCGCGATCGCGCCGTGGACGAGAGCGGAAACCAGCTAGCGGTATTCAATCGAAGAGGTTCGCGCCCATTCAACAAACAGGAACTGGAGCGAATGTATCTGCGCAACGGCCGCCTCTACACGGTTACCGACGCGCCGCCAAGCCCGCCGAGATAGACCTGGTGGAAGCCCACTCCGATGTGGCGCGGGCCGCCAGGCCTGCAGAGCCGAGAGTCGTCTCGGCTCTTCTTAGTTGCTTACGGGAAACGAAGAACTAACGAACGGAACGGATCGTCATCTTGCCATCCACCGTTTTGGTCTTCGATCGATCGTGGTAGAGGTGGCATTCGCTACACCCCGATCCAGCCGCGTCCGATCCACCACGGTGGCAACCGCGGCACGTATCGATTCCAGGCAGCAACACATCTGCCGTCTTCTCGCTCTTCGCCGCACTCGCGTGGCATTCCGAGCAAATCAGCATCTGATGAGCACCGTGATCGAACATCGCGTTCTTCATCCATCGCGTCGGAATCGCGGCATCGGGAACGCTCGGCAGCCGACCTTCCGCAGTGTTTAGCGTGTGGCATTCGACGCATGATTTCCGCCACAGCAGCGTTTCCGAATCCGACAACCGCCGCGCAACCCACTCCGCGGCATCCTTTGCTGGCGGTTGAGGCGGGCGCCGAATTCGCGGATCCGCGGGATCAGCCAAGTGCACTTCGTCGGGATGCTTAGCGATGTACTCGGTGAATCGCTGCGTGACGAATTCGATTACGATCTCGGGTTTCTTGTGCGGCGCAACTTCTTTGATGCGCGCATCGAAGTCAAGCGCGTGGCAAGCTGCGCAATGCTTCTCATAATTGACAGGCGTCATATACCCCGATGCCGCAGGTGCGTGGCAATCGGCGCACTTGAGCTGAACCGTCCCGCTCCGCCCCCTCAACCCCGCCTTCAAATGAATCGCGTGCCCAAACTTGATCGTTCCCCGCATCCGGCGACCGCAAGGCCGCAAACTCCGGATGATCATTCGCGAAGCTGGCTACTGTCCGCGCGACCTTGGTGGACCCACTCTTCGTCTGCAGATTCGAGTGACACTGCGTGCAGCTCTGATCGCGAACCGCCTCCAAACGAAATGCACCGCGATGTTCGACATGGCATTCGGTGCAAGCCGGCGTGAACATTTGCTGCGCCTGATGCATCGCGCCATCGTGACACGCGAGACATGCTTGATCGGTCACAGCCTTCGCGAACGCGGCTTTCGCAACATGACAGACCGAGCAGTTGCGCGTGAACAGTGAGTGCGAATGCGCCAGTGGACCCGCATTGAACGCCTGCTGCTTCCCCGCGACTGCGCCCCAACCCAACCACACCAATCCAATCGCGACGCACGCGTACGAGAGAAGCCGCCGCCAGCGCGGAATCGGATACAGGCGCTTGAAATAATTCAGGTCGATCCGCTGCGCGAGTTTCTTCGTGCTTCGCGATCTGCCGCTCCATCTTAGTAACGCAGCGCCACGACGGCGTGGACGCCTCCCAGCACCAGCAGCGCGATCGACAGCGGCACGTGCACCAGCAGCCATGCGTGAAGCCAGTGATACAAGCGCTTCTGCCGATTCAATTGGCGCTGCTCCTCGCAAATTCCTTCCAGATCGTCGAGCGCCGGATAAAACGCAACCGACACCGAACTCTGCAGCGACCGCAACAATTCTACCGGCGGCTTTTCCAACCGTGGGCGAATCGCTGGTTCGATAAAGTTCGCTGAACTGAGCCTTGTCCTCATGCTCGACTTCCAGAGCAGAAGCGGATTCCACCAGTTCATCGGCCTCCGCAAGAAGCTGCGCGCGCACGTGCGGAATCTCCTCATAGATGGTTTCCATGGGGACCTGCGCCGTCATGATGCGCGGCAGAAAATGCTGCAACGCCGCGCCCGCGATCCCGCTGAGAATCACCATCACCAACAGCAGCATCAGGATCGCGGTCAGCGGCCCGCGCCAAGCGAAGCCCGCATGAAACAGGATCAGTGGGAAGCTCAGCAACCCCAGCCACAGGTGTCCGCGCATCCAAGTCTGCGCGCGTCCGATCCGCACCGTTGGAACTTTCTTGCGCGCGCCCAGCAAGCCCGCGAACAGCATCAGCGCGTATCCCGCGATTCCGAACGTCAGCCCAGCTGCGCTTCCGCCGCGTGGTCCGGCGGCGACACCGTCGCATACCACGCATACACGATCGCCGCCAGCGACGAACACGCCCGCGCTGGTCGCGATCCAGGGACGATGTGTGCGATCGATAATCATGATACGGATCACTGCTTCACCAGAGCGCTGAAGAACTCGTTCGGATCCACGCGATGCGCCGCGTCATGCGGACACGCGTACACGCAGCTCGGTTCGGCGTGCTCGCGTGCACAGGTCGCAGGTCGTCGCCTTCTGCCGAACCGACGCGACGTTCCGTCCTTCGCCAGTGTCCGCCATCACCTCAAACGGATGCATATTGATATTTCCGTACGGGCAATTCTTCGCGCACAGCCCGCATCCGATGCACCAGTCCTCGATGATCACCTCCAGCGAATTGCGCCGCCGGATCGATCCCACCGGACACCCCACCATGCACAGCGGATCGCGGCACTGCCGGCACGACGTCGCGACCAGGTATTTGTCGAAACGCAGTCCTTCGCGGATCAATCGCGTCACGCCATCGTGAGCATCGGCGCACGCCCGCACGCAATTATCGCAGCGCGTGCATTTTTCCAGATCCAGAATCAGCAGGCTCTGCGCCTCCATCAATCCCTGCGCCAGAAAATCATTCAGCGGCTTTGACGATTCCGCAACGCGCCGCCGATTCTCTTCCTGATGCCGCAGCGCGACCGATTCCAGGCTCGTGCGCACATCCGGAAACTCCCGCATCATGCGCTCGAAATCTTCCGCCTGAATGCGCACCACCTCCACATGGTCGAGCGCCGTGCACGTCGCAATGCGGCGGCCCTTCGCGCCCGCGGCTGCTCCCAGCAGCCCGATCTCGCCGAAATATCCGCCGCGGCTCAGATACGCGAGCACCAGTTCGCCCTCGGGATGCTCCTCGCTCACCTTCACGAATCCGATCCGTATCAGATAGAACGCATCCGCGATGTCGCCCTGCCGGCAGATCACCTCGCCCTTGCTGTATCGGATCAGCTCGACGCGTTCGCGCAGCGAATCGATGAACTCACTGGTAAGCGACGCGAAAATCGGAACGCTGCGTAAGTGATCCTCCAGCGCGCGCTTACGATAATTCGCATCGAGCTGCGCCTTCAGCGACTTGTTGCGCTGCATGATGTCGAGCACGTTGCGCAACATCTCATACATCACGCAATCCGTCGCCGCCTGCACCGTCGCCGATCGCGGATACAAGCTCATGCACGTCATTTCGCCGAACAGATCGCCCGGCCCCAGCTGCGCCATCGGATTGTCGTAAGGCAGATCCACAGGCGCATCGATCGGAATCGTTCGGCGATCGTTCTCGCCTTCGCGCCGATCGTTGCGTGCGCCCCGTGAGCAGGCTCGCCAGCTTGCTTACGAATCCCGTGCGCCCGCCCGCCGTCTTCACGTGCGCCATCGGCGCCGAAAGATAAACGTTCGCGTTGCCTTCCAGAATGTAAAACGCGGTCGATCCGTACTCGCCCTCGCGGCATACGATCTCGCCCTTCCGGAAATGCCGCCGCACCACCGCGTTCTTGTTCAGCTCCAGAAACGTGCCCGAAATGTTTTCGAAATAGTGGAGATGCTTCAGCTCTTCCGCATCGACAGGCTCGCCTTGCGGCAGCACCGTCCGCACCACCGTGCGATTCGTCAGCGCGCCGGTCGGGCAGGACACCATGCACTCGCCGCAGGATATGCAGGACGAATTTCCCATCGGAAGATTCAGGTCGAACGCGATCCCTGCGTTGTAGCCTTTGCCCTTGCGGCCCAGCACGTTGTTGCTGCGGATTTCGTCGCAGCCGCGAATGCAGCGGTCGCACAGAATGCACGCTTCGTGGTCCACCGCGATCGCAAAGGAAGATTCATCCTGGCCGCGCGGCGACAATCGATGCGCGAATCGCGGCTCGGTCACGCCGTCCGCTTTGGCCAGCGTTTCCAATTCGCAATCCCCCGAATGACGTTGCCGAGCGCACGGACTCGGATGATCTGCCATCAGCAACTCGACCACGGTTCGCCGCGCGTTGACCACCTTGTCCGAGTTGGTCGAGACCACCATTCCGTTTTCCGCGGGCCGCACGCAGGACGCCGAAAGCACTCGCCCGCCGGCTTCAACCACGCACACGCGGCACACTCCCACCGGCGTTTCGTTCTGCTGATGACACAGCGTCGGGATCGCGATGCCGTTCAGGCGCGCGGCGTCGAACACCGTCGTTCCCGCTGGAACCGCGACTCTGAAGCCCGTCGATGGTGAGTTGAATATCCGGCATTTCATAAGCCGATCTTATCGGGCACACGCCTTCAGGACATCGCCGATCCACGATATGCGCTTCAATCTCCTCGCGAAAGTATTTGAGCACGGACGTGATCGGCGAATGCGCGAACTGCCCCAGCCCGCAAATCGACGTCAGCTTCATCGCTTCGGAAAGTTCGTCGACCAATTTCAAATCCGCCAGCAAGCCTTTGCCTTGCGTCCATCCCGTCAGGATGTCCACCATCTTTTGCGAACCCATTCTGCACGGCACGCACTTCCCGCAGGATTCGTTGCGAAAGAATGTGCACGCGTTCAGCGCCATATCCAGCATGCACGTTCCTTCCGCGCACACCACGATCGCGCCCGATCCCAGCATCGACCCGACCGCTGCCAGCGATTTGAAATCGACGCCTACATCCACCATCGACGCCGGCAAATATCCCGACGACGGCCCCGACGGCGCGAATGCTTTCAGGCGTTTGCCATCGACGATGCCGCCCGCCAGATCGTAAATCACGTCCGACATCGGCAGTCCCATCGGAATCAGAAAAATGCCCGGCTTTCGCACGTCGCCGCTTACGCCCACAAATTTCAAACCGGCTGCGCCGCCGACGCCTTGAGCCTTATACCACTCCACGCCGTTCATCAATACCATGCGGCACATTGGCGAACGTCTCTACGTTATTGAGCGCAGTGGGTTTGTTCCACAATCCGTTCGTCACCGGAAACGGAGGCTTGTTGCGAGGCTCGGCCCGCTTGCCCTCGATCGCTTCCATCAGCGCAGTCTCTTCGCCGCAGATATATCCGCCGGGGCTCACGAAGATCTCCAGCTCGAACGTCATTCCCGATCCGAGAATATTGTGCCCGATCAAACCGTTGTTTCGCGCTTGCAAAATCTCTTGCAAAAGTACGTGCTCCTGCGCTGCGTATTCGTGACGAATATAAAGGATGCCGCGGCGCGCTCCCGTCACCAGTCCGGCGATGATCATCCCCTCGATCACCAGGTGCGGCAAGTGCTGCATAATAAAGCGATCTTTGATGGTGCCGGGCTCGCTTTCGTCGGCATTGCAGACGACGTATTTTTCCGTGCCCGGCGCTTTGCGAACCGCATCCCATTTGATGCCCGTCGGAAATCCCGCGCCGCCGAGGCCCGGCAATCCGCTCGCCTTCAACTCCGCGATGACACCGTCGAAATCCCGCGTCTCCACCAGCCTTTTCACCGCGCCGTACCGTGCGCTGTTCGTGTAAGGATCCGCGGCAAGCCCTGTGATCCGCGGTTCGGCCGGCATCTCGGGCAACACTCCGCCGGCGAGCGCAGTCAGGACCAGTGCTTCCGCCTGCGCGGCATTCGCATTGCGATAAATATGATCGTTGATCGAAATCGCGGGCGCGCCATCGCATTGCCCCAGGCACGACACATCGCCGACCACGACGTCGCGAGCATTCATCGCACCGAAGCGGCGGTTCAACGATCCGCGCAGCGAATTCGCGCCGCGCAAATGGCACGACATATCGGCGCACACGCGAGCACTCACCTTCGGCGGCGGCGACAAATGAAAGTGCGGATAAAAATCGGCGACGCCGTGAATGTGGAACAGCGGAATCTCCGCCGACTTCGACAGCGCCTGCAACTTGTCCGCGGGCAGGTACCCGTACTCGCTCTGAATCGAGCGCAACTGCTCGAAGATGTTCTCAGTGCCAGCCACGCGTGAGCTTCATTATAGAATAGGGATCTTGAAGGCTCCGCTGCCGGTTGCTTTGCTAAGTACGTCGCTCGCGTTGTGCTTCGCGGCCGATCCGCCGAAGTACACCGGCCCCGGTTCCTGCGCCTCGCCGAGCTGTCACGGCGGTGTCGCGCCACGCTCCGATAATTCGGTTTGGCAGAACGAATACAGCACCTGGGTCGTGAAGGATAAGCACTCGCAGGCGTACACCGCGCTCTCGCTTCCCGTTGCGGTGCGAATGGCGAAGATTCTCGGGCTACCTAATGCGTTCTCAGCTCCGAAATGTCTGGCGTGTCATGCGTTGGATGTTCCCGAGGCCGAACGCGCGCGAACTTTCGATGCATCCGACGGCGTGTCGTGCGAGAACTGCCACGGTCCCGCTTCGAATTGGCTCGGACCGCACACCACCAAGGGCTGGACGCATCAGCAGTCGATCGACGCCGGCATGTATGACGATCGCGATCTGATCCATCGCAGCGAGAAGTGTCTCACGTGCCATCTGGGCACGCCGCAGAAGTTTGTCGATCACGAAATGATTGCGGCCGGTCATCCGGATTTGTATTTCGAGCTCGCGTCATTTTCCGCAGTGATGCCGAAGCACTGGCAGGAGAAAAAGGACGATCCGTGGGCCGACGTCCGCGCGCTTGCCGTGGGACAAGCCGTGCAGCTTCGTGAGCAACTGAAGCGCTTCGCCCGTTATGCGCAGAGTCCGAATGCACCCGAGTTTTCGGTGATGGATTGCTTCGCGTGCCACCACAGTTTGACGGCGGCGCAGGATAGCTGGCGGCAGGAGCTCGGTTATCAGAATCGGAAACCGGGCTCGCTCACGTTGAATCTTTCCGGCGCGACTCTGCTCGCGCTGTTCGGAAATAGCGATGCTGATTACCAGCGGCTGACTACGGAACTGATCCGCCTGGCGGCAAAGCCCACGACGCCCGATCCTCAAGCAATCGAGGCCGCCGATCGCGTCGCGCAGCGTATCGCGACGATGAAATTCGATCCGGCGTCTACACTTGCCATGCTGAAACATGCTTCCAGTTCGGACTTCGTGGCGAATCTGGGAGAGCGCTCGGCGGAGCAAATTGCGATGGCACTTGACTCATTGTTCGTCGCCTATTCGCAAATCGCGAAGGTAGAGAACGCCGCCGCGCTTCGCGAGGCAATTCACGGGCTCTTCAAGTTAGTGGAAGATCCGTCATCTTACAATGCTCCAAAATTCGCGCAACAAATGCGCGTGGTGAACGGACTTCTGAAATGACGAAGCTCGACAGAGCGACGTGGCGCACGCTGAAGAGTCTGTGCGAAAACAGTGTGAAAACAGGGACAGGCCGCCCTGTCCACGCCGATATCTTGTTCATTCGGCGCCCCGGGTCACTAGGGGACAGGGTAGCCTGTCCCTGTTTTCACACTGTTTTCACACAGACTCTTCAGCGTGCCGTGTCGACACTCATGTCGACACGTGTTCTTGCCATCGCCATAATCTCCGCTTCATTAGCCTTCGCCGACGATCCACCGCCCATCCTCACCGCCGCCGACGTTCAGTCCGTCATTCAAAACGCCGCAGCCTCTGTGAACTCCTCCGCGATGGCGATCGCCGTCACCGACCGCGTCGGCAACGTCCTCGCCGTCTATCGAAAGCCCGACGCGCCCGCGCTCTCCACGGGCAACTTCAGCGCTTTGGTCGACACCAACGAACTCGCAGTAGCTCTCGCGCGTACCGGAGCGTTCTTCAGCAACAGCCAAGCCCCGCTGTCCTCTCGCACGGTGCGCTTCATCAGCGGGACGCATTTTCCGCTGGGCGTTTCCTTCGTCGACAACGGACCGCTCTACGGAATCGAAAACACCAATCGAGGCTGCTCGTTCAACACGACATTTCTCGACGGCCAAGCGGTCCCGCCCGCGACTCTGATCGACGGCGTCACGCCCGGCCTCGGCCCGATCACCGGCAAAGTCGACGTGAACGATTCCGACCAGAGCGCGGTGAATCCCGGAGGCGTGCCGCTCTTCAAGAACGGAGTCCTCGTCGGAGGTGTCGGGGTCGCTGGCGTCAGCGGCGAACATCGCGGAATTCGCGGCGATCTCCGGAGCCGCCGGCGCGGGATTCGGTCCCACGCCTGCCGATCCCGGAGTCGTGTTCATCAACGGAATCGCGCTGCCGTTCGTGAATCAGACGACGCAGCCCGACGGAACGTCGCCCGGAACTTTCGACGATACTACCGGGACGTTCCTCATCGGCCCTCTCGATAGCCCCGGCCCTGCTCCCGAAGGCGCGCTGGTCGCGACACAAGCCGGACCGCTCGGCGGACTCACGCAGGACGAAGTGCAGAGCATTGTCGACGCTGCGGTCGCTGCTGCGAATCAAACGCGAGCGGTTATCCGATTGCCCATCGGTTCGCGAGCCCGCATGGTGATCGCGGTCGCCGATCTCGATGGCACCGTGCTCGCGCTGCATCGCATGCCGGATGCGACCATCTTCAGCATCGACGTCGCGGTGGCGAAATCGCGCAATGTAGTCGACTTCACGCATTCGCTGCCGCCCTTGAAGGCGAACACGGCCGTGACGAATCGCACTATCGGCTTCGGCGCACAACCGTATTTTCCACCGGGTATCGACTATGCTTCGCCTGGTCCGTTTTTCGATTTATACAAATCCGACGTTGCGAATCCTTGTGCAGGCGGCAAGAACGGCGTCGTATTTTTCCCCGGCAGCCTGCCGCTGTATAAGAACGGCGTGTTGGTTGGCGGATTAGGCGTCAGCGGCGATGGTGTGGATCAGGACGACTACGTGACGTCGCAAGGGGCGATTAATTTTCAAGCGCCCGTGTCGATCCGCGCCGATCGGGTTTCCATCCAGGGCGTCCGCCTGCCGTATTTGAAATTCCCACGCAATCCAACGAATTAGTAAGCTGGCCCAGCGATGGCGCAGTCAAGCACCACCCGTAAGGGTGGGGGCCTTATGGACTCCATCCCTGCTCTTAATTTCCGTGGGCCCCCACCCTCACGGGTGGTGCTTGACTGCCATGTCGAGACTCATGTCAAACCAACGGCAGGCGGAACCGCCTGCCCCACATAAACCCCACAAGCCCCACACTCACTCGTAGCGCAGAGCGATCAAAGGATCCACGCGGCTCGCCCGCCACGCCGGCATGAACCCCGCCATCCCCGCCACCAGCGACAACACGACAGTCCCACCCGCCATCACCAAAAATCCGTCGGCGCGACTCCGTACAATTGCGAGTTCACCGCGCGACCCAGCCCGTACGCAATCGGCAGCGCCACCGCGATCCCGATCCCCGCCAGCAGCGTGACCTCCCGCATCACCAGCCAGATCACGTGACCGCGCTCCGCGCCCAGCGCCATCCGCAAGCCGATCTCGCGAGTCCGCCGCGTCACGCTATAGGCCATCACGCCATACAATCCGATCGCCGCCAGCAGCGTCGCCAGCCCGCCAAAGAAACTCGACAGCGCCGCGATCATCCGGTCGATGTAAATCGATTCGTCGATCTCGGCCTGCATCGTCTTCAGGTCATACACCGGCAGGTTCGGATCGAGCCCCGCCACCGTGCCGCGCAACGCTCCGCCCAATGACGATCTCATTGCCCGCCGCGCGCAGAAAAAAACGTCATGCTCTCGATGGTCGGATCCTGCGCCCACGGAGTGTACATCGTCCGCTGCACCTTCTCCCGAAGGTCGGCGTATTTTCCGTCGCGCACCACGCCCACGATCTCGATGTCCAGATTCTTCGCTCTGCCCGATGCCGATGTGCATTCCCAGCGGATTTCGCTGCCCGAAAAACGCGCGAGCCATGCGTCTCATTGATCACCGCCACCTTCGGCGCGCCCGCGTCGTCTCGCCGCGTAAACTCGCGCCCGGCCACCAGCGGAATTCCCATCGCCGAAAAGTATCCCGAGCCCACCCAGTTCACGTACGGATTCATGTTTTCCTCCGGCTTCGGCTCATAGCCTTCCACGCTAACCGTGCTCATGTTGTTGTCGCCCGACAGCGGCGCGATTTCCACGGTTCCCATTTGTCGAACTCCGGGCAGCTTCACGAGCGAATCTTCCAGCCGGGTCGAAAAATTCCTGCGTCCGCTGCTGCGAATATCCGTTCAACGTCGGATTGACCGAAAAGCTCAGCAGATTGTCCGTGCGAAAGCCGGGATCCACATCCTTCAGCTTGAACAGGCTTCGCGCGAACAATCCCGCGCCGATCAGCAGCACCAACGACAACGCGACCTGTCCCGCCACCAGCGCCATCCGCAGCCGAGCCTGCCCCGCGCTCGCCGACACATTCGACGCCTGCTCCTTCAATGACGATGCAAGCGCCGGCCGTGTCGATTGCAGTGCCGGAACCAGCCCGAATAAAATTCCGGTCGCGAGCGACAGTCCGAACGCGAACAGCAAGACTCGCAAATCCGGGCGTGCTGGAGATACGCCTCGGTCTCGCCGCCGCCCGGCAGGAATCGCAGCAGAACCTGGCCGCCCCAATACGGCGATCGCCAATCCCGCCGCGCCTCCGGCCAACGCGAGCGTCGTGCTCTCCACTAACAATTGCCGGATCACGCGAGCCCGTCCCGCGCCCAACGCCAGCCTCACCGCGATTTCTTTCTGCCTCGCCGCCGCCCGCGCCAGCAAAAGATTCGCGACATTCGCGCACGCGATCAGCAGCACCAACCCGACCATCCCCATCAATACCAGCAGCGGCGTCGAGAACTGCTGCCGCAAATCCGATTGCCCTTTGGAAATGTCCTCGACAACCGCGGGCTTTTTCACGTAGCGCGTGCGGAACGATTCGTCCACGCCGTTGAACACGCCGATTTCGCTCTCCAAAATCTGGCGGCCGAGAACCTGCATCGACGCTCGCGCGCTTTCCTGTGAGACGCCGGGCTTCAGCCGAGCCATCGCATACGTCCACAAGCTGGTCCGGACATCCAGATCGTTCCAGGTCGGCGTCATCGGACGGCTTCATCGCCATCGGAACGAAAACATCCACCGCTCGGCCGACTTCCACACCTTGGAAGCCGCGCGCCGCGACGCCGACGATCGTCATCGGTTGTCCGTTCACATGGACACTGCGATTCACCACTGACGGGTCGCCTGCGAATCGCGACTGCCAGAATCCGTAGCTCAAAATCGCCAGCGGATGTCCGTTCACCTGCACGTCGTCATTCTGCGTGAACATGCGGCCGATAGCCGGCTGCACGCCCAGCATGTCGAAATAATTTCCGCTGACCAGTTCGCCGCGGACGCGCTCGGTCCGGTCGCCTTCGGAAAAACTCATCGCCATCGGCCAGCGCGCCAGCACGTTGCTGAAGACCTGATTGCGATCGCGAATATCGCGATACGCGGGATAGGAAATGCAGTCGGCATCGCAGCGTTGCGAGCCGCGAAAGGGTCCGGATCCGAAATAGAGTCTGACGAGTTCCTGCGGATTCTTTGACCGGCAGCGTGCGCAGCAGGACTTGATCGAGCAGGCTGAAAATCGCGGTGTTGGCGCCGATTCCCAGGGCCAGGGATCCGATCGCAACTGTTGCAAATACAGGAGTTCGGCGAAGATTACGCAGCGCGTAGCGAAGTTCGTCCAGCAGCAGCATGTCCCTTAGACTCCAGCTAACTCTTAATTGGTTAGTAAGTGGGGCGGGTCTCCAGACCCGCGAGCGACCTCCGGTCGCTCTGCAGGACCAGAGGTCCTGCGCGGACCTGGAGGTCCGCCCTACATCACCGGACCGCTCGCGCCCGATCGATGATCAGGACTTCGAGAGGCGCTTTGCGGCCTTCCAGCTTCAGCCCGAGCTGTTCCTGAATCGCCGCGAATAACGACGGCCCGTGTGGCATATCCGGCAATGCCGACGGTTCCCCATCGTCAGCCGACAATCCGGGACGGTTCGCTTCCGGCGTCCAATCGAGCCTGAAATCGAACACGCCGGGCGTGGCGGTGGCATCGATCACGGCGGCGTTCAATAGGTCGGAAAGCGTCTGCGCGAATTGCAGCATCGAGGTCCGCTGCGCGCCCATCGAGCCGCGGCGCACATCGACGTGTCCCGGCCCTGGTTCGACTTCGCGAATCTTCAGCCCGGTTTTCAGCACGGTGATCGCGTAGCCGGGGACCATTCTCGTATCGCGATGGATGTCCAGCTTGAAGCGCTGTTTCAGCAGCGTCTGGAGCATCGCCATGAGTTGGGGATCGCCAACGGGACGCTTGGCCTTGGCCTCAATGTCGAAGCGGTCGGTCTCGACCCACTTCGGGCCGCCGGAGAGTTGCGCGATCTTCACGCCGTAAGCGAGGCGGATGCAGTCTTTTAGCGATTTGTTGTAGATCGCAATGTGGCCGGGGTTGGTGTCGTAGGCGGATCGGCCTTCGGGTTCGCGGCTGGGCTTGATCGACGCGGATTCGAAGGCGGATTCTAATGTGGCAGGGATCTGCGCGGCGCAGAAACTGAGCGAGATCAACGTGAACAGAGCACGCATCGTGGACTTCATGCGAGTGGCTAGTAGTTTAGCTCAGTGGGTGAAACTCATTGAGGCCGCTCCCCGCCCTTCTAGCGCTCCATTCTGTCGCGCCTCACTGACGGCCATCGAAATCTATTGAGGCGCGACAGCATGGGGCGCTAAAAGGCGTGAGCGTGGCTGGTTCGACGTTCGGATCCACAATCCAGACCTGCCGCCCGCGATAATATTCCATCAACCGCGCGTCCCCCTCCGCTCCCAACGGGCGCGCCCACACGATGCGCGATGCATCGATGTCGGCTGCGTTGTAAATCCACTGCAGCAGATTGAACTCGCTGGTCTTCGTTTTCACGAACACCAGATGCTGTCCGGGAATGCGTTCCAGCTCGCGCAGGATGCGCTGCTTGTTCATATTGCCTTGCACCTTGCAGCACCACGATTGATAATTCAATTCCTGCGTGTACGGCAATCCAAGATTCTGCGCGCCGATTCGCAACGCGAGCACTAACGACATTGCGACGGCCGCCAGTTGCACCATCGGAATTCGACGGGCGTGCAGGTGCCGGCAGCATTCGACGAGAATCGCGACGATCACGGCGGTGGCGGGCGCCAAGTAATGCGGCGACGCCGCGCCTTCGATCAGGATCGCGAACACCGCGCCCGACAGCCCAAGAATCAGCAATCGGCGGCGGCGCCAGACGCGGGCGATCACGATCAGCGGGACGGTGAGAATCGGCCCGATAAAGAATCGCCAGTATTCCTGAAGGCGGAACGTCAGATACTCGATGAAGTCGATGGGGCCGTCGACTTTCTCGTGTTCGCCGACTTCGTAATCGTAGTAGCGGGCGAGTTCGAGGTGGCGATTCGCGATTTTCGGCGGCGCGGTCCAGGCGAGGCTCATCGGCCATCCGTAGGCTTTCTGGTTCACCTGATAGGCGGTGACGAAGGGGCTGCCGGTGACTCGCTCGAAATAGGCACCCATCAGGAGGATCGCCGCGCTGGTGATCGCCAGTGCCGGGATCGCGGGCTTCCAGATTCGCCAACGCAATTTCCAGACGAGCATCGCAATGAACGGCAGGCTGTAGAGGGCTCCTTCGAATGGTCGGGTGGTGGCGAGGATGGCGAGGCCTAGTCCAAAGATCGCTCCGTTGAGGAACGAGTGATGTAGCGCACGCTTGAGCGTGCTGCCGTCGGCTTCAGCCGATGGTGTTTTCACGGACGTCGAACTGAAGTTCGCCGCTGCACGCTGAAGCGTTCGCCACGGAAGCAGGCGCGGGAAGGCGCCGGCGATCAACGCGCCGCCTATGGCTGGTACGAATCCGCCATGAAATGCGTTGACCCAATAACTTCCAATGCCGAATCGCAGTGCCGCGAGCACGACTCCGGCAAGCGCCCAGCGCGACGGCATCCAGCCGCGCAGGGTCCAATACAAGATCGCCAGGAATGCCGCGGATTCGAAAAGCACGGCGGCCCAGGCGTTGCCGATGAGGGCTCGTCCGGCGGCGAGGACGGCCGCTTGTCCCGGGAAATAGTCCGATCCGTAGTGCGGCTGCTGGATCACATGCAGCGTTTCGAAATGCGGCCAAAAGGGATGCGTGGGATTGGCGGCGCGGCCGTGGAACAGGGTATCAGCGAGGAGCAAATGGCTGAATTCGTCGCTGACGACGGGCACCGGCGCATGCAGTAACGGAAGCAACGCAATTCGCAGTGCGATTGCACCGAGGGCTGCAACGATTGCCGCTGTCGCGGGATGTTTTGGGTTCGGCAGGCGAAGCCGGCTTAAAGCCGGCCGCAGCCAAAATTGGCTGCCCCACACTCCGACTGCAACGAGCACGATTTCGAGGAGGTTGAAATCCTGGCGCACGCCCTGCCACAGACCGCCTAGGGTCATCAGCAGGATTTCTAGAATGCGCATCTCGACGAACTTACTTGCACATTCCTTTGTTGTGCTTGAGGTCGGTCTTGCACGCCTTTTTTGCCTGTTTCGACCGCGCGTTCAACATGCAGAATCTATACATCTGGGAGTTCCGGGTCTTGCATGCGGATTTGGAGCCGGCTGCCAGCGCGAGTCCGGGGACTGTGAGGGTAAAGACCACGGCAGCAATCACAAAGCGCATGTATGGGAAGCTCCTTCTGCTGGATTTATCGTCCGATTTCGTGTGGAGCATTAGACCGTCTAGAGGGTTCGTACTATGCCAAAGCGCGATAGGAACGGGCAGGCGGACGCGCCTGTCCCACGAAAACGCGCGCTCTCTTACGGTCGCGCCTCAAGTGACGGTCGCGTACGCTGGGCATTATGCTTCGGTCTCTTCCACCAGCTTTTCGACCGACATCGTGTAAATGGCGCGTTTGCCGTGCTGGTCGCTGCCGAAATAGATGCGCTGGCTGTTGGGCGAAAATACGGGCGCGGCCAGTTTGGGATCGGTGGCGCGATGCTCGGCCAGCGTCAGTTCGCGCTTCACGGCGCGCACCAACAACAAAACGTGAGGCGATGCTTTACTGCCGCTGGCGCCCACGAAAACGCTTGCATCGGCGTTGCTCGCGAAGCTGACGAATTGCGAGGTCGGCGCGAGCAGCTTGTCTTCCTTGGTATCGGGCGTGAACTCGCGCAGAGTGTGCAACTTGCCGCGTTCCGACGGGTAATTGAGATACAAAACCGTGCGGCCATCGGGGCTCCACTGGGCGGGTCCGATTTCGCCTTCGGCCAGGCGCAGGCGGTAGTCCTGCTGACCGTCGTAATTGGTGAGCCACACTCCGGCATTGGGGCCGTTGGCGCGCCGGTAGAGAATCGAGGCGCGGCGCGGACGGGGAATGGCGTCGTGGATTTCTTCGTCGCACTCGGCCAGCTTAACTGCGCCGCCCTTTGCCATGTTCACGAGTTGAAGTCGCGACTTGCCGGGCTTTCTTTCGATCACGGCAAGGTACATGCCGTCTTCGGCGACACTCAGTCCGCCGCACTCGAAGCCCGCCGGAAGAGCGATAAACTTCGCGCGGATGCAGTGCGGAGAGGCTCGATTCCATGACGCGGTCGCCGTCCGCGTAGCAGAATCCGTGATCGTCGGGCAGGAGCGCGAGGGATGCGGGATCGAGATTCTCGGCTTCGGTGAGCTGGCGCGACTGGCCGTTCTTCAAATCCATGCGGAAGGCTTCGAAACGCCCCGTCATGTCGGAGGCGTAGAGCATGAAATTGTGTTTCGAAATCGGATGTTGGAAAGAGGCCGGGAGAATGCTCGTGTGGGCCGGGTCGGTGAGGCGAACGACGGGAAATTCAGTGGAGGCGTCGGCGTAGCGGGAAAAGGCGGACGGGAAATTGCGGCCTTTCCCACCGAGTTCGGCGGCGAACAGACGAGCTAATCCGGCTGCCGCTGGGACCGACACGAGGAACCAGCGCCGCGAGCGCGCTTTCATTGTCCGATGTTATCACTACCAATTGAGCCCGCTCCCTTGTGGCGCTCTGCAAGCGCGGTTCTGAAGAGCGCGAGGTTAATGGCGCCGAATATCGTGGCGTTCGACGCGACGATCGGGTTCCCAACGGCGAACTCCGTTGTAAGGATGGACGTATTCGCGGCGATTGTCCCAGCGGCGGTCCCAGGGATGATTGGCGATGATTACGCCGTGATGTCCCCAGTCGAAACGATTGTAGCCCCAGCCCCAGGGAGCGAAGGCCGCGCCGATGGAGACTCCGCCGAAGGTGACCGCTCCGCCTACGAAGAATCCGGGGCGCGGACGCACGAAGACCACGCCGGGGTCGTAGACAGGTACCGGCACAAACGCGGGATTCGACGGAAGGATCTCGACGTAGCCGCCGCTATTGTTCACCGCGATCTGGCCGTTGCTCCGCAGATAGCCGTAATCCATCGCCTGGCGCCGCAAGCGCTGGACGGTGTCCATAACCGCGTCGCGATTCATCAGGAAGGCGTTGCCAACCTCGCCGGTCCAGCGGATATCGCCGGCCATCATATCGAGCACCGTGCGGAATGGAATGAGCGCCTGGACGGAAGGATCGAATGGCAGATGATCGTCCTGAATTGCGCGCGCCAGCGCTTCGCCCTGCAGGTTAGAGTGCTGATCGGCCCAGCGTGCAGCTTCGGGGATTTCGTCCGGGAAGGTGGCCGCGGCCAGGACCTGCGAGAGAAGCTGATCGGGGTAGAGCGCTATTCGCGAAAGCAGCGGGTCGAGATTCGACGGAGGATATGCGGGTGGCGGGGCATTCGGATACTGGCCCTCCGGGGGCGGATACTGCTGTAACGGTTGGGGCGGAGGCTGTGGCGGGGGCGGCGGTTGGCCGATCGCTAACGTCGTAGCCAACAGCGTGGCCGAAGCGATCAAAAGAGTTCTTTGCAGGCGGTGTGTCATGCCAAATCCCCCTGCCTTGGTGATGACGGAGAGCACGGATTCGTTTCGCGAGGGATTTGTGGGGCCGCCACTCGTGGCGGCGAGCGGCCTTCCAGGCGGCTCGAAGTCCCGGCCCACATTCGCCGACGACTTGGAAAAACTCGTGTCGACATGAGTGTCGACACGGCACGCAGGAGTGCGTGCGCCACACTACGCGGCGGCTTTGGCTTTTTTGAACACGCGATTCAATACCGTCATCGCGCGATCGACATCCTGCTCGGTCAGAATGTACGGCGGCAGCATGCGCAGGACCGTCTCATGGGTGCAATTGAGCAGCAAGCCTTCTTCGATCGCGTCGAGCACGATCTGCTTGCCCGGAATATCCAGTTCGATGCCGATCATCAGACCGAAGCCGCGAATCTCCTTGACGAAGTGATATTTCTTGGCGAGCTCATTCAGCCGCATCCGGAAATATCCGCCGATGTGGACGATGTTGGGGAGCAGCTCATCCAGCACATCGAAAAATTCGAGCGCGACACGGCAGGCCAGCGGTCCGCCGCCGAAAGTGGAGCCGTGCATGCCCGGACCGATGGTGGCAGCGGCGCGTTCATTCGCCGCGATCACGCCGAGAGGAATTCCGCATGCCATCGGCTTGGCCGCGATCATCACGTCCGGCATCACGATGGGTTCGAGCATCTGATATGAGAAATAGGTGCCGGAGCGTCCGACGCCGCACTGGATCTCGTCGAAGATGAGCAGGGCGTTGTAGCGATCGGCGATCTCGCGGGCTTTGCGAATGTAGTCGGGCGTCAGCGGGAAAATGCCGCCTTCGCCTTGCACGAGTTCGAACACGATGGCGGCGGTTTTGTCGCCGACCACTTGCTCCAGCGCTGTGATGTCGTTGCGCGGAACGAAGTGGACGCCGGTGAGAAGCGGCTCAAAATCGCGGCGATATTTTTCCTGGCCGGTGATGGAGAGAGCGCCGAAGGAGCGGCCGTGGAAGGAATTCTCGACGCGCGATCATCTCGATCTTTTCGGGATTGATTTTGCGCCCGTGCGAGCGCGCCATCTTGAGCGCGCCTTCCATGGACTCGGCGCCGGAGTTTGAAAAGAAGCAGCGCGATCGAGGCCGCTGGCTTTGGCGATGCGCTCGGCGAGGGGGCCCTGATACTCGTGATAGTAGAGATTCGAGGTGTGCAGAAGCAGCGTGGCCTGTTCCTTGATCACTTTCGTGAGGCGCGGATGGTTGTAGCCGAGGGCGCTGACTCCGATGCCGGCGATCAGATCGAGATAGCGCTTGCCGGCGGTGTCATAGACGTAGCAGCCTTTACCGCGATGCAGGATGAGCGGGTAACGGGCGTAGTTCTGCAATAAGTATTGCTTTTCGAGCTCGATTACGTTGGGGGCTGTGGCTGCGGCACTGTTTTCAGCGACCGCAGGCTCGGCGGAGACGGGTTCCATCTACTCATCATAGACGTTGGCGGCCCACCGGGCTTCGAGTGATGGGTCAATTTGACAATCTGTCGGCAACCCCCGCCCTGACGGGACGGTGCTTGAACCGTGATCGCGAACCGCACGGTCAAGCGCCGCTTGTAAGAGCGGGGTAAGAGGATCAAACTTACCCACTACCGGCTTCGCCCCTGCCTGCTATGTTAAGAGAAATGGCGACGACCGTTGCATTCAAAGACCGACAGCCGATTCTGGTCTCGCCTTCCGCGCTGAAGAGGGCAGGCTTCAAGAGCGGCCAGAGCTCGAAGTCAGGGTTTCCGGTGGAGCGATCACGATTTTGCCGAAGAGCGGGGACTTAGGCAGGAGTGAGACCGCCGCGGAGCGTCGCGCCATTAACGCCAGACTTGCCGATGGGTTGGCCGATATCGAAGCCGGGCGCACCTTCGGGCCATTCGACACGACGGCGCAGATGGTCGCCCACATGAAGCGCCACGTCAAGACTACAGCATCAAAAAAGGCAAAACGTCCGCCGGCAAAATGAAGGCCGACTACTCGGAACGCGCGGGCAGGAGTCTTCGCGACATGCCACCGGCGGTCGAAAAGCGTTCTTCAAGCAGGTTGGATTTCTGGAACGCAGCCTGAGCCACCCTTCCCTCCACGCGAAGAAGTTCGATGAATCGCAGAATCTGTGGCAGGCGCGGGTGAACCGAGACTGGCGATTCTATTTTGTGATTCGGGGCGATGTCTACTACATCGTGGATATCGTCCCGCATCCGAAGTAGCATTCACGACCGCCGTAATTGAGACAATAGAACCTCAATGCGAGCTGTCATCACCGTCGGCGATATTCCCGCTTCGGGCGAGTTCCGCGTGCCGTTTGGCGCGATCATTACTCCTTCGGCTCGCGATCTGGCGAAGGAATTGGGCGTCAAGATTGTCGAGATGGCGAAAGGCGAAACGGCGGAGCCCGCTACGCCTGACCGAACGATCGCGATCGGTTGCGATCATGGCGGGTTCGAGATGAAGCTGAAGCTGCTGCCCATGTTCGAGGATTACGGACTGGCGGTGCGCGATATCGGCGTGGATTATCCGAAGCCGGTGGATTATCCGGATATCGCGAAACAGGTTGCCGAATTGGTGGCGGGCGGGGCGGCGTCGCGAGGCGTGATTATCGATGGCGCGGGCATCGGATCCGCGATGGTGGCGAACAAATTTCCGGGCGTTCGCGCGGCCCTATGTTACGATAAAGCTTCCGCGCGCAACAGCCGCGAACACAATGATGCCAATGTGTTGACGCTTGGCGGCAAACTGTTGACGCATACGCAGGCCGAGGACGTGCTGCGCACCTGGCTCTCGACTCCTTTCGGCGGCGGACGTCATGCCGCTCGCGTGGAAAAGATCAAAGAAATCGATCGGGTGAACTTAAAGTGGACGCGCACGAGTTAGATCGTCTGGTGGCCGAGATCGGCGAAGAAATTCTGGCGCGGTGCTCGGGTGTTGTGCCTCGCGCCGATGCCTCGACGCCGGATTCGTCCAAAGCATCGGATTCAGACGACGGGTATGGCGCGCCTCGGCGTGTGGCCCACGGGCCCGAAGGTTTGAATATTCCCGACGTCGTGTGCCCGGGCTGCACGCGACGATGTCCGCAGACGTGCGAGAAGAAATCGAAAGAGATTCTGGCGGCGGGCGCGGATCGGCTTTCGGCGAGCGACAAACTCACAGGGATCGATCAGGCGATCGCTTCGTCGATCGATCACACGCTGCTGCGGCCGGACGCGACGGCGGCGGACATCCGGAAGTTGTGCAAGGAGGCTCGGCAGTACAGTTTCGCGAGCGTGTGCGTGAATCCGTACTGGGTGCCGCTGGTGGCAGGCGAACTGGCGGGATCGCCGGTGAAGGTTTGCACGGTGGTCGGATTTCCGCTGGGTGCGAACACGACGGCGATCAAGGTGGCCGAAACCGAAGGCGCGATTCGCGTGGGCGCGCAGGAAATCGACATGGTGCTGAACATCGGCGAGCTGCGCGGCGGAAATTATGACGCGGTGCGTGAGGATATTCGCGCGGTGGTGAACGCGGCGCACAAGGGTGGCGCGATCGTGAAGGTGATTCTGGAAACGGCGCTGCTCGACGACAACCAGAAAGCGATCGCGTCGCACGCTGGCGAAGATTGCGGGCGCCGAGTTCGTCAAGACGTCCACGGGCTTCGCGACCACATGGCGCGACGGTGCACGATGTCGCGCTGATGCGGCAGGTGGTGGGCGGCGAGATGGGCGTGAAGGCCTCGGGCGGGATTCGAACGCTGGAAGATCTGAAGAACATGGTGGCGGCGGGCGCGACGCGGATCGGCGCCAGCGCCAGCGTCAAAATCGTCGAGGCGACGGCGCGCTAGTGCCGCGAGATCCCATGGCCACCCCCGCAAATCCGCGGTGTTTCGCGAGCGCGCCGAACTGCTCGACTTCCTGCTCGAAGTGTCGCGCGTCACGTCGGAGACGCTGGATCTGGACAAGCTGCTGGAAAACGTCGCGTCGATCGTCAAGACCGTGGTGCCCTACGATCTGTTCGCGATCCTGCTGTATAGCGAGCGCGCGCAGGGGTTGCGCATTCGCTATTCGATCGGGCATCGCGACGAGGTGGTGCGCAGCCTGGTGGTCCCGCTGGACGAAGGCGTTACGGGAGCGGCGGCGACGTCGCGAACGCCGGTGCTGGTGGACGATGTGCGGCAGGACCCGCGATATCTGAATGCGCTGGACGCGGTGCGCAGCGAGCTGGCGGTGCCGATGACGGCGCGCGGAAAACTGGTGGGCGTGCTGGACGTGCAATCGACGCGCGTGAAGGCGTATTCCGATCAGGATCGCGCGATGCTGCGGCTGATCGCGGCGCGGGTGGCGGTGTCGATCGACAATGCGCGGCTGTATCTGCGCGTGGACCGGCAGAACCGGACGTTGAAGACGCTGGCGCATCTGTCGCAGGAATTCAGCTCGATTCTGGATCTGGATGAACTGCTGGCCAAGATCGCGGCGACGGTGCGGACGCTGATCAACTACGACGCGTTCAGCATTTTTCTGGTGGATGCGGAGCGGAAGGTGTTGCGGCACCGGTTCAGCGTCCGCTACGACCAGCGGGTGACGCTGGACAATATTCCCCTGGGGAAGGGAATCACGGGCGCGGCGGCGGAATCGCGCGAGACGGTGCGCGTGAAGGATACGGCCAAGGATCCGCGCTATATCGCGTCGCATCCGGAAGTTCGCTCCGAGATGGCCGTGCCGCTGATCGTGCAGGATCGCGTGGTGGGCGTGCTCGACGTGGAAAGCGAGCGGATCGGCTATTTCACGGAAGATCATCAGCGGACGTTATCGCTGCTGGCTCCGCAGATCGCGAGTTCGGTGGAAAACGCTCGGCTGTACGAAGAGTTGGCGCAGCGCGAACAGCGCATGGATCAGGATTTGAAGGCGGCGCGCAAATTGCAGCATGTGTTGCAGCCTCGCGAGGCGCCGGAGATGCGCGGGCTGGAGATCGCGCTGCGGGCTCGGCCGGCT
The DNA here is from genome assembly GCA_963732025.1 of Terriglobia bacterium. Classification (GTDB taxonomy): domain Bacteria; phylum Acidobacteriota; class Terriglobia; order Bryobacterales; family Bryobacteraceae; genus Palsa-187. The sequence continues at coordinate 745,566 of CAVSXU010000006.1, forward strand.
CGCGAAATTTCGGGCGACGTTTACGATTTTTTCGATCATGGCGACGACTACAGCGTGATCGTGTTCGGCGATGTGAGCGGCAAGGGCGCGGCGGCGGCTCTGTACGGCGCGTTGGTCAGCGGACTGCTGCGAATCCTGGCGCCACGGCGGCGCAGTCCCGCGATGCTGATGCAGTCGCTGAATGAATCGTTGCTGGAACGCAAAGTGGACGCGCAGTACGCGACGCTGCTGGTGGCGCTGTGGGAGCCGCGATCGCGGCTGCTGACGATTTGCAACGCGGGCGCCGAGCCTCCGGTGATTCTGCGCAACGGCGAAATTATCAAGCCCAAGGCGGAAGGCGTGCCGATCGGATTGCTGGAGGATCGCCAATACGAGGAGGTCGCATTTCAGGCAGAGGTCGGGGATACGGTTTTGTTTTTCTCGGATGGCGTGGAGGATCAGTTGAACGCGAAAGAAGAGGATTATTCGCGGCTGCGGGTGATGCGGATGCTGAAGAAGCACGGCGGGGAATCGCCGGAAGCGTTCGCCAAGGCGATTTTTGCGGATCTGGATGCTTATCGCGATGGCACTCCGATTACTGACGATCAATCGGTGGTGGTCATGAGGGTTTGTTGATGAGTAACAAGAGGTGTCGACATGAGTGTCGACACGGCACGCACGAGTGCGTGCGCCACAACGGAGCTTGTTGATGTCGGAGTTTGAATATCGCGATGGCTCGCTGTTTGGCGAGGGCGTCGGGCTGGATGAAATCGCGGCGAAGGCGGGAACGCCTTGCTACGTATATTCGGGGACGGCGATCCTGGAAAATTTTCGCGCTTACGATTCGGCGTTCGGCGATGTTCCGCATACGGTCTGCTATGCAGTGAAGGCTAACAGCAATCTTTCGTTATTGAAATTGCTGGCGGATGCGGGCGCGGGGTTCGATATCGTTTCGGGCGGGGAACTGTATCGCGTATTGAAAGCCGGCGGCGATCCGGCGAAGGTCGTGTTTTCGGGCGTCGGAAAGACCGCGGCGGAAATCGACGAAGCGCTCGCAGCCGGGATTCTGGTTTTCAATTGCGAATCGGAGCCGGAACTTGCTTTGATCGATGCGCTGGCGCATCGTCGCGGCGTGAAGGCTCGGGTGGCGATGCGCGTGAATCCCGACGTGGATGCCGTGACGCACGCGTATATTTCCACCGGCAAGCTGGCGCACAAATTCGGTGTCGATATCGGAGAGGCGGAGGCGCTGTATCGATCGCGCGCGGCAGCACAAGAACTTGATTTTGGAAGGCGTGAGCTGCCACATCGGGTCGCAGATTATGGATCCGGGGCCGGTGATGGAGGCTGTGGATCGCGTGCTGGCGCTGATCGAGAAGCTGAATGCGGCGGGATTCGAGATTCGCCACGCCGATTTGGGCGGCGGGCTTGGGGTCGCTTATAAAGATGGCGAAGTGACGCCGGATATCGCCGCGTTCATCTCGCAGATGAAAAGTCACGCTGGCGGAAAAGGGCTGCGGATCATGATTGAGCCGGGGCGGTCGATTGTTGCCGAAGCCGGCGTGCTGCTGACGCGGGTGTTGTATCGAAAGTCGACGGGCGGGAAAGAATTCGTGATCGTCGACGCGGCGATGAACGATCTGATTCGTCCGGCGCTGTATAGCGCGCATCATGAGATCGTGCCGGTGCGCGACCGCGGCGGGGAAAAGATGCGAGCGGACGTGGTGGGGCCGGTGTGCGAGAGCGGCGATTTTCTGGCTCGTGATCGCGAAATGCCGCAGGTTTTGCCGGGGGATTTGCTGGCGATCAAGTCGGCGGGCGCTTATGGATTCGTACAATCGTCGAACTACAATTCGCGGCCGAGGGCGGCGGAAGTGATGATCGAAGGGTCGTCGTGGCGGGTGGTGCGGAAGCGGGAGAGCCATGAGGATCTGGTGCGGGGGGAGTAGAATTAGGACATGAAAGCGGTGACGCTCGTTCCAGTCGAGGAGTATCTTCGCACGACGTATCGGCCAGATCGCGATTACGTCGATGGGGAGGTTCTCGAAAGGAACGTGGGCGAAAGCGATCATGGCAAGCTGCAACGCGAATTCATTTATTACTTTCGAACTCGCGAAGAATCATTAGACGTATACATTTTCCCGGAGCAGCGAGTTCAAATTTCGAAGCGGCGTTTTCGCATTCCAGATCTTTGCTTAGTGCCCGGACCGGAACCAGACGATCTGATTTTCTATACCCCGCCGCTGGTCTGTATCGAGATCCTTTCGAAGGACGACACACTTGAGAGGATGCAGGAGCGGATCGACGATTATCTGACTTTTGGCGTTCGCTATGTTTGGGTCGTCGATCCACGCACGCGTCGGGCTTGGATATACACGAACGATGGGAGCCAGGAGGTAATGGACGGCGTGCTTCGAACTGAAAGCCCGATAATTTCCGTACCGCTTGCCGACCTATTCCGCCGGCCTAAACGGTAAAACATCCGATTCCTTGGGGCGCGCGTATACATTTCAGATATGAAAACGCTGCTCACGCTCCTCGCCCTCGCAATTTCGGCTTCAGCGGCCGAGCCCGACCTGAAATGGATGCCGTGGTCTGATGCTGTGTTCGCGCAGGCCAAGCAGGAAAATCGATTCGTCCTGCTGGACCTGGAAGCGGTTTGGTGCCACTGGTGCCATGTGATGGATGCGACTACGTATCGCGATCCCAAGACGGTGGCGCTGCTGAAATCGAAATACCTGCTGGTGCGCGTGGATCAGGATTCGCGGCCGGATCTGGCGAATCGCTACGAAGATTACGGGTGGCCGGCGACGGTGGTGTTCGCGGCCGATGGCACGGAAATCGTGAAGCGGCGCGGGTATTTGCCGCCGGAGCAGATGTCGTCAATGTTGCAGGCGATCATCGACGATCCGACGCCGGGGCCGTCGGTGGTTCCTGAAACCAATATCGAATTCGCCGAGAGTCCGTTCTTGTCGGCTGAAATGCGGGACCGGCTGAACAAGGGTTATCTCGCCGGTTACGATGCGAAGCGCGGAAGCTGGGGGACGGATCAAAAATATCTCGATTGGGATGGCGTCGAGTTGGCGCTGTCGCGGGCGCGCAAGGGTGATGCGCAAGTTGAGAAGATGGCTCGGCAAACGTTGGACGCGCAGCTCAATTTGCTGGACCCGGCGTGGGGCGGGGTGTATCAATATTCGACGGATGGCGATTGGAAGCATCCGCATTTCGAGAAGATCATGCAGATGCAGGCCGAGAATCTGCGCATTTATTCGCTGGGCTACGCGCAGTTTCGCAAACCGGAGTATCTGAAGGCGGCCCAGGAAATCCGTCGCTATCTGAAGACGTTTCTGATGTCGCCGGAGGGCGCGTTTTACACATCTCAGGATGCCGATCTGATCGACGGCGTGCATAGCGACAAATATTTCAAGCTGGACGATGCCGCGCGGCGCAAGCAGGGAATTCCTCGCGTCGATAAGCACAGTTATTCGCGCGAGAACGGTTGGGCGATCGCGGCGTTCGCGGCCCTGTATCAGGCGACGGGTGACGAATCGGTGCTGACGGAAGCGAAGCGGGCGGCGGAGTGGGTGATCGCGAATCGCGCATCAAGTGGGAGCGCTGGTGGATTTCGTCATGACGAGAAGGATGCGACGGGCCCTTATCTCGGAGACACACTGGCGATGACACGAGCGTTCATGGCGCTTTATGCGTCGACGGGCGATCGCGTATGGCTAGGACGGGCGCAGGAATCGCTGGGATTTATCGCGACGCATTTCAAGAATCCCGAGGGCGCGGGATTCCTGACGTCGGCAGCTCCGACCGATCACGCGTATAAGCCGCATCCGGAACGCGACGAGAATCTGGCGCTGGCTCGGATCGCGAATTTGATTTTCCGATACACGGCAGACGAATCGGCGCATGCGATTGCGGGCGACGCCATGCGTTATCCGGTGACGCCGCAGATCGCGAAGCAGTATACGGCAGCGGGGACGTTGCTGGCGGATTCGGAACTCTCCGCGCCGCCGGTTCATTTGACGATCGTCGGTCATAAAGATGCGCCGGAGGCGGGCGAGCTGTTTCGGATCGCGCTGCAATTTCCGTCCGGATATAAGCGCGTGGAATGGTGGGACAAGCGCGAGGGTGCGCTGCCGAATCCCGATGTTCAATATCCTGAGCTGAGCCGCGCGGCGGCGTTCGTTTGTACGGAGCGGAGTTGCTCGTCGCCGATTACGGATCCGGCGAAGTTGTTGGCGAAGGCTGCGGCGTTGAATCAGCCGTAAGGATTGATTAGGCACGAATGGCAGGCGGAACCGCCTGCCCCACAAGCGTTGGCAGGCGACAAGATCGCCTGCCCCACAACTCCTGAGTGTGTTATCAAGAATTCTGTGGACCCACTACTTCAATGGCGCTCTGAATTCCCGATTCTTGACCGCACGCTGTACATGATCAGCCATTCGCTGGGCGCGATGCCTAAGCGAACTCGCGCACGCCTCAACCAATACGCGGACGAATGGGATACTCGCGGAATTCGCGCCTGGGAGGAAGGCTGGTGGGAGATGCCGGTCACGGTCGGCGATCTCATCGGCAAGATTATCGGCGCGGGACCAGGCGAAGTGACGATGCAGCAGAACGTCTCCATCTGCCAGGCGATCGTGCTGTCGTGTTTCGATTGGACGGCGAAACGGAACAAAATCGTCAGCGAGGAGATGAATTTTCCGTCGAACTTGTACATCTATCAACAGCAAGGCGCGCGATTGGCGACGGTGCCATCGGACGATCGCATTGGCGTGCCGACGGATCGGATGCTGGCGGCGATCGACGAAGAGACGGCGCTGGTATCGGTGTCGCACGTGCTGTTCCGCAGCTCCTTCATTCAGGATCTAGCGGCGATCACGAAACGCGCGCATGAGGTGGGCGCGAAGGTGCTGGCGGATGTGTATCAATCGGCTGGAACGGTGCCGGTGAACGTGCGAGCGCTCGGCGTCGACTTCGCAACCGGGGGATCGGTGAAGTGGTTGTGCGGCGGTCCTGGCGCGGGGTATTTGTATGTTCGGCGCGACTTGTGGCCGGAGCTGAGGCCTCGCATGACCGGCTGGGCGGCTCACAAGAATCCATTCAATTTCGCAGTGGAACATGAATATGCGGACGGAGTGTTTCGATTCCTGAACGGAACGCCGAATGTTCCGGCAATGTACGCGGCGATGTCGGGCTACGAGATCGTGAACGAAGTCGGCGTCGAGAATATTCGCGCGAAGTCGATGCGGCAGACGGCTCGGCTGATCGAGTTGGCGGAGGAAGCGGGGTTCAAGGTGAACTCGCCGAAGAGTCCGAAGGAGCGCGGCGGGACCGTCGTGATGGACGTGCCGAATGGTTACGAAGTGACGAAAGAACTCGCGCGGCGCGATTGCCTGGTGGATTTCCGCCCAGGGGCGGGGATTCGCGTGGCTCCCCATTTTTACTCGAAGGACGAAGAACTGGATGCGATCGTGAGCGAGATCCAGGAGATCGTTGCACAGCAGGCGGTTGGCGTTTAGCCATTTTGTCCAAATATTGGAGTCGATTATCTTGCGCCCCCAACAGGGTGTCGACATGAGTGTCGACACGGCACGCACGAGTGCGTGCGCCACATCATTTCTTTAAGTTGGTTTCGAAGAGCTGGAAGATTCTCTTATACTCGTCGGCCCAACTGGATGGATGCTGGAAGCCGTGATCTTCGATCGGATACGGCGCGATCGACCAGTTATCTTTGTGGAGTTCGATCAGCCGTTGAACCAACCTCACGGAATCCTGGAAGAACACGTTGGTGTCGACCATGCCATGGCAGATTAGCAGCGCGCCCTTCAGTCCGTCAGCGTAATAGATCGGTGACGATTTGCGATACGCCTCTTCATCCTTTTGCGGATTGTTGAGAATGTTCGAGGTGTAGCCGTGGTTGTAGTGCGCCCAATCAGTGACGGGACGCAGCGCGGCGCCGGCGGCGAATACATCGGGCGTGGTGAACATCGCCATCAACGTGATGAATCCGCCGTAACTGCCGCCGTACAGACCGATGCGTTTCGGATCCGCGCCTTGTTCCACCAGCCACTTCGCGCCGTCGACATTATCTTCAAGATCCTTGCCGCCCATGTGGCGATAAATCGCCGTGCGCCAATCGCGTCCATAGCCTGACGAAGCGCGGTAATCCATATCGAGCACCATGTAGCCGTGCTCCATCAGGAAATGATGGAACAGATACTCGTGCGTGTAGCTTTGCGAGAAGAACTTTCCGACGTTTTGCGTGTAGCCCGCGCCGTGAACGAATACGACCGCAGGTCCGCCGCGCCGATAGTTCGCGGGTTTATAGAAATGCGCCGGGATCATCGCACCATCGCGAGCCGGTACCTTTACTTCGGGCACATCGGTCCAGGCGTAATCGGCAAAGTCTTTCGCCGGCGACGACGTCAGTTTCTTCATCGCTGCGCCATGATTATCTGCAACGAACAGCTCCGGCGGTTTATTGGTGTACGAATAAACATCGGCGATCGACTTTTCGTCCGGCGATAATACGACGCGATGCCAACCGGATTCCCTGGTGATTCGGGTTCGCGCGCCGCCGTCGACGCTCATGGAATAGAACTGGCGCTCGCCCGGATCGACCTCGCTGGTTGTGAGATAGAACTGGCGGCCGTCGTTCGAAAGTTCGACCGAAGTGACCTCGAACTTGCCTGACGTAAGTTGCTTCACGTTGTCGCCTTCGACACCGACCGTGTACAGATGCGCATAGCCGTCTTTCTCGCTGACGAAGTAAATATCGTTGCCGTTCTTCAGCCAGCCGAGCGTCTGCCCACCGGGGCCGCCCAGCCACGCGTCGTCATGATCGGTGAATAGCGTACGCGTCTTGCCGGTGGCGGGATCCAACGACAAGATCCAACGATCCTTGTTATCAGTAGAACGTGCGAGCATCACGGCGCGCGTGCCCTGCTCATTCCAGATCGGCGATTGCAACTGAATTTCGCGAGTTCCCAATCCGGCGTCGACGAATTTCGATTCACCCGTCACGACGTCGAGGATCGCGATGCGCTGGCGGTTCTGCGTGTCGCCGACATTGGTGCGGCCAGGAAGATCTTCGGTATAAGCGGACTCGGTGATGTAATTCGGAACGTTATCGGGCTTCGACCCGTTCGCGCCTTCGTTGACGGATGCGATTACGAATTTCTCATCCGGACTCAGCTCCAGCCGATTCGCCGTTTGACGAGCCTGAAGCTGGAACGGTTTGCGAGGATGATCGCGCTTGCGCTTTGCGTCATTCTCTTCACGCAAGGCCGCGCGCTCGCGCACGATCTCGAGCAGTTCTTTCTCCTGCTTCTTCAGGAATTCCTGGCTGTCGGTGCCGCGAGCTTCACCCGCCGCAGCGCCAGTCGTGACGGGAGGAACGCCGCCGCCACCCCGGCCGCCTCGACCACCACCACCGCCGCGTCCGCCGCCATCGCCTGCAGCCGGAGCCGCGCCGGGAGCCGCTGCCGCGGTGATCTCGGTCATCTGTTCCAGCATCCCGGTGTCGAGCGCCATCACATATAGATTTCCAGCGCGCGTGAACGCGACACGCTTTTCATCCTTGGTGAACGCCGGATTCGCTTCAGCGTCGGCGGTCTTGGTGAGTTGACGGCGAGTGTCGGTGGAAAAATCGTAGAGGAACAAATCGCCATCCTGCGCGTAAAGCATTTTCTTGCGATCGCGGGTACGGCTGCCGCCGAATGCTGGGGGCGCGAGCTTCGCTTCAGCTTCGTCCAGCTTGCGGAGACCGCTGCCGTCTTTAGCAACAACGTAGGTATCCAGCGGACGATCGATGGGATCGCTCGCCTGCTTCCAGGTGAAGTAGATCTTCTGGCTGTCGCCCGACCATCGAACATTGTTGGGCTCGTATCCATAGAGGCCGGGACCGCGCATGATATTATCGATGGTCAACGCGAACTTCTTTTGCGCGAAGACGCCAGTCCACTGCCCTAGCGTGAGAGAGATGGCGATCCCAACCGAAATGACGCGTTTGTTGAGCATAACCTGTGATCTTAACGCATCTGAAACTTGTCCTGCGATAATCCCAGCAGCAAACCAGCGATAAACTCATGACAGTGCAACCCCAATCTTCTGAAGCGACACTGGTATTTCGTCAAACGGATCGGCATGTAGGAAGGCAAGTAGCGATCTCCCCCGCCAACAGCGCGATGCGGCACATGGCGTATGCGCGCATCATCCTGAAGGATGCTACGAAGGTGGTTTCGATTCCGGCGAGCGATCGCGAGACGGGATGGATCGTGCTCTCAGGCTCGGCCACCGTGCGCATCGACGGCCAGAGTTTCGACGTCTCGAAATTCGACTGCGTGTACGCCCCGCGCGATTGCGCGGCCGAGATCACGACCGATGGGTCCGTGGATATCGCGGAGTTTTCAGCCGAGGTCGACAAGAAGTTTCCCGTACAGATCGCGCGTTACGCCGACGTGACGAAGGACGCGACGCTGCATTTTAAGACGGGAGCGCCGGCGGCGCAGCGGCAGGTCAGCGTCGTGCTTGGGAAGAATATCGAGGCGGGGCGGCTGCTGCTGGGATTTACTCTTTCCGACAGCGGCAATTGGACGAGCTGGCCGCCGCATGAGCACGCGGAGATGCTGGAAGAAGTCTACGTGTTCTTCGATATGCCCGCGCTCGCGTACGGATTGCAGTTGGTTTATAGCGACACGAATTATCCCGAGTTCATCACGGCGGTTCGCGATGGAGATGCCGTGATCATTCCGCGCGGATATCATCCGAATTGCGCGATCCCAGGGCATCCGATCTGTTTTCTGTGGGCGCTGGCGGCGCATCGCGAGACCGAAGACCGGAAATACGGCGTGGTCAACGTCCAGCCGGAATTTCAGCCGCGTTAGCTGCAGGCGCAATCGCGAGATTCTCTCAGGGGAACCCCCTAAACTCCCGGCTGCATTCGGACGATGGATTAGATGAATTAGCCGGTTCCTGACATGGTAATGAATCTCCCCTCGCCGCCGCGCGAGCGCGAACTCGAAGCCCCGCAATCGGAGCTCGATCAGCTAAAGGGGCAATTCCTCGCCAGCTTGAATCATGAAATTCGCACGCCCCTTAGCGGGATTATGGGGATGGCGGACCTGCTGCTCGAAACCAGCCTCGACGAGGAGCAGCGCGAATACGTCAACGCCGCTCGCCTGTGCGCGGAGAGCTTGTTCGAAATCCTGAACGCCACTCTGCAATATTCATCGCTCGAGGCCGGGCAGTTTCATCTCGACGAGAGCGAATTCAGTTTGAAGGAATTGTTGGATTCGGCATTGAACCAGCATGCGCTGCGCGCACAAGCCAAAGGGCTGCGCCTGTTTTCCACGCTGGAAGCAGGGCTGCCCGAAACCATGTTGGGCGACGCGCCGCGGGTTCGCGAACTGCTGGGCCACCTGGTGGCTAATGCGATCAAGTTCACCCATGCGGGAAGCGTCGAGCTGCGCGTCACGCTGGAACGTGGCGCAGGTGACGGAACCAGGCTTGACGGAACCAAGGCTGACGGGACCAGGCTGGTGCTTGAGGTGCGCGATACGGGCATCGGCGTTGCGCCTGAGAGTCTCGATGCGATTTTCGAATCGTTCCGTCAGGTGGACGGCGGATTGTCGCGAGCGTATCCGGGGCTGGGATTGGGATTGGCGCTGGTCCGAAAACTGGCGTTGCTGATGAACGGGGAAGTCGACGTCGAGAGCACTCCAGGCAAGGGATCCACGTTCACTGTTCGACTGCCGGTGCGGCAGCCGGCCGATCCTCCACAGGAGACCGTCGTGTCGGTGAATGGCTCGCATCCCGCAATTCTCGCGGTGGAAGACAATCCGGTTGGGCTCACGGTGCTTCGTCACGCTCTGGAGCGGCGCAGCGCGGATGTGGATTGCGCGATGTCGGGTTCGGCGGCGCTCGACCTCGCTAGGAACCGGCGCTACGACCTGGTTTTGATGGATCTTCAGATGCCGGAGATGGATGGACTGGAAGCGACTCGGGCAATGCGCAAGATCCCGGGTTATGAGACGGTCCCGATTCTGGCGCTTACGGCGAACTCTTCCGACGAGATTCGCGCGCGATGCCTGAACGCGGGCATGCAGGCGTTTCTTTCGAAACCGGTGGAGACAGCGGAGCTATGGTCGATGGTTTCGAAGTTCTTGAAGGCGCCGGTTTAGACCGCGATCAGGTTAATCGCAACAGCCGCAATTCCGGAAAATCCCTGCGGTACCGGTTCGTATCGAGGGTTAGCAGGCGATCCGCCCGCAGCAGTGCGTGGGCGCCCACGACGAAATCCGCCAACATCCGCTTTTCGGTGTGGTCTCTCGCTGCGCGCCGCCGCGCTGCCTGGCGCGCGAACCGGCTGCCCGCTTCACGCCAAATTGGCTCGTTGATGTTGAAATCAACCTCGACCGCCGCGTCGTTGAGAAATCGCTCCAGGTCGGTCGGCGTCATCGTTGGGTGGGCAAGCGATTCCACGAAGACGATTCCGGAGATCAATAGCGCGCCTTCAGTCCGCGCGTCTGAGAGAGCTTTCGCGAGGGCGCCGGCCTGAGGCTCGGCCGACCATATCGCGGAGAACACGTTGGTATCGATAGCCGTTCTCACCGGTCTTCGCGCATCTCATTGATCCAATCGTTGATTTCTTTGCGGCTCTTAAACGCAGGGAAGGCACCGATGTACTTTTCGAACGGATTCTCATTCGGGGCGGCCCGACGAACCGTGGTGCGGCTATCTTCGGCCACGAATTCGATTTGATCGCCTTTGCGCAAGCCAAGGCGTTTCCGAATTTCCACAGGAACGGTGATTTGTCCCTTGCTGGTCAAACGGCTGGCGTAAATATTCCTTACCATACAGTAAGGATACCATGTCCTTACGTGCAGCCTCCTTACTTGATCGCGTGCTTCTCCAACAGCCGCTTGGCGATGATCAGGCGCTGCAATTCGTTCGTGCCGCCGCCAATCACCACCAGCGGCGCATCGCGATAAAAGCGCTCCACTGGAAAATCCTTCGAATAGCCGTTACCGCCGAGGATTCGCATCGCTTCGAACGACACCTCCGCCGCGGTCTCGGTGGCGAACAATTTCGCCATGCCGGCTTCCAGATCGCAGCGCTCACCACGATTCTTCTTTTCGGCGGCCGATTCGATCAGCAGTCGCGACGCCTCAATCTTCGTCGCCATGTCAGCGAGCTTCGCCTGGATCAACTGATGCTGCGCGATCGGCTTGCCGAAGGTCGAGCGCTGTTGCGCGTACTTGATCGCCTCATCGAACGCGGCCTGCGCGATGCCGAGACCACGCGCCGCGACGTTGATGCGCTCGCTTTCCATGCCGGTCATCGCCTGCGTGAAGCCGACACCCTCGACGCCGCCGATCAAATTCTCCACCGGCACCGGAAAATTGTCGAAGTGCAGCTCGCACGTCTCAACGGTCCTATAGCCGAGCTTGTCGATGTCGCGGCTCACCGTCAAACCCGGCGCGCCTTTTTCGATCACGAACAACGTCATGCCCCGATGCGCGGGTTTCGTAGTCGGATCGGTCTTGGTTAGGAGCAGGAACGTGTTGCCGTGCCGCCCGTTGGTGATCCACATCTTGGACCCGCTGATGCGATAGATGTTGCCATCGCGTACTGCGCGAGTCGTGATGTTTTGCAGGTCCGTGCCCGCGCCAGGTTCAGACAGACAAATGCCGCCGCGGCGTTCACCGGTCGCCAGGCCGGGAAGAAAGCGCTGCTTCTGATCGTCAGTGCCGTAGCGGCCGAGAACATCGCACAGGACCAGATGTGGCCCGATGATTCCCGCAAGCCCCATCCATCCACGTGCAAGCTCGGCAAAAATCCGAGCGAAGGTCACGTAGTCGACTTCGGTGCCGCCGAACTCGTCAGGCACGTTGAGCCCGAACAGCCCCATCTTCGCCATCTGATTCGCGAGCTCGAACGGATATTCGCCGCGATGCTCCATCCCGCTGGCGACGGGGATCACCTCGCGCTCGACGAAATCGTGAACCGTGCGGAGGATTAGCTGCTGCTCTTCTCGCTGCGTGTCTGAGAGAGGACCGGAAGACATTCTACGATTCTACGCTGTGCCAGATCGCCGATCTCCGTTTGCGACAAGCCGCATTCAAGCAAGATGTCGCGCGTGTGTTCACCGAGGCGGGGCACCGCTCCTGCCGCCGTAGGCTCGCCAGAGAATTCGAGTGGCAGCAAAGGCGTGACGACGCCGGGAAGTTCTTCGAGCTCGCTCATCTGTGCGAGCGCGGCGAGTTGTGGATCTTCCAGGACTTGGCCGGACGATTGAATAGCGCTTGCAGGGATGCCCAGGCTATTGAAAATGGCGAGCCATTCCGGCGTCGTGCGGTTCGCCAACACGCTTGCGATTTCGCCGTCGAGGATTTCGCGATGACGAACTCGTTCCGCGTTTGTTGAAAATCGGGGATCGCGCGCGAAACCCGGTTTGTTCAACGCAATGCACAGTCGATCGAACAGACGATCGTTTGAGATGCCGATCAGCAGCCGCGAATCGGCTGTTGGAAAATCGCCGTAAGGTGAAAATGCCCCGATGCGCGTGCCCTGCGGTTGCGGATCGACGCCGGTCATCTGGCGCGACACGAGGTGGTAGGCCATCCACTGGATTCCGGTCTGATACAGCGATCCGTCGACGCGCAAGCCTCGTGAGTCGGAGCCGGAGCGTTGTCTCTCGAACAGCGCCGCCATAATACCCATCGCGACCCACATCCCGGAACCCATGTCGAGCACGGAGACGCCGGATCGCGCACCCGCTGTTCCCGGTTCGCCCGTGACGCTCTGAATGCCAGTGCGCGCCTGCACCAGTGCATCGTAGCCGGGCTCGTCGAAATCGGGGCCGCGAGGACCGAATGCTGAAAGCGATGCGTACACAATATCGGCGCGCGCTGAACGCACAGCGGTTTCGCCCAGACCCATCGCCTGGACTTTTCCGCCGCGAAAGTTTTCGACGAACACGTCGCAAGTGGCCGCGATGCGCATCGCCACCGCAACACCTTCGGGCTTGCCGAGATCGATAGCAACGGATCGCTTGCCCCGATTGATCGCGAGAAAATAAGCGCCCCAGCCGTCCAATTGCGGCTGCATGTCGCGTGCTTCGTCGCCGCTACCGGGCCGCTCGATCTTGATCACATCCGCGCCGAGACCCGCGAGGATCATGGTAGCGGAGGGGCCGGCGATATTGGAGGTGACATCGAGGACGCGGATTCCTCGCAGAGGGGCAGCGGGCACGGAACTATTGTGACGTACGCACTCTACTCTTGCGTGCGCCCACGTCTCTACAGAAAGTAATCGGCAATTCTCTGAAAAATATTGCGACGGCCTGAGGGGGAGTCTTGCGAACGCGCCTCGCCCGTCGTACCATCACCAGGCCGCGCCCCGGACTCAAGATCGTCCAGGCACTTGGCGATAATTCCCCGTTCCGCCCGCCCGATCGCCGGCGTATATCCGCCCTGCGGCGTGGTCGATTCCAAACTGATGTGCAACAGTGCGGGCCAGGGATCGCGCGCGGAATATCTCATGCACAGCGGCCGAGCATCAGGAACCATGCGCTGCAATGTGTTGCGAGCCGCCAGATATTCGCGATGTTCAGCTTCCAGGTCCGAACTGACGGATCCGGGCGTCGGCAGCCGGTAGTATTTTTGATACGCCGTCTCCCAGGCGTCGATCGCGTCGAGGTAGCGCTGCGTGGCGAAACGCAACTGCTCCACGAACTCCGCGTCGATCGCGGAAACGGACGTCGTAACGGAGGCGCCTGACGTGCGCATATCGCCAAAGCCAGTATATCCGGATCCCCTTCCGCCGCGAATAAGCAATGCACCTTAGGCGGTGTCGCGCTCATCCAATACACATGAAGACGCCGTATCTCGCGATACAATGGTATTCAGAGGCCGTAACGGTTCCGCGCGGAGGTGCCGTGTGCTCGCGATTCAATCCATCACCGACGAAATCCAGGAATTAAAGCAAGATCGCAGGGCCGTGATCCTCGCCCATCATTATCAGGATCCCGAAATTCAGGAACTGGCCGACGCCGTCGGTGACAGCCTGGAATTGGCTCGCGCTGCCCGCGATTACGCTGGCGATGTCATCGCGTTCTGCGGCGTCTGGTTCATGGCGGAGACCGCTAAGGTGCTGAATCCAGACAGGATCGTCGTGGTCCCCGATCGCGACGCCGGCTGCAGCCTGGTGGATAGCTGCTCCGTCGACGACCTCCGCAAGTGGAAAGCCGCGCATCCCGATTACAAGATCGTCTCCTACATCAACACCTCGGTCGAAGTGAAAGCCGAGAGCGATATTCTCTGCACCTCGCGCAACGCCGTCAAGATCGTCAACTCGATTCCCGCGGACCAGCCCGTCATGTTCCTGCCCGACATCAACCTGGGCAATTACGTTCGCGAGCAGACCGGCCGCACGAATATGAAGATCTGGCCCGGCGCCTGCATCGTGCATGCAACCTTTGCCGCACGAAAAGTGGTCGCGGCGCGCGCCCAATATCCCACCGCGCTGGTGGCCGCACATCCCGAATGCCCCACCGACGTGCTGGCGATGGCGGACTTCATCGGCTCGACCTCGGCCATCGTCGATTGGTGCGCCTCCCAGGACGCGCCCGAGTTCATCGTGATCACGGAAAGCGGTGTGCGCTATTCGCTTGAGAAAAACGCCCCGCATAAGCGATTCCATTTCATCGCCAATGAGAATTGTAATTGCAGCGAATGCCCCTATATGAAGCGCAACACGCTCGAAAAACTGCGTGACGCACTGAAGAATCTCGACCCGCGCGTGGAGCTTTCGCCAGAGCTTATGGAAGCAGCGCGCCGCCCCATCGAAAGAATGCTGGCGATAAGATGACGCCTCTGGTGGATACTTTCGGGCGTCTGCACGACAACCTGCGCATCAGCGTCACGGATCGCTGCAATATCCGCTGCTTCTACTGCATGCCCGAAACCGGCGTGAAGTTCGAGCCGCGAGATAAGATCCTGACGTTCGAAGAAATCGAGCGTTTCGTCCGCATTGCCGTCACTCTGGGCGTCCGCAAGCTGCGCCTCACCGGCGGCGAGCCGCTGGTTCGCAAGGACCTCGCAAAACTGGTGCGAAAACTGACCGCGATCGAAGGCATTGAGGATCTCGCACTGACCACGAACGGTGTGCTGCTCGCCGATCAGGCCGCCGAGCTCTATGACGCGGGCCTCCGCCGCATCAACGTTCACCTGGACACGCTGGATCGCGAGCGCTTCAAGCACATCACCCGCCGCGACGATCTGCCGCGCGTGCTCAAAGGCATCGACGAGTGTCTACGGCTCGGCTACGGGCCGATCAAGATCAACGCCGTCGCGGTGAAAAATCTCGTCGAACCCGATATCGTCCCGCTCGCCCGGTTCGGCCGCGAACATGGCATCGAGATTCGCTACATCGAATTCATGCCGCTCGATTCCCAAGGCCTGTGGGAACACGACCGCGTGCTGCTGACCGACGACATGATCGCGATGCTCGAAAAGCGAAATCGGCCCGCTGGCAGAGATTCCGGATCGCGATCACGCGCGCTCCCGCCACGGAATATCGTTTCGCCGACGGCATCGGACGCATCGGCTTCATCGCTTCCGTGAGCCGCCCGTTCTGCCTGAACTGCAACCGCATCCGGCTGACCTCGGACGGCAAGTTGCGCTATTGCCTGTTCGCGATCGACGAAACCGATGTCCGGTCGCTGCTTCGCGATGGCGGGACCGACGACTCGATTCGCGATGCCATTCGCGCCTCCGTTCACGCCAAATGGCTGGGGCATGAGATCAATTCGGCACAATTTGTAGCGCCTCCCCGCCCCATGTATTCCATCGGCGGCTAGTGTCCTGTCTCCGAAATTCGTGGAATAAAAAAAGGGGACAGACCACTCTGTCCACGGCCGCGTCGGCCCGGGGGGAAGAGGAGCATACCCGCGGGGACAGAGCAGTCTGTCCCCTTTTTTATTCCACGAATTTCGGAGACAGGACACTAGCCGCCCCGGCCACAAGTCCGACCCCGTCGATCGGGAGTCGGAGCAGCCTAATCGCGACGCGGGGCGACATAAGATTATCGGAAGCTGGCGATCCTCAGTGATGCAACCCAAAGCGGTCTCGGAGCGTCGAACGGAAGCCTGCAACAAAATGGAAATCATGGTTGAAGCTTCTTCGTCGCACCGTACCATGGCAACGTTTAGGAGATCCGTTCAATGCCTTCTATTGTTTGGGTTCACCGCGCTTTGCGGCGGACCGAGCCAGCAGCCGAAGCCCCAGAATGCGACTGCTTCGGTTCTGCGCGCGTTCGCTAACCACAACATCGTTATGTTCGGTGAGGCTCACGGCTGCAAACAGGAGTACGAATGGTTGCGTGAACTCGTCAGGACGCCGGAATTTGCCGACCGTGTGGATGACATCGTAGTGGAGTTTGGAAACTCGCTATATCAGAAGTCTGTGGACCGCTATATCGCGGGCGAGGACCTTCCTTTCTCGCAGGTACAGCAAGCCTGGCGCAATGTAGTCGGCGCAGATGGTCCGCCGTCTCCGGTATATGAATCATTTTACGGAGATGTGCGTGAGGCAAACCTGAAGCGACGGGGCAAGCATCAAATGCGAGTTGTACTCGGGGGCCCTTATGCTGACTGGGACACAATCAAGGATCGGGAGGAGTTGGCTCCGTACTTGGGAAATCGCGATTCGTGGTACGCGCAGTCGGTAAAGGAGGAAGTTCTCGACAAGAAGCGGCGCGCGTTTTTGATCATGGGCGGGCTTCATTTTCTTCGCTTGAGCGGCCCGGGTCTCATAGAACAACAGCTTCGCGCGGCCGGAGCGAGCACCTACCTCATCGTCTTTGGCACGCAGGTTATCGCCAGTTACGATGAGTTGGCGAAGCGCTTCGGTGCGTGGTCCCTACCAGCAATCGTGGAACTTCGAGGCAACTGGGTTGGAGACCTCCTCGCGCTCGGGGCAGCCGCACCGGCCGCATCGCCGCGCCTCGGCGACACAGCGGACGCGCTACTCTATGTTGCCCCACGGGATGCCCTGACGGTGCTTACCATGTCGCGGGCAGAACTGGAAGGCACTGCCTACGGAAAAGAACTGGGCCGACGCGCGACGATCGAATTCGGGCAGACCCTGGATTTGCTTAATAACCCGCCGGAGCGGCCTATCTTCGAACGTCAAGGCTCGTCCAGCCCTGGCGACTCCCCTCAGAGGGTCGAGATCAAGACTACAAAACGTCCGCTACCGCCAAGGCCACCTTCGCGGTGAAGCATTTCTTGGGTTCCCTGCCCTCAGCATATTAGACGATAAAGTATGAAATCGTCTAATAACCGGGCGCGGCTCCGCGCACGCTCGCCCGGCTCAGTTCACCTCTCCTGAAGCTTTCCCTGCATTCTGCCGATAGCCGAGCGTATGCGTACCTCCGAGCTCTTTTCTCTATTTCTTCTATCTCCATTCCTGCTCGGAGTCATGTCGGCGCAGCCCAAGTCTCAGCCGCAGCTTGCGCCCGATGCCGCCGGCTGCCAAGATTCTCGAACGCTGCCAAAGCTTCCAGGTTGCCGCGTCGACAATTGCGAAAAGAAGGAGTCGGATCGGCGCGAGATCGCAGTCAAAGAGGACGAAAAGGGCCAGCCCATCCTGAACGCGGTCGAAGGCGACACGCGCTCGGTGATGTATGAATGTATCGACGGTTTAAGCGCGAAGGTCATCGTCGATCAAGCCTCGGTGGTGCTGCATGCCGCCGGGTTCGACATTCCGTATTGGTTCCGCGGCGACGAAGGCGCGCTCACCGCGCACAAAGGCGATAGCTGGGTCACCATCGATTCGGCGTCGCATTACTACACATTGTCGGAAACCACCCTCACCCCGCCCGATTACGAATCGGTGAACGACGCCGCCACCATGGCTGATGCAATCGAAAAATACGGCCGCGTCCCGCTTTACGGCATCCATTTCGTGACGGGCAAGGCCGATATCGCGCCGGAGTCCACCACCCCGCTTCGCGAGCTCGCCATCATGCTCGAAGACAACCCGGATTGGATGATCCGCATCGAGGGCCACACCGACAACATTGGATCGAAAGCAGAGAACGCGTTGCTGTCGCTGCATAGAGCCACGGCGGTCGCTGCCTATCTATCCGGCCGCGGCATCAAGAAGGCGCGCGTGACAACCATGGGAATGGCCGACGCTCATCCCATCGCACCGAACGATACCGAGGCCAATCGCGCCAAGAATCGCCGTATCGAAATCGTGAAGGTGACGGCGCCGCAGTAGTCGTTAAGCGGGTGGATCTCCACCCTCACCCGTCTCCTTGAAGCCCCGTTTGTAAACAGCGAAGCCCCGTTCGCAAACAGCGGCAATGCACCCCTCCTGTATTCCAATCGGCCTATTGCAACTAAAGGCTAATCTCGCAATAACGTTCAATACAAATCTTCCGTTTCCCAGTACCATCGATGCAGTACGAATTTCTCGCTTAATCGTTAGAAAAGGAAGATCAGTGTCAATCGTTAAACCCATAGCCATACTTGCGCTCGCGTTGTCTTCTTCATTGCTCCACGCCGATACCCTTTACGATTCCACCCCAGGTTCGCTCCCACCAAACGTACCAAGTCAGGGTTACGCCGCCGGGGACATTCTCCAATTCGGTGAACTGGTGCAGTTGACGTCGCCCGCGCTCTTGAACTCGGCAACGGTGGTACTGAGCACCTGGGCTCTGCAATCTCAGTCTCCAGGTTTCGGAGATGCGTCCGGATACACGGAATCGCTCACGTTGAACCTCTATTCTGTTGACAACTCAGGCGCTACGCCCGAACCCGGCGCGCTGCTGGAGAGCCTCACTGAATCGGCGTTAATCCCGTGGCGCCCGGAATCGGATCCCACTTGCGGAGCGGGCGCCAATCCCTCCGGTCTGTGGCGGGCAGCCGACAACAATTGCTACAACGGCCTGGCATTCTCGGTAAATTTCGCGTTGCCCAGCACGATGGTCGACAGCCAATTGATCTGGGGACTCGCTTTCAACACCAGTGCGGTCGGAACTCCGCCATTCGGATCCAAGGGTCCGTACGATTCCTTGAACCTTGGCATCCTGTTCGGATCGCCTTCGATCGGCAGTCAGCCGCTTCCCGACACGGCCTATCTAAACAGCACATCCGCCGGCTTCTACGCGGACGGCGGCGCCGGCGGCACCGGCACGTTCCGCCAGGATCAAAACTGGTCCGGCGACGTCGCGATAATCTCACTCCAGGGGAGTGCCGTTCCCGAACCGTCCTCTTTGATCACGATGGGCGCGGGGTTGCTCGGCTTAGCCTGGATGCTTCGTCGAGCTGTGCGAGCATAGAGCTAGAAATGTAGTTGAATCCGCAATGAAGTTCCAGCGAGATTCCGTTTCCAAGTTTTGGTGCGTTCAACCTCTGCGCCGGCTCGAACT
Organism: Terriglobia bacterium; assembly: GCA_963732025.1. Lineage (GTDB taxonomy): Bacteria > Acidobacteriota > Terriglobia > Bryobacterales > Bryobacteraceae > Palsa-187. Next base: position 764,997 of record CAVSXU010000006.1, read on the forward strand.
GCAGCGCGCGGACTGGCTTCACGAAGTTTTTCCGCGCCACTATCACGACTCGTTTGAAATCGCCGTGCTCGAATCCGGCACTCAGATGACCGAGTGCGGCGGATCGACGCAGGTTGCCGGTCCGGATCATGTCATCGTGATTCCGCCGGGTGAATTGCACAGCGTCATGGCGGGCGGCGCAGGCCCTTGGTCCGTGCGGAATTTCTTTCCCGACGCCCGCTCGGTTCGTGCCGCAGCGGCGTCGGTTGCCGGACAATCCGTCCCGGAGCCGCGCTTTCGTACTCCCGTCATCTACGATCCGCATCTGGCGAATCTGCTCCGCCGCTTGCACGATCTACTCGAAACCGGCGATTGTCTCCTGGAGATGGAGACGGTCTCCTCGCGAACCGGCGCGGAGCTGGTAGCGCGGCATTCCACGGTTCGATCCGAAGCCCCGCGAACCCTCGCGGCCCCGAAAGAAGCCGCACTGGCGAGAGACTATCTGGAAGCCCATTTCGATAAGAACATCTCTCTGGCGGAGCTGTCCGCGGTGGCGGGACTGGATCGATTTCCACTGGTCCGCGCTTTTTCGAAACACTTCGGACTTCCCCCCCACGCATTCTTGAACCAACTACGGCTGTTGCGCGCCAAGACGATGCTGGCGGAGGGCATCTCCCCATCAGCAACCGCATCGCGCGTGGGCTTCTCCGATCAAAGCCACCTGACCCGAAAGTTCAAGCGCTGGTTGGGAGTCACACCCGGGCAATACGCGCGAGCCGTGGGCCGGAATTCATAAGAGAATCGCACCGGCTCCGCCCACCAGATGGCGCATTCTTTCTGTCCGCCTCCGAAGGGCTCAATGAGGCGCGACAGCATGGAGCGCTTCTGCAGGCTGACGAAAAAATGTCGGCAACACGCGCCTAAGCACGAATAGTAAACTCGCGAGTATGCGATTCGCGGCCCTCCTGCTCGGCACTACCCTCCTTGCGCAAACCCCAGCCTCGTACGACGTCATCATCTCCGGCGGCGGAATCGTCGACGGCTCCGGCAACGCGTGGTTCCATGGCGACATCGGAATTCGTGGCGACCGCATCCAGCGCATCGCCCCACCCGGCGCGCTTTCGACCGCGCTCGCCAAGCTGAGAATCGATGCGAGCCGAATGGTGGTCGCTCCCGGCTTCATCGATATTCAGGGCCAATCGCGCGGCGCGCTGCTCACCGGCGACGGCCGCCTGATCAGCAAAGCTGACCCAGGGCGTCACCACCGAAATCATGGGCGAAGGCTCGACCAATGCGCCCGCCAACGGCCTGACCCTCGCCGCTGAGACCGACGACAATGCGCGCAAGACCAACGCCCGCTTCGCCAGCCCCCACGGATTTCGCGATTGGCTGGAAGCCATGCAGCAGCACGGCGCATCGCCGAACTTCGGATCGTTCGTCGGCGCGACCACGATTCGCATGTACGGAAAGGGCATGGCGCAAGGTGAGCCATCGACTGCGAACTCGCGCAGATGACCACCGCGATGAAACGAGCCATGGAAGACGGCGCGTTCGGCCTCGCCTCGGCCCTCATCTATCCGCCCGGCGAATACACCACCACGCGCGAGCTGATCGAGCTCGCCAAAGCTATGTCCCCTTACGGCGGCGTCTACATCACCCACATGCGGTCCGAAGCCGACCGCCTGCTCGAAGCGATCGACGAGGCCATCGAGATCGGCCGCAAGGGGAATGTGCCGGTCGAAATTTATCACTTGAAAGCCGCGGGCCAAGCCAACTGGCCAAAGATGACGCAGGCGATCGCCAAGATCGACGATGCCCGCCGCTCCGGCGTGGATGTCGGCGCGGACATGTATCCTTACCTCGCGGGAGGCACCGGCCTCACCGTCTGCCTGCCGCCATGGGTTTCTGCCGATGGCAAGCTGTTCGACAACCTGAAGGATCCCGCGTCGCGCGCGCGCATTCATGCCGAGATGATCGAACCGGCGCGCGATTGGGAGAATCTGTGCCAACAGGCGACGCCGGGTGGCGTTTTGATCACGCAAACTCGTGCCAGAGAATCAGCAGTACCAAGGCAAGCGTTTAGCAGAGATCGCGCAAGCCATGCACAAGGATTGGGCCGATGCCGCTATCGATCTGATCGCGAGCGAGCATCGTCGCGTCGAGACCATCTTCTTCGTCATCAGCGAGGACAATCTCAAGCTGCAGCTTCGCCAGCCGTGGATCAAATTCGGCACCGATGCCTCCGGTATCGATCCGGCCACCGCGCGCGGCCTGGCGCATCCGCGAGCCTACGGCAACTTCACGCGTGTCCTGGGCAAGTACGTGCGCGAAGAGCACGTCATCCCGCTCGAAGACGCGATCCGCAAGATGACGTCTGCCGTCGCTAACCGCTTGTCGATTCAGGATCGCGGCCTGCTTAAGGAAGGCATGTTCGCCGACGTCGTCATTTTCGATCCGGAAACCGTCGCCGACAACGCCACCTACGAAAAACCGCACCAGCTTTCCGCCGGAATTCGCGACGTGTTCGTCAACGGAGTCGCCGTCGTGCGCGATGGCCAGCATACCGGCGCAAAGCCCGGCAGGATCGTGTGGGGTCCCGGCCACCGGCCATAGTGGACTGTTCCGGAGCTTTCGATAGTGGGAAATGACCGCTCCTTAACAGTCGCGGCTCTAAACTCTTCCGAGCCGCGCGCGTCAGCAAGCGGTCATCTTGCTCCGTCGAAATCATTGCCAGCGAAGGCTCGGGGACAGCCTACTCGTAAGATGTCCCGTAATTCTGGAGACGTCGTCAAGCACCACCCGTCAGGGTGGGGGTCTCGTAAGCGCCACCCCCGCTCTTACGAGCGGTGCTTGACAGCGAATTCCGTTATGAATCAGCACGGAGCTTACCGTAGTACTTCCTGCGTACCATTACCAGCTAGCCGAAGGGTACCTTGTTGGCGTATGGCCTAGACCTCACACTCAGAGGCAGGAAACGTCTCATCAATGGAGCGCACTGACTTCGAACAATGGAAAGCAAGAGAAGTCGCGCGACTGCTTGCACTTGTAGAAACTGAACGGCGCTACTACCAGGAAATGGTAGCGACGCTTCCGGTTGCGCTGGTAGTGCTTTCGGCGGATCGCTCGATCGTGTCGGCCAATCGCGCCTTTCGCCAAACCTTTGGCGTCCGCTCCGAGGACCTGCGCCGCAAGACCATCGAGCAGATCATCCCTTCTCCACACCTGATCGAGCGGATTCGCGACACGCATCAGCAAGGTGTTATGCAGCCCGATATGTATCTGGATATCGATGGCCGCCCGCTGCGCATCGCCATCCTGCCGATTCGCAACTGGGACGACGAGGGCGAACTCGAGACGCTGCTGATGGTAGAGGATTTGCGCACCATCGCTGCGATGCTGCCGACCATCGGCTATCTGGCGCCGGTCGCGACTCCCGCGCCCATTGTGGAAGAAGTTCGGGAAGTTGAAGAAATTGAAGAACCGGCCGTCGTGCAAGAACCTGTCGCGTCGATTGCGACCGCCGTTCCGGTTTCGCCGATCGCCGACACTGCGATGCCGGCGGTCCTCTGGCGCGCCGATGCCGAAACATTCCGCTTCACGCTTGTCTACGGCTCCGCCGAGCAACTGCTTGGATATCCGGTCTCGCATTGGCTGGAGGCCGAACCGTTCTTCAGCGAGCGCATTCATCCCGAGGATCGAACGGCGATGATGGCCTTTTACGGCGCCGCGATCTCTCGTGAGGGCGATGCAAGCGCCGAATTTCGAGTCGTGACTGCCACCGGAGATGTGCGTTGGTGCCGCGAGACCATTCGCGTGCCCGAGCCGGAATTCGACGCCGAAAGTGAATCGCGATCTATCACCGGCGTCCTTACCGATATTACGCTCCGCAAGCAGATGGAAGAACAACTTCTGACAGCGGAGAGGCACGACGCGCTTCACACTCTAACCAGCCGCCTGGTGCATGATCTCAACAATCCGCTGATGATCATCACCGGCTACAGCGAAGAACTATTGGGTACGCTTCCCGCGCACGATACCAAACGCAACGATGTAGAACAGATCCTCGGCGCTACCGAGCGCATCTCCGGCATCACCGATCACCTGCTCGCTTTCACGCGGCGCTTGGGCAATCCGCCGCAGCCGGTGGAACTCGGGACGCTGATCACCGCAATGGAACTGCACCTGGCGAGAGAAGCGGGTGCGGAAGTTGCTGTCGAACTAATCGGTAGTCGCGAACCCGTGTGGGCCTCGGCAGACCCGGCGCAGCTTGAGGAGATTCTGCTGGCGCTGGTTTCGAGTGCCCGTGAAGATGCCCAGGAGCGCTCGCGCGTCAGCATCGGCTGGGAGGTGGACGCGATTGCGGAGCAGCTTCCCGAAGCCACGCTGAAGCCCGGCCTGTACGCGCGCATTCTGGTTCACGACAACGGGCGCGGTGTGGATGCGGCAAAACGTGTCACGATTTTTGAATCGGTACTGGCGGCGAAAGATCCCGAGAAGAACGCCGGGCCCGATCTGGCGAGTGCCTACGCGATCGTTCGCGAATGGGGAGGCGACATCGCGTTCGCCAGCGATCCCTATCGCGGCTCAACATTCATTTTGTATCTGCCGTACGCGCTGTCCGAAATTCCGGGAGCTACGCAAGTCGAGATTCCGGCGCAAGAGGTTGAAGACTCAGAGCCTGTCGTCGATGTCCCGCCGGATGTGGTTTCCACCACCGTCCCGGTGGAAGTTCCGGCCGAAATTCCGGCCGAGCCAATGCGCGAAACGGTTTTGCTGGTGGAGGACGAACCCGGCATTCGCGCCCTGGTCCGAAAAATTCTGAGCCGGGAGCGGTATCACGTGCTCGAAGCCGCCAGCGGCGAGGACGCATTGACGGTCGCGTTGTCGCGTGACGAGCCGATTCAGCTCTTGTTGACGGATGTGATACTGCCGGGAATCGGCGGGCGCGACTTAGCGGAAGGGCTCCGCGCTACCATGCCCGAATTACGCGTGCTCTACATATCCGGATATACCGACGACGAAGCTGTGCGCGCGGGCTGGTTCCCGCCGGGATCGATGTTCCTGCAAAAGCCGTTCACGTTGACGGCGCTTGTGTCGAAGGTCCGCGAATCGCTCGACACCGAATAACCACGTCAACCCGCCTGCGCGATGCGCTTCCGATCCGTGAATCGCACCAGCGCGTACAGTGCAGCGAACAGAATGATTGCGAACAGGCCCATCGGTAGCAGATGGGCTTTTATCCACGGTGTGGATTCTTCGCGAAGGGTCATCCCCAGGTATACCAGTGCGAAATACCTCGGGATTCGGCCCGCTGCCAGAACCAATTGGAATTTCAAGCGGCTTTCGCCACACGCGCCGGCGCAGGCCGCGAAGAACTTGAACGGCAGAAACGGCAGCGGCAGCAGCGCCGTGATGAACACCGTGACCAATCCATAGCGTAGAAACCAGGCGCGAAATTTCAAGCCTCGGCCCGACGATGTGTAGCGGAGCAGATAGCGTTCCCCGCCGCGCCGCGTGATCTCGAAGAAGATCGCTCCGCCGATCAGAGATCCGATGATGGCGACAGTCGCGCACAGCATCGCATTCGATGGGCTCGCGATCGCGGCCGCAATCAGGACAAAGTCCGTGATCCCCGGGTTCGGAATCCCCGCAGCGTCGATGGCGGCAATGATGAACGCGCCGAGCGCGCCCCATTGCACCAGAAGTTCTTTCGTCACGTCCCAAAAATGATGCATTGGCTAACTGTTATTCTCCGCCGGGGCGATCATCGCGATGAGATCCTCTTCGCCGATCACCTTGATACCCAAGGTCTGCGCCTTGTCAAGCTTCGACCCGGCCTCCGTGCCCGCAACTACATAATCCGTCTTCTTGCTCACCGATCCTACAACCTTACCGCCTGCTGTTTCGATCCGATCCTTAGCGTCGTCCCGACTGAGTGTCGGGAGCGTTCCGGTGAGGACGAACGTCAGCCCCACTAGCGGTCCGCCAACTTTCTTCTTTACTGCGTGTGTGAACGTAAAACCTTCCTCCCGCAGACGTTCGATCAAATCCCGATTACGCTGTTCGTCGAAGAATCGCCGGATACTGGCGGCGATCTTCGGGCCGACTTCTCCCGCCTTCTGTAGTTCTTCTTCGCTTGCCGTTGCGATCTTATCCAGATCGCCGAATGCCTCCGCCAGAAACTGCGCCGTGCGCTCGCCGACAAACGGAATCCCCAGGCCGTTCAGGATTCGCGGCAAGGCGATTTGCGCGACGCCTCGATATTCTCCAGCAGTTTCTCGGCCGACTTCTTGCCCATGCGTTCGAGGCTCGATCAACTGTTCGAGCGTCAGCGTATAGATATCGGCGACGTTTTTCACCAGCCCGTGTCGACCAGTTGGTTCACCAGCGCCTCGCCCATGCCGTCGATATCCATGACGCCGCGCGCCGCGAAATGCAGAATCGATTCTTTCAGCCGCGCCGGACAATTCGTGTTGATGCAGCGGCTGGCGGCTTCGCCTTCGGCCCGCACGATTTCGCCGCCGCAAACCGGGCACTTGTTCGGCATCTTGAACGGTCGACGGTGCTCGCGCCTTGCTTGACGACGCGCACCACTTTCGGGATCACGTCGCCGGACGCGCTCGCACGAGCACCGTGTCGCCGATCTGCAGGCCCAGCCGCCCGATTTCGTCTTCGTTGTGCAGTCGTGGCGCGGGAAACCGTCACGCCGCCGATGTTCACCGGCCGCAAATGCGCCGTGGGCGTTAACGCGCCCGTTCGTCCAACGTTCACTGCGATATCTTCCACCACGGTTTCCGCCTGCCGCGCCGGGAACTTGTAAGCGATCGCCCAGCGCGGCGCCTTCGCGGTCCAGCCCAGGCGATTCTGCTGCTCGACCGAGTCCACCTTCGCCACCACGCCATCGATCTCGAACGGCAGCGCGTCGCGCTTCTCTTCCCATTCCTTGCAGAACTCGACCAGCGAATCGATATCCGGGCATAGCTTGCGGCGCGGATTCACTTTGAATCCAAGCTCGTGGAGCTTCTCTAGCGCTTCCCATTGCGTCGGCAACACCGGATTGCCGTTCTCGAACAGAAAATACGTGAAGAAATCCAGCTGGCGCGATGCGGTGATGGTCGGGATCCAGCACGCGCAGCGATCCTGCGGCCGCATTGCGTGGATTCGCGAACCGAGGAAGATCGGCGGCCTCGCGCTCGGCGTTCAGCTTTTCGAAACCCTTGCGGTTGAACACGACTTCGCCGCGCACTTCGTAGTTGCCGGTCGAATGCTTCAGGCGCAGCGGCATGGAGCGGATGGTCCTGGCGTTCTCGGTGACGTCTTCGCCGATCACGCCATCGCCGCGCGTCACGGCTTGATGGCAATTGCCCATTGCGATAATGCACGGCCAGCGATAGCCCGTCCATCTTGAGTTCGGCCACGTACGCGTACGTTTCGTCCTCGTTGAGCAGACCGCTTACCCGCCGGTCGAAATCGCGCAGTTCCTCTTCGCCCAGCGCGTTGTCCAGGCTCAGCATCGGACTCGAATGCGCGACCTTGACGAACCCCTCGCGCGGCTTGCCGCCGACACGCTGCGTGGGCGAGTCCTGAGTGACCAGGTCCGGATGATCCGTTTCGAGCTGCTTCAGCTCCCGCAGCATGGAATCGTATTCGCCATCGGTGATCTCCGGCGCGTCGAGCACGTAATAAAGATGCTCGTGATGGCGCAGACGGTCCCGCAGCGCTTCGATTTTTACGGCTATGGATTCCTTAGGCACTGTGGAGAGATATACTAAATGGATCGCACCGTATCAGCAGCCGGTTCTGATTTACAACCCCGTAGCCGGCAAGCTAAGGCGCAATACTCAACGCATTTTACAACGTACCACTGAAGCGCTTGTTCGCGCGAACATTGTCCATCCCCATTCTCTAACGTTTGAGCCGACCAGCGGCCCCAACGACGCCACCCGTATCGCCAGGCAAGCGGCCAAGGACGGCTTCGATCTGATTCTGGTGCTCGGGGGCGACGGGACGATTAACGAAGTGGTGAACGGGATGGTGCATTCGAGCGCCGCGCTCGGGATTCTGCCGGGCGGGACGGCGAATGTTCTGGCGATGGAGCTCGGCCTCGGCTCGCGAGTCTATCGCGCGATCGAGCGGCTGGCCAAATGCGAGCCCCGTCGCGTATCGGTAGGCCGAGTTTGCGGCCAACCTGCCGAGGAATCGCGGCATTTTCTCGCGATGACGGGCGCCGGACTGGACGCGCGCATCGTCTACGACATCAATCCGCGATTCAAAGCGATGGCGGGGAAAGTGGCGTATTGGGTCACTGGGTTTGCGCACGCGACGCAGAGCGTGGGCCAATTCGATGCGCGCATTAATGGCGATACCTACCGCTGTGGATTCGCGCTCGCCAGCCGGGTTCGCAATTACGGTGGCGATCTGGAAATCGCCAGCGGCGCTTCGCTCGCGCTTGATGATTTCGAGATCGTCCTGTTTGAGGGATCGAATCCGCTACGCTACCTCTGGTACATGCTCGGCGTGGGAACGAAGCGAGTCAAGAAAATGTCGGGAGTTCACGCGGTGCGCTGTACCGCTGCGGATTTCACCGGTCTGCATCCCGATCTGCGTCCGAGCGAGGTGCATCTGCAAATCGACGGCGAATACGCGGGGCGATTGCCGGCTCGCATCGAGATTGTCCCCGCGGCGCTGACGCTGCTGATGCCGCCCGATTATCGATAACCGTGGACAACATCACGCACACATTGACGGGGCTGATGCTGGCACGCAGCGGCATCGATCGCAAAGTGGTGCGTGCGGCTCCGATGATGATGCTCGCGGCGAATCTGCCGGATGTCGATGCAGCGGCATTTTTCGGCGGGTCCGTGTTCTATCTGGAATGGCATCGAAGCTATCCGCATACGCTGGTGTTGGCGCCGCTGATGGCGCTGATTCCTCCGCTGCTTTTCTTTTTATTAGGACGCACGCGAATCACTCTGTGGTCGTACGGCGCCTCGCTGCTTGGAGTGCTGAGCCACCTGCTGCTCGATTGGACGAATGTCTATGGCATCCGGCTGCTGATGCCGTTTTCGAATCGGCATTTTCACCTGGACATGACCGACATCGTCGATCCATGGATTCTCGCGGTACTGTTTCTGGCGCTGGCCGCGCCGGCGATGGCGCGCATGGTCGGGTCGGAAATCGCGTCGCGAAAAGTGAAATCGGGACCGCAGTGCGGCTGGGCCTGGTTCGCGCTGATCGCATTGATCGCGTATGAAGGGGGACGCTATACAGCGCACGAACGCGCTCTCGCCGTGATGGGCGCTCATCTTTTCAATGGCGTGATCGCGAAACGATTGTCGGCGCTTCCGCGTGGAACCACGCCGTTCACATGGAAGGGCGTCGCGGAAGGCACGAGCCCGGACACGGGCGGTTTCGCGACCATTGTGCCGATCGACCTGAATGAGCCGTTCGACTCGACAGCCGGCCGCATCGATTACGACGCGCTTCCGGTGACGGGGTCGAATCCAGCGATCGAAGCGGCGCGCGCGACCTATCCATTTCGCGTGTTTGCCGATTTCGACCAGTTGCCGTTCTGGAAACTAACACCGGCGCCGGATGGTACGCTCGTGGAGTTGATTGATTTGCGGTTCGGCTCGCCACAACATCCTGGTTTTGAGGCAAGCGCGACGGTCGATCCAATGGGCGGGGTGCACGAACCTAAGGTTCGCTTCGGCAGGTGAGGTTCAAACGTTTTGCCGCAGATTTCGTCAGACAGAAAGCGAGGAATCCAACCATGTTGCGTAAATCCCAAGTTTTGTTGATGTTCGGTGCGCTGGGCGGGCTCGCGCTGCAGGCGCAGAATCCACTGAGCACCGATACCAAGTTCTGGTACGACACGATCAAGAAGGATGTGATCCGCGCGGCCGAAAAGATGCCGGAAGAGAATTACTCGTTTAAACCGGCGTCGACCGTGCGCTCGTTCGGGCAAATTGTCGGGCATATCGCGGACGATCAGTATTACTTTTGTATGACCGCGAAAGGCGAGAAATCGGACAAGCAATTTGAGAAGACACTCACGGCGAAAACCGCGCTGGTATCGGCGCTCAAGGAATCTTTCGCGTATTGTGACGCGGTTTATTCGAGTCTCAAGGATGCGGATGCGACCAAGCCGGTGCAGAGTTTTGCGGGTCCGAAGAGCCTGCTCTCCTGGTTGAGTTTCAATTACGCGCACACCTATGAGCATTACGGCAACATCGTCACCTACATGCGCATCAAGGGTTTGGTGCCGCCTTCGAGCGAAAAGTAAACACACGAGTGGGCTGTCGCCGAGATATCGTAGCATGCAGTAGCGCGCTCTCTAACGGTCGCGCCTCAACTGACGCCCGTCAACATATCCTGAAGGCCGTCAGGTGAGGCGCGACCGTGAGAGAGCGCGCCAACGATATCCCAGCGACAAGTCACTAGACGAAAGAAATGTACAATACAGGGGATCAAAGGAGAACATTGTGAATCGCATAACCACGTCCATCACCGCGGCCCTGTTCGTTGCGGGTTCCGCGCTTTTCGCGCAACAGGCCCCAGCGCCGGTCACTGAGGTGGCCGCGCTCAAGGCCGCGTATACGGCAATCAAGAACAACGTGACCAAGGCTGCCGAACGGATGCCGGAAGACCAGTACGGATTCAAGGCGTCGCCCGATATTCGAACTTTCGGCGGCGCTGATCGGTCACATCGCCGATACGCAAGCGCGATTCTGCGCGCTCGCTGCCGGCGTCACGCCGCCAACCACGGACGCCGAGAAGACCAAGACCGCAAAGGCTGATCTGGTGGCTGCGCTCAAAGCGTCGTTCGACGTATGCGATCCGGTTTTCGCGAGCCTCACGGACGAGGATGCATCGAAAATGGTGAGCATGGGACGTGGCACTCGATCCAAGACCGCGGTTCTGTGGCAGCTTATCATCGGCCACAGCAACGAAGAGTACGGCTACCTTGCGGTGTACATGCGCATCAAGGGCATCGTTCCGCCGTCGACTCAGCCGTAATCGAACCTTAGTTACTTCCGCCATCGCGGTATACTGGAGGTAGTGGCACGCGGTTGGGAAAGCAAGTCGGTTCAGGAACAAATTGCTACCGCGAAAGAACGCCACGGGGAGCAATGCGTGCATCTTACTCCGGAACAAAGAGATAACGAGCGTAAGCGCGATAGCCTGCTGCTCCAGCGCACTCGCATGATGAAGCAGATGGAGACTTGCGGCGAGGGGCGTTATCGCCAGACGCTGCAGGATGGCTTGAGCTTCCTCGAAAAACAACTTACCGATTTGGGCTGGCGCGCTTAGATATTAATGTGGCGCAGGCCTGGTGTCCTGTCTCCGAAATTCGTGGAATAAAAAAGGGGACAGACCACTCTGTCCACGGCCGCGTCGGCCCGAGGGAAGAGGAACATACCTGCGGGGACAGAGCAGTCTGTCCCCTTTTTATTCCACGAATTTCGGAGACAGGACACCAGGCCTGCGCCACAGGTCTATTCCCACTCGATGGTTCCAGGCGGCTTGTGCGTCAGGTCGTAATACACGCCGGCGATGTCGCCCATTAGCACGCAGCGCATTCACCAAAGGCTGTGATGCTTCGCGGCCCCATCCAATATGCGTTCGCTGTCATGCCGTCCACCGACTGCACCGGCCGCAGAACCACCGAATCCGGCTTCGCGCTCGTTCCGAACGGAATCAGGATCACCGGGAATTGCCAGATCAGCGCGTCGACGCCGGTCTCGAGCGAAATGCGCCGGACGATCGCATCGGCTCGCCGCAAACGATCCAGCCGTTCGGCGGTCAAGCGTTGCGGGCCGTCAGCCGGAATTCCGGCACAGGCAGTTCTTCCCACAACGCCGCGACCACGCGATTGATTCCGGGAATCCGATTGATCAGGTCGCCTGCCGGACTTGATCTGGAGAGAACCCATCGACCGAAAGCACCGTATCGATAGGTCCGTGCATCGCCCTGCACACCTACTGACAGCACCGGAAGGATCCAACCCTCGTCGATTCGCTCCGGGCTCGCCTTCCGATTTCGAGCACAGGCAGCGAATCGCGAGACCCGGGCCGGGGAACGGATGCCGGTCGAGCAGCTCTGCGTTGATTCCAAGCTCTCGCCCGATCGCGCGCACTTCGTCCTTATAGAAGGACGCGAGCGGCTCGACGATGCGGCCGGCGTCGATCAGCGCCTGAATTCCCAGCGACGCGATTATGATGCGTCTTGATCAGGTCCGCCTTCGCCGATCCGCCGGATTCGATCGTGTCGGGATAAATCGTGCCCTGGCCGAGAATCCATTGGCCGTCGAGGTAGTGCTCGCTTTCGAGAATCCGCTGCTGCACCTCGACAAACTGCTGGCCGATGATGTGGCGCTTCTCTTCCGGCTCGGTCGCGCCGGCAAGCGCCGTTAGAAATTGCTCGCGCGCATCGTCGACTGCAAACGATTTCGCGCCCAGCTTCTCAAAATTCTCGCGCACGAATGCGGTTTCGCCTTCGCGCATCAGTCCCGTGTCGACATAAGTCGCATGCACGCGTTCGGCGCCCAAGTGCTCGCTGGCACAGCGTGTACGCGACCGTCGAATCGACGCCGCCGCTGACGAAGAAGAATACGTTGCGTCCGGCCGCGGTTTTCCGGATCTGATCCTCGACGGACTTTGATCTGACCCGCCGGGTCCCAATCTTTTTCGCAATGGCAGAAGTCGAAAATGAAATTGGAGAGGACCTCGGGCCCGCACGGCGTATGCGCGACCTCGGGATGAAATTGGACGGCGTAGAGCCCGCGCTTGGGATCGGCAATCGCCGCGATGGTGCAGGTTTCCGTGCTCGCCAGCACGTCGAAACCCGCCGGCGGCTCAACCACGGTGTCGAAGTGGCTCATCCACACTTGTTGGCGGCCTTCGATTCCCTGTAGAACGCCGTCGCTCGCGCCGAATGTCGAGTTGCGGCGAATCCATACTCGCCGCGCACACCCTTGCGCACCTGTCCGCCGAGCAAATGCGCCATCAACTGCTGTCCGTAGCAAATGCCCGAGCACAGGCGTGCCCGACGCTAGCAGCGCCGGATCGATCGTGGGACTGCCGGGATCGTGGACGCTCGCCGGTCCGCCTGAGATGATGATGCCTTTACGCCCGCGCAGAACGGAGGCCGCAGTTTCGCTGGGCGCGACTTCGGCGTAGACGCCTAAATCGCGAACTTTACGGGCGATGAGATGGCAGTACTGTCCCCCGGCATCGAGGACAGTGATTTGCGGAGGCAAATACTAGTGTATCGCGCAACGAAAAGGCCGCTTCGCGAGCTCCCTTCCGGGTCTGTGGGAAAACTGCCAGCGATGACCGCTCCCGGACGGTCGCGGCTCAGAATGTTGATGATTCCGCGAGAGCCGTTACTGAGCCGCGCCCGTCAGGAAGCGGTCATCGTCGAGCAACCGTCGTAGCGAATCATGATTCGGCAAACGTGGCGCACGCTTCAGCGTGCCGTGCCGGCATTCATGCTGGCATCTTTCTCCCGATTCTGGAAATTCGCAACGAAATCATCCTACCGATTCAACAACATCGCACTTTGGTCGACCTGCAATTTTCGAGTCCCGAGTATTCTCATAGCAGAGATGGCTGGCGTTCTCATCGACCTCCAGTCAGACCGCGCGGGGCAGTCCTAGGAAAACCCTCCTCGCAACGTGATAACCGACTGCAGTTCAGGTTGACTGGTGAGCGAGCACCTTCTGCGAAAGTTTTGGCGAACAGTCGTCCGGGGTTGAGGCGATGCCGTGCCGTTGCGGCCAATTGACGGATCGTGCCGGTTGTGATGCACCGGCTGCGCAGGCCTGCAAAGAAAAAAATATCGAAGTCCGCCAGTGAGGCGCGACAGAATGGAGCGCTATGAGGCGCGTCCCGTAAGGGCGCGCGCATCTTGACAGAACCGCGACTATTCGGCTCCCGCAGAGCCGACAATGCGAAGCAGGCGAAGGAGCGGTGGACGGGACAAAACCCTAACGCGAAGCACCATCGGCTGAAGCCGACGGCTGCACGCTTAAGCGTGCGCCACGACTGCCCGAACAATGGTGTGCGGCTGCGCGTGCTCGACGATGACCGTTCCCTGAGCAGGCAAGGGAGCGGTCTTAAATCTCGGCTTAAAATCTAGCGAGCGCGATCCTGTTGCGTGGTGATGCGCTGGACCATCATCTTCTTCGCGTTGTCCACCAGCGCCTTCGCCTTCGGCAACGACTCGATGGCCTTCTGCACTTCGGGATCCTGCTCCACCGCGACACGACGCGATTCGTCCACGCTGAATCCGGTGACGTACATCTCGCGCTTCAGTTCCTGCTTGATCCACTCGTGGTTGGCCGTGAAGTCGGCCTCGGTGAATTCGATCTTGTTGGCGACCAGGAACGCGTGGAACTCGTTCACGACCTTCTCGTCCGGGCTCCAGCCCTTGGGCAGTTTCGCATCGCTGTGCGCGCCGAAGTATTTCGCCGAGAAATTGAACATCGTGAATTTCCGGATGAACTTCGATCTGGAACTTGTTGTACTTCTCGGGCGTGTATTTTTCGTCGGGCGTGATGCCGCCGCCGCCGTAGACGGTGCGGCCGCTATCGGTCATCTTCACGTCCTGCGCGTTCTTGATTTCCAGATTGGTGTGGTAGTAGTAATCCAGGAACGAGATGTTCGAATAATCGCGCTGGATCAACCGGCCGCTGGGCGTGTAGTAATGCGCGGTGGTCAGCGCGAGACCCGTGTTATCGCTCAACGGATACACCTGCTGAACCAGGCCCTTGCCGAACGTGTTCTCGCCCAGAATCCAGGCGCGATCGTGATCCTGCAGCGCGCCGGAAACGATCTCCGCCGCCGACGCCGAGCAGGCGATTCACCAGCACGACGATCGGATAATCCTTGCCGCCGTTGTCGCTGCGAGCCGTGTAGGTCTTGTTGCGCCTGATGCGGCCGCGAAGGCTGACAACCACTTCATTGCGCTTCAGGAAATGTCCGGCGACTTCGATGCCTTCGTTCAGCAATCCGCCGGGATTCTCGCGCAGATCGAGCACCAGGCCCTTGATGTTGCTTCTCGCCCAGCTCCTTCAGCTTCTCTTCCATTTCCTTGCTGGTGGTCTCGTTGAACTGGTCGATCTTCACGTAGGCGATGCCGGGCCTGCAATCCAGAATGCGTCCGGCACGCTGTAGCGCGGAATCTCGTCGCGAATGAGGTTGAAGATCAGCGGCTTGTCGCAGCCCTCGCGGCCAACCTTCACTTGCACCGTGGTCCCCTTGGCGCCCTTCAGCAGGTCGGCGACTTCGGTGGTGTTCAGGTTGTCGGTCTTCTTATCGTTCACTTCGAGAATCACGTCGCCCGGCTGCAGTCCAGCCTTGTAGGCCGGCGATCCCGTGAACGGAGCCAGCACGATGGTCTTGCCGTTGCGCAGTGGTGACCGTCATGCCGATGCCGAAATAGTGGCCGCTCTGGTCTTCGCTGATGCTCTTGATACTCGCGCGGATCGAAGAAATTCGAGTGCGGATCGAGCTCGCGCAGCATGCCCGGAATCGCGCCCTTGATAGATCGCGGTCTCCGACTTCACCGGGTCGGCGAAATTCTGCTCCACGGCGTCGTAGACCTTGGTGAACGCCTTCAGGCTCTGCAGCGGCCGGGTCATCGGGCGTAGTCGCCGCCTGTGACGCCGTCCGCCGCTGAAAATGCCGGCGGCAATAGAGCAGACCGCTATGAAAAGAGGGACAAAAAGATAACTGCGTCGACGAGACGGCATCCGGGACCTCCACCTGGCTTCAGTATATCAACTAAAGTTTGGACGGGCGCTGAGGGCTTTGGTTACCGTGCAAACGACTTAGGCCGTCCGACTTAGACCGGGCAGGCTAGGCCATGCGGGCGCGGCGAGCCGCCGGCGTCGATTCCATGCGCGCCGGTTTCCGCTCCGACATCGCGACAGCCGGCGAGCCTGATCGCTCACGCAGACCAGGAACATCGGCTGACGGGCGTTCTTGAGGATATCGATGATGCGGTCGTGCTGATCTTCGAGGTAGATCGACTTGCCGTCGGTGACCAGGTGCAGCGACGATCCGTCGCTGCATCACTTCGGCCAAGCGGCGTCCCATTTCGCGCTGCAGGAAGCGGAGCACGCGGCGGATCTTCTGCAGCGAGAATCCCTTGCGCCGCAGTTCGGCGATTACCGTGATTTCGATCACCTCGGCCGGGAAGTACACGCGGCGATGCCCCTCATGCCGCGGCGAAACCACTTTCCGCTCATCCCACCACTGCAATTGCCGAAGACTGACCTCGGCAACCTCCGAAACTTCACTCGAGGAATACGTCCGTTCCTGGATGCTGGGCCTTCGGTGCGGCTCTTTTTGGCTTTGAACATAATGGGGCGCTTCCGTTTCGGTTGAATTCGTGCGACCTTCCGATTGTACTCGACTGGGGGGCCGTGTCAATAGGGTCGTTTGCGGGTAGCGCCAGCGTTGATTTTGCGTCAGCGATCGTCCGGATTTTTGCAATCTTGAAAGCAATTCGCACTGGAGGTGAATGAGGAAAACAGACGGTGTGTTTCAAAAAATCGGAGGCCGGCTATTTCGGATGGGGGATGATGCTCGTCACGAGGATGAGAATCGCCTCAATCTCAGAAACTAGAACTGCGCCAATCGTCGATTGAGTACGCGCCTGCCACAGGTCGTTCGCGCTGGCTATACTTCTTTGCCCGAAGGGAGGGGTGGTGAAGATTCGACTCAAGCAACCAGCTTGTTTGTAAAACGCTTTCTGGACAGGATAATCGGAGCGCCGCGCGCGAGGGCGCGACGAGTCCTCGCGACACAAGGATCTTCATCTTGCGGTGTTTTTTTTGCAAGCTCGCTTATCTTTCGCAATGTCAGCTATCCCAGGAACATGGCCATATACATTGCCGAACTAAACGAGCCGTAAACTCCCCTCGACCGTGATGCTCACCGTCCTTCGGCGATCTCTGCGTCAATAACCTTACGCTGCTCCGGCGTGTATTCACTCGTCATCGAGATCGTTCCTGTGGAGAGAATCGTAATCACGCGGCCGTTGGTTTGAAATACGACCTTGTCGCCCGACTTGAGTCCCAGCTTTGCGCCGAACACTCCGGTGGAACAATAAGACGGAGCGATTACCTTTAACAGGTCACGGTCATTTGGATCGCCTCGACTTCAGGATATCAGCCTCCGAACTTCGATGATGATAACGCCGCAATCGATTCGATTTGCGACCGGCGCTGAGCGTCGGCGATTTCGGCCTGAGGCGTCCCGACGCCTGAGAGACTCCTGTTGCGATCAGAAGGCTCTATCGCGATCAGCAATTCCCGAAAGCAGAGGATGCTGTGCCTATGTGGCTGCGATCGAAGTCGTGCGATCCCCATCCTTGGCCGCTGCCGGAATTTCCTGCGTGCGTCTCCTGCAAGATCGAAATTGCCTGTACCGTCGTATACATTGATCGCAGATAAAACGAACGGAGCGAATATCATGGAGGGCTGCAAATCAGCTTGCCTACTTGATCGCTTGCGAGTATTCGGCAGAATCGAACGATCGTGCCTCGCTGGACGGTCACGGTCATGGATTGCCGTCGACTCATGAATCTCAGCCCCCACCCACGAACCACACGATCTCGACATTCGCGCCCTCCGCCGATCGTCGCCGATTCCCAATCCGCCTTTCGCACGATCGCGCGATTCAGTTCCACCGCCACGCGCGACGGATCGATCTCCAGAAACGCGAGCAATCCCCTCACGTTCAAACCCTCCGGCACGCGCTCGGGCTGGCCGTTTACCACAATTCAATCGTTTTTGTTTCAGGAGTTTCCATCGACGCGCGTTT
Organism: Terriglobia bacterium; assembly: GCA_963732025.1. GTDB lineage: Bacteria > Acidobacteriota > Terriglobia > Bryobacterales > Bryobacteraceae > Palsa-187. The sequence goes on from CAVSXU010000006.1 coordinate 782,810, forward strand.
GACACTCTGTTTCGACGATCATTATATTCAATAGTTACAGCCGCTCTCTCACGATGCCAGCAAACTACCCGCAGATCTACTTCCCCGTCCTGGTCCAAATGGTGATCGCGATCGCGCTCGCCGCGGGTCTGATCGGCGCTTCGACGCTGCTGGGCAAGCGCGCGCGCAGCCCGCTGAAGGACACGCCGTACGAATCCGGCATGGCGCCGGTCGGCTCGGCGCGCGAACGGTTCAGCGTCAAGTTCTACCTGGTGGGGATGATCTTCATCCTGTTCGATATCGAAGCCGTGTTCCTGTATCCCTGGGCGGTGGTGTACCGCGAGCTGAAGATGTTCGGCTTCTTCGAAATGTTGATCTTCGTGGCGCTGGTGCTGGTCGGCTTCTTCTACGTGTGGAAGAAGGGCGCGCTGGATTGGTCGCGATGCATCCGACGAGAGGAGACGGTCACGAGGTGATGGCGCAAAGTGAATCACCCGGCGATTCTCGAAACCAAAGAAGCGTTCGGCGAGACGACGCTGATCGCCGATCCCGGCGCGGATCGTCGATCTGTGCCGCTATCTCAAGGACACCGAGAAATTCATCCGGCTGAGCGCGATCACCGCCGTGGACTGGCATCCGGCCGAGCCGCGCTTCGAAGTCGTCTATCATCTGCATTCGATCGAGCGGAATCAGCGGCTGCGGGTGAAGTGCCGCGCTGAGCGGCGCGAATCCGGAGATCGATTCGGTGACTCGGCGTGTGGCGCGGCGCGAACTGGTATGAGCGCGAAGTGTTCGACATGTTCGGCATCGCGTTCCGCAATCATCCGAACCTGGTGCGCATCCTGATGCCGGTCGATTGGGAAGGCTATCCGCTGCGCAAGGATTATCCGGTGCACGGCTACAAGTACAGCTACCCGAGCGAGTAGACAGCCATGAGCAACGAAACATCTTCGAAGATCACGTAGCGACGATTCCGGCCGCTGCAGGAGATCCCGGCGACGCCGGCCGCGCCGCGGCGCATGACGCTGAACATGGGTCCGCAGCATCCGTCGACGCACGGCGTGCTGCGCATCGTGCTGGAACTGGAAGGCGAGACCATTCGTCAGCGCCGCGCCCGACATCGGCTTCCTGCACACCGGCATCGAGAAGGAGTGCGAGCAGAAGAACTGGCAGCAGGTGGTGACGCTGACCGATCGCGTCGATTATCTGGCGAATCTTTCGAACAACCTGGTCTACGCGCTGGCGGTCGAGAAGCTGCTGCAGATCGAGATTCCGCCGCGCGCGCAGTGGACGCGCGTGATGATGACCGAGCTTTCGCGGCTCAACAGCCACCTGGTGTGGCTGGGAACGCACGCGCTCGATATCGGCGCGATGAGCGTGTTCTTCTACTGCTTCCGCGAGCGCGAAGACATCCTGCGCATCTTCGAAATGTTCTCCGGCCAGCGCATGATGACCAGCTACATCCGCATCGGCGGGCTGGCGCTGGAGCCGCCGCGCGGCTGGCAGAAAGTGGTCGGCAAATTCATCCGGGCGTTTCCCGAGCAAGGTGGACGAGTACGAAGAACTGCTGGATGCGAATCCGATCTGGACCCGCCGCACCAAGGGCGTGGGGTTCATTTCGCTCGAAGACATGCTGGACCTGGGCGTCACCGGTCCGATGATTCGCGCCGCGGGCTTGCAGCTGGGACATCCGCAAGACCGAGCCGTATTCGAGCTACGAGAAGTTCGATTTCAAAGTGCCGACGCGCACCGAGCAACGACGTGTAGGCGCGGTATCGCGTGCGCCTGCAGGAAATGCGCGCAGAGCGCGCAAGATCATCACGCAGGCGCTGGAAGGAATGCCGGAAGGCGCCGTGGCAGGCCGACGCGCCGCACGTGGTTCTGCCGGATCGCGAAAAGATGAAGACGCAGATGGAGGCGCTCATCTATCATTTCAAGATCGTGACCGAGGGCTTCCGCGTGCCCGCCGGCGAAGTGTATCAGTGCATCGAATCGCCGCGCGGCGAGATCGGCTACTACATCGTGAGCGACGGAACTTCGAAGCCTTATCGCGTGCACATGCGCACGCCCAGCTTCGGCAATCTGCAGGCGCTGCCGACGATGCTGAAGGATATTCTGATCGCCGATTCGATCGCCGCGCTGGGCAGCATGGATTTCGTGCTGGGAGATACGGACCGTTAATGACCTTTTCTCCGCAGCTCGAAGAACGATTCGCGAAGATGCTCGACAGCCTATCCGGAGGGCGCAAGCGGTCGGCCGTGGTGCCGATGCTGATCTACGCGCAGGACGAGGTCGGCGCGATCACGCCGGAATTGATCGAGGAAGTGGCCCGGCGCTGCGGCGTCGCGCCCTGCAGGTGGACGAAGTGGTCGGCTACTATTCGATGCTGCACCGCAAGCCGATGGGCAAGTATCACGTGCAGGTCTGCACCAACATCAGTTGCATGCTGGTGGGCGGCGAGGAATTGTACGAGCACGCGCTGCAAGAAGCTCGGCATCGGGCACAAAGAAGTGACCGCGGACGGGCAGTTTTCGCTCGAAGAAGTGGAGTGCATGGGCGCTTGCTCCTGGGCTCCGGCGGTCGAGATCAATTACGATTTCCATCATTACGTGACGCCGGAGCAGCTGGATCAGTTGATCGACGGCCTGAGGAAGGCGCACTAAGATGCCGATGAAGCTTTATCAACGAACCCAGCCCGCTCGAAACGCGAGTCCTGAGCAAGCGCTTCGGCCTGGAGAATTCGGCATCGCTCGACACTTATCTCGCCAACGACGGCTTCAAGGCGTTCCGCAAGGCCCGCGAGATGACGCCGGAGCAGATCATCGAAGAAGTGAAGGCGTCGGCTCTGCGCGGCCGCGGCGGCGCGGGATTCCCGACCGGACTCAAGTGGAGCTTCGTTCCGCGCACTTCGCCGAAGCCGAAGTACATCATCGTCAACGCGGACGAGAGCGAGCCGGGCACCTGCAAAGACCGGCTGCTGATGGAGTACGATCCGCACCAGATGATCGAGGGCATCCTGATCGCCGGCCTGGCGGTCGATTCGCACAAGGGCTACATCTACATTCGCGGCGAGTATCGCTACCTGATCGATCACATGGATCGCGCGATCGCGGAAGCGTACGCGAAGGGCTACCTCGGCAAGAACATCGCGGGCACCGGGTTGCGATTTCGATCTCTACACGCATTCCGGCGCGGGCGCGTACGAGTGCGGCGAAGAGACCGCGCTGCTCGATTCGCTCGAAGGCAAGCGCGGCATTCCGCGCATGAAGCCTCCGTTTCCGGCGGTGGCGGGCGCGTGGGCGTGTCCGACGCTGCTGAATAATGTGGAGACGTTCAGCGCGATTCCGGCGATCATTCGCGATGGCGGCGCGGCGTTCGCGGCGCTCGGCACTCCGAAGAACGGCGGCACGCGGCTGGTGTGCATCTCGGGTCACGTGAACAAGCCCGGCGTCTACGAAGTGCCGCTGGGCTATCCCATGATGAAGGCGATCAACGAAGTCGCGGGCGGCATTCCGGGCGGCAAGAAACTGAAAGCGGTGGTTCCCGGCGGATCGTCGTGCCCGATTCTCAAAGCCGACGAGTGCGATATCCCGATGGATTACGACACGCTGGCGAAGATCGGCAGCATGCTCGGCTCGGGCGGCATGGTGGTGATGGATGAGACCACGGACATGGTGAAGGTCGCGCTGCGCATCATGCGATTCTACGCGCACGAAAGCTGCGGCTGGTGCATTCCGTGCCGCGAAGGCACCACCTGGCTGCAGAAAGATCCTGCACGCGGTTGGACGAAGGCGGCGGCCGGCGCGAAGACGTCGCGCTGCTGGGCGAGCTTTCGAAAAACATGCTGGGCCGGACGTTCTGCGCGCTGGGCGATGCGGCGGCGATGCCGACGATCTCGATCGTCGACAAATTCGCGGAAGATTTCGAAAAGCGACATCGTGCGCGTCGGAAGCGGTGATGGTTTAACATGGCGGAACTGGTAAAGCTGACGATCGACGGACAGCGCCATCGAGGCCGAAAAAGGCACGCTGCTGATCGAAGCCGCGCGCCAGAACGGCATCGAGATCCCGTCGTTCTGCTACTACGAAGGGCTCACGCTGCAGGCCGCCTGCCGCATGTGCCTGGTGGAAGTCGAGAAGACTCCGAAGCTTCAGGTGGGCTGCACGCTGCCGGTGGCCGAAGGCATGGTGGTCCACACCGATTCGCCGCTGGTTCGCGAGGCGCGCAAGGGGACGCTCGAATTCCTGCTGACCAATCATCCGCTGGATTGCCCGGTGTGCGACAAGGGCGGCGAGTGCGAACTGCAGGACATGGTGTTCCGCTACGGCGCGGGCGAGAGCCGCTTCACGGAGCGCAAAGTTCACGTCGACGAAAAGCAATGGTCGCCGGTGGTGTTCTTCGACGCGCCGCGCTGCATCCTGTGTTATCGCTGCGTGCGCGTCTGCAATGAAGGCATGGGCGTGGACGCGCTGGGCGTCTCGAATCGCGGCGTGATTTCCGAGATCGTTCCCAATCATCACGATCATCTGGAATGCGACGAGTGCGGCGCCTGCATCGACATTTGCCCGGTGGGCGCGCTGACCAGCGGCAGCTATCGCTATCAGACGCGGCCGTGGGAGATGGAGCACGTCGGCACGATTTGCACGCATTGCGCCGACGGCTGCCGCACCACGCTCGGCGTGCGCAACGGCAAGATCATTCGCGGCAACAATCGCGATCGCAGCGGCATCAACGGCGAGTTCCTGTGCATCAAGGGCCGCTACGCTTTCGATTTCGTGGAGCATCCGGAGCGCCTGCAATCGCCGATGATGCGAGTCGGCGACGAGTTCGAGCCGATTTCCTGGTCGAAGGCGATCGAGATCATCGCCGGGAAGTTCGCGGACGTCAAAGCGCGCGGCGGCAAGTTCGGCGATCATCGGATCGAACCACACCACCAACGAAGAGAATTTCTTCCTGGCGAAGTTCGCGCGCGCAAGGGCTGGGCACGAAGAACATCGATCACCATCGCACCGGCGATCTGGCGACGTTCTTCGACGCGCTCATCGGGCCGGAATGACGCGCTGGCGACCACCGCCGATCTCTACACCGCGAAAGCGGTGCTGATCGTCGGCAACGATCTTTCGCAGCAGCATCCGTTCCTGGCGTTCCAGGCGCGCGCGAATGTTCCGGCATCACGCGGCGCATATTTACACGGTGACCAGCGGGTCCGGTTCGCGAAGATCAACTACGCGGCGAGCCAGCATTCGCGGTGACGGAACTGTCGAATCGCTGCGCGACAAGCTGAAGGCCGAAGGCGATCTGGTCATCGTTTTCGGCGATTCGATCCAGGGCGACGCGCGTCCGCAAGCTGGTCGCGTTCGGCGATTCGCTGGGCATTCCGGTGAAGTACGTCTGCCTGGTCGATTATTCAAATTCGCGCGGCGCGTTCGACATGGGCCTGATTCCGCGCGATGGCGGCATGAGCGTCGAGCAGATGCTGGCCGCGCCGGATCTGGATGTGCTGTGGGTGGTCGGCGCGAATCCGCTGAAAGATGCGACGCTCGCGTCGAGCAACGCTTTCGTCGTCGTGCAGGATCTGTTCATGACGGAAACCGCGCAAGCGGGCCGACATCGTGCTGCCCGCCGCATCGGCGTATGAGAAGACCGGCACCGTGACCAACGTCTGCGGCGAAGTGCAGAAGCTGAAGCAGGCCGTGAAGGTGATGGGCACCAAGACGGATCTCGAAATCTTCGGCCTGATCGCGAAGGAGATGGGATTGAATCTGGGCATCTGGCTGCCGGACAAAGTTTTCGAAGAGATTCGCAAGACCGTGCACGGGTACAACGTGCCGCTGCCGGTGATCGCGACTGGCGGCGCGGCGGTCACCGCGCCGTTGAATGGACGCGTCGCGGCGCTGCCCGGCGCGATTCAGTCCGCCGGCGACACGTTGTTCACCTCGGGCTCGCTCACGGCGTATTCGAAGATTCTGAATTCGGTGATGGAAGCGCCGGGAGGCTGTATAGGGGCCAGGGGCCAGGGGCCAGGGGCCAGGAATGACGGTGCATCAAGAGCTACAACGATCTGCATGCATGGCAGAAGGCGATGGACTTGGTCGAGGAAATCTACGACTGACGAGTAGATTTCCGAAAGAGGAACTCTACGGGCTGACGAGTCAGATTCGTCGCGCTGCGGTTTCAGTTCCGTCAAACATCGCGGAAGGGCATTGCCGAACGGCCGTCGCGAATTCATGCACTTTCTTTCGATTGCGCAGGGATCCTTGAGCGAAGTGGAAACGCAAATCGAAATTGCCAGCGGCTCGGATACATGACTGCGGAGCACGACAGGTTTCAGATCTGGCATCTGAAATCGGACGAATGATCAATGGTTTAATGCACTCGCTGGAGAAACATGCCGCAGCATCTAATCTCGCACCGGCCCCGCTTCACTGGCCCCTGGCCCCTGGCCCCTGGCCCCTTTCAAATGAATTTCTTCATCCTCAGTCTCATCAAGGCCGGCTCGTCGCGTTTGTATTGCTGACGACGTTGCGTACCTGCAGTGGATCGAGCGCAAGGTGATCGCGCACATTCAGCTTCGCGTCGGCCCGCGCCGCGTCGGTCCGCACGGATTGCTGCAGCCGCTGGCCGACGTCATCAAGCTGCTGACCAAGGAAGACATGCTGCCGTCGCACGTCAACAAGTTCTTCTATTTCCTGGCGCCGTTCATCGCGGTGTTTTTCGCGCTGATCGCGATTTCCGTCATTCCCTTCGGCCCCGAAATCAACGTCGGCGGCGTCAAGACCTCCATGCAGCTCACCGATCTGAACATCGGCGTGCTGTTCATCCTCGGGCTTTCCGGCATGGGCGTTTACGGCGTCGCGCTGGCCGGTTGGGCGTCGAACAACAAATATGCGCTGCTCGGCGGGCTGCGCAGCTCGGCGCAGATGATCAGTTATGAACTGCCGATGGCGATGGCGATCGCCGCGCCGCTGCTGATGCTGAACACGCTCAGCTTCCGGCAACTGGTCGACGCGCAGAGCGGATTCTATTTCGGACTTCATTCCGCGCTGGACCATCTTCCAGGGGCCGTTTCCGCAGATCGTCAGCTTCATCCTGTTTATCATCGCGGCCTTCGCCGAAACCAATCGCGTGCCGTTCGATCTGCCGGAAGCCGAAAACGAACTGGTCGCCGGATTCCACACCGAATACTCCAGCATGAAGTTCGCGGCGTTCTTCATGGCCGAATACGCCAACATGGTGACGGTCTCCTGCGTCGCGACGCTGCTGTTCCTGGGCGGCTGGCAGCCGCTGTTCCCGGCCGAATACGGCTCGAGATTCCTGCCGACGCTGATCTTCGCCATCGGCGGTCTGATCTGCCTGTATCACGGCGCGAATCCCGCGCGGCCGTTCGACCGGATCACGCTGCCGGCATTCGGCATCGTGTTCCTCGGGCTCGCGGGCTGTTCCTGGTTCCGATCCTGGCGCCGATTCTGCTGCCGCTATTCTGGTTCGCCTCCAAGGTCGGCGTCATTCTGTTCCTATATATCTGGATTCGCGGCACGCTGCCGCGCTTCCGCTACGATCAGTTGATGCGCTTCGCCTGGACCTTCATGTTCCCGGTCGCCGTCGTCAACCTTTTCATCACCGGACTTCTGGTGGCCCTCAATTAACCCTATGGACGCGATTCTATTCTTGGTTTTCGCCGCCATCGCCGTGGTCTGCGCCGTCAACCTGGTGCTGCAGCGCCACCCGATTTCGAGCGCGCTCTCGCTGATCGGCGTGATGGGCGCTCTGGCGGCGCTGTATCTTCTGCTGGGCGGCGAATTCATCGCGATGGCGCAGCTGATCGTCTACGCCGGCGCCATCATGGTGCTGTTCGTCTTCGTCATCATGCTGTTGAACGCGGGCACCGAAGTGAAAACGCCACGCGCAGGCTTGTGGGTGCGATACGCGGGCTTGCCGCTTGCTGCTTGGGTTTGCCGGCGTGGTCGGCTACATCGTGAACAACGTCGCTACACCGGCACCGAGACCGTGCGGTTCGGCGCGTTCACGCACGGCGGCGCCGGCGAAATCGGCATGAAGCTGTTCAAGGAGTATCTGCTGCCGTTTGAAGTCACCAGCGTCCTGATGCTGATCGCGATCCTCGGCGCGATCGTGCTCGCGCGCAAGGAGATCGACTAGATGCCGCAACTGCCGATTCCCGAAAGCGCGCCGCTCTCCTGGTACCTGATCCTCAGCGCGATTCTGTTCGTGCTCGGCGTGGCAGGATTTCTGTTCCGCCGCAACATTATTACCGTGTTCATGTCGATCGAGCTGATGCTCAACGCCGTCAATCTCAGCTTCATCACGTTTTCCTACAAGAACGGCAGCAACGACGGACACATTTTCAGCTTCTTCGTGATGGTGGTGGCGGCGGCCGAGGCCGCGGTCGGGCTGGCGATCATCCTCACGGTGTTCAAGAATCGCCAGACGCTGGAAATCGACGAGGTCAGTTCGCTCAAAAACTAACGATGCAACTTTGGCTCATTCCTATTTTTCCGCTGCTCGGCTTCCTGCTGAACGGCCTGTTCGGCAAGAGGCTGCCGAAGGCCGCGATCAACGCGATCGCATGCGGCTCCGTGTTGCTGTCGTTCCTGTGGGTGCTGAAAACGCTGAACGCGCTGGGCGTGTTCGCCGGCACATTTGAAGGAACGCAGCTCGAGCACTACTTCACCTGGATCCAATCCGGCGCGCTGAACATCAGCGTCGATTTCGCGGTCGACCGGCTGACCGCCGTGATGCTGATGGTCGTCACCGGCGTCGGCTTTCTGATTCACATTTACGCCGTCGGCTACATGGCGCACGAAGGCGGCTACTATCGATTCTTCGCCTACCTGAATCTGTTCATGTTCTTCATGCTGATTCTGGTGCTGGGCGCGAATTTCCTGCTGCTGTTCGTCGGATGGGAAGGCGTCGGTCTGTGCAGCTACCTGCTGATCGGCTTCTATTTCCCCGAAAAATTCGCGACCACCGCCGGCAACAAGGCGTTCATCGTGAATCGCATCGGCGATTTCGGATTCTCGCTGGCCGTCTTCCTGATCGCGGTGCATTTCGGATCGCTCGATTTCGGCAACGTGTTCGCGCAGGTGAAAGACATGCCGGTCGAGTCAGGGCACCGGCTGGATCACCTCGATTTGCTTGCTTGCTGCTGGTGGGCGCTGCCGGAAAATCCGCGCAGATTCCGCTGTACGTCTGGCTGCCCGACGCCATGGCCGGACCCACTCCCGTCAGCGCCCTGATCCACGCCGCGACCATGGTCACCGCCGGCGTCTACATGATCGCGCGCAGCTCTTCGATTTATCTGCACTCGACGTCGGCGTTGGACATCGTCGCGATCGTCGGATTGACGACGGCATTCTTCGCCGCGACCATCGGCCTCGCGCAGAACGATATCAAGAAGGTTTTCGCCTACTCGACTGTTTCGCAATTGGGCTACATGTTTCTGGGCCTGGGCACCGGAGCGTTTTCCGCGGGCATCTGGCACCTGATGACGCACGCGTTCTTCAAAGCCCTGCTGTTTCTGGGCGCCGGCAGCGTGATCCACGCGCTTACCGGCGAACAGGACATGCAGCAAGATGGGCGGGCTCGCCAAGAAGATCCCGATCACCTGCATCACTCTGTTCTGCGCGGGCGTGGCGATCGCCGGCGTTCCGTTCACATCCGGGCCATTATAGTAAGGATGCGATTCTCGAAGCCGCGTACGCGCACGCGCCCTGGATGTATTGGGTCGGCACGTTCACGGCGTTCATGACGGCGTTCTATGTTTTCCGCGCGCTGTTCATGACGTTCTTCGGCGAGTACCGCGGCAACATCGGTAAAGACAATCACGCTCACGACGGACACGCCCACGATGATCATGGCCACGGTCACGGCGGCATTCACGAATCGCCATTCGTCATGTGGGGTCCGCTCGCCGTCCTCGCGATCCTGAGCCTGGTCGGCGGCTTCATCAACATTCCGAAATTCCTGGAGCCGATGTTCAAGCTCGCCGAAGGAAGGGATTCCACAGCTGGGTCGGCATGGTGCCATGGTGCGCCGGATTCCTCGGCATCGCCCTCGCGTGTCTGTTCTACGTGGTCGCGCCAGGGCATTCCGGTAGCGATCGCCAACGGCTTCCGGCCCATCTACACTTTGATCTACAACAAGTACTTCGTCGACGAGTTGTACGATGCCGCGTCGTCGATCCGATGATTGAAGGCTCGCGCACGCTGCTCTGGCGCAGCGCCGATGCCGGTTTGATCGACGGCACCGTGAACGGAATCGGCAAAACCGCGCGAGCCATCGGCGGCTTGTTGAAGCTTCCGCAATCCGGATACATCCGGAGTTACGCGGCGTGGGTGGTCGCCGGAGTCGATCATCGTGATCGTCGCGATGGCGCTGATGAGCACGGGAGGCGCGCGATGAAGCTCCTCGACGTGGTCCTGTTCCTGCCGCTCGCCGGTTTCTTTCTGATGCTGCTTGCGCCGAAGCAGACCGAGCGCACGGTCGCGCTGATCGTCTCGCTCGCCGTATTCGTCGTGTCGCTCGGCTTGATCGCGCCCGTACTGGTTTCAGACAGCCTCGGGCTACACACTTCGACCAACGTTCCGTGGATCGAGTCGCCCGCCGATCCGCTATCACGTCGCGCTCGACGGCCTGAGCTTGTGGCTGGTGCTGCTCACGACCTTGCTGACGCCTATCGCCGTGCTGGTCTCCTGGAAATCCATCCAGCATCGCGCCAAGGAATTTTTCGCGTTCCTGATCCTGCTGGAATTCGGACTCATCGGCGTGTTCGTCTCGATGGACCTGTTCCTGTTCTACGTGTTCTGGGAAGTTTCGCTGGTCCCGATGTACTTCCTGATCGGCATCTGGGGCCACGACCGCCGCATCTACGCGGCCGTCAAGTTTTTCCTGTACACGATGGCCGGCTCGGTGCTGATGCTGGCCGCGATCATCTATCTCTACAACCAGACCGGCACGTTCGACTATCTCGAGATCCTCAGCCGCATCCAAACCGGCAAGCTGGTGCTTCGCGCCGCACGCCCAGTTGCTGCTGTTCCTGGCGTTCTTCTTTTCGTTCGCGATCAAGGTGCCGCTGTTCCCGCTGCACACCTGGCTGCCTGACGCGCACGTGGAAGCGCCCACCGCCGGTTCCATCATGCTGGCCTGCGTGATGCTGAAAATGGGGACGTACGGGTTGGTGCGATTCTGCCTGCCGCTGTTCCCGAACGCCGCGCGCGATTGCGCTCCCTGGATCGCCGCGCTGGCGATTGTCGGCATCATCTACGGAGCGCTGGTCGCCATGGTGCAGCCGAACATGAAGAAGCTGGTCGCGTATTCGTCGGTCAGCCATCTCGGGTTCGTCGTGCTGGGGATTTTTTCGTTCACGCAGCAGGGTCTGGATGGCGCCGTGTATCAAATGTTGAATCACGGCGTCTCGACCGGCGCGCTGTTCATGCTGGTCGGCTATATGTATGAGCGGCGGCATTCGCTCGAGATTTCCGCGTACGGCGGCGTGGCGACTGTCGCGCCGAAACTGGCGATCGTGTTCCTGATCACGACGCTGGCTTCCATCGGCCTGCCGATGCTGAATAATTTCGTTGGCGAGTATCTGGTGCTGCAGGGAACCGCGTATGCAAATTTCACGTGGACCGTGTTCGCCGCGATCGGCGTGATTCTTTCCGCGTGCTACATGCTGTGGCTGTATCAGCGGGCGTTCTACGGCAAAACATCCGAGGGCGTCGCGCATCACATGTACGATCTGACGCCGCCGCGAATGGGCGGCGATCGTTCCGTTGCTCGCATTGATGGTGTGGATGGGAACGTTCACCCAAAGTTTCATGCCTCCGATCAGTGCGCAGAACGCGCGCATTCTGGAACAGACGCAAAAGTTGAAAGTCGAGCGAGTGGAGAACCAGGGGCCAGGAGGCGGATCAGGCCAGGAAAATCGAGCGCCTGGAATCGATCCCAAGCAGGGAAGTTCAACGCCCGTTTCTTGACCTCCCCATGAGAGGGCAATTGCGGTACGACCCCAATATCCCGATGGTGCCTAATGCCCGATAATTTCATCCCTACGGGCATCGACTACGTCCGCATTCTGCCCGAGATCATCCTCACGATCACCGGCCTTCTGATCATGTTCCTGGAGGCGATCCTCAAGGACGCGCAGAAGAAGCATCTTCGCTCCGCTGTCGCTGTTGGGTCTGGTAGGCGCGCTGGTTGGCGCGCTCTATGCGAACGGCAACCCCGGGAACGTCGTTCAATGACATGGTGGTCGTCGACGGATTCGCCACGTTCTTCCGGGTGCTGGTGATCGGCGTCGGCATCCTCGCTGTGTTTTGCGCCAGCGAGTATCTCCATCGCGAAAAATCCTTCGGCGGCGAATTCTATGCGCTGATTCTGTTCAGCATCATGGGGCAATGCGTGATGTCGGCCTCGAATGAGCTGATCACGATCTTCATCGGCCTGGAGATTTCCTCGATCGCGTCCTACATTCTTGCCGGATACTTGCGCGACGACCGGCGCAACAACGAATCGGCGCTCGAAATATTTCCTGCTCGGCTCCTTCGCGACAGCGTTCCTGCTGTACGGCATCGCCTGGATTTACGGCCTTACCGGCAGCACCAATCTGGTGGAGATCCGCCGCGCGCTGGTGATGCCCGGATCGCCATCGCTGGCGCTATTGGGTACCGCGGCCGCGTTGATGTTCGTCGGATTCGGATTCAAGATTTCGGCGGTGCCATTCCAGATCTGGGCGCCCGACGTCTATCAGGGCGCGCCCGCGCCCGTCTCCGCGTTCCTCACGGTTGGCCCGAAGGCCGCTGCATTTGCGATTCTGATCCGCACATTCCTGACTGCGTTCGGGCCCATCGCTGATCGTTGGGTGCCGTTCGTGTGGGGCTGCGCGCTGGCGACGATGATCGTCGGGAATTTCGCGGCGATTCAGCAATCGAACATCAAGCGCCTGCTCGCGTACAGCTCGATCGCGCACGCCGGTTACGTGCTGGTCGCGGTGACGGCGCATTCCGAAATCGGATCGACGGCCGCGATGTTCTATCTCGCGGCGTACGCATTCACGAATTTCGGCGCATTCGCCGTGGTCGCGCACGTCGCGGGCAAGGGCGAAAAATACACTCGCGTCGAGGATTTCGCGGGTCTCGCGCAACGCCAGCCGATGATGGCCGCGATGCTCACCATTTTCCTGTTATCGCTGATCGGCGTGCCGCTCACGGGCGGCTTTTTCGGCAAGTTCTACATTTTCAAGGCCGCTCTCGATGCGAATTTGGTGTGGCTGACAGTGCTCGGATTGTTGAACAGCGCGGTCGCCGCGTATTACTATCTGCGCGTGTTGGTCGTGATGTACATGAAGGATCCGAATGAGTCAGCCGATGTGTTGCCTCCGGCCGGGCCCGCGATGTTGGTGGCGATTTGCGGGTCGGCGATCGGCACGGTGGTGTTGGGAATCTTCCCGTCGTTCGTGCTGGATTTCGCGACCAAAGCCGGATTGCGCTAGCCACGTGGCGCTGGCCGCCCGGCCTTCTATGTCGAGAGTCGTCTCGACATTTCTCGCTAGGTCCTGAAACGTCTCTATTTCCCCAACTTAACGATTGCGCAGGGACGCGGAGCATCGGCCTTTTGATATTTCCTTGACGCGTTTAGCACTCCAACGTGGACGAATTGGACGCGAGGGTTGCGTTCTTTCAACAGCACCTCAAAGGGATACTCAATCTGGAGATCGTTCGTGTCGATACCAACGAGAAGGCAACCGCTCCGAGCCGCTACATCCACGGATTCGAGCGTCTGGCTCTGCATGTTCCATTCGTGAAGGTCATTGAAATAGGCATCCTCGCGCGAAGTTCGGAGTAAGACTATTGGACCCTTGAGCGGTCGGACCCAATTCTCTAACAGAAATGGCTTGGCGATGTCGAGCAGAAGCAGGACAAGCAAGAACTGGACGATTTTCGGACGCAAGATAATCACAGCAGGGCAGGCAAGCACGAAGAGCGGCAGAAACATGCGCGCCATGAAGGGTTGCCATTTCAGATAGGCGCAGAACAGGACAAACCCAAGGATCAATCCGCATAGATAGCGAAAGAGTCGTGGAACCCTGAATGGCAGAAGCAGGAAACATAACGCAAGGATCGCAAGGTGCCAGCGATTGGGAGCGTTGGTTTCGTGGTTCGCATTCCGCGGCGGCTGATAGCGCGATCCGGGCCAAGTCGTGGAAGGATCATCGACGTCAAGTCCGAGTTTTTCGTGGGCGAACACGACAACATCGTAAACGCCTTTATTCCAGCCGTCGCTGCGGGCTCCGAGTTGTTCTGTAGCGTTACGAAGGAAGTTGGAGACGGTGGCTCGCCATCCAAAGCCTTCGTTCTGCCAGCGATATTTTCCGTCGCCTTGCGCGGAATCAAAGCCCAGCGGGTGATCCGCTGAGATCGAGATTGCGGGCGTATTGAGGGATATTTAGCACGATCGCGCATAGAACAAAAACCGCGATCGAAGTGGGGTGGGCGCGCCACCACTTCCACGCGGGAATCGTAAGGGCGAGGATCAAGCCGGGCGCGAATAGATAGGCGGTCGCCTTAGTGCCCAGCGCGAGACCGAGCGCCAGGCCGGCGAAAATGATGTCGACGAGGCGGTCTTCATCCGGAGCCCGCATCAGAAAATATCCGGCGCAGGCTAGCCAGGCGGCCAGGACATAGTCGGTCTTGGCTCCCGTCGCTTGTAGAATTCCGTTGGGAAGCGTCGCGCAGAAGAGGGCCGCTAACAGTTGCCCTCGCAGCGCCGCTCCAAATTGCTTCGCGATCGCGGCGACCGCAACAATCGAGGTGAGGCAGCCAAACCATTGCACAAGATTGATGAAGTGGTCTCCGCCGGACAGAATATAGGTTTGCAACATCAAGTATTCGGCAAAGGGCTGGAGCATAATCTGGTTGAGATAAGAGGTCGCGAAAAACTCAACGCTGTGCTGCTGCGCCCAAAAGACGATGCGCGGTAAATGATAGGCCATCGCGTCGGTAGAGTTGGGCGGGCTCTTGAGAGCGATGAAGGCAAGTATGCCGAGAATGTCGCGATGATGATAAGAAGAAGCGCGTCGGGAAGACTGACGCGGATGGGGATCGGCGTCCATTGCGACCAGCTTCTTGCGACTGCGCAGGCAAGGACCAGCACCCAGACTGCCGTCAGTGTTCCTCTATTGAGTAAATGAAAGACGCTTAGTGTCTCGGTAATGGCAACGGTAAGCGTGCCGAGGAGAACCGCGCCGCGCAGGTAAATGTTCACGAAGGAAGTTCTCCGAGAAGGCGTCATTCACGACGTGACTTTCATCATGATAACGATATTCCACCCGTAGACGTGGCGCAGGCCGGCGGCCCGCGCCACGTCCTATCGAATGGTATCTATCAACGGATCGGGCTCATCGGAATCCGCGTTCCACTTTTCTCCTGGTGAAAAGATGTCGCCGTGAATCTTTGCGGAGCCCTTCATTCGTGCCCAGATCGTGCGATCTTTTCCTCTTGCTTCGTGATCCCGATTTCCTTGCCTGTATTGGCCACTTCATCCAGCAGCGCGAGGCGCTTGGTCTTGAATACGTTTACCTCAACGATTTCGGAATCAGTGTGCTGAGCACCCGCGGTCAAAAGTGCGTCCGGAGCTCCGAGAAGCTTTCGACCCTGAGGAACCGCCCCTCCGGCGCATCCCGAACATCCTGATGCTCCAGCACCCACGTGTGCGGATGCGGCACCAGCACCGCGTTCAACCCCGCCTCAATCGCCGGATTAATATCCGACTTCGGCGAATTCCCGATCATCCACGTCGTCGCCGGGATCCAGCCCGCGCTCTTCAGCCAACTTCCGATATGCCGCCGCGTCCTTCTCCTTCACGATCGCCGTGTGCGCGAAATACCGGCCCAGTTCGCTGCGATCGACCTTCATCCGCTGCTCCTCGGGATGGCCTTTCGTGAACAGCGTCAGATCGTGCCGGCCTGGCAACTCGCTCAACGTTTCTTCGACGCCTTCAATCAGTTCGATGGGCTGCTCCAGAATCCGCACTGCCAGCGACATCACGTGAGCCAGATCCTCGGTCGCGGATTTCGCGCTCCGCCAAGATGTTGATACGCCTGCTGCAGATTCTGGCCGAAGTTGACCGAGCCGTACCCGTGAATTTTGGAGTTCACCAGCTCGATTTCATTGAGCACGTCGCGGACTTGCGCGCGAGTGAGCTTGGAATGATCCAGAAACTCGACGAAATCGTCGAAACGCGCGCTCGAAATAGATGTTGTTTTCCCACAGCGTATCGTCGGCATCGAAAATCAGCGAGAAGCGCGGCGAGTTCATTTGCTCCATGCCCCGCTCATCACTGGCCCCGTGAATCGTCCCGGGACTGGCCATGCCCGTTTTCGCGCCATCGTCTTGACGTGCTGAATACGGCGCTGCCGGTTCAACATAATCGGCAGGAAATCGGCCAGCTGGCGCATCCGCTCGGTTTCGCTGCGCGATCGTGAGCAGCATCTGGCGAAAGCCGAGGTCGGGCACCGGTTGAGCGATCCGAAAGCTCAATGACGTTCGGAAGCATTCGCCTTGAGCAGGGGCGCCTATTCCGGACAGCGCCATGCAGCTCGTTAACCCGTCGATCGCGCGCTGCACGATCTCCGCCGATGCGGGTCGCGATTCGTCGATCCTTCGTCATCGTCGAAAAAATCCACCGAGCCGCGCAGGAAGGACGCTCGTCGTCCAGCTTCGACGATCTCGAAGCGCCGGCGCCCGCGCGTCAGGATGTCCATCCTTCCATCCGGATAACGGCGCAACACTTGATCCACTGTCGCGGTGCAGCCGGTGTTCACGATTCCTTTTTCGCTGGAGAGCACGACGCCAAATTCGTTGCCAAAGGCCAGTTCGCCGCGCAGCACTTCGCCGATCATCTCTTTATAGCGATCTTCGAAAATGTGCAGCGGCAGCTCCCCGCCCGGCAGCAGAACCACCTGAAGCGGAAATAGCGGCAACAAATGCGGCTGCATGCTACCATTATCCCTTTCGCGGCTGTATCGCCGATGATTTCTTTGCCTGCATGATTCTCAAGCTCAAGCGTACTCCCGCAATCTACCTGGTTGGATTCATGGGATGCGGAAAATCCACGGTCGGCCGGGCTCTCGCCGACGAACTCGGCTGGACGTTCGTCGATCTCGACGAAGAGATCGAACGCAAGCAGGGCGCCACCATCGCCTCTATCTTCGACACGCGCGGCGAAGCGGCCTTTCGCGAAATGGAATGCGACGCCCTGCGCGAACGATCCGCACGGTACAGATGGGACGTCCGCAGGTGATCTCGCTGGGCGGCGGCGCGTTTGTGGAGGACGAAAATTGCGAGCTGGCCACCAACAACGGCGTCACCGTTTGGCTGGATTGTCCGTTTTCGATGGTGGAACGGCGAGTCGCCGGCGAAACGCATCGTCCGTTGGCGCGCGATCCGGAGCAGCTCAAAGGAGTTGTTCGAAGCGCGGCGCGCCAGCTATTCACGCGCCGCATATCGAGTCGAACTGCAGGATGATGACGCTCGGGGCGCGGTGGCGCAAATCCTCGCCCTGCCTCTGTTTTAGGAACCCGTGAGCCGAAAACACGCGCTCCAGATTTTTCGCGCAGCGCTGGATGCCGCCGATCCTCAACGCGCCGTCCTCAAGAATCTGAAATTCGATGGGCGGACGCTGACTGCCGCGCGGCCGCCGTTATCAGCTCTCGAAGTTCGATCGCGATTCAGGTGATCGGGGCAGGGAAGGCGAGCGGCGCGATGGCGGCTGCCGTCGAACGCCTGCTCGGGACGGCGCATTTGCGGGAGGGTTCGTCAACGTTCCGCCAGGCGACAAGGCTACGGGTCCATCGCATCGAGCTTGAATGAGTCCGGCCATCCCATCCCCGATCAATCCGGCCTCAAGGGCGCCCGCCGAATCGCCGAAATTGCGCGAAGTGCTGGCGATCGCGATCTCCTCATATGTCTGATCTCGGGCGGCGCGTCGGCGCTGTTGCCGGATCCACAGCCTCCCGTGACGCTCGCGGCGCTGCAGCGACTCACGCGGCAGCTTCTGAAATCCGGCGCGACCATTCACGAACTGAACACCGTTCGAAAACACATCTCGCAATTGAAAGGCGGACAACTGGCGCGCCTCGCGGCGCCCGCGACCGTAATCGCGCTGATTCTTTCCGATGTCATTGGCGACGATCTGGGCACGATCGGCTCCGGCCCCACCGTTCCGGACCGTTCGACCGATTGCCGATGCCGCGCGCGTGCTCGAGAAGTACAAAATCCGCGCATCCGCCGCGATCCGAACGCTATTGCACGCGAATCACGAAACACCCAAGCCAGGCGACCCGATTTTCAATCGCGTGCAGAACGCGATTATCGGCAGCAATCGTCAGGCAATCGACGCGGCGGCCGCCAGGCTCGCGAATTGGGCTATCGTCCGCTGGTGCTTTCGACATTCATTGAAGGCGAGACCCGCGATATCGCATCGATGCATGCCGCAATCGTCAAGGAGATCCTGGTCCACCGGTCGTCCCATGCGTCCCCCGGTTTGCATCCTGTCCGGCGGCGAGACCACGGTAACCGTTCGCGGCAAAGGGCTCGGCGGACGGAATCAGGAATTCGTGCTCGCGGCTGCGCTGGCGCTCGATGATTCGAACCAGGCGACTCGATAAGTCAAAACCGGGATCTATGACGATTCTCAGCGCCGGAACCGATGGCATCGACGGGCCCACCGATGCTGCCGGTGCAATCGCCGATCAACATCTGCTGACGCGTGGCCGCGAACTAGGCTTGGATGCCCGAAGTTTTCTCGACAATAACGATTCTTACCATTTCTTACAGAAGCTCGAGGCGCTCGTGACTACTGGGCCAACCGGTACCAATGTCATGGATATACGCGTGATCTCTGTTGCCTGGCGCCAGCCAGTGACGCTTCGCACGCAACAATACGCTGGGTAAATCTTGCGTTGACATTACAACAGGATTACGCGTATCCTACCCCAACAACGTTTGTTGCGGCGTTAGTGCCGTTGTTAGACAGGAAGTCTTAGGGTGGAAAGGGTCATTTTCAATGCAAAAAAAGTGTGCGTCTTTGTTTCTTGTTCTGGCACTCGTGTGCCTGAGCACGGCCAGCATGTTCGGTCAGGTAAACGCTCTGGCGACGCTCCAGGGAACAGTCACTGACAAATCCGGAGCGGTTACGCCCGGCGCGGAAGTCAAAATCTCGAACAAACAAACCGGTCTTGTGCGCAGCGAGATCACGAACAATACCGGCAACTATACATTCAATCTCATCCCCGCGGGCATGTACGAAGTCCGCGTATCGCTGAAGGGTTTTTCGACCGGCGTGTTTGAGGGCGTGGAGCTCTTCGTAGGCCGTTCGACCACCATCGACGCGTCGCTTTCGCCGAGCCAGCAGTCGGAATCCGTGACCGTCGAATCGGCCGGCGCCGCGATGGTCGATCTGCAGAAGACCGACGTCAGCGTTCCGATCACCAGCGCGCAGGTGGAAAACATGCCGCTCAACGGACGCGATTTCGTGAACCTGGCGACTCTCGCTCCCGGCGCGCGTGCCGTGTCCTCCTACGATCCCACCAAGCAGCGCATCGGCGTGTTCGCCACCAACGGGTCCAGCGGACGCAACGTGAACGTCACTGTGAACGGTGTCGACAACAAGGACAACACGGTCGGCGGTCCGGTGATGCAGCTTCCTCTCGAAGCCGTTCAGGAATTCAATATTTCGACGCAGCGCTTCTCGGCCGCCAACGGCCGCAGCGAAGGCGCGGCGGTCAGCGTGATCACCAAGTCGGGCACCAACGCTTTCCACGGCGCGCTGTACTTCTTCGATCGCGAAGCGGCGTTCCAGACCCTGAACTATTTCGAACAGACCGCTCACGGCGGCACGGGCGAGAAGGCCCCGTTCAGCCGCCAGCAGTTCGGCGGTTCCATCGGCGGGCCGGTGAAGAAGGACAAGACGTTCCTGTTCTTCGCGCTGGAACGCTCGCGTGAAGATACCAGCATCAATGCGAACAGCTCGGCCTTTACGAACGCGCAGGCTTTCGCCAGCGCTGGACCAGCGCCTTACGGCCTGACGCCGCTGCCGACGCAGACGATTTCGACGCCTTACTTCGATTGGCGCTACAACGGCCGCCTGGATCATCGCATCAACGACAAGAACAACCTGTCGCTCAGCTATTCGAATCAGAACAATATCGGCAATAACGATCAGGCCACAGCCACCAGCGACGGATCGCAGACTAACTTCACCACCAACCAGCTCATCATCGCGAACGCTTCGCTGAATTCCGTGCTTTCGCCGAGCATCGTGAACTCGGCCACGGTCGGCTATCAGTATTGGAACAACCTGATCAGCGCCGACAAGTTCGTGCCGAACGCGACCTTCCCGTCGGTTTCGATCGGCACCAACCCGAACGTGCCGCAGGAAAGCTATCAGGTGAAGTGGCAGTTCAAGGACGATATCGCCATCACCCACGGCAAGCATTCCTTCAAGTTCGGCTTCGATTTTCTCAGCGAGCCGAAGCTGGGCGGATTCTTCGTCACCGATCCGACTCCGGTGATCAGCTTCTTCGACGATCCGACCACGATCATTGCCAACAAGACTCTGTATCCTCAGGGCTTCGCCACGCCGGGTGCGATTTCTTCCATCACTCAGGCCACCACCGGCAATCCGTACTTCGCGGATCCGGGCGCCAAGATGTTCGGCGTGTATTTCCAGGATGACTGGAAAGTGACACGCGCCTGACGGTCAACCTCGGCATCCGCTGGGATCGCGACTACGCGCTGAACGGCGCGTCCTCGCAGGTGAACAATCGTCCCTATCTGGAACTGAAAGCCATCGGCAGCAGCTATGCCAGCATCCCGACAGACGACACCAAGGATTTCAGCCCGCGTATCGGCGTTGGCCTATTCGCTGACGCAATTCCGGCAAGCACGTGATGCGCTTCGGATATGGCCTGTACTTCGGCCAGATCTTCCAGAACATCCCGCTGTTCATGGAACAGCAGGCCAATGCGACCATCTTCTCAACCGTTACGCTCACGAACAGTTGTACGCCGGGAACCACCAGTCGGTTGCACCTCCGATACGCTGCCCAGCGGCCAGAAGCTGTCGGCCTTCCGCTTCGGAATCGATCCGCTGCCTCCGACTCCGATCGGGTCGACGCAGATGCCCGCCGGTTCGTCGGGTCAGTTGCTCAACGGCGATTATCAGAATCCGTACAGCGAGCAGTTCAACGGCGGTTATAGCTGGCAGGTTACGCCGGATTCGGTGATCGAAGCCGAATACGTTCACACGCTGGGCGTTCACGAAAGCAAGAGCATCGTCATCAATCCGAAGATCAACGGCGTCCGCTTCACGGATGGTCCGTTCGCCGCCGCCGGCCTGCCGGTACTCGGCCGCATCACGGATCTGATGTCGATCGGCCGCAGCCGCTACGACGGGATGAATATTTCCTATCGTAAGCGCTTGAGCCATCACTATTCGATCAACGCGAGCTACGTGCTTTCGCGAGCGCTGGCTTACAACGGAAACGCCGCTGCCTTCGGCAACGCGCCGACGGATCTTCTGAACTGGTTCGCGCCGCACGATCTGGGCCCCACGCCCGCCGATCAGAAGCACAGCATCAACATGAGCGGCATCTTCACGCTGAAGTACGGCATCACCATCGCGCCCATCGCGATCTTCGGCACCGGCCGTCCCTACAACATTCTGGAAGGCCAGAATGATACGTTCAATTTCGGCGGCGGCGCGGGCAGCACGCATACCATCGTGCTGAACAGCGATCCGACGAATCTGCTGGCCACCAAGGCTTACACGGTTGCCCAGTTAAACTCTTGCCTGACTGCGAATACTTGCAGCCAGGTCGGCTACGATGCGGCTCGCGGCGAGGATTTCTTCCAGCTCGACGCCCGCGTCAGCAAGAGCATCCGCTTCGGTGAGAAGGCGAAACTGGACCTGATCTTCCAGGCCTTCGACATCACTAATCGCGCCAACTTCGGCGGTAGCTACGGAACCAGCATCCGTGCGGCCAACTTCGGCACTCCGACGGGCTTCATTACGCCGAGCGGTGTAGTCGTCCCGAAGACGTTCGCGGCCGAGTTCGGCGCGCACTTCAACTTCTAAAAAATAGAAGAGTGCGATTCCATAAATAGGAACGCGCTCCATTTTGTTGATCCTCTTAGCGGTCTGAGGTTCCACAATTTGGGGCGCGTTTTTGTGTTAAAGCAGCATTTACAAGCCATGTAGCGCGTGTTATACTCGCCCCATTGGTTAGTTGAGTTTGTTGGGGAGTTGCAGCCAGTTGGCTGTGTTTGTTGGGGAAGCAATCTTATTTCTAAATCTGTTTGGGTTCGTTTCGCAATTGCGGTTTACGGACACCTTGTTGGGGGTTCTGATCTTAATGAATCGTTTACGAATCACTCTTTTCGCGGTGCTGTTTATCGCCGTGTTATTCAACGCGGTACCGCTGGCTTTCTCTCAGACACTTACTACCGGCGACGTCGTCGGCGTGATCACCGATACATCCGGCGCGGTCGTGCCTGGCGCGACGGTGACCATGAAATCGGTCGCCACGAACGAAACTCGCACGGTGACCACGAACACGATTGGCGAGTATCGTTTCTCGCTGATGACGCCCGGCGAGTATATTCTGTCGGCCACCAGCGCGGGCATGAAGTCGAATAATACTCGGTTCAGCGTCCTGATCGGACAGGAGCAGGCGATGAACGTCACGCTGAATCCTCAGGGCACCAGCACCGTGGTCGAAGTGAATGCGGAGGCGGCTATCGTTCAGACCGAGAACGCCAACATGGCGACGTCGTTACACCCAGGCACAGGTGACTGAATTACCGATGGCCGGCGGGGATCTGACGACTCTCGCGATGACCGTCCCGGGCGTGCGCGTTTCAGTGAAAGGCGGATCGGGACAGGGCAACATGAACGCCAACGGAGTTCCCGGCGCCGCAATCCTGTATACGCTCAACGGCGCGGACGTGATGGATCCGTATCTCAACCTGAATAACTCCGGCGCCAGCAACAATCTGCTGGGAGCGAACGAAATCGCTGAAGCTGCGGTCATCCTGAACGCCTTCAGTGCGCAGTACGGACGCATGGCCGGCGGACAGGAAAACCTGATCGGAAAGAGCGGCGCCAACGCTTTCCACGGCAACCTGGTCTACAACTACAACGATGCGATTTTTAATGCAAACGACTGGTTCCGCAATCAGTCCGGCTTGCCTCGCGATCGAGCGGTGGCGAATGAATACGGCGGCTCGGTCAGCGGTCCGGTGATCAAGAACAAAGTATTCTTCTTCTTCGATGCTGAGGGCCTGCGCTACGCGCTGCCGGCGTCGTCGAACGTCGTGCTGCCGTCGAAGCCGTTCCAGCAGTACATCCTCTCGCAGATCAATGCGAACGCCCTTCCGTACTATCAGGCGGCCTTCACTCTCATGAACAACGCGCCGGGATACAACCTTGCGCAGCCGGTCACCACGGGCACTCTTCCCACGCAGGATTCCAGCGGCAACCTGGGCTGCCAGACCAAAGGAACGTTCAAGACCAAGAACGTCACTGCTCCCGGCGGCGGCATTTTCGGACAAACCGTCTCCTGCGCGGTCGCGTTTCTGTCGGCCAACAACCAGTTGAACACCGAAGATCTGATGATCGCCCGTGGAGACTACAACATCAATGAGAAGCACAAGATGAACTTCCGTTACCAGTACGATACGGTATTCAGTCGACTCGACCAGCGCCATCAACCCGGCGTTCAATGCCATCAGCATCCAGCCGCAGCACGCCGGCCAGATGAATTACACCTGGATCATTTCGCCGAGCA
This sequence comes from Terriglobia bacterium, assembly GCA_963732025.1. GTDB lineage: Bacteria > Acidobacteriota > Terriglobia > Bryobacterales > Bryobacteraceae > Palsa-187. The sequence continues at coordinate 806,651 of CAVSXU010000006.1, forward strand.
TCGTCAACAGCTTCATCGGCCAGTCGAGCTGGTACAGCGCAATCTTCGGCGTCGCCGACTTCGCGAAAGTCCAGAGTCTGATGCCGGAACGCTTCACCATCTCCGACGGCGGCGATAACGGCACCGCCGGATTTACCAGCATCGGGGCAACGGCCCCGACCGGCCGCAACGTCGGGCAGTTGCAGTTGATCGACGATTTGTCGTGGACCAAGGGACGTCATACTTGAAGGCCGGTATCAACTATCGCTACAACAAGGTGACCGACACGAGCATCGCCAGCGCCACTGTCGTCGGCACCTACGCGTTCTCTGATCTGGCCGACCTCTCCACCGGACAAATGAATTCGACCGGTAAGGGCAGCGCCTTCAGCCAGGGCTTCCCGACGTTTTTCGCCGCACACATCCGCGTGTACTCGTTGAATCTGTATGCGCAGGACGAATGGGCGGTGAACCAGAATCTGAAACTGACTATGGACTTCGCGTTGGAGCGCAACAAGAATCCATCCTGCACGGATGATTGCTTCGCGCGCCTGAACACGCAGTTCGGCATCGCCGGGCTACCAGGGCGGAGCGAATATCCCCTATAACCAGATCCATCACCGCCAGCCTGCCGACGGCGTATCCGATTACGAAGCCGCCGTTGCGGAGCCTCGCTTCGGCTTCGCCTGGTCGCCATTCGGAGGAGCCGGACGGCGAGAAGCCGGTGATCCGCGGCGGCGTCGGACTGTTCGCGAACTGTTCGCAAGCGAGCGTCGTCTCCAGCGTGTTCGGCAATTCGCCGCACAAGTTCTCGCCTTCGCGTGACGTTCGGCGAAGTGGGTTGGCCGCCGATAACAAGAGCTCGCTGGCTGCTGCCATCCATCCATCAACACGTTCCAGAGCGGATTCAAGGGCGGCCAGACTCTGGCGCAGATCCAGGCCACGCTCAAAGCTCAGGGCATCACGTTCGCGACGCCCAGCTATTACTCGCCGCCGAACATCTTCAAGGCGCCCAAGATCCTCCAGTGGAATTTCGAGGTCGAGCAGCCTCTGACGCATCACGACGTGTTATCGGTCACCTACACCGGCAACCACGGTTATGACGAGTCGCTGACCAACGCGGATGCGAACTCTTCACGCTGGCCACCAACCTGTATCCGAACGGATTCGCCGGACTTCCGACCGCGGCGCCTGATCCGCGATTCCTGACGTGAACCAGGTTCTGACAACGGCGTCTCCAATTACGCCGCGATGATCTCCCAGGTCCGGCATTCCTTCGCGAAGGGCCTCCAGGGGCAGATCGGCTAGACCTGGAGCCACGCCCTCGCCGATACCGCGTCATCGATCCGTTCAGCCTGTCCATCGGGCTACGGACCGCTCGGCTTCGACACTCGCCACATGGTGACAGGCGACATCTGCGGAGCCCTACAAGTTCCACAACAAGATCCTGAAGCCGCGGCCGGAGGGCTGGACCATCGGACCAAGATGTTCGCCTACAGCGGCAATCCGTTCTCGGTGAGCAATTCATCGCTGGCGGCGCGTATCAACTCAGGCGGCGGTATCGGCAACACGATCCTCTCCGATCTGCTGGAATTCCCAGCGCTTCCGGACATCCACAGTGCACCAGCGCAGCCATCCACGTTGCGTGCCTGACGGCTGCAAAGTTTATCGACCACCACCATGCCAGCTCGATTTCGGCAATATCGCGCCCAACAGTTCCGCGGGCCGGGATATTTCGATATCGACGCGCAGGTGACCAAGAACTTCACCCTCAAGGAGAAATACAAGTTCGGCTTCGGCGACGCAGTTCTACAACCTCCTGAATCACCCGAACTTCGCCAATCCGAGCGGCAGCGTGACTTCGGCTCGGCTTCGGCCTGATCACGCGCACGGTCGGACTCGCCCACCAGCATCTACGGAACGGGCCAGGGCGCGATCGGTGTCTCGGGCCGCGTCATGGTGCTGCAGGGCAAGTTCACCTTCTAGATTCGAAGAAGTTCAGCAAAGACGAGGCGGTCGGGAAACCGGCCGCCTTATTCTTTTTTGAAATCGAGAGACGCCGAATTCATGCAGAAGCGCAGCCCCGTCGGCTTCGGACCATCCGGAAACACATGGCCCAGATGCGCTCCGCATGCTGCGCACTCCACCTCCACCCGCTTCATGCCGTGGGACACATCCTCGATCATCTTCAAATTCTTCTCGTCCATCGGAGCGTAAAAACTCGGCCACCCGCTCCCCGATTCGAACTTCGTCCCCGAGCTGAACAGCTTCGCGCCGCAGCACACGCAAGTGTAGGTGCCGTCGTCATGCTGATCCCAATATTTACCCGTGAAGGGAGGCTCGGTGCCCTTCTGCCGCGTGACGTGATACTGCTCCGGTGTCAGTTTTTTCTTATATTCTTCGTCAGTCATAGCACCTCTAGATTACACCTCACCCGCTGAACGGGCCGACGCGGCAAATCACGAACGCCTAAACTGAAAGCTTGGCGGATCCGATCAGGCAAGTCCGGAAGTGGCTCGACGAAGCGCGCGCAGCCGGCGTCAAAGAGCCGACCGCGATGACGCTCGCCACGGTTTCCCCCACCGGCAAACCCTCCGCACGAATGGTTCTGCTGAAAGGCATCGACGCCCGGGGCTTCTCCTTCTTCACCAACTACCAGAGCCGCAAGGGCGGGGAACTGGCCGGCAATCCGCACGCCGCGCTGGTGCTCTATTGGCCCGCCCTCGACCGGCAGATCCGTATCACCGGCCGCGTTTCGAAACTCAGCGCGGCGGAATCCGACGAATACTTCGATTCGCGCCCGGAGGGCAGCCGTTTCAGCGCCGCCGTTTCGCCGCAAAGCTCCGTGATCGAATCGCGAGCCGCGCTCGTCAAGCAGCTCGCGAAATTGAAAGCCCAGTATCCAGGCGGGCGTCCGCCGCGTCCAAAACATTGGGGAGGCTATCTTGTCCGTCCCGCTTGAAATCGAATTCTGGCAGCAGGGCGAGTTTCGCCTGCATGATCGCCTGCGTTATCGCCGTGTGCGTGGTCGGCACCTGGAAGCTGGAGCGGCTCGCGCCTTAACGCCGCCGAACCCGTCGACGTCAACCAAGATCCTGAAAGGCGTCGAGGATCGCTACAATCGCACGCAGACCCTCCAGGTTACGTTCGCCGAGAGCCTCACCGTGCAGGGCCGCAAGCGCACCGAAAAAGGCGAGCTCTATCCTGCGCAAGCCCGGCAAGATGCGCTGGGAATACACCGCGCCCGCGGGCAAGCTGTTCGTTTCCGACGGCAAGTTCATCTGGTCGTACTTTGCCGATCAAAAGCGCGCCGAGAAGGAAAACTTCAAGGAGACGCGACGACATGCGCGCGCCGCTCGCGTTCCTGCTGGGCAAGCTGAATTTCAAGGACGACTTCAAGGAATTTCACTCGCAGCCCGACGGCCGCAATAATCTGTTCATCACGGCGATCCCCAAGTCCGACAAACTGCCGTACACCGAAGTCACATTCCTGGTCTCGCCCGATTCGGTGATCCACTATCTTTCGGTCAAAGGACAGGAAGGCTCGGTCACGGAGTTCACCTTCGAGAACGAACGCAAGAATCCCCAATTGAACGACGCTCTGTTCCACTTCACGCCTCCGCCCGGAGTGGAAGTAATCGATTCGACGAAGCACTAGCGTTTGATTGTTAAACACCCGCCAAGTACCACCCGTCAGGGTGGGGGTGGTGCCAACGACGACCCCCCAACCGGACGGGTGGTGCTTGACAGTCCGCGCCGCGCACCGAGGCGTTACCCTGATACGTATGAACGTTCGATTCGCTTCCGCCGTCGTGTGCGTCCTCGCCATCCAGATCTGTTTCGCCCAAGGCCGCGCGTCCCGCGCCCGCAACTCCGCCCGACCGCAGCCGACACCGGCAAGCCGCTCGTCGAAGAGCAGCCCTCCGTCACGAAACACCAGATCCGGGCCGCACGGCAAGACCCTCGCCTACACCGCGACCACCGGCATGATGCCGATCAAGAACGCGCAGGGCGAGATCGAAGCGAATCTGTTCTACGTCGCCTATACGCTCGACGGCGTCAGCGACCTCACCAAGCGCCCGCTGATGTTCGCCTTCAACGGCGGACCCGGTTCGGCGTCGGCCTGGCTGCACATGGGCTGCATCGGTCCGAAACGCGTCCGCATGAATGACGACGGCAGCCTTCCGGCGCCGCCCTATCAACTGGTCGACAACGACAACACGTGGCTCGATCAGACCGATCTGGTGTTCGTCGATCCCGGTCGGCACCGGCTACAGCCGTGCGTCCAACCCGACACGCAGCATCGCTTCAACGGGCTGCAAGGCGATATCGAATCGGTGGGCGAGTTCATTCGCCTCTATCTTTCGACGAGTGAGCGCTGGTCGTCGCCGCTGTTTCTGGCCGGCGAAAGCTACGGCACCACGCGCGCGGCCAGCCTCGCCGGGTATCTGATCGACCAGGGCATCGCCTTCAACGGCATCGCGCTGCTGTCGACGGTGCTGAATTTCCAGACCATCCTTTTCAATCACGGCAACGATCTGCCGAACATGCTGTACTTGCCGAGCTATACCGCCACGGCGTTTTATCACAAGAAGCTGTCGCCGGAGCTGATGAAGAATCTGGAATCGACGCTGAAGGAATCGGAAAAATTGGCGCTCGGCGGATTCAACGAAGCGCTGGCAAAAGGCGATCAGCTCACGGATGCCGAGATGAAAAGCCACGGTCGCGAAGTATGCGCAACTGACGGGCCTCGATCCGAAGTATGTCGAGAGTTCCGGGCTGCGCGTCGAGCTCATGCACTTCCTGCGTGAGCTGCTTCGCGATAAGAAAATGATGGCGGGCCGCCTGGATAGCCGCCTGATCGGCCCCGCGCCCATGGACGCCGGCGAGACCAACGATTTCGATCCCAGCATGACCGACATTCGTCCGCCCTACACCGCGATGATCAATCAATACGTGCGCGCCGAGCTCGGCTATCAAGAACGATGCGACGTATTTCCTGCTTGGCGGCGGCATTCTGCCGTGGGATTACGGCGTGCAGAATCAGAATCGATACGTCGATGTGAGCGAAGGGCTACGCAGCGCGTTCGCCAAGAACCCGCACATGAAGGTGTTCGTCGGCTGCGGCTATTACGATATGGCGACGCCCTACTTCGCGGCCGAATACACGTTCAACCACATGGGCCTGCACCCGAGCGTTCGCAAGAACGTGACGATGCAGTATTACACGGCGGGCCACATGTTCTATATCGATGTGCCGTCGCACAAGAAACTGAAGAGCGACATTACTAACTTCATCGGCAGTGCGCTGAAGGCCGATTAGAAGCGTGTGGCGCACGCACTCGTGCGTGCCGTGTCGACACTCATGTCGACACCCTTCGCCCACCAAAGAAATTTCGCGACAGTCCGCTAGTCAGATTTCGAGGCCGGAGCCGGCTTCGACTCGCTGGACTTCGAACTTGACGATTCGCTCGACTTAGACTCGGATTTCGACTCAGACTTCGATTCCGATTTGCTCTCGGACTTGGATTCCGATTTCGACTCGGACTTGCCCTCCGATTTCGACTCGCCCTTACCTTCCGATTTCGAGTCGCCGCCCGGCTTGGGAGACGTGCCGCCTTTGGCGTAATCGGTGATGTAGAAGCCGCTGCCTTTGAACTGCAGGGCCGACGTCGAAATCAGCCGTTCTACGGCGCCGCCGCAATCTTCGTGCACATGCAGCGGCTCATCGGAGAACCTCTGAATCTTTTCAAATTTCTCCCCGCACTTCGAGCAGAGATACTCGTAAATCGGCATCGGTTATGTTTGGTCTACTTCTTTACGACGGTGGCGAGCGCCTGCTTCATCATCAGGTCAGGACCCGCGGCAGCGGGTTTATCGCTATCCGGCGTCGAGTCGTCGTCGCCGTCCGGTGCGACCGCATCCGCCGTCTCGGCCTGCAGAACGTTGGGCGTCACGCCGTTATCCTGAATGGCCTTGGCCGCTCCGTTGTAATACTTGGCGACCGTCAGAATCACGGCCGCGCCATCGTCCATCGTGATCGCCTTACGTACGCCGGCATCGCCGAATGTCCGTTCGCCCACCACATCGGCGCGCTTGGAATCGAGCAGTGCAGCCGCCGCGATTTCCGCAGCGCCCGCGGTTCCGCGATGCACGATCACAACCAGCGGCTTCTTGGTGACCGCCTTCGAGGGGTCCGCCTTGAAATCCTGCCGCGGAACCTTCTGGCCTACCGAATAGGTGATCGTCCCGCTGTCCATGAACAGGTTCGCCACCGCGATACCTTCCGCTGGATCGCCGGTCGAGCAGTGCCGCAGGTCCAGAACGAATCGTTTGGCGCCCTGCTTCTCCAGATCCGCAATCTTTGCCGCGATGTCCTTGGCGCGGCCGCGTGTCAGCGATACCGTGGAGATCACACCGATCGATTCACCCTGCTCCGTCATCATCTTCCCAGTGACCGCGGGATAGACGAGCATCGCGCGAGTCAGCGTGATGGTTTGCGGCTCGGAACGGCGCGTCCGCAGAACGCTGATCGGAATCGTGCTGCCTGCATCGCCTTGCAGCAGCATTTCCGAAAACGCGAGCGGCATGTCGCGGGTGGAAATATTATTGATGGTCTCGATCACATCGCCGGTACCCAGGCCCGCTTTGGCGGCGGGCGATCCCGGCAGCGCATCGACCACCGTCAGATAGCCAAATCGTCGTGAAAGCCCCAGCCCGACATCGGCCCGCACGCTCTCTTTCGATTTCAGATATTGCTTGTACTGATCGGCGTTCAGATAGCTCGCATAGGGATCCAGAGACTCCAGCATCCCGTTGATCGCGCCGGCCGTAACCGCTTTCATATCCGGCTCTTCCACGTAGTCGGCCTTGATGCGGGAGAGCACCTCGCTGTAAACGCCCAGGTGATTGTAGGGGCCGCTGTCGGCCGCCGCGCTGCGTCCGCGCACCGCGCCAAACAGGAGCAGAAAGACCAGACAAGTCGACGAAGCGACTACGGCGAATTGAAAACGACGGTTCATAAAGCCAGAGATCCCTCTCTATTCATACAATAGCAGACGAGTCACGACGTCTTCTGGTTGCATCGCGCCCGTCAACGCTGAGATTCCCGTCAACGCTGAGATTCCCGTCAACGCTGAGATTGGTGTACACTGCTTTCAGGTGGCGATTTTAGCCGCTCAAGTCTATCCGATACGCCCGTAGGCGGGCACTATACAGGCCCAAGAAGGCAACTTCTTGGGCCTTCATCATTTTATTATCGTGACGAAACAGAAGATCGCGGTACTCATCGATGGCGGTCATCTTCGGGCTTGTGTCAACAAGGCCAAGAAATCATTTGTTCCCGATTACATAGAGAAGATCGGGCATGCCTGTGCGCTGGCGGACGAGGTCATCCATCGCATTCTCTACTACGATTGTCCGCCCTACACAGGAGAGGCGACGCAACCCGTTTCAGGAACGAAGAAATCCTTCTCGGGTTCGGACAGTTGGCTTCATGAGTTGGCTCGAAAGGACTTGTTCGCCGTGCGTGTCGGCGTGCTCAAGTTCCGCGGGTTCCTGTTGCGACAATCCAGAATTCCGTTCGTGCCCGGTGCGCCTCTAACGGATGCTGACTTCGAGGCAAAGTTTGAGCAGAAGGGCGTCGACATGCGGATCGGACTCGACATGGCCACCCTTTCGGCAAACCGATCGATCGACCTGATAGCTTTGGTCACTAACGACACCGACTGCATCCCGGCGATGAAGCACGCGCGACGCGCGGGATTGCAGGTCGCTCTGATCGTTGTTCCAGGAAATAGACCGGCGCCTGAGCTGCTTGCGCATTCTGATTATCGACGTAACATACCCTGGCCCACCTGATCGTCAGTGAGGCGCGACCGTAAGAGAGCGCGCTGTTCCCCTGCACCCATCCCCGCTAACGGAGTTGCTAGCAAAGGGACATTTCTATCGAGGCTTGACAATCCAATTTCGGTAGTGGGCTACTTTGAAAACAAGCGAGTGGCGAATCTACCGAGCCAAATCGCTAAAGCACAAACGAGAAGCAAAACGCCAGCAAGAGCGACAAACATCGGCGGCTGATACAGGGCATGATCCACATATTTCCACTCCACAGAATCGTTGCGGGTCTCCATGTAATTTTGGATAACATGCCAAATCGAACCGGTAACGAGGAATGCGAAGCCGAGTACCCCGATTCGCATCGTTATTCTCATGGTTCTGGACATCGTATCGCATTAACGCTTATGCCGCTCTTTCTAACCCCCGCTCGTTGGCTTCGAGCATCGCAACCAGGTCGCTAACTTCCATCAGCCGATCCGTCACACCAGCGGCCATGGCGGGCGTCACGCGAAGCGTGCGGTGGATCTTCACAAAGTTATAGCTGAAATAATACAACGCAACAGCAGCCGCGTGGTTCTCAATCTTACGACTGAAGGCGTTCGTCAAACGCGTATAGCGGCGATTGCCCATCCGCATACTCAGATTCTGACGTTCCACGAAGCTGGTGCTCACGTGCTCCGGGTCGGGATCGCCGATCACGGCTTTCGATTTGCAGCCGATGCACACGGCAGGGCTGTACCGCGCTTCGGTTTGGCGCTCGGCTCCGTACAACTTCACCAGCATCGCGTAGTCGATGTTCATTCCAGAGAAGGCGTAGTCGATGCCTTCCAGATACGCCTTGTGGCCGTCACTGGTGAGCTGCACCCGATTCGCGAGACGCTGACGTAGGTCGTAGAGGAACTTTGATGCAACGCCCGCATCACGCCCGCCCAGCATCCAACACGGAACGATCTTCGTGTCTGCGTCAATTGCGACCCACAACCAAATATCGCCCGCATCTGGATTCTTCGCCGCGATTGCGGGCGTCACGTTCTTCTGCTTGGCTCCAATGAAAGCCCACATCTCATCGACCTGAATCCGCTTGCATGTGAGATTGCGAAACATCTGGTCGTGAAACTTGGATGCCATCGCGCCCGCTTCGACCAACAGGCGCATAACCGTTTTCTTGGAAACGCCAGTCATTCGGACGGTCGAGCGAATTGAGCAACCTTCGACCAAGGCGGAAATCACTGCTGCACGGGTTTTTGACTCTAGCCGGTTCATGTATTTATTATGCTTGAGCGGAACAAGGATGTCAAATGACAAATAGACAGACCTAACAAGTTTGTTGCGCTGGGCTTGACGATGGGTGTAATATAAGGGTGATCTAAAGCGGAAACGGCTTCTGATTCGAACAGGCCGGAAAACCTGAATCAGAAGCCGTCAGCGGGAAGGTGGGCTAAGTGTTAACTTAAGCGCCCCCAGCAAGGGCGAGCGGGCGGCGAAAGCCGCCCGTCACACTCCTTTTGTATTTTACCGCACCCGCCTGGATTTTGAAAGGGGAAACTGTGCCTCAGGATATGAATCACATCAAACAAGCAATCGCCGATCTGGAAGCGTGGCGGAATCGAATTGAAGCCGCTATCGTGACCCTGCGCGCCCTGGATGGCAACGGTCCTACTCTCCCTACCTCTGGGCCACCTCGCATCGGTAACAACGGCGAAGTTCAGACAGATTCCTTCTTCCAGATGACCGTTCCAGATGCGGCGGAGAAATATCTAAAACTCGTCAAAGTCACCAAGGAAATCCCCGATATCGCAGATGCCCTGCTCCGTGGTGGGCTGAAGACGAGTTCTAAAAACTTCAACGACATGACGCGCACGGTCATGTCACGCGATGAGCGGTTTGTAAAAGTTCCTACTGGTGGATGGGGCCTCGCAGAATGGTATCCAGCAATGCGCAAGGAACGGAAAACCAAGTCAGCAGCGGCATCTGTCGATGAATCTTCATCTACCCAGCAGCGGGATAGTCCGTCTGGGGGCACGACCGCTGGCGCTCGTGTAATGGCTACCCTCGGCTCAAGCCGCACGACAGAATGGACGGCGAACAAAATTGCTGAAACAACCGGCCTGAATTTGAACACAACGCGAACCACCATATTCAACTTGCGCAAGGCCGGAAAGATCAAAAATCGGACGATTGGTAAGGGGTACGTACTGGCCGAGTAGGATCTCAATGTTCAGATTATCAATAGCTCGCGTATCCCAAGTTTGCCGGAACGCGGGCCATAACGCAAAGAAGCCAGTTCGCCGACTTTCTGACGGCTGACGAACTGGCTTCGTGGTGAACGCTGTAGATTCACGCGCACGGGGCTTGCGACCCGAGGCGCACCCAAGTACCACCATCAGGAGGGCTATCGGCCTAAAGCCGTGCGCCCTCCACCCCAACTAGATTACCCGGATTCACTGAGTAAATCCACAACGAGCCATAATCCATTACACCTTTGAATTGGCCTTCGCGGCCTTATCCCACCGCGCCCTAGCTGCCTTCAATGCAATTTCGCTCTTACGCTCTCCGCTCAGGGCTTCGGCCCTCTTGCGCCCACCCGTAAGCCCACCCTTGCGACCTAGCGCGGCCATAACGCGAGAGATTTCGTCCTTTGATGGCTCAGCCGAGGAGGGTAATTCGTGCGGCTCAGTAGATAACCTTCCCAATTGGTGAGCCAGTAGGTTAACGTCGGTTGGCGCGGATCTTTTTCGCTTCGACGAAACACGCCTTGCCAGTTTTTTCTTCATGCCTCCAGCATGACAGCCATGCTTGAACGGGTCAAGATCGTAAAAATTCAAAGTAGCCCACTACCCCAATTTCCGCCCACTTGCCATCCGCTATCCATTTGAGCGACACTAACAGGTTTTCCCGAACTATTTATTTTCAAAATGCGGGTGCGAGTCCTACATCACGATCATTGCTTCGACGGCGCGGCCTCCGCGGCCTTCTTCAGCCGCTTTATCGAAGCGCGTTTTCATCCCGACGCCGAGTTCTTCTTCACCGGCCTGGCCCACAAAGCCACCGAGTTATTCGAGCCCGATATGTTCGACGGCGATGAGAACGCCATCGTCGATTTCAAGTATTCCACCGACCCGCGCCTCACCTGGTGGTTCGATCATCATCAAAGCGCCTTCCTGACGCCCCGAGGACGCCGAGCATTTCCGCCGCGACACCAGCGGCCGGAAGATGTACGATCCCACCTTCAAGTCCTGCACGAAATACATCTGCACCGTGGCGCGCGACCGCTTCGGTTTCGATGCGCCCGACCTGGCAGAGCTGGTCAACTGGGCCGATATCATCGACGGCGCGCAGTACACCAACGCCCAGGAAGCGGTGGAGCTTCGCGAGCCGGCCATGCGGCTCACTCTGGTGATTGAAGGCGCCAGCGGCTCCGAAATCGTCCGCAAAGATCATCCGCATGATGCGCCACCAGACCTTGCCGCGATCATGGCCGATCCTGAAATCGCGGCGATCTACAAGCCTCTGCACGAGCGCCACCTGCGCTCCATCGACATCATCCGCGAGCAGGCCCAGTGCGACGACGGCGTGGTGTACTTCGATCTGGTGGACGACGGCATGGAAGGCTACAACAAGTTCATTCCGTACTATCTGTTCCCGCAGGCGACTTACACGGTCTCCGTCAGCACGTCCAGCTTCCGGACCAAGGTTTCCGTCGGCTCGAATCCGTGGGCCGATAAGCCGGTGAACGTTCAATCTCGCCTCGATTTGCGAGCGCTACGGCGGCGGCGGACACCCCAAGGTCGGCGCGATCAGCTTCCCGATCGGCGCGGTCGACGAAGCTCGCAAAGCCGCCGGCGAAATCGCAGCCGAGTTGCGCACGCCCTGATCTCCACGCGTTGCAAACCGTCGGTGCTCAATGAGGCGCGACAGTATGGAGCGCTATCTGTTACAAAACTTAGCCGCTACTTGTACCCGATTCGCCCCCACGGCACGGCGCGCGTTCGCACGCCGGCGTAACTTCTTCCGAGCCACTGGCGTCCTAAAGTATAATGGTCTTAAGCCGTGTTCGTTAACGCAATTCTCAATCTCGTTTGGGCTGCGATCTGTCTCGCCGCCTTTGCCTGGTTGATTGCGCGCGGAGAATCGGCGACCGAAAAGCCAACGGGCGCACCATCGTGTACCGAGCAGTAGCCCTCAGCCTCGCCCTCGTTTCCTTGTTTCCCTGCGTTTCCGCCAGTGACGATTGGGTTCGTCTGCAGTTCCTGGGCGCCGTGTCCGCTACCCGCTAACGGCGATTCGCACAAGGTTCCCGCATCATCCGACCAGCGCCGACAAGAAAGCGCTAGGCAACTCGGCCGATTGCTCGAAGCCCTGGAATCCGTACAAATCACGGTTGCGCTTTCCCTCAGCATTGTCCTCTGTATGTTTGCGTTTGCTGGATGGAAACGCACGAAGCCTCGACCGTTTTCTTCCGGCCCGCGCCGGCAGAGCCCCGCCCGCCGTCTAATCCCCGTCTGATGTCCCGTTTAAGCAGTAAGGTTTCAAAAAATTCTCTGGAGGAGAAGAATGTCACGCCCTCGTGCGGCGCGCGCGCTTCGCGCTCGTTGCGATTGGTTGTTTCGCAGGTCGTTTTCGCGCAACACATGTGTGCGCAAACCGTCTACACCTGGGAACAGGTGCGCGAGAAATTTCGTGCCTCCAATCCGACCATCCAGGCGGCGCAGCTCAACGTCAGCGAATCGCGAGCCGCCGAGATCACGGCCTACCTGCGCCCAATCCTGATTTCACTTTCTCGACCGACGGCACCCAGATCGTCCCATCCGACGGCGTCTGGCGGCCGTTCGCCGGCACCCAATACACCACCAGCTTCAGCTATCTTCATGAGCGTGACCACAAGCGCGAACTGCGCCGCGATAGCGCGCGTGACGCCACCACCATTGCCGAGTCCACGCTCGCCGATCAGGAGCGGACGTTGCTCTTCAATCTGCGCGGCGCGTTCGTGCAGACGCTGCAGGCGAAAGCGGTCCTCGCGGTAGCTCGACGAAAGCCTCGATTATTACGATCGCCTGCTGGACGTCAGCCGCGAACGCCTGCGCGCCGGCGATATCGCGCAGGTGGATCTGGATCGCCTGGAGTTGCAGCGCGTTCAGTTCGCCTCGGACGTGATCAATGCCACCACCAATCTCGACCACGGCCAAGATTCAGCTTCGCGCGCTGCTGAATGAGCGCACGCCGATTGATCAATTCGACGTCGCCGGTCCGTTCGATTTCAGCGATCGTATCTCGCCGCTGGAGGAGTTTCGCGCGTCCGCACTGGATTCGCGCCCGGATCTGAAAGCCGCCATGCAGGCCATTGAAAAAGCGCGCGCCGATCATCAGCTCGCTGTCGCCAACGGCTCCGTGGACCCGACGTTCAGCGCTTGGTATTCGCACAACCCGTCCTTCAATAATCCGTTCGCCAACAACACGCTGGGCGCCAGCTTCAGCATTCCGCTGCGGGTGTTCGATCGCAATCAGGGCGAGAAAGCCCGCACCGCCATCGACATGACGCGCAACCAGCGTCTGCGTGACGCGGCGGAAGCGCAGGTGTATAGCGATGTCGATTCCGCCTACAACACGCTGGGCTCCAACGTATCGCTGCTGCGCCAGTACAAAGCGGATTATTTGCAGCGCGCCGTCAAAGTTCGCGAGACCATGTCGTTCGCTTATCAGCGCGGCGGCGTTTCACTGCTCGATTTTCTGCAGGCCCAGCAGGATTACCGGATGATTCAGCTTACCTACGTGAACCTGGTCGGGTCGTATCTAACGGCCGCCAGTCAAATGAATCTGGCCGTCGGAAAGGAAGTACTGCCATGACGCCAAATTCCAGAAATGATTCACAGCCGTCCGTGAGGCGCGACCGTAAGAGAGCGCGCGTCTTCGTCAGTGGGGCACGCGTTTCCGCCTGCCAGTTGCTCGTAGCCTGTTTGTGCCTTGTCTTGCTCACCGCCTGCAACCGCGGCGAAGCCAGCCTGAAGCCCAACGAAGCGCCCGCGACTACCGTCGAAACGGTGGCCGATCCCAGCATCATCAAAGTTGAAGATCCCGGCCGCTTCACCATCGCCGCCGCCGCGTCTCGTCGCCGAAGCCGACCAGCTCACCGCGCCTGGCGTGATTACGCCGGATGTGAATCGCAATGTCCCGGTAAACATGCTCACCGGAGGCCGCGTCTCCGAACTCAAGGTTCGCCTGGGCGACGATGTCCAGCAAGGCCAGCTCCTGCTCACGATGAACAGCCCCGACATGACGCAGGCGATTTCCGACTACAAGAAATTCGTCAGCCGACCGAAGCGCTGTCTAAATCGCAGCTCGAACGTGCCGAGATGTTGTCTTCGCACGGTGCCCTGCCACAAAAGGATCTGGAGGTTGCGCGAGGATACCTACAAGAAATCCCAAGTCGACACGCAAACCGCGGCCGACCGTATCCACATCTTAGGCGGCGATCCGCAGCATCCTTCCGCGCTGATCGAAGTGCGCGCGCCCGTCTCCGGCACCATCATCGAGCAAAACGTGACCAACGCAGCCGGCGTGAAATCGCCCGACAACTCGCCCAACCTGTTCACGATTTCCGATCTCTCGCAGGTCTGGCTGGTGTGCGACGTCTACGAAAATAATCTGGCGCAGATCAACCTGGGCGATCGCGCCGAAATCGAATTGAACGCATTTCCCAACCGGCGCTTTCAGGGCAAGATCACAAATATCGGGCGCATGCTCGATCCCAACACCAGAGCGGCGAAAGTTCGCATTGAGCTGGCCAATCCGAACGGCATGTTCCGTCCCAACATGTTCGCCACCGCGCATTTCTCATCGCAAGGGGCCCGATCGCGAGTCGTTGTACCGGTTAGCGCCGTGTTACGGCTGCAGGATCGCGACTGGGTTTTCGTCAAGACCGGCGAAAACGAATTCCGCCGCGCGGAAGTGCAAAGCGGACCGGTGAATGCCGACGGAACGCAGCAGATCCTGGCCGGACTCAAGGCCGGCGATCAAGTGGTCGTCAACGCCCTGCAATTCGCCCGCGACGCAACGAGCCACGAATAAAAATCGTTACCAAGTTCACTCCATCTATCTCTATTCATGTTCATTGACGTTCATTAACGGCAAAAAAATCTTACCGCATGCTCCAAAAGTTCGTCGATCTCGCTCTCCGCAACCGGTTCATGGTTCTCGCCGTCGGCATCCTGCTGACCATCTGGGGCGCGATCTCCTTCAAGAACCTGCCCGTCGAAGCCTATCCCGACGTCGCCAACAATTACGTCAACGTCATCACGCAGTGGCCCGGCCGTGCCGCCGAGGAAGTGGAGCAGCAGGTCACCATCCCCATCGAAATCCAGATGAACGGGTTGCCGAAACTGGTGGCGCTGCGCTCGCAATCGCTGTTCGGACTCTCCAGCGTGATGCTGATTTTCGACGACGATTCCGTCAACGATTCCAATCGCCAAAAAGTGTCTGGAGCGCATCTCGCAGGTGAATCTGCCGAACGGACTGCAGGCGTCCATCGGTCCCGATTACAGCCCCGTCGGCCAAATCTATTTCTTCACGCTCAAGAGCACCAATCCCGATTACGGCGTGATGGAGCTCAAGACCATCCAGGATTGGGTTCTGACCAAGCAGTTGAAATCGGTGACCGACGTCATCGACGTCTCCGTGTTCGGTGGCGCTACGCGCGAATATCAGGTGCAGGTCGACCCCAATAAGCTGATCGAATACGGACTCAACATCGCGCAAGTGGAGCAGGCTCTGGCGAACAACAACACCAACGCCGGCGGCAGTTTCATCGAACACGGCGGCCAGTCCTT
Source organism: Terriglobia bacterium (assembly GCA_963732025.1). Taxonomy (GTDB): domain Bacteria; phylum Acidobacteriota; class Terriglobia; order Bryobacterales; family Bryobacteraceae; genus Palsa-187. The sequence goes on from CAVSXU010000006.1 coordinate 822,291, forward strand.
CAACGTGCGCGCGGTCGGCCTGATGAAAAATACCGCCGACATTGGCGATACGTTCCTCAAATCGCAGAACGGCACTCCCGTCCGGGTGCGCGATGTCGCCACCATCGTCCAAGGCCCGAAGATCCGGCTCGGCCAACTGGGCAAGGCCGTGCACGAAGGCAACAAAGTGATTGACGATCCCGACGTCGTCTCGGGAATCATTCTGATGCGCAAGGGCGCGAATGCGGACACCGTCCTGCAAGCGCTGCACGAGAAAGATCGATTTCCTGAACAACCAGTTTTCTGCCGCCCGGTGTGAAGATCGTCCCGCATCTGGATCGCAGCGATCTCGTCGGTCTCACCACGCACACCGTGCTGCACAATCTCACCGAAGGCATCATCCTGGTCGCCGTGATTCTGTTCGCGTTCCTCGGCAACATTCGCGGCGCGCTGATCGTGACGCTGACCATTCCGTTCTCACTGCTGTTCGCCTCCATCTGCCTCGACCTCCGCCAGATTCCCGCCAACCTTCTGTCGCTGGGCGCGCTCGATTTCGGCATGATCGTCGAAGGCGCCATCGTGATGGTGGAGAATATCGTGCGCTCGCTCTCGCATCCGCGAGGAATGCCCACAAGAGCATTTCGCAGCGAATCGGCGAAGCCGCGCACGAAGTCCAGCGACCCGGTTTTCTACGCGATCACCATCATCATCACCGCCTACCTGCCCATCTTCACGCTGCAGCGCGTGGAAGGCCGCCTGTTCAAACCGATGGCTTGGACCGTTGCTTTCGCGCTGCTCGGCGGACTTGCTGTTTTCGATGTTCCTCGCGCCCGTGATGGCGAGCATCGTCTTTCCGAAAGGCGCGAAAGAATGGCACAACCCGGTGATGGAATGGCTGATCCGCGGCTATCGATTCTTCCTGAACATCGCGATCCGATGGAAGCTGGCGACGCTCGCCATTGCGCTCGCGACCTTTGCCGGCGCGATCCTGCTTAGCCGCACCATCGGCAGCGAGTTCCTGCCGCATCTGGATGAAGGCGCGATTTGGGCGCGCGGCACGCTCGCCCCCAGCACCGGCGCCGAGTGAAGGCACGCGCATCATGAACCAGGCTCGTATCGCGTTCGCGAAATTTCCCGAGGTGAAACAGGTGGTCAGCCAGGTGGGCCGTCCCGACGACGGAACCGATACCGCCGGCTTTTACAACACCGAATATTTCGTCGACCTGCGGCCCAAGGAAGAATGGCGGCCGATGTTCAATGAGGACAAGGTCAAGCTGATCGAGACGCTGAACAGCGAAGTATCGAAGATTCCCGGCGTCGTGTGGAATTTTTCGCAGCCCATCGCCGACAACATGGAAGAAGCCGTCAGCGGCGTCAAAGGCGAGCTCGCGGTCAAAATTTACGGCACCGACCTGAAGCTTCTCGAACAGAAGGGCGATGAGATCGTCAGCGTGATGAGCAAGATTCGCGGCGTCGCCGATCTCGGAATCTTCCGCGTGATCGGGCAGCCGAATCTGAACCTGGTGGTGAATCGCGCGCAAGGCCGATCGCTTCGGCATCAACGTTGCCGACGTGCAGGACGCCATCGAAACCGCGGTCGGCGGCAAAGCCGTTTCGCAGATGCTCAAGGGCGAGGAACGCTACGATCTGGTGGTTCGCTATCAGCCGCAGTATCGCTCGACCATCGATCGAGATCGAGGATATTCGGCTGCTTGCGCCCTCCGGCGAGCGCGTTTCGCTCCGCCAGCTTTGCGACGTCGATATCAAAGACGGCGCGTCCGAAATTTATAGGGAAGGGAACTCGCGCTACGTCGCGCTCAAGTACAGCGTGCTCGGGCGCGACCTCGGCAGCACCGTCGAAGAAGCGATCGCGGCCGTCACGAAGAACGTGAAACTGCCGCCCGGCTATCGCCTGGAGTGGGCCGGCGAATACGAGTCGGCAAAACGTTCCCAGCGGCGGCTCGCGATCGTGATTCCGCTCACGCTGCTGCTGATTTTCGTAATCCTCTACACGATGTTCGCGTCAGTGAAGTGGGCTGCACTGATCCTCTTCAACGTGGCGATGGCTCCCATCGGCGGAATCGTCGCGCTGTATTTGAGCGGTACGAATTTCAGCGTGTCGAGTGGCGTCGGGTTTCTCGCGTTGTTCGGAGTATCGGTGCAGACCGGAGTGATCCTGGTCGAATACATCAATCAATTGCGATCTCGCGGCTACGCGGTGGTCGATGCCGCACGGGAAGGTTCGGTGCGCCGATTCCGTCCGATTCTCATGACGATGCTGGTGGCGTCGCTGGGCCTGGTTCCGGCCGCGACGTCGCACGGCATCGGCTCCGATTCGCAGCGGCCCTTCGCGATCGTGATCGTCGGAGGACTGATGGCAGCTCTGTTTATAAGCATGTTCCTATTGCCGTCGATGTACGTCTGGTGCGCCCGCGATAGCGACAAACTGCCCGCGCCAGATCCAGCGTCTTCGGAAGATTGAACGTGGCGCACGCACTCGTGCGTGCCGTGTCGACACCCTGTTCGGGAAGAAGGGGATCTAAGGATTGTGAAATCATCCCCCGGCAAGCCTTGCAAACAACCGTTTTGGATGTAACTTCTTAAACCCGCGCACAACTCGATTCCCATTCGGCAGCGGCGCAGGCTCAACAACCTCTTCCTCAGTTACCGAAGCAGGCTCCGCAGCTTCTTCCGCAAGTTCGTTCGCGACCACCTTCACGATTGCCTTCGGTGCCGAATGAACCGCAATAGTCTTCACCGCTATCGGCGCTTGCTTGCCCGACTCGGTAACCGCCGGGAAATCCCGTACCTCCTCCGCCCGAACAATAAATCGCTTCGGCGCATGCCCGAACCACGAGAACGGATAACAAGTGACCAAAGTGAGCGTCGTCCCCGGCCCCTGCGCCAGCACTTCCGTATGCTCCGGCGACACGATCATCATCGATTCCACTCGATACCGCCGCGTGCCGCTCGGCGTCACGACATCGATCCTGTCCCGATTCTGGATATTGCGCAGCGGACGAAAGTACGTATCGCGATGCGCCGCCAGCACCACATTTCCCTGCTCGCCCGGCAGTGGCGAACCAGCCATGTGCCCCACTCCGATCCTCAGCACATCGTCGCCAGTGCCTTCGAATACCACCGTCGACATCTTCAACCGCGGAATCTCAATTCGCCCAATCAACACACCTTCCGCCAACTTGGGCACCGAGCGCGGTGTCGAATGTGGACTTGAACGCGACGGTACCACCGAGCTTTCGTGCCCTGCTAAAAAGCGATCGAGTTCCCGGCTCCCCTGCGCTTGTTGCTGTCTGGCATTAATCCAGACAGCAATCCAAACAGCGAGGGCCACGAACCCGATCGCCCAAAGGCAGCGCTCAATAACGCGAAAAGCGCCGCGCATCTCAACCCTCCAACAGGGCCTCGTCCATGCGATCCTAACTTGCACGTCGCGCGCTACGAATCGTCGCCGCAGCCGCGATCGACGCCAAACCAACCAACATCACCAGCGGCAATTCGCTACCGGTGGCAGGCATACTCTCCGGTTCCGGAGCAGGAGTCGCATCCGTCGGCGTCTCCGTTACCTCGGCAGTCGTTACCGCCGGGGATTCCTGCGGTTGCGGCAGAGGTTCAGGTTCCGCGGCTACTGCGGGTGCCGGAGCAACGACCGGCTCAGGAGTTTTCGCGGCTTCCACCTGCGGTTCCGTCGCGACGGCAGCCACTTCTTGCGTGGTTTCCACCGCCGGCGTCGGCGTGGTGTTTTCCGCCACTACCGCGGTTTCCTCGCTACGAACCTTCTGGTTCTTTACCTTCGCGATTAAAGCGGCTTCGGATTTCGAATACACAAACTCACGGCCGTAGTTATCGCCCGGATAGAACCACGCCTTCACCGGCAAAGGCTGCCCTTCGGGAGCTTCATAGAAGCTGACGGTGGTTTTGCCGCGCGGTTCCATGCGATAGTCCGGAATCGCGATGACGGTGGTGAACACGTGATTCTCACGTTCGTTCAATACCTGGACGACGTAGCGGTTGGAACTGGATTCCACTACTTTGAACACGTACTTGCCCGCCGGCAGAGTCGCGCCGGGCATCTGTACCGTGTCCGAAAAATTCATGATTGTTTTCTTGTCCCATTCATCCGCGCGCACAACGCGTGGCGATAGCGCCGCGCACAACAGAGCTGCGCAAGCGGCCGTTTGGATAATGCTCAAACGTTTCATTAAATCCTCCAGTTTTAAAGTCTTTCGATCGAATCTCGCGTGATCGTTATCACGATCTCTTTCCGCCGTGTCATTATGCACCTCGCCTGCCAAGTCGAAAACTTCCCGTATCTCAAAGCTTTGCCGCGAACCCGCACTTGATCTTCACTCGCCGAAGGTGTAACTTTTACTCGGAACAACATGGATATCGTGCGCGCTACCGACAAATATGAAGCCTGGCTGGGTGAACGCATTCCTCTCATTCAGCCCGATCTCGATCGCAAACACGCGCTGATGTCCGAAGCGGCATTTTCTTTCCTGCGCGCAACATTTTATCGATGGGCGCAAATCTGGCCCGAACTCTGTCCGAACATTCCGCGGCGGCGCCGGAAGTTCTGGCCGTCGGCGATCTGCATGTCGAAAATTTCGGTACCTGGCGCGACGTCGAAGGCCGCCTCATCTGGGGCATCAACGATTTTGACGAAGCCTGCTGGCTGCCCTACACCTGCGATCTGGTTCGCCTCGCCACCAGCGCGCATCTCGCCACCGCCGCCGATCATCTTCACATCTCGGCCGCCCGCGCATCCAAAGCGATCCTCGCCGGCTACCATGCGGGCCTCGCCAAAGGAGGCCGCCCCTTCGCGCTCGCCGAACATCACACCGCGCTTCGCCTGGCCGCCGTCGAACGCCTCAAGCAACCCGAGCTCTTCTGGAAAAAGCTCAACGATCTTCCCACCTGGAAAGGCCGCATTCCCGGCAGCGCCATGAAAGCTCTGCACCGCATGATGCCGGAGGGCGATCTCGATTGCCGCGTCGTCCACCGTCTCGCGGGTCTCGGCAGCCTCGGCCGCCGCCGCTTCGTCGCGCTGGCGCAATGGCGAGGTGGGACCATCGCGCGCGAAGCCAAGGAGCTGACCGATTCCGCCTGGCGATGGGCAACCTCGCGCCGCCCCGGCAAGACGGAATTCTTCTATCAGGAAGCACTCGATCGCGCCCGTCGCGCTCCCGATCCGTTCGTTAAAGTGCGCGCACCCTGGATCGTGCGCCGCCTCGCGCCCGACTGCTCGCGAATCGAGCTATCGTCGCTCCCCGAAAAACACGACTCCACACGACTCCTCGAAGCCATGGGATTCGAAACCGCCAACGTTCATCTGGGCAGCCGCGACGCCGCCGTTATCGAAAGCGATCTGAAAAAGCGTCCCGCCAACTGGCTGCACGCCGCCGCTCAAGCCATGGTCGAATCCGTGACCGACGATTGGAAGCAGTGGCGCAAACGCGGCTAGTAGGATGTGGCGCACGCACTCCTGCGTGCCGTGTCGACACTCATGTCGACACCCTTTGCCCACTAAAAAGAAAGCTCGAGGAGAGCCCGCGAGTCGCATCATCCTAAAGAAATAAAAAAACTTTCGAAAAGCACCTCGCGTTTACGCCTTCCTAGATATGGACATCTGTACCAACTCGGAGGCGGCAATGACATCACTCGATCGTGCGAAGCGTTTCTTACACAGTAAAGGCCGCACCTTGGCCCTGGTAACCATCCCGCTCGCCGCGCTCACCACCTTGGCGACGCCCGCCAAAGCGACCACAACGTTCGCGTTCACCAGCGCCAACCAATGCAACGGTTCCACCTACAACGCCAACAGCACCCTGAGTAGCGGCACCTGCAGTGGGTCGCTGCTCCCCACCGAGGCCAACGGAGTCAACGGCGCGACCCTCTCGGGCAATCTTTCCGCTTCCGCCATCGCCGGCGGAGCCAGCTTCGGACTCCTTTGGACCTGGGTTGCCGCCGGCAACGACGGGTTCTTTAGCGGCCCCCTGCCGCTCGCCTGGGATTTCACCATCGCACCCGGGAGTGGGAATCCCTACAACTGGACGCTGGATTTCGATTTTGTCGGCACGACAACCGACGTCACTGAGTCGGGTAGCGGTTCTCTCTCCACCGAATTTCAGGGCACGGATGTCGCGAACCTGAACGGCAGCGCCAACAATCTCACTGTGACGCTGACCGTGACCACCATCGCCGCTTTCGATAACCAACAACTCCAGGCGGCCATATTGCCCGACTCTTCATTCGACGTGAATGGCGTGCCCGAACCCGCGACATTAGTTCTGCTCGCCGCGCCGCTAGGCTATCTGATGTTCCGCCGCCAACGCAAACAATAGCATTCTGTCCGCGGAGCAGGCGTTTCCGCCTGTTCTTTTCCTTCATAAGAAAACCGATTTCCGCACCATAACTACCCAAACTCTGCAATCCACACACGCTCCAACACCAGCCAATAATCACCAAACTCTAGAAGCAATTCAATTTCTAAATTTGGAACCACACCTGCACAACACTCCATCGGAAGGCGGCCATGAACGAAAGGCCCCCTTTACGCAGGAGGCAAAAAAACATGAAACACCTTGGTCTTTTTCAAACAGCGGCGTGCGCGGCCCTCTTTTTCGCCGCTGTTCCGCAACGCGCCCTGAGTTCCGATCAGTGGCTCAAGACCACGATCATTGACTTCTCTCATCCCATCCGAGTCCCCGGCAAAACGCTGCCCGCCGGCAAGTACACATTCAAGTTGGTCCAATCCCCGGCCATGCAGCTTCAAGTGCAGATTTTCAACGAACGCCAAACTCAGATCTTCGCGACGGTGAACACCAGCCCGACGTTCCGCCAGGAGCCGCCCGATAAGACCGAGATCATTTTCTACGAAGCCCCCGTCGGACAACCCGAGCCCATCAAAGCCTGGCTATATCCCGGCGATCAATACGGCCGCGAGTTCATCTATAGCAAGTCCGAATCCGCCACCATTCTGGCCGCGCGCAACACCGAGCCAACGGCGATCGTAGCCCAGAACATACCCGCGGAGATCCCGGCGCCACAGGCTGTAGCGGCCGTGGAAGAATCGCCCGCCGCAGCGCCGGAACCTCAGCCGGCTCCCGTTGTGGCCGAGCCCGCGCCGCAAACTCAGGAATCGCCGACCGATGTGACCCCCGTGGCTACCGAACAGCCCGCGCCGGAACCGACACCGGCTCCCGAGCCGACAATGCCAGCCACCGGAAGCGAACTACCGATGGTCGGCCTCATAGGCCTGTCATCGTTAGCAACCGCGCTAGTGATTCGCCAAGCAAATCGCGAATCCTAAGCCAGCAGGCTGTTGTGAGGCTGCCCTTTGTGGGACGTTGTGGGGCCGCCACTCATGGAGGCGAGCCGTCTTCAGGCGGCTCTCTTCAAGCATGTGCCGGCCCCATTTTCAAACCGCGATCATTCGGCTCCCGCAGAGCCGACAAAGCGAAGCAGGCAAGGCAGCGGACTAAATGATTCCGATCAATTCACCGACGGACGCTCCACGTGATCGATCACCAAAACTTCCCCCGGCGCCCGAACCGATTCCATTCTCAACCCCAACTGCTTCTCAACCGCCTTCGAATTTCCCGGCAAGGCCGGTATTGTTAACCACCGACCGCCCCAGCATATTCGAAAGAAGATTGACGATCACATATCGGAAGGCCTTTCCCAATCATCCGCCCCGAGCCGAGCTCTTCGGGACCGCCCCTCTCCAACTCACTCTGGTCAACGGACAATTTCATCTTGAGCCCGCCCCGAGCGATAACCAGCGAATAGACGGAAGTCTCTTTGGTCTCGCGATGAAGCGACAAATGAAACCTGCTCGACAGCAGCGACTTCAACATATCCTGCGTGGCCGGTTGCGGACGTTCCGCCTTCGCCTCGATATCGAAACATTCGGAAACCAATCCAAGCCGGCCCACCGCTTATCTGAAAGTCTCTTTTCCCGTAAGCAGCCTGTATCAGGCCCTGCACCGTCATATTCCTGACAGTCAAACTGGAGTTGCGAAGCCCATAGTAAATCCGCTCATTACTCTTGTTGGGTTTAATCGACGCGACTTCGAATTCCGCAAGCTGCCCCGGCATTTGGGCCTGCCCATGAACATGACTCAGAAGACAACTCAAAATCAACGCGACCGCGAGCGATTGCTGAACAAATCCCCAGGCTGTTCTCATGTCGGCTCTTCTGTGCATATTAACCTGGATGGAGCGTCCCGGAGTTGACATTACCCCGCAATCCATACAGTCCCACCTGTGAAAACAATTGGTGCTCAAAGAGGCGCGACAGCACAAGACGTCTAGGTGGGGTGTCGCAGAGTCGTCGCTCCGGTCCCGATTTCGTTCACACTGACAAGCCTTCTGATGCATACCGGTCTTAAGACTTCCAGCAGCGCGTGATCTAACGAGCATGGTCGGTTGCTAATTTACACAAACGTGGTTGAGCGGAGAAGAATACGGAGTTGGGTTGTCAATAGAAAGATACTTGCGGGCCTCGGCCGCTTCGGCGCAGAAGCTAGCTGACTCGATGTTGTGCCCTTCGGACTTGTACATGAGGGCGAGATTGTTCAGCGTTTGAATCACGGCAACCATATAAACCTGTGGATTCGCTTTCGCAAGATCCCGGCGAATTTGGAGTGCTTCCGAGTAGGCATTGACCGCGTCGTTCAAGTTGTGCGTGACGCTGTGAGCGTTGCCGAGATTGTTAAGCGTCTCGGCCACAAACGGGAGATACGCCCGCGGGTTTGCCTTCGCAAGCTCGCGGCGAATCTGCAGCGCCTCTGCGTAGGCGTCCTTTGCCTCCTCAAGCCGCTTCGTGGTGCTATACAAATTGCCTATACTGTTCAGCGTAGTGGCCAGGTAGGACCCATAAGCTCGCGGATTGGCCTTCGCCAACTCTCGCCGAATGCGGAGAGCTTCAACGTAGGCATCGTTTGCCTCATTCAGTCGCTGTGTGCTGAGGTAAAGGCTGCCGAGATTGTTGAGCGTCACCGCCACGTCCAGGAGATACGCTTCCGGGTTCTCTTTCGCTAGTTCACGGCGAATCCGCAGGGCCTCAACGAAGGCCGCACTGGCGTCATCCGGCCGTTGAGTGACGCTGTAGACGGTGCCGATGTTGTTCAGAGTCGTAGCCAAATATGGCAAATACGTTCTTGGGTTCGCTCTTGCAAGCTCCCTTCGGATCTGCAGCGCTTCCGAGTACGCTTTGGATGCCTCGTTAGTCCGCTGCGCCGCCATGTAAACAACACCAAGATTATTCAGAGCGACGGCCAACTCTAGTCGATGCGCAAGTGGGTTCGTTTTTGAAAGTTCGCGGCGGATTTCAAGAATCTCGTTGTATATGGCTTCCGCCTTGCCGAAATCGCGTTGCCGGTAAAGCAGGTCCGCATATCCCTCTCCATAATGCGGATTGTCGCGGCGGTAATTGAAAGCTTTTTCATAGTGACTGAGCGCCTGTGAGGGATCCAATTCGAGTTCGTAAAGACGGCCCAAATTGAAATGATGTTGGGCTGCGAGGTCTATTTGCTTCTCCTCGTTCAGCAATAATTCCTTCAATAAGCGCTCCGCAAGGCCGAGGTCTCCGACCTGCAGGGCATCTGCTGCATGCCTGCTCATGAGGTCATCTGAGGGCCGTTCATTGAGCTGGTTCCTGAGTTCTCGGTACTTCTCTGTCCATTCCTGAAGCTCTTTTGCTTGGTCGCTCAGTGCATCCGTCTTCTTGTCCAGAAGCTCATTTAGGTACCTGATTGTCTTGGGAAACTCCGCCGCGAACGCTTGAACGCTCTGAATTAGGTTCCGCAGAACGCGTGGGTCGACACTGTCACACAAACCATCGAACCTTACCGTGACGGGACCGCTACCATTGCTCACGATGTTCGGGCTACAATTGCCCGCAGATGTCTGGATACTCGTCTTAGTTGGGGTTACCTGAGACTGAGCCATCGACCATATCGGCAACAAGAGTCCTACTGTGGCGCATCTCATTTCTTCTTTTCCTCGGGCTTCGGAGGATGCGCCGCCGGGGTCCCAACCTGAACCGTTACGGAACCACTGCCGGATGAATTGACGTTCGGGCTCTGATCCCCTATGGACGTCTGGATAACATCCTTTACGGACTGTTCGACGGTTTGTTTCGGTAGTTGCTGCCAAGCGAGAAAAAGTCCGCCGATAAGTGCTACCGCGGCAAGTGACCACATTAGATAAAACTGGGTTTGACTGTTCCGCGCGCGCGGGCTCCACTTCGCCATGGACGCAAATGCACTCGAAACTACTAAAGCGCATAATGCAAGAGGTTGCGTAATAACCGCGATCGCCGTTTTCACTTCTCGCCTCCGGTTCGAAGAGCCTCTCTTGGTAGCACTGTCTTAAGCACAAGCTTATCGCAGTGTGGTTCTTCCAGGATGCCCGCAAATACGCGCCGTCTAATCCGCGACGCTTGACTGCTCTTCTTGATCTCTTTCTCCCGCCCCCTCATCCACTTCCCCCTCCACCCCACCCCAAAACTCCACCCCCGACCATTACTCTCCAAGCGGAGTTCACCATGTCATCTCAACTAAAACAAGATACCGCCCGAACCAACGGAGCCAAATCCCACGGCCCCAATACCCCCGACGGCCGAGCCCGTTCCTCCGCCAACAGCCGCCGCCACGGCCTCACCGCCAAGACCGTGCTTCTCCCCGGCGAATCCTCCGACAAATTCAAGCTCCTCCTCGCCGATTATGTCGACCAGTTCCATCCCGCGACCGGCGTCGAAATGGAGCTCGTCGAGGCCATGGCTTCCGCCCGCTGGCGCATTCGCCGCCTGCTCGCCCTCGAAATGAACTTGTTCGATAACGAAATGTCCCGCCGTTCCAAAGCCATCGACAAGGAATTCAACAACATGGACGTCTACGCTCGCCTGGGCTGGGTCTTCCAGAAACTCGCCGACGATGGACAAGCCGTCGCGCTGCTGATCCGCTACGAAACCTCGCTCAATCGTTCTTACGATCGGGCGTTCAAGCAGTTGCAAGTGATTCAATCCAAGCGGCCGTCGCCGGTTCCATCAACGCCATCGCCAGCGAATCCCGCTGCCGATTTGGGTTCGTTTCGCAAAATTGATCCACCCGCGAAAACACAGCCCGAGCCAACGCTGACACCTGAATCGCCAGCCAATACCGAACAGTCCACAAAATCATGTGACACGTTTAGCCCCGCGCAACCACTACGTCTTTGTTAGTTTGTTCGAACTAAGGAGCTACTATGTCGTTACCAGTTTTCACGCTTTCGAGCGGTCTGAAAGTCAAGCTGGGAAAAGCGCCCGCACGGCACGATTCCCGCACGCTTCAACTCGCTAAGTACATCCCAGCCAGCGCGGTGCCTGCGCCGCCCGCCAAGGAGGACTTCGCGACCAAAGTCAAGAAATGGCCCATGATGCTCAATGACAACCTGGGCGATTGCACCTGCGCCTGTGTCGGTCACATGATCGAGCAATGGACTACCTACAGCGGAACCGCGGTGATCCCACCCGACGCGACCATTCTCAAGGCATATGAGGCAGTAGGCGGCTATAATCCCGCGAATCCGGATACCGATCGGGGCGCGGTCATTATGGATGTGCTGAATTACTGGAGGAAGACCGGCGTCGACGCCCACAAAATCATGGCGTACGCCAGCCTCGAACCCAAGAATCATGATGAGGTGATGGATTCCGTGGTGCTGTTCGGCAATTGCTATCTCGGTGTGCAACTGCCGTTGAGTGCACAGACGCAAGCCGTGTGGGCAGTGCCGCCGGGCGGTGCGGTCGGACAGGGTGCGCCGGGTTCCTGGGGCGGTCATGCGATTCCCGTCGTCGCTTACGATTCGCGCGGGCTCACGATCATCACCTGGGGTGCAACCAAGCGCATGAGCTGGGGATTCCTCGACACGTATTGCGACGAAGCCTACGCAGTGCTGAGCCAGGATTGGATCAACAAGGTCACGAATCTGACGCCGGACAAATTCGATCTGAAGGGTTTGGAGGCGGATCTGAAAACGATCACGCAGGTGAAGGCTGTCGGCGCCTGAGCAGATAGCGAATCACTTCACCGACCACGGCGAGCAGCACCGCGACACCGAGTGCCAATCGGTAAGCGTTCTCGTAGTGGTGCGTGATCGTGTGGATGATGACCCCGCCGGATTGAGTGGTCGTGGTGGTCTGCGTGAGGTTCTTCAATGCCGGCAAGGACGCGATGCCGATCGTGCCGCCGACGAACCCGATCGCCCCAAGCACGGCGTCAATCAGGAGCGGAACCCAAAGCGCGGCGAGTTGTGGAAGCTCGCCGCGCCGGAACATTCGACTGGCAACCAGAGCGACCAGAGACCCGGCCGCTGCCCCGGCAACGATGCCAAGGAGAATCACTTTCGGCGAAAGCATGGCAGGAGGAACGATCATCACGGCTGTCGCGATGGTAGCATCCAGGCCGCGAATGCTACAATAGGTCCGATCGAGGCCAGGTAGCTCAGTCGGTAGAGCGCAGCCCTGAAAAGGCTGGCGTCGGCGGTTCGATTCCGTCCCTGGCCACCACATTCTAAAGCACTTAGTTCTGACCAAGAACCTGCATTTCTAACCTGACGTACAAATAACGTACATCCTACGCGGACGCCGTCGCCTGTACCCCTTTTCCACCCGACATCAACTTCCACATCTCACGCGCTGTCTCACCAGTCCTCGCGATGTGTGCCTTTCCCAACTTTGCATAGCGCTCGGTCATCTTGATATTCGAATGACCAAGAATCTTCGCCAGTTCGTACAGATCCCCACCGTGCATCATGTACCACGATGCAAACGTGTGCCGGAGATCGTGGAAGCGAAAATCCTGTATGCCCGAAAGCGTCAGGATCGTTTCGAAGCTGCTCTCTACCCGGAGCCGTTCGCCCTTCGCACCACGCTTCGGCGGGAACAATTGCATTTCGCCGATCGTGGCAGGATATTTCCGAAGCTCTGCGGCCAACTCGGGGGTCATCGGCACAAACCGAATCTTTCCGCCCTTGAGCTTCGCGCGTACGGCAATGAGGCCTTCGGAATACCGAAGATCACCCCACGTCAATCCGAAGATTTCAGCCATCCGCATACCGGTCGTGAGCGCGATCAACACGATCACGCGCAACCGATAAAACGTCCGGTTGATCTCTTGTGTTCCGGCTCGATACAACTTCGAATCGAGCGCGGCCTTAAGAGCAGTCAATTCTTCGGCGGATAAATAGCGTTCCCGCGCGTCATTCGGCCGCACAACCTCGATCTGATCAGCCGGATTCCGGTCGATACCGGTTTCCTTCGACCAAATCGTGCATGCCTTCTCCATCATGTGGTGCATGACGTTGAAGTGCCGAACCGCGGTGCCGGCGGAAAGTTCTTTTCGTTCAGTCAGCCCGACGATACCAACGTTGAACGGCAGGGCCGTCCACTTCGCGAACGAACATCGTTCCGAGTTCTTGCTGGATTCCATCGAGCACACTCTTCTCACGGTCGTAGGATCTTTTCTTTACTGCATATTGTTCCCGGTACCGTTTGATGAGCGCTGCCATCCGAAAGTTTACTTCGCGCCGAACGTCTAAGTGTCGGTTTTCATCCCGAGCTGACAACTTCTTGCGTTCGATCTTTTTCGCCAGCTCGCGAGATCCGTTCACCTGAAGACTTCGATTGCGTCCACCTTCCCACCAACGGATTATCCAAACTCCGTCGCGTTTTTTGCAAATAGACATCTTCTACAGCTCCTTTCAATCAATGGTTTCGATCGTGTGTTCTTCGATGAAGCGCTCTAACGCTTCAACATCGAACCGGAGCGATCGGCCAACCTTGACCGAAGGAAGTTCGCGGAGCCTGGACTTTCGGTAGACGGTGTCTACGTCGAGACTGAGGTACTCCGCGGCCTCCTCCGCTTTCAGGAGCCGCTTGCCAACATGATCATTAGAACGCATTCCGTCGCACCTTGGTTACTCGGATGACGCCAGTTCTGTCGTGCTGACGGTAGGGGATTTAGCCGCGCGCGTGCGCCCTCGTCCGGGAATAGCGGACGCGTCCGGCTGACTATCGCGAAGCCGCCCCTCCATCTTGTCGGCGACGATTCGGTACCCGAAACCCTTGCCCCCACCAGCGAGAGATCGTGCTTGCGAGTGCGAACTCCCCTTGTGTAGCCGTGCTTCAGCAGGAACTCAAATGTCTGATGCATATGAATCTTGCGATGTCTCTTCTGATCGACCACCGCCAGCCGGTGAGGATGCTTGATTCGGTGACGAACTCTTCCTGGCTGTGGATCTTGTGTTCCACTCTTTCAATGTGTTTTGATGAGCTGCCTGCCATCAGGGTTCATGGTTCTTACCAGAATACAGGTGTCGCTCGTTGAGCTCACACATATTCGGCTTCGAACGTTCCGCCAGATCGGGTATAAATTCTGCGCGGAAGGTGGCATTCCTCGGCTGGAGAACAATCCGCCCCGAGGAGAGTGGCAGGATCGACCAAGAAACTTGAAGGGGACTCCCAAGCCGCCGCTAATCGTGCGGTGGTCCGAGATACGGGAACTCGTCTAGCAGATCGCTGTGCGGCCCAACCTTATCTCCCGTCACCTTCCCGTTCGTGATTAAGGAGAAGAAAACGTCGACGACATCGTCGGTGAGTGTCCGGCCGTTGTGCGGAAAAGACGCCGGGCGCCGAGGATCGTAGGCAAGAATGTCGGGCAGTAAGTTTCCTGCCACCACCTTTGCCTCCTGCGAAGTATAGCCGCCCGTATGTTCCAATTCGTGCGCGAAAACACTGATGAAGCGATCATCGTCCGCTGGCTCGCCGCTCAGGTACGCCAGCCGGTCCCCTCCGGCCGAGGAAGACGACTTGCAACGGTCGTCCACCGCGGTCCGCTTGAACCCAGCCTTCGCCGGTCTTCTCCACGGTGCGAGCCCAAAGTCCCAACTTGTTAGTCCCTAAAGCCGCGTTGGGTAGCTCAAGGACGATACTGCAAACATTTTTGTCGGCGAAGAAGTCATCCCCCGTGAATTGCATTTTATTGAAATTCCCGTTGGCATCGAAGAAGAATGGATCGCTGCGCCAACCCGCGAACAATCGACACTCGCCGGCTTTTGTCACCAGCGCTTCTTGTCCGGTTGAGACCGGTGCCTCCGCCGTGATTACTTCGCCCTCATCACCCGGCCCGGCGGCCGCCGCGCCCTGGATACGGCGCAGCGTAGCGCTCTGCTTCCCGTCGCCGGAAGACCGGAACTGCAGGCTGTAGGAAATATCGGCGATGGAATCGCGATTCGTATCAAGCTTTATTTCGTATAGCGCTCCCGGCGCGAAAGGCTCGGTGGTTGTTGGTCCCGGCGGGTTCACGCCGTACGACATGTGTACGTTCAAGATCAGTATTGACTTGGCCGGATCCCCTGGTTTAGGGAATGCATAGAGGTCGGTCATGTCCAGGCGGGCATCCCCGCGGGGAAACCCAAAGTCTGGGCCGGACGCATGGTGTGACATCGAAATCCTTCATTCCCTCAGTGGCTAGCGCCCAATTGACCGACGTGGTAACCCAAGCGGTTTTCGACGTCGCCGGGTTTGTGAAAGCCTTGGGCCATTAAGGCCTGGATCCGCTTCTGCGCTGCCGGCCGCATGATCGAGGCAACGCAGACATCCCACTCCGGCGCGATCTCGAAGTCGGGCGGCAGACTGGCGACATCAACGAAACGCTTGGTCTCGCTGATCGCCTGCTTATCGAACGACGCGATCCGTGTTGCGAGTCCATCCACAAATGCATCGAGTTCGGAATCCGGCAAGGACCGGTTGACGTATCCATATCGTTCGGCCAGATCGCCGGGGATGTCGTCGGCGCCGAGAAGTACTTCAAGTGCACGCCCTCGCCCCATCAGGCGCGGTAAACGCGCCATTGGACCTCCTCCAGGAACGACACCGGCTCCGACCTCAAAGTGCGACAAGATCGCTTTTTCGCGACTCGCAAAACGCATATCGCAAGCCAGGGCCAGCTCACTTCCCACGCCGGTCGCGCGCCCACGGATCGAGGCGATAGAGACCACAGGAGCGCGGCTGAGGCGCACCAGCATATCGGGCAAAGGCTGCAACCCCGTGGGTCCCGGCGGGAGACTGGTGGTGTCCTCAAGTTTCGCAAGAAAGTCGTAGTGTGTAAGAAAGTATCCTTCTATCGCGCTGTCGAACACGACCACTTTGACGTGCTTGTCCGTCTCGATCGCGGTAACGATCTCGTTCAGTTGCGGAATGGTATCCGGGCCGAAGATGTTGAGCGGCGGATGATCAAGTGTCACTCGCCAGTAAAACGGTGAATGCCGCGTAAGGTGTATCCGGGGGCTTTTGGGTTTGATGCGGGGGCTTGCGTTTGACATACGTACTCCTTGAATTTGAGACTCACTTCACCGCTGCTTGCTCATGAATTCCCGCACCAGCGCGGCAATCTCATTTGCCTTGGTATCGAGCGCGAAATGTCCTGCGTCGAGGACATGCACCTCGGCGCTCGGGACATCCTTGCGATATCGTTCCGGCTCGCCGGGATCGAATGAGAGGTCGTGTTTTCCCCAGACAACCAATAACCTTGGCTGGCTCTTCCGCATCCATTCCTGCCACTTTGGATACGCAGCGACGTTAGTACGGTAGTCGTAGAACAAGTCGCTTTGAATCTCAGCCTGCCCGGGTCGACTCAGGAATGCGAACTCGTCGGTCCACAAATCAGGGTCGTAGAGTTCCACGTTGGGATCATCGCCGACGTGGCGGGTCTTAGTGGTTGCAAGCGACAGCAGGTTCGTGCGCAGCTCGGCTTCGTGTGCAGAGCGATCCGCCCAAAAAGCACGCCGCGCTGCCCAGTTCGCTCCCAGCCCTTCGTTGTGCGCCACTCCATCCTGAACAATCAGCGCCTGGATGCGATTCGGATGCGCCAGCGCCATGCGGAATCCGACCGGCACGCCATAATCCTGCATGTAGAGTGTGTAGCGCGAGAGGCCGGTCGCTTCCGTGAAGCCATCGATGACTTTAGCCAGATTGTCGAACGTGTAGGCGAACTGTTTCGGGTCCGGCCAATCGCTATGCCCGAAGCCCGGGTAATCGGGAGCGACAAGGTGATAGCGATCGGAAAGACGCGCGAAGAGCGGCTCGAACATTCGAGACGAAGAGGGTAGGCCGTGGAGCAGGAGAATGGTTGGGCCTTCCTTCGGTCCCGCTTCCCGATAAAAAATGGAGAGTCCGTCAACCTTCACGGCGCGATAAGAGACTGGATTCGACATAGGCATATTCATCCTTCCCTGGCCTTCGAGAAGGCCGGCGGCAAACCCGATGGACAAGAGTGCCGCCCAGGTTCTTGCAATGGTTCCGATCTTCATCGCGCTCAAAAGTCCTGCGCGGTGGGCCGCAGAACAACTTCGTCGATTTCCACGTCCGCCGGTTGTTCGATGGCGTACAGCACGGCGCGAGCAACCGATTCGGCCGGAATGGCGATCTTCTGGTATAGATCCTTCACAAATGCCGCGGAGGACGGATCAGAAGTTCCGTTCTTCAGTTCCGATTCCACCGCGCCAGGCGAGATGATCGTGCAGCGGATGTTTTCGGAATGCAGCTCCATTCGAAGTCCTTCCGTCAAGCTGCGCACGGCGGATTTCGTGGCGCAGTAAACCGTTCCGCCGGGGGCGAATACCTTGATTCCGAAAACCGACGCCATGTTGATGATGTGACCGCTCTTCTGCTTTTGCATTTGCGGCAGAGCGGCGGCGACTCCGTACAGAACTCCCTTGATGTTGAGGTCGATCTGCCGATCCCATTCCTCCACGTTGAGAAGGTTCATTGGGGCGATGAGCATCACACCCGCATTATTCACCAGGACATCCACCCGGCCGAAACTCTCGACGGCTTTTTTGATGAGCCCTTCCACCTCGGCACGTTTCGTGACGTCGACGGCGAACCCGACAGCCTTACCGCCGGCCGCCGAAATCTCGCTGACGACTGCGTCTAAACGATCCTTGCGACGCGCTCCCAGGACCACCTTCGCTCCGTGTCGCGCAAGAAGCTTCGCGGTGCTCTCTCCAAGTCCGCTGCTGGCTCCGGTGATGACTACCACCTTGTCTGCAATATTTGACGTGCCCATGCTCTGTTCTCCTTGTTCGTGAATCGCTAACCCTTCGATGCGGTTTCGATCCCCGGGTCGCAGGCATTTGGAGCAAGATTCAAAGATCACTTCTGACGCGACCGAGCGATCGCTTCATCACGGCCGCTCGGTAACCGGCTTGCCGCCAGTACCAGGTAGCCTCGCCTTGCGGCCCCCAACGGTTTCGTTCTCGATCAGAGTCTCGAAATCCGGGTATGCGTAAATCGTCGGCGCGTGATTCTGCATGAGACCGCCGGTATCCGCCGTCGGCCCGTAATTGCTGTAAAGGTCCCGCCCCAGCATCCGTAGCAGCGCGAGTTGCTGGCCGCGATGATGCGCGGTATGGGCGATCCGGCGCGTCAGCACCCAGGCTCGCGAGCGGCGAACATCGAAAAACATTGTCTCGCCTTCCCACCATCCCTCTTCTTTGTTTCGCAACTCGCGAAGGCGTTTTCCGCTGTCTTCCTCGTAGCGCCTCATGAATTCGAGCCGCACCTCTTCTTTCGGCAACGGAGACGATCCCACCTCGATGCCGAGCATGGTTCGAAACCAGATGTCTTCGCTCGCGCACTGATGCACCATGTGTTCGTGAAAGCTGCGGCCGCGTGGATCGTCCGCGGCGGGGCGCAGCGCAAGATCATGGTCGGTGAACATGCTCCAGGCGCTAATCACCTTGAGGCGCTCGGTCTCATAGGTGTCGATCAGAAAGTCGTATCGCATGGCGGACCTCCCTGCGCGGTTGCGCGATTCACCTTGAGGATATCGCGAACGCTCGAACAACAATCCTTATAACATCAGTCACTCCCACTGATTCCAGGCAGTTTAGGCGTGCGGTGATGACGCGGATTGCCAAACGTTTTCATTTGTTTCCGAGAAAATCTTAAATCGTTGGAAGGCAACAGACCCTCAGTCTGTCAGGAATGCCCATCTCACTCTTCCGAACGATAGGTTTGCTCGTCCTGATCCAGTCCTTGTCCTGGGCTCAGGAGACAGGCCAAAGCGATTTGCCCCTCCCGTTTCCCGATGGCACACCGGTAGTCGCACCGGCAGTCGCACCGGCAACAGTGCCCGTGATTCAGCCGGCCGAGAGTGGCGTGAACTGGTCGGGAGTCTTCAAGAACTCTTTCGCCTTTCTGGTTCTGGAGGAGGGTTTCCGGACCCTCACGGAGAAAGGGGCTCGCCATACCCACGAACCCTTCTTTCAGGGCTGGGGATCGTCCATCGATGGTCTGCATGGGTGGGCCGACGGCGATCCGTTTCTGGTGAACTATGTCGGCCATCCCATGCAAGGCGCGGTGTCGGGATTCCTTTGGATTCAGAACGATCGCCAGTATCGGCACTACGAGTTTGGCCGCGACCGGGAGTATTGGAAAGGCCGTCTCAGAGCAGCGGCGTTCGCCTGGGCGTACAGCGAATTGTCGGAAATCGGTCCCCTCAGCGAAGCCACCGTGGGGGCGACACAGAGCAAATATCCGCAACAAGGGTTCGTTGACCACGTAATTACGCCCACCATTGGTCTTGCCTGGATCCTCACCGAAGACGCTCTGGATAAGTACCTTATCAAAAGGATCGAAGGCAAGACCTCAAACCCGTATCTGAAATTGGTCTTGCGCTCCGGCCTGAATCCCAGCCGGAGCCTGGCGAATCTGCTGGCTGGACACGTCATATGGGATCGCCTGACGCGGCCGGACGTGTGGCCGGCGGACAGCAAGTATTACGTCGTGAAGCGAAACACCGGTGTCGACGCGACCGCGACTTCATCCGTGAAACCGTCGCCCGAATCCCTGCCTGACGTCGCACCGTTCGAATTCTCCTTAGTCGCCGTGGCCCAGGGAAACGCGAAAGGGACAGGTCCCTGTGTGGGAGGAGGCACGGACATTGCCGCCAGATTCACCCCGCGCTGGCAGATCGTGTTTGAAGTCGCCGGATGCAAGATGACAGGGTTGCCGGAGAATCATTCAGGCGATTCGCTACAGTACATGGCGGGGCCTCGCTGGACACCGTATCCCGCCGCCCGTTGGAGTCCTTACGCTCAGGTGCTGTTCGGCGGCCAGTCCGTCACGCGAGAAGATGTCGACACAGCGAAAAAGGCGACGCTGGAGCAAACTCTGAAGCAGTCCGGTCTAACCATCAACGATGAAGATCGCTCGCTCTATGCCACCGACTATTCCGCTAACTCGATCGCGTTCAAAGTGGGCGCCGGCGTGGATCTGAAGCTGAACAGCGCCTTCGCTTTTCGGATTATCGGAATCGACTACATGTATTCGGGTGTTCACCGTCTGGACGGCACTCCGCATGGGCAGGGGATGCAAGTTACCGGAGGCATGGTCCTGCGCTTGGGAACGTGGTGACGAAACAATGTAGCGCGAGCCGCCGATCGACGTTGCGTCGCTCGCTTTAAAACCGACGGTTGCGGATGATTTGGTGATCCTCGCCAATCCCATCCACGCCGCGTATTTACGGTTTGTTGAGATCGTCGTCCTTGGAGTACTTCGTGCCTTGCAGGGTCACTTGAAGAGCCAGGCCCTTCTTCGTGATTTGGTACACCCACACTCCCGGCGCGATCATCGACGCTCCCGAGTAAGCGCCGCCTGACGTCTTTGTCTTGGCCGCGGCGTCGGCTTGCGTCTCACCCGCCCAGCCGGAATCGAGGAACTTCGTCAACGCCTGCTCAGTCTCAAAAACAAAGACGACATTATAGCTCTTCACTCCGACTCCCAGGCCGGCGCCTGCCGAGAACATCTTCATGAACGTGTCCTGCCTGGTTTTCGAGTTCATTGCCAAACCTGCGCCTCGCGCCGTACTCAGGAGCAGCAGGTTGGTGCCCATATTGTTGAAAACTGCGTATCCCGCCGACCTCTGGATTGCTGCTTTAGAATCCGGCTGCAGTTTGTACAAGTCCGTCAGAACTGTTGCCGCCATCTTGCGGATTTTCTCGCGCTGCTGGTCGGGTGTATCCGACGCACTTGCAAAACCTGCGGTTAGTAAGGTGAGACCGAGAAACGCACCGGCTGTTTTGAAGATCATGGCTTTACTCCATTTACTTGCTCGTTGGCCGACGGCGGCCCGCTACAAAGCGGATGCAATGTGCGCGGCGCCGGATTTTTATTTCGCTCCGGCGCAACCTGC
This sequence comes from Terriglobia bacterium, assembly GCA_963732025.1. GTDB lineage: Bacteria > Acidobacteriota > Terriglobia > Bryobacterales > Bryobacteraceae > Palsa-187. The sequence continues at coordinate 843,530 of CAVSXU010000006.1, forward strand.
CTGCCGCCGGCGAATTCATGCGGCTGGCGGACGCAAGTCGCAAATAAAACAGATCGAAGAACCAGCCACAGCATCCTCGCTCTGACGCTGAAGCTCTCCCTCAGCGTCTCCTCGTTAGAAAGGTACGTGTTCGATTCCAAGACCTTATATCCCAGGACCTTTGTTTACGAGGAAGCACATTCGAATTTCGGGAAAGGACAATCGATGAAACAATTAAGCTACTTTCCAATCCTGGCGGTGGCGCTGGTAAGCGTGGCGACTCCGCTAGGAGCCCAACCCGCCCCCAGCATCGATCCGGACGCGATGGCCGCGCTAGATAAAGTGGGGAATTACCTGCGCACGCTGAAGGCGTTTCAGATTCGAGCCGCAATCACCACGGAAACAGTGCTGGACGACGGGCAGAAGGACCAGACCGCTTTGGTCGTGGACTTGCTTGCCTCCAGGCCGAACAAAATGCGCGCGGAAGTGACCGGCGACCAGAACCGGTTGTTTTTCTACGAGGGCAAGACGTTCACTCTTTTCGCGCCGCGCATGAACGTGTACGCAACCACTGCCAGCGCCACCCACGCTGATCGAGTTGGGCGAAAAACTGAAGGACGATCTCGACATCGAATTACCGCTGGCGGACATGTTCTACTGGGGCACTCCGAAGTCGACGGTCAGCGAGATCACATCCGCGATCGACCTTGGCCCAAGCTCGGTCGACGGCGTCACCTGCCAACAGTTTGCTTTCCGGCAGCCCGGAATCGACTGGCAAATCTGGATTCAGAAAGGGGATTATCCGCTACCGCGGAAGCTGGTCATCACCACGCTGACCGACGAGGCTCGGCCGCAATATTCGTCTATTTACACCTGGAACCTGGCGCCTTCTTTCGACGACACGGCATTCGTGTTCGATGTGCCGAAGGACGCGCTCGCGATTTCGTTCGTTCACGTCAAGGGCGGCGCCGCCAGCACAGAGAAATAGGAGAAATTCTTTATGAGCCGATTTACTCTTATGAACCGATTTACCTGCATAGCGGTCGCGCTGGTGCTGTCCTGTACCCCGATATTTGCGCAGCGCGCCAACGCGCGGTCGAGCGTCAACTCGGGCGGGGGCGGTCGAGCCAACGCGAGTCAGAGCGGCAGTGCCAACCGGGGCGCCAACGCGAATCAGGGCGCCAACGCGAATCGGGGCGCTAACGCGAATCAGAACGCCAACGCGAACCGGAACGTCAACGCGAATCAGAACGCCAACGTGAACCGGAACGCCAATGTGAATCAGAACGTCAACGTCAACCGGAACGTCAACGTAAACCAAAACGTCAACGTGAATCGGGACGTCAACGTCAACGGCGGATACTATAACAACGGTTGCTGCTACAACAATGGCGGACGCGCGCTCGCGGTAGCCACCGCGGCCGCCGTTACCGCGGTCGCCGTCGGAACGATGGTCCACTCCCTTCCTCCCGCGTGCGCGCCGGTGGCCGTCAATGGCGTAACGTTCCAGAATTGCGGCGGCACCTATTATCAGCCGCAGTTTGCCGGAACGAATGTGACCTACGTCGTCGTGGCTCCGCCGCAGTAGAGTCAGGCCAGTCTTATTTGGACTCGCAACGTGGGGCCGCCACTCGTGGCGGCGAGTCGCCTTTAGGCGGCTCTGGTCACCTGGAGAAACCGGCCTAAAGACCGGTTGCCGGCAGAAGTGCCGGCCCCACATTTGAAAGACCTGCTCCAACTTTCTTCGACAAAATTCGCGCCCGCCTCGCATGTATTGCCATGCGGACTTTTCTCTTCGTGAGCGCGCTCCTGCTCTCGGCGATCTCCCAGGCCCAGGTGATCACCACGATCGCGGGCGGCGGCGGTAACGGATTGGGCGACGGCGCGGCGGCCACCGCGGCAACCCTGCAGCAGCCCTCGGGGGTCGCGGTGGATTCCGCGGGCAACATCTACATTGCCGACGGACAAGACCAGCGAGTGCGCAAGGTCAACGCGGCCGGCGTGATCACCACCTTCGCAGGCACTGGCAATCGCGATTTTTCGGGCGACGGCAGCCAGGCCGCGAACGCGGGCCTCAACCAGCCGTCGAGTGTCGCGGTGGATTCGTCGGGCAACGTTTATATCGCCGACCGGCTAAACCATCGCGTCCGCAAAGTCACGCCGACGGGTATCATCAGCACCTTCGCCGGCAACGGCACCGCGGGATTCGCGGGCGACGGCGGCGCGGCCGGCAGCGCCAATCTCAACAGTCCGTCGGTGGTGGCGGTGGATTCGTCGGGCAACCTTTATATCGCCGACACCAACAATCGCCGCATCCGCAAAGTCACGCCGGGCGGCACGATTTCGACTTACGCCGGCAATGGCAACGGGAACTTTTCGGGAGACGGCGGATCGGCGTTAAGCGCCGGCATTCCCGCGCCGGCCGGACTGGCGTTCGATTCGTCGGGGAATCTTTACGTATCCGACAGCAGCAATCGCGTCCGTAAAATCACGGCGTCGGGAGTGATCAGCACCTTCGCGGGAAGTGGGGGGACGGGCTCGGCGGGCGACGGCGGCGCAGCCACTTCGGCCACGTTGTCGACGCCGGCGGGCCTGGCTGTGGACGCCGCGGGCAATCTCTACATCAGCGACGAGTTCAGCAACAAGGTGCGCAAAGTGAACGCGACCGGCATCATCAGCACCTATGCGGGCGGAGCGCTTGTGGGAGGCAATTTCGGCGACGGCAGCCAGGCCGTCAATGCGAGCCTGGCGCTGCCCATCGGGCTCGCGATCGACGCGAACGGGAATCTGCTGATCGCCGATTCCAATCATGGTCGGATCCGCAAAGTATCGGCGGCGGCTGGGCCTGCGCTTTCGCTCAGCGCGACTTCGTTGTCGTTCAGCTATCAAATTGGCGGGACGGCGCCGGCGAAGCAAACGTTCACGATCACAAGTTCGGTCGGTGTGCTGAACGTCAGCGTGACGGCGACCGGAGGATCGTGGCTCAGCGTCAGCCCAACCAGCGGTAACACGCCGCTGACGGTAACGGTCACGGCCGATCCAACGGCGCTGGCCGCGAATCTGTATCAGGGCACTATCACGATCACGCCGCCGGTGAGCGCGGGCAACACGCCGCTGAAAGTGAACGTCGGCTTCCTGGTGACGGCGGGCACCGGCAGCATCAGCACATTCGCGGGAAACGGAATTCAGGGCTGCCCGCCCGACGGCACGGCGGCTACGGCGGCCGTGATGTTTAAACCGATCGGCTTGACGATCGATTCGAGCGGCTCGGTCTATTGGGCCGAGGCCGGCTGTTTCGTGATCCGCAAAATCAGCGGCGGCACAATCGCGACGGTCGCGGGCAACGGAACCATCGGATTTTCAGGCGACGGCGGCCCCGCCACCAAGGCCGGGCTGACTCCGCCCCTCAATACGTATCAGGGGATCACGATGGATGGCGGCGGCAACCTGTACATCGCCGATTCGGGCAATAAGCGGATCCGCAAAGTGAGTTCGTCGGGTGTGATCTCGACCATCGCCGGCAACGGCACGCTGATCGCGGCAGCGGACGGCGTCGCCGCGACCAACACCGGCTTGGTCGATCCGCGCGGTGTTGCCGTGGATGGCGCGGGCAACATCTATATCGCCGAAACCAGCGGCGCCCGTATTCGCCGCGTGATTTCGGACGGCACGATCCACGCTTACGCGGGCACCGGGGTGTTCGGCGATTCCGGCGACGGCGGCCAGGCGACCAGCGCGCAGATCAGCTCGCCGTACGCGATCGCGATCGATACGGCGGGCAACCTTTATATCTCCGACGTCGGCGCGTCGAAAATCCGCAAAGTGAACTCGTCGGGCGTGATTTCGACTGTCGCGGGCAACGGGCAGCGCGGGTCGTCGGGCGATGGCGGTGCGGCGACCAGCGCCTCGATCGATCCGCTGGGCATCGCGGTGGATAGCGCGGGCAACGTGTTTTTCGCCGATCAGGACAACAACAAGGTTCGCGAGATTGTCGCGGCGACGGGCTTGATCAAGACGGTTGCGGGCGACGGCATTCTCGGGTTCGCAGGCGATGGCGGGCCGGCGATCAACGCGCAACTGAATTCGCCCGCGGCGCTGACGATCGATACGGCAGGGAATCTCTACATCGCCGATACCAACAATTTCCGCATCCGGCGCGTGTCGGGCGTCGCATCGCCGGCTGCGGTGCCGGGCGTTCCGGCGGTGAATCTGGTGGCGAACGCGTTCGGCGAGACCGCGACACTGGCGCCGAATACGTGGGTCGAGATCAAAGGTTCGTCGCTCGCGGGGACGCAGCGCATCTGGGGCGACAGCGATTTTGCGAACGGGCAAATGCCGGCGTCGATCGACGGCGTGAGCGCCACGGTGAACGGCAAGCCGGCGTTCATCTATTTCGTCAGCGATAAGCAGGTGAACATTCTGACGCCGCCGGACGCGCTGCCGGCGTCGACGGAGGTGAAGCTGACCTACAATGGCGCGACCAGTTCGATGACGGTGGCGGGACAGCCGCTGTCGCCATCATTTTTCGTGTTCGACGGCGTGCACGCCACCGCGACGCACGTCAACGGAAGCCTGATCGGACCCGACGACGCTGTATCCGGGGCTGAGCACGCCGGCTTCGCCGGGCGAGACGATCATCCTTTATGCGAACGGATTGGGCGCGACCTCGCAGACGATCGTGAGCGGATCGGTGTCGCAAGGCGGCACGCTCCCGCAGCTTCCGTTACTGAAGATCGGCGGAATCAACGCGAACGTGACGTTCGCCGGGCTGGTGTCGCCGGGGCTGTATCAGTTAAACGTCGTAGTGCCGTCGACCGTACCCGACGGCGACAACTCGCTCACGGGGACATACAGCGGCGTCGCGATGCAGAGCGGCGTGATTTTGTCCACGCATCACTGAGGATCGTTGTAATGCTCGCGGATTCCCGGGGTTTGCCAGGTGTTCTCATATATGAGAACATGAAGCGTGGCGCAATCGCTGGTCATCTTCTACCGGGAAGGGAACGCGGTGTTGGTGCGCGATTGGTTGTTGAAGCAGCCGCAAAAAGTCCGGATCAAGTGCTTGGCCTACCTCGCGCAATTGGAAGCTAAAGGTCACGAACTCCACCGTCCCGCGGCAGATGTTCTTCGCGATGGGATCTATGAGTTGCGCCCTTCTTATCGGGGCGTCAACTATCGCATCCTGTATTTCTTCGCAGGCAGGAACGTTGTCGTCATATCGCACGGCCTGAAGAAGGAGCGCGAAGTGCCGGACGTCGAGATTGACCGGGCAATCGAACGGAAGAAGAGATACCTGGCTGAGCCGGCTGCACACACGTACAAGCCGGTGAAATCGTAGACCGAATGATGAAGGAGCCGATCATGCTTGGGAAAAGGAAATTCAAGTCCGCTGCGCTTCAGGAACTCTACGGCGAACTAGTCGGGAGCGATCCCGCAGCACAGGAGGAATTTGAACAAGAGCTGGTTAATCTGGACGCTGCTCAGTTGATTCATGACATGAGGGCAAGAGCTGGTTTGAGCCAGCGTGAGCTTGCCCGAAAGGTAGGAACCTCTGCCTCCGCGATCAACCGGCTGGAATCGGATAATTACGAAGGGCACACGGTGGCGATGGTTCGGCGGATCGCAGCGGCATTGAATCGACGTCTGGAGTTTCGCGCAGTTCCCATCAAAACGACACGAATGAAAACGCGGGCGACCGTGAAGGGCCATTAACCGGTGACTGCTTTTTGACTCCAGGCTCTGCCCCACCAGATGCTCTGCGATTCGTGTAGACTAAATGGTTTGCACAAAACAAGTCTTAGCAGGTGCAGACCGACGTACGTGTCTGCGTTGGGTAGCTTCGTGTTTTTGGCGAGTCTCCTGGCGCTGGGAGTCGCGGCGTCTTCAGCGGCCCCGACTACGGTCTCGAAGCCGGCCGCATCCAAGCCGGCTGCCAAGAGCAGCGTCAAGAAACTCAAGGCTCGAACCGCGCGTAAGCCCGTCGGAAAGCCTTTGCCGCCGCCCGCCGATATTCCCGCGGTCGTGGAATCGGCTTCAGTCTGGCGCGGATGCCTGGAATCGCGCGACCTTCCGAAACTTGCGTCGAGCTTCGCGATCGAACAATCCCGGCTTGCCGCACTGATGGAGGAGAAGGGCCTGTCGACGAGTGAGAGCGGCGGCTGTATCCCATATGTGGCTGCAACCGGAGGCGAAGCCGGCGTTGCGTCCGCGGTTTTCCTTCAGACCGAGCCGAACGGCGAATCGCGCACGCTCGCGTTCCACAAGACGCCGGACGCGATTATCGTGACGCCTGGTGTTTGCGATTGCCAGGAGTCCACGCGCCGCGTTCTGAGCCTGCCGGCGCGAGAGTTTGCGGACTCGATCAACTCTGATTCCGCGGCGATTCCCGCGAACGTGCGCTGGCAACTGAATATCGTTGTGCCGCATATGATCGGCGGTATTCATACGATCTCCGAAGGCTCGGTAGACGCTTATTCGGTGCGCGTCGTCGTCGGCCGCCATGGCGACGAGGAAGCGGAACGCTTGGAGTCTGTCGAAATTATTGATCCGGTTTCAGGGACACGCGTGAACGGGGCATGGTGGCTGGACCGGCCGGGCGGCCCCGGCGTGATCGTCGGCATGGATGGCGTCGCGTATGAACGCCTGCTGTGGCAGTCGCCGGTAAAGTACATTCGCTCCTCGCGCGGCGTGGGCGCGTCGACAACCACGTACCGCCGCCGAGTTCCAGCCAAAAAGGGCAGCGCCAAGGCCACTGAAGTACGAACCTTCAAGGTCCCGGGCTATCACCTGGGCGTGGACATGACGGCGCCTAAGGGCACGGACGTTCATGCGGTGGGGGATGCGACGGTTAGCTTTGTCGGACGGCGAGGCGGTTTCGGCAATCTGATCATTCTGGATCACGGTCGCGGCTATCAGACCTATTACGCGCATTTGTCGAAGATCGGGAAGGGCATCAAGGCCGGCGTGCACACGTCTCGTGGTGACGTGATCGGCCTGGTGGGATCCACCGGGCGTTCCACGGCGCCGCACCTGCACTTCGAGACGCGCAAGGACTCGCGGTATCTGGATCCGTTCGACGACACGCGCCAGTTGGGATTCTGGCTGCTGACGGCGGACGATCAGGAACGGCTTGCGATGCAGTTGCTTTCGGAAGCTTCAGTGGTCGCCGACGACGACTTGTCGCTGCGCCGGCAGTAATGGTCAGTTGTGGGGCCGCCACTCGTGGCGGCGAGTCGGCTTGAGCCGACTCTATGGCCGGCCTAAAGGCCGGCCGCCGGCACGAGTGCCGGCCCCACAATATAAATCACAATATACATAAGTAGCCAACATGACGACCGGCGTGGAATCCCGATCGGCTGAGCCCAAATCTCGCGTACAATCCGTCGACGCGCTTCGCGGTCTGATCATGATCGTCATGGCGCTCGATCACACGCGCGATTTCTTTCACTCCACCGCGATGGCGTTCCAGCCCGACGATCTTTCGCGCACCACCACCGCACTCTTCTTCACCCGCTGGATCACTCATTTTTGCGCGCCTGTGTTCATGTTCACCGCCGGCATTGGCGCGTACTTCTGGCTCGCCAAAGGGCGGACGCGGAGCGAACTCTCGGGCTTCCTGGCGAAGCGCGGCCTCTGGCTCGTCTTCCTGGATCTGACCGTTGTCCACTACGCGCTCGCTTTCAGTTTCACGTCGAGCCCGTTCGTGATCAACGTGCTGTGGGGGCTCGGCTGGGGGATGATCGCGCTTGCACTGCTGGTGCATCTGCCCGTGCGAATCTTGGCGACTCTCAGCATCGCGACCATCGCGCTGCACAATTTATTGGACCGATTCACAATGTGGCCGGGGATTCATCAGATCTCGACTTTTCAGGTTGACAAGATGACAGTGGTCATCGCTTATACGCTGATCCCATGGTTCGCGGTGATGGCCGCGGGGTTCTGTTTCGGACGCGTGGTCGCGATGCCCGAAGCGCAACGCCGCCGATGGATGATCCGAATCGGGCTGAGCCTGACCATCGCGTTCCTGGCGATCCGCGCGGTCAATATCTGCGGCGATCCGGTTCCCTGGTCGCACAAGTTTCCGGGAATGACGCTGCTCTCGTTCCTGCGCGTGAACAAGTATCCGCCGTCACTCGATTTTATTATGATGACGATGGGTCCCGCCCTGCTGCTGCTCGCGTGGCTGGATCGAATCGACTTTTCGGCGGCGAATCCGCTGCTGGTCTTCGGCCGAGTCCCGCTGTTTTATTTCATCGTGCATCTGTACATCCTGCACGCGTTGGCGATTTATTGGCCGACGCCGAACCTCGCAGTTGTGTATTTGTGGTGGATCGCCGTGGTGGTTCTGTTGTATCCGTTGTGCCTGTGGTTCAGCCGCCTGAAAGCGCGGCGAACTGACTGGTGGCTTGGTTATTTATAGCCCTGCTCCGTCTCTATGGCACCATCAAGCACCACCCGTAAGGGCGGGGGCATTGTCGACACCATTCCGCTCTCTGGCGCGTTCGGCTTGACGATGATAATGTCCATGAGCCCCCACCCTTACGGGTGGTGCTTGAATGCATGCACAGTCACTAGCACTCTCGCGGCTTACCAGAGCCCCATGATGAAATGTCACCCGAAATGTCACCGTCGGATTTGCCGTTCTTCTTCATCGGAATTCCCTGGCGCACATGCAGCCCATCCCGATCGCTCCAGATGACGATGTAGCATTTCGGGCAGAGCTGCAGCCGTTCGACCGGCGGTCCGTCGGCGCCCGCCTCGATCGGTTCCATCTCAGCTCCGCATTTTGGACACGCGTCGTCCTTGAGTCCGGAATCCGGCAAGCCGGAATCCGAGCGACCCGACTTAGCGGCGGGCAGATCGGGATCGTAATTGTTCGGCGGCATGGAACCAGTCCTCCTCCGGCGATCCCTCAGGGCAGCCGCGTGCTTGCCAAAGCTGGTGGGCCAAGGCTTCTATGTCTGCGTGAATGAACGTCGCGATGCCGTGCCCGTTCGTATTCGTCTCTGAATGCCCGTGCATATCGTGCGCGTGTTCGTGCGCTTGCCTCGACTGCTCGTGACCGGTCAGGTGATCCTGCTTTCCGTGCTGCTCCGCGACTTCATGCGCGTGGGCCGGCGCGTCGTGTAATTCCGCAGCCTTCCTTTGTGTGTCGTGAATTTGAGTGTCGGGCATTGGGCCTCCGGTATTCATCAGCACGAAGCGGTCCAATCTTGAGCGGTTCCGGAATCCCCACAATTTCGCACGATTCGACGCCGCCGCGCCCACCGTCTGTATCCCTGACCGTCCCCCGTCACATGACCGTTAGCCGTTACGGGACAACCAACGTCAGACCAGCAAAAGCGCAGCAGGCCGCGTCACACGTGTTCGGTCCTGTTCGTGCTTTAGAGAGCGCCAGATGTCGAATCCAAGGAGAGATATGAAAAAGCTCAAATCATTAATGTTATTGCTGCCCGTTAGTTGCCGTTGGAGTTCTGGTAGGATGTTCGTCCGCGCCGCCGAAGTCGGCAGATGTTTCCGATAGCCTGCGCAAATCGCTCGATCAAGCGGGACTGAAAGACGTATCCGCCAGTCAGGATCGGGATAAGGGTGTAGTCACTCTCGGTGGACACGTTGCGACCGACTCAGACAAGTCCCAGGCCGAATCCATCGCGAAGTCGGTTGCGGTGGGCCAGGTTGTCGCGAACCAGATTGCGATCGTGCCGGCCGGCGCCGAATCCGAAGCCAAGGCGATCAATTCCGATCTGGATAAGGGCGTCGAAAAGAATCTGGATGCGGCTCTGATTGAAGCCAGGCTTCACGACAACGTAAAGTACAGCGTCAAGAACCTGGTGGTCACGCTGACGGGCGAAGTCAACTCGCAAGACAACCGCGCGCGCGCAGAGGCAGTCGCGGCGCACGTTCCGTATGTGAAGCAGGTGGTAAACGAACTTCAGGTGAAGGCTCAGAAAGCGACGTCCTCGAATTAAGGCGTCGAATTTAGGCGCCGCCGAGGCAAGTCAAGTTAGGTGGCAGGATGACAAAGATCGAACTGAATGGTTTTCGAAAGATGTTGGAGTCTCGGCAGGCGGAGTTGGCCGTCGGAAATCCGGGCCGGGAGGCTCTGACGATCGAGGCGAGTGCGGATGAGTTAGACCGGATCCAGGATGCTGGCAATCGCGATTGGGCGATGGGAAACCTGGAGCGCAATTCGAACCGTTTGCGTGAGGTACAGCTCGCCCTTCGCCGCGTCGATAGCGAAGACTTTGGAATTTGTGAGCGCTGCGAAGAGAGTATCGGCGCTAAGCGGCTGGCTGCGGTACCGTGGGCTCCGCTGTGTATCCGATGCCAGGAGATTGCGGATCGCGAACAGGCGGCCGATCTCGGCGAGGGTGAACCGGAGGAAATGGCGGCCTGAATTTGAGTGGAAAAATAAAATAGGGCAGGCGAAAACGCCTGCCCTACGGAACACCTTACAACTACTTACTACTTACTTAGCCGGCCGACGTTAGTCAGCAACGACGCCGGGGAAAACGATGCGCATGGTGGTACCACCGACGCGGATCTCTTCCAGTTTCTGCTTGCCGTCGACGCGCAACACGGTGTCGTCGTATTTCTTCGCGGCATTTTCAACCTTCGCGGGAACCGTGATCGGCGTGGAATTCTTGCCCGCGCTCAACGTGATCTTGTCGCCTTCGGCGGAGACTTTATACTCGCCTGCCTTCAGTTCCGTGCCGCCGACCCAGGTGTTGTGGTCGAGCGTAACTTTAAAGGTATTCGACGCCGCGCTAGCAATTCCGACTGCAACGACGGCGAAAGACAAAAGTAGCTTCTTCATTTGTAGTACTCCTTTGGATTTTTTCGGGTGAGACTACGATCGACTTGGCCGGTCTCTTCTGTACTCACTTAGTATAACGAATCTCGCGCATCGAATGTTTCATACTAGGGCAGAAATGTTTGTAAAGAATCGTCCGACTATCTCGCCGTGAATCGCGCACAACCTTACAAATCGGTCTATTTTGATGAAGCCGTAGTGGATTTCAAGTGTGGGCCGGCACTTCTACCGGCGACCGGACTAAGGCCGGTTTCTTTACGTTGAACAGAGTCGCCTGAAGGCAACTCGCCGCCAAAAGTGGGGGCCCCACATCGGTTTTTCAGCAACCTCCATCGCGTGCGATAAAATACAGATACACGTGCGGCAGATCGGGCGCTACCAGATTCTCGAGGAGTTGGGGCGCGGGGCGATGGGTATCGTGTACAAAGCCCAGGACCCTGCCATCGGCAGAACCATCGCCATCAAAAGCATTCGTCTGCAGGATCTCACCGATGAAGCCGAGCGCGCGCGGCTCCGCGAGCGCCTGTTTCGCGAAGCGCAATCCGCCGGCATCCTTTCGCATCCCGGCATCGTGACCATCTACGACATCGCCGAGGAAAACGGCATGGCGTACATCTTCATGGAATTCGTGAACGGGCCGCCGCTCGAACAGATGCTGAAGCATGAGCAGACTCCGGATAAGGAAACGCTGCTCAGTATTTTTCGGCAGACCGGCGCGGCGCTGGATTACGCGCACAAGAAGGGTATCGTTCATCGCGACATCAAGCCCGCGAACATCATGATTCACGAAGACGGGTCGGCGAAGATCACCGACTTCGGCGTCGCGAAAATTATTTCGCAGCAGATGACGGTGGCGGGCATGATGATGGGCACGCCCAGCTACATGTCGCCCGAACAGATTCAGGGCGGTGAGATTTCCGGAGCGGCCGATCAATTCTCGCTGGCGGTGATCGCGTATGAGGTGCTGACCGGCGAAAAGCCGTTCGTCGCCGACTACATGCCGGCGCTGCTGTTCAAGATCGTGCGCGAGGAAGCGCTGGCGACGCAGCGCTTGAATCCGACGCTGAGTGTGCTGATCGACGAAGTGCTGCGCCAGGCGATGGCGAAGAATCCGGCCGAACGTTTCGGAAATTGCACGGCATTCGTCAATGCGTTATCGGTGGCCTGCAACAACACGCCGGAGTGGATGCCGATGCCGCGCGGCGTCAGCCAGAATATTCCGACGGTGGGGACGCAGGATGGGATGGCCGGCGGCCAGTCCGTCAATTCCCAGTCCGTTAACTCAATGATGGAGACCATCGCGGATGTCGGCGGGTTTGAAGAGCCTGGGATTCCACCTGGTATTCCAACTAGGGATCCGCCGGTGCTTCCGCCAGAGTTGCCGCCGGATCTGCCGCAGCCGGTCGCGATCGCGGACATTCCGGCACGGCCTTCGCCGGAGCAGATGGCGCCGCACGGTCCGATTGCCATTGAACCGATCGGTATTGAACCGATCGCGATTTCGCCGATGCGAAGGATGCCGCCGCCGGAGACGAGTCACGTTTTTCGCAACGTGATTTTGTCGATGGGCGCGGTGGCGTTGATCCTCGGGATCGGCGGAATGATCGTGATGAGAAGTCCCCGGCAGGCGGCCGCTCCGCCGCCGAGTGTCGTCGCCGCGCAAGCAGAAGCGCCGCCGGTCGAGACGCCCGTTCCGCCTCCGCCCGCGGCTGCCGCCGAGCCTGAGAAGCCGGATCCGCCGCCTGAAGTTGTGGGAGAGAAGAAGGCCGAGCCGGTGCCGACGCGCCCGGTGGTTTCGATTCCAGCCGCGGAATCGCTATTTCAATTGTCGACATCGCCGGGCGGCGCCTCGGTGGAATTCGACAACGGGCGCAAATGCGTAACGCCGTGCAAGATGATGCTCGCGAGCGGGCGGCACACGTTCGTCGCGAACCTCGCGGGGTATCGCGACCTGCATCGAGTGATCGAGATTCCGCACGAGACGGGGTTGATCGTCGACATGGAAAAGGCGACCGGGATGCTGACCTTGATTTCGAATCCGCCGGGGTTGAGTGTCGCGGTGGATGGCACGGAGCAGCCGCAGAAGACGCCGGTGCATTTGACGCTGGGCGTCGGGTCGCACAGGATCGTGGTGAGTCGAGGCGCGCAGAAGCAGGAGTTCACGGTCGAGATTAAGGACGGATCGTTCGGTCACGCGGATGGTGGAGATGCTGATGCCATGAGGATTTGGTGTGTGGCGCGGGCTGTCAAGCCTGCAGAGCCGAGACTGTCGTCTCGGCTTTGTCCGGCCGAGTCTGTCGTGAAGAAGCCGAGACGACTCTCGGCTCTGCAGGCTGAAGCCCGCGCCACGTCACATGAGGAATATATGAATCATTCACGTCGTAACTTTTTTGCGCTGGCGGCTGGCGGGGCGTTGTTTGCACAAGCGCCCAAGGAGCACGCGAAGGTCGGGATGACGGTGCTCTCGGCGCGGCCGGAAGATTTGGAGATGCCGCTCAGCGGATTCTCCGACTACATCACGCCCATCGAACATTTCTTCGTGCGGACGCATGTTTATGTGCCGACGGTTGAGTTGTCGTCGTGGACGTTGAAGGTCGGCGGCGAGGTGGCGACTCCACTGGAACTGACGATGGCGGACCTTCGCAAGATGCCGTCGGTCGAGTTGATCGCGGTGACGGAGTGCGCGGGCAACGGGCGCTCATACTATCAGCCGACGGTTCCGGGATTGCAGTGGCGCGATGGCTCGGTTGGAAATGGCCGGTGGCGAGGCGTGCGGATGGCGGATGTGTTGAAGCGCGCGGGAATCAAGGCGTCGGCGGTGGATATCGAATTCGATGGCGCGGATGTTCCGATCGGAAAGATGCCGGATTTCAGACGGTCGATTCCGGCGAAGAAGGCGCTGGATCCGAATACGCTGCTCGCGTATGAGATGAATGGCGAGACTCTGCCGCTGAAGCACGGCTTTCCGTTGCGCGTGATTACTCCAGGTTGGGCGAGCGATTCGTGGGTAAAGTGGCTGACTTCGATTACGGTGTTGGATAAAGACTCGGAGAGTTTTTGGATGAAGAGCGCGTATCGTCGTCCGGATTTTCCGGTGGAACCGGGGACGGCAGTGGCCGCGGACAAAATGAAGCCGGTGACGAGCTTGAAGGTGAAGAGCTTAATTACCAATCTGTATGGTCCACGAGTCCTTGACGGCGCGCCAGCCCGTATACGATACGGGGGGTTGCGTGGAGCGGTGATGCTGGCCAGGTGACAGGGGTTCAGATCTCGGTGGATAACGGGCGCAGTTGGCGACTGGCGGAATTGGCGCCGGGTCAGAACACAGAATTCGGCTGGCGCCAATGGGACGTATGCTTGGACGCCCGCGGAAGGCTACCATACGGTGATTGCGCGGGCCAACGATGCGAACGGCAATACGCAACCGCTGACGCAGGAATGGAATCCGTCGGGTTATGGCTGGAACGTGGCGCCTTCAGTGGCAGTCGAAGCCGCCGTCGCACCGACGGGAATGGACGGACTCATCGTGAAGTTGCCGCAGCCGGAAGCACCAGCTGCAATGAAATTGTCGTGCCTCAGTTGTCATGGCGACGACGTCATTCGTCAACAGAAGCTCACTCGTGCGCAGTGGGATCGCGAGATTAATAAGATGACGGGTTGGGGCGCGCGAGGTGAAGGCGGAGGATCGCGAGGGGTTCCTCGACTTCCTTTCGAAGAATTTCGGGCCTCGTTAAGACAAACGATAAATGACACGACGTCAACATCTCAACTGGAACAAAATGGGAGCCCGTCGTCGGGTATTCGCGGGCAGTCCGAGTCGGGCCGCATGTGCATGTTTCGGGCACTACGGCGACGGACGATAGCGGGGCGATCGTCGGCAAGGGCGATGCTTATGCGCAGGCGGTGCAGGTGCTGCGCAATATTCAATCGGCGCTTGAGAAGTGCGGCGCGGGGATGGAGCACGTGGTGCGGACTCGGATGTTTGTCACCGATATTTCGCGATGGGAAGAGATCGGGCGGGCGCATGGCGAATTCTTTTCGGCGATTCGGCCGGTGACTTCGATGGTTGAGGTGAGTTCGTTGATCGATCCGGATATGCTGGTCGAGATTGAGGCCGATGCTTTTGTTGGGGAGTGAATGTGGCGCATGCTTCAGCGTGCAGCGGTGAACTTCAGTTCACCGTTCCGAATCGCAGGCTAAAGCCCGCGACAGCACGCTGAAGTGTGCGCCACGTCAGCGTCAGTAGAATCTTCTAATCAGAGGCGCGGTCATTAGCGTTGTCACCAGGGCCATCATCACCATCATCGAAAAACTTTGCGGCGTGATCAGGCCAAGATCGAGGCCGATGGTCAAGATCACCAACTCGACCAGGCCTCGCGCGTTCATTAGAATTCCCAATGCGTTCGCGTCGCGCGCGTTCATGCCTGCCCAGCGGGCGGCGAACATCGCGCCCAACCACTTGCCTGCGACCGCGACCACCAGAATCAGCAGCGCTTGCCAGCCGAGCGAAAGATCGATGCGCGTGCGCAGGCCGGTGTAGGCGAAAAAGATCGGCAGGAACAGAATCAGCGTCAGCGGCTCGACCGTCTTTCTTGCGGATTCGATGAACTCCGGCGTCTTGCGAATCATCACGCCAGCGAAGAATGCGCCGAAGAGCGCGTGGACGCCGATCCAATCGGTAGCGAGGCTGGAGGCGATCGCGATGAGGAGCGCGCCGGCGAGATTTTGCGATCGCCAGATGAAGCGGACGATCATCATCACCACCAAATACGCGGCGAGCAATGCAATGGTTCGCCACGCGGCCGACGACGCGAGCACTGCCGCGAGCATCAACCATGCGACGACGTCTCCGAATGCCGCGGCCGCGATCGCGATGGCGCCGAGTCGCGATTTGAGCAAGCCGGTTTCGTCGAGAATTCGGACGAGCACCGGGAACGCGGTCACCGACATGGCGACGCCGATGAACAGCGACTGATGCACGTCGTGAAACAGCGCCATCGCGAGAGCGAATCCGGAGACGAGCGGGAGAGCGATGCTGGCGAGGCTGGCGGAGATCGCGACGCGGCTTTGTTCGCGCAGATGGCCGAGGTCGAGCGAGAGGCCGACCAGGAACATGTAGAAGATGAGGCCGAGTTGGCCGAGAAGGTTGAGGGTCGCGAGGCCGGGTTCGGGGAAGAGCGCGGCGTGAAGATGGGGCGCGATCCAGCCGAGCAGCGATGGGCCGAGGAGAATGCCTGCGGTCATTTCGCCGGCGACTTTCGGTTGGCCGAGTTTTTTGAAGAGGAAGCCTAGGAGTTGTGCAGAGAGGGCGATGACGCAGATTTGGAGGAGGATCAGCAATTTTCCAGGATAGCGAGATGACTCGCCGCCGTCGCTGGCCAACCGTCCGATCCGACTCGACCTGTCACTGGCCAACCGTCCGATCCGCCCCCCCCGACGGATGGTGCTTGAAAACACACGCTAACGAAAACACTACGACTGAGGCGTTGCGGGCGGCCGGGGCTAGCGCACTTACGCGCGGGCTGTTCACCACTGCGTTGTCGGCCGCCGATGATTCGAGGATTTATCTAACGGAGGGTCGGGGCCGCCATGCAGCGACGCCATGTGAAGCTCGCGTTTTCGATTTGTCCTCTCTGATTTTTGCTTCGGCTCTACACCGGACAAAAGTTTATCGAATCGATTCGAAGAAGTCCTCCGTCGACACCATGCTACGAGCTGGCGCCGCGAGCCTTTTTAGGGGCTCCGGAAGTTCAGTATTACTTTAATGCAACGCTTCGTGGCCACGAAGTTCTCTGACGACTTCAGAATAACAGCGGGTCGCAAGCGGATTTCGATAAACGATTGAATTTGCTCGTGAAGATTGTTGTGACTGGATCGCCGGGGACAGGGTCGAAAGGATATTCCGATGGCGAAGGTTCCCAAAAGTAGAGCCAACGCGCTCCATTGGCCCGCTGCTTCGTTAGATGGTTCCGAAAGCGTGAGCCATGCTGTCGCGCCTTTATTTGTCTGGCTTGAGTCGATCTTGAAATCGGTGCAGAATGTTCGCGACCTTCTCGTTATCGCCATTGGGATGAGACTCGATGTAGAGGTCAATCAGACTTCGGTACTCCAGCGCTGGCTTCGGGAATGCCCCGCCGTTTCGAAGAACGCTGTCAACGTAGCATGATAGATGCCCCTCGACATAGCCCATTCGGTGCTCATCATCTCCGCCACGCCACCAGAGTCCGTCGTAGTAGGCGTGAGGCTCCTTCCACACTTCGCCACCCTTGAAAACCGGGTGGGGTCGAGCAGCGGCGTTGATTTTTCCGAGTACGGCAACCACGGACTCACGCTTCTGGGAAGGATGTTTGGTGTAGAACGCTTCTACTTCCTGTACGTACTCTTTGGTCGACCAGCCTTTCGCAGTGCTGAGGTGTTTCAGATCATAGATGAAACAATCAAAGTAACCATCTGTGTAGCCTTCCTGCTCAGATGCGGGTGCATGCGTCCACCATCGACCATCGAATTTCGCGGAGTAGTGCGGCTCAGTTGTTGGGGAAGGGGGCAAAGGTTGCTGGCCGAATCCAACGACGATGAAAGTCGCGGGCAGAAGAAAACCGAACAAAACGTGTCGCCATGAGTGTCGACACGGCACACAGGAGTGTGTGCGCCACATCATATTAATCGTGGAGAGTGGTGTCTAAGAAGGCTCGCAGGCGATGGCTGCGGCTGGGGTGGCGGAGTTTGCGCAGGGCTTTCGCTTCGATTTGGCGAATGCGCTCGCGTGTCACGGCGAAATGCTGGCCGACTTCTTCTAACGTGTGCTCGCTTCCGTCTTGCAGGCCGAAGCGCATCTTGATGATCTTTTCTTCACGCGGGCTTAGCGTTTTCAGAACTTCCGCGGTCTGCTCGCGCAGATTCAAATTGATCACCGCTTCTGATGGCGACACGACGCGGCGGTCGACGATGAAATCGCCCAGGTGCGATTCCTCTTCCTCGCCCACCGGAGTTTCGAGCGAGATCGGCTCCTGCGCGATGCGCAGCACGCGGCGAATCTTGTGAACCGGCAGCTCCATCTTGGTCGCCAGTTCTTCCGTCGTCGGCTCGCGGCCTAGATCCTGCTGCATAACGCGCTGCATGCGGACCAGCTTGTTGATGGTCTCGATCATGTGCACCGGGATGCGGATGGTGCGGGCCTGATCGGCGATCGCTCGCGTGATGGCCTGGCGGACCCACCAGGTGGCGTAGGTCGAAAATTTGTAGCCGCGCAGATAATCGAACTTGTCGACGGCCTTCATCAAGCCGATGTTGCCTTCCTGAATCAGATCCAGGAATTGCAGGCC
The DNA here is from genome assembly GCA_963732025.1 of Terriglobia bacterium. Classification (GTDB taxonomy): domain Bacteria; phylum Acidobacteriota; class Terriglobia; order Bryobacterales; family Bryobacteraceae; genus Palsa-187. Next base: position 861,644 of record CAVSXU010000006.1, read on the forward strand.
GCGATTGGTGTAGCGCTTGGCGATGGAGACCACCAATCGAAGGTTGGCTTCGATCAATTGCTTCTTGGCGATTTCGGCTTCGAGCTCGCCACGCTCGACAATCTGGAGCGTTCGGCGAAGTTCGGTCGACGTCGCGCCGGATTCTTCTTCGAGCTGCGTGATGCGCTGGCTGTGCTGGCGAATTTCCTTGCGCAGATTGTTCGCCGCGCCGGATGCGCCATTCGGCGTTTCCAGTTTGCGTTGGATGCGGGCGATTTCACGCTCGATGGGACGAAGATCCTCCACCGAACGACGCAGGCGGCCGGCCAGCGTGCGGCGCGTCATCGAGCTGAAATGCAGCCCGCGAATCAGCCGCGAGATGTTGACCATGGTTCGCGCCAGGTTCCAGCGGAGCGAACGATGCATCTTGGGCTTCATTCCGCGTGAGATGGTTTGCAGTTTCTGGCGGAATTGCTGCGCCTTCTTATAATGCTTTTCGATTTCGCCGACGGTCGCGATGAGCTCGGTGGCCTGCTCGACAATATTTTCGTCGGTGACGACCAGGTCGGGCATCGCCAGAATATCGCGAACGATGTTGGCGTCGGCGCGAAGCTGGTCGGGCATCGCCAGGATTTCGCGAATCACCAGCGCGGACCGGCTGAGCGCCTTGCGGACGGCGCCCTGTCCGCGCTCGATGCGCTTGGCCAATTCGATTTCGCCTTCGCGGGTGAGCAGCGGCACCGTGCCCATCTCGCGCAGGTACATGCGGACGGGATCGTTGGTTTTGTCGCTGAAGTCCTGGGCGAGTTCCAGATCGACGAACTCTTCGCCGTCGTCGAGCTTCTTATCGAACTCGGCTTTGGGCTCTTCGAGGATTTCGACACCGGCGGTGTCCAGGTCGGAAAGAAGATCGTCGAGCTCGCGGCCGCCCTGATACTCTTCAGTGAGCAGTTCGTTGACTTCGTCGTAAAGGACGTAGCCTTTTTCTTTTCCGTTATCCATGAGCTGCTTTAGCCGGCCGAATTTTTCTTCAATCGCCACGCTACCCCAATTACCCTGGCTGCCTGCTTACCGACCTCGCCCTGGGCGTCGACCGGTCCGATTACGTTCAGTGTACAACACAGCCAAGTCCCAACTTTCCATCTCAAAAAACTCGACGAAGCGCATCTCAAACAACGCGCTTGGAAATGTTTTCCGCATTCATCAGTTCGATTGCCAAGGCGCGGGCTTCTTCCGTCCGGCCGTCGCGCAGGGCCTCGACCACCTTGGCTTTCAGCTCCGCCAGATAACGTTTGCGCCGTTCGGCTTCCAGCTTACGCAGACAGTTGCGGGCCTGTTCCAGAGCCACTTCCGGCATACGGTCCCCGTCCAAGATCTCATCGGCTGAAACGATCTGATGCAATAGGCTTTGTGCGGGCGCGGCGAGGCGTTCGTCCAGCGCGGAAAAAGTTACGGGATCGCCCGAATTCACCAGGGCTTTCAGCGCCTCGAAAATTTCGCGCGTGGCGAAGCCGTCGATGAAGGACTGATCCAGTTGCGGAAGAATTTCGTCGCGTGTTAACGGATCGGCGAGCAGCGCGTTCAGCAACATGGATTCGAGCGCGGGCACGGTGCTGCGCGGCTGCGCGACTGGCGATGGCGCGCGGCGATCGGCGGCAGCCTTCTTGAATTGGTCGAGCACCAGGCCGGCGTCGACGCCGAGATAACCGGCAAGGTCGTTGGCGACGGCGGCGCGCTCCAGCTTATCGGAAATCTTCTGCACCGTCGGCAGAAGAAACCGGAAGGCATCCATGCGGCCTTCGGCGGACTGCATATCGAAACGAGCGCGGGCGCGATCGGCGAGCCAATGGAAGTATCCGGACGCGGATTCGAGGCGCGCGAGGTAGGCGGCGGCTCCGTTCTGCTTCACGTATTCGTCGGGATCGAGGCCACCTTCAAGAGCGACGACGCGGACATGCAAACCTTCATCGAGCAGAAGCTGGATGGCTTTTTCGGCGGCGTTGGCGCCGGCGTTATCGGGATCGAAATTCACGACCACCGTATCGGCGTGGCGATGCATGGTGCGAACTTGCGGCGTGGTGAGCGCGGTGCCGCAACTGGCGACGACTTCGCGAATTCCAGCGGCGTAGACCCCGATCACGTCCATGTATCCTTCCACCAAAATGGCGCGCCCGGACCGCCGCATCGCATCGCGGGCACGGTGCAAATTATATAGGACTGATGTTTTTCGATAAATGGGCGTTTCACCGGAGTTGAAATATTTCGGGCCGTCGTCGTCGCGCATGGCTCGGCCACCGAAGGCGACCACTTTGCCGGATTCGTCGTGAATGGGGAACATGAGGCGGCCGCGAAAGAAATCGTAGCGCGAGCCGTCGTCGCGTTTGGCGAGGAGAGCGCTCGCATCAATTTGTTCGGTGGTGAATTGCTCCTGCGCGAGGCGGCGCGCGAGCGATTGGCCGGTTCGTTCTGAGAAGCCTAGTCCAAAAGTTTCGATCAGCTCCGGGCTGAGGCCGCGCTTGTCGAGATAGGCTCGGGCATCGGCGCCTTGCGGGCCGCGGAGGTTCGCCTGGAATAGTTCGGTCGCGATTTTGTGAATTTCGAAGAGAGCGGTGCGAAGTTTGGATTGGGGATCGCTGTAATCGGCGCGGGTCGGCATGGGGACGCCGTTGCGTTCGGCCAGGAGCTTGATGGCTTCAGGGAAGGTGAGGCCGTCGATTTCCATGACGAACTTGAAGGCATCGCCGGCGACGCCGCAGCCGAAGCATTTATAAAACTGTCGCGACTGGTTGACGTTGAAGGACGGAGTTTTTTCCTGATGGAAGGGGCAGAGGCCGATGTAGCGTCCGGTGGCTCCCATGCGTTTGAGGCGCACGTATTCGCCTACGACTTTTACGATGTCGAGGGAGGACTTGAGTTGTTCTTTGAAGTCCATGGAGGAAGGGGCCAGAGGTCAGGGGCCAGGGGCCAGAATTCAGGATAGCGCGCGTCCTTACGGGACGCGCCTCAGGAAAACCACGCGCTGCATACTGTCGCGCCTCTTTGAGACCTTGTTCTCTTGCGGACGCGGGTTGCCATTGACTGGCGCTCCATACTGTCGCGCCTCACTGGCGGCCGTCAGGATCGTCAGCGCTTCAGGGCTAGCGTAACGCCGTCGCCTAGCGGGAGCATACTCAGCGCGACTCTCGAATCGTTGTGAAGTTTGTTGTTGAAGGCGCGTAGGGCGGCGGTGTCGGGATCGTTTTCGTTCGGATCTGCGACTCGGCCCGACCACAGGACGTTGTCCACCATAATGATGCCGCCGGGACGCAGCAACTCCAGCGCGCATTCGTAATAGCCTTCGTAACTGGTTTTGTCGGCGTCGATGAAGGCGAAATCAAATCGCCCGCGGCGGCCGTCGGCGAGCAATGCGTTCAGTGTTTCGAGCGCGGGGCGGAGTTGCAGATCGATCATGTGATCGACACCAGCTTCCTGCCAGTAGCGGCGCGCGATGGAGGTGTATACGTCGCTGATGTCGCAGGCGACGATGTGGCCGTCGGCGGGCAGGGCGAGCGCCACCGCGAGCGAACTATAGCCGGTGAAGACGCCGACTTCGATGGTGTTGCGGGCGCCCATCAACTGCATCAGCAGCGCCATGAACTGCCCTTGTTCGGGCGTGATTTGCATGGTGGCGCGCGGCTGGGCGGCGGTTTCGTCGCGCAGTCGGCGGAGAATCGGAGGCTCGCGCAGGGAGACCGAGACCAGGTAGTTGTGAATCGATTCGGGAAGAAGAAGTTTGCCTGCCATGATGATGACGCTCAGATTATGCCATGAAAGGCAAAAAACAATTTCGTGCTAAAATGCTTTCGTGCTGATGCCTGCTGTCGCAACGGAATCGCTGGAAGAATTTAAGGCTCGGACGTTGCGGAAGTTGGATGGCGTGCGGTGTCCGGATCATCGGCAGGCTCCACGAGTGAATTTTCGCGGGGCTACGCTGCGGGATGTTTCGATACGGATGAGCGCTTGTTGCGCGAAGCTGTCGGCGATTGCGAATGAAAAAATAGCGGCCAGGGGTCAGGGGCCAGGGGTCAGTCCCGCCGCGACGCGATCATAGATCCACGTTCATCGCGTTGCGCGCTCTCTTACGGTCGCGCCTCCCGGACGCCTGTAGGGCAGCCTATTCTGGCTACCCACCTCAAGTCTTACTCGCGGCGCAACGCGATCATTGGGTCTACGTTCATGGCGTTGCGGGTTGGGATCACTGCGGCCGCCGCGGCCACGATAAACACGATCAGCGCTACCGCGGCGAAGGTTAGCGGATCCAGCGTATCGACCTGATAGAGCATCGTTCGCATCAGGCGCACGAGACCTGCGGCGGCGGCTAATCCGCAGGCGATTCCGATCAGCGCCACGGTCAGGCTTTGGCGAGCGATCAGCAGCATGATTCCGCGGCGGGCCGCGCCTAGCGCCATCCGAATTCCGATTTCATGCGTGCGCTGCGCGACCTCATACGCCATCACGCCGTAGACTCCGATCATCGCCAGGATCAATGCTAGCGCCGAAAAGATTCCGACTAGCAGCAGCGAGAAGCGCGATTCCCAGGTCGCATTGCCGATGGCATGTTCGAGCGTTTGCGCGTGCGAGAGCGGAAGGTTGCGGTCGACGCTCCACACCGCGTTCTTGACGGAATCGAGCGCGGCCTCCGCGTTCATTTGCGTGCGCACCACCAGCGTCATGTAAGCGGCGAACGGCTGCGTGGTTTTCGTGAGGCGCGGATCCTGCCAATAGGGAACGTAAACTTCGGGCTCGGCGGGGTCGCCCCACGATTGCGCGACGTCGTGAACCACGCCGACGACGGTCATCCACTGCGGATTCTTGCGCGGATCGGGAAAACTGATGCGATGACCCAGGGCGCTTTCGTTTCCGAAGTGCCGCTTGGCCAGCGCCTCATTAATAATGACGACGGAGGGAGCGTTGGCGGCGTCGCCATCGTTGAAATCGCGGCCGGCGAGAAGCGGCGTACGCATCGTGGCGAAGTAGCCGGGGCGCGAGGATCGGTAGACCGTAATGAAGGCATGGCCAGAGTCCGGGTAGGGCTTGCCTTCGATGTAATATTGGAATCCCCATTGATCGCCGGCGATGGGCAGGTGATTAGTCATGCTGGCGCGTTCGACGCCGGGGATCGCGGAGACGCGGTCGAGGATCTCCCTATATAAGGTGTCGCGCGCGGCCCCGACATATTCGGTGCGGCCCGCGACGGAGACCGACATCGTGACGACATTGCGGGCGTCGAATCCGGGATCGACTGCGCGAAGTTTCATGAAGCTGCGCAGCAGCAGGCCGGAACCGATGAGCAGCACGATGGCGACGGCGATTTCGGAGGCGACCAGCGTCATGCGGAGTCGCGAGCCGGCGGAGGTGGTGCCTCGTTCGCCTTCTTTCATGACGGAGGCAGTGTTACGGTTTTCGAGAAGCGCGGGTGCGAGTCCGAAGAGAACTCCGGTGCCGAGCGACAGAGCCAGCGTGAACAGCAGCACATAAGGATCGAGGCCTGCGAGGTCGGCTTGCAGCAAGCGCGCGCGAAAATCACCGGCGTCGGGGCGCATCATCGCTTGAAGAATCCGGATGCCCCAACCGGCGAGCAGGACTCCCAACGCGCCGCCTGCGAGCGATAGCACGATGCTTTCGGTGAGGAATTGGCTCGCGATAACCCAGCGGCTGGCGCCGAGCGCGATTCGCACGGCGACTTCCCGCCGGCGCGCGGTGGCTCGGGCGAGCGCAAGATTCGCAACGTTGGCGCAGGCGATCAGCAAGACCATTCCGACGACGCCGAGCAGCACTTGCAGAATCGGGCGAATATTTTTCGACGCGCGCTCGGGCAGGGAAGTGGCGATGAGGGTGACGCCGGTGTCGGAATCGGGATAGGCCGCGGCGAGATTCGCGACGATGCGGTTGAGGTCGGCCTGCGCTTGCGAACGCGCTGCTTCAATGGGGATATCAGGCGCGAGGCGACCGAAGGCTCGGAGTGATCCACCGCCTCGTTTGGCGTTCGAGGCCGCGAGATCGTCCTGCGTCCACATTTCGGCTTGCGTCACCCAGAACGGGGCGAAATAGAAATCGCGCGGCATGACGCCGACGATCGTGTAGGGCGCGTTATCGAGCAGGACTTTTCGTCCGACGACATCTTCCGCGCCGCCGAAGGCTCGCTGCCAGAGTCCGTAGCCGATGACGAGAGCGTGGGGCGCGCCAGACGCGAAATCGGAAGCATCGAGTGTGCGGCCACGAATCGCCGCGCGGCCGAGAACGTGAAACAGATCCTCGGTCACGCGCATGCCGACGATTTGCTGCGGCGCATCGCGGCCGATGAGGCTGCCGCTCCAGAGTTCGGCGGCGCCGAGGCTTTCGAAACTGCGCGCGGATTTGCGAATGTCGAGGAAGTCGTCGGCGCCTAGCGGATTTTCGTTGCGCTGGAGCACGGCGACCAGGCGGTCGGCATCGCGATACGGCAGCGGGTGCAGAAGCACGGCTTCGACCACCGAAAAGATCGCGGTGTTGGCGCCGATTCCCAGGGCCAGGGCGAGCAGCGCGATCGCGGTGACGCCACGGTTCTTCAGCAGAACTCGAAGGGCGAAGCGGAGTTGCATACAGATTTGACTATCGCCGCTGGCAACGGTTAGCTACAGTGGACAGGTGGATGGAGTGATTGTTGTCGACAAACCGCGCGAATGGACGTCGCATGATGTGGTGGCGAAGATGCGCCGGTTCGCCGCGACCAAGAAGGTGGGGCATTTGGGAACGTTGGACCCGAGCGCGACGGGCGTGCTGCCGTTGGTGATCGGGCGGGCGACCAGGCTCGCGCAATTTTACACGCGCAACGATAAGGTTTACGAGGGCACGATCCGGTTCGGCTTTTCGACGACGACTTACGATGCGGAGGGCGAAGCGACGTCGCCGGAGATTGCCGTGACGCTGGATCGCGAGGCGCTGGATCGCGTGTTCGACGGATTTCGCGGGGAGCTGTCGCAAATGCCGCCCGCGGTTTCGGCGAAGAAGATCGCGGGTCGGCCGGCGTATGAACTGGTGCGCAAGAATCAGCCGGTGGAGTTGAAGGCGGTCACGGTGCAGGTCTATTCGCTGGAGTTATTGCGAGTGGAAGGCGCAGAGGCGGACGTTCGCATTCACTGCTCGGCTGGAACTTATTTGCGCAGCATCGCGCATGATGCGGGACAGGCGATGGGATGCGGAGCGCATTTGAAAAGCTTGCGGCGGATGGCGTCGGGCGAATTTAAGATTGAGGCGGCGCGGACGCTGGAAACGCTCGGCCAGATGGCGGCGGAGCATCAGTTGGAGAGCGCGTTGATACCGGCGGCGGAGTTATTGCCGGAGTTTCCGCTGGAGATGGTGGACTCGATCACGGCGGGGCAGATTCGCAATGGCCGCGATTTTCGGGTGTCGCCGTTTCATGCTCGCAAAGATGCTCGGTATGTGAAGGCGGTGAATGCGGAGGGTGAGTTGATCGCGATTGGCGAGGCTCGTCTGCCTCATTTGTATCATCCGTTGTTGGTGTTGTGAGGTGATGTGGCGCACGCTTGAGCGTGCCGTCGCCGGTTTCAACCGGCGATCCAGACGTCGAACTGAAGTTCGCCGCTGCACGCTGAAGCGCGCGCCACATCGGCACTCTTATTTCTTTTTGCGCCTGGCGACCCAGCCTTCTTTGTTTACCTGCCTGCCTCGCCCGACCGCTAACGCCTGATCCGGCACCGGCTTGGTGATCACGCTGCCGGCGCCTACGTAGCTTTCGGCGCCGATTTCGATGGGCGCGACCAGCGTCGAATTGCTGCCGATGAACGCGCCTTCGCCGATTTTCGTTGCGTGCTTCTTTTCGCCATCGTAATTGCAGGTGATGGTTCCCGCCCCGATGTTCGACTTCGCGCCGATTTCGGCGTCGCCCAAATAGGCAAGGTGTTGGGCCTTCGCGCCTCGGCCGATGCGCGATTTCTTTACTTCGACGAAATTGCCGATACGCGCGTCTTCGCCGATGTGGGCGTTCATCCGCAAGCGCGCGAAGGGTCCGATCTGCGCGGCAGCTTCGATCGTCGAATCGGCGATCAAGGTGTAGGGCCTCACGATGACGCGATCGCCGGCCGTGACGTTTTCAAGAATCGCGCCCGTCGCGATGTGGCAATCGTCGCCGATCGCAGTGGAGCCGAGCAGTCGCGTGAACGGCTCGATGACGGTGTCGACGCCGACGGTCACTTGCGTGTCGATAGAAACGGTTTCAGGGCGTTCGATGGTCACGCCGGAGAGCATCAGCTCATCCGACTTGCGGCGGCGCAGCAGGCGATCGGCATCGGCGAGCTCGATGCGGGTGTTGATGCCGAGCAGCTCCGACGGATCGTCGACGTGCATAGCTTGAACGCGATGGCCGTGGCTTGTGAGAATCGCCGCCATGTCGGTGAGGTAGAATTCGCCCGCGGCGGCGTTCGGCTTCACCTCGCCCAGGTGCTTCCAGAGCAGATCGGCGCGGAAACAATAGATGCCGGAATTGACGACGCGAATCCCGAGCTGCTCCGGCGTGCAGGCCTTGTGTTCGACGATCGCGCTGACGGTGCCATTGGCGTCGGTGATCACGCGGCCATAGCCAGTGGGATCGGCGAGCGTGAACGTGATGAGCGTCGCGGCGGCGGTCGGAGTTGGCTTGAAAATCGCGAAGGCGCGTGAGCGTCGCGGCGGTGAGTAGCGGCGTATCGCCGTACAACACCATGAGCATGCCGTCGTCGGTCGGCGATGAGCTGCTCGCGCGCATTCCAGGGCGTGGCCGGTTCCCTTTTGTTCCGGCTGCCGCGCGAAGCGGACGCCGATGGGCGCGAGAACTTTCTCAACTTGGTCGGCTTGATGGCCGGTGACGGCCACAATCGATTCGGGCGAAGCGATGGCGCGGGCCGCGGAGGTCACATGCTCGATCAGCGACATGCCTCCGGCGCGATGGAGCACCTTCGCGTGTTTGGATCGCATACGCGTGCCAAGGCCGGCGGCGAGAATGACGATGCGAGTATTTACGGGCATAATTTAGGGTTGACCGCTCCCTGACGGTCGCGGCTCTGAAGGCGTCTCCGTTGGCCCTTTTGGGCGAGTTCCAGAATCACGGCGCCCAGCACGCCCTGATCGTGACGGATTTTCTCCTGCGTGCGCGCGCCGGACATGCGCAGCAAATCCGTGCCGATCACGCGCAATCCCATGCGCTGCAGATTCTCCAAATCGTTTTCGACGGGGCGCGCATCGCTGGCTTTGTAGCGAGCGATTACTTTGCCGCCCACGGCTCGCGTATTGATCACGCAAACGTCGATCAAGGATCGGGCGTAGGTTCGGCCGGCGTGGCGAAGGATCGCGGCGACGTGATCGGAGGCGCGGAAATTGTCGGTCTCGCCGGGCTGCGACATCAGGTTGACGAAGTATGCCTTGATGGCGGGCGATGTCGCGATGGCGCGCGGAATTCCGTCGACCAGCAGGTTCGGGATCACGCTGGTGAAGAGCGATCCCGGGCCGAGTGTGATGAGGTCGGCCTGGGCGATCGCTTCCAGCGTTTCCGGCAACGGTTTCGGTTTACGCGGGCGCATTTCGATTTTCTCGATGCGCGATTTGCTGCGGCTGATGCGGGTTTCGCCGGCGAGTTTCGCGCCGTTGGCCAGGGTGGCTTCCAGAACTACGTTCGCGGCGGTCGACGGATAGATGCGGCCCAGCACCGCGAGCACTTCCGCCGATAGCTTGACGGCCTGTCCGAAATCGCCGGTCAGGTGCGTCATCGCAGTGAGAAAAAGATTGCCGAAGCTGTGGCCTTTCAATCCGCGTCCGCCGGCGAATCGATATTGGAACAGCTTTCCCAGCAGCGCTTCGTCTTCCGAAAGCGCAACCATACAGTTGCGGATGTCGCCGGGCGGGAGCACGTCGAAATCGCGACGCAAGCGGCCGGAACTGCCGCCATCGTCGGTGACGGTGACGACGGCGGTAATGTCGAGAATGCCGTCGCCGACTTTGACGTAGCGTTTCAGGCCGCGCAGGAGGGTGGAGAGTCCATTACCGCCGCCGATGGAGACGATGCGCAGAGGTGTAGTCAAGACGCGCGCTCTCTTACGGTCGCGCCTCGGCCGTGAGCTCGGTCAAACCTTTTCACCGATTGACTTGGGTTGGAGGAACTGCAGCAGGTAATCGGGGCCGCCCGCCTTGGAATCCGTGCCCGACATATTGAATCCGCCGAACGGATGCGCGCCGACCATCGCGCCGGTGCACTTGCGATTGATATAGAGGTTGCCGACGAAGAACTCGTCGCGAGCCTTGCGGATCTTTTCAGGATTCTTCGAATAGACCGCGCCGGTCAAGCCATATTCGGTTCCGTTGGCGAGTTCCAATGCATGATCGAAATCCTTGGCCTTCGTCACCGCCAGCACCGGCCCGAAAATCTCTTCCTGGAAAATGCGCGCGTTCACGTCGATATCGGCGATCACGGTGGGCTGGATGAAGAACCCATCGCTGTTGTCGGGCGAACTGCCGCCGGCTACCAGTCTGCCCTCGCGTTTACCGACTTCGATGTACTTGAGGATCGTCTTGCGGGCGCTATCACTGATCACAGGGCCCATGTAATTCTGCGGATCTTCCGACGGGCCGACGGTCAATGCGGCGACCTTCAATTCCACCTTCGCGAGGAATTCGTCGTACACCGCTTCATCGACAATCGCCCGCGAACATGCGGAACATTTCTGGCCCTGATAGCCGTAGGCGGACTGCACAACGCCGGTTGCGGCGCTTTCGAGATCGGCTTCGCGATCGACGATGATGGCATCCTTGCCGCCCATTTCGGCGACCACTCGCTTGATCCAAATCTGTCCTTTGCGAGGCTTGGCGGCGAGCTCATTGATGCGCAGACCGACGTCGCGCGAACCGGTGAAGGAGACGAATCGCGTCTTCGGATGTTCGACCAGAACGTCGCCGACGCTGGATCCACTGCCGGTGCACAGCGCGAAACTGCGCGGCGGAAATCCGGCTTCGAGCAGCACTTCAGCGAACTTGGCGGCGATTGCGGGAGTTTCGCTAGAAGGTTTAATGACGATGGTGTTGCCGCACACCAGCGCGGCCACGCTCATGCCGGTCATGATCGCCAGCGGGAAATTCCACGGCGGAATGATGACGCCGGCGCCGAGCGGCAGGTAAACCATGTTGTCGCGCTCGCCCGGCATCTGCACCAGTTCAGGAGGCGATGCGAAGCGCTCCATCTGGCGCGCGTAGTATTCGCAGAAATCGATGGCTTCGCTGACGTCGCCATCGGCCTCGGGCCAGGTCTTGCCGGCTTCGGCGACCAGCCAGGCGTCGAATTCCAGCTTGCGGGATCGGATGATGGACGCAACCTTCACGGCCATCGCGATGCGGTCGGCGGCGGGTGTTTTGCGGTACTCGTCGAAGTAGGCGTGGGCGTCTTCGATGGCTCGGGTCGCCAGTTCCGGCGTCGCCTTATGATGACGGCCGATGATTTCCGATGGCTTCGAAGGGTTGGTGCTGATCAGGAAGTCGCCGGTTTTGTGGCGCTCGCCAGCAATCCACAGGTCATGTTCCTGGCCGAATTCCTTGCGCACATTCTCGAGCGCGGCCTTGGCGGCGGCGCGCAGTTCCGGCGTGGCGAAATCGGAAACGGGTTCGTTGACAAATGGGGCGAGGGCAGGCGATGCAACAGCAATCATGGCAGCGGTCCTTTGTTTTGAATTAACCTTCGGCTGTTTCGAATTAACCTTCGACGATCTTGCGGCCGCGTTCGATCAACTCGGCGGCTTCATCGGCGACGCGCAGACCTTTTTCATAGAGTTCGCGTCCCCGATCCGCCAGATCGCGACCGGTTTCAGTGACGAACTCGCGGCCCTCTCGGGTTTTCTTGCGAATGATGCGGCGCGTGTCCCGGCCGGATTGCGGCGCGTAGAGCAGAGCGATGGTGGCTCCGAGTGCAGCGCCCGCGAAGAACCAAACTACTTTTCCGCTATTGTCCATGACTTCATTTTAGCGCGGATGTTTCGGAGTTATGCTCAGAGTGATGTCTAATTTAGATCTGCAAACAGTTTTTGGATCGGGTGACGGGTCGGTTGAGGAATCGGAGGCGCTGGAAATCAAGGCGCTGCTGGAGGCGAACGGGATTGAGGCGTTTGTCACGAATGAGTCGCCGATGGCCAACCTGGGGCACGATGTTCGGGTGGCGAAGAAGGACTACACGGCGGCGAAGCGCGTGATCGCGGATGCGAAGGAAGTGGGGTCGCGGGGGGCGGAAGAGGCCGAGCGGTCCACGGAATCGTAGGCTAGTGGGGCCGGCAATTGCGAAGCGGTCTTAGGCCGGCTATTCGCGGTGAAGAAAGTCGACCTGAAAGTCGGCCGCCCCAGACGTGCGGCGCCACATACTCCTGATGACCTGCGTCGCAAAGATGAGTGCGGACGCAAATAGCGTATCCTGTCCCTTTGCTCATGGAGCCCGATTCGAACACTCCGCCGCAGCAGGATTGGAAGCGCACCGCGACCGGATTCGCCATCCTCATCCTGGTCTATTGCTTCGTCGTCTATGTGATTCCCAGGCCTGCCGAAGTGAAACCGGAAGGCTGGCGGCTCACCGGAATCTTCATCGCGACCATCGCCGGCTCCATCACGCAACCTATTCCCGGCGCGGCGCTCGTACTGCTGGCGGTCACACTGGCGGCGCTGTTCGGGGGACTTACCGTCGAACAAGCCTTAATGGGATACGCCGACAAGTCGGTGTGGCTGGTGATGGCCGCGTTCATGATTTCGCGAGCGCTGATCAACACCGGTCTCGCGCGCCGCGTCGCGCTGTTTTTCATCAAGTTGTTCGGCAAGAGCTCGCTCGGCGTTTCTTACGCGCTGTCGTTCTCGGACATGATACTGGCGGGAATGATTCCGTCGAACGGGGCGCGCTCCGGTGGCGTGATCATGCCGATCGCGCGATCCATCGCCGAATTGTACGGCTCGAAACCGGGTGTGACCGCGGCGCTGCTCGGGTCGTTTCTGATGACATCGGTCTATCAGAGCATCTGCGTGACGACGGCGATGTTCTACACGGGGCAAGCCAGCAATCCGCTGGCGGCACGCATGGCCGGAAGTTTCGGATTTCAGGTGACCTGGGGCGGCTGGTTGGCCGCAACCATCGTGCCCGGGCTGGTTTCGATGCTGGTGATTCCGTGGGTGGTGATGAAATTGAACCGGCCCGAGATCGTTCGGACCCCGGAGGCGTCGGCGTTCGCGTCGCGCGAGTTGACGGCGCTGGGCCCGCTCAAGTTTGGCGAAAAGATGATGGGCGTGGTGTTCGTGGGCGTGTGCGGATTGTGGTCGACCTCGTCTTGGACGAAGATCGACATCACAGTGACCGCGCTCGGCGGGGCGATTCTTTTGATCGTCACCGGCGTTCTGAGTTGGGAAGACGTCAAGGGCGAGCGCGCGGGCTGGGACATTTTCGTGTGGTACGGCGGCTTGATTCGATTAAGCACGGCGCTCAACGACACCGGCGTCACGAAAGCGTTCGCGCAAGGCGTGGGCCATCAGTTCAGCAATTTCGGGTGGATGGGGCTGTTTCTGATCGCGATCGTGATTTATTTTTATGCGCATTATGCGTTCGCCAGTATCACGGCGCATTTGCTGTCGATGTACATGCCGTTTCTGGCGGTGCTGCTTTCGAAAGGCGCGCCGATCGGCATGATGGTGTTCGCGTTCGCCTGCTTCGCGAATTTCTCGGCGGGGTTGACGAATTACGGGACCACGCCCACGCCGATATTTTTTGCGCAGGGGTATGTGTCGCTGAAGAAGTGGTGGCAGATCGGGTTCGTGATCAGCCTGGTGAATCTGTCGATCTGGATGACGATCGGGTTCGGGTGGTGGAAGTTGATTGGGATTTGGTAGGGAAGAATTCAGGAGTCAGAATTCAGAATGAAAACCACGAGCGCGTCGTCGGGTCTTCATTCTGAATTCTGACTCCTGAATTCTTCTTCCGCGCAAACTATTCCGCCGCCAATGACTCCAGTACCTCGGCGGCGTGGCCCACGGGTTTCACCTTCGCGAAAATGTTCTCGATCTTGCCAGTCTCGTCGACCACGAACGTCGAGCGCTCGATCCCCATGTACTTCTTGCCGTACATGCTCTTCTCTTTCCAGACTCCGTAAGCCTCGGCGATCGCGTGATCGGGATCGGGAACGAACGTGTACGGCAGCGAATATTTCTCGGCGAATTTCTGTTGCTTCTCGGCCTTATCGGGAGACAGCCCGATGATCTCGGCATTGGCTTTGGCGAACTTCTTGGACGCGTCGCGGAATTCGCAGGCTTCCTTGGTGCAGCCGGGCGTGTCCGACTTCGGATAGAAAAACAGCACCACGCGTTTTCCGCGCAGCTTCGATAAGTCAAACGCGCCGAAGCGGATCTCCGGGGCGAGGTCGCCGATTCTGGGAGCGCCAGTAGAGTTAGCCATCCCGGAAATTGTAAACTATAAACATGATGACCATGAGGAAGTCCCTGATCGCCGCCGGATTCGCGGCCCTGCTGACCGCCGCGCCGCTGATGTTCGCGCAGGCCAAGAAAGGCGACGCCGCCAAAGGGAAGAGCACGTTCGAGGACAACTGTTCGGTGTGCCACAACGCGGACAGCGACGAAAAGAAGATGGGGCCGGGCTTGAAGGGCCTCTCCAAGAAGGCCAAGATGCAGAACGGCAAGGCGCCCACGGAAGCCAATGTCCGCGCGCTGATCAACGCGGGCGGTAACGGAATGCCGTCGTTCTCGGACACCTTGAGCGACAAGGAACGTGACGATGTGGTCGCGTATTTGAAGACGCTCTAATCGTCTCGATTCACCGCGGCCTGGTCATCGCGCCGCGAACATTTTCAGCAAAGCTGCTAAAGTGGTTTGGTAGCTTCGTCCACGCGTCCCCATCGTCTAGTCGGCCTAGGACATCGCCCTTTCACGGCGGTAACGGGGGTTCGAATCCCCCTGGGGACGCCAAACGCTCTCTTTTGAACCAGCGGCGGCCAAGCATCAACCCTTCTGGATCATTACCTCGGTCGATTTGACGACCACCCTAACCTGATCGCCCTTCTTGAGACTGAGTTCCTCGGCGCTGTTGCGCGTGATTACGCTCTCGATCAAGTTATCTCCGACCTTGACCACAACATGCGCCATAATGTCACCGACCTGAATTTCTTCGATCGTTCCTGCGAGCTGATTGCGTGCCGAGAGTCCCATGCCACCGTTGTAGCACGATCCTTCGGTAGTGATGAACCAGCGGTAGTGCGTCGATGTGGCGCACTACCGATCCAGCTCGCCCGACGGCTAACCGCGTTTACAATTTCACCGTGACCGTCTTCACTTCCGTGTATTGCTGCAACCCGTATTCGCCGAGTTCGCGCCCGATTCCCGATTGCTTGAATCCGCCGAACGGCGCGCGCGGGTCGAGAACGTTGTAGCAATTCACCCAGACCGTACCCGCACGAACGCTGTTCGCGATCGCGTGAGCCTTCTGGATATCGCGCGTCCACACCGCCGCCGCCAGCCCGTATTCCGTGCGATTCGCGCGCGCGACCACTTCGTCCGCGCTCTTGAACGGGATAATGCTCATCACCGGCCCGAAGATCTCTTCCTTCGCGATCTTCATTTCGTCCTGCACGTCCGCGAACACGGTCGGCTGGATGAAGTAGCCGCGATCGCCCACGCGCTCGCCGCCGCACACCAGCTTCGCGCCTTCACTGCGCCCGGAGTCGATGTAGCCCATCACCTTATCGAACTGCGCGGCATCCACCTGCGGACCCTGTTCGGTTTTCGGATCGAAAGGATCGCCCACCGTGCGCTTGCGCGCCCGCGCGCCGCTCTTCTCGACGAATTCGTCGTAAATCTTTTCCTCGACAAAGACTCGCGATCCCGCGCAGCAGCACTGGCCGTGATTGAAGAACAATCCGAAGTGCGCGCCTTCCACGGCTTCGTCCAGATTCGTGTCGGCGAACACGATGTTGGGGCTCTTGCCGCCAAGTTCCAGCGTTACGCGCTTCAAGTTCGACTTCGCCGCCGCTTCCATGATCAGGTGGCCGACTTCGGTCGAGCCGGTGAATGCCACCTTATCGACATCCATGTGCCGCGCGATCGCCGCCCCCGCCGTCGGGCCGAATCCAGGGAGTATGTTTACGACTCCTGCCGGAAACCCGGCTTCGACAATCAATTCGCCAATCCGTAGCGCCGAAAGCGGCGTCTGCTCCGCGGGCTTCATGATGACCGTATTGCCCGTCGCCAACGCCGGCGCCAGCTTCCATGCCAGCATCAGCATCGGAAAATTCCACGGGATGATCTGGCCGACGACGCCGACCGGCTCATGACGCGTGTAGCAGAAGTATTCACCGTCGATCGGAATCGTCTTTCCGTGAATCTTGTCGGCCCAGCCCGCGAAATAGCGGAAGCATCCCGCCGTCGCTGCAACGTCAACTGCTTTCGCGACCGCGAACGGCTTCCCGTTGTCGAGCGATTCCAGCGCAGCCAGCTCATCCGCGTTCGCTTCGATCAGATCGGCCAGCCGGGTCAGTAACCGCCCGCGGTGCGAAGCGGCCGCCTTGCGCCACGGCCCGTGGTCGAATGCTTCGCGCGCGGCTTGGATCGCGATCTCGACATCGGCGGCATCGGCCTCGGCGATCTGGCAGATATCTTCGCCGGTTGAAGGATTCATGGTCGCGAAAGTCTTGCCGGATTGAGCTGGAACCCAGCGGTTGTTAATGAGCAGTTGAGTGGCTGAAATCGGGACCTTTAGGTCGGCGGGATGGGTCATCACGGACGCCATAGTAGACTCCTTTTCAAAGTTGCGTCTTGCGTAACGGACAGTGTAAGCTACACTAGACAATATCACGGGATCGAGAACGATGCAGTCTCAAGAAGCACATCGAATGGACACTCGCACGATGCCCGCCCCATTCCCCGCCATGCTCGCGACCCTGTGTTCCTACGAATGCCAATTCGGCCCGTATCATCCACAAACCTTGCAGCTCATGATCGCGGTAGGCACGAAATTTGCGCATCATGGCGATGCGCCGCGCGCACGGCTATTCCTCGAGCGCGCCGTCGCCGATCTCAGCCGGGTTTCCGATCGTCAGAGCGAATCGCGACGCCGGGCTCTCACGATCCTGCGAGAGCTAGCCGAGCGCGACGGCGACAACGCGAGAACGCGCGCGATCGACACCGAGTTGCTCACCTGCGAGTTGCTCGCCGTCCCCGCCCAAGCCTAGTCGATGTGGCGCACGGCGGCGCATCCATGCGCCTTTTCATGCGCCGCGTGCCGTGTCGACACTCATGTCGACACGTTTTGTGCCGTAAAGATATGACGGTCGCGCCTCAACGGACGCCTGTCAACATTCCTGAAGGCCGTCAGCTGAGGCGCGACCGTTAGAGAGGGCGCTACCCGAACGTAAACGAAAACACCTGCACGCCAGGATCGAGAAACTCGATCTCAAACGTCCGATCGTCAACGCTCTCCTTCTGCCGGATCAGTTGATAGAGCCGATGATCGACCACCTTGCCCTCACCCTTCTCATCAGCGTCGACGCCATGATTCGCCCCCGGAATCTTGCCGTCGATCTTCACGCGGAATCTCACGGGTTTTCCATCCGCCGACGGGCCCAGCACCACGTGCACATCGCGCGCGTGAAACCGAAACACGATCTTCCCGGGAGCCGCATTCAAAATCGCGACCTCCGATCGATCGGTCCACGCGCCCGACCAGTCCCCACTGATTCAATTCCAAATGCGAAGGCGCCGTGTAGCGATGCGATTCGTCTTTCACGAAGCCGCCTGGCGAGAGGAAGCTGTCGCCGCGCTCGTAGCCTATGTAGGTCTCGGGCGATTGAACGTCGCTGTCAGGAGGAGCCTCAGCACCGCTACCGGCGACCTTCACGAATCCGTTGGTGTTCACCGACGCGTCCTTCTCTTTGAGTAGCGTCTGAATCTGACGTTCCGTTTCCTCGTACTTGCCCTCGCCGAAATGATGGAAGCGAATCTTCCCCGTGGCATCGATCAGGTAGTCGGCGGGCCAGTATTGATTGTTGAACGCGTTCCAGATCGCGTGATCGTTGTCCACCGCGACCGGATACGCAATCCGCAAATCCTGGACCGCGCGCCGCACGTTCGCCGCGATCTTTCTCGAACGCGAATTCCGGCGTATGGACGCCAATCACGATGAAGCCGCTCGTGTTTGTATTTCTCCGCCCAGGCACTGATGTAGGGCAGCGTCCGCAGACAGTTGATGCAGGAATACGTCCAGAAATCGATCAGCACCACATGGCCCTTGAGCGGTCTCCGGTAAAGCGGCGACGAGTTGATCCAATACCGCGCCGGCAAGATCGGGCAGCGTCTGCGGCCCTGCGCCCGTGCCGCCGCGTTCGCCGACATCATCATCATCGCCGGGGCGCCTTCGTCCCGGTTCGGATGACGCGATCCACCAGCGACTGTTCCATCCGGATGTACTCGCCAGCGATAACTGCGTCAGCACGCCGCGATCCAATCCCAAGGCGATCGCGGCACGCCCGCCAGGACCGCGACTCCCAACACGCGGCGAATCCAAACCTCCGTGCCCAGCGATCGCTTCAGCGCACTGAATATGCGGCCGCCGGCCAGCAGCGCGACATCAGCGATGTCGCCGCGCCGGCGGCATACGCGAGCAGTAGCAGCGTCGTTCGCGTCCTCGCGCCTTCCACAGCGGCGCCGGTCAGCATCAGTCCCAGAATCGGACCCGCGCACGGAGCCCAAAGCAATCCCGTGGCGACTCCCAAAAGTAACGATTGACAGAAGCTCGGCTGCGCGCTCGCGTCGGCCGATTGCGCCAGACCGCTGCCCAAGCGAACGATCGGCCGAAAGAGCAGATCGCCAAAGGCAGGCCAAATCAGCGTCAGTCCAAGAAGCCCAACACGATCATCGCGGCGATTCTTCCGTACATATTGGTTGCACGATCCACCCGCCTGCCGACGTCGCGACCGCGGCGAACCCGGCGAACGTCAGTGCCATCCCGATCAATAAAGGAAGGCCGCTCTTGCGAAACGGTTGATCGGCTCGCGAAAATACAAACGGGAGAACCGGCAGAATGCACGGACTGATGATAGTGAGAATTCCGCCCAAGAAAACGATCAGGAAGAGCGTCATGTGAATGTCCTGGTTACTAGACGTTGTCCAGTATACACACCGTCAAAATGGTGTATGATCGACGGACAAGGAACCCCAATGAGCATACGTTATCCTGCGGAAGCGGGGAAAGGAGCCAAGTGATGCAGCGCCGAACATTTATCACAGCGGCGGTGGCGGGCATGGTCGCCCGTGCGGCCGACGTCAAGGGCAAAGTCCGTATCGTCGAATTCGATGCCGCGGGCAACCGGACCGGAACAGTGGAAGTGGACAAGGTGGAAAAGCCGGATGCCGAGTGGAAGAAGCAATTGACCGCCGAGCAATTCGAGATTACGCGCCACGAAGGCACCGAGCGCGCGTTCAGCGGCAAGTACGACAAGTTTCGTGCCGACGGCTTGTATCACTGCATCTGCTGCGACACCGTTGTCTTCGATTCGAAGACCAAGTTCGATGCGGGCGAAGGCTGGCCGAGCTTCTATCAGCCGGCGGCCCGGGAAAATGTCGCCAAGAAAATGGACACGTCTGCCGGAATGACGCGCAGCGAAGTTCATTGCAGTCGCTGCGGCGCGCACCTCGGACACGTTTTCGATGATGGTCCGCCGCCCACTCATTTGCGCTACTGCATCGACTCGGCGTCGCTGAATTTCGTGGCGCGCGGCAAAGCCCAGGCGCGGTAAGATTCGTGGATATCGCTGGAGGGAAGAAAAGATGGAGGGAACAAAAGAATGAAAGCAAGACGTAGTCTACTGATCGCGGCCGTGATCCTCGCCGCTTCGTCGTGTGCCTATGCGCAGACGCCCCCGGCGGGACGGGGCGCCGCTCCCGCGCGAATGGTGCTCTCGGTCACCTCGACCGGCTGGCCGGATGGCGGCGAGGTTCCCATGCATCACGCCTATCGTGGCGACAACAAGTCGCCCGCCTTCGAATTCCACTGGAGCACCGGCAACACTCCCGGCGAAGCACCCGAGGCTCTCAAGACCTACGCCGTGATTTTCCACGACGTCGAGAATTCGAGCAACAAGACCACCGCCGACACCTTGCATTGGACCGCTTTCAACATTCCCGGAACCGCGAAAGGGCTGCCCGAAGGGCTGGGAACCGGCGATCTCGCGGACGGCACTCGCAACGGTCCAGGCCTGGCGGCTCGCGGCGGACAGGCTCCCGGCGGCTACTTCGGTCCCGGCGCGGGCGTCGGCCCGCTTCATCACTATGTGTTCGAGTTCTATGCGCTCGATACGAAATTGGATCTTCCCGCGAACACGACGCGTGACGAATTGTTGAAAGCGATGGACGGTCACGTCATCGGTAAAGCGGCATGGTTCGGCCGCTTCCACACCCAACCGCAGTAACCTTGTGGGGCCGCCGGGTGTGAGGCCGCCAGTCGTGGCGGCGAGCCGCCTTTTCAGGCGGCTTTCTTCAACAGCCGCGCCGGACTCACGTTGTGGGGCAGGCGTTTTCGCCCGCCATGCTCCTCTAAGGAATCGAGGCGAGCGCAGCGGCGGGAACGCGCCAGAGCCTGCCCGTGAAGTTCAGCGCGCCATCGGTCGTGTCGTCGCCAATCCACAGATTTCCGAATCCGTCGAGCGTCAGCGTGTTAGTGTGCCCGCCGACAAAGGCGAAGCCCGATGAAACGGCAACCACTCGTCCGTCGGCCGGCGTGTAGCGATACACGGTGCCCGCGCCATTCACCGAGAAGTACAGCTTTGCCGGCGCCATCGGAGGCAACCCCAACGTGGCCCGCTCCCGCATGCCCATCCTGCACTAGCACCGCGTTGCCGCAGCCGCCCTGGTTGCCGATGCAAGCCGCCGCATTGCGGATCACACGCGAGTCCCTGATCGGTGGCCACGTAAAGATCGGCTCCCAGAAACGCCATCGCCCGCATGTTCCGTCCATTCGGCGTCGACCCGACACTCTCCACGGTTTGGGTCTGCGGAGTGGGATTCTCACGACGGGTTCATGATCCGCTTGATGTTGCCGTTCTTGAGGAATCCGACATAAAGCTTGCCGTCCGGTCCCAGCGCGAGTGCAGTAGGCTGGTCACCCGCCAGACCGAAAGTGGGCGCCACTGGAGACAATCCCGCAAACGGGCTGAAGGGTCCCGAACACGCTCTGAAACTCCACCATCCAGACGCCCGGCCCGCCGACTTGAAACGGTTGCCCTTTCTGGTGATCGTACACGGCGACATAGGCGCGCGTAGAACCGTCCTGCGCCGCCTGTCCAACCGAGCACCACGGAATACAGTCGGTCCCCCCGCCGATCGACCATTCAGTATTGATATCGAACATGAGATTGCCGGTGTTGATCGGATCCGTATTCGCCGGATCCACCGGAACATAATGCCGGAGTCCTTGTGCCCCATCGCCAACCCAAAGGTTCGGTCCGATGATCACGACACCGGCCGGAGTATGCGGCGCAAATACACTTCCAGCCGGAATCTCGGTGCCAGCCACCAGCTCGGCAATCTGAGCGCGGCCTTGTGTCGATGCCAGTAGCGCCCACAAACCACCCACTGCGATAGTCTTCAGTTTCATCGAAACTCCTCGTTTCTGAAGGAGGGTAACCCCTTCACCGGTCTATGACCCGCAACGCGGTCGAGCAGAACAGCTCTCTTGCACATATCGTGTGAAAGTATTGTGAAGAGATCCGCAGGAAATTGGCGACGTGGCGCACGCACTCTTGCGTGCCGTGTCGACACTCATGTCGACACCCTTCGCCCACAAAAGAAATTTCGCGGACCGCCCACGAATAACCTGCGCTGGTCGCAACGCCCTTGAGGCGCGTCCCGTCAGGGCGCGCGCAACACCCGCGTTAACAACACCGCCAGGACCATCCACCAGTGTTACGATGCCATGGTGCGTTTGCTAACGCTCTCCACCATCGACCTCGCCATCATCGGCCTCTACTTCGTCGCCGTCATCGCAATCGGTTTCTATCTGAAGCGCTACACGAAAACCGGCGAGGACTTTTTCCTGGCCGGCCGCGAAATGACGGCCTGGGTCGCGGGCCTCAGCTTTCTCGCCGCGAATCTCGGCTCGCTCGAACTGATGGGCTGGGCCGCCGCGTCCTATCAATACGGAATCCTGGCCACGCACTGGTATTGGATCGGCGCCATCCCCGCCATGCTGTTCCTGGGCATCGTGATGATGCCGTTCTATTACATCTCGAAAACGCACTCGGTGCCCGGCTATCTGAAACTTGCGCTTCGGCGAGCCGGCCCGCGCGCTTTCGGCCATCACCTTCGGCCTGATGACCGTGCTGATGAGCGGCATCAATATGTACTCGATGGCGCTGGTGATGAAAGTGGTGCTCGGCTGGGATATTCACTTCAGCATCTGGGTGTCGTCGCTCACGGTGGCGATGTACGTTTGCCTTGGGCGGACTGCTCTCCGCGATCTTCAATGAGGTATTGCAATTCGTTTTGATCTGGCTGGGCGCGCTGCTGATCCCGATTCTCGGCCTGATCGAAGCCGGCGGCTGGAACGGCGTCAAGGAACGCATCGCCGCGAAATTTGGTCCGGCGGCGTGAGCTATACCCATCTGTGGAGCACGCTCGGCTCGTTCACCGACAATCCGATGGGCATTCACTGGATCGGAATCGTGTTCGGACTGGGCTGGGTGATTTCGTTCGGCTATTGGACCACGGATTTTCTGGTGGTGCAGCGCGTGATCGCCGCCAAGGATTTGCGCTCGGCGCAAGCTGGCGCCCATCATCGGCGCGGGATTCAAGATGATGGTGCCGCTGATCGTGATTCTGCCGGGCCTGCTCGGGCTGGCGCTGCTGCCCGACAAGCTGGTGGGTGAATCGCAAGCGGTCGCGACCGGCGCGCATAGTTATAACGAGGTGCTGCCGCTGATGCTGGCGCGCTATTGCGGACCGGGATTGCTGGGGCTCGGCATCACGGCGCTGATCGCGGGATTCATGTCGGGCATGGCCGGCAACGTCAGCGCGTTCGCGACGGTGTGGACTTACGACATCTATCGTCCGCTGATCCGGAAAACGGCCAGCGACGCGCATTACGTCAGCATGGGCCGCTGGTGCACGATCGTCGGCGTGCTGGTCAGCATCGGCACGGCGTACCTGGTGATGCAATTCCTCAGCATCATGGATTACGTGCAGGCGCTGTTCAGTTTCTTCATCGCGCCGCTGTTCGGCACGGTGTTGCTGGGGATGCTGTGGAAGCGCGCCACGCCGGCCGGCGGATTCTGGGGACTGCTGGCCGGCACCGCTTTCCTCCATCGCGATGTGGGCGTGGGTGCAGGCTGGATCCGGGCGCGCTGCGCTACATTGCCGGTTCGACGCAAGCCAAGGACATGGCGGAGAATATGTATCGCGCGTTGTGGTCGTGGATTATTTGCGTCGCGGTTACGGTAATCGTCAGCATGGTGACGAAACCGAAGCCCGTGAGTGAACTGACGGGGCTGGTTTACGGATGCACGGAGATTCCGAGCGAGGATGCCGTAGCGGTCTGGCGTCGCCCTGTGTTTTGGGCGTGCGTGGTGGGTGGAGTGTTCATCGTGCTAAACATCGTCTTCTGGTAAGAATATGCATCGACCCGGAATGATCTCGATTTGGTTTTTCATCGGAGCGCTGCTGCTGGTTTACGGGGTGCTGATCCTGTGCGCGGGAATTTATGAAATCGTGACGCCGCCCGAACATCCTGTGGTGCTGGCGAATCTGCATGCTGGGATCTGGTGGGGAGTGCTGCTGATTGTGCTCGGCGGATTTTATACGATTCGATTTCGGCCCGGACGATGAGGCGCGACAGCATGGCTCCAGCTTTCGGAGCCATCCAACGCAGCAGCGGGCAAATGGAGCGCTCGTCTTCGTGGGGCAGGCGTTTCCGCCTGCCGTTCCCGTCGAAGTACGCGGGACTCTCCCCAAGGCGCCCAGGCCGAAATCCGCGGCATCATTCAGATCCGCCAGTGAGGCGCGACAGCATGGAGCGCTATACCTACTAAGTACAATAGACAAGTGTCTCAAGCGACTTGTCCCATTACCGTCGCGCGCGCCGGGAATCTTCACAACGCTCACGGCGTAATCTGAGGAGAAGAATGAAGTTCGGAGTCATAGTAGGCAATCGAGGTTTTTTTCCGGATCACCTGGCGAAAACCGGCCGCGTGGAAATGATCGCCGCGATCGAGAAGGCCGGTCATGCTGCGATCGCCGTGACGCCGGAACAGACCAAGCACGGAGCCATCGAATCGCGCGCGGAAGCTGCCTGTTGCGCGGATTTGTTCAAGCAAAATCGCGATGAAATCGATGGCGTCATCGTCACGCTGCCGAATTTCGGTGACGAACGCGCCATCGCCGACACGCTTCGCATGGCCGATCTGGGTGTGCCGGTGCTGGTGCAGGCGACGCCCGACACTCCCGGCCGCATGACAATCCGCGATCGCCGCGATAGCTTCTGCGGCAAGATGTCGGCATGCAATAATCTTTCGCAATACGGCATTCCCTATTCGCTGACGACGCTGCACACCGAGTCGCCCGATTCGGAATTGTTCCAAAAAGATCTAACCTGGTTCGCCGCTGTGTGCCGAGTCGCGCGAGGCTTGAAGCGGCTGCGCATCGGCGCGATCGGCGCCCGGCCCGCTGCCTTCAACACCGTTCGCTACAGCGAAAAGATTCTCGAAGCGAACGGCATTTCGGTCGAGACCATCGACCTCTCGGAAATCCTCGGCTGGATCACGCGCATGACCGACACCGATCCGGCGGCTATCGCCAAGCTCGATCAAATTCACAAATACGTTCCCACCGGCAGTGTTCCCGCTGCGGCGTTGATGAAGATGGCGAAGCTGGGCGCGGTGATCGATCGTTGGATGACGGACACGCGGGTGGCGATCAGCGCCGTGCAATGCTGGACGTCGCTCGAAGAGTTTTTCGGCGTTGTGCCGTGCACCGTGATGAGCATGATGAGCGAGAACCTCATGTCGAGCGCATGCGAGGTCGACATCTGCGGCGTCGTCGGCATGCACGCCCTGCAACTGGCATCGCAGACGCCGAGCGCGTTGCTCGATTGGAATAATAACTACGGCGAGGATCCCGACAAGGCGGTCTGCTTCCATTGCAGCAATCTGCCGAAGCATTTCTTCAAGGATGTGCGCATGGATTTTCAGGAGATCATCGCGGGGACGGTCGGCAAGGAGAATACATTCGGGACTTGCGTGGGCCGAGTGAAGAGCGGAGCGATGAGCTACGCGCGATTTTCGACCAACGATCGAGAAGGTACCATTCGAGGCTACGTGGGCGAGGGCGAGTTCACGGAAGATCCGCTAGATACCTTCGGCGGCGCAGGCGTGGTGCGGATTCCGAACCTGCAAGGGCTGTTGCGCTACATCTGCGAACGCGGATTCGAGCACCACGTAGCCGCCAACTTTTCGACGGTGGCAGGCGCTGTGCACGAAGCGACAACCCGCTACCTCGGATGGAATGTGGATCAGCATGCGTAAGCGTCGTGGGGCAGGCGGTTCACGCCTGCCGACTCAATATGAGCATCGTCGCGGGAGTCGATTTCGGAACGCTAAGCGTTCGAGTCTCGATCTTCGATAGCGATCGTGGACGCCTAGGCACCGCGCGCTCCGAATATCCACTGCTGCGCAAAAAAGAAGATCCCGATTTCGGCACGCAGGCCCACGCCGATCACATGAGCGCGCTTGTGATCGCGACTCACGCTGCGATCGCGAACGCCAAAATCGATGGTCAGACGATCGAGGCGATCGCTCTCGACACCACGGGATCAAGCGTGGTGATGGTCGATCGCGACTTGCAGCCGCTCGACGATTATTATTTGTGGTGCGATCATCGCGCCTGGAAAGAAGCCGCCGAGATCACCGCTGCGGCCCACGCGCAAAATATCGAAGCGATTCACTGGTGCGGCGGCGTTTATTCCTCCGAGTGGGGATTCGCAAAATTGCTGCACTGGCTGCGAAATAATCCCGACAAACGCTCGAATTTCGCGACCGCGCTGGAACATTGCGACATGGTCGCGGCCACGCTCTGCGGCATCAGCGATCCTGAGAATGTTCCTCGCAGCGTTTGCGCGATGGGCCATAAGTGGATGTGGAACGAATCGCTTGGAGGGCTGCCTTCGCAAGACTTTCTCACTTCGGTCGATCTGTTGTTCAAAGGCGTGCGCGAAAAAATCGGTGGCCGCTACACTACCTCCGATTCGATCGCCGGACATCTGACTTCTAAATGGGCCGAAATACTGGGGTTGCGCGCTGGAATTCCGATTCCCGTCGGCGCTTTCGATGCGCATTGGGATGCGGTTGGCGCGGGCATTCGGCTGGGCGACGTTGTAAACGTCGTCGGCACCGCGACTTGCGTGATGGCGATCAGCGAACGCGCCGATTTAGTTCCGGGCGTGTGCGGCGTGGTCAAGGGATCGATTTATCCGAATCACGTTGGCGTGGAAGCGGGGCTTTCGGCGACCGGCGATCTGTTCGGTGCAGTAGCTAAGCGCTGCAATTCGACTGCAGAGATGCTTGCAAACGGCTTGCACAATTATTGCGCCGGCGAAACGGGGCTTTTACGCCTCACTTGGGACAATGGCGATCGCACTGTGCTGGTGAATCCCGAGCTCAGCGGAGTGACGCTCGGGTGGCGGCTGACCAGCACGGCACAGGATGAATTGTTCGCCTCGATAGAGGGAACGGCGATGCACACGCGCGTGATTCTCGAACGGATGCAACAGCATGGCGTACCTATCGAGCGGATCATTCACGGCGGCGGAATCCCGCAGCGCAATCCGGTGTTGAACCAGATTTACGCGAACGTGATGGGCAAACCGATTCTGGTTCCGAAGGGCGACGTGACCAGCCTAGGGTCGGCGATCTTCGCGTTCATGGCGATCGGCACTTTCAAGTCGATTGAGCAAGCGCAAGACGCGCTTTGTCCCGGGCACGTTGCGATTGAGCCGGTGAAGTCGGACGTCGCGACGTATGCAGAGCTTTACGCTTTGTTCGAGAGTCTTTACTTCGCGTTTGGCGACCGTTCATCTAGCGCAATTGAGTTGGGACAGGTGTTGCCGGAACTGCGCCGCATTGCCGCGCGGGCTCGTGAACAGAAGTTGGTGTCGACATGAGTGTCGACACGGCACGCACGAGTGCGTGCGCCACGTTGCGCGAAGAAGTGTTTGAGGCGAACCTCGAAATCGTGCGGCGCGGGTTGGTGCTTTACACGTTCGGTAATGCGAGCGGCGTGTCTCGAGAGCACGGTCTTATCGTCATCAAGCCTAGCGGCGTGCCGTATGAAAAGATGTCGCCGGGCGATTTGGTGATCACCGATCTCGATGGCCGAGTGGTCGAAGGATTGCTGCGGCCGTCGTCGGATTTGGCGACGCATGCGGCGCTGTATCGTGCGTTTCCTTCGATTGGCGGAATCGTGCATACGCATTCCCGGCTCGCGACAGCTTGGGCTCAGGCCGGCCGCGAGATTCCTTGTTTGGGGACGACGCATGCGGATTATTTTTGTGGACCGGTGCCGGTGACGGCTCCGCTTTCGCCGCAAGAGATCGAATCGGATTATGAATTGAATACCGGACTCGCGATTGTTCGATTGTTGGAGGGCCTGGATCCGTTGGGTTGCCCCGCTGCGTTGGTCGCGGGGCATGCGCCTTTTTGTTGGGGCGGATCGGTGAGCGAAGCGGCGCACGTTGCGGTCGTCGTCGAAGAGCTGGCGGCTATGGCTTGGCAGACGCTCATGATTAATCCTTCGGCGGAGCCTATTTCAAGTGGGCTTCGCGATAAGCATCATTTTCGAAAGCACGGGCCGTCGGCGACGTACGGTCAGGGGCGCGTTTCAGAGGACTGAAGAGAGCGCTCCATTCTGTCGCGCCTCACTGACGACCGGGGGAAATCTGCTTCGACGGGAATGGGCAGGCGGAAACGGCTGCCCCACGAAAACGCGCGCGCCCTAACGGGACGCGCCTCGATGGCCGCGAGGATTCGTACTTCGAGCGCATCCGTCCTTACTAGCCTTTGGGCTTTGGTGGATATTTCTCGATCGCCTTCTTTACCATGTCCTCGAGCTTGCCTTCGACTTTCGAAGCATCGCTCTTCTCTTCGCGCGCGATGCCGCGCCAGACTAGCGATTTCGTGCTCGGATCGCGCAGATCAAGAACCAACGTTCCTTCGGTATACGGCACTCGCACTACGCGCGTTCCCCAACCTCGCCAGCCCGCCGGGTAGGTATCGACCTCGGTCTTGCGCGCCGAACCCAGCGTGTAGCGAACGTTGAGATCGGATGCGCCGGATTCGACGAACTCCAGCCCTTTGGCCCCAGATACTTTTTGATGTAGGTGTTGATGTTCTTCCGGATCAACTCGCTATTCAGCGACGGGTTCTTGCTGTTCAGGCGCGCTTCACGAATGGCGAACGTGTGGAACCTGGTGAAGTCGACGGCTTGATCGAATTCGATTTCGATCTTCTGCGCGAAAGCGCCGATTGTCATCAACATCCCGAGCGCAAGTATTTTCATATGCCGCAATCTATCATAATCAAACACGAGGAATGCCCAGAAGTCTCTCGCGACGCCGTCTGCTGCAAGTGCTCGGATCATCGTGTGCCCGGCCGATGTTCGCGGGCGCGCTCCGCCCACCGGCCCGATTCCTTCACAGCGGCAACTGATCTGGCATGCACATGAGCTCGCGGCGTTTCTTCATTTCGGCATCAATACGTTCACGGATAAGGAATGGGGATATGGCGATGAGGACCCGTCGCTATTCAATCCCACGCAATTCGATGCCGACGCGATCGTGGCTGCGCTGAAGGCCGGCGGCATGACCGCGTGTGATTCTGACATGCAAGCATCACGACGGATTTTGCTTGTGGCCGACAAAGACGACGGAGCATGTCGATTCGCAGCACAAGTGGCGAGCTGGGCAGGGCGACGTCGTCAGGATTTCAGCGACGCGGCGCGACGCGCGGGGCTGAAGTTCGGCGTGTATCTTTCCCCTTGGGATCGCAACCACGCTCTCTATGGGAAATCCGAGTACATCGAGCGTTTATCGTTCGCAGTTGCGCGAGTTGCTGACGCAATATGGGCCGATCCACGAAGTCTGGCACGATGGCGCGAATGGCGGCGACGGATATTATGGTGGCGCTCGCGAGAAGCGGACGATCGACAAGCGCACCTATTACGATTGGCCGGCGACGTGGGCGCTGGTGCGGTCGCTGCAGCCCAACGCCGTCATCTTCAGCGACGTCGGGCCGGATATTCGATGGGTGGGCAATGAGCGAGGCGAGGCCGGCGAAACGTGTTGGGCGACCTATGCTCCGATTGCTCCGGATGGCGGGGTCGCCATGCCTGGACTCGTGCGCGAAAAGGAGAGCCCGATCGGAACTCGATTCGGCGCGCGTACTGGTGTGCAGTGGATGCCGGCCGAGTGTGACGTGTCGATTCGTCCGGGTTGGTTTTGGCACTCGAGCGAAAATTCTCGCGTGAAAACGGCGGGCCAGTTGATGGAACTTTACTATCGATCCGTGGGGCGGGGTGCCGGGTTGCTATTGAATGTTCCGCCGGATCGACGAGGTTTGCTGGACGATCACGACGTCGCGTCGCTTGAAGGGTTTCGGCGAGATGCTACGCAACACGTTCGCGACGAATCTGGCTGCTTTTGCGAAGAAGAAAAGGTCGGATCATGCGATGGAGCTTGCGATGCCGCGGGATGTGACGTTCAATGTGGTTCGGATTCGCGAGAATATCGAACGTGGGCAGCAGGTCGACGCATTCGAACTCGACCGATGGGCGGGGACGGATGGAACACGTTCGCGAAAGGGACGAGCGTTGGTGCTCGCCGGATTATTCGAATGGGCGAGCCGATTACAGCCAGGCGTGTGCGCGTGCGGTTTACGCCTTCGGCAGACCAGTCTGCGATTTCGGAGTTGGGATTGTTCTTTGAGCCGAAATAGTGGGGCAGGCAATTTTGCCTGCGGCCGACTTTCAGTCGGCTGGACACGCTGAAAGCCTGTCCGCAGCCTAAAGAGGCCGCCCCACAAAGACGCGCGCTCTCTGACGGTCGCGCCATCTAGGAATAAATGCCTGGGGCTTCGTGGCCTAGCGCCTGCACGTATTCGACATACGATCCCGGATAAACCACTGGCTGCCGATCTTCGCCGCTGTCTCCGCCCAGCTCCAGCACCCGCGAGCCCAGCCCGCGCAGGAACATTCGATCGTGCGATACGAAAATCATGGTGCCTTCGAAATCCTTCAGCGCGTCGACCAGCATTTCCTTGGTGGCCAGATCCAGGTGATTCGTGGGCTCATCCAGCACCAGAAAATTCGGCGGGTTGAACAGCATGCGCGCCATCGCCAGCCGCGATTTTTCGCCGCCCGATAGCGAACGGATTTTCTTATCCACGTCGTCGCCCGAAAATTGAAACGCGCCCGCCAAATTGCGCAGCGATCCGACGCCCTCCTGCGGAAAATCGAGCTGAAGCTGCTCGCTCACGGTCAGATCAGGATCCAGTACATCCAGCGATTGTTGCGCGAAGTAGCCCATGTTGAGGCTGGCGCCGAGCCGCACGCTGCCGGAATCGGGCGCGCTGGCGCCGGCGATCATTTTGAGCAGCGTCGTCTTGCCCGCGCCGTTGCGGCCCATCACGGCCCAGCGTTCGCCGCGGCGAATCGTCAGACTGAAGCCGTCGTAAATCACGCGAGGCCCGTAGGCCTTGTGCAGATCCTCGATCACCGCGACCTGATCGCCCGAGCGCGGCGGGACCTTGAAATCGAACCTGACCACCTGACGCTTTTTCGGCAGCTCGATCTTGTCGATCTTGTCGAGCGCCTTGATCCGGCTCTGCACCTGCGCTGCCTTCGCCGCATGCGTGCGGAAACGATCGATAAAGCGCTGCTCCTTCGCGAGCATCGACTGCTGACGCGCGAACGCCGCCTGCTGATTGGTTTCGCGAATGGTGCGCTCGCGCTCGTAGAAATCGTAATCGCCGGAGTACGTGATGATCTCGCCCGAATCGATCTCGGCGATCTTCGACACGATGCGATTCATGAACTCGCGATCGTGCGAGGTCATCAGCAGCGCGCCCGGATATTGATTTGAGAAATTGCTCCAGCCAGATGATGGATTCGAGATCGAGATGGTTGGTGGGTTCGTCCATCAGCAGAACATCGGGACGGCCGAGCAGCACGCGCGCCAGCGCCACGCGCATTTTCCAGCCGCCGGAGAGCGCGCCGACATCGCCATCGATCTGATCGTCCTTGAAGCCGAGGCCGTGCAGCACTTCGCGCGCCTGCGCCTCGAGCGCGTAGCCGCCGAGATGCTCGTATTCCTCCTGCACATGGCCGAAACGATCGAGGATGCGATCCATGTCGTCGGCCTGCGCGGGATCGCTCATGGCGTGATTGAGCGCTTCGAGCTCGTGATGCAGATCGCCCACGCGGCCGCTGCCGGCGATGGCTTCATCGAGAACCGAGCGGCCCTGCATCTCCTCCACGTCCTGGCGGAAGTAGCCGATGGTGAGCTTCTTGGGAACGGAGACGGCGCCGTCGTCGGGTTCCTCCTCGCCGACGACCATGCGGAAGAGGGTCGTCTTGCCGGAGCCGTTCGGGCCGACCAGGCCGACCTTCTCGCCGGGGTTCAACTGAAAGGAGGCGTCGACGAAGATGAGCTGTTTGCCGTACTGCTTATTGATGTTCGAAAAGGAGACCAGATCTTTACGTTAGCAAACCGGTCCTAATGGGTTGTCCACGTGAGATCTTTGCGGCATAAAACGTGTCGACATGAGTGTCGACACGGCACGCAGGAGTGCGTGCGCCACAGCGGAGTTTGGCGCTTCAATTGCGATTCAAATCGTGGGAATTCATTACCATGATCACTTCGACAAGCAGCACCAGCACGGCTAATCCATTGGCGGACTTTACCGTGGCGATGCCCACGAGCGGCGCAAGTTCAGCAGGATCAACAGATCCGTTCACCACGCAGTTGGCCTCTGAACTGGAACAGTTTCTGAATCAGAGGGGCAACGGCGGCTCCTCTACGATGGACATCAAGATCGCGCAGAGTCAGGTTTCCAACGGTCGTCAAATTACCGTCACTATCGACGAGCCGAATGCCAACGCGACCGCCACGGCCGCTGGTACTGCGGCTTCACCGACTCCCGCTACCCCGACGACGGCGCTGGTCACGGGAATTTCTTTGATGGATGCGAAGCCGCAGTCGGCTTCGGAGATCGCTGCGTTGGCGGCGAGTACTGCTGCGACGGCGAGCACCGGGGCTTCGGCCAACGGAACCGCGGATGCGATCGACAAATCGAAAATGACTCCTGACGATGCCTATTGGGCGGAGCAGCCGGTGGCGGTGCAGGCGCTGCGCAACATGCCTCCCGATCAAGTGGGCCAAGCGGCGATCGCGCTGGCGAATCAGGGCTACACGATTGACGTTCCGATCATGGTGTGGCAATGGGATCCGCTGACGACGATGGTGGAGCGTCAGAACTACGGATATACGTGGGTGCCGTCGGGATTGGGGACTCCGGTGATGTTGCCTCCGGGGCTGAGCTTTCCGGGATTGGCGAGCTACGATCCGAACAATCCGCCGGCGGGTTCGATCAAGGTGACGACGGATTTCGCGAAGGGTACGAATATGCAGGATGTGTTTATTGATCCGGCGACGATTCAGGCGTCGTGGGCTGTGACGGATTAGTCGCGCGCTCTCTTACGGTCGCGCCTCACTGGGCCTGTAACACCGGAGCGCTCGCGTACACCGACTCCCAGAGATCCACATTCTTCTGAATGTTGCGATGCTCCAAGACCCAGGCTCGCTGCTCGCGAAGCAGAGCATCGCGATCCGCGTTGACCACGAATTCCAGCTTATTCTTCCACGATTCGCGATTGTTCTTCGCAGTAATCGAGACTTCCTCCGAATAGGGGAGAACATGCGAGGCGACGGTTACCGCTCCTGACATCGCGTACTCGTAATATTTGATGCAGCTCTTGTTGCGATTGAACGGGTCATCGCCCAGCGGCGCGATCCCGATGTCGAACGCCATGTCGCAGACGTGCTGTGCATGCTCGGCGACCGGCACTGAAGGCAGGAATTCGTAATCGATTCCCGAGAGCTTCTCGCGAAATCGTTTGATGGATCGGCCGAGCAGCGTGTCGAAGAACTTCTTTCCCATATCTTTCAGCAGATTCTCGTACAGCTCTTCGATGCTGGTCTCCTTGCAGAGGCCTTGCAGCACGAACTTGAACGGATATTTCTTTTGCAGCTCGCGAACGGCGTCCAGGATCAGGTTTAGGTCGGAAAAATGGGTCGGGCTGCCGGTCCATCCGATGCGAAGATGGCCGGCGGTTCGTGGCCGCGTCGTCCACTCTTCAGGGTCGACGCTATTCGGCAGGATCACGACGTTCGGATTCGATTTGCGCAAGTGATCGGCCAGCGCGGGAGTGGTGGTCGTCACCACGTCCGCCGTTTCCAGCATGTGGCGATAGACGGGAAGGCGCGGCTGAAGACGCTTGTAGTTCAGATTCTCCGGAGGCACCAGATCCAGCGCGTCGTCCGTATCGAAGACGATCCGAATGTTGTTCTTCTTGCACCACTCGGCCAGCACGATGGCTCGATCGAAATGCGCGCGGAAGAAGACCATGACGTCCGGAGCCTCGTATTGCGATAGCGATTCCTCATTGAGGATCTGAATTTTATGGCCCCGCTGCGATAAATACTTCGCCGGTATGGCGGTGCGCCACTTATAGCAGCCACTCTGAGTCTCGGTCAAAAAAAATAGTTTCATGGTGCGTTACTCCGGGCCATCATTTCGAGCCCAGCGCGACAGGAACGCTTCGGCTGCCGTGTTTTCCAATTCGCGGTCGGTCAAATAGGTCCAGGATTGCAGACGCTTGTCCTTTAACTTTTCGAGGACGCGAAAATCCCGCCGCGCGATCAGGACTCGGGTCCGCTGCTGCACGATTTCGGCCTGGCAGCGCGCCTTGGCGGACTGCAATTCGGTTCGCTCGCCCTTCATTCGCAATTGAAATGACGCGAGCGATTGCAAATCCGAGCCATCCATCGCCGGCAACTTCAGCAATCCCATGGCGGCTTTCAGCTCCGCTGCTCGTAACGAATTCTCGCGATGGACCAGCGCGGAATGCTGTTCCTGCAATCGAGTGAGCTGTTCCTCGGCCGATCGCATGTGGAGCGATCGCCAATCGAGCACGCGTTGCAGTGGGAATTGGAATCGCTTCATGGGCGCTGCTTACGAGAGCTGTTTGACCAACGAGAACAATCCGGTTTGCGTTTCTTCCGGTGACGAATAACTTTCGGAATCCTGACGCAGGTAGGAAATGATCTGCGGGCGAATGCGGATGCTCTGGTCGAGCCTTGGATTCGCGCCCTGGACGTGCGCGCCGAGCTGAATCAAGTCGGATGACTGCTGATACAGAGACAACGATTCGCGAATTTTCTGCGCGGCCTCCACTTCCTGTTTCGAATTGACCTTGTTGGCGAGACGGCTGATGGAGTTCAGCATGTCGATAGCTGGGTAGTGGCCGGACGCCGCCAGTTCGCGTGAAAGAATCAGGTGGCCATCGAGAATTCCGCGCGCTGCGTCGCAAATCGGTTCGTTGAAATCGTCGCCTTCCACCAGGACGGTGAAGAATCCGGTGATCGACCCGGTTTGAAAACTTCCGGCGCGTTCGAAGATTTTCGGAAGCAGGGTGAAGACCGACGGAGTGTAGCCTTTTTGACTGGGCGGCTCACCGGCGGCGAGTCCGATTTCGCGTTGCGCCATCGCTAGCCGCGTGACGGAGTCCATCACGAGCAGCACATCTGCGCCTTGATCGCGAAAATATTCGGCGGCCGCGAGCGCTACGAATGCGGCGCGAATTCGCAATGGAGCAGGGCGGTCGGAAGTCGCGACGACGACGACCGAGCGCTTCATGCCGTCTTCGCCAAGTTCATGTTCGAGAAAAGCTTTCACTTCGCGATTGCGTTCGCCGATCAGCGCGATCACGCTGACACTGGCGGAATTCTTACGCGACATCGCGCCGAGCAGCGTGCTTTTTCCGACGCCGCTGCCGCCGAATAGTCCGATTCTTTGCCCTTTGCCGCAGGTCAACAGCCCGTCGATGGCGCGGACGCCTGTCACCAATCGTTCGGTGATGTGGCGGCGCGCGAGCGGGCTCGGCGGCGGCGAATACAGCGGATACGAGATCTCGGAATCGATAGCGGGGCCGCCGTCCATCGGCTGGCCAAATCCATCGAGCACTCGACCGAGTAACCCGGGGCCAACGGCGAGGCGAGCATCCTGCGATCGCGCGACCACTTTGCTACCGAGCTGCAAGCCATCCGGTTCATCGAGCGGCATCGCGAGAACGCGGCCGTTGCGGAATCCGATCACCTGCGTGCGGATGGTTCTGCCGTTACCGGTGGAGATCTCGCAAAAATCGCCGACGGCGGCAGCGGGGCCTTGCGATTCGACGAGCAGCCCGGCGGTGGCGGTAACTTCGCCGCTCCACGGAAGCAGATCCATTTCATCCAGGTCGCTGATGTAGGGGCTCAAGGAAACTTTGGCGGCAGATTCGGGCATCGTAATTTACCTTTGCAGGCGGTCGGCGAACCCGCGCTCGATTTCAGAAAGTTGCGCTTCGATGGAAGCGTCCAGAGTGCCGTGCGCAGTTTCAAACAGAACGTCGCCGCAGCGCAGCGAAGGATCGACAATCAATTCCACGGTCTTCGAATTGGAGATGCGGTCGAAGGAAGCTTTGATGAACTCGGCGTGCGCGGGATGGACGCGTACCTTGCACACGTCCCGCGATTGAAGCTTCTCGAGCGCGACCTTGATCAAGCCTTCGATGGATTCAGGATCGATGGTGACTTCGCGATGCAACACTCGGCGGGCGATCGCGATCGCCAGTTTCACCAGATCCTTTTCGGCATCGCGGCGAATGCGGGAACGCAGCGACGAAAGTTCGGCCAATGTGTGCGCCAAGCGGTCGAGCACCGGCTTCACTTCGGCTGCCGCTTGTTCTTTGCCGACTGCCATGCCTTCGGCGAAACCTCGCTGATAGGACTCGCGTTCCAAGACGCCATCTGGTGATGTGTCGACGCCGTTTCCGTTGGATGGGCGCAGCGCGGTGGGGACGTTTCGCGGAGGCGCAGGCAGGTTGCTATCGCGCCACGAAATGGGCGCGACAGCGGCCAGATCGCCGTTGCGCAGAATCTTAGACGTACTCTTCATTCGACGTGGTCCCGCCGCCTCCACTTTTTTTGCGGCTGATCACGCCGTCGGATTCGAGCTGCCTGACCACCGCGATCATCTGCTGCTGCGCCGCTTCGACGTCCTTGATCTTGACGGGGCCCAGCGCTTCCATATCTTCGAGCAGCATGGCTGCGCCGCGCTGCGACATGCCTTGCAGCAGGTAGCGGCGCAATTCCTCGCTGGTGCCTTTCAACGAAATGGTGAGCTGGCGGCGATCGGCGCGGGCCAATAATTCCTTGACGCCGTTCGCGTCGAGAGTTCTTAGATCATCGAAGACGAACATCTTCAGCCGGATTTCTTCGCCCAGGTCGGCTTGATTCTCGCCGATGTGACCCAGGATTTCGTCGCTCATCGCCGAATCGAGTTGATTGAAAATCTCGGCGACGGTGCGAGGGCCGCCCGCTGACTCATGCTTGACAGGCCCGACGGTTTTCAACTTCTGTCCCACCGAACTCAGGATTTTCGTGATCACCACTGGCGAAATCTGGTCCAGCCGCGCGATGCGAACGGACACATCGGCGCGCATGGCCGGCTCCATCGACGCGAGCACGGTGGCCGATTGCGCCGCGCTCAGGTGCGAGAGAATCAGTGCCACGGTCTGCGGATGTTCGCGTCCTGACGAATCGCGCGAGCAGTTGAGGATCCACGCGCTGGAGTTGCTGGGTCGCGGCCTTGCTGGAATCGTCGGGAAGATTCTCCAGATGTTTCTGGCTGCCTTCGGCGCCGAAAGCATTGGTGAGCAGGCGGCGCGCATAATCCGCTCCGCGTCCGCTCACGTGCAGTGGATTGGACGATGCCATCTGGAATTCCTCCAGCACGGATTGGGCTTGTTGCACCGTGATGGATGGCAGGCCTGCGATGGCGCCCGTTACCATCTGCACTTCGTCATCGCTCAAGCACTTGAGCAGGTCCGCTGACACCTGATCGCCCAACGCGAGTAAGAGAATCGCGGACTTTTGTAATCCGTTCATAGCCATTGCTGTCGCAGTCGCCATCGCTTACGATCCTTCCTGTCTGATCCAGCCGCGCAGAACTCCCGCGCTCAACTGGAGTCTTTTTGAGCCGACGCGCGAATCTGATTGGTCAACGCTTCGACTCTTCCGGCAGCGAGCGCCGGAGTGCCTGAGCCGGACAAACTGCTGGGACTCCACGTGTCCAATTCGCCGGACGCGATCGCGCGCTCGGCTGCGGCTTCACCCGGCGGCAAGGAGGCTTGCACATACGCCTGCACCGGCGCGGACTTGCCGGTCATCATTTTGATTCCGAAGAATCCAAGCAGGAGCACAACGAGCGCGCCAACGCCGAGCCCGATCATCAGTTTTGGGTCGCTCTTCAGTTGTTCCAGCGGCGTGAGTTTCTTCGGCGCAGTCAGCGGAGTATTCGGGGTCGGCGGTTCCAGATTCAAGGTCGATTCGAACGGCAGGCTTTCGACGATCAACTGATCGCCGCGCTGCACGTTCGAATCCCGCGGCTGCGGCTACCAGATCGTGAATCGTTTTCATCCGTTCGGGCGTTGGCGGCAGCGAGAACGCGTTTGGCATTCGCGCCCGTGCCTTCCCAATGCACTTCCTGATCGAGCAGCACGGAGACGGAAAGCTTCTTGATTCCGCCTTGCGGCAGGATGGTGTGCTTCACGCTGTGGCTGGTCTGATAATTCGACGTTCTCGGTTTTGCGCGAGTTCGCCGCCGCCGGTGCCGGCAGGTTCGGCGCCGGCGTCAGGGAGATTCGAAGCCGTGCCCGGAACTCCGCCGGCGCATTATGACGTTGTGCGAAGGCTGGGAGACGTCTTCGGTCTTCTGCGAGGTCACCATCACCGAATGCGTCGGATCGAAATTTTCTTCGCTTTGCTCTCCGCTGGCCAGATCGCATTCGGCCGAAACTGCGGCGCGAAAACGGCCCGCGCCCACCAGCGGTTCCAAGCGTCGAATTCAGCTTCGCGGTCAAGATCCTGTTCCACTGTGCTGCCGGTATTCGAGCGCGGCTTCCGATGCCTCGGCTTGCGTGGCCGACTGACTTCCAGGATGGCGCTTCGGCCGGTTCAACAGGTTGCCGCGCATATCGAGAACCGAAACGCATTTCCGGCGCCAGGCCTTCGACGGCGCTCGCGACCAGGTGCGTGATCGCAGGAACCGCGCTTTCCGGCAGCGTTCGTGCCCGGGACGGATCTTGACCAGTACGCTGGCCTTGGCCGGTTGGCGCGCTTCGAAGAACACCGATTCCTGCGGCAGCGAGATATGAACCCGCGCCTGCTCGATCTCGCCGACCGTCATGACGGATCGTTCCAGCTCGCCTTCCAGCGCGCGGCGATAATTCACGTGCTCGGCGAAATCGGTCATGCCGAAATTGGTCTTGTCGAAAATCTCGAATCCGATGCGCCCGCTCTTGGGGACGCCGGCGCCCGCCATTTCCAGCCGCAGCTCGGCGACTCTTTCTTCGGGAACGGAAACGGTCGTGCCGTTGTTGGAGAGGCGGAACGGCGTGCTGCTTTCCTTCAGCTTCTGCACGATGACAGCGCCGCATCTTCGGGCGCCAGCGAATTGTACAGCGGACGAAAATTGCTTTCGCGCTGCCCAATTCGAGAGCGCATACACGCCAACCGCGACCAAGATGCCGACGATCAGAATGGTCCAGCGCTGCCGGACCGAGAGCATTGTCTGCCAAGCGTTTTGATTTGATCCATGGTGGTGAGACGGTCCCGAACGTAGGGTCAGCTTACATCTGCATCCGCATGACTTCCTGATAGGCCGGAAACGACTTTGTTGCGAACCTGCATGAACATCTGAAATTCGAGATCGGCGCGCTGCGAAGCGAGAATCGTGGAATGCAGATCTTCGCCTTCGCCCGAGAGAAATCGTTCGACGCCTGGTTGGCGTCGGTGCGCGCGCCTTCCACTTGGTCGATCGCGCTGCCGAGAATGTCGCGAAAGACTGGCTTCGCCAGCGGGTCCGCAGTGACGATAATCCCGAGGCCGTGCCGATCGGCGACGCATCGGGCGGAGTGACCGGCGCGATCGGAGGAAAACTAAAACTGTTGCGATGGACATGGCATCGCTCTAACGGAACAGCTCCAGCGATTTCGAGATCATGTCTTTCACGGCGGAGATCGCCGAGACGTTGGCCTGATAGCTGCGCGACGCGCCCAGCAGATCCACCATGTCTTCGGCCGGATTCATGCGCGGGAAGGCGACGTAGCCGTCTTTGTCCGCGTCGGGATGGCCCGGCGAGATAGCGCTTCTCCGGATCGCGCGTGTCGGTGATCACGTCCGCCACGCGAACGCCCACCGTGGCCGCCATTCACTTCGTTTTCGAACAGCGACGAGAATTGCGCGGCCTGCGGGATCGGACGTGAACACGGCATCCTTGCGGCGGTACGGGCCGCCTTCCGGAGTCCGCGTGGTGTCGGCGTTGGCCAGATTTTCGACCAGCAGTTCGGTGCGCGCGCGCTGCGCCGACATTCCGGATGCGCTGACGGAGAGTGCGGAGAGCAGGCTCATTTGGTTTACCATCCTGAATCGCGGCGCGAAGCGTGGTGAGCTCGCCATGCGCGAAGCTGGACGCGATCGCGAACCGCATCGCGTTTTCGGAAAGCAGGCGCGCCTCGCGATCCAGGTTGACGTTGTTGCCGTCGGCTTTGACCGAAAGGCCGTCCGGGCTCGATCACCGTAGGGGGATCGCCCGCCGCGGCGTTATCGAACTCGGCGCGGAAGTCGATGTCCTGGGTGTGATAGCCGGGAGTATCGGCGTTGGCGATGTTGGAAGCGACCAGTTTCTGCCGCTCGCTCAACAGGGACATGTAGCGATCGAAATTACCAGCGACACTTTGAAACACGATGCCACGCGAGGTGCAGGTTGGTTGCCACGCTAAATCGTTGATTTGTTTTGGGGGCGGGAAGGGGGATTGTTGTGAATTCGTCGATGTCGTCGGGTTGTTGACGGTTAGTTGTGGGGCCGCCGCTCGTGGCGGCGAGTCGCCTTTAGGCGGCTCAGTTCATCGTGAAGAAACCGGCCTAAAGTCCGGTTGCCGGCAGAAGTGCCGGCCCCACATTTGAGGCGCGACCGTCAGAGTCTGTGTGAAAACAGAGACAGGCCACCCTGTCCACGCCGATATCTTGTTCATTGGTGGTCTCGAATCACCAGGGGACAGGGCAGCCTGTCCCTGTTTTCACACAGACTCGTCAGGGCGCGCGCATTTTAGTAGTTTTACCCGTCGATATTTACCGCGAACCGCCGAGTCGGCGTACCTGAGTACGCACTCTGCCGCGCCAACTGGGCGTGCCGATGCTGAGCGTGCGAACGTGCGGCGAGAATCGTGTGCCGCACCCACTGCAGAAGACTCGTGGCTTCGCTCGCGATCGCGCGGCGCTGATCGGCCGATGCCGACATCCACTCGGATTCGACCTCGATGCGATACTCCACCAGAAGCTGCTCGACTTCCAGATAATTTCCCGCCGCCACCGCGAGCCGTAGCTTTTTAGTTGTTGGCGTTGGAGACATCGGAAGCCGCCTTAAACAATCCAGTGACCATAGTGAGTTGCGATTCCAGCGTCGCCAGCGCCGCGTCGGCTTGCGACATCTGCGCAACCAGCGTGGCCTGCATCGTCGTGATGCGAGCCTCGGTCGAGTTGATCAGATCCGTGTCGGCATCGATCTGCGACTGGTAGTTCGCGTTGGTGGTTTGGAATAGTCGCCGTGATCGGATCTTCCAGGCCGTTCACAGTCGTGTTAGCGGAGCCAGAAACCCTGTTCCACTTCCCGAGGTTGAGCCTAGGAACGCCGCGACTCCCGTAGGATTGGACGCCTGCACGCTTTCGAACGTGCCTTGATCGAACGTCAGCGCTCCTGTTGTATCGAATGTCAATCCGAGATCGCTGAGGTGCTGCACGGAGCCGCTGCCTCCCGAATACTGGAGGACGCCTCGCAAGGCTTGTTCCAACTGCGACACGATCGCGCTGGCCGGTAAGCGCTCCACCGGCGGTTCCATGATTCGCCGCGAGATCGCTTACGGCGCTGTTATAGGCGCTGGCCAAAGCAGAGAGCGCGTTCACGGCCGCCGACGAATCCGGCGCGACGGTGATCGTCGTCGAACCAGCTTGCAGCAATTGCACCGATCAACCGGGCGCTACGGTGACCGTCTGCAATTGGACGACGAAATCGGCGTGGACGGTTGTCCGTTCACCTGATATGTAGCGTTGAACCCGGGCGTCAGAGTTTCCAGCAGATCTGTCGAGCCGTCGTTGAGCTGGATGTTGTCGTTCTCGAGGCCGGTGCTTTGCAGCGAAAGGCGATAATCCGGGGACGACGGCGAGCCGAGGTTGACGATGGTCGCGGTCACGCCCGCGCCGGATCGTTGATCGCCGTCGCCAGCGCGGAGAGCGTATTCGAGGCCGGAGTGATCGTCGT
Organism: Terriglobia bacterium; assembly: GCA_963732025.1. Lineage (GTDB taxonomy): Bacteria > Acidobacteriota > Terriglobia > Bryobacterales > Bryobacteraceae > Palsa-187. The sequence goes on from CAVSXU010000006.1 coordinate 903,379, forward strand.
CGTGGTGCCGTTTACCGTGAGAGTGAAGGAAGCGGCCGAGCTGAGCGAAGTCGCAGTAGGATCGGCAACCGTGGCGCCCGCATCGCTCAACGTGAGTGGTCTGCGCACCCGGATTGACGACGTTCGACCGTGTAGGTTCCGGCGAGCGCTTTGGACGAGTCCAATGTCGACGGATGCTACGGAGGATCCCTGAGACCGATGCGGCCAAGCGATCCGCTATTCGCGGCCGAAAGGCTGGTGAGGGCGGTCTGGAGGGAAGCGAAGTTGCTCTGCAGCGTCGAAAGTTCCTTCTGCTGACTCTGTAAATCGTTGCGTTGTTGCCAAGCTGCGTCAGGGGGATGGAGGCAACCGAGACCGCATGATTGATTACGTTCTGAAGGTCGCCGGCAAACTGACTGGTGCCATTGAAGTTGGCGAGGTCAGCGGATTAAATGCGGATGCCATATGCTGCTCATAGACGGGTACACAAAAAGCTGGGCCGGTTCTCGGTTAAGAATCGGCCCAGACTGACTTACAGCATTAGGCTTGCCCCCGACTGGAGAAGGTACTCAGCTTATTGCAGAAGCTTCAGAAGCGCTTGCGGTTCGGCATTGGCCTGCGCCAGCGCCGCTACCGAAGACTGCTGCAACACCTGCGACCTGGGTCAACGCCGCGGCTTCCTGAGCCACGTTGGCGTCGCGAATGTTCGATTCCGCTGCCGACTTGTTGGTGATCTGCGAATTCGCCAGACCGATCGCGTAGGTCAGATCGTTTTCGCCGTCGCCGACCGCGCCCTGCACCAGGCCGAGCGCCTGGACCGCGGCCGTGATGTCCGTGATCGCCGTCTTCGCTGCGGCCGCCGTATCCGACCGTCTGTCGGACTGATCCCAGACCGGTCGTGTCCACCTGTTGGCGGAGCCGCTCAGATTGATGGTGACCTGCGAGTTGGCCTGCGTATTGCCGCCGCCGATGAACACCGCACAGTGGACACATTGTAAGGCGCTGCCGCCGCTCGCCAGTCCGATGTTGTCCGCCTGGCGGTCGATTTCACCCAGCAGCGTCTGGAATTCCTGGTTCAGCGTGCGCGCGGCTGCCGGAGAACGTGTCCGAGGCCGACTGCGTGGCCAGCGTCTGGAGCTGATCCAGAATGTTGGAAATGTTGTTCAGGCCGCCGTCGATGGTCTGCAGGATCGCCGTGCCGTCATTGGCGTTGCGTACGCCCTGTTGCAGCTCAGCGACGTTGGAGCGGAAACCGTTGGCGACCGCGAGACCGCGCCGCGTCGTCGCCCGACTTGTTGATGCGAAAGCCGGAGGTCAACTGGGTGACGGCGTTGTCCAGCGAAGTTGGTATTCGTTCGCCAGGTTCTGCTGAGCCACCAGGGAGGTAATGTTGGTTTGAAACGAAAGAGACATTGTTCACATCCTTCTTTAATTTGAAATTCCGGCATCACGCCGAACCCGACTGTCAACTTTCCCAGCGGTGACAATCATGTCGATAGATCGGGAAGATGTTTCAGTGTTTTTTGAAGAGATTCTTTGCGCTTAACAAAAGTTTACGAACAACTGATCTCACAGATCGGTCGAATGAGGCGCGACTGTTAGAGAGCGCGCACACGATATCCCGTGTGAAAACAGGGACGGGCGCCCTGTCCCCGCCGATAACTGTTCATTTGTCGATCGGTCGCTAGGGGACAGGGTAGCCTCTCCCTGTTTTCACCGCGACAGTTCACTAGAACGTAGGCGGATTTTCGCGATATGATCTGCGTGAAAATGAAATGGCACAGGCATTCGCGCAACGCCGGGCGCGACCTTATTGGCGGCCTGGAATTCCGGAGACTTGGCTCGCCTGGAAGCTGCTCTCGACGACAATCGAGACGCCGCCAGCGGGAATTTCGCGGACGCGCAATGGCCGGCCATCGAAAAGGAAAGAATGGAATTGATCGGCGAAGTGGTGGCGGCGATTCGCGGCTGGATCGCGCGCGTCCGCACTGAAGCCGAGTTGCAGGCAGCGCTATTGCTGCTGCGCCATGTAGGGTGTCAGGAGCCGGTGCATTTCATGAAGCAGCGAACTCAGGAGATGGCTCTCACCGGCAGCCGCTCGATTTGAAACGCGCGCTTTAGGTTCGCGCTGACGATCTGGCCCGTCATCGGAGCAGCGCCATTCACGGTCGCCTGCAACGGTTTGTTCAGAGGATAGTCAAAGATGACAACTTGGCCGGCCTTCAGAGCCAGCAAATCCTCGAACGCCAGCGTGGGTCCTTGCAGAGTTACTTCCAGGCGAACGCCGGCTTCCTGAAGCAGATCCGAGATTGCGGTTCAGGTCGGCATGCACCGGGGCCGCTGCCAGCTCCTGCGATTGCGCCGGCATCCACGGGAAGATCGAAAAATGACTCCGGCAAGACGACTTCAAATCGGCCCTCGACTCCAGCGTCGGCCTCGCCCCATTGAATTCCGAACGAGAGTTTCGCCAGCGGCTGCGCCGGTGTCGGGAAGATTCAGAAAAGCCGGATCGCTCCCCAGCGATTCCACTTCGAAATCGACGGCATGAAACACGCGCCAGGCTTCGCCCAAGGCGCGCACCATCACGCGAATCACTTCTTCCAACAGGCTCCATTCGATTTCTGTCAGCTCGCGCGGCTCCGGCTCGAGGATTCCCTTGCCTCCCAGCAACATCTCCAACATGAGGAGAGCGGTCGCGCAATCCAGATGCAGGATCATGCGATCCGTTCGTGGATGCATGCGGAACGCGATCAGGCACGCCGGCGTCGGAATTCTTTTCGAAAGCCGGGCCGTGGTCAGGCCTTGGTCGCTTCAATTCGGCTTTGGATTCGGTTTGCGGACAACCGGACAGCGCCGATTCGAGCGCGCGAAGCAGCTTTCGTTGGCGCTGCCCATCAGGCGCGCCTGGCGGCTGGAAGCGCTGGGACGGCCGACATCGAGCGGAGCGGACGTGCGTCTCTTTTGGGGTGTCGCTATGGCCATTCGATAATGTTTATCCGCTTAGTTAATGGCATCGGCCAACTAAGCGAATACCTTTAGACGAGTACTCGCCAGAACTAGGGCAGTCCATTTGGCTATATGGACGTAAACAATCCTGGTTTTTCATCGATATGATTCTGCCGCAAAACGGCGCCGACACAATCACACATGATACAAACTGACCAGACTGAATCGCGCTTCCGTGATCCTGAACTCGGATCTGATCGAGCACATCGAAAAGACGCCGGACACCGTCATCACGCTGACTCCGGGCAGAAACTCATGGTGCTGGAATCGGCCGAGGACATCGTCGCCAAGGTGATCGAATTTCGCAGAACGGCGTTGGCGCAACGGATGGGCTGCACCTGGCGAATCGCCGCGCGACATCCACGACCTGTTCAGGACCCGAACTTCGCTCAGGGATCGAACTCCAATGGCAGATAACCAAGCCACGAAAGCAAATTCAGATCCAGTCACGGCCGGACTTCGCGCAGCTTGGCGGACTTGCTGGTCGCGCTCGGCGGCATCATCGGCGGACTCATGATGGAAGGCGGGAAGGTCTCCGACATCGCGCAGATTCCGCGGCGATCATCGTGCTGGGCGGAACTCTGGGCGCGGTGATGGTGACCTCGCCGCTCTCGGCGCTGATGGCGGCGGTCAAGGGGCTGAAGGACGTCTTCTTCGAAGGAACGTGATCGACCTCGAGGCGGCCATCGAAGAGATCATCGCCTACGCCACCAAGGCCCGCAAGAGCAGCATCGTTTCGCTCGAAGAAGATCTGGAGAAGACCGGCGACCCGTTCCTGCAAGAAAGCGTCTGACGCTGGCGGTCGACGGCACCGATCTTCAGGAACTGCGCAAGATGATGGAGCTCGAAGATGCCCAGTCCGAGCAGCAGCCGGAATCCGCCGCCAAGGTGTTTGAAGCGGCCGGCGGATACGCGCCCACCATCGGCATCATCGGCGCCGTGCTGGGGCTGATTCAGGTGATGAAGCACCTGGAGAATATCGAGGAAGTCGGGAAGGGAATCGCGGTGGCGTTCGTGGCGACGGTGTATGGCGTGGCGGTCGCCAACCTGTTCTTCCTTCCGGCGGCGAACAAGCTGAAGGCGCGCATCCGGCAGGACGTGCAGGTCAAGGAACTGTTGCTCGAAGGCGTCTGCAGCATCGTGGAAGGAATGAATCCGAAGCTGATCCGGGTGAAGCTGGAAGCCTTCCTGCAGCACAAGGCGTCCAAGAGCAAGAACAAGGCCGGCGCGGAAGGCAGCCGGTGCAGCGGCGCCGGCCGCGGCCGGGAGGCTAAGCCGTGGCCCGCAAGCCCAAGGCACGCCGAGCACGAAAATCACGAGCGATGGCTGGTCTCCTACGCCGACTTCATCACTCTGTTGTTCGCTTTCTTCGTGGTGATGTTCGCCTCCTCGCAGACCGACAAATCGCAAAGCCAAGCAGATTTCCGAAGCCGTCGAAAAGGCGCTGAAGGAAGGCAAATCGGTCAGCATGCCGCCCAAGGTCGTCAAAATTCTGGGCGGCACGGTGGACGACAAAGGCCAGGGCAACGCGCAGATGCAAGGTCCGGGCGGCGCGCAGAAGGCCGCCAAGGAAGCTCAAGACGACCAAGTGGTGGAGCTCACGCCGTCGTTAAAACAGTTGACCTCGCAGCTTAAAGCGGAGATCGACGCGGGGATGGTCGAGATCTCGATGGAGCCACGCGGCCTGGTGGTGAGCCTGAAACAGACCGCGTTTTTTCCTTCGGGCGGCGATAACATTCCGGCAGCGAGCTACGGAGCGCTGGAAAAAGTCGCGATCGGGTTGAAGATGGTACCAAATCCGCTGCGGATCGAAGGCCACACCGACGCACAGCCAATCCATAAGGGCCGCTTCATCAGCAATTGGGAATTGTCGGCGGCGCGGAGTATCGCGATGATGCACCTGATGGTGGACAAATTCGGCATCGATGAACAGCGCATGGGGATCGTCGGTCTCGCCGATACCATGCCCGAAGCGTCCAACGATACGCCGGAAGGGCGCGCCAAGAATCGGCGGGTGGACATCGTGATCATGAATCACCTGGCGATCGCGCCGAAGAAGGACCTTCCGAAGGGCGCGGAAGCGCCGAAGCAGGAAGCGACAATGAAGAAGTAGTTTTCACCACCTTCCTCATCATACATAAATACGTATATTATGATAGTGGAGGTGGGGTGAAGCCGGTTCGCTGGGTCGGGTCGTCAAGGCGAGACCTGAAAACTTTCCCGCGCGCTGTTCAACGCGCCGTTGGCCAGGCGATCTACGCCGCGCAGTGCGGCGAGGAATATCCTTCCGTCAAGGCGCTGAAAGGCTTTCGCGGGCGAGGCGTTCTTGAGATTGTCACGGCTCACGATGGCGACGCGTATCGCGCCGTGTACACGGTCCGGTTCCATGACGCAATCTACGTGCTTCACGCTTTCAGAAGAAGTCGAAGAACGGTATTGCAACGCCCCAGCACGACATCGATCTCATCAAGCAAAGGCTGGATGCGGCTGAACAAGACAACGGAGAGAGGCAGAATTGATGAAGAAGTCCAGCAAAGTTCCGATCAAGGCAAGCAGCGGCAATGTTTTTCGCGATCTTGGTTTTCCCAACGCTGAGCGAGAGCAACTCAAGGCTCGTCTGACGCTGCAAATCTATCGCCTCATCAAGGGCCGTGGGCTAACGCAGGCCGCTGCTGGAGAAATACTCGGTATCAGGCAGCCCCATGTCTCCGGATTGATGCGAGGCCAGTCAGGGAATTTCTCGATGGAGCGATTGATGGATTTCCTTACCGCGCTTGGTCAAGATGTCGAAATAACGGTACGGCCAACCCGAAAACAACACGGCGAGGTTCACTTGTTCTTAGGTAGCTGAGTTACTAGGGCACCGCGACAAACGAGCCTCGGCCGCGTCGATTATTTTTCAAGTTGTTTGCGGATCTTTCGCAGCTCGCGGCGGTGTTCGGCGGTCAACTTCGGATAACTCAACTTCAGCTCTTGCATTGCGTCGATGACTACTCGCGAAACGATTAGTCTCGCATTGAGCTTGTCGTCCGCCGGCACTACATGCCACGGCGAGGACTTGGTGCTGGTAGCGGTCAAACAATTCTCATAGGCCGTCATGTATTGGTCCCAGTATTTGCGTTCCGCGACGTCGTCCTGGCTGAACTTCCAGTTCTTTTCAGGATTGTCGATGCGTTCCAGAAACCGCTTTCGCTGCTCTTCCTTCGACAGGTGCAGAAAGAATTTGATGACGCGAGTTCCATTACGGTGCAGGTGCTTTTCCAGTTCCACGATCGATCGGTAGCGTCCCTCCCACAGTTTCTGATCGCCGGCCGGCGCGTCCGGCAGTCCTTCGCCGCGCAGGATTTCACGGTGCACGCGAACGATCAACACTTCTTCGTAATAGGAGCGGTTGAAGACGCCGATTCGTCCACGCGCGGGCAGGCAGCGGTTGGTGCGCCACAAGAAATCGTGCTGCAATTCGTCCGCGCTGGGATGCTTGAAACTATAAACGTCGACGCCTTGCGGGTTAATCCCCGTGAGCACGTGGCGAATGGCGCCATCCTTCCCCGCTGCATCCATCGCCTGAAAAATCAGCAGCACCGAGTAGCTATCGGACGCATAGAGAAGCTGCTGAAGCGCACCCAGCTCGGCAACATCGGCAGCGAGAAGTTTCTTGTAGTGCTCCTCCGATTTGTAGAACGCGTGGACTCGAGTCGCCCAGCGGTTCAGACGGACATTCTTGCCGGGCGTCGCCACGAAGTCCTTGAGATCGATTTTCATCGCGCTTCCCACTTCCAGTTTCGAACCTCCGGCAGATCCTGGCCGTTCTTGTCGATGTACTGCTTGTGCTCCATCAGCTTGTCCTTGAGCTGCTGCTTGCAGATAGACGCCTTTGTCCCCGGTTTGCGGCAGACGATCGATCGTGTCCATCACCAGATGAAAGCGATCGAGATCGTTCAGCACCGTCATGTCGAACGGCGTCGTGATCGTGCCCTCTTCCTTGTAGCCGCGCACATGGATGTTGTCGTGATTGGTGCGACGGTAGGTCAGCCGATGAATCAGCCACGGATACGCGTGAAAGGCGAAGATCACCGGCTTGTCCTTGGTGAACAGATCGTCGAAATCCTGGTCGCTCAAGCCATGCGGATGTTCGCTCTGCGGCTGCAGCTTCATCAGATCGACGACGTTGACCACGCGGATCTTCAGCTCGGGCAGATGCTCGCGCAGAATGGAAACGGCGGCAAGAGTTTCCAGCGTCGGCACGTCGCCGCAGCAGGCCATGACGACATCCGGCTCGACGCCCTGATCGTTGCTGGCCCATTGCCAGATGCCGATGCCTTCCGTGCAATGCTTCACCGCTGCGTCCATCGTCAGCCACTGCGGCGCCGGATGCTTGCCCGCGATCACGACGTTCACGTAATGCCGGCTGCGCAGGCAGTGATCCATCACGGAGAGCAGGCAGTTCGCATCCGGCGGAAGGTAGACGCGCACAATCTCGGCCTTCTTGTTCACGACGATGATCGATGAAGCCCGGGATCCTGATGCGTGAAGCCGTTGTGATCCTGCCGCCAGACATGCGAGGCCAGCAGATAATTCAAGCGACGCGATCTTGCGCCGCCACGGCAGACGCGACGTGACCTTCAGCCACTTGGCGTGCTGATTGAACATCGAGTCGACGATGTGGATGAACGCCTCATAGCAGTTGAACAGCCCGTGCCGGCCGGTGAGCAGATAGCCTTCCAGCCAGCCCTCGCATTGATGCTCGCTCAGCATTTCCATCACGCGCCCGGCGGGCGCAAGAAATTCGTCGTTGGGTACGGTCGCCGCCTCCCATTGCCGATTCGTCGTTTCAAAGACAGCTTCCAGTCCGTTGGACAGCGTCTCATCCGGACCGAAGAGGCGAAAGTTCGTCGCTCGGCGTTTGAGTTTGATGACGTCGCGCAGGAATCGCCCGAGCACATGCGTGTCGCCAATGCCTTCGACGCCCGGCGGCGGACGTCCGAGGCGTAATCGCGAAAGTCCGGCATGCGCAGATCGCGCAGCAGCATGCCGCCGTTGGCATGAGGATTGGCGCCCATGCGCCGCTCGCCCGTCGGCGCAAGCTCCGCCAGCTCGGGCTTGAGGCGGCCGTGCTCATCGAAGAGCTCCTCCGGCCGATAGCTCCGCAGCCATTCCTCGAGCATGCTGCAGATGTTCCGGGATGCCGTCGCCGGATCCGAAAGCGGCACCTGATGCGAGCGGAACGTGCCCTCGATCGGCATGCCATCAACGATCTTCGGCCCGGTCCAACCCTTTGGGCGAGTTGAGCACGATCATCGGCCAGCGCGGACGATCGCGTTTCGCTGTGCGCGCGCGCGCTCTCGCTGAATTTGCCTGATCTGCTTCGACCACCGCGTCGAGCGTCGCGGCCATCGCTTCGTGCATCGGCTGGGATCGTGCCCTTCGACGAAGTACGGCGTCCAGCCGTAGCCGCGCAGCAACTGCTCCAGTTCCTCATGCGTGATGCGGGCGAGCACGGTCGGGTTCGCGATCTTGTATCCGTTCGAGATGCAGGATCGGAAGCACCGCGCCATCGGTGGCGGGATTCGAGAAACTTGTTGGAGTGCCACGCCGTGGCCAGCGGCCCGGTCTCCGCTTCGCCGTCGCCCACCACGCAGGCGACGATCAGAGTCGGGATTGTCGAACACCGCGCCAAACGAATGGCTGAGCGAATAGCCCAGCTCACCGCCTTCGTGAATCGAGCCCGGACACTCGGGCGACACGTGGCTGGGAATTCCGCCAGGAAAGGAGAACTGCAGTGAACAGCTTGCGCAGACCCGCCTCATCCTGACTGATGTCGGGATAAATTTCGCTGTAGGTGCCTTCCAGATAGGTATTCGCGACGACCGCCGGTCCGCCATGGCCGGGGCCCGAAACGTAGATCATGTCGAGATCGTACTTCTTGATGACCCGATTCAGGTGCGCGTAGATGAAGTTCTGACCAGGCGTGGTGCCCCAATGCCCGAGCAGCATGTGCTTCACGTCGGCGAGCGCGAGCGGCCGCTTCAGCAGCGGGTTGTCGTGGAGATAAATCTGGCCGACCGAGAGATAGTTGGCGGCTCGCCAGTACGCATCGATTTTCTCCAGCTCATCGGACGAAAGCGTGTTGGCCATACCTCCAGTGTCGCGATTTATCCGAGCTTCAGCAGGCGCACCACGGATCGCGCAGTCATCAATTCTTCATTTGTCCGGATCACGCGCACCTTGACTCGGCCGCGTGCCGGCGCGCGCGAGATCAGTGCGGCGTTCTTGTGTTGCGGTTTGCGTCGAGCTCGATGCCAAGGAAGCCGAGTCCTTCGCAAATTCTTTTCCTGATCACGGGCGAATTTTCACCGATCCCGGCAGCGAATACGAGGGTATCGAGTCCGCCGAGTGCCGCCGCGAACGCTCCGATCCATTTCTTGACCTGATAGCAAAACAACTCGACGGCCTCCGCGGCACGAACGTCTGTCGATTCGCGCGCCAGCAAGTCACGCACATCGGAGCTGATTCCGGAAACGCCCAGCAGGCCGGATTTGTGATTCACCATCTCCTGGAATTTCGAAATCGTGACGCCTTGCGTGTTCGCCAGATAGTACACAAGGCCGGGATCGAGGTCGCCCGTGCGAGTGCCCATCACCAGACCCGACGCCGGCGAAAACCCCATGCTGGTATCGATACTCTTGCCGTTGCGAACCGCGGCCAGGCTCGCGCCGCTGCCCAGATGTGCCAGGATGACGCGGCCTTTTGCGGCGTCGGGATCCAGGCGCGTGAGCTCCTCCATCAGGTACGCGTACGAAAGCCCGTGAAAGCCGTAGCGCTCCACACCCTTGGCTTCGAAGCGCCGAGGAATGGGCAACAGCTTTGCGACCCGTGGCATGTCGCGATGAAACGCCGTATCGAAGCAAGCGACTTGCGGCATTTTCGGATGACGCTCGCGCAGCGCCTGGATCAATCCAATTTCACGCGGCAGGTGATCCGGATCGTAGCGAGTGATGCGCTGCAATTCGCGGAGCAGCTTCGGCGTCACCAGTTCAGGCTCGGAGTGTTTCATGCCGTGAACCACTCGATGGCCGACGGCTTCGATGGAGGAAAAAATGGGCCGCGCTTCTAGCCAGTCGAGCAGGTGGTTCACGGCCGTCCCGTGGTCATTGAATTTTGTGAAGGCACCGGGACATGATCGACTTCGAAGCTGGCGCCGGACGAGCCGATGCGATCGATCTTCCCGCTCAGCCGAAGACGCGGCGTCCGGTGTGCTTCGTAGATCGCAAAACGAATGCTGGAAGAGCCTCCGTTGATCGTGAGAACAGACGATGGCTTCACGTTCTTGCTTTAACGATACTTCGGTGGTGGGTCTGTTTGATCCCCTCACCCCCGCTCTCACGAGCGGTGCTTGACCGCGAGGCTTGCGAACAGGTCTTCAAGCACCGTCCCGTAAGGGCGGGGGTTGCCGGCAGCTTGTCAAAGTGACCCATTTACCGACGTCGCGTTAAAGATACTTCGCGAACCATTCAGCGGCGGCAGCGGCGGCTTCGGACGTCTTGCCCGTCAACGCGTGAGTGGACCCGACAATCATCTTCACTTCGTTCGCGCCCTTGAGTTTCTTCGACGCCGCGACCGCATTCGCCTCGTTATCGATCTTTGCGTCTTTGTCTGCGACGATGAACAACACCGCGGTGGTCTGCGGAATCTGATCGGCGAACCACAGCGGATGATATTCGGCGAGCGCGAGCTTCGGTTTCCTCTGCCGACATAGCCGCAGCGGCAGCCGGGGTCGACGGAGCCTCGCCCGTTCGCGCCAGCTTGATCATCACCGCTTGCTGATCGGCTTTCGGCTGCGTTAATCTTCGCGCCGCGTCCTTTCCTTCGATGATCGGTGTTTGCGCGACCACGGCTTTGATCCTGGGATCGATTCCCGCCGCTTCGATGGCGTAGCCACCGGCCATGTCCGCGCCCCACACACCGATGCGCGCGCGATCGACGCCGGGTTCGCCTTGCAGATAGGAAATCGCATTGCGAATATCCAGAACCTGATCCTCAGGAATCAGCCGCTTGCGCCGGACGCGCAGCTTCGCGGTGTGTTGCGAAAAACGCAGGCGATCGTCGTAACGAACATTTTCGGCCAGATAGAGATAGCCTCCGCTCTTGCCCCAGCCGCGATAATCGATCGCCATCGCGACCATGCCTTTCTGCGCCAGCGCCGAGGCGTACTTGTCGATGGATGCCTCGGTTTCGCCCCAACCGGGCGCGAGCACGACGGCCGCCGCTTTCCCGTTCGCGGAAAATCCGTCGGGCAGAAATAGCTTGCCGTAGCATTGGACGTCTTCGCTATAGAAGCGAACGTCGGTCGCATTAACAGCGCCTTCGGCGCTGGCCACGCTGCAGACGAGAATCGACCATACGATTGTCTTCATTGTCCCGACCCCGCTTTCGATGCCGCCGGCGCGCTCTTGCCGAGATACTTTTCGAACCAGTCGCTGGCTAGAGTCGAGTCGACCTCGAACGCCGTGTAGGAATACATTTCGAAATGCGTCATATAAGGAAGCACCACAATCTGCCATGTGCCTCCGTTGGATGCGAACACTTTCTGTGCGGAAGTCGCGCCGACCAGCGGGTTCCCCAACTCATCTTTCTCGGCGAGAATCGAAAGAATCTTCGTCGTCTCCGGAATTCGATCGACGGTCGCGCCCGGGCGCACTTCACGATTGCGTTGATTGCTATACGCATCGATTTTGCTGCGGAACGAAAATCCGCCATCGACCTCGGCTCCCTGACCGGTTCGCGCGCGCTTGATCATGTCGTCGAGTGTATTGGCGGCGATCGTAACTGGCGCAGTCGGCAACGCAGCGCCCGTGCCCGCGATTTGCGAGACCACGGCTTTCACCCGCGCATCGTGACCGGCCACCGCGATGACCACCGAGCCTGCATTGCTCGATCCCCAGATTCCGATCCGCTCGGGATCGATACCGGGCTCGCCTTGCAGGAACGAAACCGCGGCGCGATAGTCGTCGACCTCTTTGAAGTTGTTGAGGTCGGTGCGCTTCAACTGCACGCGCAGGGTTTTCTCGGAAACCGCGTGCTCGTCGGTTGTTGGATCGGGCTCCAGCAATCGCAATTCGCTGCTGCTGAATCCATACGATTCGTAATCGATCGCCATGGCGACGAATCCTCGCGACGCGAAGCGCGCGGCATATTTCTCAATGCCGATCGACAGCGCGTTGATGCCGTGGCCGACCACGATCGCCGGTGTTTTCCCGGTCTTGTTGAAATGCGCGGGGAAAAACATTTTGCCGTAAAGCTGAGTTCCGCCACCGGCGTAAAAGGTCACTTGATGGGTCATGACGCCCGGCGGAAGTTCGTACGGCCAGTCCTGCGGTTGCGTGCCGCCCTCGCGCTTCATCACGGGATCCTTCGATTGTTTTTCGAGCTCGGCTCGATTTCGTTCAACAATGCTGGCGTCGATTTGCGCGGCGGCGATGCCGGCGACGAAGAAGGCAAGGCTGTAGCGGAGCATGTTGCAAGGATGTACGAATCCGATGAGGGTGTCAAGACATTTGGCGCACGCTTTAGAGTCTGTGTGAAAACAGGGAAACAAAAAAGGGGACAGACTGCTCTGTCCCCGCAGGTATGTTGCGCTTCCTTCGGGCAGACGCGGCCGTGGACAGAGTGGTCTGTCCCCTTTTTTGTTTCCCTGTTTTCACACAGACTCTTCACGCCAGTCACAAGCGATTCTTCCAGCAGCTTCATCGATTTACCTAAATCCGCTTGCGGCGCACTGCTATTCTCAAATCGCAAAGAGAACTTCGTGGCCACGAAGCGTTGTACTAAGTTGTTACTGAACTTCCGGAGCCCCTGAAAAGGCTGGCGGCGCCAGCTCGTAGCATGGTGCCGACGGAAGATTGCTTCAAATCGATTTGATAATCTTCAGTCCGATGCATGCAGGGTTTTGATCGGCTGAAATCAGAGAGGAAGAATTGAAAACGTGAGCTTCACATGGCGTCGCTGAATGGCGGCCCCGACCCTCCGTTAGATGACTCCTCGAAATATTGGCGGCCGACAACGCAGTGGTGAACAGCCCGCGCGTACGTGCGCTAGCCCCGGCCGCCCACAACGCTAAATCATCTCTTCAAGCACCACTCGTAAGAGTGGGGGTGCTCGAATCAAGCTGGCTCGCAGGACACCCGTAGTGTCTTCTGATATCGAGCGCGCCCTGAAGCCTGCACCACAAACAATAAGACTGATAGAATTTGACGCGATGCGTCGCTCTCTCTCCATCGTTTTCTCGACCGCGCTCTTGCCGCTTCTCCACGCCCAATCCGATTGGCCGATTTTCGGCCACGATCAGGGCGGCCAGCGCTTTTCAACGCTCACCCAAATCAACACGAAGAATATCGCGCGGCTCAAGCCCGCGTGGAGTTACGGCGTCGACACCAAGCCTCCGACTCCGGGCGCTGCCGCGCGGCCCATTCCACCAACCGAAGCCGTGCCGCTGGTAGTCGGCAACGTGTTGTTCACGCCCACCGCATCGCGCACCATCGTCGCGCTCGAAGCGGACACCGGCAAGGAAATCTGGAAGTACGAACTCGGCCGCGTCGGCGCTCCGTTGCGCGGCGTGACGTATTTAGCGGGCGATAAAGACGCGCCTGCGACGGTGTTTGCGGGCACCAGCGATGGGAAGCTTCTCGCGATCAACGCCGCCACCGGCAAACTAATTCCGGCGTTCGCCAACGAAGGCACGTTGAATCTGCGGCCCGGCGTCGCCGACAAGTATCCGAACCAGCCGTATCACATGAGCTCGCCGGGCAGCATTTATCGCGACATGATTATCACGGGCGCGCAGGGCCAGGAAGATAATCCAAACGGTCCGTCGATGGACGTGCGCGCGTGGAATGTGCACACCGGCAAGCTGGTCTGGACGTTTCATCCGCTGCCGAATCCGGGCGAGCCGGGTTACGAAACGTGGCCGAAAGATGCGTGGGATCACACGGGATCGCCGGCGGCATGGGGATTGATGACCGTCGACGATCAGCGTGGACTCGTCTACATTCCGTTCGGCCAGCCGGCGCCGCAATATTATGGCGGCGGACGACCAGGACAGAATCTATACGCGTCGTCGATCGTCGCGCTGGACGCGAACACCGGAAAATTGAAGTGGTCGTTTCAGATTACGCATCACGACGTCTGGGATCTCGACGCCGAGGCCGCGCCAGTGCTGATCGACGTCGTCAAAAAGGGAAAGAAGATTCCGGTGGTGGTCGCGGTGACGAAAGCGTCGCTGATGTTTTTTCTGAATCGCGATACCGGCGAGTCGCTGTATCCCGTGGAGGAGCGGCCGGTGCCGAAGAGCGATGTTCCCGGCGAGCAGACTTGGCCGACGCAGCCGTTTCCATCGAAGCCGCCGCCGTTGGCTCGATTGAGCATCAAGCCCGACGAAATCTTCACCGGCGAGCCCGAGCACGAGAAGTTCTGCCGCGATCTGGTGGAGAAGATGGGCGGCCTGCATAACGAAGGTCCGTACACACCCTACAGCAGCAAGGAATTCCGCGTGATTTTTTCGGGTCAGCAGGGCGGTCCGAATTACGGCGGCCTTTCGGTGGATCCGAAACTCGGATTTGTGTTCGTCAACACGCGCGACATCGCGGGGCTCGGCAAGCTGGAGAAGAGCCCCGATGGCGACGCTGTCGCCTATCGCAGAACCAGTCCGCTGGGCGGTCGCGGAACATTTTACGCGCGCTTTTGGGATCCGTCGAATCAATTGCCGTGCCAGCAGCCGCCGTGGGCGCATCTGATCGCGGTGAATGCGAACACGGGCGACATCGCGTGGAACGTCCCGCTAGGCACCAGCGATTTGATGGAGGCGAAGGGCATCCACAACACGGGCGCGTTCGGACAAGGCGGGCCGATTTCGACTGCCGGCGGTTTGGTTTTCATCGCGGGTACGAACGACGCCCGCTTCCGCGCGTTCGAATCGAAGAGCGGAAAAGTGTTGTGGGAAACCAAGCTCGACGCCGAAGGCCACACGAATCCGATGACGTACATGGCGAAGAACGGCAAGCAATATGTAGTGATCGTAAGTTCGGGAGTCAACGCGTTCGCATTGGAGTAATTAAATATGAGAGCCCTGTTGCTTTCGGCGTTTCTTTTGATGTTGTGCGTGATCGCGCTCGCTGCCGATCCGGATGGCAGCGCGGTTTTCCTGCGCGAATGCGCGACGTGCCACAGCGGAGCCGCTGATTCGCGCGCGCCCGCTCGCGATGTGTTGGCGCAGCGCTCGCCTGAAGCGATCATGACCGCGCTGACGGCGGGTTCGATGCGGCCGCAAGGATCGCGAATCACGGGCTTGGAGCGGAGAGCTGTCGCGGAGTTTCTGAGCGGCAAGCAATTGTCGGGCGATGTTTCGGGTGCATCCGCCGGACGATGCACCGCGTCACCTGCCTTGCGCGTCACGGAACAGAATTCGATGTGGACCAGTTGGGGAGGGTCGCTGACGAACACGCACTTTCAGCCCGCGTCGCTGGCGGGGCTGTCGCCAGATCAAGTTCCGCATCTGACGCTGAAGTGGGCGCTCGGATTCCCTGACGCGACTTCGGCATGGTCGCAACCAACTGTCGCCGGAGGGCGGTTATACGTCGGAAGTCAGAACGGCACGGTCTTTTCGTTGGACGCGAAATCCGGGTGCATCTATTGGACCTATTTAGCGAAGAGCGGAGTGCGCGGCGCGGTAGTGATCGGGCCGAAATCGGGCGGGCAGGGAACGGCCGTTTATTTCGCCGACACCGCCGCGAATGCATACGCTGTCGACGCGGCCACGGGAAAAGAAATCTGGTCGCGACAAGTGGAGTCGCATCCGTTCGCGCGCATCAGCGGATCGGTAATCGTCTACGAAGATCGTGTGTACATGGGCGTCGCGTCGTTCGAGGAATTATTCGGGACGAATCCAACCTACGAATGCTGCACGTTTCGCGGCAGCATGAACGCACTGGACGCGAAGACGGGCGCGGTGATTTGGCGATCCTTCCTGGTGCCCGAACCCAAGCCGATCGGCAAGACGTCCGCAGGGAAAACAGTTTGGGGACCTTCGGGCGCGGGCATCTGGTCGGCTCCGACCATCGATCGCGCGCGCGGCCTAATCTACGCGGGCACCGGCAACACGTATACGGCGCCGCAACTCGACACCAGCGATTCGGTGGTCGCATTCGATATCAAGACCGGCAAAATCAAGTGGACCCATCAAGTGACGCCGAAAGATGTTTTCGTGGCTGGATGCAGGCCGAACTCGACCAATCCGATTTGTCCCGAAGAAGCCGGACCCGATTTCGATTTTGGGCAGCCGCCGATTCTTGCGAAGACTCCCGGCGGCCGCGACGTGCTGATCATCGGGCAGAAATCGGGAGTCGGCTGGGCGCTGGATCCGGCGAAAGACGGCGCGACCATTTGGCAATATCGCGCGGGTGAAGGATCGGCGCTGGGCGGAATGGAGTGGGGATCGGCGGTCGATTCGGTGAACGCGTATTTTCCGAATTCAGATATTCAGAAACCAAAGCCGGGCGGGCTGCATGCGGTGAATCTCGCGACGGGCGAGCGCGCGTGGTACGCTCCTCCGCCTCCGCCGGTTTGCGCGGCGGGTCGAGGCTGCAACGCCGCACAGACGGCCGCGATTACGGTGATCCCCGGCGTCGTGTTTTCGGGATCGAATGATGGTGCGATTCGCGCCTATTCGACGAAGGATGGATCCATCCTCTGGACCTACGATACGAATCGCGAATTCAAAACGCTGAACGGGGTGCCGGGGCGCGGCGCGTCGATGCACAGCGGCGGTCCGACCATCGCTGCGGGAATGCTGTACGTCAACTCCGGATACGGCGATCATGGCGGTCGTCCCGGGAACGTGCTGCTCGCGTTCGGACTGGAATAACGGGCCGCGAACCACCTACCGACCGGACGGTTGTGGCAAATCTGGAAAGGTGATACGCTGGCGCGAGATCACTTAGGGAGATCCACCATGCAACGTTTGCGTCATCTGATGAGCCCAGTCGCCATCGCCACTGTCTTTGCCGTAATTGGAATTCCGGCGTTTGCCAAGAAGCCGGCGCTCGAAGTCGCGGGAGTCGCCTGCCAGACTCCGCCGCCCAGCCATTGTCCGGATGAAAAGTGTACCAGCGCGATGGTGATCGAAGGTGGAACCGCCAAGGAACCGAAGACTGGCCGCGAGTTTTTCATCGACTATCCATGCGGGTTGAAGAAGGGCGATAAGGTGACGTTCATCCTGTCGCTGCACGGCTTCGGATCGTATGGCAATTGGATGCGCCACTATTTCCCACTGATGGATTACAAGGACAAATATCATCTGGTGATCGCGACGCCGAATGCCTCCGCGCCTCCGCCGAAGGCTTGGGCCGCTGTCGACGACGCCTATCTGCAGAACATTGTCGATCTGGTTTACGACACGGTGGGCAAGGAAAACATCAAAGCGTTCTGGCTGGTGGGGCACTCGCAAGGCGGTGCGACGTCGAATCGTCTGATACGCACGCCGTTCTTCAGCCAAAAAGTGGATGGCTTTCTGAGCTTGTCGGGCGGACGAATAGGCGGGAATCCGGGCCGCGGAAATTTCGCCAATCTGACTGCTCCTGGCGGTGCCGGGCGCGGCGCAACGCCGCCTGCGGGTCGAGCACCGGGCGCCGCTGCCACGCCGGGTCGCGGTGCGACGCCTCCCGCGCTTCCTGACGGAACATTTTCGTTCATTTATGAAACCGGCCAGCACGAAATGAACGACAAGGGTCTGCCGGAAACTTCGGAATGGGCGACGAAGCTGGGTTGCGGTCCGCGCACGCGCCTCAAGGATATCGTCGACACCAAGGCCGGCTACGTGTACGATTCGACGCGGCAGGATCCTGGCTCCGACGGTTGGGGACGCCTTCCGCGCCCCGGCACCGCCGAGGTTTTCGAATATCCGAAATGCAAGGACGGCCGCATCGTCGCCGACGTGGTTCGCGAGAGTAAGGGCCACACCGAAGGTCTGGAGCCGCACGTCACCGAGCAACTCATCAAGATGATGCTCTCGGCGAAGAAATAGCCGCGTCACACAAACGCCAAACATCTACACTGATGTCATGGTCCGATGCGGAGCGCTGTTGTTCGCCGTGATATCGGCTGCTGACTGGAGCCAGTTCCGCGGGCCCAACGGCTCCGGCGTGTCGCCGTCGAAAAGCTTACCCGATCGATTCGACGCGCAGCGCAACCTTATATGGAGAACGCCGCTGCCGGCAGGGCATTCTTCCCCTGTGTTTACAGATGATCGCGTTTTCGTCACGGCGTTTGAGGCGAAGATGCTGTTCACAATCTGCCTCGATCGCCCGACGGGCAAGATTTTATGGCGACGCGAAGCGCCCCGCACACGTGCCGAATCCTTCCAGGAAACCAATGGTCCAGCATCGCCGTCGCCGGTGACAGACGGCACGAACGTCTACGCATTTTTCGGCGACTTCGGTTTACTTTCCTACGGCCCAGATGGCAATGAGCGATGGCGCTTGCCGCTGGGCCCCTTCAATAATCCGAACGGCCACGGCTCGTCGCCGATCCTCGCCGACGGGAAACTGGTTTTGATTTGCGATCAGGATACGGACTCGTACCTGATCGCTATCGATCCCTCCAGCGGGCGCGTGTTGTGGAAGACGAAGCGGCCCGAATACACGCGCGGGTATGCAACGCCCGCGATTTATCGTCCGAAATCGGGGCCAGCCGAATTGATTGTGCCAGGCTCGTTTGAGATCGCCGCATACGCGCTCGAAACTGGCGAAAAACTGTGGTGGGTGCGCGGGATGGCGTGGCAGCTCAAGTCGGTTCCGTTGATCGATCGCGACCGGATTTACGTGAGCGGCTGGGAAAATGGCGGTGATGACGAGCGCCGCGCGAAAATTCCGGAGTTCGCAAAGGTCCTCGCGGATTTCGATACCGACCGTGACGGCAAGCTATCGCGCCGTGAATTGCCGGCCAGCTATTCGGCGCAATGGTTCGCCGACAACGACCTGGATCGCGATGGCGCCATCGATGAGCGCGAATGGCAATTCCTGCAAACTCGAAACTCGGCTGAGAATTGCCTGATCGCGATTCGCGCCGGAGGGCGCGGCGACGTTACGAAATCGAGGGTGTTGTGGCGCTATCGAAAGGCGCTGCCGAATACGTCGTCGCCGCTGCTGTATCAGAGCGTACTCTATTTGATTCGTGATGGCGTTTTCACCAGCCTGAATCCCGAGACCGGCGACGTCTACAAACAAGCTCGGCTGGCCGGCGCGCTGGGACGCTACTGGTCTTCCCCGATCGCGGCAGACGGAAAGATTTTCATGGCGAGCGAGGACGGGAAGATTGTCGTCGTGCGCGCGGACGCCGAATGGGAGATTCACGCCATCAATAATCTGGACGAGGATATCTTCGCGACACCCGCGATTGTTGACGGACGAATCTATGTCCGCACGCGCGTGGCCTTGTATTCTTTCGGAAAGAAATAGCACCAGCGCCATTCACGCGCGTTCGCTGTCGAGCATATTCATTTGCCGCTCGTCATAACGCGTTCCGGCGACTGCCGAGGCAGGAATGCTTTCCTCAATGCGGGTAAGCTCCGCAGCCGTGAGCTTCACCCGAACTGCGGCCAACGATTCGGCTAGCTGCTTGCGCGTTCGCGCACCGATCACGGGGACGATCTGCCGGCCCTTCGCGAATACCCAGGCGATTGCGAGCTGCGATGGTTGCAATCCCTTTTCTTGCGCGAGCTGCCGCAATACTTCGATGAGCTTCGCGTTCTGATTCAGATTGTCGCCGCTGAAGCGCGGTAAGTGCGCGCGAAAATCTCCCGCGCCCGCAGGCTTTGAGCCGCTGAGCAATCCTCGCGACAACACGCCGTACGCCGTGACGCCGATTCCCAGCTGTTCCAGCATCGGAAAAATCGCTGTCTCCGGGCCGCGGCTGATCAGCGAGTATTCGATTTGAAGATCGCTGATCGGATGAATGGCATGCGCACGTCGAATGGTGTCGGGACCAACTTCCGACAATCCAATGTGACGCACATAACCAGCTTTAATGAGATCCGCGATCGCTCCAACGGTGTCCTCGATCGGAACATTCGGATCGAGACGCGCGGGGCGATAAATGTCGATGTGATCGACGCCCAGCCGCTTCAAACTGTACGCGACGAAATTCTTCACTGCGACCGGACGCGTGTCGACGCCGATAAAGCCGCCGTCGGGCGATCGCATCGCTCCGAACTTGACGGAGAGCAGCACGCCATCGCGGCGATCCTTCAGCGCGCGGCCGATCAACATTTCGTTGTGACCGGTGCCGTAGAAATCGCCAGTGTCGAGCAGAGTTACTCCGGCATCGAGCGCCGCGTGAATGGTCGCGATGCTTTCGTTGTCATCGGCCGCGCCGTACATTCCGGACATTCCCATGCAGCCGAGTGACATGGGAAATACGCTCAATCCACTCGCACCGAGCCGGCGCGCTTCTGCTTGATGTTCCGTAGCCATGAGCCCATCGTAATCCACCGCTTATAATCGCGTTCAAGGTCATTTTCGGATCACGGAAAGGCCGGATCGGTTCAACACCGCGCTGAATGAGTTTCCTTCGGGCCTCGATGGTGGATAAGATGATTGTCGATAAACTGAAATGATGATCGGACGCCCCGAAGCATCGGAAGCCGCGCCTTACTATTCCACCTACATCGACCAAGTCATCGGCGAGGATGCACTCTCCGCGATGGAGAGTCAACTGGAGGAATCGTTGACGCTCCTCGCCAGTATTTCGGAGGAAGATTCGAAGCGACGCTATGCACCCGGCAAGTGGAGCATGCGCGAGCTTCTGAATCACGTCACCGATACGGAGCGCGCCTTTGCATTTCGAGCGCTGTGGTTCGCGCGCGGTTTCGAAGCGCCTCTGCCCGGCTACGATCAGAACATCGCGGCGGCGGGCGCGCAGGCTGACCTGATTCCGTGGGCCGCGCATGTCGAGGAATTTAGCCACGTCCGGCTCTCCACCATCTCGTTATTCCGCAATCTCCCAAGTGACGCGTGGATGCGAAGCGGCATCGCCAGCGACAACCGCTTCACGGTGCGTGCGCTGGCGTTCATCATCGTGGGGCATGTCGCGCACCATCTGGCGGTGCTTCGAGAGCGATACTTGACGGACACCGATGTGTGATACGGACACGGATGTATGATTGGGGTATCGAGAGCGAGGGTTTATCGCGATGGAATCCGTGAGTGAGCATCAAGCGCCTGAGCTGGTGACGATTCGCCAGTTCGGCGACATGACCGAGGCTTTGCTGGCCGAGGGTTGCCTTCAATCCGCCGGCATCGAGGCGTTCTTGACGGACCTGAATGTTGCCCGGATCGATTGGCCGCTCACGCGCGGTTTGCGATTGCAAGTGAGCGCGGATGACGCCGTCGTCGCAAACGAAGTGCTGCAACATTCCGGCGATTCGACCGCGGAGTCATCGGATCACGACGCCTAGGAATCGGGCAAGATCCATTGCTTGCGAGGCGTTCACGATCGCGCCTCTGAGATTTTCCGCTAGCACAACCAGCCCTTCGATATCGATCGTTCGCAAGTCGGCGTGTTGTAATTTGGCGCCAGTCAAATCGGCACGACGCAGACTTCCGCCCCTGAATAGTGTGCCTTCCAGATCAGCGCGTCGAAAGTCGGCGTCGGGAAACTGGCTGTTCTGGAACTCACACGTCTTGAAACCACCATCGACGAACTGCGCGTAGCTGGCCTCGCAATCCTCCATCAGAACATCTTGCCAGCGGCACTCCGCGGCTTTCATGCCGGTCAGCCGGCAGCCGATGAACTCGACGCGGATCGTCTCGAAGCCGCGCAGCGCTGCGTTCGAAAGATCGCATTTGATCAAGCGCACATCTCTGAATCGGCACGATCCAATGGTCGAGTTCGCGAAGGAAACGTTTTCCAAAACTGCGCGATCGAGTTTCAACGCAGGCACCTGCATGTTCGCCAAGTCGAGGGCGCTCGCTCGGCAGCCTTCGACTCGCGATCCCGCAAGGATTTCGCGCGCGTCTAGCGCTTCCAATTCGCCGACGTCATCGGGAACATCCGCGGCTTTTCGAACAGCAGACCGGGGCTTGGTTGGTTTCGGCGGTGGCACTTTCGCTCCGCAAGTGGAAAACGCGCGCTCTCTGACGGTCGCGCCTCAACTGACGACCGCGGAGATTTCGAGGATCAAAAAGTATTACTTCTTCAGCGCCGGGTTCACGTATCCATGCTCCAGCACCTTGTTGGGATCGGGCCGGACACTAAGGTAATCCACGTGATCGGTGATATCGGTCCAGCCGTGCGGCACGCCAGCGGGGATCACCGTGATGTCGCCGACCGTCACTTTGCGGCTCACGATATTTCCGTAAGAGGTGCCGCTGCAAGACGGCCCGTTCAGGATTTTCGTCACTTCGCTTTCGGCGGGGGACTTGCGGCCTTTGGCAATCTCACCGCCGGTGACCAGCGTGCCGCCTCCCGAAATCACGATGTAGGTTTCCGTGGTTTGGCTATGCGCGATCATGCCCGGAGGGCTCGCCTGCGCACCCGCGGGAGCTTCCGCCAATCCACATGGTTCTGGCGGCGTTGCCCCAGCGCGGGGGGCGCCACCAGCGCCTCGACCCGCACCGCCCGCCGGTGCAGCACCAGGTTGCCGAGTCGCGCCGCGATGGATTACGGCCACCGACATCGCATACGTGCCCATGTCGATCACCTTCAACGTCTGGTCGACCGCCGGAGGCGTTCTCGCCGCGCCCGCCTTCAAAACGTCCAGTACCTGGGCGTTCGTGATGTCGATGGCCTCCTTCGGTCCGCTTTGCGCGAATGCGATTCCTTGTGTTAGTGCAAATGCCGAAAGTGCAAATGCCGCTGCTACTGCCAGAACTGTTTTCCGCATGGTGTTCTCCTTTGAAACCAACCCGGTATTATAGTCCGAATCCGGGTGCTGTAACAGCACTCCACAAGGCCGGTTGTAAGATGGAGACTGTCCGAACGGACCCCACGATTGATAAAAGCTCTGATCAAAGCAGCGTTGTCGAAAGTTGGTCTCGGGATCTTCAACATCCGAGGGCGATATTCCCAGGACGGGTTTTTCACAATCCACAGCGATCACTTTCGCGACGATCCCGCTTTCCGGGCCGCCTACGATCGTGGACTGAAGGCAGGCCACGGGATTGATCCCGCCTTCGAGTGGCGCGTGCATATCGCGCTATGGGCCGCGCAAACCAGCCTGCGCGCCGAAGGCGATTTTGTGGAATGCGGCGTGAACGCCGGCTTCGTCAGTTCGGCCATCATGCACAAGCTTCGATGGAACACCTTGGGCCGGCGCTATTACCTCATTGACACGTTTGCCGGTCCGGTTCTCACGCAGTATTCGGAAGAAGAGCAGCACATGCGGCTGATCGCCGAGCATGGGCTTGCCACCGGTGCCTACGTGACGAATATGGATCGGATTCAAAGCAATTTCGCCGAGTGGGACAACGTGAAGATCGTGCAAGGCGCCGTACCCGAGATTCTCGAAACGGTGGACATCGGCGCGGTCGCGTTCCTGCATATCGACATGAATAGCGCCCTGCCGGAACAAGCTGCGTTCGAGTTCTTTTGGGATCGGCTATCGTCTGGCGCCGTGGTCCTGCTCGACGATTACGCCTACTACGGTCATCGCTGTCAACGGGATGCTATCGACGCCGCGGCAAAATCCAGAGGGGCGGAGGTGCTGTCTCTGCCTACGGGGCAAGGCTTGATCGTCCGTTAGTGGCCTGTCTCCGAAATTCGTTGAATAAAAAAGGGGACAGACCACTCTGTCCACGGCAGCGTCGGCACGAGGGAAGAGGAACATACCGGCGGGGACAGAGCAGTCTGTCCCCTTTTTTATTCAACGAATTTCGGAGACAGGACACTAGTGCCAAGGATCGCTCCAGCGCGAATCGTGGCGCAGTTCCTCGTCCGTCAGCGATTTGAGAAACGCGATCAGGTCCGCCCTTTCGCCAGGCATCAACGTGAACTTGCGAAGGATCCGCGACTTGTTCGGATCATCGAACTTGCCGCCCGCGGCGTAGTGATCGATCACATCTTCCAACGTCGCCACACTCCCGTCATGCATATAGGGCGCCGTGATCGCCACATTCCGCAGCGTAGGCGGCCGAAACTTACCCATGTCGCCGGCGCGCTCCGTTTTTTCGTAGACGCCGCGATTCGGAGCCTGATACGTGGAGACGCCGGTATTGAAAAAGGCATGCGACATGCCCTCGCCACCGCGCGCCGGATTGCCTTCGAATCGGATCGAGGTGAAATTCCAGCCGCCGTGGCACTGAAAGCATCCCGCTTTCTCGCTTGAGGAAAATAGAATCTCTCCGCGCTTGGCCGAATCCGAAATCGCCGACGAGTCGCCGTCCCAGCGATAACGGTCGTACGGCGATCGCATGGAAATGATCGTGCGCTCGAAGGCCGCTATGGCTTTAGTGACGTTCTTCAGCGTGTAGCCATCGCTTCCAAATACCTGTGGAAACAAGCGCTGGTAGACACGATCGCTCTTCAACGCGTCCAACATCGCCGGCTCATGGCCTTTCAATCCGAGCTCGATAGGATCCTCGCCGAGTAGCGGAATCAATGCCTGTTCTTCCAGCGAATCGAGCGCGGGATTTGCCCACGTCAATGACGATGCGTATGCGACGTTGACCAGGCTCATGCTGCTGCGCGGATGCAGCTCGCCAGTGGTGCCTTTCGCTTGCGCGCGACCGTCCGTGAACGCCAAGTCCTGTTGATGACAAGTCGCGCACGCTGTCTTTCCGTTCATCGACAAGCGCTTGTCATAGAACAAATATCGCCCCAACTCCACTTTCGCGAGGCTCATGGGATTGTCGGCTGGCACCATCGGGCGCGGGAAACCCTTGGGCAGATTCCACTCGAAATCCGCTCCAAACAGGCGGGTAGCGATGGCACACGCGAATGCGATCTTTCCCAACGCGCCGGCTCTGAACAATGTCTACTTCCTTACTGGAACAACTTCGATTTTCGTCAGCATGCGAACCGAGCGCGCGCCAGGCTTGTCCTTGGGGACGACCAAACGGAAACGGCCTTGTGCGCCGAAGAGCGCCTTGCCGTTCGCCGTATCGGCGAGCAGGATCTGATTGTCGATGAAACTCGGATCGAGCTCGGCCAGCGAGAAGACGACTTGATAACCGTCCTGCGCTTCGGCCAGCACATAGGTCGCAAGAGCTTTGCCGCGCAGGTCGCCACCTTGCGGGACGCCGGCCTTTTTCAGTAGGTCGGAGAGCCACACGCCCTCATACACCGTTTCCATTCCGCTACTGGTTGTCTTGACGGAGTTTCGCGGCATCTTCGCAAGATCGTCGGCGGACAGCGTGAGAGGCTGCTTGACGGCTCCCGTGATCTGCACGGTTTGCGGAGCATCCTGGGCCGCTGCGAGTCCAGCGGCAATCATCCCGCAAAACAACAAGCGTCTTGTATGCATGACTCCCAACATTGTAGCGCCGGAAGCGAGGGCGGGACTGCTGTTGTTCTGACGCCCGTCAACATATCCTGAAGGCCGTCAGTTTGAGGCGCGACCGTTAGAGAGCGCGCCAGCGATATCACAGTTGTCTTCACTCAAGACACGCGCTCCATACTGTCGCGCCTCTTTGAGCGGCAACCGCAAGACGTGTGTGATTGAGGTAGCGGGTGGTAACGATATCTCTGCGACAAGTCACCAACCGGATGGCGTCGCGCCGGGATCGCGTTATTGCCGCCCTAACTATTTTGCGCCGACATCGCTGGCCGCGGCCTGTGCCACCAGCTTATCGGCATCATCCTGAAGCAGAAGCCGGTCCGCGACCGCCTTGGCTGCGGCGGCCTTGACCAGCGCCACGTACTTGTCGTGGCTCCCATAGCGTTCCTCAATCGATAACCGAGGATCGTTCGCCGCCACGCGTTCCGCTTTGGTCCGCGCGAACGGAATATAACCGCCGTTGAGTCCGCAAATTTTTCCCTGGTTGAAGCCCGCCGCGGTTACGTTCCAACCGACGTATGTCCCCAGATGGAACCTGCAGCAGCACCGACGCTGCGCCCCCGCGATCGTTGCCGTCCGCGTCGGTCTTGGGAACCAGCGTGGGCAGAACCTGACGAATCGATCCAGGCGCTTTGCTGATCGTGCCGGATAGATCGTTATAGTTTAAATCCGTTCCCCAATCGTAGTCGAGCAACGAATTGACCACGCCATCCGGTGAAGGCGCGCCCGGGATCGTGGGGAACCCCGTGCCTGCTTTTGTCGCCGCGACCAGTTGGCCTTCGTCCGCGTTCTTCGGATGCAGCTTCGGATAGCGGCTGGCCGGCGGTTCCGTGCCTTTGGTCACCCATTCCACAAGGTCGGCCCGGAGCGCGCGCAACGTGTCCGCTTCCGGATTTGGATTCGCCGGGAGCACACAGCCATTGGGAACAGCCGGGGCCGCCACGCTGAATCCTCCGCGTCCTCCGCCGTGCGTGGTCGACGGGAAGTAATAGCGGCGTACGTTCGCCGGCACGGGAATGTCGTTCTTCGCGTCCGTCCCGACCAGGTTCGGCGACATGCGAAGGTACCAGAATTCGACGCCGCCGAAGGTCTCCATGATCTTCGGACAAGTACGAGTCGCCGTGCAGCGATCCAGCATTCCAGCGGTGGCGCGATGGCGCGCGGTGTCCGCATAATCGCTCCACCAAAGCACTCCATCGCTGCCCGGCTCATAAAGATTGGCGATGCCGCCCGCCACCGCGAACCTGTAGTTCAGCGCCAGTTGTCGGCCCGCGATGTGCGGATTCGAGCCGTCCCATACGATTCGGTTCTTCTCATCCTGGTTGAAACCGAGATGGAGATAGCTGCGCAAAAAGTTGCCGGATTGCGAGGCGCCTTCGCTGATCGCAAACTTAATTTGCTTGGCGACGGGATTGGCGTTTCCTTCCGCGTCCTTCTCTTCGTAGCGCAGGAAGGAATTGAAATCGCGCGTCGCCGCGTAGCCGATCCCGAGCACCAGCGGATCTTTGGCGGCGTAGACCAGCTCATAAAGCATGGCCGGATCGAAGCCGGCTTTCGCGCAAATCTTCGCCGGATCGGGCGTGCCGGGAAACGGAGTCTTGGAGCAATCCGCGAAGGCCCATTCCGCGCTCGAGATTGCGATTCGCTGGCCGTCTTCGGTGGCTCGCCTGGTCAGCGTCGCCTTCTTTGTGTCGAGAGTGGCCGGCAGTTGATAGACGATGGCGCTGACCGCGTTCGCCAGCAGCAGAGTCGTGGCGCCCTGCGGGGCATTGATGAATCGGGCTGTGAACGGCCCGGTGACTGGCGTTCCATCGGAGTTCTTGGCGATCGGCACCACGATGGTCTGCGCGTTCGCTCGCGGTTGCACGTCGCCTTGCCAACCGCTGACCACGCTCACATGGCCGTCGGTGTTCGGCGCCGCCGCGCCATTGCCTCGATTCACCACGCTGTACATCAGCACGCCGCTGGCTTTCGACATGTCGACCGGTTTGGCGATGGCGAATGTGCCGGTGTATTCCACCAGGCCGCGCGCGTTGCGGACGGCAAGTTGGATGTCGTTGATGATTTTGTTGTGTGGATCGTCGGGATTCAGCTCGCCGGTGAAGTGGCCCCTCAGGATTTCGTAGCGGCCGGCTTGGCCAAAATCCTTGTCCACCGATTCCTTCTGTTCCACCACGATTTTGATCACGCGCGCATCGAGCGACGCGACGCAAGCGAGCAAAACGAAGATCAAGGCACGTGTTCGCATATGGAGTCGATTATATGCCTTGGCAGTCTGCGAAATCGAAACCTGGAACAGCGTAGAGGGATGAGCGTTGCGCTACATCCGGAGCAATGAAAATTCGGCTGGGAGCCGCAGGAGGGGACAGACAGCTCTGTCCACTCGCGATGGGCGATTTGCTGGCACGTCGGAACCGTGGCGCGGGGACAGAGAAGTCAGTCCCCTCCTGCTGGTGCTGCGGTCACTTGAAAGAAATCAACCAGTCGCGGCTATTTACAAGAGAGGGTAGCCTGTCCGTGTTTTCGAACGTCAATGCAGCCCCACCGTGTGCTGCACCGATTTCAAAAGCTTCTCCGAATCATAACCGACACCCCCTTTGAAAACGATCCGCACATTTCGCACGTCCGAAATCTTCGCCGCGGGATTACCCTCCATCACCACCAGATCGGCCTGTTTGCCTTTCTCGATGGACCCGATACGATCATCGGCCTTCAGCCACTTCGCGCCGTTCAGCGTCGCAATTTTCACCGCTTCCACCGGAGTGAATTCCGCTTCCACTAACAGTTCCAGGTTGCGCAGGTCGCCGAACCCAGCCATCGCGCCGCCATTGCCAGTCGGATCGACACCGGACATCAGCCATCCGCCGGCTTTGACGAACTCATATTCGAACTGCTCTTCCTTCTTGAGCGCATCTAGCGCGGCGGTACTCGCGGAATCCGTCGCACGTGCGCGAGCCGTCAAATAAGTGATTGCGCCTTGCGGCGTCAGCACGTCGACCATCCTTGGATCCAACGGCGGACGATGCGGCGCGCCGGCGTCGAACACCGCCAGCGTCGACGTAATCGCGACATTGTGCTTGACCAAGTCGCGAATCATTTCCTGGACCGGCGCCGACTTGATATCGAGCTTGACCAGCGTGTCGCGCGTCAGATTCTGTGACGGGCAAACGTCCGGCTGCTTGCCCGGGTCGAACTCGGTGTCGACTTCGATGCCATGCTCCAGATTGTCGATGCCGATGGCCGCGGCCTCGCGAAAACCCACCGCGCAAAGATGGCCCGTCACTTTCAGACCCAGCTTATGCGCCTCTTCGACCGCCGCCGATAGCTCCGCGCGCGTGATGTACATATAAGCCTTGAAGGATGTCACGCCTTCGGCCGCCCAATACTGGACGGTTCGACGAGCGTCGTCGGGACCGGTCAACTGGTGAAGCTGCTGGATGGGCGACGCAGCGCCCTCCAGATACGGACCGGTGATATAGAAGCTGGGGCC
The DNA here is from genome assembly GCA_963732025.1 of Terriglobia bacterium. GTDB lineage: Bacteria > Acidobacteriota > Terriglobia > Bryobacterales > Bryobacteraceae > Palsa-187. The sequence continues at coordinate 932,394 of CAVSXU010000006.1, forward strand.
GGGCGCGCGCCCGGCATCGATCGTCGTCTTCACGTTCAGATCGGTATACGGTTCCATGCTGCCGGCAGTGCGCGCGGTGGTCACGCCGCTCGCCAGGTACAAGCGCGGAAAACTGAACGACTGTTCGTTGTACGTCGGAATTCCCTCGCCGGAAGGATAGAAGAGATGCTCATGCATTCCAACCAATCCCGGGATGACCGTGTGACCCGCCAGGTCCATTCGCCGCGCGCCGGCGGGAATCGGCGTCGAAGCGGCGCTACCCACTGCCGCGATTTTTCCGTGATCGATGACGATCGTCTGGTCGTCGGCCGCGGGCGCCCCGGTGCCGTCGATGACGCGGACGTGCACCAGCGCGACCACGGGTTCGTTCACGCTGATGAACGGCGCCACGGCAGACGCGCGATTCGGTTGCGCGATCGTGGCGGGGGCGAGCATGACGACCGCAAAGGCAATAAGAGGGATAGTTCGCATTCGTCGTCAATCTTATCGGAAAACAAGTGTGGGGCCGCCACTCGTGGCGGCGAGCGGTCTTTAGACCGCTCAAAAGGGGCGCGCTAAAGCACGCCCGCCGGCAGAAGTGCCGGCCCCACGTTTATGCACTAATTAAGCGTGGCGTCAATCATTTCGCGAACCTCTGGATCGGTTTCGCGCGCTTTCATGCTCTGCAACTCGGGCTGGAACTCCCGCCACTGGCTGACGCTCGCAGCCTCGACCGCCGCGAGCCGCACCTTCGGATCGGAATGACGAAGCGCTTTCGCGATGATCTGGAATCCCGTCGGATCGGTAGTTTCGCCGGATCCAATGGCGAGGCGCACCAGCGACTTCGGATCTTTTTCCAAATTCCGGTGCGCCTGGTCGCGCAATTCCTCCAGCGGAATAAACGGCAGCTCGGCCGCCAGCCACGGCTCCAGTTGAGTCGCAAGATTGTCGGCGCCGACTTCCATCATGAGATAGCGCATGACGGAATCTGGTGATCCTCGACAATGGTGAGCACGGCGCGCTTGGTCTTCTCCATGTAGACGTGGCTGGCCAGGCCGGCGTCGGTATCCGAGTACGAATACTCGAAGGCGACGCCATGTTTCTGATAGACGTGGTCGAGCGCGGCCTTCATCTTGTCGAAGAAGTCGAGGTCGCTAGGATCGGACCGGAGAAGACGATAGATTCGGCTCATAGGTTTCCTCGGACTGGTTGCACTCGTCGAGATCGTTGAGCGGACTTATCAACCATGGTAGCTCGCCATCATGGCTTGGATTTCTTTCTTGAGCAGCGCTTCGGCGCGAGCCAACTGCTTGCCCTCGACGCCGCTGATAAAGACTTTCAGGAACTCTTCCACTCGTCTCGCGAGCGGGGCGAGGCTATAGCCATTGGGAGTCGTGACGATCTTGCCCTGTTTGGCGACTTCCAACAATCGAATGAAAATGGCATGCACTTTCTCGGCAGTCAATTCGTGGGCGGCGCGTGCTTCGGCCGTGTCCGCCTTGCTGGCCGCGCCCGCATGCGTCATCGGCGCAAGTTGGCCTTCCTGACTCAGGAGTTCCTTCATGCTTCCCTGGCTGGATGCGCCCAAAGAAAATGCGCTGGCAGTCGCGACGCCGATTCCGGCGCGGCGAGCCGGCTCGAGCACCTGCGTGAGATAAGATACGCGACGCATAACGCGATAGAAACGGGCACGCTCTTCCGCATTGCCACCCTTGGCGAGCCTCGCCTCCAGCGACTTCAGCTTGACGTCCAGCGTGGAGCGGTCACTGCCGAGCAAGCCGGCGACTTCGGCTTCCGAGAGTCCGAACTGCTTGCGCTTGTCTTGCAGCGACTCGAGCATCGCGCGTGTAACTGGAGAGCCGGCCCATCTTGACTTCGACACGGCCAAGATGACCGGTCTGCATCACGGCGAGTTTCACTCCATCTTCGATTTCGATACGCTGCCCTTCCTTCAGCTTGTTGGGACGAAGCTTGGCTTGCTGCTGTAGCCGCGAGAGTTCGGGGCCGCCGGTTTCCGACCGCAGCTTCTTTCTGGCGGCCTCCACTTCGAGCTTCTTGAATAGCTCGGTTTCTGCTTCCGCGAACACGCCCAGCAACGCGTCGCCCAATTCCGCCTTGGGCAAAACCTTGCCGACGCCGGCGACCTTCTTGGGATTGACGACAGCGACGATCTCGCCGTTCTCTTCGAGGTTCAACGACGACAGTCCGTAGCGAAGCTTCCAATACGTCAATTTCAAACGCAGGTAAAACTTCGAGGTTCCCTTCGAAAGCAGCGTCTGCAGTTTTGGCTGAATCGCCGACACCGCGTGATCCAGACGCTCCTGTGGAGTTTTCTTGTGCTTCTTTTGCTTCTCATGCTTTTTGTGATCGCCCGTCTTCTTCTTGCGGAAGCGATCCGTGAATTTCTTGACCTTCGCCTTGATCTTGGCTCCGGCTTTGCGCAACGCGCCGCCCGCGCGAGTGGCGACCTTCTTCACGCCTTTCAAAATTCGCTGGCCGATGGCGCGCAGCTTGTCCGCAACCTTAGCGCCCGCGCCCTTCAGTTTCTTGAGCAGCCAGTTGGCGACGAAGTCGATCACGGCGATCGCGGCGGCGGCCACCATCTCGGCGAACGGACGTCCCGCGCTCCCGTCCTTCACCGCTTTCAGGAACGTGATGAATTTCTGGAACGCCGCGAGAATTCGCTTTATCGTTCCCCATGCCGCTTGCAACCCTTCGACGATCGCCATGATGGCGCCGGCCGCGGGCACCAGCATCTGAACCAGTTTCTCCACCAGAATCTGCAGCAGCGCGCTGGGGATCGCTTCCTTCAACGCTTCCCAGGCCATCTGGCCGATCTCGCTGATCTTCAGTCCGCCCTTGGCCAGCAGATTCCACATCGCCATGCCGAGGCCGAGCACTTCCTCCAGCTTGTCGTTAAACCATTTCTGGATCGCCTCTTTCAGCGCGGCCCACAGATGATTTTTGATTCCGTCAACGATCCCCGAGCCAAGATTCTTGATCCACTGGATCGGATTGAGAGATACGTCACGAACCAGAACCGCGAAGGCTTCCAGCGCCTCGACGATCGCCTGCGCGGCGCTGATCGCGGCGTCCACAACATTGGCGACCACGTCGACGGCCGCCATCAGCGCCTTCTCGAGGAAACCGAGCGCTGCGTCGAGTGCCTTGCCTAGAGCATCCAGCGCACGGTTCACGTCTTTCTTCAGGCGATCCGCCAGCTTGTTCACGTATTTTTCCGCGCGCGCAACGCGGGATCGGATTCCATTGCGGAAGCGATCGCGCAAGCCCGGGAAATCATGCAGGACAACATCGCCGATCGCGATCAAGGCATCGCCGGCGAGCTTGATCAGGCCGACGATGGCTTTGCGCGCGAAATCGATCGCGTCATTGATCAGCTTCTTGGCTAGGTTAATGGCAGCGCGAACCAACTTGCGCGCGAGTTCGAAGAATCCGTGAATCGCGCTCTTGATGGCGTTGAAGGCGGCTTTGGCTTTCGATTTGATCCAGCCCCACGCGCCCGAATCTTCTTCATCGGCTTTCCGCTTGGCTTCCGCGGCGTCCTTCTCCGCTTTTTCGCGCGCGGCATCGGCGTCAGCGTTGCCTTTCGTAATCGCCTCATCAGTTTTCCTGCGGGCTTCGTTCTTCTCCTTCTTAATGCCGCTGTGCGCTTTCTGGATGGTCTTGCGAGTTTCTTTGTCGGCGCGCGCGACCACCTCGGCTTGTCCCTTGGTCCATTCGCCGCGCAGATTATGCACATCGCGCAGCGCGCCGCTGCGTTCGCTGGTCTGCTCGGCACGATTCTGTTCGACGATGCCGTTGATTTCCTTACGCGATTTAGCGTGCTCTTCCGCGACATTCTCCTCATGGTCGCGGCGGCTCTGGGCCATGTCGCCGTGAGCCTGCGCGGCCGCGGCGCGGATGCGATCGCCGTCTCTTTCGTCGGCAAGAATCGAGGCGGCTTCCTTCGTCGGATCGCCACCCTTTTCGATACCAGGCATGGCCGGCGACTTCTTCGATGCGCCGCGGCCTCTGCCGCCGTGCACCTGGCCGCGCAATCTTTCATGCGGAACCTTCGGATAAATCTCCGATTCGCCCATCGGCTGCACGACATCGATATGCCCTTGCGTCTGCTGTTCGGCTACGGTCTCGCCAACCTTGGCGCTCTGCTCCTGCATCTGGCCCGGATAAGAGTCGGGTTCGAGTTGCACGTCGGGCGCGGGCCCGACGGTTTCGTTGAGCGCCTCGTCCTCGTTGGGAAGCATGCGAATGGCGCCGAAGAAACCGGGACCGTCCTCTGGTTCGTGGGCGTCCCGCGTCGCTGGTGGAGGCGGGGGTGGCGGCGCTGGAACCGGCGGGACCGGTTCAGGCGAATCGGCCGGTGCAACCTCAACTTTGCTCTTGGTTGCATCCGGCGCGATGACTTCGCGTTCGGACGCATCCTTGTCGCTCGTGTCCGGCGCACCGGACGGGCGATCCATTTCGGGCGGATGCGCGGCGAGATGGGCCCGCTCTTTTCCAACTTCGTTCGACGCGGCGGCCGTGACGCCCCCGAGCGCGGCGGACATTTGCGCGGGCGGCAGATCGCCGATCGCGTCCATCGCGGAGACCGAATCTAACTTCGAAACGTCGGGAACTTCGGGAGCGCGCGCCTCCGCGATGGGCGATCCGCTTTCGCCGCCGCCTCCGGGTTCGCGACCGGAGTGGCCTGCGAAGGATGCCATCGCGGCGCTGCGATCGCTGCTCGACATTTCGGCGGATCCGGAAGTTTCGGGCGCTTCTTCCTGATCGTCATCGGCTTGCTCGCCTGGTTCATTGCTTTGTTCAGCGATGGCGGCTGGGCTCGCGCTCGCTTCGGACTCGGCGGCTTCTGTGACCGCGCTGTCTTCCTCGGAGTTCGATGGCCCTTCCGCTTCTTCGACCGGCGCGGCTACGTCCTCGTGTTCTTCGGTCTCGGCGGGCATTGCGGCCACGACGGATTCTTCGCCGCTCGAAGCGACCATCGCGGGTGGTGCAGGTGCGCCTCCCGCGCCGGCCGACGATCTTGCAGATGATTTTGCAACCGCAGACGATCCCGATGCCGGCGCTTTCGCGGTTTGAGCGAACCCTTCTGTCGGCTTCGCGCTCGATGCGGCATGCTCGGTCTTCTTTTCCTCAGTAGCGCCCTTGGCTTTTTTCTTGTCTTGCTTGTTGTCGTCCTTGCCGTCTGGCTTGTTGATGTCCTTGGATTCCGGTTGCGCCGGGTGTTTGTGATGCTCATGCTCACCCGCGTCCTTCGATTTGTAGCCGGGGGACTTGTGCTCGGCTTCGCCTTTCTTGGCTTCGTGTTCGTGGTCTTCCGTCTTCTTGTGCGCTGCGGGTTTGCCGAGGACCTGTTCCTTGCCGTGGGCTAGCGCGGCGCGCGCCACCGCCGCGTTTCCGAACACCGAGTGCATCGACATGACATGCCGCTGCCGGCGATGGCGACGGCTGTGTCCCTTGCCGTGATGCTCGCGTGCATCGAGCTCGTGATGATGCTGGGCTTCGTGATCGAGTTCGATCTCAGGGGATGCGGGCGCAAGCTCCGGCGGAGTTTCTTCGAGCAGCCTTCCGCCGTCGGATTTCACAACGCACCACGAAGCAGCGCCGCGTGCGGCCCCAACTGATGCGCCGCAAAAACCCGCGCCTCGCGACGAAACTGGCGCGCCGTGGCACGCGCAAGATGCACCATCGTGATGGACGGCGCGCCTTCGTCGGCCGCCAGCAGCGCCGCGGTCTGCGCGATCGACGATATCGCTGCGCCCGTCAGGTCGAGGCGTGCGAGCTGCTGGAGGTCGAGCCCTTCAAAGCGATCCTCCGGAAATTCAAGCTGGAAGATTTTGAGCCGCTCCGCTTCGGCCGGCCGCGGGAAGTTCAACACGATCTGGAATCGCCGCAGGAACGCATTGTCGATCTGGTCCTTCAAATTGCTCGACAGGATCACCAGGCCGTAGTGATCCTCCAGGCGTTGCAGCAAATATCCGACTTCGAGATTCGCGTAACGATCCGCGCCATGCTGGACCTCGGAACGCTTGCCGAACAGCGCGTCGGCTTCATCGAAGAACAGAACCGAATAGCTTTCCTCGGCTTCGCGGAAGACGCTTTCCAGATTCTTTTCCGTTTCGCCGACCCACTTGGAAGTGATGCTCGCGAGGTCGACGCGCAGCAGTTGCAGGTTCAGTTCGCCCGCGATCACTTCGGCGGCAAGCGTTTTGCCGGTGCCCGGATCGCCGGTGAACAACGCTTTCACTCCGCCCGCGCCGGTCTGGCGTCGCGCGAAGCCGCCTTCTTCACCGACGCGCGGCCACAGGCGGAAGAAACTCGCGACCTCCAGCACTTGTTGATGAAGATCGTCGGGCAGGACGAGATCGGCCTTGGTTCGGCGCGGCTGAATGATCGTGGCGAAATTGGCGCTCCTGCGCCGCGTGACAATCGCGCACGCCGCTTCGGGATCCGCCGCGCCGGATGTCGTTGCGATTTGCTCCACCGTGCGGATGTCGCTGGAACCGAGACGAAATCGCGCGGCGAGGTCGGCGGCGCGCATGGGCGCGAGCAACGGGAATGCGGATCGCCACATCTGCTGGCGCTCAGCGAAATCGGGTAGCCTCAGCTCCATCTCGGCGTAGGCGGGCGATTCGATCAATTGCGTGGGGCGCAGCGGATTCGTCGATGTGATCAGAATGGTGGCGGACGATCCGGTGAGTGCACTGGCGAGCGCGGACTCGATGCGATCCGGCGGCGGCTCGAATTGGGTGTGCAGCGGAAGCCACACGATTGCGTTCAGGGCTGACGCGGCTTCGAGCGCCTCGCGCAGAAGCGTCTCGATTTCGGCGGGCTTGCGGCCAGGATCGAAATCGGGAATCACTCGCAGAGGGCGATGGAGGTGCGCGGAAAGCCAGTGCACCAGGTCCGCGTGTCCAGCCTGGCGCGGTCCCCAAATAACAGCGGTGCGCACCGTCTGGCGATCGATCGAATCGCGCAACCACGCTGCTTTGTCGTTGGCGATATTCGGTGGCAGCGCGGGATCGGGGCGCGTCGCGACCGCGTCCCCATCGCGGAATCGAATCGTGGGATCTCCGGGCGCGCCGGTCAGAAACTCGAACAGGCCCGGACCGAGTTGGAGTTCGCGGCGACGTTCGGGGCCATGCTCGCCGCGAGTTTGAATCAGTCCCACGCGCCGCAACAATCCGAACTTGCCGAGCTCGCGCTGCCGCGTGAGCTTTTCGTCGAAGGACGCCGCCGTAAGCGAACAGGCGAGCTCGATGCATGGCGCGCGGCGATTCAGGTCGTCGAGCACGAAGGCGTAGAGCCGTTCATAAGCGGGATCGATTTCGGGCGCGGCGCACAGCAGAATTACTTCTTGCTCGAATGCAGAGAGGTCGAACGTCTGGGTGAGGCGATCCAGCGGCAGTTCGGCGCCGCCCTTGGCGGCTTGCGATCGCAATTCGGTTTCCGTGGCGCGTTCATCGTCGGAGAGCTGCTCGGGAAATCCGACGAATTCGGCGGACAGCGCATTGATGCGCGCTACCAGCACTTCGGCTTGCGAGGGCGTCACGCAAAGCTCGTCCAATTCCAGTTGCGGCGAATCACCGGATTGTTTTCGCTGATGCTCGACGGCAGCGGAGAGCGACCGATGAATCGGCTGTAAGCGGAGCAGCAAATGATCGATCGCCGGAATTCCCGCCACGTTTCATGCCTCCGCGAATTCCACCACTCGATTGCCGAACCACGGCACGCCGGCGACGTCGCCCAGAAGTCCGTTCGACCTTCAGATCCTGCTGGCGCTTTCCGAGTGGCAAGCGAACCTGAATTCGATCCGCGCTGAAACGAACGCGCGCATCCAGATCGGCGAAACGTGCGAGCGCCAGCGCCGGCGACGTCGCTTCGCGATTGCGCCACAGGGTCCACGCGATCATGCCAAGAGCCGTGCCCGCGCCCAGCGCCAGCGTCCGTTCGAAATCCGCGTCGGCAGCCAGCGGGACGCCGGGACGCGACGATAACTCACGCCACCAGGCTTGCGATTGCTCGACTCCCGATTCCATTTGCGCCGCGAGCGCCACCAGCAAAGGTGCAGGCGTCGCGGAATCGTTGGTCCAATAGCGAGCGGCGCCGGGTGCTTGCAACGCGCGCCAACGCTCACCACGAACCGGAGGAGCGCTGGTGATGAAGTGGAGATCGGCGGCGTGGGCCTGACGCAATGCATCGTTGTGCACGATTTCGAGCGGCGCAAGAATCATCGCGTGCGGAAGCTGCTTGAGCACTGGCAGCAATTGCGAAAACTCGTTCGCCCAAGCGATCGGCAGGACGCCCTCGCCATCGGTAAGTAAGAGTCCGCCGGACGCTGCGGAAAGAATGACGGGTTGATCCGCCGAATGCCCGCGAATGAGCGAATTCGCGAGCGTCGCGTTCAGCGGCGACAACTCGTCTTCGAGCAGCCGCGAAGCGTGCACCAACGATGGCTCGTCGATTTCTCCCTGAATTCCCGCGAACACGGACGCTGCATTGACCGACTGCGGCGTGCGGCGCCAACCTCGATCCGGCGGGTCGAGAACCTTGAACGCGAGCGCAGCCGCGAAGGCCGGCAGCAGCGAGGAAAGCTCCAGCGCTTCCAGCGTGGCCGAGAGCGTTTCGAAATAGCCGATGCGCGAAAGGACCCCCAGCATCAGAAAAGGAACGGCCGATGAAATCGATCGCGTCGCGTCCGTTTCCGGCTTCATTGGTGTGGAGAACGCGCGAGCGGGCGGCGTGGTTGGTGCGGGAATCGATGTGGTTGATTTGGGCGCTGCGGCAACGGATTCCGGCGGCTGAGTGGCGCGTTCGATGGATCGAATTAAAGCAGGATCGTCACAAGAAATGGACAAGCGCCCAGCGGCGGCGGCAGCCAGCACCAAGCGAGTCCGCAACAACGTTTCGCGATCGAGCGCAGCGGCGGAGATGCCTGCGTCATCGCACACGGATTCGACCACCGCATCGATCCGCGGATCGGAATCGTCCGCCGCAGCTTGACTTGCAGTCGAGTGAGCCTTCGACGCGAGCGCCGTATACCACGTCTCCAACGCCGATTCGGAAAACAGCGCGAGCCGGGCGGCGAGCTCGCCATCCCGCCACCAATCGGCGAAAATTTGCGGGAGCGCGCCGTGAGCGGAACCGATTGCGGTCGCCTGCTGAATCAGCGCGGGACTCTGCGCGGCGCCCCCGGGCCGAATGGACGCGAGATCTTCGGCAAAGCTCGACACGACCGCTTGCGCGATGCGTTCTTCGAGCGCGGCGGTCGACCCGCCGGGAACTTCCGGCAATTCCACCAGGCGAGCACCGAGCGCAACCAATTCCATCATGCGAGCCGTTACCTCCAGCTTCACCGTGCGCGTGATATTCACGTCCTCGGGGCCAGTGCCATCCGACCAGACGGCGGCCAACCTGCGGCCGATCAAATCCGGAATTCCGCGCATCGCCGCTTGGAGCAGACGCTCGGTGTCGGGTCCCCAGGACCATCCTCCGTGGCGGACGATGCGGAGCTGACAGCGGTGGATGGTTACGTTCGTCATCTTAATTTACGGAACCGTCGCGACACCGACGAACGCCTGATAGCCCGGCACTAACAAGAGGAAAGCGTTATCGCCCGTGGGGGCTTGCAGAGGCTGCGAATTGGACGGGGCGTTCGCGGGAACAGTGATTTTCACCACCGCTTTTCCGGAAAGAACATACACGTCGCGAGGGGTTGCCGTCGCAGTCAGCGTCACCGTAGCCGTGGTTCCAGTCAGCGCCAGCGGCATCGGATTCGGCAACGCAGGCGGCACTGCGTAATTTTGCACGGCGACGACGGTTACCGGCGACTGTGTTGGATCGGTCAACTGAAAATTGGCCGGGTTCGTCATCAGGTCATCATTCGCCGCGACGCTCTGCACGCTGAGTTGCGCCACGTCGACCATCATCTGAAGGTCCGGCCGATTGGGAACGCGCAGCGCCAGCCCGTCGGTTCCGACCAGGTCGGTGGCGGTTTCCTTGCCAGTGGGACCGATGGAGCGCGTGATCGCGCCGAGCACATGACGCGAACTGGTGAAGTAGATCGTTGTTACATCGGTGATCATGATGTCGCCTTGGAAGCCGGTGTCGCGATCACCAGGTAATCGCACACTCCGGCGAGATCGATCACGTGAACCGGATCATTCGATGGATAGGATCCGCTGGTTGACCACCGCACGCGGCAGCGCACATACCGTCCGTCGACGCGGCATTCGAGCGGTAGCATCGTCCAGTCGCCGACCGGAAATCCTGCCGGGCGCGAGCCTTGATATCGCGGCGTCAAATGGGTCGTGAGCGTGACCGCAGCGGAGGTCACTTGAGCTTCAGTGATGCCCGCCGGCAGCGGCAACAACATCCCGTCCGATACCGTGCCCGAACAGAACTGCGCGGTCGGCGGCACCGTGCCCGTGATCGCGCCGTTGGCCTTCACGTCGCCTTGCGGCGAAACGGAAAAGACCGGGTTCACTTTTCCGGACGCCGGATCCTGCAAACCGAATTGCAAGCCCGCGACGCTATCCACCACGACCATCGCCGCCGGGGCGACGGTCGCGAGGGTCAGCGTGGTTCCGCGCGCTCGGACCGTATCCGCGAGCACACCCGCGTATTTTACGGAGGTGGTGCCGTTGGTATTGTTGGCGTGGCTGAATCGCAAAGCCGCGCCGCTCCATTGCACGAAGCCGATCAGGATTTTCCAGTTGCTCACAGCCGGTCCGGCACCCGTGGTCACGTCGCTGGGAGCAACTTGAGCAAAGACGTCAGTCTCGCTGCCCGGACGTCCGAACGAAACCTGATAGCCAAGCGTCGTCTGCGCGCTCTGCGAGGGCCCGCACATGCCCGAGGTGGACGCACTCGACGCGGTGGTCTGCTGTTGGCCTTGCAGGAATACCGGATACCACGTGTTCGGATCCGCATTCGACGCGGCGATTTTCTGATTCTGAAAATCGTTATAGTCGAGCGGATAGGGCGAGGGCACGATGATCTCGGCGCCGTATCCATCGATCGCCACGCCCGGCGACAACGTGATGTCGGCGAAATTGTTGCCGCTGCTGTCGCGATTGGGCGACTCCGTGAGTGCGAGGCCGGTAGCGATTCCCCAATCGTGCAGATAGCGTTCATGACGCGCCAACTGGCCGCGCGCGTAATCGATCATCGCCGTGAGTGACGATGCCGCCAGGATTTGGCCTTCCTGGAAAACGGGAAGAGTGGGCGCGGCGGCGCTCATGGCTGGACTCCCGGTGTCGTCTTAGGTGTCGCTTTGGGGCTCGCCTTCGGCGCTGCTTTCGGGGGCGCCTTCGATTTTTTGAGCTTGGCGACGTCCTTGCGCAGAGCGGTGATCTGTTTCACGGCGTCATTCAAGCGGGCCTGCGTATCGGCGGCGACGTTCAATGGCGCCGATCGCAAGTTGTTGAGAACGGACTGGCTTGAAAAACTCGCAGCCGAGGTTGGGGCGAGCTTCGCGCGGAAAGCCTGAAGCGCAGTCCGAAGCCGCAGTGAATCGAGCTCACTGCTGGTGGCCATCTGCGCGAAATTCGTCAGGCTGCCGCCGCCGAACAGCGAATCGATGCTGCGCATCACCGGCGAGGAATCGCTCAAGACCGGCGTCTGTGTATCGAGTAACGTCATGTGACGCCGCGGAATCGGGCAGCAGAGCTCTTCCAGTTGATCGCCATATTCGGAGAGCGGGAACCAGTAGCGCGCGGCGACGCTGGTGATGACGAACTTTCTCTCCAGGTTGCATACGCGCGTGACTTGGCAATTCTCGATTTCGAGGCAGGCGAGCAGCACGCCCATGTCGTCGCATGGCGGGCAGGGCGGATTGATCGCGCGGCAACCGCACTCGCGTAGATAGCGCACGAGCGAACCGGAGAGCACCGAGTACTCGTGATACATCCTGGGAAGCTCGGCGATCGGTTCGAGACTGTTAGGCGACGGCGGCGCAGCCGGCTGCACGCGATGAATTTCGTAATTCAGCGTGCAGTCGGTCGAAGTCCCCGCGCAATCGACGCGGCCCAGCAACCACGTTTGCGTGTTCACCAGCGATCCGCGCGAGGCCGTCAGCAAGTCTGGCGAGAACGCGACGCCGCGCGCGAAGTACTGAGCTTCCAGGCTGGCGCCGATCGCCTGCGAACCCGGCGAAGCGAGCGCCCATTTTTCCGAGAGATCGAGAATGGAATTCGCCGACGATTGATCCAGCGCCGTGGTCACGGTAGTCTTGACCAACTGGCGCAGGGTTCCCGTGGCTACCTTGAGCTGGACCAGTGCAGCATCGACGGCCGCGCCCGGATCGGTGCCGGCTTGAGCCGCGGCCTTGACGGGCTGGTTCGCCGCCGGAGCGCCGACGTTGGGATTATTCGGTTGAAACGGCGATTGGAGAGCCATGTAGCGAGTGACCAGGCTCGCGGTCGCGCGCGTTTCGTCGATCGCGGTCATCAGATCGCTCTCGGTCCACGCAGTCTTTCCGGCGGCGTGAGTCTGAATTTGCGTTTGAAGATTCGCCGTATGCGTGACCAGCGCGGTTGTGTCGGTGTCGAGAAACGTCAATGGCACGTTCGTACGAATCTGCTGGATTGCCGCCGACGCCGGCTTCATGATTCGATCCATGGAGAGGCTGTCGCGTCCGACAACCTCTGCTTTCGCGGGCTCGCCGATGCAGTTCGCGATCTGGCTCAGCAGGTCGTTCGGCTTGGGCGCATCGGTGCGGCAGCGCAGCTCAAACGTGTAGCCTTCACGAATTCGAGTCGGCTCGCATTGGGTCGCACCGCAGTTGTCGCCGGTCATGTAGGGGGCGACGGGATCGGCAGGCTGTTCGCAGTATTTGATGTAAAGGCAGACGTCGTGCTTCGTCGCCGGCTTGGGGGGCTTGGTGGGATCGACGATATTGCCGACGCTCGGCGCTGCGGACGATTGCCCGGCGCAGGGATCGCCACAATCCTGGCCGAGCACGGTTGCGCGGAGTTTTCGATAGAGGGCATTGATATCGAGCGTCACCGGACACGACACCACGATGTCGTTACCGCAGCAATCGAGCGCGTGGCCCGCTTGCACCGTAACGGTGGAACCTCCGCATGGATCGCACGAAATTTCCAGACCGCACACCACTCCGTCGCCGAAGAAGTGGCGATTGTGCAAGCGGTTCTTGTCGACGATGTAGCGGACCAGTTGCTGGAGGTCATCCTCAGTGAGCAACTGTCCCGAGAAGAAATTCGGGCGCAGATAGTCGCCGCCCGAACAGGAATCGCCGCAGCCGCCGCTGCCTCCACATCCGCAGCCGCATCCGCCGTGACCGGATGTACCTGAAGCCGACGATTTCGAACACCCGCAGGGACTCCGGCCCGGGGCCGCCATCGATTTCGATGAAGCCGTCATATTTTCCCTCCTTCGCGGACGAAGAACCAGCTCTCAAAACTTTGACCGGGAGCGATTCCGTTACCCGACGTCCACGGTCCATAACGCTGCGGCGGCGAAGGACAACGCTCGATGTCTGGCGGTCCGGGCGCAGCCGTGAAATCCGGCGTGAGTCCACCTACGTTGGTTCCATCCAACGGCCGGCAGCATTCGTCCAGCAGGAATGCCGAGTGCAGCGTGATCAGGACACGGTCGCCGAGTTGCAGCGTTTCGTCGGACGTTTGATAGAAGCGAGCTTCCGTAACCGTCGGCGTCGTGAAGTCGGCCCATGTCCCTTCGACGCTGTAGAAGCCGGCGGCGCGCCCGCGCCCGCCTTCGATGACCCACACATCGAGCACGCCATCCTTGATGGTTTCCGAGAGGATCGGGCGCGAGAATCGGAAGACCAGTCCCTTCGTGTCGTCAGTGGTACCGAGAAGGTCGGCCGCCTGCGCGCGCGAGTAAGTCGCGCCGTGCGTCCAATTGACACTAACGATGTTAGTGAACGGATAGGTCGAGATCAGCCGGCGAACCTCGTTGTGCACTTGTGCGGGATCGATCGCCTTGCCCGGCTCGAAACCGTCGATCCGTGCAAGCAATATGCAGCAATCGATGCAAGGCTCGCAGCAGGTTTCGCAGCGATGGTCGGCGGCGGGCGGGTCCAGCGACACCTTCAGCTTGTAGCCGTCGCGAATCTTTCCATACGTGCAATCGCGGATCACGCCGCAGGCGTCGGCGATCACGGGACGCACGGGATCGGCGGGTTCCTCGCAAAAACAAATCGAGATGTAGAGGCTGCTGGCTTGCGCTAGCGCCGTCTTTTTGTCGGCGGCGCTCAAGGCGCGCATCAGATCCAAATGAATGCGACGCCGCACGATGATTTCGTTGCCCTCGCAATCGAGCGCGAAGCCGCCTTCGATTTCGACGCAAATCGGCGGCGGTTTCGTTGGATCAGCCTGCGGCTTCGTTGGATCGGACGCGGGCTTGTTGGGATCGGCCGCTTTCACGTTTCCCGGCGCCGGATCGTTGGCCGGACAATCGGAATCAGGCGGCAGCGGGACGACGCGCAATCCGCACACGACGCCATAGCCGTGCAGACACCGATTGTGGAGCTTGAGCTTCTCGCGGAAATAGTCCTGTTCCGATTGCAGGTCGCTCACGCCGAGCATCTGCCCGTAAAAATACTTCAGTCGTTCGAACTTCGGAACCGAAATGCACGATTCGTCTGGCATATTGATCCTCACTCCCTCACTACTTGATTTCCGCCCAACGTCCAGCGGCCGGCGGCGACTCCATCGCGGCAACCGTTCGCGCCGGTTTGCAAAATACCCGGCGACCCCAGTCGTGTTGACCCGACCACTGCCGGAGGCGGTGCGGTGAGCACGGTATCGACACCAACCGATGCGCCGGCTCCTACCAGGAACGCGTTGCCGCCGGTGTGAATGGCCGCCAGCGTTTGCGCGGGTTTCTGCGCATCCACCAACGCGCGCAATCGAACTCCGCCCGGATCCGCTCCGTCGGGGATGGGCGGCGTCATCACTTGAAAGCGGAAAGCCTGCGCCCAAAACGGGTCCTGATCCGGATTGCCGAAGCTGCGCAGTGGGGCGCTGCCGAGCGGCGAGGCATCCAATCGAAACCGCGCGCGTGCCTTGCCGAACAATCGCACCGAGCCGACTCGCGCACTGTCTACCGCGCCCCAACTTCGATCGGCGGCCAGTTCATCAATCGCGATATTTGTCTCGTCGATGTCAAAGACCAGCGAGATCGCCTTCGTCATTCCCGCTACGGTGCCGCGAATTCGATAGAGCTGGGGCGCGGCCTGAAGGATTCGGCGGCGCTGAGCGGTGGTCCAACTCGGATCCATCGCGATATCGAAGAAGCGCCCGAGCCAAGGCAGCACGGCATCGGGCACGTTCTGCGCGTTGAGCAGCGCGGGATAACGTTCGATCGCACGGTCGAGATCGGCCATGGATGCATCGAACAGCGAAAGAAAGCGCTCGCTGAAATCTTCCGCGTCAGGATTGTCGCGATAAATCGCGGGCAAACGATCGAGACTGGTGACGCGCGGAAAATCGAGGCGCACTCGGCGAACCACCGGTGTAACCGTGCCGTCGCCAATCAACGTGAGTTGCACTAGAAGATAGCGGCCGGGCGGCTGATCGATCAGAAAATCGAGCGCCCCAGGGGGCCCGGGCATCCAATCGTCGGGATGCAGAAGCGCGTTCGGATCTTCGGTGGTCGTGACCGACACGTTGATGGCGGCACCGGCGGGAACATCCGCATCCAATTGAACTCGGTGCCAACGGCAGCGCGGAATTCCGCTATCGAGCGGCAGCGTCAGCAGCGCGCCCTGCTTCTGCCGACCGATCGACGGATTCACGATGCCGCCATCGACGGGCTTGCCACACCATGAAAAACATCGCGTCACCGGGAAGTTGAGTGAATCGCGCTCCGCCAGACAGAAGCCGAGATTTGAGGCCGCCACAAGGCTCGTTTTCGTGAACGCCTGCTGCAATTGATCGAGCGTCGCGGCCGAAAGACAATGTTCATGCGAGGACGCGTGCCAAAGCGCGACGCCTCCGGGTTCGCGAGTCACGACCCAGAGTCCGCAATGTCCGTCAGTCGCGATGCGATCGATTTCGCCGTGAGGTTCGGCGGGCATCTTTACGAATCCGCTGGCCGCGCCGCCTGGTCCGAAACGCAGAATTCGATCGTCCGACGCGACAAACAAATCGCCGCATGCCGATATTGCGATCGGGCCAGGATTCTTGACTTCGATTGACGCGACCAGACGCTGGCCGTAATTTCCCCAGACGAAGACCGCGCCAGCACCGGCATCCGCAACCGCAAGCCGCGATTCCCAAGCCGCGATCGCGACCGGCTTCTTGAACGACGGGGAAGGGCAATGATGCCACACCGGTTTCCAATCGCCGCAGCAGCGATCGAGCCGCAGCACACTCGGCGGACAATCGGGCGGAAGCGTCAGCAGGTACCAGCCGCAGGGTCCGCATCCGATCGCAAGTTGCGATGGCGGCAGGTAGGGCAGCACCGCTCCGGGATCGATGACGTTGGGAGATAGCGTTGCCAAGGAAATTCCCTTAGGATCGTCGAATCCAATCAGATTACTGGTCGAGCCGACGTCCCACCCGACGTAGGCATCCAGCAGCCGGAATGTTGCTTTCCCGCATCCGCAGCTCACGCTTGCGCCTCCGATAACACGGTCACTTCGTGAGTGTCCGGCCAGAACAACGCGTCGGATTCGATGGCGATATCGGCACAGCCCGGCTGCCGGATTCCATCGACGATCAGGTTCAACTGGGGGATCGCCTTCACGCCCGTGATTGAGGTGAGTACGCGCAGCAGCGTGAAATATCGCAGCGTGCCACCGAACGGCCAACCGAGTCCATCGTCGCCGCCTTGCAACGGATCGATGTAATTGTCGAGGCCCTGCAACACCGTCTGGATCACCGCCGCTTCGTTCGCACCGGTATCGAGAAGCAAGCCGACTTCCGCGCGCAAGCTGTGATAGCGCGGCGCGCCAACCACCACGTCGACTCCAGCGGGCGCATACGTGCCGCTCAACGATCTGGCCACGGCGTCGAGCGTTTCCTCCGACGGCATGGGTGGGTTGCCATCGCCCGGATCGGGAGGAACCACGATCACGCCGACCACTCCGGGGATGAACGCGCCGCGATAGAGAGGATGAAATCCGGAAATCGCCTGTGCGCGGCGAATGTTCACGCCGGCTCCGCGCGTCGCGAGCAGCGCATAATCGGCGACCGTGACCGCCCGATCCCGCGCGCGAATTTCCTGCGGCGCGCGGCGCATCGCGTCGTCGTTCGATTCTCGCGGCGTTCCGCCGGCGGCTTTCAGCGGATTCGAAACGGAGCTCAGAAACGGCGCGGAATCGAGCAGCGTCGTTACGGCTTGCGCGTCTACTGCGCCGGCGCTGCCGCCGCCCGCCTGATAACTCACCGCAACGACATTGCGAAACCCGGGAGGCACCAGCGCGCCATGATTTCCATCGCCGAATGTGATGATGCCGGTCAGGTCGTCGAGCTCATACACCAGCGCGTCGCCGTCGGAATCGAGCAAGCTGTCGACTTCCGTCCATATCTGCCCCTCGTCGCCCGAGAGTTCGGCGCCGGTGGCGGGATCGAATCCTCCCTGATCGACGCGCAGTTGGAGCGAGTGCGTCAGCACCGGCGTCTGGCTCAACTGAAACTGATTGCCTCCGGAATTCGCGACGGGGTCCGGCACTTCGTCGCGAATCGTGCGTGCGCCCAACGCCCGCACCATGTTGATTTTCACGAACGAAAGCTGAGGTGCGTTCGTGAACTCGCCGAAAAGAATCCGTACGCGGAACCAGAACAACTCGCCCGCGTTCACGCCGGCGGGCGTTCCGGATCGCCATTGACGCGGCAGCCCCAGTTCGATGATTCCGCTGTCCGTAAAGCCGGTGGTTTCGTCGCTCAACAATTCGGCGGGAACGAAACTCGCGCCGTCCAGAACTTCCCAGACTAAGGTCGGCGATGAGTCGTCGGGCAATGGAAGCAATGCGCCGCGCGACGCGGGAGCAGGCGATCCTGCAATCGGCGCGAGTTGCACGCCCAGCGAGAGGCGAGGGTTCGGAGCAACGCGCGAATCGAGCCCAATCACCAGGGCGCAATCCTTCTTAGGGTTCGCTCCGAACGGCCAGAACGGAACCGGCGGATCGCTGGCTTGTCCCTTCAAATCGATTTCGATGAATTCGCCGCCCTGCTCGGTGTACATCGCGGCGATTTTTGCGGGCGCGACGTAAACGTCGCCGGTGGTTTCGAAAATCACCAGGTCGCCGCTGCCATCGGCGGCAGAAGCGCCGGCCTGAAATCCCGACGCGACCAGCACCGATTGCGGCGCCGCGGTCGATGCTTGAAATTCGAGCAGCACTTCCGCAGGCGTCGCGGGATTCGGCGATACACCCGCGACGTCGAAGAACTCGATCATCGACTTTTGCGGCAATTCGTTCAGGCGCTGGAGCGCCGGCTCCATCAGTTCGCCGAACAAACGAGTAAGCGCAATGCCGGCGTCGGAGGAACTGCGATTAGTCCACTCCGGAGTGAAGGCGGGGATCTTCGCGAGAATATTCGCCGTCACTGTTGAGCGCGACGACGCCAGCAGAATCGGCGTGCCGTCGGGCGCGATGTCCGGTGCGTCGTGCGACGCGGGTCCCCACCAGACTTCACTCATGCTCACTCCCCGGGCTCATCGCAAGCCTCCGGTGAACGCCGGGCCCGCGCTCAATTGCACTGCGACGTCGCTCAACTCGACCAGGTCATCGGAGCCGATGGTCACGTCGGAGCAGGATTGCGTCGCGTCCGCGCCGTCGATTCCGATGGCGACCGATTGGATCTGGGCGCGATCACCGGCGGCATTCTGGGCTTGGCGCATCAGCGCCGAAGGGCTCACCGCGTCGCCGAACGGCCAGCCAGTTCCGTCATCGCCGCCGGTTAGCGGGTTGAGGAACGCACGCAACCCATCGATCACGTCATTGCGAAGGGATTTCGGATCGGTGGGATTGCCCTGGACATCCACCAACAACGTAATCTGCCGATAGCGAGGTCCTTCGACAAACATCTCCGATCCGATCAATCGAGCCGCATCCAAGCGCGCGCGCGCCGCCTGCAGAGATCCGGGGTCGGGCTGCGGCGCTGGATCGGTCGAATGGGGAATGGTGTAAACCGTCAACGCTCCGGGAATGATCGTGCACGGAAACGTGGGATTCTTCCCGATGGAAGCGTGCGCGCGCGCCAAACCTACTCCCGGTGTGCCCAAAACAATCGCCTCGCAATCGGGTCCGGTCACCGCGCGCGTAACTTCGCGAAGTTCTTCGCCCGCGCGATCGATTGCCGCCTGCAACGTCTCGGACTCCGCACCGCCTGCCGCCGCCGTTACGTTGAACGCGCAAAGATCGACCGTGGAATCAGCCGCGCGCCACTTCAATCCGCCACCCAAATTCCCGGCTTGTCCGCCGCCCGAGTCATACTGCAGCCGGAATCGAATTTGATGATTCGCATCCGGCCGCGGAATTCGGCCGGTCAATCCGTCGCCGAATCGGAGGACGCCCGCGGTTCTGTCGACGATGAACACTTGGTCCCCAGGACCGTACGGACCGAAATCCTGAACGGGCGTCCATGCCTGCCACGCGCCGAGAGGATCGACAATCTGCAACGCCACCGTATTTTCAATGGGCAAACCCGCAATCGGCAGCGTCTGACCCGGCAACGGCATCCACGTGCGAGCGCTCAGCGAATCTCCAGAATCGATGTGATCGCGATGATGTGCGATCGTGACATTGGCGATGACCGGCGCGGCGAGAATCACGGGCGAGCTGAATGACGCCTGCTCCGCGCTGATCGAAACAACGTAGCCGCTGGCGCCGGCCGCCCAATCCGCAGGCGCGGTGAAGCGCACGATTCCAGTTCGCCGAAATCCCGCAGTGCCGTCGTCGAGATTCGGAATCGCCTTCCATCGTCCCGATGCATCGGAGTACATCCAGGAGATCGTGGCCGGCGGCGGAACGTTCGTTACTGCATTCGGCGATTGTTGCGAAGGAATATCGCCAGGCGTGTTCACTTGGAACAGCAACGCAATCGGCGACGTGGGCAGGGGAGCGGCGAAATCGCATGCGATCGTGACCTGTGCGGCACTACAGTCGGCGGGAAAAATCTCGGCCGTTTTTCCTTGCGCCAGATCCAGTGTGCGATCGACGCCGCCGGCGATCACGCGAATCCCACTAGCTCCGACGCGCACTAAACCAATCTCCGAATCGGTCGTGAAAATCAGCGGCGGCGCTGTGTTCAACAATTCAATGCGTGTCGCGTTCGGAACCCCACCCAACAATTTGCTGGAAAGCTGAAAGATCGCCGACGCCGGCTGCGCGGCCCGCGAGGCGTCCCCCAACAACGCGAGTGCCGCTCGAATCAGCGTGTCCGGAATCTGGTCCATCCAATAGACGCGCTGCTCGATCAAGTACGAAAACAGTTCGAGCAACGTGATCCCAGGATCCACCGGCGCATGCAGCGTCCATTGGCCTGCCGACGCAGCCGGAATCCGCCGCCGGATGGAGGCGGTCATGTCGGTCCAGCTCAGCGTGTCCAGAACCAGGGGATCCAGCGGCATCAGGGATTCTCCACCGTGCCCAGATAAAACGGAAACACCAGGTTTCCTTTTGTATTCGTGCGGCGCACCCGATAGTCCACCGACACCGTGATGCAGGACGGATTGTTCGCGCTCGCCTCTGCCGTGACGTCGTCCAGATCGACCCGCGGCTCCCAATTGACGACCGCCTCGCGCACCGTGAGCTGCAAAAGATTCAAGTACTGCGTGCTGCCCGGCGCGAACACCAGATCGCGAGCGCTGGATCCGAACCCGTAGCGCATCACGCGCTCGCCGATCGCTGTCAGCAACAAAACCTTGAGCGATTGCTGAACATTGACATCGCCCGAACAATAGCCGAGCGAACCCGTCGCGTCGGGTTGAATCGGAAAGCGCCAGCCTGTACCGACAAATTCGTTCGCCATATCAAGTCGTCTTCGTCACCAGCGAGAGCATCACCGGAAGCATCGGTGTAGCGGGAGGACTCGGCGGACCCGGCGCGGCCGTCGGATGCACGTGCGCGTTGAACAGCGCCATAAACTCGTCGCCCAGAATCAGCGCATGCGACGCACCGGAGCCAAGTTCGATATCAGGCGCTTCGATGGAAACTTTCGCGTTCGCCTGCAGCGTGATGCCGCTCGAATCCATCGTGATGGTGCTGCCGCCCGAAGTGGAAATCGTGATCTTCTGACTCTGATCATCCAGATTGACGCTGTGGCCGCCCGAGCTCTGAATATTGATGTGCTGATTCTGATCGTCAAGCTCCACCAGGTGGCCGCCGTTCGATTGCAATCGCACCGCTTGCTCACCTTGCGTGTCGACGAACGTAAGCTGATGGCCGGCCTTGGTCCGAATCATCTTCTCGTCCTTGTCGTCGGCGCGATGCGATGGCGGCGTGTCCTGGCTGTTGTAGAGCCCGCCGAGCACGATCGGCAAACGCATATCGCCATGCGTGAACGCGATCAGCACTTCGTCGCCGACTTCGGGAATGAAAAACGCGCCGTAACCCGGACCGGCATAGAATTGGCGCACGCGGCACCACTCGCTTTCCATCTTTTCGTCGAACCACGGAAATTGAACTTTGACTCGACCCTCGTTCGCCGGATCATTTACATCCGTGACGATTCCTTCGGCGACGCCGTAATAACGCTGGTCGGTGGAGCGCGATCTTGGGACCAACATTAGTGAACACCTCCGTCGAAGTACGCGCCGCACATCGAATTGCGTCGTGTATCCGGAGCTTCCTAGCGAATGCTCCACTTTCTTGACGTAGTAGGTTCCGCTGAATCGCGTGCCGAGCCCGTTCAATTCGAGGTTCGCGCCCGGCCGTAAATCCGGCAGCCCGATCACCTGGCCTGTTCCCGTGATGAATTCGTAGGCGCGCTCGCGCAGCAAAGTGATCGCGAGATTCTTCGCTTCTTCGGCGCTGGTCACCGGCGCGTCCACCACCACTTCCTGCTTGCCCGAAAGCTTCTTGTCCGCCGCCGCCGGCCCGCTGGTTCCCTTGCCGCTTCCCTGTCGGCAGGTCAGTCGACGTCGCGGTGTAGGTGAGCACCGCTTTGTTCGCCGCATCCCAGGCGCGCACGGTGACGCTCGCCACCTGACGCGACAACGTAAGCTGCGGCGCGAAACTGATCAGGCTGGTGCCCCACTCCAGCACGTACACGCGGATTTTCGAATCGTCGCGGCCGTCCGTCGGCTTGACGAAGAACAGCGTGTCCTCGCCCGACGTCGCGTCGGTCTCGACATAGCAATCGAAATCGATTCGCTTGGATCGCTCCATCAGGAACTGCGCGTCGTCCTGATTCTTCTGGATCACCAGGTCATGCTTCTCGCCTTCCGCCGTCACCTTGCACTTCATGTTGTTGCGCGCGGCGACTCTCTGCGCGATCTCGTAATCCGCCAGCTTGAGATATTTTTCCTGCCCAGCCGGCGGCTTGCGATCGCGCAGCTTGAACATCCCATCCAGCGCCGTCACCGAAATCGACGGCTGGCCGGACTCCGGAAATTTCGGCGACAGCGAGCTGATCTGCCCCCGCATGATCGATAACATCCGTCCGGCGTAACCCATCTGCACGTGCACGCGATTGCCGACATCGAATTCCTTGGTGTCGCTGTACTTGAAAGTGAGCGTCGAATCGTCCCAGTTGTTGATGGTCATGTCGAGCCGCGTCATGTTTTCCATGTCCATCGAAACCTTCAGGTCCAGCACGTCGCCTTTCGAGTTCGGATCCAGTTCCTTGCCCTCGATCTCCACGCGATAATCGGGCGCGTAGTAATCCACCGAAGGCAGCCCGGATTGCCGAACGGAAACGTCAGCCATCGTCATCTCTCAAACCAACTGCGGCAACCTCAGCCGCGTTCCCGCCGCCACGTAGCGCGGGTCCAGAATTCCGTTCGCAGTCGCGATCGCGCGCCACTGTTCCGGGTCCTTATAAACCAATTCCGCGATACTGCTCAGGGTTTCGCCGCGCTGCACCGTGTAACTCTTTTCCTGATCGGGCGAAGCTTTCGGCGACTCCTTCACCTGGATGTCCACCGGCCGATACTCTTTGAGCGATACGCTCAACTTCGCGCGCAGCGGAATTCCCTCCGGCGTGAACAGCACGTAGGTGATGTTCAGGCTCTCCAGCACGCCCTTGAAGATTTCCGAATCCCACACCAATCGGACGATCGGCGGCGCATGCAGCTCAATCTGGATTCGCATCAGGTCGCGCAGCGCATTCACGTATTTCAAACGCACATCTTCGAGCGTGTCCGACGTGTCCACCAACAGCTCCACCGAGAGCTTCTCCGCCGAGCCGCGCACGAATTGAATCGGCGGCGACTCCAATCCTGGAATCGCAATCTCCGCGAAGTTGTTGCTCTTTTGAAGCTGATATTCCGTCGGATTGAATTTGAGCGGAATGATAGGATTCGGAACCGTCGGCGCGACGATCTCCAATCGCGCCTGCACCAAGCCCTGCCCCGCAGATGTGAACGCAGTCGCCATCAGGAAGCTTCTCCGGATTGATCGCCCAGGCTCTGCTCACGCTCGCCGACGCGGCGCCGGTTCTTCGCGTCTTCCCAGGCCGCAATATGTTCGCGAAACAATTTCGTGAACACGCCGCGGTCGTCGCCGTCGACATGAAAACTGACTTCAAGATTTTCGATCGTTACTCGTCCCGGTTCGTCCGCCATGTTTTTGTCCCTCTCCTCAGGGCAGCGTCACCTGTTCGATTCCTTCGTGCGCGATGTCCAACCCCTCAATCGCCACCGCGCTTTGCATCGCGTTCATCTCGGGCCCCATCCACTTCGCCGCCAGGCCCGCGCGAAACACCCATGCCATTGCCGGTAAGCCGGTCGCGTCCAGCAGAATCACCGACCCATCGCGCCGCGCGCCCAGCGATTGCGTCAATCCCGCCGAATACCAGAACCACAAACCGATGTCGCGCAGCAATCCGCGCCGCAGCGATATCCGATTCCACGAATGGCGAACCGGCAGTTGGTGAACCATTCCGTTCACGCCGCCCTCCGGGTACGGCATCACTTCCAGGTCGGCGCCCAGCCCCTTCACTTCCTGAAAAGATCCGAGCGCGACCAGCGATACCAACGCCGCCTGCGCCGCGGGGAGATACGCGTCGGCCGGATCCAGCGTGACGATGAATCGATACGACGGAAGTGGATCGAACGGAGTCACTGCTCGAAAACCTCCAGCACGCCCTCGCCGCTAAGCGCGATGCGAATCAGGATAAATTCCATCGGCACGGCGGGCGCGACTTCGATCAGGCAAACCATCAGCCCGTTGTCCACGTTCTCCGGCGGGTTCGTCGTCGAATCGCAGGTCACTCGAAACGCTTCATCGGGTCGCGCGCCTTGTAATCCGCCGCCGCGAAAGGCCGCCAACAGAACCGTGGTAATCGCGCGCACGAACGTCAGCCACAGCTCCGGACCATTTGTGTCGAACACCAGCGGCTCTGCTACACGACGAATCGCGCGCACCAGGCGATGAATCAATCGCCGGTGAGCCAGATAGATTCGCGTCGGATCGGTCGAGGCCGTTCGGCCGCCCCAAACCGACAGCCCGCGGCTCTGAAAGCAGCGCAGCAAATTCACCCCACTCAAATTGAGCAACGCCTGTTCGTCAGGACTGAATTGACGCTCGGTGTCGGCCGCGTCTACGATCGGTGCGTTCGCCGGCGTATAGTATGCGCCGCGTTCGCGATCCATCCGGCTGATCACGCCGGCGACCGAACCCGACGCCGGTACCGCACGCCACGGACTTACGATGCCTCCGAGCGGATCGGGCAGCAGCACACGCGGATGATAAACTGCCGCGGCCCGCATGGCCGTTCCCGCGATATCGCGAACACCGTTCAGCCATTGAATCGCGTCGGCCGGCTTCCAATTCTCCGGCGGAACGTCGACCACAACCATTCGATCGATCAGTTCGTCGGCGCGTCCGATCAACGCGGTCAGAATATCCTCGCGAGCACCGCTGGCCGCATCGAAATCGGAATGCAAATCGGGAACAGCGATAATCGCAGGCTCGGGTTCATCGCCCAATGCCTGCGCCGCCGCCATATATTCTTCGCGAGTCGGCTGGCCGTCCTGACCGCCCGCGAGTTGCACCTGCCACTCCTGAAAACGCCTCGACGGTGCGTTCGACGGCATGAAGACCGCCGGACCCGGCAGAGTTTCGATCCGAATGAATCCCGAAGCGGCTGCGATCTGGTCCGGCAGATTCTCGGGATCGAGCGCCGTCAGATACTCGGTACTCACCCCGGGAACTTGCGTGATCACGTCGACCGTCGGTTTCGAAGCGCCGTTGGATTGCGTGAATCGAATCGTGACGCTCGCTCCGTTCGCCCACGCGCCCGGACTCGACGCATCGACGCGCAGTGCCGACGCCCTGCATCCCGGCTGTTGCGCGAGCCCGCCCACTGGAGGTGCGGGCAACCCGAGCAGCGCGACCCCCTGGATCACCGCCGAGGCTGTCGTCGTTTGCCCTGCGACGCGCACCATCCACGCGATCTCGCCACCATTTTCGAAATAGCTTTTCGCCGCGTAACTTGTGGCCGAATTGGCGTCCTCGCTGCCAAACACATTCGAGAATCCGCGAATTCCATCGACACGAACCGGCAAGCCCACCGGACCTCGCGACGCGCGCCCGATGAATCCGCCGACGTCCGAGCGCAAGGGCGCGGGCGTCGCGGCAGGCTCCGCGATCGCGAAGTAAAGTCCGGGGCTGACCTTGGCCGGCATTACGATTGACCGTCGATTTCCAGTCCTTCGTGACAGATTTCCAGCGTCTCCATCGCGATTTCATTGTTCTTGGCGTTCAAGCCCGGCCCCGTCCACTTGCACGGCCAGGCGCGCTTGAAGTTCCACCGCATCACTTCCTGGCGTTGTTCGTCCAGCAGAATGATGGAGCCCTCGGTGCGCTGCACGTCTCCATTTGTCGCCGCCAGAATCCAATTCCAGAACGCCAGATCGCCGATGTTGCCGCGCTTGAGTACGATGTTGTTGTACTTCGTCAACCCCACAAGCTTGCGCACCGTGGCGGGCTCACTCCCGTTGCGATATTCAATCGGCGTGATGTCCGTTTCAATGCCGGACACCTCGGCAAAGGAGCCTTTCGCCGCGGTGCCGTCATCGCTGATTCCAGTGATGACCACCTCGAAGTTATAACCGCCGTACGGATCTTCTCGAAAAACAGCAGGCATGGTTTTGTTCTCCTTTTACGCGTTCCGATTTCAGCTCGCCGTCGCCACCGTGATCTGTTGGATGCGGAAGATCACGAACTCGGCGGGTTTCACCGGCGCGATTCCGATCACGCAAATCAAGCGGCCGTTGTCGATGTCGTCCTGCGTCATCGTGCTGTAGTCGCACTTGACGAAGTAGGCGTCTTCCGCCTTCGCTCCCTGCAGCGCTCCGCTGCGCCACACCGAATTCAGGAAGTTGCCGATGGTCTGGCGAACGCGCGCCCACAACGGCTCATCGTTGGGCTCGAACACCACCCACTGCGTGCCCTTATCGATCGACGCCTCAACAAAGATGAAGATGCGCCGCACGTTGATGTACTTCCATTGCGAGTCCGACGACAGCGTGCGCGCGCCCCACACTCTGTATCCGCGATCCGGGAAAAATCGCAGCGCGTTGATGCCGACCGGATTCAACAGATCCTGTTCCCGCTTCGTGACATCCTGCGAAATCTTGATGATCCCCGAGATCACTTCGTTCGCCGGCGCCTTGTAATACCCGCGATCTGTATCGACGCGCGCATAGATCCCCGCCATGTGCGCGGACGGCGCGATGTCCACGTTGCGCTTCGTCAGCGGATCGCGTAACTGAATCCAGGGATAGTAGATCGCCGCGTACTTGGTGTCCAGAATCGATCGCGCATCGCGAATCTGATCGATGCTCAATCCGTCCTGCGGATCGATGATCGCGAACCGGTAGCGCAGCGTTTCGCAATGCAGAATCAGCGCGTCGTGAATCGATTGCGACCACATCTGCGGCGCCAGGCACAGGCTGATTTCGTCGATATCTTCCAGAGCCTGAATTCCGGTGCGCAATCCGCTTCCGCCATCTACGCCGACAAAATCGTCCACCGTGAGCGTGTCCAGGCTATCGTCGCCATTCGCCAGATCGACCCACACATCGGGCGAGCTGGCCGGCGGCGCCGCGGGCGCGCAGGGGAATTCGTCAAACCCTGACGCCGAAAATCCGCCCGCGGTCGCGACATTCACCAGCGTCGATTGCAGGTTGATGAAGTTGACGATGTAGCTGGTAGTGCCGTCGTTCACCAGCCGCAGATTGCGGAAGTGTTCGCTCGCCTCGATCACGCCATTGTTCTGGTATTGCGTCTGCACGTCCACTTCGATCACGCGCAGCTTGTGGCCTTCGTAATAGTGACTCGTGATGTTCGAATCGAGCGTTAGCTCCGATCCGGTGATCAATTGAATCACCCGCCGTTCCTTAAGGCTGCCGTTGTCGAGCTCGACCATCGCACCGACATAGAGCTGCGCCGCGTTCGTGCAATAGATGATGTCGCTGGCCGCATCGTTGGCGGGCCGCATCCGCTGCACCACGGTTCCTTCGGGCCAGAACACGTGATCGGGAATCGCGCCCGTCAGCGTAAGCGATCCGGCGGCAGCCGCGGCCAGTGCGAATTCCGTCTTGCCGATCAGTACCCGATCGCCAACGTGAAACCCCGTGCCATCGTCGACCGGCAGCACCGCGTTGCCGCCCGACGCCGCAAGTCGCGTAATCTCCGTGCCCAGCCCCCATGCCTTCGTCGGCGTTGTGAGCGTGATCGTGCCCGCCGCGACCGTGCCGATCTTGAACGTGTTGCCGTTGATATCGACACTGTCGTTGACCGCAAACCCGGTGGTATCGTTCACCTGAAGCGGTGCGCCCGCGCCTTGCACCGCCGTGCCGATCGGAAATCCCGCGCCATCCGGTACCGGAGGCGAGATCGTCAGCTTCTTATTCCCGGCATCGACCGCAGTGATTTTGTACGAGGCCGCGCTGATGGTCACGTTGTCATTCACAGCAAAACCCGTCGCATCAGTGACGATCAGATCCGACGTGCTCCCCGGTTGCGCCAGGCGCTGCACCGCTGCGCCGATCGGCTGCACATCCGCAATCACCGGATTGGTCGAAATCACATTGCCGACGATTCCGGTGATCGTGTACTGAGTCGCACCCAACTTGAAAACATCACCGTTGGCGAACCCGGCAGCCGACGTCACCGTGATGCTCGGATCCGCCACGTTCGTCCCGACCGTCAGTGTCGTAGAAGGTTCGGTCGCCGCTGTGGTGAGCGTGGTCGCAGGAGCCGCCACCGATGCCGCCGTCAAAAACGCGACCGGTTCCGCAGTATCCGCCGTGATCGTGGTCTGCGCTTTCGCGCCGCCCAGAATCGGATCCGCCAGGATCTTCATCGTCGAGCCGACCATCGGGGCCACACGCACGCTGATTTCGTCACCCCATTCGCCCACCGACTTCGCCGTGAAATTCAGCGTTCGCGTATCGCTAGCGGGAGGCACCGGCGCGGCCGGTCCACTGCGAGCCACCACCGACAGATAATCGCGACCCGCCTTCAACTGCTGCGGCACCGGTTTATCCAACGTCACGGCGTTCGTCGACGGATCGTACGACGCTACGTTGAATTTGATCACGGCATTCGCCAGATCCTTGACCGGCTTTCCGTTGGCGTAGATGGTCAGGTTCGTGGAATTCGTATCCAGCCCGAACAGATGCTCCAGATGCAGCTCGTTCGCCCCGGCTTCCAGATCCTCGGTAAGCACCGCGTCCACACCTTGCCCGAACATCGCTGCCGATGCGATCGCGTCCGAGCTGAACACGCGCTTCACATACAACTGCTCGCCGCCGTTGTCGAAGAATCCTTTTACCGACAGCGGAAAATACCACCAGCGTCCGCCTTCCGCCGCATCCAGCGACCATTTCGTCACCAGCGGCGGATCGTCCGGCTCCGCCATCAGTCCGCCGAAATTGCGCGTGAAGTCGGCGAAGCTGGTCACCAGTTGCGGCTTGCCCGTGCTGGGTCCGCGCAGCGTGACTCCCACCGCGCCGCCGATGCTGGTGCTTACGCCTTCTATGGGCGTTGGGCCCGCATCCACTTCTTCTACGTATACGCCGGGGCTCAAGTATTCAGGCATCGTTTGTTCTCCTCAGGAAATGACTAGGGTCCAGGACTTCTGAAGATCCGCCGGAAGCGTGATCGATTGATCTTTGTGTCGGCCGGTTCGCTGATCGATCGCGCTCACCGTAATCGTGGTGCCGGAAGCCGCAAGCCTCAGCGGAAGCGCGAATCCGCCGTCGGCCGAAGTGATGGTTCGTTCGTGGCCGGACCAGGCTACAAGAACATCCGGCACGGGATTGTTCGACGCATCTTTCACCGTTCCCCGCAGGACCGGTATGTGCGATGGAAATGGATACGTGGTCGCGGGCGTCAGCCGGACGTCCTGCGATATCTTGGCGAACTGCGACGGATCGTTAGTGTCGTTATACGGAAACGCCTGGAACGGAATGCCGTCGGTGGTCGCGCGATAAACCGGCACGTAGTAATCGGCGTCCAGCCGCACGCGGTAATTCACCGGCGGCTTGCCGAGCGGACTCGACGTTCGTCCCAAGCCCGGATAAGCGACCACGCCGCCCAGCGTGCGCACGCTCGCGATCTTGGTCGGAATCCACGTCGCGGCGGGGCCCTGCAGATCCAGCAACACTCGAATCGCACCCACCGGCTCGTCGTTCGTCATGTCGTCCACCAGATGCAATCCCACCGGACTGAACAACCGCGTGCGTTCTTGTGGCTCCAGCTTCCAGGTGGTCATGGATTCGCCACCGGCAGGTTCGCGTCTATCGATCTGCCGCTCACCGGCCGCGATGTCGTCGAGATTTCCGACTTGAGATTCACCACGCGCACTTCGTAAGTCAGCGACAGCCGGTACGGCTTCTGAATCGAATACCAAACGCGAGTACGATCGTCGAGCGTAATCGGCGACAGCGTCACCTTCAGCGCCTGATCGGAATTGGCCAACGATCCTTGCAGCACCGCGCCGCTAAGAATCGCGCCGTCGTAGAGAACCTGCATCACCAACCCGACCATGGTCTGATCCGTGGTGCGATCCGGACTCCATGGCGTCAGCATGTAACGAAGCAGCAGCGCCATCGGCGGCTTGCTGATCGTAATATCGGGAGGCACCGACGTTCGAACGCGCGGACGATTCTTCGACATCGGATCCTCGCCCACTTCATACAGGAAGATCGTGATGCGAGCCGACGAAGTCGAAATCGTTCCCTGCAGATCGCTCACTTCGGCGGTAGCCGCCGGCGTCAAGGTACCAAGCGCCTTGTTGAGCACCGTCTGCAGCGTAGACGAAGCGTCCCAAATAACTCCGAAACTGGGTGGCGGCGGCAAACTTTGATCGCTCAAGAATGCACGGCGCCTGCCAATCGCAAGGCTACTGAATTCACAAGGATTTGTCGCGATGAAGATTCGGCAACGTGGACAGATCAGTCCACGCGTCAACCGCGATTCATCAGGTGAATTACGAAATCCAAAGGAGATCGTGCGAAAACGAAGAGGTGGACAATTGTGTCCACCCCCGAGGCGCGACCCGTAAGGGCACGCGCACTCATCTCAACGATTCAAACCCGACGCAACTTAGTAACCCGCCCCACCTCAACCCACTCGACCACAAAAATATTCCCCTCGTGGTCGAAGCAAGCCCCATGCGGACTAACAAACTTACCCGCCGTGAAATGATCACGCGACTGCGTACGCGTATCCCGCCACTTACTGGACGAATCGTCGCCAAGGTGCGTAATCACCTTGTTGTCTCGATCCATCAACGTCACGCGAGCCCCCAGGTCAGGCACAACCACATCGCCATTCTTGAAGAAGCTGAAATGGCAAGGCAGATTCGTGCCGGCGACAACATCGATTGCGCGGCCATCCAAAGCGAATCGCTGGATACGGCTGTTCCCTCGATCCGCCACAACCAGCACCGGCTCAGGGCCGCGCCGGTCCAACATGATTCCGTGCGGACAATCCAACTTGCCGAGCTCCGTACCCTTGCCGCCGAACGTGCGAATATATTCGCCCTTGGAAGTTGTATTGATTCACGTAGCTCGAACCGTAGCCATCGCCGACATACAGATCGCCATTCGGTCCAACGGCAAGGTTCGTCGGACTGTATTTCGGCTTCTTCCCATCGGCCCCCGGCTTGTATGCTTCGGAATCGGTCGGATAGCCGATCGTGAACACTTCCTCGCCGCCGAGCGTCGCCTTGACCACGATTCCACGCTTCGTGTCGCACAAGTAAAGGAATTCAGTGCTCCCTTCCTTCTGAATGTGCAGCCCGTGCGCGCCGCCCTTGAACTCCTTGCCCCACGATTTGATGAAGCGGCCTTTTGCATCGAACACCACCATCGAGTCCGAGCTTTCGCTGCTCGCATGCACCGTGTGATGCACGTAGATCCTGCCCTGGGAATCTTCGACGACGCCATGCGTGTTGCCATAACGGATGCCCGCCGGCAGCACACCCCAATCGTGCTCCGCTTCATATGTGTGCGAACCGGAGCCCAGAACCGGAAGCTTGCTCCCCGCCTTATCGTCGGCGCGCAGAATCATCGGGACCACCGCGCAGGCGGATGCGACGGTACCTAATACCTGCCGTCGCGAGACATTCGAAACACCGGACTCATTCATCGGGCCCTCCTTCGCGAACTAAACCAGCGAGTACCAAATTAGTGGACTATCGCCGAGATATCGTTGACGCTGTGTTGCGCGCTCTCGCACGGTCGCGCCTCAACTGACCTCTGTCAACATATTCTGAAGGCCGTTGAGGCGCGACCGTGAGAGAGCGCGCAATACAGCGCTACGAAACCGCTGGGACATCTTACCAACTCAGGCCCGCCCGGCAAACTCACGATTCGCCGTCGACACCCTGACCTTCTCACCCTCTTTGATAAACAGTGGAACCCGAATTTCCAGCCCCGTCTCGAGCCTTGCCGGCTTAGTGCTCCCGCTCGCCGAGTCGCCCTTCACCCCGGGCTCCGTGAACGCGACATTCAGTTCGACGAACATAGGCAGCTCCAGCCCGATGGGATTGCCGTTGTACTTGAGCAACTCGATGATCGTCCCGCCGATCAGGAAGTCCATTGCATTCCCGATCACCGCCTCCGAAAGCGTGAGCGTCTCAAAGTTCTCCTGATCCATGAAGTGCGAGCCGTCGCCATCGCTATACAGATAGGATGCCGGGACCAGTTGGAGATCCGGCTCCTTGAACTTGTCACCTGCTTTGAAGGTCCGTTCGAACACCGCGTTCGTCAGCAGGTTGCGAATCTTGAGCCGCACCAGCGTCTGCCCGCCCCGCGCCGTCGGCGTGCTCACATCCGCTTCCAGGCAAGAGTACGGAATGTTGTCGAGCTCGAACAAAGTCCTTTTCTTTACGTCAATCGCTTCAATCAATGTGGCCATAAAATCAATTTTTCGACGCCGCGGTCGGGTACCCCAGCCATAAGTATTCCAGAGCCTCGGGCAGAGTTTGCCGTTTCACAGCGCTGTCAGTGTGCGCTGCGTTTCGCGCGAACACGAATTGATAATGATAGCCCTTCGCGGCCAGCACCTTGGCCATGTTCTCATTGGCCACCACCCAATCGTGCATGTTGTCGCGCATCACGTTCGGATTGAAAAGATCCCGATCGCCGACTTCCATCCAGATCCGCAGCGGCTTAACCGGTGCATTAGGAATGAGGTGCTCATGAAATTCCCAAGCGCCATGCGGAGTCTCCGAATTCGGCGGCCACTGCTGGTTCACATACGTCCCCGAATACGTGAGAACGCGATGATAAAGTTCCGGGTGATACCACGCCATAATTAGAGCGCACGACCCGCCGGAGCTGCCGCCCATGGTTGCGCGACCGTCGGGGTTCTTCGTCAGCTTCACTTTGTACTGCTTCTCGACCAGAGGCAGCACTTCTTTTTCAACCCACTCCGCATACAAACCCGACATCGTGTCGTATTCCAAGCCGCGCTGGCTGCCCTGCGCGTCGCCGCTGCCGTTCCCAATCGAAATTGCGATCATCACCGGCACTCGATGCTGCGCGATCAGATTGTCCAGCACCGTGAAGAGCACGTTGTCCGGTCCATCTGCCCCAACAATAAAGGGCGCGACAGTGCCGGGCACATATTGTTTCGGAATATACACAGTGACTCGACGATTGTAGGGCGCCGGATGGCTAGTGGTGACGATCAGCTTGGCTGGATCGTTGGGATCGGCGGTGCCAAACGTTTTGTCCTCGCGCGCGATGCCCGGATAGAATTTGCTATCAACCGATTCCATCGCGAACGAAGAAACTGTCCCATGCGGCACTCCAGTCTGCACACTCGACTCCGCCGCCGGACTATGCGTCGGGCCAAGGATGAAGTTTCCGTCCATGCCCATGGGAGCGTTAACGCCGTCAGGCAATTCTTTCGCGACAACATAACCCGGAGTGTGAGGATCGCGAGTAGGAGGCGTTTGGGCGATCGCGGAATCGAAGCGCGTCATCAGGCCGAGCAGCAACGCGATAGCTAAACGTGGGGCGGACCTCCAGGTCCGCAAGCGACCTCCGCTCGCGCTACTCAGTCGAGGATGGAACGTCAGACGCATTCTTCTATCGGCGTCCACTCTTAGAGACAACGCTATCATGTACTACTCCCTGTCACGCTTCTTGTGAATCGTACCAGACGACAGTTTCCAGATAGGCCTATAATCTGATTTGGCGAGCGCCCCGGTTCCCGACCGCCCGTTGGACTTCATCCGCGAGTGCTTATTCAAGCGCGAGATTCGGTGGACCTATCACGTAACTATGCGCTTAAAGCAACGGTCGTTGGGAAGTGAGATTCTAATTGATGGGCCGACTCCCTGGAGATTATAGAATCTTATCCCGACGACAAGTACTTGCCAAGCTTTCTTCTGCGGGGAGAATTCGAGGCCCGCGTATTCCACGTGCAGGTAGCCGCCGACGTGGAGTCTGCGAATATTCGAATCGTGACTATGTATATCCCGGGCCCAGAAGAATGGAATGCGGACTTTCGAACCAGGAGGATCCAATTATGAAATGCCGTGTATGTAGCGGTCTACTTGAGCATCGGGTGACCGATCTTCCATTCAAAATCGGAGACTCCACCATCGTTGTCGTGAAGGCGTTGCCCGTTTTGGAGTGCCGCCAGTGCGGAGAAACTGAACTGGAGGATCAAACGATGCGTCGAGTGGATCAGGTCCTTGCGGGAGTGGATGCGTCATCGGAACTTGAAGTCATCCGCTTCGCTGCCTGACGGCCGATCGGGCTTCACAATCTTCGCGTAAACGCCGCCCAGCCGCATCCTCAAAGTTGGGCCATCGCGAACACCTCACCCTCGCCGACGAGCAAGCGGGGCAATGAATTCTCTATCAAGAGCGAATTCACCACCCGAGACGTGGCCACTCCTTCACTAAATCAGTATCATGATCAAGAGCTTCACCATGCTGCCGCGAGCACTTCTCATCACTGTGATCGTCGCGATTCCCGCCGCAGCTTCCGCGCCCACCCTCGACCACCAATTCGAACAAGCCATCCGCCCCTTCGTCACGAAATATTGCGTCGGATGCCATAGCGGCGCGACACCTGCCGCGCAGTTCGATCTCAAGGCCTACACCACCCTCGAAACGGTGACGCGCGACTATCCCCGCTGGGCGCTGGTGCTCGAACGGCTCACCGCGAAAGAGATGCCGCCCAAGCCGATGCCGCACCGCCGGCCGACGCCCGCCAGCAGGTCATCGACTGGATTCAGCGCAGTGCGCGCCGAAGAGATTCGGAAAAATGCGGGCGATCCGGGCGTGGTGCTGGCGCGCCGCTTGAGCAACGCCGAATACAACTACACCATTCGCGACCTCACCGGGCAGGACATGCAACCCGCGCGCGAGTTTCCCGTGGATCCCGCCAATCCCGCGGGCTTCGACAATTCCGGCGAATCGCTGACCATGTCGCCGGCGCTGCTGAACAAGTATCTGCAGGCGGCGCGCGAGGTTGCCGATCACATGGTGCTGACGCCAGATGGAATCGATTTCGCGCCTCATCCGATGCTGGTCGAAACCGATCGCGACAGATACGCCATCCAGCGCATCGTCGATTTCTACGCGCGCCAGCCCACCGATTTCGCGGATTATTTCCAGGCCGCGTGGCGCTTCAAGCATCGCGCCGCCCTCGGAAAGCCGGGCGCGACGACTGCGTCACGATCGCCGCGGATTCGAAGGTCAGCGCCAAATATCTGCCGATGGTGTGGCAGATCCTGCAAGACAAGGACCGCCGTGGGTCCGGTCGCCAAGCTGCAGGCCATGTGGCGTGCATTTGCCCGGCCCCGGCGAAACCCAATTGCCCCAACGTGCTGCGAGCAAGGTGCATCGAGATGCGCGATTTCGTGGTCAAGATCCGCAGCCACACGGCGATGCAGTTCGCCGCGCCGAAAGTGAAAGGATTGCCCGCCGGATCGCAGCCGCTGCTCAATTGGAAGCTGCGACAGTTCGCAGCGCACCGCCGCGAGAGCGATCCCAAGGATCTGCGCAACGAAACGGATCCGCCTGCCGTGCTGCCCGAAATCCCAAATATCCCGGACTGCACAGGAAGCCGCGCCGCGCTGGGCCGCGCTCTCGGCGAAAGCCCGCGCGGGCGATCCCGATCTGGTCGTTCCCGCCGCCGAGCGCAGCCGCTACCAGGCGTCCTTCGCGCGCTTCGCTCGTGTTTTCCCGGACGCGTTCTATGTGAAAGAGCGCGGCCGCTACTTCCCGGACGATTCGGAGGACAAAGGCCGCTTGCTGAGCGCGGGCTATCACAACACCATGGGCTATTTCCGCGACGACACTCCGCTGATGGAATTGATCCTCGACGAAAAAGGCCAGCAGCAACTCAACCGGCTGTGGGACGAATTCGACTTCGTCGCCGATTACACGGCGCGCACCTGGGTGCAGTATTACTTCAACCAGAGCGGCGAAGTGGAAGGCAAGGGAGCGGAGTCCGGCACGCGATCGTCCGGTGGATCATGAGATCACCGACACAGCGGTCATCCTCAGGAATGCGCGACGCTTATCTGGCCAAGGCGGCGGCGGATCCGAAGAACGATCCGGTCGCGCCCCAAGCGATCCGCGGTCACTTCGAGCGCGTGAACGCGACACTTCGCGGGTTGGAAAAGGAGCACACCGACGCCGAGCCGAAGCATCTCGATGCGCTGCTCCGATTCGCCGCGCGCGCCTATCGCCGGCCGCTGACCAAGGCGGAGCGCGACGATTTGCTGGCGTATTACACGACGCTTCGGACGAAGAACGGGCTGTCGCACGAAGACGCCATCCGCGATTCCATCGTCAGCGTGCTGATGTCGCCCGACTTTCTCTATCGCATCGATCCTGCTCGATTGCGGTCGACTCTCGGAAAACCACGCGCTGCGCAGTCAGCAGTCGCCGTTATCCACCTATGCGCTGGCCAGCCGGCTGAGCTATTTCCTCTGGTCCAGCATGCCCGACGATGAACTGTTGCGGCACGCCGCGGCCGGCGATCTGCACAAGCCGGATGTGCTGCTGGCCCAGACCCGCCGCATGCTGAAGGATGAGCGGGTGCGCGGACTGGCTACCGAATTCGCCGGCAACTGGCTGGATTTCCGCCACTTCGAAACCAACAATACGGTGGATCGCGAGCGCTTCCCCAGCTTCAATAACGATCTGCGCGAGGCGATGTTCCAGGAGCCGATCCGGTTTATCGAGGACGCCATCCGCAACGATC
This sequence comes from Terriglobia bacterium, assembly GCA_963732025.1. GTDB lineage: Bacteria > Acidobacteriota > Terriglobia > Bryobacterales > Bryobacteraceae > Palsa-187. The sequence continues at coordinate 969,243 of CAVSXU010000006.1, forward strand.
GCTCCGTGCTCGACATGCTGTACGGCAACTACACGTTCGTGAATCCCGTGCTGGCCAAGCATTACGGCATGCCGGAAGTGGCAGGCGATAAGGACACCTGGGTTCGCGTGGACGATGCCGACAAATATCAGCGCGGCGGCCTGCTGCCCATGGCGGTCTTCCTCACGCAGAACTCGCCCGGCCTGCGCACCAGTCCGGTGAAGCGCGGATACTGGGTGGTGCACGTGTGCTGGGCGAAGTGATCCCGCCGCCGCCGCCGTCGTGCCCGAATTGCCCAGCGACGAAGCGAAATCGGATCTGCCGCTGCGCGACATGCTGGCCCAACATCGTGCGAATCCGGTGTGCGCGGCTGCCATGCGCGAGTTCGATTCGTTTCGGTCTGGCGTTTGAAGGCTACGGACCGGTGGGCGAAGCGCGCACCAAAGATCTGGCCGGGCGGCCGGTCGATATCAAGCGCGACCTTTCCGGGCGGCAGCCAGGGCATCGGCGTGGAGGCGTGGAGAACTACATCCGCGAGCACCGCCAGGAGGAGTTCGTGGATAATCTCAGCCGCAAGTTGCTCGCCTACGCGCTGAACCGCTCGCTCCAGCTTTCCGACGAATCCGTCGATCGAACAGATGGAGACTGGGCTGGCGGCGAATGGAGTATCGCATGACTTGGCTGGTGGAGACCATTGTGACCAGCCCGCAATTTCTGAACACCGATTCCGGAACGCTGAATCGCATATGCGCGCGATCCACAAATGCCCGACTCGAGCGAATCCCGCTTCTCGCATTTCCCGCCGCGCCGTGCTTCGCGGCGCCGGCTGCACCATGGCGTTGCCGTGGCTGGAATCGCTCGACGCCTTCGCCGATACGCCGCCGCCATCCGCTTTCCCCAAGCGCTTCGGCGTGGTGTTCCTGGGCTGCGGCATCAACGAAGATCACTGGAGCGCCGAAGGCTCGGGCGCCGCCATGAAGCTCAGCAAGACGCTGCAGCCGCTGGAGCCGTTGAAGCAGAAGATCAATGTGATCGACGGCCTCTACGTCAAGGCGCTGACCGGCCAGGGCATTCATCCCGGCGCAGACCGGCAGCCTGCTTTCGGGCGCGCACATCTCGAAGGGCGCCATCATCCACTCCGGCATCAGCGTGGATCAGATGATCGCCAATCGAGTCGGCGAGGACACGCCGCAGTCGAGCATCGTGCTGGCCTGCGAACAGCCGATGACCGGCTATCACGAAACCAATTTTTCGCTGGCCTACAGTTCGCATATCTCCTGGCAGACGCCGGATTCGCCGGTGCCGGTCGAAGTCTATCCGTCGCTCGCCTGGGACAGCCTGTTCGACAATCGCGGCAGCCTGCTGAACATCAGCGTCCTCGACCGCGTCAAGGACCGCGCCGAGGATCTCACCCGCAAGATCAGCTCCACCGACAAGGGCAAGCTGGACGAATATCTCACCAGCGTGCGCGAAGTGGAAAAGCGCGTCGAAGGCATGCGCAAGAGCCAAGGCAGATGCCGACGACAGCGCCAAGGCGAAGAACACCGTCGCGATGACATGGACCGGCCCGCCAACGGCCTGCCGGAAGACCTGCGCGAGCATGCCCGCCTGATGTGCGACATCATCGCCATCGCCTTCCAGACCAACAAGACGCGCGTCGCCTCGCTGATCATCTCGCGCGATCTTTCGGCGATGTACTATCCGTTCCTGGAGTCAAGGAAGGGCACCATGCCGCCTCCCACGACAACAACTCCGATGGATATGAGCGCATCGCCCATTTCCATGTCAGCCAGTACGCCTATCTGGCGTCCAAGCTCGACAGCATGAAGGAAGGCGACGGCACGGTGCTCGACAATAGCTGCCTGATGTTCCTCTCCAACCTCTGGATCGGCCGCAAGCACGACAATTCCCGGTTGCCGCTGGTGCTGGCCGGCGGCCTTGGCGGCACGCTCGAAACCGGACGCGCGCTGAATTATCTCGATGCCGGCGAGGAAAATCGCAAGATGTGCAGCCTGTATCTGTCGCTGATGGATCGCTTCGGAATTAAGCTGGACCAGTTCGGCGACGCGCAGACGCGCCTTGCTCGTCTATGACGCTGGCTAAACTTTGGATTGTTGCCCTGCTGCCGGGGCTGTGTTTCGCCGACCAATTCGATTCCATCCGCGCGACTATCCGCAAGGCGGTGGGCGAACAGAGCACGCCGTCGATCGCGGTCTCCGTGGGTGTTGATAAAGTGTCGATGTCCTCCGCCTTGTGAGCTGGAACTTAACCAAGGAATCAGGTGTCTTTAGTTTTAACCATGAAGTCTCGATTTGAGCTCACGATAATATTGGCGTTTTTGCTCCCAAGGGCATTTGCATGTTCCTGTTCACCTCTAGCGTCAGCCCCTGCCTGCCAGAGGATCTCGACCGCGGACGTCGTATTTCTCGGTACGGTCGATCGAATCGAGCCGGATCCGATGACGCCAGGCGTTGAGCGCAACCGCGTGTATCACTTTCTTGTAGAGCGCGTATACAAAGGAATGCGCCCCACGACCGTGGAGGTCACCGTGAATCCGGACAACTTTACATCTTGTGGAACGGAATATCGCATGGGCGAGCAATACATCATGTTTGCGGCAAAGGCCGCCGACGGCAACATGCTCCTCGCTGGCGGCTGTAGCGGTAGTCGTCTCGCCAAGTTCCACTCCGAAGACGTGACTTTTTTGAGCAAGTTCGCGCAAGGAAGATCGGTGACCTCGGTCTCGGGACGAGTCCTTCAATGGATCAACAGTTTCGGGTGGCCCGATCCAAAGGAAGACGCGCCAGTTCCCGGCGCAACCGTGACCTTGGATGATGGAGTGCGAAAGTTAAATCGTGTCACCGGAGGTGGCGGGGAGTTTCGATTTGAATCCATCGCGCCCGGACGCTATACGCTGTCTGCCAGGGCCGACCACTTTGGTGCCATTGCCAAGCCGTATCCAGTGGAAATCGCCGCTGGCGGATGCGTCGAAACATTTCCGGTTCTTCCGGCGCACGCAACGCTTTCCGGAGTTCTACACATGCCTGACGACTCCCCGGCATCGAACAAACGGGTAGAGGTTCTGCGAAAGAGCAGTGCGGGAAAATGGTACGCTACTTACCAATTCTGGAAGAACACTGATGATAACGGCCGCTTCGAATTCAACGATCTTCCGACGGGCGAATATCTACTCGGCTACGACATCTGGCGCGATACTCCATCACAGTACTACCCCTACCCAACGCAGTATTTCCCGGGCAAGCCGCAGCGCGATCAAGCGACTGTAATCCACCTCGCTCCCAGGGAGTCCGTTTCCAATCTGGCCCTAAAACTAGGAGCACCGCACACGCCGCGAGCTATTCGGGTTGAAGTCGTCTGGCCGGATGGATCGGCCCCAACCGAGCACCTGCTCCAGATATTTAATGACGATGATCTGATGCAAAACATCGGCACCAGCTTTCGCGGGGCGTTGGTGAAGCACAACAGTACTGCGGAATTGAGCGGATATGAGGAACGCACCTATAAGTTCCACGCTCGTTATTGGGTTGACGATCTTGGTGGTCCGGTTCCGCATGATCGGCAACGAATCGCCCTCACCGATACTGTCCAACTCGTGCCCGGCAAAGGTAGTGCGACCGTCCGGCTTGTATTGAGCAGACGGATGCTCGCATCGGAAGAGCAGTAGACGCTCCATAAAACGGACGCGAACTCTGGCGCATTTCCCGATAGAGCGCCTACACCTTCTCACCCGAAAGAATCAGATCGAAACGACGGCTCACTTCGCGCAAGTAAGCGGCGTCGCCGCCGTCCAATTCCACAGTTGCCGTGCCGCGATAACCGACGTCGGCCAGCGCCTGGTAGACTTCCATCCAATCGATATCGCCTTCGCGCAATGCGACCCACTCCGTCTGGCCTTTGCGAAATCGAAAATCCTTGATGTGCAGCTTGGCGATTCGCTTCCCCATCACTCGAATCCAATCCTGCGGATAACCGTAGTCGATCATGTTGCCGCCGTCGAGATACGCCCGCAATCTCGAAAACCGTTCCCACTTGGTCGCTTTCATTTAAGGTTGCCTTATACTCCTGGCGCCGCCGTGTGGCAACTCGGTTGGGCGAATCCCGTTAAAATGATGATCGATGAAGCGAGCCTTGCTATTGCTCATCGCATTCTCGGCGCAGAGCAGTGCCGACTCGGATTTCGAGCGCGACGTGCATCCGATCTTCGCGGCGCGCTGCTTCGCGTGCCACGGTGGCGACAAACGGTCGGGCGGACTATCGCTGCAGGGTTATGGCGACGTGCTCAAGGGCGGCCGCAACGGAGCTGCGGTCCTGCCCGGCCGCAGCGCCGACAGCTTGCTGATCCGGCGCCTCACCGCAAATTCTTCTCGAATGCCAGCTTCAGGGCCGCCGCTGACCACGCAGGAGATCGCGATCATCACGAAGTGGATTGACGATGGCGCGCGTGCCTGCGGCGGAAGGTCCCACAGCGAAAACGCCGTGGACTTCGACGCTCGAATTGCGCAAGCCGGGTGTGCCCGCCGCGAAACCGGGAGCGTCGCAACATCCGGTGGATCGCTTGATCACGACAGATCGCATCACCAAGGCGGCGTTGCCGGCTCCCATCGGCGATCGCGCGTTTGCGACGTCGCGCGTATCTCGATCTGTGGGGCTTGTTGCCGCTGCCGTCGCAATTGGAGGAGTTCGTCAATCGCAAGGATCCGGACAAGCGGGCGCGGCTGATCGAGTCGTTGCTGGCGAACGATCGCAACTACACGGAACATTGGATCAGCTTCTGGAACGATCTGCTGCGCAATGACGAAGGCGTGAATTACGCGGGCACGCGCAAAAGCATCACGCCTTGGCTGTACGATGCGCTGCGCACGAACATGCCTTATGACCGGTTCGTGCAGAAGCTGCTCAATCCCGTCGCCCCTGACGATCCGTCCGGATTCTTGCTGGGCGTGAACTGGCGCGGCGATATCAGCGCGAGCCAATCGCCGACGATGCAGGCGGCGCAGAACAGCGCGCAGGATTTTCTGGGCGTCAATCTCAAATGCAATTCCTGTCACGACAGCTTCATCAGCAAGTGGAAGCTAAAGGACGCCTATGGTCTGGCTGCGTTTTTCTCGGACGCGGATCAGCTCGAACTGGTGCGCTGCGACAATCGAACCGGCCAATACACCGGCGCTCAATTTCTGTATCCCGAGCTTGGCTGAGCGCCGATGTTCTGAAAACGGCCGCCGATCGAAAAGCTGCCGTGGCGCGCATGTTCACGGACAACGGAAAACGGCCGGATGCCGCGCACCATCGTGAATCGCATCTGGGCTCGGCTGTTCGGCCGCGGCCTGGTGGAAGACGTCGACGATATGGATGGCGAGCCGTGGAGTCCAGAGCTGCTCGATTGGCTGAGCGCCGATTTCGTGGAGCATGGCTACGATCTGAAACACTTGCTGTCGACGATCATGACGTCGCAGGCGTATCAGCTTCCCGCGGTCCATCGCGCGGAGAAAGCAGGTGAAGGATTACGTGTTTCGCGGTCCGGAAGTGCGCCGCATGACTGCCGAGCAGTTCGTCGACAGCTTGAGCGAACTTACGGGCGAGTGGCCGGTGTTCGCGCCCGACTACGCAAGGTATTTATGCTCGGCAGTGGCGCTTGCCGTCGAGCTTGTTGACGCGCGGATTGGGGCGGCCGATTCGCGATCAGGTCTACACCGAGCGCGATTCGGACGCGACCACGCTTCAGGCGCTGGAATTGGTGAACGGCGAAATCCTGAATCGCATGCTGTCGCGCGGAGCGAAGCGGATGCTCGGCGAGCTGCGCGCCGGCGCCGGAGAATCTTTACGACAGCGGTCGCGTGAGCGGGGACACGGACACCACGACGCTGGCGCGCCGGATGACGGCGAAAGAGCGAATCGTCGACATCGATATTTCCGGAGTTGACGAGCTGCATCTGCTTACGATCAACGCCGGATCGTCGTCGCCGGAGCGCGTTCTGCCGGTGTGGATCAACGCGGTGCTGGTCGGCGCCAGGTGGCGAAACGCGGCTGAGCACGCTCGAGCCTGAACACGGGCGCGTGACGAAAGGCGAGGTCAAGTTCGGCGGGGAGACTCGGCGCGACGCGATCCTCACGGCATTCCCGGCGGAACTGATCTACGACATCAAGGGCAAGGGCTACACTCGATTTCGCGCGATTGTCGGGTTTGACGATCAGAGCCTGCAGCAATGACATCGGACCGGCGGCTCGATTTTTCGTTTTCAAAGAGACGCCGGATCTGGAGCGGCTGGTGCGGGTGCAACCGGCGATGCCGGTCGAGCCGCCGCTTTCCGCGCCGTATACAAGGGAGCGCGTGATTTCGACGGTGTTCGAGTTCATGCTGGGCAGGCAGCCGTCGCGCGCAAGAACGGCAGCTCGCTGCGAAGATGCTGGGCGACGGGCAGGTGAAGCCCGAAGGATTGGCGGATTTGCTGTGGGCGATCGCGATGCAGCCGGAATTTCAACTGGTGTATTAAATGACAATACGAAAGCGATGTAGCGGACGCACTCATGCGTGCCGTGTCGACACTCATGTCGACACCCTGTGTCCGCTAGAGAAATTTCACGGACAGCCAGAGTGGCCATGAATAAGGAAGAGAAACAAATCCTCGACTCGTTGGTTTCGCGGCGCCGATTCCTGGGTGCATCGGCGTCCGCCACGCTCGCGGCGCTGGCCGGAGCTGCGCCCGCCCTTGTGGGCTCAAACCGAAAAGCCGAAACCGACGGCCGACACGCTGATCGTCCTGTGGATGGCGGGCGGCATGGCGCAGACCGAAACCTTCGATCCCAAGCGACCCGCCGAATATCGGACCCGGCTTGCCCGCGCAGGAAGTCCTGAGCACCTTCCGCCAGATCGACACCGCGGTCGATCACATCAAGATCTCCGAAGGCCTGGAGCGGATCGCGCGCGTGATGGATCGCGGCACGCTGATCCGTTCGTATCAGGCCGCCGACCTCGGATTCATTCTGCATTCGCGGCATCAGTATCACTGGCACACGGGATACGCTCCGCCGCAGACGGTCGCGATGCCGCACATCGGCGCAGTGATCTCGAAGACTCTGGGGCCGAAGAATCCCGACGTGCCCGCGTTCATCGACATCGGCCAGAATCTGGAAATCGGAGGCGAGAGCGCGGCCGTCAAGGCGTTCCACACCGCCGGATTCCTGGGCACCGATCACGGCCCGTTTCTGATCACGAATCCGCTGGATGCCGGATCCAGCGTGCGACCATTGCCGGAACTGGGCGACGCGCGTTTTGCGAATCGGCACGAGCTGTATGAAAAGCTGGCGGCGGAAAGTCCGGTTGCGCAGATACGGCGGAGAGTATCAGCGCGAGGCGCTGCGGCGGTCGGTCGACGCTGCGCATCGGCTGCTGAATTCGCCGTCGGCCAAGGCGTTCGATCTTTCGCTGGAACCGAAGCAGAGTTACGACATTTACAACACCGGGCAGTTCGGGCTCGGCTGCCTGCTGGCGCGCCGCTTGACGGAGGCAGGCGCGCGATTCATCGAAGTGACCACGCGAATACATTCCGTTCAAGAATTGGGACACGCACGAGAACGGGCACACGCGGGCGGCCGGGATGAAACAGCAGATCGATGCGCCGGTGGCGCAACTGGTGCTCGATCTGGAGGAGCGCGGGCTGCTGGATCGGACGCTGATCGTGCTGGCCAGCGAGTTCGGCCGCGACATGGTGCAGGAAGGAAAGCCCGACAAGCCGGTGAAGGATCAGGTGGACGTGCCGACGCTGTTGACGGAGCCGAAGCATTTCGGCATGCATCGCCATTTCACCGACGCCGGAAGCGTGCTGATGTTCGGCGGCGGAGTGAAGAAGGGTTTTCTGTACGGCAAGACGGCGGAAGAGCGGCCGTGCCGAACGATCGAGAATCCGGTGACGATCGAAGATCTGCACGCGACCATTTATCGCGCGATGGGCATTCCGGCGGACCTGTCCTATGTGGTCGAGAAGCGCCCGGTGTATGTGACGCGGGACGGCAAGGGCAAAGTGATCCGCGAGCTTGCTTGCGTAGTCAATTCTTGGCGCTCAAATGCTCGCGGCCGTCAGTGAAGCGTGACCGTTAGAGAGCGCGCTGCTCGATAAGGAACGCTTTCCCACGCGCCCGATTTCGCCGATTGCAGAATCGCATCGGTGACATGATCGGTCGCCAGCGCGTCGCGAAACGTTGGCGCGGCGACGGTTCCATTCGCCAGCGCTTCCAGGAAATCGGCGGCCTGATGAATGAACGTGTGCTCGTAGCCGATCTGCAGGCCGGGCACCCACCAGTGCTTCATATAAGGATGATCGCTATCGGTGATGTGGATGCTTCTCCAGCCGCGCAACGGGCCTTCGTCGCGATGATCGAACCATTGCAGGCGGTGCAGATCGTGCAGATCCCAAATCGCCGACGCGTGCTCGCCATTGATTTCGAGCGTGTACAGCGCCTTGTGTCCGCGCGCGTAACGCGTTGCTTCGAATGTCGCTAGCGAGCCGTTTTCGAAGCGGCCCAGAAACGCGCTGGCGTCGTCGATTCCCACCGGCTCGATTTTTCCGGTGAGATTGTGCTTGCGCTCCTTGATGAACGTTTCCGTCATCGCGGTGAGCGACGCGATGGGACCGTTCAGCCACATCGCCGTATCGATGTTGTGCGCGAGCAGATCGCCGGTGACGCCGCTGCCCGCTACCGACGCATCCAGCCGCCACAAGCCTTCGCCGCCCTGCGGCAAATCTTCCGAAATGGTCCAGTCCTGCAAGAAACTTGGCGCGATAGTGAAAGATCGTCCGAGGCGGCCTTCGTCGATGAGCTGCTTCAGCAGCATCACCGCGGGCACGCGGCGGTAGTTGTACCAGACCATGTTCGGAACTTTGGCGGCTTCCACCGCATCCACCATCGCCTGGCCTTCTGCCGCATTGCGCGCGAGCGGCTTTTCGCACATCACCATCTTGCCGGCTTTCGCGGCGGCGATGGCGATTTCGGCGTGCGTGTCGTTGGGGCTGGCGATGTCGATCAGGTCGATATCGTTGCGCTCGACCAGCTTGCGCCAGTCGGTTTCGATGGATTCGTAGCCCCAGTTCTCGGCGAACTGCTTCGCGCGGTCTGCGTTGCGCGCGCAGACGGCTTTGAGCACCGGCTGATAGGCGAGATCGAAAAATCGGCCTGCTTGCAGGAATGCGTTCGAGTGCGTGCGGCCCATGAAGCCGTAGCCGACCATGCCGATGTTGAGAAGCTTTTTCATCGTTTTCGTCCAGGAAGTAAAACGTGTCGACACGAGTGTCGACACGGCACGCAAGAGTGCGTGCGCCACATCAGTCCCCCCGTGCGCGTTGCGCACCGCGATCATCGTCGCAAGAATGCTGCGCCAGGTTTCGGGCTGCGTCATGGTTGCGTTCGGGAACATGCAGCCGTCCCAGCAGATGTGCTCGACTTGCAGGCTTGCCGTCGCGCAGCCAGATGCCGGCGGCTCGCACGATATCGAGCTTGCCGTTGGGATCGTCGGGCAGGCAGTGCCGTCCGGTCTTATCGTGCGAGCCCGAGCCTTTCACCGTCGCGTCGTTCTGCGCGACGTGGAAATCGATCGTCCACGGGCGCAGCGCGCTCGTCATTTCTTCGAGCGCAGCGTACAGAACTTCCTGATCCGCCCAATCGTAATTCTCCGGCAGAATGCGATCTTCCGGCGCGTTGTAGCCGAGCGTGTACAGCAGCGTATGCGCCATGTCCGCCTGAAACCCAGCGTCTTCGGCCGGTTCACCATTTCCAGCAGCTCGACCATGCGCTTCCAGCTATGCATGCCGCCCCAGCAGATTTCGCCTTCGGCGGCGAGCCGCTCGCCATAATCTTCGGCGACGTCGCAGGCTTCGCGAAAAGTCTCCGCGATCCTTTTCGTATTGCCGGCCGGGTCTTTCGCCCAATCCGCTGGACTGCACGCGGAATCGATGCGCACGACTCCGTATTGCCGAATGCCCAGCTCGCGCAAGCTGCTTTCCGATCGCGCAGGCTTTCCGCACTTGCGTGAGAAATTCGTCGCGCGATTCCTGTCGATCCCATCGCCGATCCGCCGCCGTGGGCGGCCACACCGGCGCGACCAGCGACCCGACGACAAATCCTCGGCTCGCGATGTTGTCGGCGAGCGTTCAGATCTGATCGGGCGTCGAATCGATATCGGTATGCGGCGAGGCAAGGAACAAATCGACGCCATCGAATTTGACGCCGTCGACTTCGGCGGCCTGCGTCAGGTCGAGCATGGTGTCGAGATCGATCGGCGGCTCCGAATCCGGACCTTTGCCGACGAGGCCGGGCCACATGGCGTTGTGCAATTTCAGGAATGCTGCTCATCTGCTATTTGCAGCAGAGATTCGGCGTCCGGATTGCCGGGGCCGAAATGTTTCAGGATCACCAGCGGATCGGAGTCGCTTGCATTTCGAATCTCGACGCCTTGCGCCGCGGCATCCGGCGGTGACGAACAATTCGTCTTCCGTCATCTGGCCGAAGCGAATCATGGTGGGCGCAGACACGTGGTGCTTGCCGAACATGCCGTGGCCCTGGTGACGATCACGCCGTAGGCCGCGGCGTCGCGGATCACGGCGGTTCGCCCCGGCAGCACGGTCAGCTCCTTCGCCGAATAGCAGCCGCGTGCCGTAGGTGATCCAGTTCTCGCGATAGCCGCCGGCTTCCATCTCCGCGACCGGACTGCACCGGCTTCGGAAAAACTTTATTGCTCTTCGCGAACTCGGGATTCACGTTCGCATCCCAATCGAGCATGCTGATCAGGTAATCGAGATCGTGATGATGCTCGGGCGGAACGTCCTTGGTCATCAGCTCCCATCGACGATGCGGCCTTCGACTAGCGATTGAAACATCGCGAACACATCGCTGTTCACTTGCGGTTCATAGGTCACCAGCGAGCCGGGCGCGTGCAGAATTCCGGGATTGATCTGCCAGCCCGGCGCCGACTTCCAGCCGGTAGGCTCGCGAATGATTCAGGATTCCGTTGTCGCCTTCGTTCCATTTTTCCAGACAGCGGTGCAGATCGTCTTTCGTCGTGCCCGGCTCGAGGCCCATGAACGTGTGCGGAAAATTGTTGTCGATCTGGTTGTATTGCGGCGGAAAATAATAGGCTTCGGGCTTGCCCTTCTGGCCGACCTTCGCGGCGAACTCATCGCTCTGATGCATGTGATGCGGAATCGGCCCCATGTTGTCGAAAAACTTGCAGAGGATGTTCCAGCCGCCTTCGCGCTGCATCACGGCGCCCGCCGAGCAAATCATCGCCCGCGATTTCGACCGCATCTTTCAGCAGAAACTTCTGGCCGTCGGCTTCGTGAACGAAGCTCAGGCCTTCGAACTCGGTGGTGAGCGGGCCGTTCGAGGCTTTCGTGGTCGAAGAAAACCAGCGCTCATTGATTCCGCCGCGATGTCCGCCGAACGCGTACAGATCGTCGGGATGCAGCCGCAGCCGGCGGCCGGGAATCATGAAGGAGCGCGGAACCCAGCAGGGTTCCAGCCGAAGAATTCCCGCTCCCGCTGCGATCACTTTCTTAACGCGCGCCCTGTCAAGCATTTGCCGAGGTTATCCTTTCTTTCGCGCCGAAGCCCGTATTATAGTTGATGCGGAATCGAGGTCTATGCGCTCTACGATTATCACGACCGGCATTTTGCTTTGCCTGACATTGCCCGCGCTGCCGCAGGGTTTCACGCAGCCCGATCCGATCGATTTCGATGACCACGCCGGCTGGGTCTCGATATTCGACGGCAAGAGCCTGAGCGGCTGGGACGGCGACAAGAATTATTGGCGCGTGGCGAATGGCGCGATCGTTGTCGAATCGACTTGCGAGAAGCCGACCGGCACCATTTATCTGGTGTGGCAGGGCGGCGAGCTGGCCGATTTCGAATTGAAGATGGAGATGAAGGGCGAGGGCGCGGGCGTGAATAGCGGAATCCAATATCGCGGCGCGATCACGGATCCGAATCGTCCGCATACGGAACGCAAGCCGTCGGGAACGTGTCCGAATGGTGCTCCGCGCGGCGCGCCTCCGGCATTCGCGACGCAGGCGAAGTGGGACATGCTGGGCGCGCAGTTCGATTTCGACGGGCGCAATCAATACACCGGGCAATATTACGAACAGGCGACGGGGCGGGGAATCGTCGCATGGCGCGGGCAGGTGGTCCGAACCGAAAGCGGCAAGAAGCGGCTGCTGGCGACGCTGGGCGATCCCGATGCGCTGGCGGGTTATGTTCACATTGAAAATTGGAATCAACTGCACATCATCGCGCGCGGCAGCACGATGACGCACATCGTGAACGGACACGTGATGGCGGTTCTGATCGATGACGATACCCCGAAGTTTCGCAAGAGCGGGCTGATCGGCGTCGAGATCGAAGGAACCGGGAAGATCAGCATTCGAAAGATCTGGATCAAAAAATTATGATGCGGCGTTTGTGCTTTCTGATTGCCATCGCGCAGATGATCGCCCTCGGCGGCGATTGGCTGACCGACGGCAAAAATTCGCAGCGAACCAACTGGCAAGAGGACGAGAAGATTCTTTCCAAGGCGAACGCCAAGGACATTAAGCTGCTGTGGAAGGTGAAGCTGCCGAATGAGACCCGGCAGATGCACAATCTGTTCGTGCCGCTGATCGTCGATCGCGTTAACACGCGAACGGGTCCGAAGCAGATCCTGATCGAGACCGGGGTTTCCGACAACATTTTTGCGATCGACGCCGAGAACGGCCAAGTCATCTGGACGAAACATTTCTCGAGCAGTTACGTGGACCGTCCCAATCGGCGCGAGGACATTCTGTGTCCCGGCGGGATCACGGCGACACCCGTGATCGCGCCGACCGGAACGCCGGGAAAATATACGACGTACGTCGCATCCTGGGACGGGACACTGCATCAGATCAATGTTGCGGATGGCGAAGATGTCGCCGCGCCCTCGAAATTCCTGCCTCCCAATGGCAAGCCATACGCGCTGAATTTGTTCAACGGAGTTTTGTACACGCACACTGCGCAGGGCTGCGGCGGCAATCCGAACATGGTGTACATGTTCGATCTCGCCAGCGGCAAGGTTGGGAATTGGGGACCGGCGGGCGGCGGCATGTGGGGTCGTCAAGGGCCCGCGATCAGCGCGGACGGGACGATGTACACCGGAACCGGCGACGGGAATTTCAATCCCGAGATCGGCGCGTTCGGCAACGGGATCGTCGGAATCAAGCAGAATCCGGAGACGAAAGCAGCCGAATTGGTCGATTATTACGGGCCGACGAACGCCGCGTGGTTGTGGAAGCGCGACCTGGATATGCAGGTGACGCCGGCGATCTTCAATCACAAGGGCAAGGAATACATGGTGGACGCGGGCAAGGAATGCCGGGTTTATCTGCTGGACACGGCCTCGATCGGCGGCGACGATCATCGCACGCCGCTGTATCGCACGCCGCTGATTTGCAATGAGGACGTGAACTTCGCGTCGGCGGGAATCTGGGGATCGATGGCGACGTGGCAGGATTCGAAGGGGACTCGCTGGGTGCTGACGCCGTTTTGGGGAGCGAAGCATTCGGCATATAAGGCGCCGCTCGAATACGGCGAAGTGGAGCACGGCGCGATCGCCGCGTTCAAGATGGAACAGAAAAACGGAAAGTGGCAACTGTCGCCGGCGTGGGTTTCGCGCGACATGCATCGCGCGGAGCCTCCGGTGATCGCGAACGGGCTGGTGTTCACGTACGGAAGCGGCGAGAATACTGAGCAAGCGTATCCGGACGTGGGCCTGGACGACGTCGCCACGCGCCGCATTCCTGCTTCGACGCACGCGACGCTTTACGCGCTGGATGCGGAAACGGGAAAAGAGCTGTGGTCGAGCGGAGATCAGATCGCGTCGTGGAACCACTGGAGCGGAGTTTCCGTGGCGAACGGCCATGTGTACATTGGGACATTCGATGGGATGCTTTATTGCTTCGGTATTCAGAAGTAGTCTGCCGATATTCGTCGCAGCCGGGTTGTGGGCGCAAGCTTCAGCCCCTGATACATCGGCCGCCCGAGTCAAGACGCTGGAGCGGACGCTGCGGGATTACGGCGGGCTGATTCGCTACGGCAGCGACAATTCTGAGTTACCGCCCGCGGCGAAGGGCGAGGATCGCGTGATTTTTTTCGGCGATCAAATTACGGATTTCTGGGGCCGGAAGAGCGGGGCGTTTTTTCCAGATAAGGCGTGGCTGAATCGCGGGATCGCGGGGCAGACCACGGACCAGATGTTGATTCGCTTTCGGCAGGATGTGATCCTGCTGAATCCGAAGGTGGTGGTGATTCTTGCGGGACTCAATGATATTGCCGGGCTGCACGGTTCGGCATCCGAGGAGATGATTCTGGATAATCTGATGTCGATGACGGAACTCGCGCGAGCCAATGGAATTCGGGTGGTACTGGCGTCGTTGACGCCGGTCTGCAATTGTTTCGGCAAGAATACGGCACGCGAGCGGTGGCGGGAGAGAATCACTGAGGCGAATGAGCTGATCGAAAAATATTGCGCGAAGAGCGGCGCAACTTTTCTCGATTACTATTCGGCGATGGCGGAGGACGACGACCTGAAAAAGGAACTCACGAGCGACGGTGTGCTGCCGAATGAGGCGGGTTATGCGGTGATGGCTCGGCTGGCGGAGAAGGCGATCGCGGAGGCGTTGCGAACCAAGCCGGAGGCGTTGAAAAAGTGATACGGACACTCTTGCTGCTTATGGTCGCTGGCGTTGTTGTTGCGCAAACCAGGACTGCGGAATGGGTTACCAGCGGAGCTGATGCGCAGCGATCCCATTGGATCCCGAACGATCCGAAGATTTCCGTCGAAGGCTTGCAGATGCCGGGATTTCAGTTCTTGTGGAAGTCGAAGCTCGGCGAGGACGTGCTGACACCGGCGATCCTGATGGATCGTTACATCGGCTATCGAGGCTTTCGTTCGTTTGCATTCGCGGCATCGAGCTCCAATACGATCTACGCGCTGGACAGCGACCTGAACCGGGTCGAATGGCAGAAGCGCTTGGGTGAGCCGGCGACTTTTTCGCAGAGCTCGTGCGCCGGCGCAGTTCCTGCGATCGCGCGTTCCATCACTCTCTCCTATCCCGTTTTCGGAAATGTTGGACGAGTGGCTTGGGCTCACAGTGATGTGGGCGCTTCCGGCGAAGGAGCCGTGACGGTCCCGGCCGCACTCCGCGCTGCCGCGGCGGCATTGGTCCCGCCGCCTGCGACTGCCAATCCCGCTCCGCCACGGCCGGGTCCGCGGCCGAGCGTGATCTACCTGATCGCAAGCGATGGCATGTTGCACACGTTGAACGTGTCAAACGGCGATGCGGTGGTTCCGCCGATGGAATTCGTCCCGCGCGGATCGATCGCGCAAGGCTTGACCGTGGTCGACAACTTCGCGTACGCGGTGACGCACGAATGCAACGGGTCACGCGGCGCGGTTTGGGCTGTCGATCTCGCTACGAAAGAAGTTCGCCATTGGAACCCGGAGAAGCTGGACCTGACAGGATCGGACGTGGCATTTGGGCCGGATGGGACGATTTACGCAACCACAACCGCGGGCGATCTGGTTGCGCTTGCGCCGAAAACTTTGGCGGTGAAAGATCGTTATTCGACCGATGTGGCCTTCACCTCGTCGCCCGTCGTGTTTTCGTACAAGGGACGAAACGTGGTCGCTGCCGCAACGCGGGACGGAAGCATCCATCTGGTGGATGCGGGTTCGCCTGGAGCGCTTCTGTTCAAGACGGCGCCCGCCGCGCCAGGCTCCAACGCGGGCACGCTCGCCACTTGGCAATCGCTGAACGGTACTCGATGGCTGTTGGCGACGGGGTCCACCTCGGTCGCCGCATGGAAGATCGTCGAGCGCGACGTTGAGCACGACAAGGCGATCACTCTCGATCGGGGATGGATATCGCGAGAGTTGACTTTTCCTCTACCTCCGATGATCATCAACGGGGTTGTGTTTGTGACGTCGAACCGCCCGCCGGTTTTACGGGCGTTGGAGGGCGCGACCGGGCAACCTCTGTGGGACAGCGGCAAGGCCATCACTGGAAACGCCGTCGGCGGACTCAGCGGCGGCTCCAGCCAGATTTATTTTTCGACTCAAGATGGAACACTCTATGCGTTTGGATTTCCGATTGAACACTAGAATCCTATTCGCGATTTTCGCGTGCGGCGCGAGCATTGCCTCGGCGCAGTTGCCGGCCGGCGCTGGTCGCGAGGAGACGCAGAAGGTCTGCTCCACTTGTCACGAGCTGGAGCGCTCAGTTTCGCTGCGGCAGGATCGCGACGGATGGAAGGCGACCATCAGAAAGATGACGGAAATGGGCGCGCAGGGGACAGTGGAAGAAATTGGCGCAGTGCTCGAATATCTGGCGGCGCATTATCCCGCGAATGGTCTGCCTCCGCTCAATGTGAACACGGCCAAGGCCATCGATTTTGAGGCTCGGTTGTCGCTGAAGCGATCGGAGGCTGCGTCGATGATTCAATATCGTGCGGAGCACGGCGCCTTCAAGTCGATCGATGATCTGAAGAAAGTGCCCGGGGTCGACGTGGCGAAGATTGAGGCTAAGAGGGCTTCGCTAGTTTACTAAGGTTGTGAAAAGGGGGACAGGCCACCCTGTCCACGCCGCCATATTGTTGATGCGAGGTGTCGCGCCGCTAGGGGACAGGGCAGCCTGTCCCCCTTTTCACACTCTGGCGCAGCGCTACTCCTGGCGCAGGGCGACGAGCGGATCAACCTTGGCGGCCCGCCGGGCCGGGATAAAGCTTGCGATCATCGCCACCAAAGCAAGCAGGATCGATACCGCGACATACGTCAGCGGATCGTTCGCCTTCACCTCGAACAAGACACTCGATAGAATCCGGCTGGCGCCGAACGCCGCCGCGAGTCCGATCGCCAAACCAATCGCCGTCAGCGTCAAGGCCTGACGCAAGACCATCTTCAACACATCACCGGAGCCGGCGCCGAGCGCCATCCGCAAGCCGATTTCGTTGGAGCGCTGGCTCACCACGTAGGCCATCACGCCGTAGACTCCCGCCATTGCCAGGCACACGGCGAGTCCCGCGAAGATGCCGAGCAACAGCGTTCGGAAGCGCGGTGCGGAAACACTCTGGTCGAGGCTCGAAGTTAGTGTTGAGAATTTGACCGGCACCTCGGGCGACCGCTCGCGAATCTTACGGCGCACGGACTCGGAAAGCGTGAGAGGATCGGCCGGGGTGCGAATCAGGAAGCTCATTTGCGTCGACCAGCCGGGGTGCTGCGGATAGGGCATGTAGATTTCGGGCCACGCCTTGGTCGACGGTCCCCATTGGTGGACATCGCCCACCACGCCGACGATCTTCATGGGATTGATGGAATCCATGCCGCAGAAAATGAGTTGGCCCATGGGATCGCGCCCCGCGAAGGCTTCCTTCACCAGCGCTTCATTTACGATGGCGCTGAAAAATGCTTCGTGCGTGTCGGTGTCGTTGAAGTCGCGGCCACGCTTCAGGGGTATGCCGAGCGTTTCGAAAGTGCCGGGCGCCACCACCGAAAAAACCGCTTGCTCCTTGGTGATCCCGAGTTGATCGCGGGGCGGCAGCGCATCGATCCAATACCCGCCATTGGAACGAACGGTTCCGGGCGTCGCGGCAGTGGCGCCAACGGAAGATGCGCCGGGAAGCGCGCGCAGATCGCCCAGGACGTCGCTATCGAATTTTACGGCACGCGCGGTCCCCTTGTCGTCGGAGGCCGCGACGTCGGTCTTGATCACCAGAATCTTTTCCGGGCGATAACCGAGGTCGACGTTGACCAGCGCCTGGAAGCTGCGGATCAGCAGTCCCGCGCCGGTAAGCAGCACGACGGACAGCGCGATCTCGGCCACCACCAAGGCGTTGCGAATGTTCCCGGCGCCGCCTCCGGTGACGCTCTTGGTCGCGCCTTGCTTAAGCGAATCGTTCACATCGACGCGGGAGGCTTGGAGTGCTGGCGCCAAACCGAACAAGAGACTCGACACGACGGAAACACCGAGGGTGAACGCGAGCACCCACCCATCGATTCCCGTTTCAGCCAGCCGCGGCACATTCGACGGAGCGAGCAGAACCAACGCGTCCGCTCCCCAGACCGCGAGAATCAAACCGGCGACACCGGCTGCGAGCGCGAGCACCATGCTCTCGGTGATCAACTGGCGGACGATGCGGCCGCGGCTCGCGCCAACCGCCGCGCGGATCGCGATTTCACGGGTGCGCGACGTCGATTTCGCGAGCAGCAGATTCGCCATGTTCGCGCATGCGATCAACAGCACTAATCCGACCGCGCCCAGCAGCATGTACAGCGTCAGCCGAACATTGCTGACCATGGTGTCGAGCATTCGGGCGACGGTTACACCTTTGTCCTTATTGCTTCTCGGATAACGCCTTCTCGAGTTTCGCTGCGATCGCGCCGACTTGCGCTTGCGCTTGCTCCACGCTGATCCCGGGCTTCAGCCGTCCGACGACGGTGTAGTTATGGGAGCTGCGCCCTGTGTTCTCCGCAAAGATGGAATTCGCAGGAAACCAGATCTCGCGTCTTGTTGGGAAATTGAAAACCCGCCGGCATCACGCCGACGATCGTCATCGGCTTGTCGTAAATTCGAAGCGTCTTTCCGAGGGCGTTGGCATTTCCCTGGAAGGCTTGCTTCCAATAATCGTCACTGATGAGCGCGGCGCCGCCGCTGCCGGGCTTTTGTTCTTCCTCGGTGAACAGGCGGCCTGCGAGAGCATGCACGCCGAAGACCTTGAAGAACTCAGAGGTAACGCTGGTGACTGCCACGTATTCCGCCGTCGTCCCATTCACGACCGCGGTGGATCCGTCCGTTCCCGATCCCGAATAGTAGGCCATGGCTTCAAATGCCGTGGATTGATCGTGCCAATCGTGATAGTCGGGCGCGGAAACCAAGCTTCCGATGCTGCCGCTATCCTTTCGAAAATTGCGGATGGTGACGATGCGGTCGGGGTCGCGATACGCCAGGGGCTTAAGAAGCACCGCGTTTACGACGCTGAATACCGCGGTGTTCGCGCCGATGCCGAGCGCCATTACAATGACGGCGAGCACGGTGAAGGAGGGATGTTTTCCGAGGGATCGCAAGGCGAATTTGAGGTCCATGTGCGATTAAACTTTGCCCCTAAAATGCGAGAAGGGGAACGTTGCCGTTCCCCTTCGCCGCGTCGATCAGGTTTGGTTCTGTGATCTTGACTTCTTGGTCCCCTTCGAATCGGGGTAGTTTCATCATCATAGCAGGCGTTCCGGCAGGCGGGAACGCCTGCCCCACAAACTCACGCTCCACGCTGCAGGCGGATGTTGCCGGCCGCGGACTTCATTCGAATGACGCGATGCGAATGCCCGAAGTGCGCCCAGGCGAACGTGCCGCGATCGCGATCGCTGCGGACGCTGATAGGAAATTCCGAACTCACTTCGCCCATCGCGGTTTCCAGATGCACGTCGGCGCCCGACGCCGGGTCGAGATCCACCGTCACGTTGCCGCGATAGCTGTGCGCTTCCACGTCCTGGTCCAGCAGGTGCGAGGAAACTTCGCCGTTGACCGTGCGCCCGATGAAGCGCACACGTTTCGGGAGACGCACCACGAAATCCACGCGCAGGTCGTTGAGAAGAACATCACCGCCGCCGCCGTTGTCCCAGCGAACATGCGCTTCTGATTCTGAGGTGGCTGTTCCAAGGCGGAATCCGCCTCCATGGCTCGGGCGGCATTCATAGGGATGATCGGCGTTGGCGTTCGGATACATCGCGCAGATCGTGACGCCGCCTTTGTGTTCGACGACCTCGATCGACACGTCCGCAGGATCGCCGGTGCCGCGCTTGAGCGCGACGACTTCGATCTCATCGCCGGCCGCGGATTCGGCTCGTACGTTGCCCTGAACATTGTTGATTTCAACGACTTGGCCCCCGGGAGTCCAGCCGTGCCAACGCACTTCTTCCTGTACCGCCGGCATCACGATCGACCCGCGAACAGGCGCCACGGCCAACAAAGCCACGGCTAAAATCCCGATAGTCGCAAGCAGTTTCATACGCAACACTCCTTTTGACGGAATTCGGAGCAATTGCGTGGAATGGTGCAAGCGAGCGGCCTTTGTAGGCCGCTCAATCTAATAGAGTTTTAACGCGAACGCGGACCGTCGGTGTCCGTCTGTGGGACAGAACGGGTGAATTCGGACAATCGGAGGCGCATTCCGCAGGCGAAACCGCCTGCGCCACATTGCAGGCGAAACCGCTGCGCCACATTATTGGAAATACTTGCCGGCGAGCGTCGGATCGGCGCTCACGGCTTTGCTCCAGACTTGCTTGGCTTCGTCGTTTTTGCCGACCGCTTTCAGAGCGTGGCCGAGGTTCAGCAGCGCTTCCGGGAAATCCGGCTTCTTGTCGACCGCGGCCTGGTAGCATTCCGCCGCGCGTTGATTCTCGCCGGCCGATTGCAGCAGCAATCCGAGATTGTAGGAAAGCTCGACGGAACGTTCGCCTTGGGCGGTCAGCTTCTGGTGCAGTTCCCAGGCCCGCTTGTGATCTTTGCGTTCGATGGCGATCGCCGTGAGGGCGCGAAGTGCGTCGACGTTCTTGGGCTGAAGCGCCAGCGCGCGATTGAAGGTTTCTGTGGCGGCGTCGAGGTCTTCGAATTTCCAACACGCTAAGCCGAGATTCAACAGCGCGTCGAGCCAATCCTTTTTCTTCTTCAGGCAGGTTTCGAAGCTGTCGACAGCGCCGGCGAATTCGGCTCGCTGCAATTGCAGGAAACCGAGCCGGAAGGCCGCGTCTTCAAAGTCCGGTTTCACCGAGACGAGCTTCTCGAAATATTTTTCGGCTTCGTCCGGTTTCCCGTCGCGCTCGACCGCGAGGGCGAGGTTCCACAATGCGCCGGGAAGTTCAGGCGATGCGGACAGTACTCGTTCATAAGAACGACGGGCGCCCACGAGATCGCCGCGCTCCTGCAATACGGCTCCGAGATTCGCGTTGGCTTCGAGTGCATCGGGACGGATTCGGATCGCCTCTTTGTAGGCGTTGGCGGCCTGTTCCAGGCGACCAGTCTTCTGATACGCGACGCCAAGGTTGAACCATCCCTCGTAAGAATCGGCCGCGACCTTCACCAATTGCGAGCAATGCTGCACGGACGCGCTGTAATCGCCACGAGAGAGCGCGACCGCAGCCAGACCTTGTAGCGCGTGTCTGGATTGCGGCTTCAGCTTCAGCAGACGCTCGGCGAATTCCTTGACCTTGCCGTCTTCCTTTTTCGACGCCGAAAGCGCGATGAGGTTCACCAGGAGTTCGGGCGAAGTGGGATTCGAGGGAAGTAGCTTGCGATAGATATCGCCCGCTTCGTCGAGCTTGCCGAGTTGTTGCAGCGCGACTGCTTTGCCGAATTGCGCCTGATCGTGCGACGGATCGTTCGCCGGGCTGCCTTTCAGCGCGCGCTCGAAGCATTCGATGGCTGATTCCGGCTTGCCGATGTGCAACAAACACAGGCCGCGGCCGAGCTGAGCCTGCCAGCGCGAATCATCGATGGAAACCGCAGTCTCGAATTCCTTGGCAGCGTCTTCGAATTTACCCTGACGCTCCAGGACCAGCGCCAGATTATACGTGGCGGTACGATGCTTCGGTTCGAGCTTCGCGACCTTGCCGTAGCAGCGGGCGGCCTCCTCCCAGTTCTTCTGTTCGAAGCGAAGATGACCCAGGCCCGTGAACACTTCCGACGGGCTTTCGCCACGCTCGGCGGCGCTCTCCAGTTCCTTCACTGCTTCGTCGAGTTTGCCCTCGGAGGCGAGCGACACCGCTTTCGCGAGCGCGCTCGAGGATGCCGGACGCTTGGTCTTCGACGGATCGTCGACCACGTCGCCGCGCATCAATCGTTCTATGAGATCGTCATCGACAAAAAATATCTGCTCGTTTTGTTCCGGCATTGGCTTTCCAGTCTCCCGTTTATTTCTTGATCACGAGTGGTGCGACGCGCATGGAACCCTTGAGGCTGATGCGCTCCCCTCGATCGCTGAATAACCCGACGCCGCCGGTTTTGAGGCGTTCGTCGGTCCAGTCGTCAACTTTCTGATCTAGAACCCAAGTGGTGAAATGATCGCCGACGGCGTCGAAGCGAATCTTGTACAGAGTGTCGATCCGGACGGGCATAGTCAGCGGGAATTGCGAGTGTGCCGATTCCTCACCGTTGACGACCGCGTAACGAACCAAGGCGACGGTCGGGGTGAGGCCGGGCTTCACGATTTCCAGCTTGGATACGTAGTAATTCTTTGCGTCCTGGGCGCGGTAGATCCAGCCCAGGGCCTTGGTTTCGATTTGGGCTTCGAATTCGATGCGATAGTCGGTCATGTTGAGCGACGGCTTCAGGACCGAGATTTCGTGAGCCTTGCGGACACCGGGTTCGGCGCCCCAATCGGTAATCCAGCCGCCTTCGGCGCCTGTGATGGCGGGCGCTTCGACGATACGAGGAGCGGCGGCCGCGGAAGTTCCTCCGCTCTTCATCAAGAAGAAGACGCCGCCGATCGCGGCGACGACGAGCAAAGCCAGCCCGGCTTTTCCAGCGGCGGGAAGGCGAGCCCAGAAGCTACTCGAAGCTTCCAGATTGAGACTCGGGAGGCCGAGGTCAGGTGGATGATAGGGGGCAGCCAGCGGCGCGGGCAGGGCCGCGTCGCGACCTCGTTTCGCCGCGGGTTTTTCCGTCGGCTTCTCGATAGGCCGCTCGACGGACAATTCGGCAAATTTCTCGACCGGCTTATCGGGCTGTTTATCAGCTTGTCTTTCGATCGCTTTTTCAGGCTGCTTTTCAGGCGCCTTCGTAAGCACCGAGGCGGCAGCCACCTTCTGTTCCGGCTTGTCGCTTTCCGTATTGAGCAGCTCTTTCTTCTCGGGCTCTTTCTTCTCCGGCTCTGACGGGCGCTGATCCTTTCGGCCTTTGCCGTTGGCGAAGCGCGGATCGGGACGCGAGGGCTGGCCTTTTCGCGGATCGGTTTTGACGACCACGGTGCTGGCGGGTTTCTTCTGGTCGGCTGTTTTTTCGACGGCCGGTTTCTCGGGTGCTTTTTCGATCTCGCGTGCTTTTTCAATCTCGCGTGCTTTTTCAACGAGGGCAGGTCCGAGCGTCATTACGGGGCGCAGGGGAAGAGAATGGGAGCGCGGAATCTGCACATCGACTCCCGCGGTGACGGCGGCGAAGACCTGAACCGGTTTCCCGCGGCCGGCCGCGAGTCCGTGCAGCGTGAGCGGAAGCGGCTTGGTGACGAGCGCTGGCAAGGGTTCGGGCGCCGGCTCGACTTCGGGAGCCTTGGCGATTGCTGGTTCAACGACCGGTGCGGGTTTAACGACCGGCGCGGGTTTCGCTGCCAGCGTGGGTCGCAGGAATGTCGAACGGGCGGCAGCCGGCGCGACTTGAGGCGGCACTCTTAAGGGAGGCGTGATTACGGGTGCGACGACCGGCTTAGCAACTTCCGGCTCGGGAACAGCCACGGCGGCTTGCGGCGCTGCGGGAACGGGCTTGGATTCCATCGGTGCGGGAATGGGCTTGGATTCGATCGGTGTGGGATCGGCGGCGGATTGTGCCGCGGCCTGGACCTGAACCGGTTCGGGCTGCGGGAACGGATGCAGGCGACGCATCCACGCTATCAGACGCATCCAGGCTTTCAATCGGATCGCGTGAATCTTCGTTGTCCTCTACTCCCGTGGTCCGGAACGCCACTCTTGCGAGCGCACCCAGGTCCTTTTCGAGAGTAAACTCCCGCCACGGCTCATCCCATAAAGGCGGTGAACCCTGCGGAGGATGAGGAAAGATCAGAATGTCCATGGGCTCCTCAATCATCTCGGGTAATTGTGTTTCACCGGCCGGGTCGAGATTGATCTCGATTACGGGCGCGGTTCGCACGAACTCGCGTACATCCACTTTGCGATCGCGAGGGCGTGTTGCGTAATCCACGAACTGCGTGAACGGTGCGGAATCGACGGGCCCTGCCGACACCATATGGGATTCCCAGGCGTCGATTTGACGGCGCGGGAGGGCAGGCACAAGTCCCTGTTCAAATCCCAACTCCACGCGCGACATCACCATCGTTTCCGATAGAGCGGGAACGGGAATTTCCACCAGGAAGCTGCCAAGTTCGGCGGGCGCAGGCTCTTCGTCGAACTCAGGTTCGAACTCCGGCTCGGGTTCCGGTTCGGATTCCGGCTCGGACTCCGGCTCGGACTCCGGCTCGGACTCAACGACCGGCTCCGGTTCGGGTTCAATCTCAGCCACTGGCTCGGGCTCGAGTTCGAATTCGACGATTGGCTCGGGTTCCGGTTCCGGTTCGGGTGTACGTGCCGCGATCCGGGGAGTGGGCTTGGGCGCCGCCGGAGTCTTTTCCGGTGCGGCGGCCTTTTCGGCCTGCGCGGCGCGTCCTCGTGACGGCTTTGCTGTTTCTTTCGCAGGCGGAGGAGGTTCAGGCTGTGTTTCGGCCACGGCTTCGGCCCCGGGCGGCTTGGCTTGCAGAAGACGGGTCAGCGCGAGCTGGTTGTACTCGTCCTGATACTGCTGGCGATGAGCATCCGAGCAGAATTCGCCTCCCCCCGTCCAACGCTTAAGGAGTGCGAGCTCCTTGCCGCAATACAGACACCGCATGGTGATCTAATCGTCCACTCCGACCTTAAACTAAAGGGGACCTTACGGCTTTCTATGCGGTAAAGCACTTATAGATTGGTTTTGAGGCGAAGGCCCTACGGCCCCTTAGTACGAAGGCCTTAGATCTGGCGGGCCGCGGCGGAAGGCCGGGCGGGGAAAATGGTCGTTTGGTTGCCGGGTGATGCGAGGAAAGCGCTGTCCACCTCAGGGTCCGACCGAGCGGGACGGCGTGGGACTTGGGTGCACCAGGAGTTAGGCCAACACCCTTATGTCGAATTAGTTGGTTTACCCATCTAGCGTTACTAAAGTTATTTCCCTACGCGCCGATGATATCAGTGTTCCAGCGCAACGTTGCTTTTACATTAAGTCTCGCCTAACAGCGTGACCCTGGAGAAGTGCCGAGAAGCAAAACTTAGGGAACCAACAAGGGATAGGAGACCATCTTATGGCGAAGGGTGAAGCGTTGAAGGGCCACATTGAAGCTCTGCGCAACGCAATTCCGGAATTAAAAGGCGTGCTGTTGGCATCCAACGAAGGATTGCCGATCGCGCATTCATTATCCAATGGAGCGGACCCGAACCGCATCGCCGCGATGGCGGCTGCCGCGTCCAACTTGGGACGGCGCATCAGCGAAAGCATGAGCTCGGGCACGCTGGGCGAAGTTTCGATTCAATCGGAAGAAGGCGCGTTCTTCATTTATTCGGCGGGCAGCAAGGCTGTGCTCGCGGTGATCAGCCCGCAGGGCGGCAACGCCGGCCTGATTCATATTGAAGCTCGCAGCACGTCGAAGGACATCGGCGATCTGTTCTAGTTCGCAGCGGGCGCAAGCGCGACGGCAGGCGAAACCGCCTGCTCCATAAAACCGCTACGCCCTGACGCCTTCGACGATGCTGGTGCCGAAGTTGTCTTGCAGCGGCGTGATGCTCACGATGCGATAGCGCGACCCCCACTCTGACGAGTGGTGCTTGAAGCGCTGAGATCGAGATCGCCACGGAGATCATGCGTTGTTGGACGGCGGGCGAACCTCAACTGTTACGGCTTCGCCTACTCTGAGAGCATCTGTTACTCGCTTCGCAATCGCCTTGCCGGCGACCCTCACCAACTCATCTTCGGGAGCCTGGCGTACTTGTTCGAGGCTGCCGAAATGCTTCAGCAGTTTGATCACGGTCTTCTCGCCGATTCCTGGAATCAGGTCGAGCTCGCTGCGCAGGCGGCTGGCATTGCGGCGGGTGCGATGGAACGTCACGGCGAAGCGATGCGCTTCGTCGCGCACCGTCTGGACCAGGTGCAGCACCGGTGAGAAACTGGTCGAGCACGATCGGCTCGTCTTCCTGGCCGTAAACGTAAATCCACTCTTCCCGTTTGGCGATCGACGCCAGCGGCTGGTCGGTGATGCCCAACGCCTCCAGCGCCGCCGCGGCGGCGTGCAACTGGCCGAGTCCGCCGTCGACCAGAACCAGTCCCGGCCTGCGGCGCGCCCTCTTCCTTCAATCGACCGTAGCGGCGTGTGATGACTTCGCGCATGGACGCGAAATCGTCATTGCCTTCGACCGTGCGGATGATGAATTTGCGATAGTCGGACTTCTTCATCCGGCCGTCTTCCCACACCACCATGCTGGCGACTTTGTCGGTGCCCTGGATGTGCGAGATATCGAAACACTCGATGCGGCGCGGCGCGTTTTCCAGGCCCAGCGCGTCCTGCAAGGCCTTCTCGAATCGCCTTCGACGACGGCTTCATGCACGCGGAAGCGCTGCTCGAAACTGTGCTTGGCGTTGGATTCGACCAGGTCGATCATGGCTCGCTTCTGTCCGCGCTGCGGCGTGTTGATCTCGACTTTGCGGCCGCGCTTTTCGGTGAGAAATTCTTCCAGAACCTCGCAATCGTCGAACTCGACCGGCACGTGGATGAACGCCGGGACGTAGGGATCGTTGAGATAAACCTGCTTCAGCAGCGACGAGAAAAACTCCGGCGGATCGAAATCGCGCTGGTCTTCCCAGAAGAACTCGCGGCGGTCGACGATGTGGCCGCGGCGCAGATGGAACAGGTTCACGGCGACCAGCGGAGGCTCGGCGTAGTAGGCGAAGATGTCGGTGTCGTCGCCCTCGGCGGCGGCCATCTTTTGCTTCTCGCCCATCTCTTCCACGGTGTGCAGCAGATCGTTCAGCGCCGAGGCTTCTTCGTAGCGCGTGGCCGTGGCTGGCGCTTCGATGCGCGCGCGCAGTTCTTTCGCAGATCCTTGTGGCGGCCTTCGAGGAACAGGCGGACGCCGCGCACGGCTTCGGCGTAGCGCTCGTCGGTCGTCAGGCCTGCGACGCACGGGCCCAGGCAGCGATGGATGTGATATTCGAGGCACGGGTGCGTATGCTTGCGCGTCAGGTCGACATTGCAGGAGGGCACTTTGAAGAATCGATGGATGAAGTGCACCAGGCGATGCGCCAGGTTCCCGGAAAATACGGGCCGAAATAGGTGGACCCGTCTTTCTTCAATCGGCGGGTAACGTAGACGCGCGGATAGTTCTCGGCGGTGAGCTTGATGTACGGATAGGTTTTGTCGTCGCGAAGCAGGATGTTGTAGCGCGGCTTCCACTGCTTGATGAGGTTGTTCTCGAGCGCCAGCGCTTCTTTTTCGTTATCGACCTGGATGAAGTCGATGTCGCGCGCTTCGTGGATCAGCGTGCCGGTCTTGGCTTCGGCCAGGCGGTCGTCGATGAAATAGCTGCGGACGCGGCTGCGCAGGTTTTTGGCTTTGCCGACGTAGATCACGGTGCCATGGGCGTCTTTGTAGAGGTAGACGCCAGGGAGAGAGGGCAGCTCGGCAGCGCGGTCGCGGAGCTTGAGGATTTCTTCCGTAGTTCCATTTTCGCATGGGAGTTCGATTGGGGCTGAAATGGCGCGCTCTCTTACGGTCGCGCCTCCGACGAATACGTTGACGGGTGCCAGGGAGGCGCGACCGTAAGAGAGCGCGCTGTTTAATCGACGGGGTCTCCGCTGGATTTATACTGAAGTAGTGAAGCGTGCTTTTCTTGCCGGATTCGCCGTGGGCTGGGGATTATTCGCCCAGCAATCGACCAAGCCTCCCGACACGAAACCCGCGGACACGAAAGCCGCGCCCAGAAACAAGTTGAGGAGCCGCCGGAAGAGGACGAATCGCTGATTCCCAAGGAATGCGTTTTGAATCCGCTGGAGGCGGAGAAAAACATCAAGACGGGCGATTTCTATTTCCATAAGCCGAAGTACGGCGCGGCGGCGAATCGTTACAAGGAAGCGATCTGCTGGGATCCGAGTTCGAAGGAAGCCTACCTCGAAGCTGGGCGAGGTGGAGGAAAAGCTCCACAACCGCGATCAGGCTCGCGACGCGTACCAGAAGTATCTGGAGCTCGCGCCGGACGCGAAGAATGCGGGCGAGATCAAGAAGAAGCTCGCGAAGTTTCCAGCACCGAAGTGACGTCCGATTCGAGCAGGGAAATTAGCCGCGGATGCACGCTGATTCACACGGATAACGCAAAGATTTCTTATCGGCGTGAATCAGCGTGAATCTGCGGCTATGAATTCTTACTGAGCCCCGAACGCAGGGATGTGCGTCTTGATCATCGACGACGATGAATCGGTGCCGGTCTTCATCTGCGTTTTCACCAGGGCCGGGCGCGGCGCGGGCGCCGGCATTTCATCCAGGAACTTCGAAATCGGCAGGCGATCCATATTGTTGCCGTTGGAGCTGCCGCTATTCAGCGTCGTCATCTGAAACACCGATTCCTTGGGAAGCTGATCCAGATCGCTGCCTTCTTCGACGATCATTTCACGCTCGATCCAGTTCGACAGAGGGATGTTGCGGAAGAACAGCCGCTCCTGCATGATCATGCTGCGCCTGGACGCCGATAGCGATTTGCTTTCGCGCACATAGCTGCGCTCTTCGACGCGGAATTCCTGCATGAATTCGTCGAGCGAGTGCCGCTTGGTGGATTCCTCGGTCGCCTTGATGCGTTCTTCCATGGTGACGCGCTGGGTGCTGATGGTGGCGCGAGCCTCGGCCAGCGTTTCGCGTTCTTTCGCCAATGCGACTTCCATCCTCGCCTGCATGATGAAGAAGGACAACAACGCGCTTCCGCCGGCGACGAAGACCGGGAGAAACATCCAGAGAAAAGCGTCCATGTGCATATGGTTAAGAGGTCCTAAGTACCCGTCTCTTTTCTATCGGAGGAGGATGGGAAGAAAGTTAGGGTAGTAGGTGAAATATCTTAGAAGTCGTAAGGGTTGGCCGGTTCCTAGCGAGTTTGGTGAAAAGCCGACGGTTCGTGAAATCAGATGCATGACGAGCCGCGACCAAAGGAAGCGGTCCAACCGTCGGCTTTTCACACACGCTCTGGCGGTCGCGAGTCTATTGAAGACGCGCGCTCTCTTACGATCGCGCCTCACGGACGCTGCTGAGGTAGTATCTATCTTATGAATTCGCGACGGCAGTTCCTCAGTTATCTCGCGGCCAGTCCTCTGGCGAAGCTGTACGGTCAGGATCGGGTGGTCCCGCCGACCCGAAGGACGTCCTGAACGTGATGGACTTCGAGGAGATCGCGCGCAGCAAAGTCCCGATCGCGCACTGGTATTACATGGCGACGGGCGTCGACGACGACATCACGCTCAAGTGGAATCACGAGGCGTACAAGAAGATCCAGCTTCGGCCGCGGCGCCTGGTCGACGTGAGCAAGGTCGATACGAAGGTCGACATCTTCGGCACGACGTGGGATTTTCCGATCTTCATTTGCCCGTGCGGCAGCCAGAAAGCGTTTCATGCCGATGGCGAGATCGGGCACGGCGAAAGCCGCGAAATCGCGCAAGACGCTGCAGATTCTTTCGACGCAGACGTCGGTGCCGGTGGAAGAAGTCGTGAAGGCTCGCGGCGAGGCGCCGTGGTATCAGATGTACGCGCCGACCACTTGGGAAGGCGTCGAGCACATGGCGAAGCGCGTGGAAGACGCCGGGTGTCCGACGTTGGTGCTGACGGTCGACCTCTATGGCGGACGAAACACGGAGACGGAGCGCC
Organism: Terriglobia bacterium; assembly: GCA_963732025.1. Lineage (GTDB taxonomy): Bacteria > Acidobacteriota > Terriglobia > Bryobacterales > Bryobacteraceae > Palsa-187. The sequence continues at coordinate 998,913 of CAVSXU010000006.1, forward strand.
GATTCGCCAAGAACGACAAGCGCACCTGCACCGATTGTCACGCGACGGCGCGCGGCGGCGGCAATCGCAAACCGATGTTCGAAGGGATCGCGACGGCCGGGATGAATTCGCCGACGACGGATTGGAAACTGGTGGATCGCTTGAAGAAGACGATCAAGATGAAGCTGGTGATCAAGGGCCTGGAGACGCGCGAGGATGCGGCGCTCGCGGTGGAGCACGGGGCCGACGGAATCATCGTTTCGAATCACGGCGGACGCGCCGAGGACACAGGTCACGCGACCATCGAATGCCTGCCGGAGGTGGTCGACGCGGTGAAGGGTCGCATTCCGGTGATGATCGACGGCGGTATTCGGCGTGGCAGCGACGTTTACAAGGCGCTGGCGATGGGCGCGCGAGCCGTGGGAATCGGACGCCCGTACCTGTGGGGCTTGGGCGCGTATGGTCAACCGGGGGTCGAGGCGGTGATCGATATTCTGCGGCGGGAGTTCACGCTTTCGATGCGGCAGTGCGGGACGCCGACGATTAAGGAGATCACGCGATCGGCGATTGTGTAGGGCGGACCGCTGGTCGCGCGCAACCGCCCGGTTGCGCAACATGGATGTCCGGCCAGGCGGCCGGACGCAGCGCAGACTCGCTGCCCTACATCGCTTGTGAGCCGTCGAGTTTTTGCCCGCTCACCAACGCTGCCAACAGCTTGAATTTGAAGCGCCGAGCGCCCGGAAAGATCGCGCTGAGCCGGAAGCCAAAGCCGCCGCCGCCATACTTTCCCAGGAACGCCGCAGCGCCCAGAATCCGATCGGCTTCGATCAGCGGATCGTCGGCCCGCGGGTCCGAGCCGGCATGATAGGTTGCGCGAATCGCCGGATAGAGGCGGGCTTTTCTCTGCGCTCGTCCGAATCTGCGCCGCAAGATCGGCATCCGCCCAATAATGGCCGAAGCGTTCGTCAAAATAATTCATGCCCTTGATGAAATGCTTGCGCACCATCAGCGCATCGATCCGCGGATATTCGATGATCGATGCTTCCTGCAGAGAGATCGAGCGCTGGTACGGGCGAGCCATGTCCGTAGCGAGAACGTCTTCACGAGTCGGCAACGGACCGCTGCTTGGAGACCGCCTGCCCCGCTGCGTCCACGAACAGAGGACACACAGCACTCGATTCCGTATCGGCTTCCAGATGTCGGCAAGTTTGTGAGATCGTGTCCGGCGCGACCTCGACGTTCGGCGAGACGTAAAACACCAGTTCCGCCTTCGCCGTTCTCGTGCCGATGTTCAAGGCTTTGGTCGCGCCGAAGTCATGCGGCAGGCGCAGCACGGAAATTCCCGCATATTCGGAATCGAGCTGCGAACTCTCGTCGGAGCTGCCGCAATCGATCACGATGATTTCCAGATGCTCGCGATCCTGCGACTTTTCCAGCGCCTCAATCGCGCGGCGCGCCGCCGCGGCCTGATTGTGGACGATCATGATCGCGGTGACGCGCGGCTCGATCGGTTCGTCGACTCGCTTGTGCTCGACGACGGCCTCGATCGGCTCCTCAGCGCGGGCGTCTTTGCGGATATCGGTATCCCGGCGTCTCGTTTGAGGCATTTGTTTATTTTGCCGCCCCGCGCTCCACGGTGGCCGCATGAATTTCCTGCAAACTCCACACGCGAATCGGATCGCGACGCCGCGAGGCGATCGCTTCAATCGATGCGCGCGCACCGCTCATGGTCGTAATGCAGGGGACCCGATACGTCACCGCATTGCGGCGAATGGCCTTCTCATCGCTGAACGCGTGGGCTCCGCTGGTGGCGGTGTAGATGATCAGATCCAGCGAGCCCGCCTTCAGCAGATCCACTGCATTCGGCCGGCCTTCGTTCACTTTGAAGATGGTTTTCACTGGAGTTCCCGCGGCGCGAATCGCGACGGCCGTCCCGCGCGTCGCCGTGACTTCGAAACCGAGATCGGTAAACCGCTTGGCGAGCGCCACGGCGATCAGCTTATCGCGATCGTTCACGCTGAGGAAGACGCGGCCCTTGTCAGGCAGCGGAGTCCCCGCGCCCAGTTGCGCCTTGGCGAAAGCTTCGCCGAAACTTTCGCCGACGCCCATTACTTCGCCGGTCGATCGCATTTCAGGGCCGAGTGTCGGATCGACGCCGGGGAATTTATTGAACGGGAAGACGGGCGACTTGACGAAGAACTTCGGCACGCTGAGCACACCATTAATAATCTGGCCATCGAACGCCTCTTTGAATTCCGACGATCTTTTTGCCGAGCATCAGGCCGACCGCGATTTTCGCGATCGCAACACCAGTCGCTTTGCTGACGTAGGGCACGGTACGCGACGCGCGCGGATTCACTTCGAGCACGTAGACGACGCCGTCCTTCACCGCGTACTGAACATTCATCAGCCCGGCGACGCGCAGAGCCTTTCCGAGCCGCTCCGTGTGCGAGCGAATGGTCGCGATCACATCCGGCGCCAGCGAGGTGGAGGGCAGTACGCAGCTCGAATCGCCCGAATGAACGCCGGCTTCCTCGATGTGTTCCATGATTCCGGCGATCAGCACCGCGCCGCTGTTGTCGCACAGCGCATCGACGTCGACCTCGGTCGCATCCTCCAGGAACCGATCGATCAGCACCGGACGATCCTGCGAAAACAGGACAGCTTCCTGCATGTAGCGCCGCACCATGTCATCGTCGTAGGCGATCACCATCGCGCGGCCGCCGAGCACGTAGCTGGGCCGCAGCAGCACCGGGAATCCGATTTCGCGCGCGACAGCGCAAGCGCCTTCGGCATTGGTCGCCGACCCGTTCGCTGGCGAAGGAATCTTCAGGTCGTCGAGCAGTTTCCCGAAGCGCTTGCGATCTTCCGCGAGATCGATATCCTCGGGATCGGTTCCGATGATCGGCACGCCCGCGGCCTTCAGCGGCAGCGCCAGCGTCAGCGGCGTTTGTCCGCCGAACTGCACGATCACGCCGTCGGGCTTTTCGGTGTCGCAAATATTCAGAACTTCTTCGAGCGTCAGCGGTTCGAAATACAGACGATCGCTGGTGTCGTAATCCGTCGAAACCGTTTCCGGATTGCAGTTCACCATGATCGATTCGAAGCCGAATTCCTGCAGCGCGAAAGATGCGTGGCAGCAGCAGTAATCGAACTCGATTCCTTGCCCGATGCGGTTCGGCCCGCTGCCGAGAATCATCACTTTCTTGCGATCGGTCGGCGCGGCTTCGCATTCCGATTCGTAGCTCGAATACATGTACGGCGTGAAGCTTTCGAATTCGGCGGCGCAGGTGTCCACGCGATTGAAGACCGCCGTGACGCCCATTTCTTTTCGCTTCGCGCGAACGTCCAATGGTGCGACGCCCCATGCGCGGGCGAGTCCCGAGTCCGACAACCCGTCGCGCTTGGCGGTCAGCAATTGCTCGCGCGTCACCTGATCGAACGGGATCGCGGCCATCGCTTTTTCGAGATCGACCATTTCGCGGACCTGCCGCAGGAACCAGGGATCGATCGACGTCAGCGACTGCACCTGCTCTTCGGTATAGCCAACGTCAAACGCGTGGCGAATGTAGCCGAGGCGATCGGGATTCGGCGTGATCAGCCGCGGCTCGATCAGATCGCGCTGATATTTCACGGCGCCATCCGACTTGCCGGTTTCGAGGCTCCGCAGCGCCTTGCCCATCGCCTGTTTGAAGGTGCGGCCGATCGCCATCACCTCGCCGACGCTTTTCATCTGCGTGCCCAGCACGGGCTCCGCGCCAGGGAATTTTTCGAACTGCCAGCGCGGAATCTTGACGACCACGTAATCGATGGTCGGTTCGAAACAAGCAGGAGTCTTGCGCGTGATGTCGTTCTTGATTTCGTCGAGCCGATAGCCGACCGCGAGCTTCGCGGCGATCTTGGCGATAGGGAATCCGGTGGCTTTCGACGCGAGCGCGGAGCTGCGCGAGACGCGCGGGTTCATCTCGACAATCACCATGCGGCCCGTTTGCGGGATCGATGGCGAATTGCACGTTCGAGCCGCCGGTATCGACGCCGATCTCGCGCAGACATGCGAGCGCGCCATCGCGCATCATCTGATATTCGCGATCGGTCAGCGTCTGCGCGGGCGCGACGGTGATCGAATCGCCGGTGTGCACGCCCATGGGATCGAAATTCTCGATGGAGCAGACGATGATCGCGTTGTCCGCCTGGTCGCGCATCACTTCCAGCTCGAATTCTTTCCAGCCGAGCACGCTCTCTTCGATCAAGACTTCGTGCACCGGGGAAAGATCCAGGCCGCGCTCCAGAATCTCTTCGAGCTCTTCGCGATTGTAGGCGATGCCGCCGCCGGTGCCGCCGAGCGTGAAGCTCGCGCGCAGAATCACCGGATAGCCGATGCGCGCGGCGAACTCCAGGCCTTTTTCGACCGTGGTCACAAGTTGCGATTGCGGCAGATCCAGGCCGATCTTGCGCATCGCATCCTTGAATAGCAGCCGATCTTCGGCTTTCTTGATCGCATCGAGCTTCGCGCCGATCAGTTCCACGCCATACTTATCGAGCACGCCGGCTTCGGCCAGCGCGACCGAAAGATTCAAGCCCGGTCTGCCCGCCGACCGTCGAGAGCAGCGCATCGGGCCGTTCCCGGCGGATCACTTCTTCGGCGAACTCGACGCTCAGCGGCTCGACATAGGTTCGATCGGCGAGATCCGGATCGGTCATGATCGTCGCCGGATTCGAATTGATCAGCACCACTTCGTAGCCGTCGGCGCGCAGCGCCTTGCAGGCTTGCGCGCCGGAATAATCGAACTCGCAGGCCTGGCCGATGATGATCGGGCCCGCTGCCGACGATCAGAATGCGATGCAGGTCGTTGCGGCGCGGCATCAGACGCCCGCCTTCATCAGCTTCACGAAATCGTCAAACAGGTAGCGCGAATCGTGCGGACCCGGCGCGGCTTCCGGATGATATTGCACGCAGAACACGGGATGGTTGCGATGCCGGAAGCCTTCCAGCGTGTCGTCGTTCAGATTCATGTGCGTGATTTCGATTTCGTTGAGATTCAGCGAATCGGGATCGACCGCGAATCCGTGATTGTGCGACGTGATCTCCACTTGGCCGGTGATCTTGTTCAGCACCGGATGATTCGCGCCGCGATGTCCGAACTTCAGCTTGTAGGTTTTCGCCGCCCAGCGCCAGGCCCAGAATCTGATGGCCCAGGCAGATGCCGAAAATCGGCACGCGCCCGATCAGTTTGCGCACCTGCGCGGCCTGATACGTCGAGCGGCTCAGGATCGCCGGGGCCGTTCGATAGGAACACGCCGTTCGGCTTCAGCGCCAGCACGTCCTCGGCGGTGGTCGCGGCCGGGACCACCGTCACGCGGCAGCCGGTCTGATACCAATCGGCGCAGGATGTTGTGCTTGATTCCGAAATCGTAGGCGACCACGTGGAAGCGCGCTTCGGCGGCTGCCGCTTCCAGGTCCGATGGCGAGCAAGGCTCGGCGGGCTTGGTCCATTCGTAGGATGACGGAGTCGAAACGCGGGTCGCCAGATCGAGGCCGGTCATCGACGGCGAATTTCTGGCTCGCTCCACCAATTCCTTGGCGAGCCGCGCCGCTGGTCGAAAGCACGCCGCGCATCACGCCGCGGGAACGAAGGTGGCGCACCAGCGCTCGCGTGTCGATCCCGGCGATGACGGGGACGCCGCTATTCGTCAAAAATGTCTGCGCGGTTTCGTCAGCGCGCCAGTTGCTCGCCAGCGGCGAAAACTCGCGCACCACCAAGCCTTCGATATAGGCCTTCGCCGCTTCGTTGTCGGATTCATTCGCGCCGTAGTTGCCGATCTGCGGATTGGTCAGCACCACGATCTGGCCGGAGTACGAAGGGTCCGTGAAAATTTCCTGATATCCGGTGATGGCGGTATTGAAAACAACTTCGCCCGTACGTTCGACGGGCGCACCAAAACTCTGGCCCTCGAAGACCGTGCCGTCTTCCAAGGCGAGAACTGCTGAATTCAATTGGGTCGATTCCTCCAGGCCGGGGGTAACTTCTATTTCACCACATGCGGGCGGCGAGCGCCAGTTTATTTCGGTGCGCGCTCTCTTACGGTCGCGCCTCCCTGGCGACCTTCAGTATTGACGGCCGCCAGGGAGGCGCGACCGTAAGAGAGCGCGCACCGACCTCTATCCAGGGAGGCGCGCGCGATCCGGCTCGACAAAGCTCGATTCGGGCGGCTTCGGTCGCCAGCAGCTCCGGCGAATAAAACGTCTCGATGTATTTTTTGTCGAAAGAGCTTTTCGCCGTCTACCTCGGCCGCGGCAATCACCAGCCGCATCCAGGCGATCGTGATCGTCTCGTGATACTTGTCGCTCACGCCGTTATGCGCCGCGAACCTGATGATCGCTGCGCGAAAGCGTTCGATGGCCGCGGCCGCGCCGAGTCGGTCCAAGTAGATCCGCGCCAGCCGAATGTGGTCGCGATGATGAAACAAATCCGGACTCAGCTCACAACTCTCGAAAGCCCGCACGAATTCATCATCGTTCAAGCCGCTGCTCACCATTTTATGGTCGCATGTACACTGAAAGTTCACCCTCATGGTCACCGAGGCTGCTATTGCCACGTTCGAACGCGTCGATCTCGATTGCGGCGCCACGCTTGCGCCCATCGAAGTCGCTTACGAAACCTACGGCGAATTGAATGCCGCCAAGACGAATGCGATTCTGGTCGGCCACGCGTTTTCGGGCGACGCGCACGCGGGCGGCGAAGGCGGCTGGTGGGCTGGCATGATCGGTCCTGGAAAGGCGCTCGATACCGATCGGTACTTCGTCATTTGCTCGAACGTCCTCGGCGGATGCCGCGGGACGACGGGGCCCGGTTCGATCAATCCGGCGACCGGATGTCCGTGGGCGATGTCGTTTCCCAGCGTGTCCATCGCTGATATGGTGCGTGTGCAAAAAATGCTGATCGAACGTCTGGGCATTTCGCGATTGCTGGCCGTGACCGGCGGATCGATGGGTGGAATGCAGGCGCTGGAGTGGGCCGTTACCTATCCGGAACACGTCGCGGCGGCGATTCCGATTGCAACCACCGCGCGGCACAGCGCGCAACAGATCGCGTTCAACGAAGTGGGCCGGCAGGCGATGATGGCCGATCCGGATTGGAATGGCGGCAACTATTACGGAGGCCGCCCGCCGGCGCGCGGACTCAGTGTGGCGCGCATGGTCGGCCATATCACTTATATGAGCGACGAGAGCATGCGGCAAAAATTCGGGCGCCGGCTGCGAGCGTCCGATGATGGCAAGGCCGATCATTTCGAAGTGGAAAGCTATCTGCGATATCGCGGCAGCAAGTTCGTCGATCGCTTCGACGCCAATTCGTACATCTACATCACGCGCGCTCTGGATTCGTTCGATCTCACGGAGCGCGGGACGCTGGCGTCGTTGTTTGAGAAAATCTCGACGCGCTTTCTGGTGATCAGCTTCAGCTCGGACTGGCTGTATCCCAGCTACCAGTCACAGGAAATCGTCAGCGCGCTGCGCAGCCGCAATTGCGACGTCGCCTATTGCCAACTGGAGGCGCAATACGGTCACGATGCGTTTTTTGTCGAAGTGGAAGAGCAAACGGAAGTGATCCGCGGCTTCCTGGCAAGCACGTTTCGGGAGGTTCAGTAATCGCGTGCGCGAAGTTTACGGGCGCAGCGACTACGCCATCATCGGCGAACTGATCGACGCGAAAGCTCGCGTGCTCGATCTCGGTTGCGGCGAAGGCGAACTGCTGGAGTGGCTCAAGGAAAACAAGAAGGTCGACGGTCGCGGCGTCGAGATGACCGGCGCACGAGTTCAAAAGGCGATCGCGCGCGGGGCGTCCGTATATCAGGGCGATCTCGAATCGGCGCTCGACGATTATCCGGCGAATGCGTTCGACTATGTGATCCTCAGCCAGACTTTGCAGGAAACGCGCGATCCGTTGCGAGTGCTGCGAGGGATGCTCCGCATCAGTACTCGTGCAGTCGTCGCCTTTCCGAACTTCGGGCATTGGAGCGTGCGGCTATCGCATTTGTGGAGCGGGCGCGCGCCGCAGACCGAGCTGTTCCCGCACGACTGGTACGATTCGCCGAACATCCATTTTCTGACGGTGCTCGATTTCGAAGCGTTGGCGGCAAAGGAACATTGGCGCGTGGAGCGGCGGATATTCTTATCGGGCCGCCACGAGGTTTCGCTGTTTCCGAATCTGCGAGCCGAAGTCGCGGTGTTCCTCTTTTCAAACGCTGCGAGCCGCGCCTGATGTGGCGCACGCACTCCTGCGTGCCGTGTCGACACTCATGTCGACACGTTTTCAAAATCGAACGATCCACCCGCGACGATACATCAAATACGCCGCACCATACATCACCAAAACAAACGCAATCGCGAACAACAGCGACGCATTTATCGGCTGCGCCAACGGTGCGAAAACGGTCTGATAAACAACGCCGTGCAGCGATCGATTGCCGATCTTGATCAGCCCCATCAACCGCCCAACGATTCCCGCCAGTGCAAAAATCGTCAACGCATTCATCCCGTAAATCGCGAACGGCCGGCTCCATCGCTTCCATCCCTGCACGTCGACGATCCAATACAGAATCCCGAATACGATAGACGCGAGCCCCGCCATGAACACCGAGTACGACGTCGTCCACAAGTTCTTATTGATCGGAATCCAGAAGTTGAGAATGACGCCGAGCCATAGCAATCCATTGCCACTGATAAGCAGCCACGCCGTTTTCGCGGCTGGTTCCAACTTACTCCGTACGATGTGGCCCGCCAGGATGCCAAACAGCGCCGACGAAATCGCGGGCAGCGTACTAACCAGCCCCTCGGGGTCCCAGATTTTCGTATGCGACCACATATGGCCCTTCAGAAACAGGCCGTCGACGTAGCGAGCGTAGTTCGTGTTGAAGTCGTAATTGCCGCGCATCAGCACCGCGTAGAGGACCAGGAAGAACACGTTCCACAAGATCTGGCCGCGAACTTTCGCGATCAGGAAAATAGTTCCCGCGATCAGATAACACACGGCGATTCGTTGCAAGACTCCTGGGATGCGCATCCGATGAATCGGAAAATAAGGAAAGCCGTTGAGGAACAGACCGACCGCGAAAATCAGCGCGGCGCGCCGCAGCGTATGCAAGAACAATTTGCCGCGATCCGCGCCCTCCTCCACGCGGCGTCCGAAACTCAGCGTCATTGCGAGCCCCGCGATCCACACGAAGAACGGAAACACCGTGTCCGTGAACGTCCAGCCGTTCCACTCCGCGTGATCGAGTTGTCTATATGTTGGCTCCGAACCAGGATTGTTCACCAGGTTCATCGACGCGATCGTCAGACCGCGAAAGACATCGAGCGAAATCAGGCGATTCGGTTTTACATCCACGTGCGCGCTCCCTCACGAGTCTGTATGAAGAACAGGTGCGTGAAAACAGGGACAGGCCGCCCTGTCCACGCCGATACTTGGTTCATCCGTGGCCTCTGGTCACTAGGGGACAGGGTAGCCTGTCCCTGTTTTCACGCACCTGTTCTTCATACAGACTCGTGAGGGAGCGCCTAGTCTCGCGCGTCATTTCTTCGCCGCGATCTCTGTCACGGTATTCCACAGGAATTGCATGAAGCGATACAGCGCCGCTTCCTCCAGCCGTTCGTCGTCGGTATGCGCGCCGCCCACGCCTCGATCTTTCTCTTCGGTGATCGGTCCGATCCCGTACGACTGCACGCCTTTCGCCCGAAGTTGCGCCAGATCGGTGGCCATCGGCAATAAATCAGGCAGCGTCACCGCGCCGGGATAGAGCTGTTTCGTGACGCTCTCCATGACGCGGTACATCTCCGAATCGAGCCGCGAAGGCGCACTCGCAGGCCGCTGCGTTGCCGGATCGCCACCGACCACATCGATCGACGGATCGTTGATAATCCGGCGAATCTCGGCGTACAGCTTCGGCATGTCTTCGTCCGGCAGTGCACGAATATCGAGTGTCGCCTCGGCCTCCGACGGAATTACGTTGGAGCGAAAGCCAGCCTTGATGATTGTCGGAACCACGGACGTCCGGAGCTTCGAGTAATGGTCCAGCTCGTGTTCCGCGAAATATTTCTGGATCGCAGCCGAGCGTTTGGGATCGGTCAGATGATTGTAGCGATCGGCATCCTCAGGCGAACTGATGGTCGCCAACCGTTCGAAATAGGCCCGCGTCGTATCGTTCAAACGCATCGGCGGCTGCCACGCGCCGATTTTCGCGACCGCATCGGCCAAGTGAATCACCGGATTGTCGAGCCGCGGCAACGATCCATGACCCGCGGTCCCATGCGCGACCAATCGCGTCGTGCGCGGAACCTTTTCCGTCGTCGTGATGTTGACGAATCGAACCTTGCCCTGCCGAGCCTCGCCGCCTCCGCCTTCCGCCAGCGCGAATTCCGCCCCATTGACATCGCCACCCAGCGCGTCCCAATGTTCGCGAACCAAATAATTGATCCCGACCGATGTCGTACCTTCTTCGCCCGCCTCAGCGACGAAAATAACATCGCGATCCAGCGGGACGTTCAGGCGCTTCAGCATCACCATCAGCATGAGGCCGGTCGAGAGATTGTCCTTGTCGTCGTTCGCGCCGCGGCCATAGATGTAGCCGTCCTTGCGGATCGCCGCGAATGGGTCGACGGTCCACTTCTCGCGCTGCACGCCGACCACATCCAGATGGCCCATCACGATGATCGGCCGCTTCGATCCGCTGCCCTTCAGGCGCGCCACCACGTTCGCGCGATCGGGTTCCAGCGCGAACATCTGGTTCGGAATGCCTTCGCGATCCAGCAGAGCTTTTACGTAGTTGGCGGCCTTGGTTTCGTTGCCTGGCGGATTACTCGTATCGATGCGAATCAACGCGGAATAGTGCTCCAGCAGCTCGCGGTCAAGCTTCGGCCAATCGACAGGGAAGCGATCGGCCGCGAATCCCGTCGCAACAAAAAACACCAGCGTGATCAAGCGGCGTACGGCGGCTCGCATTCGAATGAGCTTATCATGAACCACTGAAGCTGCCGTGCCGATTTCATTTACAGCCGCCGCATCCGACGCGGGAAAACGCCTCGACCATTTCCTGCAGGTACACATGCCCGAATTCAGCCGCGCGCGCATCCAAAGCTGGATTCGCGAAGGCCGCGTGCTGGTCAACGGAGTCGCCGCGAAAGCTTCCATGACGCTGCACGGCGGCGAAATCGTTGAAGTCTCACCTGCGGACTTGCCGCCGCTCAACGCCACGCCAGAAGACCTGCCGATCGAAATCCTATATGAGGATGCCGCCGTGATCGCCGTCAATAAGCCGGCGGGCGTCGTGGTTCATGCGGGTGCGGGTGCCCATTCCGGAACGCTGGTGAACCGTCTGGTCCACCACTTCGCGTCGCTTTCGAAAGTGGGTGGCGAACTGCGGCCCGGCATCGTTCATCGCCTGGATCGCGGAACCAGCGGAGTGCTGCTGGTCGCGCGTACGGACTCCGCGCATCGCGCCCTCGCCGCGCAGTTCGCCGGCCGCACGGTCGAAAAAACGTATCTCGCGTTGGTGCAAGGACACGTCGCCGCCGAATCCGGCCGCATCGATAAGCCAATCGCGCGTGATCCGGTTCGCCGAATCCGAATGACCGCGCGCCTCGATCACGGCCGCGAAGCGCACACCGAATATCGCGTTCGCCAGCGATTTGAGCGATTCACATTGCTCGAAGTCCGCATCGGCACCGGCCGCACGCACCAAATTCGCGCGCACATGGCGAGCCTCGGACATCCCGTTGCAGGCGATCGTCTATATGGCGCGCGCCCGTTTCCCGCGTTGCCGGATCGTGTGTTCCTGCATGCCTGGCGCATCACCTTCACTTCGCCCGACGGCGACGCGCGTGTGACTGTGGAAGCCCCGCTTCCCAAAGAACTCGCGCGGCTCATTTCCGGCAGCGACGCCACTAAAAACCCAGCCGACTCACTATAATCGAGTTAAAGCTTATGAGGTACGTCGTAACGCTCGCCCTAGTGGTTTCGATTTTGGCTGCGCAAACGCCCCAACCGCCTGCGCCACAGCCCCCGGCGTCTCTACCCGATGACCCGACGTCGATCAAAGTCGACATCACACGCGTTCAGTTGCTGTTCACCGTCTCTGACAAGAAAGGCCGGTTCGTCAGCGATCTGTCCAAGGAAGATTTCGAGATTCTCGAAGCGAAGAAGCCGCAGTCGATTACCGAGTTCACCGCGGAGACCGATCTGCCTTTGCGGCTCGCGATTCTGATCGACACCAGCAATAGCATTCGGGATCGCTTCAAGTTCCAGCAGGAAGCCGCAACGGATTTCGTCAACACCGTGATTCGCGCGCATGAAGACAAAGCCGTGATCGTGAGCTTCGATACCTCGGCTGAGTTGGTCGCCGATCTCACCGACGATACCGAGAAGCTCGCGAAGGCGATTCGCGGGCTGCGCCCCGGCGGCGGCACCGCGCTCTACGATGCTGTGTTCTTCGCGTGCCGCGACAAACTGATGCAGGATACGCCGAAGCACAAGTTTCGCCGCGCGATGGTGATTCTGAGCGACGGCGAGGATAACCAGAGCCGCTACACGCGCGATCAGGCACTGGAGATGGCGCACAAGGCCGATACGGTCATCTACGGAATTTCCACCAATCGGTCCGGTATCGAATCCGATGGCGACAAACTACTCCGCTATTACGCCGAACAAACCGGCGGGCAGGCGTTTTTTCCGTTCAAGGCACAGGACCTCTCGCAGGATTTCGAGAACATCGCGAATGAGCTGCGGCATCAGTACAATGTGCTGTATCGTCCCGAGCCGCTCAAGACCGACGGACTGTATCACCCCGTGGATGTGCGCGTTCGAAATCGCAAGGATCTGATCGTTCGCGCGCGGCACGGCTACTACGCCCCGGCTCCTCTACCTTAAAACTCACTTACGCTGTGGGGCCGTCACGCGTGGCGGCGATCCGCTTTGGCGTTTCAGAACCGTGAGCTCCACAACCTTAGAACAGTCCGGGGTAGGTGACCCTATCGCCATCGATGTTTGCGAATGAAGTAAACGTGTGCGCCCTGCGGCTCTTCGCGTTCATGATGTGTTCGACCAGCACGCCGCGCGCGACTAGCGCATCGGCAATCAAGGATCGATGACATCGCCACGGTACCGCTTCCGCACACATGATGACCGTCCGGCGCGTTTTCGCGAACGCGATTAACTCGCGCAGGCTGCGATCAAAATCCGGAGTCTGCATGTAGTCGGCATATCCGCGAAAACTGGCGTTCTTCCATCCGTTGTTGATCCAATCCTTCTTTGGATGCCGCAACCCCCCGAGCCCCGGCAAATGCTGGTAGGCGATTCCATTCCGCTCCAGTTCGCTCGCCAACGCCTCACTGCCGAATTGCGGATTGTGGCGAGATTTGGGAATCGTGCGCACATCGGCGAGCTGCTCGACGCCGTGTGCCTGTATAATCTTGACGAACGTTTCAATGGGAAGCGTCGAATGCCCAATGGTCAGGATCGCGTTCGTCATCGGCCCAAATCGGCAACGACGAGTTTCGCTCTAGCGATTTCCGCGACACTCCATGCCTGCGCCGGACACCCGCCCGCTGCGTGCGGCTCATCGCCATCGTAGATTTCGCCGATCGAATCCGGGCAAGCGCCCAACAGCGCGTGTTGCTCGACTGCTTCGATCAACTTCCGGCAATAGGCGCGAGTATCGGAGCTGCCCCCGAACGCCGTCAGGTACGCATCTACGAATGCCCCCATCAGCCAAGGCCACACCGTGCCCTGATGATATGCACCATCGCGATCCCTGGGCGAACCCCCATAGCGACCCTTGTATTCCGGATCGCCGCGATCCAGCGTTCGCAATCCCGCTCGCGTCAGCAATTCGCGCTCGACGATCCGCACCACGGCCTGTTGATGATTCTGCTCCAGCAGCCCGAACGGCAGACTCACGGCGAAGATCTGGTTCGGACGAATCTTCGCCGACGGCCCCGCCTCTTGCAGCACGTCGTACAAACATTCGCGCGACGCATTCCAGAACTTCGCGCGAAAACTCTCGCGCACCCGATCCGCCTCGTCGCGATAATCGGAAGCGGCCGAATCGCCCAGTTCGTCCCCCCACTGCGCGGCCAACGTCAACGCGCCGTGCCAAAGCGCATTGATCTCGACCGCCTTTCCGTGGCGAGGCGTTACCACCCAGTCGCCGACCTTCGCATCCATCCACGTCAGTTGCGTTCCGGGATCGCCCGCCCGCAGCAGATGATCTTCGGGATCGACGCCGATTCCATACCAGGTCCCGCGCCCGTGCCACTCGATGATTTCTTTCGCCGCGGGATAAAACGTTTCGCGCAAAAATGTTCGATTGCCGCTGCCGGAAGCAGTCGCGAGCAAGTGACGTACCGCCTGAAACATCCACAGCGTCGCGTCGACCGTGTTGTACTCCGGCGTCTCGCCCGCGTCGGGAAAGCGATTCGGAATCACACCCTGTTTCATGTGCGCGAGAAATCCCTCGATGATCGCGCGCGCCTCGGCGCCCCGGCCTTTCCCGATCAGCAGCCCCGGCAGACTGATCATCGTGTCGCGGCCCCAATCGGTGAACCACGGATACCCGGCGACAATCGTCGGCCGCGCATCGGCTCTCTTCACGATAAAAGGATCGGCGCGAGGGCTCGGCGCGGAATATCCCGTGCCGTCGATAGATGCACAGATCGGCGACCACTCGCCCGGTTTCAAATCCAGCACGATCACGCCCGGCGTGTACAAGTCTTCCCTGAAATCGAGACCGCGTTCCTGCTCTATCCGATACTCGACGTTGTAATACCAATCGCCGCGATCCTCGAATGTTCCGTCGTGCTGGAAGGGGATCCTGGGCAGATTTCCGAACACATCCGCCCGAGCGTGACCCATCGAATGATAATCGCGATACGCGAGAAACGGACGCACGCGCAGTGTGACGGCGCGATCAGAACGATAACGAACGACGACTGCCTGTCGCCCATCGACGAGGTAGACCTGCTTTTCGACACCAACACCGTCGATCCGATATTGCCACGTGGCGCACGGATCGCTGCGGAATTCCTCCAACCACGTACAGCCTTGCAACGCGACGCCGGGATATTGGCACACACCCAACGCGTGCGGCGCACCATCGATCACCGCTTCTTCTTCGACGCGCGACAACAGCGCGTAGCGTTCGACGGGCGGCCGCAAACTCGCAACCAATAGCGCGTGATACCGGCGAGTATTTACGCCCGCGACCGTCCCCATCGCGAACGCGCCCGTACCGTTCGTCTCCAGCCATTCCAATTTGGAAGAGCGCTCGAAGTCGCCGAGAGTTTCAGAAGTGACGATCATTGATGGGCTGTCCTTGACCTATCTATAGCAAGGGTACCCGTCGATGTGGCGCACGCACTCTTGCGTGCCGTGTCGACACTCATGTCGGCACCCTTCGCCCACGAAAGAAATTTCGCGGACAGCCCATTAGTTAGCCAGTTTCATCCACACCACGACGTCTTGCTCGCGCACTCGCGTGCCGGAGATCGAAAGCGGAATCGTGATCGCCGGCCCGCCCGCGGCCGGCAGTTGGAACGGCATGATCGCAGGAGCGGCGTTCCCCGAACCCAGCCCATTCAAATACAAATTGACGATCGAGCCCGCAGGCGCGGGATTGGCGCACGTGTTCAACGATCCGTCCGCATTGGTTACGACTGCCTGCACGCCCGCAAACGTCGCGCCGTTGCAGGATAGCTGCCCGAACAGCGGTCCATTGAAATTCACCGCGGAGAGAAACGCGCTCGGCTGCTGCGCCGCCACCGCGAGAATATACGATTCCGAAACCGGCGGCGTGACCAGCGTGCTGGATACGATCATCGTCACTTCGGATTGCCCCGCGATCTCGAATGGCACTTGCATGTTGATCTGAATGTCTGACGTGTAGAGAATCGGCGCGGCGATTCCGTTGAACGTTACCGTGACGCCGCTAACAGATGACGTTGCCAGATGCGTCCCATACAACGTCAGAACTTGACCAGCCGCGATCGCGACGACGCGAGCGTTATCCGCGGGATCCGCAATCGCGTAGACACGCCGTGCCGCCGGAAAACTCACCACAGCCAGTCCGCCTCCGAGCACCACGGCCGAGCCGTCATTTCTCAGTGCGACACCGTTGACCAGATTCGTGACCAATTGAGTCTCTGAAATCTGGCCGCCGTCGGCGCCAAATCGCGCCACGAATCCCGAGCCGGCCACCACACCATTTCCGATAGGCGTTGGCGCGGGTCGCGCAGCGACCGGAGTCGTCGCGAGGCCCGGCAGGTCAGTCGAATATGCATAGCCCCCAACCGTGACGCTTCCATCGGAGGCGACCGCGACAGATGAAATCGAATCGCCGACAGGCACGCTTCCCGCCACCGCGCCCGACCCGCCGAAGTAACTTGACCAGATCAGTGCGGTTCCGGTCGCATTCAGGCGCGTCACGTAACCGTTGCTGGATGGGGCTTGAAGATTCTTGCCCACGAGTTGCGCTTGCGGATTGGGCGTGTAGATCGATTGGTAAGCGCCCGGCGTCACCGGATAATCCGCGCCAAACGTTTCACCCGCGACGATCGCCTCGCCGTTGGCGCTCACGCCGATACCGCGGGGAACCGCGCCCCATTCCCCATTGACGTATGTCGCGTAAATCACCTTTTCCCCATCGGTGCTGATTTTCGCGACATGTTGATAGAGGCACGGGCTCGACATGAGGAAGCCGCCAAAGCATGTTTGGATGGACGCCGTCGTCTGAAATGCGCCCGCTGTGGTCGGAGCCGTTGGACCGATGTATGCGCCGGCGGCGTAAATATTTCCCGTCGTATCGATCGCAATGGCGTATCCACCGAATCCACGAATCGCGATCAGCGCGGCGCTGCCCGCGGGATTCAGTTTGACGATGAAGGTGCTGTTCGAATCGGTATTTCCTGTCACCGAACCAGGCGTAGCCGGAAAGCCAGGACCGTTGGTGATGCCGGTGACGAATGCGTTTCCCGCGGCGTCGACCGCGATCGCCTCTCCCTCAGCAGACGCCGCTCCGCCAAGCAACGTCGAGTACACAACCGCCCCTTTCAAATCGAGCTTAGCCACGAACGCCTGCGCCCCGCTGTTTCCTTTCACGGGCTGCGCCGAGGATGGAGTCGTAGCAAAGTCGGCGGAGGTGGTGAAGCCGGTCACGTATACCGAGTTGTCTGCGCCAAGCGCCATTGCCAACGCCTCATCGTCACCCGACCCGGCGAGCGCCGTCATCCAGACGACTTGCGATCCATCCGGCGAAAGTTTCGCGGCGAAGGCATCGGGATTGGACGAACCCGGGTTCTTGACGCCCGCGATATAGATGTTGCCGGACGCATCTACTTGGATCGCATTCGCCGAAGTATTAGCGGGAAGCGCCGGCAGTGTCTGAACAGATGCGGAGAGCAGATTTACAGAAGCGAGCAGAAGAATTCCACGTACCACTCTTCCATCTTCCCATTGAATCCATTATTTTTTCTAAGTAAGGTAATTCAACAATCCACATCGCGAGTCGTACCGTTCCGACGTGGCGCACGCACTCCTGCGTGCCGTGTCGACACTCATGTCGACACGTGTTTTTCCTAGTGGACACAAATGTGCGCCAAGCGATCAGCGTGGCTTCGATATCAACTCAACCCGAACGATACTAACCGGCGTGCTAGCCGTATTCGAATACTCCCGGCCATTCGACCCAACCCATCGAAATCGCGACCCAATCACTTCCACCGCGGGATCTTCCGGATGCTCCGAAGCCGGGCAAATAGATTTCGCATCACAGATTACGCGACGAATCCGTAGCATCCCGCTCTGATACGGCGTCGAGTCGCCCGGCGCCCGCCGAACATCCTGCTCCGGCAAATCCACCGGCGCGATCTTCAGCTCCAGCCGCAAGTACTCGCTCGCGACACCGTCCATCTCTTCCACCTGATGATGCTCCGCCGCCCCGCGATTGAAACGGATCGCGTTCGCCTTCACCACCGGCCGGATCACCGGCTCTTCCTTTTCGTCGTGAATGATCCGCAAACGTCCGCCGTCCGTCGTGTAGACGTAGACCGTCGGCGTCGATGGATGGTCGTGATAACGAGTCTTTTCGTGAGCCGCATAGCGCACGCGCGCGATACGAACCCACGCGTTTTCGAACTCGACCTTTGCATCGGTTTTCGACGCGACCTTCGGAGGAGCAAAGAAAAAAGGTGAAAACAAGAATAGAAGTGGAATCAGAACGGTCATGATTTTTTAACGTCGCGATGCGTTTCCTTCACGCGAAACCCGGCCGCGCCCAGGCGCTTGCGAATCTCGCTCGCAATCAGCACGCTGCGGTGATGGCCGCCCGTGCACCCGAACGAAATCGTCAGGTAGCTCTTACCCTCACGAATGTAATGCGGGATCAGATAGATCAGCAGATCGGAAATCCGCTCGATGAACTCTTGCGTTTGCGGAAAGGACCGGATATAGCGCGCCACGCTCGGATGCTTTCCCGTAAGGTGCTTGAACGCTGGAATGTAATTCGGATTGGGCAGAAACCGGACGTCGAAAACCAAGTCGCTATCCGCGGGAACGCCGTGACGATAACCGAAGCTGTTCACCTGCACCAGAACGTTGGGCTCGGCCTTGGTGCCGCGGAATGTCCGGTGGATGGTCTCCCGCAATTCGTGGACATTGAATTTGCTGGTGTTGATGATCGGGTCCGCCAGCTTGCGGATCGGTTCCATCCGTTCCCGCTCGCGCCGAACGCTGGCCGCGACGCTCTGCCCGATCCCCAACGGATGGGGCCGCCGCGTCTCGCTGAACCGGCGAATCAGAACCGCATCGTCGGCTTCCAAAAACAAAAGGCGCGCGGGAACCCTTCGCCGAATCCGTTTGAACAGGGCGGGGAGTTCGTCGAGCGCCGCTCCCTCGCGAATATCCACCACCAGCGCCGCCCGCCGAATGTTAGGCGCGTCCTTGGCCAACTCGGCGAACTTCGGAATCAGCCCGATCGGCAGGTTGTCGACCGAGTAGTAGCCCAGGTCCTCGAACGCCTTGAGAACTGTCCCCTTGCCGGAGCCGCTCAAACCAGTGATGATGACGAGTTCAGTTGCCTGCGCTGGCGCAGCGGCCTTTTTCATTCCTATTTAGGATAGCTGTCACGTGGCGCGGGCCGCCAGGCCTGCAGAGCCGAGAGTCGTCTCGGCTTTGTTTTGCTTAGTTCCGGAAAAGCCGAGATGACTCTCGGCTCTGCAGGCCTTGGCGGCCCGCGCCACGTTAAAAGGAGCGGCCTTCACGACATCATCATACGATGTCGATATCGCCCGAGTCCGTCTCGATTGCCACCACCGATCCGCCCCCGCCGACCTCGCCACCCATTTCGCGCTTCGACAACGATGCGCGGCTCATTTGCGGCATTTCGATCCGGCCATGATCGGTGCGTACCCGGATCGTGTAGCCGCCGCCATCGGCCAGCTTCATGCTGATGCTGCCCGAATCGCTCTGCGCATACACCGGATGCGCCGCGGTTTGCGATAGGCGCATGTTCCCGGAATCCGTGCGTGCATCGATGCCGCCGCCGATTTGCATCGCCTCGATTTCACCGGAGTCGGTCCGCGCATCGACCGAGCCCCCGACGTCTTGAATATGTATTGCGCCCGAGTCGGAGGACGCGCTGACATCCGACACAACACTCGCGATCTGGATTTCGCCGGAATCGGTCTCGCAGTCGACGGGTCCGGCGATCCCTTCGACGCGGACATCCGCCGAGTCGCCCAGCGCGCGCAGTCGAGTATCGGCGGGCGTCGTGATGTCCACCAACAGATGAACGCCGCGCAGCAGCCATCGATCCGAGCCATCGCCTACTTGGATCGTGTTGCCGCTCTGCTCGATTGGCGGATCCGATGCAAGCTGTTCCACCTTGTCCTCGGGATGGCGCCAACTGAAGATGGAAGCATGGGCGCGAAACGTGCCGCGAATCGTAACGGAGCCGTCGTCCCCGCGACGGACGCGAATCACGCCGGCGCGAACGCTCACATCCAGATTGACGGTGCCGGTTACGTTCAGTACTCGCTCGAATTGCGCCTCGGTTCGCTCTCTTCCAAATCCGGCGGATGGGCTCATACGACCGAGCATACTGCCGGGAGGGCGCGGTCGGTCCCATGAAATCGGCGAATGGCCGGGTTTTATCCTGCAAGTGGCGAGCGCAGAGACGATGCTGGTGCGCGCTCTCTGAAGGTCGCGCCTCATAACGATATGCCTTTATCGTCGCCAGTGAGGCGCGACCGTAAGAGAGCGCGCACCGCATCCGCGACCGTAAGAGCGCGCCCAAGTCGGGATGTTAGAATTGAATCACGCCTGCCAGGGACAAGCGAAATGGATCTCGATCAGCTCCATACCTTTCTCGAAATCGTTCGCCTGAAGAGTTTCTCCAAGGCGGCGCAGTCCTGTTTTCGAACGCAGCCGGCCGTCAGCGCGCAAGTCCGGCAGCTCGAAAATGAGTTGAAAACCGCGCTATTCGATCGCCTGGGGACCAAGATCGCCCTCACCCCGGCGGGCCGCATCTTCGCCGAATACGCCGAACAGATCCTGGAGCTTCGCCGCCGCGCTCAAAACACCATCAACGAACTGGAACGCGTTCCGCGTGGCGAGCTGGTCATCGCCGCCAACGAAGCCACGTGTATTTATGTACTTCCGCGTGTTTTCTTCGAGTATAAGAAGCAGTTCCCCAACGTCCAGATTCTGGTCGATCGCTCGTACGGCCCGCGCGTCCTCGATGCCGTGCTCGACAATCTCGCCGACTTCGGAATCACACCGCTGCCCATCAAAGAGAAGCGCGTGCAGATCGTCAAGATCCATTCCGACGAGATCAAGGTTCTGATCCCGCCCCACCATCCGCTCGCGACCAAGACCTGCATTCTGCCCGACGATGTCGCGGGATTCCCGCTGCTGGTTCCCAAGACCGGCGCCACCAGGACGCGCCTGACCGCATGGCTGGAACCGGTGGAAGAACGCGTGCGCATCTCGATGGAGCTCGATTCGACGGAGATGATCAAACGCTTCGTGCTCGCCGGGCTCGGCACCGGTTTTATCGCGGGCGCGCATTGCCGCGAGGAAGTCGCGGCCGGCCGCCTGGTTGCGATTCCCTTAGGCCCTGATCCCATGGAGCGGCAAATTGGACTAATCTATAGGAAGGATAAAGCGCTGTCAAAAGCGGCGCTCGGGTTCATTGAGACTACGTTGACTCATGCTGGAGACGAGCCCTCAAGGGTTCCGTCGCGTTCGGCAGGTTCGCCGGTTTCGATTGATCGCGTCACGAAGAAGCCGGCGATAGAAGGTTGAACTCAGGGGTTGGGCTTGAGCGACTGGGGCTGGCTGGAGAGAGTTGGAAATGCACCGCGTCACCGTTAAGACGTCGACGATCTTCATCGCCAAGGGCGATCGAACGCATGTGTACCGCTCCGTCAACGAAGTTCCTCCCAGATTGCGCCGGGAACTGGAAGAATCCACCAACAGCTTCAACTCGGCCACGATCCTGATTGCGGATCGCCGCGGACGCGAAGAAATCGTGCGCGCCTTGAATGGCATGCCCTCGACGCTACGGACGCGCCTGGCCACCTCGCTGACAACCAAGCAGCCTGCTGTCGCGACCGAAGCCGACGACAAGGCGAGACCGCCATGGGCTGTTTTCGTTCGTCGCAACTGGGTGGAAATCCTGCTGCCGGGCGCGGTTGGACTGATCGTCTGGCTCGCGTTTAGCTTGCGATAAATCTGGCAACTGTTTGAAACAAAATGATTAACCGACGTTGCCTACCGTCGGCTAAGCTGGGAATTTGGCGATGACCACCCCCGAAGTCCTGCCTGACCTGATCGACCCCTCGCTGGCTGCGAACGATCCCAATTTGTACGTGGATCGCGAACTCAGTCTGCTCGCCTTCCAACGCCGCGTGCTGGATGAGGCTCAGAGATCCCGACAATCCGCTGCTGGAGCGCGTGAAGTTTCTCTCGATTCTGTTCTCGAATCTGGACGAGTTCTTCATGGTGCGCGTCGCGGTGCTGAAGCAGAAAGTGGCCACCAGCGTCATCGATGGCTAGCCCGGAGCATCTGGAGCGGATTCGCGCGCGCCGTGAAGCTGATCTTTGCCGAGGCGTATCAAACCTGGCGCGAGATGGAAGCCGCGCTGCAAGCCGCCGGTATCGAGCTGCGCGAGTATTCGCAGCTCACCAATCGCGAGCGCGGATCGATGGAATCGTATTTCCGGCAGGTGGTTTATCCGGTGCTGACGCCGCTGGCGTTCGATCCGGGCCGCCCGTTCCCGCACATCTCGAATCTCAGCCTGAATCTTGCCGTCGCGGTGCGCGACAGCAAGGGCGTCGAGCGATTCGCGCGCGTCAAGGTGCCGGACACGCTGCCGCAACTGGTGCCGGTTCCGCAGGAGCCGTCGTCGGGGGGCGGCCGGTGATGATCTGGCTGGAGCAGTTGATCATCGAAAACCTGCAGGCTTTGTTTCCAGGTCTCGAGATCATCGAGGCTTATCCGTTTCGCGTCACGCGCGATGCCGAGGTCGAAATCCAGGAGCTGGAGAGCGACGATCTTCTCGAGACCATCGAAGAAGCCGTGTGGCAGCGCCGTTTTCGCGCGGTTGTGCGCTTGCAGGTTTCCCGCGAGATTCCCGAGCATATTCTCGAAACGCTGATCGCGAATCTGGAACTCGATCCGCGCGATGTTTATCCCGTCGATGGGCCGCTGGATCTTGGGCCGCCTTCGCCAGATCCTCAGCCTGGAGCGGCCGGATCTGAAAGACGCGCCGCTGCTTCCGCATACTCCCGCCGGAGTTGCATCCCAAAGCCGAGGAAGATATTTTCGCGCTGCTGCGGCGCGAAGACGTGCTGCTGCATCATCCGTTCGATTCTTTCCAGCCGGTCGTCGAATTTCTCCGTCGCGCGGCGGTCGATCCGGAAGTCCTGGCGATCAAGATCACGCTTGTATCGCGTGGGGCGCAACTCGCCCATTGTCGAAAGCCTGCTCAGCGCGATCGAAAACGGCAAGCAGGTCGCGGTGCTGGTGGAATTGAAAGCGCGCTTCGACGAAGAGAGCAACATCGAATGGGCGCGAGCGCTGGAAGCTGCGGGCGTGCACGTCGTATATGGATTGGTCGGCCTGAAGGTTCATTCGAAGGTCGCGCTGGTGGTGCGGCGCGAAGGCGATGCGATCCGGCGCTACGTTCACCTGGGCACCGGGAATTACAATCCGACCACTGCGCGCCTGTATACCGACCTCAGCCTGTTCACCGCCGACGAACAGATCGGCGCGGACGTCACGGACCTCTTCAATTACCTCACCGGCTATTCCGCCAAGAACGATTTCCGCAAGCTGTTGGTGGCGCCGATCAACATGCGCGCAGCGGCTGGAGGAATTGATTCGCCGCGAGATCGATCACGCATCGCACGGCCACGAGGGCGTCGCTGATCCTGAAGATGAACGCCCTGGAAGACGGCGGGATGATCCGGCTGCTGTACCAGGCGTCGCAAGCCGGCGTGAAGGTGGATCTTCTGGTTCGCGGCATTTGCTGCCTGCGGCCCGGAATCGCGGGCCTGAGCGAAAACATCCGCGTCACCAGCATCGTCGGGCGCTTCCTGGAGCACAGCCGCATCTATTATTTCCACAACAACGGCCACGACGAAGTCTACCTGGGCAGCGCGGACATGATGGGCCGCAATCTGAATCATCGCGTCGAACTGCTGTTCCCGGTGGAAGATAAGCGCCTGCTGGCGCGTTTGCGCCGACGATATTCTGGCGACGTATCTGGCCGACAATCGCAACGCCCGCCATATGCAATCCGACGCGACGTTCGTTTGGGACAAATCGGGCGAGCCTGCGGTCGACAGCCAGGCGCATTTCCTGCTTCCCGCCCGCGGTTGACCCCCGCCCGGCAACCTAGGGAGCGGTTAAACCGTATTGTTCTCCAATGTTTTAGCCGCTATTTGGTTGAACCGAGCCACCTGAAAGCGACTCGCCGCTACGAGTGCGCCACGTCGAAATGATCGGGAGCCGTTACTAGACTATTCCCAGCCAGTAATCGGTTCATTTTCAATAATCTTCCTAGCCTGCTTCAATCTAATACTGAAACATCTCAGGATGAAACTTCGCCGGATTGCCTGCATCTCCTCATCGAGGCGTTGTGAGTCCTCAAATCGATTGATGTCCGCATCAAATCCAATATCGACTAAGAAAGATGACTTTAGGAGATAGCAATGAAGAATTACTGGACACGCATTTTCGGGCTGGCAGGCTTTTGCCTGTTGGGTTCCTTGGCCTCGGCCCAAGTCTGTCAATTCAGCACGTCAAATCTTTTGGGCCAGTACGCTTTCGTGGCGAACCAATTCGGGACAGTACCGTTCAACCCCCCAGGCACGACCGGGATCGTTGTGCCCGCGCCCTTTAGCCCTACGCCGCTGGGTAACTTTCTGAACGGAGTCAACTCCGGGAGGCAGTTCGCCGTTCTCGGTGCCCTCTCCTTCGACGGCTCCGGCGCGATTACGGCCGCTTCTTCGGCGACCACCACCAACGCGTCGCCAGTCGGCACGTATACGATCAACTCCGATTGCTCGGTTACGGTTGTCTTGAACGACGCCTTCGGCTCAGACTCGATCTTGCCGACCAGTTTTGTTGGCGCGATCCTTGGCAATGGTGAGGAGATCGACTTTAATAACTTCGTGACCACCGTCGGAGGCTCGGGTATCAGCGGTCTGCCGAACGGCACCGGACCATTCTTCAAACTGGTGAAAGTGCAGAATCGCAATTTCTGCTCGGTCAGCAGCCTGACCGGGTTGTATGGATTCGTGGTCAACACCAGTACCGTGCCGCCGACTTCCGCCACGCCAACCGGCGTCGCCACTCCGTCGCCTACCGCGGCGACAGTTGTCGGATACCTGAATTTCGATGGAACAGGCAAGATCAACGCCAATTCGGCTCCGGCGCCGACGGACACAAGTACGACCGCTGCCAACGTAAACGCTCTGCAACGTAGCCTGCAATACAGCGGAGTCTACACGGTAAACCCCGACTGCTCGGGCAGCATGACGATCACCAACGCGACCAGTCTCAAGGGAGCCACTGGAACCACCGGGGCCACGGCGCAATCCTTCACCATAAGCTTCGTCGAATTGGGTGGCTCAGGGCCCACGCTCAGTCCGTTTACGCTTCCCGAACTCGTTCTCGCCATCTCGAATAACGGCATGGTGGGGGCGGGTTACGCGATCGCGCAATAGGCGATTCCTAACGAGCCGTGACCAAGTTGCGCTTGCGCCAAGTTGCGTTTGCGCCAAGGCAGCGGTTTGAAAACAGGTGTGTGAAAAAGGGGACAGGTTGCCCTGTCCCCTAGTGACCTATCACAGAGATATCGTTAGCGCTCAAACTGACGGCTTTTTAGGGTATGAGGCGCGACCGTTAGAGAGCGCGCTAACGCATGCTAATGAAATCTCGGCGACAGAGGCACGAATGAATAAGATCGCCCGGGTTATTTTTTCTTTCGATTCTCCCGGGCGTGCCGCCGATCCTCGATCGCCGCGGATCCGTTCCCCATTAGTTCCTCGACCGCTGCGCGACCCAGGTAGCCGCGCGGAAGATGCGGTTGAAGTCGAATGGCTTCCGTGTAGTCGTCCACCGACTTTTGATACTGCTTGAGACCCGCGTAGGCGACCGCCCGCCGATAGTAAAATTCGCCACTCTTCGGACGAAAGCGAAGGGCCTGCGAGTAATCCGGGATCGCTTTATCCCACTGCTGCATGCCCGCGTAAGCGTTCCCGCGATTCTCGAACGCAAACACAAACGTCGGGTTCAGGCGAATTGCCTGATCCAAATCCGGAATCGCTTTTTCGTACTGCTTCATCAGCACGTAGCCGTGCCCCCGGCAGTTGTAGGCTCGGGGATCCGTCGGCTTGAGCTGCATGATCTTGTTGCAATCGGCCAGACTCACTTCGTATTGCCCGAGTAGCCGCCGTGCTTCCGCTCGGCCCACGTAGGCTTCAATGTAATTCGGACTGATGCGGATCGCTTCGTCGAAATGTGCGATAGAAGCAGCCGCCTGATCGTGGTCGAGTTGAGTTTCGGCTGCATCGAAGGCCGTACGAGCGGCTGCGGGAACCTCCGTCGGCGCGGGTTCAATTTCAGCGGCAGGCGCTGGAGTGGGAACTTCCTTGACCGCGGGTGTGCTCGGCGCGGGAGCACTCGGCTCGACTGCCGATTTTGGCGCGGTGGATTCTTTTCTCGTCGTTGAAGTGGCCGCTGAG
The DNA here is from genome assembly GCA_963732025.1 of Terriglobia bacterium. Lineage (GTDB taxonomy): Bacteria > Acidobacteriota > Terriglobia > Bryobacterales > Bryobacteraceae > Palsa-187. The sequence continues at coordinate 1,025,189 of CAVSXU010000006.1, forward strand.
TTCGTCGATGAGGTCGTCGACGGCTCGGCCGGCCGTTCCGTCACGGGCGCCGATTTCGCGGCAGGCGTTGTTGCAGGCGCGGAAGTAGACGGCTCAGCGACGGCGGCGATCGGAGGCGCGGTGGCCGCGGGCTCCTTTCCGTGCCCCAGGAAATGGAACGCCCCTGCGGCGATCACTCCGGCCAGCGCCGCAGTGCCGGTGATGACGGCGATGGTTCCCTTGGAGATGGATGCCTGATTTGATATGGAAGGCTGCGTTGATGTGGGCTTTTCCGCAGCCGACTGCGGCACTGGAACCGCTGCGGCCTGCGGAACGTAAGCCGGCATCTGGATGGTCGCCGGTCCACGATCGGAGCCGGGCGGGAACAGACTGTAGACGGTGTGTTCGCGGACGTGCTTATCCGTCTCGACGCCCTTCAGTTTGAACAGCGCCTTGTAATCGTCCGAAACCCGGCTCACCACTTCGAAGAAGGATTGCGATACCAGGATCTGGTTCTCGCCCGCGAAACTCATGACGCGCTGGCCCGCGTTCATTCCATCGCCGATCGCATTAAGCGAGCCGTTGATGTCCTTCACCAGCTTGATCGGGCCGAGATTGATTCCGATTCGCACGCGCAATCCCGGCTGCTGTTCTTTTTCGTCGCGGATAAAGGATTGCCACATTTCGAGCGCGGCAAACATCGCGGCTTCCGGCGCGCCGAGAAAACAGATGGCGGCGCCGTCGCCCGTATCCAGAATGACGCGCTCATCTTCCGGAACGTCGCGAATCGCGGCGGCAACATACGTGTTGAACCGCGCTTTCCATTTCATCTGCAGCTCGACCGACTGCGAGGAGTACTTGACGATGTCGGTGAAGACCACCGTGCACAGCCACGTGCGCTCCATTCTGCTGAGGTCGGGCATGTATTAATTGATCCTATTACAACAGGCGCTTGGGAGCTTTTCTTCGCCAGGCGGTGCGTAGCGCGGCTGCAAGAATATCCGCCGAGACTTTGGCGAGCCGAACGCGCGTCGCGCCTTTGGCGCCCCAACCTCCGGGAACCGGCGAAAAGATTTCCGGCGCGTCCTCAACCATGCCCGCCTGCTCCTCCGGCGTCAGGGCGAGCATTCCGAAGCCTTCTTTTTGGAGCGCGAGCGTCGCGAAGATTTTTCCGCCGACGCGGAAATCGGGATTGCCGAAGTGCGAGCCTTCTACCGCTTCAGGCAGCTTCAATGCGAGTTTTCGAAATCCGTCGGCTGTCACGAACGTTACCTCCGATGTGGCGCACGCTTCAGAGTCCGTGTGAAAACAGTGTGTGAAAACAGGGACAGGCTGCCCTGTCCCCTGGTGATTCGCGATCACCAATGAACAAGATATCGGCGTGGACAGGGTGGCCTGTCCCTGTTTTCACACACTGTTTTCACACGGACTCTGAAGTGTGCGCCACTTCATTTCGATATGTTCCCCGGGTGAATCGCTTCCCCGAGCTTGAACGATGCCCCCACCGCCGCCACCGCGGCAGTCTGGCGCGACAACCCGACCAGCTCTCGCAACCGGTAGGTCGCCTCAATCCCCGTGCAATGCGCGCCCATAATATTCTGCACGCCGAATTCGCGCAGCTTGCCGGCGGTCCACTTCAGCTTCTCATCGTCGGCCTGATACAGGTGGAATCCGCCGATCACGACGTGCACCGGCGCCTCGCGAATCTTCTTTCGCGAGTAATCCAGAATGTTGACGATTCCCGCGTGGGCGCATCCCGTCAGCACCACCAGGCCGCGATCGGTGTCGATCACCAGCGACATGTCCTCGGGAATATTGTCCTCGCGTTTGGATCCGTCGGGCATGGTGATCATTCCCCTATCGCTCCAGTTGCGCTCCGGGAAAGTGCGCGGAATCGGGCCGGTGAGCCAGACGCCGGGATAGATCTCAACCGGCGAATCGTGCTCCACGAACTTGCCGCCGGAGGCTTCGTAATCGCGCTTCATGCCCGGAATCCGCTTCGAGCCGCGATCGTAGAAGATGCCCTTGCCGACGTGCGCAGTCGCCAGCGCCGCTGGATGTTGTTGGACGACGGCTCGCCGCAAGGTTATCAGACCGCCGGTGTGATCGAGATGATTATGGCTCAGAATCAATTCGGGCACGTCGCTCAAATCGACCTTCAGCTCCTTGAGATTGATGGCGACCGTATCCTCGCGCGCGCCGGTATCGAACAGAATGCGATGGCCGTCGACCACGACGAGCGCGGCGAATCCCCATTCCCCGATGCCGTCGTCGTCGGCAAGCATGGTGGAGAGAATCCTGATCTCGACGGCTTTCGCGCGATGAGTTTGCGCGAACGCGGTTGCCGATAGTGCGAGAAAAAACAGCAGCTTTCGCATAGGAATCATGATACGCCGTGTGTGGCCGGTCGATGTGGCGCACGCACTCTTGCGTGCCGTGTCGACACTCATGTCGACACCCTATGCCAGGCGCGAGGAATAATGACTGCCAGGAAGAACTCGTGTCGACACGAGTGTCGATACGGCACGCAGGAGTGCGTGCGCCACATCCCGCATGACAGACTAAGACGATGGCAATCAGCCCCGCGCGCGACGTCGCGTTCAACGTTCTCATGCGTGTGGCGAAAGGCGGATACGCGTCAGACCTGCTGCGGCGCGAATCCGTGTCGCTCAACGCCCGCGACGCTTCGCTGGCCGAAATCATTGTCCTGGGGGCGCTGCGAAATCAATCGCAACTGGATTTTCTCATCGGGCATTTCGCGGGAAAACCGCAGATCAAGCTCGATCCGGAAGTGCGCATCGCGCTGCGCATCGGCATCTACCAGCTTCGCTACCTCGATCGCATTCCGCCGCACGCTGCTGTCGCGGAAAGCGTTGAGCTGGTGAAGCGGGCGCGTAAACGCTCGGCCGCGCCGCTGGTGAATGCGATTCTGCGCAAGGTCGATCGAAACCAGATTACGTGGCCGGATCGCGCGACGGCGTTGAGCGCTCCCGAGTGGATGCTTGCCCGCTGGGAGGCGCTGTACGGTCCGGAAGTCGCGGAGGGAATCGCAAGAGCGGCGCTGGAGGAACCGGAGGCGTTCATCAATGCCGAGACGGACCGACAGCAGGACATCGGCGCGCAGTCGATTGTTCCGCTTCTCGACGTACGGCCAGGAATGAGCGTGCTGGATCTGTGCTCGGCGCCCGGCAACAAAACCGCGCAGATTCTGGCGGCGGGCGCGCGAGTCGTCGCCTGCGATCGCTATGCGGCCCGAATCGCCTCGGTTCCGGCGGAGGCCGTTCGCGTAGTGCTGGATGCGACGGAACCGTTGCCTTTCACGATGCCGTTCGACCGTATTCTGATCGACGCGCCGTGTTCGGGGACGGGCACGCTGTCGCACAATCCTGAAATCAAGTGGCGATTGAGCGTGGAGGATTTACCGGAGTTTCAGGCTCGTCAGCGAAAAATGATCGAGCGGGCGCTGCCGCATTTGAAACCGGGCGGGCGACTGGTGTATTCGACATGTTCGTTGGAACGCGAAGAGAATGAGAATGTCGTCGAAGGGTTCAACATGTCGGCCACGCAACTTCGAATTCCCGGCTGCGATCCGGGCGACGGCTTCTTTGCGGCGCTGATAACCAGTACATCTTAGCCGCAGATGGACGCCGATTCACGCAGATAAATCAAAATGTTTTCATCCGTGTGAATCAGCGTGCATCGGCGGCTAAAATGTTTTCGGCTTTGAGCCGCCAAACTAAGGTAATCCACTGAGCCTCGCGACCACCCCGTGATACGATGGATAGCGAGCCTTTCTTTTTCAAATGGTCGAGATTCTTCCGTCCATTCTTGCGGCAGATTTCGCCCGGCTGGGCGATCAGATCGCTTTGGTCGAAAAGGCCGGGGCCAGAATGCTCCACCTGGATGTGATGGACGGCCATTTTGTGCCGAATCTCACCATCGGACCGCCGCTGGTCGAGTCGCTCCGGAAGATTACGCGAATGACGTTCGATGTGCACCTGATGATTGAAGATCCCGATCGCTACGCGCCCAAATTCATCGAAGCCGGAGCCGATCAGGTGCTGGTTCACCAGGAAGTTTGCAAGCATCTGGACCGCACGCTGCGGATGATCCAGAGCGAAGGTGCGAAAGCCGGCGTGGCGATCAATCCCGCGACACCGGTGGCCATGCTCGATGACGTTCTGGATGTAGTAGATTACGTACTGGTGATGAGCGTGAACCCGGGATTCGGCGGCCAGCGCTTTATCCCGAATTCGATCGAAAAAGTGAAGCAGCTCACGCGGCGCAAGAAGGAACGCGGATTGCACTTCCCCATTGAAATCGATGGTGGAATCGATAAGGAAAACGTTGCCAGCGTAGTGAACGCGGGCGTCCAATGGGTAGTGGCGGGGTCGTCGATTTTTCACACTGTGAATCCGGCGACCGCTTTTGAGGAAATGCAGTCGATGGCACGCGCAGGCGAGCCGATAGGCGCTAGAATTTAAAGGTTGTAAGGTTGTAAGGATGATTTCATGATTCGTTTCAATAAGTTGATTGTTCCGGCGGTGGTTGGGACGGCTTTCTTCGCTGCCTCGTGCGGCGTGCACAAGAAATACGAGAATCCGATCACGAAGAACACGCAGCAGCCGGACAAGGTGCTGTTCGATAAGTCGATCAAGGACATCGAGAAGGGCCGCTTCGAAGTCGCGCGGCTCACGCTGAACACGCTGATCAACACTTACGACACCAGCGAATTTTTGGCGAAGGCGAAGCTCGCCATCGCCGACAGTTGGTATCGCGAGGGCGGCACTCACGGCCTGGCGCAGGCCGAAGCCGAATACAAGGATTTCATTCTGTTTTATCCGGGCATGGAAGAAGCTGCCGAATCGCAAAAGAAAATTTGCGACATCCACTTCAAGCAGATGGAAAAGGCGGATCGCGATGCCAATAACGCCCTGCGTGCCGAGCAGGAATGCCGCACGCTGATCACCCAGTTCCCCAATTCGAAATACGTTCCGCAGACCGAACAGGAATTGCGCGAGATCCAGGAAGTGCTGGCACAGGAAGAGTTCATCGTAGGCGGGCTGTATGCGAAGAAGGGAGCCAATCCGGCGGCTGCGAATCGATTCGGTGGGCTGGTGGATCAATATCCGCTGTTCAGCCGCGCGGACTTGTCGCTGTGGAATCAGGCTGATGCGTATAGCAAGATGGGTCCGCGGTTCCGCACCAAAGAAGGCGAATCGCTGGCGAGGCTGGTGAAGGAATACCCGTTGAGCCCGTACGCCGATCAGGCGAAGAAAAAGCTTTCGACAATGGAAATGCCGGTCCCGGAGGCCGATCCCGCAGCCGTCGCGCGCATGAAATTCGAACAGGAGAATCACACGAAGTCGGGGTTGGTCAGCAATACGCTAGGCTTCATGAAGAGCGCTCCCGATGTGAAGATGGCGGCCCACTCGGGCACGCCGACGATGACGAATCCCAAGCCGACGATTCCTGCGAGCGTGCCGACCCAAGTGGCGCAAACCGGAATTACGGACGTGACCGTCGCGCCGGTAACCGATCCTACGGCGATTGAACGTCTGCCTGACGCGCGAACCGCTGAAGGCGCGGCAGCACCCAAGACCGAGGGAGCCAAGCCGGAAACGCCAGCGGCTGGGACACCTGCGGCCACCACTCCGGCTGCGACGACGCCTGCGGCGCCTGATGCTAAGGCCGCCAGCGACACGCCGGCCCAGGATTCGACCAGCACCAAGAAGAAGAGCACCAAGAAGAACAATCGCAAGCAGGATACGAAGTCGACCAAGACGGATTCCACCAAGCCGAGTAATTAGTGGGGCGTCCGCGTCAGTTCGCCGGCGATCTTGTAGTCGAGCACCACTCGTCAGAGTGGGGGCGCTTGAGTTGTGAGCCAGGCCCTGCGGGGCACCGAAATTTTTCGCGTTACCCCCACCCTCACGGGTGGTGTTTGACGGGGCACAGAACGCAAACGGGCGAATGAGTATCATTCTGCTGGCCGACGACAGCGCCCACGCCCAGCGCATGGGCGAGCGGATTCTGCGGGAAGAAGGATTCGCGGTGGTCAGCGTAACCGACGGCGAGACCGCGCTGTTGCGCATGTCCGACGTCGACCCCGACCTGGTAATCGCCGATGTTTTCCTGCCGGGCCGCGACGGATTCGATCTCTGCCGCAGCATCAAGAACACGCATCGTCACGTGCGCGTGATTTTGACCGCAGGCCTGCTGGAAACCTTCGATGAGGACGAAGCTCGCCGTGCCGGCTGCGATGCGATATTGAAGAAACCGTTCGAGGCGTCGCAGGTGGTCGAGACCATTCGCCCGCTGATTCACGACGCGCAACTGGCTCGCGGCTTGTTCGCCGAGGCGATGGCGGCCGCGCGTCCATCCTCGGAAACCCCGCCCGCGAAGATGCCCCACGCCGCTGAACCGATCGATCCCGAACGAGTGCGGGCAGCGATCACGCTCGCGCTGGACGCCGCGCTGCCGGCGCTGGTGCAGGAAATCACGGAACGGGTGCTGGTCGCGCTAGGGCACTAGAGCTGCGACCTCACGGTCGGAGCACCAGGTGGCTCGCCTTTTTCGTCTCCCGACGCGTCTGCGTACATCCCCCTAGTACTTTCGTAAAGTACTTCCTATTGCTTTCGATGCAATAGTTACAGTACAATAGCTAAACCTACACAGTCGGAAGGAACTAACGTAATGAAAAGGCTCGTCTTATCTGCGCTCGTGCTGTGCTTTGGAGCATGCGCGGCAAACGCATCCACCGTATTCACGATTTCAGAGAATCTCAATGTCGCCCTCAGTAGTGGGACGGCCCATACCGAACAGAGCTGGGACTTTACCGTTCTTCCAGGGTGGAATAGCGTAGCGTCGATCGACAGCGTGACCGTGACCGAGACGTTTTCAGGAGTCACCAGCGAAGATCAGTTTCAGTCGACCATCATCAACTTTACCCAACCTCCGGCAACCGCAGGCGCGATTTTTTTCATGTTTACAGGTCAGTCTCTGGCAACACCCGAGACCGCAACCTTTACGCCGGGCTCGGGCGGTTTCACCGTGGCTGACATTACCGGTAGCGGCGTATTGGGCGATTTCAACACGCGTGTCTCGCGCAATACCCCAACCCCACCCGGCACTACCGGAGCGTTCACGCTGGGTACCATGACGATTTCGATTACCGCAGAAACGCCGGAGCCGGCGACCTTCGCGCTGCTGGGTCTCGGGCTGGCGGGCATCGGACTGTTCGCCCGCCGCCGCAAGGCTTAATCGCTACTCCTTTTTCTTAAGAGTCGCGTCGTTTTCCTGGATAAACTCGCGGATCTGATCGCTCATCGCGAGCAGTTTCTCCCACTGCTCGCGATACAGCGTCACTGGGAATCGCCCCAGGCCGTACACCGACAAGCCGCCTTTTTCGCTGACCTTCATCGATGTCGAACCGCGCGCGGGCTTCTTGAGTTTCTCGTTCTCGGCGCGCAGGCGCTCGATCTCTGCTTGCATTTCTTCTTCGGATGGCATACGACCTTCATACCACACTCAGTCCCGCGATTTCGAGAATCCTCGCAGCGATACGCGCGGTGAGCCCTTGGGAATCTTCGCGGAGGCGGCGTGCGGCGGCGGACATCTGCTCGCGAATAGTGGGATCGTTCAGCAGCGCGATCATAGCGGCGTAGAGTTCATCAGCCGTCGCGGCCTGTCGCGAGGCCCCGTATCGATGCAGCAATTCGTGCAGCGGCAGTTGGGTATGGATGTCCGGTCCGTAGAGCACGGGGACGCCGGCCAGCGCGGGTTCGGCGAGATTGTGGCCGCCGACATCGCAAAATGTGCCGCCGACGAAGGCGACATCGGCCTGCTGATACAACTCCCGCAGCACGCCCAGCCTGTTGACCCAAATCAGTTGCGCCTCTGCTGAAATGGCGTCCCAGGACGAACTTACATTCGGGAAGTATTTCGACAAGACCGATGGCGAGAACTTATCCGGATGGCGCGGCGCGATGATCACGCGCGCGTTCGGGCGCTCTACCAGCACGCGGCTGATGGGTTCTGCGATGTGATCGAGTTCAATGGGGTGGATGCTGCCGAAGACGAAGGTGAGAAACCTGGTACCCCCGCCCTCACGGACGGTGCTTGAAAACGGCAGGTCGAGCTTGAGGTTGCCATCCACCTCGATCCGATCGCGAGGCATGAAGCGGGCGAATCGCTCCGCCATCGTCTCCGATTGCACCGACGCCAGCGCGACGCCGGAAAACATTTCGCGCGCGTAAGACGGAAACCAGCCATGCCGCTTGGCCGTCGATTCGCTGAGCTTTCCGTTCACGATCACGATCGGTACGCCGGCCTCGCGGCACGCACGCATCATCTGGAACCAGAAATCGCCATCGAAGATGATCAGCGCTTGCGGCTTCAGGCGGTTGACGATTTCTCTCGCGAAGCGCGATAGATCGAGCGGATAGATGAACGCATGCTCGGGATTCAGGTTCCGCGCCGCCGGTAGGCCGGCTTCCGTCATCGTGGAAATCGCGAAGGCTACCTTGCCGTCGGTTTGCTTGCGCAATTCCCCGAGCAGGCCGCTGAGCGCATTCACTTCGCCCAGCGAAACGCCGTGCAGCCAGATGAGCGGACGGCCATCGGGTTTCAGATCGCCGATGCGGCGGCCTCGCCGATAGTCGAGGTATTCCGGACTGGCAGTGCGGCGCGCGAGGTCCAGTCTCCCGCCGATGGTAACGAAGATGTCGTGCAGAATCGACCACATGCGCTCTTTCTAATGTAGGGCAGTGGTCAGTCATAAAACGCGGGGCCGGCAATCTCCAGCGATTTTGTTAGGCAGTCCTGTGGGGCCGGCACTCGTGCCGGCGGCCGTGCTTTAGCGCGTCCAATTTGAGTGGCCTAAAAGGCCGCTCGCCGCCGCGAGTGGCGGCCCCACAGGACTGCGTTAACAAAATCGCCGGGACGGGCTTTATGATCGGTCCAATCGGCCCCACTTCGGGTAGACGTGTTACGATCACTCACATGCGCCGATCCTTGCTTTTCACACTCGTTTTCGTCCTGCCCCTGGTTGCTCAGGACGCCGGCATGGTGCTCCGAACCTCGGTTGGCTACGGGACGCAACGAGCCTCGCTGCCGTTGACCGATGAACAGAAAAAGTTGGCCGATCAGTTCGGCCAGGAAGCGCGCCAGGAAAATAGCGCGGGCCGCTATGGCGAAGCGATGCGCCGCTATCACGAAGGCATGGCCGCGATGCACAGCGTCGCCTGGACGCCGCAGGTGGAATTGGCGTCGTCGTTGACCGGGCATCTGGATCACGCAATGCTTGAGCCGGGCAAGAAGGTAACGATCTCGCTGGCGCCGCTGTATTCCGTGGACGCGGCGGCCTCGGCTGAAAAGATCCGGGCCGCGATAGTTTTGGTGCCATCCCGTGGAGGCAGTCGCGCGGCGGAGGCGGGTGCGGGCCAAATCCCGAAAAGCCTCGCGCCTTTCTCGCCAATCGATGCATCGCATCTACCGTTCAACGCGCAGGTTACTCTGCCCGCCGATGTTGCAACGGGCGATTACAACCTGGAAGTACGGCTGACGCAGGCCGACGGTTCGGTTCCGGAAGGCTTACGGTCTACATTCTCGAAGCCGCTGCCGATTCACGTTGAGGCTTTATCCGCCGACGCCCAAAAGCTCCGTCAGCGGCTGGCGAATTTCAAGAAGCTGGATGCTCCGACACTCGCGACCGCTCAGTTCGTGCTGGCTCGTTACGAGCAGACCGACAAGGGCGATGCCAGTCCGCTGAATTACAACTTCCGCGGCGAATTCGCGACGGCGAATGCGATCCTGGATGCGCTCGACGCCGGTAAAGATCCGCTTGCCGGCAAGCATGGCGACATGCGCCGCGCGTATTTGTCGAAGGCCGATCAGACGCTGCAGCCTTATCGCATCTTCGTGCCGACGCAATACGATGGGTCGAAAGCGACGCCGCTGGTGGTGGCGCTGCATGGCATGGGTGGCGACGAGAACTCGATGTTCGACGGCTATCACGAAGTCATGAAAGTGGAAGCGCAGCGCGTCGGATTCCTGGTGGTGTGTCCGAAGGGCAGGGACAACGCCTCGATGTATCGCGGCACGGCCGAGCAGGATGTGCTGGATGTGCTCGCCGAAGTGCGCCGCGATTACAAAGTGGATCCGAAGCGCATTTACCTGATGGGACATTCGATGGGCGGCTATGGCACGTGGAGCACGGCGATCGACCATCCTGAGTTGTTTGCGGCGCTCGGCCCGATTTCAGGCGGCGGCAATGCGGCCGGCATGGAGAAGATCAAGGACATTCCGCAATACGTGGTGCATGGCGATGACGATCGCACGGTGAACGTGAACCAGTCGCGCAACATGGTGGCGGCGGGGAAGAAGCTGAATGCGCCAATCACGTATATCGAGGTGCCGGGCGGGAGCCACGGCGGAGTCGCGGAGCCGAATTTCGCACCGATGCTGGATTTCTTCGTGAAGCAAGTGAAGCCGACGGCTGCGCCGTAGAGTGGTCTGGTTCGTGGCGCACGATTTATCGTGCTGGCGCGGCCTTCAGGCTGCGCTCGTGAAGCGGACACTCAAGTGCCCGCCGGCACGATGAATCGCGCGCCACGTCCGAGCGCGGCGCATTCTAAAGACGGCTTCAACTGCCGTGCCCGGTCGCGAGTGCTGTCTCATAGGGAAAAGACAAGCTGAAAAGAGAGCCCGGGCCGGGCCGGTCGATATCCTGCGGCCGGACGAACGTTCCCTTCAACTGGCGGCAGAGTATGTTGACGATATTCAGCCCCAGGCCCTGCCGCTTCTGCGGTTCGCGACCATTCCGCGTCCCAGCCCCATCGTCTTCCACGCTCAACTCGATTCGTCCGTCGGCGAGGTGGCCCCTGACCGCGATCGCGCCCGCGCGGTTATCGGGAAACGCGTGCTTCAGGGCATTCGAAATCAGCTCGTTCAGAATCAAACCCGCGGGAATCGCTTTGTCGACACTTAAGCGGAAGTGGTCGATTTCCACTCGCAGCGCGATGCGCGCTTCATCGACCCCGTAGGAACGAAACAGGTTGCCGCTCAGGGTGGAGGCGTAGTCGGCGAAATCGACGGCGCGCCAGTCCGCCGAATGGTACAACTGCGAGTGAATCATCGCCATGGACTCCACGCGGGACTGGCTGGCGCGCAGCGCGCTCGCCACTTGATCGTCCGGGAAAGCCTCGGCCTGCATGCGCAGCAGGCTCGCGATCACCTGCAGGTTGTTGTTCACGCGATGGTGAACTTCGTTCAGCAGAATGTCCTTTTCGCCGTTGGATTGATCCAGCTCACCCACTTTTTCGTTCAACGCGAAGTTGGCTTCCTTCAGTTGGCGATTCGTGGACAGCAGCCGCTGATTGGCGTGCGCCAAATCCCGGCGCAGGATAATGCTGTTGCGCTCGCGAACGAACGCGCGGCCCAGCGTATCGAGCAGGCTCCCGTAGGTCAGCAGGCTGGCTCGGCTGATCGGAATGTCGCGGCGGGCGAGATCCCATAGCTCCTGCTGCGAGAGTCCGAACCCCCTGGCGACGCGCTCCAGCCTAAGCAGTTCCGGATATCCGTCGAAGACCTGGCCTGCCAGAAGCGTACCCAGATGTTGCCCGCCCAGCGACAGCGGCACCGCCACATGTACGAATCCGGCGGAGTCAGTCGCGGTGGTGAGTGCGAAGGTTCTCTGCGCGTCCGCCGCCGCAGTGCAACTGTCCGTCGCATTCAGACAGAATAGACAACCGGCGCCCCAATCCGGACGGGCGGCGCGAGCCAGGCTCCAGATCGGTTTCGGATTGTGGCATCTTCCGATAAGCCGGCCGTCGGGGCCGACCAATGCCACACCCATATTCACCGTGCTGGCGTAGAGTTCCAGAACGTTCGCCCAACTTTCGGGATCCAACAGTTCCTGGGACGATGGCACGGGGAAATTCTATCGGCGCAAGTTTACTTGCCGCCCTTGGCCGCGCGTGCCGTTCCTCGGGCGACACCCGTTCGCGTGGGGGCGCGGCTCAGAATGCTGGAATAACTCTCGATCGGCAACGCCGGCAATTCGGCGCTCTTGTCCATGGGCAGCAGCGAGATTCCGCCCTCTCCGATGACGAATTCCCGGGTATCGAACTCGTGCTTGCAGCCGCGCGCTTTCACCACCGCCATGCAGCGATGCAGCGTGCTGCCGAATTCCACCAGCGACATCAGGATGATGTTGTCGACAATCGAGCTGACGGGAAATTCCGGCATGTAGGACGAGATCCCGAACAGCTCGGCGTTCTCATAGGTGAAAACGGTGGTCATCAGGCGGGACTTGCTATAAGCCACCACGGCATGGAAGAAATCGCGATACCTTTGATGATCGTTCAGCGCGGTGCTGTAGCTGGTCACGCCGTCGATCACCATCCGCTGGATGTCGTTATCCTCGACGGTCTTCACGATGCGCGCGAAATGCGAATCGATCTCCAGTTCCTGTGGGCTCTCATAGAAGACGCGAAGCATGCCGGAATCGAGATGCTTCTGCAGATCGAAACCGAGGGTATGAGAGTTGCGAATGATTTGCGCCGGATGCTCATCCAGCGACACCAGCAGGCCGCGTTTGCCTTCGTTCACGATGCCTTCGCGCAAAAGCTGGGTCGCGAGCACTGTCTTCCCCACTCCCGAAATGCCGATGACCATGGTTGTGGACCCATCGAACAGGCCGCCGCCGATCAAGTCGTCGAGCGTCTGGACGCCGGCAACGGAGCCCTTGGCGTTAGAGGTCGGCTGGCCCCAGGTGCGGTTCACGGGAGCCTGCGCGCGCCGAAATACTTCCAGCCCCTTTTTGCTGGTGATGCGAAGAGTGTGCTGGCCGGAAATGTACTCCTGGCCGCGGCTCTTGATAATCTCGATGCTGCGCTGGCCCGACCGGCTTTGGCGGTTGAGCGTCAACTCGATCAGCGTGTCGGCCAGAAATCCGGCCGATTCGAGCGTTGCCAGCGATTGCTCCAGCGATCCGGTTTCGTGCGAGAGCATGGCGGTCAGGTTCTGGCGATGCAAGCCCTCCATCAATTGCAGCAGCAGCTCGCGATAGGAGCCGGGTCCGCTCAGGGGCGAATGGCCGCCATCGGGAATGGCCGGGGGATAGCAATCCGATCCCATCGATAAAAATGCGCTTGGCGCCCATCTCGACGGCGGTCTGCAACAGCAGGCTATTGGGCGAACGCAGCTCCGACTCCAGCACGTGCGGGCTGGTAAAGATGATCTTGAGCTTGTGCTGTCCTGGAGTTCATCCAGGTTCCAGCCAAACTGAGCGGCATCGCGGACCAGTTTGTCGGGGCTGGTTTCAAAGACGACGATCAGGCCGGGTTCGTCGTATTGGGAGATGCCCTGGAAGATGAATTCGATCCCCATGAGGGTTTTGCCGGTGCCGGCCACGCCCTGAACCAGGATCGTGTTGGAGCGCGGGATTCCGCCTTGGAGGATCTGATCCAGGCCGTCGATGCCAGTCTTGATTACGTCGGCTTCGGACATTCGCTCACCTTTCTCTGTGGACAATCCGGATCTGACGTATAGTGGTCGAGCCCGGAGGATTTCTCTCTGAAATCGGTGGAGAACAGGGGGCGAATTCTGTTATGGGTCTGTGATGACCGCACCGCACTCCATCCGACCCCGAGGGTTGATCCGCTCCCTTTGGTCACGGCTCGTTGTCCGGATTGCGTGAAATCAGAGGCATAACGAGCCGTGACCAAAGGGAGCGGATCAACATTAGGGTCCAAACTGGCTAACCGCTGCAAAATATTGCAGTCTAAAGGGTGAATGGAAGACAGCGACAGCGTAGCAGTCGCCAGGGTGAAGGCCGGCGACGGCGATGCGTACCAGTCCTGGTGGATCGCCACAGCCGCAGTGTCTTCCGACTGGCGTATCGCATGACAGGCAACGAACAGGACTCCGAAGACGTGGTGCAGGAAACCTTCCTGCGCGCCTACAAGCAGCTTCATCGCTGGGAGGCGCGGTCGAGTTTCGGGACCTGGCTGTACCGGATCGCGGCGAATTATTCGCTGGACCTGATGCGCAGGCGCAAGCGGCATGGAGAGGTGACGATGAACGATTCAGGACCCGACGAGGACACGCCGGAGATGGCGCAGGCGCTGCCGTCGAACGATCCCGGCCCGGACCGGTTGTTGTTCAGCAGTCGACGTGCAGGAGCGCGTGGCGGGCGCGCTCGAGGAACTGAGCCAACAGGAGCGGACGGCGTTCGTGCTGCGGCATTTCGAAGGGCAGTCGATTGAAGAGATCAGCGCGGCGCTGGGGCTTTCGGGCAACGCCGCGAAACACAGTATTTTCCGCGCGGTGCAGAAGCTGCGGCGCGCATTGGAGCCATTGGTAGGAACAGCATCATGAATCACATCAGAGAAGAACAATTCGTTTTGTATTACTACGGCGAGGAGGCCGACAGGTGTCGAAGATCACCTGGGCGAATGCGAATCCTGCCGCGAGAGTTATCACACGCTGCAGCGCGTGCTGAACTCGGTCGACAGCCTGCCGGTTCCGGAGCGCAGCGCCGATTACGAAGCGCAGGTGTGGCGCTCGGTGGAGCGGCAACTGCCGCGGCGCAAGTCGTTCGCGTCGCGATGGCTTACGTGGAAACCGCTGTTGGCGGCGGCGGCGATGGCGGCGCTGCTGGTCGGCGCCTATATCGCGGGGCGGACGGGTTCGCCGAAGCACGGTACGCGAACGCCGCCGATTCGCAGGTGCGCGAGCGAGTGCTGCTGGTCGCGGTCGGCGATCATCTGGAGCGCAGCCAGACGGTGCTGGTGGAACTGGCCAACGCGGGCGCGCCGAAGAACGGGCGGCTGGATATTTCCTACGAGCAGCAGGCGGCGGAGGATCTGCTCGAATCGAACCGGCTGTATCGGCAGACGGCGGCGAGCACGGGCGACACCAGCACGGCCGACATGCTGGAGGAGCTGGAACGGATGCTGCTGGAGATCGCGCACAGTCCGTCGGCGGTATCGGAGAAGCAGTTGGACGCATTGCGCAAGCAGATTGAGGATCGGGGAATCATTTTCAAGGTGAAGGTGTTCGGATCGCAAGTGGAGCAGCGGCAGGCGGCTCCGAGTAACGGGAACAATGGGGCAAGTCTGTAACGGGAGCAAGAGAAAAAACAGGGGTTATGAGGAGACAAGAATGAAAAACATTCGTAGAGTTTTGGGAATCGCCGTAATGGCGGGTGGGATCGGCATCGCGACCGGGCTGGCGCAGACGAGCTTCGATTCACTGAAGGCCTACAAGGCCGAGCAGAAGGCGGAGCTGAAGCAGCCTAAGTGGGACGCGAAGGTCGACAAGGCCGAGCAGAAGGCGGACAAGGCGGAGACGAAACAGCCCAAATGGGACACGAAGGCCGACAATGCCGAGCAGAAACAGCCCAAGTGGAATGAGAAGGTCGACAAGGCGGAGAAGCGGGTGTGGCCCGATCAGGCGAGCATCGGCAAGCCGGTACTGGTCGCGCAGAGTTTCGACCAGATCCAAATCGACTCCGCCCGGATAAAAGAGCAAATGGATGCGGCTGCGAGGGCGGCGAAGAATCTGGACACAAGGGCCGTGCAACAACGGTTGCTGGATTCCGAACAGCAGATCCTGGCGGCTGAAGACAAGATTCTGGCGGCGGAGGCCGTCACGCGGAATCTTGATATGGGCCGGATCAATGAACAGATGAGGGAAGCGCAGCGGCAGTTGGAATTGGCAGGCCCCGCGTTCGAGAATCTGCGGGCCAGCACATTGTTCGATGTCGGCGGATCGCTGAGCGGGCTGGCCGCCGGCTTCGCGTTCCAGCAAGGGGTCGGCGCTGGGGTGGGCCGCGGCGGCGATCAGGCAGCCCGCGATGCGGCGGAACGCGCCCGTGAAGTTCGCGAACGCCAACGGGATGCAGTCGAACGCGTGGCCGACAACGAACAGCGCAAGATCGATCTGTATCGCGAAGGGACAGGATCGGTGGACGATGGCAGGTATGAGCAAGCCGTCGCGCGATTCAAGCGGTTGCTGGAAGCCGACAGCAAGTGGTCGCGAGCCGACGGCGCCTATTATTGGGAGGCGTACGCGCTGAACAAGCTGGGCAAGCGCGAAGAGGCGTTGTCCACGCTGGGCGAAATCGCCAAGCAGTTTCCGCAGAGCAGGTGGATTAACGATGCCAAAGCGCTGCAGGTGGAAGTGCAGCAATCGGCGGGACGTCCGGTTTCGCCGGATAGCATTGACGATCAGGATCTGAAACTGCTGGCACTGACGGCGCTGATGAATTCGGATTCCGAACGCGCGGTGCCGCTGGTCGACGGGGTGTTGAAGGATCCCAAGAACAATCTCAGTCTCAAAGCGAAAGCGCTGTATGTGCTGGCGCAGAGGCCGAACAATGAAAAGGCGCGCGAGATCGTGGGCGCGTATGCGAAGAACGGCTCGAATCCCGATTTGCAGATTCGCGCGGTCGGCTATGTGGGTACATGGCGAACCAAGGACGGCAGCCAGATTCTGGCGGATATTTACGCGGCCAATAGCGATGTCGCGGTGAAGCGCGCAGTGCTGCGAGGGCTGTCGAATTCGCGGGATAGCGCTCGGCTGTTCGGCGCCGTCAAGTCCGAGCAGAACGCGGATCTGCGTCGCGAGGCGATTCGCGGGCTGGGAAACATGCAGGCGGCCAATGAGCTGGCGCAGCTCTACGCGACCGAGACGAATGTCGAACTTAAGGATTCGATTTTGTCGTCGATGATGAGCGCGCGGGCTACGGACAAGCTGATCGAGATCGCCAAGACGGAGAAGAACGCGGAACTGCGCGGCGACGCGATTCGTTATCTGAGCAGCACGCGCGGCGACAAGACGGCGGATGCCCTGGTGGCGATTTACGGGAGCGAATCCGACAAGAACGTGAAGGCGCAGATCCTTCGCTCGCTGGCGAACCAGGGCGCGGGTAAGCAACTGGTGGAGATCCTGCGCAATGAGAAGGATGCCGAGTTGAAGGGATCGGGCGTGAAGATGCTGGGTCAGATTCGCAATTCGAAAGAAGCGTCGGATTACCTGATGGAGCTCATCAGCAAATGAAACGAGGCTCTTTGGGAATGAACCGGAGCTCTTTAGCAATGGGCAGGGCGCTTGCGATTGTGGCTTGCGCCGCCGCTGGTCGGGCCAATGCGCAATCTGCACAGCAGTCGAATCAACCCCGATTGCAGAACGCCAAGATCGAGAATCGGGCGGTGCAAGGACCGCTCGACGCGGCCTTTCGCGGGATCGTGAACGGGCAGACGTCGCCGGCCTGGATCGCCTACGCGGTCCCGCAGATTCCCGGCGACCACACGAGCTGCTGTTTCTACAGCAATAACGGGATGTCGTGGCAAGGCTGTTCGCTGGAACCGAATCAGGGCAACGTGGCGTTTGTGCCTAGCGGTGGCACGGTGCGATTAGAAGGCCCGGCCGAATTCTTCGTATTCTTTCGCGTGGAAGATAAGAAGGTTGGGAAGATTCGGAATTATTCCATCGACTGCAATATCGATGCGGGCGGCTTGCCGGTGTACTGGCTGACCGGAGTCAACGCGGCGCAGAGCGTGGCGTTGCTGGAATCTTTCGCCGCGGGGAACGCGGCGGCTACCGGGACGGACGAACGGAGAATCGCAAACGGCGCGATTTCCGCGATTGGTCTGCATCGCGACGCCGCGGCGGATGCGGCGCTCGACAGGCTTACGGCGGCGGCGCAGCCGGAGGAGACTCGGCGGCAGGCCGTGGTGTGGATGGGAAACTCTCGCGGCCGGCACGGCTTGGAATCGCTGCTGAGAATTTTGCGCGATGACCCAAGCGATCGAGTGCGGGAGAGCGCGATCCAGGCGCTGGCGCAAAACAAGGAACCGGAAGCGGTGCCGGCCGTGGTTCGGATTGCGCATGAGGATAAGAGCGCTCGGATCCGTGGGCAGGCTCTATTCTGGCTGGCGCAGACGGCATCGCGGCAGATTGTCGAGCCGGCGATTCGCGGTGCGATCGAGCAGGACCCGGAGACTCAGGTGAAGCGCAAGGCGGTGCAGTCGCTGGTGCAGATGAAGAATGGCGAGGGCGTGCCGCTGCTGATCGAGATCGCCAGGACCAATAAGAATCCAGTGGTGAGGAAAGAGGCGATGTCGCAATTGGGGAATTCGAAGGATCCGAGAGCGGTGAAGTTTTTCGAGGATTTGTTGGCGACGCGGTGAGGTGAATGTGGCGCACGCTTCAGCGTGCCGTCGCGGGCTTCAGCCTGCGATTCGGGACGTCGAACTGAAGTTCGCCGCTGCACGCTGAAGCGTGCGCCACGTCCTTAGACGCGACCGAGGCGGCTGACGACGAAGAACGGCAGCATCACGATCGACCAAACCAGGCTCAACGCGCCGCCCACAGCGATCCCTACGATGCGGAAAGGGAGCGTGATCAGCCAGACGATCGGATAAATGAACAGCGCCGCGATCGCGATCGGCCAGCACAGCACGAACAAGATGCACCACAGCAGGAAAGTGAACATTGGGCTGTTCTCTTTTCTACAATACGAATGGTGGTCGGGAAAAGTTCGCTGATTTTCGCGTGGGTGGTTGTGCAGGCTTTTGCACAGGATAAGCCGCTGCCTAAGTTTGAGGATTTCAAGGTCGCGGAAGTCTTCAAAGGAACACCAGCGGAGCCGATCCTCACAACGCCTCGCCAGCACCAATACAGGTCCATGATCCGGTTAGGGGCGAAGAGTCGGTACGCTTTCGCCGGTCATTTTAAGGTCGCAGGTTGGGGCTGTGGTTCGTCCTGTGCCGGCTTCGCAGTTGTCGATTCCAAGACCGGTCACGTGTTCGATACACCGTTCGAATACTACGAATGGAACAGATTACTTGAATACAAGGATTACGGTCCGATGATGGAAGATCTTTCGTTTCGGGTCGACAGTAGACTTCTCATAGTTCGTGGCTGTCCCGAAGAGAAAGATTGCGGGACTTACTATTACGAGTTGACCGGTTCTGGGCTAAACTTGCTCCGCAAAGTTCCGGCGGTCAAGCGCTAGGCGCCCAATACTGCGCCCCACCATTGCGAACCTCCGCCGCGATCTCCCCGCGCCGCGACATGTACTCCAGGTGCGCCAGAATCTCGAACACCGCGAAGTGCTGATGAAATGCCGACAGCTTGCGCGGCCACACTCGCGCGACGATTCCGTGCGCGGTCAGCGGCTCGGCTGCGACGAATCCCAGAATCTGCCCGCAGCGCTCGGCATGATGATCCGTCGTCTCCTGAATCCGGCGGCGATGATCGCGGAACGGGCCGCCGTGCGAGGGAATCACCAGGTCGACATCGAACGGCACCAGCATCGCGAGCGACTTCAGATACTCGGCCAGCATATCCTTATCGGGATGCCAGCCGATATTCGGCGTGATGAATTCGAGGATGTGGTCGCCCGAAATCAGATAGCGATGCTCCGGCGAATACAGGCACACGTGGCCGGGCGAATGGCCCGGCGTCCAGATCGCTTCGAGCGTCCCGCCGCGCACCGGAATCGTTTCGCCGCCTTCCAGAATCCAGTGCGGCTGATGCGGCTTGAACAGGCGGCGCACGTCGCGCATGGCATGATCCATTGCCGCTTGCAGCGTCGTCGGGCACGCCGGCATTCCGCATCGCCGTGTCGAAGAACGGCGCTCGGTTTTCGCGCGCCACCAGATCCAGATACTCGACTTCGGCTGCGATGCATCATCAGGCGCGCGCCGGTGAGTTCCAGAATCTTCCAGGACAGCCCGATGTGGTCCGGATGCAGATGCGTCAGGAACAGCATCTTGATGTCGGTCCACTTGACGCCGCGCTCCGCGAGCTCGCGCTCGAGCGCATCGAAACATTCCTCCGTGCCGATGCCGGAGTCGATCAGCAGATAGCCCTCGTCCAGCTCGACCAGATGCACGTTGACGGTTTCGAGCTCCCAGGGCATGGGAAGCGTGATGGTGTGGATTCCGGGGCACGCTCGTCGATTGCGCTCATGCGATCGCGTCCGCGGCGTGATAGGAACTGCGCACCAGCGGGCCGCTTTCGACGTGCCGGAATCCCATCTCGTAGCCGCGGCGCTTTCAGATCCGCGAATTCGTCGAGCGTCGACGTAGCGCATGATCGGCAGATGCTTCGGCGACGGCCGCAGATATTGGCCGAGCGTCAGGATGTCGACGTTGCTCGCGCGCAGATCGCGCATCACGGCCAGCACTTCGTCGATGGTCTCGCCCAGGCCGAGCATCAGTCCGGACTTGGTCGGCGTTTCCGGACCGACTTGCTTCGACGTACGCCAGCATGTCGAGCGACCGCTCATAGCGCGCGCCCAGGCGAACCTGGCGATACAGGCGCGGCACGGTTTCGGTGTTGTGATTCAGGATATCCGGGCGCGGCTTCGAGCACGATATCCATCGCCGCATGCGAGCCCTGAAAATCCGGCACCAGCACTTCGACGCCGCAGCCGGGAACCCGCTCGCGAATGGCGCGGATGGTCAGCGCGAACAGCTCCGCGCCGCCGTCTTTGCGATCGTCGCGATTCACGCTGGTGATCACGGCGAATTTCAGTCCCAGCGCCGCGCAGGCTTCGGCCACGCGGCGGGGCTCGTCGTAATCGACCGCGAGCGGCGCGCCTTTCTGCACCGCGCAGAATCCGCAGCGGCGCGTGCACACGTTGCCCAGGATCATGAACGTCGCGGTGCGGCGGTTCCAGCAATCGCCGATGTTGGGGCACGCCGCGCTTTCGCACACCGTGTGGAGCTGCAAGCTCCTCCACCAGATGTTTCAGATCGCGATAGTTTTCGCCGACGGGCGCGGGCGCGCGCAGCCACTTGGGCCGTCGGCGCGCTGGAGGCTTTGCGGCTCAATCGGTGACCAGCACTTACTTCTATTGTAGCGACTGCTCGATGCGGGTCTCCATAATCCGCGATTCATCGAAGTTTTCGGCGCGCCGGAAGAAATCGGGCGCCAGTTCGAAGGCGCGCCGCGGGATGAATCCGATCAGTTGGCTGGATCGAATCGCGGTCCCGAGGCGCGCGGCTTCCTCGCGCGATCGCCTCGATAGACGCGATCGAGCGGAGTCTCCGCGAAATTCGTCAGATTCATCGAAACCTGGGCGCAGTCGCGCGATGGCAGGTACACGCCCATGGCTTTGACGAAGCGGAATCCGCCCGACGATTCGCGAATCTTGCGGGCGATGGCCTGCGCGATTGCGACGTCGCGGCGTCGCGAGGTCGACGTTGTAGGCGATCAGGAATCCGCGCGCGCCGACGACCGACGCGCCGGCTGTGGGATGCGCCGCGATGTCGCCGATATCGGGCGGAGCGCCGTCGAATCCGCGCCGCCGGACGTTTTCCAGCCGCTGCCGCTCTGGAGCTGCGCGCGGCGGATTCGTAGAAATACACCGGCACGCCGAAGCGCCGCCAGATTTCTTCGCCGGCGCGATGCGCGATCTGCGACGCACTCGCTCGAGCGTCGCGCCTTCCAGCGGCACGAACGGAATCACGTCGGCCGCGCCCACGCGCGGATGGACGCCCTCGTGACGATTCAGATCGATCAGCTCGGCGGCCTTGCCCGCGCCGCGAATCGCGCCTTCCACGACGGCGTCGGGCTCGCCGGCGAACGTGACGACGCTGCGATTGTGATCGGCGTCCGATTCCCAGCCGAGCAGCAGGACGCCGGGCGCGCTCGCGATGGCGTCGACGATCGCGCGCACCTTCGCGGCGTCGCGGCCTTCGGAGAAATTGGGGACGCATTCGATCATTGTTAAATCGCGCACAACGCGGCGACCGCTGTGCGCTCACCTTAGAATCGCGCACAACGCGGAAGAGGGGTGCTGTCCGTTCGCCGCTGTACGATCATAAAGAGTACAGATGAAAGCACGCAAGTGAAGAAACCGCGCTGGAGTGATATTCGCAAGTCGAAGAAGGCCAGGAACGTTGGCGCGAAGCCACCTTCGCCGAGCGCTGCGACTCCGCCGGAAAGACCGGCTTCGAAGGAGCGTGCGCCTCAGCGCGAGCCTTTCTACAAAAACGCCCCGATGGCGCGGCGTCCACAGAGTGGTTCCAGGCCGCAGGCAGGTGATCGTCCGAGGACGGCTTCAGGGTCGCGAAACACGTTTCGCTCCGAACGCCCCGCGCGTTCACAGGATCCCGCGCGCGCACAGAGTCCAACCCGTTCACAGAGTCCAGGGAGGGACTCTCCGCAGACAAGGCAATCTTCGTCGAGCTCTCCGCATCCGCCGCCAAAATCGGCTTCGAGGGAACGTTCGTCCGAGCGCGAGCCTTACAAGAAGAACCAGGACTCTCGGCGTCCGCAACGCGATTTCCATCCGCCCGCGAACGATCGTTCGAAGTCGGATGATCGTCCACGAAACGCATTTCGCTCCGACCGACCGGCCCGTCCACAGAGCACCGGCCAGAGGCCTTCGCAGAACAGACCGCCGATCACGCAGGAAGTCGGCAGCGATCGGCCGAAGACGGAACAGCGGAAGGTCAAGACGCTGGACCGCGTGATCTCGAAAGCCGGCCTCGGTTCGCGAGCCGAAGCGCGAAGCTGGATCGGCGCCGGACGGATTTCCGTCAACGGCAAGAAGATTCAGACGCCGGATCATTGGGTGGACATCGCCAACGATCGCGTGACGATGGACGGACGCCCGATCGGCGCGTCGCGCAAAATCTATTTGCTGTTGTATAAGCCGAAGGGCTATCTCACCACTTATAAAGATCCCGAGGGCCGCAAGACGGTTTACGATCTGATTCCCGGAATCGACCAGTTTGTTTCGCCGGTGGGCCGCCTCGATCTGGATACCAGCGGTCTGCTGATCATGACCAACGACAACGATTTCGGCAATCACATCATGAGCCCGGAATCGAAGGTCGCGAAGACTTATCTGGTGAAGAGCTCGCTGCTGCTGAGTGACGAACAGCTCGACACGTTGCGCGCCGGCCTGGAACTCGCCGACGGCCCGACGGCGCCCGCGATTGTGAAGCGAGTTCGCGATTCGGCTCGCTACACGTTTTTCGAAATCACGATTACGGAGGGCCGCAATCGCCAGGTGCGGCGTATGGTGGAAGCTCTCGGCGCGAAAGTGTTGAAGCTGGTGCGCGTGTCGATCGGGCCGATCCATATTGCCGGGTTGGAGATCGGTAAGTATCGCGAACTGACGGGTGCGGAGGTGAATCTACTTCACGGCCGCGTGCCTAAAGACCGAGCGCAAGAACGACAGTATCGATTCCAGTTCGCCATCGCTATAAGCTTTCGTCACCGTCGAATGCAGCCACGCTTTGTTGTCGACGATTCCGACGTCGGCTGAATCGATCGTCCGCTGCACGGGCGGCAATACCGACAAATCGTAGAGCACGGTCCGCTTGCCGCCCTGCGCTGACGATGAGCGTGGGGAATCGATCCGCGCCGACTCGCGCCGTGCGGACGTCGGGCATGTCGGGTTCGCGCAAGCCTGCGATCGTGGCCGGAATCTTCGGGATCGGCGCGACCGCAATTCCGAGCCCCTGCACCTGATGGCAGGTCGCGCAACGTTCGCGCCGCGCACGGAATCGAAGAATAGTTCGCGACCGCGTTTGAGTTGGGGCGGGGCCTCGGCTGTTCGATTCTCGGCTGCAGATCAGCACCCGCCGGGCGCGGCTCGATTCCGTTCAGGCTGGCGACGTACGCGACCACTGCATTGAAATCTGCCCGCGGCAACGTGGCCCCGTAACCCTGCATGGCGGTCCCGGAGACGCCAGCGCGAGTGATGCTCGCGATATGCGCCTCGTCGAATCCGCGAGCCGCCAGTTTCGGTGCGGCGCCGCCCGCGCCTTTCGGGCCGTGACAATACGGCGTCGCGCAAGTTCTTGCAAAAACGTCTGCACCGCGCGGGAGGATATCTTGCGCGCAAGCCGCCAGCGCCAACAGGAACAGCAGAGCTGATCCTCACTGATTACCCTCGGTCTGACTCGCGGCGGGGCAGCGCGAACACCATCAGCGTCGATCCGTTGCGAAATGTTTCTGCTTCCGGCCACGCCGGCGTCAGCGCGTTGCTCACCAGCGATCCCCAGCCGGTCGGCGTCGCGATGTATTGCCGCCCGTTGATCGAATACGAGATTGCCGATCCGCGATGTCCAGCGCCGGTTTCAAAGCTCCACAACTTCGCGCCGCTGCGAGCATCCAGCGCGAAGAAGTTGCCCTCTGGATCGCCCGTGAACACCAGATCGCCCGCCGTCGCAAGGATCGATGCGAGCAACGAATATCGATACGGAAACGTCCACTGGCGCTTGCCCGTCACGGCATCGTAGGCGTCCACGTGACTGTGCGGCGGACCCTTCGGCGGAGGCTTCATCAGAAAATTGCCGCCCCAGAAACTCGCGCCTTCCTTCGGCGTCTTCGCGTGCAGCGAACAGGTCGTTGCAAACTTCCAGGCTCGGCGTGTAGATGAAACCAGTGCGCGGCGAAAACGCGATCTGGTTCCAACTCTTGCCGCCGGCGGCGCTGGGACAAATGTAGGTCGATTTGTTTTCGGCAGGCTCCTTGCGGCCCACCAGTTTTCCCGTTTCGGTGACGCCGGTGATCCAGTTGTAGTTGTCGATGATCGGATACGCGCCCAGGAATTCGCCGTTGGTGCGATCCAGCACGAACGTAAATCCGCCCTTGTTCACGTGCACCAGCAGCTTGCGCATTTTGCCGCGCACTTCGCGATCGATCAAGCACGCATTCGTACGTGGAATCGAAATCCCAAACATCCTTGGGGACTTCCTGGAAATGCCAGCGCAGCTTGCCGGTATCGGCATCGAGCGCGATGATGCTGTTGGTGTAGAGATTGTCGCCCGCGCGATCAGCCGCATAGAAATCCGACGCCGCATTTCCCACGCCCCAATAAATCAGGTTGAGCGACGCGATCGTACGAGCCGGTCATCCAGGTGGCGCCGCCACCGAGTTTCCAGCTATCGCCTTTGCCACCATTCCATGTCTCGTGGCCCTTTTCGCCGGGGCCGGGAATCGTATAGAAGCGCCACTTCAGGCGGCCGGTCTTGGTGTCGAATGCCGACAGATAACCGCGATGCGCGGAATCGCCGCCGGTTCCGCCGACGATCACCAAATCCTTCACGACCAGCGGCGCCGCCGTGATGTTGCAGCCGCATTGTTTCGAATCCTCGACATTCACGCGCCACAATTCGACGCCGGTTTTCTGATCCAGCGCGACCAGGTAGTTGTCGTAGGTGCCCTCGAACACTTCGCCGCCGGCGACCGCCACGCCGCGATTCTGCGGGCCGTAGGGAACCGCCCCGCGCGGCTGCGGATATTTGTATTGCCACATCAGATGCCCGGTCGCGCCGTCGAGCGCGTACACGTTGTTGCGCGACGTCGAAAGATACAGCACGCCGCCGACGACGATCGGCGTCGCCTGCAAGCCCATTTCGTAATCGCCGGTTTGGAAAATCCACGCGGGCGCCAGGCGCTTTACGTTCGGCGTGTTGATCTGATCGAGCGCGCTGTAGCGCCACGACAAACTCGTGCCGCCGTGTTGCGGCCAGTCGGCGTGTGTTGCGCCATCTAAACGTGCTTCGCGCCATCTTGCGCGAGCAGCAGCACTCGCGCTGATCAAAAGAACCAAAGAGCCTCATCGCCATCCTTCATAATAGGAGATCGCCCTGACCCTCATGCAGAACTACACTCCGCAAACGCCTCAGCAGCTTGCGGAAGTGCTCCACGATCTTGCGACGAACCATCGCGACGATTCGTTTGGGTGGAAACTTCTCGAAGGATCGACTGGGCGGGCCGTTGTGCGATGCGGACGCAGTGGTATCGACGGCTCGGCTGAGTGCGGCTGCTGCAGTACGATCCTCGCGACCTGACGATCAGCGTCGAAGCCGGAATGCCGTTCGCGGAACTCGAACGGATTCTCGCCGAACATCGCCAGATGTTGCCGCTGGATCCGCCGTGGCGCTCGGAATCGACCGTGGGCGGAGTCGTTGCGGCGAATTTGAGCGGGCCGCGGCGCCGGCTCTACGGAACGGCGCGCGACATGATCATCGGGATGACGTTCGCGACGCTGGAAGGCAAGCTGGTGCAGAGCGGCGGCAACGTCGTGAAGAATGTGGCCGGGCTCGACATGGCGAAAGCTGATGGTGGGTTCTTTCGGAACCCTGGCCGCCATCGCGACGGTGAATTTCAAAGTGTTTCCGATGCCGGAAGGGTCGCGAACCTTCGTCGCGGAGTTCGCAACCGCGGCCGAAGCGTTCGCTGAGCGCGATCGGATTCTGCGCAGCGTCCTGACGCCATCGGCGATCGACATCGTGAATTGGCCGCAGTGGATTTCGGTTGCTGGTGCGCGCGCAGGGGAACGTCGCGAGTGCTGGATCGTTTCGCGCGAGAGCTGCCGGCGTGCGCGGGTTGCCGATGAATCGGTGTGGGACGAGGTGCACGAATTCACGCCGCGATTTCTTGCTGCGAATCCGGCGGGCGTTGCGGTGCCGATGTCGATGAAGCTGTCGGAAATGGCGGATGCAATGGCGAAACTGAACGTCCCTGCCATTGCGCGCGCGGGATCGGGATCGATCGTACGCGCACTATGCCGAGAACGCGCCGGCGATCGAATGGCACGGCGATTTCGCGATGATGGAAAGAGTGAAGGACATGTTCGATCCTGAGCGGCTTCTGAATCGCGGACGGTTATATGGCCGGATCTAGTGGCGCACGCACTCGTGCGTGCCGTGTCGACACTCGTGTCGACACCTCTTGTTTTCGCGCGAGAAAGGTGTCGAGATGAGTCTCGACACGGCACGCGGCGCACTTGAAAGGCGCATAGATGCGCCGGCGTGCGCCACATCCCCGACGCGCCGAAGCAGACGGATCTCGACAAGTGCGTCCACTGCGGACTGTGCCTGAACGCGTGCCCGACGTATCGCGAACTGCGGGTCGAAATGGATTCGCCGCGCGGGCGCATTTATCAGATGGTGCAGGTCGCCAACGGCGCGCCGATCACCGAGAGCTACGCCGAACACATCGACCTTTGCCTCGCCTGCCGCGCCTGCGAAACGGCGTGTCCGTCCGGCGTGAAATACGGACGACTGGTGGAAGCCGCGCGCGCCGATATCGAAACTCGAGTCCGGCGGCCCGATCGGCATCGCGTTTACTGCGCTGGCTGGTTTTCGAAAAAGTTTTGCCGAGCCGCTTCGATCACGCGGCTGCGCCGCGCTGGGGCTTCGCCTGATGCAGGCCTTGCGGTTGAAGTTGCCGGGGCGGCTGGGCGAACTGACCGCGCTGGCGCCGAAGGTCGAGCGGCCGTTTTTCTATCGACAACATCGGCAGGGTATTTCCGGCCGCAAGACCGGGCGAGCGCAAACATCGAGTGGCGTTCCTGTCCGGCTGCATCGCGAACGTGTGCTTCGCGCGGTTGAACGAAGCCACGGTGCGTGTCCTGCAAGCCAACGGCTGCGAGGTGACGATTCCGGAAAATCAAACCTGCTGCGGTGCGCTGCACGTTCACGCGGGCCTGCGCAAGCCCGCGCGCCGGCTGGCTCGCCAGAATATCGATGCAGTGCTGGACGGCGGATTCGACGCGATCATCACCAACGCCGGCGGCTGCGGATCGACGCTCAAGGAATACGACGAGCTGCTGGAGCACGACCCGGCCTACGCCGATCGCGCGCGCCAATTCGTTTCTAAGATGAAGGACGTGAACGAATTCCTCGCGTCGATCGAACTCAATCCGCAGATGCGCGAAGTTCGGGCGAAGGTCACGTATCAGGATTCATGCCACCTGGCTCACGGCCAGCGCGTTCGCTCCGCGCCTCGCGAATTGCTCCGGCGCGTCCCAGGGTTGGAACTGAAGGAAATGTCGATGTCCGATTCCTGCTGCGGCAGCGCGGGGATCTACAACGTGGTGCACACCGATATGTCGATGGCGCTGCTCGAAAAGAAGATGGCGGCGGTCAATGCGACGGGCGCCGATCGGATCGTCACGGCGAATCCCGGCTGCATGCTGCAGCTTCGCGCGGGAGTCGAACGGTGGGGACGCGGCCAGCGCGTGTCGCACGTCATCGAGATTCTGGATGAGGCCTATCGTTGAAACTGTAAAGCTGAAATATTATCGACTGAGAAATGATCGAGCAATGCTTCGTTCGTTCTTGCTGCTCGCTGCCGCAAGCTTTGCGCCGCGCAGGACCCCATCGCTCCCCACTCCGCGATGGAGCCGCCCGCCGCGAAAGCCGCCGCATCGCTCGCCGCCAGCACGAAAGATTCGCCGCGCGATCTGATCACGACGGGAGAGAAGATCGGATTGGAACCAGACCGGGCCGTATGCCGAGGCGGTCGACATCGCGCACAAGCTGGAGCGCGCGTCGCGATTCGTGAAGGTGCTCGACATCGGCACCACGCCTGAAGGGCGCACGATGATCGCGATCGTCGTCTCGAAGGATCGCGCGTTCACGCCGGAAGCCGCCGCGAAAACCGGCAAGGTGGTCATGTTGATTCACAGCGGCATTCACGCAGGCGAGATCGAGGGCAAAGACACCGCGCTGATGCTGATTCGCGACATGACGGTGTCGAAGAAGTACGCGGCGTGGCTCGACCACATGATCTTCGTCATCATTCCTGTGTTCAACGTCGACGGCCACGAAGACATCAGCCCGTATCATCGGCCCAGCCAGAACGGGCCGCAATCGACGGGCTTGCGCAATACGGCGCAGCGCGTGAATCTGAATCGCGATTACATCAAGGGCGACACGCCGGAGATGCGCGCCTGGCTGCGCATCTTCAACACCTGGATGCCCGATTTTCATATCGACAATCACGTGACCGACGGCGCGGATTTTCAATACGACGTCACGTGGGACATGGCGCGCAATCAGGATATTGCCGAGCCCGCCGGCGCCTGGGTTCGCGAGAAGTTCGTGCCCGAATTGAACAAGCGCATGGAGGCCGACGGCCACATGGTGGCGCCGTATGGAGCGCTGCGCAACGTCGAATGGACGTCGCGAATTCTTCATGGAAGTATTTCTCGCCACGCTATTCGCATCTGTATAGCGCGGTGCAGAATCGCCCGTCGTTGCTGGTGGAATCGCACAGCCTGAAAGCCGCCAAGACCCGAGCCTGGGCGCATTACGACATCATGCGCCACGCGATCGAGACGATCCTGCTCGATCCCGAAGGACTTGCGGCGCGCCGTTCGCGAGGCCGATAAAGAGATGATGGCGCGCGCGGGCGATCGCAACGCCGCGCCGGTTTATCTCGCCGGAAAGGTCAGCGACAAGAGCCGTCCGCTGATCTATCACTCGCTCAAGAACGGCCCGTTCAAGAGCGAGATCACGGGCGCGATGGTGAATCGCTTTCTGCCGGAGAAGGACGACATCAACACCGTCATTCACGATCAGATCGACACGACGTCGCAGGCGCAGATGCCGCTCGGGTATCTGATTCCCGCGGCGTGGAAGATCGTGGCGGACGAGCTCGCATTGCATGGCGTCGAGATGGAACGGACCACGAAGCCGCTCGATCAGGATTTCGAAACGTACCGATTTTCGAACACCAAATTCGCCACCGCCGCCAACGAAGGGCGCATCATGCTCACGTTCGATTCGAAGCTGGTGAAGGAAAAGATCGCGATCCCGGCGGGATCGTACTGGGTGCCGATGAAGCAGCGCCGCTCGCGATTGATTTTGTCGATGCTGGAACCGGACGCGCCGGATTCGCTGGCCAAGTGGGGATTCCTGAACGCAGTCTTCGAGGGCAGGGGAGAGGGCGTCGGCGAATATCTTTCCGAACCGATCGCGCGCCGCATGATGGCGGATTCGCCGGAGCTGCGCAAACAATTCGAAGCGAAGCTTGCATCCGACGCCGCGTTCGCCGCCGATCCTCGCGCGCGGCTGCGCTGGTGGTTCGATCAATCGAAATACGCGCCGGGCGATGGCGGCCGCTATCCGATCGTGCGGGTGTGGGAAAAGAACTGGTAGGTCTATTGCACTGTGGTTGTAGCGTCATTTTCCATAATAAGTCCTTATATTGATTCTTTTGGGGTCGGGATACATTCGCGCGCGGCCGTTACAGTCGCGACTGTCGGCGATAGTCTCGCCGACGCGGTGTATCTCGGCATGAAGCTGCAGCCGGATCTGCTTGAAGAAGAATCAAATTCATCTGGTCCGCTGGAGCCGCGCGAAGATCGGTCTCACGCGCACGGATTATTTCGACTACACCACGTGGCTGCGCGAAACCAAGGAACTCGGCAGCGCGGATTTCTGCGTGGTGCAGATTGGGCGCGAACGATCTGCAGAGCATCAACATCGGCAAGAACAAGTGGGTGATGCGTCGGTTCGGAGCGGTGGCAGCAGATGTATCAGGAGCGGGTCAAGGTGCTGGTCGACACGCTGAAGGTCCAGCGCTGCAAAAGCGTGATCTGGCTGCTGCAGCCGGCGTACGAGAAGAACAAATTTCTGCGCCAGTATCACGGTATGATCAACGCCGTGCAATTCAAAGGATCGAACGGCGGGGTTGCAGCCGCGTTCGAATTGGCCACGTCGGAAAACGATTACAGCGCCGACGGCATCCACTTCAATAAGCCGTTCTGTTTCTCGCTGGCGAAAGCGGTGATCGAACTGTTCGCGCCCGGGAAACCGTTCGCTTCGGGCGGATGCACGTCGTGTCATTCTGCGTCGAGCTTGTCGCTGGGCGGGTCGACGCAATCCGCGCCGCTGATGTTGCGACGTGAGTGATGTAGGTGGACTATACTGCCTGCCTTAGGCGCACGATTCATCGTGCTGGCGCGGCCTTCAGGCTGCGCTGGTGAAGCGGACACTAAAGTGCCCGCCGGCACGATGAATCGTGCGCCACGTTCGCTGCGCTAGACTAGTCGATCGTATGTTCTCGCACGACAAGCGACTTCAGGAAATCGTGATCGATTTCGTAGCCGAATCCGACGCCGGTTGGCACGGTGATCGTTCCCTTCGGCGAGACTTCCACCGCCGGTGAAACGATGTCGCGCTTCCAGTACCGCTTGCTCGCCGAAACATCGCCGGGCAGAACGAAATTCGGCAGCGTCGAAAGCGCGATGTTGTGCGCGCGCCCGATGCCGGATTCGAGCATGCCGCCGCACCACACCGGAATCCCGTGCTGCTGCGCGACATCGTGCACGCGCTTGGCTTCGCTGAAATCCGCCCACGCGCCCCAGCTTGATGTTGATGATCCTGCACGCCTTCATGCGAATCGCCTGCTCGGCCTGATGCGCGGAGCGGATGCATTCGTCGAGGCAGATCGGCGTCTTCAACTGCGCCTGCAACGTCGACGTGATCGATGATTTCGTCGTGCGCCAGCGGCTGCTCGATCATCATCAGATTGAATTCGTCCGAGCTGCTTCAGCCGATCGACGTCGGCCAGCGTGTAGGCCGAATTCGCATCCGCCATCAGCAGGATATTCGGAAAGGCTTCGCGAACTTCGCGGATCACGTCGACGTCCCAGCCCGGCTTGATCTTCATCTTGATGCGCTGATACCCGGCGTCGACTTCGGTGTCGAATCTTTTCGATGAGTTGCGGAACCGAGTCCTGAATGCCGATCGAGACGCCGCAGGGAATCTCGGTTCGCGCGCCGCCGCCGATCTGTTTCGCGAGCGAAACGCCGTTGCGCCGCGCCTCCAGATCCCACACCGCGACCTCGACTCCGCCGCACGCCATCTGATGCCCGCGAATATGCGCCGTCCTCGCGGCGACGTCGCGACGCGCTGCTCGAAGTTGTGTTTCAACACGCGCGGCGCAGCGTAATCGCGCGCGATCAGCCATGCGGATTCGGTCCACTCCTCGTTGTAGAACGGATTCTCGCCGCAGGTGATTTCGCCCCAGCCGGAAACGCCATCGGCGATCGCCTCCACCAGCACGATGTCGCGCTCATACGTGCGGCTGAAACTGGTCTCGAAAAAATGCACCAGCGGCATGTGGATCTGCCGCAGGACGATTCGTTCTATTTGGAATCCCATGGTTTATGTTTGCGCTTTATATTGGCGCGGTAAAGATGTAGCTCCCGGCTTCGGGCGTGCGTTCGAATCGCGTCACGGCCAGGCCTTCCGAGAAGTTTTCCAGAAACTGCTCGCTCACCCGCTTTTGAATTTCGCGAGCCTGCGCCGGATCTGAGTCCTTGATCTGGTAAATCGCCGACGGAACAGAGATTCGTGCGACTTCAGCAGCGCGCTCCGGCGTCTGCCCGCTCAGAACCGCTTCCACGCGCGGTGCTCGCGAGCCGCCATTCGGCGACGCAGCGATCGGTCGGCAGGCCGGCGTGCAACTTGCTCGACGTGGTTCCGTATTGATTGAGCACGAAGCGCCGCACGATCGCGCCCAGCCGCTCGATATTGAAATACGCGTTCTTGATTTCGAGCGGATCGAACGTCCATTCGATCAACTCGATGCCGCGCGCGAGCGCATCCTCGCGCTGCTCCAGCTTCAACATCCGGCCCACGCCCGCGTCGCGATATTCTTTCAGCACGCCGAGCATGTGGCTGTGCAGATAGTAGTGGTCGCCCTTGATTCCCGGAATCGCCAGGCAGAATCCCACCATGCGATCGCCATCGAACGCGCCGAACACCTGGCCGCCGACTTTGGTCGCGGTGACGAACAACCGCACGGGCAGCAGTTCGATGTCTTCGAATCCCCAGATGGTTTGCTGAAGCTGCACGGCGTCGGCGAATTCGGCGTGTTCATGCAGCGCGCGGATCGTGATCATGCGCGTTCGCCGTCCTTTGCGCTCTGCCAGAGCGCTTCCATTTCTCCGATGGTAGCTTCGCGCGGCGATTTGCCTTGCGCGGCCAAGCCTTCCTCGACGTGCTCGAATCGACGGCGGAATTTCGCGTTGGTCTTGCGCAGCGCCTGCTCCGGATCCACTTTCAGAAAGCGCGCAATGTTGACGATGACGAACAGCAGATCGCCGATTTCGCCTTCAATTTCGCTCGCGCGATTGCGCGGCGTGCAGTTCGGCGAGCTCTTCGTCCAGCTTGTCGAAAACCTGGTCGACGTTTTCCCAATCGAACCCGGCTCCGGCTGCGCGTGACGCGATGTGCTGCGCTTCCACCAGCGCCGGCACGGATCGCGGAACCCCTTCCAGCAGGCCCTTGGGCTTGGTCTCGCCTTTCTCGATTTTTTCCTCGGCTTTGATTTCGTCCCAGCGGCGCTTCACGTCGTCGGCGGTTTTCGCGTCGCCGGTTGCGAATACATGCGGATGACGGCGCACCAGTTTTTTATTGATGGCTTCGAGCGAATCGGCGATGTCGAAGCGGCCTTCTTCGGCCGCCATCTGCGCGAAGAATACGGGTTGCAGCAGCAGATCGCCCAGCTCTTCCGCGAGCCCATCCCAATCGCGCGCGTCGATCGCGTCCATCACTTCGTAGGTTTCTTCCAGCAGATACGGCTTGATGGTGTCGAAGTTCTGCTCGCGATCCCACGGGCAGCCGCCGGGCGCGCGCAGTTGCGCCATGATCTCGACAAGGCGTTCGAAAGCCGCACCGGCAGTTTACATCGCTGTTTGGCACGGAGTTTTCAGATTAGCATGCGTGCGGAAGATCCAGATTGACGATTGTCTTTAGGATGCTCCAGTACTTTCATCTTTTCTTATGAAGGAAGCGCGCTCCCAAACCGCGTTTACGCTCGCGGTCATCGTCATCCCTCTTACGGTTGCACTTGGCCAGTGTCTAGAATGAGCCAGGCTGTAGGTGGATGGGAAGCGTATGATGGCGCCCATCTCTCAGCTTGAGCTTAACCGCGGCGCGGATTTTCGGGCGTGTGCTGGAGGGCCATGTGCTTGACCCTGCGGCAAATCCTCACGAAAGTTTCGGCGTTATCATCCACTGCAGCACGCCGCGCGGCTCCGGACCGAGGCTGTCGAAATCGATTCGCACCAGCGCGGCTTTCTTGAAGTCGACCATCGATCGTGGCGAGCCGAGCAACCAGGCGACGGTGGCCGAGAACAGCGGCTCGTGGCCCGCGAGCAGGATCGCCGGCTCGTCCCGATGCGCGCGAATCTCCGTCCAGACGCGATGCGGCGATGAGTCCGGCGTCAGCGAGTTGGTGATACTGATCTCGCTCGAATAGCCGAGCTCTTTCGCGGCGATCTCGGCGGTCTCGAAGGCGCGCTTCAGAGGGCTCGAAAGAATCAGCGTTGGAGTGACGCTGGCTTTGCGCGCGCGCGAAAGAACATGGCGAAGTTTCTTGCGGCCATCGTCGGTGAGGGCCCGGTCGGCATCGTGTCCACTGGCGGCGCGCTCTTCGGCGATGCCGTGGCGGAGGAGGTAGAGCTCCATTTATATACTTTCGCAGCCTTTAATCGTCGAACTGAAGTTCGCCGCTGCACGCTCAAGCGTGCGCCACGTCATTTAACTGCGCCTTTGATCGTCACCGCCGGAATGTTCGCATCGCGCACCAGTTTGTTGAACGGCGCCGATGTCGTCGGTCAGCAGCTTCTTGGCGGTGTTGAGATGCACGTTCACTTCGGTCGCCAGATCCTCGAACACCATGTTGGATTGTTTCGTCGGCGCGGTGTCCGTCTGTTCGACGACCCCCAGTAGCGCCGCGATCCGATTATTCAGCCGGATAGGATAATTCAGAGGATCCTCGCGAGCCTGATTCTTCACCTGATACAGCTCTTCCTCCACCGCCGAAAGCTTCTTCGTCAGATCCTGCGCCGTGTCGACCACTTTCTTCGCCGCCGGATTGTCCTTCCACAGCGTGACGTATTCGTTCAACTGCTTCTTGGCCTCGCGAATGTCGATCACCGCTTGATTGGTCTGCGAAAGCTTGTCGCGAATTTGCAGCGCGAGCGAAACCTGGCGCTGATAGTCGTCCTGCGAACTTTTCTGGCGAGGATCGCGCACCACCGCGAACGTTTGCGATTGCGTCTTGCCGTCGACAGTCAGCCGAACGGTGAAGTTCCCCGGCGCGATCAGCGGACCGCGCGTGGAACCCGACCACAGGATCATATTCGGGAACGTCGTCGCATCGGGAAAATGCAAATCCCAGATGAAGCGATTCATGCCGGCCTGGGCGGGCGCGCGCGGCGCGCCGCCGGCACCGAACGGATTGAAGGCGCTCTCTTGTTCTGCGATTCCGTCTGCGGCAGCCGGGCGCTCCTCTGCCTTGCTCGAATATTTATTCACCGGCTTGCCCGTCGAATCCAGAAACTCGAGCGTCAGTTCGCCCTTCGGCGCATCCTTCAGCCAATATTCGATCACCGCGCCTCCCGGAGGATTCGCACCCGCGACGCTGCCCGTGCGATTGCCGCCGCCTCCACGCCCGCCGCCTTCGGCTCGGATCACCGCCTTCGGTTTGAAGATCTTCAAATCCTGCGATGGCGCCGCGCCCTTCAGATCCCACAGCAGCCCGAGATCGTCCATGATCCAGAACGCGCGGCCCTGCGTCGCGACCACCAGTTCATCGTCGCGCTTGTGAAACGCGAGATCGGTGATCGGCACGATCGGCATATTCAATTGAATCGACTGCCACTGCGCGCCCGCATCGTAGGAAACATAAATCCCGAATTCCGTTCCGGCGAACAGCAGCCCTTTGCGATTCGGATCTTCGCGAACCACGCGCGTGAAATGATCCTCGGGAATTCCGTTGATGATCTTCGTCCACGTCTTGCCGAAGTCGGTGGTCTTGTACATGTACGGATGAAAATTGTCCGACTTGTAAAGCGTCGCGGCGACGTACGCCGTTCCAGGATCGAAAGGCGACGGCTCGATCGCATTGATCTGCGACCACTCCGGCAAGATGTCTTTCGGCGGCGTCACCGGCGACCACGTCTTGCCGCCGTCGCGCGTCAGGTTGATCAGCCCATCATCCGAGCCCACCCAGATCAGCCCCTTCGTGATGGGCGATTCGTTGATGGTGAAAATGGTGCAGTAATACTCGATGCTGGTGTTGTCCTTGGTGATCGGGCCGCCCGACGAACCTTGCCGCGAGCGATCGTTGCGCGTCAGGTCGCCCGAAATCGGCGTCCAGCTTTGCCCTTCGTCGGTCGATTTGAACATCACGTTCGCGCCCGCGTAAATCACCGTCGGATCGTGCGGCGAAATGACGATCGGGAAGCTCCACTGGAAGCGATATTTCAAATCCGACGCCGGGTGGCCCATCGGATTATCGGGCCACGGATTGATGTTGCGCTGGATGCCGGTCTTCGCATCGAAGCGCGTGATCAGATTGCCGTAGGAGCCCGCGTAGACGACGTTGGTGTCGCGCAGATCCGGCGCGATCCAGCCGCTTTCGCCGCCGCCGACGTCGTACCAGTCTTTCTCCGTGATGCCGCCGCGCGAACGCGTCGCCGTGCGCACGGTCGAGTTGTCCTGCTGCGCGCCGTAGGCGTGATATGGAAAATCGTGATCCAGCGCGACGCGATAGAACTGCGCTGTCGGCTGATTCATGATTGAGGACCAGGACCGCCCGCCGTTCAGCGTCACAATCGCGCCGCCGTCGTTCGATTCGATCATGCGCTGCGGATCGTTGGGCGCGATCCACAGGCCGTGGTTGTCGCCATGCGGCGTCGCCATCGACGAGAATGTGCGGCCGCCATCGGTCGATTTCTCCATTCCGACGTTCAGGTAGTAAACCGTGTCGACGTTCTTCGGATCGGCGAAGATGTGCGTGTAATACCAGGCGCGCTGGCGAATGTCGTTATGCGCGTTGGTGCGCGTCCAGGTTTCGCCGCCGTTGTTGGATTGAAACGCGCCGCCCTGATCGGCTTCGATCAACGCGTAGACGCGCTGCGGATTCGCGGGCGACACGCTCACGCCGATGCGTCCGAAGAGTCCCTTCGGCATGCCGGGTTTGTGCGAAAGATCCGTCCACGTATCGCCGCCGTCGGTCGACTTCCAGATGCCGCTGCCGGGGCCGCCGCTCTCCAGGCTGTATGGCGTTCGATACACTTCCCAGAACGCCGCGTAAATCGTGTTGGGATTATTCGGATCGATGGAAAGATCCACCGCGCCGGCTTTCGGGCCGCGCGTCAGCACTTGCTTCCAGGTGGCGCCGCCGTCGGTCGATCGAAACACGCCGCGCTGCTCGTTGGGTCCGAACTGATGGCCGAGCGCCGCGACGAAAACGATATTCGCGTCCTTCGGATTCACCGCGACGCGGCCGATCTGTTGCGTGTCCTTGAGGCCGATGTTCTTCCACGTGCGGCCGGCGTCGCTCGATTTGTAAAC
Organism: Terriglobia bacterium; assembly: GCA_963732025.1. GTDB lineage: Bacteria > Acidobacteriota > Terriglobia > Bryobacterales > Bryobacteraceae > Palsa-187. Next base: position 1,062,320 of record CAVSXU010000006.1, read on the forward strand.
GCCATCGCCCATCGATGCATTGCCGCGAATGCAAGCCTCGCCCATGCCCGCGTAGATCACGTTGGGATCGGAATCGGCCACCGCGAGCGCGCCGACGTCTCCGTTCGCAAGCTGTCCGTCGGCGACCGGAATCCACGATGCGCCCGCGTCCGTGGTTTTCCAAATGCCCCCGCCAGTGGCTCCGAAATAATAGACATCGGGCTGGGACGTGACGCCCGCGACTGCGACCACGCGTCCTCCTCGGAACGGCCCGATCTGACGCCAGCGAATGTCCTTGAGCGGTCCTGCGTTCGCGGCATTAGAGGCGACTTCCGGCCCGCCGCGGCGCTGCGCGGAAAGGCAAAGTGAGCTGAAAATCAGAACGGTGAGGAGGCGGAGCAGTGATCGTTGCATTAACTATTTAGTGTAGTTCGTAGTTGGGGCTTCGTCACGGCGCGCGGGACTCACCGCCACAAAATGGAAGACAGCGCAGCCGGACTATAATGGCGCATCGGCGCACGCAGGAGCGCGTGCGCCACATCGGAGCGCGAATGTTTCAATGAAAAAGTGAGGCGGGACTAGCTACTTCTTCGCCTTCGCCGCCGCTTCATCAGCCTCTTGCTTCCGAGCCCCGCGCATCACATCCCCCAGCGCGTAATTGCCTTCATGGCAGGCGTATTCGAGGATCGGCTGCGCAGTCGACGGCCAGGTCATTTCGCCAGTCCACGGTTTGTCCCACGTGTTCGGATCGTCCACCGTGAAGCGATAAAGCAGCGTCTGGTTATCCAGGCGCGAGATGCGCTCCACCACGTGAAGGTTCTCCGTCGATCCGCGGAACCGAGTCTTGTCCGTGAAATTGGTGGTGTCGATCACCAGCGTGTCGCCCTCCCACTTGCCCACCGAATCGCCCATCCAGCGGCGAATGTTCTTGGGCAGATGCTGTTCATTCATCCGCACGATGCGCGCGTCGTGGATCATCTCGGTCAGGATCATGACCGTGGTGGGAGTCTGCACGATCTGGTGCAGATCGTTATAGAAATAATCCGGCAGCGCCGGCGGACCGGAAGTGGAACCGAACCCGAGCAGGCAGCGCTCGCTCAGCGGCCGCAGTTCCGGATCGTCATATTCGCTGCGGCCGCACCGGAGCTTTTGCATCCCCGTTCTCGCCCGCGTCCGACGTCGGAAGCCCGCGCCCGCCCGCCATCCGCTTCATCGCGATGGCATTCATGGGAGGAACGTGGCCGTCCGGCGGATCGATCACGATGGAGGTTCGAATCTGCCCGTCCACCATCATGTACTGCGTCCCTTGATTCAGCCACAGACGATCGTAGCCGCCGACCGCGCCGCCGCCCGCTTTTTCCAGGCGTTCGAAGAAAGATTTGCCCTGACTGTGATCGCCGCCGACTGGCAGCGTCCCGCGATTCGGATCCAGCTTGCCGCCGTCCGCGGTCCTGCGCTCGGCTTCCTGTTTCTGGAGAGTGGCGGCCTGTTCCTTGGTGAGCACCGGCCCGTCGCCCGGCAGCCGCTCCATCGGAGTCATCGTGGCCAGGTCGTACGTGCCCTGCAGATCGGGATGTCCGTCCGGCATGCGGCGAATAGCAGACTTCGCCGCCGTCTGGCTAGTGCTTTTGCTGGCAGGTTGGGCTTGTGCCCCCGCGGGGACAGCGGTCAGGGAGATCAACGCCACAGCCAATCCCATTTCGGCGGCGGCAACACTCATTCTTGAGATGCGCATATTCACGGCTCCTAGGTTATTTTAGCGGGTGCTTCCGGTACGGCCCTAACAGCAATTCCTCGACAAACTCCACGCACTTGAAATCCAGAATCTGCACGTTCTTTTCCTGCCGCCGGTACAGCGGCATGCTGATTTTCCAGGGGCGCAGGAAAACATTCGGATCGTCCATGGTCGCCTCGTAGGAAATCACATCCGGGCTGATGCGCGTGTAGCGCTCGGTCACGTGCAGTTTGTCGGTATGAAAATTTCCCGCGCGATCGAACCACGTCTTGCCGTTCATATCGGTGACGTCGATCACCAGGGTTTCGCCATCCCAATGGGCGACGGATTGTCCCATCCACGAATCGGTCAGCGCGGGTCCCGGATTCTTCAGATAGATATTGCGAGCCGCACCGGCATATTCGTAGATCATCGACATGGAAGTGGAACTCTGGATGATCTGGAACGGATACGGCATGTAGGTGGCTCGCGGGACGCCCGGCAAGTAGCATTTGATCTCCGGATCGCGATTCAGATAGTCCTCCTGATTCTGTTTCCGGGTCGCGAGCATCTCCGGCCTGTACGGGATTTCTCCGCCTTCAACCACGCCCACGCTGGGCGGGACCGCGCCGACTGCGCCCAACGCCAGAACCGCGGCTGCCGGCACGGGACCGAAAGGCCCGGGTCGAAGCGCCATTGCCGGCTTCGCCATGTGACCTTCCAGATCGTAATTAGCTTCGCTCAGGGCCTGCCAGATTCCATTCAGGTCGGGCTTGCCATCGGGTGTGCGCGGTGCGCGATACGTCTGCGCCCCCACCGGCGCGACGCTAAGTACCAACATCGCCGCCAAGGCATGTCTCGTTCTGAATCTGCGAAGGACGTTTCCCATTCAATCTATCGTATTTCAAAAACCGTCCGAGTGGGTAGGGAAGTCTCCGAAATGTCGACCATCGACGTGGCGCGGGCCGCCAAGTGTCTAGTGACAAGACATACTTGATACTTTTTGGCTACTCACGGGACTCGGTGGTAGATGCGGAGAAAGGCTTCGCACGCTCAGGCGCGGCATGGGGAGATGTCAAGACCGCAGTGTGAGCAAGCTTTGTCGGCAACTGGCAGTCGCCCGGTTGGACGTGGTCTGGTTGGAAGTCGGGTCGCTGGAAGTCGTGTAGTTACTTGCTGTGCGGGCGAGCAAAGCGTTTAGCCACAAACAGCATCGGTGCCGCGATCAAGAAAAGCCCCAACGTCGAAGGCTCGGGGGTTGGAATCGTGATCAATCCATTCGCCGTGGTAAACGTGACATTGGCGAAAGAGGCGTCGGCGAGACTCGTTTCGGGAAATCCCGACACTGTCAAGGTGAATACACCTGGCGCCGCCCCGTTTGCTACGTTGAAGACCACGTGCGCGAGGCCCACCGTCGCACCCGCAGCCACGCTGGTCCCGGTGCCCGAATCCGAAAGATCGGACGCGTTCAGGATCTGGAGCGAGTTGAGGCTCGCAAATGCCGAAGCCGTATTAATGTCGAACGAGTCCCCAGCGAAGATGTAAGGACTGACAGTTGCCTCGTTTGTCAGGGCAGCGTTGAAAGAAATGTCGAGGTCCGTCACCGAAACCTGTAACCCAAATACCGCAATCGTCTGTGCCGATAGCCCTGTGTTCGTCAAAATAACATCGAAGGAATTGCCCGAGGAGTTCGCGGGTGCGCTGGCGCTCAACGCAGAAACCACGAAGCTGGCGCGTGCAGGTAGACATCCAAGGAGGCAGGCTCCCGCCAGACAAACAAGCCCGAAGAATCGGCTGGAGCTCCGAATTTTCATTATCGACTGCATTCTTCCTATCCTCCTGAAGTGCGCTGCCACCTGAAGCGCGCTGGTACGTTTATCCAATTATATCCATCGAACCGGCCAGCCGCGGAACTACGGCTGCGAAGTTCCCAGACGTGCGCGAACGGCGTTCACGTCATTTATGTCGACGACACCGTTTCCATCGACGTCAGCGAAGATGTTGAAGGCCTGTGAGCGCGCGGCGTTGACCAAGCCAACATCGCTAGCGGTTACGAAGCCATCGTCATTAAAATCGCCCCATAGGACTTTGAACGCCCCGTTAAACGCTGTGCCGCCCCCGAGCGGATTTCCCGAGCCGTCCTGAATGCCATCCGGGCCCGTCGCCAACAGCGAGACGTTGAACGACCCGATCGCCACGGGGCTGATACTCCATGTCAATGTGTTCGTTCCAAGGCCGGTGAGTCCCGTAGTCGTCACCGCTGTCAGACTGTTGAGATCGGCCACCGCGATCGGCTTTGAAAAGACGACCTGTATTCCGGTGATCTGCCAAGGTAGGTGGATGCGAGTGGCTCCGATCAGATTGAAGCTCTCGCTGCCGAACAGAACGTTGAAGGCGACAACGGTCGGAGGAGTACTTCCCACCGTAACCGTGAAACCATTCGTCAGCGTGACGATTTCGCCACTGGTATTCACCGTGACATTGTGCGCGCCCACTGCGGCAGCCGGTTGAATCGTAATGTTGGCCGAAGCATGCGTCGAATCCGTCACCGTCAGACTATTGGTCGTGATCAGTGCTCCGAAATCAACTGTGGACGTGCCCTGTACAAAGTGCGTGAATTGGCCGACCAGAGCTACGCTTGCAATCGTCGCTCCTTGCTGGCCGCTGTTCGGTGTCGCCGACACAAGCACCGGAGTGCCCGACGTCACCGTGAACCCGTTGGTCAGCGTAACCATTTCGCCACCGGTCGTTACGATCACGTTGTGAGCGCCGATCGTGGCAGCCGGTTGAATAGTGATATTGGCCGAAGCGTGGGTCGCATCCGACACCGTCAGACTATTGGTCGTGATCAGTGCTCCGAAATCAACTGTGGACGTGCCCTGTACAAAGTGCGTGAATTGGCCGACCAGAGCCACGCTTGCAATCGTCGCTCCTTGCTGGCCGCTGTTCGGTGTCGCCGACACAAGCACCGGAGTGCCCGACGTCACCGTGAACCCGTTGGTCAGCGTAACAATTTCGCCGCCAGTGGTCACCGTTACATTGTGCGCGCCGACTGCGGCAGCAGCCTGGATCGTGATGTTGGCCGAAGCGTGCGTCGAATCCGTCACAGTCAAACTATTGATCGTGATCAGTGCTCCGAAATCAACTGTGGACGTGCCCTGCACAAAATGCGTGAACTGGCCGACCAGCGCCACGCTGGCGATCGTCGCCCCTTGCGCACCGCTATTCGGCGTCGCCGACAGCAGCACTGGGGTGCCCGCCGTCACCGTGAACCCGTTGGTCAGTGTGACGACTTCGCTGCCGGTGGTCACAATGACGTTGCGCGCGCCGGTCGCTGCGCCCGACTGTATCGTAATGTTGGCCGACGCGTGGGTTGCATCCGTCACCGTCAGACTATTGACCGTGATCGCCAAACCGAAGTCCACTGTCGAGGTGCCCTGCACGAAGTGCGTAAACTGGCCGACCAGGGCTACCGAGGCGATCGTCGCCCCTTGCGCGCCGCTATTTGGCGTCGCCGACACAAGCACCGGAGTACCCGCTGTCACCGTGAACCCATTGGCGAGCGACGCGCTTTCACCACCCGTCGTCACCGTGACGTTGCGCGCGCCCACCCCAGCGCCAGGCTGAATCGTAATGTTAGCCGACGCGTGGGTTGCATCCGTCACCGTCAGGCTGTTGACCGTGATCCCCAAACCGAAGCTCACCGTCGAGGTGCCTTGCACGAAGTGGGTGTTCTGGCCGACCAGCGCCACCGACGCGATCGTCGCGCCTTGCTGGCCGCTATTCGGCGTCACCGAAAGAATCACCGGTTGGATATTGGTTGCCGAGAAACTATTGATGGCCGGTCCCGCAGTGACGCTGACGCTATACGATCCCGCGGTCGCGTTCGCCGTGAAAGCCGTGGCCGTGGCGACGCCCGTTCCGATGGTGTTTACCGTGGTCGTGTTCGTCGTGTTCGCGAATGTGCCGCTCGCGCCGCTAGCGGGAGCAGTGAACACTACCGGTGTGCTGGCAATCACTACGCCACCCGCGTCTAACACCGTTACCGAGAACGCCGTCGGGAACTGCGTGTTGATCAATACCGTCTGGCTGTTGCCGCCGCTGATGTTGATGGTCTTCGGCACCTGCACCACTGTAGCCGTGTTGCTGCCAGTGGCTCCATTCCCCGAGGTAGTGTGATTCACGTCACCACCGCCGAACGCCACCACATTGTTCACCGCGCTGATCGGCGATGCCGCCGGGATATTCACGAACAATTGGAGCACCGGGAAGCTCGAAAGGCCCGCGACCACCGTGGTCGCGGTACAGGTAACCGTGGTGGTAGGGGGTACCAGACTCGTCCCGCAAGTCCAGGCATTTCCCGTCGAGGCGAAGGAACTCAGCGTGTAGTTCGCCGGCAGCGTGTCGACGACGGTCGTCGTCCCCAGCGTCGCGCTACCCGCTTTGGTATTGCTTACCGTGACATCCCATTCCCCGGTCGCGCCCTGCGTGAACGTGCCGACGGGAGCCTTGGTCACGCCAAGCACCGGCGCCGGATCGATCGTGATGGACAGCACGTTCGAATTCACCCCCGCCACAGCTTGCCCGCTTCCCGTAATCACCGCGGTGTTGTTGACAGATCCGACCGTCGCCGTGTTGCCCACGCTGAAATTGATCGTCAAGGTGTCGAAATCGTTGCCCGACGCGATGAACTCCGTGCTGTGGCAAGTGATGGTCTGAGCGACGATCGAATCTTGCGTCCAGTTTGTCCCGCTGCAGCCCGTAGGCGTCAGTCCCGCCGCGAAAGTATCCGTCACGACAACCGGGCTAACTCCGCCGGCGCTGCCCGGACCCGTCGCATTATGGACCACGACCGTTACCGCGCGTCCCGTCTGCCCCTGAACCACATGCAGACCCGATGGACCCTTCGTCGCCGTCAGCACCGGCGGATTCTCGGTGAGCGAAACGCACCACCCGTTGTTCACGCCGTCACCGTCCGAGTGGACCGTCGAATTGAAGTACAAACTCCAGGTCGCGTTCGGATTTTCGTTATCGAAGATCGCGAATGTCTTCGAGCTGCCGCCGCCGGCTGGAGTCGAGAATTGTACCGGGCTGGGAAGCGTGAAAAAGGGGCTCGCCGTGTAAGCCTGATTCGAGGTGTAACTGGTCGGCCGATTCGAAGCCGCGAGCACGGCGTTTGACGGAACCAGCGCGGCGGCGGTGTCTATAAACGTGTAATTCCCCGACGCAACACCCCCGTTTCCCCCGAGTCCCGCGTTTCCGCCGGAGAAGAAATCTAACGAGTTGGCAGTGGTCGCCCCAGGACCCACCAGCAGCGAATCCAGTTGGACTTCCTGAAGGTTTGCCAGCGACAAACCCTTCAGTTGGACCGATGCGGTGTTGATAGTCCCGAAGAGATTCGATACGAAAACATTCGACGGATTAGGACTCGCGGGCCCGATGTTGTGGGGCAGTCCCACGGCTCCCGGGATCGCGATCGCTCCCGTATTGCAATACGTCACCGTAGCGCCACTCACCGTCGGCGTGGATGCGTTATCTACGCGGGCGAACGCCGAAACAAAGCTGTCGCTGTTCGTGTTCGTGGTGTCGTGATAAGTCGCGGTGATGGCGTGGTCGCCCTCCGCAAGTCCGCTCGTCGTGTAAACCGCCTGGCCCGATCCGTTCATATTGACCACGTTGCTTGGATTCCCCGCGGGCGCCGCGCCGTTTTCGATGAACGTTACAGTACCGCTCGTGATCGGGACATTCCCGCTCTTGACAACCGACGCGGTGAAAGTGACCGCGGTACCCTTAGTCGAAGAACTCGGACTCGGGGTCAACGTCGTCGTCGTGCCAATGCCCGTATTCGGTGTGATATTAAGACACCAGCCGGTAATGCTCGCGCCGGCGGCAGATCCGCCGTTATCGTAAGCGAACAGGAGCCAGTCCCCTGCCGTGGCATCCCCGCTAAACGACGTTTGGAAAATCTTGGTTCCATCCGGCTGTGCCTGGAAAAAGGGGCTCGGAAACTGCGGAGCCGGGCTTGGCGGCTGCGGCGTGAACACGTCGGTCGCTAAGTATTCCGTCGCCTGATAGGTTCCGGATGCAATCGAGCCGCTCTCCGGTAACGATGGATGGGCGTCGGCGAAAGTCAGATTGACCGGTCCAAAGCTGGTACCTGAGCCGGCGCCGGACATGAAATCGAGTGCGTGCCCACTGGGCGAGACCAACAGGAAGTGGACCGTGCCCGTTCCCTCGCTTCCAGTCGACAACCCGTTGAGAATAACCGATACGTTCTCCACCGTTGGGTTCCCAGGGAAACCTGTGGTATCCGTGCCGACGTTGATTACCGAAGGATAGACGGATTGGGCAGTCTGCGTACCCGACATCGTGATCCCACCCGTATTGCAGAACTGCGCGCCATTCGGAGTCGAGTGTTTCTTTACGAATTGATTCACCGGCAGACTGGTGCTCGTCGCGAAACTCCCGCTCGGGGTGTATACGGCCGTGATTGCTTGATTCCCTTCCGCGCCGAAAGTTGTTATGCAAGTGGCGGTGCTGGCGTTGGGACTGGCGGCGTTCGAGAGTGCGTCCGAGCCGCAACCGGAGATGGTTGTGGCGCCGTCCTTGAACGCGACAGTACCGGTCGGGTGACCGCCGCTCGCCGTCGATACCGTGGCCGTTAACGTCAACGAGCTGCCCGAACCGCTCGTGAACGACGGGTTAACGTTGGAACTCACGGATGTCGTGGTGGAAACGCTGCTGGCCGAAATTCCTAGCGTTATGGTCCAGGAGGCGAACGACACGGAATCGGCGTTGATGTGATCCACCATGTAAATCTTCCACGTTCCGGCGGCGGTGACGCCTCCGAATACGGATGCAAAAGTACCCGCGCCAGCGCCTCCCAACGTCGCCGCCGTATGGCCGGGATGCCCGATCGTCGGATAATTTGTCGGCGACGTCGAGTCGGCGTCGTAAGCCGAGGGCGCAATCGTCAATGTGCCACTGGTCGCGCTCCACGTGTGGTTTGTATCGGGAGCCGCCGTGGCGCCATCGCTGATGATCAGGTGCGCGAAGTTCACACTCTGGTTGCCATCCCCCGGGCTTCGCAGGAACTCGTACTGGGTGACTCCGTCCGGCGCGACCAGCATCATGCTCAAGCCTTGCGTGCCAAAAGCCGTACCACTCGAAACTGCGGCAAAGGTTGTGAAGTTAATCGAAACAGAAGTGACCGTTCCAACCACGGTATTGTCTACGGTAAGCGTCGCCGGATACGGTGACGCCGCATTGTAGTTGCCAGTAGTTGCGGGCCCGCTGACACTGGCCCCGCTGCCACCTGTGCAAGTCACGGGAGTGCCGGAACAGGCAGCGTGGGCGATCCCGCCCGCCAAGCCAAAAGCCAAGGCAAGCGGCACCAAAGCACCGACACGCCTCCCAGCCGAATTCACGCTATCTGCAACAAAACACGCAATCCGACCCAGCATAGCGGTCCCTCCTCCAACTAAATCCGAAAACATAACATGACAGCTTACGACAGACTTTTTCTCCGTCGACGTGCCTGTGCCTGTTCTCCGAACTCCGGCGCAATAGAGGCAGTGTATCACGGGCTTGCAGGCTCGCCAAGAACAAAGTGGTGAAAAATCGTGAACCGGTACCTTCACATTTTTTGTACTTCTGCCAACTTTAGGGAATATTTTTATTGAAACCGAAACAGAAGGATGATATTGATATTAGAGCCACCAGGAACAAGCTGCAGAGGAGGTAGTCGGAATGAGTCAACCGTATGTCGGTGAAGTGCGCATGGGAGGCTGGAATTTTGCCCCTAACGGATGGATGTCTTGCGCTGGGCAGCTCCTGCCTATCTCGGAGAACGAGACGCTCTTTAATCTGATTGGAACCACCTACGGTGGCGACGGCCAAACGAACTTCGGGCTGCCGAATTTACAGTCGCGCGTGCCCATCCATCTAGGCACCGGCAGCGGCAGTACCTACGTCTTGGCGGAAACGGGTGGGGTCGAGACGGTCAACCTCACCCTAAATCAGATTCCCGTTCACAGTCATACCGTGATTGCTTCAGGCGATGCCGGGGATTCCAACGACGCCGGCAATGCATACCTCGGAAGCGGACAGATGGTCTTTTCGCCGACGCCTCACGTCGCAATGAACGCCTTGACGGATGCTTCCGCCGGTGGAAGCCAGCCGCACGACAACCTCCAGCCGTTCCTGGTCATTAATTTCGTTATTTCGCTGTTCGGAATTTTCCCCTCACAGACCTGAAGCGCCGGAGTGTATCGTTTCGGCAAACAGTTTTGATACTAAGGAGATAGCAAGCTATGTCGACGCCTTTTCTGTCCGAGTTGAAGATGGTTTCGTTCGGTTTTGCGCCCAAGGGTTGGACGATGTGCAACGGTCAACTCCTGCCCATCAATCAGAATCAGGCGCTGTTCTCTCTGCTCGGAACAACCTACGGCGGAAACGGACAAACCACGTTCGGGCTACCCGATCTTCGAGGGCGGGTCCCGATGCACAGTGGCTCGGGGCATACGCTCGGCGAAAGGGGCGGGGTGGAGTCCACCACGCTCCTTATAACTCAACTCCCGCAGCACAATCATCTTATCTCCGCCGCGACGGTCGCGGAGGACGCCACCAAGCCGAGTGGAAATCTTATGGCCACGACCAGCGGTAATCTGACGATTTATACCACCAAGCATACGATCGGGGTCGCCATGGATCCAGCCATTATGCCGAACATGGGGGGCAGTCAGCCGCACGAGAATCGCCAGCCCTTTCTGACGCTGAATTGGGTCATAGCCCTGCAGGGAATCTTCCCGTCGCAGAACTAGCAGTCCTGATGCAATATTTGACCAGACACTAAGTACAAAACGGAGATAGAACATGGATCCATTTGTTGCCGAGATTCGCGTGGTGCCCTTCAACTTCGCGCCCACGGGATGGGCCTTCTGCAACGGGCAGCTAATGCCTATATCGCAGAATACCGCTTTGTTTTCATTGCTGGGGACAACGTACGGTGGAGATGGGAAGTCGAATTTTGCGCTGCCGAACATGCAGGGAAATGCGCCAATCCACGTTGGGCAAGGGCCCGGGTTGAGCCAATACTTCCTCGGCGAAGAGGGTGGGTCCGATACCGTAACGCTTCTGCAGACTGAAATGCCGCTGCATAAACATGGATTCCAGGCAGGAAGCAGTCTTGCGCAGAGTACTCCGAATGGTTTTGCGCTGGGCCAGGGTACCCCGATCTACAAGACGAACCCAGGCCCGGGCAATGTTCCGAATACATTGATGAACTTAGGTATGGCCGGTCTCTCGGGTGGAAACCTGCCGCACACTAACCTGATGCCGTATCTTACTCTAAATTTTATCATCGCGTTGCAGGGTGTATTCCCGGCGCGACCCTGACCGGCGCACGCAATTTGCCCGGACCGATTTCTTGACCGAAAACCGGTAGTGGATCCGTTCCTGGTGTGGGGCCGCCACTCGGCGGCGAGCCAGCTTTAAGCTGGCTCTTTTCATGCGAAATTCTGCCTGAAGTCCGGCCCCACATGTGACGCGGTTCCATTGCCGCAAAACCTGTCGAACGGATGGAAATAATGACACCTACACGTGTGCTTACCGGCATCGCCCTGTCTTTATCTCTCGGCGTTGTGAACGCCCAGACGTTTTCGAGTTCCGACGGCCCGATCAGCATCGGCCCGTTATCCACCAACGGCATCTACACACCGGCCTCACGCTATCCATCGCAGATCACGGTGCCCGGAACCGTGGCAGGTACGGTGACTACCGTCTCCGTCAACATCAAAGGCCTGAACGCCGACGGGAACAATGGGTTGACGACGCAAGGCCTGGGCATCCTTCTTGTCTCGCCCGACGGCCGCCAATTCGAGCTGCATCGCGACACCAGCGATGGCGGCGAGACGCTGAGCAACCTCACGCTGAACATCTCGGACGCCAACTCGATCTTCCTGCCGGATCAGAACACGGCTTGGTCGGTCCTCACTGGTTCGTCACCATTCAAGCCGACAGCTTATCCCGATGGAACCAGTCCATCGAATTATCCGGCACCCGGCCCAGGAGCACCGGCCCATAGCGCGGCGCCAGCGGGGAGCGATACATTCACCAGCGTTTTCACCGGCGCCGTCGCGGCCGGAACCTGGAATTTATACGTGGTGGATCATCTCCAGAATGACTTCGTATCGTTCACCGGATGGGACCTGATTCTCACCGTCGCCGCCACCCAGACATCCACCACTACCTCGCTGAATTCGGCCACCAATCCGTCCTTCACCTCCGGTGCGAATAGCAGCGTGACACTGACGGCCACGGTGTCGAGCGCCAGCGCAGCGCCGACAGGCACCGTATTATTTCGCGATGGCGTGAATACCATCGCCGGTTGCTCGGCTTCGGCGCTCTCGCCTTCCGGATCGACCACCAGCACCGCTACTTGCGTCACCACGTTCGGAACCGAAGGCAATCATGCCCTGTCCGCCGTATATAGCGGGGCAGGCACTTTCGCCGCCAGCACCAGCGCCACGCTCAATCAGTTCGTCAAGAACCATTCCAGCAGCACGACCCTCAACCAGTACTGCAATGCCGGCCCGATCACGGCGCCTGGAGCATCGAATACCTTTCCGTATCCGTCGGTGATCAACATCGGCAGCGATACGCCAGCTCTGGCGACCGCAGTCGCGACCCTTACCGTCACTCTCAACGGATTGGCGGCGCCAGGCGGACTCGGCACCGTCAAAGCTGTGCTGGTCGGCCCCGGAGGTACGAAATCGCTGGTGTTCCTCTCCGACGCCGGTTTCAGCGGCGGGCAGCCGTCAGTCAATCTGACGTTCGCGGACACGGCCTCGGCTCAGGTCGTGCAGAACAGCGTGCTCAGCAGCACCAGTTATCAACCGACTTCGTTCGATAGCCCCTCCAGCCTGTCCTCGCCGCCTCCGCCAGCGCCACAGATTCCGCTTGTGCTGTCGATCGCGTCACCCGGCGGCGGTTCCAACGCCAAAACGCTGACGACAGCATTCAATGGGCAAATGCCGAACGGAGACTGGTCGCTGTTTTTCTTCGATGCCGGCGGTAGCGCATCCAATGCCAGCATCTCCGGCGGATGGTGTATCAACGTTACGCCGGCCGTGGGCGTCGCGACAGTGACCAATGTCGGTTCGTCGCTGAACCCGGCCATCAACGGAAATCCGGTGGCGATTACAGCCACCGTGACCCAAGCCATCTCGCATTTGCCGGTTCCGATCGGCGCCGTGACGTTTACGGAAAACGGATTGCCCGTGACGGGCGGCCCGGCCTCTCCAGTCACTGTGGATGTAACGGGAACGGCCAGTTTCACCACTACCGGACTCTCCGAAGGCGACCACAACATCGAGGCGACGTTTAGCGACTCCACCAACGCTTTCAGTTTGAGCTTCGCCAACATTGTGCAGCGCGTGGATCGTGGGACCACCGGCCCCGTAGTCAGTGGCAGCACATTGATTTTTTGCAACCCCAACCCGATCACGATTCCCGCCAACTCGACCACGCCTCTCGACATCGGCGCGGCCAATCCGAATCCGTCGAATATTTTCGTGAGCGGACTCGCCGGGGCGATCAGCAATGTATCGGTGACCTTCAACAATTTCAGCCATCCTTTTCCGACTCAGTTGAGCACGCTCCTGGTCGGACCTCAGGACACCAATGCGGCAGCGTTCGATTTTTTTTCCGGCGGCGGGGGGACAGCCCCTTTTGGGCCCGCGACAATTCAGTTGAAGGATCGGCTCTTAGCCTGGTTCCGTTCTCGACGCCGCCCGCTGCGACGAACAGACCCACCAGCTACACCGGCAGCGATACGTTCACGTCGAGCCCCAGCGGTTTTTATACGCTGCCGACCGGTCCTTACGTTTATGCCGCCCCCGCTGGCGGCGCGAGTTTCGGGTCGGTATTCACGAACAGCAATCCCAACGGTACCTGGAGCCTGTATTTCAATCAGACCGCGCATGCCACCGGCGGCGGAATCAGCGGCGGCTGGTGCCTCAACATCGATGTGATCCATCCCGTTCTTTCGATCACCAAGAGCCACGTGGGAAATTTCACGCAAGGCCAGACCGGCGCGACCTACACAATCACTGCAACGAATAATGGCCCTGGACCGACGGCCAGCGCTGTCACGGTTTCCGACGCGCTTCCCACCGGTTTGACCGCGACCGCGATCAGCGGATCCGGCTGGAGCTGCACGCAGCCTTCGGGACCTTGCAGCCGCACCGATGCGCTGCCGATGGGCAGCAGTTATCCGGCGCTCACGCTGACGGTGAATGTAGCGGGCAACGCGACCACGCCCCTGGTCAATCAGGCGACGGTTTCCGGCGGCGGCGATCCCGCCAATCACACGGCCAGCGATTCGACCGTCATTTCTCCCGCCCCCGATCTCACGATCGCGAAGAGCCACACCGGCAATTTCACGCAAGGCGATATCGGCGACACGTATAGCATTACGGCTAGCAACCTTGGCCCCGGGGCGACCACTGGAACCGTGTCCGTCGTCGATACTCTGCCTGCCGGCCTCACGGCCACGGCAATCAGCGGAACCGGCTGGACCTGCGTGCTCGGGACTTTGACGTGTACGCGCGGCGACAGCCTCGCTTCGGGGTCCAGTTATCCGGTGATTACGTTGACGGTGAATGTCGCTAATAACGCGCCTGCCAGCGTGACCAATACGGCCACGGTTTCGGGCGGCGGAGAGCAAAACACCAGCAACGATTCAGCAACCGATCCGACAACCATTACGCAAGTCGCGGACCTGATGATTTCCAAGTCGCATGCGGGTAATTTCCGGCAGGGCGACACCGGCGACGCTTATTCGATCGTCGTCAATAACGCTGGAACTGGACCGACGGTTGGCACCGTAACGGTGGTCGACACGTTGCCCGCGGGCCTTACGGCCACCGCTATCGGCGGCAGTGGTTGGACTTGCACGCTTGCGACGCTGACTTGTACCCGAACCGACGCGTTAGCCACCAACCTGAGTTATCCGGCAATCACCGTAACGGTGAACGTCGCGAATAACGCCCCGGCGACCGTGACGAATTCGGTGACGGTTTCGGGCGGCGGCGAGCTAAACACAGGCAACGATTCCGCAACCGATCTTACGGTGATCACGCAAGCGGGCGACCTCACGATCACGAAGAGCCACTCGGGCAGCTTCCGGCAGGGCGATACCGGCGACACTTACACCGTTACCGCCAGCAACGCCGGACCTGGACCAACTGTTGGGACAGTGACTGTTACCGATACTCTGCCAACGGGCCTCACGGCCACCGCTATCGGTGGCACCGGTTGGACTTGCGTGCTGGGAACGCTGAGCTGTACGCGTACCGATGTGCTCGCGGTGGGCAGCTATCCGGCGATTACGGTGACGGTGAATGTCGCCAATAATGCGCCTGCGACGGTGACGAATACGGCGACGGTTTCGGGCGGCGGCGAACTGAATACCGGCAACGATTCCGCAAGCGATCCTACAACGATTACGCAGGCGGCGGATCTTACGATTACGAAGAGCCATTCGGCGAGCTTCCGTCAGGGCGATACCGGTGACACTTATAGCATCACGGTAAGCAATGCCGGACCTGGAGCAACGGTCGGAACCGTGACGGTTGCCGATACTTTGCCGGCAGGTTTGACTGCGACAGCTATCAGCGGCACTGGTTGGACTTGCGTGCTTGGCACGCTGAGTTGCACACGTACGGATGTGCTGGCGGTGGGCAGCTATCCTGCGATTACGGTGACGGTGAATGTCGCGAGTAATGCAGCGGCGAGCGTAACCAACACGGCCACGGTTTCGGGCGGCGGCGAATTGAATACCGCTAACGATACCGCGAGCGACCCGACCACCATCGTTCAATTGGTGACGGTGATCGTGAACACTGCGCCGACCGGCCTCAGTTTCTCGGTCGATGGCGTGACGTACACGACTGCGCAAACCTTCCAGTATGTCCAGGGAAGTTCGCACACGATTGCGACGACCACTCCGCAGACGCCTTCGGCCGGGGTTCAGGATCTGTTCCTGAACTGGTCGGATGCTGGAGCGATTTCGCACAGCATTACGGCGCCGACTACGGCAACAACTTACACGGCGAACTTCCAGCAGCAGTTCCTGTTGACGACGGCGGTGACTCCGGCCGGCGGCGGCACGGTAACCGGGGGCGGATTCTACAACGCCGGCGCGACGGCGAACGTGACGGCGACCGCCAAGCACGGGGTTCGCGTTCATTTCCTTCACGGGAACCACCAGTCCGGCGACGCAAAATCCCGGGACCGTTCTCATGAGCGCGCCCACGACCGTGACCGCGAATTTCCTGATTCCGACGACCACGGTGGTCAGCGCGGCCATCGGGTGTCTATAGCGATCCGGTCACGCTGACGGCGACGGTATCGCCGGTCCACGTCGGCTCGCAAACACTGACGGGAACCGTGGCGTTTACGGTGAACGGAGGCAACGCAGGCGTGGTGGCGGTCAATGCTTCAGGTGTGGCTACGGTCTCGTATAGCGTGCAGCTTGGCGCTGGGCCGTACACGATCGCGGCCCAATTCGTCAGCGGGAATCCGGCGTTCGCCAACAGCGCCGGCAGCAACACGCTGACGGTGAGCAAGGAAAACGCGAATGTCACTCCGAACGCATCGAATCCGACGTCGGTGAAGGTCAACTCGCCAGGCGGAACGGCGGGTCCGATCGTCCTGAAGGCGGCCATCACGGAAGTCCCCGACGCGACGTTGGGCGATATCGCCAATGCGCAACCGGTGACGTGCGTGTTGACACCGGTCCTGACCGGTTCGACGCTGACGCAAACGGCGACGACGACTGGCGGCGGAGTCGGTGGAACGCTCACGGCGACCTGCACCTTCAATTCGGTGCCCGTCAACTTCTACAACGTCAGCTACACGGTCGGCGGGAACTTCTACACGGGTTCGGCGACGGGTACGCTGGCGATCTTCGATCCGACGGCCGGCTCGGTGGTAGGCGGCGGAACGCTGACGCACAATGGAGCCAGCGGAAACTTCGCGATGACGGCGTCGTATGCGGGCAACACTCCGGAAGCTACGCTCTCCTACAGCGACATCAAGGGCAGCACGGTCCACACCGTCGTCGGTGTGCATGCCGTCAGTTTGTCGGTGGTCGGGAAAGCTGCTGTGGTGGTGCTTCAGGTCCTGTACGACGGTCAGACCGGGTACACGGCAACGCTCACGGTTGACGATGTGGCGCTGATCGGGAGCGGACACGATACGTATGGGATGCAGTTAACGGGTCCGAGCGGTATCGTCACCGCGCTTACGTATGCTCCGGTTACGATTACTGGAGATATTCTGATTAATTAACGGGCAGTTGGACCGATCGCCTTAAGAGATTCAGGGAAAAAAGCCGCCTGGAAAGGCGGCTCGCCGCCATGGGTGGCGGCCCCACAAGAAGGCAGCTCCACAAGTGGCGGCCCCTCAAACCTGCGGGATTACGGATTGCCGACCAGCGATGCCGCTCCGGGTCGACGCTCCATCAGCCAGTTCAGCTCCTGCTCTTCGAGGATCCTGAATCCGTGGCGGAGATATAATTCGCGGGCTCGATTGGTGATATCGACGTGCAGGCGAATGGCGCGGCTCGTCATATCCGCTTCCGTACAGATCGAACGGATCAGGACAGTGCCGATTCCCGCGCCTCGATGCTTCCTGGCGATGGTGATATCCACCAGGGTGGTGAACTGAGGGCCGCGATCGAGAATGATCCGGCCGATGGATTGGTCGTCGAGCACGATAATTCCGTGGTCAGCGCGCGGGTATTGAGCAGAATACGTGGAGCGCTGGCCGTTGATCTGCATCCTCAGTAAAGGCTCTCGAATCTGTGGGTTCCAGAGATGCGCCATGAGTTTATCATGGAAGTTTTCGTACAGAAGCTGGTATACGAAGGTTTCGTCCTGGGGGAGCACGGGGCGCAGAGAGAGCGGCATATATCGATCAGGCCGTAGCCGGCACTGGGACGGTCTCGAGCCACTTCGCCAGCAGCGCGCGCAGGGCAACCCGGTATTGTTCCAACGTCTCGAAATCGACTGCCGTCTCCACCGCCGTCTCTGCCTCCAGCGACTGCTTTAGCTGGGTGATGCTGGGTTCCACCTGGTGAGGCACCAGCGGTTTCTTGAAGAATACGGCGACTTCGTGCATCGGCAGCTCCGGGTCGGCAGCGCATTTGATGGCCAGGGAGTGGTCGCGTTCGAAGTTTTTTTCAGGCCAACCCCATGTGTCTTCAAGCACTTGGACGTAGTAGCGACAGGTCCGGATGTTCTCGTTTATGACGGATTGGAAACTGCGTTTGTCGGAGACGCCGGGGACAATCGAGATGGAAACGAACAGGATTCCACGGGGCATCGCCACGTGCTCGTTGAATTCCGACATGACGGAGTAGAAGGCCAGGCGTTCCTCCTCCAGATCCCCTGGAGTCGCGCAAAAGATGCGGTGCATGGAGTACGCCATCGCCAGATCATTGTAACAAGATCCGTGCGCGGAGCGGTTGCAAATAGGGCTATTTACCTGCGAGAAAACACTCGCATTTTCGCGCGAAAAAGCATAGAATCTCATAAGCACTTCGAAGGAGAAAACTTTGGCTACTTCACGACGAACGCTACTGGGAATGGGACTGCGTTCCGTAACGACTCTCGGGGCATTGAGTCTGTTCAAGAACGTCGCAAAGGCTGGCGCGAGGCGCTCGACCGACCAGGTAGTGGTTTCCATCAATCTGATCGGCGGCAATGACAGCAATAACATGGTGGTTCCGCTGGGCGCGGAGTACGACAACTATGCCCGCGGCCGCGGCGAGCTGGCTCTTGCCAAGGATTCGCTGCTTTCGATTTCTTCTTCACGGCAGCAGGGGACCTTCGGTCTGCATCCGAGTCTCGGCGAACTGCGTGGCCTGTATGAGACGGGCGCGCTGGCGATCGTCGCCAATGTCGGTTCGCTCATATCTCCGCTTAGCCGAGCGCAAGTGCTGGCGCAAACCGGTCTACCGAGCGATCTGATGCTGCATACGGACGACAGCCGCTGGAAATTCGTGCGTCCGGGATATGCGCTGCCGATTTGGACCGGGGCTCTTCAGCAAGCGACGATCAGCAAGGATCCGATGGAGGTCTTTAGTTTCTCCAGCGGACTGGCGGTGGTTCCCGCGGAGCGAACCAGTATCGAAGGCTCCAACATCGACAATCCCATGCTGATGCAGGCGACGAGAAGTTCGACGCTGCGGACCGTCTTTCCTGCGACGGGCTTGGGACTACAACTGCGGCAGGTGGCGCAATTGTTGCATGCCGGCGATTCACTCGGGCTGACGCGGCCGGTTTTCGCCACTACACTATCGGGTTTCGATACGCATCGCGATCAGTTGTCCAAGCAGGCTCCGCTTCTCGTGGAGCTTAGTCAGGCGATGTCCGCGTTCTATGAAGCGACTCGCGAATTGGGGATCGAAGATCGCGTGGCCACTTACACCGATACGGAATTCAATCGAACCCTGGCGCCGAACACAACGCATGGCAGCGAACACGGATGGGGCGGCCATCAGTTCGTGATGGGCGGCGGAATCAGCGGCGGCGACATCCTGGGCGAATTTCCGTCGCTGGCGATGGGCGGAGTAAATGACGCGGGCAGCAAGGGCGTGTGGATTCCGGGGATCGCCAGTCATCAGTTCCACGCGGCAGTGGCGGAGCGCTATGGCCTTCGCGCGGGAGAAGTCTCTCGAATGATTCCTGAGGTTCGTAATTTCAGGTCACAAGCGTTCCAGATTTAGCCACACCACGTTTTCGGACGGATGGACAAGATTGTCGAGCACAATCTCGACACCGTGTTTCTGCCAGCCCGCGCCAACCCGCGCACGGGGTTAAAGATCCCTTATGAGTCTGTGTGAAACTGCCGGCGATGACCGCTCCCTCGCCTGGTTCGCTTCGTGGCTCCCATGGTGCCAACGGTCGCGGCTCAGAATGTTGATGACGCCCCGAGAGCTGTGACGGAGCCGCGCGCCTAAGCAAACGGTCATACTCCACTTTTCACACATACTCGTACGGTCACGGCTCGCTGACTCCTGGTGACCGTTTTTCGATGGCGGAACGCGCTCCATTCTTCTGCCGCACCTCTCGGCGCCTGTTGGCTCCTCCCCATGATGGCGGTGACTGGTAAGCTGTCCCAGCGATTTTGTGAGTGATGCGCGGTCGAACACCATCCAGCGATCGAACACCATCCATAAGAGTGGCGGCATCATGGTCACGATCCCTCGTCGCTGACGAGTGGCCTTTGACGACGATCATTAAGGGCCCCCACCCTCACGGATGGTGCTTGACGGCGCCGGCCAGGGGTACGTAAGGCGTTCGCAAAATCCGGATAAGGAATACGCAGGTATATTCGGGCGACTATCGCCCTGTTATGCGTGAAGAGTGAATGCCTGGAGAGAGAAACCGTGAGAACAACTATGAATTGCGTAGCGATCGAGACGG
Source organism: Terriglobia bacterium (assembly GCA_963732025.1). Classification (GTDB taxonomy): domain Bacteria; phylum Acidobacteriota; class Terriglobia; order Bryobacterales; family Bryobacteraceae; genus Palsa-187. Next base: position 1,082,507 of record CAVSXU010000006.1, read on the forward strand.
GCGGAGGCCTGGAACATGCGCGACTATAGCCGTGAGTTTCGGATGGCGGCGGTGCGGCGGGTTCTAGGCGGCGAAAAGGTTGCGGCGGTGTCGCAGGAACTTGGCGTCCATCGAAAGCTGCTCTATGAGTGGCTGCGCCGCGTGAGTGAGGGGGGCGAATCCGGCCTGCGGAAACGCGGTCGTCCGCGCAAGGATGAGATGGCGGGCCAGACTCTGACGAGCGCGCCACGACAGATCGCAGAGCTCGAGCGCGCGATCGCGCATCAGCAACTGATCATCGAGTTTTTCAGGAATGCCTTGCAGCAAGTCGAGGAGTTGCGCCAGCAGAGAAGCGCGATTGGCGCGACGGCATCTTCCGAGTCATTGAGGTAATGATGCGGCGGCAAGGCGGATTGAGTGTGGAAGCGATGTGCGAACTCGCGCATGTCGCTCGCAGCGGCTATTACCGGTACTTGCGTGATCGCGGCGGAGAGTTTCAGGAAGATGTTGGGCAACTGTCTAGCGCGACACCCTAGAACTTCCGGCTTGCATACGAGCTACAAGCGTAACCTACGTGAATAAGGAGTTCGCTTGTCACCCATAGATCCGAACATCGTGCCGCGCGTGGAGCCAGTCTCGCCTCCCTTTGCGCCAGAGCTACAGGCGGTCTTCGACAAGATCATGCCGCCGGGAGTTCCGCCGCTTTCCCTGTTCACGACTCTGGCTCGCGTGCCGCGGGTTTACGATCGTTTTCGGGCAGGCAGTCTGCTCGATAAGGGTCCGCTATCGCTGCGGCAGCGCGAGATCGTGATCGACCGCACTTGCGCCCGCTGTGGCTGCACCTATGAGTGGGGCGTTCACATCGCGTTTTTCGCGGAACGCGTCGCCCTGACGGCTGAGCAAACACGTGCCACCGCACTCGGCGATGCCAACGACGCGGTCTGGAGTGAAGAGGAGTCCCTGCTGATCCGCCTGGTGGATGAACTACACGATACCGCCGATGTCTCCGACGAGCTTTGGCAATCGCTCGCCTCTGCTTTCACAATCGAGCAGGTTTTCGAACTGATCGCTCTGGTCGGGTTCTACCATACCGTCTCATTTTTTGCGAATGGTACCAGGCTTCGTGCGGAGCCCTTCGCCGCCAAGCCGCCTGAGAAGTGATTTCGTGGTTCGTGGTGCGTGCAGCCTGACGACCGCGCCTCAACTGAGGGCGCGAACATTCTGTTGCGCGCGAAAAAGTGCCGACCGTGACAGTCGACGGCCGGGTTCGCTGGGAGTTTATTGGATGCGAATCGTGACCGGGTTGGTGGACCAACCGTCGATGGTGAACACCACGGTCACGTCGCCGCGTCCTTGCAGTTCTTTCGGAAGCCTGACGTCAAGGCGGTCCGGCCCCGCTCGGTTGTACTGGACGCCGGCGAACAACACCGCGGCGTCCAGTCCTCCGATCTTGCACGACACATTCGCGAGCGAGGATCGATTGCGCACTCCCGTGCCGAAAAAGCTGACGACTACACTGCCGTGCGCGACGTCAATGGGCAGCGCGCCGCATGCCCCTGCGTCCGCGCATTCAAACGCGAGGACCGCGGTCGGCCTGCCATCCCCACCGATGCGGACGGCGGTGGCTGTCGCGAGCCCCTTGCCGGTGCCGTCGAGCGTGAAGATTCCCGGAGCGACCGGTTGGATTTGAACTGACGCCGAAATTTTCTCTCCCTCACTCGTTGTCGCGATCACCTTGGCGACGCCCACGGAAGTCGCGGCGGGAATCGTGAAGTTGATTTGATCCGGTGAGACGAAGGATAACCGAGCCAGTCGCGTAACGCCCGCGGAATCTTCGATCGACAGGGTGGTTCCGTCGAGCATTGTCGGGAGCGAGTCCGACGGCGAATATTGTGGTGTTCGCGCGAGATTCGATCCGAACGCTGTAGCAAGAGAGTCGGGAGCGAGCGGAGCTGATTGGAGACTTGCGCCGGACACGATCTTCAGATCGTCGACCCGCTGAGAATAAGCAGGATCCACGGAGGTGTTGCTCGAAGAGTTGCGCGACATGCGTGGCGCGCGCGCGTACGCGAACAGCGATGCCGCGATCAGTGCGAGAGATGCTAACAATTTCGCGATGTAACTCTTCACTCGATTCCCCTTCTATCTGTACCTGCGAATCGCGAGTCACGATTTTGCGCTCGACAATCCTAAGGGCCTGTGCTTCGATGGAAGGATGTCGACATCCGAGAGTGTGAAGGCGCTGATCGCGCTGGTGGAAGAAGGCGAGTTTCTCGAAGCGATCGCGGGCTTCTATGCGCCGGAAGCGACGATGCAGGAGAACCTGGGTCCCCTGCGCGTCGGCCTTCCTGCGCTTCTCGAAAATGAGCGTCAGGCTTTAGCGAGAGTCGAGAGAATTCGCCTGGAACGGGTCGGCTCGGTCGTCGTGGACGGAGATCACGCGGCGATCAATTGGGTGTTTTTGATTACGGATGCGAAGGGCCGCAAGACCAGGCTTGACGAGGTCGCTTGTCAGGAATGGGAGAACGGCAAGATCGTCAGGGAGCGATTTTATTACGATCCGGCGCAGCGGCAGATGCTGGTGGATTGAATTGGGCATTGGAGGGAAGGAAGGCAGGCGGAAGCGCCTGCCCCACGACGCGAACTAGCGCAGGCGACTTTGCCTTTCCGCCAGCAGATCGCTCGCGGTGATCGTCTGTTGTGCCTGGCACGTCTGCGAACAGGCGCTCTCAAGCTGCTTCGCCCGATGTTCTATTTCCCGTGCCTCGGCCTTCCGACCCGTCTGGCGGCAAACCTCCGCGTACATTCGGAGAATCGTGTTGAGAAACGGATAGTCCGGATCGAGCTCGGCATCGGCATTCTGGATCGCCTGTTTCAACACGGGCTCCGCGAGATCGGGCTCGTGCGCTTCCAGATAAACTTGCGCGAGCGCCGCGCGCACTTCGGGGCTGGCGTAACTCTTGTTCACTTCACGTTCCCAAATCGCCCGGGAGCGCGCGTCGAGAGCAACCGCTTCCTTACTCCGCCCAGTGTGTTTGAGGATGATCGCCAGGCCGCGAGCCGAACCGGCAATTTGCAAATCGTATGCTGGGCTGGACTTTTCCCAAATCTCAAGCGCCTTTCGATATTCCGCCTCCGCCTTCTTGTATTGCCGCAGGCTGAGGTACACGGTCGCGCGATTCTGATAGAGCCGCGCCGTCTCCGGATGGTTCGGTCCCATTGCCGCGACCTGCAATGATTCGGCGCGTTGCAGAAGTTCTTCCGCTGCATCCACCTTCCCGGCCAGGTAGAGCACCGACGCCAGATTATTCAGGGTTCTGGCAATCCCCGGATGTCCTGGCACCATTTCCCATTGCTGAATGGCGAGCCGATAGTCTCGCTCCGCCTCGGTATATTTTCCAAGCTCTTGCGCGATTGCGCCGAGCTCGTTATAGGAGTACGCCAGCCGCGTGGCGGACTGCGAAGCATCTTTCATCGCTCCCAGAAGCGACTTGCGCGCATCCACCAGTTTCCCTTGAGCCACGAATTGTTTCGAGGCGGCTACAGCGTTGTTCCAATCATCCACCGCGCCTTGGGATGGGCGGCAGGTAAACAGGATCAAGATCCCGATTACGACTCGCGACATCGAAAACCTCCCACCCCAACACGCTCTTGGACGCTCCGAGTCAGGCAACGTTTGCAATCTGCGCGCTGCATTATTTTGATCGATGCGAGAAATCGCGCGACGTGTGCCGCGCGATTTCGTTTGCCTCGCGCTCCGCTTCAAACACCACCCGTAAGGGTGGGGCCCGTGGACACTGTCGTCGTCACGCACCTAATGCCCCCACCCTCACGGGTGGTGTTTGACCGCGCATCAATCGCTGTGACACTACTAGAACGCCAATTTCAATGACAACTGGATCAATCGAGGACCTCCGTCACCCAGAGGATTTCCATTCGCTACATCAACCGTGCTCGCGATCGTCCCAAAAGCGGAACTATTGACCGTAACGTTCGGAAGTGAGAAATTCGGGTGATTGAAGATGTTGAAGAACTCAGCCCGGAATTGCAGATTCATGCGCTCCCGGATCCGCGTTGCCTTCAGCACGGAGAAATCCGCGATGTTCGTGCGCGGTCCGATGATGGTGTTGCGACCCGCATTACCGAAGGTTCCCGCGGGAGCCGCGACGAAAGCCGCCGTGTTGAACCAGGCGTCCGGACGCTTGGGGCCATTGTTGGGATCGCCCACCACGTTCGGCCGATCGTTGCTGGTCTCGCCGCTGCCGCTCGGCGTTCCGCCATTCCAGAACGGAGTGATGGGAAGCCCGCTGCCGATAGTGTAGATGCCGCTCACCTGCCAGCCTTCCGTGATTCGCTTCGGCCACGAGTTGAACGCGCGCGCGAAGATGGCCACGTCGTAAACGAAGTTCGCCGTGAAGCGATGGCGCTGATCGAAACTCGACACTGCCTTTTCCGCGCGAGCATTGAAACTGTTCTGGGGCAGGGAAACACCGGCCGTGCAGGAACAGATTCCGTTCGACGCATCGTCGATGGAATGCGACCACACATACGATCCGTACGCCGACAAATTCTTCGCCAGCCGTCGCCGCAGAATGGTTTGCATCGCGTTGTAACGCGAGTTGGCGGACGATTCCAATTCATAAATGCCCGCGAACTGCGGATAGACATTCGCGAAGGGGCGTCGTTGCTGCTCATCGGCTACGGTGCCGGCGGTCGCCTGATTGATATCGCGAACCCGATACAACTTGTTGCCTTTCGATCCGACGTAGCCGACCTGGAGCACCGTCCCTGCCGCGATCGTTTGTTCGATGTTGAAGTTGTAGCTCTGAACGTAGGGATTGCGCATGTGTTGGTCGACGCCGAAAACGGTGAACGGCGGCACAGGCGTGTTCACTCCGCCGAATATATTGACGCCCGGACCGAACGGAACCGGACCGGTGAAGTTCACCGTAAACGTGCCCAGTCCCGGTAGCGGGTTCGTGCCCACGCTGCCATTGGGGAAGCTTTGCAGCAGGAAGAAATCCTGCGACGGGCTATCGTAAAACAAACCGTACGCTCCGCGGATGACGGTTTTCCCGCGGCCGAACAGATCGTAAGCGAAACCGACGCGTGGCGCGAAATTATTCCAGTCTTTGTCGTACAGCGTGTCCAATCCGTGCCCGACTTGAACCAGGCCCTGTGATGGAATGAAATTCGAAATGAGGTCCGATTTCTCCGACAGCGGACCCGCGTATTCATAACGAAGTCCCAGGTTCACCGTGAGCCGGCGCGTGACTCTCCAATCGTCCTGCACGAACGCACCGAGGTTATCCGAGTAGGTATCGCGGCGAGTAGCACCGCGCGCGATGCTGGTCCCGCTTGGCGAAGCGACGCCGGCGAGTAGATCGGCCAGCGAGTTGAACGTGAGTCGTCCACGCGAGAACTGATCGTTGAAGGAGCGCACCAGCGGCCGGCGAAAATCGGCGCCGGCTTTGATGGTGTGGCTGCCGCGAGTCCAGACAATTGTGTCCGCGAACTGATAGGCCTGGCTGACGCGGCCGCGCGGTTCATTGGTTGGCGCACCCAGGCTTTCGAATCCGCCAACGACGATGGTCGGCAATCCGCCCTTGGCGCCGGTGATCAGACCGATGCTGGCAGGATCGAACGTGGAATCGAGCGGTGAGAAAACTTGCGCGAATCGATTGAAGCTGACGCGTGTTTCGTTGATCAGACGATTCGTCAAAACCTGCGAAAGATTCAGCCCCGCCAATTGCACGCGAGTGGGAACCACCGTCTGATATGTGGGAAGTTCTGAGCCCTGCCCCGAATTCAGCGGGAACGTCTGGTTGCCATCGCCGTAAACATAGCGTCCGCTCAGGTTAAGCCGATCGTTGAAGCGATGGTCGATCTTGATCAGAAAGTTGTTGCTGTCGATAATGTTCGGCAGGCTGAACGCGTAATTCGCCTTCGCGCCCGGAATGTTTTCCTTCGGATAGAGACTCAGCAGCGTGGCGCCCAGTGGATTTTCCGCGCGCCCGGCGGCTGCGTTCGCGGCTCGCGCGGCGGCGATGTCCTGCGCGCTGGGAACGGAAATCGCCAGCGCTGAACTGGGCCGGCCGCGTTCGTTTTCGAAACTCACAAAGAAAAACGTGCGATTGCGAAGGACCGGGCCACCGGCGCTGCCGCCATAGTTATTGTTCTTGAAGGGACCCTTCGCCTCGCCCGGCAGCGTCTCGAAGAAGTTGCGCGCGTTCAGTTTGTCGTTGCGGAAGAAGTCGAACAGGCGTTCCGTGAAAATCGTTGGTGCCGGACTTGATGACTGCGTTCACTACAGCTCCGGAATTACGGCCGTATTCGGCGGAACCCTGGCTCTGCACGCTGAGTTCGGCCAGAGCGTCGACCGGGAACAGCGTGGCCTGCGCGCCCACAACGCCGCCCTGATTGAACGAAGCCTGATTGCGGAACGAATCGTTGTTATCCACGCCGTCGATCAGAAAGATGTTCGACTTTTCACGCTGGCCGTCGACGGTGAACGATCCCAGCGATCCACGCGGCGATCGCGGCGCGGAGCCAGGCAGCAGAAACGCCAGCTTGCGAAAATCGCGGCCGTTGATCGGCAGGTTTTCCAACTGCCGCGTGTCGACCACTTCATTCAACGCGCCTGAATCCTGCTGCAACACGGGGACCTCCGCGATAACGTCGACGGATTGTTTCGCCGCTTGCACGGAGAGGCTTACGTCGGCACGCGTCTCTCCGCCGACGTCGACCTTGACTCGTCGAAGCTCTGCCGGGCTCATGCCTGGTGCTTCGACTCGGACGGTGTAGAATCCTACCGGCAGTTCCGCCGCGACGTAACCACCGTTCGCATCGGTGATCACGCGGCGATGATATCCGGTTCCTTCATTCGTCACGGTCACGGCGACGCTGGGGATCACCGACGCTGTCGAATCCGTAACTACTCCGGCGATCTTGCCGTTGAAGGATTGTCCTCGGAGCGTAAGCGCGCCGAAAAGTATCAACGCGCATAGTATCCGCGGTAGACGAGTCATAAATGCTTTCTGTGAAAACAATGTTGAATTCTCCTTTGGATGTACTTCGTGCAAACTGATGAACTTCGTGCACACTGATGAACTTCGTGCAAACTGATGAACTTCGTGCACACTGATGACCTGCGGAATTGTTAGATAAATGTGAACGACTTGATTAAGCACCCACTGGCGGCCGCGAAGATTCACATCCGTCAGTGAGGCGCGACCGTAAGGGAGTGCTTGCGGAGTGGTCGCAATCCGCGGCAGGTGAAAATGCAAACACTCGCGAACCGCGGAGAGTCACTGTCCTACTTGTAATCCGGACGAGCGTCTCCAGAGCACGATGCCGATGAGACCCAGGCTTGCCAGCGCGAGCGATGCCGGCTCCGGAGTAGGATCGCTTTCAATCGAAACGGTGAAGCCACTTTGATCGGGGCGAAACAGGAAAAACTGCGGCCCCGATGGAAGCGAGTTGAAGTTCGTAAGTTGGCCGTCGTTACTGGCTGGCGTTCCGGTGAACGTGTTTGCACCGAAAGCTACGCCGACCGTAAACGTGTCGGCTTCAATCTTTGTGGCGACGTTGCCATAGCTGATGGCGATATCTCCAGGATGGAAATCAAATCCTCCCACCGTGGCATTGTCCATGAAGAGGATAATCTGCGCGTCGACAGAATGCCCCGTGGTCGTATCGCTAAACGCGTAGAGCGACTGATAGGTGACCGCGTAGTACACGCCGCTCGCGACCTGATCGGTGATCGTGGAGCCCTGCGCGAAAGTCAGCAAGTCATAGTAAGCAGCGATCACGGGAACAGCGTCGCCTCCAAATGCGGTGGTCGCGGCCAAGGCGCCAATGCTCTGATCCAGAAAGATACCGCCGACGTGGCCAACGCCGATGAAGCCGTCGTCCGCCACGTTGACGCTGGTGATGTTATCGCCATACAGGCTGAACGTGCCGCCGAGGTCGCGGGTCACCTGGTTGTCCAAACCGCGCAGTCCTACCGGTGTTCCGCCGGAGGGATTGAGAAGAAGACTGGCGGTCGCAAACGGCGTGATAGCCACGAACAGAAGCGCGAGGCGAAATGGCGGACGCGATGCGTTTTTCATTTGTATACCTGCATGGACGGTGTTGGTGTCGATTTCCAGAGCGCAAGGCGGCAGCCGGCCTCCGAACCGGCCGCCGCTCCTACTCACTTGGACCTGCGGGATTCAATGCGTGAAATGAACGACATCTGCAAATTAGCGCGGCGTTCATTGGTGCGCGGTTAGCAAGTTGTTTCTCGCATCTTCGCCAAGCTAATTGCATCCAAAGTCTTGTTCGGCGCGCGTCCGTGACCGAATACCAACCGCGCTGGAGGCACTTGGAAGATGTTCTTTGGCTGATCTACAATGAAAGTTAAACCTCTGACTGGCGCATTCCGGCGCATTCTCAAGTCAGCCTCAGGTACGGCCGCAAGACGTTTCGCGCGAACACGATTTGAATGTTCGTGCACGGTGCATTCCCCGATCGAACCGCGAAAGGAGTTCCCCGTTGAACGCCAACGTCGAGTATCTGTTCGATGCGGTGGCTGACCTTTCACCCGAAGCTCGCGCCCAATACTTCGCGGAACACGCCATTGACGCGGCGACGCGGAAGGAAGTGGAAGCACTGGTCGCATTCGATTTGCAAGCCAGCAAATCTCTGGAGCGCGAAATCGGCGAAGTTGCGGAGCGGGCGCTGGCTCGTCTGGATCCGAAAGATCTTCAATGCGGACCATTCAAGTTAGGCAAGCTTCTGGGACGCGGCGGCATGGGAGCCGTCTACTTGGGCGAACGTGTCGATGGTGAAGTAACGCAGACTGTCGCGATCAAGTTGCTGCGTCCCGGCGCCGACGATCCGCAGCTTCGCCGGAGATTTCTAGCAGAGCGCCAGATTCTCGCGACGTTGTCGCATCCGCAAATTGCGCGGCTGCTCGATGCGGGCCATCGCGAAGATGGACAGCCGTATCTGGTGATGGAGTACGTCAAGGGCGAACCGATCGACGTCTATACCGCGAAGATGAGCGTGCGTCAGAAGTTGATGCTGTTCGTCAAAGTTTGCGCGGCCGTCAGCTATCTGCATCGCAACCTCGTCGTACATCGCGATCTGAAGCCGTCGAATATTCTGGTCACTGCCGAAGGCGAACCGAAGCTGCTGGACTTCGGGCTCGCTAAGATGCTCGATCTAACGACGGACTCGACCATGACGAGCACGCGCATGCTGACACCGGATTATGCCAGCCCCGAGCAAGTGCTGGGCGGTCCGGTAACGACGGCAACCGACATCTATTCGCTCGGCGCGGTGCTGTACAAGCTGCTAACGGAGGAGTGCCCGCACAAGTTCGAAGGCGATTCGGTCGCCGCAATCGCCAGTGCGATTTCGATGGGCAAGATCGTGCCGCCATCCAAGTTAGCGCCGGTGATCAAAAGCGATCTGGAAATGATCGTGATGAAGTCGCTGCGCCGAGAGCCGCAAGAACGCTATGCCACGATCGATCAATTCGCGGAGGACTTGGAGAACTTTCTCGAATCGCGCCCGATTCGTGCGCGCAAGGGCGACACCTGGTATCGCACGCGCATCTTCCTGCGCCGCCATTGGCTTCCAGTCACGGCCGCTCTGTTGGCTATCGGCGGTTTGTCCGCAGGGTTGATAGTGGCGAATCGCGAGCGCGTGATCGCGCAGCAGCGCTTTCACGACGTTCGCCAGTTGTCGAATAAATTATTTGATATCGATTCGGAAGCGAGCAAGTTTATCGGAAGCGCCACCACTCGGGAGTTGATTGTGGATACATCGCTTCAATACTTGCGGCGGTTATCCACCGATGCCAAGCGGGATCCCGAACTGGCGCTGGATGTGGGCAACGCCTACATGCGGGTGGCGCGAGTGCAGGGCGTGCCTCCGTTACCGAATCTCGGCCAATTGGATCAAGCCGACAAGAACCTTCTCATCGCGGAAGGATTCATCCAGTCAGTGCTGGTATCGCAGCCAGCCAATCGCACGGCGATCTTCCGGGCAGCGCAGATCGCTCACGACCGAATGCTGGTGGCGCGGGCCGGAAGCCGCGATCGGGACGCGCTCGCGTTCGCGCGAAAAGCGGCGGAATGGCTGGAGAAATTTCACGCTGGAAAAACTGATGACGCGGACGCCGCCGCCGTACTCAGCACATATTTGAACGTCGCCGATCAACATATGTACGGGCAACAGTTCGACGACGCTCTGCGAATTTGCCGCGACGCCATTGCGCTTGCGCAGGTTTTCAATCGCCCGAGCAGCATCGGCACGCTGCATTGGGTATCGGCCGAAGTGTTTCGGCGTAAGGGCAGCCTTGATGAAGCTCTGCAAGAAATTCGCGAATCCGTGAAGATGCTGGATCCTGGTCCGCGCAAGGCCGAACTTCGGCAGGAGCTGAATTTTGCGAACGCTCTGGTGAAGGAGGGACTGATTCTCGACGAAGAGAATGCTATCAGCCTGGGCCGTCCTGAAGAAGCCGTTGCCGTTCTGGAGCGCTCCTTCAACATCTCGGATAATCTGGCCCATCAGGACGTCCGCGATCAGTCGCCCAGGAGCCGTCTCGCATTGGCGGGTGTTTATATGGCCGGCATCCTCAGCCATTCGGACCCTCGCCGTGCGCTGGTGATTTACGATCACACGCTGCACCACCTCGGCGAAATTCGCGATAACTCGAGTCTTCGGCGCTACGAAGTGAGTGCGCTGGCCGGCTCATCGTATGTGCTGCGGCGCCTCGGTCGCGCCGGCGAAGCCAGGCAGCGTATCGATACCGCCTTCGAACGGCTGCGTCAGATCAAGGACTATCCCGCGGAGAAGTTAAAGCCAGGCGCGGAAGCGGGCGAAGCACTGCTCGCGCTCGCCGCGCAGGAGGCGGATACTCACAACCTCGCGCGCGCCATTGAGATCGACACCCAACTTCTCGCGAAGGTCCAGGCCTACGGACCGAAGCAAGATACTTATCTGGTGGATGCGGTGGAAATGTCGCGACTCTATGCCGCCCTTGCCGAGCTTCATCATCGGGGCGGTCAAGGCGCATTGGAATCCGATTTCGCGGCTCGACGCGTCGCCCTCTGGCGTCATTGGGATGAGCAACTTCCGCACAACAACTTCGTCCATCGACAACTGGTGGCCGCGAACGGCCTATGAATATCCTGCGATTCGCAAAATCCCCTGCCGGTTTACGCAGGGTTACATATATGGAGGTTTACATATATGGATAGGCGGCTGTGAAACACACATGACGACGCAAATTACAACGATGCTGCAGACCCTTCAGTCCGGCGATCGCGCCGCTCTGGATTCAGTGATTCCGCTGGTGTACGACGAACTCAAGAAACTGGCGCGGTCGCATCTGCGCCGTGAAGTAAAAGCTCCGTTGCAGACTACGGCTCTGGTACACGAGGCTTTTCTCAAGCTGGCCGGCGGGCATCATCCCTCATACGAGAATCGCGCGCACTTTTACGGGATCGCTTCCCGCTTGATGCGGCAAGTGCTGGTCGATACCGCCCGGTCGCGAGCGGCAGAAAAACGCGGCGCAGGCCAGGAAATCGCATTGGCCGATATTCGCGATCGGGTATCGCTGCCGAATCGATCTCTCCTCGCCTTGGACGACGCGCTGCAGCGTCTGGAGCATACCGATCCACTTCAAGGGCAGCTCATCGAAATGCGATTCTTCGGCGGAATGACTGCCGAGGAGTCATCGACGGCGCTGTCCATCCCGGTGCACGTCGTGCGTCGTAAACTTCGTTTGGCTCAAGCATGGCTTCGAAAAGAAATGGCCGGCGGCAACGTAGAATCCGCGCCGCCGGCGGGGTTAAGCGCAAGCCGATATTCTCCCGACGGCCGCCAGTGAAAACAGGGACAGGGCGGATTCTAACGGCCGTCAGTGAGGCGCGACAGTATGGAGCGCTTGTTTTGGGTAACGACGACTCTACAACACAACCCTAGTTGCCGTCCGGCGAAGTCACGCCGCGCAGCGGTCCAGCGTCATCCGGAAAGTTGTTCGTGTTCAGGATCTGAATCCCGGCTTTGTGCTCGCCATTGAACGGAGTCACCGTAGCCGGGCAGCTCGCCGCACCCGCGGCCTGCGAAGATCCGAACCACAAGCCCAGATGGTACATCTGCACCGGCTGGAACGCAGGGTTGGTGCCGCCATCGGGGAACGGCGCGGTATCGAACACGCTCGGCGCCGGAGCGCTTCCCTGTGCGAATGAAAACGTCTCATTACTGAACCGACCGGAGAATTGCCGATGGCCCCGTCCCTTTTTATCGGTCGTGATCGAGCCTTGATACCAAGCGACGCCAAACGGCGCCTTCGGCACTTGAATGACGAAAAGCTCGAACTCGGTGTTGGCCGGCAATCCCTGCACTGACACATCCATAATGTCCGTCTCCACGCCGGGCCTGACGGTGACCGTGCCCGATGCCGTCGGCAGGCACGTCTGGCCGGCTCCGGAGACCACCATCTTGAAGAGAACGGGTTCGCCGTCCCCCGCGGGTGACGCGCTCAGCGTCGAAGTCGTCGATACGAAACTCAGGACCGCAGGCAACGCCAGATAGCGAAGTCCCTGGAACATCTTCTTGGTTTCAAACATACTTTTTTCGTTTTCCTTTCAGATTGGAGGATTCAATAGGAGGGATTCGAATCCCCGCTTTCTTTCCTCTGTCTTGACCTGCGGAGTGAAGCGGTAACTGTTTACGGCTCGCATGGGATTTCACAAGTTATTGACAAATTGGAAGCAAATGGCGGCCGCCGCCGGCCCGCGGACGATTCATCTGTCCTATAGAGTCTGTGTGAAAACAGGGACAGGCCGCCCTGTCCACGCCGATCTCTTTTTCATTCGGGGCATCGGGTCACTAGGGGACAGGGTAGCCTGTCCCTGTTTTCACAGACTCTATAGCCGTGTCGCACGGCCTGCAAAGTTCCCTTCGGTTCGCTAAAACCAGGCCGGTTGTGCGCAGTAATCAGTGAGAGGACAATGTGGGGCCGCCACTCGTGGCGGCGAGTCGCCTTCTGGCGACTCTCACCTACGAAAGGTAACCGCTGATATGAGCACGACTACGATCACACAAACCACTAAAGAATTCGAGCAACTCAAGATTCGCTTAAGGACAACCTGGATGACGGGGAACTACGACCTGTTCTCGCGCTTTATGGAAAAGGATGCCGACCGGTTCTTCCAACGGCTCGGCGTCACACAAGGGACGCGATTGCTCGACGTCGGTTGCGGATCCGGGCAACTCGCCCTGATCGCGGCGCGAGCGGGCGCGATCGTTTCGGGCTGCGACATCGCCACCAACTGGATTGAGAAAGCTCGTATCCGCGCGGCTGCCGAAAAACTCAATGTCGCATTCGAGGAAGGGGACGCGGAGTCTCTGCCTTACAAGAGGGGTCAATTCGACGCCGTGGTCAGCTTGGTCGGAGCAATGTTCGCGCCTCGTCCGGAACTGGTCGCATCGGAACTCGCGCGCGTGTGCCGGCCCGGCGGAATGATCGCCATGGCGAATTGGACTCCCGGCGGCTTCATCGGGCAAATGTTCAAGACGATCGCGAAACACATCGCTCCGTCAGGGATGCCGTCGCCGGTGCTGTGGGGCGATGAAGATACGGTTCGCGCGCGATTTCGCCAAGGGATTGCCGGAATCAATTTCACACGCCAGCTTTATCGTTTCGAATATCCGTTTCCGCCGGACGCGGTGGTGGAGTTCTTCCGCACCAACTACGGGCCCATGTCGCGGGCATTCGCCTCGCTTGACGTCGACGGACAAGAAGACCTGCGAAGGGAACTGGTCGCGCTATGGGCCGCGCACAATCAGGCTGAGGATCTGACAACCAAAGTGGACGCCGAATACCTCGAAGTTATCGCCACGCGCGCTTGAGGTGAAAAAACATGGTCAAGCACCGCCCGTAAGGGCGGGGGTCATTCACTAACAATCAACGAAAAGAAAAAAGAAAAATGTACGCGAAAGAAAATCTCAACAAATTCCCAAAGCTCGGCAAACTCGCGCCGGAAGCGATGACCGGTTTCCGGGTCTACGACAAAGTCGCGCTCGCCGAAGGTGCGATACCGAAGAAGTACAAAGAACTGATGGCGATCGCAGTGGCTCTCACCACACAGTGCGCCTATTGCATCGAATTGCATCGCCAGGAGGCGATCAAGGCGGGCGTAACCGAGCAGGAGTTCGCCGAGGCTGTGCATGTCACCGCAGCGCTTCGAGCCGGCGCCGCGATCACGCACGGCACGCACCTCTTCGAAAGCTGAGGGTTGTGGGGCCGCCACTCGTGGCGGCGAGCGGCCTTCAGGCCGCTCAAGGTTTCAGTTGCCAGCAGAAGTCCGGCCCCAACGTTCAATACTACCGAGGAGAGCCATTACTCCTCGCCGATCTCGACTGCCCCGGTCTTCGCGCCGAAATGGCGATAAGTGTAGATAAAATATCCCGCCACCAACAGCACACCGGGAGTCCACCAAACTAACCCGACTCTCAGCCCATAATCTGACGCAGCCGAGTTGTAGACCGTCAAGCCCAGGCTCCGATCTCCATTCGACGGCAGCATGAACGGGAACAGCCCGAACGCGGCGCTGGTCAGCATCCCCACGATGTACAAACACGACGCCATAAATGCGTGCCGCGACCAGCGGACGGCTATCAATCCAACCGCCGCGAGCGCTGGAAACACGTAGCCCCACGGCCTCTCGCCAAAGCTCTCGGCGATGTGCGGCTGAATCTGAAAGCTCGCGAACGTGACGATCCCCGTGACAGCCAGCACGCCCCACCATACGTTCCGCGCCATCTGCCGCGATCGCGATTCCAGATCGCCAGACGTCTTGAGCTCCACCCACAGCGCGCCGTGCATGGTCAGCGCCAGAAACGCCGCGATCCCGATCAGCACCGTATACCAATCGAGAACCCCAGCGTCTTTGCCCGGCTTGAAATCGGTCCACAGCGCCAGGAAAAAATCGCCGGAAGCGTTGAGCGGAACGCCGCGCACCACGTTGCCCAGCGCCGCGCCGAAGAAGATCGCGAGCAGCCCGCTCGACGCCGCGAATCCGAAATCCAACAGCGGCTTCCAAACGTTGCTGTCGATGTGATTGCGAAACTCGATCGACACGCCGCGCAGAATCAGCAGCCAGAGGACCATCATCAACGGCAGATAAAATCCGCTAAAGCTGGATGCGTACAGGGCCGGGAACGCGAAGAACAATGTGCCGCCGGCGGCCAGCAGCCACACCTCATTGCCGTCCCACACCGGCCCGATGGATCCGAGCACGCTCTTCCGTTCCTCCTCCGTGCGCGCGATCAGAAGATGCACGATCCCGGCGCCGATATCGAAACCGTCGAACACCACATAGGCGGCGATCATCAGCGCGATCAGACAGAACCATAGAGTCTCCATACTCAAGAGCGTCTCCATACTCAAGCAGCCTCGGCGCGAGGGCCTTCCGCGATCTCGCGCGTCACCAGGAACAGAAACAGAACTCCCAGCACCAGGTAGACTCCCATGAACCCGATCAACGTGAACAATCCGTTGCCGGCCGATACCATCGGCGATATTCCGTCGTGCGTTCGCATCAAACCATAGATGAGCCACGGCTGCCTGCCGAGCTCAGCGGTCATCCATCCCGCCGTCGTCGCGATGTAGGGGAACGGCAGCAGCAGCATCAGTGCCCACAGCAGCCAGCGCGTCTCGAACAATTTCCTGCGCAAAAGCTGTAGCATCGACAGCGCCATCGTGAGCAGTAGAATCGTCCCGAGCCCCACCATGATGTGATAGCTGTAGTACAACAACGGGATGTTATCGGGCCACACGTCTTTCGGAAACGCGTCGAGCCCCTTCACTTCAGCGCTCCATCGTTTGTACGTCAACACGCTCAACATACCGGGTACCAGCACCGGATTGTCCAACTTCCGTTTGTTGGTATCCGGCTGACCCACTAAAGCGATCGGCGCGTTGGGGGTGGTTTCGAACAGGCCCTCCATCGCCGCCAGCGTCACCGGTTGATGATGCGCGATCAGTTTTCCCTGGCCGTCTCCGGTGGGAAAGATCATCAGCATGGTCGCGGCGAATCCCGAGATGACTCCTACCCGCACAAACGTGCAGCCGAATTCGCGATGCTTCTCAGCCAGCAGATAGAAAGCCCCGATGGCGGCCATCACGAAACTGGCTGTCACCACGCTTGCAATCATGTTGTGGAGATACTGCCAGAATACCCACGGATTCACCAGCAATTGCCAAACGCTGGTGAGCGCGATCTTTCCGTTCGCGTCGATCGAATATCCAACCGGATGCTGCATCCAGGCGTCGGTCGCGATGATGAAAAAGCCGGAGAGCCACGACCCCAGGAAAACGAAAAACGCCGACGCCAAGTGCCCCTTCGGTCCGAGGCGCTTTTCGCCGAACAGCAGCAGGCCCAGGAATGTCGACTCCAGGAAGAACGAGAGGACGCCTTCCATCCCAAGCGTCTGCCCGATCACGCCGCCCGCCGCGGAAGAAAATTTCGCCCAGTTCGTGCCGAACTGAAATTCCATGGGAATTCCAGTCACGACGCCCATGGTGAAGTTGATCGCGAGAATCTTGATCCAAAAGCGAGCCGCTTGATTGTAGTGCGGATCGTTGCGCCACAACGCGATCGTCTTCAGGATCACGATCAGCAGCGTCAACCCCATGGTCAGTTGCGGAAAAATGTAGTGAAACGTGATCGTGAAGGCGAAATGCAGGCGGTGAATCGCGAGCGCAGAATCCATGAGGAATAGAACTCGATTCGATTATCAGTCTAACGGAAATCCCCTAACAGCACCGCGACTGATAGGATGTCCCGGTCATAAGTTTATGGTCCCCACCGTGACGCGTGCTGTCCTTGAGGCGCGTCCCGTGAGGGCGCGCGCAACGCCGCATTGCCGTTGCCTGAGGATCGCTGTTACGGATGGGAGTCTCCCGGTGCCGCGCGATTCATCAGGAAAGCAGCCGTGGACACAAAGAACGCTCGCAGGATTTGAGTCACTTCATCAGGCAGCGAGCTTTCGTCCAGCGCCGTGTTCATCAACCGTACCCAGCGATCACGCTCGGGCGCGCCGATAGCGAAGGGCGCATGACGCATTCGCAGCCGCGGGTGGCCGCGCTGTTCGATATACACTGGCGGCCCGCCGAATCGGAAAATCAGAAAATCGCGCAGCCGTCGTTCCGCACCAGTCAAGTCATGCAATGGATAAATCGGCCCGAGAATTTCATCACCGGGAATCTGCCGATAGAACGCGCCCACCAATCGCTCAAATCCGTCATGGCCGATCGCCGCGTAAACCTCATGCTCCTCCATACTTACCGAGCCGCCGGCATCGTCTTGCGGTATTCCGCGCACGCGACAGTATCCTGGCAACTCAGCCAGACGAACAACTCGGATCTGAGCTTCCAACCTGCTTCCGTGAGTCGCCACATCGCTAAGTACGTGCCGCCGTAAGCCGAAACGCCGTCGGGCCGCAGGGCGACCCAATGTCCATGTTCAGCCGCGAGCGGAGCCGCTGACGACACTTCGATCTTGTCCGGAGTCCGCCGATAGGTAACGCTCTTGGGATCCGTGAACGACTTCGCAAGCGATTCGATGGAAGCCTCGCGCGATCCCGTAAATGCCCCGCTGCCCCGCACTTGCACGAAGTCCGATGCCAGCGTATCCGCCAGCGCCTTCACATCGCGAGCAACGAGTGCGCGGTTCGACCGTTCGCGCGCGTCCCTGATCTCCTTCTCAGCCGGGTTCATTTGTGCCAATGCTATCGCAGGAATCAGAATCGCAAGCCTCATCATGTAGCGAAAGATAGCACGTGCCAAAATCAATGAGATGGTAGGAGTCCAAATCTTCGGCACAAAAAATTCGCAAGCGACGCGCGCGGCGGAACGCTTCTTCAAGGAGCGCAAGGTGGCGATTCACTTTGTGGACTTGAAGCAAAAGCCGATGGCGGCCGGTGAAATCAAGCGTTTCATCGATCGCTTCGGTCTGGCTGAATTGCTCGACCGTGAGGGTAAAGCCTTTGCTGACTCTGATTTGAAGTACCTAAAACTTTCCGACGCCGAGCTGATCGCAAAGATCGAGCGAAATCCGCTGCTGCTCCGGCTGCCGCTGATTCGCTGCGCAAACCTGCTGAGTATTGGCCAAGATGAGGCCACCTGGCGTGCAATGCTGGCTGCAACGCTTTTGCAGTGACTCTCGCAAGGATCTTGCAACGAATCGACGCGATAAAATGGAATTGGTCGCGCAGGCGACCGCAGTGAATGGCGCAATCGAATAGCGGTCTGATTGTTTTTGCATTGCGCATGGCGCCGACTTTCTGGCGTCGCGTCTCGCAGGATTTCAAACGCGATGTCATCGTTCCCGCGCGATCGCCGCGCATCAGCGCGTGGAGTTCTACTGGAATCCATGCGGCTTGGATCGGACACAGCACGGTCCTGCTTTCGATCGACGGGTTCACCATTCTGACGGACCCGGTCTTCAGCAAACGCATCGGGCTCGGCATCGGCCCGCTCACGGTGGGATTCAAACGCCTGGTCGGTCCCGCGATTTCTCTTGCTGAAATCCCCACGCCGGATTTGATTCTGCTCTCGCATGCGCACATGGATCATTTCGATTTGCCGACGCTGCGCAAGCTTGAAAACCCGCGCACGTCGGTGGTCACGGCGGCACGCACCAGTGATTTATTGCGCGCGAATCGTTACGGTGCAGTTCACGAATTGCGTTGGAACGATTCGATCCAGATCGGGCCGGCTTTGATTCGCGCGTTCGAAGTTCGTCATTGGGGCGCGCGCATGCGCAGCGATACCTACCGCGGCTACAACGGTTACCTCATCGAAATTGCGCGGCGCAGAATCGTCTTCGGCGGCGACACCGCGTTCACCGATTCGTTCCAGCAGATTCGATCGTCACGTGTGGTCGACCTCGCGATCATGCCGATCGGCGCATACGATCCCTGGATCCATGCGCATTGCACGCCGGAGCAGGCGATGGCGATGGCGAATCAGGCGGGCGCGGAGTATGTGCTGCCTGTCCACCATCGCACGTTTCAACTGAGCCGCGAGCCTGACCGTGAACCGATGGATCGATTGTTAACCGCCGCAGGGTCCGACGATCGCCGAATCTGCATTCGCGATTTCGGCGAGGAATTCCACATGAAGTAGGGCGGATCGCCCGATCCGCGTCCGGCCGCCTGGCCGGACTCTTCAAATCTCGATAATCGCCTTGCCGACGCCATCGGAATAGTTCGTCAACATCTCGAACGCCTTCGGTGTCGACCCGAGCGGCAGCGTATGCGTGATCAGCGACGTCGGAATCCTGCCCGTCGCCATCAATTCCAGCGCCTGCTGCGCGCGATGATTCGAGCGCTTCAGCATCTGCAAGCGCAACTCCTTTCCCATGGCAGTATGGATGTCGATTTTCGGATACAGCTCGCTCAGGATCCCGATCATCATCACCGTGCCGCCCATGCGAGCCATGCGGATCGCCGCGTTCACCATCTCCGGCGATCCTGCGGCTTCCAGAACCACATCGGCGCCGCGGCCGTTCGTCGCATCCATTACGGTCTCGATTAGCGATTGTGCGGTAGTATCGATGGCCACATCCGCGCCCATTTGCAGCGCGATCTTCAAACGATAGGGCAGTCGATCCGCGATGAACACGCGGCCCGCACCGGAGGCTCGCGCAATCGCGGCGCACAACATGCCGATCGGTCCCGCGCCGGTGACCGCGACCGTTCCGCCCGCGCGGATCTCGATCAACTCCAGCATGTGCATCATCACCGCGATCGGTTCCGCCAGCGTCGCGACTCCGTAGTCCATCGTCAACGGCACCAGCGTGCAGTTGGCGGCGGGTATCGTGGCGAATTCGCGAAACAATCCAGGAGCTTGCGGACCGCCGAGAAACACACCGGCGATGCAATGATTGTGCTGGCCTCGAAGACAATATTCACAATGGCCGCAGGTGACGCTCGGTTCAATCACGACGCGGTCGCCGATCTTGAAATCGTGAACGCCCGCGCCCACTGCGATCACGTCGCCAGCCGGTTCATGCCCGAGAACTTGCGGAAACACCGCGGGAATTTCGCCGATGCGGCCGTCGTGATACCAGTGCATATCGCTGCCGCAAACGCCAACCGCCCGAATCCGCACGGTAACTTCGCCGTGTGACGGATCGGGCGGCTGAGGCATTTCGCGTTCTTCGAGAACGCCGGGAGCCAAGAGTTGAATGGATCGCAAGTAAGCAGCTTATCGCAAATCTTGGCAAACCTATCTATCTCGACGACTTTCGCGGTGACCACCAGGATCATCGCGTCATCCGAACCGTGGATGCTGGATTTGCCGACGACGATCTTCTGGCCTTCGCCCGCGTCCAAGTCGGTGCTGATGTTCGACGAGTCTGAAATCTGATGGCCGTCCTTGTCGCGGTTCGGCGTCGGCACGCGAACTGAAAAATTCAGATTGTCGATATGCACGATGCGAGGCGAGCCCTGGGAAACCGTGGCCGAACGAAACTGGAAGTTGTATTCAGAGCTCGATCCCGGCAGTGTTCCACTGTTGCGGCCCTCACGCCCGTCGCGAGTCCGCAGGACGAACGATTGCTGCACGCGGTAACTCTTGTACGCGAACAACCCATGCAGTTGTTTTACAGTCGCGGCCAGTTCCGGCGGAACTTCGTCCGTTGTGCGGGCGGTCTTCGAATCCGCCGCACCCGAAACCAGGTACACCGTCATCTCGATATTCGGCGGCGCCGTGTCCAACTTTTTCACCATCGCCTCGACTTCCAAGACCGCTTGCTCTGTTCCACGAACAATCAGGACATGCAGTGACTTGTCGTAACGAAGATTTACGCCCGGGCCGTTGACCAGATTGGCCACGCGATCCGGATCGGCGTATTTCACCTCGATCATCTTCTGCACGATCCTGTTGCTGTCAGACGGCGCGGCGGGGAATCCTGGAACCTGGGCGCACGCGACTCCTGCCATCGTCATCAATGTCCAGATTAGTTGTCTCGTTCTCATTCCGTTCCTTTCTTGCTTTCGATCTGCCAGTAAATCACTACACTCGGGTCGTCCGTCAACATCTTCACTTGCAAGATCTCCGGTTGCACGTTCTTCCTCGGTACTCGTCTAGGTTTATGAGTCTTGACCGGTTCCATCTGCAGCACCGGCGCCATACCGTTGACCGCTATTGCCGGGCCGCCAGTGAGGCGCGACCGTGAGGGAGTGCGTTCTTTCGGAATCGCGAACGTTAGGAGGATCATCGCGGCGATCGCCGCTGCTGCTGCAACCCACGTTAGGCGAGCGGGCCATCGAACAGGCTGCGGTCGACGCACAGGCGGCATTGACTCCGCTGCCAACGCCAGCATCGCACCGGCATTTGACCGCAACTCCACCGCAAACTCACCGCACGCCGCGCACGTCGCCAGGTGTTCTTCCACACCGGCAACTCGATCCTCACCCGCCAGCGCCAGTTCACATTCCTGACAAGTCATCTTCTACTCCTGACATACTTCGCGAGCTTCACCCGGGCCACCGAAATCTGGCTGCGCACCGTGACTTCTTCCACGCCTAAAATATCGGCGACCTCGCGTGTCGAAAGTCCCTCGATGTCGCGCAGCACCACCGTGGTCCGCTCGCGTTCGCCCAACGTTTGCAGTCCTTCCATCAACAGCCGCTTGCGATCGTCCATCGCCAGCGCGCGCTCAGGATCGGGCGCGGTGTCGGCTGTTCTCTCGTCGGGTGCGGATGTGATCATGCGACGCCGGTAATGATCGTTGCAGATATTCACCGTTACTCGATAGAGCCACGGTTTCGGATCGCCATCGATCTTGTCGAGGTTCTTCAACAGACGAAGGAACACTTCCTGAGCGGCATCCTGCGCGTCTTCGATTCGTCCCAAGCAGTCGATACGCGGTGCCGATCACCATGCGCTCATGCGCGCTCATCACCGCCTCAAAGCTCGGTGTTGCGCGAGCCTCTTTGCGGGATAGGAACGCCAGCGTTAGCTCCTCGGTTGCCACTCGCTAATAGATACGCGAACGGGTGGTAAAACGTTGAGTGTTAAGTTGGTTTTGTGGCGCACGCACTCCTGCGTGCCGTGTCGACACTCATGTCGACACGAGTTTTTCCAAGGCGCCAGCAAGGTGTCGACATGAGTGTCGACACGGCACGCAGGAGTGCGTGCGCCACATCGGCGCGAACGTAGTGCTAGCTTCTCGATTCGTAACCGAGGCGAGTCAACGCCTCGATCACTGCCGTTCGGATGGATCCGGCTTCGTCCGATGACAAAGTGCGATCGGCCGCGCCTGCGGTGATTCGATATGACAGGCTGCGGCGGCCATCGGGCAGTTCGAATTCGCGCAGGAATTCGACCGAGAGGATTTCCGGGTGCTTCGGAATCGCGGATTGCACTTGGCCGATCGCGGTACGCGCGGGCACGGCGACCGTGATGTCGAAAGCGCTGGTCGGGAAGCGGCGCAGTTGTTGATAGCGGGTCGCGTCGGCTTGCAAATCGCAACAGTCTGCGTCAGGTCGAGGTCGAGCACCGCCGCCCGCCCGGTTTCGATCATGTTCGGGATGAAATTCGAACAGCCGGCCGACTTCGACGTTCCTCCAACAGCACATGCGCGGCCCGCTGCGGATGCTCGTAGCTCCGCGCGCGGCACGGCGCTCGACGCTGAGTCCCGGAACGAAGCATTCGGCCAGACGCTTCAGTTCGAGCAATGCCGGCTTTCCCGTCGTCCTTTGCGAAGATCGCGGCGACCAGATGCGGGGTTTCGCCGATCCGGATGAATCTCGCGGCCGATTTCAAACAGCCGGAACGAATCGAAATTCTTCGCGTTGTCGCGAATGTTTTTCAGGATCCCCGGCAGCAGGCTGGGCCGCAGAAAATTCTGATCGCTCGCAATCGGGTTCGCGACTTCCACCAGACCCGCCGGATCGAACCCGAACGCTCGCGCCTGCTCCTCGCTGATGAACGAATAGTTGTAGACCTCGGTGAATCCTTGCGCGGCGGCCATGTCGCGCACCTATGTGAAGCTCCAGGTTCGAAGTTGCGCGGCGGCACGCGCGCCGGCGACAGCGGCGCCTGCAAGTGGAATCGTCCCGTAGCCGATCATGCGGCCGACTTCTTCCACCAGATCGTCCTTGATGGTGACGTCTTTGGTCGCGCGCCAACTGGGCACGCCGACGGATAGCGTGCGCGGCGTTGTTTGCTCGACCGTGAATTCGAGCGACTCGAGAATTTCACGGACGTTTGCGGCCGGTACTTCGACGCCGAGCTTGCGATCCAGCCAATCCAGCGGCAGTACGATCGGCGCAGGCTCATGCGAGCGATGCCAAACGTCGGCGAGTCCGCCAACCAGCCTGATCCCCGGCGAAACTTCTTCCAGCAGCGCCAGCGCGCGCCTCAATCCGCGAACCGTGTTGAACGGGTCCTGCGATTTTTCGAATCGCATGGAAGCGTCGGTGCGCAGCTTCAATCGCGACGATGTTTTGCGAACGCTGGACGCGTTGAAATTCGCGCTTTCGAGAACGATCCGTAGTCGTCGAATCGGAAATCGCGCTGTCCGCGCCGCCGATCACGCCCGCCAATCCGATCGCGTTTTCCGCGTCGGCGATCACCAGATTCGATGGATCAAGCTCGTAGGTTTCGCCGTTCAGCGCCGCCATCTTTTCGCCGACCCGCGCGGTGCGCACGATGATCTCGTCACCTTGAAGCTTGTCGGCATCGAAGGCGTGCATCGGCTGCGGCAGCTCCGCCAAAATGAAATTCGTCACGTCGACGATGTTGTTGATCGTGTTCAGCCCGATCGCTTCCAGTCGATATTGCAGCCACAGCGGCGACGGCTTCACGGTCACGTTTTCGAAAACCAACGCCGAGTAGCGCGGGCAGAGCAGGGAATCGGTGACGGTGATTTCGATGGCGGGCTCGCCGTTAAGATCGTGATTCGGAACGGGATCGAGAAGCGTTTTTCCCGTGATCGCCGCGACTTCGCGAGCCATTCCGTGGTGCCCCCACAAGTCCGGGCGATGCGTCAGCGATTTGTTGTCGACTTCGATGATGTGATCGGGCTTGAGATCGAACGATGCGTTCCCAAGATCGACGATGCCGGAATGATCGCTGCCAATGCCGAGTTCAGAGGGGCTGGCGAGCATGCCGTCGCTCTCGATTCCGTCAATTATTTTCTTGCCGATCGGCAGGTAGACCGATCGAATGCCCGCGCGAAGATTCGGAGCGCCGCAGATTACAGTTACCGTTCGGCCGCCCAAATCGACTTGAGCCTTGCGGCCATTCGACGGCGACCACGGTTGCGACGCACGCCGTCTCAAGCTGTGGCGCCGACCTCTTCGATGCCGTCGCACTCGGCTGTCTTGAGCGTGATCAGGCGCATCACTTCCGCCGGGTTCGCATCCAACCCGTCGACGAGCTCGCGCAGCCAGTTATAGGAAAATTTCATCTATGTCCGACGTCCCAACGTTGAACCGCTCCCTCTGGTCACGGCTCTGAAAACCAAGCACTCCCTAACGGTCGCGCCTCTGAAACCGCGCGCTCTCTGACGGTCGCGCCTCGGAAAACGCGCGCTCTCTTACGGTCGCGCCTCACGGCTGTCAGCTTTAGAACTGCTTCAAGAATCGCAAATCCCCGCTGATGAACAACCGAATATCGTCGATCGCGTACCGCATCATCGCGAGCCGGTCAGCCCCAACCCAAAGGCGAATCCGCTCCAAATTTCCGGATCCGCGCCGCCTGCCGCAGCACCGCCGGATGCACCAGGCCGCACGGGCACAGCTCCACCCAGCCCGATTGCTTGCACACCGGGCAGCCCGAGCCGCCGCAGATCAGGCATTGAATATCCAGCTCGAATCCCGGCTCGACGAACGGAAAAAAACCCGGCCGGAGCCGCACCGTCACGTCGCGCTTGAAAGACCGCCGACAAGCAGCGTCTTCATGAAGTAGATCAGGTGCGCGACCGAAACATCGCGATCCACCATCATGCCTTCGAGTTGATAAAACGTGTGCTCGTGCGACGGGTCCACTTCTTCGTTGCGAAACACTCGGCCCGGCGCGATCATCTTGAGCGGCGGCTTCAGATTTTCGAGGCCGCGCACCTGCACCGGCGATGTGTGCGTGCGCAGCAGACGGCCGTCCTTCAGCCAGAACGTATCCTGCATGTCGCGAGCCGGATGGTCGGCGGGAATGTTGAGCGTGTCGAAATTGTATTCCTCGGTCTCGACTTCGGGTCCGTCGAGCACGGCGAATCCCAGCGACATGAACAGCTGTTCGAGCTCCCGCTGCACTTGCGTGACCGGATGCAGACTGCCCGGGCCGCGGGCCGGGCGCGGGCTGCGTCAGATCGATCCACTCGGTGTCGAGGCGCGCGTCCAGCGCTGCCGATTCCAGCGCGGCTTTCTTCGCATCGATTTTCGATTCCAGATCTTGCTTGACGGCGTTCAGCAGCTTGCCGATGCGTGCGCTCTTCCTCGGGCGAGAGCTTTGCCGAACTGCTTGCTGATCTCGGCGAGCTTGCCTTTGCGTCCCAGCAGCCTCGACGCGAACGGCTTCGACCGCCTCGAGCGTGTCGGCGCGCGTCGAGCTGTAGCGTGAGCGTCGCGCGATGCAGCTTGGAGATACTCGTCAGGCCACGCTACAGCTTCGCTCCGTTCGCTTCCAGGAAATCGACCATCGCCTGCTGGCCCTTGGTCAGCGCGAGATCCAGCGGCGTCTGGTTATTCTCCGCACGCGCGCCGACTTCCGCGCCCGCCGCGACCAGCGCCTGCGCCAGTTCGAGATCGCCATTCTGCGCCGCCGCGTGCATGGGAGTCCAGCCGCCGTGCTGACGAGCGTTCACCGCCGCGCCGTGTTCGATGAGCAGCTTGGCGATCTCGGCATGTTTGCCTGCGGCGGCCGCATGCAGCGGAGTGTTCGCCATCGGATTCGTGGAGCGCGCGTTGACCACCGCGCCCTTGTTCAGCAGCAATCGCGCCGCGTCGTCTTTGCCGAAGAAAGCTGCGAGATGCAGCGGAGTCCAGCCATCGCTCGACAGCAGGGTCACGAGCGAACGGTTACCAGTCAAGAGCGCGTCGATTTGCGCGGTATCGCCCAGGATCGACGCGGCGAAGATCGCCAGCGACGGATCGGCTTCCACCAGCGCCGCGACTCGCGACAAATCTCCCGCCCGGACTGCTTCGAAAAGTTCTTTCATATGCCTGATTTAGAAATTATGCAGCAGGAGCAAACACATCCTCCGCCTTGGCGATTTCCCAGGCGAGGTGATTGATATAGAATACCAGCGGCGCGCCGCCAGCCAGCCGTCGGCGTGCCGTGAAATTTGTCCCACGTGCTCTGCTGCCAGCCGTCGTTCAAGGAACTTCGTCGACGTCGGCATCCTTGGCGAAAAAACCCTCTTCGTGCGGGACGCCCAGATGATCCAGCACCGCCTTGATCATGTCGAGATGCGAGACCAGGATCGCCTGCGAAATGTCGGTGGCGAATTCGTCGTCGCGTTCTTCCAGGCGCGCCCAACTTCGGGGCGCCGATTTGCGGAGCGACTCCGAATTGAGCTTGGCCAGGTGCAGCCGGGTTTTCACGCGATCGTAAAGCTGGT
The DNA here is from genome assembly GCA_963732025.1 of Terriglobia bacterium. Classification (GTDB taxonomy): domain Bacteria; phylum Acidobacteriota; class Terriglobia; order Bryobacterales; family Bryobacteraceae; genus Palsa-187. Next base: position 1,109,122 of record CAVSXU010000006.1, read on the forward strand.
AGGTCTTCAGCTTACCCATCGAGATGGAGCGCATCAGTTCATCGAAGCGCGGGTTGCCCAGGCGCAGGAAGATATCGCAGAGCTGCATTGAATTTTATTGTAGCGACGTAGCGCACACTTTAGCGCGCCGCGGCGAAACTCTAGATCGCCGACTAAAGTCAGCGACGGCACGCTGAAGCGCGCGCCACATCAAACAGCTTTGCGCTTCGGCTTCACCGCTTGCGATCCCACGCCCTTCTTCCCAGGCGTGCGCCGCAACAGCCGTCCCACCGATCGCACCAGATGCGACACCTCGTTGGCGCTCTTCTGGATCACCACGTCGGCGCCCGTGCTTGTCTCGCTCAACCCGAGCGCATCCACGAAGCCAGAGACCAGGATGATCGGCAGGTCCGGCGATAGCTCCCGCAGGTGCCCGATCAGCTCGATACCGTTCATTCGCGGCATCTTGTAATCTGTCACCACCAGCTCGAATTTCTGGCCCGCGAAAACCTCCAGAGCTTCGGCGCCGCTGGATGCGGTGGTGGTCTTGTGCCCCAACTCATCCAGCACGGTTTTGCGTGCCGAGAGTCCGTTGGCGTTATCGTCGACCAGCAGGATCCGTGCTGACGTGGCACTTTGAGATTGGCGAAGAGAATTGCGAACTGGCATGAAGGAACAACGCAAAGTAACAGACCCATGACATTCGTGTCAATGCGTTCCTAACGCCATCAAAAAAGTCGAGATGGACTTCTTGACTTTTGCCGCGCGTCGGGCGAGCCTACTCCACTTCGCGCGGCGCCGTGTATCCGCTCTTGGCCTGGACCTGATACTTGATCGGCTTTCCCTTTTCATCCACCACCCGCAAGGGCTCATTGGTCTCTGGATTTATTAATTCGACCTTGATTTTGCGGAATTTTCCGTCGCGAGCCACGTTGGACGGCGTATAGCTGAGCACGTACTGGCTGCGCATCGACTCCATGACCGTGCGGTAGATATCCGGCATTTCGGCGATGAAGCGCGGGAAGAACGCCATGCCGCCGCTCTCTTTCGCGAACGTCCGCATCTGGTTATCGGCTTGCAAGAAATCCATCCGCTGAATGGACCCCATGTACGCTTCATTGATAATGCGCAGCGATTGCAGCATGCTGATCGCATAGATCGGCACGCCGGCGTCCTGGATCGCTTTGCGGGTCTTGTCGAACGTCAGCTTGCTGAAGGTGTCGATGCCGGACGAGATCAGCAGGATCGCCTTGCGGCCTTCGATATCCTGCATCCGCTGGGCCGTGTCCACGACCGCGTCGTACATGTTCGATTCTGAAAACCCGGGGATGCGGAGACGCTGCAGCGCTTCATAAGTGTCCTGGCGATTGGTGGAAAAATCGGAAAGAATATCGGAGCGCATGTCGTACGCGATCACCGCGATGTAGTCCTCGGGCTTGGACATCTGCACGAACCCGTAGGAAGCGTTGAGAACCTGAAACCAGCCCGATCCATACACTTGCTGGAACCTGGCCGAGAATTCGATCACCATCGCAACCGTCATGGGCGCTTCGCCCACGTTGAAGCCGGTCACCTTCTGCGGCACCGTGTCCTCGGAAATGCGGAAGTTGCCGCGCGGGATCTTGGGAATGAAGTGGCCCTTGTTGTCGAGCACCGCGACGTCCACGGTCACCGTCAACGCGTCGGTGCGAAAGGTCGCGAATATTGGTGGGGAGTTCCTTCTTGTTGTACTGCGAAGGGATCTTGTCCTTGGTCGCCTCGGGCTCCGTGGAGTCGGTCTTCTTCTTTTTCGCGACGGTCTCGCTGCCCTGCGTGACGGGGCCTTGCTGCGCGTAAAGCTGCGCGAAGAACGGGATCGCCGCCGCCAGCGAATAGATGGAAGCCAGAGCTAGAACGCGGAGAGTTTTCATGAGCACCACCTTTATGAAGACACCTTATCAGATATGACGCAATCGGGGGTGTGTGGGTTGCACAGAGTGGGCATACAAATACGCGCCACATCTTACTACTTGCTGTCGCCGAGATATCGTCAGCTTGCGGGGGCGCGCTCTCTTACGGTCGCGCCTCCGCTGAGGGCCGTCAACATATCCTGATGAGGCGCGACCGTTAGAGAGGGCGCCAACTGGTGTTCAATCTGGCTGACCCACTACACTGATAGAGCTATGCGCAAGGAATCTCGGGGACTTGTCGCCGCTGGTTTGGCAGCCGCGATCGCGATGTTCGGACAGACGCCGGCGCCCAAGCTCGAATTCGAGGTCGCCAGCATCAAACCCGCTCCGCCTTTCAGTCCCGCCATGATGCAAGCCGGCAAGATGCACCTCGGCATGAACATCGACGGCGCGCGAGTCGACATCGGGGGCATGCCGATCGTCGCGTTACTTCCGCAAGCGTTCCGCGTCAAGCAGTATCAGGTTGTGGGAGCGTCCGTTCCGGAAATCATGAATGTGAACGGAGAGCGCTGGGACATCCTGGCGAAGCTGCCCGAAGGCGCGACGCAGGAACAAATTCCGGATATGCTCCTGTCGCTTCTGGTGGACCGTTTTAAGATGACCTACCATCGCGAGACCCGGCAGCTCTCGGTGTACGGATTGATCGTCGGAAAGAACGGGACGAAGCTCAAGGATGTTTCCGCTGAACCCGACGCTCCGTTTCCCGAGGGTCCGAACACTGTTTCCATGAACAACGGAAGCGGTCCGGTTCGGATCAATCAGGATGGTGGCGGGCGCGGTGGCGGATTCGGCCCCGGACGCGGCAAGTCGGCTACCATCACCAGCCTCAATTCGGACCGATGAAGATGAAAGTGGGTGACGATGGCGCCATGCATCTCGAAGCCTTGAAGATTACGATGGCCGGGCTCGCCGAGTTCCTCACTGGCTTTGTGGATCGCATGATCCTCGATATGACCGAGATGAAGGGCGCGTATAAGGTGACGCTGGATCTATCGATGCAGGACATGATGGCGATGCGGGGCGGCGGGATGGCGATTGGCGGTCCAGGCGGGGCGCCGGGCGCGAACCCGAATATGCCGACCGCGTCCGATCCGTCCGGCGGCGCAATCTTCGCGGCTATTCAAAAAATCGGATTGAAGTTGGATGCGCGCAAGGCTCCCGTCGAGGTCATCGTCATCGACCATCTGGAAAAAACGCCCACCGAAAACTAGGCGTTGTGAGAAACTCGCGCCCATGTGGCGCACGCACTCCTGCGTGCCGTGTCGACACTCATGTCGACACGTTTTTCGGTGGTTGGATCGCCTCAAATGTAAGGCCGGTTTTCCCATCCTCAACAGAGCCGCCTGAAGGCGGCTCGCCGCCACGAGTGGCGGCCCCACATCACGCACTAACCAATCCTAGTATTATTGCTATGCGCCTTTCCAGAAAATCGCGCAAAGGCGATGCAGTGAGTCGATAAATCATCAGTGGAGGAAATGTTTTATGGCAAAAACCGCTCGTGTTCCCATCACAAATGTTTTTATGGGTGGCGACTATACCGGTCGCATCCTCGTTGGTCCCCAGAAGAAGCCGCTGAACGTGATCCTCGATACTGGCAGCAGCGCCCTTGCCCTCGACGGCAAGAAATATACACCCGAGCTAACCGGCGGCGACAAGTCCACTGACTTGGCCCAGACAGATTCCTACGGCGACAACAGCAGTTGGACCGGCGCGGTCATAAACACGACGATCACCATCGGAGACGGAGCGTCCGCGATTGCTCTCCCGGGTGGGAACGCGGCGGTCGCCTACACCGAGACCTCGAACATGTTCGATACGGCCGACGGCATTCTTGGCCTTGCCTACGCGAAGCTCGACGACGCGTTCGCGATGCCGCAGGATACCTCGAAGCACAAATATACGGCGACCCAGGTGCGCGCCGGCAAGCAAAGCGATCTGGTGCCTTACCTGACGCAGTTGGCCGATGCGGGCATCACGTCGGATATCATTTCGTTTGTGACGCGCCGGTCTTTTGTACACGAAGGCGGTGGCGGTGCAAACGATCCGCTCAACCAGGGTTGGATGGTGGTCGGAGGCGGCGAAGAGAGCACCGATCTCTACACCGGCACGTTCCAGACCGTCAAGGTCGTATCCGATGACTGGTACAGCACGAATTTGAAGTCGGTGATCGTCGGGACTACGGACCCCATCGTCGCGCGCCTGCAAGGCCCGAAGGGAATGCCGTCCAATTCGATTGTGGATAGCGGCACCAACAGCCTGAACATCAGTCAGCAGATGTTGAAGGCAATCGTGTCGAAATTCACGACCGCGCAGCAGGCGTTGCTGAACAAATCGATTTTCGATCAGCAACTGGTCACGGTCGCGGATCTCAACCTGCCATCATGGCCGACGCTGACCTTCGTCCTCCAAGGCGCGACCGGCGACGTATCGCTCAAAGTGACTCCGGACAACTACTGGCAGGTTAATACGCAGAATGTCGGCGCCGCGGCGGCAGCGATCACGGTAGGCGACCCGGGATTCGTGATTCTCGGCCTGCCTCTAATGAACGGCTACTTCACGATCTTCGACGGGGAAGCCGACGGGGGCAAGGGCTCGATCAAGTTCGCCACCAGAGCAAATTGAACAGACGTGGCGCGGGCCGCTGGCCTGCAGCGTCGACAAGCTCGCGCCACATGCAAAACATAGTCGCGCGCCGTCGCGGTTCTGAAAACCTTCCAACAGAACTGTGACCAAGGACGTTTGTTGAGGACGCCCTCGCATCGTTACCGATATTACGCGCTCCATCCTGTCGCGCCTCTTTGAGTTGCAATCCATCTTGGAGGCGCAAGTGGTTGCGGCAGGTTTACCCTACTCCGAACTCCGAGCCGCCTTCCGCAACCGTGCCACCTTAATATGCGTCTCGACGCGAGCAATCAACTCCCGCGCCGTGAACGGCTTCACCAGATAATCATCGGCGCCCACCTGCATGCCATCGATGCGGCTTTCCTCACCCGCCCGTGCCGACAAAAGGATAATCGGAATCTCGCTCAAGTTGGCATCTGCCCGCAGGGCGCGCAAGAGTCCTAAGCCATCCATCTTCGGCATCATCACGTCGGAAAGAATCAGATCGGGACGACGAGCCCGCGCCGCTTCCAGTGCCGCCTCGCCATCGGAAACCGCCTGCACCTCGAACCGGCTCGCGAGCAGCCTGCTGACATAAGCCCGCATGTCCGCATTGTCGTCAGCCAGCAAAACGCGACCCTTCTTCGTCGTCTGGTCCTGCGCCTCTTCGGCGTCGGCCTTGTAACTATCGACAGGAGTTTTGGCGTCTGGCAGCCAGCGAACCGCTTCCTCCACGAAGGCCGCGTGCGCGATCGCTGTCGACGCCAACGTCGGAATCCGGCCGATCCGCGCCGGATCGAGATGCGCCTTGCCCAGCGGAATTGTGATCGTGAACGTGCTCCCCTCGCCCAAAGTACTCGCGACCGCGATCTTGCCTCCGTGAAGCTTTACCAATTCCTCCACCAGCGCCAGTCCGATGCCCGTGCCTTCGTGCGTGCGGCCGCGGCTGCGCTCGATACGATGGAAGCGCTCGAACATACGCGGCAATTCTTCCGCTGAAATCCCAACGCCCGTGTCGCGAACGGTCAGCCGTGCACAATCGTCGGCCACGTCGAGCCGCACTTCGATCTCGCCCTGCAGGGTGTATTTGAACGCGTTACTGACAAGATTGAGCACGATCTTCTCCCACATGTCGTGGTCAACGTAAGCCGAGTGCTCGTCTTGAATAACCGTATTGCGCGCATTGTTGAACGGCTCGCAATCCACGATGAGGCGCAGGCCGGCCTTCTCGCAGAGCGATTCGAAATTGCTGGCGAGCTCCGCTGTGAAACCCGCCAGGTCCGTCGGCAGGTACGACGCTTGGACGCGTCCGGCCTCGATGCGGGAAAAATCCAGCATCGTGTTGACCAGTTTCAGCAGCCGCATGGCATTGCGATGCGCTGTCGAAAGACTCGCGGCGGCGCCCATCGGAAGAACGCCGTGAGCGTTCGATAACGCATCCTCCAGCGGCCCGAGCATCAGCGTCAACGGAGTGCGAAACTCGTGGCTGATGTTGGCGAAGAATTGCGTCTTCAGTTCGTCGAGCTTCGCCAGTTCCTCGCGCTGCCGGGCAATCTCGCGCTCATGCGCCTTCTTTTCGGTGATGTCGCGGCCTTCGGCGGTGATGAACACGACGTTACCCCGATCATCCTTGACGGGCATGAGCGACGCGTCAATGATGATCGTTTCCTTGCCCCCCGCGCGCCCGTAGATTTCCGCATCCCAGCGCACGAATTCGCCGCCCGCCGCGCGCCGGATCGCTTCTTGGAGCTCGCTGTTGATTGCCTCGGAAACCTGCCACCAGAAGGTGGTCCAAAACGGCTTGCCCTCGACATCGGAAAGTTTGATGCCGACTGCATCCAGCGCGACGTGATTGATTTCGAGCACCGTGCCCTTCGCATCCAGCAGCCCGACGAACTGAACCATGGAATCGAGCGTGATGCGCGCCAGCTTTTGCCGATATTGCTCGCGGGTGTCGGTCGCCAGTAGCTCGGTGCCGCGGACGTTGACGAGGTTGGAAGGTTGGTCTGTCACCTATGGAAATGAGACGCGCTCTGGTTGCGGCGGATTTATCTGATCCTGCGCATGTTCCAGAATATACGATGCTATCGCACGGCAAAATGCTACGGCGGATTCACGGCACGCTCTGTTGGTCCCGCTCCTTGTGATCGCGGTTCGGAAGAGGCGTAAGGCCGCTAATTCACCCAAGGGTCCTTGCCCTGCTTCTTCAAATAAACCTGGAACTTCTTCTTCGCCCGCGCCAGCTTCCATGCCCGGTACGATTCCCGCATCGATCCGATCGGATCGGTGGACCGCCCGCGCCGCCTTCCGCCGATCAGCGCCGGAGTCTTCAGGAAAATGTAGCCGAACGCCATTCCGCCCAGGTGGGCGAACTCAGCGACTCCGCTGTTCGCGTTGAACGAATTCAGGAATGCAATCGCCCCGAAAATCATCACGAAGTACTTCACCTTCATTGGGAAGATGAAAGCGAACAGGATGATCCGGTCGGGCCAGAGCACCGCCCAGGCGAGCAGAATTCCGTAAATCGCACCCGACGCTCCGATCGTGGGAATCAGCGGATTGCTGAAGATGTAGTTCAGTACCACCGTGCAGAAGCCGGCGCCAATTCCCGTGAAGAAATAGAAATTCAGGAACCGCCGAGTGCCCCAAGTGGTTTCCATGTCGGATCCGAACATCCACAGCGACAGCATGTTAAAGAGGATGTGCCAGACGCCTCCATGCAGAAACATGTAGCTGACCAGCTGCCAGATGAACAGGCGCTTCACCACCAGGGCGGGCGTCAGGGCGAAATATTCGATGAGGAACTGTCCAACGGCGGGCGAGGCCCAGCCGAGAAGAAAGATCGCTACATTGCTGATGATAAGCCACTTAATGGCTCGCGGGAGGCCCGGCACGCCGATGTAGGGCCGAGCATAGGAGCGGTCGCTGTAGGCCATTCGTTGCGGGAGCGTCCTCAGTTGAAGGATAACACTGGTTTTGCCCGATCGCGCCCAATACCGTCGAGGCATTGAAAATTAGGTAGTTTCAATTCCAAGAGAAGCCGCCCAGAAAGGCGGCTCGCCGCCACGATTGGCGGCCCCACAAACATTCGCAAGAAACTTGGAGAAACGCGGTGGGCTGTGGTAGTCTGATGGAGGTAGTTGCCAGATCGTAGTCGGATCGAACGACGGCCGGAACGCCGGGTGTAAAAAAAAGTGATTTTGCCCCTTGCGTCCTGTTCATGAGTTTGATAGATTAGCAGATGGCAGTACTAAGCGTACGGCGATTTGCCGTGCGCAGTGGATCAAAGAATCGGCAGGCAGCAAGACGCGTTAAGTAGTTCCTACTGAAGTCCCGATAGCCGCCCTGGAAGCGCACTTCGAGCAAGTTGTGCGTCGTCAGAAGTTCTTTCGAGTATCCCAAAGTTTTTAGTGCACAGCTTGTAATACTGTGCGCAATACGATTTTTGAGACCGCAGGAAACTGCGCTCAAAACGCCTTTCGAGGCCGGCATGAAGTCGATCTTCTGTAATAGGATCGTCGGCGGTTATGCTCAGATCATTGAAAATCTGGTTGGATGCGAATAGAGAGCGAAAGCTTGAGTCGGGAGTGCTTTCCAAAGCGCAAACGTTTTGGGTGATCGTTTTCTAGTCTGGAGACGTACAGGCGGAAACGTCTGTGCGTGACAGGTAATAGAATGTTCGTCAGTAATTTGAGTTCAAGACCGGAGCGATCTAACAAATGAAGTTCGGCTGGGTAACTGGCTGGGCGAGAGCTGGTTGGGAAACTCGACTGGCCAAATCAAAAGGTTCAAACGAGAGTTTGATCCCGGCTCAGAATCAACGCTGGCGGCGCGCTTAACACATGCAAGTCGCACGAGAAAGTGGAGCAATCCATGAGTAAAGTGGCGTACGGGTGAGTAACACGTGGATCATCTACCTTTTAGTGGGGAATACCCCTGGGAAACCGGGGACAATACCGCATAAGCTCGTGAGAGGAAAGCAGAAATGCGCTGAAAGAGGAGTCCGCGGCTGATTAGCTAGTTGGCGGGGTAACGGCCCACCAAGGCGAAGATCGGTAGCCGGCCTGAGAGGGCACACGGCCACACTGGCACTGAAACACGGGCCAGACTCCTACGGGAGGCAGCAGTGGGGAATCTTGCACAATGGAGGAAACTCTGATGCAGCGACGCCGCGTGAGCGATGAAGCCCTTCGGGGTGTAAAGCTCTTTCGACGGGAACGATAATGACGGTACCCGAAGAAGAAGCTGCGGCTAACTACGTGCCAGCAGCCGCGGTAATACGTAGGCAGCGAGCGTTGTTCGGAATTACTGGGCGTAAAGAGTGCGTAGGCGGTGCTCTAAGTCTGTCGTGAAATCTCCCGGCTTAACTGGGAGGGTGCGGCGGAAACTGGAATGCTAGAGTGTGGGAGAGGTAAGCGGAATTCCTGGTGTAGCGGTGAAATGCGTAGATATCAGGAGGAACACCTGTGGTGTAGACAGCTTACTGGACCACGACTGACGCTGAGACACGAAAGCGTGGGTAGCAAACAGGATTAGATACCCTGGTAGTCCACGCCCTAAACGATGCATACTTGGTGTGAGCGATTCATTTCGTTCGTGCCGGAGCTAACGCGTTAAGTATGCCGCCTGGGGAGTACGGTCGCAAGGCTGAAACTCAAAGGAATTGACGGGGGCCCGCACAAGCGGTGGAGCATGTGGTTCAATTCGACGCAACGCGAAGAACCTTACCTGGGCTCGAACGGCTTAAGACCATCTTTGGAAACAGGGACTTCCCGCAAGGGACTTGAGTCGAGGTGCTGCATGGCTGTCGTCAGCTCGTGTCGTGAGATGTTGGGTTAAGTCCCGCAACGAGCGCAACCCTTGTCCTGTGTTGCCACTCCCGTAAAAGGAAGCACTCGCAGGAGACCGCCAGCGATAAGCTGGAGGAAGGTGGGGATGATGTCAAGTCATCATGGCCTTTATGTCCAGGGCTACACACGTGCTACAATGGACGGTACAAAGCGCTGCAAACCCGCGAGGGGGAGCTAATCGCAAAAAACCGTTCTCAGTTCGGATCGCAGGCTGCAACTCGCCTGCGTGAAGCTGGAATCGCTAGTAATGGCGTATCAGAACGATGCCGTGAATACGTTCCCGGGCCTTGTACACACCGCCCGTCACATCACGAAAGTGGATTGTACTAGAAGTCTGCATGCTGACCGCAAGGAGGCAGCGGCCCAAGGTATGATTCATGATTGGGGTGAAGTCGTAACAAGGTAGCCGTAGGAGAACCTGCGGCTGGATCACCTCCTTTCTAAGAGAACGTGGGTGGAGTTACCGACAGCCGGCTTGGGTTAAACCAGGTCGAGCTAGTAAGTGATAGCCGTTCCGCTCCAGGTCTCGGAGCTTTTCGGCGAAGCAATCTTGTCGATACGAGTGTCGTTGAGGCACCGTTCCGGTTTCTCTTACTCGATTATTTGATGGCATTCTATGGTGCTCGGGCTGGTCCTGAGTGCCCGCGTCCAATCGGCCTCGATTACAATACATTCAGGGGCAGGGGATTTCGGTCCCCTGCGTTCCTGAATGGAATTAGGGGCTGTAGCTCAGCTGGGAGAGCGCCTGATTTGCATTCAGGAGGTCGCCGGTTCGATCCCGACCAGCTCCACCATCCTGAACTACGGTTCGCAAGGGATAGTGAAACCAGGTGACGTTCGAAAGACGACGGGCCTGTAGCTCAGTTGGCTAGAGCGCACCCCTGATAAGGGTGAGGTCGGTAGTTCGATTCTACCCAGGCCCACCACATTAAATTAAACCGCTCTGAGCTGAGAATCGCTCAATGCGGCAGATTGACGAGGAAGAGTACAGAAGCCAGCAGTTAGCGGTCAGGTTTATTCTGACTCCTGAATTCTGACTCCTGAATTCTTCAGGAAAGTTCTTTGACAATTGAATATTGACGGGCAACTACATTGTCCATGGACGCTCAGTTATCCGAGCGAAAGTGGGCAGTGACACAAAGTTGCAAAGGTCACCATGCAGCCAATATATGGTGACCGGTAGCGCTAATGAGAACAGGATGCCCGATTCGGATGTCGTAAGACTACGGGTTGGGTGTTCGAGACATATTCTACTCTGTGTTTAGAGTAAATTTTATGGTCAAGCTACTAAGGGCATGCGTGTGGATGCCTTGGCGCAAGTAGGCGATGAAGGACGTGGTCAGCTGCGATAAGCCTCGGGGAGATGCAAGCAATCTGTGATCCGGGGATTTCCGAATGGGGGAACCCAGCCGGTGTGAACACCGGTTATCGTGCGATGAATACATAGTCGTATGAAGCGAACCTGGGGAAGTGAACCATCTCAGTACCCAGAGGAAGAGAAAACAACCGTGATTCCGATAGTAGTGGCGAGCGAACTCGGAACAGCCTAAACCGGACAATTCGCAAGGAGAGTCCGGGGTTGCAGGACCACAATAATCATTTTTTGAAGCCTCTCTTCGGAAGGCTTGATGCGAAGATGGTTTAAAAGAGGGATAGGAAAGTGTTAATAGAACGGTCTGGAAAGGCCGGCCATAGAGGGTGACAGCCCCGTATATGAAAATGCAATCTTCTTTCAAGTGGCTCCTAAGTACCGCGGGGCACGTGAAACTCTGCGGGAATCTGCCGGGACCATCCGGCAAGGCTAAATACTCACTTGCGACCGATAGTGAACTAGTACCGTGAGGGAAAGGTGAAAAGAACCCCTGCGAGGGGAGTGAAATAGTACCTGAAACCGCATGCCTACAAGCAGTGGGAGGGCTATGCCGCGCAAGCGGAATGCCTGACCTCGTGCCTATTGAATAATGAGCTGGCTAGTCAATCTCAGTGGCAAGGTTAAGCGAAAGCGAGCCGAAGCGAAAGCGAGTCTGAATAGGGCGATTTAGTCGCTGGGATTGGACGCGAAGCGGGATGATCTACCCTTGGCCAGGATGAAGGTCGTGTAACAGCGACTGGAGGTCCGAACCGGTGTTGGTTGAAAACAGCTCGGATGAGCTGAGGGTAGGGGTGAAAGGCTAATCAAATTCCGTGATAGCTCGTTCTCTCCGAAATAGCTTTAGGGCTAGCCTCGCGTGGTCCGTCGCGGTGGTAGAGATCTGGATGAACTAGGGGCCTTCCCAGGTTACCGAATTCAACCAAACTTCGAATGCCGTACACGTGTAGCGCGGGAGTCAGACTGCGGGGGCTAAGCTTCATAGTCGAAAGGGGAAGAGCCCAGACCATCAACTAAGGTCCCTAAATTCATGCTAAGTGGGAAAGGAAGTCGAGAGGCTCAGACAGCCAGGAGGTTGGCTTAGAAGCAGCCATCCTTTAAAGAAAGCGTAATAGCTCACTGGTCGAGCCGCTCGGTGCCGACAATCCATCGGGGCTCAAGCATGATACCGAAGTTATGGATGCGTTATGCCTTCGGGTGTGACGTGTGGTAGGAGAGCATTCTTAACCGATGTGAAGGTATACCGTAAGGAGTACTGGATCGTTAGGAAGAGACTCTGCCAGCATAAGTAGCGAGAAACCAGGTGAGAACCCTGGTCGCCGTAAGTCTAAGGTTTCCTGAGAAAGGTTAATCCGCTCAGGGTTAGTCGGAGCCTAAGGTGAGGCCGAAAGGCGTAGCCGATGGACACACGGTTAACATTCCGTGACTACAGAAGTTCGATCAAGACCGATGCGGGGACGCAGCGTGTAAATCCCTCTGCGCAATGGTTTCAAGGGGGGGTGAAGCGAGGTTGGGAAGGGGAAATCCGCCCGGCCGTCTGCCAGGAAAATCCGCTAAGGAGAGCTGTTGTATCCGTACCACAAACCGACACAGGTGGACGAGATGAGTATTCTCAGGCGCTCGGGTGATGGATTGTTCAGGAACTAGGCAAATTAGCTCCGTAACTTCGGGAAAAGGAGTGCCCATCGCAATATGGGTCGCAGCGAATCGCGTCAGGCGACTGTTTAACAAAAACACAGGTCTCTGCAAAGTCGAAAACGACGTATAGGGGCTGACGCCTGCCCGGTGCCGGAAGGTTAAAGGGAGAGGTTAGCCGCAAGGCGAAGCTTTGAACTGAAGCCCCGGTGAACGGCGGCCGTAACTATAACGGTCCTAAGGTAGCGAAATTCCTTGTCGGGTAAGTTCCGACCTGCACGAATGGCGTAACGATCTGACGACTGTCTTAAGAATCTGCCCGGCGAATTTGTGGTTCCGGTGAAGACGCCGGATGCCCGCCACAAGACGGAAAGACCCCGTGCACCTTTACTATACCCTATCAATGAATTATGGGGTGCTCTGCGCAGAATAGGTGGGAGGCTTTGAACCTGGGATTTTGGTTTCAGGGGAGCCAACGGTGAGATACCACCCTGAGCATTCTGTGATTCTAACTTACTCCCGTAATCCGGGAGAAGGACATTGGTAGGCGGGTAGTTTGACTGGGGCGGTCGCCTCCTAAACTGTAACGGAGGCGTTCGAAGCTTGGTTCAGGAGGTTTGGAAATCCTCCTTCGAGTACAATGGCATAAACCAGGTTAACTGCGAGACCAACGAGTCAAGCAGGTACGAAAGTAGGACATAGTGATCCGGTGGTTCTGTATGGAAGGGCCATCGCTCAACGGATAAAAGGTACGCCGGGGATAACAGGCTGATCGGAGTCAAGAGTTCACATCGACGCTCCGGTTTGGCACCTCGATGTCGGTTCATCGCATCCTGGGGGTGTAGAAGCTCCCAAGGGTTAGGCTGTTCGCCTATTAAAGCGGTACGTGAACTGGGTTCAGAACGTCGCGAGACAGTTCGGTCCCTATCTGTGGTGGGCGCAGGAAATTTGAGAGGGGTTGTCCTTAGTACGAGAGGACCGGGATGAACAGACCTCTTGTGATCCAGTTGTCACGCCAGTGGCATAGCTGGGTAGCGAAGTCTGGTCGGGATAAGCGCTGAATGCATATAAGCGCGAAACCTTCCTCGAGATGAGATTTCCCAAGCGAAAGCTAAGAAGGGCCGTGGAAGACGACCACGTTGATAGGACGGATGTGTAAGCGCAGTAATGTGTTGAGCTGACCGTTACTAATAGCCCGTTCGGCTTGACCATAAAATTTTACTGTGAATGCAGAGTAGAAATGCCGTCGTGAGCGCTCAGTGATGAGCCCGCGACGTGCAACTTGTGGGTAGCCCGTCAATATTCAGAGAAGTAGGAGTCAGTAGTCAGAAGTCAGGATTCAGAATAAGTGCCTGACGGCCGTCAGCATTCTGAATTCTGACTCCTGGCTACTGAATTCTCGCTTCTTACGACTTTGGGTGATTGTAGCGAGGGGGTCCCACCCGTTCCCATCCCGAACACGGAAGTTAAGCCCTTCAGCCCCGATGGTACTGCACGCGCAAGTGTGTGGGAGAGTAGGACGTCGCCCGATTAAATTGAACGAAGCCCCGGTGAAAGCCGGGGCTTTTCGTTTTTACACTTGGGTTTTCTGTAAGGAGCGGAATATGTATAGTCCCTGGCGGCCGAAGAGGAAAATCGGCCGAAGAAAATCGCAGATGTGACCTGTCTTCCCTGTTTCCATTTCCTTCACAAGAACTTTACAACTTGCCCTGTACGTCGTCTTAAAGTGGTTGCGGGTACTACGGCAACCCCCTCGGCGTCGTCTCGGGTAAATCTCCAGGTAATCCTGAGATAAGTCAATGAGTGCATATTTTGCCGTCCAGGGTTACTCTTCATATGCCACCACTTTGCAGAAGCGGTGTCGGGCTGTTGGAGGAGGGTTAAATGAGTAACTCACAATTGATACGCAGCCGGTTTGCGGCTGCGCTTTTCGGTAGCGTCGCGATGGCGCTGATAATTTCGCCGGCAGTGTACGGAGACCCCAAGGCTAAAGATCCTGGCCCGAGGCCCAATCCCGTCTCCGCGATCCCCAACCCGATTGCGGGTTTGAACGCAAACGAACTGGCTCTCTTCAACGAGAGTCTGTTGCGCGTTTCCGAGTTGGAGGGTTCCTGCGATACCTGTGCACAGCAGCCCCAAAACGTATTGCCGATCGATCCGAGTCATTCCAATCCGTTCTCACCTCTGAAGCTGGTGAATTCGGCTGGCATGGGCCCGGTGTTTAACGCCGATCAGTGCTTCATCTGCCACTTCCAGCCGGCTATTGGCGGCAGCTCGCCCTCGGGGAATCCGGCGCACACCATTGCGACCCGCTTGGGCGGCACAAATGTGGTTCCTTCTTTCGAAGACCCGAAAGGGGCTTTCCGCGAGACGCGCTTCAAGTTCAAAGCGGACGGCTCGCGCGACGGCGGCGTGCACAGCCTATTCACGCTGCGGGGACGCTCGGATTCGCCCGGCTGTAATCTCGCGCAGCCGGATTTCGATACTGCGGTGAACACGCAAAACATCTCGTTTCGAATTCCGCTGCAATTGTTCGGGTTGGGTTTGATCGAAAGTATTTCCGACACGGATATCATCAACAATTCACAGGCGAATTCGTTCGCGAAGCGGCTGCTCGGAATCTCAGGCCACACGAACGTAGTGCCGAATAACGGCACCGTGAGCCGGTTCGGCTGGAAGGCGCAGAACGGATCGATCACTACTTTCGCGGGTGAAGCGTATAACGTGGAGATGGGAATTTCGAACGACTTATTCCCGATTGCGCGCAGCGAAGACCCGGTTTGCAACACCGCTTATGAACCGTTCGACGTCCCCCGCACGGATCCGGTCCTTTATAACAATCCGCTGAAGATCATGCCGGCATGGCTGATGTTCACGGTGTTCATGCGTTTCGTGGACGCTCCTCAGCCAGTGGCTCTGACCACTTCGGCGCAACACGGACAGGCTCTGTTCAACACGATTGGGTGCGCGCTTTGCCACACGCCGTCGTTCCAGACCCGGGGCGTCGCAAACCCGTCCACGCAGGCTCAGGAAATCGGGCCGCACGTGGTTGCACTACGAGGCAAGCCGGTGAATCTTTACTCCGATCTGCTGGTGCACAACATGGGTTCGGGTTTGGCGGATAACATCGTGCAAGGCAACGCGGGACCTGATGAGTTTCGCACGACTCCGCTGTGGGGCCTCGGGCAGCGGTTGTTCTTCCTGCACGATGGGCGCACCAGTGATCTGCTGGCGGCAATTCAGGCTCACTTCTCGCTCCCGAATTCTAACGGGGGCCAGAACCCGGCTGCGGATAACCAGTCGTCCAGCTACGCTGGCTCGGAGGCGAATGGGGTGATTCAGCTGTTCAATGCTCTCCAGGAATCGGACAAGCAGTCGATTCTCGATTTCCTGCGCTCTCTCTGAGACTCGACACTGGGAGCTTCCTGGTCATTCAGGAGGCTCCTCCTTCTAAATCCAATGAAACGATTCTTAGCCTGTTTTCTATTCACGGCGTTCGTGGTTTCCGCGGCAATCCCGCCGGTGGACCCGTTTGTGGGCACCTGGACCATGAATGTCCGGAAGTCGAAGTATCCAGCGGGAGACGTTCCGAAGCGGATGGTGATCCGCATGGAGGCAGAGAACGATGGCATCCGGTACCGGTCCGAAACCACCGACGTCAACGGGCGATCCAGCACGGCCGAATACGTGGCTGACTACAGCGGCAGAGAGGCTGTCGTAAAGGGCGGAGTTGGCCTGTTGTTGCCGGTTTCGCTGAAGCACGTGGATCGATACACAGTGGAGGCGTCGTATTCGCGAGGGTTCCAAGTCGTCGCCACCAGCCGCCGGGCGGTCTCCAAGGACGGGCGCGTAATGACGATTACAACGACGTCCAAAGACAAAGACGGGAAGAGCGTTACCAATATTGGTGTGTACGAAAGAACTCCGGAAACGCACAAGTAGCTCAAGTCATTCACGCTGCGGACGCGACGCGAACTGACCGGTCGCGTCATACCCTTAGTGCGTTACGCCGGTGGTGCGATTGTCGGTCACGCTCGATAGGCGGTTATCCGCATCCCAAGCATAAGACACCGTGGTACCACTTGCATTCGAGGATACTACTGGAAACAGAGTGGAATTGGGACGGCTCGCATTTCTCGGATCTTCGATGAGAATGGCCTGCGCTCACCTGTCGCCATTCGCAGGTCACGGCGGCAATGTGAGAAATGTCCGTCCCGGTTTCCCCTTGTCTCGCCGAACTTCGGGAAGAACCTCTCCCCATGCTGTCTAGGATGAACCGGACGCCGATCCATCCAGCCTCGGCTCCGAGGGCCCATGGCGGGCTATTGCCTGATCAGACGTGCGAGCGCGAGATCCAGCTTCTCGGCCAACTTCAGGCAGGACCGCTGATACTCAACCCGTCGGAATGCGCGGAGCGCCCGCACACCAGAACCCGAAGGCAACAAATCGAAATGCCAAAGGAGTGACTTGAGCACTTCGGCTCCAGAGGCACCGATCTTGACCGGAGAGCGTTCTGCGAGTGATTCAGCCCATCTATCAACGCGAGCCAAAAACTCTTCGGGCCCGACCCCTTCCAAAAGCGGGCGCGCGGATCTCAACCAAGGCGTGGTCGGCTCATTCTTCCAGCACGTCAAATTCAGGAACAATGCGTGCCACGCTGCGGATAGTGTCACGAGTTCCGCGCGAATTAGCGCCGTCGCGCATTGTTCCGCCGGGATTTTCTTGTTTGGGTCGTTCCACAACAATAGGCCTGCGATCCGCCCTGCACCCTGGGATCGGCTGCTCTTGCGTCTCATCTCGTAGACATCTTCGAGAGCGGAAGTGAGGCCTGGCCAATACCCCAGCCTCGCGATGTTCCTGGCGATCAAAACCGCCAAGGTTTCGCTAGGGAAGCAACACTCAGCGAAATGCGGGAGCAGCGTAAGGCCGTGCTGCGCGGATCGCTGATCGAATTCCAGTTGGGGCCTGCGAATTAGATACTCCATTAGCTGCCACAATTTGGCTCCTTGCGGATTCCAGCCACGGTGATTTATGTAGGCATGCATGACTTGGACCAGCAGGAGCCCTTGCTGCGACGGGCTCAGCCGGAGGTCCCGTACGAACCTCCCACATTCGGTTCGTAGACTCGGATCGTCCACTGTGACGGAATCCGAGTATAGGAACTGTTCCAAGCGCTCTGGGACCGATACAGGCATCAATCATAAATCGGCGCGTTCCGCTTGGCCCATAAGGGTTCTGGCCAGCAGGCGCCGCGAAATGGATTTCGAATTGTGGGAAATGGTGGGGGAACGGGGGGAACCCAGCGGGAGGAACCCGGGACGGAGATTTCTCAGATTTCGCCTCGTCAAGCCAATAGACCTGGCTCAACGCTATGATGGTCAGGAGTGCCTCCAATGCTCAGAACCTTCTGTGCCGCGGCCGCCGCACTGCTTTTGGCGACGACACCCATCTCGGCGCATCACGCATTCGCTGCTGAATACGATGAAAACAAGCGCGTCACATTCTCCGGCACCGTCATCAGGCTCGAATGGACCAATCCGCACGTCTGGCTGCACGTCGATGGCAAAGATGAAAACGGCAAGGCCACGAGTTGGAGCTTTGAAATGGGCAGCCCCAACGGCCTGCTTCACCGCGGCTGGAGTCGGACGGAATTGAAGAAGGGCGATCCGGTTACCGTCGACGGTTATTGCGCGAAGGACGCTCGGAATGTGGCCAACGCTCGCACCGTCACCTTGCCGGATGGCCGGAAACTATTCGGCGGGTTCCAAACGACACCCGGCGCCCCTGGCAAGTAGTCCACCGCTCGGCGGGAGTCGCGAGCTGATGGGGAGGTTCAGATGATGCGGCCGAGGCCTGGATCGGGACTCGGGCGAGCGCGGGCAGATCGAGCCCATCGCATGAACGGCGGATGCCGGAATCGTAACGGTTTTGCTGCCAGCTCGACGGTGTATAAGGTGAACCCCCTAGCGTCAAGCATCCACGGTTGTTGCAATCGAGGCAAGAATGCTATACTGGACTAGTACCTATAGCGGTAAGTAGTACCCATCTAGTAAGTACCCCTCTGTTGAGTAGTACCCTCTGGTAAGTAGTACCCCTCTGGTAAGTAGTTAAAAAAACTGATTGGAGAAATACTGTGCAGAAGAAGTATGGGCGCACCCTTGCGTTCGCGAGCTTGTTCGTAGGCGCGATCGCTGCCCAAGCAACACCTATTACGTTCGATTTTGGCTCTGGCACGAACGTGTCCAGCACCTGGCATTCCACCTCGGATGCGGGCTTTTTGACGTTTGGCGTCGCACTTGCCCCCGTCTCTCTCGACGGCGGCCTGTTCAGCATCACTGGCAACGGCGCCGTAGACTGCGTTTTGGGCAGTTCCTTCAACAACACCTGCGCCGACAGCAACAGCCTTTCAACCTTCACCTCCTATGGGTTGGGGATCGGTGACGGCCGTGTCGATCCGGGCGAGACGCTCACGCTGACGATCCTGGGCTCGAACCTGGCCGTCAAGTTCGTCGGGTTTTCGGTTACGGGCTTTTCCGGGAGCGACAAGCTGCAATATAGTCTGGATGGCAAGCCGGCGACCACCGTTAGCGCGCCAAATACTGACGTGGCTCTCGATTCCTTTAATGCCGGATCAGTCGCCTTTGCGAACACTATCACTTTCAGCATTCCGAGCGGAAACAGTGGAAACTTCTCGCTGTCGACGTTGACCCTCGATGTCTCGACCGTACCGGAGCCCGCGACGTTCGGGCTGGCGGGACTGGCGCTCGTGGGCGTCGCGCTCGTCCGTCGGAAGCGCCGAGCCTAGCTCTCTTCCTCCAGCGGTAGAAATCGCTGAACACGGGCTTCATACGCTGAAGCGATGAAGCCCGCAACCCTGCGCTAGAATCCAAACCGACTCCGATCTGCTCCAAGGCATCCGGAACGTCGCTGTGCTCAGTCAACCCTCTCTACTCTGCTATCTAATCCGATCGACATCTAAGGCGAAACCACTACGCCAAACGTACATTTTTCTGTTGCAAATGAAACGAAAACAGTGGATACTAACACTATAACTTTAGCTGTCTAACTTGTTGAATCTGATCGGAGAATCCAGTGAAGAACCCCTCTGGGCGCAGCCTTGCGCTCGCATCCCTATTTGTCGGCGCGATTGCCGCGCAGGCAGGACCAATTACCTTTGATTTTGGCTTTGGCACGAACGTGTCGAGCACTTGGCATTTGACGTCGACGGCGAGCAATTCGTCCAACGGCGTCGCGCTCGCACCGGTTTTACTTGACGGAGGTTTGTTCAGCATCACCGGCAGCGGAGCCGTCGAGTGCGATCTTGGCAGCCTAACCAACCGGTGCGGCGACAGCAACGGACTTTCCACCAGCACTGCTTATGGATTGGGAATCGGCAACGGCCGCGTCGACCCAGGCGAAACGCTGACTCTGACGATTCTGAGCCCCAACGTTCTCGTTGAGTTTGTCGGATTCTCGGTGACCGGCTTCAATAATGCCGAGCAATTACAGTACAGCCTGGACGGGGGGCCGGAAACGATATTGAATGCCACCAATCCCAATGCGGCTCGTGATACTTTTGATGCCGGATCCGTGGGCTTCGCGAATACAATTACGTTCAGCGTTCCGGGCGGAAACACCGGGAACTTCTCGCTGGCGTCGTTGACCCTGGATGTCACGGCGGTGCCGGAGCCGGCAAGCTTCGGGCTAGCTGGTTTGGCGCTCGCCGGGATCCTAATGGCGCGCCGTAAAACTCGCGCGTAGTCTCCTCTTCGGCTTCCGGAATTTCCTTGGCAGCGGGCTTCATTTGTTCTATTATGTAGAAATTATGAAGCCCCCCACTCCTCTATCTCTCCCCAACACCGATTCCGACCTGCTACAGGGCACGTGGACCGTCGCCGCTCTCGAAATGGACGGACAGAAATCACAGGATGCGATGTTTGCCGGCGCGCATGTCGCGCTCAAGGGCGATCGTTTCGAATCACTCGGGATGGGCGCTGTCTACGAAGGAAAACTGGTGCTCGATGTCGACGCGTCGCCCAAAACCTTCGATCTCAAATTCACGAAGGGACCGGAGAAGGGGAATACTTCGTTCGGAATTTACGCGCTCGATGGCGACGAGCGGAAGATTTGCATGACCACTCGCGTTGGTGCAACCGCTAGCGATCGGCCAAAGAAGTTCGCGACCAAGGCTGGCACGGGTGTCGCGCTCGAGACTTTGAAACGCGGGAAGCCACAGCAGGCACCGAAGTCTTCTACGAAAGCTGCGGCGACGGGGCCGAAGACGGAGATCGAAGGCGAGTGGTCGATGATCTCAGGAAGTCTCGACGGCAAGCCGATGGATGCGATGACCGTGAGTTACGGAGTGCGCTCCATGCGCGGCAATCATACGACGCTCAAGTTCGGACCGCAGACGATGATCGATGCGACGTTCACGCTGGATCCTTCGAACTCGCCGAAAGAGATCGACTACGAGCATTCGAAGGGCATCTTCGCGGGGAAACAGTTCGGAATTTACGAGTGCGACGGCAAGACGCTGAAGCTGTGCGCGTCCACGCCGGGGACGCCGCGGCCGAAGGACTTCAAGGCGGGGCCGGGACGCAACGTCACGACTTTTACGAAGAAGTAAGCAGCGTTTCAAATGTGGGGGCGGCACTTCTGCCGCAACTTAGGCTGTAGACCGTTATTCGATGGCTCAAGAAAGCCGCCTGAAAAGGCGGCTCCCCGCCACGAGTGGTGGCCCCACATCGGTCGCAAGCTTTAGGCAGCGGCGCGCAGCCGCTCTTCATTGCAAACCGGGCAACACCGGTCGCAATACCAACCGTGAACTTCTTCCGGCATATGCAAATGCTCGACGGTCTTCCCACAGGAGTCGCATTCTCCCTTAACTGTCTTGGAGATATGGCAAGGTTTGGCGGTCATAATGGCCTCCTATACAATTTGATGTATTAGACGGCGTTTGGGCTACATTGTTTTAGACATTAGGAGCTTACAGAGCGAAGGCGTCGGCGATCAACTCATACGAACGGCGGCGCGCCGCGTGGTCAAAAGTGATGGTTACGACCATAACCTCTTCCGCACCATAGGCTTCCGCGACCGCTTCGATGCCCTTGCGGACCGTGGCCGGCGACCCGATGATCGCCCGCCTCGGCCTGCCTGGTGGGGAATCCGCGTTCGAGCCGTTCTCCGCCAGAAACTTCTGCGCCTTTTCGATCGGTGGCACGGGAATCAATTGCCCTCGATTCAACAGCGCGCGCGTCATCCGGGCGCTGGTCGCGATCCGCTGAGCCTCTTCGTCGGTTTCCGCGCAGATCGCCCAGGCCGCCACCATCATGGCCGGTTTGGTAAGCGCTCGCGACGCCTCAAATCTTTCGCGATACATGGCGGCGTACGCCGGACCTTCGGGATTGATGAAATCGGCGAATGAATAGCCGAGCCCGGTTTCGGCCGCCCAGATCGCGCTCTGCGGCGACGATCCCAGGAGCCATACCTCGGGAACATGAGGACGTCCCGGCAACGCCGACAGTCGAGAAAAGGGATGATCGGCCGGAATCTTGTCCTCGAAATACGCGAGCAATTCAGCCAATTGTTGCGGGAAATCGTCGGGCGAAGCCTGGCGGCGATCGCGCTGCAGCGCGAAGGCGGTGGTGTGGTCGGTACCCGGCGCGCGTCCGATGCCTAAATCGATTCGACCGGGATGCAGCGCGCTCAGGATGCTGAACACTTCGGCGACCTTGAGTGGACTGTAGTGCGGCAGCATCACGCCGCCGCTGCCGAGCCGGATTCGCCGGGTCCGTTCGCCCATCGCGGCGATCATCACCTCCGGCGCGGCGCAGGCGAGCATCGGAGTGCCGTGATGCTCGGCGACCCAATAGCGGTGATAGCCGAGCCCGTCGGCGAGCTGCGCCAGATCCAGCGTATTGCGGAGCGCGTCGGTCCCAGTGAATCCTTCAGAAATCGGCGACTGATCGAGAACGCTGATGCGGAGGTCTGATGTCATGAGATTTCGGAAGACCGTACGTGGGGCCGCTTCCTTTGGTCGCGGCTCATTAAACATCCGAACATCGCCGACAACGAGCCGCGACCATAGGGAGCGGTCCAACGGTCGGTTTTCAGCAATTTCTGAGCCAGCAGATAAGTCTACTTTTGCTGATAGCCAGCCGGAATCGCAAACACGGAATCCGGAATCGAGCTGGTGGAGAAATTTCCCGACTCCATCGTGATTTCCATGCCGCCAGCCGAGCCCATCGACATCGCACCACCCATCGCGGCGAGCTGCTTCTTGGCCATATCGCCTGCCGGTCCGCCCTGCTTGGCCATTTCTTCCAGCTTGGCGCGAGCCTGCGCCATCCGCGGGTCGGCTTGCGCGGCCTGGGCAGCATCCGCGCCGCCTCCGGAAGTTTTCATGTGCATGACTTGCAGCACGGGCGCGCCGTTCATGGATGCCAGCTTCTTTTGCATATTCGCCATCGCCGATTGCATTCCAGGATTTCCGCCAGGACCGCCTGACATTGCGGCCCACGGAAACTTCGCCGCATTGCGCTGATAGAACGCGCGCAGCTCGCTGGCGCCGGGGACATCGGGCGAAATCCAGATTTCCATCTCCATCGTCATCTTCATTCCGCGCTGTTCCAATTGCGGATTCTCGACATTCATCGTCATCACCAGTTGGCTCGCGTTGAAGCCGTTGATGGTCCTGTGCTGGCCGGTTTCCTTCACGTCGGCATTCACGCTCGTATCGGTCTGCGCCAGGCCTTTGCCGACGTCGCTAAATTTCGTGACGGTGTAGGTCTTCTGCGTGTTGTTGATGGACGTGATCGTCTGCGCGTCGAAATCGAGAATGGTGGCGGTACCTCCGGTATCGGTCTTCATCTTCTGGCCCTTGAAGTACTGCTTGGTTTCCGTGTTGCCGGCCACCGCAGGTCCGCCCTTGCGGGTGGTGGTGTACATGAAATCGGCGCGCGCGGCGCAGGCGGTCAAAATCAGGACGAGCAGGTTTCTTGTCTTCATCGGTTTTCCTTTTTCTATGATAACGGCCTTACTTCGCCTTGAGGGTGCTCAGGATTTTGCGGGCGTCTTCCACGGTGCCGGACTTATACGTCACTTCGCCGATGCAGATTTTGCCGCCGGTGACCAGCCCGCGATAGACATTAGGCATGTTGCTCATCCCCGCGCCTTCCAGTTCGATTTCTGTGGCCGACTCCTTCGTTACTTTGTCGTGTGTATAGAGATTGCGCACATTGGTCTTCAGCGTCGCGAAAGAATCGATTTTAGGCGAGCTGATCGCGATCGACACCTTCTTGTCGGCGGATTCGGCAGTCCCGGGCAGGCCGGAAGTCCAAGTGGAAGGCACCGATACCTGGCAGCTCCCGTCGCGGTTCACGATGGTCTTGTCTTGCGCATGCGCAGCGGTTGCAATTACAGCGAGAAAGATCAGGGTCCGAATTTTCATGTTCGTAACGCACGATGTGTGAGGGGAATGGATCACGGTCAGTGGCGCCTGGCGAGATTCACATCCGTCAGTGAGGCGCGACAGGATGGAGCGCTATCGTGGGCTCCACAAAAGGTGTCGACATGAGTGTCGACACGGCACGCAGGAGTGCGTGCGCCACAACGTAAAATAGGATTGTCATGTGGTCGCGGCTCTCATTCTTGTTACTCCTCGCCGCGAGCGCGCGCGGTGAGCCCACGTTCTATCGCGACGTGCTCCCGCTGCTCGAACAACATTGCCAGTCCTGCCATCGTCCCGGCGAAGCCGCGCCGATGTCGTTTCTCGATTACCAAAGCACGCGCCCCTGGGCTAAATCGATGAAGCAGGCGGTTCTGACTCGCAGCATGCCGCCGTGGCTGGCCGATCCTCACATCGGAAAGTTTTCCAACGATCGCAGCCTGCCGGAATCCGCGATCCGGACCATCGCCGCGTGGGCTGATGCCGGCGCACCCGAGGGTCCGGCTCCCTCGCATTCCACAGCTACGAACGCACAGCAGAAAACTGAGGAATCGTGGACCATCGGCAAGCCCGACGTGGTTTTCGAAATGCCGTCGAACGTCGAGATTCCGGCCAGCGGCACGCAGCCGTATCGCTACGTCACCGTGCCCACGGGTTTCAAGCGCGATACCTGGGTGCAACTGGCCGAGGTGCGCCCGAGCGATCGTTCGCACACGCACCACATCGTCGTTAGCGTTCGCGAACCCGGGCTGACGATTAGGTTGACGCACGATGAGAACGAACTTGCGGCGCAGGGCGAATTTCTCGCCGGATACGGGCCCGAATCGATGCCGGAAACGCTCGCGCCGGGTCAGGCGAAGTTGATCAAGGCCGGCAGCGACATCGTCTTCCAGCTTCACTACACCGCCAACGGAACGCCGGGATCGGATCGCAGCCGCGTCGGATTGATATTCGCGAAGGAGCCGCCGCGCGAGCGCGTCCTGATGATGGCCGCGGCGAATGTGCGTTTTCAGATTCCGCCGGGCGAGCCGGATTTTCTGATCGAGGCACGTGTGAAGCTGTATCGCGAATCGACGCTCGTGTCGCTGCTGCCGCACATGCATCTGCGCGGGAAGTCATTCGAGTTCCGCGCGATTTATCCCAACGGTCAAAAGGAAACATTGCTGAGCGTGCCGCGGTATGACTTCGACTGGCAGCTTACCTATTATCTGGATCGCCCCAAACAATGCCCGCCGGGACGATTATCGAAAGTGTCGGGCATTTCGATAACTCGGTGAACAATGCGCGCAATCCGGATGCGTCGAAGACGGTGCGTTTCGGTGAACAGAACTGGGATGAAATGATGATCGGATATTTCGAGATCGCTGTATCGCCCGAGTTGACTGCGCGCGAACTGCTTCTGCCCCCGCAATAGCGTTCCAATCCATCACGGCTGTGCCTCTCGGCCAGTGTGGCGATGCGATCGTCCTAAGTCACGATTAATTCGCGCCTTTGCAACTGGCGTTCCACAAAACTACTGAAACCATTCGGTTACATGAACGTCTTATAAGTAACGTTTGGGTCAGAAGTGTTTTTGTTAGTCATGAGCAAGTTGAACCTAATTTGAGGGGGTAGTTGGTAATGTTCACTCGAACACCATACGGCCGAAGTGTGTCTTCCCTTCTGCTAATCGCATTTATTCTTGCCGGCGCAGCGTGGGCGCAATCCACCGGCACAATCACCGGAACCGTGACGGACCAAACGGGGTCTGTGATCCCCAACGCGGCTATAGTCGTGAAGAACCAAGACACCGGTGAAAACCGCACGACCGCGACGGACGATGCCGGGCTTTACCTGGTTCCGTCTCTGCCGGTTGGTAAATATCGCGTCGAAGTGAAGTCGAACGGCATGCAACCACGGCCGCCACGGATCTGACCGTTTCCGTCGGCAGCATCGTGCGCCAGGACTTCACCCTGAAGGTATCCACCGCCACCGAGATCGTGGAGATACATGCAACCGCGCCGGTCGTCGAGACCTCCTCGGTCTCGGTAGGCGATGTCGTGAATCAGAGGACGGTTCAGGAGATTCCGTTCAACGGGCGTCACTTTGTCGATCTCGCGTTGCTGATTCCGGGCACGGTGACTCCGCCGGCCAATGGCTTCCTGACGGCTCCTCTGCGCGGGCAGGGGTCGTTCTCGTTCAACTCCGGCGGGTGCGCGCGAAGACAGCGTGAACTTCATGATCAACGGCATCAACCTGAGCGATCCGAATCAGAACCAGATTACGTTCCAGCCGACCATCAACACGATCGACGAGTTCAAGATCGATAACTCGACGTTCAGCGCCGAATACGGCCGCAACTCGGGTTCGATCGTGAATATCGCCACGCGCGCCGGCACCAATCAGTGGCATGGCGAGGCTATACGAGTTCCTGCGCAACAACGATCTGGACGCGCGCAACTTCTCGAACCCCACCAATACCGTGGTCAGCGGGCGCGCTGGTGCCCATCCGCAATGGCCCAATTCATCCGCAACCAGTTCGGCGGCGACGGCGGCGGCGCGATCAAGAAGGACAAGCTGTTCGTCTATCTGAGCTATGAAGGATTGCGGCAGCGCCAGGCGGTTCCGCTCAGCGGGACCGTCCTGACCGCGGCGCAGCGGACTCAGGCGGCAGCGACCAGCGACGCCCATCATTCAGAAATTGCTGCCTTTGATTCCGCTGGCGAATTCCGGAACCAATCGGATTCGTGGGAGCGTCCGTGGCGCCGGTGAATATCGAACAGGGCACGGCGAATTTCAGCTACGTTGTTAGCCGATGCCAACCGCTGAATTTCTATTACGCGATTCAGCGCGATGAGCGCAATGAACCGCCTTCCACCGATGGCAACAGCTTTCCCGGGCATGGGCGACAGCGCAACGGGCATCGCCAGCTTCTGACGATCAATGAAGTCTGGACGATCAGCCCGTCGCTGGTGAACGAATTCCGCGCCGGGCCAACCGGATTCACATCGTGTTCGCGCCGGACTAAACCGACTCGCCGCGGCTATGGCATCAACAGCGGCGTGACGGCTGCCATCGGCCTGCCGCAGATCACGGTCACGGGTGCGTTTGAGTTTGGCGGCATCAGCGGATTCCCGCAAGGCCGCGGCGACAACGTGATTACGATCTCCGACACCTTGACCTGGATTCACGGCCACCACACCGTCAAGTTCGGCGGCGAAGTGCCGCCGGCAGAATTCGGACAACTTCTCTTACACTCCGGGCACGTTCGGCTTCGCCAGCATCACTGCGTTCCTGGCCGATCAGGCCAAACGCTTCACGGCCAACACGTCCAACAGCTCCAATCGCACGTACGGGAACTCATTGGGCGCGTTCGTCACCGATGCCTGGAAGGTCACCCCGACCTTTACCGTCACCCTGGGTCTTCGTTATGACTGGTACGGAACACCGACGGAAGCCCAGAACCGGTTCGTCATCTTCGATCCCGTCACCGAATACACTGCAGCACGTTGGACAGGGGCAGCGGACCGGACCGGGCCTACAAGCAGAGCGCGAAGAACTTCCAGCCGCGCGTCGGGTTCGCCTGGGATCCGTTCAAGAACGGCAAGACCGTGATTCGCAGCGCCTATGCGATCATGACCGATCAGCCGACCCTTGGCCTGGTTACCGGTCTGGCGGCGAATCCGCCGTACGCTTTCCCGGTATCAGCTTCTCGCCCACGGCGGCGACTCCTTTCGTGACGCTGGGCAACGCGTTCAATTCGCTGGCCTCGGCAGCGTTTCGCCGGCATCGGTCGCGCACAACTACACGACGCCTACGTGTCGGAATGGAACTTCAACATTCAGCAACAGTTCGGCAACGACTACGGCTTAATGTCGGCTACTATCGGCAGCAAAGGCACCGATCTGAACATCCGCGCGCAACTACAATCAGTTCATCAACGGCGTGCGGCCCTATCCCGACGCTTTCGGCTAACAGCCCCATCGACCCGGGTCTGCCGCTGGGCACCATCAACGTTTACGAAAGCGATGGGAAATTCGTCCTACAACGCACTGTGGGTGACCGCGAAAAGCGTTTCTCCAAGGGTCTTCAGTTCGAGCGTCCTACACCTACTCGAAGTCGATCGACGAAAACTCGCAGAACCAGCAGGGCGTGGTGATCCAGGACAGCTACAACATCCGCGGCGACCGCGGCCTGTCGGATTTCGACGCCCGCAACCGCTTCGTGATAGCGGAATTTACAATGTTCCGTTCAAGGGAAATCGGCTGAAAGAGGGTTGGCGGAGTCGCTGGTCGAGACCGGGCAAAGCGGCAACCCGCTGAACTTCCACATCAGCACCACGACGCTGACGGGCGGCCTGACCACGGTACGTCCGGATGTGACAGGTGCGGTGACGGCCGGTTACACGCCGGCGTACAACCTGTCGGCGTCGGCGGTTGGCTACGTGCAAAATCCGCAAGTGTTCTTCGATCAGGGCGCGACCGGATTCGGAACGCTGGGCCGCAACGTAATCACCGGTCCTGGATTCCAGAATCTGGACTTCTCGTTGTTCAAGAACACCCGGATTCGGGAAGGAATGAGCCTCGAGATTCGCGCAGATGTGTTCGATATATTCAACCACGCGAACTTCACGAATCCCAGTCTGACGGATCCGGTCCTCGGAGCATTCGTGCCGGCGACCAACCAAAGCTTCAGTCTCATCACCGCCGGGACACGCGCTCCGGCGGGCGATGCCGGTTCGTCACGGCAATTCCAGCTAGCGATGAAGTTGCATTTCTAGTCGCGTGGGGCAGGCGTTTCCGCCCGCCTCTTCGAGCGTAACCATAACATGTGGGGCAGGCGTTTTCGCCTGCCTCTTCGTGCGTCTGGGGGGTTGTTCAACAGCCCATGCGAAACTGAATTGAATGAAGCCTCTCGATCTGGATGGACGCGCCGCAGTAGTCATCGGAGGAACCTCAGGACTCGGGCGCGATATCGCACTCGCACTCGCCCAAGCCGGCGCCGATGTTATTCCGACTGGCCGCCGAGCCGATCTGGTCGATCAAGTCTGCACCGAGATCGAATCGCTAGGGCGCAAGACGCTGCGCTGCCCCGTTGATGTTCTCTCTCGCGATTCCATCGACGCCTTGCGCGACGCCGCCGTGAAGGCGTTCCCGGCCATCGATATCCTGATCAACGCCGCCGGCCGCATGGCGAAAATTCCGGCGCGCGAGATTTCGGAATCGGAATGGGACAACGTTCAGGACACCAACGTCACCGGCATGCTGCGAGCCTGCCAGTCATTCTTTGAGCCGCTAAAGAAAAGTACCCGTGGCCGCATCGTCAATATCGCGTCGCTCAATTCCTACGTGAGCCTGACCGGGGTCAGTGCCTATGCCGTATCGAAGGCGGCAGTGCTCGGGCTGACGCGAAGCCTGGCCGTCGAATGGGCGCCGGACAAAATTTGTGTGAACGCGATCGCGCCGGGAGTGTTTCGCACGGATCTGAACAAGAATCTGCTCGACAGTACGGATCGCGGCAAAGAGTTGTTATTGCGAACGCCGATGAAAAGATTCGGACGAACGGAAGAAGTCGGCGGCGCAGCGGTGTTTCTATCGTCGGATGGAGCGAGCTTCATCACCGGACAGTGCATCGTAGTAGACGGCGGATTCCTGGCCTCAGGCGTGAATACGTAAATTCGGCAGCGCGCTCTCTTACGGTCGCGCCTCAAGTGTGGCCTCGAAGAGAAAGCATTGACGGCTGTGAGTGGAGGCGCGACCGTAAGAGAGCGCGCTGCTCTGTGGGGCAGGCGGTTCCGCCTGCCGTCCCGCATTGCATCCGACCGTTACATCAGACTATCGTATTCAAAGGAGGCTTTCCCAATGAAAAAACTGATTGCCGTGTTCTCCCTTACCGCGCTCGGCTCGATGTCCGCCATGGCCGCCGAGTGGACCGGTTACATCTCCGACACCAAATGTGCCGCGTCCAGCGCGAAAGCCGCAACCGCCGCCGAGTGGATCAAGCCGGAAGCCTTCGAATCCTGCGTGAAGCAATGCGTCAAGGCGGGATCGCCCGCGGTATTCGTCACGCTGGACAATAAGATGATCAAGTTCGATCCAGCGTCAATGGAAAAGGTCACGCCGATGCTCGGTCACAAGGTAACGGTGACAGGCAAACTCGACGGCGGCTTGATGAAGATCGACAGCATCGCCGACGCGAAGTAGGCAGTACGCCCAAACAATCCAAAGCCAAGCGAACCGCAAAGCCGCGCGGTGCTGTGTCGCCCAAGGACACGCCTGTTCTCCGTTCGATCCGGGGAATTCTCAAGAGCGCCGATATTCGCGAATACTGGAAACACCTCGAGACGAAGAATCGCTGAGGACGCAACAGCTCGATTGCCTCCCGGATATTCGTCA
Source organism: Terriglobia bacterium (assembly GCA_963732025.1). Classification (GTDB taxonomy): domain Bacteria; phylum Acidobacteriota; class Terriglobia; order Bryobacterales; family Bryobacteraceae; genus Palsa-187. The sequence goes on from CAVSXU010000006.1 coordinate 1,139,325, forward strand.
TCGCTTCCGCGCGTGATCGACCTTGTGATACGCCGTCTTCATCCGGTTCGAGGCGAGTTTGATCCCGTTACCCCCGCTCTTACGAGCGGTGCTTGACCGCGCGGCTTGCGAACACTTCAAGCACCGTCCCGTGAGGGCGGGAGTAGCTGACAGATTGTCAAATTGACTGCCGGCGCTTCCGCTAGAAAATCCGATCCTGCCGCTTCAACGACCCAAAGCTCCCGATATTCGACACCGCAAACGACGCCTCAATTTGCGTGTCATCGCGAGTCCCCACCGCAATCCTCCGGTACTGCACGCTGAACCCGCAGCAATCGGTGTTCTTCGTCACCTGCGCGTCCCAGAACAGTAGTTGGCCCTTTAGATAGTCGTAATTGATGTTGAACCCGTAATTCCAGCCGCGGCTGTTCGGATTCCCATAGCCCAGCGTCGAGCCGATCTGATTGGCTTTCGGCGTCAGGAAAGGATCCGTATTGACATCGGTATGGCGGAAATTCCAGAAGTATTTCTTCACCCGTCCGTCGATCCCGACGCTGCTGTTGACGATGCCGTGGCGCAGCGGATCGTAGTCGGTGCGCCACTCGAAATTCACCGGCGAGGACCCGGCTGTACGCGAAATACGCTGACGATCGGCGAATAATTGCGCGGCCCGTCGATGAAGCCAAATCCCGTCAGATCCACCGAGCTTTCGATCACGTAGCGCTGCGGCGATTGCCCCGGCAGAGGAGCCTGCACCGCGCCCCCGAACGTCGGATCGAAGAAGCGCGCATAGCGAACCTGCCACGTCAGAAAGTCGGTCACGGTGCCGTTCTTGTCCTTTGAGATCAGCCGGTTCGTGAGCGAAAATTCAAGCTGATTCGTATTCGTGATGATGTCGGTCTCGTCGAAGCGAATGATATCGTTGAAATTGTCGATGCCGGTAACGTATTTGTAGGTGATTCGCGGCTCAATCACATGTTTCACTTTGTCGCCCATCCACTTCGGAGCGTTTGAAGATCCGCTCCAGGCCGGGCAGCACCAGATCCACCGTCAGATCGCGCGAACTGCGCAGTAAATTCTGGCCGATCACCGGACCGGGAAGCTGCGTGCCCGGAGGACCCGGCGCCGTGCTCTCGCCATACTCCGTTTCGCGAATCCCAAAGGTCGGCATCAGCGTGAAATCGTGCCAACGGAAGGCCGTCGTTACGTGCGGCGCGAAATCCAGGCGGTCGACGAACTGCCGCGTCTGAAACAGCGGCTGGCTGCGATCCAGCAGGCCGGCGCTCGAGTCGAAGGATATCCACACCGGCAGCGCCTTCATGTCGATTTCGTGCTCGCGCTGCTAGGAACTCGACTTCCGGCAGCTTGCGGATGCCGATGGTGTCGCCGGGCGTTGTGCTCTGGAAATTGACGTCGCGCTTGGCGGCGACCGTGAACCCGAAATCCGACCAATGCTTGGTCACGAATCCAACCGATTGTGTTTGCGATGACACCGCCTCATAAAAGGATTGGGTGAAGTTCTGCAGAAACGCGAAATTGGAAAGATAGTCGAGCGAGCCATGAGCTTCCCAGCCTTTCCCCAGTATGCGAGATTGCCAGCAGCCTGATGCGCACGCCGCTATCGTCGGCAGCCGGGTTTTCCGTGTCTTTGATGCCGAACACGGAGAGATCGAAGTCCGTGTGCTGCGTTGATCTTGCCACGCAGTTCGGCATGATGCGCCAGGCCGGCCATGCTGAAATATTGTCCACGATACGTCAGATCGAAACTGCGGTTGATCGCCCAGAAATATCCGAACCCGAGCATCCTCCCATGCGTGGAGCTGTTGCCGATGTTGGGGATGAGGAATCCGCTCCTTCGCGGCTGCTTTCTTCAGGGACTTGTAGAAATAGGGCGTGTAGAAAAGCGGCACGCGTCTTCAAGTAAAACCAGGAATTTCGCGACAATCGCATGATCTTCGGGAATGATGTCGAACGTCGGCCCTTTGAGACACCCACCAGGGGCGGGGAATCAGGCAATCGGTCAGGAATCCGTCGTGGAGGATATAGTGACCGTCGAGCCTTTCTGCCCATTTCGCTTGAAAATAATAGGGATTCAGCGTCGTCAGCAAGCCTGGCCGGGCGTGAACTTGCGAGACCGCCGTGCCCGTGACGTTGTAGAACTTGCCGGTTCCGTCCTCGAAGTTATATTCCAGGCGATCGCAATCCATCTTCTCGCCCTTGGAGAAATATTCGACATGGACATGCCCGCGAGCCTCGGCTTGACCGGTTTCCTCGTCGTAATCGATTTCGTCGGCTTTGAGCAGCTCGTCGGTGCTTTCGATCCGCGCACTGCCCCGCAAGATGATACATGTGGCCCACTTTTTCCTGGATCACCGCGCCGATCAGGATATTGGTCCGCGTGCGGGCATATTCGGGCGTGGCGGAGGAGCCCGATGGTTCGGATTTGCGACTAGGCTGAACATCCTGCGTGGGGGAAGGTAAAGGAGGACGGAAGATTTGAGCGCTTAAGTCTAGCAGAGCTAAAGAGCAGTAGAGCGAACCCGCAGCAAAGAAAGTTCGTGACAAAACAGATGCGAATATGTTAAACAATATGAGGACGTTAGTACTAGGCCGCCGGTACCGCATCTTGCTTGCGGGAGTCTGGGGCTAAAGTGTGGGGATGCAGAGAGGCTCAACCGAGAACCGTAACAGAGCGGGCTCGCTGTAGTCAAGGGATAAACCAGAGAACTACATGCAGTGCCGGTATTGTAGAGCATGGAGCGAAGAGGACGAGCGGCGTTGTGTCCGCTGCGGCCGTCGCCTGCATTTGGCTGCTTCGCGTCCCATGGGCCTGCCCGACTGCCGGGCATGGACACCATGCCGTCTGTCGACTGCCACTGCTCCCGCGCTCGAGATCGTTCCCGATCGCGATCCGCAGCCGATTCCGGAAAGAGCCCAGGCCGCTGCAGGCATCCGCGGGTCAATCGGCTCAGGGTAGTTATCAAACAGCAAGCTATCAAACGTCGAGCTATCAAACGTCACTCTTTCGAGACGCATCCAACGGTCCCAAGGTAATCCCAATTCCGACGTTGATGCCAGTGCGAGATCGCACCAATCCCGAGTGGGAACATGAGGACCGGGTGCGTGACGAATCGGCACAGAAGCGCCGTGCCGCGCGGCCACCGAAAGCCGCTGCTCGCAATGGCTCGCATCGCTCCGATTCGCAGCAGTCGCTCGATTTCTATGGCGCCCATGGCGGACAGCCCGCGCTGGGCACGCAAGTGGAAGCGGTCATTTATTGCGACGCTCCAGTGGCGCTGCCGGCGCATCGGATGATCGCCGCCATGTTCGATGCCGCGATGGTGCTGCTCGCGGCCGGATTGGTGATGGGAATTTTCGCGGTCGCGGGCGGTTCAATCGCGATCACGGCGGGGAATGCGGTTTTCTTTTTGGCCGTGACCGGAATTCTGGCTCTGTTCTACCGGTTCCTGTGGTGCCTGGCAAATGGCGACACCCCCGGCATGCGATTCGCCGGACTGCGTCTCGTCGATTTCGACGGCCGCGTGCCAGATCGCGAACGCCGCGGGATGCGCCAGATAGCCGGAGTGCTGAGCTTGATCTCGGCGGGGCTCGGCTTGGTGTGGGCGCTGGTCGACGAAGAAAGCCTGACCTGGCACGACCACATTTCTAAGACCTTCCCGACCGCCAGCTAAAGAAACGAACAGCGTTGGCCGCAGATGCACGCCGATACACGCGGATAATTCAAGACAAATCGCCCGCTACGATCCAATCGACCGATACCTGTCTTGCAGAGCCGCGACCAAAGGAAGCGGACGCCATTTTAGTCGCGACTCTGTTCCGCAGCCTTGATTTCCCACTACCCACTTTTCGTCCGACCGATGCTACGCTGGAGAGGTGTCTGGGTTTGTCGCGCGCTACACTTCTTCCCGATCTTTCCTGTGGCTGAGTCTATGCGCGCTGGGATGCGCGCTCGCGACGTCCGGCCTCGCGCTGCACTGGCCGATGGCCTGGATTGCCGTCGGTGTCTCTCTGATTCCCGCCATCGTCTTCGGTACACTGGCACTCCGCCCACCGATCGAAATTCATGAGGAACACCTCCGGATCGGCCGCCGTGCCATCCCCTGGCGCGACATTCGCCGCGTGGATCAGACGCCTTGGCATGCGCCGCTAGCCGTTTCGCTGACGCTCCAATCCGAGATCCCCGTCCTGCTGATCTACGCCGGACGCCTCGACTCCGGCCGCGAGCTGCTGCGTCATGTTCGGCGGCACGCACACCGCGCTCTGCTCGACGGCATCCCGTATCGCCAATTCTGGGGCGAAGTGAATGCGGAGTTGGTTCAAGCCCCGCCCGTGCACACACCACTGCACACACCACCGGTCGTAGCCGAGAGAGCGCCGCTCCTTTTGCCCGAAGACGAGGCCGAAGTGGAACGCCTGTTCCAACAGTTGAAATCGGCGGGACGGCTGGGCGCTTCGGCGTCGGACCGCGACACGCCAAGCCTTCCCCAGTGAGCGCTCATTAGGTGAGAAGCAGATCGCGCAAGTGGCCCTGGGTCGTGGCCGCGACGTTGATCCTCGCCATCCTGTTGCGCGCGCGAATTCTGACTGCGCTCGGATCCTATCTTGTCTACTCAGAAGCGCCGCGCAAAGCCGATGTCGTGTTCGTCCTGGCCGGCGACGGCAACGGCAATCGCATCCTCAAAGGCGCCGAGCTGGTGCGCGAAGGCTATGCGCCTAAGGTAATCGTCAGCGGGCCCCCCACCTACGGTATTCACGAGTGCGATCTCGCGATTCCCTTTGCCGAGCGCGCCGGCTATCCCCCCGCCTACTTCGTGCATTTCGAGCACAGCGCGTCATCCACGGCAGAGGAATCTCGCGCGACCGCGGCACTCCTCCACTCGATGGGTGCGCGAACGGTGCTGCTGGTGACCAGCGATTTTCACACGCGCCGCGCGGGAAGAATTTTTCGAGCCGGGATACCGGAAATCGACTTCGACGTAGTAGCCGCCAAAGATGAGCACTTCACGCCCAACGGCTGGTGGCGCGATCGCGAAGGCCGCAAGACGTTCGTGATCGAGTGGATGAAGACGGTGGCGTCGTGGTTCGGGATGTGAAGAAACTTGGCCGCAAATGCACGCCGATTCACGCAGATAAAAAACTTGCGATTTGTTTGATTTATCCGCGTGTATCGGCGTGCATCTGCGGCTAAAACGTTTTGGTTGTTAGAAGATGAAAGCCAGCCCGCCGCGTACCGCCCTCGGCGAATTCGTCAGCACCGCTTTACGGCCATCCGCATCCAGCGGAAGATAGCCCTGCGCGAGCAGATTGCGCATCTCCGCCGTCGCCTCCAGCCTTCCCAGCCCCGGGAAGAACGGCAGCGGCTGCCGCACCCGCACATTCCAGCCTGTCGATTCCGTCACATCCTGCGTGAGGAACACATGCTCGGGCATCAGCACCCGGTAATCGGTCCATCCATACGACGCCGTCAAACGCGTCCCGGCCCCTGGCACGATGGCCGACATCGCGGCAGTGGCCCACAGCCGCTGCACTTGATGAATCGTCGCGCGCACATCGTCGGCATCGCTGGAAACGGCGGCTTCGGGACCCGCCACCAGCCCGCCCGCCCGGCCAACCGCCAACGACACGTCCATGCGATCGCCCAACGCCTGCTTCACGGACCCCGTGTACCCCTGGCGATCGTAATTCCCGACATTAAAGATGTGGCTGTTCGATCCCAAATCCGGCAGCGTGTCGGTCAGCGGCACGAACCCAGGAGCGCCCGACATCATGAACGATGCATTCGAAACCGATTCCGAGTAGACCCCGACCGCATACGTGCGGTGTCCTTCCACGCGTTGGTAGGCGACTTCGAAATTCTGCGTTCGCTGCACTCGCACCTGATCCTCGCGCAGCGAAATGCGCGGCAGGATCGCCAGCGCCGCCAGATCCTGGCTGAGCGCGTCGTTGTTGGTGACTTCGCCGGCTCCGTTCGAACCGGGAATGCGATCCAGAAACTGCCCGGGATTCGACCCGTCGCTATACGCTGCCCGTATCGAACCGCTTTCGCCGAAGCTATAAGTGGCGCGCGCGAACGGACTCACGTAGTTCAGCCGTTGAATGAAATTGACCGAGTCCAGACTGACGCCGTACTCCAGTCGCAGCCGATCCGATAGATCCACCTTGTCGCGCAACGCCAGCGATGCCGTGCGCAGCGCGGGTCCCGGATCGTTACCGATTACCGCCTGCCGATTCGGCAGATACAACTGGCGTACCGTGACGATCACCTGCGGAGTCGATTGTCCGTCCTTATTGCGCGAATAGCTGGTGCGAAAACCCGCGGCCGGAATCGTCGAATTGCCGATGTAGCCGATGTTGCCGCTAAACTGCACGTGCGTCGAACCGTATATAGAGGTTGCCACCGCAAACGCCGTTCCCAGGTCCTGCTCGCTGCCCGTGGTGAACGAATCGCCATCGCCGGCCGACAGCCGCACCAAGCCCGTGGTCCCCGAGAACATGGACGATCCTGTATTCGAAGAAGAACTGGCCGTGCTCGACGAACCCACTGTTTGGATGCTCGCCGGAAGCAGTCGCAACACCGGCCGAGTGGCTTGCGACGATCGCAGCACCCACTTCCATTCGTCGCTCATCAATGCCCCGCGCGCCGGTCCAGCCGATACCAGATCGATGCTGCCCAGCAGGGTCGCCAGATTGATTTGCAGCAGATTTTCGCTGCCCGCCGCCACCGCGATGTTGCGCCGCATGATCGGCACGAAACTGGCCAGCGTGACGCGGATCGAATACAAATCCGGCGTCAGCATATCGAAAACAAATTTGCCTTCGGGATTGGTCAGCGTCTGCCGGACCAGTTGGTCGTAGCGATTGTAGAGCACCACGCTCGCGCCCATTTGCACGACGCCCGCGGGATTCTTGACCTGTCCCAGAATTCCGCCCAAAAGCGATGGAGGAGATCCAGCCGTCGCGCGCGGCGCAGACAGAAGACCGCAGATCAGGACACCCGCCAGCGCGAGGCCTGTCATCCACCCGGTCTTAGTCGATCGCATCCGCATTAATAGTAACTTACGCGGCTCGCCGGTTTCCGGATGTCCCATGACACAGCATGACACAGCACGAAACAACAGAAACCGCTGGTACCTATGTTATCGTAAACGTCGCCGAACGGGTGATGGTCTGGTTTCGCTTCTTGTCCACCACCTTGATGTTCACCGTATACTCGCCAGGAGCAAAATCCTTCAACGGAAGCTGTCTCTGCAGCACCATCTGCGATGCGCCGCCCGGCAGCTTACTAATGTCTTCGCTGTACGCCGGCACGATCACTTCCTTATTACCCTTGGTGTTCTTCACGACTTCGAACTCGACGGTTCCGTCCGGTTTCTTGGTCAGCTCATCCACGTCGAAGTTATAAAGCTGCATGTAGATCCGCAGCAGCTCATCGCGCTTGAAGATGCTATCCATGCGCGGCCGGACCTTCTGCGTCCCGATCACGAACTGCCCGGTGCCGATATTCTTGCTGGCGACCTTCTCGATCTGATCCGCCAGAATCAGCGAGCTCGACCCGAGCGTGTCGTCTTCCAGGTGCGGCACGTCCAGCGGCATCTCATAAGTGGTCGTATTCCCGCCCACCCGGTCTTTCGCCGAAATGCTCAATCGATAACGACCCGGCTTCAGCGGGAAAGTCTTCTCGTAGATATCGGCGCCGCTCATCGCCTGTTGCAGCAATTCGGTCGGCACCGGGACTTCCAGGTCTTCTTCGAAATAATTCACCGGACGGCGCGACATGCTGGTGATGCGCCCGTACACATTGACGCTCGCGTTCGAGATGCCTTCCTTCTGCTTGAACTGCAGATCCTTGCGCTCGAACTGAATCATGATTCTGGTCAGCACCGACGCTCCGGTCACCGGAATGTAGTCAGCGTGAACCTTCATCGGCAGCAGATTGTATTTGATGCCAGAAGTCACCATCGCTTCCAGATCGTGATACTTGATCTCCGGCGGGCGGAAGATCTTAGCGAACTGCTCCAGCCTCTGGAACTCGCCCATGCTTTCCGGCAGCGGCTGACTGCCGACGCCGAGGTGTGTTCCGTCAGTGCGCGTGAAGCGTTGCGATTTATCCGCCAGGCCCATCTGTTCCATCTGCGTCAGACCGGCGTTGGGGACGTACATCAGCGCGTCCTTCTCGGAAGGATCCATCGTCATGTGATATTCGCCCGACATCGTCGTGTCGACGAATTCCAGAATGATGTTGTTGCCCATCCCCTCGATGTAGCGATAGCGCCACTTCTCGAACGGATAAGTGGATGTCGAGCCGCCGCCTTCTTCCTACGGCCGCTCATAGGTTCCGCCGGAAGGATGCGATTCCACTTCGTCAGCCGGCCCGTACTCGATATAAATCTTGCCGCGGTCCGTCTTCCAGCCCGGAATGCCCGACGCGAAACGCTCATTCGCGTAAGCGATGCGGCGATAATGCTCTTCGCGATACTCGTTCTCTTCCGTGTCCGGCGTGGGATCGCGGCGCAGCCAGAATTGTTCGACGAACTGCTCGCGCTCATCGTCGGTCGCCAGCGAATGGAAGGATTTCTTTTCTTCGTCGGTGATGATGTACACCACCTCTTCGTTCAACCACTTCTTCCAGGGGGTTTCCAGCTCTTTGCGGAACTTCTCTTCCTGCTTCTTCTTCTGCTTGTCCGTCATCGGCTTCGCGACGGTTTCCTTCTTGGCGGTATTCGGTTTCGTGTCCGATTGAGTCTGTGCGGCGGAGCTTCCCACCAGAACAGCGAGCAGCGCGCAAAGTGAAACACACGAGAGCAAGCGAAGAGTCCGCATAATAACCACCTTCCCTGATTTTACGCTGAACCTTGGACGGGAGCAAGCCTTATGGGGTTTCGGGCTAAGTTTCTTTTTTTGCTAGACGTTAGCTGTGCCGATTCTTCACCATCCAATTCACACTGTGACTCATCACTCCGCTGATTGCAGAAGCGATGTGGGGTGGACCCGGTCTGCAAGCCGACGCCCTCGTCGGCTTTCTTGGAGTCGACCTACCGGGGAATCCGCCTAACGATCAGTCGTCAGAGTGGGGGTAACGGAGTCGAGTCGGTTTTCTGGCAATCGAAGCGTTTGAACGTGACCGTAATCCGAGCGTCACGCGCCCCCGACCCACCCGCAAGAGGCTCGCTGACGTTCACGAAATCGTACTCGGTCGACTTGATGCCACTGATTCCGGACTGCATCACGAAACTCCGCAATTCCTTGCCGCGCATCGACGCCGGCACCACCTCCGCCAAAAAATCGTACATCCGCCGCTTCATCACGTCGGTGTTCTGGACCTTCTCGTTCGACGGCATCAACGCCGGAACCTCGATCCTGCAAGCCTGAAACCCCGCCCCGTAATCGACCACCATATCGAATCCCGCCGGCATGTGATATGTTTCCCGATTCACCGGCTGTCCGTACTTCGCCCGCAGTGCGCTCGAATCGAGCTGCGCCGCCGCTGGAAATGCCATCCCCAACATCGCGATCGCGAGGAGTATGAAATTGGGTACGCGCATGGCTCTACTATACGCTCGGCGTTGTGGCGCACGCACTCGTGCGTGCCGTGTCGACACTCATGTCGACACGTGTTTTTCCTGAGATCGATCTAAACGAGATCCTCAGATCCGTGTACCCCGAGGGCCGCGTCGTGTAGTCTGATAAGTATGACCCGTAGTTTTTCCCTCAGTGCGGGAGCCCTGTCCGCCCTCCTGAGCATCGGTCTATTCGCAGCCGCCCCTGCCGATTCCGTGGTTGACCTCAACGGCAAGCCTCGCGACCCCTTCGCCTCCCCCGCCCGCGCCCGCGTGTTCCTGTTCGTCCGCGCCGATTGTCCCATCACCAATCGCTACGCTCCGGAGCTGGCGCGCATCGCCGAAGAATATCGCAACCTTGACGCTGAGTTCTGGCTCGTCTATCCCGACCCCGCCATCACGCCCCAGCAGATTCGAACGCATATGGCTCAATACGGATTCGCGGGACACCCGTTGCGCGATCCCAAGCATGAACTTGTCCACCGCGCGCACGCCGCGACGGCTCCGGAAGCCGCCGTGTTCGATGCGGCGGGCAGTCTCGCCTATCACGGCCGCATTGACGATATGTGGGTGGATGCTGGTCGAGCGCGGCCGACCGCGCGCACGCACGATCTGGAAGATGCGATCGAAGCCGTGCTCGCGGGCCGCGCCGTCACCGTTCCCGAAACGCGAGCCGTAGGCTGCTCGCTAGCCGACGTGAAGTGAGTGCCGTCCAAAAACTTCTAGCCGCAAATAAACGCGAATACACGCGAATCGGAACAAAACATATTCGCGTTCATTTGCGTTCATTCGCGGCTCAAATTGTTTTCCTGCTTCCGCTCTGCGCCGCTCCCACCTTCCATCGCGACATCGCCCCTATCGTCCATCAATACTGCGCACCCTGCCATCGACCCGGCGAAGCCGGTCCATTTCCCGCTGCTCACTTACACCGACGTAAAATCGCACGCGCGCCAGATCGCCGACGTCACGCGCCGCCGCTACATGCCCCCGTGGCTTCCCGAACCCGGCCACGGCGTGTTTCAAGATGAGCTCCGCCTAACCGCAAATCAGATTCAAACGATAACCGATTGGGTAGCAGCAGGATCGCCCGAAGGCGAGGCAGTGGGGCGGTCCTCCAGGACCGCAGCCGACCTCCCGGTCGGCCCGCCTCCCGACACGTGGCAATTAGGCGAGCCCGATTTAATCCTGGAAGCCCCCCACGCCTACCCGCTCCCCTCCACCGGTTCCGACCTCTACTGGAACTTCATCTTCACCGCCAACATTCCGAGCGCACGCTGGGTCCGCGCCATCGAAATTCGTCCCGGCGACAAACGCCTGGTGCATCACGCGAACCTCTATGTCGACCGCTCCCGCTCCGCCCGACGCCAGGAACTCGTCGCGGGTGCAGGCTTCGGCGGCATGGACCCCATCATCGAACGCCCCGTCTATGAGCCCGACGACGGCCACTTCCTCTACTGGAAACCCGGCGGCATTCCCTATAACGAACCCGACGGCCTCGCATGGCGGCTCGAACCCGGCAGCGATCTTGTCCTCAACGCGCACCTCCAGCCCAGCGGCAAGCCCGAACAGGTGCGGCCCACCATCGGCCTGTATTTCACCGATAAGCCGCGCAACCGTTATCCAATGCTCGTGCAACTGGAGCACGACGGAGCACTCAACATTCCTGCCGGCGTCCGCGATTTCATAGTCGCTGACGATTTCAAGCTGCCCCTCGACGCGTATGTTCTCGCGATCTATCCGCACGCTCACAATCTCGGCCACGTGCTGGAAGCCTACGCGACGCCGCCCTCAGGTCAACGTGAATGGCTGATTCGAATTCCCGCGTGGGACCGCAACTGGGAATCGGTCTATCGGTACAAAGAGCCCGTGTTCCTGCCGAAGGGCACGGTAATTTCGATGCGATTTCACTACGACAATTCGGCCGCCAACCCGCGCAATCCTCACGATCCTCCGCAGCGAGTTCGCGCCGGCAACAAAACCAGTGACGAGATGGGCCACCTCTGGCTGCAAGTCCTGCCTGCCGATCCCAAGGATCATCGCCTGGAATTGCAGGAAGCCGTGCTGCGCCACACGCTGGAAAAATATCCCAACGATTTTTCCGCGCTGCTGCATTTGGGCGCGGTGCGAATGGCTCGCTTCGATACGCCCGGTGCATTGACGCTTCTGCAAGCCGCCGCGCGAGCGAACCCCGCGAATCCCGAAGCCCGCAATATGCTCGGATCGGCTTATGCCGCGGTGGGTCGCGGCAGCGATGCGATCGACCAATTTCGCCTGGCTATCAAGCTCCGCCCGGATTATCAGAACGCCCGCTACAATTTGGCGCGGGCGCTAATGAAGGCAGGAAAGTTCGACGAAGCGATCCCGTTGCTGCGCGAAGTAGTAGCCGCCTTCCCCGACGACGCCCAAGCGAAAGCCGAACTAGAGCGAGCCCTAGCCAAGTGATGTGGCGCACGCACTCCTGCGTGCCGTGTCGACACTCATGTCGACACCCTGGCACAAACAAGATCAAATCGCGGCGAAGTCCGTGTCCGTGTGAATCCGTGTGAATCGGCGTGCATCCGCGGCCATTCGGCTACCCTCAAGATAGATGACTCTCCTAGATCCCCTCTCCATCCGCGGCGTCAACCTGCGCAACCGAATCGTAGTCTCCCCCATGTGCCAATATTCCTCCATCGACGGCCTCGCCGACGATTGGCATCTGGTCCACCTCGGCAGCCGAGCCGCCGGCGGAGCCGGCCTGGTATTCGTCGAAGCCTCCGCCGTCACCGCGCAAGGCCGCATCACTCCCGGCGACATGGGCATCTAGGACGACGCCCACATCGAGCCTCTCGCCCGCATCGCAAGATTCATCGAACGCATGGGAGCCGTCCCCGCCATCCAGCTCGCCCACGCTGGCCGCAAAGCCAGCTGCGCTCCGCCCTTCAAAGGAGGCGCCCGACTCAATCCGAGGAAGCAAGGCGGCTGGACCGTCATCGCCCCCAGCCCGATTCCCTTTAACGATACCGATCCGCTCCCGCAGGAACTCGACGAAGCCGGCATTCAGCAAGCGATCGATGCCTTCGTCGCCGCCGCCCGCCGAGCCATCGCCGCTGGATTCCAGGTGATCGAAATTCACAGCGCGCACGGCTACCTGTCGCACGAATTTCTTTCGCCACTGAGCAATCACCGCACGGATCACTGGGGCGGCTCCTTCGAAAATCGCACGCGCTTCGTTTGCGAGATCGCGATGGCGCTGCGCGACGTCATGGCCGACGACATGCCGCTGTTCACGCGCATCTCCTGCACCGATTGGGTCGAGGGAGGCTGGGATCTGCCGCAATCCATCGAGCTGGCGAAACTGCTCAAGGAGATCGGCGTCGATCTGATGGATTGCTCCAGCGGAGCGCTAATTAAAGGCGCGAAGGTTCCCATCGGCCCCGACTATCAGGTGCCGTTCGCCGAAGCGATCCGCAAGGAAGCCGACATAATGACCGGAGCCGTCGGCATGATCACTGACCCGGAGCAGGCCAACGAAATTATCTCGTCAGGCAAGGCCGACCTGGCGTTTCTCGCTCGTGAAATGTTGCGCGAGCCGTACTGGGCGTTGAAAGCAGAAAAAGCCCTAGGCGCAAAGCCAACCTGGCCAATCCAATACGGTTACGCCGTCAACCGTTAACAAACCAACATGACCGTCCGAACAGGCAACACTCCTCCTCGGATAGCTCGACTGTAAGCCCGTCCCGAGGGCGGGCATGTGTCCCCATAATGTGTATACTTGTGATAAGAATACACATACCATGCGCACCAACATCGTGATCGACGACAAGCTGATGCGCGAAACCCTTCGAGCCACCGGCCTCAGGACGAAGCGCGAGGCAGTGGAACTGGGTTGACACCTTGCTGCGTTTGAAAAACAAGGCGAAATTCGCCGTTAGCGGGGCAAATTAAAATGGAACAGCGATCTCGATGCGATGCGGCGCGATCGGGAGTTGCCCGTTGATTCTGGTCGATTCCAGCGTATGGATCGATTACTTCAATGGTTCGATCACCCCGCAAACTGAAAAGCTGGATCAGTGGCTCGGCCGTGAGCCCCTGGCAATCGGCGATTTGATTCTTACCGAAGTTCTGCAAGGCTTCGACGACGAGCGGGATTTCAACCAAGCCCGGAAGATGCTGACGTCGCTGACCGTGGTGGAACTAGGCGGGCCGGACATAGCGATCCAGGCGGCCCGCAATTTCCGGGCTCTCCGCAAGCTGGGGGTGACCGTTCGAAAAACGATAGACACCGTGATCGCCACGCGGTGCATCGAAAGCCGCTTCGATCTCCTTCACAGCGACCGGGATTTCGATGCATTCGTGGAACACCTTGGACTCCACATCGCCTGACAAGATTTTGGCCGTTAATGAACGTCAATGAACATGAATAGGGCCGAGCGGTTCCCCCGACTTGTTTGATCTCCGGGGCCTCCACCGATACGACATCGATAATCTGGTTCTCTGTACCTATGCATCAATGTCGTAGAGGTCCAGGGTATTCGGCACACGCGAAAGTCGAGTGCGACAGGTATTCCAAAAAGTGCGACTTTGTATACACGCGCATGTGCATTCCAGTGCCTTCCTCCGAATCGTCGGAGATCGCATACGACTCGTTGCGAACTCCGTATGCGACGTAGTTCGACCAAACGATGGTGTAAATCCTGCTTTGTTCCGTGGAGGCGATCCTTCGCGCAGGTCCCAGATCGACGCCGCCTACGTGTACTGAAACAGGATCGCCGCGCGCAGAACCCTCCTGTACAGAACCGACAAGATGTTATCTCTTGGTTCAGTAAGCTCCACCAGAAAGAGGTATTCGAAGTCGTCTGGCTCGCCGAAAGTCGGTGTCATCGATTCAATTCTTATTCGCGTTCATTAGCGTTCATTCGCGGCCAATGCTTTTCGAAGCTTCCCCCAAGCCGTCTCCAAATCCTCCGGCAGAACCCGAGTCTCCCCCACCGTCGTCATAAAATTCACATCCCCCGCCCACCGCGGCAGCACGTGCATGTGAATATGCCCCGCGACGCCCGCCCCCGCCGCCTTCCCGATATTCATCCCGACATTGACCCGCCCGGCTGATAGATCGCCCGCAGCGCCGCCTCCGCCCGCTGCGCCAGCCGCATCATCTCTTCGAGCGTCTTCGGATCGGCTTCCTCCAGCGTAGCCACATGCGCATACGGCGCGATCATCAGATGCCCGCTGGTATACGGATAGCGATTCAGCAGGACGAAATTATGCTCCGCGCGCAGCAGAACAAAATTGGCCTTGTCGTCTTCGGAGTGGCCGACGCAGCGATCCGGCAGAACAAACACTGCTCATCGGGAATCGATTGGGAGACGTAGCGATACCGCCACGGACTCCACAAATGATCCATTATGATGTGGCGCACGCACTCGTGCGTGCCGTGCGACCTCAGTCGACAGCTCATGCCGCCGGCTCCGGCGCCGGAGCCGTCCCATACGATCGTGATTCACCAGGTCCTTCAGTTCCTTGCTGGGCTTGAAATACGGGATGCGCTTCGCCGGCACTTCCACCCGCGCGCCGGTCTTCGGATTGCGGCCCACGCGCGGCTGCCGCTGCCGCGTCCGAAAGCTGCCGAATCCGCGAATTTCGATCTTGTCCCCGGCGCGCAAGGCCGCACCACGCTGTCGAAAATCGCCTCGACGATAACCTCCGAATCCTTGCGCGTCATTTCCACAACGCGCGAGACTTCCTCGATCAATTCCGCCTTGGTCATGTTTACCGGCCTTCCCCTTTTCCTCTAAATTCATGGCTTCTTCGATGGTCATGGTTGCCGCCGCGGCCTGCCGTTGATAATCTTCCAGGCGCGTGCGCTCCTCGTCTTCGGCCACGGCCCGAAGGCTCAGTCCGATCTTCTTCTCGCCTTCATTCATCTTGATGATCTTGAAATCGTACTCGTCGCCGATCGGCAGCGGCGAATCGCCCGTCTCGCGCCCGAGCTCCGGCATCGGCCGGAATCTCCGACTTGTGGCACAGCGCCTCCACTCCCGGCGCCAATTCCACGAACACTCCGAACGCCGCCGCGCGGCACACCCGCCCGCGCACCAGATCGCCGACTTCATGCGACCGGAAAAAGCTCTCCCAGGCGTCCGGCTGCAACTGCTTCACGCCCAGCGACAGCCGCCGGTTGGGCGCATCGATGTTCAGGATCACCGCCTGCATCACCTGGCCCTTTTTCAGCACCTCCGAGGGATGCTTCACGTGCTTGGTCCAGGACAGATCGGAAACATGCACCAGCCCGTCCACGCCTTCTTCGATTTCCAGAAACGCCCCGAAATCCGCCAGCTTGCGCACCCGGCCCTCGACCACCGATCCGATGCTGTAGCGCTCCGCCACCGTGGTCCACGGATCGGCTTCCAGCTGCTTGATGCCCAGCGACACCCGCCGGTCGCGCGGCTTCACTTCCAGCACCACGGCTTCCACCTGATCGCCCGCCTTCACCACTTTGCTCGGGATGCTTCATCCGGCGGCTCCAGGTCATCTCGGAGATGTGGATCAGCCCTTCGACGCCCGGTTCGATCTCGACAAACGCGCCGTAATCGGTGATGCTCATCACCCGGCCGATCACGCGGCTGCCGCGCGGACAGCGCTCCGGCAAAGTTTCCCACGGATCCGGCGACAGCTGCCGCAGTCCCAGCGAAATCCGTTCCTTCTCGCGATCGAACTTCAGAACCTTGACGCGTGATCTCGTCGCCGACGTGCACCACTTCCGATGGATGATTCACGCGGCCGTGCGACATATCGCTCACATGCAGCAGCCCGTCGATGCCGCCCAGATCGACGAACGCGCCGTATTCCGTCAGATTCTTCACCACGCCCGTGACCACCGCGCCTTCGGACAGATGCTCCAGCGCGGTGTGCTTGCGCGCTTTCAGATCCTCTTCGATCGCCATCTTGCGCGACACCACCACGT
Source organism: Terriglobia bacterium (assembly GCA_963732025.1). Classification (GTDB taxonomy): domain Bacteria; phylum Acidobacteriota; class Terriglobia; order Bryobacterales; family Bryobacteraceae; genus Palsa-187. The sequence continues at coordinate 1,155,828 of CAVSXU010000006.1, forward strand.
TGCCGCGCCGCCGGTTGATCTTGAGAACCTTGACCGGAATATCCTGCCCGACGAACTGATCCAGATCGTGAATCGGCCGCACATCCACCTGCGAGCCCGGCATGAACGCGGGCACGCCGACGTCCACCATCAGCCCGCCCTTGGTGCGCTCCATCACGCGGCCCGAGACCAGAAGCTGTTCGCGCATGGCGCGTTCGAGAGTGTCCCAAATGCGCAGCCGGCTTGCCTTCGAATACGAAAGCAGCACGTAGCCTTCCGGCGGCGGACCGTGGCGATCCACCATCACATCGATGGTGTCGCCGGCCTTGAACGGAACCGTGCCATCGGGCTGCCGCACCTGCTCGATGGGCACCAGGCCTTCGAGCTTGTAGCCGAAATCGACGATGACTTCCTGCGGCGTGACTTTGACGACGTGGCCCTGCAACAACTCGCCCTTCCGAAGGAGGCGCGAGATGGCTGTAGTCTTCGATGAGATGTTCGTAGTCTTCTTCAACGGGGAAGTCGACGTCGACATCCCTCTCGTTAGCGCTGCTGGCCATTCGCCCAAGCTCCGTCAACAAACCATTGAAAAATCAGTACTTCAGAACTATACCGGAGCTTGAGGGGCTTGTCAACACCGGCTCCGATTTGCATTTCCAAGTTATGTATAATAATTGATACCACAATGAAAACACGAATATTTACACTTCTACTCGCGGTGGCCCCCTGTTTCGCTCAGGACTTCATCAAAGATGCAATGGTGAAACACTGGAAAACCACTGGCGAGTTCACGATCGCCGTCGCTAAACTGATGCCTGCCGCCGACTACGGGTTTCGCCCTGTCCCCGAGGAGCTCAGCTTCGGCCAATTGATGATCCAGATCGCCGTGGCGAACGTCGGAGCTTGCGCCAACGCCAGCGGCATGACTCGCCCGCCTACGCCGCCCGAACTGACGAAAGCTCTGCGCGACGAGAAGATCAACGCCAACAAGGACGACGCCGTTAAATACCTGACCGACACCTTCGATTTCTGCAACAAAGCCGTCGCCTCCATGACGCCAGAAAAGGGCGCCGCGATCGTCGGCCCCAAGGGTCGCGAGCAGAGCGGTTTCGAATGGCTCTGGGCTTATTTCACCCACACCGCCCATCACAGGGGTCAGGCCGAAGTCTACCTGCGCGTGAAGGGCATCAAGCCCCCCGACTACGTGTTCTGAGGCGCGACCGTAAGAGAGCGCGCGTTTGAGTGGGGCAGGCGTTTCCGCCTGCCTTTTGTTTTCGTTCGTGGGGCAGGCGGTTCCGCCTGCCATGTTTTCGTTCGTGGGGCAGGCGGTTCCGCCTGCCATGTTTTCCTGAGGCGCGACCATAAGAGAGCGCGCGTCTTAGTGGGGCAGGCGTTTTCGCCTGCCATTCTAAATGTACACAGATTGCGGCCCGCTTCTTTTCCTTTCACCTCGGCCAATTCTGGGAAGTGTGACGAAACGCGGAGTACTCGTACCTCTTCGCCTGTGATTTCATAAACAGCGACATAGGGCCACGGCGGAAACACGATTTCGCGCGTGTCCTCCACGTGTCCAGCCCGCCCGCGACCAGGGAACCTGTTCAGCCCGGCCACTCCCTCAAAGATCGTCTGCGCGACGCGGCGAGCCGCTTCCGGGTTGCCTACGCGAATGTATTCCACGATGCGCGTTAGATCGTCGGCAGCCGGCATCGTCCACCGGGCGCGCATCAGGTGCGCAGGATTCGTTCGACGCGCTCGACGACTTCCTCATGCTCCAGCAATTCACCACGGCGGGCAGCGGAGCGGCCGTCTTCTACTGCTTCCGTAAACCGCGAGTCGTACTCCAGCATCCGGTCGACAGCTTCCTCGACCACTTGCGCCGCATCCCTACCGGTGCGGCTGGCAAGTTCCCGAAGCTTCGCTTCTTTGTCGGGCGATAGATGAACTTTCATAACCATCCCCATTATGCCGCGTGTTGTGGCACGAGGTTCCGCCGGTCAACATCCAACTATCCCTTCAAGGTGGGCTACCGGAGTGCCGTCTTTCGAAGAGTTCCACCCACGTCGAAGTACGGGAATTCGTTCGTCGCGCATTCATTTGGAGCCGCCCCAGCTGTATCATCAGACCCTTAAAACGCGCCGCTCGCGCCGCGAGCGAGTCGAACCCGTCCAAGGACTGATTTCCAACGAAGGCTGAGTCTACGATCGATCCGGATCCGCCCCAAAGCGTATTTGAAGTCAGAAACTTCTCCACTTCCTTGTCCGAACTTGCAAGGGCCGTTCGAACCGCCTCCGCAAACTGCTTTTCGCGCCCCTCTTCAAGTAGGCAGGCAATGTCCGACAGGATAACTCGAAAGGTGCTCACGTCCTTCATAAAAAACGCTGCCTAATCTCCCAACATTTTGAATAACTTGTCAGTTCGGTTGGCCACTAAATTTCCAACTCTACCCTATCCTCATGGCAGAGATGGCTGGCGCAACTCATCGGCTTCCAGTCAGACCGCGCGGGGCAGTCCTAGGAAAACCCTCCTCGCAACGTGATAACCGACTGCAGTTCAGGTTGACGATGGGCCAATTGACGGATCGTGCCGGTTGAGATTCACCGGCTGCGCAGGCCTGCAAAGAAAAATATCGACGTCCGCCAGTGAGGCGCGACAGAATGGAGCGCTCGTTTTGTTCTTCTGAGGCGCGACCCGTAAGGGCGCGCGCGTCTTTGTGGCGTTTGCCTACACGATACCGCCCGAACGTAGCCTTCTTCGCGCAACCCGCAGCAGCGCGATCATGAGCAATCCTCCGCCGGATAGCACAATAGCCGCGGGCTCCGGCACCGTCGGGGGGTCGGTGAATGCTGAATCGATAAATCCTTCAACTGTGATCGTGTAGGGATTCGTATTCCCGATTCCAGCGGTCGCGCCGCTGCCGACGCTCGTTTGGCTCACGACAAGGATCAGGTCGCTGAACATCGGCGCGATCACCTGAAAAAAGAGTGGATCGCCAGGGACCAGGTCCCCCGATGATCCCGCATCGCCGAGCCAGTTGGTGTCGAATCCCAAGTTGGGCATCCCTGCGGAATCCGGCAAGTAACTCGTCAGGTAGGCGGATACGAAGGTAGTGGCTGCCAGCGAATCGACGTCGATCTGGATAAACGGAGTGACGCCCACGTTCACAGAGTAGGTCTGATAGTGGTAGACGCTCCCCGTATTAAGAACACCAGGAAACACCTCGTCGTTTGCCCAGTCCTGTGCGACCCCGTTGCGGCTGAGCCGTCCTGTTTGAGTGGGATCTGTCGCCACCAGAAAGTCCGTGAAGGTGGTAATGACCGTACCCTGCGCAAGGCCGCAGACCAGCAAAAATAACGCTACTAATCTTAAGTTTTTCAGATGAATGTTCATTTTCTTGATCCTCGCGAACCGTCAATCAAGGTCTGCCCTGCAGACGATGGCTAATGCGTCAAGGCATACTGAACGGCCAGGTTGGCCATCACGATGCCGAATCCCGAATCCCGATCCACGCCCGCCGCCATGTTGTCCACCGTGGCGTTCAGCAGCGCCGTTTTTACTTGCGCGGGTGTGTACCCGGGGTGGGCCTGCAGCACCAGGGCTGCAATACCGGCAGCGTGGGGGGCCGCGGCCGATGTGCCGAAGAACGGATTGAATCCAGGAGTCTTGGCGCTGTTCCCGTCGGCTGCCGTAAGGTCCGGTTTCTGCAGCGTCTGTCCCCCATTGGTGCCAAACAGAAAATTCCCCGGCGTGATCGCGCTGCCGTCCGGGTTATAGAAAATCTTCCGCGGGCCGTCCGAACTGAAGGTCTCGATAGGATTAGCTGGTCCTGTGAAAGGCTTGGTCCCCGTCTTTGCGCTGTTCCAGTAGGTGGCCGCCGTCGAAACCGTGTTGAGCCCGGCGTTGTGCCCGTAAGTTGCGCCGGCCGTCGCGATCGACAAACGCCCCCCGAGCGTGTCGACGCGCAGCGCCCTGCCTGCGCCGGCGAATTGGACCACGACCACCCGGTCGCCCGCCGAGAAATTGGTGTTGCCGTTGTTCAGGAAAACGATTTCGTAAGGATCCTGCGTTCCGCTCTGCGTGCTTGTCGAGAACGCCTTTAATGTTGTGCCCGTGCTGTTCACAACGAACAGGTCATAATCGTTGGAACTGTGCCCCAATTGGTCCGACCATTTCAACTGAACGAAGGGAGTTGCGACGGTTAGTACGTCGAAAAGTTGGGGGCTCAACGCGCTACCGAAATTGTGAACATTGCCGCTTTCGCCGGCGGCAGCGATCACACCGCCTACAGGACCGCCGGACAGGAAGTCGCCTTCCCAGGTGCCGGAAGTTCCCAAGGTCAGGTTCCCGTTATTCGCCGCCGAGGAAAAATAGGTGACGCCGGCTGCCGTAACTTGATTGACGGCTTGAGCAATCGGCCCGTCCTGGAAAGCGCCTTCGTTGAAGTAGCTGACATCGTCGACAATAACTTTACAGCCCGCCGCCTGCAGGGCAATGATGTTGTTGGCAAAGCCGATCTCGCTCGTAAACGCGGTGGCGAAAAGCAGATTGGCGCCCGGCGCCATATCATGCACGATCTCCATCATCGCGGCCCCTTCGTCGGTTCCACCAGCGGCGATCGTTGGGCCATCCTGGCCCGGCAGCGAAGCGGTTCCAGGCGGAAGATCTCCCGTCCCGATCAACGCGGCAATCCGAGCCGCGGAAGCGCTGTCGGAAAGAACTCCCACCGTTACTCCCGTGCCATTGATTCCCTGATTGACGACCACCAGGTTGGCCGAATGCGAGATGTAGCCCTGACTGGTCAAGGCGCCTGCCGCGAGGATTCCCGAGCGGGAAAGGTTCGTGGTTGGTCTGGCCCCCGGCCGCGACGGTTTGCGTGGTTGCGGTGGGCCGTTGAACTTCATCCGGGCGGGGGCGGCGATACTTGTGACGTCTGCATTCGCCGCCACCGCCTCCACGTTCCCCAGGGGAATGGAGGCGTGGATCGTCCCCCACGTTGCGGATTGCTCGACGATCGTGCCGCCAGCCGCCGTGATTGCCGCCAGCAAGCCCGAAGTCACGTTGCCCCGTATCCTCACCAGGACGGCGCCTGAGCTATCGGTAGCTGCCGCGGGAATCAGATCGGAAAACGTGGCGACCGACGGATCGCCGCGCTGCGCCAAGGCCGCGAATACGATATTCGAATCGATCTTGTTCTGCGCCGCGTTAAATCCGGATTTCGCGGACGTGATCGCGCCGATCTGAAGCTGCACGTTAGCGGAGAGATCCTGCGCATGCAAGGAACTCGCAAGCAACCCCGCAAATCCAATCGCGATCCGTAAGCGCTGTGTGCAGTTACGACCAAATCCCAGCACCATTGTCCCCTCCGCTCGGATATGTCCGAGGAACATCTTGCGTCAAACGTACGCATGTACGATGGCGCGGGCTCATAATCCGCTTTTAAACATTTTGCAGCGAAATCATCCTGCTAATTCAACAACATCGAGGTTCAGCCCACCTCGTTTTTTCAGCCTGCGAGTATTCTCATAGCAGAGATGGCTGGCGCACTCATCGGCTTCCAGTCAGACCGCGCGGGGCAGTCCTAGGAAAACCCTCCTCGCAACGTGATAACCGACTGCAGTTCAGGTTGACTGGTGAGCGAGCACCTTCTGCGATAGTTTTGGCGAACAGTCGTCCGGGGTTGTGGCGATGCCGTGCCGTTGCGGCCAATTGACGGATCGTGCCGGTTGAGATTCACCGGCTGCGCAGGCCTGCAAAGAAAATCTGGTTTGTGAGGCGCGACCGTAAGAGAGCGCGCGTTTTGTGAGGCGCGACAGAATGGAGCGCTATGAGGCGCGTCCCGTAAGGGCGCGCGCGTTTTACTTGCTTCGGAGCCGTGACCGTAATGGAGCGGTCGTTCTTATTCTGACGACTTCTAATTCAAAAAGTACGTCCGATACAGCGTATCCCGTTGCTTCGGGATAAATCCGGCATCGCGAATCAGCCGGCGCAGTTCTTCTTCCGTCGCGCGATGATGCGCGCCCGCCGCGCTCACGACGTTTTCCTCAATCATGATGCTGCCCACGTCGTTGCCGCCGAAGCGCAGCCCGACCTGGCAGGTCTTCAATCCCGGCGTCACCCAGGACGACTGAATATTCAGAATATTCTCGAAATACAGCCGCGACAGCGCCAGCATTTTCAGATACTCGACCGCCGTCGCTTCTTCCTTCACGAACCGCCCCAGCGAAGTATTCTCGCGCTGAAAACTCCACGGGATGAACGCCGTGAATCCGCCGGTTTCTTCCTGAATCTGCCGCACGATATCGAAATGATTCATGCGCTGCTCGATGGTCTCGCCGGTGCCGAACATCATCGTCGCCGTCGTGCGCAGCCCGATCGCATGGCAGGTCCGATGCACGTCGATCCAATCGTTCACCGACGATTTCAGCCGGCTGATGCGATGGCGAACTTCGTCGTCCAGAATCTCCGCGCCGCCGCCGGGCAGGGAATCGAGCCCCGCATCCCGCAACCGCGCCAGCGTATCGTGCAGCGACAAGTCGCTGACCTTCGCGATGTTCACGATCTCCGGCGCGGAAAAACAGTGGCACCAGATATCGAACCGCTGCTTGATCGACCGCAGCAGGTCCTCATACCATTCGATCTTCAATTCCGGATGCAGGCCGCCCTGCATCAGAATTCCGGTGCCGCCCAGGTCGATGGTCTCCTGGATCTTCTGCGAAGATCACTTCCTTCGAATGCACGTAGCCTTCGGCGTGGCCCATGGGCCGGTAGAACGCGCAGAAGCTGCAATATTCGGTGCAGAAATTGGTGTAGTTGATGTTGCGATCGATGATGTAGCTGACGACGCCGTCCGGGTGCAGCTTGCGGCGCACCGCATCGGCCGCCATGCCGATGCCGATCAGGTCGTCGCTGCGGTACAGGTCGATTGCTTCCGCGCGGGTCATCATGCCGAACGTTGTCTAACCTCTCCAACCGCAGAGGCCTGCTCCAGATACAGCTTCATCCCCGCATAGTCGCGCTCGCCCAGCTCGAACACGATGTGCTCCGTCAGATATTTTCGCACCAACGCTTCCGCGAAACCTCGGCTCGCCGACTCCGTCTTGACGATCTCGTCCATCTGCGCCAATCCGAAGCGGCAGGAGTCGATGAATGCCGCGCGTGTATTCCGGCCGCACAATTTCCGTTTCGTGGCGTCCCCGCCCACACCGCGAACACCATCGGCAGCCCGGTCATCGCCACCCACTCCGCGCCCAGGTCGAGCGTCTCGAACGGCAGCGTCTCCGGATCGATCCGCAGCGCCGCATCGCCGATCAACAGCGCCGCGTCGGCCTCGCCCAGCATCGTCGCCAGATCCGCGGGACGCGAAATCAGCTTCGGGCATCGACGCCGATATTTCTCGGCCAGGATCACTCGCGACAGCATCACCGAAGTTCGCGATCCCGAATCCGTCGCCAGCGTCCGGATTTCGCGGAACGGAACTTTCGAGACCAGCAGGATGCTGCGAACCGGTCCATGACAGGCGATGCCGGTGCCGCGGAAAATAATCCAGCTTCTGCCGCGCCATCTCGATCACCGGCACGATCCCGATATCGGCTTCACCGGAGGCGAGCTGATCGGCGCACTCGGAAGGCAGAGCGAAGCGCAGATCGAACACCGAGCGCTGCGGGCCGTGCAGCATGCCCCAAACCAGCGGCACGGTATTTAGATAACTGACCGCGCACACGCGCGGCCGGGTGATTTCGTTTGGCAATATTCTATTTTACTCCGATGGGATGTGGCGCACGCACTCCTATGAATGCGTGCCGTGTCGACACTCATGTCGACACGAGTTTTTTCCGCGCAGTCCAATGAGAGCCGCGGCATCTTTTCCGGATCCGTGTCCAGACTCTCTGGAAAACATGTGGCGACACTCGTATCGACACGTTTTCCCGAACCGCCCGTCTACACTGGAATGATGAAACAAATCCTCGTAGCGGGAGTCTTGGTTTTCGGTGTGGCAGCGTTGGCCCAGGAACCGGTGTTCACGAAAGACGGCAAACTGACGGCGCCGAAAAACTATCGCGAATGGATTTTCCTGAGCTCGGGGCTCGGCATGACGTACGGTCAGCCGGAGGGCGCGCCTTCGGCCAATCCTCGTTTCGACAACGTGTTCGTCAATCCGCCGGCTTACAAGGCGTTCATGGAAACCGGCAAGTGGCCCGACAAGACGATGTTCGTGCTGGAAGTGCGCTCGTCGGCGAGCCACGGATCGATCAACAAGGACGGCCATTATCAGACCGACGACGTGCGGCTGTCGGCGGAAGTGAAGGACTCGACGCGTTTCAAAGACGGCAACTGGGAATTTTTCACGCTGCCGGTGGACGGTAAGGCCGGAGAGATGCTGCCGCGTTCAGCGGGCTGCGTCGCGTGTCATTCGAAGAACGGCGCAGTCGACAATACGTTCGTGCAGTTTTATCCAACGCTGCTCCCGGTGGCCAAGGCGAAGGGGACGTTCAGCGCAACGGTCGAGAAATAGCAGCGATATTCACGCTAACGAACGATAGCCGCGATCCGTCTGAAAGGCATGATCGTTCAGCTGCTTGGTACACGTGCAACGTTCGTGGGGCGATTCAAACATTGCGGGTTGTGTCTAATTGTGTTCGCGATCGCTGCGAGCGGGTTACAAGCTCAAACTCCCAAGCCGCAGATGCCGGGCGCGGCGCGGGCGAGAGCGGAAGAGACGCTGGAATGGTGGAATCACATCGGCAACAAGCTGATCGCGATGGCGAAGGACTTTCCTGAGCAGAAATTCGATTACAAAGTCCAAAGCGACGAGCGCTCCTTTGCCGAGAACCTTCTGCATGTCGCGTCTGTCGATTTCGATGTCGCCGGTAGGATTGCGGGAAGGCCTATCGGTCCGGATTTCGGCCCCGGCTTTGAGAAAGAAGGGCACAGCCCGACGCGGAAGTCGTATCCGACGAAGGCGGATGTCGTGCGGGTGCTGGAGCAAGCGGTCGCGGCAGGTGCGGCGGTAATTCGCGAGCAGGGCGACGCGGGGCTCGACACGACACGCGAATTCGCGTGGGAGACAGGCCGGCGCGTTTCGCACACGTCGTATGCGTGGATGTCGGCGATCGAGCATAGCGCGGAGCATTTTGGGCAGTTGGTTGTGTACTATCGCGCAAGCGGGTTGGTGCCGCCGGAATCAAGGCATTAGCCGCAGCCTGCATGAGTGGCGATTCACTTCGACCATTGCGACGTCTGCAGAACCACTTCTTCCCGCGGGGCTACACGCATTCCGACATCGATCGGCGGCCTTTTCCTTCTGGCTAATCAGAATCACATGGAACAAAACGCAATGTGCAGCGCGCACCGAGTGCCACCAGCTTTCTTGCACTCATCCATAGCCTTTTGCTGCGCCATCAGGACGTCCGCCGCCGCTGCCACTCCCGTAAATTCCCGATCCGCAGCCAGCGCTCCGCATTGTTTATTGAACGCGGTCTGCAACACGCACGCCTTTCCGCGTTGCGAACAGAGGGCCATCGCTTCTCTTTCCGCGTTGGCCCGATCGTCTTTGCCATGCGACCATCCAGCGCCCATATCCCGGCTGCTGTACGCGATCGCGCCCCAAGCCGTGGCCTTCGGTGGCCTGGGTGCGCTCGGCGCGCTTGAGTTGGAAGTTGCACCCGAGCAGACCCACGCTTGGACTTCGCACTTCTTGCCGCCCAGCTTCGTGCATTCCGATACAGCTCGCTGCTGCGCCGTTTCTTTCGTGCCGTACGTTCCCCATGCGACTAGTTCGCCGTCTGCCGCGATTGCGCCGCAGAGTTTGTCGAAGCTGGCCGCGACGGCGCAATGGGCTCCGCCAGATTTTGTGCAATATTGCACCGCGACCTTTTCCGCCGCAGCCTTGTTGTCCTGCTCAAACGACCAGCCGGAGATTTTATCTTTCTTGCTGTACGCGATGGCGCCCCAACCGTTGCCGCTCTTGCCTTGGCACTGGATTCGGCAAATCTGGGGTTGAACATTGCAGCCATGCGGATCACTAATGGACCTGCCACTCCAACAGCCGGAGCGCTCCATGCAATCAATAAAGCAATCGGCGCAAGGAACAGCAGTCGGTCGAACCAGACCGCACGCGGCAAGCAAAATCAGGATCTTCACTCGATGTGTCACAGACACCCTCCGACGGATGGCGCTAATAAGGATCAACTTATTCTAATTCGCCGCTGGACCTCTTCCGCCACCGTCCGGCGCCCGCAATTCATACCCCACCGGCGGCTCCCCACCCAGCAAGTACCGCACGAAATAATCCCATCGCCGACGCACCATGTACGGTTCATTCCCGAACCCGTGATTGCGATTCGGCAGCAATAGCAAATCGAAATCCTTGTTCGCCTTGATCAGCTCATTCACCACCAATAGCGTGTTGTACGGAGGAACATTGTTATCCATCGTGCCGTGCGCCAGCAGCAGATGCCCTTTCAAATTCTTCGCGACCAGTTGATTCGCCTGATTATCGTAATTCGTCGTGCCGTCCGAATTCTTCACCAGCAGGCCCTGCCACTTCTCCGCCCAATCGTCTTCGTATTCGCGATTGTCGTGATTGCCCGCCTCCGAAATCCCGACCTTGAAGAAATCGGGATAGCGGAACATCGCGTCCGCCGTGGCATAGCCGCCGCCCGAGTGTCCGTAAATTCCCGCGCGATCGATATCGATCCACGGATATTTCTTGGCGAGCTGCTGCATCGCCGTCACTTGATCCGGCAGCGTGTTGTCGCCGAGATTGCCGAAGTACGCCTCGTGAAATTTCTTCGATCGCCACGGCGTTCCCATGCCGTCGATCTCGACTACGACGAATCCCAGCTCGGCCAGCGATTGGCAATCGCCGCGCGCCGCCGAGAAATTGCGGCTGCCGACGCTGCCCGTCTGCGGACCCGGATAAATATGATTGACGATCGGATACTTCTTCGCCGGATCGAAATTCGTTGGGCGGAACATTAGCCCGTAGAGATCGGTCTGGCCGTCGCGAGCCTTCACCGTGATCGGCATCGGCGCTTTCCAGCCCGTCGCGAGCAGCTTGGAAATGTCGGCCTTCTCCAGCGGCGTAACCAGCTTGCCGGTCTCATCGCGCACGACGCTAACGGAAGGAACGTCCGGCTTCGAATAGTTGTCGACGAAATACTTGCCCGATGGCGCGAGCGTCACATCGTGATTCGCATCCTCCGGCGTGAGCAGCGCGAGATTCTTGCCGTCGAATCCGACGCGATACAGATGCACGTAATACGGATCGCGACCCTTCTCGCGTCCCACACCCAGGAAATACAGCACCCGCGCCTTTTCGTCGACGCGAATCAATTGCGTGACGTTGCCTTCGCCGGTCGTGATCTGGTTCTTCAGCTTCCCGGTGGACGCGTCATAGAGATAAAGATGGCCCCAATTCGACTTTTCGGAAAACCAGATGATCTCGTTCGACGCCGGCAGATACTTCCAGTTCACGCGGCCGTTGCCCGATTCGAAAAACGTGGGAACCTTCTCGTCGAGAATATCTTTGATCTCGCCGGTCGCGCCATTCGCGATGCGCAGATGTTCTTCCTTGTGATCGCGCGATGTCGACACGAACGCGACGTTCGACGAATCGTTGCTCCACTGCACATCCGACCATTCGCCGCCGCGGCACGCCACGTTGTCGCACAGCGTCGAACGATGTTGATCCGCACCCATCTTGAGCCGAACCACATGCGGATCGGCGACATCGATCACCACGCGCTGAATGGTCGTGATCGTTTCGTCGCCAGGTAGCGGATATTTCCACGCCTTCAATTCCGGATGGCCGACCGCGGTCGAGACCAGATACATTTCGCCGACGCCTCGTTGGTCCTGCTGAAACGTCGCGACCTTCTTACCATCAGGCGACCAGGAAACGATTGGCCGATCGCTGCCCGCCCAGCCCGCGTTGTCGGTCGCATAGCCGAAATCCTTGATGCCGTCGGTGGTGAGCTGCGTCACAGTGCCGGTCGCGACATCACGCGACCACAAGTTGTTATCTCGAATGAACACCGCGCGCTTGCCGTCGGGCGATAGCGATTCGTTATTGCCTCGTCCGCCGCCTGCGCCGCCACCACCGCGTCCGCCACGGCCACCTCGACCGCCGCGCCCGCCAGCGGAATCGCCGGTCGCGGTGCAACTCGATCCGGCGACGGTGCAGGTGAACTTTTTCCCGGCGGCGCTGAACGAAACCGAATCGCCCGCGAGTTCGAAATCGTTGAAGGGTAGATGATGAGCGTCGTAGATGGTGCCGGAAGTCGCCGATAGCGCCGCCGCGAGCTTCACATGATCGAACGCCGGAGCGCGAGTGCCCTTGGCCGGATCGACCAGGATGAATTCGGTGCCCTCTGCTGTCGCGTTGCGATAGTAAAACCGCTCGTCGGGCAAGAAGGTTGGGCGCACAGGGCCGTTGGAGACCAACGAGGTCGTGTTGTAGCCCATGAACTTTTCCGCGCGCTGGTAGTCGGCGGATGTGAACTGAGGCTTCACTTGCGCGGTCACGTTAATGAGCGGTAGGGCGATCAGGAAGATTAGTTTTCGCATGTGGTTTCGAGGCTTCTGTTCATTCTTTTATTACTGGACTGCGATGTCAACCTGAGGTAGGCTCAGCCGAGGCGCTATGAAACAGATATTTCCGATCATTCCCTCGTCGAGCGGCGCGGGGACCATGTGGCTGGTCGTGGGCGTTGTGGCGTTGTCGATGGCGATTGCGATCGCAGCCGTTGTCTACGTCGCGTCGTCGTCGAAGCGAGTGCGATTCGAAGTCGATAGCGCCGGATTGAGAATCGCCGGCGATTTATACGGCCGCCTGATTCCGGTGTCGAGCCTGAAACTGGATGAGGCGCGCACGATCGATTTGACGGTCGATCTGGATTATCGGCTGAAGTGGCGAACAAACGGCTCGTCGTTCCCCGGCTATCGTTCCGGATGGTTCCGATTGGCGAATGGCGAGAAGGCGCTCGTGTTCATTACGGATCGAACGCACGTGGCGTACGTGCCGACGACGGAGAATTATTCGGTGATACTGAGCGTCGCCGATCCACAGGAGTTCATCGCGGCACTGAAGTCAGGGCGGTAGCTATCTGACTTATTTCCCATAGTCTCGTAGGTGTTCCGGGTTAGACCCAAGATCTTGCACGCCGGAGGAAAACTTACCAATGCCCGATACTCTCGGCCCTCTTATCAAGCGCCACACCCATGTAGCTGCACAGCCAAGCGCGATCCCTTCCGCCATAAGGGCATAAGTAAGAAAGGGCCAAATCGCAACTCCATGGATGTTGACCTGGGCGCAAGCTCCGACGATGAATGGTAGCGCGGCAATCGTGCCCATCACAATCAAACGATCAAGTGCGCAGAATCGCCGAAACATTCGGACAACGAGAACCGCCAAATGCAATTCGGCGACACCGCCGGCGACCGCCAGGATGACAGCGAGAGTCGCATAGTCGTAGGCGATGTTCTCGAGACTCAGCGCCGCGAACTCTAAAAGAGCAGCTCCAAGCAAAGTCACGACTAGCCCGATTTGGTTGCGTAGTGAGATCACGAAAACTGTGTACGCCCCTTGCTTCATCAACGAATCCCACCGAGCCCCAGCCATCTCCTTCACCCGCTCCACATCGCGATCCAGCGCGCCGTGTCGAGATTTATCTCGACATTCGTGACGCGTTATTTCTTGCGCCGCTTAAAGAATATGTTCGCCGACTTCATCGTCGTGCTCACCAGCAGCAGAAATAGCGCCAGCAACGAGGCCAGCGTCGCGACGGAGCCGATCACCAGGTAATCCGATTCCTTCAACGGCGACGGCATGATCGCCAGCAAAATAATGACGACGATCGCGAAGACGAACCCGACCGCCAATCCAAGTACGATTCCGCGCTTCATTGGTTACCTTGGTGCCCCACTTCAGTCGTACTTCTCGTAGAGAATTTGTTTGCGATCGAAACCCATGCCCTTCAGGATAGTGCGCACATCGTCGACCATGGCTTTGAGTCCGCACAGAAACACGTCGATATCCCGGCGCTCGCCGATCGCTTCCGCCAAATGTTCCTGCACTCGACCCGCACGGCCCGGCCAAGTCTCGCCGGGTCGCGTGAGCGTCGGCATGAACTTGAAATGCGAAAATCGCCGAGCCATCTCCTCGAATTCCGTTCGATACATCAGGCTCGGCTCATGCCGCACGCCGAAAATCAGCGTGAAGGCCCGTGACGTCTCATTCAAGTGGGCATGCAGTATCGAACGGTAGGGAGCAATGCCCGTGCCCGTTGCGATCAGCACTGCGTCGCGTTCCGGATGGCGAATAGTGAACGTCCCCAGCGGAGGCAGCATCTCGACTGACTCCCCCGGCTGCATCGAAAACAACCGCGGCGATAGATGCCCGTCGTGTACCAGATTCAGGCAAAGCTCGAATCGATTCGTTTCCGATGGCGCCGACGCGATCGAGTACGCTCGCGTGATCTTCTTGCCGTCGATCGTGTCGGTGAAAGAAACAAACTGCCCCGGCGCGAACGGAAGCTGCGCAACGTCGGCCGCCTCGAACACGAAATGCCGGACCTCGGGGGCGATCTCGACCGACTCGATTAAACGGGCTTGCATGCAGACTCTTCGCGCCGATCCACCAGGGCATCGGCCATTGCCGGGTGACCATCCAGCGGCTCCGTTACGTCGATCGCGATCGCCGGATGCTTCGCGCGAATCTCTTCGATCAGCCGAGGCAAGTCGCGCTTCAGATGCAAACCCGTGGTCAGGAAATAGGGGACGATCACGAACTTCAATTCGCCGCGCGCTGCCAGATCGTCAATGGCGGTCATCAGGTCCGGCTTTCCGCCTTCGAGAAACGCAGTTTCGAAAGCGCGCCACGCGCCGCGCTCGGCCGCTCGGCGACCGACGACGCGCACGGCTTCATTCGCCGATTCCACGCTCGATCCATGCGCGAACACGATATACGCCGGAGTCTCACTCATCGCGTTGCCCATCAAACACCGCCCGTAAGGGTGGGGGTGTTTTCGGCCGCCGCGTTCGGAAAGTACGATCGCAGGAAATCGAAAAACGCCCGCCCGCGCCGACGTCCGTTGTTGTGTTGCAACTCCAGCCGCTGCAGGAATACCAGCGTCCCCAGCACTTCCGCATCGCGCAGCGAATGCATTCCCGTTTCCTTCTCGAGTTCCTTCCGCAATTCCCCCACCGACTTCTGCAGTGCCTCTTGAATCGCCGCCGCGTAGGGATTCTGCGGCTTGGTCTCGTAAATCAATCCCGATTCAAGCGTCCGATAAGTTCGGATCTGCGCGTCCAACGCCTCGCGCGCATCGAAATCGACAGCGCGTTCCTTTTCCATGGCACCCGCCAGCGCGAGCGTCAGAAACGTGATCACGTTTTCGTGCTCGCGAATGAAATCCTCGGTGATGTCGACGTCCCGATTGGGAACCTGATCAGACGGGATCGGCGGTGGCTGTTCATGATGCCGAGCGGCCATCAGATGCTCGCAGCGAACTCGGACAATCGACGGTGTTTTCGCGCTGCTCGCCGCAGCATTGCGGACAGATCCCGCCGCCGACACCGGGACAATCGCGGCGCGCGCGTCGCTTGTTGCAGATTTTGCAGGGGAGGGTCACCGCTTGTTCTCATCGTATCATTGGGCCATGGCGCGCACTTATATTTACATCAAGGTGGAGATCGATCTTGATGACAAAGAGAAACCCGACCGCATCGCGAATGAGATCTGCCAGAAGGTCAGCAAAGTCTACGGCGTCCGTGCCGCCGAAATATCGAGCATGGTCGAGCGCGAGCCGTAGCCGTCAATCGCGGCAACATTACTTCGCGGGCTTACATCCTTCGCCTTCCGGCTTAACGATATCCTTGGAAGCTTCGACAGTCTGCCACCGCATATTGGCTGCCTCGTCCACCCCGCCGCATGCGAATCCCTTCGCATAGCCGATCACGAATCCAGGACACGGGCCGTCATTACGATTGTTGACGGGACACACGTGATCTTCGCGAAAACTCTGTTCGGCCGCCGCGTGGCGCTTGACCGGATCGACTTCGCCGGTTGCCGCTGACCCCGATGCCATGGCCCCCGACTGCGATTTCGCGTCGGACTTGGTTTGCTGGCCCTTGGATTTGGGTGCGTCCGCTCGATCCATCTGGGTGACGTCGCCACGAATCAGGTGAGGCTTCGGGATGGGGCGGTCCTGAATCGTGCCTTGTTGGGCGAACCCGCAGGAGGCGAAAAGGATTGCGGTGAAGACTTGGCTTACCGTCATCGACGATGGATCGACCGCAAGGCTGAAAAACTTTAGACCGCAGCCACGTTATACGGGTCCGCTATGTTCAGCATCGTGAGGAGTGCGTGCACCACAGCCTAAGGCACGCGATCCTGTAAATCCTTCGCCAGCACATCCGCGCGCCGCGCTAAGCTAACCGCGATCACCAGATCCTGCTCGCGCTTTTCCTCGGCCTGTTTTTGGAACACTTGAATCCGATTGAGGATCTCGGCCTGATCCGGCGTCAGGTTCTTTCGTCCCAGGGTTGTGAGCACGCTGCGCACGCGGTCCAGGCATTCGTCGAATTGACGATTGTAATCGCGCGTCTGCTCGGGCGACAGAATTTGGCCGAGGCGCGGAGGCTGTTGGACTGGCGGGTCGGGCGTCGTCGCCGCAGGTTTGGCGGGAGTCACCGGTACGCGGCGCGGCGGCGGAATTCTCGGCACCGGCGGCGGCGGAGCTTCGGAAACTCCGTTGGGCACGATTCCCGCGCCACTCGCGGAAGTATTGAAATCGGGCACCGAATCGACGATGGGCGGCTCCGGGAGATGTTCCGGCGCGGCTGCAACGGGAGCGGGTTGGGGCGGTGGCGGCGTGAATACGGCTGGGCCTTTGTGGGTGAAGCAGGCACTCGGGAACATCGCGAGCGTTAGTACCGCGGGAATCGCGAACAAGGAACCCGAGCCCGTCCGAAAATTACGCATGGGTTACCGATGCCGGGAACTGCAAACAGAAGGTTGTTCCGCGTCCGTCTTCGCTCGTGAAATCGATAGTACCATTATGCAACTGCACGGCCCGATACGTCATTGCCAAGCCGATTCCCGAGCCCTGCTGCTTGGTGGTGAAGTAGAGCTGGAACACCTTGTTGCGCAACGCCTCGGGAATTCCAGGGCCATTGTCGGCGACCTCCAGACGAACCGAGGTCCCGGGCGTGGACGCGCGCAGATGAAGCTCGCCATTCTCCATCTTCAATTGAGACATCGCATCCAGCGCATTCGTTACCAGGTTCAGAATGGCCTGCTTCAGCATATCGGCGTCGCCGCGCATGAGCGCCGGGGCATCGCCAACCGCTTCAAACGATAGCTTGATCCGCGACGAGCGAGCCTGCGGAGTCATCAAATCGGCAACCTCGCGGGCGAGCGCCGCCAGATCGATCTCCTGGAATTTCACCTCCACCGGCCGCGTGAAATCGAGGAACGTTTTCACGACGCGATCCAGACGGTGCACTTCTTTAGACAGAATCTCGATCTCGGGCGCGAGTTCCTCGGGCGGCGCGCCGAGCCGCTCCTTCAATAGATCCAGGCGAAGGGAAATCGCGTTCAACGGATTCTTGATTTCGTGGGCTACGCCGCCGCTGATGCGGCTGATGGCGGACAAGCGGGTGGCGACATCCAGTTGCGAGGCCATGCGTTCCAGCAATTGGTCGAGACTGTGCTGTTTCTCGCTGGCGGCCTCGCGCGCGCCGCGGAATTGTTCGCCCAGCACGTTCAGTTTGCTCTCCACCGCCGCGAATTCCTTGGCCATCCCGACCGGATTCTCCTGCGTGCCGTAGTTTCCCTGGACGATGCGATCGATGGTTCGTTCGATTCGTCGCAGTGGCTGCAGGATCCAATTCGCGGCCAGCGCGGTGAGCAACAGCGATAGCCAGCACCGCGCCGCCGGAGACGCCGGCGAGCCACTCAACATCCGGCAGGAGAGCTTCCCGCAGCAGCACGCTGGAGGTGACTACCTGGATGGTGAAGATCGTGTGGTCGGCGGCGGTGTTTGCGTTGTTTTCCGGGTCGATTCCAGCCGTCGCGATTTGCCCCAGCGGCACTTGCACCTGATAGTCCGGACGGCGAACGAACAAATCGAGCATGCGCTGCCGAAGCGGCCCATCACGCCACGCGCCGAACATCGAAAGTTTTGGAAGCGGGCCGGAAATGCGGGAAGGATTCGAAGACGCCAGAACTTCGCCGGTTTGTCCGGCAACGTTGATCTCGAGAATCGCAGGCGATGGCGCCATGATTTCCAGCAGGCGTCCGGAAAGCTGTGTGTCGCTGGTGATGAGGTGGTTCCACAGGGCGATCAGACCCTCGCGATCGGCGGGCGTTTCGTATTGCGTGGAATTCTGGTTGACGAAATTGTCGACGAACGATTTCACCTGCTGGCCCGCGAGATTGGCGCGGTCGAGCGCATCTTTCGAGAGCGAATTCGCCAGCGTGTCCAGATGCACGATCGAAAGCGCGACGGTGGCGAGCATCACCACGGCGGCGATCGAAAGAATCAGACGGACGCGGAGCGACATCGGCCTCCGAGGTTGACCGCCTGCTTACGAGCCTGTCTGGAAACAGCGTGAAAACAGGGACAGGCTACCCTGTCCCCTAGTGACCCGACGTCACGAATACAAAAGATATCGGCGTGGACAGGGCGGCCTGTCCCTGTTTTCACGCTGTTTCCAGACAGGCTCGTAAGCAAGCGGTCAATATCCATGAAACGAATCACCGGCACAGTCACTAATCCGCGCTCGCGCCCGTACTGGTGCCTTGCGCACCATACTCCTTGAGTTTATTGAAGAGGGTTTTCTGGCTGATGCCGAGAATTTCGGCGGCGCGCGTCTTGTTGCCTTTGCGTGTGTTCCAGCGTGAGCTCGATCAATGCGCGCTCGGCCTGTTCCACCGTGTAGCCGAACGGAATGCGAAGCTCGCCGTTCTCGGCGACGCTGGCGGCGGGGATCGGACCTGGGCGCCATTGAATCCCGGCGGAAGATGCGACGGCTGAATGGTTCCTTCGCCGGCCAGGATGACCGCGCGCTCCATCACGTTGCGCAATTCGCGAACGTTGCCCGGCCAGTTGTAGGCGCACAGACGATCTTCCACTTCGTGCGAAATATCGGTGACCTTGGACGCCGTGCTTGGAGTTGAGATCGGAGAGCAGCGCGCTGCGCCAGCATCGGAATATCTTCCTTGCGGTCGCGCAGGGCAGGGAGGGGAATCGGGAAAACGTTCAGCCGATAGTACAGGTCTTCGCGGAATCTTCCCTTCGCGAATCGCGGTCTCGAGCGGCGCATTGGTGGCGGCGATGACACGCACATCCAGCTGCACTTCGGCTCTTGCCGCCCAGACGGCGCACGCGGCCGTCTTCCAGAACGCGCAGCAGTTTCGCCTGCGTCGCGGCGGGCATGTCGCCGATTTCGTCGAGCAGCACGGTTCCGTTTTGCGCGAGCTCGAAACAGCCGGCGCGGCGCTCGATGGCTCCCGTGAACGCGCCTTTTTCGTGGCCGAACAGTTCGCTTTCCATCAGCGTGTCCGGCATCGCGGCGCAATTGATCGCGACGAACGGTCCGGCGCGGCGAGGACTCAGCGCATGGATGGCGCGCGCGGCGAGTTCTTTTCCGGTGCCGCTTTCGCCAGTGAGCAGGACGGCGGCGCGGCTGGGCGCGACTTGCTGAATCAGCGAGAAAACCTCCTGCATTTTTTGCGATGCGCCGACCATGTTGCCCAGCACGCCCTGATAGCTCAACTGCCGTTCGAGGCGTTCCGCATGTTCGGCGAGATGGCCTTGCGCCGCGGCGCGTTCGAGCAGCAGCCGCAATGCCTGCGATTGCACCGGCTTTTCGAGAAACCAGAATGCGCCCAGATCGTGGACCACTTGAATCGCGGTTTCGAGATTTCCGAATGCGGTCTGCACGATCGCGGCCGGCCCGCCGCCTTGCTCTTTGAGCCGCTTGAGCAGATCCTGCCCGCTCATGCGCGGCATCATGAGGTCGGTGACCATGACGTGCGCGCCGAACGACTGGAGCTTTTCGAGAGCTTCCTGGCCGTCGCCGGCGGTTTCGACGGTGTAACCCCACAGGCCGATCATGCCGGCCAGGGCGGTGCGCTGCGATTCCTCGTCGTCGACCACCAGCACACGGGTGGCGGGGCGTTCGGTTTCCATCACTTCTATTGTAAGTGGGACGGTGGTCTTCCTCCTTTTGGCTTGTGACAGCCCTTGGGAGTAGGGCGGGTCTCCGGACCCGCGCGGACCTCTGGTCGGCGCTTTGGTCGGCGGAGCTGGAGCAGCGCTCCGCGCGGACCAGGCGGTCCGCCCCACATCATTACGGTTGAGGGGTCGCGCAGGGTTCTTTCGAATCGAGGATCACCGACCTCGATTCTTTTTCCGCCAGCGTGACTGTTTGGCCCGCATCGAGCCACGCCGGGTCGAAACACCAGTTGCTTTGCCGCCAAGCGCCATACTGAAGCAGGCCACGCGATAGGTTGCGGGACTGAGCGCTGGAAATATCGGAAGGATCCGTCCGCATCGACCTTCGCGCTTCTTAGATCCAAAGCGTTGAGCCTGCCATCCGTCGCTTCCGCTAGCGGCCACCGGGCAACGATCGCGAAAACTCCATCGCGGGGTTTTCCTTCTTTCAGAATTGTTCCCGCGATGGTCGCAGCCTTGTCGGAGAGCACGATCTCCATGGTTCCCGAAACCACTGGCATCTGCTCCGAAAGGATCCTTCGCCTCGGTGCCGTTGATCAGCAGGCGCTTGAGGTAGAAACCCGCTGGAATGTTCCTGACGTTGAACAGAGCGTTCCCTTGAATCAGGAATTCCTTCTCGAATGTGCCATCGGCCTCGACTTGGAACGCCGCAACGAAGTTGCTCCCCGGTTGGTACAAGTCAAACAGCACGCGCGGTTCTCCAGGTACGAATGGTTTGTCGCATTCGCAGGTGATCTTTCCGGAGATCGATACCGGTTCGATGACGATGGGCTTCAGTTCGAATTCGAGATCGCGTCCTTCTTCGACTCGGACTTCGGTTGTCCCGAAGGCATTGTGCTTCCCGAACGCCGTGACATCGACCTTATACGTACCGGGCGAAAGATCTGGAATTGCGAAAGGCTGCCCGCAGACGCCGCTCTCGCGTGGTCGATCCAGAAGAGCTTTTGCGATCCGTTGCGCGATCGTGATTTGAAACACGGCGTCCGGAGTACACTTCCAATCGATGGCTCGCCTGCACCTTTCGGAAGAACTACCTTCGAATACTCGAGCGTGCCAATGTTGAATTCCGCGCCTTGCCGCAGCTTGATCGCATCCTGGTTATCCGGATCGCCACTTGGCCAATAGATGCGCGGGTAGCGCTTCGGCGATGCTTCCTCTTCCTTCGTCAGCGGATTCCGATTCTGAATTTCGAGGATGTACTCGCCCGATCCGAGAGGTTCCACACGGAACGTGCCATCGTCTTCGGTGAAAACGATGGTTTCCTCGGAAGAGCCGTTTGATGCCTCCCATAGATCCGAGGCGCAAAACTCGCACGGTCAAAGTGCCCAGCGGCTTGCTGGTATCGGCGTCCCGAATGCGCCCGGTGATCGAGCTCTGCCTAGGCAGTTCCACGGTAATGGTAGCGAACGGTTTGTCGTCGGCTGCTTTGTCGAATGCAGCTTGATTGATATCGATGCCCTCTCCCCTCGGTGCCGCTGTAGAACGAGTCTCTGAATCCAGGGGCCGTGACTTCGACGTCATACCGGTACGGCTCCGCGGCCGACAATCGAAACGAGCCAGACGCATCGGCAATCGCTGTATCGAGCGGGACCGGCGATGTGTTGTAATGCAGCACGGCCTTCGCGCCGGGAATCGGCAGGCCCGTTCCGCTTTCGATGGCTGTCCCTTGGATGAAGACTTTCTGTTGTCCGAACAGACCGGGGGCGCATGCGAGCATCGCGATCGCGAGGCATGCCCGATGCGTCATGCAAATCATCTTATCGCTGTTGCGCGCTATCTGTGCGGTCGCGCCTCAACTGACGATCAATCAACATTCGTCGACCACGGCTACGACACTGAAGGCCGTCAGTTAATCGCAACGTAAGGGAGCGCGTAACTTTCCTATGGCAACGCCGACAGAATTTGTCTGGCGAATTGGATCGCGCCCATGCACATTCGGATGCCCCGCCGATGCGCGATAACATTGCTCGCGATGCAGGATCTCCAGCGGACCGGGAAACGCGATATCGCACAGCGGATGCCGCGTCGCGGCCACCGGATCCTGCGGGTCCAGATCGTCGCCGAGATCCAGCCCCCAAAGCAGCGACGTGCCCCGGAACGAAAACTGCATTGGCATCGGTAAATCCCGTCGGAATGAAACGGACCGAGCGTCACCCGTATCGGCAATGGCGCGTTTGATCTCCTGCGTGGACTGGTTGAAAAACGCTGCGCAGCGGGCCAGCACCGGATCGATGATGTCGCGATCCCTATTGATAAAACTCGGAACGGCGATTCCGAACAGAGCTGAGCAGCTTCAGTCACGCCGAGCGGATCGCTCAGACCGCTCAGGATCGGATAGTACCCGGTGACCAGAATCCTGCAAGTCGGCTTGGAGAATTTCGCGCTCACTTTGGTGAGCAGCACCAGCATGCCGTCGTGGCAGGCATGCGTAACCCTGGCGGCCAGCGGCGGAATTAATGCGAACGGATTCAGGATATTCGCGACGCCCACATCATTAATGCCGCCATCCAGAATCACCAGGTCGACCGTATCCGGTGAATTAGTGAAGGCGTCGCATTGCTCGATGATGGCGAGTCGCGAAGCCGGCACTTCGCCGACTTCCGGAGTTCCGCTCACGCCGAACGCGCCAATCACCGCGCCGGAATGGGCCGAGGATTCGACGGTAACACCGCTCGGGGTGCGTGGGCAGGAGCGCCTGCTGCACCAGCGGACACGAATTTCTCATTGGGGAGGAATCCTTGTCCCCAGACAATGGAATCGCCGATGGCTACAATCCTAAATGCCACAAATTACCTCCTGATTTCGTGGAAATAAGACTGGTAATAATTATACTCTCGTAATGTTGCGCGGTCATGATAGAATTCGGGCAATGCTGATCCGGCCGTCTCTCAAGTTCGTCAAGTTGAGCTATGTGTTCGGTTTGCTCTGGCTCTGGCTCTAGGCGGGTATATGCTGGCTTACCCGAAGCCCCCCGATCAGACCGATTTCGAGCGCGCTATGGGGCTTCATCCTGCCTGCGGTATGGATATTCTTCACGTTCATGCAGCATATGAAGAAGCGGCTTCGTGAAGATCACAATCATGGACGACCGCCTTCGTTTTGAAAGCGGGTTCTTTTCGAAGAGCACGGAGACGATCGATCTCGAGAAGATTCAGGAAGTACGAGTGCATCAGACTATGTGGCAGCGCATGGTTGGCATCGGCGATCTTATGCTGGAGACAGCGGGTAAGAGCAGCGGGAATGGGATGGAATCCATCGATAATCCGCAGGGGGTTGCGGACTATATTCACTCGTTGGGCCGGGCGCTGCGTACGAATCCCCAGGCTGACGCCGGTCCCGATGCCGGCCCCGCCCGAGCGGTCTAACGATTCATTCGCTGGCTTTCGTGGCCGCTTGGTGCGAGACGAGTCGCGACCACGCCGCGCTTGCGCCAAGGGAGTGGATAAGCGATCTTCAATCCTCGATCGTAATCGACGGGCCTGCCGATTGCGTCTCCACGCAGCGCTGCTCCAGGCGACGAGCCAATTCGACGAACGGAAGCGCGCGCGCATCGGTGGGACGCACGGTTACCGGATCGCCCCGATCCCCACCCGCTCGAATTTCCGGATCCAGCGCAAGCTCGCCCAGGAACGTGATGTTCATCTGCTCGGCCGTTTTCTTGCCGCCGCCTTCGCCGAACACGTCGATGCGTTCGCCGGATCCAGGCGCGATCAGGTAGCTCATATTCTCGACCAGCCCGAGCATCGGAACCCGCACCTGCGCGAACATGTTCACGGCTTTGCGCGCGTCTTCGAGCGATACATCCGAAGGCGTCGTGACCACGATCGCGCCCGTAATCGGCGTCGATTGCGCCAGCGAAAGCGCTACGTCGCCCGTGCCGGGAGGCAGATCGATCAGCAGATAATCGAGCTCGCCCCAATCGACGCCGCGCAGGAACTGCTGCATCGCGCTGTGCAGCATCGGCCCGCGCCAGACCAGCGGCTTGTCGCCGGGATTCAGAAAGCCCATCGACATCAGCTTGACGCCGTACTTTTCCAGCGGCCGGATGCGATCGCCGGAGGCCAGCGGCGGCTGATTGATCCCCATCATCATCGGAACGTTGGGGCCGTAGACGTCGGCATCGAGCAGGCCGACTTTGCGTCCGAGACTGGCGAGCGCGAGCGCGAGGTTCACGCTAACGGTGGTCTTGCCAACGCCGCCTTTTCCGGAGCCGATCGCGATGATGTGTCGAATGCCTTCGATGGGCATCTTCGGAGGAGCTTGAGGGTTCATGAATCTTTGATGGTAGCAGTGTGGCGCAGGCACTCTACTCCTGCGTGCCGTGTCGACAGGTGTTTTTCCAGGTGGGCACAAACGCAGTCGCCTCTGTTCTTCCGGCCGCGACAAAAGCGTATCGACATGAGTATCGACACGGCACGCGGCTCATGGAAGGCGCATAAATGCGCCGGCGTGCGTTATCGTTGGGCTTACACGATTACGCCTGCTCCCGAGCCGCCCGAGTCGCTAACTCATCGCACCGATTATTATCCTCATGGTCGGCATGGCCTTTCGTCCAAGTCCACTTCACGTTGTGCCATGACGCGATTTCATCCAGCTCGGTCCATAAGTCCTGATTCACCACCGGCTTCTTCGCGGCCGTCTTCCAGCCATTACGTTTCCAGCCGTGAATCCAAGTGGTGATCCCGTTCTTGACGTACTCGGAATCCGTCACCACTTCCACTTCACTCGGCTTCTTGATCGCCCGCAGCCCCTCGATCGCCGCCGTCAATTCCATACGATTGTTGGTGGTCTTCGGCGCATGGCCATGCAACTCGCGTTTTTGATCGTCACACCGCAGGATGCAGGCCCAGCCGCCCGGGCCAGGATTGCCGATGCAGGCGCCGTCGGTGATCAATTGAACATTTTTCATCATCCACTATCATAGAGATAGTGCCCGAAGATTTAAAAGATTTGGAAAATCCCCTAAAGCTTTCCGCCGAGCCTGTCGATACCGGAGCTTCTCATAAACGGCAGGGGGAATCCGTCGAGTCTGCTCAGCCTGCCGCTCAACCGCTGATCTTCGTTCCCGTCGAGGCGTCCGACATGCTCCGCCGCCGCCGCCGGCTGTACGCAACCATCGCGGCCATCGTGATTGTTTCGGTCGCCCTCGCCGCTTATCTCTACAAGCGTTCCTTCGATCCGTTGCGCGCGCAGGAGAGCTACGACGCGGGCGTGCGGCTGTTGAAAATCGCTCGCTATTCGCAGGCCATCCTTGCCTTCGATCGCGCGGTGAATTTGAAATCGGATTATTGGGAAGCCCACCTGATGCGAGGCCGCGCCCTTCTCGCCGACAATCAAACCGAGCGCGCCAGCCGCGAGTTCACTAAAGTCATCGAGCTGCGTCCCAACGATTCCGGGCCCCTGATCGAGCGGGGCCTGGCGTATATCGAAATGCACGACTACCAGACGGCTATTGAGGACGCCAACCGGGCGATCGAGATCGATCCGAAACTGGCGCCGGGCTACAACCTTCGCGGCACCGCGATCCGAGCGATGGGAAACCCGCAGGCCGCCCTCAAGGATTTCGACGAGGCCGTGAAACTCGCGCCGGTCGAGATCAACTATTTCGAGCGCGCCGCCACCTACCAGTTGCTGGGCGAGCATCGCAAGGCGATCGCGGACTTCACCGAGCTGATCTCGTTCCGTCCCGATTTCGCACCCGGTTATTTCGCCCGCGCCAAGTCCGAGCGCGCCATCGGCGATTTCAAAAGCGCGGAAGCCGACCACAAGGCGGGAAGAATTCTCGACGGGCGCTAGAAAATATTTAGGCTAGACGTGTTTTGCGCGCACAGTGAGGCGCGTCCCGTCAGGGCGCGCGCGTTTTTCTTACGCCGCGCTCAGCTCGCGCTCAAAGAATTTATCGACCAGCCCGAGAATCCCCACCGCATCGTGCTCATGATAAATATCCGCGCGCAGCTTGCTGCCATTACGCACGCCATGCGTGAAATACGTGGCGAACTGCTTCATCTTGCCGACCACATCCGCGCCGTCGTGCTCGATCAGCATTCCGTAATACTGGCGCATTAATTCGTAGCGCGCACTCTCGGGCGGCGTTTCGTAACGCCCGGTCGCAAGGTAATCCTGAATCTGGCGGAAGATCCACGGATTGGACGACGCCGTGCGCCCGATCATCACCGCATCGCAATTCGTCTCGCGCACCATCCGAGCCGCATCTTCGGGCGTGATGATATCGCCGTTGCCGATCACTGGAATCTTCACCGCGGCCTTCACTTCCGCAATGCGGGTCCAATCCGAAATCCCGCTGTAGCCCTGCTCGCGCGTGCGCGGATGCAGCGCGATCGCTTGCAGACCGTTATCCTCGGCCAGCTTCGCCATCTTCACCGCGACCAGCTCGCGATCATTCCAGCCCGCGCGAAACTTCATCGTCAGCGGAATCGAAATCGCGGAGCGCACGGATTTTCAGAATCGAATCGACCAGCGGTAGGTCGCGCAGCAACCCCGAGCCGCCATTGCACGTCACCACTTTTTTCACCGGGCAGCCGAAGTTGATGTCGACGATATCGAAGCCCAGGTCCTGACAGTGGCGCGCGGCTTCGCCCATCACCCGCGGGTCGCTGCCGAACAATTGCGCCGAGATGGGGTGCTCGTCGCGTTCGAAATACAGATAGCGAAAAGTGCGCGTGGGCTTGGTGGCTTTCGCCGAGGCGACGATGCCGTGGGTGCTGGTGAACTCGGTCATGATGAGCCCGCAGCCGCCCTGCGATCGAATCAGCCGGCGAAAGACCGTATCGGTAACGCCGGCCATGGGCGCGAGCACCGTCGCGGGTGCGATCGTGAGGGGGCCGACACTGTATTGTTCAGGGAACATCTCTGGAACTTCTATTTTAGACGAGCCTGCGCCGCCATTCCGCCAGTCCGCGAATTGTCGCAGCTTCGAGCCACTTAGGGAAGAGCTGCATTAAGTCGCCAATACGATCCCTGTAGTTGATGAGGAAGGCATCGTCAGACAACGGAACAATGGCGCTTTGCTCCATCTGAAAGTAGACAGTCACTGCGATGACGCCTTGAAATCTAGGTCCAACGCTGGTTAGCATCGTGACGATCCTGCTGTTGGTTCCACCGAATGTAACGTTTAGAAGATGCGATTGAAAATAATCATCCGCATTGGGCTCGAAGTGAAACCGTTCACCAAGCGATCGAAGATCTCCAGTGGGAGGGCTTCCAAGAGTGGCAGTTCCAAACGCGAAGCCACTCTTTGCTTGGGCGATGTTGCTTTGCAGCTTCACTGCAGCATCTTGGAAGTAGGCTCGGGTAGACTCGAGAATTTTGCCGGCACTCTCTTGAGCCGCCAGAAAGTCTTGTTGGGTGAGCTTGCCAACATTTACGAACATGTCGCGCGTGACGTTAACCGCATCCTGGAGAGTCTCAACGGGCCTTATGTCAGCAGCGTGTGAGAATGCCTTCTTGAGAGTTTGCTTTTGAAATTGAGAAAACAGTCTTATTAGGGGCGCCAAATCGCCGCTGTCCGCTAGTTCCAGAAGCTCGATATAAATTGCACGATCATCGCGCGTCACGATTAGCGGGAACAATCCGGCCCTAATAAACACTAGGCTCGCGAGCGCCCTTGCGACCCGACCATTGCCATCTTGAAACGGATGAATTTGAGTGAACGCATGATGCAGCCACGCTGCCTCAATATGCGGCGCGACACCTCGCGAGTTGTGTTGATGATGCAACTCAATCAGCCGATCGATCTCCGAGTCGACGTGCTCGGGCGGACAGTATTCGTAAATCGCGCCGTCTTCTCTCCGCGGATTATTAGGTAGCTTCTTGTAGACGCCCTTCTCCAACTCGGTTTCAAACGGTTTTCCAAATTGGTCCCAAACTACAATCCTGTCGACGTATTGAAGCAGCGCCACATGTAGTTCTTTGATGTAGCTCGTGCCCAACTCGCGCTCGCCTCGAACGAACGCGAACAAGCCTTCGAGCGCAGTCTGATGCCCCTGCATGATTCTTGCGACCAATTCCGGATCGCGATTCGTCGCGTCATGCGGAATATAGGAAGAATCGATTCCTCGCTCGATCAGCGTCTCGGTGATTCCGCGGTCCAATGTGTATACTCCTTCAATAATCCCCGTCTCGATCGCCCACTCACGCGCAAGCTCTCGATTGAAAGCGATGATGCGCTCGTCATCTTCGATGGCAAAGTTTTGTTCATGCCATACCTGGGACAGTGACTCCAACTCGCGATCTCGAAAGGGTTCGAGATCCTCCGGAAGATCGGCGATCGGCTTCCACTTGTGGCCTTCTGCCATTCACGTATTCTCTCAGGAACAGCGTGAGATAATGCGCGGATATGAAACCGCTGCTGCTTTTGCTTGCGTTCTCGACTGCTTGCATTCGCTCAACCTCGTACTATTGTTCCGCCTGAACAGCCGAATCCGAAAACGCTGATTCCGCAATCGATCATCGAATCGATCGTCGCTGAAGTCAGCGGGTCGATGGCGATGAATTCCATCTACGACCTCGCCGGCTATGAGCACGATCGGCTCGCCGCCGAGTATCAGACCACGTATCGCGAAGCCGCGTACATGGAGAAGATGGCGAAGCAGTTCGGCCTCGAAGACGTCCACATCGAGCGCTTCAAATTGCCCAACAAAACCTGGGATGGCGAGCTCGGCGAACTTTGGATCACGTCGCCCGTGAAAAAATTAGTCGTTTCGTATCGCGACATTGCAGCTTCGCTGGCGCCGGGGAGCCAGTCGGGCGATGTAACGGCGGAAATGGTTTTCGTCGGCCGCGGCGACCGTTCCAGCGATTACACGGACAAGAACGTGAAGGACAAGATCGTGCTGGCGAGCGGCGCTCCGGGCGCGGTTCACAATCTTGCCGTGCGCGAATACGGCGCGGCGGGCGTGGTTTCGTTCGCGAATCCGACCGGCCGGCCCATCGATCGTCCCGACGAAATCTCGTGGAACAACCTGGGCGGCGGACGCGGCGGCGCGGGCGGCGGCAAGACGACGTGGGGCTTCAATCTCTCGCATCGCATGGGGATGGACCTGGTCGAAATGATCGAGCGCGGCGACAAGTTGACCGTTCACGCGAAAGTGAAGTCGGCCGAATACGACGCCGAGATGCAGGTGCCGACCGCTGTCATTCGTGGCGATGGATCGTCGCAACAGGAGATCGCGTTCACCGGCCACCTGTTCGAAGGCATCGCGAAACAGGGCGCGATGGACGATACGTCTGGCTGCGCAGTGACGCTCGAAATGTTGCGCGCCTGGAAGAAGCTGATTGACGACGGCGTGCTGCCGCGTCCGCATCGCACGGTGCGCGTGATGTGGGTGCCGGAGATTCAGGGGACGAACGCGTATCTGGATCGCTATCCCGATGAAGCGAAGAAAATGGTTGCAGCGTTTTCGATCGACATGGCGGGCGAGGATGTGAAGAAGAATCGCAACAGCCTGCGCTTGATGCGCACGCCGTACACGATCAATCATTTCGTGAACGAGGTGACGCAGCAGTTTTTCGAATATGTGGGTGATACCAATCGCGAAAAGGTGCAGAACCGCCGGATCGCGTACAACTATTTGTTCCCGATCGTGGATCCGCAGGGCTCGCTCGATCAGTTCTATTACAACGTCGAAAAGCACTATGGGTCATCCGATCACACGGCGTTTATCGGCCACGGAATTCCCGCGATTCTGATGAACAATTGGCCGGATGCGGCGTATCACACGAATGAAGATCGTCCGTGGAGCGCGGATCCGACGCAGTTGAAGCGCGCCGTATTTATCACGCTGGCGACGGGCCAGGTGATGGCGAGCGCCGATGCCGCGATGGCGGTGCGCATCGCCGAAACCAGTGCTGGGCAGGCTGCGGAACGCGCGGGCACGGAACTGCGGCATGCGCTGCAGATGATCGGCGATCGCGAACGGTATCGCGAGGCTCGCGTGCTGGTGGAGCAGGCGTACGTACGCGAGGCGGAGGCGATTCGGTCGTCGCGAATTTTGGCGGAGAACGACGCGAAGGCAGTGGCGCAGATCGACGAGATGGCGAAGGTTTTCGCGGAGACGGGTCGGACGGCGGATCTGGCTCGGCTGGATGCTTATGCGAAGGCGACGCTGGGGTCGATCGATATGAAGCTGACGAGCGACGAAGAGCAAGCCTCGAAGCTGATTCCGAAGCCGAAGGCTGTTGCGGGCGGTGGCGGTCGGGGCGGCGGTGGTGGCCGTGGCGGTGCGGGCGGACCGGGTGCGGCACCGGCGTTGATCGCGGGAACGGGAGCGGCGGAGGCTCGGCTGTTCGCGGATGGGAAGCGGTCGATTTTGGATATTCGGGATGCGGTGAGCGCGGAGTTCGGGCCGCAGGATGCGGGGAAGTTTATTCAGTTCTTCAGGGATGCGGAGAAGTCGGGCACTTTCGAGATAGTGGCGAAATAGAGAATCTTATTGGCCGCAGATGCACGCTGATGAACGCGGATAAGAATTATGTTTTTATCCGCGTGTATCGGCGTGCATCTGCGGCTAAAATGATTTTTGGGGTTATAAAAATAGCGGGGCGATGTGGCGATCTAGAAGGTTCGTTGTCACGTTGCGCGCTATGGATTCTTCGCAGGCATCGAGCAGATCGGTATATCTCTTGCCCATATGCGCGGCGATCTTGTAGCCGACGTGTAGTAGCTGGCGCAGGTTCGGATTGAACATCGGATTCGATTGATCGTGGCGCAGCGCGCCGGCGTATTGCTCGGCGGTCCATTGATTCACGTCGCTGGGGGCGGGCAGATGCGCGGGATCGATGTCGATCACGGCGGCGTACGGCGCGCATAATTCCTCGCGATGCGCGTAGGCCTCCGCGTAAACTTCTTTCGCGATCGCGAGCCCCTCGGGGCCGCCTTCGGCTAGTCCGATCAGTTCCTCCAGCCACGTAGTGCCTGCGGTTTTCAGATGCACACCCGCGCCGGTGCGTTGCAGGACTCGGCGGATCGGCGCGTAGATGGAAAACTTGTCGCTGCCGGAATGCACGCTCAGTTTTAGATTGGCGGGCAAGCCGTACTGCTTAACCGCTTGCGCGATCACTTCTACGTCGTCTGAAAATTCGCGTTCGAACTGCGCGATGTCGCCAACGTAGTCGACACCTTTGTTGAAGCGGCCGGTGAATTTCGGGGCGATGGTCTGGATAGGAATCTTTTCGTCGGCGATCGCGCGCAGAATCAATTCCAGCTCGGGCGGCGTTTGCGGCGTGTCGGTTTCATCGATGGAAATTTCGGTAACGAAGTTGCCCGAGCCCTTCTTCGATTCGATGTAGCGATAGATCTGGCCGGCTTCTTTGACGGCGGCTTCGTATCCGCCTTTGATCGCATCGGCTACATCGATGGTGAAGAAGTTGCAGGGGGCGAGGAATCGATCGACGTTCGTGAGATTGATGTGGTCGGCGTCGACGTAGTAGGAGTTGGGCCAGTGGAGTTCGCGAACGGCTTGATCGGCGGCGGCGCGGGCGGTGGATGGCTCGGATCCGATGATATTGTGCTCGCGATTGGATTTGTTCCAGACGGGGACGATGGTCACGCCGCGCTCGGCTGCGCGGATGCAGGCGGTAAGTTGGGCTTTGGCCTGGTGAGCGAAGCGATCACCTACGCCGAGGGAGAATTTTTCTAATTGCATTGCTGCGGTGATTTTAGCGCAGGCGGTGGCGCATGATTTTTAAACGTCGTGTTTAGGGAAGCAGCCGGTTTCGTCCATGACTTGGAAAAACTCGTGTCGACATGAGTGTCGACATGGCACGCAGGAGTGCGTGCGCCACGTCGGATATAATTCCTTGAAGGCCTGAAGGAGATTACTTATGTTCACCGCTCGCTACGCTGCTGCTGTTTTTGTTCTCACTGGTGTCGCGTTCGCGCAGACCGCCAAACGGCCGCTGCATCATCGCGATTACGACGGATGGAACAGCATCCAGACCCAGGTGTTATCGCGCGACGGGAAGTTTCTGGCGTATGCGCTGTTTCCCGAAGATGGCGACGGGCAACTGGTGGTGCGCAATATCGCGACGGGCAAGGAAGTGCGTGAGAATGCGGGATCCCCTCCTCCGGCGCAGGACAACACGGATACGGAAGCGGGCGCGGGGCAGCAGGGCGCGGTGCGGACGATCCGCATAACGTTTACTCATGACAATCGCTTTGTAGTGGCCAGCGCGTTTCCGGCGAAAGCGGATACGGACAAGGCTCGCAAGGACAAGAAGCCGGCGGCGGAGATGCCGAAGAACAGCATGCTGATTGTCGATCTGTCGGCGATGTCGGTATCGCGCGTCGCGGATGTGGCGAGTTTTCAGGTGCCGGAGAATGGCGAGAGTTTCGTCGCCTATTTGAAGGGTCCGAAGGCGACGCGGCGACGACTCCGGCTGCCGAAGGAAATGAGGATGGCGCGCTCTCTTACGGTCGCGCCTCCAACGTCGAGTGGGGTTATTCAGATCAGGGGCGCGGTGGACGTGGCGGACAGGCGGGCGGCGGCGGCCGCGGCGGTCGTCGGAATGAATATGGCTCGGATTTGATGATTCGCGATTTGCGGTCGGCCTCAGCGAAAGAGCGCACGGTTGAGGACGTCACCGAATATTCGATCGCCAAGGACGCGAAGACGCTGGTGTATGCGGTGGCGTCGAAGAAGGACGAGACGAACGGCGTGTACTCGATCGTGCCGGGAAATGATGCGGCCGCGAATGCGCTGCTGGCGGGTAAAGGCAAATATTCGAAAATCACTTGGGATTCGAACCAGCGCCAGATGGCGTTCTTGAGCGACTCACGATGGAGCCGAGCAGTACAAGGCGTATTTGTGGAATCGCAGCGGCGCGCCGGTCGAGGCTGGTGTCGACATCGACGCCGGGATTCAAGAGCGGCTACGGAATTTTCGAGCGCGGCCAAATGAATTTTTCGCGCGACGGATCGCGGCTGTTCGTGAGCTGCGCCCCGCTGGATCAGATCGCGGCGCTGGATAAGGAAGCGTCACGCAACACCGGCTGCGGCTGCTAGCCGGCGATGACGAAAAGTGATCGCCGATTTGTGGAGTTGGAAAGACGACTACATGCAGCCGATGCAGAAAGTGCGCGCGGCGCAGGAGCGGGCGCGATCCTATCGCGGCGGTGTTGAACATCTGCGACGAAGCAATTCGTGCAGCTGTCCGATCCGACGATGATCGGCCTGACGCCGAGCGACGACGGCCGCGTAGCGCTGGGCACGGACGATCGCGCATATCGCCACATGGTGGATTACGACGGCACGTACAACGACGTTTATCTGGTCGATACCGCGACGGGCGCTCGCAAGCTGGCGCTGAAGCAATTCAAGGGGCGGCGGTGGCGGCGGAGGGCGAGGCGGCGGCGGATTGCAGTTTTCGCCGGATGGAAAATACGTGCTCGCGTTCAAGGATAAGAAGTGGTGGTCGATGGAGAGTGCCGGATCGGGCAAGATGACGGACTTGACGGCGAAGATTCCGACGCGGTGTTCTTCAACGAGGAGCATGACACGCCGGATGAACCGCCATCGTATGGCTCGGGCGGCTGGACGAAGGACGGAAAGTGGGCGCTGATTTACGACATGTACGACGTGTGGGCGGTTGCGCCGGACGCGTCGGCGTCGCGCAAGTTGACCGAACGGCCGCGCGTCGAAACTGCAATTCCGCGTGGTGCGGTTGGATGCGCCGGATCCGGAAGAGGAGCGCGGTATCGATCCGGCGAAGCCGCTGTTGTTGCGCGCGGAGAATGTGGAGACGCGCGACACGGGATTTTATTCGCTGGCGTCGATGGAGCGCGGCGAGCCGCAGAAGCTGCTGATGGGTCCGAAGAATTATCGCGCGCTGGGCAAGGCGAAAGACGCCGACGTCGTGATGATGACGGCGACTACGTTTCACGATCAGCCGGATATTCAGATCACCGATTCGTCCTTCAAGGGGATGAAGAAGGTGACGGACGCGAATCCGCAGCAGGCGCAGATTGCTGTGGGGCACGGGCGAGCTGATCAACTATCGCAACGCCGACGGCGTGGAGCTGCAGGCCGCGCTGTACAAGCCGGAGAATTTCGATCCGAAGAAGAAGTATCCGATGATGATTTACATCTACGAGCGCCTGTCGCAGAACGTGAACACTTTCGTGCGGCCGGCGCCCGGGACGTCGATCAACATTTCGTATTACGTGAGCAACGGATACTTGGTGCTGACTCCCGACATTATTTATACGACGGGACATCCGGGGCAGAGCGCGCTGAAGTGCGTGCTGCCGGCGATGCAGGCGGTGGTCGACAAGGGCTTCGTGAATCGCGATGCGATCGGGATTCAGGGGCATAGCTGGGGTGGCTATCAGACAGCGTATTTGCTGACGCAGACCGGGGCTGTTCAAGGCGGCAGAAGCGGGCGCGCCGGTGGTGAACATGATCAGCGCGTACGACGGGATTCGCTGGGGCACGGGGCTGCCGCGGCAATTCCAGTACGAGAAAACGCAGAGCCGCATCGGCGGGATCGATGTGGGAATACCCGCTGCGGTTCGTCGAGAACTCGCCGATCTTCATGGTGGATCGCATCACGACGCCGGTGCTGATTCTGGAGAACGACGGCGACGACGCGGTGCCGTGGTACAACGGGCTGGAGTTTTTCCTTTCGCTGCGGCGGCTGGGCAAGGAAGTTTACCTGTGGAACTACAACGGCGAGGCGCACGGGCTGCGCAAGCGTCCGACGCAGAAGGATTACACGGTCCGGATGCAGCAGTTCTTCGATTATTTTTTGAAGGGATCGGATAAGCCGGATTGGATGACGAACGGGATTCCGTACATCGATCGCGAATAGGAGAAAGAGAAGATTAACTCGGTGTACACGCCTACGGGCGATGTTGTGAAGAAAGACAACAAGCAGTAGAGGTAATGAGTGTCGAGACGGCACGCTGCGCGTGGAAGGCGCATAAATACGCCGGCGTGCGCCACGTCCCAAACTAGTGCTTGACACGGACTGGTTTGTGGTGCAGACTGGATTCATGAGCGACCTTAGGAATCCAGCGGACGCGCAGCGGCTGATTCACCGGCGGTGGAATGAAAACGGGATGGAGGAGCTCATCCTGGGGTTATTCTGCTGCGTGATCGGCGGCGCATACCTCACTTCTCTTTTCGCGGCCGTGCCCTGGTTGCCGCTGATGGTTTGCGCGGCGGGCATGGTATTCGCGCGCAAAATGCTATCGGCAAAACTGATTTTTCCGCGGTCTGGCTATGTCGTGTTCCGGCCGCCGCAGTCGAGGATGCGGGTGCTCTGGATATTCGCGGGAATCCAGTTGGCGATAGCGCTAGGCTTGGTGTTTTGGGCGTCGCGCCTGCCGGACTACAGCCGTGCGATGGGGCCGACGATCGCGTTGATTTTCGCTGCGTGCTTTGTGTGGGGCGCGATCGAATACCGAGTGACGCACTACTATTGGTTCGCCGCCATCGCGTTGGCGATCGGTGTGTGGTGTTACGCGGAGAAGGCAGGGGCAATGTGGGTGATGTTGGGGATCGGCATCCCGATGGCGTTGTCGGGGGCGTGGCACCTGCGAGCCTTCGTGAAGACTCATCCGATTTTGGAGGGGGCTGCGCATGAGTGAGGTTTTGGACGCAGGGCAACGGATCGCGAGGGTGTCGTTGCAGGACGGTTTGGCTGCGTTGTTCTTCGGTCTTTTTTTTCTGATCACAGGCAGCATCGACCTCATCGGCCGCGACGTTCCCCGGGACTCCGTTCTGTTCGACGTTTTCCATTTAGGGTTCCTTCAGGTGGTGTTGATCGCTGCGGCGTTCTTCGGAATCCAACGCACGCGATCCAGATTTGTTGTGCCGCGTATCGGGTTTGTAAAACCGAAGCCACCGACGTGGTATCACTTCGGCGTGTGGGTGGCGCTCTCCGCGGCTGTCCCAATCTTTTTCTTCTTTGCGGGTGATCGTCGACAGGGCGTCGAGCAGATGATGACGAAATTGAACTCGATCGCGGGGCCGGCATGCTTGTCCGCGATGTTCTTTATTATCGGCTGGCGAGCGAAATTGCCGCGCATGCTTTGGCTGGCTTCAGGGCTTATGAGCATTGGACTGCTGGGATATTGGCGGGGTGCGAGTTATCTGGTATCGAGCGCGGCCGCCGGGGCTGCGATCACGTTGGCGTGTCTGCTGCAGTTCAGAAGCTTTATGAAAGCGCATCCGAATGCTGAGCGTGAGGCATGACTGAGCTGGATCGCGTGATTCACGAACCGGCTCGATTGCTGATCGTCACGATTTTGGCGACGGTGGTGGAGGCGGACTTCCTTTATTTGTTGAACGCGACGGAACTGACGAAAGGGAATCTCTCTACGCACTTGGCGAAGTTGGAAGAGGCGGGGTACGTGAGGATCGAGAAAGCTTTTCGCGGGAAGATTCCGATGACGCTGGCTCGGTTGACGCCGGAGGGGATGGAGGCGTTTCGGGTTTATCGGAAGGAGATGGCGGCTTTGTTGAAGGTGCGGAAGCGGAGTAGCGTGGTTGGGGCTCGGGCGCTTATTGGTGCGGAGAATTAAGTGGTCGGGCCACCCTGCACCACGAAGACACGCGCTCCATACTGTCGCGCCTCTTTGACGCTTTTTGTTTTGCTGAGGCGCTGAGTGGGATTGCGTGACGTTGTCTTCGACACGCGTGCAAGACGGCAGGCGGAAACGCGTGCCCCACAAAGACGCGCGCTCTCTTACGGTCGCGCCTCAATGACAGCTGCCTCAGTCTACTAGGGCTTCGTAGGCCATGCGCTTGAACTGCTCGGCGGCGCCTACATTGGGCGGCAGAATCTGGATCAGGAAAATGCCGATCATGTGTTCCTTCGGATCGATCCAGAAGCTGGTGCCGGCGGCGCCTCCCCACCAGTAAGTTCCACCGGAACCGGTGCCGGGCATTTTGCCGGGGGGCGGATCGATCGCGAACGTCAGGCCGAAACCGGCCCACGCGGGCAGCGTCGTGCCGACGTGCGGCAGATCGCCAAGATGATCGCTGCGCATCAGCTCCACCGTCTTGCGGCCCAGCAGGCGGACGCCGTCGTACTCGCCGTCGTTCAAAAGCATTTGATAGAAATGCGAATAGTCGTCGAGGGTCGACGTCAGGCCCGCTCCGCCGAGGAACAGATTCGGCTTGTGCTTGAAACTTTCCTGAGGCGCAGTCGGTGCGCTGGGCGACTTCTGAACACCGCCGCCTTGCTTGGGCGAATACAACGTCGCGAGGCGCGGCCACTTATCTTCGTGAACGAAGAACGCCGTGTCCTTCATGCCGAGCGGTTTGAAGATGCGCTCTTCGAAAAACTGATCCAGCGTCTTGCCGGAGAGCACCTCGACCAGGCGGCCCAGCACGTCGATGGAATAACCGTAGCGGAAGGCGGTGCCGGGTTCGTCATTCAGGGGAACGCTCGCGAGGCGCTTGGTGGCTTCGGCAAGATCGAAGGATACGACCGGTGCGCCGCCCGCCATCTCGACCTTCGCGTACGAAGGATTGCCTTTTTCGTCGAGCGGGCCGGCGTAGTCGAGGCCGGTGGTGTGGCGGAAGAGATCGCGCACGGTGATGGGATGTTCGACGGGCACCGAGTAGCCGATTTTCTTGTTGCCCTCCATCATTACTTTGCCGACTTTCATGTTGGTGAACTCAGGCAGGTACTTCGAGAGAGGATCGCTGAGCGAAAACTTGCCTTCCTCATACAGCATCATGGCGGCGACGCCGGTGACGCCCTTCGTCATCGAGTACATGCGGACGATGGTGTCGGCTTTCATTTCGCCCCACTGGCTGCGGAAGACGATTTTTCCGTTGCGCGCGATCATGCCGGAGGCGCCGGCCAGGCGGCCTGCTTTCACGTGCTCATCCATCACGACGTTGATGCGATTGAGGCGGTCCTTGGAGAAGCCGACCTGCTCGGGAGGGGCGGTGGTGAGTCCGGCGCTGACGGCTAGGGTGGCCGAAAGAACCCATGCGGTAAGGATTCGTGGCATCGTGCGGTTCATGGTTGGTTATTGTATCACCGGGGTGCGCGGTTAATCATGGAAGTGGCCGCTTGCTTACGAAGAAGCGCGCTCTCTTACGGTCGCGCCTCATTAGCGCTCCATGCTGTCGCGCCTCGCCGACATTGATTATTATCTGTTGACATACGAACGTCTTCGTAGTACTGTCTTCGTAGATGGCTGATAAAACCAACGAACCGGGGCGGCCGACGGATGCCGAGCTCGAAATCCTGACCGTGTTGTGGAGTCTGGGGGCGGCGACCGTTCGCGATGTCCACGAAATCCTGAACAAGCGGAAGGCTACGCAATATACGACCGTTCTAAAAACCTTGCAGATCATGGCCGAGAAGGGCCTGGTGCGGCGCAACGAGAAACAGCGGGCGCACGTCTATGAAGCCGAAGAAATCGCGTGAATGGACGCAAAAACAGATCGCGGGCGACCTCCTGCAACGGGCGTTCGGCGGATCGGCTCGCAGCCTGATGATGGGTGCGCTGTCGGCCAAGAAAGCTTCGCGCGATGAGTTGGCCGAGATTCGCAAGTTGATCGACGAGTACGAGAAGGGAACGCGATGAACGCATTGGATTTTTGGATTCACTCGGCGGCGGCGAAGGCGTTGGGCACGGCGCTGGCGCATTTCGTGTGGGAAGGCGCGGCGATCGCTGTGTTGCTGGCGGCCGCGCTGGCCGTGTTTCGCGGATCGGCTCGGGTGCGATATGGACTGGCATGTGCGGCGTTAA
Organism: Terriglobia bacterium; assembly: GCA_963732025.1. Classification (GTDB taxonomy): domain Bacteria; phylum Acidobacteriota; class Terriglobia; order Bryobacterales; family Bryobacteraceae; genus Palsa-187. The sequence continues at coordinate 1,194,779 of CAVSXU010000006.1, forward strand.
TCGCGATGCCGATTGCGTTCGGCGTGACGCTGGCGATGTTGTGGCCGCACTCAGTTGCGCGCCTGATGCCTCTGCCCGCACTGGATTGGTCGCGCGTTGCAGCGCCGGCCGGGGCTGCTGGCGCATCAACGCCGTGGACGTTCGCGAACTTGCTGCCGTGGGCCGTGCCGGTATGGATGGCGGGTGTCGCGGCGTTTCTGGTGTATCGATTCGCGAGCTGGATCGCGGCGCAACGGCTGCGGCGGTTGGGTGCATGTGCCGCGCCGGAGGAATGGTCTCGGCGCGTGGTCGACCTGGCGGCACGTTTGAAGATATCGCGACATGTGGAGTTGCTGGAATCGTGCCTGGCTGAAGTGCCGATGCTGATCGGCTATCTGCGGCCGGTGATTCTGGTGCCGATCGGAATGCTGGCGGCGCTGCCCATCGATCAAGTGGAAGCGATTTTGTTGCATGAGCTGGCGCACATCCGGCGCGCGGATTACCTGGTGAATCTGTTGCAGACGGCGATTGAGAGCGTGCTGTTCTATCATCCGGCCGTGTGGTGGATTTCGAGCGTGGTGCGGGCGGAGCGGGAGAATTGCTGCGACGATTTTGTGCTGGCTCGGGATACGGATCCTCGGGCGTATGCGGCGGCTTTGATCGCGCTGGAGCAGGGACGAGGGGAGAGAGTCATGGCATTGGCGGCGAATGACGGGAATCTGGTGCGTCGCGTTCGACGGGTACTGCGAGCGCCTGCTCCGCTGGAGTCAAAGGTCGTGATGGGTCCGGTGGCGCTGGCGATCGTGGGGGCGGGGATCGCGTTCGCGGCTTGGCAGCCGACGGCGGGGAAAGAGACGCTGGGTGTGAAAGGCTCCGTCACTCCGGTGGCCAGTGTTCCATCGCGCTACAAACTTGTCATCGATGGACCACACCCCATTGACGGACCACACCAGATCGCGCAGGCGCAGTCGACGCCGCAGCGGAAACAGGGAACGGCGGGAGTGTTGGTTCCCGAATCGTCGAGCCTGGTGTTCTCGAGGTGGAACGACGAAGTGCGCTATATCATCACGGACCAGGAACGTGCGGCTTGGGACAAGCTGGGGAGCGATGCGGAGCGCGAGAAATTCATCGAGCAGTTCTGGGAGCGGCGCGATCCGACGCCGGGGACCGTGGAGAATGAATATCGCGAGGAGCACTATCGCCGCATCGCTTATACAAACCAGCGATTTGGGTTTGCGGATCACGCGGGTTCGTTCAGCGATCGCGGCAGGATCTACATCATGTACGGGCCGCCGGATGAGATTGAGTCTCATCCCACAGGCGGAAGTTATCAGCGGCCGGCGGAGCAAGGTGGCGGGACGACGTCGACGTATCCGTTCGAGAAGTGGCGGTATCGCTGGATTGAGGGGATCGGCAACAACGTCATCATCGAGTTCGTCGACACGACGCGGAACGGCGAGTATCGGATGTCGATGGACCCATCCGCAAAGGACGCTTCGATGTACGTTCCGGAAGCGACGGGGCAAGCTTGGGGAACTCGGAGGTTCTCAAGGGTAGATGGGGAGCCGAAGGACTGGGGCCCTAGCCTGGAGAAGTTGAAGTCGGACTTGAGAACACTAAGAGATCAGCTTGTAACGCTGCGGGCGAGTTACAGTCCCGAGCACCCAGAGGTGAAGAAAACACAATTGCAGATCCAAGCCATGGAATCCCTGATCGCCCGTTTGTCGCTCAATGTGGTCCAGCCTCCCGGACCGTGGCCGCTGTCGGGGCCGCCACAAATAGTGGCAGGTTCGGTGCCCACGGAGGATCGCACTCGCGCGGGAGAGACGGTAGCATATTTTCGCGCGGAGTTGGCCAAGCTGCGCGCGAAGTATGGCGATGCTCATCCCGATGTTCAAGCCATGCAACTGAAATTGAATCAAGCGCTGCGAACCGAGTTGGCTGACGGCGGCGCTGGGTTTCATGGCAAACATTCGGGAGTCCTGATTTATTCGAAGGGGCACGTGAGTTTCGTGGTTCCACTAGAAGGGGCGGGGCCGTTCAACATTTACGGAAGGATCACGACGGTCGGCGGCGGGCCAGTCGCGTATTTCGAGGAGCAAGTCGCGAACTCCTCGACGTTGAATTTCGTGAAGACGATGGACTTGAAGCCGGGATCCTATGTATTCAAGTTAGGGATGAACGGCGTGGTGGAGTCGGCCGCATTCGAGGTGAAGTAGGAAAAACGCGTGTGAATCACGCACGATTTGGCCGGCCTAAAGACCGGCCGCCGGCACGAGTGCCGGCCCCACATTGCTCTCACATTGCTCTAGTTTCCTGTCTGCGAAATTCGTTGAGTAAGAAAAGGGACAGACCACTCTGTCCACGGCCGCGTCGGCACCAGGAAAGAGGAACATACCTGCGGGGACAGAGCAGTCTGTCCCTTTTCTTACTCAACGAATTTCGCAGACAGGAAACTAGCGGGACGGGATCCAGTCCATTCCGTCGGGACCGGTTCCGGTTTGCAGCTTGCCCGTTACTTCCATCGTTTTCAGATCTATGATCGCGACCCAGTTGTCGCCGGTGCAGGCGGCGTAGGCTCGCGAGCCGTCGGGCGTGATCAGGATTCCGGCGACTCCCTTGCCTACGGCGAAGTGCTTCACGGCTTTTTTCGTTGCCACATCCACGACGATGATTTCGCCGCTGGTCAGATCGGAGACTAGCGCGGTCTTGCCGTCCGGCGTGAACTTCAGGCGATTGGATCGCTTGGACGCGATCGGAAACGTGTCGATGGTTTGCTTCTTCGCGATGTCGACAACGGAGATGGTTCCGTCACCGGCGTTGGCGGCCCACAGTTGCTTTTCGTCGGGCGTAATGTCGAAGCCTTCGGCGCCGGGGCCGACTTTGACGACGGTGGCTCGCCAGTCATTGTTGGCGCGGTCGAAAATCGTGATCGTGCCGGAGCGGATGTTGCTCGTAAAGATTAGGCTGCGATCCCGGGTGAGCGCGACCATGTGGGTGCCGTCCTGGCCGGTGCCGAGTGACCAGTCGACAAGGTTCTTCGCGGGGTCGTAACGCGCGATGATTTTGTTTTGCTCGGACGTGAAATAGATTTTGCCGTCGGCGGCGAAGAGTCCGTGGGGACGTTCGAGCGGGCTGACGTCAACGCGGTGGATTTCCTTGCGAGTGGCGAGGTCGATCACGGAGAGCGTGTGGCCGGGCGCTTGGGCGGTGCCGTAGTTGGAGGAGATGGCGAGTTTGCCGTCGGTGGAGGCGATCACTTCGTGGGGATCGGGACCGGTGGGGACTTTGCCGACGATAATGTTGGTCTTGGCGTCGATGATGGCGACGGAGCCTTCTTTGTTTAGGACCAGGAGGGTTTGGGCGGAGAGCGCGGCGGTGATGAAGAAAGCGCTCGCGAGGATTTTCGTCATATTGAGATTCTACTCTGACGAACGAGAAGGCAGGCGGAAACGCCTGCCCCACGCAATGGCAGGCGGAAACGCCTGCCCCACGCAATGGCAGGCGGAAACGCCTGCCCCACGCAATGGCAGGCGGAAACGCCTGCCCCACGAAGACGCGCGCATCGTTACGAGTCTATGTGCAAACCCGAATGTTGGACCGCTTCCTTTGGTCGCGGCTCGTTAACGACGCGCACCCTTACGGGATGCGCCTCATCTGCCTACTACGATGATGTGGAAGCTTTCGGCGACCGGTTGGGGACGGCCTTTTTTGCCATCCTTGTCGGGGCCGGGTGCCATTTCGGCGGTCGGCAGGTATAGCTTGTGGGCCTTCTGGTCGGCGGCTACTGTGCGGGCGCCGGGCTCGGTCGCGATGGTCGCGATTACTTCGAACTTTCCTGGACGCGGTCTCGCCGACCATCGTGATGTTGCCGTCGCGGCCATTCGAGCTGAAGGCGAAGCCGTCATCGAACGCCACGCCGTCGGGGCCCGCGCCGATCGGGGCGGTGCCGACCACTTTGCCGGAAGACGGATCGCTGATCACCATCACCTTGTTATCGCCGCACACGGAATACAGGAGTAGCTTTTTCGGATCGATGGCGAGGCCGCTGGGGCTGGCGCAGGGCGCGATGGAGTAGCGTTTCGACACCAGCGCGTTCTTGGCGTCGATTACCACGATCTCATTCTTGTCTTCGATGTTCACGAAGATGTTGCCTTTGCCGTCGACCTGGGAGAACTCGGGCTTGCCGCCCATGGGAATGGAAGCGGTGATCACGTTGCCGGTCTTGGCGTCGATCGCGGTCGAATCGCTGCTGCGGCCGTTGAAGGTGAACACGCGATGCGTGACGGGTTCATAGATGATCGCGTCGGGATTCTGGCCGGTCTTGATGCGGCTGAGAACCTTGAGGTCTTTCAAATCGAAAACGGTCACGTCATTGTCGCGGCCGTTGCTGGTGAAGCCCTTGCCCAGATCGTTGGCGACAGCGATGCCGTGGACGCCGTTAGTGTCGGCGATGTGGCCGACCACTTTATCGGTGGCGGTGTCGATCACTTCAGTTTGCGTGTTGTGCGAAACGTAGAGGCGATGATTGGCGGTGTCGACGTAGGAATAGTCCCAGCCGCCGGTTCCGCCGACTTTGATCTTGGTGACAACTTTATAGGTGGGCGGCGCGGCCGATAACGTCAACGCGGCCATCGCAAAAAGCGAGCACGCTGCGAACATGGATTTCTTCATATGCGCGTTAGCTTATAACGGCAAGCTTAAGATTGGCTGAAGACGGCTGCGGCGCGCGAAGAGGGAAGCTGACTTCGAAGACGGTGGACCCGCCGATTGTTTTATCTGGGGCGCTGCGGGCTTCGATGACGGCGCCGTGGGCGCGCGCGATGCTTTGGGCGAGCGACAAGCCGAGTCCGAAGCCTTCGCCGGTGCGGGCGCGGTCGGCACGATAAAAGCGTTTGAAGATGTGCGGAAGATCGCCGGCGGCGATGCCCGGGCCGAAGTTTTCGATGGACATGGTGACACGCGAATCGGTGTCATGAAGAGTGACGCGGACTTCGCTGCCGGGATCGGAATATTTCACCGCGTTGTCGAGCAGCACGAGCAGCAGTCGATGCAAGGCGGGGCGATTTCCGGCGATGGTGCTTGGCCCGGTGCCGCTCGAAAGATGAATGCGGAGTTGTCGCAGCTCGGCCAGGCGACGCATTTCGGCGCACACACCCTCGGTGATTTCGCGAAGATCGACCGGCTCCAGCGGCATTTCGGCGGTCCCGGTATCGTTGCGGGCCAGGATCAGCAAATCCTCGACGAGCGTGGTCATCCGTTCGGTTTCGGCGGCGACTTCCTGGAGCGCCTCGCGATACGCTTCGGGCGGACGCGAGCGGCGCAGGGCCAACTCCGCGCTGGTGCGGATCACCGCGAGCGGCGTGCGCAATTCATGCGAGGCATCGGCGACGAATTGCGAAAGCGTGCGCACGGCGGATTCCAGGCGCGCGAGCATGGTGTTCAAGACTTCGGTGAGGCGGGCGATCTCGTCGCCGGTTTCGGGAACGGGCAGGCGGCCCGAAAGATTCTCGATGCTGATGGTCAGCGCGGCGGCGGTGATGTCGTGAACCGGCTTGAGTGCGCGGCCGCTGAGCCACCAGCCGCCGATGCAGGCGATCGCGATGACGATCGGGATCAAGCCTAGCAAGAGGAGTCGCAAAAGATCGAGCGTGTGGGCGATGCCGTCCATGGGCGCACGAACTTCGAGATCGAATGTTTCGCCGCTCAGATCGAAATGACGGCGCAACGCGCGGAAGGTGGCGGTGGGCGCTTTCGACGGATAACTGAAAGCGAAGCCGGTGGACGCCGTTGATGGAAACGTAGCTACCGGGCGGCAGGCCTTGCGAGAATTCGTCGAGCTCATCGCCGAGCTGGCCGGCGGCGGCTTCTCGCGATTCGGCGCGGAAATATTTTTCGAAACTGATGGCGCGATTGGCGAGGTCGTTATCGATTTCGGCGATCAGGCGGTGGCGCAGCGAGAACCACACCAGGCCGCCGAAGAGTCCGAGGCCGACCGAGAGAATCGCGGCGTACCAGGCGGTGAGTCGAAAGCGGATGGAGCGGCGGCGCATTTACTTCGAGGGCTCCCGCATCATGTAGCCGAAGCCGCGGATGGTCTGGATCAGCTTGGCTGGGCCGGTGTCCACTTTGACGCGCAGCAGTCGCATGAAAACTTCCAGCGTGTTTTCGTTCACCTCCGTACCGAAGCCCCACACGGATTCGAGAATCGTGTCGCGGCTGATGGCGCGGCCGGGGTTGCGCATCAGCAATTCGAGCAGGCGATATTCGCGCGGAGTGAGATTCACTTGCGTGTCGCCGCGAGTGACGCGGCGGCTGCCGGGATCGAGACGAAGGTCGGCGATTTCGAGGCAAGCGGGCCTGGCGATCGCGCCGCGGCGGCTGACGGCTCGCAAGCGGGCGAGCAGCACGTCGATGGAGAAGGGCTTGGTGAGATAATCGTCGGCGCCGGAATCGAGTCCGGTTACGATGTCGGCGGCCGCGTCGCGAGCGGTCAGCATCAACACGGGCGTCTGATTTCCGCTTTGGCGGAGCTTGCGGGCGACGGTGAGGCCGTCGATTCCAGGGAGCATGACGTCGAGCACGATGACGTCGAAGGGAGAGCAGCGGGCGTACTCGAAACCTTCGCGTCCGGTGTGCGCGACGATGACCTGATGACCCTCTTCATGGAAGGTTCGTTCGAGGAGTTCCGCCATGCGGGGCTCGTCTTCGACGACCAGGATCTGCATCGTTCACGATCGTATCAGACAAATATCGTGGTGGATACAAGGCTTCCTTGTACTCAGCAGGGTGTCGACATGAGTGTCGACACGGCACGCACGAGTGCGTGCGCCACATCGTTTTCAGCTATTCTTCAGGAATTCATGATCAACTAATACTGGATGATTCGACGCGCTGGGGCTGCCGGAATTTTGATTTACTCGATCACGCGGCTGGCGTCGGCCCAGACGGTTCCGGCGATCAAACTCGAAGACGCGATTGCGCGGGCTCGCCAATATGGCGGCCAGATTCAGAGCGCGAATCTTGCGGTGCTGCTGGCCAAAGAGGACACGGCGCAGGCTCGCGCGAATCGCCTGCCGACGCTCAACGCGTTCAACCAGATGATCTACACGCAGGGCAACGGAACGCCTTCGGGTGTGTTCGTCGCCAATGACGGCGTGCATGTGTACAACGAACAGGCCGTGGTGCATGAGGATTTGTTCGCGCTGGCGCGGCACGGCGAAGTGAATCGGGCGTTGGCGGCGGAGGCGGTGGCGAAGGCCAAGATCGAGGTCGGCGGCGCGCGGGCTGGTGCGCGACCGTGATCCAGGATTACTACGCGATCGTGAGTGCGCAGCGCCGGGCGGCGAACACGCAGGTCAGCGTGACCGAGGCGGAACAGTTTCTCGATATCACGCAGAAGCAGGAAAAGGGCGGGGAAGTCGCGCACGCGGATGTGGTGAAGGCGCAGATCGATTTGCAGCAGCGGCAGCGCGATGTGAAGGAAGCGCAGATCGCGATTGACAAGGCGAAGATCGCGCTGGGGGTTTTGATTTTCCCGAATTTCAGCGCGGACTTTTCAGTGGTCGACGATCTGGCGGAGCTTGCGGTGGTGCCTCCGGCCGCGGAAGCGCAGGCGGCCGCGATCGCGTCGAATCCCGATATCAAGGCGGCGCAGGCGGGCGTGCAACAGGCGGGGTACGAGATCGGCTTGGCGCGGTATCAATACCTGCCGTCATTCGGGCTGGATTTTTTCTACGGCATCGATGCGAATCAGTTCGCGATTCATACGAATCGTCCGGACCAGGATCCAAAGCTGAATCTCGGGTATTCGGCGCAGGCGACGCTCAATATTCCAGTGTGGAATTGGGGTGCGACGAAGAGCAAAGTCAAGCAGGCGGAGTTGAAACGCGATCAGGCTCAAGTGGATCTGACGGTGGCGCAGCGAACGCTGCAGGGCAATCTGGCTGCGGCGTATGCGGAGGCGCAAGGGCGCGGAGTCGCAATTGGAATCGCTGCGAGGGTCGGTGGATCTGGCGCGGGAGAGTTTGCGACTGACGGTGCTGCGGTATCAGGCGGGCGAAGCGACGGCGTTCGAAGTGGTGGATGCGCAGAATACGGTGACGACAGCGCGCAATGCGTATGATGATGGGCTGGCTCGGTATCGGCTGGCGTTGGCGAATTTGAAAATGCTGACGGGGACTTTATAACTGGATGATCAACGCGCTCCATACTGTCGCGCATCCGCAACTAAAGCGCTCCATGCTGTCGCGCCTCATTGTCGCTATTCTTCCGCTGATTCTTGTTGGTGGGATGCGGCAAGCCGAAAGAAAAGGAGGCGGCGGCTGAGAGCGAGGCTCCTACGCCGGTGATGGTGGAGGCTGCGGTGCGCGGCGCGGTGGATCACATGGTGATCGCCGACGCGGTTCTGTATCCGATCAATCAGGCGAACGTGACGGCGAAGATCGCGTCGCCGATTAAACGGATGCTGGTCAATCGCGGGGATCATGTTCGCGCCGGGCAGTTGTTGGCCGAGCTAGAAAGCGCCGATCTGGCGGCGGCGGTGAACGAGAGCAAGAGCCAGTACGATCAGCAGCAAGCCAGTTTGCAGAATCTGACCGGCGCGACCGTGCCTGAGGACAAGACCAAGGCGCAGGCGGACGTGCAATCGGCGCAACAGACGTTCGACGCGGCGAAGAAGCTCTACGACAATCGCGTCGGCGCTGCAACGCGAAGGCGCGCTCGCGCAGAAACTGGTGGACGATGCCAAGGTCGCGATGGTGCAGGCGCAGAGCCAATTGGAGACGGCGGCGCGTCATCTACAAGCGTTGAACCAGGTGAGCCAGCGCGAGGCGATTCGCGGCGCGGAGGCGCAGGTGAACGCGGCGAAGGCTCACAACGAGAGCGCGGTGGCGCAGCTTTCCTACGCGCAGCTTCGCAGTCCGATTAGCGGGATCGTCTCGGATCGATCGGTGTACGCGGGCGAGATGCCGGCGGCGGGGACGCCGATCATTTCGATCGTCGACATCTCGCAGATCGTGGCGCGCGCGAATGTTCCGGTGAAGGAAGCGCTGGCGATTCAGGTGGGCAGGCCGGCTCGCATCACGGGTCCGGATGGCGACATTCCGGGCAAGGTGACGGTGGTGAGTCCGTCGGTGGATCCGAGCACGACGATGGTGGAGGTGTGGGTGCAGGCCGCGAATCCGGGCGAGAAGCTCAAGCCGGGCGGTACGGTTCGCGTCGCGATCATCGCGGAGACGATTCAGAACACGATCATCGTGCAGGCGTCGGCGCTGCTGAATGCCGATGACGGCGGGCAGAAGGTGATGGTGATCACGGCCAATGGAACGCAAGGCGTCGCGCATGAGCGGCGGGTTGCGGTGGGCATTCGCCAAGGCGATCGCGTGCAGATCCTGAGCGGGCTTCAGGAGGGCGAGCAGGTGGTCACGTCGGGCGGGCTCGGGCTTGGAAGACAAGGCCAAGGTCACGATTCAGCAGCCCAAGCCCGAGGACGATGACGATGACGCGGCGGCGGATGAGGCTAAACCCGCGGACGCCAAGAAGGATGATGCCAAGAAAACTCCAGCAAAGCCGGACGGCAAGAAGCCGTAATGAGCTCTGCTGACTTCGAAGCTGCCCCGCACTGGACGGCGCGATTCTCGCGGCCCGTTATCTTCATCATCCTTACGCTGATCGCGATCGGCGCTTATCTTGCGTTCACGATTCCGGTCGCGGTGTTTCCTTCGACGGATTACCCGCGCATCGTGGTCGCCATCGATAACGGTGTCACTCCGATCAACCAGATGCAGGTGATGGTGACGCGGCCGGTGGAAGAGGCGATGGCCAGCGTGCCGGGGCTCGAACTGGTCCGATCGATCACCAGCCGCGGGTCGGCGGAAGTGAGCCTGACGTTCAACTGGAACGTCGACATGGTGCAGACGCTGCAGTACGTGAATGCGGCGCTGGCGCGAGTGCAGTCGTCGCTGCCGCCCACCGCGAAGACCACGGCGAGCCGATTGACGTTCGCGGCGCTGATGCCGATTCTGGCCTACAGCCTGACGTCGGATTCGATGGCGCAGACCGAGTTGTGGGAACTGGCGAACTACACCGTCAAGCCGCAGCTCAATCGCGTGAACGGCGTATCGACAGTCGTGCTGCAAGGCGGCCAGGTTCCTGAATATCAGATTGAGCCGGACCCGGCGAAGCTGCTGCAGGCGCAGGTGACTGTGCCGGGGATTCTGGATGCGGTGGCGAAGTTCAACATGATCGATTCGCCGGGGCTGATCGAAAACAATCACGAGCTTTCGCTCACGCTGGTGACGGGCCAGGCCAAGGATCCCGAGGCGATCGGCAATATTGTTCTGCGGACAACGCCAGCCGGCGTGCCGATTCGCATCGCGGACGTCGCCACGGTGCACCGGTCGGTGATGCCGGTGTACACGATCGTGACTGCGAACGGGAAGCCGGCGGTGCTGCTGAATATTTTCCGCCAGCCGGATGCGAATACCGTGGCGGTCGCCGGATGCATGCGCTCAGGTCACTCGAAGAGATTCAGAAGACGCTGCCGAAAGGAGTGAAGGCGCACGCTTTCTACGATCAATCGGTGATGGTGCGCGATTCGATCGCCAGCGTGCGCGATGCGATCCTGATCGGCCTGGTGCTGGCGGCGATCATTCTGGTTCTGTTCTTGCGCGACTGGGGGAGTTCGATTGTCGCCGGACTGGTGATTCCCGCGACCATCGCGATCACGTTCATCGCGCTGCGCCTGCTGGGGCAGGGGTTCAACCTGATGACGCTGGGCGGGCTGGCCGCGGCGGTGGGACTGGTGATCGACGATGCGATCGTGGTGGTCGAAAATATCGTGCTGCATCGCGACTCGGGCCAGAGCCGCGCCGAAGCGATTCGCAGCGCGTTGCGCGAAATCCGCGTGCCGCTGATGGGGTCGACCATCACGCCGATTGTCGTGTTTATCCCGCTGATCACGATGGCGGGCGTGGAGGGAACGTTCTTCCGGGCGCTCGCCGTGACGGTGGGAGTCGCGTTATTGACGTCGCTCGCGCTGGCGCTGACGTGGACGCCGACGCTCAGCCACTTTTTCTTGCGCAGTCATGTGAAGGCCCAGCCGAAGGAACATGCGGACGCGGAGGCATCGGAAGGAGAGGCAGCGCCCACTGGTCTGATGGCGCGGATTACGCGCGGTTATGGCGCGGCGCTTCGATTCACTCTGGCGCGGCCGATCGTGCTCGCGCTGGGATGCGTTGGGTTGATCGTCGCGTCGTACTTCTGCTACAACGCGCTCGGCACGGATCTGCTGCCCGCCATGGACGAAGGCGGATTCATTCTCGATTACCTGATGCCGGCGGGATCGTCGCTCGACGACACCAATAAAGTGCTGCTGGGCGTCGAGAAAATCCTGCGCGCGACACCGGAAGTGGAGAGCACATCGAGGCGCACCGGATTACAGCTTGGGCTGGCGGCGGTGACGGAAGCCAACACTGGCGATTTTTCGGTGCGCCTGAAGCGCGACCGCAGCCGGCCCATCGACGCTGTCATCGGCGAGGTGCGAGAGAAGGTGAACAAGCAGTATCCGCAGCTCGATGTCGATTTCAAGCAGGTGTTGCAGGACATGATCGGCGATCTCACGGGCGCGCCCGAGCCCATGCAGATCAAAATGTTCTCGCAGGATCCGGAGCTGCTGAAAACCTGGGCGCCGAAAGTGGGCGACCGCGTCAAGAAGATCAAAGGCGTGGTCGATGTGAAGGACGGGATCGAGGATACGATCACCGGTCCGGCGATCGTCATGAACGTCGACCCGGAGGTGGCCGCGCGATCCGGCTTCACGCCGCAGGAGATCGAACTGGATGCGAGCGCGGCGTTGCAGGGCGAGCCGGCGACCGCGCCCGTGGTGGTGAATGATCGCGCATATACGATTCGTGTACGGTTTGGCGACAACACGCGCGCTTCGCTCGACACCATTCGAAACACGATGATCACCAGCAGCGCGACCGGGAAAAGCGCCACCTTCGATACGCTGGCGAAGTTCACAACCGAAGTCGGGCAGACGGAAATTCGCCGCGAGAATCTGCAGCGCTATGCCGCGACCACCGGCCGATTCAAAGACATGAGCCTGGGCGAAGGGATGGCGCTGGTGCAGAAGGCGGTCGCCGCGATGGATCTGCCGCCCGCGATTCATGTCGTGTACGGCGGGCTCTACGAAGAGCAACAGCGATCGTTTCGCGATCTCTTGTTTGTGCTTGGGCTGGCGGTGGTGCTGGTGTTCATCACGCTGTTGGTCGAATTCCGCAGCTTCTCGGCGCCGGTCGCGATTCTGGCTTCAGCGATCCTCTCTACTTCGGGTGTATTTCTGGCGCTGCTGATCACCGGGACGACATTCAATATTTCGTCGTTCATGGGATTGATCATGGTGATCGGTATCGTCGCCAAGAACGGGATTTTGTTGCTGGACGCGGATCAGCGATTTCGCGCCGAAGGCATGGATGCTCGTGAGGCGATGCTCGAAGCGGGTGCTCGCCGCCTGCGTCCGATTCTGATGACGGCGCTCGCGACAATTGCCGGGATGATTCCGCTGTCGCTGGCTCTCGGCCAGGGCTCGCAGATGCTGCAGCCGCTGGCGATCGCGGTGATCGGCGGGATTCTGGCTTCGATGGTCTTGTCGCTGATCGTTACGCCGGCCGTACATTACTATTTAGATCGAGGGGATTGACACTCACGTACGTCGTCCCATAGAATGCGCGTCAGTGTTGGACTCCACGCCGCAGTCGCCTTCGCGCCCCGTCATCTCCATTCTTGACTCCGCGAATTCCTCAAATTTCGCAACGACGAAGATGACGAACTATCGCTGGCGCATTTGCGCGCTGTTGTTCGCCGCGATCTCGATCAACTACGTGGACCGCAGCGTGCTCGGCGTGCTCGCGCCGGAATTGCAAAAGACGATCGGCTGGGATGAGCTGCAGTATTCCTATATCACCGACGCCTTTCAGGCCACCTACGCGATCGGGCTCCTGTTCGCGGGCCGCTTCATGGATCGGATGGGCACGCGCGCCGGATTTCCTTCCGCGATCGGACTGTGGAGCCTGGCCACCATCGCGACCGCGCTGGTCCGCACGGTGACGGGATTCGGCATCGTGCGCGCCGTGCTGGGCGTTGGCGAATCCGGCGCGTTCCCGGCGGCAATCAAGACCGTGGCCGAATGGTTTCCGAAGAAAGAGCGCGCGCTGGCGACGGGCATCTTCAATTGCGGGACCAATATCGGCGCGATCCTGGCGCCCATTTTCGTTCCCCGGCTGGCGGTCCGCTATGGATGGCAATCGGCATTCGTAGTGCTTGGCGCGGTGGGGGCGCTGTGGATCATCCCGTGGATGATCATGTATCGCAGGCCGCAGGAACATCCGCGCGTGTCGGCATCGGAACTCGCCTACATACAGGCCGATCCTCCCGATCCGGAAATCCGAATTCCGTGGGCGCGGCTCATTCAGTATCGCCAGACGTGGGCGTTCGTGATCGCGAAATCGATGACGGATCCCATCTGGTGGTTCTTTCTGTTCTGGCTGCCGAAATTCCTCAACAAGCAATACGGCCTGTCGATCCTGGAGATCGGGTGGCCGCTGGTGATCATTTATAACGCTGCGACGGTCGGGAGCATTTTCGGCGGCTGGCTGCCGGCGCGATTGTTCAAGCTGGGCTGGAGCGCGAATCGTTCACGCAAGACGGCGATGTTGCTGTGCGCGATCACGGTGATGCCGATCATGTTCGCGGCAAACGCGAAACACCTGTGGGTCGCGGTGGCGCTGGTCAGTCTGGCGACGGCATCGCATCAGGGATGGTCGGCGAACGTGTTCACGCTGCCGTCGGATATGTTTCCGCGGCGCGCGGTCGGCTCGGTGACGGGAATCGGCGGATTCGGCGGCGGGATGGGGGGACTGGTGATCTCAACGTTCACCGGGTTCGTGCTGCAATTCACTGGGAGTTATGTGCCGATGTTCGTGATCGCGGGGTCGGTTTATTTGGTGTCGTTGGGGATCGTGCACTTATTGGTGCCGACGCTGGAGCCTGCAAGGCTAGAATTGGATCAGTAAAACCCAAGCGAAAACTTTGGCCGCGAATGAACGCAAATGAACGCAAATAAAGATGTTTTCTTATTCGCGTTTATTCGCGTTCATTCGCGGCTAAAAATGCTTTACTGATTCCCGCCGGCGCGACCGCCTCGTCCGGCATTCGGCGGCGTGGGTGGCGGCAGATCCTTGCGCGGCAGTTTCTCCGCGCGCGTCGCCGCGTTGTAGACGAACACCGCTTCGATGATCGCCATCTGCTCCATGTCGCCCTGCTGGATGCGATCGTACACGTCCATGTTCGAATGGTGCGTGCGCGTATCGTAATCCATCGGGTCCTGGATGAACTGGAAGCCCGGCAGACCCACCGCGTCGTACGACTGGTGATCCGTGCCGCCGGTGTTGCGAGTCGTGATGATTCCCGGCGTCAGATCCTTCAGCGGCGCGAACCACTGCTCGAAAATCGGCCGCGCCATTTCGTTGCCCTGCAGATAAATTCCGCGAATCTTGCCGGTGCCGTTGTCGATGTTGAAATAGCCCGCGAAGCCGTCATGCTCGGCGGTCGGTCTTCATGGTTGCCGTGATCGGCGAAATGATCCTTCACGTAGGCGCGCGAACCGAGCAGCCCTTCTTCTTCGCCGCCCCACAGGCCATGCGAACCGTGCGATCCATCTTCAGGTTGAGCGACTTCAGGATGCGCATCACTTCCATCGCGACCGCGCTGCCCGCGGCGTTATCGGTGGCGCCGGTGCCCATGTGCCAGGAATCGAAGTGGCCGCCGACCATCACGATTTCATTCGGCTTGGTGGTGCCCGGAATTTCGGCGACTACGTTGAACGAATCCGTGATGCTCATATCGAACTTCGTCTTGATGTCGAACGACAGCTTCACGGGAACGTTATGCGAGATCAGGCGCGCGATGCGATTGTAGTTCTCCGCGGTGATGGCGACCGAGGGCAGATTCTTGGTCGGATCGCCGGTGCGCGATGAGCCGTTGCTGGCGAATACCGTGCCGCTTTCGCCGCGGGCGCTGGCCGTGACGGTCATCAGCGCGCCTTCCTCGGCGAAGAAATTCCGCTGCTTTTCCTGGAAGCCTGACGCTCTTCCGGAGTCATGTTGGCGAGCGCATTCGGCTGACCGCCGCGCCCGCCGCGTCCGCGACCCGCGCCGCCGGTCGGCAGACTCGGTGCGGGATCAGGGCTTGAAGTTCGTCATCGGTGTAACGATGCGCCAGACGCATTGGTGGGGAACGGGAGATCCAAAGGCGTCGCGACCGAGAACACGATCTTGCCCTTCAGCTTGCCCTTCCATTTATCCAGATCGGCCGGTGTCCGGATCTGCGCGATCACCACTTCGCCGGTGATCGGGCCGTTGGTGCTTCCGCTCCAGGCTTGCGGATAGCCGATGAGCGGCATGTAGGTCGGCTCGACCATCGCGCCGCTGTAATGCGAGACTTCCCAGCTCGGAATGGCGCCGCCGCGTCCACCGGCGGTCGCCCACTTTTCCAGATGTACGTTGCTCAGGCCCCATTCTTTCAGTTGGCCAACCGCCCAATCGCCGGCGCGACGGAACTGCGGGGAATTCGTCAGGCGCGGGCCGTAGCGATCGGTCAGGTTGTACATCGTCTCCATGACCTGCGAACCGCCGGCATGCCGCCCCGCCCACCGCCGCCACCTCCGCCATTTCGGCCGCCGCCTCCACCGCGGAGCTCGGCTTCCTTGATCTTGTGAATGACGTTCAGATCCACTTTCTCCGTGGATTGTTGAGCAACAATCAGCATCGGGATCAGGATCGCGAAAGGTAGTGCGAGAAGTGTTTTTCTTGACATGGTGGTTAACGGAACAGGATATCAGACATCCACTGGTAATGCATTCACGAGCAAAACGTGTCGACATGAGTGTCGACACGGCACGCAGGAGTGCGTGCGCCACATCGCAACGGGCACCACCCCTACAATAAGGGTGTGTTGATCGCACGCACGATCGCGATAGCCATGCTTGCGAGCGCCTTGCAGGCCGCTCCTCCCATTTTTCCTCTTAAGGATGTCCGGGCGGGACAGCACGGCATCGGCCGCACGGTTTTTGCCGGAACCAAGGTTGAAGAATTTCAGGTTGAGATTCTGGGCGTGCTGGAGAACATCGGGCCCAAGCAGTCGATCATCCTGGGGCGGCTGAAGGGCGGGCCGCTGGAAAACACCGGCGTGATGCAGGGCATGAGCGGATCGCCGGTTTACATCGACGGCAAACTGGTCGGGCGCTGTCGCGCTGGCGTTTCCGATGGCGAAGGAAGCGATCGCGGGGATTCGGCCCATTGAAGAAATGCTGCAGGTGGATCCGAACGGATCGTCTTCGCGCGCGCCCGCGGCCACGACCTCGTCAAGCGGCAGCACGTCGCACAAATCCAGGCGGGGAATGCGCGACTGGAAGAAATCGCGACGCCGGTATCGTTTTCCGGATTTACCGCTGCGACGCTGGATCATTTCGGACCGGCAGCTGCGCGAACTGGGTTTCGATCCTCGGCAAGGCGTGTCGGGCGGAGGCAAGCCGAGCGAACGATTGGGCAATCCGAAGAGACATCGAGGCCGGGTCGATGATCAGCGTCGAGCTGCTTTCGGGCGACATGTCAGCCGGCGCCGACGGCACGGTGACGATGATCGATGGCGATCGTGTGTATGCGTTCGGGCATCGCTTCCTGGCGGGCGGTCCGACGCGAGATGCCTTTCGCGCGCGCGGAAGTGCTGGCGCTGTTGCCGAATTTGCAGGCGTCGTTCAAGATTTCGGCGGCTCGCGAATGGATGGGCGTGATCACGGAAGATCGCAGCGCCGCGATTTCGGGACGCGTGGGGCGGCGCGCGTCGACGATTCCGATGGAGATCAAGCGTCGGCGCGAATACGTATCGCATGTCGATGATTCAGGATCGCGTGATGACGCCGCTGGTGACGCAGATGGCGGTGTTTTCGGCGATCGATGCGACGGAGCGGTCGGTTGGCGCCGTCGACATTTTCGGTGCGCGGGCACCTGGATTTCGACGGCGGCAGCATTCGGATCGACAACGTTTATGGCGGCGACGTCAGCACGTCGGCGCTGGCGGCGATGGGCGTCGCGACGCCGCTGAGCTTCGCGCTGGGCGCGGGGTTCGATCAGTTGAAGTTGAAGAATGTGACGCTCGAAATCGCGCGCGGTGGAGCGCCGTAATCAGACGCAGATTGCGGATGTCGCCGCGCCGCGGCAGGTGCATCCGGGCGAAGATGTCGAACTGATCATTTCGCTTGCGGGTGAGAACGGCACGCCGGTTACGAAGACCGCGCACTATCGAGTGCCGGTGGGCGCGCCGGTGGGGCCGCTGAATTTCACCGTCTCCGACGCGGCATCGATGAATATGATCGACTATCAGACGTTTTCCGGAGCCGCATTGCGAGCCCCGCGGCAGGTGTTCGAGATGCTGAACGCGCTGCGCGCGAACACGAATGCGTATGTGCGAGTGTGGTCGTCGGGTTCGGCGTTCACGGTGGAGGGCCGCGATCTGCCGAACGCGCCGCCATCGCTTTCGATGATCCTGAGCCGCGCGCAGGACGCGGCGACGATACCCGTGAACCTGCGAGGATCGAAGCTCGCCGAAATCGTAGTGCCGATCGGGCAACACGGTTGTTACGGGATCGAAAACGATTCAGGTCGAGGTGAAAGAGTGAAGGGGTCGGGGGCCAGGGGTCAGGGGCCAGCGCGTGATCGCGTGCATCGCGCTGTTCGCGTCGACCGCATTCGCGGCCACGACAACCACGTGGGAGATGACCGGCTATCAGGACTTCCTGCGCGGGCGCATGAACGGCTTGTCGCTGACGCGCGATGGACGGCTGGTGCTGGGGCCGAAGACTCGAGACGCTGTTCACTTCGGATCAGCCGGAGATTTGGAGCGTCGCGAAGGCGCCGGATGGATCGATTTATCTGGGCACGGGCAACGGCGGGCGACTGTATCGGCTGGATGGCGCGGGCAAGGCATCGCTGGTGTGGACGGCGGATCAGCCGGAAATTTTCGCGGTCGACGGTGGATGCCAAAGGCGTGGTTTACGCGGGCACGTCGCCGGATGGAAAGATTTATCGCATCGAAAACGGAAAAGCCACCGAGTATTTCGATCCGCATGCTCGTTATATTTGGGCGCTGAAGTTCGGCCGCGACGGATCGCTGTTCGCGGCGACCGGCGATCAGGGCAAGATTTTTCGCGTGACAAGCTGCCGGGCAGGGAAGCGTTTATTACGAAACCGGCCAGGCGCACGTGACGTGTCTGGCGATCGATCGCGAAGGACGATTGCTGGCGGGCTCGGAGCCGAACGGGATTCTTTATCGCATCACCGCGAAAGGACAAGGCGTTCGTGCTGTACGATGCGAATCTTCCGGAGATTCGCGCGATTGTTCCGGCGCCGGATGGGACGATTTATGTGGCTGCGCTCGGCGGCAGCATCGCGCGGCGAACCGAACTGCGACCAGCGGCCAGCGGCACCACGGAAACGCTGACCGCGCCGACCGTCAGCATCACGGTGACCGATGCGCAGGCGGGACTCACGCCCGCGCCGAAACCTGAGGCCCCGAAGACCACGGTCGGTGACTCAATCCTGCCGTGGTTTCGACGACCGACGGAAACTACCAGGGCATCGAACGATCCGCGATTTACAAGATCAATCCGGATAACACGGTGGAGACGCTGTGGAGTTCGAAGGAAGAAAACACTTACGATCTGGCGCTTTCGGGAAACGAGCTGGTGTTCGTGACCGACGCGCAGGCTCGCATGTATCGACTGGACGCAGGATCGCAAGGTGACGCTGATCGCGCAGGCGAATGAGGGTGAGGCGACGCGGCTGATCGAATCGCCGCAAGGATTCGTGATCGGCGACCGGCCATCTTGGAAAGATTCTGCGCTTGGACGCGGGCCGGCGAGCAGCGGATGGTTCGAATCGCCGGTGCATGATGCGGGGACGGTGGCGCGATGGGGCCGGCTGACTGCGCGCGGCGGGGCTCAGGGCGTGGCGTTCAAGACGCGGAGCGGAAATTCGCTGCGGCCGGATGCGACGTGGAGCGACTGGAGCGCGCTGCAATCACGGAATGGTCGTCCGAGTCCGAATGCTCGCTACATTCAATGGCGCGCCGAAGTTTCCGGCGCGAGTGGCCTCGTTCGACAGCGTGACCATCGCGTATCTTCCGCAGAATACGCCGCCGATTGTGCGCAGCATCAACGTGAGCGCGATAGCGCCTGCGTCGACGAAAGTCGCCGGCGGGATCGTCATCGGCGACAGCGGCTTATTCGATCACGGTGACCGATACGGGCGAGACCTCGACGCCCGCCGGCACGCCTTCGCAAACCCTGGCGCGCATCGCCGAACGGGCAGATCCAGATCTCCTGGCAGGCGGACGATCCGGATGGCGACAAGCTGATGTACAGCCTGTATTTTCGCGGCGAAGATGAGCGCGAATGGAAATTGCTGAAGGCCGACATGACGGAGACCACGTACCTGCTCGATGGCGATGTGTTCGCCGACGGGCGCTATTTTTTCAAAGTGACGGCGTCGGATCGGCTGTCGAATCCGGCGAATCTGGCGCGCGAAGCGGAGCTGGTCAGCGCGCCGGTGCTGATCGACAACACGCCGCCGGTGGTGGTCGCGACGCGCAATGGGCTCGGAAATCGATGTGGATGCGCACGGATCGCGGGTCGTCGCTGCGGCGCTGCGAATATTCGATCGACGCGGGGCCGTGGCTGCCGGTCGAGGCGGCCGACGGCGTGACGGATTCGGAGCATGAGCGATTCGTGATCAGGCTGGAGAAGGTCGCGGCGGGCGAGCATCTGGTGGTGATTCGGGTTTACGATGCGGCGGGGAATGCGGGGCTGGCGAAGGTCGTGGTGCGGTAAGCGCGAAGACACTACGGACGTAGCGTCGTGGGCGGCCGGGGCTAGCGCACTTACGCGCGGGCTTATCGCCAAGCGTTTTCGGCCGCCAATGATTCGAGAAGATATCTAACGGAGGGTCGGGGCCGCCATTCAGCGACACCATGTGAAGCTCGCGTTTTCGATATTCCCCTCTCTGATTTCAGCCGGGCCAACCCTGCATGCACCGGACTGAAGATTATCAAATCGATTTGAAATAGTCTTCCGTCGACGCCATGCTATGAGCTGGCGCCGCTAGCCTTTTCAGGGGCTCCGGAAGTTCAGTAACAACGTAATACAACGCTTCGTGGCCACGAAGTAAATCTGCTGACGAGTTCACGGTAGCAGACGGGTGGAAGTGTTTCGTGGCGGGGGAGCGTGTAAAGCCGAGATACGGTGGCGGATAGATGTTTGGGTTGTGGTGTGACTGCGTTTCAAGAGCGCGCTCTCTTACGGTCGCGCCTCAAGTGGCGGCTGTGAAAACGAAGCCTGCAAGAGTGCAGGCTCGCCGCCATGAGTGGCGGCCCCACATGCCCCGCATTATTGGCCGCGCAGCAAATTTGTGAACATATCGAAGAACGCTACCGCGGTGATCACCAGTGTGAACAGTGCTGCCAATTGCCACATTCGTTCCATCGCGACCGCGCCGGGCGAGCCGATTCTTCGCGGCGTTGCGGCGATATATCCCACCACGAATCCGCCGGCGAGCCCGCCCAGGTGCGCGAAGTTGTCGATCCCAGGCCACAGCCCCATCACCAGACCGAAGATCGCCCATTGAATATAGAAGCTCCGCATCGCCGCGCTTTGCGACGTTCCCTCGCGCACGCTGAACGCGATCATCGCGCCGATCAATCCGAAAATTCCCGCCGACGCTCCGATGGAGAGCGAGGGCGAACCATAGAAACTCGCGAGGTATCCGGTCACGGTCGAGATGAAGTAGATCACCCGAAAGCGGCTGGCGCCGTAGGATTCCTCAACCTGCGAGCCCACATCGAACAGCCCCCAGGAGTTCATCAGGATATGCATGATGCCGCCGTGCAGAAATCCGGCGGTGATCAATCGCCACCATTGGCCGGCCGCGATTGCACGAGGCCACTTGCCGCCGAAGTCGAACAGGGTCTGCCCGTCGGGATCGAAACTGAAACCGCCTTGGCCGCCGGCTGTGCGTTGCGACCACAACAGCGTCGCGACATACAAGCCGGTGTTGATCAGCAGAATCACGATCGTGAGTGAACTGGGCTTGCGGGATCAGTCCGCCCAGCGCGTCGGCGGTCGAGCGCGTTTCCACCGCGCGTTTGCCAACTTCGTTATTGCAGTACGGACAGATTTTATCGTCGGTCGTGATGAAAGCCCGGCATTGCGGGCACATGCGGCGTTTGTCCACTGGAGTCATTGTAGCTGTCACTGAGTTGACACAGGCTTACCGTCCGCCCCATCACTTTTACCGTCATGGCTGATACAATCAAGAGCGCTACAGACTCGATGCAGAAGACCGAGCAACAGCTTCGCGAGGATATCGTCCAGGTGGGACGCCTCATGTTCGAAAAGGGCTGGGTCGCGGCCAACGACGGCAATATCAGCATTCGTCTGGACGAAGAACGCCTGCTGGCCACGCCCACCGGCATCAGCAAGGGAATGATGCGGCCGGAGGACCTGATCGTCTGCAACATCCATGGCGATAAGATTTGCGGGCAGCGCGAATGCACTTCCGAAATGGGGATGCACCTCGCGATTTACGAAAAGCGCCCCGATATTCGAGCGGTGGTGCACGCGCATCCTCCGGTCGCGACGGGATTCGCGGCGGCGGGACGGGCATTGAATCTCGCGCTGCTGCCGGAGGTGGTGATCAGCCTCGGCTCGGTGCCGCTGGCCGATTACGGATTGCCGGGCACGCCCGCGCTGACCGAGGGGATGATGCCGTACATCCCGAAGTACGACGCGATGCTGATGGCGAATCACGGCGCTGTCGCGTACGGCGAGGATGTGATCCAGGCGTACTCGAAGATGGAAGTCGGTGGAGCACTTCGCGCGCATCACGCTAGTGGCGGAACTGCTGGGCGGGCCGAAAGTGCTGCCGCGCGTCGAGGTGCAGAAGCTGTTCGATTCGCGGACGCGGTATAAGGTCCAGTCCAAGAATCGCTTCGAGCCGGGATCGCCGATGACGGCCGAGGACATTCCAGACACCAGCGAGAAGATCGAGATCACGCGCGAGCAACTGCTGTCGATTATCGACGAAGCGCTGAAGGTTCGCGGCGTTTTCTGATAAGGAAGGTCCATGGGTGAAGCTTTAGGAATGATCGAGACGCGCGGGTTGGTGGCCATGATCGAGGCCGCCGACGCGATGGTGAAAGCCGCCAACGTGCATCTCATCGGATGGGAAAAGATCGGATCGGGTTACGTGACCGCGATGGTGCGCGGCGATGTGGCTGCCGTTCGCGCCGCCACCGATGCGGGCGCTGCCGCGGCTCGACGGGTTGGCGAGTTGATCTCGGTTCACGTAATTCCGCGTCCGCACCAGAGCCTGGAAGACATTCTGCCGATCGGCAAATCCGCCGCAGCGTCGAAGTAGTCATGACGCTGGGGCGTGTGGTCGGCACCATCGTCGCGACTCGAAAAGACCCGCGCCTCGAAGGATCGAAGCTGCTAATCGTGCGGCAGGTTTCACCGGAAGGCAAGGACGAAGCGGGTTACGTGATCGCCATTGATACCGTGCAGGCGGGTGAAGGCGGGCTGGTGCTGCTGGTGTCGGGAAGCTCGGCGCGGCTGGCGGAAGGCTGCAAGGAAAAGCCGGTGGACGCCTCGATTGTCGGCATTATCGATGAGGTCAGTCTGAATTCGTCACACGCGACCGCCAAATAATTCGATGCAACTCGGCAAGGTCGTCGGCAAAGTTTGGGCGACGGTGAAGAATCCGGGGCTCGATAGCCAGCGTCTGTTGATCGTCCAGCCGTTGACACCCGAGTTCAAAGAGACCGGGAAGAAAGTCATCTGCACCGATGCCGTGGGCGTCGGTGATGGCGAACTGATCTATTGGTGTAAGGGGAAGGAAGCGAGTTTTCCTTTCCGGCCGACGGAAGTGCCGACCGAGGCGACCATCGTGGCGGTGGTCGACGAGGTTCATGTCCCGAAGGCCGCGGTTAAGCAATAGGCGATCAGAAGAAAGTTAGCCACGAATGAACACGAATAAACACGAATCAAAACAAGATTGCTTATTCGTGTTCATTCGTGTTCATTCGTGGCCGGAACACTAGCGCAATGCTCATCGCAAAAGTCATTGGCGACGTGGTCGCGACCGAAAAGCACGAAAGCCATCGCGGGCGCAAAGCGCTGCTGGTGCAGCCGCTGAATTTGGACGGGAGCGATCGCGGAAACGCGGTGATCGCGCTGGATGCCGTGGATGCCGGCGTAGGCGATCGAGTGCTGCTGATTCAGGAAGGCTTCAGTGCGATGACGGCGGTCGGGCGGCCAGACTCACCGATTGACATGGCGGTCATCGGAGTGATCGATCGTGTGGATTTCTTTCCGGGTGCTGCGCCGGGAACTGCGAAACACGAATAGATAGCTGACCAGGATCCCGCCGGCGATCAACTTTATGATCTCCGCGCCGTAGTAGATGGCTTGCAGTGCTCGCAGCCGCTCCACGGGACCGACCAACGCATTGCCGGGTGGAAAATCGGTTTCCCGGCCGCGATAGGCCAGTTCGTTCGCGACACCGAAGTGTTGGAACAGCACCAGGACCAGCATGCCGGCGCACAGAATAATCGGAAAGACGCGTTTTTGAGTGCCTAAAAACAGGCAGGCCCCGAGCACCAGCGCCAACGGAATTTGCAGCTCTTCCCAGACGAAGGAAACGCGGCGCGTCTCCTCGGCCGCCGCATGACGCAAAAGGAGTGCCGTCGGCTCCGCGCCGAGCGTATCGATCATCTTCTTCACCTGGGTCATGGGCGAGGTCATCAGAGACGCCGCCGCCCGCGAGCTCTGCACGGACATGAAGACCATTACCAGGCAGCCGGCGAGCCATGCTCCGAGCAGGAAGGTTGCGATACGACGAGTGTGCACCTGTATAGTGTGCCATGGATATCGGTGTATTTTTGGATACCGGTGCGCCACGGATGCCGTTCGCAACGGCGGCGCGCATCACGGAAGAGCGCGCCGCGCGGCATCGAGCGGGTTGGGCGGCGCGCCTATTTGTTGGGCACCAGATAGCCGGTCACGGTGACGGTCAGCCCACCGGATCCAACGGTGAAGACCGGCCCGACGCCGGTGAGATTCGCGATCGACCAGGAGAACCCAATCGAGGGATCCGCGAAAATCTTCACGCTCTTGTTCATGTAGTGGAGAGTCGAGTTTCCCACCTGTTGCGAGCTATCGAACGGAAACGTGTAGTTCCCGACGGTTCCGTTAATGTTCAGGAGCATCCCCAGGGCAGTGGAGGGAACCTCGCTGCCTCCGTTCGGATTGAAACTGTAATTAGCGGAAATGTTCGTGATGACCAACCGCTGGCCGTTTGGAATGTTGGGTGAGGGAATGGTCGCGAAGCAGACCGCAGGCGAGTTGTTGGGGCAATTCGATCCCGCACCGAATGCGACGGAAGCGGAATAGTGGACGGCAGCCAAAGCTGTCGCGTCGATGCTGGGAGGGTCGGCGCGCAGCAGGCAGGTACCGCCCAGCATAATCACAGTCAACAACGTGTTTCGAGCAAGCATAGGTTCTCCAATGGATTTAGAATTTACAACAGGGTTTCGTGTGGGTCGGGCGTGAACGTACCGTCCCCATTACTGAATGCGGCAAAAATGGGTGGAATAGTGAATACTGGTACTTTTATTCCGCAGTTAGACCGGAAGCTCTTAAGACTCGAATAAGAAGCTGGCGATGGCGACTCGCCTGGCTTACGCCGATTCCCACTCGATGCAAATCGTTATCGATCCCTTGTCGGTTTTTATCGTGAAGCAGGTGCCGCCGCCGACGCGGATGGGCACGCGCGGCTTAGGGCCGGCGTCGATCGGATCCCGCTGATCGAACATCGTCGTGACCGGCTTGTTCTCATGGTTCGCGCCGCCACGAACGCTGACTTTAATAAAGGTGATCACGACTTCGTGCTTGCCGTGTCCGCGGGCGTCCACCGTTTGGCGCGCGAGTTCGAACGCCGCCTCTACCGATGGCGAAACTCTTTTGGCCGCGTCGCCGCCCGCAAGGGTCGTGACCCCGCGAGTGATGAGGTCATGGGCCGCTTTCGGGTCGAGAACTCGTGGCATCGTTATTCTCCTGTGCTGCAGCGGCGGTTTTGATGGACACCGCCATGCTGCTCCAAGACTAGTGTCATGAGTTGGAAATTCGTTGCAAACATCGCAAAGCTACTAGTGTCCTGCCTCCGAAATTCGTGGAATAAAAGAAGGTAAAAAAGGGGGACAGAGAAAAAAAGGGGACAGACCACTCTGTCCACGGCCGCGTCGACTCGGGGGAAGAGGAACATACCTGCGGGGACAGAGCAGTCTGTCCCCTTTTTTTCTCTGTCCCCCTTTTTTACCTTCTTTTATTCCACGAATTTCGGAGGCAGGACACTAGTGGAACGTGATGTTCGTCGATGCCTCGAAGTGCCGGTGGTTCTTGTATTCCACGTCCACTCGCGCTCGGTTGCCATTGGAGTAAGCAACTTCAAAATTCGCGCCTATCGGGAGCAAATGAGTAGCATCGCCGATCTTGACGTAGTCCCACGACACTTCTTCCCGGCGATTGGCAAGCCCGAATCCAGCGGGGAATCCGGCGGTTTCTTCATCGAACTGGATTACGTTTCCGCCTTTGCCGTCGATGTCCTCGACAAAGACGTGTCCGGTCCGCGCGGGATTGTATCGTTGGTATTCCATGGTGAAGGGGCCGAAGCATCCGTCCGCCGGAGAGCTGAATCGATATTTCAGCAACCGCTTTTCGCGTACTTCCTCGTGCCCCTGGTACTCGATCGTAGTTGGGCATTGAGGGTTAAAGACCGGTTTGATTTCCGTGCCGAAACCGCCGTACCACTTAAAGCCGGGAAGCGCCTGAAACGGCTGTTCCCATGGCTCGCCATCTTTGCGGATGCGCGCCCGCACCGCGCGGCTTCCCTTGAACGTGATCTCGGTTTCGATGGTGTCCAGCACGCGCCATTGTTGTGACTTCGTGTCGCCGACGTAGCGCTTTCGCTGTTTCGTCCGCGACGAAGTTGGGCATATTCGCCGCGTAATCCAAATTAACTTTGCGCGCGCTCGCTAATTTGTCATCCTCACTGGTGTTTGTGGCCGGGATTTCCGCGCTTGCGTGCGCAGTGCTTCGGGTCGCATCTGGAAGGGCGAGCAGGTTTTCGCCTTCGCGCGACATGGGAAGCGCCAACATTTTCGACAATTCATCCGCTGAGGACTGGCGCACGAATCGAAGCTTGGTCAGTTCCAGGAATTGCAGCCTGGCGGTATCCTCCTCCCAAGTCTGCTGGATTGGCTTGCAGGTGATTTGCACCTGATCGCCGAAGTTGTATTGCTTGGCGATCTTAGCGGGCGACAGCAGAGGAGTACTTGGCAGGCGCGCGTCGATCAGCCGGCGATCGGCGAGCCGTATCGAAATAGATTCGTGACCCACCCGCTCCAGGCTGCCCGAAAACGTGAGGTCGGCCGCCAGTGCGGGGCATGGCGGAAAAAAGAGTATCGAAGTCAACCAGGCCAATCGCAGCCTGTGTGTGAAAACAGGGACGCGGCGTACTTTTGGCGCACGCATATAGCAACTATATTTTCTAAAATCGCGGATGGCAACTGTCAATCGGCGTATAATCCAAGTGCGCGCAAATCGGTTTGCACCTTCTTGAATGGCCTCGCGAAAAGTAATTCTCGTCGGCTGGGATGCCGCCGATTGGAAGGTTATCCGCCCGCTCATCGACGCCGGCAAAATGCCCAACGTCAGGCAACTGGTTTTGCGAGGCGCAAGCGGGCAGATTGCAACACTTCATCCACCCATTTCGCCGATGTTGTGGACTTCCATCGCCACCGGGAAGCGGCCTTTTAAGCACGGAATTCACGGGTTTTCCGAGCCGACTCCGGATGGGCGCGGCGTGCAGCCGGTCTCGAACCTCTCGCGAAAATCGAAGGCGCTGTGGAACATTCTGAATCAGAATGATTTGCGGAGCACCGTGATCGGCTGGTGGCCCAGCCATCCGGCCGAGCCGATCGACGGAGTCATGGTTTCCGACCATTACCATCGCGCGAGCGGTCCGCTCGCCGAAGCGTGGCCCTTGCGCGCGAATTGTGTTCATCCAGCGGAACTGGCGGAGACTCTGGCGGCGGTGCGCGTTCATCCGGAGGTTCTTGCGCCGGAGTTGGTGGAGCAATTCATTCCGCTGGCTCGCGAAATCGATCAGGAGCAAGACCAGCGTCTCGCATTGTTTCTGCGAACGCTGGCGGAATGCATGAGTATCCACGCGGCGGCGAGTTGGCTGATCGCAAATCAGCCTTGGGATTTTTTCGCGGTCTATTACGACGCGATCGATCACTTCTGCCACGGGTTCATGAAGTACCACGCGCCGCGGCAATCCTGGATCGAGCCGCGCGACTTCGAGTTGTACGGCAACGTGGTCTCGATGGCGTACCAATTCCACGATCGAATGTTGGGCGAGCTTCTGCGGGAAGCCGGCGAAGACACCACCGTCATTCTGATGTCGGATCACGGCTTTCATCCGGATCACTTGCGTCCCGCATCCATTCCCGATATTCCGGCAGGGCCTACGATCGAGCATCGCGATTTTGGCATACTCGCGATGCGGCGGGCCTGGCATCAAGCAGGACGAAACGCTGCACGGCGCATCGGTGCTGGATGTTGCTCCCACCATCCTGAAACTTTATGGATTGCCAGCGGGCGGCGATATGGACGGCAAGGTACTCGCGCGCGCCTTCGTCGATAATACCGAGCGTCGCGATGATTCCGAGTTGGGAAGATGTTGCGGGCGCGGACGGACGCCACCCGCCGCATATGCGGCTGGATCCGGTCGCCGCGCATGAGGCGCTGGAACAGATGATCGCGCTCGGGTATATCGAACGACTGGATGAGAATCGTGAGATCGCGGTGGCGAGAACGATTCGCGAGCTGCGCTACAACCTTGGCGAAGCTTATCAGGATGGCGATCGGCACATCGAAGCTCGCGAGATTTTCGCCGAGCTGCACGCCGCCGATCCGGCTGAACAACGTTTCGCGGTGCGGCTGTTTGTGTCGTGCCAGGCGCTGGGGATGGTTGAAGAGATGCGGCGTATTGTCGAAGAGGTAGCGAGCCGTGTGGGGCAGGCGGTTCCGCCTGCCGGATCTAATTCGAGTGCTCCGGATGGCAGGCGGAACCGCCTGCCCCACGATTCGCCAGTGGTCGATTATCTGGAAGCGCAGCTATTGATCGCGGAGAAGCGTTATGCCGAAGCGCTCGCCGCGCTCGAACGCGTGACGGAAGCGCACCTGGTCCGGCCGGGTCTGTTCCTGCAAACCGGCGATCTGTATCTGCGGTTAGGCAGGTGGCGGGATGCGCAACAAGTCTACGAAAAGGCGCTGGCGCTGGATCCCGATAATGCGCAGGCTTACATCGGGATTTGCCGAATCGCACTGGGCCGGCGGAAATACGGCGCTGCCGCGCATTCGGCTCTGGATGCGCTGCAGAGGGTCCATCACTTTCCCCAAGCCCATTTCCTGCTGGGGCGCGCGTTATCGGGAATGCAGGAATATGAGCGCGCAGCGGAGGCGTTCCGCGCGGCCATTTCGTTCAACCCGAACTATCCTGAAGCACATGTTCGTCTGGCTGCGTTGCTGGAAAAATATCTTGGCGATGCGGAATTCGGACGCGAGCACCGGCGGCTGGCGCGGGAGATGAGGAGTCGCAAGGCGGCGCGCCGGGTCAATGATGGCGCGGGCGATGTTTCGATTCGATCCGATTCTCTGTCCAATCCCGATGCTCCGTCTAATGTGGAGACAGTGGAGATGCCGCCGCTTGCGGAGACTCTGATCGTCGTCACCGGCTTGCCTCGCTCAGGCACTTCTCTGCTGATGCAGATGCTGGGGGCCGGCGGGATGGACATCCTCTCGGACGGCTTGCGTGAAGCGGACGAAGACAACCCGCGAGGTTATCTCGAATTCGAACCCGTGAAGAATCTCTTCAAGGATGCGACGTGGTTGTTCGAAAAGCGGGGAAAGGTCGTCAAGATTGTCGCTCCGCTGCTGGCCGCGCTGCCACACGGTCTGGCCTGCCGCGTGATTCTTAGCGAGCGCGATCTGGATGAGATTCTCGACTCGCAGGAGCGGATGCTGGTACGCCGCAATCAGCCGCTTGCTCGCTGCGCCGGAACGCCGTCGAATGCTGAAGGAAGAATTTGCGCGCACGGTCAGCCGCGTGAAAGCAATGCTGGCGCTGCGGCCCGGCACGCATCTTCTGGTGATCCAACATAGTGATGCGATTTCCGATCCGCTGAGTACTGCCGGGAAGTTGAACGCCTTTCTTGGTGGCGGGCTTGACGTAGCGAAGATGGCGGCCGCGATGGATGGGGCGCTTCATCGCAATCGCGCCAAGCAATAGCTCGGAATTGCGTGGGGCCGCCACTCGTGATGGCGAGGCGCCTTCTTCCCGTTGAAGAAACCGGCCTAAAGTCCGGTTGCCAGCAGAAGTGCCGGCCCCACGCCGGAGGGCCACCTCATATTGTTTGCGCAATAATTAATAATAACGACGAGGACGCACCTGAATCCGCAGCTCAAGATCGAGCACCTTGACGTGCTGGAAGCCGAAAGTATTTATGTACTTCGCGAAGTTGCGGCCGAATTCGCGCGCCCGGCGATACTGTATTCGATCGGCAAGGATTCGTCGGTGCTGTTGCGACTGGCGCAGAAAGCGTTCGCGCCCGCGCGGATTCCGTTTCCTCTGCTGCACGTCGATACGACCTTCAAATTTCGCGAGATGATCGAGTTCCGCGATCGAACCTGCGCCGAACTGGACTTGAAATTAATCGCGCACACCAATCATGAAGCCATCGCGGAAGGCGCGAATCCTTTCGCGCTCGGCACCAGCAAATGCTGCGGGCTGCTGAAGACTCGCGCGCTGCTGGATGCGCTGAAGGAACATCGAATCGACGCAGCGATCGGTGGGGCTCGGCGGGATGAAGAGCGATCGCGCGCGAAAGAGCGCATCTATTCTTTTCGCGACGCGTTCGGTCAATGGGATCCGCGCCGGCAGCGGCCCGAACTGTGGAATTTGTATAACGGCCGCATCGATTCGGGCGAAAGCATTCGCGCGTTTCCTTTGTCGAACTGGACGGAGCTGGACGTGTGGCGCTACATCGAGCGGGAACAAATTCCGATTGTGCCGCTGTATTTCGCGAAGGAGCGCGAGGTTTTGATTCGCGACGGAATGCTGATTCCGGTGGAACACGATCCGCCTCGTCGCGATGGCGAGGTTCCGCAGCGCGTGATGTGCAGAATGCGCACGCTGGGATGCACGTATTGTTCGGGCGCGGTGCGATCGAGCGCGGATAGCGGTTGCGAAGATCATCGAGGAAGTAGAGAGCGCTACGCGATCGGAGCGAGAGCATCGCATCATCGATCACGATCAGGACGGTTCGATGGAATTGAAGAAGCGGCAAGGGTATTTTTGACGGATCTCCTTCGATTTCTCACCTGCGGCAGCGTCGACGATGGGAAGTCCACGCTCATCGGCCGCTTGTTGCATGACACGCACTCGATTTACGAGGATCAGTTCGCGTCTCTGCGCCCGGCATCCACTGGCACCCTCGGTGGTTCGATCGATTTTTCGCTGGTGACGGACGGTCTGCGCGCGGAGCGCGAGCAGGGGATCACCATCGATGTCGCGTATCGGAGTTTCTCAACGCCGCGGCGGAAGTTCATCATCGCGGACACGCCGGGGCACGAACAATACACGCGCAACATGGCGACCGGCGCATCCACCGCGAGCCTGGCGGTTGTGCTGATCGATGCGCGCAAGGGCGTGCTGCCGCAGACGCGCCATCACACGGTGATCGCGTGGCTGCTGGGAATTCGGAACATCGCGCTCGCCATTAATAAGATGGATCTGGTTGATTTCGACGAGCAGGTGTTCCGACGGATCGCCAGCGATTTTGACGCGTTCAGCGCGGAACTAGTGTCCAGTCTCCGAAATTCGTGGAATAAGAAAAGGGGACAGACCACTCTGTCCACGGCCGCGTCGGCCCGAGGGAAGAGGAACATACCCGCGGGGACAGAGCAGTCTGTCCCCTTTTGTTATTCCACGAATTTCGGAGACTGGACACTTGGTAGTGTGAAAACGGTCGCGTTCCCGGTCTGTTCGATTGATGGAGACAACATCGTCACGCGATCGAGTCGGATGCCATGGTTCGATGGGCCGCCACTTCTCGAATATCTGGAAACAGTGCCGGTCGAAACGAATCGCGACAGCGAGCCGCTGCGATTCCCGGTGCAATACGTGCTTCGATCTACGACAGAGGCTCGGCGATATGCGGGAGCTGTTGCTTCCGGCACGCTGCGTAAGGGCGATCGCATTGTGGTGCTTCCCTCCGGCCTGACAACCGGTGTCGCGTCGATCCGCATAGGCGATCGCGAAATCGAATCGGCTAACGCTCCGCTTTCGGTTAGCGTCGCGCTCGAAGACGAACTGGACATCGGGCGTGGCGATCTTTTCGCGGCCGAAGAACACCGCCCGATTGTCTCGCGGCGCTGTCGCGCAACATTATTGTGGATGGATGAAAAGCCACTCGAAGTCGGCCGGCCGTATCTGATCAAACACACTACTCGCCAGGTTTGCGCGAGCGTGCTCAGCGTCAAATCTGTGCTCGATCCAGCCACGTTGCGGCATCAGCCCGCCGATCGGCTCGCGTTCAATCAATTCGGCGAGATCGAAATGGAAACGCATCAGCCGTTGTATTGCGATCCCTATAGCGTCGATCGAACCACCGGCGCCTTCATCCTGATCGATCCGATTGGGAATGGAACGCTGGGAGCCGGGATGATCTCGACGGCGGATTCAGAAGGACCGGAGGAACCGGCAGCGGGAATCGGGCTGACCGTCTGGTTCACCGGGCTGAGCTCGGCCGGCAAGTCGACCATCGGCCAGGCGGTGTATGAGAAGCTGTGGGCGACGGGCCACAAAGTCGAGCTTCTGGATGGCGATGTTGTCCGCCAGAGCCTGAATCGCGGGCTGGGATTCAGCAAAGAGGATCGCGATGAGAACGTGCGCCGCATTGGCTTCGTCGCGGATCTGCTGACGCGGAACGGAGTGATCGCGCTGGTGTCCGCGATTTCTCCGTATCGCTCGATTCGCGGCGAGATGCGTGAGAAGATCGGTAGTTTTCTCGAAGTGTTCGTGAACGCTCCTCTCGGCGTTTGCGAGCAGCGCGACCTCAAGGGGATTTATCGGCGCGCCCGCGCGGGCGAACTCCACGGCGTCACCGGCGTCGACGATCCGTACGAACCGCCGCTCCATCCCGACATCGAGTGCCGGACGGATCTGGAAACGCCCGCCGAGAGCGCAGCCCGTGTTTTCGCCGCGATTGTTGCACGAATGTCCAAACGTCGTCAGGATAAAACTGGTCAGGATAAAAGTTGATCGATCTTCACACGCATACGAATCAGTCGGACGGAACGCTTTCCCCGGCAGAGCTTATTCAAGAGGCTTCGCGCATTGGGCTGGAGGCGCTGGCGATTACCGATCACGATACGTTCGCCGGTTACGATCAAGCGGCGGAGTACGCGGCGCAAACGCAACTCGAGCTGATTTGCGGAATCGAGTTGTCGACAAAATATCGCGGGCGATCGGTGCACTTGCTCGGTTATTTTTTGAAGCGCGCGCCGAATGCCGAGTTTCGGGATTGGGTGGAGAGCCTGGGAGAATCGCGGCGTCAGCGCAACCTCGCTTTGATTGATGATCTGCGCGCCAAAGGTGTGAAGATCACTTTCGATGAGGTTTCGCGAAGGGCGGGGAAGATCGTGGGGCGGCCACACTTCGCGGCCGTGCTGATGGAGAAGGGTTACGTTACTTCGACGCAGCAGGCGTTCGACGAATACCTGGACGAATCCACTTGCTCTGTCAAACGGGCCGAACCCGAGTTCGAGGACGCTGTCCATCGCATAACCGCGGCGGGAGGACTTCCGGTATTGCCGCATCCTGGCCGCGTCCGCGAAGAGTCACTGGAGGAATCGCTCGAAGACATGCGGGGTTGCGGCTTGCGCGGTGTTGAGGTGTACCATAGCGATCATTCGGCGTCCGATTGCACGCGCTACGATTTTTTTGCGCGCAAGCTTGGGTTGGGAATCAGCGGTGGGTCCGATTTTCACGGTGCTGCAAAACCGGCGATCTCGCTCGGCACGGGAATCGAGGGGAATCTGAATATCCCGCATTCGATTCTCGATCAGTTGAGGCGTATACTTGACGAATAAATGGAGGGAAAATGAATCATCGCTGCTTCATTTCCGTCGTTGTCTCAGTGGTTGGCCTGGGCGCGCAGATTTCGCTGGCGCAGGGGCAAGTCGCGTCTCACCCGGCATCGGAGAAAGATAAGCCTGTCAAGCAGGCTTGGAAAGTGCCCCGAACCGCAGAGGGACATCCCGACCTTCAGGGAGTCTGGGCGAACAACACGGCAACGCCAATGGAGCGCCCAAGAGAATTGGCCGGGCGAACCTCGCTAACGGATGAAGAAGTGGCCGCGATGAAGAAAAAAGCCGCCGAGCTTTACAACGGCAAGGGCGACGCCGCGTTCGGCGATACAATTTTTCAATCGGTCTACGCGGCGGTGAAAGGTTCGGCGCCGGCTGCCGGTCCGCACGTGAAGGCGGCGAATGAATTCGACGGCGGTACCGGCGACTACAGCTCGGAGTGGATCGTCGCCAGGGAGTGGGATAACCGCACTTCGCTTCTGACCGATCCCCCCGATGGACGCCTGCCCGCGATGACCGCGGAGGGGATCGCCAGACGCAACGCCAGTTTCGCGGGGATGAGCCGTCCCGCCGAGAAGCCCTCGGATCGGGGATTGCAGGAGCGCTGCATCACGTTCGGCTCGCCGCAACTGGTCGCGGGATACCAGAGCTACACGCAGATTCTACAGACGTCCACGTCGGCGATCGTTCTCACGGAGATGATTCACGATGCGCGCATCATCCCGCTGGATGGGCGTCCACACGTTTCGTCGCCGATCCGGCAGTGGCTGGGCGATTCGCGCGGCCATTGGGAAGGCGATACCCTCGTCGTCGAGACCACAAATTACAAGCCGCGAAGCTTCATGTCGGCATCGAGCGAAAAGCTTCGCGTGATCGAGCGCTTCACGCGTACCGGGCCGGAGAGCTTGAAATACGAAATCACGATCGACGATCCGGGCACGTGGACGAAACCGTGGAGCCTGATGATCCCCTTGAAGCAATCGTCGAATCCGATTTTTGAATACGCGTGTCATGAGGGTAATGTTGGGCTCGCGGGTATCCTCGCGGGTGCTCGCGCTGAAGAGCAGGCTGCGGCCGCGGGCGCTGGTCGACAACCGAAGTAGTCGACTGGGGTCTCGCAAAGCTGATAGCACTCCTTACAGTCGCGCCTCACTGGCGGATATCAATATTCCCTTTCGCCAGTGAGGCGCGACTGTCAAGGAGTGCTTTCGAAACAAAAAGGAACAAATCGCCTGCGAAGCGAGTATCCAGGTGTTGTGACCACCGCGAAGACCCACGAACCCATTTCCCGAAAACCACTCCGTCTGTGGCCGGGCGTTGTCGCCGTTACGTTGCAATGGCTCCTATGGCTGGGTCTGCCGCGTGTCTGGCCGGACGGCCTGATCTACGCCATGATCGGCGGAATCGCCGGCGGAGGACTGGTGGTTCTGGTGTGGTGGTTGTTCTTCAGCCGGGCTCCGCAAATCGAGCGTTGGGGCGCGCTCCTGCTCCTGATCGCGGGGGCTTTCGCGAGCCGGCCGATCATTCACGAATCGGTCGCGGGCGGACTGATGGGCATGATGTTCCCGTTCTTTTCCGTACCGGTGCTGGCGCTTGCGTTGGTCGTCTGGGCGGTGGCCACCCGAAACCTGGCCGCGATGCCTCGTCGTGTCGCTCTGCTCGCTACGGTTCTGCTCGCTTGCGGCGTCTTTGCGAGCGTGCGAACCGACGGGATCACCGGTAACGGAATTTCGCAGTTCGCCTGGCGTTGGGCGAAAACGCCCGAGCAACAGCTATTGGCAATCGCCACCAGCGAACCTGCGGTGCCTCCAGCGCCTCCAGTGGCAGCCAAGATTCCCGCCGAGTTGATCGTTGCGCGAACCGGCAGCGAATCGCCGCCACATGAGCCGGCTGGCGTGCCGATAGCGAAGCCGGATGTGAAACGAGAGAGCAAAGAAGCGGAGTGGCCCGGCTTTCGCGGACCGCATCGCGACGGCGTCGTTCCCGGCGTGCGCATCGAAACCGATTGGGCCGCGTCACCGCCGGTTCAGATGTGGCGGCGACCGGTAGGACCCGGCTGGTCGTCATTCGCGGTCGGCGGCGGCCTTGTCTACACGCAGGAGCAGCGCGGAAATGATGAACTTGTCGCCAGCTATAACCTGACCACCGGCACGCCGGTGTGGCGACATGCCAACGCCGCGCGATTTTACGAATCGAATGGAGGCGCTGGTCCTCGCGGTACGCCCACGCTGAGCGGCGGCCGCGTGTACGCATTCGGCGCGACCGGAATTCTGAACGCACTCGATGCGCGCAATGGCAGCCTAGTGTGGTCGCGCAATGTTGCGGCCGACGCCGGCAAAAAGATTCCGGGCTGGGGATTCGCGAGTTCTCCGCTGGTCGTGAACGATCTTGTGATCGTCGCGGCCGGCGGCAAATTGGCCGCCTATGATCTGGCAACCGGAAAACCGCGCTGGTTCGGGCCGAAAGGCGGTGACGGTTACAGCTCGCCGCATTTGGCGACCATCGATGGAGTGGATCAGGTGCTGCTGATGAGCGGGCAAGGCGCAGTCAGTGTCGCGCCAGCCGATGGCAAGGTGCTGTGGGAGTACGCATTCGCGACGGATACTCGCATCGTGCAGCCGGCGCTCACCGCAGATGGCGACGTCCTGATGGCCGTCGGCGAAGCGATGGGTGGGGGTGGAATTCGCCGCCTCGCGCTGACTCCCACCGCCGGCGCGTGGACTGTTCAGGAGCGCTGGACGTCCAATGGACTCAAGCCCAACTTCAATGACTTCGTGGTTCACGATGGCCACGCGTTCGGATTCGACGGGACGATTCTTTCCTGCATCGATCTGAAGGATGGCAAGCGAGTTTGGAAAGGCGGACGCTACGGCAGCGGGCAATTGGTTTTACTGTCGGATCAAAACCTGCTGGTGGTGGTGTCGGAAGAAGGCGAACTGGTGCTGGTCTCGGCGACGCCCGATCAATTCAAGGAACTCGCGAAGTTTCCGGCTCTCAAGGACAAGACCTGGAACCACCTGGTTGTGGTTGGCGACACATTGCTGGTACGCAATGGCGAGGAGATGGTCGCGTTCCGGCTGTCGCTGGCTCGCTGACGAGGCCGCAGATACACGCCGATTCACGCGGATAAGAAAATCAGGTTCTTATCGGCGTCGATCGGCGTGCATCTGCGGCCGATGCGAATAAAGTCGCTCAGTGCGACGCACCGGCGGTCGCGTGCTTGCGCGTCAGCTTTCTTTCCAGGTCCGGCCAAAACTCCTTCAGGATATTGGATGCCATGTCGACACCAATCTGCGTGCCAAGCTTGATCGCAGCATCGGACGCGGTCCGGTTATCTGCATAATAGGCGGTGGAAATCGCCACGGCAGCCGAGTTCCCCAGCACTTCCGAATAGTTGAACTGCGTGCCGCCGGAATCGCGATGCGTCCGGAAAATCTGTCCCATGGCATAGCCGATCCTGGATCGTCCGCTGCCCGTGCCTCGTCGAAAGTAGCGCGGGTCCTGGTGCAGCAGAGTAGGGAAGATTGCCTCGGTCATGTAGTCGCCGATCACAAAATCGCCATACGCCGAGCCAAAGTAGCGGGCATATCCGGCAGCGCCTTGCCCGAACGACTGGTTCGAATTCGTCAACTGGCCATAGCCAGCGAAGGCAGCCGCCAGCACGACAGTCCCACGATCGAAAGAGTCCTGGGTGGCGATTTTAAACTTCTCACGCGTCGTGAGCGGCTTGTAATTCTGCAGGCTAGGCGACGTGCGGAAATTGGGAATGATTCCGAGAAGCCGTTTGCTCTCAACGGGTGGCGGAGCATTGCCATCGGTTTTTGAATCCGTGGCTGGTTGATCCGGGCCGCTTGGGGAGGGCTGTTGACAGAGCGATAAGGACGCAACAAAGACAGTTCCAATGCAAAGGCTCAAGACGCGATCAGACACCATATCCTCCTCTTCCTGTACATCGCACAGAGTTAGATGTATTTCAGGAGCAGAAGGCTTCACGAGTTCGAAAGAGGCATATCGCGGCTTTCCTCATTTATTGGTGGGAAACGCGATGTGCGTCGCATAAGACCACACGGCTATTGGCCCCCGCGGCGCAAGAGTGATCTGTTGCAGAGATATCGTTGGCGCGCTCTCTAACGGTCGCGCCTCAACGGCCTTCAGGATATATTGACGGGCGTCAGTTGGAGGCGCGACCGTTAGAGAGCGCGCTTCCGCATGCTAACGATATCTCGGTGACGCAACTAGAACCGGTAAAACAATCCGAATTGGATTACCCGGGTGCTGACGCCGTCCGCACTCGTGAACATTGAGGTAATCTTCCCGAAGCTCACGTCGTTGATGTTCTGGTCACCCGTGAAAAAATTCGGGTGATTGAACAGGTTGTAGAAATCCGCCTTCAACTGGATGCTCTGGTGCTCCGTGATTTTGGTGTCCTTCAGGATCGCCATGTTGTAGTTGTTGTACCAGGGACCGCTGAGAATGCGGCGTTGCAGCGAACCTAAATCTCCCGCGCCGGGATTGAAAAATACCTGACCCGGGAATGGCGCCGATCCATCGGCAGCCGCGCCCGTTCCATTCGGTCCGATCGCCGACGGGTTCACGAAGTACGGACCATTCCCCGTCATGAATACACCCGTGATCGATTGCAACTGGCTGAGGTTGTCCGTGGTGTCGACGGTATTCTCGCCGGACCGGGCCGGGCGATTGAGAGTCCCTCGGGCCGAGAGAATCGAAATCGGCGCCCCCGAGTTGACGGTGAAGAAGCCGCTGATCGCCCAACCGCTGATTAACTTGTCCAGCGGGGCGTAGCTGAGCCGATGGCCGTTACCCGTGGGGATCGGGATGAAGTGATTCACCTTGAACGAATGCGTCAAATCCCACGGCGCGCGCGCCCGCTCGATCGACGGATTGTTATTGTCGAGAATCGGATCCAGACCGCGTTCGACGTTGGTGTCGCTGAACGCCTTGCTGTACACGTAGCTCGCCTGGAACTGCATCCCGCTGCGAGTGCGGCGGCGGACTTGCGTCACCAAACCGTTGTAGCTCGAATTGCTGTAGTTCGTCAGTTCGCTCGAATACAGCGCCAGCGGATTGGGGAAATACGAGAATCCCGGTATGTTGTTCGGGAAGAAACCCGCCTGCTGATAGGTTTGCCCCAGCGAGCCGATCTGATTGCTCAGAATCGCGCTGCGCACGGTCGTGTTGCTCAGCAGGCCGGCGCTCGGCAGGCTGTTGAAGAACGGCAACGCGACGCTGCCGCTGATGGCGGGGTTGAACGCCGGATTGAAAGTCCCGGTCGCGGCGAGAGCCAACAATCCGTTGTTGCGGGCGTTGTTGAAATCCTGCAGGAATCCGGCCTGATTCACGTTGATCTGATTGAAGTCGATCTGCCGGAGCAGCTTCACGGCATGGTTGCCGATATAGCTTCCCTCGAACACGATTCCCTTCCATTCGCGTTGAACTCCGAAATTCCACTGCTGCACATACGGAGTGCGAAGGTTCGGATCGATCAGGCCCTGTACGTTGTTCCCACTGGTGTTGATGAAATTCTGCTGAGTCGTAATCGGAATCTGGAATGCCGGCGCCGTGAGCTTCGGCGGAGCGGCGGTGAATGCGAATGCGTTCACGATACTCGACGTTCCCACCAGGCCGGAATTCACCACCGCCGTGTTCAGGACCGCTTCAAGAATATCGTCCTGCGCATAGGAAATGGTGTAGCCCGCGCGAATCACCGTCTTTCCGTCGCCGAAAGGATCGTACGCGAGTCCCGCGCTGGGGGCGAAATTGTGCTTGGAACTGGTATACAGGTGGTTGCCCTGGAAGGTCAGCGTCGAATTTCCAAGCAGCGTCTGCACCGGGTTGTTGTTGATCAACTCCGGCTGGATCAGGAGGTTGTTGACCTCGGCAACCGGCGGAAAATAATCCCAGCGAACGCCCAACACGGCGGTCAGGCGATGCGTCACCTTCCAGCTATCGTTGGCATAAAGCGCGTAGTCATTAAAGGAAAGATTCTGAACCGACGGAGCGCCGGGAACGAATCCCGACGTTTGGGTGGTGACGTTGTAACTCTGCGTCGCGCCCTGGATCAGGCCCGCCAGCGTCCCCAGCAGGACGTTCGCCGTGTTGACGTCCGTAGCGGTGGCGCCCGGAATGTCGCCGGTGCCGTAACCGTAGGGAATGTTCGTCGAGAACGGCCCCAGCGCGTAGCTCGGTATGATGCCGGCGCTGGTAGAGGAGGCTACGCGAGCCTGCTGAGTCTGGAAACCGAACGCAATCGAGTGGTTGCCGTGGAGCCAGTTGGCGTTGTCCTGAATGTTGTAGGTGTTCGTATTGCGGCCTTGCGGCAGGAACGTGTTGACCGGATTCGTCATCAGCGTTCCGGTGACGAGAAAGGGGGGCGGTGTCCCGGCCACGACGAAATTGTTCACGGTGAGATTGCCGCCGCCGCGCAACTCATTCGTGAGCGTCGCAGTCGGCGTCGTGCGCCAGCTCACCGAAAAGAACTTGGCATTGTCCTCATTCGAAACCGGCGGTGTGGTGGTATAGAAATTTCCGAGATCCGGACGATCGACGTTATCGCGATTCCAGCGAAAGGTTCCGCTGAACACGTTCTTCGGCGACAGATTGTAATCCACCTTGCCGATCACGCTATCACGGCGTTCGTTGGCTTGCGCGTTGAACTGGTATCCGGTGGTGTTCAAACCATCGCCTGCCGATGAGCTGTTTCCGGTGACGGGCGTCTGCGCCAGAAGGGTCTTGATGAAAGGATCGATCACCAGCGGCGCCGGAGTCGCGCCGGGATTCTGCAACACATTGAACTGCTGAACCGCTCCCGTGCCATTCGTTCGATACTGCAGAATTCCTTGCCGTGCCAGCGGCGTCAGGATCGTGGTCAGCGTGGGCGAGGTCTGATGCAGATCGTAGGTCTCATAGGCGGCGTAGAAGAGCAGTTTGTCCTTCACGATCGGTCCGCCGATGGTTCCGCCGAATTGATTCAGGTTGAGGAATGGCTTGTCCACGCCGTCTCTATTGTTGAACCAATCGTTCGCCGAAAAGAAGCTGTTTCGGTTATACCAGTAGGCGCTGCCGTGATACTTGTTGGTGCCGGAAGGCGTGGACATGGTGATCGCGTTGGCGTTTCCGCCAATCACAGGACTGAGGTTCGAGGTAGAAACCGTGAGCTCCGAGACTTCACCGATGGTCAGCTTGTTGGGGAGAAAATCGATGCCGTTGACGCGAATGAAGTTGTCCTGAATATTAATGCCGTCCAAGGTGACGTTCGTGTTCTGAGCTCGCAGGCCGTTGATCGCCGTATTCGTGTTCCCGTTGAAGTTAACGCCTGGCTGCGTGTAGAACAAGTTGTTGATCTGCCGGTCGAGCACGGGCAGGTTCATGACTTGCTCCTGACTTACCGTGTTGGACACTTCGATCGAATTGGTGTCGATGGTGCTTGCGGAAGCGACCACTTCGACAAGCTGCTTCGATGTCTGAAGCTCCAAATGAATCGGCGGCACCGAGGTCTGGCGAGCCGGATCTACCGCGAGATTCGATTGCGCATAGTCGCCGAAGCCTGTCGCCTTTACCTCAAGCCGATAGGTATCGGGCCGCACGGCGGTGAAATCGAAGTTTCCTTCCGAGGTGGTCTTGGTGGATAAAACGGGCAACTTGCCGCCCGGTAGAAACAGATTGACAGAGGCGTCGGCCACGCTCGCCCCCGAAGGATCCACTACAGATCCGGTGAGCCGTCCTGCCACTTGTCCAAGCATGTGCACCGAGCACATAATACCTACCAAAGTCAGTAGAGAAAAACGAGACATAAAACCCAATACCTCCCTGAAAAGAAACTAAGTTATTTCTTTTCCCGACCAGGCATGGGTAACATTATCCGGAAATCCATCACGCGTCTTCCATTTCTGGAAGGTTGATAGGATTGGAACCGAGTTAGCCGCATCAGCCCCGCGGCAGATATCTGCACGTTGAGCCTTGTTCTGGTCAAGATATTAACCCTTTGGCGATAGCCAAAGCGTTTGCCTTAGCGATCACCTTATATCAACCAAAAGCAGCTAATCCTCAAATTCCGAGGACGTATTGATCCGAGTATACGGCTCAAGATGTTATGTTGTCAATGAAATTGTAACCCTCCGGATGCCAGGGAAATGCCTGGGTAGA
This sequence comes from Terriglobia bacterium, assembly GCA_963732025.1. Lineage (GTDB taxonomy): Bacteria > Acidobacteriota > Terriglobia > Bryobacterales > Bryobacteraceae > Palsa-187. The sequence goes on from CAVSXU010000006.1 coordinate 1,236,306, forward strand.
CAAGTGAAACGAGGGGAATCACGCGGCGTTTCGATCGGCACGTGCCTGGGCCTGGAGCATCCGGATCTGGCACACCGTCGAAACACCGATGGCGACCGCGACGGCGATCCAGGCAGCGACCGCAGGCAGCGCTGACAACCAGCCAGCCCGCAACATCAGGAGCCAGGCGAGCGTGATGCCTCCGCCGGCGATCATCGCCTGCCTGCGCTCCGCTGACGACCATGTGAGTCCGCGGCAGCACAGCGCCGAGATCGCGACCGAGAAGCTGAAGGCGACCACCAGATCAATGAGGTAGTGCTCGCCCAAGCCGAGAGTCGCGAGCAAGGTCACTCCCAGAAACGCAGTGCAGAAAATCTGCAGCCATCGTCGCAGCCGGAAGGAGCACCACCAGGCCAGCAGCGTCCAGGCGGCATGCATCGACGGCATCGCGTTGCGAGGCGAATCGAGAACCGAAATCGGTTGCAGAGCTAGCGCGCTCGCATCGGGCGCGAGTTGCGGATAGTTCGCGGCAAAAACCGCGGATGGCGCCGTTCCCGGGCACACCGGGTACAGACAAAAGCAAACGACGCCCGCAACCACGAATGCCGCCAGCGGACTGAAGGGCAGCTTTCGATCGCCATGCAGAGCTACGCCGAACACCAGCGCCGGCAGAAATGCCAGCGCGTCGTAAACGAAAGCCGCGACGTCGCGGAATCGTGGCGCATGCTCAAACCAAGCGGCCGGCCAGAAAACTTGGCTGAAAACCCAGGCTGCTATCGAACTTATAGAGGTACAAATCAAATGTTCGCGCGGGAAAATCGTGGACCGCATTCATGCCTACCGAGGCGACCATGGCAAAGATCGGAATGATGGATGCTGCTTTCAGTGCCGCCCGCGCGCCGCGCGACGCCTCTTCTGTTTGGGTAAATGCGCGCAGGCATAACACCGCGAGACTCCCGCATCCCAATGCCGCTGCCAGACCGGCGACCCGCGACACCCAGAACGTATCCACTTGTCCGCCCATCAATATGTAGAGCGCGAAGAAGGTTGCGGCCAGGGATATCGTGAGTCCCATCTCGCGCAACGACGGCCGCGATCCCGCGTGAATGGCGAATGCACCCGCGAACACAAACGCGATTTCCGGATTCGCACCCAGCCGGAGAAGAAAAATCAGAGAGATGAGAACGATGAGCGAGGCAGCGGCTTCAATCGCCTGCAGGGCACTCAGCCGCGGCCGGGCGATGCCGGGCAAACTTACCGAAGTACTCATAGTGTCCAAATCGCTGGGTTGTGCACGGAATACGCGCACGGAACACGCGCACGCAACAGTCCTAAGGGTTGTTCGGCATCGCAACCGCAAACCTTTAAGGGAGCTAAAGTTGCTGCCGTTTCAGCCGATTACCAGTGTATGAGCCTCCGCCTCTTTGGCTCGCCGGATCGCCGCCGCCCAGGGTCCCCTCGGTTCAATCGTACGAAATGCCAGTAACCAGGAGCCTGGTTCGGGAACAACCGAACTCCTTCACATGCCTGCGACTCCTGCTGGCCTCGCTGGTGATCGTTTCGCACGCCGCCGAGCTTAAGGAAAACAGCCGCATCCACGAATTGTTCCACGCGTTGGGATCCCAGTTGTCTGGTGGAGAGTTCGCCGTCGAAGCATTCTTCGTCGTCAGCGGCTATCTGATCCTGCAGAGTTGGTGCACGCAGCCGCGCCTCGGCGTCTTTTTATCGAAACGCGTTCTGCGAATCTTTCCCGCTTTTATCGCCGCGTCACTGATCAGCACGTTTCTGGTGGGATGGCTGGGAGGCCGGCCCGCCTATCTCTCCGAATTGCTCCGCCCCTCGGGAGTCACCGACATCGTAGCGCGGCTCGTGCTGCTGGCTTCGCCCAGCACGCCTCCCGTGTTCGACGGCTCGGCGTTTCCGATGGTGAACGGAGCGCTCTGGACCATCACCTACGAATTCCGCTGTTACCTGCTGATCCCGTTGCTGGCAGCCTTGGCTTTGTATTCGCGGCGCTTGCTGTTTGCCCTCGCGTGGGTGGGCGTAGTGGTGGCCGCCGGCTGCTATAGCGTGGCGCATCTGCGCGATGCCATGGCGCTGGGGCTGCTCCGCTTTGTACCGTTTTTCCTGGCCGGGAGTTGCGCCTATTTATATCGCGACCGCCTGGTCTGGAACCGCTCAATGGGAGCGGCTAGTCTCGTCATCGCCGCGGTTTCGCTCGGTTCAATGGTCGCCAGCCGATTTGTTCTGCCCATCGCCGGCAGCTACGCGGTGTTGTGGCTGGCGCTTTCCGCGTCATCGCCGCTGCGCTATTTTTCACCCTCCAGCGACATTTCCTATGGCGTGTATCTTTATGGATGGCCGGTGCAGAAGTTGCTGCTCTGGTACGCGCCGTCGCTTCCACTTGGGTTCCAGATGCTGCTCGCGCTCGCTGTGAGCATGGTCTTAGGCTGGGCGAGCTGGCACTTGATCGAGAAACGCTTCCTCGCATGGAAGACGCGATTTCCCAGGTGGAGCTGGCGATTTCCAGCGAGCATGCCTGCCGCCGCGCCTTCCTCGCAGGCGGAGTGAAAGGACATCGGCAGCAGCGCCACTTGGCGCTCCCTGATGAGGCGCGACCGTAAGAGAGCGCGCGTTTTACGAGCCGCGACTAAAAGGAGCGGTGGAACGCCGGCGGTGCGACAACTCAAAAGCGTTAACCTAAGATAGACGAGATGGTACTTCCAACGTTGAGGATCGTGTGGCGTTAGCAATGACGGTCGCAATAAACGGCGACTCCCTGTCTATCGAACTTTCAGATGGCCGCGTGATCGCGGTGCCGGTCGCATGGTTCCCGCGATTGGCTCGCGGGACGACAACGGAGCAGAATCACTGGCGCCTGATCGGGAAAGGCGAAGGCATCCACTGGCCGGATCTGGATGAGGACATCAGCGTCGAGAGTCTGTTGGCGGGCCGAATGTCGAAGGAGAGCCCTGAGTCCCTCCAGCGTTGGCTCACGGAGCGGAAATGATTTGAGGCAGGAACAGTCGAAGGCGCTTTATACTGAGGACTAGTCGAGTACCAACATGTCCACTGCGGTAGATATCGGGACTCTGATCGAAAGGTCGCCCGAGATCCGCAACGGCCGGCCTCGCATTGCCGGCACCGGCGTCACGGTCATGCGGGTCGCGGGATGGTACAACCTGGGGCTGACTCCTGAGGAGATCGCAGCCAGGATTGAGCATCTGACGCTTGCACAGATTCACGCCGCTCTCGCCTATTACCACGCAAATCGGAACGAGATCGACAGCGACATCGCGGCGGAAGAAGCCGCGGCCGACTAGATCTTTCCTCCGCAACCGAATCCGGTGGGAGCCAGATTCGTTTGTATGTCGACGAAGACGCCATAGACGGCGACGTTTTTCGAGGACTGCTGCTACACTGAGGCTAAGTTGCCGACGGTCCTTCGAGACGGGCCATATCGGATGTTTCTTCTACTCGGCGGATGGAGGAGAACCACCACATGTTCATGTGGAGCGCGAAGATTCGAGCGCGAAATTCTGGTTGCAGCCGGTGCGCCTCTGTCGGTGCGAAGGTTTCGGAAGGCACGAGCTTCAGCGTATTGAGAAGATTGTAGAGGCGAACGGACGCGCCTATTGGAAACGTGGAATGATTTCTTCAAACGTCGCAGTCCTGGCGGCAACGGTTTCGATCACTGACGAATCGTTGAGCGTCGACCTGTCGGATGGCCGGTCCATAGTAGTTCAGATCGCGTGGTTTCCGCGGCTCGCGCACGGATCCCAGGCTGAACGAGCAAACTGGCGGCTCATCGGAAAAGGTAGCGGCATTCATTGGCCTGATCTTGACGAAGATATCAGTATCGACAGTTTGTTGGCGGGGCGGATGTCGGAGGAGAGCCCTGAGTCTCTGCAGCGCTGGCTCGAAGGGCGATCTTAGACCAATCCGGAGGTGGCATCGCTCACTTCGACGGGATATTCCGAGAAAGGTCCGTCTGTCCCTGGTTTCCGAGGGTACGACAACTTCCAAAGCGTTAACCTTACGCTCGCGCAGGAAGGGCTAAATCGGCGGCCCACCTGAGGAACTGCCGAGCGACTGGAGTCATCCACGCCCGTGCGGGTGTACAATGGCCTTTTCCAATGCACCAGAGGAAGCGGGATTCGATGTACCTCATTGTTCTACTAGCCTTGACCCTCCTAGAAGTCGCGTCGGCTCAGTCCACATGGAAGGGGCTTAGGTTTGGAGCCAGCGAGGCGGATGTGCGAAAGGAGTACGAGGGGACGCTTCAGAAAAAGCTATCTGATGACGGCCGACTCGTCTTGGTGGACGTGGATCAGAAACTGGCGGATCAACGCGCGACAGCGGATCTCCATTTCGATAAGAATGGTAAGCTGACCATGATAGAGTTGTATTTGAAAGATCCTTTTGCGGCTGAACGGCGCACCGACGCAATTGGATCATCGTTCGCCGTCATCACGGTTCTCGGTAATAGCCTCGCCGAGAAGTATGGAAAACCAGTCACGGAAGAAGGCGAGTGTCGGCTGTCAATCGAGGACGTTGTCAACAACTCGCAGAAGATATTTTCCTGCAACAAGATGTGGAGATCAGGTGAACAGACGATCAGCCTATATTGGTCGATCAGATTTCAGCGACTTTTCTTTTATGGCCTCGATTACAAACCGCTTCCCAGTGAAATTTAGGGTGCTTCGTCTCTCGGAGGACCGATAATCGCGCGGGAGTTGCGGGTTTCGCCCCGTTTGACGGACGAGAATTACGGCTTCGGATTGGCTCGGCTCCGCCGAATGGCGCGCATCATGGTTACGACGTCTGGTGGGATCTTCTCTTTTTCCATTCTTGGTTTGGCGCTATTTGCTGTCGGCATAGCCGCGATGAGAATTGCCTCAATGTCGTCCATGTGTTTCTGATTCTCGATAACGAATGCGGAGAAGAAGTTCCAGAAGTTAAAATGCCGACTGTTCGGATTCCATGCATGTTGCCACAACCGAGCGAGTAGTCTATTCGCTTGGCCGATATAGTATGGGATGTCATCCCGATAAAGCACGTAGACACCCGGCTTCTTCAGGATCTCTAAGCCTCGCGCCACCATTTCACCGCCGGCGGCGGTTCCGTCAAAAACCTCTCTCGGCCACATCCTCACATGCTGGCCACATAGTCGTGGAGCGGACAAGGTGAGCTACCTTTCTTGAAGAGGGCTAGTTTAGTTTCCGAAAGATGCGGCTTCTTCCTTCTCGTCGGCAGTCTTTGGTGCACTCGCAATCAGGAAAAAACAGGAACGAACGAGCATATCATATTCTTTGCCGTCTATGTGAGAGAATCGGAGAAACGCTCGTCTGTTCCCCGTTCTCCGATGCTGTCTACCACCAATTGGACCACCTCATCAATGTGCTTGAGGGCTTCCTCGCGCGTGTGCCCCCACGTGGCTGCGCCTTGGCTCTCGAGCGCAGGGCAATACGCGTGCCAGCGATCTTCGTCAGGCTCGACGACGACTTTGAAGGTATAAGTCTTCATGTGATCAGATGTGCGTTGCCTTTAGTGTAGGAGTCAAACGCGCCTACTTCAACCTCATTGGTAGTCCAATCCTATAAAAAGCAAAACGGGGTAGGCTGCAGCAAGCCTACCCCGTCAACCCCACTGAAAAAAGATCTAATTACTAATCGCCGAACGAACCGACTTCTTCCTTCTTGTCGGCAGCCTTCGGTGCCGGCGCGATCCCGCCGACAAGCGAACTCAGCGGCACCAGGTCGTTCTGCGGCTTCTCGCCGAGCACGTGTCTCGCGATACAGCTTCATCATCTGCTCGTTCTTGGCCTGCTCCTTCAGCTTCTGCGTCGCGGGCGCGAATCTTCTCTTCGCGAGCCGTCTTGGCGATGCCCTTGTCGTCCAGATCATGCTGGCGTTCGCGATTCACGTCGTCCGCGCGCAGGACCAGCGAGTGATCCGCCGACGGCAGATTGACCTTCTTGCCGCCGGCGATGATTTCATGCCGGCCCTTTTCCTCGTACCACTTGGTCAGCGTCGCGGTCATGTGCATCTTCTCGACGATGTTGCGCCAGCCGACGCCGGTGTTATACGCGCAGAAGGAAATCTCGCCTTCCTGCGTGGCGTAGGGAATGATGCACTGCTCGGTGCGGCGGAAATCGTAGTTGAACAGATCCTGGAACCACATGCCCGCGATGAACAGGAAGTTCCAGCGATCCGCGCGGCGCTTCTCGATGTCGGCCATGGTGCGGTCGCCCGTGACCTTGCCGTAGCGCCGGTCTGGACTTCTTCGACATGCCGAAGCACTTGTCGAACTTGGCGATCAGGTCGCTCAAGCGGAAGTGCGTGGGCGCTTCGTAAGGATTGTAGTTGCGCAGCAGCGCCAGCGACACGCCGAACACCGACATCCGCTTGCTGCGCGCGCCGTCGTTGATCTTGGCGACGTCCTTCGCCAGACGATCGGCATTCAGGAACGCGGTCACCGGGCGGTATTCCTTGGTTTCCTTGTCGCACATCACGGCCATGCCGACGCCGCAATTCGGGTGGCAGCCGCAGGAGAGCTGGCCCCAATCCGCGTTCGGCCCGTGGACCAGATCCGCGAAATCGGAGAACGTGCTCATGAAGGAGATCGGGAACCAGTCGCGAACCGGTTCGCCGAGCCCGGTCTGATTCTTCACGTCGTGCGCCAGATGCGACAGCGTGTAGCGCTGGGCCTTGCGGCGCTCATCCGTGATGGCTTCGTCGCGGCCGGTGAACGAAACCGGCTGGAAGCTCAGGAACGGAATCTTCTTCGGATTGTCGAGCGCGAAACGAACCACCGCGCCCACCTGCTCATTGTTCACGCCGTTGATCAGCGTGATCACCGGAACGATGTCGACGCCGGCGCTGTACAGATTCTCGATCGCGCGCAGCTTCACGTCGAACAGGTTGCCGACCGCGCGATGCGAATTGGCTTCGTTGCCGATGCCGTCGAACTGCAGATACGCGTAGCGCAGACCCGCTTCGGCGGCTTGCTTTGGCGAACTCCGGGCGCTTGGCGAACTCGATGCCGTTGGTCGCGGCCTGCACGCTCTGATAGCCGATCTTGCGGCAATACTCGACGGCGTCCAGGAAGTACGGCGAAAGCGTCGGCTCGCCGCCCGAGAACTGCACCGAAAGCTGGCGGCGCGGCTTGATCGTCATCGCGTTGTCGAGCAGCGTCTTGATTTCTTCCCAGCTCAGCTCATGCACGAACCCGACCTGGTTGGCGTCCATGAAGCACGGATCGCACATCATGTTGCAGCGATTCGTCAGATCGATGGTCAGCACCGATCCGCGGCCGTGCGTGACGGTGCAGGTGCCGTGGTCGTGCAGCTTTTCGTCGTTGTGGGCGCGGATGTCGCGGCCCGGGAAAACGTCTTCCAGGTGCTTGAAGAACGCCGGATCGATCGACATCACGTCTTCGAAGTGGCCGTGGATCGGGCAATCCTTCACCATCAGGATCTTGCCGTCGCGCTCGATGATGTTGGCCTTGATCTCGCCGACCTTCTCATTCCGCAGGATTTCGACCGGCAGCTTGCCGTCCAGGATCTTGCTTGCGGATCTCGGGGACGCACTTGGGGCACAGCGAATCGGTTTCGCGCGGCCAGCCCAGCTTCGGCTTCTGCTTTTCCCAGCTCTTCAGCAGCGGCTTGTCCGACCACTTCGGCGTGAAAGAAGGGTTCGGGTTGATCGAATTGATCTTGTCGAAGACGAACCATGCGGCGTTGGCGGCCACGGCTACGGCTTTCTCGACGTGCTTGATCGGCTTGGTCAAGAGCGGTCTCCAGTATGAGGTAGAGTCATGAAACTGCACGCACTACGGCGTTGATTCAGTATAGGATATACCCCCAGGAGAGGGCTAGATTAATGAATTGAAATGTCGCTCTCTGCATTGGATGGGCTTTCGGCGCATCGAACGGTTTGTTCACCCGAGCGCTGAAAACCCCTTAGTCTCCAATTAGATAGCGTACCTAGGTGCTGATATTGTGGGGCCGCCAGTCCTGGCGGCGAGTCGGCTTTCTAGCCGACTCCTTGGCCGGCCTGAAGGCCGGCCGCCGGCACGAGTGCCGGCCCCACAATTTATGCCAATTGCCGCTTGATTGGCAGATCGCGGATTCGCTTGCCCGTGGCGGCGAAAATCGCGTTGCAGATCGCCGGGGCGATCGGAGGAACGCCCGGTTCGCCGACTCCCGCCGGGGGATTATCGGTCCCGATAATCTGGACGTGAACTTCCCTGGGCGCTTCATCAATCCTGGCCACCGGGTACCCGTTGAAGTTCTTCTGGGTAATTCGACCGTTGTCCGCGGTGATTTCGCCGGACATCGCGATGCTGGCGCCGAATACGGCAGCGCCCTCGAACTGCGCTTTCACGCGATCCGGGTGCACGATGAGACCGCAATCGGCCACGGTATCGACGCGCCCGATTTTCACAGCGCCCTTGCTGTCGACTTCCACCTCGACCACGCTGGCAACGAAGCTCGAGAAGCTGCGGTGCACCGCGACGCCCCAGCCATGACCGTTGCCCGACTTCTTGTTCTTCCAGCCGGATTGATCGGCGACCGCTTGCAGCACGCGTTTCGTCCGCCCTACATCAATGGGATACGGATTCGGACGTGCCGGTGCGCCGCCGCGCCCGCCCGCCGGACCACCGCGACCGCCACCCAACTCGATAATGCGATCCGGGCCGAGCGCCTCCATCAGATAGTCCACGCGATCGCGACCCGCCAGTGCCGCGAGTTCATCGATAAACGAGTGAATCGCAAACGCATGCGGAATGTTCGCCACCGAACGCAGCCATCCGATACGGGTTTTGGCTTCGGCGGCTCCGGATTCCATGCGGATATTCGGGATGTCGAACGGAAGATCGCTCCATCCCATGCTCGAAAGGCCGCCGGGATTCTTCTGGTTCAGCGACAGCATGTTCGGATAAACGCTGCGACCCAGCCACGCCGTCGGCCTGCCCTTGTCGTCGAGCGAGGCCTTCATGTAGAGAGCGGCAGGGAAGTGGAAAAAGTCGAATTGGAGATCGTCTTCGCGGCTGAATACGACCTTCACCGGTTTGCCGAGCTGCTTCGACAAAATCGCGGCTTCGGCAACATAATCGGGCTTCGATTTCCGTCCGAATCCGCCGCCGAGCAGCGTGACGTTACAGGTCACGTCTTCCAGTTTGCATCCCACAGCGGGCGCGACCGTCTGTTGCACCGCTTGCGGATTCTGCGTCGCAGTCCAGATGGTCACCTTGCCATCTCTGTAGTCGGCTACAGCCGACGGTGGTTCCATTTCGGCGTGCGCCAGATGAGGCACCCAATATTCCGCTTCGTGACTCTTCGGCGTTTTGGCGAACTCCGCGTCGACATCGCCGGCGGTGCGATTCGCCGTGCCTGGCTTGCGAGCCGTCTCACGCAGCGTCGTCTTATACTCCGCCGAATTGTAATTCACGTTGACGCCGAAATCCCATTCGGGCTTCAGCTTCTTGCGGCCCTGCATCGCGGCCCAGGTATTATTCGCGATCACCGCGACTCCACCCAACGCCTGGAATGCGTATCGGCGCCTTTGTACGGTTCGATGGTTGCGGTGCCGATCACGCCGGCCACTTTCTTCGCGTCGGAATCATCGCAGCTCTTCAGCTTGCCGCCGATAACGGGGCAGCGCTCGATGGAAGCGTAGACCATGCCCGGCATTTTCGCGTCGATGCCGTAGGTGGTGGTGCCGGCCACGATCTTGTCGATATCGGTGATCGATACGTTCTTGCCGATGTAGCGATAATCGGCGGCGGCCTTGAATTTCAGCTCCTCTTTCTTGGGAACCGGCTGCGACGCCGCGAGCGTTGCGAGCTCACCGAAGCCGAGCTTGCCTTTGGTGGCGTGCACTACTTCGTGATTCTTGGCGTGGCATTCGGAAACCGGCACGCCCCATTTCGAGGCTGCGGCGCTTTCGAGCATCGCTCGCGCGCTGGCGCCCGCTTCGCGCATCGGCTGATAGAAACTCTTGATGGAATTCGATCCGTCGGTGTTCTGATCGCCGTATTTCTTGTCGCCGATCGCCTGCTGGATTTTGACCTTCGCCCAATCGGCTTCCAGTTCATCGGCGGCGATCATTGGGAGCGCAGTGCGAATACCGGTGCCCATTTCGGATCGGTGCGCGACCAGAATCACCGTACCGTCGGTTTCGATTCCGAGGTACACGCTGGGATGCCAGGCTGCCGCGTCGACCGTGCCGTCCGCGGCGTTCAACTTGAACGGGATCACTTGCGCGCCGAGAATCAGCGCTCCAGCGGAAAACATCTTGCCGAGGAATCCACGTCGGCTTTCGCCGGTCATGGCGCGGACAGTGGGGTTCAGTGTGTCGTTCAGAGTTTCGGTTTTCATGCTTTCACCCCTTCCTGTTTGCAGCACTCGCCTGTGCAGTGCTCGTCCACGATGTATGCAGCCTTCAATGCACCGGGTTTTGCAACCGCCTTACCGGATGCGGCGAGTTTGATGGCCGCGCGAATCCGCTGATAGGTTCCGCAGCGGCAGATGTTGCCGCGCATGGCGTCGTCGATATCTTTGTCGGTGGGATGCGGCTTCAGCTTCAGGAGTTCGGCGGCCTGCATGATCTGACCGCTCTGGCAATAGCCGCACTGGGGAACGCCCATTTCCTTCCAGGCGACTTGCAGCGGATGATTCGCCTTCGGGCTCAAGCCTTCGATGGTCGTCACGGATTTCCCGGAGACTTCGCTCAACTTGGTTTGGCAGGAGCGTTTGGCGGCTCCGTTGACGTGGACGGTGCAGGCTCCGCAGAGTCCCGCGCCGCAGCCATATTTGGTTCCGGTCAGGTCAAGCAGATCACGGACATACCAGAGCAATGGCATTTCCGGATCGCCATCGAACTGGCGGTTGGTTCCGTTGACTTTCAACTGGATCATGGACGATCTCCTCTCGCGCCCCATGTGTCAGATGTCTGTGTGAAAACAGGGACAGGCCGCCCTGTCCACGAGGATATCTTGTTCATTCGCGGCCTCGGATCACTAGGGGACAGGGTAGCCTGTCCCTGTTTTCACACAGACTCTGATGCATGGGACTAAACTAACTTACCACGCTGGAATTAGCACGGATTGTCAACCTTTGTGTGTAAGTCGTTGATGTAATTCATACGTGACACGACGATGGCAAACGAGACACAGCGTTCGCAGATTGTCGAGATCGCACTCGCCGCCGCCTTCGACGACCGGCAGAATGTGGTCGGCATCCCACAGCGAGCGCCGGGAGAGACGCTTAAGTCCCCATCGTTCGAGCAACTTAAGGCGATGCACGCCGCGGGCTCGCTTCAATTCGGCAAAGGCGGCTTTGGTGTCCAAGCGGCAGGATTTGCAGATACCGCGATCGCGGGCGAAAACTTGATCGCGAAGATAGCCTGGATCGGTGCGAAGTTTCCACTGGTGGACGCAGAAGTCGGAGCAGAAAGTGAAGCGTCGCGGGGATGGGATTTCGAGGTTGCACCAGCGGCACAGAGGTCGTCCATTGGGACCTTTTTCAAGGGTGGCGCGGTCGGCGAAACCGCCGGGCATAGTTCGGGAAGTGGACAAACATTTCTATTCTAGAATGTTTGTAGAAGAATCCGGAAAGCCGAGACGACTCTCGGCTTGCAGGCCTGGCGGCCCACCCCACATACTTGGTACGTGCCTGTCTACGACGATGACTTAGCGCAAATTGTCGCCGACCTGAATCGCGCGGCCAAGTCGACACGCGAACTCCTCTCTCGACAGTCGAACATTCCGCCAGCCTGGATCAACTTCTGAAGCTAGCGGTCACGCGCGGAGCGTCCGATGTCTTGCTGATCGCGGGCGCGACCGTTGGTCTGCGGGTGAACGGCGATCTCACCATGACGAGCGGCGCGCCGCTCACCGCCGAGGATACGCGCAGCATGATGCTGCCTCTGCTGACGCCCGAACAAAACCAGGAACTGCAGCGCGCCAAATCGGCCGACCTCTGCTTCACGCGGCCGGGGATCGGGCGTTTTCGCGCGAACGTCCACTATCAGCGCGGGACTCTCGCGGGCAGCATCCGGCTGTTGCCTGAAAAGATTCCGTCGCTCGAATCGCTGCATCTGCCGCAGGGATTGCGGAAGTTCGCGGAAGCCAGGCAGGGTCTGGTGCTGATCACCGGTCCTACCGGATCGGGCAAAAGCTCGACGCTGGCCGCGCTGATCGACATCATCAACACGCAGCGCCGCGATCACGTGGTCACGATTGAAGATCCGATCGAGTATGTGCACACGAATCGGAATTCGATCATCGAGCAGATCGAGGTGGGCTATGATGCGCCGGATTTCGCCAGCTCGATCCGCAGTATTTTGCGCCAGACGCCGGACGTAATCCTGGTGGGTGAGATGCGCGATCCCGAGACGATCGCGACCGCGCTGACCATCGCGGAAACCGGCCACCTGGTGCTTTCGACGCTGCACACCAACGATACTTCGCAGGCGGTGTCGCGGATCCTCGACTCGTTTCCGGCGGGCAATCAATCGCAAATCCGGCAACAACTTTCGCTGGCACTATTGGCGGTGATTGCGCAACAGCTTGTACCGACGGTGGACGCGGGCCGCTATCCTGCGGTTGAAATTATGCTCGCGACGCACGGGGTCCGCAGCCTGATTCGCAAGGGCGAGGATCACCAGTTGTATTCCGCGATCGGGACCGGCAAGTCGGCTGGAATGACTACGATGGAGCAGTCTTTGGCGGAGATGGTCCGGGTCGGGAGAATTACCAGGGAGACGGCGCTGGCGCACTGCTTCCGCACCGAGGATCTGAAACGGTACCTCCAGGAGTAGCGGCTCGGGTGGGAATCGCGGGTTGTGGGTCAATGTGACAATATGTCGGCAACCCCCGCCCTGACGGGACGGTGCTTGAACGGTGCTCGCAACCCGCTGGATCAAGGGGTAAGGGATCACTGACCCACTACCAGAATAGTGGTGCGGTATAATGGACCAGCTAAGTTCAGGAAACCAAAAGGTCTCGGAGTACATCTTTATAGCATTAGGCCGCGCAGGGAGTCGTGTGCCGTAAGGACTCTAAATAATAATGACTTTTTTCATGCGCACCGCGCTCACACGGATTTTACGACCCGCGGCGATGATCGCCGCCTGCGGTCTTGCGGCGTGGGCGCAGCAACCCGCGGAACAGCCAACACAACAACCCACGGAACAATCCACACAGCCAGCCGAGGAACAAGTTGCGGCGCAATCGGCCAACCAGACCCCGGCGAGTCCGGAGGCGAGTGTTACTCCGCAGCCGGCCGCAACTTCCGACGGCCTCCCTCCTGGAGGGAATCGAGTGATGGGCGTGCTGCCCAACTATCGTACGGCGTCGGCAGCGGACGAGGGGACTCCGATTTCAGCGAAGCATAAGATCTACATCGCGAGCAAGGACTCGTTCGATTATCCGCTGGTCGGAATAGCGGCCGTGTTCGCGGGTTTCGGGCAGTTGGGAAATCAGAATCCGTCGTTCGGGCAGGGACTCAAGGGCTACGCGCATCGCTGGGGATTGGGGTATGTCGACCAGGCGATGGGGAACATGTTCGCCGAGGGATTGTTCCCGGCCATGCTGCATGAAGACCCGCGGTATTTTCGCAGAGGGTCGGGATCGACGGGGCACCGCGTGGTGTATGCGCTGTCGCGAGTGATGATCACGGATACGGACTCCGGCAAGAAGCGCTTCAATTATTCCGAATGGCTGGGGAACGCTTCGGCGGTGGCGATTTCGAATACGTATTATCCGGACGGGCGCACGGTGGAAGACAACGTGATCAAGCTCCTGACGCAGGTGGGGACGGATGCGGCGTCGCAGGTATTGAAAGAGTTCTGGCCGGATTTGAAGAAGAAGTTCAAGCATAAGAATTAGCGGCCTGAGATAAAGTTAGCGCGCGCCCTGACGGGTCTGTGTAAAAACAGGGACAGGCTACCCTGTCCCCTGGTGACCCGAAGCCAGGAATGAACCATACATCGGCGTGGACAGGGCGGCCTGTCCCTGTTTTTACACAGATCCGTCAGGGCGCGGTCCACATGATCGCTATACTGCGAAACATGCGCTCGACAATCGTAGTTGCCTTCGCGTTGCTGACCATTGCCTGCGGACCCGATCCCAAGCCGTTCCACCGGCTGCGCAACAGCAAAAAGCCGCCGTCAAAGTGGCGGATGAATCGCGCAAATTTCCGATAGCGAATCTGGTCGAGACGAAGGTGATCGAGCGTGAGCTGATGGGGAAAGCGTTCATGCCGGGCGGCACGATCGCGCATTACAAAAACGGCAATGTCGAATATGACATGTTCGTTGCGCGCGTGGCCGATGCGAATGCGGCTGCGTTGATGCTGCCCGATTGGAGGAAATCGCTGACGGACGCAAAACTGGTCCCGTCCTTCGGTGGGTATTTCGGATCGGATGCGGGGAGGCCGGTATTTGTTTTTTCGAAAGGCGCGTGGATCGCGGGCGTGGCGGGGTTGAATGAGAAGGAAGCGGATGCTGTGGCTCGCACGCTGGCGTCGCGCTTGGATTAGATTGGAGCGGCTGCGCAGGCTTGCATGTGTCAAGAGTCGTTACTCGACATTGGCGCTCCTTACTTCGCGCCTCACAAGACGGCCGAGAATGATCGAAGGCCGCCAGTGAGGCGCGACAGCACGTCAGCGCTAAAACGGCGCGAGCCGAAACCCGCGCCGTGGTTTGGCGGTTTCCGAGCTAGCGACTCCTAGAAAGTGATCTTTCCGGTCAGCACCAGAACGCGGCCAGACACAGCCGAACCCTGGAACGAACCATAGGGACTGGTGGGCGCGCTGACGGTTGAGGTCGATAGTCCCAATCCACCGAGTGCCACGTTCGAGTTCGGCGCGGCGAAGTTCGGGTGATTGAAGAGATTCGGCGCGGTCGCGCCGACGATGCAGGCGAGAATCTTCCGACCACAGCCGGAAACACTTGTACAGCGTCGCATCCGTGTCGACATAGCCAGGACCGCGGAAGCTATTGCGCGGCTGGTTGCCGAAATTGTTCTGCGTCGTCGAGGTGGCGAACTGGCTCGCCGAAAGGCAAGGCGTATCGACCGCGGACGGACCGCAGGTAGCCGTGAACGGGGTGATCGAGTCGGCGAGAATCGTGCCGCCGGTCGAAGCCGACAAGCGAGCCGGGATGCGGCTGTTGATGACGCTGAACGGCGCACCGGTGTGATAGAACATCTTGGTCCCGAAGTTCCAGCCGCCCACGCGCGTATTTCATCCAGCCGAGTTATGGGGATGGAACGGGAAATCGTAAGTCAGGTCGGCACTGATCTGATGACGGACATCATAATCGGAGCTGCTGTAGTTGAGACCCTTGTCGGTCGGCGAAATCTGATTCGTCAGCGACGTGAAGGCGTTGGCGAACAGGCTGAGGCCGCCGTTGGACAGAGTGTCCAGCGCATGGCTCCAGGTGTAGTTGATCTGGCCCTGGAGACCGGCGGCGAAGCGAGCGGCGAAATTGCGCGGTCAAGCCGTCGAAGTTGGAGTAGCCGGAATTGTCGTACGCCGTGATCACGTTAAAGCGAGCATCGGGGCGAACCGTCGGGAAGGCCGACGAATCCGTTGGGGTAGTTGCCGAGTTCATTGGCCCCGTTCAGCTTCAGTTGGCGATTGAAAATATCCCAACCGTGGTTGCCCACATAGCCGACCGAAATCACATTCTTCGCGCCGATCTGCTGCTGAATTTCGAAGTTCCATTCGGAGTATTTCGACGATTTCATCTCTTGCGCGATGGAGGTGTATCCCGGAATCGCAAGGGTGACGGGGCCACCGCCGCCTGCAACTGCGCCAGCGTCGCGCCATTGGCGAAACCGCTCTTGAACGCGGCAGCACTGTTGGCTGCGATGACGGGCCCGGTTCCGGGCCACTCGAGTTGATGGTGGCCTGGCGCACGGTCGGCGTAAATACGAACGGAGCCTGGCTGGACAAGTGCCGCGATGAAATACGACGGGAACTGGTCGGCGAAGATTCCGAATCCGCCGCGAATCACCGTGTCCTTGGAGAATCCAGGAGTCCAGGCGACTGCAAACCTCGGTTGAGCGACACCGGTTTCGATCGAGTAGAACGCGTTCGAGAGGCCGGTCTGAATGGACTGGTTGTAGGAATGCTTGCGCCGTGCTGGATGGTTTCGAACGGAGCGTTCAGGCGCTCAAAGCAATCGTCCGTGCAGCTCGGGTTGCCGTTGCGATCGAAGCGCAGCCCAGCGTGATTTTCAGATTGGATTTCACGGCCCATTCGTCTTGCGCGTAGATGCCGATGTTATACAGGCGGTTATGCGTGACCGGGATGGAGCTGAAGCGTTCGCAGAAATTGCTGCCCTGGCCGATGTGTAGGCGCCTTGCGCGAATTCGCTCAGATCGACGAGGTTATATTGGCCACCCTGAGTCAGCTTCTGATTGCCGGTATCGGTCACGCGATTGTACCGATAGTTGATGCCGAATTTCAGGCTGTGCTTGCCGACGATGTAGGAAAGATCGTCGACCAATCTGCAATTGGCCGACGCGGCGTCCTTGCGGAAACGAGCCTGGCTGAAGCCCAGCGAAGTGAACCCGCCGGTGCCATTGGCGCCGCCGTCGGCGATATTCAGGTTCAGCGGGAATGCAGCCAGCGAAGCCGGAATGTCGGCGGGCTGAAGATCGCGCTGTAATAGGTGGACGATCCGAGGAAGCTGTTCACCATGCGCGGCGAGATCACCGTGGTCCAATTCAACGAGCCTTCATACGCAGGCTGGTTGCTGATCAGTTGAAGATCGGATTGACGAAGTTCGTGTCGGTCGGCTGCAGCCGTGGTCGGTCTTGAAGCGCGCAAACAGCTTGTTCTTGTCGTTGATGTTGTAATCGACGCGAGAGGTGAACAGCCACTCCGAGTTCTGATTCGTCAGGTTGGTGCCGAACGCGTTGGCGCAGGATACGTTGGTGCCGAAGACGCCGTTGCCCACGCCGGTGGGCGTGCCGGCCAGTCCGCCGCATCCCAGGGCGCCATTACTGTCGTCCAACTGGCCGTCGCCATTGCCGACTGGTACGCGCGCGATTGGCACCGGGAGCTGCGTTATACAGCGCGAAAGCCTTCTGATAGAACGGGACTGCTGCGCGGCCGAAACGTGGCTCAGGACGTAGGACTGCAGCGCCGCCGATGGCAGCGAAACCACGCCGGACGAAGGCAGCACATAGCGCAGACCTTCGGTGTCCACCAGGAAGAAGAGTTTATTCTTCATGATCGGCCCGCTCAACAGCGCGCCGTACTGATTCGAAATCGCGCGGCCGCGAGGCGTGCCGGTTTCGTTATTGAAAAAGTCGTTCGCATTCATGAAGGAGCCGTTGTAGTTGTACAGCATGTTCCCGTGAAATGCGTTGCTGCCGGACTTGGTGATGAAGTTCACTTGCGCGCCGGCTTGGCGTCCATACTGCGCCGAGTAGCCGTTCTGCACCACCGATACTTCCTGAATCTCGTTCTGGCCAAGCGTCAAATTGCTGGCGCCGGAGTTGTTGAGGTTCAGGTACGGATCCATTTCATCGACGCCGTTGATGGTGAACAGATTCGAAATTCCGGGCAATCCGTGCGAGTTGAAATTGCCGTAGCCGCGCCGGTGCTGACGACGATACCGGGGACGGTGAACGCCACACTGGTGATGTCGCCGCCGGGCGCGGGCAGATTGCTATTTCCGCTGCGGAGAACGAGGTGGCGAGATTGGCGTTATCGGTCTGCAGGACGGGCGCGGCTTCGGTGACCAGCAACCACTTGCTTCGATTCTTCGACTTTCAGAGTCAGATTCGCCGTGGTCACCTGCCCTACGCCGACGACCACTCGTCCGATGTCGGATCTCAAGTCCGGAACTGGTGGCGGATATCTCGTAGCGGCCCGGAGAGATGAGGTTGAATCGATAGACACCGTCGTTGTTCGACTTCACGGTACGGCTCGCGCCGGTTTCGAGCGATTTGAGAACGACGATTGCATCCGGAATTACGGCTCCGGTAGCATCGTTCAGCGTGCCTGTCACATCGCCCGTCGTAATGGTTTGAGCGAAAGAAAGACTACAGGTCAGCAGCAAAGCAGCAGCAAGCAGAAGAATTGAGATGGATTTCAACTTTGCCATACGTCCCTTTCTTGTTTTTGTCTCGCGTGGTCATTGGCAACTGCGTCCCAGAATTCCGCAACGTAATCGAATGAGCCCAACCCGAATCCCGTCTGTAGGGTCATGGGATAGGCGGGGATGGCGATTACGGATCGGTTCGGTTTGAGTTTGCTGACCGCGTGCCGCGGATCTGCAGCGGGAAGCGAGGGTAAGATAAACCTCGGCGGCCGCGCCCAACACGCGAAGTCCAAGGTCCGGCGGTAGCAGTCCGACGGTACTCTTTCCAATTTGTTTCCCCAACAAAACTCGATGGTTGAGGTCCCGGTGGTACTGGAGCCTAACAGCGTCGACCCAACAAACTTGATCTCAAACCTAATACTTTTGTCATCAAATGTCAATACTGCTAAAAGACCGATTGTGGCTTAGTCTTGAGCATCCGAAGTTTAAGCGATTCTGCGAAACGTTTGAGCCACAGACCCTTCTCCATAAGATTGCGTCCTGATTGTTTCCACTGATCCCGAATCCCGGGACGCCTGCGGGCGGGTTCTCCAACTGCATCTGACGCCCACGATGCTTAATACAAGGGATCGGAAGTAGCAGGTGTTAGACTGATAGAACTTCGAGTGGCGCGCTACCGCAGTTTTCGGGATCTGGACGGCTGGCTTCTGATCGTCAGCCTGGTGATCTGCGCGCTCGGCGTGCTGCAGATCTATTCCGCCACGCACGACACCAAGTGGCATGACGCCTGGTGGAAACAGATGATCTGGATCGTCATCGGGCTGGGCCTGATGTGGGTGGTCACGTCGATCGACTACCACACGCTGCTGGGCCAGGTTCCGCTGCTTTACTCGATCTCGATCGCGGCGCTGCTGCTGACGTTCGCGGTGGGCGACGTGATTTCCGCTCGCGCCGCTGGATCCGATTCCGATCCCGGGCATGACGCTCACATTCAGATCTCTGAGTTCGAGAAAATGGTGATAATATTACTGGTAGCGCGGTACCTCTCGGAGCTGAAAAGCGACCAGGTCGGATTGCGTGACCTGCTGAAACTAGGAGTGTTAGTCGGGATTCCGACGCTGTTGGTGATGGAGCCAGCCGGACTTCGGGACGGGGGCGACGTACCTGCCGATTCTGGCCGCCGGGGTTCTGTTGGCCGGGATCCGATGGCGTTATCTGGCGATCGTCACGGTGGTGTGCGCGCTGGCGCTGCCGGTGGTTTGGTATTTTCTGAAGGATTACCAGAAGGAGCCGGCTGGTCACTTTTGTCGATCCCGCGGCGGATCCGCGGGGACACGGGTATCAGGTGATTCAGTCCAAAATTGCGGTGGGGCACGGCGGGATGTGGGGGCGGGGAGTGACGCACGGCACCCAGACGCAGCTTCGATTTCTTCCGGTTCCGCACACGGATTTCATTTTCTCGTCGTTCGCGGAGGAGCACGGATTCGTCGGCGTAGTGGTCGCTCTGGGTCTGTATTTTCTGCTGCTGATGCAGATCGTGCAGAATGCGCAGACGGCGCCGGATCGCGCCGGAATGTATATCTGCATGGGGGTGGCGACGGTGTTGCTGTTCCACCTGCTGGTGAACGTGGGCATGGTGGTGGGATTCATGCCGGTGACGGGAATTCCTTTGCCGCTCATGAGTTCGGGCGGCTCGAACATGTTTTCGGTATTTATGATGCTGGGGCTGGTGAACAATGTCCGGCTCCGGCGGTTTGTGAATTGAGTTTGTAGTTAAAACGATATTGTGACGGACCTGACGCTTTAGAGGCGCAGGACGGGAAGCGGATTTCGGTACCAACGATTTTTCGAAGCCTTCTGAGAGGAAGCGACTGGCGCCGGAATGGACGGCGTTCCAGTGGGACGGGCTCCGTTAAAGCCCTTCCTTCCGGCGGGTTTCGCGATTGGCCTGGTTGCAGTTGGCGGGAGTGTATGAGTGACGGCTCCACTCCGGCGTCCAGCCAATCTATTCCGAACCGCTTCGCTGAAGTTCAGCCCTCTTGCGTATCGGGTCGCCGAAAGCCCGCGTCATTGCGCGGCGAAGGGAGGCAGCATGAGCAAGGAATTGGTGATCTCGGCCAATCGGCACGAGACCAGAGTGGCGCTGATCGAAGACGATCAGCTGGTGGAAGTTTACTTCCAGCGCGCCAACGAATATTCGCTCGCAGGCAGCATTCATAAGGGACGCGTGACGCGCGTGCTGCCCGGGATGCAATCGGCATTCGTCGATCTGGGCCTGGAGCGCGACACGTTTCTCTACGTCTCGGACTTCCTCGAGGAAAGCACGAGGACATCGATCGCGTCACCGGCGATGAGCCGCGCCTCGCGGCGGCCGGGACCGCGATCGTGACCGAGCGGATCGGGAACGCGTGGACGGGATCGCGATCGCGGCGGACGAGATCGCGAGCGTCCGCGGCCCACATCGCAAGCTCGCACCCGCGGTCGCGTCGGAAGAATCGGCGGCTGCGAAGCGTCGATCGCCGAAGCGGCTAGCGCAGACTGGAGCACCTGATCCGCCACCGGAGCCGCTGCAACGCGCTGCGACGTCCGGCGAACGGCCGCGACTGGACCGTGGTGAAGAGCGCGACCGGCACGGACGCCGATCGCGCCGCCGCCGCAGTCGTGGCGGCGGCGCGGATTCCCGGATTCGAAATACGCGGGCGCCAGGTACGCGGTCGGCGGAACCGACGGCGTACGGCAATCGGACGATCGCCACGTCGGCGAGCGCCAGCCGAACTCGAGCGCGATCGTCGAACGGACGCCGTCGGCTCGAAGTCAGCATGCCGAATCGTTTGAGTCGCTGAGTCCGAAGTCCGCCGCTGATTCTTCCCGGCGAGTCGCTGGCGAAGTATCGCGACGCCGCCGCCGGTCGAACCTCCGCGCGCCGAGACGCCAGCGGCACCGCAGCGCGACGCCATGGCCATCGACGCTGCCGAAGCCCGAGTACGACGAGCCGACGCCACTATCCGCCTGAGAATGCCCATCTCCGATCGCTCCGCTGCATGAGTTCGCCGAGCCGGCGCATGTCCCGAGTGACAATGCGATCCCTGATGCACCGACGCATCGTTGCGGAAGAATCGACCGGACGCGCCCGCGCTGAGCCGACGGAAGCGCCGATGATGAGGCGATCGAAGACGGAAGAAGCGGAAGCCGGGCCCGCGGTCGCGCCGCTGCTCGATGAGGACGAGGATCGCGACATCCAGGCGATGATCCTGAGCCACGTCGGAAGGACTGGATGAAGCCGAGTCGGAGCCGGAAGGCGACGAAGCCGACGAGGCCGATGAAGCGAAGGCGGCGAAGGCTCGGCAGACGAAGCCGCTGCGGGCGATGAGGCCGATCCGGCTGAGCAGGCGGGAAGCTCGCACGGAACCGGAGCGGCGCGGCTGTTCGCGAGCGCGGCGGCCGATATCCGCATCGCGGATTGCGCGCGGCGGCCGCAGGCGGCGCGGCCGGGGTGGAGATCGAGCGGGATCGAGCGCCCGGTGATCGTCCAGGTGGCGATCGTCCGGCGTGGAGAACGTCCCGCCGGCGATCGAGCGGCTCAAGTAGCGAACGCACCGTAGCGCGGCCGGCGATGCCCGCTGCCGGGCAGCCCTCCATCACCGATCTGCTTGAAAGAAGGCCAGGAGATCATCGTTCAGATCGCCAAGGAGCCGCTGGGCCAAAAAGGCGCGCGCATCACTTCGCACATCGCGCTGCCCGGCCGCTACGTGGTCTACATGCCGACGCTCGAACACATGGGCGTCTCGCGCAAGATCTCCAGCGACGAAGAACGCCTGCGCCTGAAACGCATTCTGCAAGGCACAGCGGCCCGGACCGGTGGGCGGATTCATCACGCGCACCGCCGCCGAAGGCCGCACCGAAGAAGAGATCGCCGGCGACATGGAGTTCCTCTACAACCTGTGGCAGGACATCCGCACCAAGGCCGAGAAGCGTCCCGCGCCGATGCTGCTGCATCACGATCTCGATATCGTGCAGCGCATTCTGCGCGACCAGTTGGCCGACAGCTTCAAGGCCATCTGGATCGACAACGAAGAAACCTACGAGAGCGTGCTGCGCTTCGTCGAGCGCTTCCAGCCCGCGCTGGTCGGCAAGGTGAAGCTGTACACGCGCGAAGCGCCGATCTTCGACGCCTTCAGCGTGACGCAGCGAGCTCGAAAAAGCGCTGCGGCCGAAGGTGTGGCTGAAATCCGGCGGCTTCATCGTCATCAATCAGACCGAGGCGCTGGTGGCGATCGACGTCAACACCGGCAAGTACGTCGGCAAGATCCAATCGCCTGGAAGACACCATCGTCAAGACCAACACCGAAGCGATCAAGGAGATCGTCCGCCAGATCCGCCTGCGCGATCTGGGCGGCATCATCGTGATCGACTTCATCGACATGGATGAGCGCAAGAATCGCCAGAAGGTGATGCAGGCGCTCGAAGAGGCCATGCGCGTGGATCGCGCGCCTTACAAGATTCTCCAGTTCAACGATTTCGGACTGGTGGCGATCACCCGCAAGCGCGTGAAGCAATCGCTGGAGCGGACGCTCTGCTCGCCGTGCCCGCATTGCGAAGGCGCCGGCTACATCAAGAGCGTGCAGACGGTGGTGAGCGAGATCCTGACCGAGGCCCGCAAGATGGCGGCGAGCGTCGAGGGCAAGGACGTGATGCTGCGCGTGCATCCGGATGTCGCCAAGGTGCTGAAGTCGCATCAGAACAAGTTCCTGGAGGAGCTGGAAGAAGTGCTGCGGCGGCCGGTGCTGGTGAAGAGCGATCCGCAGCTGCATCACGAGAAATTCGATTTGGCGTAGTTACGTCTTTGGGTTGTATAGCTGCACCCCTGGTATATCCGAGAAATCCGACGGATTGAGCGTCCACAGCCGCGCTTTGTTCAGAATCGCGCAGGCAGCGATGGCGATATCGATTTCCCGGCTTCGGGCTCGCCGAACCGAGCGATACAAATCGGCACTGAGGGAAGCCTCTTTCATCCCATAGGTCGTGGCCGCGTGCGCTGGAAAGAGCTTCTCTTGCAAAGCGATTTCTATATCGGTCCGAGGGCCGCGAAGCCACTCATAGATGACCAGAGCCGGGAGAGCGATGAGTTCGCCAGTGGCCTCGACCGCGTGGAGTCTCGGCAATAAAACTCTGGTTCCGGTGAAACTTTCGATAAGCACAGAGGTGTCGAGAAAGATCACCTGATTCTATTCCGCGCGGTGCAGCCGTCCGCCATGGCGTCTGGCACGTCGAATTTCCGCGAGTTCTCGATCCACCTCCCGCTGGGGCCGGGTCGGTGGTAGCTTCATGAACTCTTCAATGATTCGGAGTCTGCGCTGGGTTTCAGCATGGCTCACACGGTCCGAGTTCGCTTCGTACTGGCGAATCGCTTCGCGCACGACTTCGCTCTTCGGCTTGGCCAGCCGGGTCGCGGTGCGGCTCAGGCTGTCGATCGTCGCTTCGTCCAATGTGAAAGTCACCTTTACCGCCATAGCTATGGCCATACTACCATACCGCTTGCAAAACCACTACTGAGTAAGTGCGCAAACCTGGAATAATTTCTCAGACGGCAATGAAAATGGCTGACTACGCCCGCCCCTCAAGTCAGCCATTCGACCGTCACATCTACCAGCAGTGGACCGAGAAAATTCGCCGCATCGCGCTCGGTGCTCTGCAGGATTTTTTCGGCTAGCTTTTGATCGCTCGACACGACGGCGACGGCGATCAGGCCTCGTTGCCAGGAATCCTGATAATCGATTTCAGCGACGGAGACGTTGAAGCGGCTGCGCAGCCGATCCTTCAACCCTTTGACAAAGTGACGTTTGTCTTTGAGCGAATGCGATTCGTCGAGGCGGAGTTCGAATGTGATTACGCCGACGCTGGGCACGGGCTTATCTTAGCAATCGGGAGCGGACACTGAAGTGCCCGCCGGCACGATGAATCGCGCGCCACGTCCTGGACTCGGCGATCACGCCGACGATGGGCATTACACAAACGCTTTGGGCACGTGGGCTCGGACGATTCGTTTCAGGTTGTCACACTGTTCGGAGGTGATCTGGGATTTCGGAATCACGTGCGCCGCTTTCGCTATTTTGATGATGATAGCGTCCGACGTTTCAAAGCCGGCCTTGATCTGGTTCCAGTCGGTAAAGACCTCGATGCCGGTGTATTCTGCGCGGATGCCTTGATCGGAGAAAACCAGAGTCACCCCGTTCTTCATATGGGACGCGTTGAAGGTGCGGCGGCTGACGGTCCACGGCACCAAGAACAGCCACAGGCAAATTGCGAACAAGAATGAAATGCCCTTGGCCCAAGCTTCGGTACCGCTCTCATTGAGAAAGCTGTTCAATGAGAACACGAATACCGAGCCCGCAACCAACCAACAAATCGGTTGGCGAAAGAAGAGCCTGAGGCTCGCTCGATAAAGCTCGCTAGGTGTGTAGCGAACGAAGACCTGAAGTTCGCCCGCCTCGGTCGCCATAGCCCGGCGCTAGGCGATGGCTTCGGTGGCCACGCGCTCGGTGGCGAACGCTTCGATCACGTCGCCCGGCTTGATGTCGTTGTAGTTGGCGAGCGAAATACCGCACTCGAAGCCCGCCTTCACTTCGCTGGCGTCGTTCTTGAAGCGCTTGAGCGCCATCGATCTTGCCGGTATGGACCACCACGTTGTCGCGCAGCAGGCGGACTTCGTTGTTGCGCGTGATCACGCCGTCGTTGCACCATGCAGCCGGCCACCGCGCCGACCTTGCTGATCCGGAACACCTCGCGCACCTGCGCGCGGCCCTTGTAGACTTCCTTGAACACCGGCTCCAGCATGCCGGTCATGGCGCGCTTGATCTCGTCCGCCAGCTCGTAAATGATCGTGTGCAGGCGGATGTCGACCTTTTCCTGCTCCGCCAGCGGCCTGCGCGGTGCGCTCCGGCCGGACGTTGAAGCCGACGATGATCGCGTTCGAAGCCGACGCCAGCAGCACGTCGCGTTTCGGTGATCGCGCCGACGCCGGCGTGCAGCACGCGGATCTTGACCTTGTCGTTCGAAAGCTTCTGCAGCGTATCCGTCAGCACTTCGGCCGTGCCGCCGACGTCGGTCTTGAGGATGATGTTCAGCTCCTTGACCTCGCCTTCCTTCAACTGATCGTGGAGCTGTTCGAGCGTGATGCGATTGGTCTTCGACATCGCCACTTCGCGCGCCTTGACTCTCGCGATAGATGACGATCTGCTTGGCCTTGGCCGTATCGGTGACCACCTGCAACGTGTCGCCGACTTCGGGCAGCGATTCGAGACCCAGCACTTCGGCCGGCATCGACGGACCGCACTTCGCGAATCGGCTCGCCGCGATCGTCGAACATCGCGCGCACGCGTCCGAACACCGATCCGCAGATGAAATAATCGCCGACCTTGCAGCGTGCCGTTGCGCACCAGCACCGTCGCCACCGGACCGCGCCCGCGATCGAGCTTCGCTTCGAGCACCGTGCCCATGGCGGGCCGCGCCGGATTGGCCTTCAGGTCCTGCAGGTCGGCCGACCAGCAGAATCATTTCGAGCAGCAGGTCGAGATTGGTCTTGGCTCTTGGCCGAAACCGGAACCATGACCGTGTCGCCGCCCCAATCTTCCGCCAGCAGGCCGCGATCGGCCAGCTGCTGCTTGATCCGCTCGGGCTGGCGCGTCGGGCTTGTCGATCTTATTGATCGCGACGATGATCGGAACTTTGGCCGCTTTGGCGTGGTCGATGGCTTCGAGCGTCTGCGGCATCACGCCGTCGTCGGCCGCCACCACCAGCACCACGATGTCGGTGACCTTGGCGCCGCGGGCGCGCATGCGGGTGAACGCTTCGTGACCCGGCGTATCGATGAACACGATCTTCTTGCCGTTCTTCTCGACGTGATACGCGCCGATGTGCTGCGTGATTCCGCCGGCTTCGCTGCTCGGCCACGTTGGCCGAGCCGGATGGCATCGAGCAGCGAAGTCTTTCCGTGATCGACGTGGCCCATGATGGTGACCACGGGCGGCGCGCTTCTCGCGATCCTCCTCGACTTCGGTCTGCTGAATCTCGTGCGTGGTTTCTTCTTCGTAGCTGACCTTGTTGGTGGACGCGCCGAAATCGCGCGCCAGCTCTTCGGCCAGCTTCACGTCCAGCGTCTGATTGATGGTGGCGAAAATCTTCTTCTCCACCAAGCGCTTCACCACCAGGTTGCCCTTGATGCCGAGCTTTTCGGAAAGCTCCTTCACCGTGATGCCTTCGGCGATGGTGATTTCGCGATCGATGGGCGGCGGCTGGAACGATTCGCTGCGCGGCGCGAAACCGGACGGATGCGACCCTCTTCCTGATCGACATCGCGGCGGCGATCGGTGCGCGAGCTCCCGGCTTGGTCGCATGGCGGCGGCCAGGATCGGCCGGCAGCGTCGCCGGCTCGGCGCGCAGCGGCGAGACGTCGGATGCATCGGACGCCCGCGCATGCCGGGCCGCCGGAGGCCACCGAGGACCGCTATGGGCCACCCGGACCGCCGGGGCCGCGCATCAACGGCTGGCCCGGACGAACCGGACCGGTATAAATCGGACGGCCGGGCACCGGACTCGCCGGGCGAGTGGTCGGCATTCCGGGGCGAGGCGGCGCCGGAGCGCCGGGCACGGGCGGCTTCGTGCAAGTCGCGCCACCATATCCGGCGCGCGGCGGAACGACCGGCCGCGCGGCAGGCTGTCCCGCGAGATTCGGTTTCGCGGGCGGACGCAACGGACTGCCGCCGCCGACCGGATGTTGACCCGCATGTTGGCCGGGCGTGACCGGTTGCCGGGCGTGCCTGGAGTCGGTTGCGCCGCGGGCGCTGCGGTTGCGGCGGATACGGCGCCGGCGCACCAGGCCCGGAGGACGAGGAGCGATACGAGGCGTCGGAATGCTGGGCACGGGATTCGACGGAGCTGCCGGCGAAGGCGCGGGCCGCGGAGCGCCTGGAATCACCATCGCTGGCGGAGCTTTGGGAAGCATCGCTGACGCCGGCGGCAACGGCTGGCGCGGTCCGGAAAGAATCTGGCCTGGTCGGGGCGGCGGAACGGGCTGGGCGGGAATCGCAGTGCCTCGCGCGACGGAGGTCGATCGGCAAGCCTGGCGGCGCACCGGGCTGCCCGGTCGACAAGCGGCGGACGCAGCGGATGCCGGTCGCAGCGGTCGGCGGAGCGGCTCTTCGGCAGTTTCCTTCGGAGCTTCGGCTCGCGGCGGTTCCGGACGCGCAGGTTCGGGGCAGGGCTTCGGCAGCGGGCGGCTTCGGCCTTCGCGACGGCTTCGGGCGCGCGATCTCGGCTTGCACGGCTGCGCGGCACGGCTCGCTTCCGGAGCGGCGATGCTTCGACTCGGCGAGCTCGGTTCCCGGCCGGCGCCGCTTTCGCCAGCGACACGCCGGCGGACTTCAGCGCAACATCGTCGTCGAGCGAACTGGAGTGCGTCTTCTTGTCGGTGACGCCCAGTTCCGGCAACAGATCGAGAATCACGTTCGGCTTGACCTCGAGCTCGCGAGCCAGCTCGTTGATGCGAATTTTACTCATACGATGATGCCCCGGCGCGCACAATGCCGTACTCCAGGGATTGAACGCTGCAGACCTCTCCTTCACGAACGTTCCGGCTCCATCCTGCCAGAGTTTTCGACTCCGATCTGCTCGGACGGCTCCGCGTTTTCTATCGTAACAGATTCATTTTCCGGCTCACTTGCCGCTTCAGCCGGCTCTGCTTCGGCATCGGCCGGCGCCGCTTCCGCCGCGGGTTCCGCCGGCGCTGCTTCCGCTGCGGCGCTTCCATCGATCCTTCAAACTGCCCGTAGTAACCGTTCACCGCGCGTCTGGATCGTCTCCACCATTTCCGGATCGATTCCCGGAATTTCTTCCAGCTCTTCCGGCGTCATCGAGCCCAGCTGCTCCACCGTCGTGACGCCCGCCTTCCATCAATTTCTCGACCACGCCTTCGGTAAGCCCGTGATCGATCAGCACCGAAACCGGCGCGCCCGGCACCACCAGCGCGGCCATCTGCGATTCCACTTCCTGGCGCTTCTCTTCTTCGCTCTTGATGTCGATCCGCCAGCCCAGCAGCTTCGCCGCCAGGCGCACGTTCTGCCCCTTCTTGCCGATGGCCAGCGACAGCTGCGTGTCGTCGACAATCACTTCCATGTGCTTCTCGACCGCATCGAGAATCGATCACGCGCGAGATCTTCGCCGGGCTCAGCGCATGCGTCGCGAACACCACCGGATCGTCATTGAATTCGATGATGTCGATCTTTTCGCCGCGCAGTTCGCGAATGATGGACTGCACGCGCATGCCCTTCATGCCGACGCAGGCGCCCACGCTATCCACGTCGCGGTCGCGGCTGGAAACGGCGATCTTGGTGCGCTCGCCGGCTTCGCGCGCGCAGCCTTTGATGACCACCGTGTTGTCGTAAATCTCGGGAACTTCCTGCTCGAACAGGCGCATCACCAGCTCCGGCGCGGCGCGCGAAACGATCACGCCCGCGTTCTTGCCGGCCTTCTCGACGCTCTTGATCACGCAGCGGATGCGGTCGCCCACGCTGAAGCTTTCGAGCTTGCGATTGCTCTTTCTTCGGCAGCCGCGCTTCGGTCTTGCCCAGGTCGGCGACCAGATCCTGACCTTCCATGCGCTTGACCACGCAGCGTCACCAGCTCGCCCACGCGGCCCGAGTATTCCGAAAAAATATTTTCGCGCTCGGCTTCGCGAACCTTTTGCAGAATCACCTGCTTGGCGGTCTGCGCCGAGATGCGGCCCAGCGCTTCGGTCGGCTTGGCGAAGCGGATTTCGGCGTCGATCTCGGCATCCGGATTGATCTTCGCGCGGCGTCGTCCAGCGAAATTTCCTTGTCCGGATCGGCCACTTCTGCCACCACTTTGCGCACGCCGAAAATCTGGATCGCGCCGGTGCTTTCGTCGAGATCCGCCACCAGATCTTCGTTGGTATGGAAATGCTTGCGCGCCGCCACCAGCATGGCGTCCTTCACCGCGTCCAGAATGATCTTCGGATCGATGCCCTTTTCCTTGCTCAGAATTTCGATGGATTGATAAATCGTTCCCAGGCTCATTATGAAGTCCGTTCGTTTCGTATTCCGGGGATTTACCACTCGAACTTCAGATTCGCTTTTTCCACCTGTTCGAGGGGAAACTGCACGCTCTTCCAGGGGCGGGTTCGAGCGTGATCGATTCCTTCCGCGAAACTCTTGAGCGCGCCCACCCAGTGGCGCTGATTTTCGACGGGCTGGCGCAGGACGACTTTGACTTTTTGGCCGACGAAGCGCTCGAAATCGCGCGGCTTGGTGAGCTTGCGCTCCACGCCCGGCGAACTGACTTCCAGCGTGTACTTGCGCCCGGAATCACGTCTTCGACATCCAGAATGGTGCCGACATGGTGCGAAATGAACTCGCAATCGGCGAGCGTGACGCCGGTCGGTGCGGCGGTTGCATCGGCAGGCTGATCGGCAGCGGACTGTTCGTCGACACCGAACCGGGGATCTTATCGATAAAGATGCGCAGAAGCCGGGCTCCGCCGCCGCCCAGCATCTGGACGTCGACAATTTCGATGCCCTGGCTCGCCCCTACCCGCTCGGCGATTTCTGTCACTTTATTCGTGATCGCTTCCCGATTCCTCTCTGCCATTTCCGCTCATTCGTGTCTAGAGCAATAAAAAAGTGGGCTTTCGCCCACTTCCTTTGCTCGACACCTGACCTAAGTATACAACACGGGTGCAAATGCGCCGCGTCGACTCCTGTCAGTTTGGTTTCTTTGAGTTGCCGTTCGATCCTTTATGTCCGTTGGACCGCATGGATTCGAGCCAGTTCTTGAATTTCCGATCCGTATCCTTCTGCGATTCGGCGAGTTCCGTAACCTGCTCGGTCAGCGCCGTTAGCTTTTGGTTCGTCACCTTTTGAGTTTTCTGGATGTCGATCATCATCCTCATGCCGGTCTTCACCAGAGTCTGAATGCCCTTCATCTGACGTTCAAACTTATCCATCCTCTGTTCGGCGCGATCCATTCTTTGGTCGGCTCGCTTGGCCCGAACTTCAGCCGCCTGCTGCCGTACGGCGACATCAGCAAGCGTTTCCACGATGAAATTCATCGTGCGTTCCATATCCATTGTCTTCGAGATTATCAGATTACCCGCTCGGCTCGGCAACTTCAGCGCACGATCAGTTGGTGTCGTTACGCCCGCGTCTAAGGTGATAAACTCGTCGCCTATGCTTATTCTCGCCGCGATCCTGGCGATCCTCGTCTACGGCATGAACGCTGCCATGCTCGGGACTATCCTGCCGGATCTTTCCGCGCGCTTCAAACTGACTCCGAAACAGAACGGGACCATCGCGTTCATGCAGGCGCTCGGGCTGATCATCGCCTCGATCGCTGTCGGCCCGCTGATGGATAACGAGGGCAAGAAGGTGGGACTGGTTCTCGGCCTCGCTCTGATCACGATCGCTCTGTTTCTTACTTCCGCGAGCCAATGGGTACGGAAGTATCATGCTGTGCCTCTTCCTGCTGGGGCTGGGCGGCGGAATCATCGTGACCGGCGCGAACGCGCTGGCGAGCGATGTCAGCGCATCGAACCGCGGCACGGCGCTCAATCTTCTCAATCTGTTCTTCGGGCTCGGCGGACTGCTGACGCCGTTCATCTCGGCCAACTTTTTCAAGCGCGATTCCGTCAAGCTTTGCTACCTGATTGCGTTTCTAACCGCGATCACGCTGGTGATTAACATCTTCACGACGATGCCGGCGCCGACCGGCGCCAAGAGCTTCGTATTTGCCGATGTCGCGGCCGGTGCTCGGGAAGCCGTCGCTGTTTCTGCTGGCGTTGATGCTGTTCCTGTATGTGGCGTGCGAAGTCGGGTGTGTGGAATTGGCTGGCACAGCATTTGATCGCGCAGGGAGTGCCCGAATCGCGAGCGCTCAACATTTTGTCATTGGGCTTCGCGCTGGGATTGCTGCTGGGACGCGTGGTGGTATCGCAAGTTCTCAAGACGGTGAAGGCCGAAGAGGTGACACTGGTCGCGGCGATCCTGATGGCGATGACCACGCTGATCATGCTGCAAGCGCGCGGCTCGACGGCTGCGTGGATCGCGGTTTTCTTCGCGGGAGTCGCGATGTCGCCGGTGTTCCCGACGGTGCTCGCGATGGTCGGCGGATCGGTTTCCGACGATGACCGGGACCGCACAGGGCTCGCGATTAGCGCGGGCTGGCTGGGGTTGGCCGTGAGCTCGCGGATTATCGGATCTATTGCGGGTGGCGATCCGCAGGAGATTGAAGAAGGCGCTGTTGGTGCTCCCGGCGGCATCGGTGGTGATGATCGGGGTGAATCTCGCGCTGCGGGCGCTGTAACGTGGCGGAAACGCTCACTGCCGTCACTTGAGGCGCGACCGTAAGAGAGCGCGCGCCTTCATGGGGCAGGCGTTTCCGCCTGCCCTCTAGCGTCAATAGCGGAATCAAACTTACTGAGCCTCAACCAAAGCGATCCAAAACTCGGGTTTTCGCACAGACTCGTAAGGGAGTGCTTATGCCTCTGTTGGAGCGCGCTCGACGAATTCCCGAACCTCCGCCCATTTCTCCGGGATTAGTTTCCATCTGTCGGGCCACGCTGCCCTCACCTTTGGGCTTGGATGATCGGAGATGAATAACCTGAGGCCGGTTCTCTCCAAGTAGGGCTTAGCCTTGGCCGCTTTCTTGCCGACCATCACGACGGCCCGAAGATTTGGGAGCAGGGAGATTAGATCCTGGACTGACTGAACGCCGTCGAGGAGTTCACCTTTAGTGATTTTAACCGCGCCGTTCCACCAGGGAATCACATTCCACGAAACCGTGTGTTGGCGCGGAAACTTCGCCTGGTTCCAGAAATCAAATGCGGCGGCTGCGGTAGCGTCGTTATTGTTGCGGCTGATGAAACCCGATCCCTTTCGTTTTCCATCCTCCGCAGTCATGGGCCCGGGTTTTTCAAAAAGGAACAGCACCCACGCGCTGGTTCCACCATCGAGAGGATCGAAATCCGGAACTTCGACTCCGCCCCTCTCCCTCAACTTCTCGACGTACGTAGTGAGAGGAAGAACGTGCGGTTCGCGCAGCATGAGCTTACGCCGTTCGCGGACGCCGGCGTCGCGCATGGACCTTGGGTAGTCGTCGTTACTGTCGATCACTGGCCTCATCCAGGATGCCATGTTCTCGCCGCGCATCAATCAACTTCCGCGCGACATCGCGCGCGATATCGCGCGCTTCGGCAACGGTTCGGCCCTGGACTACAAGGCCGGGAAGTTCGTCTGACGTCGCGAGAAAAACACCTTCGGGCAATTCCTCAACTTGAATTCGAATCGCGAGTTCCATTAGAAGTCCCGCCGGCGGAGAGAGCCCATCTCGCCGAGGTGCAGCGTTGGGGCTGTAGAGTTTACGCCATACCTCTTAATTCGTTCCCCTACTTCCTCGTGGGTGAGATACTCTCCTCGCTTCAGCGCTTCTTCGCCGAGCTTCACGGCTTCGACAAAGCGCAATTCTTCGTCGAAGTATTGCGTCAACGCGTCGCACAACAATTCTTCAGGAGTCCTGCCCTGTTGGGCTGCCAACTCGCCAACCGCGCTTCCAGTTCTCCGGCGATGTGAAGCTCCATACTGCTAGTGTACTGCCGCATTTCCGATCTCTGCCGCTTGGCGTGAAAACGTATCGACGTGTTTTTCCGTCTAACCGCGCTGCCCCCGCTTCTCAAAATATGCCCGAATCGCGTCATCCAACCGAGGCATCGGCTCCACGCCCAACGATTCCATCTTCGCGTTCGATAGCGCCGAGTACTTCGGCCGCCGCGCATCCGTTCGGAATTCCCGTTCGTTCGTCGGCTTCAGGATCGGCTTCACCCCGGCGGCATTGAAGATCATCGCGGCCCACTCGAACCATGAAATCGGCGTGCCCCCGCCCGCGTGTATGATTCCGTGCGCTCCCTTGGCCACCAAGTCCGCGGTGCGCGCGGCCAACGCGGGAGCATACGTCGGCGAAGCGACATGGTCCTCCAGCACCCGAATCGGCTGGTGTCCCCCCGCCAGCCTAAGCATCAGCTCCACAAAGTTTCCGCGTGCCGTAGCGAACCCGCCCGGTCCGTACACACCCGACGTCCGGATGATCAGCGGCTTATCTAAATACGCCCGTGCGTACATTTCCCCCGCGAGTTTCGACACCGCATACGCGCCCAGAGGACGAGGCACATCCTCTTCCGTATACGCCCGGCCCGCCAACCCGTCGAACACGTAGTCGGTCGAAAAGTGAACCAGCCGCGCATCGCATTGCCGGCACGCCATCGCCAGATTTCGTACTGCGAGCGCGTTCGCCAGCAACGCCGGCTGCGGCTCCTTTTCGGCGACATCCACCTGATTGTAGGCAGCCGCGTTGATCACCAGCGAAGCGTCGCAGCGGGCAAGCGTATGTTCCACGGCGTGCCGGTCCGTGATATCGACCATGGTGCGCTCAAACGCCGCGACTTCAAACCCGCGCCCGGCGAACTCCGCTTTTAGCTCGACGCCAAGTTGTCCGCCACTCCCAAAAATCGCCACCGTCTGACGCTGCATCATTTCATTATTGACGATCGCGTGGCGCACGCACTCATGTCGACACGTTTTCGCGAGTGAATAAAATCTCGCCCATACTGAAACTCATGACCGAGCCGTGGTGGAAACGCGCAATCCATTTCGCATTCCGCCGCTCGCAACATTACCGAGCCGGCCTGCACGATCCTGCCAACCCATCCGCACTCGACGCCATCCACCAACGCCGCACCGAACTCGAACGACTCTCCGATGCCGACCTGCGCGGCACAAGCCCCGCAAATCGCACGGAAGTTTTCGCGAAAGCCGCAGTCGCATGCGAGCGCATCCTCGGGCAGCGTCCTTATGACGTGCAAATTCAAGGCGCGCTCGCAATGGCCGACGGACAAATTGCCGAAATGCAGACCGGCGAAGGCAAGACGCTCGCGGCGGTAATGGCGGTCGCTTGGCACGCGCATTCGGGCGATCCGGTTCACGTGCTCACGGCGAACGATTATCTCGCGCAGCGAGATGCAAAATGGATGGGCCCCATCTACGAATTCCTCGGCTACTCCGTCGGATTCATCACGCAAGCGCTGTCGCCCGACGAACGCCGCAAAGCCTACGACTGCGACATCACCTACGCGACCGCCAACGAAGTCGGCTTCGATTTTCTGCGCGATCAGCTGCGCGCTCGCCCGCCGAATTAGTCTTGCCGCGATTTCGGCGTGGCGCTGGTCGACGAAGCCGATTCGATTCTCATCGATGAAGCCCGCATCCCGTTGGTGATCGCCGGTGGCGCGGTTGACGCCGAATCGCTGGCGCGCCGCATGGCGGAAATCGCGAGTACGCTGCATGCCGGACGCGATTTTACGATCGATGAACATCAGCGCAACGTGCGTCTCACCGACCACGGAATCAAAACGGTGGAGCGCGCGGCTCACTGCCCGAATTTGTTCGACGAGCAGAGCACGGAAACGCTGGCCGCGATCGAAGCCGCGCTGCACGCGCGAATGCTGCTGCGCCGCGACGTCGATTACCTCGTACGCAACAACGCGATCGAACTCGTCGACGAATTCAAAGGCCGAGTTGCGGAAAATCGCCGGTGGCCGGCCGGATTGCAAACCGCGCTCGAAGCCAAGGAGGGCTTGCAGCTGCGAAGCCAGGGCCGAATCCTCGGCTCGATCACGCTACAAAACCTGTTTGATCTGTATCCTAGACGCTGCGGGATGACCGGCACCGCGGCCACCGATGCGGCACGAATTTCGCGCGTTCTACGGCCTGGAAGTCGTGCCGATACCGACCAATCGCCCAGCAATCAGAATTGATGGATCATGCAGACGTCTTTTGCAGACAAGCATGCGAAAGAAACTGCGCTCGTGAAAGCGATTTCGGAGATGCATGCGGCTGGGGCGACCGGTGCTGGTGGGCACCGCGAGCGTCGCCGAATCGGAACGATTGAGCGCGCTTGCGACCAACGCCGGAATTCCGCATCGCGTTTTGAACGCACGCCAGGACGCCGAAGAAGCCGCGATTATCGCGCGCGCGGGCGAGCGCGGAGCCGTCACCATTTCCACGAACATGGCCGGCCGCGGCACGGATATCGTGCTGGGCGAAGGAGTTGCCGAATTGGGCGGGCTGCACGTGATCGGCACCAATCGGCATGAGAGCCGCCGCATCGATCATCAACTGCGCGGGCGCGCGGGGCGTCAGGGCGATCCTGGATCGTCGCAATTCTTCATCAGCCTGCAGGATGATTTGCTGGTGCGCTACGGCATCGCGAATTGGACGCCCGGATGCTAAAGGAATCGCGACGGTGCAGCGCGTGATCGAGGGGCAGCATTTCGAAACGCGGCGACGCTGCGCAAGTACGACGGATTGATCGAGTATCAGCGCAAGCAAGTGCACGCAGCGGCGGCGCGAGATGCTGATGAACGATTGCGATCCAAGAGTTTTGGCTGCGATCGATTTGTTGTGGTCGGATTATCTGGCGTGGGTGGGCGAGTTGCGCGAAGGCATCCATTGGCGAAGTTGGGGCGGACGCGAACCGTTCCAGGAATATTTGTCCGATGCCACGCAAATGTTCGAGGATGTTTTGGCGCGAATGGAGCGCATCGCAACGGGAGAAGATGCGCCGGAGGCGACTGCGATCGGCGCGACGTGGACTTACATGATTAACGATCAGCCGTTTGGGTCGATGCAGGAGCGGATGATTAAGGGCGTGCGGCGTGTGCTGGAGCAGATGGGGATTCGGCGAACGTAGCCGCCGAAGCTGTTTTGCACGAACCGGCAGGCGGAACCGCCTGCCCCACACGAACCACAAACCGGCAGGCGGAAACGCCTGCCCCACACGATCAGGCCAGGAAATCGAACAGCGTCGTCTTCGGGGAGCTGTGCGCGCGACGTTAGCGCGGCCTGCATGCTGCGTCTGCATCTGCGTCAGGTCGAGAATCGAGCTGGTGATGTCGGCGTCCTGCAGGCCGCTGATTTCCGGTTTCAGCGATGTCTGCTGCGTGGCCGCATAATCCGTGGCGGATGCGATCTTGTCTTGCGTGGTCCCATAGAATGCCAATTGGTCGTTCATATACTGGCCCACTTTGCCGAGCCCGTCCATCGATGTCTGCACGGCTGTCTGATCGTTATTTTGAAGTCGCTGTGATGAGGCCGTTGAGCGCGCCGAAAACGCTGGTGCTGGGATCGGCGGAATCGAAAATCTGCTGGGCCGTCAGCGACACGGGGAACGTCGTGCCGTTGGAGTGCAGTGCGACGCGGGTCGAAGGCTGGAACCCAGATACGTGCTGACCGGACTGGGCTTGGGTCGAGTCGTAGGAGTACGGCTGCGTTTGATCGGTGTCGCCGGAGAAAATGAACCGGCCGCCGATGCTGGTGTTGGCGAGTCCGACGAATTGCTGCTCGATGCTCTGAAGCTGCGACGCGAGAGTCGAACGGGCGGAGGCGGTTGCGGTTCCGGTGGCGCCTTCCGCGGCCAGCGTCTGCACCTGATCGAAAAGCTGAACGGCGCCTTCGAGCGTTTGCTCGCCCATATCGACTTCGCTTTTCACGTTGCCGAGATTCGACGTGACCTGCTGCGATGCCGAGAGCGACGCGCGCGCCTGAAGCGATTCGGAAACCTGATCCGGCGCATCGGAAACCTGCTGCATGCGGAGGCCGCTCGCGATCTGGAGCTGGTCTGTGTTCAGACGGTCTGTGATGCGGCGCAGGTTGTCCATGAATTGCTGATTGCTCGAATTCAAACCTGAGATCATGATTATTTACCGCTACTTTCTTATTAACTTGCCGGGATCATCTGCATCAGCGTATCGGTGAGGCTGTTGATGACGCTGACCAGCTTCCCGACGGCCTGATAGGCCTGCTGAAACTGGAGCAGCTTGGTGGCTTCCTCATTCAGATCGACGCCACTGACGCTGGTGCGCTGCGTTTGCGCCTGGGTCAATTGATCCTGAGCCTGGCTCTCATCCTGCTGGGCGCTCGACACGTCGCTGCCGACTCGCGATCCCAGATTTCCGTAGAATTGCGTGAACGTGTAGCCGTTGGTCACGGTCGCATTGGCGAGTTGCGATAGCGCCACCGCATTGCCGTTTCCGCCGGGCGCTGAGGCCGAAGCTGCCGCGATCTGATCGGGCGTGATATTGGTTACGGCGAGCGTGGCCGAAGGATTCGTAGCGTCGTAGGTGAACAGGCCGGTAGTGGGCGTCGCGCCGTTCTGATCGACACCACCCGCGAGCGTGGCGTTGACGTTATCGGCCAGCGATGCCGCCAGCGTATTCAGATCGGTCGTGTATCCCGGCAGCGTGGAGTTCTTTTCCTGAATCAAGGCGCCCAATTGACCGCCGTTGATTTGCGAAGTCACATCGTTGCCTTGCGCGTCCATGATCGTGGTCTGCCCGGACACGTTACTGGCTGTGACCGCGGTGACTTGGTCGCCAAGCACCAATGGCACTTGACCGCCGAGATAAACGTTGTAGGATCCATCGCCCGCTCGGATCACCGAAATATTCGCGAGGCTGGATAGTCCTTCGAGCGAGTTGTGCAGGTCCGTATCCAGGCTTTCGTCCTGCTGGGCCTGCGAATTGGTGCGAAAACGCTGATTGATCGACGCGATCTGCGAAGCGAATTGATTGATCTGGCTGACGACGACGCCGGTCTGGCTGGTCACGTTGGTGCCGACCTGCGCGATTCCCGCGGCGCTCTGGTTGATATCCTGCGCCAGTTGGCCGGCCTGCGTGATCACGGCCTGGCGGCTGACTTCGTCATTAGGATTGACCGTCAGTTGCGAAAACGTGTTGAAGAAACTGTTGAGCGAGTTCGCGATCCCCGAATCCGAAGTGAGGCTGAAAAGCGGCTGGACCTGGTTGAGATCGCCGGCGCGCTGCTGCGCGGCGCCCAGAGCTGGATTGCTGGGTTCGCACGCTGGTCTCGATGTATTCGGAACGCGAACTGATCAGCGGTCCGGCGCGATGCCTCCGCTGAGGCCGTGCTCGGGATCGAACTGAAGCGTATCGATCGCTTGGTCCTGTTTGGCATAGCCGGGCGTGTTGGCGTTGGTGATGTTGTTCTCAATCACCTCGAACGTGCGTTCGAATACGCTCAATGCGTTCGCCGAACTGTGCAGTGCGCTGGTCAGACTACCCATAAATTATCCTTATTGAGCTTGTTGAAAAACTTGGAACAGTACACCAATTTCGTACCGAGGTGAAAACAGGGACAGGCCGCCCTGTCCACGACGGTTTCTGTTCATTCGTGGTCTCGGATCACTAGGGGACAGGGTAGCCTGTCCCTGTTTTCACCTCGGTACGAAATTGGTGTACTGTTCCAAGTTTTTCAACATTACCCATCGATCGCCAACGATCCGTGAACTGCCAGCGGCGCGGCATCGCCTGAAGCCGTGTATCCGGCCGCTGCGGCGCCCAGCAATCTGGCCCAGCCGCGATGAAACTCGGCTCCATGCTCGATAAGACTTGCGGCGGCCTTTAGTTCGGACCTGAGCAGTTTCAGATCGCGAGCCGCATCGATCGGAGTCGCGGGCTCGGCTCGCAACAGTTGTTCGACCGAGCTGAGGCGGGCGGCTGCGTCCGACAATCCAGGAACGCAGGCAAGCAATTCGTCAGGAGAGAGCGCTGGCGAAAGGAGGGCGGCGCGCAAGGCGGCGATGTGAC
This sequence comes from Terriglobia bacterium, assembly GCA_963732025.1. GTDB lineage: Bacteria > Acidobacteriota > Terriglobia > Bryobacterales > Bryobacteraceae > Palsa-187. The sequence goes on from CAVSXU010000006.1 coordinate 1,275,074, forward strand.
TCGCGCGCGTCGCGAATGCCGGCAGCGATAGGGTTAAGTTTCGAAGGCATCGTCGATCATTTTCGAGGCCGTAGCCTGTGAGTCGACGTGATAAGCCCCGTTGGCGTACGCCCGCGCGATCTGTTCGATACGCGCCTGCCGCTCCGGCGAGTCCGCTGCCAGCGACCGCAAACTGCGAACCAGCTCCGACAGATGGACATCGTCATTCGATGCCGGCGACGGCCGATGCGCCTGCCGGTCGAGCGGCCTGGCCGGTCTTGGTGGTTTCCTGAGATTTGCCTGCTCCGTCGATGCCGAGGGAAGAGAGATTATGTTCGTTTATCTTCATGACCATCTCGAGGAAAGAATTCCCTCCCAGTTGCAGTATCGGCCATGCGGAACGGAATTTTAACGATAACTCCGCAGGGAACTGGATAGGTAAATCCTGTACACCCTCCCTTTCTGGAGATAGGCTTGCCGCATCCTATCATGCCACGGAGGTTAATCGAGTGGGCTTGTGGGAACTTGTGAAACGTGTATCATAATCCAATGCGCCTACTCGCCGTCTCGCTTCTCGTTTTGCTTCCGCTTTGCGCCCAGGATGACCAGAAAAAGGGCAAAGGCGGGGGCCAGCCACCGAACATCAAGGTTCTGAAGATCAAGGATCGTTCCGAGATCCGCGGGATCATGCAGGGTTATACGGCCGCGCTCGGCGTGCAGTGCACCTTCTGCCACGTGCAGGGCAATTTCCCGAGCGACGAAAATCCGAAGAAGGAAGTCGCGCGCCACATGATCCAGATGGTGGACGGGTTGAACGCGCAGTTCAATGCGGCGATCGGCGATACCAAGGCTCACATCACTTGCTATACCTGCCATCGCGGCGACCAGGAACCGAAGACTGAAGCGCCGCCTAAGTAAGACACTTGTGGGGCCGGCACTTCTGCCGGCAACCGGACTTTAGGCCGGTTTCTTGAAGTTGAACAGAGCCGCCTGAAAGGCCACTCGCCGCCACGAGTGGCGGCCCCACATCGAAACCGACCCAACACGACTGGTAACCTGTAAGTCGAATGCCATTCGACGGGTTACGCGTGTTGTCGCTGGAGAGCCGGCGGTCGGCTGAAATCGAGAAACTGATCCGCACACAGGGCGGCGTGCCGTTCCTTGCGCCATCCATGCGCGAAGTGCCGATCGAGGACAACCCTGAAGCTTTCGCGTTCGCCGATCGTTTGTTCGCCGGCGAATTCGAAATGATCATTCTGCTGACAGGCGTGGGGACTCGTCTGCTGGGCAGCGTGATCGAGACGCATTGGCCGCACGGATCGTTCGCGAAGGCGCTGCGGGAGATGACGGTGGTGGCTCGCGGCTCGAAGCCGATCGCTGTTCTGCGCGAGTGGCAGGTGCCGGTGACGATTGCGGTTCCCGAGCCGAACACGTGGCGCGAAATTATCGCGGCGATCGCCGAACGCCCCGAGACGCAAATCGCGATACAGGAATATGGCCGCCCCAGCGCGGAATTGATCGACGGTTTACGCGCGCGCGGCGCAGAAGTATCGACCGTTGCGGTGTATCAGTGGGCGCTGCCGGAGAATACAGGGCCGTTGAAGGAAGCGGTGCGACGATTGTGCGGCGGCGAATTCGAGGTCGCGATGTTCACGACTTCGATTCAAGTGAATCATTTGTTGAAGATCGCGGCGGGGATGAAGGCCGAGGCCGCGGTTCGAGCCGCGCTCAAGAAGATGGTGATCGCGTCGGTGGGGCCGACCACGAGTGAGACACTGGTGGAACTCGGGCTTAAGGCGGATTTTGAGCCGTCGCATCCGAAGATGGGCTTTCTGGTGAATGAGGCGGCTGCGAAGGCGGCGCGAGATTCTGGCGGCGAAGCGAGCGCAACATGCCTGAAGATCCTCCTAAGAAGGAAGTGGACAAGACCGGGATGGCGACTTACGGGCGATTCCTGGGCATCGCAATCATGCTGCCGCTGGCGAGCATGATGGGCTACGGGATCGGGTATGAGCTCGACAAAAACTTCGGAACGCATTGGATGGCGATTGCACTGATGTTGGTCGGGACGGTGGGCGGGTTTGTGCAATTGATCCGGGAAATCACGCGATGAAGGATGTGGCGCACGCCGGCGCATTTATGCGCCTTTCAAATGCGCCGCGTGCCGTGTCGACACTCATGTCGACACCTGTAGTCGCGCTGGAAAAAACTTGTGTCGACATGAGTGTCGACACGGCACGTAAGATTGCGTGCGCCACATTCCGATGACTTCAGCGACCTACTCTGAGCGGGCGCTGCAACGGATTTTCCGGATTGGGGCGGCGCTGGGAATGATCGGCACAATCGTTGTGTTCGTGCGCTTTGGCGCAGGAACGGCTGTTGGCTTTCTGTCCGGCGCGCTGCTCTCGCTGCTGAATTTTCACGGACTTAAGCGAGTGGTCGACGGGCTGTCCGGCGCGACGCCGGGAAAACGGAGCTCGCCGCTGTTTTGGGCGTTTCGATATGTGCTGTTCGCGGGCATTGCCTATGTTATAGTCAAAGGTTTAGGAATCAGCCTGATGCCGATCCTGGCGGGACTTTTCGTCGCCGCAGCGGCCATCATCGTGGAAATCCTGTACGAAATAACTTATGCAAGAACATGAGCTGGTGCTCACCAAATTCTTTAACGACCACCTGGCGGGAGTCGCCAATTCGATCCTGAGCGCGGTCAATGTTGTGCCGGAAGATGCGGCGCGGCCGTGGCACAACTGGATCGTAATGGAGATCCTGGTCGTCGCGATTCTGATCGTCCTGTTTGCGGTGCTGCGCCCTCGCCTTTCTGTCGATAAGCCCGGCAAACTACAGCACATCTTCGAGGTGCTGTACGGGTTCTTCAAGACGTCGATTGACGAAGGCGGCATCGAGCACGGCGAACGCTACCTGCCCTATTTCGGCACCATTTTCATTTTCATTCTGGTGATGAATCTGATCGGGATTATTCCCATGTTCGAATCGCCGACGATGTTTCCTGCGGTAACGCTGGGACTCGCGTTATGCACGTTCGCCTATTACAACGGCTGGGGATTTCGCACGCATGGCCCCAAGTATTTGCTGCAACTGCTGGGTCCGGTGGTGTGGCTGGCGCCTCTGATGATTCCGATTGAGATCGCTGGCCATCTGGCTCGGCCGTTGTCGCTCACGCTTCGTCTTTATGCGAACATGCTGGCGGGCGAACAGGTGACGGGCGCGTTTCTCGCGCTGAGCAAGATCGTCATCCCGGCCATCTTCATGGGCTTGCACGTCTTCGTCGCCCTATTGCAGGCTTACATTTTTATGCTGCTCTCGATTGTGTATGTTCGGGGAGCAGTTGCGCACGACCATTAATTCGTGAACAGTAATTCGTAACAGGCATCATGTCCGCCGAGTGTGAGCCACCGGCCCCCCAGGACCGGAGCGGCACCACCTCCTCGGTGGAACTTAATACAGAAAGAGGAAGAAGAATGAGAATCAGAATCGTATTTCTCGTGTTGGCCGTGATTATGCTGGCAGCGATGCCGGTGTTCGCGCAGGGCACGACAGCAGCGAGCGATCAGAACGGCTTGAAGAATATCGGTCTTGGCCTCGGCCTGGGCCTTGCGGCTGGACTGTGCGGAATCGGCCAAGGTAAGGCGACCGCGGGCGCAACGGAAGCGATGGCGAGGAATCCAGGCAACACTGCTGCGATCCGAACCGCGCTGATCATTGGTCTGGCGTTGATCGAGTCGCTGGCGTTGTATATGTTCGTCTTTGCGCTCGGCAAGGGCGTCTAGTTCAGGCATAATCGCGCGCTCCGTTCTGGCTGCGGATGCACGCCGATTCACGCTGATAAGAGAATCATTTCATCTGCGTGGATCGGCGTAATCTGCGGCCAGTTCGGAGCGCGTTCTTGCGTTCGAACCCACCATGAAACTTCAGGGCATTTACATTTCCGTCGTCACTCCGTTCGATCATCGCGGCCAGATTTGGGAGACCAAGGTCGAGCATAATGTCGAAAAGTGGAATCGCACCAGCGTTGCCGGATACGTGTTAGGCAGCGATTCATCGCTCATTGACGACGAAAAAGCGCGCATGTTGGAGTTGGTGACGAAGTTTGCGGCCGGAAAAGCGGTGTTTGCCGAAGCGCCGGCTGGATTACACCAAAGTGACGCGGGATTCGCGGAGGCACTGGCGGGAGGAGCCACCGGAGTGGTTTCCAACATCGCCAACGCCGCGCCCTACGTGATGATCAGCATTTGGGAGGCGCATCGCACACGCGATACGGAAGCCGCGGCGGACTGGCAGAATCGGATCGCACGCGCGGTTGAATTGATCAGCGGGCCCAACGGGATTGCGGCACTGAAATATGCGATGGATTTGAATGGCTACTACGGCGGCCCTCCGCGATTGCCTGCGACCGTGCTCACGCCGGATCAGAAGATAGAAGTGGAGCAGGCGTTCAGCGGAATCAAAGGTTAGTCGATATACTGAGGCAGAGCGCGAGCTCTTCGCCGGACATGATTGTCTCGGGGTCCAGCACGCGGCGCGCGCGGCCGTTCACGCGAGCCGATCCGTTCTTGAAATCGCGATCGCGTAGCCGCACTACTTCGGAGATTCGGTCGGCCACGAAACCCAACAGTCGCGGCGCGCTGTCGACCGCGACCTCCACCACAACCACACACGGCTGCCGGCCATGAGTGCCGTGCGCGATGCCCAGCTTACCGCGCAGATCGATCACCGGCAGATCGCGGCCGCGTAGCGACGCGACTCCGCAGATGCTGCCTCGGTTCGGGAACTCCTCGCTGTCGAACGGCGTCATTTCGTGGGCGGGCAGAATGCCGCGCACATGCTCGGTGCGCATCGCGAAATCCTGGCGCGCGACGCGGAAGGTGATGTATTCGCCGGGGCGAGTGTTGTCTACGGGACTATTCACACTGCGCTCATCGGCCAGCGAAAACGGACTCTGAGCGCGATAATGGAGGTAGCCGTGATCCCTCGAATCGTTTTCATCGTGATGTTGGCGCTGGCGCTACTTTCTGCTCAGCAGCCGCCTGCCGCCGCGACGTCTCAACAACCGACGCCGAAGATCACGGACGCCACCGTGCAAAAGGGCGCGGCCGAACCGGGAACGGCGGACGACGAACCCGAGTACATGTGTCCGATGGACAAGGATGTTCGGTCGAAGACTCCAGGCAAATGTCCAAAATGCGGGATGACGTTGGTCCTCAACCTTCCTGAGTCGCGCGAATATCCGGTTCGATTGAGCTTGAAGCCGCCGGTGCCGAAGGTGGGTGAGGTGGACCAGCTTCACTTCCGCATCGAGGATCCGACGGATCACAAGCCGGTGAAGGATTACGTGGATATGCACGAGAAGCTGTATCACCTGTTCGTGGTCAGCCAGGACACTACGATTTTCAATCACGTGCATCCCGAGATTCAGCCCGACGGCAGCTTCATTCTGAACCAGAAGTTTCCCAAGCCGGGCCTGTATCGCATCCTGAGCGATTTTTATCCCAAGGGCGGCACGCCGCAATTGATTTCGAGCGCGGTGATGGTGCCGGGCGAAGGCTTCAAGCTGGAAGTGCCGAAGCTGAAGGCCGACGTCGCGCCGCAGACCGACAAGAATCTCAAGGTGGAATTGGTGACGGATCCGGTGGAGCCGATCGCTGGGTTCAAGACGATGATGTTCTTCCGGCTGACGCCGAACCAGGACATTGAATTATATCTGGGCACGCGCGGCCACATGCTGGCGGCCAGCGCCGACCTGATCGACATGATGCACACGCATCCATTCATGGAAAGCGATCCGGAAGAGGGCGCGTACAAGCAGGTCCAATTCAATCTGATTTTTCCGCGCGCGGGGATTTATCGGGTGTGGGTGCAGTTCCAGCGCAAGGGCGTCGTCAATACGGTGGCCTTCAACATTCCGGTCAAGAATCTCGAATAGTGATTGAACTGGCGACGTACGTCATCGAAAATGCGCGCGAGCTGTTGACGCCGGCACTCGCGATTTATCCCGAAATTGTCGACCGCAATATTGCCGCCACCATTCGATTGCTGGGTGGCGATGCCAATCGGTGGAGGCCGCACGTCAAGACGGCGAAGCTCGGGTTCATTATGCGGCGGATGGCGGAGCGCGGCGTTGCGCAAGCGAAGTGCTCCACCAGTTTGGAACTAGCGACCGCTTGCGATGCCGGGATCGCCGATGTGTTGTTGGCATATCCGGTAGTCGGTGCGAATGCGGCTCGGGTTCGTGCGATTGCTGCGATGCATCCTGGAACGCGGGTGTCGGTCCTGGTCGAAAACACGCGGCAGGTCGAGACGTGGCGCTCCAACGGGTCGGGCGCGCGTATCGGGATTTTCATCGATGTGAATCCGGGGATGGATCGCACGGGAATCGAGCAGGATCGCGTCGATGGAATTATCGAAATCGCGCGGGCGGCGAGCGCGGCCGGCCTTGAATTTCGCGGACTGCATTATTACGACGGGCACATTCACGCGGACGATTTGCAGGAGCGGAAGGCAATTGCGCATCGCGGGTACGATCGATTGATGGACGTGGTCGCGAAGGTTGAGGCGGCGGGGTTCAAGGTCGGCGAAGTGATCACGTCGGGCACGCCGGCGTTTCCGTGCGCCGCTACTTACGCACCGTTTACCGGTGCAGGGTTCGTTCACCGGGCGTCACCCGGCACCGTGGTTTATTCCGATGCGACCAGCATGGTCCAGTTGCCCGAGGAATGGGGCTATCAGCCGGCGGCGGTGGTGGTCGCGACGGTGGTGAGCCATCCGGTGGCGAATCGGGTGACCTGCGATGCGGGGCACAAAGCAGTGTCGGCCGATGCGGGATTGCCTACTTGTCAGGTAATCGGCCGCCCGGATCTGGAGCCGTTGAAGCCGAGCGAAGAGCACCTGCCGATACAGATTCACGGCGGCGCGAGGCCCGAGATCGGCGAGGCGCTGTACCTGGTTCCGAAGCATGTCTGCCCGACGGTGAATAATTTCGACGATGCGTTGATTGTCGAAAGGAATCGAGTGGTCGGGGTAGAGCGGGTGACGGCGCGGGGGCATGAGTCGGCGGTCGCGACGCGCTAGGTCTTCTTTGTGGCGCACGCGCGTCGCGGCGCGGCCGCCAGACCTGTCCTGGGATGGGCCTGCGACCCACGAATCGTTTTTGAAAATACTGGCATGGAGAAGAACAGCTTTTTCGACCCTGCCGAGCCGAAAGTCATCTCGGTTTTTCGGCAACTCTCCTAACCGAAAAAAACTCCGCCGCAATCCGGAAAGTATTCGCGTGCGCCTCAGCCGTCAACTCAACAGGCTTCGAATACCCGCCGCCTAACGTGATCACCAACGGAATCCCGCGCGCTCGCACGCCCCCAATCACCAGCCGATCGCGAGCTTTCAATCCGACCGGCGTCAATGCAAGCCGCCCCAGAACATCGCTGGCCAGCGCATCCACACCCGACAAATAAAAAACGATCTCCGGTTCGAATTCCCACACACGTGGAAGAACCGCATCCAGCGCAGCCAGATACTTGTCGTCGCCAGTCTTATCGGGAAGCTCCACATCAATCCTGCTCCGCTGTTTACGAAACGGAAAATTGTGAGCGCCGTGTACCGACAAAGTAAGAACCTCGGGATCGTTCTCGAAGAAGTGCGCCGTCCCGTCGCCCTGATGAACATCCAGATCGACCACCGCAATCCGCCGAGCCGCACCGGTCGAGCGCAACCAATAAATCGCGATCGCGACATCGTTGAACACGCAAAATCCCGATCCCTCCGCTCGAAATGCGTGATGAGTCCCGCCCGCCAGCGTGCCGCCGAATCCACCGTCCAGAGCATCCTGCGTCGCCGCCAGCGTCCCGCCCGCCGACGCGAGCGTTCGCCGCACCAACCCCTCTGACCAAGGAAATCCGATGCGCCGCATCGCCGCCGCCGGCAGCGTGCCGGAAATAAACTGCTCGACGTATTCGGGATCGTGCGCCAGTTTTATGACCGCGGGATCGGCGGGAATCGAAGGCTCCAGCGGAAACGCGCCATCCGATTCAAGCAAGCCGCGCAACAGAGCATACTTCGACATCGGGAACCGATGTCCCGCGGGCAATGGAATTTCGTAATGATCGCAGTAGAACAGACGCATGAGATGTGGGGCCGCCAGTCATGGCGGCAAGCCGGCTTTCTAGCCGGCTTTCTTCTGGACGTAGCGCAGCCCTCTACCCCAACTCCTCGCGAATCGTATCCGCGATACTATGCGCGAAATGCTCCACCCGATCCAGCTGCGGACCCTCCACCATCACCCGCGCCAGCGGCTCGGTCCCGGAAAATCGCACCAGCACGCGACCCGCATCGCCGAATTCCGATTCCGCCCGCCGGATCTCTTCATTCGCTTTCGTCAATTCCGCCAGCGGACGCTTGTTCTTGAACCGAACATTCACCAGCCGCTGCGGATAGATTTCGATTTCCGCAGTCAGCGCATCCAGATCGCGCCCGGAATTGCGCATCACTTCGAGCACCCGCAGCGCCGTCAGCATTCCGTCGCCGGTGGTCGCGTATTCGCGGAAAATCACGTGGCCGCTCTGTTCCCCGCCCAGCGGCGCGTCGCGCTTCACCATCTCCTCCAGAACATATTTGTCGCCGACCGGAGTTCGCACCAGTCCGATTCCATGCGCCTTCAGCGCCCGCTCCAACCCGAGATTCGACATCACCGTCGCGATCACTTCCGTCAGCCGCCCGCCGGCGTGCAGCGGCAGCGCGCAGATCAGCATCACCGCGTCGCCATCGATCGTCTTGCCCGAATGCGACACGAACATCGCCCGATCCGCGTCGCCATCGAACGCGATCCCAACATCCGCGCCGGTTTCGAGCACACGCGCGCGCAAGCCCTCCAGATGTTGCGATCCGCAATTCAGATTGATATTGCGCCCGTCCGGCGCGCACGCCGATGCAATCGACCACCGCGCCCAGCCGCTCGAACAGCAGCGGTCCAAGATCGCTAGCCGCGCCATTCGCTGCGTCGATCACCACTCGCATTCCACTCAAATCCGCGGAGGTTGTCGAAGCCAGCCAATCGACATATTCGCGATCCAGGCCCTCGTCCATCTCCAGCGGCAACCCCGTCGCCGCCTCCCCGATTCCAGAAACGCGAACATGTCCCGCTCCAGCGCATGCTCCTGCTCATCCGGCAGTTTGAATCCCGAATGATCGATGATCTTGATCCCGTTGTCCTGATAAGGATTGTGCGACGCCGAAATCATCACGCCCGCCGCAAACGGCCCGGTGCGCGTCGCGTGCGCGATTCCCGGCGTGGTGATCAGTCCCGCGAAGCGCGCCTTGACGCCGCTGCGCGCCAGCCCGCCGGCAACATGCTCCGCGATCCACGGTCCGGATTCGCGCGTGTCCATGCCGATCACGACTTCGGGGGTTGCTTTATGTACAGCGCGCTGTTCGCTCACCCAGCGCCCCAGCGCCACGCCCGCCGCGAACGTCGTCGCGCGGTCCAGCGGATACTCGCCCGCCACGCCGCGCATTCCATCTGTTCCAAATAGCTGTCGCATGAATTATTTGTTTTGCGAATCCTTTTCGATCTTCAGCCGCACGGTGACCACCGGCGACGAATCCAGCCACACCTGCGCATCGTTGACGAACGCATTCACCCGAATCTCCGTGGCCGTGGTGGCCGTGCCCAGGTCGATCGCGTCCGTCTGCGCGCCCGGAATCGCATCCACGCGCCGCTCCGGGCCCGGCGATTCGAACCGTCGGCGGAGTCACTTCCTGGCTCACCACGCGATAACCCGCCGGCGGCTGCGACCCGATCTGAACATCCACCGGCACTTCCTTGAACGCGCGCCGCGGAAAACCGATGCGAAGCTGCGACGGAATCGCGCGCAGAAAAGTCACGCCCGGCGGCAGGTGCAAATCGGCTCCGGAAAGCGTGAAGGTCCGCTGCCCGGGCGCATCCACATTCGCCAGATCCAGCGTGATCGCCAGGTCCGCCAGGCTGCCCATCGTGAGCTTGCTCGCGGGTCCGCGCAACTCCACGCGCACCGTATCCACGGCATCGATGCCGATCAGAAGATCCGCGGGCAGGTTCTTGTAGAGGATCGGCACCGCATGCGTGGTCACCAGTTCCGGCTGGCCCACCGTCGCCATCCACAACAGAATCGCCAGCCCCAGCGCGCCCAGTTTCCACCCGACGTTGCGCGTCAACAGGCGCAGCCCGCGCATCATGGTTCCACCCACTGCCGATCGCCAACCTGATCGGACTTGCGATTCTTGATGCGACACCTTCGTCAGCCGTTCCCGCACCCGGTCGAGCGAAACATCCGCCTCCAGATCCCCGCGCGCCGCAATCGAAATCTGCCGCGTTTCTTCCGACACCACGACCACCAGTGCATCGGTTTCTTCGGTGATCCCGATGGCCGCGCGATGCCGCGTGCCCCATCTGCCGCAGCAACGCGGGATTCGTCGTCAACGGCAGAAAACACGCCGCCGCGGCCACGCGATCGCCCTGCACGATCACCGCGCCGTCATGCAGCGCGCCGCCGGGATGAAAGATCGCGCACAGCAGATCGCGCGAAATCACCGCGTCCAGCGCCACGCCGCTTTCGACAAACGTCCGCAGCCCGATTTCCCGCTCGATCACGATCAGCGCGCCCGTCTTCCATTCCGCCATCTGCTGCATCGCGAGAATAATTTCGTCCACCATTTCGCGCCGCTCGAGTTGTCCGCCCAATCCCAGCCATCGGCTCTTCCCGATGCGCGCCAGCATGCCGCCGGATTTCGGACTGAAACATCACGATCAGCGCGATCGCCGTGTAAGGCGCCAGCGCGGCCAGCACTGTCCGCAGCAATTCCAGATGCGCCCACACCGCGACCAGATAGATCACCACCAGAATCCACAATCCGGTCAAAACATGCGCCGCGCGGCGGCCCCGCACGATCACGATGAACTGATAGATCAGGAATGCCACCGCCAGAATATCGATCATCGCCGTGGGCGTCAGCTTGGCCCATAGCGAGTCGATGACCGGCTGTAGAAACGGCGGCATTCGGCTAACTGAATCTCCTGACTAAGTCTATCAGTGCGCCCAAAGTTTCCAAGGACTCGAATCCGCCTAAGAGCTTTTGATTTCAGTCCCTAAGCGATCCACCAACCTCTGTGACCGATTGCGCGCTCTCTTACGGTCGCGCCTCAGGGGAACGAATATTCGCGGCCGTCAGTGAGGCGCGACCGTAAGAGAGCGCGCAAATCTCGAAGACTCCCGCAAAGAAGGCGACGCCGGTTCGTCTCTAGCTCTCACGAGCTCTTAATTTCAGTCCACAATCGATCCCGCAACTTCTGTGACGCAGCCGACTGCGGCTCAAACCATTCGCCCCGCGCCAGAACTTCAGCCGGCGGATACAGCACCGGATTCTCGCGGACTTCCACTGGCAGAGCTTGAGCGCCGCCGCATTCGCGGTCGCCGTCTGCGTCGCTTTCACGATTGCCGCGCCGACCTCCGGCCGCAGCAGATAATCAATGAACTTGTGCGCCAGCTCGGCGCGCCGGCTCTCGCGCAAAATCGCCATCGTGTCCGCATAACGAGCGAATCCCTCGGCAGGAAGCACGAACGCAAGCTTGTCCGGAGCCGCCGCAATCGCCTGCCCCGCCGTCACCGCCCACGCCTGCGCGGCGGCGACATCGCCCGCCACCAACTGATCGCGAACCTCCGCGTTCAGGTACGCGCGCAGCAGCGGCTTCTGCGCGATCGCTTGCGCCTGCGCGTCGCGAAGCTGCTTCGGATCGCCGGTGTTCAGCGAATCGCCGATCTTCTTCAGGCACGCGCCGAACACCTCCGGCGGATCGTCCAGCATCGTGATCTTTCCGCGCAGCCGCGCATCCCACAGATCGGCCCACGCGCGCGGTTCCGGCGCGAGCCCCTTGCTGATAAACGATTCCCGTGGCCCCGTGCATGTACGGAACGCTCCAGCCGAGCTCGGCGTCCCACGGCGGATGCTGAAACACCGGATCGAGCGCGTCGAGATTCGGGAGCAACTCGTGCTGCAGCGGCGCAAGCAACCCGAGGTCGCGCATCGGCTGACATGAATTCGGCCGAAGGAAACACCACGTCCCAGCCCGAATTGCCGCTCATCACTTTCGCGAGCATCTCCGGCGATGCTTTCGTAAGTCCCGTAGCGAACGCTCACGCCGAATTCGCGCTCGAAATTCGGGACGGTATCCGGCGCGACGTAATCGGACCAGTTGTAGACGTTCAGCCGCGGCGCCGATCTACGCGTGCAAGCCGCCGCGCCCGCGACACCCATCAGAAACATTCGCCGGTTCATGCCGATCGCAGCCTCTCCGAAAGCAGCACCATCGCGCCCAGCGCAACACCACGATCGTCGAAACCGCGTTCAGCATCGGATTCACGCCGCGCCGCGCCATCGCGTAAATCACCATCGGCAGCGTCTGCGAATCGACGCCCGCCACCAGGCTGGTGATCACATAATCGTCAATCGACACCGTGAACGCGAGCATCGCCGCCGCCGCGATCGCCGGAGTCAAGATACGGCAGCGTGACGCGCCGAAACGCCGACCATTCGTTCGCTCCCAGATCCAGCGCCGCTTCTTCCAGCGCCGGATCGAACGTGCGCAACCGCGCCATCACGACCACCGCAACATAGGCGACCGAAAACGCGACATGCGCCAGAATCACCGTGTGCATGCCCAGCCGCAAGATGCAGAAATCGAAAGCTCCACTGAAAGAACGCCAGCAGCGAAACGCCGGTCACGATTTCCGGCGTCACCAGCGAAAGATACATCGAGCCCGCGATCCACGTCGATGATCGCTTCCACAACGCGTAAGCCGCCAGCGTCCCGATGATGGTCGCGAGCAGCCGTCGCGAAGATCGCGATGATCAGACTGTTGGCCGCCGATTCGATCAGATCGCGATCGGCAAACGCCGCGCTGTACCAGTGCAGCGAAAATCCTTCCCACACGGTAAACTTCGACGCGTTGAAACTGAACACCGCCAGAATCAACAGCGGCACATGCAAGAAACGCATAGACCGCAGAGCGTACAGCGCAGGATCGACGCCGACTCGACCCGCTCCGTCTTCACAACAGCTCCTCGCCACGCCGCCGCGCCGCGAACAGCAGCGCCATCGCGATCGACCATCAACGCAATCGACGCCGCCGCGCCGAACGGCCAATCGCGCGACGCCGTGAACTGGTTCTGCACCAGATTGCCGATCAGGATGGTCTTGCTGCCGCCCAGCAGATCGGAAGTCAGATAAGTGCCCAGGCACGGCACGAACACCAGAATCGCGCCGGCGCGAATTCCCGGCGCGCACAGCGGAATCGTGACGCGCAACAGCGTATCGCAGCGGCTTCGCGCCCAAATCCGCCGCCGCTTCCAGCAGACTCCGATCCAGCCGTTCGAGCGTCGCGTACAGCGGCAGCACCGCGAACGGCAGGAATCCGTACACCAGTCCGAGAATCACCGCGCCATCGTTATACAGCATCGGCAGCGGCTCGCGAATCAGATGCATCGCCTGCAAGAGCGGTATTGATCAGTCCGGTGTCGCGCAGCAGGAACATCCACGCGTAGGTGCGAATCAGAAAACTGGTCCAGAACGGCAGGATCACCAGGCTCAAATACAGATTCTTGCGCGCACCCGATTTGCGCAATGAACAGCGCCAGCGGAAATGCCGAGCACCAGGCACAGCGCGGTCGCGACGCCCGCGATCCAAAACGAGCGCACGAAGATCATCGCGTACAGAGGATCGAACAGCCGCGTGTAGTTTTCGAGCGTGAACGGCCGTTCGACCCCGCCGTAAGCGCCGCGCGTCAGGATGCTGTAGACGCAGATGATAGCCGTCGGGACCGCGAGCGTCAGCGGCATCAGCACCGCGGCCGGCGTGAGGAACGCTAATCGAATCGGAGCTCGTCTTTGGGTTCCACGATATGCAAACCGATTCGCCTATCAAAAACTGTTTCTTGCGGTGCTACTTGTGCGATCACTGTTTCCCCGCTGTCCAGTTTTGCTTCCACGTGGATAGTCGAGCCCAGGAAGACAGTTCGCGTGACGACGGCGGATAGCGCTCCATTCTGTCGCGCCTCACTGACGGCCATCGAAATTCGCAAAGACTCCGGGCGCACGCCGACGCCTTCGATCCAGTTCATCGCGCCTAGGAATGTCGCTACGAATTTCGTGCTCGGCTGTTGATAGAGTTCCTGCGGCGATCCGCATTGCTCCACCTCACCTCGATTCATCACGGCGATTCGGTCCGACATCGACAGCGCTTCTTCCTGGTCGTGCGTGACGAACAGAAACGTCACGCCGCTGCGGCGCTGCAGATCCTTCAGTTCCGAGCGCACCTGTTTGCGAAGCTGCGGATCGAGCGCGCTCAACGGCTCGTCGAGCAGCAATACATCGGGCGCCAGCACCAGCGATCTCGCTAGCGCGACTCGTTGACGCTCTCCTCCGGAAAGTTCGGATGGCTTGCGCGATTCCTTGCCGGTCATCTGCACTTGCTCCAGCACTTTCGCCACACGGCTCGCGATGTCGGCCTCGCCTTTGCGACGCAGCCCGAATTCGACATTGCCTCGCACGGTCAGATGCGGAAACAGCGCGTAGCTTTGAAATACCGTGTTGACGTTGCGGCGATAGGGCGGCAGATGATCGATGCGCGAACCGTTCAGCCAGACCTCGCCATCCGTGGGCGCTTCGAATCCGGCGATCATGCGCAGCGTTGTCGTCTTGCCGCAGCCTGACGGCCCCAGCAGTGAGAAGAATTCGCCGCGCGAGAGCTCGAGCGAAACCTGTTTCACCGCCGGATGGGTGGGAAAGATTTTCGAAATCTTTCTCAGTTCGAGAATCGCGCTCATGATTCGCGTGCAAGCCGCACCATTTCATCGTAGTGGTGCACGAAACATCCTTGCAACGATTTGTTTGCAGCCGCGACCATTGCGGCCGCCACCGTCGCGGCGGGAATCGCGTGGTATTTTTTCAAGGGTCCGACCATGACCAGCCCGAGAACTCGCGCGATTCCTATGCCGAGCGCCTCGCCGGAGCGTTTCTCGGCGCGATCGCCCATCAGGAAGCTGGGACGAAAGATATGTACCGATTGCAGCGGCATCGCGCGCACTGCATCTTCCAACTCGCCTTTCACGCGCAAGTAGAAGTTCTTCGAGTGCGCCGATGCGCCCACGGAAGAGATCAGCATGAATCGTGCATCGCCCGCAGCCGCGGCGCGCCCTGCAAGCATCCGCGGGTATTGGTAGTCCACCTGGCGGAAGGCTTCTTCCGATCCGGCTTTTCGAATGGTTGTTCCGAGCGCGCAGTAGACGTGCGCGCCCGGTGGAATTTCGATGGTGCCGATGCGGTCGAAATCAATCAGCCGCTCGGTTAGCTTTGGATGCGTGCTGTTTGACGGCCTTCGCACCAGTGCGGTCACCGAATCGTACCGGTTGAGCAACAGGCGCACGCATTCGCTTCCGACGAGTCCGGTGGCGCCTGCGACGATCGCCTCCAATGGCATGTGTTTCAGTCTACGCGGTCTATGGAAAGACGCGCGCTCTCTTACGATCGCGCCTCAACTCGGTAATGATTCCGCTCTCGCCTTGTGTGGACGCTCGCGGGCAGGCGGAAACGCCTGCCCCACAAACGCGCGCGCTCTCTTACGGTCGCGCCTCAAACTGGCGGACGTGAACGATGGTGGACATCATCAATCGCGATCCAAGAGCCGGGCCCCAATCGCGCCCCCGAATGCGGACAGCACCGTGAATAGCAGAAAAGATAGGGCCAGCATTACCAGCACATTAGATGGTTGACGAATCGCCTCGACGAACGTGTCGAAGTCGGCTCCGGTGCGGCCCGCGCGGGCGAATTGGTCGCGGACGCTCTGCATCATCGTGGGGTCATGCAGAACGGCGCCTGCGATCAGGCTCAGCAGGATCGCCACGATCGCGAACCCGAAAATGCCGCTGATCCAGCCCAATCGAGCACCACTAATCGCCGACAGCCGCTGCCCCGTACGCAGTTTATAAATGAACGCGCTGAGCATCCCACTGAAGATGATCCACAACGGAGAAAGCGCAGGCGCGATATTGCTCCCCACGCCCCACACCACAATCATGAGCACGCCCGCCAACAATGCGATCCGAATCACCTGGCCGTTTCGAAATCCAATGGTTGGCGCGACCGGCGCGGTTACCACCGGGATGGGCGGCGGAATCACAATCTCGGGTTCAGGGTCGGGTTCGATCAGATCGCGCTGTGGTTTTCCGCATCGATGGCAGAAAAGCGCGTCCGGCGGGAGCTGGGCTCCACACGTACAGCGTTCGGGCACACTTCCAGTGTTGCACGTTCCGTTCTCGTGGCGCGGGGCGCAAGGATTGAAGAGTGTGAAGAACAGAGTGTGAAAACAGGGACAGGCCGCCCTGTCCACGCCGATATCTTTTATTCGTAGTCTCACATGACTAGGGGACAGGGTCGCCTGTCCCTGTTTTTTCACACTCTTCAATCCTGGCCGCCCGCGCCACACTACACTAGTAATTTGCAAAACGATTCCCAGAACTGCCTGCCGATCACGCTCCTTGTGATGGGCGATCCGGCGGCGAATTTTCTCAAACCACTCGCCGGCCTTCCCGACGATGTACGGCTCATCGTTAGCCGCGATCGCGATCGCCTCCTGGAATCGGCTCCCGAAGCCGACGTGATTCTCAATGCGGATTTTCAGGATCCTACACTGCTGACGGGCACGTTCCCGCACGCCACGCGCGTGCGCTGGATACATTCCTTGATGGCGGGTGTCGACAAGGTGCTCTCGCCGGAAATCGTCGCCAGCGATGTGCCTATGACGAATGGGCGCGGTCTCTATGGCCGGTCCCTGGCAGAGTGGACTATCGGCGCGATGGCGTACTTCGCGTTCGATTTCCGGCGCTTATTGCGGAATCAGGCGGCGGGCAAGTGGGAATCGTTCGATCATCCGACGCTGTTCGGCCGTACGCTGGGAATCGTCGGCTACGGTGCGATCGGCCGGGCCATCGCGGAGCGCGCGCGCCCGTTTGGGATTCGCATCCTCGCAATGCGTCGAACTCCCGGTGACCCGGACCCGCTGGTCGATCGTACTTTCGCCCCGGCGCAACTGAACGAAATGCTCGCCGAATGCGACTATGTGGTTGTGACGGCGCCTTTGACCGCTGAGACGCGAGGACTGATAGGCGCTCCGCAAATCGCGGCGATGAAATCGACGGCGGTGCTCATCAACGTCGGGCGCGGGGCGGTGATCGAGGAAGACGCGCTGGTCGCGGCGCTCGATTCCGGAAGGCTTCGTGGCGCGGCGCTGGATGTTTTCACTGTCGAGCCGCTGCCTGCCGGCCACGCGTTCTATCGAATGGAAAATGTTCTGCTATCGCCGCACACCGCGGATCGCAGCCCGGAATCAAGGACACGCGCCGTAGACTTTTTCCTGAAAAACTTCGAGCGTTTCCGCATCGGCGAGCGGTTGGAAAACATCGTAAACAAACATGCTGGATATTGACACTACCACTGAAGTTACTTTCGAAAACATTCGCGCGGCGGCGGAGCGCATCCGACCGATCGCCAAGCGCACGCCTGTGATGACCTCGCGCAGTTTCAACGCCGAAGCGGGCGTCTCCGCTTTTTTCAAATGCGAGAACCTGCAGACTGGCGGCGCATTCAAGATCCGCGGCGCCTCGAATTTCATCTTTTCGATTCCCAAGGATCAGCTCGCGAAAGGCGTCGTGGCGCATTCGTCGGGGAATCATGCGCAGGCTGTGGCGATCGCCGCACAATATGCGGGCGCGCCCGCGACGCTGGTGATGCCGGAAGACGCGCCCAGAGCCAAGCTGGAAGGTACGCGAGCCCGCGGCGCCAAGATCGTCACCTACGATCGTCTCACTGGAAATCGCGAAGCGATTTCGTCGCGCATCGCCAGTGAAACCGGCGCGACCATGGTTCCACCCTACGATCATCCGTGGACCATTGCAGGGCAGGGAACTGCCGCGAAGGAATTACTCGAAGAGGTTCCCGATCTGGACGCGCTGGTCGTCTGCTGCGGCGGCGGAGGGCTGATGTCGGGCTCCTCGATCGCCGCGCATCACATCAAGCCGTCGATCCGAATCTTCGGCATCGAACCCGAGCTTGCCAACGACACCTACCTGTCGTTCGCCGCCGGCAAGCGCGTCACGATTGAGACGCCGCCGACGATTGCCGACGGTTTGCGCTCCACCACGCCGGGCGCTCTGACGTTCCCGATTCTTCAGAAGCACGTGGAGCAAATGATCACGGTCTCCGATGACGAAATCCGCGCGACGTTGAAATTCCTTTTGATGCGACTGAAGATTCTGGTGGAACCGAGCGGCGCGGTTTCTGCCGCAGCCGCCTTATTCAAAAAAATCCCATCGGGCGTAAGCCGAGTCGGCATCATCCTGTCGGGCGGGAACATGGATTTCGAGCAACTAGGTAATTTGTAGCAATGCCGGACCCTCATCCACGCGAATACACGCGAATCGGAATCAGGAATCTTATTCGTGTTTATTCGTGTGTATTCGTGGCCGTATTGGTTTTAGCGGCCGCCGGGCCTTTCTGGGTGGACAAGCCGCCGGAAAAGTGGTCCGATCAGGAACTCATCACGTTGATGACGAACTCTCCGTGGGCCCAAATGGTCGCGGCGCCTGGCGGCATCAGCGCGCCCGGATTGCAGCTGTATCTCGCGACAGCTGCTCCGCTCGATCGCGCGGAACAGGAGCGCGAACGCCGCTACCGCCTTCGCCATCCCAAGACACCCAATGAGGCTGGCGATCTCTTAGTGGATGAGTACCGAACGTGGCTCGCGGCGAATCGGGCGACACAAATCGTGGTCGCCATCGGCGTCGGCCAAGCTGGCGCGTTTTCGAACGAAGAGGAAACACGGCGCATGGAGCAGGAATCGGTGATGCGCGTTGGCCGTAAGAAGTTCAAAATCACCGGGCATTTTCCGCCGTCCGCTGGCGATGCTTATCTGCGGCTGGCGTTCCCGCGCGAAGCGACAGCGGCCGACAAGACCGTAACCTTCGAGCTCTATGTGCCAGGAGTTTCGATGGGCGGGCGCACCGTCGAGTTCACCATCAAGGACATGATCGTGAACGGCAAGCTCGAAATGTAGCGTGGCGCGGGCCGCCAGACCTGCAGAGCCGAGAGTTGTGGGGCCGGCACTCGTGCCGGCGGACGCGCTTTAGCGCGTCCAATTTGAGCGGCCTAAAGGCCGCTCGCCGCCACGAGTGGCGGCCCCACAACTCTCGGCTCTGCAGGTCTGGCGGCCCGCGCCACGTCGAAACATAATGTTCAATCTGAGTGACGCACTACACTAGTTGACCGGCCAACCCTGAAAGGCAATTGAAAGCAGGACAAGGCCAACAGGCGCCGCCAGCATATTGTCGCTATACGCTCCAGGTTCGGCGACAGCGGGCAGCCCTTGATCGTCGAAAACGTATAGCAAATAATCCAGCGATCGAAGAAACGCGACTAGCCCATCGCGGCTCGCGCCCTGAGGCCGCAGGGAGGCCGCCGAAACCTCGAACAGCAGCACCGGACGATAACGCCGCAGTGTAGCTGCCGCGCCATGGATCGCCTTGAGCTCCGCGCCTTCCACATCCAGCTTGATGAAGTCGATGCGGGCCGGCGCGTCCTCGGCGATCAAATCGTCCAGGCGCCGCACCTCTACCGTCTGCGTCCCGGCCGCGCCGATACCGGGACCCGCAAAAGCTCCCATCGTGTTTTGCCCCGCGTGCTCCGTCGCGGCGACGGTAAGCTCCGTGTAGCCGTTAAAGTCCGCGATCGCCAGTGGAAATAAGCGCACATTCGGGCCGATCAACCCATTGAGGTCCAGATTCGCGCGCAGGCTGTCAAACTCGCGCTGGCTCGGTTCGAACGCCCAGACGCTCCCGCTCTCGCCGACCCGTCGCGCGGCGAAAACCGTGTAGGCGCCCTCATTTGCGCCCATGTCGATGAACGTCATCCCCGGCTGAAGATAGTGATTCAGGAAGGCAAACTCGTTGGGATCGATGCAGCCCGCGACGTAGATCTGCCGGCTCAAATCGTTGCGAAGTCCCAGACGAAGCCGCGTCCCCAGATGCCAGCTCATCGTCACCGGTTTGTCAATCCGCCGATCGTGGAAGCTCTGCCAGATTTGGCGGCGCGCCTGAAACGCGAGATCCGGATTTGTCCATTCGATGTCGAAACGCCAATTCGGGTAAGGAACCAGCGGCCGTAAAGTGAGCACCGATTCCGCGAGCGCGACCATCTCCGATTCCACCATCTTCTCCAGGAGTTCGGTATCCATCGGAGGCGTTTGCGGTGGCAGCCGCCTCAGAATTTCGACCGAATTCGACAGCGCGGCAAGCTTGCCGGACATCCCGAGCATCTCGTCACGCATTCGGGCCGTCAACGCCTCGGTCCGGGAAGACTCGGCCGTAAGTTGAATCTCGAGTTCGCTACTCCGGCGCTCCAGGTCTTCGATCTTTCGGGCCTGCCCCTCGATTTGCCGCGCCTGTTCGTCAGCTTTTCGCGACTGCGCCTCGATTTGCCGCGTCTGCTCGTCAGCTTTTCGCGACTGCGCCTCGATCTGCCGCGCCTGTTCGTCGGCGTTTCGCAACTGCGCCTCGATCTGCCGCGCCTGTTCGTCGGCGTTTCGCGATTGCGCCTCTATTTGCTGCTTCAACTCGCCGGTGTGTTGTTCGGCGAGACGAATGCGTCGTCCGGCACTGCGAATCAGAACCAGCAGCGCGATGGCGACAATCGCGCCAACGGCCGCCAATGTGATGAACTCAGGTAGGATAGCCAACAGGTCAGGATACCTCCGACAGACTATTCTGGGCACGAGCAGGGCCGCGCGGGACCGCTTTCCCCTCTGCTATAATGAGAATCGAAACCGGATAGATCGCGACCAAGGGTGTGCTTCGTCCCCCGGTTGATTCTACAAAATGCCCAAACGTACATTTCAGCCGAACAATCGAAAGCGCGCCAAGACGCATGGATTTCGCGAGCGCATGAAGACCAAGAACGGACGGGCGGTGCTGGCGCGGCGACGCGCACGCGGCCGCCACAAGCTGACGGTCAGCGACGAAAGAGCCGTCAGGACTGCCAAAGAAAGTTAGTCCCGCCTCGGGCGGCGCGCCTGCTCCCTCGCTGCTCTTTCCGAAATCCGCGAGGATTCTGCGCTCCGCCGATTTCAGAGTCGTCTATGACCAAGGCTTTCGCGTGTCCAGTCCGCTGTTCGCGGCATTTTGTATCGCCCGGCCGAATCCGGAGATCCAGGGGCCTCGCCTCGGCGTCACGGCAACCAAAGCGCTTGGCGGAGCGGTGGTGCGCAACCGCATCAAGCGCCAATTGCGCGAAGCTTTTCGCATGCATCGTTCGGCGATCGCCCAGCAGTGGGACATCGTCATCAATCCGCGCCGCGCAGCCGTCGAGGCTCCTTTCAGCGAGATCGAAAGCGCGCTCATGAAGGTGATCGCCCGCTTGCAATCGCAACCAGTGAAATGATCAGGGCACTTATTATCGGCGGATTGCGTATCTATAAGCGATGGATCTCGCCGCTGCTTCCTTCAGCCTGCCGCTTTCAGCCGACCTGTTCCGAATACATGATCCAAGCCGTGGAAACCCACGGAGCCGTGCGAGGCGTCTGGTTGGGAGTCTGCCGGCTCGCGAAATGCCATCCATTCCATCACGGAGGAGTTGACCCGGTTCGCTAAGCTACTGCGCGCCCCACATTCATATGGAAAAGAAAGAAATGTCGATGGAGACCAGGCTCCTCATCTTCTTCGTGTTGATGGGCCTGATCCTGCTCGGCACGCAGTATTTTTATAAGCCGCCTCCGCCGCCCGCCAAGTCCGCCGCCGTAACCTCTACTGCCGCCGACAAAGCTGTGGAGAAAGAGGCCGTCGCCGCCGCACAGCCAGCCGCCCAAACCGCTGCGGCAGCGCAAGCCCCGCCTCCTGCCGACATGCCGGGCCGAGTGCAAGCCGACAAAGAAGAACTCGTCACGGTCGAAACGGACGTCTACCGCGTCACGTTCTCCAACCGGGGCGCTGTCGCGAAAAGCTGGACCCTGAAAGCCTACAAGGATCACGAAGGCAAACCGCTCGACCTGATCAACCCGCGTTCGCTCGACAAAGTACCCGCGCCATTCTCGCTGGCTATAAAGACTCCGCCGGCCACCGATCCCAATACGTCGCTTTTCAAAGTGGATCAATCGGCCGATCACCTCGCTGTCGATTTCGAATTTTCCGACGGCCGCACGGTCGTCAAGAAGTCCTTCCATTTCGCCGCCGATAGCTATCTGGTCGCAGTGAACACGGAAGTCAGCCAGAACGGCGTTCTGATACCTCACGCGATTGCGTGGCGAGGCGGATTCGGCGATCAAACCGTTTCCACGGCGGCCGCCGATGAGCATGCCGTCTATTACGACACCAAGCTCCAGACCAAGGACGCGAAGGAAGCCAAGAACGGCCCCGTGCCTTTCGGCGGGCAGCTTTCGTTCGAAGGCATGGAGGACAAATTCTTCGCCGGCGTATTCCTGCCCTCCGGCCACACGTCGAGCGAGCTCACCGTCTATTCCGACACCGTGCCAACCGCAACCGTCGGCACCGACGAACAACGCGCCGGAGTTACTTTCGGTGGTGAAGGCATCAACATCGGAGCCCTCTTCGTCGGACCGAAGGATTCCGACCTGCTCGCCAAAGTCGATCCCCGGCTCCAGCAATTGATCGATTGGGGCTGGTCGAAGATTCTCGCCGAGCCGCTGTTCCTCGCCCTCCACTGGACCTCTGAGCACGTCACCAACAACAACTACGGGTGGGCGATCATCTTCGTCACCATCGCCATCAACATCGTGCTTTCGCCGCTCAGCCTGCAAAGCCTGAAATCGTCGCGCAAGATGCAGAAGATTCAGCCGCAGATCGCCGCCTTGAACGCCAAATACAAGGGCATCAAGATGAACGATCCGCGCAAAGCCGAGCAGAACCAGGAAATGATGGATCTGTACAAGCGCGAAGGCGTCAACCCGATGGGCGGATGCCTGCCCATGCTGATCCAGTTTCCGTTCCTGATCGCGTTCTATCGGGTGCTCAGCGTTTCGATCGCGATGCGCGGAGCAAGTTGGCTCTGGGTCCACGATCTTTCGCAGCCGGAAACCCTTGCGATTCGCGCGCTGCCCGTGCTCCTGGTCGTCACACAATTCCTGACACAGAAGATGACGCCGACGCCCGGCGTCGATCCATCGCAACAGAAAATGATGATGGTTACGCCGCTGATCTTCGGCTATATCTTCTACTTCCTGTCGTCGGGGCTGGTGCTATACTACTTGACAAGTAACTTCGTGGCGATTGCCCGGCAGATGATTTTGAACCGTATCAGTGGTCCCATCACCCCCACGGTCATCGACGTGAAATCAAGCCCCAGTCAAAGTCAAATCAAGAAGCGCAGGTCCTGACCTTGTCGGAAAAATATACCCTGGCGGAAGCCAAACCACGCATCGAACAATTTCTGAATAAAGTGTTCGACCTCGCTGGATTCAAGCTGGACTTCGCGGTCACCGATGGCGAGACGCCGCATCCCGGATTTCGAGAATCCCGATCTGATGGTCCGCTTCAGTGGCCCCGACGTCGATCTTCTGCTCGGCAACAAAGCCGAGCTGCTGCTCGCGCTGGAACAATTGACGATGGAGGCGCTCGCCATGCCCTCCGAAGAGCATTCGCGAGTCTGCTTCGATGCCAACGACTATCGCGTGCTGCGCATCGAAGAGCTGCGCATGCTGGCGCTCACGGCGGCCGAGCAGGTAACGAAAACAAAAGCTCCGTTCCACTTCACGCCGATGAACAGCCGCGAGCGCCGCATCCTGCATCTGTCGCTGCGCGGCCAGACTGCGGTTCGCAGCGAAAGCGTCGGCATGGGACCTATCCGGCAAGTCGTGATCGTGCCCATCGATTTGAAGGTTTTGCCCGAGCCGGTCATTCCTCCGCGCCCACGCCCCGAAGATGACACGCCGCGCCCGCAGATTCGGACGAGGTGGTCCCGGCCGTGGTGGTCCCGGTGGTGGACGTGGTGGCGATCGCGACAGGCGCGGCCCTCGCGGTCCACGACGCTAAGTTTAGCCGCGAATGCACGCAAATGAACGCGCATTCTTGATTTGCGTTTATTCGCGTTCATTCGCGGCCAATTGTTTTGCCGCTACCGACGCGTGATAAGCTGACGGCCGTCAGGCTTTTATTCTGACTCCTGACTACTGACTCCTTCTTTCTTGGCATGCACCTCCACGACACGATCGCCGCCATCTCGACGCCCCCGGGCCGTGGCGGAATCGGCATCATCCGCCTGTCCGGGTCTGATGCTCGCGCGATCGCCGGCAAACTCCTTCGCGAACCAGCTCGATTGGAAACCGTGGACCGCAACTCTAGCCGAGCTGATCGACGCCGAACGCCGCACCATCGATCACGTCGTCGTCACGTTCTTCGCCAAGCCGCGGTCCTACACCGCTGACGACGTTGTCGAAATCGCCTGCCATGGATCGCCGGTTGTCCTGCGCCACGCGCTCGAACGAGCCTGCGATTCCGGCGCGCGCCTGGCCGAGCCCGGCGAGTTCACGCTGCGCGCCTACGTCAACGGCCGCATCGATCTCCCGCAAGCCGAAGCCATTCGCGATCTGATCGATGCAACCACGTTGTATCAGGCCAGAGTCGCGGCGCAGCAAGCCGAGGGTTCCGTTTCGCGCCGCCTGAAGCCGGTGAAAGAGCAGATGCTCGAACTCATTTCACTGCTCGAAGCCGGTATCGATTTCGCCGAGGACGACATCAGCGTTGCCAGCACCGAAGACATCCTCGCGCGCCTCGATCCGATTCTCGCCGGCGCCCGCGAGCTGATGCTGAGCTTCGCCTACGGAAAGCTGGTGCATGACGGTTTCACGTTAGCCATTGTCGGCAGGCCCAACGTCGGCAAGAGCAGCCTGTTCAACCGCCTGCTCGAACAAGATCGCGCGATCGTGACCGATATCCCCGGCACCACGCGCGACTCCGTATCGGAAACCGCATCGCTCGAAGGCATCCCGGTGAAGTTGGTCGACACGGCGGGAATTCGCAAAGGCCAGGATGTAGTCGAGAGCCTCGGCATAGAGCGCAGCTATCGCGCGATGGCCGACGCCGACATGACTGTAGTAGTAGTCGATGCGTCCGTGCCGCTCGAACCGGAAGACGTCGACTTGATCCAGCGAGCTACGGACCAAGGCCGCCACATAGTAGCCGCCAACAAATCGGACCTGGTGGCCGTGGCGCACGCTTCAGCGTGCAGCAGTCGGCTTCAGCCGACTGTCCCCGTTTCCGCGCTAACCGGCGAAGGAATCCCCGAACTCCGCCGAGCAATCATCGACAAAATCGCACCACAAGGCCGCATAGAACAAGACGGCGGATTCATCACCAGCCTCCGCCACGAACAACTCCTGAAAGAATCCTGCGAAGCACTGGAGCAAGCGCGCAACGCAGCCGCGCTGGGCATTCCGCACGAGATGTTGCTGCTCGATCTCTACGCCGCCCTGCGCCCCATCGATTCGATCACCGGAGCCACCACCGCCGACGACATCCTGAACCGAATCTTCTCCACCTTCTGCATCGGCAAGTAGGGCGGGCCTCCAGGCCGCGCAACGAATACGCACGCACCTTCTTCAAAGTCTGCCCAATACAAGAACCGCGGCGATGTGGCGCACGCACTCATGCGTGCCGTGTCGACACCCATGTCGACACCTTTCTCACGCGTCGATTCGCGTCTCAGAACCGTGCATCAAAACGAAGGCACCTTCTTCAAAAGCTGCCGAATATCAAACTGCGCCCCGAACAAAAACCGCAGATCGTCGCGAGGCGGCAGGAACGGGTACGTCGTCACACCCACCCCGCTGCACGCCACCCGAGTATGCGTGCCCGCCGTCACGCAAACCGGTGCCGGCGCGCCACGGCCGATATTCGCGTTGAACCCGATCACGAACACTGGCGGAATCTTGATCAGTCCTTCGAACGAATAGCGCCAGGGACGAATCGTCTGGAATTGCGTCATCGCCGGTATGCTGCTGTACTCGTCGTGCAAATCGCGGAAGCCCTGGAAGTTGCCGAATCGCCCCATCGTCACGTCGAAATAACCGATCGATTCGGGCGACGAATTCTTGTCCCACGCTCCACTCCCGTCTTTGTGGATCTTGTAAATCCCCAGCCGCGTTCCGTAAGAATTGAACGTGAAGAACCGGCCCGTCTGCGTCTGATTCGGCGCGTTCGCCGGTAGATCGGTCAGCGTCGTAAATCCGGTCTTCGCCAGCGGCGAAATCGAAAACGCGTAAGGCGTATCCCGCGGCGTCCAATCGTTCGTCATAATCGGCAGATAGATCCCGGCCTGCAAACTCGCCGCCTTTTGCGATTGCAGGAACGTATCCGCCACCGCCCCAGTCGTCTGCACGCCTTGCGTCGCCACCGATGTCAGCCGCGCGTCGAAATAGCTATTGATGCCGATTCGCCGCAATCCATGCGGCTGCATCGAAAGCCACGAACGGTCGACGTCCAGCCCGAGGAACAATCCCGCTTGCGTGCCCGTGCTGGCGACTTGGAAGTTCTGATTGTTCGACAACACGATGCCCGACGTGAAGTAATAACGAATCTTGCCCAGGTCTCCCGGATCGATCACCGTGTACGGATCGCACTGCGTCGTCGTGTTGCCCAGCTGGAATTCGCAGGTCGCGACGTCGCCCGCGCCCAGCGGCAGATTAAGTGTCGCCAAAGCTTGCAGGTTGGGGAAAGTCGTTTGAATTGCGGAAGCCGTCCCGCCGTTGCCGTCGCTCAATCCAGCAATCGAGTTATTCACGCGAATGCGAAGCGTACCCGTTCCCGGAGGAGCATACGGCACCGTGATCCAGAGTGGAGTTTGCCCTGGCACTAGTTTGTCGCGGAAAGAAGTGGTCGGCACGTTTCCGAACGCCACCGCATCCGAGTCCTGCGTCAACGCGCACGGCGAATCCTGAAACCTCACCACCACCAGATCGCCAGGTTGCAGCGGCGCGGCCAACGTCAGATCGGTTTGCGCCTTTGTGATCGCGATCGCGCCAACCGAATTGTCTCCATCCTTCACATACACCGGATGTCCGTTGACCAGCACCGACAATTTCACGTTAGTCAACGTCTTGGGGAGCCACGACAGCGACGCCGTGACCTTGGTCGATGTTGGCGGCTGCACGATGGCGGGTTTCGGTATCACTTGCGCGATCCCGGAGTCGCGCGACGGCGCCCCGGCATTCGCAAGAGTCACCATCACCGTGTCGCAATACTTGATGGGTTGCGCAGGCGTGAGCGTCATGCGCATGTTCGCTGCAAACACCGCAGGCACGGAAGCTTTTGGACCGGTACCGTCATTTAGATTGTCCACCGCGCCGTTGCGCGTGAACGAAATCGTCGGACCGGCTGGAACGATCCAGCCCGCTGGAATACTCACGTCGAACGTTGTATCACCATCGTGCAAAGGTTCGCGAACCGATGGTGTCGGCAGGCTGCCGGGCGCAGGCGCCACGACAACAGCGGCCGGCGCACCAGCGGGAACCGGTGCCGCAGCCGCGGTCGGATCCAGCGGATTCGGCGCAGCCACGACGGCAGCACCCTGAGCACCGCCGAAAGCACCGGGGTCCAACGGATTCGGTGCTGCTGCGATCGTGATCCGATAATCGTGCTGAAAACGGTTCGATCCCAGCGAGCCGCCCGATATCGTCGCCGTGAAGACGAACGTACCGGATTCCTTGGGTGTTCCGCTGATGGTTCCGTCCTTGCTCAGCGTTAAACCTTTCGGCATGCGGCCGGACGCTTTGAACACGACGTCTCCCGTCACCGTGTTCGCGCGCCAAAGCGTGAACGTATATTGCGCGCCCACCGCGCCGGCAATGACAACGATCGGAGC
The DNA here is from genome assembly GCA_963732025.1 of Terriglobia bacterium. Classification (GTDB taxonomy): domain Bacteria; phylum Acidobacteriota; class Terriglobia; order Bryobacterales; family Bryobacteraceae; genus Palsa-187. Next base: position 1,303,008 of record CAVSXU010000006.1, read on the forward strand.
CGGCTGTCCCGCAAAAGCCACCACGCACACGAATACCGCTAAAAGAAAAGTCTTCACCCTATTTCCCTCGAAATTCTCCGACTAATACTCTGGAGTATAGCCGCGGGACGGGCCGAATTCAAATCGAGGAAAAGCTCAAGTACTAGAGGCGATAGGTCTTAGGTCACTGAATCCAGATTGTGACCATGTCGGTGAAGCCTTCATTGGTTTGCACCGCAAGGCTGGTCGCGCCCGACGATACCGCGCTCGGAATCTGAATATTCAACTGATAGAGACCCGCGAAAGTTGGTGCTAAACCGGCGTACTGAGGCGTGGGCGTTTGCTGCCCGCCGACGTACACCGCGATCGGTCCCGTCATCCTGGGAAATGGCTCTTGTCCCGGAGCCGCCGCGCCGTCTTGCACCGTCGGACTCACCGCGCCGAGCCCGGTCAAGTAGACCGAGATAAATTCGCCGCGCGACGCCGGCGCTGTCGAACTGACCAGCGTTCCGTTCAGATGCCGCATCGCTCCGCCGCTGATCCCGTTCGGCGGCACGCTGAAGATCCCCGGCGCAGTCGCCGCCAGCGGAACATCCACTGAATTCGATTTCACATTGTTCGTCGTGACCACGATCGTCGCAGTCGAGCCGGTTACTCCGAACGGCACCACCGCATTAATCACCGGCGAACTCCCGCTGACCACCGAATAAATCGGACACGCGATTCCGTTGATCGTCATCGAAACTCCGCCCAGCAATGGAGGAAACGGGAACCCCGGCGCCGTTGCATTCTGCGTCGCCAAACCCGTGCCGCCGAGTGAAATGAATCCGCCTGGCGACAAAGGATATCCCGCTGGAGCAAAGCTCGCCGCATTCAAGACGAATTGCGGATTGACGAAAACGCCCGAGCCCGATTGCGGCGGCATCAACGCGCCAAAGTAAATCTCATAACTCGACGAACTCGCCGCGTCGACTCCGGTTGTCGAAAAAACTTTCGCGCCTGCCGCCACGTCAACATGTCCGCCCGCCGATGTGAGGAGTCCCGATCCGTCGGCAGTCAAGCTCGAAATAATCAGCGGGGCAGCATCGAACAATCCATCCGATTGCCGAGTGCGCCGAGCCCAGATCGAATTCCCGTCACCATTCGCATGTGCCGCGCCCGATACCGCGGCAAGCCGCGCCGGCGAAACATCGAAGCGCATTCCCGCCGCGAAATAAAATCCGTTCCAACTTGCATTGGTCGCACCGCTCGCGAAAGCTTTCACGCCGAGCACGATTCCATGCCCGCCCGCGGCCGTGGATCCACCAATGAAATAGCTGCCGTCCTGCGCCACCGCAATATTCTTGACGCCAGCGATCAACTGCGTGGTCGTGTCGAGCCCCGGCGCGGTCGGAAACGTCAAGGTCCCCGTGCCATCCGGCGAAATCGTATAAGAATTCGGACCGACCGTCTGCGTCTGTAGCTTGTTCTGCAGATTCGCGGCCTGCCCCGTTACCGATGATTCCGCGAATCCTCCCGATCCGTTTGCCGTGAGCTTGAAGTTCGTGTTGCGAATGTTGGCGAGGCCGCCATTGGGGAATTCGAGGCTCGAAATCCAATAAGCTCCGCTGAGCGTTGCATTGGACGTTGCTGTCGCAGGTGCTGGAATTGCGATGAATAAATCGAATACGGCAGCTCCTGCTTCGGTGGATGAGCCGACCAGCGCACCCGTGCCGAGTCGAGCGTTCACGGTCGCACCGGGCCGCAGCGGATTGGTCAACGTGACGAATCCACCGGGCTTGACGGTGTAGGTACCTGACAGGATAAGCGCTGATCCGGAGGCGGTTCCCGTGAGTTGCTGACCCGTGATGGTGAAGGTGCCGATACCGTCGAAGGTCAGGGTCCCTGAGCCTGTAGTCGTAGAGATCACGTTCGGTGTGCCGGTCGTGTTGGCGAGGCCGTCGGTGAGAAATAGCACCTGCCGGAACGAATACTTTCCCGCGAGCGATGCGTTGGTCGAGACCTGGGCAACTGCGGCGGTCGCTCAACAACGCGGCGCAGAGGAAACACTTCAGAGTCATACTCACCCTAACTCTAACCCGAACGAGTCTCGTCGAGTCTCGACAATCCGGCAATTGTCTTGCCGCGACGTGGCGCACGCTTCAGCGTGCTGTCGCGGGCTTCAGCCTGCGATTCGGAACGTCGAACTGAAGTTCGCCGCTGCACGATAAAATCGTGCGCCACAAAGGCCGAGCCGGATTCGCCACACAACCCACTACGCCAGCGGAGCCATCCAATCATCCGGCCAATCATCGGGCAGCGCCATCACGCTGTAAGTCTTCGGCACGAACCACGTCAAATACCGCATCGCCGACCCTAGCTTTCCCATATCGCCGCCATAATCGCTGGCGCGCAAATTCACCATCAGGCTTTCGCGCGGACGCAGCGACGGCCCACTCACCAGCCCAATCTTCGGATCGGGAACCTGAAACGGCCCGCGCATGAACCGGCCCATCGCCGCGCGTGCACCCGCCGGAAAGTACGCATCACTCGGCGCCGCCCGCAACAAGGTGCGATCAACATCCTCAGCCGCAGGCGGCTCAGACTCCTTATAAACCTTGGGATCGCCCTCGAAATCCTGGAACAGCGAATATGCCACCAGATCGCCCAACGTGAACACCCACGCCGGCTGCTCATCGCGACGACTATTCGTGTGAATCACCGCGCCGACTCCGTTCTCAATGCAATCGCTCAAAATGTGGACGATCGAGAACGGCGTGAACGCTCCCGCATCCGGCATCGCGAGCTGAAAATACGGGAAGCTATCCGGCCCATTCTGGATTTGCGGTTCAAACGACGTCAGCGAGGCGTTCGGTAACGAGCCCAGGAAATTCTTGCACCATGAGGCGTCACGGCCCTCCTGGGGTACGGATAGGAGTACTCCCAGCACTCCGGTGAGCTGCAAATCAAAGGTTTCCATCGTCGGGGCCTCGATTCCCCAGTCAAAACACCTTAAGGCTAGCAACTTCGGGGTTCGGGCAGGGTTTCTTACGTCATAATGGATCGAACGCCATTAGCAAAACGGCATAGGCGAAACCGGGAGGTCCGATGATCAAGCGACTGCTGACGACTCTAGCCCTGGTGGGCGGTTTGACAGCGAGCGGCGTCTGGATTCTGCGCGCGCAGGACCCGTTCCAAGCCGCCAGCGGGACGATCCTCAATATCGCGCACGCCGATTGCACCTACTTTGGTCCGCAGCGCGATCGATTCTCGGGACTTGCAGCCAGCAAGCGCAATCAGCTCGGCGCACAGACTTTGCGGGTTACAGGATCGCTGGGCACTTCGGCTGAATCCGGCCGCGCCACCGGGATGCAGGCATTGTCGATGCCGTCTGCGCCTGGCGGAAGCCGCACCTACACCGGTGAATCGTCGTCGGCCACCACCAGCAGTAACCTGATCGACCAATTTATCTATACGGCATTCAAACAACAGGGCATAACGCCCGCCGCCAAGACCAACGATTACGAGTTCATCCGCCGCGTGACCCTCGATCTGACCGGCCGCATCCCCACCGCCGATCGCGTCACGAGCTTCGTTGCCGATACGACTCCCAACAAGCGCGCCAACCTGATCGAGGAACTGCTGGCGAAGCCCGAGTGGGTGGACAAGTGGACCATGTTCTACGGCGATTTGTTCAAGAACGCCTCCAATTGGCCGACCCTGAGCACCTCGGTAACGACGTTCGGACGCGACGCCTTCAATACCTACATTCGCAACGCCCTGACCAACGGTGGTGCGGCGACCACCAAGCCGTACAACCAGATGGCCAGCGATTTGATCGGCTCCATCGGGACCAATAATTTCACGCAGGGCGAATTGAACTGGCAGATCAGCGGCCGCGTAACTGGCTCGGGAATTCCGATTCAGGATACCTGGGATCAGCAAACAGCCAATGTAGCCGAGGCGTTCCTGGGCATTTCCCATATGAACTGCCTGTTGTGCCACGATGGCCGCAATCATCTTGACACCCTGAGCCTGTGGGGATCGACATTCACGCGCGTCCGGGCCTGGGGATTCTCCAGCTTCATGGCGCACACGAAACTGCAGAGCCCGGTGGACCCGACCACCAAGCAGAATCTCTGGTACGTCGACGATGCGGGTTCGAAGACCGACTACTCGCTGAACACCACCAGCGGCAATCGTCCGCCGCGCCAACCGATCGGAACAGCGAAGACGGTCGCGCCGGTTTATCCGTTCAACGGTAAAGGCCCCAACTCCGGCGAAGGCTACCGGCAGGCGATGGCTCGCCAGGTCACCACCGACTTCCAGTTTGCGCGGGCCGCGGTGAATTACGTGTGGGCCGCTTACTTCGGGATGGGAATCGTGGATCCGCCGGATCAGTTCGACGTGGCGCGCCTCGATCCGAACAATCCTCCGCCGGATCCGTGGACCTTGCAGCCGTCCAATCCGGATCTGTTGAACGCTCTCGCTCAGGATTTCATCAACAGCAATTACGATGTGAAACACCTGATGCGGCTGATCGTGAACTCGGATACGTATCAACTGGAATCGCAATACGACCCGAACGCGTGGAATCCGAACTGGCAGCCGCTGTTCGCGCGCAAACTGGTGCGCAGGCTGTGGGGCGAGGAAGCGGCGGATTCGGTCGCGATCTCCGCAACGTCCCCGCCACCTATAAGACCAACAACGTCACATATAACTTCGCGATGCAACTGCCTGAAACCGGCAACAATATCGAAGGCGCTGCGTTCCTTGCCGCCTTCCTGCCGGGCAATCGCGACGATCAGCCGCGGCGGCCCGATGGCGCAATTCAGCAGGCTCTGGCGCTGATGAACGATTCGACGCTGACCAACAAACTAGCCTGCCACCGGCACCGGCGCGACGCAAAGCCTGGTGGCGAAGGCGGTCGCAGCCACGTCGAACGGCGGCTTGATCGATACGCTGTACATGAATATCCTTTCCCGGCACGCGACCGCGGCGGAAACCCAGTCGGCCAATGCGCTGCTCGGCAGCGCCACGGGCACGGCGCGTACCCAAAAAGTCCAGGAACTGACGTGGACCTTGTACAACAAGGTCGACTTCATGTTCAACTACTAAGGAAATTGCCATGACCCACAAAGACTTTCAAAAATTCCTTCTTGAAAATCCGGGCGTGTGCAGGCCCTCTTATTTCCGCCGGCCCGATTGGACGCGGCGAAATTTCTTCAAGGTGCTGGGCGCCGGCGTCGGCGCTTCCTTCTTCGCGCGTGAAGCCAAGGCGGACGATACGGGAAGCTGTTCGTCGCAATCGGTGACGCCGCTGAACACCGCGCAGAACGTCATCTTCATCCTGATGGCTGGCGCGCCCAGTCCCTGGGACACCTTCGATTTCAAACCGAACACCGCCACGCCGACAGCGGCTGCCCCGCAAAGCATGAACGGAATCACGTGGCCGACCGGCGTGCTGCCGAAACTCGGCAACATGCTGGGCGACATCGCCATTGTGCGATCGCTGCAAGCCCACGCGCTGGTGCATTCGCTGGGACAGACCTGGGTGCAGATCGGACGCAATCCCGCAGCGGCGCTGGGCAACATCGCGCCGAATATGGGAAGCATCGTGGCGCTCGAAAAGGCCAAGGAGCGCAAACCAACCGACGTCCTGCCGACCTTCCTCGCGCTGAATTCCGACGGCGGCGTGGGCGAAGGCTACCTGGACGCGACCTACGCGCCCTTCAAATACAACCCATCGACGGCGGGCCTTCCCGATACCACCAACGCGTTCGGCCAGTCGCGCTGGAGCGAGATGCTGAACACGCTCTACACCGAAGACGGGCCGCTGCGCACCAATTCGCCGCTGGGCAAACCGGCCGACGACATGAACGGCTTCTATCAATCGGCGCAGAGCCTGATGTACAACCCGCAAGTGAGCAGCACCTTCACCTATTCGACCGCCGACAGCACGAAATACGGGTCGAGCTCGCTCGGCAACGCGCTGGTGATCGCCAAGCAGGCGCTCGCGTCGAACATGGGGACGCGCTTCGTCCAGGTGACGGTGGGCGGTTGGGACATGCACGTGAACATCTACGGTCCCAACGGAAACATCGCCTCCGGCAGCAACATTTTCTCGCTCGGCAACCAGTTCGATAACGCGGTCTCGGCGCTGCTCGGGGATCTGAAGAGCTCCGGGATGCTGGACAGCACCATGGTCGTCGCGATGGGCGAATTCGGACGCACGCCGTTCATCACTGGCGCCGCGGGCCGCGATCACTATCGTGAATCAGTTCGCGATGTTCGCCGGCGGCGGCATCAAAGGCGGACGCGTGATCGGAACAACGGACGCGACGGGCGCGACCATCGTCGATCCTGGCTGGTCGGCGAAACGCGCCGCGAATCCCGAAGACATCGAGGCGACGATCTACTCGGCGATGGGCATCAACTGGACCAACATCTGTTACAACGATCCGTTCCATCGCGGCTTCGAATACGTGCCGCAGTCGAATGGGCCGGATTATTGGTTCCCCATCAACGAACTGTTCAAGTAGCAGAAGAACTGAGCCGCAGATACACGCAGATGCACGCCGATTCAAGGCCTTGTTTTATCTGTGTGTATCTGCGTGAATCCGCGGCCAGGACCTAAGCCTTAGCCGCCCTCTTCTCATTCACCTCATTCCGAAACCGGCGCATCCCGCGCAGCCAACGATCGTAATCATTCGCTTTGCGCTTGAAATACTCCGCGACGTCGGGATGCGGCAGGATCAGAAACCGCTCGTCGGCCAGCCCCGCGATCACATGATCGGCCACCTGTTCCACTGACACCGACCCTTCCATCAGAAAATTATCCGGGTCCTGCATCAGCATATTCGTGCGCACGCCTTGCGGGCAGAGTGCCGACACGCGAATGCCGCGATCGCCGTACGTCATCGAAATCCACTCCGCCAGCGCCAGCGACGCGTGCTTCGTCACCGCGTAGATTGCCGATTCGAGCGACGTGATCAGCCCCGCGGCCGACACCGTTTGCAACAGATATCCTTCGCCGCGCTCCAGCATCTTCGGCAGCACCGCGCGCGCAGCGTAGATGTGGGCCATCACGTGAATGTCGCGCATCTTCGCCCAGTCGGCATTCGGAGCTTCGATCCCGCCGGGAATGAAAATGCCGGCGTTCGAGCAGAACAGGTCGATCTGTCCGTAGCGCTGTTCCGCCTGGCTCACCAGGTTCTGAATTTCCGACTCGACACCCACATCGGTGCGCAGGCCGAATCCGCCAATCTCTTTTGCGACCCGCTCCGCGCCGGCGCCGTCGAGATCTGAAACCACCACCGCCCGCGCGCCCTCGGCATGAAATCGCCGCGCCAGGGCTTCGCCGATGCCGTGAGCTCCGCCAGTGATGACGGCTACTTTGTCTTTGAGTTGCATCTGTTTAGAGTACAACGGGGTGTGGCCGACACTGGTAGCGGCCGCACAAACAACCTCGGCAAACGAGCCTTAGCTGGACCGACGGCGTCGAAGAGCCAGCATCCCAGCGAATCCGATCGCCAAGAATCCGAAGGTCGAGGGTTCCGGCACGCTCGGAGGCGTAACGAGATTTGTAATCTGATTGATCTGAATAGCCAGAGGGTTAGACCCATCGTGCAGTGTTGTCGGCAAAGTAGCTGTCGAGAACACCGATCGACCAGGAAACTCGCCCCAGCGGGAACCACGACGGTGAGTCCAGTCCCGGTCGGAATGAAAAAGTCGTTGGGAATGGTGGTGTCGACGTTGCCGAACCACGTATTCAGGAACGGATTGTGATTGACGCCTTGGTTGGACACGCCAGCATTAATGATACCGGTGAGACGGTCGACATTGCCTCCGCTGAGGCTTAAGCGGACTGATAGAAACGTTGTTGGAGTCGAAAACGCCACCGAGCTCGGCAGTGCCGCAATATCCGGCCCCATAGCACATGCTCCCGATGCCGATCAATTGGAGCGTCGATCCCGCGGCCGCGTTCACGCAATTCGTTACTATGCTAGGGCAATTAAGGCTGATGAACAGGGCGCTAACATTACTGTCGTTGTTGCTTTCGAACAAAAACGTACTTTGCGGGTTGACCGCAAAGGTTCCTAGAGTCACTACGGCACCGGACGCGCACATCACAGTGAGCGCCGCCACGACCGCCAGGATAAACACCCGGTTCATAAATTAGATACCTCCGACTGCAAATAAAAAAAATTCAACATGTGCGCGTATGTCATGCACTTCGAAGTCTGCAAATGCATCAGTCCGCGCTCCGGTACTCATCTGCACGGAGTACGCATACCCGTCTGTCACTATCACCAAAGCATATCACAAAGGATTTCCTGATAGAAGCCTCTTCGTACGGGCGTTCTGGGACTAATACCCCAGTACTGGCGTTTTACATCCACAAGATATAGTGGATTCGTAGGGCTGTAATACGTCAGCGGTATCTGTTAGCGCCAGCACTTCTGGGAAAATCCGTACTGCCCATCATTGCACCGGGAGGATCATCGACAGTGCTCAGCTTGCCATTCACTCCACGGTCAGGGTGGCATTTCCCGACATCGCCATGTCGTCGTTGATCGTTACTTTTACGATGGACACGCCCACCATCCCCGCTGCCGCACCCGCCCAATCGGGCGTCGTCTGGGCGGAACCAAGGTGACTGTCGACCGGATCCGCAACCCTGAAATCGCCGGCCGGAGCGGGCGGAAATCCGTCGATCGAGGTCCGCGTATACGGTCCGAATCCAGTCCCGTAGATCGAAATCTGTTCGCCGCGGATCACCGGGCTCGACTGTTCACCAGAGTCCCATCGGCATGGAGCGCGAGCACTAGTGGCAAGTTCTGATCGTTTGCTTGCAGGAAGATTCCCGGAGCGTCGCGCGCCACTGTGAACGTACCATTCACATCCGGCAATCCAGTATTGTGAATCGCCAGAGTATACGTGCCTTCGCCAGTTCCCAGGGGACTTGCGCGCTGATCTGTCCGGCCGAAACGAACACCAGCGGAAGCAGAAAATCGCCGACCGTTACGTGGTGCCGTCGATCGCCTGCGACAGCGGATTGCTTCCGCCGAGCTTAAATTCGGGCGCGAGGTTCGCCCCGTAAATCGCTATGATCGACCCGGGCGCGATGTCGCCATCCGGCGTCGGGCCGGTGACGCTCTGGATTCCAGCCGGCGGAATGAAGGGAACCGTCGCGAAGTCCGCCATCACTGCATGCGGACTGCTCATGCTCAGCGTGCCGCCGTTAAATGTGCCTGCCAGGTCGCCTTCCCAATGGGCGAATTTGAATCCGCCATTAGCGACCGCGCTCAGCGATACCGGCGTACCGCTCGGATAGAATCCATCGGGCGAAGCGGGAACGGCCTTTAATGTTCCAGCCTCCGGCGGATTGGTAACGGTAGTCAATTGGAAGGACGGCTGGTAGTTCACCGTCAGCGCGAGCGTGTCCTGATTGAATCCTGACCGTTCGAGACGCGGGACCGGCCGCCATCGCTCCAGCCATTGAAATCGAAACGGGAGCCGGGTGACGCGGGGATCGAGTGGCGGGCCGATACCTGCATCGTCGATCCGCGAAGTCCGATCCACCACGCAAGGCGTCGGGCAGGCAACGCCGTCGACGTTTACATTCAATCCCGCGGGTGAACTGCTGATTCGTACTTGCGGCAGCACATGATAGTTCGCGGTTACCGAGAAATCGGTTCCTGTCGGAACCGTAACATCGTGCGTGATCGCACCTTTGTCGGACCATCCGAGGAACTGGTACATGCGGTTGTGTGAATCGCGCTGCGGTGTTTCGGCGCTGATATGGTGCGTCTCTCCCTGTCCCCAAACGAAGTTGTAGGCGAGCCAGTTATCGCGGCCATCCACCAGCAGCTTCATCGCTGCAGGATTCGAAATAATGCTGACGCGCACGCCCGGCAGGAAATTCGCCGTGACGATGTCCGGCACAGCGGTGTTCGAGTCCGCTATGTAAGTTGCGTTCTGGCCCATCCGTTGCTCCAGCCGCTGAAGATCCAATAATTGCCGGCGACATCCTGTTGCGGCACCGGCACGCCAATGGTATGTTTGGATCCTGGGAGCAGATCGAATTGGCCGTAACAGAGCGGTTGGAATCCCGGAGGCGCGCCCACGGGGAGCCGTGTGAAATCGGGCGCGCATGTGCCGCCCGTGCTGGCCGCCGTTCCAGCCGGAGGAGTATTCAGCGGTGACGCCATCGAATAAAACCTTGAGCCCCGGCGGGTTTGTCGATAAGTCCAGACGTTTGGCGATAGAGAACTGAGGGAATCACGGTGGTCGGACCCACCACGTTGAGCGTTTGGAGAGTCGCCGCTTGATTGTTAATCAGCCATCCGTAAAAGACCCACCCGGATAGGCGACGGCAGCCAGCGTGTGGGTGCCGGCGTTGACGAACGAGTCGGCGCTGTCCCATATACAAGCCTGGTCAACATAAATAACGTCCGGCTGGCATCCCACCGAATCCACTTTGCACCGTGCCGGGAGGCGCGCGGTGCAGGAAGAAGAACCCGTGTTCGGGCGAGGTCGGAAATACGACATGAAGCTTGTATTGCGCGGTCACGTTGGCGGTGATGGTAGAGATCGCCGGGTCGGCGGTGACGATGAGCGACGGGATTGGACGAGGAATCGGAAGAGCGGCGTGTTGGCCGCCCAGCCGATGAATGTGTAGCTTATGTTGTCCTGCTCCCAGCTTTGATAGGTAGTGGTATTCAGATTCTGGTCCAGCGCAAGCGGAAACTGGAGCACATGGCTGGTGCCTTGCACCCATTCGAAAACCTGCGTCGAGATGTAGGATGTCCCGTCGACGAAGAATTGCGGGCCGTTCGGCGTCGGACCAGGGAGGCTGGATCCTATTTTGACACTGATGCGCGGCTGCGCAACGATACTGCCACAAATCATTAAGGCGAATAGAATCAGCAAGGTAAAACGTCTCATGAGCCCCTCTCGTTTATCCACAAGCGCGTTTTCGCGCTAACGCATAGGACTAAGCCAGTACATAGTCCCAATTGGGTAATCGGCAGCGGATGGGGCAAGCTTTAGCTCGATTTTGGGTGATGCAGGCTGGCGAGACCGGTGAACTAGCGCTCCAGCTGTCGCGCCTCACTGACGGCCGCGAACGGTCGACTGAGGCGCGACAGCATGGAGCGCTACTTAGAGGGCCGCCATATCTATAAGAGATAGACAATAAGGAACAAGTCGGCGTCGCAGTGAATCTAACCATAGGCGCGCAACATCTCAGTAAGATAGAGAGAGCCCGCCATTCCGCTGCTCACAATCCCAATGAGGACTCCATGCTGAAATATCGACGCTCGGCTCTTGTCTGCCTGCTGCTTCCTATCGCTCTCGATGCGCAGGGGCCGGCGCAACGCACCGAACCCGCCACCGCACCGGTAATCCTGCCGCAAGGCGGGATCAACCGGCCGCAAGCCTCCGACTTTCAAGGAAGCGTCGCTACGAAAAACGCGGACACGCGCCAATCTCGTTGTCACTTCAGGACGCGATCGATCGGGGACTGAAAAACAATCTCGGACTTCTGGTGAGCGATACAGCGAGCCGGCTGGCCCATGCCGAACGCGTCCGCGCCTTGAGCGCGCTGTTGCCGACGGTTACCGGTAACATTTCCGAGACGCTGCAGCAGATCAATCTGGCGTCATTTGGATTTCATTTCGCCGGCGTGCCCGCCGTGATCGGACCGTTCGGCGTTACGGATTTGCGTGTCTCCGCATCGCAAAGTGTGCTTCGATTTCACGTCGATCAAGAATCGCCGCGCAGCGATCGAAAACGAGAACGCAGCGAAGTTGTCGATACAGGATGCGCGCGATTTGGTGGTGCAGGCAGTGGCATCCGCCTATCTGCAAATCATCGCGGATCGCGCACGAATCGATGCGACACGAGCTCAAGTGAACACCGCGCAGGCACTCTACGTGCGTGCTCGCGATCAGCATCAGGCTGGCGTTTCTCCCGCGATCGACGAGCTGCGGTCGCAGGTGGAATTGAAAACGCAGCAGCAGCAATTGATCGCGCAGGTGAATCAACTCGCCAAGGACAAGCTGGCGTCTGGGACGAGTAATCGGGTTGCCGACTGGCGCGGGACATACGATACTTCTGACGCGATTCCGTTTGCGCCCCTGGAAGGAATCGCTGCCGATGCCGCGCTTCACCGCGCCAACGAAGCGCGATCGGATTAAAGAGCGCGAAGCGAAGAGTCCACGCGGCGAGATCGCTCGTGACGCCGCGTTAGCTCAGCGAATACCAACACTGGGAGTCGACGCGAATTATGGAGATATCGGAACGAATTTGGCGAACTCGCACGGATCGTTCGCAGTGACAGGATCGCTCAAGTTCAACATTTATACTGGCGGCCGGATTCGCGCCGACGTCGAACAGGCCGACGCGATCATCAAGCAGCGAAAGGATGAATATGGCTGATTTGCAAGGTCGAAATCGAGTGCAGGTTCGCAACGCGTTGCTCGATTTGAAGACCGCAGCCGACCAAGTGGCAGTGGCGCGCGACAACGTCGATCTTGCGGGCCAGACGCTGGTGCAGGCTCGCGATCGCTTCGCGGCGGGGTCACGGACAACATCGAAGTGGTGCAGGCTCAGGAGTCTGTGGCAAATGCGAGTCAGATCCTTGATTTCCAGCATCTATATCCATAACCTTGCCAAAGTGCAGTTGGCGCGGGCGGTGGGGATGACCGAAACTACATTAAAGGAATACATGGGAGGCGCGCCGAGTGGCAGTACAAGTCGAGGAAACTAGGAAATCGGAGCCGGAAATTGAACTGCAGCGACCAATGCAAGCAACGAGCAACGTGAAAGCAATCATTTTTCGCGTTTTCTTGGTTGTGTTCTTGCTGGGTGCGGCTCTGGCTGGGTATTTCTACTGGAAGGATCTGCAGCGCTTCGAGTCGACCGACGACGCGCAGGTGGACGGTTCCATTTACACCATCAGCTCGCGAATTTCGGGGCACGTGGCGGACGTTCTGATTCAGGATGAGCAGGTCGTCAAGGCCGGCGACGTTCTTGTGCGTTTGGATCCAAAGGATTACGAGGTTGCGATCGCGAAAGCGCGTGCCGATCTGGCGGATGCGATCGCAATGTTTCAGAGTCACGCGAACGATATCGGAACCACCCAAACGACCACCGCGCGGCACGCTAAACGGCGCGAAATCATCAAGGCTGGACGCCAGCGCGGCGGTGAGCGGAGCGGAAATGCAAAAAGCCGCGGCGCAGGCTCGGCTGGCGACAGCGCAGGCGAATGTTCGGGTGGCGGAAGCCAACGCCGTGAAAGCCGCGCAGGATCTGGCGCGCTACAAAACGCTGGTCGATAAAGACGAGATATCGAAACAGCAATACGATCAAGTGGTTGCGGCTAGTGAGGCAGCTAAGGCGACGCTCGATGCGCAGAAGGCGTTGGTGAACGAAGCGCAGCAGAATATTTCCGTTTCCGAGAAATCGGTGGAGCAGGCGCGGGCGCGGGTGTCTGCAAGCCGATGCAGCGATCGAATCCGCCATGTCGGGACCTTCGCAGGTGAAGGTGACCGAAGCGAAGGCGCAATCGGCGCAGGCGAAGGTCGAGCAGCAGCGCGCGATGCTGGAGCAGGCGGAATTGAATCTGCAATACACGACGATCGTCGCGCCGGTCAGTGGAACGATCGGCAAGAAAGCGGTGGAGGCGGGGAACAATATCGCGTCGGGTCAGCAACTGATGGCGATCGTGCCGCTGGACGAAATCTGGATCACTGCGAATTTCAAAGAGACGCAGTTGAAGAGTATGCGGGTGGGGCAGCCGGTGACGATCAAGGTGGACGCTTACGATCGCGAATATACGGGCAAGATTTTGCGGCTCGCAGGCGCGAGCGGGGCGAAGTTCAGCCTGCTGCCGCCGGAGAATGCGACTGGAAATTTCGTCAAAGTAGTCCAGCGAATTCCGGTGCGGATTTTGCTGGATCCAGGCCAGAATAGCGATCATCTGTTGCGGCCGGGGATGTCGGTTACGCCGACGGTCAGGTGAAGTAGTGGACAACGGAAGAGGTGTCGACATGAGTGTCGACACGGCACGCAGGAGTGCGTGCGCCACATCCTAACGCAATGAGTACAACGGCGGCAGTTTTGTCAGGCGCGGCGGTTTGGAAGCCTTCGCACAATCCTTGGATCGTCGCGCTGGTGGTCACCATGGCGACGTTCATGGAGGTGCTCGACACCAGCATCGCCAACGTCGCGCTGCCGCATATCGCCGGCAATCTTTCCGCGTCGACCGGACGAAAGCGCCTGGATCCTCAGCTCTTATCTCGTCGCCAACGCGGTGATCTTGCCGATCAGCGCTTGGCTCTCGACCCGCTTCGGCCGCAAGCGGTTTTACATGACGTGCGTGGCGCTGTTCGGATTGAGCTCGCTCGCGTGCGGATTCGCGACCAGTTTGGGCGCGCTGGTATTTTTCCGCGTGATTCAAGGCTTGGGCGGCGGCGGACTGGCGCCGAGCGAACAGGCGATTCTGGTCGACACCGTGCCACAGCAGAAGCGCGGCATGGCGTTCGCGATTTACGGGATGGCGGTCGTGATGGCGCCCGCGATCGGTCCGACGTTCGGGCGGCTACATCACCGACAACTTCAACTGGCGCTGGATTTTCTTCATCAACGTGCCGGTGGCGATCCTTGTCGCTGATTCTGACCTCGCGCATGGTGGAGGATCCTCCTCATCTGGCGGAGATGAAGAAGAAATTGAAGAGCGTCGACTACACGGGCCTGCTGCTGATCGCGGTGGGCGTGGGCGCGGGGCAGGTGGTGCTGGATCGCGGCCAGCGCGAGGACTGGTTCGCGTCGAACTATCATCCTGGCGTTCCAGATTATTTCGTGGGCGTGCATCGGGTTCGCGATCTGGTGGGAGCTGCGCGACAAGAATCCGATCATCGACCTGCGGCTGTTCAAGAATCGCAACTTCAGCATCTCTTGCATCCTGATGTTCATGCTGGGCGCGGCGATGTTCGGGTCGACCGTGCTGCTGCCCCAGTTGCTGCAGGGCTTGATGGGCTACACGGCGGCGCAGGCGGGAATGGTGCTGTCGCCGGGCGCGATCGCGATCATCGTGTTGCTGCCGTTCGTGGGGTGGATTATTGGCAAGATCGACGCTCGCTACATGATTGCGGGCGCGTTTCTGGCGGCGGGGCTCGGGTTGTATCGGATGACGAATATCACCCCCGAGATGGACTTCAACACGATCATGATGCTGCGCGTGTATCAGATGGTCGGCGTGGCGTTTCTGTTCGTGCCGCTGCAGACGATGACGTACGTCGGGGTGCCGCTGGAAAAGAACAATAACGTTTCGGGGATGATCAATCTGGCTCGCAATATGGGCGGGAGCATTGGGATCGCGCTGCTGGAAACGCTGCTAGTGCGGCGCGAGCAGTTTCACCAGAATCGTCTGGCGGCGCATATGGGGAATGGCGACGCGGCTTTCGTTTCCAGCGTGGATGCGATGACGAAGACGTTCATGCAATCGGGCTATGACGCGGCGACCGCGGCGCAGATGGCGTACACGAAGTTGTACGGGATGATGCAGGGGCAGGCTTCGTGGTTAGCTTATATCGATACGATTTGGGTTTATGCGATCGCGTGTATGGCGGTGGCTCCGCTGGCGTTTTTGATGCGGCGGCCGAAGAAGGGGAGTAGCGCGCCGGAGGGGGCGCATTAAAAACTTTGGCCGCGAATGAACGCTAATAGGACGATTCAGAACGGGGCTGAACCGTTGTTGAAGACTTCCGAGAGAAATACATAAATAATCAGAACCATCGATGCGGTGGCGAAGAATGCGATCACTTTGCTGAATCCCTGATTGAGGAATTCGAAGCGCAGCAACAATGCGAACGCGAGACCCGAATACAGCACGAACGGACTCAGTTCGCGGTCCGAGAGGTTCGTGAACACCACGGCGACGAAATAGAACAACAGCGGAAGGTTGCTGTCGTAACGTTTGCGGAGGAGCATCACCACCGCAAAGATCGCCAATGCCACCACGATCAGCGTGGTCATGTCGAGAGGCGTGCCCTGCATGCCGGTACTATCGGCGGTTTAGTCCCGATTCGTTATAGTGGCTAAATGTCGATTTTCAGGGAACATCTGCTGGCCGGAAAGACCGCGCTGGTGACCGGCGGAGGCAGCGGCATCGGGCAGGCGATGGCCGAGCGGTTCGCCGAACACGGCGCGAAGGTGATGCTGGTGGGCCGCAAGCAGGAGAAGCTGGATGCGGCGTCGGCGGTGATTCGCGAACGCGGCGGCACGGTCGCGACGCATGCCACCGATGTTCGCGATTACCCGGGTGTGCAAGCGGCGGTGCAATCCACGCGCGATCAGTTCGGCGAGATCGACATCCTGGTGTGCGGAGCCGCTGGGAATTTTCCGGCTCCGGTGCTGGGTATGTCGGCGAACGGATTCAAAGCCGTGATCGACATCGATCTGATCGGCACGTTCAACACCTGCCGCGCGGCGTACGAACATCTGCGGAAGCCGGGCGCTTCGGTGATCGCGATTTCGGCGAGCTTCGCGACGCAGCCGGCGGCGATGCAGGCGCACGTGGGGGCAGGGAAGGCGGGCGTCGACATTTTGATCAAGACGCTGGCGATCGAATGGGGACCGGCGGGCGTGCGCTGCAATTGCATTACTCCGGGACCGACCGACGATACGGAGGGCATGCGTCGGCTGGCGCCGGATGAGGCGGCTCGCAAACGGGTGGAAAAAGGCGTGCCGCTGCGGCGCTTCGGAACGAAGGATGAATTGGCCGACCTCGCGCTGTTCCTGAGCTCGGATGCGGCGAAGTACATCACGGGTGGGATTTATTTGTGCGACGGGGGGATGTCGCTGTCGCGGTCGAGTTCGTGGTTGGATTCGCAATAGTGTTCAACGTGAGAAACGCGCTCCATCCTGTCGCGCGGCGGTAAAACACGCGCTCCATGCTGTCGCGCCTCTTCGATGCCATCCGTGCTCACTCGGACATGGATGCATCTGGGGCAATAAGCGCTCCATGCTGTCGCGCCTCATTGGGACGATTCGAGTAGCCCCGAGGTTCGATGCATTTTGGGGACAGCGCGCATCCTCACGGATGCGCCTCAGGGGATTAATGTGACGGGTCGGAATAGAAGTTAAGATAAAGATCGAGCGTGCCTTCCACAACTTCCGCGAAACCTACATTGCTCCGGCAACTCGGCGTGATCAGCGCGACCGCGCTGGTGGTCTCGAGCATGATCGGCGTCGGGATTTTCGGCACCACCGGATTTCTGGCAGGAGACTTGGGCTCGCCGAGCTTGGTTTTGTGGATTTGGGTGGTGGGCGCGGTGTGCGCGTTGCTCGGCGCGATGTGCTATTCCGAGCTCGGCATCAATCTTCCCAGTTCCGGCGGCGAGTACGTTTATCTGACGCGCGCTTACGGTCCGACGTGGGGATTCATGACGGGCTGGGTATCGTTCTTCGCGGGCTTTTCGGCGCCGATCGCGGGGGCCGCGCTCGCCTTCGGCGATTATCTGGGACACGTGTGCAAGGCGTGCGCGCAGGAAACGCCGAATGTGATTCTCGGCGCCGGCGATTGGCGACTGGAGTTCGGCAAGACCGCAGATGTTCGCCTGCGTGCTGGTGCTGGTGTGCACGATTTTGAACCTGTTCGGATTGCAGCGGGCGGCGCGACTGCAGAATGTGCTGACGGCGGCGAAGATCGCGATCCTGGTGGCGTTCATCGTACTCGCGTTCGCGATGGGGCAGGGAAGCTGGCAGAATTTTTCGATGCAGGCGTCGCGCACGTCGCACACATCGCTGAGCGGACAATTCGCCATCAGTTTGTTTTTCATTTACCTGTCGTACAGCGGATGGAACGCGGCGACTTATGTAGCCGAGGAGTTGAAGCAGCCGGCGCGCACGCTTCCGAAGGCGCTGGCGTTGGGGACCGCACTGGTGGCGGCGTTGTATCTGGCGCTGAACGTGGTGTTCATCTATGCGATGCCGCTGGAAGGCATGAAGGGCGAAGTCGCGGTGGGAGCGCTGGCGGCTTCGCACTTGTTCGGGCCGGGCATCGCGGGAACGTTCGCGGCGCTGATGGCGTTGTCGCTGATGGCGACGGTGAACGCGCAGGTGATCACGGGGCCTCGCGTGTATTACGCGATGGCGAAGAACGGAGCATTTCTGGCGTCGGCGGCGAAGGTGCATCCCAAGTGGCACACTCCGTGGATCGCGATTCTGGCGCAAGGCGTGTGCACGATGCTGATGACGATGACTCCGTTCCGCGAACTGGTGAGTTACGTCGGATTCACGCTGAGTTTTTTCACGGCGATGGGCGTCGCATCGCTGTTCTATTTCCGACGGCAGCCGGGCTGGCAAAAGCTGGGGATCGTCAGCTTCTGTTGGCCGCTGTTTCCCGATTCTATTTCTGATTCCGGCGCTGTTGATGGTGGTGTGCGGAATCTATCTGAAGCCTTACGTGTCGCTGGCGGGCGTGGTGACGATGGTTACCGGCGCGCTGGTGTATCACTATCGTATTCGCTCGCGGCGCGTTGACGATTCCGTCGCGCCAATCGAAACCTACTGACGGAACATACGGCAAGCCTGCGGCGAGCAGAGCCCACGTTCTCAATTTCCACTGAGTGAGATATGCCTGCACGCCCGATGCACCGTGATCGTCATGAATAGCGATGCGCCAATGGCTGCCGTGGATCGCACTTACGTGTGGACTATGCAGTGGATTGCGAGCACAAATCAAGCTCTCGCGACTCGAGGGGCAGGTGATCAGCGACCTCGACGAGCGGCCCTTGCGGCGCGCGCACGTCATGCTTCGCCCGGCCGAAGCGGGACTCACGGCGGTAGGCGGCGAAGCCGACGACAAAGGCAATTTCGACCTGCGCGACATTCCGGCGGGCCGCTACTCGCTGGTCGCCGAGCGTGACGGATATCTCGCGACGTCGGTTTGTCTGAAGGGCGCGCTGCGCATGCCGCCGGTGTTTTCCATCGGAGCCGGGCAATCGATTCGCAACCTCACATTCCGCTTGCGGCCGTGGGCCGTGATCACCGGAAAGATCCGTTTCGAGGATGGCGATCCCGCGATCAACGTGCGAGTGGCGGCTTATCGCGAGTATTACGCGCGCGGACGTCACGGCTACAGTGTCATGATGATCGCCGCCACCAACGATCGGGGCGAATACCGGATGCACGGGTTGGAGCCGGGAACGTACCTGGTGGCGGCCATCTATGAACGGGCGGTGTCGCCGCAGGGATATCGCGAACAGGCGCGGGTCGACGAAGAGGGCAAGGAACTGCCAGGGTTCGGCTATACGACGACGTTCTTTCCGAACACGGTGAAGTTGAGCGAAGCGGTGGGGGTGCGTTTGGATTACGGACGAGAATCGGGTGGCATCGACATTTTTCTCACTCCGATGCGAAAGGTGAAGATCCGCGGTTTCGTGATCAGCGGACGGTCCGGCGTGAAGATCACGAACGCCTCTATTTTTCTGGATCGGATGGACGCTCACAACAACGGCGCTCTGCCGGCCCCAGCCGCGGCTCGCTTCGATCAGCGGACGTCGGAATTCGAAATCAGGGACGTGACGCCGGGACTATATCTGATGCGAGCCGAAGGTTCCGACGACGGAGTGGCGCTCTCCACTCGCGCGGCGCTGACGGTGCCGGAACAGGACATCGAGTCCGTCGAATTGTTGATTAAGCCGCAGACGCCGCGGGAATCGGCGAAGATCCGCGGATCGAAGGCGGCGGACAAATTGGACCCGAAGAATTCGTTGACGGCGGCGTTGGAGCCTCGTAGCGAACACGCGGTTCGACCGTGAACTCGGCGATCGGCCGCGGCCCGACGTTCGATTTCTGGCTGATGGAAGCGGAGACGTACGACGTCTACGTTTACAACCTACCTGACGATTTCTATTTGTCGGAGGTGCGGGTGAACGGGTCGAACGTGCGGGAACTGGGAGTGCCCGGGCACGCGGCTTCTTTCGACAATCCATTTGAGTTGGTGCTGGATTCGCGCGGCGGAAAGGTGGGCGGTCGGGTGGTGGCGACGGATGGAACTCCGCTCAGTGGAGCCAGCCTGATGTTGCTGCCGGATCCGGCATTGGGAAGGCTGCAGGCGTATCGCGAAGGCTATGCGGACGAGTACGGGCAGTTCTTGATTCACGGAGTCGCGCCGGGGAAATATGTGCTGCTGGCGTGGATGGATACGGCTCCGTGCGACGTCTACGATGCGGATAATCTGGAGCCGTGCCGGTCGGCTGGGATGGCGGTAGACGTGGCGCTCGCGGCGCAGGAAAATGTCACGCTTACGGTCAAGGCAAAGCCGTGATGCAGTATAATTGTGTTCGCGGCGCTATCGTCTAACGGTTAGGACGGAGCCCTCTCAAGGCTTAAATACGGGTTCGATTCCCGTTAGCGCTACCAATTCCATCTAATCCCTCCAATCACTTACAGCCAGTCGCGTTCACACGCGATCACGGCTCTAGGCTCTACGGCTCGGCTCACTATCCGTTTATGGTTGCTAGCAACCCGTATTGGGAGCGCCCGACAGAAACCGCGCCGCACGTCATGAAGTGCTGTCGAGCAAGCTGGGAAGCACTCGGAACGATCCGTGTCTCGGTACGTGCGCGCGGTCCAGCGCCACGGAGAAGGGCGGATCTGTTGTGGCAGCCGGCCCGTTAAGGAGCATTGAACTAAGCCTCCGGCGGGCGAACCCGCGATCTGAAGCGTGAGATAGGCTGATCGTTTCCGTTCGGATTGCGTTTTGTGGTTTGGTCACAAGCGAAAGGAGTTTCGCCGTGACCACACTTCGACAGCGCATGCTGGAGGATCTCCAGATCCGCCACTATTCGCCCACCACGATCCGTCTTTACCTGCACTCGGTCGCCGAGTTTGCCCAACACTTCCACAAGCCACCCGATCAGCTCGGTCCCGAGCAAATTCGCCAGTACCAGTTGTTCCTGATCAAGGACAAACAGGCATCGCAGTCCACCTGTATTCAGTTGGTCTGTGCGCTGCGGTTCTTGTATACCCACACGCTGAACCGCAAAATCGAGATCGAACGCATTCCGTTTCCACGACGCGAACGAAAGCTGCCGCTGATCCTCAGTCGCGAAGAAGTCAAAGCGCTACTCGAGGCGCCCGGCAAGCTTCGTGACCGCGCCGTATTGGCGGTGCTGTACGGCAGTGGACTGCGTGTCGCGGAGGCCACTCAACTCAAGCCGCGCGACATCGATGCCCACCGCAACGTGCTGTGGGTGCGCCAGGGCAAAGGCCGCAAGGATCGGCAAACTCTGCTGCCGGCCAAGCTGCTGGAGTTGCTGCGGCTGTATTGGCGAGCCGAGCGCCCTGGCGACTGGCTGTTTCCAGTTCGCGATCGCACTCGACCCATCGGACCCAAGACCGTCTACCTGGCTTGTCGCGGCGCGGCACAATCTGCGGGCATCCGAAAAGCAGTCCACCCGCACTCGCTCAGGCACGCCTTCGCCACGCACCTACTCGAAGCCGGAACCAATCTGCGCACCATTCAGATTCTGCTCGGTCACGCCAACCTGGAGACCACCGCCCGTTATCTACAGGTCGCTGATGTGGCGGTGCGCTCCACGCTCAGTCCGCTGGATTCGCTCGATCTGCTTCCAGAACGATGAAACCCCATCGGTCCGAAATGGCCGATGTCGTCCGCATCCATCACCGCGAGTTCCTGGCACGCTGGAACTCAGTGCTGTCGCGTGAGCAGCGAAAAGCCCTCCGCGACATTGGCGACTGCCGAACTGCTGCGCTCGGCGGACGCGTCGAGCAGTGCAATCAGTGCGGACATCGCGTCATCTTGTATAACTCGTGTCGGAATCGGCATTGCCCCAAGTGCCAGGCCACGGCTCGCGCCCGTTGGCTCGCTCAACGTGAAACCGAGCTTTTGCCCGTCCCCTATTTCCACGTCGTGTTCACACTGCCCGCTCAGATCGGCCGGCTGGCGCTTCAGAACCCGAAACAGATTTATTCCATCCTGTTCCGCGCCGCCGCCAGCACTTTGCTCGAAACCGCCGCCGATCCCAGACTCCTGGGTGCCCACATCGGTTTCCTCGCCGTGCTCCACACCTGGGGCCAGAACCTGCATCTGCATCCGCATCTGCACTGCGTCGTGCCCGGCGGCGGCATCTCACTGGAAGGCTCGCGCTGGATCGGATGCCGAAAGTCCTCCTTCTTTCTGCCGGTGCGCGTACTCAGCCACCGCTTTCGAAAATCGTTTCTGCGATCCCTGCGACCAAGCCTTTCGCAAGGGCGCCCTCCGCTTCCACGGCGAACTGAAATCTCTAGCGCAACCCGCCGTCTTTGAAGCTCTGTGCGAAAAGGCCGCCGCCATCGATTGGGTGGTCCACATCAAACCACCCTTCGGCGGACCTGAGCGCGTGCTCAAGTATCTGGCTCGCTACACCCATCGCGTCGCCATCTCCAACCACCGCTTGCGCTCGCTCGAAAATGGACGCGTGAGTTTCGAGTGGAAGGATTATGCGGACCGCGACCGAACCAAACTCATGACGCTCGATGCGGTCGAGTTCCTACGCCGTTTCCTGCTGCACGTTCTGCCCACCGGAATGGTACGCATCCGTCAGTTCGGCTTGCTGGCCAATCGCGTCCGCAAATCCAAGTTGGCGTTGTGCCGCACTCTGCTTGCCGCCCGTCTACCCGCTGCTCATTCCGAGGGCGAAAACGATGAAGCTGCCGAGGACCCGCAACGCTGCCCCATCTGTAAACTCGGCCGCCTGGTAGTGATCGAATTGGTTGCCATGCAATCGATGACGATTCCGGACACTTCATGACCGCCTCGCCCGTCCTGCTCATCGTCGAACTTCATGGCCCCGATGCGGGACTCAGTAGATCTCTGCCTTCGATCGACTCGATCATCGCTCTCGGCAGCCGCACGGCGTCGGATACCGGTCGCGTAATCCGCCTCGCGCGCCTGCAGACTTCACTTCTCAGCGATCCCACACGTCGCCACCGCCGGATAAACCCGATTCAAACCCCATAGACTCGATCCGGCTCAGTTCAATGAATTCTATCGGCAGTGCTCACGCCGTCCATCGTGCGCCCCGCAAATTCTCGCCGTGATCACTCCCGATAGAATCCTCTTCATTATCGGTTGCGTTCCGAAAGGCCGGACGGGGCGCTGACCCGTGCCGCCAGTTTCCCCGGAGAGCGGCATTGCTTTCGCGCAAAAGGTAGTGGGGATGGCTAAGTTGTTGGGACGAGGAACTCAGACCGATACGTCTGACGTCGTCCTTGGGATGTACTACCAGGAAATGGCTCGCTTCTATGGTATTGAAATGTAGCTTCCGGAGATTTCCCGGTGTTGCTGGGCGCGACATTCGTCATTAGCGCGATGGTCGTAACGGTAAACCGTCTTTCTTTGGAGGCGGCTTTACGCTTTGGCTTCCACTAGATTCAAGCTCGAATTCACGTAGTCCTTTCGCGTAGCGCGTTGAATGCAAAACAGATTTCGATCTTCATGATTTCTTCATGGATTTTCTATGACTTCTTCAGGCCTTTCCACATATTCTCTGGGTAGCGGTGTTCCCGATAGAAGGCCGCGTTTATGCAAGACGAAGACGATTTATGTTTCGCGATTCCCACCTACCCTCTGCGCGACGTGGGCGAGACGGTCGAGCAGTACGACGAGCACTTCTGGCGCAACGGTCACTCGCCCCGGATCTTTGTGTTCGACGACTCCACTCCGACAAATCAGGAAAAGTATTTCCCCTTGCTGGGGCAGACGAAAACGCATCAGGATCTTTTTTATGTCGGCCCACGCGAAAAAGAGCAATTCCTCACCTATTTGAACAGCAGGCTGCGGGATAAGCGTCTGGAGTCGCTGGTCAAGAGCCTCTTCCGTCCCAGTTACGGCGGCAATCGCAACTACACGCTGATGTACACGTTGGGCGGATTGATGATCAGCTCTGACGACGACATGCGGCCGTACACTCTGGTGGAGCATAGCCCTGAGTCGCTGGGCGATGACGAGGTGTGCCGCGGGCGGCTGCATAAGGCCGATGAGAACGGTTACACCCGCAAATCGTTTGACATCACCGCTGCGTTTCTGGATGTCTTGGGAAAGCCGGTCAGCGAAGTTCCCGACAACTACGAACGCGGAGAGTTGCTGGTCGATACGGCGATGGATCTCGAGACCAATGCGAGCAAGGGCTTGTCCGTGCCCGACGACTACCGCGTCAAGATGGCGCAAACCTTCCGCTCCGGCACTAACGACATCGACGCCACCGATTTCCTGGAGATGTTCCTGGAGGATGAAGAACAAACCAGCCTCGATACGTTGAATGACCTGTACGTCCTCGTGAACTTCCGGCCGGCGGTAACGCGAAAGAACTGGCGGATGGATTGCGGCGTCGCTGGTTACGACAATACGTTCGTGGCCGTGCTTTACACATCGGTTCATTCGACACTTGCGGCTTTGAGGGAAGCTGGCAACCTCGCGAGCCACTTGGGCGCCCGGATCACGTTAATGGTGCCGGAAGCTGTTCCTTATGCCGTCTCCCTCGAAACTCCACCGGTTCTCGTGGAGTTCAACGAGCACCGGTTTCGAGTTTTGGCCAACCAAAGCTCGGTTGAAACGAACGTACAAATCTACCTGTGTCGAGATCGTTTCGCGGCATTGCAATCCGTGCTGAAACCGGGATCGATCGTGATCCTTGGCGGCCGCAAGCGATGGTGGCCCACCAGAGATGAGCGCCTGGCGCGCGATCTGCGGGGCGCCGGTTACGAGGTCATTTTCAAGGAAACGGAGTAACACAATGCTCGATTTGTTCTACGTAGTCATTGGGGGCGCATTTTTACTTCTTTGCTGGGCCTTCACGAAGGCCTGCGACAAGCTTTAGATATTTGCTCGCATAGCCGGACCTCCGACTCCGTTTGCAGGCTGGAGAAACAAAACATGGACTACATCATTGCAGGCATCGCCGCACTGGGTTTATTTATTTATTTGATTTACGCCCTGCTGCGCCCGGAGAAATTCTGAGGATCAACAAGTGAAATTCAGGAGAGACCTATGACCGCTCTTGGCGTATTACAAATCGCGATTTTCCTGGGGTTGATCCTTGTCTGCGTGAAACCCTTGGGCTCTTACATGGCGCGTGTATTCGAGGGAGAGCGCACCTTCATGCATCCGCTGTTTCGATGGCTTGAAGCGCTCACTTACAAATTGATCGGCGTCAAGGAAGAGGCCGAGCAGCGTTGGACTACATATACGGCTGCGTTATTGAGCTTCAGCCTCTTCGGATTCCTCCTCACCTACCTGATCCAGCGCGGGCAGGGATTTCTGCCATTCAATCCGCAGCACTTCAACGGCAGCAACGTGTCGCCGGACTTAGCCTTCAACACCGCGACCAGCTTCGTCACGAATACCAACTGGCAGGCGTATTCCGGCGAATCGACCATAAGCTATTTCGTGCAAATGGCCGCTTTGACGGTGCAGAACTTTGCGTCGGCTGCAGCGGGTATCGCGATAGCAGTCGCTTTGATCCGGGGTTTCGCCCGTCAGGAAAAAAAGACCATTGGCAACTTCTGGGTCGACGTGACGCGAGCCACGGTGTACGTGCTGCTCCCCTTGTCGATCATCGCCGGTCTTCTCTTTGTCTCACAGGGCGTAATCCAGAATCTGCATCCTTACACCGAGGTGACTACGGTCGAGGGCACTAAACAAGTCATCGCCCAGGGACCAGTCGCCTCGCAGGAAGCCATCAAACAACTCGGCACCAACGGCGGCGGATTCTTCGGCGCAAATTCGGCCCATCCTTTCGAAAATCCGACGCCTTTCAGCAATCTGGAACAGATGTTCCTCATCTTCTTGATCCCCGGAGCATTGACATACACGTTCGGGAAGATGGTCGGGGACACGCGCCAAGGCTGGGCGATCTTCGCCGCGTTCTCAGCGATGTTCTTGATCGGGGTGTTCGCCTGCTATCACTTCGAGCAGGCGGGAAATCCAATTCTTTCCAACATGGGAATTCAAAGCGCCGCGACGTCCAGCCAATCCGGCGGGAACATGGAGGGCAAGGAAACCCGCTTCGGAATCGCCAACTCCGCGCTCTTCGCGACCGTTACCACGGACGCGAGCTGCGGCGCCGTGAATGCGATGCACGACAGCTTCACTCCGATGGGAGGCTTGGTCCCCATGTTCAACATCATGACCGGCGAGGTCATTTTCGGCGGCGTGGGCGCCGGACTCTACGGAATCCTGCTCTACTGCATCCTTGCAGTATTCATTGCCGGCCTTATGGTCGGCCGGACCCCCGAGTATCTCGGCAAGAAGATCGAGAAGAAAGAAGTCAAGATGGCCATGCTGGCCGTCATCGCCACAGCGTTCAGCATTCTCGTCTTCAGTGCGCTGACTTCGGCGATTACCTTTCCGGCCAAGGGTTATTGGAATCCACAAGGCGCGGCGACAGCGAACCTGAATAACAGTGGTCCTCATGGCTTGAGCGAAGTTCTCTATTCTTACGTGAGCGCCACCGGCAACAACGGCAGCGCGTTCAACGGAATCACCGTGAACACGCCGTGGTACGACCTCACAACAGGGCTCGCGATGTGGATCGGGCGGTTCCTGTTCCTGATTCCTCTGCTCGCGGCAGCCGGAAGTCTGGCCGCGAAGAGGAAGATCCCGTCCACATCGGGGACATTCCCGACGCACGGCCCGTTGTTCGTCGGGCTGCTCGTCGGCACCGTGATTATTGTCGGAGCGCTCACCTTCTTCCCGGCGCTCTCCCTTGGACCGATCGTCGAACACTATCTGATGCACGGCGGCAAGCTCTTTTCGATGATCCTCTTGCCAATGAGCGGAATGGGGAGCTAGTCATGTCTGTCGCTACATCTGGGCCTATCGTGACACCACAAAATCCAAAAGACGATTCATCGTCTCTGATTCCCAAGAAGCTGATGAGGTCGCGTCCACTGTTCGACCCGGAAATAGTCAAACGGGCGAGTGCTGCATCCTTCGCCAAGCTGAATCCGGTGACGTTGATGAAGAATCCGGTGATGTTTGTGGTGGAGGTCGGCGCCGCGATCACTACCATCCTGCTGCTTCGCGACGTGTTTACCGGAGCCGCAGGCATCGGGTTCCAGATTCAGATTTCGTTGTGGCTATGGTTCACCGTGCTGTTCGCGAATTTCGCCGAAGCGATGGCGGAAGCTCGCGGTAAGGCGCAGGCCGATACTCTGCGTAAGACCAAAACGGATGTCATCGCGAAGCGACTGACGGCTGCCGGAAAAATCGACCAAGTCGCCGGCTCTATGTTGCGAGTCGGCGACGTCGTGGTGTGCGATGCCAACGACCTCATTCCGGGAGATGGCGAAGTGATCGAAGGTGTAGCGACCGTCGACGAGTCGGTCATCACCGGCGAAAGCGCGCCTGTCATTCGCGAATCCGGCGGTGATCGGAGCGCGGTCACTGGCGGCACGCGAGTTCTGTCGGATCAAATCAAGATCAGGATCACCTCGAATCCTGGCGAGACATTTCTTGATCGCATGATCGCGTTAGTCGAGGGTGCTCAACGTCAAAAGACTCCGAATGAGATCGCGTTGAACATTCTGATCGCCGGCCTAACGTTGATCTTCCTGTTGGCCGTGATTACATTGCAGCCCTTTTCGGTATTCAGTGTGTCGCAAGCGGGATCCGGGACGGTTCCCACGGTCGCTGTACTAGTGTCGCTGCTGGTGTGCCTGATTCCGACGACTATCGGCGGATTGCTGTCGGCCATCGGTATCGCGGGAATGGATCGCGTGATGCAGCACAACGTGCTCGCGATGAGCGGGAAGGCGGTCGAAGCCGCCGGCGATGTGAACTCGTTGCTGCTCGACAAGACTGGAACGATCACGCTCGGAAATCGCCAGGCGGTGGAATTTCTAGCTAACACCGGCGTGACGGCGGAGGAATTGGCCGACGCCGCGCAGCTATCCAGTCTGGCGGACGAGACGCCCGAGGGTCGTTCGGTTGTGGTTCTCGCAAAGGAGAAATATGGGCTACGAGGCCGCCACATTCCGGAACACGAAGCAACCTTTATTCCGTTCTCCGCGTACACGCGCATGAGCGGCGTCGACTTCGAAGGGCGACAGCTTCGTAAGGGCGCTACCGACGCGATCATCAAGTTCGTCATCGAAAAGGGCGGATCGGTCCCGACCGACTTCAAGGACATGAGCGATCGCATTTCACGCAATGGCGGAACACCATTGGCCGTCTGCGATGGCAAGCGGCTGATGGGTGTGATCCATCTGAAAGACATCGTGAAAGGCGGGATGAAGGAACGCATCGCGCAACTCCGCAAGATGGGTATTCGCAGCATCATGATCACTGGCGACAATCCACTGACCGCGGCGGCGATCGCGGCGGAAGCCGGAGTGGACGATTTTCTGGCGCAGGCGACGCCTAAGGACAAGCTGGAGTACATCAAGAAAGAACAAGCCGCTGGACGGCTGGTCGCCATGACAGGCGATGGCACCAACGACGCGCCCGCGCTCGCGCAAGCGGACGTCGGCTTGGCGATGAACAGCGGTACGACTGCTGCGAAAGAAGCCGGCAACATGGTGGATCTCGACAGCAATCCGACCAAATTGATTGAAGTTGTCGCGATCGGCAAACAGCTTCTCATCACACGTGGAGCGCTGACGACATTCTCGATCGCAAATGACGTCGCCAAATATTTCGCAATCATTCCGGCGATGTTCATGACCATGTATCCGGCGCTGGGACAGTTGAACATCATGAAACTGCACACTCCGCAGAGTGCGGTGCTCTCCGCCGTCATCTTCAACGCGTTGATCATCATTGCTCTGGTTCCCTTAGCCCTGCGCGGTGTGAAATACCGTCCGCTCGATGCCGCTAGCCTGCTGCGCCGAAATCTATTGATCTATGGCGTGGGTGGAATCATCGCGCCTTTCCCGGGAATCTGGCTTATCGATCAACTGTTAGTTGCCCTTCGTCTGGCATAGGAACTGCCTAGGAGATATTTCAAATGTGGGAACAAATCTTACCGGGACTTCGAATTAAAATTTTCATGACCATCGTGTTGGGCGTCGCTTATCCGCTCTTCATGACCGGAATCAGCCAGGTCATCTTTCCCAAGCAGTCTAATGGGAGCCTGATCAAATTCGGCGATAAGGTGATAGGATCCGAACTCATCGGGCAAAATTTCAGCAAGCCCGAGTATTTTCACGCGCGCCCGTCTTCGGCGGGAAGCGGATACGACGCGACGTCCAGTGCCGGGTCGAATCTTGGGCCGACCAGCGCCAAGCTCGTTCGCGGCACGACCAAAATGGACGACAAGAAAAACGAAGTGGTGGATTTCGACGGCATCAGCCTTCGTCTGGTGCACTATTGCCTCGACAACGGCATTCCTTACGAATCGTCGGTGCCGCTCGACAAGTTCAAAGACGCGAACGGCAATCTTGATGACGTCAAGTTGATCAAAGCTTTCAATGACGAAAAGTCGACACTGATCTTCAAGCCCATGGCGCCGATCCCCGCGGACGCCGTAACAGGCTCCGCTAGCGGGCTCGATCCGCACATCAGCCCCGCATTCGCGCAAGCCCAGGTCGGCCGCGTGGCGAAAGCTCGCGGCATTTCTGCTGGCCAGGCGAATCAAATGCTCGCCCGGTTCACCGAAGGCCCGGACCTCGGCCTTTTGGGCGA
Source organism: Terriglobia bacterium (assembly GCA_963732025.1). Taxonomy (GTDB): domain Bacteria; phylum Acidobacteriota; class Terriglobia; order Bryobacterales; family Bryobacteraceae; genus Palsa-187. The sequence goes on from CAVSXU010000006.1 coordinate 1,332,667, forward strand.
GCCACGCGTGAATGTACTGAAGCTGAATCTCGCTCTTGACGAGCAATTTCCACGCAAATAGTAGTTTCCAGATCTAAAGGAGAGGATGAAAACCGTGTTGTTTTCTACAGAGAAGTCTCGCAAGTTTTTGGCGAACGCCATGCTACCTGTGTGCGCTGCAATCTTATCGGTAGGGCTGTCGCCCGCCGCCATCGGACAGGGCTCCGTCGGCTTAGTCGGCGGCATTGCCCGCGATTCTGCCAGCGGGAAGCCGATAGCCGAGGCCCAAATCATTGCACATAATTTAGGCAAAGGCACCGACCGTGCCACCGTCACCAACGCTGACGGCATTTTTACGTTCACCAGTCTTGAGCCTGGCTCCTACGAAGTGGCCGCCTCCAAGAATGGATTTCAGAAATCGGCAGCGCACGTTGAGGTCGCGGCCAGCCGGACTGCGCGCGTGGACCTTCCGTTGTCACTCGAAACCGACGTGCCCCGAATTTCAAGCACAGCTTCGCTGACAGACCGCGAAAAAATGTTGCTGGAGCGAATTGAACGACTGGAAGGTCGCTTGGCCGCAATGGAAGCTAAGGGCACAGGGGCGCCGCAGACCGCTGCCGCTCCCGCGGAGCCTAACATCGGTGGCTTCGCTGAGTCCGGTTGCCGCACCGATGCCTGCCGCGCCCTCGCGTCCAGATCGATCGCTTCTGGATCCGGCGCCTCAAGCCGGCAAAGCGGCTACGGCTCAGCCGCCAACGCCCGTTGCTTCCCCGGAGCACAGGCTCCCGGCAGCACTCGAAGCTCCCGATGAGACCTCGGGGGTCGACAACTTCACGCCCTTCGCATACGGCGACTTTTCCTGGCTCAACGGAAGTGCGCGCACCAAAGACACCGTTCTGGATACAAAATTCTTCACGCCGGAAGTTCGATTCGATACGCACTATATGACCGATTTCAATCAGCCGATCGATCACACGATCGTTGGGTCGACTGAATCTTTCCGCTCTGGCGAGGTCCAGTTGGAACAGATCAGCGTCGGAGGAGACTTCCACTGGCAGGGCGTTCGCGGCCGAATTCTGATTATGGACGGCATGTTCGCCACCACGACACCCCGCAATGACGCGAGTGCCGGAGTCGGCCAATGGGACCTGCGTCAGGCTTACCGCTACGTTTCGGAAGCCTACGGCGGGTATCACTTCAATGTCAATCACGGTCTAAATGTCGACGCGGGAATCTTTGTGTCCTACATCGGCCTCTTCAGTTACTATAATTTCGATAACTGGGCTTATCAGCCTTCGTACGTGTCCTCGAACACACCCTGGTTTTTCAACGGCGCGCGCGTTCAGTGGTTCCCCACCAACAAGTTGAAAATCGAGCCCTGGTTTATCAATGGATGGCAATCCTATGCGAAGTTCAACGGCCATCCGGGGCTGGGAGGCCAAATTCTCTGGATGCCGAAAGAATGGTTTAAACTTGTCGCGAATCAGTACGGCTACGGGCAGGATAATCTCGGTCTTCCCAAGACGCAACGGATCCACACGGATGACAGCATCGAGGTTCGATACTACAACAATCCGGAGAACACGGGTCTCTCCAAGATGGCATTCTCGCTCACGGCGGACGCGGGATGCCAATACGGTGGAGGACTCACCTGTCATGGTGGCCCGAATAGATCGTCCTTTGTCGGATGGATGCTCTATGACCGGATGTGGTTTCACAAGGACACGATTGGCCTCACACTCGGCGGCGGGGACATGAGCAACTACGGCCGCTATCTGACGTTGTTGCCCCCGATTAACGGTGCCGACGCTGTATCAGGTACGCCTTACTTCACGGAAAATCCTGGCCAGAAAGCCCATATGTGGGATAGCACGGTCACCCTCCAGTACATGCCCAAACAGTACATCACCTGGTGGGCTGAGGTTGGATATCGCCACTCCGACGTCCCCTATTTCGCAGGACGCGGCGGGGTCACGCCTCCGGGTGGAAATACCGGGTCACCCGCGGACTTCGTCTGCGCCAGCGGCGGGTCGGCCGGGACAGGCAATCTCGCGGCAGCTCAAGCCGCCTGTGGCGGAGGACCCAATAGCGTTTGGTTCCCCGATCTTCGCCGCAGCGAGGCGAAATTGTCGTTTGGTGTTCTGGTCAAGTTCTAGGGTAGCCTCGTGAGTTGAATTACACAGCAGCTCGCTGGACCAGAGTCAGCGGCTGCTCCATTGGCGAATGAACAACATGCGGTTGGAGCAACACATGCGCAATTTCCGGACGCCGCTGTGGCTGATTCTAGCCGCGCTTCAGTTGATGGCCGAGGAGCCCGCCTGGAAAAGCAAGCCGGCCGCCCAATGGTCTGAGGGAGACGCCAAACAGGTTCTCACCGCGTCACCATGGGCAAAGCAAATCAGAGCTGTCATTACGCGCCGTCTGACAGAGGACCAACTTCGGGAAGCCGGACAAATGGGACAGCCCGGCGGCGTCGGGAATGAAGGGGTCGATCCCAAGGGCAGCGGGCCAAAGGTCTCGCCGAATGTCTTCGCGGGCCGCGGCGGCGACGATCGCAGCCCTCGTTCTCTTCAGCAGTCCATCACATTGAGACTGCGATGGGAGAGTGCTCTCCCCGTTCGCCTGGCGCAATTGAAATCGCAAGAGGCCGGACTTCCCACGGTGCTCAGCGATGGCTACAGTATCGCCGTCTACGGGGTTCCGGGCAATTTCAAGGGCGATCCCAAACAATTGGGCGACCCTCTGAAGAATCTGGCCGCTTTGAAGCGCGAGGGCAAGAAGGACGTTCGACCAGTGAGCGTGGAGGTATTCCAGCGCGACGAGGGCGTGGTGGTCGTGTACCTGTTTCCCTTATCCGCGGAACTCACGAAGAAAGATCAACGAATCCAATTCGAGGCGCACATCGGCCGGATCGTTTTCGTCCAGACCTTCGAGCTCAGTGAAATGGAGTTTATGGGTAAGCTCGAACTTTGATGTCGACCCTTGCCCGGAATCATGGACCCGTGGGATGACCCGTCGTGTCTCCGTGCCGGATCTGTCTGGAGCATACGCTTTACATACTATATTGCGCGTAGTATTCTATAACCACAAATGATTCGCTCCTGCAAGGAAAAGGAGACCGAAAGACTCTGGAACCGGCAGGCGAGCAAGCGATTCAAGAACATTGAGAAAGCGGCGCGCGTGAAGCTTGCTCTCCTTGACGCAGCTACATCGTTGATGGATCTTGCCCTACCTGGATTGCGCTTAGAGAAGCTCAAGGGCGATCGCGCCGGGCAGTACAGCATCCGGATCAACGATCAGTTCCGAGTTTGCTTCAAGTGGAGTAATAAAGACGCGGATGATGTCGAGATAACGGACTACCACTAATGATTCTAAGGAGAGAGAATATGGCAACGAAGGCAAGAAAACTGCCGCCGATCCATCCCGGCGAGGTTTTGAAAACCGTGCTCGGGGACGCCAGCATCACGGCGAATGCCCTGTCGCTCGCACTGCGTATTCCCGCAAATCGTCTGACGGAAATCATCAACGGCCGCCGATCGATCTCTGCCGACACTGCTTTGCGTCTAGCTCGATTCTTCGGAACCTCGGCCCAGATGTGGATGAACTTGCAAGCGAAATTCGATTTGGATAGCGCCGAAGACGCGCTGGCCGATCGTATCGAAGTCGAAGTGCGGACCCTCGAAGAATCAAGGGCATCATACAAGTAACTCCCTGCCTCTGCATCCGTTTGCGCGCTCAAATGCGTTTAGCGGGAACGGATTATCGCGAGCAGAGGATCCGCCCAACGATTGTTCCCACATTTTCACTAGACATTTTATTTCATTGCAGTATAATTGGTCGACCTTGCGTCGGAAACGTAGAGCCAAAACAGATGATTTCGGCTAGAAACGAAAGGCACGCGATATGAAATCAGGAGCGCGATTCCGGGCTGCTGTGATTGCATCCCTATCCTTGTTTTGTTTTGTCCGTGGAATGCAGGCTCAAGCGCCTGCTCCCTCGTGTTCGTTTCCCATTTCAATCAATGATCCAACCCCCGCCGGATACGCCGAGACGGCCTGGAAACTGTTTGTGGCCGCAAACTGCACCGCCGCCGGCAATCAGTTGACGTGGCAGACTTGGACGGAACAAACCTGCTTTTTCGGGCAACCCTGTCAGCCGGGCCCCCAGACGATGACTCATCCTAGCCGCCTTGGGTTGCTTTCGACCCCGAATTTGCGGCAGTTTGGGGCCCTCCAAGAACCGAACGCCTGTCCAAATCCTCCGAACTACATGACAGGAGCGAAAGGGAAACCGGGCGACCCGTGTCAGCCGTCCGCTCCCGATCCCTCGCTCGTCCGTTTTGTACCCAAGAATCTTGCGCTCGGCGCCATATTTTCAGAAGTAGTCTACGTGAACCCCGCCGAAGCGGCGTTTGTGAAAGCGAATGTGTCGACCTTACAGAAACAGGCGGATTACTCCAAAACAAAAGCGATTGATTTTCCGAAAGATGCTATCGAGGTCAAAGCGGACTGGATTCCCGCTGCGTCGCTTCAGCCGAGCTTTACCTGCAGCAATCCACCAGTCGACGTTTATGTCCAACAGGTGGGTACTCTCTGTTATGCGCTGGCCGGTGTGCACATTTCGTCCAAGTTGCTGACAAACTGGCTGTGGGCAACGTTCGAAGCGCAAAGCCTGGTTACGAATCCGAATCGCTGTAATCCCGCCGTATATAGCCAGTGTGTCGATGAATGGGGTGTAACTCCTGCCCGAGTCTCACAACCAACCGCCAAGACGATTCCGACCAAGAAACTCGCGGATCTCTTCGGCGGCGCGTTGGGGAAGTTCCCGAAGGTATTGGAGAAATACCGCCTGACTGGAGTGCAGACTGCCTTCACGAACGGTTCGGCGCCGACTCTCTTGGGCAACTCGTTCACTGAATTCAACGCCAACGTCCCCGCGAAGCAGGCGTCGTGTATCACCTGCCACAACGGTGCCCAAATCTCTACCCAGGCCGTTTCCAGCATCCGGCAGTTTCAGGGTGGTTTCGCGCTCAAGTTGGTTGGGACTCCGCAGGCCTTTCCTGCTCCAACTGGCGGCGGATCATGGAAAACAGAGGACTTCTCCTGGATGCTCAGCTTGATGCCTAAATGAGTCGCCTTTAAGTGGCGACTTCCAGGGTCGGGGCGCGGAAGGACCAATCTCTGTTTAAGGCGTTACGATATCGTCCCCAGGATCTTACTCCTCAGGGACTCAAACCGCGGATGACCACGCAACACGTCGTAGGTAGCGTCCACGCCAATCCAAAGTATGCGGAAGACGCGCCACTCGTACGCTCGTTCCAGCCAATCGATCGCGCGATCCCGATCTCCCAGCCGAATCCACAAGTCGGCCAACACGGTAGGCGCGATACGCGATCTCGGATCGTCTTCCATACGGTGGGCCACCTCGAGTGCCTCCCGATGACGGCCATCGCGCTCCAATTGGTACGCGGCTACGTGCTGGTCGAGCAATAGCGTGGACAGGTTGGTGGCGTGCGCCTTCAGATTGTCCATCGCACGGTCGGTCTCGCCCAAGGCGTCGTACGCCAAAAAGCGGTAGAAATAAGCCGCGAAGGACTGGGGCATCAACTGCAGGATCAGCGAGGCTTGCTCGATCGCGTCGCGATAACGCCGCGCGAGATATAGAATCGCGACATAGGTGTGCCGCAGCTCAAGCGACAGCGGATCCAGCGGCAGCAGCATTTCGAGTTCAGTCAGCGCTTCCGCGGTTTTACCGGCCGGTCCCAGATACCACTGGGCGCGGGATTGGCGAGCCTGCGCATTCTGCGGGTCCACTTCAAGCGCCCGCCGGAAATGCGCCTCTGCCGACGCAAGATCCAGATCCAGAGCCGCGGCGGTCTTGCCCAGCAGAGTATGTCCATCGGCCAGCTTGGGATCCCGGCGCACGGCTTCCTCCGCCAGTTGCTTCGCCTTGGGCAACAGATCAGTGCTGGGCAGCCCGCCATAGATGCCGAGGTGTCCATACGCGTCCGCCAAAGCCGCGTAGGCTGCCGCGTAATCCGGATCCTCGGCGATGGCCGCTTCCAGCAGCGGCATGGCCTGGTGGATGGATTCGGGCCGCAATTCACATAACAATTTCCGCGCGCGCAGATAATTGTCGTAGGCGGCGACGGTGGCGGGCCGCCTGGGTGAATCCGTCGATTCCGCGGGAGCGGACGGAAAGAATTTTCCAAGACGCTGGCTGATTTCGCGCGCGATGTCTTCCTGAATCGCGATCACCTGTCCCGGATCCGTGAGAAAAGCATCGAAATTCTCGGCCCACAGGTGCGTGCCACCCACGCCCTCGATAAGCTGCGCGGTGATCCGTAATTGGTTGCCGGCCCGGCGCACGCTGCCTTCGAGAATCGATCGAGCGCCCAGTTGCCTGGCGATCTGCCGGACGTCGCGATTGCGGCCTTTGAATTGAAACGACGACGTGCGGGCGATCAGCCGTAGTCCGCGCACTTGTGCCAGCACCGATAGGATTTCTTCCGAAATGCCATCGCTAAAATACTCGTTTTCAGGATTGGAGCTGAGATCCAGAAACGGAAGCACCGCCAGATCGGCCACCGCCACATCCGCCGACGGAGCCTCCATGGGAACCAGGCGAGGCCCATCCGTAACCACTGCCCGGCGGATCACAGGCGCGTAGGAACCCTTGGGCAATTCGAATCGAACCGCGTCGCGCATTCCCGAGGTCGAGTAGTATTCCTGCAATTTTGCGCGCAACTGCCGCGCCTGTACGCGCACAATGGAATCGATCTTAGGATCGTAGTCAGGTGGGCGATCGAATACCAGCACGCCTACTACGCTTTCCTTCAGGCTATTGTCCGGGCCGCCTTCGAGTGTCCGCTCCACTACCACGCGCAGAAATCGCGATAATCGCGAGGAGTTTCGGAACGTCGGGCTCTCGAGCAGGTGTTCCAGGCACCCGCGTACTATGTCTGCCGACTGGCTGGCGGGCGACTCCGGTAACACTGTCCAACCATCCTAGCATCGCGGGGTTATTAACCCCCGCTTCACTCCTTGTCACTCCCGCAAATCCTGGCGCGCGCGTAGTATTGGGCTTCCGATGTGGATGTCGCGCATCGATTGGAAAGGAAAACACATGCAATTTACCCTGGGCCTCGCCGGTATCTTGACGTTTTACCCGCTGATGGCGGCCAGCGCCGGCAGCCATCCCGAGCTGCAAATAGAGAAGGATGCTGGGGGGTTCAGAGCCATCAACGCATCGCAGAGCCTGGTAGTTCGATTCGATGCGGGACGCACGGAGTTCCAGCATAGGGGATCGCGTTTCACGTTCGAACTCCTGGGCGCAGGGCCGGTGACACGAACATCCATCCGGGAAAATCGCATCGAGTATGAGCGCGCGGGGCTGACGGAATGGTATGTCAATCAGCCGGAAGGAGTGGAGCACGGGTTTACCGTTGCACAGCGCGGTGCAAAACGGTTGGAACTGACGCTCGAAGTAGGCGGCGATTTACGTCCGAAACTCGGAGGAGCGGACGTCATGCTTCGCGCCGCGGACGGCACGCTGTTGCGCTACGGCGGACTGGTGAGTCGCGACGTGGATGGCCGCCCATTGCCCTCGCATGCGGTGGTCGAAGGCCGAACAATTCGTATCGAGGTGGACGACTCGAGTGCTCGCTATCCGGTAACCATCGATCCCGTCGTGCAAGAGGCGAGACTATCGGTCCCCGATCCATCCATTGCGCCCGAGATGGGCACTTCGGTGGCGTTAAACGGAACGACAGCTCTCGTGGGCGCGCCCAACAGCGGAGGAGGAAAAGGGGTGGTGTACGTGTTCCAGCATGCGGGCTCCGTTTGGAGTTACGTGGCCACCATCGTGGCGCCTGACGCAACGACCGGCGATCTGTTCGGATCTTCGGTGGCTCTGGACGGCGACACCGCGGTGATTGGCGCTCCTCAGAACGGCGGCGGCGCCGCATACGTTTTCGTGCGCTCTTCGGTGGGCTGGAGCCAACAGCAGACAGCTGACCAGCGCGCCAGGCAACTTTTCGTCGGCTCAGTTCGGTCACTCTGTGGCTGTGTGCGGCGACCTTGCAGTGGTCACCAGCGTGCAGGTCGGACAGCAGTTCGGCAGCGTGTTTTTCTATACCCGTACGGGTGTCGCCTGGAATCTGGGTGCCTTCGGTGGTACCCAGACAATTGGGTCTACGGCGGCGTGTAGCGGCAAAAACTTCGCGGTGGGCGCGCCCGACGCGGCTCAAGCTTTCATTCTTGACGGAAACGACCTTGCGGAGTCATTGGTTCACGGCAAACCAGGTTACGGAGCCGCGGTGGCGATTGACCAGACAACCGCTGCCGTGTCGGAACTCAGCACCGGCTCCGTGTTCATTTTTACGAAGCCAGGAGGTACATGGCTCCCCCAAGCGCCCATTACCGCCTCCGATCCGGTGGCGGGCGACTTGTTCGGCGCGTCCCTGGCGATCAGTGGCGACACACTCGTCGTGGGAGCACCGAACCATGCAGGCGGGACGGTTTATCTGTTCACGCGCACCGCGGGCGTATGGACCCAACAATCCAAGTTGACCGTGCCCACGTCAACCGGCAGCACGAACTTTGGCGCGTCCGTGGCGGCTCAGTGGGACACGATTTTAGCCGGAGCCCCGCTCGACGCCATCTTTACCGGCGCCGTCTATTCGTACCGGCTCTCTAATATCACCTTGGATTCGAATCCGGCCGGCCGCAACTTCACGGTCAGTGGAGCGGGTTGCCGAGCCGCCGGCACGTTCTCCACCCCATATACAGCGCTCTTCAACGACTGCACCGTTCAGTGGATTTCGCCCGACGTGCCAACCGGGGACACGCGCTATACGTTCCAGAAGTGGTCCGATGACAGCACGCAGAATCCGCGCTCGTTCTCACTTCCCACGGCGAACCTCACGGTGCCCGCGTACTCGTATGCAGCGAACTTCCTTACGGAATACCAACTCACCACACAGTCCTCGACTCCTTCCGGAGGAACGGTCACGGGCGCAGGTTTTTATAGCGCAGGAGCCAGCGCTGGAGTCGTTGCGATTGCCAGTCCAGGTTTTGTATTTACCGGCTTCAGCGGCGCCCTGACCGCAAACAGTTCGCCCCAGATTCTATTGATGGATGCGCCAAAGACCGTGACCGGAACGTTCGTGCCGACGCCGCCCGCGGTCTTGAGCGCGAACATCACCGCGAAAAGCGGACCGTTGAACAACCGGCAGTGGACCATCACCGTCACCAACAGCGGACCAGGGACGGGTTACGCGGCGCAGCTCTTCGGTGTCATGCTGACACAAACCTTCGGTACGCTCTGCGCACCCGTCCGGCAATCGCCGCTCGCGTTTCCGGTATCGCTGGGAACTCTGGGCGTCGGCGGATCTGCGCAGGTTGCCGCAATTTTCGATTTCACCGGGTGCGCGTCCAATGCGCGCTTCACCGCCAGCATCGGGTCCATGTCCAACGGCGGATCGTCGGACGGCCTGGTGCAACTGGTCAACCAGCTTCCCTAAGGAGAATCAGATGCTCACCCTACGATTGGTCCTCTTGCTGATGCTGTCTCTGGCCGCGACCGCCTCTCCAAGTTTCATGCTGGACAACCCGAACCTCAGCGGAGCGCCAGGGGACACAGTGGGATGGGGGTTCACGTTGACCAGTGTGCCGATCCTGGATGGCAGCACGGTGATCACGCCCTGGGTGTTGATCACCGATGTCAGTATCGATCTCGATTCGGGCGTCTTTCCGGTCGGAGTATTCTCGGCGTTCATCACATTGCCGGCCAACTACACAGTCATCGGGCCCGACGCCGGCGGCGGCGAAGTGAATCCCTGGACCCAGCCATTCGACAACGTTTTGCAAACCGGAATCGGATCCTACGTGATCAACGACTTTCAGTCGCCCGGCGATCTTGCTACTGGAACAATCACTCTGACGTACAACGATTACAGAGTAACCCCGAATGATCCAAACATCACGGCCAGCGACAACATCGATACCGGGCTAACCCTCAGTGTTCCATTCTCCGTTTTGGTTTCGGATCAGGACGCGCCGGAGCCCGGTTCCTGGCTTTTGGTTTCGCTGGGCGGCTTGGGGATTGCAATCGGACGCCGAGTGATCCCAGCTTTGGCGACCACAGTCCGAGCGTTCGTTACGGGTGTTCGCGCCGATGTGGCGCACGCACTCTTGCGTGCCGTGTCGACACTCATGTCGACACCCTTCTCCCGCTAAAGACATTTCGCGGACGGCCCACTAGCTTCAACCAGCCGCAAAATCCAGACTCTACCGTGTCTGCCCATCCTGAAGCCTCGACACATCCACCCACGCCACCCATCCACGGATATACCCTTGTTAAGGTGATCGTGTTAAGGTGATCGCCAATGACAAATAAAACTCTCCTCCGCACGAGCAAGCGCAACCTCCTCGCCGCCATGCTGTGCTGCGGACTCGCGTCAGCCCAGAGTCCCGCAAGCGTCGCCTCCAAAATAGTAGCGAGCGCCAACAGCTTCCTGACATCGCTCGACGCAAACCAACGCTCGAAGGTGATGTTCGAGTTCAACGACGCCGCGCAGCGAATGAAGTGGTCGAACCTGCCCACCACGATGGTGCCGCGTGCAGGTCTGAAGATGGGCGATCTTAGCGGACCGCAAAAGAAAGCGGCGATGGCGCTGCTCGCGTCAACTCTGAGCAAGCGCGGTTACGAGAAAGTGCTCGCCATCGTCGAAGGCGACGAAGCGCTGAAGGCGTCCAGCGGTGCTGCGCAGAACGCCATGTTCGGGCATGACCTGTTCTACATTTCGATTCTCGGCAAGCCATCCCTGAAGGACCCCTGGATGCTACAGTTCGGCGGCCATCATCTGGCGCTTAACATTACCATCGTCGGTGTCGACGGGATTCTCACGCCGAGCCTCACCGCGGCGCAGCCAGCCAAATATATTGTCGACGGCAAGACCGTGCGCCCGCTCGGCGCCGAGAACGATAAGGCCTTCGCGCTGATCAACGCGCTCGACGAAGGGCAGCGCAAACAGGCGATTCTCAATTACAAGGTGGCCGACCTGGTCCTGGGCCCGGGCCAGGATGGAAAGACGATCCAGCCCGAAGGCATCAAGTGTTCCGCCATGAATGCGAGCCAGCAGGCCATGCTGTTCGACTTGGTGAATGAGTGGGCAGGGATCGTCAATGAGCCGGCTGCGGAAAAGCGCATGGCGGAGATCAAGGCGAATCTCGTGGGAACCTGGTTCGCCTGGAGCGGACCCACCACCAACGGAATGCCCGCCTACTATCGGATTCAAGGCCCGACCCTGGTCATCGAGTACGCGCCCCAGCCGCTTGGGGGCGATCCGACCATGCACATCCACACGATTTACCGCGATCCCACCAACGACTACGGCAAAAAGTCAGTAGGGCGTTAAATCAATCAAGATGTCGAGTACCCCCACGATGAGGCGAACGGGGCTCAATGCACTGTTCGCGCTGAGCTTGGTCGTGTGTCTGGTGGAGCGCGCGTCGGCGCACCGGCTCGATGAGTATCTCCAGGCCGCGCTGATCGGAGTGACGCGCGACGGCATCGACATCGAGATCCGCTTGACGCCGGGCGTTGCCATGCTGCCGGTATGGATGGCAGTGGTCGACCAGGATCGCGATGGACGAATTTCCCCGGAAGAAGAACGGGCCTACGTGGGGCATGTGATGCGTGATGTGGAACTGCGGGTGGACGGCCGGCCCGCACCGTTGTCGCTGATCGAAAGCAGCTTCCCAACGCTCGAATCCATGCGGGAGGGATTGGGCACGATCACGATAAAACTGCGATCGGCGCGCAGCGGGCATCAGGTGCGTTTCGAAAATCGGCATCTGCCGCAAGTCAGCGCATACCTGGTGAACTGCCTTGCCGGTCCCGTAGTCCAGCGTCAGCAGCGGGACGAGGCGCAGAGATCGATCGAGTTCGAATATTCCTTTGGCGCCGACCTCGGCCGATACTGGCCGGCCGCGATCGGAATGCTTCTGCTAGTCCGGTTGTGGGGCAGGCGTTTCCGCCTGCCGGTTTTCATGAGGCGCGTCCCGTAAGGGCGCGCGCACTTAACGAGCCGTGACCAAAGGGAGCGGTCCAACATTCGGGTTTTCACAAAGACCCGTAAGGGCGCGCGCAGTTAACGAGCCGTGACCAAAGGGAGCGGTCCAACATTCGGGTTTTCACAAAGACCCGTAAGGGCGCACGCAGTATTTCCTAACTGCGTCGAAAACTCTTCAACCCGTCAACCGCCCGACCACTTCCGCCAGCACGGCATCCGCCTTAGCCTCGATCTCGGCTTTCGTCTGATCCTGAATCGGATGCGGCACATACACCGCATCGAACGTCGGCCGCCCCAACGCCGCCGCCTGCGCGCGCGCCGCAGTCATAAATTCATGCGTCGCCACCGGCACCGCCGGGATTCCCATACTTTCCAGCTTCGACGTATCGTGCAAACTGCACGTTGTGCAGGACCCTCAATCGGCAAGCCCCTCGATCACGGCATCCGCGTGCCGGATTTTCTCAATCGATCCCACCGGCGCCGGCTTGGCAAACGTCGGCTTCATTTCGCGAATGACATTCGCGACACCATATTCAGTGCGCAGCCGATGTTCGATCCGATCCAGAAAAATATTCCCGCCGGGCTTGCTGATATCGAGCAGCGCGATGATCTTCCCCGCGAGCGTCGTAAGCCGAGGCGCAAGCGAAGCCGCCGCAGGAACGCTCTCATTCATCGGACTAACGATTCTCATACGTCACCTCGCCTTTGTGGCGCACGCACTCCTGCGTGCCGTGTCGACACTCGTGTCGACACGTTTTGTCTTGCAGTTCTAAACCTCATAAGTAACCATCTGACTTCCCCGCGGCCCCACCGACCAACTCCCCAGCACTGCGGAGAATTTGCCCGCCGTTCCGCCGGCCACTACAATCTTGATCGATTCCGGCGACCGGAACTTCCGGTAACACGGCTCGCCGTCGATTACGATCTCAGTGTACTGGCTCCGCTGCGCGACACCCTCGCCTGACTCTCCATCTTGATAACAACGCAGGGGGATTCCGGTGTTCAAAAACAGAAACTCGCGGACATCCTGTTTGCTAAAACCGTCGCGATAAATCGTTTTCACGTGCTCCGGGCACAACACCACGACAGCTTCAAAGCCCACGCAATTGCGATAACTCCACACCGTTGCAAGCGCATACGTGATTGCTTTCAGCACGCCTTTCGCTGTACGCGCGTTATGTTCGCTGACGCCGTGCGGCGGCTCGGCCGCGAATAACGAAATCGCGCTTTGCTCGCGCGACAATCCTTGATCGACATGCAGCGGATCCCACGGATTCTCTTCTTCGTTTTCAGCGATACAGTAAGAAAACTTGCCGGGATTCCCCAATGCCGACATATCGATACCGGTGGGCCGCGCTCCGCCTAAATTTAACAGAATCAATTGCAAAGCGCGGCCCAGCGAACTGTTCGCGCGAGCTACATTGCTGAACACATTCTGCTTCGAATGAAACCCAAGCTCGCCGCGCACTGGACCGTTCACGATGATCAGCGGCGCGGCGAAATGCGTAGTCGCCTGCACGCCGTGCGCATTGAAGCGCTCATCGCAAATCGCGCGAGCCAGCGGAATCAGCACCCGCATCATCTCCGGCTTGCATCCGGCCATCACCGCGTTGACAGCGATCTTTTCCATGGTGGCTTCGCCGTAACATGGCGGGATTCGCGCGATGATTTCACGGTAATCGTGCGGTGTTGCACGGAGCATTTTCTCGATGCGTTCGACCGTCGGCGGAATCACCGGCAGCGCGTCGCCGAATACTCGATAGCAATACTCGAAAGGGTCTTCGTCTTCAGGAACATCGATCACTGAAGCCGCATTGCCGCGTGTCGAATGCAGGTCGAGAGCGGCGGCGCTGGCATCGTCTGTCTGAATTTCCAGGTGCCGCGAAGTACAACCCGGTTTCGATGCCGGCGCCCCGTCGAAATCACTGGCAACTGGCGCTTGGCCAAGGAGTTCCGCGATTTCGTTCAGTGCCGATTTGTCGAAGCCGGGCTCCGTCCTGACGATTCGATCTTGATCATCCAGAACATAGAGGGTCGGGACGGTGACGACTTCGAATTTCTTCGATTGCTCGAATCCTGGATCGAGCTCGACCGGAAATCGAAGCTCCATCTGTCGAATAAACTCGCTGGTTGCTTGCTCGTTGTCTTGCGAAATCGCTGCAACAGTCACTGCATTTGCAAGCTTGTTCAAATACGGAGCAACGAGCCGACAGGTGGGACAATCGGTTTGCAGAAACGCGACGAGTTTCAATTACCGCGTCACCGTGATTTTGATATCTTCGTCGGCCCACAGCGCGCCGTCGGAGGCGTGCCAGCGCAGCACGTAAGTGCCGGGCGTATCGAAGGTTACCTGCACGGTCCACTTGCCGTCCGCCGGAGGAGCCGGAGGCGTCCACATCGGCGACCATTGAGAATTCGCGCCTGTCCGCGTGTCCTCCCAAGTCTTGGCTTGCGCCGGCGAAAACATCACTTTGCCAGGGCCTCGATACAAATAGCACGACACCCACAATCCGGTCGCACTCCCGACGGTAACTTGTCGCGGCGGAATCAGGCGGAGATCCTTCACCTCTTCGGCTCCGCGCCGATCCAGCTGCGCCACCGCGCGGGCGCACTTTGGGAACACCGTCATCGGTCACATGCGCCGACAGCGTCAGCGTTTCGCCGAGCTTCACGGTTCGCACTCGATCGCCAGCCGCTTCGAGCACCGGCGGTTTGTTCGCGCGAATTTCCGGCGAGCTGACGCCTGCGCCGATCGCGCCGGTCTCCGACGTGAACACCATGTTGTCGAGATAATAATCCTGCCGCAGCGATCCGTACGCCTTCAGAATTTTGCCCTGCGTCTTCAGCGTCCACACCACGTCCTTGTCGCCGAAATCTTTCGGCACATGTACGCGGAATACGAATCGATTGCGGCGCGGAAAGAAATGCGTCGGCTGTCCGCGATCGGGACCGCCCGGCTCGATGTTGTTGTCCGGTCCAACCGGAACGTCGAACACTTCCTCCCAGTTCGAGTTCATGTAGCCGAACAGCATGTTGAAGGAGCCGTCGGCGTTCTTCTCCCAGCCTTCGTAAGCCGGTGAAACGGTTTGCCCTTTGGAATACGACAACTGTGCCGAGGCCGTTCGGATCGTCAAAACGGCGATCGCGATCAGCGCGAGCTGCTTCACTGATTCGGGTCTCCTTGATTGGGCGAACTCGTCGCCGGGCGCGGCCGTCGCTGCGCGGGAGGAACCGGATCGCCATTGCAAAGCGGACAGCCGATCACGACATCGTCCGGTGTCAGCTTCAATTTCTCGCGGCGCTCTTTCATCTCCGCGTAAAATTGCTCATCGGTCAGCGCGACGCCTTGTCCCAGATCGATGAACATATTCGAGATGGAACGATTGCCCGAGCCAGACCAGTTCCTGGCATCCGGCACATTCTTGTTCGCGGTCGAGTTATCCATGTAGCCGATGATGTGCAGGATGGTGCCCTTGGGCAGCAGCGGCGCGTAGTCGTCATCGTATTCGTAGACACGCACCCAGTTGTGGTCGTAGCCCGCGCAACTCAGCGTCTGAACGTTGATGCCCCAGATGGCTTCGAGACACATGCGGACTCCGGGGGCGTGCAGATGCGGCTCAAACGAAGTGATCTTGGTGTGTTCCTGAAGCACGTTGTAGGCATCGAGCCGCTGATTCGGCTCATCCGCTTTGATATCGATATCGACGCCGTTGCCGAGCCCGCGCCGCGCATAACGCACGGTCGGTTTGTAACCCTTCGGGAAAAACTTGAAGCCGAATACGAGGCGAGCCTTCGTATCACGGCCGTTCGAATGAATGTGGCTTGACGAAAATACCAGGCTGGATCCGGCCTTCAGAAGTTTGCCCGCGCTATCCGGAAAAATATCCGCATTGCGGCCGACTTCGTGGATGGGCCACGACCCGCTGCCTTCGCCAACATCTTCACCCAGAGCGGCTTGGCGATCCGGAACCGTGGTGGTCCAGATCATGTGATGAAACACGTAACGGGCGCCGACGGTGGCGCGGCCGCCGCCGGTATCGGGCGGAATATCGTTCACTTCTTTCATCTCGACCGATTTCACCCAGCGATCTTCGGTGAGGCCGGTGGGCGCGGGCGCGAGTTCGCCCCACCAATCGGGAGCGCCGGCTTTGACGTTGATCTCGGGCGTCGAGACGATCAGATCCGGCTCGCCTAGATTCCATTTGGTGCCGTCGACCAACGCCAACGGCGGCGGCAGATCTTTCGGGTTGCCTTCCTTCGCGCCGGTGTCGGCCCATTTCGCGATCTTGGCGAGTTCCAGGTCGCTCAGGGAGGGATCGTTCTTAAAGTGTTGGATTCCGATGGTCTTTTCGATATACCAGGGCGGCATGACGCCGCGTTTGTCGCGCAGCAGCGTGCGCTCTTTGATCGATTTCGCCCACGGACGGGTTTGCTGATAGGTGATCAGCGACATCGGCGCGACGGAGTTCGGCTGGTGGCAATTCTGGCAGCTTCGCTGGAGAATCGGTGCGATGTCTTTGGAGAAGGTTACGTCGCCGGCGATGGTGGGAAGGTCGGCTGCCTGGATCGTGAGGGCAGCGGGGAAGAGGAGTGCAAGGGTCCTCAGTGTCGTTGGAAAGTTCATTACAACCCTCCTACTTGGGCGAGTTTGCGGTCGTTTTGAATTATAGAACAAATCGTGGTGGGGAGAGACGCGGGTTGGTGTAACGGAGCGCGGCCTCGCTCTCGAGGAGAGTCGCTTTTGGGAAGAGGGTGTCGACATGAGTGTCGACACGGCACGCAGGAGTGCGTGCGCCACATCGACCGCCAGGATTTGATCGGCCTAGCGGTCGCTTGGGGTTCGGAAGGGGCTGCCGCCGGCGCTCCAGATTTCGCGTCCGTTGGCATCGAGTAGCCTGATACTGCCCAGGAGGGCTTTTGTTAGCGATGGCTCGGGAGCGAATGTGGCTATGGTGCGGCCGGTCGGATCGACGAGTACGAAGCTTTGGGCTCGGACCTCTTTCGTGGCTGTTGGTTGAGATTGCGCGAAGGCGGCGGGTGGCGCTATGTATCGGCTTACTAATCCGCCTAGAAGTCCGGCGGCTAGGGCGACGGTGGTGTTCAGGTGCTTTTTCATGGTCGGGTTCTCCGTCTCTGATGATACGGCACGATACGACACGGATGACATCACAGGCGCTCCATTCTGTCGCGCCTCTTTGAGGACTTCTTGATGGCCGTCAGGAGCGAGCCGTTTGCGCGCGCCCTTACGGGCTCGCCTCACTGACGGCCGTGGAGATTGCACCTTAGCGCTCCATGCTGTCGCGCCTCACTGACGGCCGTGGAGATTGCACCTTAGCGCTCCATGCTGTCGCGCCTCACTGGCGGCCGTGGAGATTGCACCTTAGCGCTCCATGCTGTCGCGCCTCACTGACGGCCGTGGAGATTGCACCTTAGCGCTCCATGCTGTCGCGCCTCACTGACGGCCGTGGGGATTGCACCTTAGCGCTCCATGCTGTCGCGCCTCACTGGCGGCCGTGGAGATTGCACCTTAGCGCTCCATGCTGTCGCGCCTCACTGGCGACCTTGGAGAATATGATGTTTTAGAATATGGAAATGCGTTGCTGGATTGTTCTTGGATTCGGTTTAATTTGTGTTCATTCCATTAACGCGGCGGATGCCCGCTGGACCCGCATCGCTACGCCCAACTTCGAAATGTATACGACCGCCGGGGAGCGGAGCGCTCGCGATACTATTCGCTATTTCGAACAGGTGCATAGCTTCTTCGAACAATCGATGCCCAAGACCACGGCCAAGGCTTCGCAGGTCCACATTGTCGCGTTTAACTCCGAGAAAGAATACGCACCCTACCGACTGAACGAATTCGCGACCGCCTACTACCACGCGACTGCGGATCGCGATTACATCGTGATGAGCCACACTGGTTCGGAAACATTTCCGACCGCCATTCATGAATATGTTCACTTAATCACTCAGCATTCTAATTTGAAGCTGCCGCCGTGGCTGAGCGAAGGCGTTGCGGAACTGTACTCGACGCTGAAGCCGATGGGGAGCAACATCCTGGTCGGGTCGCTGATTCCGGGCCGTTTTCAGGCGCTGCAAATGGAGAAGTGGGTGCCGCTCGCGACCATCATGGGCGCGGCTCACGATTCGGCATACTACAACGAGAAGAATAAAGCCGGCAGTTTGTATAACGAGGGCTGGGCTCTGACGCACATGCTCGCGTTGACGAATGAGTATCGGGCGAAGTTCACGCAGTTGATGGTGACGATTTCGAACGGCACTCCTTCGGCCGATGCGCTGGAGCAGACTTACGGCAAACCGTTGAGCAGGATCGAGGCGGATTTGCAGAGCTACTTGCGCGGCAGCAAATTTCAAGGCGTGCTGATTCCGGCGAAGCTCGAAAAGATGAGCGACGAATTGAAGGCGGAGCCCGCGGATGATTTCGATGTCGCGCTGCTGCTGGCGCAGATCAGCGAGCGGCCGGGCAAGGAAGATGCGGCGCGGTCGGCACTGGAAGCGTTGGTCAAGCGGGACCCGAAACGGTCGGAACCTTATCTGGATCTCGGGTATCTGGATTGGCGGCAGAACCAAACGGATGCGGCGCGGGAGAATTTCGCGAAGGCGTACGATCTGGGGAGCCGGAGTCCTCGGATGATGTGGGATTACGGGCGGATGGCTGAGTCGAAAGATTCACCGAAGTCGATTGCGGTGCTGGGCGAGTTGTTGAAGTTGGATGCGAATCGATTGGAGGTGCGGCTGGAACTCGCATCGGTGCAGTTGCGTGCGAAGGCGGCGAAGGATGCGCTGGCGACGCTGGCTCCTGTGAAGACGGTCACGCCGGAAGATGCTCCGAAGTTGTTGTCGCTGCTGGCGTATTCGAATTTGGAAGTTGGCGATCGCGAGAAGGCTCGGAATGCGGCGGAGCAGTGGAAGAAGGTGTCTAAGGATATTGAGGATCAGGATCGGGCGGATCAGCTTTTGCGATTTATCGCTAGTTCACAAGCGGGGGCGCAGCAGAATGATCGGCAAAGTGCTGTTCGCTCCGCGCCGGTGCTCGGCGAAAATCACGAGGCTCCGGTGTTGCGGCGTCGCGATGTTGCGGAGGAGGTGGCGGCGAAGCCGGTGGTTCGCCGGCCTACGGCCGCTGGGAAATTTGTTGAGTTGCAGTGCGTGGCGGAGAAGGCTCGGATGGTGTTGGCTACGGCGGAGGGAAAGAAGATCTTGCTGATCGACGATCCGTTGCGGCTTACGGTTATCGATAAGGACGGGCAGAGCGGTGGGACGATGGATTTGAATTGCGGGCCGCAGAAGGCGATCGAGATTCGGATTGATTATGATCTGATGCCGGCCAATAGTTCAAAGGGATTGGACGGCTTGGTTCGCGTGATTCACTTTGAGCCTTAGGCCGTGGGGCAGGGATTATGCTTGCCACCGACTTTCAGTCGGTTGAACCCGATGGAAATCGGGTTCGCAGCCTACAAAGGCCACCCCACACTCACTTCGAGCCTTAGGTTCAGAAAGGCAGGCGGAAACGCCTGCCCCACACATGAAAAAGGCAGGCGGAAACGCCTGCCCCACAACCGACTATTTTGATACCGACAGGCCGTCGACTTGAACTTCCAGCAAGTGGTTCACTCGGATGCCGTAGATTCCATCCGGCTTGGCTAACGCGCCGGTCTTCGCTTCCGAATGCACGACCGCGCCGTTGACCACGAAGTCGACTTTATCCGCGCCGACGCGCACTTCCAACGCGTTGGTCGATTTTCCGGTGTCGTCCGGTTTCTTCACCGAATCGTTCGGAGTCTTGGGCGCGATGTTGCTGAGGGCATCGCCGTCGCGCTTCTTGATCAGCCAGGTCCCGTTTTGCGCGACCACGAAATAGACGTAGCTCTGCTGCGCGCCTTCGAGTGCGCTGCCACCGAAGACCAGGCCGTAATAGTTGGTGTGGCCGCTCGGCTTCATCAGCGTGAACGTGCCTTTCAGGGTGTAATTACCCGACGCCGTGTTCGCCGGATTCCAATAAATCGACGCCTGCGGATTGGTCGCGTGAAAGCCGGAGCCGCTGGCGACGAATTTGATGTCACCGGTCCCATCCGGGTCCGATGCCGATGCGCTGCGATCGACACGCATCTTCCAACCTTTTGGAGCTTGAGAAAATAGAGCCGTGGCGGCGGCGAATCCGAGCACTGCAATTGCAACGTGGCGTTTCATCATTGTGCCAGTATACAATCTCACGCCCGCACGACGAACGTATTCCGCGCCAATAATTCTTCCCGCATGGTATTCAGGCTGTTCGCGATGCGATCGGTTTCCACGTTCAGGAGAGTGCCGGAAGGAACGCCGGCCTGGGCCAATTCGTGGTGATCCTCGCGCAGGTCGGGCAGGGAATCGGGCGCGACCGGCGAGCCGCGCAGCGCCGATGCGAGGTAGTAAAGCGTCAGATCGACATCATTCAGGAATTTGTGAAACGCTGCGCGCGGCGATTCGGATGGTGAGGAAGAGAGTCCGGCTTCGAGCGCCATCAGAGCGTGTGTCAGCCGATGCGAGCTGGCGAGCAGCGCGCTATGCGAACGCACGGTCTCCTTCGACGCGCCCGGCTCGGCGTTGGCGCGATCGATGGACGCTTCGAGATTCGTGCGTGCGAGGCGAGCGGCGACGCGCGCTCGATCGAGAGCCTCGACGTTTCCAGAGTCTGCGTGGTCGTAACTTTTCAGAAGCACTTGGACGTAGCGGCGATAACTTTCCAGCGTCTTGGCCATGGCTTCGGAAACTTGAGTCCTTTCCCAGGTCGGCCAGATCCAGTAGGCGAGCAGCGCGATGACGCCGCCGTAGACAGTATTCATCGCGCGCGCGGCGATCAATTCTTTCGCCGGCACCCCGGTGAGCGCGATCATGAAGACGACGAGGGCGGTGACCGAGGTCGCCAGGATGCCGTAGTTGGCGCCGCCGACGCCGCGCACCACGAACATCAGGAGCGTGATGGAAAGAATTTCCACGGCGCTGCCGGTCGGCAGAATGTGGACCAGCACGGTGGCGAAGATGAGTCCCGCGAAGGTTCCGGCGAGGCGCAGCACGCCGCGGCTGAAGGTCGCGGTGAAATCGGGCTTCAGCACGATGGCGATGGTCATGGGGAGCCAATAGGGACGGCGCAACTCGAAGCCGCGCGCGAGTGCGTCGCCCAGCAGGACGCACACCGCGAGACGCAGCGCGTGCCGGAACGCCGCCGATTCCAGCGACAGATTCGCGCGCATCGTCGCCACGGTGCCCAACAGACGGAATCGCCACGGCTTGGCGGCTTCGCGACGCTCGTATTCGGAAACACCGGCGGGTGTGGCGGAGGCTTCCAGATCGATGGCTGCGCGAATTTGTCCGGCGAGGGCGTCCATTTGAAACCTCGCGTCATTTTTCATGGCCGCGAGGCTGGTGGTGGATGGCGATCCGAGATGGATCCGCATCGCGAAGTTGTTCGGAGAGTGCGTCGAATTCTGCGAGCGCGTCCGTTTCGGCACTCATCTCGACGCCGTCGATCAGCGAATTGCCAATCGAGATCAGAACACGCGACGCCGTTGTGAGATACCGCTGAAGAATGGCGACCTCGTGCGTTTCCGGTTGATCGCGCACGATCCGCGCGTGCACACGAGACAGCGCGAGCAGGCTCAGCCGCATCCGTTCGGCCTGAATCAGCAGGAGGCGGAAGCGTTCGCTTTCGACGGAGTGGTTCTGGTCGAGAGTCGCCAAAGCGTTCTGCGCGGCGATGCTTTGCGCGGTCGCGGGAGGAGACTGCGCGGCGCTATCGGGAGGCGAAGCCGCGGCGTTGGAAAGCGCGATGTAGAGATTGCCCAGCGCACGCCGTTCGGCTGCATATCGATTCAGCGGCCAGAACGATAGTGCAAGCGCGGTTTGAATTAGACCGCCCGCGAGCGCGCCAAGACCCGCGAGCGCGGCGCGTTCGGGAGGCAGCGGGACGGCGGAGTAGACGAGAAGCATCACCAGGCTCATCACGCCGACGTCGGCCGCGGATTGGCTCACCGCGACCAGCATCCCGGCGGCGAAGGCCCAGAGCGTGGTGAGGAGGAGAGCGATCGCATTGTATTTGCCGCAGAGAGTGGCGGCGAATACGGTGATGCCGGCGACCAGACTGCCGGCGAGTAATTGGCGGGCTCGCTGCGTGTAGGGCGCGTCGCTATCGCGAAAGGCGACGTTGAGCGCGCCGGTGCTCATCGCGAGTCCGGCCGAGATGTGGCCGAGTGCGGCGCCGACCGCCAGCGGCAGCCCGACGCCGAGCGCATTTCGGAACCCTAGCCACGGGTTCACTTTGTCAGATTGGAAGCGACGGACGTTGGTCCAGAAAGTCGCCCACGCGGTGGGCATACAGGATTAGGATAGTCGGTTTCGATGGAAGGCTTGGCCCGCGCGCGCCCTTACGGGTCGCGCCTCACTGGCGACAATGGCAGCATGCGTTTGAGGCGCGCTCGTCAGGGCGCGCGCACTCACCTGTTCTCTGTGGCAGGCGGTTGCGCCACAGCGGACGGCGATAACGTCGCGTGTCGCTTTGCTGCATTCAAGGATCGGATCGCGGCTTTTCTAGATGCCGACATGACGTTCCGCGAGACGGCTTTCAGTGAACCAGATTCACTTGGATTTGCAGGTTCCGCAGGGACTCCGTCTCTGCTCCGACGAAGCCCCACGTGATCCAGACGTGGCCTTTCATGATGCGGCGGAAATATTCTTTCGCCTTCGCGGTTTCGCCGTTGTAGAGATGCCAATTGCCGATTCCATATGCCACCGTATCGAACACCAGTTCCGTCTCCTGATCCGTATTGCCAGCGGGCGGCTCGGGAGGCAATGCGTCGGACTCGCTCATTCGCCCTTGAAAGAAACGCACCAGATTGAGGTAATACTTCGTGTGCGCGGCCTTGTTCGTCATGTCCGGCGGAATCGCTTCGAGCGCTTTCGCGGCCTCTTCCTTCTTGCCGGCGCGGCGCAGCGATGCGTACAACCAGTTGGTGGCATTGATACGTTCATCGTTGTCGGGCGCGGTTTCGACCGCGCGATGGAAAGCCTCGCCAGCTTCGGCGAATTCGTCCAGAAAATAATGCGATAGGCCCAGATGATAATACGCGGCCATGTTTTTGGGGCTCAGTTCGGCGCCACGCTTCAGATCGGCGCGCGCCTTGGCGAATTCGCGCAGCGGAAGCTCGCGATGACCGCGCTCGATATAGAGTTCGCCATTCGTCGGCGCGAGCGTGATCGCCTTGGTCAGCGTCACCACCGCTTGCTTGTCCTGCCACACCGCGAATTGCGCTTGCGCCAGTTTGAGGAGCAACGCCGGATCGCTGGGATTCGTGGCGAGGTTCTTTTTCGCCTCCATGATCGCGCCTTTTTCATCGGGCAGCGAAAAGAACTTCGCGCCCAGCTTGGACGTGTACTGAAGGTCGGTGGTGAATTGCAGTTTCGCTTGAGCGGATACAAGGATCGCTGCCGTGAGGAAGCAGAGCGCGCGCGTGGTGTTCATGGCTGCGGAGAATTATAGCGCTCTCGAAGATAATTCTCGATCTCCGTCTTTCTCAAATACTCGGCCCAGCCGAGCGGCGTCCCGTGAAACAGCGTGTCCTTGATGTCCAGCCGCGCGCCGCGCTCCACCAGCAATCGAACCATTGCGAAGTGGCCAGCCGCGATCGTGCTGTGCAACGGCGTCGCGTGCGAATGCATTCCGTCGGGATTGTAGCGATTAGGATCCTCGCCGGCATCGAGCAGCAATCGCACGACATCGACGTGGCCGAGTTGAGCCGCGAGCGCCAGCGCACGGTGGCGGCTGTCCGCGTCGGCGGCGGGTAGCAGAGCCTTGGTTTCGGCGAGCCGCCCCAGGCCGGCCGCTGTCGCGATCTCGTCGACGCGCGCGCCGAGCCTGACCAGCGCCTCCGCTGCATCCGGGAATCCGAAAACCAGAGCGGTCATCAGCGGCGACGTCCATCTTCCTTCGCCGCGCGCTTCCACGGAAGCCCCGAATTCCACCAGCGTTTCGACGAGTGCAACCTGCAGCCTCGCCTTTGCCGGATGAGTGCTCGAAACCAGCATGCTCATGGTGGTGCAATCGCCACCGTACATGCCTGCAAGGGCGTCGGGTTCCGCTCCCGCGATGAGCAGTGCGCGTGCAATTTCGACCGCGTTCGGCGGTGTCTTTTGCCGATAACTTTCCACGCCATTGGCAGCGACGTAGTGGAGAAGCGTCGCGCGATGCACGGGCGGATCGAAATTGGTGATACGAGTCGAACGGGCGCGAACTAGTTCCGGATTTTCACGCAGCCGGGCCTGGAGGCGGGCGAGATCGCCTGTGATGACCGCTTCGGCCGCCGATTCGAATTGAAATACAGAGGATGCAGTCTGCCCGACCGCATCGACACATTCCGCGAGTGCGTTCCAATCCTTGAAGTTGTAAATGCGAGCGATGGTCAATTGCGCGCCGGCGATATCGAATGGAGCGTTTTGAATTTCCGAGTCCGGTAGAGACTTTGGCAGCCACGACGTCTTGTTGTCCAGGAAGCGCGGATTATTTTCGTGGATCAGCTTAATCGCATGCGGATCGCCGGACCCATGGGCGTCGAGTAGCTGCTCGGCCTGTTGCTGATATCGCTCCAGCGAGGCATCAAACGCGGGCGGCTTGAGATCCATCGCGCACCTCTTGCCAAGGATATCGGAGCAAGGGCGTCGCTGCGCGCGATGTGCCAACCGAGCGGCCTGAAGGCGACTCGCCGGCACGAGTGCCGGCCCCACCTTTGAACCATGACCCACCACCAGCACGATACTCTCTAGAAATGCGAAATCGCTTTCTCGGCGCGCTCATTTTGACGGCGACGCTTGCCTCGGCGCAGAACGCGAGCCGGCCGCGCGTGATCGTGCTGGTGATCGACGGGCTGCGTCCCGACATGATTCGTCCCGACGTGATGCCGAATCTCGCGCGCATGAAGCAGGAAGGCGCGTGGTGCGCGAACTCCCATTCTGTTTTTCCGACGGTGACGCGCGTGAACTCGGCCAGCATTTCCACGGGTTCGTGGCCGTCGGTACACGGCATTGTCTCGAACAGCTATGTGGGTGGATGCGGTGTCGCCGCGTCCGTTCGATACCTCGAATTATCAGAATCTGGTCAAGCTTGCGGAGGTTTCCAGCGGACGGACACTGCCCGTGCCGACTCTGGCCGAGACCCTGGAGGGCGCGGGTATTCGGTTCGTCGGGATGGGATCGGGTTCCACCGGCGGAACGTTTCTGCTGAACCCGATGGCGATCAAAGGCAATGGCGTGTTGATCTCGTCGGGCCTGGAGGACGGAAAGCGCGTGGCTTTTCCCGACAAAGTAAATCAGGAAATCCAGCGGGCATTCGGCACGGTAAAACCGGAATCGGGAATTGCGTCCGTCGAGTGGGCGGAGAAAGTGTTGCGCGGCTATGTGTTGAAGGAGCTGCACGCCGGCGTGGTGATCGATTGGATCACGGAACCGGATGGCTCGCAGCATCGCAACGGAGTTGGATCGCCTGAGGCGCTGGCGGCGTTGAAAGCGGACGATGAGCAGATCGGACTACTGCTCGCGATGCTGCGCGAGACTCCGGAGGGGCGCGCGACGGACTTGATCGTAACGGCGGACCACGGATTCGCGGCTGAGCCCGATCCCGTGGATCTCAACGGGGCGTTGCAATCGGCGGGCGTGGAATCGGATGTGATCGTCGCAAGTAATGGCTCGTCGGCGCTGATTTACGCCAAGAATCACGATGCCGCGGCGATTCAGAAAACGGTGGAGCAACTGCAGAAGACAGACGGCGTCGATGTGATTTTCACTGCCGCGGAAAAACCGGCGTCGGGTGCGGTTCGCTGCGTCGGAAAGGCAGAGGACAAAGGGATGGGTTGGCCGGTACGTTCGCGCTCGAATTGATCCATGAATGTCGCAGCCGAGCGTGGCGCGGATCTGATCGTGACGTTTCAGTGGACCTCGGAGAAGAACGCGTTCGGATTCCCCGGCATCCAGCGCATCGCGAACAATGACAAACGCACCGGTGTTCCTGGACGAAGCGGACACGGCGGGCTGAATCCGTGGATGGTCCACACTCCGCTGCTGTTTTGGGGGCCGGATTTCAAGAAGCAGACGGAGATCCAAGCGCCGACCGCGAATTACGATATCGCTCCGACGATCCTGGCTCTCGAAGGGGTCAAAGCGCCGTCGTCGATGACCGGTCGCGCGATCACCGAAGTGTTTTCGAAATCGGGCACTCAGGCGCCTGAGGGCCGCGCTCGAACGATTCGCGCGAACGCCGGCCCGTATTGCGCCGAGGTTCAGCTTACGGACATCGGCACGCGGTATTACGTTGACCAGGGCCATCGTTGTCGATAGTGGACCTGGGGCCGGCACTCGTGGCGGCAACCGGACTTTACACGATGCTGAAAAACCGAGCGTCTGTGTAAAAACAGGGACAGGCCGCCCTGTCCACGACGATATCTTGTTTATACGTGGTCTCTGGTCCCTAGGGGACAGGGTAGCCTGTCCCTGTTTTTACACAGACGCTCGGTTTTTCAGCATCGTGTAAAGTCCGGTTTCTTGACGGTGAACAGAGCCGCCTGAAGGCGGCTCGCCGCCACGAGTGGCGGCCCCACGTTTGCAACCGACCCAGCACCTCTTTGTTGGTAATCGTGTAAGATTCGGAATCATGCTTGCTCGATTTTTCGCCGTGCTCGCAATTACCCCGCTCGCCTTCGCGGCAACCTGCGAGGACCTGAAGAAGCTCGACCTCAAGAACACCACGATCACGCTGGTGCAGCCGAGCCAGCCCGGAGTCTGCCGGGTCGCCGCTACCCTGAAACCGTCGAACGATTCCGATATCAGGATCGAAGTATGGTTGCCCGAGAAATGGAACGGAAAGCTGGAAGGAAACGGGAATGGCGGATGGTCGGGATCGATCGCGCCGGCGACGCTTGCGCGCGGAGTCGAACGCGGCTACGCGACAGTGATGACCGACACCGGCCATCAGGGCGGGAGCGGAAGTTTTGCGCTGGGGCATCCCGAAAAGCTGATCGACTTCGGGTATCGCTCGACTCATGAAATGACCGTCGCGGCGAAAGCGATCGTCAGCGCGTACTACGGGCAGTCGCCAAAGCTTTCCTATTTCACGGGATGCTCGGCAGGTGGGCGGCAGGGGTTGATGGAGGCGCAGCGATTCCCGGATGACTACGATGGCATCGTCGCCGGATCGCCGGGAGCGAACTGGTCGGGGCGAGCGCTGCTGGCGGTGTGGATCGCGCAGGCGGTGCACAAAGATGATGCGAGCTTCATTCCCACTTCGTTATTTCCGCTGATTCATGAAGCCGCGCTGGCGGCGTGCGACGCGCAGGATGGAGTGAAGGACGGCGTGATCGATCAGCCGTCGCGATGCAAGTTCGATCCCAAGGTGTTGGCCTGCAAGGGCGACGCAACGTCAGGTTGTCTGACGGCAGCGCAGGTGGAAACGGCGCGCCGGATGTACACGGCGGTGACGAATCCGCGGACCGGCGCTTTTATCGCGCCCGCGTTTTCACCGGGCAGCGAAATGGGTTGGGCCACGATGGGCAGCGCGCAACCGCTGAGCCTGGGGACGGATCTGTTTCGCTTTGTCGTATTTAAGGATCCGGACTGGGATTTCCGTAAGTTTGATTTCGATGCCGATATCGAGCGCACGATGGAGGCATCCGCGTCGCTGAATGCGTTGGATCCCGATCTGAAGAAGTTCGCAACGCGCGGCGGCAAGCTGATCCAATATCACGGCTGGTCCGATCCGCAAATCGCGCCCGGAATCGAGCGTCGCGTATTTCAAGTCGGTGGTGGACAAGGCCGGTGCCAAGGATGTGGCCGGTTTCTATCGACTATTTATGGTCCCCGGAATGGCGCATTGCACCGGCGGCGATGGCACCAGCACGTTCGACGCGCTGGCAGCGCTGGAGCAGTGGGTGGAGCAAAAAAAGGCGCCGAGCAGATTCCGGCGGCTCGCGTTCGCGACGGCAAGACGGATCGCACGCGTCCGCTATGTCCTTATCCACAAGTGGCTGTCTACAAAGGGACAGGCAGCACCGATGAGGCTTTGAATTTCACTTGCAAGGTACGGTAAACTGTCACGAAAGTGGCGGAGGTTCGGGGTTCCGCCGGCGTTTTTCATATCTTTCCATGGGTGAATGAATGAGATCTTGTTGCAATGTGGTTGCATTTTTGGTTGCGAGTGTTTCTGCATGGGCTTCGGTCCCGCCGTCGACCGGCCAAGCCTCTCCTGATCCGAATTACAAGCTGAAAGGTGGCACGGCCGTCGTCGTAACCACTCAGCCTTCGACATGGACCGGGCAGCAGAGTGGGGCGAAATGGATTGGTCCGGCTGCTGTTCAATCGACATCGACGCATCCGTCCGGCGCAGTCGACGGAAATTTCACGTTCACGCTTACGTTTCAAATTCCGAGTGCTTCCGCTCTCTCCAAAGCGAACCTTAAGATGTTCGTGCTGGCCGATCCGGATGTCGACATACAGCTCAATCAATCGTTCTTCCAGAATCCCAGCCCTGGACCAAATCCGAGCTCCGTGACGTCGTACACGATGACCCAGGCCTCGGGCTTAGTGGTCGGCACGAATACTTTGAACTTCAACGTTTCCGATTTCGGGGTTGGTCCGGTCGGGTTGAATGTGACGTTCACGGGAACGCTGGGCGACGATTCGTCGGGCGGCGGTGGTGGCGGGGGCACGACGACATACAACGGGATCACGATCCGAACGGGCAATCACTACGATGCTGTTCCCGATCCTGTCGACGGCGCCAGCGGACAGTTCTACAGCACCGATACCGATCTCAACCTGGGAGGTCCACTGGCGTTTTCGTTCGCGCGATTCTATGCGTCCAACTTGCCCGCCAGCGGAGCGTCGAGCCTGGGCACGAACTGGATGAGCAACTTCGATGTCGCGGCGATCATCAATGGAAGCACTGCGCAGATCCGATTGTTCGGCGGCAATGTGCTGACGTTCACGAATTCGAATAACGCGTGGCAGCTCACGTCGCCGCTCGATTCCGGGTATCAACTGATAAATGCGCAGGGCAGTACGTATCAACTGATGACTCCGGTGAACCGGCGAATCTATTCTTTCAATTCGGCGGGAGATCTCATCAGCATTCAGGATCGGAACGGCAACACGATTACGGTGACGCCCGGCGCGAACGGCCCCACGTCGATCAGCGACGGAATCGGCCGCACGCTGACGCTTACCTATACGGGAAGCCAGCTTACGCAAGTGCAGGACCAGGCGGGGCGCGCGGTTTTGTACACCTATACCGGAAGCCTTCTCACTTCCGTCGCCGATCCGCTGAACAACACGACCGTGTATTCCTACACCACCGCTGGATCGATCACTGGGCTCATCACGAAGAAGCAATATCCGACGGGGGCAGTGCCGACGACGCAGACGTATGATTCGGCCGGGCACGTGATTACGCAGACGGACGGCAACGGCGATGCGACCAAAATCGCGTACGACGGCAGCGGCGGCACCACGGTGACCGATCCGTTCGGCAAGATCACGAAACAAACTAACGATGCGAATGGGGATCTGACGCAGTTGACCGATCCCAATGGTGCTTCCGCGAACGTGACGTATGACTCGGCATTTCGCAAGACGACGGTGTCGGACAAGCTGGGCAACAAGATGACGTACACGTATCACGCGCCCACCGGATACGTCGCAACGGCGACCGATCCGCAGGGAAACACGACCACGTATACCTACACTGCGCAGACACAAACCGGATTTACGTTTTACAACCTGACGGGCATCAGCTATCCGAACGGGACTTCGAGCAGCATGACCTACGACGGCCACGGCAACATTTTGACGATCCTGGGCACCGACGGTTCGACGAAATCGTTCGCCTACGATAGCAACGGGCGCACGATCGGAGTGACGGACGCGAATCAGCGCGTTTCGACGATCGCCTACAATCCGGATGGCACGGTCGCGTCGGTTACGGACGAGCTTGGCAACGCTACCAGGTACGCCTACGATTCGGCCAAGCGGCTAGTCAGCGTGACCGCGCCGAACGGCGGCATCACGAAGTACACGTACGACGCGAACGGGCGGAGGCAGACCGTCACGAACAAGTCCGGCGGAGTTTCTACGACGACATATGACGCGAACGGTGAACGGACCAATTTTAAGCAGCCTCTGGGCGGCTCGTTCAACTTCACTTACACGCCGACGCTGAAGATCGGGTCGTTCACGGATCCGCTGGGAAATCGGACAGCGTACACGTATGACGCGGGGGATCGGCTGAGTTCGATCACGGACGCGGCCGGCGACAAGGCCGCATACACTTACGATGCGTCGAATCGTATTACGGCGATCGCCGACAACATTGGCACACGAATCTCTTATTCCTATGATGCGCAAGGACGCGTACTCACATCTACCGACGCGACATCGCGCAAGACATCCTACGGATACGATCCTCGCGGGCGCGTAACGTCGATCACGACGCCCGGCGGCAACGCGTACACGACCGCATACGACAAGATCGGTCGGGCGATCAGCTTGACGAATCCGCTGGGTGAGGTGCAATCGCTCACGCGCGATGGCGCGGGCAGAGTCATCCAGATCGATTTTCCGGGCGCGATTACGACGAAGCTGCAACGCGATCCGGTGGGTCGTGTCACGGCGATGACCAGTCCGAATGGAAACACCTGGTCATTCGCCTATGACGTGAACGGCAACCGGACGAAGCTGACGGATCCCCTGGGAGTCGCGATCAGTTTTACGTACACGCAGAATCTGCTTTCCGGGATCACGCTGCCGCTGGGGACGGCGAACGTCACGACGGATGCCGCGGGGCACATCACGAAGCGCGAGTTTTCGGACGGCACCACAATCAGTTCGAGCTACGACGCGGTGGGACTGCTGGCGACGACCGATGGACTGGCGATTCAGCGAAACGTGAAAGGGCAGCCATCGAATATCAACGGAATCGCGATTACGTACGATGCGGCCGGGCGTCCCGCCACGCTGCTGTATGCGGGCGGCAAATTCGTAACGTACACCTACGACAGCGCGGGCCGGGTGGCGACGGTCGCGGATTGGACGACGGGCAAGACCACTCTCGCCTACGATGCCGCGGGCCGGCTCGCGACATTGACTTATCCGAACGGCGTCGCCAACACTTATACGTACGACGCCAACGGCCGTGTGAGCAAGATCCAGATGGGGACCAGCGGATCGATCACGCTCACGCGCGATGCGGACGGAAAGATCCTCACGGCGGATCGCAATCTTCCGCTTACACCGGTTCTGCAACCGGGCTCGCAACAGTTTTCCTACGATCAGGCAGCGCGGGTGACCAACGTGAACTACGACAAAATGGGCCGCGTGACGGCGCAGAACGGACGGAACTATACGTGGAATCTGGCGTCCGAACTCACCGCTTTCCAGGATGGCGTCGATTCGGCGGCGTACACTTACGACGGCCTGGGCGGAACCGTTTCGAGCACGAATTCGGCGGGCGCGCGCACTGCCGTTATTAATTACGCGTTCCACTATCCGGCCTTGTCGATTGTCCGGCAGGGGAATGCCGATCTTCGCTATTACGTGTACATGCCGGACGGCAAGCTGCTCTACAGCGTGGAAGCCGCGACGGGCGCGCGCCACTTTTATCACTTCGATGAGATGGGGAACACGGCGTTTCTCACGGGCGATAACGGCGGGCTGACCGATGCGTATGCGATCACCCCATATGGGGAGATCGCCACGCATACCGGATCGACGGAAAATCCATTCACGTGGCAGGGACAATTCGGAGCGATTCAGGAAGGCCAGCAACTGTACTATTTGCGCAGCCGGCATTACGATGCGTCGACGGCTCGGTTCGTGTCGCGCGATCCATTCCTGAATGCGAATCCGGCTTCGGCGGAGCCCTATGCTTATGGCCGCGGCAATCCGCTGCGCTACGTGGATCCTTTCGGAACCGATTCAGAGACCGTGGGCTACGCGCTCGAATTGCTCGATGCGATTCGGAGCGGCAAGTTAGGGGAAGCGGATATTTACTTCGCCATCGTGGAGATAATGGTGATCGCGGCCAATCTGGATTTGAGCGTCGATGAGCTGAATGCGATGCTGAATCCATCGGACCCGCCGCCTCCACCACCGCCGCCAGATCCGCCGGCTCCGGTGACGCCGCCTCCGGCCGCGGTACTCACGTCGAATATTCGTGGTGGTCCGGCTCTCGGCGGTGCATTAGGCGGGCCTGTGCTCGGAAGCAACGGGCTGCCTGCGCTAATCGATGCAAGTACCGGGATGATGATCACCAGCGACGGCGCCAGCCTGATCGGCAGCGATAGCGCGGGTTTGATCGGCAGCGACAGCGCGGGCATCATCAGCGATAATTCAGAGGGAATCGTGAGCTCCAACAGCACGACTCTGATCGCGGCGGGTGGCGGGAATTAGGAGAACACAATGTTCAATCGACTTATTGTTTTCGCTCTGGCGGTGCCGCTGATGTTCGCGGCGGCTGTGACTTACTCCTATGACTCGGCGGGGCGCCTCATCAAAGCCGACTACGGATCGGCGGGATCGATCAACTACACCTACGACAAGGCGGGCAATCTGCTGAGCCGAAGCGTGGTCGCGGGACAAGCTACTGGCGGGACGATCATTTCCGTCAACACGGCGAGTTCGCCGTCATCAGCCGGAATCACCGCGAACGCGTTTATCGAAATCAAGGGAACGAATCTGGTTCCCGCGACTACTCCCGCAACTGGCGTCATCTGGAGCAACGCGCCGGAATTCGCAGCGGGGAGGATGCCGACCAATCTGCAAGGCGTCAGCGTCACTATCAACAACAAGTCTGCGTATGTTTATTTTTACTGCAGCTCCGTAACCAGCGCTTGCGCGGCGGATCAGGTGAATGCGCTGACGGGGCTCGATGCGTTGAACGGCCCTGCTCAGGTCGTGGTGTTCAACAACGGTGTGCCGAGCGCCGCGTTTTCGGCGACTGCGAAGCCGCTGGCGCCGTCGCTGCTGTTGTTCAACGCACAGGGCTACGTCGCGGCGACGCACTTGAATTTCAGTTTGCTGGGGCCGACGACTTTGTTTCCGGGATCGTCAACACCGGCGGCTGCGGGCGAACAGGTGGTCCTGTATGCCGTAGGGTTCGGCCCCACGACAACGGCGCTAACGGAAGGATCGTCGTCGCAATCCGGTTCGCTGGCGACGCCGCTTCCGGTGTGCAAGTTGGGGGCGAATAATGCGCCGGTATCGTTCGCGGGACTGATCGGGCCGGGGTTGTATCAGTTGAATATGACGGTGCCGAATCCGCAGCCGTCCGGCGACAACACGCTCACTTGCACGTACAACGGGGCGTCGACACAGGCGGGCGCGTTATTGACGGTGAAGTAGTGCGAGAAAACATTTTGGCCGCAGATGCACGCAGATAAACGCGGATAAGAAAAGCCCTTTTCATCTGCGTGTATCGGCGTGAATCCGCGGCCAACACTCCGTAAGTGGAAACTAGAGCAAACTAGAGAGAGGGAAACTAGGGGAAATTAGGGACAGGCGGATCATTTCTCCGATTCTCTGCTGCCCGTGAAATAATATGAGAAATGATCGTCGGTCCCTGTTTTGTTGTTGAAGCGAGGGAGTCCCGGGCGGCCGAAGAGGATCGTCACTGTTCTTACTGCTGCGGCCAGCGAGGAAATAAGGAAATATGAGAAAGGTCCGTCTGTCCCGGTTTTCCCTTACCCTGTTTTCCCTCGAGGTTTGCCCGACAGCCTGTCCACGGTATGGGCGCACCGTTGGGATGTGCTTCGCTACGACTCCCTCATCGCTGCCCCGCCTCTTTCGTTACGCGCGTCCATTGCCGTTCCGCCTTGGTCGTTGCGGATTGTAGCGTCCGCCCCGTATTGAAGCAGCAATGTCGCCTTTTCGAGAAAGCCGTTCAACGCCGCCATTACGCGGAGTCTGGCCACCCGGACCTCGAACGTTCGGATTAGCGCATGCCTCCAATAGAGTTTGACAACGGGTCATTGCTGTCGGTGGTCGCGAGCCATAGAGCGGTGTGCCCTTGGAGGTCGGCGACATTTACGATGGCGCCGGCGCGAATTAGATCAAGGGCGATTTCGGGCTTACCATGGGCACACTGACGGCGTTCATTAGTGGCGTGACTTTATTGAGGGTTAGCTGCGTTTATATTTGCGCCGGCAGTGATTAATCTCCGTACGGCTCTCGGATCAGAATCATGATAATTGACGATGGATTTAGATCACGAAACCCCGCCTCGTCGACTGAATTAAGTCCAGGCGCCTTGCGCAATGACCTCCGACGGTTGCGAGATCGCGCATGCGCTAGTTGTCGTTGACATCATCTTCTGGAGCATAGTTTCCAAAACCTTCTTAGCGACAACTTTTTGGCATCCGGCCAGCAGGCCGAATGCCACGGCCAGTACGGCAGAATAGCGCATGAGAATGTATCGACTATAATGCAGGTCTTCGTTACCGCGAAATCAGGGAAATCAGGGACAGACGGACCTTTCCCGGATTTCCCCGGATTTCGCCCGGCCGCAGATGCACGCAGATACACGCAGATAACAAAAACGCTTTTCATCTGCGTGTATCTGCGTGAATCGGCGGCCAACACTCCGGAAGTGACTGCTTGCTATCCCAGGTATTGCACGTGGACGTACGTCCCCAACCTGGTGTTATACGCGAGGTACCAGCCGGGATGATCGGGATCGTCATAAATCACGATATTGTCGCTATCCCACAGCCAATCGCCGACGTAGCCATAATCGAACGGCGCGACACTCCAATAGAAATTATTGAAGAAGAAGCGCTCGCGATTTCCGCCGCCCAGATGCCACACGTGGCCCGCGCCGATTCCGGCGGTGAATCGCCCGTGCTCGAACGGATGATCCAGATGAAAGCGCGCGTCGTTGCGGCCCTGGTCGTGGCCGACCCACACGTTACCTTGCACGTGAACGTGCGGAGCCTCGGGGTGTCCGGCCTTGTCGTTGAAGGTTCGATGTTCCTCCGGCCTCGCCTGCGGCTGCTGTTGAACGCGCGCCGGCGGTGCCGATTTCATAGGCGGCGGACCATGCGGCGGAACGTGTCCGCCTCCCACCTCCTGATGCTGCGGTGGCGCGCCGCCGCCACGTCCTTTCTCTTGCGCGTACCCGGTTACAGCTAGAGATGCACACAGGATCGAGCCTGCGAACAGTCCCGTTAGCTTTTTCATATTGTCTCCCGCTAATTGTGATGTTCGAGGGTACGGGTTAGTTACTCACTCGGCGAGGAATTTTTTCGTCTCACGGAGAAAAAGCTCGTACTGGTCGTGATGGACCCAGTGGCCCGCGTTGTCGACTTTCACCAGGCGATGATCGCGGATTACCGACGCGCGGCCGTCGATCTCCGGATCCTGCGCCCAGCTCTTGCGCCCCCAGAAGAGCAGGGCAGGGCACGTGATCTGCGACAGCACTTCTTTCGCATCGTCGATATTCAGGCCGTAGGGCGCGAAGATGCGCGCGTAGTTGTCGAATTTCCAGATGATGGAACCGTCGGCATTCCAGTTGGTGCCGTGCAGCGTGAGGTGCTCGGCTACTTCGTCGGTGAGGAACGGATTGGCTTCCTTCATGCGCTTCACGGCGTCGGCGATGGTCGGGTAGCTGTGCGGCGCGCGATTTTCCAGTTTGCGCACTTCCTCGATCCATTCGCGATAGCGATGCGACGCCGGCTTGTGCACGCGATGCGTCGGCGGCGGCCCGAGCCCTTCGATCGCGACGACCTTGCGGACGCGATCGGGATAAATGCCGGAGTAAATCAGGCTGATGATGCCGCCGAGCGAATGCCCGATGATCGTGATGGGAAATCCGTTGATGATATCGGCGAGCGCCGACAGATCCAGCACGTGTTCGGCGATGCTGTAGAGCGCGCCCGGCGCCCAGGCGCTGTTGCCGTGACCGCGCAGATCGAGCGCGTAGACATGGTAGTCGTCACGCAGCGCGCGGGCGGTCGCGTCCCAACTGCGGGCATGGTCGAGTCCGCCGTGGACCAGAAGCAGCGCGGGTTTTCCGTTCGTGCCCCAATCCCAGAATTGAAGCTTCAGGCGATCGGAATAGAAGAAGTGCGATACGGGTTCCAACACATTATGTTGGCATATTCAACACACGCTCGAAGGCTCGGATGGTGCGCTCGACATCGGCGCTGGTGGTGGCGCGGCTGCATACCGATACGCGCATGACTCGCATGCCGCGCCAGGTGGTGCCCGCGAAAAACGCCTCGCCGGTCGCGTTGACGGCGGCGATTATTTCGTTGGTGCGGCGATCGTGATCGAGACCGCGCGAATCGAGAAAGCGCACGAGTCCCTGATTGATGGTCGGCGGCCACAACACCTGCGCACCCGGCAGACTGCCGATTCCATCGACGATTGCGCGGGCGTGATCGCAACAGGTTTCGATGAGACTGGCGACACCCGAATGCCCGAGGGTTCGCAGTGCCGCGTAGGTGGGAAAGGCGCGCGCGCGGCGCGACCAATCTGGATTCCAATGCATCGGATCGCGGAGTTCCGCATCCTGAATCAGATACGGTGCGTCGTAGGTCATGGAAGCTCGATGCGCCGCGGCGTGCCGGACGAACGCGTATCCGCAGTCCTGGGGCACGTTCAGCCACTTGTGGCCGTCGGTCGCCCAGGAGTCGGCCAACTCCACGCCTTCGACGAAATGGCGATAGCGTGGACTCGCTGCCGCCCACAATCCGAACGCGCCGTCGACATGAACCCAAGCGTCGTGACGATGGGCGATCGGGATCAGCTCGGCGAACGAATCGTAAAAGCCGGTGTTGATTTCGCCGGCTTGCAGCAGCACGATTGCGCGCGCCGGGCTTCGCTCCAGCGCGTCCTGAAGTGCGGCGGCAGACAGCGTGCCATTCGCATTCGTGGCGAGATATTCGAAGCTCGCCGAACCGAATCCGAGCAAGCGGATCGCGCGCTCAAACGATCCGTGGCGCTGGTCGCTGGTCAACAGCCGGATGCGAGGCGCGCCCGACATCCCCTGCTCCTCCA
This sequence comes from Terriglobia bacterium, assembly GCA_963732025.1. Lineage (GTDB taxonomy): Bacteria > Acidobacteriota > Terriglobia > Bryobacterales > Bryobacteraceae > Palsa-187. The sequence goes on from CAVSXU010000006.1 coordinate 1,369,805, forward strand.
CGTCCCACCCGCGTTTTTCGAGCAGCGCGTGTCGAGCCGCCGCCATGCAGGTGACGTGGGCCATCTGGCATCCGGTCACGAACGCGAAGCTGGCTTCGGCAGGTAGATGGAGAATTTCCTTGAGCCACGTTCCCGCGATTTCCTCGACTGCGGCGGCAGCGGGACTGGTCGAGGCGAGAACGGCGTTCTGGTCCCAGGCTGTCGCGAGCCAATCGGCGGCCAGAGCCGATGGCGTGACGCCTCCGATCACCCACGCGAAAAACCTGCCGCCTGCGGATGCCATTAGTCCCGGGTCCGCGTCGCGGGCGAGCTCGGCGATCACTTGCTCGGCGGGGGCTCCGTCATCGGTCAGTTGTCGATGGAATTGTTCCCGTAACGCCGCGCCTTGGGTGCGCGCGCCGACCGGCCGTTGGTCGAGACCTTCGATATATTCGAGTGCGATTCGAGCGGCTGATTCGAGTGCCGGGCGATAGTTCATAGTTTGATGTCGCATCAATTTCGAGCGGGTTAGAAAACGCGCTCTCTAACGGTCGCGCCTCACTGGCGGCCATCAAGAGTTTCGAATCATTCGCGGCCGTCAGTGAGGCGCGACCGTTAGGGAGTGCTTTCCAGCCCATTTCGCATTATGAACGGACCTGAAAGAGTTCCGCTCGCCGAAAACGGACCTGTCTTTATTCGATTGGTGACGGGATGCGAGTCAATTGCGCGCTGCCATTGGGCGTGAGTTCGACCACATCGCTCGATGATCGCGCCTGCCAAACTTTTCGGAACACCTCAGGACTACGATTCACGGGCGATGTCGTGGCGATCACGATGTACTTGCCGGGTGCGATCGGGCCCGACGTCCACGCTCCGTTCGCGTCTGTCTTAGCCGTGATCATCGCGCTCGCGGCAGCGGCTTCTGTTGTCAGCATCGCGGGAATGATGGCGACGTTCGCATCGTACATTGGTTTTCCATCTTTGTCGGCGGCTTTCACCGAAACGCGCGCGCCATCGCGAGCGAGGACGATTCGCAGTCCGTCGGCCGCCGGTGCGGAACCGGGATTAAAGACTTCATTCAGAATGCTGCGTCCGGCGTACGTCACGTCCTTGACGTACGCGCCGGCGGGCACCTTCTCAATGTTCAAGACGAAACCATGGTTGCTCACCGGCAGGGCGAACCGCCGGGGCAGCGCACCCGATAGTGCGACGTTCGCCGCGCCGAATTCGCCGATGGTTGAAACAACTCCGACGTTCATGTCCACCAAAGATGAGTCCGCGGTCGGCACGCCCTCCCAGGTGACAATACCATCGACCGGAAATTGTGGCTGCGGACCGCTTACGATGCCGCTGACGTCCTTGTCGCCAATAGTGACGAACTGAATGCCGTGACCGCGTTGGGGGTCGCTGCTGGAGTACGTCTTGATCCAATACTCGCCGGGATGCAGATCGCAAACGCGAAACTTTCCGTCAGGACCGCTCACAGTTCTTGGAGTCACCCAGATACGCGCGCCGACGGCCCAGAGCGGCGGATCGTTCTCGCCGATTTCAAAGGTCGCTGGTTTCTCACCGTCTGGCGTCTGAATCTTTCCTTCGATGCAGCGTGCCGGGGCCGCCTTCATCTGGATGTCGATCATCTCGCGCTTGCTGCCTGGTGGGGCGGCAATTAGTGTGGCACCGTCAATCGACTCCGTGCCCGAATAATACGTCGGCATCTGCCCCGGTTTACGTGCCAAAACGTAGAAAGCGTCTATCTGTCCGACGAGCAAGGTGTACTCGCCGGCCTCGTTCGTAGTCGCACCTGAAATCGTGAAATATCGCAACACTCCCGCGACATATTCCGCGTAATAGGGCGCGATGCTAACTCCCTTCAGCGGTTTCTTATTCTCGTCGGTGACTCGCCCTGAAATTTGAACGGAGTGGGTTATGCTGATGTTCCCGTTGGCTTGCTGGCCGGGTTGGAGCACGATCGACATGTGGTCGACTCTGCCATCGTTGAATCTTATATCTAATCGGACTCGGCCAGGAGTGATCTCACTTAACGAATAATGCCCCGTCGCGTCGGTTTGAGCGTGCTTGGTTTCGACTGCGCCTTCGAAGAGCGTGACCAGGGCCCCCGACGCGGGTCCTCCGTCCATGCGAACCATGCCGATGATGGAGGCGTTCGGCGTCGTCTGTGCGAATGCGCACGCCGCAATCAACAACGGAACTAGGATTACCCGAAACACGTAAAGTACAATAGCTTTCACCAATCATTATGGCCTTTTGCACGAATTGCGGTTCCGCGCTCGCCGAGGGCGCTCGATTCTGTACCGGCTGCGGCCGGCCTGTCGGAATTCCTCCCGATAATCCTCTGCCGACTCCGCCGCCTCCGCCGTATGCTCCAACGCCGCCCCAATATACGACGCCTCCTCCTTATGAACAGCCGTCGCAATTGACTCCTGCGCTCGACTACACGATTCAGGGCGACAACCTCCAGGTGATCCGTATCAAGCTCAAGCCCGGTCAGGAGCTTTACGCCGAAGCCGGCAAGATGGTCTACAAGCAGCCGCAGGTCGTCTGGGAAACGCGCATGAGCGGCGACACCATCGGCGAAAAGATCTGGGGCGCGTTCAAGCGCAAGCTGATGGGCGAGTCGCTATTTCTGACGTACTTCCACACACCAATTAACGGCGAGATCGGATTCGCGGGCACGTATCCCGGGAAAATCCAATGCTTCGAACTGCGCGCGAATCAAAGCGTGATGGTGCAGCGCGACAGCTTTCTGGTGGCCGAATCGTCGACGCAGTTGAACATCGCGTTCGTCAAGAAACTGGGCGCGGGATTCTTCGGCGGCGAAGGGTTCATTCTCGAAAAGCTTACCGGACCCGGCGCCGTCTTCATCCATGCCGGCGGCGATTTCGTAGAGTTCAATCTCGCACCCGGCGAAGTGATTCAGGTGGAGACGGGCTGCATCGTCGCGTTCGATGAAGGCGTCGGTTACGACATCCAGTTCGTCGGCGGAATCAAGACCGCGATTTTCGGCGGCGAAGGATTATTTCTCGCGACGCTCAGCGGTCCCGGCCGGGTTGTGATCCAGAGCATGACGCTCGCCAAGATGCGTCGTGAACTTGCGCCGGCGCGGCAAGGCGGCGACGAGCACAAGGGGCTCGATGTGATTAGCGGGTTGTTCGACAACGAAGACTGAACAAAACTTTGGCCGCGAATGAACGCGAATAAACGCAAATAAGACAAGAACAAGTTTTCTCAAGCGACAGCTACCGGGTAAACAGCCGCCCAAACTGTCCGGGTAGCCCAACCTCTTGTTCTTGCCTTATTTGCGTTTATTCGCGTTCATTCGCGGCTAGAAGTTTTGTTCTTCTACCACGGCGACTTCTTTGACCCAAACCACCACACCACGCCCATCGTCGCCGTGGTCTGGTCGTGCTTCAAGATCCCGAGCTTGTCGGTCAGGAAATACGGATGATTCGAAGAATCGTACCGCCACTCCTGCCGCAACACCAGGCTCTGCGCGAGCCTCTGCTCGAACGTAATCGTCGACTCGTGCAACAACTGTGAGACACCGGTGAACAATCCGCCGTGATCGGACATATATTCCGATCGCCCGGCGATCGCCAGTCTTGGCGTCAACTGATAACGCGCGTACGCCGCTCCACCCATCGTGTGCGATGGAGCCGAGCTCGTGAGCAGCCGTTCGATCACGTAATCGCCTTCGATCCCAAACGTCAGTTTCGGCGAAGCCTGCCACGTCGCGTAGCTGTCGAGAATATGCAGCTTGCCGCTGGGCGCGTTCACGATCGGCGCGAAAGGTACGCCCTGCTCCTGGGGAAGGCCCGGGATGGTGCTGCCCGGCAGGAAGACGACGTCCGCGTGTTCCTGACCCAGATAGTAGTTCAGGTTCCAGGATAAATTCTTGCGCGGCTGCAGCGTGAGCCCGAAGAACTGGTCTTTGAATCCGTTGAACGCTTCGGTCCACTGCGTTCCGTTGACTACCCAATAACTCACGCCCAACTTATCGTTCACCTGATAATTCGCGCGCACGCCCATGTGATAAAACGGCAGGAAACTGAACCAGAAGGATCGCGAGTAATTCATCTGATCCTGCGTGTAGTTGTTCTCGAAGCCGAGCGAGCTCGCCCACTTGCCGAAATCGACCGTGAGTCCGCTGCCCACCGGGATCACGTACGTGCCATATGCCTGAAAAATGTTGCGATAGATCTCCGGCCGAGGCTCATTCGCCGGATTGCCTTGCAGCGTCGCCGTCGCCTGTCCGAATTGCAGATCGAGCCGCATGCCCCAGCGCTTTCCCTTTGCAGGATCGGGCGCGTTTTCGAGGACGAGGTCGGCCTGGTTCAGGCTGAAGGCATTGCTGCTGACGTCGTAGGCGCGCAGCAGATTGACTCGGCCGATCGGGTTGTTGAAGTTCCAACCGTAGTATCCGTCGAAGAGAATGTTGATCGACGTGCCGCCGAGAGTTGGGATTGTTTCCTCTGCCGGCTTTGCCGGCTCCACGGCCTTGGCAGGCGAAACCGCCTGCCCCACATCCGGCCTGGCTGACTCCGCGGCTTTGGCAGGCGACAAGATCGTCTGCCCCACATTCACCTTCGCTTCGAGATCGTCAACGCGCGCCTGCAGCTTCTGCACCAGCGCCGTCAGGTCGGAGATCTGTTTTTGAACATGAGCTTCTTGTGCGAAAGCAGTGCTCGAAATCAGGAGCGCTACTGAGACAGTCCATCTACCCATGACAGGTAGGATGACAGGCTGACGTGCCGCACGCACTCCGATTCAAGGCGTGAGGCCGGCGGAAAAAGAGAGCCGCCTGAAGGCGCCTCGCCGCAACGAGTGGCGGCTCCACAATCATGCCGACACGTCTTGTGGATTTAGTAAGGCGTCCGCTCGTAGCTTTCAGTCGGCACCCGGCCGCGCGACCGGCGGCTGCCCGGCCATTCGAGGCGCATATCCTTGCAGACTTCGTCCAGCATGTCGACCGAGCAAACCTTGCTTTCGAGCGCGAACGCCGTCAGCAGCAGGTTGTCGCACAGCGCGTTGATCACGCGAGGAATTCCTTGCGCGCGCAGGTGAATCTCCGCCATCAACTCCTCGGAGAACACGGTCTGTTCCGGCATCCCGGCCTTTTCCAGACGCGACACCATATACTCCACCGCGTCCCGCAGCGTGAACGGCTGCAGATTGCAGCGCAGCACGATGCGCTGTTTCAACTGGCGAAGATTCGGAGCATCCAGCTTGCGGTCCAATTCCGGCTGACCGGCCAGAATGATCTGCAATAGCTTTCCGTTGCGATTCTCCAGGTTGCCCAGTAAGCGAATTTCTTCGAGGACTTCCCATTCCAGGTTGTGGGCTTCGTCGACGATCAGCACCACCGTGCGGCCGTCCTGCGTTTGCTCCACTAGCAACTGGTTCAGCGCGAACAACACCTCAGTCTTCGAGGTGCGCGCGCACGGCAGATCCAGATCGTACGCGATCATTTCGAAAAACTGTTCGGTGTTGATGCGCGAGTTGAACAGGAACGCGAACTCGATGTATTGCGACTCCAGATAGTCGCGTAAACACTCGAGCATGGTGGTCTTGCCGGTTCCGACTTCGCCCGACAACACGATAAAACCCTTGCGCGCTTGCACGCCATATACCAGATTCGCAAGCGCTTCTTCGTGCTGTTCGCTTCGATAGAAGAAGGCAGGATCAGGGCTTAAACTGAAGGGGCTCTCCGAGAAGCCAAAAAAAGCATTGTACATATTAGCGAATCGCCGTCCTCCGCTCGGGCATTACAAGGCTGGGGTATGACTAAACCCTCTCATCCTCTGCACTTATAAATAGTACCATGTATCAGCTTGAGCACAAACGGTTTTTAAGTACTGTTACTACTAAGGCCATCGGTCTAATCCGTCGCGCGACGGCTTATCCCGCAAAGCGCTAAGGCCCCGAAGTTACCCAGGTTGTCCCGAGTCTGGATAGAGGCCCAGGGGGCACAAGGCTCGCATCCTTCGTCACAACCAGCCTGTCGGAGGCCCAATTCGTCGGCTGGAACCGACCTGGCTCCCTAAGGCAGAAACCGCCGAGATCGCTGTTCTATCCCCACATGGTTGCTCCCCCAACAATCGCAAATAATATCTTCACAATCGTCTCTCCTGCTTTCGTCCGGTCCTGGCGATGAGACACAGTTTCAGGATGATTTGTTTCACGCGTTACAATGAGCGAATGCCCGCCGCCCAGCGATTCACGCTTCTCCTGGTGAAACCCTCGCATTATGACGACGATGGCTATCTGATCCAGTGGCTCCGCTCGGCGATTCCGTCCAACACGCTCGCGGTGATGAACGGGCTCGCGCTCGACTGCAAGCACCGCCGCGTGCTGGGTGACGATGTCGAGATCGAAATTTCGGCCTACGACGAAACCAACACGCATTTCAAAATCGATAAGGCAATCCAACGACTCCGGGGTCAAGAAGGCATGGTCGCGCTGGTCGGCGTGCAATCGAATCAGTATCCGCGAGCAATGGATATCGCCAGAAGATTGCGAGCCGCGGGCATTACGGTTTGCCTTGGAGGGTTCCACGTCTCCGGCTGCCTGTCGATGCTGCCCGAAATTACTCCCGAATTGAAGGAAGCCACCGACCTCGGTATTTCCCTGTTCGCCGGCGAAGCTGAAGGCCGCTTCGAAGCAATTCTTCGCGACGCGTGGAACGGTTCGCTCAAGCCGATCTACAACTACATGGACGATCTGCCGTCCATCGCCGGCGCCACGTTGCCCATGCTTCCGGCGTCGCGTATCAAACGGACCGGCGGACACTTGACGAGTTTCGATGCGGGTCGCGGCTGCCCATTCCTGTGCTCGTTCTGCACCATCATCAACGTGCAAGGGCGAAAATCGCGCCGCCGATCGGCAGACGACGTCGAGCAAATCATCCGTGGCAACATCGCGCAAGGCGTCAACCGCTTCTTCATCACCGACGATAACTTCGCGCGCAATACCGACTGGGAGAGCATCTTCGACCGCCTGATCGCCATGCGGGAGCAGGAGAAACTGAACATCAAGTTCATCATTCAGGTGGACACCATGTGCCATCGCCTGCCGCACTTTATCGAAAAGGCCGGGCGAGCCGGCGTTGCGCGCGTGTTCATCGGACTCGAAAGCATCAATCCCGATGCGCTCCTCGGCGCGCGCAAGAAACAGAACAAGATCGCCGAGTACCGCAAGATGCTGCTCGCCTGGAAGTACGCAGGCGCGACCGTTTTCGCCGGCTACATCCTGGGCTTTCCCAGCGACACGCCGGAATCGATCGTCCGCGATATCCAGATCATTCAACGCGAGCTGCCCATCGACCTGCTGGAATTCCACATGCCTGACGCCGCTGCCGGGTTCCGAGGATCACAAGAAGCTGTTCGAAGCCGGCGCGTATCTGGATCCCGACCTCAACAAATACGACCTGGAGCACGTCACGGCGGTTCATTCGACCATGTCGCGCGAGAAGTGGCAGGGCATTTACGAAGAGGCTTGGCGCACGTTCTACACTCCCGAACACATGAAGACGGTGATGCGCCGCGCCACGGCCACCGATAGCAATCCTGGAAACATGCTGTTGCTGTTGAGCTGGTATTGGGGTTGCATCGAGCTTGAGAAAATCCATCCATTGCAAGGCGGCTACTTCCGCCGCAAGTATCGCAAGGAGCGGCGGCCAACGCTGCCGATCGAAAGTCCGTTCGTGTTCTATCCGCGCTATGTGGCGAATTTGATCTGGAAGCACGTGCGGCTCGCGGGGCGAATTATCGATCTGGCGCTGTTCCGGCAGCATTTGAAGCGCGACCCGAAGGCTCGCGATTATATGGATATCGCGCTGACGCCAGTGGCTGACGACGACGCCGATTCCTACGAGATGCTGTCGCAATCCAAGTCAGCGAATCGCGAGCTGGTGAAGATTCAATAGCCGTGTGGGGCCGCCACCCATGGCGGCAAGCCTGCACTCTTGCAGGCTTTGTTTATTAACTTCTGAAGAACTCAAGCTGGCAATAATGCCGGCTCGCCGCCATGACTGGCGGCTCACTTTTTTTGATAGCGATCAAAATCCAATGGCCGCTGATTCGCGCGGATAAGAAATTGTTTGAATCGGCGTGCATCTGCGTGCATCTGCGGCCAGAAGCTCTTTTTTGATAGACTCGGCTGCTCATGGAAAGATTCACTGGCCTGCTCGGCCTCTTGGTGATCCTCGCGGTCGCCTGGCTTTTCTCGAAGAACCGCAGCGCGATTAAGCCTCGCGTGATTCTGTGGGGCCTCAGCCTCCAGTTCGTCTTCGCGTTTCTGGTGCTGTCGAAGCGGCAATCGCCCGTAGCTCAGGGGTTCGAGACCGCCAGCCACGGAGTCAATCATCTGCTCGAATACGCCGCCGCGGGAAGCTCGTTCGTGTTCGGCGACAAGCTCGGCATCAAGAACGACCAGTTCGGCGTGATCTTCGCCTTCCAGGTGCTGCCGATCGTCATCTTCATCGCGTCGCTGTTCTCGATTCTCTATTACTTGGGCGTCATGCAAATCGTCGTGAAAGCGATGGCGGTGGTGATGCAGCGCGTCATGGGCACCAGCGGCGCGGAATCGCTGAACGTCGCCGCCAGCATCTTCATGGGGCAGACGGAAGCTCCGCTGACGATCCGCCCCTTCCTCGCGGGCCTCACCGAAAGCGAGCTGTTCACCGTAATGGTCAGCGGCATGGCGCACGTGTCGGGCGCGGTGATGGCGGCCTACGTGATCATCGCGGGCGTCGATATCAAGCACCTGCTGACCGCCGTGATTATGACCGCGCCGGCGACATTGATGCTCGCCAAGATGCTGATGCCGGAGACGGGACAGCCGGTCACCGCCGGCGGCGTCGACGTCGAAGTGGAAAAGCCGGGCGTCAATATTATCGACGCGGCGTCGCGCGGCGCATCCGACGGATTGCAGCTTGCGCTGAACATCGGCGCGATGCTGATCGCTTTCATCGGGCTGATCGCGCTGGTCAACGGCGTTCTCAAGGGCCTGCACGACACCAATCATCTCGGCTGGGTTCCGACCTCAATGCAGATCGATTCTGGGGCGCATTTTCGCGCCGGTCGCATGGCTGCTCGGCGTGAAGTACAACGATTGCGCGACGGTCGGCAATCTTCTGGGCGAACGCCTGATCCTGAACGAATTCGTCGCGTTCGTCGACCTCGGGAAAATTGGTAATACGCTGGATCCGCGATCCTTCATCATTTCGACATTACGCTCTGTGCGGATTCGCGAACCTGAGTTCGGTCGCGATTCAAGTGGGCGGAATCGGAGCGCTGGCGCCGACGCGCAAGTCCGATCTGGCGAGGCTAGGAATGAAAGCGATGGCCGCGGGCACGATGGCGAATTTCATGTCGGCCTGCATCGCGGGGATGTTCGTATGAGGCGCAGTGGGGCGGCGCGCCCGAGCCGCATCGGACCGCCCGGTCCGATTTCTCCAATGGCGCGACCCGGCGATCGCGCGCAGCGCAGGCGCGCTGCCCCACAAATATGAGTCCCATCGGCGTGGTTCTCGGCAGCGGACTCGGCGCATTCGCCGACACACTGGACGATCGCAGCGAAACGCCGTACTCCGAACTCGAAGGCTGGCCGCGATCGACAGCAGCAGGCCATGCCGGCAAACTCGTCACCGGCCGCATCGCGACATCCGGAGGGAAAACGACAGACGTAATCGTGCTAGCGGGCCGCGCCCATCTCTACGAAGGCTACACCGCGCGTCAAGTCACGTTCGGCATTCGCGAGCTGCACCGACGCGGCGTCCGCAGCGTAGTCTTGACCAACGCCGCCGGCGGAATCAATCTCGAATACCGTCCGGGCGATCTGGTGCTGATTTCCGACCACATCAACCTGCTCGGTCAAAATCCGCTCACCGGTCCGAATGACGATGCGCTAGGCCCGCGCTTTCCCGACATGAGCGAAGCCTATTCGCGCGAATATCGCGAAGTCGCCAAGCAAGCGGCAACGCGACGTTGTCCATCAAATTGCAGGAAGGCATTTACGCCGCGGTGCCCGGCCCCAGTTACGAAACGCCCGCGGAAATCCGCTACCTGCGCTCCATCGGCGCCGATCTGGTGGGCATGTCGACCGTGCCGGAAACCATCGTCGCCAATCACATGGGAATGAAAGTGCTGGCGAATTTCGTGCGTGACGAATATGGCCGCCGGAATCCTGAAGCAGCCGCTGCACCACGGTGAAGTGATGGAGACGGGCGAACGCGTGAAGGATACATTCATTCAATTGCTGCGTGTCGTGATCCCTCAACTGCGCTAGGCCCACGTGGCGCACGCACTCGTGCGTGCCGTGTCGACACTCATGTCGACACGAGTTTTTCCAACCAGCGCAAAAAGCCCCGTTTCGTTAGACTTACGTGGTGCCGACCATTAGATCGCGTGCAACCGTAATAGCCGCGCTCTCGATCGGAGCCTATTTCCTATACTTCGCCGCCGGCGCCGTGTCCGCGCATTTCGGAGTTGACGACCCCACGAATCTGGGCCGCTACTACGAACGCGGCGCACCGCGCGTGCTGTTGGACACGATCGCCTTCTGGAGCGACGCTTATCGTCCCACCGGCGGCTTGTTTTACCTGCTGATTTACCGCTTGTTCGGCTTGAATCCCTTGCCGTACCGGATCGTGCTGCTCGCAGTGGTCGCGGCGAATGTTTATCTGACGTGGCGTATCGCGTGGAAGATCACCGCGTCAGAGGCCGCCGCTGCCCTGGCGGCGATGCTCGCGTGCGCCCATGCCAGCCAGCTTCCGATTTATTACTACACCTCATTCGTGTACGACGTCCTCGCGTATTTCTTCATCGCGCTGATGTTGGTTCTGCACATCGAAGGGCGAAGCCGAGTCGCAGTCATCCTCGCCTACTTCGCCGCGATCAATTCGAAGGAGATCGCGATCGTCGGTGTCGGGTGGATCGTCGCCCACGAGCTCTTCATCGCTAAGCGACGCCATTGGCTGACTCCCGCGATTTTAGTAGCCATCACCGTACTCTACGCAGCCGGAAAAATGTTCGGACCAGGCGCGCTCGGACACCTTCCCGGGTATGCATCGCAGTTCACTCTGCACCGCTTCGTCGTCAACAATTGCCTGTATCTCAACGATCTGTTCTATTCGACCCTCTTCCATCCCGGCAAACGACTGGAGATCGCCTGGGCGCTGTTGACGATTCTTTGCGCACTCGTTCGGCGGCGCGAATTGTGGTGGGGTTGGTCCGTTGTGTCGACCGCGTTTCTCCCCGTCGCTTTCACCGTCGTGCCCCGAAGCGGAGGCAGTCTCTACGTGCCGTTGCTCGCATGGTCGCTGTTCCTGGCGATCGCGTTCGCGATCGCCTTCGATCGCCCGCTTGTGCCGAAGTGGATCCCATGGACCGTCGCTGCGGGAATCGCCGTGATTGTCGGCACACACACCATTCACACATGGAACGGCCGGAAGCAGGCATTTCTCGACGAGCAAACGAAGACCTGGTCCGTGATCACCCAGATTCGCGCGCTCGGTCCGCCGCCCGCGCCGGGGCAACGCGTCATTTTTCTCGCCAACCCGTTCGAACAATGGGATACCTACTTCATTTCGCGCCTGCTGTGGCGCGATCGATCCATCGACATCCAGCTTTTGGATAAGATGGACACGTCGCCCACGCCCGCCGATATCGATCGATTCGATTGGATTCTAACCTTTGAAAACGGCAACTTACGTGTTCTGCGCAGGCGTTAGATTCGGCCGGCCTGTGCAATAATCGGTCAGGGACATTTTAGGAATTTGGACAACCAATCTCCAGTTACGCAGCTTCTCTCGCGAGCCCGCCGGCGCGCCGTCACGCATCTTGTGCTCGACCAATCCGCGCTCGCACTGACCATCGGGATGGGCGGCGCGATTCTGCTGCTGCTCACCGGCACGCAAATTCTGGAATGGTATTGGGTGGTGTTGCTAGCCGTCGCGAGCCTCGGCATCGGCATCTACCGCCTGCGCAAAACGATTCCCTCCACCTATCGGATCGCTCAGAAAATCGATCGCCGATTGAATCTTGCCGACGCATTGTCGACGGCGTGGCATTTTTCTCGAAGCGACGCCGTGAGTCTGACCGGCCATGAAGCGGTTCGCGAACGTCAGCGCGAGCATGCCGAAGAAACCGCGCGCAGCGTGGATCTGCAGGTGGGCGTTCCGTTCTCGCGGCCGCGATTCGCATTGCCTGCGATTGCATTGGCAGCGGTCGCGTTCGGATTATTCGCGGTGCGCTACGCCGTTACAGGCAGCCTGAGTTTGCAGCCGTCGCTGGTGCAAATCGCGCTCGACACGTTTTTTCCCGAGAAGCAGTTGGCGGCGAAGAATCATCGTCCGAACAATCCGCTGAAGTCGCCCGATCTCGATACGGGCTCGCCCGACGCGCCGACGACGCAGAACGAAGAGAATCCGCAGTCGATGCTGGATGCCGCGGAGACGCAGCCCGACGCATCGAACGCCGATGCCGTCGATCAATCGAAACAGGCGTCGAAGCAGGGCAGCCAGAGCGATCAGCCGAACGCCGATCAGGGCAACGACAAGGGATCGGACAAAGGCGACAAATCGTCCAATGGGAACGATCAGGACAACAAGCAGGGCGATACGAAAGACGGCAAGCAGCAGAACGCCAAGGACGGCAAGCAGGGGCAGGGCAGCGAGAATTCGTCGATGCTCGACAAGCTCAAGGACGCCATGGCCAACATGCTGAACAAGATGAAGTCGACGCCCAAGGACGGACAGCAGCAACAGCAGAACGCGCAGAACGGCCAGCAGCAGGATGGCAAGCAGGATAAAACGAGCAAGGGCGACAAGTCGGACAACAAGAGCGAATCCAGCGCGAATTCGCAATCGGATCAGCAGAGCGATGGCGCGGACAAGGCGCAGAGCGCCGACGCTAAGGGTCAGGAAAAGGGCTCGGATAAGAACGCGTCGCCGGATGCGAAGAGCGGAATCGGTTCCGCCGACGGCGACAAGAGCGCGAAGGAAGCCGCCGAACAGGCCGCGATGGGCAAGATCAGCGAGATCCTCGGCAAGCGGTCACAAAATGTGACCGGTGAGGTGATGGTGGAGGTCGGGTCCACCAAGCAGCAGCTCAAGACTCCGTGGGCGCAGAAGCAGGCCGCGCACGCCGAAGCCGGCAGCGAAATTCATCGCGACGAAGTGCCGCTGATGTATCAACCGTTCGTGCAGCAGTATTTCGAAGAGATCCGCAAAGCCGCACCCGCAACGAAGTCGACTACCGCGGCGCCGGCTGCCAAACCGATCGCGAAAGATCCCAAACAGGGATCGTAATCGAGACGCCATCGGGATAGTTTTGATGGCCGCCAGTGAGGCGCGACAGCATGGAGCGCTAACCATGATTCTGCGATATGGCTGTCACTGAGGCGCGACCGTAAGGGAGTGCTTGCGCCCACCATAAAAATCGGAGATCCATCGTGCTCTTCATGGTCATCGAGCAATTCAAGAACGGTAACGCACAAGCGGTGCGCGCGCGCTTCCAACAAAAAGGCCGAATGCTGCCCGAAGATGTCGAATACATTTCAAGCTGGATCGATCCCGAGCGAGCCCGTTGTTTTCAGATCATGCAAGCCCCCGACGCTGACTCGTTGAATCCGTGGCTCGCAAACTGGAGCGATCTGGTGGATTTCGAAATCGCGCCCGTGCTCCAATCGCAAGACTATTGGGAACGCTTCGCAAATCGCTCTGTTGAATCCTGATCCCCGGTCCCCTGCTTGGGGGATCTCATTCCAGCCGATCACGGGATGTCACAATCGTGGAATCCGGATACGCTTGGGCATGTTGACGCACACTGGACACACCACGCAACCTACATTCATCGATACTCGCTACGTTTTTCGCGCGTACGCGGCGCTGACCGGCGTCGGCGGATTTCTCCTCTTCAGTTGGGGGCCTGCGTGGTTCGGCGCACACGTGGAAGACCACCTCTGGCTAAAAGCCGAACTCATTCGGCTCTTCGGTGCGATACTTATGGCGGCTGCCTGCGCGGCGGCGGCGATCTCCCAAGTTGAAGATCCGGCGACCAGGCACAAAGCTCTGGGATGGTTCACGCTGGCGCACGGCATCGTCGGGGGAGCCGCCGTGATGCAAGCGGCGACCATCGGGCAAATGGCGTCTCCGTGGGCCGCCAATCTTCTAATGAGCGCCGCGTTCGTATTCTTTTTCTTCTGGCGAAATCCGGATGGCCGCGTCGGAGATCAACGGTTAGTTACGCTATTCGGCGCCATTGAGCCGAATGAAAAGACGCGGTCTCGCTATGAGGAACAAATCCGCCAGGCCGCTAGCATCGAAGAGCGGAATCGCCTGGCGCGCGATCTCCATGATTCAGTGAAGCAACAACTCTTTGTGATCCAAACCGCCGCCGCCACCGCGCAGGCTCGCTTCGATTCCGACGCGGATGGCGCGCGCGAGGCGATCGACCACGTTCGTGGAGGAGCGCGCGAAGCGATCGCCGAAATGCAGGCGATGTTGGATCAGTTGCGGGCAACTCCGCTCGACAACACTGGAATGATAGAGGCGCTGAAAAAGCAGGCTGAGGCACTGGGATTCCGCACGTCGGCCAAGATCCATTTCGAAATCGGCCAACTGCCGCCGAGCGATTCCGTTTCGCCCGGTGCTCACGAAGCTCTATTTCGTTCGGGGCAGGAAGCTTTCTCCAACATCGCGCGTCACGCGAGAGCGAAGAATGTCTGGGTTCAACTGGACGGGATGGCTGGAAAACTCACGCTGCGGATTCGCGATGACGGGGAAGGCTTCGATACCAATCAGGGCCGGCGGGGCATGGGCCTCGCGAATATGCATACTCGCGCGCAGGAGTTCGGGGGGACCTTCGAAATTTCCAGCCGTCCCGGTGGCGGGAGTTCGATCGCCGTGACGGTTCCCTATTTTGTCCCTCGAAAAGAAGATCACGGGAGCATGGCGCTGATCATGGGTGCCGTGCTGCTGCTGTCCATTCCGTCGCTGCTGAAGAACTATTCGGTTGCCTGGGTCACGGCGCTGGTGGCTATTGAATTCACGCGGCAGCTCACGGCCTACATTCGTTCTCGAAAATCGAACGAGGTATCGGCATGAACATCGTGACGATCGCGCTGGTGGACGATCATCGCGTGGTCGGCCGGAGCCTGCGGGCATACCTCGAATCGTTTCCCGACCTGCGCGTCACCGGAATCGCGTCGAGCGGCGAAGAACTGCTAAAGCATCTGGACGAATGGAATCCCCGGATCGTCATCGCGGACATGTTGATGCCGGGTGGTATCGACGGCATTGAGACAACGCGCCGCATACGCGAACGCGCCCCGCACGTGCAAGTGATCGCGCTGACCGCATCCACCGATGAAGCGCGAATGGTGGGAGTCCTGCGCGCCGGCGCGAGTGGCTACGTGAGAAAGGATGCGGAGCCCGAAGTCCTGCTCGCCGCTGTGCGCGCGGTGGCTGCCGGCCGTTCGTATATCGATCCATCGGCAGCCGGCCGGCTGATCGAAGCCGCGGCGCGGTTCGAGGACCTGACGAGCCGGGAGCTGGACGTGCTTCGGCAGCTCTCCCAAGGTCGCTCGAATAAAGAGATCGCCGGCGTGTTGTCGATCAGCGAAGAGACCGTCAAGACGCACGTATCCAGCGTGCTCGCGAAGTTGAATGCGGGCAATCGCGCGCATGCGATCGTTCAGGCGTTCAAGCGCGGCGTGATTTCCCTCGACGAAGTCGAGTAAAGCTGGGGGGTGAAGTCGAGTAAGTGCGGGCAGAAGTGAGTTTGTCCAACGCTCGGACTATTGAATCTTGACCACTCCCGGTGCGACCTCCGGGAAATTCCTCATCACCGCCGGATCGTGACCCGGAATAATCCACTTCGGACTGGCTGCGAGCTGCTTCATTCGATCCTGCGCCCGCAAATTTGACGCGGCATCCAAAGTCTGCGCGATCGGTACGTGCTTCTCGAGATTCTCGTAGAGATACATGTTGTCGCTAGCTAGAATCACCGTGCCCGCGGCCGTATTCACGCCGACGAATTGCGATGCATAGGTATGCTTGCCGCCCGTATAGCACGTGACGCCGGGTAAGATTTCCTGAGCATCGCCATTCACCAGCGACACGCGCCCCGCTACATTCATCTTCTCAAGCCCGGCGACGTCCTCAGGATCGCCCGCGCTGCGCTTCCCGTTGCGCACCGCGTCCGCGTAATATTCGAGCTCGTCTTTCTGAATCCAGATCTTCGCTTTCGGAAATAGATCGAACCCGTCGGCGTGATCCCAATGGATATGCGAAATGATCACGTCCGTGATCTGGTCCGCCTTGACGCCCGCGCGCTCGACCGCGTCCGATGGCTTCGAATAATCGACGGGCTTCCACTGCTTCATAAACTTTTCGCGATAGAAACCGGAATCGACCAGAATATTGCGCCCGTCGCCTTTCACCAGCCACACCATCATGGCGATATCGAGTTTGCGAGCAGGGTCGGCGCCGGCGATGAGCCCGCTGACGGCAAAGTCTTTGATCGTCGCGTAGCGGATCGCGTAGATTTCGTACGTGGGTTTCGGCTGTGCCGACAGCGTACCTACGGCAAGCAAGAGCGGGACTAAAATGCGCATTTCCCTAGTGTGGCGCACGCCTGATGTCCGTGGGGCAGGCGGTTTCGCCTGCCATCTTCTACTCGAACCCAACGCCGTCATTCGTAGCGAAGTGATTCCACCGGAACAATGTTAGTCGCACTCCGAGCCGGATACAGCGTCGCGATCAGGCTCACCAGAATCGCCGTGGCGCCGATCCATAACCCATCGATCGCATGCGGATGAAACGGCACATAAGCCACCGAATAGACCTGCTCGGAGAGCGGGATCCAATGGAAACGATCCGCGAAATAACAGAGCGTGTAGCCCGCGATCAGTCCGATCACAGTGCCCACCGCGCCAATCAGCGCGCCTTCGAACACGAAGATGTTGCGGATCTGCGAGGCGCGCGCGCCCATCGACATCAACACCGCGATGTCGCGATGCTTTTCCATCACCATCATCACTAGCGCGATCAGAATGTTGAGCGCGGCGACGAACTGAATTAGCCCGATGGTGATGATGGTCACGATTCTCTCTTTCTCCAGCGCTTCGAAAATCGGCGCATTCTGTTCCTGCCAGGTCAGCGCGGCGAGATTCGGTGGAATCACTTTTTCCGCTTCACGCTCCACCAGCGGAGCCAGATTCACATCGTCGAGCTTCATTTCGATGCTGTTCACCACGTCGTCTTGATCCAGGCCGAAGGCTTTCTGCGCCGCGCGCAGCGAGGTGAACGCCCAGCTATAGTCGGCTTCGAAGAATCCGGTTTCGAAAATGCCCGCGACGATGAATCGAACGAAGCTCGCGCGCGGTCCCAGCGGTGTCATCTCGCCATACGGAATCATCAGGCTGACTTTCTTGTTCACGACAGCGCCGATCGAATCGGCGAGCTTGGCGCCGAGCACGATTCCGGGCAAGCCATCGGTTTGCCGGAGCCCGTCGATGGACCCGGACTTGAGGCGAACCAGCGCGTCAGGGAGCTTGGTGTTCTTATCTATCGAAATCCCTTTGATGGTGAGTCCGGTGCTCTGCCGAGGACCGGTGATATAGGCGAGTTCATACAAGCCAGGTGTCGCGCTGATGACGTGCGGAAGTTTCGCGGCCTTCGCGGCGATGGCCTGCCAACCGGCAATTCCCGGTCCGGGTTGCTTCTCCTGAATCGAGACATGCGCGGTGAGGCCGAGCAGATTGTGCTCCAGCGTTTCGCGAAAACCGGTAGTGATAGCAAGCGCGATCACCAGCGCCATCACGCCAGCCGCGACACCGATGATGGAAATCACGGTAATGACGGAGATCATCACCTGCTTGCGTTTGGCTCGGAGGTAACGGCGGGCGACAAACAATTCAAAGAGCATGAGAATTCAGCAGTGTGGCGCGCGCTTTAGCGTGCAGCGGCGAACTTCAGTTCGACGTCGTGAACTGTCGGCTGAAGCCGACAGCAGCACGCTGAAGCGTGCGCCACGTTTGGTCATTCAGGATCTCTTTTGCGCAGGAGAGGGAAGAGAATCACATCCCGAATCGACTTCGAGTTGGTCAAAAGCATGGTAAGGCGGTCGATGCCGATTCCTTCGCCTCCCGTCGGCGGCATTCCGTACGACATTGCGCGAATGTAATCCTCATCCATCTGATGAGCCTCTTCATCGCCCGCCGCCAGCATCGCGAGCTGCATCTCGAATCGGCGGCGCTGCTCCGCAGGATCGTTCAACTCCGTATATGCATTGCCGATCTCCATGCCCGCCGCGTAAATCTCGAAGCGGTCGACGAATGCCGGATCCTGTTCGTTATTCTTCGAAAGTGGCGACACTTCCACGGGAATTCGTAAATCATCGTCGGCTGAATCAGCGTCGACTCGACGTTCCTCTCGAACGCCTCCATCAGCGCGTGACCCTTCAAGCGACGAAATCGCCCACCGCTTCGCGCATGGTCATGCGCAGTATGTTTCCGAAGTCGAGCTGCGTGCCCTGATATTCGACGACAGCCGATCCTGTCGCATCGATCGCCGTCTGCTTCAGCAACTCCGCCGAGAGATCCATCAGTCCGTGATAGTCCGTGTAGGCCTGATAAAACTCGAGCATCGTGAACTCAGGATTGTGCTGCGTCGAAATCCCTTCGTTGCGGAAATTGCGATTGATCTCGTAGACGCGCTCCAGTCCGCCCACGATCAGCCGCTTCAAGTACAACTCCGGCGCGATCCGCAAATACAAATCCATGTCGAGCGTGTTGTGATGCGTGACGAACGGACGCGCGGTCGCGCCTCCATAAACCGGCTGCATCATCGGCGTCTCGACTTCGACGAACCCTCGCGACTCCAATTGCCGCCGCAGCGATGTGATGATGCGCGCGCGCGTAATGAAAACCTTCTGCGAGTCAACGTTCGAAATCAGATCGAGATAGCGCTGGCGATAGCGGATCTCCACGTCTTCGAGGCCATGCCATTTCTCGGGCAATGGGAGCAGGATCTTCGACAGGAACGTCAGCTTCTCGGCATGCACGCTCAGTTCGCCGGTGCGTGTGCGAAACAGATAGCCGTCGACGCCCACGATATCGCCGATTGTCCAGCAGCTCGTACAGCTTGTATTCGTTTTCAGAAACGGCGTCCTTGCGCACGTAAACCTGAAGACGTTCGCCCGATTGCTGAAGGTGCATGAACCCGGCTTTGCCCATGCGCCGAGTGGTCATGATTCGGCCCGCGATGCGGACCTCCGGCTTGTCGACCAATTCTTCGGCGGTCTTCGCTGTGTAGTCGGCGAGGATCTGAGGAATGGTGTGGGTGAAATCGAATCGCTGCCCGTAGGGCTTGAAACCTAGCGCTTCGATTTCGGCAATGCGGCGCTGCCGCTGGTCAAGAACGTCATCTTCAAGGGACACACGTTCATCTTCTCATGTGGCGCACGCACTCCTGCGTGCCGTGTCGACACTCATGTCGACACCGGGTTGCTACCGGCGCACGATCACTTCGCGCAGATGATCGCGCGTAAGAAAGAACTTGACCGATTGGAAATCCTGAAACAGTTTTTCCAGGCTCCGATTGTTGAAGAACTGCGCAGGCTTCCGCCGGCCGCGAGGCACCAGCGAAATCGTTCGATGATCCGAAACGCGATACGAGTACGTCGGGATCGTATCGACGCGCTCTTCCGCATGAAAGAACGCCAGCAAACACGCGCCCGGCTGCAGCATGCGATGCAAGCGTTTCACCACGAGTTCCAGCAAGGCGGGCGTCAGGAATTGCAGCGTGTCCCACACCAGTACGCCGTCGAATTGCCCGTCGGGAAAATCGAGCGCGGTATCCAGAAAGCCGCCGCTCTTCAGCGGATTCATCTGGTTCTCATAGAAATCGCCGTCGCCGAAATGCTGGTCCAGCTGATGCAGGAAATCGTCCGAGTAGAGGCGATGCCCGTAGTTGGTCAGAAAGCTGATCGTGGCCTGGCTCGCGCCGGCAAGATCGAGGATCGAAAGCCCGGGGCGCTCCTCCAGCGACGAACAGAATTGATCGAGGCCGTGACTATGCCGCGTCTCCAAGGAGCCGACTTTTGAACTGCTTGTGATCACCGGCTCTAACGCTTGTGATCACCTGCTCCGGCTGCCATCGCGGGAGCGGTCGGTGCTGGGGCCGACGCTACCGGCTGCGGCTGAGGTTTCGCGGCGACCGGGGCCGCGCGCGGAGCTTCCTGAGCGCGAACGATATCGATATTGCCTTTGAAATACGCGCCATCCTCGATCACCACGCGGGCGGTCTTGATGTCGCCGACCAACTTCGCGTCCTTGCGGATGTCGATCTTGTCGGTGGTTTCGACGTTGCCGTGAATCGTGCCGAGCACCACCATTTCGCGAGCCTTGATGCTCGCCGTGACGCGGCCGTTGGGCCCCACCGTAAGGCGGTGTTCCTGCAATTCAACGGTGCCTTCCACTTCGCCGTCGATGGTTAGATCTTCGCGGCTATAAATCTGCCCTTTTACGATAACGGACTTGCCGAGCACAGCCTGACCGCCGCTGCGATGCGATTCAAGCGGTTCATTGGCGCTACGACCTGGGAGCGTGGACATCGGAATTCCCTCCTTAGCAAGCGCGGACGAAGTCGGTGGGGCCGAGGCCGGCTTGATTATTGAATCTTCCTCTTTGCGGCGGTTCCACATTGGGATCGCCTCCCTTCCATTGGGCTACTAGCCGCGCTGCCCTCCGACCGGCAACACGACCGTTCCACCATACTACTACGGTTATGCGGTCGCGGGTCATATTTCGATGTTGTAAAAACAGGGACAGGCTACCCTGTCCTTTAGTGACCCGAGACCACGAATAAACGAGATATCGTCGTGGACAGGGCGGCCTGTCCCTGTTTTTACATAGACGGTCGGTTTTTCAGCATCGTGTGAAGACCGCTCAAACAGGGTGCGCTAAAGACCGGGGAATGTTCAATTTTCGGTCGGCGTCTTTTCCACGTGGTCGATGAAGATGGTCTCGATGGGAGCCTTGCGCGATTCCAGCTTCAATCCCATCGCTTGCACGGAGGAGAAAACGGAGGAACCGGACGGGTCGGCGATCGTCTCGGCCGGCCGCGAGTTGGATGCCGCGCCCGCCGCGCCGGCTCCGGGAATTTGCATGCCTTGCGCACGCGCGACGTTCATTAGATCTTCCATCGACAGCTCGATCGCCAACTGATAATTGCCCTTGAGGTCGGTCATGTCGACCACCGGCTTGTCGACAAAGCGCGAGAGGGCCTCGGCCAATCCCGCCATGTCTATCTTGTCCAGCTCCATGCGCATGTGGCCGTCGACCATCGTCATCTTCCTGCCGGGTCCGGCCTTGATCTCCGCGCCGCCGTTGGTCTGCTTGATCTCCATCCTTTGGCCGTTGACACTCATGGTCGTGACGCCCTTTTCTTCCTTCGCGGGCGGCGCGGCAGCATCGCCTTCCTTAGGGGGTTCCGGATCCGGCGGCGATTCCTTCAACTTCAGGCCACCCTTGCCGACTACCAAAGCGTAGATCGAGTGTTCCTTCATATCCTTGTGAAATGTGAGCTTGAAGCGATCCGCCAGCAGTGCCCGGAGCATTTCGGGAAGCTGTTCCTTCGTGGCGCCCGCGGGAAGCGTCGCCAGGATGTCGAACCTGTCCACGTTCAGCCAATCCGGGCCCGAAATCTGATGCGGCTTCACTTTGTACGCCATCGCAATCAGATCCGACAACGCCATTCCGCCGATATCGACCCGCGCCGCATCGATGTTAACGCCGACGTGCATCTTCCCCGACAGCGCCTGTTCCTGAAGCGGGATGGCGGGCTTGATCGTCGCGACTTCGAACGCGAGAGTCTTGGGCGCCGGCGCCGACGTTTGTGCAAAGGCCGACGTCATGGTCAAAGCCAAGGCAAGGCTCACGCCAAGCGGCCGAAAATATTGTTTGTACATGTTCATCCCTATAAAAAACTACGCTTTCGCGATGCGAAAGTTCCCCGTATTTCTACATCTTATAGCGGCCGAGATCCTCATCGTTCAGGTTCTCCAGCCATCGGCGCAGTTCTTCGTTGCTGCCGACTTCGGCCACCGCTGCGCTGTCTTCTGACGTCTTCAGCACTGCTTCGGCCACGTAGATCGGACAATCCAGGCGCAGCGCGATCGCCAGCGCGTCGCTGGGGCGCGAGTCCACCGAAATCAATTCGCCGTTCCGCTCCAGCCAGATCACCGCGTAGAAAGTGTCTTCTTTCAGATCGCTGACGACCACTTTCTTCACGCCCGCTTCCAGGCCGAACAGCAGATTGCGGATCAGATCGTGCGTCATGGGGCGCGGCGTGGCCACCTTCTCGATTTCGAGCGCGATGGCGTTGGCTTCGTACGGACCCACCCAGATGGGCAGAATCGCGCTGCCGTTCACGTCCTTCAGCACGACAATGGGATGTTCGACACGGGATCCATCATCAGCCCGCGGATTTTCATTTCGACTTCCATAGTATTCCCCCTTTCATCGCCCCGTTCTCGCGTCAACCCGCGTACTCGCCCGCCAGCGAGTTCGGACCCGCACGCGTCACGCGCACAGTCAACATAGCGCCCAGCAGGCTCGTCTGGTTCGTTTCGCAATTTCCGGATTCCACGGACAGGAAATTCAGGAGTCTTGTTCTGCGACGTCCGCCCGATCCACTGGCCGGTGGCTTTGTTGAAGCCTTCCACCAGGCACTCCTCGACCGTTGCCGACGTAAGCCGCATTGCGGCGAATCTGAATGTTGCGCTGCTGCTCCTGCACGATCGCCAGCCGCCGGGTTTTCTCTTCTTCGGGAATCTGATCGTCCAGCGCCAGCGCCGATGTGTTCGGGCGGCGCGAATACTTGAAGCTGAACATCGAATCGTATTCCACTTGTTCCAGCAGATCCAGCGTCGCCTCGAAATCTGCTCCGCGTCTCGCCCGGAAACCCGACGATGATGTCGGTGGTGATCGCGATGGGGCGTCGCGCGCTCTTCATCCAGTCGATGCGGCGCATGTATTCGTCGCGCGTGTAAAGCCGCTGCATGGCGTCCAGGACTCGCGTGGATCCGGATTGCACCGGCAGGTGCACGTGATTGCACAGCGCGTGGATTGGCATCGATCGCATCGACGATGCCTTTGACGAAATCGCGCGGATGCGAGGTGGTGAATCGAACGCGGCGGATGCCGGGCACGCGTCCCGACTTCGTCGAGCAGCGTCGCGAAATCCCAGCCGGCCGGCGAAGGATCGCGATAGCTGTTCACGTTCTGTCCCAGCAATTGAATCTCGCTGTAACCCGGCTGCGGCGATTTCGCTGGCTTCGCGAATCACCGAAGCGCTGGTGCGGCTGCGCTCCGGCCCGCGCGTGAACGGGACCACGCAATAGGCGCAGGATTTATCGCAGCCTTCGATGATGGTGATGTAGGCGCGATGCGGATTGTCGCGGCGCGTGAGCGGCGTGTCGAACGTGTCTTCGGTATCGAGGCTCAGTCCGGTGACGCGGCGATTGCCGGCTTCCAGCTGCACCAGCATCTCGCGGCAGCTTGTTGTAGCTGGCCGAACCGCACACCAGGCTGACGTGCGGCGCCTTTTCGAAAATCTTCTCGCCTTCCTGCTGCGCGACGCATCCCAGCACGGCGAAGGTCTTGCCCTTGCTGTCGCGCTTGAACTGATCAAGGCGATGGAAGACTTTCTGCTCGGCCTTATCGCGAATGCTGCAGGTGTTGTAGAAGACCAGCTCGGCTTCTTCGGGCGTCGCGACTTGCGCGTAGCCTTCGCCCGATCAGCGTGCCGACGACCTTTTCCGAATCGTGAGCGTTCATCTGGCAGCCGAACGTCTCGATGTAGAAGGTCTTCACTTAGTTCTATTGTATCGTGGGGATCGGTTCGCGAACTCGGAAGCGCGCTCTCTGACGGTCGCGCCTCCCTGCCGGCTGTCAAGCATTCCGTGGGCGCCAGTGAGGCGCGACCGTCAGAGAGCGCGCAGCTAGTTGAGCTTTCGCCGCCCTTGTACTCGTAAGGGAGGTCCGGCGCGAGCGGGCCGCCTGCGTTGGCGATCACCGTCATCGTGAGCGACATTTCATCGCCCTGAACCGTCACGTCGAACTTGCAGGTTGGAATTCCGGTGGTCGAGGTTCTGTTGCCGGTCGCGGTGAAGGTGATGCGATTGCCTTCGAGCTTGCCATTGGTGATAGGCGCTTCGCCCGGCCATGCCCCGATAGTAACCACGCCGATTACTGTGTTCCCATCCACCTTAAGGTCGAGAAGAATCGAGCCGACCGTTTTGGGTCCGTCGACGCTCTTGGGACCAGAGAATGACACTTTCCATTTGCCCGAAGGATCGATCGGCGACCCAAACGAGGCGGTTCCGCCGATCAAGCAAACAATCAGAATACTGCGCGATATCGAAACCATCATCCGAATTCTCCTTTTCAATCGGTCGACGGACTGAAGATATTCTAGCCCACTCCCTCGGTCACGGTTCTGTTGGGAGGCCCAGAACGTGACCGAAGGGAGCGGGCTACAATCCGGGCGCAACTCAGGCTTTCCCCTGATTGATCGCGCACCTCATTCGCCTTAGCCTTAGAGTGTGAAGTACTCTCTCTGTTTCTTCGTCTCCACGGTCGTGGCGCTCGCCCAATCCGTCTCGACCAGCTATTCGACCGATTTGAACGGCAATCGCGTCGCCGGTCCAACGACCATTGCGACCGATGGCCAGAAGACCCAGATCACCCGCTCCATCAACGGCCGGCAGGTGCCCATGGAGCAAACCGAAGAGCGCGTGATTCGCGAGACCCCGAGCGGCAAGGTGATCGAGAAGATCACGAAGAAGTTCGATCCGAGCGGGGCGCTGGCGTCGACCGAGCGCACCGTAACAGAAGAAGAGAAGCTTTACGACGGAGTTCGTCAGCACGCCACCACCTACCGCAGCGATGTGAATGGCAGGATGCAGGAAGCCGAACGGAAAACGATGGAGTCGCACAAGCAGGGATCCGCCGAGAACACGCAGAGCGAAGTCGCGCGCCCCGATATGAACGGATCCTTCCAAACGGTGGAGAAGCGGACGCTGGTTACGCAAGCGGCAGGCGCCGGTGGTTCGCAAAAGGACGAGACCGTGTTCCGCCGGTCGGAGAATGGATCGTTCTATACTGCCGCGCGCGATGTCACCGACATCACGCAAAGCGGAGCGCAGACCGTTCAGAAAAGCGCGCATTATGAGCCGGGCGGCGATTCGCAACAGCTCAGGCTGACTCTGCAGACGGTGAGTACCAGCGTGAAGCGGCCCGATGGATCGGAAGTTGCCGAGGTCAATCTTTACGGACTGAGCGCAGGCGATGGGCGCGCGCGCGATCGCGAGAGTGCTTTGCATCTGCGCGAACAGCAGACCGTCCAAAAGATCGCGGGGCCGGGCGGCAGCGTGACGGAAATCGTGACGGCTCGGCGGCCGACGATTTCGGATCCTGGCCGAATGGGGCCGGAGGTGAAAATTTCCGAGGTCGTGTGTACGGGGAAGTGCAACGCGCCGGACGTAAAGCGCTAGCGGTTTGCTCCATAAAGGTGGCGCGGGCCGCCAGGCCTGCAGAGCCGAGATCGTCCGGCTGCACTTAACTGTTCACGCTTCGAGAACCCAAAAAAAAGCCGACCATGACTCTCGGCTCTGCAGGCCCGGAGGCGCGCGCCACGTCTACAGTAGCGCCGAGATACGACGTTCGAATCCGGGTGAGCGAGCGCTACATCTCCGCCAGAGCGCGATGAACCAGAGAGATGCTGATCGCGCCTTCACCCACAGCCGCCGCGACCCGTTTCACGTTTCCCGCGCGCGCATCGCCCACCGCGAAAACACCAGGCAAACTCGTCTCCAGCATCTGCGGCGGGCGCGCCAGCGGCCACGGTGGGCCGTTCGCCGCGTCGCCTTTCGCTGCCGCAGCCGCCTCTTCAACCTCGCGACCCGTCAAAATGAAGCCTTTGTCGTCCAGCGCGACACAGCCTCGCAACCAATCCGTCTGCGGCGATGCGCCGGTCATCATGAACACGTGCCTGATGTCATTCGTCGACTTCTCGCCAGTCGACTTGTTCTGCCACGTGACCGTTTCCAGCGAAGTATCGCCCGCCAACTCCACGATCTCCGTGTTGCAATGCATCTCGATCTTCGGATTCTCCGTCAGCCGTTGGATCAGGTACCGCGACATGGTGTCCGACAACTGAGCCCGCACCACCATGTGGACTTTGCGCGCGGTCTGCGATAAGAAGACGGCGGCTTGGCCCGCGGAATTTCCTCCGCCCACCACCACGATCTCCTCGTTCTCGCACAATTGAGATTCGATGAACGTCGCGCCGTAGTAAATCCCTCCGCCCTCGAATTTCTCCAGGCTCATGAGGTTCGGCTTGTTGTACTGCGCTCCCGTCGCGATCACCAGCGCCCGCGCCGCCAACGTTTCTCCGGTATCCAGCACCACTTCATACGGACGCCCGCAATGCAGACCGACCACGCTGCGCGCGATCATCATCTTCGCGCCGAATTTCTGCGCCTGCGTGGTGGCGCGATACGCCAGCTCATTGCCCGACACGCCGGTCGGGAACCCGAGATAGTTTTCGATCTTCGAGCTGGATCCCGCCTGCCCGCCGGGCGCGCGCGTCTCGATCACCAAAACATCCAGGCCCTCCGATGCCGCATACACCGCTGCCGCCAGACCCGCCGGGCCGCCACCCAGGATGATCACATCGTGTAATTGCTTTTGATCGATGGGGGCATTCAGTCCCAGGCAGTTGGCGAGCTGCTGAAACGACGGACTTCGCAGAACATGAACACCATGGCAGACCGTGATGGGAACATCGGACGCTTTCACGTTGAAGCGATCCAACAATTCCTGCGAGGCCTTGTCTGTGTCGAGATCGATATACGTGTAGGGAACGCCGTTCCGCGTCAGGAACTCGCGCAACTCCAGGGTTCTGGCAGAGTGCCGCGAGCCCATCAGAATCACGTTGCCGAAGCCGGCGTTGATCAGCGCGAGCCGCCGCAGAATGAACGCGCGCATCAGGATTTCGCTCAGTTCCGCGTCCTTCGCGACCAGGGAGCGAAGCGCCGCGCCGTCGAGTTCGAGAAACTCGCCGGCCTCGGTAACTCGTCCGCGCACCAGCGATTGTTGTCCGCTGATCATCATGAGCTCGCCGGTAAATTCGCCGGGACCATGCGTGGCGACTTGGCGCTCGCCATCGAGACCAGGCTGGACGATCTCCATGTTTCCCGTGAGCAGCACGAAGAACGGGATGGTTACGTCGCTGGGCTCGAACAGAATTTCGCCGCGCTGGACAGTTCGCGATCGGCCCAAGGGGCGAATGCGATCGATCTGTGCGGCGGTCAGAACCGGAAACGATTGAGTGCGGGCGTCGAGAGCGCTGGGCGGGGTTGCCATGGAGTTATTTTCTCACTGGCGTCAAGGTAGGGCCCAGGTGGCGCGCATCCTCACGGATGCGCCTCAAGGAGGTCAAGCAGCATGGCGCCAGTGAGGCGCATCCGTAAGGGTGCGCGCACAAGAGTACGACCTTCGCGGGGTTACGATACAAGCGCTTGAGGAGCGGGCTTTTTCACTCGCTAACTCTCGTCGACATACGCGAGATACTTCCTGCAGTGCAAGCATCGAAAAATATAAGCCGTCGGCTCCTCATCCTTGCTGAGGCCGCCGAAAAACTCCTCAGTATCTTCTTTTGAGAGATCGAACTCGCTCCGCAAATACTTCTTCACCACAGGGACCGCATCCGCGAAATCCTTTTCTAGCTCCGCGACTCCAGCCGTTCCCAGGAACGCCGCGCCATCGCCGCAACACCCGAGCCATTTCTCCTGCTGCCACCCATTGAATCCAGGCGTCCGCTTCTCGATTTCGTCACGAACCGTATCGGCGATGCCGTCCAACTCGCCGGTGTCGTTGAAGCTGGCGCCAAACAGCTTCGCAGCAGTTCCGTCGGCGATGCACCAGGGGCACAAGTGATCGTCCAGAATGAAATTCTTCTCGGTGAACACGGCGCCCTTATATATGTAGCCGCGAATCCGATTGCAGCCCAGGCAGGGCATATCGGGCTCAGCCGAAATCGCGCCGGTCGCAACCGGGTCGGGATGATAGCGGAAGGATGGAAGAGACTCGGTAGTTTCCATGCAATATTCTTACACTATGAATTCCGCGCCCGGCGTGAAGACAGGGACAGGCTACCCTGTCCCTAGTGTCGTGTCTCCGAAATTCGTTGAATAAGAAAAGGGGACAGACCACTCTGTCCACGGCCGCGTCGGTACGAGGGAAGAGGAACATACCTGCGGGGACAGAGCAGTCTGTCCCCTTTTCTTATTCAACGAATTTCGGAGACACGACACTAGGGACCCGACGAAAAAGCATTCGGCCGCGCCAGATCACTATCGGCGTGCCTCACTCGCGACCGCTTCAGCGCCGCGCATTACGCGCAGCAGATTTCCCCCGTAGATCTTGCGGATGTCCTCAGCCGAGTAGCCCTTCTCCAGCAGCGCCCGAGTGAGATTGGGAAACTTCGAGACGTCGTCGAGGCCTTCCGGCACGCAGCCGACACCGTCGAAATCGCTGCCGATGCCGACCGCTCCCACGCCCGCGATGCTCTTGATGTGATCGATATGCGCGACCACGTCGGAGAGCTTCGCGCGCTTGTTGGTGGTCGTGGAATCCTTCACCAGAAATCCGCAGTTGAAGTTCACCTGCACCACGCCGCCCTTCTTGCCCAGCGCGACGATCATCTCATCGGTCATGTTGCGCGGAACATCGGCCAGCGCCCGCGCCGACGAATGCGACGCGAAAATCGGCGCCTTGCTGGTTTCGAGCGCGTCCCAAAACGTCTTGTCGGCGACATGCGAAATGTCCACCATCATGCCCAGCCGGTTCATCTCGCGCACCACTTCCTTGCCGAAATCGGTCAGGCCGTTGTGATGCTGCACGCCCGGCGTCGTCATATCGCCCGACGAATCCGCCCAGTTGTTGGTGTTCGAATGCGTCAGCGTCATGTAGCGAATGCCGAGCTCGTAATAGTCGCGCAGCAGGCGGAGGCTGTCTTCGATCGCGTGGCCGCCCTCGATGCCCATCAGCGCCGCGATCTTGCCGCGCTTGTGCGCGTCCTCGATTTGCGCGGCTGTGGTCGCGAAGACGAAATCGTTGGGATATTTTTCGATGATGTCGTGGCGCACGGTATCAATCATCTGGAGCGTTCGATTCGCGGAATGATTGCCGTTGGTGTAGGTGCTCGCCACGTAGACCGCGAAGAACTCGGCGCCCATGCCGCCTTCCTTCATGCGGACCAGATCGGTCTGCGTAGGGCGATCGCTGGTGTTGCGCGGTCCGATGTCGAAGCCTTCGACGGTGCGGCTGGTGATGTCGTTATGGGTGTCGATCAGCAGCGCAGACTTGTGCACCTTGGCGACTTCGGCGTCGGTGACGGTGCGCGTCTGTGCGTTCGCGGAAAGCGCGAATACAATAAGCAAAGTGAATCTCATTAGGGATACTGTAGCGCTTGGCATCGTCATCGGCGCGATCGCGCTGGCGCAGCTGCCCGCATTCGAGGTCGCGTCGGTGAAGCTCTCCAGGATTCCGCCTGAGGCTGGTCCAGTGGTCGCGCGGATCCGCGTCTCACCGAGTTCGCTGACGATGCGATACGTATCGGCTCGCGATTGCCTCTCCTGGGCGTTCGACGTGAAGTACCCTCAGATCACGGGCGTGAGTCTTCCGGATGCTCACTACGATATCTCCGCTAAGTCTTCGATGCCCGCGACCAAAGCACAGTTGCGTGCGATGCTTCAGACGCTGATGGCCGAGCGCTTTCGTCTCATCTCACATCGTGATTCCAAGAGCATGGGCGTTTTCGCGCTGCTCGCTGGTAAGAATCCGAAACTCGAGCCAACTCCCGGCGAAGGTGAAATGTCGGTTCGCAGACAAGTTCCGGAGCTTATCTACGATCACACAACGATGGCGGATCTAGCCGGAGTTCTTACGGAGGCCTTCGAAATGCCGGTGATCGATATGACGGGAATCGCGGGGGCTTTCCATTTCAAAACCACGGCGGAACCATACTTGCGTGACGAACCGCCAAAGGTGGAGGGGTTGACGCTGGACGGCGCAATCTTCTTTCTGGCTGTCCAAGATCAGCTCGGCTTAAGACTGGAACGCCGTAGGGCGACGGTGGAGGTTCTGGTTGTTGACCGTATCGAGAAGCCGTCGGACAATTAAGATTGATGTTGAAATTCGCCATCCTGTTCACGATCGCATTGGGGCTTTACGCACAGGGACCAACCTTCAAGACGGCGTCGGTTCGCCCGATCTCGAAGCCGCCCGACCGGACGTTTCCGCTGAAGCCGATCGTGACGTCGCCCACTTCGCTGACGATTCCGGTCACCTCGCTCGCGGAACTGATCGCGTGGGCTTACGACGTCAACAATTATCAGATCACGGGCGAGCCGCTGCCTGAGAATCACTATCAGATCGTCGCCAAGACCGCGGTTCCTGTGACCAGAAGCCAGCTTCAGTTGATGCTGCAGACTCTGCTGGCGAATCAATTCGGTCTGCGGTTCCATCGCGATTCGAAAGTCCTGACGGGCTACGTGTTGACGAAAGGCAAGGACTCGAAACTGGAACCCTCGGAGGGTACGGATGACATGGCGATCATGCCGTCGCCGACTTCTTTGGCTTTTACTCACGTGTCGATGCTCTCGCTTTGCGTTCTGCTTTCCGATCGGTTCGAGCAGGTGGTGATGGACGAGACCGGATTGAAGGGCGAGTACAATTTCACGATCGACATTTCGCGCTACTTCAGCGGCGGGCTGATGGACACCGACAATTTGTTTGGCGAGGGCGCGGTGTTCTTTCGCGCGGTTCAGGATCAGCTCGGGTTGAAGCTGGAGAAGCGGAAGTCGGCGGTGGATGTGCTGGTGATCGACCATTGGGAGAAGCCGGCGGGGAACTGATGCCAACATCTAGGTACACACTTTTGATCGGGGGCCTGATCTGCACGATGCTGGTCCTCCAGGCGCCGTCGTGGTTTTGTATTTATCCCGGCCTTCAGAACGAGAGCAGGTTCTTCCGAGGCTACGATCCGCTCGCAGTCGTGAACTCGTTGGGCCTTGGATGTTACGCGGATGGGCGGCCAGCGGAGAGGTCGACTTCTATCGGAGGCGGTACGTCTAATGCCGCCGGGTATTCGTTCCTGATGTGGCAGAAAGACGTCGAACATCACCGCAACGTGGACCCGGCGTATTGCGCGGATGCGGCTCAAAACGAGGCGTTGTTCGCCAAGTTTCGAGCGCACGCCCTCGGCTCGTTGCGAGGCGCGCGGTGCACTGTGTCCGACGATCGGATGTCGGTTCAGAACGGACTGCGCATCGCGTATCGCTGCGATGAGCATTCGTCGGGTGTCGTGACGATCGTGCCGCCTAAGCACGATTCATCGGGTGACGCCAATCACCTGACGCTCTCCGTGCAAGTGGATGAGCAGTGGACGCCTCGGGCTTAAGGTCGCGGGCTCTGAACGATTCCGGATCTTCTAAGCCCGCTCGCTTGGTCACGATTCTGTTCCGTTCGGAGCGCGCTCTCTAACGTTCGCGCCTCAACTGGCGGACTTCGGTATTTTCCAGCGCCTTGACGGGCGTCAGTGAGGCGCGACAGCATGGAGCGCTAAACAACTTGTCGCGTCGACGCATCTACGACACCAGTGCGTGAGCGACCCGTGTCGCCAACTGATCGAAGCTGAGGATCTCGTACAGCGTCGGGTCCGACATGATGCGATTGACCAGCGCGAAATGCATCGCGTGGCCGGCCTTCTCCGCGATCACGTGACCCAGCAGCGGCTTGCCGATCAGCGCCAGATCGCCGATCAGGTCCAGCGCCTTGTGGCGGCAGCATTCGTCGGCGAAGCGCAGGCCGCCGGGATTCAGAATCGAGTCGCGGTCGAAGCACACGGCGTTGTCGAGCGACGCGCCGCGGATCAGGCCCATGTTGCGCATCTGGTCGAGCTCGTATTCGAAGCCGAAGGTGCGCGCCGGGGCGATCTCGGCGGCGTAGCGCTCCGGCGTCACTTCCATTTCGAGAACCTGCCGGCCCACCAGCGGATGATCGTAAGAAAACATCGCAGGTCAGCAGGAAACGGTCCGAGGGAAGAATGCGTGATGCGCTTGCCGCCGCCTTCCACCGAAACCGGCCGGCGGATGCGCAGATAGCGGCGGCGCTTGCGGATATTGCTTGATGCCCGCCGCGCGGATCAGATCGACGAACGGGCTGCCCGCTGCCGTCCAGGATCGGCACTTCCAGGTTGTCGATCTCGACGATAGGCGTTGTCGACGCTCATGCTGTAGAACACGCTGAGCAGATGCTCGGTGGTCGAGATCAGCACGCCTTGCCGCATCAGGCTGGTGGCGTAGCTGACCTTCTGGACGTGGCGCCAGCTTGCCGGGATGCGTGAAGCCGTCGAGATCGGTGCGGATGAAAACGATGCCGGTGGAAGGAGGGGCGGGGAGGATGCGGATGCTTGACCGGAACGCCGCTATGAAGCCCGACGCCGGACGCCTCGACGGGCCGTTGAACCGTAGTTTCAAATCTCAAAAATGGCCTCCGCAAGACGTCCTCCGGTTACGATTGAACTCACTACCATTGTAATGACGCGTATTCTGCCTCGCTAGTTTTCTGAAAAAAAAAGACTTGCTGATCGTTGTCGACTGTGTCTTTTCAGACACAGTCGTGACGGTATGTGGCTGTGGCGATATTCGCGAATCCCAGCGGCGCCTCACTATACCATAAGGGTAGCGTGCCGCGTCTCTTCCTGATTGATTCCTTTGGGTTCATCTTCCGGGCCTATCATGCGCGGGCCCGCTCCGGCGCGCCGCCCATGCGCACCGGCGCCGGGTCTTCGACCGAAGCGGTTTACATCTTCCACAACATGGTGCGGAAGCTGATCGGACGCAGTACAAGCCGGAGTATCTCGCGGCGATTTTCGAAAGCGAAGGGCCGACGTTTCGCGACGAGGCGTTTGAGGCCTACAAGGCCAATCGCACCGAGACGCCGCCGGATCTGCTGGAGCAGATTCCCGTGGATTCGCAAGACGCTCGAGGCGATGCGGATTCCGGTGCTGGAGTATCCGAGGTTTCGAAGCCGACGACGTGATCGGCACGCTGGCGCGCCGCGGCGTGGAGCAGGGCATCGAGGTGGTCATCGTTTCGAGCGACAAAGACATGCTGCAACTGGTGAACGATCACGTCGCATGCTCAATCCCATGAAGGACGACATGTGGTACGACGCGGCGGCGACCGAAAAGTTCATGGGCGTGCGGCCGGACGCAGGTGGCGGATCTGCTGGCGCTGAAGGGCGACTCGGTCGACAATATTCCGGGCGCGCCGGGGATCGGCGAAAAGGGCGCGAAGGATCTGATCGTGCGGTTCGGGTCGGTGGAGAACGCGCTGGAGCATGCGGCCGAGGTGGAGCGCAAGACGTATCGCGAGAGCCTGCAGAACAATCGCGACCAGATCCTGCTGAGCAAGAAGCTGGCGACGATTCATATGCGACGTGCCGGTCGAGTTGGAGCTGGATGACGCTGGCGGTGCAAGAGCCGGATATCGATGCGCTGCGCGAGCTTGTACAAGACGCTGGAGTTTTCGAGCCTGCTGCGCGATCTGGCGCCTGGCGCGAAGCCGCCGGCGGCGACGCGATTATCAGACGCTCGAATCGGAATCGGCGCTGGACGAATTGGCTGGCCGATGTGCCGGCGGATGCGCCGGTCGCGGTCGCGACGGGCGAGATGATGTCGGAGACGGTTATCGGCGTTTGCGGCGAAACCGGGCGAGGCTCGGTCGATTGGCGCTCGATCCGAGATCGCGTGCCGAGCGGGCGACCGTTGGCGCACGACATCAAGGCGCTGATCCGCCGGTTCGGCGACAGCTCCGGCGCTGAAGCATGACGTGATGCTGTACGGGTTCCTGCTGTCGGCCGATCCGGGGCATTGCGATCTGGCGTCGCTGGCGGAGCGGTATCTCGAGCGCGCATGTCGAGACCGATCCGTGCGGCAGGCCGACGCGATTCTCTCGCTGTATCAGAAGCTTACGGCCGGAGGTCGAAGCGCTGGGGCTTGACCGAGTTGTACGAGACCATCGATCTTCCGCTGGTTCGGGTGCTGGCGCGGCATGGAAGAGACGGGCATTCGCGTCGATCCGGAGCAGTTGCAGGTGCTGAGCGGGCGCATGGAGGAGGAGATCGCGCGGCTTTCCGGCGAGATCTACGAGCTGGCGGGCAAGACGTTCAATATCAATTCGCCACAACAATTGGGCAAGGTGTTGTTTGAGGATCTGAACCTGCCCGCGCCGGTCAAGACGGGCAAGGGAAAGGTGATCTCGACGGCGGCGGATGTGCTGGAGACCCTGGCCGAAGAGCATCCGATCGCGCGCAAGGTTCTGGAGTACCGCCAGCTCGCTAAGCTGAAGGGAACATACGTCGATGCGCTGCCGGCGCTGATCGATCCGGCGACGCGGGCGCGCTGCACACGACGTTCAACCAGACGGGCGCGGCCACCGGGCGGCTGTCGTCGTCGAATCCGAATCTGCAGAACATCCCGATTCGCACGGAGCTGGGTCGCGAGATTCGGGCGGCGTTCGTGCCGCGGCCGGGCTGGAAGCTGATTGTCGCGGATTATTCGCAGATCGAGCTGCGGCTGCTGGCGCACATGTCGCACGACGCGGTGCTGATGGACGCGTTCCGCAACGGCGAGGACATCCATACGCGCACGGCGGCCGAGGTTTTCGGAGTGCCGCCGCTGATGGTGACGCCCGAGCATCGCCGCAACGCGAAGGCGGTGAATTTCGGGATCGTCTACGGGCAGACGCCGTTCGGGCTGGCGGCAGTCGCTGGGGATCGAGCGGCAGGGAGGCGCGAGCTGTACATCCGCGCGTATTTCGAGCGCTATTCGGGCGTGCGGCGGTGGCTGGATCAGACCATCGCGGAGGTCCGGCGCACGCGGCGTGTCGGTGAACTGTTCGGGCGCCGGCGGCCGATTCCCGATATGCAGAGCCGCAATCCGAACGCGCGCAATTTCGCGGAGCGCACGGCGGTGAACACGCCGCTGCAGGGCACGGCGGCGGATCTGATCAAGCTGGCGATGATCCGGATCGACGAAAAGCTGCGCGGCATGCAGACGCAAGATGGTGCTGCAGGTCCACGACGAATTGGTGTTCGAGGCTCCGCCGGAGGAGGTGGAGGAGGTGCGGGCGATGGTGAAGTCGGAGATGGAAGCGGTGCGGAAGTTGGAGGTGCCGCTGCTGGTGGACGTCGGCGTGGGCGACAATTGGCGGGACGCGAAGTGAAGCACGCTAGCTAGAATGAGCAGTTCGATGCCATCCTCATGCACGCATGTCTCTGGTCTCTGTCTCGTCATCGCCTTGCCCTCGCTCACCGCGCTGTAGCTCGTACTCGTTCCCGCGCGAATGTCGCCGCGACGGTGAACGGGCGGGCGATCACTTACGCCGAGCTCGACAAGCAGTTTCAATCGAATTTCGCGACGCCGACCGAGCACGCGAGCGACGATCAGGTGGAGATCCAGAAGCTGGAAGTGCTGCGCACGCTGGTGGACGACGAAATCATGCTGCAGCGCGCCGAGAAGCAGGGGCTGATGGCGGCGGATGCCGACGTCGAGGCGAAGTTCAACGAGCTGAAGGCTCCCTACACGCAGGAAGAATTTCAGAAGCAGCTCAACGCGCGCAAGATGACCGTGGAGGATCTGAAGGCGCAAGCTGCGGCGCGATTTGAGCGTGCCAAGCTGTTCAACAAGGAGATCACTTCGCAGATCAGCATCACCGACAAGGACATCACGCGATTTCTACACGTCCAACAAGGCCAGTTTCAATCTGGCCGAGCCGCAGATTCACATGGCGCAGATTCTGGTGACGCCGACGCCCGACCCGAACGTGCGCAATCTGAAGAACGACAAGGCGCAGGACGAGGATCAGGCCGAAAAGAAGATCGAGAATCTGTACGCGCGGCTGCGGCAGGGCGAGGATTTTGCGATGCTGGCGCAGAATTATTCCGAGGATCCGAATGGTCGGCGCAGAATGGCGGGGATCTGGGGTTCATTCCGGAGTCGGCGCTGGAGCGCGCCAATGCTGAGTTGCGCAAGACGATGATGGCGCTGCGGCCCGGCGAGACGACGGGCGTGATGCATACGGCGGAGGGGTATCGGATTCTGAAGGTGGTCATCGCGGGAGCCGGCGGGGCAGCGCGAGCTGACCGATCCGAAGGTGCAGCAGACGATTCGCGAGACGCTGATCAATCGCAAGGATCAGTTGCTGAAGGCGGCGTATTATGAGGTGGCTCGCAACGAGGCGAAGGTCGTGAATTATTTTGCGAATCGGATTGTGGGGAATAAGGAGAAGAAGTAGACAGGAGTCAGAATTCAGGAGTCAGAATCTGGCGGCTGTCACCGGTATTTCTGAATTCAAATTTTGTCTTCGATCCCGATTCGAATCGGTGCCAAATTAAACGCCCGCAGTCCAGTGCGCCGACAGCCGAGTAGTGGGTCCATTTCCGACATACCACTTCTCCCGTCATCCCGAGCGGTAGCGAGGGATCTGCTTTTGGAATCCAGGCAGATGGATGAAAGCAGATTCCTCGACTTCGCTCGGAATGACAGGGTGGATCCTCGCTGGATTCTGCGAATTTTTCAAATGGACCCACTACCGACAGCCGCCAGATTCTGAATTCTGACTCCTGAATTCTTGACTCCTGCCTTCCGACTACTGAGCGGGCGTTTTGTCCAGTTGTTGCTTCGCCCACACGCGGGCCGGATTCAGGTCCAACGCCTTCTGGAATTCCTTGCGAGCTTCCGCATTGCGATTCACTTTACGTAGCGCCAGTCCCAACCATAGATGGGCCTCGGCCGATTGCGGATCGAGTTCGGCGGCCTTGGTGAAATCTTTGATGGCAGCGTCGGTGCCACCGCCGAATTGCGGCGGCAGGTAATAGTTCCCCACGCCATGGCCGATGTGATTCAACGCCGACTTCGGGTCGAGCTGCAGCGCTTTGTTAACCTCGTCTTGCGCGCAATGGCCGTATTTCAATCCCTGCAACAGGTTCGCGGAGACAGCTTGACCGCACAGCGTTCCGTAGAGGCGATGATATTCGGCGACGTCGGCTTTTAGCGCGACGGTTTTTTCGGCGGCCTTGATGCCGGCCTCGGCGGCGGTATGGGCGACGTTCTTATCGCGCTGCTCGATAGCGACCTCGGCGACGTAGGATTCCGATAGCGCGAGCTTGTATTGCGCAGCCGCGTCGTTCGGCTTTTTCTGCGCCTCCGCGGCCGCTTGCGCGGCTAGTTTATCGAGGGTGGCGCGGTCCTGCGCGTCGCGGGCTTTTTCGAGATCCCCGGCGAAGGCTACGGCGCCGAGGCACAACATCCATGCAGCGATAGACATCTTGAACACCATTTTAGCGGAAGCACTCCCTGACAGCGGAAGCACTCCCTGACAGCGGAAGCACTCCCTGACAAGGGTGCGCGCCGCAACGTTACTGTTTCGGCGAACCCGCGTCCGCGTGATGCGTAATGTAACCCAAGAGGACTTGCGCGTCGCCGACGACGCCCTGCATGTGGACATTCTCCGTGTGCACGGAGGCGAGCTTCAAAATGGCTTCCACGGGCGGGCGGCCGTCAACGCCGCTCAGGTGTTGGACCATCTCCCAGGGAGCGCACCAACGGTTGAAGCGAGTCTGGATCTCGGCGCCTAAGTCGTCGTATTCGGGTTGCTGAGGGCTCATCGCATTGAGCTTCGTGATCTGAGCCTCGAGGTCGGCGGCCACGTCGCGCATCGCCTGCAGCACTTGTGGATCGATCGCTTTCATCTGGCCCGTGATTACCATGGCATGCTGATATTCAGCGGGGTCGGGCGAGCGGAGAAGCCTTGCCAGATCCGCCGGGCGCGAGACCACGATCTTCATGATGGCTTGGTAACGATCCTGGTCCCGGCCGAAGGCGTCGTAGAAACTAAGCCATTTTTCAAGCGGTGAATCAGGCGTGAGCAGCGTAAATTCGTCGACCGGAGGAGGCGGCGGCGGGGGCGGGATCCTTTCCTGGATGCGGAAGCGAAAAGAGATTTTGGAATCCGGCCAATGGTCGGCGACGGCGTCAGGGATCCAATCGCTCCATTGCGCGTATTGGGGGCCGGGATGGCCGGGAAATCGAAGCTGGAACCCGACCGCGTTCTTGTCGTTAAGGGCGATGGTCAAGGACCGCGTATCGCGCGTGGTGAAGATGCGGACCGAGCCGGGAACCACCCAGCGTCCGTCCACATAAGTGGCGCTCGCAACATCCAGAAGCCCATGCTCGCTGACGCGGGAGGCCGCGAATTTAGGGCCCGATTCGAACCAGACAAACTGTTTTCCCTCCATGACAGGAGGGCGCTCGGCTCCTTTCGGCAAACGCGCTTCGATCACCAGGTCGAGTTCATGGCCGTTGATGGTCGGCGGGATGTCGGCGAGACTCCACGCGATCAGGGCGATGGTCGCGGCCAGGCCGACCGTCGAACCGGCGGACACCCCCAGGCCGGTCAAGAATCCCGCGGTCCCCGGGCCGCCGAAGAATCGCGAGAGAATCAGGCCCGCCGCGAACCCGATGAATCCGCCGACAAGCACGAGCGAGATGACGAAGTAACTCGACCCGCCTTCCCGCGAGGAGATGCGGTACCAGCTCACGCAACCGGCTCCGAGGAATCCTCCGGCTGTTGCGGTGAGCAGCGCGGTCAATACGGCAACGAAGAAAGAATTGAGCCAGCTCATAAATGCTCTACGGAATCGATTCCAATTGTCGCGCAGACGTGGGGCCGCCACTCGTGGCGGCGAGCCGCCTTCAGGCGGCTCAAATTAGGACGCGCTAAAGCGCGTCCGCCGGCACGAGTGCTGGCCCCACATTGGTGGCTCGGTTTTTCAGCAACCTCTTCAGGCGGCTCTATTGACCTGTGATCCTGGTGACCCGAAGCCACGAGTGAATAAGCTATCGGCGTGGACAGGGCGGCCTGTCCCTGTTTTTCACACGACTCGTTCGGGACCCGTCAACGAATTTCAATGGACGTGTTGGATGCAGTCATCTTTCCCGTAACGGATTCTTGAACTACGCCACGCGCTACGTATTTTCCCGGTCGCGCCTCAAGGTCAAGAGTAATATCGATCCCGGTCGCGCCGAGATTCCTGAAATTAGACTCGGTCAACGCGAGGTCTATTTCGCCCTGCTTCCCCGCAAGATAGCCGCCGCCTGGATCGAGCAGAGCCGCAATGAACGTGAGATGCTGCCTGCGGCGTCCATCTCGCTCCTCCAATTTCAGCTTCGCCAAATCGACATGCGCTGTGACAGCGACCTTGAGTGAAGAACCGCCAAGCGCGACCGCTTTAACGAAGATCGGTGCATCGCTGGTCGTGTGGCCATCCACAAATGCCCGATCGATGGGACGTTCCACCGGTTCCGCGTGCCTCGCGGAAAGTGGTACCTGGGCTGTGTACCCCGGACGCGCGTCCACCGATCCGCGAAGGCCCTTCGCCAAGCGCACCTTGAGCGGATGATATTTTCCATCCTGCACATCGCTGGTCGAAATTCCGAGTACATACAGAACGTCCGGCGCCGCGGCGAGATTGCGATAACCGGCGGCAAGATCGTTGCTGTTTTGAAAGAATCGGCCGCCCGTGCTATAGGCAAGGGAAGCGAGGCCGTCATCTGGCGCGGCTTCCTCTTGCGGCTTCATCTGTGCGTCCGTAGCCAGCGTCCTGACCAACGTGCGGCCGCTCTGGTGCTTCGATGGCTCGGACGCATTGCCCCCCGGTGCGTAAGCCACCAGCCCGCGCGCTTCCAACGTATTGATCACGACACCGGCCCGTCGCGCGCGATCGCCCAAATCCTCCAGCTCCAATTCAAGATTGCCCGTGAGAAAGCCGGACGATGTCAGCACGATCATTTTTCGGCCCGGCAGCTTCGCCATCGCGTCGACAGCGGATTCAAGCGCTCGAAGAGTGTTTCGTGAGTTGAACTTCGCCTCCTCCCAAACTTGCATCGCGGCGAGGGTCACCGGTAGCGCGAGCGTGCTGCCAAAACCGATGCGCCCTCCGGGGGGAGGCCGGCGGTCGCCCGTGGTGCTCAATGAGCAGCTCTCGGATTCCTTGATCTTAAGATTGAGCAGATCGTTGTCCAGATTGTTCGCCAACAAATACGCCTGATAGGAATTCATCGGAGGACAGACTTGCGACATCCCAAGTGAATCGTTGGTGCGCGAATGCGGCTGCACGGTTTCGATTTGCTTTACCAATTCATCTCGATCCGTTATGAACGGCGCCGATTTCTGCCAGGCAGTGGTTGCGATCGCCACCCGATCTCCCGGCACCATAGACTCCTTGACGAACTTTTGCGCTCCTTTTTTGGCGGCCTGTATGTCCACGAAAGGAGTGTTGAGGTCGTCGAACAGCAGCGCGATCAACCGTTTCGCGTCGTCCGCGGGCGGGTTGCTCTTCGGTGTCGAAGATCCTTCCGCGTTTTTCGTCGCGGCCGTCGGCTCGGACACGCCCCTCGGCGTCTCCACGCTGAACGACGTAATTTCCCGCGGATGGCCACTGTCGAAAACCTGAAAATCTTCGCGCTTCAGGCCGGCAACGCTTTGATTGCCGTCGTGCACCACCACCGGCACTTCAACGATGTTCACATCGGCGCGAAGAGTAGCGGTATGCACCGGAGGCGCATAGAGGCTGTTGGTCGCCCGAATTTCCTGTTCGATCGGTTGCTGCGCGCAAACCACGATTGCGACACCGAATAATCCGTGCCGGAATCTGTTTGGCATAGTCAAAGGATACCGTGAGAGTCTGCGTGAAACAGGGACAGGCCGCCCTGTCCACGCCAATCTCTTGTTCATTCGTGGCGCGGGTCACCAGGGGACAGGGCGGCCTTTCCCCGTTTTCTCATGGATCGATTTTTTTCGACGCCTCTTCGGCGGCAATCGTGTAGAGCGCCGTCAGCGCTTCCACGTCTCGCCAGTCTCGTGGCCGATGATTCAGGACCAGCGTTGTAATGGCCGCGCGCTCGGCCGGCGAAGCTTCGGCGAGCGCCTCCAGATCGTAACCGTCGCCGTCATGCCACTTGTTGTAATCCATGGGCATGCTTCGTTCGAATCGCCCAAGAGGCGAGTCGGGATCGCGATTCAGATCGGCGAGTTCCCCGGCGCTGGGTTCGGGCGGCGTGAACGCGATGAGCGGGTCTTCGTAGCCCGCATCCTCCAGCCATTTTTCGCGACCCAGCAGTATGCGGCGCTGAAAGCGTCCCAGCGGAGTGTTAGGATCGCACGCGATTGGCTCCGCCACGAACGGCGCGGGAGCATGCGCGGCCCGGATCGCATCCATGTCCGGTTCAGGCGGGGGCGGCAGAGGCGGCTCCAGGATAAAGTAGAATCCGCGTTCGTCCGTGAAGGAGCCGGAATAGAGTGAGCTCTCATAGTTGCGAAAGTTCAAGCCGTCGCCCGACTCTCGCGGTCGCGTTGTCACCGGGCCGGTCATTTTGAAGAACGCACCCGCGGGCGGCGCGGGAAAATAGGACCCCGCTTGCGCGATCGTGTTTCCGGCAGCCAACTCGGCATCCAGCAGAGCGCGCAACGCCGGCGGAAAGGCGTCCGCAATTTCGCTGAACTCGGGCGGGATCGTCACGTGCAACGATTCTAGCGCTTCGTTCCTAACGCTCCTTTGATTGACCACATCGAATCGATGTGTTAGCTTGAGAACTCCCTGAGGTGCTCGCCATTCGAGGCGAGTGAAAAGGGAAGCGGGTGCGAATCCCGCACGGTCCCGCCACTGTGAGCAGCGAGCGGCCGGCGCAGTAAGCCACTGTCCTATCGGAATGGGAAGGCAAGCCGGTGTAGCGATGACCTGCGAGTCAGGAGACCTGCCTCGGGTGAATGGATCGCTATGCTTCGGGCGAAAGCAGATCGTGCGGACCGCAACCTTCCGGTTGTTTCCTCTCGTTTATCACTCCTGTTTTCGTATCGAGGCGCGCACGGCTTTTTGACTTGAGGCCCGGACTCCTCGACGATGCTCACTCTCATTCTCGGCGGCGCTAGAAGCGGAAAATCACGGCTGGCTCAACG
This sequence comes from Terriglobia bacterium, assembly GCA_963732025.1. Classification (GTDB taxonomy): domain Bacteria; phylum Acidobacteriota; class Terriglobia; order Bryobacterales; family Bryobacteraceae; genus Palsa-187. The sequence goes on from CAVSXU010000006.1 coordinate 1,411,957, forward strand.
TTTGGCGATGTCCGCCGAACGCGTCACCTACATCGCGACCGCCCGCGATCCAACTGGTGACGACGATCCCGAAATGGCCGAGCGCATTCAGCATCACCGCGCCCAGCGGCCCGCTTCCTGGCGAACCATCGAAGAACCGCTGGCGCTGGCAGACGCAGTCGAGCGCGCCGCCACGGAAGCCGACACCGTGCTCGTCGACTGCCTGACCATCTGGCTCAGCAATCTCTGCTATCAAGATCTCGGGGCCCATGAAAACGTGCAAAACGGAGCCCGCGCCCAAATCGATCGAATCGCCGCCGCCGCAAAAACCTGCCGCGTGATTCTGGTTTCGAACGAACTCGGCAGCGGCATCGTTCCCGAACATCCCGTCGCGCGAGCCTTTCGCGACACACACGGCCTCCTCAATCAACGGGCCGCGGAAGCTGCCGATGAAGTCATCCTCACCGTCGCCGGACTCCCGCTCTATCTGAAAACCCGAAAGGAAACACTCCGGTGATCCGTCGATCGCTTGTCTCTGCTCTTGTCGTCTTGATCGCCACGTGCGCTCCCGCTGCGGATATTCCGAAACGCATTGTCTCGCTCTCACCGGACCTCACAGAGATTTTGTACGGCGTGGGGGCGTTCAACCGAGTAGTCGGCGTGTCGAATTACGATACCTATCCGCCCGAAGTCGACAAACTTCCGCACCTCGGCCAACTCCACGCCGCCAATTACGAAACGCTGACGGCGCTGCGTCCTGATCTCGTCCTCATCAATACCGCTCAAGCTCCGTTCCTGGAAGACACGCTAAAACAATTGGGACTCCGGACCCTCAAGACGTCCACTCAATCAATAAAGGATATGTACGACGCGATGATCGCCATCGGCCACGCCACCGGTAACGACAGTGAGGCTGCAAAGCTCGTTGCCTCCACGCGCGAAGGTCTCAATCGTGTGGCGCGAAAGATGTCGGGCGCCGCCAAGCCGCGCATCGTGCTGATCGTCGATCGAACCCCTGGAACGCTCCGCGACCTCTACACCGCTACCGACGGTAGCTATCTCGCCGAAGTAATCGCCATCGCCGGCGGGCAAATGGCGATGCCCCCGGTGCCCACCGGCTACAAAAAGCTCCAAAAGGAGGATCTGCTGGCCGTGAATCCCGATATCATTCTGGATTTCATTCAAGGCCCCAAGAGCCGCTTCGCTGGCGATCCCCTCGAAGCCTGGCAGGAGATGCCGGAACTGAAAGCCGTCCGCGCCCGACGAGTCCACGGCGTGAACGAAGATTTCGTGCCGCATGCGTCGCAGCGCATCGTGCAAACCGCCGAACTATTCGCGCGCCTCATTCATCCCGAAATTAAATGACCGAGGCCCGAAATCAAATGACCGAGGCCCGAAATCAAATGACGGAGGCCCGAAATCAAATGAGCACCGCGTCCTTCGAAGCCCAACATCTCGATTACGGTTACACGGATCGCCTCGTCGTGCGCGATGTTTCCATGAGCGTCGCCGAAGGCCAGCATGACCGCGATCATCGGCGCCAACGGCTCCGGCAAATCGACGCTGATCCGCATGTTCGCTGGATTGTTACGCCCGCGCGCCGGCGCTATCCACTTGAATGGCATTCCCTTTGACGATTGGGACCCGCGACTGCGCGCCCGCGAGATCGCCTACGTCCCGCAGTCGACCGTAACCGCATTCCCGTTTCGAGTGCTCGATCTCGTCCTGAGCGGACGCACGCCGCATACTGCCCGCTTTCGTTTTGAAGGCGTCCACGACACGGAGATCGCGATGGAGGCTCTCGAAACCGCCGGCGGCGCGCACCTCGCGAATCGAAACTTCACAAGCCTGTCCGGAGGCGAGCGGCAGATGGTGATCCTGGCTCGAGCCCTGGCGCAACAGCCCCGGCTATTGCTGCTGGATGAACCATCATCGTCGCTCGATTTGAAGCACCGCGCCGACTTGATCCGCACGCTCGCGCGCCTTCGCGAAACCAGACATCTCAGCGTCATCATGATCACCCACGATTTGCAATTGACCGGCGGAGTGTTCGATCGGATACTCGCGCTGCGTTGTGGAGCAGTAGCGGTGGAGGGTACGCCCGACGAAGTCCTGCAAGAACACCTGCTGCGCGAGATTTACGAAGACTCCGGTGTCCGTACGCAACGCGTGGGCGATCAAACTTTGATATGGACGAATTTATGACGTCGATGTGGCGCACGCACTCGTGCGCGCCGTGTCGACACTCATGTCGACACCTCCAGAGAGTGTCCAAATCCCGAATCGTCAAAACCGGCGTAGAACAGGCGCTTCCGCCTGCCATGAGCATTTTGTGGGGCGGGCCTCCAGGCCTGCAAGCGACCTCCAGGTCGCGCCGTTTTCTCTTCGTGACGCAGGCAGTTTCGCGTGCCATGAGTATATTGTGGGGTGGGCCTCCAGGCCTGCGCGCGACCTTTCAGGTCGCGCCGTTCTCTCTTCGTGGGCAGGCGATTCCGCCTGCCATCAGATGACCATCCAATCATGACCACACCCATCACATCGCGAATCCTAAGAGCCCTCGCGATCCTGACGCTCATCCTGATCGTCTCCATAACCATCGGCCTCGCAGTCGGCTCCCAGCGCATCCATCCCTCAGCCTTATTCACCGATTCCTTTTCGCGCACGCTCTTCCTCCGCTTGCGCCTGCCCCGCGTGCTGATGGCCGTCGTCATCGGAGCTTCGCTCGCCGTCACCGGAGGAGCGCTACAAGCCCTCTTCCGAAATCCGCTCGCCGACCCCTATACCCTCGGCGTTTCCGGCGGAGGGGCGCTCGGCGCCAGCGTCGCCATCGCTCTCGGATGGAGCGCGCGCATCTTCGCGATTCCCCTGGTCTTCATCACCTCATTCGTCGGCGCAATGATCGCGGTCTGGCTGGTCCGAACCATAGCCCGCACCGGAGTCATCGTCTTGCCAGGAGCGCTGCTGCTTTCCGGCGTCGCCGTCAACCTGTTTTCCGCCGCCGGAGTACTGACCATCCAATATCTGACCGACCCCACCAGCGCCCTTCGCATTCTCCGCTGGTTGATCGGCAGTCTCGATGTTGTCGGCCTGGAACCCATCTGGCGAATGTCGATCATCCTCGTGCCCGCGTGGATAGCGCTGCTGGCGTTCTCGCGGCAACTGAATCTGTTGTCGATCGACGAAGATACCGCGGCGACACTCGGCGTCAACGTTCGTCGCGTGGAGCGAATCGTATACGCGCTAAGCGCGCTGATCGTCGGCGTCACGGTATCGGCAGGCGGAGCGATCGGATTCGTCGGCTTGATCGTGCCCCACGCCGTGCGCCTGATGTTCGGCGAAGACCTGCGTATCGTTCTTCCGGGTTCATTGCTGTTGGGCGCGTCATTCTTAATCCTGGCCGACGCGCTAGCGCGCACGGTCCTGCCGTCGAACGAGCTCCCCGTGGGAGCAATCACGGGATTGCTGGGCGGCCCCGCCTTTCTCTGGCTCCTGCGAAGGAGGCAACAATATGCAGCCATGTAATCGTCTCGTTGTGGGGCAAGCGTTTCCGCCTGCCCTCCGATGTGGCGCACGCACTCCTGCGTGCCGTGTCGACACTCATGTCGACACGTTTTGTACGGTAAAGATTCGCCCGATTTACGAAGCCGGCAATGTCACCATCCATCAAATCATCCATTCCATCTCAAAGAGGCGCGACAGAATGGAGCGCGTGACGTGTGACACGCGACCGTCATGTGGGGCAGGCGGTTCCGCCTGCCGAATCTTTCGTCCCCGTCGTTCGAGGCGCGTCCCGTAAGGGCGCGCGCATTGTCATTTTCAAAAGGAGCAACCAAATGAGCATAGCCACCAAACGAGGTGACACAGGCCAAACCGGCCTCTCCGGCGGAATCCGCGTATCCAAAACCCATCCCCGAGTCGAATGCTACGGCACCATCGACGAACTCATCTCACAAATGGGCTTCGCCCGCTCCATCTGCGAAGACCCCGAAATCGCCGAAAAAATCAAAGCCATCCAGCGCGAGCTCTACAAAGTCGGTTCAGCCATCGCGACGCCCCCGGAATCGAAAAAGACGCCGCCCGACATCACGCCCGCCATGGTCGATGCCCTCGAAGCCGAAGTGCATCGCATCGAAGCCGAGCCGGGCGTGCTCGCCGATTGGTCTTTGCCGGGAGGCTCTCCCGATTCCGCGGCGCTCGATGTCGCCCGCACCGTTTGCCGCCGCGCCGAACGTTTGGCGACCAGCCTCGTCGAAGCCGGCGTAATCACAAACCCGTCCATCCTGGCCTACATCAATCGGCTGTCGGACGTGCTGTGGCTCTTCGGACGATTGATCGAAGCGCGTCGCGGAGTCGATTCCTCGTTGCGAAAAGAAGGCAAGCCCGGTCCAAAGTGGTCACGAGCATGGTGAGCAAATCCCGCACTGCGTTCTCGGAAGAAGAGCGCCGCGGCCTTTATCGCGCCATTTATGAGCGCCGCGACGTGCGCTCGCATTTTCTGCCGGATCCGGTGCCTGATGACGTGCTGCATCGGATTCTCGACGCCGCGCATCATGCGCCCTCCGTCGGCTTCATGCAGCCCTGGGATTTTATCGTCATTCGCGACGCGGCGGTGCGCCAGTCCGTCCATCGCAATTTCGAAATCGCCAGCCGCCGCGCAGCGGAAAAGTACGAAGGGGAGCAGCGAAAGCTTTACGACAGCCTCAAGCTCGCAGGCATTCTGGAAGCGCCGCTGAATATCTGCATCACCTGCGATCATCAGCGCCCCAAGGGAAATGGACTCGGCCGCCAGACCGCGCCGTCGGTGGATCTCTATTCGACAGTGTGCGCCGTGCAGAATCTCTGGCTCGCCGCCCGCGCCGAATCGCTGGGAGTCGGCTGGGTCAGCATTCTTGACTATGACGAACTAAAATCCACCTGGGAATCCCGCCAGCGCTGACGCCGGTAGCGTACCTATGCGTCGGCTATGTGTCCGCATTTTGCTCGCAACCCGAACTAGAAGAAAAAGGCTGGGAGAGCCGAGAGAATCTCGACAACCTGATTCATTTCGATCATTGGGACTCCCGACGATGCCAGAATCCAGTCTCGTGAAAAACAGCGTCAAAGAGGCGCGACAGAATGGAGCGCGTTCCTGATGATCAGGAACCGCCAGTGCCGATCCACTAAACGAAAATGACTGCCCGAGCATTCATGATCCTAGGCACCGCCTCACACGTAGGCAAATCGCTGGTGACAGCCGGCCTGGGCCGAATCTTCTCCGACGAAGGCATCCAAGTCGCGCCATTCAAAGCCCAGAACATGAGCCTGAATTCCGCCGCGACTCCCGACGGCCGCGAAATCGGACGCGCCCAAGCCTTGCAAGCCGAAGCATGCCGAGTCGTCCCCTGCGCGGAAATGAATCCGATCCTGATCAAGCCCTCCTCCGACACCGGATCGCAAATCGTCCTGCTCGGACGCGTGTGGGCACAAGTGACCGCGTCCGACTATCATCTGAATCGCGTCGAAGAACTCTTCCCAACGGTGATCGAAAGCTACCGATCGTTAGCCGCGCGTCACGATCTGATTCTGCTCGAAGGCGCGGGCTCTCCGGCGGAAATCAATCTGCGCGATCACGACATCGTCAACATGCGCATGGCGCATGCGGCTGACGCGGCCTGTGTCCTGGTTGCCGATATAGATCGCGGCGGTGTATTCGCATCGCTGCTCGGCACCATGGAATTGCTATCGGCGGAAGATCGCGCGCGCATCCGTGGATTCATCATCAACAAATTTCGCGGCGACGTTTCGCTGCTGCTGCCGGGCATCGCGATGATCGAACAGCGAATCGGAATTCCCTGCGCGGGAGTGATTCCGTTTCTGCGCGACCTCGGTCTCGAAGAAGAAGACGGCGTTGCGATGCAGGATCGCCGCACGCCATCGCGCGTGTGGTCGTCATCGAATTCGACAGATCGTCCATTGCGAATTGGAGTAATCGCATTTCCGCACATGGCGAACTTTACCGACTTCGACGCGCTTTCGATGGAGCCGTCGGTTTCGGTCGCCTACCTGGAAGACCCATCGGATGTTGAACTTGCAGACGTTTTAATTTTGCCGGGCACGAAACAAACCATCGATGATTTGGAGTGGCTGGATCACCGCGACTTTACCGCAAAAATACCGCGCTTCACCGGCACTTTGGTCGGCATTTGCGGCGGCTTTCAAATGCTCGGCATATCGATTGACGACCCCTTAGGCGTCGAAAACGGCGGTGTGGGCCGAAGCGTTCCCGGGCTCGGAATCCTGCAAAGCCGAACCGTAATGAAGGCCGAAAAGACCGTTCGCCAAGTGGATGGAACAACGCGTGGCTACGAGATTCACATGGGCGAAACGGTATCTGAACCCAACGATTCAGACCGCGTATTCGGCACGTATGTGCATGGATTATTTGATGATGACGCGTATCGGCACCGATTTATTGCGAGCGCACGCGCGAAGTCTGGGCTAAATCCAGCGGAAACATTCGTTTGCGTAACCGCGCAGCGCCAGCAGCGCATCGACCGCTGGGCGAATCATCTGCGTCAATCGCTCGATATGAATTTGATTCGAGGCTGGTTATGACCGCGCCACGTTTCGCGCTCGCGTATGCAATGGATCTGTTGTTCGGCGACCCCGAATGGTTTCCGCATCCGGTGCGCTGGTTCGGGAAAATGATCCGCTTCGGCGATCGCCGCTTGCCCCGCACGGAATTGGCGGGGGCCGCGCTAACGTGTTCAGTCGTAACGCTCGCCTGGGGATTGGGGCGGCCCCGAAACGCAACCTGGCAAGTGTTGTTGGCGTGGACGACGCTCGCGACGCGATCGTTATTGAGCGAAGCATCGAGCGTGATTCGCGCGCTCGAAGACTGCGATATCCAATTGGCGCGACAGCGGTTATCGCGAATCGTCGGGCGCGATACAGCGCATTTGAATGAATCGGAAATCTCGCGGGCGGTGATCGAAACGTTAGCGGAAAGCGCCTGCGACGGAATCGTGGCGCCGATGTTTTGGCTCGCGGCCGGTGGACTTCCAGCGGCGATGGCGTACAAGGCGATCAATACACTCGACTCGATGATTGGACATTTTGATCCGCCCTATCAACACTTTGGGAGAGTTGCTGCGCGGCTCGACGACGTCGCGAATTATATTCCCGCGCGATTGACTGCGCTCGGAATTATCGCGAGTGGCGCGGCGCGGTTACGATGTGTGGATGTTGGACGGCGATAAGCACGCGAGTCCGAACGCCGGACAAAGCGAAGCCGCGATGGCGGGCGCGCTGGGAGTTCGACTAGGTGGAGCGAATTCGTACGACGGCGAAGTTCACGATGCGCCGGTGTTAAATGCGAATGGACGCGCGCCGACTGTTCGCGATGCGCGGGCAGCGTTGAAGACAGTGGCGATTGTATCGGGGATTGCATTCGGAGTTGCGCTGCTGGCGGTCAGGCGGCGCAGATGATCGCGCATGGTGGCGATGTTTGGCAGGTTGCGGCAGAGTTTGGAATTCCCGTCGAGGAGATTCTCGACTTCAGCGCCAACATTAATCCGCGCGGATTGCCTGCAAGAGCAAGAGAGCGGTTGGAACGCGATGCGGCGGATTCGCGTTTGCTGAGTTTGTATCCCGATCCGACGGCTCGGCGATTGCGGGAAGCGTTGAGCGCGAAGCTCGGCGTTCCGTTCGAAACGATCGTCGTTGGGCCTGGTGCCGAGGCGCTGCTTGCTCCTATTCTTCTTGCGATCGGCGCACGACGCGCATTCATTCCTTTTCCTGCGTTTAGCGAATACGGCCGGGTGTGCGGGCAATTGGGTATCGAACGTGTTGGATGAATCGGAGGCGTGCGATGTGGTGTTTCTCAACAACCCGCATAATCCTTCGGGCGCGCTGGTGGAGGCCTGGGAAGTTCGCCAGCGGGTTGAATCAGGCGCGGCGCAGGGGCCGCGACGCTGCTGGTGGATGAAGCGTTCATCGACTACGCTCCGCGCGCCAGCGTGGTGACGGATGCGGCTCGGGAGCCTGGGCTGATCGTGCTGCGGTCGCTTACGAAGTTTTATGGGTGTCCGGCGTTGCGGGTTGGTTATGCTGTTGCGACGCCGGATACGGCACGGCGGATTGGTTCTCTCTTGCCGACTTGGCCGGTTTCGCAGCTTGCATTGGATGCTCTGACGGAGGCTGTTGGGGACGGGAGTATGAGGAGGCGTCGCGGCGAGAGAACTGAATCGAGCGAGAGGGTTTGGCCGAATCGCTGCGTAGATCGGGCTTCAATGTGTTTCCATCGGCGGCTAATTATTTGTTGTTGGAATTGAGGCCGGAGATGCCGCGTGCTGGCGAATTGAGAATCCGTCTGGTTAAAAACCATCGCATTTTGATTCGGAATTGCGATTCTTATGAGGGACTCGCGAAAGGGTGCTTTGTTCGGGTGGCGGTGCGGTCGGCGGCGGAAAACGGGCGGCTCATCGAAGCGCTGACGATAGAGGCAGAGAGGTTGGTGGCGGAGGTTGGCGTGAAATGGAGCGAACGGACGGTCGCCTCGACATGGAGGGGTGCCTCGAAACACAGCGCGCAGGCGTGCGATGACCGCCACATCGGCAGGCGGAACGCTGCTAAAGAAGAGCCACGTTTGAGGAGATTCGAGGATGAAGAGATCGATCCGCGTGGATCGAAAAGGCTGCCCGCCGGCAATTGGAATTAACCAAGCCTCCGGGAAGTTTGGGGCGGCTGGAGGAAATCGCTAATCGGTGCGTGGCGATCGCCGAGAGTTTCGCGCTCACCGCGAAGCGGCCTCGCATCGTGTTGTTTGCCGCCAATCACGGGGTGTGCGCGGAGGGTGTTAGCGCTTACCCGCAGGCCGTGACGGCGCAGATGGTCGCGAATTTTCATCGCGGCGGCGCGGCGATCAATGCGCTCGCGCGCGCGGGTGGAATCGAGCTGAAGGTGGTGGATGTAGGCGTCGAAACAGGTACCCGCAATTTTTGCGAGAGCCCGGCGATGACGGAATCCGAGATGAGCACGGCGATGGAAATCGGCAGTCGCGATGGCGAACGAGGCGGTCGATGCCGGTCGTTGCGATCTGCTTGGGTTTGGCGAAATGGGTATCGGCAATACGACGTCCGCCAGCGCGATCACGGCGGCGCTTACGGGCCTTCCTGCGGTCGATGCAGTTATCGGGAGCGGGGCAGGCGCGGACGATGCGTGCATGTCGCGAAAACGTTCGGCGATCGAACGTGCGCTGGTGCTGCATGCAGAGCGGCTGGGTACTCCGTTTGGAATTCTTCAATGCGTCGGCGGGTTTGAAATCGCGGCGATGTGCGGCTTCGTTCTTGCAGTTGCGTCGCGGCGAGTGCCGGTGGTCACCGACGGATTCATCGCGACCTCGGCTGCGGCGTTGGCCGTGCGGATGTGCCCGGCGGCATCCGGATATTTGTTTGCGTCGCATCGCTCCACAGAACCTGGGCATGCGCACTTGCTCAAGCTGATCGATCAGGAACCGCTGCTCGATCTCGGCATGCGATTGGGCGAGGGAACCGGCGCGGCACTGGCGATGCAGGTGATCCGCGCGGCCATCGCAGCGTTCACGGAAATGGCGACATTCGGAAGCGCGGGAGTGTCGAAACATTGGAGCGGACAGGTGAGATCGTTGCTGGCCGCGATCGCATTCCTGACCCGAATCCCCATCGGCGAAGCCGCGTTCGATGCCAATGATGTTGCGCATTCGGCGGGCTGGTTCCCGCTGATCGGCGCGTTGCTGGGAGCCGCATACTGCGGGATCGCATGGGCATTAAAACCTCATCTGCCGGCCGTCGTGATCGCGGTGCTGCTGGTGACGGTCGATGCGTTGGCGACTGGCGCGCTGCACTTCGACGGACTGGCCGACATGGCCGATGGATTCGGCGGCGGCAAGACTCGCGATGACGTGTTGCGAATCATGCGCGATCACGCGATCGGCAGCTATGGCGGGTTGGCATTGGTTCTGGTGGTGGCGTTGAGGATTGCTGCGTATACGTCGCTACTGGCACAGCCGGCCGAGCGGAATTGGATGGTCGCACTGATCGTCACGCCTGCCTTGGGCCGATGGTCGATTCTGCTCCTGACGGCCATGTTGCCTTACGCTCGTCCCGGCGTCTCCGTCGCCGGATACATGGGAGGCAATCGGTGGTTTGGGGAACGTTGGTGGTGATGGTGATTCTGATCGCCGCGATTTCCATGCGGGCTTGGATCGCTGCTGGAATTGTTCTTGTCGTGACCGGGTTGTTCGGTTCTTACTGTCGACGGCGGATCGGTGGGATCACGGGCGATACGCTCGGCGCGAATTTGCAGATTTGCGAGTGCGCGGTGTTGCTCAGCTTTCTGTGGATGGGGTTTGTAAGATGACTCGAGTTTGGTTGATTCGGCATGGGGAGCCGGCGGCGGAGGCTCGGCAGCGATGTTATGGGTCATTGGATGTGGGGTTGTCGGAAGAGGGCGCGCGCAGATCGCAGCGGGTTGGAGCGTTATTGAAGGATGAGGAGATTGCCGCGATTTATTGTAGTCCGCGGTTACGGGCCTTGGAGAGCGCGGACGAGGAGGTCGCGCGCGGGTCTGGAGACGGCCGCACGAGTGCTTGTGCCACATCTCAAAGAAATTGATTTCGGGGATTTTGAGGGATTGACGTATGACGAGATTGCGGGTCGGTATCCGGATTTGTATCGGCAGTGGATGGAATCGCCGACGGAGGTTCAATTTCCGAATGGCGAGTGCTTCGATGACATGCGGATTCGCGTGTTTGACGGCTTTTGAGGAGATTCGGCGATAGCACGAAAACCAAACCATCGCGATTGTCAGCCATGGTGGCGTGAATCGCATTCTGATAGCTTGGGCTTTGCGGATTCCGAACCATTGCTTGTTTCGTATTGCTCAGGACTACGCGGCCGTGAATTTGCTGGAGTTTGTCGATGGCGTGCCCATGGTCGGCTGCTGAATTACACGGAAAGAGGTTAGCCACGAATGCACACGAATGAACACGGCTTTCGGCGTCAAGCGTACATGCCAGAGTGCGTGGATAGTGACCCCCACCCTCACGGGTGGTGCTCGATCAACATCAGGTCGCTTCCCGGGGAAGCCAGGCGCGTAAACAAGAAAGTCTTCCGATCCGGTGACACGGAGAAACCGACTCCCACTTCTCCTTCGATCGGACTCACGACCCGGCTGTGGCCGGTGGCGAAATCGTAGCAGCGGATCTCCTGTTTCTGCGGCCCCGTCGACGCCAGATAGTAAATGCCGTCGGCAAATACAGCCAGCGCGCGTCCGATGACGCTATCCAGAAGTTGCTTTTCCAGGTGGAGACGCGCTCCGTTTGAGGCTCCATTCACCGAACGGGCGAACAGCGGTCCGCCTGTGAGGTCGCCGGTCTTGGTGTAGTACAGCGTCCGAGCGTCGACCGACTCCTGAGCGACGTAGCCTCCGTCGTACGTTACGCGCTGGGCAGGTCCACCTTCCGCGGCCACGCTGCCAGACCTCGAAACGGCCGGTGCGGTCCGACGCAAAATAGATCGATTTCCCGTCTTGCGACCAACTGGGCGCGGTGCTCGTGAAATCGCCGCTCGTGATCTGGCGGGCTTCGCCTCCGCTCGAATCCATCACTTTGATATTCCAGCGCCCATCTTTCCCGCGAGCGTCGAAGGCGATCGAACGGCCGTCGGGCGACCAGCGCGGCGACCCGTGATACGTTTCAGGCCCTCGGGTCAACTGGACCAGCCCGGAGCCATCGGCATTGGCGAGCCAGATGGCGATCCGATCGACGCCGCGTCCCGAGGCGAACGCGATGCGGCGGCCGTCGGGCGAAAATTGCGGGCTCGCATCCAACATGCTCGAGACGAGAAGAGGCTGCGGCGACTTTCCGAGCTCCAGACGCCAGACATCCTGATCGTCCATCCAGCGGGCGAATGCTAAACGTCGCGCCTTGGCGGCGACCGCCGGATACAGCGCGCCTTGTCCGGCGATTTCCATCCGCTTCGGCACGGCACCGCTCTCCGCGACGACGTTCCAAAGGTGGAGTCCGGTCGACAAATTGCCCGCGCTATAGATGATGGAGTTTCCATCGGCGCTCCACGCCAGACCGGAGACTGTGGTCGCCACGGTTGCTACTTTCTGTGGCGCGCCGGAGGGAAGCAAATCCGCGTTGAGCCCCACGCGCATGATGTCGCAATACATTCCATAGGAGGGTCCCTGGCAGGAAGCGAACGCGAGAGATTGGCCCGCTTCGTCGAACGCCGGATACTGATACCAGTGGCCGGAATCCGGCAAGAGAATGGGACGTGGATCGCCGGCTTGCAGAGGAATCATAAACAGGGCTCCCGCATCCGGTTGGAAGCGATCCTCGCGGTAGGATTTCGCGGCGACCAGGAATTTTTCTCCGGGCGCCCAGGCGGGCGCGCCGTGAGCGGCGTCGAAATCCACGATCTTCTGTTCCGGGCCGCCGAGCGGTGACGTGAGATACACTCCCGCCCGTTCGCCAAATTTCAGAAACGCGATGTGCGTGCCGTCCGGGGACCACGCGGGAAAAAGATCGTCCGTCGGCGTCGGTGGTCAGGCGCAGCGCCGTGGCGCCGGAGATCATTTTCACGTAGAGGTCCCAGTTGTCCTTCTTTTCGCCATTCCAACTGAAGACGACCTGGTTGCCGTCGGGCGAAAACGATGGGTAGTTCTCGCTGCCCGCGAAGGTCGTGAGCGGAATCACGCGGGGCGCTTCCGTGGCGCCGGGTTCGCGCTGGGTTCGACTTCCGCCATGGCCGGTCGCCACGACAATGATGATCAGTGCGGCGATTCCGGCGGCGAAGATCGGTTTGGCGGCGGGCCGCCGCCGTGGCGCGACGCTCCGCGAATCGGCAGAGTGGCGGATTCTCGAAGTCTTTCTCTTGAAGGCCTTTTAGCTCTTGAAACTCTTCGAGCAAAACCTTCACGTCGGCCATATGCTGGAAGCGGTTCGCAGGATCTTTGCGCAAACAGCGCGCGATAATGCGGCCCAATTCCACTGGCACCAGAGGCGCCGATGGGACAGCTCCGCTGGGAGGCACTGGATCGGTTAAGAGGATGGCAGCCATCGACGCGGCGGGTGAATCTCCGGGAAACGCGCGGCGGCCCGTGGCCATTTCGTAGAGGACCGCGCCGAAACTGAAGATGTCGGTTCGCGCGTCGAGCGGCTTGCCTTCGGCTTGCTCCGGCGACATGTAGGCCGCGGTCCCAATCACGGCACCGTTCAGGGTGGTCATGCTCGCGTGGACTCCGCCAGGCTGCGTAAGTTTGGCGAGCCCGAAATCCAGGATCTTCACGCTGCCATCGGCCTTGATCTTGATATTGGCGGGCTTAAGGTCGCGATGGATGATGCCTCTTTCGTGCGCGGCCGAGACAGCGGCGGCGATTTGAATGGCGATGCGCAACAGATCGTTGAGCTTTAGCGGGCCTTGATGGATAAGGTCGGCGAGCGTGGCGCCTTCGACGAATTCCATCACCATATAGGGAGCGCCGTCGTTCTCGCCGACGTCATAGATCGTGCAAATTCCGGGATGGTTTAGTGCCGACGCCGCTTGGGCTTCTCTGGTGATCCGATTCGTCGAGCTTTCCGAGGTGGATCTGGAATCGTTGAGGAACCCGGAGTCGTTCAGGAACTTGATGGCTACCGGGCGTTTCAAGCGCAGATCCTCGGCCAGGTAGACCACTCCCATCCCACCGGCGCCGATGATCGATTCGATCTGATAGTGGTCGATCCGTTCGCTCGCTGCGTGTTCATGAACGGCGGCTTGCGCGGCCCTGCCAGATGATGGCATCGATGCCGTCATTCGTAGGCGAATCGGCAGCCAGCAGAGATGCGACCTCGGCGTGAATCGCGGGATCGGAGATGACGCCGAGGAAAGCGGCGCGGTCGGCAGTCGGGAGTTGGAGCGCCTTGTCCACTAATCGCTCCACCTCGTTTAGACCTTCGGGGCTCCAGCCTTCCGCTTTCAGCGACCCCCGGGGATTCCTAACTCCAGCTCACGCCGCAGCCACAAGCGGGCGAAATTCCACTCGCGCTCAATGGTGGCGTGCGACACACTCAAGACATCCGCTGTTTCCTCGACGGTGAGTCCGGCCAGGAACCGCATCTCGACGATCTCCTGGTAGCGCGGACGAATTTCGCCGAGCCTTGTCATGGCCTGATCGAGAGCGAGGAAATCGACGGAGCGCGGCTGATGCGCGGCGTTGGCCTTTTCGAGCGGGATTTCAATCTGACTGCCACCGCGTTTGGCCGCTTGCCGTTTGCGCAAATGATCCACCAGGATTCCGCGCATCATCTTCGAGGCGAGCGCATAGAACTGGCGGCGGTTTCCCATGGAGATCCGGCGGTCGTCAGCCATGCGGAGCCAAGCCTCATGCACCAGGGCGGTCGGCTGCAGCATCGATTCGCCGCGTTCGCGGCGGATGGCGGAGCGGCTGAGACGACGAAGTTCCGCATAGACCATCGGCATCAGTTCGTCGAGAGCCGCCTGATCGCCGGCGCTCCACCGGACCAGCAGTTGGGAGATGTCGCCGGGACGTTCTATGGGTGTGACCAGGCGCATCACCGACACAACCGGGCAGTCGGCTGCCCGCAAGGAAACAAAACCGTCATGGACAGAATAGTTTAGCGCAGAGTGAGGGGTTCCGGCAGCTTTTTACGGTTGAGTAAGAGAACAGAACCAGCCGGCGGAGGAATGAAATGACTTGGGGACTGCGAGTATCACTCGCGTTGTGTGTATTGGGTTGCGCGACCACTGCGAGGGCATCGTACTTGTTCTCCTCGAAATGGGGCGACAACACATTGGACATTCTCTCCACGTCGGACGGATCCGCGACCGTCGTCCAGAACTCGGACCATAACTTTAACGCGCTCACGCCGGACGGCCAAAGTCTGATCGAAGCTGTGTCGTTGGGTAATCTCCATATTTTCCTTTTTAATACTTCGGCCAACACCGTAACGGATACCGGCGTTGCGATTACGGGCCTGGGTACTGACACCAACGTTATCGGCATCGCGCAGACTCCTGGCGGTGGACCGCTCTACGCGGTCGGGGGGGACGGTGTCGGTGGGGAAAAATTCTTCTCGATTAATACTACGACTGGGGTTGCCACGAATATCGGTTTATCTGGAGGCAACGCATTCGACCTCGCATTCAGTCCGACCAACGGAAAACTCTACGCATGGTCCTCGGGTCTAGGGTTGAGTACGATCGATACATCCACCGGAGTCGTGACCGACGTCGGCATCGGAGATTCCAACGCGGACATCCAGGCGATCGCGTTCGATTCGGCGGGCAATCTGTATGGCGCGCGGAACTCGCTCTATTTGATCAACCCGTCCGACGGCACTTACACCGCGATCGCAGCCCTCGCCGGAGGGTTCGCTGATGTTCGCGGGTTGGCGTTCGCCGATACACCGGAGCCGGGCACGTTCGGCATCGCGGCTCTAGGTTTTCTGGCGATTGTGCTTGCTCGCCGGCGCCGGTCCTGACTCCCGCACTGGATGGTGAGCACGGGGATCGGCCGGCGCATTCGACGTCAATGTCGGCCATGCTAGTCGGCTCGTTCGCAGCACAAAAGGTGTCGACATGAGTGTCGACACGGCACGCAGGAGTGCGTGCGCCACATCGGCATCTGAACCAAAAAGAAACACAATCGTCACTTAAGCGCGAAAAGAAGGGCGTAAGCTGGACACTCTACCTGGAGGTGTTCTGATGAAACGCTCGGCGATTGTTCTCGCAATTCTGGTATTGATCACGGCGACCGCCTGGACCGCAATCCAGCGATCTCGCATGCGGCATCCTTTCAGCGGCCAGGAAATCACGATTCCAGGTCGGGATGGCGATGGGGTGTTGCTCCCCGACGGATGGAAAGTGACTCCCGCGGGCAGGCAGTTGGAGTCGGGCGATATGATCCTGAGCGCCCAGGTAAGCCCGGACGGCACGCTGCTGGCGTTCACTAACTCCGGTTACACGCGGCATCAGTTTCACATTGTCGATCTGGCGACGGAGAAAGAGATCGCGACGTTCCCGCTGGATCGCGCGTGGAGCGGGCTGGCATGGTCGCCAAACGGGAAACGCGTCCTCATTTCGGCCGGCGCGGGCAACGCCGCCGCCGACATCTACACTTTCCAGCGCTGGGACGATGGAACGTGGACGCAGCGGCAGAGCGTCCGTCTTGACGGAGTCGCGAGGGCCGAAAAAGGCGACAAAGGTGGAAAGAACGATGGACCCAAGAGCGCCGTCTCCAGCATCGTCGTTTCTTCTGATGGGAAATTCGTGTATGGGATCAACGACTCGGATGGGAATCTCTACATCCTGGATGGCAGCAGCGGGAAGACGATTTCGAGGCTGAGTCTCGGCGACCATCCCTACGTTGGTAAGTTGTCTCGCGACGGCAAAGCACTGTATGTGTCGCTGATCGGCGCGGCGGAGGTCGCCAGAATCGATGTAAGCGATCCGTTCGCCCCGAAGGTCGCGAGCCGCATTGCGGTGGAGCCTCACCCCAACGATCTCGCGGTTACGGCGGACGATCGATTGTTTGTGTCGTGCGGGAACACGAATCACGTGGTCGCGATCGACCTGAAGAACGACGCGCGCATGGAAGCAGTGAGCGTCGCGCCGACGCCGAAGGCCCCGGTGGGAAGCACGCCGGTTTCGCTGGCGCTCTCGGCCGACGGCAAGAAGCTTTTCGTCGCCGATGCGGACAACAATAGCGTCGCCGTCATCGACATCAGTAAGCGAGGAACCAGCCGCATCGCCGGGTTTATTCCGACCGGCTGGTATCCGACTGCTGTCGCGGTCACGCAGGATGGCAAGCGTGTCCTGATCGGAAGCGGCAAGGGGCTGGGAACGGGTCCGAATCATGCGATCCGACCG
This sequence comes from Terriglobia bacterium, assembly GCA_963732025.1. GTDB lineage: Bacteria > Acidobacteriota > Terriglobia > Bryobacterales > Bryobacteraceae > Palsa-187. The sequence goes on from CAVSXU010000006.1 coordinate 1,428,831, forward strand.
GAGACAAAGGATGGTGTGCCCGCCTTCATTCATCACGGCAACAACCTGCGTGGCTTGATTTCCTTCGTTGACATGCCGTCCGACGAGAAGCTTGCCGAGTACACGAAGCAGGTATATCAGAACTCGCCGTATCGCGATGAAATGCTGGTGAAGGCGGAAATCAAGGGCAATAGTGTGATTCCGTCCGAGGTGGGCAAGGGATCGCCGATCAAGCACGTCCTCTACATCATCAAAGAGAACCGCACCTACGATCAGGTGTTTGGCGACATCGCCAAGGGCAACGGCGATCCGAGTCTGGTGCTGTTCGGGCGCGACGTCAGCCCCAATCATCATGCGATCGCGGAGCAATTCGTTTTGCTCGATAACTTGTATTGCAACGGCGAGGTTTCGCAAGACGGGCATCCGTGGTCGACCGCTGCTTATGCCAGCGACTTCAATCAGCGCGCGTGGACGCTGAGCTATTCGAATCATGGGAGCGTTAACGATCGGAAGACCGAGGAGCAGACGCATCCTTATATTTGGGAAGCGGCGATGGAGAAGGGACTGACGGCGTTTTCGTTCGGATATAGCGGGCGGCGCGGCTTGCAGCCCATCCTGAGCAAGACGTTCGGGAAGAACGATCTCCCCGATCAGCAATCGAGACTGCGCGACTACACGCGAGCCGAGCAGTTCGTCACGGAATTCGCGCAGATGGATAGCGAGAATCGCGTTCCGAATTTCATGGTGATGGGACTCGGCGAGGACCACACACAGGGCACGACACCGGGCGTGTGGACGCCGCAGGCCGCGGTAGCCTCGAACGATTTGGCGATCGGCAAGATTGTCGAGGCAGTGACGAAGAGCAAGGCGTGGGCGAGCTCAGCGATTTTCATTATCGAGGACGACGCGCAGAATGGCCCGGATCATATCGATTCGCATCGAACGGTGGGTCTGGTGATCAGTCCTTATATCAAGCGCAAGACCGTCGACAGCACGATGTACACGACGGTTTCCATGCTGCGCACGATGGAGCTACTGCTCGGGATTCCGCCGCTTACGCAACACGATGCCGCGGCAACCGCTATGTACGCGTCATTCTCGAATACCGCGGATCTTTCGGGTTACGCGGCGATTCCGCCGAAGATCGACCTGATGAGCAAGAACACGGTGAACTCGTATGGCTCGGCAATCGCGGCCAAAATGGATTTTAGCGATTACGATCGAGTGGACGAGCAGACCTTGAATCGGATTCTGTGGCACAGCATTAAAGGGGCAAATGTCCCGATGCCGCCGCCGGTTCGCCGCGCGTTTTTCAGCATTGCCGGGGTGGCTAAGCCGGTCGCCGCGGATGATGACGATGACGATAAACACTAGCGTTCGCGGGTACAGCGGGCTGTCCGCGTGACATAAAACGTGTCGACATGAGTGTCGACACGGCACGCAGGAGTGCGTGCGCCACATCGGAGCGGACTTCTGCTAAAGGTGGGGCGAGGACAGCTCGCTGCTATTCCGCCTTATGTGCGTCGGGCGGTGCGATCGGAACAATGGTGGTAAAGAAACCGATCATCATTTCTTCCCAAGTCTGGTCGCCCCAATGGACTTCTTTGGTTGGGTCCGGATTGTACTTGTTGTTTGGCGAATTGTCGAAGTGCGCGACGCAATCGATCCGAGCGCCCTTCGGCACCATGAGCACATCTTTCAAATCGTATTTCAACTGCCAGTTGAAATCGTACCGGGGGACATTTAGGAGCACTTCCTGGCGGCCGTCAGGATACGTGATGGTGTACTTGAAATCCTTGCCGCGGACATGCATGTGCGGCATCAGATCGATGATCTGCGTATCGGCCCTGGCTGTCCAGCTCGACTTCGCTTCGTAGTTGGAATCCCCAGGAGGAATCTTGAGGGAGAACGACACCGCCTGTCCCGTGCTGGATGCGATACTTCACGGGTGCCTTCGCAAACCGCATCCCTACGTAAGAGCGATCTTTATAAGCAGTTCCGTTCGGCGTGTAGTGAACCTGAAATCTCAGCGACGATCCCGCCTTCACCAGCCGCGCAGTCCCCGGCTCGAAAATCATCGGCTGCTCGCCAGGGCCATACCCGACCAGCAGACCGGTTCCATCGGCTCCCGCATTCGTCTTGCCCGGCTCCTGCAGATACACGATGATATGGTGGACCGTCGCGCGATTCGTGGTCCGGATCTCGGCCGCTTCAATCCACGTGTCTTCGGTGAAATTCGTCGGCACCACGAAATATTGATACGGTACGACGGCTGACGCGGGCACATCGTAATCGCGGCCCATATCGATCACGACGTCGGGCTTTCCGATTTGCCAGCCCTCGGCAAAGGTGGGGAGCGCGGGCGTTCGTTTCGAATCGCCCTCGGGCGCGCCGGTCGAAACCCAGTTGACGATGGTGTCGATTTCCACCTGCGATAGCCTGCGATCATTCTTGAACGATCCAGCGTGCGGATCGGCAAGCCAAACGGGCATGGTGCGCGCGACCACTTGTTCGCGAATTGCCTTCGCCCAGGGCCTGACCAGTTGGTAGCTGGTAAAAGACATCGGAGCCGCTTCGCCTGGACGATGGCAGGTGACGCAGCGATTAAAGAGGATGGGCGCGACATCGTTGGCAAACGTCGGCTTTTCAGGTGCGGCGCTGGCGGCGAAAGCGGCGATCGAAAATGCGAATCCTGCAATCGGCAATCCGGTCCAAGATAGTCTGATCATCATTATTGGTGTACCACGAAGTTGGGGGGAGCACGAAATCAGTATGCGCGGGCGTATGGGGTGGAATCGGGCGCGACGGAACATCGAAGATTCTTACGCGGTTCCTTGGGGTAGCCACGCGCGGCCTTCGCGGTGTTATACTGTCGCGTGTGGCTTAGCGCTCCATCCTGTCGCGGTGTTGTCATTTAGCGCTCCATGCTGTCGCGGTTTTGTCATTTAGCGCTCCATCCTGTCGCGCCTCATTGCGCTAACGACAGAATTGTCGAACCGAACCTTGGGCGGCGGGCATCCATTCGGCGAGACAAAGATATGGGAAAACGACGTTTCGTCTTAATTTCGTTGGCTTTGATGACGCTCGTTGGCGTGGGGGTGTGGAGCCAGGAATCGAGCCCAGGGTTGCCGGCGGATGCCGCGTTGGCGAGACTTATGGAGGGAAATCAGCGGTATACGCACCAGAAAGTAAAGCACCCGGATGAATCGCTGTCCAGGCGGAAGGAACTGGAAGGAACGCAGCATCCATTCGCCGTGATCCTGGGCTGCGCCGATTCGCGCGTGCCCCCGGAACTGTTGTTCGACCAGGGTCTGGGCGATCTGTTTGTGATTCGAGTGGCGGGGAACATCGTGGATGACGCGATTTTGGGCAGCATCGAGTATGCGGTGGAGCACCTGGATACGAAGCTGATCGTGGTTCTCGGGCACGAGAAGTGCGGCGCCGTGACCGCGGCCGTAGAGGGCGGCGCTGCCGCGGGACATCTCTCGGCACTGGTCGAGGCGATTCAGCCGGTGGTGGCCGCAACCGCGGGCATGCCGGGGGACAAGATTCACAATTGCGTCCTCGAGAACGCACGCCGCGTCGCCCGGCAGGTTCGCCAGTCCGAACCGGTGCTGAAGGAGGCGGGTGAACGGAAGGGCCTGAAGGTGGTCGCCGCCGATTATGCGCTGGACACAGGGGCGGTTACGCTTCTCGACAATCGGTAGGTTTTAGGGAGCGCGGCACGGGGATCGCCGCTTGGCTCCAATCCGGACTCCGCTTAAGGCGACTGAGGACGGCAGCCATGGCGGGCCGTGATAAAATGACTCTTGGAGAAAGCGACCCCACTTGGCGTTTACGAGATCCGCGCGCAATGGGACAGCGAGGCCGGCGTCTGGGTGGCTGAGAGCGAGGATGTCCCAGGCCTTGTTGCTGAAGCCGATTCACCTAATGTTCTGGTTCAGAAGCTGAGAACTCTTGTCCCCGAGTTGTTGGAGTTGAACGGCGTCACCAGCGACCGGACCGCGAGTTTTCACGTGATGTACCAGCCAGGCTAGACTGCGTCTTACTCTGCGAATACCTCTTGAAGTGTGTTCAAGGTCGAAGTGAGCGTCTTTGCCGAAACAACTCCCAGTTTCTTCGCCAGCCTGACCTTGTCCACCGCGCGCATCTGATCCAACAGAATCAGGCCCTTCTTGCCACTATGGGTGACACTGATTCGAAACGGCGCTACGCGACTCCCTGTTGTCATCGGCGCGACGATCACGGTCCGCAGCTGAGCGTGCATTTCGTCAGGGGACACCACGACGCAGGGACGTGTCTTCTTGATTTCGCTCCCAACAGTGGGGTCAAGATTTACGAGCCAGACTTCTCCACGCATTACCAATCCAACTCCGAGTCCGCTGCATTCCCGAATTCGCCCATCACCAGTTCGTCATCGCCGGCTTCGGCAATTTTTCTCGCCGCCTCCGCCCAACCTTTCCGGGCTGGCTTCGCAGGCCGGCGCAGCACAAGGGCTCCATCTTCGATGGTCATCTCCGCACCGGCCTCGCCGTTCAGGCCCAGTTGCGCCAGTATCGGCTTGGGAATGACGACGCCTTGCGAATTACCAATCTGTCTAATGCTGACATGCATCGCTCTCATCGTGATAACAATGTTATTCCACGTCACGGAGGTCTGTCAAGCAAGCCAACCGGCGATATCCAGCGAGGGAAGGTTTTTCCAGTTTCTCATGGCGATTTAACCCTGCACGCCGAGTATCCTAGATCCATGCCGTCTTCCATGAAGATCGTGAACGCCTTCGCGAACATTTCAACCATCGCGCTGCTGGTCTGCCAGGGTTGTGTTGCTAACGCTCGCTGAGGAAAATTCGACGAAGATCCTCGAAAACGAGCGCGTCGTCGTTTGGCGAATCGGGTCGGACACGAACGCGTTGCCGCCTCGCCAGCCGCGGCTTCCAGCCGTCCTGATTTCTCTTGCCGACGGTGCAGCGCGCTTCATAGATGCGACCGACACGTCCACGATCCGCCCCAAAAGCGGGCAGGCAGTCTTGATAGAGCTCAAAGACCATTTCGTTACACCGCTCGAAGCGCCGGGCGGCATTGTACGGGCTTTCCCTCGGCAGGGCGCAAAGCGAATCCTCGATAACGATCGCGTCAGCGTTTGGGATTTCACCTGGGCGAAGGGGATGAAAACCGATCTGCATTTTCACGATAAGGATGTCGTCCTCATTTACCTCAGCTCGGGAACTGTTCGGTCGATACCGATCAACGGCGAGCCAACAGCGGACCCGAGGTCATTCGGCGAAGTCCGCTTTGGGCCGCGCGGCCGTACTGCATGTCGAGGAGTGCATCGATGGCCCGCGCCGGGACATCATTATCGAGCTGAAGTAATCTCTTCAATTATTCCCCACCCCCGGCACGCGACGCCGGACCTCGTCGAAAAAGTTCAGCAACACTGTCAGGTGGGCTGGGGCCGATTGAGGTGCGCGGATATTTGGTCCCTGTCCGGGAAAGATCACGAATCGCTTGCCATCGGGAGATAGGGCGAGATTCGGACTGAACATCGTGCTCCACAGCGGCCGGCTGGACCAGACGCGCGGCCGGCCGACATTGAACGATGCGCCTTGCGGCGCATAGTCGGTCGCCATGATCTGGTTGTCCCGACTTTCGTAGAACAGCTCGCGTCCGTTCGGCGACCAGATGGGCAGGGTCCCGGAGCCGGTCGAGATCTGCCAGATGCCGCCTGGCCCCGGAAATGGGCGCACATAAACCTGGGTAGCGCCCGCCTCGCTCGATCGAATACGCGATCCAATGGCCATCCGGAGAGAAGGCTGGAGCCAACTCATCGGCCGCCGTCCGCAGGAAGGGCTCGGGTTGCCCCGGCGTGGGATTGTCCGGATCGCTGACGTCGAGCGGAAGCGTCCAGATATCAAAACCCGTTTCGAGAGTGCGCTGGACGAATGCAAGCCGCCGGCCGTCGGGAGAAAATGAGCCGGGCCACAGAACGTTCTTGCTCTGCAGGAGCGGTTTCGCCTGGCCGGCCCGGTCGGCACGCATCCACCACATGCCTCCTCCGCTGGCGGACTGCGCGGAGAAGACGATGTATTTTCCGTCCGGTGTCCAGACGGGATAGCGATGTGCCTGGCCTGTGAAGGTGAGGCGAGTCAGCACGGCGCGCTGCAAATCATAAAGCCAGAGATCGTTGGGAGCCGCCGGGACGCCGGAGAGCGCCAGCAGTTTTCCGTCGGGCGATAGCCGAGGAGTGAGGTAGGAGCCCGGCCCTGCCAGTAGGGGTTCGACGGTTCCTGCGGCGTCCAACCAGGCGACGGAATACTGGACGGCCGGTCGGTAGCCGCTGGTGAAGAAAAACGTCCCGGTCGTGGAAAAATCAAATCGCCCCGAACCGCTGGTTGTGTTGCCGCCTACATCGTCCAGCAGAGGCGTTGGCGACCCGCGCACTTCCAGCCGGGCGGTGTCGAAAGGCACGGCAAACAGGGTGCCTTCGTGGATATACACGAGGTGCCCGCTGGGCAGATATCGACCGAAATATCCTCCACGAATCACAGTCTTCTGCTGCCCCGTCTTCAGGGACATCACATTGATCAGGGCGTCTTCATAGTTTCCCGGCGTGATCGCAGCGGTAAAGAGGACGGCTTCGCCGCGAGGCAATACCTGCGGCCAGCGATGCGCGATTTCCCCGGTTTCGTTCGCCTTGGGCAATGGCTGCGGAGTGCCTCCGCTGTCGGGCACACGGACCATGCCTCCAGTGGTGGAAATGGTCCCGATAATATTCCCATCCAGTCCCCAGCTCACGCCGCGGGAGAAGGCGGCAGCGCAGAGAGTGATGATCGACCCGCCCCGGACCGGGATCTTCTTCATCATTCCGTCGGCGAAGAATCCGATCCATTGGCCATCCGGCGAGAAGAACGGATCGCTCGCATTTTCAGTGTCGGCGAGCAGCGTTGGTTGGGATTGATCCAGCAAGCGCGTGGCGAGCTGTGTCTTCCCGTCGGCACCGCGCGCGAGATACGCCAGGCGCGTGCCGTCGCCCGAGATTGCGGCAGGGATGTTGGGGCCGACGATCGCATCCGGGCCCAGATCGACATCGAAGCGTATCAAGGGGCGTTCGATGGGCCGACTCGCTCGCCACAACAATCCCGCAGTGACGATCAGCGTGACTGCCAGCGTGGCGATCATCCACAACAGGGCGGGTCTGCGCGACACGTGCGGTGGCGGTATTGGCGGGGCGGGGAATTCGATGGAAGGGGATTGGCCTGTCGCCGACTGCTCACGCACTTCTTCCAGACAGACGCGGACATCGGCCATCGTCTGGAAACGGCGCTCGGGGTCTTTCTTTAGAGCGCGAAGGATGATCTTCTGAAGATCGGACGGGACGCTTGCCTCCAGCGGCTCGGGATCCTTGTGAAGCACTGCCGCCAGGACGGCCCTCATCGAGTCACCGTTGAAGGCGCACTTGCCGGTCGTCATATGATAAAGGACCGCGCCGAAGGAGAAGATGTCGCTGCGGGCATCCACGGGTTTGCCCTCGGCCTGCTCGGGCGACATGAAGGCCGGTGTTCCCATGAACATCCCCGGTTGGGTCTGAAGTTGTGACGCGCCACCGTCCTGCGCCGGCTCTTCGATCAGCTTCGCGAGTCCGAAATCGAGCACCTTGACGGTGCCGTCCTTCGCGATCATCACGTTGCCGGGTTTCAGGTCGCGATGCACGATTCCGCTGGCGTGCGCCTTGGCGAGGGCCGCCGCGATCGGGATCGCGTACTTGAGAACGTCCACAGCCGGAAGGCCGGCGGCGGGAATCAAGGCATCGAGGCCCTTACCGTCGATGTATTCCATCGCGATGAATACGCGGCCATTCTGCTCGCCGATATCGTAGACCGTAACGGTGTTGGGATGATTCAAGCGCGAAGCGGCACGCGCTTCCCGAATAAAGCGCGCCCTTCGCTCCATGTCGCCCATCATGTAAGCAGGCAGAATCTTGAGCGCCACTTCCCGCTCGAGACGCGCATCGCGAGCTTTGTACACCTCGCCCATGCCGCCAGCGCCAATCTTCTCGCCCACACGGTACGGGCCGAGGTCCGCTCCAGGTCCGATGGTTTCGGATTGCGCCCAGGGGGAATTCTTCAATAAAGGATCGCCTTGGGGCGCGAACGCAAGCAGAGACTCGACCTCGCCGCGCAATTTTTCATCCGGACACGACTCTTTGAGAAAAGCCGAGCGCTGGCTTACGGTTAGGTTCAGAGCCGCCGCGTAAAGTTCTTCGAGGGACCGCCAGTTCTCGGGACTGGGGCTCATTGGTTCCGTTGCTCCAACGCGAAAGGGGTCACCTCGGCTCGCAGCTTTCAGGCGGTGATCGATGTTACCAAAATCTTCATGTCCGATGGGCTTCGGAAGCTGGACCGTTCTGGCGGCGCCAATAAAAAATTTTGATATTTGGCAGATTTGAGCCCCTGATTTTCGCTTAGGACGCAGAAGGCGAGAGAGCTTCCGGGCCCTCAGCCAATGTCAAACCACAAGGAAGGTAAGAAGATGAAAACCTCGACGATGAATCGTCGGCTCTTAACTGCCGCTACGAGTGTCAAAAAAGAGCAGCACCACGATCGAACGACTCGTCTTTCGCCAATTTCGTTCCGCTGCCTTGGATTGTGCCTGGCAGCCTCTTGCCTGGCCTCCATCGCATTCGGCCAATTCACCTACGTAGTAAATGAGGATGGAGCCAGCGTTTCAGGCTACGCAAATTCCGCGGGTGCACTGACGCCCGTGCTCGGATCGCCGTTTCCGACGGGGAACGTTCCCACAGCGGTCTCCGTGGATCCTGCGCTCAAGTTCGCCTTTGTGAGTAATTCGCAGGATAACAACGTTTCCGCGTTTAAGATCGATCCAGCCACCGGCGCTCTGACCGCCGTTGCAGGTTCACCTTTCCCGACCGGGAATAATCCACAGGCCCTGGTGGTTGACCCCACGGGCCGTTTCCTTTACGTGACCAGCTATAGCGACGGCAAGATCTCTGGGTATTCGATCGATGCGACTTCGGGTGTCTTGACCGCAATCGCGGGATCGCCGTTTGCGGCTGGCGTCAGCGCGCTCGGCGTTGCCGTGTCGCCGACGGGGCAATTTGCGTACGTTGTCAATCAGAACAATCGGACCGTATCCGGATATTCGATTGATTCCACGTCTGGCGCGCTGGCAGCTGTCCCTGGAAGTCCGTTTCTGGTGGGGCATCAGCCTCGCAATCTCACAGTCGATCAGTCCGGCAAGTTCGTGTACGTCGCAAATCTGGCGGACAACAACGTAACAGGGTTTGCCATCGATGGAGCCACCGGAACCCTGACGGCCATTGCAGGATCGCCCTTTGGCACTGGACGTTCACCGTTTTTCATCGCGTCGGCCAACGGAGTTTCAGGAGCCGAATTTGTCTACGTGCCGAACCTGCTCGACGCTAATGTTTCCGGCTATTCCGTGGACACTACGACTGGCGTTCTCACGGCGATGGCGGGATCGCCATTCCCGGCCGGCAACTTCCCGAGTTCCGTTGGCATGGACGCGTCGCAGCAGTTTGCGTACGTTCCGAACTTCGATGACCATAACGTGTCCGCCTATGCCATCGATCCCGTAGCGGGTGGGCTCACCGCCGTGGCGGGTTCGCCCTTCGGCGCGGGTGCCGGACCGCTGTGGGCGAGTATAACCCCGGTTCTTACGGTGCAAATCGGCGACGGCACCACCGGTAACGGAAATGGCAAGGGCTCCTCTCCGCTGCCTCCCATTAACTCCAGGAGCCATGGCTTGATTCCGGTCAAGATCGTTAGCAAGCCGAGCGCCTCCATCGACCCGTCCACTTTGACGATCGGCAAGACCGGCCTCGAGGCGAGCGTAGCTATGTGCACCGGGCCCGCCGACCAATTGACTTGCCATGTGGATACGCAGCTAACCGGGCTTCAACCGGGCGATACCGTAGTTTCTCTGCGGGGCGCTACGACAACCGGCGCGAAGCTGCGTGGTAAAGCGCTGGTGACTGTCAAATAGGATGGCTGGCGAGGCCATTCGATGCCGCTCGGGATTCTAGTGGGCAGTCCCCGAGCCTTCGCTAGCCATGATTTCGACGAGCAAGATGACCGCTTGCTGACGCGCGCGGCTCGGAAGAGCTTCAGAGCCGCGACTGTTAAGGAGCGGTCATTTCCTACTATCGAAAGCTCCGGGACAGTCCACGAGACGTTCGTCCGACCTATGCGCGCATTTCGCGCATAAGCCATGCCTGAGCAAAGTTCCAGTCCCGTCTCACCGTCTGGACGGAAATCCCGAGCACCTCACCGGTCTCCTCAATACCCAATCCGCCGAAAAATCGAAGTTCTACGACGCGCGCTTTTCGCGCGTCCTCCTTCGAGAGCGCGTCCAGTGCATGGTCGAGCGCCACGATCTCGCGGTCCTTTTCCGGCGCGGCGAAAAATCGTTCGTCGAGAGAAATTTTGCTCAAGATGCCGCCGCGTTTCGAAGCGCCGCGAGCGCGGGCGGCGTCCACCAGAATACGGCGCATCATCTGCGCAGCCAATCCGAAGAACTGGGACCGGTCCCGAAAACTCACGCCGGTGGTATCCACCAGCTTCAAATACAGCTCATTGACCAGGGCGGTCGGCTGAAGAGTGACACTGGCGGATTCGCCCGACATCCGGCGGCTGGCGATGCTCCGGAGTTCGGCATAGACCACTGGCATGAGCTTCGCAAGCGCGTCTTCATCCCCAGCGCACCAATCCCGAAGCAATTGTGTGACGGGTGCGGAGGAATGTTCGCTCACAGGCTTTGTGCGCATCTTAACAAATTGATCGTGCGACGCGAAGAATGATGGTGAGAATCGCGCGGATTCAAACTACAAAGACTCCAGCATTCGCACCTGCGAAGTGGAGACTTCCAACAGGCAGTACAGCAACACATGCCCATCGGGCGACGTGGTGAAATCAGGAGTATTGCGCAGGATCGCTCCCTGTACCGCTGCGACTTTGCGGATCTTTCCGGATGGCGACCCCAGCAGTACGTCGAACGATCCTTCGAAGATGGTCGACTTCGGCTCCGGCAAATCGGCGATATAGACCCCGTTTTCGGACAAGCTCCACCATCCGTGCCGCACCGGCTGATCTGTCACCTTCGTCCACGGCCCACCGCCGGCCGGCATGCGGCGCAACTCGGTGCCTGCAACGTAGTAGAGCATCCCGTCGTGCGATTCGAAGGCTTCGAATCCGCCGTCTGAGGTGACCTGAACAATCGACCGATCCGGCGCAGTCGAGATCTTGTAGACCTGCCGCCGCCCTGCCGAATCGTTCGCGGAATAGTAGATCCAACGGCCATCGCGCGACCAGCTTGGCCGGGACGCATCGCCCCAGGGCGTCCATGCCTGAGGGGCGGTCCCGCTTAAATCGGTCAGGAAAATGGCGCGGCCCTTTTTATCCAAAACGTCGAATGCGATGCGATTGCCGTCGGGCGCCCAGCGCGGCGATCCCGCGAGTCCGCGCATGTGCGTCAGGGCGCGCTGATTGCCGCCGTCGGCATCCGCGGCCCAAATTTCGTCGAAGCCCGTGCGGTCCGATTCGAACACGATTCGTTTTCCGTCGGGGGAAATCTGCGGGCTGGAATCGAGCCTTGTCGAAGAGATCAGGACGTTGCGCTGCTGCCGGCGGTTGCCCCGATTCCGGATTCAGCGGCTGCCGCCAGATGTTTGCGATGTTCACCGTATGATCGAACACGATCCGCACTTTTCCCGACGGCCCGCGAGCCACTCGCGGCGCGCGCGCATCGTCGCCCGATGACGCGACCTGCTCCGGATCGCCGCCCGACGCGTTCACCTGCCACAGCATATACGGTCCGCGCCGGCGCGAGGAATACACGATGCTCGATCCGTCCGGTATCCACGCCAACCCCGCAAAGCCACATTCATCGTGCGTAACTCGCTGCGCTTCCGGCTTGCCATAGGGCGTCATGTAGATATCGCAGTTGCCCAGATCGCAGCGAATGAACGCGAGCCGTTTGCCGTCCGGCGAAATTGCACCTGCCGTGTCGCCAGTGATTCCGTCCGCAGGGAACGTCACCTGGCGGCGCGAACCCGAGGCTTCGTCAACCGCATACAGCGCGAGAACGCGGCGCTTTGGAACCCAATCGGACACCAGGATCACGTTTGCATCGGGAGCCCAGGAAAGCCACGAGGGAAACGCCGGGCCGAGCGGGCGCTCGCCTCCGCCCGAGGGACTCACAACCATGAGAGTGTCCGCGCGAATGAATGCGATCTCCGTCCCGTCGTGCGACCACGCCGGCAGGTTGTCGGCGGCATGGGCGGTTGTCAGCCGTTTCGGAGTCCCGCCTTCACTCGCCACCACGTAGAGATCCGCATTGCGGCTTTTGTCTTCCGCCCACGTAAAGGCCACTTGTCTCCCGTCCGGCGAGATGGCCGGCGAATGCTGGGCTCCGGGATAGCTGGTGACAGTCGTGAGCACATATTCGGTCTGCGTTCGCTTGCCCGAAAAGCGCCACGCCGCGAAGCCGGCGATCGCCAGAATACACACGCCCGCCGCAATCCAAGCAATATAAGAATGACGCGCCGGTTCGATCGCTGCGGCTTGCGGTTCTGTAGCCAGAACCACGAGCCGAGGTCCCGGGCGAGCCTGGAAAACGGCAACATAGCCGCCAGTCGGCATTGAGATGTGGACCTGCGCGTCGCGACCCGAGTTCTTGTAATACTCCTCCAGTTTCGCCCGCAGGCGCCTCGCCTCCGTTCGAACGATAGGTTCGACCTTCGGATCGTATCCGGGCGCGCGGTCATAGACCGACGTTCCGATGACGGATTCCTTCAGGCTGTCACGATCCCCGGCAAGGGTCCGATCCACGACGAAGCGCAGAAATCGGGATAGGCGATCGGCGTGGGAGAACTCACGGCTGGCCAGCAACCGATCCAGCTCGGCTCGGATTTCAGGCTCCGAACACACGCGCGAGCTTTCGGCGGACGACGACTCCATGAATGCCCTCGGGAGAAATGCCTTGGGCGATCATAACATGATCCAAACGCACAACTCTTTTAATTTCTGTAACAATTCCGGGGTAAGCAAAGGCTGCTTACCCCTCGCGTTCCCGCCCGATACTTCCTGTCGCGCACAAATTTGGCGCAATCTTTATGCACGGCCGGATGCAAGAGCTTTGCAACGCCGCTTGCAACGCCATTTGCAACAGGGAGGGAAAGATGACAAAGAAACTTATCCTAATTATCGCCGCGGTGTTGATCGCCGCGACCGCGCAGGCTGCCGACCCCACGGACAAGGTCGGCATCAGCACCACCGCCCCCGGACTCATCCTGTGGGATACCTGTGGGTGGGAAGGCGCTCCGGCCTGCTCGCTCGCCAATCCGATCTTTACCGGCGTGGGGATCGCGTCGTCCCTATTCTTCTCGGCTTCCGGCGGATGCGACCTCACCTTGCGGCCCGATTCCCACGGGATTTGTGTCGACGCCGCGAGTCGAGCCACCGTCGGCGTGCCCGACGTTTACGTCGCCAAGTGGCTGCAATCGCAGCAGTCCGATCAGTTCAATCGAATCTCGGCCGACTTGCCGTTGCACTTCGTGCCGATCATGGGTACGCACAATTCCTATAGCAACGGATTCGACGGCGGCTCCGACATTCTCAATCTGGATCAGCATTTCGATATCACGGACCAGCTCAACCTCGGCGCTCGCATGATCCGGTTGGATCCGGTCGTGAATTACACGGGCACCAGCGTGATGGGCTGCCATATGTCGCCGTTCGATGACAGCTTCAAGCAGGCCGTGAAATTGATTGGCATACCGGTCGATCTCGACATGGCGAATCTCTGTGCGACTCAGTTCACTGTGGGACTTGCGCCGTGGCTGAACGGGAACGTGTCTTACCAGCGTCCGATTTATCTCGCGGTTCAGGAGATCAAGCACTGGCTGCAGCAGCATCCCGGCGAGGTGGTGCTCATCACGGTCAATAACTTCATCGGCTCCGGATCCAGCGGCTACATCTCGGTCGACGACCTGGAGGCGATTTTCAAACACGTGCTCGGAGACATGGTGGTGACGCCTGGGGAAGGGGATTGGGAAAGATGGCCGACGCTCCGCCAGATTCGTTCGCTGAATCACCAGGCCGTCCTCATGTTCGCCGATACCGGTGGCACGGATGCCGTTTTCTATGACGACGGATACGTCTGGCACGACATCTCGCCGATCACACATTCCAACTACAACAGCACCTCGGACGGGTTCTTCGGCAATTGCCAGGATTACGACGGCAACGACGTCGGCGTCAGGCGCGACACCAATAAGCGCGAGGACATCGGCGAAGATCGCGCGTTCGCGAGCGTCGGCACGTCATCGCTCGAAAACGGGGAGATGACGTGGCTCACGACGGCGATCTCCGCCGCTTGCGGGTTCAGTTCCGTGTCGTTCGATTTTCTCTACGGCCTGAATTACGCGCCCAAGGTCACGTTCCCCGGTTTCGGGAGCATCGACTACGAAGGCGGCGGATATTTCTATTCGTCCGCCAGCGGACTCGACGAGCGTCCTCGCTGGCTCATCTGGAGTTGGCTGCACGATGCCGATCTCAGCACCTCGACCAAGCCGGCCGCGATCGTCCATCAGACGTCGTTGAACACTCAGGACACCATCGCCCACCAGGCGTTTCAGCAGTTCGGCGCGACCCAAAACTGGATGACGTACCGCTGGCAGCAGTTCGATACCACCGCCTCGATGCCCTATGCGTGCGGCGGTCCCGGCGACGGCTCCTTCCCGGATTTCGACAACACGTGGGACTACAACTGGGCCATCACCACCGGCGTCGGCAATTTTCATCATGGCGAAGAGCAGTGCCAGGCTGAATTCGGATCCACCTACCATTTTTGGCGGCCGATGAGCGGACTCGAGAATCGAAATCTCACAGGGATCATGGCGAACCAATTCGTCGACCAGGTCTGGGTGAATCATTTCTCTGGCGCCACCGAGGCGCAGCCGAAAAACATCTCGCTTACCTATGGGACGGCGAACAGCAAGAAAACCGCGAGCATCGTCCTCAGCAGCGGTTTCGGCGGCGCGTTGTCCTTCAGCTTCCAACATGGACCGTTGCCGAACTTCATCAAGTACTCGCAGCCGTTCACCGGCAGCAACCTCTACTACATCTCGGTGGACGATACCGCTGTCGCCGGCCGCACCGACAACCTCAACGGCACCGTTGTCATTACGGAGCAGCATCCGGACGGCTCGCCCGCTACGACCGCGCTTGTCGAAGTTTCGCTCACGTACAACAATCTCGACTTCACCGGCGACAAGTCCGGCGTGAATTTCATCAGCTCCAATACGCAGACGGTCGCGCTGTCGTCGTCGCCACAAAACATCGGATTCACCTATGACCAGACGCAGACGCCCGCGTGGTTGTCGATCAGTTTCGATCGCATGGCGACGCCTGCCACAATGACGGTGAAACTGAATCCGGCCTCGGCTCCGGCATTCGGGATCTACGTCATCACGCTCAATCCGAACCAAACGGGTTATCCGACGTTGACGATCCCCGTCTCGGTCATCACCACACCGGTGACCATCGATTCCAACCCGGCCGGAGTATTCCTGAACATTGATGGAACCAGCACTTTGCCTGGGACGTTCAACTGGGTGGTCGGCAGCTCGCATCAAGTGTCGGCACCGGCGTCGTTCATTCCGCACGATGGTGAAGACGATCGCTTCCAGGATTGGACTACCGTCGCCTTCCCGCCGACGATTACCACCGCATCGACGTTAAACCTCACGGCTTCCGCGGCGCCGATGCACTTCCGTGCGGATTTCACGCAGTACTTCCGGCTCGACCTGTCCGTATCTCCGCAGCCCGCGGGTACACTGACCGCGGATCAGCCGCCAGCATTCAGCAACATGTATGCCGCGGGGACGCAACTCAATTTAACCGCTACCGCGCACACGAATTTCCTATTCAAGAACTTCAACGGCACAATCACCGGCCAGCAGAGTCCCGCGCCGCTGACGATGAATGGAGCGTCGTCTGTCACCGCGGTGTTCACCAACAACCAATTCCAGACGACGTTCAATACCAACCCGGCCGGCCTGAACATCTCGGTGGACGGCAAAAACTACTCGACGCCGATCAGCTTCCCGTGGGCGACGAACGAATCGCACATCGTCGATGGACCCATTCAGTCGACTGGAGCAACGGGCACGCGCTACGCGTTTGATCACTGGGGCGATGTCAACAACGGATCTCCGCGCACGTTCGCCAATCTCACCAGCGCGGGGACGTTCACGCTGAATTTCGCGCTGCAATATCAGGTGACGACGCTCGTCTCGCCGACGGCGGCTGGAACCTTGACCGGCGCAGGCTGGTATGCGCCCAATGCGACGGTGACACTGCAGGCAACACCGGCGCAAGGCTTCAACTTCAGTTCGTACTCGAACGGAGTCAACTCCACCAACAACCCGTTCCAGTTCACGATCACCGCACCCGTGCAGGCGAACGTCAACTTCGCCGCGGCCAAACCACCGATTCTGTTCGCGTCCGCCGGCGCCCGTGTCGATCTCGGAAACGGCGTGATTCAGTTGCCGATCGTGCTCAACGATCTCGCCACTGCTGGTCCTGCCGGCGACGCCGTTATCTCGTCGATCACGGTGAGCGGAACACCCACCGGCTCCAGCGCGCCGACCTTTTCATTCCCGGCTAGTGGCCAGTCCGTCGGCACAATCTTCCCTGGCATGAGCGGACAGATTACGCTCAACGTGACCTGGCCGACGTCGGCCACGCGTGTCACGTTCAACATCAAATACACCGCTAACGGCTTGGCTTATCAGAGCGGCAATTCGATCACACTCTTCCGCTGAGCTTTGCTCAAAACGCACAAAGGAGATCTGCATATGAAAACTTCGTTGATCTTGATCCTGTTATTCGTGACAATGACAGTGGCGCAGGCGACTCCGTCGTTCGCCCTCAATCCACTTGACGGCGCGATTTCGGGCGCGCCCGGCGATACCGTGGGCTGGGGTTTCCATCTCACCGCCGATTCGACCGACTGGGTCAGCGTGATCGGCACGCTCATCCTGACCGAGACCAACCCGTTGGGAGTTTTCACCGATTTCATCGGACCCCAAGGCGGCCCGTCCAGTGGTGTGCTAGCTCCGGGCGATCCGGACTGGATTCAGGATTTCGATCCGGTCGGCGTCCTGGGGCTCGGCAGTTACGTGATCGATCCGGCGACTCCCGTTGGCCAAATCGATAGCGGTACCTTCCTGATCCAATACGAAACTTTCAGCGACAACCCCGCGACCTGCGGGAGCTGCTTCCTTTCCTCTGACCAGTTCATGCAGGACTTCACCATCGGCACGGTGAGTTCCGCGCCGGAGCCTGCCACGTGGTCGATCACCTTGGTTGGAGTGGCGATCATCGCGTGCCTGATCCTTATGAAGAGGCCTGCGTCAAATCATCGCGCCCATACCGACAACGCTTGAGATTTTCGTTAGCGCGCTCGCAGGCGGAAACGCATGCCCCACGAAAACGCGCGCTCTCTTACGGTCGCGCCTCGACTGACGGCCTTGCAGGATCTGTTGACGGGCGTCCCGGCGACAGTTCACTAGAATGAGGACAACGCCATGATTCCGGAAATAGCGACCTTCCGTATCGAGATCAACAACTGGACGGGGTGGAGCGAGCACCAACCCGAGCCCACAACCCTTCGCTGCAGCGCGCGACGCGGCGAGAAGCTCCCTCTGAGCCGGGCGGGCGCCGAGAGCGATCGATACGAGGTCTCGGTGTTTTACCTGGGCGCAGGCGTGGTGACGCTTGCTTATCGTGGTCTGGTCGTGATGAACCGTGACGGATCCATAAATCTCGGGGGGCCAACCGACGGCACCCAGACGCTGAGGATTTCAGAGTGTTTGCAATTGGGCACGCCGACCATGGATGCCGGAACAATGATCACTCTGACGTTGGACGATTTTGCGTAGCGCCGCTGACCGCGCCCATCACGCTCACGCAGCAAAGCAATTTCGGGATTCCGAATCACGACGGGCCGCAGCCGGATGGGACGAACGCCCGACGATTGCAGATCGAAGTTCTGATCGCGGCGTTGGCGTTGGAGGAAGCTGCATGGTGAGTTTTTCGCCCGATTCGGGCTCCAGGAACGGGTGTAATCTCCGCGGGAAACCGCCAAAACGTTGACCAGGTACTTAAGTAGTGGTACCATCAAAGATTCGTTTTATAGGAGGTTCATCACACGTGTGCAAAACACGCGCTCGATCTCGTTCTACTGGTTCCCGATCGCTTGTTTTCGCCGTCATCGTTGGAGCATCGGCTCTTGGCGTTCCCGCGTTTGCAAGCTTTTCGTCTTGCTCGGTCGTAAGCCCCTCATCGACGGGTTGCGCCACCGTAAACCCTGGCTTTTTCAATAGCACTTTGAACGCGGAGGTGAACACGTTCGGTGGCACGTTTGCCGCGGACGACAACATTCAGATCTTCCAGATCAATGTTGGGAGCGCGAATATCGTCTCTGACCATCCAGTCCTTCGGTTATGGCGGCGGCACCGATTTCACGGGAAGCACGATCACGATCCCGCCTGCAACGCCGACGGGTCCCCTCGGCGGTTTCGCGACTGTGCTTTCGTTGTTCGATTCCACCGGGAACTTTATCGCTGACAGTTTTTTTTCCACCTGTGGCGCGAACGCGAATACGAGTCCGAACACCGGGCTATGTTTCGATGCTGGTTTGTCGGCGACGGTCGGCGCCGGGACGTTCTATCTTGCGCTTACCCAGTACGACAATTTTTCGAACGGCAACAATCTCTTCGCGAGTCCGAATGTCGTCGATCCCAGTATCTTCGCTGAGAATGGGAATGGTAATTTTACGTCACTAAGTACCGGCGGGATTCTGTACGGCGCCGTTTTGCGATCCTTTCGGCAACCAGATGAATGGCAACTATGCCATTGACATTGCGCTGGGAGTGCCGGAGCCGGGTTCGTTCGGTTTAGTTGGTTCTGTCCTATTCTTGACGCTTCTCGTGATGCTTCGCCGCCAGCGAGCTTTGCGGCTTTAGGATCCCATGAAGAATCCCTTTGCGCGATTCGCTCTGGCAGGCTCGATAGCGAGCATTGTATTGTTGCCAGCCCTTCCGGCAATGGCGCAGCCGTTGACTCTGGTGGGCGATACCTACACGGATGCCAGCGTTAATCATGGCTCACTGGCAGGCATCACGATCGGTGGGATTCATGGCGCGCAAGGCCTGTTGAAATTCGATCTGGGAACACTGCCTGCCGGGACAACCGCGGATCAGGTTAGCGGAGCATTTCTGTTTGTCTACGTCACCACCGTCGGATCGACGGGCAATATCACGGTGAACGAGGCCGCGTCACCGTGGTTGGAAAGCACGGTCGTCAACGCGCCGAGCGTGGGCGCGCCCGCGAATTTGAGCGGCGGCGTGGTTGCAATCGCGTCGGGGATCTATCCTGGGTTTCTGGCGATCGACGTGACGCAAGCGGTGAAGGACTGGCTGAACGGGACCACGAATAATGGATTGATCCTGACGACGGGTCCGACGCCGAATGCGCAGATTGTCATCGACAGCAAGGAGTCGACGACGACCAGTCATCCGGCGGCATTGACGGTGACGCTCGCGAGCACGGGCGGCGGGGGGGCAACGGGTCCGACAGGTCCCACTGGCGCGACCGGCGCAACAGGTACTGGGACGGCGGGCGCAACCGGAGCAACAGGTATCGGGACGGCGGGTGCAACCGGCCCAACCGGTTCGCAGGGCACCACGGGACCTACTGGCGCAACCGGATCGGCTGGAGCAACCGGATCAGCTGGAGCAAACGGATCTACTGGCGCAACCGGATCAGCTGGAGCAAACGGATCTACTGGCGCAACCGGATCGGCTGGAGCAAACGGATCTACTGGCGCAACCGGATCAGCTGGAGCAAACGGATCTACTGGCGCAACCGGATCGGCTGGAGCAAACGGATCTACTGGCGCAACCGGATCGGCTGGAGCAAACGGATCTACTGGCGCAACCGGATCGGCTGGAGCAAACGGATCTACTGGCGCAACGGGATCGGCTGGAGCAAACGGCGCGACCGGTGCAACGGGCGCCAATGGGGCGAACGGTGGGACTGGCAGCCAGGGCCCGCAAGGTCCCATGGGTGCAACCGGTACGGTAGCGGCAGGACACGCTGCGACGGTATTTATCAACTCGGCGTCGCTCGGCTCCAGTCAGATTTTTATGCCGTTGACAGGTACTCCTCTCAACACCTTCACTGGGGCGACCGAGTCCAACACAGAGTTACCGGTAGCGGCCGCTTGCACAATCGATCGGGTACAGGGAACGCTGACGGCGCTGGTTACCACGGCGTCACAATCCGTCACAGCCACTCTGTTCAAAAACGGCAGCACCACGGGGCTGGTTTGCAACTTGGGAGCGGTTGCGACGATTGGACAAAGGTCTACCTGCTCAGTGACCAGTCCGACGGTCACATTCGTGGCCGGTGATACCGCGACATGGGTTGTCGTGCCCAGCGTAACCAGCGGGAACACACGCTTGGGCATTGCAGCGCATTGCGAGTAATCGTACGAGAGGGGTTGCGACGGATGACTTGCAGGAAACCTTGGGGAGCAGAGTGATGTTGCGCTACAAATTGAGGCACCGGCTATTGTTGATCCTGTTGGCGGGCGTGGCGACATTTCTCTGCCTGCCTGCGATGGCGCAGCCGTTGACTCTGGTGGGCGATACCTACACCGATGCCAGCGTTAATCATGGCTCACTGGCAGGCATTACCATCGGTGGGATTCATGGCGCGCAAGGCCTGTTGAAATTCGACCTGGGAACACTGCCTGCCGGAACGACAGCGGATCAAGTTAGCGGAGCGTTTCTATTCGTCTACGTCACGACAGTCGGATCGACGGGCAATATCACGGTGAACGAGGCCGCGTCGCCGTGGGTGGAAAGCACGGTCGTCGCTGCGCCGAGCGTAGGCCCACCCGCAAACTTGAGTGGCGGTGTGGTCGCCATCGTGTCGGGGATCTATCCAGGATTTCTGGCGATCGATGTAACGCAAGCTGTCAAGGACTGGTTGAACGGGACCACGAATAATGGCTTGATCCTGACGACGGGTCCGACGCCGAATGCGCAGATCGTGATCGATAGCAAGGAATCGACCACCACCAGTCATCCAGCGGCCCTGACTGTGACGCTCGCGAGCACAGGCGGCGGGGGGGCAACGGGTCCGACAGGTCCAACTGGGGCAACCGGAGCAACAGGAATCGGCACGGCGGGCGCGACCGGATTCACGGGGGCAACCGGAGCAACCGGTAGCAACGGGACCAACGGTGCAACCGGCGTGACTGGCGCCAATGGGACCAACGGTGCGACCGGCGCCAATGGGACTAACGGCGCAACCGGAGCAACTGGAGCAACCGGTGTCGGGACGACGGGTGCAACCTGGAGAAACGGGTCCACGGGCGCAACCGGATCGGCTGGAGCAAACGGATCACTGGCGCAACCGGATCAGCTGGGCGACGGATCTACTGGCGCAACCGGGTCGGCTGGAGCAAACGGATCTACTGGCGCAACCGGATCGACTGGAGCAAACGGATCTACTGGCGCAACCGGAGCAACGGGTGCCGGAATAGCGGGCGCAACTGGTGCGACGGGTTCGCAGGATCCGCGGGTCCCAGTGGAGCCACGGGAGCCACGGTGCCGAACGCGGGCAGCGACTTGCCATCGGGCCTACTGGAGCAAATGGAATCGGGTCAGCGGGTGCACCGGAGCAACCGGAGCGACCGGCGCGGGCACAATCACATTGCAGACGGTCCGAAGTATCCCCGCAAGTGCCGGATTCCCTGCTGGCTTCCTTTACACCGGGTTCCTTCAGGGGGTGAATTCAAGTGCGCTGACCAATCCTGGTTGCTCAAATACCGTCGGCCAGACCTGCGCCTACAGCGTGATTCACCCGAGTTGCACGACGCTTACAAACCTTCAGGTACATACGATCGGCAACATCGGCCAGACCATTACGTGGGGAATAACGACCGGATCTCCAGGCGCCATTCCGGGAACCTCCGCCGGGCTTTCCTGTACGGCGGCGACTACCACGTCGAACTTTAGCTGCAATAGCGGCACCAACACGTTAGCCGTCACCGGAGAACGTAGACCTGCAGGTCCGCGGCGGCTCAAGCCACCGGACTGAGCTTCTATGCCACGGTGGATTGTCACTAGCTGGAACCAGAATCCCCAAACCGTTCGTGTGGCGGATACGGGATGTTGGTTAATATAGAGAAGTCCCGAATGCGACCGATGGCTATCAATCTTCTCGTTAGGTTGCACTGTAAGTAATTAATATGAAAAACATCTTCAAGCGCTTTCATCTGATGGGTTGGATGATTTCCATGGGCACGTTCTTCGCGGCTCTGCCTGCGTTGGCGCAGCCGTTGACTTTGGTGGGCGACACCTACACGGATGCGAGCGTCAACCATGGCTCGCTGGCCGGCATCACGATCGGTGGAATTCACGGCGCGCAAGGCTTGCTGAAATTCGATCTGGGAACGCTGCCTGCCGGGACAACTGCGGATCAGGTTAGCGGAGCATTTCTGTTTGTCTATGTCACTACAGTCGGATCGACGGGCAATATCACGGTGAACGAGGCCGCGTCGCCGTGGTTGGAAAGCACGGTCGTCAACGCGCCGAGCGTGGGCGCGCCCGCAAATTTGAGCGGCGGCGTGGTTGCAATCGCGGCGGGGATCTATCCTGGGTTTCTGGCGATCGACGTGACGCAAGCGGTGAAGGACTGGCTGAACGGCACCACAAATAATGGATTGATCCTGACGACGGGTCCGACGCCGAATGCGCAGATCGTGATCGATAGCAAGGAATCGACGACGACCAGTCATCCGGCTACGTTAACGGTCGCGTTGGCGAGCGCTAGCGGCGGGGCCACGGGTCCGACAGGTCCAACTGGCGCAACCGGTGCAACAGGAATCGGGACGGCGGGCGCGACAGGTGCGACCGGAGCAACGGGCGTCGGGACGGCTGGCGCAACGGGTGCGACCGGAGCAACAGGAATCGGCACGGCGGGCGCGACGGGTGCAACAGGAGCAACGGGAGTCGGGACGGCAGGCGCGACGGGTGCGACCGGAGCAACAGGAATCGGCACGGCGGGCGCAACGGGTGCGACCGGAGCAACGGGAGTCGGGACGGCCGGTGCAACGGGTGCAACAGGAGCAACGGGAGTCGGGACGGCGGGCGCAACGGGCCACACGGGAGCTACAGGAGCTACAGGGGGAAACGGGGTTAATGGTGCAACCGGCGGCAATGGGACGAATGGGATGAACGGCGCAACAGGGCCGACCGGTCCAGCCGGGAGCGCCGGCACGGGCGCGGCCCCGACGAGCATCCCTATCTACTTCGGAGGGCAATCTGGGACGGCGGCTTGGAACAATCCTACAAATTCCACCGCAGCCATTGCATTGGGGGCTACCGTTACGATAGTGATCCCCGTGGCCTGCAAACCGAGCATGAAGATCACGTCTTGGACTGGAGCGAGCACGACATGGAATTTGGTTACAGTAACTCCCTCCACCGCGTCCTCCACTTGGACCGCGGGGGGCACCACCGTGCTAACTTTCGCAACAGCGGCGGCAGCAGGATCTACAAACTCGGGTACTGCATCAAGTAATGTTGCGGCGGGCACACTCCTCACGCTCACCTCTGGAGCGAACGTGGCACCGGGCGGGGGCGGGTTCGTTCATTCCTTCTCCTGCCAATAGGTTGTCACTTTCAAGGAGCGGGGACGGGAGTATCGGTGTCAATTTTCTGGTAGGCTTGCACTCTAGGTAATAAATGTGAAAAACATCTTCAAGCGCTTTCATTTGATGGGCTGGACGATTTCTCTGGGCGCGTTCTTCGCTGCTCTGCCTGCGTTGGCGCAGCCATTGACCCTGGTGGGCGATACCTATACGGATGCCAGTGTTAATCACGGCTCGCTGGCCGGCATCACGATCGGTGGGATTCATGGCGCGCAAGGCCTGTTGAAGTTCGATCTGGGAACACTGCCTGCCGGGACAACCGCGGATCAGGTTAGCGGAGCGTTTCTATTCGTCTACGTCACTACAGTCGGATCGACGGGCAATATGACGGTGAACGAGGCCGCGTCGCCGTGGTTGGAAAGCACGGTCGTCAACGCGCCGAGCGTGGGTGCGCCCGCAAATTTGAGCGGCGGCGTGGTTGCAATCGCGGCGGGGATCTATCCAGGATTTCTGGCGATCGATGTAACGCAAGCGGTGAAGGACTGGCTGAACGGGACCACGAATAATGGATTGATTCTGACGACGGGTCCGACGCCGAACGCACAGATCGTCATCGACAGCAAGGAATCGACGACGACTAGTCATCCGGCTACGTTGACTGTGACGCTCGCGAGTGCAGGCGGCGGTGGGGCAACAGGTCCGACAGGTCCAACTGGCGCAACCGGAGCTACAGGAATCGGCACGGCGGGCGCGACCGGTGCCAATGGGACGAACGGCGCGACTGGGGCAACCGGAGCAACTGGCGTTGGAACAGCAGGAGCGACAGGCGCGACCGGTGCCAATGGGACGAACGGCGCGACTGGAGCAACCGGAGCAACTGGCGTTGGAACAGCAGGAGCGACAGGCGCGACCGGTGCCAATGGGACGAACGGCGCGACTGGGGCAACCGGAGCAACTGGCGTTGGAACAGCAGGAGCGACAGGCGCGACCGGTGCCAATGGAACGAACGGTGCGACCGGAGCAACGGGAGCTGGGACGGCGGGCGCAACGGGCCACACGGGAGCTACAGGTGCAAACGGTTCAAACGGTGCAACAGGTGTAACCGGTGCAACTGGCGCCAATGGGACGAACGGAACGAACGGTGCAACAGGGCCGACCGGTCCCTCGGTGCTCGTAGAGACTCACCTTATTCCGAACGGCGGAGTAAACGGGAATTTCTACGCGACCTTATCGGGAACCAACATGAATTCGGCATTGAATGTGGCCAACACATGGTTCCTGCCAACGGCATGCAAGCCAACAGTAACCATCTACTCCTACCTGGGAGTAAGTGCGACTTGGTCGCTCTTCCCAGTAACTCCCTCCAATGCGAGCAGTGCTTTTACACTCGGAACTCAAATCCCGACGACGCCAGTCTCGTGCTCCACCACAACTGCGGCACGTAGCTCCTGCACGCTGACCGCAAATTCCAACGTTGCTGCGTTAAGCTCCATCACCCTGCAGGGGAACGCCAATACTGCCGGCTCCGTCGCGTTAGTGTACACAGTCGCTTCCTGCCAGTAATAGATAGGTTATTTCGTTATTTACATGACGCACTTAAGGAACGTGCTCGAGGGTTCATTCGGGCTCGACTCGCGTCACTAGGCGTAGGCGTCTGTTTGGCAGGCGCATTCGTCGTCAAGCCCGCGATGGCGCCACCATTGAATCTTGGGGGCGACACGATTGGTGGGAATCATGGCGCCCAGGCTGCTGAAATTCGACTTGGGCTACCTGTCGGAACAACAGTGGCTCAGGTTAGCGCGGCGTTTCTGTTCGTCTGCGTCAACACCGTCGGCTCGACCAGCAACATCACGGTGAATGAAGCGGCGGCGCCGTGGGTGGAAAGCACGGTTATCACAGCGCCGAACGTCGGCGCACCCGCAGATCTCAACAGCGGCGTGGTCGCAATCGGCTCTTCATCGAAGATGGGGGCAGATGACCTCTTTGGCTGATCAAACATAAGCCAAGGAGGATGTTTGATGAAGTCAGAAGCGGTGATCGCGCTGGCGAACCGCGTTTTCCACCAGCGGCTGCAGCACGAAGTTCGGCACCAGCAAATCCAACGCGCGCGGCTCAATGCCGCGCTCCACTTTCAGACGCTCGCCGAATCGCACCTGTTCGATCTCCAGGTATTTGTCGAGATATTCCATCTCCCGCTTCAGCGCCACTTCCTGCTCGCCCGCGCTGTCCAGCGTCAACCGTAGCAGATCGCTTCAGCGCGTCATCATTCCACTGATGAGCTGATGTTTCCCTGGGAGTCGAGCTGGGCGGTTGTAAGAGTCGCCGGCCCGATGTTGGCTCCGGCGATGTACGCGGCTTCGCCGGGCGCGATCGCGCCGCTGACATAGCTTGCGGCGTTAGAGATGCCGGTGATGTTCACCGTCGAAATAGCTCCCCCGAACCGCGCAATGAAGGCATCGCCGACGGGTGTGCCCGTGAACTGGGGATCCGTGCCGGCATATTTCGCCTGGTAGACACCGC
The DNA here is from genome assembly GCA_963732025.1 of Terriglobia bacterium. Classification (GTDB taxonomy): domain Bacteria; phylum Acidobacteriota; class Terriglobia; order Bryobacterales; family Bryobacteraceae; genus Palsa-187. The sequence continues at coordinate 1,455,098 of CAVSXU010000006.1, forward strand.
TATTCACCGGGAAGTCGGTCGAAGTGGTGCCGCCGGCGATCACCACGCCGCCGAGCCCGTCGACAGCAACTCCACTGGCCCAATCGCCGCTCGATCCGCCGAGATAAGTTGAGAAGACAAGCGCTTGCGCGCTTATCTCCACCAGGAACGCGTCGCCGGTACGGAACACGGATGCGGAGTCGCCCGCGTAACCGGGCTGCGCCTGCTGACCAGCGGTCGGGAAATCCTTGGACAAGGTGTGGCCGGAAAGGTAGATGTTTCCGTTTGCGTCCAAGGCTACTCCGGTCACGCGATCGTCCGCCGATCCCCCGATGTAACTTGAAAACAGAAACTTGCTTCCCGTAGGGTCGAGTTCGGTGATGAAGCCGTCGCCACCTTTTCCGTAGATATCGCCGCCGGAGCCGTGATTGGAGTTTTGGAACGGACTCTGAGTGGGGAAATCGGAGGAGACCCGCCGTTGGAGCGCTGGTGTCGTGAACACCCGCGGCGTCGTTCGAGGCGTCCGTGGGCTCAGAGTTGTTGACGCATCGATCTTGCCGGAAGTACCCTCGGCACCGACCAATCTTACGGTGATCATGGCAGCGGAACGCATCGCCAAGGCAATCGAGCGAGGCTCGTAAACGCAAACCTCGCTTTCGCATCCCTCCGAACAGCAGTTTGTTCAGAGTATTTATTTCGGCGGAGATGTACTCATTCTCGCCGGGTTCCCGTACACTCGCTTTGTGGAGTCAGCGTCGTGAAGTCCGTGAGTAGTTCTGCGTCGCCCCTTCGAGCGCTAGCTGTATTGCTCATCATCGCCGGAGTGGCGATTTGGGTGTATTCGTCAATGCGTGGCGATCCTCGGGCGGTGGAGGATGGCAAGCGGATCCTCGCGTCATTGGGAAGTGGCGACGGGGAATCCGCGCAGGAGGACGCCGCTCTTGTTGAGCTATCGCATGCGCGTCGCGAAGTACAGATCTCATTTCTTCGCGAGGCCTTGCACAGCGAAGCCGCAGCCGATAAGCTCCGCCGGCACGAGCACGCAATCTCCGTTGCACTGAGTCAGGTCGACTACGCGGAAGCACTTGCCCTTTACCGCGGCGCGATACGGCCGGAGCTCGATCAGTCGCCGCATGCGACGGCACTTCGAGAGTGCTTCGCGCTCATTTCACGATGGAGCCTCATTCAGGAAGTAACGGCGGAAGACGCGGCTGTCGTTGCATCCAAATTAGTTGCGCGCCTGGCGACAGAAAGTAATGCTGAAACCAAGGACCAGTTGTCGGAGGCGATCACAGCGCTCGCACCGAGACTCGCACAAGCCCCGGCTTCGAGCATCGCCGATAAGTTGATCGCGATCACGACGTCGGTTGATTCCAGTTCTATTTACGGTCCGATTCACGCCCTGATCGCCGTCGCGCCGCAACTTTCAACGGACCGGCGCCGGGAACTTGCCACGGGATTGGTTGCTCGCCTCTCGGCCGAAAAGAATCGAGCGTTCCTGGCCGCTCTCGCGCCCGCGCTTCCTCCTTTGAGTGCGTCTCTGGATGCAAAGACGGCAACGGAATCCGCGATGATGCTGGCGGCTCGTATCGTCGACGAATTCGATTCGCGATCGCTCGCCGCTTTGGTGATCGCGTTTCGTGGTGTCTCCGGACGCGCCGATTCGGCAGATGCGGAACGGATCGCGGCGAATCTACTTCAGCACGTCAAGCTGGAACCCGACCCGACTGTCTTGTTCCCGCTCACGCAGGCGTTGGCTGCATTCGGCGACCGGCTACCTCGCAAGGTTTATCAAGACGCAGGCGATGCGCTGTTGAAACGCATTCGATCCGAGCGCAGCGTCGCGACGCTTTCCGATTACGCGTTCAGCTTCGGCGCGCTGATAGGGAAAGCCGATCCGCAACAGTTTGAAGATGCTTCGATCGAGATCGTCTCCCGTTTCGCAACCGAGCGCGATATGCAGGCTCTCACGGCTCTTGCTGGAGCGATTGAATCGGTTGCCGACGTTTTGAAGCCTGCCGTCGCCGAGCGGCTGTCGTCATTGCTGGTCGCAAGAATGTTGGAAGAACATCATGTTGGCTCGTTCCTCCACATCGCGGCGGGACTTGAGTCGATCGCGGACGAAGCACAGGGACCGGCAGTGGGCGAGCTGGTCGCACGCCTGACAGCGCGCATGAATCATGAACAGAGTAGCCACGTCATGCGGGGATTGGCATTCAGTGTTGCCGCCTTCAAGAACGCCCCTGGCAACTTCGATGAAGCCGCAGCCAGGCTAGTGACTCGCATGGACGACGAGCAGGCCCCGGATGATCTGCGCCGCCTTGCATCGGGGCTGTATGCTCTTCGCGAGAAGGCCAGTCCGCGTTTTTTCGAAAAGGCCGCTTCAATTTTGGCCAGTCGGATTGAGACGCAGATGAATCCCGGCGAACTTCCCGATCTCGTCGTGAGTCTGCATGCGATGGCGGGGAAAGCAAGCTCCGAACCATTTGAGCGCGCGGCCGCGGCTGTGGTTGCGAACCCTCGTGGGCTATCGGCACTTGAGCCTACGCTGAGCCGGCTAGGAGGAAAACTTCGCGAGGAGAAGGCGAAGGAGATCGCCGCGATCCTGGAGTCGAAAATTACGGGTGCGCAAGATGCCCAATCGCGCCAGCTTTTAGAGGAAGCGCTGGCACACCTGCCCGGTCATTCGCGCCCGGTAAGCGACCTATTCAGTCCTCTGTGTCCGGAGTCCGAATGGGAGGAACTCGCGGCGAAGGCGATGCACACCAAGCCGCGCACGCCTGCCGCAGGCATCGAACCCGATTTCGCACAATTTGGGGCCGACGACGATGATGGAGGCAACGGACCGCCTGAAGAGCCGCCCTTGGACTTCCACCAACTCAGCGACGCGGTGAGAGACTCGCGCCCGGCCTACTCGAACACTACCAGTTCTGGCGCGTTTCCCTGGACGGGTATCGGTCTGATTGCGATGGGCGGGTTGATGCTGCTCTATTCGCTACGATCTCGCGCAAAGTTTAACCAGTAAGATATCCCGGTGACATCGTTAGCGACGTGGCGCAGGCCGCGGAAATTCGGACGACAAGCGCAACCGCTTGTCCGAGAAAAGGCGCACGACATTCCTAACGACACTTGTGATGAGGCGAGGGAGAGCGTTGCGGGCGGCCGGGGCTAGCGCCAGTACGCGCAGGCTTATCACCATGCGTTGTCGGCCGCCAATGATTCGAAGAGTGGTCTAACGGAGGGTCGGGGCCGCGACGTTAAGCGACGCCATGTGATGCTCGCGTTTTTGACTGCTCCTCTCTGATTTCGGACCAGCCCTTACGGAACCGGGTCCAAAGTTTATCGAATCGATTCGACGAAGTCTCCCGTCGACACCATGCTATGAGCTGGCGCCGCGATCCCAGTAACGGGTTCCGGAAGTTCAATATCACCAAAATGCAACGCTTCGTGGCCACGAAGTTTCTCGGTCGATTTGAGGATAACAGTGGGGTGGAAGGAGATTTCGACAAGTCGTTGTCGGGGTTGGGGAAGTGGGTTGTGACTGAACGTTAAAGCCCGCTCGCTTTGGTCACGGTTCTGTTCCGGCGCTTCAGAACCGTGATCATTACGACGGGACAACTTACTAGTGGACTGTCCCGGAGCTTTCGATCGTGGGAAATGACCGCTCCTTAACAGTCGCGGCTCTGATTACCCTTCCGAGCGGCGCGGCGCGATTCTGTTCAGGGTTTTGTATGAATTTGTCACCCATTACAAAAGAAACGGTGAACAAAAGGGGTGCGTCGGGAATTCATTGATGTTGTCTCTGCCGGAGCACCCCGCGGTCGAGTCCTCTTCCCTAACGGAACACCGAGGACCATCCACCTCCGGTGGCCGCCACTATTTTGGCTTGTATTCCACGAACAGTTCCGGGTACTGTTCCCGGAGAGCCTTGATCTTCGGCACGTCACAAACCTGAATATAAGGATTGTCGGGGTTGTGATAGGCGTAATCTTGGTGATAGTCTTCCGCGCGGTAGAACGTCTTTAGCGACGAAACCAGCGTGACGATCGGCTTCGGAAAGACCCTCTGCTGATCCAGTTGCGCGATGTACGCTGTGGCTAGCTTGTGTTGTTCTTCGCTGGTGTAAAAAATCTCCGAGCGATACGACTTGCCGGCATCCGGCCCTTGCCGGTTTAGCTGCGTCGGATCGTGAGCCACTGAAAAATAGATGCGAAGTAACTGCCCGTACGTAATCTTTGCAGGATCGAATACTACTTCCACAGATTCCGCGTGGTCGGTGGTTTCGGTGATCACCTGCTTGTACGTGGCTGTTTCCTTGGTTCCGCCGGCATAGCCGGCCGTCGTCTTCAGGACGCCCCTCACTCGCTGAAAAACCGACTGCACACCCCAAAAACATCCGCCCGCGAACACGGCCGTTTGTTTGGCGGGCTGTGCCGCCAGCGTTGCATCCATCTTCGGCGCCGGAATCATCGGCGAGCCCGCGAAAAGCAGGCTCCCGGCGAAGACGATTCCGACTGCCGCTCTACAAAGCATCATCCAATTGTTCATACGGCGGTCCCCTTGTCCATTCTAGCGTCACGGCTAGATCGGGCCCTCGAATTAGGTTTACGATTTCCACGATGCCTAGAAACCGCACGCGGGAGGTGGGTGTCCCGCGTGGCTCGGTACTATGCTCGTTGGTTCCCATTGCCCCGTGGACACCAGATGGAAGCTTGAAGATTTCGAGTCAATGTGCCGATATTAGAAGTCAATGATTGCGGTCGTTAGGCGAGCGGCTTCGGTGTGGCAGTTTACGCTGATGCTGGTGTCCGCGAGCGGCGCGGTAGCTCAGAACATCCCCACGCGCCCGTTGATTCCGGGAAAACCCTTTGGTCCAGGAGTAATCCGGCAACTGACATATTCACCAGACGGGCGACTCTTGGCATTGTTGACCACTATCGGGTTTCAAGTCCGCGACGCCGAGAACGGTAGAGTGCTGAATACGATTGTGGGCCTGGCTTCCGAGAGTCCGCGATGGCTTTTTTATAAAGAGCCCTGGCTGAGCGAATTGTGCTGGTCCCCAGATGGAAAGCGTATAGCCCGGGCCAACGGCGGAATTGAGATCTGGGATCCGCTGGCCGCCGCTCCCGAACGCACTCTGCCCGCCGATGCCGCAGACAAGGCTTTTCACGAACTTGCCTGGTCGCCAGCCGGAAATCGAATCGCTGCGCGCTCCAACTCTGGCATCGTCGTGTGGGAATTGAGTTCGGGGAAGCGAGCGGTAATTCCGGAAGTAGCGCCGAACGACGGGGTACCGCAGGTCAGCGGTTACGCGTGGTCTCCGCGCGGCGACCGCCTCGCGATCGCTGCGGGTTACTGGGAATCAGAAGTGATCGATCTGTGGGATGTCCAGCGGCGCGTGCTGATCCGCAGAACCAACGTCGGGTTAAAACCCGAGGCAGCGGGTGGCGGATCTTCTCGCGCCGCCGCTTCCTCGGTCGTGCTTACAGTCTATTCTTCGAAACTTGAGTGGTCACCGGATGGTGAGGTGTTGGCGCTGAGTTCTGGTTTCAATGGACTCTCGCTCTGGAAGGCGGGGGGTGTCCAACCGTTATTTCGAACCCCGCCGAAATCGGTAGACGCATCGCTGACGGAGAACCTGATCTCTCTCTCCTGGTCGCGCGACAGCAAGCTCCTCCGCGTCGCCACGCCGCACAGCATCCGCTTTCTGAAGCGGGATTTCCGCACCGAAGACTTCGCAATGGAGCAGAGGGACTGGATGCGATGCGTCGCGGTTAGTGGCGACAGCGGGGCGATTGTCAGTAGCATAGACGGTGGCGAAATTGCCTTCTGGCGCGGGCGGAACCGACTAGCTCAGACCCGCATATCCATGGGGGCGCTTGGCGGACTCCCCGTGACTCTATCGCCGGATCTAAGATATATGAGCGGCACGGACTCACAGGCCGGGCTTTGGGATTTGAAGACCGGCGACAGGCTTGCGGCTTTCGATGCGGGAGTTTGGGGCTACGGACAGACGGCTTGGGCGCCCGACGGACGAACGGTGGCGTTCCTTCAATTTTCACAGCACCCTGAGGCGGTTCGATTCCTCCGGCCTTTCTCGGGCCAACCCGACCGAGCCATCCGCCTGCCCGAGGCGAATTATTCTGCGTATACCTCGGTATCGTGGTCGCCGGATGGAGGACAGGTGCTGGTGACGGGATCAGCCGACGCGATCATAAACTTCGCGAGTGGGACCGTGAAGTCCCTCGCAGGGGGGCGCGGAAAATTCGTCTGGGCGCCTTCGGGGGACCTAGTCCGCCTCGCAACTCCGATTCCGCTCCGAATATGGAGCATCCTGCAATCACCCGACTATCGTTACGCCGCGCTTTGCGGAGACAACAAAGACTTGATCGTCTGGGACACGCAAGAGGACCGGGTGCTATGGACGGCGAACTTCCCCATCGGTCGAAGCCTAATGCAGGTGGCGTGGTCTCCAGATTCGCAGCAGCTCGCCTATGTATCGGACGTTGGCGTGGTGGACATTTGGGATTTGCATTTGGGCCGAGTAGTCGCGCGCTGGACCGACCCCAATCCTCCAATTTGGCATGAATTCAGCCACCTTAGCTGGCACAGCGACTTGGTTGCCGTCGAGCATCTCGGTGGAGCGATTCGGCTCTGGCAGGCACGCTAGTCGTCACTTGGATCGGGAGTTCTTGAATCTTGAGAATCTTGTAGGCAGGTCAGCACGCTTGCCAAAGACCAACTCGGCGCACTGCTTGGGCGACAAGAAACCCAGTAGGTGCATCACGCGCCGCAGGGGATTCCGAGGTCCATTGGGCGAAGCTAACACCAAACCGAAGGCGCCCACTTCAGCCACTCTACATTGAGCCAGCTAACGGAATTGATCTGATGCTCCCGCCTGAGCCCGCGCTTCGGGGCCGGTTGACGCCATATCCGGAAGTCATCGTCAGGGATGACCGTAAGGCACCATCTACAAGATGGGATTCAGGCCTTGTGTATCCAGGCGCAGATCCTTCGGGAGGGTTGCCTGATGTGACGTATTATCGGCGACTTCCCAAAGAACGCCGTTTCGGGACAATTCCCGAGTCGCCGACAATACGGACAAGTGACCTGCTGGTTGAACGGAAGTCTGCTCGCCAGGATGCTGATGAAAACGATATTGTCGATCCCGAGCACGATCTCCAGAATCGTCAGGGTAACTGTATACGCTAGTGTGTGTCTGAGAACAATAAAGGTGAACCCTCGGGATTCAATCTGACTAGTGCTTCTTCGCGAACGGTCCCAACATATCCGGCAGAAACTCCTTTACCATGCTGAAGCCGATGTTCCAGCCCATGCTAATGCCGAAGCTGACGGCTCCGTCCCCGGCGGTATTGCTGCTTGGTGGCTGCCATGGCCGGGAGAGAAAAGCCCCGCTGGCGTAGCCAGCGAGCAATGAAACGGATGGGTACCGCTTTCCGTCGTCGTGTCGCGCCAGAATAGAACTTTTCAAAGCGTAGCCCGTACGAGGCCAGAAACCTTTCTTCCCTGAGCCGAAATATCGATTATCCTCGTGCAGCAGGCTCTCCAATCCGAACGTCGTGGTTTTCTGTATAGCGTATTGCCCCATGATGTCGGCGTAGCGCCTTCCGTATCCCGAAGCCCCTTGCCCCCACTCAGGGGGCTTGTCTCTCCATTGGTTCTGACCCGCGGAGAACGCCCCCTTTAGGTACCAGACCGGATTGATCAACGATTTCCCGTAGAGCTGGTTCCTCTCCTTTTGCGTCAATGGCTGGAAGTCAGTGGCTTTCTTCGTACTGGCCATATTCAGGTAGGAATAACAAGTAATCCAAACCCTTTTCGCCTGATGTCGAGGCTGCACCTGGGGACGCAGTCCCGGCTTGTTGGCAAAATGCCGCCTGCAGAGAAACAAGCGCTAGTACGAAGCTGCGAGTTCGATTTCTCATTTTCAAATTCCTCCTGTTCGGATTCCTCTGCTGTCTATGTTTCCCGATTCAAGCGAGGTGCATAGACATCTAATAACAGACACGAAAATCCGATTGTCGTTGAACGACGAAGTCACTTTATATAGACGGAGGCGCCTTCCTGAGTCGATTTGCCATTGACGTAAATCAGCAATTCCTGGCTACCCGACGCGGCCCCACTCGGTACGGTGAGATTGACCTGGTATAACCCCGGAAATCCTGGAGCTGTACCAGCATAAAGCACAGGTGCTGACACGCCTCCGATATAAGCCGCGACCGTTCCCGTTACATTAGACAGCGGTGTTACCGGGGGAAGCGCACCCGCTGCCAGGGGCGGGCTGACGGCGCCCAATCCGCTCGCGTAGACGACAATAAAGCCGCCCTTGGCCGCTGGATTCAGCAAACCATTGGTTGTGCCATCTGGATTGACCGCCGTCGCCGCGCCGCTACCGCCGAGTCCGTTCGTATAGGTCCCAGGCACAACATCCGTCACCGGCACAGATGCCGGAGTGCTTGTGAGCGCGCTGCCCGATGTGCTGTTCGTGATCTGAATGCTAACGGTGTTTCCAGGAACCAGATTAAACGGCGCCTGCACATCCAGACGAAAAGAGGACGCATAGGCAATGGGAACCGCGACGCCATCGAAGGTCACGCTCACGCCTCCGAGCGAGGTCGGAAGCGCGCCGCGCGGCGCGGACACTCCCGGCAAGGGGCCAAGCCCAACCCCGAGGATCGACACCAGTTCGCCAGGAGCAATCGTTCCCGCGCCGCCGGCGCTCGCAGTGTTGACCATGATATCCGCCCGCGTTGTCGGGTTGAATTGGGTTGTCCCAGAAATCGTGAGTGAAAACGCGGTGATCCATCCCGTCCGGCTATCGCTGGTATCGTTTTCCACTGAGAGCCTCCAAGTGCCGAAAGAAGAGTCGTCGCTATTAAAGTTGGATAGAGGTTCGTCAGCACGAAAGGGTCCACGACCCGCCTCGACTGGACAGAAATCTTTCCAACTGGATGGGGCCGCATCGTCGAACGTCGTATCCACGTTGGCGATTCCGCAATCATGCGACAGCAGGATCGTGCGCGTTCCGGACGGGGAAAACAAGTAGACCTTCAGATCGCCCGTATTCGGATAGGAAATCTGGACGCGCGCCGTAACTTTGCTCATGCGGATGGCCTGGGGAACAACAATGTTTGCCAATGTGATAATGTTGGCCGCATCGGAAAAAATCGGCAGTGGGAGGCCACCGTAGCTATAGGTCACGGTCGTGGCCTCCTGCGCGAGGGCAGTGCAAGCCAAAAGGATGATTGCAAAGAGGGGGTTGGCACTGAAACGGCTGGGATCTTTCATGGTGTCTCCAATCGATTTCGCGAGGGAGATGACGCCGCGAGCCCTACGTTTTCATTTGTTTTTAAGAAAATGTTAAACCGTTGGAAGGGATCAGACCCTCAGTCTGTCAGGATGCGCATTTCACTTTTTCAGACCATAAGTTTGCTCGTTCTGGTTCAGTCCTTGTCCGGTGCTCAGGAGCCGGACCACCGCGATTTAGCTCCCGTTTCCCGACGTTGCGCCTCCACTTGTCCGCATAGTCGGCATCGCTTCAAAGTGACGCTTCCTGCTATCAGCTGACCGTTAGGTCCTGGATGACCGGGTTTCCGGAACTATCGCCGACCAGCGCCAGACAATTTGCATTACAGGTAACGAAAGCCCACGGCTGACGGAATGACGATTCTAGGAAATGCCTGCTGGGGGGGACGTGCTCGACGATGTGAAATTGTTGCCAGCATATCCCAGCGCACCGAACGCGAGAGGCGGGCTTTCAACCAGTTCGACGCGGTGAGATCATGCTTCGGCGAACCGAATGACAACCTTGATGTCAGTTGGTTCACGCTGCAAAGCTCCGGTAAAGTTCTCCGGACGTTCGCTACGCGAAATCAGTCGTGATAGCCATGAGCGGTCGGCGCGGGCCAGCGCTATGCCGGCTTTATACCAATGACGTTTGTTCGCGTTGACCGTACCGACTACGACCTTGTTTCGCAATACCGCTTCTGTCGCCAAATCGCTAGTGGACAGACCACTGACTTGGCTGCTATTCCCGACACCTGTAAGACAAACGACTCCACCCGATCCGACCGCTTGGATCGATTCGGCTATGACTGGCGCAGCACCGGTACATTCGACGACGACGTCCGGCTCGAAGCCGACGTTCGATACGCTGCCACGATGGTAGGTAGCGCCGAGAGCGCGCACCAACTCCGGCTTTGGGCCCGATTCCGCACGATCAAGCACATGAACCTCGAGACCACGCTGGGTTCCGAGAAGAGCTGCAAGCAGACCGATCGGGCCGGCCCCCGTTACCAGTACCGTCCGAGGTTCCCAGAAGGAACGCTGGCCTACGGCCATTACCGCTTCCCAAGCTTTCGTGACAACCGTAGTTGGCTCGAGCAATACGCCAAGCAGCCCGAGCGAGCTGTCCACTGGGATCGCGAAATCAGGTTCAATTCTCCAGCGCTCCGACATATAGCCGTCAATCTCCTTAATGCCCCGCTCGGTATATCGGCCGTTGCGGCACATGTCCCATTCGCCGACGGCGCAGTTCGGGCACGGAACGGGGTCAGGCCGACGCACGATTCCAACTACGAGGTCACCCTCCTTAAAGCGACCAGACGGGTCGGGCTCTAGCACGCGACCGAGGGACTCATGGCCGAGCACGAGCCGCTTCTTGCCTTGAGGAGCCCAACCATATTTCCCTGCAACAATTTCCATATCTGTCCCACAGACCCCAACTGCGATGGCTTGCACGAGCATTGAGCCGTCTCGGAGATCGGGTTCCGCAACATCTTCAAAGCGCGCAGAGCCCGGTTTCAGGGGTTCCACTGTTATTGCCTTCATCAGTTCTCTCCTTGAGTACCTCGCGTACTTGCGTGTTGTGAACGATGGCAATGGCACGCAGATTTAGTTTCGCCGCTGCGCAGTCTCAAGAAGATCCTTGAGCTTTGCCTGACTGCCCGACTGCTTTCAACTCGGCGAGGACTGCTTCAGCATCTCTCCCACTCGTTCGGGCGAAATCTTAGATGCCATTGCCTGTTACCCCATCAAGCTGTGTCCGATTCCGTTGCATTTACCTTGGGGGTTTGGGTGGCGATGTCCGTCTGGTCGTCACAGCGTGGATTCCGGGGCTATGGACCCTGGTTCAAGAAATTTCCTGTGCGCGCTTCTCCCGACCTTGTAACAAACGGTCTGCGGTGGGCACGTTTCATTGGGATGCAAGCGCCGCAGGCACTTCCGTTGGCTGGGTATTTTAGTCACGAAGTAAACCCAGGCCGTTGACTATTGGGAACCCACCTGCAATTGGACTCCATTTGGACTTCAGAGAAGGCGAACCCAATGATGTGGTGACGGTAACTCTTTGAAAGGGTTGGTCGGGCTGCCGGGATTCGAACCCGGGACCTCTTGCACCCCAAGCAAGCGCGCTAGCCAGGCTGCGCCACAGCCCGAAACTATTTATTCTACCGCACGCGCTCTCTTTAGCGCCCGAAAATCTTACACCTCGAGAATCACCGGCATGATCAGCGGCCGCCGCGAGGTCTGCTTGGTCAAGAACCGCTTCAGATCCGCGCGAATCTTTTCCTGCATCACGCCCCAGTCGCCGCGCTCTTCCGCCGTCGACGACTCCAGCGTCTTCATCACGATTTCGCGCGCGTCCTGCAACACCTCCGAGCTGTCCTCCATCGACATGAAGCCGCGGCTGACGATCTCCGGCAGCCCTTCGCACTTGCCCGGTGTGCTTGTTGATCGCGATGATCGGCAGCACGAATCCGTCTTCGGAAAGATGGCGGCGGTCGCGGATCACCATGTCCTCGACCACTTCGTCCAGCGTGCCCGAATCGATACACACGCGGCCCACCGTCACCGGCTCGCCTTTGCGCGCGCCCGGCTTGTCGATCTCCAGCGTCTCGCCCGATTCCAGCACGAACGTGCCTTCGAGTCCCCAATGGCTCAGATGCTGCGCGAGCTTGCGCATGCTGCGCCATCTGCCGGTATTCGCCATGCACCGGAACAAAGAATCGCGGCCGCACCAGATTCAGGACCAGCCGCAGCTCCTCCGCGCTGCCGTGACCGGAAACGTGGATCGGCGGATTCATCGTGCCGTACACGATGTCCGCGCCGCGGCGCGCCAGATGATTCATCATCCGGTAAATCCCTTTTTCGTTTCCCGGAATGATGCGCGCGCTCAGCGCGACCGTGTCGCCCGTCTCGATCGAAAGAGACTTGTGATTGTCCACGGCCACGCGCGACAACGCCGACATCGGCTCGCCCTGCGTTCCTGAAACCACCACCGCCACTTTGCTGGGCGGAATCTGCATGATGTCCTGCGGCCGCAGCAGAATGCCGTTGGGGATCGTCAGCAGTCCCAGATCGTGCGCGATCTCCGTGGTCGACAGCATGCTGCGGCCGAGGAACGCGACCTTGCGGCCGTACTCGTCCGCGAGATCGAGAATCTGCTGCAGCCGGTGAATCGAGGAGCTGAAGCACGAGATCACCAGCCGGCGCGGCGCGCGCACGAACAGGTCTTCCAGGCGCGGGCCCGACGGCGCGCTCGCTTTCGGTGTAGCCGGGCCGATCGACGTTGGTCGAATCCGACATCAGCAGCAGCACGCCGCGCTTGCCGTACGCGGCCAGCGTGTGCAGATCGAACAGCTCGTTGTCGGTGGGCGTCGGGTCCACCTTGAAATCGCCGGTATGGATGATCACGCCCAGCGGCGTGGTGATCGCGAGCGCGACGCATTGCACGATGGAATGCGTCACGTGGATGAACTCGATGGAGAACGGCCCCAGCTTCAGGATTTCGCCCGGCTTGACCATGTTGAGCTTGGCCTCCTTGAGCATCTCGTGCTCTTCCAGGCGCCGCTCCACCAGCGCCAGCGTGAACGCGGTGCCGTAGATCGGAATGTTCATTTGCGCCAGCAGGAACGGCACGCCGCCGATGTGATCCTCGTGGCCGTGCGTGAGCAGCAGGCCGCGCACGTGCGCCGCGTTCTGCTCCAGGTAAGTGAAGTCGGGCGTGACGATATCGACGCCCATCAGTTCCGCGTCCGGGAACATCATGCCTGCATCCAGGACAATGATGTCGTCGCCGTACCGGACGGCCATGGAGTTCATCCCGAACTCGCCCAGCCCGCCCAGCGGGATGATCTGCAATCGCTTGATCTGACCCTGAGCTTCAGCCATGTATGAAGTTCAAGGTTAACATTGCGCGGCGGCCATTCACCGGAATATAATCAACCCTCATGAGAACCCGAATGCTCACTGCCGCTCTTGGCTCCTTGCTGCTCATCGCGGGACGCCGCTATCGCTCAACCGAAACGGAATGTCTCAGCCGCTCATCATCCGAACATCGCCGCCGCCCAGAAGTTAGCCAACAGGCGTACGAGAAGATCGTCGCGGCTCAAGAGGCCAACGAATTTGACATGCAGGGTCACGCCCAGAAGGCGAAGAATCTGCTGGACCAGGTCAATAATGAACTGAAGCAGGCCGCGGAAGCAGCCAACAAAAACAAGTAGCCAGGCTCGAACCCACGCTGGTGATCGGAAGGGTAACTTGTGGTGTGTCCAGGCTTCGCCGGATCGCAAACGCGTACCTTTGCAAACGATCGGTGCTCAAAGAGGCGCGACAGTATGGAGCGCGTTACTAGCGATCCGCAATCGCACAAACAGGCCTTAAATCCGCTTAGTGCTGAATCAGTAATCAGCGTCCCGGCCTGCGTCGACGCCCCGCCGTAAGTCGCGACAATCGTCTGATCGCCATCCGGCGTCGTTCGCCGGGCACCACGACGTTGAATTGAAATTCGCCCGGTGCGACCAATCCCGCGAACGTGACATTCGCCGACACTCCGCCGATCTTCACCACCGGCAGCGGCAATAACGATCCTGATTGCGATACCGACCCGCTCACCACCGGCGTCGACGTCGCGCCGAATCCGTTAGCATACAGCACGATTGTCTCGTTGGGCTTTGCGGGCGTTGTCAGATTTGGAAACAGCGTAGTCGGGCCGATCAGCGCTCCGCCGACGTGCGTCGCCGCCAGATACGGTCCACCATTGAAAACGAAGAACGAAGGAGCGATCGTCGCCGATTGCGCAATGAAGGATGCGCTGGTGACTCCGCCGCTGGTCACCTGAACCTGCACCGATCCGGAAATCGAATCCGGCGGAGTCAGAATGTTGATCTGTCCTGGACTTATGTAATAAACGAACGCGTTCTTTCCGTTCACCGTCGCGCTGACGCCGTCGAGCTGCGTCGGCAGCTTGCTCCCCACGAAATCCGACCCCTGCCAGCAATATCCCGGAGCGCAATCCGGACTCGAAAATCCCGCCGGCGCCAGGTTCGATCCCTTGATCTCGACCCACGTATTCGGCGCGATAGTCGGGCTCTCTCCCTCGGCATTCGCGACCAGCGAAATCGCCGGCAGATGCGAAATGGTGAAGTCCGACTCCATCATCACCACCGCATACGGATTCCATGTCGACAGCGTGTAGTAAATCTCCAGCGTGTTGCCCTCGATATTCGTGAAGCGCTGGACCAGCAGCGGCGCATACCCGCCGCCGCGCGTGGTTGCCGGATCGTTCACGCCGATCATCGGCCCGGATGGCCCCGCGAATCCGGGAGCCGCCGTCACGCCGGCCGGCATCGCCGACGGACAATTATTCGCAGCCGCGGTCGCGTAGTAATAGAAAACGAAATTGCCGAATCCCTTGTCACGGCAATCGTTAAACACCAACTGCGGTGTCGCCCAAGGCCCCCACGGTTGAGCGGCGTAAGTGAAATAAACCCCCGTCGTGCCGACCGATCCCCGGCCTCCGTCGTACGTCATCAGCCATAATCCGAGATCCTGTGAATAGAACGCCGAAACATTGCCGATCGTCGGATTCGCGGGATCCAGATCCGTGACCGTGGGCACGGCATCCGTTTCGTTCGCCGACCACACCGGCTTGCCTTGCGCAAATCCGGCGAAGTATCGCGTAGCGCTTTTTCCCGTCGAATCGACGCCGCTCTCGAACTGGCTCTTCGGTATCACCGATAAGTAGACATTGCTCGCGCGATACGTGGACAGCCCGAACATCACCACCAGCGGCTCAGGCTGCGTGGGCGGCGGCGTTCCGAGAATTCCCGCGGGTGCCTCGTACGCCGCTACGCCGATGAAACGCCCGCCAGGGAGCTGCGAAATCGTCCGCCCCGCCGTGAACGTCTGCGCTGTCTCGTCGAACTTCGCAATCAAAGTATACGAGTGGCTGCCGTCGTTATTTCCCGCGCCGTCCGTAACCGAGCCGGTCTTGAGGAAAAGATAAATCTGTCCGTCGAGACTGATGCCCGCCTCGGGCACATTATCGGCCCCCATGTTGACGGGTGTCGGGTAAAAGCCGGACTGTTGCGGTGGTGGCTCAATCGTTAGCGCGTGATTCCCACTCAGGAAAAAATTCAGCAGCAGTCCGTCCTCCGCGTGTTGCGTGGTGCTGCGCGCGATCGGATCGTGCGCCTGCCAGGCGAACGGATTCTGCACGGTCGTCCATTTCGAAAAGTTGCTGCTCGCGCCGATGGTGTCGCCAAACGTGAAAATCAGTTCGCCATTGTGCTCGAACGAGCTCCCGACGTCGTTGCCCAGAACGTCCGCCTTCGTGGTGGTCTGGCTGACCGTCGCCTTGCACGTCGGCGTCTTGTTGTTGATGGTCGCGTCCCAGGCGGTCCAATCGCAATCGCCGTTAATCTGTTCGCGCTTGACCGACGAACCCGCGACGTACGTGAGCGAAGTTCCGCCAGTCTGCGCGCTGACGCAGCTCGCGAGGCAAGCAATCAGCAGCGCGATCTTTATTGTTCGCGCTGGACGGTGATCAGCGCGCCGTGCCTGCGTGCTCGCGCCGCCGTAGGTCGCGACGATCGTCTGATCGCCGTCCGGAGTCGTCGATGGAACAATAACGTTGAATTGAAATTCTCCTGGCGCTACCAAACCCGCGAACGTCACCACCGCCGTCGCGCCGCCGATCTTCACCACCGGCGCGGGCAACAGGTTTCCCGATTGCACCGGCGATCCACTCACCACCGGATTCGTCGTCGCCCCGAATCCGTTCGCATACAAAACAATCGTCTCACCGGGCGCTGCCGGGGTCGAGACCTTGGGAAACAAGGTTTTGGGTCCAAGTAGCGTTCCGTTCACGTGCGTCGCCGCCAGATACGGCCCGCCGTTGAATACGAAAAATGACGGTGTAATCGCTTGTGCCTGTGCTGTAAAGCTGATGCTCACGGCACTGCTATTCGTCACCACCACCTGGACCGGCCCCGAAATGGCATCCGGCGCTGTAAGGATGTTGATTTGCGTCGGACTGATGTAATAAATGAAGGCGCTCTTGCCGTTCACCGTCGCGCTCACGTTGTCGAGTTGCGTCGGCATTTTCCCGCCCACAAAATCCGACCCTTGCCAGCAATACCCCGGCGCGCAATCGGGGCTCGAGAATCCCGCCGGCGCGAGATTCACTCCCTTGATCTCGACCCACGTGTTCGGCGCGATCGTCGGACTCTCGCCCTCGGCATTCGCGACTAACGAAATCGCTGGCGGGATCAGTTGATAATGTGCCGTCAGGATGTCATCCGGAAACGCCGCGGCGTTGTCGTGAAAAACCTCGATGTACTTCGACCGCAGTGGATCACTCTGACCCAGCGGATAAATGCCCGTGTCCAGCAGCGTGAGAAAAGTGGAATCCGTGCATGGCGTCGGATTCGTCACCGGTTCCGAACAACCAGCTCCTTGCCCGCCTAAATATTCGTTGGTTTGATAGGCCGGCATGGTTCCGAGATTCTTCGCCGCGTCGGTTACGTATGTCGCGGCGGCTTCCCCCGGCATCAGGAAATCGAATTGCACCACCAATCGGCCGGGCAGCTTCTGACTGGCAGATACAATCAGCGGCTGGGTCTGATCCCCTACTACCTTAAGGATGGAGCCGTCTTCACCAATGGCCGGGAACGCACCGTTGGGGATGATCGAAACGGCGAATATTTTATCAGGAAAACTCTTCATGAACGAGCCGACAATCGCGTTCCATCCCTGCAACAGCAATGACGGCCGGTAACCTGCCTTTTGCCAGGTGGCGATCGCGTCAGTGACGCACGCAAGCCCCGTCGACGCGGCAGTTTCCGCGGGAAGGCGCAGTTCCTCGGTCGTGCGGTTGACGCCCGTCAATCGAACCAGCGTGATAGCGCTATAGGTTCCAGCCGATTTGAGATGCGCCGACAACGCGGCCAGCATCGAATCCCATTGAGTGAGAAAGGCGGGATCCCACGGGGCCGCCAAATCCACCGTTTGGCATACGCTGGTTTGCCCGCCGTGAGGAGTAATGGTGAAATTGAGATCCATCGCGCCTGCGCCCGTCGGCGGGGGTTGGAACAGCCATGCCGGCATCGAGACTCCGGCTGGAACCACCAAGTCGATCTTCTTTCCCACGGCGGCGATCTGGCCGATCCATTGATCGAGCAGTGTCCAATCGAACTGGCCCATGGAGGGCTCGATCGCGTTCCAGCCGATCACCAGCGCTACGCCATCCACGCCGGGAATGCTGAACGACTGCGTCAGTTGGGTGGCCGTCGCTTTGGTGACTTGCGAGACGTCGTTGGTATAGATGTAGATGCCTCGCAGATCGGCCTGTGCCCACGACAACGAGGTGACTGCTAGCAGCGCAAATAGGATCGTCTTGTGCATTAGTGTTGAATCGTAATGAGCGTTCCCGCTTGGGTTGACTGGCCACCATATGTCGCGACGATCGTCTGATCGCCATCCGGCGTGTTCGCCGGCACGATGACGTTGAATTGAAATTCGCCTGGCGCGACTAGCCCCGCGAATTGAACCAAAGCGCCGTACGCCACCGATCTTCACGATCGGCAGTGGCGACAAACTCCCCGATTGCAGTATCGATCCGCTGACGACCGGTGTCGACGTCGGTCCGAATCCGTTGGCGTACAGCACGATCGTCTCGTTCGGCTTCGCAGGGGTCGTCAGTTTCGGAAACAATGTTGTCGGACCGATCAACGTTCCGTTCACGTGCGTCGCCGCGAGATAAGGTCCGCCATTGAACACGAAGAATGACGGTGTGATCGCGGCCGCCTGAGCGGTGAAGGTCGAACTCGTGACGCTTCCGTTCTTCACGACCACCTGCACCCCGCCCGACATCGCATCCGGCGGCGTCAAAATATTAATCTGCGACGGACTGATGTAATAAATGAAGGCGCTCTTGCCGTTCACTGTGACACTCACGTTGTCCAGCTGCGTCGGCATTTTCCCGCCCACGAAATCCGATCCTTGCCAGCAATATCCCGGCGCGCAATCGGGGCTCGAGAATCCCGCCGGCGCAAGATTCACTCCTTTGATCTCGACCCAGGTGTTCGGGGCGATCGTCGGACTCTCGCCTTCCGCATTCGCGACCTCCGCAATCAGCGGCCCGGAAGTCGAACTTCGAATTCCCGGGAAATACGCAGTCACATACATGTCGTGCGCAAACACATCGGTACCCTGAAAGCCGTTGCCCATCCAGTAGCTCCATTCGAAACCGGTTTCCGGACCAATCGAGTCGCACGGCTCTGCAACGGTGTTCGCCTGGCAAGTCCAGTAAAGGTAGGGTCGAATACCGGTGAACGGTCCGACGGCGATTTCAGGCGCGACGTCCACCGGCATACCCGGCGTCAAGCCCAGTTGCGTGTAGAACAAGCTTTGAAAGGGCGCCGTCATCGCGGGACACAAGTACGACGCGGCGCAACTTGCGTCCGCTGTCGGCATTTCCCAGTTCGTCTGCCCCAGGTACGCGGCAGCATTCATGTTCTTGACGAACTGATCGGCCGAATTCCAATTCATCGCGCCGTTTGCATTCACGCACGCTTTCGCGCTCACACCCGAGCACGCCGGAAGGCCGAAAGTATTCGACGCCCCCAGATTCGCGTTCGCCAGCCAAGTCACATTGGCGATCGGATCGTATACCGTCTGTCCGCCGGGATTTACTTGCAACCCGGTTCCCGACGCCGCCGGCGTTCCCGCGATCTTGCCTGCAATCATCGGCAACAAAAACAGAAAGTTCGAAGTGATGTTCGATCCCTGCCACCCGCTGTTGAATGAGATGGTCGCGCAACAACCGACGTCGCCAGTCGGCTGCGGCAAGGATGTCTGCGTCCAATAAAGGTCGGGTTGGAAATTGGTAAACGGACCAACCGGGATGTTCGGCACGGGAACCGTCGTATTGGGCGCGCTGAAGCCCAACGCTGTCGAATACAGCGAGCCCAGAGCGCTCGCGGTGCAGCCCCAGCCGAACGAATTGACTTGCGGCCCGACGAACGAACAGGTGGTGTCCAGGATCGGCGATGTCGGCAGTTGCCAATTGGCGTGTCCCAGATAGTTCGCGGCGTTCATCGCGGCAACCCAAGCCGCCGCGGCTTGATAGCTCATCGAGCCACTGGCATTGACGCACGCCTTCATATTCTCCGCCGCGTTGCAGACCGGCAGGCCGAACCGATTCCTGGAAGGCAAATTGAAATCGGTGAGCCAGGTCACACCGTTGGCGGTGTCGTAAACCGTGAGGCTGTCTGTGCTGGGGATCAGCTTAGCCCCGCCGGATTGCGCGAATGAAATCGCGGAGGCGAACAACAACGCAGAAATGCTGAGGGACCTGATCATGAACAGGATCTCGACACTAGAAATAACACACCAAGATCGATTTGGTTGCGTGGCGCGGGCCCCTTAGGCCTGCAGAGCCGAGAGTCGTCTCGGCTTTCGTTTTTTACTCGCGCGTCTTGAATCCTACTGGCGGCAAGTAAACACCCAAAGGCTTCCGATTCCACCAAACCCCCGTCGCCTTGTGCTCCGCCGACGTCGAAAAAGTATATTCATAGACCGTCGCGCGCACATAGCGCGGCGGATGACCCGGAAACGGATTCCGTTCGAGCAATGCCTCGACGTCCGCCGATCCCTCCAACAACCGCGTCGCAAATCGGATGAACCACTGATTCTGCCGTTCACGAAAATTCCCCAATGCCGCGAACCACATCTGCCAATCGAGCCTCGGCTGAAACGGCGCGGCCCATTGCGGCGCACGCTTCAGATCGCCCGGCTTGTAGCGAAACTCGTAAGTTTGCCACGTTTCGCCGTCGGCCGATCCTTCGACGATAATTTCTGGCCGCGACGTAGTCATCACCGCGAACAATCCATACGAATTCGCGATTTCGAAAGGCGAAGCGACGCGCACCATCGTCCTAAAAGGCTCGGGTGCATCGCCCGAAAATGTCTCGATCATCCGGCCCACGGTCAGCAACAGAATGATCGCGGTCAGCGCTGCCGCAAACGCGCGCTCGACGCGTGTAAGCCCGCTTATTCCCGCTGATCGAAACTTGCGTGGCGCAAATCGAGCCAGCGCCTGATCGTCAAACAGAAACAAACACAGCGCGATTGCCAGGATATTGAAGAACGTGTAATTCCCCGTGATCAGAATCAGCACCTGCAACCCGATCATGAACCACGCCCCGAAGTGCCGGATCTTCCGCGGCATGAAAATCAGGAACGGCATCCCGAGTTCCACCGCCAGCACCATAAACGTGGACCCGCGCTGGAACCAGCCGGGTAGTTTATCGAAGTACCACGCGAAGATCGTCGGCAACGGCTGCGTGTGATAGTGAAAATCGAGCGCCGTAAGACCTCGCCACGACGTATCGCGACTCAGCAGCTTCACCGCGCCCGACAAGAAAAACAAGCGGAACACCAGCCATCGAAACAGCCACGCGACAATGCGCGCCCGCCCCAGGAAGATCGCCAGGAAGCCGGCTTCCAGCAGCAGTGCGTCCCACTGGAACGACATGAAATCCTGACCGGCGGAGCATAGCGACAGGTACATCACATACAGCACGATCAGCAACAGCTTCTGCATTCGTCCAAGAATCAGCAGCGCCGAGAAGAACACGCCCAGCCAGCAAAACCCGATCAGCATCCTGTCGCCGGCGGACGACCAATCGCCGAACCAGAACACCATCGGCAGCATATGCAGTCGCGACAAGCCGACGCCTTTCGTCACGGCGTCCATGTATTCGGCGAGCGGCAGGATCCCGTGCGCGCCGATCAGACCCGCGATCTGCGTCGCGAAGGATGCGAACGCCACCGCGTAAATCAGCGCCAGCGCGCGCACGAACAGCCATTGCGTAGCGACGAATTGAGTCGGCTCAATCGTGCGTCCGAACGTGTACTTCGTGAATTGATACGCGGCATCGCGATGCGATGCGATCAGCCGGTATGCCCATTCCGTAATCGCGGCGAAGATTTTCGAAGACTCATAGGTCTTCAGCATCCCCAGCGATTCGAACACCGCGCGCGCGCCGCTGGCCACCGAACCGTCGGGCCGCACCAACTGAACGGATTTCGAATAAGCCCGTGGATCGATCTGCGGATACTCAGCGCCAGCGTCCTGCGACGTCCGATATTCTACGCGGTCGCCGGTGAGCTGCTTCCAATAATCGATCCAGATTTTGCAGAACCCGCACTGACCGTCCCACAGGAGCACTGGCTTGCGATCGGACACTTGTATATTATGAGCACATGCGGATTTTGCCTTTGCTCCTGACGGCCCTGCCGATTTTCGCGGCGGCCAACGATCCAGTGAAAACAGACAGCGGCGCCGTGACGGGCGTCGACGGAACCAACCGCACGGTGCGCGTGTATAAAGGAATTCCGTTCGCCGCGCCCCCCGTAGGCGACTTGCGCTGGAAGGCTCCCAAAGCTGCCCCAGCATGGACCGGCGTGAAGCAGGCCGACGCGTATGGCACAAGCTGCCTGCAGGCGCCATATCCGGAGAACTCGCCCTATGCCTCTGAGAATTCCGCAAAGGTTGGCGAGGATTGCCTGTACCTCAACGTGTGGACCGCCGCGAAATCGGCAAATGGGACACGTGAAAAACGTCCCGTGATGGTGTGGATCCACGGCGGCGCGTTGACTCGTGGCTCGGGATCGACACCAAATTATGACGGCGATCAGCTTGCCGAAAAGGGCGTAGTCGTCGTGACCATCAACTACCGCCTCGGTGTATTTCGGATTCTTCGCGCACCCCGAGTTAACCAAGGAGTCCGATCGCAATGCTTCGGGCAACTACGGATTCATGGATCAGATCGCCGCGCTCGAATGGGTGAAGAAAAACATCGCGAACTTCGGTGGCGATCCGAATCGCGTGACGATCTTCGGCGAGTCGGCGGGATCGTGGAGCGTGAACGTTCTGACGGCCAGCCCTCTGGCGAAGGGCCTGTTCCAGCGGGCGATCGGCGAAAGCGGAGCGGAATTTGCCCGCGTGGGTTCGCTTGCGGAAGCAGAGCAGAGCGGGCTGCGATTCGCCAAGAATGCCGGCGCGGATTCACTGGCGGCGCTCCGCGCGAAACCGGCGGCGGATCTGATGAAGGTGACGGGCGGGGGATCCAGCCCCGTGGTCGACGGCTACGTTCTACCGAAAGACGTCCGCACGATTTACGCCGAAGGCAAACAGAACGACGTGCCGCTGCTGATCGGATCGAATGCCGATGAAGGCACCGCGTTCTCGGCCGGCACTGTGAAGGCCGAGGGATTCCGCAACTCGGCGAAATCGCGATATGGCGAACTGGCTGATGCGTATCTCAAAATCTACCCCGCATCCACCGACGACGAGGCCAAGAAATCGTCCGCGGCGTCGATGCGCGATCAGATATTCGGCTGGGAAATGCGCACCTGGGCCCGCATGCAGAACAACACGGGCAAGTCGAAGGTCTACCTTTATTACTTCAGCAAAGTGCCGCCCGGTGAGTTCGGCGCGAAACTCGGCGCGTATCACGCATCCGAAATCGCCTACGTGTTTGGGACGCTGAAGGGCGCAACGCCGGTTGACAAAAAGCTGAGCGATGAGATGTCGTCCTATTGGGTAAATTTCGCCACCACGGGCGATCCAAACGGCAAGGCGCTGCTGAAGTGGCCGGTGTATCTGGAAAAGAACGAGCAGGCAATGGGGCTCGGCGAGAAAGTGGAAGTGATTCCCGCGCCGCATAAAGACGCGCTGGATTTTCTCGACGCGCAATCCGCGAAGCGAGCGGGAGCGCGGTAAATGTCCAATTGTGGCGCACGCTTCAGCGTGCAGCGGCGAACTTCAGTTCGACGTCGGAACGGACTGTCGGCCAAAGCCGACAGCAGCACGCTTAAGCGTGCGCCACAGTGTAGGCTAAAATAACTCCTATGGATGCCAGTAGTACGGCGGACCTCCCGAGTCAGACTCTGGAGATGCCGCCTTGGAAAAGCATCGCGAATCACATCGCGGCGCTGATCGTCGCGATTCTGTTCATCGCGGCAGGTGTTTGGAAGATCACCAATCCGTTCGCAGTCTCGCGAATGCTGGAACAACTGCTGGTGCCGTACTCGCTCAGCATTCCGTTCACTCTGACACTCGCGGTGCTTGGAAACATTCGCGGGCGTCCTGGTCATCGTTCCCCGATTCCGCCGATGGGGAGCCTGGATCGCAGCGGCGCTGCTGCTAGCGTTCATGATTTACGTCGGCTACAACTACAACCATTTGATCGGCCGCGATTGCAGTTGCTTTCCGTGGGTGAAGCGCGCGATTGGTCCTGCGTTTTTCCCGGAGGACGGTGCGATGCTGCTGGCGGCTCTGATCGCCGGAATGTGGGCGACGCGACGGCCGGAAGGATTCCGTAGCGCGGCGGTCGTGCTCGGCGTGGTCGCGGTGTTCACGGGCATGAGCTACGGCTCGGCGGTAACGCATCAAACCGGAACCAAGGCGCCCGATTCCATCACTGTCGACGGCAAGCCGTATTCGCTGCAGCATGGCCGGGTGTTCCTGTTCTTTTACGATCCGACGTGCACGCACTGCGAGGCCGCGGCGAAGCACATGTCGACCTATCACTGGAAAAGCGACGTCGTTCGCATCGCAATCCCGACAACGTTGAAGCAGTACGCGGCATCCTTCCTGCACGACACGCATTTCGACGCGCTGACGTCGAACGATCTCGACGTGCTGAAAAAGCTGTTTCCGTTTGGCGATCCGCCGTACGGGGTCGCGCTGGAGAACGGCCGCGAGCAGGGACCCGTATCGCATTTTGACGATTCGGACCAGGGCGTGGAACCCGCCGCGACGCTCCGTAAGCTCGGCTTGATCGATTAAGAAAAGCAATCAGGCCGCGAATTCACACGAATGAACACGAATGAAAGCCGGTATTGTTATTCGTGTTTATTCGTGTGCATTCGTGGCTAAATTCTTTATCCCCAATTGAAAGGAACCCAGCCCTTGCGGCATCCCCCGCCATGGGATCTCTGATCTGCCTCGCCTGCATCCTCTCGTTTCCCAAACCAACCGCCGACGATATCGATGACGTCCGTCGCCTCATCGAAAGAACCGTCGCCAAGGATCAACAGCCGTGGCGCGAAGTCGGTGGACCGTTTGCCAAGGTCCATCTCCAACTCCTGACGCCCGATTTCGGCGTCGCCGATGCTCTCGTGACATCCGTCTCCTCAATCGCAGTGAGTTCGCGCGACTTTCGATTCTTCGTGAAAAGGGTGGCCGATGAGTGGACCATCTATGGTGCGGAATAGGTGTTCGCAAGCCGCGCGCTCAAGCACCGCTCGTAAGAGCGGGGGTAACGGGATCAAACCACTACCGAATAGACCACTGCTACACTGAAATCGATGAAGTTCTTGAGCCGCTTTCTGTTCTGGGATTACAAGCGCGCCAGTTGGCAGTACGACGTGATGGTCGGCCTGATTCTGGTGTTCATCTTCCTGATGCCACGCGACGTATTCAAGGACCAGCCCAATCCTGTCGGCAATATCGTGATGTTGGGCGGAGGCGTGTGGATTCCCACCAAACTGCTCGACGGCGTGCCCGACGATCAGTTGGTGACCAAAGCCACCGCGCTGATCAAAGCCCGCTACAAGTCGCATCCTCCGACGGTCACCAGCGTCGAGCCGATCAACGACGACGATAGCCAGAAAGTCACCGGCTACATGGCATTCACCAAACAGTGAAAACGCTCACGGCCATCGCGCTCCTGGGAGTCGCGTCGATAGCAGCACGGGCGGAAACGCTGGACGCGATTCTGGCTCGCATGGATGCGTCGTCGAAATCCTTCAAGTCGGTCACGGCGACTATCAAGAGATCCTCCTACAATGAGCTGCTGCGGGAATCGGATCCGGAGGAGACTGGCGATCTGCGCATCCAGCGCAACAAAAACGCGGTCGCGGCGGTGCTCGACTTCAAACAGCCAAACGCTTACACGGTTTTCTTCAAGGATAAGAAGGCTTTCGTTTACCACCCGAAAGCCAAGATTGCCGACGAGTACGAATTCAGCAAGAACGCCTCCACCATCGATCAGTTTCTTATTCTCGGGTTCGGCACTTCGGGCGAAGAGCTTCGCAAGAATTATGAGCTTAACCTGGGAGCCGCCGAGAAGATCGGGTCGACTGCGACCACTCGCGTGGAACTGGTTCCGCGGTCGGATGAAGTGAAGAGGCTCATCACCAAAATCGAGCTATGGATTCCAGATGGGAAGAGCAACGCGATTCGCGAAAAGATCAGTGAGCCCTCCGGCAATTACAACCTGGCGAATTATTCCAACGTGAACTTTAGCCCATCGCTTCCCGCATCCGCGTTCGACATGAAGTTGCCAGCGGACGTGACGATCCACAAACAGCGCTAGCGTCCGTCGTGGCGCACGCACTCGTGCGTGCCGTGTCGACACTCATGTCGACACGTTTTGCGTGGTAAAACCTCTCAATAACTTCACATTCCCGCCGATGAGCATTGGGACGATGAATTGCGCCCTCATTCCCCCGGCCTCGACAACAGCGAACGAAGTCGCAATCTGGGACCGCGACGTCGCGATACGCGCCGGTGGAACGGTCGGACGAGTCCTCGTAGTGGAAGATAATCCAGTCAACCAGAAAGTCGCGCTAAAGATTCTCGAAAAGCTGGGCCATCGTGTGACGCTGACCGATAGCGGTGCTGCCGCGATCGCCGAGTTGGAGCAGAATCCCTACGATGTGGTTCTCGATGGATTGCCAGATGCCCGAGATGGATGGCTTCGAGGCGACCGCCTCGATCCGGGCGCTCGAGAAGTCCGTTCGCGGCAGCCGCCGGATTCCGATCATCGCGCTGACCGCCGGCGCGTTCGGCAGCGATCGCGAGAAGTGTCTCGCCGCCGGCATGGATGGCTACCTGACGAAGCCGATCGCAGTTGACGTCCTTGCAAGAACTGTTCGGGCCTTTCTCGGCTGAAGATCCGCGCGGTCTACGCGCTCCAATCACGCCCCGGCGTGACCGGACAACCGGCATTGTAGGCCGAGTAGGGATCGTGACTATCCTTCGCCACAGCCGTAGTTTCCGTGGAGTCTTCTTGCAGCGCGCGCTGCAGAGCGATTGCATCTTTGGTTGCATCGCTGACTGCACCGCTTTCGGGTGCGTCCTTGGCCTCGGCATCCGCGTTCAGCTTCGCCCGAAGCTGCGACCAGGTCTCCGATAGCGACTCCAGGATCGTCAGTGCGTCCCGAAATGCCTGCTCCGATTGCCGCGCATGTCCGTTCATCATTTGTTGAAGAATGTATGCGTAAAGATCTGCAAGCGTTCGGGTAAACTGCGCGCCAGCCGAGTGGTCCAGCGCCAGAATCAGTTCGTCTACCGCCTCCTCGGCCTTCGTGACGGCGCGGGCACGAGCCAGGGCGTCGCCGCTCTTCAGGCAATCCAGAGCTTTGTTCATGTTGTCGATCGCAACCTTGTACAGCAGGTGAACGATTTCCGTGGGGGAAGTCACCATGGCTTGGTTTTGAAGGTAGTCCCGGCGGACTTGCGCGATCGCTTCTGGAGGCATGCAGACTCCATATCGCTACCGATTCCCGGAAATCGAGCCGATCTGGCGTGCGTAACCGTGACTAAGTAAGAAACCCTCGTATGTCTCCCTAAGGTTATTCCCTACCACCGACGATATACCCCCTAAGCAATCAAAGCAGTACAAACCAATATCATCGTTCCTCCGCCCGAATGCAGAACGGCGCGGTCGCGCGAAAAAGAAGGACTTTGTGGCAAAGATCGTATGGGTCCGCTTGGATCACAATGCGGACGAAGTAACTTCCTTAGAACAGCTTACGGGGATGTCCGTGGTCGCCGCGGGGGAGCGTCCAGCGGAGTGGAAACCGCTGTCGACACGTACCGCAGTCCTGATTATTGAGCTGCCGCTGGCCAGCAACATCGTTGCTCAACTGATAGAGGAAGCCCAGTCGGCCGAGCACCCGGTGCCGATCGTGATGTTGGACCAAGACTCGATTCTGGATGAATCCGTGATCAAGCCGGCGATGACGCCGTTCCTCCACATCACCGAGCCACAGACCATCGAACAGCTAGCTCGCGTGGTTCTGACGGCTCATCAGGACGCGCAGAATGCGCAGCGAAACCGTGGCGTGCGCGCGAATCCTGGTGCGAATTGCTGATCGGCGAGAGCAAGACGATTCGCAGTCTTCAGGCAATGATTCGCCTGGTCGGCCCACGGCAATCCACGGTGCTGATCACCGGCGAAAGTGGAGTCGGCAAAGAGATGGTCGCGCGAGCTATTCATTTGGCCAGTAAGCGATCTGGAACTCGCATGGTTTCAGTGAATTGCGCGGCGATACCTGAAAATTTGGTTGAAGCGGAATTGTTCGGCCATTCCAAAGGCGCATTCACCGGCGCGGTGAACGATCGTGTCGGTCGATTCGAACAGGCGCATCGCGGGACCATCCTGCTGGACGAGATCGGCGATCTCCCCATGACGGTGCAGCCGAAACTGCTGCGCGTTTTGCAGGAGCGAGAGATTCAGAGGGTCGGCGGCTCCAATACGATTCAAGTGGACTCGCGCGTGATCGCCGCGTCCAACGCCGATTTAGGCTCGGCCGTCGTCGAGAAGCGATTCCGCGAGGATCTCCTGTATCGACTGAACGTCGTGCCGATTCACGTGGCGCCGCTGCGCGATCGCGCCGACGATATCCCGGTCCTGGCCGATCACTTTATCGAAAAGGTTTGCCGGCGAGAGGGCATGGCGCCGAAGCATCTGTCTGCCAACGCACTTCGCCGGTTGGGCGATTATCACTGGCCGGGCAATGTGCGCCAGCTCGAATACGCAATCGAGATGGCGGTTACGCTTTCTGGCGACCGGCAACGCCTTTATTCCGGCGACATACAGTTGCCGGACGCGAGTTCGCGCTCGCTCGCAAACGAAAATGAGTCCGTGAATGGGAATGAACCTCGACGTGAATCAGGAAGTATCGGTGGAAGCTTCGACGAAATCATGAGCCGCATGGAGAAGCGCCTGCTGGATGAGGCGCTGCGTCATTGCGGAGGGAACAAGGCCAAGGCCGCGAACATGCTCGGCATTCCGCGGACGACGCTGGTTTACAAGGTGAAGAGTCTGGAGGCGTGCGCGGTTTAGAATTCGAACAATTTGGTTTGCGCGCTCTCTTACGGTCGCTCCTCCCTGGCAACCGCCAACGTTCAATGCCGTCAGTGAGGCGCGACCGTAAGGGAGCGCGCAAAACGCTTTAGACAACACATGGCACAGGCAAACTCAGTTGCGGTGAAACCCGAAGGCGCGGAGAGCGCGCTTTCCACCACGCTATCCGAGCTCGGGGTTCCCATTGCCATCGTCGCGATCGTCATCGCGCTGATTACGCCGCTGCCTGGCCCGCTGCTCGATTTCCTGATCGTCGTCGACATCATGCTGTCGGTAATCGTCATGATGTCGGCCGTGTACATCCGTAAGCCCGTCGATTTCAACGTCTTCCCGACCACGCTACTGTTGCTCACCCTGTACCGGCTCGCGTTGAATATCTCTTCGGCACGCCTGATTCTGCTGAACGGCAACACGGGAACATCCGCCGCAGGACACGTGATCGAAGCCTTCGGAAGTTTCGTCGTCGGTGGCAATTACATCATCGGCGCAGTCATCTTTCTAGTTTTGATCGCGATTCAATACGTCGTGATCAACCACGGCGCGGTGCGTATATCGGAGGTCACCGCGCGCTTCACTCTCGACGCCTTGCCTGGAAAGCAGATGTCGATCGATGCCGATCTCAACGCCGGCATCATCAACGACGTGGAAGCCCGCGATCGCCGCAAGCAACTCGGCGCGGAAGCGGAATTCTACGGTGCGATGGACGGAGCTTCGCGATTCACGCAGCGCGACGCCGTGGCCAGCATCCTGATCACCGGCATCAACATCATCGCCGGCTTCCTGATCGGCGTCTTTCAGCACGGCATGGAACTCCGCCACGCTCTCGAAACGTACACGGTCCTGACGATCGGCGACGGCCTGGTCACGGTGATTCCGGCGCTGATGATTTCGGTATCGGGTGGCTTAATCGTGACGCGAACCGGTTCCGAGGCGAGCCTCGGTTCCGATTTCCGCAAGCAGGTTTTAGGGAGCGCCCAGCCGCTTCTGCTTTCGAGCGGCGTGCTGATTCTGCTCTCGCTGTTCCCCGGCTTGCCGACGATTCCGTTCCTGATGTTGGGCGGCGGACTCGCCACCATCGGCTGGCGTATGCGTCGAAAATCCGTCGTTTCAGGCGCGATTTCGACGGCCGCCGAGAAACCAAAAGAAGATCTGGACGCGCTGATGAAGATCCAGCCGCTGGCCATCGAAGTCGGACTCGGCCTCGTCAGCATGGTGGAGCGCGGCAACGAATCTCCGCTGTTGCAACGGGTCGCGGGCATTCGCCGGCAGCTCGCATCGCAGCTCGGATATCTGA
The DNA here is from genome assembly GCA_963732025.1 of Terriglobia bacterium. Classification (GTDB taxonomy): domain Bacteria; phylum Acidobacteriota; class Terriglobia; order Bryobacterales; family Bryobacteraceae; genus Palsa-187. The sequence continues at coordinate 1,484,840 of CAVSXU010000006.1, forward strand.
TGCCGCCGGTGAAGGTGAAGGACAACATGTCGCTGCGGGCGCGCGAGTATGTGATCCACTTGCGTGGTACGGAGATTGCTCGGTTCGAATTGCTGCAAGGCCATGAATTAGCGATCCCCAGCGGTAATCCGGATCGTTCGATTCAAGGCAAGGCAACGCACGATCCCGCGTTCGGCTTGGCCGCCTTGTGGATTCCGTCGGGGCAGGCGGATCGCGCCAGAAGCAGCGGGTATACGGTGGTCGATTCGGTCAGCGTGATCGGCACGCACCTCACCGAAGTGGTCCGCCGGCACGCGTTCGAATTGTTCACGCGGCAGGACGCGAAGACCTTTTGCGATCGCGTCGCGCAGGACAATCCCAAGGTCGTCGAGGATTTGGTTCCAAAACTGCTCCCTCTGGCTACTGTCCAACGAGTTTTGCAAAATATGCTTCGGGAACGAGTTCCGATTCGCGATGCCGCCGGCATTCTGGAAGCTCTGGGAGAAGGCGCCCAGAGCAGCAAGAATCCCGTGCTGCTGACCGAGTACGTCCGCCAATCGATTCGCCGCGGCATTGTGAAGCAGTTCGCGAACCCGCAGGACGAAGTCTCGGCGTACCTTGTCGATCCGAACATCGAGCGCGCCATCGAATCCGCCGTCGAGCACACGGAACAGAACAGCATTCTCACGATGCCTCCGGAAAACATTCGCGACATCCTCAGCCGGCTGGGCAAGAAGGTGGAGAGGTTCGAGTCGGCGGTGGTGATCACGAATGCGGGGGCTCGGCACTTTCTGCGGCAGATTGCCGAAGCCACGCTGCCGAATTTGACGGTGCTGTCGCATAGCGAAATTCCGCCCGCCGTGAAGGTGCGTTCGAGAGGAGTGATCGAGTGACGAATACATCTACGATGCGGATCAAGTCGTACTTTGCGCCGTCGGTGGATTCGGCGATCGCGCAGGCTCGGGTGGAGTTGGGCACGGATGCTTTGTTGTTGAACACGCGGAAGCTTGCGGGGGATGCGGGGCAGCCTGCGGGTTATGAAGTTGTGTTCGGATTGGCGGGTGCGGAGGCGCCTGCAAAGCAGCCACCGGTTCGCGACGTGCGTCCGTTGTTCAGTGAAGCGCGCCGGCAGCCAGGTGGGGCCGGCACTTCTGCCGGCGACCGGACTTTAGGCCGGTCTCCCGAACAAGATGAGCCGGCTCAAGCCGGCTCGCCGCCACGAGTGGCGGCCCCACAACGCCCAGCGGCCCCACAGCGCGCGGCGAAACAAGTCCAGCCACCAGTTGCCGGCGACGACCTCTCCGGCGAACTCGAAAAACTGCGGGCGCAAATCGACGACATCCGCGGCTTGATCGTTCGCTCCTCGACGCCGCAAATCTCGATCGGCCGCACCGTTCCCGAACTTGCCGACGTGTACAGCCGACTGATGTCGTCCGGCGTCGACGCGGAAATCAGCAAAGACATTGTCGACCGCCTGGAAGCATCCATGGCTACCGACGCCTTCTTCCTGGGCGGCGGCGACGGAACCAGAAGCGTCGCGAATCGCTGGAAGGCGCTGCGCTTCGACGCGGAACGTCTGGAGTCTTTCGTGCGCTCCGAACTGGAGACGCGTGTTGCGATCGAACCGGTCCTCGGCGCGGATGGCGAACACAGCGCCGTGGTCGTGATGGTCGGGCCGACCGGGGCGGGGAAGACGACGAGCATCATGAAGCTGGCGGCATCGAATTTGGTAGCGGGGCGGCGCGTGCGCATTCTTTCGCTCGACCCATCGCGACCGGGACAGAATCATTTGCAATCCTTCGCCAGCAATCTGGGAATCGCGTTTTCGCCGGTGCCATCGGTTCACGCTCTGCCGACGATGGTGGGCCGGTGCGGCGATAGAGACCTGCTGTTCATCGACACTCCCGGTTATCCGAACACCGGCGATCGCAGCGCGGAACTGGCGGCGCTCGCCATCGCGAAAATTCAACCGGCGGAAGTGCATCTGGTCGCGCCCGGATACATGAAGGGCACCGATCTGCGGCGCTGCATTCACAAGTACGAAGTGTTTCGGCCCAGCCGTCTGCTGGTGACGAAACTGGACGAGACCGACACCTTCGGATCGGTATTTTCAGAAGCGGCGCGAGCCGGACTGGCGCTGTCCTTCTTCGCCAACGGCACGGCGATTCCCGAGGACATTCGTCCGGCGGGGACAGAAGATTTGTTGGGTTTGGCGCTCGAACGCAAGACGGCGCGGGCGCAATGCGCGTGAGGATTTAAGTGGGAACGCTGAGTACGGCCTATAACGAACAAATCGAGCTGGCCGAGTCGTCGACACCATCGTCGTCGGCCGCGGGGGCGTCGCGCGAGCAGCTCATCATGGAGCACCTGCCGCAGGTTCGTTGGATCGCATCGCGTCTGCACGAACGGCTGCGCAACAACACTTGCCTGGACGACCTGATTTCCACCGGCATCATCGGGCTGATCAACGCGATCGACAGTTTCGATGCCAGCTTCAACGTGAAGCTGAAGACGTATGCGGAGTACAAGATTCGCGGGGCGATTCTGGATAGTGTTCGAGGCTTGGATGGAGTCGCGCCACATAAGCGTAAGCGCTTAAAACAGATTCAGGCCGCAATGTTGGCGCTGGAGCAGCGTCTGCAACGGGCGCCGCTCGAAGAGGAAATCGCCGCCGACCTGAACATCAGCCTGAAGGAATATCAGGACTCGCTGGTGGAATTGCAGGGTGTCACGATGGGCAGCCTGGACTCGGCATCGCGTGAAGGTGATTCTCGAAATCTACTGCACTATCTGGCTGATAAAGAAGACAATTCGCCGGCGCGATTGATGGAGCGGACTGAGCTCGAAAAACTGATTCACGAAGGCTTGGAGAAGATGCCGAAGGCGGAGCGGTTGGTGCTGGATCTGTACTATCGCCAGGAGATGAACATCCGCGAAATCGCACCGATTCTGGATCTTCACATTACCCGGATTTCGCAGATCAAGACGCAGGGCGTGCTGCGGCTTCGCAACTACATCGAACGGCGTTGGCCGGCGCAGCGGGGAGTTTACTAATGCACCGTCGCGACAACGCCCACGTGGGGCCGCCACTCATGGCGGCTAGTCGCCTTCAGGCGGCTCCCTACCGATGGACAAACCGGTCTGAAGACCGGTTGCCGGCAGAAGTGCCAGCCCCACAAGGAACTCATTACCCGGATTTCGCAGATCAAGACGCAAGGCGTGCTGCGGCTGCGCAATTACATCGAACGGCGTTGGCCGGCGCAGCGGGGAGTTTACTTATGCGCCGCCGGGACAGCGCCAAGGTGGGTTCGCCACTCATGGCGGCTAGTCGCCTTCAGGCGGCTCCCTACCGATCGACAAACCGGTCTAAAGACCGGTTGCCGGCAGAAGTGCCGGCCCCACGAGGAACCCGATAAATGTCCGACATGCATCCAGCGGTCGCCAAATTTTTCGATCAACTGACCACGCAGATGCAGGACGTACTTGCGCGTGTGCAACCCGACGGGACCACCGTTTCGTGGACCGCCGCCAATCCGGAATCGCGCGAGGATCTGACCTGGTGGTCCTGCGGGATCAGCGTCGACCCGGGCGCGTTCGTTTTCGCCGGTGCGACTCAGGAAAACTGGACCACTCTCGGCGGCGCTTTCGACACCGCCTCCGACAAGCCTTTCGAAAACGAATTCGCCGGAATCGTTAAAGCGATTCAGCAGGCCGCGCAGCAACGGTTCGGCGCCGAAGTCCTGTGTGAAGCGCCAGGTACCGCAGAAGAACCAACCGAAGACTTGAAGACTCGATTGGCGGCCGCCGACTTCGAGCTTTCGTTCCGCGAAGGCGGCGTCACCATCACGATCCTATTCACACCGGGGTTGATTGAAGCGCTGGGTGGAGTGCTGGAAGTGGAACCTCCTCAGTGGCCCATCGGCGATGGCAGCAATCCGGTCGACCGGCTGCTGTTCATTGAAGTGCCGGTCAGCGTTTCGTTGGGGCGGGCGCAGATGCGCATGAAGGACGTGCTGTCGCTGAGCAACGGGTCGATCGTCGAACTGGAGCAGGAATTGGGAGACCGCGTAGAGATTCGCGCCAACAATTGCGTGATCGCGCGGGGAGAGATGGTCGCGGTGGATGGCAACTACGGGGTCCGGATATTGGAGATGGTGAGCAACGGATTCGGCGCGCCGGCCGGGGAGCGACGCGCGTGAATATGTTTGTGCTGTTGTCGCTGGTGATCGGCGGATTCGGCGTGGCTGTCGGCGTGGTGCTGGCGAGGCGAGCGAACAGCCGGCGGAGTCGCGTGCGCCGGGTGCTCGCGATTCACTTGCGGTTGGAAGACGAATGGGCGAGCGCCAGGATGCGGATGAATCTGGCTGGGGCGGTGCGGCTGCATGGTCCAGCGGGCTCGGCTGGTCCTGCACGTATGCCTGGTACTAAGTATTCAAACGATTCAACAAACCCGGATTTAGTGCGATATATAGGGGGCTGACTGAAGTGAAAATCAACGAGAGTGACGTTTTGAATATCCAGAAACCCCAGTCCGGTAAGGTCTTTGACGCAATCAAGACCAGCCGGAATTCCGGTTCTGCCGCTTCGGCGAAGACTCCGGCGAACGACGGGATCGATCTGGGAAGTCAAAGCGGGCTATTGACTTACACGCAACAGGCGGGTTCCAGCGAACGCGAAGCGCGCATTCAGGAACTGCGGGCGCTGGTGCAATCCGGTCAATACCAGGTGGACTCCTACTCGTTGAGCAAAGCGATGGTCAGCGCCACCGTCGCCGGTTACTAAGGCGGCTGGCATGACCACCCTCGAAGTGATCGGGAACGCCCGAGCCAAGATTTCCGACGCGCGTGAGCTCCTTCTGAAGCCGAATCCCGGTTCGCTGGACGGCTGCCGCACGAGCCTTGGCGAAGTCGCGCAAATCCTACAGGAGTTGGTGATCGCCGGTCCGATCGGGTTGACGCCGGACGTGATCCACAGCATCCGCCAGATTCAGGTGGCGGCTCGCGATCTGGAATCGCAAATTCAGCATGGATCGCGATTCTGTACCGGCTGGCTGCAAATGCGCCTGGGCATGGGTTATTCCGATAGCGGCGCGCCGGTGATGGCCGAGACGCAGGGGCGCTGGTTCGAGTTTTAAGGATCCAATATGGGCGGACTCTTCAACACTCTCAACAACAGCCTGGATGCGTTGCGCGCCTTTCAGACAGCGCTTCAGGTATCGCAGAACAACGTCAGCAACGCCTCGACGCCGGGGTATGCGCGCCAAGTCACCACGTTTTCCGCGCGTGCGTTCGAACCGAGTTTGGGATACAGCGGCGGAGTGGTCGCGGGCACTCCGCAAAGCACCGACAATCAGTACGCGGACCAGGCGGTTCGCGGTCAATTCGAAGCGCAGGGGAATTTCACGGCCCAGTCGGGTGCGCTGCAATCGATTCAAGGGCTGTTCGATGTTTCGGGAAACACCGGGATCGTGGGCGCGCTGAATCAGCTCTTCCAAAGTTTTTCGGCGTGGGGATCCGAGCCTGGATCATCGGGATCGGCGCAGGCTGTGATCAACAGCGCGGCGAGTCTCGCGCAGAGTTTCCGGTCGGCGGCAGCGACGCTTACACAAACGACGAGCAATCTGAATGCGCAGATCAGCTCGACCGTGCAGCAGATCAACGGCATCGCGTCCGATATCCAGAAAGACAACGCGCAGATTCAGTTGGATTCGCAACCCGACGCCGGGCTGCAGGCGAGCCTCCAGGCGTCTCTCGATTCGCTTTCGCAGCTTACCGACGCGACGGTGCAATTCGCTCCCGATGGAACGGCGACGGTGCTGATCGGCGGCCAGACTCCGCTGGTGATCGGCACGCAGCAATACAAATTGCAGGCGAGCTTCACCGATCCCACGCCGGGTCCGAACGCAAACGCGGTCCAGGACGCGCACATTCTCGATTCGAACGGCCAGGATATTACGTCGCAGATTTCGCAAGGCAGCCTGGGCGGTTTGCTATCGGTTCGCAATACTGTTTTGCCCGCGCTGCAAGGCAATGGGACTCAGCAGGGAACGCTGAATCAGTTGGCGCAGCAGATTGCGGATCGCGTGAATCAGGTTCTGACTGCTTCGAAGACTGTCGACGGACAACCGGGCGCGCCGTTGTTCGCGTATAACGTTTCGTCGCCCGTCGGCATCGCGTCGTCGCTGACGATCGATCCGACCATCACGGCAGCAGGCTTGGCGCCGACCGATCCTGGTCCTCCGCCGGTGGCGAATGGGGCTGCCCTGACGCTGGCCGGGTTGGGAGATTCGACCGCTCCTGGCGACACGATCAACGGGCAAAGCATACTTCAATTCGTTGCGGCGCTGGCCGCGCAATCCGGCCAACAGGCGTCCGATGCGCAGGATGGCCAGACTCTGCACACGCAGCTTCTAGCGCAGGCGCAGGCTTTGCAGACCCAGATTTCCGGCGTGTCGCTGGATGCCGAAGCCTTGCAGGTTCTGGAATTGCAAAAAGGATATGACGCCGCCGGCAAGATGGTGGGAGTGATCAGCAGCTTGACCGACGTGCTGATCAACATGGCTCCGGCGTCGTAAGCGAGAGGATGCACACGATATGCTTCAGAATCTAAGCGCGATCAGTCAACAGTTCCTGGCCAATCTGGACACGCTGCAGAATCAGATCGCCCGCACGCAGCAGCAGGTCTCGTCGGGTTCGCGGATCAGCCAGCCTTCTGACGATCCGTCGGCATTGGGCGACGTGCTGCAACTGGAATCCGATCTCGGCAGCGTGAATCAAACGCTCGGCAATCTGAGTCAGGTGAAGGGCGAAGTCGACACGGCGGAGTCGGCGCTTCAGACCGCGACCAGCTTTATGGACCAGATCACGCAGCTCGGAACGCAGGGCGCCAACAGCATCGTGACCGCGTCGGAGCGATCCGATCTTTCGGGCCAGGTGGCGAATCTGCTGACGCAGCTCGTCGCGGTGAGCCAGACGAAATACAGCGGGACCTACATTTTCAGCGGAGATGCGATCTCGGTGCCTGCGTATCAGCTCGACTTGAACAGCCCGACTGGCGTTGATCGATTGAGCGCCACCGCGTCGACGCGCGTGATTCAAGATGCGACCGGCGTGACTTTCGCGGACTCCAAGACGGCGCAGGATATTTTCGATCATCGCAATCCGGACGACTCCGTTGCTTCCGACAACGTGTTCGCGGCGGTCAACAGTCTGCGGGTCGCGTTGGCGAATAACGATCAGAGCGGGATCACCAACGCGCTCGATTCGCTGAAACAGGCGGGCGATTATCTATCGCAACAACTCGCGTTTTACGGCGGCGTGCAGGATGAGGTTGCCAATGCAACGACGGTCGCGCAGAAGTTCCAGCTTCAGGATCAGACGTCGCTGAGCGCCAAGAAAGATACCGACGTCGCGGCGGCCGCGATCGATCTGACGCAGGAACAGGCGCAGTTGCAAGGCGCCCTCCAGGCTCAGGCCGCGACGCCGAAGACGAGTCTGTTCGATTTCCTGAAGTTGTAGGGGCTAGTAAGGTGTCCCAGCGATTTTGGCAGTGATGCGCCGTCAAACACCACCCGTAAGGGTGGGGGCATTATGGTCACCATCCCCGCGCTCGGATGAGCGGGCTTGACGACGATAATATTATGGGGCCCCACCTGACGGGTGGTGTTTGACGGCGCATCACTGCCAAAATCGCTGGGACACCTTACTAACTACAAACGTGACGACAGAATTCAGGAAGGCCGTACTCCCGCGCGAGCTTCGCAGTCTGGTCCGGTTCGATCGCAAAATCTTTTCCATTGCCGATCGCTTTAACGGATCCGATTGGAAGGCGTACGAATCGTACTGGCTACTGGTCGACGGCAAAAAAGTCGGCTGCTGCGCATTCGAAGCGCGTGACCGGTCGCTATACATCGCGACCACCGGCATTCTTCCGCAATATCAGCGCCTGGGATTCGGCGATCTGATGAAGTCGTGGCAAGTCACCTATGCGCGCCAGCACGGATTCGCCAGAATCGTGACGAATACGCGCAAGCGCAACGCGGCGATGATCGGACTCAACAAAAAGCACGGGTTCAAAGCGATCCGTACCGTGTCCGGCTACTATAAAGACCCGCCGGATTCGACTGTAGTGATGGAGCTGGTATTGCGACAGAGCCGCGACTGAAATTGTGGGGCCGCCACTTTTGGCGGCGAGCGGTCTATAGACCGCTCAAGCAGGACGCGCTAAAGCACATCCGCCGGCAGAAGTGCCGGCCCCACAATCCTACTTCGCCTTCTGCGGAGCGGGCCGTCCGAACTTCGCCTCATCAATCGGCACGTTTACCTGAACGTCCTTCAACTGCAGCGCATCGCGGCCATCCAGCCAGGCGAACGTCATATGAAACGGCATCTTCACGCCGTTGCCGATGTCGCGATAATCGGCATAATCCACCTGCGTCGGAACGCGGCCGATGGGCGATTTCGCATAACGAATCACCCGCAGCAGCAGGTTCGATTGTTTATCGAAATACATCGTCGCCAAAGTGCCGCGCGGGCCGGTGCCTTGCACAACGTTGACGACGCGATCCTTGCCCATCCCAGTGTTCCCCTCTTTGTTGGTCTGGCTCTCCGGACCCGGCAGGTCGCTGATCGTAGTCGGCAAGCTTACTTTGAGGCTCGTCAGAGCCTGCTTGATCTGACCGGGGAAACCCAACTGCGCGTCGAGTTTCGCGCCGTCGAGTTCGCCACCCGTCAGTTCGTACTCGGCGAGCACGTTGAGCGGAGTCCGCAGCCAACCGACCTTGCCGTTGTAGCTGCGCGTGGTATCGCCGCGATCCGGAGTCTCCGGATATTCGATAAATGTTGTCCGCTCATCGGGGAACTTCGCGTAGATCGTCACTTTGCCGCCGCCGCCGAAGCCGCCGAAACCGACGCTGGTGCCGGTCGCGATGTAGCTCTTGAGGCTCGCCAGTTTCTGCGCGCCGCCGATCGCCGCAATGTATTTATCGAGAATCGATTCGCCGGTCGGCTCGCCCGGCATCTGCGTCAGGACATCGTCCATTTCAGTGGATCCCATGCCATACACCGCTTCCATCGCGGGCGTGGTCGCTGGACGATCGCGTCCATGATGGCAGGTCCAGCACGAAACCATTTGACGACCGCCGAAGTTTTCCTTATTGATCGCGGCCACCATCAATGTCATCTTGCGCGCGATAACTTTCTTTTGCGAGTCGGCGGCCCAATCCACTTTGTCGGTTCCGGCGCCGATGTGGCACTCCGAGCAATCGAATCCAACGGAAGCGGACATGACGCCCATCGTCCCCATGAAATCGTCGAGCGGAATCCCTTTGAGCACCTGAACATTTTTGAAGGCCTGATCCGAAAGCAACGGGTGCGGACGCGCCCCCGCTTGTGGAGCCGCCTGGGAGCTGCCAACGCGACACCGACTCTCCACGCAACCAACAGAACCGTAACCGCAATCGCTAATCTGGACCAGAACTTCATATTTGCCCTTCCATAGTCAGGTGTTGTGCGTGCGCCGTTCTTCAGCCGAAGCCGGGCACTCATCGAGTGACTATTGTAACTCGAACTCTAACATGAGGGGCGCGATTTTCGATCCAGGATAGCCAAAAGATAGCGTCGTTCTCCATACAAAACGATACAAATGTCGGACGTGCCGCAGCACTCGTGCGTGCCGTGTCGACACTCACGTCGACACAAGTTTTTCCAAGTGCTCACCGGCCGACCGCAACCGAGCCCGCTCCATCCGAAACGATCTCCGGCCGAATCCGCAATCGAGCCAAAGTCGATTGCTCAAATTCAAAATGCTCCGTGAGAAGATCGGCAACCGTGAAGCTCGGCTCGAGCAATGCCTTCGTGCGAGTGATCGCCGGTCTTCAGCAACACATGATAGAACTCATGCGCCAAAACTCGGGCGACCGCGCGTCCAAAAAGATAATCGCGGCGAGCACCAGGCTCCGCTGCGAGTGGTCCAGCGAGCGCCGAATTCAGACTCGCGCAATCGACCGAGCTAAAAGGCAAAACGCGCCCTTCCGAGACTGCGGTGGATCGCGAATGAGGCGAGTCGAGTGGAAACCGAGGTGAAGTCGGTTGTACGGTTTCCTGCAAGAATTCCGCAAGCGCCGCGCAAGTCCACAACCAGCAATTTCGAAGACGTCGTTTCTTTACGCGAAGTTTGCGCATCGCGCCATTCGATGCGATAACCCGCCGTCGTCATCAACCGGCCGAGCTCCAACTTCATGTAATCGATGGGCTTCGCGGTTTGCGCGGGGTCAACGTTGAGATACACAAGCAGCTCAGTCGCCGGCGGCTCATTTGAGTAGCCGGGACGGGGCAAAACGACGAGGTTGATCAGGCAAAACGCTGCCCAAAAACGAACACGGTCAGGCGCGGACATAGCGCTGCCCGTATTATCGGCGATTTAGGCGGCTTATTGTAGGGGCAGGCTGATGCGCCAGACATTTCCGTCGCGCAGGTTCGACAACCAGACCGATCCGTGGCCCACGCGAATGGAATCGCCACCCGCGCCAAACCACTGTTTTACAACGGCGTTGGTCGCCGGATCGATCTCGGAAATCGGAATCTGAAACACGGTGGCCCACACGTGCCCGTCGCCGAACGCGAGTTCGCCGCCGCCGCCGGGAATGCCGACCGGAATGTTGGCGATCAGCTTACCGGTTTTCGCATCGACGCGCGAAACGGTGCCGTCGCCCTGATTCAAGGTCCACGCCGAACCTGCGCCAGTAGTAAGAAAACGCGGCTTCGGACCGACTTCGATGGTCGCGGTGACGGCGTTGGTTTTCGGATCGACGCGCGTCAGCAGATTCTTCTCCGGCGTCGTGACCCACACCGAGCCTTCACCGAACGTCACGCCCGCGGAATTCGGTGCGATTTCGATTTCCGCTGCAACTTTGTTGGTCTTCGGATCGATGCGCGAAAGCACGCCTTTCTTATCGGTTACCAGCCAGACTGCGTCCGCGCTAGCGGCGATTCCGCCTTCGCTCTCCGCCGGAGGAATCGGCAGCGTCGCGGTCACTTCATTCGTCTTCATGTCGATGCGCGATAGCGTTTTGTCGCCGCAGTTGGGAACCCAGATGCTGCCGAATCCGGCCGCGAGCCCGGAGCAGGGCCGCTTGCCGACCGTGATCACGGCCGCGACGGTATTCGATTTGATATCCAGGCGATGGATCGTATTCTTGGGGCCGTTCGTCACCCACACCGCGTCATCGGTGATCACCTGCCAATCGGGCGTGCCTTCTGCGGGAAATACGGCCGCCGGGTTTGAGCGCCGACATTTCGCGGCGGACTCCTGGTGTCGCGACTCCGGGTTTCGGCGGCGGCGGTGTGCGTTTTCTTCGCGGTGTCCGGTGGATCTTGCGCGAATACCGCCATAGCCGCGAGGGTTAGCAGCAAGACTACTCGCGGGAATGCGAAGACGTCGAACTGAAGTTCGCCGCTGCACGCTGAAGCGTGCGCCACGTGGGTCAGGAACGGCTTGTTCATGTCTTCTCCAATGTTACTCGGCTAGCGTTGCCAGGACGCGCTTGGGATCGATGCGCCATAGCGTTGCTTCGTGCAGGTTCGAAAGCCAGATCGCGTTCAGGCCGAACTGAATCGCTCCTCCGCCCGCTCCCCAAAATTGTTGCACGACCTTTTCGGTGACGGGATCGATGCGCGTCAGCGGGAAACCTTCTTGCGTCACCCACACGGAGCCCTGGCCGATCGCGATGCCGCCCGCTGCAGCGGGCACTTGGAGCTCGATCGACTTGGTGACCTTGTTGGTCTTGGGATCGATGCGATCGACCTTGCCTTCCTTTTCGCACAGCACCCAAATCGAGCCTTCGCCGAGCGCAAGCGCGATCGGGGCGTTTCGCGACTTCGATGCGCTTCTCGACAAGATTGGTTTGCGGATTGATGCGCAGCACGCGGTCTTCGGATGGGCACGTCGCCCACAGCGACTGTTTCGCCGAACGCGAGCATCGTGCAGCCGGCTGGCAGTCGCAACTCGCCGACCACGCGGTTCACATCGGGATCGATGCGCGACAGCGTCGTGAGATTGTCGGTGAACACCCACACGCTGTCGGTGCTGGCCGCGATGGATTGATGCGCGACGCCTGCGCCGGACGCGATGGTTGCCGTGATCTCCCATTTTTTCGGATCGATGCGCAGGACGGATTGATCGCCGCAGGTCGCAACCCAGACGCTGCTGAATGCGGTGATGGTTCCTCCGCAGGTTTTGTTGACGCCGGGGACGGGCTTATCGAGCTTGTTGGTTTTTGGATCCAGGCGATCTAGCGCGCCGGTTGAGGTGTTGGGGATGAGAAGTACGTCGGCGATGCCGATCCACGCGGGGGCGGTTTCGATTTGCGCTTCGGGTTTCAGGCTTGCGATGGGGATTTGCACGCCGGGTGTTTTGATACCCGCTTTCGGCGTCGCTGGAGCGGTCGGCTTTTTGTCGGCCTTATCCGCCGCGAAACCAATCAGCGCTACGGCGCAAAGTAGGGAACAACTTCGAAGCATGAAACGGGAACTCCTTTGATGCAGGATTCCGCTACGGGGAGGGCGGCCTCGTGGCCGTTGTTCCGACTAGTATACTCGGGTTCGGCGTTGGGCTACAAGGAGAATCGCACGCAAAGCACACGCTACACGCACGCGCTCCCTCCGGCTTCGCTACCGCGACAAAAACGTGTCGACACGAGCGTCGACACGGCACGCAGGAGTGCGTGCGCCACATGCTCAGACCACATCCTGAGTTGACAAACGAAATGAACGGTGGAAGAATACATCCCAAGTAGTTGGGCCGCGTGAGCGCCCTCCTCGCCCTTGTCGGCGCATCTGGTTCCGTGGGTGCGTGACTCCCCGTTAGCAGCCAACATCCGAAACTTTTTTCTTTAACCGGGCAGGCTTGTAAGCCGTCCGCGTGGAACTGAGGATCGAATCGATCTATGCGCTGCGTTTTTACTCTGCTCGCCGCTCTGACGTTCGTGGTCCCGCTGCGCGCGCAGACCTCGCGCTTCATCTCCGATTTCTTCGAAATGAGAGTGCGGCCGGTTCTCGCCAACACTTGCTATTCCTGTCACACGAGCACCGCGCATGGGCGGCCTCCGTCTCGATAGCCGCGAAGCCATGCTGAAGGGCGGCAGTCACGGCGCCGCGATTGTTCCGGGCGATCCCGACAAGAGCCTGCTGATCGGCGCAATCCGACAGACTGACGAGAAGCTCAAGATGCCGATGGGCAGCGGCAAGCTGAAGCGATTCCGAAATCGATGCGATTGCGGAATGGGTCAAGGCAGGCGCGACGTGGCCCGCTACATCGAACGACGCTCCGCAGGTGAGCAAGACGAGCGACAAGTACGTCATCACGCCGGAGCGCAAACAATTCTGGTCGCTGGTGCCGCTGGCAAATCGCGACGCCGCCGGTCACGAAAGATGCGAAAGTGGGCGCGCAACACGATCGATAAATTTGTTCTGGCGCGTCTCGAAAAAGAGGGACTGAAACCGGTTCGCCCGGCGAACAAGCACGACCTGCTCCGCCGCGCGACGTTGGATCTTACGGGTCTGCCGCCGACTCCCGAAGAAATCGCCGCGTTCGATAAAGACACTTCGCCCGATGCGTTCGCGAAAGTTGTCGACCGGCTGCTCGCTTCGCCGCATTATGGCGAACGATGGGGACGCGCGTGGCTGGACGTCGCGCGATTCGGTGAAGACGACTATCGCAGCTTGAATCCCAATCCGCGCGGCTATTCGCCCGTATCCGAACGCCTACGGATATCGCGACTGGGTGATTCAGGCGTTCAACGACGATCTGCCCTACGACAAGTTCGTGAAGGCGCAGCTTGCCGGCGATCTTGCTGGACGAGAAGACTCGCTACAAGACGCTGCCGGCTACGGGATTTCTGGGCTTGGGCCCGTGGTATTACGACAACGGCGCCAACGAAGTGACGCGCGCCGATGAGCGGCACGATCGCGTGGATGTGGTGACGCGCGGGTTTCTCGGGCTGACCGTAGCGTGCGCGCGCTGCCACGATCACAAGTACGATCCCATTCCGCAAACCGATTACTATTCGCTCGCCGGAGTCTTTCTGAACACGGCGTATCGCGAATATCCGCTGGTGCCGAAGACGGTGCTGGAGCAATACATGAAGACGGAAGAGGAGATCGACAAGAAGCAGCGAGTGTTGCAGGAATTTCAGACGAACGTGGGCAATCAGTTGTCGGAGTCGCTCGCGTTTCAGACGTCGAATTATTTGCAAGGTGTCTACGAAGTGGTCGCGCAGAAGCGCGAGGCATGAAACGGTGGTGGAATCGCGCAAGCTCGACTACGAAATGCTGGAGCGGTGGATTCGCTACATGGCGAAGCCGACCGACAAGTACAAGTACAAAGAGGATTGGCAGGCGATGATGAAGCGCGCGGCGGCGGCTCCTCCGGCTGCGGGCGGTGGTGGTCGTGGAGGCGGGCGGTGGTGGGGGTCGCGGCGGGCGAGGGGGCGCGCCCGGCGGCGGCAACGCTGAGGTGAAGAAACTGGCCGACAAGTTTCAGGCGGACGTAGTGCAGGCGATGCTCGACAAGAACGACATCGACGCGCAAAACAAAGTGATCGCGGATAAGGATCTGGAAGGAACCAAACCGAAGAAGCGCACCGACAAGCCGAGCAATTTCGTCTCGAACAAGGATTTCAATCCGGGTTCGTGGCTGCGCCTGTTGAGCCTGCCGGAGCAGGAAAGCAATTTCTACACGGAAGTTTTTCAGCGCGAACTGAAGCGATGACGAAGATCCCAACGCGATGATGGCGGCGGGCGGAAGGGGCGGGCGTCCCGGCGTTCTGATGTTTCGCGGCTGGGGCTTGGAAGTCGCGCAGCGGCGCACAATCGCAGGCGCAGATCGCCAGCATCCGCAACGACATTACGGAAGCTCGCAAGAAGCTGGAGCCGGGTTATCCGTTCCTCCACGGCGTGGAGGATGCGGAGAAGCCGGTCGACCTGGAACTCGCGATTCGCGGGAATCCGAACACGCTGGCGGATCCGGTGCCTCGGCATTTCCTGAGTTTGCTTTCGAAGGACGAGCCGAAGCCGTTCAAGCAGGGCAGCGGTCGTCTGGAATTGGCGGACGATATTCTGGCGCAGCCGATCGCGATGCGCGTGATCGTGAATCGCATTTGGAAAGGCCACTTCGGGACGGGGATCGTCGATACGCCGAGCAATTTCGGAATCGGCGGCGAGCGGCCGACGAATCCCGAGCTGCTGGATTATCTGGCGGCGCAGTTCGTCAAGGACGGAATGTCGATCAAGAAACTGCATCGCACGATCATGCTGAGCGCGACGTATCAACTGAGCGCCGACAATGACGCGGCGAATTTCGCGAAAGATTCGGGCGATCGTCTGTACTGGCGCGTGGAGCGCAAGCGCATGGATGCGGAACAGATTCGCGATGCGGTGCTGATGGTGGCGGGGAATCTGGATAATGCGCTCGTATGGCCCGAGCCAGGATCTGTCGCCGGCGTTCACGCGCCGCACGGTGTACGGGAAGGTGAGCCGCTACAAGCTGGACGAATATCTGCAGTTGTTCGATTTTCCGAGTCCGAACATCAGCGCGGAGAAACGTTTCACGACGACGGTTCCGCTGCAGCGGCTGTTCCTGATGAACAGCGATTTCATGCAGGTGGAATCGGAGGAGATGGCGAAGCGCGTTGCGACGGAGCCGGATAATCGATCGCGAATTCGCAAGGTATACATGCTGGCCTATGGGCGGGATCCGAGCGAGGAAGAGATCAAGCTGGGGATCGAATATCTTGCACGCCGAGCCGATGCGCGAGTACGAAGAGGACAAGAACAAGCCGGCTGAGGAAGGTCGTGGTGGCCGGGGCCGTGGAGGCGCTGGAGCTCACGACGATGACGAGAACCTGAAGCTGGTGACGCGGGAGCTGGTAACGCGAAGGTGGCGGTGGGGATGGGGCCGCTGCCGCGCCGCCCATGATGGGGATGGGAATGTTTGGGGGCATGGGTGGTCGCGGTGGCCGGGGCGCGGCGCCGGTGGAGGTGAAGTACGAGCCGACGGCGTGGGGACGGTATATCAAGGTGCTGTTGAGTTCGAGCGAGTTTGTGTTTATTAATTAGGGTAACTTGATGGATCGAATCACAAATCCAGGAAATCCGTTCACTCGCCGAGAAGCGCTGCGGCGCGTGGGCAATGGCTTCGGCATGATGGCGTTCGCGGGCATGCTCGGCCGATCGTTGAACGCGGGCACGGTGCTCGATGCCGACGGCACGCGCGGCGCGGCCACGCTCGATTATCCGCAGCGGATCAAGCGCGTGATTTTTCTGTTCATGAACGGCGGGCTCTCCACCATCGACAGTTTCGATCCCAAACCGATGCTCGAAAAATACGATGGGCAGCCGCTGCCCGGCGGCGACATCAAGACCGAGCGGCGTACGGGCGAGCTGATGAAATCGCCATTCAAGTTCAAGAAGTACGGCAAGTGCGGAATGGATGTCAGCGAACTGTGGCCGCACATCGGCGAAGTCGCCGACGATATCTGCTGGGTGCGGTCGGTGTACACCGACATTCCGAATCACGAGCCATCGTGCCTGATGATGAACACGGGCGCGAATCAGGCGGGTCGTCCATCGATGGGCGCGTGGCTGACGTACGGGCTCGGCACGGAGAATCAGAATCTGCCGGGGTACGTGGTTCTGTGTCCGACGATTCCGACTACGGTCGGTCCGCCGCTGTGGAGCAACGGATTTCTTCCGGCGATCAATCAGGGGCAATTCATTTCGAATCGGGTCCAGAACGCTGGGCCGGATGGCGAGATGGACGACATGGAAATGCCGGAAGAGATGCCGAAGGAAGAGGAAAAATCGGCCAAGGATAAGGACGGCAAAGCGAAGGAGGAGAAGCCGAAGAAGGTTGTCGTCGAACGGAATTTCGATCCGAAGAAGCTGGTCAGCTACGTCAACAATCCGAAATTCTCTTTACCGCAGCAGCGCCGCGAGCTGGATCTGATCGAGAAGCTGGAAAAAATGCGCGAGGAGCAGACCGGGACCGATCCGCAGGTGGAGGCGACCATCAAGTCGATGGAGATCGCGTATCGGATGCAGACCGAGGCTCCGGAGGTGTTCGACGTGCGCAAGGAATCGCAGGCGACGCTGGATATGTACGGTCCGGGCGCGGTGGCGCGCGGGTGCCTGACGGCGGTTCGGCTGGCCGAAAAGGGCGTGCGCATGACGCAGGTTTATTATTCGCAGGGCGACCCGTGGGATGCGCATGGCGACATCATGGCGCACAAGACCAACGCGAAAAATTCAGATCAGGGATTCGCCGCGGTGATCAAGGATTTGAAAACGCGCGGGCTTTGGAAAGATACGCTGGTGGTTTGCGGATCGGAATTCGGCCGGACGCCGGTGCGCGAAGTGGGCGGTGGCGGCGGCGGCGCGGTGAAGCGCGGGCGCGATCACAATCCGTTCGGATTCACGATGTGGCTGGCGGGCGGCGCGGTCAAGGGCGGCAGCATTTACGGCGCGACTGACGAGTTCGGGTTCAAGGCGATTGAGAAGCCGGTGCACGTGCACGATATCCACGCGACGATTTTGTATTTGTTCGGGATCGATCATACGAAGTTGACTTATCGATATAGCGGCCGGGATTTCCGGCTGACCGATGTTTCGGGAAATGTTCTGCATGATTTGATCGCCTAAAGTTTGCCGTGCATCAATTTATTGGATCGTCGAGATCATCGTTTTCTATTTGACTCAGGGGAACCATTCTCTTACACTTCTACAACGCTTCTGGTTTTTCGATTGGTGAAATCTCTATAACAACGTAGGGTGAACGTTGTCACCCGGTCTCTCCTCGTTTGAGACAGCTCCATCCCCGTCACGCTTGGTAACAAAAAAGCACAGGGAGGTTGGTCTCAATGATTCGTTTTCAAAATGTTCTTTTACTAGGCACCCTCGCGTTGGTGGGGCTGCCGCTGGCGGCGCAAACCAGTTCGCTGCAAGGCGTGATCACGGATGCGCATGGCGCGGCGGTTCCCGCTGCGATCGTTACCGCAAAGAATCTCGACACGTCCGCGGTGAGGTCGACGCTCGCCGATGCGGCCGGCGAATATGAACTGGTCCAGATGACTCCGGGTAAGTACAACGTCACGATCGAAAAGCCGGGCTTTCGCACGGACGCGACCGACGTACTTTTGCAGACCAACACACCGACCACGTTGAGCGTGAAGCTACAGGTCGGCTCGGTCAGCGAAGTGGTTAGCGTGTCGGCCGAAATTGCCACGGTGAACACAGAGAACGCTTCCGTCGGCAATCCGTTTGTAGAAAAACAAGTGAAAGAGCTGCCGCTGCAGACTCGCAATATCGTTGCGCTGTTGGGCGTGCAGCCGGGCGTCGCATCGTCAGGCCAGGTGCTGGGCGCGCGGGCCGATCAGAATAATGTGCTGCTCGACGGCGTCGACGTAAACGACAATTCCGGCGGCAACGGGTTCAACGCGGTGCTGCCGATTCCGCTCGATTCGGTGCAGGAGTTTCGCACGACCATTGCAGGATTGGGCGCGGATCAGGGGCGATCGGCGGGCGGGCAGGTTTCCATCGTCACCAAGAGCGGATCCAATCAATTCCACGGAACGCTGTACGAATACAATCGCAACACCTACACGTCGGCGAACAGTTGGTTTAGCAATCGAGCGGGCGTGGCGCGCTCGGCGTTGGTTCGGAATCAGTACGGCGCTTCGTTCGGCGGCCCGATCTGAAGAACAAGTTGTTTTTCTTTTACAACTTCGAGGGGCGCACGGATCGCAGCGCGACTCCGGTGAATCGCACGGTTCCCAGCGACACGCTGAAGCAGGGCAATATTCTGGTGTCTGCTGAAGAGCGGCGTGACGACGACGCTGAATCCTGCGGCGATCGCCGCGATCGATCCGCTGCACATCGGCGAGAGTTCGTATATTTCGACGCTGCTCAATTCGTATCCATCGGGAAACAATCCTCTGTCGGCTGCCGATAAGGGGCTCAACTTCAACGTGCTCACGTTCAATGCGCCGCAGCATTTGGATAATCACGCGCAGGTGGCGAAGCTGGATTACAACCTCGACCCGGCGGGCAAACATATCCTGTCGCTTCGCGGGACTTTGAACGGGGCGGCTCAGGATTCCACCAGCGGACTCGCGCAGTTCCCCGGTCAAGCCGCGGCGCAGCGCGTGCTCGATAATTCGCGCGGGCTCTCCGGTCGCTACACCACCGTGCTTTCGCCGCATCTGGTGAACGTGTTCAATTACGGCTACACTCGACTGGGAACTGCGCAGACAGGCATTTCCACCGTGATTCCCAGTCTGGTCTTCGCCACTCCGATCGCGTTGCCCCGCGGGCTTCAACGCGTCGCGCCCACCAGCAACATCACGGACGATATGACGTGGACGAAGGGCCGCCACACGATTCAGTTCGGCTTGAATTTCCGCTTCGCCGAGAACGACAACCTTAACTTCAATAATCTTCCGGGCTATAGCTTCAACCGCAACACGCTATTGAACCTGGGCGGCGATCTTACGACGCTGGTGACCAATTACATCGGCGGCGGCGCGGCGCTGGCGTCGGCGACGAACGTGACGAACGCGTTCGGTCCGGTGCTCGGCATCATCAACAATCTGGCGGCCACCTACAACTACACGGCGAAAGGAACCGCGATTCCGTTCGGCAACCCGACCACGACGGCGTTCGCCGATCACGAATACGAAGGCTACATCCAGGACGTTTTCAAGTGGAGGCGCAACCTGACGATCACCGCCGGGCTTCGCTATTCGCTATCCGGCGTCCCTTTCGAGATCAACGGCCTGCAAGTGGTTCCGCAAACCTCGCTCAGCCAGTTCTTCGCCGATCGCATCGGCGCGGCCAACGCTGGAATTTCGAACGCCACGCTGCCGACGGCGCTGGTCAGCTATAACCTCGGCGGGCCCGTGAATGGCGGCGCCGGTTACTATCCTCTGGATAAGAAGGATTTCGCGCCGCGCCTGGCGCTCGCCTATAGTCCGGAAGGCGGGTGGGCGGAAAAGATTCTGGGCAAGGGCAGCGTATTCCGCGCCGGCGCTGCGATTGTTTACGATCACTACGGCACCGCGATGGCGCAATCGTTTGCGTCGTCGGGTTCACCAGGGCTCGCTACAACGGTTGCGCAAGCGGTGAACACCAACTTCACCACTTCGTTCCGATACACGGGCAGCGGTCTTCCGCCGCTTCCAGCAGCCTCCGGCGGATCGTTCCCGTTGACGCCGGCGATCATCACCGGCGGATTCACCACGTTCGCCGGAGTTGCGAGCGATCTCAAAGCTCCTTACGAACATCTGCTCAACGCGAGCTACGCGCGTCCGCTGCCGCACAAGATGACGATCGAGGTCGGCTACGCGGGACGCCTGGGGCATCGGCAAATCGTGCAGCAGGATTTCGGCCAGCCGCTGACGAACTTCAAGGATTCGCTCTCCGGACAAACGTGGGCGCAGGCGAGTACGGTGTTACGCGAAGCTGTTCGATGCCGGTCTGACACCGGCGCAGGTGAAGGCGAACCCGGCGCTGGTTCCGAATCAGCCGTTCTTCGAAGACATGTTCGGCAACGCGAAGAACCTCTATATCACCGGCAGCGCCAGCGCGAATTACTTTTACGATGTGTACGGCAATTACTCCGGCAGCGATCTGGACGGCATGAACGATATGGATCGAATTCGCCAGGCGAATGGCACTTGCATCGTCAAGACCGGTTGCAACACGTTTTTCCCGCTGCAGAATTCGGGGCTGGAGGCTTACACGAACGCCGGCAAGTCGGCGTATCACGCGGGTACCTTGGTTCTGCGCCGCGCGGTGCAGAACGGCTGGGGATTCGACTTTAACTACACGCTGTCGCATTCGCTCGACAACGGATCTGACTCCGAATCATCCATCGGTAACTCGCCTCTGCAGGACGCGTTCAATCCGAACGCGTTTCGAGGCCCATCGTCCTTCGATAGCCGCCACACTGTTACCGGCGATGCGGTGGTTGAACTGCCGGTGGGGAAAGGCAAGCCGTTCCTTTCGGGCGCTCCCATGTGGCTGGACCAGATCGTCGGTGGTTGGCAGGTGAGCACGCTGGTCTCGTTCCACAGCGGAACGCCCCTCAACATTGGCGACGGCGGAGTGTACAACGTGAACTACGAGTACTCGGCATTCACCATCCTGCGGCCGGGATCGACGCTGCCCACAAACGGATTCACGTTCGATCAGAACGGAATTCCAAGTCTGTTCAGCAATACCAGCGCGGTGAACTCGTTCGTCGGCCAGTATCCGGGTACGGTGGGGACGCGGGGCATCATTCGCGGACCGCACTTCGTGAACACCGATATGTCGGCCAGCAAAAGTTTCCGGCTACCGCGCGAAGGCATGCGGCTGGCGCTCCGGGCTGAGGCGTTCAACGCGTTCAATCACGTGAACTTCGCCGCGCCGAGCACGACGAATTTGAGCCTCGCGGCCCCGACTACGTTCGGTGAGATCACCAGTTACGCGAGCGGCGCCGCTCCGCGCGTGATGCAGTTTGCGCTACGATTCGAGTTCTGAAGTTGAAATCAAAGTCCGTCCTAAGCGCACTGATTGCGGCAATCGTAGTCAGTGCGCAAACACCTTCCGCCGTTGAGCCGGGAACGCTGCCCGCGTCCTGGAGAACGGGCGGTCCGAACTGCCTGGAAGTTCCTGATTGGGAAGTTCACGAATACAATTCCACGTTCTACATTCTGCGCGAATCGGGCTGCACGAATTATGAGAAGCCGTTTCTTTATCTGATCTTCGGGAAGGAGCGGGCGCTGCTGGTCGACACGGGCGCGGGTCAAACAGTCGATACCGCGGCGTTCGTGCAGAAGCTGATCGCGAAATGGCTGGCGGTGAACAAGCGGGCGTCGATTGAATTGACGGTGGCGCATTCGCATGGGCATGGCGATCATGTTTCCGGCGACAAGGGATTCGCTGCGTCGCCTAACGTTACGTTAGTGGCTGCGACGCCCGAGGCGCTGCAAAAGGCGTTCGCGATCGCGAAGTGGCCGGAGGAGAACGGCAGTATCGATCTGGGCGATCGCATGGTCGACGTGATTCCGATTCCCGGTCATCAGCCGGCGCACGTCGCTTATTACGATCGCAAGACCGGCATTCTGTTGACGGGCGATCATCTGTATCCGGGGCGTTTGTACATTACGGATTTTCCGACTTACCTAGCGAGCACGCTGCGGCTAGTGAAATTCACGGAAGGCAAGCCGGTGGCGCACATACTCGGTTGTCACATCGAGCAATCGTCGTCGCCGTTTGTCGATTATCCGACGGGGACGAAGTATCAACCGCAGGAACATGAGCTTGCGCTGGGGCGCGGACATTTGTTGGAACTGTTGTCGGGCCTTGAGGCAATGCGGGACAAGCCGATGAAGCTCTCACTGCGCGATTTTACGATTGCTCCCAGGTAGGTTTCGACGCGGCGCCGCCTTCGAGCAGCCGGATGCTTTTCACTTTGCTGTTCTCGTTGTGATCGCGGCGCTACCGGCGGCCACCATCGGCGCGGCCAGCGACCCAGGAACGTATCGCAGGGGGCCGGCGTTACCGTCGAGCAGTTCGACATTCAGCGCGAAGGCGCACAGTGGTGTACACTCGATTCCGTTCGTCTTGTGTTTTGGCCCGCGCTCGAAGGGCGCGGCCACTTTTCGCGGACTGTCGGGATCGGCTGGCGGTTCGCTCAAACGGGCGCATCTCAGTATCGGGCCTTTCCATCAAGTTCCTACGACGCCGTTTGGGTCCAGTTGCGAGCTCGCTGGTGCTGCGGGATCAATCTCAGTTTTGTACGAGTAGCCGACGATCCGCTCGTAGCGGCACGAGTCACTCAAATAGCGGCGTTTTTCGGGAGTTAGCGCGCGCCGTGATGGACTCGAAGGGGTGGGGCGCGGTCCGCTACTTCTTCTCCAACTCCAGCCACCAGTTCTGAACGACGGTGATCGGGGCGTTGCCCGTCAAGCCTCCACGCGTGCGCACGAGCAGGCGCTGGCCGTCAGGAGCGACGTCGAAGTCGCCAGAAGAGTTCCCGGCCGGCAAAAGAAGCTTGGGTGCGCCGACGGAAGCCTCTGGGCCGGGATGGACGTCAACGGCGAAAATCTGCCCCGAGACGTCGTCATAGAACAGTTCCTTACCATCCTTGCGCCAGCGGGGCAAACGGCCGTTCCCCTGGGAAACCTGCCATCTGCCGGTCGCAGGCGGCATGCGCTCTACGTAGAGCTGCTCCGATCCAGATTCGGTGGAGCTGTACGCGATGAATTTGCCGTCCGGCGAGATCGCGCCGTACTGGCCGGTGCTTTTCCGCGAGTTGACTGGGATGGATTGCCCGCCCGTGTCTAGACTCAGCAGATAGTACTGCGATCTTTCCAGGTACAAAAGATACTTGCCATCCGGCGAATAGGACAACGGAACTGCGTCCTTGGAATACAGTTGCCGTTCAGCGCCGGTTCCATCGGCGTTCTTTTCCAAAATGCCCCGTTCATACGCGCGAAAGGCGAGCCGCTTCCCATCCGGCGACCATACCGGGTTGATAAAGCGTCCGTCACCGAACGCTACTTTTGCTGTCACCGAGCGGGATAAGTCGGTAACCGAGATTTCTTCCCGGCCAACGCTGCCACTTAGGGAGCCGAATGCGACGGCACGTCCATCGGGAGAAAGGCTCAATCTGTTGTTCAGGTTGGGCAAGGAAGCTGCATCCAGGCGCTTTCCTGACCGGTCGAACCAATAGGCCCTGTCATAATCCCAACCGTTGCCAGTGTTTTGAAACGCAAGCACTCCGGCATCGGAAATGCCGGCAGCCGGCATCATTGGCGGAGTGGCGACGCGGCCGATACCTTCTACGAGGACGTTGGCTTCGCCCGAAACTTTTGCGGCGACCTCGTCAAACGGCGCTGCCATTAGATCCAATTCCCTAAGGTAGAGCAGATACGATCCTTTGGGCGTCCGTCCGATCAACGGAGCGGAGGCAACATCCAGTATTTGATTCGGCGAAGGTGCGTTCAAGGCCGCCAAAGCCACGACATACCCATTGCCGGTCTGCATCCGAGCGAGGAATCGATTCCCGTCGCGCAAGAAGAAAGGAAAGCCTAGACTGAGGCCCTTGCCATCGGAACTAAGAGGGATCGGATTCCCACCGCCGGCCGGGATTTTCTGCAACAAAAAATCGTGGCTGACCACAAGGTCGCCGGTCGTGGTCCAAGCCCCGTGCCAAGGCGCGGTGGTGGTCACGATTGGGCGCGGGCTGCCGCCGCTCAACTCCAGCCGCTTGACAGTATTGGCTGTATCGACAAAAGCGATCGACTTGCCATCCATCGAAAAGAAAGGATGGACCGCACCTTCAGTGCCGGGCAATTCACGGCTGGTGGTTGAGTCAAGGGAGCGCACGTGAAGATGATTCAAATGGTCAGAACCCTGGACTGCAAAGACGAGTGTGCGGCCGTCCGGAGAAATCGCCGGTGTGCCTATCGGGAGTTGATTCCCGCCGGGAGCTTGAATCTGGAATTTGGTGAGCTGCAGCGGCCTGGGAGCGGGACGCGTCAGCAGCCATCCCCAAGTTCCGGCGGCCAGCGCCAGACTTGCCGCCGTCAGCGACGGCCAGAGCCAGCGAGCTTGCTGCGCAGCGGCCGGCGCAGTAGCGGGCCTGACATCCGCCGTGCTGACCTCGGAAATTCGTTGGCGGGCCAGCTTCAATTCGCGATACAGGTCACGGGTGGAATCATAGCGTTCACTTGGATCTTTAGCCAGACATCGCTCGATTACCCAGCGGAGCGGTGCGGGCACGCTTGCAGGCAGCGGCGGCGCATCATCGCGAATGATCGCGGCCATGGTTTCCGCGGCGCTGTCACGAACGAACGCGCGCTTACCCGCCGCGAGCTCGTACAGAATAAGGCCGAGCGAAAACTGATCGCTCCGGGCATCCACTTCCTGACCGCGCGCCTGCTCAGGGCTCATGTACGCCACCGTTCCCAGCACAGTTCCGGGGTCGGTTGCGCCGCCGATTATGGTTTTCGTGGCTTCGCATTGCCCGGCGGCTACGTTGCGCTTGGCGAGTCCAAAGTCCAGGATCTGCGCCCGGCCTGGGTTCGCGCTGCGCGGGCCGGAGACCAATATGTTGTCCGGCTTCAAATCCCGGTGAGTGATGCCGGCGGCATGAGCGGCTGCCAACCCATCGGCGATTTGGGTGGCGAGATCCAGCAACTGGCGCGAAGAGTCGGGACTCCGTATGGGTTCGCCTTCCACGAACTCCATCACGAGGTAGCCTGAGCCGTCGGCTTGCTTGCCGATATCGTAAAGTTGGCAGATATTGGGATGGTTCAAGGAAGAGATTGCGCGCGCCTCGCGTTCAAAGCGTTCACTGAACTCCTGCCTGGAAATCTTGATCGCAACAACGCGATCGAGCCGCATGTCACGCGCTTTCCAGACTTCGCCCATGCCGCCCGCACCAATAGGCGCAAGAGTTTCGTAGGGGCCGATCCGGTCTCCGACGGAAATTGGCATGGATACAGGTAAGTCTATCTGAGATGCGTGTGCGATTCCTCCCACAAGCTCACGCAGTGACTCAGGCCGAGTCACGCGCCACTCGTACAAAGCTCGGACTTGGCGACGCGGGTCACTTCTTCATCTGAAGCCGCCTTCTACGGACGAACCAACACGCGTTTTGTAGCCCGTTAGCCGCACCCGCCGGGATATTATATCCACATGCAATGGCTCTTCCGATGCGCAGCCGCAGCGGCTGTCTTTCTTGCGCCCGTTCAAGTCCCCGCGATTCAAACTCCCGATAACAAAGAGGCACGCAAAGAGCGGCTCATGCTGTCTCCCGAAGAGGATAAGGAATCCAACGATATCTATTCCATGCTATTGGCAAACAAGGACACGACGCCAGGTAGTTGGATCATCACGCAGGAAACGCGAGGGTTCGATCTTTGTTCGAAACCCACACCCGACCAAGCCACGATTTACGGCAGCGTGATGGACGACTACGTTCTTAAGAATAGGAAAACGCTTCTTCTCGAACGGAAATTCAGATTGGCCAACTACGTCCTGGCTACTTCTGAAAAATGGGCCGACTCGAGAATCGCTGTTTTTTCCGCCGTCGGCTTCAATCCCGACCGGACACGCGCCGCGGTGTGTTACTGGGCTAAGAGCAGCGGGACCTGCACCGTCCTCGTCAAGATGAACGGCAACTGGCAAGTCGATCGCGATTGGCGCGGAAACGGCTGTGGATGGGCAGCGTGAGATGGTTTATCTGATTTCGAAGGTCAAACTCGCCCAGTAACTCTCCCAATCGGCGACTTGAGGCTCGGCGCAGCGTTCCATCTTGATGGCGTGGAGCCGCCATTTACCGGCGCGGTCCACGTTAATGGATACGCGCCCTTCGGATTCGTCCGTCCCGCCAACGTGGTTTGGGATTTGTGGCTGTCGGTCGATGTCGTTTCGAACTGGAGATCGGGCGCGGTTCATCTTTGAACAGGACGCGGACCGGCAAGGTGTCGCCGGGTTTCGCCGTGTATGGATCGCTCTCGGGAATGATCTCGATGGGAAACCCAACTGCGTGGTTGAAGAAGCCGTCGGACTTTCCTGAAAGGAGGAGCGATTTTCGGGCGCCGCCACGAAACGCTCCGGCAAGATGTAGAGGTCGTGGGCAATCAACTCGTCCGCATGCAATCCATGCTGCGAGAAACAACGTTCGTCTTGGAATCCTCAAGCCAGATCCTCGATGACCGGTTGTGGCCGTGCTTAAGAAACGCCGCGAAGAGTTTACGGCTGAGCACGCGCCACGTGAGAATCAGCGATGTGACGCAGAGCGCTGTTCCTCCTAGCATCAGTCCGATGACGACGATATCCCACAGCGGCCGGTAATTGTACAGCCAGGGAAAATCGAGAGAGTGGAGCCCGTGATACAGCCAGCGGTTGACCCAGCTACGCGAAGAATACGTCCCGACCACGCGCGCGGTCTTCGGATCGACGTAGTAGCGTGTGCTGGTCTCGTCGTTCAATCGAACGTAGATCACGGGTAGAGGTTTTTCCCGATGCCGATCCAGATAATAGGAATCGTACTGATCGATCCAGCGCTCTTCCGCAATCGTGGTTCCCGCCGATTGACGAATGAGGGCGGCGATGCGGTCGTGGTCAAACTCTTCTTTGGGATCGCCCTGGACCGGAATGATTCGAGTACGGCCGGCATCGTCCGTGGCGAGGTATTGTGGCTCGCCGGCGAACATGGTGAACTCCAGTTCCTTGGGCTTGAAATCGCTACCGAGCGAAGCGAGCGCCACGCTGGGTGGTTTGGATGCGTAAGCCGCCAAGTCGAAGGGAACGTCGCCGCGGAGAGTGCCCGCGATATTACCGTTTCCTCGTCCTCCACTGCCCGCTGGACGGCCACCAGCCTTGGTATCGGTTGGACCCACTGCCAGTCTTGGTGTCGGGTGGCCGATTGCCCGCAAGGCGCTCCACAAAATCGAACGGCCCCATCGAAAGCAATCCACTGAACGCCCACGTCATGGCAAGGATTCCGAACACCAAACCGATGATCGTGTGCCACCGCTTCCATCCTCGATAAGGAATGCTGGTGGGCTCGCCCGCGTTGCGGTAGCGCTTCGACGGAGAGAGCATCCACACAGCGATCACGATGCCAAGCAGCGCGGAGATGGTCCCGATCCCCGAGGTCCATATGACAAAACTCGACCACTCGGGTTGGTGCTTCCGCAGTGGCGTGAAGTACATCCAATGTGGGATCGCGCCGAGATAAGCCCAGAAGCGAGATTGGCTGGTGGTGTACTGCATGATTTCGGCGCGCGCCGAAACGTAGACTTGTTGGCCGTCGCCAAACGAATACTTGTAGAGCGGGCGCAGGGTCCGAAGTTGTCCGCCGACCGTCCACTGATCAACCTCCTGAACCGATTCCTTTTTCGCGTCGCTCAGCGGGTGGCCGGTCCACGCGGCTGCGGCGCGATCGATCATCGCGTCATCGACAGAGGACTGCACATGGCCGTCATCGGCATAGACCGTCGTACTGCCTCCACCTGCCCCGCCGCGTCCGCGTCTTCCGCCTCGTCCTCCGCCCGCTCCGGCGCCGAAGCGATACACGGGCCGGCCATCGAAGCTGGTGAGTTGTGCCTGTCCTGGCGAGCGATCGAGTCCCAAGGAAGCGTAGGCTTCCTCCGGTGTGACTTTGATGCGGGACGGATCGAGTACGGGTTCCCGTTCGCGTCGGTCACGTTCGCTGACTCCGGGAAATCCCCAGTACATCATCACGATCCCGGAGACGAACCACATCGCGAACAGGATCGACAACGCCACACCCAGCCAGCGATGGACGAAGATGAGGGATCGTTTGAGGAAAACAGATGGGCGAGGCACCGAATTCGTCCTGATCAAAACCGGTAGCGAACCGTCAAGGTCGCACTTAGCGGCTGGCCCGGGATAAAGCTGCGATCCGTTGATGACGGAGTACGAAATAGCGGTCGCGTCAGCAGGTTCGTGAAGTTCACGCCCACATCGTATTTTCGACGCGTCATGGTGATCAAGCCATGGAAGGCGGTCACGCTGGGGACGATGGTGGTGTTCGCGGTGTTGGTGTAGAAGTGCCGGATATAATGCCCTCCCAGGCTGACGTTCAGCTTGGTTTCCTTGCTCACATTGAATGACTTTGTGACCCACACGCGAGAGAGGTGTTTGGGGGCATGTGGGAACCGCTTTCCGCCATTGGCCTGGGGCAGCCCGTCGGTTCGGAATCGATCGATGAGGCTGTCGGCGTACGCGTAATTCGCTAATAGGAAGAATCCGTGGCCCAGGTTGCCTTTCGCATCGAAATCCATGTTGTACGTGGTTGCGCTACCCACTTGCTCGAAGACGCCCGTACTAATTGTAACCACGCGATTCTGATCCTGAATCCGGCGCGCCGCCGTCTGTACTGTGAGGCGATCCTTCAAGCCGTGCCATTCGTTGCCGATCTCCCAGCTCTTATTGATCACGGGATTGAGCTGCGACCCGTCCGCCGGGATCTGCGTGACTGGATTGAAAGAGCTGTTGTAGCTGAAGTAGGGGCGGAATCCGCGGGTCCACCCTACCCAGTTTTCCATCGGCAGAAGAACCGCTCCCACTCGATAGTTGTTTCTCGAGTTGTTCGAAAGGTGAGTATCGACGCCCCGTGTAACGAAGACGCCATCGTTGTAATTGTCGTTGTGCGTGCGGCGGTCGTAATCCGGGCGGGTGACGACGAAGTTGACTGCAAGCCAGCGAACCGGATTGATCTGATCCTGAAGCGCTACGCTATTGAACCGATTCGTCGCGTAATCGATGCGCGTGATGGGGAACGTGGTGTATGTCGGCGCGGTGTCGACCCAGGTGCCCGCGATGAACGCGGCGATCGGCACGGGCGGAAGCGGCAACAGGTTGGAGTTGCTGGAGCCGGGAACATCGCCCGTACGGTCCGTGTACTGATATTGATCGGAATAATTGTAACGAGCCAGGAACCGGTGGCGCATCCCCAGGAACCGGTAGTCGCCGACCAGGTCCGTGACATCCTGCGTGGGCCGCTGGTTGCGCTGGTAATAGAGAATGCCCCGGGTCACCACATTCGTCGCTGTAACGTACGTCTCGGTTTCGGCGTCGCTGTATTGATCGCGATTCCTGCGCTTGAAAAACGTGTTGTTGATCGACAGGCGAGGAGTCAGATTCCAGCGATAGTCGATTTCGTTCTGCCAGTCGCGGGAGAGCTCGAAATCGCCAGCCGGATTGAACTTGCGGTCGAGCGGGAAATTCGGCATCGCTAACAAAGCCGCGGGTATCCCGGCGTCGGTCGAAAAGCGGTCGCGCGCGAAGGTCTGGATCGTGGAAACGGACATTCGTGAATTGATGAGCCAGGTCAGCTCCGGCGCGCCCGTGACACGGTTCCATCCATTCTGCCGCCAGCCGTCGGTGTGAGCGTAGGAAACGTCCGCCCGGTAGAGGAGCCTGTGGAAATTCCCGACCTGCCCGGTGCTCGATGCGGACACTTGCTCCAATCCAAACCTTCCAACCCGATACTGAATTTCGTTCGCACGCAGCGCGGACGGCTTCTTGCGAATCACGTTCACGATCCCCCCCTGGCCCGCGCCGGCGCCGCCGTAGAGAATCGAATTGGGTCCCTTCAGCACTTGAACTTCTTCGACGTTATTCAATTGCGTCATCGACCGGTTTCCGGTGAGCGTCATGCCGTCGACGTAAAGAAAGTCCGTACCCGATTGCTGCGTGATCCCGCCGATCGTGTACCACTCATACGCGCCGTATTGGACTTCGGTATAGACGCCCGATATATTCTGGAGCGCTGTCGGCAGGTCATTGATTCCCTGTTCGCGAAGCGTCCGCTCGGTCACGCTGGCAGTGTAGCTGGGGATTTCGTTGTTCGGCACCTCCATCCCCGATGCCGTCCCGCGCCCGATCACGTCGCGAACATCAATCGAGGTCCCGCCGCCGGCGACCTGGAGCGTGACGTCTACCGTCTGGGTATCGCCGTTGAGGGTCAACCTTCGTGTGGCGGCCTCGAATCCTTCCCGGTGGACGCCTACTTCGTAAGCCCCCGAATGGAGCCCCTCGAATTTGTAGCGTCCGGTACCGTCCGTGGTGGTCTTGGTAGTTTTCCCCACCGGGTCGCGAAGCGTAACCTCCGCCTCCGGCACCACTCCGGTACCGTCCTGAACGGTTCCGGAAATCGAAAGCTGTTGCGCTAGAACGGGCCCGGTTGCTGAGAGCACGAACGCTAGGGCACACGTCACTTGGCAGAATCGGTTCAATGAGATCACCTCGGATGTTTAAGGTCGCCCAGGATGCTATCACGCAATGGCTTTAACCAGAGGAATACGACGGTCAAAATGCGGTCAGTGACCGTAAGTGATTGCGTTATTATCAATCGTTTGCCGGGTTCGGTGAACCGTATCAAATCAACGGAGTCCTATCTTTAGCACGTGGATGGGTACCAGTCGGGCTGATGTTTCTGCCGTCCGATCTGGAGCGAGCGGCACCTCAATCCGAGCGAACCTAAACGAATGTGATCTGGGACCGATCTCCACGAATCCCATGAACTGAACGGAGGTGCAGAGCCCGAGGCATTCGGTGAGCACCAAATCTACATTCTGAATGCCGAGGAAAACGACGAGGAATAGCCGAAAGATAGTTGTTCGAGAAGACCAAGCCCGCGTAAGATGCTCAGAAGGGGTTTGTCGTGAACAAACGATTCGCCCCATTTCTCCCTTGCGAGTTCTCATTCATTGGCGCTTCAATCAATATCTACTTCGGAACTTAACGGCGGTGCCAATCGAGTTGGAACGCTTTCTGTTTGGGGTGCGACGATAACCGTCGACCCATCATGCCGGAGCGCCTTTGTCCCCGCCACGAATAACTTCCATGTCAGATGACGCATCGCTCTGATAGTCTGGATAACTCTCGAAAGGTGAACCGCTCATGATGTTGCTGCTGTTGCAGACCGACTATCTGAACTACGATCCCTCGACCAATCCGCTCAACAATAACGAGTGGTCGTTCCCATTACTGGAGATCATTCACATCCTCGGCTTCGCCATCGCCATCGGCAGCATATTCGTTCAGGATCTGCGCTTGCTGGGCGTTGGTATGCGCCGGCAACAGCCATCGGAATTAGCAAAGGATTTGTGGCCCTGGACGCTCGGCGGATTCATCGCCGTCCTGATGTCGGGGCCCCTCATCTGGTCCTCTGATCCCAACATGTACCTGAACAATGCGGGATTCCGCTTCAAGATGGGAGCGCTCATTTTCGCGCTGCTGTTTCAGTACACCATCCACAATCGCGTGATGAAATCGAATCCGTCGGGCGGCGGCGCGACGCTGGTTGCGGTCGTCTCGGTCGCGTTGTGGGTTTCGGTCATTTTCGGTGGGATATTCATCGCTTTCGTTTAGTCAGGATCACAGCTCGTTTAGTTAGGATCACAGTTTAGTTAGGATCACACCAATGCTTGAGTTCTTTCAGTGGCTTCAGTCGACCGGACTCGCGACCTCATTGCGCGAATCCAGCCTCGCCTACCCTATCGTGATGTCGCTGCATCTCACCGGAATGGGACTGTTCGGCGGGATGAT
Source organism: Terriglobia bacterium (assembly GCA_963732025.1). Lineage (GTDB taxonomy): Bacteria > Acidobacteriota > Terriglobia > Bryobacterales > Bryobacteraceae > Palsa-187. The sequence continues at coordinate 1,516,948 of CAVSXU010000006.1, forward strand.
CGCGATCACCGATCTGCGTCTGCTGGGCATCTTGATGAAGAAGTATCCGATTGCAGATGTTGTCGGCCAGTTGCGGCCGTGGAAGCATGTCGGTGGCACGCTGACCATCGGCTGCGGGGTGCTGCTCTTGATGTCGAAAGCCGAATTTTATTATTGGAATCCGTTCTATTGGGCGAAGATGTCGCTGCTGATGCTGGTCCTGATTCACGCCCTGATTTTTCGCAGCATTTACAAGAATCCAGCCGCGCTGGATGCCGTGCCGTCGATTCCGGGAAAAGCGAAGGTCGGCGGCGTGTATTTCGCTATTGTCATCTGGGCGGGACTGGTCACAATGGGACGATCGATCGCGTACTATGACGTCCCCGAAGACAAGATGCCGGTGTATGGCGTCAACAGCCGGCCCGAATCTCACAGCACCACATCACACGCCCTAAAACTTTGCGCGAGGCAGAACATCGCGCCGAATCTCCATCGCGAGCAGTGTAATCGACGCAAGGACCACCCTTCCCGTGCCTACGCGCGTGGCACTGATCACCAGCCATGCCGAGCGACCCGCAAGAGTCGCAAAATAGAAACATCCCAAGACAAAGTAGCAGCTAGTGGTTAGTCACGGTAGCTGACTCATGCTGGTCGAGAAGGATTCGTAGCCCGCCGGGCAAGGTGATGCGACTGCCCGTAGCGCGGTTCGCGACACTTCTGGAGCGGTATCCCTCAATCACGACATTCGTTCCCGGTTCCAGGGAAAGCCTCGAGAGGCCCCTTCGCGAAAGGCTATTTGGGCTACCGGCCTCCACCGACCAATTCGCGAGAGTGCCGTTCGGACTCTTGACGTCGAGGTAGATCGTAACGTGAGGGTTGATCCAATTGACCCTCGCGATGACTCCTTCTAGCGTCACCGGCTTATTCGCGTCGAACTCGGCTGCAAAGGAATGGTGCCCGAAGCAATTGCCGGTATGCATTGCCGTAAAACCGGTCCACAATGCAATCGATGCGACTTTCACTGATTCTGCCGGCGCGATCTTTCTCTTGCGCCGTTAAGGCCTGCAGCGTTGTGCCAACGTAGGTTTTTCACGATATTTGTCATGGCAATGAGAGCAGGCGTTCGTGAGCGGCTCGGCAGCCATCAGGATGCCATCCTGGCTCTTGGATTGGGCCGCCTTGTAAGCTGCGAGTCCGCCCTCGCGCAACTCTCGGATGAACTTCACCCAATCTGCGTTGTGGATAGGAACGTCAACTCCGTTTGAGCACTTTCGTCCGCTGAGAATCATCAGGTTTGATGCTTCAACGATTGCAAGCGCGCTATTCTCAATCGCCTGCCATTGCCCGTAGGTCGACATCAACAGGTCGGTAGCCATGGCGGGGTTTGGCCCTGGTTTAACTTCCGCCGGATCGTGGTTCTGCGCTGCAAAAACCACGTTGGAAGCTGGATACACGATGCCCTTCATAAGCTGGCTCAACGTCGCGTGGATTTCGACTTTGGTTGACGGTGGCGATTGGGAAGGGGCCGCTTTTGTTTGCGCCTGAAGACTCATGGCGGAGAAGAGCAGGACGCAAGTGGTCGTCGATTGAATCGGATTCCGCATGCTTCCACTATAGTTTTTTCCTGCCATAATCGAGTCCTATCTTTCGGCCACTGAAGCCGGACCAGACCTATCCTGCCGGGCGCGCAACTCGACGCTGATAGGCACCTCGCGATTGTGTGTTCCTGGCCTACGGTTTGGTTGCTGGCTTGGCGGCGGTCTTTGCTGCAGGTGCACCCCCGATTTCAACCGTACTGGCGATTAGTTTTTCATTCACTTCCTTGGCGTGAATCACGATCCGATCGCCGACCTTGATATCCGTCTTCGCGATCGTTTGCTTGGCGCGCGTAAACGTTGTCTTCGCGTCAAAGCCAACCTCATCGCTGGCGCCATGAAGCGGTCGCGAGCCTTGCATCAATCGACCGGTGCATCACATAACTCGCGTCAACCGGGGTTCCATCCATCGATCGCACCTTGAGGACCAACTGGTAGAACCGCGGCAAGTTGCCCGATGGGTCTTTCATTCGCGAGCCTAAAACTCGCGCCCAGGATTGGTCCGTGAAAGCGCGGACGGCTCCGGCTACGCTGCCTGCCTTGTTTCCCGCGAGGTAAAGCGCGTCGCCATCGCCGCTGAGCCCCGGTATATGCGTGATGAGAGCGAAGCCCTCATCCAATTCCGCGTCTTCCGCAAAGCGATCGGCAAAAATCTTGTTTTCGCCCGCCTGTGGTTTGGCGTTGGAAACCCCGTTTGTCTCCAGAACCAGATCCAGATGCGAGAGAACTCTTTGAATATTCCTGTTTCCAGCCACGGATCCGATAAAAACCAGATTGTTCGTCCCTAGCTCAAGAATCGACAATTGGTTGCCCTTCTCGATTGCAATGTCCTTGGCGTGCTTTGCGAAGAATCGGCCGAGCAAAAAGGCTCCATCGGCAGTGCCGGCGCCAGTAAGGTCGGATCCGTTAGAGGCGCTCGACAGGCAGAGGATCAAGGACCGGTCTGATGAAAAGAAGGGCTGCCACAGTTTCTCGACTTCGGACAGCTCGCGCGCCGGTTGAACCAAAGTACTCGCGGCAGCCTTACCGGATTGCCGATATCGCGCTGCGAACGCAATCGATCCAGCGATCACCACAATCACTGTGATGATGACGGCGACCCAATGCACCCCTTTCTTGGCCGGTTCAAATGCCGGCGTGGGAGCAATCGTGCTGGTCGCATCATCACGGCTGGAAAAGGCGATCTTGAACGCGCCCTTCGGTAAACTGATGACGATCGGATCAGTGGCGCCTTCGCTTTGATAATACTCCGCGAGTTTCTGACGAACGCGCGACACATGCATTCGAACAGTCGATTCCTGCCGAGGGTCGTAGGTCGACGGCTTGTGAAACACTTCGAGACCGACGGTGTATTCCTTGAGCGAATCGGCCTCACCGGATAAAGATTTTTCGACCAAATACGTGAGCAAAACCCGATGGATGTCGGATGTTCGAAAGGCAGCGCTTTGAACAATGCGTTCAAGCTGAGCGCCTTCCACGGTCACGGGTTTGTCCTGCACCAAAGGCATCAAACGGAGTCCTTATCTGGGCAGACGGACCCAGCTCTCTCCAGAGCGTAGCGACTCGATTGCGAACGCGCTACCTATCTTTTGGCCAGCCCCAAAACGATTCGAACCCAAGATCAATAGCTGGCCGAAAGATACTCTTGCGATTTCAGATCCTGATGCTACGCTCTTCGTGGGTGATCCGCTGCTCCAAGCTCGTGATTGTTGTAGTCCTGGCTGCCACAACCGTTAACGCCCACCGCATTACCTCGACGATGGAGGGGGTCGTCGTGGAAATCAGGGAGCGGATTCTCGCGATTACAACCTCGTCCGGCAAAAGAATTGAAACCGAGCTTGATCCGAAGGCCACCTTCAAACGCAATAGCCAAACGATCGGCAAGTCTGAAGTCAGGCTTGGCGATCACGTCATAGTGCACGCGCGCTGGAGGGAGCGAAAACTGGTTGCGGATGCGGTGCAAGTGAAAGCAACGACGCGAGATACCGCGCGACCGTGACCTTCCATCAGCGCCCCCACGGTAATCCCGTTCGCAAAGCTCTGCTCAAAATTCACCTGTGGACGGGCCTGATTGTTGCGCTCTATGTGATTCTCATCGGCGGGTCAAAACGAATCGAGACCCTCCGTAAGTTCAATGTAACCGCCCATGGGATCCGTTAGAAACGCGACGGCAATTCCGAGCGCTGCGATCTTTCTGTAAGGAACGTCAAAGTGCACACCGTCCGCCTCGAGTTTCTTGCAGAATGCTTCCAGATTCGTCACTTCGAAGCCGACATGATCGAGCGCCCGTCCCTTCGTCGCCGGCCGAGGCGTGTCGTCGCGGTTGGCCTGAAAGGTCAAGTTCATCGCGGAGATGTCCGCCGTGTCGAGGACTCCACGCTTCCTTGCGACTGCACCGAACGTCTTCACATACCAGTCACGCAGTCCGGCCACATCCTTCACCTGATAGTGCAGGTGATTCGGCGCGGGCGGTCCTGTGCGCGAAGCGTCCTCCTGGATTTCAACTTTCACACCGTCCGGTCCCTCGATGTAGGCATTGGGAAACCCCTCAACGCCTCTGAACGGCGGACGCGTCACGAATCCGGCATCGCGACAGTTCTTCAGGAACTCCTCGGTGTTGCGAACCTTGAATCCGAAGTGATCGATCACGGCTCCTTCAGACGGAGCGGTCGGGTTCTTCGGGGTGAAGAGAATGAGCATACCGGGAACCTTCACCCCTTGCAGCCCTTCGCGTTTTAATGGGGTCGCGCCAAAAAGATCGACCCAGAATTTCCGCTGAGCTTCCACATTGCTGACGTTCAGATGAACATGCCCCATCGTCACGCCGGCAGCGTTGGGCGGCGGCAACTGGGCTTGTGTGCTACTTGCGAACGCGACGGCAAGAGACACCAAGATTTTCATAGAGAATCGCTCCGAGTTTAGTATATCGGCGCAACAGCGCCTAAATGGACGAAGTTAGGAACTGATTCCCGATCAGGGTTTGGGATAGCCAGAAGGCCCGTATCGATTTCAACCTTCGAATCCATGCAACGCGCACTGCATTTGTGCGATTTAATGAGCTCTGCCGGCTACGCGTGCAGAGCCGAGCGTCGGTACAAAAATCCGTATATGGAAACGGCAATCGTCTCTAAGTTGGCTCAGCGGCATGGATTGAAATCACTGGCCTGGCGGCCCGCGCCACGTTGCTAGAGAGCCTCAACGGCCACGCGTTCCAGGCGGCGGACCAGCGCTGGCACTTCGTCTTCTTCGCACGGCTCGGGCACGGGCATGTCGCACGCGATTCGCGAGCCGCGCCGGCCGTCTCTTTGGCGAGCACGATCACGCGCGTGCCCAGCGTCAGCGCCTCATGCGTGTTGTGCGTGACGAACAGAATCGTGGTGCCCAGGTCGCGCCACAGATTGCGGATCAGTTCCTGCATGCCGCGCCGCGTCGCCGGATCGAGCGCGCTGAAGGCTTCGTCCATCAACAGAATTCGCGGCCGCGTCATCAAGGCTTGCGCGATCGCGACGCGCTGCTGCATGCCGCCGGAAAGCTGGTCGGGATATTTCGACGCGTCGGATTCGCTCAAGCCGGTGCGCCGGAGGTAGTCCATCGCTTCGCGGCGAAATTCGCGGCGGCGCAGGAAGAATCGCGGCGAGAGGCGTCCCAGGAATCCGAACTCGCTCACTTCGCAACCGAAAGTGATGTTGTCGAGCACCGTCTTATCGGGGAACAGCGAGTACTTCTGCGGTACGTAGCCGCGCGTGCGATCGGGCTGATCATGGACGCGCCCGTCGACGAGCACTTCGCCGTTCATCGGCTTTTCGGAGCCAAGGATCAACCGCAGCAGTGTCGATTTTCCGCAGCCGGTCTGGCCGAGTACGCACACGAATTCGCCTTCATCGATCCGCAGATCGATGTTGTCGAGCACGGGATGCGCGGGGGAGCCGTACGCCACCGAAACGTCGCGGATGTCGATCAGCGCCATGCGCTCACGCCTCCTGCAAGTCCTTCTCCTGAAACCACGGATGCAGCCAGCGATTCGCCATTGCGCATGCCGAGATCGACCAGAAACAGCAGCAGCGCCACCCACAGCACATACGGGAATGATCACGTCCATGCCCATGTGGCGGCGCAGCAGCGCGATGCGATACGCCAGACCGTCGGTGGACGCGATCATTTCGCCCGCGAACAGAAACAGCATCACGGCTTTCAGATTGAGGCGGATGCTGTTGAGCACGCGCGGCATGATCTGCTTCAGCACCACGCGGTAGGCCACGTCGAAATCGCCCGCGCCCAGCGTGAACGCCTTGACCGTCTGTTCCGCGGGAACGGCTCGGACGAGATTGATGGTGTCGAGGATGATGGTCGGGCTGACGCCGATCACGATCAGCATGACTTTGGCGAGTTCGTCGATTCCGAACGCGATGAACAGAATCGGCAGCAGCGACAGCGCGACGATCTTGTCGAAGAACAGGATGAAGCGTGAGAAGAAAACGCCGACGTAGGGGAACAGGCCCATGTGCAGCCCGAGGATCACCGCTGGGATCAGCAGGATCATGCTGAAGAAGAAACGGCGTCCGGTGGCGACCGTGTCTTTCCACAACATGCTGGCCAGGAATTTGTGGGCGGGGCCGGAGGCGTCTGTTTGTTGCTCATCTTCCTCCGCGGGTTTGAGCGCGGCGTCGTACATGCCTCGTGCCATTTGCGCGATGGTCGGCATCACGCGATCGTCGGGATTTTCGCGGTGGCGCGCGGCGGATACGGTGAAGTACGCCGCGATTCCCGCGGCGAACAGCGTCCAGGACAGGAGCATCGTCCAGGTGCGGCCGGGTTTCGTGTGGATGAGTGAGTAGGACATGGTGTCTTACCTGCGCGATCTTCCCCGCTTGAAAATGGGTGTCGACACGGCACGCAGGTGTGCGTGCGCCACTTAGAGCTTCCCCTGGGCGGCTGTTTGCATGTAGGAGAGATCGAAAACCAGGCGCACTCGATCGGCTTTGCCTTGCACTGAAGAATCGGGATAACGAATCGCGACGTCGTCGACGGATTTCGTTCCCGCGCCGAGCAGGCCGTGATCGAAACAGAACTGGCGGACGAGCGCCATCTTCTGCTTCAGCTCCGGAGACGCGCCGAAATCGGCAGCGGACTGCGGCGTGTAGAACATCTTCGTGGTGCTGAGCTGTTCTTTGTAGGATTCGAGCGTGTCCTGCGAACCCTCGGCGATCGCAGCCAGCACCTTGTCGCCTGCCGGTCCCTTTGCGGACATCTGCGCCAGCATTTCGTACCACGCGCCAGTGAGCGCTTTGGCGAATTTCTGTCCGGACCCATCGGGCTTGTTCAGGACATCGGTGCGAACCACCGTGAGATCGAGAATTTCGCCGGGAATTTGCGACGAGTTGAACAGCGACGTCACGCCTTTCTGCTTCGCGAGCTGCGAGACCATCGGCTTCCACGTGACCACGGCATTCGCGCCGGCATCGCCGATGAACGCGGTGGCGATGTCGGAATCGGAGGTGTTCACCAGGCGCACTTTCTTGATCTGATCGCGCACGCCGCTGATGGTCATGGCGCGGTCGAATAGGTATTCGGAAACGGTCTTCTGCACCAGGAGCATCTTCTTGCCCGCGAGATCCTTAAGCTGCACTCCGTTGCGCACCAGCAGCGCATCGTTGCCGTTGGAGTAATCGCCGATCAGGATGACGGTGGTGGGCACGCCCGAGGCGGCTGGCATATCGAGCGCTTCCATGTTGGTCATCGCGCAAGCGTCGATGTTCTTGGCGACGAATGCGTCGAGCGACGGCGCGTAGTCGAAGCGCTGCACCTTGATCGTGATGCCGTATTTATCGGCCCACTTGCGCAGGATGCCGGACTTGTTCATGTAGTAATAGGGCGTCCAACCGGCGTAGATGGACCAGCCCACGGTGAAGGTGGGTTTCTGTGCGAATACAGTTGCGGTTAAGAGAAGAGTAAGTGCAATACGGCGCAGCATCGTCGCTCCCTGGTTTTGAAACTGTGCGACGGGGCTAAACCGTTGGCGACGAGGCCTTGGAAAGGTTTCTAGAAGTTTAACATGGTTCGGGCTTTCCAATGCCCAGTCTGAGACAGACTTATGCCTGGTTGCCCACTGCCCTGGCCAAGGGCACCGGCGTTCGGCGGCTATCGTGTCGCCGGTGAAAGGATATCTGGTCGATGGGACGACGGAAGCGGTAGAATCGCAGCCTGCATTTGCGGCAGCGGAACGGCTGCAGGAAAACGAGCGACGCGAGTGTATCCCAAAAACCTGCGCTAAGGGATGAACGAACGTTGCTCCAACCGCAGTTAGAACAGGAGAGACTCTTCGGCTTTGCTTCCTCGCCGGTGGCGTTTGAAATGAGCATTGCAGTAGTCATATAGGCTTATCGTCCTAGCGACAGTCTGCCGGAGGAGTACGTTTGGATCAATGGAACAATAGACCGAACGATACTGGACCGCGGGTGCTGCCGTGGGCAGAAAGTTCTAGGACTTTGCCAGATATGCTCGCCAGCCACCGAAATGTGTAATTTCGGTCGCGGCGGCGATTGCGTACGGCTCGCAGATAAAACATTTCACGACCTCGCCGTCTTCGAGCGTTGCGCTGCCGATTCCCAGCGGCGGCGGGATGGCGGCGACGAATCCGCCGAATTTGTCGGCGGCGATGGACCAGACTTCGACTTCGATTCCGGGGCCTTCGAAGGCGTCGTCGCGAACCAGGCCGGGCTTCGGCGGCAGCGTCGCATCCAGCGCGTACAAGCGATAGCCGCGAGCGGTCTTGCAGGTTCGGACAAGTCGCGCACCGCGCTGCGTGAGCTGCCAGTTCAACGGTTGCCCCGTAAGATGCGCGCCGACGACAGCAACCAGGATCGTGCCGCGATGAAAGCGATCGGCGAGCGAAAGCAACGCGTCATCCGAAAACGCGGGACCGATGAAAGAAACGCCAAACGGGAGTCCATTCGCGCGAAATCCGGCGGGAACGGCGACGGCCGCGAGGTTCATCAGGTTCACGAAATTCGTGTAGTAGCCGAGCTTGGTGTTGGTTCCGATAGGATCGGCGGCGACTTCGTCGTGCGTGAAGATCGTGCCGGTGGTCGGCAGCAACATTGTGTCCATGCGAGCCCATTCGGTTGCAGCGGCGCTGCAAAGTTCTTGCAAACGGTATTGCGCTTCGAATGCGTCGACGGCGGTGTATTTCGCTCCGCCCGCGATGATTTGCCGCACCACGGGATTCATTTCGTCAGCGTGGGTTTCCATGAAGCCGCGAATTGCAGCGAGGCGCTCGGCGACCCAGGGGCCGGAGTAAAGCAGATCGGCCGCGGCGCGGAAGGGCGAGAAATCGATCTCAACTCTTTGTCCGCCAGCGCTTTCGGCGATCGCGATGGCTTTGGCGTAGAGACTGGCGGCTTCGTCGTCACCGAAAAATTCAAGCTGATTCGCGGCGGGGACTCCGAATCGAAATGCGCCGGACGAATCGCTAGTTTTCGAATTGCTTACGACATGAAGCGCGCGGCGCGCCAGGTCGCAATCCTTTGCGAAAATCGACACGCAGTCCAGCGATCGGCAGGCGGGCACAACGCCTTGGATGCTCAGCAATCCGCGGGTTGGCTTGAGTCCGATGAGTCCGTTGAATGCGGCGGGCACTCGTCCCGATCCCGCGGTGTCGGTGCCTAGCGAGAAATCGACGAGCCCTTTCGCGACCGCAACGGCGGAACCGGAGCTCGATCCGCCCGAAATATAGCGCGCATCGAACACGCAGGAGCAGGCGCCGTGGGGGGATCGCGTACCGACGAGTCCGGTGGCGAACTGATCCATGTTGGTTTTGCCGATCGGGATCGCGCCGGCATCGATCAGCTTTTGCACGACGGGTGCGTTGGCTTCGGGTTGATAGGCGTAGGCGGGGCAAGCGGCCGTGGTCGGGAGATCGGCGAGATCGATGTTGTCTTTGATCGCGAACGTTAGGCCGGCTAATGGACCGCTGGATTGAGCCGCGCGCGCGAGGAGACTTCGCGTGGGACGAGAGATATCCAGACGGGGTTGAGCGGTTCGCTTTCGATGCGATCGTAGATGGAAGAGATTGATTTTGCGATTGTCATTTTGTGTTCCGTAAGCATCCACATAGCGCTCCATACTGTCGCGCCTCACTGGCGGCCGTCGATATTCTCGCGCGCTCTCTTACGGTCGCGCCTCACTGGCGGCCGTCGATATTTTGCTTTATTCGAAGCAGCAACAACGATTGGCCGGCCGACACCAAGGAGCCTTTCGCGCAGTGGATTCTTTCGATGATACCGGCACACGGCGCGGTCACCGCGATTTCCATTTTCATCGCTTCGAGAACGATCAGGCGCTGGCCGGCTTCGACACGTTGCCCGGCGTCCACCGCAATCTCCCAGACATTCGCGGTGACGGGCGCGGATATTGAGCGGCAGCCTTCGGGAACGGCTTCCTTTGGGTTCGTTTCGTAATCGGGCTCGGGCGGGTCGAAGAGCTTGTCAGCACCGGCGGAGGCCCACCGTTCTCGCTCCGCTTCAAATGCAAGTTGCTGCGTTTGCTTGAACTTCGCACTTTGGTCGGCGGTGGATTTTAGGAACGCGTGATATTCCTTTAATCGGAAATCACCATGTTCAATGTGCAATGGATACTCGCCGTGCGGAAAGCCTTCGCGAATATCGAGCAACTCCTTCGCGGAGACGGGCTGGAAGCGGATCTGGTCGAAGAATCGCAGCAGCCACGGCGTGCCCGGTTCGAAATCGCGTGTGGATCGAAATGTGTTCCACATCTGCACGGTGCGGCCGACGAACTGGTAGCCGCCGGGGCCTTCCATGCCGTAGACGCACATGTAGGCGCCGCCGATGCCGACCGCGTTTTCGGGAGTCCAGGTCCGCGCGGGATTGTATTTGGTGGTCACCAGGCGATGCCGCGGATCGGTGGGCGTCGCGACCGGCGCACCCAGATACACGTCGCCGAGGCCGAGGACAAGATAGTTCGCCGCAAAGACAATCTGCTGCACTTCGTCGATCGACGCGAGGCCGTTGATGCGGCGGATGAATTCGATATTGCTCGGTTTATCTTGGGAAACCCAGGGTGCATCCGGGCGGACGGATTGCGTGTATTTGCGGATGGCGAGCTGCGTCGCGGGGTCGTCCCAGGACAGCGGAAGATGAACGATGCGCGAGGGAACCACAAGGTCGTCGAGATCGGGAATGCGCGTTTCGCAGACGTCGAGCGCGTCGAGAAGCGCGTCGCGGGAGAGTCTGCTGTCGTAATGAATCTGTAGAGAGCGAACGCCGGGCGTGATGTCGATGATTCCGGTCAGGTCGAGCGCGCGCAATTGCGATTCGAGCGCGTGGACGCGGAAACGCAGATTCAAGTCGAGAATGTTGGGGCCGTATTCGAGGAGAAGGTTGCGATCGCCGGCGGATCGGTAGACTACGCCAGGGTGGGAGCGGAGGATGGGGTTGGGAAGTTCGGCAGGAGTTTGTGCAGGCGGAAACGCCTGCCCCACAGAACCGGCAGGCGGAACCGCCTGCGCCACACGCACTGCACCACGAAGCGCACTTGGTCGCCGGGGCGGAGTTGGCCCATTTTCCACAGCTCGTCATCGAGGATCACGGCGGGGCAGACGAAACCGCCGAGGCTAGGACCGTCGGGGCCGAGGATCACCGGCATGTCTCCAGTGAAATCGATGGAGCCGATCGCGTAGGCATTGTCGTGAATATTGGACGGGTGCAGGCCCGCCTCGCCTCCGTCTTTGCGCGCCCACTGCATTTTCGGGCCGATGAGACGGATGCCGGTGCGATCGGAATTGTGGTGGACCTTCCAGCGCGTCGAGAAAAAAGTTTCGATGTCGGCGGGAGTGAAAAAATCGGGCGCACCGTGGGGGCCGTAGAGGACTCCGATCTCCCACTCGTTGGTGTAGGGCGGGGGAATGGAAAGAAAGCGCTCCATACTGTCGCGCCTCGTTGGGGAGTCAGCGACAATCGGCAGGACGTCGCCGGTTCGCAAGGCGCGGCCCGCGAAGCCGCCGAATTTGCCCAGGATGAACGTGCTCGCGCTGCCCAGGTATTTTGGCGCATCGAAGCCGCCGGCGATCGCAAGGTACGCACGGCTGCCGCCGCCGTGCACGGAATCGAGTTCAAGGGTCGCGCCGGCTTGGATGTCGATCGCTTGCCAGAGAGGTACGGGTGCGCCATCGAGCCGCGCGCCGAAATCTGCGCCGGTGAGAGCGATGGTGGTGTCGCAACGAAAGCGCAGGGTCGGGCCGGTGATGGTGATTTCGAGGCCCGGGGCGTCCTCGGAATTTCCAACGAGACGATTCGCGAAACGAAAGGCGAGCGAATCCATGGGGCCGGAGGGCGGCACTCCGACGTGCCAGTAGCCGAGGCGTCCGGGAAAATCCTGCACCGTGGTCTGCGTGCCGGGCGCGAGAACGTCGACGAGCGCGACGGCGATAATCGAAATCGCGAAGAAACGACGTGGTGACGCCACCCACGGCGAAGTCCGCTGAACGCGCAACCTGGGCGAGGTATTCCAGATTCGTTTCGATGCCGTCGATGCGCGTGGATGCCAACGCGGTGCGGAGACTGATGAGCGCTGCGTCGCGATTGTCGGCATGGACGATCAACTTCGCCAGCATCGGATCGTAATAGGGCGTAACTTCGGCGCCGGATTCGATCCACGTTTCTATTCGCGTGGCGCCGCTGGGCCATTGCACGTTGGTCAGGCGACCGGAACTCGGTTGAAAATCCTTCCCGGGATCTTCGGCGTAGAGGCGCACTTGGATGGATGCGCCTCGCGGCGTGATGGGGATCGCGCGTAGATCGGGTAATTCACCGGCGGCTTGCAGGACCATCCATTCGACCAAATCGATGCCGGTTACTTCTTCGGTGACGCCGTGCTCGACTTGCAGGCGCGTGTTGACTTCGAGGAAGTAGAATTCGTGGGAGGCGTCGTCGAAAATAAATTCGACAGTGCCGGCCGATTGATAATTCACCGATTCACCGAGACGGACCGCGGCTTTCAACATCGCCGCGCGAACGTGATCGGGGAGGTACGGCGCGGGCGTTTCCTCGATCACTTTTTGATGGCGGCGCTGCGTGGAGCAGTCGCGCTCGCCGAGTGCGATCACGGTGCCCGCGCCGTCGCCGAAGATTTGCACTTCAATGTGGCGCGCACGGGCGACGAACTTTTCCAGATACATGCCGCCGGTGCCGAAACTCGCGCTGCTGAGGCGTTCGACGGCGGCGTAGGCGTCTGAAAGTTCGGATCGATTGGTGCACAGACGCATTCCGATGCCGCCGCCGCCCGCCGTGCTTTTCAGCATCACGGGATAACCGATTCGATCGGCGTGGGCGTAGGCTTCTTCCTTCGATGCGAGCAGACCGGTGCCGGGCAGCATCGGTAATCCATTTTCGGCGGCGACGCGCCGGGCGGTGTGCTTCAATCCAAATTCGCGCATCTGATGCGGCGTGGGACCGATGAAGACAATGCCTCGGTCGGCGCAGGCCTCGGCGAAGGCGGCGTTTTCGCTGAGGAATCCGTAGCCGGGGTGGATGGCTTCGGCGCCGGTGTCGCGCGCGGCGTCGAGTAGCGCTGGGATGTTCAGGTAGCTTTGTGCGGCGGGCGCGGGGCCGATGGCGATGGCCTCGTCGGCTTGCTGGACGTGGAGCGAGTGACGGTCGGCTTCGGAGTAGACGGCTACGGATTTGACGCCCATGCGCCGCAGGGTGCGGATGATGCGGCAGGCGATCGCGCCTCGGTTCGCTATTAGGACTTTATGGAACATCGATGTTTATGGGACGAACTCGTGTCGACATGAGTGTCGACACGGCACGCAGGAGTGCGGGCGCCACAACGGCGTTAGGCATCGCGGATCAGCACTTCTACTGGCGTTGGGTTGTAGGCGTTGCAGGGGTTATTGAGCTGCGGACAATTACTGATCAGCGCCAGCACGTCCGTCTCGGCGCGCAGCTCGACGTACTTACCAGGTTCCGAAATTCCATCTTCGAACGTCAGGCCGCCTTCGGGTGTCACTGGGACGTTCATGAAGAAGTTGATGTTGTTGGCGATGTCGCGCTTGTCCATTCCTCTATCGAGAACAGCCTTCAGAAAACTGCTGCGACAGGCGTGCATGTGGCGCTTATCGATTGCATAGCGCACCATGTTGCTCTCATTCGCGCAAGCGCCGCCCAGCGTATCGTGACGGCCGCAGGTATCGGCGACGATGGTGAGCAGCACGTTGCCGTTCGTCGACATCAGACGGGTCCCGGTAGTCAGATAAAGATTGCCCTGCGCGCGAATCGTGTCCTGCGCGCTGTAGCGATCGGACGTATCGCGTGCGTTATAGAACAGCGTGTCGACGGCCTGATTGCCGTGCAGGTCGACGATGCGAAGAAGCTGGCCTTGGCGGATTTCGTGAATCCAGGGCTCGCCCGCGGGAATGATGTGTCGATATTGGCTCATAGGAAATAGCGCTCCGTGAGAATGAAACCGCGCTGGTTCTCGGGTCGCGAGATGCGGCAGGGGTCGTCGGGACCCGGCGCGTCTACTCTGCGGATCGCCAGTTTTACGGGTTTCGGGTCGTAGGTCGGACTTGGATCGAGCGGATGCGGGCAGGTGTTCAGGATGACGAGCACGTTCATCTCGGCGCGCAGGTCGACGTAAGATCCGGCGGTCGAGTTCGCGGGGTGGAACGAGAGCGCTCCGTCGGCGGCGGTATCGACACGGCTGAAGAAATTCACATTACTGGTGAGGTCGCGAGGGCCGAGGCCCCATTTGCCAAGCTCGACCAGAAAGCTATCGTGGCCATTGCGATGATAATCATTGCGGCACTCCTGATAGGTCGCATCGCCGTATTTGTCGCGAACGACTGCTGCGTTCGAGCACCCGGCGATGGGATCGTGCCAGCCGACGGTGTCGCCCACAATGGAGCAGAGAATGCGGCCCATGTCGGAGTAGAGAACGTTGCCGGTGGTCAGGCGCGCGATGTGCTGGGCCTTCAGCGTGTCGGGCATGTTGTAGCGTTCGGCGGTGCATTCGAAGTTGTAGAACAGAGTGCCGGCGTTGGCTCCGCCTTCGAGGTCGGTAAGGCGCAAGCAGGTGCCTCGCTTCAACACGTGCGACCAGCTTGCGGCGGGCTGCACGATTTCTTCCCACAAGATGTTCATAGACACTGATCCCATTACCTCGTTCTCGGAAATGACCGCTCCGTTACCGTCGCGGCTCAGAATGAAGAGCCGTCGCGGTTCTGTTGGGCGAAAGGATTAGTTGGAAGGGGGGCCGCAGCAGACGTCCATGGCGGTGAGGCGCAGGAACACGTGAATCGCGATGTGCGCGCGTGTCACCGAGGGTGCGCCTGTCATGGACATTACGAACAGTATCGCAGAAGAATTCCTAGAAGCCGAGTGCAAGCCCACTAATGTTTTTTATCGGCTCGATCAGGAAGCCCTGCTACGAGCTTGTGTGAGACAGGGACGCGCATTCAAACACCCGGCGACCATAATGCCCCCACCCTTACGGGTGGTGCTCGATGCGCATCACTGACGAAATCGGGGTAGCCTGTCCCTGTTTTCACGAACGGTTGATGTAGCATAATGAACTAGCGAGAAGTCTTGCGCGGCCAGCGGGTTGGCGCGCGCGGCTCGATGCGCGTCAACGAGGGACGCGATTACGAGAAGACTCACTGTCATCGCCGGTTGCATTGCGGGCGTATCGGTTGCCTCCACGTACCTCGAGGCGGCGGACACGAAGCCCCAGCCCCGCGCCATCATTAGTACTTATTGCTCGGGCTGTCACAATCCGAAATTGCAGAGCGGCGGGTTGTCGTTCGATTCTCTCGATTTGGCGAGGGTCAGTTTAACCCATGGCCGGAAAGCGGCACTGGGAAAAAGTGGTGACGAAGCTGCGGGCGGGCATGATGCCTCCCGCCGGCGCGCCCCGGCCCGACGAGCCAACTTACGATGGACTCCGGCTCTTCATTCAAGCCGAATTGGACAAAGCTGGCGGCTGCGCATCCCGATCCCGGCGGCACGGAAATTTTCCATCGCCTGAATCGCGGCGAGTATCAGAATGCGATTCGCGATCTGCTCGCCATCAATATCGATGCGGACAAGCTATCTGCCCGCCGACGATTCGAGCAACGGATTCGACAACATGGCGGGTACGCTGCGCATGTCGCAATCCTTGATGGAGCGGTATTTGTCCGCCGCGAAGGTGATCAGCCGAATGGCCGTCGGGGATTTGCCGCCTGCTGTCGAGTCGAAGATTTATCGCGTGTCGGCGGATTTGCAGCAGCACGATCGCATGGAAGGGCTTGCCGTTCGGGACGCGCGGCGGAACCATGATCCGGCATCTGTTTCCCAGAGACGCCGAGTACGAAATCAAAATCGAGCTGGCGGGCGCGCGCGCGTCGGTGGATCCGCATCAGCTTGAAATTTCAGTGGATGGCGAGCAATTGAAGCTGTTCGCGATCGGACAGCGACGGCGAACGCCAGGGACCGCGGCGGAAAAGATCGAGGTTCGCGCGCCGATTGGCGGAGGGCCGCATGAGGTGGGTGTCGCGTTCTACCGGAAGCCTCTCGATTTGATCGAGCAGGTGCGCGAGCCGTTTCAAGGGCCTCGCGTTTCGGGAAATGACGGCGGGCCCGCAGGTTCGATGCCGGAGGTTGCGAGCGTTACGATCGTCGGTCCTTATAATGATCGCGGTCCGGGCGATACGCCGAGCCGCCAGCGAGTTTTCGTGTGTCACCCGGCGGCGAGCGCGGATGAGGCCGCGTGCGCGAAGACGATTCTGTCGAGATTGGCTCGGCGAGCTTATCGGGGTCCGGTTCGCGATGAGGATCTGAAGGTTCTGCTTAAGTTTTATCGACGAGGGCAGGAAGGATGAGCGGGACGTTCGAGGCGGGCATCGAGTATCGCGCTGCGCCGGTTGTTGGTGAGTCCGGAGTTTTTATTTCGGATAGAAGCGGCGCGGCCGGATGTCGCACGGGTGGGCGATCTGGAACTGGCGTCGCGATTGTCCTTCCTTATATGGAGCAGCATTCCCGACGATACTCTGCTGAACGCGGCGGAGCTGGGGAAGTTGAAAGATCCGGTTGGTGCTGGAGCGCCAGGTTCAGCGGATGCTGGCCGATCCGCGTTCGGAGGCGCTCACGCAGAATTTCGCGGGCCAGTGGCTGCAACTGCGAAACCTGGATGTCGTCAGACCGGGCGATCCTTTTTCACTGACGTTCGACGATTCTCTGCGGCACGGTTTGCGCCGCGAGACGGAGTTGTTCTTCGACAGCATTGTTCGGGAGAAGCGTCCCGTGCTGGAATTGCTTACGGCGAATTACACGTTTCTGAATGAGCGGGTCGCGATTCACTACGGGATTCCGAACGTGATGGGTAGCGAGTTCCGGCGTGTGCGAGCTGCCAGCGGATAGTCCGCGGCGAGGAATCCTGGGGCAGGGAAGTATTCTGACGATCACGTCGCATCCGAACCGGACGTCGCCGGTGCTGCGCGGCAAGTGGATTCTCAAGAACATTCTGGGAACGCCGCCGCCCGATCCTCCGGCGGTGGTGCCGGCTCTCGACGATCACAAAACGCAGGCGAAGGTCGCGACGCTGCGGGATCGTCTGGCGGCGCATCGCGAAGTGGAGCCGTGCCGGACCTGTCATGCGATGATCGATCCGGCCGGGTTCGCGCTGGAGAATTTTGACGCGATCGGGCGATGGCGGGTGGTGGATGAATCGTGGAATACGCTGGATATTTCGGGCGCGCTGCCGGACGGGACGAAATTCCAAAGCGTTGGCGATCTGCGGGCCGCGCTGGTGCGCCGTCCGGAACGGTTCGCGAATACGGTGGCGGAAAAGTTGCTCACGTACGCGCTTGGCCGCGGCTTGGAATATTACGATATGCCGGCGGTGCGAAAAATCGTGAGCGATGCCGCGCCGGATTACAAGTTTCAGTCGATGATTCTGGGTGTCGTGAAGAGTTATCCGTTTTTGAATAAGGGAGGTTCAGGCGATGTTCATCACTAAGCGGGCGGTTCCGCGGCGGACATTTTTGCGGGGCGCCGGCGCGACGATTGCGCTGCCGCTGCTGGACGCGATGATTCCGGCGTGCGCGCAAGGTGCGACGCCCGCGAATCCGCTGAGCCGCATCGGATTCTTCTACGTGCCCAACGGCATGTTCCTGCCGAACTTCCATCCGGCGGCGACGGGATCGAATTTCGAATTGACGCCGGTGCTGAAGCCGCTGGAAGCGTTTCGCGAACATCTGACGGTACTCAGCGGGCTGAGCAATCTGGGCGTGATCAGTCCGAATGAGGGCGGCGGCGTGCACACCCGCGCGCACGCGGGCTGGCTGAATGGCGTGCTCGCCAAGCGCACCGAAGGCTCGGATATTACGGCGGGGAAGACGATCGACCAGTACGCGGCCGACAAGCTGGGCGCCGATACGCCGCTGCGTTCGCTGGAACTCACGACGGAATCGAATTATCTGGTGGGCAATTGCGAGAACGGGTATAGCTGTTCCTACATGAACTCGACGTCGTGGCAGACCGCGACCAAGCCGCTGCCGCATGAGCGCGATCCGCGCGTGGTTTTCGAACGGCTGTTCGGCGATGGCGGCAGCGTTGCGGCACAGGCCGCGCAGATGAAAAAGGATCGAAGCATTCTCGATTCCATCAGCGAAGACATGCAGCGGATCGAGAAGCGGCTGGGCGTGAGCGATCGCCGGACGGTCAGCGATTATCTCGACGCGGTTCGCCAGATTGAGACGCGAATTCAGAGGTCGGAGAAGACGAACGCGACGTCGCCGCTACCGGTGGTGGCGCAGCCTGCGGGAGTTCCCGAGGAGTTCGACGAACACGTGAAGTTGATGATCGACCTGTTGCATCTGGCGTTCCAGGGCGAGATTACGCGCGTCGCGTGCTTCCAGTTTGCGCGTGAATTGAGTGCGCGCTCCTATCCGTGGATTGGGGTGCCGGAATCGCATCACCAGATTTCTCATCATCAGAACGATCCGCACAACATCCAGCAGAAGACCAAGATCGACGCGTATCACATGACGATCTTTGCGGGGTTGGTCAAGAAGATGCACGACACGCCGGATGGCGACGGCACGCTGCTGGATCATTCGATGCTGGTTTACGGCGGCGGAATGGGCGATGGCGACAAGCACACTCCGATGGATCTGCCGGTGACGATTGTCGGCGGTGGCTGCGGGACGTTGAACAAGGGCGTAAATGGCGGTCGTCACATTCGCTACGAAATGCATACGCCGTTCATGAACGCCGGGCTGACGCTGCTCGACAAGCTGGGTGTTCAAGTGGACAAGATCGGCGACAGCACGGGGAAGCTCGCGGATTTATGAGACTCATCGTAGCTGGGCTTTTCATCGCTTCGGGTTTCGGAGCGAGTGTTCGCGAGGTTCCGTTGGTCGATGCGGTCGAGAAAGGCGACAAGGCTTCCGTGCAGTCGCTTTTGAAACTCAAAAGCACTGCCGTAAATGCGCCCAAGGCCGACGGATCGACTGCGCTGCAATGGGCGGTGCATCGTGACGACGCGGAAATGGTCGACATGTTGCTCGCGGCCGGGGCCGATGTGAAAGCGGCGAATCGATACGGTGTCAGCGCCGTGATGCTGGCTGCCGAAAACGGAAACGCGGCCATCCTTGAAAAGCTGTTGAAGGCCGGCGCGGATGCGAATGCTTCGATGCCCGGCGGCGAGACGGTGCTGATGACGGCGGCTCGCAATGGCAAGCCAAGCGCGATCAAAACGTTGCTAGTGCATGGCGCGAAAGTGAATGCTCGCGATGAGAAGGGCGAGAATGCGCTGATGTGGGCGGCGGCCCGCAATAACGCCGATGCAATCCGCATGCTGGTCGAGTTCGGCGGCGATATCAAGGTTCGGACGACCCGCGCGGCCGCGGCCGCAGGCAGAGGCGGAGTTTTCATGAGCGCCGCGCCGACGTCTTTCAGTCCGCTACTTTTCGCCGTGCGCGCGGGCGCGATGGATGCGGTAAAGGCTTTGTTGGAAGCCGGCGCCAGCGTGAACGATGTTTTGTCGGATGGTGAGAGCGCGCTGATCGTCGCGATTGCGAACGCGCATTGGGAGCTTGCGAGTTATCTTCTCGACAAGGGTGCGGATCCGAACATGGCCGAGGCGGGTTGGAATGCACTGCATCAGGCGGTTCGCGAACGGCGGCCCAATCTCGGGTTCGGAACGCCGGGACCGATCCCGACGGGCAAGGTCGACAGCATTGACGTGGTCAAGAAGATGATCGCGCGCGGCGTTGACGTGAACGCGAGGATGACGAAGAACGGAATGAAGGACGGCCAGCGGAATCGGCTGAATCGGCTGGGCGCGACCGCGTTCCTGCTGGCGGCGAAGGTCACTGATGTGGAGGCGATGCGGGTACTGGTGGCTGCTGGAGCGGATCCACGGATGCCGAACGCGGATGGCACCACGCCTCTGATGGTCGCTGCCGGGCTGAAAATCTGGAATCCCGGCGAGGACGGCGGATCGCTGATGGGGCAGGAGAGCGAGGTTCTCGAAGCCGTGAAGATGTGCGTCGACTTGGGCAACGACGTGAACGCCGTGAATTCCGACAAGGAAACGGCGCTGCATGGAGCGGCCTTTCGAGGCGTAAACGTAGTCGCGCAATATTTGGTGGAGAAGGGCGCGCGGCTCGACGCAAAAGATATTCGCGGATGGACGCCGCTGCTGGTCGCCAATGGAATCGATTATTCGGATTTCTACAAGGTGCAGATGGCCACGGCGGAACTGCTGACCAAATTGATGAAGGCGCGCGGGATTTCGACGGAGAATCAGGTCGCGGATGGAACGGAGTGCCTGGATTGCATTCAGACTCACGCCGATCAGATTCGCGCGCTGGCGGAGCGCGATAAGAAGATGGAAGCTGAGTTCAACGCGAAGAACTCCGCGCCGAAGAACTAACTATTTCGCTTCCGCTTCCTGCTTGCGCGCGCCGCCGAGGATATCCTGCATGGCGTAATTGCCTTCATGGCAGGCGTATTCGAAAACCGGCCCCGCGGCTGCGACGAACGGATACTCGAGCGTCCAGGGTTTCGCGTAGGCGTCGGGATCGTCGATGGTGGCGCGATACAGAATCGTAGTCGCGTCGATGCGCTTGAACCGCTCGATCACTTTCAGGTTTTCGGATGTTCCGCGGAACCGGTTCAGAGGATTGAAATTCACCGTCTCCACCACCAACGTATCGCCGTCCCAATGACCCACCGAATCGCCGAGCCATTTATGCAGCTCCTTCGGTCCATGCTCGGCGTTCATGCGGATCACGCGAACATCGTGCACCATCTCGACCAGAATCATGATCGTGTCCGGCGTCTGGACGATCTGATAATTGTTGTTATAGAGCACCGGCAACATCGGCGGTCCTGAAGTGGAACCGAAACCGATCAGGCAGCGTTCCGCCAGCGGACGGCGTTTCACGCTGTCATAGCTGAGCCCGGCGAATTGTTCTCCCTGTCCTCCACCGCCTTGCGGACGCGGCCGGCCGACCGACGCGGGCATCTTGCCATCGGGCGGATCGATGATCAGCGAGGTTCGTTTCACGCCATCGACCCGCGCCAGTTCCGATCCGCGATCGACAAACAGATTGTTGTAGGCGCCGACGCCCGGTCCTCCGGTCGCACGATTGAAGTTGCTGGTGACCTCGCTATCGAGAGTGTTGACTTCCTGATCCTTCGCCTCGAAAGCCTTGGCTTCGGCGTCGGAGATCGTCGGCTTACTTTCGAACGCCGTGGGCCGAACCAGCGGAGTCAGCGTGGCATTCGTCCAGACTCCCTGCAAATCGGGATGGCCGTCCGGAGTGCGCGGCGCCGCTGCTTTGGACTTGGCCGCAGGCACTTTCGGGGTAGCGCTTTGGGGCTGCGCAAACGCGGTGATCGCCGCCAGCAGGCAAACGGTTGCGAGGGATCGGTAGCTCATTTGACCCCAATTGTACTCCTGTCACTGGGGCGCTGAAATAGGAGGCATCAATCGCATTAATCAATCGACGCCGAGATGCCAGCCAAGTTTCTCCGTGGCGAGCCAGGAGATCCCCGCATGCGACGGGTGGCTCGATCCCTCCGCCGCCTTGAGCACGAACGCGCACGGCCCTTCTCCGAAAAGTTCAATTCGACGAGCCAGCCATGACTGCGGATTGAGCGCCGCCGCAAGGACAACAGGCGTGTTCGGGAACGAAGCCAGGCGTGCGCCGAGATTGGTATCGCTCTGCTCAGTGGGCTCGCCCAGCGCGAACGCCTGTCGATAGCGGGCCGTCGCAGCCTTCAAGTCGCGCACAGCGATGACCACAAGTTTCACTCCGCCGAACTTCGTCGTGGTCGGTTGCCCCTTGGTGAACATGCGCGATTCCCGCGGAGTGAAATCGTGAATCAGAAACGGAAAGAACGTGCCATTGGGTTCCGCGCCCACTTGTGCAGTCTCCCAATCGAGCTCAGTTCCGTCGGGTCGCTTTCGTCCGCTACGGGAGGGCGCGCTCACGCTGATGCCTGCCGTCCGCAAGCGACCCGCTTCCGTCGCAACGTCATTGGCGCGAATCGCCCACGCTGTCGGCCCGGCATTTCCGCGCATCTGCTTCGACCAATAATGTGCGGTCAACGCTTTCTCGTCGGGATGTTCCTGCAGCGCGATCAGTTCCAAATAGGACCCATCCGGAAAGCTGGTGAGCGCCATTTGCGTCGCGCCGTTGCTGTGCGGGCCGCCGAACTCCGAGGGGATCCCGACAGCCGCCAGGCTCGACTGCATCTGCTTCAGGTCCGTACCCGCGACCGTAACATGATCCACCTTCAGATCGGCCGCAACCAGAATAGTTGTCATCAGAAGATACGCACCGGCAAGCATGGACATCGCTACTCCCACGCAATTGTATCAACGGGTACACTTGACATGAGTAAAAGGGAGGTCCCATGAATTTGCGATCCTTCTCGTCTATTGGAATACAGGCTGGAATACTTGCGGCACTGTGGTGCATGCCGGCGCGGAGCCAGACTCCGCCGAAAGCCAAAGCCTGGACGATGCCGCGCACACCTGACGGACATCCCGATCTGCAAGGCATCTGGAACAACGCCACGCTGACGCCGATGGAACGCGCGGCGGCTTTCGCGGGCAAGCCCACACTGACGGATGCCGAGGCGTCCGCCTTCGAGAAGAAGGATCTGGAGGCCAGCAACATCGACAAGAAGGAATCGTCCCTGCTGCGGCAGACAGGCGACGTGGAAACCGGCGGCTACAACAATCTGTTCATCGATCGCGGATCCGAACTGGCGCGGGTCGACGGCGTGAAGCGGACGGCGCTGATTGTCGATCCTCTGGATGGAAAAGTACCGCCGGTGACGGAACAAGTCCGGCAGGCGCGCGGACGCGGCGGTTTCGGCGGCCGCTACGACAGCGTAAAAGATCGGCCGCTGGCGGAGCGATGCATCGTGGGATTCGGATCGACGTCGGGGCCGCCGATGATGCCGGCGCTCTACAACAGCGATTACCAGATCATTCAGACGCCGGACACGATCATGATTCTGGTCGAGATGGTTCACGACGTCCGCATCATCCGCATGAAGAACGAGCACGCGCCAGCGAGCGTTCGCCAATGGCTTGGCGATTCGATCGGCCATTGGGAAGGCGACACTCTGGTGGTCGAGACGGCGAATTTCACGAACCGCACCAGGTTCCGCGGATCGACCGAGAATCTGCGCGTGATCGAACGCTTCCAGCGCGTCGACGCCAATACGATTCTGTATCGCGCGACCATTGACGACCCTGCGACGTTCACCAAGCCGTGGACCATGGAATATCCGTTTGTCGCGACGCCGGGGCCGATTTTCGAGTACGCTTGCCACGAAGGTAATTACGCAATGCCTGATATTCTTGGCGGGGCTCGGAAGGCGGACGCGGAAGCGGCGGCGAAGACTCCCAGATAGATAACGCGATAGATAACGAATCCCAAAAAGCATCAATGAAGATTCTAAAGTGGCTCCTGGTCCTGGTGGTCTTGCTTCAGTTGATTCCGTATGGCCGGAATCACACGAATCCGCCGAGTATCCAGGAGCCCGCTTGGAATTTGCCGGCGACGCGGGAGTTGTTTCACCGAGCGTGTTTCGATTGCCACAGCAACCAAACGCATTGGCCCTGGTATTCGCACGTCGCGCCCGTATCCTGGCTGGTGCAAAATGATGTGGATGGCGGGCGCAGGCACTTGAATTTTACCGAATGGAACGTAGAACAGCGGCATGCAAAGGACGTCACGGAACAGGTAAAAGGTGGCAACATGCCACCTTGGTTCTATGTCCCACTACACGCAGCCTCCAAGCTTTCTGACGCGGAAAAGCAAGCACTGATGGACGGCGCCGCGAAAACGTTTGGTCCGCAGGGCGGAAGTTGAGGATCGGGAGATACATTATGACGCTTCGTCGCGTAGTTGGATGTACCGTGTTTGCGGGATGTGCCGTGTTTGCGATACCCATGGCTGCCGCGGATTTGAAATCGATCGCGCGACAATCACTGGCGAAGATCGACGGCGAAGCCAGTCTCGCCGGCGTGCGCGAACCTGTCGAAATCGTTCGCGACAAGTGGGGCGTCACCCATATCTACGCGAAGAATGAGGACGATCTGTTTTTCGCGCAAGGCTACGCCGCCGCGCAGGATCGTCTCTGGCAGCTATACATGTGGCGCATGGAGCATGAAGGCCGGCTGGCGGAAATCCTCGGACCCGCGGCGTTCGAACGCGATCGCGAGACGCGGCTCCTGATGTATCGCGGCCCCTACGACGAGAAAGAGTGGACCAGTTATCATCCGCACGGCAAGGCAATCTTCACGGCCTTCGCGAACGGAATCAACGCGTACATTACCGAGCACGCCGACAATCTGCCGGTGGAATTCAAGCTCACGGGAATCAAGCCCGATCTATGGAAACCTGAGACGCTGGTGCTGCGCGTCGCCGGCATGGGCGATGCGAATGCGGAATTGACGCTGGCCCGTCTGGTTGCACGCGTCGGCGCGAAAGAAGCAACGAAGCAGCATCTGTGGGACCCGTGGAGCGAGATCGTTGTGCCCGATGGACTCGACCTCAATGCGATCGGCGCGAACGTTCGTGCCGGCGGCGGAGGCCGTGGAGCCGTGCCCAAGCCCGCGATCCTGCCGCAATTTATGGCGCTGTTTCGTGGCGGCGAGTACGCCGGCGATCTGGCGGAGGATCATCTCAAAGAGCCGGGCAGCAACAACTGGGTGATCGGCGGCAAGTACACGGCCACGGGCAAGCCGCTGGTGTCGAACGATCCGCATCGTCCAGTCGGCAATCCGTCACTGCGTTACATCTTTCACCTGATTGCTCCCGGCTGGAATGTGATCGGCTCGCAGGAGCCGCCCTTCGTCGGCGTCGCGCTGGGACACAACGAACGCATCGCCTGGGGGCTCACGATCACCGGCACCGATCAGACCGATACCTTCGTCGAAGAAGTAAACCCGGCTAATCCGAATGAGGTGAAATACAACGGCGCCTGGGAGTCTCTCAAAACGATTCGCGAAGAAATCAAGATCAAAGGTGAGGCTCCGCGCGCAGTCGAATTCAAGATGAGCCGTCACGGTCCTATCTTCTTCGAAGATCCCGCGAACCATCGCGACTACGCGCTGAAATCGGTGTTCAATGAGCCCGGCACTGGATCCTATCTCGGCGGTCTGCGGCTCGATCAGTCCAAGGATTGCAAATCATTTCTCGACGACGCGATGTATTGGAAAGCCCCCACCGAGAATCTGAACTGCGGCGATGTCGATGGGAACATCGCGATTCAATCGTCGGCGTTGTCGCCGAATCGTCGCGGCTGGGACGGCCGTTTGCCCGTGCCCGGCACCGGGAAGTATGAATGGGACGGCTTTCGCGCCGAACTGCCGCGCCGCGTGAATCCTCAAGAGGGCTACATCGCGACCGCCAACAACAATATCAATACCACCGGGTATTGGCCGCCCGTCGTGTTCAAGACGCTCCAAACGGTTCCGACCGACCGCATCACGCGCATCGAGTACGTGCTGAACAATCTCGTAATGAATCGCAAGTTCACCATTGAGGATTCGAAGAAGCTGCAACACGACGCCTATTCGCTGCGCGCGTCCTACGATCTGGACACGTTCACGGGTTGGACCGGCAGCACGCCTGAGGTGGAGAAAGCCCGCGCGGCGGTTGCGGCGTGGGACTCGATACTACATAAGGACAGCGCCGCTGCGGCGATCTATGAAACGTGGCGCACCACTGTGGATCCGAAAGCGCTGGAGTTTTTCCGACCGGCGGCGGAGAAGCGTCCGCTGGCCAACGCCGGACTGGTGAAAGCGATCGAGAAGCTGAAGGAATCGCAAGGACCCGATTCCTCCACGTGGCGATGGGGGCGAATGCACTCGCGTCCGTTCCCGCATCCGTTCGTTGCGGCTTTCGATCTGCCGACCATCGAGCGCGACGGCGGCACCGGAGCGGTGATGGCGGACGGCGCCAGCTATCGCGAGATCATGGATACCGCCGATTGGGATCGCTCCGTGGTCACGAACGCTCCCGGACAATCGGCACAGCCTGAAAGCGAATTCTACGGAAATCTGCTGCCGCTTTGGGACAAGGGCGAATATTTTCCGATGCTCTACAGCCGGGCGAAGGTCGACCAAAACACGTCGCACCGGCTGCTGTTGAAACCGTTGGCGAAAGCGCGCACGGGCGATCGCCAGCGATAGGCTCATCGAGTCGGAACGGTTTTCGTGGGCGAGCCTGAAGTGCTCGCGCTGAACGAAGGCACCAACATCGGAGTCTCTTCGCGATACCGCTGGTAGGTATCGCCGTGAATTTTGAGCAGGTCGGCCTCCTCCAATTGGATCGCCCCCAGGATGTAGACAGTCGTCATCACGGCGAAGAAGAAATGCGCCACGGTCATGATCGGCGCCGACCAGAATGTCAGCAGCCAGCCGACATACAACGGGTGCCGCACGTAGCGATAGAAGAACGGCACGCGGAACTCCAGTTGCGTGTACGGACGGCCCACCAGGTAGAGGGAGACTTGGCGCAGTCCGAACAAGTCGAAATGATTGAGCAGAAACGTGCTGAGCAGAACGATCAGCAGTCCGGCCGCATATAGCCCGAGAATGATGGCCTTGGCGATTCCGTTTTCGACAGTCCAGATCGCGCCGCCAATGGGTTGCCACTGCCAGAACAGAAGCAGCAGCGCGACACTCGATAGCAGAACGTAGGTGCTTCGCTCCACTGGTTCCGGTACGATTCGCGTCCAGGCTTTCTTGAACCACGGTCGCGCCATGACGCTGTGTTGCAGCGCGAACAGAGCGAGCAGTGCTCCGTCGATCAACAATGCGCCGACGATCGAGCCTTCAGGGCCCGAGTCAATGGTTTTCGGTACCCCGAAATTGCCGAGAAATCCGATCGCGTACAACAGCGAGGCAAAAAACACCCCGTAGGACGCTACCCCGTAGGTAAAAGCGATTATCCTTTTCATAACTAAACCTGCGGAATCCGTAACAGGAACTGAACGGAGTTGGATGGGCGACGACGCGGGGGAAGCTCGGGGCTTAGTGGCGCACGCACTCATGCGTGCCGTGTCAACACTCATGTCGACACGTTTTCGGGCGCTGTCGAGCGGCTCCGCTACTTCGGCATCGCCGACTGGACAAATTTCTCCAAGTCCGCGTGATACTTGTCCGCCGCCGGCCGATCGATATAAACCATGTGGCCCGCCTCGTAGTAACCGAGCGCGATGTTGTTCTTCTTCACGTCATCGGAGACTTTCATGTGCGACACCGTGTACTCCATCGGATAGAACGGACACGCGAAGTCGTAATAGCCGAAGCCCACGAACAAGTGCATGTGCGGATTCTTGGCGAACGCGTTCTCCAGGTTGACTACGGTGTTGTACTCACCGTTCCACGGCGGAGCATTGCCAGCAACGTAATAAATGTTGTCGTTCTGATAATTGAGGTCCGTCCGCACGTACGCCTGGAACGCCGTCAGAAAACAATTCTCGATGTTGGCGTTGCTGTAGTCGAAGCTGGTGTTGTTGGCTCCGGCATCAAGCTGGTAGCCGGCGAAGCGCGAATCCAGCCGAGAGGTCATCATGTGGCGATCGCGCAATAGTTCCGTGCTGAACGGTCCCAGCGGCACGCGCAGATCCAGATTGCTGACGAACGGCTTCGATAATCCGGTGTAGCGCGCAAAGTCGGTCAGCACTTTCTCTCGCTGCGATGGCGTCGCGCGCGACCCATCGAACAGATATTCCAGATACTCGCCCGATGAAAAATCGCGAGCCTGCTTCGCGATCTGTTCCACGCTCAGTTTCTGAAGATCCGGCGGCAGCTTCTTGTGATAATGCGCCGTCATGATTTCCGTAGGCAGCGTGCTGAGCTGGCGCTGTTCGCCCGCCGCGGCATTCACGTCGATCACCGCCGAGAGCAGCATCACGCCGTTGATCGCGATATCGTGATCGGCCAAATATCCGGAGAGTCCAGCGGCGCGCGTCGTGCCGTAGCTCTCGCCGCCGATAAACAACGGCGAACCCCAAAGGTTATATTCGTTCAGAAAACTGCGGATAAACTCGCCGAACGCAGCCAGATCGTTTTCCACGCCGCCGAAATCCGCGCCGGCGCCGGGCCGGTCGGGACGGCTGTAACCGGTGCCCATCGCGTCGATGAACACAATGTCCCCGGTGTCGAGCAGGCAATTCGGATTGTCGACGTAGCTATACGGTGGCGGCGGCGCCTGACCATCCGGCCCCAGTTTCACCATCTTCGGCCCGAACGCGCCCATGTGCAGCCAGACGCTCGCCGCGCCGGGTCCGCCGTTGAACAGGAACCACACGGGCCGCTTGGATTTATCGGTGACGCCGTTCTTCGAATAGTAGACGTAGAAAAGATGACCCTCGGTGTCGCCCGTGGTCGCCTGGTGAATCGCGGTGAAGCCGACGTGCGCTGTGTAATCGATCTTCTGCCCATGCAGCGTGATCGAATGCTGCGTCGTGATCGGCTTCGCCGGGTAGGCGATCGGGTTCATCCGCTCGGCGTTGTAGTTGAATCGGAAAAAGTCGTTGGTAGCGACGCCAGGTCCGCCGCGGCCGCCTTGCGCGAAGGCGCCGATGCTCATGGCCGCGCTGACCGCGATCGGCACCGCAAGTCTCTGGATGAATCGTCCGTGGGTTCTCATGTTCATGGCTCCTGAATTATTTTCGCCCTTGGCTCACAAAATTCGCCAAATCCCGCTGCAGTTTGACCGACTCTTTGTTATCGAGGTAGGTCATCTGTCCAGCCTCGTAATGACTCACGGTGATGTTGTGTGCGCGCACTTCAGGCGACACATTGAGATGCGCCAGCGTAAATTCCGTCGCGTAGAACGGCGCGTTGAGCGCGTAATAATTGACGCCCACGAACAGGCGCAGCTTGGCGTTGCGTGCGAATGCCGCGGAAAGACTCGCATCGTCGCTGCCTGTCGATGTGAACGCGCCCACGCCGCCGGTCGTCAGGTAGTAAATCCCGTCGGCACTTCCCGTGAACGTCAATTCGCGACGTAGATACGTCTCGTACGCATTCAGAAATTCGCCGCTGAGATTGCTCACGTTGAAATCGATCATCGGAGCTCCGCCGAATCCGCCGCCGCCGCCACCACCCCCGCCGCGACCTCCGCCTGCCGCCGGCGGCAAGAATCCAGTCACGCGAGAATCTGAAGGAGACATGCCATGCTGCTGATCCCGCATCAACTCCGCATTGAACCGGTCGAGCGAAATGCGGAGGTTGTTGTTGATCACGAACGCCTTCGAGACTCCGGTAAGCCGCGACAAATCCGCGACAACTTTCGTTCGCTCTTCCGCCGTCATGCGATCGCCCTTGTACAGTGCGTGCAAATATTCGCGCGATGCGAATTGCCGCGCCTGGCCCGCAATCTGTTCCGCGCTCATCGCCGACAATTCCGGCGCCAGTTTCTTGTGGACCCACGCCGACATCACCAGGCTCGGCAGCAGCGTGATGTACTGCTCGTCTCCCGCAGTCGCATCCGCGCTCATCGTCATCGACAACAGCGCGAGCCCTTGCACGGGGATCTGATGTTCGTGCAGATAGGCGGCCAGTCCGGCAGCGCGTCCGGTGCCCAGATCTTCGCCCGCTAGAAACAGCGCCGAAGTGCGCCGGTTGTATCGATTGATGTAATTGCGCACGAACTCGCCCAGCGACGCAGTGTCGCCGGCCGTGTTCCAAAAACTTGCGCCGCGGCTCGGCTGATCGGGGCGGCTGAACGCCGTTCCCACGGGATTCACGAAAACCAGATCCGCCTGATTCAGAATCGTGTTGGGATTCTCCGCCGGCGTTGGGTTGTCCAGCTTGAATCGCTTCGGACCCAGCCCGCCGAATTCCTGCCATGCGGCGGAAACTCCAGGCGCGCCGCCCAAAAAGAACACGATGGGGCGCGTCGCAACATCGCTGACTCCGTCTTTCGTATACGACGTGAAAAACAGGTGCGCTTCCGACTGCCCGCTGGTTGCATTCTTGAGTGCAAGAAAGCCTGCTCGCGTCGTGTAGGCGAATCCTTCACCGTTGCTGACTGCCATCCTTTGATGCGTCTCGACCGGATCCGCGTAGTTCGTCACGACAACCGATGCCGCGTTGGGGTCGTAATTGTAAAACTCGTTCGACGCAGCGCCGCCACCGCCGCCGTTGCCTCGTCCTCCGCCTTGGTTGGCGGGCGGATTGGCCGCCGGTGTTGCGGTTCCGGTCTGCGGCGTATTCGCCGGAGCGCCTGCAGCCTGAGTGCCGCGGCCTCTGCCGCCCTGGCCCCAAGCCACCGCAGCCGACAGCGCGATTGCTATTAGAATTTCAACGTTGCGTCTCGATCGCATGTACAGATAGCTCCTGCCTCATCCAACTTCATTTGTCTAGCTTGATTCGATTTAGTGTACCGAACTCGGTTCAGGATCGCGGAGCGGAACGCGGTATCCGATTGATCCGCTTGACGTTTGAGTCGACGCTCGATTGGTGACTGCTTTTTATGACGGCGAAAATCGATCTACCGGATCGACACCTTAGCCGTGTTGCCGATCACCGATCCGTCGAAAGTTGAAACGATCAGCGGGATTCCGTCGCCCGTCGGCGCGCCTTGCGGAACCACGATGTTGATCTGATACACGCCGGGAAAACCGCTTGGCCCAAAGTAATCGACCTCGGTCGAGATCCCGCCGATCGTGACGATGGGTTTGAGAATCGCCTCATGAATGATGCCGTCGATTCCGCCGCTCCCGTCGCCGATGGGCGGACTCACTGCGCCCAGCCCCGTCGCGTAAAAGAAGCCGCTGGCTCCGCGCGGCATCGGAGCGGTGGGGAAGCCAAGGTTGGCGTTGGTCGGAGCCGCGATCGTCGCCGTGCCCTTCGTATCGACAAACACCAGCACCGCGTTGCCTTGGCCGGTTGCGGGAATCGTGAAGATGCCGGGTGCGCTCGGCACGATTGGAGTTGTTATCGGCAATGACGATTGCTGGTTGACGGTCACGACGACCTGCGCCGTGCCCGGAGTCGCCACATTCGACAGCACCTCAAACGGAATCTGCGCCGTAATGAACGGGAATGCGCCGCTTGGCGCGGTCGCTTGCAGCGGCGCCAGGATCCCGTTGAACGTCACGCTGATTCCGCCGAGAGATGTACCGTACGGAATCGACGCGGCCGACGCAGCCGTGGCTCCGGGAAAATTTCCGAAGATCGCGACCAATGAACCAGGAGCGACGGCGGTTCCATTTCCCTGCGCATCCTTGGCGAAGCTGGCGGCATTCAGCACTCCTCCCGTTACGATCGAAGGCAGCGGCGGTATCACCTTGGTGGAAACAACCTTGAACGCGTAAATCGCGCCGGTTTGATTGCCGCCGATTCCATCCACGACACCGTTCGATGCGAAATCCGCCAGGAAGAGCGTGTCCCCCGAAACCAGCACTGAGTCGAGGTGGCCTATGCCCGCCGTGCGGCTGTCGACGATCGGAGTATAAACTCCGCTCGCGAAATCATAATAGAGCAGGGCATCGTCATAATTGGCCGCTCCGAACGCGTCCTTGACGCCGTGAAACGTGACGATCTCGCCTCCCCGGGAACCCGCGAAGGGCAGGGAACCGGGCGGCGCGAACGCCATCGCAGAAAGCCCTTCCGCGTATTGCGGAGCGCCGTTCGTGTTGGCCACAGCAACAAAAGCGGCCAGCGGCGGCGTCGCATTCGGATCGCCTTTGACGTATTTGCCCGTCGCGAAATCCACATACGAATCCGGGAATCCAAAGTCGTAGATCACCTTCCCGATGTTCGAAGCGGGAACCACGTTCAAGGTGTCGGCTCCCAATTCATTGACAACATGCGAGCCATCCTGCCCGTCGTCGCCGATGATAAAGTTCCCCGCTGAATCGAGGCTCAGACCGTAGGGATTGCGCAGTCCAGTCGCCACTTGCCGCGGAGGTCCTGACGCCTGCACCGATTTTCCATCGAATTGCAATGTGACCAGGTAAACGGAATCGGCATTTAGCGTCGCGCTAAATAAGCCGGTGGCGCTCACTTGCAGCGTGGTTTTCGCTTGGTCGGCTTGCGAACCGACAATGAAATACAACAGCACCGACCCACCCGGCTGCTGCACGGCAAAGCTCATGCCGGTGGAGTGATCCCAATCCTGCGTGGGATAGCTAAAGTTCAGCGCGCCGATCTGCTGATAGCTCTGGTCGTAGAAGGTGATGCGGCGATCGGAGGCCGCGCCGCTTTCCACCAGCGTGAGCCCACTGGACGTACTCCGAACGGCGGTCACTGGACCAACCAGCCCTCCGATAACCTGCCGTGGTGCGCCGAAGGATCCGCCTTGCGCAGGCAGCATCCAGACCGAGCCCACGGACGCTCCGCCTTCGATTCCACCGGATGTCTTGGGGGTGCTCGATCCAAACAAGAGCGATCCGTCGGCGGCTAAGGCGAGACCGTATGGATAGTTAAGACCGCCGGCCACCGTCGTGCCCGTGACGGTGAAATTGCCGAGCCCGCTCAGATTTAGAGAAAAAGGGGGAACGGGATCGGCCAGGGCGTACCTGGCAGCTATCGACAGGCAGAAAAAAACGCTTGCGCGAAGTCGGCGCGAAACGAAGTGACGTTCGGCGAGCGAGCGTGAACTCATAGGCCAAGTCGATCATAGCTCGGCTCGCACCACCGTTGTGGCGGACTGCGGAGTTGCGCCGATTAGGTCTACTTCGCTCCAAGCTGCGATGTAACGCGGAATTGTTAAGAAAAAAACGTAACGTTGCTGCTTTGTGAAGCACTATGGCTATGCCGAACTGTTTCTGTATCAGCGAGGATCGCGCTAAGCCTGCCACATGGTCGCTCGAAGCTCCATCCACGCTCCGCTTCACGAACACGAATTAAGACAGCAGTTTGCCGACTTCGCAGTGCCCCCAGGCATTGGCTCGTTCTTTCGCCCATCCCCGGCGACGGTCGTATTACCACCCCTCAACCTCGGAGCATCCACGAATGGCTAATAAGATCCCAAGCGTCAATCAGATCGTTCTGCCAGCCCCCAACGCATCGGCGCAGCGCATCAATCCTAGTCTTTTCGGCATAGGACTCCCCAGGTTCCTGCCGCAGCAATGGGCTCCGGCGTGGTTCTACAGCGCGCTCAATTGGCTCGGAAAGACGTACTACGACGCCAACAACGTTCCGCAGCAGTCCTTCAACATCTACATGGCGGGTTCGGACGTGGATCCGTACGCGCAGATCGGATCGACGCGGCTGTTTCTGATCATTCTGCGTCGGCGACCAGATTCCGCCTCTCGATCGCACCCGACGGCGACTCGACGGCATCCGGAGCCGACGGCACCAGCTATCCCAACACCGACGAAGGCATCCGCGAGATGTACCTGGCGCTGGCCGCCAGCCCGATCTTCGCCCGCCTCAAGTTCTGCTACGTGCCCGGCCGCATCGGAGTCGATCTCGATCCGACCGCTGCCCCGTTTTCGCGTCACGTGCGTCGAACAGCATCCTGCAGAACGGCTACGATCCCGCCACCGGCCTCCGCGCTGCTGGTCCTTGGATCGGCCGTGTCGCAGGTGGTGCCCGCTCGACGATTTCATCAAGACGCACAACGAGCAGATCTACAATCCGAGCCCGGTGATCGTGCCGCTGGTGGCCGCACTCGTTTACGATCTCACGAAGTACAACTCACTCGGCGCGACGACGTTCACGCTGCCTACCTTCTACACGCGCGATCGCGTCGCCGCCGGAACCGACTACGTCAGCAAGCTTGGACAGACCGTACTGTTCGCGCGGCGGGCCGGGTTATAACGACGCCAACGCCACGGCGCTGCAACTGAACATCGCTCGCGCAGGTCGCGTTCGGCGGACACGTGTTCTCGACCTACAATTTCGACACCGCGAAGGTCGTCGACGACGTCGAAGGTCGGCAGCCGGGTGGAAACCGGCATCGCCGAATTGACCTATGCCTCCAACATCGCCTTCGAGCGTGTTCGCGAACCAGCAGTTCATCGGCTTCTATCGCGACAACACGTGGACCACATGCCTCGGCGTGCCGATCTGGGATTTCGGCAGCCGAGCAATGCGAAGCTTCACCGCGACGACCGCCGCGCCGATGGCCCCGTGACGATTTACGATCCGACGCACCCGTTCCTGAACGGCGGCTCGTTGCAAAACGTGGTGCGCAAGCTGCGCGCGGCGAAGTATCTGTATTCGTGGGACGTGCTCGCGTCGCGATGTTGAATGGAGCCGACGAGCGGGTCAACCCGAAAGCGGCGTCGGACTCGCCGCCACGGCTGCGGCGCTCGACTTCAACCTCAGCTCGACCGCGAACGCAGCGCCGATCGTCGATCAGCTCGCGGTTCCCGTCGTCGCGACGGTGACGACGACGCCTGCCGTTGTCGTCAACCCGCTCCGGCGGCAACATCGGCCGCTTGAGCGCGGACGTCGCGACGAATGTCAGCCAACGGGTTCACGCAACGACATCGCGCGGCTTCAGCAGATCATCGGCGGCGGCGGCAACGCGCCGAAGAACGACGACGCGCCGGACCAGTCACGATTCAGGTGGGGCTCACGGCATCCGATTCCGCGCGAGGCACTGGATGGAACCGGCATCACCAGCCTCGAAATCGGCACGCCGTTCCCGGAGCAACCGCTCGGCGACGCCGCTGCGTTTTCCAGACTCACGACGGCCGGTCGTCATCAATCTGATGGAGCGGCACAACGTCGATACTGCCGCTGCCGCCGTTCAATCTTCCGCTCGCGAAATTGGGCATCGCGTTCCGCGCCGGCATTTCGTACGTGCTCTCGCTCACCGCGCAGACGCTGACGCGTGCGCGGCTCGGACGGCTCGACGGCGACCGCCACCACCGCCAGCGTCGCGCGACAAGACCCACACATTCGTCGGCGCGATGGTCTACAACTCGATGACTGACCAGCGTCCGTCTGTATCCCAAGCTGCAGCTCACGCTCCCGCGCCGGCCGTCGGAACCAACGGCGTTCTGCAAGGCGAGGCGTACAGCGTGCGCTTGACGTACGGCGCGAAGAACGAGCCTGTCGACCTACTCGACTCGACGCAGGCCGCCGGTCGCATCAGGACGTCAGCGTCCCGAGCCCCGCGCCCACCGACAAGTCCGCGCCGCGCCCTGGCGACCTGTATTTCGGCAGCTTCATCGGCGGCGACACGACGATGACCGTCTGGTCGGTGCCGGTGTTCCTGACGGTCGCGCCGACGGATCTGCCGGGCGCCGGCATCAACGGCGCGATGACGCTCGACGCG
Source organism: Terriglobia bacterium (assembly GCA_963732025.1). Lineage (GTDB taxonomy): Bacteria > Acidobacteriota > Terriglobia > Bryobacterales > Bryobacteraceae > Palsa-187. The sequence continues at coordinate 1,552,306 of CAVSXU010000006.1, forward strand.
CAGGTGAGCGGCGTTCCCGCGCTACGAGCTGCAGGTCACCGACAGCTCGGTATTCGTGTACACGAATATCAACGTCGACACGCGCGCGATCGGCTCGGTGAGCACGGCGAACGTGTTCCTCGCCAACGCGGTGATCAACTCGTCGCCCGACGACACCACCTCGAAGGCGTTCGCGCCGAACGTAGTGCTCATGGGACTGGTGCGCCAGGTGCGCGATGGGCACGGCGCTCAAGTTCGTGTTCGTTCCCGCGGACGACAGCGTCGTGATCGGCGACACGCGCTACATGGTGAGCGTGATCGAGATCGAGGCGCTCGACTTCGACCCGAGCACGCGTCCGTATCCGCCGGCGGCGTGGCCGCGCAGCCGGTACTGGCAGTTCGCGAACAAGCATGATCCCTATCTCGACGTCGAATACACCGGCGCGACGCAGACGGATCGCATCGCGCAGGCGCAGCAGGACACGACGCGCATCGGCGCCGACGTGAGCGCCCGGCGCGAGCCGATGCACCTGTATCTCGACACCGATCGCGAGCTGATGACGATCTGGCCGATCTACGGCTTCCCGTTCGATCGGTTCACGCAGACCGTCGATACCGGAAAGTTCCGCGCGATCACGGACACCGTGCTCGGGCTGATCGCGTCGATGCCGCCGATGGCCGCGACGCCGGACTTCGGCTCGCTGGACGCCGAGCGAATCGCGGTGCCGAGTGAGCTGACGCAGGCGAATCCGTACCAGGCGAGCGTCGCGCCTCGCCGCGTCGGCCGCCGGCAATTTCGTGGTGCAGGAAGTGCTCTCGCCGTCGGTCACCGGCATCGCGGTGACGAATCTGAGCCCGACTGCGTTGCCAACACGGTGGTCGAGCAGCAGCGCGCAAGTGATCAGCGCCGCGGTCTCAGACAGCGCAGCTCGCCGCCGCGCAGACGCGCGTTCACCAAGAGCCTATTGCCGGGAATCGCGGTGATGCAGGACCAACCGTCAGCTCGCCGACGAGCCAGGCACGCCGCGTGCAGGCGAGGTCGCAGCGGCAGGTGATCTACGGCTTCTCCGTCTACAACGCCAGCACCGGCGAGGCGTACCTGGTCGAGCTGGTGCCGGCCGACCAGGACGTGCCCGATCAGCTGCCGAATCCGACCGACGAACCTGACCTACGATCCGTACTACGTGCGCGTGGTATTCTTGAAAACGCTCACGTGCTACAACATGTCGATCATCGTTCCGGCGATGGTCCACGACCAGTACGGCCACTTCGCGCGCCAAGGCACGCAGCCTACGACAACCTGCTGAGCAAGACGGACGAGCTCAAGCTCGGCTACCTGTACTCGCTGTTCGACAAGCAGCAACAACTTCGACGCATCTGACGTTCGAGCACTATCCGTATCCGCTCGAGAGTCGACGCTGACCTCGGAGACGGCGATCTTCACCAACCTGCCGTACTCGCTGGCGCGGAGACTCGCGCCGCGACCTCGTTCAACCGGATGCCGACGCCGTACTTCGCCTGCCGCCGCAAGAACTGGAGCGCCGATTGCCACCTGATGCAGGCGACGCATGCCCTCGGCTCGGCGGCCTACCTCGCGTTCGGCGCGGGCGACCTGGTTCCGCTGCGGCTGGACGCGGCGTTCAAGGTCGACAAGCGGCCGCCCGGCGCACCTGTACAAACTCACATACACGTTCTCCGATCGCCAGTACGATTCGGCGAAGACCATCTCGGTCGCCAACAAGCCGTACGTCGTCGCGGTAACGACCGGCGACATGGGCGTGCCGCAGTACATGAACTTCTCGATCAACGCCACGGCGGGCACGGCCGACCTCGCAGCTCACCAACAGCCAGCCGCTGACTTCCCGACGGAGATCTACGTCGTCGGCCAGGCCAGCACGACGCTCATCTCGATCGACGACATCAACACCAAGCTCGGCACGTCGCTCACCAACACCGGCGATTTCCTGACGCTGGACTTCTCGGCGCAGCCGATCGCTGGCCAGGAGTTCCAGCTCATTCCGTACAACAATCTCGTCTACCTGGTCCGCGCCGTCTCGAACAACGCCGCGCTCGGCCACGGTCGGCGGGCTCGGCACGGTCTCGGGTTTGCTGATCGACACCTTCGTGCCGGCGACCAGCGGCAATCTGGCGCTCGCCCAGGGCGCGCGCCACAAGCGCAGCGGGATGCAGTTCTTCGGCGCGAGCTACACGCCGACGACGATGGTCGACACGCTCGACAAGCTCGATTTCACCAGCATCACCGGCGACACGTTCTTCGTCGCCGACGATCTTCATTCCGATCCCCGAGCTCGACGCCACCACGGGCTTCGTCGCCGACATCTCGAACTTCCTCGGCCAGCAGTTCTGGACCTTCATCTATCCGGAGATCGTCGCGCAGCCCGGCGACACCGTGAACGGCGTGACCTAGCCCACGGCTTCAACCTCGACGCCGAAGGCAAGCCGGTCCTGTCGCTGCAGAAGCTGCATTTCGTCTACGATCCGCTGGCCGTGCTGTTCACGCCCAACGACCTGACCCACAAATACCCGCTGCAGCCCAAGCAGCAGGTGCTCGCGCTGACGAACGGCCAGATCCAGGAAGGCATCTGCTGGCGCTCGGCGAACGTGCAGCCGCAGCGCGCTGCCGCCGACGAACATCTGCGCGCAGCAGATCCTGCCCGATCGGCACGGCATGGACCGGCCGAACATCATCTATTCGGCGCACAACCGGCCGGTGATCACGTCGGTCGGCGACGACCTACATGGGGATGTCGGTCAACAGCTTCCTCTCGGTCTCGGGCGCGGTCTACAACATCGAGGAGTCGGCGCTCGCAGAACGACCAGACCGGCGACCGAGCTTCATCTCGCAGGTGTCGTCGACGACGAACATGGTGATCGGCGTGCTGTTCGACTACGACAACAACGACCTCGGCACCTTCGGCACGTACGACCCGGCACCGACACCACCAAGGGCGTGGTGTTCCTCAACGGCTATCTCGGCGCCGCCGGCTACGCGTTCTCCAGCCCCGACCATTTCGACGTCAACGACGTGCTGCCGTCGCAGGTGCCGCTGCTCGACCAGATCGCCGACACGATGGGCTTCGACGTCGCCTTCTACAACACCGACGTCAGCCTGCCGCGCCAGTTCTGGAGCCTGACCTACGACACGCTCACCGCGCCGGGCTGCCGGACTTCATCGCCGAACGTGCCGCCGTCGATCGTCGATCCGACGTTCACCAACCGCACCCGCTCGCTGATTCTGAGCATGCAGAACCCGGTGCGTCCGCAAGCAGCTCGGGCTGATGGACACCTACAGCTCGGTCGTCTCGGCGAACCTGCATCTGGAGAACGGCGTCACCGGCTCGGTGTTCCTGAGCAAGAAGGCCGACCGCGACGTCGCCTCGATCGGCACCAATCCCGTCGGGTCCGAACACGATTCCCGCTGTTCGGCCTGCCCACCAAGTACGACTTCTTCATCTTCTCGCGCGACCACTACTGGACGCTCAAGGGCGCGTCGCTTCGAGCTGATCGACCAGGGCTACGCGATGTGCCTGGTCGACGACGGCACCGGCACGGGCACCAAGGTCGCGAAGTACTTCATCGACTCCGACGGCAACTACAACGAGCTCTACACCTACGTCCTGTATTCGCCCAACGGCGGCGTCATCGAGACGCAGAGCTTCACGCTGCGCGTCACGCTCGGCGCGCCCGGCCAACCTGAGCGCGACGCCGGCCATTCCGGAGACGCCGAACAACGTCAATCCGCAGGATCTGGTCGCGCAGATCAACAAGGTGTCGAACCTGATCTATGCGGCGTTCGGGCCGTCGAGCCCCGGCCAGCCGCCGGCGTATTCTGCCGATCCAGGCGGTGGGCGGCGCGGTGCAGGCCGCGCCGATCATCGGGCCGCCGGGCTTCAACGGCTACTGCTCAACGTCGTCGGCGGCGAATCGCCAGCCGGTTCAGATCTCGCAGATCTACTCGGGCAACGTCACCTATCCGATCGCCGGCTCGACCACGATCGTGCCGATCAATCCGAAGACCGGCAAGGCCATCCCGTTCTACGGCTCGCTCTCGCACGGCCTCGACGCATGTTGCCGGCGACGCTGCCAGTCGGCCGACGGCACCTCGTCGATCCCGCGCACGACCGTTCCCGCCGGACCGTCGACGGGCTCGTTCGGCGGCAACGGGCTGGGCGCGCTGATCGCCACGCCGTTCAGCTGCGCGTTCCAGGGCTCGGGCGCGATCCCACCGGCCGATCGCGGCGCAATCCGACGCCCGGCACGACGATGAAGGCGGACGACACCGTCTTCTACACCTACAACGCCGCCACGAATTCGCGATGGACTCGACCGGCAAGAGGTCACGCCCGGCGGCGGCCAGTACTTCGTCGACACGACCGACCCGCTGAATCCGATCTACGGCGTCGTCACGCTGCCCAAGTTCACGCTCAACGGCAACACCTACAACGTGAACCTCAGCACCACGCTCGCCGACGGCGTGACCTCGCGCTACACCCTGGTGGTCGGCGGCAAGAGCTACCTGTTCGGCCCCGACAACGCGCACGTCACCGTCGATCGCACCACGTTCACGTTCAATCCGATCAAGGGCGGCGTCTACACCGTCGGCTACGCATCCGTCGATCAGCCGGCTGGCGATCGAGGCGCCGTCGCCGATTCGCTCACGCCGTTCTCGATCGCGATGGGCGGCATTGATCGCGACCGATCGACGTCTTCAACAACCCCGGCGGCTTGAACAACATCGTGCTCGGCGTCATCGGCCGGCACGTACTCCTACGATCCCGTGCACGGCAACGTGACGATCCACCAGGGCGCGACCAGCACCACCGTGTGCCGATCCAGACCGGCCTCACGTTCGCCGTCGACAGCGGCTACGGCTATGTGATCGGCTATAGCGACGGCGCCTACACCGTCAACGGCAGCGCCGATGTTCCCGTACTACGCCGCGACCACTACCGGCGCGCCGGCCACGCTATCCGCTGATGACCGCGCCGCAGATGTTCACCCTCGGCGGCAACTTCTACACCTTCGATCAGGACGCGACCGGCGCCTACGTCAGCGTCACCGGCAATCAGCAGACGTATCCCGATCAACCCGTACCAGTTCTCCATCAACGGCGCGGTCTACATCATCAACACCAACGTGCAGCCGAACACCGTCATCGGCGGCGGCAACGTCTACCCGATGACCGCCGGCAACACCCAGTTCGTGATCAACGGCGTGCAGTACACCATCACGCTCAAGGCCGGCTCGCTCAACGGCGCGACCATCTCCGGCCAGTTCAACATCGCCCAGGGCAACGTCGTCGTGATCGAGAACTTCGTCTACCAGCTCGACACGCTGAACGGCCAGATCGTCGGCAACGGCACGACTTATCCGCTGACCGACCTCCGGCTTCACCTACACGATCACCACCGCCGACCACAGCTTCACCGTCACCACCGAGCCGAACGCGACCACGGTCACCATCGGCAACATCGTCTACCAGATCAACAACACGACGGTCGTCGGCGACGGCATCATCTATCCGATCCTCGAGTACCGCACCTTCGTCGACGGCGCGAACACCTTCCGCATCGGCCTCGACGGCGTAGTGTCGATTCCCACTCCGTTCACGCTCTCCGGTTCCTCGCCATTCACGCGATCGACCTTCACCGACGGCGCGACCTACACCGTCAACGACATCGCCGCGTTCGACGGAACCAACTACTTCCGCATGACGGGCACGCCGCCGCAGTTCACCGCCGCGGGCGCGCACCTACACGCTGCGCACCGACGCGCGTCTCCGATCGCGGCCGGCCCGGCGCAAGACGTACCTCGGTCCGACACCGGCGCGCTGAGCCCGAACCAGTTCACCTTCGGCACGCAGACGATCTACATCGGCCGCCCGACCGACGTCGCCGCCTTCGACGGCACAGCACTACTACGCCATCGCCAACAACCAGTTCACCGACACCAACACCGGCAACACCTACACGCTCAGCGGCAACACCGCCGTCCACGAGGGCAACAGCTACGAGATCTTCAGCAACCTCGGCGCCGGGCGCCTACTTCGAGGTGCCCGGCGGCCCGACCTACTACGTCAACATTCCCGTCGCCGACACCGGCACGGCCAGCGGCGACATCTTCAACGTGTTCCCGGTCGCGAGCGGCGGCTTCACCATGCCGCTGCGCTACACGATCACCGTCGCGGGCGGCGTCGTCACCGTCAATGCGTTCACGTTCACCGGCGGCCCGACCGTCGTGCCCACGCTGACCGCCGTCGGCAGCTCGCTGACCGGCGGATACTTCATCGACCCGGTCACCAAGATCACCTACACCTGCGTCGTCGACGGCGCGCTGATCACCTTCGTCGATTCCAACAACACCGTCTATCCGTTCCCCGCCGCCGGCACCACCAACCAGCTCATCGCCACCGTGGTGGTCGCCACCGGCGTGACCGTGGCGGTCGACAATCAGGCGACGCCGGCCATCTATCCCGGTGCTGAACAACCAGTTCATCGCCGGCGCGGCGACCTACACCGTCAACGTGCCGGTCGCCTACGTGAACGCGGCCGGCCCGTACTTCCCGATGGTGAACGGCCGCTTCATCGTGCCGCAGCGCCGATCCGATCTCGAGCGTCGCCTACACGGTGCGCGGCGGCAGCGTCATCAAGGGCTACGTCATCTCCGCCGACGACGAGTTCTCCGTCGACGGCAACGTCGTCTACACGGTCAACGCCGTCAACGTCGTCAAAGCCACCAACCAGGCCACGCTCGCGGGCGCCGAGCCGACGCAGACGCTAACGGCGGGCGCGCTCACCTACACGCTCGACACGACGCCAAGCAGGCGAGCATCCAACCGGCCGGCGTCAACTACAACACCGGCACGCAGCAGTTCACGTCGACTATCAACGGAACGCCGGTGACCTACACCGTCGGCGCCGACCAGCGTCACCGACGACCGGCATCCGCAGAACACCTTCACCGTCACCGCCGCCGGCCCGCAGCGCACCTTCACCGACACGGTCACGGGCGTGACCTTCTCCTTCGACAGCAGCGGCAACAATCCGGTCACCGCCGCGTTCCCCTACACCAACCACTTCTTCATCGACGCGATCACCGGCATCACCTACTACATCGACGACGCCGACAACGCGGTCGAGGCGATCTCGTACCTGCCCGAGACCACGCAGTACGCCTTCACCGCCGCCGACGGCAACACCTACCTGATCCACTACAACGACGTGCGCGTCGTCTTCCCGGTGATCTCCGGCGCGAACGTCAACGCCGGCGTCGCGACCGTCGGCGCGGACACCTTCACCGTCGACATCGACGAGGTCGATCCGACGCTCGGCGGCCCCGCCATCCCGATCAACCGCAACTCGTTCGAGATCAACGGCAACCTCTACACCATCGCCGGCACGCCGGTGGGCGCGGACTACTCGTCCTGCACCGTCGTCGGCGACGCGGCGCGCGCCGCGTCCCTTCACCTCGCCGAACACGTTCAAGCTCACCGATCCCGGCGTCACCTACACGCTGCAGCTCGACGCGGCGAACCTGCCCGTCTCGATCACCGCGACGTTCCCGGTCCAGCCGAGCCGCGACCTGATCACCGTGAACGACGACATGTACGTCATCACCTACAACACGGTGAGCACCGGCTCGCTGCTGGGCCAGGGGCAGGCGTCGATCCCGATCGCCAACTCCGGCCTTCACGCTCACCAATCCCTTCGACACCACCAAGGCGCAAGTTCATCTTCGCCGACCTCGACATCTACGACGCCGCGTCGGTGGTCGGCCAGTTCACCGTCTATCTCGCGCCGACCTTCTTCATCGGCGGCGCGACTTACACGCTCGACCCGGTGCAGCTCGTCGTCACCGACAACAACAAGCGGCCGTACCCGCTGCTGCCGAACCCGACGATGTTCAGCATCAACGGATTCAACTACGTGATCGACACCAACCGTGTCCCGCACGCGATCGTCGGCAACAACAACGTCTCGCCGCTGGCCACCGACGTCACCGTCGAGAGCGGCCAGCCGATTCCGCACTCCACCTTCACCCTCAACGGCCAGATCTACGCCTACACCGAGGACGCGCGCACAACCTGCTGACGATCACCGGCACCAAGAGCTACATGATCGCCCAGCCGGCGCTGACCTTCAAGCTCGACTCCAGCCTGGTCTTCACGCTGTCACCGGCGCCGCCGGCCGCCGGCAACTTCGCGGGCACGGTCGTGCCCATCGGAACCGTCACCGCGGGCACCACCGTGCTCAACGTCTACGCCGGGCACGCCGGAGTCCGGCGGCGCCGACTTCTTCACCTACAAGAACGTGCTCTACACGTTGGTGAAGTCCGGGCGCGACGTACGTCGCCGTGCAGAAGTCGTACACGGTCTATGTGTCGAAGCCGGCGGCCACGCAGCAGCAGCTCGCCGTGTTCGACCTGGACGGCACGACCTACCTGGTGACCGACGGCACCACGGCCGGCGACGCGTCGCCCGCCGGCATCAATCCGAGCACCATGTGGTCGGCGACCTCCGATCTCCAGCGTCGAGACCCAGTTCGGCCTCGTCTACGGCTTCGCCGCGCAGCCGACCAACGTCACGCGCTCCGGCACCGGCCTGTTCCAGTTCCAGGCGACCGACTCCGAGCGGTACCATCACGCTGTACGACATCCTCTACACGCCGGGCGGCAACGCCAACGTCGTGAAGGTCGACGTTCCCGCGCTCCTGCCGACCTTCACGCAGACCGGGCCGTTCACCTTCACGCCGTCGTATCCGCTGACCTTCGAGACCGGCGGCTACAACGCCTTCACCACCTTCGTCGAAGAGACCTCGACGCCCAGCTTGAGCTTCGCGGCGCGCCTACAAGACGCCGGTGACGTCGACCGATCCGCTCGTCGACACGCTGATCGACGCGCGCAGGGCGACTTCAGCCTCGAGTTCTGGCATTCGATTCCGCCGTCAATGCCGCTCGGCCTACCACCCGTTCACCTATTCGTCGAACACCGCCGCGCCGCTGGTGCACTTCGTCGACGTCGACTTCGAGGACGCCTCGAACATCTTCGTTCAGGTCAACGACACGGTGCTGCACGCCACGTCGACGCCGCCGGTGTTCTCGTCGGGCTGGCGGCACGTCGCGCTCACCTACCAGCAGCCGTACACGATGCTCTGCCAGGGCGCCGGCTTCGAGGTGAAGAAGGGCGACAACTTCAACTTCAATCGCGACTTCAGCATCGCCATGACGTTCAGCGTCTCCGACATCAACACGGAGCAGGGCCTGCTGTACAAGGGCACCGGGTCCGACACTACCAGCCCGCAGCTCACCATGTCGTATCGCGTCGGCGTGACGAGCGGGCACGTGACGCTTGCAGTTCACCGACGCCGGCGATCAACCCAGCCCGCTCTTCAACGGCCCGGCGATCACAGCGGACAAGTTCTACCAGCTCATCATCGTCAAGCAGGCCACGACCCCGGTCGAGCCAGCCGGCGACGCCGGATCCGTACGCGGCGCCCTTCGACACCTCCGACCTCGGCACGCTCGGCCGACAGTGGAATGAGCGGCCAATCCTCGGGTTTTCCGTCCGGCAGCGGCGACATCACCATCTCCAAGATCGCTCCGGCCGGCGCAAGCGGCAACACGAGAACGCTGAAGTTCCTGAACAGCATCACGGCCGCGGCGCCAAAGGCGTATCGAAGTCGTCATCTCGGTGCGCGAGGTCACACCGACGGTACGTTCGGCGCTTGGAGATCCGTCTCGACGCCGCCAGACTGTGACCGACGATTCCGGTCTGGCCGTCAATCAGACCGGCACCGCGCACCTGTTGATCGGCGCCGCGTTCGCCGACGACGGCACGGCCGCTGCCGCTCGGCAACGCGAGCGCCGGCGCGGCCGGCAATATCCGCAAGGTGTATCTCTTCAACAGCGCCATCAACCGCGCCGGAATTCGCACGGACGACGGCACCGTCGTCGACATCGCGAACGCCAGTTCCGACGAACTGGTGAAGGCCGGGCTCGATCGGCGTACTGGATCGCGCAGTACGATCCGAATGGCTGATCGCGAATCCGTACGACCAGGACGCGTTCGCCATCACGACCAATCAGCCGAAGGCGGTGCTGGCCCCGCTCGCCGGCCAGGAGCGCGAAGGCGTCGCGCTGTTCGTGAACGGCGTCCCGATGACCATGCGCTCGTCACCGGCTCTGCCGTTCCCGCTTCGATGACCGGCTTCTCCGCCGGCAATCGCGCAGCTCGACGTTCAACGCCGGGCTGTACCGACTCGCCGAGATCAGCATGTGGAGCATGGCCCGCCAGCCGTTCCAGATCGTCGACGACATGTTCGGCCGCTTGATCCCGACCAACGAGCCGTTCCTGCGTTCTGTACCTGAGCGGATCGTTCCAGGTCGCAGGCGATCAACGCGCCGATCCTGCCGATGAACAAGTACATCGACAACATCGAGCGTCAAGAACCCGATCGACGTCGATGGACCTGGCGTTCTCGAACGCGTCGCTCGATCTGGCGGGCTGCCCTGCCGTCGGCCGCTGCGGACCGCTGGTCACGCCGAATCTGTACACGCCCCCCGGCGTCGCGCTCACCGTGTGCGACACCGTCGCCGTATCTCACCACCTACTCGGTCACGCTCAACACGCTCACCGCCGGCGCTGGCCGGCGAGCTCAACGAGGCTTACGTCTACATCAAGGACAACGTCCTCACGCTGTACGCCGGCAAGAAGATCGGCGATCTCGTGTTGAGCTGGGTCTCGCAGGAGCAAGGCGACGTGCAGCTCATCGGCTACATCGAGGGCGCGCCGCCGGCGCCGATGGCCAACCTGACCAACAAGCCATCCTATCCCGGCGCAACATCGCTCACGCTCACCGCGCCGACGTCGGTCACGCTGAAGCTGCAGCAGGGCTACGACAACTCGGACTGAGAACAAGCTCGACATCAGCGGCGCCTTCGGCATGGAGTTCGGCCTCGGCATGCACGTCGCGCCCTTCGGCTTCGGCATTAACCACGGACAAGATCATCTTCGCGATCCTCGACGTCCATCGGCGGCGGGTTCTCCTATGCCTGGAACAACGGCGACGGCCGACAGACCACGTCGAGCAACAAGCTCGACGAGTCGAACAAGTACACGGTGAAGCTGCAAGGCGCGCTCGCGCCGGTGACTGGTGACCAGTTCATGGCGACATTGAACAGCGTCACCACGCAGAGCACGACCGTCGGCACCACGGCGTCCAAGAGCGCCATCCTGCCGAACCCGAACCTGGGTGGCTTCACCGTCCTCGAATCCGCCGGCCGCGCTGCCGACAAGGCGCCCGACCGAGGAGAAGTTCGGCGCGCGCATGTACGTGCCGTCGCCCTACGGCCAGGCGTTCGTCACCTCGCAAACGCTCGACGTCTATCAGCAGACCCTGCTGCAGACCAACACCGTCTTCGGCTTCGTGCGCATTCCCGAACGCGCAGATCCCGCGCGACCTCAACATCGTCTCCTTCCGGATCAACAGCCAGTATCTGCGGCCGGGCGTGCTGGATGGCGTGATCGGCTACGCCTACAATCCCGCGACGCTGCCCACCGGTGCGCAGACGTACACCACTTCGACCGGCGAGATGGCAGCCGCTCTACGACAAGAACTTCTCCAGCGGCGAGGTCGGGCACGACGCCAGCTATATGCGCGTCGTCGAGGCCTACAAGCTCAAGCGCCAGATCGACCAGGAGGCATTCAGCGCGCTGGCCCTTTATCAGACGCAATACAACCGCGAGCACGATGACCAGGCCAGCACCGCACCGACAGACTCGCGGCTCACGCCGGGCCTGGATTTCTACAACGAATATATCTGGACGTCGCGCGGCGGCACGCAGGAGGTCAAGCACACCTACACCACGACGTACGACGAGGTCTACAACACGACCTCCGGCAACACCACTGCCTGGAACCTCAATTTCGAAGTCAAACTGGACGCGGTCGCGGTTCACCATCGCCGACATCAAGGGCGCTTACACCAACACCGCCAAGTACGCGGTCAAGTCCAGCTACAACACCACCGGCACCACGTCGTTCGACATCACCGCGTCGTTCGACGGCATCGAGAACGACACCCAGATGCGCTACGCCGCCAACAACGACGCGCATTTCGTGATGAAGAACAACTCGATGTTCAACCAGAACAATCAGAGCGGGCTGAATCTCGTCATCGGCTCCGACGGCCTGGTCTACAACATCGTGCCGAACGTGTCGTCCGGCGCCGGCCTGCCGACGTCGAACAACCTCGACGACAGTCAGACCTACATGCAGCCGCAGCCCGCCTACACGTCGGGCAACGCCAACGGCATCACCGGCGCGCTGGAACCCTACGATCGGCCGGGCAAGGTCAAGCAGTTCCGAACGCTACGCGTTCTTCCTGCAGCCGACGCAGGACAACGCCGACACTTTCTGGGACGAGGTCGTCGATCCGGTGTGGCTCGCCAACAGCGACGAGGCCGACGCGGCTGCCATGCGCGACGCGCAGCAGCAACGTGTCGATCCCGTGGCGCATGCTCTACCGCGTCACCTACTGCGAGCGCTTCCTGCCGCCGATATCGAACGACGCGATCGTCGTTCCGCAGATCACGCCGGTGATGGCGGTGCCGGTGCTGGACCCCGCGTCGGACTTCCTTTTCAAGTCGATCACGGCGCCCGGTCCGCGCCCCGCGCACAATCCGCTCAACGACATCGAGGCGAACATCGTGCTCGCCGCGCCAACTGCGTCCGGTGCAAGCGCCGGAACGATCGCGACCAGCGGCCCGAATAACGGTCTGCCGATTCTGCCCAACAACGTGATCCCGTTCGATCTCGTCAAGGCAACGACGCCGATCGTCAACTGGGGCGATACCGCCAACGCGAAACTGCTCACGCAGCTCACGACCTCGGTGCTCGGACTCAACACCGTGCAGATGGTGCGCGCGGTTCCCGGCGCAACCAAGCTCTTCGACGTGATGGATCCGGTCGACGGCGGACCGCTGTACAGCGTGTATCAGGATCCGAACGGATTGACCGTGAACGTGCCAGGCAAAGCCGGGCATCACTGTCTATCAGGACGTGAACGGCAATCCGATTCAGTACTTCGACGGCAAGACTTTCCACTCGCTGCAGGCCGACTACATCGCGACGACCGACGGCACCGTGATGTACTACATCGAGCCGCCCTCGACCTACGACCAATCGTCGTTCGACTTGACCGGCGACTACGATCTGTTCGGGCATCCCGGCGACGAGTGGCGCTACTACCTGGTCTCGGGAATGAGCGCCAACATGACGTCGGAGCCGACAGTCGACCGGCGTCGGACCGTTCCTGTCGTCGGGCGGCTACACCGGTTTCACGATCGCGCCCGCGCAGCACACCGGCGCCGGCGCGAAACAGGTGCAGGGTTATGTGCTGGTGCAGGGCATCCTGCAGTGGCCGCACCTGAATACCAACGCGGAAACGTTCGCCGACGTGCAGGTTTACAAGTCGATGAGCCTTCTCGACACGTTCCCGATCGGCGATCCCGAAGTTCTGATCGCGTTTCTGAAGGCGCAATTCAGCGCGGCGCCGTTCGTTGACAACGACGAAATCTGCCTCGTGTTCGCGCGCAATATCGTGTCGTTTTTCAATACGATACAGCAGGCCCTCCTGCCGCAGTAGCATTTCGCGTTGCATAGTGTCTTGCAAACTCGTTGCAAAAGTGGTTGCACTTCTCTTGCATAAAAAGCTGCAGGTTCCGGGCTATTGGATGGAAAATTCGCTCGCTCGAAAGTAGTGCGTCTTCAGCGCCACATTGTCGACGCTCGCCTCAATCGTGTAGCCTCCGGGCGCCAAACCATTCAGGTCGAACTGGCTCAGGAAGAACACGCGCGTTTTCGAATCGGTGAACGGATAGAGCGTATCCGTCGGCAGCTTCTTCACGACATTGCCACCCGACTTCAGCACCAGATCCAGTTTCAGGTTCGGCTTGTCCTGCGCAACCTCATCCACGCCGAAGTACAGCGTCAATTTGTCGGTCGGCGCGAAGACGTTCTGCGTGGGAAGCACCAATTGGTAATCGCCCAGGCGCAACGCATCGGGAGCTTCATTCGGCTTCGCGGCATCCACGCGCTGCGTGAGCAGCAGCATCGTCGGCCGCGCACCACCGATTTCCTGAGCTGGAAGATTCAAGGCGAACTTGCCGGCCGCTCCGACTCCATTGGAGAATTGCACCACGGCCTGCGTGTTCAGTAACTCCAGACGCGGCACTCGCAACATGGCAGTCAGCTTGATGCCGGCTCGTTCATATTCCTTTACGCCGTCCTTGGTGAAGTGAAGGTTCAAGGACCTCTGCGCGACATCGACCAGCTCCCCCTGCGCATTGCGAGCCACAACCACCATTACCAGGCCGGTCGCGAACCCGTCCGGAACTTTCGTCAGCGTCGAAGCGTCTCCCTTTATCCACACGCTGACCGGTACCGCAAACCCGACGGGGGCGAGTTGAAGGCTCGCGTTCATCCTGGCCGCAAGCGATGCCTTCAGGCTTCCATTGGCCGCCGAAGCAAGCAATTGGGCCGCGGCCGGCGTCAGCGTCATCTCCTCTCCCGGCTCGATCGCCCAATAGCCTTTGCGATAACGCAGCTTGTATCCGTTATTGGCGAGCGTTACCTTTATGCTGCGGAAGGCTCCGTCGTACTCGTGATTCTGCGTCTGGTACGTCAGCGTGTAATATTCGCGAGAGTCGCGATCGATCCGCTCCAGCGAACTAAGCAGCGAGTTCCGATCCTTAATCAGAAACCCGCCCGTCGATTCCGCGACGGTCTGCAGGTCGTCGTAGTTGATCCCAACGCCGACTCGCTGGATCATGTCGAAGACGCTGTAGCCCCCGTTCACGCGCGAACCCTGCCGCATCAATTCCGCCTGTTGTTCCGTGTCCGAGTCGGTCGCCACTTGTCGCGCGCCGCGCCGGCCCGGCGCCGACATGGCTCCGGAACTCTCCGCCTTGAAACCGGAGGCGAGGGTCGAGCCTGTCAATCCCGCGGGGTCCACCACGTAGATCGAGACGTTGGCTCGATTGGAGGCGTCTACTACAGCCGACAGCTCGACTCCGGCTTCGGGCGAATGAGCGAAGCCTTCGGAAAACACGATGACGTTCTTGCGTCCGGGAAGCGTCGCGGCCGATTGCGCAATTGAGCGCAGCGCAACGAATACAGCCCGCGCCTGAAAGGTTTGCTGCAGCAGGTTCGCGCTCTGTAGCGTCAGGCGTTCGGTGCGAACCATCTGCGCCATGGCTTTATCCATGGCATCGCCCGCGTTCAGCTCGGCCTCATTCTGGCTGAGCCGGTTCATCTCGGCCTGTTCGCGATCCCGATCCTTGGCGGTATACACCCCATCATTAGAATGCTGATTCAATGATTGAATCCCTTCGATCAATTTGGCTTTGTCGCGCGTGAAGGGAACCACCAGGCGAAGCTTGGATCCGATGGAATAGAGTCCCGCGAAATCGCCAGGTCCCAGGCCCTTCTCGATATATTCGGTGGCGGCTTTGATGCTTGCTTCCAGACCGGCGGTGCGAATGTCGCCGATATCGACCACTAGCGTCACGAAGCGAAGTTTGGGAGGCGCGGTCTTTTCAGCAGAGGCTGGGGGAGTTGATGAAGCGGTTCCAGTTGTCTCGGGGCGAGTGGATCGCGTCGCGGCGGGCAACATCTCCGGAGTTTCAAATCCGATGATCTTCTGCAGGGTGTTGTTTTCGAAAATCTTGAAATCATTAGCGGTCAAGCCGGGCACCACGTTCCCCTTGGAATCGGTGACGATCACGTCGACCACGACTGCGGAAGATTGCGTTTTGAATTTGGGTGTTTGAGCGATGCCCAGCGGCGAAGCCAGCAACGGAATCGTCGCGGCAATCGCAAGTCTGGTGAGCTGGTTCATACTCCCGATCTTACTTGGCGGACCTGGCGACTGCAATGAATTATGTTGCGGCGTCTCGGTGACGCGCGATTTATCGTGCTGGCGCGGCATTCATGCTGTGCTTGTGAAGCGGACACTAAAGTGCCCGCCGGCACGATGAATCGTGCGCCACGTCCGGCAGAAGCTGCTCACCCGATCACAAACGCGTTGCTTCTGTAACGAGAATTGGCTTTCCCCACACGATCGTGGGTGCTGGAACCGTTCTTTGTTGAAATCGACATCGCGATGTAGTATGCTTTCACTAATCGCAGTTGGGTTCTCGCAGTACCTTGTTCGAAATTCTCGCATTCTAGTTGGGGAGCACATGAAGAAACATTTGACACCAAGATTTCTCTTGATTTTTGTGTTGCTGGCTGCCGTTTGTTTCGGGCAGACGAACACAGGCCGCATCGAAGGCACCGTGCAGGACGCTTCGGGCGCAGTGGTGCCGAACGCAAAAATCACTGCCGTTAATGAGCAAACGCAAATCAAATCCGAAGCCACCGCCAACGCGGATGGAAATTTCGTGATTGCTGCCGTGCAGGCTGGGCCTTACACCGTCACGGTGGAAGCCTCCGGCTTTCGCCAGACGGTCATCAAAAACATCGATGTTCTGAGCGGCGCGACCGTTGCCCAGATCATCAAAATGCAAGTCGGCCAGGTTTCTGAGAGCGTTCAAGTGGAAGCGAACGTCGTCTCGGTGAAGACCGCTGACTCGCAGGTTGCAGAAAGCATCACCATTAAAGATATCGACACGCTCCCGCAGTTGGCGCGCACGCCGCTCACGCTGGCGATTTACGCGACTCCCGGAATTCAGGTCACGCAGAGCGGCAGTTCGGCGGGTACGGACACCAGCTTCTCCCACGTTAACGGTCTTCGCCAGGGCAGCAATAACAGCACGCTGGATGGCATCGACGTCAACGATTCGGTCGCGCCTCGCCTCGGCTTGTCGCTGACGTTTAACAATTCGGATTCGGTTGAAGAATTCCGCGTCGTCACCGACGGCGGCAAGGCGGAGTACGGCCGCAACGCGGGCGCGCAGGTGGAACTGATCACTCGCTCGGGCACGAATGCCTATCACGGAAATGCTTTCGACTATCTTCGCAACACGGATCTCAATGCGAACGACTTTTTCAACAACAGCTCGGGCGTTGCCCGGCCGGTGCTGATCCAGAATACCTTTGGCGGGTCTTTCGGCGGTCCGATCAAGCACAACAAGCTTTTCATTTTCGGCAACTACCAAGGGCAGCGCACGACGCAGGGTTTGGTGCGCAATCGCCTGGTTCCGTCAGATCTGATGAAGCAGGGAATTTTCCAGTGGATCCCGCCGGGATCGACCACCGTGCAGCAGTTCAACATCCTGGCCGCCGATCCGCGGCATCTGGGAATCGATCCGCAGGTCGCGGCGATTTTGAAGCTTTACCCGGAGCCGAACAACATCGGCACCAGCGACGGGCTGAATACTCTCGGCTTCCGCTTCAACACTCCGAATAACAACCTTAACGATCAGTTCACGATCAAGGGCGACTACAACATCACGGAAAAGCAGCATATCTTCTTCCGCGAAAGTTGGGGGCGGACATCCGCGATCGATACATTGAACAGCGCCGATGCTCCTTTCCCAGGCGGCGTGCAGGGCACCCAGGGCGGACATCGCTGGGGTTACTCGACCGGTCATGACTGGACGGTTTCTCCGTCCATCGTCAACGAATTCCGGTACGGCTACCAGAGCGCGTCGGTTGGCTTCCTGCGGCCGGAACGTCCGCAGGGCGAGGCGATCATTCCCGAATACCTGGACCAATCCGATCCTGGCGGCTTTCGCGCAGGCTCGCAATTCACCGGTGTATCAGTTCACGGATAACGTGACCTGGATCAAACATAATCATGCATTCAAGTTCGGTGTGCGCACGGAGTGGACCGATCAATTCGGGACCAACGACGCGGGTATCTATCCGAACGTTTCTCTGTCGGCTTCGGCCAACGGTGCGACGCCGACCGTTACCCCGGCGACTGTAGCTCCGATCGCCGCGGCGGATCTGACGCGCTTCCAGGGCTACTACAACAACCTGCTGGGCCGCATTTCCTCGATCCGACGACCTTTTACAGCGATCTGAACACGTTCCAGCCCGCAGGCTCGACGCGCGTTCGCAATTTCGAATATCACGAAATCGGCTTGTTCGCGCAGGACGACTGGAAAGTTCGCCGCAACCTGACCATCAACATCGGCTTGCGTTGGGAATACACCGCGAATCCTTCCGAGCAGAATGACCTGCAAGGTACACTGGTCCAGGCTGCTTCGGTTAACTTCTCCAGTAACATCGACAACCTGACGGTGAAGCAGACCAATCAGTACTACAACAACAACTATCACTCTTTCGCGCCGCGTTTCGGATTCGCATGGGATCCGAAGGGCGACGGCAAGATGTCGATCCGCGGCGGTTACGGAATCTTCTACGATCGCCTGCTGGGAGCCATCAGCGGATTGGTGGACGGCAACACTCCTGGCTTCTCGCAGAGCGTTCCGGTGTTCCCCAATGCGGTTGCGGGCGCCGATGTACGTCTCTCGGACAAGCCTGCACTTCCGGGGCAGCCGGCTGCGCCCGTGCTGACTCTTCCCGCGACGCGATCGACCTCGATCGTCATTCTGAATCCGAATCTGACCACGGGCTACGTGCAGCAGTTCAACCTGAACATTCAGCGTCAGATTGCTAAAGGCACGGTGATTGACGTGGGCTACGTCGGTAACCGCGGCACCAAGCTGTTTTACGCGGACGATGTCAATCAGGATAAGATCTACGGCGACTTCCTCACTTCATTCCAGCAGCTCCAGGCCTTCCAGGCCTCGGGCACCGCGGTGCCGGCCAGCAACACGCTGGTGAAGGTTTTCGGTACGCCGGCAGCGGCGATTACGGCGCTGGGATCCAGCAACGTCCAGACCGGACAGGTTCGCCTCGCGGCGGACAACATCGACTCGGTGGCGGCGAACTTCAACAAGTACGCCGCGGCGGGTGTTTCGGAATTCTATCTCCGCAATTTCCCGCAGTATTTCCAGCTCGTCGAGGGCAACAACAACGGGCGTTCGTGGTACAACTCGCTGCAGGTCAGCCTGCGTCGCCAGGTTGGCGCGCTGCGTATGACTGTGAACTACACGCGCAGCAAGTCGATCGATGACTATGCCGGTGAAGGCAACGGCTTCAACGAGCCGATCGACAACACCAACTGGCGCGCGAATGTCGGCCGTTCGGCGTTCGATATCCCGAACGTGTTCAATACGTCCGTCACCTATACGCTTCCGATCGGCAAAGGTAAGCGCTTCGGCAGCAGCATGCCAACCTGGGCGGATCGCGTCGTCGGCGGTTGGGATCTGGGTGGTCTGTGGAGCTGGAACAGCGGCTCGCCGATGACTCTGAGCTCCGGCCGTGCAACCGGCCCCGCCGATGTGAATACCTGGGCGAATTTCTCGGGTGATCGCAACGAGGGCGGTATTCTTCGGCAGGGTAACGGCGTGTTCTACTTCGATCCGACGGAGATCGCGGCGTTCACCAACACGGCGAACTTCCCGGTGGCCGGTTCGATCGGTTCGGCGGGACGCAACACCTTCCGCGGTCCTCGTTTCTTCAACGTCGATGTGTCGCTGGTGAAGAAGTTCCGCGTTACGGAGAAGACGGCCGTGTCGTTCCGCGCCGAGGCGTACAACGTCTTCAACAACGTGAACTTCGCGAATCCGGGGTTCAACATCAACACGCCGGCTACGTTCGGTCAAATCACTTCGACCGTAGCGAATCCGCGCTTCATGCAGATGGCATTGCGATTCGATTTCTAGAATCGTCAACAGTGGTTAACAAGAGGGGCGGGCCTTCGGGCCTGCCCTTTTTTCATTTGTGGTGGGGGGTGATGACGATTGGGAAATGACCGCTCCTTAACAGTCGCGGCTCTGAAACTCTTCCCAGCCGCGCGCGTCAGCAAGCGGTCATCTTGCTCCTCGAAATCATTGCTAGCGAAGGCTGGGGACAACCCACTCTAGTGGCTTGTCGCACGGCTGCACGCGCTCCATACTGTCGCGCCTCTTTGAGCAACAATCGTGAAACGGGTGTGATTGAGGGATAGCGTGTTGTCTCTGCGAGGTTCGACGAAAAATCAGTTGTCGGTTGGACGCTGCGCGATCCGGTCGACGACGAACAGCCGGGTGAGGGCTTCCTGGGCGGGCACCAGTCTCAGACCCAGTTCCTGCTGGAGCGCATCGAAGAGCGTGGGGCCGGAGGGGTCGGCGGACGGGGCACCGCCTCCAGCATCGTGGCCAGCGTGTCCGGAGCCGCCGGAGAAGGCGCCGTCCGAGTGATTGCCCGCGCGCGCGGCGGCCGCGCCGGACCAGCGGAGAGAAATATCGTACTTGCCCGCAAGGCCCGTTCCATCGTCAACGGGCAGACCGATTTGAGCGGAGAGGACGCGGGCGAGATCGGCGATTGTCTGGTTGGCTGCACGGTAGCTGGCCGAAGATCCAAAAGCGATCACTCCGCTGTGGTTGTGAGGCTCGGCTTGTCCGGGGCCGTGCTGATCGGCACGGGGCACGGAAGCATCGGTGGACGCGATCAGCTTCGGACCATTCTTGGCGATCATCAGGCGGTAGCCTTTCATCTTCTTCTCCTGAAAGTGCCAGGTGAGGCCGAAGCGGTTCTTCAAGAGGTTTTGCAGCATGGCTGAAAACTCCTCTTCAGTCGCGCCCGGCGGGATTTTGGCTTGGATGTCGTAGGTGTTCTCGGTGAGGGATGTCCTGCCGGGCAACTGGTACGGCTGGAGGTGGAAGGCTTTGATGATCAGGGTGGCGAGGGAGCATTTTCCGCAGCGGAACATGCCGGGGTCGGCGGTGCCGGGGCCGCCAGAAACCGCATCCGCCGCGAAGTGAAAACCTGTCTGGGGCTCGATCGTTTTGATGGACGCGGCCTCGAACTCGGCCTTGCCTGATGTTTGTCCGTGCGCCGTCGTCAAAAGCGCCGGTGCGAGCAGGATGATCCGGAGTGTCTTTCTCACGAAGCCAGTGTAAACCACTGGCGCGGCGTTGATGGCGATCTTCTGCCGTCTAAACGCCTGATATCGCGCGCCGCACGATTCAGCGCGCGATTTGATTTACCGGCCGCCGCGAGGCGCGGCAGGGGGCAGCGTCCCGCCCTCGGCCAGAATCTTCATGTTTTCCAGCGCCTGCGTGAACTGCCTGGTCTTCTGCGCCTTGTCCTTCTCGCGCGCTTCATCATCCGCCAACATCGAGTTGTCGAACATCAGAGTGTAGACCAGCTTCGAGGTAGTCGCGGTCACCGGCCTTGCTTCCAACGTGCCGTGATAGAGATTGTAGGGTCGTCCGGCCCTGACGGTCTGCGTGTACGTGTAGGAAAGCTCGGTCTTGCCCACGAGCACCTCGCCCGCAACCGATCGCACGGAGCCGAACTCGCCATCCTTACCGGAGGTGATGGTGCAGGGAATCCGCAGCCATTCGCCGATGTCACAGAACTTGCCGACGCGCTTCCAGACTTCTGCGGCCGGTTTGTTGACCGCGATTTCCAGAGGAATGAAAATGTAGGTCGGATTGGCGACCACGTTACTGGCTGGGGCGGCCGGAGCGCTCGTCGGCGGTGTCTGCGCAAGGGCGACGTGCCCCAGACTGACGACCGCGAGCGCGCTGCCCACAACTAATCTACTCAAATAATTCAGCATGGATTCTCCCAACGATTTCGCCTCGTGGCGTGGTACTGAGGCGTATCTTGTCACAGGCAAGCCACGTGGCGCAACCCCACGCACGGAGTCCCCGGCTTCGAGCTCGGGCGTCTGGTGGCGCGACGGTTAGAGTGTGTACTTTGATTTGACGAATCAAATCAGATACCATATCCCAATGGACGCCGTGGCGCAGCTCATGTCCTTCTATCCGAGGATCTTCTTCGCCTGCCACACGCGTCACGTGCGCGATTCGAAGTCGGGCAAGGTGCTGAGCGCGCATCAGGCGAGCATTCTTGACCACCTCGACGAAATTGAGCCGACGGGTTTGAACGATCTGGCGGGTCACATGGGCGTGACGGCGTCGACCATGTGTATTACGGTCGACCGGCTGGTTCGTGCCGAATATGTGAAGCGCGGCCCCGATCCTCGGGATGGGCGCCGGGTGGCGTTGCGGATCACGCGATCCGGGGCGCGCTTGCGCGATAAGAAAACGGTGCTGGATCGCGATCTGGTTCGGTCTCTGCTGTTGAAATTGTCGCCTTTGGCGAGGCGCGAGGCGTTACGAGGTTTGGAGATGTTGGCAGGCGCGGCGGATGAATTGGTGAAAAACAAAGTGGAGGGGACAGCTCGAATGCAAAGTGCGGCGCGCACGGAAAGGGCAACGGCATGAAGTGGGTCTGGATTGTTTTGGGCGGTTTGGCGGCGATCGTTGCGTTGATCGCGATCATCGGCGTGGCGCTGCCCGTGAAACATGTCGCGTCCCGGCACGCGCGTTTTCGAAAGACGCCGGCGGAACTGTGGCCGTCAATCTCGCCAGGAACGACGCAGCAAACCTTTAAGCAGGATGACGTCAACTACGAAGTGGTCGACACGGTGCCGAACCGAAGGCTGGTGACGCGGATCGCCGACAAGAACCTGCCGTACGGCGGTAGCTGGACGTACGAGATCGAGCCGGATGGCCTGGGGTCCATGCTGCGAATCACGGAGCATGGTGAAGTCTACAACCCGATTTTTCGGTTCGTGTCGAAATTCATCATGGGCCATACGGCCACTATCGACGGCGGATTGAAGGAAATCGGAAAGAAGGCCGGCGAGGAAGTAAAGATCGGGGATTAGCTTTTGCCTTCAGTTGTGGGCCGCGCCTTGTGGCGGCGCTTCGTGTTCAGACGGCTTTGTGCAACGTGAAGAAACCGGCCTAAAGTCCGGTTGCCGGCAGAAGTGCCGGCTCCACGTCGGACATGACCTACTCAGTCGGGCGCTTCGCGTTCTCGTTTCCGTTGAGGAATCGATCGAACCAATAGACCTGCCAGTTCATGCTCTCGACCAGATGCTTGGGCTCGCCGGTGCGCGTGAGGTTGTGATTCTCGCGCGGGAACATCACGATTTCCGAGGTCACGTGATAGTGCTGTAGCGCTCGAAACCACTGCTCGCCTTGCTCGATGGGGACGCGGAAATCGTTATCGGAATGAAGGACGAGTGTCGGGGTCTTCACGTTCGCTGCGAGGCGTAGGGGCGAGTACTTCCAATACTCGTCGTAGTTGTGGAAGATATCGCCGCCGAAATCGCGCTCGTGTCCGTAGGCTCCGTCGCGAGTGCCGTCGTCGCTGACGAAATTCGAAATGCTGCGCAGGGTCACGGCTGCCTTGAACAGGTTCGTCTGCGTTTCGATCCAGTTCGTCATGAAGCCGCCGTAGGATCCGCCGGTCACGCCGAGGCGGTCGCGATCGATCCAGGCGTTGCGCTTCAGGACTTCTTCGACGCCGGTCATGATGTCGGTGTAGGCTTTGCCGCCCCATTCGTGCGCGACGCCGCGCTGGAAGGCTTGCGCCGTAGCCGGTCGACCCGCGCGGATTGCAGAAAAACACCGCCCAGCCGCGCGCGGCATAGACCTGGAATTCCTGGTACCAATCGACTCCGTACATTCCGGCGGGGCCGCCGTGAATGCTGAGGACCATCGGATATTTCTTGCCGGCTTGCCAGCCGACGGGCTTCACGAGGAATCCGTCGATCGCCCAACCGTCGGCGGCTTTGTAGGGGACTCGCTCGACTTTCGCGAGATCGAGTTTGCTCCAGAGCGCGGCGTTGAGATGGGTGAGCTGCGCGCTCGCGGCGCCTTCGGTTCGTCGCGCACATAGACATCGTCGAGATGTTCGAAGTCGTTGGCGAGATACGCGATCTTGCCGGTCTTTTGATTCAGCGCGAACGCATGCACGTTGCGCGGGCCAGAAGTGATCGCCATGATGGCGCCGTTCGAACGCGATCTGGAACCGCATCCATGCGAAAAATGTGCGTCTCGCCGTTGACCCCGGAGCCGAAATAGATCGCATTGCCCTGCTCGGCCCACTGCATGTCAGCTGACAACGTGGTCGAATGAGTCTTCGATCGGTTTCGACGGCTTGCCACCTCCGGATGGGGCGAGATAGATCTTCGGCGGATCCTCTTCATCCGCGCTGCCGAGGAACGCGATCTGCTTTCCGTCGGGCGACCAGCGCGGGCTTCGATCTGGGCCTTCGTGATCGGAAATCTTGGTGAGCGCTCCGCCGGAGGAGGGGATCACCCAGATATCGCAGTTGTGGCTGCCGTCGAATTCGTGGCCGGTGCGATCGGAAACGAATGCGATGCGCGACGAATCGGGCGACCAGTGCGGATCGGTGTCATTCCAATTGTCGCCGTCGGTGATCTGCTTCGATGCGCCGGTCTTCGCGTCGATGACGACGACGTGCGAGCGCTTTTCATCGAACCACCCGTGAATCGTTGAATTTGTAGCTGATGTGGGTGTAGTGGCGGACGTCGCTGTTCTTGCTGGGCGGCGGGCCGGTGCGCGTCAGGCCGAGTAAGCGCGTCGAATCGGGCGACCATTCGATGTTGGAGACGCCGTTTTCGAGGATCGTCAGCCGATGGCGCTTCGCCGCCATTAGTCGCGCAGCAGCCAGATTTGCGTTTTGCCGCCATCGCGCGCGGAGAGAAACGCGATCTAATTTTCCATCGGGGGACCAGCGTGGGGTGCTTGAGGAGGAGGACTCGCCGGCGAATGGCATCCGGTTGGCTTGCCGTCCGTGGAGGTGATGTAGATCTCGGACTTGCGGCGGTTCGCCTTTTGGTCGATGGTGGTGACGGTATAGGCGACCCATTGCCCGTCGGGCGAGAGTTGGGGATCGTTGGCGGTTTCGAAGGCGAGGTAATCTTCGGCGGTCATGCCCCGGCGTTGGGCATAAGACAACGAGGCTAGGCAGACGAACAGGAGCAATCGGCGCATGTACACAGGATAATCGCAACATTCGGATTGGTGTGATTGGGTTGAAGCGAATACGCCGAACTGAAGTTCGGCGCTGCACGCTGAAGCGTGCGCCACGATTGACGCGGCAGATGATTGCGGTCGCGAGAATGGGCAGGCGGAAACGCCTGCCCCACAACACAAAAAAGTGGGCCACACCGTTTCGGCATGGCCCACGAGTTGGAGGAACGAGGTTACTGCTTTAGAGAATTAACCCTTGAGCAGCGACAACACCTGTTGCGGAGCCGAATTGGCTTGCGCCAGGGCGGCGATACCCGCTTGGAGCTGAATCTGCGCCTTCGTCAGGTTCGCCGATTCCGTTGCGAGATCCGCATCGCGGATCCCGGACTCAGCGGCCGCAAGGTTGGTCAACTGCGAGTTGGCCAGGTTCACGGCGTAGCTGAACTGGTTTTCGCCACGACCTACGGCTGCTTGCGCGTTGCCGAGGATCGCTACCGAATTCGCCAGTTGGTTCACGGCCGTGGTGGCGGTCGAGATGTTGCTGATGTCGGCCGTCGCGGCCGTACCCTGCAGAGCCGAAGTCAATACCGGACCACCGGCCGAGCCAGTAGCGCCGTCGGCCAGCCCGACGTCGACGCCCGTGGTGGCGCTGCCGTTGGATGCACCGATGCTGACCTTGAAGCTGCTGCCCGCACTGAGGAAGCGGAGGCCTTCCGTGCCATTCACGTTGCCCGAGGTTCCCTGTTCCTTGAACGCCGCTACGCTCTTCAGCGTGGAATCGTTCGAGGACAGAATCGCGGCGTTGATCGTCGAAACGGCCTGATCCAGGTTGTTGGCATTCGCCGTCGTGAGCTCCACGGCCAGCGAGTGCGCCGTGCCGGTGGAATCGACCGCGGAGACCGTGATGGTCTGCGCGTCGCCGGTGTTCCGCAGTCCGGTGAACTGGTAAACGTCCGTGTTGGTGCCGCCGTTGACGCTGGATTCCGCGCCGCCGGAGTTGACCGAATCCTTGGCTGCGTAGCTGCTGATGCCAGTGGCTGATGTTACCGCCGCCGCACCGTTGCCGGGGACGCCGAAACCGAAGTCATTGGTTGCGGAACCCGAGAACTGGATGCGGAAGTCCTGTCCAGTGCTGGTCGAGATGGTGACGTGTACACCATCCGCGGTGCTGGCCACGAGCCCGGCGGCTCGGAGCGTGGAACTCGCCTGGATGGCCGCGTTCAGGTTGGTGACGCTGGTGGCCACGGTGGCCGAACTGGCGACCGCGCCGAGATCGATATTGGCTCCGCTGCTGAGCGAAACGGACACATGCGTGCTGCCTGCGGCCAACGTGGTCGCGGCGCCGGTGACAGTGTTGTAATCGAACGTGCCGGCCGTGCTGCCGATGCCGGCTGCCGAAGCTGCCGAGCCGTAGCCGAGCACGTTGTTCGTATCACCCGCCGTCAGGACCTGGAAGCTGCTTCCGCCGGGACCTTCGAACGTGATGTGATCGCTACCCGCGCCAGCTGACGACGGCTTTGACTCCCGTGGCTGCCACGGTGGAGTTCGCTGCGATCTGCGCATTGATTTTGGCGACTGCCTGAGCGGCCGTGGTGTCGGTGGTCGCGAGGCCGATCGTCAGATCGTTAGCGGCGGCGCCATTGAGGCCCGCGCCAAGGATACGGACTTTTACGCTCTCGGTGGCGGTCGGTGCGGCATAAGCGTTTGACGTTGTCGCCGAATTCGCGGCTGCGCCGGTCGCGACTAGACACAGGTCCCCCGACGGTCTGGGTGTTTCCCAGGAACGCGTTGGCAACCTGATCGTCGCCCTGCACCTGGAACGCGGTGCTGGCGGAGTTGAACGTCAACTGTTTTTTGCCGGTCGAATCCGTGCTGATGGCGGCGGTAACGTTGGCATTCTTGAAGGCGGTGGCCTGTTGGCTGGCGCCGTTGCCCGCATTCTGGATGGCGGTGTTGATGGCGGTCGACAGCGTGTCGGCATCCGTGACGCCCGTCAGGTTGACGGCGATTTTCACGATGTTGCTGCCGCTGGTGTCGGAGAATCCCGGCCCGGTGATGCTGAAGGTGGTGGTGTTGTTGCTGATGGTGGACTGGTTCGAAGTGTTATTCAGAATGGCCTGCACGCTGGTGCTGCTGCCGGTTCCGATATCGGTGCCCGTGACGCCGGAGGCGCGCACGCCCTGGAGTCCGAGGCTCTTCGCGTCGACCGTCGCGCCGCTCAAGCTGACGGAAACCGTTCCGTTCTGAGTCGACGTGTTGGTGCCCGACGTTTTGCCGCCGCCGACGAATACCTGCAGATCCGTGGCGAAGGTTCCGCCCTGGTTCAGGCCGATGGCCTGCGCCTGGCGATTGACTTCCTGAATGACGCTCTGGAATTCCGAGTTCAACACGCCACGGTCGCCCGTGAACGCGCCGGAAGCGGACTGCGTCGCCAATGTGCGCGCGCGATCCAGAAGCTGAGAGATGTTGCTGATGCCGCCGTCGGCGATCTGCAACTGGCTCAGGCCGTTATTGGCGTTCTGAATACCCTGTTTGAGCACGGCTTCGTCGGAACGATCCGTATTCGCGATGGCGAGACCGGCCGCATCGTCGCCGGAATTGACGATCCGCAGACCCGACGTAACGCGGTTAATGGTTAAGCTTTGGAAGTTTTCGGTCTTCCGGAGGTAGTCCTGGGCCTGCAACGAGGCGATGTTGGTATTAATTGAAAACACTTGATTTTCTCTCCTTGAATTAGTTCGCCGGGAATCCGTTCCCAACTCTTACAAAGGCCTCATCGGCCGGGGGACGCTGACCTTGAATTGGATTCAGCGCAAAGTGCGAAGAAGGCGGTCGACTGCCGAAGGGGTATCGATACTCGCGGACGCGAGGTTCTGTTGCCCGGTGAGATGAATCTCTTTGCGCAGCACCGTGACTTCTCTGGGGGCTCGAATGCCGAGTTTCACGTGGGATGGCGTGCAGTCGAGAATTTCGATTTCGACGTCATCGCCGATCAGAAGTTTTTCGCCTTCGCGGCGGCGGATGACTAGCATCGCGGCACCGTCGTGGTTGGCATCGAAACCAGCCGGTGTCGATGCGAGTATCGCGAGTCCATTCGTACGGCTTGCACGGCACGGTTCGAGGCGCGGTCGATCACGACTGGCGCTAACAGATTCGCGGTCGGCTCGCCGTTTTCGGGAGCGGTGAGAATCGCCAGGCAAGTGACTTCCGGCGATGCGAGTTGGGTAACGCGCTGGAATCCCAACTCGTGAAGATCATCGACGGAAATGTCGAGTTGATAATTGGGATCGATCGTGAGCACCGGCGCGGCGATGAACGATAGGCCCGGGCAATCGAGGCTCTGGAGGAACAAGAGCGGTGAGGCTTCCGGTCTCTCAATCAGCGTGAAGCGCTTCAGTTCGTCGAATCCGGGAAGGCCGAGTGGGAAGTGAAGTTCGGCGACGGCTTGCGCTGTTTCGATTTGGTACATCGCAATGAGTAAAGCAATCGCGAGACCACGGCGGATTTGTTAGACCATATCGCGAGGACTTACCCACTTCGCGAACTCTTCGGCCGTCACGAATCCCGATTTGATCGCGGCTTCCCGCAAGCTTGTTCCATCGCGGTACGCGGCGAGCGCGATCTTCGCGGACTTTTCGTAACCGATGTGCGGGTTCAGGGCGGTGACCAGCATGAGGGAGCCTTCCAGATTTTGGCGAATTCTCGCTAGGTCTGGTTCGATGCCGCGCGCGCAGCGTTCGTCGAAAGAGCGGGTCGCATCGGCGAGGAGTTCGATCGATTCGAGGACGTTGTGCAGGATCACGGGCTTATATACGTTGAGCTGGAAATTGCCCTGCGAGCCGGCGAAGGCGACTGCATGATCGTTGCCGAAGACTTGCACGGCGACTTGCGTGAGCGCTTCGCACTGCGTTGGATTGATTTTGCCCGGCATGATGGACGACCCGGGTTCGTTGTCGGGAATCGTGAGCTCGCCGAGTCCCGCGCGGGGTCCGGATGCGTGCCAGCGAACGTCGTTGGCAATCTTCATCAGCGCTCCCGCCAGTGTGCGAATCGCGCCGGAGAGGGTGACCATCGCATCGTGGGCGGAAAGCGCGGCGAATTTGTTCGGGGCGGAGATGAATGGTCCGCCGGTTTCCTCGGCGATCTTTCGGGCGGCGGTTTCGCCAAATCGCGGATCCGCGTTGAGTCCGGTGCCGACGGCGGTGCCTCCGATTGCGAGTTCGTACAGCGGCGGCAGAGCGCGCTCGATGCTAAGCATCGCCTGGTCCAACTGCACGACCCAGCCGGAAATGATCTGGCCTAGCGTGATCGGCGTCGCGTCCTGCAAATGCGTTCGGCCGATCATCACGATATCTGCGTAGTCGGCGGACTTCGCGGCGAGGGTGTCGCGCAGCGCTGTTACGGACGGGAGTAAGATCTCGCGGGTCTGTTCGACCGTCGCGATGTGCATCACGGTTGGAAACGCATCGTTCGAGGATTGGCTGCGATTCACGTCGTCATTCGGATGGATCGGCGACTGTGAGCCGACCACGGCGCCGGCAAGCTGAATCGCGCGGTTCGCGATCACCTCATTGGCGTTCATGTTGGTCTGCGTGCCGGAACCGGTTTGAAAAACCACCAGCGGGAATTCGGTGTCCCACTTGCCGTCGATCACTTCCTGAGCGGCGCGAACGATCAGATCGACCTCGTCTTGCGGGAGCTGCTTCAGTTCGGCATTCGCGAGGGCGGCGCATTTCTTCAGGATTCCGAACGCTCGAATCACTGCGCGCCCCCAGCGAAATCGCGGTATGCCGATCGGGAAGTTTTGGATGGATCGCTGCGTTTGCGCGCCCCACAGATGCTCGGCGGGGACCTCGACGGAGCCGAGCGAATCGTGTTCGATACGGATTTGGCGGGTCATACGCGATTCAATTTTCGCAGTTTTTCGGATTCACTCGTATGTACGGGTATGATGCAATTCCGTATTTCGAGACTCCGCTGGGCGTTCACGTTCGGACTCCTTTGGGTTTCCTCTGGAGCGGCATGGGCGACGACCGCCGCCTGCCCCACCTCCGGCACAGTGTTTTCATCGGTTTCCGGCAGCGGCTGCGAGGCGGTGAACCTCAATTTCACGAACTTGGCAATGGGTGGCCAAAGCCAGGGTTCGCCTGCGCCGGTGGCGCCGACGGCCAACAATACTGACATCGCCACGTCGGGCACCGTGGCTGATTTACCGATTTCGCTTCAATTCACGGGTCCGACATCGGGATCGGGCTGCGGGGTTGGAAACACGCTGTGGTGCATAAACACGGGCGGAAGCCAGGGTGTATGCGCGCCGCCGAACCAGACGCAACAGTGCTACACGCCGTCCTCCTCGGGTTTGCAGTCTACGTTTACAACAACCATTGATCCGGCACAATCGCCCGCTCCCCCCGGCGAACACTACGCGATTACGTCGGTCACGCTCAACGTGGGCAATCCGATCATGACGGGAGGGTTTGACAAACCAAACAGTGGAAATAATATCGGGGCAGGCGGTAGCGAGCTTGCCGCACGTGCGTTTCTTTGTCTTGGTGGCCCACTTTTTGGAACGTGCACAGGACCGACAACCGAAATCGAATTCGAGATCGACAATCTCGGTCCCGCAAACGGAGGCATCCAAACGCTTGCCTTCGCCTGCGACACTCTGGCTTGCAGTTCAGGCGTTCCTGGCCTGACGTACAGCATCGCGACTCCGGGAGTCACTCAGATCGGCCTGGAAGTTCAAATGTTTGGTGACTGGGTTTCGAGCGGACTGGTGAGCCTGGACTCGTTCGGAGTGACGTTCGGCGAACAACTAGAAACTCCCGAGCCTTCGACGGCTCAATTGTTTTCCGGGATGCTTCTGGCGGGTGGGCTCGCGGCACTCCGCAAACGTTATCGCTTCCGGGCGTAGCCTGCGACGTTCGTGCGAGGCAAGCGGCGTTAACGCTTCTGGCACTTCGGGCAAAAGTGCGTGCCGCGTTGTGCGACGACGATCTTCTTGACGGGCGCTCCGCAATTCACGCAAGCCTCGCCGTCACGGCCATACGCGCGATGCAGCAGTTGGAAATCGCCCCGATTGCCATCGGCGTCAACGTAATCTGAAATCGACGAGCCGCGATGTTCGATCGCCAGCGTCAGGACATCGCGAATTGCCTGGTAGAGTTTCGCCGCGCGCGCTGTGCTGATTCGCGATGCGATGGTGAGGGGGTGGATCCCGGCG
This sequence comes from Terriglobia bacterium, assembly GCA_963732025.1. GTDB lineage: Bacteria > Acidobacteriota > Terriglobia > Bryobacterales > Bryobacteraceae > Palsa-187. The sequence continues at coordinate 1,583,385 of CAVSXU010000006.1, forward strand.
AGGAACAGCGCCTCATCGGCATAAATGTTGCCGACTCCGGCCAGGAACTTCTGATTGAGCAGGAGCGCCTTAATGCTCGTCTTGCGATTGTGCAGGCGATTGCGAAATTCGTCGAAGGAAACTTCAAGCGGCTCGGGGCCAAGTTGAGAGGCTCGCGTATTGTTATCGGCGTGAAATTCGATTCGTCCGAATTGGCGCGGATCCTCGTAGAGCAGGATTCCTTCGCTCAGCGTGAACACGCCGTAGGTGTGAACGGCCAGCGCTCCGTCGAGCAACAGCTTGCCCGTCATGCCGAGATGCACGACGAGTGTGCCGCGATCAAGCTGCATCAGGATGAACTTGCCGCGGCGGCGGATGCTCTGGATGACTCGCCCCGCAAGTTGCGAAGCGAGCTTCGAACGATTGCCCGGCGTGACGAATTTCGACGTGAAGCGCGCCGCGACGATGGAGCGTCCCGTCAAATGCGGCGCGAGCGAGCGGACTACGGTTTCTACTTGCAGGTAATTCCGGCACATCTATAGGGTACGTCGATCAAGATATCGCCGCCTTCGATCTTCACTGGAAACGAGGCGAGCGTACACATAATCGTCGAACGTGTTGACGCCGGTTCGAGCAATCGTATTCCCATGCATGCCACGGGCACACCAGATTTCCGTCGACAAGATTGCCCTCGCCAAGCGGCCCGCCGGCGTGCGGACAGATTCCATCGAAGGCGCGAAGCTCGCCGCCGACATTGCAGATCGCGTAGCTATTGCCGCCGATGTTGGCTTCGATGACGGTGTCCGGCGGTACGGCAGCGGCGTCCGCGGCTTTTATGAACGGCATCGTTATTTCAACTCGCTTAGGAGCTGCTTCACGGCCGCGTCGAGCTGCGAATCGCGACCGGTGTACGATTCGCCAATCGGCCGCGTGACCGCGATGTCCACGGGCCGCGGGTGTATTCCATGTCGGTTCCGTCCGCGCCCGTGATCAGCGTTCCCGGCATGCGCATCACCGTTCCGTCGACCAGATCCATCGAGCCGGTGTAGATGATCCAGCCGGCGGTCGGCTCGCCGACCACTTTGCCGAGCTTCAACGTCCGATAGCCTTCCGTGAAATCCTCGGCATCGGAAAGCGAGTGCTGATTGACCACCAGGACCGTCGGCAGTTCCAGCGATCGCTGCCCGAGCACAGTGCGCGCCGGGCCGGGAGGGCCGCCGCGATTCGTCATCGTCAGATACGGGCGTCGCGCGACAGCACGTCGAGCGCGTACGCATTCACGAATCCGCCATTGTTGTTGCGAATGTCGATCACCACGCCGTCTTTCGCGCGATTCTCGGCGTCGAGATCCAGATAGAGCTGCGTCAGCGCCTGCTCCGACATATCGCGAATGTGGACGTAGCCGAGACGCCCGTTGCTGATCTTCGAGACGTAGGCGCGATTGTCCTCGACCCATTTGCGATAGATCTGCTCGGCGAGCGAGCCGACCGGCCGCACGATGACTTCCTTGCCGTTGATGTCGAGCGCGACGCGCTTGTCGACCTTGTGTTCGCAGCAGCTCGTCGAGATTCACGTGCGGCGCCGATGGCGGTTCCGTCGACCGCGCGCAGTTCCTCGCCGAGCTTGATCTTGGCGAGCGCCGCGGGCGAATGCGGCATCACTTCGGTGACCTTGAGCTTGCCGGCGCCTTCATAGGCGACGCGATCGAAACTCAGCCCGAGCTGCCCCACTGACCGCGCCCGCCGCCGCCACCGCCGCCGCCGGCGCGGGAGCCGTGATTCCGGAATGCGACGAGTTCAGCTCGCCGACCATCAGGCGCAGAGATGCGCGCATTTCGTCGGGCGTTCGCGCGCCTTCGATCAGCGGCGCGTACGTCTTGCGCACCGCGTTCCAATCCGCGCCATGATACTTCGGATCGTAATAACCGTCGCGCTGACCGGCCCAGGCTTCTTCGAACACCGCCATCTTTTCCTTGTCGAAATCGACGTCCATTTCCGCGTTGACGTTGACGTTGCGCGCGGTGCGCGTGTCGATGGTGATCGCCGTGCACGCGGCCGGCTTCCAGGTAGTAGACTTCCTGCGAATCGGGCGAGAAATGCGCATGCGATTTCTGGCCCGCCGTCGTCGTCAGTTGACGCGGGCCACGCGCCTTCGCCTCGCCTCCGCCGCCGCGTCCGCCACGACCACCGCCGCCCGCCGTTTCATCGAGCGGATAGAGATAAAGGTTCGTCTGCCCGCCCACGTGCCGCCGAAAACAGCAGCGACTTTCCATCGGGGCTGATCTGCGGCTGATTCACGTTCAGGCCGATCGGGCAGCATCGAAATGCGCGACTTGATGTCGTCGAAATCGATCTCGACGGCTTCACCGGCGGCTTGGCCTCGGCATTCGCCGCCGCCGCGGCCGCCGCGGCCGGAGGCTCCGGCTTGAACAGATCGTCGAACTTCTCTTCGGCGTAATTCGGCTGCGCGGGCGTCAGATCGATGCGCGCGACTTGCGGCGTCTCGGTGCGCTGGCTGGTCTCATAGAGCATGAACTTGCCATCGGGGCTCCACTGGATGGCGTTCACATTGGTGTTCGCCAGGAAAGCTGATCTGGTGCGGCGCGCCGCCGGTTGCCTGGACCACATATACATTGCGCAGCGACTGCTTGCCCGGCGCTGGCATACGCGATCCACTTGCTGTCGGGCGACCAGGTGAAGGCGCGCCACCGCCGCCGAATCCTCCGCCGATGAAGCCGGACGCGACCAGACGCGTTCCTGTTTCGCGTCGAGATCGTACAACGCGCAATCTCCTTGCGATCGCGCAGGAACGCGATCGATCTTGCCATCGGGCGAGAAGCGCGGGCCGACGTCGGGCAGGGCATCGTGCGTCAACTGCGTTTCCGTCGTTCTGCGCGAAATCGTAGAGGAATACGTGATTGACGGCGTCGCGCTGGCTCAGGTAGACGATGCGCGTGGAATCGGGCGCCCACGAAACCTGCGATTCGGCCCCCGGCGTGATGCGTCACGCGAAGCGCTTCGCCGCCGTCGTTCGCCGACGACGCGAAAATCTCGCCGTGCGCGATCAGCGCGATCTTGCGTGCGTCGGGCGAAAGCGCCAGATCGGTGAATGTGGTGATGCGTCAGATGCGTGATGCCGGGACCCGCCGCCGAGCCGACCAGCGTGATCGGCACGCGTACGCCTCGCCGTTCTTCGTGTCGAGCTGCCAGATCTTGAAGTCGCGCTCGAACACGATCGCCTTTCCGTCATAACCGATCGAGGGCCACAGCACGCGGCCATCGGTGAATTTCGTGATCTGCTTCGGGCTTCGCGCCGACGGGCATGGTCCAGATGTTCTGCGCGCCGCTGCGGTCCGACATGAAGTAGAGCTGCTTGCCATCCGGCATCCACATCGGCCACGCGTTGCGGCCGTTCAGATCGACCACGCTTTTCGTAAGTCGCGGGCGTGCCTTCTCTTGCGCAGCCAGATTTCCGATTCATCCAGATGGCTGTGCCCGTGCCGCCACCATTGCTGATCGCCATTGCCGCGCGCCGCGAACGCGACGGTCGATCCATCAGGCGCGGGCGCGGCCTGAAATTCATTGGTGAAGCGGTCGGCGCTCACCGGCATCGGCGTTCCGCCATCCGCGCTGACGCGATAGAGATCGTTCTTGCGTCCGACGTCGTGCGCGCCGGTCGAGAAATAAATCCACTTGCCGTCGCGCGACCAGGCGTCGAGCTGCTCCATTCCATCGTCGAACGTGAGGCGCTTCAGCTCGCCGGTCGCGAGCGTCAGGATATAGATGTCGCCACCGCCGGTGCGCGTCGAGATGAACGCGAGCTTGGTGCCATCCGGCGAATACAGCGGCCGCGATTCATCGGCCGGATGCGAGACCAGCAGGTGCGCTTCGCCGCCCTTGGACGGCGCGACCCAGATGTCGCCGCCGGAGACGAACGCGATTTCCGGGCGCGTGGGGCAGAGCGCCGGCTCAGTGAGGTACGGAACGCCCGCAGCGGAAAGCCGACCACGGACAAAACAGAAGGTCAGCAGAATGAAACGCATGTATCAAATTCTATACGCGATTCTGATAGTCTGTTGCCATGAAGCTCTCGGCACTCGGTTTCTTACTTGCAGCCGTCGTATTTGCGCAGGATACGCCGCCGCCGTCCGTCCCGATGAATGCCGCTGAAAAGGCGTTCTTCGATTCATGAACAACGTCAAGATGATCGGCTACTTCACCGTCGGCGACAGCAAGGAACTGCATGACGACGCCTACGTGATCGAGAAAATCACGAAGGTTGCCGAGGGCCAGTGGAACTTTGCGGCGCGCATTCAATACGGCGGCCGCGACGTGAAGGTGACGTTGAAAATTCCGGTCGCATTCGCGGGCGATACGCCGGTGATCAATTTCATTCGCCAAACAGTGCAGGGCATGGGGACGTTACGATGCGCGCGTGCTGTTTTTCAAAGGCGGCTATGCGGGGACGTGGGGCGCGGGCGATCATGGCGGCACGATGTTCGGCAAGATCGTCAAGAACGACCCGCAGGACACACCTCTGAAGATCCAGTAAGTGCCGGAGCTGCCCGATATCACGGTTTACATCGAGGCTCTCGAGCAGCGGATTCTGAATCACAGTGCTGGAGCGCGTGCTGATCGCCGGACCTTTTCTGTTGCGCACCGCCGATCCGCCGGTCGCTGCTGTTCAAGGTCACAAGGTGACGGAGCTTCGCCGGATCGGCAAACGAATCGCCATCGGATTCGACAATGACGTCGTGGCTGGTGTTGCATCTGATGATCGCGGGCCGCCTGCATTGGTGCGAACAAGAAGGAAAACTCCCGATGGGCGACGCGTTCTCGCGGCATTCGATTTTGACTCGGGCTCGCTGACGTTGACGGAAGCAGGATCGCAGAAGCGGGCGGCGCTGCACGTGATCGCGGGCGAAGCGGACCTCGCAGCGCTAGATCCAGGCGGAATCGATCCCATCGGCGGCAACTACGAAGCGAATTCGCGGAGGCCCTCACTGCATCGAATCACACCCTCAAACGATCGCTCACCGATCCTCGCATCTTCAGTGGGATCGGCAACGCGTACTCGGATGAGATTCTGCATCGCGCGCAGTTGTCGCCGGTTCTGCTGACGTCCCGCATGCACCGCCGAACAGATTTCGCGATTACAAGCTGCCATCCGCGAGACGATGATCGAGTGGATCGAGAGGCTGCGCAAGGATGCGGGCGGTAAGTTTCCGGAGAAGGTCACGGCGTTTCGTGAAGAGATGGCGGTGCATGGCCGCTACGGTCAGCCGTGCCCGCGATGCGGTGCGAAGGTCCAACGAATTCGCTACGCGTCGAACGAGACCAACTATTGCGTTCCGTGCCAGACCGGAGGAAAGCTGCTCGCCGATCGCGGCCTGAGCCGTTTGCTGCGCGAAGACTGGCCGCGCACACTGGAAGAGATGGAGGATCGTGTCCGCAGCCGTCAGTGAGGCGCCGCCGTGAGAAACAGGGACAGGTTACCCTGTCCCCTAGTGACCCGAGTTCTCGAATGAACGGGATATTGGCGTGGACAGGGCAACCTGTCCCTGTTTTCTCACTCACTCGTAGGCTCCGCGTCGCACTATCGAAACTTTGTCAGCCCCTTCACCGCTTCCATCCAGTTGTAGACGATCGGACAATACGTCGCGCGATCCACGAATTGCCACATGCGGCTCGGAATCGATCCCGACCCTTTCAGCAAATGCGGAAAGCGTTCGCAATTCGCCGGACGAGCCTCATACACCGTGCAATCGTTACCATCCAGAAACACGCAGCCGGCTTTGGTTCGCTTGAGAATAACCTCGCCGCCTTCGCCAGTGCCAGTGTATTGCGCAACGAAATCCTGCTTGCCGATTCCCAAATACTTCGCCAGATGCTCGACGTCGCGCTCTGTGATCTCGACCTCCGATACGCGGCAACATTGCGCGCACGCGCGGCAATCGATCTCATCCGTTACTTCCTTGGCCGCCTGCCGAAACTGACGCTCCACCCACTGGTGCGACTTCAGGTACTTTCGAAAGCGCAGATTTTCGTCGCGCTTCTTGTCGCCCATGCGCTGGATTTGAATCAGATCGGTGATCACTGTATTAAGGTTACAATTCGATCATGCATCGCCGCGAGTTTTTTAACGCTGCTTCTCTTGGGATTTCGGCTTGCGCGACCACGTGGGTAGCGATGTCGACGGCGCTCAAAGCCGCGCCCGCCGCGGGCGAGCCCGCGAACGAAACCTATTGGTCATTGGTCAAACGCCAGTTTCCTCTGGAAGACGGGTTGCTGTATTTCAACGCCGCGAATGTTTGTCCCGCGTCGCGCGCGGTGCTGGATCGCCACGCCCAATTCGAGCGCGACTTCCAGGCGAATCCGTCCTTTCAGAATCGCGACAAGTATTCGCCGATTCGCACGTCGGTTCGTAGTAAGACCGCGAAAATGCTGAATGCGAGCGCCGCGGAGATTGCGTTCACGCGCAATACCAGCGAGAGCAATTGCATGATCGTCAACGGGCTCAGTCTCAAAGCCGGTGACGAAGTCGTGGTCGCGGATCACAATCATCAGTCGAACAAAGAAGCGTGGCAGATTCGCGCGAAACGCGATGGCATCGTCGTGAAAGTACTGCCGACTGTTTCGCCCGCGCCAAGCCGCGAGGCGCTGATTTCAGCCTACGAGCGCGCGATTACTCCGCGAACGCGCGTGCTCGCCGTCACGCACGTGACGAACGTAACCGGTTTGCGTTTTCCCGCGAAGGAAATCGCCGAGATTGGGCGTCGCCGTGGGATATGGGTTCATCTCGACGGCGCGCAGACGTTCGCGTCGCTCGATGTCGATTTGAAAGACCTTGGCTGCGATTCGTATTCGGCAAGCACGCACAAGTGGTTAATGGGACCGCTGGAAGCCGGGCTGCTCTACGTTCGTTCTGAAAGGATTCCCGAAGTGTGGCCGTCAGTGGTGACCGCAGGTTGGTCTGACCATCTGGACGGGGCGTTGAGATTGGAAGTGTTTGGACAACAGGACGACCCCCGCTTCGCCGGCCTGGACGCCGCGCTCGACTTTGCGAATTTGATCGGCGTGCGGAATATTGAAGCGCGAGTCCGTTGGCTTGCGACATATTTTAAAGAGCAGGTCCGCCAGCTTCCGCTGCAATTGAAAACCAACATGGAACCGGAGCTATCGCACGGCGTCGTCAAATTCTCGACTGGAGAAACTAACGTCAAGCGCCATTACGATGCGCTGTGGGATCGCAACCGCCTTGCGCTTTCGAAAACCGATACGGGCGACGCGCATGGACTGCGGTTCTCCGCGCACATCTACAACACCAAGAATGAGGTCGACCAAGCGGTGAAGGCGATCAAAAGCGTGCTTTCGTAAGATGACTGATCGCTTATTTCTGTCATTGTGGTTGCGGCATGCCGGAAAATCCAACGGCCCGTCGGTCGCGTTCGATACGGACAAGCTGCTGCGTCAGTTCGCAAAGGTCTTGAGCCAATTTCCGTTTTCGCTGCTCGCCGCCCGCGGTCCTGCGATTCGCGTTCAGGCGATCGACCGCTCAGAGCCCGCGCTGCTCGAACGGGAACTTCCCACTCCTGGCGAACGCGTCGACGCCGTAGTCGAAATCATCGAATCGGCGCACGAATTCATGCAGGCGGATTGCATGTGTGAAGTCGACGCGTCATGGGATTTGTGGCAATTCAAAGGAGAGTGGAAGCTAGCTCCTTCGGGTGTAACGCTGGCGTGCTTCGGGCCCGACTTCGATAATGAAGTGGGCGACCAACTGCGCATCGAATTCGGTCCCGATTCGCACTTCCTTCCCGATCCCGAGATCGAAGGCAGCGTTCGTATGGGCGAATCGAATTTGAAGAGCCTGGTGCACCTAGTGAGCGAACTGGAACGCTCGCTGGATCTGGAGCGGCGGCTGTTGTGGTCGGAGAGCGGCGAGAATCCGGTGGAACTGCTGATGCAGGCGCTCGACAAATCCAGCGCGGAATAGCCGATGGCCCGCATTCCTTACAAGCCGCACCATCCTCACAAGGGATCGGCCAGGAAATCGTCGCCCAAGAAATCGACTCTGATTCCCGGTCGATTGAGCGTGCATCGCGACGGCTACGGCTTCGTGATTCCCGACGAGCCGATCGAAGGCTTGCGGGGCGACATCTACATCACGCAAGGAAGCCGCGCAGCGCGCCATGCACGGCGATCGCGTGGCGGTTCGCATTCTGCGCATCGAGCCCGATGGCCGCGCCCATGGCGAAATCGTGGACGTATTGCGGCGCGCGCATCCGTCCGTGGTCGGCGAGTTTCGCGTGCGGCGGCGCGGGAATTTCGTGGTGCCGCATGACGATCGCATCCGGCAATGGATCGAGATTCCGGAAGGCATGGAGCTACCTTCCGCTCAGCCCGAAGTGCATCGCGTCGGCGCGCACAAAGTCGCGGTCGAAACGGTTGAGGATCTGGACGGCATGATCGTCACCGCCGAGATTGTCGACTTCGGCGACGACAGCGACCGTCCCGTCGGCAGGATCATCGAGATTCTCGGCCACCCCGACGACTTCGGTATCGACGTCGAGATTCTGATCCGCGCGCATCACATCCCGCATCAATTTCCCGACGATGTGCTGGAGCAGGCGCGCTCGATTCCCGGCGCGATCCCGGCAGAGGAGATCGCCAAGCGCCGCGATTTCCGCGATCTCGACATCGTCACGATCGACGGCGAAACCGCGCGCGATTTCGACGACGCCGTCTGGGTGGAGCGACTTGCGAACGGCAACTGGACGCTTCAGGTCCACATCGCCGACGTGAGCTACTACGTGCGTCCCGGCTTCGCCGATCGATCGCGAAGCCGCCATTCGCGGCACCAGCGTTTATTTTCCCGATCGCGCCGTGCCGATGCTGCCGGTGGAGCTTTCGACCGATCAGTGCTCGCTGCGTCCGAATGAAGATCGCCTGGTGCTGAGCGCGCTGCTCGAAATCGACCCGCAGGGCGACGTGGTGCGACAGGAGTTCACTCGCGGCGTGATTCGCAGCGTGGAGCGGATGACGTACACGGCCGTTCACGGCGTGCTGGAAGGCGATGCGGCTCTGCAGGGAACGCTACGCTCGACTGTTCCCACGATTCGAGCTGATGCAGGAGCTGGCGCTGATCCTGAATCGAAAGCGCGTGCGGCGCGGATCCATCGATTTCGATTTGCCCGAGCCGCTGCTCGAATTCGACGAATTCGGCGCGATGACGGGCGTCACGCGCGCCCCGCGCAACATCGCGCATCGCTTGATCGAGGAGTTCATGCTCGCGGCGAACGAGGCCGTCGCGTCGCATCTGGAAGCCGCCGGCGTGCCGATGATTTACCGCATTCACGAACGCCCCGATCCGAAGCGCGTGCATGGAGTTCGAAGAGGTCGCGACTCAATTCGGCTATTCGCTCGGCGCGGGCGCGGCGCCCGTCAAGCGATTCAAGGGCGAGACGGTAGCGCTGGACAATCCCAGCCTGACTTCGCGCAATTATCAGAAACTGGTCGCGAAGATCGAGGGCAAGCCCGAAGAGCGCATCCTGAGCTACCTGATGCTGCGCTCGCTCAAGCAGGCCCGCTACAGCGAACAGAACGTCGGCCACTTTGCGCTCGCGGCGCCCAGCTACACGCATTTCACTTCGCCGATCCGCCGCTATCCGGATCTGATCGTCCACCGCGTGCTTGCCGGCGCTGCTTCGACGGCACGCGTGTACGATGCGACCATGCGCGCGATCGCCGCATCGTCGTCGGAAACCGAGCGCCGCGCCGCCGAGGCCGAGCGCGAACTGGTCGAATGGAAGAAGGTCAAGTTCATGATCGATCGCGTGGGCGACGAGTTCGCCGCGCTGATCATTTCCACCACGCGCTTCGGATTCTTCGTCGAGCTTGCGGATATGTTCATCGAAGGCCTGGTGCCGATGGAAACGCTGCCCGGCGACCGCTTTCAATATCACGAGAACACGCGCCAAGATCATCGGCGAGCGCAGCCGCCGAAGCAGTTTTCGATCGGCGATCAAGTGCGCGTGCGGCTGGATCGCGTGGACGGCGTCGAGAAGAAATTGCAATTCTCGCTGGCCGAGCCCGAACCGCGCCGCGGTCCCCACGTCAAGAGCAAGCGAAACGCTAACGACGTGGCGCACACATCGTGATGCCGTGTCGCATCAGTGACACCCTTGCGAGCGATAACTAATACAGTGCCGATTCGCCCGGCGGCCGCGTTTTCCAGCGCCGGTGAATCCACAGCCATTGATCCGGATATTGGCGGATCACGGTCTCGAGATGGCGAGTGAATCGGCTGCGTGTCCTCGAGCACGTCGCCGGTCATCTGCGATTTCAGGATCGAAGCGCAGCACGTAGCGCTGCTCCTCCTCCGACCACAGAGCGAAACCCGGCACCACCGCCGCGCCGCTGTGATGCGCGAGCTTGGCGAAGGCGCTGCCCGCGCAGGCCTTGATGCCGAAGAAATCGATGAACACGCCTTCGTCCAGCGTCGTGTTCTGATCGATCAGAATCCCGACCGCGTCGCCCGCCTTCAGCGCTCGCAGAATCTCCCGCGCCGCGTCTTTCTTCGCGATGATGTGATTCCCGAAAGCGCGCGGCGCGTCTCGACCAGCGCGTCGACGCGAGGATTATCCAGGGGCCGCACCACGATGTTCATCGGCGCCGTCATCAACGCGTGAGCGAACGCGCTCAGCTCCCAATTCCCAAAGTGCGCCGTCGCGACCAGCACGCCTCGTCCGCGCTGCCTGCGCGCTCTGAAAGTTCTCCAGCCCTTCGTAGCGAATCGCATTCGTCGACATTGCTCGCGATGTCAGGGACGGGAAGCGCGCGAACGCTGCCAGCATCCGCGCGATGGATCGAAACACGCCGTCGCGATCGCGCTCGCGATCGGCGAATCCCGCCATTTCAAGATTCCGCAGCGCCAGCTGCGCGCAGCGCGGCAACGCCAGGTCGAGCAGTCTCACGTAGAACGCGCGCCAGCGGCGGGCAGCAGCGCGAGCGCTCCACAGAATGAATCGCGCGAGCCAATATTCGATCGTCTTCAACGGTCACTCGATCCAGCCGCCGCCGAGCACCAGATCGCCGGAATAAAACACCGCGCCCTGGCCCGGAGTCACGGCGCGCTGCGGCTCGTCGAAGCGAACTTCGACGCGCGCAGGATCGGCGGACGGGTACAATCGTCGCCGGCGCCGCGGCGTGCTTGTTGCGAATCTTCACTTCGGCGCGCAGCGGCGCCGCCGGCGCGGCAATCGAAATCCAGTTCACATCGCTGAACGCCCATCGCTGTCGCGCAGCAGCTCGTCGTTGCGGCCGATGACCACGCGCTTCGATGCGGGCTCGGTCGCGATCACGTAGAGCGGCTCGCCCGCGGCGATCCCGAGCCCGCGCCGCTGGCCCACGGTGAAATGATGAACGCCCGCGTGCTCGCCGACCACGTGGCCGTCGGCAGTGACCAGTTCGCCGCGCGTTTCCGTCCGGCGCGATTCCCTGCTCCTCGAAAATACGCATCGATGAACGCCGCGTAATCGCCGTTCGGAACGAAACAGATCTCCTGGCTGTCGGGCTTCTCCGCGGTCGGAATGCCCAGCTCGCGCGCCAGTTCGCGCACTGCGGACTTCTCCAATCCGCCCAGCGGAAACATCGTGCGCGCCAGCTGATCCTGCTTCAGGCCGAACAGAAAATAGGTCTGATCCTTGGCGCGATCCACGCTGCGCCGCATCTCCCAGCGCCCGCTATCCGGATTCCAGCGCGATCGCGCGTAGTGGCCGGTGGCGATCTCGCTCCGCGCCCACGCCCTCCGCCATTTCCAGAAACTGATCGAACTTGATGAAGTTGTTGCACAGCGTGCAGGGAATCGGCGTGCGCCCGGCCAGATATTCGTCGATGAACGGCTTCACCACCTGCTCTTCGAAGCGCTGCTCGAAATTCACCACGTAATAAGGAATGCCCAAGATGCTGCGCGACGTGGCGCGCATCGTAGACATCGTCGAGCGAGCAGCAGCGCCCGGTGGGCCTGTCGGTCGCGAGTCTCCGGCAGCCGCCGCTGATTCCAGAGCTGCATGGTCAGCCCGATGACGTGCTCGCCCGCGCGCTGCAGCATGCCCGCGACGACGGAGCTATCCACTCCGCCCGACATCGCGACAGCAATCGGTCGACTGACTCAGGCATACGCCGGCGCCAGCTTTCTCAGATGCGCGACGCACTCGACGACCGCGTCGATCAGCGCATCGACCTGCTCCGCGGTATTCGACCGGCCGAGCGAAAAACGCACGCTCGACCGCGCCTGCTCGCTGCGTCAGGCCGATCGCCGGCAGCACGTGCGACGGCTCGGTCGCGCCGCTCGAGCACGCCGAGCCGCTCGACACCGCGAATCCCTTGAGATCGAGCGCGATCAGCAGCGGCTCGCTGTCGATTCCGTCGAAGCGGATATTCGAAGTGTTGGGCGTCCGCGGCGCGCCCGCGCCGTTGACGTGCGCGTCCGGCAACGCGATCGAGAATCCCCTGCTCCAGCCGATCGCGCAAAGCTCGTTCGCCGCGCTGCTTCCGCCGCGCCGTGCATCGACAATCCACTCGCGCCGCGCGTCCCAGCCCCACCGCGCCCGCGACATTCTCCGTCCCCGCGCGCCGCTCGCGCTCATGCTGACCGCCGTACAGCATCGGCGCGCAGCTTCGTTCCCTTGCGCACGTACAGCGCGCCGAGCCCTTCGGCGCATAAATCTTGTGCCCGCTGATCGAATACAGATCGACGCCGAGCTCGCGCGACGTCCACCGGAATCTTGCCCGCCGCCTGCACGCCGTCGGAATGGAACGCGACGCCGGCTTCGCGCGCGATCGCGCGCAATCTCCGCGATCGGCTGGATCACGCCCAGCTCATTGTTCGCGTGCATCACGCTGATCGATCTTCGTGTCGGGACGCATGCGCGCGCCGGATCGCGTCGGGATCGACGACGCCGCGTCCGTCCACCGGCACCTGACGTCACCGAAGCCAACTGCGCGCAGGCTCGCAAGCACCGCCGGATGTTCGACCGTCGTGGTGATCGACGTGGCCGCCGCTGCGCGATCCGAACATCGCCAGATTGTCGGCCTCCGTGCCGCCGCTGGTGAACACGATTTCTTCGGCCTTCGCGCCCAGCATCGCCGCGACGTGCCGCCGCGCTTCGTCCAGCTTCTGCCGCGCCGCCTGCCCGAAATGATGGATACTGGAAGCGTTGCCGAACACTTCGGTCATCACCGGCAGCATCGCCTCCAGCACCTCCGGCGAGACCGGCGTGGTCGCGTTGTGATCGAAGTAATAACGCTGCACGGCGTTCATTACAATCTTAACAGTACATGCCGATCCTACCGGCTGATCACTCTCACCACGGATTTCGGACTTTCCGACCACTTTGTGGGCGCGATGAAAGGCGTGATTCTGGGCATCGCGCCGCGCGCGCGCGTCGTCGATATCACGCACGAAATCGCGCCCTACGACATCGACCGAAGCCGCCTTCGTCATCGCGGAGGCGTGGCGCGTATTTTCCCAAGGGCACGATCCACGTGGTCGTGGTCGACCCCGGCGTCGGCAGCTCGCGGCGGCCGATTCTGGCCGAAGCCGGCGGACACTTTTTCATCGCGCCCGACAACGGCGTCTTGTCGATGATCTACGATGCGGCCGCGCACAAGGTCCGCGTGATCTCGAATCCGAAGCTCATGGCCGCGAGGTCAGCCGCACATTTCATGGCCGCGACATTTTCGCTCCCGCCGCCGCGCATCTGGCGAAGGGCGCGCCCGCCGCACGATTCGGCAAACTGATCGACGACTATGTCCGCATCGACGGCGTCAAGCCCTTGAAGCTGTCTCACCACGTTCTGGCGCGGAATCATCCTCAAAGTCGATCGCTTCGGCAATCTGATCACGAACTTCCACTTCGACGATTTCCCAGCGCGATCACAACCCGTCCGTTCGAAATGCGCGTGGGCACCGAACGCATTCGCCGCTTGGCGCTGACATTTGCGGACGCAAGATCGGCGAACTGTTCGTGATCGTGGGCAGCTCCGGCTATCTCGAAATCGCCGCCAACAAGCGTCGGCCGCGGAGATTCTCGGCTGCAGCTCGCGAGCGCCAGTCGAATTGGAACTTTTCTGACGATGTGGCGCACGCACTCGTGCGTGCCGTGTCGACACTCATGTCGACACCGTACGCTGATACCCAGAGCACTGAAGCACAGGCAACCGAGGATATTTCAGAAAGCTGGAATCCGTGAACGATTTCTCACAAAGATAGAAAACGGACCCGCGATCAGATCGGATCACTCTGCAGAACGCGCAGGATTCGCAAAGCCCGCTTGTTCCGCTAATCGCGAAGAACTCGCGCGCCGCCTCCACCGTGAAGCGGATATCTTCCTCGCTGTGCGCCGCCGACACGAAGCCCGCTTCGAATTGCGAGGGCGCCAGATACACGCCGCGCTCCAGCATGAAGTGGAAGAACTTCCCGAAGCGCGCCGTGTCGCACCTCTTGGCCGACTCCCAATCCGTCACCGGCGATCCGGTGAAAAGAACAGTGAACATCGAGCCCACGCGATTGACGGTGACGCCCGGCGGAGTCCACGCCGTAAGTTGCGCCGCCGCGCGCTTCGAGCTGCATCGTAAAGTTCCGGATGCGCCGACAAGTACCGCAGCATCGCCAGCCCCGCCGCCACCGCCAGCGGATTCCCCGAAAGCGTCCCCGCCTGATACACCGGCCCCAGCGGCGCGATCTTCTGCATGATGTCCGCGCGCCCGCCATACGCCGCCATCGGCAAGTCCGCCGCCGATGATCTTGCCGAGCGTCGTCAGATCCGGCTTGATTCCGAACCGCTGCTGCGCGCCGCCCAGAGCCACGCGGAACCCCGTCATCACTTCATCGAAGATCAGCAGCGCGCCGTGCCGCGCAGTCAGTTCCCGCAACGCTTCCAGAAATCCCGGCGCAGGCGGAACGCAGCCCATGTTGCCGACCACCGGCTCGACGATCACCGCCGCGATTTGATCGCCCGCGTTCCGCGAACGCCTTCTCCACCGCGGCGATCGAATTGAACGGCAGCGCGATCGTCGTCTCCGCGAAACCCTTCGGCACGCCCGCCGTATCGGCGATCCCCAGCGTCGCCATGCCCGAACCCGCCTTCACCAGCAGCGAATCGACATGCCCGTGATAGCAGCCTTCGAACTTGATCGTCAGATCGCGGCCCGTGAATCCGCGCGCCAGCCGCAGCGCGCTCATGGTCGCCTCGGTGCCGGAATTCACCAGCCGCACCATCTCCATCGACGGCACCATCTTGCGCGATCAGCTCCGCCAGTTCGACTTCGCGCTCAGTCGGCGCGCCAAAGCTGGTGCCGCCTTCGAGCGCCTCGCGCAGCGCGTCGATCACGGCTGCGGGCGATGCCCCAGCAGCAGCGGCCCCCACGAGCCCACGTAATCGATATACGAATTCCCGTCGACGTCGAAAATGCGCGAGCCTTCGCCGCGCTCGATGAACACGCGGCGTCCCGCCGACGCCGCGAAACGCCCGCACCGGCGAATTCACGCCGCCTGGGATGCGCGCCTGCGCCCGCGCGAACAGCGCTTCCGATCGCGAGCGTGTCTTCATGAAATTATGCGACGGGTTATGGAACGCGCGAAGCTCGCTCGGGAACCACGCGATTCAGCAAGAAATTCATCAGCACTTCCTGCAGCGTGCCGCTCAGATTCTTGCAGCAGCCGGCTCTTGCAGCTTCAAGATAAGGCTGCGTGCCCGCGAACAGATCCTGCATCAGATCGCGGAACCGCGGACTCCGCCGCATGAACTGAACCATCCGCGCGGGAACCGAATCGAACATGAAGGTGCCCAGGAACACGCTTCTTGGCGAGCGTCGCCGCGAACTCCAGATCCAGCGCGAACTCGCGCGCCAGCATCGCCCGATACGCCGCCGCTTTTTCCGCGAATCCGTGCGCGTCGTCCAGCACCACCCGGCTCGCCAGATCGCCCGAGCGCATCGCGTAGTACAAACCTTCGCCCGTGATGGGATCGACCAGCCCGCCCGCATCGCCCACCGCCAGCCATCCATCGCCCGCACGCGATTCTTCTTCCAACCCGGCGTTTCAAGCGACGGCAGCATGTGGCTGTAGAACTTCGCATCCTTGCCACGGAATGCCCGCTCATTCATGTAACGTCTCCAGCCGGACGCGCAGAGACTCGCGCCGGCTCGCCCTTGCCGCAAATCCCCACCGAAAGATGTCCGCAGCGCGGAAACACCCAGATGTAGCCTTCCAGCTGCGGCAGAAATTGAATGTCGATCTGCTCCTGCGACGCCGGCACGTAATACCCGAGCGCGCTCATCGTATCCTTCGCGCTCCACTCCGTGCCCACTTCGCGCAGCGGATTGCGCGCGCCCGTCGCGACGATGCAGAAATCGGCTTCGGCGATGCCGCTCTTGTGTGCGCAGACGCCAGCCGCGGTCGCGCCGCTCGATACCCAGCACGCGCGTCTTCTCGATCGCCGCTCCCGCCTGTTCCGCGCGCTCCAGCAGCATGCGATTCAAATCCATGCGCGAATAAATCACCAGCGGCTGCGCCAGCGGCATCTTCACTTCGCCGGCTTTCGGCGCCGCGAGCGTGGTGTCGTGGATCAGACTTCTTCGGCGTGTCGTTGTCGATCAGGAACGGATATTCGTTGTACGCCTTGTAGGTCAGTCCGCCGCCGCACGGCTTTTCCCACGCCAGCTTTTCGTCGAAAACACGACTTTCAGGCCGGCTTGCGCCAGCCGCTCGGCCGCGAACGAACCCGCGGGTCCGCCGCCCAAAACCGCGACCGTCTTCATTTTTTCGTGCTCACGGGAGGATGTCCGGCAGGCAACTGCCCCGGACCGCCGGGCTGCGATTGAGTCTCAACTTGCGGATGATTCGGCGGCAGCCCCTGCGGCAATTCACTTGCGCCGTGCGGCAATTCGCTCGCGCCGTGCGGATTCGCGCCGTTCTCCGTGCGCCCGCGAACCACCCATTTATTGCCGTTCCTCGCGAGGACGTAGTTAATCTGCATGCCAGCGCCAGGCATGCCCTTCGGCGTAATCGCGACGCCCGCGCGAGCTTCGTCGCGCTGGAAGGAAACCGACCGCACCTCGACCTGCATCGCCTCGACGTTCAATCCGGTCTTCGCTTGATTCGATTTCAAATAGTCCATCACGCCTTGCTTGACCGATTCCGAGTTCTGAATATCCTTCGAACACGAAATCGCGACCAGCGCCGACGCGACCATCCATAGCTTTCGCACATTCTGATTATACCGTTGCGCTCCTGTTAACCTGCGTAGAGGTTCGATGTGGGGCCGCCACTCGTGGCGGC
Organism: Terriglobia bacterium; assembly: GCA_963732025.1. GTDB lineage: Bacteria > Acidobacteriota > Terriglobia > Bryobacterales > Bryobacteraceae > Palsa-187. The sequence goes on from CAVSXU010000006.1 coordinate 1,600,706, forward strand.
GAGCCGTCTTCAGGCGGCTCTGCTTACCAGAATGTGGGGCCGGCACTTCTGCCACCTGCGTAGACAATGAAAGTGATGACGAACATGATGACGAAAATACACGCATTCGACGGCGGCGACTTCTCCGCCTACCTCGCTCTGCCCGCCGGCGGGCGCGGTCCAGGCATCGTGGTCCTTCAGGAAATCTTCGGAGTCAATCGATTCGTCCGCGAAGTCTGCGATTGGTATGCCGCGCGCGGTTTCGTCGCGCTCGCGCCCGATCTGTTCTGGCGCATCGAACCCGGCCTCGAGCTGACCGAAAAGGATTTCGACAAAGCCATCGGCATGCTCGGCAAGCTCGACCACAACAAGGCCGTCGACGATGCCGGAGCCGCACTCGAATTCCTGCGGGCTCATCCGGCTTGCAACGGACGGGCAGGCGCAGTCGGCTATTGCCTTGGCGGACGTCTCGCGTACCTGCTCGCGGTTCGCTACAAACCGGACGCGTCGGTCGGCTACTACGGCGTCGGTATCGAGGGTGTTCTTAACGAATCGAACAACCTCGCATGTCCGCTCATGCTGCACATCGGCGCGCTCGATAAGTACACGCCGCCACCCGTCGTCGATCAAATCCGCGCCGCGCTGGATCCGCATCCACGGGTCACTCTACACGTGTACGACGACGCCGACCACGCATTCGCGCGAGCCACGGGGCCGCATTACGATCCCCCGGCGGCCGAACTCGCGAACCTGCGCAGCCTGGAATTCTTCGTTCGGAATCTCGTCGTCAAGCCGCATTCGCTTGAGGCGATCTGGGCCGAGCACATCGAGCACGAATTCTCCACGCGCAACACCGAAGACACGCTCGCGACGATGGTCGACGACGCCTATGTGAATCACATCCCGATTTTGACCGGCGGCGTCGGCAAGGATCAGCTCCGCGAGTTCTACTCGAAGCACTTCATTCCGCAAATGCCGCCCGATACCTCGCTCTCGCCCATTTCGCGCACCATCGGCGACGATCAGATTGTCGATGAAATGATCTTCCGTTTCACGCACACCATCAAAATGGATTGGATGCTCCCGGGAATCGAGCCGACCGGCAAGCGTGTGGAAGTGCCGCTGGTAGCGATCGTGAAACTCCGCGGCGACAAACTGGCGCACGAACATATTTATTGGGATCAAGCGTCGGTGTTAGTGCAACTAGGCCTGCTCGATCCAGCGAATCTTCCAGTCGCGGGCGTGGAATCCGCAAATAAGGCGATCAATCCAAAACTGCCCGCGCGTCCGTTGAAAAACTAGCCGCCAACATCGATCAGCTCTTCCCAAGCGAGGGCGTACCCCAATGCCCGCTTCACTTCATCATGCCTTGAAGGTGGAACCGATCCCGCTCGCGCCTCCAGCCAGTCCCGAGCCACCGTCCGTATGTTGTCGAGATTCGCAACGCATGCCGAAGGCAAGCCTTCTCTTTTTCCGACTCGCACTTCGACTGGAATCGCACGGATCGTCGTTGTGATCTCGGCAACGATGAACTTGTTCAAATACTGGTAGGCATCGTTCCGGCTGAGCAGCAGGACCGGCCTTCGCCCGGCGGGCTTCGGCAGGCGGGCCCACCAAATCTCGAACTGCCTCACGGCTTATACTCGTCCGCGGTGGACCAATCGTCGACACTGTCCGTTGAGTCGGGTTGCTTTCGATACGCCTCTCTCATCGCCCTATATTCTTGCTGCCGGATCGCGAATCGAATCGCCTGCCTGACAAATTCCGATCGTTGGCGCTTGCCAGGCGCTGCCACCCGGTTGAGTGCATCCAGGGTTTGTGCGTCCAGTTGAATCAAAAGCGACTTCATATAGAGGTATCGTACGATATAGATCGTTTATATGATCACTCTATATTAACTCAGCAGACTCCACGATCGCGATCCGCGTCATTCGGCACCACCATCGGCTGATTCCCGAATCGCGATCGATCTTCACGCCGCCCGGCGCTTCCAGCTTGCCCGTGTGATAGCGATAAATATAATCCGGGATCCTTCAACAGATTCCCCGTCAGCACCGCGACCACATCCGCGCCGCGATCGATCACGCCGCTCGCCGTCAGCTTGCGAATCCCCGCCAGCGTCGCCGCCGACGCCGGCTCGCATCCGATCCCGCCAGCCCGATCTGCGCCTTCGCGTCCGCGATCTCCTGCTCGGTCACTTTCTCGACAACGCCATTCGACGCGCGAACTTCGTGCAGCGCCTTCGGCCACGACACCGGATCGCCGATGCGGATCGCGGTCGCCAGCGTCTCGGGATTCTCCACGGCGTGAAACTCGCCGCCCCGTTGCACGAATTCGTAAAACGGCGCCGAACCCTCCGCTTGAATCACCGCCGAGCCGCGGCATCTGTCGCAATCAACCCCGCTGCCTGCGCCTCGCGCAGCGCCTTGCCGAACGCCGACGTGTTGCCCAGGTTCCCGCCCGGCAGCACGATCCAATCCGGCGCTCGCCAATCGCGCTGATCCAGCATCTCGAACACGATGCTCTTCTGCCCTTCGATGCGAAACGGATTCATCGAATTCAGCAGATAAATTCCCAGCCGCTCCGCCAGCACGCGCACCAGCGCCAGAATCTGATCGAAGTTCGCCTCCACTTGCAGCGTCTTCGCGCCGTATTCCAGCGCCTGCGCCAGCTTGCCGAACGAAATATTTCCGTGCGGCAGAAAAATCAGCGCTTCCAGCCCCGCCGCCGCCGCGTACGCCGCCATCGATGCCGAGGTGTTGCCGGTCGACACGCATGCCACGCGCCGCATGCCCAACGCGCGAGCCTGCGCCAGCCCCGCACGTCATGCCGTTGTCCTTGAACGATCCCGTCGGGTTGAATCCCTGATGCTTGAACGCGATCCGGTCGAGCCCGCCGTACTTCGCCGCGCTGCGGTCCATCCAGCAGCGGCGTGTTCCCTTCGCGCAGCGTCATGACGTGCGAGTAGTCGTCGAGAAACGGAAACAGCTCGCGATACCGCCACACGCCGCTCGGGTCGAGCGGAGCGTTGCTCATGCGCCGCTCGCGAAACGTTCGCTTCAGAGCCGCCGGGTCCGCGCGGGAGTCGCCGTAAACGGCCTCAATGAGCCCGCCGCACTTCGGGCAGTTGTACAGAACCTCCGTGATCGCGTAATCGCGCGCGGCAGCCTTCGTTGAAACACGACCAGCTCCGCTGCGGCGGATTGCGTTGCTGAAGCCATATCTCTAAACTTTAAACGATGGTAGACATGATGCCGTTCATCTCGAAATGGCCGCGTAGAAGTCCGCAGCAGCCTTTGCCGCGCGTCCCGGAAGGCTTCGCGCGCATCCGCCTGCTCGCCGCCGGAATCTGTTCCACCGATCTCGAACTTCAGCGCGGATACTACGGATTCACCGGCACGCCCGGCCACGAATTCGTCGGCGAAGTCACGGACGCCGCCGACAGAACGTGGATCGGCCAGCGCGTCGCCGGCGAAATCAATCTCGCTTGCGGCCATTGCGATTGGTGCACGCGCGGCCTCGGCCGCCATTGCCCGACTCGCACCGTCCTGGGCATCGTCAAACATCCCGGGGCGTTTCGCGAATTCCTCACGCTGCCGATCCGCAACCTGCATCGCGTGCCCGGCTTCGATTCCCGACGAGCACGCCGTCTTCATCGAGCCGATTGCCGCCGCGTGCGAAATTCTGGATCAGATCAAGATCGCCAAAGGCACGCCAGTCGCCGTGCTGGGCGACGGCAAGCTCGGGCTTGCTGATCGCGCAGGTGCTCCACGCCCACGGAGCGGAGGTGCAACTGTTCGGCCGGCATCCCGAAGAAGGCGATCATCATCGAGCGCTCGCCAAGAAACTGCCTGAGCGCGCCTTGCCGATTGTCGTCGACGCGACCGGATCGCCCGAAGGCCTGCGCTCCGCGATCTCGATGTGCATGCCGCGCGGCACCGTGGTCATGAAGTCGACGGTTCATGGCCTGGTCCCGATCGACACCGCGCCGGCGATCGTCAACGAGATCACGTTGGTCGGTTCGCGCTGCGGACGATTCGAGCCCGCGCTGCGACTGCTCGCGTCGGGAAAAGTTCGCGTGGACGAACTGATCTCCGAAGAGTTTCCGCTCGATCACGCGCCGAAAGCCTTCGCCAACGCCGCCACCAAAGGCGTTCTGAAGGTTCTGCTGCGTCCTAAGCCTGAAGTGGCGCACAGCACTCGTGCGTGCCGTGTTGACACTCATGTCGACACGTGTTTCGTTCCAGCGGAGCGCGAAATTGCCAGCAACGTGGCGCGGGCCGTCAGGCCTGCCGAGCCGAGAGTCGTCTCGGCTTTTCCGTCTGATGTGGCGCACGCCGGCGCGTCTTACGCGCCTTTCAAATGCGCCGCGTGACGTGTCGACACTCATGTCGACGTCTTCCTGTCGCACCCGCACGATAGAATTGGCAAATGCCCCGTACCGCCGCACTTGTTGTTCTCGCTTTCCTCGTGTCATCCTGCTCCGCCAAAGAAATTCGCGATCCACCAACTTGAGCGGCGCGCTCAGCGGCCTATCCCCCACCTTCGCATCCGACGACGATCCCGAACTCGTCCGCGCCGCGATCCCTTTCAGCCTCAAGCTGATCGAATCCTGATCGCCCAAAGTCCCCAGAGACAAGGAACTGCTGCTCTCCGCCGCCACCGGATTCACCCAATACTCCTACGCGTTCGTCCAGGAAGACGCCGATGAATTGCAGGACACCGATAAGGCTCGCTCCGCCGAACTGCGCATTCGCGCCAAGAAACTATACATCCGAGCGCGGAACTACGGCCTGCGCGGCCTCGAAGTCGGGCACAAGAATTTTCTGGATCGCCTGAAAGCCGATCCGAAACAAACCGTGAAGGAACTGAGGTAAAGCCGACGTGCCGTTGATGTACTGGACCACCGCCTCCTGGGCCTGCAGCGCTATCCGTCTCCCGCGATTTCACGATGCTGCCCGGAGATCCCGCGTTTCGAAGCCCTCGCGGATCGTGTCCTCGAAATCTACAACGAGTTCGACGAAGGCGCCATTCACGGATTCCTCATCACCTACGAAATGTCACGCCTGAATCCGAAGCCGAACCGGTCGCGATCGCCAAGGCGCATTTCGATCGCAACATGGAATTGTCGATGGGCCATCAGGCCGGGCCGATGGTCTCCTACGCCGAGAACGTCTCGGTCGCGCAGAAGAACAAGGCCGAATTTCAGGATCTTCTGAATCGCGCTCTGAAAGTCGACGTCAACACATGGCCCGAGCATCGGCAGTTGAACATGGCGATGCAGCGCCGCGCCCGCTGGCTCTTAGCCGAACGGATAAACTATTCCCGGCAACTGAAATGTCGCGAGGCCGTCAATGGACGCCCGATCACTTGAGGCGCGACCGTGAGCAGAGCGCGCACTTACGCCGAAGACGGGGATTCTTGTGCTTTCGACCTACGTGCCCGGCGCTCGGACCACGTCCAGGATTCGGCCATATACCGCGATCCCGAGCGCCGCGACCCCAGAAAACTTCCGAACGGAAGCTCGTAGGTGGCCAGTCTTTTTTCCGTTTCGACAGCGTAGATCAATCCGCCAACTGCACCCAACAGTGAGCCGACCACCAACGTCAGCAGCGTCGCTTGCAGACCCCAGAAAAGCCCCGATCATCGCGATCATCTTCACGTCGCCGAACCCCATCCCTTCGCGATGGCGGAATCTTCTGGAATATCCAGCCGATCAACCAGATCGGTCCGCTCAACACAGCCGCGCCGAGTGCGGATTCGCCAATCGACAGCACCTCGGTCCGCCGAGAGCCCCGGTCGGCGCCGAAAAGCAGCAGTGAGCGAATCCCGGCTGCAACGGAACGAACGCGGCGAACACAAGCCCCCACGATCCCGCCCATCGTGAATTCGTCCGGCAAAATGCGTCTCGAAATCCGTCGCGATCAGCGCAATCAGGATCGCCGAGAACAGAGAATACTTCAGCGCGACAAGCGTCAGCCCGAAGGCCGACGCACACCGCGAACGCAGCGCGGTCGCCAGTTCCACCAGCGGATAGCGCCGGAATTCGCTCCCCGCAGTGCCGGCAGCGGCGCGCAGAAGAAGGTAGCTAAGAGCGGGATATTGTCGTACCACGCGATGTCTTCTCGCAGCCCGGGCAAAACGATCGCGGCTGGACCACCGAAAGATCGCGCGGCAGGCGAAAAACGCAGACGTTGAGAAAGCTGCCGATCAGGAGTCCGGCGAGAAACGCAATCGACGATCTCAATCATGTGGATGTCAGTCATGTTCGATCGTTCAGTCATGGCGATGTCCAGTCAACCCAGAACCTCATTATACGCTGCGAGCGTCTTCTCGCACCATCATGTCGACCGTGAAGTGCTTTTTACCCGCTCGCGCCCGCAGCGTCCCATCTCGGCGGCCTCCGGATCGTCAAGCAACCGCTTGATGGGCGTTGCGAAATCGCCGTCGCTCACCAGCAGCCCGTGCGTTCATGTTCGACCGCCTCGGGCAATCCGCCCACACGGCTCGCGACCACCGGCACCCCCGCCGCCATCGCGGCCAGCGCCGCCGACCCAGCCCTTCCATTTCGCTCCGATACACGAACATACTCGCCGTAGACAAATCTTGCCACAGGTCGGTAGTCAGGTGAATCGGAATGCCCGGGATCTCAATCGGCTTTGCGCAGCGCGACCACGCGTGCCGGTCGCGCGACGTCATCGCCGAGGAATCGGCACGCCATCGTAAACCACGCGAATAGTCGATCGTCCGACCCCGGCCTTCGCAACTCGCCCTGCCACATACTCGATACCGCGATAAAAAGCTGCGGCTGGCGATACTTCCATCGCGAAAGCAAGCGACCCTCTACGGAAATCCTACCCGTCGCGACACCACCAGCGGCTTTCTCAACAGCCACGTGCTGAACCACATACGGCGCCTCGGGCTTGCGCGGAAGACTCGATGCCACGCGCCAAACGAATGCGATTTCGCATCGTGAGCATGCACCACATCCGCCCAGCGCCAGTTCTCCTCGAGTCGATGCCCACGGCCGCACATCCACGCCTCTCATCTCGGCGTTCGAGAACAGCGGACACTCAGGATCGGCAAACAGCCGCCCCTCATAGCTCGGATCAACTTCCGGCAATCCTCCAGTCAGATAGGCGACCTGCCATTGCCCACCCTGCATCTCGCGCCCGTGATCCAGATGCAGAATTTTCATGCCATTAAGACGTCCATCATTCACCGCCCCAGGCCAATAAATCGACGGCTCGACAACAGTCTCGAAGAGGCGCGACAGAATGAAGCGCGTGATCTTTGAACTCTATGGAGCCGTGTGACGTCCGTCATTCCCGCCCCGGGCTCATGAACCGGGCCTTGGCATACTTCACGAAGTTGTACAGCGCCGCCATGTTCGCGATCGCCAGGCCTTCCACGCCGTCCAGAAATCCGAGCTTCACGACATACGTCTGGAAAAACGTCCACGGCGGCTCGAAGATCAGCCGCCCCCACGTCACCTTCTCCGCCGGTCGCGAGCAGCTGCTCGGCCGCCAGCGTCGTGTACCGATCCATGGTCTTCAGATGCTCGGAAAGCGAACTGCACGTGAAGTGCAGCAGATTCGATTCGAGATGCCCGACGCGCCCGTCCACCTTCACCGATTCATGCACATAACTCGCCCACCCAGCGCGCCTTGTCGCGGTCATACAGCCGCACCTTGCGATCCGGATACCAGCCCGAATGCCGGATCCAGCGGCCCAGGTATTGCGCCATGCGCGGCATCGTATAGGCATCGAACTGCGGGCCGTTCTTCTTGAGCTGCCAGATCTCGCCTTCCAGCGCTTCGCTCAGCGATTCATCGGCATCGAGCGAAAGAATCCAATCGTGCGCGCGCTTGCTCCGCCGCGAGATTTTTCTGCTTGGCGTAGCCCGGCCACGGGCTTTCCACAACGCGCGCGCCCAGCTTTTCGGCGATCTCCACCGTCCGGTCGTTCGATCCGCTGTCGATCACCACGATCTCATCGGCGCAGCGCAGGCTTTCGATCGCGCGCGGCAGGTTGCGCTCCTCGTTGTAGGTGATGATCGTGGCGGAGATCTTCACGGGCCGCTTACGCGCCATGTCGCGGATCGGAGCGAGCGTGAAGGACAGAATGAAGATCACCAGCGCCGCAAAGCCCAGCCAGCGCGCGAGCCGGCTCAGCGGGCTCGGATCGACGATCGCGGGATGGCGCATCCCGAAGAACAGCAGGAACACCGCCCAGAACAGCCACATATAGCCAACGTGTAACGCTGGTGAAGAACTGGTAACCCCTGAGCACCAGCAGCGCCGCCACGAAGAATCGCGAAAGCAGCTTGGTGCGCTCGCCCAGGAACGCGTAGAGAATGTGGCCGCCATCCAGCTGCCCGATCGGCAGCAGATTCAGCGCGGTCGCCAGCAAGCCCACCCACGCCGCGCGCGCCACCGGATGCAGATAAATATCCGACACTGGCGTACGCCGGGAAAATCATCCACTCGAACAGCCGCAGAATCAGCGGCGTTCCGAACACCAGGTCGCCGTGCGCGCCGATCCCCGGCACCACTTTCGACAGCGACACGCCCGCGGCCAACGGCAGAATCAGCAGCGCGAATCCCGCCAGCGGTCCGCGCGATGCCGATGTCGAACAGAATGCGCTTCGAAAGGATCGCCGAGCGGATGCGGATGAAGGCCCCGAAGGTGCCGATCAGCGTCGGCGCGGGAATGAAAGAACGGCAGGGTCGCGTCCACGCGATAGTAGCGCGCGGCAAGGTAATGCCCCATCTCATGCGCCAGCAGAATCGCCAGCAGCGTCAGCGAAAACGGCAGGCCGTCCAGCAGATACGCAGGGTCGTGCCACATCCGCAGGTAGCCGTCCAGGTCGGCATCGAAATCGAAGGGCGGCCCTCGGCGAAGCTGTGCGCGAGCCCCGCGCCCACGATGGTGGTGGTGAGCAGCGTCAGCAGGAACAGCAGCGCGTGCAGCCAATAGCGATGCCGCGGCCGAGCGCGCTCCTCTGCCAGCACGTCGAACGACGCCCCCGGAGCGGGATGGCTGCGGCCGGCGTCGGGGGATAGCCGTTGGTCGACACAAACGTCGCAGTACGCTACTGGAGCGTCTGCAGTTCCTTGCCGGGCTTGAACCGCACGGCTTTGCCGGCGGGATCGCGACTTCGGCGCCGGTGCGCGGGTTGCGGCCGATGCCGGTCTTGCGCGGGCGGACGTTGAAGATGCCGAAGCCGCGCAGCTCGATGCGCTCGCCGCGGCCGAGAGCGCGCTTCATGCTCTCGAAAACGGTTTCCACGGCCATCTCGGCTTTGGTCTTGGTAATGCCGGTCCTGTTGACCACTTCGTTGATGATGTCGAGTTTGATCAAAGCCGCCTCCTGAACGTCAACCGCCGTCCGTTCACAGCCCGAAACCCCATGATAGGATTAGGGTTATCCGTTGTCAAGTACAGCAGATGTGGGGCCGCCACTCCTGGCGGCGAGCCGGCCTTTTAGCCGGCTTTCTTCATGCAACCATTTGATTCCATGACGGGACCCATCGATAGAATCACCGCCGATCTTTTCGCCGCGCCTGCGGCGCAATTCGCGACCGGAGTCGCGGTCGTAACCACGCGCGCTCGCCAACGGCGCGCCGCACGGACTGACGATTAACTCGTTCAGTTCTTTTTCTCTCGATCCGCCGCTGGTGATGGTCGCGATCGAGCGCTATTGCAATGTTCCTGCCACATTTGAATCGAGCGGCCATTTCGCGGTCAACATCTCTGAGCGAAGATCAGCGCGATCTGTCGAATCGATTCGCGCAGCTTCCGGAAGGCCGATTCACCGGGATCGCGTGGCGACCGGGTAATCGGGTTCTCCGATTCTCGAAGGAGTTCTAGCCGCACTCGAATGCCGAACGCTAAACGTAGCTCGACACCGGGAGATCATAGCAGTGTTGATCGGCGAGGTAGTAAAGGTAGAGATCGGTGAAGGCCGACCCTTGGTCTTCTTCGGCAGCGACTACGTGAGGGCTTAGCTTGAGTCGCGTCAGACGATGCTGGACGTCCGGTGCTGCCGGTCATGACCGCAGGGAGCGGACAAGACAAGTCCGGTTCCTCAAGAGGTCTTCGTTACGCACGCCTACTCTTCGGGGTCCGCGGAACCCTGAGTCCGACTTGGCTTCATCGGCAGCGGTCTCTTCGTTCGAACGCCGTGAACTCGTCGTCATCGACGGGCTTCCATCTTCCGCTACGATCCGTAAGCTCCTGCATGCCGCTGCATCAGAGCGTCAGCGTTCTGGGTGGCGCAGCGAAGGCGTCCGTGTCAAACTGATCCGTATCGCGCTTGCATGGCAATTTCGCGTCTTCCTGCTCGAGGCTCCGGCTGCAAATCAGTGCCAGCCGTTCGATGTGCCTGGTTGAACCGGATTTCCATCTGGTTCTCGCGCTCCGCCATGCCATGGAGGATCGACCAAATTGCCTCAATGTGCTTTTCGGCCCGCGCCACGTCACCGGCATATTCTAGTCACGCGCCTACGCTCCCGACTTCTTCCGGATCTCGATATTCAGCCGCTTGATCTTCTGATTCAGCGTCGAAAGCGGGATCCGCAGCGCCTCGGCCGCGGCGGTCTGGCTCCAGTCGGAGCTTCCAGCTGCTCGATGATCTTGCGGCGCTCGAAGTCCGCGACGATCTCGAACAGCGACGCGTCCGCCGCCAGGCGGCCGCTCTCATCGCGGCGGATGCGCAGGCCCGCGAGCTTCCAGCAGATGCTCCGGCAGAACATCCGCCGGCACCTGACGGCTGCGATGCCAGCACCACCGCGCGCTCCACCACGTTCTCCAGTTCGCGCACGTTGCCCGGCCAGGCATGATCCATCAGGATCTGCATCGCGTCCGGCTCGAAGCGCAGGCGCGAGCGGCCGCTCTCATCCAGAAATTTTTCGTTCTCGCGGCAATACTTGGTGAAGAAATGATCCACCAGCGCGGGAATATCTTCCTTGCGATCGCGCAGCGGCGGCAGCGCCAGGTTGATCACGTTCAGCCGGTAATACAGATCCTCGCGAAACTTGCCTTCTTCCACCAGCTTCTTCAGATCCGCGTTGGTCGCCGCGACGATCCGCACGTCCACCTTGATCGTTTCGGTCGAGCCCAGCGGCATGAACTCGCGCTCCTGAATCACGCGCAGCAGCTTGGTCTGGGTTTCCAGCGAAATCGTGCCGATCTCGTCGAAGAAAATCGGTCCCGTGATTGGCGATCTCGAAATAGCCTTTGCGCGACGCCATCGCGCCGGTGAACGCGCCCTTCACGTGCCCGAACAGCGCGCGATTCCAGCAGATCCGGCGGCACCGAGCCCGAATGCACCGGCACAAACGGATGCTCAGCGCGCGCCGAATGCGCGTGAATCGCATTGGCGATCAGTTCCTTGCCGGTTCCGGTTTCGCCCGTGATCAGGATCGTCGCGCGGCTCGGCGGCCACCTGCGCCACCAGATCGAGAATCTTCAGCATCCGCTCGCTCTTGCCGACGATGTTCGGGAAGCTGTAGCGCTGCTTCAGCGCGCGCTTGAGCTCGACGTTTTCGCGCTCCAGCCGGCGCTTCGAGATCATGCGCTCGATCTCGATCAGCAGCTTTTCGTTGTCCCAGGGCTTGGGGAAATAATCGTTGGCGCCGCGCTTCAGCGCGTCCACGGCGACCTCGAATCGACCCGTACGCCGTGATCATGAAAATCGGCGTCTCGCGATCGCGCGCGCGGATTTCTTCGAGCACCTGCATGCCGCTCTTGTCCGGCATCATCAGGTCGAGCAGGACCAGATCGTAGGTCGATCGTCTCCAGGCGCTTCAGCCCTTCGGTGGCGTTGGCCGCCAGCTCGACGCGATAGTTCTCGCCCGTGAGCAGCGCTTCCAGGCTCTCGCGGATATCGGGCTCGTCGTCGATCACCAGGATCCGCCCGCGCGTAGCCGTCTCGGCGTCGAGCACGTCGGGGGGAAGATTCGCGACCGCATCGCGCTCATTAGCTGCATCAGCCTATCAGACTGCGCGACGGCTCGGCCGACGGACAGCGGCAGCTCGCGACTGGAAATCGGACATGATCGCGGACAGCTGCGGACACGCCGGCGAGCGGAAACTGGCCGGAGCACTGGCATCGCCGGCTTCCGCTCGAGCTTCAGCGGTCGGGTCCGTTTCACGCGACGTCGCTCTCCGGGAAGGAAAGCTGGAACCGCGTGCCCGCGCCCGGCTCGCTCTGGACTTCGATATCGCCGCCGTGCTCGCGCACGATTCCGTAGCTGACCGAAAGCCCCAGCCCGGTTCCCTTTTCGCGCCCTTTGGTGGTGAAGAACGGATCGAAGATGCGCGTCGAGATTCTCCTGCGCGATGCCCGCGCCCGAATCCGCGACGGTCACCCGCACCAGTCCATCGTGCGCTCGAGCTGTCGATAGCGCCAGCGACGCCGCCCGATTCCATGGCGTCGCGCGCGTTCAGGAACAGATTCAGAAACACCTGCTGCAGCTTGCCGGGATTGCCTTTGATCTGCGGCAGCGCTTTCGTCCAGCGCCAGCTTCACTTCGACGCCGGCTTTTCGCGAACTGGTGCTCCACCAGCGTCAGCGTTTCGCGAATCACTTTGTTCAGATCGACGCTGCACGAACTCGGTGGGCGAAGTGCGCGAGAAATTCAGCAGCGAATTGACGATCTCGCTGGCGCGGAACGTCTGCCGCGCGATCTTTTCGAGCAGCGGAGCTTTCTGCGCGTCGCCCGAAATCTGCTTCGCCAGCATCTGCGCGTAGGTCGAAATCACCGCCAGCGGCGTGTTCACTTCGTGCGCGACGCCCGCCGCCAGCAGTCCGATGGAGCTGAGCTTGTCGGCCTGCACCAGCCTCCGTTCCAGCTCGGCGCGGTCCGTGATGTCGTCGAAGATGATCAGCCGGCCGATGCGGTCGCCTTCGCGCGAAATCAGCGGCGCGACCGCGATATTCAGCGTCGCGTCGCGTTCGCCGGCTTCGGTCGAGCACGAATTTGTAGATATTGTGAACGCCCGCCTCGCCGCGACGCCGCTCGAGCTGATCGCACAGATCGGCCGGCAGCAGCTCGCGCAGCTTGCGTCCCACGGCGTCCTGCGCGCGCGATTCCGGTCAGCTTCTCGATCTGCGAATTCCAGCTCTCCACGCGATCTTCCAGATCGGCCGCCAGAATCCCGACGTTGATCGATTCGACGATGTTCTCCGAGAATTCCTTCAAGCCGCTCGTACTCTTCCGCCTTGCGCGCCAGCGACCGGTACAGCATCGAGTTATCGATCGCGATGCCGACGTAGCCCGAAAGCGTCACCAGCAGCTCGACGTCTTCGCTCGACAGGAAATCGCCCGTTTCGGTGCGGCTCACGCCCAGGTACGCGATGGTCCGGCCGCGCGCCGAGCAGGGCAGATAGTAGGTCAGCTCCAGTTCCGCGATGGACCGGCGCACCGACACCGGCATCTCGTGCGAAACCACGTCGAGCGAATGTCGCGTGCGCTCGAAAAACAGATAGGGCTTCGACGGATTCGGACTCAGGAAGCTCAGATCCAGCCCGTAGGGAACGTTTTCGGTCTGCTTGCCGTGGCGATTGCTCGCCAGTTCCAGATGGAACTCGCCTTCGCGCTTCGTCCCACACGAAGAACGCCACGTGCCGGATGCCCAGCGTGCGGATCAGCCGGTCCGCAACGCGTCTCCAGCATCTCGCCCAGATCCGTGGGCGATCCCAGCTCGCGCGCGAACTCGATCAGCGTGCGGCGGTAGTCGTAGCGGTCCTTGTAGAAGTAATACCGGTCGAGCTGCTCCTGAATCCAGTTGCGGATCGGCTGGAACACGAAACGCCGCGATCAGAATCAGCGCCACCATCGCCGTGCCGTTCAGCTCGCCTGCGCGGCTCACGGAGAAAATCATGGCCGTAGAAAATCGCCAGCACGGCCAGCGTCGCCAGCGTGTAAACGTAGCCTTCCTGGAAAATGACGTCGACGTCCATCAGCCGGTAGCGCAGAATCGCGTACGCCCAGGTCAGCGGAATCAGCGGCAGCGACAGCACCGCCAGATTCATCGCGTGATTCGGCGCGCACGCCCATCAGGTACGGCATCGCGTAAATCAGCGCGAACGGCAGAATCCCGACCAGCGCGCCGTTGCGCAGCCAGGTCAATTGGCGCCGCACGATCGGGATCGTCGGCGTGGCGCAGCTGGAACGCGAGCACCACGCCGCCCGCCAGATACATCGCGCACAGGAAGACCAGCCAGACCCGATCCAGCAGCCAGCGCACTTCGAGCAGCGGCGCTGCCGTGCGCAGCCATCCCAATGCGAATCCGAGCTGAATCGCGAGCAGCGCCAGACCCGGCAGGTACACCAGCACAGCCGCGCCGCGGCGGCGGATCCACTTCTGCGGCTCCGGGAAACACGAAGCAGAAGTGCAGGAACAGCGTCGGCGCCAGGAACCCGCCACCACGTTGCCCAGGTAGATCACCTTGTCGAAATTGTTCAGCTTGCCGGTGTAGTGGAACGTCGACATGACGAAGCTCGCCAGGCACAGCAGGAAGAAGTGCAGCGCCCGCGGCGCGTTCCTGCGGCGGAAATAGACGAACAGGCCGATCGCCAGATACACCGCCGCCGACCGCGTACTGATAGAAGATGGTGGAATCGCGCTCGGCTTCGCCGATGATCACGCTTGGCGGGAACGCTCGCCGCCATTGTGCTGGATCTCGTACTCGGCCTTGTGCCAGGCACCCAGCCGCGCCAGCACCTCGCGTCGCCTCCATGCGCGCGCTCGATCCGCAGGCCTTCGATCGAGACCAGCGCATCGCCCTCGTGAATCCCGGCCTTCTCGCCCGGACTTCCGGTGCAATGTACGTGGCGACGACACTGTCGCCGTGCTTGCCTGCGCCCGCTTGATCCGATCCGGCCTGATCGACCCAGGTGACGCCGTCGTCGGGCAGGTGATAGCGGCTCTGCTGCTGGAAATTGATCGCCGCGGCAACCACCGCCGCCACGGTGACGATCACCAGCAGGGCGCTGACGAATTGGTGCTTTAGCTCTTTCATCGGTCGCTCGTCTTACACCGATACTTGCGGAGACACAACTCCCTGCCTTCTTTGTAGCACGCTGGAGACCACCCCGAACTTACCCCAATTACACGCGCTTTTCATTGATAATACAGCAGTTGTGGGAGCGTAGCAACGAATATCGCTACCGTTTTTGGGAGATTGGTATACAGGTATGCGTAGAGGTAACACGGGTACTAGGGCGGCATGTCCCCGGCCGTCCAGCACCATGTCCCCGGCCGCACATCCCGCTAGTGTCCTGTCTCCGAAATTCGTGGAATAAAGGGGGACAGAGCTCTACTTACTCGCATCACGGCGGTTCCCCATTCCGTGATTGTGGAGCGCGAAGCCGAGTACAAACGGCAGTCCGCGCTCAATCCGAATCGTCCCGGCCCAAAGCCGAAGCGGAAACGCGCTGGCCGCGTCCGGTCCGCCTAGTTACTGGCAGGTTGCGTTTCCCCCTCCTTCCCGATCAGTTGGGCGTAGGTAATCCGTCTGCCGACGATCTGGGAAAGCAGAAGCTTGAAGCGGTCAAAATCGTCCGCGTCTTTTCGGTTGTTGAAGCGGAACACTTGCTCATCCACGTAGGCTTGCAGGTGTGCGGGATCGACGCTGACATAGGTTCCCTTCAGGGTGCGCTTCAGGAGCGACCAGAAGTTTTCCATGCCATTAGTGTGGACGCTTCCCTTGAACGTAGCTCTCAATGTGATTTACGAACTCGCGATTGAACTCTGCCGAGACTTGCCCGTACACGGGAAGCTCATCGGTGAAGAGTTTCGATCCGGGTTCGACGTTGTTCTCAAGGTTGGTGTTGATTTGGTGCTTGTTGCGGCTAGGGGAAACCGCTGCCCTAACGTCTCCGTCCCGCTGGAGCAGGCCGAGCACGATGGTTTTGTTCCAGTTGGTCCCGGCAGACTTAGCGCGTGCGAGGCGCTTCGATCCACGATGCATGTTTTGAATGCGTCCACCAACGAAGGTTTCATCCGCTTCTATCTCTCCCGAGAGTTTGTTGCCGTTATCGTCCATCATGGCGAGTCGAATGCGGTGCAGCATGAACCAAGCGGTCTTTTGGGTTACGCCAACGGCTCGCATGATCTCATAACTGGAGATACCGTTCTTGCAATTCGCAATCATCCAAGTAGCGGCGAGCCACTTGTCCAGCGGAATCGGCGAATCCTCGAACACAGATTTGGTCTTGATGGAGAACTGCTTCCGGCACTTAGAGCACTTCCAGATGCGGCGAGTCTTAAGGAACATGGGATTCTCGGCTCCGCAGTGCTGGCAGGTGACGCCTTTAGGCCCGCTCTGCCCCCGCAGGTATTTGCGCTTCCCTCGGCCGACGCGGCCGTGGACAGAGTGGTCTGTCCCCCTTTTATTCCACGAATTTCGGAGACAGGACACTTAGGCGCGCGCTACGTTAATGGCCGGTATTATCTATAAGATACGCGCACCCGATCCCGACCGCATAGGTCGCCAAATCCGCGAAGCTGAACTCGGTCCCCATCAATCGGGCGACGATCCGTACCATCGAGTGGCTGCTATGCAACAAGTGTGCCGGAATCAAGGTCAGTTGGAACAGCTCGATTGCGGTCATGATGGTCGCAGCCCACACTGCAGCCGACCGCCGGTTCCGCCACGCCCGCAAAATCACATAAACCATCGCGGCGTACAACGCGTCGCCCAGGTACTTGTCGAAAATCACGAATCCCGTATGCAGGACGCGCGAAAGAATCCCGACGGCGATAATCCCGATGAGCCACACGGCCCACGCGGCACGCGAATTTGATCGGGCGGCCATCTCCATATTCTAGAGGCGCTTGGTATACTGGGCTGCTTCACGCATTGCTGGGAGGCTTTTCCATGACGATCCGCTCTTTCATAATCACGGCAGCGTTGGCCGCGGGACTCGCATTCGCGCAGGCGCCGCCCGAATTGTCGCGCGCGCAACAGCGAGCCAAAGCCAAGGCGCAAAACGTTCCCGAGATTCCGTACCAGGCCGTTCCCGGATTCATCAAGATGCCGCCGAATCTCTATCTTGGCGAAGGCATCGGCGTCGCGACCAACTCCAAGGGCCACGTGTTCATCTACACGCGTTCGCAGGATACGCGGCTGTTTGAATTCGACCAGACGGGCAAGTTCGTTCGCGAAATCGGCGAGGGGCTTTACGGATTCCAGTTCGCCCACGCCGTGCGCGTCGACGCGCAGGACAACATCTGGGCCGTCGACGAAGGCACCAACATGGTGATCAAGTTCAATCCGCAGGGCAAGGTGATGATGGTGCTCGGCCGTCGTCCGGAAGCCGTCGAAGGCGTGCCCGTGACGCCGGGATTCGGCGCACCGCCGCCGCCCGCTGAGCCGTACGTTTTCAATCGGCCGACCGATGTCGCGTGGGACCCGGCCGGCAACATCTTCGTGTCGGACGGCTACGGCAATTCGCGCGTCGCCAAGTACAGCAAGGATGGCAAGTTCATCACGCAGGTCAGCGGGCGTGGCGCCGAGCCGGGGCAGCTCAACCTGCCGCATACGATCGCGGCGGATGCGAAGGGCAACATCTACGTCGGCGATCGCAGCAACAGCCGCGTGCAGGTGTTCGACAACGACCTGAAGTTCAAGGCGATTTACGATCAGGTGGGCGCGCCGTGGGCCATCTGCATTTCGGGCGGCCCGCATCAATATCTCTACGTTTCGAATTCGTACCCGGATAGCAATCCCGCCGAGCTGGCGCCTGTCACCGGCGAGATTTACAAGATGGAGTTGGACGGCACCATCATCGGGCGGTTCGGCAAAGCTGGCAAGGGCGTGGGCGAGTTCAGCACGATTCATGAGCTCGATTGCCGCAATGAGAATGAGCTGCTGACGGCTGAAATCACGATGTGGCGCGTGCAGAAGATCGTGCTAACCCCCGGGAAGAAGTAGAGGCGAAAATCGATGAAACAATTCACCTTCAGTTTGTTGATTGCGGCTGTGGCCGCTACCGCGAGCGCGCAATCCGAGATTTCCTTCGATTCGACGCCGAATTTCCTCAAGCTTCCCGATAAGATTTATCTCGGCGAAGCGGCCGGCGTCGCCACCAATTCCAAAGGCCACGTTTTTGTGTTCACGCGCACCGGCGATGCGACGGCGACCATCGGTACCTCGCGTACCTTCACGCACGGCGGTGGACGCTTGTTCGAATTCGATCAGACGGGTGCTTATGTTCGCGAAATCGGCGTCGGGCTCTATGGATTCCTCTGGCCCGAATCGGTGAAGGTCGATCCGCAGGATAACGTGTGGGTGGTCGATCGCGGCTCCAGCCTGGTGATCAAATTCGACCCGCAGGGTCAGGTTGCGATGGTAATGGGTCGCAAGCCCGAAGCCGTCAACGTCGGAACGCCAGCTCGCGCGGGCGGCGCAGCGCCGGCTGGTCGCGGTGGCGCGGAAGCCCCGCCGGCGGCCGGTCGCGGTGCGGCAGGCGGTGGTCGAGGTCCTGCCGTGCCGGGCGGTACGCCTGGCGACCTGTTCGGTCAACCGACCGACGTAGCCTGGGATGCAGCGGGAAATATTTTCGTCGCGGACGGCTATCGCAATTCGCGCGTCGCCAAGTACGACAAGAACGGCAAGTGGATCAAGGGGTGGGGCACGAAGGGCGCGGAGCCCGGACAATTCGACATTCTGCGATCGATTGCGACAGATGCGCAAGGCAATGTGTATGTGGCCGAGCTCGGCAACAAACGCATTCAGGTTTTCGATAACGACGGCGCACCGAAGAAGGTATTGACGGGAGCAGGCACGCCGCGAGCGATCTGCATTTCGCCGGGCGCGCATCAATACCTGTTCGCCTCGAATTCGAACGATCCGAATTCAATGGACAACGGCGAGATTTACAAGATGGAGCTCGACGGCACAGTGGTCGGCAAATTCGGCAAGGCCGGAAAGCTGATGAAAGAATTCGGCACGGTTAATTCGATCGATTGCCGGAAGGCCAATGAGCTAATGGTCGGCGAATTGATTAACTGGCGAGTGCAGAAACTGACTCTGCATTAGTAAGATTGCCCCAGCCATAACGTTGTAGCGCGCGTTTACTTGAGATGTGGCGCACGCTTCAGGAATTGCGAGAACGGACGGTTGGACCGCTCCCTACGGTCGCGGCTCGTTGTCGGCGATATCTCGAATCAGCACGTCGATTGAGCCGCGCCCGAAGGAAGCGGTCCAACCGTCGGTTTTTCGCAATCGGGGCAAGGACCCTCGACACCACAACCCTCTATTCGTTCCACCGCGTAGGCGCGAGATCGTTCCCGAAGCAAACCCATCCCTGGGCGCCGCGCGACAACCCACTCGTGATCCGCACCCTCGCGTACTCGCTCGCAACTCCGCATTTCGCGTGTGACCGTTCCAGCAATCGCGCGTAAGTACCTTGCGGAATCAGGATACTCGGCCGATCCGTCATCGGAGAAGCAAACAAGACGTGCTCGCGATTCTTCTCTTCGGCCGCGATAATCTGGCGCACCTCCGGCGAATCCGAGATCAAGCGTGCTCCGTTGGAATTGGCGGTGCGAACCGAATATGCATGATCGGGAGTGAACATCCACCATGCTCCATAGGCCAGCGAAAGAACCAGGCCCGACACCATTACCACGACAGTTGCACGTCCGTCTATCAATGAATCGTTCCCGCCTTATCGTACGCGGTTGCTGCGGTCAAGGTTGGCCTCTCATCTTGCGAATGCGGAACACTAAATCGCGGGATCGACGACTCGATGGTCGGCGCAATATCTCTCCAATAGCAGAGCCACCCTTCAGAACCGCGAAGGGATCCACTGGTGATCCTCACTTTCGCATACTCTGCTGAAAGTGTAGGGTCTGCTTCGCATTTGGCGTTGGTGCGCACAAGCAGACGGACATAAGAACCGTTGGGCGCTTTAACACTCGGCTGATGAGCCATCTCATCCAGGAATTTCACATGTTGCGGAAAATACTGATCAGCGTGCCGCCTGCGTTCCACTATTGCGAGCGGTCCGTACTTGATCAATAACGCCTCACCGATGCGAACCTCTTCTGGTCCGTCGCGCTCCTCAATTGTGATAAGGCGCCATACCGCCGATGTATCGGATATGAGCTGGACACCAGTCGGCGTGTCGAGGATGTAGAAAGCGTGGCTAGGGCTGAAGATCCACCACCCCACACCGACGATCACGAGAGCGATGGTCCCGACGACAATCGCGAAGGTGACAAGCCCGCGTCGCATTGACCCTCAATGAATCGTCCGCGTCTTCCGATTCATGTAATCCATCAGCAAATACTGCCCCAGCGTATACGGCGTCGTGAAGTACGCCTTCCCCCGGCACAGCTCCGTCACCTTCTGGATGAAATTCACCAGCCCGTAATCGCTCGCCAGCATGAACGTGTTGATCAGGATCCCCTGGCGCTTGCAGCGGCTCACTTCTTCGAGCGTCCGGCTGATCACCAGCGGATCCAGCCCGAACGCGTTCTGATAAATGCGCCCGTCTTCGAGCGTCAGCGCGCTGGGCTTGCCGTCGGTGATCATGATGATCTGCTTCATGTCCTTGCGTCTCCTGCGCCAGCAGCCGCTGCGCCAGAATCAGGCCTTCGCGCGTATTCGTGTAATACGGACCCACCTGCACCCGCGCCAGTTCCTCGATGCGCAGCTCCTCGGCCGAATCGTGAAACAGCACGCAGCGCAGCGAATCGCCGGGATACTGCGTGCGGATCAGATGCGCCAGCGCCAGCGCGACTTTCTTCGCCGGCGTGAAGCGATCCTCGCCATACAGAATCATGCTGTGGCTGCAATCCAGCATCAGCACCGTCGCGCAGGAGCTTTGATATTCGCGACTGATGCACGTGCAGATCTTCGTATTCCAGATTCAGCGGCAGCTTCACGCCCTCGCGCTGCAGCGCCGAAAACAGCGTCTGTCCGACGTCCAGATTCATCGTGTCGCCGAACTCGTACAGCTTCGACGCGCCGCTGGCCTCGACGCCGGTCGCCATGTCGCGCGTGTCGTGCGCGCCGAAACTCGAATGCCCCAGCGACCCCAGCAGATCCTTCAGCGTCTTGAAGCCCAGAAAATCGACGCTCTTGTCGGTGACCTTGACCTCGACCTCGCCTGTCGCCCTCGCCCTGCGCCGCCGGCCTGCGGCTCGGTGTTGATGTAGCCTTCGTCCACCAGCTTCTGCACCAGCCGGCTCAGCAGCTGGTCGAGCTGCTCCTCGCGACATGCTTTCGAGCTGCTGGCGGATCTGCTCGGCGCGCTCCGGATCGAACATCTCGCCGCGTTCGAAGCGCCTGCTTCGAGCGCGCGCTTCAGATCTTCCAGCGAGTGCTGGTTGAACTCGCTGAACTGCATGTACGGATTGTCGAAGCCGCTTTCGAGGAAAAAATCCGCCAGCGCCTTGCATCAGGTCTTCGGCGCTGAGGCCGAAGTCCTCGCCGGTGTAGCGCCCATAGCGGATGGACTTCACTGATACTGCCTCTTGGCGCTTTCTGCTTGCCTTCGTCGGGCGGCTCGCGGCGCCGCGCGCTCCGCCGTGAACCCGGCCTCTTCATTGCGGCTGATGCGCCGGTGCGCGTACAGGCCTTCCAGAATGAACTCGGCCGCCGCCGGCCCGCACCGCGTCCGGTTCGCTCGCGCCCAAGCCCGAGCTTCTTGGTCTTCTCCATCAGGCCCTGAATGCTCGCCAAGCTCCTGCACCATCTGCGCCGACGTCGCCGTTTCGTCCAGCTTCAGCGACCCGCCCAGTTCGAACCACTGCACGACGTGCGTCAGATTCTCGCCGTCGAAGTAGCCGGTGAACACTTTGCCGACCGCCAGCCGGATCAGCTCGCGCGCCACCGCATCGCCGCCCTTCAGCTCGCCTTCGTATTCCAGTTCCAGCTTGCCGGTGATCGACGGCAGCGCCGCGTAAACATCCAGCACGCGCGGCACGGCGACCGATTCGCCCGCCATCAGCGCCCGCCGCTCGGCATTCGACGTCGACGTTTTCCAGCACCGAAATCGGCAGCCGCTGGCTGACGCCGGACCGCTTGTCGACCCTCTTGTCCTCGCGAGCCGAGAACGCAAGCTGCTCGACCACCTCGCGAATGTAATCCGGAACGCGCAGCTCCGCCGGCGACTGCCGCGTCCGTCCACGCTTCCTGCTCCGTGATCTCCATGCCGTGCTCGAGCGTCGCCGGATAGTGCGTGCGAATCTCGCTGCCGATGCGGTCCTTCAGCGGCGTGATGATCTTGCCGCGCGCGGTGTAATCTTCCGGATTCGCCGTGAACACCAGCATCACGTCCAGCGGCAGGCGCACCGGATAGCCCTTAATCTGCACGTCGCCTTCCTGCATGATGTTGAACAGGCCCGACCTGAATCTTGCCCGCCAGATCGGGCAGTTCGTTGATGCGCGAAGATGCCGCGATTGGCGCGCGGCAGCAGGCCGTAGTGCACCGTCAGCTCGTCCGAAATATTCTGGCCCGTGCGCGCGGCCTTGATCGGATCGATGTCGCCGATCATGTCGGCGATGGTCACGTCCGGCGTCGCCAGCTTCTCCACATAGCGCTCTTCGCGCGCGAGCCAGGCGATCGGCGTGGCGTCGCCCTTCTCGCGCATCAGATCGCGGCAGGCTCTGCAGATGGGCGCGAACGGATTGTCGCGAATCTCGCAGCCGGCGATGTAGGGAACGTGCTCGTCGAGCAGCGTCACCAGCATGCGGATCAGCCGCGTCTTGGCCTGCCCGCGCAGGCCCAGCAGGATGAAGTTGTGCCTCGAGAGCACCGCGTTCACCACCTGCGGCACCACCGTGTCTTCATAGCCCACGATGCCGGGAAACAGCGGCTCCTTCTGCTCCAGCTTGCAGATCAGGTTCTCGCGCAGCTCGTCTTTCACGGTGCGCTGCACGGGCTGTGTGCGTAATCTTTATAAGTGCGAAGAGCCCCGAGAGTTTCGGGAAGGCCGGAGGAAGGTTTCATTACCACTACGTCCTAATCGCGATTGTAGCAATTTGCTATGCTCAACCATTCTCGTACGATCACGACCAGATGACACAGAGCTTCCCGAGCTCGAATTCCGCCGCTTCTGGCAGCGCCTGCAGGCGATGGGCCTGAACGCCTACGAAGCGCGATCCTATCTGGTGCTGGTGGGCCATCCGCGATTCAAGGCGCTGGAACTGGCGGCGCGCGCGCACGTTCCGCGGCAGAAGATCTACGAAGTGCTCGACAGCCTGGTGGAAAAAGGATTCGCGCAGGTGATCCAGGAGAAGACCAAATTGTTTTCGGCGGTTCCGCCGGATCAGGCCATCCCCAGCTATCTCGCGCGCCGCGCGCAAGCGCTCGAACAGCAGCTGGCCGATCAGGCGCAGGCCGCGCAGGGCATGGTCGACGAGCTGATGGCCGCGTACTCGGAAGGCCAGGGCGGCCGCGGCACGCTCGACTATCTGCGCATCGTCAGCGATCCCGGCCAGATCGCGGCGCAGTTCCGCAGGATGCTGGCGGAGGCGACGCAGCGAGTATCTGGAATTTTCGCGGCCGCCCTACGCCGTGGATCCGCTGGATGCCGAGACAGGTGATTCAGGCGCGCGAGCGCGGCGTGAGCTGCCGAGTTCATGGTGGAGCACGGCACGCTCGACGCGGCGCATCGAGCGATTTCTGGCGGACTATCGAGCGGCCGGCGTCGAGGTCCGCGCAGATCGAAAAGGTCCCGATGAAAATGGCGGTGATCGACGCTCGCCAGGGACTGATCGCGCTGCTGGATCCGGTGATCACCAAGCCCGCCTGGACCTCGGTGGTGTTCGATCACGAAGGAATGGCCGAGGCGATGAAGGGATCTGTTCGAGGATTACTGGCGCAGAGCCATTTAGCGCGTGGCGCACGATTCATCGTGCCGGCGGGCACTTCAGTGTCCGCTATTCCATCCATAGAAAGCATCTTGGCCCCAGATGCATGCAGATACATGCCGATCAACGCCGATATGAATTGCTTTGTCTTATCCGCGTGAATCGGCGTGCCTCAGCGGCCAAGCTGCTTTATCGCTTCACCCCAAACAACGGCGGCCCCTCCGGAATCGCCTCGCCATCCGCCCGAGGATCCGATGCCGCCATATGCACGCCCGCTGCATCGCTCTGCACCACCTGCCCCCGGCCCATCGCTCCCGAATACGGCCCCACCACTTGAATCTTGTGCCCCATCGCCGTCAGATCGTCACGAACCTTCTGCGGAATCCGCGACTCCATCTGCACATCGCAGCCGCCGAAGCTGCCCTTCGTGAAGCGCGCGGCCTCCATCGCCGCCTGAATATTCATCCCGAAATCGACAATGTTCGACACGAACTGCGCATGCGCCTGCGACTGGTTCCAGCCGCCCATGATGCCGAATCCGATCCGCGTCGAGTCTTTCTCCATGAACGCCGGAATGATCGTGTTCAGCGGCCGCTTGCGTGGACCGATCGTATTCGGCTCGCCCGGCTTGATCGTGAACAAGTCCGCCGCGATTATGCAGCGCGAATCCCGTTCCCGGCGCAACCAATCCCGTCCCGAACGCGCTGTAATTGCTCTGGATCAGCGAAACGATCGTTCCGTCCTTGTCGATCACCGATAGATAAATCGTGTCGTTGCCGGTGCTGCGTTCGCTCATTCAGATTCGCTGGCAGCGGATCGCAATTGGCTTTACCGGCGTTGATCGCCTCCGTGCGCTCGGCCGCGAATTCTTTCGAAATCAGCGTCGCCACCGGAACCTTTGTCTGCCGGGGGTCGCCCGCATACTTCAGCATATCCACGTACGCGAGCTTCTTCGCCTCGACCATTACGTGCAGTGCTTTCGTGCTGTTGTGGCCGTACTCCGTCATCGGATAGCGCTCCATGATGTTCAACATTTCGAGCGCGGCGATGCCCTGCGTGTTCGGCGGCAATTCCCAAACCTTCCAGCCGCGATAGGTCGTCGAAATCGGGTCCACCCACTCCGGTTGAAATTCCGCGAGATCAGCCAGCGTCATCGCGTTGCCCTGTTCTTTCAGAAAGCTCACCAGCTTCTGCGCCATCTCGCCCTTGTAGAATCCGTCGCGGCCCTTTTGCGCGACCAGCTTCAGCGACGCTGCCAGCACAGGATTCTTGAAAACCTCGCCCGCCTTCGGCGTATGGCCGCCCGGCATGAACGTTTCCTGGAAGCCTGGCACCGTCGCCTTGCTCTTTTCCGCGCCCGCCCATTCCTGCGAGATCAACTCCGTCACCGGATATCCGTTCTCGGCGTAATAGATCGCGGCGCCGAACAGCTTGTCGAAATTCATCGTGCCGAATTTCTCGCGCAACACCTGCCATCCCGCCACCGCGCCCGGCACCGTGACGCGATGCACTCCCAGCGGTTTCTCTTTCACGCCCGGCTTCGGAAGATAGCCTTCCTTGTCGAGCAACTGCATCGTCAGGCCCGCCGGCGTCCAGCCGCTTGCATTCAAGCCGTAGAGCTTCTTCGTCTTCGCATCATAAATGATGGCGAACAGATCGCCGCCCATGCCGTTCATCGCCGGCTCGACGACACCCAGCGTCGCATTCGCCGCGATCGCCGCATCGATCGCGTTGCCGCCTGCTTCCAGAACTCGCGCGCCCGCCTGCGACGCCAGCGTCTGGCTGGTCGACACGATTCCGAATTTCGTCATCACCAGCGACCGAGCCTGTTCGCGACCAGCCGGCGGCGTCGCGTCATCCTGCGCAAAGGCGATTGAGGCGGCCACGATTGAAATTATCAAGAGCTTGTTCATCAAAGCGTCCTTCCGATGCGGAAACATGCCATTTCAGTGGAGTTACGAACCAATAATAGCCCATGATCGATCGCCGGGATGTTCCACGTCCGTCCTTCGATCGCCGAAAATCGAGCCACTTCCTGATGCGCGTCCGGCGCGGCCTTCACCAGCACCACGTCGCCTTCTTCGGTCGTGATGACCAGATGATCGCCGGCCAGAATCAGTTGGCCGTAGCCGTAGCGGCCGCCCTTCCATTTCAACTCGCCGGTCTTGAGATCGATGCACGCGAGAATCGCTTCGTCGAATCCATACGCGTACCCCTGATAGATCACCGACGAATTGAATTTATTCTTGAAGCGATTCGTCTTCCATACTTCGCGCGCTGAAAACGCGTCGCCATTCTTCGTGATCTCCAGCATCACCGCGCCGCCCGCCTCGCTCGACGAAATCAACACATGCGATTCGTCAATCGCAATCGGTTGCGAGCAGTTCATCTCCATCGTTGCCGGAAACGGATAATCCCACAGCAGCCTTCCGTCCTCCGTCGCGATTCCGACCGCGCGCTCCCCGCTGATCCACACGATTTGTTCGCGGCCCGCCAGCTTCGCCACGATCGGCGAAGTATATGCCGCGGCGATCGTTCAGCGAACGCCACACTGGCGCGCCGGTTTGCTTGTCGTACGCGACAATGCTGTGTCCGTTGCGTGCCGCCGGGAGTCACGATCACCAGATTGTCCGACAATCAGCGGCGATCCCGCCATCGCCCAATGTATATTCCTGGTGCCGTTGTCCGCCAGAATGTTCTTTGACCACTTCGGTTTGCCTGTTTTCGCGTCGAGGCAATAGAAATCGCCGTTCGCGCCGAGCGAATACACCAATCCATCGCGATAAACCGGCGTGGCGCGCGGTCCCGGACCACCCAGCGGTTCATCGAAAGACGCCGGATACGTGAACGCCCAGATTTCGCGGCCGGTGTCCGGATCGTAAGCCGTAACCGCTTCTTTATCACGCCGCTGCTCGATGGTATAGGCGCGGCCTTCGCCGAAGCTGAACGACGCGAATCCGCCGCCGATCGGCTGCCTCCAAAGCCTGCGGCAATCCCTGGCTGGGCCAGTTGGTCTCGATGGCGATTCCGAATACACGCCGTCGCGATGGGGGCCGCGGAAATCGGTCCAGTAGGAGACGGGAGCGATCTTCGCCGCCGCGGGCGTCGTCGTTAGAATCGCTGGAATTGCTTCCGGCGGCGTGGTGAGCGGTTGCATAGTTTGTTGCATGCGGCTTGCATCGATCGCTGCATCGTGTTTACTGCGCTCGCTGCCCCAGGTAATGCGCTTGTACTGCATATTGCCCGTGAATTCGATGCGCATTCCCTGCACAAAATACAACTCGGCGAGGACCGCGGCTATGCCGACGATCAGCAATCCCAACACGTAGAGAATGCGCCGCAGCATAGGAGCTAATGTATCAGGTACGCTCTGCCCCGAGGATGACCGCTCCCGTACGAGTCTGTGTGAAAACCCGAATGTTGTACCGCTCCCTTCGGTCACGGCTCTGAAGTAACGGGCAGGTGAAAACGCCTGCCCCACGAAGACGCGCGCTTTCTTACGGTCGCGCCTCGGTTACGAGCAATGCGGCGTCTTTAAGGCCGCTTCCTTGGCGCAAGCGCAACTCGGTCACGGTTCTGTCACTGCCCAGCACCAGGCCGACCTTGACCGTGAAGTGGAACGTGCTGCCGGAGCCGGGTTTGCTTTCGACCCAGATCTCGCCACCCATCATTTCCACCAGCCGCTTCGAGATCGAAAGCCCGAGGCCGGTTCCGCCGTAGCGGCGCGTGGTGGATCCGTCGGCTTGGCGAAACGCTTCGAAGATCACGCGCTGCTGCGCATCCGTCATTCCGATTCCGGAATCGATGATCTGAAATGGATGGTTGCGCTGCTTCCCTGCATGACTACGAGTTCCGCGCGCACCTCCACAAAGCCGCTCGCCGTGAACTTGATCGCGTTGTTCACCAGGTTCAACAGGATCTGCCGCAGGCGCACCGGATCGGCGATCACCGCCGCAGGAATTTCGCTCGATACAGCGCGGCGCAACTCCAAGCCTTTGTTGCGAGCCACCACGTCGAGAGTACGCAGATCCTCATCCACCAGCGCTGCCAGTGAAAACGTCGATGGGCACAACTCGAGTTTTCCGGCCTCGATCTTCGAGAAGTCGAGAATATCGTTGAGGATGTACAAGAGCGTTTCGGCCGAACCGCGGGCGGTCTCCAGGTAGTCCTTCTGCTCGGAGTCCAGGCGCGTGTCGAGCACGACGTCCATCATGCCCATCAAGCCATTCATCGGCGTGCGGATTTCGTGGCTCATGTTGGCGAGGAATTCGCTCTTCAGGCGGCTGGCTTCCTCGGCGCGATTCTTCGCATCGGCAAGTTCGGCGGTGCGCTCCTTCACTTTGCTCTCCAAGTCGACCATGGCGTTCGCCAGCTGATCGTTGAGCCGCTCGCGATCGTCCACCGCCGCGTGAAGCTCTCGATAGGATTCGTTCAGGCGCACGGCCATGCTGTCGAAGTCCTGGACCAACCGAGCCAACTCCAGCGGCGCAGCGCTTGCGCGACTCGGTGGGGTGCTCGACTGGCGCCTGGCGGGGTCCATTCATCACGAAATGTGCTGACGCGTTGGAGCAGTCCGTCCACGGGCCGGGTCAAGCGGCGGCTCATGCGGGCCGCGCCGAGCGTCGATACCAGCAAGGCGACCAGGAGCCAGCCCGCCGTCACGAAATAGTAGTCGGCGGATTGCGCCAGGATCACGGAGAGCGGCTGCGAGATAATCAGCGTCCAGCCGGCGTTGGTCCGGCCGAGGCTGGCTAACCTGGGCTCGACAGCCGTCGAATACGAAGGCCGCGTCAAAGTGTAGAAGCCGTCGCGCGCCCGTTCGGATGCGGTGAGAATCGGTGTGCCGGACAGTTTCTCAAGAGGTTGGAAGGGCGCGTCGTTGCTGGCGAAAATCACCCGGCTCTGCTGGTCCAGAATCACCATTTCGCTCTCTTTGAACGAAGACAGGCTTGCCCCGAATTCCTTGAATCGGGAGCAGGGCAGCGATCCGGAAAGAATCGCGCGGACGGAGCCGTCGTCGTTCAGGATGGGCGCGGTCAGCGTGAGGATCGGGTCCGTGCCCATCTGCCGTCCCGCGAACACGTCCGAAATGTAGGGCAGTTTCGACGCGAGCGTTTCCTTGAAATAACGGCGATCCGACAGATCGGTGCCAATCAGTTTGCGTCCGTCCGGCGTGGTGCGGGGACTGACTGCGGCCAGCTTGCCATTCCGATCGATCACGGCCAGCGCGCGGAACTCCGGATAAAGCTGGTGGAATTTTTCGAGCCACGGATCGCTGCTGTCGAGGCGGCTCCTGGTTTCTTGCGTCAGCACTTGAGCCAGCGCCAGAATTCCGGTATGGTGCTTGTCGACAAAATCGTTGGCATCGCCGACGACGCGCGTGACGGCTTCATGGATATGCGCGCCGGCCTCGTTTTGCAATCGATTGGCGTGGATCCAATCGATGGCGACGTTCAGCGTGAGGAAAGGCACGGCGGTGGCTAAGAGAAAAGCCCGCGACAAATGGGTTCGCAGCGGGCGCGCACCGGCTGGCGGCGCGGTGAAGAAGCGGGCGAAACCGGGCGCGCCGCTAAGTAGATCGGCCAAAGTAACGTCGAGGAGCCCGTTCATCAGATTTTTGATGACGATCGCCCACATGGTGGCGCCCTGAAAGTGGCCGGAACCCACCAGCAGAACGGGGATGCCGAACATGGTCCAGTACAAGGCATCGGCGACCAGAGGGACGAACCGGCGCTGGGCAAACCAGCTGACGGCGACCACTTCCAGGACGTGCGTCAGCAGCGTCCAAAACGGGCGGGATGAGAATGGATGGAAATGAAGCGCGCCGGGGACTTCCGCGATCAGGCTGGCAAGCGAGTCCGTACCAGGGGCCGAGATGGAGGGCGGCGATCAGAGGGAAGATGCCGCCGAACGACATGCGCGATCCGCCGAACACGTCCAGCGTGAACATGTTGACCAGCATTCCGGCGAGGCCGGCCGCGATGGCTCGCGGCGAGGCGTTTCCGAACGACAGACTCCGGGCGTAGGTTCGCTAAACGCATTTCCCCGGTTATCTCTTCGACAGTATGTGGCGGGAGTTTAGGGGGAGCTAGGGTTTGGCGACGCTGGAGGCCAGTGGAGGAGCACTCCCTGACGAGTCTGTCTGAAAACAGGGACAGGCCGCCCTGTCCACGCCGATATCGTGTTCATTCGTGGCATCGGGTCATCAGGGGACAGGGTAGCCTGTCCCTGTTTTCAGACAGACTCGTCAGGGAGTGCTCCTCCACTGGAAGCATGTTATCCTCGAATTTAGCGTTAGAAAAGCCTCCAAGAATCGCAAGCTTAACGCCAGAGGTCCGTAATGTCCGGTCATTCAAAATGGGCGACGATCAAGCATAAGAAAGGCGCCCTCGACGCCAAACGCGGGAAAATTTTCACCCGCGTCATCAAGGAAATCATGATTGCCGCGCGCAACGGCGGCGATCCTGACATGAATCCGCGCCTGCGCACGGCCATTACCGCCGCTAAAGCGGTCAGCATGCCGGCCGACAACATCAAGCGCGCCATCATGCGCGGCACGGGCGAGCTGGAAGGCGGCCAGATCGACGAAATCATGTACGAAGGCTATGGGCCGGGCGGCGCCGCCGTGCTGGTGCAGGTGGCCACCGACAACCGGAATCGTACGGTCAGCGACATCCGCCACGTGTTCTCGAAAAATGGCGGGAACATGGGCGAGCAGGGCAGCGTCGTCCTGGATGTTCGAGCGCAAGAGCGAAATCGTGATCGACGGCGACAAGATCACCGAAGACAAGCTGATGGATCTGGTGCTGGACGCCGGCGGCGAGGACATGCGCGACGACGGCGGAAACTGGGTGGTTCTGTCCGCGCCGGAAGCGCACGAAGCCGTGCTTGAAGCGATTCACGAAAGCGGGGATCGCCACGGAATCCGCGCAAATCGCCATGGTTCCGAAGAATCTGATGAAGCTGGAAGGCAAGAACGCCAGCGGCATGCTGCGGCTGAACGATGCTCTGGAAGAGCACGACGACGTGCAGAACGTCTACTCCAATTTCGACATCGACGAAAAGGAACTGGAGGCGCTTGCCCAATAGGCGGCGCTAGGAGCCCATGCGCGTCCTGGGCATCGACTGCGGAACCGAGCGCACCGGCTGGGGCGTCATCGAAAGCGACGGCCGGCGGCACTCGGTTCTGAGTCATGGCGTGATTGTGACCAAGACTCGCGATCCTCTGGAAGCGCGCCTCAAACTGATCGCGGAAGGCTTGCGAGGCGTGATCCTGTCGAGCGCTCCGGAAGCGGCCGCGGTCGAAGAAGTTTTCTACTCGCAGAACGTCAAAACCTTGCTGAAGCTGGCGCATGTGCGCGGCGTGGCGCTGCTGGCGATCGCCGAATCGGGGGTCGCGCTGGGCGAATATTCGCCGCTCGAAGTGAAGATGAGCGTGGTGGGTTACGGGCGCGCGGAGAAGCATCAGGTGCAGTTGATGGTGCGGTCGATTACGGGGTTGGGCGAGGCGATCGAATCGGAAGACGCGGCGGATGCGATCGCGGTGGCGATTTGTCATGCGACGCATACGATGTCGGCGGTGAGATCGATGAAGGTGGCGAGATGAAAGCAAACTTGGCCGCGAATGCGACGCGAATGCACGCAAATGAAGACATCGTTCTTCATTCGCGTTCATTCGCGTTTATTTGCGGCCTTGATTGGTTTGGTCGCGGCTGGTGCATTGTCCGCTGCCGACCGCGCTCCTCGCATTGTCTATACGAAGTCCTTTCCGGGCTCGATGCCGGCCTACGTCGAGATCACGATCGAGCGTTCGGGGGATGCCGCTTACAAGGAAACAGCCGACGACGATCCGGAGACGTTCAAGCTGAATGCGGACTCGATTGCCGAGATTTTCGGTCTGGCGGCCCGGCTGGATTATTTCAAGAATCCGATCGAGTCCGGGTTGAAGGTCGCGAACATGGGCGCGAAGACTTTTCGCTGGGAAGATGGCGCGGAGAAGCACGAGGTCAAGTTCAATTATTCGACCGACGAGAACGCGAAGGCGCTGCACGATTGGTTCGAGCGCATAGGCGAAAGCGAGCGGCTATATCTGCTGCTGAAGCGCGAGGTGCGGCATGACCGGCTTGGCGTGAACGACGCCATGATCAGCGTGCAGGCGCAGTGGAATCGCAAGCGGCTGGCGTCGCCCGAGCAGTTCCTGCCGTTGCTGGATCAGGTGGCCGCGAATGAGGCGCTGATGCACATTGCTCGCGAACGGGCGGCGATCGTCGCCGAAGGGATTCGCGCCAGGCAGAAACCGGAATGATGGGGCGGGGGTCAATGGGGCAGCCACTCGTGGCGGCAAGGCGTCTTCAGACGGCTTCTTTTGTTCCAGAAACCGGCCTAAAGTCCGGTTGCCGGCAGAAGTGCCGGCCCCACATGGGGCGGGGAATCGCCCTGTTCGTTATCGCGATTTCGGCGGGCGCGATTGCGTTCGCGCAGGAGCCGCCCAAAGTTTCGCCTCCCGTGGCGCAGACTCCACCGTCCCCGGCGGAATTGGAACAACAGGAATTGCTGGCCGGATTGACCGAAGCCAATCAGAGCGCGGTCGACATCATTCGATTTCTGGAAGCGTTCATCAAGACGCATCCGCAAGCCGCGCAGAGAAAAGATATCGAGAACGTGCTGGCGCGGGCGGCTGTCGAGAGCAAGGACGATCGCCGTACGATTCTCTACGGACAGCGCGTGTTGGCGAGTACGCAAGACGATGTGCTGCTGCTGGATCGCGTGTCGCGATCGCTGCTGATATATCCCGGTACCGAAAAAGAACGTCGCGACAATGCGTTGCTGGCGTTCGGGTACGCCACGGCATTCGCGACAAAGATCGTGCAGGCGCCGCCGGTTGACGGAAAAGAGGCGTCGCGCAAACAGGATGAGCGTGACCGGGCGCTGTCGCGGGCGATTTCCTATCAGGCTCGCGCCAAGTCCGTGTTCGGCGAAAAAATGGATGCCGAGCGTCTCGCGGCCAGTTCCTATGCTGTCTATCCTGGCGAAGAGTCCGCGCGCGAATGGTCGGATACGTTGGAGGATTTGGGACGAAGCGCGGATGCGATCGATCGGCTGGCGGATGCGTTCGCGATTCCCGATTCGCACGCAGCGGAGGCGGATCGCACGGACGATCGCAAGCGGCTGGGCGAAAAATATCGCAAGCTGCACGGATCGGAAAAGGGCCTGGGCGATGTGATTTTGGCGGCTTACGATCGGACGTCGGTGCTGCTCGAAGAACGTCGCGCGAAGCTGCGGGCGATCGATCCGAACGCGACGGAAACCGAGCCGATGCGATTCGCGCTCACGGGGCTCGACGGGAAGAAGCTGACGCTTGAAAGTTTGAAGGGCAGCGTGGTGATCCTGGATTTCTGGGCGACGTGGTGTACGCCCTGCCGCATCCAGCATCCGTTGTATGAGGAAGTGAAGCAGCGGTTCAAGGGTCAGGGCAACGTGGTGCTGTTGTCGATCGATACGGATGACGATCGTACGCTGGTCGCGCCGTTTCTGGATCAAATGAAGTGGAGCAGGGCGTCGGTTTATTTCGAGGATGGTCTGCAGCGGCTGCTGAACGTGACGTCGATCCCGACTACGATTCTGTTCGATAAGCAGGGTCGGGTGGCGAGCCGCATGACGGGGTTCTTGCCGGACAAGTTTGTGGATCAGTTGAGTGGTCGGATTGAGGCGGCGCTGCGGGAGTAGGGGGGGAGTCAGGAGTCAGGAGTCAGGAGTCAGAATGAGGTCCCGGCGATCGTCGTCCTTAACGCCGAGGGGATCGTAGAGTTCCGCTCTTGTCCAACCCCGGTCAAGTCGTTCTTGTACGACCGGCGCGGATCGGCGAATGCGTTCGGTAGCTTGATCGAACCGACGTAGGCGAGATGCTATATTTTCATCGAGTAACACTGGGAACCTAACTCACTTTAGCAAGGGCGATGGATGGAAACTTTCGGACTGCTTCTCTCGTTCCCCGGCGCTATGGTCTTGAGCGCCGTGTACAGGCTGCTCTTGCTGAAGGCAATAGAACGGTTTCGGTGGATTCCGTCCGTTTTTACGCCAGCTTCTTTTTTCGTGTTCGCACTCTTGGCTATCGAACTAGCGCTGCTCGCGAAATTCGGCGCGGTTGGAAGCCGGCGGTTGGTCGGCCCCCTGTTCTCAGTGGGGCACGCGATTGTGTTCCTCCTCGGAACACCCGCGTTGGCGAATCTACTAGTCTTCGGCAAGTCTAAGATAGCCGCACGGTGGTATGCCGTCGTTCCCCTGTGCGGTGTGCTCGCCTTCTTGCTCGTGTTCATGCAGTACGATGTGTCCGAACAACTCTATGGGCTCGACGGTTCTAGCGGTCCTTATAGCTAGGCAATAATGGATCGCATGTCGTTTCGTCGAATCGTTTGGATCGTGCTCGACAGCGTGGGCATCGGCGAAATGCCCGACGCGGCGCAATATGGCGACGTCGGCAGCGACACTATCGGCAATATCGCAAAGCAGCGCGCGTTGCGTTTACCGAATTTTTGCCGGCTCGGGCTGGCGAACATCAAGCCACTGACTGGTCTCGTGCCCGATCCGTCGCCGATCGGCGCTTACGGAAAATGCGCGCTCGCATCGCCCGGTAAAGACACGACCACCGGCCACTGGGAAATGGCGGGCATTCATCTCGAAAAACCGTTTCCGCTGTTCCCTCACGGATTTCCGCCCGAAGTGATGAACGAATTCGAGAGCCGCATCGGCCGCAGCGCGATCGGCAACAAGGCGGCGTCGGGCACCGAAATCATCAAGGAACTCGGCGACGAACATGTGCGCACCGGTTCGCCGATTGTCTACACCTCCGCCGACAGCGTGTTTCAAGTCGCCGCGCACGAAGAAGTGATTCCGCTGTTCGAGCTGTACAAAATCTGCGAAACCGCGCGCGACATCTTGCGAGGACCGTTCGAAGTGGGGCGCGTGATCGCCAGGCCGTTCGAAGGCGCCTCCGGGGAATTACAAGCGAACCACCAATCGTCATGACTACGCGGTGCCTCCGCCCAAAGGCATGCTGCTGGATCAGCTCGCCGACGCGCACGTGAACGTGTTCAGCATCGGCAAGATTTTCGATGTGTTCCTGGGGCGGGGAATTCACGAGTACGAGAAGACGAAAAGCAACGCCGACGGCATGGCGAAAACGTTGGCCGCGATGGACACCGCTCCGGAGGGGCTGATTTTCGTCAATCTGGTCGATTTCGATCAGCTTTTCGGGCATCGCAACGATGTGGAGGGATACGCGCGCGCGCTGGAAGAAGTCGACGCGTGGCTACCCGCGTTCCAGGCGAAACTGGGCGATGGCGATCTGGCGATTCTCACCGCGGATCACGGCTGCGATCCCACCACGCCTTCCACCGATCACAGCCGGGAATATGTCCCCTTGCTGGTATACGGCAAAAAGGCGAAACCCGGCAGCTTGGGAGTCCGGGCAACCCTCTCCGATATCGGGCAAACGGTGGCGAAAAACTTCGGCACGGAGATCGTCGCCGGGACCAGCTTTCTCAACGAGTTACAGTGATCGCCAGCCGCCCGCGCCGGGATTCGCCGGGGCTTAACAATTATTGACACGAAAATGTGCCGTCCGGCACCCGTAGCTGTAACCACGGCCGATTGATGGTAGTCTTAACAGTTGCAAAACATGTAGCTTATTCGCGCAGGGGAACAAGGTGCGCGTTAAGTTGGCTTCCGGACTTCAGAGCAGCAGGTACACCGTGAAACTCACATTCCACGACCGAAACGTAACGACCGCTCTCGCGGCGCTTGTCGTGTTGATTTGCGTGGTGGCGAGCGCGTCTCCGATGCTGGCGCAGCAGCCGGCGCAAGTCAGGACGCTGGGCGTCGTCACGAAAATCGATGCCGCCGGGATGACGATCAAAGCGGACGACGGCCAGGAAGTCGCGCTGAAGTTCTCGCCGCGCGTCAGTTTCCGCCGGGTTCCGCCGGGAGAAACGGACGTGGCGAAAGCGACGACCATCGCGGTGACCGATATCGCGGCGGGCGATCGTGCGATTGCCGTTGGGCGGCCCGGTGACGACAAGATCATCGTCGCGACCCTGGTGGTCGCGATGTCGAAAGCGGATATCGCCAGCAGACAGTCGAACGAAATGGCGGACTGGCAGAAGCGCGGGATCATCGGAATCGTCGCGATGACGCAGAGCGGGGAAATTGCGGTGGATGTTCGCGGTCCTGGCGGCACCAAGCGAGTCATGATCACGCCCGCGCCGAATGCGGTGATTCGCCGTTACACGCCGGAGTCGATCAAGTTCCAGGATGCGAAGGCGTCCACGCTTGCCGAGATCAAGAATGGCGATCAGGTTCGTGCTCGCGGTGACCGGACCGACGATGGCGCGAAAATGACCGCCGACGAAATCGTCTCGGGCACCTTCAAGGAACTGGCGGCAACCATCGTGTCGATCGATGCAGCGGAGAAGGTAATGCGCGTCACGGATCTCGCTACGAAGAAGCCGGTAGTGATCAAGATCACGGCGGATTCCAACCTGCGCAAACTGCCTCCGCAGATGGCGCAGATGCTGGCGGCGCAGGCTCATCCGCCCGAAGACGGCGGACGCGGAGCCGGAGCACCGCAAGGCCGCGGTGGAGACGGACGCGGACCTGGTGGCGCCGGTGGACCGGGCGGTCCCGGTGGCGGACGTGGACGCGGAGATCGCGATCTGGGCGCGCAGCTCGATCGATCGCCAACCATGACACTGGCCGATCTCAAGAACGGCGACGCGATTATCGTGCTGAGCACCGTCGGCGTCAACGATCAATTGAATGTGATCACAATGCTCGCCGGAGTGGAGCCGATCCTCACCAAACCCGGCACGCGCGAAATGTCGCTGGGCGGGTGGAGCCTGGAAGGCGGAGGCGGCGGCAATTAGTGCCGTACCTCGTGCGGTTCCCGGCGCCGGTACTCACCAAAGAATTGAACGATATCTAAGGTTAAGGATAAGGAATGATTTCATTTACTCGGAAGGTTTTCTCGCGCGGGGTTTGGATGTGCCTGGCGCTCGCTCTGATCGCGGCGTCACTTGTGGCGCAGCCGCGCGTCCACGCTGCACGGCAAGGTGCTCGATCCCTCGAACTCGGCCGTGCCCAAGGCGAGCGTGATCGTGTCCGGCCCCGGCGGGACCACCAAGGTGGCGGAGACCAACAATGACGGCGATTATAGCGTCGCCGGTCTGCCGCCCGGCAAGTACACGGTTCGCGTCACGGCGCCCGGATTCACGCTGTTTGAGAACACGACACTGGAGATCGCGGCGGGCCGCCCGGCGACTCTCGATATCAAGTTGACCGTCGAGGTTTCGAAGCAAGAGGTTACGGTCTCCGATACGCAGCAGGTGGAGCTCGATCCGGCCAAGAACGCCGGTGCGCTGGTTCTGAAAGAATCCGACCTCGACATGCTTTCGGACGATCCCGACGATCTGCAGGCCGAACTGCTCGCGTTGGCCGGTCCGGCAGCGGGCCCGAACGGCGGACAGATTTTCATCGACGGATTCAGCGGCGGCACGTTGCCTCCGAAAGACTCGATTCGCGAGATCCGCATCAATTCCAATCCGTTTTCGGCCGAGTACGACGCCTCGGGCCGCGGCCGTATCGAGATCTTCACCAAGCCGGGCTCGGAGAAATTCCATGGCGGCGTGAATGTCACTTACAGCGACTGGCTGTTCAACGCGCGCAATCCTTTCATCACCTCGCAGAACTTCGATCTGCCGGCGTCGGACACGAAGAACCTCAATGCCAATTTCAGCGGTCCGCTGATCAAAGGCAAGTTGTCGTTCTTCATCGATTTCTCGCGCCGCCAGCAGCGCGAAGACGCGATCATCAATGCCATCATTCTGGATCCTGTGACTCTACTGCCGGTTCAGGAAGGGTTCGCAGTCATCGCGCCCAATACCAACACCCGGTTCAGCCCGCGCTTTACGTTTCAGTTATCGCCGAACATTTCGCTGGATGGCCGCTACTCATTCAACAAGGACGACGCCAGCAACCAGGGCATCGGCGGCACGAATTTGCCGCCCGGAATTCCGGTGGCCGGCATCACTTCGAGCAGCACCGCCACCACCAGCGCCCGCACCAACCAGACGATCAACCTCACCGAGACGCAGATCGTCAATGCCCGGACCATCAATGAAACGCGCTTTCAGTTCAATCGCAATCGGAATGACCAGGCCGGCGACAACCCGGTTCTGAATGTCGCGGTCGGCGACGGCTTCACCGCCGGCAGCAGCCTGATCAACAACTTCACCAATACGAATATGTATGAACTGCAAAACTACACGTCGATCACCCACGGCACGCAGTTCATCAAATTCGGCATCCGGCTGCGCAGCTCACAGATCACCAGTGCGGCCACCAACGATTTCACGGGCCAGTTTAACTTTCTGAACATTCAGGCCTACCAGATCATGCAGCAGGGGATCAGGAACGGCCAGACATTCGCCCAGATCGCAGCTGCCGGTGGAGCGCCGAACCAGTATTCGTTCGCCGCCGGGAATCCGTTGATCAACGGCTATCAGGTGGATGCCGGTCCCTTCTTCCAGGACGATTGGCGCGTCAAGCCGAACATCACTCTCAGCCTTGGCTTGCGGTATGAAGTCCAGAACAACATCAGCGACAAGGGAGATTTCGCGCCACGCATCGGCTTGGCCTGGGGCATTGGTCCCACTACCAGCCGCGTGCGCACGCCTAAAACCGTGCTGCGCGCAGGGGTCGGATATTTCTATGACCGCTTCAACATCAACAATTTCCTGAACACGGAGCGCTATAACGGCGTCAACCAAGTCAGCTACACGATCACCAATCCGCTGTTTTTTCCTGGTGCCGGCATTCCGGTGCCGCCGCTCAGCGTGCTCCAGAATCCGACGAACGCGGTAGGAGCCGCCACCTACCACATCGATCCCGATTTTCATTCGCACACGATGCTGCAAACAGCGATCGGTATCGACCGGCAGCTTCCGAAGAACATGACAATGTCGGTCAACTACATCAATTCGCGCGGAACGCACGTGCAGCGGACAGTCAACATCAATACCCCCATCCCCGGAACCTACATTCCGCCGACGCTCGGGGTGGCGCAGGGCCTTTATCCGTTGACTCAAGCGGCCGGTATCTACAATCTCTACGAGAGCGGCGGCATCTTCAAGCAGCAGCAGTTGATCGTCAACATGAACGCGCGCATCAACGCGAGGATCAGCCTGTTTGGATATTACGCGCTCGGCTATGTGAAGACCGACGTCAACGGCTCGCCCTCGAATCCGTATAACTTCAAGGCTGACTACGGCCCGGCGGGCTACGATCAGCGGCATCAGGTGAACATCAATGGCGGCATCTCGCTGCCCTACGGTCTGCGTATGTCGCCGAACATCACTTATCACTCGGCGACGCCTTTCAATATCACCGAAGGCATCGATGCGCTGGGCAGCAACGTCTTCAACAGCCGGCCCGCGTTTCTGCCCCCTGGCTTTACGATTCCCGGCGGGAACGTCCAATGCACCCAACAGATCGCGCGTGCGTTGAAACCCTGCGTCGTCACCGGGACCGCGTATGGCGATTTCCTCGTCAATCCGCAGGCGGTTGGCCTCACTCCGATCGAGGCGAATGCGTTCCGTGCTTTCGACCTTTTCCAGGTGAACCTGCGCCTGAGCCGTAGCTGGGGATTCGGCGAATCGACCACACCGACAAACAATCGTCGCGGCGGCGATGGCGCCGGCGGGCGCGGACCCGGGTTCG
This sequence comes from Terriglobia bacterium, assembly GCA_963732025.1. Lineage (GTDB taxonomy): Bacteria > Acidobacteriota > Terriglobia > Bryobacterales > Bryobacteraceae > Palsa-187. The sequence goes on from CAVSXU010000006.1 coordinate 1,640,294, forward strand.
GTCAGGCGGCCGGCGGCGGTGGACGCGGCGGTGGCGGAGCGCGCGGCGGTGGCGCACCACCTCCCGGAGGCATGGGCGGTATGGGTGGAGATAACACCGGCAAGAAGTACACCTTGACTGCCGGCATCTTCGCGCAGAACTTGCTCAACAACGTCAACAACGGATCCCCCGATAGCAATCTTCTGTCGAGCCGGTTCGGCCAGTCACTGAACCTGCAGAACGTCGGCGGCCCTGGTGGCACGGCGTACAACCGGCGCATCACGCTGAATCTCGCTTTCCGGTTCTAGGGTGAGCTCGCCGATCATCGCACCGCCGCTTGCGGTAGCGTAATCGGGTCAGTGGATAGCAATTTCGTCGTTGCAGAATGGCGCGATGCGGGTGGAGTGTTCGATCTGCTCCGCACCATCGCGCCTTTGCATTTGCATCACAACGACGATGAGGCTTGGTACGTTCTTGGAGGCTCGCTCTGTGTTCGACGCGGGGAGGAGATCGTCCAGGCGAGCGCTGGTTCAGCGGTCTTTGTGCCGCGCGGATTCCCGCATACGTATTGGAATCGCGGGCCGGGGCCGCTTCGCTATCTGCTGGTGATGACCGCGAACATCTATCAGTTGATCACGGACATTCATGCCGTGCCGGAAAAGACGAGGGCGGCTCTAAAGGAAGTCTTCCGCAAGCTTGACTCCGAACTGCTCTAGCCGCAAGTTCATCCGCATGAATCTGTGGCCGATCTATTTCGACGAGACTACTTCTTCGGTAGCGCGATCGTGATGTTGCGGTACTTCATCCCACCTGTGTGATCGCCCTGGATATAGAACGGGCCGGGCTCGGCTTCATTCGCGTCCAGCGCCCCACCCGTGAAGCCCGCGATCTCCTGATGATCGATCACCGTCACGCCGTTGCGAACCAGCGTTAGCCAGCGGCCTACCAACGTCGCGTCCAGCGTCTCCCACTCACCCGGCTTGCGCGGCAACTCGACCGACGGCGCGATCATCCCATATACCGATCCCATGCTGTGGAAACTGTCCGGCGCCTTTTCGTACGCCACCTGGATTTCGTAGCGACCGCGCAGATAAATGCCACTGTTGCCGCCGTCGGGGCAATTCAGCTCGATGTGCAGCTTGAAATCATCAAACTTGCGCGTGGTCTGTAGATTCGCCCCGTGCTCGACGTTCACCAGCACTCCGGCCTGCGCCTCCCAGTGATTCTTCGACGCATCGTCGGGAACCCAGCCCGTCAGATCCTTTCCGTTGAAGAGCGGCTCGGGATTCGTCCACGCCTTCGGCTCCGGACGCTTCAGCTCCGGCGCCTTCACGCCAGCCAATTGCCCGAACGCTTCGGTCCCATGTTTCTCGGTGCCGCTGACCTTGCCCCCGGCCCAATTCAACTCCCACGTGGTCTCGGTTCGTTTGGCATTCGCCGCCGCCAACTGCAGCGTCAAGCGAGTGCCCTCGAGCGCGATCACCTTCACCGGATGCACGCTGCCGGTGCGCGGCTGCACGCGAGCCTGCGCCGCGCCGTCCTTCTCGGTCACTTCCAGCCAATCGGGATAGGTTTGAGAACCCGCCGTGACGACGATGTCCCATCGGCCCAGGAACGGGTTGCCCGCCTGTGCGAGCGAAGAGAGCAGAGTGGCAGCAACCAAGCTGGTAGCGAACATGAGGCGTGACATGGATACCAAGTTATCACGCACTCTCTTTGTAAAAGTATGCTCCCGCGAGTGCCGCCAGGACCATCTCGACCAGCTCATAGCCTACTCCGATCAGCGCCAGATGCAGTTTGTAGATGTGCAGGATCACCGGCACTGCCGTGCCCATCCCACAAATCGTCACCCAGGTAAAGAGCCCCGCGCAAATCGCTGTCTTCGGTCCCGCGCCCAGCCTGGGACGGATCGCCGCGTACAACCAGACGGCGAGAATCCCCGCGGCAAAGCCCCAAAGGTTCAGCACCACGATTTGCTTCACCGATCCCGCCGCCGACCGGTTGAGGCTCACCATCTGTGCGGTCCATTGATCCACGAGCACCACTCCGTTCATGACTCCTTCCACCACATTGATGATCAGACCCGCGACCAAGCCCCCTAGGATCACGCGGCTGGTATTGATGTTTGCCATTTGTCCCTCACTTTCATCGAACGTCCGAATGATGTTAATGAGTCGGGGCGGAAAACGCAAGAGGGCATAATCCCGTTATGTTGAAAACCGCCTCTCCAGGGCTGTTCGTGGTGATCGGGAACGCATCCGCGCAGGAATAGTAGAATCTCCCTATGCGTTTCGTTCTTCTACATCTAGCTGCGATAGCCGCGGTATTCGCGCAACAGTCGGCTCCGCCTCCGATCACGCCCGTGCCCGCGCCGGCTGCTGGAGCGGCTGCCGCACCGGGTCAAGGCCAGGACCTTGACGTCGTCATGAAGGCCGTCGACGACATGATGTGGCAGATGAAGCTCGGCGACATTGCCGACATCGACAAGATCGAATACACCAGCCTGCCGCCCGCTCGCATTCCTAATCCCAAAGCGCCGGGCGCGGCGAATCCGCTCATCATCCGAGCCAACACCTTCATTCCGAAAAATCTCGATAAATCCAAGAAGCATCCGCTGATCGTGTTCGCGCATCAGGGCATTCATGCGAATTCCGACACGCGCGATGCCCACGTTTTTCGCGAGCTGATCCAGCAGGGATATTCCATCATCTCCGCCGACTATCGCGGCAGCACCGGCTACGGGCGCGGCTTCTATCAGCAGATCGATTACGGCGGACGAGAAGTGGACGACGTGCATATCGGCATGCAATGGATGCTGGAGAACTACAGCTTTCTCGATCCCAAGCGCGTCGGCATGATCGGCTGGAGCCACGGCGGCTTGATCACGCTGATGAACATCTTCCAGCATCCGAACGACTTACGCGGTCGCCTACGCCGGGGTTCCCGCCAGCGATCTGGTATTGCGGCTAGGCTACCAGACCGAAGGCTATCGCGCGCTCTATTCGGCGCCGTATCACATCGGAAAAACCGTGCGCGAGGATATCAACGAATATCGCAAGCGATCGCCGGTGACGCATGCAAAGGAATTGCAGACGCCGCTGCTGATCCACACCAACACCAACGATGAAGACGTGAACGTGCTGGAAGTGGAGCACCTGATCGAGGCGTTGAAAGCCGAAGGCAAGAAGTTCGAGTACAAGATCTATCAGGACGCGCCCGGCGGCCATTATTTCAATCGCACCGATACGAAGCTGGCGAAGAGAATCGCGTCTGGAAGTCTGGCGATTCCTAGCGGGCTACTTGCACCCGGCGAATCCGCCGAAGTAGTCCAAGCAACTCAGCCGCGAATCAACGCGAATGTACGCAAATAAAAGTAAGGATCTTATTTGGGTTCCTGTGCGTTCATTCGCGGCCGGCTTCGTTTTTTCCACGTTAGGCGATGACAGTCAGTTCCTTGTCGCCACTTGCCGCGATTGCTTCTCGAATCAGCCTCCCCGCGATAATGCAGCCTCGCGACGCGAAACCCGGATGCGTGATCGCATCGCCGTGAATCAGGAATCCGGCGCGACCGAACATCGTGTTCGCCGGATTCGGCGTCAGCCGCAACACGAACGGACCATGCGGACCCGGCGAGTCGACGCACTCCGGCGGCCCGATCGTAGTATTGTCCCTGCGGAATCGGCCCGGTATTGGCCACGTTCTGCATGGCTGGATTGTTCTTGCCTTCTTCGAATCCCGAATAGCAGCTGCCGGCGTGCACGCCATCGCGCGAAAGGTCGCCGTTGGTTTGTTTGTAAGTCCACACCGCGATCGTATCCTCCTGCGTTTTTTCGAATGCCCGACCCGAATGCCATCAGCATAACAGTGAAGGAGATAATCGCACACATTCATGTACAATGAGTCGGCCATCCCGATTTAACCATGCCCGACTATAGCGTTCGCGAACAACGCGGCTGGTACATGTACGACTTCGCGAACTCGGCGTTCTCCACTACCGTGGTGACCGTGTTCATGGGGCCGTACCTTACGGCGATCACGAAAAGCGCCGCCGATGCGGCCGGCTACGTGCACCCGCTGGGCATTCCCGTCTACGCGCCGAGCTTCTACAGCTACATGGTGGCGCTGTCGGTGATTCTGCAAGTGCTGGTGTTGCCGATTGTCGGCGCGATCGCCGATTACGGTCGACGCAAAAAAGAAGTGCTCGCCGCGACCGCGTATTTCGGAGCCGCCGCCACTATGGCGATGTTTTTTGTCGCGGGACAACGATTATGTTTTCGGTGGATTGTCGTTCGTGATCGCGAACCTCACCTTCGGCGCTTCGCTGGTGATCTACAATTCATTCCTGCCGGAAATCGCGCCGCCGGAACAGCGCGACGACTGTTTCGTCGAAGGGATTCGCTCTCGGCTATATCGGCGGCGGTGTTCTGCTCGCGTTGAATCTGGCGCTGCTGAGTTTTGCGGGCAAGATCGGAATTACCGATGGCATGGCGGTGCGAATCAGCCTGTGTTCCGCCGGTGCCTGGTGGGCGATTTTCACCATCCCGACCATTCGCGCGGTGCGTAATCGCGGACCCGCGCAGATCGCTTGCGTCGGGCGAGAGCGCCATCGGCACGGTGCTGCGGCAACTCGCTCACACTGCGCGTGAAGTGCGCCAATATCCGGAAACACTGAAGTTTCTGATTGCATATTTGCTGTACAACGACGCGATTCAAACTGTTCTTGACGCTGGCTTCGCAATTCGGTGGCGATGAGCTGCATATTCCGCTGACTCAGTTGACGTTGGCGATTCTGATGGTCCAGTTCGTCGCTTGGCCGGGATCGCTCGCGTTCGCGAGGCTGGCGCGCGCCATTACGGCAAAGCGCGCGGTCGTCGTCAGTCTGTTGATCTGGACGGGCACTCTCATTTACATCTATGTTTCGGTGACCACGACGCTTCAGTTCTTCATAATGGCGGCGATCGTCGCCGTGATCATGGGCGGCAGCCAGGCGCTGAGCCGGTCACTGTACGCGCAGATCATCCCGAAAGGCCGTGAAGCCGAATACTACAGTGTGTACGAGGTCAGCGACAAAGGCACGTCGTGGATGTGCCCGATTGTGTTCGGCCTCGCGATGCAATTCACGCATAGCTACCGGCTGGCCGTACTCTCGCTCATCGTGTTTTTTATCGCGGGATTGCTGGTGCTGCTGAAGGTCGATATGGAGCGGGGCGAAAGAGCCGTGGCGACCGCTGCGGAGCCAGCATAGTAATCCGAGGGATCGGGCTAAACGGAAGGTTCCCGCAGCAGCCACATAACACCCGCCAATAGCAGAACCATCACCGCGTCGGTGATCTCGGCTGACCGCCCCGGCAAGTACACCTGAGCCACTCTCAGCGCCAACACGAGTGCGGTCCCGAAACCAGCGGCCATCGCGAAAGAAGCACCAGCGCGCACCGGGAGCCATACCAGCGCTCCATACAGGAACGCCTTTTCGAAAAAGGAAAGGACGGCGGTTTCGCGCGGCGCCGCGATCAGGCTGGCGAAAGGAATCCATCCGAACTCACGCGGGATGAGCAGGAACTGGAACGGCTGCAACGCCTGAACAATCAGGGCTGCAACGAAAAGGATCGAAACGATCGCGGTACGCCTTTCGATTCGCGACAGAACCATCCACGCGAGGAGAGCAAGCATCGCGCCCAGAATCTCTGACGACGAGATCGAGCCTCCGATCAGGAACACCCGCGCGGTCAATACGATCGCGATCGTCGCGGCCAGCACCCAACGCGAGCGGGCCACGCCCACCATCGCTTCGAGGATTGCCGCGGCCGCCAACCAATAAACCGTCTGTTTGAGTACTTCGACGAGCACCCATACGCCCGCGTCCAGGTGCGCGTGGAAATCGACGTGTGGAAAATAAGGAAACAATCGATTCCCCAGCCAACACGCAAGGAGAAGCGCGGCAAAAGGCCTCGCGACGCGGCGCCTGATCGCCAACGCGGTGACGACGCCCGCAATCGTGCCGAGCGTGTTGGCATAAACATCCGCCATTTCGGGACGGCGGCCGGGATCGTAGAACTGGGTCATCTCCATGCACATGGAAAGCGCGAAGCCAATCGCGATCGCGACAAGGACCGGTGATCCATCGCGGCGATTCACGCCACGTTCGCACGATAAGAAGTCCCAGCGGGAGATAGAGGAAGACATTGGAGACGTCGTCCGAGCGGTCGCTGTGCCCATGCGAAGTCGACAGTAACGCGTTGAGCGGCCCGCCCGGAATCGTTTGATAGACAAAGTGAAATGGAAACAGCGACCCGTAAATGATGATGGCGACGACGCCAAGCGTAACGATCGCAAGCCTTCGGTCAGCGTTCACGGGGAACTGTCATGGTAACGCGCCCGGTGTGTGCGTGGCGGTAGTGTTAAGAAATGCCGAACGTTCATTATGAGGCCCGTGACAGGATCGCGATCGTGACGATCGATCGTCCACAGGTTCGCAATGCAGTGGATCTCGCCACCGCCGCGGAGTTGGCGCGTGTGTTTCGCGAATTCGATGCGGACGAATCCGTCGACGTCGCGATCCTGACCGGCGCGAACGGAAGCTTTTGCGCGGGCGCGGACCTGAAGGCGCTCGCGTCGGGCGAACCGAGCAGGTTGTCGGAACAGGGCGATGGTCCGATGGGCCCGACGCGGATGCTGCTCTCGAAGCCGGTGATCGCGGCCGTGGAAGGTTACGCGGTGGCCGGAGGATTGGAGTTGGCACTCTGGTGCGATCTTCGCGTTGCTGCTTCGAACGCGGTGTTCGGCGTGTTTTGCCGTCGATTCGGCGTGCCTTTGGTGGATCTCGGCACGGTTCGATTGCCGCGTTTGATCGGCCATAGCCGCGCGATGGATTTGATCTTGACCGGCCGCGGAGTGTCGGGCGATGAGGCGTTGCAGATGGGTCTGGCGAATCGCTTGGCGGAACCGGGCCTTGCACTGGGGACTGCGATCGAGCTGGCGCAGTCGCTGTGCGCATTTCCGCAGCGCTGCATGCGAGCGGATCGGTTGTCGGCCTACGAGCAATGGTCGCTCGATTGGGATGCCGCGACGCGCAATGAATTTCGCCGGGGCAGCGAAGTTGTTGAGAGCGGCGAGACCGTGCAGGGAGCGAGCCGATTCGCTGGTGGCGCTGGTCGACATGGGGTCAGCTAGACGCGCACCCGTTAGAGTCTCCTGTCCACGCCGATATATTGTTCATTCGTGGCCTCGGGTCACTAGGGGACGAGGGTAGCCTGTCCCTGTTTTCACACAGACTCTAACGGGTGCACGCAGTCACCCTGCGTCAGAAATCGTGGGACACTGGTGTCAAGATGCCCGCGACATTTGTGACCGGAATTGTTTTGGCGATGGCGATCGGACTGGCGCTGGGCGCCGCCATTGCCGGGCTCTGGTTCCGTTCCCGGCCGTCTCCGCCACCCGCGCCAACGGTGACAGCTCCGGAGAACGACCCGGCCCAGCCCGTCGCCGAAGCGCTGGCGCGCATCGAAACTCAGATTCGCGAGGTCGAATCGCAGCGGCAGCACATGCTCGGCGGCCTGGAACATCAGCTCACTTCGTTGAGCCGGGAAACGGTGGCGCTGTCGCAGGCCTTGCGCGCTCCCAATTCGCGCGGCCGCTGGGGCGAGCTGACTCTGCGCCGCGTGGCCGAACTGGCCGGCATGGTCGCCCATTGCGATTTCTTCGAGCAGCGAATCGGGATGGCGGCGCGCGTCCCGATATGCTCGTGCGCCTGCCCGGCGGCCGGACGCTGGCCGTCGACGCGAAAGTTCCGCTGGCGGCGTATCTGGATGCCGAGGCTGCCACGGATGAAGCGTCGCGCAACCTCGCGCTCGATCGCCACGCGCAGCAGGTGTCGCGCCACGTGAATCTATTGAGCGCCCGCGAATATTGGGCGCAGTTGCAGCCGGCGCCTGAAATGGTGGTGCTGTTTCTGGCGGGCGATCATTTCCTGAGCGCCGCGCTGGAGCGCGATCCCGATCTGCTGGAGCGCGCGCTGGCGCGGAAAGTTCTGCTCGCGACGCCGGTGACGCTGGTCAGCGTGCTCAAGGGCGTTTCGTACGGATGGCGGCAGGAACGGCTGGCGCAAAACGCGGGCGAGATCCGCCGCATCGCGGGCGAATTCTACGATCGCGTCCGCATCTTCGCCGAATTCTACGCCGATTCCGGCCGGCAACTGGCGAAGGCGGTGGAAGCCTACAATCGATCCGCCGGATCGTGGGACGCGCGGCTGCTGCCGTCGCTCAAGCGCATGCGTGAGCTGGGCGTCGGCGCGGGCGACGAAGCCGCGCAGCCCGCGCCAGATCGACACGGCCATTCGCGAGCCGCAGACGCTTGCTCGCGATTCACAAGTGTTAGCCGCGCAAGCGAGTTCGCGCGGAGGCTCCGGCCTGCCTGCATGATGCGCCAATTCTTTCTGTTCCTCTCCGCTCACAAAGGCTTGCGGAGATGGATGGAGACGTCCTCGGCTTCGAAAAAATTCACCCGACGATTCATCGCGGGCGAAACGCTCGACGAAGCGCTGACGGTGTGCGAGCGCCTGCAGCGCGAAGGCATCTGGTCGACGCTCGACCATCTGGGCGAAAACGTGACGTCGATCGAAGAGGCTGCGGCGTCTCGCGACGCTTACTTCGAGGCGCTGGCCGGCATCGCGGCGCGCCAACTCCAGGCGACCGTTTCGATGAAGCTAACGCAATTCGGCCTCGATCTTTCCGAAGACGCGTGCCTCGAAAACGTGCGAGCATTGGCGGCTCGCGCCAAGAGCGCCGGCGGTGGGATCGAAATCGACATGGAATCGACCGCCTACACCGATCGCACGCTGCGCGTGGTCGAAAGCGTGAACGCGAGGTCGGCGACACGCGTTGCGTTATTCAGGCGTACCTGTTTCGCAGCGCGGCCGATATCGATCGCCTGAATCGGCTGGCGATTCCGGTGCGGCTGTGCAAGGGCGCCTATGACGAGCCGCCGTCGCTGGCGTTCCCGAACAAGCGCGACGTGGATCGCAATTATCTGAAGCTGATGAAGACGCTGCTCGATAAGGGCAACTATCCGGCGATCGCGACGCATGATGAGACGATTATCGGCGAGGCCTTTCGCTACGCGCGCGAGCGCAAGATCGCGCCGGAGAGGTTCGAATTCCAGATGCTCTACGGAATTCGCCGCGATCTGCAGCGCAGGATCGTCGACCTAGGCTACCGGCTGCGCCTGTACGTGCCATACGGGACGGCGTGGTATCCGTACTTCATGCGGCGGCTCGCCGAGCGGCCGGCGAATGTGTTGTTCGTCGCGCGGAATCTATTCAGGTAATGTGGCGCGGGCTGTCAAGCCTGCAGAGCCGAGAGTCGTCTCGGCTTTGTCCCCGCTAACGGCTCCGCACGCGGGAAAAGCCGAGACGACTCTCGGCTCTGCAGGCTTGACAGCCCGCGCCACATCGCTAGATCGGAACCTGATCCACGATCTCGATTCCGAACGCATCCAGACCCGACCACCTTGCGCGGATGATTGGTCAGCAAGCGAATCGTCGACAAGCCCAGATCGGCGAGAATCTGCGCGCCGATGCCGGATTCGTGCAGCGGCGGCGCCTGCCGTTCGCCGTCGGGATAATGCGCGCGCGCGCCCAGCCCGGATTGATGCAGATACACCAACACGCCCGCGCCTTCTTCGGCGATCCGCGCGAGCGATCCGCGAATCACCTTCTGACAATCGCATCGCGTGGACCCGAACACATCGCCTAGCACGCAGCGCGCGTGCATCCGCACCAGCACGTTCTTGCGTCCGCGAACATCGCCGCGCACCAGCGCCACGTGCGTTTCGCCATTGAACGTGCTGACGTAGGAAATCGTCTTGAACGAGCCGAACTCGGTTTCGATGCAACCTTCGCTCTGCCGCTCGACGAAGTGCTCGTTCTCCAGGCGGTAGCGGATCAGGCTGGCCACCGAGATCATCTTCAATCCGTGCAGCGCGGCAGAATTCGGTGAGCTCCGGAACGCGCGCCATGGTCCCGTCCGCGTTCATGATTTCGCAGATCACGCCGCCGGGTTGCAATCCCGCCATGCGCGCCAGATCGACCGCCGCTTCGGTTTGCCCGGCGCGCACCAGCACGCCGCCTTCGCGCGCGCGCAACGGAAATACGTGGCCGGGCCGCGCCAGATCGCGAGGCCGGCACTCCGGCGACATCGCGATTCGAATGGTATGCGCGCGGTCGGCCGCCGAAATTCCGGTGGTGACGCCTTCGGCCGCGTCGATCGATTCGCAAAACGCCGTGCCGAAGCGCGACGTGTTCATCGGCGAAACCAGCGGCAGATGCAGCGCGTCGCAACGATCCGGCCGCCAGCGCCAGGCAGATCAGCCCGCGGCCATGCGTCGCCATGAAGTTGATGGCTTCCGGCGTGACGCATTCGGCGGCCATCGTGAGATCGCCTTCGTTCTCGCGATCTTCATCGTCGACCACGACCAGCATGCGTCCGGCGCGGAAGTCTTCGAGGGCTTCCGGAATGGTTGCGAAAGGCATCTGATTTCAGGATAACCGAGTATTCCTTAGGCATCACGCCGTGAAAGAGAACCGCAACTGAAAGGAGCGGCCTTAGGAGGTTGCTGCCAAACCGACCGTTGAGCCGCTCCCTATGGTCGCGGCTCGTTGTCGGCGATGTTTAGAATCAGCGCGTTTATTGAGCCGCGACCATAGGGAGCGGTCCAGCCGTCGGTTTTGCAGCATCGTGTTAAGCCGGAATGAAGGGCGCCGGCCTACAAGCCCAACTTCTTGTCGAGCTCAGCCGTCACCTGCGCCAACCGCTCAGGATTCCGAATCAGATTTCCCAACCCATACTGCGCGTAATCCTTGTAAAACAACTCGACCGCCGCCAGCGAAAGCGCGTACGCCACCGTTGCGTGATTCGTATCGAGGCGCGACCAATCCTGGCTCAGATTCTCAAGCTTTGGCAACTGTTTGGCGGCCACCATCGCGGCGATTCGAGCTGTCGCCGTCGGCGTCAGAGTTTCGCCCGACAGCTTTTGCGCCAGACCTTCCTGCAGCCATGCCGGCCAATGTCCCAGCATCGAAAGACAGGCGTGCGTTGTCTCGTGCGCCAATACCTGCCGAACGCCTGGCATCCATTCCTTGTCCACTGACCACCGGAACGCGAATGCGTCCATCATATTGTCCGCCGCTCCATTCCGCGGCATCCGTCGTCTTGCGATACGCGTCGCGGCTCTGCACGATTGCGGTGACTCGCTCTTCAGGATGACACCCGATCTGCGCGGATATGCGCGAGTATTCCTGGTCAAGCGCGCCCAGCATCTGTCGCGCGGTTTCGACGGGCACAGTCCCATTCTCATAACGCAGCACGACTCGCATCCCGACCAGTTTCTCCGTGCTCTGATCGCCCTTGGCTTCGCGCTCCGCGTGGCGAATCAGGCTCTCGATCTCGGGACTTGGCACAATCCTGGCGGCTTCTTTCCAATAGTCGAGCGCCAGCTTACTCTGGTCGGCTCGCGATGCAGCGATGCCCGCTAACGCGAGCAGCGTCGGATCTCTCCTCTTCCTCAGCTCGGCTTCGAGGAGATCAAGCGCTTTGGCCGGCTGGCTGGTTTCGAGCAGGCGTGCAGCATCGGAAGCTGGACCTTTGGGCACGCCCTTCAAAGACGGCATCGGCAATGCGGCGATCCATCGCGCCCATCATTTGCGCGGCGTCGAACCAGCGGGCCTCCTGCCGCTTGTTGTCGAAATCCTCCACGCCCTCGATCTCGCTCGCCGCCAGGTAGCCTTCGAACGTTTTGCCGCCGGATTCCGCGGAAACTTTGTAACACGGAACTCTTTCGCCGGACAGCGCGAATCGAATCGTGATTGGCGCGCCCGCCGGTAGAGTCGCGATAACGGATCTCGTCGCTCGCGCAACCCGATCGCAACGGAGTCTTGTCCGTTTTCACGGACACCGCCAGCATCAGCAATAACGGGAAAAGCGCGGGCATGATTCGAGCATAGGGCTCAACGCCCGGAGAAGTCGCTCGGGGAAACTACCTAGTGGCGTGCATCAAACGGATGCACATTGTGCTCGACGTGGCGCGCGCCACTGGCCTGCGTGCCGTCAGTCGACTTTTCTGAACCTGCAGCAAATGTCGAGACGACTTTCGGCTCTGCAGGCCAGCGGCCCGCGCCACGTTAATACACGCCCTCAACCACGCTAGTCTGCAACTTCCGGAACGGCCGCACATTGCGAACGCCATCCCACGGGATACCGATCGCAAGGAGCCTCGCGCTCACACTCATCCCGCTCCAGGAATCGAGGCATGAAGAATTCCTTGGTCAGCGTCGTGAGCCGCACGCGCCCGGTCTCGCCATACCCCACCAGCTTCGTCGGCTCGTCCGGATTCACCACCTCGATCATCGCGCGCGGACTCGGCGGGTAATAAATCACCGCGTAATTGTCAGCCGGGTCGAACGGCTTATGCGTCGCGAGCCCCATCAGCGTGTTGCCGTACGTCGGCGCGAAATAAATTCCGTCGAGCAATTCTTCTTTCGCGAATCGATGGAACTGCGGAGTCATCTCCGTGCCGCCGCAGAAAATCCCGCGAATGCCGGCCTTCTTCAAGCTGATCTTCTCCGCCATGGCTTCAAGCAGCTTCGGCGTCGTGAACATGCACGTGATCTCATTGGCCTTCAAAATCGTAAGGGCCTGCTCGACAACATGCTGCTTGTACAGCTCGGCCTCCTTCATCTCGCCGCGCTTCAGCAGCTTGATCACCCAGCGAGGATCCAGATCCAGCCCGAAACAAATTCCGCCGCGATGTTGCGCCAGGTGCTCTACCGCCAGTCGCAGCCGCCGAGGCCCGCTCGGCCCGACCATGATCCAATCCGATCCGCGCGGGAAAGACTCATCCGGCAGCGTCGCTGAAAACTGTTCGTAGTCGATTCGAAAATCCTGAAAGTTGATGCGCGATTTCGGCACGCCCGTGCTGCCGCCGGTTTCGAACGTGCAGATCGGTTTATCGGCATAGGCTTTCGGAACCCAACGCCGCACCGGACCGCCGCGCAGCCATTCGTCCTCGAAAAAACCAAAACGATCCAGATCCTGATACGTCTGTATCTCGCGTCGTGGATCGAAATCCAAAGTCTTCGCGCGTTCCAGCCAAAAAGGAGTGCCGGTGGCCGGATCGAAGTGCCACGCGATCACTTCGCGCGTCCAGGCGTCCAGGGCGGCTTTTGTCTTTGACTGCTCTTGTATAGTGGGAGTCACAGTGCTCAAAATGTCCTATCGAAGATTCAGTTTAGCGGTTTTCGCTGTTGCGATTCTCATTCTGGAAGCGGCAGACGCGCCCGCCAGCGATTGGCTACGGTTCCGCGGCCCCAACGGCGCCGGTGTGAACGAAACCAGCGGTCTGCCCACCGAATTCAGTCCCGACAAGAATGTTATTTGGCGAACGCCGCTGCCGCCCGGACACTCGTCGCCGATTCTGGTTGGCGATCGTATTTTCGTGACGGCCTTCGAAGGCAATAAACTGCTGACGTTTTCCCTCGATCGCGCGACCGGGAAGATTCAATGGCGCCGCGAAGCTCCTCGCGATCGCGTATTCAAGCCGAACCCCGGTCCTGCAACGCTGAATAGTCCTGCATCGCCTTCGCCTGTTTCGGACGGAAAGAACGTGTACGTTTTCTTCAACGATTACGGGCTCATGTCGTACGGTGTCGACGGCAATGAGCGGTGGCGTGTTCCCCTGGGCCCGTTCAACAACGTATACGGAATTGGAGTCTCACCCGTGTTGGTGGACGATAAGGTGGTGCTGGCGATCGATCAGTCGTCGGGCTCGTATATCGCGGCTTTCGGCCAGGGCGACGGCAAACTGAAGTGGAAAAAAGACCGCCCTGAGGCGCTGAGTGGCGCGTCGACACCGGGCGTGATGAAGCTGAACGGGAAGTCGGTGATTGTGGCTCCGGCGTCGTTCCGCATGGATGTGTACTCGGCGGACACGGGCGACACGGTGTGGTTCATGCACGGGCTCGCGTCGGAGATGAAAAGCGTCCCAATCATTGATGGCAATACGATTTTTATCAGCGGCTACAACACGCCGGAGAATGACCCAGGCAAGCAGGTGGCCGTGGCGCCGTTTGAAGAAGTGCTCGCCAAGTTCGACAAGAATCACGACGGCAGGATTTCGATCGATGAAGCACCGGATCAGCGCACGAAAACCTACTTCCCGTTCATCGATCTGAATGGAGATGGATCCATGGACGCGAATGAATGGAAGATGTTCGCGCTGACCATGTCCGCCGAGAATTCGCTGATGGCGATCGACGCCAACGGTAAGGGCGATATGACGGGCAAGAATATCAAGTGGAAGTTTCACCGGTCGATTCCGCAATGCCCGTCGGTGGTGGTGTATCGCGGCGTGGTCTATATGATCAACGATAGCGGGGTGCTGACGACGCTCAACGCCAACACAGGCGAGGTTTTCAAACAGGGGCGCCTGCGCAACGTTTCCGATAAGTACTTCGCGTCGCTGGTTGCGGCGGACGGCAAGGTTTACATCGCCGGCAACAGCGGCGTCGTTTCCGTGCTGAAGGCGGGGGGCGATCAGGAACTGCTGGCCGCGAACAATTTGAACGAAGACATTTTCGCGACTCCCGCCATCGCCGATGGCCGCATCTACTTGAGGACCGTTTCCGCGCTCTACGCGTTCGGAGAGAAATGAGCCAGCGTGGCGCACGCTTCAGCGTGCAGCCGCGAACTTCAGTTCGTGGTCCGAAAACACCATCGGCTGAAGCCGACGGCAGCACGCTGAAGCGTGCGCCACGTCGCTCCGTTACTTCGAGTGCAGCTTTGCAGCCGCTTCGACATAAGCCTTCGTCTTCGGATTCGACGAATTCCACTGCGGCGCAGGGGCATCCGACGCGAAGTGCAGCAGCGCAATCGCGACGGTGCGATCCACATTCGCCATGTTGGCGTAGTCGATCTTCTGCCACTCATCGCCAACGCCGTGATAATCGGGAAACTCGAACGCGACCCCCAATGTGTGCGCGGGAACACCGGCCTCGGCCAGAGCCAAATTGTCGCTTTGACGAAAGTACTGATCGCTATGCGCCTCGCTCTTGTAAACCTTGATGCCGCTGAGTTGGCCGGCCTCCACCATCGGTTTCGTCATGTCCGTGAAATCGAACCCGGTGACGGTCGCGGTTCCCACCTGAGCACCTTCGGAATCGTCGGTACGGCCTAGCTGTTCCAAATTCAGATCCGCAATCGAGTCCTTCAGCGGAACTAGTGGATGCCGCGCATAGTAACGCGATCCCACCATGCCCAGCTCTTCGCCGAACAGCGTCATGAATAGAATGCTGCGCTTGGGATGGACCTTCTGTGCGGCGATCGCACTGGCGATTTCGATTACCGAGACTGTGCCACTACCGTCATCGTTAGCGCCATTGAAAATCTTGTCTGGACCTGAGCCGCCCATGCCAACGTGATCGTAATGAGCCGTCAGCATCACGTAAGTATTCTTGAGCGCCGGATCGGACCCGCGCAAGATCCCCGCGACGTTCTGCGTCGTAACGGCGTGCTCGATTCGCGTTGCAACATGCAGCGTGGCGCGCGCGTCCTTCACGTCTTTCCATTGATCGATCAGCGCGGCCGACACCCAGCTTACCGGCGCGCGCGGCATCTCGGGATCGATCACGTCTGTAGGGCGTGGATTGCGGGATCCTCGCAGTACGATGCCGCTGTCTCCGCCGATCCGCATCATTCCACGTTCGATGGTGAGGGGAGCGTCGTTGAACGCGATGGCGTGCTCCGGCAAAATCACCGTGGACCCAGGATCAATCGTCGTGGTTTTTCCCCCGGTCGTGATGGTGCCCGGGGTCGTGATGGTGAAGACATAGCCCTCAGGGTTCTGCTCGCGCACCAGCAGCTTGGTGGTTTGAAAATAGCTGGTTCCGGTCACCGGTTCAAGTCCCGCACGCCGAAATTGCGCAGCGATATATTCGGCCGCGAGATCGAGACCACGCGAAGGCGTGTTGCGACCCTCCAGCGCATCCGACGCGATGAACGACAAATGCCCGCGCAGCGAATCCGCCGAAATGCGATCCGCCACCGCCCGCGCATCCAGCGTGAGCTGCGCATTCGCAGCCAAAGCCAGCATCAGCAAAACGAACAATTGTTTCATTGCGCTCTCCCATCGCGGCACATCTCAGCGTATTCCAGTTCTTCGGGCGTCATGTTGGAATGATTGCGTTCGATGTACCGCGCCACAAGTTCTGACGCTTCGGCATCGGGATGCAGGTGATTCAAACCGTGCAAGGCGGCCCGCTGACAGGCTTCGCTCGGCAGCGCGAGGATCTCTTCCAGGATCGAAACGTCGTCAGGCCGGATCAGGTCCCACCACATGTAAAAGGCGCTGCCCGGATAATCCTCACCGCGGTGAACGTAATAGTCGCGAAAGGGAACGAGCATCGACTTGTCGAATTGGATCTGGAACAGCCGTCTTCCGATGAGCAGCCACAATCCCTGATCGATCTGTTCCATCGAATAGGTCTGCGCGATTTGACCGAAATTGGTGAATAGATCCACGACGCGCTGTTGAAAATCGATGGGGTCTGTCAATGCCTCCTGAAAATGATCGCTGCCTTCGAGACATTCCCGATCATCGTCATGCCGCAAAACCGGCCGCGCGAACAGGAACTGGGCCAAATCGAAATAGCGCGGACTCCGGTAAATGCTGGGAGCGCGCGGGCGCTCGATTTTCGCGTAGGCAGTGCTGAGCAGAATCGATTCGATCGCCGGATCGTCCACGCCACCGGCCATCGCGGTATGCGCCAGAAATCGGACTCTGAGGTCGTTGAATTTGTATTCGAGAAAACGCCGTAGCCGGGCAACCGGTGTATCCGGGGAGCTTTCGCACTCATACTGGGCGAGCACGGCCAAGGCATCGGCGAGCGCCTTCTCGGCCGCAAGCACAGGATTGTCCAGTTGCTTGGGCGGCACGCTCATCATCGACTCAACGCGAGCGGCGTCTTCCAATAGCCCGGTGGTGCGATAGCCGTCGCGCACCCACCGCAGCGCGCGATCGCCTGCGCCAGTTGCGAAATGCTCGGCGCATTCGAGCGTAGCCCGGCGTTGATCCACCGGACCGAGAAAATGCGAGAGCGTGACCAGCACTTGCGACGCGGCGTACGGATTCTCAATCTTCTGCGCGAAATCCACCACTGCGCTTGCGCCAAGCAACCGGTGCATAGGCGGCACTAGTTCCTGCAGCTCGGAAGCGGTGTAGTCGCGCGGTTGTTCAGAAATTTGTTTCAGAAGCGCGCTGCCAGTCTCGAACTCCGGATGCTCCCCAGTCCACATCGCGATCGTATGCCGCAGCACCGCCTGGCATCGCACGTGATCCAGCTTGCCCAACGCGCGCATCGCCCCCGCGCCGTCACCGAGCTTCAGCCACGCCTGCCCAATCGCAAGCCACGAAAGATTTCGATCTTCAACGTAATCGTCGCCCGCCGGAATGCGGGAGGAGAATTCCTCTGCCTCGTCCAGAAGATCGGCAGGAGACAGCAAGTTTACTGGTTATCCTTGTACTCTTCGAGCCACGCCATCTGGATGTGCTCGAGCTTCGCTTCATTCGACTTCGCCGGATCGTCGTCGAATCCGTCCAGCTCCGTGATCCATTTGTGCAGATCGGTGAACCGGACGTGCGTCGGATCCATGTCGGGGAATGCTTCGTACAGCGCGAGCGCGATATCGTCCAGATTGCTCCACGTAAGTTTTCCCATATCAGATCTTCGTTCCCTTGAGCGCCGTATTCACCGCGCTGTTCATCATATTCTCGGCCAGCTTCATCGTCGCTTCGTTCAACTGCTCGATCTTGTCGCGAATCAGCAGATGATCGTCGCCATGATACACCGTCAGCAGTTCGTTGATGGCGCGGTCAATCGCGGCGCGCTCGGAACCGTCCAGCGCCAGATACGCCGGATCCTGTTTCGCCTTCTCAGTGGCCGCGATAATCGCATCGGCCTCGACGCGCCCTTCGCGAACCTGCCGCTCCTTGAAATCAGCCTCGGCCTTCGCGAACGATTCGAGAATCATCGCTTCCACCTGATCGTCGGTCAGCCCATACGACGGTTTCACGTCGACGCTTTGTTCCTTGCCCGTACGCGCATCGCGGGCCGTCACGTTCAAAATTCCATTCGCATCGATCAAAAACCGCACTTCGATGCGCGCGAGCCCCGCCGGCACCGGATCGATATCCTTAAGGTCGAAACGCGCTAGGCTGCGGCAATCCTTGACCAGCTCGCGCTCGCCTTGCAGCACGTGAATCAGAACATTCTTCTGACCGTCGACCGCTGTTGTGAACTGCTCAGTCGCCGACGCCGGGATCGTGGAGTTGCGATGGATCAACTTCGCGACCAGCCCACCCATCGTCTCGATGCCGAGCGACAACGGCGTGACGTCGAGCAGCAGTTGATCCTGCACGTCGCCCGAAAGAATTCCAGCCTGCACGGCGGCGCCCAGCGCGACCACTTCATCGGGATTCAATTCCGTATGCGGCCGCGCGCGAAATAGCATCTCCACCGCAGAACGCACCAGCGGAATGCGCGTCGATCCGCCCACCAGCACCACTTCGTCGATCTGTTCGACGATCACACCGGCGTCCTTGATGCACTCGCGGCACGGTCCAAGTGTGCGTGCAATGATCGGCTGGATGAGTTGCTCAAATCCATCGCGCGAAAGTTGGCGCTGATAGCTGCGCCCGCCGAATTGAAATTCCAGAACAACTTCGGGCGTGAAGGACAGCGCCTCTTTGGCGGCAATCACCGCGCGGCGCAGCGCCTGAATCGCCATGCTATTGGAGGAAATGTCCTCGCCCCATTCGGATTGAATATCCTCGATCGCGATCCGCAGCATCAGGTTGTCGATATCGTCGCCGCCCAGGTGCGTATCCCCATTGGTCGCCATCACTTCGAAGATGCCGTCGTGCAAGCGCAGGATCGAAATGTCGAAAGTACCGCCACCGAAATCGTACACTGCGACCACGCCTTGCTTGCGCTTGTCGAGTCCATACGCGAGCGCGGCCGCGGTCGGTTCGTTCACCAGGCGCAGAACGTCAAGCCCCGCGATGCGTCCGGCGTCCTTGGTGGCTTGCCGCTGCGCATCGTTGAAATACGCAGGCACGGTGATGACGGCTTGTGTGACCGTTGCACCAAGTTCCGCTTCCGCGTCGTGCTTCAACTTGCGCAAAATGTGCGCCGAAATCTCCGGCGCGGTGAACGATTTGTCGCCTAGAAGAAGCTTCAGAACCGAGTCATCTTCATGCGCCACGCGAAACGGGAACAACTTCAGCTCTTCTTGAATATCGTCGATGCCGCGTCCCATCAGGCGCTTCACCGAATACACAGTGCGATCGGGATGCGTGAGCAGCATCTCGCGCGCATCGTTGCCAACGACGATCTCGCCGGATTCGGTCAGCGATACGACGCTTGGAACGATCCCCGAAAGAATGCGCGGACCCGTCAACTCCATCACGGCGACCAGGCTATTGGTTGTGCCGAGATCGATCCCGATTATCTTCGATTCCGGTTTGCCAAAATCAATTTGAAACGTGGACATTCAGTTCCTTGTCGACTTCTCGAACCAGATTCGAGATGTAGCGGCGGCGATTGAGCGCGGCGTGAATTTCGTCCAGCGCAGCCCGCTCGCCCATAGCGTCGTACCTTTGTGAAAGGCCAGCCAGGGATTCGTCGATTTCTGCCCGCATCGACAGGAATCGTTTCTCGGCGGCTGCCAATTGCACCCGTGCGGAATCGTCGCCCGAGCGCAATTCTTCCAGCGCCATGTTCAACTCGAACACTTCTTCCAGTAGTTCAGGCGGAGCGTCTTTCGATAACTCGATGCCGTTCTGTTTGAGGAAGTACTCGGCTCGCGCCACGGGGTCTTTTAGCGTGCGAAAGGCATCATTCAACAGCGCGGTCATGTCGAGCGCCTTCTGTTGTTCGTCCGCGCCGGCTCGAGAAAAACGATCAGGATGCCACTGCCGGCTGCGTTCGTAGAATCGCTTTTTTAGATCGTCCGCGTCCAGCGACAATCGGGGCTCGAGGCCCAATGCCTCGTAATACTCCATTAGGCGGAGAAGGAAGTTCCGCAGCCGCAACTCTTGGTCGCGTGCGGATTGTCGAACACGAATCCCGATTGGAGCAGGGAATCCTTCCAGTCGAGCGTCATGCCGTCCAGGAACACCAGGCTCTTCGGATCGATGAACACCTGCACGTCGTCGAACGTGAGAACCTGATCGGTCGTGCGCGGCTTCGCGTCAAACTTGAACTGATAGCTGAGGCCGGAGCAGCCGCCGCCCAGCACGCCCAGCCGCAATCCGCCTTGGACCTTTTCCCGCACGAACGCCTCGCGAATTTTCTGGACCGCTTTCGGAGTTACTTGGACCATTTGGATCTAACCTTTTCCCGCCGCTTTGGCTGCGGCCCTCAGTCGCTCTCGTCGCCGCGCCAGAGTCGCTTCCGCGTTCGGCATCGCCATCACGACCGCTTCCATGTGCTTCAGGAATTCCGGCTCGCCCCATGCGGCGCGGCCCTCTTCAAGAAGCGGTTGAATCTTGCTGAACGTTCCGACAATTTCCGAGTGCGCGGCGCGAAAAGAATCCGCATCGATCGCGCCGCTGGTCACCATCGATGCCGCCATATCCCAATACCCTACGACCATCCGGAAAGAGGCGTTGCGTTCGCCGGCCAGCGCGCTCGCGACGTCGGCCATTGTTTCCGGATTGAACTCCCACAGAAACCACGCGCGCGCTTCGCGCAGGACCGGATCGCGCCGCAATTCGAACAGGCGAAGATTTAGCTGAGCGCTTTCAAACGGAGTCGCCACGGCGGACTCCTGCTATGCCGTGCCCGACTTCTTCTTGTAATCGCCGATCGCGGCCTTGATCGCGTCTTCGGCCAGCACGGAACAGTGAATCTTCACCGGTGGCAGGCTCAGCTCATTCACGATGTCCGTGTTCTTGATCGCCAAAGCCTGGTCGACCGTCTTGCCGTGCAGCCATTCCGTGGCGAGCGATGAACTCGCGATCGCGCTGCCGCAGCCGAACGTCTTGAACTTCGCTTCTTCAATGACGCCGCTTGCCGGATTCACTTTGATCTGCAGCTTCATCACGTCGCCGCACTCGGGTGCGCCGACCATACCGGTGCCAACATTCGGATCGCTCTTGTCGAGCGAGCCCACGTTTCGCGGATTGTTGTAGTGGTCAACTACTTTTTCTGAGTACGCCATGATTTGCCTCTTCCCTAAAATCCTATTTTAACTCTTGCGCGCTCTCTTACGGTCGCGCCTCAAACGACAATTTTGACGACGCTAACGAATCAGTGAGCCGTCCACTGGACCTTGCTCAAATCGATGCCTTCTTTGAACATCTCATACAGCGGCGAAAGCTCGCGCAGTTTCTTCACCACGTCGATCACCTTGGCCGCGACGTAATCCACTTCGTCTTCCGTATTGAACCGGCCCAAACCGAATCTGATCGACGAATGCGCCAGATCGTCGCCCGCGCCCAGCGCCTTCAACACGTAGCTCGGTTCCAGCGTTGCCGATGTGCAAGCCGATCCGCTCGACACCGCGATTTCGTTGATCCCCATCAGCAGCGATTCGCCTTCGACGTACGCGAAGCTGATGTTCAGATTATTCGGCAGACGGCTGTCCATCGTGCCGTTGATGTAGACTTCATCCAGGTTCGCCATCAGGCGATCCTTCAGCTTGTCGCGCAGGTGCGCCATGCGCTTCGATTCCTCAGGCATCTCGGCCTTCGCGATACCAGCCGCTTCGCCGAGTCCGACGATGCCGGTAACGTTCAGCGTTCCCGATCGCATACCGCGCTCATGACCGCCGCCATCCATCTGCGCCGTCAACTGCACGCGCGGGGCGCGGCGCCGAACGTACAGCGCGCCGACTCCCTTGGGCCCGTACATTTTGTGCGCGCTGATCGACGCGAGATCGATGTTGTCCGCGATGACGTTTACCGGAATCTTGCCGACCGCCTGTGTCGCATCCGTATGCACCAGCACTCCGCGCTCTTTCGCGATCTTGCCGATCTCCTTGATGTTCTGCACCACGCCGATTTCGTTGTTGGCGTACATGATGCTGACCAGAATCGTCTTGTCGGTGATCGAATCGCGCAACTGATCCAGATCGACTAGGCCGTTTTGCTGCACCGCCAGATACGTGATACGCGCGCCGTCTTTCTCAAGTCGCTTGCAGGTGTCGAGCACCGCTTTGTGCTCGGTCGCTGCCGTGATGATGTGATTGCCTTTTTCGGCGTACATCTGGGCGACGCCCTTGAGCGCCAGGTTATTCGACTCCGTCGCGCCGCTGGTGAAAACGATTTCCTTGGCCGTTGCGCCAATCAGATCCGCGACCTGCTTGCGCGCTTTCTCGACGGCTTCCTCGGCTTGCCACCCGAAGCTGTGGTTGCGGCTGGCGGCGTTCCCGAAAACCTCGACGAAGTAGGGCCGCATGGCCTCGAATACGCGCGGATCCACGGGCGTCGTGGCGTGATTGTCCATGTAAATCGGCAGTTTCATGATTGTGTCCTTATCGGTTCATTGGCGGCGCGGATGTGCGAAAGCGGGTGTATCGACGGCACCGGCATGTCGTCTTTCGTCATGTCGGAAATACTGATGCTCGACAGCAGCCGCAGGATTCCTTCGTGCACTTTACGCAGCGGCTCGCGCACCGGGCAGAGATCGCTTTGGTCGCATTCGGCGTGTTCGGTAAAACAATGCGTCAGGATGATGGGACCGTCGATGGTCCGGATCACCTCCAGCGCCGTGATTTCATGGGGATCGCGCGCCAACCGGTAGCCGCCATGCGTGCCTTGCTCGGAAACCAAAAGCCCCGCTTTCGATAGGTTCTGTAGGATTTTCGAGAGCATCGGCAGCGGAATCCGGTACGTGTCCGCGATATCCTTCGCGCTCGCGCACCGTCCCGCAGCGGCTAGGTGCCGCAGCGCGATCAGTCCGTAATCCGCTTTCTTAGTCAGCTTGAGCATCGCAAGGTGAGGATCTAAGACCGAAATAGTCCTAAATCATTATGGCTGTTGTGCGAACACCATGTCAAGGTCCATTGTTTTAAGAGAGCACTCCCTGACGGTCGCGCCGCTGGCGAACGCGTGCCGGCGGATGTCGTTAAATGCGCGGAAGCGCGCTCTCTTACGGTCGCGCCTCCTGTCGACCGTGAACGCGCGCCGTTACGGTTTCTTCTGCATGATGCCGCGGCATTTCGCTGCGCCACAGACGCACTTGTCGCGTCCGGTCGACATGGCGAAGTTGTAATCGACCGTCAATTCCTCGTTCGGCACAATGACGCGCAGACTCATGTAAATGATGTGGCCTTTCATGACTCTGCTGATCAGGCTCGGCTCGCAACAATGGTTGATGAGTTCGGCGCCGCTGCCGTTGACGGCTCCATCGAGAGTCCAATAGTTGTCCACCGCGAACAGGTAGGTGAGCGATCCCCGGTCGCGATGTTTGGCCTGAAGCCGGTTGAGGCGCTCGCCCGTGTATTCGATTACTTTGCGATTGGCGGGAATGCGCTCTTCAGCGTAAACGCCATAGCCGTGAATTTTCGATTGGCGGATCGATAGTTTGAACGGAGTGAAGCGAGGATCGATACGACGGACTTGCGATGGACACGATGCCATACAGCATTGTACTTCGTGGGGTGGGCCGCCAGGCCTGCGAGCCGAGAGTCGTCTCGGCTTTTTTTTGCTTTAGTTCCCGAAAGCCGAGACGACTCTCGGCTCGCAGGCCTGGCGGCCCACCCCACTTCCCTAATGCCGTGCCAGCGACAAGAATTCGTCGCGAGTCGACTTGTTGGTTCGGAAGCTGCCCAGCATCGTGCTGGTAATCGTGCCCGAGTGCTGCTTTTCCACGCCGCGCATCATCATGCAGAAGTGCTGCGCCTCGCACAGCACGCCTACGCCGCGCGGCGAAATCACTTCGGCGATCGCAGCCGCCACCTGCTCGCGTCAGCCGCTCCTGCAACTGCAGCCGCCGCGCGAACATGTCGACGATGCGCGGGATCTTGCTCAGCCCGATCACCTTGTCCTTCGGCAGATACGCCACGTGCATTTTGCCGAAGAACGGCAGCAGGTGATGCTCGCAGGTGCTGAAGAACTCGATGTTCTTGATCACCACCATCTCGTCGCACTTCACCGTGAACAGCGCGCCATTGACGATGTCTTCGAGATTCGTCTGATAGCCGCTGGTGATGAAGCGCAGGGCTTTCTCGTAGCGCTCCGGAGTCTTCAGCAGCCCTTCGCGCGATGGGATCTTCGCCGATCAGCGTCCAGCACCTTCCGCATATGCGAGGCGATCGTCACGCCCTTCGGCACCATCTCGACCACTGATTTCTTGGCTAATTTATTTTTCATCTCAAGCTTCTTGCGCCTCACACTTCCAGTTCGAAAATATTCCGCTCCGTTTCCGATATGCGGACTCGCGCGAGCCGCGCTTCGAGCGGCCACTCCGCCAGCAACGCGTCGCGAATCGATTCCGCCAGATTCTCCGTGGTCGCCACCACTCCGGCCAGCTCGGCTACATCTTTACTGAGATTCTTGTGGTCCAAACGTTGCAAAACTCTTGCACGAACCAGCTGCATCCAGCGCGCGCGCGATCCGCGATCTGACCCGTCGCATCCAGCGGACCTTCCACCGTCACGTCCAGCACGTAATCGTGCCCATGCCCGTACGGATTGTTGCATTTCCCGTACAGCCGCTGATTCTCTCCGGCGTCAGCGCCGGTGTGTCCAGCCGATGCGACGCGCAGAATCGATAGCGCCGCGTGAGCGTCACCTATCGCCCTCCGCAATCGACATACAGATCCGCCGTCTCATACAGGCGGACGTTTTTCAGCTTCACGTTCGGGCCGGTCGATCGCCGGCGCCAGCCGATTCCAGATCTCCTGCGCGATGTTTTCCGTGGTCGGCACGATCCGGTCGAACGGCGGAACTTCGCGATTCAGAAACCGGTGATCCATCGGATCGACCACCTGCGCGTTCAGGATCTCCTTCAGCTCGCGCAGATCGAAGACCATGCCGGTGACCGTGTCCGGCTCGCCTTCGACGGTCACTTCGACCACGTAATTGTGGCCGTGCCCGTTCGGATTCGCGTTCGCGCCGTAGACGCGCTGATTCTCAGCGTCGCTCCAGCGCCGGATTCGCGCAAACGTGCGACGCGGAGAATTCGGCTCTTGCGGGTAAGCAGCATTGGCCAGTATGATTAGATGCGGCCGACGGTCCTAACGATCCAAACTTGCCGATCCATGCTAAAATGATAGCGTGAAGCAGCGTTCTGGACAAGCTCTTGCTGGGCGCCATCGTTTTGCTGGCGGTCGGCATTGGTGTGGGTCGTCTCCGGGACGCTCGAGCCGCAAATCACCAACGCCGGCGACACCGCGCCGGATTTCCGGTCACCACCGATGCCGGCAAGACCATCACACGCGACAATTTCGGCGGCAAGCTGCTGGTCCTGAATTTCTGGGCGAGCTGGTGCGCGCCCTTGCGTCGAAGAGACTCCTTCGCTCGAAGCATTTCGCGCGCCAGTTCCAGTCGGAGGGCGTGGTGGTGCTCGGCGTCAGCATCGATCGCAATGAGAAGCTGTACCGCCGTTTCATTCAGCGCTTCGATGTCACGTTTCCCACGGCGCGCGACCCGGAAGCCAACATCAGCGCCAGCTACGGGACCTTCCAGATCCCGGAAACATACCTGATCGACCGCAACGGCAAGGTGCTCGAGAAAGTGATCAGCAATCAGAACTGGATGGATCCGGACTTTCTGGCGCGCGTGCGAAAGATGTTGTGACGATTCCTGCTACGGCCCTGCATTATCGTATCGAGAAAATTCTCGGGCCCGCGCGGCTATCTGCACAAGCCTGAAGACCTGACGCTTTACGAATACGACGGCGGGATCGACAAAGCGCGTCCCGATCTGGTCGTGTTTCCCGAAACGACCGAAGCACGTCGTCGCGATCGTCAAGCTCGCGGGCGAATTGGGACTCACGATCGTCGGCCGCGGCGCGGGCACCGGGCTCAGCGGCGGCGCGATCGCGCGCGCCGGCGGCATCATCATTTCGTTCGCGCGCATGAACCGGATTCTGGAAATCGATCTGGCGAACGAGCGCGCCGTGGTGCAGCCGGGCGTCGTGAATATCGAGATCACGCAGGCGGTCGAAGCCGACGGCTATTTCTACGCGCCCGATCCTTCCAGCCAGCGCGCCTGCACCATCGGCGGCAACGTCAGCGAAAATTCCGGCGGACCGCACACGCTCGCGTACGGCGTCACGACGAATCACGTGCTCGGGATGGAGGCCGTGCTGCCCGATGGTTCTGTGATCGAGACCGGCGGCGGCGCGGGCCTGGGCGATTACGATCTGGCGGGCTACGATCTCGCGGGATTGCTGGTCGGTTCGGAAGGCACCATGGTGCTGGTGACGAAGATCATCGTGCGGCTGATGCGCAAGCCCGAGGTGGTCAAGACGATCCTGGCGATTTACGATCGCGCCGAAGATGCCGGCGACACCGTGGCCGAGATCACCGCGCGCGCGATCACGCCGGTCGCGATCGAGATGCTGGATGGCCCGCTGCTGCAAGATGATCGAAGAGGCGACGCATGCCGGCTATCCGTCGGATGCGGCGGCAGTGCTGCTGATCGAACTCGAAGGTATGAAGGAAGCCGTCGAGGAGCAGATCGAGCAGATTCGCGACGCATGCGAGCAGCTGCAAGGCGCGCGAGTTTCGCGTCGCGCAGACGGCCGAGGAGCGCGAGCTGTTATGGAAGGGCCGCAAGAACGCGTTCGGCGCGGTGGGCCGATTCAGTCCCGCATATTACGTGCAGGACGGCGTGGTGCCGCGCACGCAAATCGCGCCGACGCTGAGGTTCATCGGCGAGCTGGCGAAGCGGCACAGCCTGGCCATCAGCAATATTTTTCACGCGGGCGACGGCAACCTGCATCCGCTGATCATGTTCGATCCGCGGACGCCGGGCGCGCTCGAAACCGTGCTGCGCGCGAGCGACGAGATTCTGGAATATTGCATTTCGGTGGGCGGCTCGATCACGGGCGAGCACGGCGTCGGGATGGAGAAGATGGAGATGATGGAGCGCCAGTTTTCCGACGCATCGCTTGAAATGATCGGCGCGCTTCAAGAGACTGTTCGATCCGGGATGCCGCTTGAATCCCGGGAAAGGTGCTGCCGACGGGTCGCGGCTGCATGGAGATTCGGCAGCGGGTAGGAGATTTGAGTTTATGAGACTGCGTGACAACCAGAAGCAAAGCATTTGGCCGCGAATGAACGCGAATAAACGCGAATCTAAGGCTCGTTTTGCCTACTCGCCTTGGGCGCTTGGCAACGCGGCAGGTTGGGGTCGAGAAGAGCCTTGTGCTTCATTTGCGTTCATCCGCGTTTATTCGCGGCCGATCGTTTTTGCGCTGCTATGCATCTCTGCATTCGCCGGCGAACGCAAGCCGCTGCCCGGCCAGGCTGGTAACGACGATATCGAGCTGGTCGCGTCCGTCATCATCGATCGCGCGGATGTGACGCAGGCGATCGGCGAGGATCTCGGTGCCGGTTACATCGCCGTGCGCATGAAGGTCACGCCGAAAACCGAAAAGCCCCTGCGCATCAGCCCGGATGATTTCTCCATCATTTCCCGGAAGGACGGGCAGACTTCCGTGGCGTTGTCGCCGGGGCAGATCGCGGGGACGGGCGCGCTGGTCGTCAAGCCGGCGGCAAATCAGCCGGGCGGGCTGGGCACGGCGACGAATGGTCCGGTGTGGGGCGGAGTCGGGCTGGGGAGTTCGAGAGGGGCAGGGAATTCGGCAGGCGCCGATCGCGGGGTCGACACCAAAATCGACAACGACAACAACAAGGGCGGCAAGGGGAAAGATAATCCGCTGCTCGCGGCGCTGAAAGCGAAAGTGCTGCCGGACAAGGAAAGTTTGGAACCGATCGAGGGCCTGCTGTATTTTCCGATCGACGGCAAGGTTAAGCCCAAGGACCTCGCGATCCGATATAAGGGGCCGGCGGGCAGGTTGATGATGGAGTTCGCCAACCCCAAATAAGAAAATGGCAGGCGGAAGCGCCTGCCCCACAATGAGCTACTTCACCGACGCGATCGTGATGGTGTCATCCGTCACTGAACCAGTGACCGTGACCGTCTTGCCGATAAACTTCGACAATTTGTCGGTGGAGGCCTTGTCGATCTTGTAAACCTTGGCGTCCTTGGTAACCAGCACCGGCGCATCTCCGCGCTTGGTGCAGCGTTCCGCGCAGGCCGACGACGCGGCGGAAGCATCGGCGTGCTTGGCCCCGCAGCTCGCGTCACCAACAAAACCTGTGATCTCGGCGGCGAACGCCGAAATGGATGCCATCGCGAACAGAGCAAGTGCTTTTTTCATGGATCTCTCCCTGGGCAGATCTAACCGGCCGTCGGCCAGTTGCCGGTACTGACCGGATAGGCGCTATGGTACCACTTGTGGGGCCGCCACTCCTGGCGGCAACCGGGCTTTACACGATGCTGAAAAACCGAGTGTCTGTGTGAAAACAGGGACAGGCCGCCCTGTCCACGACGATATCCTGTTTATTCGTGGTATCTGATCCCTAGGGGACAGGGTAGCCTGTCCCTGTTTTCACACAGACACTCGGTTTTTCAGCATCGTGTAAAGCCCGGTTTCTTGAAATGAAAAGAGCCGTCTGAAGCCGGCTCGCCGGCAAAAGTGCCGGCCCCACATCTGAATATCCGCTACCGAATGGTTTTGCGGCGAGCGGCACTGGCTTTCGGCGCGACTTCGGGCGCGGGCGGAATTGTCACGACCTTGGCGTCGCGCCACAGCCGCTCCAGGTCGAAATACACGCGAGCCTTCGCCGAAAACACGTGAATCAGAAAATCGCCGTAATCCATCAAAACCCACTCGGCGTTCTTGTAGCCTTCGATGCTGTGGGGGCGCTCTCCCTGCTTGCGAAGCTGGTCGCCTATTTCATCCGAGATGGCCTGCACCTGTTTGGAGTTGGTGCCGTTGCAGATGATGAAATAGTCGGCGAAAGAGGTCGCGGAGCGCAGATCCAGCACCACGATATCGTGCGCTTGCTTCGATTCGGCGGCCCGGACCGCGCACAACCAAGCCTCAAGAGGGGCGGCAGGTTCAGGTTGTTGCAGTTTCTTGGGCCGTGCCAGGTAACGAATCTCCTGTGGTTATCGTACTACAAGTAGGTCGTTATTTCGGCGGCTTTCTCGAAAGAGCGTTTGTGTGAAAACAGGGACAGGCAGCCCTGTCCACGCCGATATCTTGTTCATCCGTGGCCTCGGGTGATTAGGGGACAGGGTAGCCTGTCCCTGTTTTCACACAGACGCTCTTTACAGGTGTGGATAGGTCGCGATTCAGCAAATTAAAGTTCTATAATGAAAACAGTGAAGTATTTGTGTGTCCTACTTGCGATTGCCGGTGGGCTGGCATCGCAAGCAGCCTTCGCCGCCGATTCGCCCGCCGTTATTCAAGCCCAACAGCAGGTGGAACGAGTGCGCGAGCAGGTCGCCGCCGGATTGCTCCCCTCGTCGAAGCTGGCCGAGGCGCAGCGGGCTCTTGACGACGCTACCGACGAATCGGTTCTGGAGCAGACGCTCTATGCGCACGTCGAAATCCAGGATCTGACCGAAGCGCAGGCCGCGCAGATGATCGCTGCGGCACAGCGCCGTGTGGATCGCACCCAGGCGGAAGTCGATCGCGGGCATGAGTTAATCGCCGAGCATGTCGCGCCAAAGGATTACTCGAGCGACGCCGAAGCGGAACTCGCGCGACGGCAGCAGGTGCTGCGTCAGGCGCGGGAGCGCGCGGAGTTGCTCACCGAAATCGTCGCGATGGTGCACGCGGAAATGGAACATGCGGAACCGGGCCAGCCGAAAGGCTCGAAGGCCGCCGAGGAATTCGTCTCCGGCAACCACGGATTGCTGACGACGAAAGACATCAAGGATCTGACGCTGGCGTTCGAAAAGAAGTTCGACCGGCCGATGCCGGTGAGCGCTCGTGGTGAAACCGCGGTGCATCGCGCGTTGGGATTCGACCATAGCGGCCGCATCGATGTCGCGGTTCTTCCCGACAGCGTGGAAGGCAAGTGGTTGCGGGCGTACCTGGAAAAGAAGGACATTCCCTATTACGCGTTTCGTATCGCGATCGCTGGTAAGGCGACGGGCGCACACATTCACGTGGGTCCAGGCAGCACGCGGCTGCAATCGACCGATTGAGTTTGCGCGCTCTCTTACGGTCGCGCCTCAACGGCTGTGACGATTGCGAACTTGATTAACGCGCGACCGGCTGCGTTCCGGTACAATCATCCCTAATGTCTTCGCTGCGGGTGCTGATCAGCGCCGAACAAATCCAGACGCGCATCCAGGAAATGGGCGCACAGATCGACCGCGATTATCCCACCGGCCCCGTCTACCTGATCACCATCCTAAAAGGAGCCTGCTTCTTTCTATCGGACCTCGCGCGCGCGATGAAGACGCCGGCCCGACTCGAATTCGTCGGCATTTCGAGCTACGGCAAAGGCAAGATGACGTCGGGCGAAGTGAAACTCACCAAGGATCTGGACGTCTCGGTGGAAGGCTTCGACGTGATCGTCGTCGAAGACATCGTCGATAGCGGCGTCACGCTGAACTACCTGCTGAAGGTATTCGCGCAGCGGAAACCGAAGTCCCTGCGCATCGCGACTCTACTCGACAAACCCGAGCGCCGCCTGCGCCCAGTGGATGTCCACTACGTCGGCTTCAAGATTCCGGATGAGTTCGTCGTCGGCTACGGCCTCGATTACGCCGAGGACTATCGCAATCTTAAAGACGTCTGCGTGCTGAGCGAATAACGGAGGACAAACCAATGAAGTTCGCCTTAACATTAGCTACGCATTGCTGGCCGCGGCCATAATGTTGACCGGAGCCGGCGAATCGCCGCGACGTCACCTACGTCGATCACGCCAAAGTTGCCGACGCCTTGGCGAAAGGCGGGGCGCTGATCACGCAATCGGATCTATCGGTTAGAGGAAGCCATCGCGATGTTCCCGGCGAGGTTGAGGTGCATGATAAGGAAACCGATGTGATCTATGTCGTCGACGGTGAAGCGACGTTCGTCACCGGCGGCAAGATGACTGGGGGCCGGGACAACGGTCCTGGGCAGCATCTGGGTAGCGGGGTTCAGGGCGGGGAAACGCACCACCTGACCAAGGGAGACGTGATCACGGTTCCGGCGGGTGTTCCGCACTGGTTCAGAGCAGTGCCGCACCCGATCAGTTACTACGTCGTTAAAGTGTTGAAGCCCTGACTTTCAGCGAGGTTGCTGACAGGACCCGCCCCTTGCTGCCGTGCTTCCGGCGTGTTCGCTAAGGTTCCTAAGGTCTTCCGTCATTACGTCCGATAGAAGAACATGCCAACAGGGCAAGTTGTTAGTCGACGAAAACACTCGACGATCTGGAACGTCCTTGCGCGAATCGGGATTACCCTCGCCGCCTTTGGATTCCTTTGTCTGCTGCGTCCTGATATTGCGACTTGGAGTTGGCGCAATACCGGGGTTCTCGCCGCAAATACGACTCATCGTCTACGCTCGCCATCGATCATCGCCCGGTACTTAAAAGACAATTCGGTGCACAAGTTGCAGCTCGGAGCTGGTGAGTTCAACCTGCCTGGCTGGCTGAATACAGACATCGAGCCGATCGATGGCCAGGCGTTTCTGGATGCCTCTGAGCATTTTCCGCTGCCGGATTCCTCATTTCAGCTTATCTTCAGCGAGCAAGTCGTCGAGCACCTAACTTACGAACAAGGCCTGATCATGATGAAGGAGAGCTTCCGGGTTCTCGAGCACGGCGGGAGGGTTCGCGTGGCGACTCCCAATTTGTTACGGCTCGCCGACTTGTTACGCGAAGATAAGACGCCGCAACAAGAAGCCTATATTCGTGCAAAGACGGATTGGCACGATTGGAAGGTAACGGCGGACCCCGCGAGCTTCATCATCAATTCGGAAATGACTGAATTTGGACACCGTTTCGTGTACACCCCGAAAATGCTCAGAACCGCCATGGAATCGGCCGGGTTCACCAATGTGCGGCAGTATGAATCTGGCGAAAGCAATGATCCGGCGCTGAGGGGACTCGAGGTTCGATCGCATTCCTCGGTCCGCGATATTGATCGTTACGAGACGATGGTCTTCGAAGGCGTCCGGCCGTAGGCGCGAGAAGCTTTTCTTGGGGAAGGGCAAGTGCCAGGACAAGTGGCAAAGACGCCGCATCCTTGAATGCATTAAACCTAGGGAAGCTTAAGTTCCGCCGCCGCGATGCCTTGTTCTCCGCAGATCGAGTACAAAAGGTAGACCTTGCCGCGCTCCTCGAATATTGCAGGATCGCGCAGTTCACGCACTGGACCCTCGGCGTCGCCTTGTTTCGAGGGGATCACGGCCAGGTCCGCGCACTCGTACTTCTCACGCGGAATGAGCACGTCCACCGCGGCCGACGCCTTCCAGCCGCCCCAATCGCCTCGAAGGTCGATGGTCGAAAACAGGATCTTTTCCGGCGCATCGCCGATCGCTGAGAAGAACACGTACAGCGTGTTGTCGCGTTTGAGCAGCGCGACATGGCGCACGCGATCCGCATACGGGCCGCCGCGAAACGGATTCGCGCCGAGTTCGAAACTCGCCAGCGGGTCTTTACTTCGCAGCAGCACGCCGAGCCGAGCCATTCCGTAGAAGTAATCATCGTGCTGGAACGCGCGCAGATAGCTGCGCTTGGTGATCGGCGGTAGCGGGCGGAAGTGGATTCCATCGGTGGACTCGGCGGCTTGGGTGAATTGCGCGTAGCCATGTTCGCGCGTCCACTTCACGGCGGCTGCATCGTTGGCCGGCCACGGATTTCCGTCGGTCCACATGCCGTGGAACCACATCACGATTTTCTTGTTCGCCGTATCGATCCAGATTTCCGGCGATGCGACGTGGGTGTAGAACGATGGCACTTCGGGCGGGTCGGGCAGGGGTCGGCGGAATGCGGTGCCTTGGACGCCGAGAATGCCGGGCTCGTAAATCTTCCACGGTCCGGTGAATGTGTTGGCGTATGCGAGCCGAATCGCGTGACCCTTGTGATCGGCGAAGTACATGTAGTATCGTCCGCGCGCGCCTTTCACCCAGGCGGGTACGCGAATCACGGAGGGGCCGTTGACGTTGTCGCCGAGCGAGGGCGACGACTTCACCGTGATCAGCGGATTCTCTTTGAGTCGCGTGGCCGTCACGTCGGCGCACCAGGCCGAAGTGATCGCGATGAACAATAGAATCGGCGTCTTCATAATCCTCTTCACTCCACTCTTCGAATCGCCGTCAAGCACCGCTCGTCAGAGCGGGGGTACCGCGGAGTGCGGGTACCGCAGAGCCGGGGGCACCGCAGAGCCGGGGGCACCGCGCATGCGAACCCCCACCCTAACGGGTAGTGCTTGACTGCTCATCGATTGTCATTTGAGTGCGTCCTCAAGCGCTTTACTCATGACTTGCTCAGGCGCTGGATGTCCGGTGTACAACTCGAATTGCCGCAGCGCCTGGTGCAATCGCATGCGCCATCCCGCGGCGACTCGGAGTCCTCGCCGCGAGGCTTCGTTCGCGATGGGCGTCAGCTTGCGATCGCCAATGACGTCGAGTAGCGCGGTCGCGCGCGGATGTTTTTCGAGATCGACGGGTCCATCGAGCCCCGCATCCGGAGTCGCATTGACGACGAGATCGGTCTCGAAAGCGCCTTGCTGTTCGAGTGCACAATCGCCGTCGAGCGCCAGATCGCAAACCAGCGCTCGCGCCGCATCCGCGTTTCGCGCCGAAACATAAACCTTGTATCCGCTGCGTTTCAAGCCGAACGCGATTGCGCGGGCGACGCCGCCGGCGCCGATAATCACCGCGCTCGAACCGGACAGGCTGTCGACTTCTTTCAGCGCCGCGAGCCCGCCGGTCCAGTCGGTATTTTCGCCTCGCAGTCGACCATCGACCGCAACCACGGTGTTGCACGCACCGATGGTCTTCACCTCATCCGATATTTCATCGATCAAAGAGATGATCTGTTGCTTGAACGGCATGGACACGCCGAATCCGCGAAATCGCAAGACGCGGAGCGCGTGCACGACCGGCGGCAACTGGTCGGCACCGATCGAAACGTACTTGTAGTCGAGGCCCAGCGCCCTGTATCCGGCTTCGTGGATCTTCACGCCGAACGGATTCGGTTTCCCGGTGACGGATCCGCAGAGCGTTGGGATGGTGGACGTCACTTGAGATTGAAGAGTTTCACTTGAGCCTATAGAGCTTTCGGGCGTTGTCGCGCAGCACCATGCGGGCGAGCTCGCCGGCGCGTTCCCGCGTGATCTGGTTATCGCGCAGCATGCCGGTGAGAGCGATGCCGAGCGCTTCGCGGCCGGTGGCATTCGCCATGTAGGCGGCCTCCTCCCACCCGTTGTCCGGTGGAGCGAACGGATAGGCGTCGGTCGCATACAGAGCTTTTTCCGGAACATATTCGAGCCAGGCGCGGATGGTGTCGGACGCGGCTCGCGGATAGTTCGCGAACGTTTGCGCCGAAAAATCCGCATAGACGTTGGGCTTGGTCAAGAGCGCCGTCAGTTGGTGCTCGAACGGCCAGCCGCCATGCAACATCACGAAATTGGTTTTGCGCAGCGCGGGGTCGTTGAAGAGCGGCTCCAGACAGCATCGGGTTCGATCCTGCGACATTGAAATATCCGCCGCCACCTGCGCCGGTGTGAAAATGAACGGCCATTTCGAGCCGGCCGCATTCCATCGCGATGAAGCGGAAGATGTAATCCTGCAGGGCCTTGTAATCGCCGGAGCCCGTGGCGTAAACCTTCTCGGCATCGGCCTTCGAAGGGTTGCCGATGTCGAGGGCGCGCAGGTATGCCATCTCGAATTTCTCGGCGACCGCCCCGCCGTTCTTGTGGCGCAGCAGCGTCGCGCCCGACCACCTTCTCCAGATATTGATCGAGCGTGGCCGGCTTCGCGGCGACACCCGATTCGGCGTAGTAGCGTTTGAGCAACTTTTCTTCGAGCGCGAAGAAGGCCTTTTGATCCGAATTGTGAATGATGGAATCGTTGGGCAGCGGATACATCAGCGCGTCGGCGAACGCGACCCACAAGAATCGTGGGGGAGCAAGGCCGGGGCCGACCGATACTCGATTGGCGAGCATGGTCTCGATATTCAATTGATCGAGCACCTGCGCGGCGTAATCGCTCTGTCCGTATTTTTTCATCGCGGCAGTCTTGTCGCCATGAAACACTTCGCGATGCGCGGTGAGCAGATCGGGCGCGCCGGGACGAAAGCGGACTTGGTCGGATTGAGGTTCGAGATTTTCGACGGGCAGCGCGTCATACTCGTCGTCGGTGTTTTCGCCAGGATTGGTGGGCCGAACGGGATGCGCGTGGTTGTCGATCGCCTTGATGGCGGCGATTTCGCTGGCGAGCTGCGGGTCGACTCGGGTGGATTGCGCGGGCGGGGCAGTGCAGGCGGCAGTGAGAAGAAGCGCCGCCAATAGCAGCGGCATCGTCCGAGGCATCCGTTCAGTTTACCGTGCGGGCAGTGTGCAGATCGTCGCCTGTTCTTTGCGATATTATTTGCAAGATGATCAGCGTGAGATCAGCGGCCGGTGTTGCGTGGTTTGTCATTTCATCACTTGCGGGATATGCAGGGTTGACGCAGCGGGCTCTGGCGCAGCAGGTGAACGACCCCGATTTTTCAGTGGGAATCGTGCATCCGGCGTTTACGAAGAAGCACCCGCGTATCGGAATAGATGGAGGCCACCGAAACTTCCACACGATGGACGGCCGTTACAAGCCGTTCGCGGATTTGATGGCATCCGACGGTTACACGGTGTCGGCGGCTCCCGCGTTTCAGGCCGGCTCGCTGAAGACCATCGACATTCTGGTGATTGCGAATGCGATGGGTGAATCGCGGGATGGCGTGATCGGTTCGGCATTCACACCGGAAGAGTGCGATGCCGTTCGGGATTGGGTGCGCGGCGGAGGATCGCTGATGCTGATCGCCGACCATGCTCCATGGGGCGATGCGTCTGTCGATCTGGCGCGGCGTTTCCATGTCGAGATGGGACGTGGATACGTCATGGATCTGAAGCACGCCGACGGGAACCCGACGAGGTTGGTGTTTTCGCAGGAGAACCATCTTCTGGGCGAGCACGCGATTGTTCGTGGGCGCAACGATGCCGAACGTGTGCGCAAGGTGATTGCGTTCACCGGACAATCCTTGAGTGTGCCCGCAGACGCGACCATGCTGTTGAGGATCAGCAACGATGCCACGGAAAGTTTCGATCCTGAGGATCAACGGAAAATCGAAGCCGGATTACCTGCCGGAACCAAACTGGAGGGGCGGGCGCAGGGGATTGCGATGCGATTTGGCCGGGGCCGAGTGGCGGTGTTCGGCGAAGCAGCCATGTTCTCCGCGCAGGTGGCGACAATGAACGGCCAGTCCTTCAAAGTGGGAATGAATGTACAAGGCACGGATGATCGCCAATTCGCGCTGAACGTGTTGCGATGGCTGGCGGGGTTACTGAAATGACCGCTAACGAATGACGTCGACGGGCAGGGAAACGTCCACGGTCTTGGGCTGGAGGCACATGCGATCGTTGCAGGCCTGATAGCGCAGCTTACCCGACAGCACCATGGAACCGACGGCGGCGGAGGCAGGAACTTTGAACTTCGTCACGATTTCGAAATCGCCAGTGTAGACGGACAGTGGATCCTTCGAGAAGCTGTACTTCTCCATCTGCGGCTTGGGATAAACCACTTCCGAAACCTCGAGCGGCGCGGCTGTCCAGGTGAGTTTCAACGGGATCAAGTACTCGTCACTGGGCTTGTCGCTATTGCAGTGATAGCCGGGCTTCAGTTGAACGGTGAGTTTCGCCGTCGCGACAGTGCCGGCCTTGGCATCGAGCTTCGCGGGAGGCGCGATGCTCAGCACGTTCGTCTGCGCGAAGCCGAAGGGGACGCAAAACAGAGCGCCAACGATCAGTGCGCTACTCGTCGAGAAGTTTGAGAATGTCATTCTGATAAACGCTCTTGCTGACCATTTCGGGGTGGACGGAAGCAATGCGGCCCTCGCGATCGATGATGAACGTGGTGGGCAGCGATTCGATGCCGCCATACTTCGCCGAAACTTCTTCGGTTCCGATCACGACGCGGTAGTTGAGTTTGTTCGCCAACAGGAACGGCTTGACGGAATCCCAGCCGTCATCGTCCATCGAAACGCCGAGCACGACGAAGGCGCGATCCTTATACACCTGCTGCAGGTCGATAAACCAGGGGATTTCCAGACGGCAGGGTTCGCACCAGGTGGCCCAGAAGTTCAGCAGCACAACCTTGCCGCGGAAGTCGGACAGCTTTACGGGCTTACCCGCGGCGTCTTTCAGCGAGAAATCGGGTGCGACCTTGCGATCCTTTTCGGATTTGACTTCCGCTCTGACGGTGCTCGGGATGTCGCACGCCGTGAGAGCCACGATGCCGATCAAGAGTGCGGCAGTAGAAATGAGGGCGGTGAGTCGTGAAGACACTTGCCTCAATTATATCGGGATCGGCGTCGGAAGGTTGCGGTGGAACCAGTTGGCTCGATTGCGGCGGAAACGTTGCGCGAGCGTGAACTCGTCGTGATCGCGAAAGCCACCGTAGGTGGACGCGGCGGAATCGCAAAAACTTTCGCAGGCGTAGCGGCGCCACGCTGGAGTACGGCGTTCGCGATCGGCGCTGGTGAGCTTGCATTTACGCCATTCCGCGCTCCAACCGAGTTCGCCCTTGGCTTGGGCGGTGAACTCGGATTGTAGGAGCGCCTCCCAACTCCAGCGGTATTGGTTCGATAGCCGCAGCCATACGAAGTGAAAGATTTCGTGAACCAGGATGCGCTCGAACTCGCCACGCTCGCGTAGAGTTTGCGAGTCGAGCAAGATGAGGCGCTTCGGAATCGACGTGGCGGCGAGATGCGGGCCGAGTGACTTGCGGATCTCGACGCGAATCGGAAGCCCAGCGAGCGGTGGCAGCACTTACGGCTTTGGCGCGGGCGGCGGGCCGGTAGGCAGAAAGAACTCGGGCTTCACAATGGTCGGCTTGAAGCGCTTCCCCATTTCGGCGCCGAAGGCCTGCAGGTGCTGATTGCGAATCTCATTGATGATGTCGGGAACCAGCTTGTCGAGCGGCGGGGTGGATCGATTCTCGACACGAATGATGTAAAGCGCGTTCATCTGCCGAACCGGCTCACTGGTCTCACCCGGCTTTAGGGCGAAGACTGCCTTCTTCACTTCATCGGGATGGCTACTGATCGCGCTGACGCTACCGAAGTCACCACCTTTTGCCTTGGAATCCTCATCCTCTGAATAGGTCTTGACCAGATCTGCGAAATCGGCGCCAGCGCGGATCTTCTTCAGAATCTCGCCGGCGAGGGCCTTGGCTTCGGCTTCGGATCGAGGCTTGGGGATGTGCGAATTCTGGACCGCAATCTGCGCGGCCTGCTTGATGGCGTCCGACGAAGTTCCCAGCGGGAGCGCTTCGAGGAGTCCGATTTTGATGATCTTGATGGTGGACACTTCATAGCGTGCTTTGTTGTGATCGAAGAACGCCTGGATATCTTGCTGGGAAACGGGGAAGGTGTTGCGTTCGAAGTTCGCCATGGCTTGTCCCATGATTCCCTCGCGCGCGTACTCGATCTGACTCTTCCAGGGCTCTTCGTCGGCCAGCTTCCTCTTTTCGGCCTCGGCAGCGAGGTACTTGAAGGAATAGATTTGCTGGAGTCCGGCGCGGGGGTCGTTTTGAAACTGCTGCATCTGGGCTGGGCTCCAGTTGCGCATGATCCTTTGGAGTTCGGCTGCCGTGATATCGCGGCCGCCGACATTGGCGACAACGGTATCGGGCGTAATTTCGCCGGGTGGCACAACCTGGGCGCAGAGCGAACCAACGCTAACGAGACAAACGAGGACGAGACAGAGTGCGAAGAGTTTCATCTTGAGATCAAATTAACATGACGAACGAAATCGGCGCGGCGTGGAGGGTGCGGGGCGGTTATACTTGAGGAGTCGCAGCGGGTGCAGGTAGTCCGCTGTGCACTGTCGGGGCGTAGCGCAGCCTGGTAGCGCACCTGCCTTGGGCGCAGGGGGTCGGGCGTTCGAATCGCCCCGCCCCGACCATTGAAAACAAGTCCTTTATTTCCAAGGGCCGGTTCCCGGCCCGCTAGCGCACCTGTGATGAATTGTGGAAGTTTGAAGTTCCTGAGTGCGCCGGGCAGCTACAAATTTGACTACATCGGGGTGGGGTGGACCCCTCCCGTGAGACAGTTTCCCGTGGCTAAACCTACTCATTTGTAGCGTTGAAATCATCGGCTCTAACGCCAACAGCCGGGGCACTCCAGAATCCAAGCTGATAATCGCGGGTTTAGCGAAGGCGTTGGGGAACTTCTTTTCCCGGCCAGTTTATTCTTGGATTGCCTGGTCAAGGTCTAGGTTGTTCCCAGAGTTGTACCCCCGCAGCGAACACGGCGATCACTTCCTATACGCAGGATGCCTTCGGGCGCACAACCGGCAGCACCCAGACCAACGGCATTACTCCCTATTCGTTCGCATATCAATATTCGTTGACCGACCAATTGACCCAAATCATCTACCCATCGGGACGGAGGGTTGGCTATGTGCTGGACGCCGCCGATCGAATTCAGACCGTGCAGAACGTGAACGCGGCGACCAACTACGCGAGCATTAACTACGCGACGGGTACCGCGAACACGTTGACCGTAACAATGGGCAACGGTGTGTCCGAACAGCCGTCATTTAACGATCGCTTCCAGCCAATAGGCCTCCAAGTGAACTCGCCTTCAGCCACCAGTCTTCTCACTCTAGGCCTGTTCCCATGCGCCAGCAGTGCGACCTCATGCGCAAGCGGCAACAGTGGTAACCTGCAATCGCAGACGATCGCGATTCCGGGATTGACCTTGACGCAGACCTACAGCTACGACACGACGGGTCTCAACCGGTTGACCAGCGCGACCGAAACGGGCGGCTCGGGCTGGTCCCAGGGATACAGCTACGTGGGGAACGGGAATCGCTGGGTTTCTAACAGCACTGGCTTGCCGCCGCTGACGCCGGAAACTCCCACCGCGGATTGGTACAGCCCTTCGCCAGTGGTGAACCGAATAAATGGTTGGGCTTATGACGCCAATGGCAATGTGACGAACATACCGCTGATTGGTGCAGCCCATCGCAGCTTCACTTACGACGCTGAGAATCGGCAGGTGGCGACTACGATCACCGATGGGACCACGACGACCAGTGGATCTTACGTGTATGACGGGCTCGGTCAGCGGGTCAGTAAAACGGTGAATGGTCAGACGACGACGTTCGTATACGACGCGTTCGGGAATCTGGCGGCGGAGTACGGCGGAAGCACCCAGAGCGCATGCGGCACGCCGACCTGTTACGTCACTGTCGACCATCTCGGCAGCACGCGAATGTTGACGGATGCGGCGGGAACGAGTGTGCGTCGTTACGATTATCAGCCGTTCGGAACCGAGATTCCGGCGGGCTATGGCGGTCGGACGACGGCGATGGGGTATCTGTCGGTTGCGGACGATCTGGCTGATAATTTCGGTCCGAAATATACGGGGCAGAGTCGGGATCAGGAGTCGACGCTCGACTGGTTTAACGTACGGCACATGAGTGGGGCGCAGGGGCGGTTCCAGAGTGTTGATCCTGGGAACGCGGGGGCGAAGGCCAGCGATCCGCAGACCTGGAACGCATATGCCTATGTGGGAAACAACCCACTGAGTTATACGGACCTATCGGGTGAGAGTTGGTGGTCCACGCTGATCGGAATAGGACTCGACATAGCTGGTGCGTTCGTGGGCAATCCGGTCTTGGGAACGATCCTCTCGTCGGCGGGCGGCATTCTGACGGGCGGTAGTTTATCCGGCAGTTTCGATCTGGGCGGTATCGCAGGCGGCGTAAACACTGGACCCTGGAATGAGCAATTGCCTGCCGGAGTCGGTTCGGGCGGGTCGCTCAATATCGGTGGCGTTTTCGGCGATGGAAGTAGGGGCCGTTCGTCTTTAGCCTGGAATCGAGTGACACGGCGAGTCCTTGGCGTGTTGGCTGGGAGTGGCTGACAGGAATCGGCCCCCGATCCCACTCATTTAGTGATGGAGACCCGTTCGCGGAGCGTCTACGCCGTCACGAGCACATTCAGGCTTTGGTAAAGGGCGTTTGTGGTGGGTCATTGGCGGCGAATGGAACGTTTGACTACAATCTCGGCGGACTCAAAGGAGTGCCTAAGTATGCCGGGGATTACTCGACGCTTGCGACCGGAGGAGCGACCGGAAACTTGGCGGTCACCTATCTTGGATCATACGGCCTCACCTATTCGACATCAGGCGGAGTTTTGAACATGCATATCTCGAATTCATCGACAATCTCGTCCGCAACCCACCCGCCTGTGCTCGGTTACACGAAATGGTGGAGCGAGCATATTGGCGATCCACTAGACCGCCATTTCGCGTCTGGGCCGCTGTCGAAGACCACCCAAACATTTGACCTGCACGAAAATCTAGCTGGAAGAGGCTGTAAAGGCTTCTGATGATTGCGTCTCTGCCTCGGGCGAAGTTATGGGCTTCATTTGCGGTTTTGGGTCTGATAAGCTGCGGAGCCGCAAAGGTCTCGGATTTTTCAGGCAGTTGGGTCTTGACTGCCGAATCGCGGCATTTGATTTCACCGGTCGGGTCAGCGCCTGCCAACTCAGTCATCGAGTTAAGAGCCAACGGTCAGTTCATTGCGTCGAACGTTCCGGCAACGATGGCTGGCCTGAGTCAGGCTTTCTCGTATGTTAATGGGTCAGGCCAATGGCGTATTGTATCGGTTGATGGTAAGGCTCAGGTGTATTTGCTGTTCAACTCAATTGATGGAGAGCCCAATGCGGCCTTACCTTACGGTAGACCATTGGAGATCTCTGGTTATCCTTCTCCTAAGAGCCTCTACTACTTCGTCGGAGATCCTGATGAACACCATACGATCGAGTTCGCACATCGATAGCTTGCCATCCACGAGCACTACTGGGAAATGCCTGCTCAATGGACATGCTCGACGAGGTTGGAAGTGGAAACAGCTACGACACGACGGGTCTCAACCGGTTGACCAGCGCGACCGAAACGGGCGGCTCGGGCTGGTCCCAGGGATACAGCTACGTGGGGAACGGGAATCGCTGGGTTTCTAACAGCACTGGCTTGCCGCCGCTGACGCCGGAAACTCCCACCGCGGATTGGTACAGCCCTTCGCCAGTGGTGAACCGAATAAATGGTTGGGCTTATGACGCCAATGGCAATGTGACGAACATACCGCTGATTGGTGCAGCCCATCGCAGCTTCACTTACGACGCTGAGAATCGGCAGGTGGCGACTACGATCACCGATGGGACCACGACGACCAGTGGATCTTACGTGTATGACGGGCTCGGTCAGCGGGTCAGTAAAACGGTGAATGGTCAGACGACGACGTTCGTATACGACGCGTTCGGGAATCTGGCGGCGGAGTACGGCGGAAGCACCCAGAGCGCATGCGGCACGCCGACCTGTTACGTCACTGTCGACCATCTCGGCAGCACGCGAATGTTGACGGATGCGGCGGGAACGAGTGTGCGTCGTTACGATTATCAGCCGTTCGGAACCGAGATTCCGGCGGGCTATGGCGGTCGGACGACGGCGATGGGGTATCTGTCGGTTGCGGACGA
The DNA here is from genome assembly GCA_963732025.1 of Terriglobia bacterium. Lineage (GTDB taxonomy): Bacteria > Acidobacteriota > Terriglobia > Bryobacterales > Bryobacteraceae > Palsa-187. Next base: position 1,683,083 of record CAVSXU010000006.1, read on the forward strand.
TCTGGCTGATAATTTCGGTCCGAAATATACGGGGCAGAGTCGGGATCAGGAGTCGACGCTCGACTGGTTTAACGTACGGCACATGAGTGGGGCGCAGGGGCGGTTCCAGAGTGTTGATCCTGGGAACGCGGGGGCGAAGGCCAGCGATCCGCAGACCTGGAACGCATATGCCTATGTGGGAAACAACCCACTGAGTTATACGGACCTATCGGGTGAGAGTTGGTGGTCCACGCTGATCGGAATAGGACTCGACATAGCTGGTGCGTTCGTGGGCAATCCGGTCTTGGGAACGATCCTCTCGTCGGCGGGCGGCATTCTGACGGGCGGTAGTTTTATCCGGCAGTTTCGATCTGGGCGGTATCGCAGGCGGCGTAAACACTGGACCCTGGAATGAGCAATTGCCTGCCGGAATCGGTTCGGGCGGGTCGCTCAATATCGGTGGCGTTTGCGGACAGGGCAGCACCGGCCCCTTTGTTTTTAGCTTCGAAGATCAGGCTCCCACGGGCTTTTCCTTTGGCTGGTCATGGCTTTGGAGTAGGTTGCCCAGTGTAATTTATTACCCAGGGGACCATCCAGGAACTCAAGACATGAAGCGCAGCACCGTCGTGCAGGAGATGAGGCGACAATACATCAGTGCTGGTTGTCCAGCCTGGTCTCCGGTTGATTCAGGTCATTCGGCACCTTGGAAGGAATCGGCGCGGAATCTGATTGTCAAGAACACGCCTCAGTTTCAAGTGGGCGGATTCAACGGCGCAATTACGATGAGCCTGGACCGCTCGATGACCGCCTATACGGTTTTTAATACTACTGGCTGGTCTTCACTGGTGGGAGAAAGCACTTGGGGTCCAAAACTCGGATGGCGCGAGGACCTATTTGACAATCATACCGGCCGTGGGCTCGGGCAGAATGTGCGACAGATTTTCTCGTGGTCGGAACCCAATCCATGCCATCAGTAGGTTGGCCTCGCGTTTTTCGATCGTTTGTCTTAGGGGTGAGTTGTTTCATTCTTGGATGCCGCAGCGCGAAGGTAACGGACCTCCCGGGTAGATACATTGCCAACACAAATTGGGGGCAAGCAACACTCATTCTTCGTGAGGACCACACGATGGAGCAGGATGTGCGGAGCAAGAATGCTGGAAATCAGCACATTTCTGGCACATGGGCGTTCGACAGCGGTTTTGTCACTCTTAAGCCTTGCTTGGCCGTCCGTTTGAATAGCGAGGGTAGTTGGGCGGGAGCATGCATAAGCGGTGTAGATGTTGGTCCGCTCGGAAGAATCAATATTTCAATCGATTCCCAACATGGCCTTGCGTACGGAAGAATCAACGAGCCGTGATTACGTTAATGTCGTTCGCAAAATCGGTCCTCCGCAAGCGCTATTTTATGGTGCAAGCTGACAGATAAATGGCTGCTTCCCCTTACGCTCGTTGCCTCTGGCTACGGTTTATGGTTGACTCTTCACCACGTTTTCTAGCTAGCGGGGGAAACCGGGAAGGCGGAGATTTCTCAGATTCTCGAGGCCCGGAAGGCTGGATGTTGTCCGCTGAGGAAGTTAGCGGCTACAAGATCGACTACATGCGCGATTCTAAACTGAACATGGTTGCGCCGTAACTTTCAGAATCAGAAGGATTTATGGATCGGGTGCTAAACAGTGCTCAGATGCCTTGGGCGCAGGGGGTCGGGCGTTCGAATCGCCCCGCCCCGACCATTAGAATCAAGGCGGCCTCAGAAATCAAGCGTAGTCAATTTTGTAGCTGTCGCTTCCCTCGCGTTGCAATCAACGGGCTCCTTGGGTGCGGCCTCGCTGGGTACTTCCTCCAACCCGACTTGGGGCCGTGTCGCCCAATCCAAGCTTCGTACGAATGCCCCGGGATTCGCCAAGATCGCGCCTTCGACGAGATGCCGACAAACCCGTCAAGGTGAATTCGCGGGCCTAAGCGCGTTTATCGTTCCCATCCGCCTCTCTCGCCGCATCACGCGGCCATGACATGGCGTGATGACGTCACACTTGCGGCGCGCGGTCCAGTCGTTTCTTGAATATAAACCTGAAGGGCAATCGCGGTTCACCGTCCATCGGCGCGGAAATCAGGACATCCCCGACCTCATTGGCGAATCGGATTGTGACCGGCATTCGATCATTGAACAGGCACGAATTGAAGTTAATCTTCGTCAGTCCCATAACGTCGGACAGAACGCCCCGTAAATCGCATACTCCTCGCTGCACCTTCACTATGATGGGGTTAGGCGTCTCCGGCCCCATGTATGTGTCCAAACGGGGTACAAATCCCGATGTCCAGAGATACGCGGTCCTGTCACCAAGAGGCAGAGCAGTACCGCGAATGGCCGATGAGCGAGGCGGCGGCCGTGTGGCTGGACCGCTCGCCGCGTCTTTCCGAACATGAGACCGCGCTGGAAGTCGGCTGGCTGCTGGCCGAGATGGAGCAGCGTTTCGACTACAGCCTGAACGAGTTGGCGCGCCGGTTCGACCGCAGCGTGAGCTGGGTATCACGGCGGCTGGCGCTTGTGGAGGTGCTGCCTGAATCCATTCAGCAGCAGGTGCGCGAGGGCCAGGTGTTGGCGCAAGTGGCCTTGAGGTGTCTGGTGCCGGTGGCGCGCCAAAGCCTGGAGCACTGCCATCGAATGGCCGCCATCTTTGCCGAGCATCATTGCGATACGCGGCAAGCCGGCCAACTGTATGCCGCGTGGCGCAAAGGTTCACCCGTGATCCGCCAACGCATCCTGGATGAGCCGGAGCTTTTCTTCAAAGCCCAGCGACAGGCGCAGGAGAAAGCTCCAACCGGGACCGGCGCCGAACTGTTGGGCGATCCTGTTCCCTGCTCCAGTTCTCAGCGTGGGTTAGTTCAACCAAGCGCCATTGGGTCATTCTTGCCAAGCGCCGAGGGCCACGATCACCGGCTGGAGGACGGCTATCGAGAAGGACGTTGCGGGCGCGCGGGGGAGGATGCCCTTGGCGGTAGCCTTCGCGCGAAGGCAAAGGCCAACGCCAACGCCAACGCCAACGCAACCCATCCGTCCAAGACCTCGTCAGATTCTACCCCGAGAGGGTCGACCAGGATCATCGACGTCATCGGTTTGCCCGTGAACTCCATCGGGCGGGTGTGTGGCTTGCCTAGCGCTGCGTTCGCGTCGCCTGGCGCAAGCCGCAAATGAAGGTCTGTCTTCATCACGCCGCAGCACATGTGGCCGTTGATCATGAAACAAATTCCCCCGAACATCTTGCGTTCGGAGAATCCTTCGTGCGTTTTCAGAATCGCCCGCACCCGATCTGCCAGAGCCAAGCGATATGCCATGATTCAGCATCGCTTCGCCGAGTTGTGGAATCAAGCGGAAGGGGTTCTTGTAGGCAGTTGGTCCGTAGCTGGCCGTCTCGCGAAAATGACCGTAGCTATTTCACTTTGCGTTGCAACTCTGAGGGCGCGCGTTCGCGATCATGCGCTTCCACCTGCAAGGTCCAGCGGACTGGTATGGTCTCCGGTGGATAGCAGAGCTTGTCGTCGCAGGCTTGGTACCTCAACCCACCCTCGATGATCAGTTTTTCATCTGGAGCGAGCAGCGGTTTGATCACGGGATCTTTCGCGATCGTGATTTCCCGTGTTAGCCGAAACGTACCCTCGTACACGGGAGCCTTTGCCTTGATCGCCTTTAACCGCACGACCCTCGCATTGGGATACGTCACCGCGCGCATCGTCAGCGCTGGTGATTCCTTCATATTCCAATCAATCGGGATGAAGTCACTGTTCACGCCCGGCGCATACACATGCAGACCTGCGCCAAGTTGCAAATCTAAGACAAGCGAGATGCGCTGTCCCGACCGAACGCGAGCGTTACTCGCCGAAGCAGAGATCGTCAGATGTTTGCCCTCCGCAGTTGTCTGCGCAGCTGCCGCACTTTCGCCAAAGCGGCTGACTAAGATATCGGCGGCTGTGTAGCGTTGCGTGTAATCGTCTTCGAAGAACTTCGCCGTAACCCGACCGGCGCGATCGACCAAATATGTCCCCGGGTACGGGATGCCATATTGCATCGTTCCGGGCTGCGATTGTTCATTCAGGATGCCGAAGTCACGGATGATCTGCGATTCGGTATCCGACAGCAGCGGAAACTTAATGGCGCGGCGGTCCGCGAAACTCTTGAGCACCGCCACTGTATCGTAGCTAATGGCCGCGACTCCCAGCCCCTCGGCTCGGATCTTGGCCAAATTGCTTTGCAGCTCCACGAGTTGACCCTTACAATACGGTCACCAGTCGGCCGAGCGGAAGAACACCAGCATGGCACCATTCGGGCCAATGATCGACTGCAGGTTCTGGGTGCGCCCGGTCTGATCGCTTGCAGAAAACGCGGGCACCGTCTCTCCTACTGCCGGCCCCGTCTTCGCTGGCCGAGGAGTTTGACCAAACGCCGCGAGCCCCGTCACAATTCCCAGAGTCAAAATTCTGCGCATTGCATCACAACTTCATTTTAGCCGCTCCGGATACTCGGGTTTCCGCCAAGGAGTATGAAGCGAACCGTTTACACGATCATCGTCAGCGGCAATCACTCGAGATTCTTGACCGGGATATTGAAGACTAAAGTGTTGACGACGCCCTTACGTTGGAACTGGACCCACACCTTATAAATTCCTGCGCGCGGGAAAATCATGTTGAACTGGATCTGCTTGAACGCACCTTCGTCGGGATCGCTTACCAGAAACGGATGCGTATGGATGAGGTCGATCAGATCCGAACTCGCTGCGAGCATATGCCCCCATGCTCCGATGTACTGTTCGATATCCTTGTCCGGTGTGAGCCTGAAGAACATCAGCGTCTTGAAGCCGGCCACTGGTTCAGGCGGATCGGTCGTCAACTCGCCGCGGAGATTCTTGTCTTCCTTGGGCGTGAGATCCGGCTGAAGTTTTGCCGGCTCGATCTTGAATCCGGCTCCCGGAACCATTACGGTGCTCGGGATCAACTGCGGTGTACCACCCTTAGGATAGAAGTCGCTCAAAATTCGGTATAGGCCCGGCTTGGGAAACGTCTCGTCGAGAATGAAACTGCCGTCTGGTTGCTTGATCGGATGCACGTGGTTGAAGAACATCGTGTCCTGGCTCACGACGAAGAGGTGATAAAGCTTCTCGTGCATGATTTCGTAGTCCTGAACTTGCTTGCCGTTCGCAGGATCTTCGATGTGGAAATGAAGCTCGGTATTCACCCCAGCCTTGAGCACTCTAGGCTTTGTTGTGATCCGCACGGGGTATTCGTGCGGATCAGGAATTCCGAGCACAAGCGTCATGCCGCACAGGCGGCACTTACCGGGCGTCTTCGAACGCACGTCCTTGTCCATCGGACAGATGTATTCAACATCATCGTCCGTGTTGGTATCCTTCTCGCCCTTCTGCACGATCGCGTCCGTAATTTTCGGTGCATTTCCTATTGAGCCTGGAATCTTGGATGCACTCTGCGCCTGCGCATTCAGCGGCATGAGTACTGCCAGCGCGACATTGATGGCAATTACACGTATTCGGCGCAACATGTCCTTCTCCTAGACGAATGCAGGTGCGATACCGCGCGCACGCGGCACATCATCATTTGTTCGAGGGAGCTTTTACGCGCTTAAAATGAACGGTTTCCGCCTTGCTCTCTGAGGCGACAGGAATCACTTCCAGATCCATTTCATCGCCCCCTCCGTATATCCCGAATCTGTGTTTAACGACATCCGAACCCTTCGTTTCAAGTTCGACCAGTTTTGACCCGTTAAACCAAAGCGAGACTCTGGCTGAGTGCCCCGACTCTTTCGTCGCACATTCACGGCCATCGATACTGCATTCGAAGTCCACGATCTTCCGATCGCCTTGCAAGTGAGTGACGTGCAAGGCCTCGCCCTTCGATTCGATCAGCCAGATCACCTTGCTTCCTTGATCGGTTCCGTTCTGTATTTCCCAGGTGCCCATCAACTTCGCGCGCTCGGTGTCGTCGGCGAAGCAGGCAACGCCGAACAAAAGCGCGGCTAGTCCGACAGCGCGAATATTCATCCTTCGCCTCCTCTATGTACTTTGAACCGATAAGTGAGCCAAGACCATCCCTTCAAGACTGTAGATCGCGACTCCTGATGACTTATCGGTACGAAGGATGCTCTACTGCCCAATCTTGGCCATTACCAAACTGAGACGTTCATCAGCTGCCGAGCCACTTTCGATACAGGACTTCGTTCGCGTTTGCCAAAGAGTTTCCGCCGCCGTCAATCGTTCTTCGGCTAACTCATTCGTAGGATTGCCGTGAACGCGGACCAACAGCAGCTTTTCCGCTGAAGTGATGGGATCCCCGTTATCGCTTTGGCCGCAGCGCCTCGCCGCGTCGAGCGTTAGTTGGAGAACACGCACGGAGCGATTGAATTTTTCAGTTGACGTCAGCCGCCGCATTGTCGGATCGAGATCAGCAACGCCAGCCGCAAGTTGTATCTTCTGTTCGATGAAGTTTCGGTCGCCACCGTTTCGAATCGCATCTTGAAAAGTTGCGGCTGCCGAACGATAGTTTCCCAACGCGAGTTCTGCGTCCCCCAATCCGTTGTAAAGCTCGAAATCGCCCTTATCGGAACGAATGAGCGCGCGATAAAGCGGTTCCGCGCGCGCGGGCGAACCGGCAGTCAAATACAGTCTCGCCACTTGTCGACTGACCTGAGGATTGTCGGCGGCTTCGGTTTCAAGCGGAAGGACCTCCGCTAGAAGGTCCTTCTGCGCTCCATGCTGCGCAATAAGATTTGCAAGTTCAAGGCGCACGTCAATCAATTGGTTACGCGACGCGGCGTCCGAATCCCAACTTCCGTAAATCGCCCGATGATAGTATGCGAATGCGTTTTCCCACTCCAGTTGTCGAGCGAGTAGTCTCGCCTCCGTGAGATTTGTCTCGCCATCGTTGGGCTTGCGCTCTAGTAGATCCGACAAGAGATGTTCCGCTTCGTCGAATTTGCCGCTCGTGGAAAGCGCAGCCGCCAATTGCAAGGCGTATCGTCGATTCGTACGATCGAGCGCGTGGGCCTTTCGAAGCGGATCTAACGCCTCAGCCGCACGGCCAGCATTGCTGAGGACTACGCCGGCGTTGTATGCCTGCTGGGCCTCGCCGACAACCTCGGCGCGCTCAGTGCGCGCGAGCACGACATCGATTCCCCAGAGAGCCCCCAAGCTCATGGCGATCACAATAATGAGGCCCCATTTACCCCACATTGCGCCCCTCCTCACTCGTCTTCGCGTGTTCATCCTTGTGTTGTTCGTGCTGAATTCCGTAGGCCGCCAGAACATCGGGAAGAGTGAGGAGCCCGGAAATGCTTCTCAGATTTGTGCGGCTCACCACTGGAATGGTATCGACCGCCGCGAATCCCATCCGTTCCAACGCGAGCGATAGCGGCTGATCCGGATGAACATATGGGAAAGTCGTCTGCATCCCGATCATCTCGTTGAGCGATTTGGCAGTGCCGGGCTGCTGCTCGATGTCACGGACCGCGACCACACCCTGAAGAAGCCGTCCCTCCCCGACCGGCCATGCATTCCGTCCCATGTCCTGCAATCGGCGGTGCGCGGCTCCCAGTTCCAAGTCGGGTGAGAGCATTTCAAAGTCAGTCTGCATTGCCTCTGCTACCCGCACACCTGCAAGCTCATCGCGCGACCCGCCTGTGGGGAGAAACACACCCTCCTGCAGGGCGAGAGCCTCATAAATTGGCTCGCGCTGTAGCTCATAGGAAATGACGAAGCTAATCAGGTTAGAAATCATGAGCGGCACGATGATGGAGTAATCGCGCGTCATCTCAAAGATCATGATCACCGAGGTCAGGGGAGTTCGAACGATACCCGCAAACGCAGTTCCCATACCGACCAACGCATAGGCGCCAGGACTCGCGGTGGTATTCGGGAAAAGATTGTGGGCGACAGTGCCGACTGCTCCGCCCATCATTGCTCCAATAAACAGGCTGGGGCCGAAGATGCCGCCGGCGTTTCCCGACCCGTAGCAGGCGGGCGTTACGATGATCTTCAAGATCGCAAGCATGACAACCGCCTTCAACGCGAAGTCGCCCCCGAGCACGGTATCAACATACTCATAGCCGACGCCGAGTACCTCGGGAACGAACCACGCAATGAGACCGACCAGCAACCCTCCGGCAGCTGGCTGGAACCACGCGGTCCATTTCGGGAATCTCAGAAATCGTGCCCGGATCGCAAGCAGCAACTTGACGAAACATACGGAACCTAAACCTCCGACTACGCCGAGGATGGCGTAAATCCCAAACTCGGCGGGATGAAGCAATTGGTATGCAGGCACATGGAACAGCGGCTGATCGCCGAGGATAAGGTGGAGCGTCATCCAGGCCGTCGCCGACGCGATGACCACCGACCCCAGCACAGGTGCATGCATGTCGCCAACGATTTCTTCAAGCGAAAACAACACCGCTGCAATAGGGGTATTGAATGCCGCTGCCAGTGCAGCCGAACAACCCACTGGCACCAGCGCCTTCACGCGCTCCGGTCCCAACCCAAATCGGCGGCCCATCACGGAGGCGATTCCCGCTCCGATTTGTGCCGACGGTCCTTCGCGGCCCAGCGCGATTCCACTGGCCAATGAGGTCGCGCAGCATACGAACTTCCCGATCACCGTCTTAAACGAAATGTAGCCGTCGTTGATGAACAGTGCGAACTTGGTCTGCGGAATGCCGCTGCCACGGGCGTTTGGAAAGTATCGGACCAGTAGGAATCCCGTCACCAGCGAACCAACGGTCGGAATGAGGACTCGACGCCAAGCTGCACCCGTGTCGGGATGCAGTCGTGCAGCCAGTCTGCCGGTCAGCAATATGAATGCGACAACAACCAGCCCGACAGAAACGCCGATCACCACGCTCAGGATGATGGTGAGTTGTGCCTCGCGATCCCGGAACCCGCTCAAGCGAACGGTGCTGCTCTCACCCGCGATAGCCACTCCCTTCAGATTAAGGGATCAACATCCTCGGGCGCGAGCCGAATGGTGACAGAGTAGAGGTCATGAAGCGTCCGCTGGCGGTGTCGATCGTCGCAGGATTCCTATTCGCTGCTACGTTCATCGCATGGATGGTTGCGACCGTTCTGCTCCATCCGACAGGATTCACGGAATGGATGTTTACACTCAATCCTCCAGCCCGCGCAGGATTCGCGGCGCTCGGGTGGATCGCCAGCGTACTGTTGTACGCCCTCGGTTGCGGAACGCTGGCCGCGGCTGTCGCGCTGAGAAGTGGCAGAGAGTGGGCGTGGTGGTTCGCAGTGATCTTGTTCATCGTGAATATTTGCGGGGACGTCGTGGCTTTCTTCGTCCTGCACGATTGGATGCGAAGCGGCTCTGGAGTCGTGATCGGATTGGTGTTCGTGGCGGTTCTATTGCAACCGCGCGTGAAGTCGTATTGCCAACACTGACAATACGCCCATCATCTGGGAATCTCTCCGAATTTCCTAAGTAGCGGAGTAATAGTCAGCCCCTGCACGAAAACAGAGAACGCAACGACAGCAAACGTCGTCGTGACGATCAAATCGCGTTGAGGCATATCATCCGGAAGCGCCAAAGCAAGGGCCAATGCCAGTGCTCCGCGCAGGCCGCCCCAACATAGAACGTGTTGATGGCGCGCAGACACTCGACGATCCGATCGAACGAACAACGCGCAGCATGAATACACGGCTGCCGCTCGACTCATGGTCACGAGCGCGATAGCCAGGAACACGATACCCAATGCGGAATAGAAATGTTGATGCCCTTCGCGCATCCCGATGAGCAAGAAGACGAACGAATTCGACGCAAAAGCAATGTACTCCCAAAAGGCGCCAACTGCATCGCGTCCGGTACAGGTGATCGCGCCAAGAGTACCGAGGTTGCCGAGCATGATGGAGGCGGTGAGCGTAGCCAATACACCCGACGCCCCAAGCTTTTCAGCGAGCAGAAAGGAACCGTAGGCTGCCACGGTAGTGAACGTGATCTCCACCAGACGATCTTCCGTCCTGCCAGCGAGTAACAGCAGGGCACTAGCTACGACGGCACCGCAGAGAACTCCCCCGCCAGCTGACCATAGCGCTTTCAGAGCCATTTCGCCCGGCGTCAATGTATGGCCTAACGCTAGTTCCAGCACAACTCCAAAAGCGACGGCTGCGGTTCCATCGTTGAACAAGCTTTCCGATTCGATGAGCAAGAGCAAGCGCCCACGTGCTCCCGACTCCTTGAATGTGGCGATGACAGAAACCGGGTCAGTCGCGGCAATCAGGACTCCGAATACGATCGCGGGAATCCAAGCCCAGCCGCCTAAATAGTGCATTCCGGCACTGGTGACCGCAGCTGCGAGAAACACGCCCACGGTGGCGAGAACCAAGATCACGCTGAGGTCACGCCGCAAGTCAGACCAACGCAGATAAAACCCCGCTTCGAAGATCAATGGGGGCAATAGAACGACAAATAAAAGCTCTTTCGTCAGCGTGATCTGAGGAGTGAATGGCAGGAACGCCATCACGATTCCTGCGGTAACAAGGCCGACCGAGTAGGGCAGACGCAATCGGCGCGAAACGATCGCGACGACGGCAGCAACTAGAAGAAGCGCCGCGCCCTTCTCGAAGATGGAATCTACTAACGGCATCGTCCATAACAGTTTCGCCTAGAACTACGAGGACGATTTATTTCCCCTGCGGGCCTACAGCGGCACCAAGGATTTGTCGAAACGTCCCGAGCAACGCATGCTGGGTACACGGAAACTTCATCTGAGCCTAATGGGAACATGTGGTAAATCGCGGTTTCACGCATTGTTCGGCATCGCTCAGCCACCTCCGGTCGCATTTACGCATTCGTGGCGACAACGATCTCCACAGGAACCCACATTCTCGTGATCGACGCGTCCGTGATTGAGAATCCGGCTTCTTCCAGCGCCCGTCGGACAAAGATTGGCCGGCAGTCGAGAAGGTTGGGGAAATGCTTGTGCGTCCACTCATACGCCTCGACAGCGAATCCGTCGTGGCCTTCCTTCGTGATAGCGACCACCCCAATTCGTCCGCCAGCGCGTAGCACGCGCATGCACTTGGGAAAGCACCAACGGAATTTCCGGCGTATCGAACAGTTCCAGCGTGAAACTCATGAATACTGCGTCAATGCTCGCATCGGGATATGGTAGACGAGTGGCGTCGCCGCAACTCAACTCCACTCCGTCGCTGAGATGCGCTTTCCCCACACGCGCGGTGGCCAGCGTGCGCATTCCTTCGGAAAGGTCCAGGCCGAATACTTTGCCTTCCGGCCCGACTGCCTCAGCAAGTTCGACAAGACTGTGACCAGTTCCGTAGCCGATCTCAAGAACTCTCTCGCCTGGTGTGATCCGCAGCTTTTCGATCCCGGCCTGACGCACTGGTCCTTCGCTATGCTCTGAGAGAAGGTCGTAGACGCCGCTGATTTTGTCATAGAAAGCGCGGGTCTCCTCCTTCGACTGGAGAACACGAAGGACGTTGCCTGAAGTGATCTTTCGAAAGGCCCGTGACATCGACGATCCGAAAGGGATAGGCAATCTACAAGGACTCCTTGACAAGCGAGCCGGGCAGATGGGAAAGCGATCGATGCGTGCGGAATTCTGTATGATCGATACGTGACCCGAAGACCTAAAGGAGCACTTTTGTTGCGGTCTAGAGAGGACATTTCGCGGATCATTCATCGCGTCACCCAGTTCATCGGGCTTCGGGGTCCACTTGCCTCTGATCCGATGGCAAGAATGCTGCACGTTCTCCTCGCGATTCTCGGGGTATGGATAGCAACCGGGTTAGTCGTTCGATACCGTTCGCTCGGGTGAGCTTTCCACGGATATTCAGTCCTCTCGTCTTGGAAGCGAGTTACGTCACTGCACTCGTGCTGCTCCGACTCGGCAACTTCCGACGCGCCAGCCTCGCCTACCTCGTAGGTACTTGGATCTGGGCGACGCTCGTCTCTTATTCCTACGGCGGTATACGCAGCCCAGGGGCGCTACTCTACGTGTCCTTGCCAGCCTCGGCCGCCTGGCTCCTCGGATCCGCCGCCGCCAAAAAGACGGCGGGTGCGTGCCTGTTCGGCTCGCTGGTATTTACCGCTGTGGAGATGATGCACGTTAGTCTTTCACTCCAGGCTAAGGCAACGCCGTTGGGAATCTGGATTGTGATCGTACAGGCCGTCGTGATCAACGCCATTCCGGTGGGACAGATCATCGACAGGCTGCGGAAAACGCTTCAGGAATTGCGGGGACACAAACAGCATCTTGAGTCTCTCGTTGATCAACGCACGGTGGAACTCGTGCTAGCGCGCGATCAAGCTGAGTCCGCCAACCGCGCCAAAAGCGTGTTCCTGGCTAACATGAGCCACGAACTTCGTACGCCCCTCAGTGTCATTCTTGCATCCGCCAGCCTCTTGAGCGAGAGTGACCCGACTGCCGATCAGTGTGAAGACATCGCTGCGATCGGTCGCAGCGGCGAGCATCTCCTGGGACTGATCGACAACGTGCTGGATGTCGCCAAAATTGAGGCCGGCAAAGATGAGCTCGCGAACGCAGCCAACGATCTGATCTCCACGGTGCGCACGGTCGTTGAAATGATGCGGGGCCCGGCGGATGAGAAGCATCTGGACCTTGTTTACGATCAAGCTGCTCAAGTGCCGCGTTACGTCCGCGTCGATGCAGCGAAGTTGCGGCAAATCCTCATCAATCTACTCGGCAATGCCATCAAGTTCACAAAACAAGGAACGGTAACGCTGGGCTTGAGCGCCAAGCCGGCCGACGAATCGGGGCGCGTCTCATTTTGTTTCGAAATCAAGGACAGCGGTGTGGGGATTCCACAACACGATTTGGCCCGCATATTTGGCCCCTTCGAACAGGTACGCAATCCAGGCCCACAGACGGGCGCAGGACTCGGCCTGGCAATTACTCGCCGATTTGTCGAGCTGATGGGCGGGACGTTGCTTGTTGAGAGCGAGGAGGGCCGAGGTTCGCGCTTCGTGGTCGAACTGCCGTTGGAACTGGCAACTGAGTCGGAAACTTACGGCGCAGCAATGCCTGCGGGGCATCCGTTCATCCTGGAATCGGGTCAGCCGGAATGCCGCGTTCTGGTTGTCGAAGACGATCCGGAGAGCGCGACGGTCCTGCAGAAGATGCTGACTCGCTCCGGGTTTCAGGTGAGGATCGCGGAAAATGGAACACTCGGAGTCGAGGCGTTCCAGCAGTGGCGGCCGCACTTTATCTGGATGGATATTGGCCTGCCTCAGTTGAATGGCACCGATGCGACACGTCAGATTCGTGCGTTGGACGAGGGGATGGATGTCAAAATTGTCGGCATCACCGCGTCAGCATATGCTTCGGAGCGCGAAGGGGCAATAAACGGAGGCTTTGATGACTTGACCTTCAAGCCATTTCGTCCGGCAGAAATCTTCTCCTGCATGTCACGCCACCTGGGCGTGCGCTATGCCGAAGGAGAAGAAAATAAATCGCACGAGCGTGCCGCTGGTCGTCTGGGGTGAGAATTGGGCCGTGCTTCACCGTTCGTACGATTCAAACGGGGCGTATCCAGAGCACGAGTCGCGGGTCGGATCAGTAATTCCTGTACGTCACTGGAATTGCGCCGGGTGTTGGGTCGCAAGGCCTGAATCTTGTACAGATCCCCGCTACTGCGGTGCGACTCGATGCCGAAACGTTTGTGAATGTAATAGCTGCCCGCCCTCTTGTTCAGCAGCTCGTTCATGAGCACATGTATGCACTCCTGCGGCAGATTCTGTATGGGGCGTCCTGCGATCGGATGCACAGCATGGAGGAACGATGTGCTCGGTGGTTATTGATGACCCACGAATCGAGGCACAGATACCTTCGGCTGACCCAGGAATTCTTGTCTCATATGCTTGGCGTGCGGCGGGCCACGGTGAACGTCGTCACCGGCATGCTCAAGAAAGCCGGCTTCATACGGTACGTGCGGGCAAAACTCACCGTCGTCGATCACAAAGGGCTCGAATCAGCAGCTTGCGAATGCTATCATGCGATTATCAAGGGTGTATTCCGCTCTTTACCCACACGACTCTAGCCGCCCTACCCCGCAATGTTTGAGCGCTCCGACGGCATAGCTGCAGATACTTTTGTAGCTGGTCGATGCCTCGGAGTGCAAATAATTACAACTGCTTTCAACTAAATGGGCGTAACTACTTGAAACGTAAATAGTTGATAATAGGCATTCTTGGGAGCGCCGCGAAAACTGACTTGGGCAGTGGATCGGTTTCCGCTTTGTGGTCTGTTTTCAGATACTTACAGATAGACCACCTGTCCAAACGGCAGGTGACCGTTTCAGACACGGCGACCATTGTTGTCTCCGAAGATTTGCTAGTGGAGACGTGCAGCTACACCTTTTCGAGAACGAGCGAACCCGGGGCGGCTGACGCGACTGCAAAGGCATGCACATATTGAACACGGACGGTGACGGCAAATACGGCATCCCCTGCATACATGATCGCCGGGGTGATGGTGCTGAGCGGTTCATATACGGGCGCCTTCTCGACATAAGGCTCTGGGACGGCTTGGCATTGGTTCTCTTGGTGAACTCCCCGCACGGGACGCCTTTCGCTGTGTCACAGCCCTCCGACCGATGCTCATGCCGTGGCAGGCACGCAGCCCGTTGGTGCGGAGCGACGTGTTGCGGCCATGCGCTGAACATGGCACCCGTGGTCTGGGTGATCCAGCTCACGTCGCCAACTTCTGTCGATGCGCCGACGTCTGGTGCGTTGGGGATGGTCCAAACCGGCTGGCCATGCCGTCTTCGGCTTTCCCCATGGCCTGTGCGCCTGCATCAGATCCGGCGACGCTACTCCTGTGACCAGACACCTCTCCGGGCGTCGGCCCAACGAGCGTGGTAAAGGGCTTCGTCCCTCACCGGCAGTGCGCCCCGCGCACAGGTGTCGGCGTGTCCCGCGCGATCGCTCCTGATTCCCGCAAACGGTCCTCCCAGCGAAAGTGAACAGTGGTAAGAAATGAAACAAATTGGCCGCACCATCCATCACCCAAAGAGAACTTCATGCAATGAACGGCGTCGTTCCGGTTCGCGCCGGAGAGCGCGGATTACCCATCTTTTCAGGTATGCGTGTATTAAATTGTACTTTTGGCAACAAATAGAGCATGCAGATTGGGTCTTTAAAGAGGCCAGTTACGGCTAGCCAATAAATACTCTAGCGACTGTATATACACTCGTTGCCAGCGGCTTTATGCTATGGACGGTCGTTGCCGCCAGTTTCAGGATGGCGTAAGGGTTGGGTGGGTTTGCGAATGGCGCAGATATTTCATCGCAGCTCGAACAGTTTGGCGAAGGTGAGTATTGTCAGTGTGGTGCTTCTTGTGAGTGGCGTCGTTTGGGCCGCCTACAAGCTAAATGCCGGGTACTTCACGACGGGTGTTTCAATGGCCCGTGACCAGCCTGTCCCCTTCAGCCACAAACATCACGTTGGCGACGATGCCATTGACTGCCGCTACTGCCACCAATCAGTCGAGACTTCGGACTTCGCAGGATTGCCGCCCACGGAAACCTGCATGAGCTGCCACTCGCAAATCTGGAACAACGCGGAGATTCTGGAGCCCGTCCGCGCGAGTTTGCGGTCCGGCCAATCGATCGCGTGGGTCCGCGTGCATGACCTGCCGGATTTCGTGTATTTCAACCACAGCATTCATGTCAACAAAGGAATCGGCTGTTCGACCTGCCATGGCCGCGTTGACACAATGCCGCTGATGTACAAGACCAACACGCTCTACATGCAGTGGTGCGTCGAATGCCACCGTGACCCTGCGAAACAGGTTCGCCCGAAGAGCGAGGTGTTTAATCCTGCGTACGTTACTCCGGCGCCGAACCAGGATGAGATTGGCCCCAAACTTGTCGCTGAATACAAAATTCAGAGTCTCACCGATTGCGTGACATGCCACCGATAAGCTCACCAACGGCAAGGTACTGGCGAAGCTTTGAGGAACTCGCGGAAAGCCCCGAGTTTCGCGCTTTCGTCGAAGACGAGTTTCCGAATCGGAAGCCGGACTGGAACGACGCAGGCTCGCGGCGTAAGTTCCTGACGCTGATGGGCGCATCGATAGCTCTCGCGGGCACCGCCGCATGCACCGTCCAACCAGCGGAATCGATTGTGCCTTACGTGCGCCAGCCGGAAGATTTCGTACCCGGCAAGCCGCTATTTTACGCGACTGCGATGGCGGGTCCTGGCGGGATTGCCACAGGAGTGCTGGCCGAAAGCCATCTCGGCCGTCCCACCAAGATCGAAGGCAACCCGGAGCATCCAGCGAGCCTTGGTGCGACCGACACCTTCATGCAGGCGAGCGTTCTGACGCTCTACGATCCGGATCGTTCGCAGACAGTAACGCGCAACGGCTATATCTCGACCTGGGGCGCCTTCATTGCCGCCGTCACCGGTGCGCGTGACAAAGCCGCGTTGAAGCGGGGCGCTGGATTGCGGATTCTGACCGGTACGGTCACGTCGCCAACGCTCGGTTCGCAATTTCAGGAATTATTGACGGCATTGCCCGAGGCGAAGTGGCATCAGTATGAGCCTTGTGGACGCCATTCGGCGCGCGCCGGATCGGTGGCCGCCTTCGGAAAGCCGTTCAACACGATTTACCGCTTCGATCGAGCCAACGTGATCCTCTCGCTGGACGCGGATTTTCTGTGCACCGGAATGCCGGGCGGTTTGCGCTACGCGCGCGACTACGCGGATCGCCGGCGCGCCGCGGCCGAAAATCCGAACGCGATGCCTCCACGATTGTACGTCGCCGAAGGAACGCCTTCCATAACCGGCGGCATGGCGGATCATCGCTTCCGAATGAAAACTTCTGAGGTGGAGGCATTCGCCGCGGAGGTAATGCGAGCCGGCGGCGACGTCGGGAGCCAGCAGTACGCCGCCATTACCAGGGACTTGGCCGCAAATCGCGGCATGAGTATCGTGATTGCAGGCGAGCACTGCTCTCCGCGCCTTCACGTGATCGCCCACGAACTCAACGCGCGATTCGGCAACGTTGGAAAGACGGTGATTTATACGGATCCCGTGGAAGTGAATCCCGTCGATGAGATCGCGTCTCTTGCCGATCTGGTCAAGGACATGAACAGCGGCGCGGTCGACACGCTGCTGATTCTCGGCGGCAATCCTGTCTACGATGCGCCCGCCGATTTTGGTTTCCTGGAAGCTCTCAAGAAAATCAAGTTCCGTGCGCACCTGGGTCTGTATGCGGATGAAACCGCCGCGTGGTGCCACTGGCACGTACCGCAGGCGCACTATCTGGAATCGTGGAGCGATGCGCGGGCCTACGACGGAACCGCTTCCATCGTGCAGCCCTTGATCGCCCCGCTCTACGGCGGCAAGACCGTACACGAAGTGATCAACGTGCTGCTGAATCGCGGGCGATGAGCCTCCACTCGACACCGTTCGCGGGTATTGGCAATCGCAGTATAAAGCGTGAATTTTGCAAGACGTTTGGCAAGCATCTTTGCAAGCCGGTGCAGATCGCCGGCTACAGCGTTTCCCGAAAGAATTCCGCCCGCGCCGAAGGTTGTCGAAGCCCCGGTTTCGCAGGCATCGGGCCTCGAAATTGTCTTTCGTCCGGATCCCGCTGTCGGAGACGGTGCGTTCTCCAATAACGCGTGGCTTCAGGAGATGCCAAAGCCCCAGAACAAAATGACTTGGGACAACGCCCTGTGGATTTCGCCCGCCACGGCGAGCCAATACGGAATCGCGACCGGCGACGTGGTTGAACTCGAATTCAATGGCCGGAAAGTCGAATGTCCAACCTGGGTCACGCCGGGCCACGCCGACGGATCTCTAACAATTCATTTAGGTTACGGGCGGACTCGCGCGGGAAAAATCGGCGATAAGCGCGGCTTCAACGCGTATCTCTTGCGGGCAACCGACTCGGTTTGGAACGGCGCCGGCGTATCGATTACGCGCAAGCGCAGCGGGTATCAATTTGCGACCACGCAACACACACAAACCATGGAAGAACGCGATCCATTTCGCGTCGCAACTCTTGCCGAATATCACCAAGATCCGGAATTCGCGAATCCCCACGAAAAGCGCGTAGCGGACGGGCACTCGTTGTTTCCGCTGTGGAATTACAACCAGCACAAGTGGGGAATGTCCATCGACTTAACAGCCTGCGTGGGTTGCAACGCGTGCACAATCGCGTGCCAGGCGGAGAATAACATTCCAGTGGTCGGCAAAGAAGAGACCGCAAAAGGCCGCCATATGAACTGGCTTCGCGTGGATCGCTATTACAGCGGTCCGGCGGACGATCCGCGGATGTATTTTCAGCCGGTTCCGTGCATGCATTGCGAAAACGCGTTGTGCGAACTGGTGTGTCCAGTGGCGGCCACAGTCCACAGCGGCGAAGGCTTGAACGAGATGGTGTACAACCGCTGCGTTGGGACACGCTACTGTTCGAACAATTGTCCGTACAAGGTGCGGCGGTTCAACTTCTTTCTCTACGCGGATTGGGACACGCAAAGCCTCTATGGAGTTCGCAATCCGGACGTGACGGTGCGCAGCCGCGGCGTGATGGAAAAATGCAGCTACTGCGTGCAGCGGATCAATCGTGTGAAGATCGACGCCGAAAAAGCGGATCGCCCGATTCAGGACGGCGAGATCGTCACGGCGTGCCAGCAGGCGTGCCCGGCGCAGGCGATTATCTTCGGTGATCTGAACGATCCCAACAGCCGCGTCGCGAAACTGAAGCGCCAGCAGCGCGACTACGGACTGCTGGAAGAATTGAACACGCGGCCGCGAACCACTTATCTGGCACGGCTCAGAAATCCCAATCCGGATCTGGAGAGATTGTGATGCCGGAAGATCGCCAATCGACATCTGTCGCGACCATCGATCCGGGACCTGACAAAGTCGTCGGACCGGGCCACGATTACGGCACCGTCACAGACAAAATCGGCGGCGTGGTGTACCGGCCCCTCCGGAAAACCCCGCCTCAATTGTTCATCGGATTCGGGATCGCATTTCTGCTGGTGAACTTGCTGATGGTGGCGGTGTCATGGCTGTTTATCCGCGGCGTCGGCGTGTGGGGAATCGTGATTCCCGTGGCGTGGGGATTCGCGATCGTCAACTTCGTCTGGTGGATCGGAATCGGCCATGCCGGCACTCTGATTTCCGCAATTCTGCTGCTGCTGAAACAGGATTGGCGCACGTCGATCAATCGATTCTCGGAAGCGATGACGCTATTCGCCGTCGCCTGCGCCGGGATGTTTCCGATTCTGCATTTGGGTCGGCCGCAATTGGCGTATTGGCTGTTGCCATATCCCAACACAATGTGGCTGTGGCCGCAGCCCCGATCGCCACTGATCTGGGACGTGTTCGCGGTTTCCACCTACGCGACGGTATCGTTCATCTTCTGGTTCACGGGACTGATTCCGGATTTCGCCACCATGCGCGACAAGCGCCCGACCACGGCCGCGGGCAAAATCTTCGGGATACTGGCGATGGGCTGGCGCGGATCGGCGAAGCACTGGGCTCGTTATCAGAAGGCGTATCTGCTGCTGGCGGGGCTTTCGACGCCGCTGGTGGTCTCGGTTCACTCCGTGGTGAGCTTCGATTTTGCCGTGGCAATTCTGCCTGGCTGGCACACCACCATCTTTCCTCCCTACTTCGTCGCCGGGGCGATTTATTCGGGATTCGCAATGGTGCTGACGCTCGCAATTCCAGTGCGGAGTTGGTACCACCTGGAAGATTTGATCACGATGCGCCACATCGAGTGCATGGCGAAGGTGATGCTGGGGACAGGATTGATCGTCGCCTACGGATACGCGATGGAGGCTTTCATGGCATGGTATTCGGGCGATCAGTATGAGCGCTATGCGTTCTTCAATCGCACCATGCCCCAGGTGGGAACCTATTGGTGGACGTATTGGCTGTTGATTCTGTGCAATATCTTACTCCCGCAACTGCTGTGGTCGCGGCGCGTGCGCCTGCACGTGTGGTGGGTATTCGCCGTGTCCCTGGTGGTGAACGTCGGCATGTGGCTGGAGCGGTTCGTCATCGTCGTGACCAGCCTGACGCGCGATTTCGTTCCGTCCTCCTGGGGCATGTATTATCCGACGGTTTGGGATTGGAGCACGTTTGCGGGCACCATCGGCGTATTTCTGGCGCTGATGTTCCTGTTCATTCGCGGCATCCCGGCGATTTCAATTTTCGAAATGCGTGAAGTGCTGCATCACGAAAAACAGGCAGGGGATCCTTCGCATGCTCACGGCGACTAGCGCTGCACAGCTCGAAAGGATCTACGGGCTCATGGCGGAATTCGATGATCCCGACGTGCTGCTGATCGCCGCGCGCGCCGCACGTTCTGAGGGGTATCGCGACATGGACGCGTATTCTCCCATGCCTGTCGAAGGATTGGCGGAAGCGATCGGGTTTCGCAAGACCATGGTCGAACGCTTGGTACTGGCTGCGGGAATTCTGGGAGGAACGGGCGGATTCATGTTGTGTTGGTGGATTTCGGTGGTCGCCTACCCGCATATCGTCGCCGGTCGGCCGCTTAACAGTTGGCCCGCTTACATCCCAATCACGTTCGAGTCGATGGTGCTGATCGCGTGTCTGACGGCAGTGATCGGGATGCTGATGTTGAACGGATTGCCTCAGCCTTATCATCCGGTTTTCAACGTAAGAGAATTTGAACGCGCATCGCGCGACCGGTTCTTTTTGTGTATCGAATCGACGGACCCGAAGTTCGAGTTGGAGGGGACGCGGGAGTTCTTGGGATCGCTTGGGGCGATGGAGGTAATGGAAGTTGCTCTGTAGAGTTGGCCACGAATGCACACGAATCAACACGAATAAGATATTTGCGTTCATTCGTGTTTATTCGTGGCTGTTGCTGGCGCTCGCAATCGTGGGGTGTCGGCAGGATATGCACAATCAGCCGCGCTACAAGCCGCTCGCGGGAACCGATTTCTTCGGCGACGGCCGTTCCGCCCGGCCAGCGATCGCAGGCACCGTACCGCGCGGACGTAGTTCCTTGGGTGCGCCAGACCCCGCTTTCCTGCGGATAGATCAGGCTCGCTACACCGGAAAGA
Source organism: Terriglobia bacterium (assembly GCA_963732025.1). Lineage (GTDB taxonomy): Bacteria > Acidobacteriota > Terriglobia > Bryobacterales > Bryobacteraceae > Palsa-187. The sequence goes on from CAVSXU010000006.1 coordinate 1,704,159, forward strand.
TTGAGAACGACGACGTCGATTATTTTCCGTTCGCAATCACGCGCGCCGATCTGGAGCGCGGACAGGAGCGTTTCAATATTTACTGTTCGCCTTGTCACAGCCGCATTGGTGATGGCAATGGCATGGTGGTCCGCCGCGGATTTCGTCAGGCGGCTTCCTATCACACGGAGAAGTTGATGAAGGCACCCGTCGGACATTTCTTCGACGTGATGACCAATGGATTCGGGGCGATGCCCAGCTATGCGTCGCGAGTGGAACCGGACGATCGCTGGCGCATTGCCGCTTACATTCGCGTCCTGCAGTTCAGTCAGTTCGCGCCGCTCGATGTGGTCCCCGCCGAAATGCGAGGCGAACTCGACAAGAATCCGGAGACTCCGAAGCCGACGGTATCTCAAGGAGCCGAAAAATGATCGCCGCCAATCCGGTGAACGCCCAGATCGGAGGATGGCAGCGAAACGCGCTGCTTGTGGGCATCGCAGGCGTGCTCGCGTCGCTGGTTGGACTGGTGCTCAATCGCGAACAATTCCTGCGGTCATATTTGTTCGCGTATCTGTTCTGGACCGGAATGGGCCTTGGATGCCTTGGCATTTTGTTGTTGCATCACACCGTGGGCGGCAAATGGGGCATGGTGATCCGCCGCATGTGTGAAGCCGGCGCGCGCACCTTGCCATTCATGGCCGTGCTGTTGATTCCGATTCTGCTGAGCATCCCCACGCTGTATGAATGGGCCCGCCCGGAAGCTGCGAGCGTTCCCGCGATTCATGCCAAGGCCGCTTATCTGAATATTCCAGGGTTCGTTGGACGTGCGATTTTCTACTTCGTGGTTTGGACGTTCTACGCGTACAAATTGAGCTCGTTGTCGGTGCGTCAAGATTCGAGCCATGACTCGAACCAAACCGATCGTCTGATTGGAAGGATGCGGTCGATTAGCGCACCAGGCTTGGTGGTGTTCACGTTCGTGACGACCTTCGCATTCATCGACTGGATCATGTCGCTGGAGCCAAGCTGGTATTCGACGGTCTACGGCGCAATGTTTCTGATCGGCCAGGTGCTTGAATCGTTTGCCTTCACGATTGCGCTGGTCATCCTGCTTTCACGGCTTGAGCCGCTGCGCGAATTCGTAACCGAGCAGCATTTCCATGACTTGGGAAATATGATGTTCGCCTTCATGGTCCTGTGGGCGTATCTCTCGTTTTCGCAATTCCTGATTATCTGGGCAGGAAATCTACCGGAAGAAATCCCATGGTATTTGCGGCGTCTGCACAACGGATGGGGCAGGGTCGCGCTGACTCTGGTGATTTTCCACTTTGCGGCGCCTTTTGTTCTACTGCTGATGCGGCGAATGAAGCGGCATGCGAACCAGTTGCTGAAGGTGTGCGTGCTGATGCTGGCGGCCCGAATTATCGACGTGTACTGGATTGTCGAACCCGCGTTTTACGGCCAGCAGATCCGGATTCAATGGATGGATTTTGCGATTCCTGTCGCCATCGGCGGCCTGTGGCTTGCCTTGTTTTTCCGGGAATTGAAATCGAGGCCGCTGGTTCCGTTGAAGGATCCGCGCCTGCAAGGAGCGCCGCACGAAACCGTTGCGTTTTGAGAAATCAGGATGGAAGTTAACCCACATCTCGGATTACCCGCGGGGGGACAGGACACTGGAGGTCACGAGGAGACTGACGCGAGCATTGGCCCGATCGTCTGGACCGGTGCGGGGTTAGCGTTGACGTTGGTAATCGTGGGCCTGATCGTCTACGGAATTTATTGGTATCTTGCGGAGCACCCGTTGAGCTCGCCGCGGCCAAATCCGATGGCGGAAACAAATCAGCAGCAGTTTCCACCCGCGCCACGGCTGGAAGAGCATCCCGCCATCGAGGTTCACGAGTTGCGAACGCAGGAGAACGTGATGCTTTCGACGTATGGGTGGACGGACAAGGGAAAGGGCATCGTCCGTATCCCGATCGATCGAGCGATGGAACTGCAACTTCAGCAAGGCTTCCCAACAAAGTCAGGTAATAAATGATGGCCACGAATCGACTCGAATCACCACGGATAAGAGCACTCGCGTTGATGTGTATTTATTCGTGGCTCATGTTGTTGGCTTCGCCCGGCCGCGCGCAGATGACGAATTCCCAGGCCTCGTGGAAGCCGGCGGCCCTGCGGAACGTGGGGATCGACCAAAAGATGGGCGTGCAGGTTCCGCTCGACCTTCCTTTCCTGGATGAAGAGGGACGCGCGGCTACACTGCGCCAATACACGGGCAGACCGGTCATTCTCGCGCTGGTGTACTATCAGTGCCCTTCGCTGTGCAACATGATCCTAAACGGCGTGGTGCGCAGCGCGAAGAGTTTGAAGATGACCGCAGGCAATGAATTCGACGTGGTCGCGGTGAGTTTCGATCCTCACGAAACGCCGGAGATGGCGGCGGCGAAAAAAGCGGTGTACATGAAGGAATACGGGCGTCCCGGCAGCGAGCACGGCTGGCATTTTCTCACCGGACCCGAAGCTTCCAGCCGGTCTCTGACCGACGCGGTGGGGTTTCACTACGCCTACGACGCGCTGTCGAATCAATATGCGCACGCGAGCGCGATCATCATTTTGACGCCCGAAGGCCGCACGACCCAATACTTTTACGGCATCGAATATCCCGCGCGCGATTTACGGCTCGCATTCGTGGAGGCTTCCCATAATCGAATCGGATCGGCAATCGACCAGGTGATGCTGTATTGCTATCACTGGGATCCGGCGCGTGGGAAGTACGGCATGGTGATCCAAAATGTGCTGCGAATCGCGGGGTTATTGACGCTCGGTTCGTTACTTACGTTCATGCTGATCATGTTCCGCCGCGATTTTCGCGCAGCGCACAGGGGGGCGCTCTAGAGTGGGCGCGTTCTCTATTTTTCCGGAGCGAGCGGCCACGAGCGCAGGCCAGGTGGATGCGCTGTACGTGTTCCTCCTGGTCGTATCGGGCGTGATGACCATCCTGATTTTCTTCTTTGTTGTATTTTTCGCGTTCAAGTACCGCCGCAAAGAGGGCGATCCACCGCCGAAGCCGATCCACGGATCGATAGTGCTCGAAATTACCTGGAGCCTGATCCCCTTGATGATCATGATGGTGATGTTCGCCTGGGGTACGAAACTGTATTTCGAATATTACACGCCGCCCAAGGAGACTCTGGATGTTTACGTTACCGGCAAACAGTGGATGTGGAAAGTTCAGTATCCCGACGGCCAGCGCGAGATCAATGAGCTTCACGTGCCCACTGGGCAGCCCGTCAAATTGATTCTGGCGAGCGAGGACGTCATCCATAGTTTCTACATCCCGGCATTCCGTCTGAAGCACGATGTGGTTCCGGGTGGTTATCAGACGTATTGGTTCGAAGCGACCAAGCCCGGCCGCTACCACATCTTTTGCGCCGAGTATTGCGGCACGAATCATTCGCGAATGACCGGATGGGTGACCGTGATGGATCCAGTGGCGTACGGAAACTGGCTGGCGGGATCGGCCGGAGGATCGATGGCGGAACAGGGCGCGAAGTTATTCGAGCAATATGGCTGTATCACCTGCCACGTACTGGATGCGCAGGGCCGCTGCCCGACGCTGCGCTACGTGTTCGGACATCCCGTAGTGCTGGAAGACGGGCGCACGGTGATGGCCGACGAAGGGTATCTGCGCGAATCGATTCTCAATCCCAACGCGAAGATTGTAAAGGGCTACCATCGCGACATTATGCCGGTATTTCAAGGGCAGATCGGCGAGGACGGCCTGCTGCAACTGATCGCCTATATCAAGAGTTTGTCGCCAAAGACACCTGCTCCGAGTCCCCCACCGAAGCAGGCGCAGAAGCAATGAGGAAATCAGCATGAGCACGACTCTGCCACGTCCGCACATCGAGGCGCCGGCGAATTACCTGAATGTCGACTACGGCTGGAAGTCGTGGTTGTTTACGACGGATCATAAGCGCATTGCGCTGCTCTACCTGTTTTCGATCACCGCGTTTTTCATGGTCGGAGGCATTTTCGCCGTGGGAATGCGCATCAATCTCCTGCGCCCGGAAGGCATGTTCCAGCACGACACCTACAACAAGCTGTTCACGATGCACGGGATCATCATGGTGTTCTTCTTTCTGGTTCCTTCTATCCCGGCGACGCTGGGAAATTTTCTGATTCCGATGATGATTGGCGCCCGGGATCTTGCCTTTCCGAGAATTAACCTGCTGAGCTGGTATATCTACATAGCCGGCGGGATTTTCGCTCTTACTGCGATTGTGCAGGGCGGAGTCGATACCGGGTGGACTTTCTACGCGCCCTTCAGTTCCACCTATTCAAACACGCACGTGATTATGGCTGCGATCGGCGTGTTTGTCTCAGGATTCTCGTCGATCCTCACGGGCCTGAATTTCATCGTCACCATTCACAAGATGCGCGCGCCGGGCATGACGTGGTCGCGTCTGCCCCTCTTTGTCTGGGGGCACTACGCCACCAGTTTGATCCAAGTACTAGGCACGCCGGTGATCGCGATTACGCTGGTTCTGCTCGGCCTGGAACGAGTCTTGCATGCGGGGATTTTCGATCCGAACCTGGGTGGCGACCCTGTCCTGTTCCAGCACCTGTTCTGGTTCTACTCGCATCCAGCCGTGTACATCATGATTCTGCCGGGCATGGCTGTCATCAGCGAGATCATCGCGTGCTTCTCGCGAAAGGCGATTTTCGGTTACACGTTCGTGGCATTCTCCAGCCTTGCGATCGCGGTGCTCGGATTTCTGGTGTGGGGACACCATCTGTTCGTCGCCGGGCAATCCATGTACGCGAGCATGGTTTTCTCGTTCATCAGTTTTCTGGTGGCGGTTCCTTCGGCGATCAAAGTGTTTAACTGGACCGCGACCATGTATCGCGGGTCCATCTCTTTCGAGACACCGATGCTCTACGCGTTCGGGTTCATCGGATTGTTCACTATAGGCGGCCTTACTGGCCTGTTTCTGGCGACCATGGCCATCGATGTTCACTTGACCGATACGTACTTCGTCATCGCGCACTTTCATTACGTGATGGTGGGCGGAATGGTGATGGCGTACCTTGGCGGCGTTCACTTCTGGTTTCCGAAAATCACGGGCCGTTTGTATCCGGAGAACTGGGCGAGGATCGCAGCCGCTATCGTTTTCATCGGCTTTAATCTCACGTTCTTCCCGCAGTTCATTCTCGGCTATCTCGGAATGCCGAGGCGGTACGCGACTTACGCCAGCGAATTTCAGGTGCTGAACGTCATGTCGACGGCGGGCGCATCCATACTGGGGGTTGGTTATCTACTGCCGATCATCTATCTCACCTGGGCATGGCGAAAAGGTCCGATTTCGCCCCAGAATCCGTGGCACGCGAAAGGACTCGAATGGGAGAAGTCGCCCACGCCGCCGCCCACGCTGAATTTCGAGGAGACTCCGGTAGTCACGGAATGCGCTTATAACTATTCGGGAGAGGAGGCCTGAGTTGGGCGAAATCGACACAACGCTGCCTTCGACTCGCCCTGGGCACTCCGCTGGTGCGAATCCCGACCTTAAGCACCACTTCGACGATTCCGCGCAACAAATGGAATCGTCAACCCTGGGAATGTGGGTATTTCTAGTCACGGAAGTCATGTTCTTCGGAGGGATGTTCGGCGCCTACACCGTGTATCGCAACCTGTATCCGGACGCGTTTGCATCCACCAGCCATTTTATGAATGTAACTATCGGCGCCATCAACACGGGCGTCCTCATTTGCAGCAGTTTCACCATGGTTCTGGCGGTTCGAGCCGCCCAGCTTGGACAAAAGAAGGCGATCATCACGTTTCTGGTCTTAACGCTGGTCTTAGGTTGTGTATTCCTCACGCTTAAGGGCGTTGAATATCACGAGAAGTGGGAGGAGCATCACATTCCCGGCCCAGGATTTCAGTATGCGGACGCGCAGTACTTTCGTCAGGCCCAAATTCTATTCTTCCTGTATTTCGCGATGACGGGAATGCACGCAATCCACATGATCGTCGGCGCGGGATTGCTCGTCAGTTTGATCGCAATGGCGGCGCGCGACCGCTTCAGTGCTGCGTGGTACACGCCAGTCGAGATGATCGGACTGTATTGGCACTTCGTGGATATTGTGTGGATTTTCTTATTTCCGCTGCTTTATCTGATTGGACATTCGTCATGATTCACAAGGTTGTATCTGTAAGGACTTTCGCCGCTGTGTTCGCAGCATTGCTCGCGCTGACTATTACGACTGTTGCAGTATCGAAGCTCGACCTGGGTGAGTACAATTTCATTTGCGCCATGACCATCGCCGTCATCAAGGGAGCCCTTGTCGTCGCGTTCTTCATGGACGTCCGGCATTCCAGCTCTCTGACGAAATTGTTTGTAGGAGCGGGATTCTTTTGGATGGCGATCCTACTGGTGTTTATCCTGAGCGATTACCATAGTCGGGGCTGGCTGCCTCGCCCCGCCTGGTGGTAGCGTGGTCGCGCAAAAAAGGCATCGGGCCACACTGCTTGATCCGCGTGATCGGCGGGTAGATCGCTGAGGTTCGAGATTACGTACAATTGCGGTGAGCTCTGCGCAGAAACAGGCTGGGCAGTGTGCAAACGATGGGCATTTGTCATCTGGGCGGGTGGCCGTTGCCCAACGCCCAGCGGATCGCGAGATAGCGTTATGGTGAATTTCCACCACCCGACTTCGGCCAAGCTCAGGTCACCGGTCATCTGCATCTTAGATCCGAGGTTGGCGTAGCACTCAAATCAACTTGTCAGGCGTAATCGGAAGGTCTCGAATGCGCTTTCCTGTGGCGTGATATACCGCGTTCGAGATCGCCGCCGCCGCGCCCGTGATTCCGATCTCGCCGATTCCTTTGGCACCCATCGGGCTGACCTTGTCGTCGACCTCATCGACCCAGGCGACGTCGATCGCGGGAATGTCCATGTTGGTGGGGACGTGATATTCGGCGAGATTGTTGTTCACGATGCGTCCCAGGCGAATGTCGTACATGGTGTCTTCGTGCAGGGCCATACTGACACCCCATACCATCCCGCCGATGAACTGACTGCGCGCTGTCTTGGCGTTCAGGATGCGGCCCGCTGCGAATACGCCTGTCATGCGCGATACTTCCAGTTGCCCCAGATCGACGTCCACCCGTACCTCGGCGAATTGCGCGCCGAAGGAAAACGGCGAGTATTGTTTGGTCTGGTCATTCGTCTTCGCTATCGCTTCGAGATAGGGGTGCCCGGTCCGGGCCAAAAGATCGCGAACCGAAATCGAGACCGAACCAGCCGAAATCGTGCCGCCTTCGATTCTCATTTGCGACGCCTCGGCGGCGGGGATCTGTGCCAGATCGACAATTTTTTGCCGCAGAGCGGTCGTAGCCTGATACACAGCGGCTCCGCAGCTCGCGGCAGTTTGGGATCCGCCGGACACAGGCGTCTCGGGGAATTTCGTATCGCCGAGCAGGAATGTGACCGCGCGCGCGGGCACGCCGAGCTGATCTGCGGCGATCTGCGTCATGATCGTGTACGTTCCGCCACCCAGTTCCTGCGATCCCGCTTCCACCAGCACCGTTCCATCGGGATTCAAACGCGCGAATGCAGACGATGGGCTACGCCGCGCAGGATACACCGACGTCGCCATTCCCCAGCCGACTAACCGATGGCCGTCGCGAGTCGAGCGCGGTTCCATTTTGCGCTTCGCCCAGCCGAATCGATCAGCGCCCATGCGGTAGCAGTCGCTCAGTCGCTTCGACGACCACGGCAGATTCTTGTTCTCATCGCGATCGGCGTAGTTCTTCAGGCGCAGCGCCAGCGGATCCATACCGAGCTTGTACGCCAGTTCATCCATTGCGACTTCAAGTGCGAACGTTCCCGGACATTCGCCCGGCGCGCGCGTATACGACGGAGTGCCGATATCGGACCGCACCAGATTCTGCACGGTTCGATTGTTCGGGCAGGAATAGAGCATACGTGTGGGCAGTGTCGCGGTCTCGGTGAATTCGTCGAACGTCGAGGTGTGAGAATAAGTGATGTTCTCCATCGCGCGAATCGCTCCATCGTGTTCCGCGCCGATAGAAATGGTTTGCCGCGTTTCCGAACGGCATCCGATCGGTCCGAACATCTGCGGCCTCTCTAATGCGAGTTTCACAGGCCGCTGCACGTGCCGCGCGGCCAACGCGCACAGAACGTTGTGCGACCATGTCGGCCCTTTGCTGCCGAAGCCTCCTCCGATGAACAGCGAGACGACGCGCACATTCTCCGGCTTCAGGCCGAGCAGATCGGCCATGCGTTTCCGATCGCCGAAAATCCCTTGCGATGCGTCGAACAGCGTCAGGCGATCCGGACCGTTCCAGACGGCGGTGGTCGCGTGCGGCTCCATCGGATTATGGGTGTGAAACGGTGTTGAATAGACTTGCTTCAGCTGCTGGGCGGATTTCGGATATTCGGCGTCGAAATCGCCGCGATTGCTCGCGCCGGGATCACCCCCGCCCCCCGCTTTCTGTGGAACGTACGCGCTGCTTATAGAATCGTCGATCCGAATCGAAGGACGCTCCTCTGCGTAATGAACCGTGACGCGCGATGCTGCCTCGCGCGCTGCTTCGAGAGTTTCAGCAACCACGATGGCGATCGGCTGACCGGCGTACAGCACGCGGTCGTCCTGCAACAATTGCAAAACGCGATCGGCAGGAGACGAAGGTGAGACCTCCTTCGGATCTTTTGCGAGTCTCAGTCCGCTCTTGTGGGTGAGCACGACAAGGACGCCGGGGACGCGCGCGGCCGCAACGGTTTCGATCGAGGTTATACGTCCGCGCGCGACGGTGCTGGTCACCAGCACTGCGTACGCGGGATTCGGCACCTGCTGGTCGTTCGTGTACAGCGCCTTCCCGCATACTTTGAGCGATCCATCCACGCGGTTGACCGGTTGTCCGACTGATTTCGTCATGATGCGCTTTCCACAGCGGCTGTAAGCGCACGCGCGATGGCACGATGCGCGAGCTCGACTTTGAATCTGTTGTGTTCCAGCGGCTTCGCGTCGCGTAGCGCGATCTGAGAAGCGTTTCGCCAGGCAGCCTGGTCGTCGATCACGGCCCCGCGCAGCACGGCTTCGGCTTCCGGCACTCGCCAAGGTCGCGGCGCGATTCCGCCGAGCGCGAAGCGAGCCTCGCGAATCCGGCGCGACGAATCCACGTCGACCAAGGCCGCCACCGAAACCAGCGCAAACGCGAACGAATTGCGATCGCGGATCTTGACGTAGTGCGATTTGCGCAGGGCCGTGGGAGGCAGGTCGATAGAAGTGATCAATTCGCCGGGCTTGAGACCGGTCTCGATGTGCGGCGTGTTGCCCGGCAACTCATAGAACGACGAGATCGGGATCTGACGTTCGCCGAGCCGGCCCTTCACGTTGATTCGCGCGTCCAGCACCACGAGCGCGACCGGCATATCGCCGGGATGAGTGGCGACGCAGTGATCGCTGCCGCCGACGATGGCGTGGATCCGGTTCACTCCCTGAATCGCGGCACATCCTGAACCTGGCGCGCGCTTATTGCACTCGGCGTAACTGGGATCGTAGAAGTAATAACAGCGCGTCCGTTGCAGTAAGTTCCCCGCCGCGGTCGCCATGTTACGAATTTGTGGAGACGCGCCGGCGAGCAACGCCTGCGACAAGATGGGATAGCGCGTCACGATGAGTGGATGTTCAGCGATCGCGGCGTTCTTCGCCGCTGCGCCGATTCGCACCCCGCCTTCGTGTTCTTCGATGTTTGCGAATCCCAACCGCGTGACGTCCACAAGCCGCGACGGATGCGCCACATTCATCTTCATCAGATCGATCAGATTGGTGCCGCCGCCCAGGTACTGTGTGTCGGGATGACCTTCCATTTGTGCGATCGCCTGATCGGCCGTGGTGGCGCGCAGGTATGTGAAGGGCCTCATGACTTGTTCCTCTGCGCCACATCCTGAACCGCCGCGACGATGTTTGGATACGCACCGCAGCGGCAGATATTGCCCGACATGCGCTCGCGCACTTCGCGATTGTCTTTCAGAACGTCGACGCCCTGCCCTTTGCGCGCCTCTTCGATCATCGCGACTGCGGAACAAATCTGTCCGGGAGTGCAGAAGCCGCACTGGAAGCCGTCATGCTCGATGAACGCGGCCTGCATGGGATGCAGGCGACCAGGACTGCCGAGACCCTCAATCGTAGTGATATCATCGCCGCTGCAGGCAATCGCGAGGCTTAGACAAGAGTTCACTCGAGTGCCGTTCACCATCACCGTGCACGCGCCGCACTGGCCGTGATCGCAACCCTTCTTCGTTCCCGTCAAATGCAGATGCTCGCGAAGAAAATCGAGCAGCGTGACACGAGGATCGAGCGATATGCTGTGAGAAATCCCGTTTACTGTCAGCCTCAGCGGCTCTCCGCGAATCGCATCTGCTTCGGCGATCGCCGGAAGAATGGCGATCGCGCCCGCGAGCAGGGTGGTCGATTCGACAAATTCGCGACGCGTGGGCTCCGCTGTGGAAAGTTTTCGATCAGACCGCATAGCGCCTCCCAATCGGAAGATTCGGGGTCAATGCAGAATGTTACCGGCGAGGTCCGCAAGAATCGATACGACGGCGCAATTCACGCGAAATCACGCGTGAAATCATGCAGAGAGGCGCGTCACCCGCTTCGATTCTTCGCCGAGCCACTCGGGATGCTGCGCTGTCGAATCAAAATGCTGCGACGTCTTGAACAGCTCGTACTCGCCGTTCGCGGCGGTTTGCGCAGTGCGCGCTCGCAACGACGCTTTTTGCTGGGCGGTCAACGGACGGAAGGTGCGCATCACTTCAAGAGCCTGCTTGAGAATTTTCATGCTGTCGATCCCTGTGATGACCACAGAGGTCGGCAGGCTCAGCGCGTAGTGCAAACATTCCACCGGCGTCACGGTCTTACTTTTCAGCAGCACGCCGCTCCCCATACTTTTCATCCCTAGCACGCCGATGCCCTCCTTGACGAGCCGCGGCAGCACCAGTTTTTCGAAACTACGGAAGTGAACGTCCATCACGTTCAGCGGCATTTGCACGGTATCGAATCGAACGCCGTGCTGCTTCGCTTTTTCGAGCATGTACAGATGGACGTGCGGATCTTTGTGGCCGGTGAACCCCATGTAGCGTATCTTGCCGGCCTTATGAGCCGCGAGAAACGCTTCCATGGCGCCGCCTCCGCAGAAGATGCGATCGGCATCGTCGAAACGGATGATCTCGTGATGCTGTAGCAGGTCGACATGGTCGGTGCCGAGACGTTTCAGGGATTCGTCAAGTTGGCGGCTTGCTGCTTTCTTCGTGCGTCCGTCGACCTTGGTCATGACGAACGCGCGCTTGCGATAACCGTCGCGCAACGCTTTGCCGAGACGGATTTCACTCTCGCCCTCGTTGTAATCCCACGAGTTGTCCATGAACGTGAGACCCCCATCGATCGCGGCGCGGATGATTTTCACCGCTTCCTGACGACTGAGTTCTTTAGTGCCTATATGCGAGCCGCCCAGTCCGAGGATGGATACTCGCTCTTTCGTGCTACCCAGTGCCCGCGTCGGCATTTCGTGAACGGCTGTTGTTGTGGATCCCGTCATCTTGGAATGGATGCCGAATCCTCGCCGGATGTTACCGACTTCGAGAATCCCGCTACACTTTGAAACGCCCAGACCTTCCTCGCATCAAGCATGTGAAGGGCTTGATCAATGACCCAAACCGCTTCCGACGTTCTCATCGAAACAATTCACGCCTGGGGCGTCGATGTCATCTTCGGTCTTCCGGGCGACGGCATTAACGGAATTATGGAAGCGCTTCGCAAACGAGCCGACTCCATTCGTTTCGTGCAGGTTCGCCATGAAGAGTCCGCCGCGTTCATGGCGTGCGGCTACGCCAAGCACACGGGCCGGCTGGGATGCTGCCTGGCAACATCGGGCCCCGGCGGGATTCACCTGCTTAACGGGCTGTACGACGCGAAGATGGATGGGCAGCCGGTCCTGGCGATCACCGGGATGCAGTTCCACGATTTGACGCACACCCACTCGCAGCAGGATGTAGAGCTCGACAAATTGTTCGAAAACGTGTGCGTCTACAACGTCCGGTGCATGGGTCCGGCGCACATGGAGAATATCGCCAACCTCGCTTGCCGCACGGCGATCGCGTATCGCGGCGTGTCGCATATCTGCGTACCGGTCGATTTTCAGGAGCAGGAAGTGCCCGGCAAGTCCGATCGGCGAAGCGAGCGTAATGTGCGCAATCACGCCTCCGAAATCCAATCTCACGGGGCGCGCGAGCCAAATGAAGCGGATCTGGCCCATGCGGCGGAGATTCTGAATTGCGGAAAACGCATCGCGATTCTTGCCGGACGCGGAGCGCTCAACGCAACGAGCGAACTCGAACAGACCGCTGAGAAGTTAGGTGCGCCGATAGTGAAAGCGCTGCTGGGCAAAGCCGCGGTCCCGGACGATAGTCCGTACACGACCGGAGGAATCGGACTGCTTGGCACGCGCCCTTCCTTTCAAGTGATGGAGGACTGCGACACGCTTCTGATCGCCGGGAGTTCGTTCCCTTACATCGAATTTCTTCCGAAGCCTGGTCATGCGCGCGGCGTGCAGATTGACGTGGATCCTACCAGGATCGGGCTTCGCTATCCAGTCGAAATCGGGTTAGTCGGCAGTTGCAAACGGGCGCTGTCTGCGCTGCTGCCGCTGCTCAATAAGAAGAAGCATTCGTTCCTGAACGATGCCCAGAAAGCCATGCGCGAGTGGCGGTCCATGATGGAGCGCCATGAGAATGTCGACACCACGCCAATGAAGCCTCAGTTGCTCGCAGCGGAACTCGGGAAGCGGCTTGCCGCGGATGCGATCGTCAATTGCGATTCGGGCACGATCACGACGTGGTGGGCGCGGCACATTCCCGCGAAGCGCGGCCAGATGCACACTGTTTCGGGAAATCTGGCGACAATGGCGTGCGCGCTGCCGTATGCAATCGCCGCGCAGATCGCTTATCCGAAGCGGCAATGCGTGGCGTTCGTGGGCGATGGAGGAATGACGATGCTGATGGGGGAACTCGCGACTGCCGTGAAGTATCAACTCCCGATCAAGGTGATCGTGCTGCGGAACCATTCGCTGGGACAGATTCGTTGGGAGCAGATGGTGTTTCTGGGGAATCCGGAATTCGCGTGCGGTCTGGCGCCGATCAACTTCGCCGAAGTGGCGCGAGCGTGCGGCGCGACGGGGCTCTCCCTCGAAGATCCGGCGCGGTGCGGCTCGATTCTCGATCAAGCGCTGGCGACCGCGGGGCCGGTGGTGGTCGACGCAGTGATCGATCCGAACGAGCCGCCGATGCCCTCCTTGGTAACTGCGCGGCAAATGATTCATTTCACGGAGGCGTTGGCAAAGGGAACTCGCGATCGGAAAAAGCTCATGAAAGATATGGTCGAGTACAAGGTTCGCGAGCTAGTGTAGTCAGCTATGCCTTCACGCGAGAAAACCGCGGACGGAGACTGACGATGATCGCGAATCGTTTTCACGCGAAGCGGTGCGAGTGTCGGGCGATTATCGAAACACCGAAAGGCCGACGCAATAAATTCGATTACGATCCGAAGACGAATCTGTTTGCACTGGGCGGCCTGTTGCCGGAAGGCATGATGTTCCCGTTCGACTTTGGATTTATCCCGGGCACTGTGGGAGGCGACGGAGATCCTCTCGACGTGATGGTGCTGATGGATGAACCGGCGCACGTGGGCTGTCTGGTAGAGATCCGGCTCATTGGAGCGATCGAGGCGAAGCAAACGGAGAAAGGAAAGACGACGCGTAACGATCGCCTGCTGGCGGTTTCGACGCACTCCTACAGCCATGAACGCGTTTCCTCGCTCGACGATTTGCCGCTGTCGATGCTGCAGCAGTTGGAGCAGTTTTTCGTATCTTACAACGCGCTACGCGGGAAGAAATTCAAAATCACTCATCAGGACGGCCCCAAGCGCGCAATCGAGCTTATGAAAAGAGCGATGCAGGCTTTCGAACGCGCACAGAAGTAAGACATCTTTATGCCGACTACACCGGAGTGGTCCGACATCGCGGCCCGAATTCTTTGCACTTTGTTGGCCGGAGCCCTGATTGGTTTGGATCGTGGCGAACACGGCCGGCCGGCAGGCATGCGAACCGTAATCCTGGTTGCGCTCGCAGCTTGTATCTCGATGATTCAGGCCAATCTTCTCCTTCCGATGACGGGCAAGACACAAGCATCTTTCGCGGTGATGGATCTGATGCGTCTGCCGTTAGGAATTCTCTCAGGGATGGGATTTATCGGAGCCGGCGCGATTCTCCGTCGCGACAATATGGTGGTCGGCGTCACGACCGCAGCCACGTTGTGGTTCGTGACCGTGCTCGGATTGTGTTTCGGCGGCGGCCAACTCGTGTTGGGGCTGACTGGCTTGGGAATCGGAATGATCGTTCTGACGGCGGTGAAGCATTTCGAGGCGAAGCTTCGGCAGGACCGGCTGGCGACTCTGAGCGTGATCGTGGCCGAAGCCGGTCCGGCGGAAGAGGATGTGCGCGCCCGTTTGATGCACGGCCCATTCGCGATCAAAACATATTCGACTGTTTACGATGTTCAGGCCGGGACTCGCGAGATGAAGTGCGACGTCATCTGGCGGGCAAAATCGAGTGAAACGAACGTCCCTGAACAGATCCGCGCCATTGCTGTGCAACCCGGCATCATTCGGATTGCATGGACGCCACACGTCAACTGACGCGTTTCCTCGACGCCGCTGCGATCTTTTTAAGATCATTGACGAAGTGGCGATATTCCTTGTCCCGCAGTTCGTCGGGCGCGCGCAGGATTGCCGACGGATGAGCGGTTGACGTCGCCTGCGGCGCCCATGCGTGCTCCTGAAAGATGCCGCGCTGCTGAGTAACGCGATATTCGACGCCAAACACGGATTGCGCTGCGGTTGCACCGAGACACACCAGGAGTTCAGGCTGGATCGCGGTCATTTCCGCTTCAAGCCAAGGCCGGCATGCTCGCGATTCCGCAGCGCTCGGCTTTTTGTGAATGCGCCGCTTGCCTCGCTCTTCAAACTTGAAATGCTTCACGGCGTTGGTCACGTAGACCGTTGCGCGATCAATCCCAGCTTCCGTTAACGCACGATCGAACAACCGGCCGGCGGGTCCAACGAAGGGGCGGCCGCTGCGGTCCTCCTCGTCGCCCGGCTGTTCGCCGATGAATACTATTTTGGAAGACGCTGGGCCTTCGCCAAAAACAGCTCGCGTCGCGCTACGATACAGATCGCACTCCCGGCAGGATTGAACGGACTTCCGTAACTTCGTGAGACTGGCGTGCGGCGGAGGCAAATTCGCGGCGCAGGTTTTGATCACATGGATTTCCTCTTGCGATTCCCTTTGGCGTTCACGGCCCATGTGCCTAGCTCCTCGTAGCGTCTGTCGTCTTGTTCACTATCCCAACATCATCTACTTTGGGCTGTGGACATCAGAAATCGTAAGATTTACGCGCTGTTCCTCCGCGAAGGAGAGCGTCTTGACAGGGGGACGTCATACCCGTGTTTGTAATCGGCGTCAACTCTTTGGATCAACCCATTCTCGTCGTAGTCAATTTTGCAGCTAGCCGATTCCTCCGAGCGCAAATAATTGCAAGAGCTTCCTACGACTTTCCCGTAACCGATTGAAACTTAAGTAGTTGATAATACGCATTCTCAGGGGCGAGCTGGAATCCGTCTTGGGCGCAGGGGGCGGGAGTTCGAATCGCCCCGCCCCGACCATTGAAATCAAATAGATACGGCCTCCTTTCGGAGGCCGTGAAGTCACTTGTAGTCGATTTTGAGGATACGGATTCTGCACTGAGCCCCTAGACTGAGACATTCTGTAGATCGACACTTTTCATTGAACGAAGAGCGTCGATGGCAACCAACGTGAAGCTTTATTCGATGCGGTTTCGGCAGCGCGTGGTGGAAAGAATCCAGTTGGAAAAGAACATCGGCCAACTCTCACGCGAACTGGGACTGGATCGAAGCATGATGTACAGCTGGAAGCGGAAGCTGGAAAAACGCCGCACACGGCAACGTGCGTTCCGGTGAGGTGAACGTTCGCGACCGGCAGCTTCAGGAACTACAGACGAAAATCGCAGGCTTGGAAGGTGTAATCGGCCGCCAAGCATTGGAACTGGATTTTTTCGAGAGTGCCTTGCAGAGGATCAGGGCGACATCCCCGGCGAGCGGCGACGATGGAAAGAACACATCTACGAGAAGATCCGCGCTCGATCTCGCGTGCAAGGCGGACTAACTATTCAGCGGATGTGTGAGTTAGCGGGTGTGAGCCGCGCCAGCTTCTACCGAAGTTGGCAGCAGGAGGACCCAACCGCTGCAGAGCGGGCGGTGCGCGACGCCATTCAACTCGCGACGCTGGAGCACCGTTACTACGGCTATTGCAGAATCGCTGTAGGCGTCTGACAAATCCCTTCGGGACATCTCTTCAGCATGAATCTCCGCAGGCTGGGAAAATGGATTTGGTGAGGGCGTGGATTGGGTATCAGTAAAGTCGAAGATGCTGGTGGCGGTCGCATATAGTACCGAATGGCGCCAACTGTATTTGAAATTCCACAGCGGCGACGTTTATTGCTATCGAGGCGTTCCCTCGGCGCGGTATCAAGGACTTCTCGCCGCCGTTTCCAAGGGCACCTACGCTCGGGATAACATTCTGCACTGCTACCCGTATCAGCGAGTTTATGTCGCCGAGGGCCCGCGGGTTTAGCTGAAGTCCGCTGACCAACGGCCGCACTGAGACCCCTTCCAGCTAGCCGGAGTGAGTTGAGGGACTTCAGAGTGTTTTCTGCGGTCCAGTCCGGGTAGCACCGCTAACAGATAATCTTTCACCGCAAGCTCGAGCCTCCGGCAAGATTCCACCACGGAAAGAATCGCCGCGACTTTGGGGCCGGCCTTCGCACTGCCCACGTGTAGCCAGTTCTTGCGTCCCAACGCTACCGGCCGCATCGAGTTCTCTGCCACATTGTTGGACAACTCCACTTCTGCTTGATCCAAACAACGTTTGAGCTTCGCCCACATATTTAAGGTGTAATTAACGGCTTCACCCAGTGCGCTTTTCGGTAACCGTTGCGCTTGCAGCTTCCGGCACTCGGAATGAATCTCGTCCACTCAGGTCTGCGCGTGCTCGCGGCGCAAGTCCGCGCGCTCTTCCACATCTAACTGTTGCTGCCGTGCGTAACGATCCACCAGGAACAACGCATCCATGCGCGTGACCATCGCGACTGCCGCTCCGTCGTTCGGATTTAGTTTCACGGCATCCACGAACTTTCGCCGCGCATGAGCCCAGCAGCCCACGTGAATCAGTTCCGGCCCGCCGACCCGATCGTAAGCCTGATAGCCGTCGGTCTGTAAAATGCCGTTCCAGTCTTTGAGGAATTTAGCCGGACCATCGCGCCCGCGGCCCAGTTGAAAATCGAACACCGTCTCGCCGCCAGGCGTTCCATACTGCCATAAGTACGCTGGATGATCCGATCCTCTGCCATCCTGCATCTGCACCGGCACAATCGTCTCATCTGCCTGTAAATAGGATCCGCGCAGCAACTGTTGACGCATCGCTTCCGCAATCGGCTGCAGAAACTCACCCACCCGCATCACCCAACCATCCAGCGTCGCGCGCGAAATCTCCACGCCCGCTTCGCGTTCGATCATTGCTTCCTGACGATATAGCGGCAGATGATCGCAGTACTTGCCCACCACCGTTTCCACGATCACGCGATCGCTGGCGAGTCCCTTTTCAAGGATGCGCGGAGTCAGCGGCGGCATCTGGATCGCGGAACATTTTCCGCACGAACGTTTTTCGCGTTTGCTGACGCGCACGAACCACTTGGCAGGTTCCCGGTCCAGCACTTCGCTGGTGTCATAGCCGATTACGCGCGTTTCGCCGCCGCAGTGTACGCAGCTGGCTTGGCAGGCGATCAGCTCTTCTACACGCGGCAGATGCTCCGGCAAAGGCTTGCGGCCCGGATGCGGCTTGCGTTGGCTTGCGCGCGCAGGTGCCGTCACGATCGGCTCGCGCTGCGATTCAGCCTCTACCTCCTCGCGCGTCACACCCGGCTCTTGTTCGGTCAGAAGTTCCAACTGCAGATCGCTCAACGTTTCACTCGACGGTCCCGAAATCCGATGCGCTGCCTGCGTAGCCGCTCTTCGAGCAACTGAATCTCGACGTCCTTTTTCTGGATCGTGAGGTTGGCCCAATGCAGTTCCCGACTGGCAACGCGCAACGCCGCTTCCAACGTTGCGATGCGCATCTGCAGATTGGCTCCAGCCAGTAAAGCGAAGTCTTATTTTACGGGAGTTTCCTGCAATATGCGAGACATTTTTATGCGCTCTTGCGATACCAGTTACGCTGCCGAGTGTGCCTCACATCCAGACCGTTCACCAGCATCGCCAACTCCTCCGATCGCATCGTTACGCTGTGTCTGCCATCGGCTTTAGGCCAGCGAAACCGGCCCTTCTCCAGGCGCTTGGCACAAACCCACAGGCCGCTGCCGTCCCACACCAGCGCCTTCAACCGCGTTCTGGTTTTGTTCGTGAACAGGAATAGATGACCACTCACAGGATCGTGGCCCAACTGATCGCGCACCACTCCGTACAAGCCTTCGAATCCTTTGCGCATATCGATCGCTTCCACCGCGAGATAAATCTTGATCGCCAGTCCCAGACCGAACACGATTCAACTCGCCACGCGGATCAATTTCTCTAGCGCGGCCGCGTCGAAACTCCACGAGCTTTCGATGCGCCGGCCGTTGGCGAGGATCAATGTGAAGCCAGCCGGTTGCACTTCTTCGATGGTGACCGGAATCAACCTCGGATTGTGCTTTCGATGCATACGCCGCCAGTAATCCAAGGTGGTTATCGCGATGCCATGCTCGGCGGAGTACGCGCGCCGACTCAACCCACTCTTCTCAAATCCCTCAACGATTCTGCGAATCTCTTCCTTGCCTCGCATTCCACCATTTTCAACCCAGTGGCTTCGGCACTCAAGATGAGTTGCTCAGATGCTTACGTTCGAGGGAATCGCCCATTGTCCTTGTCGGCCTGGATTCGACTGCCGCCCGCGCAGGCTGCCTTCGGCTCAATTGAACCAATACGGCGTTTTTCGCGCCCATTCTGACTTTGCGTAGCGTTGATGCAATACCGTCCAGACTTCTCTTGAAAGGCGCCCCGTGTGTTCATCCTTGCACCCATACCGTCCAGTTCGTACGGCAAGCGCGAGCGCTTCGGGAACGCGAGAATCGTCGGAGTGCGATTTCGCCCAGGAAAGTACTTGCGCCGATAAGAAGTTCGGGGCACAGCCGGTTGCGGCCATGCGTTCCATTTCGCGGCGGCCTTCGTTGATGTCGGCCTCGCTCAAGAAACCTGCCCTGCGAGCCGCTACATCTGGATCGGTGCGGAAGTCGATCTTTCCATAATGTTCTTTCGAGTCATCTAAGTCCCAATCCAGCTCGAACTTGCTTCCGAGCGAGCACCACCAGTCATTTACATAGCTATCCAAGTGGCTCGTTGGCGTTGTGAAACCGACTCCTGAGCTCAGGTAGGGTTTGACACTCGCCATATGAAGGAGTCCAAAGGTTCCGGTAAATCGCCGTTCCTCCGTTGTCTTGTCGCTTGGCCACGCGCCCAGAAACTTCGCCGCCCTCGGATAGACCCTGACCACCACCGGCTCGAGTTCCTGAAGCGCATCATCGTCGGCGAGCAGGATTGCGCGCGCGAACGCAGCCAGGGTAACCTCTTCCTTCAGATTGACCGGAAGAACGTCGCCGGCCACTGCCTTTCGCCACAGCCTCAACGGAGTGCGCTCGTTCATTACTTTCGTCGAATCTCGATCGAAGCGAGCCACCGTCGGCGAAGATCGCCGAAAGGTCTGGTCAACCCAAATACCGGGCACTTCCTTGTCGTCTGTCATCGAGGTGACTAAGACAGGTATTCGCTGTGCGAACCGAAGGAAATCGCCAAGATCCCCTGCCGTGAGCATCCGAAGGGAACGAAAATGATTGCGTGTCGACTCGGGCATGGGCCCGGCGAGAATCTTGTCGAGCTCATCGCGCGAATTCTCATGAAGATCAATCCGAAGACGGTTGCGATGCCACGCGGCCGTGAGATAGGCCGGCGAATCGGCTGGGATCGCTGCTGACGCGTCGATGAGTTCGCGAGTGACTGCATTGCTAGGTTCAGCATGCGACAGTGCCGCCAGCAGCCACGGCAATGAATGCGTTCGACGCCAGCGCTCAACACTGTGGGCTCGACCCCGCCCTTGGAAATCCAGGATCCAGTCGGTGAGGTCGGACCGCCGGGGAACCGGCTTGGCGTCCTTGCCGGGTTTGTTGTCCCAGTCATCCCAATTGAGAAGTCGATCGAGAACGGTTGTGTAGTCCCAGAGATCCTGGCGAAGACTCCCCTCGACATGGGGTCGCAACAGCGCCCGCGCAAGTTCCTCGACTTCGCTCGCAGGATCGTTGCTCACCCGTATTCGGCGCAGCAAATTCGCGGACATCCCATGAATTTGCGCGAGTTGCGGATTTGCCAGGACTGCTCGGAGCTCCGCTTCGGCCCGTGGGAAATCGCGTGTCAGTTTAGGGAATCGCGCAATCGTCCGCGCAACTAAATAAGGAGCGATACCGTGCCACGGCGAGGCCGCATCGATCGCAATTTCTCGAAACCGCCGCTCTGCCTCCGGCTCGTCGCCTGCGTAAAAGTACGCAGCCGCAATCTGGTAGTCCCGATCGGCTCGCGCAAGTACGGGCTGTGGGGTTGAAAGGGGTTTCGGGATATTCGGATGTCGTTCCGAGCAGTTAGAAAAAACGGCATCCTGCGCGGCGAGCCACGCTTGAAACACTGAACTGGATAGGCCGAAACGTGCGCGTCGGCTTTCCATCGTCTGGATCGCCGTTCGAAATGCGTCGTCAGAACAATAAGTGGTCCAGGCGCGAGTATCGGTAGTGTATCGTTCCCGTGGCAAATGATCACGGGGCGGCTTCGTTCCTGAAATTCGCGCTCGCGCCTGTCGCCAGCGCAATTCCCAATCGACATCCAGGTGGTCCCAATCGGATGACAGACGATCCTGCCAATAGGATCGAATCTGCTCCTTTTCCGCAGCGTTGAAGTCCATGCCAGACAACTGCCGGTAGGCCGCGTAAAGATACGATCGTGCGTAGGTTGGCTCCAAGACTCCGAGCTTTCCTTTCAGGAAATCCGTACGTGGAAAGTCGGGGTGGCGATGGAAACTGAACACAGCAACATCCCAGTCGATGGCGCACGACCATAAATACGCGCCGCCCGTAACGAGAACCATGAGTGCGGCCAGTCTCTTCATTTCAGATAGCTCGCATCATTTCTGGTAGCTCGCGGCACTGGCCGCCTCCCAAGATCCTGGATGAAACACATACACGCGCCTCGCTGACTTTGGCTGCGGAACCGGTTCGTCCGTGGAGATGCCGATACTCGTTCGGCAAACCTGCGAACCGAAATCGACACCGCTCGACAATTGCGTGAGTACTCTAGCCCGTTCAGGTCCCATGCGGAAAAGCATCGGGACGGCTTCATCGACGGGCAAAGACTCAATCCAAGATCCCTTTTCGCACCATGAAGTGAGGACTGTGATTGAGATGTAGACCGACGGCCCGAGCGCCGTTCTTAGATCACTAAGCAGCACCTTGTAATACGCACGTTCGCTGCGTCGAGCGTCGAAATCGATCTGAATAGCCGAGAGCCGCGCAACCGCGAACTCCTCCTGGATCAACTCGGCGACTCGCTTTGCGGTAGGTGTCTTGCGCGGATTGCTCTCAATTCGAAACACCGCCATCAGCGGCGTCTCCGGCGGAGTGCGAAGAGGTTGATGTCGGCGGATCAGCCGAACCTCGGCTCCAGACACGAAAAACGTCGCGGCCAAGTACGCGACGCCTGGCTGTCCGGACCCAAGGAAGCGCATATCCTGAGGCGATTCCCAAGCCCAAAGCATTACCTTCGGAGGAACGGCCGCAGTCACAACCGAAATGAATAAGAATGAAACAAATGCCGCGCGCAAACTAAATATAAGGTAAATCGACCTTCATCGCATGTCAATGAATTTCGCAGACCGCTAGAGTCGGGCCCGTCGGAATCGCAACTGCCCAAATTCTGATACGCTACCTGAAATTGCGCACACTTATTTTGTTCATCGCCCTTTCCTCAATCCGACTCTTCGCGGCGGCCCCTTGGACGCTGGAGTTTTTCACAAGTGATCCCAAGGCCGTGATCGACGCGGCGCAAAAGGTACCCTCCCCCGACGGCGTCGATGTGTTCGCGATAGAAGCTCAGTTTCGCTTTCGGGTGGACACCGAAGGACACCTTTCGCGAACTTCGCGACTGCTCCTACGCGTCGTGACCGATCGCGGCGCCCAACAAATGAGTCAGTATTCGCAAGCCTGGCTGGCATGGCGGCAGGACAAGCCTACCCTGAGGATTCGTGTGATTACTCCGGACGCCCAGACGCACCTGCTCGATCCGAGCACGATTACAGAGGCGGGGATTCCCAATCAAGCCGAGGGACTCTTCACCGATACCAAGGTAATCGCCGCGCCCTTGCCGGCGGTCGCCAAAGGTGCGCTCGTCGAAATCGAGGTGCAGTTGAACGATCGGGAGACGCTGGGTGCCGGCGGCGTCGCGGATCTATCGCCTTTGCAACTCTCGGTTGGCCATTTGCAAGCGACGATCGATGTCCCGGTGGGTTCAGCGCTTCATGTAGCCACGCCGGGGATGTACGGAATCCAGCGTAAAGATTCACAGGAAGGGGGCCGGCAGACGATTTCTTTGGAAGGATCGGACTTGGCCGCGCAACATTTGGATCTCGCGCCAACAGGCGTGCCCTGGATTCCAGAGATTGTTTTTTCGACTGTGCCGGATTGGAGGCATGTCGCGCGGTGGTATTCCGATACTTCGGAGCCACAAATCGGAGTGAAGCAGCCTTCCGGACCTCTCACCGACACTTCCTCCCGAATGGACGAGATTGAGAAGATTCTGGCGGACATTCAGAAGTCGGTCCGATACACAGGCATCGAGTTCGGCATGGCTGCCTATGTGCCCCGGTCGCCACAACAGACTTTGTCTCGCGGATTCGGCGATTGCAAGGACAAAGCCGCGCTGCTGGTCAATCGACTTCGCGCGGTGGGTATTGCCGCGAATCTCGCTCTTTTAACTCCCTATCCGGCGAACGATGTGGTGAGCGATGTTCCAGGCGTGGAAATGTTTTCACACGCGATCGTGTACGTCGCCGGCACGCACCCCTTTTTTTTCGATCCTACGTCTGAGTTCACGCCTGCCCGGAGGCTTCCGTCGGTCGATCAGGGAAGGCTGGCCCTGATCGTCGATCCGACCACTACCGCCCTTATGCGGACGCCGCTGAGCAAGCCGCAAGATAACGGCTCCTCACAGATATTCACGCTTAACCTGGCCGAGGAGGGTAAAGCGACGGTAACACTAACGCTTGATTCCTACGGTTCGATGGAGGACGCCATGCGAGCGATCGGGTCGCAGTGGTTAGCTCTTCCCGAAACCCGGCGGGCCGAAGCTTACAAGCAGTCCGAACAATCCGCAGGTGCGGAAAAGGTTACAAGTATGGACTGGGGAAACCCCAAAGATCTGACGGGTGCCTATCGGATGACGCTCAAGGCGAACGGTTACAAGAACTCCGGTGGAACCGAGCAATCCGTCTATGCCTACGTTCCGCAGACGTTACAGCAACCGGCGCAATTGACCCAACTGCTTTCGGAAATAGGGAAGGACGAGACCGCGGCGAAGAAACGCGTTGGAGACTACGACCTGGTGCTGGGGTTCGTCGCAAATGAACAATGGCGGATCGTTCCGCCTGCTGGATTCAAGCTGCGCAATCTTCCCGACGTGAAGGACCGGGAAATAGGTCCGCTCACTATTCGAAGAAAGGTTTCCCTGGATAAGGACGGGACGGTTCTGTTCAACTACCGACTGGAACTCAAGTCGCGCTTCACCACCGCCGAAGCGAAGCAGCTTCGGGAGGCTTTCGATAAATTCGTTCGTCCTGCGAATCTCGTTACAGACTCGCGTCGTTGTCTTCCGCTGCCGCGCGGATTCGTTGAATCGCGCGATCAGCTTTTCGCGCCGATCGACCAGTGCTGTTCGTTTTTCTATCAGATGTTGCGTTTTCATTATTCGTATGCCTCCTTAATCAGTCGTTCGATGGTCATGATTCCCGAGCTGACGTCTTTGGGCTCGCGGCCCATGTGGATCAGATACCAGTCGTTGCCGCGATGCTGAAAGCAGGTCCAGTGGCTGTGGCTGCGGATTTCAGCTGACGGGTTATAGAGATAGAAGTTGATGCGGCCGGAGCGCTCCTGCTCGATCCAGCCTTGAAATGCGCCGTAGGGCGTCTGATAATTGCCGGAGTAGGTGTTGCTCCTTGTCGGGTCCAGCCGCGCTCCTGCCAGTACGGAATCTGGCGGCGCTCGACTGGAGTTGTGGGGGCTTGCCCCCGCATCACTCGCGAAATCAGCTCGCGAAGCGACGCGGGGGCAGGCCTGGATGCCGAGGTCTTTTATGCGCATACCGTGAACGCCGACCTCGGCTTTGGTGGAGGCGAAGATCTTCTCGCCGTCCTTGACCTTGTCGTAGATCGACTCGGCGGCGGCGAAGAAGGGCTCGTTGGGACCCTTGCTGAGCAAGTAGTCCGGAAGGGTGAGCTGGTGGAGGATGTCGCCGGCGGTGGTGCCGGGCTGAATCTCCACGTCGCGGATCTGGCCGGTGCCGGCCACAACAACAGATAGTTTCTTCATTTTGAATTTCTCCTTGGGTTTGATTGGTTGGATGGCGGGCACGGTCTACTCAGAACCGCGCCATAAAAAAGAGACCAAGAACAGTGCCTTGGTCTCTGAGCAAGAGCACGCAACGAACGAATCTCGGTCGCGCTGCCGCGCCAGCGCCGTCATGAATCGGGCGCGGGTACAACATCGGTGAGCTTGCCTTCGCGGAACGATAGATCGCGCTCCACGTGGAGCCCGAGCGGGTTTGTGACCGACTCGAGCTCCGAGAGCAGGAAGTAGCCGAACTCGCTTTCGAGTCCGACCACGAAGCCGAAGAACAGAAAGTCGCCCTCCTGTTCGCTGCCTTCGGTGACGTACCAAGTCCAGCCGTGCCCGGCATGAAAAACTTGGCGTAGACCATCGGCTCGGCTTCGGCTTCCTGCGAATAGAGCGGCGGCAAGCGTGCTCGCAGTTCGTCGGTCAGCAGCTTCATGGCGCTACATCCCTTCGAACAGCTTCCTGGCCTCTTCGAACTTCTGCAAGCTGTTTGCGCTTGGCCTTGATCTCCTCTTCCATCTCGGCGATCTCGGCTTTCAGCTTGTCGGCTTGCTCCAGGACCACTTCAACGGGCGATTTCTTCTTCCACGGTTTGCGTTCCGGCTTGCTCGCGTTGTGCGGGCTGCCGGGTTGGCTTTCGGATCGTTCGGTTTCGGTACTGGCATCGGTGTTCTCCTTCTTCAGTTGCTGTTGTTGGTCTGGTTCACCCACTGCTCGAGCTTCCGGATGGCTTCGCGCTTCGCCGGCAGCTCGATGTGGGTGTAGGTCGCGTGAACTTTCGAGCCCGAGGAATGGCCCATGAGCGCCATGCGGATTTCTTGCAGGACGCCGGCTTCCATCAGGCGGGTGTTGAAGGTGTGGCGGAGATCATGGAAACGGACGTGGCGGATTCCGGCGTTTTTCAGCGCCGTCTTCCAGGTGCGCTTGACGATGCGGACCGGACGGCCGCGGAAGTCGATCACAAGGCCGTCGGTCTGTGCGGCTGCTCAAGCAGAAGCTTGTGCAGCCGCTCGGTCAGCGGAATCTCTCGGGATTCGCCTTCCGGCGTTTTCGAGCGCGTGACGAACAGCAGCTTGCGGGAGAAGTCGATGTCCTCCCAGCGCTGGCTGGTGATCTCGCCGCGCCGCATGCCGGTATCGAGGCGGCGATGATCATGCGTAGCAGGTGATCTTGGCGGCGCCGAGAAGCAGATTGCTCCTCGGCGACGCTCAGCACCTGCCGCCGGGTGCGCCGCTCGCGGGCCATTTTCATGCGGGCGAGCGGATTGGCAGCGATGAGCTGCTCATCGACTGCCCAGTAAAGAATGTGCCGAAGGACGCTCAGGTCCCGATTGATGGTCGCGTCCTTGATGGCCGGGTTGCCGTGCTTGCCGCGCCCTCCGGAATTCCTCGGCCAGCGACTTGGTCATCCGCAGCACCGGCGATCTCCGCGAAGAACGGCAGCAGGAACTTGAGGTGATAGAGATGATGCGGGCGGACGGAGCCGCTGGCGATGAACCGTGCGGCGAGTTCGCCGAAGGTCATGTTCGGATCGGCTTCGACGATCTGAAAGCGCCGGTTGTTGACTTCCTCTTTGAGCTTGGCTTCGATGGTTTCGGCCTGCCTGCGGTTGGAAGTCCCGGTGGAATACTGGTGACGGATGCCGTCCTCGTAGAAATACGACCACCAGACGTCGCCGCGTTTGAACAGGCTCACTTTGTTGTTATTCCTCCTTGTTGTTGGCTTTCGATCCAGCGGACGACTTGATCTCGGTAGAAGATCAGTCTGCCGCTGGCCGTGAAGCGGAAGTGCGGAAGCCCTCGGGGAATGAGGGTCTGCCTTACGGTCCAGGGCGAGCAGCCGATCAGCTCGGCGACTTCGCGGATCGAGAGCGGAGGGCCGAGATCGGCCCGATCTCGGGCGCCCGGCCGGCCCAAGGATCGGCCCTGGTTCGCGCAAATTCGCGCCAGGTTGCGCCGTGCCAATGCGTGGGCCAGCATTGGCCCAGGGGAAGGGCCGAAAAGCCCCGTAAATGCGCGGGTTTGCGCCTGCGGCCCATCCGGGCCTTCGGTGCGGAAGCGGAGCTTCCTTGGATTTCGGAGTTCGGAAGTTTAATGTCCATGTTGGTCGTCGTTCTTGGAACGGGTGAATAATTTGGAAATGAATCGCCGCAGGAAGTGCGGAAGATGACATGTACAGATACCAGAGGAATGCGAGCATCAAGCCGGCAAGGACTGCTTGGAACATCAGGGCCTGATTGCTGAGCAGCGCCCTGATGACGCCGAAGGCGAAGGCGATCGAGATCGCCGCGAGCGCGAGGCCGGGCAGAACCGTCAGGAGCTTGACCAGCGGAACGAGCCAGAACGGAACGCGCGGATGCGGCGTGGAGAGTTCGCGGGAGCCGCACTGGCTGCAGATTTCGGCATTGCGCGGATTCGGATGCCGAGTGCGGGCAGAGTTTGAAATCGTACGAGCGTCCGCAGAAGTTGCAGAACAGCGGCTCGCCGGCGGTGATTCGATGACATTGGTTGCAATAGCGCATAGGTGTTTAAATGAGCGAGTGCCGCTGATCTCCTTTGGGCCGGAGCCAGATCGGGGACCAGAAGCCATCGCGATGAATGTTGTCGAGAGTTGCGAACCAGAAAATCTTGTCCGTGGATTTGGCGACAGTCGCGCGGATGTTGTCGAGCCGCCGCTCGGAGTTCGCAACCACGAGCACGCGGAACTGCGGTTGCCGGAATCGCTTTGTGAATTCGCCGGAGACCGCGAGTTGGAGATAGTAGGCGGTTTTCTGTTGCCAGACCTTCAGCGCTTCGGTTCCAAGATCGACTTCAAGGAACATGCGCGCGGATGCCATCGGCGGTTGCGATTTCGAAGTAGCCGTCGGGAGTGAGCTTGATCGCTTCCGAGATCGACTGGCGGAAAGTGTGCCAGCGAGCGAAACGTGACGCGCACCGGGAAGCGGCTTGTACTTGACCGCAAGGTAGATTTCATTGATGCCGGTCTGGTGTTCGACGAAGCGGTCGCCGGTGACGAGCTTTCCTTCGGGCCGGTTGATGCCGCCGAGCTTGCGCTGCAACAAGTTCGGCTCCTTTGGCCGAGAGCGTGTAGACGCCTTGCGGCCTGAGCGATGGTGCCGACAAAGAACCGCCGCAGCAATCCCGCGCGCGTCAGTTCGAGCAGCGCGCAGTTGGCCGGCGTGGTGGAGCCGAAACCGGCGACCACGCTTGGCCATCTCGCGATCGATGATCCGCATGACGCCGAGTTCGGAAAGCAGGTGGCGATCGCGATCCTGGAGCACGACTCCGCGGCGTTTATTCCCAGCCATCGAGCACCTCCTCGGTTCGGCGGCTGGCCTGTTGGTGGCGCGCCGGATTTCGGCTTCGATGTCGGTGCGGCGTCTGGCCCAGCGCGCGCGGCAGCGGTTGTACAGGTCGGTGTAGTCGGCGTCGGATTCGGCGACGTTCGGCACAAGCACTTCCTGGTGGCGGTGCGAGCCGCTTTTCACGACCATGTGGCGCTTGGGAAGATTCTTCAGAGACTTCGGCGAGACGTTTTCCGCCGTCGAGCGCCGAGGCGATCTTGTCGGCATCACAGCGGAAAGCTGGAAGAAGATGTGCGTGCCGACCGCCATGATGGCGGCGCGCATCTGCGGTGGATACTGTTCCAGGAACTGATTGGCGGAAACCACGGAGATGCCGAACTTGCGCGCTTCCGAAAGGAGCGTGTCAAGTCCGGCATCGTAGGCGACCAGATTCTGGATCTCGTCGCAGTACAGGGTAAACAACTGCCTGCGCTGCCGCGCGAACAACGCGTTCTTGAGCTTTGTGAGCAGCAGGCTTCCGAGAGTTGAAGCCTGCTCGCCGAGTCGACCTTTATCGAGATTCAGGATCACCCACCGGCCGCGGTCCATGGCATCGAGCAGCGAAAACGTCGAACGCTGTTGGCCGAGGATGTGTCGGAACCGCTGGTCGGTGGTAAACCCCGAAATCTTGTTGAGAATGGCGTCGCGGTAAACGCCCTGCATGGCTTCGCTGCGGGTGTCGAACCGGTCGCGGAAGTAGTTGGCGACTTCGGTGTTCTGGACCCGATTCAGGCAAGTCGTGCGGAAAGTCGCGTTGGTCAGCAGCGGCGCAAGTTCCAGCAGCGTCAGGCCGTTGTCGGCCAGCACGTGCAACGCATTCCGCAGCAATTCTTCGGTGCGGGCGCCGAACGAATCCAGATGCCAGCGCGCTTTCAAGATCTGTGCGAACTCGGCGAGCTGCACGTAGTTCTGCTGGCCGGCTTGCGCTTCGAGAACATTCAGTCCGATGGAGAATTCGGGATCCGCCGGCTCGATCACAATCAGCCGGTCGCTCAGGTCGGTTCTTGTTCGGCGCTCTTCCGCCGCAATGAGCCGCAGCAGAAACGGCATCGTGTCGCCGTGCAGATCGAAGAACACGAAGCCGCGGCGCGCGCGAACATCCTGGGCGGCGAGATGCCGGAGGAAAGAATGACTTCCCTTGTCCGGTTTTTCCGAGAATCGCGGCATGTTCGCAGCGCTTTGGAATCTGGCAGGTATGCGCGCGAACGCTGGACCTCTCCATCGACGATCTGAAAGCCCAGATCGAGACGGGTGCCGGTTTCCACGGGCTCCGCTGACCTGTCGCTACCACTCGGTTCCAAACAGAGGTGATGAGTCTTTCAAGCATTGGCGTATTGTGAAATCGTGTTATCTGGCTTGGGCTTGCCGCCCATCGGTGATTTCCCAAGCGCAATAGTGCGGAAAACGGCTGCCAATTTGAACGGCCACAAACTGGCCAGAGCGAAGTGGCCAGGAAGGCGCCAAAGGGCGGCAGTCGAGCCAATTCAATGAAAATACGGCTGATCTAGGTCGCACATTGCTCTTGCCGAGCTGCTCCATTTTGGGTCTATACTTTGGTGGAACTCCCCTGGATCGGACCAGCAGGTTTGGGGTGACCGCTGTGCAATTAGGATAGAAGAGTGCCAAACGCCGACGCTGGTGCATTCGGACGAACTTAGCGAAGTTGCGGTTGGCTCGTGGCTTTACTCAACAGCAGGTCGCCGCAAGAGTCGACACCTATTACAGCGACGCGGGCGCGTATGGCCGCGTGGAACGGGGGGACAGGCATCCGGACCGCGACGCCGTGATCGCCATCTCGTTGTTGGACTTTTGATCCGTGAAGTATCGAAGGTCAACCGCGTCTTGCAACTTGCCGGGTACGAACCGATGAGCGGAGACGAGATCGAGACGCTGGGCTTGGTTCGAATGGTCGCCGAACCAGAAGCACCAATCGCTCGAATGAGTCCGTTCCGCCAAATTCTGGTGGGATGGACATCCGTCGGGATATTAATCGGATCGCTGGTGCGGTCGGGCTGATTGCAGTGAGCATTCCGAGTCATGCCACATTCGCCCTTCTATCCAGTGCTTTGTACGCGCGCTTTACGTGGTGTCACTTTACTTGGAAAGCTCATTCGACGCGGAACATCGCTCCAGAGCGCGCGCTAGCAACGATAACCTTCGCCTTCATTTCTGTGACCTCGATCATGGCGTTAGCAACCGACCGGGCGCTCGTCGGTTCCGGTGGCGAGTTCGCGCTATTGTTTTCATTAGGAATCTTCCTTCTCGCCGGCGTCACGCAGTTCGTCTTATTCCATCGAGCGTTAGCCGAGTCCGTCATTGTTACCGCCCGGTTTCAAACGCTCACCGCACAGAGCGCACACCTCAAGAACACAAGCTACTTCCTGCTAATCGTTGTGCTGTTCTGGCTGCCTTCGTTCCACAGCATCATGACGTTGTCGCGCGAGGCTCGGGTCCGGCCACATCGACTGGGTGACGAATAGTGCTCTCTCAGGATCTGATGTTCGGCGAGGAGTACTGGCCCTCAGCGTGCGGTCACTCTTGGGTCTGCTTCTCATCATGTTCATCATTGCTGGCTACATGGGAGCCCACCTGCTCGACAACCTTCGACCGCATGCCCGGCTGAACTCTTTCACTCTGCTGTTTTACCTGCGAGCGCTCTTGTACTTCCTGCTATGCCTGGTGTGCATCGGTTGGTTCGCGTATGCGTTGAGTGAATTGGCTCCCTGATCTACGCGCCGCGATCATCCGGCTCAAAGTTCGTGATTAGCAATTCAGCGAACCGCGTATTCGTCGTGCGTTTGGCCGTGTAGACGACATCGGTCTGCTTGATGTGAAATCCCTGAAAGATCTCCCGCACTTTGGGATGGTCGTCGAGCGAGAGAATGAAGCGCCCTTTGATGGTCGCAAGATGCTTCACAAGGGTAAGGAAATCGGCATCGGAAAAATTGAACTTATACAGCTTTCGCCGCCAGTAGGGCGGATCCAGATAGAACAGCGTTGTCGGGCGGTCGTATTTCTTGAGCACTTGTTCATACGGCAACGACTCAATCTGCACGCGGGCGAGCCGTTTGTGCGTCTGCTCGATGATCTCCGGGATCCGCTCGGGATTGTAGTTCGATGGCTGCGTGACGCCGTAGTGGAACTTCTGTTTCAGGATCAGCCCGCCCCAGGAGTTCTTCTGAAGATAGAAGAATCGGCCGGCCCGCTGGATGTCGGTGAGCGTCGCCGGATCGCTCTTCACGTGAAGCTCATGCAGCTTGCGGCTGACGAGACAGAAGCGCAAGTACCGAACGAATTCCTCGTAATGCCACTGGCAGACCCGGAAGAAATTCACGACTTCGAAATCCAGATCGTTCAGCACTTCCACGTTCGATGGCGGTTTGTGAAAGAGCACCTGCGCTCCTCCCGCGAACGGCTCGACGTAAGTCGTGTGTTCGGGAAGAATCGAAATGATTTTCTTGGCAAGGCGGTTCTTGCCGCCGATGTAGGGCAGAGGTCCAACCATAAGATTAATTAGTTAATGATGAAGAGGCGTTCGGTTTGCACGTGCAGGCCGAGAATCGCTGCGTCCTGCATAAAGACCTTAGCGTGCGTGCCTTCGATGATCGGCCAGACTGATGTAGCGATCCTGCGGAGCTGAGCTCGTGATTTCAGGGGTGGCTGCCCGCACCCATTAAGGAGAGCAGATCTCGGGACCTCACCGATAGAAAAGGCACGTTCCCGCAGCCACTGGCATATCGCGTCATGAAGGGCACGCCGCTGGATCTCATGCCCGTTCGGAATTGATTCAAGGGCAGCCCAATCGATTTCGAATTGATCAAACTGCGTAAGGAGCCAGTGAATGAAACCAATCGGCGCTCGAAATTGCCTTATCGCGGCTCGAAGAAAGCTGCCTCGCATCTGCATACTCCAAATGATCGCCACGGAAGATTGCCGCGGCAACCGTGCGACGCTCGATTCGGATCGCAAGCAGATCCGGGTTGACAGACATGGTGTCCATCCGGCCGCGTTCGCTCCAGTTCCGCGTGAAACCGCTTGCCGAGGTCGCCATTCGAGCCTGGCGCGGAGCGCTCGGCGATAGGCGCACAATAGCTGACCTGCTGGATAGGACTCGGCCAGCGCGACAAAATGCCGAACCGCGCGAAGCGTCCCCAAGCTTTTGCGCGAGACGCAAGGCGAACATGTCGGACACGGTCGCTGGGGCAAAGGAATTCGTCGGCAAGACGAAATGATCAAGAATGTTGTTCATAGCCGCAGCGTGAGCTTAATTAGTTGGGAAGAGCGGTTGTTGACCCGCTCCGGCAAGGGATTCTTCTTGAGCGCGGATCTCTTTCTTGAGCTCGTCGTACATGTCGGGAAACAAGAACGCGACTGGAGCCCGGTAGATGATCTCCAGGCTCAGAGCCACCGCCAACGGCGGCAGCGCGCGTCCGTGCTCGTAGTGCGAAACCATCGAGGCATCGCGTTGGCCCAGCAAGTCGCGCCACCTGCTTCTGGGTAAAGCCCATCCTCCTTCGGTACAGAACGAGATCGTTTTGTTTTTGTTTGAGCTGAATTGCATAACCGTCTTTCTGTGGGAACTGTAGCAATTGGGTGGAAACCGTAAAGGCGGGAAAAATTGTGGAAAACTACAAGTCGTCGGCTGATCTCTGTGAGCAACTTGTTGAGTAGTCGCTCGCGATTGCGGCGATGCACGTCCAAGACCGCGCGGCGGAAATCGGGCGCTCGGCGCTTGGCGACCAGACGACGCAAGCGACCCGGACACGTCCGGAAAGCTCATCGACGAGAAGAGCGCGAACGAGCTCCGCCATGAATTCGACCAGCAATTCCAACATCATCGGGTGATGATGGCGCTGATCAGAAAAATTGAAAAGGCGGGAAAGGCCTAGTGGCGTCCAACCACGCGGGGCCTATTCGCGTTCATCTTTTCCCGTCTGGGCAGGATCGGGTCGATCTTCTATGCTGACTCTCCTATGTCACAGCCGAAAAAACCAACCAAACTCGCAGTAACCTGGGAAACCGTATCCGATCCCGACCCGCACGCCCTGCTCAAGGCGGTTGCCATCT
The DNA here is from genome assembly GCA_963732025.1 of Terriglobia bacterium. Classification (GTDB taxonomy): domain Bacteria; phylum Acidobacteriota; class Terriglobia; order Bryobacterales; family Bryobacteraceae; genus Palsa-187. The sequence continues at coordinate 1,737,436 of CAVSXU010000006.1, forward strand.
GTTCCACCGGCGGGTTCCGTTATCCACAGGAGTGGATTTGACTAATCCGGACAAGACGCTAATGTGTGAACGACCCAGAACCTTAATTCTCTCTCAAGTATGCCCGAAATCGCCGAAGCCGGCCTACGGCTCGCCATTTATGCCCGCGTCTCGACCGAGGAGCAGCGGGAGGGCCAAACCATCGATTCCCAAGTCGCCGAACTGGAGCGATTTTCTCGCGAGAAGGGCTGGCCGATCACCGGAATATATAAGGATGAAGGCTGGAGCGGCGGAGTCATGGAGCGGCCCGAACTCGACCGCCTGCGCGATGATGCGCAGAAGGGCGTCTTTGACGCTGTCCTTATTAATGACGTGGACCGGCTGGCGCGGGACGTCGCGCATCTGGGGGTGATCAAACGCGATCTTGAACGCAAGGGAATCAAGGTGATTTTTCGCAAGCTGCCTTCAGACACCAGCCCGACGTACAATCTGATGGTCAACATTCTGGGCAGCTTCGCCGAGTTCGAGCGTGAACTGATCTCGGACCGGACCCGACGTGGGCGCCGTCACAAAGTCGAGGTCCGAAAGCAATACCTTGGCTCGAACACAGCCTATGGATATCGCTACATTCCGATGGACCGACTGTCGGGAAGGGACGGCGTTCTGGAAATCGATCCCGGCGAAGCTAGAGTCGTCCAACAGATGTTTGAATGGGTAGACCGCGAGGGACTTTCGGCCCGGCGAGTGATGAGTCGGCTGAACGAATTGAAGATTCCTCCGAGGAAACGAGCCCAGACCTGGGGCAAGTCGAGCGTGCTTCGAATGCTGCATTGCGAAACCTATGCCGGCGTCTGGCACTACAACAAGTTTCAAGGCTGCGAACCGCAAAATCCGTCGGTCAGTTCGCGGTATCGAAGGCGCGCAAAGTGCAGCGTGCGACAGCGCCCCAAGAGCGAATGGCTGCCACTAGAATTGCCAGAATCGCTGAGAATCGTCCCGACGAGATCGATGGGAGCGAGTCCAACGGCAGCTTCAGCAGAACATTGCATTCTCTCCACGAAATGAAAAACATCGGTACCTGCTCAAAGGATTGGTCCAATGCGGTTCATGCGGAGCGCGGCTCGTAGGTGACCCGTGTCACGGCCGGTTCTACTATCGCTGTTACAAGCGCTGTAGACTTACGCCGAGCATTGCCGAGCACATTTTGAATGACGCGGTGAAAGAAGCCGTGAGCAAGGTCGTGCTGAACCCGGCGGTCATTCTCGAACCGCTGCGCAAATTGAACGAGGCTGACGCCCGCGAAAACCGGGATCGCGAAAACGTCGCTCAGGTTGTAGAGCGGGAGTCGAAGCGTTTGGCGGCTGAAGAACAAAGAATTCTCGATGCGTATCGGACCGGTGTGATTTCGCCGGGCCAACTCGCAGGGCAGCTGGAAACACTCAAGGCGCAACGCGCCTCACTTGATCTTCAACGGAGTCGATCCGAACATGCGACGACCATCCCAGGGGAGCAAGTGGAGAAATCGGTTACAGATTACTGCGCCGAGGCAGCGGCGAATCTCGCGGTGTTCTCTGACGACCAATGGCAGGACTTGCTGAGAACCGTGGTCAAATCAATCATCTTCGAGGGAAGCAATATCGTAATTCAAGGTAAAATTCCGATTCCCGAGGCTGGTGATTCGGGCGCGCCGATCAGTATCCGCAGTCCGGTCCCAACGGGTCACCCGCCGACAATCTTGGGATAGGGCCTCTGACATCCCGCCACTGTGGCGGAATGACAGAGGGCCGCGCCCGAGCTCGACTCCAATAGGTACTTTATTTTCGGACGTCCAGGCCGGTCTTCAGGTCATCACTTGGGGGTCCACTCACGATCTGGAGAACCCGGCTCCGCCGGACTACAGGCGGAGAGAATATTGCCTGTTCCGGCGAGCTTCTTCTGGAGCTTAACCAGGTCAGTGAAACAGGCTCAAGATCATAAGATGTTCTTTACAACATATGATCTGTATGACATACTATGAGAGTGAAGTGGGAAGTTGAATTCCATAAGGACTTCGATCCCGAATTCGACGCGCTGCCGGATGACGTGCAGAGCGAATTACGCGCTCATGCCCTGTTGCTGGAGCAGTTTGGCCCGCAGCTCGGCAGGCCCCGCGTCGATACGCTTAAAGGTTCGCGCCACGCGAATATGAAGGAGTTGCGCTTTGACGCGGCAGACGGTGTCTGGCGCGTCGCCTTCGCGTTCGACCCGAAACGCAACGCGGTCCTTCTGATCGCGGGAGACAAGTCGGGCGGCGGCGAGAAGAGATTTTATCGCCAGCTCATAGCAAAGGCCGACGAAAGATTTGATGAGCACCTGTCACGAACGAAGAAGAAGGGGACATAGCCATGCCAATCACGCTGAAGGACAAAATGAAGGAACTGAGCCCCGCCCAACGCAAGAAGGTCGAGGCCCGCGCCGCTGAACTGATCGCCGAGGAAATGACCTTGCGCGAACTGCGGCACGCGCGCAAGCTCACGCAGGTAAAGATGGCCAAGACGCTCGGGGTCACCCAGGACAGTGTTTCGCGCCTCGAAAAGCGGAGCGATCTCTTGCTGTCCACGCTCCGAAAAACGGTCGAGGCCATGGGCGGGAATCTTTCGCTGGTCGCCGAGTTTCCCGACCGTGCGCCGGTGGTTCTGTCCGGCATTGCCGAAGATGATCCGAAGCCAAAGCCGACAAGCCGGAGACGTGTCGCCTAAGATTAACTGCAGAGTAGGGTTAGGGCCGGGATCTGGGAGATAGCGCGACCTCTCTCGCGCTGATCACGTAGTAACTCAGGTCGGCGAGCCTGTGGCGTCCGAGGAGTTTGACCATCTTCTGAGGGCGCTCGCGGACCGGTATGATCCGTAGCACCGTAGCGTTAAGCGATGGGTCGGGAAGGACTTTGACCCTGACTATTTTTCGATGGACGAAGCTAATCAGAGGCTTGCGCATTCTTCGCAGTGCGGCGTGGACGCCCTCGGGCCGACTCTCTCATCTGGGCGGAGCCATGTTGCTTGACCCGCACGGTGAAGATCCCGTCTTTTCAACAACTTGGACTTGACAATAGTCACACATTCCTTTAATATACTAGTGGGCCTAAAAAGCGGCCTTCTAACCAATTAGTTCTCGACCCCCATGATTACCAAACGTACACACGTCGTTCTCTCTGAGCAATTAGTCAAGGACATTGACATGCTGGTGGGCAGCCGCCAGCGCAGCAGTTTTCTTACCCAGGCCGCCGAGGAAAAGCTCATGCGCCTGCGTCAGCTTAAAGCGCTCCAAGCCGCGGCCGGTTCCTGGAAGGATAAGGATCATCCAGAGCTGAAGCAGGGCTCAGCCAAGTGGGTTCGGAAACTGCGTCAGGAAAGTGAGCGACGCTTTCAAAAGGTAACTGCTCGCTGAAATGGCCACTTACCTTCTCGACACCAACATTATCATTGACGCCTTGAACGAAAAGCGGAACCGCAATGTTGCGCTGTCTAACTTGATCATGGCCGGCCACACTCTGGCTTGCTGTCCCATCAACGTGACCGAGATCTACGCAGGCCTGAGGCCGAAAGAAGAAGAACGAACGACGGCCTTGTTGCAGAGTCTCAAGCTTTACGCCATTACATTTCACGTTGCGGAGCTTGCCGGGCGACTCAAACGTGACTACGGCAGCAAAGGCAAGACGCTGAGTATCCCGGATACCATCGTCGCTGCCGTGGCGCTTCATTACGAGCTTCGTCCTGATCACCGATAACACCAAAGACTTCCCCATGGGGGATTTAGATATTTACTCACTACCAAAAACGTGATCCTGCGATGAGGCGCTATGCCGAGTCAGGGAGATGCCGGCGCTGAAGAATCTTAGTGCGCCGAATCTGTTGTGGCGTACTGGGCATTCCGGCCAGACTTCCATCTTGGGTGAAGGAGCGGCGGATTGCGACCATGTTGCTAGGCTGTTGTGGTCGCAGTCCGTCCTTTTCTACGCCAAATTGAAATTCGTCGGGTCGCGCGGCGATAACGTGAGCGTTCTGCGACGGTAACGACACGCTTAAGAGGCCGATTCGTCCGAAGAAACTGTCATGCTCATACTTCTTTGATGCCCCGCCTGATAAGAGTGGAATTCCTTCCGCTTGCGACCCAGGGAGTTCCTTCAACTCTGGGCTGTCAGCTTGCGCATCGGAAGGAGTAGTTTATCACCCCAATCACCGGCCGCACTTGATGGTGCCCCCACACCGCTTTCTTCGCATTGATCGCCCGATGCATCAAAATGGCTGCTCTGTAGATTTTAGAATCTGTAAGTTATTGATACAATGGAAAATACTAGCGTAGAGGTGGCTAGCCGGCATTCTTGTGAGACATTCCGCGTCTTACGTTTTGTCTTACTTACTTGTTGACATTTGTATGGCAAGACGATACTCTGGATACCTTATTCGCTCAAAGGCTTACGTGACGTTCTCGGCTGAAGCCATTGTCGCGATGTAATCGGGGGCTCTCACTAGCTGTCACATTCCATAGTGTGACAAAAATGGCGGTAGCCTGTCTCAGTCGGCGCGGTAGCGTACTTATTAGCCACGCCGACATCCGTCAAATAGGGTTTAGTTCAGACGGGCGTCTCGTCGATGGAACGAGCATCTCGCCAAGTCGCAACTGGGAGTTCGCATGAACCTAATGCGTAAGAGTAAGATGATTAGTTTTCGGCTTTCACCTGAGGAATATGTTAGTCTACAGGCGGCTTGCGTTTTGAAAGGTGTACGCAGCGTCTCCGACTTGGCTCGAACGGCTGTCCAGCGTATGATAGCCTCAAATGAGGGAGTGAACCCGGTGATCGACGACGTACGGTCGCTCCAGCATCGAGTCAGGCTAATTTCGATGGAACTAGACCGACTGGCGGCAGCGGTCGATTCGCGCCAAATGACCAACGGATCCGAAACGCCATGATGTTAACGCTATTACTCGCGGTTCTCGCTCTGGCTCAGAGTCCCACAGGGAACAGTGAAGCACTGGGTATCTACACGCTTGGACCTGACGATCAAATTGTCATTCGGGTGTTGAATGTAGAAGAGATCGACAACAAGCCGGTGCGGATCGACAACCGCGGTGTGATTAGCTTGCCGATGATTGGCAAGATGCAAGCAGCGGGGCTTACTACCGACCAACTCGAAGCCGAGATCAGCTTGCGGCTTAAGAAGTATGTTGTCCAACCTGATGTCATGGTGTCGGTTGCCGAGCGGCGGACTCAGCCTGTATCAATCCTAGGCGCAGTAGGAGCGCCGGGCGTCCATCAACTTCAGGGCCAGAAGAATCTATTCGAAGTTCTTTCGACAGCTGGAGGATTGAGGCCGGACGCGGGAAATAGCGTCAAGATTACTCGACGTTTAGATTGGGGACGAATTCCCCTTGCGGGCGCAACGGATGACGCGAGCGGGAAATTCTCCGTCGCGTCGGTCCCAGTAAAGAGCATTCTTGCAGCTACAAACCCTGCAGACAACATTCCGATAAAGCCCTACGACGTGATTTCTGTGCCGAAAGCTGACATTGTCTACGCCATCGGAGCGGTGAGAAAGACAGGTGGTTTTGTGCTTGGGGACAACGCTGCTCCGACGGCGCTGCAACTCTTGTCAATGGCAGAAGGACTTGACCGAATGGCGGCGGGGAAGAGAGCCAAAATCATGCGAATCGTTCCGGAGTCAACCACGCGAAGTGAAATTACACTGGATCTCAAGGCAATTCTCAATGGTAAAGCACCCGACGTTCCTCTCAAAGCGGAAGATATTCTCTTCGTGCCAGTAAACAACGCCAAGAATGCTGCAATCCGGACCATGGAGGCAGCAATTGGCATCGGTACCTCGGCAACTAACAGCTTGATCATCTATCGTTAAATGAACGCTCTTCCGGAGAGTCACGACGCCAATTTGGCAGGTCAATTGCCACATCGGGAAATCGCCCGGGTTCCCGGGAATTATGGGGACGTCGCATATGGAGCCGCGGAGGGCGGATCCGGCCCGAATTCGGGCGGCCTATTAGAGTACTGGCGAATCCTTGCCCGTCGCAAAGGGACACTGATCCTGATCACGTTCTTAGGCGGTTTGATCGGCGCCTTGATCACCCTTCCGCAGACTCCGATCTATCAAGCTAGAACTTCCCTCGAGATAATCAGCCTCAATTCCAATTTTCTCAATGCTAGCAAGGTCAACCCAGTCAACGAATCTGGCACGCAGTCGGACGCAGTGGACATTCAAACTCAGTTAAAGTTACTGCAAAGCGCTTCGCTGATCGATCGAGTGCTCGCCAAATTAAAGGCGACGGAACCGCCACCGATGAATACGGGCCGGATCGCTGTTTGGCGAAAAACCCTGAACCTTCCCGCGGTCAAGGAGGAAGATGCGTATCAACTCGCACTCGCAACGGCGGTTCGAGATATGAAAGTCCGTGCTGCCGGGCCCACGCGGATAATCGAGATTACCGTAGACTCGACGAATCCCGATACCGCCGCCGCCTTTGCAAATGCCATGGGGACGGAGTATATCGACCAAAGCCTTGAGTCTCGTTGGAAGGCCACAGAACATACAGGAGAATGGCTAACTCGACAGATCGAGGACATGCGAATCCGTCTTGAGCGGTCCGAGGATTCGCTCCAACAATATGCTCGCCAAGTTGGAATCATTTTTACGGACGAGAAAACCAACGTATCTGAGGAAAAGCTTCGACAAGTACAACAAGCACTCACGGCTTCTCAGACTGACCGGATCGCAAAACAGTCCCGCTGGGAAATGGCGAGCGCAAGCTCGTTAGAATCACTCCCAGACATTCTGAATGATGAGGGATTGCGAGATTATCAGTCGAAGCTCACGGAACTGAATGGCCACTTAGCAGAACTCCGAGAAACGTTCACTATTGAGCACCCGAAGGTCAAGACCATTCTTGCCCAGATCGAGACTTTGAAAACAGCGCTTGAACGAGAACGAGGGAACGCTCTTAAGCGGATACGCAGCGAGTATGATGAATCCCTCAGCCGCGAAAAGCTTTTGGCTGCCGATTACGGAAAGCAGAGATCCGTCGTTACGGGTGAGGGGGAGAAGGCAGTACATTACGACATCCTCAAGCGTGAGGTCAATTCGAGTCGGCAACTGTACGATACAATGCTTCAGCAGCTGAAGGAAGCGACAATTGTATCGGCCCTAAGAGCGTCAAACATTCGTATTGTCGATCCCGCAAAGCGTCCGTCTCGACCTTATAAGCCTGACCTCGTAAATAACGCTGGGATTGGACTTTTGACCGGCTTGTTCCTTGCTGTCGCTATTGTCGTAATGCGGGATCGGGCCGATCGGACTATCCAGGAACCGGGCGAGATTGCATTCTATCTGAACATTCCGGAGTTGGGAATCATTCCTTCGGAATCAGCAGGTACGAGGGTACGGGTGCGTATCGCCAACAAGAAGCTGACGGCCGCCATAGAGAGTGCAACGGCGAAGGTGCCTGAGATGCCTGCACTTCGAGAACGGGTCGAGCTCGCGACATGGCAACAACGACCGTCCATGGTCGCGGAGTCATTCAGAGCTACATTAGTCTCGATCTTGTTTTCTGGTAACAATGGTAGCCGCCCACGGGTAATGGTCATTAGTAGTTCCAGCCCTGGCGAAGGAAAGTCCACCGTAGTCAGCAACCTGGGGATTGCCGTGGCCGAAGTCAACCAGCGCGTCCTTTTAATAGATGCCGATCTCCGGAAGCCCAGATTGCACGAAATCTTCGATTTGAAGAACGATCGCGGTCTGAGCGATCTGCTTCGGTCCAAGGAGCCACTTACCTCCATCCCGGAAGGCATGATCCAAGAAACTAGGATGCCAGATCTCTACGTTCTTACTAGTGGTTCAGCGACCGCTGCCGCGACGAGCTTACTTTACTCGACACGGATGCCTGAACTCCTGAGGACTCTGCGAACCGAGTTTGAAACTATTTTTATCGACACCCCGCCGATGTTACAGATTCCAGATGCTCGCGTATTGGGCAGAATGGTCGATCGCGTCATCATGGTGGTGCGAGCGGGTAAGACGACTCGTGACGCTGCTCAAGCCGCTCATCAGCGATTTGTTGAAGACGGAACTAGACTGCTTGGGACAATTCTTAATGACTGGAATCCAAAGCGATCTCCCAACGGTTACTATGGGAACTACAATGGCTATTACGGTGGCTATCAAAATTACTATGGTTCCAAGAACTCAAGGGAATAAGCTCTCGTTGCCGCCGGTGTCTCTCGTGCCGCATGGCGGTACTCGACGCCAGTGTTGTAACTAGGTGCAAGTGGCCCTTTCGGGCTTGCCCGGCACCACAACATTCATTGTTGGCGGGGTATCACGATCCCTCTGAAGATAGTTTCGGGCGTTCGAGGTGACCGCACCGATGCGAATTCTTTACCTTAACACCCTCGGCCAACTGGGAGGCGCTGAGACGAGTCTCATCCAACTTCTTCGGGTCGTGGGCGGCGCACAGCCAGAGTGGAAGATCCACCTGATGTTAGGGGAGGACGGACCTCTGGCGGTCCAGGCCACCGCAATTCACGTGCCCACTACAGTTCTCCCGTTGCCGCGCTCCGTCGCCCGATTGGGAGACAGCGCAGTCGGGAGAAGAGGTTTTGGTCAGCGGACCTTCATGCAAGGAATCAGGCTCGTTTGCGCCTTGTGGGACGTGAAATGTTATGTCGCTCAACTAAGTAAACAGATTCGAGCTCTTGCACCAGATCTGATTCACGTAACCGGATTCAAAATGCACGTTCTTGGAATCTGGGCACGGCCGCATGGAGTGCCGGTAATTTGGCATTTCCATGATTATCTATCGCAAAGGCCCATGATGCGACGGCTGCTAGCATGGAGTGGAAGTAACTGTGCGGCAATTATCTCTAACTCCAACGGTGTCTCGGCCGACACCCGCAGTATTTGTTCCGACCGTGTGCCTAGGTTTGTCTTATATAATGGATTGGATTTAGTTCGCTTCTCTCCTGTTGGTGATCAAATGAATCTCGACCGCGCTGCGGGATTGGATGAGCCACCTCCCGGGACTCTCCGCATTGGATTGATCGCAACGTTCGCTCGGTGGAAAGGACATACTACTTTTCTAAAGGCGATTTCGCTGCTCCCTCGTGAGCTCCCGGTTCGCGCCTACGTCATAGGGGGCGCAATTTATCGAACTCAGGGGAGCCAACATTCATTGGAGGAGCTCCGTGAGGAGGCCGCGAGGATTGGGGTACTCGATAGGATTGCATTTACGGGCTTTGCACCTCAACCAGATTCGGCAATTCGCGCTTTGGATGTTGTGGTGCATGCAAGCACAGAGCGCGAGCCGTTTGGGATGGTGATCGTTGAAGCAATGGCTTGCGGAAAACCGGTTATCGCGAGCGCTGGAACTGGAGCGGCGGAACTTTTCGAAGACCCAAGTGGAATGCTTTTTCACCCCGGCGGAGACGCGACTGCTCTTTCTAGTCAGATTTTGGCTCTCGCAGCGGATCCCGCGCTGCGGGCACGACTCGGCCGGATTGCGAGGCGGTCAGCAGAGGCTGTGTTTCAGCCCGAGCGATTAGCAACGTCTCTCAAAGCGATCTACTTCACCATTCAACAGAATTCAGTTGATACCCATCACCCAGCCAAGAATGTGTAACCTAAGTTTCGTGTTGTCACATATGCCTGCAAGCACGATGACGAATTACGGGTTTTCGCAATTGTTCGCTAGTAAATGTATGGATCACCTGGCACTTCACGCGAGACTACGAGCGACGCGCGCAGTGTCTGTACCTGTGGCGATGCAAGGCGATTACGATCTGCTTTCGTCATGGACTACCACATGGCTTTTCAGCACAAATGGACGGTGGCCTATGCGCCGTGGGGATTCCTCGTTCAAATGAGGAGACCAAGGCAAGGTCGGACGAAGGTACTCCCGTGAATGCCGTTCCTCTTCCAGAACAAAGGGCGCTAGCGAGCGGTGGTAGAAGCAACAACGCAATTTATGAAATGGTGTCCCGGAGTTTGGAGTCACGTGACATTCAGGGCGACTGCTTGATCGACGTCGGGTGTGGTTCAGGCAATCTTTACCCATTTGTGTGCACTCGCTTTCGGCGCTATATTGGTATCGACGTTGTTGCCTACCCTGGATTTCCGAAGGACGCCACATTTCATAGAGAGAACCTTGACTCGCCTCGGCTACAAATTTCAGACAGCTTGGCAGACGTGGTCGTAGCCGTCGAGACCATCGAACACTTGGAGAATCCGCGCGAGTTTGTTCGGAAACTGATCCAATTGGCGAAGCCAGGTGGATGGATTCTCGTGAGCACGCCAAACCAGCTGAGCTTACTTAGTTTGCTCAGTCTCGTTGTTAAGAACCGCTTTGCAGCATTCCATGACGTTCATTATCCGGCCCATTTGACTGCTCTACTCGAAATTGATTTGGTCAGAATCGCCCAGGAATGCAGCTTATGCGAGGTCGAGATCGAATATACGCAATCGGGCCGGATCCCCCTTACGGGCCGCCATTACGCCAGTTTCCTGTCCAGGAGTTCCCCACGCATGTTCTCGGACAATATAATGCTTGTCGGGAGGAAGCCTATTGCGTCAACGCCCGGCAAGCCCCCTTTGGTAGACCTATGTTCCGAAGGCCGTGCGCTACCGGGTCCTGAGGCACCTAGCTCGACGTTGAGCACCACCGTTCTGGACGCACTTACCGGATGAAATGGGAGGCTTGGCGTTCTTAGGACCTTCGGGATTCAATCTGTTGTGAGGCGTGCTTCACGGGAAAATTCGAACCCCAAGAGACGCTTTTTAGTCCTTAACATCTTGCACGCTGGTATTAGGCGCGAGTTTCGTTGGACCCTCAGGTTGCGTGATAAGCGTCGAGCCTGATCCGGTAGGTTCGAAATGCTCCGCGTGTTACCGAATCGGTGTTGCAGCAGGTGCAGAGCTCGGAATGGTAGTGATGAGGGGGACGAAACACACTCGAATCGGGGACTTCCACGTCTTGAACCGAACAATTCGGACCCCCGAGCTGACTTTTCCCGAAAGCGTCCGACCTCTTGACGAAGTCATCGGTGACAATTGTCCAGGAGATATTGATCTCATGAAAATCGACATTGAGGGCGCTGAAGAGTGGGCCATTCCTGGAATTCTAAAACGATAGGGGAGACGTACATGCAAGAGAATCCTCCTCGAGCTTCGTCCTCAGATCCCTTACCAGTCGAGGATGTGCTCCTCGCGTTGTGCTCTCGCCAATTCTGGATAGCGGCGACGCAGTCTATCGCATTCAATTACTCTGCAACTTTCACTCGGGCCGCAGCATACTCCGATTCAATGGACATCGGCGACATGCTTTCACGTCTCGACGATGGGTGTGTACTCCTTGACCCTTGGCCGCATCTTCTGTGCGTTGCCCCGGCGGTCGCATTATGATTGCCACTCTGCTTTGCGTGGTTGCCTTAGCAACGACTTACTGGGCAGGGAATCGATCTCTTTCTTGGGGAGTCATCGTTCTAATTGCATATGGCTATGCATATGGAATTATGCGAGCTAATCTTCCCTCTACTGCATCGCATTTCATATTTGATGCCGCCTTAGCCGGGCTCTATATAAGTCAGCCTTGGTCGATTAACAACAAGCTGGAGGCGAAACGGGTATCCGCTATACACGCGTGGGCCGCTGCTTTAATAGCATGGCCGCTTCTACTTGCGCTATTGCCCTTTCAAAATGCTCTTGTAACTTTAGTCGGACTGAGGGGAAATGTTTTTGTTCTCCCAGCTATTGTCTTAGGGAGTCGTCTCAACAGTCGGCATCTGATTCACATCGCAATCGGGATCGGAGTTCTAAACCTGTTTGCGCTTGGTGTCGCAGGTGCAGAGTATGCAGTCGGCGTAGAGAGCTTTTTCCCTCGCAGCGAAGTTACATCACTAATATACATGTCGCAAGATGTTGCGGCAGAAGGTTTGTTTAGAATTCCTTCAACTTTCGTTAATGCCCACGCGTTTGCTGGGACAATGGTGATGACACTTCCATTCCTCTTTGGAGCTTGGATTCAATCGAGACATCCGGTTAATAGGGGCCTTCTTTTGTTCGGTATTATCTCGGCTCTCCTTGGCGTCCTAATGGCGGCGACTCGCTTACACTTCGTCGCCGCCTGCGTGATCGTTCTTGTTTCTACGTTCTCCATGCGTTTAGGCGCTGGAAAGCGGCTCCTTTGGACGATCGGATTGATAGCCATCGGGATTACGACTGCCAACAACGACCGACTCCAACGATTCACAAGCCTGGGAGATGCTGCGGTCGTGAGCGATCGCGTTTATGGTAGCGTCAATTCGGGCTTCTGGGACATTCTTCGCGGGCATCCGCTCGGAAATGGACTCGGGGGGGGCGGGACGAGTATGCCCTACTTTCTTCAAGATCAGATTCGAGACTTGGTAATCATGGAAAACGAGTATGCTCGAATCCTTGCGGAGCAAGGGATCTTCGGCCTCCTCCTTTGGGCTGTTTTCATAGTGTGGTTTCTTCAAAATCGCTCCCCGTTCGCGAAATCAGACTGGATTGTGGGACGACGCTTGGCATATGTCGCCTGTGCATTTTATTTCGTAGTGGGTCTTCTCGGAATCGGCCTATTCACTTCCGTTCCTCAGTCCGTCTTACTATTTCTATGCGTTGGTTGGCTCTCTGCGTTACCGGCGCCCGATCAGCGCGGCGTTGGAGCCCCGACGTCCTCGACACGGAAGCGCTCCACTGATGTAGCGCAGGACGTTCCATTGATTGCCTAGAGAGGCATCATTACGTGGCCAAGAAGCGACGCTTTAGAGGGTGAGGACTTGCCGATTCCCGAGGTTGGCACGTGGTCTGGTGGAGATCACCCGGATTATGGAACGCAGTCATCGCTCAGCTCGGTGAGGTTAATGGTTTGCCGTCCTGCGAGCGTGTCAACCCAAGTAAGTGACCAGACTTCATGACCCGAGTTCTTCATATCTGCAGTGGGAATTTATATGGCGGCGTAGAAACTCTTCAGGTAACTCTCGCGCGGAATCGTCAAAACTCGCCATCGATCGAGCCGGAATACGCAGTTTGTTTCGATGGGCGTCTTGCAAACGAGCTTAGCGCCTCTGGCGTGCGAGTCCACCGGCTTGGCGCGGTTCGGTTGCGGAATCCGATTTCCGTTGTGAGAGCCCGATCAAACCTGCGAGCAGTCCTTGCGAAGGGCCGGTTTGATGTGGCGGTGTGTCATTCGCCGTGGAGTCAAACGATTTTCGCGCCCGTGGTGCGTGAGGTCGAACTGCCATTGGTGTTCTGGTTGCATAATGAACCCGCTGGCAAGCACTGGCTTGAAAAATGGGCTGGAAGGATTCCACCGGACTCTGTAATTTGTTGCAGTGAGTTCGTGGCTGGATTTTTATCGAACCTATATCCAGGGGTAACGAAGAACGTCATTTACTACCCAGTGCGGCCATTCGAACGGACGCCCGAGGAAGAGGGATACTCGATACGTCGCGAGTTGAAAACGAAGTTAGACGACGTCGTCATCATTCAAATAAGTCGGATGGAGAGGTGGAAGGGACAAAGTCTTCATTTACAAGCCTTGAGCAAGCTCGCAAGTTTCCCGAATTGGGTTTGTTGGATGGTCGGCGGAAATCAAAGACCCAAGGAGGAGGCGTACTTCGCGGAGTTAAAGGCTGCGGCTGCGGCGAGTGGAATTGCTGACCGAGTGCGGTTTCTCGGCCAGCGATCCGATATCGAGGCACTCTTAAGCGCAGCAAATGTGTTCTGCCAACCCAATTCAGGGCCGGAGCCGTTCGGGATCGTATTCGTCGAAGCGCTCTGGGCTGGGCTTCCGGTCGTAACAGCCGCCACAGGTGGTGGCTTGGAGATTGTGGACTCGACCTGTGGGACGCTGGTTCGCCAAGGAGATTTGGAAGCTTTGGTAGCAGCGCTGGGCGCGTTGATCACTGACGAAGGAATGCGCAAACGCATGAGCGTTGCGGGACCTGGTCGGGCGGCCGAACTATGCCTTCCCGAGAAACAAATGCGGCGGCTGGCCGAAGTACTCGAAAGCGTGGCCCGGCGGTCCCGGCAGCCTAACCGTGGAGCGCTCAGTTTTTGGGTCGAGTCTTGATCAACCGCAAATAGCGGCTCACAAATCTTGAATGGGAACGGGAAAGGACGTGAGCACGGAGCCCCATGCCCCATGGGTCATCGTTTCCGGAGGAGTGCATCGCCTGGGGGGCACAGACAGGGCGAATTTCGCATTAACCAAATTCCTCCTCGATAAGGGTGTCCCGGTACATGTGGTAACACACCAGATCGACCCAGAACTGGCATCCCGTGAGGGCGCGTATATTGATCTCGTACCCGTTCCAGGCAAGTGGGGGTTCGCCGGGGAACGGCTGCTCTCCGCGAAGGGGAGGCAAGTCGCGCGCCGAGTGACTGCTTCCAATCCGTCAGCCCGAGTCGTGGTTAATGGAGGAAATTGCCTTTGGCGGGACATTAATTGGGTACATTACGTGCACCATGCTTGGTCTCGCGACGGGTTATCCGGATCGTGGGTCGACGGCATAAAGCAACGTGCGGTCGCGTCGTCTGCGAGAAGCAGGGAAGCTTCGAATCTACGTTCGGCTAAGTTAATCATCGCGAACTCCGAGCTTACAAGGCGCCACTTGATCGAGCTTCTGCATGTAGACCCCAACGTCGTTCACTCCTTGTACCTCGGCAACGATTGGAGTCCGGCGAATGACGCCGAACGCACTGCAGCTCGCCACCATTTTGAGCTGCCCGGGCGAAAGGTGGTTGTCGTCTTCATTGGGGCAATTGGCCACGACCACCGCAAGGGTCATGACGTGCTATGGAAGGCATGGCAGCAGCTTTGCTCTCGCCCCGATTGGGATGCGAATTTGATCGTGGCAGGAGAGGGTCGAGCACTTCCCCAATGGAGGGAGTCGGCGGCGACATTGGGGCTCTGCAATCGCGTGCGCTTTCTTGGATTTACCGACCGGATCCAGGCGCTGCTCGCGGGCGCCGACCTATTAGTAAGCCCGGTGCGCTACGAGTCATATGGGCTGAATGTGCAGGAGGCTCTCTGTCGCGGAGTGCCTGCGATCGTAAGCGCGGGCGCAGGAGTAGCGGAGCGTTATCCCGCGAACATGAAGGAGCTATTGCTTCCCGATCCAGAGGACGTTGATGGTCTTGTTCGCCGCATGCTCTTGTGGCGGTCCAACGTCGAACACTGGCGGGAGCAAACGCTGAAGTTATCAAAAGAATTAAGCGAGTATACGTGGCGCGACATGGCTGAACACTTCTATTCGCTTGCGAGTGCCCCTTCTCGAACTTGGTAGGCGCGCCAAGAACACTTGACAGCGGCGGGTACGCAATGATCGATGACGCAGGCATTTTAGACGGGCGTGACGCTTAACATAACATCGCTAGGTGGTCACGCAATAGTCTCCAGACATTCGTGACGTGCGCAAGATTCGAAACCGCAGGCAGTCGCTCGGGCAGCGGAGATCGTCTTTCGTGGCTCGGATCTTTTACGGACGGCTGCAGAATACTGTGCCGCGTTTCAACGATGGATTTCCACCGGTGTGGGCGCTAAGCTCCGTAAATCTGCGAACAGTCCAGCCAGCAGGAGAATCTTTATGATCCCGCAACGTGCCAGTACGGAGGCCTTATAACGCGCACGAATCGATTTCTGGGAGGGTTGGGCTTAGGCTACCTTCAGCAAGTCGTCATCATCATAACTGGGGTCTGGCTCACGCCGTTTCTGCTGCATCGACTAGGACAGCACGATCTTGGCGTCTGGCTCATAATGACCCAAGCGATTGCGTACCTGGGCCTACTAGATCTTGGTGTAGTAGGTTTACTTCCGCGAGAGGCAGCGGCCGCAGTCGGCCGATCGGGGCCGAATTCGACGGAACTTCCGGAGTTGATCGCCCGAGCCGCGCGCTTAACGGTGATCCAATTCCCAATTGTCACGATCTGCACGTTCTGTGTGTGGCTATTCGTACGCTCGGCGTGGCGCTCGGCCGAAGGGCCCTTTACTGTGATTCTCATCGTGTTTGTAATCATGTTTCCGTTCCGGTTGTTCGCCGCTGCTCTCCAGGGTTTCCAGGACTTGGCGTTCCTCGGTCGACTTCAACTTGCGAGTTGGGGGCTCAGCACGGTGCTGTCAATATTGTTGATCCAGAATGGTCACGGTTTATTTGCACTGGCCGCATCTTCGGCCGTTGCGCAGTTTGTTACGACGGTGGCTTGTTGGAATCGGCTAAGAGTACGATTTCCGGGAGTTTTGAGAGGCTGGAAGCATAGTGCCAGCCATGGTGAGATTCTTGAGTACGCTAAAAAGGGTGGATGGGTCAGCATTTCGCAGATATCGCAAATTCTGACCATGGGCACAGACGTATTGCTTATCGGAAAAATACTTGGCCCTGGAGCGACCGTGCCGTATTCGTGTACTGGAAAGCTCGCCGGTGTCTTGGCGAACAAGCCGCAGATGATGATGCAGGCGGCATTTCCCGGACTGAGTGAGTTGCGGGGGGGTGGTTCTAAACCTCGGATTCGTCACGCAACCATGGCTTTGAGCCAAGCGATGCTTGCGATGAGTGGAGCAGTCGCATGTATTGTCCTCGTGGTGAATCGCGGATTTGTGGAGTGGTGGATTGGGTCCGCTCAATATGGTGGTGACGCTCTCACTTTGCTGATTATTGCCGCGATGCTGGTGCGTCATTGGAATATTACCTTTGTCTATTCTCTTTTTTGTTTCGGCTACGAGCGTCGTCTTGCACTAACCGGACTTGCAGATGGGTGTGTCTCGGTGACCGCTTCAGTGGTACTGGTCTGGTTACTCGGACCGATCGGAGCCCCATTGGGAATGCTGACGGGGATTTGCTTGGTAAACATCCCGGCTAACGTCATCGCCTTAGCGCGCGAGATGGGAACGTCCCCGCATGAGGTTATTAGCTCGTCTTTTGGCTGGTTGGGGAGGTTTCTGGTGGTCTCGGGCGCTGGAATTTTACTCGGTAGGTTTTGGTCTCCCCGCAGCTTCCCCTCTATCTTGTTGGTGACCGCGATTACCGGCGTGGTTTATACCTCGCTCATCATTCCAATCGTTCTTAGCGGGCCGCTTGGGGTCTACCTACGACCCAAGCTTAAGATACTCTCGGCTTCCTTCCAAAAGATGCTCCCTGCTTTTGTCGACTGATAATGCAACGTGTTGGAACGCAAGCAACAAGGTCCTTCGCACAGCATGGTGAGTGAACGCCTAGTCGATTTGAACGCAGCGTTGTCTATTCTAGCCGAACTAGCTAAACTCGATTAGTCTGAGCTACGCACGACCATGCGGTCGAGCGTCAGCCCATCACGTCTGTCGTGCACGAATTATCGACCACTGCAAAATGATGAATCCATTCACGATGAACTGATAGTAACAGTGGAACCAGTTAGGCTATCCTTGGCTCACTAGTGGCGTTTCTCACGCTGGAAGCCTGTAGCTGACTTGCTAGAGGAAATTGAAGGATGTTGCGCACTGCTGAATTACGGTTGGCGCTCTTCAGACGAGCTAGGCGTCCCGGACGGTTCGGTGCGCTCCTTGCAGGAGCCGCCCTCAAAATTACGCCTTGCGGAGCCGGAGACGTAGAGGCCCGTCTTTGGCAACGGCGACTCCGCTTGCCAGCCGCCCATCACTTGCCGTACATTGTCGGAAACAATCCATTTTGGTCGATGCCGTTAGTTCATTGCGCCATGGCTCTGAGTGCCGACAGGCCCCCTCCGCTAACTGTCGTTGACGTTGGAGCAAACGTAGGAGATAGCGCCGTTTTGCTAGAACGCTACCTTCCAGGTCAATGCAAGTTTGTTTGCATTGAACCGAATGCCGAGTGGTTGCCCTATTTGAAAGCGAATACTTCCGAGTTGGCGGTAGAGATCATTCCCCAGTTCGTCGGAGAGGGGCAATTGCTGGCCGTAAGGCATGGGGCCCCCGGTACCGCCGGCTCAATAGTCACGGAAACCGGCGATCGTTCAGTTCCGTTAGATGAGGTCTGTGGCAATAAACAGGTAGATTTGATCAAGGTGGATACGGATGGGTTTGACTTCCCAATCCTACGATCTGGCCGTGGGACGCTATCTTCTAGGAAGCCTGCACTCTTCTTCGAATGGCATCCGCCATCATGGATCGCACAAGGAGAAAATCCTGAAGCTATTTTCAACTGGCTCGCCGACTATGGCTATAAGGATTTTTGCTTTTTCGCAGACGATGGATTCTTCTATTGCCGTACGTCGTCAGAACAGCCAGCGACCATTCGGTCTCTAATTGCCGCAGCAGACTGCCGTCACGGAGTTGATGGACTCTATTGGGACGTGTTCGCCGCAGCTCCCGAAGTTTGCGATCGAGCCATCCACAACAACGTCATTGCGGCACAGGCACTATCAACTGAAATTCGATTCTGGCATCGGCTTCAGCCCGCGTACTGGCGATGAAATCTTCCAAAAGAGAGAAACGTCTTCGCGGGTCGCAATAGATTTCTGGAGGACCTCGTGGTTCCGACCGGCAGTTCTTGCATAATGCCAACTCCCACGAGCGATCCTCAAATAGGAGTTTGGCCGGATCTGATTTTGATATGCAGCGATCTAGCAGCCCCGCACTGAAGGTTCTACACGTTGTACCAGCCCTCTTCGGTTCGAGTGGTGTTGTGGGCGGAGCCGAGCGATACGCACTTGAGCTCTCCAAGAGCATGGCGTCCAGTGTGCCAACTACGCTTCTGAGTTTTGGAGAAACGGCCTCTCAAGAATCCTTGGGATCGTTGACCATTAAGGTGCTGGGGAACGCACGTTATATTAAGGGGCAGCGTACAAATCCTATCGCTCTTTCACTACTGAGTGAGCTCGTGGGTGCAACAATTGTGCACTGTCATCAACAGCACGTGGTAGCTTCGAGTTTATCTGCGGTAGTCTGTCGGATGACTGGTCGAAGAGTCTTCGTCAGCGATCTAGGAGGCGGAGGCTGGGATGTTTCTGGTTATATGTCGACGGACAATTGGTACCATGGGCACTTGCATATCAGCGAATACAGCCGTGACATTTCCAGTCAAACGGATGACCCCAGGGCACATGTAATCCTCGGCGGGGTTGACACGTGTAGGTTTTCGCCCGATCCGACGGTACCGAAGGACGGGAATGTTTTGTTCGTCGGACGGCTACTGCCACACAAAGGCATCAATTACTTAATCGAAGGACTTCCTTCAGGAATGGCGCTGTCAATAGCAGGCCAACCCAGCTACCCGCCCTACTTTGAAACTCTACGTTCCCTCGCTTTAGAAAAGAACGTGAACTTTCACAACGACCTCGACGACGCCACCCTGCTGCGGCAGTACCGCAGCGCATCCTGCATCGTGCTACCCAGCGTATATAAGGATATGTACGGTGGGGAGACGCGTATTCCTGAACTTCTTGGACAAACCCTCCTCGAAGGGATGGCATGTGGCCTACCTGCAATCTGTACAGCAGTAGCGAGCATGCCGGAAATTGTTGTGGACGGAGTAACTGGTTTCATTGTTCCGCCCAACCACCCGCGCGCGATAGGCGAGAAGCTAGCGTGGCTACGTGATCATCCGGAAATGGCGTCAGCCATGGGCGAAGCGGGACGCAGACTTGTTTGTGAGAAGTTTACTTGGCCAGCAGTTGTGAAGCGCTGTTTAGATATATATCAATCGTAGGTCACCATTGGTACCGAAATGTGGAGGGATCTTCTCAGAAATGGGCGGGTGATTTCGTTTTCCATCCGGCTTAAGATCGAGAATGGAGTTGCCTGCGATATCGTGAACTTTGAACGTCACATCTTTACGTGCGAGTACCCTCCACAAGTGGGAGGGGTGGCGGATTATTCGCGTCTTGTCGCCGAGGGCTTGGCAGGGCATGGCGAAACAGTACATGTCTGGTGTCCACCATCAAGTGAGTCCGGCATAGAAGGCAGCGCGATAGATGTGCGCCGTTGCTTGATCCCATCTTCTCTCTCATGCTTGTATCGAATCGGGCGAATATTGAATGAGTTCAAGCATCCACGCACACTTCTTGTCCAATGGGTTCCACACGGTTATGGCTACTCGTCGATGAATCTTCCTTTTTGCCTCTGGCTGTGGAACCGCTCCAAGCTCCACGGTGACGAGATTGAGCTATTTGTACACGAGCCGTTTTTGTCTTTTGGTCGAGGATCAATGAGGCAAAAACTGGCGGCCGTCGTTCACCGGATCATGATCATGACGTTATTGAATGCCGCAACTCGCGTTTGGCTTTCTATACCGGCGTGGGAAAGCCGTTTGCGGGCCTATACTCTCGGCCGTCGAATTCCATTTAAGTGGTTACCAATTCCCAGCAGTATTCCCTTGAACGGCGACTTAAGCGGCGTTCGAGGCGTGCGCGCTCAGCTATTGGCGGGTTCTGATTTTTTGGTGGGACATTTCGGCACGTACGGAGAAGCCATCTCCGGGATTCTTCACGAAGCGCTGCCATTGTTACTCGATGCAACAGATCGCCTTTCCATCGCTTTGCTTGGGCAAGGCAGCGACACTTTCAGGCAAAAGCTGTTATTGAAATACCCGGCGTGGTGTGATCGGATACACTCGACGGGCTCTCTCCCGCCCCACGACTTGTCGACTCACGTCAAGGCTTGTGATCTGATGTTTCAGCCATATCCGGACGGCATCAGTACTCGGCGAACAAGCGCCATGATCGCGCTTGCTCACGGGTGTCCCGTAGTTACGACGAGCGGGCACCTCACAGAATCTTTGTGGCACGAAAACAACGCTGTCTCCATCGGGCCAGTTGGAGATTCTGGTGCCCTGATCGGCAATGTCATTCGGCTTAGGGCAGATGACGCCGAGCGGCGCCGGTTAGGGGTAGCGGGCGAAGATCTGTATTCGCGGCTTTTTGATCTGCGACATACCATTTCTGCGCTTAGTGGGGCTTGAAGATGCGAATCGTGATCGCAACCGAACACTTGGATATAGTAGGGGGGACAGAGAAATACCTCCAATCACTGATTCCTCTTCTCATTGCACGTGGTCACTCAATCGCCGTTGTACACGGTGAACAAGTCTCCGACGCTGAGTCGACTATTGATTCTGCCCACCAATGTATCCGCTGGTCGCTTGCAAGGCTGGGGATTGAGCAAGTAACACAAATGATTTCACAATGGCAGCCAGATTTGATCTACTGCCACGGTCTTCGTTCGGCTGAGCTCGAAGCAGCCTTGGTCGACTCTTACCCATCTGTTCTTTTCGCGCATGGCTACTACGGAACCTGTGCCAGTGGCATCAAAACACACAGCTTTCCGATCATTGAGCCGTGCGCTCGCACGTTCGGATCGAAATGCCTGATGCTATATTACCCTCGCCGTTGCGGTGGCCTCAACCCGCTGTCCGCCTGGCATCACTATCGGATCCAATTGGAGCGCAGGCGATTACTATTACGTTATGGCGCGATAGTAGTGGCAAGCAATCATATGCGGCGAGAATACTTAAATCACGGGGTGCAATCGAGCCTCCTGCACCTTCTCCCCTATCCGCACGTCGATTTCTATCCGACACCTGATCCACCACCCTGGAAGACACCTCACGGGGAACTCCTCTACCTGGGGCGACTCACCGCTGCGAAGGGTCTGGCGTTCCTTTTGGCTGCCATTCCAAAAGCTGCCGAGTGTCTAGGCACAAAGCTCCGTCTAACAATCGCAGGTTCTGGTCCAGATGAAGCTGAGGTGCGTAGAATTGCCGGGGTTCATCGTGTGGATGCTGATTTCCGAGGCTGGGTCAGCCAGGAACAGAAAGCCCTCCTACTCCGAGATAGCGACCTCCTTGCATTCCCTAGCGTGTGGCCCGAGCCATTCGGGATCTCCGGTATCGAGGCAGCCTCTTACGGAGTCCCAGCTGTCGCGTTTGGAGTCGGTGGAATTCCTGATTGGTTGATTGCAGGAGAATCCGGGGAACTTGCCGATAGCGAGCCGCCGAGAGTCGAAGGGTTGGTGGACGCAATTGTGCGGGCACTACGCAACGACGTGCATTACAATGCTTTGCGAATGGGGGCCTGGACAAAATCCAAGCAATTCTCCGGTGAGCTACACGTGGAGCGTCTCGAGTCGGTGTTGAACACAGTTGCCGGACTATCATATCCGGATTGCGGTCAAGCCTTGGGGCTCCTGTGAAAAAGGCCACACGCGTGGGTACCGATGTACGAGGTAAATACGAAATCTGGCACGCAGACAAAGAAGTAGAGGAGTTTCCGAATGCTCCATGGCACGAGCTCGTGCGCAATCACCTTCGGCCAACCGATATCGAGGGCCGTCGGGTCCTCGAAATCGGTTGTGGGAGAGGCGACTTCGCCTGCCATGTCGTACGGACTTTCGCAGCTCCTGACCGGTATATAGCGGCAGATTTTTCACACGTGGCAGCGCTCAAGGGAAAACTGTTCGCTACTAGCAAACGGCTCAGGAGCATCGAATGGACGGTGAACGACATCCAATCTCTGCCATACCTCGACCATACGTTCGACACCGTACTCTCTTGTGAGACGATCGAACATGTCCCTAACCCTCGCATTGCGCTGCGTGAACTCGCGCGAGTGATGAAGCCAGGAGGGCGTCTCTTTCTTACGACACCGAATTACATGAGCCCCCTTGGTCTATATCGCGGCTATATGCGCCTGACCGGTCGCCGCTATACCGAAACCGGCCAACCGATCAATAATCTCATGTTTTTGCCACTCACGCGATACTGGATAGCGCAAACAGGTCTAACAATCTCTTCTGTGGACGCAATCGGACATTACTTGCCGTATCCCGGAAGGCGCCCGATTGAATTTCCACAGCTCAATAACCCGCGGAGTATCATGCGATGGCTAGCATTGCACTCTTTTTTTCTAGCAGAGAAGCCGCGTTGCACATAACCAATGTTTTCGACAAGCGCTGAGTCTGAACCGGGAAACCAGGCCCTGTGACATCCATGTATCCGATTGTCGTGACATCAACAGCCACAACCCAGGAAACCCGCGGTTGTAACGTGGGCTAATGTTACAAATAGGAGGGTCCCACTGTTCGATGAGGCAACGAACGTGTTAAGGTTCGTGTAATCCGTTCGCGGTTGCAATAGCTTAAGCATGATTGTGTTTTTCATACACACACCTCGGGACCTTATGACGGCCGTCTTCAGCAACGTCAGTCGGCGCGTCGCGGATTTCGAACAACACGGCATCTCCGCAGCGGTCGTCGCTCCCGAGGATTTTTGGATTCTTAGGAAGGTTGGAAACCGCTGGTACACGTTAATATACGCGTGGTTTGTGGTTGGTTATTTGCTCTATCACCGCAAGAATGTGGCGACTGCAATATTCCATAGTCATGCGGGTTGGGCTTTTCATTTGTTGCGAAGGTGGTCGAAGCGGCTGCGCCAAATTCACACCATTACGCAATTTCACGGTTTGGAACCTCTGTTTTTTGAGCAGCTGGAGATCGACGGCCGAAAGCTGAGTTTTCGATTTCGGTTGATGCAGGGTATCATCGCCAAGCGCCTGATCCGTGCGAGTTGCAGGAGATCTGACCAAGTGCACTGCTTGAATTCCTTCGAAATAACCTATTTAATTCATAACCGATGGGTAGATGAATCGCGCGTGTTCAGGTATTCAAACGGGGTTCAGTTAGATATGTTCGGGACACGAACTTATGATCTCCCTGCACGAAAAGTGTTGTTTCTGGGGCAATGGATCGAGAACAAGGGTATTCGAGCACTTATCGGAGGGTTCGAAGAAGCACATCGGAACTTTCCCGATCTTGAGCTTTGCTGCCTTGGCACCCTTTGCGAAGCGGCCAAGGTGCTCTCTATGGTTCCGGGGCATCTCCACTCGGCCATTGTCGTAGTCCCGAAGTTTTCCCACAAAGATGTTAAGAAGTACCTGTTCGCCGCCGAGATGTTTATCCTGCCGTCGTTCTCTGAAGGGTTCAGTATGGCTCTCGTCGAAGCGATGGCGAGCGGTCTTCCTATAATAACGACGCCGGTTGGAGCTGCTGTTGACCTTCTAGAGGATGGTGTGAGTGCTTTATTTATTCCAGTCAACAGTCCGGAGCACGTAGCGCGAGCGATAGAAAAGATTGCGGCCGACATTGTTCTTCAAAAGCGCCTTGGAACTCGGGCCCAAAGCCAAGCTCTCAATTACGAGTGGAGCAGGGTTTGTGATCAGTACAGGGCATTGATCTTATCGTGCGGTCAGTGATAGGACGGTCAATCGTGAATCACCATGTTGCGCAGTCGACGCGTCTTAAAGTTCTGTTCGTTGTGGAAGGATTTACCGACATTCGGTTTGTGCAGGGACTGAGTGAAATATCCGAACTTTCCATGGTGGTACCGGGTACACACTTTCGGGAAAGTGAATTGGGTGCCAGAATTTCAGCAAGCCGCGTTCCCGTTACTGTAGACATGCTGGAAGGCGGACGGCTCCGCTATCAGTTGCAAAGCTTCCGTTACGTCCGGTCAAATGGTGGCAGGTTCGATGTAATTTTGTCTCAGGAACTGTTGCGCGGTTCGCTTAGCGCTTGTCTTGCGGCGCGAAAGTGGAATACTCCAGTTGTTACATATACCTGTTTGCCCGCTCTTGGTTACTTTCGCTGCAGGCGAGAGAGGGGCCAGATTGGCCTTTTAAAATCCTTCTTAGGCGAGACAGCTATTCGATTCATGATGAAGATAAACGGCAGACTGGCCGCTGGTTGTGTTGCTCTGGGTCCGTATCTCCTTCGTCTTGCATCGGAATATTGCTCACGAACCCATGCTGGCTTGTATTATGGCGTAGATACTAATGTTTTTCGAGTTGCCGACACTGATCGACAACACTTACGGCGCGCACTTGGCTTGCCCGAGAACAAATTCATAATTTTCCTGTCGAGTCGGATCAGTCACGAGAAAGATACCGAAACTGTCCTCCGAGCGACTGCACTTGCGCGCGCGCGCGGTTTAGATGCGGTCTTGCTCAACCTGGGTGGCGGATACAAGGAATTCCTGGAATTGGCTCGTAACGTTAATGGCCCTGAGCATGCGGGCTTTGTCATCGGACGCCCCGCTGCCCATCCCATGCACGATCTTTGCCATTATTATCAAGCCTCCGATTGCTCGGCCCTAGCCTCGTTGTCGGAAGGCCTCGGAATGTCACCGCTCGAATCGATGGCATGCGGTACGCCGGCTATCTGCACATCCGTTGGGGGCCTCGCTGAGAATCTTGTCGGCTATGCCAGACTTACGCCGCGACGCGATGCGGAAGCAATGGCGAAGGAGTTTTTGTGGGTCGCGGCCAACCCAATCGAGGCTCGTGATCAAGCGCTTCTGGGACGGGAATTTGTGATTCGCGAATGGAGTTCCGCGAAAGCCTTCTCGGATCTCGCTGGGATATTGGCGGCGGTGCGTCGCTAGGGCAGCCTACAGCTATGGCAAACAGCGTCTCCGCACCTTACGGCAGATTGATGTCGGGTGGATTTTACCGGTTAACGGTGGCCTACGAGGGTGAACGTCTTCGAGTAATCGTGCTGAACGGTTACGAGTGACCAAGTCGATTGATTGACATTCAGGAGAGTGCTTGTTCACTACAGACGGTAATAGTTAATGGGAACAACCGGCGGAGGTGTGACATCGGGAAGCGTTCGTGTCGGCCTAGTTTGTGACATGGTGGAGGAAGGCTGGGCGAGCATGGATCTGGTCGCGCTGATGCTTCAGCAGAGCCTCCAGGCGTTGGGGGGCCTAGATGTCACCCGCCTGTGCCCTCCGATGCGTCGCAGGTTCAGTCCCGTGAGCGGCGGCGCTTCGAGGCAATGCTTCAATGCTGATCGCGTTCTTAACCGGTTTTGGGACTATCCGCGTTGGCTCCGCGGGAAGCGTGAGGCCTTCGATTTGTTTCATATCGTGGACCATAGTTACTCTCAGCTTCTTCACGAGTTGCCCGCCGCTCGAACTGTGATTACTTGTCACGATCTCGATACTTTTCGATGCGTCCTTGAACCGGCTCTCGAAAAGCGCTCGCTGCCAGTCCGCCTCATGGCCCAGCGGACACTAAGTGGGCTTCGGCAAGCAGCTCGAATTACGTGTGATAGCCAATCCACAATGGACGCTCTGTTGGCGACCGATCTTATACCGATCGAACGCTTATCGGTTGTGGCTAATGGTGTTCATCCCGCTTTTTCCGCCATGCCCGATGCGCGCGCCGACGTCGCGTCCGACCGGTTGTTGGGACAGCTTGGGCCACCGGAACTTCTGCACGTAGGTACGACCATTCCTCGGAAACGAATCGACATACTTTTACACACTTTCGCTCACGTCCGGCAACAATTGCCTCAGGCAAGGCTGATCCGAGTGGGTGGTGACTTCACCCCAGAACAGTCGAAGCTGGCAAGTGACCTAAAGGTAGCGCGAGCCATCGTGACTCTTCCGCGCCTGGATTGGGATGTTCTAGCAGCGGTGTATCGGCGAGCCTCACTGGCCTTGATGCCCTCGGAGCGTGAGGGGTTTGGATTGCCCGTCGCAGAAGCAATGGCATGTGGAACACCGGTGGTGGCGAGTGATCTTGAAGTGCTCCGGGAAGTCGGGGGTGCCGCTACGGAGTACTGTGCAGTTGCCGACATCAACATGTGGTCAGAGACGGTCGTGCGCCTACTGCGGCAAAAGGACGACTGCCCGACTGTATGGCAGGAGCGCCAGCAAGCCTGTATCATCCGAGCATCACAATTTAGATGGGAGAAATACGCTCGCTCGATGGCAGGACTTTATTCGGAGCTACTCACTTAGGAGTTGAGAATGAAAACGGCATTAATCACTGGAATCACTGGACAAGACGGAAGTTACCTAGCGGAACACCTAATCGACCTAGGATATGAGGTCCACGGCATCGTCCGGCGCGTCGCTCTGGAGCAACCGGAACAGCGCCTGAGTCGGATCGCGCATATTCAGGATAGGATCACGCTCCACCCCGCCAGCCTCGAAAGCTACCCCAGCATCTTTCATGTCCTCAGTCGCCACGACTTTGATGAATGCTACCATCTGGCGGCGCAGAGTTTCGTCGCCGAAAGCTTCGCGGATGGGTTCTCGACTATGAGTACAAATATCGACGGAACTCATTACGTGCTAGCGGCGCTGCGAGAACTGCGACCAAAGTGTCGCTTCTACTTCGCCGGCTCGAGTGAAATGTTCGGTCGAGTCAAGGAAAGTCCGCAAAATGAGGCTACCCCGTTTCATCCTCGCAGTCCCTATGGAATTAGTAAGGTTGCGGGATTTCATTTGTCAATGAATTATCGCGAGGCATATGATATGTTCTGCGCAGGCGGGATTCTGTTTAACCATGAGGGACCGCGCCGAGGATACGAGTTCGTCACGCGCAAGATTACAAGTGCCGTCGCTCGCATAAAACTGGGGCTGCAAGCCGAGGTCCGACTCGGCAACTTGGATGCGAGGCGGGACTGGGGTCATGCGGCAGACTACGTTCGTGCCATGCGCCTCATGCTGCAGCAACCTGAACCCGACGACTTCGTGGTCGCTACGGGCGAGTGCCATAGCGTGCGGGAGTTCTGCGAGGTTGCCTTTAGCGAGGCCGGATTAGATTATCGCGAGCACGTTCGCGTTGACGAGCGGTTCTACCGCCCGAGCGAGGTTGATCTGCTTATGGGAGACGCAAGCAAAGCCCGAAAGACGCTGGGATGGGAGCCGAAATGTACCTTCGACAAACTCGTTCGCGAAATGGTCCAAGCTGATCTACGCGCAATCTCGCCCAAAGATCGGAGTCGCGGAGCTGCTGAGCACGGGACACGGGCTCAAGCTTAAACACCACAATATGAAAGTCATCATCACCGGCGGTGCCGGGTTTATTGGCTGTAACGCTGCTGAGCGCGTTCTGAGACGCGGCGACGAGGTAGTGGTGATCGATAACATGTCAAGGCCTGGGGCCCACCAGAATATTGAATGGCTCCTTGGCTTAGGTCTCCAGAATTTCCTTCCGATTGATTTACGCGCCGCGGATGAGATGGAAATGGCCTTTCGGAATCACCAGGATGCGGACATGATTCTTCATCTAGCGGGTCAAGTGGCAGTAACGACTTCCGTGTCCGACCCGAGGCTCGATTTCGAATCGAACGCGCTTGGCACTTTCAATGTTCTTGAAGCAATAAGGATTAACCACATGCGCGCGGCGCTAATATATTCTTCAACGAATAAGGTGTATGGCGGCATGGATGACTTAAAGGTCCTACGCGATGGCAACCGGTACGCGTACGCAGACCTACCCAAAGGCGTCAGCGAGGATCGAGCGCTCGACTTTCATTCGCCCTACGGGTGCTCCAAAGGGGCGGCAGACCAGTATGTTCGGGACTACTCAAGAATGTACGGAATTCCCACTGTGGTATTCCGGCAATCGTGCATCTACGGATACCGACAGTGGGGAATGGAAGACCAAGGCTGGGTGGCATGGTTTATGATCGCGGCCAGTTTGGGTCGGCCTATCACCGTCTTTGGCGATGGGTGCCAAGTTCGCGATCTCCTGTTTATTGATGACTTGCTTGATGCTTACGACGCCGCTTGGCGTCACATCGATGTCGCCGCTGGTAGGGTATACAACATTGGAGGTGGGTCATCCAACGTGTTGTCACTGCTAGACCTTCTTACGTTTTTGGAGCGCCGGAGGGAGAATCCCGTGTCCTATCAGCTCGCGCAGTGGCGACCCGGTGATCAACGGATTTATGTCAGTGACATTGCTCGTGCTCGAAAGGAATTAGAGTGGGAACCAAAGGTTAGTTGCAAAGAAGGACTCGACCGGTTGTACGACTGGATCTCGCGGAACTCCGGATTGTTCGATGGCTTATGAAAAGCAGACTTCGAATCCTGCACGTCGGCAAGTACTATCCACCGCACATGGGGGGAATCGAGACTCATCTCGAAACTCTTTGCATGCATCTTCAACCTAGCGCAGACATCTCCGTGTTAGTTGCAAACGACGGCAGATCGACACGAGAAGAAGTGATCAATGGTATATACATCACGCGACTGGCTAGAGTGGCCGAGATCAAGTCTTCCGCCTTTTGCCCTGGACTGACCGCTCAGATAAGGAGAGCCGATGTCGATATTGTCCATCTGCATCTGCCAAATCCCATTGGGGCAGCCGCCTGGCTGCTCAGCCATCAAAGAGCGAAGCTCGTCGTCACTTACCACAGCGATATTGTCCGGCAGAAGATTCTTGGCCGGATAGTAGAACCGATAATCCAAGCGGTTCTCTCGCGCGCGGAAGCGATCATCGCGACTTCGCCGAACTACCTGGAGACGTCTTCGACATTGCAACGCCACCGGAACCGTTGTCATGTTATTCCGTACGGAATACGTCCGGAGAGTTTTGAGCGGCCTGACCCGGACACAGTCGCCCGAATCCGTACGAAATACGGTCCGAGAGTTATGTTAGCTGTGGGTCGACTGGTTTATTACAAAGGTTTTGAATACGCAATCCGCGCCATGTGCGAAGTCGATGCAAAGCTTCTGTTGATCGGTGACGGCCCACTGCGGGCGCACCTCGAATTGCTCGTTCGACAACTTGGTTTATCTCAACGGGTCGTCCTGCTAGGAGAGGTTCAGAATCGCGATATCGTTTCTTATTACCATGCGGCGGACCTCTTCTTGTTTCCGTCGGTGGAGCGCAGCGAGGCATTTGGCATCGTTCAACTGGAAGCGATGATGTGTGGCCTTCCCGTGGTGAATACGTCACTAGACTCTGGTGTTCCGTTCGTCTCGCTGGACGGACTCACCGGCACCACAATTCCCCCGAGAGATCCCAAGTCGCTAGCCGATGCGATGAACGGATTATTGAAAGATCCCGAGAGGCGCATGGCTTACGCAATAGCCGGGAGGAAGCGGGTTGAGGAAGAGTTTTCCGCAAGCGTGATGACGCGCCGGACACTTGATCTTTATGGCCTAGTTCTCCAGCCCCGTTGCCAACCATCACGTCCGACATTGGCGTCCAATGGAGCCATCTTTGCCGGCTCGTGATATGATGCTTGCTCGGGCCGAAGATCTGCTTAAGCCACACACCGCACCGAATCGGTTCTGTGTTGGGTCAATCGCTATTAGCTCGACGGCTCCCTAATCCTGGGCTGGTCTGGCTTCCCAGGTCCGGGGGGCTCGCTCAATCGCCGTCGCGCCTCCTTTGTCGATCGAATAACTCCGGCGAGACCATAGCCGTTACTCTGGCTGCCCTTGGGAGCTCGTAGTATGGAGTAACTATAGAGCGACAAGGCGGTCTTGGAGATCAAAAAGATGAGTTCAAAAGACAAGGTGGAAGCAGGATTCTACGCCAAGAAACAACTACTATGCAACGACAGACTTATCGCCTGGAGTCATCGTCGTAGATTCGAAACCGGCCTCGATGTTCTGCGTGCGTTGAAACCCAAGCGCCTCCTCGACTACGGTTCTGGAGACGGAACGTTCTTAGCTATGCTCTTTGATCAGGAGTGGCGGCCCGCATATGCAATGGGTGCCGAGCTAGACCCCGAAGTTCTGAAGGATTGTCGGAACAGGTTTGAGCATTTGCCGAGTATCGAGTTTTGTCTAATACCAGAATTGGCCGATGAAGCACATCATTGCCGATATGACACGGTCGTTTGCATGGAAGTGTTGGAACACGTCGTCGACCTTCCGACGGTGCTGGCAGAACTCGATCACGCTCTTGCGCCGGGAGGGAGAATTGCTGTCAGCGTTCCAGTGGAAACTGGCCTTCCCGTATTCGCGAAGCAAACAGCTAGACGGATTGCTGGCTGGCGCGGGCTTGGAGATTACAGTTACGGGTCGCGTTATACCGTGTTTGAGATGTGCAAGAGTGTGTTCGCCGGTTCTTCTCAACACATGGTAAGGCCTGTCTACCGCAATTCGACCGGCTCTACGTTTCATGATCATCAGGGCTTTAATTGGCGAACGTTGAAGAAGATGCTGGGCGAGCGTTTCGCACTGGAGCGGACAGTGGCTTCTCCTGTCGCGGCTCTAGGGCCGCTGCTGGCAAGCCAAGTCTGGTTCGTTTGTCGGAAACGAGCCTGAGGCGTGGGCGCTTGCGCTTGATCCGGATTGATCGCTAGGAGAAGCAGGTTGTGGTATTACGAACCAACGCCCAACCCTGGCTAGCAAATCCGTTGTCGGCGACCCGCCCGCAAGAGGGTCATCTCATTCATTGGTACTCCGACCCAGGCGGGCATCGCCGTCCGCCTATAACCACGGGAAAGAGTTCAATTCGGGACGCGCCTCCTCCCGTTAGGCCCAGCCTTACGTTGGACGTGCTGCTCCGTGAGCAGCGCGGATGACCTAGCACGCGGTCGCCACTTTATACTGTGTCGGACCCGGGTGCCCTCCCTGTCATGTCACGTTTGAGCGGTTTGGCGGGATAAATCGAGTGGTGAACCGCTGACACGCTAGTATTGTGTTTCAATGAGCGACGCATCTCCCAAGAAAGACGTTTAGGGGCCTACTAACAGAAGGTTCTTGTTTTAAATTACCCCCGCCGTATTCAGTCCTTCAACATTGGGATTTAGAGAGAATGTCGCCAAGTTCATTACCGCCTTATAACGCGCACTCGGAACACAAATACCGATTCTCAAGAGGTGGTGTCGCGTTCGAGTCATCACGATGAAGCATATTCTTCCACTCTCAAGTCTGCGTTTCGTTCTAGCTATGTGGGTAATGCTCGGACATTTCGGTATACCAGTTCTCAGCGACAAACAGCATACCTTCGCACTTATCGCGAGTCGATCGTTACTCAACAACACCTTTAATGGACCGGCCGCCGTAATCGTTTTCTTCGTGATCTCCGGCTTTTGTATTCATTTTCCAAATCGATATGGTCTGGAGCTCGGCTCGTGGAAGATGTACTTCACACGCCGTTACGTCCGCATCTTGATTCCGATGGCCGTGGCGATTGCCATGTCGATGCCGCTAGGGATACGATTCGGCTTGTTTACCAACTCGATTTTGTGGAGCCTACTTTGCGAAGAGATCTATTATTTGGTGTATCCAGGTTTGTTAGTGTTGAAGCGTCTACTTGGGTGGCATAGGCTTATGATTGGGGCATGCGCTCTTTCCGTGCTTGTGGTTCTAACGGATCCAAGGGCCCTCGAGTACCCGTCCTATGGACCAGCTTTGAATTGGGCCCTCGGTCTACCATGCTGGCTGCTGGGTTGCCGACTAGCCGAGCAGACGGACGGGTTCTCCTTATTACCCGTGAGTGCAGGGGAAATATGGCTGTGGCGGAGCAGCGTATGGATCATAAGCGTCCTACTGTCCTTCATGCGCTTTCACACACCAATCGGCTATCCTTGGACACTGAACCCATTCGCACTTGTAGCAACGTTCTGGCTCGAACGCGAGATTCGCTTCTACCGGGGCCGTGGGTCGCCAAAGTTTGAATCGTTGGGGGAAGCGAGTTACTCTATTTATCTGACTCATGTGCACGGCTCCGCATTTCTGCACCTGTTGCGAATTTCGAAAGCTCTGAGCTCATGGGGCCTATGGAGCAGCGCGTTGTTGTTGTCCGGTAGTTTTGCGGTAGTGTTTTACTGGCTTGTGGAAAGACCTTCGCATCGTTTAGCCCGTCATTTGGGAAGACGGTCTGCGCTACGTGGCTCCAAGAGGGAAATGCAGGCGGCTGGTTCCTAAATCATTTCGCGTCTTGCGCAACGCTCAATGTCAAGACGATGTCTCGGGAGGGGTATCCTGGTGGGATCTAATGCGCTGATCCTATTGCTCCGTTGAGGAGATGCGATAACGATCTGAGATCGATTGAGCAAAGGTATCCTATAATGCCCCGATATTCCCGTACCAACTAGTCCATCCGCATTCGGGATGGAATATTTTGATCGCAACTTGTTACGAGGGAGTTAAGCCTGGCGTCATCTTTACGTCGCCTCGTTCGTTAGGATAGAACTTCCTTCGGTCGCGGCCTCAGGTACCAGTGTCGCCCTCAGTGTTGTGGGCACTGCCCTTCTTGTACCTTTTCTGTAACCTTTCAGGCAGTGGCCGGTAACCGTCAGCAGTAAGCCCGTTGGACAAATACACGTGCCATGAATAAGTTGGGGCAGAACGTCGCGGCATCACAAGAAAGCACTCCGATTCCGATGGAGTGCCCAAGAGCCGTGGTCGTGCGCTACTGGTTGTTTACCGCGCTGTCTTTGTTGGGGGAGGGCTGGGCGTCGACGTGAGAAGTGATGACGGCGCTGATGAAGCATCGGCCTCAGGCGTTGGTATTGTGACTGTGGTCGCGTCCGGGAGTCTGGAGGCGTCTACGTCTAGTGGCGTAGAGGACGTCGATATGTTCGCGTCTCCCCCGCCAGAATCGCTCGTGGTCGAAATTGTTCTGGCGTCGGGTGAATTCTGCGCGGGCGAGACCTCGATCGATGTGCTGGAAGGTGAAGTCACAGTCAGCACGATCGGCTGAATTGACCCGTCCGACACCGTTAGCCATTCGTTCGGGCTGGCGAATGAGTGCCAATCGAATGTGGCGGCGGTGGGTGCGGCGTTCGAAATCTCGAGCGTAAATCCATTTGAATCTTTTTCGGAAACGAACGCCGGAGTGAAGGCACCTACCGGCGAGAAGGTCACGATAGGCTCGTACCGATAAGACTGTTTGAATGTGATTCGCACGCTGGTTTGGCCGGAAAGAATTTGAGCTTGCCCCACGTTGTCGGCCGAGAAAGTTTCTGGATCGTAGACGCTGAGGTTGCTAGTGGACGCGATGCCGTTGAGGCTGCCTTGCAAAACGGCAATTTTCTGATCCAACGCCTGGATTCCAAGCAGAGCGACCCCCGCTGGGTCGATGGTCGAAATTGATGTTTGGCCACTGTCGCCGCCCGTGTGGAAGGCGGCGTAGAAATCTTGGGCGGTCGGGCCGATGTGAAGAGTGCCGGGGGGTTCGGCTTTGTAGTTCCACTGTGCTGTATGAGCAGGTTGTCAATTTTCTGCAAGACGTCCGCCGGCGTGACCGTTGCGAAGTTCTCCTTTAGATTGCGGTCCGACGCATTGCTCCAAGTAGCACCATCAGAGAACGCGCCACCTGACAGAGTGATCAGGTGGCCGGGAGTCGTTGTCCCGATAGAAACGAAACCATTAGCTGAAACGTGCAGCAATGAAGCACCGCTAGAGGAAGCAATGTCTAAGACCTCATTGTTGCCAGCAGTACCGACAACTACAAACTTGCCCGCTGGGGAGGTGGTGCCGATGCCTACGTTGCCCGTGGACGCTACTCGGAGCAACGAAGTGCCGCTTGAGGAAGAGATGTCCAGTAAAGCCAAAGTTGGTGACGAAGATGTGCCGACGATGCTTACCAGAGCGCTGTTTAGCGCTGCAGTGCCGATCCCAATGCGACCGTCGTTGCGGAGGGTCAACAGCGTTGATGTTGCGGAATTGATTATAGTGAAGGCAGCTGCCGAGCTATTAGAGGTCTGGCCTTGCACCAAGACCTCGCTCGAAAGGGGATCTGAATATTTTCCGGGGCCCACATCTTGTGCATTTATGTAAACGCGCCCGTTTTCCGTGAGGGTGATACCGTTTCCATAAGAACCCATTCCCCCCGCGCTGATATTGGTGCGAAGTTGCAACGCGGCTGTGTTGGTACCAAGAATCTCGTTATAGAAAACTATTTGCGCCTGAGCCGGGGCTTGAAAATCTGCACCAAAATCAATGGACGCGCCTGTCCCTTTCGTGAGCCCATCCCATGCGGCCGAATCCAACCTTATCAACGGAGTGGTGGTGTTGGTATTTTGAGCTAAGAACGCCGTACTGAGGGCTGGAGAAATCCGGAACGGTACGTTGACTGTTTCCGTCAGACGAAACCATCTTGAGGTCGACGACTGGTCGGGCGAAGATGGGCGGGCATGGGCAAACCGACCGATCGCCGAGCCGAGATGAAACGGGTGGTGGAAGAGTTCAGCGCCAGCGGTTTGA
This sequence comes from Terriglobia bacterium, assembly GCA_963732025.1. GTDB lineage: Bacteria > Acidobacteriota > Terriglobia > Bryobacterales > Bryobacteraceae > Palsa-187. The sequence goes on from CAVSXU010000006.1 coordinate 1,772,384, forward strand.
GGCGGCGCGAGTTCTGCAATCAGCGTGGCATCGCGCTCACCACATTTGACTACTGGCGGCAGCAGCTACGCTCCAAGCCTCGACTGGTGAAAGTAGAAGTAGCGCGACCCGAATCGGCGGCGCAGAGTTTCACGCTCCGCCTGGCCAACGGGCGCAGCATCGAAAGCTCGTGGCAGTTTAATGAGGAAGAGTTGGCGCGGCTGATCCAGATCGCCGAACGCGTGTGATGGTTCACGATGTTATTTGGCGTCGGACTGGCCACCAAAATCTACCTTGCGGTCGAAGCCGTCGACATGCGCAAAGGCTTCGAAGGCTTGTACGGCGCGGTGCGCGATCAGCTCGGTCATGATCCGGTGAGCGGCCATCTGTTTTTATTCACCAACAAAACCAGGACGCGATTGAAAGCTCTGGTGTGGGACGGCAGCGGCTTGTGGGTATGCGCGAAGCGTTTGGAGAAGGGTCGTTTCCGATGGCCGGAAGCGGCAGGCCGGCATAGTGTCACCATGCGATCGGAGGAGTTGGCGATGCTGGTGAACGGTCTGGATGTGAAGCACACGCGGCAGCGCAACTGGTATCGCAAAAGCGCGTAAAAAGATCTCGCATATTCGCAGAACCTCCTTTAAAATAGAGCTTCTTTTATGGCTGCCGCTGATCCACAAGGACGCATCGCGACATTAGAAATGGCGCTGCGGACCTCCAGCCGCGAACTACACTGGGCGCAGCTGACCATCCAGAAGAAAGATGCTGTGATTCAGCAGTTACTGGAGCAGTTGCGCAAACAGCGCATTGGATTCCTGGGACCGGCCAGTGAAACACTGAGCGATCTGCAACTGGAGTTGTTGATCGAACACGAGCCTTCCACCACGCATGAGGAAGTGGAAGCGGAGTCGCGCCGTGAGCCGATGGCCGAGCCGCGCGAGCGTAAGCCGCATCCGGGCCGCAAGCCACTGCCCGAGAATCTGCCGCGCATCGAAGAAGTGATCGCCTGCGATGCTCAGTGCGCACGCTGCGGCGGAGTGACGGCGGTGATCGGCTACGACTCGAGCGAGGTGTTGGATCGGGAGCCGGCCAAGTGGTTCGTGCGTGTGACGAAGAGAGAGAAACGCGCATGCGGAAAATGCTCTGAAGTCAGGATGGCCGAACTAGCCCCGCGCATCGTGGACAAAGGACTGGCCAGCGATCGCGTGGTGATCGAAACGGTGGTTTCGAAGTATTGCGATCATGTTCCGCTGTACCGGCAGGAAGCAATGCTGGAGCGTGAAGCGGGCGTGGAGCTTTCGCGCGCGACATTAGATGGCTGGGTGATGCGAGTGGGTGAGCTGCTGGAGCCGGTGGTCGCGGCCATGCGCGCCGATCTGCTGCGCGCATCCTATATACAAGCCGACGAAACCATCGTGCCGGTGCAGATGCACGACGGGCGTGGTTCTGATCATCAGGCGTACTTGTGGCAATACGGGACGCTTTGGAATGGGAGAGGCGGCGAGACGGTATTCGATTTTCAACTGGGCCGCGGCCGCGATGGTCCCGCGAAATTCCTGAAAGATTGGAATGGAATTCTGCAAACGGATGGTTATCAGGCTTATGACAATGTGGGCGGGCCTGGGCTGATTCACGTGGGGTGTTGGGCACATGCGCGGCGCAAGTTCGTCGATGCGGTGAAGGTGAATCCGAAAGACGGCGCGGCGATCGCAATGGTCACGCGCATGGACGCGTTGTTTTTGGTGGATCGTCACGCACGGCAGCACACACTGGGGGCGGACGAACGCGCCGCATTGCGTCTGGAATACGCGCAGCCGTGGGTGGAGGAAATTCATTCCGAGTGTGTGAAGCTGCGTTCCCAACTGCTGCCGAAGAGCGCCTTGGGCGAAGCGGTGAATTACACCTTAAATATGTGGACGAAACTGCACCGGTGTTTCGATCACGCCGAAGTCGAGTTGTCCAACAATGTGGCGGAGAACTCGATGCGTCCCGTCGCAATTGGACGCAAGAACTGGTTGCATGTGGGCAGCGCGAAGTCGGGCCCCAAGGTCGCGGCGATTTTATCAGTGGTGGAATCCTGCCGCCGGCTGGGCGTGCCGGTCAAAGAATATCTGCTGGCCGTCCTGCCGGGGATGAATCAGAGGAAAGTATCGGATGTCGTTGCGCTCACCCCGGCCAGTTGGAAGTCCGCTCGCGCCTGACCTGGTTTGGTCGTACGCATACCGTTGACCGGAGTTGCTAGCGCAAAGCCGAACAAGCTGGCGCCCGGAATTGCACTGTAGCCAACTTGCAATTGAGATTGAGCGGTTGTCGTACCGCTTCCGCTTGCACAACTACTACATGCGAATGAAGTCCCAATCCCAAGATTTCCAGCAATGTTGCCAAAAAAGGTGGCCGGGCCACTCACCGTGAGGGCGGAGAGTGTGGAGGTCGCCGCAGTGAAGCTGCCGGCGACGCTTGCGCTCCTAGCGATTGACGTGTTTCCGGAAACCGTGAGAGTACCCTGGATGTTCGCGGCTTGTGCGGTGAAGTTGTCGGCGGACAAATCTGTGAAGCCTGCCAAAGATGCGCCGTTGAAGTTCTGCGCGGCCGGAATGTAGGTGACTATTGGCGAGCCGCCGATGACGGCCGTGGTTTTGTTGTTGTCGTTGTTCACCATTCCGTTAGGCCCGGTGAAGCCTGGCGCGAGTGCGCTGTCACCTTTGTCCCCTTTCGGCCCAGTAAGCAGGCCGCGAGCTTGCATGGATTGGAAGGTTTGGCTTATGAGCCCTTGGATGTCAAAAACCGAAATAGGATCAGGTGCTCGCGTTGCCATGGTCGTGGACATTCCAAGGACCTCAGGGGCACCAGAGACTGCTGAGTTGCGTGGGTCTAGCACGAGTGTTCGGCGTGCGGTACCGGGGCCAACGGCGTGGGGGATGCTGACGAGGCTGTAATCGGGAACGTCAACCAAGAACGGTTGCGCAGCATCCGCGAGCGCCGAGACGGTAGTGGCTTTGTCGGACCGGAGCGCATCCGCTAGTTGTAAGGAAACGACATCGAGCGCACGTTTTTCGCCGACGAGAATGCTGGTGGCAAACTCTGAAAGTGAATCGAGCGGAGCGAGCACGACCCGCCTGCTGTAGTCAACATTCGCGGCTATATCACTCGGGAGAGTTGCTACATCTGCGAGAACTTGATTCCATGCGCCACGAAAGATCCCGACTCTTTGCGGGTGCGAAGCGGCTGCTGCCGTGCCTGCGCTTGCGAATAGAACAACTGCGAGCACCAGCGCGAACCTCGGATTCCCTGCGCGCTGAACAAGCCGTTTTATTCGGCTTTCTTTGCGCGGAGGCTGTTGCGGCACGATGAAGTTAGGAAGGGAGGTCATGACAGACTCCTTTCCGAAGTGCGCAGCAAATTGAGCTGCTGCTCATGCCGAAGTTGCTGGCTTTTTAAGTAGTCAAGTATTGCGGCTGGCGTTGTCAGCCAGTCACGGTTAAGTTTGAAGGCGCGGATCTTTCCGGAGCGAGCGAGCTGCCTAAGGAAATCTGACGTGTACGGGGTGTCCTTAGCAATCTGCCCGATCGGAACGAGGTGTCCGATCTCCTCTGCCGAGGGCAGAGTCGTCGCTTTGGGGGCCATAGGCGTGTATTTAATTGGTTTTTGTGTCGGTTTCTATGGTTGCAGGCCTGATTTTGGGCCCGCTACCTGAGGGGCCTTCCGCAAGCGGAAGTACTTCATCTTATAAGAAGTATAGCACGGGCGAGGCATAAAGTCAATACTATCAGTCGGTTGAACGCTGCACTACTTGAAACCTATCGACACGCCCATTTGGCTTGAATTTCATATGGCGTATCAAAGGAAGGCTCGGCAAGCGAATCCAAGCAACGGTTCATCGTCGACGCTTCGCGGACTTGAGTTCGCCATCATGACCACGAGCGCCGAGTCATGCGGTCCAGTTCGGACTTTGCTCAACGCTGAGTTCTGGAATCGCGTATCGATCAAGCAGCGGATCAGCCGCAACGCTTTCACTGTAAGCGTCAGACCAATCCCTTCCTTCTGCGCCAGTCTTGACAGACTGGGAAAATAGGGATTAGGGCCCGGATGTTTGCGTTGGCCTGCGCGCGGAGGCCCTGTCACAATCGGCTCGCGCTGCGATTCAGTCTCTACCTCCTCGCGCGTCACGCCTGGCTCTTGTTCGGTCAGAAGTTCCAACTGCAGATCGCTCAACGTTTCACTCGACGGTCCCAGAAAGCCGATGCGCTGCCTGCGTAGCCGCTCTTCGAGCAACTGAATCTCGACGTCCTTTTCTGGATCGTGAGGTTGGCCCAATGCAGTTCCCGACTGGCAACGCGCAACGCCGCTTCCAACGTTGCGATGCGCATCTGCGGATCGGCGGCAGCCATAAAGCGAAGCCTTATTTTACGGGAGTTTCCTCCAATATGCGAGACATTTTTATGCGCTCTTGCGATACCAGTTACGCTGCCGAGTGTGCCTCACATCCAGACCATTCACCAGCATCGCCAACTCCTCCGATCGCATCGTTACGCTGTGTCTGCCATCGGCTTTAGGCCAGCGAAAACGACCTTTCTCCAAGCGCTTGGCACACACCCACAACCCGCTGCCGTCCCACACCAGCGCCTTCAACCGCGTCCTAGTTTTGTTCGTGAATAGAAACAGATGACCGCTCACAGGATCGTGGCCCAACTGATCGCGCACCACTCCGTACAAGCCTTCGAATCCTTTGCGCATATCGATGGCTTCCACTGCGAGATAAATCTTGGTCGCCAGTCCGGCGAGGATCAGTGTGAAGCCCGCAGGTTGCACTTCTTCGATGGTGACCGGGATCAACGTGGGTTTCTGTTTACGATGCATACGTCGCCAGTAATCCAACGTCGTCATCGCGATACCATGCTCGGCGCAATACTCGCGTCGGCTCATCCCACTTCTTTCAAATCCCGCAACGATTCTGCGAATCTCTTCCTTGCTTGCCACCCCGCTATTTTCAGTCGAGTGGCTCGAGCATTCAAGATGGGTTCCTCAGACGCTTACCTTTCACTGCGGGATGCCTTAGATGCCCCAAGCGGAGATCTAAAGAGCCTATTGAAACCCGAGGAACTCCACCGCTACAAAATCGACTACAGATGATGTCACGGCCTCCGAAAGGAGGCCGTATCTGTTTGAATTCAATGGTCGGGGCGGGGCGATTCGAACGCCCGACCCCCTGCGCCCAAGTCAGCCTTGCCGCGTACCAGAAAATAGCCTCTTTTCAAGTACTTCGGTTTCAAATAGTTATGGCGCCGTTTGTGGAAACTTGTTGAAACTTATTGAACCCGTTGGATTCAATATCCTCATTTCTATCTACAGCGGTGAAATGAACGAAGGTCGTCGATCCAGTATGCCAACCGACATCGCTCAAGAGAAGCAGCCAGTCCACGAATTAATAGACGGCTTGCGCCGACGCAGGTTTACAGCAGTTCGTGGCTTGCTACAAACCATCGTGGACCCGGTTGCACGCACATTCGAGTGCGCCCGTCGATGACGAGACGTTGAGCGACGCGCAGCGAAAAGCCATTACAGAAGTGGACGAATGGTTGAAGCGCAACAAGCCAAGGCCATCGAGCACCTCGAACTGCGACGACCGAGCGGGCAATCGCGAGTTGGTCGTCGCCGCACTAGGGGGTTCCGTATCTGCAAAATTATGTACAGCGGTATGAATGGATCCGTATTGAGTCGTCATGAAACTGGCATTCGAACTGGAAGTCCCCGATGGGGCGATCGACGAAACAGCCGAGACCGAACTCCTGCGCTCGGTGAAGGAGCAGACTGTGCTGAGGTTGTACTCTGCCGATAGCATTACGACTGGAGAAGCGGCCGAGATGCTCGGATTAGGGTTTCCGTCAGACGAAACCATCTTGAGGTCGACGACTGGTCGGGCGAAGATGGGCGGGCATGGGCAAACCGACCGATCGCCGAGCCGAGATGAAACGGGTGGTGGAAGAGTTCAGCGCCAGCGGTTTGAGGCGGCGCGAGTTCTGCAATCAGCGTGGCATCGCGCTCACCACATTTGACTACTGGCGGCAGCAGCTACGCTCCAAGCCTCGACTGGTGAAAGTAGAAGTAGCGCGACCCGAATCGGCGGCGCAGAGTTTCACGCTCCGCCTGGCCAACGGGCGCAGCATCGAAAGCTCGTGGCAGTTTAATGAGGAAGAGTTGGCGCGGCTGATCCAGATCGCCGAACGCGTGTGATGGTTCACGATGTTATTTGGCGTCGGACTGGCCACCAAAATCTACCTTGCGGTCGAAGCCGTCGACATGCGCAAAGGCTTCGAAGGCTTGTACGGCGCGGTGCGCGATCAGCTCGGTCATGATCCGGTGAGCGGCCATCTGTTTTTATTCACCAACAAAACCAGGACGCGATTGAAAGCTCTGGTGTGGGACGGCAGCGGCTTGTGGGTATGCGCGAAGCGTTTGGAGAAGGGTCGTTTCCGATGGCCGGAAGCGGCAGGCCGGCATAGTGTCACCATGCGATCGGAGGAGTTGGCGATGCTGGTGAACGGTCTGGATGTGAAGCACACGCGGCAGCGCAACTGGTATCGCAAAAGCGCGTAAAAAGATCTCGCATATTCGCAGAACCTCCTTTAAAATAGAGCTTCTTTTATGGCTGCCGCTGATCCCCAAGGACGCATCGCGACATTAGAAATGGCGCTGCGGACTTCCAGCCGCGAACTACACTGGGCGCAACTGACCATCCAGAAGAAAGATGCTGTGATTCAGCAGTTACTGGAGCAGTTGCGCAAACAGCGCATCGGATTTCTCGGACCGGCCAGTGAAACACTAAGCGATCTGCAACTGGAGTTGTTGATCGAACACGAGCCTTCCACCACGCGCGAGGAAGTGGAAGCGGAGTCGCGACGTGAGTCGATGGCCGAGCCGCGCGAGCGTAAGCCGCATCCGGGCCGCAAGCCGCTGCCTGAGAATCTGCCGCGCATCGAAGAAGTGATCGCTTGCGATGCGAACTGCGCACGCTGCGGCGGAGTGACGGCGGTGATCGGCTACGACTCGAGCGAGGTGTTGGATCGGGAGCCGGCCAAGTGGTTCGTGCGTGTGACGAAGAGAGAGAAACGCGCGTGCGGAAAATGCTCTGAAGTCAGGATGGCCGAACTAGCCCCGCGCATCGTGGACAAAGGGTTGGCCAGTGACCGCGTGGTGATCGAAACGGTGGTTTCGAAATATTGCGATCATGTTCCACTGTACCGGCAGGAAGCAATGCTAGAGCGTGAAGCGGGCGTGGAGCTTTCGCGCGCGACATTAGATGGCTGGGTGATGCGAGTGGGTGAGCTGCTGGAGCCGGTGGTCGCGGCCATGCGCGCCGATGTGCTGCGCGCATCCTATATACAAGCCGACGAAACCATCGTGCCGGTGCAGATGCATGACGGCAGAGGCTCGGATCATCAGGCGTATTTATGGCAATACGGGACGCTTTTCAATGGTAGTGGCGGCGAGACGGTGTTCGATTTTCAACTGAGCCGCGGCCGGGATGGTCCCGCGAAATTCCTGAAAGATTGGAATGGGATTTTGCAAACAGATGGTTATCAGGTATATGACCAGGTGGGCGGGCCTGGCCTGATTCATGTGGGCTGTTGGGCGCATGCGCGGCGCAAGTTCGTGGACGCGGTGAAGGTGAATCCGAAAGACGGCGCGGCAATCGCGATGGTCACGCGCATGGACGCGTTGTTTTTGGTGGATCGTCACGCTCGGCAACAGAAGCTGGACGCGGACGAACGGGCTGCATTGCGCCTGGAATACGCTCGGCCGTGGGTGGATGAGATTCATTCCGAGTGCGTGAAGCTGCGCTCACGACTGCTGCCCAAAAGCGCGTTGGGCGAAGCGGTGAGTTACACCTTAAATATGTGGGCGAAGCTGCGGCGGTGTTTCGATCACGCCGAAGTCGAGTTGTCCAACAATGTGGCGGAGAACTCGATGCGTCCCGTCGCAATTGGACGCAAGAACTGGTTGCATGTGGGCAGCGCGAAGTCGGGCCCCAAGGTCGCGGCGATTTTATCAGTGGTGGAATCCTGCCGCCGGCTGGGCGTGCCGGTCAAAGAATATCTGCTGGCCGTCCTGCCGGGGATGAATCAGAGGAAAGTATCGGATGTCGTTGCGCTCACCCCGGCCAGTTGGAAGTCCGCTCGCGCCTGACCTGGTTTGGTCGTACGCATACGGATTAGGTCGCATCGAATTCCTCGATCTCTTGCGTCGGACCGGCGTCGGGTTTCGCATTGACTTAGACGACCAGGACTTCGAGCAGCTCAAGAAGGCAAGTAATGCCGGCAGGTCACAGAGCATTCAGTCAGCGCGGTCGTCTCCGATAGCAGCCCGCTAAACTATCTGGCCCTGTTATCTGATTTCGATCTTCTTCGGCAAATCTATGGCACGTTGGTAATCCCACCTGAGGTTCATCGCGAAGTGGGGGAGCGCGGCGCCCAACGGAGCGAGATCAGGCGTGCTCGGGGTCGATTACTCTCAATCCTTCCAGCGTGGCGACTTCGCCGAGAAACTTGTCGGTAACCACGAAATAGTCCAATAACCGCTGAGTGCCGAGATCGAGTGCGCCGGCGAGTTGCAGAGCATCGAGGGTTCGCAACCGGGACGTGAAGCTATGCTGCCCTATGAGGCGGGCCGCCGTCCCGAAGTGATCCATCGGTCACACCATACACTTCAATTTCTCCAGCAGCGACATCGAGCATGAGCCGCGCGCGCTGGATCTCGGCCGCCAACCGATCGAGAGAGCCACTAAGCACTTTCATCGCGAACGACGATTGTATTTCTAAGAATCCAAGGCTGGAGATTCGCAGTTTGCGATCGCGTTCCGCGATGATGGCGGATACCGTCGGGGTTCGGCTTCCGTGTGGGAGTACTTAACTGCAGCCCTCGTGTCGAAGAAATACTGCGCCAATCAGTAGTCCCCGCGCTCGGCGATCACATCGTGAGAAATCGAGCCCGGAATCGTTGCAAGCGCCGCTCGGACTTCCTCAATGGAAGGAATTCGATCGAGTGCTGCAACCTCGGCCTGTGCTCTCGCTACGATCGCCATGTCCCGTTGGCTGACACCGGGAGCAGCATCCGAAATGATGATCCTCACTAGCTGAAGCTCAGTCAGTGAAACGGGCTTCAAGGCGCGGAGAACGCCATGTTCGTAAACTGCATCAACTTGTTGGATCATGATTGCTCCATTTAGACCCACCTGAACGGGGAAACACCGTGCCACCGAATTCTCAGCAGATCACAAATAGTCAAATTCCGCAACCGGAAGCTAAATTCGCGCCAACTTACCCCCTATTCAGCAAGGTACCGAAACGAGTGTGCTGCTCTTGTTGATTTCGTTTCAATAGGCCGTGGCTCACGCTAGGCTGTCAAGGGCGGAGTAAAAATAGACCACTGGGGCGGAGAGAAAGTAGACCACTTCCCAGGTAGTGGAGGCTTTGCTTTGAGGGATTTGCGGGGGCGGCTGGAGCGTAGGCCTGCGACCCGCTTTGCGGGGCGCGTTTAGGCCGGAGCGGAAGCCGGCCCTGCAAATCGGCGCCGTAAACCAGCCGGGTGACTAGGAGCGAGGCTTCGCCGGGCGCCGTCGCTTGCTGTCTTTGAGGCGGTAACTTTCCCCGTTCATCTCCAGGATGTGGACGTGATGCGTGAGCCGGTCCAGCAATGCTCCGGTCAGCCGCTCCGATCCGAAGGCCTCGGTCCATTCGTTGAACGGCAGGTTGCTGGTGACCAGCGTGGCGCTGCGCTCATAGCGGCGGCTGAAGACCTCGAACAGCAGTTCGGCGCCGGTCTTGGACAGCGGCACGAAGCCCAGTTCGTCGATGATCAGCAGCTCGAAGCTGGAAAGCATTTTCTGAAAGCGCATCAGGCGCCGTTCGTCCTTGGCTTCGATCAGCTCGTGCGCCAGCGACGCCGCGGTGGTGAACCGGACGCGGAAACCCTTCTGGCAAGCGGCCAGGCCCAGGGCCAGTGCGATGTGCGTTTTCCCGGTGCCCGAGTTTCCCAACGCCAGGATGTTTTCCTTCCGCTCGATGAACTCGCAGCGGGCCAGATCCAGCACCAGCGACTTATTTAAGGATGGGATCGCCAGGAAGTCGAAAGTGTCCAGGCTCTTGACCACGTCGAACTTCGCTTGGCGGATGCGCCGCTCGGTGGCGCGCCGTTCGCGGTCCAGCAGTTCCAGTTCGCTCAATCGCAGCAGGTAACGCGGAAAGTCCACGCCCTCGGCGGCGCATTGCTGCGCGACTTTGTCGTACTCGCGCAGGAACGTCGGCAGCCGCAGCGTTTTCAGATGATGATCGAGTAAAACCTGGGGCGTGTCCATATCAACACGCACCCAACAGCAGCGCAGATAATCGGCGGCCGCGGTGGTCGCCACTTGCGCCAGCGGCAGATGCGGATAGTTCTCCAGATCCAGCCGCGCCGGCCGCTGCTCGATGCGGCACAGCAGCAGGTGCTTGACGGCATCGAACGAGATCGTCCCCATCCGCAGGGCATCGTCGATAGCCCGCTCTACTTCCGCCAGCGCGAACGTCTCCAGCAGCCGAAGGACTTGTACGCACTCGCGCTTGCCCTTCTTGCCCAGGCGCGCTTCCATCAGGCGGCGCAGTTCGTCGAAGCCTTCCGGCATCTTCCAGCCAACCAGCGGCGCGGCCTGGTCCAGCGCGTTCGGTCTTCTGCTCCAGCAGCGCCAGGTAATGCAGCGGATTGAAGATCATGTCTTCGCGTTCATAGCTCCGTGGATGGCGCGCGATCACCTCGCTGCCCGCGCAGATCACCACTTCATGCACGAACCCTTTCACCAGCACTTCGCGGTGTCCCCACTCCACCGGCACCGAGTAATCGTTGGTGCGATAGCGCACCAGCGACATCGAAGTCACCCGCGTGGATCGCTTGTCGCAGGCTTCATACGGCGCCGCCGGCAAGGGCAGCAGCCGCTCCCGGTCTTTCTCGAAACGCTCGCCGATCGGTCTGCTGGTGTCCCCGCAGTTTGCGCTCCCGCCGCTTCTGGCATTGAACCAGCAAATGAGCGTTGAACTCTTCCCAGGTGGCGAATCGCGGACGCGGCACCATGAAGTTCCGCCGCGCGTAGCCCACCAGCCCTTCCACTTTCCCCTTGTCGTTGCCCTTGCCCGGACGCCCGAACTTCTCCGCGAACAGGTAATGGCTCTGCAGTTCGGTGAACGCTCGCGTCTTCATCCGCGTCCCATCGCCCAGAATCCGCGCCACGGCGATCTTGGTGTTGTCGTACAGAATCGTGCGCGGCACTCCGCCGAAATACGCGAAGGCGTGGTTGTGACCTTCCAGGAACGCTTCCGTCGTCTCGGCCGGAAAGGCCATCACGAAGCAGTCATCGGACTGCGGCAGGTCCATCGCCAGGTAGTGCGCCTTGCGCTCCACTCCGCCGATCACCACCATCGCTTCGCCGAAGTCGGCCTGCGCGTCTCCCGGCGGATGCTCCAGCGGCACGAACATCTCGCGCTGACTCAGCTTCCTGAGCCGCACGTAGTCCTTCACGATCGTGTAGCCGCCGGTGTAGCCGTGCTCGTCGCGCAGCCGCTCGAAGATCCGCTTGGCGGTGTGGCGCTGCTTCTTGCCTTCCGCCTTGTCGTCTTCCAGGATCTGATCGATGGCTCCGACCCAGGCGTCCAGCTTCGGGCCGGCGCGCCGGCTGCTGCCGCCGATAGCCCGGCGGCACCGAATAGCGCAGCATCTTCCGCACCGTCTCGCGAGCCAGCCCGAACTGCTTGGCCGCCTCGCGTTCGCTCATCTTGTCGACGACGACCGCTCGCCGAACCCGCGCATACAGCTCCACTGTGTACACCTCTCCGGTGTTCCACAAAACATAAGCCTATGGGAATGTTCGATGGAACCAGTCTCCCGGCGGTCTGGTTTTGCTCCGCCAGCAACGCCGCTCACGCGGCGTTTACTGGTCTATTTTCGCTCCGGCGCTTATAAAAGGAGCCAAACCATACCCGTCCGGCCTCTTGCATCGTTGACGTCGACGTCGATGCCGAAGATTCCTGTCTGACCTGCATTGGCGTCAGAGCTAACCGACTATCCACAGCTATGAGGCAGTGTTGAGCCTCATTCAACTTTTCCCGTCTTGTCGCGCCGCGTGCGTCTGCTATGCTCCCATGGCTGCGATCAGCATAAGGAGGATTATCAAATGAAGTCAATGCCAGCCCAGACGTTCGATGCAAGTGATTCTCGTATTGGGAACCGACCAACCCTAATTCCATTGGGACAACACCGGAGCCGCCAGGCTAGCGCTCTAGGCATTCCGCTCGGCATCCGCCAAGTCGCCGAGTTGATCGGTTGTTCGATTTGGACCGTGAGGCAAACGCTCATTCCGCGCGGTCTGCCCTGCTTGCGATTTTCGCCGAACGGCCGAATCATGTTTTACACCGAACAGGTCATCACATGGATCACTACCGAACAAACGAAAATCTCGACAACGGCAGTGAATCCTAGGACTCTGAGGCGGTAAAGCCGTGCGTGCGTTTGAGGCTGAAGCCCCAAGACCAAGAGGATTCTCTTGGTCTTTTTGTGCTCATCAATCTTTTCGGATTTTCGGGCACGTCACGACACTGCGCCCGTGTGTTCTGAATCGAGCGGAAGTATGATGAAGAAATGGCGGAGTCGCATCGATGACGACCAAAGAAGTCCTTCACTCGATTGTGGACGAATTGACCGAAGATCAGACCGAACTTGCGCGCCTCTTGCTGGAGAATCTGCATGCCGCCGACTCAGAGGGCCCTCCTTTAGACGATGACGGGCTCGCGTCGCTTGACCACGGTCTCGCCGATATCGCCGCAGGGAGGGTAAAGCCACTCGACGAGTACAAACGCGAACGCGGACTGTGAATTGCCGTATCAGTGTTTCTCACGAACCGGCGTGCTCCTCCTGTGGTTTCGTTACAATTGGTCATGGCTCTTGAAATCGATGCTATATATGAGAATGGAGTTTTTTCGGCCTTTGCAGTCCCTGGATCTAAAAGAGCATGAGCACGTAGTCGTGAGCATTGAGAAAACGGAGGGCGAGGCCACAGGGCCTCGTTTGGCCGTGGAATATGTCGAGCGCTTGAAAAAGGAACTCGGAGAGGAGCCGCCCCTGGGCCTCGATGAAGTTCGGCGCCGGTTATCGAAGATTACCGAATCGATGGCTGACGTAATCATCGCCGAGCGCGGAGATCGCTGACCGTTGGCAACGTATTTCTTCGATTCGAGTGCTCTGGTCAAGCTGTACCACTCGAAATTGGGTATCGGATGGATCACTACCGAACAAACCAAGGTTTCGGCGATGGCAGTGATCCTAGGATTCTGAGGCGGTAAAGCCGTGCGTTAGTTTGGGGCGGAGGGCCCAAGACCAAGAGGAGGCTCTTGGTCCTTTTTGCGCTCATGAGCCTTATCAGGCATGCAGGTTCATTCAAGTGCCGCCTAGCGAAAGGATCAGGGACCTAAGAGCTCTATCGAAATATCTAGTGATGTGTAATGACAAAGTCATTACGCCATGCTAGGATAGTCTTTACTTGAATGGAGGAAACGCTCATGCCTGCTTCCCAACAACCGGAAAAGACGAAGCGCGACACGCTGAACCTCCGGATCAAGCCCGTTCTCCGCGGGCTCATAGATCGGGCGGCGGAGCTGTCGGGCAAGAATCGGACAGATTTTGTGCTCGACGCAGCCCGTCACGCGGCCGAGGACGCACTCTTGGACCGCACGGTATTTGTCGTCAACCGTAAAGCCTATGCCGAGTTCCTGGTGCGTCTCGATGCGCCTCCACGTCCAAATCCCCGGTTGCGCCGCTCCCTGCAGAAGACCGCGCCATGGGAAAAATAGCCGGGCTCACGCCGCCGGCGCCCCTCGATGATCATCACTACATCGGCGATTTCCGCTCCGGGGAGCCCTCGCTTGACGATTGGCTGAAGCGCCGAGCCCGTGCTAATCAAGTGAGTGGCGCTTCACGCACCTATGTCGTTTGCGCGGACAAACGAGTGATAGGCTACTATGCGCTGGCTTCTGGCGTGATCGCAGTTGAGAGTGCTCCCGGCCGGTTCAGGCGGAATATGCCGAATCCGATTCCGGTAGCGGTTCTGGCCCGCCTCGCCGTAGATCACGAATTTAAGGGCCAGGGCTTCGGACGCGCCTTGTTCCGGGATGCGGCGCACCGCGTGGCGCATGCGGCAAATGCGATCGGAATTCGCGGGATCGTTGTCCACGCGATATCGGAAGAGGCGAAAAATTTCTACGTTGCGCTTGGCTTCGACCCGAGCCCACGCGAGCCGATGACCCTGATGGTAACGTTATCCGATATTGAGGCTGCGCTTTCATGAAGCCCACCATTGGCGTCAGCCAAACTTCATCGCGAGCGCTTCGTTCGGAAACCACCGTGCCCACCGCAGACTGCCCTCAAAAGTCTGGATCAACAAGCCGCCTCCAGACGAAAAACTCCTTAACCTCTTCATGCCCGGTGTCTTCACCCTTGTGACACGCACCGCAACGCCCGAGCCAGCTGGCCAGCGCCCTTGGGAATCCGGAATGCTGCCGCGCTCTTCCCAATGGCAGGTGCGCGCGCCAAAAGCAGAGGCGAAAAGTCCTTGCGATCGAGTTCTTTACGGCGAGGCGAATTATCTCGGCGATGAGGTGTAGTGGAAATTGCGTCTGTAATTCCCTTAGCGATGTCCGCAAGCTTAACCAGGGTGGTTTGATACGCGGCGGTCACATGTTCTTTAGGCAGGTGGTCTATCGTTAAACAACTGATAACAAGATAGATAGATGAAATTCAAGAAACTGCCCAAGACGGGTGCCGGTCCGATCCCTCAGGTGCCTGTTTTCATCGCCTTACGTACCAATGACTTACGCCGGGCTTGTTGAAATAAGTAGGAATTGATTGAAGTTGGTGGCTCCTTCATCCTCAATTTTTTCTGCATCGTCTACATTATTATCTACATTTCGAGATCGCTCGAAATCCACCTAGCCCCTGATCCCGAAAGTGATCTCTAGTGTACCGGCAAAGTCGCTAATTTTCAACTATTTTTCTATCAAACAGATGCGACCTGGCTATGGGAGCCACCATTGCTTCCACTTGAAATCGGACGCTCTCGACGGCTACAAAATTTGTCGACGTCCAGTCGGCGTCCCAATGGCGTGGACCGCCAGTGAGACTAACTCAGTTGCTACCTCTTGCCGTTGAAACTCTTACTTCTCTAGCGAAGAGGAGGGGCCCTGTTGGAGGCCAATGCGGCAGGGATTCAGCGTGCCCGATTCATGCATGACGTTGCGGTGAGCGACATCGAAGTTTACGGATTGACGAATGATCGCTTCGGAGCAGCCGGCACTCGTCGGGTAGCACACCCAATCCATATCCTGCGCCCGTGTGGCGCTTGTCGCTGAGAATCTGTTTCTTCGTAGACAGGTGGCTCTTTCTCTAGAAAAGAACGAAAGGTGAAACCGCGAAGGATCACCGCTCCCGCTCGCGTGATGTTGCTTACGTTGGCGCGTTTCTTCGACTGTCGAAGTGCCGCGCCGCACCGCGGCGCCTGCTACCCCAGGAGCATCCTCATTTCCATCTCCAGCGGTACAATGGTGATGCGTGAAACTACAGATCGAACTCGATGTCGCCGAAGAGGTAGTCGACAAGGCCCAGCTTGAGGAACACATTCGCAAGGAAGCGATTCTTGCGCTTTTCGGAGAACGCAAAATCACCGCTGGGAAGGCTGCGCGCGATCTCGGCCTCGAGCGCATCCAGTTCATGGACCTACTGAAGCAGCGTGGCATCCCTTACGTGATTTACACGGCTGACGACTTCGATCAGGATATGAAGACCATCGAACGCCTCCAGCCGGAGATCGAATGGAACCTGAAGGAATCGGGTGCCGGGCGTCTCAAATAGTTCCCCCTCATTTACCTTGCTTCACTTGGAGATCTCAACCTCCTGCATCAGCTGTTCAGCCGGCTCTTGATTCCGGACGCCCTTGAGCATGAGGTCCTGGGTGCGGGCGCCGGTAAGCCGGGCGCGAACGCCGTCGCCGCCGCCTGTCAGGAATGGCTCATCGTGACGCCCGTCAAGAATCGGGCCGCGTGTCACGCTGCTGATGGAATCGAGTGGTCTTGATATCGGAGAAGCGGAAACCATCGTCCTCGCCCACGAAACCAACCAGCAATTCGTCGTGGTCGATGACCACGTAGCGGTTCAGGTCAGTCGATCGCTTGGCCTGGAGATCGTACGTACAGCGGCAGTGTACGTTGCCGCCAAGAAGTACGGCTTGATCGAAACCGTTCGCCCGAAGCTCGATTCGCTTCGGTTAGCCGGATTCTGGCTGAAAAGGTAGTGACTATGCTGCCGTTTTGCGTGCTGCTGGCGAAGCTCCTGCATCAAGCGACGACCCGTAGCCCCTTTTATTTCGGCGATGTGCGAGTGATCCGCGCGGCATCGATCCAAACCGTCGAAGATATCTATCGCATGATCTGGACTGCTGTCGAGAACAAGCGTCCCGTTGTGGCCCGTCTACAAAGGACGCCGCCGGGCTGTTTTGTCCGCACCGGCTCGGCCCGGCCCGCAGCACGAACGGTCAGCTTCGCGTTATGTGATACCAGTACGGTGGAGAAAGCGAGGGTGGTCTGGAACCGATCGGATCACCCGCGAATTGGCGCCGTATTGTGCTGGAAACGCTCACGCGAAATGGATCGCGCGAAACCGACATGGGGCGAGGAGCGAATCTTCGACGAGCTGTCAGTCGAGCTCGGCATCCAAGTCTCTCCGAGGACGGTCCGTAAGTATTTGGAAGCGCCGCCGCCCAGCGTCCGACCCACCCCCCTGGTGGGCGGCCACGGTTTCGCGGCGCTTTTATTTCAACGCCTCGTTAATCTCGATGTCTCGCTTCAGCACATCGGTCACAAGCTCAGATAATTGAATGCCTCTCAGCTCAGCCTTCTCAGAGAGGTACTCCCACACGCCCCTTTCGATGGAGACCGGCATCAGCACCCTAGCGTCGGGAGGGATGGAATGAAGCCCACGAGCGCCTTTGCTGAAATCGATCTCGGCTGGCATGTCGTTACTATCGACTGGTGAATTCTTCATAAACTGTTCTCGTATTGCAAGCACTCAGCCTGCGTTGCTTTGCGGGCCGATATCAGCCGGATCTTGATCGCGGCGGGTTCGCTATCTGACCAAACGTAGACTACCGACATCAACACCCGTTGCTGGCCATCCCGATAGAAAACCACCGCTCCTCAGTTTCACTGTGCTCTAGGTCGGCGACTGTAAGCAGGCGTGCATCATAGAAAATGAACGACGCCGATTCAAAAGTAACACCGTGCTTATAGGCATTGGCATCTGCCTTGGCTGCGTCCCACTCGAACTGGAACGGCCGTCCATCCACCACTCTTTCATACCACGCAATCCCGAGGGCAATCAATCGAGATCCGGATCACGGTTGCGCTTGCATCCCTAACATGCTGGTGTTCCGCTAGGTGTAGCACCTCCAATGGCTTAAGCAGCCCATTCAATTTTCGGGCTCTGGAAGCCGGATTCGAAGAAAATAGCTATCTTCAGCGGTAGAATGAACTGTCGGGCCACTACCATGAAGCTTGAAGTCGAAATCAACGTCGCCGAAGGTACAATCGATAAGCACGAGTTGGAGGAACGGGTGCGCAAGGAAGCGATCCTGGCTCTTTTTGCCGACCGCAAGATTCCGGCTGGCCAGGCCGCGCGCGATCTTGGGCTGGGCCGACTTGAATTCATGGATCTGCTCAAACAGCGCGGCGTTCCGCACATAGTCTATACGATCGACGACTGGGAAGCAGACGGCAAGGCTATTGAAGAATTTGAAAGACGTCGCGGACACGGGTAGCCGCGATTGATCGTCTCCAATAGCAGTCCGCTTGTTTATCTTGCTGCCCTGGATGATTTCGATCTGCTCCGGGCGCTTTTCGGTGAGGTCGCAATTCCGCCGTCGGTTTCCCAGGAAGTCGTCGTCGACGGCGCGCGGTTTCCGGTCGCACGTCAGGTTGTCGCGGCTCAAGGAAACTGGATTCAACTCCGGCATCTGCGCCACGATTCCCAAACTACGGGATTCCGCGAAGCTGGACTGCACTCCGGAGAAAGCGAAGCTCTCGCGCTCGCGCTGGGGAACTCCAGGCTGAAGGCCTCCTGATGGATGACAGTGACGCCGTCGATATCGCCCGCAAACTCGGTGTCAATGTGATTCGGACCACCGGTATCTATCGCCTCGCCAAACAACGGGGGCTGATCGAGCGCCTTGCCCCCAAGCTCGACGAACTGCGGAGCGCAGGATTCTGGCTTCGAGATGATCACTATCGCATGATCCTCAACAGCGTCGGCGAAGGATAGCGCATCCAACGGCTTGGGCATCCCATTCACCTAGACGGATTCAATTTGCTTAGTCATGCCAGACAGATTCTACCCGCTTTCAATCTCGGACTCTGGAAGCTGGGATTCGAAAAGACTCGTGCTGTTCCCAAAAGCTTCCCAACCCCGTCGTCGCTGCCGGCAGAATAGCTCGACCTTGCTTCCTGGAGAGGTCGCTTCGACCAGCATGTAGAATTCGTCGGGCTTGCGCGAATGCTCACGACGAGCAGCGTGGATCACAGTTGTGTGACTGCCATTCAAGAATACCGGCTCGCCACGGGTCGCCAGTAGACAGTGCTCGGTCTGGCCGCGCAGCCATTCGCCCGTGCCCATCCGGTCCTTTACCCATGTCAGCAGGGATTTGTATTCGAATCCCCACGCTTCAATCACCTCAAAGGCAATCCGCAGATGAGCGTTCGTGGTCCACAAGCCAAAGGATCGCGTCGTCTTCCGCGAGTTGTTCGACTTGCATAGACTTGATTTCATCGATGGTCATCGTGGGATACGGAAGGTTCGTTGCCAGAACCGTAATGCCACGGCGGATCGGCGACGATGACTCGAAACGGCCCTGTCGGTAATTGCGGCGGCTCACGTTCGAGTGGCGGATGCCTGCTGCTCGATGTTCAGACGCCGGTAAGCGGACGCGACATTGCCGCTGCGATCCATTTGTTCGACAAGGTGGCCGTATTCGTCCGGCTCGTTTTCGGCGGCTTCAACAACTGCTTCTGCTCGGTCGATGGTCGTTCTGCCGACGCCGAGGTAGCGAGCAATCTTGTCGCGCGCGCAGTCGCCTCGGCATTCGACATGGCCGGATACGAGGCCGTCCGGATGCCTTGTCGCTGGCGGGCCTCGCGGCGTCTCCAACGGTTCGATGGCACGTTTGAGAGCCACGATTTCACTTGGCAGCAGATCCTTGCGGATGAAGTTTTCGTGCGCCTCCCCTCGTACGGCCTGAAGCAGATCGACCACCGTCACGGGAACGTCCTCCCATCCGAGCTGCCGACACGCTTCAAGCCGCCGCTGCCCTGCGATCAGCCGTCCGTCTGGGGTCACGACGACGGGGTGGAGCAGCCCGACCTCAGCGATGCTCTCGACAAGCGTGCACAGATCGCCGAGATCTTTGCGGTAACGGAATCCGACATCGATCTGTTCAATGTTCACGCTCTAACGCCGTTTCTTCTCGATCTTGATCCACCGCCGCTGCGGCTTGTACAGTCCGAGCGTGGCGATCGACAACAGACCCTTTGCCAACGCCTTTCGCGATCTCGCGACCCTCGCGAGCGAGCGCCCGCGATAACGATTCATTCTTTCGCCATCGAGCCATATCAGTTTTCCTTTCGATGTTTGGATCCACATAGTTGACAGCCTTCTCTCGCCGAAATCTTCGCCGCGCCGTCGAACGAGGCGTCCGACAAACTGATTCGCCGGTAATTCCAGGACCGCGGGCGTTCCATCAGCACCGTGTCCACTGCGTAGACCGCTAGCGAGCCGACTGCTTGAAGGATGTCGGCGATTGCTGGCGTGCCGGGACACGGATAGCGGTCGTCGTTAATCATGTCCGGGAACATGCACGCGATGCACGGTCCCGCGTTGTCCTGTACGAAAACGTACCCGTGATCACCATCGCGGCTCACCGCGGTGAAGATGACTGGGATTCCCCTGCCGTTAAAATACCTGGCGACTGCGACGCGCGCCGGATTGTTATCGACGCCGCAGATCGCAACATCGCAGGTGAGATCGATACTCACTGGCAATCGCCTCTTCAAAGCGCAGCGGAACTCCGGTGATCTCGGTTTCGACAATGCATTCGGGCTGTAGATTCTGGGCCAGCGCGATCGCCTTGTTCTTGCCCGACATCATTTATATAAAAACGCTGGCGGTTGAGGTTGCTGACCTCGACCCGATCGTCATCGGACAGCGTGATCTTGCCGATACCCTTCCGTACCAGCGGTCGGCGCGATCTGTGAAATGATCCCGCCCGCTCCGACGCAGACCGCACTGCTTGACGAGAAGACTTCCTGGTCGAAGCCGGCGATCTTGCGCTGGCGATCCTCGGCTCCGGGGATCGCGATACCGCGCAGGTTAATCGGTGTTCTTGAGACGGTAAATGGCGGGTGCATAATTCTCCACTCCTTCTCCGTAGATTTCAATTTCAAAGTTCTGGTCCATCCGTACGAACCGGACATAGCCGTCGCGACTGAAGATGGCCATCAGTGCCAAGTGCCCGCCGCTTTCAAGCCGCCCTTGGAATTTCTCGTCGGTGCCGGAGGGATGCGTGGCATCCGGGCCAGTTCCAGGGTGGCTGTGAAAGTGAGCCAGGAACTTGTGCCCGAACTGTTCGAGCTTGATCAGCACGTTGTGCGTGGATGGAAAATCGCCGACTACGCCCATCGGTGTGCGGCGCTGGTGCGCGAACTCGGCGCACTGATCCATCACGAACACGTTTTCGACTTCCGAGCCGGTGATGAAGAAGAACTGCTCGTTCTTGTCCGCCGTTAGCTTCTTGTAGCACTCGTGCAGAAACAGTGAGCTGACTGCGTAGCGCCGAGGCCCGGTGTTCGGCCTCCCCGTGTTTTCCGCCTCGATCCGCTCCGAAGGGGCGAAACAACTGGCGCTCATCGGCACGCTTCAAGTCGAATTCATGCCGGAAGGTACGATGCTGATGAGCGAAGGCAAATGGAAAGAAGGTATCGAACTGCTGCGGCGTGATGCTTCGACGAATCCCATCCGTACCGGCCCGGGATTACGATACGCCGCAGCGCTCCTCGAGGCCGGCCTTCGCGACGAAGCGGCCAAGGTCTGTCGAAGGGTCATAGAGACCGATCCTAAGTCGGCTCGCGCGTACGCCTACCTGAGCCTGGTCGACCGTTACGATCAGATCGGCCGTGCCGAAAAACCCGGAATAGATCTGGCTGAAGCGGAAAAAGCGATTCAAAAGGCCGTCGAACTCGATCCCAGCAACAAGAGATATGTTGTGGATCGCGCGCTGGTCAAAGAGCTGGACTCATCCGGCCTGCGCTACGACGACCCGCAAAGGCTTGCCGAAGCAATGGGATTGCTCGAGGGTATCGCCGCGGACCTGCCGGGACTCCAGATGCAAAATGTACTGGCCGACGCATTGTTTCGGGGGCATCGATTCGCTGACCTAAAAGCGCTTTTCGACAAGCCGGAAGGCAGGGGTGTCCGCCAGGATTTGAAGTTTGTGGCAATCGCAGGCGCGGACGGAAGCGCCGCGGCGATCCGCGAGGCACGATCGCTTTCAAGCGATTCCGCTCGAAGAAACATGCTGCAGACCGCGTCTCGTAGTCTTGTCGCGATCGGCGAGTATTCGAAAGCCGCTGACCTGATGGAAGCATCCGGTGACCCCGCGATGGCTTCCGGCGTCGAGTTGCTCCGGCACGCGGGCGTCCATGGGCAGTTACCTCTTTCCAAAGATCCTGTGATCGCCGTGGTGCAGCAGTACATATTCGCGCTCTGCGATCATCTTGCCCTCCCGAAACACGAAGATTTGCTGACGCCGGAATGGGGAGTGCTGACGTTTGCCGCCGAGCGGCAGGAACTGCTTGCGTTCCTGGGCGCGTATCGAAATGTCGCCGGCATTGCTCTTGGGACCAGATCAACCGCCGACATCGTTGTCGGGAATGTCGAACTCGTGAAAGAGGGCAGCGACGCGATCGGATATCGAGTGCGCTTTGCCGATCCTGCATCGAACGGAGCAATGAAAACCATCGCGTGGGTGGTGCGCCGTGGAGATGCCTACAGAATTCTGGGATTGCGCGCCGATGTGTCGACGGGTGCCGAGGCTCTAGCGCTGGCGAAAAAAGGCGATCTCGATGCGGCCAGAAAATGGCTCGATTGGGTGCGGGAAGAAATCGCGCCCAGTACGAATCCCGACGTCCTTGCCACGCCGTTGTTGTCAAGAATGTGGATTGCCACAGAATCTCCCGGAAAGGATCAAATCCTGATTGCGGCCGCAGGGGTAACCGCGGGGAGTCGGTGGGGAAGCGAGGGAGTCGATCTATTGAGAACCCTCCGCGACAAATCTCAAAATAATTCGCAGCGCGAGGCGATCGATCAAGCGATCGGCGCTGGACTAGCCGCACAGCAGGCGAAAGTAGAGGAACAGGTGTCGATCGCCGAGAGCTTATTCAAATCGCACCCCACGTCGGCTTTTGCCATCAATATGCTGGGCTCGGCTTTGATCAATGCCGGCAATATCGACGGGGCCATAAAGCTCGCCGCATCATTCAAACCGGTCGACGATGCGGGAATCGCCGCCGCTGCGCGTGTACAGGCTCGCGCGCATCAGTCGCGCCATGAATATGTCGATGCCATTGCGGCATATCGGACACTTTCCAACGGGAACAAGGCGATGCCTATAGATTGGAATAACCTCGCTTGGCTGTCTTTGTTTGTGCCGGGCAAGATAGCACCGGATATCAAATCGGCGGAGACATCCGTGCGCCTGACCCAGGAACGGAATCTGCCGAGCATCCACACGCTCTCCGCGATTCAGGCCGAAATAGGGAAATTGAAGGAAGCGCGCGCGGGGTTGTTGCGATATTTGGGAACCTCGGACGCGATCAACGATTCGGCCTGGTATGTCGAGGGGCGTATAGCCGAGAGTCTCGGATTGAAAGAAGCTGCAATAGAGATCTACTCGAAAATCTCCCGTCCACCGCGTCCGATCGGAGATGCCGCGTACGATTTAGCGCAAGTCCGCTTAGGCGTCATGCGGGGCTCCTCAAACTAAGAATCCTGAGCCCAATTAATAATTGTCGGCAGCGTTTCCGAAAGGACGGAACTGTTGGCCGAGGCGAACTGGTCCTAGGCGGCGACCATTCGATTCTCTCTCCATCAGTGCTGTTGTCGTCCGAGTCGACATAGACGATCTGCCAGACTTGGTCTCGCTGTCCGCGTCTATGATCGCCATCGGCGCAGCCGCGATCTACAACTCGAACGGCAAGGTGAAGAGCATCCGGCTGCTCGAAGTCGCGCACGGGGCGCTGGGGCTGCGGGATTAATCTCCGTTTTGAACGAGTAGCCGATACACGCCCGAGGTTTCGGTGTATGCGCCAGACGCGTTGTTTTGGTGGATCGCCACGCACGGCAACAGCAGCTTGGCGCGGACGATCGAGCTGCATTGCGCCTTGAGCACGCGCGGACATGGGTAGGGGAAATTCATTCCGAATGTGTGAAGCGCTCGCAACTGCTGCCGAAGAGCGCATTAGGCGAGGCCGTGAACTACACCTTAAATACCTGGAACGAAACTGCGACCGTGTTTGGATCACTCCGACGTCGAGTTGTCTAACAATGGGGCGGAGAACTCGATGCGACCGGTAGCGTTGGGCGGAAACAAGTGGCTGCACGTAGGCGGGGCTCAATCTGGACCGAGAATGCCAGCGATTCTCTCAGTGGTCGAATCCTGCCGCCGATTAGACCTTTCCATCCAAGACTATCTGTTCGCCGCGCTGCGTGGGATGGCCCCGCGTAATCTCTCCGACGTGAATCACCTCACTCCAGCCCGCTGAGCCGCCGCGGTGAGTAGTCCGCCCGCACCGGACATCCTGGTCCCAATTTCCACAACTTGATAGAGTGAAGACATGCGGCTCCGCATCGCGCTTTTAGCGTTTGTTCCCCTGGTTTCCGCGCAGACATTCCCTTCCATTGTTGACATCTTCAAATCCTCCGCATTCTTGAAACGAGCGTTCATTGGGGGCATGCAGGTGGACACGCACGGTGACGTCTACATTGCAGGCTCGAGCGCAGCTTTGGCAGACCTGCCGCAGGCGTCCAGTATCGGCGCGCTTCAGACTTTCGACGGCCGTACAGGGATGTTCGTGGTGAAGATGAACGCGACCCTGGATACCGTGCTCTTCGCTGCAATGATCGGCGGCACAAGTCAAGATCAGGTTTACGCGATGAAGGTGGATGCGGCCGGCAATGTCATCCTGGTGGGCAATACCTTCCAGGTTCCGTTCTTCGATCCCACCAACACGCAATCGGGGGGAGTTATTTTGAAGTTGAATGCCACGGGTACAGGGTTGCTGTATGAGGTGCCGGTACCCAATGTAGTGACCTACGCGGGCTTGGATGCGGACGCCGCCGGCAACGCATATGTGGGGATCAGCGTGAATCGGAACACTCTGCAGACCACCGCAGGCTCATACTTGCCGGGCCCTTTCGATAGCGGCACTGTATTTCCGGCGATCATGAAGATCAGCGCGGGCGGCGCGGTACAGTTTGCCACCTATTTGCACACCGCGAACGCCACCACCAATAACAACGTCGAATCACTGCGTGGCTTAGCGTTGCGTCCCGATGGGTCGATCGCGTATATCACGGAACAGTCGGTAGGAGCGCTGAACCCGGCAGGATCCGGTTTAGTGTTTGAAGCAAGCTCTGACGCTAGCTCGAATGGTGTCCCGACACAAATGGGCTCCGACGCGGCGGGTAATTTGTATGTCACCGGAGATACATACAAGATTAGAAAGTTCCCCCCCTCCGAACAGTGCCACTCCAGTCCAGAGTGTTGTATATGGGATCGACGCGACAGGCGGAGGACTCCTTCGGGTCGCTTCCGGTGGACGCGCGGTGTTGTACGGAAGTGCAAGCGCCGCGGCCTTCCCCACACACAATGCAGTGTCGCCATGCCTGGCGAACCTGCTGCCTCCGGATGGCACTGCAGGCCTGAATCCCAGGCTCGTATCGGATAACGCACTGGTGGTATACGACGCGGGCGGCACTACCGCCCTATCTACATTTCTCGCCCCCCAAGCGTATGCCTTCGCCGTGTCGAACGACGGGCGCTATGTCTATCTTGCAGGCATCGTTTCACTTTTCCCACAGTCCGCGTGGTACGGATTGTTGCGTGTCGATCTGAATAAGATCCCATCGGGGCAACTGGCTCCAGCTTGCTTGGCCAGCGGAGCCGACTATACACGGATCGCAGCCAGCCCGGGCGAGATCATGATGATCGCGGGCAGTGGGTTGGGTCCGCAGGACGGTGCGTCTTTCACATTGCGAAATGGCCTAGTGCCTGCGGATCTGGCCGGAACCTCGATCACTGTGGATGGCAAGCCCGCTCCCATGCTGTATGCACAGGACTCGCAGGTGAACTTTATCGTGCCCTGGTCGACGCCTACGTCGGGCACGGTTCCCGTGTGTGTGCATCGGGGCAGTCTAACTTCATGCCTGGATACGACAGCGGGGACCTTGGCTCCGGCAGTGTTCTCCTCGGCGGGAACTCCCCTCATCGTGAATGTGGACGACGGCTCGATCAATAGCGTCGCGACACCCGTGAAGCGCGGGCACTACGTTTCGGTCTATCTGACAGGTACGGGAACGTTAGACAACAATTTAGTAGATGGAGCCATTTCGGGGCTTCCTTTACAGAGGACATCGATCCAGCCCGCCGCATTCCTACACTATTACCCGCCGGGTTGCCTCATCGGCAGGGGTGTGCCCATCTGTCCTGAAACGCACATAAATCTGGATGTCACGTATTCCGGCGCTGTCCCGACTCAGGTGTCGGGCGTCACCCAAATCAACTTGCTTATTCCGAACGATGCTCCTTCGGGCTCGCAGGCGCTCACGCTCGACTTGGCACCCGGAACGGTCTCCCTCTACACCTTGGAGTTGAAACTGAATATTAGTGAGTAGGCGGGAGCGGAGGAGCCGTTGTGGGGACGCCGCTGGTGAGCACGGTCTTACTCTCCAATCGATTGCAAAATGTTCCTGGAATAGAACTTGGAGAAGGCAGCACGGACGGAAAGCCAACGCAGGAGCAATCCACATTTCGACCTCATCGAGGGGACGGAGACTGAGGTTCTCCACTCGGCGGCACAACTGGTGTGTCCTCGATCCGCCGCCGATTAGCGGCTCATACGGTCGAGAAACTCGTAACGTTCGCGGTTTTTCTCGGGATCCGCATGTGATTCGGTATTAATCGTCATCACCGGAACGCCCTTGTCGCTATTGGCGGCTGGCCATTTCGGTAAGTTCGATCCGTTCGGATCGCCGGTCTTGATGAAGTTGGCGAAGTATTCCTCCATCGTCCGGGAGATTTTGTAGTCGTCGCCAGTCCAGGCGAATACCCTGTTTGTTGCAAGATTGCCCAAGGCGTATTCGATTTCAGCCGAGTGCACGGCGCCACGAGCTGGTGGCGGCGGACCCGCAGCGCCGGGTTCGCGGATCACGCCACCAGCCAACCCGGCTACCGCATTCCCCATCGCTGGTTGCATCGCGGGCCGCGGATGCGCGTAGTAGTAACGGAACACGGGCTTGTCTCCCGTGTGTTCAGCGAGGTTGGACCAGACCCACGTGCTGTAGGCGATGAAGCGGTCGCTGGCGAGCGCGGTAGCGTTGTCCAACACCTTATCGGCAGTTGCGGCGCCATACAATTCCAGTGCTTCCTCCGCATGGTCCGGATACAATTTGCGTATTGCGTTTGTGTGGTTCTCTGGCGTCGGCTCCGCGTCACCGAGTACTCTCCGCGCCGGACTCTCCTGGGAGTTCCAGCCCACCAGGAGGGGGACATGCGCTTGTTTCCCTTCAGCGTAGATCTGTCGGACCGGCTGCGGAAGGAAATAACCTCCAATGGCCGACGGGAATCGCAGTGCTCCCGCCTTTCCGACCGCCTGGAAGAGCTGCTCGACGGTCATGGCGCGTAGTACCGTAAGCGAAGTCGCACCAAGCGCGCCGGCGAACTTCACGCCTGCTTGCTCGGCATCCGCCTGCGGTACCGGGCTGACTGGGGCTCCCATGTAAGATCCGCTCTCCCCGATCGCTCCCGCGATCAGATCCTTCGATAGCGGAGAAGCCATAAGAGCGCTGACAGAGAGCGATCCGGCCGACTCGCCACCGATGGTAATCCTGTTCGGATCCCCGCCGAAGGCCGCGATGTTGCGTTTGACCCAGAGAAGTGCCGCATACTGATCGAGCAGTCCATAGTTTCCCGAAGAATGATGCGGTGATTCCCGGGTAAGTTCGGGATGCGAGAAGAAACCAAAAACATCAAGCCGGTAATTAACGGTTACGGTCACGATGCCTTTGGTGGCAAGGCTCTCCCCGTCGTAGCGAGGCTCGGAACCGTCGCCTGCGATGAATCCGCCGCCGTAAATGTACACCAGCACGGGCAGCCTCGAGTTGGCCGATCTCGCCGGAGTCCAGACGTTGAGGTAAAGACAATCCTCTCCCATGCCCTTCGAGCGGAAGTTCATATCGCCGAACACCGGACGCTGCGAACAACGCGGCCCGAACTGATCCGCCTTCCTGATACCCGCCCAGTTTTTCGGAGGTTGTGGTTCCTTCCAGCGCAGATCGCCGACGGGAGGCTGCGCGAATGGAATTCCCTTGAACATGCGAATCCCGGTGGCGGAATTTACTGTGCCTTTGAGGACACCATTAGCAGTCTTGATGGTGTCGGCCGCGTGCGCCGTAACGGAGATCATCACAATGAGGAAGATTGTTCTCACTCCAGACAGACTACTACCAATTCGACGAGCACTCGCTCCGCGTACTCTGCGCTTCCAGGGCTAAGGAGAGTGCTGAGCGATAGCGCCTGCGTGGTCGGCATTCCGGATTAAAATCGCGCCATCGTTGTGCGCCTCTCTCGCTCCATCCAGCGCTGCCCGGAAGCTGAAGAATCCGTGCGGCATTCCGTCGTAACGTTTCAGTTGGACCTCGACGCCGAATTCCTGAAGACGACGCGCATAGTCTTCGCCTTCGTCGCGAATCGGGTCCATTTCGGCAATCAGTACAAATGCGGACGGCAGGCCACTCCGGGTGGTCGCGTTGCATAGCGGAACTCGGCGTATGTCTGGAACTCTGGGCGGATCACGCACCACCCGGAGAATGGCCCGGCGCGATCGTTTGCGGCGCCGCTCTGTACGGTTTGCCGACCATCCGCCAGCCCTCTGATCCGGACACTTCTGCGACTACGGTGCTAGGCGTCACCTTGGCAAAGCAACGTCGTCCCCGGGCGAGAGCCAGGTGAAGTTACTTCTTTCCCTTCTTGGCTGGTTCGGGAATAAAGCTGCACGTCGAAACGGTGAGCTTGGTGGGGGAAACCTTGATCTCCTGCAAGTTGTTTTTGACCAGCATCGCATTGAAGTCGGTGACCTGTTTCAGGGCGTCCTCCCAGGCAGTCGTGGTGTGGCTCAGGTCGGTGCAGTCTTTCTGCCAGGTGGCGATCTGGGCGGGCGTGGGCGCCATATCGAGGCCGACCTGCATCATGCTGACCATGGTGTTGAATGCGTTGTTCAGTTCGAAGAACGATTGCAGCGCATTGGGATTGGAAGCCGCACCCCGGCCACCCCCGCCGCCTCCGCCTCTGCCACCTGCCGGCATGGCGCCGCCAATTTTGGTCAGACTGGCCGCAAGTGTTTTGGCCTGCTCGGCCACGTCAGCGGGAAGTTTCCCCTTCATCAGGGTTGCAAGCTGGTCCTGCACCGCATTCACTTCCTCACGACCTGCAAAGCTATGCTCCATCCCCTGCACGGAAAGAAGAGTGAGCTTGTTCTGGGTGCGCAGGGCGTCCATGATCGCGGGACTTTCGCCGACGCGCGGATCGTTCACAACGGTGACTTCGCTCGAAAAAACCTTGCCGTCGACGGTCAGCTTGAGCGTATAAACGCCGGGAATCACCTGCGGCCCATGCGGGCCCGGGGTGGTGGAGCCCTCCACCATGTTCATCTGATTCTCGAGGTCGTGCCGCAGGGCGGGCGGGTCGTCATACTGCAGGTTCCAGTTGACGCGGTTGAGACCAACATGCGTCGAGAGGATGCGAGTCTCGGGAGCGGCTAGCCAGTAGTGGGGATACGCCGCGTCCTCGATGGGCGGCGGCAGGGTGCTGGACATGGTGCGGACCAGATTGCCCTTCGAATCGAAAACCTGGAGTTGGATAGGCCCGCTGGGCTCATGGCTGAGGTAGTAATCCACGATCGCGCCGTAAGGCACATTGGGCGCATGGGGCACTTCGATGGAGAAGGGCTGATCCCAGTTGCTGTTGATGCGTGCGCGAATGGCCTCCTCGGGCTTGAAGAGATAGACGGACGATGCGCTGATGGCTTGGGCGTTGGCCGCGATCTGGCGCAGTGGCGTGATGTCGTCGAGAACCCAGAAGCCGCGGCCGTAGGTGGCGATCACCAGGTCGTTCTGGTGGTGATCGATGTGGACCTCCATGCCGCGGATGGAGGTGCTGGGCAGGTTCTGGCGCAGCGACTGCCAGTGATCGCCATTATCGAAGCTGACATACACGGTGGTCTCGGATCCGGCGAAGAGCAAACCCGGCTGCTCCGGGATCTACTCGTAGATTGTTGATCCAGCTTCCGGTGCGCTCGTCGCGGGGCAGGCCGTTGACGATGCTGGTCCAGGTCTTGCCCGCGTCGGTGGTGCGCCAGATGAGCGGCACGTCGGCGTTCACATCAGGGGGCAAAGTTTGGCCGCGCTCGGCGCCAATGCGAGCGGCGACGAAGGCGGTATTGACGTCGTGGCCCGCCTCGATGGTATTGAAGATGGTGTGGGGCGGAACGTCGGCGATGTTGGTGAGGTTCGCCCAGGTTTTGCCGGCATCCATGGTGTTGTAGATCTGTCCGTTGCTGCTGACCGTCCAGATGACGCCGCGTTTGACCCTGGAAAGGGAGAAGTCGTTGATCGAGGGCGGGGCCGGGGCGGTCCGGCGCCAGGCCTCCCTGCTTGCGCCTCCGTTTGTGCCTCCGCTCCCGCGGGGTTCGGCTGCGGAGGCTGTGGAGGCGATGGCGGCTCCAGCGGCGCAGTGCCGCAGGCTGTCTGGGGCTTGCCCTTGGGCGTGGTCAGATCGGGGCTCGCGGCAGTAAAGGAATGGGCGCCGTCGCGCGAGACCAGTAGGCACTGATAGGCAACATAGAGAGTGCCGGGATCGAACGCGAGGTCGAATTTCTTCTCGAAATCGCGGATGGCATGGTATTTGTCCTGATCGGCTCCGAAGTTGGGCGCGATGTTTTCCCACTGGCCGATGCTCATATCAATCTTGATGAGGCCGCTGCCGCCACCTCCCGGACCATATCCAACGCCGTAGATGATGTTTGGATTTTTAGGATCGGGTCTGACGATGCCGAATTCAGACGACGGCACCGGGCTCCAGTCAGTGAAGTTCACCTGTCCCCAGTTGCCGCGGCTCGAGATCATTACAGCGCCGGTGTCTTGCTGCGCACCCATGATGTGGTAGGGATATGCGCTGTCGGTGGCGACGTGGTAGATCTGCGAAATGACCTCGGTGTACCAGAGACTCCAGGTGCGGCCGTTGTCCAACGTGACGCTCGCGCCCTGGTCGGCGCCGACCAGCATGCGATTGCCGTTCGTGGGGTCAATCCAGAGTTTGTGGTAATCCTCACCGCCGGGCGCGCCCTTGAAAGGCTCAAAGGTGAGGCCGCCATCGGTGGAGCGGTACATGGCGGTGCTCATGGTGTAGACAACGTCCGGATTCTGCGAGTCCGCGAACACGCCGCTGCTGTAATTACCCTGGCCGTTGCTGATTCGCATGGCGATCCGCAGGTCGTTCCCGGCCATGTGCTTCCATGTGGCGCCGCCATCGTCGGAGCGGTAAAGTCCCGAACCTTGTTCAATCGCATTGCCGACGATGTAGAAGCGCTGGCCCTTGGTGTGCATCGCGACGGCGACCGAAACGCGGCCCGCGAAGGGCGGAATCTTGATCTCGGTCCAGGTCTTGCCCTCATCCGTGGACTTGAACACCTGGGGCGGCTTGACGTTCGCCCCGCGGCCGCGACCGCCGCCACCGCCACCTGCGCCGCCGGTTCCCTGCGTGGCGGCCAGCATCACATTGGGGACATCGTATGCGGACTGGAGATCGCGCGCGCCATCGACGTCGGCCGGCTTGAGGACGTTGGTCCACGTCTTCCCACCATCGGTGGAGCGATAGACACCGCCGCCGTGGCGGGTGGTATCGCCGAGTGCGGAGACGAGCACCAGGCCAGGATCGGCGGGATCGACAACGATGCTGGTGATCTTCACCGTGTCTTCGAGGCCGATGTGCTGCCAGGTCTTGCCGGCATCGGTAGACTTCCACATGCCGTTGCCGAGGCTGCCCTGAATGGGGTCCCCGGCGCCTGCATACACGATATCGGGATTGGAGGGAGCGACCTGGATGGCTCCGATACTATCGACGCTCTTTTCCTGGTCGAAGATGGGGAACCAGGTGACGCCGGCGCTGGTGGTTTTCCAGATACCGCCCAGCGGCGTGCCGGCGTAGAACACCCCCGGTTGGCCGATGGCGCCGGTGACGGAGGAGATTCGCCCGCCATGGAACGGCCCCACGTTTCGCCAGTTGAGGCCCGCATACAAATCAGGCTTGATCTGCGCCGTTGCAGTGAAAGCTGATGCCAGCATGCTCGAAACAACGAAAACCCAATATGCCGTCCGCGACACTCGCGTCATCATGTAGGAACCGCTTGTGAGAATCCTCACCGTCATGGGTGCAGTATATAACGGCTTGGAAACCCGGCCGCTGCCGCGTTGAAGGGGTGCTCTTGGCGAACCACGCGCCACTCGAACAAAGCTCGGACTTTGGCGACGCGGGTCAGACGGGTTCTGAGAAGCTGGGGATTCACTTCGGGCAGCTGAGCCGGCGCCTTCAAAGCAACTGCCAAGCATTCCGAATCATCGAATGAACCGCCCCTCGCCGATTCCACGCGATCAAGATCGCGACGCCTAATCCTGCCATGGCCCAACTGGCGGGTTCAGGAGTGGTTGCCGACACGTCAGCGCCGGTGACCCCGCCGAAATCGATCGCATTTCCGTTGATGTCACTCAACGAGACGTTTTGAAGGGTGACCTGACCGCTTCCCGTTGCTACCGCTGTGAATTGAATATCCACCACGGCATCGATGCCAGAATCGGGAGCGAAGGAGAAATCGTTCAGGCCGCTGATGACACCACCCACGTTATCGATGGAGTTCCAACTGAAGCAACAGCCCGCGGCGGCAAAGAATCCGTCTTCGGTGGGATCCGTAAGGACTTGCAGGAATGTCGGAAACGCGACATCGAATGCAAAAGCCGCAACTTGATCCTCCGCTGACGGGTCAATCGGGTTAAGGTCGATGAGGATCACGCTGAGAGTGAACGTGTCCCCGAGGCTTACTGAGGTCGGCGAGGGACCAATAACGAAGCTGGTGGTGGCCCATCCGCTCATGGCGGTCCCCAGAAGAAGCATAAGGGCTGGTTTGAGATTCATAATCGCGTCCTTACCTGCTGAAGTGCGACCAGGGGTCTAAAGTCCGCCAAAATTCTTTCAGATTTTTTTGGCGGGTTTTGATACCCTGCTCGCACTTCAGCAGATAAGGGAGCAAACACGATGACCAAAACAGCTTCGATCCTGTCGATCGGCGGCTTTCGGCGCCTGACCTTTCTCAAGCCGCTGGCGATTCTACTTGCCATGTTGATGCTGCCGTCGGAGTTGCCATTCTTTGGCAGGTTCAGCCTTACGCCGAAAGCTGACGCCCAATTTTTGTGCGGAAGACAGGCCACGATCTTTCAGGTTTGCTCGCCGGCTACGAACGACTTCGAGACCGAAGCACGTAGCGACTACGAGACGCAATACAACCTCAAGCCGGGCGACGGAAATCTGATCTACACGTACGGCCGAACCGATCTACGAGGATCTCTGCGGGCGATTCATGTTCGACAAGCTTGTCGGGGCCATTCTCAATTCGCCGGCGAACCGGACTGGGGCCGAGAGCGCGATGATCTCCTACTTCCAGAACGCGGTGCAGCAGCATGAGATCGCGCAGTACACGGCAGCGACCGCCGACCGCGATCTCTTCCAGCAGCATCTGTGCCAATGGGTGCCCGACACCGACCTCGAGCAGGCTTACGGCGAATCCGTTGTCATAGCCCCGTACTGCGGTGCTCCCAACAACAATCCGTTCACCGGCCTCCTCAACGGTCCTCCCGACCTGCCGACCATTGACTATTTCATCGCTAAGGGGTACAAGGTAGGCTACGAGCAGCCGCTCGAAGCGGTAGCTGCGAGCAACCCGGCGTCTCTGAACCTTATCCCCGGAGGTCTGGCGGCGCAAGTTGGCATCACCCAGGCGCAGATCGCCGAGATTGCAGCGCTCGGCGCAGTCAGCGCGACCAGCAGCGGGGTCATGCTCGCGAGCAGAATCGTTCCGAGGCTAAAGTTCACCGTCTTTCCAACCACCAAATCGCGGGCGAACATAAGGAATGCAAATATAAGGAAAGTAGTTAAAAATGTGACTGATGCACAGGACACTGATATTGTAGACGCCGCTACTCGAGCGATCCGTCTCTTCGGCGCGGTTTCCATAGTGCTGGAGATCATAACCACCGTGATCAGCGTGGTTTTCGCTGTGTTGGACGCAGAAGCACAAAAAAACGAGATCGACACACTGAATGCCGATCTTGCCAACGCGAAAAACAATCCGCCCGATTTAGCCGGCTTCGTGAATGACAGCACCGGCACTGGTATGGACAAGCTAACATCTGTCTTTCTCGAAATGACGCTCCCCGAATTCGAGAGTATTGCGCCCTTACCGCTACCCGGCCCCACCGACCCGCAATTCGTCACAAACTCGGCGAGCGTCACCAACCAGGTTGGGGCCATCACTTTTCAAGATCAAAACAGCAGAGTGTGGACGGCAACGCCATATAGCCAAAATTGGATCGTGATGACGGGCTTCGATAAGAACCACAACCCGCTGGTCCGGTTCAGCAACAACATGACCTTTATGGGGCCAGATTCGAGCGGCAACCGGACCGCGTACAAAGGCTGGATTAACAGCGGAAACTTCATGGTCGCAAAGCTGCTGCCCAATACGGACGATATTATCTGCGACGCAGGCCCGAACGGCCTATATCAAGGCGACACGACCAAGTGCGCCGGGTTCACGCCCGATCACCTGTCCATGTACGACGCGAACGGCAATCCGATGAGCGTTACAATGACCCAGGGCGTAGTATACGACAGCCCGAGTCCGGCGAACGCAGCGTTCACCGCGGGTGTCGGCGGATCGGTCACGGTTAAAGCGCACGGAATTCCCGCGCCTGATTTCAATGTCGTCGACACTACGCCCCCGGGCCTTACTTTTTCGAACAGCACCGCGACGCCCGGTGAGAGGTCGGTGCAACTCAACATCAGTAGCACGATGAGCCCCCAGTCGTTCACCTTCAATCTGCTCTTCTCCAATGGGGCTTCGTCCATTAGCGTTCCTTTCACGGTCAATATCGACACCGTTGTTCACATCACGTCACCGACCACCTTCAACATGACTTATGGAGTCCCCGTGAACTTCGTCGTGACCGCTACGGGGTCGCCGGTACATTTCGACTTTTCGAAGGGCCCGCAGATTCCATCGGGTGTCAGCATCACAGACCATGGAGATGGTACGGCCGGCATCACAGGAACCCCACTGGGGGGCAAGCTGTTTGACGGCCAATGTCTCGCTCCTCCATGTATAGTTAGGGCTTTCAACGAGATTTCCTCGGATAGCGCACCACTCGTGGTGAATGTCTTCACTCCCCCCAGTCCGAGCTTTACCAGTCCCGGCCAGGTGACATTCCGCGCGGGAGAGTACAACGAATTTGTAGTCAAAATTGATGGCGGACTCACCCCCGGCGGCGTGAACGTCTATCAGGCGATGGATGCCTGCCCATTGTCCAAGCCCTCATGGCTGGTGGAGAGTCAGAGGCCCAACGGTGACCTGGTGCTCAGCGGCACGCCGCCGTTCCTCCTCAACAACCAAACGCTCGACATGAAGTTCATTGCTCCACTGGTTGGGGCGGGGCTACAGGCCTTCGGTTGCCAGTTCCCGTCGTACACGCTCACTCTCACGTTGGCCAGCTTCCCGAACTTTCCTTCGACGCAGTATCTCATTACGCAGCCGGGTGCGCTGGTTCCCGCGAACAACTTCCAGATGGGAAATGGTTTGAACCAGATCTCCTTCCTCGGCAACCTGCCCGCAGGCGTGAATTTCAATTCGGTATCCGATGCGTTCAGCTTTAGTGGAACCGTTTCGGTGACCGCTGCTCCTGGCGACTACCCACTACAGATCAACGCATCGATCATCAGCAATAACAATACGGGCGCGGAGCAATTCCACTTCGTCGTCGCTCAGGCGCCCGTTGACGACGGTTTCAAGACTTTCAATCTCGTGATCAATCAGCCGGCGAATGTGTTGATCAATCCAAAGGGATTTCCCAAGAATGCGGTCGGGGGGCTGCCGGCGATGACGACGACGCTCGGGAGTAACGCTGTCCCCGCGGGCATGCAGCAGCAGCCGGGCCCCATGGACGGGTCGATTCAAATCACGGGTACGCCGACGCAGCTTGGCAGCTACTTCGCTATCCTTGTCGCAAGCAACGGCGTCGCGCCGGACCTTATTGAAGGGATTCACATCCGGGTGATCAATCCCGGCGACATCAATGCCGACGGACACGTCGACTGCTCCGATGTCAGTATGGTAAAAACCGCCCTGAACGCGAAACTCGGATTAGCCGGCTATAGCAACCTGGCTGACGTGAATGGCGATGGCGTCATCAACGCGCAGGATCTGGCTCTCGTTGCCAAGTATCTGACGCAAGGGACGAAATGTCAGTAGGCGCAAACTGCGCGGTCTCAATCTTTCAGGTTTGTGATCAGCAGGATATCGCTGAGAGCCACATCGTTGAGGGCGTAGGCGATCGATCGTTGATCCGGCGACACGGACAAGCCTCGTGAGTTCGTCAGCGTTTTGGAGGGAGGCGGGCCGATCGTGTCGATCCGATTGCTCCTGAAATCCAGATATCGAAGCGTGGGCTGAGGAGGGCCCTCGATAAAGAAAAGACCGCGATCCGTGAGATCCCAATATCGATACCGATGGACGCCGTCCGTTCCGGGGAGCCTGATTTCCGGACCACCCGACACTGGACGGCGCCAGATCCCGGACGCTCCCGTCTCTTTCGTGTAGTAAAAGAATTTGTAGTCGCGAGAGATTTCGAGATCCGTCATTTCGTCGCCGACATACACCGATGGGCCCCCGGCAAACGGGACTTTCTTTGTCTTGTGCGGCACATCGTCTTCGACGAAGTAGATCTCTTTTCCATCCGGCGACCACGCCGGCTGCTCGAAATTGAAGGTGTCATCGGTAATCCGGCGGAATGCACCGCCGGAGGACGGCACAACATAAATGTTGTGATGCTTCAAACCGGGTTCGACGGACGAGCGATTGCCATCGAATGCGATCCAGGCGCCGTCAGGGCTCCAACGGGCGCTGAATACCCCTCCGGACGCCAAAATGCGTAACTTGCCGCTCGCCTGTTCCGTCCGCGTTATAGATGTACAGCTCCAGGGTGCCGGAGCTGTTTGAACGAATCAAGATACGCGATCCATCCGGTGACCAGGCCGGCTCACCGTCTTCGCCGCTTGAGGCGATCAAACGCCGGGGACCTTCACCGTGGCGGCCCGTAGTCCATACGTTTACGTCGTTGATTGTCCGACAGTAGGCTAGGTTGCCCCTTTTCGTGTCCGCGGCGAGCCAGTTGAAAACTCCATCCACGATCTTTACCGCGCGATCGCTGGGGCGGTCGAACAGGCCTCCGCGCCACAAAGCCGAGGCACTAGAGTAATAAAGGAACTTTCCTGTTCGCTCCCAAGCGATGCCAAAAATTGTAGACTCGTGCGCAATGCAATGGACAGCTTCCCCGGTAAGCTCGGTCCAACACACATCCGCGCCATCGATGTTATAGCGAACGAAGGCGACACGGGTGCCATCAGGCGAAACCTTCGGCAGGCCGTCCGTTTGAGAGGCGGAACGGCCGAAGATCGGAAACGTAAATGGACGCTTGCTCCCGTCCTTCAAGAAAAGCCGCACCACGGTGCCATTTAGCCCAACCGTATCCCGGACCAACAGCGACTGGCCGTCGGGCCACCACGTGAGGCCCTGCGAAAAGCCCGGTCCCGCAACCTCGCCGATCACCTGCTCAGGGCCTCCTTGACCCGGAACGATGATCACTTTTGCCGACGCGTCGCCGGGCTGAATCCGCACAAACGCGACCCAGTTCCCATCCGGCGAATAGGCCGGTTCGAAATCGTCCACTGGATTCGACGTGAGGCGATGCGGCGTGTCCTCCCCGATGGCCTTCCAATAAATGTTCCGGTTCGATCCGTCCGGGCCCGTCCACGCAAATACGATTCGCGATCCGTCCGGTGAAAAATCCGGTTCCGTCACCGAACCTTGGTATCTCGCGAACGGAACCGTTTGTAGCGAAGCGGGCGGTTGCGGTCCACGGCCCGCAAACCATGCGGCTGCGATTGCGCCCCCTAACAAAATCAACACGGCTGCCACAATCCATAACGGGTTCCGCAAGCCAGGCTTGCGGTCGGCCAATTTGGCAAGGCGATCTGCGACCTCGCTTGCCGCAGGACGCGCAGTCGGATTCTTCGCCAACATCAGCTTGATGAGTTCATCAAACTCCCTTGGAAGCGTTCCGACGATTTTCGAAGGTGGCCGCACGGATCGGATCGCCATGGCTTGCGTGATCGTCATCGTGGTGTCGCGCCCGTCAGGTCCGCCAAAGGGATGAATTCCCGTCGCCAACTCATATAGGACCAAGCCCAGCGAGAAGACATCGCTGGCGGTTGTCATCTCCTGCGCGCGCCCCTGCTCCGGACTCATGTAGCGGACGGTCCCCATGGGAAGCTGATGCGGCGGAAGTGTCCGGTCAGCCGCCAGACCGAAATCGAGGATCTTGGCGTATCCGTCCTTGCGAGCGATCAGATTCTCCGGCTTGATATCGCGGTGGATGATGCCTCGTGCGTGCGACACAGCGAGAGCCTCCGCGATCTGGTTTCCCCATCTGGCGATCTTGCCGAACGGTTGCTGGCTGACACAGAATCGCCGAAATGAGTCGCCGTCGACCAGCTCCATCACGATGGCAACGGTCTCTTCCGTCCGAATCACTTCATAAACCGTGACGATTCCGGAATGATTCAAAGCGGATGCGGCGCGCGCTTCCCGCATGAAGTCGGCGATGGCGTTGGATGATCCCAGATTCGCCGGGGCAACGCACTTGATCGCTACGTCACGATGAAGGTCAGGATCGAAAGCCCGATATACTTCCCCCATGCCGCCACGGCCTATTGGGTCGCGGATCTCAAATCGCCCGATTTGCTTTCCCAGCCAGTGCCAGGCAGTCGCAGCATCCGCCCCAGGTGTTTCATCCGCGGACGCGTCGTCTGATTCGGTAGCTGGGGAGTTCAGATCCGAGAGTAGTTCTTCGACCTTTGCTCGCAAATCCGATTCTTTTAGAGACTCGACCACGCGCGAGCGATCCGATGGTGGCGCCTCGCTCGCTTGCCGAAAGACAGTCCACACCCGTTCCCACTGCTCCGGGGTCAAGACGTTCTGCCCGATGCCATTTCTTCCGCGAGCCAGTTGCGTGCGAATGTCCAACAGCGTGCGACGGTGCGCTCAGAACAGGCCATCTGTTCGGCTACTTCACTCACCGTATGACCCTCGAACACCCGCATCTCGACCACGGTTCGTAACTGCGGGTCGATCTTGGCAAGACGCGTCAGCAGGTTCTCGATCTGCAGGAGAGATTCGTGTCCTTGCTGCGGGATTTCATCGTCCATCTGTTGTTTTACGACGCGCTTTGCCAGTGGGCGCGCGTGTTGAGCCAGCAGCCGCCGCATCAAGTGCGCGGACAAATTCAAGAATGCATCCCGTTCTTCCTGTTCTTTGTCCGCGCTATGCAGGGCGCGAATTTTCACCAACTCGAGATAGAGTTCGTTGACCAGGACGGTCGGTTGCCAGGTGTGCGGATTCGCCTCCGATCGCATGCGATTCGAGGCGAGTTTTTTCAATTGCGGATACAACAACTCCACGAGGCCGCCCACAGCATCCCGATCACCATTGCGGAATCGACCCATGAGCGCAGTAACGGTCTCTGGAGCAACGGTCATCTGCACAACAATAATCCAAGTTTAACACGGGATGTCGTTCGGACTCATCCAAGCCACAGCCGGGCCAGCGATCGCGATTCTGGGGGCTTGGCTGCTGGTTGGTATACCCTTGGGTTGGGTGTCTACAACACTCTTCTGAGTTCCATGAAGCTATTCCAAGGCGTGAAGGCCCCTGCCGCAATCGTGAAATGATTGTCCAAGGCTGTGCGTCTTCTCATCGATGATTAAGGAACTTGCCCTTCGTTGGCCTGTCGTTCGGCAGATACTTGCAGTCGCTCGGATGGCACTGGCGCGGAGGCGATGAGCGAACGCACCCGCACGCTGCTTCCAAAGAACCAAGGCGCCAAGGTCGCTCGGTCAGTATGTCCTTACTGCGCCGTCGGTTGCGGGCAACTTATCTTCCACGACGGGAAATCGTCTCATTTCGATCGAAGGTGACCCCGCATCTCCGATTTCACGCGGACGGCTCTGTCCGAAAGGCTCCGCCAGCTTCGAACTGCTGACCCACTCCAAGCGACTGACGAAGGTTAAGTATCGCCGCCCATTTTCCAAACAGTGGGAAGAAATCGAACTCGAAGACGCGATGGAAATGATCGCTCGAGCGCGTATGGGAAAG
The DNA here is from genome assembly GCA_963732025.1 of Terriglobia bacterium. Taxonomy (GTDB): domain Bacteria; phylum Acidobacteriota; class Terriglobia; order Bryobacterales; family Bryobacteraceae; genus Palsa-187. Next base: position 1,812,337 of record CAVSXU010000006.1, read on the forward strand.
CCGCGAGCGGACGTTCGTCGAATCGAAAGATGGCCAGAGCCTGATGCAGACCACGGCCATCGCGCATCTCGGGCGGCGCAACCCTCGACAACGAAGAGAACTATCTCATCAAGAAGCTCTTCACCGGCGGCTTGGGCATGGTCTGTTTAAGCAACCAGGCCCGGATTTGACATAGCTCTACTGTGCCCGGTCTGGGCACAACTTACGGACGAGGCGGAGCGACATCCGCGCCCAAGGATTTGCTGAACGCGGACGCGATTCTCATCATGGGCTCGAACATGGCCGAGAATCATCCGGTCGGCTTTCAATGGGTAGTCGAGGCGCGGGAGCACGGAACGAAGGTCATTCACGTCGATCCGCGCTTCAGCCGGACCTCGGCAGTGTCGGATATTTGGGCTCCCGATTCGCGCCGGATCCGACATCATATTTCTGGGCGGGCTGATCCGCTACGCGATTGAAAATGATCTATACTTTCGCGACTACGTCGTGCACTATACGAATGCACCCGTAATCATCTCGGAAGATTTCAAGGACACCGAAGATCTCGGCGGTGTTTTCTCCGGCTGGAATACCGAGAAGAAGACATACGACCCCGCGAGCTGGCTCTACGAAGCCGCGGCGGCGGAGGCGCGTCAACAGGCGCAATCTCATTCCGCGGATCACTCCGAAAAAGAGGGCGGCCATGAGCAAGAGGGCGGGAACGCTCCGCCGGACTTGAACAAATACAATAAAGACGAAACTCTCCAGCATCCACGATGCGTGTTCCAGCTTCTGAAGAAACATTTCGCGCGCTACACGCCGGAGATGGTCGAACAGTACTGCGGCGATCTCCAAGGAATCGTTCCTTCACGCCGCCCAGACATATTGCAGCGCTTCGGGACCGGAAAAAACGGGCTCAATTTGTTACGCCGTCGGATGGACGCAGCATTCCTCGGGCGTCCAAATCATTCGGTGCGCGGCGATTCTTCAACTCCTGCTCGGAAATATGGGCCGGCCCGGCGGAGGCATCATGGCGCTGCGCGGCCATGCGTCGATTCAGGGATCCACCGACGTTCCGACTTTGTTCGACATTCTTCCCGGCTATCTGAACATGCCGAAATTCGGCGAGGAATCGAAGACGCTGGCGAATTTCATCGAAAAGTATAAGCCGCGGACCGGCTGGTGGAACAATTTCGACAAGTACATCGTTAGTTTCTTGAAGGCTTACTACGGCGAAGCGGCGACGGCTGAAAACGACTTTGGCTTCAACTGGCTTCCTCGCGTCACTGGCGACCATTCGCATCAGGCTTACTGGTTGGACATGATGGATGGCAAGATGGACGGACTCTTCGTCATGGGACAAAATCCCGCCGTCGCCGGTCCGAACTCCGGAATGGAACGCCGAGCTCTCGCCAAGCTGAAATGGCTGGTGGTCCGCGAAATGGTGGAAACGGAAACCGCATCGTTCTGGTATGACTCGCCCGAAGTTCAGCGCGGCGAAATGCGGCCCGAGGATATTCAGACGGAGAGTTTTCCTCATGCCGGCAGCGGGTCATGCCGAAAAAGACGGTACATTCACCAACACGCAGCGGCTGCTGCAATGGCGCGAAAAGGCCGTAGATCCTCCCGGGGACAGCCGCAGCGAAAACCGCTTTCATTTTTCGACCTCGGCCGCCTGCTTGAAAGAGAAGGCGCGTAAGGATCCCCGCGCGCGCAATGCGGGACTAAACGCTTTGACGTGGGACTATCACACCGAAGGCGCAGCACAACGAGCCGGTCGCGGAAGAAATTCTTCAGGAAATCAACGGCTACACCGTCGCCGATCGAAAGCTGGTTCCGGGTTTCACCGCGCTCAAAGTCGGATGGCTCGACAGCCTGCGGGTGCTGGATTTATTCCGGTGTCTTTCCAGAGGCAGGAAGAAACCGCGCGAACGAGCGCAACTCGAAAGATTTCTACGGTCACGGATGGGGATTCGCCTGGCCGTCCGATCGCCGCATTCTTTACAATCGCGCTTCCGCGCGGCCGGACGGCAAGCCATGGAGCGAACGAAAGAAGCTCGTATGGTGGGATCGCGGACGCCCGTAAGTGGACCGGCCTCGATGTGCCCGATTTTGTCGCCACGAAACCTCCCGATCACCAACCGAAGCCCGGCGCCGTAGGCGACGACGCACTCGCCGGAGACAAGCCGTTCATCCTGCATGCCGATGGGCTCGGCTGGATTTGGGTTCCAACCGGACTCAACGATGGTCCGCTTCCCGCGCACTACGAGCCGCTCGAATCGCCGATTCGCAATCCGATGTATCCATCGCAGCAGACGAATCCGGCTGCCGATCCGCGTTCACGCCCGGGAAACGAATATGCAAGTTCGCCCGACAGCCGGTTCCCGCACGTCCTGACGACTTACCGGCTGACTGAACATCACACGGCCGGCGGCATGTCGCGCACGCTTGTCGCATCTGGCGGAACTTCAGCCCGAATTATTTTGCGAATTGTCGTTGGAGCTGGGGCTTGCAGCTCTCGGTCTCGAACGGCGAGTGGGTGACAGTGGTAACTCCTCGCGGAGCGATTGAGGCGCACGCTCTGATCACGCCTCGGATGAAGTCGCTGACGATCGACGGCAAGCGAATCGAGCAGGTCGGCTTGCCATTTCACTGGGGATATTCGGGTCTCGTGAAGGGCGACATCGGCAACGATTTAATCGCCATCTCCGAAGAGCCTAACGTGCGCATAATGGAAACGAAGGGCGTCCTCTGCGCGGTGCTGCAAGGCACCCGCGCCAGCCAATACTGAAAAGCTCGCGAGTTTGTTGCCGCCTTGAGCGGGAAACCTTTGTGACCAAAAGCGCATTTCTCACCGACGCGACCATCTGCATCGGCTGCAAAGCCTGCGAAGTAGCCTGCAAGGAATGGAACGACGTTCCCGCTGACGGGATGGAGTGGAGCGGCCTTTCCTATGACAACACCAAGAGCCTAGGCGCTTCGACTTGGCGTCATGTACTTTTTCTGGAGCAGCCGCTAATCGCCGGCCCGCAGGTCGCCGATACGCAAGATCCGTTTCGCTGGGTCTTTCTCTCCGACGTCTGCAAGCATTGCGCAAACGCCGGCTGCCTCGAAGCCTGCCCAACCGGTTCGATTGTTCGCACCGATGTCGCCTCGGTTTATGTCCAGCCGGACATCTGCAACGGCTGCGGCTATTGCGTCGTTTCTTGCCCGTTCGGCGTGATTGATAAGCGGCCGGACGACGGCCGCGCATTCAAATGCACGTTCTGTTACGACCGGCAGAAAGTCGGCTTGATGCCCGCCTGCGCCACCGCATGTCCGACGCAATCCATTCAGTTTGGCCCGCTCGACGAACTCCGGGAACGCGCGACAGAACGCGTGGCGGAGCTGCAGGAGCGCGGCTACTCGGACGCTCGAATCTACGATCCACAGGAGACCAGCGTCGGAGGAATTCATGCGATTTCCATTATCCTCGGCCAGCCGGAAAATTACAATCTGCCGCCAGCGCCCGAAGTCCCGACAGTCTACTCTGAAGAGCGCCTGGACTTCCGCGTTGGTTTCCGCGGCGATCCTGGTTGCGGTGGTTTGCGTCGCCTTCGCGCTAGACTGATCTCTTGCTGACACCGTCGACTGTCACCCATGCGAGCTCATGACTTCCCGACCCAAACAAAGGGCGACCGAGGAGCGCCTTCAAGAGATTCGTCGGGCAGCGGCGGAAAGCTCCGTCCCGCCTGGCACAACGAATCCGCTGCAGATTCAGGGACGCGATAGTTACTACGGTCTGCCCGCGCTGAAACCCCCTGTCTGGACCTGGGAAATTCCACTCTACTTTTTCATCGGCGGTATTGCCGGTGTATCTTCCTGCATCGCTTTCATCGCGCATTTGTTTCGCGCGGATCCGGCGATGATCCGCCTCCTGCTTTGGATCGGTCTGGCTGGTGCGGCCATTTGCCCGGTGCTCCTGATCGCCGATCTCGGCCGACCGCTGCCGCTTTCTCAATATGCTTCGCGTATTCAAGCTGCGCTCCCCTATGTCGATGGGCGCTTGGATTCTGGTGGCATTCTCCGGCTGCGCGTTCCTGGCCGCGGTGAGCAACGAAGTCGATCGTGCGCGGCTATGGATCTCCGATGGTGACGGCGCTTGGTTGGACTGGGGAAGTCTCGGGCGCGATAACAGGGCTTCTACTTGCCAGCTACACAGGTGTGTTGCTTGGCGCTACCGCGATTCCTGTTTGGTTTACCCATCGGACGATTCCTTCCCGCCCATTTTCTTACCTCTGGCCTTGGGGGCTCATCCGCGATCTTGGAACTGTGCGGGTTTCTTGATCCCGGCTACACAAGTTTTAGGATTTATCACCGCAGGCCTCCAAATAGTCTTCGAGACTCTGTTTGTGATTCGCAGACCTGACGTCGACGCGCCGCTTCACGAAGGTCGTTCCGGGATCGCCTTTCGCATCGCGGGTCTTCTGGAGGGACCAACAGCGCTCCTCGTTCGAATTATTTGGGGATCGCTTCCTGGCGGTCGATGCGTTGCGGCGATTTGCTTTCTGGCGGGCTCGCTCCTTAGCCGATACGCGTGGGTTTGGGCAGGCCGTGAATCTGCAAAGCGATCTGATGTGCAGTTCGCGCTCCAAAGAAGCGAGAAGCGCTGAGCCTATTTTCCAGTGATTTACGAATTTGCCACCGACGTGGGTGGACGGGGTCGGGTGTTCGAATCGCCCCCCTGATTCTCTCAGCAACGTGATCTCTCAGCAACGTGATCTCTCAGCAACGCCAGCATATGTTTCGGGAAGATTACCCAAGACCGTTTAGGCGCGTTCGGCTGCCGGTATTTCATACTTCACAACGGTTCTAGATGGCCGACAGGCCGGCAGGAATTCCATGAAGACGCCATCCCGGTAAGATCCGAATAAAACACATCGAGGAAGCCACAAACGGCATCTTCGCACCAAGGCGCGTAGGGACAAGGGACATGCCAGTGCCGTCCATGCTCGAAGGAGACACCGATGGACAGTGCGCCCTCACAGCAGGAAACAGCGGCGCCCGCGGGGGCCGCCGAAGAGGCGCACAACCTACTAATGTCGTACGAAGAAATTTGCTAAATGCCCAAGACCCAGAGCGGTTGGATACAGGAGCCTTTGGTCGAACTCGTCCGTCCCTTTCAGAGATTTGTTGGACGGGAGACCGTTGGCGGCATTCTGCTGCTTGCCTGTTCGATCGTCGCCCTGGCTTGGGCAAATTCCCCTTGGGCAGGAGCATACCAGAGGATATTGCACACTCCATTGACTGTCGGCTTCGGCGCCTTCGTCCTGAGCCACGACCTGCACTTCTGGGTCGACGACGGGCTCATGACGATTTTCTTCTTCGTGGTCGGCCTGGAGATCAAGCGCGAGTTGCTGGCTGGAGAACTGGCATCGCCTCGTCAGGCCGTCCTTCCGCTTGTAGCAGCTATGGGTGGCGTGGCCGTCCCAGCGCTTCTCTATTTCGCAATCAATTCGGGCGGGCCAGGTGCTGGAGGCTGGGGCATTCCTATGGCGACCGACATTGCCTTCGCCATAGGCGTGATGGCGCTGCTGGGCGCGCGTGTGCCTCTCGGACTCAAGGTGTTCCTGACGGCGCTAGCCATTGTGGACGACATTGCGGCTGTTCTGGTGATCGCGCTGTTCTACACGGCGAATTTGGCTTGGGGTCCGCTCGCTGGGGCCGCTGGCTGCCTCCTGCTGGCGCTGGCCGCAAATCGTCTCGGCGTGCGCCATCCGCTTCCTTATGTACTGATCGGCGCGGTGCTGTGGTACACCGTAACGCAGTCCGGTGTCCACGCAACAATTGCCGGAGTCCTGCTCGCCTTCACGATTCCCAGTCGCAAGGTGTTAGACCAGAAAGCTTTCGTGAAAGAAGGGCGCGCAGTGCTGGACCATTTCGAAAAAGCTTCCCAAACCGAGCCGCGTCACTTTCTGGCGGACATAGAACAGCAAACCGCGATCGAAGCGCTTGGGGAGGCTTGTGATAAGATCCAGCCGCCGCTGCACCGCCTGGAGCACGCGCTGCACCCTTGGGTGACGTTCGCCATCATGCCGCTTTTCGCGCTGGCCAACGCCGGGGTGCACTTGTCCGGCGACGGGGGAAAACTTGTCGTCCAGCCGATTACGCTGGGCATCATCATCGGCCTGCTGCTGGGAAAACCGCTTGGGGTCACGATTGCCGCATGGCTGGCAGTACGTTTGGGCCCGGCGTCGCTACCCGCGAATGTATCCTGGCGGCACATTCACGGCGCCGGCTGGCTCGCCGGGATCGGTTTCACGATGTCCCTCTTTATGGCTGGGCTGTCCTTTTCCGACGATACGCGGCTCACGGAGGCGAAATTAGGCATCCTGATCGCGTCGTTATGCGCCGGGATCATCGGCTCGATAGTCCTGGTTCGGATCAAGCCCAAGGCCCAGGCGTAAAGGACCTCGGAAGAGTTTCAGAGCCGCGACTGTTAAGGAGCGGTCACTTCCCACGATCGAAAGCTCCGGGACAGTCCACTAGGAAACGAGGCTGGCGCTTTGCGCCATAGGCGCGCGATCGTCTTGGATGGATCTGCTGAACACCTTTCCCTGCATCGCCTTATGCAAAGCATCGGCGAACGAAGCCACCGCGGTGGCGTGCGAGGTGGTGTGAAAGACTCGCGTCAATTCGATCCAATCCGATTCTCCTACCGGGAGATAGATCTTCCAACTGGATGATTGCTCATCCCACTCGTCGTTTCCGAAGGATTCTCCGCTCACGCACATGCGCACTTGGTCGAACCCAAACGACTTTGCCGCGTCTCGAATGACTACCCAACAATCCTCGGGCGTGGGCGCCGCAGCGACGCGCTGCTCGAACGATTGGATGGCTACCTGCGCGCTCAATTGCCGTCGAAAGGCGCCTTCCATGAACATGCGGCCCGCGACCCCAAATTCCACATAACCAAGATGCTGAATGCCGATCCATGTCGATGCGCAAAACACCACGATGACAACGCCGGAAATGTTCGAATTCGCCATGAAGAGCGAACAAATCGCACCCGCCGCGCAACAGGCGTAGAGAAGCAGTGTCACTTTCCGTGGCGTCAGGCCGCGATCCAGCAAACGGTGATGAATGTGCCCGCGGTCAGCTCCGAAAATGGGTTGGTTGTGGATGAAGCGGCGTACAACCGCGAGCGACGTATCCAGCAACGGAATCGCAAGTGCCATGAGTGGCGCGGTCATGCCGAGAATCGTCGCGGATTTCTCGCTCCACAGGACTCCGAAACAACCCAGAAGAAACCCAATGAACAGACTTCCGGAATCTCCCAGAAAGATGGTTGCGGGATTGAAGTTAAATCGAAGAAAACCGAGCAGTGCTCCGGCTAAAGGCACTGTTGCGAGTGCTAATTCGACATTGCCCTGCAGCAACGCCGCAAGCAGCGTCGTGGTAGTTGCGAATAGACCGATGCCCGCCGCCAAGCCGTCGACACCGTCGATTAAATTTACCGCGTTGGTGCATGCCAACAACCACACGATCGTGCACGGCAAGCTTAACCAGGGGTCGAACGCATGGCCCCCAAATCCCATGACGCGGACTCCCGCGTTGTAAGCGAGGGCCGCCGCGGCGAGTTGCCCCAGCAATTTCGTCCAGGGTTTTAAACCAAACAGATCGTCGATGAGCCCGATCGCGAAGATCACGGCCGCTGCGGGTATCAGGCCCCAAATGTGCGCTCGCGCGGCCCAAACCAAGTCACGGCCGTTGAGTCGAAGCGCCAGCAGAACACCATACGCAACCAGGTAGGACAAAACAATCGCCACCCCGCCCATGCGAGGGATCGGATTCTGATGGATCTTACGGCCGCCGGGCTCGTCGACCACCCCATACTTCCGGAAGAGGTTCCGGACCAGAGGGGTCAATAGCAGAGAGGCGACGAATGCGACACAACCCAGCAACAGAAATGAGTACATGGTCTCGTCGCAACCTCAGTTTGCTCCCAACCTCGGGCGCGTACCGTGATTACCTTCCACGTATGTCGCGAGTGCGTCAACTTCCTCGGCAAGCCCGTGAAGTTGTCCCTTTAGTCTTTCGATCCGGACAGCGATGGGTTGTGCGCTCAGTTGCCTCTTTTTTGCCTCGCCATCGAAAAGCGCCCCATTAGTAGTCGTGACGTGACCAGCGCCATTCTTCCGATCATCGCGAAGACGGTAGAGTCCGGCGCGAGCCAGCTCCGAAATGCTCCGAACCGAGTGATCCGGACACATTTCGCGAAATTGATCGTACTCCTCCGGTGACAATCGAAAACAAATGATTCTGGACTTCCGTTTTCCAATTGTCATAAAGCAGTTAGTTCAAATACCTTGAAAACATGACCTAAATACATACCATCTTGCCTTCATTTCGTTGTCACAATACTATCGGCTGGTCCAAGGTGCCCCCGACATCTCGTACGACATAACAAATTAGATCGGCTGACGCCGGTCAATCCTTGTGCCCTCCGACACCTAAGGTAAACCGTAGGTAAAACACTCCGGATGTTAGTACAGCCACACGACAATTCGGGGTCGTAGGTAGCAATAAGAGTAAGCGAAGATTCAAGGGTCGTCAAGGAAAAAAAGAACGTAATACATGTCATACATGCTGCGAAATTAACCCTGGTAAAGTACCTCCAATGGTATTATCTGTCCATGGATGCGAGCGAAGTAATTGTTATCCCGTTTTCATCGGGTATCGTTCATATCCGCGCCGAAATCCTTACGAGACTCGCAGCCGACGCGGCCGCAGGTTTTGTCCGATCGGCATGGGGTGGCGTGGAATTCGGCGGATTACTTGTGGGGAAAAAGAGTCCGGCAAGTCTTCATGTAAACACGTTCACCCCGCTCGCATGCGAACACGAGTATGGACCCGCATTTCATCTCTCCGAGGCCGATCACCGCGCCCTCCATGCGAGTCTCACCGCGGCCGCGGCGGACGGCAATGAAGTCTTGGGCTGGTATCGAACGACAAGCCGGGAGCTATCGCTCACCCAAGACGACGAAGACCTGGTTAAACATCATTTCGCACAACCCTGGCAGATCACGTTGCTGCTGCATCGCGGAAAGAAAAGCGCTGCAAAATTTGGTCTGTTTGGGAATAGCGTTGGCGGCAAGGGATTCTCCTTGATTCACAGCTTTGGGATGGACGATATCCCCTCGCTTCTGGCGCCCCCTGAGCCCACCCCGGCGAGTCCGCCGCGAGAGCCGGAACTCAGGCCGTCCCATGTCGATCGACCGCCGTCGCGCGAAGGGCCTGAATATGCCGATTCGCATCCGATGGGCGGGGTTCCCGTGGGTCGGGTGTACGTGGAATTGTCCGGCAACGATCTAGCGAAAAGACAAGATACCCCGGAACAGCATACGACCCTTTCTTCTAGTGACGGCATCCATGAACACGATCGCGAACACGATCGCAGCGAGCATCAACACCCAACCCAGAACCCGAGATCGGGATCGTTAGATCTATTTGGCCTCAGGGAGGATCCTTTCCTGTCCGCTCAGGATCCCTCCAAGTACTTTCCCTCTTCCCAGCATCGGGAAGCTTTAGCCGCGCTTGAATACGGGATTGAATCCCGAAAGGGTCTGGTCGTGATCACCGGCGAGACTGGAGTTGGCAAGACAATGCTGCTCCACTGCCTGGCCGATCGACTCAAAGCCGATGGAACCGAATTCGCGAGGATTTTCAATCCCCGGATTTCGACCATCGAGCTATTTGAAACACTGGCATACGAACTCCGTTTTTCCCGCGCCGGCGGAAAGATGTCCACCCTGTTTGCGCTTCACGAACGAGCGGTTTCGTGTGCGGAACGGGGTAAAACGCTCGCCGTGTTAATCGATGATGCGCACAGTCTCGACTTGAGCGTCTTGGAGGAGATCGAAGCCTTGACAAACATCGAAGGCCGTCGCGGAAAGCTGGTGCAAATCGTACTCGCTGGCCGCCCCCAACTGAACGACAAGCTCGATCAGTCGAATCTGCGTGGCCTCCGTCAACGAATTGCACTTCGGGCCACGCTGGGAACCTTTAGCCAGGACGAAAGCGCCGCCTACATGCGCGCACGATTCAGCGCGTCCGGAGGATCCATCGCCAACGTCATGTCACCCGAGGTAATGGTCGATATCCACCGGACCTCCCTAGGTGTGCCACGGTTGATTAATATCATTTGCACGTTAGCTTTGGAAAATGCGGCGCGGGAAGGCCAAGCTGTTGTCACGCTCGCCATCCTCGTAAAGGCTCTCGATCAACTAAATCAGCCTTCCGCCCCCGTCACGGAACCGCCTATAAGCTGATTGCGAAGGCCGTCAGTTGGAGGCGCGACCGTTAGAGAGCGCGCTAACGATATGTCTGCGACAGGTCACATGGACTCGAGCCCGATACGAATCGGTTTTGAAACTGCGGATTACACATTAATGACAAGAAAAGGTTGAAATCACATTCGCATACGTTATACACTCTCATTCAACCAAGCGGACCGCAATGTTCCTCCGAATAGCGGTATCGCAAAAACGGGGGGCAGTTCAACAGTGAATTGCCTTTCGTCATTTCCCTCTACCGCCTAGCCGGGCGAATCCGTGGATGCGGGTCGAGTCCGTCGGCGCCGCAGAAACACTCCCGCTACTCCCGCGATCCAGGCGAACAGCAGCCCGTTCGCAGGGACGTACATGTTGAAGTCGACAAAACTGTGCAACAGAATCGCGGTCATGGATCCCACGCAGGCAATCGCGATATAGCGTTGATCGAGTGAGGTGGCAAACACGATTGCCCGCGCCGCGTGTTGAAAAATGTTCGCCACGAAAATCAAACCGGCGATGAATCCAATGACGCCCAACTCCGCTAACACCTGGAGATAATCGTTGTGCGCATAATCCACCGTCATCATCGGCGCCACGGTCTTATAGCGCAACAGGCAGGATTCGTACGCGCCGATTCCGCAACCCGTGCCGGGATAGTCCTTGATGAGCGCGATGGTATCGCGCCAGATTTGCGTCCGCGTGTCCGCTGAGATCCCTTCGGATTGAGCAAAATCGGCGAAGCGCGCAACCAGCGGGTCGGTCGGCAACATAACGAAGCCCCCGATTACGATGATCAGCAGCAATCCCCACGGAAGCGCTTTTCGCCACCAGGGACCCGCGATCGAGTACTCCGCCCGAAAGGTGCGAACGGATAGCATAAGTCCGCCGACGATTAGCAACGAGAAGAGCGCCACAATGAATCCCATTCGCGATAACGACAGCATGATCGCGATCAGCATCGTAGCCCCGAGTCCCCATAGTGCGCTCGCCTTGAGTGCCGGCGCCGCCGGCGTCTCGAATTGCTCGCGGTCGCGCAACAAGATCGCGACCGGGTACACAACCGCAAAGGGCAGCACCATTTCAACCAGGCCGGCAAAGTGATCGCGGTTCACATAGGTCCCGGAAGCTTCCCCAATCCAATTCTGGCCGTAAGCTTGGAACACCCCCAGACCCGCCTCGAATCCGACCACCAGCAAAAGCGGCCAAATGACGATCCAAGGCCGCAAGCGAAAGCTCAAGTCTCGAACGATCACCGCTACTAGCGCGTAGCCGGCGAGCGTGAATACGTAGAGCAACGACGCAAAAGGAACGGCTGAGATCGTCAATGCTTGAGGCGCTTCGCCGACGAAAGGCAGGGCGGCATTGAAGATCTCGGCGCGGTGTGGTGATATTGCGTGGACGATTGCCAGGGGGAAGGGAATCACCTGTAGCGCTGCGACCGCCAGAAATATCGAAGCACTGATCAGGGTGAACCGATCGAGTGGCGGACTCTTCTCGCGCGAGGGCGACAGCGCGTGGACCACGGCCGCGAGCGCGATGAGAAGCAGCGATATACACCAATCTTGCGGTTGCACGCCCGCCCGCTGGACGGCGGCGTAACCGAACGCGATCGTCAGGATGAGCAACGTGACGTAGCTCATGGTTTCTCTCCCGTTTCGCCGGAAGAGCCCGCAAGGCTGGTAAGACGAAAGTGCGTGAACCAAACCGTGCCCTGGATTTTGTTGTCGAATTTCGCGCTCGGGTGGCGGGTGATCTCAATTTGCGCGCTTCTCGCCTGCTTCACGGTGAAATCGATGGATACCGGTGTCCAGCCGTGCGTTTCATTCAGCGCGGGCGACGATACTCCCAGGTCCTTGATCTCGATCCGAACGCCTTCGTTGGTGGTGAGCCCCTCCGCTTTTGCCTTCGCGGAAAGCCGATAGGCTCCGGCGCGCGGCAGAACCACCATCTGCTTTACGCCTGCGTAGTTCACGTTGTCTTTTCCCAGAAAATGAATCCGCAGCGAATTACTTTCGAGCGACGTTTCCACCAGGTCGGAATCTTTTTCGATATTCCAGTCGAGCGGCGAACCCGACGGTTTTTGTGCGAATTCGCCATTGAACAATAAGTTTCGAGCCGGGTAGTCGCCGCGGCGATCGCCTAGCCAATCGGACCACGTACGCACCGCGCCGTCCCAATCTTTTCCCCGCAGCAGGTAGGCCAGGAAAGATGCGGTGAACTCAGGGTCAGACCAGTGGTTACTTGCGATCCGTTGCCATGCGAGCTGTGCGCCGGCAGCGTTGTTTACCGCGATCAGATGAGCCATCCATGCCCGCTGCGGCCTTTTCTGATCGCCGAGCGCGCCGATCACCTGGCTCGGTTGGCAAACCCGGTCTAAGTAGCCAAACACCACTTCGTCGTAATCGGGAACCAGCCCCAATATTTCCTTCGAGGTTGTCAGCAGATCTGCGACGCGATCTTGCGTTAGCGCTAAATTTGCCGACCGAATCAATATCGGTGGAATATGCCGGCCGAGTTCGACCGCGCGATCCATGCAGCTCTTCGCCTCGTCAGGTTGGTTATTCTCGCTCAACGCGTCTGCCAAATCGGCCCAGCGGTAGGGAGACGCCGAGTCGCGCCGAAGTGCCTGGCGATAGAGCGCGACGGCCTGCTTCCGGCCATTGTCATCGGAAGCCAGTTCAGCCGCCTTTGCAAGCGGATCCGTCGAACCGCGCAGGACGTACCAAGCTCCGCCAGCCAGCGCGACGGCCGTGAGCAGTCCCGCCATGCGAGCCGGGACTCCGGAGTTATGGCTTACCCACATGGCAGTTCGAGAAGCTAGAAGAGAAGCGTAACCAATCGAAGTCTTAACGTCAACACTAGCTGTACAAACACGTATTACAACATGACCGTAATACCTCCCCATTTGTATTACATCGTTTGCCCTTAACTGGTAAATTTGTCATTGCTTTATGAGAATAAAATTGATACACTACACCCATGATCTCGGAGAGCTTCCTGCGAAACCTTACTCTGCTTACCGCGACCAGCCTACTCATGGGAGTAGCCAACGCGGCCAGTCCACTGGCTACGGCTGGCAGTTCCTCTTCTTTTGAAATCCGTGGGCACATGCTCAACGTGGCTGGCGTGCCTTCCTGGCCCATTCTCGATGGCGACGATGTCGCGTCCGGAGGATCGCCGGTCCAGATCTCTTTTCGGGACGGTTCCCGCATCACGCTTGCCCCGAATTCGCGCTTGCGAATTGAGTCTCTCGAAGGGGGCGCCTCCGCAAATTTGACGTCGGGGACGATGCAGTTCGGTCTCGTTTCGCAGTCCGGTCTCAGGATTCTCAACAACCGAGTCCCGGTGTTGGGGCGAACCGGAATTATCTCTATCGGTGTTGGTGGTGGCTCCAGTGCGGTAAAGCCGCTCTTGGTGAGGTTGCCTTCTCCAACGCCCCCGCCAGTCAGCGGTCGATAGGTCTTACCAGGAAATGCAACTCGGAGGAAAAATGATCTCGCTACGTCTGTCTGCGGTATTGCTTGTGCTACTCGGAGGCACGGCTTCGGCCACTGTCACCTATCAGAATAATTTGCCCACGGCCAGTGCCTCTTTCGCAATCAATGGATTGGGTTCGAGTACCACTCCTCCGCGAGCCGATGTTGGGGTGATTTACGGGACGCACGACAACGCAAGCAGCGTAAGCGAACCCTTCATCTTGGGAGACCAATTCACCACGTCTGTGCCATCCACGGTAACGTCTGTCACGGTGTATGAGATATCGAATACGCCAACCAGTGGATTGCTTACGGATGCTGATCCTACGAACGAATTCAATAGTATCTCGTTGTACCTCGGTTCCGATGGCAACCCGCTGAGTCTTGCATCAAGCTCGTATACGTCGGCGCGCGTTCTCAACACCGATTCTTCTGACTACGAGAGTATTACCAGTACCGCCAATTTCTATATTTTTCAGATCACGTTCTCGGGGCTGAATTTCGATCTCGGCGCCGCTGGGCTTTTCGACTTTGCGATTGGTGCTGTACCGAACAAGACAAACACATTCGCGCTGCTTACCTCTGACACAGGTGCGCAATCCGGCGGTGCTGCCGGGCAGCCCAATCAGGGATTCGTCTACTCCTTCCTCGATGGTAACGGCGGCACGGCATACTTACCCGAAGTGCTGTATAACCCCGGCGACATCTCTGGGTTCACCGGCAACACGGATTTAAACATCGACGTGGTTGGTTCTGTGACAACCATCACGACCACTCCCGAGCCGGCCACGTTTGGTCTCATCGGACTGAGCTTGGGCGCGCTGATGCTTCGCCTACGACGGCGCGCTCGCTAACTAGCGACGAATCGTCGTTTCCTTCCACATCTTTATCGGTAACATGGCCCCTGGGAAACCAGGGGTCTTGTTTTTTTCGCCATGAGTTCCGCCCGGCTATGGCGCGACATGAATAATCCCCCGCCGGATCGCGACCGTCACCGCCTTGGTTCGATCATTCACGGTAAGCTTCGAGAAGATATTCTTGATATGGAACTCGACCGTTTGATCCACGATCTCGAGTACGGCCGCGATCTCTTTATTCCGGAGTCCTTCCGCAACCAACCGCAGTACTTCAATTTCGCGTGTGGTTAGCGCTGCTCGGGAAACCCGGTCCGCCAGTTTGCGAGCTACATCGGACGGAATTCTGCCCTTGCCGGCATGTACCTCGCGAATGATCGGTACCAGGTCATCGCCCAGAGTCTCCTTCAGCAGGTAGGTCGCTGCGCCGGCCTGCAGCGCCCGGTAAATAACATCGTCGCCGCTATTTGCCGAGATCACGACGATGCGAGCCTCGGCCCATCGGCTTCGAATCATCCGGATCGCTTCAATCCCATTCATCTCGGCGCCCATCGTCACATCCATGAGCGTTACATCCGGCCTTAATTCCGCAAAACGCGCGAGCGCGAGAGTGCCGCTGTTTGCCGAGCCAACCACCTCGATATCCGGTTCGGCGGAAAGTGTCGCGACCAACCCTTTAAGAACCATGGGATGGTCGTCTACGACTAAGATACGGATTCGCTGGATCGAAGTGTCTTGAATAGTTTCCATTTCGCCTTGGTTCCGACGTTGATTTCTATTGTGGTGCCTGTACTCGGGTTAGACATTATATGAAGTTCTCCACCGATAGCCAAAGCCCGTTCGCGAATGGAGATCAGCCCCCAATGGCCCGGTTTGAGAGACTTTGAATCTACGTCGAAGCCAATGCCGTTGTCTTGAATGCGGACGCTGAGCTGGTTGGGCTCCTGGACGGACACGGTAACCCCGATCTCTGACGCGTGCGCGTGACGCACACCATTTCGAACCGCCTCTTCGACAATTTTGAGCAAATGCTCTTGCAACTCAGGACTAAGACTCCGCGGTTCATCCGTGCACGTCATCCCAAAACGAGCCCCTGAGTTAGCGGTGATCCTCTCGCCCAGACAAGCAAGCTGAACGGCGAATCCCGGCATCTGGAAAGCGCCGTTGCGAAGATCCGAAACAGACTCGCGAGTCTTGCGGAGCCATCCCTCAGCCTCGCGTCGAAGTTCACGAAGCTGCTCTTTAGCCGATTCCGGCTCGCGGACCGTTTTTGAGAGACCGTCCAATTGCAAGGCGAAGGCCGAGATATTTTGGAACAACGTGTCGTGAAGCTCACGGGCGATGCGTGTGCGTTCATCCAGCCGCTCTTCGTATAACAAACGAATTTGTGTTTGAACTTGATGCAATCGGACCCGATAGGCGGTCCAAAGAAGGGCAATGGTCATGGCGCCCGCGGCGATCCAGAACCACAGCGTTTGGTAGATCGCGGGCGTTATCGAAAAGCCGAAGGATGCCCCGGCTTCATTCCACACACCGTCGTTGTTGCTGCCGATGACACGAAACCGATAGGGTCGCGGCGGCAGGTTGGAGAAGCGCGCGCGCCGATGCGGCGACTCCTGGCTCCAGTCACTCTGGTAGCCCTCCAGTTTGTAGCGGAACCGGTTTCGATCGGGGTCGACCAAACTGAAGTCCGTGAAATCGATTTCGACGTCCTTCACGCCGGAAGGCAAGCGTATCTGACTGCCCGCCGCGTATTCTTTCCCGTCCGCTACGATCCGCTCGATCGTTACTTCGGGAACCACTCGGTTCGCCGACAGCCGGGCCGGATTGACTACGGCGACGCCATCCAAAACGGTAAACCATAGCCGCCCGTCATTGGATCTGGCCGCCTGCGGCGAATAACCAACCACGCTGGATCGCGGACGAACACCGTCACTCCAACCGTACAGCTTCGCCTGAATCTTCCGATCCGGCGTGGACGCCCACTTAGATAGCTCTTCGGCTGTCAATCGTATCAGACCGCACGGCCCGCACAGCCACATTGCATGTTGCTCATCTTCCACCAGCGATTGAATGGCCTCGCACGGGAGTCCATTCTTCACCGAGATCGTCGTGATCTTGCCGTCTTTCCATCGGCCTAATCCGTGTGGCGTGGCGATCCAGAGAACTCCATCTCCCGCCGCGCGTAAGTCCGTTACAGCGCCCTCACCGAGGCCCTGCGCGGATGTGTACCAGCGAACTGGCTCGCCTGCGCGATAGTGTGCAATTCCGCCTTGAGCGAATCCGAGCCACAAGCCGCCATTGGGATCGCGCTCCAATGCCCAAGCCTGTTTGTTCTCAAACATGGACCAGGGTAGGATCTCCTCAATTCTCCCCGGCTTTGCACGAATGAGACCGACGTCGGTATCGCTGAACCAGATAGTCCCGTCACGATCGATCGCCGAAGCTGCGATAGAATCCAGTACCTCGCTGGCAGGTGATGCCAGGATCTGGAATCTTCCTCCGTGATTGGAAACCAGCCCGGCGCTGGAACCGATCCAGAGAGCCCCCGTCGGGTCCTCTAAAATCGATCCGACGCCTACCGTTGGCAATCCGGCGCGTTTGTCATAAATCGTGATCTTTCCGTCAGCCCGAACGCGATTGACTCCTGCCGTGGTTCCGATCCAGACTCCTCCGCTGCTCGCACTGGTCAGCGACCCGGCGTTATTGCTGGATAGTCCCTCTCGTGTGGAAAGAATCGTGACAGGGAGCTCGCGGAATTGGTCGAGACCGCGTTGGGTTCCTACCCAGACATTTCCTTCTTTGTCCTCAAATAACGACAGCACCGTATCGCTGGACAGGCCGTCTAAGTGAGTGAAGTTCTCGACATGACCCTGGTGAACATAGAAAAGCCCATGCCCGAACGTTCCTATCCAAAGGGCGCCATTTCGATCGTGCAGCAGAGATCGTGGCATCATGCCCACGACGTTTTTCATGCCGGGACAATTCGCGAGCGTTTGTCCTGCAAGCCGTTCGATGCCATCGGAGGGCGTTGCGACAAGAATGGTTCCGTCCGGCTGTTCGGAGATTCCATCGACTCTCGGAGAGGACTTTGCGGAGACGTAGTGTTCCGTACCGGTCGAGCTCCGCTTATACAACCCGTCCGCGCTTCCGATCCAAACGGCGCCGGCTCGATCTTCAAATAAGGAGAAGACTCCCTGTCCTGGATATCCCTCGGTCGACGCAAAGCAGTGCATCGTCGAGTCCACACGGCACAGGCCTCCTGAATGGAATCCGGCGGTCCCTGCCCAAACCGTGCCGGCGCGGTCCATTAGAATCGATGTAATGCTGGGCGCAGACGGAGCAGAATCCGTTTGGAACTGCTTCACGATTTTGCCGCTCCAGAATACAAGCTTCTGACGGCTTCCTATCCAGAGACCATTTTGCCGATCGGTTGTGAGTGCAGTGACGGGCGCTAAATCCTGCACCCCAGGAGGCTGTCCGCCAGGAGGTTGTCCACCGGAGGTTGTCCACCAGGAGGTTGTCCAATGGAGAACCTCACTCCGTCGAAGCTCACCAGTCCAAACTCCGTGCCGGCCCACAGACGCCCCTCGGCGGTTTGCGTGATCGCGAACACGGCGCCAATAGCCCGGTCTTCACCCTGCGACCACGACTTATGCTCATACTGCGTGAGATTGTGGCTCGGATCGAGACCAGGCAGGCAGCGTGCGGACAGCACCACAACCGCAGCTAGGGCGGCTCTTGAGCGGATCGCAAACTGAAGACCTGGGAGCATATGTCTCAGCGATCGACATCCGAACCCAGATATTGTCGCGCAAACATCCTCTCCTGCGCAGCATCTTGCCCCTATTTTGTATTGGAAAAGTACCAACTGTTTTCACTAGGTAAACATCTATGGCATTGGGGGTTTTTTGTAAGACACGCTGAGCATAACATCGAACCTCACACCGTACTTTGAGGAATGACATAGATTCACTCTCAGAGTCGGCGGAGCCTCGCGCCGTAGCTTGGCTGGACACCTTAGAAACGGACGAGCAAATAACTAATGGCTACCGGCGTGTCCACCGTCCTCTCCGCAACTTCTTCGTGCTTTGCCGTCAAGGTTCGAGCCCGCAGGGAAGATGTCGTTTCCCAGTCACTGCAATCCAAGGGATACAAGTGCCTGCTACCGATGTATCCGGAACGCCGGCGATATTCGGATAGATATATAGACGTCCAGTCTCCGCTTTTTCCTGGGTATGTCTTTTGCTGGTTCGATCCGATGTATCGGCTCCCGATTATTACGACTCCATTGGTCCATGAGGTAGTCAGCTTTGGGCGTATTCCGTGCCCGATGAGCGATCAGGAGATCCAATCTGTCCAGCACGTCGTAGACTCCGGCGTTCTGGCAAGACCTTGCCCCTACCTCCGCGCCGGCCAGAGAGTCCGCGTGCAAGAGGGCCCGCTCGCAGGAATGGAAGGCCTGCTATTGAGCGAAAAGGGAAACTCTCGCCTGGTGGTGTCGGTACATTTATTACAACGATCCATGGCGGTAGAGTTGGATCGCTGCTCCGTTCGCCCGTTGTATTCTTAGGGGTTCAAGGCGTGAGCCGCGTGAACGGCGACTCGCCGCCACGAGTGGCGGCCCCACAAAATTTGTGAAACGATTCGTACCCGCGCGTCACTCTCTTGTTTAAAGTTCCATAATCCCTTTCCAAATGGCAGCCAGCTGTACTATGCTGACGGATGCGACCGCTATATTTTAAGTGTATAATCGCAGGCTATTCCGCAGCCATAATTACATAAAGCACTTCGTTCGAGCAGCGCCGCCAATGACCTGGGGGATCGAACCGAAATGATGAAACGGATTTGCACGATTGCGGCCCTGGCCGCGGTGCTCGCGATCGCGTTGCTTTTGGTCTATTTCTACGCGCGCTTCACCCGCAATGTCGCCGTCGAGTATCCGGACCCCGTGGAGCATTTCAAATATGGCTCCACCGGCGGCGAAATCCTGAATGGGATTCCTTATTCGGTGTGGATGACGCTGCCCCGTATTTTCGGCCTGCGCAACGGGAACTATGAGTCGTTCGGATTCTTATACGAGTCCGGAAAAGACCTGCCCGTCGGTGTTTCTAAACGCAATTATCAGGGAATGGATCGCGTGTCGTTTAACTGCGCGATCTGCCATTATGGATCGGTTCGCAGCGCTCCTGGAGCCACGCCGAGCGCACGTTCCCGGAATGCCGTCCAACACCGTCGACCTCCGTGCGTTCTATCAATTTCTGTTCGACGCCGCGAAAAGCGATCGCTTTTCAGCCGGATCGGTAATCGCGGAAGCCCGCAATATGGGTATCCATGAGGATTTCATCAATCGGCAGATCATCCGATTTTATGCGGTGATCGCCATGCGATCCTTCCTTGCGGATTTCAATGATCGATTGAGTTTTATCATGTCGGAGCCGGATTTCGGCCCCGGCCGAATCGATACATTCAGTCCAGCCAAGGCGCTGCTCGGCTTCCCTAGCGGTGACAAGATGCCGGAGGCGGAGCGGATCGGCACCACGGATCTGCCTTCCATCTGGTATCAGGCGAAAACGCGAAGGCATGCAATTGCACTGGGACGGAAACAATACCAGCGTTCGTGAGAGGGATCGCAGTGCGGCGTTTGGCACCGGCGCATATCCCAGTTCGCTGGATCGCGCGAATATGGCGCGCGTCGAGGACTGGATCATCAACAAAGCACAACCGCCTCCGTATTCCTTGTCTTCCTATCCATCGATACGGCCCGAGCCGCGCAGGGCAAGGTGTTCTACGACCAGCTCTGCGAGCGTTGCCACGGACCCGACGGGAAGAATTTCGCTCCAGGTCAAAAGGATCTGGGTAAAGTCACTCCGATCGAGGAAATCCAGACCGACCGGCATCGCCTGGACTCCTACACGTTCGAGCTCGCCGTAAATCAAAGCTTGCTTTACGCCGAGACCAAGGATCCGCAAGAGCGCTTCCAGCATTTCCGAAAAACCTACGGGTACGCCAACATGCCGCTGGATGGGATTTGGCTGCGTGCCCCGTATCTTCACAACGGATCGGTGCCGACTCTGCGGGACTTGCTGGAGCCAAGTACTCAGCGTCCGCCCACCTTCTATCGCGGCGACGACGTCTTCGATCCCATCCGCGTCGGGTTTGAATCCAATATTCCCGCCCGAGATGGAAACAAATTCTTCTTCTATGACACTAATGTAATCGGCAACGGAAACAAAGGGCACGAAGGCAAGGCCTATGGGACGCAGTTAGCGCCTGCCGAAAAAGATGCGCTGGTCGAGTATTTGAAGACATTCTACGATTAGAAAGAGGCGCGCTTGCTTCATCTCAGTCCTGCTTGGAAAAAACGACTGATCGCTCTGGGAGTTGTGGTCCTGGTGCTTGGCGCGATCGTCGGGTACACCGCGTGGTATCGATTCTTCCGCGTAGTCGACGACGGCCCGTTTGCGTCCGATGACGAACGCTTCCTCTATGGATCGATCGGCGCCGAGGAAACAGCCGGCCTGCCGTACTGGATCTGGGTTGCGATGCCGCGGGTCTGTTCGGATCTGCTGCCGGGCGACGGCCAGGGCGGCTATCGCGCGTTCGGAATCCCTTGGGTGGAAGGCCACGAAATGCCCGCCGGATTCACCAAGAAGACCATCGGGTTTCCGCGCGTGGCCAATAACTGCGCCATCTGCCACGCACAAAGTTACCGGCTGAAGGCCAACGAGACTCCGAGCATCGTTCCCGTCGGCTCGAATCACACCTTCAACACACAGGCGATGTTGCGATTCCTGACGAACTGCGCGGCGGATCCTCGATTCAACGCCGACACGCTGTTGGCGGAGATCGAGCCGCATGCCAACTTCGATTGGATCGACAAACTTGCCTGGCGATTCGCGGTGATTCCGCGAACCAAGACGGCACTGCTCAGCCGCCAAGGCCAATTCGCGTGGATGAACCGGCCGGGCTGGCCGGATTGGGGTCGCCGGCCGCGACGACCCATGAATCTGACCAAGTATTTCATGACGAATATGCCGGTCGACAATTCAGTGGGCAGCGCCGATTTTCCGTCCATCTGGAACCTTGGACTTCGCCAGGGCAAAAATCTCAACTGGGGTGGGGAAACGCCGGCGCCGATTTCGGTGATCATCGATTCGGCGCTGGGTCTGCAAGCCGATCCGAAAACAGTGGTCGCCCACGCGAACTGGATTCTGGACTACGCGACCAAGAAGCGCGCGCCCAAGTTTCCGTTCCCTGTGGATGCCGCGCTGGTCGCCGAAGGGTAAGGCGGTTTACGATGCTCAGTGCGCCTCATGTCATGCGATTGGCGCTCCACGCACAGGCACTGTGATTCCGATTGACGAAGTCGGCACCGACAGAAATCGCCTGGATACTTGGACGCAAGCGGCGGCGGATCAGGCGAACGCGGCTGTCGATAAGTTGGGAATCAAACGCGTCGGCTTGATCAAGACCAACGGTTACCAGGCCGTCCCGCTGGACGGAATCTGGCTGCGAGCTCCGTATTTTCACAACGGCTCGGTTCCGAATTTGCGCGAAGTGCTGGAGCCGGAAGCCAACCGCAGCAAGATTTTCTATCGCGGCTATGACGTCTACGATCCCGCCAACATGGGCTTCGATACGCAATCGGCTGAGGCGCAGACGCACGGTTTCAAGATCGACACGTCGGTAAAAGGCAATGGAAATCAGGGTCATCTTTACGGCACGACGCTCCCTGCCGCCGACAAGACAGGCCTTGATCGAGTACATGAAGACCATCGGACCAGTAGAAGGAGAACCATGAGGATCATTTGGCGATCGGCGTTTCTGATTTTGAGTGCCGACGGCGGTGTTCGCGGCGAGCGACACGTTTCAGGGCGATCAGTGCGACGATCCGAAGCTTACTCCCCAGCAAAGCGCCGGCTGCAAAATCTGGTTTAACGCGACCGCCGGGCAATGCGCGGTTTCACACGTATGTTCTGCCGCAGCGTTTGCCGGTTCTGCTCGACTGGTATCGTGTTCTGAATTCCAAGGAGCGCGATGACCGCTTCAAGCGCGTGGGGACTGATCAACGATCCAGGCTGCTGCGCGCCGGGGTCGCCGAATTGTCCGCGCAAGAGTTTGGCCGAAACCTATGGAATGGATTATTGTCCGGGCGACGATGAGCTGTTGAAGTTCGTCGGCAAGCAGGGCTATCGCGATCCTGCGTGCGATTTCAAGGACGCACGCGGCCGACCCGCAGCGACCCGCACAAAGGCCAGCGCGAATCCAGTTGCCGTCTCGACTTCGGAACATCTTCCGGCGCGATGGGCATCCGCAAATTTCCCAATCCGCGATTCGACGCCGAAAAGTGGCGAAAGCTGAACAACGGCACGGAGACATGGAACGGCTTCAACGCCCTGGTTAAGCCGGATATGTTTCGACTCCAAGCTTCGCGACGGATCCGTCGAGCCGCCGTTCTACTTCGGAATGTCATGCGGCGCCTGTCATATCGCATTCAACCCTTTGAATCCGCCCAAGGATCCGTCCCATCCCAAGGCCGAAAATATCGTCGGCGCGATCGGCAATCAGTACACCAACATGACGGCGATTATGTCGTCCGGCGAGGCCACCAACAGCCCCTTATGGCGGATCTTCAATTTCGTTCGCACGGGCACGGTCGATACCTCCGCTTTCCCGCACGACTTTCATCGGCAATTCGGGCACTCCGAACATGCTGGCGAATCTGGAAAAGCGGCCGCAGTTTCCGAATGAGGAATTCGTGAAGTGGTGGAAGATCGACCATTGCGCGAATGGCGAATCGAAGACCTGCTGGTGCGAACCCGGCAAGAACGGAAAGTGTTGGGATCGGCATGAGAAGAAAGCCGCGGATGCGATGGATCCGATGAGTCCGGTGATGCACATCCTGAAGGGCGCCGAAGACAGCATCGGGGTGCTGGAGGCGATCCAGCGTGTCTACATCAACATTGGTTCGTGCTCGGAAACCTGCTGGACGAATCACCTCACGAATTTCTTCGTGGTCGATCCCACGCAGCGCAATTTCGGTCAGACTCCCTTCGACATCGGACAGTGCCGCCGGGAATGCCCCAACTTCCGCGCTGTCGAAGATCGGCTCGCCGAAATCGGAGCGTTCCTGTTCTCGCAGCGGCCGGCGGATTTGTACGCCGCTCGCGGGCTTGAAGAGCAATCAGGAATTGGCCGTGCAACTCGATCGCGAATTCGGCGATGGATCGGTCAAATTCGGCCAGCAACTGTTCGCGCGAGAATTGCGCGCAGTGCCACTCCAGCCAAAAGCCCGATGCCAGCGGCAGCTACAAGACGGTCGACTTTCTCAAGACCGATGCCAACGGCGTTCGCGAAGATTTTCTGAGCACCGACGTCGCGCACAAAGTTAGCGAAATCGGCACGAACCGCGCGCGCGCCCTCCACTCCAATCACATGGAGGGACACGTGTGGGAGCAATACGGTTCAACCACGTTGCGGAACCGTCCCGCCGATCCGAATATCCCCGATCCGGCCGACGGCGGGCGCGGCTATTATCGGCCCACGACGCTGCTGAGCGCATGGTCGACCGCGCCGTTCATGCACAATAACGCGATCGGTCCGGAAATCTGCGGTCAGCCGAAGAACAAGGCCAATGATTTTTACTCCTCGCCCTACGTCGACGCAATGACAAACCGATGCCGAATGCGCCGGCGTGTTGGCCTTACGATCCCAGCGTCGCGGGGCGCTTCAAGCTCTACAAGGCGTCGATGGAAGAGTTGCTGACGCTTCCCAATCAAGCGGCCGCGAAAAGTGACACTGCTCAATGAAGCCAATCGTCATTGAGGCCGGGCCCAAGATCTGGAATCCTGCCGCAAAGCAGATGGTGGGATTGCGAATCGAGATTCCCGCGGGCACGCCTCAGGCCATGGTCGGCAATTTACTCTACAAGCAGCTGATAGACGATCTGGTTCTATCGAAAACGGATTTCAACGCGCTGAAGACCAAGTTGAAAAGCGATCAGGCGGCCAACGAACTGAAAAGCATGCTGGACGAGTTCCTGCAGCCTGGGAAGTTAAGCGAGCCGATGAGGGTGCTGGATGCGCATCGCGCGCTGATCACGAAATACTACATGACCAATACGGACTTCTGGGAAAACTCCGGTCATCCATTCGGCACGGGCCTGACGGACAAAGAGAAGAAGGCGCTGATGGCGTTCGTCGCCACGCTGTAGTCGTAACTTAAAGGAGCAAATTCATGTCGACCGCATCTGCATCGCCGACTCCTCAGGGTAGCGGCAAGAGGTTTGAAAATACGTTCTGGTGCTGATCGTGCTGATTGGCGTCGCGTTTCTCATCAAGTGGGGATTGGATCAGCCGCCGGGGATCACGTTCGCGCCGTACGGTGATGCCTACGCGAGCAAAACCGACTTCGCGCAGGTGGAGCACGATTTCCCGCTCTCCGCCACCGATCGCAGCAAGCTCACGCCGCAGAATATTCAGAAGTTCGATCAGGAGCAGATCGATCAGATCTACGCTCGCCTTACAGCGGGTCCTATTCCTGATGGATCCCATGATGGCGACCTGTGGTTCCCGGAGAGGAAGCACGGGAAAACTCCGCGTCGAGGAAATCATCGGAGGCGTCCCCGGAATGGTGGCGGCTGTCGAAACAGACAAGCTGAAGCTCCTGGGCCGCGCTCTCTGGAAAGGAAAAGTTTTCTACCGGAATGAACGAGTCCTCCGAAACCGTATCGACGACTCCGGAGTGTTTGCGGAGCTGTCGAATTTCTTTGTCGATCCCGCCCAGCGAAGCAAGGTGCTGGAGTTGGTCACCAACGGCCACAAGGACAACCTGTATTTTCCCGCCAAGCTATATTGCGGCCAGAGTATGCTCGACAGCCGCAAGGAATCGGTGATTATCGACTACGCGTTCACTGACGAGATCACTGGCTACAATCCGATTCCCGACAACCTTGGTGGACGCGAAGGCTTGCTCATTCGCGACGAAATTCGCATGGTCCGGCCTGGATTCTACTTAGGACGAGCTTACATGCTGGGCAGCTTCCTGCTGAATTTCACGGTGTATAACGCCGATGCCGCCAAGGCGGGCTCAGATGAATTCGTTAAAACCGGCAAGCCTGCTTCGGAAGATTGTTGGACAGGACCGCAGGCGCTTGCCGCGAATCCTTAAGCGGCTTTCCCCCGGGCGACCCATGGCGCGCGAAGTTTCGGGTTTGCGAACACATAGTCGCAGTCATCGCTCCAAGCGTCACGAACTTGATAATCATTCGCCCCCCAACGCACGGCGAACTACGGCCGGTTTTTTCGCGATCACCGTCAAATAGGACCTTGCAGCCGAGTCCGGTTGACGACCGCCCTGCTCCCATTCCTGCAGTGCCCGCTTGCTGATCCCGTATGCTCGCGAGAATTCAGCTTGCGACATCTTGACTCGCTTGCGAATCGCCTTGACGTCGATCGGCTTCGGCCAGACTTGTGCCAATTCGACCTTGCCTCGCTGATGCGTCAGCACGACCTTCATCCCTTCAATCAAGTCCGCTCCGAAGGTTGTCTTTTTCGTAGGCACTTTCTTTGGCATTCTATTGCAATCCTTTCAGATGAGCAGTGATCTGACGTAATTCTTTCTTCTCATCCACAGTCAGGTCGGTCTTGACATTCTTCGAATAGCATCGGAGCAGATAGACACGCTCGGCGATCACAACATACACGTAGATGATCCGCGCACCGCCGCGCTTCCCCCTACCTTTCGCTGCCCGTCGTAACTTTCGGGCACACTGCGTAGAGTATACCGCACTGCGGTATAGAAGCTTTGTAGGGGCGGGAGATCAATCCTCCGCTGCGACGCTGTCCGACAATCGAGATCCGCGCACAGCGCTCAAAGTCGACCGTCTTGCCCCAATTCTCGAGGGTCGTCAAAGCCAATACTTAAGAAGACGATCTCATTGAGCGGCCTCAACGGGGTTGCGGACTTGCGAACGCGTAATCGATCTGTTATCTTTATAGTTTCGTAGGATCACTTTGGGAGGCGTGGGCAGGTTTTGAAGTTTGAAACCGAGTCCCGCCGTTTGGACCAGTCATAACATGAGCCGAAAACCAGGTAAGAAATTCACCGCTGCGTCAGCACAGGTCGAAGCCAAGCCATATCCGCTCGACCAAGCCGTCCCCCTTGTTAAGAAGATCAAATTCGCCAAGTTCGACGAAACCGTCGAGCTGCACATGCGCCTTGGCGTCGATCCGAAGCACGCCGACCAGATGGTCCGTGGCACGGTCGTGCTTCCCAATGGGCTGGGTAAATCCAAGAAAGTGCTGGTGATCGCGTCCGGCGACAAGCTGCGCGAGGCCACCGAAGCCGGCGCCGATATCGTCGGCGGCGAGGAAATGGTCACCAAGATCCAGACGGAAAACTGGACGGATTTCGACGCGGTGATCGCCACTCCGGATATGATGCGGTCGGTGGGTAAGCTCGGTAAAGTGCTGGGACCACGCGGCTTAATGCCGAATCCCAAGACGGGCACGGTGACGGTGGACGTCGCCACGGCTGTTAAAGAAGTGAAAGCCGGTAAGGTCGAGTTTCGTGTCGACAAGACGGGCGTGATTCACGTGCCGTTCGGCAAAGTAAGTTTCGCGGCGGATAAGCTGACCGAGAACGCCAACACGCTGTTGTCGGCGGTGGTCAAGGCGAAACCCGCGGCGGCCAAGGGCAAGTATGTGCGCAGCGTCACCATCTGCTCCACCATGGGGCCCGGTGTATCGCTGGACGTGACGCCGTACAACGCCAAGATCATCTAACCGGGGAATATTCAATGAAAAAGAAACCGGAAAAGCAGAAAGACATGGAAGCGTTGCAGAGCGAGCTCGCGAAAGCCAGCAACGTGTTCCTGACCAGCTACGAAAAGATGACCGTCGGTCAGGATTTCGAGCTGCGCAAGACCGTCAAGGGCGTGGGCGCCAACTACAAGGTGATCAAGAACAAGATCGCCGAGCGCGCCGCCGCGGGAACTCCTTCGGCCGACCTGCTGAAGGACTTGAAGGGTATGTCGTCGCTGGCGTACACTTCGGGCGATCCGGTGGCGCTGGCGAAAGCGCTCACGGTATACGCGAAGGCGAACCCGAGTTTTTCGTTCAGAGCCGGGATGGTGGAGGGGCGAGTCATCGACCTCAAGGGCATCACGGAACTGGCGGGGCTGCCTTCGAAGAACGAACTTTACGCAAAGCTTTTGTTTTTGATCAATGCTCCGGCACAGCGCCTGGTGACGGCGATCAACGGTGTGGGGCGGAATTTGGCCGTGGTCGTGGACCAGGGCGTCAAAGAAAATAAGTTCAAAGGATAACGGACATGGCTGACATCAACACGATTGCGGAACAGATTCAGGGATTGACGCTGCTTGAGGCTTCGCAGCTTGTGAAGCTCCTCGAAGAGAAGCTGGGCGTTTCGGCTGCGGCGGCTTCGGTCGCGGCGGCTCCGGCCGCGGGCGGCGCGGCGGCTGCTCCGGCGGAAGAGAAGACCGAGTTCGCGGTGGTTCTGACCGCGGCGGGCGCCAACAAGATCAACGTCATCAAAGTGGTCCGCGAAGTCACCAGCCTGGGCTTGAAAGAAGCCAAGGATCTGGTCGACGGCGCGCCGAAGACCGTCAAAGAAGGCGTGAACAAGGACGAGGCAGAGGCGATCAAGAAGAAGTTCGTCGATGCCGGCGCCACGGTCGAAGTAAAGTAGTCGTGTGGGCCGCCACTCGTGGCGGCTCTTTTTCACACGGAGAAACCGGCCTAATGGTCCGGTTGCCGGCAGGAGTGCCGGCCCCACATTGCAACTGCCGTGAGTCTGCGGTTGTTGGCGGTGAGATCTGCCTTTCCCGGACACCGTATATTTCCGGACGCGCCGCCGCCATCGGCTGCACGCAAATGTGGTGTACGCTTCAGCGTGCTGTGCCGGCATTCATGCCGGCATTTTTCTTAATTGAAACAATAAGATGCGACGCGCGTCATCGGCAGGCGGAACCGCCTGCCCCACTTAAAACGCGCGCGCCCTTACGGGACGCGCCTCATAGCGCTCCATTCTGTCGCGCCTCATAAACTTTCTTTGCAGGCCTGCGCAGCCGGTGAATCTCAACCGGCACGATCCGTCAATTGGCCGCAACGGCACGGCATCGCCACAACCCCGGACGACTGTTCGCCAAAACTATCGTAGAAGGTGCTCGCCCATCGTCAACCTGAACTGCAGTCGGTTATCACGTTGCGAGGAGGGTTTTCCTAGGACTGCCCCGCGCGGTCTGACTGGAGGTCGATGAGAACGCCAGCCATCTCTGCTATGAGAATACTCGGGACTCGAAAATTAGGGGTCGACCAAACCTCGATGTTGTTGGATCGGTAGGGTGATGTTGTTGCAGATTTCCAGAATCGGTGGCAGTGGGCGGGACAGAAGCCTCGCGCGAAGCACCATCGGCTGAAGCCGACGGCTGCACGCTTAAGCGTGCGCCACGGCTTCTCGGGTGTGTTTTGCGCCGGATGAATCCGGCGCGCAGCCAAAAGTGGCTGCCCCACATGGAAAAAAGTGCGCCAATAAGGCGATGCTTATCAATGTTGTACCCTATCGGGATACCTTGTAACGGCAGTTCGCGTGCTACGTCTTGTGCGGAGGCGGCGTGAGAGCAAGTCGGAACATTTTCGCGATTCTCGGTTCGTGGGTCACGATGGCGGGCGTGTGTGCGGCTCAGGCAGATACCTCCGCGGCGCCAACGTTTCATAAAAATATCGAGCCGATTCTGCAGAAGCATTGTCAGGAATGTCATCGACCGGGCGAAGCCGGTCCAATGCCGCTGCTCACCTACTCACAGACGCGGCCGTGGGCGAAAGCGATTCGGTCCGCGGTGTTGAGCGGGAAGATGCCGCCGTGGCATGCGGATTCGCATTCCGGCAAATTTTCGAACGACTTGTCGCTCGCGCCGCGGCGAAAAGGAAACGCTGGTCGCGTGGATCGACGCGGGGCGCTCCGGAGGGCAGAGCTTGCCGACGCGCCCAAGCCTCGAAGTTCACGGAGGGGTGGCGGATTCCGAAACCCGACGTCGTGTTCGAAATGCCGGAGGAGTTCACGGTCCCGGCCACGGGCGTCGATCGACTATCAGTATTTTCCGGTTGCGACGAATTTCACCGAGGACAAGTGGGTGGAAGCGGTGGAGGTCCGCCCCGGCGATCGCGTCGGTCGTGCATCACGCCATCGTGGTGACGGGGTCGCCCGACGATTACTTATCGCAGGATTATCTGGCGGGCTACGCGCCGGGCATGGTGCCGCAGGTATGGAAACCGGGGCAGGCGCGGCTGATCAAGGCCGGGTCGCATCTGATTTTCCAGATGCACTACACGGCGAACGGCAAGCCGGCGCACGACCGGACGAAGATCGGCCTGGTGTTCGCGAAAAAACCGGCAACTGAGCAGATTGTCGCGATGCAGGCGGCCGGCGCATCGGCTGGCGATTCCGCCGGGCGACGCAAATTATCGTGTGATCGCGTCGGCGATGATTCGACGAGCCGTGTTATCTGGTCGGCCTGCGCGCGCACATGCATCTGCGCGGCAAGTCATTCACGTTCCGCGCCGTTTACCCGCCTGGACACCGGCCAACGACGGAAACGCTGTTGGAAATTCCCCGGTACGATTTCAACTGGCAGCCTTACTACTATTTGGAGACGCCGAAGTTTCTTCCGCGGGGAACGCGCATCGAAGCGATCGGCGTGTTCGACAACTCGGCCAATAATCCAGCGAATCCGAATCCTGCCGCGACGTCTTCTGGGGTCCGCAGAGCTGGGACGAAATGATGATCGGATGGTTCGACGTCGCAGTGTCGCCGAAGGGGGCCAGGAACACTGCCGGGCGCGTACCGACCGAGGAGATCGGCGCGAAGATGCAAGACGGGCTCATCAGAGTGATACTGTTAGAAATCGCTGATGAGTCTCTTCCGAACGAAGTCGCTTGAGAAACTGCTCGCGCAGGCTTCCGAATCGGGAGGGCTGAAGAGGACGCTGGGGGGGCCAGGATTGATCGCGCTGGGGATCGGCGCGATCATCGGCGCGGGACTTTTCGTCCGCACCGCGGCCGCGGCTGGCAAAGAGCGCCGGATCCGGCGTGATCTGTCTCGTTCATCATTGCGGCTATCGGGTGCGTGTTTCGCGGGGCTATGCTATGCGGAGTTTGCCGCGATGATTCCGATCGCCGGCAGCGCGTATACCTACGCGTACGTGACCATGGGCGAATTGATCGCGTGGATCATCGGCTGGGCGCTGATTCTGGAATACGCGCTGGGCGCCGCGACGCTTTCGATCGCCTGGAGCGAATATCTCAACCGGTTATTTCCGGCTCTGGTGCCATGGGCATGGCGGCACTCACCGCTGCAATCTGAAGGCGGGCTGCACGGGATCGTGAATGCGCCGGCGATTCTGATTTTGTTCGCGATGACGCTGCTGCTGATCAAGGGAACTTCGGAATCGGCAACGGTGAACGCGATCATCGTGGCGATCAAAGTCGCGATCGTGCTGATGTTCATCGTGGTCGGATGGAAGTTCATCAATCCCGCGAATCACACGCCGTTTTTGATTCCGGATAATTTCGATGCCGAGCACGCGGGCGTATTCAAGCACGGCTGGGGCGGATTGCTGGGCGGCGCGGGAATCGTATTTTTCGCGTTTATCGGCTTCGACGCGGTTTCGACCGCGGCGCAAGAGACGAAGGACCCGGGTCGCGACATGCCGAGCGGAATTCTGGGATCGCTGGCGGTATGCACGTTTTTGTACATTCTGTTCGGCTATGTGCTGACGGGCGTAGCGCCGTGGCGGGATTTCCTGGGCGGAGGGAAAGGAAGCCTCGGTAGTTTACGCGATCGACAGTATATGCAGATGCCGGCGCTGGGGACCGCGGTTACGGTCGCGATTCTGGCGGGATTTTCGTCGGTGATGCTGGTGATGCTGCTGGGGCAGAGCCGCGTGTTTTATTCGATGGCGAACGACGGCCTGCTGCCGAAGCTGTTCGCCGACCTGCATCCGAAATTCCGCACGCCTTACAAGTGCAACTGGGTGTTGTTGATCTTTGTCGCGGCGCTGGGCGGATTCCTGCCCGGCGATATCACGGGCGATCTGACGTCGATCGGCACGCTGTTCGCGTTCGTGCTGGTGTGCATCGGGGTTTGGATCATGCGCCGCACCAATCCCAATGCAAAACGGCCATTTCGCGCTCCGCTGGTGCCGCTGGTGCCGATTCTCGGCGTGATCGTGTGCAGCGGGATGATCATTTCGCGCGACACGACCACGCAAGTTGCCGCGCTGGCATGGATGGTCGTCGGGCTGGTCATTTACTTCCTGTACGCGAAGACCCACAGCAAGCTGAACATCCCGACGAAGTGAACATTATCGCGCGACGGCTCCGCTTCGGAAAAGCCGAGACGACTCTCGGCTCTGCAGGCCTGGCGGCCTGCGCCACGTTACGGCGCATTTAGAGCACCGTTGGTCTGATAGACTCTTAGGCTTAACTATGAGTCTTTTCAGAACAAAGTCACTCGCGAAGCTGCTGACTCAGGCGGCGGACACAAGCCACGGCTTGAAACGCTCGCTGACGGCCAAGGGATTGATCGCGCTGGGATCGGCGCGATCATCGGCGCGGGACTTTTTGTCCGAACGGCGGCGGCGTCGGGCGAGGCAGCGGGGCCCGCCGTGGTGTTCTCGTTCATTTTCGCGGCGATCGGATGCCTGTTCGCGGGCTTGTGCTACGCCGAGTTCGCGGCGATGATTCCGATCGCGGGCAGCGCATACACATACGCCTACACGACAATGGGCGAGACTCATCGCATGGGTGATCGGGTGGGCGCTGGTGCTGGAGTACGCGTTCGGCGCGGGCACGGTGTCGATCGCGTGGAGCGAGTATCTGAATAAGCTGACTCGCGACGCAATTCCTTATGGCTGGTCGCATTCGCCGTTTGAAACCGAAATGGGGACGGGCGCGCACGGCATCATGAACATTCCCGGCGCTGTTCATCGTTCTGATCCTGACGCTGTTGCTGATCAAGGGCACGTCGGAATCGGCGACCGTGAACGCGATCATCGTGGCGGTGAAGGTGGGGATCGTGCTGGCGTTTATCGCGATCGGCTGGAGCTTTATCGATCCCGCCAATCACACGCCGTTCCTGATTCCCGAAGGCATCAAGGGACACGAAGGCTTCTTCCAACATGGATGGGGCGGCGTGCTGCGCGGCGCGGGCATCGTGTTTTTCGCGTTCATCGGATTCGATGCGGTGTCGACAGCGGCGCAGGAAACGATTAATCCGGCGCGCGACATGCCGATCGGAATTCTGGGTTCGCTGGCGGCTTGTACGATTCTGTACGTCTTGTTTGGTTGGGTGCTGACGGGCGTCGCTCCGTATCCTGAGTTCCTGTTGGCCGGCAAGGAAGCTTCGGTCGCGTACGCGATTCAACATCACATGCCGGGCTTCGAATGGCTGGCGACACTGGTGACTGTCGCGATTCTGGCGGGCTTTTCGTCGGTCATCCTGGTTATGTTGATGGGCGGAAGCCGCGTGTTCTTCACCATGGCAGGCGACGGCTTGTTGCCGCAGTTGTTCGCGCAGGTTCATCCGAAGTTCCGCACGCCTTACAAGGCGAACATCGTGGTGTTCTGTTTCGTCGCGGTACTTTCTTCGTTCGTGCCGGGAGATTTGCTGGGCGATCTGACGGCGATCGGTACGCTGTTCGCGTTCGTACTGGTATGCATCGGCGTGTGGATTCTGCGGGTGAAGAATCCCGGACAGCATCGTCCGTTCAAGACGCCGCTGGTGCCGCTGGTGCCGATCCTGGGAGTACTGTTCTGCATCACGATGATCATTTCGCTCGACCGGTATACGCAACTGGTTGCGTTTATCTGGATGGTTGTCGGCTTGGTGGTTTACTTCGCCTACGGGAAGAATCACAGCAAACTGCAGGGCACCGAGTAGACAGCGGGTCGTCATCGCGCGGGGCATGAGAAGAATTTTCGGGCAAACATCGGGCGAAGATTCGACTCGATAGCCTTGTTTGCGTCGATATTTTCCTTTGACTCGGCCTGCCAACCCGTGGCATACTACAGCCGTTGGAGTGTCCAGTCTGACTCGGTTCCGCGTGCTTGCCTTGCCGTCCAGCCTGCCCGGTGTCTCTCTGCTCAGTATCCACTCACAAAACAGGAGCATCAGAAGTGAAGAAGCTTTTTGTGGGAAATCTTCCCTACGCTGCAAGCGAAACGGATGTGCAGAATTTCTTTAGCGACAATGGTATAACCGTCGATTCCGTGACGGTCATGCGCGATCGTTTTACAGGCCAAGCCCGAGGGTTCGGATTCGTGGAAATCAATGATGATGCCGCCGCGCAGCATGCCGTCGAGGCTTGTCACGGTAAGGAACTGAGCGGCCGGGTTCTGGTGGTGAATGAGGCTCGTCCAATGACGTCGCGGGAAGGTGGCGCGAGCGCGGGCGGTGGTGGCGGTCGGGGACCACGGCACTAGGGAAAAGATCATAGGCCGCTGATGCACACAGATTAACGCCGATTAAAAACTCGCCACATCGGTGTGCATCGGCGTGAATCGGCGGCTCAAAACTGCCACTTATCTTCTCAGCTTCCGATCCAGAAAATCCGCGCCCGCTTTCATGGCTTTCACCCAATTCTCTTCCAACAGAAAATCGTGGATGTCGTCGGGGAAGATCAGTTCTTCGAACTCGACGCCCTGGGCGCGCAGCGCTTCGACTAGCTTCACGTCCTGACTGAACGCGACATTGCGATCGTCATCGCCGTGAATCAGCAGCACCGGCGATTTCCAACCCTTCACGGTGGCCATCGGCGAGGATTCGAACGCGGTGCGCATGTACTCGCGCTGCGTTTCGGGGTCGAGCGTCGGATTGGCGACGCTGCCGCCGCGCGCGCTCCAGTCGTGGACGCCGTGCAGGTCGACACCGGCGGCGAACAGATCGCTCGATCGCGACAATGCCATCGCGGTGAGATAGCCGCCGTAGGATCCGCCCCACACGCCGATCTTCTTGGCGTCGACGTCGGCGCGATTCGCCATGTACATGCCCGCGCCCATCACGTCGTTGTACTCGCTGCCGCCGGTGGCGCCGTAGTTCAGATGCTTCGCGGAAATTCAGGCCGTAGCCGATGCCGCTGCGATAGTTGACGCTGAGCACCACGTATCCCTTGCTGGCGAGGAATTGATTCATCGCGTAAGCGTTCGAGTAGTAATACATGTAGTGCCAGCCGAGCAGCATCTGACGTCGCGATCCGCCGTGGAAGAAAATCACCGCCGGGTGTTTGCCGGTCGCGTTTTTTGGGAGAAAGAGCTGGCCGTGGATCTGCATGCCGTCGGAGGCAGGGAAGATCACTTGCTGCGGTTCTACCAGATCGCCGACCGGAAAATCCGCGGGGATGGAATCAGGCGCCAGATCGTGCGACGCGTTGGCGGTTTTGATCGCGGCGCGACCGATGTCTTTACCGCTCGACCGGAAATAAGCGATAGCGCCGGAGCCGGCATCTTGCGGTTCCTACTCGATTGTCGGCGCGTCCGTCTTATGGACCTCGAAAATCGGTTTGGGCGTTCCTCCGGCGATCGCGACGCGCCAGATATGGCGGCGATCGATATCGTCCTGATTCGACGACAACAGCAGTTCCTTTCGATCGCGCGTGATCGAAACATGCTCGATTTCGAAATTGCCCGGCGTCAGCAATACGGCGGGGCCGCCCTCGGCCGAAACCGAATACAGATGCTGCCAGCCGGTCTTCTCCCACGCGAATGCGAGTCGATCGCCGTCCGCCCAGAAAAGCTGATCCTCGGCGACCATGGCGTGATACTGGCTGCCCGGTCCTTTGTCGGCGTGCCACACTTCGCGCGACTTGCCGGTGGCGGCATCGGCAATGCGAATCGACCAGGGCGTGAAGGCTTCGCGCACGGGACCGGCGCCGCCGACGCGAGTGATGCTCGCCTGACGGATGAAGGCGATGCGGCGGCCGTCGACGCTCCACACCGGATCGTCGTCGCGATCGGTGGATGGATCGAGATAGTGGAGCGATTTGTCGGCGGGCCGGTACACGCCGATGAACGCGTGATCGCTGCGATTGCTGGTGAAGGCGAGCGCGCTGCCGTCGGGCGACCAGCGGAGGTTTCCCGCAGTCGACTTCGTGCGCACCGCTTCGACGGGCTTTTCGCCGTCGACGTTGGTCATCCAGATTTGGCCGGCGCGAACGAATGCGATGCGGCCATCTTTCGAAACGGCGGGCGAGTGGCCTTCGGCGAGTTTCTTGGGCGCGCCGCCATCGAAGGGGATGATGAAGATGGCCTGTTCGGGCAGTCGTCGCGAGATTGCGCGGATTGGGATTATCGCGGTTCAGGAATTCCAGATCGCCGCCGCGCGTGAAGACGATCGAGCGGCCGTCTTCGGTCCAGGCGATCTGGCCGAGGTCCTGGCCGTCATCATCCTTATAGGCGGTGAGCCGGCGTCCTTTGTAATCGGGTGCGGCGGCGACCCACAGGTTGCGCGCGCCGCGTTCGTTGAGAATCCAGACGACTTTGCCGCCGCCGGGAGCGGCGTGGAGTTCGGAAGCGAAGGGCGCGCCGAGATATTGTTCGATGGTGGCCGCAGGCCGGTGAAGGCGGCGGCGAAAGAGATCGCGAAAGACAAAGGACGGCCGAAGTGCGCATGTCGAGATTGTCCTACTTTTTGCTGGCTCGTTGTTAGCATGGCGCGGGCCGGCTGGAACAGAGCACTCGGCTGTCGATTCAGTGAAGACAGAAGTCGAGATGACTCTCGGCACGCAGGATTAAGCGCGCGCCACATCGGCGCTAAGCTGAACTTCGTGAAGTATGTGGCCTTGATGCGAGGAATTAACGTTGGCGGCAAGAACATGCTGCCGATGAAGGATCTTGTCGCGATGTTCGTCGCCGAGGGTTGCACCCGAGGTGTCGACGTACATCCAAAGCGGCAACGTCGTGTTCGCGGCGACGCCCTAAGATGTCTGGCGGGGCTCGAGCGGGAGGATCACCGGCCGCATCGCGAAGAAGTTCGGTCATCAGAGTCCCGGTCGTCGTGCGATCGGCGGATGAATTGGCGCGCGCGATTCGCGAGAATCCGTTTCTGAAAGAACAGCGACGGATGAAAAGGCGGTGCACCGTGCATTCCTGGCCGGACGTGCCGAGCATGGACGGCGGTCGCGGGGCTGGACGCGAATCGATCGCCCGGGGATTTGTTTCACGTTCAGGATGGCGAGATTTATCTGCACTTGCTAACGGTGCGGCAAGACGAAGCTGACGAATGCCTATTTCGATTCGAAGCTGAAGACGATCAGCACGATGAGGAATTGGGCGACCGTGCAGAAGATCCTCGCGATGATGGAAGGCGAGAACGAATAGCCGCGATTGTGGGGCCGCCATTGCGTCGTTAGATATGGGCGGCGAGTCGCCTTCAGGCGGCTCTATTCAGCGTGAAGAAACCAGCCTGAAGTCCGGTTGCCGGCAGAAGTGCCGGCCCCACACTGCATGATAGAATCTCTCCCATGGAAAGCTACGTTCGCGGACCTGAATTCGAGTTGACCACTAAGACTGCTCACCAAGTGCTGTTCGACACTGCCGCGAAGTTTCCCGATCGGCCTGGCGCTGGTGGTTCGGCATCAGAATATCCGGCACACATGGAGCGAACTTGCGGCTGAAGTCGAGAAGACGGCGCGCGGGTTGATCGGGCTCGGACTCGAAACCGGCGATCGCGTCGGCGTGTGGGCGACGAACTGCGCGGAGTGGATCTATCTGCAGCTCGGCTGCGCGCGCGCGGGGCTGGTGCAGGTGAACGTCAATCCCGCGTATCGGGCGCATGAGCTGCGCTATGTGTTGAAGAAGTCGGGCATGAAGGCGCTGGTTCTGCGCGACCACGATTCGCGCTCGAACTATCGCGAGATTCTGGAAGAGGCGGTTCGCGGATCAGGATCTCGCGCTGCGACACGTGATTTATCTGGGCGACGAGTCGTGGCGACGCGATGATCGCGAACGGCGAAAGATGCGGGTGCCGGTCCGACGGATTGCCACGAGGTCCTCAACATCCAATACACGTCCGGCACCACCGGATCGCCCAAAGGGGTGCTGCTGACGCATCACAACTTGCTCAACAACGGACGCATGATCGCGCACGGCATGCGATTCACCGAGGATGACCGCATCTGCGTTCCCGTGCCGATGTATCACTGCTTCGGCTGCGTCGGCGGCACCATGGCGTCGATCGGCACCGGCGCCGCGATGATTCTGCCGGCTCCGACGTTCGATCCGCTCGCCGACGATGCAGGCGATTCAGGCCGAGCGCGCGACAGCGATCTACGGCGTCCCGACCATGTTCATCGCGCAGCTTCAGCATCCCGAGTTTTCGGCGTTCGATTTTT
Organism: Terriglobia bacterium; assembly: GCA_963732025.1. Taxonomy (GTDB): domain Bacteria; phylum Acidobacteriota; class Terriglobia; order Bryobacterales; family Bryobacteraceae; genus Palsa-187. Next base: position 1,850,369 of record CAVSXU010000006.1, read on the forward strand.
CGAGCTTGCGCACCGGCGTGATGGCGGGCGCGCCGTGTCCCATCGAAGTGATGAAGCGCGTGGTCGACGACATGCATTGCCCGCAGATGACGATCATGTACGGGCAGACGGAATCGTCGCCGGTGATCACGATGGCGACAGTGGACGATTCGCTGGAACGCCGGGTCGCGACGGTGGGCGCGGCGTGCGGATCGACTGAGGTGAAGATTGTCGGACCGGACGGCGAGACTGTTCCGCATGGGCGAGCAAGGCGAGCTGTGCACGCGCGGGTATCTGGTGATGAAGGGCTACGATCAGGAACCGGAGGCGACGGCTCGCGCGATCGATGGGGATGGGTGGCTGCACACGGGCGATTTGGCGACCATGCGTCCCGACTGGTATTTCCGCATCACCGGGCGGCTGAAGGACATGATCATCCGCGGCGGGGAGAATATTTATCCGCGCGAAGTGGAGGAGTTCCTGTACACGCACCCGAAGGTCGCCGACGTGCAGGTGGTCGGGCTGCCGGACGTGAAGCTGGGCGAATCGGTTGCGGCTTGGATTCGGCTGAAGGCGGGCGAGAACGCCACGGAAGAGGAGATTCGCGAGTTTTGCAAAGGCAAGATCGCGCATTTCAAGATCCCGCAGTATATCCGGTTTGTGGATGCGTTTCCGATGACCGTGACCGGGAAGATCCAGAAGTTCGTGATTCGGCAGACGGAGATCAAGGATCGGCATCTGGAAGAGGCGGCGGGGATTCAGACGGCATAGAGGGCCGGACAGAGGTCCCGCGCGGACCTGGAGGTCCGCCCCGCTCAGCAAAACAAGCAAGAATGGCAGGCGGAACCGCCTGCCCCACATCGACTGGTACTTTTCTCGTCTTAGGACTAAAGCTTTAGGTTTGCCCTGTCGATTCCTGTTCTTAAGGACGGAACCATCATGCAAACCAGACTTTTCGCAATCCTTGGAATCGCGGCACTTACGATCGCCGCTTCGACTGCGGCTCCGGCTGCGACGCGCGCCGAAACCACGACTTATGTTGACGGAAATCTCGCGGGCGTCTCGCCCAACACCGGCGGCACGCTGCTGTTTTCCGACGATAAGGCGATGTTCTTCCGCACCGGTCTTTCGACGGTGACCGTGCCCTATGCGAATATCAGCCATGCCGAACTCGGCGCCACCAAAGAAACCGCGCATGATGTTCCGCTGTACAAGGCGTGGCGAAGCGATTCGGCGGTAAGACCGAAACGCAGCTTCTGATCGTCAACTTCAAGAACGAAGCGGGCGAAGAGAAGAACATGACGCTTGAATTGGCGAAGGGTTCCGCGAACGGCGTGCTGTCGGCGATTCATTCGCGGACGGCGAATAATCCGGCGCCAGAGAAGGCCAGCGAGAAGACCGCCGTCGGCCAGCGCTGAACCGACGCCCGCGGCAGAGCCGGTAAAGGTCGCGAGCAGCGAGACTCCGAGGAAGCTGTCCAAGAAGGAAGCTAAGCTCGAAGCCCAACAGGAGGCCCAAAAAGAAGCGAGACTGGAAGCCGAGAAGGCCGCCGCGGCCAAGTCGGATAAGTCCGCCGGATGGTGGGGCGACGATTTCTGGAAGACCTCACGCAACGCCGACAAATGGAGCACGAAGAGCCTCCCACGGCAGCTTCCAATAACGAGCAGCGGTAGCCAGCCTTCTTTATGTTTAAGCGCGGGCTGCACAAGGCGGCCCGTGCTATTCTGGAACCAACTTCGAGTGCCGTAATCGATGCGCGTTCCTGCCCTCCTCGCCGTTAGCTCCCTCGGTCTGATTTCCGTGATCGGAATTCTGCGCGCGCAGAAGCCCTTCAAGGAATATCCGGCGATGGAATACACGAATTTCCCCATTCCCAAGGATTCCGAGCGTAATGCGGAGTGGGTGCGCGCGCGCCTGCGATACCCGGATATCTACGGCTATCCGAATCGGCGTTTGTACATCGACGGCGGACGCGACTTTCCGGGCTACTGGACCATGGATTATCCCCGCTCGGATCGGCATCTGCTGGAAGGAGTGCGCCGGCTGACGCGGATCGACACGCGTTCGGTGGAACAGGTGGTGAGTCTGGATGGGACCGACGATATCTACAACTGGCCCGTGCTCTATGCGGTCGAGACGGGACATTGGCAATTGAACAACGAGCAGGCCGCCCAGTTGCGCGAGTACATCCTTCGCGGCGGATTCTTCATGTGCGACGATTTTCACGGGTCGGAGCCGTGGCAGAATTCCAACGGCGAGATCCTCAACGAGTGGGAGATCTTCGTGGCCAGCATGAACAAGGTTTTCCCCGATCTGACCATCGAGGACATCCCCATCACGGATCCGATTTTTCACACGCTGTACGATCTCGATGACCGGTTTCAGGTGCCTGGCTCCTACAATTACTTACGAAACGCATACGACCTACGAAAAAGGTCCGACGGGCAAGGAACCGCATTGGCGCTGCATTCGCGATAAGAAGGGTCGCATCATTGTGGCGATCTGCCACAACATGGATCTGGGCGATGGGTGGGAGAATTCGGACGATCCGAAGTATGAGGAGAAGTGGGCGTCGCTGGCGTACAGGGTCGGGATGAATTACTTCGTGTACGATTTGACGCACTGATCGCCTTGCGCACTGATCGCCTTGCGCGCTCTCTTACGGTCGCGCCTCCTCGGCCGCCAGTGGAAGCGCGATCGTTAGAGAGAGCCCGCTCCTAAGCTACAGCGGTCTCGCTGGGGAACCAGCGCTGGATCTGCGGAATCACTGCCCTGGCCGCGCGCTCGCCGGCGTCGATCAGATGGTGGGCGTGGTCGAACGAATTCCAGGCGACATCTTTCACGTCGGGCGTGATCACCAGGTTCGAATGCCGCCGCCACTGGACTTCGGTCCGCGCGTTCAAGATCTGAAAACAGCGTGTGACAACGCTCAACATGTTTTGCGGGTCTACGGTCTCGGTGGGAATCGGCAAGGCGACGCTCACCACGTGCGTCGCGCCCATGCGCCGCAGCGGCGCGGCGGGAACATCCATCGAAATCATGCCGTCCACCAGGCAATGATTCATGTAGCGAACCGGCTGGAACAATCCGGGGTAGGAACAACTCGCGCGAATCGGCAACACCACGTCGCCTCTGTCGCGAAACACGGCGGGCGCGCCCGCGGTCAGATCGCTGGCGATCACGGCCAGGGGAATCCGCATCTCTTCAAACTTCAGGACTTTCAGAAGCCGCTCCAGGAAGGTTCGCATCGGATCGGAACCCATCAGCCCGCGACGGCTGAACCTCCAGCGCGCGACATCGGAGAACCGCATCTTCACGGCGACCTTCTCGATTTCTTCGCTCGTCGAACCGGAGGCGAATGCCGAGGCGACGATCGCGCCCGCGCTTACGCCCGCGATGCAGTGAATCGGAATGTTGGCCCGCTCGAATGCCCGCAGCACGCCTACGTGTGCAATGCCGCGCGCGAATCCGCCGCCCAGTGCAAGTCCGAGCCGCGGCCCCAGCGACGGAGTCGCGTCGGTCTGGCCGGTGCGGATCCAGCGGCGGGCGCTGTTCCACCAATTTGTACCTGTCTCAATGCTGTCTGCCATGCTGCCCCCGAGCCGTTCACGAATGGCCGAGAATCGTCCGTTAGCTCCCAATCTGCTTGCTAAGATGAAAGCCGGGTGAAGACCGTTTCCCGATTTCGCTGCCTCTATAATATATCGACGCCGAAACACGTTTCCAGGTTCATGTTCCCACCATTATTTTTAGGTTTCCTGATACTCTCCGCGTTTTCGGCCGCACCGGCGTTCGGCCAAAAGAATCTGGCGGGAGAAACCGAGCTGCGCGAGCGGCTGGACCGGCTGGCAACGCTCGGCAGCGTGATGATGATCGGCGCGCATCCGGACGACGAAAATACGGCTCTTTTGGCCTATTTCGCGCGCGGGCGGCACATGCGAACCGCCTACTTGTCGCTGACGCGCGGCGAGGGCGGGCAGAATCTGATCGGCAGCGAGCAAGGCGACGAGCTCGGCATCATCCGGACGCAGGAGCTGCTCGCGGCTCGCAAGATCGACGGAGGTGAACAATTTTTCACCCGCGCGATCGATTTCGGATTCTCGAAAACCGCCGAGGAGACGTTCGCGAACTGGCCTCGCGAGAAGGTGCTGGGGGACATCGTCTGGAACATTCGCCGCTTTCGGCCGGACGTGATCGTGCTGCGATTCTCGGGAACGCCGCGCGATGGGCATGGGCAGCATCAGGTATCGGCGATCCTGGGTCGCGAGGCGTTTTCGATCGCCGCGGATCCGTCGAAATATCCCGAGCAGTTGCAGCTAGGCGTCCAGCCCTGGCAGCCGAAGCGGCTGATGTACAACGTCCTCTCGTTCACTGCGGACATGGAGAAGGAAGCGCTCGCGATGGCGGATCGTGTCGAGTTGGATGTGGGCGAATACAATCCGCTGCTCGGCTATTCGTACGGCGAGATCGCGGGAATGAGCCGCAGCCAGCATCGCAGCCAGGGAATGGGCGCGCCGGAGACGAAGGGTTCGCAGAAAGCGTATCTGGTGACGATCGCGGGAGACAAGGCGAAGACGGATCCGTTCGAGGGGATCGAGACGACGTGGGATCGCCTGCCGGGCGGTGCCGCGATTGCCGCGAAGATCGACGAAGCGCGCGCGAGTTTCAAGCCGGGTCATCCCGAGGAGTTGCTGACGACGCTGGCCGAAGCGCGGCCGCTGATCGCGGCGATCGTTGCTAAGCAAAGCAATCCGATTGCGGAGCGCAAGCTGAAGGAACTGGACGAAATGATCGTCGACAGCGCGGCGTTGTGGCTGGACGCGTCGGCGGACAGGGCGGCGGTGACGCCGGGGGCGAGCGTGAAAGTCAACACGACGGCTCTGGTTCGTGCGCCCGTGCGAGTGTTGCTCAGCGGACTCGAGATCACCACTCGTGGCGTTCCGATGGTCGGGCCTCCTGCAATCGCGCCCACTGTTCTTACGCTGAATCAGCCGAGTCAACATTCCTATTCCATGCAGATTTCGCAGAGCGAGCCTTACTCGCAACCGTATTGGCTGGTGGAACCCAAGGACGGCTGGCTTTACACCGTTCCCGATCCGCGGCAGATCGGAGATCCGGAAAATCCGCCGGTGCTGGAGGCGCATTTCCGATTGAAGATCGCGGGCGTCGATCTGGAATTGACGCGTCCGGTGCAGCATCGCTACCTGGATCATGTTTACGGTGAAATGACCCGGCCGCTCGCGATTGTGCCGCCTGTAGCGGTGGATGCGAACGCGATGCCCTTGGTATTTCCGACCGCGCAATCGCGCACGGTCGAAGTGCCGATCAAGTCGAATACGGGCAAGGTGGCGGGCGACGTTCATCTGGAGGTTCCGGACGGTTGGCACGTGGAGCCTGCGCAGCGTCACTTCGAACTCGCGGGCGCGGGGCAGCAGACCACCGTGACGTTCGAAATTGACTCCACCAAGTGGGAATGCGCAGGGCGAGGTGCGTGCGGTCGCGACCGTTGGCGATCGCAAGATTTCGTCCGCGACGGAGGTGATCGAGTATCCGCACATTCCCGCGCAGACGTTGTTCCCCGCTGCCGACGGCGAAGCTGGTGCGCGCCGAGATCAAGACGCTGGCGCACAACATCGGCTACATCACGGGCGCGGGCGATGAAGAGCCGGATGCGATCCGGCAATTGGGCGCGCAAGTCACGCTGCTTGGGCCCGCGGATATCAGGACTGGCGATTTCTCGCGTTTCGACGCGATCGTGACCGGCGTTCGCGCCTGGAACACGCGCGCCGATCTGCGCGCGAACTATCAGCGGCTGTTCGACTACGTCCAAAACGGCGGAACGCTGATCGTGCAATACAACGTGCCGGAAAGCGGGCCGTTCGGCGGCGATCCGTCGCTGCTCGAACATATCGGTCCGCTTCCGATTACGCTGAGCCGCGATCGCGTGACCGAGGAAGACGCGCCGGTCGACGTTTCCGAATCCCGATAATCCGTTGCTGCACGCGCCGAATCAAATCACGGCAGCGCGATTTCGACGGCTGGGTGCAGGAGCGCGGCCTCAATTTCGCCAGTGAGTGGGATCCGAAATATCAGAGCGTGCTCGAATCGCACGACCGGGGAAGATCCGCATCCCGGCGGCGAACTCTATTTGCGCTACGGCAAGGGCGTCTACATTTTCTCCGCGTATTCGTGGTTCCGCGAGCTGCCGGCCGGAGTTCCGGGCGCGTATCGATTGTTCGCCAACATGCTGAGCGCGGGAAAGGTTCCATGAGTATCGAGAGCGAGCAAAAGCCGGTCCCACCAATGTCGATCATTGACGAGCCGCCTCCCGTTCTTGGCACCTGGCCGCGCGTCTACGCGATCGTGCTTGCTTATCTTGTCGTCGTGATCGTCGCCTTCTACTGTTCTACGCGATCCACTTCGGCCGCATGACCACGCTCGACTGGGTGGTCCTGTTCGCCTGGCTGGCGTTTCTGGTCTCCTACGGCCTGTGGCGCGGCCGCGGTTCGACGACCGTCAATCAATTTCTGCTCGCCGGAAAGACGATGCCCTGGTACGCCATGGGCCTCTCGATCATGGCGACGCAGGCCAGCGCGATCACGTTCATCTCGACCACGGCGCAGGGCTACGTCGACGGCATGCGCTTCGTGCAGTTCTATTTCGGACTGCCGATCGCGATGGTGATTCTGTCCGCGACTGCCGTGCCGATTTTTCATCGCGCGAAAGTTTACACGGCGTACGAATATCTGGAGAAGCGCTTCGATCGCGAAGACGCGAGCGCTGGTGACCGTCATTTTCCTGATATCGCGCGGCCTGCAATGCGGCGTCGCGCTGGCGGCTCCGGCGATCGTGCGTCAGTGGTTCTCGGCTGGCCATTTCAACTTACGCTCGGCATGATGGGCGGGCTGGTGATTCTCTACACGACCCTCGGCGGGATCAAGGCGGTCACCTGGGCCGATGTGCCGCAGATGATCGTGATCCTGGGGGCGCTGGTGATGGCGCTGATCGTCGCCGTTCGGTTGCTGCCCGCCGATGTTTCGTTCCTCGATGCGATGCGGATCGCCGGCGCGGCAGGGAAGCTGAACATCGTCGACGACCAAGTTCGATTGGAACGATCGCTACAACCTGTGGAGCGGGCTGATCGGCGGCAGTTTTCTGATCCTCGCGTATTTCGGGACCGATCAGAGCCAGGTGCAGCGCTACCTGACGGGCAAGTCGATCGGGCAAAGCCGCCTGGGCCTGCTGTTGAATGCGGTGGCGAAAGTTCCGATGCAGTTTTTCATTCTGTTCATCGGCGCGATGGTGTTCGTATTCTATTTGTTCGAGCGGCCGCCGCTGGTGTTTCACCCCGAGGAGATGCGGCGAGTCGAGCAAAGCGATCAATACAGCCGCCTCGCCACGAAATACGATCAGGCGTTTGACCAGCGCCGCGCTGCTGCCCGCGAAATCAAGGACGCCCCGGATTCTGCCGCGCGTTCCGTGGCAGTTACGAAGTTTCGCGACGCGCAAAAGGAATTCGATGCCGCACATACGGAAGCAACCGACGTCGGCAAGGAACACGACACGAACTATATTTTCCTGTCGTTTGTCACGCACTATTTGCCGCGCGGCGTGGTGGGACTGGTGCTGGCCGTGATTTTCACGGCGGCGATGTCGGCAAGCTCTGGCGAGATCAACTCGCTCGCGACGGTCAGCATCATCGATGTGTATCGGCGGCACTTCCGTCCCGACAAATTGAACGCCGCAGGCGCACCGGATTCAAATAACGATCGCCACTATCTGATCGCGTCGCGAATCGCCACCGTCTTTTGGGGCTTGTATGCGATCAGCTTCGCCACGTTCGCCCGCAGCTTCGGCGCACTGATCGAGACCGTGAATCAGGTGGGATCGCTGTTCTACGGCAGAATGCTCGGCGTGTTCGTGCTGGCGTTCTTCGTGAAGCGCGTGAACGGAAGCGCGGCGTTCGTTGGAGTCGTGGTCGGCCAGATCGCGATCTTCGCCACGGCCGGATTCACTCACATCGCGTACCTCTGGTACAACGTGATCGGCTGCCTGGTTGTGATCGCCGTTGCGCTGGCGGTCAGTGTTGCAGCACGGCGTTCAGCGAGCCCTGCCGGTAGCCTTCCAGATCCAGCGTGACGTAATGAAATCCGAGCGGCTTGAAAATAGCCGTGAACCGCGCGCCATTTCAGGCTCATCGCCCGTTCCAGTTCCTCCGGCGCGATCTCGATTCGCACAACGTCGCCGTGAAAGCGCACGCGGAACTGGCGGAAGCCGAGCGCGCGAATCGCTTCTTCGCCGCGCTCGACGGTCTTGACGTTTTGAATCGTCACAGGCGTTCCGTAGGGAATGCGCGAACTGAGGCAGGCCGACGCTGGGCGGTCCCAGGTTGTGAGGCCGGCGCGTTTCGATAGCTCGCGGATCTCGGCTTTCGTCAGGCCCGCGTCGACCAACGGCGCGTTGACATTGTGCAGCTTTGCAGCGCCCTGGCCAGGGCGAAAGTCGCCCAGATCGTCGCAATTCACGCCGTAGACCACGTGTGCGATTCCGCGTTCGCGCGCGACCTCATCCAGGCGCGTGAACAGCTCGTCTTTGCAGTGAAAGCAGCGATTGCGATCGTTCTTGACGTAATCGGGGTTGTCGAATTCGTGGGTCTCGATGTACTCGTGGCGGATGCCGTGAGCGCGCGCGAATTCTTCGGCGTCGCGTTTGTGCGATTCGGGTATGGATGCGGAATCGGCCGTGATCGCGAGCGCCGAGTCGCCCAGAGCGCGCTGCGCCGCCCAAGCCAGATACGCGGAATCGGCACCGCCGGAGTAGGCGACGATGACGCTGCGCATTTCGCGAAGCGCGTTCAGCAGGCGATGTTCTTTGGCTTCGAGCGCATCCACAATTTCAGTCCCACCCACAATTTCAGTATAGGGCGCGTGTCAGACGCGCGCGGCGTGATCGAAGGCGGACACGATCTTGCGAAGCTCGCCGCGATCCAGCCAGATCGACTCGCATTTCTCGCAGGAATCGATGTTGACGTTTCCACCGCCTCCGTAGGGGTGGTTATCCATGGCGGCGGCGCACTGCGGGCAGGCGAGACCGCGTCCTGCGTCTGCAGTGTCGCGGGTAGTGATGAAGGCGGCGGGTCCGTCGCGATGGATGCGGAGAGCGGCGACCAGAGGTTGGAAATCGTCCATGGCGATCAGCATTCCGCGGCAGGGTTCGCAATATAGGAGGTCGAAGGTTTCGAGCTTGGCATTCGAGAGAGCGGCGGTGCAGAGCGGACACTTTTCCGTCGCTTGACTGAGGAGCATGACTCCATCGTCATCAATCGGCGGGGTTGCGGCGGCGAGACAATAGTCGCAGACGAAGAGTCCGCGAGCGCGATCGGCTCGCATGGCGGCTCCGCATTGTTCGCAGGTCATGGTTGGTTATCGGCGTTTGGGGGTGGGGGCTTTACTGCGCCGCGGGGGGTACGAATTTACATGACGAAAGGCAGGCGGAACCGCCTGCCCCACATAACAAGACACGACGAACTGAAGTTCGTCGCTGCACGCTAAAGCGTGCGCCACGAAGGCTTCTATTGCAGCGGCAGATCGTCCTGCCCGTTGCCCTCGGCAGGTTCCGCCGCCTCCGGAATCAGACTCGCCGCGGCCACCTGATCGCCGGCTTCGACGTTCACCAGGCGGACGCCTTGCGTGGAGCGGCCGGCCTGGCGGATCTCGCCCGAATCGATGCGGATGATCTGGCCCTGCTTGGTGATGATCATCAGGTCGGAATCTTCCTTCACCGAAAGAATCGCCGACCACCTTGCCGACTCGCGGCGTGGTCTTCATATTGATGACGCCCTTGCGGCCGCGCGCCGTCAGGCGGTAATCCTCCAGCGGCGTGCGCTTGCCGTAGCCGTTTTCGGAGATGGAAAGAATCAGCCCGTCCTTGCCGACCACTTCCACGCCGACCAGGTAATCGCCCTCTTCGAGATCCATGCCGCGAACGCCGCGCGCCGGGCGTCCCATCGCGCGAACGTCCTTTTCCTTGAACCGGCACGCCATGCCTTCATGCGACGCCAGGAAGATGTACTCCTCGCCGTTGGTCAGCCGCGCGCGCCAGCAACTCGTCGCCTTCGTCCAGGCCCAGCGCGATGATGCCGCGCGACATGGGATTGTCGAACTCGGTCAGCTCGCACTTCTTGATGACGCCCTGCTTGGTCACCATCACGATGAACTTGCCGGCGACGAATTCCTTCACCGGCAGGAACGCCGTGGCGGTTTCATCGGGCTGCAGGTTGATCAGGCCGGAAGCGTGCTTGCCCTTTGCCGGTCGTGGCGGCGTCGGGAATGTTGTAAATCTTCAGCCAGTACACGCGGCCCTTGTTGGTGAAGATCAGCAGGTAGGCGTGCGTGGAGGCGATGATCAGGTGCTCGACCACGTCTTCGGCGCGCGTCGACATGCCGATGCGGCCTTTGCCGCCGCGCGTCTGGCGGCGATAGGTGTCGACGGCGGTGCGCTTGAGATAGCCGCCGCGCGTCACGGTGACCGCGACGTCTTCCACCTGCACCAGGTCTTCGAGCTTGATCTCGCCCGTGTCTTCGACGATCTGCGTGCGGCGCTCATCGCCGAAGTCCTTCTGGACTTCCTTCAGCTCCTTGACGATCAGCGCCGCGCAGAACTTTCTCCGAGCCCAGAATTTCCAGGTACTCGGCGATCCTGATCTGGATCTCGGCCAGTTCGTCGATGATCTTCTGCTGCTCCATGCCGGTCAGGCGCTGGAGTTGCAGTTCGATGATGGCTTGCGCCTGCCGTTCGGTGAACTCGAAGCGTGCGCGATCAAGCCTTCGCGCGCTTCCTTCGGGAGTCTTCGCCGCGCGGATCAACTGCGATCACCGCGTCCAGATTGTTCGAGCGCCTGCTGGAAGCCGAGCAAGATGATGCTCGCGCTCGCGCGCCTTGCGCAACAGGTAATCGGTGCGGCGGCGGACCACGTCCATGCGATGGTCGATGAAGCGCTTCAGCGCGTCGAGCAATCCCAGCTCGCGCGGCTGCCCGTTGACGATCGCCAGCAGGATCACGCCGAAGCTGATCTGCATCTGCGTCTGCTTGTACAGGTTGTTCAGGACGACTTCGGCCTGCTCGCCGCGCTTCAGCTCGAACACGATGCGCATGCCGTCGCGATCGCTCTCGTCGCGAATTTCGGAAATGCCTTCGAGCTTCTTTTCGTTGACCAGGCTGCCGCGATGTGCTCGATCAGGCGGGCTTTGTTCACCTGGTAAGGAAGCTCGGTGACGATGATCGCCTCGCGGTCCTTGCCCATCTTCTCGGTCGCGGCTTTGGCGCGCATCTTGATCGATCCGCGGCCGTTGGTGAAGTAATCGTGAATGCCCTGCGGCCCAGGATGATGCCGCCGGTGGGGAAATCCGGGCCCTTGCACGATCTCCGCGATCTTCGACAGAGTGCGTCGCCGGATTCTGCACCAGCAGGATGCAGGCCTCGACGATCTCGGTCAGATTGTGCGGCGGAATCTTGCTCGCCATGCCGACCGCGATGCCTTCGCTGCCGTTGATCAGCAGGTTCGGAACGCGCGTCGGGCAGAACTTCGGGCTCCACTTCGCTGTCGTCGTAATTGGGCCGGAAATCGACGGTTTCCTTGTCGATATCTTCCAGCAGTCGACGCCGCGATGCGCGACAGACGAGCTTCGGTGTACCGCATGGCCGCGGGCGGATCGCCATCGACGGAGCCGAAATTTCCCTGCCCGTCGACCAGCGGATAGCGCATCGAAAACGGCTGCGCCATGCGGACCAAGGCGTCGTAAACCGGGACGTCGCCGTGCGGGTGATATTTTCCCAGCACGTCGCCGGCGATCTTGGCGCACTTGCGCGTGGGGCGATTGTAGTGCAGCCCCATCTCGTGCATCCCGTAAGAGAATGCGGCGATGCACCGGCTTCAGACCGTCGCGAACGTCGGGCAGCGCGCGGCCGACGATCACGCTCATGGCGTAATCGAGGTACGACCGCTTCATCTCGTCTTCGATGTTGATGGGGATCAGGTTCTTCGCGCCGCCATCGCCGCCAAGCGGCATCTGGCCGCCGGGGGCGGAGTGGTCGGGTCCTGAGGATCTGCCAAAGGTTGCTCCTTGAAATCGGCCTATGGGGGATAGGCTTGAGTAACCTCTATTTTATCACCGGAACAGCCTTGGATCGAACACGAAAGGCAATATTTCTTCGACCGAAAGTTGTGAAAAATCGAGGTGTCGCGGATTTAGCAGATAAAGATGTTCAGAGGATACGACTCGCGATGGCACGCGTAACACTGCCGCGTTCGCGGCGCGTAGCCAAGCCTCTCCGATTTCGACCTCCGATGATCCGATCTGATCCACGGTTGTGATTCTGACACTGTCCGGAATGAGGACGGAAAGGGCAACGTAACCAAGCGGGAAATCCTCGCGGGTCATGTGAACCAGGTTCTCCACGACGGCCAGCGAGACGCTTTCTGCCATGTATACGACCGCACTTCCAGGTCGATTCCATCGACCGCCAACTTGCCGCGCTCCTTCGCCATCGAGTCGAGCATAGACCGCCCGGCAAACGCGATAAACGCGAAGCGCCATCTAGGAGGGGATGTTGTGTTCGATGCGGACCAGAATCTGCTCCACGCGAGCTATTCCGTCTTGAGTCTGCAGCACCTCGGCGGGCGCTTTGTTGTCGAGCATCGCGAGCGGCGTGGCAAGCCAGTGACTGGCCTTGTGCTCATCACCGAATACAGCCACCGCATGGGCGATCACAGGCACAAGGCGGGCAACATCGGCGGGTTCGGGCTGGTGAACGAGCAAATTCGCCATACGTCTATTCAATTCTATCTTGATCGCCGCTTACGTGGGTGCGGCTGGTAGTGCGCTAAATCTGAGCGCACTACCGTACGGCTCATCCCAGGGCGTTTCCGGCCCGGATTGTCGCTAAACTAGCAATTGAGTTGAACCGAGAAACGGAAAAAACAGAGTCGGTAGAACAGAAACCGAACATCCCGGCTCGGGTAATTCTTCGGCCGCCTGTCACTCTCGAAGATTTGAGATCTGACACGGTCCACGATCCCGAGGAAGCTGAAGCGTTCGTCGTGCTGATTCGAGAGGTACGACAGGAGCGCTCGCGGCCGTCCGCTTTGTAATGGCCGACGCGGCAGTCGTTCTCGACACTGATGTTGTATCTTTTCTTTTTCATAACCATTCGCTAGCTGTCTCTTATGAACAGATCATCGTAGGTAAGCGGCTAACAATCGCGCTCGAGGTCCTTGCCGACATGATCGAGAGCGGCGAACCGATTCCGAGTTGCTGATCGATGTGGCGCGGGCTGTCAAGCCTGCAGAGCCGAGAGTCATCTCGGCTTTTCTTCCTGCCACGGCTTCGCACCCGAAAAGCCGAGATGACTCTCGGCTCTGCAGGCTCGACAGCCCGCGCCACATTTGTTGTAGGCCGTTCGGCATATGTGACCCTCTGTCCTATGGCACTTCCTTAACGCGCCTCGAACAAGGCATACTATGTTCTATCCCAAATGAATTCCGATAAGCCAGAGGTTCGGGCGAAGAAATCGAAAGCGTGGATTTGGCTGTTGCTGCTGGTGATCGCCGGCGGCGCGTCCTACCTGCTGTATCCGCGCATCACCCAGTCGGCCGCCAAGAGCGACGGCAAGAAATCCGGTAAGGGAAGCGATGCCTCGCGACCCGTCCCCGTAGTCGCGGCCCTTGCCCGCAATGGCGACATGCCGGTATACCTGACGGGCCTCGGATCGGTCACGGCATTCAACACCGTCACGGTCAAGACCCGCGTCGACGGACAGATCGTCAAGATTTTTTTCACTGAAGGGCAGTTCGTCAAAGAGGGCGATCCGCTGGTCGATATCGATCCTCGGCCGTATCAGGTTCAGCTCGAACAGGCCGAAGCGCAACTCGGCCGCGACCAGTCGCAGCTTGCGAATGCCAACCTGGATCTGGATCGCTACAAAGCACTCCTCGCCCAGGACGCCGTGCCGAAGCAGCAGTTCGATACGCAGCAGTCGCTGGTGAATCAGGTCGGCGGCGCGATCAAGAGCGATATCGCTACGATCAACGCGGCGAAGCTGCAACTGGTGTATTCGCACATCACGGCGCAGATCAGCGGACGCATCGGCCTTCGACAGGTGGATCAGGGCAACATCGTGAAGGCGACCGACGCCACCGGCCTTGCGACCATTACCCAGCTCCAGCCGATCGCGGTGATCTTCAACATCGAGCAAAGCCACCTGCCGCAGGTGATGGCGAAGATGCGCGCCGGCGTGACTCTGCCGGTGTACGCGATGGACAAGGATCAGAAAGCGAAGTTGGCGACCGGCAAACTTCTCACGGTGGACAATCAGATCGATCAGACCACCGGCACCCTGCGCTTCAAGGCGCAGTTTGAAAATGAGGACCTGAGCCTGTTCCCGAATCAGTTTGTCGACGCGCGGCTGCTGGTCGACACCAAGCACAATGCGGTGATCGCGCCCGCGGCGGCGGTTCAGCGCAGCCCGCAGTCGACCTTCGTCTACGTCGTCAAGGAAGACAACACGGTTGATGTTCGCAACATCTCCATCGGCATCACGGAGGGTGACAACGTTTCCGTGACTGACGGACTGCAAGCGGGCGAACGCGTCGTGATCGATGGCATCGACAAGCTCCAGCAAGGTTCGAAGGTTAGCGTACGAATGGCGGGGCCTGGTTCGCGTGGTTAAAAGGGTGGCGTGAAAAAGGGTAGCCCAGGTAAGCAGTGAGTCCCTCCAAACCATTTATTCTTCGCCCGGTCGCGACCTCGTTATTAATGACGGGGTTGCTGCTGGTCGGCGCGGTCGCCTATAAGCAACTGCCGGTGTCGGCGCTGCCGCAGGTCGATTACCCGACGATCCAGGTGATCACGTTTTACCCCGGCGCGAGCCCCGATGTGATGGCGTCCTCCGTCACCGCGCCGCTCGAACGCCAGTTCGGACAGGTGCCCGGACTGAATCAGATGACGTCGACCAGTTCCTCGGGCGCGTCCGTCATCACGCTTCAGTTCACACTCGATTTGAATATCGATGTCGCCGAGCAGCAGGTCCAGGCTGCCATCAACGCGGCTGGAACGTTTCTGCCGCGCGACCTTCCGAATCCTCCCATCTACAGCAAGACCAACCCTGCCGACGCGCCGATTCTCACGCTCGCGCTGAGTTCCGAGACGCTGCCGCTCTCGAAAGTCGAGGATTTCGCCGACACTCGCTTCGCGCAGAAGATTTCGCAGTTGCCAGGCGTCGGCCTGGTCAGTATCAGCGGTGGACAGAAGCCCGCGGTGCGCATCCAAGCCGATCCTCTGCTGCTGTCTTCGTATCACCTGAACCTGGAGGACCTGCGCAACGCGATCGCCAACGCGAACGTAAATCAGGCCAAGGGAAATTTCGACGGCCTCAGAAATTCATACACGATTGGCGCGAACGATCAGCTCCTTACTGCCGCCGATTACCGGCCGTTGGTGATCAACTATCGCAACGGTGCGCCGGTCACGCTGTCGGACGTCGCGACGGTGATTGAGGACGCCGAGAACGTTCGCCTCGCTGCCTGGATGAACACAACCCCGGCCGTGATCGTCAATATTCAGCGGCAGCCCGGCGCGAACATTATCGAAGTGGTCGACCGCGTGAAGAAGCTGTTGCCGACCCTGCGCGCCTCGCTTCCGAGCGCCATCGGCGTCCAGATCCTGACCGACCGCACCACTACCATCCGCGCGTCCGTCGAAGACGTGCAATTCGAGTTGGTCCTGACCATCGGACTGGTCGTGATGGTGATCTTCATGTTCCTGCGCACGCTTGCGGCGACGATTATCCCCAGCGTTGCCGTGCCGCTTTCGTTGGTCGGGACGTTCGCCGTGATGTACCTGCTCGGCTACAGCCTCAACAATCTGACGCTGATGGCGCTTACGATCTCCACGGGTTTCGTCGTCGACGACGCCATCGTGATGATCGAAAACATCGCGCGATACATCGAAGAAGGCATGGCGCCGATGGAGGCCGCACTGCGCGGCTCCGAGCAGATCGGGTTCACCATTTTGTCGCTGACGGTATCGCTGATCGCCGTGTTGATTCCGCTGCTCTTCATGGGCGACATCGTCGGCCGCCTGTTCCGCGAATTCGCCATCACGCTGGCTGTGACCATTCTGATTTCGGCGATGGTTTCGCTGACGCTGACGCCGATGATGTGCGCTCGTCTGCTGCATCACAAGCCGGAAAGCGAACAGGGCTGGCTGTATCGCATGTCGGAGCGCATCTTTCAGGCGATCGTCCGCTTCTACGGCAGGACGCTGGAAGTCGTGCTGCGGCATCAGCCGTTGACACTGCTGGTCGCGGTAGGAACGCTCGCGGCAACCATCTATCTTTTCTGGATCATCCCCAAGGGATTTTTTCCGGTGCAGGACACAGGCGTGATCCTCGGCGTGTCCGAAGCGCCCCAGACAATCTCATTTCCCGCGATGGCGATCCGGCAGCAATCGCTGGCGAAAATCATTCTCGAAGATGCGGCGGTGGAAAGCCTGTCGAGTTTCATCGGCGTCGATGGCACCAACACCACGCTCAACAGCGGACGCATTCAAATCAACCTTAAGCCTCTGGACGACCGAAAGATCAGCGCCAGCGACGTGATCCGGCGGTTGCAACCGGAGCTCGCGAAAGTCGAAGGGATCACTCTCTTCATGCAGCCCGTGCAGGATCTGACGGTGGAAGATCGCGTCAGCCGCACGCAATATCAATACAGCCTGGAAGACGCCGACGCGAAAGAGCTGGGCATCTGGGTTCCGCGATTCCTGGAAAAATTGCAAGCTCTGCCGGTGTTGCGCGACGTCGCCAGCGACCAGTTGAACGGCGGTCTTGAAGCGCAGCTTCAGATCGATCGCAATACCGCCTCGCGATTCGGCATTTCTCCGCAGATGATCGACGATACGCTTTACGACGCCTACGGCCAGCGTCAGATCTCCATCATGTTCACGCAGTTGAACCAGTACCGCGTGGTGCTGGAACTGAAGCCGGATTTGCAGAAGACTCCGCAGGCGTTGAAGAACATCTATATTCGATCGGCACAGGGCGGGGAAGTCCCGCTCAGCGCGTTCACCGAATTTCGCCAGGGAGCGACGCCGCTGGTGGTCAATCATCAAGGCCAATTCCCGGTGGTGACGGCGTCCTTCAATCTTGCGCCCGGCGTTTCTCTCGGCGATGCCGTAACGGCGATCAACCAGGCCAAGGCCGATCTCGGGCATGCCCGCCAGCGTCCAGGCGACGTTCCAAGGCACCGCCGCCGCGTTTCTTGCCTCACTAACCAATGAACCGATCCTAATCCTTGCGGCCCTGGTTACCGTCTATATCGTTCTAGGCGTGCTCTACGAAAGCTATATCCACCCGATCACGATTCTGTCGACGCTGCCGTCGGCGGGCGTCGGCGCGCTGCTCGCCTGATGATCTGCAAGACCGATTTCAGCGTGATCGCGCTGATCGGAATCGTGCTGCTGATCGGCATTGTGGAAAAGAACGCCATCATGATGATCGACTTCGCGCTGGATGCCGAGCGCAAGGAAGGCAAGGCCGCGCCGGAAGCGATTTACCAGGCTTGTCTGCTGCGTTTCCGCCCGATTTTGATGACCACGCTCGCCGCGATGGGCGGCGGCATTCCGCTCGCGCTCGGTACCGGCGTCGGATCGGAACTGCGTCGGCCGCTTGGAATCGCCATCATCGGCGGATTGATTTTCAGCCAGCTTCTGACGCTGTATACGACTCCCGTGATTTACCTCGCGTTCGACCGCATGGCCAAGCGCGTCAGCCGGAAGCGTGTCGCCGCGGTCGATCGCAGCGTCCCGCACATCGCGCCGGAGGAGGCGTGACCGTTTAACATGCCAGTTGTAAAGATTGCGCCGCGTCACGATCCCGCTGGCCCCGTCACGCTTGTCATTGCCGGCAAGTGCAACGGCGGATGTCTGGGCGAACTGCGGCGCGCCATCGATAAAGCCCGCCGGATGCAGAAGCAGGTTGTGATCGATATGAGCGAAGTCACCTTGGTCGATCGGCCCAGCCTTCAGTTTTTGGCGGAGCAGTCGCGCGAGAATATTACCTTGATCAATTGTCCAGCCTATATTCAACCTTGGATTGCGCGCGAGGGCGACGCATGAGTGGCGCACGCACTCCTGCGTGCCGTGTCGACACTCGTGTCGACACCCTGTTTCAGCTCCGCGTTAAGCTGTCGATCTTCGCTATCGCAGCGGCCCTCATCACTTCATCGTGCGTCGTAGGTCCGAAGTACGCCAAGCCCGCGACACCCGTCGCCGCGTCCTTCAAAGAGCCACTTCCACCCAGTTTCAAGGAAGCCAAAGGCTGGAAGGCAGGCGAGCCCAAGGATGACTTGCATCGCGGCAAGTGGTGGGAGATTTACGGCGACCCCGGACTCAATGCCTTAGAGGAACAGATCGACGTCTCGAATCAGACCCTGGCTGGAGCCGAGGCTCAATTTCGCGGCGCGCGCGCGGCTATTCGTGTCGCGCATTCGGGTTTGTATCCGACCGTGACCGGCGGCGGCATCGGTCCTTGGCACCGGGACCAGCGGAAACGTCGGGACCAGCGCCCTCTCCGTCGCGAGGCAGGCTGCCGTGCTCACCGTGCCCAACGTCGGCGCGACCTGGATTCCCGATCTCTGGGGCCAGGTGCGGCACACGATCGAAGCCGCGACGGAAACCGCGCAAGCCACTGCTGCTGATCTGGAAAACACGCGCCTGCTGCTCCAATCCGAGCTGGCGCTGTTCTACTTTCAACTTCACGGACTCGACGCAGAAAAGCAGCTTCTCGATTCGAACGTGGTTGCGTACGGCCGCGCTCTCGAACTGACGAAGAACCGCTACGACCAGGGCGTCGTTTCGCAGGTAGACGTGGCCCAAGCCCAGACGCAGCTCGAACAGACGCGCGCGCAAGCCACCGACACCTTGGTCTCGCGCCAGCAATTCGAGCACGCCATCGCGATCCTGATCGGCAAGCCGCCGTCGCAATTGACTATTTCGCCCGCGCCGCTCACCACCAACATTCCCGCGATTCCGGGGATGATTCCTTCGGAGCTGCTGGAACGCCGCCCCGACATCGCCGGGAATGAGCGCCGCGTGGCCGCCGCCAACGCGCAAATCGGCGTGACCATCGCCGCCTACTACCCGACTCTGACTCTCGGCGCGAGCGGCGGTCTTCAAAGTTCGAGCTTGCTCAGCTCTGTTCACTTGGCCAAGCCGCTTCTGGTCGTTGGGGCCGACTTTATCGGAAACCATCTTCGACGCCGGGCGCCGCCGGGGCATCAACCGAGCAGGCGCGCGCGGCCTACGATCAGACGGTCGCGAATTATCGCGAGAGCGTGCTCACGGCCTTTCAAAACGTGGAGGACGATCTATCCACGCTGCGAATTCTGGAGCAGGAATCGCGCGAACAGGCCGACGCCGTCCGCTATGCTGAGCGGTCCCTGCAACTCGCCAACGCCCAGTATCAGGGCGGGATCACGACCTACTTGCAGGTGATCACCGCGCAAGAGGCGGCGCTGGCGAACGAACGAACGGCGGTGCAGATCAACACCAGGCGCGTGGTCGCGAGCGTTTCGCTGATTCAGGCGCTCGGCGGCGGTTGGGATGTTTCGCAGTTACCGTCGGCAGCCGACGTATCGCCCATCAAACCAAAATCGTAGCGATGTGGCGCACGCACTCCTGCGTGCCGTGTCGACACTCATGTCGACACGTTTTCTTCAGTAAGCCAGAATCCGATCGGCTTCCTGAGCAATATTCTCCACCTGCGGCAGAATCTCGCTCTCCAGATTCGGATGATACCCGACCCAGGTATCCAGCGCGGCCACTCGCCCAATCGGCGCATCCAGCGAACTGAACAACTCATTCGCCAACCGAGCCGAAATCTCCGCGCCATAGCCGAATGAGAGCACGTCCTCATGCGCGATCATCACCCGGCTGGTCTTCTCCACCGACGTGCGAATCGCCGCCCAATCGTACGGCGCCAGCGTCCGCAAATCGATAATCTCAATCGACACTCCGGGCCGCCGCTGCTCCACCTGCAACGCCGCTTGCATCGATTTCTGCACCAGCGCCCCATAAGTGACGATCGTCAGATTCGCGCCCGGCTTCACGATTTTCGCCCGCCCGAATGGAATCGTGTAATCCGGACCCGGATGCGGGGACCGATTGTACGGCTCGCGATACAGCCGCTTGTGTTCCAGAAACAGAACCGGATCGTCGCTTCGAATCGCCGTGCGCAACAGGCCGCACGCGTCCGCGGCATTCGATGGAAACACCACCCGCAGCCCGGGAATGTGGGTGAAAATCACCTCGCCGTTCTGGCTGTGATAAATCGCGCCGCCATTCAGGTATCCGCCGATCGCCACCCGAATCACCATCGGCGCCGAGAACGTATTGTTCGATCGCCACCGCAACGTCGCCAACTCATCGCGAATCTGCATCATCGCGGGCCAGATGTAATCGAAGAACTGGATCTCCGGGACCGGCTTCAGCCCGCGCGTCGCCATTCCGATCGCGCGCCCCACGATCGACGCTTCCGCAATCGGGGAATTGAAAACGCGGCTGGATCCGAACTTCCGTTGCAATCCCTTGGTTGCGCTGAAGACGCCGCCCTTGCCCTTGACGCTCGGAAGATTTTCCTCGCGGCTCGAATCCGCGACATCCTCGCCGAACACAATAATCCGCTCGTTGCGAGCCATCTCCTCCATGCAGCGTCAGGTTGATCGTGTCGACCATCGTCCGCGGCTCGCCGCTGAAAACTCGGCTCGACATCGAAGTCCGAAGACGTGGGATCGATGCGGTCGGAGTACAGGAAATCCAGCGCCGATTCCCGCGTCGGAGCCGCCGCCTTCAGCGCACGATCCGTCGCCTCCTGCACCTCCAGATCGGCTTCATGCGTGATCAATTCCACCGCGTGACGATCCAGAATGCCTTCCGCAATCATCCATTCCGGAAAGAGTACGATATGGTCCCGCCGAGCCTCATCCTCGCGATCCGCCTTCGTCTTGTACAGCTTCTCATCGTCAGAAAGCGAATGCGAGTAGGGACGAATGCACGTCGCATGCACGAACACCGGCATCCTGTGACGGCGGCAATGATCCACCGCCTCCGACATCGTGGCGAACGAGTCCAGGAAATTCGTGCCGTCGCAGCGGAACTGCCTCAACCCCGGAAATCCGGAAACCAGCTTCGAAATATCGCCGCCCGCCGTCTGCTTCTCCACCGGAACCGAAATCGCCCAGCCGTTGTCTTCCACCAGATAGACGACCGGCAATCGCTCCAGGCACGCGATATTGAGCGATTCCCAAAACTCGCCTTCGCTGGTAGCTCCGTCGCCCGTAGTCACCAGCGTCACCGCATCCGATTCCGGATCCAGACGAGGCCCCGCATCCGCGCAGCCTACCGCTTGCAGGAACTGCGTTCCCGTCGGCGACGACCCGCTGACGATGTTCAGCGGCTTCGATCCCCAATGCGACGGCATTTGACGACCGCCCGACGCCGGATCGGCCGCAGCGCCCACAGCGCTCAGCAGCATTTCTTCGGCAGTAACACCCAGCGCCAGAGCGCATGCCCGATCGCGGTAATAGAGATAGAACCAGTCGTGCCCCGGCCGCATCGCGAACCCGGCCGCCGCGCTGATCGCCTCATGCCCGGCGCCGCTGATCTGGAAGAAGATCTTGTTCTGCCGCTTTGAAAAGGATCTCGCGATCGTCTATGCGCCGTGAGAGGTACATGACGCGGAACGCTCGGATCAACTCGTCGCGCCCTAGCCTGGTTGGGAGTGCGCTGTTCGTTTGCAGGGTTGCAGGAATCGTTGTGCTGGTGAGCATCTTGACCCCTCAAGTTTATCAATCGCCGGGCGGTGTGTCGCAAAGACAACGTTATCACCCGTTACCTCAGTCGCCCTATCCTTACAATTGGCGCTCAAAGAGGCGCGACAGAATGGAGCGCGTGCCTTGAGTAACGGACAAAGTACCAGTACCGGAACAAATCCAGTACTCAGTGTTTTATCTTAGATTCCTTGCTAAGCTGTCATTAAGGCAGGGAGTATGGTTATCCGCATCAGGCTTCAGCGGGGCCGGCCGCGATCGCATCAGCCAGGGAAAAATCGCCACGTGGCGTTCGCCTTCGGCGCGCTGTTGACCCCCGCTGCGCTGATGGCGTATGTCCTTGGATTCTGGCGGCTTGCCTCCGATATCGGCGCCGCCGGCGAATTCGGAATCACCGGCGTCTTCTCCCACTGGCAAATCTGGATTCTGCTCGGCGCGCTCCTCCAAGGGGCTGGGTACATCCTCAATCGCTACGGCCGAGGCGGCGATCTCCGCATCCCGCGAATTCTGTCGTTCCACACGTTTCCCGCGCCAGGCCGCAAGAGTCGCGCCTCCGCGGCAGCAGCCGCCGAAATCCGTCGTGGATTTCCTTCCGACTCCTGACTCCTGTATTCTGTCTCGTAACACATGAAACCGATCTGCATCGCAATCCTATTCGTTTGCGCGTGCGCTTTCGCGCAGGACACTCCCACCGAACGCGAGGCCGCCCGCGACGTCCTCCGCAAGATGGCCGATCTCGAAAAATCTATCGACGTCCCGACCCTGGTGGAGCGCATCACGTCCAACAATCCTGCGCGCGATCAGGTGGTCGCCCGAGCCAAGGAATTGATGGACAAGGAACTCCTCGCCATGTCCGATGACATTACTCGTCATCCCGAAATCGGCTTCGAGGAAACGCGATCCATCGAAAAACTCACCACCTATCTGAAGGCGCACGGCTTCGAAGTGACCATGGGCGCGGCCAACATGAAGACCGCGTTCGTCGCGCGCTACAAGGGTCGACCGGTAAACAACGCCAATAGCCCGAACCTGGGCGTGATCCTCGAATACGATGCGCTCCGCGGCACCACTCGCGCCTTCCATGGCGATCAGCACAGCGCGCAAGGCCCCGTCGGCATGGCGGCAGCGGTCGCGATCGCCGAAGCGATGGAGAAAACCCACGCGCCCGGCACCCTGACCGTGTTCGGAACTCCCGGCGAAGAAATGATGCCGCCCAACGCCAAGACCGACATGTTCAAGGCCGGTGTGTTCAACGGCATCGACATTCTGGTGCGCAGCCACGCCGTCAGTTCCACCACGCGGCCCGCGCCCGGATTCGGCACCTGCTGCCTGAATATCGACGGAGTGAAGTACACATTCTCCGGCGCGCCCGCCCATCAAATGACGCCGTGGGCTGGACGCAACGCCCTCGAGGCCGTCATTCAACTGTTCAATAATATCGATGCGATCCGCTCCACGCTTCGTCCCGAAGCTCGCGTGCAAGGCGTGATCACCGAAGGCGGCGCAGCCCCCAACGTCGTGCCCGATCGAGCCGTCGCCGATTTCTACATCCGTTATCCCGACGAAGTTTATCTCGCCCAAGTGCGCGAGTTTGTCGATAACGCCGCGCGCGCCGCCGCCCTCGCCACCGGCACCAAAGTGAAAATCGACAATTACGGCCAGGATCGCGATGGAGTTTCGGTCGCGACGCTAGACGAGCTCTCGTTCGCCTATGTGAAAAAATACGGCGCGACCAGAATTGTGGAAGCGCCCGGTAAGCCGCAGGGCTATGAAGAAACGGGAAGCGTTTCGAGCGCGATTCCCGGCGTCGGATTCAGCGCCGCCACTTCGACCTTCGCGAATCACACTTACGAAATGGAAGCGGACGCGCTCGCCGAAATCGGCCACCACGGATTCACCGTCGATGCCGAAGCCATGACCGCGCTGCTGTACGATTTTCTAACGCGCGCCGATTTCCGCACGCAAGTGAAACGCGAATTCGACGGCATCCGCACGTTGTTTGACGAATATCGCGGAGCACTCCAGAAGACGTACGCAAAGCCCAACGTCCCCGATCCGAAGTGACTGTGGGGCAGGCGGTTCCGCCTGCCAACTTACTTCCGTTCGTGGGGCAGGCGATCTTGTCGCCTGCCGACTCACTTTTCCTTCTCGAACGAACCAACCATCTCATCGAACTTCTGCTTATTAGCCGCAATTGTCTTCGCCGGGCCGGCAAATTTAACAAAAATATTCCCGCCCGGCCCCTCCACAATCGCGCCGAGCAGTCGATATCCAGCCTTCGGCGCCGCCGTCTGCGCCATCGGGGTTTGACCCAATGCCCCGCCCATGCCGCTATACGCGCCGCTCGTGTCGATCACGGTAACGCTCAACCCGTGAATCGTCCGCTTCTGAATCTGCGCATCAGCCGGCTTCCCGTTCGCGCCGAGCACCTGCGCCTTCCATCGATCCAGATTCGCCTCGACGCTGCCGCCTTGTCCCGCGCCGAAGAAATACACACCGCACTCGGCGGATTCCTTATCGCCAGCCGCAGCCGCGACCGTGTAAGTCGCCGCCCGCATCGGCCGCGAGCCCTCATTCTTCCAGCCAGTCGGCGCGGCCCACTTCAAGCCTGCGCTGGAATCGGCCAGCAGCGCGCCGGCACAAATTAATGCTGCCAAGATCTTCATGCGATCAGTGTAGAGCAATCCCTATGCATTCACTGCGGAGCGATAATCTAAGTGTGAGAAACGCGGCGTCTTATCTGTCGGTTTTTGTCGTTTTGGCAGCGACTTGCTCCGCCCAAACCACATCCACCATCTCCCTCAGCAACGGCGTCCAAGTCCAAATCTCAAACAAGATGGGCAAGCCGACCGGACAGCAAACCATCACGGTAGAGATGCTTCGAGCCTCCGGCAACAGCTTCTATCGCATCTTTCGCGACCAGAACAAGCTAACTGTTTTCGCCTATGAGCTGACGCTGAATCTGTCCGCATCCGGCGATCGGCTGACCGCAATCGCCAAGCCCGTGGAAACGGAATTCGCCTCGCGATTCCCCAACGCCGACGGCGGCAAGCCCGTGCCCACTCTTTCGTCCGATCAAAGCACGGGCACGCTGGCCTCCGGACAATCCGCCGACATCGGATTATTCGGGCTCGAAGGCATGGGCCTCAAAGTCATCGATACCATCCGCCTGAAGATGGACGACGATCCCGCTGCGGCGGCCGGTCGAATTCGATTTTCGGATCTGAAGGTAACAGCGAATCGATCTCCCCTGGCCAAATCCGCGCAGTCCGCGGTCTCGGGCAAGTACGCGATGTTCTACATCCCAGGACAAGGCGGATTTTTCTTTTCCGTCGAAGCCGTGGCAGGCAAACCCTTCGCGCCGGCCGGTACCATCGATAAGAATCACATGACCTTCACCGTCGACAACCTGAACTACGACGTGGTTGCAGCGGCTCCGATACTCACGAATCCGGACACCGGCCAGCTCTGGGTCTATCACGATCCCGCCTATAAGCCCGAAGGAAATTGGACGCAGAATCTGCGCTCAGGAACTCCATCCCAGTCCGCCGATGCGGATTTCTTCATGGCCGCGTCAGACTCCCTAAGCTGGTGGCTTGAGAAATAACGCGCGGCGCAGCGCAGGCCGCCTGGCGGTCCGCGCCACGTCGAGGATTTCGCCGTGCCGAGAAGCGCTGTTACAATAGTAACGAAAGCGCTTTTCCCGTCTTGCCTCCTACGTATAGTCCAGCGTTACACCGATTCGCGATTCTGCTCGCGGTGTGTACGCTTTTCCTGGTAGTCGCCGGGGCATCGGTCACCAGCAAAGGCGCTGGACTCTCGGTACCCGATTGGCCTCTGTCTTATGGCCAGGTGATGCCCGAAATGACCGGTGGAGTGCTGTTCGAACACGGCCATCGCATGGTCGGCGCGACCGTGGGGATGCTCACCATCGGCCTGCTGATCGGCATCCTCCGGGTCGAAAAACGATCGTGGATGCGAAAGCTCGGCTGGACCGCGCTCGGTTGGGTGATCGGCGTCGGACTGCTGGGCGGACTGACCGTGAAATTGCTCACGCCGCCTCCTGTCAGCATGACGCACACGTGCCTCGCGCAGTTGTTCTTCTCGCTGACCGTCGCGATCGCGGTATTCACGTCGAAAAGTTTTGTCGAAGGCCCGCAGCCAGTCGCCGACTACGGCTGGCCCTCGCTCCGCACCATCGCGATCGCCACGCCGATTTGCGTGCTGTTGCAGGTCGCGCTCGGCGCGGGATTCCGCCATGGCGCAATTTCCGTGCTGCCGCACATCGTTTTCGCGATGCTCGTGACGCTGGTCATCATGTTCGCCTGCATCTTCGTGCTGCATCAGTTCCCCGAACACTGGGCGCTGCGCCGCTCCGCGACCGTGCTTCTGGCGATCACGTTCGTCCAGGTCGCCCTCGGTATCCTGGCCTATTTCATGCGATTGAACGCCGCGCAGCAGCCGCTCGCGATGGTGCTTTCGACCGTCGCTCACGTTGCCGTGGGCGCCGCGACGCTGGCCGCCAGTATCGTGCTGGCGATTCAGATTCGCCGCAACGTCCGGCCGCAGACCGCCCGAGCTCATGCGCCGCAAACGGTGACGTCGTGAACGCCGGCGCCTATCTCGAACTGACCAAGCCACGCATCACGATGCTGCTGCTGATGAGCACGGCCATCGGATTCCTTTGCGGCGCGACGTCGGCAGGCCATTCCGTCGCCAGCCTGTGGCTGACGTTGATCCACACCTTGATCGGGACCGCGCTGATCGCCAGCGGAACCGCCGCGTTGAATCAATGGTATGAGCGCGATGCCGACGCGAAGATGAATCGCACCAAAGAGCGCCCGCTGCCGTCGGGTCGCATCACGCCGCCGCATGCATTCTGGTTTGCGGTCGTCCTCTCGATCGCCGGATTCGTCGAATTGTGGCTGGGCGTGAACCTGCTGACGGCGCTGCTGGGCTTGTTCACGCTGGCAACTTATCTGTTCATTTACACGCCGCTCAAGCAGCGAACGCCGCACGCGACTACGCTGGGCGCGATCCCTGGCGCGATGCCTCCGCTCATCGGATTCGCCGCAGCAGCGGGCACGCTCACGTCCGAAGCCTGGATGCTCTACGGGATCCTGTTCGTCTGGCAGTTCCCGCATTTCTACGCGATCGCCTGGATGTATCGCGCCGATTACGCACGCGCCGGCATCCGCATGCTGCCGGTCGTGGAGCCGGACGGCGCATCGACCGCATTTCGGATGGTGTGGATTTCGTTGCTGCTGGTGCCGATCAGTCTGTTGCCGCGATTCACCGGCATGGCGGGCAATCTCTACTCTTTCGGTGCGTTAGTTCTGGGCGCGACGTTCGCCTACTCGGCGATTCGCGTGTGGTTTGACCGGTCGGAGGCGCGCGCGCGGCAGGTGCTGCTCGCAAGCGTTGTGTATCTCCCGGTACTTTATGGATTGCTGGCGATCGATCGTCCTCACCTGTAGTCTGCTGTCTTGAGCGCTTTGCGCGCTCTGCGGCTGATAGCCACGTCTCGGCCAAAGTCGAATCATTGGGCGCCGTCCCCGATTTCATCTTGACGGATCAAACCGGCGCGGAGTTTTCCAGCGCGACGCAGCTACACAACGTGGACTGGATCGCCGATTTTATCTACACCACTTGTCCCGGCCCTTGCCCGCGCATGTCATCGCAGATGCACGAAGTGGAACGGCAACTTGCGGATGTGGACGGCGTGAAGCTGGTATCGTTCACCGTCGATCCGGCTCACGACACGCCTCCCGTTCTCGCGGAATACGCGCAGCGCTTCGGAGCCAAACCCGGCGTTTGGTTTTTCCTGACCGGCGCGGAGCAGACGCTGCAACATCTGAGCCGCGATGTGTTCAAGCTCGGCGACGTCAGCGGTAATCTGGAACACTCGACGCGCTTCGTGCTGATCGATCGCAAATCGCAAATCCGAGGCTATTATTTAACGTCGGAGGCGGACGCGATTACTCGTCTGGTGGCCGATACGAAAGCCCTGCAGCGCCGCGAGCGAGACTGATGGCATTCGACATTCACGATCTTCCCGAAGTCAACGCGATGCTCAACTGGACTTCGGTCGTCTTATTGGCAACAGGGTACTTCTTAATCCGCCGAGGCCACGTGGTCGCGCACCGCGCGATGATGATTTCGGCGTTCACCGTCTCGGTGATCTTTCTGATTTCGTACCTGACGTTCCACTACTACCTGGTCGCCCACAATGAAGGTGTCCTGCATTATCCGCACGCGGGCGCGCTGAAAACGGTCTATTTGACGATTCTGTTCACCCATACCGTGCTCGCCGCGTGCGTTCCCGTGCTGGCGATCATCACGCTGCGCCGCGCCCTGAAAGGCGATTTCGTGCGACATCGCCGAATCGCACGGTGGACTTTCCCCATCTGGATATATGTAGGAGTCACCGGCGTTGTCGTTTATCTGATGCTGTACAAGTTTTGAGTGTTCGCGGCCTTGCCTGTTTTCGTGGGGCAGGCGATTCCGCCTGCCAACTCTCTTGGAGGCGCGACCGTAAGAGAGCGCGCGTCTTCGTGACTCCCCAAAACAGAGGCAACACTTTAGACCGCGAAAACGTCTAAACTATCGCTAAGGAGGTGTCGCATGAGGCTGGCAGTCGCATCATTCGGATCGCTTGTGTTCGTCTCTGTCGCGTTCGCCCAGGCACACCACGCCGGCGCGTCGGCAGCGCCGTCCGCGCCTAGCGTAGTGCACGCCGCCGTAGCGAGTCCCGCCGCTGCTCATGGCTCCTTCGCCAGTAGCCATTCCGGCTCCGGTTTCGTCAATTCCAATCCCGTCAATTCAAGTTCAGGCGCGAGTCATTCCGCGCCGGTGCACGTTGGGTCGTCAGGCCCGATCGCGTCGCATCCCACTCATCAGCCATCTCTCCCGCCGATCGGCCATCCGCCCACCTCGCGGCCGATCATTTCCCGTCCGCTGCGTGTGGGAACCACGCTGGTCCCCTATGCCGTGTACTTCGGCGGCGGTTATTACGGGGGCGGCTCCGGCGCCTACGCGTCACAGCCGGCGCAGTCCTACGATTACGGGATTACCGATGCGCCGCCGGCGGTCATAAACCAGGGATATCGCGGCGATTATGCGAATCCGCTCATGCAGGATTATTACCCGGATGGCCCGCTGCCGGAATCCGTCGCTGACGAGAAGGCGACCATCTACCTGCTGGCGATGTCGGATCACACGATCATTGCCGCGGTCGGCTACTGGGTGGATGACGATACGCTGAGCTACATCACCACGGAAGGCAGCCTGAATCGCATCTCGCTGTCCCTGGTCGATCGCCAGTTTTCGCGCCAGTTGAACGATTCCCGCAACGTCGAATTCGCTCTCCCGGCCCTGAAATAGCGCATGGATTTCCGTCTGGCAGCTCTGCTGGCGGGCGTCGCCGTGGCCGCTCTTCAGGCCCAACCGCCCGATCCCGTCGATTTCAAATTCGATTTCGCGGCCCGCATGAACGCGCTGCACGTTCCCGGCGTCAGCGTTGCGATTATCGACGGCTACCGCATCGTCTGGGCGCGAGGCTATGGACCAGGTATCGCTCCCGAAACCCGGTTTCAAGCGGCATCCATCAGCAAGCCCGTCGCTGCCATGGCGGCCTTGAAACTGGTCGAACAAGGCAAGCTTTCGCTCGATGAAGACGTCAACGCGAAGCTCAAATCTTGGAAGGTTCCCGGCAATCAGTTCACACAACAGGAAAAGGTCACGCTTCGGCGATTGCTAAGCCATAGCGCGGGCCTTACCGTTCACGGGTTCGCTGGCTACGACATTTCCGCTCCGCTTCCGACGCTGCCCCAGATCCTCGATGGCGTGAAGCCCGCGAATAGCGAGGCCGTGCGTGTCGATATCAAGCCTGGAACCGAGTCGCGATACTCCGGCGGCGGCCTCACGGTCATGCAGCTTCTGATGATGGACGTGACCGGCGCTCAGTTTCCCGAGCCTGATGGAGTCGACCGTTCTCTCTAAAGTCGGCATGCGGCATAGCACCTACCGCCAGCCGCTTCCCGACGCGTGGAAGAAGGAAGCCGCGATTGCGCACGATCAAAACGGCCAGCCGATTCATGGCGACTGGCACGTCTATCCCGAGATGGCGGCCGCCGGTCTCTGGACCACGCCATCGGATCTCGCGCAGTTCGCCATCGAATTGCAGCTCTCGAAGCAGGGCAAAGCGAACCATGTGCTTTCGCGCGAGATGACCAATCGGATGCTCACACGCCAGATCGCCGATGTCGGCTTGGGGATCATGCTGATGGGACATGGCGAGGCGGAGTTGTTCCAGCACGGCGGATCGAACGAGGGATTCAAATGCCTTCTCGCTGCCACGATGAACACGGGGCAGGGCGTCGTCATCATGACGAATGGCGATCAAGGCGGCAAGCTGGCGGATGAGATTCAGAAGGCCGTCGCCGCTGAGTTTCGTTGGCCGACTCTGACGCCGAATCCGCCCAAGTAATATCGCAAGTGTGGGGCCGGCACTTATGCCGGCAACCGGTCTTTAGGCCGGTTCCTTTGGGCAAGCTGGCGCCAATATTACTGGTTCGCAATTTGGCGAAATGCGATAATGCCGCCATGACTCACAACATGGCGACTACCGCCTTCACGCTTGACGGCTATCGCATCACTCGCAGCCTGGGGATGGTTCGAGGGATTATCGTGCGCTCCCGGTCGATCTTCGGGACCATCGGCGCGGGCTTACAGACCATAGTCGGAGGCAATATCACGCTGCTTTCGGAACTGTGCGAGAAGACTCGCGAAAACGCGTTCGAGTTGATGATCCAGCACGCGACCGAAATGGGCGCGAACGCGATTATCGGCGTAAGGTACGATGCGACCGAAGTGATGAACGGGGTGACGGAAGTGCTGTGCTACGGGACGGCGGTGTTCGTGGAACCAGTGGGGCAGTAAGAAAGAAATCGGCCACGAATGCACACAAATAAACACGAATAATAACAAGGCGTCTTTTGATTCGTGTTTATTCGTGTGCATTCGTGGCCAGAATGCGTTTAAGCGAAGACTTAGGCGCTAGCGCCCTCGTCCTTCTTCAACTTCTCGCGCTGCTCTTTCAGGATCGCCTTGCGGCTCAGCTTGATCTTGTTCCCTTCAAGGCCCAGGACCTTGACCAGAATCTGATCGCCTTCCTTCAGCTCATCGCGAACCTGCTTGATGCGATTTTCCGAGATCTCGGAAATGTGCAGCAGGCCGTCGGTGCCGGGGAAGATCTCGACGAACGCGCCGAAATCGACGATCCGCACCACTTTGCCCAGATACGTCTTGCCCACTTCGGCCACCGCGCAGATGTCGGTGATCATCTGGATGCAGCGGTCCGCGGCAGTGCCGTCGGCCGAGAAAATCTTCACGCTGCCGTCGTCCTCGACATCGATCTTGCAGCCCGTGGTTTCGACGATGCTGCGGATCATGGAGCCGCCCTTGCCGATCAGATCGCGGATCTTGTCGGTCGGGATCTGCATCGTGAAGATGCGCGGCGCGTACTTCGAAAGCGTGGTGCGATGCGTGTCGATCACCGCATTCATCTTGTCCAAGAATGTGCAAGCGCGCCTGCCGAGCCTGCTCCAGCGCTTCCTTCATGATGGCGGCGGTGACGTTCGGCACCTTGATATCCATCTGCAGCGCGGTGATGCCGGCCTGCGTGCCCGCCACCTTGAAATCCATGTCGCCGTAGTGATCTTCGGCGCCCGCGATATCGGTCAGGACCGCGTAATCCTTGCCTTCCATCACCAGGCCCATCGCGATTCCCGCGACCGGCGAAGAGATCGGCACACCGGCGTCCAGCAACGACAACGTTGCGCCGCACACCGACGCCATGGAGCTCGAACCGTTCGATTCCATGATGTCGCTCACAATGCGCATCGTGTAGGGGAAGGTCGCGTCATCCGGAATCACCGCCGCGATCGCGCGTTCCGCCAAAGCGCCGTGCCCGATTTCACGACGGCCCGCGCCGCGCATGAAGCCGACTTCACCGACGCTGAACGGCGGGAAGTTGTAGTGCAGCATGAAGCGCTTGGAGCTTTCCGAAGCATCCAGCAGCTCAATTCTCTGCTCGTCATCTTTCGTGCCGAGCGTCGCCGTCACCAGCGCCTGCGTTTCGCCGCGCGTGAACAGGCTGGATCCGTGGGTGCGCGGGAGCACGCCCACTTCGCATTCGATGTTGCGGACTTCGTCGAACTTGCGGCCATCCGGGCGCCGCTTGTTCTTCAGCATCTGATCGCGGAAAATGCGTTCCTGGAGCCGTTCGAACAGTGCCGAGGCTTCCTTCTTCTGCTCGTCGGGAACCGCCGCCACCGCCTTCTTTTCGGCTTCGTGAATACGCGAGTAGCTATCCAGCTTCTCGTATTTCTGCGTATTCATGCCGTCTTCCAGCTCGGCGCGAATCGCGGTTTCGATTTCCTGGTAGAGGTTCTTGTTGATCTCGGGGCTGACGAACGTCTTCTTCGTCTTGCCGACCTTCTTCGCCAACTCGCGAGCCCCCGCCGCCAGCTTCTTGCAGCACTCGTGTCCGAACTCGATCGCGGCCAGCACTTCGGCTTCCGTCACCTGCTGCGCGCCGGATTCGACCATCACGATGCCGCCTTCAGTGCCGGCGACCACGATGTTCACTTTCGATGCCTTGGTTTCTTCGTAGGTCGGATTCGCGACCAGTTTGCCGTCGACCATGCCGACGCGAACCGCGCCCAGCACATGCTCGAACGGAATATCGGAAATCGCCAGTGCCGCGCCCGCGCCCGTGATGGCCAGCGTCGATGGGTCGCGCGTCGGATCGGCCGAAAGCACCATGCCGATCACCTGCGTCTCATGCGAGTAGCCTTCCGGGAACAACGGCCGGATCGGACGATCGATCAGGCGGCTGGTCAGGATTTCTTTTTCTGTCGGCCGGCCTTCGCGCTTGATGAAGCCGCCGGGAAACGTCCCGCCGAGTACGTATACTCGCGGTAATCGACAGTCAGGGGGAAAAAGCTTGCGTTCGGTTTCGGCTCCGGGGCCGTACAGGCGGTCACCAGGACCACCGATTCGCCGGAGCGGACAATTACCGATCCATTGGCTTGCTTGGCAATCTTGCCGGTCTCGAATGTGATGGTCCGGCCACCACCGAGATCCACTTCAACGGAATGCACCATGTTTTTGAAAACGTCCTTTTCTTGTTCTAAGCCGGTTCGCGCCGCCTTGGCGATCGCGTCCGTTTCAGGTCGACCTTAGCTTGATCAAGTGGAGACTGGAGTGTACTTCCTGAGGAATCACCGGCATGCCCACATCGGGCACTACTGCCGGCTATCGAGAATCGTTCCAACGCTAGCGGCGGATGCCAAGACTCTGGATCAACGTCTTGTAGCGTTCCGGGCTACGGCTGCGCAGATAATCGAGCAAGCTGCGTCGACGCTGCACCATCTGCCGCAGACCCCGGCGCGAATGGTGATCTTTTTTGTGCATTTTGAAATGCTCAGCCAGTTCCAGAAGACGCCGGCTAAGAATGGCAACCTGCACTTCTGGCGAACCCGTGTCCGTCTTGTGGACCCGGAACTTCGAGATTACGTTAGTTTTTGCTTCACCAGCCAGCGCCATGCGGAAATCGATACTCCTCGTCTATTCTTAATCGTTTGTACTTCATTAGAATAACACAACCGAAACATGTGGCGCGCAGGCCGAACCGAGGTCTAATGGAAGAGGAGTGCATCCCGTTCAATTTGACGAATGATCGTCGACGTGAGCCGGGAAAGGTCGAAAGGAAGCCGGACTGACAGGAGCACTAGGTCGGGCGTTTCGCCGATCAGCATTGCCACGCCTTCGATGGGGCTAGTGTTTTTCACTAGCCATGAATGCGTTCCGAGCCCTCGGGTTTGGGCCGGCGTTTCGTACTCAACGGTCCGGTCACCCTTGTAGGTTAGTTTGTCTTGGGGATACGGACCAAAAAGGGAAGGAAGTCCCATCTCCTTTCATAACGCTCCTGGTGAACTCCCGGTAGACCGGAAAGACGCGCGCGATAATTTCAGCAACAGTGAACCGCCCCGACGTACCTCCGTAGGTGTAGTGAAGTTCAATCGCGGCACCATTGACCCCCTTCCACTTATCAGTGAAGATGATCGCTCGGTTTATCGGCTGCTCGCTAAGGTGCAGAAAATTGCCGCCAGAGCCGTACGTTCCAAAGCAATACCAACCGCGCGGTGCGAGGACTCCAACGCCTTGTGCGGACTCGTAATAGGCAAGCTGTTGGGCAAATTGAGAGTCTCA
The DNA here is from genome assembly GCA_963732025.1 of Terriglobia bacterium. Taxonomy (GTDB): domain Bacteria; phylum Acidobacteriota; class Terriglobia; order Bryobacterales; family Bryobacteraceae; genus Palsa-187. The sequence goes on from CAVSXU010000006.1 coordinate 1,884,504, forward strand.
TTTGAACGGATTTGGCCTCGCCCTTCGGCGCTTCCATTGGCCCCGTTTGACCGTCAGACTCGCATCCGACGAACGGAACCGAAACCGCCGCAGGTTGCGCGAGCAGCGAACGCTGGGCACACAGAGTTAGGATCAGTGAAACAATGCCCCGCTGGACGAACGCCGAGGATCGCACGAGCAAAGCTTACTACACTTCTAAGGAGGATTTTCAGTGGACGAGGTGTATAGTTGCAAGTAGAAATGAAAGCAACCATCACTGATCTCCGCTACCGAATGAAGGACCTTCTTCGTGTCATCGATCGCGGCGAAACGGTCACGGTGTTCTATCGCGGTAAGCAGTTCGCCACGCTGATGCCCCTGGACGAGGGTGTAAAACCGAAAGCTAAAGTAAGCCGGAAGATCGCGAGAACGTGAAGGATCGCGTATCCTAAGGCGCAACTACGCTACATTAGTTCCCTATGATCCGAGTCACAGTCAGCTACCCCACCCAGTCCGGCTCGCGTTTCGATCTGGACTACTACCTCACCAAGCACATGCCCATGGTGCAAGAGAAGCTCGGCAAATACGGCATGAAGAATTACTCCATCTCGAAAGGGCTCGGCGGTATGGTGCCCGGCTCGCCCGCCGAAATCCAAGTCACCGCACTGCTTCACATCGACACGATGGAGAATCTGCAAGCCGGCATGGCAGCCGAGAGCGCAGCGATTTTTGCCGATATCCCGAACTACACGGACATCGCGCCAAAGGTCCAGATCGACGAAGTGCTTGTCTAATCACGTGGCGCGGGCTGTCAAGCCTGCAGAGCCGAGAGTCGTCTCGGCTTTTCCGTGCGTTCGTCAAGCGTAATGACGAAGAAAAGCCGAGACGACTCTCGGCTCTGCAGGCTTGACAGCCCGCGCCACGTGACCTACTTCTTCTTCATCATCGTCGAAGCAGGAGCAGGCGCAGCAACAGGCGGGGGCACCGCCGATACCGCGACATCCGCCACCGACTTCCACGATCCATCGGCCCCCTTGCGATACGTAGTCACATAACTGCCGTTATCGGTCACAACCTGCTTCGCAACTGGATCCGTCACCGTCAGCGTATACGTGCCCATCGTGTACCCCACGTCCCCCGACTTCGCGACCTCAACCCGCGAAGCCTGGAACTTCAACGAAAGTGCCGGATCGGCAGTCATGCCCTTGAATGCAGCCCGCAAAGCATCCTTGGTGGTGATCGCGGGCGCTCCAGCCGTGACGAAGAAAACATCGTCCGCGTAGTGAGCCATCAACTTGTCCAAATTCTTGGCAGCCCAATCCGCGTTCCACTGCACTTCGTTATCCTTGATCGCCTTCACATCGGCGTCATGAGTATCCGGCGGAGCAGCATTGCACCCCGTCAACACGAAAATCAGCGCGACCACCGCCGCACCCGTCAACATAAATCGTTTCATATCCCCATCTTCCTTCGATCCGTACCAGCTTTTGGATCGTACGACTATACGACACGCGGTGGCGTTTGGATTCATCAGCCGCGCCAGCGTTTCAGTGGCACAGGACTTCGCCCGCCGGGGCGAACAATCCGAGTTCGATCGCTTCGCTCGCCACCTGCAATTCCTCGTCGAACGCAGCGAGCCTGGCGATCTGCTTCGAATCAAGAATTTCCATGACGACCGTGCGCGAGAGCAGAGTGCGCGGATCCGCCTGCTGGAGCTTCTCCAGCCGCTCGGCTTGCGTGCGCGATAGCGGTACGTCCGTTGTTTCCGTGTATTCGAAATACGGTCGGACCGAGTTGAACAGATACGTGCCGCCGAACCGGCGCTCCCAATCCTTCAGATTGACCAACCCAAGCCGCGCCGCCAGCCGAGCGACATCTCCGGGATTGAACACCAACGTCCGAATCCCGGCAAGCTTGTTCCGCTGCGCATCGTCCATCACCTCATACCGAAGACGTGCCGCTTCCTGAAACGGAATGCGGGCTCGCGCGGCCGCCGCCGGAGCCAATTCCTCAAGACGCGCCATCTGCGATTCGGTCAGCGTAAGCGCGAGGCGCAAGTCCTCGAAGCGGCGCGTGGATTGCTGCGCATCCGCGATCAGGGAAGTTGCGGTCAAGAGGACTCGAAGCCAGCTTCGCCACGAAAACGTCATCTTGAAACTAAGTATATGCACTCGATCAGACGCCGTGCCTTTGTGTTAGCCTGAACGTTTCATGACTCAGCCCGCCTCCCTGAGGACCACTCCGCTCAACGCCGTCCATCGCCGAATGGGAGCCAAAATGGTCGATTTCGGCGGCTGGGACATGCCCGTCCAATACTCCGGCGTCATCGACGAGCACAACACCGTCCGCCAGCGAGTCGGCCTCTTCGACGTCAGCCATATGGGCGAGCTGGAAGTTCGCGGTCCCGAAGCGCTGAAGCTGGTGAACTACGTCTCGACCAATGACGCCGCGAAGTTGAAGCTCGGCCAGGCGCACTATTCGGGATTACTCTACGAACACGGCGGCTTCGTCGACGACATCCTGGTCCACAAAGTCGCCGACGATCATTTCTTCCTGTGCGTCAACGCGTCGAATCAGGACAAAGATTACGAACACATCGCGAGTCACAACAAGTTCGATTGCACCATCGAAAACGCCGGCGAGCGTTACGCACAAATCGCCGTCCAAGGCCCGCGCGCGCTCGAAACTTTGCAGAAATTGACCGTTACCCAACTAGCCCCGATCAAGTATTACTGGTTTGAAGACGGCGCAGTCAGTGGAACCCCAGCCAGAATCGCGCGCACCGGCTACACCGGCGAAGACGGATTCGAGATCTACGTTGCCCCCGCCGAAGCCCCGCGCATCTGGGATGAACTGATGGCCGCCGGCGAGGAATTCGGCATCAAACCCGCCGGTCTCGGCGCGCGCAACACCTTGCGACTGGAAGCCTCGATGGCGCTCTACGGTCATGAGATTCACTCGACCATCACTCCGTGGGAAGCGAACCTCGGCTGGATCGTCAAACTCGATAAAGGCGATTTCGTCGGCCGCGATGCACTCGTCAAACAAAAAGAGCAGGGCATCACTCGCAGGCTGGTCGGATTCGAGATGCAGGAACGCGGAATCGGCCGCGACGGTTACGAAGTATTCCAGGACGGGTCAGCAGCGGGCTGGGTCACCAGTGGAGGTCCCGCGCCGACCCTCAACAAGAACGTCGGCATGTGTTACCTGCCCACTCATCAAGGCGACAAGTGCGAAATCGGCCGCGCGATCCAAGTGATGGTGCGCAACCAACCGGTAGCGGCGATCACCGTGCCGACTCCTTTCTACAAGAGAGCGAAATGATTATGTATCCAGAGAACTTCCGCTACACCAAAGAACATGAGTGGGTGAAGGTCGAAGGCGATACCGGAACCATCGGGATCACGGACCATGCGCAAAAGGAGCTCGGCGACATCGTGTATGTCGATCTGCCGAAGGTCGGAGCGACGCTCGAAAAAGGCAAGACGATGGGTTCGGTCGAATCCGTCAAAGCCGTCAGCGATATTTACGCGCCGGTTTCGGGCGAAGTGGTTGCCGTCAACGATCTGTTGACCGCTTCGCCGGAAAAGCTCAACGAAGACCCGCACGGCGCGGCCTGGCTGATCAAGGTGAAGCTGTCGTCGCCGGACGAAACGAAAGAGCTGATGTCCGCCGCCGATTACACAAAGTACGCCGGCGAAGAGTAGATGGCCACGAAAGAACGCCCATGTCTGACGACCTCATAGCTGGGGCCGCGCTGCCTCGTCCGTCGGTTGAGGAAATCGACCGAGCGGTGGCCGAGTTTGCCCACGCGTACGGACCAGACGAATGGCTCCTAAAAGAGCTGTTTCGCAAGTACCCAACAAATGATTCTTTTCAGCATGTGCTCCTGAAGACCAAGGTGCTCAACGTTCTTTACGGCACGCGAGTCTTGGCGACAAGCCTAGTGGCCGAGCACATCACCCAATTGGGGATCGATGCAGATTTGAATGTCGGCACGCTCGACGCCGTGGATCGAATTGCAAGAGTGCGAATTGGGGAGAAGGAGCGCAATAACTTTTCTTTTGCCAGTAAGTACTGCAGTTGGCACCGACCCGATTTCTATCCTATCTACGATAGCTACGTTGAGGAATCTCTTTGGCACTACAAGACGAAGGATGGATTCACGGATTACAAACGGTCGCATGACTACCGCTACCCCGAGTTCAAGACGAGAATCGACAAGTTTCGAGACCACTACGGCCTGAATTCCGTCTCCTACAAGCAACTAGATGCCTTTCTGTATCGTGTGGGTGAGCAGATGAAGACCACACCAATGGCATCACCCGCGGATTACGCGGCCTGCTACGCTGAGTTTAGACGCCATGACCATCCAGATCACCAAGCCGGAGATCGAAGCGCTCATCAAACACCGCCTCCAGAGCGTGAGTTCCGCGACGCGGAAGATGTTATTCTCCAGGCGCTCCGCTTTTGCGAGGCCGCGCCGCGCACTTCGGAAGCGCAACGAGCGGACGCAATCGAGCGATTGAAGACGTTCGGCAAACCTCACAGTCTCTCTCTCGGCGGAATGACAGTCCGCAAGTTGCGCGACGAGGCGCGTCCGACCTACCTTTAGCAGAAGCGCGCTCCGATGTGGCGCACGCACTCCTGCGTGCCGTGTCGACACTCATGTCGACACGTTTTGTGCGGTAAAGTATCACGCGGATAGCCCTGAATTCCCGTAAGATCGAATGAATGAGGAAATCTTTCGCTTGTTTTCTGCTTGCTGTAGCGGCGTATGCGCAAGCTCCGTCTGATCGCAACGCCCGCATCGGCGCGATCTTGTCGCAACTCTCCGCGACCAACACATTCCCCGAAGTCGCGATGTCGCCCGATGGCAAGAAAGCCGCCTGGGTCGCCGAGATCATCGAAAACGGCAAAGACACCGGCAACTCCGCGATCTACGTGAAGGACCTCGCATCGTCTGCCGCGCCGACCCGCATCACAGCAGGCACGGGCAAGTCGGCGCATTCTGAACACGCCATCGCTTGGTCCCCCGACAGCACCAAACTCGCCTTCCTGTCCGATGCCGAAAAGAAAAAACAGACGCAGCTCTACGTCGCACCGGTCACCGGTGGCCGAGCGAAAAAACTCACGAGCCTCAAAGGCTTCATGACCGACGCGCAATGGTCACGCGACGGAGCCAGCATCGCGATCCTCTTCGCCGAAAACGCGCCGGGTGGCGGTGGGCCGCTGGAAGCCGAACCCGAAGAAACCGGTGTCATCGGCGGCGAAATCTTCAATCAACGTCTGACCATCGTCGACGCGAACTCCGGCGCCGCCAAGCAACTGTCCCCGAAGGACATGAACATCTACGAATACGACTGGTCGCCCGACAGCAAGACCTTCGCGATCAGCGCCGCGCCCGGCCCCGGCGACAACAACTGGTGGGTCGCGCAACTGTACACGATGCTGATCGCCGACGGGAAATTGAATCCCGTCTACAAACCCGAAACGCAAATCGCAATGCCGCGCTGGTCGACCGACGGCTCCACCATCGGATTCATCGAAGGCCTGATGAGCGATGAAGGCTTCACGGGCGGGGAAGTGATGACGGTTTCGCCGAGCGGCGGCAAGCCAGTGAATCGCACGCCCGGCCGCAGATCGTCGGTCAGCTCGATTCAGTGGATCTCGCCATCGAAAATGCTGCTCACCGAAGTTGCCGGCGGGTCGACTGTGATCTCGACCTTCGACGTCGCCAGCGGAGCAGCCGAGCGCCTCTACAAAGGTGACGAAAATCTTGCGGCCGGCGGAAACATTGGCAGATTTTGCCGCGGCTCGCGACGGTAAAGTTGCGGTGACCGTTCGGTCCGATTTCGGTCATCCACCGGAGGTTTGGGCGGGCCCGATCGGCGATTGGAAACAGCTCACGCAATCCAACGCCGCGCAAAAAGTTCAATGGGGCGAAGTGAAGAACGTCGAATGGTCCAGCGACGGCGCGGCAGTCCAAGGCTGGCTGCTCTATCCGCACGATTTCGATGCCGCCAAAAAGTATCCGATGGTCGTGTCGATTCACGGCGGGCCCGCGTCATGGAACGCGCAGCACTGGCCGACGGCGAGTTTCGATCAGGCGCTGCTTTCCGCGCTGGGATATTTCGTGTTCTATCCGAATCCGCGCGGCAGCTACGGCCAGGGCGAAGCGTTCACGAAAGCCAACGTCAAGGATTTCGGCTACGGCGATCTGCGCGACATCATGGCAGGTGTCGATGCGGTGCTGAAGACCGCGCCCGTCGATCCGAATCGTCTGGGCGTCGCCGGTTGGAGCTATGGCGGTTACATGACGATGTGGACCGTCACGCAGACCAATCGATTCAAGGCGGCGGTAGCGGGCGCGGGCATCGCGAACTGGCAGAGCTATTACGGTGAGAACGCGATCGACCAATGGATGATCCCGTACTTCGGCGCGTCGGTCTACGACGATCCCAAGGTGTACGAAAAAAGTTCGCCGATCACGTTCATCAAGAATGTGAAGACCCCGACGCTGATCGTAGTAGGCGAGCGCGACGGCGAATGCCCCGCACCCCAGTCCTACGAATTCTGGCACGCGCTGAACACGCTAGGGGTGCCCAATCAATTCGTCGTCTATCCGCGCGAAGGCCACCGCTTCCGCGAATCGGAACACAAACGCGACGTGATGGAACGAGCAGCGAAGTGGTTCGAAGACCACTTGAAGTAGTTGTGGGGCGGGCCGCCGGGCCCGCGCGCGACCGCCTGGTCGCGCATCAAATGCCGGACCAGCGGTCCGGCGCGGTGCAGGCGCGCCGCCCTACTAATTCGAAGCCGCTCGAGGCACCTGAACCTTAGGCACCGAAACATACCCGGCAATCAGGTCCTTCTTGATATCGTTCACCACCAACTCATACGGCTGCCGAGCCTTCGCCATCAAAAATTGCACCGGCTCATTGATTGACCGATCCTTCTTCTCCGTGGCCTTATCATCCGCGATCAGCTCGATCGTGTACTTGTTCTTCTTGATATCGACACTCTTCAGCAGCACCGAAACGTCGCCGACCTTCTGCGGCGCCTTGCTCTTGGTGATCTTGAACTCGACGTAATTCCGCTCGCCCAGTTCCCGCAGCGCAGCGAGTTCCTTCCCGTTGGTCGCGATCAACCCGCTCTGCATGCCCAGATCGCCGCGAGCCGTCTTCATATCCGCGATCAGCTTCTCGGTATCCGCCTTATTCTTCGCCAAATCCGTCTTCACGCCGCCGACTTCGGCGTTCACGCCCTCGATCTTGGCGTTCGCCGCCGTAGCCTCGGTCTTAACCGCCGTAACTTCCGTGCCGACCGCGCTGATCTGCTTGCCCTGATCGTCCTGAATCTTCTGGAGCTTCGCCGCCAGGTCATCCGCATGACGCTCGGCGACTTCCTTCGCCTGTCCGCTCAACTGCGCCGCCTGCGCCCGCGTCTTGTCGAGCTCGCGCTGCGTGTCCTTCTCCAGCTTTTCGAAGCTGCGGCGACTGGTCTGCGTGGTAACCGTCGAAGTCTCGTACATCTTGGAGATCTCGCCGGATAGCGATTCGCGTGTGGTTTCCAGTTCGGCTCGAACCTGGTTGAGCTGATAGAACAAGTAGACCGAGGCGCCGATCAGAGCCAGCACTGCGCCGAAAAGAATCGGAATTTTGACGCCGCCGCCGCTATTGGTGTTCACGTAAAGGGGGCCTTGGGGGGTGGGGGCTGAATCGCTCACGTTCTGGTTCTCCTTTGGAAACAACATAGTGGACCGGGACCTCTTAACTGTTATTTTACCACTACTACCTAAGATGCCCGCGAGGCCACCATGGTTTACATCGACTTTTCAGCCCAATTTCAATAGGTTCTACGTAGTTCTGGCCGTTTTCAGAAACTCCATCACTTCCTGCTTAGGAACGCCCGGCTCGAAACAGCGCCGGCAGCGAGCTTCATACATTCCGCCCGCGCCCACCACGATCAGGTCATGCGATTCCACCAGCCGCTGCGTATGCTTCGCCGGATTTCCGCAGCGCATGCAAATCGCCAGCGTCTTGGTGATCGATTCCGCCAGGCACAGCAGCTCCGGCATCGGCGAAAACGGCCGGCCCAGATAATCCGTATCGAGCCCGGCGATGATCACCTGCTTCCCGATGTCGGCCAAGATGAGTGGCGACGTCGGCCAGCCCCGGCCCGAAGAAATTCGATTCATCGATGCCGACCACCTGGGTTCGCGGATCCACCTTGGCCGAGATTTCCTCGGCCGTATTCACCACTTCGGATTTCATGCGCTGCTCGCCATGCGAAACGATCTCGTCCTGCGAATACCGATCGTCAATGGTCGGCTTAAAGACCTGCACGCGCTTGCGGGCGATGATCCCGCGGCGCAGCCGGCGGATCAGCTCCTCGCTCTTGCCCGAAAACATGGGACCGCAGACGACTTCGATCCAGCCGATGTGACCTGTAACAATATCCATGGAAGAAGAATTCAGAATCAGGAGTCAGAATAACAGATGCATTGCTTGGCCGGGCGCATTATCAAGCCCGAACTCCTGGATTCGCTCTCCGAAGACGCCGCCCGCGCGAGTTTGGCGGATTTGATTCGGATCAATCGCGATTGGGGCGGGCACAGCACCCTGCGGCGGTTGTTGCGCGAGATCGTACGGCCCGCCGAAGCCTTTTCATTCCTGGATGTTGGCGCGGCTTCGGGCGATATGGGGGCGCGTGTTCGCGAATGGTATCCGCAGGCTCGTGTGGTGTCGCTGGATCGAATCGAGACGCATCTGGCGAAGTGTCCCGGCGAGCGGATCGCCGGCGATGCGTTTCAATTGCCGTTGCAAAACCGTTGCATGGATTTTGTATTTTGCTCGCTGTTCCTGCACCACTTCACAAACGAGCAAATTGTCGACTTGCTGACGGAGTTTGCGCGCGTCGCGCGGCGAGCCGTACTCGTCGTCGATCTGGAGCGTAACCCGATCGCTTACTATTTCTTACCGTGGTCGCGGCGGCTTCTGAAATGGGATCCCGTGACGGTTCACGACGGAGCGATTTCCGTCGAAGCCGCCTTTCGGCCGCGCGAACTCGAGGACCTAGCGCGACGCGCCGGCTTAGAGAATCCCAAGGCTCACGCATATTGGCCGGCGTTCAGAATTGCGATGTTGGCAGTGGTAGCAGGTCAGGTTGATCCGCTTACCCCCGCTCTTACGAGCGGTGCTTGACGGCGCGGCTTGGGAACACGGTTCAAACACCGTCCCGTCAGGGCGGGGGTTGCCGACAGATCGTCAAATCCGCGCGGCTTGGGAACACGGTTCAAACACCGTCCCGTCAGGGCGGGGGTTGCCGACAGATCATCAAATCCGCGCGGCTTTGGGAACACGGTTCAAGCACCGTCCCGTCAGGGCGGGGGTCGTCGACAGATCGTCAAATTTACCCTCTACCTAGGCAGTGCTCGGCATGCACGTGAGCTATAATGACTGCGGAGGACAATGAGCAAAGAAGACTGTATTGAAGTAACCGGAACCGTCGTTGAAAAATTTCCGAGCGGACTGTTCAGCGTGCAACTGGAACAGGAACGCACTGTGCTGGCCCACCTCGCAGGCAAACTGCGCCGCAATCGAATCCGCGTCTTGGCGGGCGATCGCGTCACCCTGGAACTCTCACCTTACGACCTGACTAAAGGCCGCATTACGTACCGGCACAAGTAGTTTGCCGTTCTAATTCCTCGGCTTTCATCGCCTTAGGGCTTCGGAACACCGCGCAACGCCCCGGCTTCCCTCTATCGTTGGATCGAGGAAAGCAGGTGCGTCCATTGCCAGTCTTGATCAAAGCCCGCCGCCCGCCGCCCGATCTTCTTTCGCAGCTCTTGAGCCGCGTGATCGGTCAACAGAAAGCGATGGCGCAAATCGTCCCGTACGTACAGATGTACCAGGCCGGGCTTGCGCCCGAATCCCGGCCCGCGGGCGTCTTTCTGTTGCTCGGCCCGACCGGCACCGGCAAGACACGAACCGTCGAAGCGCTCGCCGAAGTGCTGCACGGCAGCGCGCGCAATCTGCTCAAAGTCGACTGCGGCGAGTTTCAGATGGAGCACGAAGTGGCGAAGCTGGTCGGCGCGCCGCCGGGATATTTGGGGCATCGCGAAACGCAGCCGATGTTGACGCAGCAGAAGCTGAGTGCGGCGGCGAGCGAATCGTCGAGCCTTTCGTTGGTGCTGTTCGACGAAATCGAAAAGGCCGCGCCGAGCATGACTCGCCTGCTGCTGGGTGTGCTCGATAAAGCGGTGTTGCGACTGGGCGATAACACGACTGTCAATTTCGAGCGCACATTGATTTTCATGACGAGCAATCTGGGCGCGAAGGCGATCCAGAAGGGAATCCGTCCTGATTTCGGTTTCGAGTCGCTGCTACCGAATGGGGAACGCAAGGGTGTCGAGAAGAAGATCGAAAACATCGGGATGAACGCGGTGCGGCGCAAGTTCTCGCCCGAGTTCGTGAATCGAATTGACGCGGTGCTGACGTACCAGCCGCTGGATGCCGTGTCGTTGGCCGTGATCGTCGATCAGCAGGTGGAAGAGCTTGGAGCGGCACATTCAGAATCGATTGGGAGAGCGAGCGTTCGATCTTGAAGTGAGCGCGTCGGCTCGCGAGTGGCTGCTGAAGAAGGGCGCGAGCGATGAATACGGAGCTCGTGAATTGAAGCGGACGATTTTGCGGAGTATTACGCAGCCGCTGGCCGCGATGGTCGCGGGTGGAGCGGTTGAAGCAGGTGGGATTGTTCGGGTGGAAGTGGAAGGCGACGCGTTGAGGTTGGTGATGGAGGAATGACGTGGGCCGCCTGGCCTGCAGAGCCGAGAGTCGTCTCGGCTTTTCTTCATTGATTGCGCGCAATCGCTGAAGAAAAGCCGAGACGACTCTCGGCTCTGCAGGCCAGGCGGCCCGCGCCACGTCGAGCGCGTCCTGGCTCACAAACTTTAGATCGATGTGTTCGCGTGAGCCTTCGTGCAGCGTGACCTTTGTCATGAGGCTCTCGGGTGGCTTGACGCCCTCCTCATCGTCGCCGCTAAACGCGGCGATACGATACTCGCCGGGCGGCAGATTGTGGAGGACGAAAATTCCATCCTTGCCGGCCCGCGCGAATTGCGGTGGCTCGTCAGTTCCAGTCGCGGATTCGATCCAGGCATAGACGCCGGCCTGCTTCGGGCGTCCGTCTTTATTTCGAACCACGCCGCTGATTTCGGCGGCGTTCGGTGCCAGGATGATTTCCATCGCGCCGCCCGATCCGGAGGTGAGGTCGACCCACTTATCGACTACCTCCTGCGTGTTGTAACGAACCGATTTCAAGTATGCGCCGTCCGGAATGGGATTGATGGAAACGCGAAACCGGTCTGGCGGAAGAGAGGCGATCTGAAACGTGCCGTCATCATTCACGGGCACATCGGGATTGGGCCGCATGAAGGCGATGAATGGATCGAACGAGACATGGATAGACTTGTCCACGTTCACATCAGTCGAGATCAGCTTGCCGACGATGACCGCTCCCGGAGCCAGCGGTACAACGATGTCCTCGATATTCTTTCCCGAGACATCCACGGGAAAGTTGGCGAACAGCTTTTGCGGTTTGCTCGTCATGCTAAAAGTGCGCTGATCGAATTTCGTCTGCGTGGCTTTGACCTGAATCCAATACGAGCCTGCGGGCACGTTCGCAAATTCGAATCCTCCTTCGCGCGTGCGGCTGGAGAACGAGTGTCCGGTATGATCGCGCGCGGCCAACACTAGCTCCAGTGGCTCCTCCGAATCGGCGCCGATGATCTTTCCGCGAACCCGGAACACGCGCTCCTTGCGAAGGCGAATCTCCAGGTTGCGGATTTCGCCACCCGGCTTCAGATCGATGGGAATGGAGTTGGACTGATCGAGCGCGCTTGGGTAAAACGTCTCGGCGAACGCCTCTTCGTCTCGCTTGAATCCTGGTCGCGGAGTGGGCCCGATCGTTGCCGGGGACGCATTGAGATAGTAGCGGCCTGGCTTCAGTCCCGTGAACGTGAACCCGCCTTCGCCATTGACTCCCATTCCCTCTCGATCAAGTTCGCGCTTGCCGGCGACACGCTTGATTCCGACCTCACCGCCCAATACGGGATCGCCATCTTCGTCGACGACGCGGCCAGAGATCACACCGGCTGGAGTCAGCTTCAGCACGATGTCTTTGACACTCGAGCCTGCGGCCAGTTCGATTTCCGATTCCGCGACTTGCTTCAGATAGCCGACGCGATCCGCGCTGAGGCCGTAGTCGCCAGGCGGCAAGTCTTCGAAGATGAACTTACCTTGTGCGTCGCTGGATGTCGCGAAGGATCGGTTGTCGCTGGTTTGAACGAGTACTTCCGCTTTCTTGAGAGGCGCGCCCGTGATTGCGTGGAGGATCTGTCCCTCAACGCGCGCGGTTTTTACGGCAGGCGCCGCTTGCGCAAGCAACAGTGTGACAACCAGGCACGCAATCATTCGGAAGTATGGCCTCCGTGGTTACATTCTCGCTGACTTCACGTACACTTAGCAGTTTATGCTCCATCGTTTGTCTCTTGTCGAAATGGCTTCGCTGGCACGGTCGGGGGCGGTTTCTTCGCTGGAATTGGTTGACGCGCATTTGGATCGGATCGAGGAACGCAATCCTCATCTGAATGCGTTCACGATGGTGCTGGCGGATCAGGCTCGCGAGTCGGCTCGGCGGGCGGATCAGGGGTTGAAGACGGGTCGTCTGCATGGCGTCCCGGTCACGGTGAAGGATAGTTTCGATCTGGCGGGACATCCCAGCCGACTCGGCAGCTACTTTGCTCCGGGAGCTCCGGCAGCGGGCGATTCGGCTGTGGTCGAAAGGCTGCGGCGCGAGGGCGCGATCATTCTCGGCAAGACCAACACTCCTGAATTCCTGATGAGTTATGAGAGCGACAACTTCATCACCGGGCGATCGAATAATCCGTGGGATGTGGAGCGCACGCCGGGCGGATCGAGCGGCGGCGAGGCGGCGGCGATCGCGAGCGGATGCTCGCCGGGCGGAGTGGGCAGCGATGGCGGCGGATCGATTCGAGTGCCCGCGCATTTCTGCGGCATCGCCGGATTGAAACCGACGCCGGGGCGCGTGTCGTCGATTGGGCATCGTCCGATGGATGCAGTGAAGGGGATCAGCGTGTGCGGGCCGCTGGCGAGGTCGGTGGCGGATGTGCGGCTGCTGTTCGAGGTGCTGGCGGGCTATGACGATCGTGATGTGTTGTCGGCTCCGGTGCCTTTGCGAGATCCGGATTTGAAAGATGTGCGGATCGGCGTGATGGAACAGTTCTACGATATCCCGGTGTCGCCGGCGATTCGAAATTGCGTTCGCGATGCTGCGGGGTTGTTGGGCGAGTTGGGATTCGCGGTGGGCGAGTTTCGTCCGGAGGGATTGGAGCGCGCGCCGAATTTGTGGCACTTCTTTTTCGGCAAGCTGGTGGCGCAGTCGATGAAGGATCGCATCGCGGGCCGCGAGAATGAGGCTCACTGGACGTATACGGAGAATTTGGGGAGCGCGTTGGATGGTCCGCCGATCACGGCGTGGCAGGTGATCGAATCGATGTCGAAGCGGGATTCGATGCGGCGGCGGTTATTGGAGCAGATGCGTCGTGTGCCGGTGGTGCTGATGCCGGTCGCGAGTATTGGGGCGTTCAAGCATCGCGAACGCAACTTCAGTGTCGAGGGGAAGACGATTGGGATGTTTCAGGCGATGATGACGGTCACGCCGGTCAATTTACTGGGGTTGCCGGCGCTGGTGGTTCCGTTCGGAATGAATGAAGATGGGATGCCGATTGGGATTCAACTGGTCGGGAGGCCGTGGGAAGAGGAGTTGCTGTTGGAGATTGGGGTGCGGTTGGAAGCGGCTCGGGGTCCGCTTCCAACGGTACTTACTTGAACGCTAGGACCTACGCGCTCCATGCTGTCGCGCCTCTTTGAGTGCCAGTAGACAGATCTGCTGTATTGAGGCAGCGGGTGGCTATGCTGTCTCAGTCGCAACGTTATTGCGCACACCCTGACGGGTGCGCCTCAAATCGCTGGGATAGTGTTAATGTTTCCCGCCGGATCCTGCGCTGGTGCCGTGGCTCATGCCGCCGCCGCCGCTGGAGATTCCACCGCCGCCGTGCGAGATGCTGGATCCAGCGCTGCCGCCCGACGCACTACCGAATGCGCTGCCGCTGCTGCTGCTGGAATTCGCCATGCTTCCGTTGAATCCCGCTGCTCGCGTTGTGCCGAGGCTGGTGGTGGGAGCTGATGCGGAGGATACTACGCCGCCGCGGGCAATCCCACTGCCGGAAGAGAATCCTGTGTAGCCGTTGCCGAAACTGTACGGAGAATACGGGCCGTACATGTAGCCAACTGAGTATGGGCTGAAATAGCCGAATCCGTAGGGGCTGCTATACATGCCGCTACCCGGCAGGTAGGTAAACATTCCGAACCAGGGATTCCAGGCCCAGCTTCCCACGCCGCCGTTCATGCCGGCTCCCGACATTCCCATTCCGCTGTAGCCCATGCCCGAATAGCCGCTGTCGCGAGCCGACTTGGCTGCTGAGAGATTCGCTTGCGCGACGTACTCATCGCGGCGCGCGCCCCAGCGGTAGAATTCGTCAGTAGATTTCGTGTCGAAGGATTTGGCTTCGAGCTTGGGTTCGTCGAACGCCAGCTCGCGGCCTTTCACAATTTTCATTGGCTCGATCGAAGCCGATACGACGCTCACTTCGCCTTCGTAGACGCGCAGGCGGGCGGGGTCGGAATCGATGCGATACAGACCGCGCTTCGCGATGGAGATATCGGCGCCGTGGAACACGACCGTGATCGCGTTATCCTGCGAGCAGCTCGCCGACTTCGATCATCGCTTGACCGGAATTGATTTCGAGGCGCGTGTTGGTGAGCTGGTTCGAGATCATCTTGAACGCGCTGTTCTCGCCGAGGCGCAGGAAGACGCCGGGCGTCAGCAGAACTTCGGCTCGACCATCCTGCGCGGACAAAACCTGTCCGATCTTGACTTCCGGGAACTCGCCGAACTTTGGCTGTACGGCTGTGCCATCCAGCGTCACCTGACCTTCGGTGTAGTGAATGGTTCCGGAGTGCGCGGAAATCACGCTTTGCGCCGACAGACTGACTGCAGCGGCGATCATCAACAGAACAAGGGAGCTGCGCTTCATTGTGATGGTCTCCTTCGAGCTTGCCTTATCATCCCGCTTTTTTGTACCCGAGTCAAGAGCTATTAACATCCTATAATATTGAAAACGTGGCATGTAATCGCATTGCGGCCAGCTTGTTCCTATGCCTTCCGGCAGTCGGGCTGACGGCTGCGCCAACTTTCTATCGCGACGTAGTTCCGATTCTGCAAAACCGCTGCCAGGAGTGCCATCGTCCGGGCGAAATCGCGCCGATGTCTTTCGTGACCTATCGAGAGACGCGCCCTTGGGCAAAAGCGATTCGCGATTCTGTTCGGCAGCGCAAAATGCCGCCCTGGTTTGCCGATCCTGGCCATCTCAAGTTGTTGAACGATCGGCACTTGAGCGACTCTGAGATCGCGACGCTGGTGGCATGGGCGGACTCGGGTGCGGTTGAGGGCGATGCTCGCGAAGCCCCAAACGCGAAATTGCGAAACGAACCCAAATCGGGTGCGGAATACGACGCCATCTTCAAGATACCGAAGAGCTTCGAGGTTCCGGCTAAGGGCGAGATCGAGTATCAGTATTTCGCGGTCCCGACGGGGTTTACGGAGGATCGCTGGGTGCAGGCGGTTTCGGTGCGGCCGGGCTCGCGAGAGGTTGTCCACCACGTAGTTGTTTATATCAGAGAGCGCGGTTCGAACTGGACGCACGGACCCACTAAGTCCGACATATTACAGGTGTATGCGCCCGGTACAACGGCGGAACTGTGGCCGGAAGGCATGGCAAAGCTGATCCCGGCGGGGTCGGATCTGGTGTTCGAGATCCACTACACGCCGAATGGCAAGAGGACGGCGGACCAGACTCAGGTGGCGATCCGGTTTGCGAAACGGCCGCCCGAGAAGCGCGTGCTGACGCTGCAAATGGGGAACGATCGATTCGTGATTCCGCCGGGGGAGCCGAATTATCGGGTCACGGCGTGGGGATCGCTACCGAATGACGCGCTGCTGCTGGGATTTTTTCCGCACATGCATCTGCGCGGGAAGGCGTTCGAGTTCACGCGCGTTGGCGATGGCGGGCAATCGGAAACGCTGCTCAAGGTCAGTCATTACGATTTTCACTGGCAGCTTGCCTATCGGTTGGCGACGCCGGTGCTGCTGAAGAAGGGCACTCGTCTGGAGTGGATCGCGTGGTTCGATAATTCGGCGAATAATCCGCGCAATCCGGATCCGTCGGCGGAGGTGCGTTACGGGCAGCAGAGCAGGGAAGAGATGATGATCGGGTTTTTCGATGTCGCGGTGGATGCGGGGGTGGACAAGTCGGGGTTCTTCGTTAGGTAGGGCAGGAAAACATTGGCCACGAATGCACACGAATGCACACGAATAAGAAAATGCTTTTGGCCGCAGATGCACGCTGATGCACGCAGATAAAAATAATTCTTATCTGCGTTGATCGGCGTGTATCTGCGGCTAATCGGAAAATTACGCTGAGGCAGCTCCACCGGCTAGCGACTTCGCTACCGACAGTGCCGACTCGTAATCGGGGTGGTCGCGCTACTTCCTTCACGTACTCGACATGGCGGATCACGTTGTCTTTGTCGACCACGAAAATCGCCCGGCTCATGATGCGGAGATCCTTGATCAGCGTGCCGTAGTGCTCGCCGAAGGAGCCGTCGCGATGATCGGAAATCATCTTGATGTGATCGACTCCGAAGGCTCCGCACCAGCGTTTCTGCGCGAACGGAAGGTCCATGCTGACGTTGTAGATTTTGAGATCGGGAAGCTTGCCGGCCTCTTCGTTGAAGCGCTTGGTCTGCATGTCGCAAACCGGGGTATCGAGCGACGGCACCACGCTAAAAATGCGGACGGTGTTGCCTGTGGTGGCGAGGTCGACGGGTTTCAGCGAATCGTCGACGGCCTTGAAATCTGGCGCTTTATCGCCGGTTTTGAGTTCCGGTCCCACGACCGTGAGCGGATTTCCTCTGAGTGTAGTTGCGGCTGGTCTTTCCATATGAGCTTATTGTAGCCGCAAGCTCCGTTACAAGGCTGTTAAAGAGTGACCACGAAGCCGAGCATCGCCATCAGGACGAATACAGCCATGCCGCCTGCCTGTCCGTTTCCTGTTACGCTCAGTCCCCATACGCCGTCACCGGACTTTTTAGAGGATGCCTTGCCTTCGAATTGTGGGTCGTCTGAAACCTTAACCCACGGGTTCTGGTTGGCGAATACGTTCGCTTTCGCGCCCGAAGCGCCGAATTCGATAGTCAGCCCCGTGATGTTGATGCTCTTCTTCTCCGGATCGATCAGCCAGCCGGGGTCGAATCCTTCCCGGCTGACGTGCCTGAGTCCCCAGAGGGACGCGGAACGATCGACATGTTTCCACTCCGGGAGGTCCGCAGGCAGCGCGCGAGGTTTTTGAGGGGTAGACATGCGGGACACCATCGTGGAGAAGAAGTCGCGATTATTGCAAGCAAGGATTAGGTCGGGTTTCGGCAGCGCGACGACAAAGGTGTCGGTTTCCTTGGCGTCACTGAACGACCTTTTTGAGATCCATACCGGATGCCCCATGACGGACTCATCCGGCTTTCGTTCGAAGAGCGATTCTTGAACCGGCCGGAGGAAAGAATAGACGGCGCAGCCTTCAAAACTGATCATGCCAAGCCCATGCGCGGTTTCGTCCTTACCGAACCCACGCGCGCCTATGGCCGCAAAACGCAGGGTGCGGCCAGTGAGCTTTTTGCCGAGGCTTTCTTTCTCGGATGCAGCCAGCAGTAAGAGCGCATACGCCTCCGCCATCGGCAAGGGCTCAGGGGTGCGATTGATATTCGATTCCGGGAACTCAAACGGTTGCTTCGCAACCACTACTGTTTCGGTGTTCGGCGGGAGCCAGTCCAGGAACTTGTCGGCAAGCTCGGTGCCGGCGTTCGACAAGGATTGATTGCGCGCGTCGAAGCTGGCGGCTTTCAATGCGGTACTGAGTTCGGCAGCCTTATTCCAATCGCCGGCGCGGATCGCGGCGTCGAGTTCGTCGGTTAGTCGAATTGTTCGACAGAATCAGCAAATCGGCGCGTGCGAGTGCGATCCAGTGGGGATCATCGAGCTTGGGCCGCTCGACGCCGGGCCGGAACGGGACATCCTGGTCGACACTCTGCGCGACTCCCCGCCAGACTGGATGGTTTTCAATCGATTCGTCGGCCGGGCCAAGATCGAAGGGATCCGCCATGAAATAGAAATAGACGACTTCTTGTCGTCTCATCCAATCGGGGATCATCGAGCCGGAGTGACTGGTTAGTCCACGAGTGGCTGCCAGCGTCATCCGGATGGTTTGGTTCGAGAGGGCGCGATAGAATTTACCGTCGGCGATGGCTGCGAGCCTATCGACGCAATAGGAAACAACGGGCGTCTCCCGAATAACGCTGAGCGGATCATCCGCTTTGATCGCAAAAGGAGCTTGATTAACCCAGAGGGCTTCGATGTTCGCGGGTAGCCAGGAGAGCACTTCGTCCACTCGTGTTTGCGAATCGCGGGTCAACCAGGCGTTGCGAGTGGCTCGAACTGTTGCGTCCAGTTTTTCGGAAAGTTCCGCGGCCGAATTCCATTCGTCATGTTCAATTGCAGAGCGGAACTCGCGAGTCAACCGCGGCAGATCTCCTGCCGGGGCAGTTTGCGCCATCAGAGAGCCCTGGACCAAAGCGAAGGCGATAATCGCTCGCATTTGCCCGAAATTCTAGCAGAATTAGAGTCGGCAGGCGAAACCGCCTGCCCACACATGCGGAATTAGTAACGGCAGGCGACCGAGATCGCCTGCCCCACATTCAATTCGTGACGTTGAGCAGTGCGACTCCGCTGACGATTGCCGCCTACCGTTACTGTTACTGTTTGCAGGCCTGCGGCTACGCTGAATGGAACGGTGAAATTGAACTGTGTTACTCCTACCAAGCCATCGGGGATGCCTACGAAATCGAGCGTCGCGATTTGATTGCCGACCCTGACCACAGGGGGCTGCAACGGCGCGGGTAGATCGGCGATCAGCAGCGTCGACGGGGCGGAGCCGGTGAATAACGCCGGTGAAACCTGGCCTACGCCCGTCATATAAAACGCGATTTCCTGCCCGCGGGCGGCCGTATTCTGCGGCACCAGGAAACTCTTCGCATCGGTGAAGAATGCCGGGGCCGTGGCGGTCACGGTGAAGCCCTGCGAAAACACTTTGCCGTTGTTGTTCACGGTTACGGTGGCGCCGCCGATTGCAGTCTCATAAGGGATCTGCACGTTGACGATCGAATCGGATGCGTAGTAGAGAGGCGCAGGCACTCCGTTCACGAGCACGACCACTCCGCCCATCGAAATCGGCAACGGAACGCCGGCGGCGGATTGCGGCGTGGTGGAGGCGAGCTGCGTTCCGAAGATCGACATGAGCGCGCCGGGTGAAAACGCGGGTTGAAATTGAGCCGAGTCGGTCAATCCGGTGATGGTTGGCGTGGCTGGAATCGCCGAGCCTGAGGATGATGATAGACAAGGTGACGTTCACCTTCGACGAAACGCTGGCATAACTGGCGGTGATGTTGCTGCTGCCGCCGGCTAATTGCGAGCCTTTCACGACCAGCGTCGCGCGCGCGGATCCGGCCGATCCAAGCAATGGCGCCGATCCCAACGTGGTTCCGTTGTCGTCGAAAGTGACGCTGTCCGCTGGGCGTGATGCCGTTGGGATTGGTTACGGTCGAGATCAGATACAGCGTGTCGCTGGAAGCCGAGAGAGGAGATGTTCGAGAGCAAGGACATCGTGGCCGGGGCAGTCGGAATGACGGAGCCGCCGCCGCTCCATCCGGTTACGAGTTTGCTTACGTCAACGGAGCCGAGGCCGGTGGCCTGATCGTATCCAGCGCCCGCGTTGAATCCTACGGGCATGTTGCCGCAAGTCTGGCGGTTGCGCGGGCAGTTCGCGGTCACGATATTGTTGCCGCCAGTGACGTCGTGGAAAATATCGGGATTGGTTTGCGCCAGCGCGTACAGGTTCGGATTCATGTTGCCGACGTCCCGCGCTGGCGCCTTTCGAAACCAGGTATTGATTGAGCAGCGCGGCGATACCGGCGAAACACGGCGTCGGCACCGAGGTTCCACCGTAGACCTGCAACTGACCGCCGGTGCTGTAGACCAGATAGCCGTCATGGTCGGCCGACGCGTTCAGCGAAATATCGGGAACGTGACGCTGGTTGTCATTGGGAACTCCGGGGGCCTACCTGCCAATTGGGCTTGGTGAAATAGATGCTGGCGCCGCCGCCGCCGGCGGAAGGCTCGCCATCCTGCACGCTGTCGTTCCAGGCGACCTCCGGAATGTACGACATCGCCGAAGCGTTGTTGTGATCGTTCGTGTCGTTCCAGAAGGCGTGCCTGCAGCCTTCAGCGAATTCCGTGCCGCCGACGCTGGTGACTTCGGGAATGCTGCCGGGCGTGTCGACGGCGGCCAAGCCATTGTCGGGACTGTTAAGGATGGGGTCGTAGCAATCCGCCCCGCCCGAATCGCCGGATGCGGAGAACCACGTGATGCCTTGCGAATTTCCCTGCAGAGCCCAGGAGCGAAAAGCGGCGACGTCGGAGCCGGCCGTATCGAGTTCGCACAATCCATAACTGGTGCTGACCACTGGCGCGAGATTCTGATCGATCGCATATTGCACGGCGCTCATCACATCCTCCGTGTAGACGTAGAGGATGGTCGCATTGCGCGCGACTGCCCCGGACCATTCAATGTCGAGGTCGGCTTCGGGCAAATCGTCGGAGCTGATGCCCGGATTCTCGTGCCGGGAACCAACATGACTTGCGGAGGATTTGCCGGAAGGTTGTAGGCGTTACGGAACAGGGAGATGTCGTTGAGGTCGATTTGCGTCTGCCCGGCGATGACAACTTCTGGCCCGTTCCATCGAAACCGGCCGCGAACAGCGGATTGATGTTGTAAATGGTCGCGAGATCGTTGGGCGCAAGATAGTGATGATTCGTGCCGACGTAAAATCGGCTTCGCCTGCGCATGGTGGCGGGCTTTCATGCGGAAATCGTGCAGTCCGCGAATGCTGGCGACCACGCCGGAGAATGCCGCGGGAATGTTCGGCTCGGTCGAGTTCGCGAAGTGAAGCTCGCCGTTGACGACGTAATTGTGAAGCTCGGTCTGGAAAGCGGCCTCGAATTGCGCGGCGGTGCCGTTCACGGAAATCGCATTGCGGCCGCGGGCGACGGAGGCGATCGTCAGTCCTTGCGCTTCCAGCCAGATGCGAATCTTGGCGACATCGGATTCGCTCGCGCCGAAACGCTCGGCATATTGTTCGGGAGTGAGCCAACGATGATAGTTCGCCGAACCGGGCGTTTGTTGATCCTTCACAAGTTGTTCCAGCGCGGATTTCTGATCGGGCGTTTGCGACAGCGTGAGCATCACCGTCGACAATTCGAGGCCGGGGGAAACGCGGCCCTGATCGAATTCGGCTCGAGCTTTAGGATGCAGATGGCCCGTGAGGGTTACTCGCTGCCGATTGTCGACAGGTTTGGTGATACGACTTTGCTGCGCCCGAGTGGTAAGGACAAACACCAGTAAGGATAAGGGCAACGCGAAGAAACGGATTGCGAAATTATGAAAGCGCAAGCGGGTAGAGTACAGGTACATCAGGTTCTCCAATTAGGATCGCAGAGCGGCGCGGGTTACAACAACATCGACGGTACCCGCGTGAGTCCCGCGTTGCGTCCCGGATTGTTGGTTCGGGGAAGATTTAACAATTCTTAGCAGATACTATTATCCCAGTCATGGCTGCCGCAGGCGATGCTAATAGATAGCAGTACCGGCGAATAACCATGGGAAAGATGAACCTGGCAGCTTCGGCTCGGCATGGTTGCCTTGGGCATCGTAACTTTATTAGCGGGTTCGTGTTGTGTGTTGGCGAGTGCTGCAATATCGCTGGATTATCGAGGTCAGTGCGGCGGAACGCGATCGGATTCGCATGGATTTGCAGAGCCGGCTGGGGTTGTTAAGTAGGAATTTCAATGAGGATGATTTCAAACGAGTGCATGGCCTTGATTCCTGAACCTTCGCAAATTGAAGCGAGCGGACGCGAGAAAGCTTACGCGGCGCGTTATCAGGTTTGGCGAGGCCGCATGATGAGTGTTTCGGCGGATCGCGCTGGCGGTTCCGAGCGGCGGCGATGTGGCGTTTCACGCATCTGGATCTGCAGAAGATCGCAGTTTAGCGAAAACCCCATGGCCGGACGGAGTGGAGCATGATACATGTTCGGATTAAGGCTCGGATGAATGGGTCGCGATTGCCGCCTCCGTCGGATGACCCTGGAGTGCCGGCGCTCCTCGATGGTGGTGGCGTTTCCTCGCTTCGGCGAATCGGCGGATATGCAGGGAATGCGTCGAACAAGAGTGGTTGATCGTCGAGCTGAACGAGCAGCACATTCGCGACACGATGCTGGCTGCATTACTGAAGAAATATTTAGGTGAGCCGGGTGGGCTTAATTACGATACGGAAGTCACGATGAACTCGGATTCGTCGAAAGTGGTTTTCCTTTCGGCGGATTGAATCAGAGCATTGCGTCGACGGCGGATGCATCCGTGCCGCTCTTGACGATTCAATTCGGCCGACCGCCGGCCGCAACAGCGTCCGAAGGAACTGGACGAGGCCGTGGGATTGGTCGCCGCCCGGTTTTGGACGACGCGGGTCCGCCGCCTGACGATGTTGGCGGAAGATTTGGACGTCGCGGTCCGCCTCCCGATGGGTTTGGGCCACCAGGGCGTTGGCCGTGGTTTCGAGGGCGGATTCGGAGGACGAGGCGGCGAAGGACGGGGTTTCGACACGACGAGGCTTCGCCGCGTCCGCAGATGGCGGGCAATTTCCCACCGGAGCGGGCGCGTGGACCGGACAATTCGCGCAAGCTCGCTGGCGTTTATATCGTCCGGCATCGAGCAGGATCGCTGGAGGCTTGGCGGCGCAGCGCGCGCAATCGCAACATCATGATCTCGGGCGGGCTGTTGCTGCTGATCCTCGCGATTGTGGGATGGCTGCTGCAACTGTCGCGTCAATCGCAACTGCTGGCCGAATCGCACATGAACTTTGTCGCCGGCGTGTCGCACGAGCTGCGGACGCCGCTTACGGTGATCCGGACCGCCGCCTACAATCTTCGCGGCAAGCTGGCGAATCGTCCGGATCAGGTGGAGAAATACGGCAAGTTGATTCAGGAAGAAAGCGAGAAGCTGGGCGCGCTGGTGGAGCAGGTACTTCAGTTTGCGAGTGGCGAGGCTGGACACGTGACGCGTGAGCGCGAGCCGGTGTCGATCGAGAATCTGATCGAGGAGAGCCTCCAATGGAGCAACGAGTCTTTCGAGCTGCGCGGCGTTCAACTTGAAAAACACATCGAGGCGGATCTTCCGCCGGTGCTGGCGGATCGTTTGGCGATGAAACATGCCCTTCGCAACCTGATCGATAACGCGCTGAAATATGGAGCCGAGAGTGTTGGCTGGATCGGCGTACGGCGGCTGCCATCGAGACGCGAAAGGTCCGGCGATCGAAATCCGGGTGGCGGATCGTGGGCCGGGGATTCCGCCCGACGAGCAAGCGCACATCTTTGAGCCATTCTTTCGCGGACGCCGCGCGATTTCGGATCAGGTGCATGGCACCGGTCTTGGATTGAATCTTGTGCGGCGAATTGTCGAGGCGCACGGCGGCACCATCGACGTGAAGAGTAGCGCGGACGCCGGCAGCGAGTTCATCGTACGTCTTCCGTCCACAGCGCCGGTTTTGCAGGATGCCGGGGAGACGGCCGGAGCGACAACTTGAGAGCGGCAACCCATGACTTACGACAGGAACTCGCGGATTCTGTTGGTGGAGGACGAGCCCGGGCTGGTCGTCACGATATCCGATCTGCTTTCGTCGGAAGGCTACGAGGTAGAGACGGCTTCAGATGGCGATGCTGGTTTGATGAAAGGGCTGGCGGGCGCGTTCGACATCATCGTGCTGGATGTGATGCTTCCGAAGAAGACGGGTTTCGAGGTGTGCCGCGAGCTTCGCCAGGCTGGGGTCGATTCGGCCGTCCTGATGTTGACCGCTAAGACGCAGGTGGTGGATCGCGTGGTGGGGCTGAAGCTGGGCGCGGACGACTATCTCAGCAAGCCGTTCGATCCTGCGGAACTGCTGGCGCGCATCGAGGCGCTGCTGCGGCGGGTCAGCAAAGAGAATCGGATTCCGGTGCGAAGCTTCCAATTCGACGATGTGGAAGTGGACTTCGAGAGGTCGGAAGTCCGCAAATCGGGGCTGCCCGTGAGCTTGGCCGCCAAAGAAATGCAGTTGCTGCGGTACATGGTGGACCATCGCGATCGCGTGGTGACTCGCGAAGAAGTACTGCGGAAGATCTGGGAATATAGCAGCGAAGTTACGTCGCGCACTATCGATGTGCACGTCGCTTGGCTGCGGCAGAAGTTGGAGCAGGATCCGCAGAATCCGCAGCGGATACAGACGATTCGGGGCAAGGGGTACCGGTTCACGGGTTGATTGGGCCTCCAGTCTTGGCAGCTTTGCTAAGCCCGCTCGGCTCGCCATGAATGGCGGCCCCACACCGCTAGCGGTCACCGGACATTCCACAAGTTCGGCCCACATTAAGAAAGCAATTGCCGGTTAAGGATGTAAAGCCTTTGCGCGGTAACGACAACCTTCACCTATCATCCGTCTTGGAAGGTATGAAAAACAAATTGACCGTGTTATCCATGGGTGTTCTCGCATTCTCGATGATCTTGGCTGCGCAGGGACCGCCGCCGGGAGGATTCGGACAAGGACCGCGAGCTGGCGGCCCTGGTGGTCGGACGGGGGCCGGGCGGTCCAGGAGGACGCGGACCCGGTGGTCGCGGCCCAGGAGGGCCCGGTTTCGGCATGGGATTTGGCGGGCCGCAGGCGACCGTCACCGGCGCGCCGTATTCCGGCGTGTCCAGACGAACGATTCGACGCAGACGCTCGCCAACGGAACGCAGATCACGCACAACGATTCGATCAAGGTTTATCGTGACAGCCAGGGCCGAGTGCGCACGGAGGTGACGATGACGCCGCCCCCCGGTTCGACCGAGCGGCGCGTACGATGATCACGATTTTCGATCCGGTCGCGGGCACCATCAGTCGAATCGATCCGCAGCAAATGACTGTTGACAAATCGACGATCCGTACCGGTGGCCCGGCTCGCGGTCCGCCGACTCCTCCAGCAGTGACCGAATGTCGTGACACTGGATCTCGGCACGAAGACGATCAACGGCCTGACCGCCACGGGGACTCGCATCACCGAACGATTCCGGCGGGGACGATGGGCAATTCGCAGATGATCCGAGCGTTCATGAGATCTGGATTTCGACGGACTTGAAAGTGCCGGTGCTGATCACGGATACCGATCCGCGTTCGGGCACTCAGGACGATCGCAGTTGACGAACGTGGTTCGCAGTGAGCCCGCTGCGACATTTTCGTTGCGCCGTCGAATTACACGGTGACGTCGCATGCTCGGCCGGCGGGTCCTCCGCGGTAGAGATTGGTTTGACATCGTCAAGCACCGTCCGTGAGGGTGGGGTCTCACGGAAATACCCCCGCTCTTACGAGCGGTGCTTGACGGGAGGCGTAGACGTTGGCGCTATGCTATCGAGCATGGCTTCGGATTTGACTCGTCGCACGCTTATTAAAACCGGCGCGGCCGCTGCAGTGGCGGCTTGGCTACCGCAAAGAATCCTGGGTGATCCGTCGACTGGCCGGAAGGCAATCGTGCACGCCGACGATGAAATCGCCACCGTCCGTCCCGAATTTCATTCGCACTTCGCCGAACATCTGGGATCGTGCGTGTACGGCGGGCTGTGGGTGGGAAAGAAATCGCCGGTGCCGAACATCGACGGGTTTCGCAAGGCCGCGGTGGATTATCTGAAAGAGCTCGGCGTGCCCGTGCTGCGCTGGCCCGGCGGCTGCTTCGCCGACGACTACCACTGGCGCGACGGCATCGGCCCGCTGGCGAAGCGGCCGAAGAGCGTCAACATCAATTGGGGAAATTACGTCGAGGACAACAGCTTCGGCACCCACGAATTCATCGCGCTCTGCCGACTGATCGGCGCCGAGCCGTATTTCGCCGCCAACGTCGGCACGGGATCGCCGCAGGAAATGCGCGATTGGATCGAGTACTGCAATTTCCCATCGGGCAGCACGCTTTCCGATGAGCGCGCCGCCAACGGATCGCCCGAGCCGTTCCGCGTGAACTACTGGGGCGTCGGCAATGAGCTGTGGGGATGCGGCGGCAACTGAAGCCGCGAAGCCGCCGCTGCCGAATTCCGCCACTTCTCGGTGTTCGCGCAAGAACCTGGGCGGCACGCGCCCGTATCTGATCGGCTGCGGTCCCAACGGCAACGATGTTCGATGGACGCGCGGATTCATGGACACGCTGGCCGGCGGCCGACTGCCGGATGGCTACTCGATGCATTTCTATTCGAGGCGGCACGCTCCCTCCGCTGAGTTACACAGCGGATGCGATGAACACGCAGCTCAATTCGTTCCCGCGCATCGAGCAGGCGATCGTGCAGCAGCGCGCTCTGCTCGACAGCTACGATCCGCAGCGCAAGATGGGTTTGATTCTGGACGAGTGGGGCGTCTGGGACAGGATGCCGGCGGAGGACGAAAAGAACAACGGTCGATTGTGGCAGCAAGCGACGATGCGCAGCGCGGTGGCCGCGGGGCTCGGGCTGAATTTCTTCAATCGCCAGGCGGACAAGCTGTACATGTGCAACATCGCGCAGATCGTTAACGTGCTGCAATCAGTGCTGCTGACCGATGGCTCCGAAGGCAGGCACTGCGTTCGCACGGCGAACTACCACGCGTTTTCGTTGTTCAAGCCGCATCGCGGGAAGACCGCGGTGCGAATCGAGACCGATGCTCCGGCGGATTCGAAAACTCCGGAGCTTTCCCTGTCCGCATCGCGGCAGGGATCGGAAATGATCGTGACGTTGGTCAATCTTCGCCACGATGTCGATATGCAGGTGGATTGCTCGGTGCGTGGGGTGGTGGCGAAATCAGGGAGTGCGCAGATCCTTCACGATTCCGATATGAACGCTTGCAATAGTTTTGATAATCCCGATCGGCTGACGATTAAGCGGCACGAAGTTGCGGTCGATAGCGGGCGCGTGAAGATCGCGTTGCCGCCGTTGTCTATTGCGACAGTGACGCTGCAGGTCGCGTAAGTTTACGCCGCTATTCGCCGCCCGTGGCGATCGGGCGCGCGGGTTTCGGATGATTCCAATCCGGTGGCTCCACGCCAAGCAAATTGTGAACGAAAAAGTCTTCGAGCAGGCGTTGTCCAAAAGCGCCGCCTGCGCCATGACCGCCTCCCGGGACGAACAGCAGGTCGAATTTCTTATCGGCTTTGATCAACGCATTGACCACTTGCAAAGTTGACGTGGGGTCAACATTCGTGTCCATCTCGCCGACCACCAGCAACAACTTGCCTTGCAGCTTTCCCGCGTTATCGACGTTTGACGATGCGGCGTACTGGGGACCCAGCGGCCAGCCCATCCACTGTTCGTTCCACCAGATCTTGTCCATGCGATTGTCGTGGCAGCCGCTGTTCGATACCGCTACTTTATAGAACTCGGGGTGAAACAGCAGCGCGCCCATCGAGTTCTGTCCGCCCGCCGACGTTCCAAATATTCCGACTCGCGAAATGTCGTACGACTTGTACTTCGCGGCCGCCGCTTTGTGCCACAAAATGCGATCCGGAAATCCCGCATCCGCGAGATCCCGCCACGCGACGTCATGAAACGCGCGCGACCGGTTGTTGGTCCCCATGCCGTCGATCTGTACCACGATGAATCCAAGCTCCGTGAGCGCCTGCGCCGACGGGCTGAACGTCTTCGGAACATGCGAGCCTTGCGGGCCCGCATAAATGCTTTCGATCACCGGATACTTCTTCGAAGGATCGTAATTCGCGGGCCAGTTGATCAGGCCCCAGATGTCGGTCTTTCCGTCGCGGCCCTTCGCCGTGAAAACTTCCGGCGCGCGCCAGCCGGCGGCCCGCAATTCCTGAATATCGCCGCGCTCTACTTCGAGCAGCGCCTTGCGGTCCTCGGTGCGATGAAGCTCCACGACCGTCGGGAGGTCTACGCGCGACCAGGTATCGGTGTAATACTTCATGTCGCCCGAATATTTCACCGCGTGGTCGGCATCGGCGTCGGTGAACCGGATGAGTCCGGTACCGTCGAAATTAATCCGATAAGCCTGAACGAAATAAGGATCCTGCTTCGGATCCATGCCGCTCGCCTGAAACCAGACCTGGCGCTTCGCTTCGTCCACTTTTGAGACCGAGCGAACTACCCAATCGCCTTTCGTGATTTGGTTTTTCAATGCGCCGGTGGCGCCGTCGAAGAGGTACAGGTGTTCCCAGCCATCGCGCTCGGATGCCCAGACGATTTCCTTGCCGTCATTCAAATCGACACGAACTTTCTTGCCTGAGTCACGAATGTCGGCGACCAGCGGCCGGTAATCGACGAAAGTTCGGCTCTCTTCGGTAATCACCGCGCGAGCCTTCGCGGTCTGTGCGTCCACTTCGATCACGCGATAAAGCTGATGGCCGCGCTGATTGTATTCGAAAGTAAACCCGCGGCCATCTTTCCACCACACCGGTTGCGACAAACTATAGGGATTCGGAAACAGCGCGTTGTCGACGATGGTTTGCTTGCGCGCATCGATATCAAACAACACGGGCTGTGCGACGTCGAGCGTGTCACCCGGCTTGGAATAATCGCGCGTGGAGTGCTTGGGCTGCAATTGATCCGCCGGCGAGGATTCCACGTAGTGAACCTCGCGCTTGTATCCCGGCCGCACGCGATACGCTGCCAGATGGTTGGAATCGGGCGACCACGCGATGGAGCGGAACGTGTAGTAGTTCCCCTCCGAACCATCCCAACTGAGCGGTTGCGCATCATGCTTCCCCTTGGCGCGAATAAATACGTTGAAATTCTGGATGAGGGCTTCCCACTTTCCATCGGGCGAAGCCTTCACCGAATCCTGTGCGGCCGCTGTCTGAATTCCGCCGCGTCCCGCGCCCTGTTGTGGCGGCGTGTCGGCTGGCGATACGACCATTCCCTCGTCTATGTCGTTATGAAATTCTGCGGGACTCTCGTCATCATCGACGGGGCCGCGCGCTCGTCCATCGCGGCCAGTTGGCGCCGGGCCTGTCTTCCTGCAGGTGTAATTGCCTAAATCGCAGCTCCATGCCGAGGTCGCGATGACGAACTGCAGTGTGCGCTGCCTATCGGCAAACGTGACTTCCTGAAAGGGCAAAGCCAGCGGCGAATATTTCTCGCCCGCAGCCGCGGATAGCGCGGTCGCCAGCTTTTCATGATCGAACGCGACCTTCTTCGCCGAATGCTCGGCGTCCACCAACATGAATTGATTCCCACCCTTCACCGATTTCCGATACCAGAAAACATCGGTGCCCTCGATCCAGGTCACAGGTCCCGCGATGTCGATCGCCAGGCTCGGATACTTCGTGCGAAGCTCGGCGGCGCGCTGGTAGTCGGCGGTCGTGACCTGCGCGAACAGGCTGGCCGGTATCAAACACAAGGAGAGTGGGATCGCAAATTTCATAGGGTTAGGGATGCGTGGAAAGCTTGAAGATCGTGGTGCTTCGATACTGTTCGCCCGGCTTTAACATCGTCGTGGGGAACCGAGGCTTGTTCGGCGAATCCGGGAAATGTTGGGTTTCCAGGCAGAATCCGGACCGAAGGCCGTATACTTTTGCTGCTTTCGCCTTGATTGTACCATCGAGAAAATTTCCCGTGTAGAACTGAATTCCGGGCTCGGTGGTCAACACCTCCAGCACGCGGCCGCTCAATGGCTCTTCGACGCGAGCCGCCAGTTGGAGCCCGTTGCCGGACCGGCTCAGCACCCAATTGTGGTCATAGCCTTTGCCGAGCTTCAGTTGTTCATCGTTGTCGCCGATGCGCGCGCCGATGGCCGTGGGCTTGCGAAAATCGAAAGGCGTGCCGTCGACCGAGCGAAGCTCGCCCGTGGGGATAAGCCCCGCATCGACCGGCGTGATAACGATTCGCGCTGATCATCATGACGTGCCCGAGAATATCGCCACTGCCCGCGCCCTTCAAATTGAAGTAGGCATGATTCGTCAGGTTCACTACTGTGGGTTTGTCAGTCGTGGCCCGGTAATCGATCTTCAATTCGTTCGCGTCGGAGAGATGATAGGTCACCGTTGCTTTCAGATTGCCGGGATAGCCTTCTTCGCCGTCCTTGCTCAGGTAGGTTAGTTCCAAACCGCCATCCGGCAGTTCCTTCGCGGTCCACACGCGCTTGTCGAAACCGTGCGCGCCGCCGTGCAAGGAATTCGCGCCGTCATTCTTGTCGACCTTGTATTCGACGCCGTCGATCGAGAACTTCGCGCCGCCGATTCGATTTCCATATCGTCCAATCAGCGCTCCAAAGAACGGACCGGGGTTGGCGACGTATCCGTCCACCGAATCGAACCCGAGAATCACGTCGGCCTTGGTGCCGGTGCGATCCGGCGCTAGCAGTCCTGCAAGGCGGCCACCGTACGTCGTGATTCTTGCTTCGACACCGTTGCTGTTGGTCAGCGTGTAGATGGCGACTAGCGTCCCATCGGGCAGCTTGCCGAAATCGCCGCGCGTGATTTTAGTTGCAGCGTTCATTGTGGCGCTCCCTACGCACAACGCGGCTATCATTGCGATCCATAGTTTTACCAAACCGTTTCTCCTCGGCAAAGTACAAAAGAGCCGTCTAAAGACGGCTCGCCGCCACGAGTGGCGGCCCCACGTCTTACATGGGCACACTGCATCAAATTGTACAGACTAAAATAGAAAGCCATGATGACGTTCCCACGCTTCGCACGATACGTCGCGGCCATTGCTTCAACGGTCGGCGTTTCGGCGAGCCTGGCGCAGACTCGCGATTATCCGGTGAAGCCGGTGCCGTTCACCGCCGTTCATCTGACCGACTCATTCTGGGCGCCGCGCATCGAAGCCAATCGCAAAGTCACGATTCCGTTCGCATTTCAGAAGGATGAGGAAACCGGCCGCGTCGACAACTTCATTCGCGCCGCCGAAGCGCTGCACGGCGAGCCGTTCGAGCAATCACAAACCTCCCGGCTATCCGTTCGACGACACCGATCTCTACAAGGTGATCGAGGGCGCGTCGTACACGCTCAGCGTCACTCCCGATCCGCAAGCTCGAAGCGTATGTCGACGGACTGATCGCGAAGATCGGCGCGGCGCAGGAGAAGGACGGCTATCTCTACACCGCGCGCACCATCGATCCGCTGAATCCGCACAAGTGGGCCGGCCCGCAGCGATGGATGCTCGAATCGGTCGACAGCCACGAGCTGTACGACCTCGGCCATCTGTACGAAGCCGCCGTCGCGCACTATCAGGCCACCGGAAAGCGCACGCTGCTGGACATCGCACTGCGCACCGCGGATCTTGCTGGATCGAACGTTCGGCCCGGGAAAGCAAGTCATCTGGCCCGGCCATCAGATCACGGAAATGGGTCTCGCGAAACTTTACCGCGTGACGGGCGACGAACGTTATCTGAAGCTGGCGAAATTCATGCTCGATGCGCGCGGCCCGGATGGCCGGCAGGGCAGTGGCCGCACCTACAACCAATCGCATCTGAAGGTCGTCGATCAGACCGAGGCCGTCGGCCACGCGGTGCGCGCGACTTATATGTACTCCGGCATGGCGGACGTCGCGGCGCTGACTGGCGATGCAGTCCTACGTGAAAGCGATCGACGCAATCTGGGACAACGTCGCGGGCAAGAAGCTGTACATCACCGGCGGCATCGGCGCCACCGGATCGGGCGAGGCGTTCGGCAGGAATTACGAACTGCCGAACATGACCGCGTACAACGAGACCTGCGCGGCGGTCGGCAACGATTATTGGAACCATCGCCTGTTCCTGCTGCACGCCGACGCGAAGTATATCGACGTGATGGAGCGCACGCTCTACAACGGCCTGATCTCCGGCGTTTCGCTGGATGGCGACGACGTTCTTCTATCCGAATCCGCTCGAATCGAACGGCCAGCATGCGCGCAGCCCATGGTTCGGCGTCGCCTGCTGCCCCGGCAATATCACGCGATTCATGGCGTCGGTTCCGGGATACGTCTACGCGCAGCGCGACGATGCGCTGTGGGTGAATCTCTACATGGCGAGCAACGCGAGGATCAAGCTCGACAACGGCCGGACAGTGAACATCGTGCAGGAAACGAGATATCCGTGGGATGGCGCTGTGAAGATCACGGTGAAGCCGGATGAAGCAGGTCCGCTGACGGTCAATGTCCGCATTCCGGGCTGGGCGCGGAACGAACCGGTCGCGAGCGATCTTTATCATTATTCGGATAAGTCGTCGGCGCTGGTGACGCTCAGAGTGAACGGCAAAGCGGTGCCGATCAAGGTCGACAAAGGCTATGCGAGCATCACGCGAACCTGGGCCAAGGCCGGCGACACGATCGAGTTGAGTCTTCCGATGCCCGTGCGTCGCGTGATCGCGAACGATCAGGTCGCCGCCGATCGCGGACGGGTCGCGCTCGAACGCGGCCCGATCGTCTACGCAGCAGAGTGGTCCGACAATCCGAACGGCAAAGTACGCAATCTGATGCTGCCCGACAGCGCCGTCCTCACCGCCGAATTCAAGCCCGGCCTGTTGAACGGCGTGACCGTGGTGAAGAGCCGGGCGGTCGCGCTGAACTTCGACGCGCAAGGCAAGGTCACGAAGACACCGCAGGCATTCATGGCGATTCCGTACTACGCCTGGGCGAATCGCGGACGTGGGCAGATGATCGTCTGGATTCCCAACAGTGAAGCGAACGCGAAGCCCGCTCCATTCCCGACCGTCGCGACCACGGCGACGGTGACCGTGTCGCAAGGGACCACGCCGCCACGCCGAAATCCGCGCACGATTAACGATGGCGAGGAGCCCTCGGCATCGAACGACGCCAGCTCCTATTTCGACTGGTGGCCGACCAAGGGAACGACCGAATGGGTCGAGTACGCCTTCGAGAAGTTGACGACCGTTTCAGAAGCCGAGCTCTATTGGTTCGACGATACCGGCCGCGGCGAAGTTCGCGTTCCTGCTTCCTGGCGGCTGCTGTATAAAGACGGCTACGTCGTGGAAGCCGGTCGAATCGCCAGGCTTATTCGGCGTCGAAAAAGATCGCTTCAACAAAGTCGCGTTCAAGCCCGTGACCACGACCGGCATGCGGCTCGAAGTCACGATGCAGCCCAACTGGTCGGCAGGAATTCAGGAATGGAGACTGAAGTGAAGGTCGACACGGAACATTTGCGCAAACAATATTTGTCGATGTCTGACGAGGCGCTTCTCGAAATCGACCCCGACGATCTGACTCCGGACGCGCGCGGTTGTCTTGATGCTGAACTCAACGGCCGCGGGCTAAGTACTGACGGGGCATCTCCAACCCCGGATTGGATCGATGACAGCTTCAGCGTCTCTTCCTACACTGCCTATCCCGGAGGTTCGGCGGCAAGGGAGGCCGGCGAGGCATGCGCGGCGCTTCGCGAAGCAAACATCCCGTGCTACATCGCATCGGAGGAGGTGGGCGACCCACCGCGCCGCGAACTGCGTGTCATGGTTCCCGGCGGGCGAACGTTGGAGGCGACCAGTGTTCTGGACAAAGCCATCTTCAATCCCGAAGCGGAAGCCGATTGGCGTACTCACCTCGAAGAGCTGTCTGAGGAGGACTTCGCCGCTATCGATCCCGACGTGATTTGCGCGGGCTTCCTCGATCGCGCCGCTAGACTGAAGCAGGCGTACGAAGACGAACACGCGCGCCGATATCCGCCCGACGAGTGACGTGGCGCACGCACTCCTGCGTGCCGTGTCGACACTCATGTCGACACGAGTCTCTCCCGTCACACCCCATTGCCCAGTGCATTAAGCAGATCTTCAGGATCGAACTTTAATATGTAATGGTGATTTCGAAGTCGTTTCTCCTTCTGGCTTCTCCTCGTGTTCGCGCTATCGCTGCAAGCGCAATCGAGAATCGTTCGCGGACAAGTGACCGATGAAAGCGGCGCGTTGTTCCCGGCGCGACCATCACCCTCGCCGGCCCTGACGGCGTAACCAAAATCGCGACTGCCGACGACAAAGGCTCCTATTCATTCGCCAGCCTCGCCCACCGGCGATTACGAGATCACCGCGACTCGCACCGCAACTCGCCACAGCCGCGCCCACGAAAATCACGCTGCGCCAAGCCCCGTTCACGATCAACCTCATCGTGAAAGTGATCACCACCACGCAGCGCGTCACCGTCGCCGAGGAAACCGGCGCCTCGCTCGCGCTCGACTCCGCCGCCAATGCCAGCGGGCTGATCCTGCGCGGCGCCGATCTCGATGCGCTCTCCGACGATCCCACCGATCTCATGGCGGACTTGCTCGCGCTCGCTGGTCCCGCCGCAGGCCCCAACGGCGGATCGCTGTTCATCGACGGATTCAGCGGTGGCGAGCTGCCGCCGAAATCGTCGATCCGCGAAATCCGCATCAATCAGAATCCATTCGCGGCCGAGTACGACAAGCTCGGCTACGGCAAGATCGAGATTTTCACCAAGCCGGGTTCGGATCGTTATCACGCGCAGCTCGATTACAACCTGGGCACGGATTGGTGGAATGCCCGCAATCCATATTCGGCGGTGAAAGCGCCGCTGTTGCTCAACGAATTTGAGAACGAGGGCGGCGGTCCGCTGGGCAAGCACGCTTCGTTCTCGCTGGATTTCCAGCGCAACATGGTCAACAACGGAGCCATCACCAATGGCGTGATGCTGAATTCCGCGTTCGTTCCGACGCCCTTCACCAATATGTTCGAAGTGAAGCAGCGATTCACCAAAGGTCACGCCGCGCATCGACTACGCGTTGAACGACAAGAACACGCTGGTCATGCGCTATTCCATCACGCAGTCGAGCATTCCCGGCGCCGGCATCGGCAATCTGGATCTGCCCTGCGCGCGGTTACGATTTCTCGTATCTGAATCAGACGGTGCAGCTCACGGAAACGGCGGTCATCGGCTCGGCGATCAACGAAATCGCGATTCCAGTATTTCCGGGCAGCGCCGCAGAGGATCGCGAATACGCCAGGCGCCGGAGATCCAGGTGCTGGGCGCATTCAACGATGGCGGCGCGTCCGTCGGGCCGCGGTTTCGACACGCAGAACAATTACGAATTTCAAAACTACACGACCATGGTTCACGGCGTCACGTTTTCAAGTTCGGCGGGCGCATGCGCGGCCAGACCGACGACAACATTTCGCCGCAGAATTTCAACGGCACGTTTACGTTCGCCGGCGGAAGTCATTAGTTCCATCGAGCTCTATCGCCGTCACGGTGCTTGCAGCTTCCCGGCGGCACTGCCGACACAGTTCTCGATCAATACCGGGCAATCCTGAATTGTCGGTGGGACAAATGGACGCGGGCATTTTCGCCGCCGACGATTGGCGTTTGCGCCCGAACCTGACGCTGAGCCTGGGGCTTCGCTACGAGGTCCAGACCAACATTCACGACTGGCGCGATATTGCGCCGCGCGTCGCGCTCGCCTGGGCGCCTGCGCCAGAGGAACCAAACCGAAGACCGTTCTGCGCGTCGGCTTCGGAGCGTTTTACGATCGCTTCGCGCTCGGCAACACGCTGACGGCGGAGCGCTACAACGGCGTCGTCCAGCAATCTACGTCGTCACGAATCCGACGTTTTTTCCGAACGTGCCACACGATCGCGAGTCTCGGCGGTACGTTGACCACGCGCACGATTCAGGAAATCGATTCCAGCCTGCGCGCGCCGTACATTCTTCAGACGGCGGCAACACTCGAACAACAATTGCCCGCGCGCACGACGCTCGCGGTGACTTACACGAACTCGCACGGACTGCATATGCTGCGTTCCGCTGTGCTGCCCGGTCCGGTGTTTCTGATGGAATCGTCGGGATCTACAACCAGAATCAGATGATCGCGAACGTCAACGCGAAGGTGAACTCGGGCTTTTCGCTGTTCGGTTTCTACGTGTTGAACAAGGCGAAGAGCAATACGGACGGGCTCGGAACGTTCGCGGCGAATCCGCACAGCGACGCCGGCGAATACGGCCCCGCCTCGACCGATGTCCGCAATCGCGTAACGATGGGCGGATCGATCAATCTGCGCTGGAGTATTCGGTTGAGTCCGTTTTTCGTCGTGCAATCCGGCATACCATTCGACATCACCAGCGGTAACGATCCCTACGGCACCACGTTGTTCACCGCGCGCCCCGGCATCGCAACCGACGCCACCAAGCCCGGCGTGATCCAAACGAAGTACGGATTGCTCGATCCCAATCCGACGCCTGACGAAATGATCCTGCCGCGCAATTTCGGACGCGGGCCGGGACAGATCAGCATGAATCTGCGGGTCGGCAAGACATTCGGATTCGGCGGCGAGCGCGGCGGAAGGCCGAGCGCGAGTTCGTCGTCGTCGGGTCCGGCGAATCCAGCGCAAGCCGCGACGGGCAGAGGATTAGGCGGCCTGATCGGCGCACAGCCGAGCTCGCAGCGTTACAACCTGATCATTTCGATGTCGTTTCGCAATCTGTTGAATCACACCAACGCGGGTCCCATCAATGGCGATATCACGTCGCCGCTGTTCGGCCTTGCGAATCAGATGGCCGGCGGCGCCAACGGCGAAGGATTTTCGGAGAACGCAAATAATCGCCGGCTGGAATTGCAGACCCGGTTTACGTTTTAGCGTCCGACATCTGTCCTAGCGATATTGCGACCGCGCAGTTGCGCGCGCCCTAACGGGACGCGCCTCATGCGTGTTTTGAGGCGCACCCGTCAGGGTGCGCGCAACAACGTTTTACTAGTGTTGTGACGCAGGCGCTTTCGCCTGCGAGCTCGATTTCGCCTTGATCGCCGACCATTTCGCCATCAGCGATGTGTACGCCGCGTTCTGCTTCGAGCAGGCATCGATCATCGCGGCCGTCGGAGCCATCTCTGCGCCCTGCATTCCCATCACGCTCGCGATCATCTGCCCGCCGATCGTCTGAAGATTCGGCGGAGGCGTGTCCTCCGTCGCCGCTGCTCCCCGGCCACCGCGACCGCCCCGTCCCGCGCGCCCTCCGCCTGCTGGAGG
Source organism: Terriglobia bacterium (assembly GCA_963732025.1). Lineage (GTDB taxonomy): Bacteria > Acidobacteriota > Terriglobia > Bryobacterales > Bryobacteraceae > Palsa-187. Next base: position 1,921,780 of record CAVSXU010000006.1, read on the forward strand.
CGCAGCGCCTTCCGCCGGAGCGATATCGTCGATCTCTTTCAGCAGCGCATCGTTCGCTGCCGCTTGCGGCTTCGCCTTCAATTTCTCCGCCAGCTCGCGAGCATCCTTATAAGCCGCCCCCGCATTGCGAGCATTCGTCTCCGCCTGCGTCGTCAGCGTGAAGATCTGCTGAACCTCCGGCGTGATCTTCACGCGAGGATCCATCTTGATGACGATCGGCTGCGTCTGCGACTTCCCATCCACCGTCAGCCGAACCGAGTAAGTTCCGGGTGCGACCCATGGCGACGCAACACCGCCATATGTTCGATGCGGCACCGCCGCCCCTCCGCCGCCACCGCCGCGACCACCACCACCGCCGCCCGCGATCGGATCGTAATGCATGTCCCAGGTGAACCGATGCATCCCCGCCGTCGTCTTCAAAACCTGCGGAGGCGCCGGCCAATACAGCGGCAATCCGCAATCGGCGAAGTGTCGGAGTCGCCTGGCACAGCTTGTTGTACGCGACCGGATCGGTTGCGGGATCCGGATTGCGCACAGCATCCTTGCTCGAATACGTGCGAATCACTTTGCCCGCGCCATCCAGGAATTCCAGCTTCGCCTCGCTGACCGAAGCCGGCAAATAGTAATCGACAATCGCCCCCGGCAGCGGATTCTCGCCCGCGGGCAATTCAGGAGGCCACGGCGTCGGATCGTTAGTGCCGAATCGAATTCGAATTCCCGTCGCCGGCTTGAACAAATAAGCGCCGGACGCAGCCGCGGCTTCCGTCACCTGACGCAGCGGAGTCACATCATCCAGAATCCAAAATCCGCGACCGTGCGTGCCCGCGACCAGATCCGAACACATGCACGACGCGTCATCCTTCACCTCGATATCGCGCACCGAAATGGCCGGCATATCGAGGCGCAGCGAATGCCAGTGATCGCCATCGTCGAACGAAACCCACACCTGCGTGTCGGTCGCCGCATACAGCAAACCCTTCTTGCGAGGATCTTCTCGAATCGAATTCGACGGCGCGCCGCCCGGGTTTCCCGATGTGATTCCCGTGTTGATTTCGGTCCACGTCTTGCCGCCGTCGTGCGTGCGCCAGAAATGCGGATTCATGTCGTCGAGCCGCAGAGTGTTCGCCGCGATGTACGCCGTCTTCGTATCGAAATGCCCGGCTTCCATGTTGAAGATGCGCGTCCACGCCTTCAATTGCGGCCCGACGCTCGTCCACTTCGCTCCGCCATCGGTGGTCAACTGAACCAGCCCATCGCCAGTGCCCGCCCACAACACATTCACATCGAGTGGCGATGGCGCCAGCGCCGTGATCGAACCACGACGCCGCCGGCGTCGTCGACGCGTACTTGCCTGCGTTCGACGGGAACTCCCATTTGTCGCCACGAGTCAAATCGCCGCTGATCGCCGTCCAGCTATGCCCGCCGTTCGACGTCTTCCACACCCCTGCGGTCGCATAGAACAAAACATTCGGATCTTTGGGCGACCAGATCAACGGCTGCGTTCGAACGGTCCGCGCAGGAGGCGCACCTGTCGGAGCCGGCTCCCCGCCGCGACCACCACCCGGCGGCCCGACATTCTGTTTCTGAGCCGTGAGCCGGTTGTACACCGTCACCTTGCCGCCGTACACAAGATTCGGATTCTTCGGATCCGGCGCAGCCTCGCCGTATTCTTCGATGCCCACCGGATGCCAATCGTGAAACGTGATCTCGCCATCCATGCCGCGGCTATCGACGCACGCCGAGCCCGAATCCTGCTGCCCGCTGCACAGCCGATACGGAAACGCGTTGTCGGCAGTCACGTGATACATCGCCGCCGTCGGCTGGTTGTACCAGTTGCTCCACGATTCGCCGCGATTCGCCGACACCACCGCGCCCTGATCGCTCACCAGCAAAATGATGTTCGAATTCGCCGGATTCACCCAGCTCTTCTGATAATCGTCGCCACCCGGCGCGCCGCGCACCGCCGACCACGTGAGCCCGCCGTCTTCAGTTCGCCAGAACACAGTCGAGCAGCTATACACGACGTTCTCGTTCTTCGGATCGACAGTGATGGTCGGCAGATCGCCGCCGCCGATTCGTGCCCAGCGGACGCGTATCCGGCGGATGCCGCTGCGAACCCATCTCGGCGATGCGAGGATCGTCCGTCGCGAGGATCCAATGCTCGCCCCATCGCTCGATTTGTAGAATGCGATCGCCGCGCCCCCACCGCCGCGTCCTCCGCGACCGCCACCCCCACGACCTGCTGCTGGTGCGGCAGGTGGTGTCGCGCCAGCCGGCGGCGCGCCTGGAGCAACCGTTGCATAAAGGACCTTGGGATTGCTCGGTGCGATCGCGAGATTCGCCTGATTGATCGACGGAAGCCCGGTCGTCAACTGCTTCCAAGTCGATCCGCCATCCGTCGATTTGAAAATCCCGCCGTCGGTTCCGCCGAACGAGCCGTTCTCGATAGAAGCCCTGCTGCTGTTGCCACAGCGCCGCGTAAACCGTGTTCGGATTGCCCGGGTCAAGCACCACATCGTTGCCGCTGGTGTATTCGTCCTTGTACAGAACCTTCGAGAACGTCGCGCCTCCGTCAGTCGAACGGAAAATCCCGCGCTCCGCGTTCGGACCATAAGGATGACCCAGCACCGCCACGAATAATCGATTCGGATTCCGCGGATCGACCGCGATGTTCGCGATCATCTGCGAATCGCGCAGACCGAGATGCGTCCACGTCTTGCCCGCGTCGGTCGACTTGTACATCCCATCGCCAGTTGCCAAATCGGGGCGAATAATGCCCGCGCCGCTGCCGACGTAAATGATGTTGGGATCGGATGGCGCCACCGCGATCGCCCCAATCGAGCCGGTCGATTGCTTATCGAACAGAGGCACCCAGGTCGAGCCGAAATCTGTCGATCGCCACACACCGCCGTTGTCGAACCCGATGTAGAAGACGTTGGGCTGGCTCGGGACGCCGGCCAGCGCTCGCGCACGCCCGGCGCGAGGCGGCCCGATGGATCGCCAATGCATTTCGGAATACAGTCGACTGTCGATTGACTGAGCGAGCCCGGGCAGCGCAAGGCTCAGGAGCAGTAAGTAGCGCATCTTGTCGAGTTTATACGATCCACGGTAGTTGAAGCGACGTGGCGCACGCACTCGTGCGTGCCGTGTCGACACTCATGTCGACACGAGTTCTTCCTGGATCTCGAGCAAATGCTGCAGGCATAGAATGCTGCGTCACGCCCTAGGAGCAGGCAATCTATAACGACCCGGCATCTCCACCACGAACTCTTCCCACGTCGTGAACAACTCCGCCTGCAACCCCGCCTCGCGAGCACCCTCGATGTTCTCCGAACGATCGTCCAGAAACAAACACTCGCCGGCCGGCACGCCAACACCGCGCACCGCATCATCATAAATCTCGCGCTGCGGTTTCACCAAGCCGAGCTCATAAGAAAACGTGACGTGATCGAAGTGGTCCAGAAACCCCTCGACCTTCCGCAAATTCTCGCCCAGCGGACGCGGCAAGATTCGACAGCACCGCGGTTCGAATTCCATTGGCGCGCAAATCGTCGACCCACGCGAGTACGCGATCGTCATAGCGGCTCCAAAATTCAATCTCGCGTTCGATCATGCGTGCAATCAGATCGTCATCGAACATGCTGCCCGCATGCTTGGCGACGCCGCGCCAGTACTCCAGCGGATCCAGGCCTCCATCGTAAGCCAGCCGATCCTTCCACAGGGAGCGCAGGAACGTGTCGTATTCCACGCCACAATGTTCCGCCGCGCGCGCAATCAGCTCGCGATCGGGATGGAAGCAAAGCACTCCGCCGAAATCGAAAATCACCGCTCGGATGTTCATGGTTAAATCGATCTGGCCACGAATGAACACGAATGAACACGCCTATCTTCTGTTCTATTCGTGTTTATTCGTGTGCATTCGTGGCGAAAAGCGTTATCTTCCGGCCGCGCTATCCGAGACCGTGGGTTCGCGCCGCGTACGAATTTCGCGCACAGCGTAAATCCTGCGGCCCTGGCTTTCGAAATACGTGCGCGTCAGCACTTCGCCCAGCAGGCCCGTGCAGAACAGCATCACACCCGTCACCAGCGCGAGCGCGCCCAGCACCATCAACGGCCCATGTTCCTGGATGATGTCGTGGCCCGTCCAAAGTTTCTTGCCCGCGATAAACGCAAGAATCGCGCCGCCCGTGCCCGCGCTCACCAATCCCCACTTTCCGAAAAAATGCATCGGCCGCGTGAAGTATTTCAGCAGGAACCAGATGGTGAAGATGTCGAACATCACACGAAACGTGCGGCCCAATCCGTAGTGCGAACCACCCGCCGCACGAGGCAGATTGCGAATCGGAACCTCCGCAATGCGCGCACCGTACAGCGTCGCGAGAGCCGGAATGAAGCGATGCAGCTCGCCGTAGAGATTGATGTCCTTGAGAATCTCCGCGCGATACGCCTTGAACGTAGTTCCGAAATCGCGCAGCTCCACGTGCGAAACTTTCGCCATCAGCCAGTTCGCAATGCGCGACGGAAACTTTCGGGTGACCGCGTTGTCCAGCCGATTCTTGCGCCATCCGCTGGCGATATCGTAGCCCTCTTCGATCTTTTCGAGCAGCGCCGGAATGTCTTCTGGCGCATGCTGCAAATCGCCGTCGAGCGAAATGATCACGGTGCCCTGCGCCTCATCGAACCCGGCGGCCAGCGCGGCCGTCTGTCCGAAATTGCGCCGCAGGCGAATCACTTTCAGGCGAGGATCGGTCTCGACAAGATTCGCCAGCAGATCGAAACTGCGATCGGTGGACGCGTCATCAATGAAGATGATCTCGTAAGGCTTGCGGATCTTTTCGAGCACCGCGGTCAGGCGGTCGTAGAGCGGTAAGATCGACGGCTCTTCATTGTGAATCGGAACGACGACGGAAAGCTGCACTCATTCAAGAATAGCAGTTCACTCCCTGTGAGGCCGGCACTCGTGCCGGCGACCTGCTTCGCGTGTACCGAGCAACCCGGCTATCGATCAAGCTTCTTGGGCTCTTTCCCCGGAAGATTCTCAGGATTCTCATGAACCTTCGCGCGAAATCCCGCCTTCAATCCCGCCGCGAGCGAGACCGTCGTGTCGCCATACTTGTCGCGAATCTTGTCGACCGCCGCCAGCGTCTTGCGCCACCGCTCCGTCTTGTCTTCGTCGAGCAGGCTGGTCTGCCCTTCGCCCGATCCGAGCTGTTGCGCATACACGCCGAGCAAGCCGGATCGGCTTGCCGCGTCCACGCCTTGTAGAAAAGCTCGCGAGCCGCGTCTGCAATCTCCAGATCGATCTGCGTGGCGCGTTCCAGCGTGTGTGACCGCGTGAACGTCGAGAAATCCGAGTAGCGCAACTTGATCTGGATCGTGCGCGCAAACAACTGATGGTCGCGCAGCCGCCGCGCGACCATTTCCGAGAGCCGCACCAGCATCGCGTCAATCGCATCGCGATCCGCCGGTGTCGACCATGAACGTATTCTCGTGGCTGATCGACTTCGGATCGCTGCCGCCCGTCTCCACATCGGCGATCTCTTCGTCGAACCATCCTCCCGCATCCTGCCCGCGAGCCTTGCCCGCCAGCGACAAGCCCCACTTGCCGAATCGCTGTTCCAGAAATGCGTCGTCGAGCGCCGCGAGGTCGCGCACTTTGCGAATGCCGCACCGCGTTGAGATTCTTCTCCGTCACCTTGCCGACGCCGGGAATCTTGCGGACATCCAGCGGCCCCAGGAATTGCGCCTCTTGACCGGGCACGATCCACAGCACTCCATGTGGCTTGGCTTGATCGGAAGCAACCTTGGCGACCAGCCGCGAACTGGCGGCGCCGATGGAGCAGTTGAGATCGGTCGCGGCTTTGACCGCGTTGCTCAAGCGATGCGCGGCGGCGAGCGGCGGACCATGCAAACGCTCCGTGCCCGTCATGTCGAGATAGGCTTCGTCGATCGATGCCATTTCGACGCGCGGCGAGAACTGCTGCAGCACTGTGTACACGCGGCGCGAGTAATCGAGATAACGGTCGCGATGGCCGTCGACAAAGATCGCCTGCGGGCAAAGTTTGTAGGCGGTGCGCAGAGGCATCGCCGAATGAACGCCGAATTTGCGAGCCGCGTAGCTGGCCGCCGAAACCACGCCGCGCTCGTTGGACTTTCCGCCGACCACGACGGGCTTGCCTTTGAGCGATGGATCGTACAGCTCTTCGACGGAGACGAAGAAGGCGTCCATGTCGAGATGAAAGTACGATCGCATCTTCAGGCTTCATGGTAGAGCAACCAATTGCAGTCAAGCACCGCCCGTAAGGGCGGGGGTGTGGCGGGTTCACGCTACCCCCGCCCTTACGGGCGGTGCTTGAGCGACGTTAGCGGAGGCCGAACTATACTAGGGAGTTATGAAGTACGCGATCCTCGTAGTGGTTATTTTGGCAGCAGCCGTTTTGTTGTTCATGGTCATGCAGCCCGCCAGTGTTTTGGCCGCACCGTCGGTCGGTCAAGCAGCACCCGATTTCACTTTGCCGTCGCAAGATTCGTCGCCGGTGAGCTTGAAGGATTTCCGCGGCCACTGGGTGGTGCTGTATTTCTATCCGAAGGACAACACGCACGGCTGCACCATTGAGGCGCACAATTTCCAGCGCGACATCGCGCAGTATCAGGCGGCGAACGCGGTGGTGGTCGGCGTCAGCGTCGATACCGCGGGAAGCCATCAGGATTTTTGCGCGAAGCAGGGGCTGACGTTCAAGCTGCTCGCGGACACTGACAAGACCGTATCGAAGGAATATGGGTCGGTGACGAATCTGGTGGTGACGAAGTTCGCCGCGCGCAATACGTTCCTGATCGACCCGCAGGGCAAGATCGCGAAAGTGTGGATCGGCGTGGATCCGAACAAGCACAGCGAAGAAGTCCTCAGCGTGCTCAAGTCGAAGGGCTAACAGCGGTCGTTTTCTGAACGCGCTCCATACTGTCGCGCCTCTTTGAACGCTCAACGTCGACGATTGAGATTGGGTGGTTTGTTGGGGTTTACGATTGCTCCCGCTGCCACTCGTCGCGCTATCGTCGCGGTTGGTGCTCAAAGAGGCGCGACAGTATGGAGCGCGTTCTGGACTATAGCGGTTAAACGTTCTGCGACCGAGCGGCGAGCACGCGCGGGATGGCGGCCAAGTCCGGGATGACTTCCACTTCACTCCAACGGTCGCCCAGCATAGCCCGCACACTCTCAGCCGAATCGTGACCCAGTTCCATCACCAACCAGCCGCCGGGCTTGAGCAATCGAGCAGCTTCAGGAATCAGTCGCCGATAGACATCGAGTCCGTCCTCGCCGCCGAACAGCGCGACGGCAGGCTCGTGATCGCGAACTTCCTTTTGCAAAGTCGGCGCGTCGGATGCGGGAACGTAGGGCGGATTCGACACGACCAAGTCGAAAGACCGGCTGGCGAACACACTGCCGAGATCGCAAGCGACAAACTGGACCGGAGCGTTGAGACGTCGGGCATTCTCCGCAGCGACACGGAGCGCCGCGACCGAAATATCGGTGGCAATCACGCGAGCGTTCGTCTCCAGCGCAAGAGTCGCCGCAATCGCGCCGGAACCAGTACCGATGTCGAGAATGGAAGATCCGCCACGCGCCAGCACTGCCGCAATCACGTGTTCGGTTTCAGGGCGGGGAATCAGGACGTCGGGCGTGACGCGAAACTCGCGACCGTAGAATTCCTGGTGGCCGGTGATGTACTGGGTCGGTTTGCCCTGCATGCGCTCGTGCAGATAGCGGCCATAGTGTATCCACCAGACCTCTTTTAATGGCTCGTCCGAATGCGCGTACAGCCAGACGCGTTCGTGGCCGACGGCGTGGGCGAGCAGAACCTCAGCGGTAAGTTGAGGTGCGTCAACGGAGGCGTCGTCGAGGATTTTCCGGCCTTGCTTCAGGGCCACGCCCAAGCTCATCGGCTTCTGCCGATCCGAACCTGGCATGCTGCGTCCCTAAGCGGCTTCGCCTTGTTCGCCGAGCTGTTGCGCCTGATAATACTGCGTCAACGCCTGAACCAGCGGATCCAGCTTCCCCTCCATCACCTGATCCAGTTGATGCAGCGTGAGCCCGATGCGATGGTCGGTAACGCGATTCTGCGGGAAATTGTACGTCCGGATTTTCTCGCTGCGATCGCCGGTGCCCACCATGATGCGGCGCGCGTCGCCGATCTTCTCGTTCTGCTTGTCCATTTCCAGTTCGTACAATCGCGATCGCAACACCCGCTCGGCTTTGGCGCGATTCTTGATCTGCGATTTCTCGTCCTGGCAGGACACAACCAATCCTGTCGGCAGATGCGTCAGGCGCACAGCCGAGTAGGTGGTGTTGACGCTCTGGCCGCCCGGTCCTGACGAACAGAACGTATCGATGCGAACGTCTTTGGCTTCCAGCTTGATCTCGACTTCGTCCGCTTCCGGCAGCACCGCTACGCGGATCGCCGACGTGTGGACGCGGCCCTGAGTTTCGGTTTGCGGAACGCGCTGTACACGATGTGTCCCGCCTTCCCACTTGAGCTGGCTATAGACCTTGTTGCCGCTGACCAGCGCCGTGACTTCCTTAACGCCACCCACCGACGATTCGCTCGACGACGTGATTTCCACCTTCCAGTGGCGCGTTTCCGCGAAGCGCGAATACATGCGGAAGATCTCGGCCGCGAACAGCGTGGCTTCGTCGCCGCCCGTGCCGGCGTGGATTTCTAGCACGACGTTCTTCTCGTCGTTGGGATCCTTCGGCAGCATCAGGATGCGCAATTCCTCTTCGAGCTGCGCCATCTTCGGCGTCAACTGCGCGACCTCATCCTCGGCCATCGTGCGCATTTCGGTGTCGGTCTCGCCGAGCATTCCGCGCGCTTCGCCGAGCTGCTGGCTAACCGATTTCCATTGGCCGTACTTGCCGACGATTTCCGCCAGATCGTTGCGGGCTTTGGCGATCTTGCGATACTGACCGGTATCGCTGATGATGGCGGGGTCCGCCATCTGCGAGGTCAATTCGTCGAAGCGCCGCTCGGCTTCGTCCAGTCTCGATTGGTATTGCATTAGGCGATGACCAACTCGCCGCCTTGCTTCTCTTCGAGCGCCATCGCGCCTTGCAGTGCGTGAATCGCGACGGCGGCTTGTGAATCGTCTGGCTGTTTGGTGGTGATGCGCTGCAGCCACAACCCGGGTTTCGAAATCAGCGCGAGCAGTGTGCCGGGATGTTTCGCGGCGAAGCGAATCACTTCGTAACTGACGCCCGCGACCAGCGGCAGCAAAGCAATGCGAACCAGCAAGCGAGGCAGAAATCCGTCAATCGGCAGCAACGGATAGAACAAGAAAGAAACCAGAATCACGACCGCCAGAAAGTTGGTGCCGCAGCGAGGATGATACGTCTGGAACGCCTGCGCGTTTTCGAGGGTGACGGGCTGGCCGGATTCGAAGTTGAACACGACCTTGTGTTCGGCGCCGTGATACTGAAACACGCGGCGAATGTCCTTAAGTCTCGATAGGAGAAGCAGATAGCCCATCAAAATGAAAGCTCGAATGCCGCCGTCCATGAAGTTCGTGGCCAACCGGCTGGAGACTGCGGGAACCGATTTGCCGATCCGGGTCGCGAGGGCCAACGGTAACCACTTGAAAACAAGCAGGAAAACGCCAAGCATCAGGACCATCTGGATCGCCATCATGCCGTTTGAGATCTCGACCGGCTTGGAATTTGGGTTCGTTTCGCAATTTGTGCCATCGTCGAGCGCAGCGTTGGCGGAGAACTTCAGCGCCTTGACGCCGAGGCCCATCGCCTGACCCAAAGTACCCAAACCCCGAAGAATCGGCAGTTTGAAGATGGGATACTTTTCGGACATGCGATGCACGGGCTGTTGTTCGGTCACCAGCTCGCCATTGGCTTTGCGAACCGCGACGCAGTAGCTGTGGGGCGCGCGCATCATCACGCCTTCCATGACAGCCTGACCGCCGATCAGCGTTTCCTCACCACCTTCCAGCAATGGCAGCATTTGAAGGTGGGCCGAGAACCGCAGAAATCGTGAAGTAGAGCGCGCGATAGACAATGTGAACTTTCTCCAGTCTCTATTATAACGCCTCAGTTGCGAAACGACTTGGGAACTCGATGAATCCTAACATTGGGAGCAAACAATGTCGACAGCACGGAAGTACACTACTGTGGCGCTTCTCGCGCTGCTTTCACCGATCGTGGCATTTGGGGATATAGGCCGGACGGTAAACCTGACAGCAGACTCGGCGCTCGATCTGGAAACGGGGGCTACAACCGGGTCGAGCGGGGACATATTCTGGAACGGAACCAACATCGCGTTTCAGGGGCATGCCACAGGGGCGGTGATCCCAGGCATCACGGGCAGTTCCTTTTCGCTGCTGACCCCGGTTACCTTGCAGACGTTCGCGTCCAGCTTTTCAGGGGCGCCGATCAGTAGCGGATCGCTTGGCGTGAACACGATCTTCGGCGTGCTGACGAACGCCGGCAATTATTCGAAAGTCCTGGTCACGTCGATCAGCGCCGGCTCGATCGCGCTTCAGTTCACAACGTTTCAAACCACCACGACAGTGACCGCGCCGACGGTAACCGCTGTTCTGAACAACTATAGTAACGTTCCGCCAGGCTTCCCCAACTACGGAATCGCTCCGGGGACGCTTTTTCTTATCAAAGGCACCGGTCTGGCGCCTGACTTGGTTCCGGTCCTGCAGTCGAGCGCTGGTCCCGCCGGCATACCGACGAGTCTGAATGGCGCGAGCGTCGCGGTTACGGTGAATGGCACCACGGTGAATCCAGGACTCTACTACGCGATCGCGAGTCAGATTGCTGCCGTGCTTCCTTCCGGTACGCCGGCTGGGACCGGCACCGTCACGGTGACATTCAACGGCAATAGCAGCGCGCCCGTGCCGATCGTCGTCGTTCCCAGCGCGCTTGGATTCGCCACATTTTCCGGCACCGGCAGCGGACAGGTGGTCGCGACCGATGCGATCACGGGCGCGTTGTTCACGGACAGCAACTCGGCGTCGCCTGGACAGACGGTCACCTTGTGGGGCTCCGGTCTCGGCGCGGACACTGCCGATAGCGATACGGTCTTCACGGCGGCTCCTCATTCGGTTAACGTTCCGTTGTCGGTTTATTTCGGCGGAGTGCAGGGGACGATTCTCTACCAAGGCTCGTCCGGATTTCCCGGGGTGGTGCAGATCAACGTGACGATTCCTGCAACAGTCGCGGCTGGCTGCAATGTTTCGGTGATCGCGGTGAGCGGCACGGTGGTGAGCAATTCGACCGTGATGCCCATCAATCAAGGTGGCGGCGCGTGTTCGGATCCGGAGTTCGGACCGACGGCGAGCGTGCGTGCCTCGCTGAGCCGACAGAGCACGGTGAAAACCGGGAACGTCGTCGTCGGCCAGACGGTGGTGCCGAACGGCGTCAACAATTCGGCGGCGGCGTTCTTTCAGAGCACTCGGGGGCGGGTTTTGCCGCGACCAGCGGTAGCGTTTCCATCGGCGGATGTTTGCTTTCTCCCGCGGTCGGGAACGGTACGCAAGGCACAGCTACAGGACTGGATGCGGGACTGATCAACATCACCGGACCCAACGGGACGGCCGCGCTTGGCCGAATTCGGCGACTGGGACGTACGTTGCTCCGCTGGCCGTGGGGGCGATCGGGACGACCGGTGGAACGTTCACGTTCATCGGAAACGGCGGGCAGGGAGTGGGCGCGTTCACGGCGACGGTGACTATGCCGAGTCCTACGCTAGCGTGGAGCAATTCGGCGAATGCTGCGGTCATCGATAGGACCAAGGGGTTGACGGTCAACTGGACTGGCGGCGCAGCCGGGATCGTATGTGACGATTGCGGGAACATCGTCGTCGACGGTGGGTGGTCAGCCGGTGTCGGCCAGCTTTACTTGCACTGCACCGGTCGGGGCTGGGCCAATTCACGGTGCCGTCTTACATACTGCTGGGTTTGCCCGCTGGCTCGGGCAGTACGGGCGTGCAGAATTCGACTGGGTTTTTGAGTTTTTCGGCGCCGGGGATCGATGCGGGATTATGCGACGGGAGTATTGGGTTTAGCGTGAACTCGACGTATAACTGAGACGTTGACGTTGCGCAGTCAAGCAGCCACCCGTAAGGGTGGGGGCTCCGCGGATTATCGTCAAGACTCACTCGTCGGAAGAGCGGACGTGATCATTAATTCCCCCACCCTTACGGGTGGTGCTTGAACGGCCAGCGGCCCGCGCCACGACCCACGAAAACATAACACGTGATGAGCCGAAATCTCCTGGAATCGTGCGCTTGACCATGTAAGCTTAGATTTCAGGAGGAAAACGATGTCCCACTTACGGGCTTTATCCGCAGTCGCCATTCTCGCGCTGCTTTCGCCAATGGCGGCTTTGGCGGATATCAACGATACGAAAACTCTGGCCGCTGGTACGGCCCTGAACCTTGATAACGACACGACCGCCAGCTCTGGCGGAGACATTTTGTGGACGGGCACACAGATTACTTTTCAAGGCAGCGCGAAGGGCGGCAGCCTCTCGGCCTTGGGCCTTTCAGGGGCTTCCGGATTCGCCAGCGTCACCCAGACTATTTTGCAAGCAGTAGCGTCGCTCGCTACAACCGCGCCGATTCCTGCAGCCAATCTCACGGTGGGTACCGTGCTTGGCGTGGGTACGAATGCCGGAAACGCCGCGAAGCTTCTGGTGACGGCCGTGAGCGGCACGTCCATTACTCTTCAATTTACGACATTTGGGGCGACCGCGGGGGGCGGGGGCGGTACCGGTGGCGGCACGCCGACGATTACCAAGATCCTCAACAACTACAGCCTGATCCCGGGTGGCTTTGTGAACTCTGGCGTTGCGCCCTCGACTCTGTTTGTCGCGATGGGCTCGAATATGAGCGATCCGCCTCCATCGAGTGGATTGGCACTGAATACGACCGCGGGCTCCGGTTTGCCGACCACTTCAGCGGGCGCGAGCGCGACCATCACAGCGGGCGGCAAAACCTTCCCGGTTCCGCTCTATTATGCGAGTCCGGCACAGATCGCCGGCGTGATTCCGGCGGCCGTTCCCCCGGGAACCGCGACGATGACTGTCACCTACAAGAGCCAGACGAGCGCCGCATTTTCATTCACGGTGGTTGCGCAAGCGCTTGGGTTGGGAACCTACAACGGCGTGACGATCGCGACCGATGCCGTCACCGGCGTTCTGGTCGACTTCACCCATACGGCGAAGCCGGGCGGAACCTACGTGTTCTGGGGCTCGGGCGGCGGCGCAGATACGGCTGATAGCGACTCCGTGTACACGACTTCGCCGCACTCCGTCAACCAGTCCAACACGCAGTTCTATTTCGGCGCCACACAAGGCACGGTCCTGTATTCCGGCTCGTCGGGATTCCCCGGGTTGATGCAGATCAACGTCACGATCCCCACGAATGTCGACCACCGGCTGCGGTGTCAGCGTCGCCGCGATCGTCAATGGCGTTCCGTCGAACTTCGGTCCGATCCCGATCGACTGGTAGCGGCATTTGCCACGACTCGATCTTCGGCATCAGCGGCACGGACCTCAGCAATCTGGGCAATCAGGGCACGGTGAGGAGTGGAAGCGTTTCGTCGGCCAGATTCGTGGCGCCGGCTCCGCAGGGAACCAACAATATTGCCTAGGCAAGCTTCTCGAGCACCACCGGCGGTTCTTTCTCCGGGAGCGTGCCACACGATCGGGAGTTGCAGCGTGCTCGAAACGATTTCCGGATCGACGACTACCGCCACGTCGACGCCGCTAGATGCCGGTACGATCAGCCTTTCGGGCCCAGGTGTTTCTACAACGCTTCAGGCTCTCCTCAAGGGGACTTATATCGGCCAGCTTCGAGCATTACGGCGGGTGTAGCCTACACTTTACGGGCGGCGGCGGCGCTGACGTGGGCGCGTTCACGGTAAGTCTTACCATGCCTAACCCGATGCTGAATTTGACGAATCAAACCTCGCTCGCCACTGTCACCCGCAGCAGCGGAATCCAGGTGAACTGGAGCGGTGGCGCGGCGGGAACCTACGTCATGATCACGGGCAGTTCCAGCAACACCGCCGGAGCCTCCGGGAGCTTTACTTGCTTCGCTCCGCAAAGCGCGGGCGGTTTCCTGGTGCCGGCGTTTGTCGCGAGTGTGTTGCCGGCGGGCACCGGTACGCTGTTGATCGAGAACTCGACATCCCGGCGAAGTTCACCGCGCCGAAGCTGGATCAGGGATATGCGATTGGATTTACGGGGACGCAGATCAACGTTACGTATAATTAAACGCGACGTGGCGCGGGCCGCCCGGCCTGCTGTGTCGAGAGTGGTCTCGACATTTGTGGATCGGTCTGGAAAACGTCGCCTCGACAGGCGACGCTGCAGGCCGCGGCCCGCGCCAAGCTCATCGGTCGGATTTCAGTTCCGATGCTGTGCACGAGAATTGGACCTTGCCCCGAAGCTTACGCAAACGCGCATAGGCGCGGATAGTTCGTGCGGTCTGAGTGATGGCGTTACCGCTGGCGCGCTGAACTGTTTCCAGAAGTTCGTGCGGAGCTTCGATGGTGATTCTGCGCTTCAGTTTCATGTCTCACGATACCATCGCAACCTGTCTGGGTGCGCTTCACACGAAAAGGTGTCGACATGAGTGTCGACACGGCACGCACGAGTGCGTGCGCCACAAACTATCGGCCGAACATATAACGCCCGCGGCGTGGATCGGTCCCGCCGTGCAACGCTCCCTCTTTCGTCACGATCACGACCGGAGAGGACGCATTGCTCCAATCGCCGCCGATCTGCACCTTGTGTCCCAGATCGCTCATCGCCTTTGACGGTCGCGGCCGGAATGCGGCCTTCCAGGCTCACGCGGCCGGGCACGAACTGGTGAAAGGCGAACGACGCGTAAAAGTGTTCGGTCTGGAAACGAGGCGCTTCGACAGCCTGTTGCGGCGTCATTCCGAACTCGATGATGTTGAGGAGCACCTGCAGCAGCGCCTGATCCTGATTGTCGCCGCCGGGTGTCGACATGGTGAGGTAGAGCTCACCATCCTTGGTCACGATCATCGGGCTCAGCGTGACGCGCGGGCGTTTTCCCGGCGCGACCTGATTGGCATGGCCGGGCGTCGTGACGAACGAATCGCCACGAATCGAGAGCGGAATGCCGGTATCGCCTGCAATCACCGATGGCAGCCACGCGCCGCTCGGCGTCGCTGAAAATCCGTTGCCCCAATGGTCGATCACGTCGACACAGGTGGTGTCGTGTGAATCGCCCTTGCCCGATCCGCCGGTCGCGGGAGCCGAAGTGCCGAGCTCGCCCGGGCGGCTATCCATCGAAGCGTGCTCCGGGTCGATCAGCTTACGACGCTCCGCCGCGTAGGTTTTCGAGAGCAGCGTCTCCTCGGGGATCTTGCTGAATTTAGGATCGCCGTAGTAGCGGTCGCGATCGGCGAACGCAAGCTTCACGGCTTCGAGCACGGTGTGGAGATATTGCGGACTGTTGTGGCCCATCGCCTTAAGATCGTAGCCTTCGAGGATGTTCAACGCCTGGAGCATCACCGGCCCTTGGGTCCAGAATCCCGGCTTGTGGATGGTGTAGCCACGATAGGTGGTGCTGCGCGCGTCGTCGGTTTCGGCGTGGAAATTGACCAGATCGTTGTAGACGATCAGGCCGCCGTTGGCCTCGTTAAACTCAGCAATGCGTTTCGCGATGGAACCTTTGTAGAAATAATCGTGCACGGCGCGGATTTTCGCGGCTCGATCGCCATGCGCATTTTTCTCCGCTGTGGCCATTTCGCGCAAAGTGTTGGCGAGATCCGGGAATCGGACTACCTGGCCCGGCTTGGGAGTGGTCCCATCGGGAAAATAGAATTTCTGCGACGTCGGCAGGAACGCGAGAACCTTGCGGTTCATCGCCAGAGTCTGCGAAAAGATTTCGGGGAGAGGGAATCCGTCGGCGGCATCTTGAAGTGCCGGCTCGGAGACCTTTGCGAACGACATGGTGCCGTATTTTTCCAGCGCGAGCAGCAGGCCGTCGACCAGGCCCGGCGTGATCGCGGCGCGGAGCCCTGCGCCAGGAATCGGCGCGATAGGCCGGTCTTCCCACGGTTCCGCTTCGCGATGCAGGAAATAATCGACGGTAGCTTTCGAACCTGCGACGCCGACTCCGCTGATCGCGATCACAGGCTTGCCGGGAAGCTTGATGAGCAGAGGCATTTCGCCACCGAGACCAATGTGATCCTGCTCCGTGACCGTGGCCGCAAGCACCGCCGCGACGCCCGCATCGATCGCGTTGCCGCCCTGTTCGAGAATGCGATACCCGGCCTCGACCTCAAGTTGGTTCCCGGCTCCAATCATGTGGTGAGTGCCGCGGACCGCGGGGAACATCGTTTTCTCCTGAGGCACTGCGGGTACGGCCAGCAATAACAGCAGGCCGGCAGGCGCAATTCGGCTCGAATTGGTCATATGTGAACATACTCGCATTTTTCTTGGGAATTGGGTACTAGGTAAGGTGTCTGGCTTCGACGTGGGGTGGGCTGTCAAGCCTGCTGAGCCGAGAGCGCTCGAGGCGGAGCCGTCTCACAGAAAGAAAAGCCGGCGACTCTGGCTAGCAGGCTGACAGCCCACGCCACGTCGATCAAAGAGCAGGATGTGTGTGCCAACATAGTTAGCTGTGATTCTTCTCGATGGATCCACGTTGACGATTGAGCAGACGACGGCAGTGGCGCGCGGCACGGAAACAGCCGGAATCGCGCCGCATGCGATCGAAGCCATGCGGCGATCGCGCAGCCGTGGTGGAACGGCTGGCGACGGGCGACGCGCCGGTTTACGCGGTCAATACCGGCGTCGGATTGCTGGCCGACGTGCGCGTTCCTCCCGGCGATCTCGAGAAACTTCAGAGAAACGTCGTGCGGTCGCATGCGGCGGGTGTCGGCGAGCCGCTCGGGCGCGCCGAAACGCGCGCCATGATGCTGATTCGCGCCAACGGGCTGGCCAAAGGATTTTCGGGAATCCGGCCGTTGATCGCCGAGCGTCTTTGCGATCTGCTGAATCGCGGCGTGACGCCGGTGGTCCCTGCGCGCGGCAGCGTCGGCGCGAGCGGCGATCTGGCTCCGCTGGCTCACATGGCGCTGGTGCTGATTGGCGAGGGCGAAGCGGAATTCGAAGGCTCGCGCATGCCGGGCGGGGAAGCGCTGCGCCGCGCCGGCATCGAACCAGTCGAGCTTGCAATCGAAAGAAGGCATTTCGCTGCTGAACGGCACGCAGGCGATGCTGGCGGTCGGGTGCCTGGAACTGGAGCGGTGCGAGATGCTGGCTGCGCGCGGCCGACGTGGTGTGCGCGATGTCGCTGGACGGATTGAAGGGAACGCCGCGCGCATTCGATCCGCCGGATTCACGAGATCCGCCCGCATCCCGGTCAGCGCGATTGCGCCGCGAATCTGGAACGACTGCTGCACGGCAGCGAGATTCGCGAATCGCACATCACGTGCCGGCGGGTGCAGGATGCGTACTCGCTGCGCTGCGCTCCGCAGGTGCATGGCTCGGTGCGCGACACGCTGGCGGAGGCTCGGCGCGTGTTCGAAATCGAATTGAATTCGGTCACCGACAATCCGCTGGTGATTCGACGACGAAATTATTTCGGGCGGGAATTTTCACGGGCAGCCGCTGGCGCTGGCGCTGGATTATCTGGCGATCGCGCTGACCGCGTTGGCGGGGATTTCCGAACGCCGCATCGACCGCCTGGTGAATCCGTCGCTGAATGAAGATCTGCCGGCGTTCCTCGCAGCCGATGCCGGACTCGAATCCGGATTCATGATGATTCAGGTGACGGCGGCGTCGCTGGTCGCCGAGAATCGCGTGCTGGCGAATCCCGCGTCGCCCGGATCGATCACCACCAGCGGCAATAAGGAAGATTTCGTCAGCATGGGGATGACGTCGGCGATCAAGCTTCAGCAGGTGGTGAAGAATACGCGCGGCGTGCTGGCGATCGAGGCGTTGACGGCGGCACGTGCATTGGATTTTCTGGCGCCGCTGAAATCGGGAACAGCGGTGGAAAGGCTCGCGCGGGCTTGCGTGCGGCGTGTCCGGCATGGGAGGGCGATCAGATCCTCTCGCATCGAATTCAAGCAGTCGACGATTGGATTGCCGGAGGAGGCGCCGAAGGAATATGAAGACTGCGATTCGACAATTCAGGCAAGCTGCGCGTCAGCGATCCCGGCAGAGTGCTGCTAAGTTTTCGATGTGGGGCCGGCACTCGTGCCGGCGAGCGGCCTTTAGGCCGCTCAAACAGGTCGCGCTAAAGCACGTACGCCGGCAGAAGTGCCGGCCCCACATGAAGCCATCTTCACGTGGTCTTAGGAAACTTTTCCCCACGCCTGGCATCGATTAAAGTGAGTAGTCAAGTTTTACCGGCGGACAGTCGATAAAACATAAGAAGGCCAATATGGACATCGTGGGGGATCGGAAATTCGTCGAGCTTCCCGGGTCGGCAACGCACGAACTGCCGCCGCTGCTGGTGAGGATGTCGCCCGACGTGAAGAACCTGGATCGCGTCATGGAAATGGCCGAGAGCCTGATCGAGCAGGACGACATCATGGACCTGCCGGCGTTCATTCCCGAAGCTGGAAACGAGCGTCTGCAATTGGATCTCGATCGCCGCAAGATGGATCTCGCGCTCAATCTGGTCGATCAATACATCGGTTTCCGCCAACACTGGCAGTGGGGCGATAGCATTCTCGAATGGATTCGCCAGTGCGAGACCACCTTCGACACCCGCATCGATCTCCGCAATCTGTTGCGCGCGGACGTGTGGCCGCACGCCGGACAATCGAGCTTCGTCACCCTACTGGAAGACAAAGCCGTGGACACGCACGGAGTCGGAATCGAGAAAGCGGTGGGGTTGCGGCTGACGTTCCGCCAGCCGCCGCCCATCAAGTGTTTCTCGAACCAGTTCCTGTTTTTCCTGAATTCGACGGTGGCGAATTCGGCGTACTGCACGTGGGCGGGTCTCAGTCCCGCGCCAGTCTCCGCGTTACCGCCCGAGCGCTTCAGCTTCGATATCGTTAATATGAGTTTGATGTAACGCGCCGGCGTGCGAGTCTGTGTGAAAACAGGTGAGTAAATACGGGACAGGCTACCCTGTCCCCTAGTGAGCCGAGGCCATGAACCGACAAGATATCGGCGTGGACAGGGCGGCCTGTCCCGTATTTACTCACCTGTTTTCACACAGACTCGCACGCCGGCGCCATTCTACATAGCGCTCATGCTGTCGCGGCTCCAACCTCCGAACGCGCGCATCATCCTCATTACCCTTGCGATTCTCACTGCCGCGTGCGGACTGTACGCCTTTCAAAAGCCGTTCCGCCAATATCCAGGCATCGAGTACGATAACTTTCCGCTTCCCGCCGACTGGCAGGACAAGACCGAATTCGTATTTGCCCGCCTGATGTATCCGCAGATTCGCGGCGGGCGCGGCGGCCGCGTTTTCGGAGCCTATGGCGACGGCAACTGGACGCAGGGATTCTCGATGTGGACGCAGGATTATCCGCGCGCCGATCGTCATTTTCTGCTGGCCCTGCGCCGGCTATCGCGTGTCAATGCGCGCTCCGTCGAGCAGCCGGTGAATCTGGACGATGGCGACGACGTCTACAACTGGCCGTGGCTCTACGCGGTTCAGCCGGGCCGCTGGAATCTGACCGACGCCCAGGCGGCGAAGCTTCGCGACTATATTCTGCGCGGCGGATTCTTCATGGCCGACGATTTCTGGGGCGACGAAGGCTGGCAGGTATTCATGGCGAGCATGCAGCGCGTTTTCCCGGATCGCGAAGTCGTCGATCTGGACAACGACAATCAGATCTTTCACTCCGTTTTCGATCTGAGCGATCGCTATCAGGTTCCCGGCGCGCGCTATCGTCAAACCGGCGTGACCGAAAAGTGCAACGGCTGTCCGGCCGCAGTGGCGAGGCATTTCCGACGATCGCGGGCGCGTGATCGTCGCGTTGACCCCCAATTCCGATCTCGGCGATTCCTGGGAGTGGGCGGACGATCCCACGTATCTGCGAGAAATTTTCCGCGCTGGGCATTCGCATCGGAGTGAACTACATCGTCTACGCGATGACGCACTAGGCGTGACTTGTGGGGCCGCCACTCCTGGCGGCGAGGCGCCTTCAGGCGGCTCTGTTCCTCCGTAGGAAAACCGGCCTAGAGTCCGGTTGCCGGCAGAAGTGCCGGCCCTACGTTTGCAACTGACTCATTTACCGACAATGCGCAGCGGGAATGATGCATTCCGCGGGACGCACCGCATCGCTTGGAGTATGCTGTAGGATGCCGCCACGTCTGTCGCAGGAACTAACCGCCGAATTCTTCGGCACCATGGTCTTGATTCTGTTCGGCAACGGCGTCGTCGCCATGTCGGTGCTGTTCGACAAGGGCGGCTACACCAACATCACGCTCGCCTGGGGACTTGCCGTCACCATGGGAATCTACATCGCCGGCAAAGTCACCGGGGCGCATCTGAATCCCGCGGTAACGCTGGCGCTGGCCGTGTTTCGCGGATTCTCCTGGGCGAAAGTGCTGCCGTACATGCTCGTGCAGACGGCGGGCGCGTTCGTCGCCGCGGCTCTGGTGTATTGGAATTACCGTCCGCAGTTTCTGAGCGGTCGACCCGACGCTCGAACGCACCGCCGGCGTCTTCACCACGTTCCCCGCGTTTCCGGCGCAACTGAGTGCCGGACTGATCGATCAGGCCATCGGGACCGCGCTGCTGCTGTTGATGATCTTCGCGATCACCGATGAACGCAACACGCCCCCGGGCGCGAACATGACGCCGCTGATGGTGGGGCTGATCGTGGTCGCGATCGGCATGGCGTTCGGTGGGATGCACGGGTATGCGATCAATCCGGCGCGCGATTTCGGTCCTCGGCTGTTCACCGTGGTAGCGGGATTCAAGAACAACGGCCTGACCGATGGAGCACTGGTGTTCTGGGTGCCGATCGTCGGGCCGCTGCTAGGCGGTGTCATCGGCGCCGGGTTGTACGATCTGGTGATTCGCAAAACTCTGCCGCAGGCGTCCAAGTCTGTTTCGACATGGCGCGGCCGCCATTGGAGGCGCGACCGTAAGAGAGCGCGCGTTTTCGTCGCGCACGTGTTTCCGGCTGCGACTCCCTTAGTTCCCCTGTTTTCACACAGACTCGCCGACGACTGCTTGTGTTGTAATGAATAAGATCAGTTGAAACCAAAGACTTAGGGAGTCACGTCTCAAAACACATGCGGTCTGTTCTCGCGTTATTTTTCTGTCTATCGTCCGTGGCTGTAAATTCTTTGGCGGCGTCCTCCACTGGAGCAACGCAGCTCCTTGAGACCGCGCCCATCCGGTTCGAACCAAATGCCGGCATCCAGCCATCCCAAATCCGCTGGATCGCGCGCGGGCAAGGCTACGCGTTCGCGTTTACGGATCGCGCAACGATGCTCCGCTTGGCGGATCGCACCGTACAGCTAAAGTTTCCCGGCTCAAATCGCGATCGGCAATTCAGAGGCGAGAGCCAGCAAAGCGTTTCCACCAACTATTTCATCGAACAGAAGCGCGCCAGCGTCCCCGCGTTCGCGAAATTGCGCGTCACCGACGTCTATCCCGGCATCGACGTCATGTATTACGGCAACGGCCGCGAGATGGAATACGATTTTGAAATCGCTCCCGGCGCCGACCCATCGCGAATCCGCATGCAGTTCGAAGGAGCCGACGCCGTCACATTGAATGACGCGGGCGAAATCGTTCTGACGCTGGGTAGCGGCGAAGTAAAGCAGCGCGCGCCCATCGTTTACCAGCGGCGCGCATCCGGCGAAATCGCGCACATTGACGCGAAGTATCGCATCGGCCCGGACGGCGTTGTGCGCCTCGCGCTTGGCCGGCTACGATCCCAAAGCCAAGCTCATTGTCGATCCGGTGATCACTTATACGGGCTACCTGGCGGGTACGATCGCCGACACGGGGATCGCAATCGCACACGGCGCCAACGGTGTCATGTATATGGCTGGTAACACTGTGTCGATTGATTTCCCGACCAGCGTCGACGGGTTTCAGACCGTGAACAACGGCGGCCAGGACATCTGGTTGATGGTGCTCGACCCTTCGAAGGGCGGCGCCGCGATCGTCTACTCAACCTACCTCGGCGGAGCGTCCGATGACACGTTGAAGGCAATGACGATCGATCAGAACGGCGTGTTCTACATAACAGGGGCGACAGTCTCAGTGGCGTTCCCGGTCAGCGCCAGTGCCATTCCGTACACCAGTGCCGGCCTGTCCCACGCCTTCGTGTCGATGGTGGATCCCTCGCAGGGAGCCAACGGGCTGATCTATTCCACGTATTTAGCTGGCAGCCAGACCGAGGAAGGCGACGGAATCGCAGTCGCCAGCGGCAAGATCTACGTGACCGGCACAACCAATTCCGACGATTTCCCGATGGCGGGAACTCCGTTGCAGTGAACGCGCTCGGTGAGTTTCGATGCGTTCGTGGCGGAGATCGACCCGACACAGAGCGGCGCGGCGTCCGAGGTGTTCGGAACCTATCTGGGAGGATCTGGCGCTGATGCAGGGCGCACCATTGCGGTGGATGCAGCCGGTCTGGTCTACGTCGCCGGGTCCACCTATTCGTTCGATTTTCCGCTGTCGCGAACGCCTACCAGCCGGGAAATCATGACGATGGCGATGGTTTCCTCGCTGTACTGAATCCTGCAACCGGTGCGTTGGTCTATTCGACGTTTCTGGGAGGATCGTCAACCGATGAGATCAAGAAAATCCTGATCGATCCGGCAGGCCGCGTGGCCATGACGGGCTACACGCTCTCCTTCGATTTCCCGGTGTCGCAGAATGCCTACCAGCCGGTCTTCGGCGGCGTCGCGAACGCGTTTCTGGCGATTCTGGATTTGAAGGCGAGCCAGGCCGGGGCCGGTCTGACCTATTCGACTTTCTACGGCGGCACCGGCGGCGAAGTTGCCTACGATCTTAAGCTGGATTCGGCGGGTCACTATTATTTGTGCGGCTATACGTTGTCGCGGATTTGCCGGTCACGCCGAACGCGGTCAGCCCGAATTCGGGTGGCGCCGGCCTCGACGGATTTATTGCCGTGATCGATCCGGCAGCCGCGCCACGGGAGGCAACGCACTGGTGTATGCGACCTACGTGACCAGCAGCGACGGGTTTCAGATCGTGTACGGAGTCGACGTGGACGCCGCGGGCGAAGTCTACGCCACGGGCTTCACAACGGGAGACATATTCCCAGCCGGGCTCCGCGCCCAATCCGAATCAGGGCAAGTACAGCGCGTTCGTACTACCAGTTCACGCTGCCGTAGAACCGCAACCCGATGCGGGGCCGCCAGTCATGGCGGCGAGCCGCCTTTCTAGGAGGCTTCATTCACCTCGAAGAAACCGGCCTAGAAGTCCGGCTGCCGGCCAGAGGTGCCGGCCCCACATCGCGCCCGAGCCGCGTGCATAAGCAGCGGCTGTATTAAATACAACCTCGCGCATCACCTAGGAAACCGCGGCGAATAAGCTTCCAGATACTTCAACCCCGAGCCCGTGTTGTAAATCACGATCCGCTCTTCGGGCTTGAGGAATCCGTTCGCCAGCAGCTTCTTCAGCGCCGCCACGCACGCGCCGCCTTCGGGCGCGGCGAAGATGCCCTTCGTCGGTCGCCAGTTCGACTGCCGGCATCGATCATCTCTTCATCGCTCACCGCGATCGCCGTGCCGCCGCTCTCGCGGACCGCATCCAGCACCAGAAAATCGCCGAGCGCTTTCGGCACCCGCAGTCCGCTCGCCACCGTTTCCGCGTGTCTCGAAGAACTCGCTGCGCTGCCTTGCCTTGCTCGAACGCGCGGACGATCGGCGCGCAGCCTTCGGCCTGCACCGCGATCATCTTCGGGCGCTTCGATCCGATCCACCCGAGCTCTTCCATTTCGGCGAACGCCTTCCACATGCCGATCATGCCGACGCCGCCGCCGCAGGGATAGAAAATCGACGTCCGGCAAGCGTCCAGCGGAACTGCTCGGCCACTTCGTAGCCCATCGTTTTCTTGCCTTCGATGCGATACGGCTCCTTGAGCGTGCTGACGTCGAACCAGCCCTCGGCATCCTTGCGCGCCGCGACGATCTTTCCGCAATCGCTGATCAGCCCATCCACCAGCGTGACCTTCGCGCCGGCCGCGCAGCATTCGATGAAATTGGATTGCGGCACGTCGCGAGGCATGAAGATGTGCGCCTCGATCCCGGCCGCCGCCGCGTACGCCGCCATCGCGCCCGCCGCATTGCCCGCCGACGGGATCGCGACTTTCTTGATCCCCAGCTCGACGCACATCGAAATCGCGCAGGAAAGTCCGCGAGCTTTGAACGATCCGGTGGGGTTGATGCCTTCGTCCTTCACCCACAGATCGTTCGCGCCGAGCTTCGCGCCCAGCCGCTTGGTGTGGATCAGCGGCGTCATGCCTTCGCCCAGCGAGATGATCGCGGCGGGCTTCGAGACCGGCAGCACCGGCGCGTAGCGCCACATGCTGGACGGGCCGTTCGGAATCCAATCGCGGCTCCAGCTTTCGCGGGCTTTCTTCAGATCGTAGCGAACCAGCAGCGGTCCGCCGCATTCGCACAGGTTGTGGATCTTGCCGGCCTCGTATTGCTTCGCGCACAGGCTGCATTCGAGATGGGTGACAGTGGTCATTGAGGGAGAAAGAATTCAGAATTCAGGAGTCAGAATTCAGAATAACGCAGTGCGTCGATACCGGTTGTATCGAGACTATCGCTTTCAGCGTGGCGCGGGCCGCCACGCCTATAGGGCCGAGAGTCGTCTCGGCTTTTCGGCGCAAATCCACTGCTCGGAACCGAGGCCGTGCCACTCGCGGATAGCTCAGTGTGAAGCCGACGATAGGGAACTCGCGGAGACGTCTTCCAGAATCCGTCGCGTCTCGCCGCGTGGATCCTTCGAACGCGTCACTTCTCGACCCACCACCATGTGATCGGCGCCTGCTGCGACGGCTTCCGCCGGCGTCGCGACTCGCTTTTGGTCTCCGGTCGACGATCCCGCAGATCGCACTCCAGGATTCACCAGAATCATTCCACGGCCTGCGATCTGCTCGCACTCTGGCGACTTCGCGCGGCGAGCATACGATTCCTTCCACTCCCGCCGCCATCGCATTCCGCGCGCGCATTTCGACGAGCTCCGTCACGCCTGCGCGCGTAGCCGTCCTTCACCAAGTCGCTCGTCATCGAGACTGGTGAGCACGCCGACCCCGAGCAGCTTCAGCGAGGAATCGCCACGACCCTCGACTGCCGCGCGCATCACTTGATCCGTCGCGTGAACGGTGAGAAAATCCGGACCGATCTGCACCACCTGCGCCACCGCGCGCCGAACCGTCTCGCCGATATCGTGCAGCTTCAGATCGAGAAATACGCGATGGCCCTGAGCCTTCAGTTCGCGCACGAAATCGGGACCGGAAGCCGCGTACAATTCCAGGCCGACTTTATAGAACGAAGCGGCGTCGCCGATGGCGTGCACCAAGCGACGAGCCTCGGCAACGCTGTCGACGTCCAGAGCAATGATGATGGGGGAGTCGTTCATAGAATTCGTAGCGGTTTCATGCCACCCGCCACATCGCGTTCCACAACGCGGCCGATGACATACGCCGCTTCGTATTTTCGCATATAGCTCGCGGCATCCGCCTCCGGCAGCGAAATGAGCAGTCCGCCCGAGGTTTGCGGATCGTACAGTAAGTCGTCCACCGGCGACTCGCTCTGGACGCAGCTCTCGACGAATTCGCGATTGTTATTCAGCCCGCCGGGAATGGCTCCCGCGGCTGCATACTCTATCGCGCCATCCAGAAATTGCACGCGGGACGAGTCGATTTCCAGCGTAACTCCGCTTCCGATCGCCATTTCGCGCGCGTGGCCCAGCAAGCCGAATCCGGTGACATCGGTCACGCTATGGATTTCCAGGCCGTTCATAGCTTCGGCGGCGGCTCGATTCAGCGTCAGCATGGACGCGATCGCGCCGTCGATGTGCGCCTCGGACGCAATTCCGCGCTTGATCGCGGTGGAAATGACACCGGTGCCGATCTTTTTGGTAAACATCAAGCACATCGCCGGGACGCGCCGCGCAATTGGTCTTAATTCGATCCGGATGAATGGGACCGGTCACCGCGTAGCCGAATTTGATTTCGGGATCGTTGACGCTGTGGCCGCCCACAACGACGGCGCCCGCTTCATGAATCTTGGCCGCGCCGCCTTTGAGGATTGCTTCCAGGTCGGCGAGATCGTCCGAAGCGGGCCACGCGAGAATGGACAGCGCAGTCAGTGGCGTTCCCCCCATAGCGTATACGTCACTGAGCGCGTTGGCGGCGGCGATGGCTCCGAAGGTGAACGGATCGTCCACCATAGGAGTGAAGAAGTCGACGGTCTGGACGATCGCCAGATCCGGCGTCAGGCGATAGACGCCGGCGTCGTCAGCCGTGTCGAATCCCACGAGCAGGTTCGGATCTGCGACTCGCGGGAGCAGGGGGAGCACCTGGTCCAGAATTTTGGGACTCAGTTTGGAGGCGCACCCCCCCGCTTTAACCTGTGCAGTCAGTCTGGTTGGCGATGGTTTGGAAACGGACACTGAATCAGTCTAACAATGTCGCTGCTCCCAGGGTTGCGACTAACAGGGAATACGACTAATTAGCCGCCGCATTCTCTTTGGGTTTGTTCTTGCTTCCCGGCGGACGGCCGCGGCGTTTAACCGTCCGTCATCCAGGCTGGAGGGCGACCCCGGCGGCGACCCCGGCCGCTGGCCAACCGCTCCAGCGTCAAAATAGCCTCTTCAATGTGTGCGCGTTCCTGCCGTAAATCGGCCAGCATTTTCAGTACATCCACGTGTTGTCTCCGCTTTCGTAAAGGTTTGTTAGGCCCGACTGAGTTCGTTCTGAAAAACAGAACAGAACCTATCAGAGGAACCCCAACATGCTTTATGAGTTTAACCATAGTTTAGTTAAAGTTTCAAGAGTCTTGTTCTGTTTTCAGAACAAAATCGTACTTTGAGTACCTAGTTCGGCGCTCCTTCGCCTCCGGTTGATTCGCCTGTGACCGGGTTACCTCCGCCACGGATAATCTGCCGTTTCCAATGAAAATAGAAGGGAAGTCCGGCGGCAATCAGGGCCAAACCGATCCCGGACTCCCGCGGCGAGCTGCGCAAAGTGGAATAAAGCAGCGCGACTGCGACGAAAACGAATAATACCGGTACTACCGGATATCCGATCACCCGGTAGGGGCGCTCCAGATCCGGGCCGTTTGATGCGCAATACGATTACGGAGGCGGCGGTCATTCCGTAGAGAATCCAGCTCGGGAAGATCACCAAGTGTATAAAGCTGATCGTATTGCCCGCTCAGCAGCACGACCGACGACCACACGCCCAAGAGCAAGATAGCCGACGACGGAGTCCGGATATCGCGGATGCACGGTGCTGAGCGACTTGAAGAAATAACCGTCGCGAGCCATCGCGTACGGGACCCGCGAGCCGGACAAGATGGAGCCATTCAACGCCGCGAAAATCGAGATCATGGCGGCGACGCTGACCAACGA
This sequence comes from Terriglobia bacterium, assembly GCA_963732025.1. Classification (GTDB taxonomy): domain Bacteria; phylum Acidobacteriota; class Terriglobia; order Bryobacterales; family Bryobacteraceae; genus Palsa-187. Next base: position 1,949,375 of record CAVSXU010000006.1, read on the forward strand.
TGCGCCGGGCGCGCCGAGCACTCGCCGCATCATCACGGCGGCTACGCCAGTCAGGCGGCTCTGCTCGCTGCCGACTTCCGGCCCGCTCAGGATGTAAAAATAGGCAAGATTGGTGAGCAGATAGATCGCCATGATGCACAGCGTCCCGGCGATCAAGGCGCGCGGCAGATTTCGCTGCGGATGCTCGATTTCCGAGCCCAGCATTCCGGCGTTGTTCCATCCGTCGTAGGCCCACAGCGCGGCCACCAGGGCCACGAAGAATCCAGATACGCCGCCCGGGACTGGCCGGCATCGCGGCGTGGAAATTGGCGACATTTCCGTGGCTGGAGAGCAATCCCGCGACGATCAACTCCGCCGATCAGCGCGAGTTTCAGCGCCGTGACGCCAATTTGCACGCCGCCGCCGACCCGGACTCCCAGATAATTCACGCCGGCCAGGAACAGAATGACGCACGATCGCCAGCAGTTGCCCGTAGCGGATTTCGAGGGGCTTCCGCCCGGGCCGATGGGCAGCGGGAGCGTGTACAGCACGGTGTTCAAGTTGCGGAAAAAATTCGACGAGGTAGGTGAAAAATGCGGTGCCCAGCGTCGCGATGGAGGCGGCTTTCGCGACCCAGGTTTGCGTCCAGCCGTAAATGAATCCGAAAAAGGGACCGTAGGCGGCGTTCAGATAGACATATTCGCCGCCGGCGCCGGGCAACATCGCCGAAAGCTCGGCGTAGGTGAGGGCGCCGAACAAGCGTGAGAATGCCGCCGAAAATCCAGACGCCGAAAACCATTTCCGGCGATCCGACGGCTCGGACCATGTTGGTGGGCACCAGAAAGATTCCGCTGCCGATGGCCGTTCCGATGACCACCGCGATGGCGGCCCAAAGTCCTAGCGCGCGGCGCAGTTCAGGTTGCTTTCATTGGCTCAGATTGTTTCTCCTTGAATAAGAACGACGCCGCCAGACCGGTCACGAACGTCGCGGTGGTTCCGATCAGCACGTACCAGGTCAAGGCGATGGGCGTCTCGAATCTCACGTACAGCATCAGCGCGAGCCCGGCGCACATCCCGAACATCGCGGCGATTTCGCCGACGCGTTTGGTCAGCAATCCGAGCAGAAAGACGCCCAGCAGCGATCCGTAAATGATCGACGCGATCGACAAGTCCGGCTTGCAGCACGCTGCCCCATTGACGGGCGAACATCGCGACGCCGAACAGGATCGCCGCCCACACGACCGTGATCCAGCGCGACGGCGGAGCCAGTGGTCGTCATTCGAAGTCGGGCGAATCGCGCTGCGACAGGGGCTTCCAGAAATCCATGACGGTGGTCGACGCGAGCGAGTTCAGCGCCGCGCTCAGATTGGACATCGCGGCAGCCAGGATCGCCGCGATCACCAAGCCCGCAATGCCACCGGCAGATGCTGCCAGATGAACAGCGGATAGATTTTATCGGCGACGTCCGGCGGCGTCCAGTGCCGATCCGAGTACAGCGTAAGAGGCACACGCCGATCGCCAGAAACAGCGTGAACTGGACGAAGATGACGACCCAGCTTGACGAACAGCGCGGCCCGGCTCGGATTTTCGATCGCGAGCGCGAGAGCAGGCGCTGCACCATCAACTGTTCGGTGCCGTGGCTGGCGGTGGTCAGGAAGCATCCGCCGATCAGGCCGGCCCAGAAGCTGTAGGTGCGGGTGAAAAATCCTGCGCCAAGGCGGAAATCGAAGACCTGAAATTTGCCGAGCGGCGCCGCCACGTCGTATACGTGTGCCCATCCGCCAGGAATCTCATGCAGAATCACGAAAAAACTGACGGCGGCGCCGACGACGTAGAGGAACATCTGCACGACGTCGGTCCAGATGACGGCGGTCATGCCGCCTTCGTAGGTGTAGAACAGCGTCAGGCAGCAGGATCACGGCGATCGAGGTCTTCTCGCCGGTGCCGAGGATGATGGAGATCACGAGGGAGATCGCGACCACGCGGACGCCTTCGGCCAGGGCGCGCAGCACCAGGAATGTTCCGGCGGTGAGGCGGCGGATGCGGTCGCCGAAGCGGCGGCGCATCAGCTCATAGGCGGTGTACATTTCGCCGCGAAAGTACGCGGGCAGAAACAGGGTCGAGATCACGATGCGCGCCAGCAGGTATCCGAACACCACTTGCAGGAATCCGAAGTTGCCCTGGAAGGAGAGCACGGGCGTGCCGATGACGGTGAGCGTGCTGGTTTCGGCGGAGACGATGGAGAGCGCGATGGCCCACCAGGGCACGGTTTTGCCGCCGAGGAAATAATCCTTGAGGGTGTGCTGCGAGGCTTGGAAGCGCGCGCCGAACCAGGTGATGCCGGCTAGGTAGGCGGCGATGACGGCGAGATCGATTGCTCGCGAGGGCAAGAATCAGGATATCGCGTAAACAGAATGCGGCTTGGTTGGACGTGGCGCACGATTCATCGTGCCGGCGGGCACTTTAGTGTCCGCTATGACGAGCGCAGCCTGAAGGCCGCGCCAGCACGATGAATCGTGCGCCACAACCCACTTAGAACAAGAACTTCAAGCCGAACTGCATGCGCCGCGGGTCCTTCGCCGAAAGGATCTGGCCGAACGTCGCCGAGCCGAGGAAACTATCCGGCAGATTGAAATTCGTCGTGTTGAACAGGTTGAAAAACTCCGCGCGGAACTGCATATTCAGGCGCTCGGCGAGCTTTGTGTTCTTGACGATCGACAAATTGACGGTGGTGAGCCCTGGCCCATCCAGAATATTGCGACCCGCATTGCCGAACTGCCCCGGCGGGGCGATCGCGAACGCTTTCGTATTGAACCACGCCGTTTCGCTTGGATTGGAAAGCTGGGCGGTTCCCGACCACATTCGGGCCGCTGATTCGCGCCGAACCCAAGCTGCCCTTGCCCGGTGTTCGCGTTGTCGATATTCGGCAGCAGCGCGACAGTGAACGGCTGTCCGCTCTGGGCCGTCATCACGCCGAAGGTCTGCCAGCCGCCGATCCAGCGATGTCGCTTTCGCGATCGGCAGGTCGTAAGCGTAGCTCAGCATGAAGCGATGGCGAATATCGAAATCCGATCGGCCGCGTTCGGCGCCAAGATTGTGGCTGTTCTGCGGGAAATTCGGATCGGCCGAGGTCGAAAAGAATCCCGACGCGTCGTCGATCGATTTCGAAAACGTATACGACGCGAGCGCCGACAGGCCCTGCGCTCAAGCGCTGCTGGAATCGAGCCTGCAGGCTGTGGTAATTCGAATTCGCGGCGGACTCGATGATGTCGATATCGTTGAATGCCGGATTGGGGCGCGGCGCGTTCGGAATCGAGGACGGCAGCGCTTGGTTGATATCGCGCGAATCGATCAGGTGCGTGCCCTTCGATCCGACATAGGCGACTTCCAACACTCGCGATTTTCCCAACTGCTGCTGAATGCCGAAATTCCACTGCTGATAGTAAGGCGTCGCGAGATTCGCGTTGGAACGCCGTGGCCGACGCCGGAACCGGAAAGGGGAAAACGAACGGATTCGACAGCGACGGCGTGAAGAAGCCTTGAATCGGGAAGTAGACATTCAGCTTGAAATAGGGCGCGCTGAAGTACAAACCTTCGCCGGGCGCGAGCGACGATTGATCGTAATGAATCCCGTAGGCGGCGCGCACCACCGTGCCCATATGGCTCGCCGGCGACCACGCAAATCCGATCTGCGGCGCGAAGTTGTTGCGATCCGGATCGTAGCCGCCGCGCGGGAATCCGCTGGTCCCCACCGGGACCAACTGACCCGTCGCGGGATTATAGAGGTTGGCGCGATCCGCCGCGTCCACGCCGGGCGAATTGTATTCGTAGCGCAGGCCCGCGATGACGGTCAAATTCGGCCGCACGCGCCAGGTGTCGTTCACGAAAAAGTCGTAGCTGTGCGTGCGCAGATGCTCGGGATTGTTCATGGCGACGCCGCACGATGATCGGTGGGCAGGCCGAGCAGCAGCTCTTCCAGAGGATTGCCGGTGTAGACGCCCAGGAACTCGATGAAGCCGCGCGATTCCACGTCGCGATACGCGTTCTGCTGCAGGATGCGGATATCGGTTCCGAACTTGATCAGGTGGCGGCCGCGAATCCAGGTGGCGTTGTCGGCGATCTGATAGGTGTTCGTCGTGCCGTGCTCGGGGCTGGTGATCTCGTCGCCAATCGGCGAAAAGCCGTTGACGTCGATCTGGCTCATTCCGAAATCGCGCGGATTTGTGGACAGCCTCCGGCAGCCCGAGTTGCTTGTTGATATCGGGACCGGCGCCGTTCGCGTAGCCCTCCTGCAAATCGCCATTCGATACGCGATTGAACGCGAGCCGCAGTTCGTTCACCAGCGCGGGCGTGAAGACGTGGGTTTCGCCCAGCGCGGCATTTTGCGCACGGCTGGGAACACTGAGACCGTAGCCGGGGAGCAGGGAATCGCCCGACGATCCGGAGAATGGCGTGAACAAGGCGTCGTCCGACAAAGCTGTAGCGCGCAAAGATGTGCTCGCGCTCATTCACCTGATGATCCATGCGGGTGTCGAACTGATCGTTGTGATCGGTCAGCGCGGGCGAGGAGACGAAATTCGCGCCGGCAAGGCTGCGGTTCGGCAGCGGATATAGATTCGCGATCGCCTGGCCCGATCGGATTCTGAAAGAACGAGGGCAGGGCATTGCCTTGAATCGGCTGGCCGGTGCTGGGATCGATGGCGACCAGGCCGCTGCCGTTGAAATCGCCCTTGCGTTCGAGCGCGGTCGGGACATTGGTGAGCAGAGTCTGACCGGCGGCGAGGCGCGTGATCTCGAAATCGCCAAAGAAGAACGTGCGCTTCTTTTTGACCGGGCCGCCGATGCTGGCGCCGAACTGGTTGCGCTGGTATTTCGGATCGGACTGATCGGAGGGCGCGAAGTAATTGGTCGCGTTCAGCGCCGCGTTGCGGAAGAATTCGTAGGCCGTGCCGTGAAACTGATTGGTCCCCGATTGCGTGACGACGCTGATCTGTCCGCCGGCATTGCGGCCGAAGGTGGTGTCGTAGGTGGAGGTGGCCACTTCGAATTCGTTGAATCGCATCGACCGGCGGCGTGACGCCGACGCCGTTCAGTTTCGGGTCGCCATTGTAGACGCCGTCGAGCAGGAAGTTATTCGCGTCTTCGCGCGCGCCGTTGACGTTGATCGCGAACGCTCCGCGCACGGAGCCGGCGGAACCTTGCGCGGGCGGGGCCACGCCGGGAAGCAGGAGGCTGAGTTCGTAGAAATTGCGCCCGTCGAGAGGGAGGCCGGTGATGGTGCGATTGTCGATGACGCCGCCCATCGCTGAGGTTTCGGTGCGAAGCAGGGGAGTAGCATCGTCGACGTTCACCGTATCGGGGCTGCCAATGGAGCAGCGGCACGCTCACCTGGATTTCCTGGTTCACTTCAAGGGTCACATGCTGCGGAACCTTCTTGAGCCCTTTTTCCTCGGCCTCAATCGTGTAGCGACCCAGGAGCCACCAAGGCGAACGTAAATTCCCCGTTACCGTCGGCTTTGGACTTTCGTTGTTCGCCGGTTTCGTCGTTTGTTAGAGTAACCGCCGCTCCGTTTACGGCGGCGCCGCTCGAATCCTTCACTACGCCCCCGATCACGCCCCGCACCGATTGCGCCTCAACCACTCCGACAAGCGACAAGACTATCGCCACTAATTTCCAACTCATAGGATTCCTTCTAATATAACGTCTTAGCTTGGACGCAGCCGAGTCGCCGACGTTAGAAGGAACGGCATCTGCTCGGCAATGTTCATTGTTTTTTCGAGTGAGGCATTCGCGTGGTCGCATGCTCTCGACATCTTTGCGGCAGCCACTAGGTAATTATTCCAAGGCGAGATCGGCGGCTTCCGGGCGTAGAATAGGATCGTAATGCGTCGCATGACTTATACATCCTTCCGACCTCTGATGCTTCTGATCCTGACGGCTGCAATCTCGGCCGGGGCGGTCCAGAGTACCGTTACGCTCACGACTTCCGCGAACCCTTCGATCCTAGGGCACGCCGTTACGTTGACGGCGACGATCACGCCGGCGACGGCGCTGGGACCGGTCACGTTTTTCGACGGCTCAACCATCCTCGGCATCAATCAAGTTTTTTCAGGCAAGGCGTCCATCACGACCACTCTGTTGCCGTCGGGCGTCCGGTCTTTGCGGGCGTACTTCGCAGGCGATAACAACACCGTGCCGAACACTTCGGCAACCGTCAAGCAGACGGTGAATTCGCTCGGCTCGAACGGGTTTCTTTCCGCTGTCAATTACCCGGACACCACGGGAGCGACATTCGTAGCGGTGGGCGATTTCAATGGCGATGGACGGCCGGATCTTGCGGTCATCAATCCGTCGCAGGAGACCAAGAAGTTGATGATCATGTTGGGCGTCGGTGACGGCACCTTCAAACCAGCGGCGCTCTACGACGTCGGCCCGGGACCCGTCGCGGTTGCGATCGCCGATCTGAACGGCGATGGACAACAAGATCTCGCGCTGTTGGACGGAATGAACAGCAACGTCACGCTGATGTACGGCCTGCGCGATGGCACGTTTACTGCGGGAGGCAGCTACGCCACCGCGCTTTCTCCCACTGCCTTGGCGATAGCGGATTTCAACGGCGACGGCCTTCCGGATATCGCTGTTGCCACTCCCAGCGGAATTACAGTATTGATCGGCGTGCTCGGGGGAGTCTTCCAGCCCGGCGTATTCTATGCAGGCGGCCTCGCATCGTCGGTCGCGGTTGGCGATTTCAATGGCGACGGTATTACCGACATTGCGATCGGCAGTCCGAATGGCGTGGGCGTGATGCTCGGTCTGGGCAACGGGGCATTTCTGCCGAGGGTCGACTATCCCACAGGCGTTGGCGGCGGCCCGATCCTCGTCGCGGATTTCAATGGCGACGGGCTGGCGGACATCGCCACCACGGCAGGCTCCTCGGTGAGCATTGCGCTCAGCAAGGGCGACGGGACGTTCAAGAATTCAATTCAATCGATCTCGGGTGCGTCGAATGCGTTCGTCCAGACTCTGGCGGTAGGCGATTTCGATGGCGACGGCAAGCTGGATCTGGCCACCGCAAATTTTTCGGGCACGCCGAGCGGGACCAACATCAGCATTTTGCTTGGCATCGGTAATGGTTCGTTTCAGGCGCCTGTGCCTACTCCGTTGAGCGGCGTTAACTTCGCCGTGGCTGCGGATCTCAATGGCGATGGGGTTCTGGATCTGGTGACGGCCAGCCTTGGGCCGATCGGTGTTCTGATCGCGAATCCGGCTCCGGTGATCACTCCCCCACCGCCGCCTCCGCCGACGCCCCCGAGCGTGGCCGCGGGAGGCGTGCTGAACGCGGCGAGCTTCGCGAAGGACGGGAGCGGCAAAGGGACGGCAGTCGCCCCGGGGTCGTTAGTTTCGATTTTTGGAACGTTCCCGGGCGCAGTTCAGGCCGACGCCGCGACCGTGCCGTTTGGGGATTCGCTAGGCGGCGTCACCATCACGTTTAACAATATTGCCGCGCCGGTTCGCGATGTGATTCCGGCCGCGAATGAGATTAACGCGCAAATGCCGTTCGGCATTCAAGGGACGGGTTCGGCCAATACCGTGAACGTCGTGGTGACGATTGCCGGGCTTGCGTCCGCGCCAGTGGCAGTGCCGATCGTTCCGTCCGCGCCTGGAATCTTCACGATACCGCCGACTGGTCTGGGAAACGCGGTTCTTGTGTTCGCGGACCCCGCCGATAATATCGGCAAGATTGCCGCTCCAGTTTCGGCGGCTGCGACGATCGGCTTGCCTGTAGCGCCGGTTCCGCGCGGGACTCCTGCCTATTTCTACGCGACTGGTCTGGGGGCTATGAGTCCCTCGGTTGCCGATGGCGCGGGAGGATTGGAGCCGCCCGGCGGTAACTCATTTCGCGACGAATCCTATCGTGACCGTGGGCGGTATTACTGCGACCATTGCTTTTGCCGGGCAGGCTCCCGGATTCCCTGGTGTGAATCAGGTCAACATTACGATTCCGAGTAACGCTCCTACGGGCGATGCTGTCCCAATTCAGATGAAGAGCTCGGACGGAAGCGTCGTCAGCAATATCGCGACGATTGCGATTCGCTAGCTCCGATGTGGCGCACGCACTCCTGCGTGTCGTGTCGACACTCCTGTCGACACGTGTTTTTCCCAGCACGGAGGAGCCGTCGAGATGAGTTCGTTCGAACCCAAAACGTGTCGACAGGGGTGTCGACACAGCACGCAGGAGTTGTTTTCACGCGGACGTTCGGTTCTTCAGCATCGTGTAAAGTCCGGTTTCTCCGGGTGAACAGAGCCGCCATGTAGTGGCGGCCCCACAAGGCTGACTCTATTCCACGGTGATCGGTTCGCGAAGCACAAAGGTGAGAGCGTATTCCGGTGGAAGCCGAATTTCACGCTTGCCCGTCAAGGCTGAACCGACAGTTCCCGCTGCGGCGCCAGCTCCCGCACCGATCAGCGCTCCTTCGCCGCCACCCGCAATGGCGCCGATTCCCGCGCCTCCCGCCGCTCCGCCGCCGATCCAGGCGAGTGCGTGCTTCTTATGTCCGGCGCTGGCGCGCGCGGCGCTGGTCGATTCGACCTCATAGGTCTGGCCGTTCATCGTAAACGAATCCAAGCGAAGCGCCAGGACCGCACGACCCTTGAAGCGCCCGGATGGTTTACTCTGCGTAATGTGCCCGCTGAACGTCGTTCCCTTGGCGATAACTACACGGTCGCCGGAAACCAGCGGTTCATCAAGCGACGCGGTGAATCGATCCCCGGCCCGATTGCGTTCCGTGTCCAGTGGTTCGAGAAGACGCACGCGGACGCTGGTGCCTTCCGGCAACGTGATCGCGGAGATTGCCGCATTAGCCGGTATGGAGTTGGCTGGTAGCGCCGAATCGGCACTCGTTCGATTACAACTGGCTACTGCAAACGAGAGAATACAAACAACCATTGCGAGCTTCATGGAGCCTCCCCGGGGCATCGGAAGTTTTTACCGCGTGGTGCGGTTCAAACGCCGGCTTTTCGCCCTACTGTGGTAGGAAAGAGCAACTTGAGGTCCGAAGATGCGTCTACTTAACGTGGCGCGGGGCCGCCCGGCCTGCAGAGCCGAGAGTCGTCTCGGCTTTTGTTCTTGTTTGCTTCCGGAAATGTCGAGATGAATCTCGACACTGCAGGCCGGGCGGCCCGCGCCACGTGCCGAATCTAATACGCCTTCGCGATCGCCACGCGGCGATCTACTGTTTCTCCGGTGACGATGCACTTGCCCGGGCCGTCGTACTCGTCGACGAGCGGGATGTTGCGAACCGTGGCCTTGAACTCCTTGAGCCGAGCGTCGCAGGCAGGATCGTCCTTGACGTGCGCCATCACAAATTTCCCGCCGCCCTTTTCCGCGGTGACCGCCGTTAGAATCGACTCGACTTCGCCGATCGAATTCGCCAGCACCGTGTTGTCTTTCAGCCGCTGCTTCGCGCTGTTGAACAAGTCGCTCTGCATTTGCGCGAGTACCGCAGGCAGCTTTGCAACGATGTCGCTCTGCGGCACGATCTCTTTCGTGCCGGTGTCGCGCCGTTTCATCACGATATTGCCCGACGCCAGATCGCGAGGACCGAGTTCGAGAACGATCGGCACGCCGCGGCGTTCCCAATGGAAGAACTTCGCGCCGGGCGATTGGCCATCGCGCAAGTCGACCTTCGCGCTGACTCCGTTCGCCACTAATTCTTTCTGAATGCGATTGGCCGCTTCGAGGACCGGCGTCTTCTCTTCGTCCTTGCGATAAATGGGCACAATCACTGCCTTTACAGGCGCGAGTTTGGGCGGCAGAATCAAGCCCTTGTCATCTGAGTGACTCATGATGAGACCACCAATGAGCCGTGTACTGACGCCCCAACTGGTCTGCCACACGTAGTCGAGTTTACCTTCGCTGGTCTGGAACTGGACGTCGAAAGCTTTGCCGAAATTCTGGCCGAGATCGTGGCTGGTGCCGGCTTGCAGCGCGAGGCCGTTCTGCATCATGGCCTCGATCGAATAGCTCTTGAGCGCGCCCGCGAATTTCTCGCCATGCGTCTTCATGCCCTTGATTACCGGCATCGCCATCACGTTCTCGGCAACGTCCGCATAGACATCCAGGATGCGAAGCACTTCCTCGATCGCCTCCGCGTGATTCGAGTGCGCGGTGTGCCCTTCCTGCCAAAGGAATTCCGTGGTGCGAAGGAACATGCGCGTGCGCAGCTCCCAACGCACGACGTTGGCCCACTGGTTCAGCAGCATCGGCAGGTCGCGATAACTGTGAATCCATTTCGCGAAGAAGTGCCCGATGATGGTTTCCGACGTCGGGCGAATCACGTAGGGCTCTTCGAGCTGCTTGCCGCCTGCGATGGTGACCACTGCCAGTTCTGGCGCGAAGCCTTCGACATGCTCGGCTTCTTTCTTGAGGAAGCTTTCGGGAATCAACAGCGGGAAATAGACGTTGGAATGGCCGGAGGCCTTGAAGCGATCGTCAAGCTCGCGCTGGAGGAGTTCCCAGACCGCGTAGCCGTTGGCTTTGATCACCATGCAGCCTTTGACGATTTCGGCGGGCTCCGCCATGTCGCCCTGAAGAACGACGTCCTGATACCACGCCGCAAAATCCTGGGTGCGTGGAGTGATGGGAGATTCAGCCATAAGAGGGTTAGATTTTAGGTTACGACATTCGATGACGCACGCCCTAACGGGTCTGCGGGCTCCCTCGATTGTGGCCGCAGATTCACGCAGATGCACGCTAATACACGCGGATAAAAATTCTTATCTGCGTCGATCGGCGTGTATCTGCGGCTAGGCGCGCCGACCATTCTAAAAATCGGCAGCGAAATCGTCCTACCAATTCAACGACATCGCACTTTGATCGACCTGTAAATTTCAGCCTCCGAGTATTCTCATAGCAGAGATGGCTGGCGCACTCATCGGCTTCCAGTCAGACCGCGCGGGGCAGTCCTAGGAAAACCCTCCTCGCAACGTGATAACCGACTGCAGTTCAGGTTGACTGGTGAGCGAGCACCTTCTGCGAAAGTTTTGGCGAACAGTCGTCCGGGGTTGAGGCGATGCCGTGCCGTTGCGGCCAATTGACGGATCGTGCCGGTTGAGATTCACCGGCTGCGCAGGCCTGCAAAGAAAAATATCGAATACCGACGTCCGCCAGTGAGGCGCGACAGAATGGAGCGCTAGTTCATGAGGCGCGAACGTAAGAGAGCGCGCGTTTTCCGGCGCACGACCCGTAAGGGCGCGCGTCCGGCAGAACCGCGACTGAAATGAGCGGCCTTAAAATTTAAATAACGTGTGCTCGTACGGGAGTGCTGCCTTCGCACGTCCGCTATCTATTTCGCTTCCGACAGCGCGTAGCGGACGAACACTCGTCCCAGCGTTCGGTCAAAACCACTCGTCATCAACGTGTCTCCGTCGAACCCGTAGATACTGGTTGTCGTCGGGAATGCGCCTTCGGCCGGCTCCGACTGAATCCACCTCGCCTTGACGCGATCCAAGGTCCAGATGTTGAGCGTAGGCGGCTTGTTTCTCTCTGGTTTCGCGAGCGTGCTGATCAGGACAGTGTTCGCGGCACTGATATCGAATGCCTCGCCCCACCTCCCATCGAATTCCAAGCCTCCCGGGCCGGCGACGCGCAACATTTCCGAACCATCGGTCCCAAACTCGATGTAGTCGTTCCTGGAGGTGAGCCATGCCACCCTATCGGCAGAGGCCCGCATTTGCGACGGGTTCGCCACATCGTCGACACCGTAGGGATTGGAGGGGAATTTCAACATCCTTGAGGTCAGGACCTTCCCGGTTGGGGAGAACCGCGTTAGAACATTGTTGCGGCGTTGGTCTGTTTCTTTATCCTTCGCGCTGCCGATCGCCCAAATCACCCGCTGGGTCCAACGGTCATCGCATGAATATTCAAGTTCTCGACCGGGATATACGTTCGCTTCGTCCGATCCGCGCCGATTCGCAGAATAAAGCTCTGCCCCTCGCCTTTGTCATTTGGCCCCGATCCGGCAGCTACAATTTCGCCGTCATCGCCACCCCAAAGACTGATTACGCGAAGCTTCCCCCACTCCGGCATCGAGAAACGAAGTTCTTCCGTCAGCCCGTCGGAGGTTACGACGTTGACCACGGGTTCACGGGACTCATTCACGATCAGCACAAGCAGAGCCCGGCCGCTCCACATGGGCTGAATCCCGCTGTTGTAAGGCTGATTCAGAATCACCTGCTTCACATCGCCCCGCTTGAGCACGCGCGCCGACTGGGCTTGTGCGATTGCGGCGATTGCCAATAGAAACGCGGCAAGTTTCATCATTCCAGACCCGCTCCTTGATGTGGCCGACACTCGTGGCGGCTTTTTTCAACAGTAACTTAAGTCCGGTTGCCGAAGTGCCGCCCCCACTATTTCGTCTCGGAAAGCGCGTAACGAACCAGGACTTGCCCCAGCGTGCGATCGCGCCCGCCCGTCATCAGCGTCGGCCCGTCGAAGCCGAAGATGCTGGTGCCCCCCGGAATCGGCGCGCCCGCCATCTCCGACAAGAACCATTCCTGTTTAATGCGATCCAGCGAATACACATTCACCCGGGGCGGTTGCGCCCGCGTGCCCTTCGTCGTCTTGCCGATCAAAACCGTATTGGCTTCGCTCAGCGCGAGCGCCTGGCCGAACTCGTTGTCGGCTTCCGGTCCCGCGACATGCGTCAATTCCGATCCGCTGCTGGAGTACTCGATGTAATCGTTTCGCGAAGTCAGCCATGCAATGCGATCCGATGAAGCTCGCATCTGCGATCCAAATGCCCGGCCGGAAGGGTCTCCAGGAAACTCCAGAATGGCTGAAGAAAGCAATTTTCCGTCGGGCGAAAGGCGGACCAGGATGTTGTTGTGAAACTCGTCCGTTTCCTTGTCCTTGCCGCTTCCCGCCGCCCAAATGACTTCGCCCGGGCCGACCGTCATCACTCCAATCAAAATCGCATCCACCGGAATCAGCGTACTCGCGCGGTTCTTGCCGATTCGAACCACGAATCCTGACCGGCTGCCGTCGATTTTATCCCCCCAACCGCCGGCGACGATTTCCCCATCCTCGCGGCCCGTCAGGCCGACAATGACGAGGTCGATCCAATCCGGAAATCGAAAACGAATTTCTTCGTTGCGCCCATCGGCGTGCGTGACGTTGAGCACAGGTTCCGGCGTAGCGTTGACGATCACGCTGAGTAGCGCACCGCCGCTCCAGACCGGAGGCACCGGGGATGCTCTTGAGCTTGGCTTGGTTGCGGGGATGATGATCTGCGTGGCGTCGCCGCGAGTCAGCACGCGAGCCGATTGACCCGACCCGACCCCGGCGATCGCAACGAGTAGCGCAAATAATCTCATCATTGATTTATTCGACGTAAAACTCGGGGTCGGCGTGCAGGGTTGAAGACTCCCCATACTCGCGGTAAAACGCGCGCGCCCTTTAGAGGCTGTGTGAAAACAGGGACAGGCTACCCTGTCCCCTGGTGACCCGAGGCGGCGAATGAATAGGATATCGGCGTGGACAGGGCGGCCTGTCCCTGTTTTCACACAGCCTCTAAAGGGCGCGCGCCTCATAGTGCGTGCGAATCGCAAGCAGGAGTGCGATTAGTTCGTCATGGACCATTCGGCGCGAAAATCAGTGTCGGCGTGCAGCGCCGAAAATAGCGGGTCGAAGTCCACATGGGTTGCGAATGGAGACCGGTCCGACCGGCTCTGCCGCACATGCTCCAGTGCCGCTTTCTGATTTCCCAGCGCGCTTTCGATATACGCACTCGCCAGCGGATCGACATAACCCGACGACGATCTCTTCGCCAGCCGATGCAGGACCGCGCGAGCAGCCCCGACATCGCCCATTCGGGCCAGCACGATTCCCACGATGCTCCAGACCACTGCATTCGTATCGGGAGAATCCGCCCGCCGTGCTTCCGCGAGCGCCTTCGCCAGATCCTCCTGCTGCAGGTAGATTCGCGCCATTAAATAGTGCGATTCCGGGACTCCGGGACGCAATGCAATCGCCGTCTTCGCCCAATACTCGGCTTCTTTCGGACGCCCCGCCAGGGAATAGGCCGCGCCCAGCGTCCGATTCACGCGAAACGACAACGGATCCAGATGCACCGCGTGACTCAGAGACGCCAGCGCTTCCTCGAATCTTCCCACGAACATCAGCAAACGCCCATACATTTCGTGCGCGAACGCGTAGGTCGGCTGAAGCTCGATGGCTTTCTTCAACAGCGCAATGCCTTGGCTGTAGTGGCGCTCGAAATAGAACTCGCTGGCGCCCAACGATGCGTATCCCGCCGCCAGATTCGGATCGATTCTCAGTGCTTCGAGCGAGGCCGCCTTGCACTTCGGAAAAGCCTCCGCGGGCCGAATCCCTCCCCACATCGACAGCCACAGGTGGGAATAGGCGAACCCCGCGAAAGGCGGCGCGTAGTCGGGACACAGCGCCATCGCCCGGGTGAATAGATCGATCGCCGACAAATATCCGGCGCGGCTCATCTGGTTCCACGCCTGCCTGCCGCGCAGATATAACTCATGAGCTTCCGTGAGAGGAGGCGGCCGCAGCCCCTCGCGAGGTTGGCCGGCCGGAAGCGTGCTCCTGAACACAGTCGCGATCGAATGCGCAATTTCGTCCTCGATCGCGAACAAATCCCGCGTGTGCCGATCGAACACTTGCGACCATTTGGTTCGCCGGCTCTGGGAATCGATAATCTTGGCGGACACGCGCAGCGTCTCGCCGGCTTTGCGGACGCTTCCTTCCACGATGGTGCCCGCACCCAGTCGCGCTCCGATTTCGCGCACGTCCTGCAAGCCTGGCTCCAGCGAAGACATGCTGGTACGGCCGATGACCTGCAATTGGGCGATCCGCGTCAGCGCGTTGATGATATCCTCGGCGATCCCGTCGCAGAAGTATAGCTGTTGAGGTTCCGTAGTGAGATTGGAGAAGGGAAGCACGGCGACCGTGCAGGGATTGGGCCCGGCTATTGGCTGAGGCTCCGGCGATTTTGGAGAGAGTTCCGGGGCGTGCCATCCTCGCGAGAATTGCGCCATGTAGCTGCCGCGCGGAAACTGGATCGTCAAGGGTTGCGGGGTCTCCGACACGCGGTAGTACTCGCGCAGTTTTCGCCGCAAGCGCCTCGCCTCCACCCGAACGATGGAATCCATGCGCGGATCGTAATCCGCGCCCCGATCGAACACGTCGCGGCCGACCGCGTACTCTTTCAACTGATTGGTTTCGCCAGCCAGCGTTCGCTCCACTGCCAGCCGCAAGAACCGCTGCAGACGAGCGGAGTTCTTAAACACCTTGCTCGAAAGGATTCGTTCGAGGTGTTCGTGAATCTCGCCAGGTGAGATGAATTCGGGAGTGTGCGTTGCCGCGGTCGGATGCATGCAGACTCGCCTTTTGTCGTAAGCCTCTTGTTCATAATGAGGGTAGCATTAGCGGCCCGCAGTATCAATCACCGGGAAATTGCTAACCGTGAGCTAGCCCTCGCTAACTTTCGGAGAACTCAGGGAATCCTCGATCCTAAAGAGAGAAGGCGCTGTATTACAAATCCATGAAACTCGGCAGCTTGAAGACGATCTATGGATAAAGCGCCGGCCGCCTGCCCCTGGTCATGAGACCGCCGGACGGAGGAACGCCCGATCGAAGGCGTGACGTGCGGGTTCCGCTCGATGCCCCCATTTGGCTCCGAGTCCTCAATCGATCGGAATCGGACACATCCGCGTCGCCCATTGAGGGCAGGATCATGAACATCTCGAAGCGAGGCATGAAGCTTCGGCTCCCCTCGGCTCTGCAACCTGGCATGGCGGTGCAGGCTCGCATGGGGGGGAAGATCATCATGGCCGAAGTGCGCTACTGCCTGGAGCGGGGCGCCGAGTTTCACGTCGGCATCGAGATCCAGGATGTTTTCCCGATTCCCGGAGCCGGCTCCGATTCGTAAGTCCGCTCCAAAAAAATTCCTTGACAGATTCGCCATTTCTTCGCTATTATCGATTCAAGCGAACACACGGCGAAGAACAAGCGATTCGCCGCCGCATCGGAGCCCTTTATGTCACACCTCCCTCGAATCGGAACCGCCGGATGGTCGTATCCTCACTGGACGGGACTCGTCTATCCGGCGGCTCGCGCGGCCGGACCGCATCCGCTGGAACATCTCGCCAAGCAGTTCGATTGTGTCGAGATCAATAGTTCTTTTTATCAATCACTTAAGCCGGAACTAACGAAGTTGTGGATGAAGAAAGTCGAGTTCAACGAACGGTTTCAATTCACGGCAAAGCTCCACCAACGCTTTACCCATGCGCGGATCCTCGACGATGCCGAAATCGCCGAATTCAAGGGCGGAATCCGGCCGCTGTTGAACGGCAACCGGCTGGGTGCGCTGCTGATGCAATTCCCCTGGTCATTTCGATTTACGGCGGAGAATCGCGACTTCTTCATCAAGCTGCGGCGGGCGTTTGGCGAGTACCCCCTGGTCGCGGAGATGCGGCACAGCAGTTGGATGGCGGAGGAAGCGGTCGGGACGTTTATCGATTACCGGGTTGGGTTCTGCAACATCGACCAGCCGGAATACACGCGGGCGATGCCGCCTACGGCGTTTCTGACTTCGGGAATCGGATATGCTCGGCTGCATGGACGGAATCCACAGAACTCGCTGGGGGCGTTCGATCGAGCGGCGCCTCGGGGTCGGCAGCACGACTATTTGTATTCAGAGGTCGAGCTGGCCGAGTGGATCAAGCGGATCGAGCATATCAATCGGTATGCCGAGTCGACGTTCGTGGTGTTCAATAACGACGCCGCGGCGAAGAGCGTTGTGAATGCGCTGCAGCTTCGGGCGATGATTTCGGGGGAGCGCCCGGCGGCATCGAAAGAACTTCGCCGGCGATACCCTCTGGAACTGCACGAATTCGGCCCGAGCTTCGCCGAGCAGCAAAACCTGTTCCCGGCCGCGTCCGCAGCCTGATCCGAAATCTATCCTCGGGTCTTCCTGTGCGAGACGCGTCGGACAAGGAATACCAAACTGCCTACGACAAGATAAGCGCTACCCGGGTCTACCATCAACGGTGCCCACCACCAGTGTCTCAAAGCGGGAAACGGGAGCATGTAACAAGCCGCGATTCCCGACAAGCCTCCGACGAGTGGAACCATCGACCCTGTCCTTCTGCGAGCGTACCACCGTATGACAATTCCAAAGTTGCCGAGTGCGACCAACAAGAACAATCCGGCGAAGAGCCACCCTGTGTTCATCCGTGTAATCAAAGACGCTACGGCCGTCGGTTTCGTCGACGACAGGACCGAATTGGCAGCTGCGTAAAGGGCCGGCTAAACGTCGTACAAAAACTTCGGGTATCGATCGATCGTTTGCCGCTGCGCTTGCGCGCGAGGCAGTAAATCTGCTCGCCCCGGTGGCTCGTCGGGAACTTGTTCCGCTCCAGAAAATCGCGGACCCACAAGGGGCCGTGCGTGTAGATCAACTCCGTCGAGAGGTTCTCGATCTCGAAACCGGCCGCTTCGAGCGCCTGCTGTAGTTCGAGCGGAGTGTATTCGCGAACGTGAGGGATTTCTAAATGGGCGTACTCGCCACGCGGATCGGCATACTTTGAGTAGAGCTGCGGATTCCCGCTCTGCTGGATCACTTGCGCGACCGCAAAGTAGCTGGCGACATTCGGCGTGGTGATGAACAGTACGCCATCGTCTTCGAGCACGCGGTGCATTTCGATCAGCATGTGCATCGGATCGTGCAGCATGTGCTCGAAGATTTCGCACGCCAGCACGGTTTCGAAATGGCCTTCGGGATAAGGGTAGATGTCCTTCTCGGCATCGAACAGGTCGACGACGCAGCGGAACACTTCCTTGCCGCCGACCGTGACCGCCTTCTCATCCGATCTCCCAAGCGCTCCGAAATACGCGCCGCGAACTTCCTTGTAGCCGAGCACGCACTGGAGCACCGGCGTCATTTGCATGTACGCGCCCATTTCGAGAACTCGGCCGGACGTCCTGGGAGGAGGAACCATCGTCAACGATCGTGCAATACGCGGCACGTGGATTTCGAGATAGTGACGATCACCTTCGGTAGCCGTATCCATCGAGCGGACAAACGCCGCGATCTCATCGTAACGGGCGGGCGGAGGCGGATTGTCCGCCTCGTTCCGCATGTCGAGGCGAGCCAACAATTCGTCGGCGCGTCCCAGAAGATAGCGAAGCTTGCGGACGAGTGGCATCAGGCGAGACTAACTTCGGTGGTGGGTCAATTTGATTCCGTTACCCCCGCTCTTACGAGCGGTGCTTGACTGCGCGGCTTGACAACATTTGTTAAGCACCGTCCCGTCAGGGCGGGGGTTGCCCACAGATTTTCAAACCGACCCACTACCCTAAATTCCGTTCGGCCACAAGGACGGGAGGGCTCGCTGACATCAACAGGATTCGTCACAGAAATTATAGTGGGGAGACAGCAATTGCTTCATGTCTGCCGTCTCCAAAAATCCGTCATAGCAATCGCCGTGTTGCATCTCGTAAGTTGGCGGATTGCTGCGGTCGCCATTCGCCAAGAAATCATACACCTCAAGATTGCCCCAGCGATACCGGATGCGAATTCTACGGTCATTGGTATCCGCTTCCCACTGCGTTGGACACGCCTCGGAGATCTTAACGAGATTGCGGACCTCGATCATGGTGTTTACAGGATTACATAAGGAGGCCTCCGTCACGGGAGACCTCCCTATGGATTGAGCTTCGTCGACTATTCGGCCAGCGGTTCTTCGGGCATCGGCGTTTCGCCTTCCGACAACCCACCCGCATACAGCGCGCGAGTTTCGTCGTCGTAACCCGGGATGGCATCGAGAGCTGCTGCCGCTTCTTCCGCAGCCATCTCTTCCTCGACATCCTCGCCGGCGATCTTTACGGTCCGGTAGTATTCCATGCCGGTTCCGGCAGGAATCAGGCGGCCCATGATGACGTTTTCTTTCAGGCCTCGCAGATAGTCGACCTTGCCGTTGATGGCGGCTTCGGTCAACACGCGCGTGGTTTCCTGGAAGCTCGCGGCCGAGATGAACGAATCGGTCGACAGCGATGCCTTGGTGATTCCCAGCAGCACCGTCTTGCCCGCCGCCGGCTTGCCGCCCGCTTCGAGCACGCGATTGTTCTCCTCGCGGAACTTGAACTTGTCGACGACCTCTTCCGGCAGGAATTCGGAATCGCCGATATCGTCCACTTTCACCCAGCGCATCATCTGCCGGGCGATTACCTCGAGGTGCTTGTCGTTGATGTTGACGCCCTGCAGACGATAGACTTCCTGGATTTCGTTCACCAGGTATTTCTGCAGATCCTTCTCGCCCATCACGGCCATGATGTCGTGCGGGTTGCGAGGCCCGTCCATCAGCGGATCGCCGTGACGAACGCGCTCGCCTTCCTGCACGTTGATGTGAACGCCGCGCGGAATCGAGTATTCCTTGGCTTCGCCGTCGTCGGCGATGATGTTGATCTTGCGCATGCCCTTCGCGATTTCGCCGTACTTCACGATTCCGTCGATCTCCGTGATCACAGCGGTCTCGCGCGGCTTGCGCGCTTCGAACAATTCGACCACGCGCGGCAGACCGCCCGTGATGTCTTTCGTCTTGGTGGTTGCGCGCGGGATTTTCGCGATGACATCGCCCGCGTGAACCTCATCGCCGTCCGCCACCATAAGGTGCGCGTGCATCGGCATCAGGTAGCGCTTTTCTTCCGCCTTGGTACCGCCGGAGGGCCGGACCAGCACCGCGGGAACGCGCTTTTCGTCGGTCGAATCCATCACGACCCACTGCGAACGGCCGGTGATTTCGTCGACTTGCTCCTGCATGGTAATGCCGTCCTGCAGGTCCTTGAAGTGAACCACGCCGCTGACTTCCGTCAGGATCGAGAACGTATACGGATCCCATTCGAGCAGGACCGCATTGGCCTTGACCTTGGCGCCGTCGGCGTAGTGGATCTTCGCGCCGTAGACCACCTGGTAGCGTTCTTTCTCGCGTCCCTTTTCGTCGATGATCGCAATGATGCTATTGCGGTTCATCGCGATCAACTCGCCCTTCGCGTTTTTCACGGTGGCGACGCTGAGGAACTTGACGATACCGTCCGACTTCGCGTCCTGCTTCGACTGTTCAGCCGAGCCGGTAGCCGCGCCGCCGATGTGGAAGGTACGCATCGTGAGCTGCGTGCCGGGTTCGCCGATCGACTGTGCCGAGATGATACCGACCGCTTCTCCGCGCTCGACCATGCGGCCGGTGGCGAGGTTACGTCCGTAGCAGAGCTGGCAAACGCCGCGCTTTGATTCGCAGGTCAACACGGAGCGGATCTTCACGCGTTCAATGCCGGCGCCTTGAATCGCAGCCGCCAGATCTTCGGTAATTTCCGAGCTAACCGCGACAATCAGGTTGCCTTCGTAATCGAGCTGATCTTCGAGAGCCACGCGCCCGACGATGCGGTCGCGCAGAGGCTCGATGATTTCGCCCGATTCGATAATCGGTTCGACGTAGATTCCGTCACTGGTGCCGCAATCGGCTTCGGTGACGATCACGTCCTGAGCGACGTCGCACAGGCGGCGCGTCAGGTAGCCCGAATCCGCCGTTTTCAGCGCGGTATCGGCCAAGCCCTTGCGGGCGCCGTGCGTCGAAATGAAGTACTGCAACACGTTCAGGCCTTCGCGGAAATTCGCGGTGATCGGCGTTTCGATGATCTCGCCCGACGGCTTGGCCATCAAACCGCGCATACCGGAAAGCTGGCGGATCTGCTGTTTGGATCCGCGCGCGCCGGAGTCGGCCATGATGTAAATCGGATTGAGGTAACGGCCGGTGCGGTCGTCTTCCTCCATCGTCTTGAACATTTCCTCGGAGACGCGCTCGGTCACCTTCGACCAGATTTCGATGATCTTGTTATAGCGCTCGCCGTGGGTAATGGCGCCTTCCTGATACTGCTCGCGGACTTCGATGACTTTCTTTTCCGCGTCGCGAACCAGGCCGGCTTTTTCGCTGGGGACGATCATGTCGTCGATGCCGATGGAGATTCCGGCGCGGGTCGCGTACAGGAACCCTAGCGCCTTCACGTCGTCGAGCATCTTGACGGTGATGGTGAGGCCGAACTTCAGATAGCAATACTGCACCATCTGCGCCATGCCCTTCTTTTTCAAGAGGCCGTTGATGTACGGCATTTCATCCGGCAGCGTGTCGTTTAGAATGACGCGGCCGACGGTCGTGTCCATGTACTGCTTGCTGAACTCGATCGGCTCGGTGTGCATCAGGTTCTGGTTGTCGAACGCCTTCACCAGATCGATGACTTTGCCGGTGTAGCGGAGCTTGATCGGCGACAACGTTTCGACTTCGCCCATTTCGAGCGCGATCAGAACGTCGTCGATCGAAGCGAAGGTACGGCCTTCGCCGCGAGTGCCGGGACGCGCTTTCGTCAGGTAATACAGGCCGAGCACCATGTCCTGCGTGGGGACCGCGATGGGCCCGCCGTGCGCGGGAGACAGAATGTTGTGCGAGGAAAGCATCAGCGTCGACGCTTCGATTTGCGCTTCCGGCGATAGCGGAATGTGGACCGCCATCTGATCGCCGTCGAAATCGGCGTTGAATGCGGTACAGGTCAGCGGGTGCAGCTTGATCGCCTTGCCTTCGACCAGCACCGGCTGGAACGCCTGGATACCCAGGCGGTGAAGGGTTGGAGCGCGATTGAGCATGATCGGGTGATCCTTGATGACTTCTTCAAGGATGTCCCACACCACGGCGTCCTGCTGTTCGACGAGTTCTTTCGCTTGCTTGATGGTGGTGCAATGGCCGCGCTGTTCCAGGCGGTGATAGATGAACGGCTTGAACAGTTCGAGCGCCATCTTCTTGGGAAGACCGCACTGGTGAAGTTTGAGCTCAGGACCGACGACGATAACCGAACGGCCCGAATAATCGACGCGCTTTCCGAGCAGGTTCTGACGGAAGCGACCCTGTTTGCCTTTGAGCGTATCGGAGAGCGATTTGAGCGGGCGATTGTTCGCGCCACGCAGCACGCGGCCGCGGCGGCCGTTGTCGAACAGAGCGTCGACGGCTTCCTGGAGCATACGCTTTTCGTTGCGCACGATCACGTCGGGAGCGTGCAGCTCGATCAGCTTCTTCAGACGATTGTTGCGATTGATGACGCGGCGGTAGAGATCGTTAAGATCGGAGGTCGCGAAACGTCCGCCATCCAGTGGGACCAGAGGGCGAAGTTCCGGCGGAATGACCGGGATGACATCCAGAATCATCCACTCCGGCTTGTTGCCCGACTTGCGGAAGCTCTCGGCGACGCGCAGGCGCTTGGCGTATTTGAGTTTCTTCTGCTGCGAGATTTCGGTCTTCATCTTCTCGCGGATATCCAGCGAGAGGAAATCGACGTCGACCTTCTTGAGCAGTTCCTTGATTCCCTCGGCGCCCATCATGGCGACGAACTTTCCGGGGAATTCCTGATCGAGGGCGCGCTTGCGCTCATCGCTGATCACTTCGGCTTTGCGGAGGTCGGCGACTTCGCCGGGATCGACGATGACGAACGCTTCGAAGTAGAGGACGCGTTCCAGCTCGCGCAGGGTGATGTCGAGCAGGTAGCCGATTCGCGAAGGCAGTCCCTTGAAGAACCACACGTGGCTGCAAGGGCTCGCCAGTTCGATGTGACCGAGACGCTCGCGGCGAACGCGGGATAGAGTGACTTCGACGCCGCACTTATCGCAAATGACGCCGCGATGCTTCATGCGCTTGTACTTGCCGCACAAGCATTCCCAATCCGCGATCGGTCCGAAGATGCGGGCGCAGAACAGCCCGTCGCGCTCCGGCTTGAAGGTTCGATAATTGATCGTTTCCGGCTTGGTGACCTCGCCGTGCGACCAGCTACGGATTTTCTCCGGGCTGGCGAGCGAGATGCGGATCGAATCAAAATCGGCGATCAGGTTCGCACGATCGTACGGAGAAGAACGATACATATGATCTGCCATAAATTCTCCTTAACAACGGGGCCAGGGGTCAGGGTCCAGGGCCCAGTTAATACAACCGGATCTTGAGGCAGGGGAGGGCTTTTACTAGCCCCTGGCCCCCGGCCCCTGATCCCTTCTAGTCAGCCGCGATCGCAGTTTCGATCGATTCCTTCGGCTTCTTCATCAATTCCACGTCCAGACACAGCGATTGCAATTCCCGGATCAACACGTTGAAGCTTTCGGGAACTCCAGGCTCGGCCGCAGCTTCGCCCTTCACGATCGCTTCGTAAATCTTGGCTCGTCCGTACACGTCGTCGGATTTCGCAGTGAGTAGCTCCTGCAAAACATACGCCGCGCCGTAAGCTTCGAGCGCCCACACTTCCATTTCGCCGAAGCGCTGACCGCCGAATTGCGCTTTGCCTCCCAGAGGCTGTTGCGTGATCAACGAATACGGCCCAATGGACCGTGCGTGAATCTTGTCGTCAACCAAGTGCGACAGCTTCAACATATAGATGTAGCCGACCGTCACTGGCTGTTCGAACGGCTGCCCGCTGATGCCGTCCCACAGTTGTACTTTGCCCGAGGGATCGTAGAGCCGCTTGTCCTCGCTGATATCCTTCGCGGCCTTGAGTTTCGCCTTGATGTCTTTCTCGGTCGCGCCGTCAAATACCGGCGTCGCGAATTTGACACCCAACACCTGCGCGGCCCACCCGAGGTGGGTTTCAAGAATCTGCCCCACGTTCATACGACTGGGAACGCCCAGAGGATTCAGGACGATCTCCACCGGCGTGCCATCGGGCAGATACGGCATGTCCTCGACCGGAACAATGCGCGCAATCACACCCTTGTTGCCATGGCGGCCGGCCATCTTGTCGCCGACCGAAAGCTTGCGCTTCATCGCGATGTAGCACTTCACCTGCTTGATGACGCCCGGAGGCAACTCATCGCCCTTGCGCAGCTTGCCGATTTTTTCTTCGGTGATTTTTTCGAGAACGGCGATCTGACGCGAGGTCATCTCTTCGATCTCGTCCACCTGCTCGTTGAGCCGAGGATCTTTATCCTTCAGCTTCATGCGCTTCAGGTCGCGCGCGCGAATCTTTTCGATCAGGTCGCGCGAAAGCTCGGTGCCTTTCGACAGCAGCTTTTTGTTGGTCTTTTCATCATGCAGGTCGGCGAGAAGTTCCTTGCCTTCCAGCATGACGGCGAGGCGCTTCGAACGTTCGTCATTCAGGATGCGCTTCTCGTCTTCGAGGTTGCGGCGCAGGCGTTCTTCCGAGCCTTCCAGAATCAGCTTCGACCGCTCGTCAAGCTCGGCGCCTTTGCGCGAGAAGACTTTGCAATCGACCACGGTTCCTTCGATTCCCGGAGGGCAGTAGAGCGACGCGTCTTTCACATCGCCGGCCTTTTCACCGAAAATCGCGCGCAGAAGTTTTTCTTCCGGCGTGAGCTGAGTTTCGCCCTTCGGCGTCACCTTGCCCACCAGAATGTCGCCCGGCTTCACCGTCGCGCCGATGCGAATGATCCCGCTTTCGTCCAGGTTCCGCAGGAAACCTTCGGCGATGTTTGGAATATCGCGCGTGATTTCCTCGGGTCCAAGCTTGGTATCGCGAGCGTCGACTTCAAACTCCTCGATGTGAATCGAAGTGTAGTAGTCTTCCTTCACCAATTTCTCCGACACGACGATCGCGTCTTCGAAGTTGTAGCCGCGCCACGGCATGAACGCTACCAGCACGTTGCGCCCCAGCGCGAGCTCGCCCGATTCGGTGCAGGGACCGTCGGCCAGAACATGGCCTTTTTTGACGCGCTGCCCCTGGAACACGATCGGCTTCTGATTGATACAGGTGTTCTGATTCGAGCGCTTGAACTTGGTGAGCGTGTAGATATCGGCGCCCACTTCGCGCGACAACTGGCCTTCCTGGCCGCTGCCTTCGACACGAACAATGATGCGTTCGCTATCGACGGAATCCACCACGCCGCCGCGTTTGCAGAGCACCACTGCTCCGGAATCGCGAGCCGTTACGCGCTCCATGCCGGTTCCTACATAAGGAGACTCGGCGCGCAGCAGCGGAACCGCCTGGCGTTGCATATTCGATCCCATCAGGGCTCGGTTGGCGTCATCGTTTTCGAGGAAGGGAATCAGGCTGGCGGCAACCGAGACCAGCTGCTTGGGGCTGACGTCCATGTACTCGATTTCGGCGACGTGCTCGAGCACGAAGTTGCCGGCCTTGCGGCAGTTCACCAGTTCGGCGGTGATTTTGCCCTTTTCGTCCAGGCCGACGTTGGCCTGCGCGATCAGGTACTTATCTTCTTCCCATGCCGACAGGTAGTCGCAATGCGCTTCGATTTCGGCCGGCTGCTTTTTGGCGGCCAACCCTCGATTTGCCTTGTCGACATCGCCGCGCTGCATCACCTGGCCGACCTTGAAATCGGTGTCGCCGGGATTCAGCACTCGGATTTCGTCGACCACCACGCCGGCTTTGACGCGGCGATAGGGGCTTTCGATGAATCCGTATTCGTTAATGCGCGCAAAGCAGGAAAGCGAACTGATCAGTCCGATGTTCGGACCTTCAGGAGTCTCAATCGGGCAGATGCGGCCGTAGTGCGTCGGGTGAACGTCGCGGACTTCGAAGCCGGCGCGCTCACGAGACAAACCTCCCGGTCCAAGAGCGGAGAGACGCCGCTTGTGGGTGATTTCCGAGAGAGGATTCGTTTGATCCATGAACTGCGACAACTGCGACGATCCGAAGAACTCGCGGATCGCGGCCATCACCGGCTTGGCGTTGACCAAGTCGTGCGGCATCGCTGTCGACATTTCCTGGTACACGCTCATCTTTTCCTTGATGGCGCGTTCCATGCGAACCAGTCCGATGCGGAACTGGTTTTCGAGCAGCTCGCCTACAGCGCGAACGCGGCGATTGCCCAGGTGATCGATGTCATCCACCGCGCCGATACCGCGGCGCAGCTTCAGCAGGTACTGGATCGTATCGATGAAATCCTTGTGATCCAGCGTGCGGCGATCGAGTGGGGTGGCGTCCGCCTTGTCGTACAGCTTGATGTTGAACTTCATGCGTCCGACGCGCGAGAAATCGTACTTGCGCGCATCGAAGAACATGCCCTGGAACAACTGCGTCGCGGTATCCACGGTCGGCGGATCGCCCGGACGCAGCTTGCGGTAGATCTCGAGCAGCGCGTCGTTCTGCGCCTTCACGCCGTCCTTGCGCAGCGTGACCGAAATCACGTTACCCACTTCGTCGAGTTCGGGGAAGAACGCGTCGAACGTCGGGATGCGAGCTTCCATCAGCTTGCCGATGATGGTCGGCGTCAGCTCATGATTCGCTTCCACCAGCACTTCGCCGGTCTCCATGTCGACCACGTCGGCAGCGGAATAGGCCCCTTCCAGATCGTTAGGCGCGATTTCCACCTGCTCGATCTTGGCCTTCTGGATTTCCTTGAAGACGCTGTTGGTGATCTTGCGGCCCTGCGTGACGACGGTTTCGCCGCCCTTGCTGATCGCATGCGACAGCTTGTGGCCGATCAGCCCTTCGCCGACCTTCCAGAACAGCTTCTTATCCTTGATAACGATGTCGTTGCACTTGTAGAACGCGCGCAGAATGTCGGCATCGGTCTTGAGACCCAAAGCGCGCAGGAACACGGTTCCGTAGAACTTGCGTTTGCGATCGATACGGACGTGGAGCAGGTTCTTGATGTCGTATTCGAACTCGACCCAACTTCCGCGATAGGGAATGATCTTGCCCAGGAAGTAGCCCTGCGCCTGTTGGCGTTCGAAAAACACGCCGGGCGAGCGGTGCAACTGCGATACGATGACGCGCTCGGTGCCGTTGATGATGAACGTGCCGTTCTCGGTCATCAGCGGGATTTCGCCGAAGAAAACTTCCTGTTCCTTGATGTCGCGGATGGTTTTGTTGCCGGTTTCCGGATCCTTGTCGAAAACCGTTAAGCGTATTGTGACTTTCAGTGGAGCCGCATACGTCATGCCGCGCTCTTCGCACTCGGCCACGTCGTATTTGAGCTGGAGACCAACCGGATCGCCGCAGCGATTGCAGAAGGTCACGATGTTCTTGTTGAAGGTTCCACAGCGAGGGCACAGTACGTCGCCCAGGTGGAACGGATCGGTCTTAATGGTCGCGCCGCAGGCTGGATTGCGGCAGGTGGAACGGAGGTGGTGCAACCCCTTGAGATTGCCGCACTTACACTCCCAGTTGCCGATTGCGTAATCGACGAACTCAAGCTGGCTCAGGCCGCGAAAATCGGAGATCGGGAAAACGCTCTTGAAAACGCTTTCGAGGCCGGTATCGTCGCGTTCACTGGGCAGCAGGTCCATTTGAAGGAATCGCTCATACGACTTCTTCTGGACCTCGATCAGGTTCGGAATCGGGATGGTGGTTTTGATTTTCGAAAAGTCGACTCGTTCTCGAAGGGCGACAGTTTCTGCGTTAAGCATCATATCTCAAAATCCTCACGCCTTTCATTCAGCGTCATCAACAGACCAGTCAACAAACCAGACGCAACAGGTCGCGCCGGTGCGCGTTCCCAGTTGCCGAAGGCCAAAACTGGCCCTCGATCAAGACGAAAAAGCCCGAGTGTTCAAAGACACATCGGGCTGGGTACATGCGCGCAGGGCAAAGCCTAGCGGTAGTTCTGACGAACTGCCGAGCAGATCGCGGGGTAACAAAATCACTGTTTAAGGGCCGGGCGTCTCTCTCCGGTGAGTTTAGAATAGCAAACGAAAGGCCATTCGTCAAATAGGGTTGAGGCTGTAGAGAAACAGGGCGCTTAGTCGGGTAAGATCCTCGGCCCATGCGCCCAGAACCAGTACGTAGTAGACAGAAGCGCTACCCAGAAGCTCGCGTTGGCCAGCCACCGGGGCATGCCGAATCTGGATAAATCGACCATCAAGCTGCCGAAAAGGATTGAAGCAGCAAGGTTCCCCGTGAGGGCCCCATGCCCCGAACTCAGAAACGAGAATTCCGCAACCGCAAGCGCAACAGCAATGACCAGGCTTTGATTCGATCTCCGATCGAGCCATTTACCCATGTCGAACCATCGGACCAATGTTTCCCGATCTTTAGACCGGTAAGTGCAGCGAGTCTGGGTTTCCCGAAGTCGTGAGCGCGTGCGAATTAGCGCTCCATGCTGTCGCGCCTCTTTGAGCGACAACGATAACAAAAAAAGTTCTGAGGGGGTGGGCAGCCTTAGTGAACCGTCGTGACCCAGTCGGTCTTCCAGGCCGGCTCCGGGATGAGCCGAGCCGACTTCTCGGCGCGCTTCTCTTTGTACATGCGGCGATCCGCTTCCGCGAGCAACTGTTCGGCATCCGCGCCATCCGAAGGATAATTCGCCGCCCCGACGCTCACGGTTAACGGAGTCGAGAACAAGGCGCGCCCGACATCCTGCACCACCATGCGGAATTGCTGCACCTTGCTCTCAAGGTCGGCCGGCTCCACTCCGGGCAGCAGCACCACGAATTCGTCGCCGCCCATGCGAGCTACGTAATCATAATCGCGACAGGCCTGCTTCAGCCCCTTCGCGACCGAGTGCAGCACCTTGTTGCCTTCCAGGTGCCCGAAACGATCGTTGACCAGCTTGAAGCCGTCCAGATCCAGCACCAGCACCGCGAGCGGAGTATCGTGCCGCTTGCCGCGCGACAACTCCGCATCCAGGTGCAGGAACAGGGAGCGGGCGTTCGGCAGGTCGGTCAGATAATCCGTGGTCGCCGACGACTCCGCCTGCTTGAAGCGAATCGCGTTCTCGATCGACAGCGCAATCTTCGAACTGATCGCGAGCAGGATCCGGAGATGATCCTTGGTGAAGGCGTCGCGTTCGGCGTGATACAGCGTCATGACGCCCAGGACCCCGCTGACGCCTTCCAGCGGCACTGCGACAGCCGCGCGCAGCGTCGAAAACTTCGCGGGATCGTTCAGATAGCCGGGCTCCACCGACGGGTTGCCATTGAGAATCGGCTTACGATTTTCGGCCACCCATCCCGATAGCCCCTGGCCGACGGGAATTTCCAGCGCCGAGAACAATCGGAAATCGTCGCCGCTCACGTAGTCCGGCAGCAGGACTTTATCGCGTCGAACCCAGATCGCCAGCGAATGATGCGGAATGATCTTGCGCAGCCGCACCGCTAGCACCGACAGCGTTTCGTCCAGGCTAAGCGAATTCCCCAAGTCCTGCGAGATCTCGAATAGCGCCTGGACTTCCTGACGAGCCGCCGCGATCGAGCTGAGGAAGTCCTTCGGTGTTTCCTTCGCGACGTGCTCCGGAGCCGACGTCGATTCAAAGCCCGCGGCCGGCGCGTCACCC
Source organism: Terriglobia bacterium (assembly GCA_963732025.1). Taxonomy (GTDB): domain Bacteria; phylum Acidobacteriota; class Terriglobia; order Bryobacterales; family Bryobacteraceae; genus Palsa-187. Next base: position 1,978,658 of record CAVSXU010000006.1, read on the forward strand.
GCTACGATCTTGACGTCGGTCGAGAGCTTGTCCACCACCTTACCCTCGTTCACGGCCTTTCTCTCCAGTTCGACGAAGCGCTCCATCAGCAGCTCGACGACCTTCGGATCGAACGCCTTCCCGGATTCCGAGGCGACGATCTTAATGGCTTCGTCCAGCGGCAAGGCTCGCCGATACTGTCGATCCGTCGCGAGGGCATCCAGGCAATCGACCACGGAGAGGATTCGAGCGCCGATCGGGATATCCTCGCCCGCCAGGCCGTAGGGATAACCGGTGCCGTCCCATTTTTCGTGATGCGCTCGCACGATGGGGACCACGGGGTAGGGAAACTGAACTCGTTCCAGGATCTCCGCCCCGACGATCGGGTGGATCTTCATCTTCTCGAACTCTTCGGGCGTCAGACGGCCCGGCTTGGAAATGATGTGCTCGGGCACGGCCAGCTTGCCGATGTCGTGCAGCAGGGCGGCGGCGCGCAGGGCATCCCGCTCATCGGGCGTCAGGCCCAGCTCCTTGCCCAGTTCCGTTGCGTAAACCTGCACGCGCTGAAGATGATCGTGAGTGGTGTGATCCTTCGCCTCAATCGCCAGTGCGAGTGCTTCGATGGTGCGCAGGTGCAGCGACGAAACCTCTTCGGCGTGCTTCTTCTCGTCCTCAAGACGCTCCAGATACAGCCGATAGGATCGGTAGATCAGGTACACGACCGGTCCGGTGAGCAGCACCGTCTGCCAGCCGACGAACGTATTCGCGAGCAGCCCCGCCGCGCGCGCGATCGCCGCGCCGCCCAGATAGTAAGGTAGCGACCAGAAGTAGCATTCGCGCCACACCGGCAGAATCGGGCGCTCTTCGGCCAGCGCGATCACCAGCGAAACCGGCGCGGTGTTCATCAGGAACAGCGCGCAGGTCGCAGCCGCCAGGCAAATCGAGGGGTCGGCGTTGTGAGCGGTAAACCAGGAGAGGTGATAGACGCGCTCGGCTACGTCGACCGCCAGGGTCATCGTCGCGACATTGAAGAATACCTTCGCGCGCCGCGGCCGTTCGGGCTGGTTCCAATAACACTGGATGAAGGTGAGGATCGCGCCCATGATCACCGTCTCCGGTCCGGTGAGCTCGATCACTCCGAACAGGACGAACAGGAAGGTGAGGGATAGCGTCCCGGCGACGCCTGGAACGCTGAGCCGCATGCCCGAAGAAAATATCGCGACCATCAGGAAGCCGCCGTACTTCAGAAGATCCGGCGATTCCCAATTGGTGAGTTCCAGAACCAGCACACCCAGCCCAAGCGCCATCATCAGGCCGATGAAGGCGCGGGCTTTCAGAGGGAGAGGCTGAATCGGAAAACTCATGCGTGGCGATGTGTATGCATCCGGCCTGCCACAAATCCCCTCGAAAGGAGGGCGTTTTTTGAACGACTTGCCCATGACGATGGGACTCGCGCGCGACACTCTGGCACTAAGCGCCCATTAGTCTTGCGACAAAGTGGCGCAAAGCTCAGGGTGGATTCGATTCGGGTACTAGGGCCTTTCGCTGAGAGCGCAATTGAGCAAAAGCTGGCCCAATAGGAAGGTACAGAATCATGTTTGACGCACGAGTTCCCGGCAACGGAACGCCATCGACGATCGACCCGCGCAGCGTGAGCGAAACGCGAATCGGGGAAGCCTCGTTCGAGGTAAGAACCGCGAGCGCGATGCGGACATTTCTGGGGATGCCCGCCGTGATCGTCAGCGAGCCGATGACGCGTCTACTATCAATGGTGGAAAGGGTTTCGCGCTCCACCGCGACAGTTCTGATCACCGGCGAGAGCGGTTCCGGCAAGGAGATTATCGCGCGCGCCGTGCATCACTATTCGCCGCGCACCCACAAGCCATGGGTGGATCTGAGCTGCGCCGCGCTGCCCGAACATTTGATCGAAAGCGAGCTGTTTGGCTACGATCGCGGAGCGTTCAGCGGAGCCGATTCCAACAAGCCCGGATTGTTCGAGCTGGCGCATCAGGGCACCATCTTCCTGGACGAGATCGGTGAGCTGGAACCGAAAATGCAAGTGAAGCTGCTGCGCGTGCTGGATGGCGCGCCGTACTATCGCCTCGGCGGTACTAAGAAAATCACAGTGGATGTGCGTGTGGTGGCAGCGACAAATCAGGAACTCGAGATCGCGGTGGCGGAAGGCAGGTTCCGCAGCGACCTGTATCATCGGCTCAGCCAAATCACGCTGCGCGTCCCGCCGCTGCGCAAGCGCGCGGAGGATATCGGACCGCTGGCGAATTACTTCCTGGAGCAGCAGGACCCGCGGATGAGGTTTTCGGCGGCGGCGTTGGATGTTCTGGTGGGGCACTCCTGGCCGGGAAATATTCGAGAGCTGCGGAACGTGGTGATCAAGGCGGCACTGTTGGCGATGGATCCGGTGATCGTTCCGGAGGACCTGCCGCTGGTGCTGCATCCGCCGGCATATGGAAACGGATACGGAGTCCCGAACGGGCTCAATGGTTTGAATGGATCGCATCAGAATGGCGCGCATCAGAACGGCGCCTCTCACAACGGCTTCTCCGATACTCGTAGCGCAAGCATTGAGGGCATGGAGCGCCGGATGATCATGGAAGCTCTGCATGCGACGGGTGGTCATCAGCAAAAGGCCGCGGCGCGGCTGGGGATTTCGCGGCGAACGCTGAGCCGCAAGCTGAAACTCTACGAATCGGAGAACGCCGGAGTAGTTGTATGAGCCCCGAACTCCAGATCAGCGAGCGGCAGACGAGAGAGAAACAGATCCGCGAAAAGCGCCGCGAGCTTCGCCGTCAGGCCGATGGCCTGGTGCGGGTTGAGTTTTCGAATCCTCGAGCGGTCACGATCGACGGCCGCCTGATCGACGTCAGCCCGAGTGGTTTTCGCATCGCCCATGAGTACACGTCGCTGGCAGCCGGACAGGTGGTGGACTTTTCGCACTCGGGCGCAGCGGGGCGTGCACGAGTGATGTGGAACCGGATACTCGATGCGACGGTCGAGACGGGATTTCTGATCGTCACGTAAGTTGGGTCGCGCGCCGGTCTAAAAAGGACTGGCCGCGAATGAACGTGAATGAACATAAATAAGTAAACGATGGCGAATACCGGATGGGTTGGCCTTACGTTCATTCATGTTCATTAAGGGCCAAAGTTCTTGTCCCAAGGTTACGACCGTCAGTGAGCACCGATGCCTTCTGGCCGCCAAGGGCGATGAATGTTGCCCACCTTGCGACAGGTCATGGCTAATGTGTGAGCGCGTAGACCACGTAATTCACCCCGAGGCGGATCGCGAACCCTGCCATTTTCTCCGGATAGCGTGGATCGTCGGCGAATTCCCAGGCGTCGCCCAGATCCGAATTGTAGGAAATCGCGACCATCACTCGGCGGTGGTCGTCATAAATTCCGCGCCAGTGCGCGCCGACTCCGCCGTTCTTTGAGCCTTCGCGCAAGTGCGCCTGGCCGAGCACTTGTGGGCGATCGTCGGTGTCGTACACGGTGTGGAAGATCGCGTCACCATCGGGAATGTCTTCGATGGGGCGCTCCGGAAACACGAAGTGGATGCGCTTCTCGAACTCGGCCCACTCGTCGACGCCGTGCAGATCGTCGGCCATGAAGAATCCGCCGCGCAGCAGATATTCGCGCATGATCGCCAGCCTCGTGCTTCGGTCAAGCCCCACTCGCCGACTTGCACCGCGTACAGCCACGGCCAATTGAAGGCTTCGTCGCGGTCTTCCAGATCGACGGGCTGTTCCACCGAGCGGGCCTGGACGCGGCTCAAGCGGCGCAGGGCCAGCGAAAAGTGGCGATCGGCGCGAGGATAATCCTGCGTCCATAGCGAGAGCCCGCGATGCCAGTCGCCTTGAAATCGGGGATAGTAGCCGTCGAGCGGTCCCGGCGGAAACATGAGGCGTGCGAAGGCGAACTCGTACGGCGCTTGCCAGTCCTCGGGAACTTCGAAGTGGTTATATTCGACGCCGGGGAATTGATGGAAGGGGCGCTGGAAGGCGCACAAGGCGGTGGCGCAAGACATGAGGATCGCGACACGCCATCTTGCCGTCGGCAGATTCATCAGAGAGCGGCTCTGATTTAGAGAATAACAGTCTGCCTGCGGCGTGCCCAGATGGCGCCAGCGAAAGTTGACAAAACGGTGAGCAATGTTCCCAAGAGGACTGAGCGGGAGGCCAGAACGCTCAAGGCTGCCAGGGACTGGGGTTGCGCTACGACAGCGATTGTCGTGATCATAATCGCCATGAAGGTCAGGCCGAACGCGATCATCGCCAGACCTGCGGGTAGCTCCCGTCTGGGTGCACATCGGGCGGCCAACCATCCGGCCAGGAACGAAATGGCAAAAGTATCGATGTACCCCTTGCAAGAAAACCAGAGGGGAACACCAACGTGATGCCAACGGGTCCAAGCGGCCATCGCCCGAACCGACGCTAAAGCAACAGCGTCTCCAGAAAGATGCTGAAGCAGGAACCCGACGACCGCGATCAATGCCATCTTGCCCGGATGGGCCTTCACTTCGTTCCATGCGATGGACAAGGAAGTGCCAAGGACGCTCGCCCAAAACCAAACTGCACCGCGATTCTGTTCCATCAGATCGCCGACCGTGGCGGCCGCGCGATCCTTTGTGGTCACCAGCGCCAGAAGCCATTCGGCGATACGAGCGTTATGCATGCGCCACCCCCGGCAATCGCAATCCTTTGAGTAATCGCTGATAACTTTGCTGCGCGCGGGCTACTGCTTTCAGGCCGGCTCCTGTCACCTTGAAATAGCGCTTGGCGCGGCCGCCTCGCGCGGGCGTTGGATCGCCGAATCGCGAGGTCAGCAGTCCTTTTTCTTCCAGGCGATCGAGTGTGGTGTAGAGCGCGCCTGGCGCTGGCTCGCGACGGGTGCAGGCGGCGATTTCGGCTCGAATGGTGACTCCGTAGGCGGAGTCGTCCAGTCGCAGAATCGCGAGGATTACGATCTGTTCGAATTCGCCAAGGGTGGAGGTCGGGGGCATTTAAACTACATCATAGTTTAATACAAGGCGGATGTGGCGCACGAATCATGCGTGTTGCTGCCGGCTTCAGCCGATAGCCCGGACGTCGAACTGAAGTTCGCCGCAGCACGCTGAAGCGTGCGCCACGTCAATACGCCACGGCGACGCTGAACGTGCGCCACGTTAATACAACGACGGCCTTGCCGATCCGCCGAGCAGGGAAGTGTTCATGATCGCCGACGTGTGCATTCCCTCATGCCCTCCGAACGAGAACATCAGGTAGACCATCGGGAATCCGCCCGCGCGCAGCGTCAATCCCGCCGAATAGGTGTGGAGCAGGTGCGTGAAATCGAGATCGCCTCGATTGAGCGCGACCTTGCCTTCGTCGATCATCGCCGTCAAACCGAGGGGTCCCCAGATCGAATGTTCGAAGCTGGCGCGAGCCAGGATATTGTTGGGCGCGCGGAATCGATAATCCTGATAGCTGCCGAGCGCGGTGAACCCGTTGATATCCGACCCGCCGAGCGTCGGCTGAAAGTAGAACGGCACCACGTTGCCTGAGGGCACCCAGGAGGCGTTCATGATGAAGCGAAGATTGAAGCTGCCCTCAAGACTGCGTGTGACCGCCGGGCACGTGTGAACGGTTGCGCTCACCGAGCAATCGTCAGGACCGTTGTGATCCAGTGCGGCGAAGGATCGCGAGTTCTTGTAGAAAGGGAACTCGTGGCCGGCGTCGATGGTCAGGCGATTGAACGAAAAGTTAGAATCGCCCGCGATGTATTCCTGGAACGTCGCGTAATAATTCAGGCGGATGTGGTCGCCCGCAAACGAAGGACGAATGCGCACGCCTTCGCCGAATTGCGCAAAGGCCGGCTGCGAGGCGAGCCCCGGTGTATTCAAGGAGCTGTAGATTTCCTCGATCGAGGGGCTGGACTGGCCATGCGCGCCTCGAATATCCACGAAGCGGCCGTTGGCTTCGGCGTACAGGGACATGTTGATTTTGGGAATCACGGGGAACACCGCATTCGCCCCGACCACGGTTTGCGTCATGCCGTAATAAGATCGCGCAGTGTCGTGCGTGTTGGGGCCTTCGCCAAAGTAGGTCAGCTTGTTCAGCGATTCGCCTTGTGCAAACACGTGGAACGTCGGGTACTCGGTCACCTTCAGATTCGATTCTTGCCGGGAGTTCCTCCCGGATTCACGACGATTCCAGGATGCCGGTCCCATACTGCCGTCATGTACGCGCCCGCGCGCCAGGATAGATTGGAGGTCGCGACGGCGTCCACGTTCCAGTTCAGCCGCCAGGTTTCGTTCGGCGTCCAGTGCGCGACGAATGCCGGTCCCACGCCGAATCCATTTTGCGGCGCCAGGCTGCCCACGGCGATATGCAGCGGATGATCGGTGAACAGATCCTCCCCGCAACTTGCCAGCGCTCCGAAACTGAAGCTGGAGCAATCCTTCTTGATCGCCTCGCCTTCTTTTCGGAAGTCGGCGCCGAGCTGTGTCTCCTGAGCCAGCGCGGCTTTGGCCGCCAATAAAACTGCCGCCAGACACAGCGGCCGGACGATGCTTCGGGCTCGCTTCATTGCTGCCTCACTTTCCGCCGCTCTTCATCACCTTGGTGTGGAGGATGCCGGTCATCTTGCGAATGTATTCGCTGGCGTGTCCCTCGGTCAGGATCGAAGCGAAATCGACGCCGGTTCGCTTGTCGGGCGGAAGCTCTAATTCCATGGCGTGGAAGTGCGCCACCTGATTCAGCAGCAGGGCGTTTTTCGCCAGCAGTCGTCTTGGGATTGAACGCGCTCTTGGCGGGCTTGGGTACGCGAATGACGTTGGAAGGCGTGGCCATAGTTGATCTCCTAATCGAAACTGAATGCGGGGCAATCCGAATCGGGCCGCATCGTGTCTGTCAGCAGATCGAGAAATGTGTTCGCGGCTTTTTCTCGAGGCGAGCGGTTGTCGAACGGGCCGATGAAGTGCGACGTGACGGTGGCGGGAATCGAGGCGTGTTCGAACGACGCGGCCGTTGGCTGGATCCTCCGGGCCCGGCGACTACCGTGGCCTTTGCGATCCAGGGCGAAATCAGAATCGCGGGTACACGGACGCCCAGCCGGTCGAAGTCGAACGGGATGCCGCCGGTGTCGGCCGGGTTGGCATGGAAACCGTCCGGAGTGCACGAGGGCGGCGGTACGTGATCGTAAATGCCGCCGTGCTCGTCGTAGACGACCAGCAGCGCGGTGCTCTTCCACAGATCGGCATTCTGGCGGATCGCATTGTAGATGGTGGCGATGAAAACCTCGCCGGCCTGCACGTCGTGATCGGGATGCTGATCGGACGCGAGTTCCTCGCCGCCGCCGTCGCCCGCGTGATCGGTGTAATTCGGCTCGATGAAGCTGTAGTCGGGTAGCTGGCCGGCGTTGCAATCGTAAAGGAATTGCTCGTAGGTTCCGAAGATCTGCGGCTGGTTCTTGAGTAAGTTGACGACCTCCATGGTGGAACTGGCGGTGTCGTAGTAATACAGCTTGGTGGTGCGGCCCGCGGCCAGCAGCCGTTCGTAAATGCTGACGAACGGCACCTTCACTTCGAACATGTCCATGCTGACCTGGCCGAACGACGTGCCGTAGTGGGCGAACGCGCGATTGCAAATGGTCGGCCCGGGAATCGACGCGAACCATCCGTTGAACACTGCATAGCTCGCGCCAGCGTCTGCAGAACGGGCAGCTTTCCGTTGGGAAAGTAGATACATGATCTTGCGCGAATGGTTGACGTCCTTCTGCTGATCGAAATAACTCTGGACGAAGCCATTCATCGCCGGCGTTGCAGGCGGTCCTGGCGTGCCGAAATACAACTGCTTGTGAACGGCCGGGAAGTGATGGTCGGGATCGGGATCCAGTTGGCTTTGGAACTGCGCCTGCGGGGACACTTTGGCGGGTTCGTTGGTTGTATCCGGGTTCGATTCGGTGCCGGTGAGACCGTTGATGCGCGAGTCGACCGCTTTGAGCGCTCCCAACATGTGGTCGAAGGAGCGATTCTCCATCATCAAAACCACGACGTGTTTCAGGTTATCCAGTCCAGCGGACATTTATCGATCTCCTTCCACTCCAGTGAGTTTGGGATGCGAAGTGTTTCATCGATTTCGCAAGTTTGCGTGGTTTAGTCGCATTCATGCTATTGATGATTTGATCTCAAGAGAGAGACCGATTTGATCGCCATGCGCCGCCTATTCATAGCCCTGGTATTGGTTTTCGCGTCCGTGGGCGAAGCCGCGCCGCATCGCCCGGTGGTTCATCCCAACTCCGCGCTTACGATTTTTTCGATTGCCGAAGGACCGGACGGGCTTTTGTGGCTCGCCGCGGCCGACGGCCTGTATCGCTTCGACGGATTCCATTACGACAAGATCGCGGCCTACCCGTTCGTATCGGCGCATTCGGTCGGGTTCACACGCGACGGGTCGTTGTGGTGCGCCAGCGTGGAAGGGCTCGCGAGAGTCATCAATCATCGATTCGAGATTGTGATGCACGAGCTGGTCCAGAGCATGGCGATTTATCCAGATCAAATTTTCGTCAGGCTGGGCGATGGTTTGGGGCGCGTCGGCATGGATGGATCGGTGAAGCGGCTCAAGTATCTGATTCGTCGCGATCTGACTATCGACTCGTCTGGACGGCTGTGGGGCGTGTGCATGTACGGGCAGACCGCCTGCTGGTTCGATCCCGCGAAGGCCAATGCACCAAAGACCGACGCATCAAAGATCGAGCCGGGGACGCCGAGCGCGCTCCATTCACTCGATCTGCCGCCCGGATTGGAGTACCTGCAAATCGCGCCCACGGAGGATGGACGCATGTGGGCGGCCGCCGCGAACCGCGCGCTGCTGATCGAGAATGGGCGCGAGGTTCTGCATCACGATCGTCAGCCGAGCCGGGAAGTCTCGCGCGCGGGTCCGCTCCTCGAAGGGCGCAACGGACAGTTGTGGTTCCTGGCCGAACGCATTCTGGGTCTGATTTCGCCGGTCGAATTTCGGGATCGCGCCGAGAACGATCGCTATTCTCCCATTGCCGGTTTGGAAGATCGTGGCGGGCGCCTGTGGGTTCACCAGCTTAGCCGCGGCTTAGTGGAATGGAATCCCAATGCGCAATGGCAGCGCTGGTTTCCCGAGGATTTCGCGAATGAGCCGGTGGTTCAGACGACCAGAGACTCGCGCGGCGCGGTGATTGTCGCTACGCAAAAGAATATCTATCGCCTTGAAACGAACGTGGAAAAGAACGTAGAGCAGAGCGGCAAGTGGACGCCGGTCATGAAAGACGAACATTGGTTCGAATCCGTCCTTCCGCTGGAGGATGGTGGCTACCTTGCTTCGACCCGTGACGGTGTCGTGCGAATTTCGCGCGACGGCCGAATCCTGGAGCGTCTGAAGGATGCAACGGCGGGCCGCCATATCTATCGCAAAATCATTCGCGATTCGAAGGGTCGCGTCTGGGTGGGCGCGAAACAAATGCTGTTGCGGGTGGAAGGCCAGCCCGGCTCGATGCACCTCCGCGCGGAGTCTCTCCCGGAGATGCAAGCAAACCAGTACGAGGACGCGGTGGATCTGGAAGTGGATGCCGCCGGCCGCCTGTGGGTTGGTTATGAGCGCGGAATTGCGTGGCTGGATCCGGCTGACCCGGCGGATCAGTGGCACAAGATTTCCACGGATCTGCCGGTGGCGCTGGTGCGATCTTTGACGCTGGCGGGCGATTCCGATATCTGGGTCACGTATCGCCGTGGCGGCTCGTTCTCCCGATTGCACAAGGATGGCGAACAGTGGCGCGTGACCGAATTCCCGGCGGCGTCAGGTTATACGCCGGTGAATTCGTATTTCATCAAGCGCGATTCGCGCGGCTGGATTTGGCGAGGAACACCGGACGGCGTCTACGTCTCCGACGGCGTGCATGTGGCGCCTGACGATTGGATTCACTTGAATCTACAGAATGGGCTTGCTGCCAATGAAACCAGCCTCTACGGATTTTTCGAGGATCGCGACGGCAGCGTCTGGATCGCGGGTGATGAGGGGTTGACGCGGATGCTTCCCGACGCCTCGTGGTTTCAGGCGTCGACAGCGGCAGCGCCCCAGGTGACCAGCGTCGATGCCGACGGACACCAGTTTGTGTTCCCTGGGTCGATACCGTCCCAACTGCCGTCCGATACGAAGGTGCTGCGCATCGCGATCGGATCGCTGCATCCGTCGCAGTTTCGTGATGCTCCGCTGCGCTATCGCCTGCTGCCGGATGCGAAGGAGTGGAAACTATCGCGCGACGGCAATCTCGAATTTCGAAATTTGCGAACGCGCGCGTACACGCTGGAACTGGGCTACGCCGGCATCGGGACTTCAGCGATCGGACAGTATCGCCTGCAAATCGGCACGGTGGTCAATTGGGGATGGCCTTTCGGTTTGCTGAGCGCGGTGGGTATTTTGATTCCGGTGGTCCGTTACGCGCCGTGGTTCGAACGGACTCGCTTCCGCATGGCGCGCAGCTTGTTTCTGTTGAGGAGGCGCTACAGCCGGGGCGCGCACAGTTCCTCGGAACAAGCGGTGGGAGTGGTGGACCGTTCAGGGGAGACGTTGGCCGGGTGCTATCGTCTGACGCGGCTCATTTCCCGCAGCGGATTCTCGGTGGTGTACGAAGCGCGGGACGTGGTCGGCACCGAGAGCACGGTCGCGGTGAAAATCCTCAACAGGTCGTATGACGATGACGGCCGAATGCGGGATCGCTTCGCGCACGAGGTTGCCGCGCTGCGGTCGGTGGATCATCCGGGCGTCGTTCGCATTTTGGATTCGTGGATCAACCCGGATGGCGAGCCTTGCCTGGCGATGCCTTTTATGACTGGTCCGACGCTGCGAAAGGCTATTGGCGATGGGCCGATTGGCCCGCAAAGGACGGCGCGCGTCGTGCGTCAGGTAGGCGACGCGTTAGCTGCAGTACATCGACACGGAATCGTTCATCGTGATTTGAAGCCGGAGAATATCATCCTTCAAGACGAGCAAGCTGTGGTCATCGATTTCGGAACCGCGGGCCTGCGCACGGGCGAAAACGAACTCGCGGCGACGACACTGATGTCTGGCTCCTTCTACTACATGGCGCCGGAGCGGCTGACGGGGCACTACTCGTCGGCGAGCGACGTGTTTTCATTGGCGGTGATCGTACTGGAGATGCTCACCGGCAAGCGGCTGACGGATTTGAACACGATGTACTCGGACGATGCGTTTCGGCGGGAGCTTGAGAAGGCGGTGGGTCCGGAGTTGGCAGGGCGATTGGGGCCCGCGTTCGATCCACATCCGCAACGGCGTCCGCAGGAGATCGGAAAGTGGTCGGTGGAAATTGCCGCAGTGCTTGAGTGACGTCGAGTAAGAACATTAACCCCGCTTCCTTGGCCGCAGATACACGCCGATCGACGCAGATAAGAATTTTATCAGCGTGCATCTGCGTGAATCCGCGGCCAAAGGGAGCAGGCTTAACAACTACCGCTTCAATCGATTCGCCATCCACTGCAAACCGAAATCGTGATCTGCCCGCACCTGCCAAGCCGCGCGATTCTGCGCGCTGCTCAGTTCCTGGATCGTCATGCCGTGCACTGCGCGCAACCACACGGTTTCGGCGACTCGCGGGTCCATCGTCCGCAGCTTCGCGAACACCAGCTTTACGGCGAGCCCTTCCTCCGGCCGGCTGGAATCCTGCGATACCAGCAGCTCCGGAATCTCGTCCGCCGAAATCGTGCGCGCGGGCCGCGAGCGGCGCGAATGGTCGATCAGCACCTGCCGCATCGCGCGCGCCGAGAGCCGGAAGAAATGGTCCTCGCTGAGAATCCTGATTTCCAGACGATGGAGCTTGAGAAACAGCTCGCTGACCAGGGCCGTCGGCTGGAGCGTGTGGCCGGGGCGTTCGCGCTGGAGCAGAGCCGACGCGATGCCTTTCAACCGGAAAAACGCGAGCTTGTAGACGGCGTCGCGAGCCTGATAGTCGCCCTGTTGAGCCTTGTCCAACAAAAATGCGAATGCAGGCGTCATGCGGCGTAAAACGCCGAGTATATCACTTCACAGAAGATGCTAGAATGGGGTCAGTGCAACACCACCATCACAAAATCAACGATACGTATCACTGCCGTCGCGCCAAACAGGAAAGCCTGATTCTGGTTTACAACCAGGATTCGTACCTCATGGCGGAATATAGCGAGCGCACCGGTCGTGTGAGCTGGCAGCGAGTGGTACCGGTTACACAGCGTGAGGCCGTCGAGCGATGGCTGAACGAACAATACCCGGTGCAAAAGGCCAAATCGGCCGCCACGACCGCTAAGAAGTAGTCAAGCACCGTCCGTCAGGGCGGGGGTTTGATGGACATCCCGGTACGCGACTCCCGTCCTTACGGACCGTGGTTGACGCAACGGTCCTCATCCCGGCACCAAGCGGATCATCCCGACGTTCACCGTAAACGTGCGGTCATCCGTCGACACTTGCCATTCCGGCGATCCTTGTAGCTCGATCGAGTATTCCTGCGCGTCTGGCAGATCGATTTCCAGAATGTGCAGGCCCGTCCGTTCCAGTTTCCAGGCAGCGAGTTCGGCGCCGTTGACGATGACGCGCACGTCACCCGGAACGCCATTTGCCGATGCGTGACAGCGAATGCGCAACCGCTGCGGACCTGGGGTCACTCTGGCGAGCTTTGCCGATGCGCGCGCTCCCATCCATCGATACTTGTTCCCGTAAACACCCTCGAGGTCATACCAGCCATCGACCAGTTGCCGCTCATGTCCCGGCTTCGAAAAATCGATAATGTCCGCGCGGTCGCCAGGGTAGAGCTCGCCGCGCTCGGCTGGCGGCAGCAGATTGTACACGCCGTCATCCAGCGCTGACCGGTAATCGCAACGCGAGCACACAAGCGCTTCGGAATTCTCCCGATCCATCGCCGCATGGCAACTGGGACAGCGCAGGAACACTTCGAAGTTTTGAAAGGCCCGTTCCGGAGCACGCGATCCGGCTTTCCGGCACACCGCCGTAAGCGTTCCGCCGAGCAGTCGCGCCGCGCGCCACTCCGATCCCAGCGATCGCTTGACGGCGCGTTCGCCCCAGCCGCGCTCGGGCGCGAATACCTCGTATTCCTGCGCGACGAAATACTTGCGCACCAACGCGTCCCAGTCATTCAAACCAAGCGCGTGATTCTGGCGAATCCCGAAGCTTTCCTCCTGATGCGCACCGATGGTGTCGCGCACCACGAAGCCTAGCAATCCCCAATCGTGCAGCTTGCGCTCCCACGGCTTCATCGAGTCGGGATAAGGACAGCGATACAGGCTCAGCGAGAGTTTGCGATGCACCGGCTCCTCCGCGAATACGAACACGCCGCCGGGCGCCAACACACGCGCGACTTCGCGGAACACGCTCTCGATGTCCATGAACAGGCTGAGCATCTGGAACGCGAATACGGTTCGCAGAGAGCCGTCGGCGAACGGGAGATTTGCGGCATCGCCGGCGATGCGCACCGGGGATCGCGGCATGTTCCAGGCCTCCTGCAGGACGCGGCCGTGGCGCAGCGAATCCGCCGAAAGATCCAAGGCGAATCCGTCAGCGCCGAATTCGTTGGTCAGCATGTAGCTGGAGTGTCCAGCGTTCGCGCCCATTTCCAGAAATGGCGAGAGGGGACCGATGAAATCGCGATGCTTGCGAAGGATGCGCCCGCGGCGGACATTCTCTTCCGCGTAGGCGCGCAGATTGCGCTCCGGCTCGCCGAGCGAAGCGAAATTATGGAATTCGACGTGGGCGCGCTTGACTGAGGCGGACTGCGCTTCCACTACGATCCCAGATGCAGAATTCCCCGCTGGATGGCGATGGTGACGGCGTGCGTGCGGTCGGCCGCGCCCAGTTTTTCGAGAATATTCTGGATGTGCATCTTGATGGTGCCGCTGGCCGTGCCGAGCTGATCGGCGATTTCCTTGTTCGCCAGACCGCGCGCCACGTGACCCAGCACCTCGACTTCGCGCGGCGTCAACGCGACCTGCGGGAAGTATTCGCTGAGGCGCTCGGCCACTTCCTGCGGCATCAGGCGCTTGCCCGAATGCACGGTGCGGATGGCGCGCAGCACGTCGGTATGCACCGTCTCTTTCAGCATGTAGCCGCGCACTCCGGCTTCGAGCGCGCGATAAATATCCTGATCGCCGTCATAGCTGGTGAGCGCGATAATGCGAGCTTCCGGATAGTCCTTGCGAATCGCCTGCGTCGCCTGCACGCCGTCCATATCGGGCATGCGCAGGTCCATCAGCACGACATCCGGGTGATGCTGGCGGAACAGATCCACCGCCTCCCGGCCGTTGCCCGCCTCGCCGACCAACTGCATGTCGGTCTCGTTTGCCAGGATCGAAGCGATCCCTTTGCGCACCAGCGGATGATCGTCCACCGCCAATACTTTAATGGTTTCCGTTGTCATTGTGATTCCCGTTCTGTCCGGCTGGAAGCTTTACCGAGACCACTGTTCCGCGTCCCGGCGAACTTGCCAGCTCAAACTCCGCGCCGATGTGGCTGGCGCGTTCCTTCATTCCGATTAACCCATAGTGCCCGGCGCGGCCGGTGCCGTTCTCTTCGCGGGCGAATCCCGCGCCGTCGTCTTTCACCGATAAGTGAATCGCTCGCGTCGAATAATCGAGCGCGACTTCCACGCTTCTCGCGCCGGAGTGCTTCACGGAATTCGTAACCGCCTCCTGCGCGATCCGCACCAGATTGTATTCGACATCGGCCGGCATCGCCTTGCCATTCTTGCCGAGCTTCAGCTTCAAACGGATCGGCTTGGCCTCGGTAAGCTGCCGCGCCGCCTGCTCGATGGCGGTGGCGAGCCCCGAGTTCTGTTGTCCGCTGCGCAGCCCCGCTACCGAGCGCCGCGTTTCGCGCAGGCACGTTCCCGCGTCCAGAATAATGTCGTCGAGCGTGCCGCGTTCCTCGGGCGATCGCATGCGCGCGGCCAGCGCCTGCATCTCCATCGTGATTCCGGAAAGGCCCTGGATCAGGGTATCGTGCAGCTCGCGCGCGATTCGATTGCGCTCCGTCAAGATCAGCGAGAAGTGTTCGCGCAGGCGCCGGATTCGCAGTTGATAAGCCAGCCACGTCGCGCCGGCCAGCGCCAGCACGCACATCGGCCAGAACCAGATTTGCTGGTAATAATGATATGCCAGCGAGAACGGAACTCCCGCGTCCGCTTCCTTGCAGATGCCATCGTCATTGCAGGCGCTCACGCGAAATCGAAACTTCCCCGGCGGCAGATTGGTGTAGTACGCCTCGCGGCGCGTATCCGCATTGATCCACTTGTGATCGTAGCCTTCGAGCGTGTAGCGGAACGTGAGCCGTCCCGGTGTCACGAAGCTCAAGCCGGTATAGCGGAATTCCAGATTCTTTCGTCCCGGCGCCAGCTTTCCGATCGCATCAGGCTCTTCGCGCTCGCCGTTCACGGTCACGTCTTCCACCACCACCGGCGGCGGCTCGCTATTGCGTAGCATGTGCAGCGAGTCGAGCACGATCAATCCACGGATCGTCGAAAACCAAACACGCCCATCGGCGGCAATCGATACCGCAGGTTGCACGCCGGACTTGCTCTCGATCACGCGCAGCGCATCCGTCGGGCTGTACGGTGTGCTGTTGATTTTCTTCAATTCGCCCGCGGCGAAGCGCCGCAGATCCGCGCGCGCGACCGAAAAGATGCCCTTGCTGCAGGCCATCCATAGCCGATCCTGCTGGTCTCCGGTGATACCGTAGATTTCGGCATCGAACAAGCCGTCGCGCATCAGGAACGTCGATATTTTTCCGTTCTCCAATAAGCGCAGCCCGCCCGACAATGTCGCGATCCAGAGCAGCCCGTCCCGGTCGCGATAAAAACCATCGACCGAGCGCAATGGCTGTCCGTTCTGCGTTACCTCTTCCGATTTCCCATTGACGAAAGACTGAACGCCGTTTGCGGTCGCAAAATAAATCCGGTGGGCTCCGTCTTGGCCCAGCGCGAGCACCGGTTCGTGCGTCGCGACTCCCACGGGCCGCTCGATCTTTCCGTTCCGCAACGCCGCTGCACCGGCAGACGTCCCGATCCACAAAGTGCCCGCGTCGTCGATCAGCAGATCACGAATATCGTTCGCGGGGAGCCCTTGAGCGGTCGAGAATGTCTGATCCACTCGGCCATTTCTCAAGCGGTTCAGCCCATGATCGGTGCCGACCCACAACAGCTCATCGTCGCCCGCAACCACGCGCACCATGGTCTGCACGTAATTCGATGCGAGGCCGTTCGCGGTCGTCACTCTGGAGAATCGACGGCCGTCGTATTCGCTGAGTCCCGATCCCAGCATGCCGATCCACATATTCCCGCGGCGGCCTTCGATCACCGGCCCGGTATCGTTACTGGGGAGGCCTTCGTTCACCGTGTACGGCACCGCGCGCCCGTCCACGAATTGATTCAACCCGTGCTTGGTTCCCACCCACAGGGTCCCTTCGCGATCTTCGTACACCGAAAAAACCGTGCTTTGCGATAGCCCGTCGCGAGTGCGGAAGCTGTCGATCTCGCCGTCGCGCCATCGGCTGAATCCGTTGCGGGTTCCGATCCAAACACTGCTGTCGCGGCCGGCCGCCAGGCTGAGGATCCAGTTATCGGCGAGCCCGTGCTTCATCGTCGACAGGTGTTCGACGCCGTTCTTCAACTCGACCAGACCTTCGGTGGTGCCGATCCATAGGGTTCCGTTGCCCGCCTTGTCGCTACCCGCCGACGCCAGCGCGCGCACCGTTGCGTCCGCTGGGATCGAGGTGACCTGATGCGAGTCAAATCGCGTTCCATTCCAGACGCCGAGCCGCGAATTGTCGGTGCCGATCCACAGCTTTCCATCGGGTCCCACGGCGGCCGCGCGAATATCGTTGCCAGGCAGGCCCTGCTCGGTGCGAAACACCGTGATCTTGCCGTTCGAAATGCGAGCGAGTCCGTTGGCCGTGCCCGCCCACACTTCATCGTCAGTGCCGCGGCTCTTGACCGTCACCAGGCACGTGATGGTATCCGCCGGCAATCCGTCTTTGTGGGTGAACGTAGTCACTACGCCGTTCGCGATCCGAATGATGCCCGCTTCGTTGGTGGCCGCCCACAGCGTGCCTTGCGAATCCTCCGCCATCGCGCGAATCCAAACGTTCGAAGGAGCGCCGGGGTAGATACTTTCGAGCGTGGCAAAGCGCACGCCGTCGAATCGCACCATTCCGGTCTGCGTGCCCAGCCACAGATATCCGTCGCGGCTTTGCAGCAGCGAAAAAATGGACGCTTCCGGCAGGCCTTGCTGCACCTGCCAGATGCGATGGACGTACTGCGTCAGTGTACGGCTGGGGTCAAGGCCGAAGAGCACACTTCCGCCCATCGCGAACAAGATCGCCGTTGCAGCAACGCGACGCGACAGAATGGAGCGCGTGGTCTTAAACTCCTTTGATTAGAAACCTACACCAACGCCCGCCGAAACTTCGATCATCCGCAGACGCCCGGATGCCATTGGCAGATCGAACGGCTTGCCGACATCGTTATAGCGCACATCGAAGCGGCCGGCCCATATTCCCTTCACATGAAACTTAACGCCGCCGCCGAAATTCTCGCCGAACTTAGTGGTGCCGCTGCCCTGCGATACCGATCCGCCGGGAGGAACAAAATTATAGAAGCCAACGCCGCCGGTCGCGAACGGACGCACTCGCTGCTTGTCGGTCAGAAAGTAGTACAGGAAATTGTAGCCGCCATTGTGAATCGCCATGCCGCCCGTGTCGACGCCGAGGACGTCGAGATGCGTGCGGTTGTACGCGTATTGAATTTCGTGACCGAAGCGCGCGCCCTGATTGAAGCCGAAGCGGAAGCTGAAGCGCCAGTCGTCGGTCAGCTTGACGTCATTGGCGGTGCCGCTAAACGCGGACGTAGTGCCCAATCCGCTGTTGCCGATAAAATTCCATCCGTAGTTGAACCAAAGCTCGCCGGTTTGGGCAAAAACCGATCCCGAAAACGTGAGCGCGAGTAGGATCGCAAGTTTTCTCATGACTCCTCAGATGCGTATGAAGGTGAAAGGGTTACATCCTCCACAATGATAACGTGAACCTCGCCGGGACCATGCACTCCGCGCACCAAACGCATCTCAATATCCGCCGTTCGGCTGGGTCCGGTGACGATCACCATCGAACTCGATTGGGCCGCGGGCTGCGGCACCAGCGTGAACAGCTCGTCGAGTCCGCTGAGGATTTTGTTGCGCGCGACGATTCCGATGTGGACCGGTGGCAGCAGCGATATGAGCCGCGACTGGTTGGATTCGCTCAGGAACACGAGCGAGCCGGTGTCAGCCAGTGCGTAGTCGGCGAAGTTGATACCGACGTCGGCGGTCTTCACGTCGCCGGTTTCCATTGTGACCACGCTCCGGCCGCCAACGATCTCTTTGATCGCTTCCCTGACATCGTCTTTGCTGTTGGGCAGACTTACGTGACCAACTAAAGCCGTGAGTGCGGTCGTGAACTGCGCTACTCGATCAGCGATTGAGACTTCGGGAAGGTGCAGTCGAACCGGTGGCGGTTCGGGAACGGGTGAACCGGTCGATCTCCCGAGTGCGCCGCGCACGCGCGTCAGCAACTGGTCGCGAGCCGTCATCGATGGGATTCCTTCCGGGGCAATGTGGGGCCGCCAGTCATGGCGGCAAGCCGGCTTTCGTGCCGGCTTTCCGTGGCGATCATGGCTTGCTCCGATCCGCCCACATCTCCCGAAAGCTGCGCTCCGGCATCGGCGGCAGATCGCGCTGGCTCAGCCACGCCTTGAGCGGCCCAACGTATTTCGCAAGACCCGGTGTCGAGCGCGCGCCCATGCGAGCCAGCTTGCCCATTCGCGCATAGGCGGTCGGGCGCTGCATGATCCACGAAAAAATTCGCCATGCGCGCCGCTCGGTTTTGTCTTTGCTGCGATGCACCACTTCCGATCGCAGCTCCAGGAGGATCTTCGGCAGATCGATCTTCACCGGGCAAACTTCACCGCAAGCTCCGCAGAGGCTGGATGCGAACGGCAGCCATGGATCGTGCTCGATTCCCATGAACTGCGGCGTCAGGATCTTGCCGATCGGGCCCGAATACACCCAGGGATACGAATAGCCGCCGATCTTGCGATACACCGGGCACGCGTTCAGGCACGCGCCGCAGCGGATGCAATACAGCGACTGGCGCTTTTCCTTATCGGCCAGAACTCGCGTGCGCCCGTTGTCGAGCAGCACCAGATAGAACTCTTCCGGTCCGTCGGGTTCGCCGTCGCGACGCGGTCCGGCGACGAACGACGTGTATACGCTCAGGGGCTGGCCAGTCGCGCTGCGCGCCAGCAGCTTCAAGAAAACGGCGAGATCCTGCGCGCGCGGAATCAGCTTCTCAATGCCCGCGACGGCGACGTGAATCTTCGGAGTGGAGCTCGATAGCCGCGCGTTGCCCTCGTTCTCGACCAGTACGATCGCGCCGGAATCGGCGATCAGAAAGTTCGCGCCAGTGATGCCGATATCGGCTGCGAGAAACTTCTCGCGCAGGGTCGCACGCGCTTTCGCGGTCAGCTCCTCCGCAGTTGAATCGGGCGGAGCGTGCAGGGCCTCAGCCACCTGCCCGATCGTCTTGTGCAATGCGGGCGCGATGATGTGATACGGCTTCTCGCCGGCGAGTTGGATGATGTACTCGCCCAGATCGGTCTCGACGACCTCGATGCGATCGGCTTCGAGGCGGCCGTTGAGGTGAATTTCCTCGGTGGTCATCGACTTCGATTTGACGACGATCTTTCCGTTCTTTTCTTTCGCGAGCCCGCGGATGAAGTCGCAGGCTTCGGTCGCATCGTTGGCCCAGATCACTTTGCCGCCGCGCGCTGTGACGTTGCGTTCCAGTTGCTCAAGGTAGAAATCCAGATGATCCAGCGTGTGCTTCTTGATGTTGTGGGCGTGCTGGCGAAGCTCTTGATAATCGGGCAGGGCATCGGCGGTGACGGTCTTGCGGCGTCCGTCGGCGAGGCGGCCGGTGGCGGTGTAGATGGCGAGCTGAAGCGTCGGGTCGCCGAGCGCGGAGGCGATGTTGTCCTGATAGCTCATGTGAGTTTCCGTGGCGCACGCTTCAGCGTGCAGCTGTCGGCTTCAGCCGACAGGACGACGGCGAACTGAAGTTCGCCGCAGCACGCTAAAGCGTGCGCCACGTCGGAATGAAGAGCGATGCTCATCGAGAAGCCAAGACCTCTGCCAGATGCATCGTGCGAATCTTCGACCCTGCCTTCCTCAATGCGCCGTCAATCTGCATCAGACAACTCGAATCGATCGACACCACGGTATCCGCACCAGTGCGCGCAATCGAATCGATCTTGGTGCCCACGATCGCCCCCGACACATCGGCAAATTTCACGGAGAACGTTCCGCCGAATCCGCAGCATTCCTCGGCTGCATCCATTTCGACGAGCCGCAATCCTCGCACGTTCGACAGCAGCCGCCGCGGCGCGTCCTTGATTTTCAACTCGCGCAACGCATGGCAACTATCGTGATAGGTGACTGTGCCGTCCATCTTCGCACCCACGTCTTCGACCTGCAAAACATCCGTGAGGAATTGAGAAAATTCCCAGACAGGCACTGGCGCATGATAGTGCTTGATCATCGCCGCGCAGGAACCCGACGGTACGACAACATGCTCCGCGCCCTCGAACACTTTTAGAAAATGATTCTCCACCGCCAGCGCTTCTTCGCGATAGCCGCTGTTGAACGCGGGTTGGCCGCAGCACGTCTGCGCCTCGCGGAAGTCGATCTCGCATCCGGCGCGTTCCAGAACTTCCGCCATCGCCATGCCGACACGCGGAAACACCTGGTCGACAACACAGGTGACGAAGATAGAGACCCGAGGTTTGCCGCTCACGAATCGGACTCGATCTGGCCTTCCATGTACTCGACCGCGTTGCCCGCAATCTTCACGCGATCGCCGAGATCTTCGCACCACAGCTCGCCTCCACGCTTGGAGAGCTGGCGCGCGAACAGCTTCGTCTTGCCCAGGCGTTTCGACCAATAGGGGACTAGCGTGCAGTGCGACGAACCCGTCACCGGATCTTCCGGCACTCCTTTGGCGGGCGCGAAGAAGCGCGAGACGAAGTCACAGTCACGTCCGGGGGCAGTGACGATGACGGCGAACTTGTCGAGCGCCGCGACGGCTTGCATGTTCGGCGCCAGAGCGCGCACTTGCTCTTCCGTTTCGAAAACGCATAGGTAATCACGAGCTGCCAGGATCTGCGCTGGCTTGGCACCGAGCGCTGTTTCGATGGTGGGGTTGGCTTCGCACGCGGCGGGCGGACGGGCAGGGAAGTCGAGTGTGAACAGGTCGCCATCGCGATCGACGATCAGATCGCCGCTCTTCGAATCGAACACGACGCGCGATTTGGCCGCGGGATTCGCTTCCTTGATTTCGAGAATCACAAAGGCGGTGGCGAGCGTCGCGTGCCCGCACAGGTCAACCTCAGCATTGGGCGTGAACCAGCGGATGTGATAGCGGTCGCCGGTTTTCACATAGAAGGCAGTCTCGGCGAGATTGTTTTCCTGGGCGATCGACTGCATAGTTTCGTCGGACAGCCATTTTTCGAGCGGACAGATGGCTGCGGGATTGCCGTGAAATCGTTGATTGGTGAACGCATCCACCTGATGCAGAGTGAGCCGCATCTTAATACTGTAGCCGGGTGGCGCACGCTTCAGCGTGCTGCCGTCGGCTTCAGCCGATGGTGCCTTCGGATCGTCGAACTGAAGTTCGCCGCTGCACGCTCAAGCGTGCGCCACAATATCACTCGTAGCGAAGCAGCACCAGCGGATCGACGCGAGCAGCCCTGCGTGCAGGAATCCAACACGCTGCGAGCGCCACAATGCTCAACACCGCGACCGAGCCAACAAGCGTCACCGGATCGTTCGCGCGGACTTCATACAGAAACCCGGAAAGCAAGCGGCTCAGGCTGAGCGATCCCGCGACCCCCGCGACAATCCCCACCGCGATCATCGTTACACCCTGTCGAAGAACGTGGCCCACCACGTCGCGCGGCTGCGCGCCCAGCGCCTGGCGAATCGCCATCTCGCGCATCTGCCAGCGCACTCGGCAGGACACGACGCCGTAGACGCCGATGATGCCGAGAATTGCGGCGAGTCCCGCGAAGGCGCACAGCAATGCCGCCGTAAATCGCGGCGTCGATACCGATTCCGTCAGCCGCGTGTCCAGCGATTCGACCTTCGATACCGGCTGATTCGCATCGATCCCCAGAACAGTTTTGCGAATTTCGTTCGCCAACACGCCCACGTCGAGCGGCGATCGAACGAGCAATCCCGCGTCGGTGATCGCATCGAATTTGCTGTAGGACACGTAGATCGCCGGCTCAGCCGCCGCGGCGAGTCCCGAGGTTTTCACATTCCCCACAATGCCGACAATCTCGACCGGGTCCTGCGGCGATCCGAACCGGATACTCTGGCCGATGGGGTTTTCATCGCGAAAATATCGATCCGCCGCCGCTTGATTCACAACCACGTTGGGGTGGGCATCCGCGTACGGCGGGCCGTCGAAAAGCCGTCCTCGCAACAGGGGAATGCCGAGCACTCCAAACAATCCTGGGCTTGCCTGTTGAAAGCGCGCGATCCGGCGATGGCCAGGGATAGCCACCGGCTTGCCGTCAACCTCGAAGGCATTAGTGGCATGCCAGGTTCCAGGGGGAATCTCACCGGCAGAGGTGATCGCCGCTGCTTCGACTCCGGGAAGGCTCTGGACGCGCTCCAGCAGTTGATCCAGGAACTCTGCTTTTCTAAAGTCGAAATCCCGCCGGCTCGGGTCGGCGCGAAACTGCGGGCCGGAAAGCCGCAGCGTCGCCGCGATGAGATGGTCGGGCGCGAAGCCGAGATTCTGATAGCGCATTTTCCAGAAGCTCTTGAGCATGACGCCCGCGCCAGTCGAGAGCACCAGGAGTGTCGCGATTTCGAGCGCCGCGATCGTCGAGAGCATTCGTATCGACCCGCGTCCGCCGATCACAGCCGACTCGCCGGCTTTGATCGATTCGGCGAGGCGGATTTCGGTCGCGCGAAATGCAGGAAGCACACCGAAGACGATCACCGTCGCGACGCCGCAGGCGACTGCGAACATAAGGACTCGCCAGTCGAAAGGTAACGCGTCGATTCCTGAAAGCTTGTAGGGACTGAACGCCAGAATCGGGCGGCGCAGCCATCCAGCGATCGCGACTCCCAACCCGCATGCAACTAGGCTGAGCAATGCGCTTTCGGTCATCAACTGCGCGATCAGTCGCGCTCGCGAGCCGCCGAGAACGGCTCGAATCGACAGCTCGCGATCTCGCTGCGTCAACCTGGCGAGCAACAGATTGCTGACATTCGCGCAGGCGATCCATAGAAGGAATCCGGCGGCCGCCAGCAGTACGAATCCCGCGGTCTTCGCGTTTCCGTAAAGGTAGTCGCTCAGCGGCAGCATTTGGATGGTGATGGTAGGTTTCCAAGGCGGCAATGGCAGGCGGGACTGAATCACCATGAGATCGGCATTGGCTTGCTGCGGCGTGATGCCCGGCTTCAATCGTCCGATTACATTGCGGACGCTCGTGGTCGACTCACGAAACTGCAGCTCGGCTGCTTCGTCCTTGCCAAGCGGCGTCAATAGATCCACTGTGCCTAGGCCTGGAAAAACGAAGCCGGGAGGGAGAACGCCGGTGACGATGTACTGCTCGCCATCGAGCAGGATCGGTCGGTTCACGATCTTCGAATCGCCTCCGAACTGGCGTTGCCAAAGCTTGTCGGTGAGAATGGCGACGCGATCGTTGCCCTTGGAATCTTCCAGGGCCGTGAAGTTGCGCCCAAGGGCAAGCTCGACGCCCAATAACGGAAGCAGGGCGGCGGACGCCTTGATCGTGTGGACTTCGAGGGGAGACTCGAGGCCGGTCAAATTGCGAGTCTGCTGGTTGTAGGCTGCCAGACTGTCGAACGTGCGATTCTGCCGGCGCCATTCGAGGAAGTGCGGCGTGAACGTGACTTCATCGGTGCTGCTGCCATGCAGTAGTGTCGTCATCCAGACGAGGCGGTCGGGTTCTACGTAAGGCAGAGGACGGAGGGCGACGGCGTTGACGATCGAGAAGATGGCAGTGGTCGCGCCGATGCCGAGCGCGAGGGAGAGGATCGCGGCGAGGGTGAAGCCGGGTCGGCGGAGGAGAATCCGGACGGCGTAGAGCAGGTCCTGGAGCATGATCTGTTAGAAACCGGTCAGTGGGATTTGGTTCCGCGGCAGTTGTTGCTGACGTGGCGTACGCTTTAGCGTGCCGGCGCGGACTTCAGTCTGCGCTCAGAACCATCGGCGGCTGAAGCCGCCGACAGCACGCTGAAGCGTGCGCCACGTCACCTTGCTAGATCGATGCCGAGCTTTTTCATTTCCTCGGCATAATAGCGGCGGTGGAGAAGGTCCCACTCCTCGGTGCCTTCGGGAACCTCGCGCTTGGTGGAGCGGATCTTGGCGCGGACGGCTTTGTCGACCTTCTCTTCGGTCTGCAGGATCTCCGTTACCACCTTCACCAGTTCCAGGCGCACGTCGTTGGGGTCGCGCTTCAGGCGGAATTCGCGGCTCTTGCGGAGCGCGGCCACGATCTTGTGGGACACGTCGTTGATCTTGTCGCGCGAGAGCTTCATCTGGTCGCCGGTGTCGCGGCCGGATGCGCGGATCACTTTGCGCTGTGTGATCAGCGTGTTCTTGATCTTGCGAAACATGTCCTGATAGCTGACGCCTTCGCGCCGCATGTATTCGCTGTACTGGCTGAGCATCTCGCGGACTTCGTCGTTGAGGTTGTCTTCGATCGCCAAGTCGTCTTCAATGACGACGGCAATGAAGTCGGCAGCCACCTGAGGGTCGGTGGATTCAATCCACTGCGGGGTCAACCGCTTAACAATCTGGCGTGATACGTAATCGACGAATTCTCTTGCTAGCAGCATCCCTCCGAGATAGTTTAGCAGGAGACAGCGGCCAGCCGTCAGATATGTATATCGCAGTTCAAATGTGGGGCCGGCACTCGTGCCGGCGGACGTGCTTTAGCGCGTCCTAATTTGAGCCGCCTGAAGGCGACTCGCCGCCACGAGTGGCGGCCCCACATTGAAACTGCCCCACACAACTTAGTTAGGAGCTCCGTTGGCGCCGCCAATGTCGTTCCCCTGATCGCCTTTGTGGGTGGAACGGAACTCGTCGTCGATGGGCTTGCGGCCCTGGAATCCTTCGTCGGTGCCGTGCCAGAAGCGGATGCGATCCTCGCCGAGCTTCCAGCAGAGGCACACTTCGCGCCCGTGATAGAGCGAGAGGAAGTCGATCAGGCCGATGTCGAGATCCTTGACCAATACGCCGAGTTGGGCGATCTGTTCCAGCGCTTCCTTCAGGGCTCCGCCGCTGGAATCGCGGCGGGCTCGGGTGGCGAGATAGGCGCCGCGGTCGACGCGCGCCCCGCCGGACATGCGGATGTGCTGGACGCTGCCGTCGAGCTGGTCGTCGGCTTTCTGGTATTCGGACTTGTGGAACAGCGCATCTTTGAGCGAGCGTTCCACGTCGGGAAGCAGTCGCTCGGATTCGGTCAAGGTGAAGTATCGCGGCAAGGTGAACCTACTTCATCATTCCACAACCTGATCGCCTTTCCACAATCTTTGGATCGCGGGTTTGAATTTCGAATAGAGATACGACACCAGCAGGAGCAACACGCCGAGGCCCAGGAAGGCGGCGATGCGGAAGACGAGACTGAGCAGCCAGATATCGCTGAGGTAGAGCTTGGCGATCACGATGCCCATCAAGCCGAGTCCGAGCACTCGGTTGAGCACGGTGCGCGTGGCCACGCCGAGGACGATCAGCATCAGAGCGTAGAGCGCCATCAGGATGGAGATCGCGGTCGACTCTATACTCTGCGCTTCGGTCGGGTTGCTGCGCTGGACGTAGGCGACAACTTCCATGCCGAGATTCCACAGCATCACGAAATGGCCGGCGACGTACGGCGCTGCGGCGGGTAATCCTGTCTGCGTGAACTTCGCGGCGAGCCACAAGGCGACGGCCGAGACGGTGAAGGTCACGAAGCGGAGGCCGAACGCGCCGGAGTCGACGAGCGAGTCGATCGTGATCAGCCGCGTCAACACCAGGGCGAACACCAGCCACGATGCGAGGTTGAGGTTCATCTTTTTGTAGCGGTCGGCGAGCCAGGATAGTGCAGCGGCTTGCAGCGCCCAGGCAATGGTGATGCTGAAGCTGGTGAATTGAATTGGGATCGCGAGGGTCAGGAATGCTAGCGCGATGCCTGTCGCGAGCGCCGATGGATTGCGGTTTTCGTGCCTGGATAACAGCGACGCTGCGCCTCCATGTATGACGGCGAGGAGCACGGCGAAATATCCCATGGAGCCGTGGTTGGAAGGATTGAGCAAGTAATAGGAAGCCGCGAAATAGGTGGCGGCGTTGGTCACGAACATCGTGAGGTCGGTGCCGCGGAGCTCGCGGCGGCAGAGGACGGCCCACCACAAGAGCCAGGCGAAGAAGATCGCGAAGCCGATCGATAGGAGCCCGAACGCGTGGACGGGGTCGATGGAAACTCGTCCGATGCCGAGCCAAGTCACGTTGGCGAGCCAGAAGCAGAAGAGCGTCACGGGCGGTGTTTCGCGCCAGCGGCGGAACTCGGCGACGGCGAGGCCACCGGCGGCGAAGACGAGTGTCAGGTAGATGAGCTGCGGCGGCTTGTCGCCAATCGCAATCGCGGCGATGGCGGCGAGGAATTGCGCTACGAAAACGATGGGCCGCGCGGTTGCAGCGGCGAATTGCGCGTAGAACGCGATGGCGAAGGTCGCGGCGACAACGTGATTTCCTGCATTGAACGAATTCCCGAACCAGGCGGTAAAGAGGATGATGGTCGCGGCGAAGCTGAGGAATTCGGTCGCTGGCCAGCGGCGGATGCGAGTGAACGCGAGGCCTCCGACGTTCAGCGCGAACGTGTAGCTGAACAGGAACCACGGATGATCTTCGCCGGTCGAAAGCAGGACCGGAGTCAGGTAGCCGCCGAGCATCCCGAGCATCGCGATGGTTTGCGATTCGTACTGGACTCCCATGAATCCGGCGGCGACGGTGGTCAGCGCCATGAACGAGAAGGCGGCGCTCTGCGGGAGCAGGAAATAGAGCGTGAAGCTGGCGTAGAAGGACAGGTACAGCAGAGCGATGCCGAGTCCCATTAATCCTTGCGAGAAGACGGCGTGGCCTCGGCGCCACATGCGGTCGCCGAAGAAGAGGGAGGCGATGGCGGCGGCGATTCCGAGGGCGACTCGCATGGCCGGGCCGATGTAGCCGGCGTCGACCGCGTACTTGAAGCCGAAGGCGGTGCCGAAGATCAGGGTGACTACTGCGATTCTGTTGATCCAGGTTAGGCCTACTTGAGTTTCCAGTTCCGGCTCGGGGAGCGGGGGTGGCGCGGAATGGGCTTCGTCTGCTGCGGTCGAACGCGCTCCATGCTGTCGCGCCTCTTTGATTGCTGGTTGTGGACTATGGTCGTGTAGTGGCGGCGGGGACGGCGCGCTCTCTGACGGTCGCGCCTCATTGATTGCTGGTTGTGGGCTATGGTCGGTTAGTGGTGGCGGGACGGCTGATAGCGCTCCATGCTGTCGCGCCTCATTGATTCGTTGCGGGACGAATCCTGCTTGGGATTCGAGGAAGCGGATTCGCGATTCCAGTTCGCGCTGCTCTCGCACCAGGCGGGCCAGGGCCTCGGACATCGCGTCCAGACGCTCTTGATCCGGCGGAGTCATTTCATACACACTACACTAATATCCAGGAACGAAAATGAGCGAATCCGACTATCCATTACCACCTCCCACCTTTGAATTTCTGGTGTTCTCCCTGAAGATGCAGGCCGAATTTCGCATGGGCCTGGTGCGAATGCCGGGCGAAGAGGAGGGCTCGACCGACCTCCGCGCCGCTCGGCATGCCATCGACACTTTGGCGATGGTTCAGGAGAAGACTCGGGGCAATTTGTCGATGGAAGAGCAGCGTCTGATCGAGAACTCATTGACGGAGTTGAGGTTTCGCTTCGTGCAGGCGAGCGAAGATGCGGCGAAGACGGTGGCAGCCGCACAGGTTGAAGAGAAGCCGGCTGAAAACGCTGAATTGCGAAACGAACCCAAATCCCAAGAATGAACACGTCGATACCCCGGGTACATATTACCGTGCTGGGTTCGGGGACCAGTGCGGGCGTACCGACAATTGGCTGTAGCTGCTCGGTTTGCACGTCGAGCGATCCACGTGACACGCGCCTGCGGCCGTCGATTCTAATTCGTTATGACGAGCCGGGATTCGGCGAGCGCGCGGTTTTGATCGACACGACGCCGGATTTTCGAGCGCAGGCGTTGCGGACGCCAATCACAAGAATCGACGCGATTCTGTACACGCATTCGCACGCGGATCATATTTTGGGGTTGGACGATGTGCGCCCGTTCAACTATCGCCAGAAGCAGGCGATTCCGCTGTATGGGGCGGCGGCGACGCTAGAAGCGATTCAACGAGTGTTTGGTTACGCGTTCGACGACGCGCCCAAGAATACGATGGTGCCTCGGCTGAATGTGAATCCGCTGAATGGTGAGCCGTTCTGTTTGTTCGGGCTGGAATTTACGCCGGTGACGGTGATGCATGGCAACGCGGCGATTCTGGGGTATCGATTCGGCAATGCGGCTTATTTGACGGATCACAGCGAGATTCCCGAGGCGTCGAAGGCTAAGCTGCTGGGGCTGGATGTGTTGTTTCTGGATGCGCTGCGGCATCGTCCGCATCCTACGCATTCTACGGTCGCGGCTAGTTTGAAGACTGTCGAGGAGCTGAAGCCTCGGAGGACGTTCTTTACTCATATTTGTCATGATTTGGCGCATGCGGAGACGGATGCGGCTCTGCCACGGCATGTTCGTTTGGCTTATGACGGGTTGGAGATTGATGTGGAGGGGGGGATGGCAGGCGACGAGATCGCCTGCACCACGGAACGCGCGCTCTCTTACGGTCGCGCCTCACAGACGGCTCGCGGAGACGCCTGCCCCACGAACGCCGAGGGCAAAGCGGCAGGCGGAACCGCCTGCCCCGCACGGGCCACTTCGGTCGTCACGATTGGGAATTTTGATGGCGTTCACATTGGGCATCGTCACTTGTTGCGCGAGGTAGTTGAGGCGGCGGGGAAGGCGGGGGCTAAGCCGGCGGTGTTGACGTTCGATCCGCATCCGGCTCGGGTGGTTGCTCCGGAGCGTGCGCCGCGGTTGCTTTCGACCATGGAGGAGCGACGCGCTTGGATGGCGGCCGCGGGAATCGACGAAGTAGTGGAGTTGCCGTTTACGGCGGAGGTCGCGCGGCTGAGTCCGGAAGAATTCGTGCGCGACATCCTGGTGGCCAAGCTTGGCGCGAAGGTGGTGCTGGTCGGCGAGAATTTTCGCTTTGGTCACAAGCAGGCTGGCGATATGGATGGGCTGATCGCGCTCGGGACGAAGTACGGGTTCGAGGTACGGCACGCGGAATCGGTGACGTGTCGTGGGCAGGTAGTTTCGTCGAGCGCGATTCGGAAGTTCATCGAGGCGGGCGACGTCGGGATGGCTTGGCGATTTCTGGGGCGGCCTTATTCGATCACGGGCGACGTGGTGCGCGGGCGCGGCGTCGGGTCGAAGGTCACGGTGCCGACGATCAACATGAAGACTGCGGCGGAGGTGCTGCCGGCGATGGGTGTGTATGTGACGCGGACGCTCGAGATCGGGACGGGGCGGCGATGGAATTCGATTACGAATATCGGGTATCGGCCTACGTTTGAGTCGGCTGCGCCGGAGTTGAGTATCGAGACGTTTTTGTTGGATCCTTTGTTTGGGGATGCGCCATCACGGATCGTTTTGGCGTTTCTGCATCGGGTGCGGGAGGAGCGGAAGTTTGAGAGTCCGGAGTTGTTGAAGGGGCAGATTTTTCGGGATGTGAAGCGGGCTAGGAGCTTTTTAAGATTGGTGGCGCTGGGGAACACAAAGCTTGGCCGCGAATGAACGCTAATGAACGCGAATAGGCAAGGACGGAGCTGTCTTGAAAGACGGCAGGCGACAAGATCGCCTGCCCCACAACGAAAGACGGCAGGCGAAACCGCCTGCCCCACAAATGCGGACGCGTAGGGGCTTAGATAGACTATGGCTATGACGATTTCGGCGGGGAAATTGAAGCATCTGACGGCGCTGTCGAATGCTCGCGGGGTGATTGCGGCGGCGGCGATGGATCAGCGCGCCAGCTTGCAGAAATCCATCGCGGCGGCACGCGGATGCGATCAGAAAGACATCACGCAGGAAATGATGGAGGAGTTCAAGACGGCGGTGTCGAAGGCGCTGACGCCGCATGCTTCGGCGATCCTGCTGGATCCGGAGTATGGGCTGCCGGCGGCGCGGGCTCGGTCATCGAACGCGGGGTTGTTGCTTGCTTATGAGGAGAGCGGGTACGACAACACGAAGAAGGGCCGACTGCCGGATTTGTTGCCGCACGTGTCGGTGAAGCGGCTGATCGACTGGGGCGCGGACGCGGTCAAGATTCTGCTGTACTACACTCCGTTCGACGATGCGCCGGTCAACGACATCAAGCACGCGTTCATCGAGCGCGTGGGCGCGGAGTCGGAACAATACGACGTGCCGTTTTTCCTGGAATGCGTTGGGTACGATCACGAGGGCAAGAACGAAAAGACGGTCGAGTTCGCCAAATTGAAGCCGCAGGTGGTGGGCGGATCGATGCTCGAGTTTTCGAAGCCCCAATATAAAGTCGACGTGCTGAAGGTCGAGGTGCCGGTGAACATGGAGTTCGTCGAAGGTACGGCGTCGTTCAAGGGCACGAAGGCGTATTCACGGGCGGAGGCGCTGGAACATTTTCGACATGCCGCGTCGCTAACGAAACTGCCGTTCATTTACTTGAGTGCGGGCGTGGGGAACGCTCAGTTTGTCGAGACTCTGGCCATGGCGGGGGAATCGGGCGCGGACTTCGCGGGGGTGTTGTGCGGTCGCGCGACGTGGAAAGACGGCATGCCGATTTATGGCAAGGGCGGGGTGAAGGCGCTGGAAGATTGGCTGGCGAAGGATGGGGTCGCGAATATTGAGGCGGTGAATCAGGCGTTGAGTGCGGCTACGCCGTGGGCGAAGAAGGTCGGGGTGGCGGGGTAGCCGTGTTTCTGAGATCCGCTTGGAACGGAACACGGTATGATGTGCATCCATACTCGAGGTTTCGCATCACTCCTTCATAGAACTGACCATTTCCTGAATCACGGGGCACGGCTCGGGCTCGCGACGGAAGAAGATTACGAGGCTTTTGCTGACGAGTTCTTCCGTAATCCATGCGCGTCAACGGCTCAGCAGTTCGTTCGCCCCAAGAATGGTGATTTGGTGCGCTATGATGGGGTGTTGGACGTCTTCGCTGTGCTTGGCAAAGATCGATTCATCAGGACCTGCTACAAGCCTGATACAGCGTTCCATGGTGAGCGAACTAATTTGGACTACTACCTGAGCGAGAAGGCGAAAGCATGACATACGAATGCCCTGTTTGTGGCTTTGACAAAATGCCGTTTCCAGCGATAAACCATAATATATGTTCTTGTTGCGGAACGGAGTACGGTTATCACGACCTGCGTTTGTCGCATGCTGAATTGCGGGACCGCTGGATATCTGCTGGAGCCAAGTGGTTTAGCACAAGGATGCAACAGCCGGCAGGTTGGAGCGCGATCGCGCAGTTGAACAGCGGTACGATCGGTTCGTCTGATGCGAGTGATTTTTCGATTTCGCCTCATACGACTCTTAGCCGTAATATCCGCCGACCAGGGCGACGCGCGAAGTACGTTCCGCCGAACGCTTTGTTAGTGAGCAGTTCGTCATTGTATCTGACGGGTATTAGATAAGGGCCGGCTCTATGGATGAAGGAACTCCTAGTCGACAGCTTGGGGAACTAACTGTTGAGTACGCAAACAACACAGCATTCGAAGCTTCAATTTGGGATCTGAAGCTGATCTTTGGCGAGTTCTCAAACCGTTCCGGTACCGGCTCCATAGATTGGCACACTTCGATTACAATGCCATGGGCTCAAGCGAAATTGCTTTGCTACTATCTTCAGGCGAACATCCTCGTTCACGAGATCCACAACGGAAAGATAAGAGTTCCGTCAGCCGTTATTCCGCCCGAAGCCCCGGTCCCGGCCGGTGCGCCCGATGATCCAAAGGCCCAAGATGTGTTCGCGGTTTTGAAAGCTCTTCGACATCAGTTTCTTGAGGAACAAGGTTCATAAGTCTTCGCGCTTTGATTTCATCCGTCTGTTCAATGAGAGACGGTCGTCGGTAACATAGAAGAGTGCAGATTCTTGACGGCGTGGCTGTTCGCAATGATATTCTTGCTCGGCTGAAGCCGCGTATCCAGACGCTGTCGCGGCCGCCGGGGCTGGCGGTGGTGCTGGTGGGCCACAATCCGGCCTCGGAGATTTATGTTCGCGGCAAGATCAAGGCTTGTGGCGAACTCGGCATTTACAGCGAGAAGATTACTCCGCCGGAGACGATCACCACCGAGGAGCTGCTGGCGATCATCGACGGGCTGAACGGTCGCGCCGATATCGACGGCATTCTGGTGCAGATGCCGCTGCCGAAGCAGGTGGACTCGCGGCGGGTGCTGGAGGCGATTGAGGCGACGAAAGATGCCGACGGATTTCATCCTGTCAACGTCGGTCATCTGGTCGCCGGGCGGCCTGCGCCGCGCGCATGCACTCCCGCGGGCATCATCGAAATGCTGAAGTATTATCGCGTGCCGATGGATGGGCGGAACGCGGTGGTCGTGGGGCGCAGCGATATCGTCGGCAAGCCGATGGCGCTGATGCTGCTGCAGGAAAATGCCACCGTGACGATCTGCCATTCGCGCACCACGAATCTGCCGGAGGAATGCCACAGCGCCGATATTCTGGTGGCGGCGATCGGGCGACCGGCGGTGATCACTAGCGACTTCATCGCTCCCGGCGCGACCGTGATCGACGTGGGACAGAATCGGATCACCGATGGTGCGGAAGCGGCGCGGCTGGGGCGGGCGGAGGAGTTCGCTCGCAAGGGATACGCTCTGGTGGGCGACGTGCATCCGCTGGATGTGACTCATGCGCGGCTGCCTACACGCCGGTTCCGGGCGGCGTGGGGCCGCTGACGATCGCGATGCTGATGTCGAATACGGTGGAGCTGGCGGAGCGGCGGCAGGCTGAGACGGTGTATACGTGAAGGGCGATACCTTCGATTTGAGGGAATTTACTGGAACGAGCGGGTGTCGACATGAGTGTCGACACGGCACGCAGGAGTGCGTGCGCCACATCGTAAATGCTGCGGGTCGGGCTCACAGGCGGTCTGGCGAGCGGGAAGAGCTTCGTCGGCGGCGAGTTTGGGCGGCTCGGGTGCCTGGTTGTCAAGGCGGACGAGATCGGGCATCAGGTGCTGGAGCCGGCGGGCGAAGCTTACTACGCGGTGATCGACGAATTCGGGCGCGAGATTCTCGATTCGAATGACGCGATCAACCGGCGCGTGCTGGGCGGCGCGGGTGTTCGGACAACCGGAGCGGCTGGCGAAGTTGAACGCGCTGGTGCATCCGCCGGTCCGCAAACGGATCGAGAAGCTGGTGGCCGATTTCGCCGAGCGCGAGCCGAATGGCATCGCCGTAACCGAAGCTGCGATACTGATAGAGACGGGCAGTTATCGCAATCTATGACCGTCTGATCGTCGCGGTCTGCAGCGAAGAGCAGCAGATTGAGCGGGCCATGGCGCGCGACCATTTCACACGCGAAGAGGTGCTCGACCGGCTGCGCCGGCAGATGCCTCTCGAAGAAAAGGTGAAGTATGCGGACTACGTCATCGACACGTCCGGAACGCAAGGAACACACGCTGGAACAAACGCGCGACGTGTACACGTCTACTGAGACAGCTAGCGGAGCCTGAGCTTATGAGATTCAGAACTCTGATTCTTCGCCGCCGTTGCTGGTGGGCGGGTTTGTCTACGTGACCGGCCGGCCGAATTCGATGCTGCGGCGCGCGATTAATCTCCGGCGGCCGCTGTGGAGCGGGCCGGAGGTGGCGCATTCGGCCGGGCTCGGCAGCCGATGAGCTGAACAATATCGACATTTACAAGGCCGTCGAAGGACAGCGTGGTGTACATCACCAGCACGGTGTATCCAGCGCGGTTTTTCTTCGACGCAGGAGGGGCACGCGCTGGGCTCGGGATTCATCATCAATGCCGACGGCCAGATCCTGACGAATTATCACGTGATCAGCGGCAGCTCCGAGATCGGAAGTGACGCTGCCGGATCAGACCACTTACAAGGCCAAGGTCCTGGTGCAAGCGATCGGCAGGACGATCTGGCGCTGATCAAGATCGAGCCGCAACAAGAAGCTGACGCATCTGAATCTGGGCGATTCGGATCGCGTGCAGGTGGGGCAGAAAGTGCTGGCGATCGGCAATCCGTTCGGGTTGGAGGGGACGCTGACGGTCGGCGTGGTCAGCTCGCTGGGCGTCGGGCCGATTCAAGGCGAGAACAACGAGCAGCTGGAAGGACATGATCCAGACCGACGCGGCGATCAATTCGGGCAATAGCGGCGGGCCGCTGCTCGATTCGCAGGGCAACGTGATCGGGATCAACACGGCGATTTACGGGCCCGAACGGCGGGCAACGTCGGCATCGGATTCGCGATGCCGATCAATCGCGCCAAGCTGATGCTGGACGATTATCGCGCCGGGCAAGAATTCGGCCGCGCGTGGCTCGGGCGCGTCGACGGTGTTACATCGCGGGCGATCTGGCGGAAGCGCTGAAGCTGCCGGCGAGCGGCGGGCTGCTGATTCAGGAGATCCGTCGCGGCGACGGCGGCGGATGCAGGCGGGATTGCGCGGCTATCGCGACGTGGTGCGGGTCGGGCAATCAGACGGCTGGGCGTGGGCGGCGATTTCATCACCGCGATCGACGGCAAGCGCGGTGACGGAGCCGGACGCGTTCACTCGCGCGGCGTCGCGCAAACGGCCGGGCGACGTGATGGACCTGACGATTTATCGCGGCGGGAAATCGATGGATGTGAAGGTGAAGCTGGGCGAGGCTCCGGAGGATGCGATTCGATAGGACGTTTCGCAGGCGAAACCGCCTGCGCCGCACGGAAATCAGAGGGCAGGCGGAAACGCCTGCCTACAGCAAAGCATGACCGCGGTCTCTCAGGAACCGGTGACGATCGACGCTGGCACGCTGTCTGCGCTGGGAGCGCGCAAGGCGCTGGCGGGATTCTTCGTCTCCGGAATGCTGCTGGCGTTTCTGGGCGCGATTCTGCCGTCCTGGGCATCATCTCATCTCGGATTACTCGACCATCGCGTTGTATTTCGTCGGGCTGATCGCGGGGCTGCTGGGATCGGTGTGGGTGTCGCCGCCGCTGCTGGCGCGCAAAGGGATCGGCTGGACGCTGGCGTTCGCGTGCGGATTGTCGTCGGCTGCGTTCCTGTATCTGGCGTTCGTTTCGCCGCCGTTTTCGCCGTGGTGGCGCGTGGCGGGGCTCGCGGTGATCGGATTGTCGGCGGGCGTTCTGCATACGGCGATTTTTCACGCGATCTCGCCGATGTACCGGCACGATCCGGCGGCGACGGTCAATCTGTCGCGGGATATTGTTCGGGCTCGGATGCCTGACGGTGGCGCTGCTGGTTTCGGGAACGTTTTACATCTACACGGCGCGCGGCGATTCAGGCCTGGATCGCGGTGATCCCGGCGCTGTTCGGTTGGTTGTACGTGCGCGCGCGGTTTGCGCCGCAGCCGGTGCCGCACCATCCGTCCACTGCGCGCGATTTTCGTCGAGATGCGCAGCCCGGGCGCGGTGCTGTTCAGCCTGCTGCTGTTCTTTCAATTCGGCAACGAATGGGCGATCGCGGGCTGGCTGCCGCTGTTTCTGAGCCAGCGGCTGGGGATCAGCCCGGCGACGTCGATGCTGATGCTGGCGCTGTACTGGCTGGCGCTGCTGGTCGGCCGCGTCGCCGCGCAATGGATTCTGCCGCGCGCGCAGACATGGCCGCATTCTGGCGGGCAGCGTGCTGGCGGCGATGTTCGGATGCGTGATGCTGATGGCGACCGACAATCGCTTCGGCGCGGTCATCGGAATCCTGCTGATCGGCGGAGCGTTCGCGCCGATTTATCCGCTGGTGGTGGAAAAGATCGGGCATCGGTTTCCGTATTATCATCCGGGCTTTTACAACGGCATTTTTTCGTTCGCGATTGCGGGAGGGATGCTGGCGCCGTGCACGTTGGGCTATTTCGCGTCGATCTGGGGAGTCGGCGTGGTGATGGGACTGCCGCTGGCGGGTCGGCTGTGGTGTTCGTGTTGTTGATGCTGATTTCGCTGGAGGCTCGGTTGAGCGCGTCGTCGCAGAAAAACCTTGGCCGCGAATGAACGCGAATGAACGCGAACTAAAGTCAGAACCTCAGGAACGGTGGGTCGGACCAGTCCCAGTTTCTTTCCGGATGCTGGTCGATGTTCACCGGGTTGACGTTCCATTCGATCACCGCTAGCGACCAGCCTCCTCGCAGATGAATCGCGAAGCCGATTAGCGCCAGCGTCACGAACGCAGTGCGCGCGAATCGCGGCAAGCCATCCCATCGTTCGAACCAGGGAATCAGAAAGAGCGCGAAGATCGGCGTGAGGTCGGTGAAGAATCGCGGGCCGTAGGAATGACCGGCCCACCAGTTGTTCACGTATGCTGAGACGACGATCCAGTGCAGCGACGACCAGACACGATGAGCCAGGGCGATAGCGGTGTTCGCCATCGCATTTTGATCATGCTTGCGATCGCGAAGATGAAGACGGGCGTGAAAATCAACAGGCCGCGCGAAGGGCTGACGAGGTTACCCGCCAGAGCCATCGCCATTCTCGGCCAGTTGCGCGGCAGAAAGCCGATCAGGTCGCTGCGATAGTACGGCGACAGAATCGCGTGGTAAATCGAGAAATTGTAGGCGACGAACGCGGCCGCCACTGGCGCGGCGGCGAGCAGGTACCAGCCCAGGTATCGGCGATGCCGGACTGCGACGTAGGCGGTGAAGACGATCACGAATAGCGAATCGGTGGGCCGGACCGTGTAGGCTAGCGCGACCGGAAATCCCGCCCAGCCGGCGAGCGCCGCGGTTTTTTCGTTATCCGCGGCGCGCAGCAACATATAGATGATGATCGTCAGCAGCAGCATCGACGGCGTGTGCTGCCACACCGCGCGACCCGCGACGCTATAGGCCGAAGTCGCCAGCGCGAACAGCAGCGCGAGCCACACGGCACGCTTCACGGGCAGATAGCGGAGCGCGATGAAGTAGAGCATGACCGCGGTCGCGGCCAGGAGAAACGAAGCGACTTCCATTTCGATCAGTGGATGCGCGACGTCGTAATCGGCGCGCAGGAATCCTGCGATGATCGGCTCCGAGGAATGAACGTGCGCCAATAACGGGCTGGAACGCTTTCAGTCACATCGACGGCGGCCACGATCAGCGGCGTCGTCAGGACGGTGCCGCCAATGGGATAGCTGTCGTACCAGTGGCCGTCGCAGGATTCGGGCGGGCCGGTGCGAACATGGCCTTGCGCATCGACACATTCGAGCGCATAAAGCGCGTTCTTGTGGAGTGCCGCGCCGTATTCGTCGAGATTGGTGTCGCGGTGATTCCACATGCTCATGGCGATGTAGACGGTCCAGCGGGAATCGAAAGATGTGGCGATGTGGCTCAGGCCGGAGAAGAAGTAGACGACGAGAAACAGGATCACGGGAATGCGTTTATGCGATCCTCGAAGCATGTTGTCGTGGGACAAACCCGGACGCGCGACATGGCTTGCAGCGTTGCTATTGGTTGGGGCGTTCTCCTGCTCCGGCACTGATCTGGAGCATCGCATCGATACGCTTGCCGAAGCAAGCGGACCGGCGTCGCGCGGATTCCTGGGCATCTCGGTAATTCAACTTTCCACGGGCAAGACGCTGTATCAGCGCAATCAGGATCGGCTGTTTCTGCCTGCGTCGAACATGAAATTGTTCACGACGGCGCTCGCGCTGCAGCGGCTCGGCCCGAACTTCCGGTTCACGACCAGCTTGATTGCGGAGGCGTCGGGCGACGTCGCGCTGATCGGCAGCGGCGATCCGTCGATGTCGGGACGCGCGTTTCCATATGACAAAGATGCGCCGGCGGGTCCAGGATTGCGTGCGATCGAGGATCTGGCGGATCAGGTGGTCAAGAACGGAGTGCTGAAGATCGCCGGCGACATCGTCGGTGATGATCGCCTGTATCCGTGGGCGCCCTACGCGCCGAGTTGGACCCAGGACGATACGCTGCGCGATTTCGGTGCGCCGGTGAGCGCGCTGACGATCAACGAAAACGTGATCACGCTGGTGATCCGGCCGGGCGCGCATGCCGGCGATCGCGGCGCAGGTGACGCTGGACCCGCCGCTCGAATATTACGCGATCGACAATCGCGTGACGACGGTGAATCCGCAGGCGGGACAGCCTCGCATACGGATGTCGCGGGCGAACGGCTCGCGGCAAATCGAATTGTGGGGCAGCATCCCGGCCGGTCACGAAACGGTTCGCGAAGTGACCGCGATCGACGATCCGGCGTTGTATGCGGCGTGCGCGCTGTACGATGCGCTGGTGCGACGAGGCGTTGCGATCGCGGGACGGCCGGTGGCAAGGCATCGCGCGGCCTTCGAAGACGCCGAGGCGGCGAAAGGTGTGGAGGTCGCATCCTACACATCGCCGCCGTTGGTTCAATTGCTTCAGGTAACGGACAAGGTCAGCCAGAATCTTGTTCGCCGAACTGATGTTGCGCGAAGTGGGGCATGTGACGAGGCACTCGGGAACGCGCGATGCGGGGCTGGAAGAACTCGACGCGTTCATCGCTGCGAATGGGAGCCGCGAAAGACGATGCGCGCTTCGAGGATGGCTCGGGGTTGGCGCGCAACGTGATGGTGACGCCGCGGCTACTGACGCGCTTGCTGGTGCAGATGCATGCGGGCAAGGATCGCGACGATTGGCTGTCGCTGCTGCCGATCGGCGGCGAGGACGGGTCGCTGCGGCGGCGATTTGCGGACGCGAATGGAGCCGCGAAGGGCATTCGAGCGAAGACGGGATCGCTGAGCCGCGCGTTGGCGCTGTCGGGTTATGCGGAAAGCAAGACCTACGGCCGGCTGGCTTTTTCGATCCTGGTGAACGATTTCGCGGCGCCGCAAAACGAAGTGCGCGCGTGGATTGATAAAATAGCCTTGACGTTATTGGAGTAGGACGGAGTAGAGAAAAGCCATGCCGATTTTTGAATACAAGTGCGACGACTGCGGCGAGAAGTTCGAGAAGCTGGTGCGCGGCGGCGATCAGGTTCAGTGCCCGCAGTGCGGCGAGAGTCATCTGACGACGCAGTTTTCGACGTTCGCGGCTCGTGCGAACGGGGCAGCGTCGGAGGCGCCGATGGGTGGATGCGCTAGCGGGATGTGCCGGACGCCGGATATTTGCGGACGGAACTAAAAGGTGTCGACATGAGTGTCGACACGGCACGCATGAGTGCGTGCGCCACATCGAAGCGCCACGTTATGATTGGAAGTAGTGATTCCTGAAAACATGACGGGACCGGCCGATCCCATTGTTGCCGCCGAGGCCCCCCCGGCAACAACCTCCGCTGAACCGGTATCCGAAGAACCTCAACACGAGCAAGAACCTGCGCGAGGCACCATCGCCGAGTGGACCATCACCGTTCTCCTGCTGCTTTTTCTGACCACGACGCTGGTGCAGGCGTTCGTGATTCCGACCGGATCGATGGAAGATACGCTGCTGGTGGGCGATCATCTGCTGGTGGATAAATTGGCCTACGCGCCTAGCGGTCCGGTCAGCAAATACCTGCTGCCTTATCGCCAGGTGAAGCGCGGCGACATTATTGTGTTCCGCTATCCGGTGGACATTTCGCAGACCTTCGTCAAGCGCTGCATGGGCGTGCCGGGCGATCACATTCGCCTGGTGAACAAGCAGGTCTACCTGAACGGCGTAAAGCGCTGGACGAGCCGTACAAAGTTCACAAGACCGATTACATCGATTCCTATCGCGACAATTTCCCGGGTGAGCCGAATGTCGAATCGTGTATCCGGGCGCGATCGACATGCTGCAGCACAACGTGGTGAACGGCGAAGTGGTGGTGCCGCAACGGCTATTATTTCGCGATGGGCGATAATCGCGATCAATCGCTCGACAGCCGCTACTGGGGATTCGTGCCGCGCGAAAACATTATCGGCAAGCCGCTGATCATTTACTGGTCGTACGACGCGCCCACGGACCGATCTGAACAATTCGTCGATCAGTCTCACCACGTGCTGGATCTGGCGCAGAACTTCTTTTCGAAGACGCGCTGGACGACGCACGTTCATGCTGATCCACGGCGTATCCCGTTCAATAACGACAAGGCTCCATGAAAAAATTCAGCGATTCGACGCGCGACTTCATCACCGAGTGGACCATCAACATCCTGATTCTGCTGTTCGGCACCACCACGCTGGTGCAGGCGTTCATCGTGCCGACGCCGTCCATGGACACGACGGTGCGCGTGGGCGATCACCTGCTGGTGGACAAGCTGTCCTATGCGCCGTCGGGCTCGATCAGCCAAACATCTGCTGCCGTACACGGAGCCGAAGCGCGGCGACATCATCGTGTTCCGCTATCCGATGGACATCAACCAGAACTACGTGAAGCGCGTGATGGGCGTGCCGGGCGACCATATCCATCTGGTGAACAAGGCCGTGTACCTGAACGGCAAGGCGCTGCCGGAGCCGTACGTCCAGCACATCGTTCCCGACGCTCGATCCGTATCGCGACAATTTCCCGAAGCGAGCCGTGGACGGATCCGGTGTTCTGGATCGCGCGCGAGAGATGCTGGCGGAGCATGTGGTGAACGGCGAACTGGTGGTGCCGCCGGACAGCTATTTCGCGATGGGAGACAATCGCGACAATTCGCTCGACAGCCGCTATTGGGGATTCGTGCCGCGCGAAAACATCATCGGCAAGCCGCTGGTGATTTTCTGGTCGTACGATGCGCCGACCGAGGATCTGGTGGATTACACTGCGAACCACTTCATCGATCTGGCGAAGAATTTCTTCGTCAAGACGCGCTGGAATCGCACGCTGAAGCTGGTGCGCGGCTATCCGATTCAATAGCGCCGGATTCGAAAATGGACAACAAGTACGGACTGATTCTCGCCGGCGGGCGGGGAACGCGATTCTGGCCGCGCAGCCGCCGCGCGCAACGCCAAACAGGTCCTGCGATTTTTCGGCGAGCGGTCGCTGATTCAGCAGACCGTCGACCGCCTGCGTCCGGTGCTGCCGCCGGAGCGGATCTGGGTTCTGACCAACGATCATCTGCGCGCGGAGATCGTGAGGCAGCTTCCGGAAGTTCCGAAGAAGCAGATTCTGGCCGAGCCTGCGCAGCGCAACACGGCTCCGGCGATCGGCCTGGCGGCGCACATTCTGCAATCGATCGATCCCGAACGCCGTGATGGGCGTGTTTCCGGCGGATCAGGTGATCGAGAAGCCGCGCGAGTATGTGCGTCTGCTCAGGCCCGCGTTTCGAGCGGCGAGCGACGGCAAGATCGTGGTGCTGGGGATCCAGCCGCGCTGGGCCGAGACGGGCTACGGCTACATCGAATT
Source organism: Terriglobia bacterium (assembly GCA_963732025.1). Lineage (GTDB taxonomy): Bacteria > Acidobacteriota > Terriglobia > Bryobacterales > Bryobacteraceae > Palsa-187. The sequence goes on from CAVSXU010000006.1 coordinate 2,020,356, forward strand.
TCCGGAAGGCGTGCAGGCGGGCAGGCGACGCCGGTGGCGGTCCAGAGTTTCCGCGAGAAGCCCGATGCGGCGACGGCGGCGCGATTTTTCGCGGCGGGCAATTTCTATTGGAACGCGGGGATGTTTTTCTGGCGCGCGTCGGTGTTGCTGGATGCGCTGCGCGAGTTTCTGCCGAAGACCGCGACGCTGCTTGCCAGTCATGCCGGCGTTCGGAAATCGCAAGTTCGCGGCGGGAATGGCGCACGCGTTTCCGCTGTGCGAGAACATTTCGATCGACTACGCGGTGCTGGAGCGCGCGAAGAACGTGGTCGGGATTCCGGCGGGCGATATCGGCTGGAACGACGTCGGGAGCTGGAACGCGGTGTACGAGCTGCAAAAGCGCGACGCGCAACGGCAACGCTTATCAGGCGGATGCACTGATCGAATCCAGCACGGGAAATTACGTCGACGCGGACGGAAGAAACTGGTCGCGCTGCTGGGCGTGAAGGATCTGATCATCGTCGATACGCCGGACGCGCTGCTGATCGCGGATCGCAGCCGGGCGCAGCAGGTCGGCGAAATCGTGAAGCGGCTGGAGAAATCGGGTCGCGAGGATTTGCTGTAGGGCTGCGGCGCACGCACTCCTGCGTGCCGTGTCGACACTCATGTCGACACGAGTTGTTTCCGCGGACGCATGGATTTCGAGAAGCGCCAGGAAGAACATGTGTCGACATGAGTGTCGACACGGCACGCAGGAGTGCGTGCGCCACAATCACTCCACGCGCAACGCGTTCAGCGGATCCACTCTCGTCGCTCTGCGAGCCGGCAAATACGCGGCAGCCAGCGCCGAAATCGCCAGAATCGCCGCGACCTCGAAATATGCGCGCGGATCGTACGGACTCACACCATACAGATAGTCGGCGAGCAGTCTTCGCGACGGCGGTAGCTGCGACGTAGCCGATCGCCAGCCCGATGAGTGCCGCGCGCGCCGTTCCCGACAGCACGAGCGCAATCACCTGTTTGGGCTCGGCTCCCAAGGCCATGCGGATGCCGATCTCTTTGGTGCGCTGCTGGACCACGTAAGCGAACACGCCCGACATTCCGATCACGGCGAGCAGTAGTGCGAATCCCCCCAGCGCTCCGGCGACGCCCGCCATGGTCTGTAGCGGCTGCAGGATGCGCACCAGATTATCGTTCAATGGAACGGATTGAATACGCGCGCGCGGCTCGATTCCTTTCACGATTTGGGTGATCGCATCGGCTCCTCCCGGAAATTCGCGCGCCAGCAGCCTGGGCGCTTCCTGGCCCGTGAACGGCTGGAAGAAGAGCGGGACGAATTGATCCATCCCGGTGAGGTACGCGTCGCGCACCAGGCCGACGATCTCGCGCGTGGTCTTTCCCGTAACGATCGACTTTCCGACCGGATTGGCGCCATCGAAATAGCGTCGCGCGAAACTCTCGTTCACTACGATCGCGTGGTTCGCCATATCGGCCGGCTGAAGGTTTCGGCCGGCCATCAGCGGAATGCCCAGCACGTCGAAATAATTCCCCGGCGATTTCCTGAAACTCGATATCGTGGGTGGTGTCAGCGGGTTCCTGCGGCAACCGGAAGCCGGTGGCCCAATGCGCATTGGCTAGAGGCTCGCGAGCCGTGATCGCGAAGCGGCCCGTGGCGGCCGAGGCAAGTTCGCGCTGCAATTGTGTCGAGAATGCGACCAGCCGATTGGTGTCGTAAGCGCGCGCCGGCAGGTCGATCGAAATCACGTTCACGTCCCGCGGTACGGAATCCCAGATCGTGCTGGCGGGCGCGCTGCACCCCGGCGACCATGAGGCCCGCGGCGATCAGCAGCACCACGCTCATGGCCACTTGCGAGCCGAGTAGAAAGTTGCGCAGCGGCAGCTTGGGACGATTGGATTTCGGGCGCGTGCCATGCAGTGCGGGCGCCAGCGCGAACGCGATACAAGCGACAGCGGCCAGGGCGCAGGCGTATCCGATGGTTGCGAAATCCGGCGCGAGGTTGATATTGGGCCCGTCACCCATCAGTACAAAAACATAGGCGGGTAATTTCCAGCCGAGCGTCACACCGATCGCCGACGCGCCCGCCGCGAGCACGAATCCCTCGGTCAACAGTTGACGGACGATGCGCGATCTTCCCGCGCCGATGGCGCGCCGCACTTCGATCTCCCGCTGCCGGGCAGCAGCCCGGGCGATCAACAGGTTGCTGACGTTGGCGCAGGCCAGCAACAGCACCAGCACCACGCCGCTGAACATCAGCGCGAATACCGGAAGAATGGATTTTCGTTTGGAGTGCCCGGCGAGCAGGGTAGGCTCCGTGAAGCGCACTACAGTCGCGTCCAGCTTGTTCTCGGCGCGGAACTGGCGGCTCAGCACGTCGAGCTCTGCTCGTCCCTGCTCCTGCGAAACGCCCGGTGCGAGCCTTCCCGCGATACCCACGCAGCAGTCTTGCGGGCTGGTAAGAAACGAGCGCGTGTCTTCCAGGTTCATGGAAAACGACAGCACCGCGGGCAGCGGCATCCAAACATGTTCGGCGCCCGCGTTCACTGAGCCTTCGAAAGTTTCCGCCGCCACGCCGAGGACGGTGAAGGGAACATCGCTGACGCGAATGGTCTTGCCCACAATCTCCGAATCTGAGCCGAAGTGGTCGCGCCACAGGGCAAAGCTCAGCACCATGACGTTTTCGGGCTGCTCGATCTTTTCTTCCTCGGGCAGGAAGCCGCGCCCGCGCTCCATCTGCACGCCGAGCACATCGAAATAGTCGTGGGGCACGAATGCAGCGATGGTCGCTTTGCCGAACGGTTCCCATCCGAAGTGGACGCGCTGGTCGTTGACTGCCACAATTCCTGAAAAGGTCTTGGAATGGTCGCGCAGGTATCGATATTCAGCCAGCGAGAATCCGCGCGGGCCGTGCGGCGTCGTCGAGAAGATTTTCACGACGCGCTTGGGATCCTTCACCGGCCACGTCCGGACGGCAACGGCATCGAATACCGTGAACAGGCTGGTGTTGAGTCCGATCGCGACACCGAGCGTCAGCAGTGCGACCAGACGTAAATCCCGGCTGGCGGCGCAAGTTCCGAAGCGCGTAGCGAAGATCCTGGGCAACGCTCTCGAGCCACGGCCAGATCCAGATGGCTCGCGCATCTTCGCGAGCGATGGTCGTGTTGCCCAAGCTCCGCCGGATCGCCCTGCGACCGGTGGAACGCGAGTTCCTCGGCCAACTCCGCGTCGCGCTTTCGGCGATGCATCCAGTAATCCAGCCGGCGAAATAGTTTCATGATTCAAGCACCTTTTGGATCGCGAAAATCATCTTGTCGAACTCATGCCGTTCGGCTTCGAGCTGCTTCTTGCCCGCCGCGCTGATCGTGTAGTATCTGGCTCGCCGGTTGTTTTCGGACGTGCCCCATTCGGCTTTCACCCAGCCGTTCAGCAGCAGCCTCTGCAACGCCGGATACAGGGAGCTTTCGCCCACCTGCAGCACGTCATTCGAGATGATCTTCAATTGCTGGGCGATGCCGTAGCCGTGCATCCGCTCGCGCGCCAGCGTTTTCAGGACCAGCAGATCCAGCGTGCCGGGCAGGAGTTCGGATGATTTGTATTGCTTCCCATCGTCTATCGATGGAAGTATGCGCGATTTTCAGAAATCTGTCAAGGGGATGTTTGTGGGGCCGGCACTTCGGCCGGCAACCGGACTTGAGTCCGGTTTATTCACGTTTCACAGAGCCGCCTAAAGGCGACTCGCCGCCACGAGTGGCGGCCCCACGTCGTACCTGGCGACGGTTGCCGTTCCGAACAGCGCAGTGAAGTGGAACGTACTGCCGCCTTCCGGATTCTGGTCCACCCAGATGCGCCCATCCATCATTTCGACGAGGCGCGTGCAGATGGAAAGGCCGAGGCCGGTGCCCCCGTACTTGCGCGTGGTCGATCCGTCGGCTTGCGTGAACGGCTGGAAGATGGTGGCGAATTTGGCGGCGGGAACGCCGATCCCGGTGTCGCGAACCTCGAAATGCAGCGCGACGTGGTGCTCCTTGCGCGGCTCCGCGGGTTCCAGCCCGACGGCAAGCGTGACCGATCCGGTTTCCGTAAACTTGATCGCGTTGCCGATCAGGTTGATCAGAATCTGCCGCAAGCGATGCGCGTCGCCGGCGACTTCAAGGGGAATCTCCGCCATCATGTTCACATGCAACCCGATGTTCTTCGCGGCCGCCACGAACGCCAGCGGCTTAACGACGTCCTCCACCAGTGGGCGCAACGGAAAAGCGATGCGCTCCAGTTCCATGTTTCCCGATTCGGCCTTCGAGAAATCCAGCAGCTCGTTCAGCAGATGGAGCAGGGAATCGGCGCAGCCTTTCACCGTATCCAGGCACTCGCGCTGTTCCGAAGTGAGGTGCGTGTCGAGCACCACGGCGCTCATCCCGATGATCCCGTTCATCGGCGTACGAAGCTCATGACTGATGTTGGCGAGGAACTCGGTCTTGGCGCGGCTCCCCGCCTCGGCCTCTTCCTTAGCGCGCAGCAATAACAGGTGGTCCCGCAATCCGAACCAGTAGGATCGATTCATGACGCGGCCCTGCACCAGCAGGAAGATGAGGAACATCCCGGTTCGCATCGATAGAATTCGGTCTGCCTGTGAACCAAAACACGCCGGCGCGATTATCGATGGCAAGAGCAAGAGGAGATGGTAAAAGCTGACCAGCTTCAGGCTCGGCGTCAACAAGTTGAGGGACGTTGGACAAGTGCCCAGGAAGCATAGGAGCAGTACCAGCCGCATCTTATCCGAAGACGGATAGAAGATCGTGGCCATTGCGATTAACCCGCCCCAGAATGCCGCGCTCGCCAGGATCGTCACCGCGAATGAGTTTCTCCAAAAACGCGGGTTGGATGCATAAATCGCATCCTTGTGAACCACCAGGTATAGCCGCGACGCGAGCGAGAGAAATACGCCCGAGGTTCCGGTGATCGCAAGCGCTGGATGATCGTGAGCGTAAGGCGTGGCGAAGAAGAACAGGACCAGCAGAATCCCATAGCCCCACATTCCCAGTACGCTGCGGCGCGCCAGTTCGGCGTCAGCTTGACGCTGGAGTTCCGCTTGGTCGGTGGTTGTCGTGAGAGGGCTCGGCTTCATGGATTGGAAACGGTGCGATGGGAGCGGCGCGCCCGTTCAGGTCTCTCACCATATCGGCGAAAGAGTGCGGGGCTTGAACTGTCGTCAGTGAGGCGCGACCGTCAGGGAGTGCTCGCCAAAGTCCAACGATAGCGCCCCACTGAATTATCGACGCGCCGCCGTCACGCGGCCTCGATTACCGATTGCCGTTTTGCCGACTCTGCCACTTCGAACATCGCGGTGAAATGGAATGTGCTTCCGCCTTCCGGATTCCGATCGATCCAGATGCGGCCGCCCATCATTTCCACCAGGCGTGTGCAGATCGACAAACCAAGACCCGTGCCGCCGTATTTGCGCGTGGTCGATCCATCGGCTTGCGTGAATGGCTGGAAGATGATCGCGGACTTGCCCTCAGGCACGCCGATGCCGGTGTCGCGAACCTGGAAGTGCAGCGCGATGTGATTCGCGGCAGTCTCGACTGTGTCCAGCGCGATGCTTACCGTAACTGAGCCGGCATCGGTAAACTTAATCGCGTTGCCGATCAGGTTGACTAGGATCTGCCGAAGCCGGTTGGCGTCGCCTGTGAGCTTGGCGGGAACCTCGGCCGCGGCCATCCAATCCAGCTTGATGTTTTTCACCGCCGCCGCCAGCGCGACCGGTTTGATGGCGTTCTCGATCACCTCGCCCAAGCGGAACGCGGCCTTGTCCAGTTCCATATGGCCCGCCTCGATCTTCGAAAAGTCGAGAAGTTCGTTCAACAGGTGAAGCAACGAATCCGCGCAGCCCTTCACCGTATCCAGGCAGTCGCGCACGTCGGGATCAAGCCGCGCATCCAGCGCAACCGAGGTCATGCCGATAATGCCGTTCATCGGCGTCCGCAGCTCATGACTCATGTTGGCGAGGAATTGCGTCTTGGCGGAACTGGCGGCCTCAGCCAGTTCCTTAGCGCGATTGAGCGAAAAATGATCGCGCAACCCGACCCAGTACGCCTTATTCAACATGCGGGCTTGGATCACCAGAAATCCAAGAAAGATTGCGATCATCATCGCCATCAGCAGATCGTCATGCTTGCGCGAATATGCCTGGGCGAAGATGCACGGCAATAGCGTGACGACGTGGGTCGTCGTCGCTAGCGTAAGGTCCGGTGTCAACACCGTGAGGGAGGTCGCGCACGTGCCCAACAGACAGAACAGCAGGACGACATGGGTCCACGCCGACGCCGGATAAAAGATGATCGCTACTGCCGTTAACCCGCCCCAGCAAGCTCCGGCGGCCAGTACTGAAAGCATCAGGAGCGCTCTCCATCGGCTCGACGGATGCATGGTGGTTCGCCGCGCCAGTAGATAGACCCGAGCCAGCACGGACACAGACAATCCCGCGGCTCCCGTGATCACGACCGTTGGATGATCGTAAACGTAGGGAGTGGCGAAGAAGAGCAACAGCAACAGAATAGGGAAGCCCCAGACGGCCAGCACGCTGCGGCGCGCGAGTTCCGCGTCGGCCTGACTCTGGAGTTCTTCGTGCTCGCTTGGCGTTATGGAATAGGGCAAGGGACTCCCGGTTCGAGTTCGCTGCTCTTATCGGCGCAAACGCAATTCGCATGAACGCTACCATGTGTAATAAAGTTATGAAGTTGCTCGCCTGTCTGATTCCCGTGGTCGTGTTCGCGCAGCAGCCCGATCCGCGCGAGTTGCTGAAGCAATCGACGGCGGCGATGCAGGAGTACAATTCGTATCAATTGGAATCGGTGGTCGCGATCGACATGCGCGGCGGGCCTATGAACGAAAAGCTGGAGATGCCGTCGTCAATCGCCGTGAAGCGGCCGGGCAAAATGCGCGTCGAATCCAAGAGCAGTGCTGGCGCCATCACGATCGTCAGCGATGGCGAGCACACGTGGTTCTATTTGTCCGCGGCGAAGAAATACGTCAAGCGCGATGCAGTGGAGTCGCCCGATGCCGCCGTCATCAACGCAGGTCTGTTGCCGAGGAACTTGCCCGACTTGAATGGATCCATCAAATCGGTGAGGTTGAAGGGCGAGGATTCAATCGACATCGGCGGCGTGAAAACCACGTGCTGGGTAGTCGAGACGATTTTCGACAAGATCATGCTGCCGGAGCAAGGTGTCTCCGTGCGCGACGGCGTGCAGCTCACTTGGATCGGCAAGGACAAGCCGTTGACGCTGCAAAGCTCGTTCGCCGCGACGATCAATCTTCCAGGCGTGGCCGAGCCGGTGGAGATGACGCAATCGACGCATACCACCAAGGTGCGCCTGAACGTCAATCTGCCGGATTCGATGTTCGTCTTCACGCCGCCCGCCGGAACGAAGGAGACTGACGACTGGACTCTTCCCGGGATCACCAAGCCGGACGTCATCGGCAAGGCGGCGCCGTCTTCGTTGGCTCTGGATAGCAAGAAGCCGATCACGCTGGTCTTGTTCGCGACGCCATCCTGCGCTCCTTGCGAGCGCGAGCGGCGCGTGATCGAGAAGGTCGCCGCGGAATTTGGTGATCCGGGCTTCGCCGTAATGACGCCATCGGCCGGTGAGTTTCCGGAGTTGTCCGTGACGTCCTTTCCAACGATTGTGCTGATCGACCGCGATGGCAAGATCGTGTCGTATGAAGTCGGTGCACGAGGTGAGTTGGCGTTGCGCGAGGATTTGAAGAAGGCCGGAATCGGGAAGCGATAACGCGCCACGCGGAGCATGCTACTCTAATCTTTTGCGCCGAACCTATGGCCGCGCGGGTCAGCGAGACGTTCGTTTTGCGCACCTATCCCTTCAAAGAAGGCGATCTGATCGTGAGTTTTTTCACGCGTGACCTGGGGAAGCTGCGCGGTGTCGCGCGGCGGGCTCGGCGGCCCAAGAGTCCGTTTGGCTCGGGGCTGGAACGGTTGTCGCACGTGCGAATGTCCTACTATCAACGCGAGGGCGCAGAGCTCGCGAACCTGACCGGCTGCGAGCTGATCCAGTCGCAATTCGACATGGGTTCGGATTACGCGCGCGGCCTGGCGCTCGATTTCTTCACCGAAACCTCCGACCATCTGCTGCCCGCGCACGAGCCGAACGAGAAGGTCTTCCGATTGCTAATGGCATCGCTGGCGCACTTGCGGTCGGGCGGCGAAGTGTTCGAGACCATCCTCTATTTCGCGTTGTGGTCGGTACGGCTGGCGGGCATTTTCCCGGAAGTGCGGCTGAAGACGGAATCGGTGGAAATCGCCGAGGAGATGTTGCAGAAACCGTTGAGCGCGCTGACGCCGCGCGAATGGTCGAAGGGCACAGCGGCCGATCTGCGGCGAGCACTGGTGAAGACAATGGAGCAGCACGTTGAGCGACGATTCATGACAGTTCCGCTCTTGGAGGCTCTTTAACTGGCCCCTGACCTCTGGCCCCTGGCCCCTTTCTTATGGATACGTTTCAAGACACCGTTTTCAAGCTGAAGCGCTACTGGGCCGATCGCGGCGCGATCATTCAGGAGCCGTACGATATCGAGGTCGGCGCGGGCACCATGTGTCCCGAAACATTTCTGCGGGTGCTAGGTCCCAAGCCGTATCGTGTCGCGTATGTTCAGCCGTCGCGGCAGGCCCGCCGATGGGCGCTATGGCGAGAATCCGAATCGACTGTACAAGCACCAGCAGTTGCAGGTGATCCTGAAGCCATCGCCGGACGACGTGATCGATCAGTACCTGGGCAGCCTCGCGGCAATCGGGATCGATCTCAACAAGCACGACATCAAGTTCGAAGAGGACAACTGGGAAGCGCCGACGTTGGGCGCGTGGGGCATCGGCTGGCAGGTGATGCTGGATGGTCAGGAGATTTCGCAGTTCACTTATTTCCAGCAGTGCGGCGGCTTCGATCTGGAACTGGTGCCGGCGGAATTGACGTACGGATTGGAACGAATCAGCGCGTTTCTGCAAGGCGTCGAAAGCGTCTACGAAATGCAATGGGCGCCGGGGGTGCCGTACGCCGATGTGCGTTTCAACGACGAACTGCAATCGTCGGTGTACAACTTTGAAATGGCGGATGTAGATCGTCTGCGGCGGTTGTTCGATGAGTACGAGGCCGAGTGCAAACGTTTGCAAGGTCTCTACGATGACAAGTCCGAAACGAAGCGACGGTTTCCAGTGCTTCCGATGTATGAGCAGGTGTTGAAGTGCTCGAATCTGTTTAACCTGCTGGATGCGCGCGGGGCGATTTCGGTGACGGAGCGAGTCGGCGTGATCAAGCGAGTTCGCGATCTCGCCGTGGGCACCGCGAAGATTTGGGTGGATCAACAAGGAGAAGCCGCATGATCAACTTTCTCCTTGAGATTGGCACAGAAGAGATTCCAGATTGGATGATTCCGGGAGCTCTGGACCAGTTAAGCAAACTTGTTTTGTATGGATGCCCGCCATACCTAGACGCGACACCTCGAAGACTGGTCGTTCGTGCAGAAGGTCTCCCAGATCGAACAGAAGATGAGATTAAGCGAATTCCGGGTCCGCCGATATCCGCTGGTGAAAATGCGGCCGAGGGTTTTGCAAAGAAGAATGACGTTGACAGATTGGCGATTACCAGGTCAGGGGACTATTTCGAACTTCAGAAAAAGATACCTGGTCGATTTGTTCGTGAAGTTCTTGCGGAGCTTCTGCCGACGACCATCCTTGGTATCCAATGGCCGAAGACGATGTACTGGACGGGCGGCAAAACGGGGCCACGCTTCATCCGACCGATCCGCTGGATCGTTGCTGATCCTGAACGACGAAGTCATCCCGTTCGAAATCGCTGGGATCAAATCCACCAACATCACGCGAGGCCATCGTCAGCTAGGATCGTCGTCGATTCCGGTGACGATCGCGAACTACGAAGAAGAACTCCTTAAGAACTTCGTCATACTCTCTTCAGACGACCGGCGAGAAAAGATACGTTCTGAAGCTCAGGCCAAGGGGGCGAAGTGTAGATCCAGATCTTCTAGAAACGCTAACGTTCGTCACCGAGTATCCTACTGCGATCAAGGGCAGATTTGATCGCGAGTTTCTCCAGCTTCCCTCAGAGGTGCTGAAGACAGTACTGAGGCACCATCAGAAGACATTTTTCGTTGAGTCCGCGCCCGGCCAAATGGTTCCGCATTTCGTGGCGATCATGAACACCAGCGGTGACCCTGATGGCTGGGTGAAGCTCGGGAATGAGCGGGTGATTAAGGCTCGGTTCAACGACGCCCGGTTCTTCTTCGATGTCGATCAGCAGAAGACGCTCGATCAGCGGGTGGAAGATTTGGCGAAGGTGACGTTTCACCAGAAGCTCGGTTCGTATCTCGATAAAACTAAACGAGTTGTTTCAATTGTCAAAGAGCTCGGCGGCAGCGCGGACGCCCAACGCGCGGCACTCCTTTGCAAAACCGACCTGACCACCGAAATGGTGAAGGAGTTTACGGACCTCCAGGGCATCGTCGGCGGCCTGTATGCGAAATTACGAAACGAACCCAACGGGGTGTGGCGCGCGATCTATGATCATTATCGTCCGCTGAGCATGGAAGACCGCATTCCAGACACGCAAGATGGTCAAATCGTTGGACTTGCGGACAAGCTCGACACGCTGCGCGAGTGCTTCCGGGTGGGAATGGCGCCCACCGGGTCGAAGGATCCGTTTGGGTTACGGCGGGCGGCGCAGGGCGTGGTTAAGATTTTGGTGGAGGCGAAGTTACCGCTTCATGTGGACAATCTTTTCCCACCTGATCTCAAGGAGTTTATGCTCGACCGGATGCAATATTACTTCCGGGACGTTCGGGGCTTCAAGTACGACGAAGTAAATGCCGTGTTCAAGGTGAGGATTCCAACGCTGAACGTGGTTGAGGAGCGCCTACAGTTGATAGCAAGGCTACGCCAGACGCCTGATTTTGAATCGATAGTTCAGAGCGACAAGCGGATAAATAATATTCTGCGGCAAGCAGAGTTTCAGACTGAGAACGCATTGGCGGTTAACGTTGGCTCGCTAGAAGCGGGTCCAGAACGCGAGCTTTGGGAAGGTTTCGCCAACGATTTAATGTTCCGTCCGTTTGAGGACATTCCGAGACTGCGCCCGCTGATCGACAATTTTTTCGACAAAGTGATGGTCATGGTTGGCGATCCGATGCTGAAGCGGAGGCGTCTTAGTCTGCTCTATCAAATTCGAAAGAAATTCTTAACGATCGCCGACTTCTCAGAGATCGTCACCGCAGGAGAGAAATAGGTTTTGAAGGAGATCGTTGTATCCGCTCCCTACGGTCACGGCTCGTTAACGCCGGCTCGAACGAGCCGTGACCATAGGGAGCGGATTCAACGATCATCTTCGGTAAAACGTGTCGACATGAGTGTCGACACGGCACGCAGGAGTGCGTGCGCCACATAGGAGACAAATGAAAAATTACGTTTACAGCTTCGGCAACGGAACCGCCGACGGCGACGGCAAGATGAAAGATGTTCTCGGCGGCAAGGGCGCGGGCCTCGCTGAAATGAGCAAGGCCGGCGTGCCTGTGCCTCCCGGCTTCACGATCTCCACCGAAGTCTGCACCATCTACTTCGAAAACGGCAAGCAGGTTCCCGCCGAAATCGACGAGCAGATCGGCAAGGCTCTTGAAAAGCTGGAATTGCAGATCGGCAAGAAGCTGGGCGATCCCGAGAATCCGCTGCTGGTCAGCGTCCGCAGCGGCGCGAAGTTTTCCATGCCCGGGATGATGAACACGATTCTCAATCTCGGCTTGAATGACAAAACGGTCGAGGGACTCGTCAAGCGCACCGGCAATCCTCGCTTCGCTTACGATTCCTATCGCCGATTCATTCAGATGTTCGGCGAAGTCGCGCTGGATATCGACATGGCGAAGTTCGACGAGATTTTCGACGCGCGCAAGCACAAGGTTAAGGCCAAGTCTCGATACCGATCTCAGCGCCGCTGACTTGCAGTCGATCATCGAGCAGTACAAGAAGCTCGTCCAGAAGGAAACCAAGAAGCCGTTTCCGCAGGATGCTCGCGAGCAGCTTTCCATGTCGCGCGACGCGGTCTTCCGCTCCTGGTGGAATCCGAAGGCCGCCTACTATCGCCGCATGGAAAAGATTCCGGATGAGATCGGAACCGCGGCGAACGTGCAGGCGATGGTGTTCGGCAATCTCGGCGACACGTCGGCCACAGGCGTCGGGTTCACGCGCGATCCCGCGACCGGCCAGAAAGTTTTCTACGGCGAATTCCTGATCAACGCGCAGGGCGAGGACGTGGTGGCCGGCATTCGCACGCCGGAGCCGATTTCGAAGCTCGCCGAAGCGATGCCCGCCGCTTACGATCAACTTCGCTCGATCACGACCAAGCTGGAACAGCATTATCGCGACATGCAGGATTTCGAGTTCACCATCGAAGACGGCACGCTCTACATGCTGCAAACGCGCAACGGGAAGCGCACGGGGCCGGCGGCAGTGCGGGTCGCGGTCGACATGGTGGAAGAAGGAATGATCGATACGAAGGAAGCCGTGATGCGCGTGCAGCCTTCGCAGCTCGATCAATTGCTGCATCCGGTGTTCGACGTGGCGTCGCTCAAGACGCTTCCGTTGTTGGCGACGGGAATCGATGCGTCGCCGGGCGCTGCGGTGGGTCGCGCGGTGTTCAGCGCGGACGATGCGGTTGAACTCGGTAAGACGGGTCCAGTGATTCTGGTTCGCAAAGAGACGACGCCGGACGATATTCACGGCATGGATATCGCGAAGGGAATTCTGACGGCGGTCGGCGGCAAGTCGTCGCACGCGGCGGTAGTCGCGCGAGGCATGGGACGGCCGTGCATCGTCGGCGCCGGGTCGATCAACATCAGCGAACGCAACAAACAGTTCACGGTGGCGGTCGGCGGCAAGACCATCACGGTGAAAGAAGGCGACTGGATTTCGATGGACGGCGCGACGGCGAAGGTCTGGCAGGGGCAGGCGAACATGACGCTGCCGGATCCGAAGCTGCCGTATTTCGCCAAGCTGATGACGTGGGCGGATAGCTTCCGGGGATCGTTCGGCGTGCGCGCGAACGCGGATATTCCTCGCGATGCGAAGGTCGCGCGCATGTATGGAGCCGAAGGTATCGGACTGTGCCGCACCGAACATATGTTCTTCGCGGCGGATCGCATTCCGCATATGCAGGCGATGATTCTGGCTCGCGATGAGAAGTCGCGGCGTGCGGCGCTCAAGAAGCTGCTGCCGGTGCAGCGCAAGGATTTCGCGGGATTGTTCACGGCGATGGACGGGCTGCCGGTGATCATTCGCACGCTGGATCCGCCGCTGCATGAATTCCTGCCGAAGCGCGAGGATCTGATGGTGGATCAGGCTCGGCTGCCGTATGCGGATGCGAAGGCCAAGAAGGAGATGTCGGAGAAATACGGCATCAAGGTTGGCGATCTGAAGAAGCAGGTTCCTCTGCTGTTGCAGCGCGTGGAAGAATTGCACGAGTTCAATCCGATGCTGGGGCATCGCGGTTGCCGCCTGGGAATCACGTATCCGGAAATCACGGAGATGCAGGCTCGCGCGATTTTCGAAGCCGCGGTGCTTGTCGCGAAGAAGGGAATCAAGGTGATTCCCGAGATCATGATTCCGCTGATCGGCAATGTGAAGGAATTGGAGAATCAGAAGGCGATTGTCGTCAAAGTCGCGAATGAAGTTTTGGGCGATGCAAAGATGACCGATCTGCACTACCTGGTGGGCACGATGATCGAGATTCCGCGCGCGGCGATCACGGCCGACAAGGTCGCGGAGGAAGCCGAGTTCTTCAGCTTCGGCACCAACGATCTGACGCAGACCACGATGGGTATTTCTCGCGACGACTACACGAAGTTCTCGAAGGAATACGAGAATCTGAAGATCTTCACGGCCGATCCGTTCGCGTCGATCGATCAGGAAGGCGTGGGCAAGCTGATTGAGATGGCGATTAAGCTGGGGCGGCAGACGCGGCCCGATCTCGATATCGGCATCTGCGGCGAACATGGCGGCGATCCTGCGTCGGTCGAGTTCTGTTATCGGGTGGGGATGAATTATGTTTCGTGCTCGCCGTATCGCGTGCCGATCGCAAGGCTCGCGGCTGCGCAGGCGGCGATTGCTGGCGAGGGCGGGGAGCGGAATCGGACTGCGTAAAACTTTGGCCGCGAATGAACGCTAATAAACGCGAATAAGACCGGTCCGAGTTGTGATTTGATCGGCCTGGGTTGTCATTAGGAGTTGCTTCGCGCTGGAAAAGGTGTCGACATGAGTGTCGACACGGCACGCAGGAGTGCGTGCGCCACGTCGCGGCTATCGACCTGGAATTTTGAATGGCGGTAGCGGCGGCGGAGTCGCGGATGGAATCGCTGGCGGCTGCGGTATCGCCACGGACGGGACGCTCGAGGCCGGAGGGATCGACGGTGCGCTCGGTATCGACGGCGCATTGGGAATCGACGGCAAGTTTGGTGGGCTCGGCATCGAACTTACTGATGGCAAGGTTGGGACGTTCGGCGCGGAGGGGATCGACGGCATGTTCGGCACTCCCGGTGGCTGAAGCGACGGAATACCGGGAGCCGATGGCGTCGCAATCGATGGCGCGTTTGGCAACGACGGCACATTCGGTAATGACGGCGCACCGGGAACATTCGGAACCGCTGGCACGCCCGGCATGGGCGGCTGCACGACTCGATATCCCGGCGGAATCTGAAACGTTGTGGGCGGCGGCGTGACTCCGGTCACTCGGCACATACACGTGCTTTGCCCGAAACTTCCGGTGGTTTGCGTCATCACCGGCAGCCTCAGCTTGACGCTATTCCAGATTTCCCAAACACTGACCGCTGGGACGGGGGCGCCGGGCATCGCTGGGAACACGTAGCGCATTCCTTCCACTTCGTGACCCTGGATGTACGATCTTCCGAGTTGCAGCGCGCTCGCCGCGGCAGCGCTGGGAAGCATCGCCAAACCGATCGCGAGGGCCATTTTTATCGATGGCATCGGCGGCGCTCCGGGCACGGCGGTGAGTCCGCCAGGTACCGCCGGAACCAGTATTCGCGCTTCCAGCAGGAGGTGATTGAGCAGGATGCGTTCGCCGGTTTTCGGATCCGTGATCAGGGAGATCGCCCCCATGTCGATGCGCATCTGACCGGCGACGCCGCGAAACTGGTTGATCGCATTGCTGGTGGGAATCGCGCCCGCGTAGGGACCGATCACCGTCTGCACGCATTCGGCGAAAGCGGGCGGCATCGGCGGTAGCGATCGCGAAAAGAACATGCCGCTGCCATTTTAGTACGACTCCGAGTTTAATACGACTAGGGTCTTAGAAGATTCGGGTTTCGTGCGAATCGCCCGGATGAACTCTGAGCGAGCGGTTGACAATCCGTTACACGCTGCAACGCGTAAACCCTTGACTCCGTGCGACGTAGCTAGTATATTTGACCCTGAAAGGGGAGCTGTCCCTATGCGCATTCCTGCTCGCTCCATGAGCCTCGGATTGGTTTTCGCAGTCGCCGGCGCGGTTAGTTTTGCCGCCCCGAGCACGGCGCCCGTAACGTTCAACAAAGAGGTTCTTCCGATCCTGCAGAAGCGTTGCCAGGATTGTCATCGTCCCGGTGAAGCGGCGCCGATGTCGCTGCTCAATTTCAAGGAAGCGCGCCCCTGGGCGAAGTCGATCAAGTCGGCGGTGCTGACGAAGAAGATGCCGCCATGGTTCGCCGATCCGAGCGTCGGACATTTTCTGAATGACCGCTCGTTGAGCGCGGCTGAGATCGACACGATTGTGAAATGGGTCGACGGCGGCGTGCTCGAAGGCGATGCGAAGGATGCGCCCGCGCCTCGCCAGTTCGTCCAAGGCTGGGAGATGGGCAAGCCTGACATGGTGGTCAAGATGCCGAAGGCGTTCCCGGTGCCTGCCAGCGGCCAGATCGAATATCAATATGTGATCCTTCCCACCGGGCTGAAGGAAGACAAGTGGGTGGTGGCGGCTGAGGTTCGCCCTGGCGATCGTTCGGTTATGCATCACGTGATCACGTCCATTCGCGAGCCGGGTTCGACGTGGATGGCCGACAAGCAACCCGGCGAGCTGTTCGTGCCTCCCAAGGGCGCGCGCGGCGGCCAGTTGAATGGTGGTTTGGTCGGCTACGTACCGGGGCAGGTGATTCGACCGGCATCGGATGGTCCGCATCGCGCGACGCTGCTGAAGGCTGGTTCGGATATCGTGTTCCAGTTGCACTACACACCGAACGGCAAGGCGACCGAGGATCAGACCGAGATCGGTTTGATTTTCGCGGCTGAACCGCCGAAGGAAAAGCTGATGGGTGGTAATTCCGCTCTGATGCGCCTGGTGCTGCCGCCGAATTCGGACAACATCACGCTGCATGCGGAGTCGGTTGTTCCTTACGATTCGCAGCTAGTCAGCATGATGCCGCACGCGCACCTGCGCGGCAAGTCGTTCGAGTATTCGATCACTCGTCCGGACGGGACGACGGAGAAGGTTCTCAGCGTTCCGAAGTACGACTTCAACTGGCAACTAACCTACTGGCTGGCCGAACCTATCAAAATGCCGAAGGGCACCAAGGTCGAGCTGACCGCGGTGTACGATAACTCGGCGAACAACAAGTACAATCCGGACCCCAATAAAGAAGTTCACTGGGGTGAGCAGACCACGGAAGAGATGATGATGGGCTACTTCAGCTACGTTGTCGATCCGGGTCAGGATGTCGCGCCGGGTGGTCGTCGAGGTGCGGCGACTAGTGGTGGGCAGGCCCAGAACCAGAAGTAATTCTTAGCTTAGTTTCGATTTGAGAGGGAGCGATCGCGAGGTCGCTCCTTTTTGTTTTTTGTGAAATGGTTGCGGCCGTCAGTTGCCGAACGCGATTCTACACGTCAATAAGTTGTTCGATTGGACCATTCAATCCGGGACGATCGTTCGCGCCCACTCTTCCGATCAACGGTAGGCTTCTCTGCGATGATGTACGCGGTCGATGGTAATTGTGTCACCAGTTTCACTGAAAATCACACGATGGTCGCCAACACGAAGCCGAAGCTTGCCATGGTACTCGCCACTAAGCGACTTGACGTCACCCTCACCGGTCTCGGCGTAACGGTGGAGAGCCGCTAGAATCTGCATGGCCGTCTGCTGATTGATGGCCCGAACCTCGGCGGCCACATTCGGCTCGAAGCGGAATTTCTTCACCGCGACTATTTAATTGCTCGCGATGCGGCGCGAATCTGATCCATCGTCAATCCGCAGTCCGCGACCACCTGCTCGAAGGAAATACCCTCGCCGCCCTTGGCGAAGTATTCGACTGATGCGGCGACGGCGCGCCGGTCTTCATCCGTCAGTGGTTCATCGTCGGAATCAAGCATCGCTTTCAACACACTAGCGGCCTCGGGTAGCTGCGTATCCGGCAACTGGTCAATCAACTCGTGGACCTGTTGGCGAGTGTCGCTCATTACGTTACCATTATCCCCTATCATCAAAGAGAAGCCGATGGCGGAATACAAATACACCGTCCTTTTCGAACCCGCCGAAGAAGGCGGCTTCACCGTCACCTGCCCGGCGCTACCTGGTCTCGTAACCGAAGGCGACACCCTCGAAGAAGCTCGCGCGATGGCGCAGGACGCAATCCGCGGCTACATCGAAAGTCTCCAGAAGGACCATCTTCCGATTCCTTCTGACAAGCCTCCTGTTAAGGAAGAGATCCGCGTGCTCATGCCCGAATCGGCATGAGCCGCAGGCTTCCCTCCCTCACGCCAAGAAAAGTTCTCCAAGTCCTGACCGGAGTGGGCTTCTACATTCACCACACCAGCGGGAGTCACCACATCCTGAGACACCCAACGAAGCAAAGCGTCCGTGTCACGCTCCCTTGGCATAATCGCGACCTGAAGCAAGGTACGCTCCGGTCGATCATTGAACAAGCCGGGTTCACCACCGAAGAGTTCGCCGAACTTTTGTAGCACCATCGCGCGATAATAGCCACGTGCCCGGCGGGCACCCTAAACCCACGTGCGTTGGCATTTCCTCTTCGAATCGCTCGCCTACGCAGTCGCGTTCCGCATTTACCTCCACCAGCGCAAACAACAGGGCGATTTCCTCGACACCTCCACTCGCTGGTCCGTCGTCGCTGCGGCGTTCGTCGGCGCCGTGCTCGGTTCCAAGCTCCTGAACCTTGCCGAAAATCCCGCCGAAACCGCGCGACGCTGGCACGATGTCGCGTATCTCTTTGGCGGCAAGACAATCGTCGGCGCGCTCGCCGGCGGCACCATCGCAGTCGAGCTCACCAAGCTTCGCATCGGAGTCACGCGCCGCACTGGCGATCTCTTCGCGATCCCGCTGGCGATCGGCATCGCCATCGGACGCATCGGCTGCCTGCTCGCCGGCACCGCCGACGATACGTACGGCATCCCGACCAGTCTTCCCTGGGGCCTCGACCTCGGCGATGGTGTCCGCCGCCATCCGGTTCAGCTTTACGAGACGGTCGCGATGATTGCACTCGCGTTTCTTCTCGCGCGCATCTCCCCGCCGAAATTTGCCGAGGGCGACCGCTTCCGCGTCTTCATGCTCGCCTACTTCGCCTGGCGCGTCGTCATCGATTTTCTGAAACCCGGCGTCCCGTTCGCTGGTCTCACCACTCTTCAATGGACCGCCGCCGCCGGGTTCCTCTTCTACACGCCCGACCTGGTCCGCATCCTGACCCACGCCAGAGCAAACGCCAAACCCAAGGAGCTTCCCGTACATGGCTGAACGCATCCGACCCTACATGTTCTACGACACGGCGATTTCCATCTGCTCCACCTGCTACCGCCGCGCCGAAGGCAAAATCATCTTCGAAGACGGCAACGTCTATCTCCTCAAGCGCTGCCCCGTCCACGGCCCCGAACGCATCCTGATGGCCGACGATATCGACTACTATCGCCGCTCCCGCGAAATCTTCCTGAAGCCGCCCGAGATGCCGACGCGCTACAACATGCCCGTCCGTTGGGATTGCCCCTACGATTGCGGCCTGTGTACCGATCACGAACAGCACTCCTGCCTCACGCTCCTCGAAATCACCGACCATTGCAATCTCGAATGCCCCATTTGCTACGCGTCCAGCGGTCCGTCGCGCACCGGCTATCGGCCGCTGGAACAGATTGTACGCATGCTCGACACCATCGTGCGCAATGAAGGCCGTCCCGATGTCGTCCAGATTTCCGGTGGCGAGCCCACGCTGCATCCCGATTTCTTCCGCGTGCTCGATCTGGCGCGCGAGCGTCCCATCCAGCACCTGATGCTGAACACCAACGGCATTCGAATCGCGCGCGAAGATGGTTTCGCCGAACGCCTCGCCGAGTACATGCCGGGCTTCGAGGTTTATCTGCAGTTCGATTCCTTCGAAGCCGCCGCGCTGAAGGAACTGCGCGGCGCCGATCTCACCAGCATCCGCATGCAGGCGATCGAGAAGCTGAATCGCCTGGGCGTTTCGACGTCGCTCGTGGTCACGCTCAAGCGCGGGCTGAACGATGGCGAGATCGGCAAGATCGTCGATTGGGCGGTGCAGCAGCCCTGCGTACGCGGCGTCGTGCTTCAACCGATTCAAGCCGCGGGCCGGCATGAGCAATTCGATCCTGCGCGGAATCGCATCACGCTGACTGAGGTGCGCCGCAAGCTCCTGGAACAAACCAACCTGTTCCGTCCGGAAGACGTGATTCCCGTGCCGTGTCATCCCGATTCGCTCGCGATGGCGTACGCGCTCAAGGCGAGCGGCAAAGTGATTCCGTTGACCGGCATGATCGATCCGCAGGTTTTAATCGAAGGTGGCCGCAACACCATCGTCTACGAAGGCGACACCAATCTTCACCAGCAATTGTTCAAGCTGTTTTCGACAAACCACTCGCCGAAATCGAGCGCGACTACCTCTGCATGACCTGTTGTGCTGCCTTCCGCAGGTGATCACGCCCTCGGGCATCGACTACAGCAGCGTGTTCCGCGTGATCATCATGCAGTTCATCGATGCGCAGGGGTTCGATGTGCGCAGTGTCAAGAAGAGCTGCGTCCACATTGCGCATCCCGACGGCAAGCGCATTATTCCGTTCGACACCTACAATCTCTTTTATCGCGACAATCTGGAACAGACGATCCTTGAACCCCTCCGCCGCGAACGCGAAATGCGATTCGATCCTCACCTGACCCAGCTCGGATAGAACTCATGAGTGATCAACCGCCGCTTCCCAATCCACTGCCGGGAATCCCATCGTTCTTGGATTCGCTTCCGCCCGCCAACGACCACATGATGCGAGGCTGCATGATGGGCTGCGGCATCCAAGTCGTTCTCCTGGTGCTCGCGATTTGGATTGTATCGATGTTTCGCGGCAACTTCGCTTACCTTCTGGGGGCCTGCGTCGCCGTTCAGTGGCTGGTGCTGATCCCCGTGATCCGCAGCGAACGCGGACTTGGTTATCGCGAAAGCCCATCCGGCCTCATCATTGTGGGTTGTCTATTTACTCTGTTGGCCACGACTTGCGCTCTAATGGTACTCAAATGAGCGATCAGCCGCCGGCGTTTCCTACAGAGCCAATCCTCCCAGCACCTCTTCCATCGGCAGCCCAACCATCGGGCGACACCTTCCTATCCGGCTGCGCGATGGGCTGTGGCACTACCATCGGGGCTCTCGTCGTCTCCGCGCTGTTGGCGTTTTCAGTCAACGGCAAGATGAGCGATTATCTGTTCATGAGTTGGGGAGTCATTCAATGGATCGGCCTCATCCCCCTCATCCTGAGCCAGCGTTCCAAAGGCAACATGAATCGAGTCAAAGGACTCATCGTCGCCGGCTGCATCACTCTGTTGGCCAGCATGGCCTGCGCGTCGATGCTGTCAAACCTCAGCTTCAAGTAGATCGCGATGATCCCACCACGCCCGCCCTCCGATGCTCTGGAACCCCAATCGGGTAGCTTTAGAGAAGGTTGCGGCATCGGATGCCTGATACAAGTTTGTTTTTTCCTCCTCGCGGTTGGCGCGACAAAATTCGTCGGCGGACCAGCAATGGGATTCGTTCTGTCGAGCTCTGCCGTCACGCAGTGGCTCGCGCTCGGCCCTCTGATCCGAAGCGAACGATCGAAGGGACGCAGTGAGACCTCGAACGGCCTCATGGCCAGCGGCATAGGCGGAATCGTTGTCGGTTGCATCCTGTTCTTGCTTGGATCGGCGTGCGGCCTACATGCGGTCGGGCCTTAAGAGACGCTGAGGCACTGATCCGCGATATCCTAATCTCTCTATGCGCAGAACCCTTCTCGCCCTCACCCTGACGACCCTCCTCGCCCCCGTCTACGCCCAGGAAAAAGTCGACGAGCCCACCACCGCCCGCTTCCGCAGCGAAGAGATGGAGCATCCGCAGATCATGCACACGCTCCACATGCTCACCGATCGCTACGGCCCGCGCATGACCGGCACGCCCAATCATGAAGCGGCCGTGAAGTGGGTCATCGAGGAAACCACTCGCTGGGGCATGAAGAACGCGCATCGCGAGCCCTGGGATTTTGCGCACCCGGGTTGGCTCAATGAGAAGGCGTCGGCATTCATCACCGCGCCCGTGAAAGAGAATCTGCATTTCGAAGTCCTCGCCTGGACCGCTTCCACCAACGGCAACGTCGCAGCCTCGACAGTGCAGATCGAACGTACCCCGCAGGGTCCCGAGATCCCGCGTAATAACGACAACGCGGGCGGCGGTCGAGGAGGACGAGGTGGCGGACGCGGCAACGCAGGCCCGCAACACTACGGCCCAACGCAGGAACAAATGGATGCTTGGGTCGCAGCCAACAAGCCGAAGGTCAAAGGCAAGGTAGTGTTGATCGGCAAGGCCGCCGTGATCCCAGTCGATTTCGAGCCGCCCGCCAAACGCCGAGCCGATGACGAAGTGAAAGCGCAATACGACGGCTCCGGCGGCCGGGATGGACGCGGTCGCGGTGGCAACCCCCCAGCCGATCCGAAATATCTCAGCAATAACAAAGTGGAAGAAATCGTAGACGGCATGCTCGTCTCCGGTGGCGCCGCCGGCAAAATCAACGACGCCGCGCGCGGCAACGGGCTGATTTTCGCGCAGCAGGATCACCAGTACGATCCGGCGAAAACCGTGCCCACCATCCTCGTCCGCAATGACGATTACGGCCGCATCGAGCGCCTGCTGGCCGACGGCGACGACGTCAAGGTCGAGATGAACATCGTCAATCACATTTATCCCGAAGGCAAGACCAGCTACAACGTGGTCGCGGAAATTCCGGGCACCGACAAGGCGGATGAAATCGTCATGCTCGGCGGCCATCTCGATTCGTGGCACTCCGGCACTGGAGCCACCGATAACGCCGCGGGGTCCAGCATTATGCTCGAAGCCGCGCGCCTCATCCAGCAGATGGGCCTGAAGCCGCGCCGCACCATTCGTGTCGCGCTATGGTCGGGCGAAGAGGAAGGCTTGCTCGGCTCGCTCGCCTACGTCGCGCAACATTTTGGCACCGCCGAGAATCCGAAGCCCGAGTGGTTCAAGCTCGATGCGTATTTCAATATCGATAGCGGAACCGGCAAGCCCCGAGGCGCGGGAATCTTCGGACCGCCCGAAGCTGCCGCTGCTCTGCGACCCGTGCTCTCCGACTTCACCGATTGGGGCGTGTTCGGCGTCAGCACCACCAACAGCCGAGCCACGGGCGGTACCGACAGCACCTCGTTCAACAACGCGGGCCTGCCTGGAGTCGGCTTTTCGCAGGACCCCATCGAATACAACACGTTAACGCATCACAGCAGCCTCGATACGTATGAACGCATCATTCCCGAAGATGTCCAGCGAGCCGCCGCAGTGGTCGCCGCAGCGGTGTGGCACGTTGCGAATCGCGATCAAATGATCCCGAAGTTCACCAAGGAGACGATGCCTCCCTACGTGAAACCGAATTAGTGTGGCGCGGGCTGTCAAGCCTGCAGAGCCGAGAGTCGTCTCGGCTTTTCTTGGATGGGCATCCCGCGTTATTCTGTCGCCATGACGCGAATCCTTCTCGCCCTCGCCGCCATCGCGACCGTTCACGCCCAACCCTCCGGGCGCACCGGCTCGATCACTATCCTCGTGATCGATACACATGGCCGCAGCTTGCCCAACTGGAAGGTCACATCATTTCGATCTAACCAGCACGACGCAACGTCGCAATTTAGAGGTCTCTCTGCCAAGGAAGTTCCGCTCGGCTTCTACTCTTACAGCGTCTCCGGTCCCGGCACCGACCGATGGATACCTACCGCGGGAGGCCGAGTCGAAATGCTTCGTCCTGAATCCCTCGCCGTTACCGTAGTTACTCCAGATGTCGTATCCGGAGCGTCCATCGATCGCGCGCTTCCTCAAAACTTCGTCATCAAGGGAAAGCTCGATCCGCCTCCCACTCGCTCCTCAATCGAACCGGTCTGGATCAACATACATAGCGTCATCGGGCCATGGTCCGACATCAACACGCTAGTCGACCCCTCCGGCGACTTCCGTATTTACAGCCCGCCCTCCGGCCTCTGCACCGTCACCGTGATGCGAGAAGGCACCGTGCTCCACTCAGAGGCCATTTCTTTCGATCAAGACTTCACCTCGTCGACGTTGCTGCTCAAGATCGGCGAGAAGCCTCCAACTCTTCTTCACGTCGTCAAATAAGTGTCCAGGCGCCTTCTCATCCGACCCGGCGCAATTGGCGACTGCATCCTCGCGCTCCCCGAACTCGAGTCTCTTTGTGTTTGTGGCGCAGGCGGTTCCGCCTGCGAATCCGACTACAACGAAGTATGGGCCCCGCGAGCCATCCTCCCGCTAATCCAATTCGCCGACCACACCCGAGCCATCGCCGACACCGGCATCGAACTCCTCGGCGTCGTCGACGGACGACCGCGTCCCCGAACTCGAATCGTTCGACACCATCTACTCCTGGTACGGAACCAATCGCGACGAATTCCGCGAAGCCGTCCGCCATCTCCCATTCACGTTCTCCCCCGCGCTACCGATCAACGTAATCGGCACGCCGCGCATCCACGTCCCCACAGTGCCGATTGAAAACTTCGCGATCATCCACCCGTTCTCCGGCAGCGCGAAAAAGAACTGGCCCCTCGATTCATTCCGCGACGTCGCCGCGCGTCTTCCATTCCCCGCGCGATTCTGCGCCGGCCCCAACGATCCCCTACCTAACGCCGTCCGCATCGAAAATTTATTCGACCTCGCCTGCTGGCTCTCAACCGCTCGCGTATACATCGGCAACGACTCCGGCATCAGCCACCTTGCCGCCGCCGTGGGCGTTCCAACGGTTGCGATTTTCCTCACCACCGACCCTCGCATCTGGGCCCCGCGCGGCGACCACGCGATCGCGCTCGAACATCCTTCGGTCGACGACGTGATCGACGTGGTGAGCCGCATCACGCAACGTGACCGTCGTCTGCTGCACGACCCGCGGTAGCAATTCCCGCATATCCACGCCCGAGCACATTCCGCAACACCGAATTCGCCGCCCGCGAAAAACACCGAGCCGCCAGCGCATCGCGCGACGTCCCCAGCCCGATCACCGCATCGATCAACCGAGCCTCGCGCGCAATCAGAAACAGAAACGGCTTGGGTCGCCGCTTCACCGCTGCCACCACGTCCTCATACCAGACCGGCGAATACCGCCGAGCCAGTGCGTCCAAGCCGCCCGACCTCAGCCGAGTCTCCAATCGCGATAGCATTCTCTCCGTAGGACATCCGATCGATCGCACCGCCGCAGGCAACGTCGCGCGCGTCAGCTACGTCGTAGGTAAACTCCGTGCGCGGCCGCCCGTAAAACAATCGGCACACCGAATACGCCACCATCGTGAACCCTGCCTCGCGATCGCGCGAACCGGTCGAAATCACGAAAGTAAAATTCGGAAATCCACTGGCGCATCCCGCGTTGCAGCGCGACCGACACGCGTTGCCAAGCACGAAAATACAGCGGATCGTCCTCCGCCGGCGACGTCGGCCACGCATCGTAATCCAGGTGGTGCCCCAACAGCGTGAGAAATTGTTCACCTTGCATGCCATGAGTGTAAACCCCGCCGCCAAGCAGATCGGGCCTCTGGGTGCGCCAACTCCGTGTACGATAAACGATTATGCGTCGCCGTCACTTTGTCACCGCCCTCGCCGCCGTTGCCACAATTCAAGCGCAGCCCGCTCCCGTCGTCCGAAAAGGACGGCTCAAAGCAGTGCGTCACGAAAGGCGTTTTCGCCCGCAATGACGCCGCTGGACGATATGGCTCGCGAGGCCGCGCGCCTCGGCTGCAAGGGTTTCGATCTGATCGAGCCCGCCGATTGGCCCGTGCTCAAGAAGCATGGCCTGCTTCCGACCATGTATCCGCCCGGTCCCGGCGGCACCATTTCGGACGCGCTGAATCGCACGGAGAATCACGCTCGTCTCGAAAAACTGATGCACGATGCGTTGGATCTCAGTGCTGCGAACGGTGCTCCCAACGTGATCACGTTCTCGGGCAATCGCCGCGGCATGTCGGATGCGGAGGGCGCCGACAATTGCGTCGCGTTCCTCAACAAAGTGAAGGCCCACGCCGAAGACAAAGGCGTGACCATCTGCATGGAACTGCTGAACAGCAAGGTGAATCACAAGGACTACATGTGCGATCACACCGCGTGGGGCGCGGATGTGATGAAGCGCGTGAATTCGCCGCGCGTGAAGCTGCTCTACGACATCTACCATCTGCAGATCATGGAGGGCGACATCGTCCGCACGATTCGCGACAACATCCAGTGGATCGGCCACTTTCACACCGGCGGAAATCCGGGGCGTCATGAAATCGACGACACGCAGGAGCTGAACTATCGCTTCGTGGCGAAGGCGATCGCCGATCTCGGCTTCACCGGCTATGTGGCGCACGAATATTCTCCCACGCGAGGCAACGATCCCATCAAGAGTCTCAGCCAAGCCATGGATATTTTCGAAGTATGATCCTCCGATGTGGCGCACGCACTCCTGCGTGCCGTGTCGACACTCATGTCGACACGAGTTTTGCCAAGCTGTTGATCATACTGCTTCCAACCGCGTTTCTATCCGCCCAACCGCCCGACCTTCCCCTCATGCCGTGGCCTGCGCACGTGACGAAAGGCTCGGGAGAATTCGTAGTTGCGCAAATGTTTACGGCAGCAATCAGCGGAGCAGGCTCGGCAGCAACAAAAGACGATTCCAGAGTCCGCGACGCCGCCACACGCGCGCTCCACCAACTCTTCCGCGAAACCGGAATCCCAATCGCCCAAGTTCTCGTTGACGAAAAATCATCCTCCACCCTGACGATCGTGGTGGAACGCAAACACTCCGGCCTGCAAAAACTTGGCGACGACGAATCCTACCGACTGAGCATCACCCCCGACCATGTCCGCATCGTCGCGACCGAACCGCTCGGGGCGCTCCGCGGCCTCCAAACATTTCTCCAACTCGTCAGAATCGGGCCGTCTGGTTTCGCCGCGCCCACAGTCGAAATCGACGACCATCCGCGCTTCCCCTGGCGAGGATTATCTTTCGACGTCTCGCGCCACTTCATTCCGGTCGACGGAATCAAGCGAACCATCGACGGGCTCGCGATGGTGAAGCTGAACGTGTTTCACTGGCACCTTTCCGACGATCAGGGATTCCGTATCGAGAGCAAGAAGTATCCGCGCCTTCAGGAGAAAGGTTCGAACGGCCAGTTCTACACACAAGCCGAAGTGCGCGACATCATCGCTTACGCGCGCGATCGCGGCGTGCGCGTCGTCCCGGAATTCGACATCCCCGGCCATGCGACCAGTTGGTTCCCGGGCTATCCGTCGCTCGCCAGCGGTACCGGTCCGTACCAGGTGGTGAACGAAACCGGCGTGCTGCTCGCGACCATGGACCCGACGAAGGAGTCGACCTACAAGTTTCTCGACGGCTTCATCGGCGAGATGGCGAAGCTGTTTCCCGACGCCTATTTTCACATCGGCGGCGACGAGGTCTCGGCCAAAGGCGAGTGGGCGCACAACCCGCACATCGCCGCCTTCATGAAGAAGAACAAGCTGGCGAATTTCGCCGCGCTGCAAACTTACTTCAACAAACGTCTGCTGAAGATCGTCACCAAGAACGGCAAGCACATGGAAGGATGGGACGAAATCCTGACGCCGGATCTTCCGAAGGCGAGCGTGATTCAGTCCTGGCGCGGCAAGAAATCGCTGGCGCAAGCGGCGCGCGACGGCTACAGCGGAATTCTTTCGGCAGGCTATTATCTTGACCTGATGGATCCGGCATCGAAGCACTATGCAGTGGATCCGTTGAAGGATGAAACGGCCGGGCTCACCGCTGAAGAGAAAAAGCGAGTGCTCGGCGGCGAGGCCGCCATGTGGGAAGAACTCGCGACCATGGAAAACATCGACGTGAAGTTGTGGCCTCGTCTGGCCGCGATCGCCGAACGTTTTTGGTCGCCGGAAGATGTCGACGGACATCGCGTCGATGTACAAACGACTCGATGCGACCAGCCGGTGGTTGGATTCGCAAGGCATCCAGCATCTTGCACAAATCAAAGAAATGCAGGCGCGATTGGCGGGTACGTTCGACCCCGCGCCGCTGGCGAAGTTCGCATCGATACTCGAGCCGGTCAAAGGCTACAAGCGGCATGGCATGCAGAAGTATTCGAGCATCTTTCCGTTCAATCGATTGGTGGATGCGATTCCGCCAGAGAGCGACGCGGCTCGCCAATTCAACGAAGCCGTCGACCGCGGTGACACAGATTACGTCCGTGCCAATCTGTTGGAATGGCGAGGATACGTTGAGGTAGTGCTGCCAATGCTGCGAAGCAATGCGTTGCTTAGCGAGGACGTGGAAGTAGCCAACGCGATCGCGGAATTGTGCACGATGGGTCTCGATGCTCTGGAGAAGAAGCCGGTGAATGCCGCTCGCCTCGACGAACTCGTCAAGCCGAAAGCAGAGATGCTGATCCAGATCGTGCCGGGAGTTCGCAAGCTGGTTCGGACGCGTGGCGTTCATTGATTATGGACCGGCGCATTTCTGGCAGAGTCGAAACAGAGCTCACTCGGCGATTCCGCGGCGAGCGCAGTGAGTGAGGAGGATGAGAAAACCATCGACACCATTGTAGAGCATGGCTGCCAAATCGTCCAGATAACTGGCGCGACGTCGTTGCCCGGCTTCGTACACGCTTGGGGTCTACGGCAACTGTTCAATAGCAGAACTGATGGTTATAGGCTTCGTGAGCAGACGGCAAATTCCCTTGCTCGACGAAGCTGTCGGGGCGACCCAGCCATCGCGAGGATTGCGGATTGACCTCAATTCGAGGTCGCATCCATGAAGTCGGTCGGAAGGTGGTCCCGGCGATGCGAATTCCGAGCTCATCGTGGCGGCCGGCACGGACGATCAGGGCAGATTACCTCCAGCGGCGAAACCTGTTACGGTTTATCAACGCGGCTTACGGACTTGATTTCGACCAGATCATCTCCGCGCCCACGTGGATTGCCAAAGAACTGTATACCGTGGTTGCGAAAGTGTCCTCCGGGCGCCACGAAGGAGCAGGCTAAGCTCATGTGGCAGAACCTCCTGATCGAACGTTTCCAAATGACAATCTGACCACGTCAAGAAGCATTTTCGGACTGACGTTATCGGTCGCGAAGGGCGGTTCAAAGCTGCGTAAGGCGTGGGAGGGAACTGAAGGAAGTGCCCGATTTTCCGATCCGCGGCAGATCAAAAGTGAAGCCAGTCCTCGTGGGTCTCGAAACAGTCACATACGTTTCGAAATGATTCGATGGCGGAACGCTGAACAGCTCCGTTGGCCTCTCAGTACCCACTTTGAACCATGGGCGATCACTGGCCCTGGGGCGTGTCTGTCGATAAGACAGGGATCGACAAGGACAATTTGCTTCAGTTTGAGCTTGCAGATCGTCCGTGGGCGGCGGGCGGAGCGTTCACGCCCCGCTGCCGAGGGCGAAGTCCGACACCGCGACTGCCAGATTTACAGATGCGATTCGAGTAGCGAGCTCGGCCAGCTATGGAAGAAAAAGGCCCGTTTTGACATCGTGCCGGTCATCCATCGCGTGGATAAGGTTCGTCAGAGAATAGGCGCTTCCACGTTCACGATTGCGTCGTTTCCGTCAAATGTTGTTCGTTGACTTGCGACCGTGATGCACGGAATCCCATTCCAATTCGTGCCAACCGTCTTCCTTCCACTCCAATATCCGCCATACCCACAAGCCACACAATCCGCCGCACCAGGCGCCGGTGCGCACCATGGCGAACGTTTTTCGTGATTGAAGTAGACATTGCCGAGCCGGATGACGTCCGTCGCGCCGCGAAATTTATCCACTCCGTCTCTGGAGCCGTCGAGAGGACTTGGATTCATCGTCATCTGGATGAATTGCTTTACCTCGGCCGCATCCAGGATCTCGTACGGTTTAGAAATCGCGAATTTACGCTCCAGCCGGAACGAATCGGACTTGTGTGCTGCGAACGCCGCCAGAATCTCGTCGAAGCTTCGCCGATGCGCGGCCGGTGGCGTGACGCACCCGACGGGTGATGGATCGGGAGAGAATCCGGTTGCATTCTCGATCAGGTACTTGGTTGCGGTGTTCGTATGGCTCAGCTTTATTTGACCGATTACCGCTGAGTAGATCCCATAAATATCCGCGCTTTGGTCCGCCGGGATGACCGATGGAGCGGTGGCCCCTTGCGGCCTAGCCTCCGAGGCGAACACGAAAGCGCTGAGAAACACAGCGTGGCAGATGCGCGGCATGAACACCTCTGTCCCTAAGTCTATCGGGTAAAATGCCCTCGATTACGGATGCTCTTTGACGTAATCTCCCAGCCACTTCGGCTCGTCGGGCTCGCTGCGATCGGGCATCCCTTTCGCCTTCGACCAGCGATGAATCCAGGAAAATCCGCCACGGCCGACGTACTCCTCAGGTAGTCGATACGCTTCGTCTTGCAAAGCGGTATTGAGCGACACAAACGAATACCCGCGCTTCTTGAACATCGCCAAAAGCTCAGGCATCATGTCGGCATTCATCTGACTCGCGTGGATCAGCAGAATCTGCGGAAACTCCCGGCCGACCACCTCGATGGATCTCTGCTCGAAAAATGCCACGACAGACTCCATGTACGGGATGTATTCGCGCTTCACGCGCTCGCGCTGCGCGGGATCGGTGTAGGCGCGGGCGAACATGTAATCGGAATCGTCGAACGTAACCGGTGCATTCCGGTAGCCGCGTTTCACCAGAAACGTATGGATTCGCGCACGGACGTCGATCGTCGTGCCCGTGTGGAGGTAGGGATAGCGGAAGAATTCGAGCTTCTTGCCGAATTGCCGGACAGTGTCTTCCAGCACCGATTCACCTCTCGTGATGTCCGCTTCGAACGCTTCGGGTGGCGTCGTGCTGAGATCCGCGTGGCTGAACGTATGGTTGCCGAGGTCGGCGCCTGAGGCGATCCAGATGGAGAGGACGCGCCTCAACTCGTCTCGAGATATGCTAGTGCGGCCGGAGTTGACGAAGCCGGTCACGGGTATTTTTTCATCGTGAAAGGGCCTCAGCAATTTCACGGTCATATCGCGGATCGCCTCGAACGATGTGCCGCCGCCATCGCCACCGCGCGGCAGATCGTCGATCGTGATCGCGACCTGACGATCGGCGCCAAACATAGAAGCGCTGAGCCACAAGAACGCAATGGCAGGCGGAAACGCCTGCCCCACAAAGCGCGCGCCTCTCAAACGGCCCTCTTCAGCAATCCGATCTGCCCTGCGTGATACAAATTATGCTCGGCGACACCGCGCAGCAACACGCCCCACGGATAATCCGCGCCGGGGATGTTCTCTTTCAGCCGCGCATCCGAAAACTCATCGAGCTTCGCGCACAGCGTCGCGAATGACGATTGAAGCTCCGCCACCACGCTCTCCCAGTTACCGGCATTATTACTCACGACAGGCGGCCAATCGGCATCGTCCTTCAGCGACGCGTACGGCGAGCCGTCGATGGTGGCGATCGCCATCTTCTGCCACGCGACCAGGTGATTCACGATCTGCCAGACGGAATGCGCCCCCGGTACGGGCTTAGCGGCAGCCATCTCCGCCGTCACGCCCTTCAGATTCTCCATCAGCGAAGGCCCGTGCCACGCCGGACCCTGAAACGCTGTCTCCAACTGCCGCTTTATTCGTAAAGAACCACTCATGGGTGTATCATAACTTCGATATGCGCCTTCACGTTCTCCTTGCCCTGTCGATCCTCGCGATTGCTCCGGCGTTTTCACAAAAAAAGAAGCCTGCGGCAGCGCCGCCTCCGCCGTCCGCGCCCGTCGTCCAGAAAAATGACGACGCCTACACGGCCAAGATCCGCGAGTACACCACCGAGAAGTTCTTCTCTACCGAACTGGTCGATCATCTTCCCGCTTCGGACACGGTTCCGTCGCCCGACAAGGTCATCGGCTACGCGATCGGCACGCCCAACAAGCTCACCTACACCAAGGACATCTATCGCTACATGCGCGAGCTGGAGCGCACCAGCAAGCGCGTGCGCGTGTTCTCCATCGGCAAGTCGGAAGAAGGCCGCGAGATGATGATCGTGGCGATCTCGGATGAAGCCAACATCGCCAAGCTCGATCGCTATAAGCAAATCACCGGACTGCTGGCCGATCCGCGCAAGACCGACGACAAGCAGGCCGCCGCGCTGATCGACGAAGAGGCGCTGCCGTTCTATTGGGCCTCGGGTTCGATTCACTCGCCGGAAACCGGATCGCCGGAGATGCTGATGGAACTCGCGTATCGTCTTGCGGTTGAAGACTCGCCCCTGGTGCAAAACATTCGCAAGAACGAGATCGTCCTGATCACGCCGTGCAGCGAAATCGACGGCCGCGATCGCGAGGTGGACGTCTACAATTACCGCAAGGAAAATCCCACCAAGCCAGCGCCGAATCTGGTGTATTGGGGCAAGTACGTCGCGCACGATAACAATCGCGACGGCATGTCGATGGCGCTGGCGCTGTCGCGCAACATGATGGGCGCGTTCCTCGATTGGCACCCGACGGTGCTGCACGATCTGCATGAATCGCAGCCGTTCTTGTACACGTCGACGGGGATGGGTCCGTACAACGCGTGGCTGGATCCGCTGGTGATCGACGAGTGGCAGAAGATGGCCTACGAAGAGATCGAGCAGATGACCAAGCGCGACGTTCCGGGCGTCTGGACGCATGGCTATTACGATGGCTGGGCGCCGAATTACATGTTCTATATCGCCAATGGACACAACTCGATAGGACGGTTTTATGAAACCTTTGGTGGAGGTGGCGCCGACACCAGCCAGCGGACCGTTCCGGCGAACGCGACGTCGCGCACCTGGTTCCGGCCGAACCCGCCGCTGCCGCGCGTGAACTGGTCGATTCGCGAACAATATCAACCTGCAGCAGAGCGGTTTGCTGATCGCGATGAACTACACGGCCGACAACAAGAAGCATTTCCTGGAAAATTTCTACCTGAAGAGCAAGCGGTCGGTTGAAAAGCCGACGACCGAGGGTCCGGCGGCGTGGGTGGTTCCTGCGGACGATCCTCGTCCGGTGGCTGCGGCGACGTCTGATGGACTTGTTGCAAATCCAGGGCATCGAAATCAGCAAGACCACCAGCGAATCGGAAGTCACGGAGAAGGGCAAGAAGGTCAGCATCCCGACCGGCAGCTACGTGATCCGAATGGACCAGCCGTATAGCCGCATGGCGGACATGCTGCTCGACACCCAGTACTATAACATTAGCGATCCACCGCCATATGACGACACGGGTTGGACGCTGGGGCCGCTGCACAATGTGAAGACGGTTCGCGTGACCGACACTGGGATTCTGAAGGTACCGATGTCGATGGTGGCGGCTCCCGCGAAGGCGACCGGCCAGCTTACGGGCGCGGCGACCGCTGCGGCGTATCTGATCAACAACAACACCGACAACACGCTGTTCACGTTCCGCTATCGCTTGAAGAACGCCAAGATGTCCGCGGCGGAAGAGGCGTTTACGGCGGGCGGGCAGAGCTTCAACGCGGGAACGTTCGTCATCAAATCCGATGCGGCGTCACGCAGCGATGTCGAAAGCAATGCTCGTGATTTGGGGCTCAAAGTGGTTGCAGTGACGGAACTTCCGAAGGTTGCGATGCACGATATTGCGGCTCCGCAAGATCGTGCTGGTTCACACCTGGACCAACACGCAGAACGAGGGCTGGTATCGCATCGCGCTGGACCAACTGCACATTCCGTACGAGTATATTTCCGACAAGAAGCTGGG
This sequence comes from Terriglobia bacterium, assembly GCA_963732025.1. Lineage (GTDB taxonomy): Bacteria > Acidobacteriota > Terriglobia > Bryobacterales > Bryobacteraceae > Palsa-187. The sequence goes on from CAVSXU010000006.1 coordinate 2,053,668, forward strand.
CGAGATCGCGGATCTGCGCAGCCGTTTTGACGTGATTCTATTCGGACCGGTGGGCGGCAGCGCGCAGCGGATCGTGAACGGGATTCCGATGACGCGGCGATCCGATTCCGTTCAAGCAGTCGGCCATCACGCCGAACTTGGGCGGCGCGCCCGACACCACCGACGATATGCGCGGCGGGATGGGCGTGCAGGGAATCGCGAACATCGAGAAGTTTATCGCGGCGGGCGGGCTGTTCATCACGATCACAGGGAATGCGTCGATCCCGATCGACTACGGCATCGTGGAAGGCGTAGCGATCCAGAACGCGACTGTGCTGCGTGCGCAGGGCAGCGTCGTCAATGCGGTGTTTGCGGATCGACGAAGCCCGATTGCTTATGGATACGGAGAGAATCTCGCGGTGTACTTTAACCAGTCGCCACTGTTTAATGTGCAGGGCGGCGCGGGCGGCGGTGGTCGAGGCGGGCGTGGTGGCGGGGCTCCCGCGGCGGCGGCTCCGGCGGCTGGTGGCGGCGGTGGTCGTGGCGGACGCGGTGGTCGTGGCGGTGCAGCGGCTGAGGCTCCCGTTGCTGTAGCGGCGAACCCCGGAGAAACGGGGCCGAATCGTCCCTCGGGTCGCGGGACTCCGAATGAGCCTGATATTCCGCAGGGCCGTCCGTTGTTCGTGCCGCCGGGTCCATTGACGGGTCCGTTCGTCACGACCGGCGACGCGGCTGGCGGTGGCGGATTTGGCGGTGGGAACCAGGCGAATCCGGCGGAGCAGCCTCGCGTGGTGTTGCGATTCGCCGACGAAGCGAGCCTGTTCGTCAGCGGCATGTTGTCAGGCGGGAGCGAACTGGCGGGCAAGCCGGCGGTGATCGACGCGCCGCACGGCAAGGGTCACGTGCTGATGTTCGCGAACAATCCGATGTGGCGCAGTGAGACTCACGGCAGCTACTTCCTGTTGTTCAACGCGATGCTGAACTTCGCGCATCTGGATGCGGGTCGTGCACCGATTCGGGCGGGTGCGGCGACGGGCGCGGCGCAGTAAGACAAATTAGCCGCCGATGCACGCAGATTCACGCCGATAAGCAAGAGTTTTATCCGCGTGAATCGGTGTGTATCTGCGGCCAGGTGTTTGCCTTTGCGATTACACTGGTTGTTGCCGTAATGGACCACCCAGCGCGCGTCGGCAAATACGCGATCGAGAAGTTCCTGGGCGGTGGCATGTCGAATGTCTACCGCGCCACGGACACCGTCCTCGGCCGGCGGGTTGCGCTCAAGATTCTGACCGCGGCGGGATCGGCCGACGAGGAATCGAAGACTCGATTCCTGCAGGAGGCTCGCATGGCCTCCAACATCGTCCACGAAAACATCATCAGCGTCTACGATTTCGGCGAGGACCAGGGCCGTCCGTTCATCGTGATGGAGTACCTGGAGGGCGAGAGCCTCCGCTCCGCGATTCGCAACGGGCGCACGGGCGATTTTCGCCAGCGCATGAAGGTCGCGCTGCAGATTGCGCGCGCGGTGGATTACGTCCATTCGAAGAAAGTGATCCATCGCGACATCAAGCCGGAGAATATCCACATCGAGCAGGGCGGCAAAGTGAAGATGATGGATTTCGGAATCGCCAAGGCCGACGGCATGGCGTTGACGCGCGCCGGCTACACGCTGGGCACTCCGTATTACATGGCGCCCGAACAGGTGCTGGGGAAATCGCTGACTGCGCAGGCCGACGTGTACTCCTTCGGCGTGATGCTCTATGAACTGCTGACGGGGACTCGCGCGCTCAGCGGCGATAAGGTGGAGGCGATTTTCGAACTGATCCTGACGCAGCCGCTGGACCTGGCGCCGCTGTATGGCCTGAGCGTTCCGGCGGATGTGATCGCGCTGATATCGCAATGCACCGCGAAGCAGCCGATACTGAGGCCGAACGGATTGGGCGTGGTCGCCGACGAAATCGAAAGGATATTGAGCGGCGGGCAGGGAACCGGTGTGCCGCTGAAAACGCCTACGCCAAGGGCTTTCGAGCCGGGCGCTCCTGTCGACGACCTTCCGCCGTGGATGGGGAAATTGCCGGCGCGGTTGCGGACGCAAGGCGGCTTGATGGCGCTGGCCGGTGCTGCGGTGTTTATTGGATTCCTGCTGATCTATGGGTTGTTGGTGTTGATGCATGTCGTCTGATCTGAAAGCCAAGAGCGCGCTCTCTGACGGTCGCGCCTCAATTGACGACCGCAGCGGCTCTAATGACAAGGGTTGGGATGCGCAGAGTTATCAGGATCGCCATTCTTATGTGTTCAAGCACGGCGAGGGGCTGGTCGAGCTTCTCGATCCCAAGCCCGGCGAAACGATTCTTGATTTAGGTTGCGGCTCGGGGCAGTTGACGGCGAAGATCGCGGCGGTGGGCGCGCTTGTGAGCGGGATCGATCTTTCGCCGGACATGATCGCGCAAGCTCGTTCGAATTTTCCTGCGATTGAGTTCAGAGTCGCCGATGCTACGTCGTTCGCAATCCACTCTCCTGTCGACGCGGTGTTTTCGAATGCGGTGTTGCATTGGGTGAACGATGCCGCGGCTGCAATCGGGCGCGTTCACGCGGCGCTGAAGCCTGGTGGGCGATTCGTTCTCGAAATGGGTGGTCAGGGGAACACACGAACACTGCTCGCGGCTGTGCGCGAAGTTGCTGGAAAATTTGGCGAGACCTCGCGGAATCCGTGGTTTTATCCGAGCGTCGGCGAGTATTCGGCGCTGTTGGAAAACGCGGGTTTCGAGGTCCGGTTCGCCACCCTGTTCGATCGGCCGACGACGGTGCCAGGCGAGAGTGGGCTCGACGATTGGCTGGTGATGTTCGGCGGGAAGTTGTTCGCCGGGATCGATGAGGATCGGCAGCGCGAGATTCGTCGCGAGGTGGCGGATCGGCTCAGGCCGGTGATGTTTCGCGATGGCGATTGGATTGTCGATTATCGAAGGTTGAGGGTTGTCGGCGTGAAGTTGTGATGTGGGGTGGGCCGCCAGGCCTGCGAGCCGAGAGTCATCTCGGCTTTCCGAAGCGGAGCCATTCGCCGAAAAGAAAAGCCGAGACGACTCTCGGCTCGCAGGCCTGGCGGCCCACCCCACGTCACATCAAATTTTAAGGTGCGTGATACGCTCGGGGTATGGGTTTTCCCCAGTCCTTTTTCGCCGAGCGATTCGGCATCACCGAGCGCAACCTCGAGCAATATCTAAGCGACGCGCTCTCCAGCGGCGGCGAATATGCCGACCTCTACTTCGAATACCTCGCGACCAGTTCCATCGGCATCGATGAAGGCATGATCAAGAGCGCGACCGCTGGCGTCTCGCTCGGCGTCGGCATTCGGGTGATTTCGGGCGAGCGCACCGGCTACGCCTACAGCGACGATCTGAGTCCTGAAAAGATTCGCAAAGCCGCTCGAGTGGCTGCGTGCATCGCGCGCGGGCCGGCCAGCGTCGTCAAGACCGGATTCGAGGAAGCGCCTCGCCACGATCTATATGCCACGCTGAAAAAGCCCCAGGAAGGCGGGCTTGCCGAGCGTGTCGAGCTCGTCAAGCGCGCTGATGTTGCGGCCCGTGCCTACGATTCGCGAGTGTTTCAAGTGCAGGCGGCGTACGTGGATAGCGAACGCCACGTGCTGGTCGCGACCAGTGAAGGGCGGTTGAGTTTCGATCGGCAGCCGATGGCTCGGCTGAGCGTGATGGTGCTGGCGCGCGATGCGGACGGCGATCCGCAAGCTGGATCGGCGGGCGGCGGCGGCCGAGTCACGCTGGATTATTTTTTGACCGAGAAAACACCGGAGGGTTTCGCGAAGGAAGCCGCGAGGCAGGCGATCGTTCAATTGGGCGCGATCGACGCGCCGGCGGGCGAGATGACCGTGGTGCTGGGTCCCGGATGGCCGGGAATTCTGTTGCACGAAGCGGTGGGCCACGGACTTGAGGCCGACTTCAATCGCAAAGGCGTGTCGGCATTTTCGGGCCGCATCGGGCAACAGGTGGCGAGTCCGCTGTGCACTGTGATCGACGATGGAACGCTCGGATTGCAGGAGGCGGGCGGGCGTCGTGGATCGTTGAACGTGGACGACGAAGGCGCGCCCACGCAGCACAATGTCCTGATCGAAAAAGGAATTTTGCGGGGTTATCTTCAAGATAAGTTGTCGAGCCGCCTGATGGGCGGGGCGTCGACGGGCAGCGGGCGTCGCGAAAATTATCAGCACATCCCGATGCCTCGCATGACGAATACGTTCATGCTAGCGGGCGAAAGCGATCCAGCGGAAATTATTCGGTCGATCCCGCGCGGCTTGTATTGCACGACGTTCGGCGGCGGGCAAGTGGACATCACGAGCGGCAATTTCGTCTTCTCCGCGAGCGAGAGTTATCTGATCGAGGACGGCAAGTTGACGCGGCCAGTGCGCGGCGCGTCGCTGATCGGCAACGGACCGGAGGCGCTGAAGTACGTGAGCATGGTCGGGAATGATTTGAAGCTCGACGAAGGCATCGGCGTGTGTTCGAAAGAAGGCCAGCATATTCCGGTGGGCGTGGGGATTCCGACGGTGAAAATCGACAAGATGACGGTCGGGGGGACGGCTGCTTGATGATTCAATCCGCGCGCTCCCTCATGAGTCTGTGTAAAAACAGGGACAGGCTACCCTGTCCCCTAGCGTCCCGAGGCCATGAATGAACAAGATATCGGCGTGGACAGGGCGGCCTGTCCCTGTTTTTACACAGACTCATGAGGGAGCGCGCCCGTGAACGACCTTGAACAACTGGCCGCCGACGCGGTGAAGTTCGCCGTGGCAGGTGGCGCGACCGATGCCGAATGCACCATCTCCGAAGGCGCGGAATTCGAGGCGTCCATTCGCATGCGCGAAGTGGAGAACCTGAAGGAAGCGGGATCGCGCGGCGCGGGAATTCGCGTGCTGCAAGGTCTGCGCACGGGATCGTCCTACACATCCGACTTGTCGCGCGACGGCATGGAGACCATGGTGCGCAAGGCGCTGGAGCTGTCGGCGATCACGACTGACGATCCGCATGCGGGCATGCCGGAGGAGAGCGAACTCGGCTCGATCGCCACGGATTTGATGCTCTACGACGACGCCATCGAGCGGTTAACCACCGAATGGAAAATCGATCAGGCGCGTGCCGCCGAGGCCGCCGCGCTCGCATTCGATCCTCGCATCGAGAATTCGAAAGGCGCAGGCTACGAATCGTACCTGGGGCAGCGGGTGTTCGCGAACTCGCGCGGATTCGTTGGGAGCTATCGCACGTCAAGCTGCGGACTCTCCGTGCAGCCGGTCGCGAAACAAAACGGATCGACCGAGCGCGACTATTGGTACACATCGTCACGCTCGGCGTCACGCATGGAGAGCGCGGAGGATGTGGGCCGTCGCGCGGCAGAACGCGCGTTGCGCAGGCTGAATCCGCGAAAAGTGGACACGCAAAAGGCCGTGATCGTGTTCGAACCGCGCACGTCGAAGGCGCTGCTTGGCGATCTGTTCGATGCCATCAGCGGATCGGCGATCTATCGGCAGGCTTCGTTTCTAGCGGGGCGGCTCGGCGAGAAAATCGCGGCGGAAGGTCTGACGATCATCGACGACGCGACCATGCCCGGTCTGTTCGGCAGTTCGCCGTTCGATGACGAAGGAGTGCGGACGCGGCGCACCGTGGTGATCGAGCGCGGCGTGCTGCGGAGCTATCTGCTGAATACGTACACAGCTCGCAAGCTAGGGCTGAAGACCACGGGCAGCGCATCGCGAGGACTGAGCGGCAATGCGGGCGTCGGTGCCTGGAAATTTCTATATCGAAGCGGGCGAGAAGACTCCGGAACAGATTCTCGGCGGCGTGCGTAGCGGATTGTACGTGACGGAATTGATCGGCGCGGATTGCAACACCGTGACCGGCGACTATTCGGCGGGCGCGGCGGGGCTGTGGATTGAGAACGGTGAATTGGCGTATCCTGTTTCCGAAATCACTATTGCCGGAAATCTGAAACAGATGCTGATGGAATTGGAAATCGCTAACGATCTGGAGTTTCGCGGTTCGATTGCAGCACCGACGATTTCGATTGCCGAAATGACGATCAGCGGCCGTTAGCCGACGGGAGGAACGCGTGGCACTTGGGATAGCGCCGAAGCCGGTCGAAAAGAAACCGATGGTGGGGTTGCCGGTGTACATCGTCGCGGCGGTGGCTTTTATTGGCGGCGGACTCGCCTACTACTACTTTGAAAAGTCGGGTGGCGCGCCGGCAGAGATTGCGCTGACCACGGAGGCTCGCCAGTATTTGCCGAATCTCAAGCTGTCCGACGTCGACATGAAGGCGAATGAGAGCTACGCCGGACAAGTGGTGGTGGAGATCACCGGCAAGATTTCGAACGCCGGCGACAGGAACCTGGAGTCGGTCGAGATTTACTGCGTCTTCTCGGATTCGTACGGGCAACTGGTGTTGCGCAAGCGTGTGCCGATCGTCAGCGCGCGCATGGGCGGCTTGAAGCCGGGCGAAACGAAATCGTTCCGACTGCCGTTCGATGAGCTACCGGATAGTTGGAGTCACGCAATGCCGCACCTGGTTATCGCGGGCATCAAATTTTCCTGATGGCGGTGGTGTTGGTCATCGACGACGATGCCTCGGCACTGGAGATTCGCAAGCTGGTGCTGGAGCGCCACGGGCACCAGGTGGCGACTGCCACGGATGCTGTCACGGCGGGGGCGATGCTCCGCGAGTTCACATTCGATCTGGTCATCACGGATCTGAGGTTGCCGAACGCGGAAGATGGCTTGTCGCTGATTCGTGAGATTCGCGGACCGCGAATTATCGTGCTGTGCGGAAGCCCGGCCGACATTGAAGGCCGCGAAGAGGCGAAGCTGGTCGCTGCGATTTTGACGAAGCCGGTGAGGTCGGAAGTGTTGCTGAAGGCAATGGATAGACCCTAAGTAAGGCTGTCGCGGTCATAACGTTACGGCGCCCGACGGATGCGCCTGGAAACCCGAATCCTCGCAGTCATTGAGGCGCACCCGTGAGGGTGCGCGCAACTACCGGACCGACAAAATCGCTGGGGCAGTTCGCTTGTGGGGCAGCCAATCGTGGCTGCAGCCGCCTTTTCAGGCGGCATATCTAGACCACGACGACGCCGACTTGAAAGTCGGCGGCAGCCAGAATTGGCTGCCCCACAAAATCTCTATCGCTTATCCACCACCACTTTCCCGCCCTTCATTACCCATCGGACTTTGTTAATCGCGACGTTGATGTCGGCCAGCGGATCGCCCTCCACTGCGACGATGTCGGCGAAGTAGCCGGGTTTCAGCGCGCCCAACTTATCTTCCATGCCGAGCAGTTGAGCGCCGTTCACCGTGGCCGTTTGCAGCGCCTGCTCCGGCGTCATACCAGCCTTCACGTACCAGCCGAGTTCTCGTGTGTTCTCGCCGAACATCGTGTAGACGGCGTCGGAACCCATCGCGAAACGTACACCTGCTCGGAAGGCTTTCTTCGCAGTCTCCAGATTGCGCGCGATGAAATCGTTCAGCGGACCGGTCGCGCCCGGTGGATAGCGAAGCAGCACGGCGTTGTCGACGTAATAACGATTGTGATCGATGGTCGGCACGTAGAACAGTTTTTTGCGAGCGAGCTCCGCTATCGTGTCGTTATCCATGTCGGTGGCGTGCTCGATGGAATCGGCTCCGGCGCGAATGGCGTCGCGAGCTCCTGCGGGCCCGTAAGAATGAATCGCGATTTTCTTGCCGGCCGCATGCGCGGCATCAACCGCGGCCTTAATTTCGTCGAAGTTGAATGTTTGATCGCCGGTGACGTCGCGGCCGGATCCAGTGGATCCGTACATTTTGATCACGTCCGCGCCCGCATCCACCTGCCGCTTCACGACCGCTGTAACTTCGTCGACGCCGCGCGCGGTTCCGGGTCCGCCGCGACCATTGCCGCGCGGAATCGAGAGGCCATAGCCTGAGACGAACATGCGCGGACCAGTCATCAAGCCGGTGTTGATCAAGTCGCGCATGGCGATGTCGGCGAAGTCGCTCGCGCCCAAATTGCGGACGGTAGTCACGCCGGTTTCGAGTGTTTTTCTCGCGTTGTCCTGAGAGAGATAGACCGTTGCTGCGCCGCGCCCGGCAGGGGTGAGCTTGCTGGTGTCGAGCACGTACGTCATGTGCGTGTGCGCGTCGATCATGCCGGGAATCGCGGTCAGTCGCGACGTGTCAACCGGCGGGACGGGAGAACTTGCTGGATTGCTAGCAATACTCTTGATGCGATCGCCCTCGACCGTGATAACGGCTCCTTCGATCATCTTCTCGCCGTCCCAGGCTCGGGCAAATCGATAGGTCTGCGCCCACGTCGGTGCGACGATCATCGCGAGGAGAAGCAATCGCGCCATTTTGTAAGAGCCAGACTTAAGCCTGGCTGCCGGCACGAGTGCCGGCCCCACACATTTCCTCATGCCGGTGCCTTTCGTGATTCCAGGATCTTCGCGAACGATGCCTGGCGCAACTCCTGAACGGATAATCCCGTGAGCGACGGAACTTCGCTTTCGGCAATCGCCCCGCAGTTGATCGCGCGCAGGAAATAATTCAACAGGCCCTGGCCGGTGGCTTCGTCGTCGAACACTCCGCTGACCATGGTCGCCTGCGCGGCCTTCGCCAAGAAATTGCGCAGCCGTTCTGATGACGATTCCAAGCCCTCCAGAAAGAACGAGTACACAGCAGCGAATCGCGATACCAGTTGCGCCGGATGCAAATCCCATCCCTGATAAAACGCGTTGTCGAGCGAATCCCGAATGTGATCGCAATGCAATCCCCAGCCGCGATGCACTGCGGCGCGATTTTCCGCGAGCTGTGCTTCGTTCAAGGCATCGCCGCGATGCACGGGAACCGGCAGAACATTGGTGGCGCCGTCGGAAAGCCAGACGCCGGTGCCGGCCAGCGAAGCCTGCATCATGAAGCGCGCGAAATCGCAGGCCGGGTGCAGCATGTGCTGATTCGACGCCGTGATGCCGAGGCTGGCCGTGTAATCGTAGACACCGAAATGCGCGCCGACGCAGCGGCCTCGCGCTTCCTCGATCAGGCCCGGCAGCAGGAACACCGATTGCGGCGTCTCGATCATCATTTCCATGCGCAGCTCGCCGAATTGATCGAGAGCATCCAGCAGCACCGCGACCTGTTCGGGCACGGTGATCTTCGGCAACGTGACGACGAAGTTCTTCGGCAAGTGCCCGCCCGTATGATCGAACAGAGCATTGAGAAATCGATCCAGCGTGCGCAGGCTGCGGCGTTTCGCCTCGTCGCTCAATGACTTGATGCGAATGCCGATGAACGGAGGCAGCGTGCGCTCCGCATATCCCTTGGCGACTTCGGCGGCGGCGGAATCGGCGGTCGCGTCTTCTTCCGCGTCAGGTCGAGTGCCGTAGCCATCTTCGAAATCGAGGCGCAGATCCTCTACCGGTTCGCGACGAAGTTTTTCGACAACGCGCGTGTAAACCGTTTCCGCGAGCGCGGCTGGAACGCCGGTGGCGGCCGCGAGTGTTGTTGGATCGGGCGCATATTCCGCCAGCGTGCGTTCGGCGATCGTGCCTAATTTTCGCGCTGTGTCCGACTTGAACAAATGCGCGCCGCCGTAAAATGTGTGGACGGGCTGGCGGCGTCCGGAGTCGCCGGGATGCGTGCGGGCGAATTCGCGATTGGCGATGATCAAGGCCTCGCGCGGCGGCAGGTCCATGGGCATTCTCAGTAGTTTACGCGATCCTGCTTGGCTTGCCACTCTCGAAAGCAGGTGAGCGCCTGCTCGCGCGATATTTCTAAGAAAGGGATCTTGCGTTCGGGCGGTGCAATTGCGAACTGCTGGTAAATAAACGCATCGTCGAAACCCGCGTCGGCGGCATCGCGCGCGGTCGCACCGAAGAATACCCGCGCGGGCCGCGCCCAGTAAATTGCGCCCAGGCACATCGGGCAGGGCTCGCAGGTGGTGTAGATGTCGCAACCGTCGAGTTGGAACGATCCGAGCGCGGCGCAGGCCGCGCGAATCGCCACGATTTCCGCGTGCGCGGTGGGGTCGTTCAGAGAGGTAACCCGATTAGTTCCCGTCGCTAGGATATTCCCGTCCTTGACGATCACGGCCGCGAACGGGCCTCCGCGGCCTGAGCGAACGTTATCTATTGCGAGCTCGATCGCCCGCGCCATGAACTCGCTATCCAACTGATCCTGTGCCTTTTGTTTTAGTGTACGCTGGTCTCGATGGCGCGGGCGCGGCCAATCCTCAGGCTGGTTTGTGCGGACACGGAAGCCTCCGCCGATCACGTCCAACTACTCGAAAAGGCTGGGTTTGCGGTGCACGCGGGCCCTGCTCCCACCAAGCAAACTTGCGGACACTTTCGCGATCTTGCGCCGGCGGTTATCGTCATCGACATGGATAGATTGCCGTCGCACGGACGGACTGTCGCGGTGTTGCTGCGGACTAATAAAAGCACTCGCCATCTGCCGATCGTGTTCGCCGGCGGCGAGCCGGAAAAGGTCGCGCGTTCGCGTGCGGAGATGCCGGATGCGTGCTTTACCGATTGGAAAGGCGCTGCACGCGCGGTTGCAAAGTTGCTGCAAAATCCGTTGGTAAATCCGATCGAGCCACCGGGGTATATGGATCAATTCGCCGGGTCGAGCACGATCAAGAAACTCGGGTTCAAGGCGAGGATGAGGATCGCGATGCTGGGCGAGCCCGACGGGTTCGTGGAACAGCTCGGGGAGTTGCCGGAGCGGATCGAATTCGCGGCGAATGTCGACCGGAAGACGCAGCTTGCGCTGTGGTTCGTGCGGTCGCGCGGCGAATTGGAATCGGAGGTCGCTTTCATGTCGGCGCGGTTGCCGGAGGGATGCTCGATTTGGATCGTCCATCCGAAGCAGACGAGCCGTCTCCGGTCGGATTTCAATCAGAACGATGTTCGGAACGCGGCGTTGTTGGTGGGGCTGGTGGATTATAAGGTGTGCTCGGTAGACGCGGACTGGAGCGGGTTGAAGTTTGCGCGAAAGAAGAGCTGACATGAAATAATGTGCGTCAGCCGAGGCGCGACCGTAAGAGTCTGCGTGAAAACAGGGACAGGCCGCCCTGTCCACGACGATGTCCTGTCATTCGTGGTCTCGGATTATTAGGGGACAGGGTAGCCTGTCCCTGTTTTCACGCAGACTCTTACGGTCGCGCCCCGGCTGACGGCCTCGAAATTCAGATATTGAAACATCCTGGAACTCCCCGGCGTCCATTACATCAGCCGGGATTCGATTTTTGGGTGAACATTAAACGGACTGCCAGATGCAACATGGGCTTGCGGCTGCGAACGGTCATTCGCTATACTCCGCATGGTGCCAACACCTTGCCGTGACTGGCGAAAACAGATCTGTGGAGGCGTTCGGATTTGGCTAAGTTGTTGGGCTCAATGAAGCTATTCGCCGTGCTGGCAGCGCTCACCTGTGCCGTCGCCGCACAGGACAAAAGCTCGTCCGAAAAAAAGAAGGAATGGAAAGAGCGGGCCGAGTACGAGCTGTACGAATCGGTCACCAAGACGCAGGATCCGAACCAGTGGCTCGCCAGTCTGGATAAGTGGAAGACGCAGTATCCGCAGAGCGATTTCGCCGATCTTCGCCGCCAACTTTACCTCGCTTCTTATCGTGCGCTGACCAAGCCGCGAGAAGCGTTCGATGCCGCTTCGGATGTTCTGAAGGACAATCCAAACAATCTGGTGGCGCTGTCGGCGATCGTCGAATATTTGTATCCGCTGGTGCCGTTCGGACCGGCGGAGTTAACGCCGCAACAGTCGGCGGATCTGGATACGGCCGCGAAGGCCGTTGCGCAGTTCCGCAATAATCTGGAAGAGGTTTGTTCGAAGGATAATCGTCCGCCGGACATGACGGATGACCAGGTAGCGAAGGCGAAGCCTGCGTTAAAGATTCTGGCGCAGCGAGCCGCCGGATATATCGCATTGGAGCGCCACGAGTATCCGCTGGCGGAGGTCGAGTTGACCAAGCTGCTCGAGATGGATCCGAATCAGGGACAGGCTTCATTCTGGCTAGGGCGCGCAATCCTGGCCCAAAACAAAACTAAACCAGAGATGCAATCGGTAGCGTTATATCATTTCGCACGAGCCTCGGTTTACGATGGCGCGGCCGGGTTGGCCAACGGCGATCGGCAGACGCTGTCGGCATATTTGAAGGACGTGTACGCGAAGTATCATGGTTCGGCGGATGGGCTCGACAAGGTGCTTGCGCTGGCGAAATCGAATGCGCTTCCGTCGGCTGGTTTCACCATCGAGAGCAAGGGCGACATCGAGAAACATAAGTTCGAGGCCGAGGAGGCGCTGGCGCGCGCGAATCCTTCGCTGGGATTGTGGAAGCGGATTCGCAAGGAATTGCAGGGCGACGGCGGCGAGGCTTATTTCGAAAACAGCATGAAGGGCGCGGCTTTGCCGGGGAACGTCAATGGCGTGACGAAATTCAAAGGCAAGCTGATGGGGATGATGCCGTCGGTTCGGCCGCGGGAATTGACGCTGGCGATTGAGAGTCCGGACAAGGCGGATGTGACGCTGAAGCTGGATTCGGCCCTGCCGGGTAAAATGGAGCCGGGGACGGAAATCGAATTCGAAGGCGTGGCCGATGCTTTCTCGAAGGAGCCGTTCATGGTGACGTTCATCGTGGAGAAGGCAAAGATCGAGGGCTGGGCGGGGAAGGCTCCGGCGCAGACCAAGAAGAGTGCGGCGAAGACAGCGGGGAAGAAAGCCGGATTGTAACCATATGCGGCTTCCATGTTGAAGTGAGTCGTGTTACATTATCGGGGATAAGCGAGGATAGAGTGGTGTTCTCAACAACCAAGAAATTAGCTCTGACATTGATCGCGGCGATGGCGCTGGGTATGGCGCAGGATAAGCCTGCGGACCCGCCACAGAAGGTGGCGAAGGATCAGGACGAAGCGAACCTGATCAACAGCATCCCGAAAGAGCCGGATGCTGCCAAGCGAGTTCAAATTCTGGACAAGTGGACGAGGGAATACCCGGAGACTGCATTTGCACCCGAGCGTACAGCGGAGTACTTAAGGGCGTACAGCGAGCTGAAGGACTGCAAGGGTCAGAATAAGATTGCCGCGGATCTGCTCGCTAAGGATCCGAACAGCGAACCCGGACTACGCATTATCATTGGTTGTATTTATTCGATAAAGGGGCCGAGTGCAGCGGAGTTCGATCAGGCGGAGAAGGCAGCGAACACCCTGCTGGCTAACGCGGACAAGATCTACTCGGACGCCAACAAGCCGGCTGCGACGCCTGCCGACGCGTGGAAACAGTTTAAGGCGACGATGGTGATTGCAGCTGAGAATACGATTCCCTACATCGATCTGCAGCGCAAGGACGACGGCAAGGCTGAGTCGGATCTGAAGAAGCTTCTCCAATCCGATCCGAGCGACGCGCAGGCGTCTTCAATGCTTGCGACCCTGTTGTTCGGACAACGCGTGGCTAAACCCGACAACCAGCCGCCGGCTATTTTCGAGTACGCGCGGGTCGGCGTTTATGAAGGCCCGAATGCTCTCGACGCAAAATCGCGGGCCGCGTTCCTGAGCACGGCGGCGAAATATTACAAGGCGTATCACGGATCGGATGAGGGATGGGATAAAATCGTGGCGCTGGCAAAGGCAAACTCATTGCCGCCTGCGGGTTTTACGATCAAGAGCACGGCTGATCTCGAAAGGGAGAGGATGGAGGCTGAGGCTGCTGCTGATGCCGCTGATCCCGTGTTCGCGACATGGAAGCAGTTTAAGGGCGGACTGACTGGGGATACCGACGCTGCTTTTTGGAAAGAGGTTGAAGGTGCCGGATTACCATCCACCGATGGCAGCAAGAAATTTAAGGGCAAGTTGGTTTTGCAAAAGCCCGCACTCAATCCGAAGACGCTTGTGATCGCGTACAAAGATCCCGCAGGCGACATCACGCTTCAGTTGGAGACTCCTCTTCGCGGCAAGATGGACCCGGGCGCCGAACTCGAATTCTTCGGGACGGCCACTGCGTATACGAAGAGTCCCTTCATGGTGACGCTGAAGATCGCCGATCCGAAGACCGACTTGGTCGGTTGGAAGTCGCTGCCGATCGCACCGACTCCGGCGAAGAAGACCGGGGCGGCCGCTACCAAAAAGGGTCAGTAGTTCTTTATTTTAGTGCGCGCTCTCTTACGGTCGCGCCTCCCCGGCGTCGGCTGAGGCCCAACCGAAATAATCTGTGTGCCGACGATGACCGCTCCCTCACGGTCGCGGCTCAGAATGTTGATGATTCCGCTAGAGCCGTTACTGAGCCGCGCGCGTAAGCAAGCGGTCATTTTCCCTTTCACACAAACTCTGACGGGTGCGCCTCAATTCCCAGGCGTCGGCAGCGAGGCGCAATCGTGAGGTTGTGCGCAGATCATTGCCGATCCCTTGGCGCAAGCGCAACTTGGTCACGGTTCCGTTACGACGACCGGGCCATCAGCACGCTATACAGGACTCGATCCCAAAGGCTCAGGTCCTGAGCTTCTCCTTGGCCTTGGCTCTGTTCATAGAAGTGAATGAACTGAACCACCGGTCGGCGAACGCTCGGCTTCGCCATCACCTGCACTGACGCGAGAGCGCAGAGCAGGGCGGTGGCTATCGCCGCATTCCTCCAGGCTTTACTTCGCTTCATGCCTATAAGACGGGCCTGCTGATCGATGGTTTGCACGAAGGTGGTGCAGACTTCTGCGTGCAGGGTCCAACTGCTGTTCGACGGTCCGACTTGCAGGCTGTAGACCGCGACGGCAGGTTGAATCGTTTGCGACATCAGCCTTCCTCCTCAGATTCAGGGGATTCAGGGTGTTGTGGCGCGGCTTCTTTGGTTCGGCCGCTTTTGCGCAGCGCTTCACGCAGCAGAAACTCGATCTGCCCGTTGAGGCTGCGGAGGTCGTCGTCGGCCCAGCGGCGCACGGCTTCCATGACCTCGGCGTCGATTCGTAATGGAAAATTCTTTCTCACTGGAGTTTAAAAGCCCGCTCCCTTGTTCGTGATGCGCAGTCAAGCACTACCCGTAAGGGTGGAGGTATATTATGGCCACCCATCCCGCGTGCTCTGACGAGTGGGCTTGACGACGATAGTGTCCTTGGGACCCCCACCCTTACGGGTGGTGCTTGACTGCGCATCACGAACAAAATCGCTAGTGGTACATCGTCCCGGCGTTCAGCACGGGCTGCGCGGCGCGCTCGCCGCAGAGGACACGACCAGGAGATTGCAGACCATCGCGGCCTTGCGCTCTTCGTCGAGCTGCACTGTGCCCTTCTCGGCCAGCCGCTCCAGCGCCATCTCCACCATCCCGACCGCGCCCTCGACGATCCGCGTGCGAGCCGCGATGATCGCGCCCGCCTGCTGCCGCTGCAGCATCGACGCGGCGATTTCCGGCGCGTAGGCCAGGTGGCTGATGCGGACTTCCTTGACGTCGATGCCGGCGACTGCCAGCCGCTCCTGCACTTCGTCGCGCAAGTGCGACGCGACCTCGGCTGTATTGCCGCGCAGCGATTTCACGCCTTCTTCATGCGCGTCGTAAGGATAGGACGTCGCCAGGTTGCGCAGCGCCGCCTCGCTCTGCACCTTGATGTAGTTCTCGTAGTTGTCGACCTGGAAGATCGCCTCCGCGGTGTCGATCACCGACCAGACGACGATGGCCGCGAACTCGATCGGGTTGCCGTCGTGATCGTTGACCTTGAGCTGGCTGGTCTCGAAGTTGCGCGTGCGCAGAGACACTCGTTTCTTGGCGTAGAAGGGATTCGCCCAGCGCAGGCCGGGCGTGCGCTCCGTGCCGACGTAGTGGCCGAAAAGCTGGAGCACGACGCCCTGGTTCGGCTGCACGCCGAACAGGCCTTTGAAGCACAGGGCGTTGACCGCGAAGACGAACATGCTGGTGAGCAGGAGCGTGGGGTTCTCTGATTCCTTGATTTGCTGGGCGCCCCAAATGAACCCTCCAACCGCCGCTAGAGCGATGAGGAGGAGCAGCACGAGATACACGTAACCGGACGCGGTGGTGCGCTTTTTTTCTCTGATTAGATTTCCTGCGGGTGTCAGACTTCCTTCAGACATTTGATCTCCTTTGTGATACTGAAATGATATCACTTTGAGATCGGTTGTCAATAGTACTGAAAACGCGCGCTCTCTTACGGTCGCGCCTCCCGGATCGCCTTCAAGATCAACGAGATGCGAGCTGACGGAAACGCGCGCTCTTACGGTCGCGCCGCGAGGACGGCCTTCAAGATCAACGAGATTGCGAGCTGTGTCGGAGTACGTAGCGGAGGATTCCGCCGACCTTGTAGTACTCGATTTCGACCGGCGTATCGATCCTGGCGCGGACCTCGAACGTCTTTTCGCCCGCTTTGACCCGTGCCCGGGTTCTGCCCGTCGAATCGACTGCCGCCTGGATCCCCTCGATCGCGAACGTTTCGAACCCGGTCAGCCCCAGCGACTCGCGATTCTGCCCGTCGACGAACTCCAGCGGCAGCACGCCCATGCCGACCAGGTTCGAGCGATGGATGCGCTCGAAGCTTTCGGCGATCACGGCGCGCACGCCCAGCAGCAGCACGCCCTTCGCCGCCCAATCGCGCGACGAGCCGCTGCCGTATTCCTTGCCCGCGATGATCAGCAGCGGCACGCCGTCCTTCTGATACTGCACCGACGCGTCGTAGATGAACATGTGCTCGTTCGACGGGACGTGCGTGGTCCAGCCGCCTTCGGTTCCCGGCGCCATCTGATTCCGCAGCCGGATGTTGGCGAGCGTGCCGCGCACCATCACTTCATGATTGCCGCGCCGCGCGCCGTAGGAATTGAAATCGCCCGGCTTCACGCCCAGCGACATCAGATATTTTCCCGCCGGGCTGTCGACGGCGATATTGCCCGCGGGCGAAATGTGATCGGTGGTGACGGAATCGCCCAGCACCGCCAGCGCCCGCATGCCTTTCATATCGCCCAACGTGCGTGAGCGGGATCGACCATGTTGATCGAAGTACGGCGCGCGCTTGATGTAGGTGGATTTGTCGTCCCAGGCGTAGCGGTCGCCGGCAGGAACCTTGATCGAATTCCAGTGCGCGTCGCCGGCGAAGACTTCCGAGTATTGCTTGGCGAACATCTCGCGCTGCACGGATTTCTTCACGGCGGCCTGCACTTCTTCGGGCGTCGGCCAGATGTCGCGCAGGAACACGTCCTTGCCGGCGCGAATCCTGGCCGAGCGGTTCGTTCGTCAGATCGATATCGACGCGGCCGGCCAGCGCATACGCGACCACCAGCGGCGGCGATGCCAGATAGTTCGCGCGCACCAGCGGATTGATGCGGCCTTCGAAGTTGCGATTGCCGGAGAGCACGCCGCGACCGTGAGCTTCTCCTTCTGCACCGCCGCCGCGACATCGTCCGGCAGCGGGCCGCTGTTGCCGATGCAGGTGGTGCAGCCGTAGCCGACCAGATTGAAATTGCAGCTTTTCGAGATACGGCACCAGTCCCGCGTCGTTCAGATAATCCATCACCACTTTCGATCCGGGCGCGAGGCTCGTCTTCACCCACGGCTTTGACGTCGAGACCGCGCTCCACGGCTTTCTTCGCGAGCAAGGCCGGCCGCGACCATCACCGACGGATTCGAGGTGTTGGTGCAACTGGTGATCGCCGCGATCACTACGCTGCCGTCGTGAATCGTGGTGCGCGTTCCGTTCGTGCCGAGTTCCGCCGTCTTCGGCGCGCGCAGTCAGCCCGTCAGGAAGTTCTGCTTCACGTCCGGCAGATTGATGCGATCCTGCGGGCGCTTCGGCCCGGCCAGCGACGGCACCACCGTCGAAAGATCCAGCGACAGGGTGTCGGAGAATACCGGCTCCGGCGCGCCGTCGACGCGGAACAAGCCCTGCTCTTTCGCGTAGGCTTCCACCAGCTCGATCTGCTCCGGCGGACGATTGCGTCATGCGCAGATAATCGAGCGAAACGTCGTCGATGGGGAAGACGCCGATGGTCGCGCCGTATTCGGGCGCCATGTTGGCGATGGTCGCGCGATCGGCCACGCTCAGCGCGCCGACGCCGTCGCCATAGAACTCGACGAACTTGCCGACCACGCCCTTCTTGCGCAGCATCTGCGTGACGGTGAGCACCAGGTCGGTCGCGGTCGCGCCTTCGGGCAGCTTGCCGTTCAGCTTGAAGCCGACCACGGCGGGCAGCAGCATCGATGTCGGCTGGCCGAGCATGCACGCCTCGGCTTCAATGCCGCCGACGCCCCAGCCGACCACGCCCAGGCCGTTGATCATGGTGGTGTGCGAATCGGTGCCGACCAGCGTATCGGGATACGCCGCGCCGTCGTTGTCGAAAACCACCGGCGCCAGATATTCGAGATTCACCTGGTGCACGATGCCGGTATCGGGCGGCACCACGCGGAAATTCTGAAACGACGATTGGCCCCAGTTCAGAAACGCATAGCGCTCCTGATTGCGCTGGAATTCGAGCAGCGCGTTGAAGCCGAAGGAGTCCGCTGGTGCCGAACTTGTCCACCTGCACGGAATGATCGATCACCAGATCGACCGGGATCAGCGGATTCGCGCTTGCTTCGGATCGGCGCCCAGTTTCGTCGAGCGCGTCGCGCATCGCGGCCAGGTCCACCACGCAGGGCACGCCGGTGAAATCCTGCAAGCAGCACGCGCGCCGGGCGGAAATTGATTTCGCGCGCCGGCAGCCGACGGGTCCCACTTGGCGACGTATTCGATGTCGGCGCTTCGACCGTGAGGCCGTCTTCGAAGCGCAGCAGGTTTTCGAGCAGAATCTTGATGGAGAAAGGAATGCGCGAAAGCTTCGCGACGCCGGCCTTTTCGAGCGCCGCGAGGCGATGAATCCGGTAAGTGCGGCCGCCAACGCGCAGCTCGCCCGCGGCATCCAAAAGAGTTCAGACTGGGCATGTATGCATTCATTTTAGCGAACATGTTCAGCCCGAATGTTTAGCGAACATGTCCCTGCATAACGAGGCCGGACTGGAGCGTCGGACAAGATTCTCCAACTTTTGAGCAGTACCAGAGTACTGTGCTGACATAACCTCCGTACTCTATTGCAGCTAAGTGTCATTCGGGGCAAACTCTAAGTGTTGTAAACGAGCGGCCCGGAGCGCCAAGACTACCGAGGAAGCCAAGGAACGAGGAGAAGAGTGAATCTAAATCAAGTGCAAGCTGACCGCCGCCACTCGGATCGATTTCCGATCGAGCGCGAAGTGCGGTACCGCGTGCTGAGCAAGCGCAGCGGAGAAGACGTGGGAGACGGCAGGACGATCAACATCTCGAGCTCGGGAGTGCTGTTCACATCGGAACACATTCTGTTGCCTGGGAGGAGGCTGGAGTTGTCGATCAGTTGGCCTGCGCAGTTGAATAACAAGGTCGCGTTGAAGCTGGTGGCGAAGGGTCGGGTGGTGCGGTTCGAGCAGGGACGCGCGGCCATCGAGATTCAGCAGTACGAGTTCCGGACGCAATCAGCGCCGGTGGGCGATGGGCCTCGGCTGACGGTGAATTAAGGCGTGGCGCGCGCTTCAGCGTGCAACGGCGAACTTCAGTTCGCCGTCGGGACCATCGGCTGAAGCCGACGGCTGCACGGTAAAAGCGCGCGCCACATGAGTGCAAATAAAAAGGGCGGATCCCGTTGGGGACCCGCCCTTTCCTTTTGAGCCCGCTATCGGGCTAGTGCTTGTTGAACTGCCAGTTGATCACCACGACCTGGTTGGTGACGTTGCCCTTGCTGTCGGTCACTGCCAGGTTGGCGACGTAGATGCCAGGCGCGGGTAGCGCGATGGCGGGCTTGGAGGTGTTGCCTCCGGTGATGGTTACTCCGGCGTTCGACGACGTCCACGCAAACGTCAGCGGGTTGTTGCCCACCGGGCTATACGTGTTCGAGGCATCCGGATTCACCGTCAGCGGCGGCGCAGGCTCCGTGAAGTACGGGCTCTGCACGTCGATGGTCGGTCCACCGACGATCACGATGACCGGCGGCGTGCTCGGCGGCGGAACAACCGGCTGGTTGACCTTTACGGTCACGCTGGCTGTCGCCGTCTGGCCGTTCTGGCCGGTTGCGATACAAGTGTAGGTCGTGTCCTGCGTCGGGTGCTCGTAGAAGGACGAGGTGCCGGGCAGGAACAGGATCTGGGCCATGGTTACGCTAGCCGCGTTCTGCGTTTGACAAGAGAGCAACACAGGACTGGTCGGCGACGGCGAGGGATTCGGATTCGCCGTGAACGACACGATGACTGGCGCCGGAACAACGATCACGTTCACGGTCACCTTCGCGGTCACGGTTCCAGCGTTGTTGGTGGCTGTCAACGTGTATTCGGTGGTCGCTGCGGGGGACACGTTCTGCGATCCGTTGAGCGAAACAGTGCCTACGTTCGGCGTGATCGTCACCGTGGTCGCGTTCTCGACATTCCACACCAGCATCGAGTTCTGGCCGGCGTTGATGGTGGCCGGAACCGCCGAGAAGTTAATGATGCGCGGGACCTGGCCCGGCGATACCGTAACCGCTACGCTGCACGTATCGGTGGTTCCGCCGACCCCGGTGGCCGTGATCGTGTAAGTGGTGGTGGTGGCCGGCGTCACCGGCACACTGCCGTTGGCCGCGACCACGCCGATGCCCTGGTTGATGCTGACCGAAGTGGCGTTCTGCGTCTGGTATGACAGGGTCGCCGATTCACCCGCGTTGATGTTCATCGGTGTTGCAGTACAGAACAGAACCCGCGCCTGCAGCGGATTCACGACGACCGTTACCGAAGCGTTCACCGAGGATGTCCCGTTGCTCGCGGTCAACTGATAAGTGGTGGTCACCGTCGGCGAAACCGAGAAGGTGCCATTCGTCGCAACGTTGCCTACGCCAGTTAGCGTAACCGTCGTCGCATTTGTGGTTCCCCATGTCAGCGTCGAGGACTGGCCTGCCGTGATCGTGGGCGGGTTCGCGTTAAAGAAGCCGATCCCAACCTGCGGCGCGGCCGTGGTGGTTACGTGCACTCGGGCAAAGCTGGATCCACCTAAGCTGTCCTTTACAGTCACGCGGAAGATGTAGGATTGTCCGGCAGCCGCGGCGAAACTGGTGATCGCGCTAGTCGGACTCGTAAGCGTGACGGAAGGTCCGCCTTCTTCAGTCCACTGGAACGTGATCGGAAGTCCATCCGGCGAGTAGGATGCTGAAGCGTTCAGCGTGATCGGACCGGCCGGGACGCCGATCTGATCGGGACCTGCATCCGCAATCGGAGGCGTATGCCCGGTGCGAACCTGCTTGTTGATGATTTCGTAGCGGATACGCGGGATGTCGACCGGAACCGGAGCCGTCTGGCCCAGGTATTCCTTCGGACGCATCGCATTGCCGAACTGAACGCCCGCTACCGCGCGCCCGTTGTTGCCGGAGCCCAGCAGCGTCTCGTTCAAGCCGCCTTCAAGAGTAAACGCGAAGTGGGTGTTGATCGGGAAGATGAAACGGAGCGTTCCGCCGACGCGGTCGCCGTACTGCTCGCTCTTGAGGTATCCGAGGTTGCCTTCGAGATAGTTTTCCTTCCACAGGCCGAGCGTGAAGCTGACGCCCGCCTGGTTGATGGCTCGCAAGTATCGTTGATCCATCAGGTCGGGCGAAACCACGCCGTTCGGCAAGCACAGCGGCGACGTTGTTGATCATCGCGCTGTTCATGAACGCGTACGTTCCGAACAGTCCGAATTTGCCCTGTTTGAAGAGATAGTCGAGGGTGATGGAAGCCTGGCCCAGCGTGCCGCCGTTTTGATTGCCCGACAACGCCACGTGCTTGAAGCTGCCGAACATACCGGCCTGGAAGTGGCCGATGCGATCCACGAGACCGAGGTCGGCCTGGCCTTCCTTCTGATCCTTGTAATACAGGAACTCGCCTTGCGCCTGCAGGGCGTAGTGTTCGCCGAACTCTCCAAAGAAGCGGCCTTTGCCGGTCGCGGTCAAATGCTGGTTCCCGTCCCCGCCGAGGTTCACGCCCAGCAGTTGGAACTTGGCCGGCTGCATCCTTCTTCAGATCCTTAGCGACAGCGGCGGCAACTTCATCAGCCGTCGGAGGCTTCTGCACGGGCTCGTTGGCGCGCGACGCAGCCACTTGCTGCTGTTGCTTAAGAGCGTCCAGATCGCGGCGCAGCGCGGCGTTCTGATCCGCCAGATCCTTCAGCGCCTTGGCGATGTCATCCAGCTTGTCCAGGCGCTTCAATACTTCACTGCAGCAATCCGCCATGCCGCCGGTTTGCGGCCGGGGCTGCTCCATCGCGCGAATCGCATCGCCGACGCCCGCCGCGCTCACCGTGCGGCCCTGATCGTCGGTCACCGTGACGACGACGCGGCGATTCATCCAGCGCGCTTCGTCGGTCTTGGTGTAATTCGGCTTCTGGCCGGGATATTTCGGATCGACTTTGCCGCGCGTGGTCACGTCGATCTGACCGGGGCGTGCGCCGTACTTCACCAGGAAGTCGCGAACGGTGTTGGCGCGGGCGAGGCCGAGCTTCTCGTTGTATTGATCGCCGCCGATGCGGTCGGTGTGTCCTTCAAGACGAACCTTATAACCGGGGTGATCCCTGCAGCAACTCCGAGAGCCGCAGCAGGCTGGGGAATCCGTCCACCAGCACGGACGAATTGTATTCGTAGTTGATCTCTTCCCAATCGTCCTTCGTGGCGCTGGTGTTCAAGCCCTGTGCGAAAACGCTGATCGCGAACAGCGGCAGAACGCACAATAGCGCGGCCAATCTTTTCAACATTGAAGTACTCCTCCTCGGCACTACGATTCAGTACGACACCCATCGGCACTACAAAATCTGCACTTCGAAAATCGGTACAACAACAATCTTAGCTAAATTTGTTTTGGGACGTAACCTCGATGTTCGTCGAGAACAGACAATCGGCTGAGTTCGCCATCGGCATCAACCCCAACGCAGCAGGACCGCACGTAAACCCGTTCGCGCCAGTACTTAGACCCTAAAAGTACCGTTGCAGACGGCCTACCGTCTCAGGATACATCAACTGCTTGTAGATACGCCAATTATTCCTATCGTTTCAACGGGTGCGAAAAAAATGCGAGCAAAGAAAGATCGAAACTCCTTGCCCTGCGGTCCAGCGGCCCGGATAATGGTTGCGGGCCTGCCGGACGGGCAGTCGCCCGGTTTCGGTGCAAGCCGAGGCCGGGAGGAAAGTCCGGTCTCCATAGGGCAGCATGCCGGCTAACGGCCGGGGGGGCTCGCTCAAAGCGGGTTTTACGGAAAGTGCCACAGAAAACGTACCGCCTGTCGGGTCGCAAGATCCGGCGGGTAAGGGTGAAAAGGTGCGGTAAGAGCGCACCGCGGCCGCAGCAATGCGTCTGGCAGGGCAAACCCCATGCGGAGCAAGACCAAATAGGGGAGGAGGAGCGGCCCGCTCCGTTACAACTTCCGGGTAGGTTGCTGGAGCCGTGGAGAGATCCGCGGCCAAGAGGAATGACTGCCGCTTCGTGATCGCAAGGTCGCGGAGTACAGAAACCGGCTTATAGTCCGGCAGGCCCATTAGATTTGCGCGTCTATAATCGTAGGTGAGGATTTGCCCATGGCCTCAACCACAACTCGACTGATGAGCTTCGAGGAATATCTGGAGATCCCCGATCCCCCAGGGGGCCGATACGAATTGCATCACGGAGAACTGGTCAACGTGCCATTTCCGAAACAACCGCACGTTCGCGCGCAATGGCGGCTCCGCCGATTGCTCGAACAAGCCGCAGGGAAGGACGGCTTCGTAGACAAGGAAGTGCCATATCGACCGCTTCCGGAAAATGAATGCTGGGGTGCGGATGTGGCATACATGCCCTTGGTCCGATGGGAAGCGATCGATGACTGGCTCTTTGGCGTGCCGGAACTCGTCGTTGAGGTTCTGTCGCCATCCAACTCAGCTTCGGAGATGCGCGACAAGAGAAAGACATGCCTCGAAAACGGAGGGCGCGAATGCTGGGTTGTCGATCCGAAGACTCGTGAGGTTGAAGTCTCGACTCCTGACGGACATTCGATTATCTACAAGCCCGGCCAGCAAATCCCGTTGTTCTTCGCGCCCGGATCCACTGTCGCGGTCGACGTGATCTTCGAATAATCTTGGCTTTTCTCGAAAAATTAAAGACAATAGCAGGATGCGCAATTTTGCCCTGTTCATCCTGCTGGCTGTCTCAGCCCTTGCCCAATCACCCTCCGGGACCACCGTTCCAAAGCTGGTCCGCTTTAGCGGGACGTTGAAGCCGGCCTCCAGCGGAACTACGCCATCCGTGGAAAGCGTCACGCTGGCCGTGTATCGCGGACAATCAGGCGGCGCGCCGCTGTGGCAGGAAGTGCAGAACGCCGAGGTCGATGCGGAAGGTCGATATTCGCTGCTGATGGGATCGACGTTGAATGAGGGCGTGCCGACCGAGCTGTTCACGTCGGGCGAGCCGCGCTGGCTGGGTGTGCAGGTGAATCGGCCGGGCGAAGTGGAGCAGGCTCGTGTATTGCTCGTCAGCGTGCCCTATGCGTTGAAGGCGTCGGATGCGGAAACACTTGGCGGGAAACCTGCATCGGCGTACGCGCTGGCGAGCGGACCTGCGGTTGCCGCGGCCAATGGGGCGAGCGGATCGACGGCGCCGGTGGCGACGAACGCCGTGAAGCCGCGCCTTAGCGCCGGCTCGCCAGGCTTCATCGGCATGTTCACAAATTCGACCGACTTGGGCAATTCCGTAATGCAACAGGCGAACGGGACCATCGGAGTGGGGACGATTCCGGGCGCGAATGCCAACACCGTGCCGTCGCTGGATTTGCGGACGAATCCGTTCTCGCAGATCGGGATGGCGCAGACGACCGACTATCTGACATTCTTCTCGTCGGACGCTTTCGGCCCTGCGATCTATTGGAATCCAGGCAAGGATTTGCGATTGGGAAAGGGCGGTGCGGGCCTGTATAATGCGTTCGGATTTACCGAGCAGCTGCGAATTCAGTCGAGCACGGGGAATCTGGGGATCGGCACGCAGTCGCCGGTGTCGAAGCTGGATGTGAACGGAGATATCAACTTCAGTGGAAGCCTACGGCAAGGAGGCGCGGTTCTTCTGAACGATTTAGGATTAGAAAACACCTCTCTTGGACTGAACGCGTTTGCGGGCGCGGGTCTGAGCGAGGGAGTCACCGCAGTGGGTGCGTTTGCACTACGAGCCAATACCGCAAATAGTAACACTGCAGTGGGAGATGGGGCGCTGACGAACAATACGAGCGGGCCGGGTAATACCGCAATTGGAGCGGCCGCGTTGCAACACAACACAACAGGCGGCTCAAACACAGCTTCTGGAGAATCCGCACTGTTGAGCAATACAACGGGAATTGTGAACACCGCGACTGGTATATCTTCACTGCTGTTCAATCTTGTTGGAAGCAACAACACTGCGGACGGCGCGTTTGCCCTAGAGAATAATACGGCTGACGACAACACGGCCAGTGGCGCGTACGCGCTCTTTCATAACATCACTGGAACGAACAACGTTGCGGTGGGATATCAAGCGGCCTTTAACGTCTCGGCAGGAAACAGCAATAATGTACACATAAATAATACAGGCAGTTCGGCCGACAACGCCACGATTCGGATTGGTACCCAGGGAACACAGAATGCTTTTTTCGCTGCTGGAATTCGTGGCATCACGACCACCAACAACGATGCGATCCCGGTCGTCATCGACTCCGCCGGCCAACTCGGCACCGTCAGCTCCTCCCGCCGATTCAAGGAAGACATCGCCGACATGGGTGACGTCAGCCGAGGTATCATGGATCTTCGACCCGTCACCTACCGCTACAAGCAGTCCTTCGCCGACGGCTCCAAGCCGGTTCAATACGGTCTGATCGCGGAAGAAGTCGCCGA
Source organism: Terriglobia bacterium (assembly GCA_963732025.1). Classification (GTDB taxonomy): domain Bacteria; phylum Acidobacteriota; class Terriglobia; order Bryobacterales; family Bryobacteraceae; genus Palsa-187. The sequence goes on from CAVSXU010000006.1 coordinate 2,079,543, forward strand.
AGTTTATCCTGACCTCGTCGCGCATTCGGCCGACGGGCAAATCGAAACCGTCAAGTATCAAGTTCTCGATTCGATGCTGCTCAATGAAATGCAGCGGCTGCAGCGGCAGAATCAAAATCTCCAGGAACGGGTGGAGAAGCTAGAAGCCGCGCTCGCGAAAGTCGTTCACTAAAGTTGATCTGAAAAGAAAGCCATGAAAATTACACGCCTTCAAACAACCCTTATACTGTTCGGCCTCGCGGCTATGTGCTTCGCGCAACCGAAGCTGGTTCGATTTAACGGATCGTTACAACCCACTATTGGGCGGACGATCCGGTGGAATAGAGAGCGTCACACTGGCCGTGTATCGCGAGCAGTCCGGCGGTGCGCCGCTGTGGCAGGAAGTGCAGAACGCCGAGGTCGATTCCGAAGGGCGATATTCGCTGCTAATGGGATCGACGTTGAATGAGGGCGTGCCGACCGAGCTGTTCGCGTCGGGCGAACCTCGCTGGCTGGGCGTGCAGGTGAATCGGCCGGGCGAAGTGGAGCAGTCGCGAGTCCTGCTCGTCAGCGTGCCCTATGCGTTGAAGGCGTCAGATGCGGAAACGCTCGGAGGGAAACCCGCGTCGGCGTACTTGCTCGCTTCAGGGCCGACGGGGTCGAGTTCGACACCGGCTGCTGCGGTCGCCTCCACGACCACGGTTTCGAGCAACGCCGTGAAGCCGCGCGTCAACGCCGGCTCGCCAGGCTTCCTCGGCATGTTCACAAATTCGACCGACTTGGGCAATTCTGTAATGCAACAGGCGAACGGAACCATCGGAGTGGGGACGTTTCCGGGAGCGAACGCGGCGACGGTGCCGTCGCTGGATTTGCGGACGAATCCGTTCTCGCAGATCGGGATGGCGCAGTCGACCGACTATCTGACATTCTTCTCGTCGGACGCTTTCGGCCCTGCGATCTATTGGAATCCAGGCAAGGATTTGCGATTGGGAAAGGGCGGTGCGGGCCTGTATAATGCGTTCGGATTTACCGAGCAGCTGCGGATTCAGTCGAGCACGGGGAACGTCGGGATCGGAACTCAGTCGCCGGGGTCGAAGCTTGACGTAGGTGGAGATGTCAACTTCACCGGTGCGATTCGATATCAAGGCGCGCCGCTGCTGCGCGTACCGGGGGCTTCTGGCGACTTCAACTTGGCTCTCGGCCTGGGCGCTCTGGCAGTTAATACAGGCCCCAACAACACGGCCGTTGGATACAACAGTCTCAACAACAACACGACGGCGGGAGACAATACGGCGGTTGGATACGGGGCCCTTCAATCGACTTTAGATGGTAACGACAACACCGCCGCTGGCGTTTGGGCCTTGCACTTCAACACCTCTGGAAATAACAACGTCGCGATTGGATCCGAAGCTCTACTTGCAAATACAACTGGTTTTGATAACACGGCAAACGGCTCCCATGCCCTTCTTACGAATACGACAGGAAGTGGCAATACAGCAACCGGCGCTGGGGCGCTGGCCCAAAACACCACGGGCGGCGGAAACCTTGGCGAAGGCGTGGACGCAATGGGGGCCAACACAAGTGGCTCTAATAACGTCGGCGTTGGGACTGAGACGTTGGAAGGGAACACAACGGGAAACAGAAATACGGCCGTCGGCGCATTCGCCGGAGCAACCACAATGGGAGACGATAACATCGCGATTGGATACTTTTCCGGGTTTCATGCGCCAGTCATTGCGAATGCGAATATTCACATTGGAAATCAGGGATCTTCCACTGACAACGCCACGATCCGCATTGGTGATCCAGCGATGCAAACATCATTCTTCGCGGCCGGCATCCGCGGCATAACGACGTCCCACAACGATGCTATCCCCGTCATGATCGACTCCGCGGGCCAACTCGGCACCGTCAGCTCCTCCCGCCGATTCAAGGAAGACATCGCCGACATGGGTGACGTCAGCCGAGGTATCATGGATCTTCGACCAGTCACCTACCGCTACAAGCAGTCCTTCGCCGACGGCTCCAAGCCGGTTCAATACGGCCTGATCGCGGAAGAAGTCGCCGAAGTTTATCCTGACCTCGTCGCGCATTCGGCCGACGGGCAAATCGAAACCGTCAAGTATCAAGTTCTGGATTCGATGCTGCTCAACGAAATGCAGCGGCTGCAGCGGCAGAATCAAAATCTCCAGGAGCGGCTGGAGAAGCTGGAAGCCGCGCTCGCGAAAGTCGTTCATTAAAGTTCACCTGGAAAAAGTTCGATAAAACAAGGAAACCATGAAAATCACACGTCTTCAAACAACCCTTATGCTGTTCGGCCTCGCGGCCATGTGCTTCGCGCAACCGAAGCTGGTTCGATTTAGCGGATCGTTACAACCCACTATTGGGCGGACGACCGGTGGCGTAGAGAGCGTCACACTGGCCGTGTATCGCGAGCAGTCAGGCGGCGCGCCGCTGTGGCAGGAAGTGCAGAACGCCGACGTCGATTCCGAAGGGCGATATTCGCTGCTGATGGGATCGACGTTGAATGAGGGCGTGCCGACCGAGCTGTTCGCGTCGGGCGAGCCTCGCTGGCTGGGCGTGCAGGTGAATCGTCCGGGCGAAGTGGAGCAGTCGCGAGTATTGCTCGTCAGTGTGCCCTATGCGCTGAAGGCGTCGGATGCGGAAACGCTCGGCGGGAAACCCGCGTCGGCGTACGCACTGGCGAGCGGACCTACGGTCGCCGCGGCAAATACGGCTGCGGGGGCAAATGGGACGTCCGGATCGACGGCGCCGGTGACGACGAACGCGGTGAAGCCGCGCGTGAGCGCAGGCTCGCCAGGCTTCATCGGCGTGTTCACCAATTCGACCGACTTGGGCAATTCCGTAATTCAACAGGCGAACGGAACCATTGGAGTCGGGACGTTTCCGGGAGCGAACGCGGCGACGGTGCCGTCGCTGGATTTGCGGACGAATCCGTTCTCGCAGATCGGGATGGCGCAGTCGACCGATTATCTGACATTCTTCTCGTCGGACGCTTTCGGCCCTGCGATCTATTGGAATCCAGGCAAGGATTTGCGATTGGGAAAGGGCGGTGCGGGCCTGTATAATGCGTTCGGATTTACCGAGCAGTTGCGGATTCAGTCGAGCACGGGGAACGTCGGGATCGGAACTCAGTCGCCGGGGTCGAAGCTCGACGTAGGTGGAGATGTCAACTTCACCGGTGCGATTCGATATCAAGGCGCGCCGCTGCTGCGCGTACCGGGGGCTTCTGGCGACTTCAACTTGGCTCTCGGCACAGGCGCTCTGGCTGTTAATACGGGCGTAAAGAACACCGCCGTCGGACAGCTCAGCCTCAACAACAATACGACGGCGGGAGACAATACGGCGGTTGGATACGGGGCCCTTCAATCGACTCTAGATGGTAACGACAACACCGCCACCGGCATGTTTGCCTTGCACTTCAATACCTCTGGAAGTAACAACGTCGCGGTTGGGTCTGAAGCTCTATTCGCAAATACAACTGGTTTTGTTAACACGGCGAACGGATCCCATGCCCTTACTTCGAATACGACAGGAAGCGGCAATACAGCGACGGGCGCTGGGGCGTTGGGTGCAAATACCACCGGCGGCGACAACCTTGCCGAAGGTCAGGAAGCAGCTGCGCACAACACAAGTGGCTCTAATAACGTCGGCGTTGGGAACCAGGCCTTATTGGCAAACACAACGGGAAGCCAAAATACCGTCGTCGGCTCATTCGCCGGATCAACCTCAATCGGCGACAATAACATCGCGATTGGGTACCTTTCGGGGTCTCAAGCCCCGCTCATTGCAAATGCGAATATTCACATTGGAAACCAGGGATCTTCTACCGACAACGCCACCATCCGCATTGGTGATCCAGCGATGCAAACATCATTCTTCGCCGCCGGCATCCGCGGTGTCACGACCACTCACAGCGATGCGATTCCCGTCATGATCGACTCCGCCGGCCAGCTCGGCACCGTCAGCTCTTCCCGACGATTCAAGGAAGACATCGCCGACATGGGCGACGCCAGCCGAGGCCTTATGGACCTCCGGCCCGTCATCTATCGCTACAAGCAGCCCTTCGCCGACGGTTCCAAGCCGGTTCAATACGGTCTGATCGCCGAAGAAGTCGCCGAAGTTTATCCCGACCTCGTGGCGCATTCATCCGACGGGCAGATCGAAACCGTGAAGTACCAGGTGCTCGATTCGATGCTGCTCAACGAAGTCCAGCGGCAACAAACGGAAATCCGTGAGCTCAAGGAGAGACTCGCGAAATTGGAAGCACTGCTGACAAATCGCTAGCCTTCGTGCGATCTACGTAGCTGATTCGCGGCGGGTCTTTCCACGCTGACGATCACACGCGTACGTTTGCGAACGACGTGCCGTGAAACGATCTCCTTCCCTGATTCATCTTTCAGGGAAGGAGGAAGTGGCATGAACAGTCTGAAGAAGAATCTGGTACTAGCCGCTGCACTTGTGCTTTTGGGCGGAATCGCATCGCAGTTAGGATCGCGATCGGGACTTCTGCACCCGCTCGCACACTCGCATTCGCCGTTTTTGGCTTTTGCGGACCCGCCGTTTCTGTCTTCCGGCATCGCCACAGTGAATCTTGACGAACCTGGCCGGATTCCATTCCAAACCACTCTTCACCAAGAAGGCCAGTGCTCCGGCAACGAATGCTTCTTCACGTTCGGCTTCGTGCCGAACGGCAAACGTCTGGTGGTGACTCGCATTTCCGGTGCCAACACCTTCGACGGCACGCCGTCGCAGGTTTTCGTCTACGCCAACAACGGCACGGCAGGAAGCCCGCTCGCCGTCTTCATTGCACCGACCGCCGGCGTCACTGCCGCTTTCGATCATCAGACGGAACTCTATTACGACGCCGGACAATTCGTGCAGATGCAGGTGGCTCCATTCCCTTCAAACTTCCTCGGCGATCACGCGATTCAAGTGATGACCATCGGAGGCTACATGCTGAATTGCAGCGCGACCACGCCTTGCGCTGCGTTCGCGGTGAATTCTCCGACTCACCCGTAAATCTTGGTGCTGCCACACGGCATAATGTGTGGATGCGCAACCTTGCACTCGCAGTCCTGCTCGCCGCCTTGGCAAACGGTCAGGCGCCTGCTCAAAAGCCGCTTGACCGTTTGATGGCCAATATCGATCGCATCACCAAATCGGTGAATGCGAAGTGGGGCATTTATATGAAGTGCCTCGAGACTGGCGATGAGATCGCCATCAACGCCGATGAGCAAATGGACACGATGAGCGTGATCAAGATTCCGCTCATGGCCGAGGCGTTCCGTCAGATCGGGGAAGGGAAGTTCGCTCTGACCGATCGCATTACGCTGACCGATGCCGCCAAGCGTCCGGGCACAGGCGTCATTCGATCGATGGATGCGGGAGTGAACCTCACCATCAAGGACGTACTCACGCTAATGATCATCGTCAGCGACAACACGGCGACCGACATGATGTTCGACAAGGTGGGCGGGATCGATCCGGTGAATAAGTTGATGGATTCGTACGGTTTGAAATCGATTCGCGCGACGGGACCGTCCGACGCGTGGTTCAAGGCGTTGAACGCCGCCCCAGACGCGCGCACCTTTCACGAGCAGGCCAAGACGCCGTACGGGTTATCGTCGCCGCGCGACATGGGAAAGCTGCTCGAAAAGATCAAGAAGGGCGACGCGGTGAGCAAGGCCGCGAGCAATCAGATGCTGCAGATTATGCGCGGGCAAGTGTACAGCTCGCGGCTGCCGAAATACGTGAATGGATATCGACTGCCCCACAAGACCGGCGATTTCCTGCCATACATCGGCAACGACGTGGGGATTCTGGAGAGCCAGAATCGCAACATCGTGCTGAGCGTGTTTACGGCGCGGCACTTCGGAATCGGGGCGCAGTTGGAAGACGCGATCGGCAGGATTGGCGAGCTGGTCGCGAATTATTACGCAACGCAGAACTGACGCTTGTGGGGCGGGCACTCGTACCTGCGAGCCGGCTTTAGCCGACTCATCGACGCCCAAAAGGCGTCGACAAAACTAATGCGCCGCCAACCCCTCGGTCAACTCGATCCGCGTACCGTTCGGCTCCACAATGAACGCAATCTTCAGTCCAGCGAGCTGCGGAATCACCGTATACTTCATGTCGAACGCGACTCCATCCGCCGCGAGCTTCTTGCAGAACGCGTCCAGATCCTTTACTTCGAATCCGATGTGATCCAGCGACCGGCCTTGGTCGGCGCAGAGCCGCCGTCGCCTTCATCACGTCGACTTCGCCGCCGGGTATGAACGCCGCGGGAAACTGACCGCGCTTGCCGGTCGTGGCGCCGAACGTTTCACATATCAGTGGCGAACGGCTTCCTGATTCTCCGCCGCGCGCCATCAATACCGACGGCGCGGTCGAGCATGATGGCAACGCCGTACACGTAGTCGAGCCAATTGCCTTCGGGCTGAGCGTCGGGGTCGCCGAGATGGAAAGAGCGGGCGTCAGGAAAGGCGGTGGTGGCGACGTTCGATCGAACGCGAAGCGGCGAGTGTGACAGCGACCGAGGTTTCAAACAGGAGGGCGACGGGCAGGATGAAGCCCTGGTTATAGCCGGTATGTTCACCGATGAGATTGACGCGCCCGGGAGCGCGGAATAGGTTACCGGTGGCGATGAATCCAGCCATTCACGGTGAAGCGTCCGTCGGCGAAATTTCCGGAGGGAACGGCGAGCGGCAGAACTTCATGCGCCTGTCCGCTGGGAAAAAAAACAATGGTGTCGCCTTCGGGCTGAATGATGCTCTCCCCTGGAACCATCATGCCATCGACGACGCTGATGTGCGAGATGCGCAGCTCGCCGCCGGTGAAGGGGTGCGGCTCGTCGTGAAGATAGTAGACGTAGGAGAGGACGCGCGTGGAATCGGGACCGCCGTCGATGTGGAGTCGGAAGAAGTCGCCGTCGTTGCTCGCGGTGGCCTGGACTTCGATGCGCGCGACTTCGAAGGGCGGCAGGGCGAGCGTGGCGATCACGTCCGGCAGGAATATGCGGAGATGCTTGACGAAGGGCTCCTCGTATTCGCCGATGGAATCGAGGATGCGGGCGCGGCGAACGGCTTGGTTCACCTGGTAACCGCCGGCCTGCGCGACGGTGGCGGCGCGGAAATCGGCCTCATGATCGCGGACGTAATCAAGCAGGAAGCCGCGTGCGACGCCCAGAAACTCGGGCAGGCGGACGAAGTTCATTTGCCGGCGAGGCCCTCGGTCAGTTCGATGCGGGTGCCGTTGGGATCGACAATGAACGCGATCTTCAATCCCGCGAGTTGCGGAATCACCGTATATTTCATGTCGAACGCGATCCCGTCCGCCGCGAGTTTCTTGCAGAACGCCTCCAGATCCTTCACCTCGAATCCGATGTGATCCAGCGATCGGCCCTTGGTCGGCGCCGGCGCTGTCGTCGCTTTCATCACGTCGACTTCGCCGCCGGGAATGAACGCCGCTGGAAATTGCCCGCGCTTGCCGGCGGTCGCGCCGAACGTTTTCACGTACCAGTCGCGAACGGCTTCCTGATTCTCGCCGGCTTCATGAATATGATGAAACTTGATCGGCACGGTGAGCGCCGCGTCTTCCGTGAACTCGACGCGAACCTTCTCCGGCAGCACCGCGATGATCTGTTTGGTCTGCGCGTTGTCCATTGAGAACGTCAGGCCCGCGGCTTCCAGCTTCTTCTTCGTATCGGCGTAGCTCTTCACCAGAAATCCGAAATGATTCACGCTCGATCCGTCGGAGCCTTCGGCGGGCGCCGTGCGCGCCTTCTGCAAGACGATGAACACGCCGGGGAACTTCAGCATCTCAAGCGATCCAGCGCTGGTGACTTCCGCGCCCAGCACGCCCACCCAGATTTTCTTCTGCGCGTCCGGATCGCCGAGCATCATATGGATGTGCCCGATCGACACGCCCATTTCATTCGGCGGAGCGAGCTGCGCGAACAGGGAAACGGTCGAGATCGCGGAAATCGCAACCAGACTAAACCAACGCATGATGATTCTCCTCATTTCAATCTGTTCGTGTTAGGCGTCAAGCACTCGCTAACGTGGCCGCGAATGAACGCAAATGCACGCGAACAAAAAATTGTTTTATCTGCGTTTATTCGCGTTCATTCGCGGCCAAAGAGTCCTATCGCGACGCCGCCGAATTCGGCACCGCGCGCTGCGCCTCGAAATACTTGTCGAGGAAATCGAGCTGCGCCTTGTTCGGCACCGGCTTCGCCTCCACGCTATCGCCCAGCGACATCACAACCTCGTTCTTCGCAGCCTTGAACGCCGGCCACTTCGGCAGATTCTTTCCGTTAGGATCGCCGGTGGTCGCGAAGTTCACCCAGTACGACGACATCTCGTCGGCCAGCTTCTTGTCGTAATCCGTCCACGCCGGCGTCTGCGTCGCCCCGCGAACCGCGAATGGAGCCACGATGAGATTGCCGAACGCGTACGGGATTTCAGACCCGTGATAGGCGCCCTTCACGGCCTGAGGAGGCGCGGGCACGTGGCTGAAGTAATACATGTAGACCTTGTTCTTGCCGGTGGTCGACTGCATGCGAGCCCACGTGCGCATCTCCCAGCTGAACGTGCGATCGCGCATATTGTGCGCGGCCGCGTCGTAAGCCTCGGCGTCATTGGTTGCCGGATAGAGTTGCAGGAACTCGGCCGCGTCCTTGCCGTACTGATCCTCGGCGGTCTTCTTGAGCGAAGCCATCGTCCCCGACGGTGTGAACATCGTGCCTTCGTCGCCATTCGATCCGATCAGCATCGGCACATCGTTCTGCTTGCCTTCCTTGTAAATTGTGTAGACGTCGTTGGGAAGCAGCCAGCCATCGACATTCACGCCCGTGCGGAAGCGCATCGCAGAAACATCGGCGGTCGACTTTGCGCGCAGCTCGGCAAGTGAGTTCGCGTTCGCCGCCTTCGCCGCCGCGACACCAGTCTCTTCCAGCGCCGCGAGCTTGCGAGCCGGAGCGAACTCCGCGCCGCTTTCGCCGATCACGCGTTGAAACAAGCCTTTCGCGAGCGGTGTCGCTGTCAGATAATTCACGCTCCACGATCCGGCCGACTCGCCGAAGATGGTGACGTTCTTCGGATTGCCGCCGAATGCCGCGATGTTTTTCTGCACCCATTGCAGACCCATGAGTTGGTCGAGCAGCCCATAGTTGCCGGATGAATGAACGTCGGATTCCTTCGTCAGGTCGGGATGCGCGAAGAATCCGAATACGCCGAGCCGGTAATTGATGGTGACGAGCACCACGCCCTTTTTCGCCAGCGCCTCGCCGTCGTAGATCGATCCAGCGCCGCTGGTCAACGCGCCGCCGTGGATCCAGACCATCACGGGCCGTTTCTCGCCGGCCGATTTCGCGGCAGTGTAGATGTTCAGGTAGAGGCAATCTTCGCTGGTGCTGCCGCCCCGGCCTTGCACGCATTGCGCGCCGAATTTGTCAGCAGCCTTGACGCCGGTCCACGCTGCGGCGGCCTTCGGAGCCTTCCAGCGGCGATCGCCAACGGGAGGTTCGGCGAAAGGAATTCCTTTGAAGACGCGAACGCCATCGGTGGCGCCGGCGACGCCGGTTACTTGACCTTGCTCAATCTTTACGGGTTCAGGAATCGAAGCGAAAACGGGCAGAATCGCGACGAGGAGAGAGGCTGCTCGGAGTGTGCGCATGAAGATGATGATACACCTCGCTTTGATCGTCTTCTGTAAAGGAATGTGTGTTCGAAAGATTCTTGGCCGCCGATGCACGCAGATTCACGCGGATAAGAATTGGTCCTTATCTGCGTTCATCAGCGTGCATCTGCGGCTATTAGGTTTTCGATTGATAAAACTTGCACATCGCCGACACGGGACACTCCTCGCACTTCGGCGCATTGTTGCGGCAAAGTTCCTTGCCATGCCGCCGAAGCAAGAGATGCGCTTTCGCCAGCGCCGCCGCGCCCTTTGGAAGTTGTCCCGCCACAGCTTCCTGAATCGACTTGTATTGCGCCCCGTAGTTCTTCCCGTTCGCGCGCCCGTATCCGACCCTCAGTAGCACGCGGCTGCCGTTCCAGTCGAGTGGTAAACCGGGTCCCACACCGCAATACAGCAGGATCTTTTCCGCCCCCGGCTCGCCGATATTTGGAAACTGTTTCAGCGCGCGCTTCGCGTCCGCATAAGACCCGGTGAGAATCGTGGAGAGATCTCCGCCGAACTGATCGATCGTGATCCGCGCGATCTCCAGCCAGCGAAACACGCGAGTCTCCGGCCGCATCCCGCCCATCTTCGCGAGCCCAAGCAGCACATCGCGATTCGCATTCTGGATCTTGTGTGGATCCAGGCCCACTTGCTGCCGCAGCCCAAGTAAAACCGAGGCGCGGCGTTCATCGGAAAGCAGGTAGCAGGCGTTTTCCCACATCACCAGCTCGAACGGACCTTCCGCAGGCGGTAGCGCCGGATCGCCGTAGTGGCGCTTCAATCCTGCGATGAGCTTCTGAAACTCGGTCAATCTGGACAGTTTAAACTACTCAGAAGCGATGGATCGGACGGCCTGTGAGCGGTTCGATCTTGTCCGGCAGTCCTTTCGAGACTTTGCCGATATGCGGACGCGCGACGACTGACGATACAGCGGTTCTCGCTTGCGGAACCGGCACGGCGTTGACCCCGGCGGAACCCGATCCCACCGGAATCACTGTCTGGAAATTGTCCGCGTCGGGACCCGTGAGTTCAAGAATATTGTTCCCCGGCGTGATCCCGGTCGGAACCGTAAGGTTGATCTGATACAGGCCGATGTTTCCGGGGACCAGTCCGGCGAAACCTACGGTCGCCGGGACTCCACCGATGTAAGCGTTGATCGTATTCGCCGCGCTGTACGTGCCATTAGCGATGCTGCCGTCGGGAATCGAGGGTGTCACGGCTCCCAGCCCGGTCGCGTACACAATCAGCGTATCGTTGGGCTGCGCCGGATTCGCCGACGTCACCAATGAGTAGTTATCGTTGAAGCGTTGCGCGATTCCGGTGAGTGTTCCGTTGGAATCGACAAACGAGAATACACCCGGCTGTGTCGCCCCGATAAACACGCTCACACTGTTAGATGTCACGTTGTTGTTCACCACCTGGATATCGGCGATCGGCCCGGTGATGCCGTACGGGACCAACACGGAAATCGCCCCGGTTTGCACGTAGTAAATCGGTACCGCGACGCCGTTCATCAGGACCTGCACGTTGTCGAGCGTCGTCGGGAAGGACGAACTCGTGTCGTTCTTGGGAGACAGGCCCGATCCGAACAACGTTAGAAATTCACCCGGCACAACCGAACTGGTGAATAGCGAAAAGCTGGCCGAGTTCACCACGCCGGTCGGATCCAGGAACACTCCCGATCCGCTGAATGTCGGAGCCGCCAACGCGACATTGAGTCCCAGGAACGGGTAGTTCCCGATTCCGATGCGGATGGCTCCGTTCAATCCATAAATGTAGTGCTGCGAGGTGACCGCGTCATCGGACGTGCCGTCGGCGTTAAATGTGTAGGTGTCGCTGAACGTGAAATCGAAGGGGTTGTTGTTGAACACCGAGAGCACCCGCTGGTGCTCGAGAATGGTGTTCGATTGCGCCTTGAACGATCCGAAATAGCTATCCAGATTCGCGAACCCGGAAGCTAGATTCGAGTTGTCGGCATCCATGCCCGCCTGGTAGTACAATCCGCCGAAAGCGGTCGGCGCGCTGGTCCCGGTCCGCACCCCGATGAACATATCCCAACCGTTGGGCGAACCGCCGAAGATGAAATTTCCGTCCGGCGAGATGTACACATAATGATTGCCGGCCAGAAGGAGTGTGTCGGTGTTGGCGGTGGTCAGCGAACCGGAGAAGAAGATGTTCCCGCCGCCATTGCTGAAGGCATATTTCGTCCCGGAAAAAGTCTGCCGTGTGACGCCGCCGCCGTTCGTGGCGATGTACCCGCTACCCGTGGTTGTGCCCGTAAGATTGCCGTTGCCGTCAGCGGTCAACGTGAACAGTGAATCGCGGACGTCGTAAATGCTTCCAGTCGGCGAATCGAAATCGATCAGGGAATAGGTCCCCTTGAACGTCGCGTTGGTCGCCTGCGTAGCGCCGATCGGGGCCGCGATCGCGAGATCGTTCACGCCAAGTCCGCTGAGATTCTCCGTGCTGCTCCCGATAAAGATCCCTTGCGAGACCAGCCCGTAGATGGTTTCAGTGGACCCGATCAGAAGGTTGTCCATGAATCCGTACCCGCTCTTTGAGATGCTGTAACTGCCCGACGTAGTGTACGGCGTCGCCGTCGCCGACGTGCCCGCATCCATCGCCTGGCCGCTAAAGGTATAAGTTCCCGTCCCGCTGAACGTGATCACGCCGTAGACTGAAGCGGCATCGCCCAAATCGCCCGAATTGTCGTTGATCTGCCACAGGACTTGCCGGATATAATATTGACCGTTCAACAATCCATTGCCGCTGGTGTCCCACGTCCCCGGCGTCTGCGCAGACACACTTACGCCCAGCACCGCTGCGGCAAAACAGACCAACTTCCCGATTCTAGTAATCATTACGTTTCTATTCACAACTTTATGGACGTATGTGCGGCGCGAATGTTGACGACGAAATTACACACTGTGCGCATTTGGTAAACATATCTGAATCCAACCACTTGGCTGCCTCCGTCACGAGAATTTGGGTTCGTTTCGTAATTTGCCCGGGCCGATTAAGATGCTTTAAGCAATACCGCTGTGATGTTGTCCGGTCCGCCCTGAGCCCGAGCCGCCTCGATCAGCCGAAGGCACTTCGCCTCCAGTGGATCGGATGAACCCAATGCACTCAGCATATCTTCCTCAAGCGCGACACCGTGCAGGCCATCGCTGCATAACAGCACCTCGGTCCCTGGCGCTGGCTTCACTAAATAGGTATGGACGCGCAGATTTTCCGAAACACCGATCGCCATCGTCAGAACATGACGCATCGGATGGGTTTTCAAACTCTGTTCGTCGATGCCGAGCCGCCGCCCGACTTCGTTCACCCAAGTCTGGTCCTCGGTCACGGCCTGCAGGCGGCCTTGTTCGTAGATGTAGGCCCGGCTATCGCCCACGCTGACGATGATCAGGTCGGCGCCCATTTCGAGCGCGGCGACCAGCGTGGTCCCCATGCCTTCCATGGTCGGATCTTCCGAAGCTTTGTCGATCACCCGGCGGTTGGCTTCCTCGAACGCCGACACCAGCATTCGCGGATCGATCTTGCCAGCCGCTTCCGCAACGACTTCGCGCACCGTTTCCGAGGCGAGTTTCGACGCATGCTCGCCCGCCTGAGCGCCGCCCATTCCATCCGCGACGAGGTAAAGCCCCAGATCGGGAAGAGTTAGGTAGTAGTCCTCGTTGTTATTGCGGACACAGCCTGGGTCCGAAGCCCCAGCGACCTCTATCATTAGCTTTCGATTATATCGAGAAAGAAGGAGTCAGTAGTCAGGAGTCAGAATTCAGAATGAAAACCTGCCCTGGAACACAGAATTCAGAATGAAGACCTGACGGCCGTCAGCATTCTGACTCCTGACTCCTTCTTCTTCACCTAACCCCTATCACGGCCTTAAGCTGCCAATACGCGCGCTCCTGGTAATTGGTTTTCAATCGTTCGAGCCCAGTCAGCCGAGCGTCCGCACTCAGGCTGCCTGTCGGCACTGCATGCAATCCTTGCTTCTTCAAGCACCGACCCAACAGCAAAGTTGTCATCTGATCTTCCGGATCGCGATCCAGCGCGGCGCGAAAATGGTCGGCCGCCTCGGCAAAATCCCCTTTTTTCCAAAGCGCGTAGCCGAGATTGAATCGATACACAGGGTCGCGTTCATCGCCGGCCAGCGCTTTGCGAAACTCGTCTACGGCTTGCGGCAGGTTGCGCCGGCTTTCCGACGCGCCCAGGTTGTTGAGCACTTCGCTCAACGGAACAGTTTCAGCGATCATCTGAAATGCTTTCTGCGCGGCCGGAAAATCGCCGGCCTGGAAACGCGCCAATCCCAGCATGAACATCGCCGCGCGATAGTGTATGTCTTCGGGCGAAACTTTCTCCAGCCATTCGGCGGCTTGCCGATATTCTTTCCGCTGCAAGTGGAGCTGGCCAAGTTGAAAACAAGGATGAGCAAAGCGCGCATCCAGCCGCGCCGCCTGCAAGAAAAATCTCTCCTTTTGTGCCGGATCGCGAGCAAGTAGTCCGCGAATGTAACTCTCCTCGGCGTCCAGCCGAATTGCGGGACGCAGCATCTTGAAATCGGATTCGGGCGGAGCCGTTTGGGGCGCCATCTGCTTCAACGCCCGCCAGGCGAGATGAGCTTCGATAGTCGCCAGATCCTCCAGCGCTCCCGTCTCGACGAATTCGGGCCCCAGATGCATATGCCGGCGATCCAACACGCGCGCCGAAACCTTGAGCGAACCCGCGCTGCCGTTCGGCTTCACTGGCAAGGCGGACGGCGTGACCTGAAAACTGCCGAATACGATCTGCTCGGCGTCCAACTCTTCGCCGATCTTGATGACCGAGGCTTGCGACAACGGCATACGATCGTGCAATCGCAGACGATGAACGGCTTCCTGAATCTCAGGGCGCTCGAAGCTGAGCAGGCCGCGCGAGCCCAGGGTTTCGCGAACCATTTCGGCGATGCTCTCGCCGATCCAGTCCATGTTGCTGCTTTGCGGGTTACTGCTCTGGGGCGAAGCTTCGGGAGACGCGGCTTGATTCCAGAAGGGGAGCACCGCGACGGTGTCGGCAAACGCGGTAACGCCGCTCATCGCCAAAACGGCCCACAGAATTTCGCACTTCATCCGGGAGCCCGGCCACCGCTGCACGGTACCTAGTTTAACAGCCTGTGAGTCTATAACTCCGATGTGGCGCACTCAACTCATGCGTGCCGTGTCGACACTCATGTCGACACGAGTTTTTCCTAGCGTGGACGAGGGTGTCGAGAAGAGTCTCGACACGGCACGCATGAGTGCGTGCGCCACATCTGAGAAACTGTCTGCATGTTTCGATTCCTGCTGCTCGTGTTCGCAACCACCTGCCTCGCCGCCGACCGCGGTCTGCTGCTCGAAAACCTGACGTGGGTCGAAGCGGAGAAAGCGCTAAAGCCCGAGACGGTCGTCGTCATTCCCATCGGCGCCGAATCCAAGGAGCACGGCCCTCATCTAAAGCTAGGCAACGATTGGTTGATGGCCGAGTATCTCAAGCGCCGCATCCTGGAGCGCTCCGATGTAGTGGTCGCGCCGACCGTCAACTATCATTACTATCCGGCGTTCGGCGAGTATCCTGGTTCCACTACTCTGCGTCTCGAAACGGCGCGTGACCTGATGATCGATATCTGCAAATCGCTCGCACGCTACGGCCCCAAGCGATTTTACGCGCTGAACACCGGCGTATCGACCGTGAGGGCACTTCGCCTGACGGCCGGTGAACTCGCGAAGGACGGTATCCTGTTTCGCTTCACGGATCTCAGCACAGCCACGCAACCGGTGGAAGATCGCATCAAGAAGGAAGAAGGCGGCACGCATGCCGATGAAATCGAAACGTCGATGATGTTGTTCATTGCTCCGAAAACTGTCGACATGAAGAAGGCGGTGAAGGACTACCATCCGGGTCGAGGCGGCGGCTTGACGCGAGATCCGAACGGGCGCGGGGACTATTCGGCATCCGGAATTTTTGGCGATCCGACGCTCGCGACTCG
The DNA here is from genome assembly GCA_963732025.1 of Terriglobia bacterium. Taxonomy (GTDB): domain Bacteria; phylum Acidobacteriota; class Terriglobia; order Bryobacterales; family Bryobacteraceae; genus Palsa-187. The sequence continues at coordinate 2,095,234 of CAVSXU010000006.1, forward strand.
CGAAAAGGGCGAGCAGTTGGTTCGCGCTCTGCTGGACAATATCGCGGCGGAGATCGAGAAGTTGCGGAAGGAATAGGTCAGCGTGGCGCGGGCCGCTGGCCTGCAGAGCGAGAGTCGCCTTGAAAACAGGGACAAGCTGCCCTGTCCACGCCGATATCTTGTTCATTCGTGGCCTCCGGTCACTAGGGGACAGGGCAGCCTCTCCCTGTTTTCAAGGCGACTCTCGCTCTGCAGGCCAGCGGCCCGCGCCACGTTTAAACTGGAGTTCGATGGCGCCGCAGCAATCGGAGATGACCGTCGTACTGGCCGAAAAGCCTTCCGTTGCCCGCGACATCGCCAGCGTCCTCGGCGCGAATAGCCGGCAGGACGGCTACCTGCACGGAAACGGTTACGTCGTCACCTGGGCGATCGGGCATCTCGCGGCGTTGGCTCAGCCGCACGAAATAAATCCGGCATGGAAGCAATGGCGTCGCGATCTGCTTCCGATGCTGCCCGACTCCTGGCCCCTGGTGGTTTACGAAAAGACGAAAGATCAGTTTGAGATCGTTCGAAAAATCGTCAACTCGGCACGCGTGAAAAGCGTGGTGTGCGCCACGGATGCGGGCCGCGAGGGCGAGCTCATCTTCCGCTATATCTACGAAGCCGCCGAGTGCGTGAAGCCCTTCACACGCTTGTGGATCTCCTCGCTGACGCCGGATGCGATTCGCACCGGCCTCGCGGCATTGCGCCCCGGACGCGATTACGATTCTCTCGCGAATGCCGCGCGCGGCCGCAGTCGAGCGGACTGGCTGGTCGGCATGAATCTGTCGCGAGCCTACTCGCTCGCCTACGGCGAAGAGCTCTCGGTAGGGCGTGTGCAAACTCCAACGCTCGCGATGCTGGTCGACCGCGAAATCGCGGTGCGGAGTTTCGTGCCGTCCGACTATTTGGAAGTTGTCGCGACCTTTCAGCCTACCGGCGCTGCCGTGGACAGCAAAGAGAGTCGCTATCAAGGAACGTGGTTTCGCGGCCGTACAGACGACCAGGATACTCTGCAGCAGTCGATGCGTCTTGCGGCGGATGGAGCGGAGGCAAAAGAAATTGTTGCGCGAGCTCGCACCGGCGCGGCGGCGATCGATTCGGTAAATTCCACAACGCAGAGAATGGCTCCGCCGCAGCTTTACGATTTAACCGAGCTCCAGCGGCATGCCAACCGGCTCTACGGTTTCAGCGCGAAGCAAACGCTTGATGTAGCCCAGACGCTGTACGAACGGCACAAGCTGCTCAGCTATCCGCGCACCGATAGCCGGCATTTGTCGAAGGATGTCGCGGCGACTTTGCCGGCGATCGTCAACGCAATCGCCGCGCCCTATCAGCCGCTGGCTCCGGGCACTAGCGAACGTCCGCTCGGCAAAAGGTTCGTCGACGACACCAAGGTCACTGACCATCACGCCATCATTCCGACCACAACTACAATCGCGAACGCGTCTCTCTCTTCCGAGGAACGCAAGATTTACGATCTCGTCTGCCGACGGCTGCTCAGCGCCTGGCATGACGATCACGTCTGGTCGGTAACCACCATCATTACGGCCATTCGGAACGCCGAGATCGTCGATCGCTACCACACATCCGGCACCGCGATTCAAGAAGTGGGTTGGAAGGTCCTCGACATCGTCACGAAAAAGCCCGTGGACAAAGGCGGCGCGAACTCGGATGAAGCCAAACCCGTTCTGCCGGCGGGGCTGAAGAAAGGCGATCCGCAGGATGTCGTCGACGCTGCTGCGGTCCTCAAAAAAACGCGAGCACCGAAGCGCATGACCGAAGGAAATCTCCTGACCGCGATGGAGACGGCGGGCAAGACGCTCGACGAAAAGGAACTTTCGGATGCGATGAAGGAGACCGGGCTGGGGACGCCGGCGACTCGCGCGTCGATTATCGAGGTGCTGCTCAAACGCGGGTACATCGTCCGCAACGGCAAGGTTCTCGAAGCGACGGACAAGGGAATCCGGCTGATTGAGATCGTTCATCCCGAGGTCAAGAGTCCGGCGATGACTGGCCAGTGGGAAGCGTATCTGGCACGCATTCAGCGCGGCAAAGCGCAGCTCGAACCTTTCCTAAAAGGAATCGAAGACTACGTCAGGGAAGTGGTTGGCAAGGTCGAAACAGCTAGCAGGGTCAACGGCCCGCAATCGCCGCCGAAGGCGCTGGCGATGAGCGTCAGCGCGAGTCACGCAGATCCCGCGCATGGTCAACAGGCCAATGGCACGCTGTTCGCGCCCAACAATCCTCCTGTGCGCGAACCCGGCGACACGCTGGCGACGCTGCTGCATCGAACCTTCGGGTTCGCCGACTTTCGAACCAACCAGGAAGTGGTGTGTCAGGCGGCCGTCGATGGTCAGGATGTCTTGCTCGTCATGCCGACCGGATCCGGCAAATCGCTGTGCTACCAGTTGCCGGGAATCGCACGAGGCGGAACCACGCTGGTCATCAGCCCGCTGATCGCGCTGATGGAAGACCAGGTGGCGAAGCTCAAGCAACTCGGCTTCGCCGTCGAACGCATTCATTCCGGACGCCAGCGCGAAGCCTCTCGCCAGGCTTGCGTCGATTACCTCAATGGCAGGCTCCAATTTTTGTTCATCGCGCCCGAACGGCTCCGCGTCGCCGGCTTTCCGGAGATGCTGGCGAAGCGCAAGCCGACGCTGATCGCGATCGACGAAGCCCATTGTATTTCGCAGTGGGGTCATGACTTCCGGCCCGACTATCGCACGCTGGGCGCATACCTGCCGAGTCTTCGGCCTGCTCCCGTGATTGCGTTGACTGCGACTGCGACGCCAACCGTGCAGGACGATATCGCCAGGCAATTGGGGCTGGAGCGGCCGGCGCTATTCATCCACGGATTTCGACGCGACAATATCGCGATTGAAGTGGTCGACAGCGCTCCGTCGCAGCGACCCGCGCTGGTGCTCGAATTGTTGTCGGACGCGGCGCGGCGCCCGGGAATCGTGTACACGCCGACGCGCAAGCAAGCGGAAAGCGTCGCGAGTGAACTTGCAAGTCGCTTCTCGACTGCCGCGTATCACGCGGGTTTGACTGCCGACCGCCGCAAGCGCGTTCAGGAGGATTTCCTCGCCGGAAAACTCGACGTCATCGTCGCGACCATTGCGTTCGGAATGGGAATCGATAAGCCGAATGTGCGCACCGTGATTCACACCGCATTGCCGGGCAGCATCGAGGCCTACTATCAGGAAATCGGCCGAGCCGGTCGCGATGGCCAGCCGAGCCGCGCGGTTCTGATGCACTCTTACGCCGATCGCTTCACGCATGATTTCTTTTTTCAGCGCGATTATCCGGCTGTGGAAGTGTTGGACTCGATATTTTCCAAGCTGCGAGCCGAACCCGTGGAGAAGGCGATCCTTCAGAAACGCATCAAGGCGGATTCGGAGGTGTTCGATAAAGCCCTCGAGAAACTGTGGATCGACGGAGGCGCGGTGCTCGATTACGCCGAGAACGTCAGCCTCGGTGATCCCGGCTGGCGACAACTTTACTTGTCGCATGGCGAACAGAAGAAGGCGCAGATAGAGAAGGTCATTCGATTCGCCGAGGCCGAGCATTGCCGCATGTCGACACTGGTGACTCATTTCGGCGATCTTGCCGATGGCCAGACCGCGTGCGGAATGTGCGACTTTTGCGATCCCGCGGGATGCGTCGCGCAGCGCTTCCGGCAAGCCACGCAGATGGAGTTGGAGGTAGTGAGTGGCGTGCTCGAAGCCTTGCGCTCCGGAGACCAAAGATCGACTGGAAAGCTGCATGCCGAAATCTGCCACGGCGAGCTCAGCGAAATCACAAGGGATAACTTCGAAGACGTGCTCGGCGCGATGGCGCGGCACGGACTCGCGCGCCTGGCCGACGCGGTTTTCGAAAAGGACGGCAGGCAGATTTCCTACCGCACCGCGAGGCTCACGCCCGCGGGTCGGGCGATGGAGGGCGAAGCGCCGGCGGAAATCGTCATGAAGGAGGTTTCGACTGCGCCGACCAAGGGGAATCGCAAAAAGAAAGTCAAATCCAAGCGAAAAGCGAGTAGCGCGAAACAGACCGGGAGGGCCGCCGACACATCGGGTGCCAGCGTCGAAAGCGCCTTGCGGGCCTGGCGATTGGCTGAAGCGCGGCGGACGGGCGTGCCTGCGTTCCGAATCTTCAGCGATCGAACGTTGAGCGCCATCAGCCAAGCGCGCCCCACGACAGAGGAAGAGTTCCTCGCGATATCCGGAATCGGAGCGCGCACTCTGGAGAAGTACGGTCGTCACATCTTTCGAATCTGTTCGGGAGACTACTAGAGAGGGCTTGTGGGGCTGCCACTCGTGGCGGCGAGTCGCCTTCAGGCGGCTCTCTGCCGGCCCCACATTTGAAGTGTTGTATCGTCAAAAGTTGATGTCCTCGCCCTTAGCACTCATCACTGGATCCTGCGGTTTGATCGGTTCAGAAGTTTGCCGATATTTTCATCGACACGGCTTCCGCATCGCCGGATTGGATAACAATCAGCGGGCCGTCTTCTTCGGACCCGAAGGCGACACAAGCTGGACCCTCCACCTCTTGCAGGAATCGATACCCGAGTATCGACACTACGCAATCGACATTCGGGATCGCGCCGCCGTCCTCTCATTAGTTGCCGACCTGAAGCCGTCCGCTATCATCCACACTGCCGCGCAACCTTCGCACGATCGTGCCGCCGCCATTCCGTTCGACGATTTCGACACCAACGCCACGGGCACGTTGAACCTGCTGGAAGCGGCCCGGCGCGCGTGTCCCGAATCTCCGTTCATCCACATGTCGACCAACAAAGTCTACGGCGATCTTCCGAACTCGATCCGATTGAAGGAGCTTGAGACTCGCTGGGACTACGATGATCCCGCCTTTGAAAACGGGATCGCCGAGACGTTTTCTATCGACCAATCCAAGCATTCGCTGTTGGGAGCCTCCAAGGTCGCATCCGACATGATGGTGCAGGAATACGGCCGCTATTTCGGCATGCCGACCTGCTGCCTGCGCGGAGGCTGTTTGACCGGTCCTAACCACTCCGGCGTGGAATTGCACGGCTTTCTCAGCTACCTGATCAAATGCAACCTCGAAGAGCGGGAGTACAAAGTCTTCGGCTACAAAGGAAAGCAGGTGCGCGACAACATTCATTCCGAGGACGTCGCCGGCCTGATGCTCGAATTCTGTCAGCACCCGCGAGTCGGCGAAGTCTATAATCTCGGCGGAGGGAAGGCGAACTCCTGCTCCATCTGGGAAGCCTTCCGCATGACCGAAGAGATCACCGGCAAGAAGCAGCGTTACGTGTACGTGGACCGAGAACCGCGTTGGAGATCACATCTGCTACTACAGCGATTTACGCAAGATCCGGAACCACTTTCCGCAATGGCGAATCACCAAGCCGCTGCGCGCTACGTTCGAGGAAATCGCCGCATCCTGGACCACGCGGATCGGCGTACCGGCCACCGGAAACTGATCCCGTAGTATGAAAATCCTGATCACGGGAATCTGCGGATTCGTGGGAAGCAGTCTCACCAATGCTCTGCGCGCGCGACTGGAAAACGTCGAGATTCTCGGCGTCGACAATTTCGCCCGGCCCGGCTCGGAAACCAATCGCTCGCGATTGAGGCAATCGGGCGTCAAGCTCTTTCATGGCGACTTGCGGATGGCGAGCGATCTTGAAACATTGCCGGACGCCGATTGGGTGATCGACGCTGCCGCCAACCCCAGCGTTCTTGCCGGCGTAGATGGAAAATCCACCAGCCGTCAGCTCGTCGAACACAACCTCTGGAGCGTGATCAACACGCCGAGTATTGCCGCCGCTGCCGCGCCGGCTTGATTCTGCTGAGCAGCAGCCGCGTGTACTCGATTCCGCCGCTTGCGGCTCTCCCGGTCCAGCCGGAGAACAATGCGTTCCGCCTGGACGTCTCGCAAACCTTACCGCCAGGCGTGAGTGAAAAAGGAATCACGGAGCAGTTCTCGGTTGCGCCGCCCGTATCTTTGTACGGCGCTACGAAACTCGCATCGGAAACGATGGCTCTGGAATACGGCGCTACCTTTGGATTTCCCGTGTGGGTGAATCGCTGCGGAGTGCTCGCTGGCGCGGGGCAATTCGGCACGGCCGAGCAGGGAATCTTTTCCTACTGGCTGCACGCACACGCGGCGCGGCGGCCGCTGCGCTACATCGGATTCGGCGGGAACGGCTGGCAAGTCAGGGATGCGTTTCATCCCGACGATCTCGCAGCGCTGATCATCCAGCAGATGCGCACGAATCCCGCCGGTGGCGAGCGCATTTTCAATGTCGGCGGCGGCAGCGCGAATTCGATGTCGCTCGCCCAATTGACCGAGTGGTGCGATCGCCGCTTCGGCGCGTTCTCTCCAACCCCGGATCACGAGCCCAGACCGTTTGACATTCCATGGCTGGTGATGGATAGCACGAAAGCCGAGCGCCAGTTCGGCTGGAAACCCAATCGGACGCTCGCCTCGATTCTTGAGGATATTGCCAATCACGCCACCAGCAATCCCGATTGGCTCGAGCAATGCGGCGCGTAAGCATGACCGCGCCCAACCCGGACAACAAACCATTGCAGCTCCTGAGCGTGATCGTCCCTGCGCGCGATGAAGCGGATTCCATCGCTTCCATGGTGGAGCACCTGGATTTGGAACTCCGGCTGAACAACGTCCCGCACGAAATTCTCGTCGTCGACGATGGCAGTACGGACGCGACCTGGACGTTATTGTCGGATCTTCGTAAACGAATACCCGCGCTGCGAGCCGTCCAAAACACCGGCCTGCACGGCTTCGGCCGCGCCGTCGAGTGTGGCTTCGACAACATGCAGGGCGACGCGGTGGTCATCATGATGGCCGACGAATCCGACGATTGCCGCGACGTCGTCACCTACTGGAAGCTGCTCAACCAAGGCTGGGATGCGGTTTTTGGATCGCGCTTCCTGAAAGGCGGAGGCGTCATCGATTACCCGTGGCTAAAGCTAATGCTGAACCGGCTCGCCAATTATTTCATTCGCGTATTGTTCCGAATAAAACTGAATGACGTCACGAATGCGTTCAAGGCCTATCGTCGCGTCACGATCGACGGTTGCCGCCCAATCCTGTCGCCCCATTTCAATCTCACCGTCGAACTTCCGTTGAAGACCATCGTGCGAGGCTACTCCTGGACAGTCATGCCGATCACGTGGCGCAATCGCAAGACCGGTGAGTCGAAGTTGAAGATCAAGGAGATGGGCAGCCGCTACTTGTTCATCTGCCTCTACGTCTGGCTGGAAAAATACTTCAGCCGAGGCGACTACAACCGAAAAACCTGAACTCGTCACTGGAGGCGCGACCGTAAGAGAGCGCGCAACTTCGTGGGGCAGGCGGTTCCGCCTGCCGTTCTGAGAAATGCATTCTCTAACTGTCTCCCGGCGCCCCCGCACTCCCAACATTTCGCGTCCGAGTTGTCGGAGACGAGGACTTTCGTCCGCCACGCTCGGAAGTCACGCCTTCCCCACTAGCCGCCCGAAGTTGACCAGCGATGTACGCATTGTGCGGAAGCTTCGCCTCCCAGCCTTGCCACAACTGCGATCGTTTCGCATCCAAAGCTGATGCAGCACCCTGATTACCTACCCGCCGGTACAAACTCGCGAGCGCCGCATAAACTCGCGACACGTCGCACGCATCTTCCAGATTGACATCGGGATGCGGAGGCCAAGCCAGCATCCGATCGAGCAAGCCCCTGTAAATCTCCACGGCCTTCGCGACATTGCCCTTGCCGGCCTCGTACTCGGCCAACGCGCACAGCGTCTCGTCCACTTGCGAGCTCGGTTCGATCCTGCGCGCCGGATACTCATGCAACTGGCGCAGCTTCTCGAAAGCAGTATCGATCCGCGTCCGCGCTTCCGCGGTCCGCCCCAGCATTCGCAGCGGATAAACCGACCCCGCCAGCGCACTGATCTCATTTCGCCGAAAGTTTTGATTGGTCGGGTTTTCCCCCATATGGAAAAGCAGATGATCGTAAATTCCCAACGCGCGCTGCGGATCCGAATGATGCACGATCTTCGCCAGGTCGAGCGCCGCCAGCGCAAAGCGGCTCCTGCTCATCTGATCGTTTCGATCTTTATGAACGTACTCGTCAGCCACGTCGAGCGCGTTCTGCAGCGTAGCCGCAGCCTCATCCGATCGACCCAGGCTCAGCCCCTTCTCATCGCCAAGAATCCGCCCGAGCCGGATCAGGCTCATGATGTAACCCATCGCCTGGCTCTGCTGAACATCGCCGCTGCGGCTTCAGGATCTTCACCGATTCCCTCATCACCGAAAGCGCGTCCTCCAGATTGCCCTGCTTGCGATAAGCATCGCCTTCGATGTAATGCAGCGTGCCGACGTACGCCGGCCGGTCGAACATCTGAGCCAGCTCCTCGCCCCGGCGTGTCAACCGAATCGCATCTTCAAATCGACCATTACGGCTATATTGATCGGCGCTGGTTCCGTACAATCCGAGAATGGAGGACTGTTCCGCAACGTCATCCGCCCGCGCATCGAACTTCTTGAGCAATTGATCCAGCACCGGCGTGAGCAGGTGGGCGTCTCTCTCGCGATTCTTCACCATCAGCAGCCCCAGCCGCCCGTGAACGATCTGCGCCTTCCGCAGGATCGCCATTCGATTCGACGGCTGCGCTGCCAGCACTCCGTCAATCAGTTTTTCCGCGATCCCCAGCGTTTGCTCCGCCTGATCGATCTGGCCGAGATTCGTCTGGTTCGGCAGGCCCTGCACTCGGGCCACCCGAAAATAAGCGGTGCCGAGTTCCAGATCCAGGTTGATATTCCGGTGCGTATCCGAAGCCAGCCGCTGCAGGTATTCGATCGAAGTATCCACGATCAGTTGCCGGACCTTCGAACTGCCCGCGATCTTGCTTGCCTCCGAATCGATATCGAATAATTTATTCGACAACTGACGAACATCCAGAAAGCGCTGCTGCGCCAGCACGCGTTCGCGATTCGCCAACATCAGTCCCGCCGACAATCCGCCGATAGCAAGCATCGCGGCCGTGACTGGCAGCCAATGGCGACGCAAGTAGATTCGCGTGCGATACCAGGTGTCGCCCTTGCGCGCGCGAATCGGCCGCGATTCCAGAAAGTTCTCCAGATCCTCGGCGAATTGATCGATAGTCGCGTAGCGTTCCTGCGGCTCCCGGCGCAGCGCCTTCATCACGATCATTTCCAGATCGCTTTTGATCACCGGCGCCAGCTTCGATGGCGGCACGATCTTGCCCATCGAAATCGCACTGGCGATTGCGGCGACCGAATCGCCTTCGAACTTGTGCGGGCACTCTTCCGTCAGCAGCTTGTACAGCACCGCGCCCAGCGAATAGATATCCGTCGCCGTGGTTACCGGACCGCCCAGCACTTGCTCCGGACTCGCATAATCCGGCGTCAGCATGCGCATGCTGGTCATCGTCGAATCGGTGGTCAAGTCGAGCATCTTGGCGAGCCCGAAGTCCAGCAGTTTCGGTTCGCCTTCAGCGGTGACCAGAATATTCGACGGCTTCAGATCGCGATGCACCACCAGGTTGCGATGCAGATAGCTGACGGCCGCACAAACTTTGAGGAACAGCATCAGCTTCTGCCGCACGCTCATCTTCGCGGTGTACACGTCGATCGGGTTCGCCCTTGACGTATTCCATCACCAGGTACGGCTGCCCATCTTCGCGATGGCCGGCATCCAGCAGCCGAGCGATTTGCGGATGCGACAACGTCGCCAGAATCTGCCGCTCCGCCAGAAACCGTCGGCGGAGTTCCGGATCGTCGCCGCCCGGACGCAGCAACTTGATCGCGACGGTCTGCGTCACTTCGCCATCGACACGTTCGCCCAGATAGACAGCGCCCATGCCGCCGCGTCCCAGCAGGTTGCCTAACTTGAATGGTCCGCATTGAATATCTTTCGGATCCAGGCGAGCCAGCGCGCGCTCCGCAACTTCGCCGATTTCGCGTTCGAGAGATTTACTGGCGTGCGAATCGAAAGCGAGCAGCGCTTCCACTTCCCGCTGCGTCGCCGCGTCGATCGCGTGGTCCAAGAAATACCGCGCGCGAGCTTCCAACGAAAGATCGGCGACCTTATGAAAGAGCTCCTCGACGCGCCTCACCATCCGGCCGTCCCCCGGAAGCAAAAATCAAGCGGTGAAATTTCCAAAAGAAGCATGTGGGAGGGTCGTGGTGAAATGTTTTAGACGAACGCGCAACTACAAACGTGTTGTCGCGCGTGGCGATCGTTACAAACAATTCACAACTAAATCCACCGTCACAAGCTGGTTAACATTCATAGAAAGTCCGCAGGTTTCCACGGGAAAAGTGAACTCCCGACGTGGGGCCGGCACTTCTGCCGGTATTGAGCCGCGACCAAAGGAAGCTCCAACCGTCAGTTTTTCAGCATCGCGCTCAGGCCGGTTTCTCGACGTGAACAAAGCCTCCCGAACTGATACCCTCCACCGGACGAACTTGACAGCCTTCCGTTCAGAAAAACCTCCATTTCGTAGCATCCATCGGGCCATAGGAATCATCAAACACCCACGGACAGGGTTTTTCCCAGTCCGCAACCCGCGTGAGCCCCCGTTTCTGCCGAAAACCGACAATCTCTGTAACCACAGGCCAACGGAAACATCCTTTGAAATAGGGACTTAACATTACAAGCAAAGGCTGGTATACTCGATACAGTCAAAGCCGCGCGGCCACGACGTAGTGTGTTCCCAGAAAGATAACGTAAGTTGTTGGGAATAAACTAGATACGGCGGAGTAGACCCAACTATTGCGCCCGAGGAATCGATTCCTTTGGATGGCGCATAGTCTGGGCAGGTGAATGTGGATCACTTCGAAGATCAATTTTTAGGCGAAGGTCATGAGCCTCTCGGGCTTCCTTTTGACGAGGAAGCGAATTTCTTCCATCCCGAAGAGGTTCACGACGGTGAAGAGTTCCAGGCCGCCCACCCGGTCGAGGAGTCCATTTACACGGATGATCCGGTCAGAGTGTATCTGCGCGAAATGGGCGCGGTTCCACTGCTCACCCGGGAAGGCGAAGTCAATCTCGCCCGCCGCATGGAACGCGGTAAGCTCCGGATGCAGAAGGCCATTAGCCGCTCCGCCTTGGTGCAACTGCGGGCTGTGGAAATCGTCGGCCAGATCAAGCGCGAGATCGAGGAGTTGGACGCTTTTGTCGACCTCGGGGGCGACCTCGAAGAGGACAGCGCCGCCTACGCCAAGCGCAAGAACGACGTCCAGAATAAGCTCTCGGAAATCACCACCCAGCATAAGAAGCTGATCCAGGTCTCGGATAAGCTGGCCACCGTGCCGCTTTCCAACAAAAAGCTGCGCCGCAAGTGGATGGGCAAGCTTGCCCGCGCCCGAGTCTCGGTTTCCCAAGCGATACGAATCGTTCCGTTCTACCTCTCTCAGTGGAAGCAGTTCGCCAAGGAAATCGAGCGCGTTGTCGAGGAGATGTCGCACCTCGATCAGGATCTGCGAAAGATCGAAGGCCGCTCCAGCCAGACCGCGCAGACGAAAGCTCGCGAACTGAAGCGTGAGATTCGCAAGCGCGAGCAGACCGCCGGCGCCACCATTCCGGAATTGCGCCACACCACCGCCGTGATTCGTCATGGCGAAATCGAAGCCGAACGAGCCAAGAAGGATCTCGTCGAAGCCAACCTCCGCTTGGTAGTTTCCGTCGCCAAAAAGTACGTCAATCGCGGCCTGCACTTGCTGGATCTGATCCAGGAAGGCAACATCGGCCTGATGCGCGCCGCCGACAAATTCGAATACCGCCGCGGCTACAAATTTTCCACCTACGCCACCTGGTGGATCCGCCAGGCCATCACCCGAGCCATCGCCGACCAGTCGCGCACCATCCGCATCCCCGTTCACATGAACGAGAGCATGAACAAGTTCCTGCGCGCCACCCGCGAGCTGGAAAAGGAACTCGGCCGCGCGCCCACCAACGACGAAATCTCGCGCCGCATGGACATCCCGGTCGAAAAGGTCCAGAAGCTTAAGACCATTTCGCGCGATCCGGTGTCTCTCGAAACCCCCGTCGGCCGCGACGGCGAATCCGCGCTCGGCGACCTGATTGAAGATCGTTGGGTCGGCTCGCCTGTCGACGCCGTCATCGATACCAACGTTCGCGACGAAACCGCCAACATCCTGAAGACGCTTTCTCCGAAAGAGGAGAAGGTGATCCGCCTGCGCTTCGGCATCGGCTGCGAGCGCGAGCACACGCTCGAGGAAATCGGTCAGGAATTCGACGTCACCCGCGAGCGCATCCGCCAGATCGAAGCCAAAGCCCTGCGCCAGTTGCGCTCCCCCGAACGCGCCCGCCACCTGCGAGCCCTGTTAGCGGCGCGTTAGCGCTCCGATGTGGCGCACGCACTCCTGCGTGCCGTGTCGACACTCATGTCGACACATTTCGTCCAGTCGAAATAGTGAGGCGCATCCCTAAGGATGCGCGCGCCTTCGTGGTGCAGGCGTTTCACGGCACTAGCGGCTTCTCTTCAAGCCGTCCGCTTATACTTCGTCGACACCAGCGTCTTAGCCTGCTCCGCCACATCCGTCTCCGGCGCGATCCTCATCGCCTGACGATAAGCTTCTACCGCCTGCTGCCTTTGCCCCTTCAAATCGTAAATCTGCCCAAGCCGCAGCCATGCGCTCCCCGCGGCCGACCCTTCCGAACTCCCCGTCGCGATCTTCACCTCATCGCAAGCCTTGTCCAGATCGTTGAACGCCATCAGAATCCCGCCGCGTGCATAATGCACCCGAGCCTCGGTCAACTGCTGATAACCCGCCGCCTTCGCGCGCCGCAATTCCTCGATCTGCTCGATTGCCGCCATCGCCTTCACGCGATCCCCCAAATCCGCATACATGTCGGCAAGCTCCACGCGCAACAAATAACTCCGGGGAAAGTTCTTGATCAGATCGTTCAACGGAGCGATCGCATCCGCCGGCCTCTTCTCCCGTCGGTAAATCGCGGCGAGCAGAGCCTCCGCATCGAACCGATTGTAGCGACCGCTCTGCATAACGGTCTCCAGCATCTGAATTCCTTTTGCGCGATCGCCGGGGAATCCCGCCACCGACGTCGCCATTTTGTATCCCCAGGGCAAACTCCCGACAACGTATTCGTCGGCGCCCGGAATCAGCCGCGCGTCGTGGAAATTCGAATCGAGCTCCAGCACCCGCGTATGCAGCTTGCGCGCAGCCGACGCGTCGCTCAGAGCGTCCAGCCACTTCTTGCTCATGAAGTCGTAGTTGGCGCGGACACCGTGCGTCACGCCCAACGAATACACCGCCGCCGAGTCCTTCGGATTCGCCTTCACGCGCGCCTGCGCGATGTTCATCGCGTTCCACACGGCATCGGTGAATTGTTTCTGATCCGCCGCGCTGAAAACCATCTTCGGGCGATGAACGAATGAGTTCGCCGAGGTAATCAGATCGCTGCCCAGCGCCCCGGTGCGGTACATCTGCCGGAATAAAATCGTCTGAGCGATGTAGTTGTACGGCTCCGGCGATCCTGGGTCCTTCGCCGATTGCGCCATGAACGCCGCCAGCGCTTCGTCGTATTCCAGATTGTAAAAATGTTGAAAACCCGGATTCTCCAGCACATCGGGTGGAATACCTGCTGCCGCACACGCGGCCACAACACACACAACACTAAACAACTTCAACAGCTTCCTCCATCTTGCGATTCATTTGCTCGATGCCCCAGCGCGCGTGCTCCGCGACCATCGGGCTTGCGTGATTTGTTAGACGTTCCAGAGCCGGTTGCAGTTCCGTCAAGCCGCTGTTCCCCATCGCAACGGCGACGTTGCGCAAGAACCCTTCATGCTTCGCGCGAGTCATCGGACTGTCCTGAAACATCGTCCGATATTCCGCCGCCGACAATCGCGAGCACTCCTCCAACGAAGGCGCAGCATGCACCGCGTTAAAGGCGTCGCTGAAGGGCGCGCGCGAATTCCAAGGACAAACGTCCTGACAAATATCGCACCCAAAAACCAGCGATCCCATCGGCCCTCGATACTCCTCAGGAATCGAACCGCGCAATTCGATCGTGAAATAAGCAATACACCGCCGCGAATCAATAGCCCACGTGTTGCCGTAGTGGGGCGGGTCTCCAGACCCGCGCGCGACCTCCAGGTCGCGCTGCAGCACAAACGCATCCGTAGGACAAGCCTCAATACATCGGGAACAAGTTCCACACCGATCGGCAGCAGGGGTGCTACTAACTTCAATCTCAAGCGAAACTACAATCTCCCCAAGAAAAAACCAAGACCCCAGCGGTTCATTGATCAAGCAAGTATTCTTGCCGATCCACCCCAGCCCCGCCAACCGGGCAAACGTCCTCTCCAGAATCGGAGCGGTGTCGACGCAAATCTTGTAATCGAACTCCCCAAATTCCTGCAGCCGTTCCACCATCCGTTCCAGACCGGCCCGCACGACGTCGTGATAATCCGCGCCCCACGCATATCGCGAAATCACCGCCTGCCCCGCTGACGCAGGCGCACTCGACTGGTTATAAAGCTTGCCGACGCAGATCACCGCCCGAGCATTCGGCAACAGATTGCGCACATCCCGCCGAACCTCCGCGCGTCGATCCGAGAGATAGCGCATCTCGCCCGCATGCCCCTGCGCAACCCAGTTTTCATAGCGCGCAAAGTCCTCCGGAGGATCCGCCGGAGCGACGCCCGCCAGCTCGAATCCGCACTCTCGCGCGATCTGTTGGATAATTTCTGCTTTCACGCCGTAACTCTATCGTAACTGTTCGCGGGCACCGTGCTCTGACAATGTAGACAATAGAATCTATGGGATTTGCGGGAGCATTTCGAGTGGGATTAGTGCAGATGAGCTGCTCGCTCGATCCGAATGAGAACCTCGCGAAAGCGCTGGCGAAGATCCGCGAAGCTGCCGGTCGCGGCGCGCAGATCGTTTGCTTGCAGGAGCTGTTTCGCTCACAGTATTTTTGCCGCGAAGAAAATCACGATCTGTTCGCGCTGGCGGAATCGATTCCCGGCCCGACCACGGAAACACTAGGCGCCTTGGCGCGCGAACTGCGCGTGGTGATCATCGCATCGCTCTTCGAACGCCGCGCGGCGGGCGTGTATCACAACACCGCGGTAGCGATCGGCATCGACGGCAACATCACCGGCATGTATCGTAAGATGCACATTCCCGACGATCCTCTCTACTTCGAAAAATTCTATTTCACGCCCGGCGATCTCGGGTTTCCGAATTTCGACACAGAGTTCGCGCGCATCGGCGTGCTGGTGTGTTGGGACCAGTGGTATCCCGAAGCCGCGCGTCTCTCGTCGCTATCCGGCGCGAATATACTGTTCTATCCGACTGCGATCGGCTGGCACCCCAGCGAAAAAGCACAGTACGGCGCGGCGCAGCTCGATGCATGGCAAACCATCCAGCGCTCGCACGCCATCGCCAATGGAATTTACGTGGCCGCGGTAAATCGCGTGGGCTACGAAGGGCCGCCGGAGCATGGAATCGAATTCTTCGGATCGTCTTTTGTCGCCGACCCGTACGGCAAATTCATCGCGCAAGCATCGATCGACAAAGAAGAAACCTTGATTGTCGAAATCGACCCGAAGACGTCCGAAACCGCGCGCCAACACTGGCCGTTTCTCCGCGATCGCCGAATCGACGCGTACCAGCCCATCGTGAATCGCTGGATCGGAAAATGACCGGGAGCCGACGTGGCGCACGCACTCGTGCGTGCCGAGTCGACACTCATGTCGACACGTTTTATCGCATGCCGGCGGAGTGGGAACCTCACGAAGCGACATGGCTAGCGTGGCCGCACGAAAAAACCGATTGGCCAGGAAAATTCGAGCCGATCCCGTGGCTCTACGGCGAAATCGTAAGACATCTCGCGCGAGTAGAGCGAGTGCGAATCATCGTGGAAGACGCAGCGGTGGAACAACGCGTTCGCCGCATTCTAAAACGGTGCCACGTCGACCCGCGTGGCGCACGCTTCAGCGTGCAGCCGCGAACTTCAGTTCGCGGTGCAGCGGACACAGCAGTCGAATTCTTCCATCAAGCGGCCAACCGAAGCTGGACGCGAGATTCCCTGTCCCCGTTCGTGAAAAGCGTTCGTCGTGGCGTTGCTGTATCGCATTGGCGATTCAACGGTTGGGCGAAGTACGATAACTACCAGCACGACGCCAAATTGCCGGCGATAATCGCGAAATCCCTGAAGATTCCAATCGTCGAAACGGGCCTGGTACTGGAAGGCGGCAGCATTGATGTGAACGGAGCAGGGAAGTTGCTGACCACCGAAGAGTGCCTGCTGTCCGATATCCAACAAAGAAATCCCGGATTCAAGCGCCGCGATTACGAGCGAGCGTTCAAAAAACATCTCGGCGTGAACGAAGTCATCTGGCTGGGGCGGGGAATCGCCGGCGACGATACCCACGGCCACGTCGACGACATCGCGCGCTTCACGGATGTGTGCACCGTGGTTGCAGTAATCGAGCAAGACAAATGCGACGCAAACCACGACCCGCTGCAAGAAAATCTCGCAAGATTGCGTGCCCGCGGCGATCTGAAAGTAGTGACTCTGCCGATGCCGGAGCCGGTCTATTTCAACGGGCAACGCCTCCCGGCCAGCTACGCGAATTTCTACATCGCGAACGGAATCGTGCTGGTCCCGACGTTTACCGACCCCAACGACCGTATTGCACTCAACACGTTGGCGAAATTATTCCCACAACGAGAAGTGATCGGGATTCCGTGCCGCGATTTGGTGCTCGGCTTGGGGACCCTGCACTGCATGACGCAGCAGCAGCCGTTGTGATTTGTGGGGCAGGCGGTTCCGCCTGCCGCCTTACATATACTCCGGCACTTCGACGCCCAACACCTTCAGCGTCCGGACCAGTTGATCGCGAAAATAACTCGTCAGCCACAACAGGAACGTTTTCTTCTCGGGATCGGATTCCGTCAGCACCGGGAACTCGTGATAAAAATTGCTGAACCCCTGCGCGAGCTGGAAGGCGTACCGAGCCACATGCGACGGCTCACCGCTGGCGACCGCTCGCTCGATCGCCGAATCCATTTTCGAGGCCGCCAGCAGCAACTGCCAGCAATCCTCGTTCGCCAATTGCCGAGCCATCGCTTCGCGCGTGAGCACAGCAATGAAAGTCCGGCAACGTCTCGCCGCTCTTGCGCAATATGTTTCCGGCGCGCACGGCGGCGTATTGAACGTACGGTCCAGTCTCGCCTTCAAAGCTCAGCGCTTCACCAAAATCGAACGCAATCACCGAGTTGCGCGTGAACTTCAGCATGAAATACCGCAGCGCGCCAACGGCAATCTGCGTCGCGACGCGCAGATTCACTGCCTCTGCCTCTCAGGCGTGCCGCGAAGTCACTTCGCCCAACGCTTTCTCGATCAGCTTGTCGATCAGATCGTCGGCTTTGACGCCGAGGCCCTTGCGACCGGACACCTCGACGTACTGCTTGGCCCTGTCCTCGTCCGAAAGCTCCAAGCCCATCTCGACGCACGTGCCCGGCGTCAGCGCGACCATTTCGTACGAAAAATGCACGCTATGTTCGGCCTGCTCCTTGTAATCGAGCGCGCGCAGTCCCGCGACCACAACGTCCTGCAAATACGATTGCCGCGAGTCGATCACGTTGAAAACCTGCGCGCCACCGCCGAACTTCATATCGTTCCCTTGCGGAGTATCGGTTGACGACCAAACCTCATGACCATCCGGATACGTGTGCCACTTGCGATAGTAAAAATCCTTGCCGAGCAAGCCGAATTTCCAAAGCTGATACGCGATGTCCTTGCCGACATACGTCACCGTGCCGTTCGAGCGCACGATCACTTTGCTATCGTCCTCGCCATCGATCGAATCGTTCGTCGCCGACGCGCGAAACGCCGACGCCGGCATCACCCAGCAGCCTTTGTTCTTGCCTTCGGTCTCGAAATACAGCGCCTTGCGTTCCTTCAATTGCTCGAACGCGGTCGCCCAGAATTGCAGATGCAGGATTTCGCTCTCGCGCGGCAGGACATCGTATTCGATATTGAGCCGATACATCGTGCGCAGATGCGCTTCGACGATGGCATCTGCCACCAGGTGCGCCATCTCGGCCGCATCGCCTTCCGCCGCTTCGATCGCGTGCAACGTGTCGGCGCGCCACTTCTTGGCTTCCGGATTCGAATCGTAGTACAGCGAAATCCGAGTGTAGACGTCCCAACAAACGTAGTCGAATCGCGACGTCTCGATCAGATCGCGAACGTCGGTAAGGGATTTGTTTTCAAGATGAAGGAAGCCAACGACGACGTCGGCCACCTGAACGCCGGTGTTGTCGATATAATTCTGCACTTCGACGGTGCGCCCGGCGGTGCGCAACATTCGCACAAACGTATCGCCGAGAATCGCGTTGCGCAGATGGCCGATGTGCGCGGCCTTGTTGGGATTGATGTTGGTGTGTTCGACGATGATTTTGGACGTCGCTTGCGCACTGCCTTCAGAAGTTCCTTGCAGCAGACCAACGCCGTAAGATCCGCGATCCAGCCGCACGTTTAGAAGCCATTTCCGGCGATATCGAACGACGCGACGCCCTCCACGGCACCCACGGCTTCCGACAATTCGGCCGCAATCGCTTTCGGCGCTTTCTTCAACTGCCGTGCAAGCTGAAATGCAACTGGAACTGCAATTTCTCCGAACGACGATTGCTTGGGCTGCTCGGTCTGCACCGGCACATCGACGCCATATAACGATTTCACTTTCGCGGCGAACGCGTCCGCGATGCGTTTTTCCAGGGCGAGAAACATGAATCACCAGTGTAGCGAAGACCCATCACACTCCACCCCAGCCCTGACGGGCGGTGCTTGAACCTTGTCCGTACGCCTCGCGAGTGTTGAATCAAACCGACCCACACCACACCCCCACGCTACAATGAGAACGTGCCCAAAGTGACCTTCACGAACACCGAGCAGACGGTGGAATTCGAACACGGCAAGCTGCCTTACGACGAACATGGCAAGCCCGAATCGCTGCTCGATGTCGCGATGAATTTCGGCATCCACATCGAACACGCCTGCGGCGGAAGCTGCGCCTGCACCACCTGCCACATCATCGTGAAAAGCGGCGACGATCATCTTTCGCCCGCCGACGATGACGAAATGGATCGCCTGGACATGGCGCCGGGCTTGACGCTGCATTCGCGCCTCGCCTGCCAGGCTGTGGTGACCGGCGATGTGACGCTGGAGATTCCAGCGTGGAATCGCAACTACGTCAGCGAGGGCGGCGGATCGATGAATCTTGGCGATGCGATCCCGCCCGCGAAGAACCTACCGCCCGCCGAGCCACACGCGTAAAAATTTGTCCGCCATCGCTTCCGGCACATCGATGTACAGTTTCACTCGATTCGCTTCCTGCGTGACGCGGATCGAGTCGTAGACTTGCGCGAGGTCCGGCTGGTTTTTCGGAACGTTCAGCCGCCCCAGCCCGACAAGAGCCTTCAACGCGCCGGCTACCTCTTGCGCTCCGTCTTCATTCGCGCAGGTGGCCGAAGCGACGCTATTGACGCCGGTCCGCAAATCGAAATACAGCGTCCCAGTTTGGATTGTCGAGAGCAGCTTGTTCAGATTCGAAAGCAAGCTATTGTCCAGCGGCAAATGAATCGGACCGCCGGCGTACACACCCCAGAACTGCGCCTCCGCGGGAATCTCTTTGAGCAGTTCCAGCATCGGCGCTGGCGGGCCGTGCGCTGTCTCGCGGTGATCGATGAACAGATGCAGCGACGGGATATCGCCCAGGGCCGCCGTGGTCGGATTGACCAGGAACATTGCGCCGCGATCGTTGCCCACCAGCGTCGCGCCCTTGTAGGAGGTGGTCTGCATGCCCTCTTTTTCGAACTTGGGCATCATCATTTCGTCGCCGAACTTTCCGCGGCCTAACAACACGCCGTTGTGGCCGTTCGAAACGTACAGAAGCTCCCACAAATCCTTGCGCGGGTCCAGGCCGGTTCGTTGCGCGAATTCGTCGATCTGCGGAAATTGCTGTTTGGCGAAATTGCGCTGATAAATCGGGGTCTTGAGCAGCGCTTCCAGGCGAGTGCCTGCCAGCAGGACTGTGTCGGATGGGACCAGCGTGTTGAGGGAAGGGTCGACTTTTGCGCCTTCCTGCTTGTGGGCGCAGGCGGTGAGCGCCAGTGCAGTCGCGAATAAGAGTGGTTTGATCAAATGTGTAGACGACGTAGCAGCCTACTATATTACAGCCGCTTTCGTGGCGCACGCTTCAGCGTGCCGTCGCCGGCTTCAGCCTGCGATTCGGGACGTCGAACTGAAGTTCGCCGCTGCACGCTGAAGCGTGCGCCACGGCTTCAGCCTGCGATTCGGGACGTCGAACTGAAGTTCGCCGCTGCACGCTGAAGCGTGCGCCACGCAATCACGCTACACGTGCAAGCTGACAGCGCCCAGAATCAATCCGCCGAGTACATACGCCCCGCAAATCATGGTTCGTGGATTTCCAAAATTCAGCGCATACCCGCTTTGCCGACGGACGAACACCGCTGGAAGATCGGGACGATAAAGGAACGCGCCACTCACATCCTCCGCCGCCATGCCCTTCGGCTTCAGCGGCTTCAATGACGCAGCGACCGCAATCATGCGGCGTGTCCCGCGTGCCATCATCCACATCATTGTCATCGTCAGGACCAGCCACACCGTCGTCATCCAGCGGCCCGCATCTTCGCCGAAAAACGCCACGATGTTGACGATCACCACCAGCAGAGCGGCAAAGCCGCGCACCCAATCCACCTGGGCGATGAAGGCCGTCCGCCGCAGTTCCTGCAGATGATGGTAGGCCTCGGCGTTTTCGACAGGAACGCGCGTGCGCCAGTCGACCAGACTCCGCTTGATCAAGAGCAGCCCCAACTGCACATACGCGGCGATCAGCACCACCCGGAAGCGATCCTCGCCGCCGTGCCAGACGATCAGCGTGAAACACGCGGCCAGCGTCGCGCCGATCAAGACTTCGACCCACGGTTTCGTATACGCTCCCAGCGTTCGGGTCGTGAGCGGCAGCGCGATAGGCGTAGGAGGTTCCTCCATCGCCAGCGGCTTTACGATCCTGCGCATGTGTCTCAACAGGAGCAGCCAGTTCGCGAGTTCGAGAGCGGCGTTGCCTGCGATCAAGACTCCCAACCAGTTGTAGTATTGTCCAGTCCAGAGCAGAGCCGAGAGCGTGATAGCCTCGACGAACCATGGCAGCAAAAGCCAGCGTCGGTAGGCGGTCATCAGCCTGGCGCGGGTGCTTTCCGTAAATTCCCCTGGAACCCGAAGCCCGATGAAGTAATCCGCGCCGTGCATTAAAGGAAGCCGCCAGCGCATGCCGAGGCGGCGCAGGCGCCACGCCACCACGATGCAATAAGTCAGGATTAAAAATGCGTGTTGCGTACCGATACTCATCTTTTCTTGAGTCCCTTCAACTCGGCCAGGACGATGTTCATGATGGCTTGTGACGGCAGTCCCGATAGCACCAGCTCCGTGAGTGCGGCGCGCAATGGCCGCCGCAGACGCTCGTCACCTTTTTCGGGGGCCGAGGTCGACGACGCCACCACCGCGCCCGACCCATGCTTCACAACGATCAAACCCTCGCTCTGCAATTCGCGATAAGCGGCTGCGATCGTGTTCAGATTCACGCCCAGATCGCCTGCCAGTTGACGTACCGGCGGGAGAGAGGCGCCCTCGCCGAG
The DNA here is from genome assembly GCA_963732025.1 of Terriglobia bacterium. GTDB lineage: Bacteria > Acidobacteriota > Terriglobia > Bryobacterales > Bryobacteraceae > Palsa-187. The sequence continues at coordinate 2,116,981 of CAVSXU010000006.1, forward strand.
TTCGCGTCGTGCGATCAGATTCTTGATGCCATCGGCCACCTGCCGGTAGATGGGCGTCTTGTCTTCGGGATCGACGGTCAGGAACATCGTTGTCTAGTGTATGTATACTCCATACACTTAGGTATTGTCAAGAATTGAAATTGAGTGTCGTGATAAAGTTCCGGTATGACACCCGAACAAGCCAGCTTTCTGATGCACGAAATCCTCATTCCGCAGATCGAGAATGAGCACAAAACCACCCGCCGCCTGATCGCGGCATTGCCGTCCGGCAAGGGCGACTACAAGCCCCACGAAAACAACATGAGCGCCTGGCAACTGGCGAGCCACATCGTCACCAGCCAAATTTTCTTTCTGGAAGGGATCGCGGCCGGGAAATTTGAGCGCGGCTCGCCGCTGCCGGAATCGATCACGACGCCGGAACAGCTTCTCGAGTGGGACGAGGAGCACTTTGGGAAAGCTCTGGGCGCATTGAGAGGCGCGAAGGGTGAGGACCTGGTGAAGGAACTCAACTTCATGAACGTGTTTATGTTCCCGGCCGTTTCGTACGCGCAATTGATGTGCAGCCACTCGATTCATCATCGCGGGCAATTGTCGTCTTACGTTCGGCCGATGGGCGGGAAGGTTCCTGGTATCTACGGTCCCAGCGGGGATACGGCGGTTCCGGCAACGGCATAAGCTTCCATTCACTGTGGGATTTTTGCGCGCGCCCTGACGGGACGCGCCTCAAAGCAACGAATTCGCGTGGGCGTTGAGGCGCGACCCGTCAGGGCGCGCGCTTATTGTCACGCCTGCAACAGCCGCACGACAAACCACGCGGCCCCGCCGATCAGAAGCATCACAGTCGACACGCGGCGCGATCCGGCAGTTAACCAGCGCAGCGCCAGCCCGGCGAGAATCGCGATCAAACTTGCCTGCATGACCGACGCCCCCGCCAAATACACCGCCGGCAGCGGTGCGAACGACAGCCCATGGAACAATCCCAGCACCAGCACCACGGCCCACCGTTTTCCGGCGTTCGGCAGCAGCAGAATCTCGATGGCAAGATACGCGACCGTCAACGCCATCGCAGCTTCGACGAATCGCGGCGCGAGCGGCCACGGAATTCGCGGCGCGATCGCCCGCATGATCCACTCTCCAGCCAGGTACATCGCCACCAGCAGCACAGCCTCGCGATGCGATCGCGCCGCCAGAGCCAGCGCGAGCAGGAATAACGCGCCCGGCCCGGCGATCGCGCGCCACATTCCTTCAGCGAGTCCAAGCACTAGCGATTCGAAGGCCGAGCGCGGACGGAAACGCACTTCGCCTCGCGTGACCTTTTCGTCGAACACAAGCTGATCGCTCTTCGTCCCCGATACGACGCGCAACACGTGGACATGATTCGGCACGGTGATCTGGTGGAGCGTACATTCGACGTCGACGGAATCGACGATCAGATCGGGAGTTCCGGGGAACGCGTAGTTCGCGATGCAGACGTAGGTGTCGCTTTCCGAATGACAATCGGACGTGATGCGGCGCGCGCCGCTGAGGCGCACATGATCCATCAGTGCGGTTTCAGGATGCGCGACGTGCGCGACTTCATACAACGGAATGCGCAGCTCATAGACGGCCAGACGGCCGTCGACGCGCAGCTCGCCGGTGCTCATGCTTACTGCGTGTGCAAAAACCGGCGAGGCGGGGAGAAGGCTCAGGGCCAACGTTAGAGCGAAGCTAGCTCGCGACATCCCGGCGCTTCCTGAGGCGCAGCAGGACCAGGCGCAGAGCTGCCATCGCCGGCACGGAGAAGAACATTCCAGGGATTCCCGCGAGTTGCTCGCCGGCCAGCACTCCGAACAGCACCAGGAGGGGATGAATCTTGACGCCCGTGCTCATCAGATGCGGGCTCAACACGTAATCCTGGAACAGGCGATAGACGCACAAAAACACGATCAACGCCAACCCGTGCGGATATCCGGCGAACGCGGTGACCACCACGATCGTGAGCCCGCCGATGAACGGTCCCACGGCCGGGATAAACTCGAGCACCGCCGCAAAGCCGGCCAGCAAAATCGGATACGGCGCGCCCGTCGCGCCCAGGAAAATCGAATACGCCGCGAATGCGCATATCGAAAGAATCACCAGCGCGCGAATGTACTGCGACAACAAATCGTGAATGTCCGAGAAAATCTGCGCCACCAGGTTGCGTTGCGCGCCGTGAAAACTGTCGACGACAGAGTCGACGAATCGCCGGCCCCTCTTTTAGGAAGAAAAACGCGACGATCGGGATCAGAACGATGCCGACCGCGGCTCCCAGCCCCGTGATGATTTTCGTGCCAGCCTGCGTGAGCATCGGGCCGATGGTTTTGCTCAGCTCATCCAAACGTTCGTTGACGAATGCGGTGACCTCCGGACGTATCGACTCGAAGCGCTGGGGCACCGGCAGGCGCGAAAGCGGATCGCCGCTCAGGAAGTCGGGCAGTTTATTGGCGAGCGCCGCTGCTTCTTTCGAAACGCGCGAGCCGAGCGGAATCATCGTCACCACGATGACCGCCACCACCGCGACATAGACGATCGCTAGCGCCGCCACGCGTGGCACCCGGCGCGGAATCAGCCGCTCCACGAAGTTGACCATCGGGGCCAGCAGATGCGCCAAAATCACGGCGAGCGCAAACAACAACAGCGTGTGGCGGATTTCGTAAACGACAAAAATGGCGAGCGCGAAGAGGAACAGGGTCCAGGCGATTTGCAGCGTCCGGCGGTCGATTCCGAGCATGGTCCGGACGCTACTATAGCATTAGTGACCCAAACCCCTGCCGATCACATGCGTGGTCTCGTTACTGAATTAGAAAATCTGGAAGACAAACTCCGGGCTGGCGGCGGCCCCAAGAAAATCGAAAAGCAGCACAAGGATGGCAAGCTCACGGCGCGCGAGCGCGTCGCCAAGCTGATCGATCCGGGCACGCTGTTTCTCGAAATCGGCTTGCTGATCGCGCACGATAAGTACGACGGCCAGGCGCCTGGTGCCGGCGTCGTGACAGGCCTCGCGAAGATCGACGGCCGGCCGTCGGTGATCGTCGCGAACGATGCCACGGTCAAGGCGGGCGCGTGGTGGCCGGAAACCATCCCGAAGATTCTGCGCGCGCAGGAAATCGCAATGCGCAATCGCCTGCCCATCGTTTATCTTGTCGACTCCGCCGGGTTGAATCTGCCGTATCAGGACGGAGTGTTCCCGGGCACCTACGGCGCATCGCGAATGTTTTACTACAACTCGCTGATGCGGCGAAAGCTGCGCGTGCCGCAGATTTCGGCGGTGATGGGGATGTGCATCGCGGGCGGCGCGTATCTGCCCGCACTCTCCGACGTGATCATCATGGTGGAAGGCTCCAGCTTCATGGGGCTTGGCGGACCGAATCTGGTGAAAGGCGCGGTGGGTCAGGTTATCGATGCCGAATCGCTGGGCGGCGCGACGCTGCACACACGCACCAGCGGCGTCGCGCACTACGCCGCGAAGGACGATCTCGATTGCCTGCGCCTGATTCGCGAAATGATTCGCGAGCAGCCTGCGCCGTTGTCCGTGACGAAAGGCGTTCCGCCCGCGAAGCCTGCCGAAGGCTTGTATGATCTTCTTCCCGCCGATCATCGCCTGCCTTACAGCGCGGAAGAAGTGATCGCGCGCATCGTCGACGCCGAGGGCTATCTCGAATTCCAGCCCGGCCACGCGCCGGAAATGATCTGCGCGAACGCGCGCTTGAACGGTCGCGCGATCGGCGTGATCGCGAATCGCCGCGGATTTCTGAAATCGCCCAGCGGCCCGCGCATCGGCGGCATCGTCTACACCGAATCCGCCCGCAAGGTCGCGTATTTCGTCGAAAACGCCGAGCGCCACGGATTGCCGCTGCTGTATTTGCAGGACGTTTCGGGATTCATGGTCGGCGCCGACGCGGAAAGCGAAGGCATCATTCGTGCCGGCGCGGAAATGGTGGAGGCGATGGCCTGCGCGACCGTGCCGAAAATTATTCTGACGCTGAATCACGCGAGCGGAGCAGGTTATTATGCGATGGCGGGGCAGGGATTCGATCCGCATTTCTCGTTCGCCTGGCCGACTGCGCGCATCGGCGTGATGGAAGGCGACTCGGCCGTTCAAGCGGTTCACGGCCCGGAGCTCGCGCGCTACAAGGCGGCCGGCGAGCCGGTTCCGCCGGAGTTGGAAGCTCGCTGCGCGCAAACTCGTTCCGATTATGAACGCTGGCTGGACGCGCGCTACGCCGCCGCGCGAGGCCACGTCGATGCGTTAATCGATCCGTTGGAAACCCGCCGAGTGCTCACGTTTGCGTTCGATGCCGCGACCGCTCACGGCCATCGCGAACATCTGGTGATCGAGACGTTAGGAGAATAGCTGGTCAGGTGTGATCGTGAGATTGAATTCCGGGAGTTCGAAATTGTCGACCGGTACCAGGCGCTGCTGGTAGACGTAAAGTTCCTTCAATTCCGGTTCTACAAACCAAATATATTTGACTCCCCAGGCTCGATACTCGGCGAGCTTCACCATAATGTCGCGCATTCGGTCGTCTGGTGAGTTGATTTCGACAGCCATCAGCGGTGGCGTTGTCGGAACGGTCTTCGGCTGTGGTTCGACAATAGAGCAAGATCGGGCAGACGATATAGGTCCTCGGCGAGACGCATTCTGACATCCGCGACGCATTTGCCGACGCAAAGTAGTAGCGCTCCCAGGCGAATCACAATTTCGCCATGAAGGATATTGGGCAACGATTTCTCCACAAGTTCGCCGTGTACATATTCCGGCTCGCGCTCAAAACTCGTCGCGAGATACTGTTCCGGAGTGATTAAAGTCTTGCTTGCCATCACGAGCCAAGAATATCACTTCCCACCGAGGTGGTCGATCATAATGAAATGATGCGGCGATTCCTCATCGCGCTTCTACTCGCGGCCACGCTCCAAGCCGAGCGCGTCTCCGGCCTCCACGCACGCGTCGAAATCATTCGCGACACCTGGGGCGTCCCGCATATCTACGCCGCCAACACCGACGATCTGTTCTTCGCGCAAGGCTGGATCACCGCCAAGGATCGCCTCTTTCAGATCGACCTCTGGCGTCGCGCAGGCGCCGGCAAACTTTCCGAAGTCGCCGGACCATCGACGCTCGGCCGCGATCGCGTCGCTCGCCTGCTGCGTTATCGTGGCGATTGGAACAAGGAATGGGACGCCTACGCGCCCGATGCCCGCCAGATCGTGACCGCGTTCGTCAACGGCATCAACGCCTACATCCGATCGCTGAACGGCGCGCGCCCGCTCGAATTCAAGCTCGCCGGTTACGATCCCGGTCAGTGGACGATCGAAGACGTCGTGACGCGCATCCCAGCCCTCGGCGTTTCGCACAACGTCGCTACCGAGGTCGACCGCGCCATCGAAATCGCCAACTTCGGCGAAGCCGTCACCGAAAAGTTTTCGCCGCCTGACCCGTTCATTCATCTGACGATTCCTCCCGGCCTCGACATCCAAGCCATCACCCGCGAGATCGTTCGCGATTTCGATGCCGCCGCCGGACCGCCGCGCCTCGCCAGCGGACAAGGTTCCAACAATTGGGTGATCGACGGGAGTATGAGCGCCACCGGCAAGCCTCTGCTCGCCAATGATCCGCATCGCCCGATTCTGGTGCCCAGCCTGCGCAAAATCGTGCACCTCAACGCCCCCGGCTGGAATGCGATCGGCGCGGGCGAGCCTGCGCTGCCCGGCATCGCGCTCGGCCACAACGATTCCATCGCGTTCGGCTTCACCATCGTCGGCATCGATCAGCAGGATCTGTACGTGGAGAAAATCAACCCCGCGAATCCCAATCAGTATCTGTTCAAAGGCGCGTGGAAGCCGATCGAAATCGAGAAGCAGTCGATTCCTGTCAAAGGCGCAGTGCCCGTCACCACTGAGCTTCGCTACACGCAGCACGGCCCGATTCTTTATGAGGATCGAGCGAAGCATCTGGCCTATGCTCTACGTTCGGTCGGCGGCGAGCCCGGTGGCGCGGCATATCTCGCGGGGCTTTCGGTCGCGCGCGCGAAAAATTGGAACGAATTCGTCGGCGCGATGGCCCGCTACAAATCGCCATCGGAGAACATGGTCTACGCCGATACCTCCGGCAACATCGGATGGATCGCGTCCGGCGCGGCGCCCGTGCGCGCCAACAACGCGACTGGACTTCTCCCCGTTCCCGGCGACACCGGCCAATTCGAATGGACCGGTTTCCTCCCGGTCGCGGATTTGCCGCAGTCCTACAACCCAGCGAAACATTTCGTGGCCACCGCGAACAACAACATCCTGCCGCCCGGCTACAAGAAGCAACTATCGTTCGAATGGTCGCCGCCATCGCGAGCCGAGCGCGCCACGCAGATGCTCTCGGAGCCCAACAAGAAATTCTCGATCACCGATTTCGAGCACATGCAGTACGATCTGCTCTGCCTTCCCGCGAAAAGATTCCAGGCGATCGTGCGCAAATCACACCCCGAGCATCACGCCGAGCTCGTCAATGAATTTCTGAAGTGGGATGCGCGCCTGACCGCCGATTCGCGCCCCGGCCTGCTCTACGAACTGTGGACGTCTGCACTGATCGCCGCCACCTATCCGCACGATTGGCGAGGCGGAGTCAGCCTGGAAGTCGTCTTCAAACTTCTTGAGGATCGCCCGAATCCGCGCGCGATTTCAGAAGCGCTGGATCATGCGGTCGCTGCGATTGAGCGGGGCCTGCCGCATCGTGAGGATTGGAAGTGGAGCGCCGCGCATTCCCTGATTATGCGTCATCCGCTGGACAGCCCGCAGATGAATCTGCCGCGCATCCCGCGCCCCGGCGATAGCAACACGGTGAATGCGGCCGGTGGAACCGGCGGCGACAGCGGCGCGTCTTATCGTCAGATCCTCGACGTGGGTGATTGGGATAGATCCGTTGTGACGAACACGCCCGGCGAATCCGGCGATCCGCAAAGCAAACATTATCGGGATCTGCTGGAAGACTGGCTGACCGGCCGCTATCATCCACTGCCATTTTCGAGAAAAGCCGTGGAAGCCGCCGCCGAAGAGCGCATCATTCTAGATCCCAAATGATGGAGAATTTCATCCAGAGACGTGGCCAAGCTTGCAGAGCGGTCGATGCGTGTGTGGGGCAGGCGGTTCCGCCTGCCGTTCGTAAGCGTGCAGCGCTCGTACTTGCCTTTTTATTCCTCGCGACCCTTCTATCCGCCCAGCCCACAACCTCCCTAACCGACACCCGAGCCGGTTGCGCATCCACGCCAGCCTGGTCCACCTGCGATCTCGTCTTCGATCTCGAGCCCAACGAAAGCCCCGCGAACATCCAACTAAGAGCCGAGTTCCGTTCGCCCCATCACCGCACCTACATGATGTACGCCTTCCGCGACAGCGACCGCCGATTCGTAATCCGCGTCGCGCCCACCGAAGCCGGCACGTGGGAATATCGCCTCACCAGCAGCCTCGCGCGCCTCGAAGGCAAGGAAGGCCAATTCACCGCCAGCGAATCCGAATCGCCAGGCTTCGTCAAAGTAGCCAACGTTCATCACTTCGCCTACGAAGGCACCAACAAGCAGCATCTCTGGATGGCGACAACCGTTGACAAATTCGTGACGACCCCGCGCGCCGAATTCGACCGCACCATCACCCAGCGAGCTGAAGAAAAGTTCAGCCATCTCCGCGTGATGATAAACCCCGGCGACGACCTTCGCGAAGCCGCCGACCGTCTCCGCGCCATCAACGCCCGCGGCATGGTCGCCGACGTAGCACTCGCCTCCATCCCCACCGATCGAACCGAGCGCCAGCTCTACCTCACCGACATCATTTGCCGATTCGCGCCCATGAATCTCACGTGGATGGGGCTCGCGGCATTCGAAAGTGTCGCCCACCCGCGCGCCGCGCTGAAGGACTTCGGCGATCTGCTTAAGAAGTTCGATCCCTACAATCATCCGCGCACCACGCTCGCGTCGTCCTCGTCCGCGCCGCTGCTGGGCGATGGATGGATGGACATGCTCGCCTACGGCACGCCCGATCCGAACGTCGGCGCCGTCGAGCATCAGCTCCATCAGTTGCCCGCCGTGAACATCGGCATCCGGAACGAGCGCGATCTGTGGACCGCCACCATGAACGGGCAATATCCGGCCTCGGGATCGGGCCCATATATGAAGGCGTGGTTCGAGTTCATGGCCGGCAATCGCTACTGGGAACTCGAACCGTACTTCGGCGTCGACGGCGCGCGCGCGATCGCGCTGGAGGGGATAGAGTACATCGTGTACGTCGACAAACCCGGTCCGGTGGAGGTCACGCTGGAACAGCACGGTTACGACGTCGCGTGGATCAACCCGCTGAATGGTGAACGCATCAAGCAAAAGGGCTATAACGGCGAGCACTACACGGGCGAAGCTCCCGACAAATCGCACCCGTGGATCCTGCACATTTCGCGCGAAGGCACCAAGGAGGGAATGCTCAAGTCGTACAAATTCGAATCGCGCATCGTGCCGGTGCAGGAGGTGGAGCAGACTCCGGAAAAGACGCCATTCGCGATAGCGCTGCCGGATCGCGATGAGATCTCCATTTCGCACCCGCCGTATTTCGCCATCAAAGTGAAGCGCGAATCGCGCGGCACGCGCCTGCTGCTGATTGAGTGGACGGTAGATGCCGTGGTGAACGGCGAAGGCTACCGAGTGGCCGGCTCGGGCAGGGAAGGGACGCTGCAAATCCCGCGCCTGATCACGGATAATCTGCCAGCCGTAGGCACCCTGCGCATGCAAATCCTAAACGCCAACGGCAAAGCCTACATAGTCGACAAAGTAGTCAGGCTAGTCCAATGAGGGAGACTAGTCCATTTAATTGGTCCTACCAATTGATAGCCCCGCGCGGCGTGGGGCAGGCGGTTCCGCCTGCCCGTTTGTGGATCGATGTGGGGCAGGCGTTTCCGCCTGCCAGTTCGTGATTCAATGATCCTAGCCATCGACCCCGCCGGGAGGCACGACGTGGCGCACGCACTCCTGCGTGCCGTGTCGACACTCATGTCGACACGAGTTTATCCCATGACCCTCGAAGACGACATGATTCGTGGCGTACGCTTAAGCGTGCAGTGTCGAGATTCATCTCGACATTCTTGTGCTGCGTTTCAGGCCTCCCAATGATCCTAGCCATAGACACCACCAGCGAATCCGCAAGCATCGCACTTGTCAACGATGCCAAAGTCATCGAAGAAAAAATCCTAGCTTCCCCCGACGGCTACGCCCACATCCTATTCACCGAAATCGAATCGCTACTAAACCGCCATAACCTAACCATTCAGAAAATCGAAGCCTTCGCATCCGCCAGCGGCCCCGGCTCCTTCACCGGAGTCCGCGTAGGACTAACCGCCGCGAAGGGACTAGCCGAAGCCACCGGCCGCAAAGTAATCGCCGTCTCGAATCTCCAAGCACTTGCCTCATTTGGAACCAGCGCCTTGCGAGCAGTCCTCATCGACGCCCGCAGAGGCGAAATCTTCGGCGCAGTCTACAATGCCGCCCTGAACCCAGTCCGCGAAGAAGTTGTCATGAACCAAGAAGCCTGGCTCGCGACCCTCCCCCCGGGCGACATTGAACTAATCGATGCTCGCCGAAGCCCGCCGCCTCCCCTCGCCGGAGCCATCGGAAAAATAGCCTCCGCCCGCCTCGCCGCCGGCCTTGCGGACGACCCCGCGACGATCGACGCAAACTACGTAAGACGCTCGGATGCCGAGCTATTGTGGCGGGATCGTTGAACCCTTAGCGTCTCTTGCCGAAAAGCAATCATTATTTACAAGCTTTTTACAACTTAACCGTTATTTGTTGCCGTTGGGCTGGAAATGCTTTTCGCAAGTCCCGCATCATACCAACGATGACATCACTCAATCTAACTCGCGCCTCAAAACTACGCCTGCTGTCGGGACTCGTGCTTGGCTCCCTGACTCTGCAAGCCCAAAATACCTACTTGCAGCACAACCTGGTATCGGATCTGCCAAATGTGGCGGACCATCAGGACAAAAGCTTGGTGAACCCTTGGGGTAACGGGTTTGGACAGACGCCCTTCTGGATTGGCGACAACGGCACGGGCTTGTCGACGCTCTACGCAGGCGATGGCACGCAAAACACCGCCGTGATCGTCAACATACCGGGCGCGAACGGAGCGATTGTAGGCGGCAAGGTAACGGGTGTCATCTTTAACGCCTTTAGCGCGAACACCACCGCGTTTGCGTTGGCCGCGGGGCGTTCGCCGAACTTCATGTTCTGCACGGAAGACGGCATCTTCGCCGGTTGGAATCCCAACGTGGATGCGACTCATGCCAAGGTGATCGCGGACAATTCCAAGGCCGGCGCGGAGTACACCGGTTGCGCGCTGGGCGGAACCTCCGCTGCGCCGCTGGTGTTCCTGGCGAATTTCTCGGGTGGCCGTGTCGATGTGGTGGACGGAACCGCCGCGCTGAACCCCGGCGCCTTTCCCAACGCCTTCGTCGACACGCTGATTCCGTCCGGCTACGCACCGTTCAATATCGTGGCCCTCAATAACCTGCTGTACGTCACCTACGCCAAGCAGGACGCGACCAAGAAGATCGCGGTTTTCGGCGCCGGCAATGGCTACGTCGCGGTTTTCGACATGAACGGCAACCTGGTCCGCACCATCGTCCAGCAAGGCGCGCTGAATGCGCCGTGGGGATTGACGATGGCGCCGGCGACCTTCGGAGCGTTTGCCAACGATCTGCTGGTGGGCAATCTGGGCGATGGAAAGATCAACGCGTTCGATCCCGCGACCGGAAGTCTGCTCGGCACGCTGAGTGACCTGAGCGGCGCGCCGATTTCGATCGAAGGGCTGTGGTCGATTGCGTTCGGCAGCGGCTCGGTCGCGCAGAAAGAAGATGCAGGCACGCTGTACTTCACGGCGGGTCCCGGCAAGCTGGGAGGCTTGAGCGATCCCTTGTACTCGCATGGATTGCTGGGCAGCATTCAGGCTGCGCCGGTGGTCACCTCCGCGAATGTGTTGAACGGAGGAAGCCTGCTGCCCGGTCCAATCTCATCGAATGAATGGGTCACGCTGAAAGGCGCGGGCCTTTCGGCAATGAACGTCACGGCTACGACGACGAACGGATCATTGCCCACCACGGTCGCCGGAGTCGGCGTCACCGTCAATGGAATCTCCGCGCCGTTGTTGTTCGTCGGAAATACGCAGATCAATTTCCTGGTCCCGCCGAATGTCACACCGGGGCCCGCGCAGATCAAGATCACGAATAACAATCTGGCGAGCGCCAATATCACCGCCACCGCCGCGAATCTCGCGCCGGCGTTCTTCACGCTTTCCACCGTGAACGCAAACGGCGATATCTATATCGCCGCGACGCACGCCAACGGCACCGTGCTTTCGACCGCCAGTCCGGCAACCGCAGGCGAGGTAATCGTGCTCTACGGGACCGGCTTCGGAACCGGAGTTGTCGGATCCATCATCGCGTTGCCGACAATCGTGATCGACGGGATTCAGGCGACGGTGAACTTCGCCGGATTAATTTCGCCGGGATTATTCCAGTTCAACGTAGTAGTGCCCGCCGGAATCACGAAGGGACAGGACACATTGGTGTTGGCCTTCGTGGGCGATTCCGTAACGCAAGTGAACGCCTTCATCCCAGTTGGGCAGTAGTAGGGCGGACCTCCGGTCCGCAGGCGACCTCCAGGTCGCCCCTCAACGTTTTCCGTGGGGCAGGCGTTTCCGCCTGCCTCTTCTACTTCTCCACAAAAGCCTCAACCGGCGGACACGAACACATCAAATTGCGATCCCCATAAGGATTATCAATCCTTCCGACGCTAGGCCAGAACTTATGCGCGCGCACAAAAGGCAGCGGATAAGCTGCCTGCTCGCGTGAATACGAGTGCGTCCACGCATCCGCCGATACAGCAGCCGCCGTATGCGGCGCGTTCTTCAGAACGTTATCGCGAGCATCCGCCTGCTTGTCGATCACCGCTTGAATCTCCGCGCGAATCGCGATCATTGCATCGCAGAAACGGTCGAGCTCTTCTTTCGGTTCGCTCTCAGTCGGTTCCACCATAAGCGTTCCGGCGACCGGAAAAGAAACCGTCGGCGCATGAAATCCGTAATCCATCAACCGTTTAGCGACATCCGTTTCTTCGATCCCGCTATCGTGTTTCAACTGGCGCAGATCGAAAATCATCTCGTGCGCCACGCGCCCGTTTTCGCGAGTGTACAGCACCGGATAATGCGGTTCCAGGCGCGTTTTGATGTAGTTCGCATTCAGGATCGCGTAGCGCGTCGAATCCGTCATGCCGTCGCGACCCAGCATCTGCATGTAGCCGTATGAAATCAGAAGGATGCTCGCGCTCGACCACGGCGCCGCCGAGATCGCTGCGATCGGTTTGTCGCCGCCGGTTTTGATCACCGGATGCCCCGGCAAAAACGGCGCGAGGTGCTTCGCGACCGCGATCGGCCCCATGCCCGGGCCTCCGCCGCCGTGCGGAATGCTGAATGTTTTGTGCAGGTTCAAGTGGCAAACATCCGCGCCGATCGCGGCCGGACTCGTCAATCCCACCTGCGCATTCATGTTCGCGCCGTCCATATAAACCTGGCCGCCGTTGGCGTGCACGATCGCGCAAATATCCTGAATACTTTCCTCGAATACTCCGTGCGTCGACGGATACGTAACCATCAGCGCTGCAAGAACATCGCGATGCTGCTCGGCTTTGGCTTTCAGATCCGCGACATCGATATTGCCTTCGCTGGTGCTGGCGACCACGACCACTCGCATGCCGGCCATCACTCCGCTGGCTGGATTGGTGCCGTGCGCCGACGCGGGGATCAGGACCACGTCGCGATGCGTATCACCCTTATCTTGGTGATACTTACGAATCACCATGAGGCCGGCGAATTCGCCTTGCGAGCCGGCGTTCGGCTGCAACGACACTGCCGCGAAGCCTGTAATTTCGGCGAGCGTGGATTCTATCTCACGAAAGATCCGCTGATATCCCGCGGCCTGCTCAACTGGAACAAACGGATGGAGTTTCGAAAACTCCGGCCACGTAATCGGTAACATTTCCGAGGCCGCGTTCAGTTTCATGGTGCAGGAGCCGAGCGGGATCATCGACGTGTCCAGGCCAACATCCTTGCGCTCCAGCGAACGGAGGTAGCGCATCATCTGCGTTTCGGAGTGATGCGAGTTGAAAATTGTGTGCGATAAAAACGCGGTGGCTCTGCGGTGATTTTGCGGAAAATCCACGGTGAGATCTTCAGGCGACAAATCGACCGCCACGGCCGCATGGGGCGCTGCTGCAAAGACCTTTACTATCTGTTGGATATCGGCGGATGTGGTGGTTTCATCGAGGGCGATATTGATGGTCCCATCGTCGCGAAAGCGGAAGTTCACTCGCGCGTCGTTGGCAGCGTCGCGAACCCGATCCAGCGTTCCGGTTGGAGGCTCCAATCGCAGCGTATCGAAGAAGACTTCGTTGCGTTGCGCGACGCCGACTTTCGCGAGTTCGCGCTCCAGCAACTTCGCGTAGCCGTGCACTCGGCGCGCAATCGCGGTGAGGCCTTTAGGACCGTGATACACCGCATAGAATCCCGCGATGTTGGCGAGCAGCGCTTGCGCGGTGCAGATATTCGACGTCGCCTTCTCGCGGCGAATATGTTGTTCGCGCGTCTGCAGCGCCATGCGATACGCGGTGTTGCCGTGCACATCCACCGACACGCCGATGATGCGGCCCGGCACTTGGCGCACGTTCTTTTCAGCGGTCGCAAAGAATGCCGCATGCGGTCCGCCGTAGCCGAGAGGAACTCCGAAACGCTGCGAATTACCGAACACAACGTCAGCGCCCATTTCGCCCGGCGGCGTGAGCAGCACCGCGCTCAGCAGGTCGGTTCCAACTGCGACCATCACACCATTGCGTTTGGCTGCGGCGATGAAGTCGCGCAGATCGTGAACCAGGCCGGCTTCATCCGGGGTTTGCAGCATGGCGCCGAAGAATCCGGCGGAGAGATCGGCAGCCCGCCAGTCGCCGATCACGAGTTCGATGCCGAGCGGCTCGGCTCGTCCACGCATCACGTCGATGGTCTGCGGAAAGCAGGAGTCGGCCACAAAGAATTTGGAGCGGTCGGTCTTTGAAACGCGATGGAGCATGGTCATCGCTTCGGCCGCGGCGGTGCCTTCATCGAGCAGGGATGCGTTGGCGGATTCCATGCCCGTCAGGTCGCTCACCATGGTTTGAAAATTCAGCAGCCCTTCGAGGCGGCCTTGCGCGATCTCCGCCTGGTACGGCGTGTAGGGCGTGTACCAGCCTGGATTCTCGAGCACGTTGCGCAGGATCACGCTGGGTGTGACGCAATCGGAGTAGCCGAGTCCGATGTACGATTTCCAGAGTTGGTTGTCTTGCGCGATGGTACGCAGGCCGGTGAGGTACTCGAATTCGCTCTTGCCAGGGGGAAGATTCAATGGCTGCGAGAGGCGGATGCGCGCGGGAATCGCTTGATCGATCAACTGGTCGAGGGAGGCAGCGCCGATGGTTTTGAGCATCGCGTTGCGCGCGTCTGGGTCGGGACCGATATGGCGAGACTGAAAAGACTCGGTGTCAAATAGCATGTTGGTGTTGGGGGCGGAACTGGGGCTCAATCCATTAGTTTACGTGAAATGTGTGAGTGGCGATGACGGGTAGTGCCTGAAATGTGCGTTGAACGAAAAATCTCAAACTCTATCGCGAGCACTGGCGTATATTTCAGGCACTACCGCGATGACGGGTGTTCGCGCGTGGGTGTCGGTGGTCTTGCGCGCTCATTTGCGGTAGCGGATCAGTTTCAAAATGTGGGGGGCACTTTTACCGCTTCCTTCGGTCACGGTTCTGAAACGCGTCCAACAGACCGCGGCCAGACGGAGTGGGATTAAATGGTCCCCGGGCAGATTGAGCGGCCTGAAGGCCGCTCGCCGCCATGAGTGGCGGCCCCACAAGCGGCGGCGGAAACGCCTGCCCCACGAAGACGCGCGCTCTCAACGGACGGTCGCGAACGTTTGTGGCGCGGAAATTTAGCGTTCGGCTTTTTGGTAGTTGCGGATTACTTTGTCGACGTAGGTTTGGGTTTCGGCGTAGGGCGGAACTCCGTGGTATCGGTCGACAGCGCCTTCGCCGGCGTTGTAGGCTGCTAGTGCTTTCACGGCGTCGTTGTTGTACTTGATCAGCAGCTCGCGGAGCAGGCGCGTTCCGGCTTCGATGTTCTGGGCAGGATCGCTGGCGTCGGCGTCGAGAGCTCGGGCGGTTGCGGGCATCAACTGCATCACTCCGATCGCGCCCTTCGGGGAAATGGCGTCAGGGCGCAGGGAGGATTCGACTCGGGCTACACTTTCGACAAATTTGGGCGGCAGGCCGTAGCGAATCGCAGCGTCGTGCACTAGCGTCTTGGGATCGGTAACTGGAGCGGCTGGCTTCGCGGCCGCAACGGGCGTGGGCGGCGGCGGGGGAGCAGGCGGCGGGACGTAATCGTCGAGTTCAAAGGCGACAACGGAAGCTAACGGAATTTCGGTAAAGCTCTGACCTGATGAAAACAGGCGGATTGTGTCCGCGTTGGCTTCGTGGTGATCGATGTGCATTCGCTGGCCGCTGGCTAGGACGGCGTACTCGCCGCAGTAGGCTGGTACGGTGAGCAGGGATATCAGGATGATACGGGAAAGCACTTCTATCAGGTTAGACGAGTGTCGGGTGCAATGCGTGCAAACCTTTGTTTAAGAAGGCAGGCGGAAACGCCTGCCTCACGAACGCGCGCAGCCTTACGGCTGCGCCTCAGGTGTCGCGAAATGCCCACGGGTTGCAAGGCACAACCGTTTGAGCACGCTAGCACGCGCCCATGCTGTCGCGCCTCTTTGAGTCCGCTGTCTCCAAACGCGCTTTCGCGGGATGGCGAAAGCACAGGCAACGGAAAAACGCCTTCTTTCGCGCTATTTCACTCGCAGCGGGGCCATCGAGATCATGGCCAGTCCCGAGACGAAGAGAACCATCATTACGATGAGCAGCAGCTTCACGCGCTCGCTGGCGCCTTTGAATTCGCGCCACAGCAGTAACCCCCATAACGCGCTGATCATGGTGGAGCCTTGACCCAAGGCGTAGGTGACTGCCGGCCCTACCTGGAGCTTTGCTGGGGCGCTCGACGCGAGGAAATTGCAAATGCCGCCCGCCATCCAGACCACTCCGCCGAGCAGTCCCCAGAGATGCTGGCGAACGGTGCCTTTCAGATAGTCAGTGACGTGGATGGGCTCGCCATCCACTGGAAAATTCAGGAAAAAGGGCACGTACAAAAACGACGACACCACTACGCCGGCGGCGAATAGAACGCCGACGCCGTACGGCGCCAACCCGTCTTCTCCACCCTTCGCGATTTCCACCAGAGGATAAAACGCACCCATCAGTAAGCCGCTGACGACGCTCAGCAGAAGTCCGCGAACCGCGCCGGGGCCTCGCTTGACAGCCTTGGACTTCACTCTCGGGTCAGGCGAAAGCGCCTTCAGGGCCGCAGCCGCCTGGGCGTTCAGATACGTGGAGTAAGCAAGACCATCAACCACAATCGCGATCATGACCAGCAGCGCTCCGCCGAATAAGAGCACCGGGTCGCCTTGCGGGTTGAGGACGTAATTCCAAATGACGCCGATGATGAGCGCGAGTCCGATGGCCACGGGGAATGCAATGGCGAGTCCCGACACGGCAATCGCGGCGACAAGCAACATGTTCGCCAGATTGAACACCATACCCGCGCCAATCCCATACGCCATCTGGTGCTTGGACACGATCAGCAGGTTATCGGAGAAGGTGAGTTCCTGGCCGTGCATCGACCCAAAGGTGAAGGCCGCGATTATGGCGCAGAGCAAAACTCCTAGCGAATAATCGTAATAAAAGAGCTCGAATCGCCATTTGCCGGCGAGTTTTTGCGTATTCGCCCACGATCCCCAGAGAATCATCGAGGCGATCGACAGCAACAGAGCTGCCAGGTAGGTTGTAGGAAGAAGCATGTCTTAAGTTTGATTTCGAGTCTGCTTACGCAGAGCGTACTAAAGTTTTCTCTCCTCACACCCGAAAGGAAAGAATAGACAATACTACACCATCTTGAGAAGTTCTTGGAAGGAGAAAACGGTGAGGAAGCTCTCGTCGACGCTAATTTTCCTGCTCACCGCCGGGCTGTCTGCCGCGCAGCGCGCAAAACCCGTATTCGATCCCGAAACAAAGGATGGACTTCTCATCCAGCACATACAGCAGGAGACCGACGCAGCCGAGAGGCTCCGTTTCCTGGAGCAATTCGCGGTGCAGTATCCGTCGCATCCGGCGGTCGCGTGGGTGTATGACCAGTTGCAACCCATCTACCTTTCGCTCAAGGAATGGGACCAGGCGATGCACATCGGAGCGCTGCGCCTGGCGATTGAACCGGAGAATCTGGAGGCGGCGAAAATCGCGTTACGGGCTGCCGAGGCCAAGCACGATGCGGAGCAGACTGCGAAGTGGGCGGATCGGGTATGGCATGTCGCGGCGGGAATGACCGCGAAGGGCGGGACGGCAGCGGCCGACGCGCATTCGTCGCAAAGTTACGCGGAATTCTGTTTGTTCAACGCGGCGCAGCAAACCACGGATCTGCGCACTCGATTACAGATGCTGCAGGAGTTGGACCAGCGCATGCCGTCGAGCCCGTACACGAGCAAACTGCCGGCCGAATATTTTCGAATTTATCGCGAGATCGGTCCGGAAGCGAAAACGTTGGAGGCGGCGGACAGGCTGCTTCAATCCGATCCTGACAACGTCGATGCGTTGATGTACATCGCCGAGATTTATTTTCACAAGGAGACGCCGCACGATCGCGAAAAGGTGATCGCGCTGACCATGAGGTCGATCGAGATCCTGGAGAAGAAGCCGCGGCCGGAGTCGGAAGCCGAAGCCGATTGGGACAAGAAGAAAGCGGGGGTGCTGGGGACGGCGTATTACATGGGAGGTATCTCCAGCAGCATGAACGGTCTGTACCCGAAGGCGGATGTACTGTTGCGCGGCGCGCTGCCGTACATCAAGGATTCGCCGCAGGAACCGGGCGCGCTTTACCACCTGGGGATGGCGAATTATAGGTTGGCGGATAAGGGCGGTGGTCCCATGCGGTCGATGGAAGCGCTGAAGTTCATGCGTCGCTGCGCGATGCTGCGGAGTCCGTTTCAGGCGCAGGCGATGAAGAACGTGGAGAGTATCAAGGTGGAGTACAACCTGAAGTAACGATCCAGTGGCATACGCTTCAGCGTGCAGCGGCGAACTTTAGTTCGACGTCCGGACTGTCGGCTGAAGCCGACAGCAGCACGCTGAAGCGTGCGCCACGAGTTCTGGTCGCGCTATTGCGGCCAAACGTCGAGGACTTCTACGATCTCAAGCGACACGGGATCGTAGACGACCGCGTAGCCATCCACATAGCCAACTTCCAGACCCGCGGGAATCGCAGGCAGGTCGCGCAGTAGAACCTCAGGGAACGGATGGAAGCGCGCCCGGAAATCGCCGGGGAGCCGTCCGCCGACGACGAATCGGGGACGATGCGCGACATCGATGCGATCGTGTTCGCGGAAATTTGTCCGATAGTGATCGCGCAAGCGCGCTTGATCCTCCGTGCGGAAGTGATACTCGCGCCTTGCGTGTTCTTCGCGTTGGGGCTCGGGAGCGGGCCGCGCGTTCACCAGCATGGAAGGGCCGATGAGAAGTCCAGCGCCAGCGACAACCGAGAAAATATTAAATCGCTTCATAATCTGCCTCCATCCAGAAGAGAAATGAGGCGGCGGATTTGTTTCGAGGACGGTTATGAGCAAGTGAAAACTGGGACAGGCCGCCCTGTCCACACCGCTATCTTGTTGATTCGTTAGCCCCGGGCCACCAGGGGACAGGGTAGCCTGTCCCGGTTTTCACGAGGATCGTTACTAGGAGGATTGACGGAGGCTGGAGTTGCGCCGCTAAGTCTAATGGGCGCCGGTGGTTGGCTCGGCTTCCGCTTTCAGCGGAAAATGCGCGCCTTCGGGGATCGGGACCAGCATTTGTTCCTTGCGATAGACCAGCGTGGATGTGTTGTAGCTGGCGATCTCAAACCCGTGGCCATGGGTAATGGCGTCAGTCGGGCAGGCCTCGACGCAGTAGCCGCAAAAGATACAGCGGTTGTAATCGATGTTGTAGACTTTCGCGTAACGCTCGCCGCCGCTGATGCGTAGCTGGTCGGTATTCTCCGCCGCTTCGATGTAGATGCACGTCGCCGGGCAGGCGGCCGCGCATAGGAAGCACGCGACACATTTCTCCAGGCCGTTTTCGTCACGCTGCAGCTCATGCACGCCGCGATAGCGCTCCTGCATCAGCATCGGCGATTCGGGATAGTTCTCGGTGATCGTCGGGTTGAGCATTTCACCGAAGGTGATGCTCATGCCCTTGGCGATCGCCGCGGCGCCGCCGAAGATTTCAGAAATTTTGGCCATTGCCTCTTTCAGAGTAGCGCAGCTTGTGTTGCAATTTCAGTTGCCACGTCAGCTTCGCCCGGAAGCTCAGTTTTTCGATCCTCAACCGGCTTTCCACTCGGGAACGTGGTCGTCCGGCAGAAATAATCTGGACTGCGCGCGGTGGGCGATCGCTTCCAGATCGTGCTTGTGGAATCCGCTGGTGGCGAGTGAAATACGGCGGTCGGTCTCGACCAGAAACAGCGATGGGACGTGCGTGATTCCGAATGCGTTGCTGACGGGATAGCCGGCTTCTTCGGGATCCAATAGCGTCGGCATCGAAAGGCCTAGCGTTTTCACGAAGCGATGGGTTGCGCGCTCATCGTCCTGTGAGATGCCGATAATTTGCAGCGAGTCTTTCCCCAAGCGCTCCAGGTAGGGCATCGTCAACTGGCACGTGGGGCAACTGATTTTGTAGAGGGCGAGGAGCGCCGGGCCGCGTTCCAGGATCTGCGTGAGCGAATGACGCGTGCCGGTAAGATCGGTGAGGTCGAAGGACGGTGCCTGGGCTCCGGCGCTCAACATTCGAGTCGGCTAATCCTCTTCCTGCTGCTGCTTCACGAAAGCGAGAATGTCGAAGTGCTTGATTTCGCGATTCGGGAAAAAGCTGTTGACGGCGTCCTGCTGATCGGAAAACACTTCGAAGATGCTGTGGAGCTTGGTGAGCACCAACAGCTCAATGTTGCGCTTGTTCAGGCTCGCCAGCTTCAGCGAGCCCCCGGCTTTCTTGACGGAGGTGAAGCAGATCACCATTGCGCCGAGGCCGGTGGAATCGATGTAATCGACGCTTGCCAGATCAAGGATCACGTTGAGGCGGCTGGCCGCGAGCTCCTCGTTGACTTTTTCGCGCAGCTGCGAAGCGTCGCCCACTGTCAGGCGGCCCTTTAGGCTGAGGACGCCGATACCTTCGCGCTGTGTTGCAGTGATCTCCAGACTCATGCGTGTCTATTTACTATAGGCGATACGGCGTCAACTCTAGTGGACTGTCTCCGAGATATCGTTAGCATGCGGAAGCGCGCTCTCTAACGGTCGCGCCTCAAGGTCAACATATTCTGACGGCCGTTGAGGCGCGACTGTTAGAGAGCGCGCTAACGATATCTCTGCGACAGGTGACTAATGCGCGGCATCGACGTTTGAATCGACGGGATCGTGGTCCGGTTCGGCGGGACGTTCCAGCGTGGGAAGCAGAACTTCGAAGCGGCTGCCTTCGCCTTCGGCGCTGGTGACGTCGATTTTTCCACCGTGCACTTCGACGATCCAGGTGACGAAGCTTAATCCCAAGCCCAAGCCTTGTACCGAGCCAGTCTGCGCATTGCGCACCCGATAGAAGCGATCGAAAATGTGCGGGAGATTAGAGGCCGCAATGCCGACACCGGTGTCTTCGACGATCAGTTGCGCCCAGCCTTCGGGTGCGGCGAGGCCGGCGCGTACTCGCACAGAACCGCCGGCCGGAGTGTATTTCACGGCGTTCGAGAGCAGATTCGAAAGCAGGCGCTCGATCTGCGTGCGATCGGCGGAAATGATGGTTCCGCGATCCAGATCCGCGGTGAGCGTTACGCCCTGGCCTTCGGCGGGAATCTGGAATTGATCGACGATGTCGTCGGCCAGCGCACCCAGGTCGAATGCCGTTTTCTGCAAGACGACCTGGCCGGACTCGGCTTGCGAGAGCAGGAGAAGCGTTCGCACGATACTGGACAACTTTTCCACGTCTTCGAGCGCGTTGATGACGGCTTCGCGGTATTGATCCGGCGTTTCCGCGGTAAAGACGGCGACTTCGAGCTGGCCTCGGATTGCGGTGAGGGGCGTGCGAAGCTCGTGCGAGACGTCGGTTGAAAAGCGGCGGATTTGTTCGAAGGATTGCTGGAGGCGGACGGTCATCCGGTTAAAGCTGTCGACCAGATTGTCGAGTTCGTCACCGGCGCCGCGGCGCGGGATCTTCATGGAGAAATTCGAGCCGGTGATCGTCTGCGCGGCTTGCGCGACCAGGTTCACGGGACGAATCGCACGGCCGGCAATCAGCCAGCCGAGGAACGCGCTGAGGGCGATCATCGCGGGGAGAGCGAGAAAATAGTTGCGCGTGAAGATGTGTACGGTGTTGCGCGAATTCTCGAGCGATCTTCCGATCGCCAAAAAATACGGACGGTGATTCTCACCGGGAAGCACGCCGGCTTCGATCAGGTAAGGAACGCCGTCTCCATCCGAGCGCTCATGCACGTCGGGTTTTTGGAGCGCAAGGATTCGCTTTATTTCGTCCGGGGAGTCAAGACCGATGGCCCGATAGATTTCGGATTCGCCGAGCGAATTTCCTGCGTTGTCCGCGATGAAGTAGACGTGCTTAAGGCGAGCCTCGATCAGCTTGCGTTCTTCATCGTCTTCGACCGGGTCCCATACCGGCTCGTACTTGACGATGCTCACGTACCCCTTGGCGGAATCCCATTCCTCATCCAGCGCCGCGCGTTCCACATCTTCCAGTTGCTTCTTGAGGAATTGGCGCGAGACGAGGCCGATCACCACTAGAAGGACCGCGAAGAAGAGCACGTAGCTGAACGTGAGGCGAAATCGCAGGCCGCGCACGAAGCGCAGATTGCGCAGGCGGAAAGTTCGGCGGATGGGTCGTGGGACGTTGAGCCGCACGCGCCGCTACCCGACTTTCTCCGCCTTCTCCGGAATGTCGAGCATGTAGCCGATGCCGCGCACGGTCTGGATCATTTTCACCGGCCACTTATCGTCGATCTTCGAGCGCAGGTGGCGGATATAGACGTCGACGATGTTGGTGAGTCCGTCGTAATCCATATCCCAGACGTGTTCGACGATCATGGTGCGGCTGAGCGGGCGGCCGCGATTACGCATCAGATATTCGAGGATGCTGAATTCCTTGGGCGCGAGTTCTACGTTTTCGCCGGAGCGTGTCACCTTGCGGCGGATGCAATCGAGCGTGAGCTCGCCCACTTGCAATCGTTCGGGCGTAGGCTGGCCGCGCCGCAACAGGACGCGAACGCGCGCCAGTAGTTCGACGAATGCGAACGGCTTGACCAGATAATCGTCGGCGCCGCCTTCGAGACCCTTGACGCGATCCTCCACCTGATCGCGAGCGCTCAGGATCAGCACCGGCGGGCTGGTCTTGCGATTGCGAATCTTCTGGAGGGCGCTGAGTCCGTCCATGTCGGGAAGGCCGAGGTCGAGAATGATCAGGTCGTACTCGGTGGCATGCACCATGTCGATGGCGCGGCCGCCTTCGCCCGACAGATCGACCGCGTAACCGGCGCTTTCGAGTCCTCGCGAGAGGAAGTCGGCAATCCGTTTTTCGTCTTCGACGACGAGGATGCGCATATATGTCGAGTTTACGTTACTCGTGGCGTACGCTTCAGCGTGCTGTCGCCGGCTTCAGCCGACGATTCGGAACGTCGAACTGAAGTTCGCCGCTGCACGCTGAAGCGCGCGCGACGCCACAAATCACCTGGAATGCTTGACGCGATAGTCTTCCACCGCGGGCATCTGGATCACCTTGCACATTTCGAACAATCGCGACCGTGCGCGCGATCCGATCATTTCCGAGAGCGTCTTCTTGTAAACGGGTGTGCCGCCCGCGCCGGTGTACTCGATTTGTTTTCCGCCGACGTCCTGATCCGGCAGGTTCGAGGTCGCAATCATCGGCTTACGATTATTGCAGCGATAGGTGATGATCGACGTCACTGTGTCTTCCACCCACTCGGTGACGCGATGTGCGCCCAGATCGTCGAGCACCAGCACCGGCGCCTCCAGCGCGGCGCGATAAGCCTCGCGATCGGCAGCGCCCGACGCGGCATCGTAACCCGACCGGATGCGATCGAGCAGATTCTGATAATCGAAGAACACGCACTCATGGCCCTTGTCGAGGAGCTGCTTCATCACGCCGACCGCGAGATGAGTCTTGCCCGAGCCGGGTTCGCCGATCAGCAGCAGACCCGGCGGATTCACGGTAGGAAAGTCGCGAGCGAAGCCCATCGCCATCCGCAAGATCATTCCAAGAGCGGTGCGCGCCGTCGGATTGTCCGGCGGCAGCATGAAGCTGTCGAGCGTGCGCGTTGGCGTAGTTCGACGGAATGTTGGCGGTTCCCTTGATCCGCTCAGTGCGCTGCGCATGCGCCGCATTCGCACTTCGCCGCCGCCGTTAGGCCGCCGCGTTCGACGATCTTGAAACCCGTGCCGTTACAGATGGGACAATTTGGATCGGCCATGCTCGCTCCGCGCTACTCGATCACCAGCAGAACCTCGCCGGCCGCTACCGTCGCATCCGCCTTGGTTTTCACTTCGATGACGCGCCCCGCCTTGGGCGACTTCATCTCATTCTGCATCTTCATTGCTTCGACGACAACCAGCCCCTGGCCGGCTTCGACCTGGTCACCTTCGGCGACCAACACGCGTACCACTTTGCCGGGCATGGTCGCGACGATCTTCTGCCGGCCTTCGGTGGCTCCGGCGCTCTTGCGGCCTCGCATTTCGCGCGGATCGAAAATTTCAACCGGGAACGCGCGACCGTTGACTGTAACTTCGCCGCCAGCGGGAGCAAACACCGTATAGCTGCGCCCGCCGATCAGCACCGAATACGAACCGGGCGTGAGCGGCGCAACCGAGAATTCGCGCTCCACGGAATCGCCGCCTTCGCGTTCGTAACGAAGCTGCGCTCCGTTCACTTCCAGGCGCGCGGCCCGCCCATCCATCACGACGTCGAGCTTCAACGCATCATCTCCGCTCGGCCAGCTTCGCGCCAGGTGCTTCGCGGCCGGCCCGACGGGGCATCCGACTTGGGCGCGCCTGTGCTGAAGTGCGCGATGAGCGCGGCCACCGCTTCCATTTCGATGTCGGCATCGCCGCGCAGCGCTCGCTCAAATCGATCGAGAAACGCTGTCGACAGCGCCCCGGAGCGAAAATCCGGATGCGAGAGAATTTCATCGAACCAGGCGATGTTGGTGCGAATTCCCGCGACCACGAATTCGCGCAGCGCGCGGCGCATTCGCTCCGTCGCCAACTCGCGCGTCGGCGCCCACGCCGCTACCTTCGCGAGCATCGGATCGTAATCGAGCGGCACGGTCCAGCCCGGATAAATTCCGGAATCGAGGCGAATGCCCGGCCCTGACGGCTGCTCCAGATACGTGATTTTGCCTGGGGAGGGAAGGAACTGATTATCGGGATCTTCGGCGTAGACGCGGCATTCGATTGCGGAGCCCGTCCACGTGACGTCGTTCTGTTGTAGCGTTAGCTTCTCGCCCGCGGCGATTTTCAGTTGCCACTGGACGAGATCGAGCCCGGTCACAAGCTCCGTGACAGGATGCTCCACCTGCAAGCGCGTATTCATTTCGAGGAAATAGAAATTGCGATCGCGATCCACCAGGAATTCCATCGTGCCGGCGTTCGTGTAGCCGGCGGCGCGCGCGATCTTCAGCGCCGCCTCGCCCATGCGGTCGCGAAGATCCGGGAACTTCAACATCACAGGCGAAGGGCATTCCTCGATCACCTTTTGATGGCGGCGCTGGATGGAGCATTCGCGCTCGCCCAGATGAATCATGTGGCCGTGCTGATCGCCGAGCACCTGAATCTCGATGTGGCGCGGCTCCAGCACCAGCTTCTCGACGTACACTTCGTCGTTGCGGAAGGCGCGCAGCGCTTCGCTCGATGCGTCGCGCAATGACGATTCCAGATCCTCTTCGCGATCCACGCGGCGCATGCCTTTACCGCCGCCGCCCGCCGCCGCCTTGAGCAGCACCGGATAGCCGAGTTTCGCCGCGATCTCCTTTGCACGATGCGGATCGCGCAGCGCTTCTTCAGTGCCGGGAACGACAGGCGCGCCCGCCGCGATCGCGACCTGGCGAGCGGACGTTTTCGAGCCCATCATGCGAATCGCCGACGCCGGCGGTCCGATGAAAATGATTCCGGCATTCGCGCAGGCTTCGGCGAAATCGGCATTCTCGCTCAGGAATCCGTAGCCGGGATGAATCGCATCGGCACCGTGGCGTTGCGCGGCGTCGATGATCTTGTCGATGCGGAGGTAGCTTTCGGAAGAAGGCGCGGGGCCGAGATGCGCGGCTTCATCGGCCATCTTGACGGCGAGCGATGCGCGGTCGGCATCGGAATAAACGGCTACGCTGGAGATTCCCGCTTCGCGGAGTGCGCGGATGATCCGCACGGCAATCTCTCCGCGATTGGCAACCAGGACCTTACGGAGCATGAAGGTTCTGATTTTACCGCAGGAAGAGGTTCAGCCACGAATGAACACGAATGCACACGAATAAGAACCTGAGAATTTATTCGTGTTCATCGTGTGCATTCGTGGCTAGAATGTTTTGTTACTGCGCCTGCCGATCTTCGGCCCACTCTTTTTCGAGCATCCGCGAATACTCGCCCGACGCGAAGATTTCGAAATCGAACCCGAGGTCGCTGATGTCGGAAAATGACGACTGGCTCTGGCGGCACAGGAAAAACTGATCCGCGTATCGATAGTAGTTGCGGATGAATTCGTCCGACAGCATGTCGCGATCCGGCACATCGACGAACATTGCGTTCAGCCCCAGCGCGCGCATGAAGATCGACTTGTAATCGGCGACGCCCCATTTACGCAGCTTCGATTGCACTTCGAGCGGGGTATTGTGCACCAGATATGCAGCGAAACTCGGATAGCGGATCGTCATGTCGCGCAATTCCGGAAAATCCTTGACGTGCGTCAAGGCACTGCTCGATCCAGCGCACCAGATCCTTGCCGACGTAGAACAGCATGCGGATTTCGCAATACCGCCCGTCGAGCAGCGCGCGATCCAGATCCTCCGTCGTGCGTTCGCCCGAGGGCAGCAGGCCCTGCAGCATCAGGCTGGCGCGAGAGCTCTCCACCAGCTTGTCGGGTCCGCCAGCGTCAGCGAACGGGTGCAGAATCAGCGGCGGCAATTTCATCGGATTGATCATGTGTTTTGCTCTGACGAAAGTATGCCAGATCAATGCCGCTCCGTAAGCAGTACTTTGGCCTCAATTGTTTGGGACCCGCGGATGACCTTGACCAGTACTAAGTCTCCAGCCTTATGGGCGCGGAGGGCATACGTAAAGTCGTACAGATTGCCGATTTCCTTGCCGTCGAACTCGATCAGGATGTCGCCCGCCTTGAGGCCCGCGAGAGCGGCGGGCGTGCCGTCGCGCACGTCGGCGAAGCGCACGCCCTTGGGAGGTTCGTTGAAATCGGGGATGCTGCCGAAGGCGGGGCCGTAGCCCGATCCTGACGCTCCGGAGGAGACGGGCTGCGCGGGTTCGGCGATGCGGATGAACTTGGGACGCTCGGCGTCGCTGGCGAGCCGCGTGGTCAGCGCCGCGACGTAGTCCAGCAATTTCGCGGCATCGGGCGCATCGATCTTATCGGCAGTGTCGCTGGGTTTGTGATAATCGGCGTGCAGACCGGAGAAGAAAAACAGCACCGGGACGCCTTTGGTGGTGAACGACGTGTGGTCGCTATCGCCGTAGCCGGTCTTTTCGGTGATGTCTGCGTGGATCTCGACCGGCGGCTTCACCTCCGTCAGCAATTGCGGAAACGTCGACCCAGTGCCGGTTCCCGCGACGAAGATCTTGCCTTCGCGAATGCGGCCGATCATGTCCATGTTCAGCATCGCGACGGCTTTGTCGATCGGCAGGATCGGATGGTTGACGTAGTACTCGCTGCCGAGGAGGCCCAGTTCCTCGCCCGCGAACGTCAGGAACAGAATGCCTCGCTTCTGTTTCGGCTGTTTCGCGAACCAGCGCGCGAGTTCGATGACGCCAGCGGTGCCGGATGCGTTGTCGTCGGCGCCGGGATGAATGGTGCCCATCTGCGAGGGTGCTAGCGAGTGCTCGTCGCCGAGGCCGAGGTGATCGTAATGCGCGCCGAGTACGACGTATTCGTCGGTCGTTCCGGGCAGGTAGGCGGTGACATTGTGGACGGTCTTGACGTCCCTCTTAATATCGACTTCCATGTCGACATAGAGCTTCGCCATAGCGAACGAATGCGGCGCCTTGCCTTGGTAAATCGCTTGGAAGATGTGGTTTAGATCCTGCCCCTCCGCGTCAATCCACTCTTCCGCGAGCTTTTCCTTCACCTGAACGAACGGAATCCCCGCATCGGTGGGGCCGCCGCCCAGACCGATCGGAATGAGGTCGTCCTGGCTCACATTATGAGCGAAGATGTCGTTCACCAGAATCAAGCCTTTGGCGCCGTGCATTTTCGCGTTCACGGCTTTTTCCGCTAGCGCCGCGTGCGACGACATGCCAGGCGGACCTCCATTCGCTTCGAGCGGTTCGTGGCGAAGGATCAGGACGAACTTGCCGGTGACGTCAATGCCGTCGTAATCGTCATAGTGGTTTTCCTTGTCGGTGATGCCGTAGCCGGCGAAGACGACCTGGCCGGCGAACTTGCCGCTGGATGAAAATCCGATGGGCGTGAATTGCGAAGAGCTGACGGCCACGGATTTTTCCGGCCACTTGTAGCGAAGGAGCGTGCCGGGTCCGTTGTGGGCTCCAAGCGTTACGGGGAATGCCTGCTCGAAATCCTTGCCATCCGCTGGCTTCAGTCCGAACGATTTGAATTTCCCTGCGATGAACGCCGCCGCTCTTTCGAGCTCTGGCGATCCCGTTGCGCGACCCTTCAATTCCGGCGACGCCAGGAATTTCACATCGTCCAAATAGTTCTGCGAACTGATGTCGGCGGCCCATAAACTTACGGCCAGCGTCAGCGGGAACGCCCAGAGAAGTCGCCTTTTCATGAGGCGCCCTACTTCACGATCTTCGGAATCTGCACCGTGCAGCACGCATCGTCAGCAGCCTTCGCGACAGTGATCTGATGCTCCAACTCAATATTGATCAACTGTTCCAGCGTCGTCCACGGCAATCCGCCTTCCAGCTTGCGGCCATTCAGGAACGTGGTCGGCGTCGCCGAGACTTGCAGCGCTTTTGCCAGCGCAATTTCCTTGGCCACCTCCGGCTCCGTCGTCTTGCCTTCCACGCAGCGACCCAGCGCCATGCCGTCGGACTTTTCTTCCGTCGCGAAAATCTGCAGCTTGCTGTTGAAATTATCCGCGCCGATCTCGCCCTGATGTTCGTAGATCCAATCGAAGTAATTCCAGAACGCCTCGGGACTCTGCTTGTACACGCAGCGCCCGGCGAGCGCAGCGGAGTGCGCCCAATTATGTATTGAATCCAGCGGATAATCCACGAAGTCGACGTGCACCTTGTCGGGGAACGATTTCAGAAGATTCGTGCGCAGCACCTGAGCCTCTTCCTTGCAGATAGGACACTGGAAATCGCTGAACAGGACCATGCTCACGGGCGCGCCGGCCTTGCCCAGGCTCGGCTGATGATCGATTTTCAGCTTGTCGAGATTCGCCTGGAACGGACTCTTGTTGATCTCGAAAACCTCGCCCCGCAGGATTTTCTTGCCGTCCTGCGACACGTAATATTGCTGATCCTTTGTACCGCCGTTGAAGCTGAGATGAACCCACACATCGAAGAATCCAGGGAGATCCTTGGCCGGCTTCGCGTCATCGATTTTCACTTCCACCTGAGGTACCCACAGCTCCAGATGGCGCAGATACGCCTCCATGGCGGTCTTGTCCAAAGCGGACTTAGAAGGTGGCGCCGCCGTCGTCTTTACCTGTTGTGCGAACGCAGCGCACGTGAAAAGCAATATCGCAAGGGTTTTCATTCTGAGTCCTGTCTCCTATAAAACGGGGCCGATTCGCCACGGCACGAATTCGTGATGCCCCAGCCGTTCGCTCGACGTCCGCGCACCGGATGCGACCTGCAACAGCAGATCGAAAATCTCACGGCCCACGTCACCAACCGAGGCTTCGCCATCGGCAATCCTACCGGCGTTGATGTCCATATTGTCGCGCATTCGCCCGTATGTATTCGAATTGCTGGCGATCTTGATCACCGGCACGGTGGGAAATCCGATGGCGCTGCCGCGGCCGGTGGTGAACGCGATCACGTTGGCTCCGCCGGCCGCCAGACCCGTGAGCGATATCGGATCGTAACCCGGGGTGTTCATGAAGACGAATCCTGGCGAGGTGACGCGCTCCGCGTAATCGACGGCGTCGTTGAGCGGCGACGTGCCGGCTTTCGCGACAGCGCCCAGCGATTTTTCGAGAATGTTGGTGAGCCCGCCCGCCTTGTTGCCTGGCGTCGGGTTGTCGTCGAAGCTGCCGCCGAATCCCGAGAGATACTTCTTGTAACCGCGAACGAATCCCAGCAACTTCTCGGCAACGGCGCGATTGCGCGCGCGCTTCACCAGCAAGTGTTCTGCGCCGAAGATTTCGGTGGTCTCTGCGAGTACCGCCGAGCCGCCCGCTTGCGCAAGCAAGTCCGAACAAACGCCCAGCGCCGGATTCGCCGTGATTCCCGAAAATGAATCGGATCCACCGCAGTTCAACCCGAGCACGATTTTCGACGACGGAATCGACGTTCGTTTTTCCTCGGCAGCGCGCTCGATCATCTGCGAGATTTCGCGCCGCGCCGCTTCGACGGTCGCGCGCGTGCCGCCGCTCGATTGCAGCGTCATGCCGATCAGCCGCTTCGTGTTCGGAGCAGCGCCGCCCAAGTAATGGTCGATCTGGTTCACCTCGCAGCCGAGTCCGAGAATGATCGCCGCCGAAACATTCGGATGATCGAGCACGCCTGCCAGCGTTCGCTGCAACTGCACGGTATCCGGCCCGATCGCATGACCGCAGCCTTCGCCGTGCGGAAACGCCGCCACGCCGTCGACATTTTCCGGCAGCGATTCGCCCGCGAAACTTGCGGCGATCAGTTCGGCCGTGTGCGCCGCGCAATTGCTCGCCGCGACTACCGCGATGTAGTTGCGCGTTCCTGCTCGGCCGTCTTCTCGCAAATAACCCTGGAACGTGGGAGCCGCATTCGATACTGATTGTAGCGGCGTATCGCCAACTGGGAACTCGTATTCGAACGACAATTCATCGAATGAGACGTTGTGCGTATGCAGATGATCGCCCGGTTCAATCGCAACCTTCGCGCGTCCCATCAACTGCCCGTAGCGCACGATATTTTCGCCAGCGGCGATTGCCCGCACGGCAACTTTGTGACCCGCCGGAATCGCGGAACGAACGCGAATATCGCGGCCCGCGATCTTCAGCGACAGCCCCTCGCTTACGGGCACTCGCGCGATCGCAACGTTGTCCAGCGGATGCAAATGAATCGCCGAATTCTCGGCCGTGGCGAGCGTGATCATTTGGCCTCATTATACTGGAGGCTTGCCTCGAAGCTGGCTGATCCTACCGCTGCTGTTTCTCTATCTGTTCGACTTGGGGTCGACGGGATTTCTAGGACCTGACGAGCCTCGCTACGCCTCCATTGGGCGCGAAATGGCGCGCTCGCATGATTTCGTAACGCCGCGACTGGATGGTTCCGCGTGGTTCGAAAAGCCGCCGCTGCTGTACTGGAGCACTGCCATCGGCCGCATCATTCGGCTGCCGGATGAGTGGGCCGCGCGACTCCCGATAGCCCTGATGAGCCTCGCGTTTCTGTGGTTCTTTTTCGGCGTGCTGGAACGCGAGTTTTCGACGCGAATCGCCGTGGCCGCTACCGCGATTCTGGCGACCTCGGCCGGCTGGATGGCGTACAGCTTCGCCGCCGTGCCCGATCTTCCGATGACGGCAACGCTGGGCGCTGCAATGCTGATCGCGCTGTTCGATACCAGGCTCGACACGTTTCATCGGCAGCGCACAAATCCCGGCTATTGGGCGGGGGCGCTGCTCGGCCTCGCGATTCTTGCTAAGGGTTTGGTGCCGTTGGTGTTGATCGCGCCGCTGTTTCTGGTCGCGCGCCGCAAGCGGCTGACGATGATCGCGGGGTGCATCGTCATCGCGGCCCCGTGGTACCTGATGTGCTGGGCTCGCAACGGATCGCTTTTCTGGAAGGAGTTCGTGTGGAAGCACCACGTGCTCCGCTACTTCACGCCGCAGCTCGAACATACGCAGCCGTGGTGGTATTTTCTGCCTGTGATTCTACTGGGATTGTTTCCATGGACGCCGCTCGCGGCGCTGTTGTTGCGCGGAAAAACGTATGGCGATGTGCGTGCACGATCGCTTGCATTGTGGTTGCTGTATGCGTTGCTATTTTTTTCTATCGCGAAAAACAAGCTTCCGGGGTATGTTCTTCCCCTGATGCCTCCGCTGGCGATCGTGTTGGCCGTGGGATTGGAGAAATCCGGAGCGGCGATGAAATGGTGGCTGGCGGCGAGCATTCTTCCCTTGTTCGCGCTGCCGGCGATCGCCGCAGCTCTGCCCGACGCGCTGCTGCTGGGGCTCCGGCACACGGCAATTGCACTGAGGCCCGGACTGCCTTTCGTGATCGGCGTGCCGATCGTCTGCGGAATCGCATGGTGGCTCGCATGGAAGAATAACTCTGCTTTAGCGATTGCTACCGCCGCGCTTGGAGTGCTGCTTGGAGTCCTGTATTTGAAGGGCCGCACGTTTCACCAGTTAGATGAACGAGTCTCTGCCCGCACCTTCTGGCGCGCCCACGAATCGGAAATTCAGAATGCGTGTCTGGGTGACGAACTTCGGCGCGATTGGCAGTATCAATTGAACTATTACTCGGGCAGGGGATTGCCGCTTTGCGATCCGGATCCTGCCGCTCTGGGCCGTCCTAAATTGCGCGTCTCGAATCACGACGGCGTGCCCATCATCGTCCCGCAATAACGTCTGAAGGCCGTTTAGTGGGCTGTCCCGGAGTTTTCGATAGTGGGACATGACCGCTCCTTAACAGTCGCGGCTCTGAAACTCTTCCGAGCCGCGCGCGTCAGCAAGCGGTCATCTTGCTCCGTCGAAATCATTGCTAGCGAAGGCTCGAGTACGACCCACTAGTTCTCCGCCGGTTTCGCCGCGTGGTCGATCACCAGCGTCTCGATCGGTCCCTTGCTCGGCTCCAGTTTCAATCCCCATTGCTCCTGAATCGCGGTGAAGATCGATGGCCCAGGGTTATCCTCGCTCGGCGCCATTCGCCCCGGCATGATGTCTGGCGATTCCAGCGCGAAATCGAACTCGCCGCTTGCTCCGGTGCGGTCGAGAACAGGCCGGCTGAGAACGCTCGACAAGAGCGATGCAATCTGCGTGGCGGTCGCCTTGCCCATCGTCAAGTGGCCCGGCCCCATCGACATCGTCGTCTTAGGAGCCTTGCTTTGCGTCAGCTTGAATCCGGTCTTGATCGGTTCCAGTAAGTACACCTTGGATTCTCTCGTCTCGCTGTGAAGCTTCACTTCGAAGCGATCGGCGAGCAGGCTTTGCAGCATCTGTCGAATCGTGGCGATCTCAGGAGTAGCCGTGCCCTCCGCCTTGCCGGTGACGATATAGGTGTCCGATCCGGACCATCCGGGGCCGCCTGAAATCTGGTAGCCGCGCACATCGTAGGCGTACATGATGAGGGCGTTCAACGTGTAGCCGCTGAAGGTAATGCGCGGTCCCGATTGCGACATGCTGCCGTGGCCCGCCACACCCGTGCGGTCGACCGGCTTGATCGACGCAACTTCGAATGCGGGCAGCGATGCGGCGACGAGTCCACTGCAAGCGAACGCCGAGGCTAAAGCGAAAACGATGCGTACGTTGCGTTTCATGTTGTCTCCCGGTTCAGTGGACTTTTCTCGACGTTGTCGGCGATGACCCAGACTACGCCACAATTGAGCGATGCGCAATCTGGGACTGATCGGCGGGCTGGGCCCCGGTGCAACCATCCATTACTACCGCGAGCTGGCGAAGGCGAACGCCGGCGAGATGACTGTCATCCAGGCGGATATGGATCGCGTGTTGGGCCATGTGCAGCGCGGCGACCGCGACGGTCTGGCTTCGTACTTCGCGCGATTGATCGATCGCCTGGCGCGCGGTGGAGCGGAGCTAGCCGCGATCTCGGCCATCACTCCTCACATCTGTATTCGCGAGTTGGAAAAGATCTCGGTGCTTCCGCTTGTGAACATCATCGAAGAAATTCGCGCCGAGATTCTGGCGCGCGGCTACAAGCGAGTCGCGCTCTTCGGTACAAGATTCGTCGTCGAATCGCGAATGTACGGCATGCTCGACGGCGTCGACGTCGAGGTGCCGGAACCAGAAACGGTTGCGGTGATTCACGACGCCTACATGCAGACGGTCGCCGGCGGAACCGAGGCGAGGGCGACGCTCACGAGAGTCGCGAGTGAACTGCCGGTGGATGCAGTGGTGGTCGCAGGAACGGACCTGTCGATGATCTTCGACGAGACCAACACCGACTTCCCCAACGTTGACGGCGCGAAAGTGCATATCGACGCGATTCTGCGAGAGCTTCGTTAACACGGGTAGCGCGGACTTCCTGGTCCGCAGGCAGGTAGTGTGCTAAATCGATGTCCCTGTTGGTGTTTAGCGAAAAACCGCCGTCTGGCATAGGCGTCCGCGCCACCCGCCATGTTAACATCATCTCCAGCGGCGATCGCATGAGTATTTCTGCCCCGTTCATCCACCGGCCCGTCGCGACCACGCTGCTCACCGTCGCTCTGGGTATGGCCGGCGCGGTGGCCTACAATTTTCTGCCGGCCGGCTCCTCTGCCGCAGGTGGATTTCCCGTCGATTTCGGTGTCCACCGGCCTGCCGGGCGCGAGCCCGGAGACCATGGCGTCCTCGGTCGCCACGCCTCTGGAGCGCCAATTCGGCCGCATCGCCGGCATCAACGAAATGACCTCGTCGAGCACGCTCGGGCTCGACCAGCATCACCCTTCAGTTCGATCTGAACCGGAACATCGATGCCGCGGCGCGCGACGTGCAGGCGGCGATCAACGCGGCGCGCGGACAACTGCCCGCCAATCTGCCGCGCAATCCTTATTGGCGCAAGGTGAATCCGGCGGATTCGCCTGATTATCATGCTCGGGCTCACCTCCAGCACGTTGACTCCCGGCGAGATTTACGACGAGGCGTCGACAATTATCCAGCAGCGCATCTCGCAGGTGAAAGGCGTGGGCCAAGTGTTCGTAGGCGGCAGCGCGCTGCCCGGCGTGCGGGTTGAAGATCGATCCCAGCAAGCTGAACAATCTCGGCCTGGGTCTGGAGGATGTCCGCGCGGTGCTTGACCGCCGCGAACGCCAACTCGCCGAAGGGGCAGATCTCGGATGATGCCCAAACGTGGAGCATCCACACCACGGATCAATTGCTGAAGGCGGCCGAATATGCGTTCCCTGATCGTCGCCTATCGCAACGGGGCCGCCGTCAGGCTTTCCGACATCGCGAGCGTCGAGGATTCGGTGGAAGACCTGCGCAACATCGGCTACGTGAACGACAAGCCGGCCGTGATCGTGTACATCAACCGGCAGCCCGGCGCGAACATCGTCGCCACCGCGGATCGTGTCGATCGAAGTGCTGCCGCAGCTTGCGTGCATCGATGCCTGCTTCGATCGATGCTGGAAGTCCTGAGCGACCGCACCACTACGATTCGCGGCTCGGTTCGCGACGTGCAGCGCACCATGGGCATCTCGATGGGCCTGGTGATTCTGGTGGTGTTCGTTTTCCTGCGCAGCGTGCGCACCACGCTGATTCCGATGTGTCGCCGTCCCGGTTTCCCTGGTGGGAACCTTCGGTGTGCTGTATCTGTGCGGCTACAGCATCGACAATCTTTCGCTGATGGCGCTGACCATTGCCGACGGATTCGTGGTCGACGACGCCATCGTGGTGATCGAGAACATCACGCGGCACACCGAGACGGGATGTCGCCGATGGCAGGCCGCGCTCCATGGCGCCGCGGAAATCGGGTTCACGGTGCTGTCGATCAGCATTTCGCTGATCGCCGTTTTCATTCCGATTCTGTTGATGGGCGGGCATCGTGGGACGCCTGTTCCGCGAATTCGCCATCACGCTGTCGGTGGCGATCGTGTTTTCGCTGGTGATTTCGCTGACCATGACGCCGATGATGTGCGCGCGCCTGTCAGCGGGCGCGACGAAGGCAAGAAACACAACATCTTTTACCGGTTGAGCGGCTGGAGCGTCGACAGCATGCGGCTCGGCTACGAAAAATCGCTGGGCTGGGTGCTGCGTCATCAGCCGCTGATGCTGGCGGTGACGCTGGCGACCGTCGCGCTCACGCGTGTATCTCTACATCATCGTGCCCAAGGGATTTTTTCCGCAGCAGGATGTCGGCCGGCTTTCGGGCACCATCATCGCGGATCAGGCGACTTCGTTCCAGGCGATGCGCGACCAGCGTCGTGGAGCTTGTGAAGATCGTGATGGACGATCCGGCGGTGGACAACGCTGAACGTATCGGTCGGCGGCAGCGGAATGGGCGGCGGCGGCGGCGCATCAACAACGGCCGCATGAACATTCACGCTGAAGCCGCTGGAGGAGCGCAAGATTAGCGCGCGACGAAGTGATCGCGCGGCTGCGGCCCAAGCTGTCGCGTATTGCCGGGCGCGAGCCTGTATCTTGCAGGCAGAGCAGGACCTGCGCATCGGCGGCCGGTCGAGCGGCGCGCAATATCAATACACCTGCAAAGCGATAGCGTGAGCGAGCTGAACGAATGGGCGCCGCAGGTGTACCACGCAAGCTGCGGTCGCTGCCGCAGCTGGCCGACGTGAATAGCGATCAGCAGGATCGCGGCCTGGCGGCGACGCTGGAGATCGACCGCGCGACTGCTGCCCGCATGGGCATTTCGGCGCAGGCCATCGACAACACGCTGTACGATGCGTTCGGCCAGCGGCAGGTGTCGGTGATGTACACGCAGTTGAATCAGTATCACGTGGTGATGGAAGTGGAGCCGAAGTTCTGGCAGAACTCCGGACGGCTTGAAGTATCTCTACGTGCGCGGCGAACAACGGCCAGCAGAGTCCCGCTGAGCGCGTTCACCCATTACGCACCCAGCAACACCGCGCTGTCGGTGAATCACCAGGGACAATTTCCCTCGGTCACGATTTCGTTCAATCTGCCGGTGGGCACTTCGCTGAGCGAGGCGGTGCCGGTGATCGAACAAGCGGAGCGGGAGATCGGGATGCCGTCGATCGATCCACGGCAGTTTTCAGGGCACCGCGCAGGCGTATCAGGACGCGCTGTCGAGCGAACCGATCCTGATCGCGGCTGCGCTGGTCACGGTCTACATCGTGCTGGGCGTGCTGTATGAGAGCCTGATTCATCCGCTGACGATTCTTTCGACGCTGCCGTCGGCGGGCGTGGGCGCGCTGCTCGCGCTGATGCTGACGCACAATGAGCTGAACGTGGTCTCGCTGATCGGCATCATCCTGCTGATCGGCATCGTGAAGAAGAACGCGATCATGATGATCGATTTCGCGATCGCGGCCGACGCGTGCCGAGGATCTCGCGTCCGGAGCAGGCGATCTTCAAGGCGTGCGTGCTGCGCTTCCGGCCGATCACGATGACGACGATGGCGGCGCTGCTGGGCGGCTTGCCGCTCGCGCTGGGCCATGGCGAAGGCGCGGAGATGCGGCGTCCGCTGGGGATGGCGATCGTCGGCGGATTGTTGTTCAGCCAGGCGTTGACGCTTGTATACGACGCCGGTGGTGTATTTGTATCTGGATCGCATGCGCTTGCGCTGGGAAGCGATGCGCAGCCGCAGTCGCCGGAATCGCGCCGCGCAAGCGCATCCTTCGCAGGCGTGAATGTGGCGCACGCACTCTTGCGTGCCGTGTCGACACCCAAACGTTACATGAACCCGAGATTCTTCAAATCGCAATCAGTCTTTCGCGCATGGATGGAGAATAATCACGCGACGGCCGCAGAGCTCCTGGTCGGCTTTCACAAGAAAGATTCGGGCAAGCCGAGCATCACATGGCCGGAATCGGTCGATGTCGCGCTGTGCTTCGGCTGGATTGACGGCGTGCGCAAACGCATCGACGACGAATCGTACACGATCCGCTTCACCCCGCGAAAAGCATCCAGCACCTGGAGCGCGGTGAACGTGAAGCGTGTCGCGGAACTGGAAACATCGGGCCTGATGATGGCGGCCGGCCGAGCCGCGTTCGAGAAGCTGCAATCCCACAAAACCGTGACGTACTCCTACGAACAAGCTCAGAAAGCCCAGTTTGATCCAGGAGATGAGAAGCTCTTCCGCGCGAATCGCAAAGCCTGGGAATTCTTTCAGGGATTATCTGCGTCGCGCCGGCAGCTAGGGATTTGGCGAGTGATCAGCGCGAAGAAGGCCGAAACGAAACAGCGCAGACTCGAAGAATTGATCCGGCGATCGGAACAGGGAATCAGACCGGACCAGGACATTTGACGTGGCGCTGACAGCGCTTGGCCTGCCGTGTCGACAAGTGGCCTCGACAGTTGCAGCCATGGGGCGATGTGGGGCCGCCAGTCGTGGCGGCGAGCGGCTCTTCAGGCCGCTCAGATTGGACGCGCTGAAGCGCCCGCCGGCACGAGTGCCGGCCCCACATTTGAAACTAACCCACTTACCAGACAACGCTTGTTACCATAATTGTTTCCATGCTGAGATTCGAAACAGCGGGTGAGTCCCACGGTGAATGCCTGGTCGCGACCCTGACCGGCCTTCCCGCGGGCATCCCCGTGTCCGTAGCAGCCATCGATCGCGAGCTCTGGCGTCGCCAACAAGGCTTCGGCCGCGGCGGCCGCATGAAAATCGAAACGGACCGCGCGCGCATCGTCAGCGGAGTCCGCCATTCCAAGACCATAGGCTCGCCCATCGCCATCATCGTCGACAACAAGGATTGGAAAAACTGGACCGACGTTCTTCCTGTCGAAGACACCGATAGAGCCGACGACAACGAAACCAGGAAGAAGCCGGTCACGCGCCCGCGCCCCGGTCACGCCGATCTCGCGGGTTCCATCAAATACGATTTTCACGACGCCCGCTACATTCTGGAGCGCGCCAGTGCCCGTGAGACCGCGGCCCGCGTCGCGCTCGGCGGTTTGGCGAAGGCGTTTCTCAGCGCGTTCGACATCGGTGTGCTCAGCCACGTGGTCGGCGTCGGCGAAGCCAAACTCCATCGCGCGGCAACGTGGGAAGAGCTCGTCGAACTAAGCCAACGCGAAGAAGTCCTCTTGAACTGCGTCGACGCGGAGACAGAGCAGCGCATGAAGGATGTAGTCGACGAAGCCTATCGCACCGGCGATACAGTCGGCGGCGTATTCGAAGTTGTTGCGCACGGATTGCCGCCGGGGCTGGGTTCGCACGTCACGTGGGACACGCGGCTTGACGGCAAACTCGCGCAGGCCATCGTCTCGATTCAAGCTGTGAAAGGCGTCGAAGTCGGTGCTGCCGCGGAAGCCTCATCGTCATTCGGGTCGAAAGTGCAGGACACGATTCATTATCAACGCGAGGAGCGCCGTTTCACGCGCGGGGCGAATCGAGCCGGCGGTCTCGAAGGCGGCATGACGAATGGCGAGGATGTCGTCGTGCGAGGCATGCTCAAGCCGATTTCGACGCTGCGGCGTCCGCTCGAAAGCGTTGATCTGGAAACGCGCGAGCCTGCGTTGGCCGCCTACGAACGCAGCGATATTTGTGTGGTGCCCGCCGCCGGCGTGATCGGCGAAGCCATGGTAGCGCTCGTGTTGGCAGGCGCGATGTTGGAAAAATTTGGAGGCGATTCGCTCGGCGAAACGCGTTGTAACTACAAACGATATCTGGAACAGGTGAAGAACTTCTGATGATTTACCCGATCGTGAAATATGGGCAGCCCGTACTGGAGAAACCGTCAGCCGAGGTCGGCGAGTTCGACAACCCGGAGCTGCATAAACTGGTCGAAGACATGTTCGAATCGATGTATGCGGCGCGCGGTGTCGGCCTGGCCGCACCGCAGATCGGCATCGCGCTGCGTATCGCCGTGATCGACGTCACCACGGGTGAAGATCCGACGCAGAAGATTACGCTGATCAACCCGCAGATCATCGACCGCCAAGGCTCGCAGACCAGCGAAGAAGGCTGCCTGAGCCTGCCCACTTTTCGTGAACCCGTCACGCGCGCCAACAAGGTGACGGTCCGCGCCCACGACGTCACAGGAAAACAATTCGAGATGACGGGCACGGAGCTCCTGGCCCGCGCGCTCCAACATGAAACCGATCATCTGCACGGGACGCTTTACATCAGTCACATCAGCCCGCTGAAGCGCGACCTCATTCGCCGCAAAATCCGCAAGCTGCAAAAAGCCGGCGAGTGGAGTTAATGGTGGCGATGAATTGGGCCACATAACGAGCCGTGACCAAAGGGAGCGGACCAACGCTCGGGTTTTCACACAGACCCCCGAGGGAGTGCTTTGAAACTCATATACCTGGGCACCCCCGCATTCGCCGTACCCACACTTGAGAAGGTCGTAGAAGCCGGGCACGAAGTAGCAGCCGTGTTCACCCAACCGGATCGTCCCAAGGGACGCGGCAATGCCATGGCCATGCCGCCGGTAAAGGAGTCCGCGCTGCGCCTAGGTCTTCCGGTCCATCAACCCGAACGCGTTCGCCGGCCCGAAGTCGTCGAACAACTCCGCGCGATCGCACCCGACGCCATGGTCGTCGTCGGCTATGGCCAAATCATTCCGCAATCGATTCTCGATATCCCGCCGCTGGGAATCATCAACGTCCACGCGTCCCTGCTGCCGAAATATCGCGGCGCCGCGCCGATTCAATGGGCCATCGCGCGCGGCGAAAGCACAACCGGCGTTACGACGATGAAGATCGATGCAGGCCTCGACACCGGAGCGATGCTCCTGAAGTGGGAAACTCCCATCGGTGAAACCGAAACTGCGATCGATTTAGGAACAAGGCTTGCGGTCGCGGGCGCGGACTTCTCCTTCGAACGCTGGAACAACTCTCGGCGATCGAGCCCGAGCCGCAAGACAACTCGCAAGCGACGCTCGCGCCGATTCTGAAGAAAGAGGACGGCCACGTCGATTGGTCGATGCCGGCCAGCGAAATACTGAATCGGGTGCGAGGGTTTCAGCCGTGGCCCGGATGTTACGGATTCCGCAGCGGCCAACGGCTGCATATCTGGCGCGCGACAGCCGCGGACATCGCGCTCGCGCCCGGCGAACTTCGTGCAAACGAGCGCCGATTGTACGCAGGATGTAGTGGCGGCTCCATTGAACTCCTCGAAGTTCAATCCGAAGGAAAGAAGCGAATGCCGGCCGCCGCATTTCTGAATGGCAATACGATAGAAGCAGGCGAATCGCTCACATGAATTTGCCGAAGGGATTTCGATACGCAGCCGGATACGCAGGCATCCGCAAGACGATGAATGACGATCTCGCGCTGATCGTTTCGGATCGCCCGGCAGCCGCTGCCGCGGTGTTCACAACAGAATCGAGTCGTCGCCGCGCCCGTCACCATCGCGAAGCGCAACCTCGCAAGCTCCAAGGGACGAGTCCGCGCGTTGCTGATCAACGCCGGGAATGCCAACTGCGCGACACGCACAGGTGAACGAGTCGCGATGGAATGCGTCGAAGCCGTGGCGCGCGCGCTTGGATCGAAACCCAACGAGGTCCTCCCCGCATCCACCGGCGTGATCGGCGTAGAGATGGACGGAAGCTTGATCGTTGACGCACTCCCGCAAATCGTCGCGGTCCTCGATGAATCGAAATTCGAAGACGCCGCCCGCGCGATCATGACCACCGACACGCGCATGAAGATCGCCTTCGCAAAAGCCGGCCGCGCAAGCATCGCGGGCATGACCAAAGGCTCCGGCATGATTCATCCCCGCATGGCCACCACTCTCGGCTTTGTGATGACCGATGCCGCAGTACCGCCCGCTACGTTGCGCTCCGCGTTAAAGCGCGCGATCGAGCACAGCTACAATCGAATCTCCGTCGACGGCGATACTTCCACCAACGACATGGTTGCGGTGCTGGCGAACGGAGCCTCCGGCGTGAAGCCGCCCGCGAAAATCTTCGAGCGAGCATTGACCGAAGTGCTGGAATCTCTCGCAACGCAAATCGTGCGCGACGGCGAAGGCGCACGCAAACTAGTGACAATAGATGTGTTAGGCGCGCCGAGCGATCGCGGCGCCGAGGCGATTGCGCGCGCGATCGCCAATTCGCCGCTGGTCAAGACAGCGATCGCGGGCTCCGATCCCAATTGGGGGCGCATTCTTTGCGCGGCCGGATATGCTGGCGTAAATTTCGATCCGCGCCACGTTGACATAGACTTCCAGAAGGTCGGCGTGTGCCGCGGCGGACTCGCGGCGCCATTTCCAGAGGACGAACTAAAGTCGAAACTCGATGAACCGGACTGCTCCATCCGCTTTGCGATTCGCGGGGCGGGGAAGGGCCGCGCCCGGTTCTGGACCTGCGATTTCACCGAAGATTACATCCGAATCAACGCAAGTTACCGCACATAATATGCGAGTTTTACTGCAAATGTTGTTGCTAAATGTACTGCTTTTCGTTGCAAACGCTTCTGCAGCGGATCCGCCGCCCGATGTTGTTGATTTCTTTCGAGTTGTGACGCAAGCGCTGGCGGACGCGCACAGCGACAACGGCTTGCTCTCGAATGACGCCGCAACTTTCCTGGCGAACTTCGATCCGAGCATGGCGGGCTATGCGGAGCTTCGCGCGGGTGTCGAAGACATGGTTGCGCGTGCGCGCGTCGGCGCCGCTCTCGAGTTCGTAGCTGACGATGGCGACGATAACAAGCGAACACTCGATGTCGATTGGACGCTGGAGATCGAGGGTCAGCGGCCACGTCGCGCGACGTTGAAGTGCACCATCGAGCGCAGCGGCAATAAGAAAAAGTGGAAGATCACTTCACTCGCGCCCGTAAGTTTTTTCAAATACTAGTGGGGCGTCCGCCTGAAATATTTGCGGCATAAAACGTGTCGACATGAGTGTCGACACGGCACGCAACAGTGCGTGCGCCACATCAACGCTTCACGAACGTCGCCATGTACTGGTTGTTGCCGATCTTGTCGCGCATCGCCGTCAGACGAAAACCGTTGGCTTCGATTTCCTTCACCACGTCCTCGCGCTCCAACCGGATGTGATCGGCTCGATCCTTCTTGTAGAAATCGACGATCACCAATCGCCCGCCGGGCTTCAACCCTCGCGCGAGGTTGGCGAGCATCTTATCCGGGAAGTCGAAGTGATGATACACATCCAGCACCAGTTCGACATCCAGGCCGGACGGCAGCTTGGGGTCGGTTTCGGTTCCCAGCACGACCTTCACGTTCGCCAAGTTCTCAGTTGCGATTCGGGTACGCGCGCGATCCAGAAAATCGTCGGCGATA
Organism: Terriglobia bacterium; assembly: GCA_963732025.1. Lineage (GTDB taxonomy): Bacteria > Acidobacteriota > Terriglobia > Bryobacterales > Bryobacteraceae > Palsa-187. The sequence goes on from CAVSXU010000006.1 coordinate 2,159,666, forward strand.
TCTTCGCCCAGTACGTGTCCCTTTGGGCCGACGGCGCGGCTCAGGAAGGGCAACATATATCCGGTGCCTGTGCCGATGTCGGCGACGGACATCCCGGGCTTCAGGTCCAGCGCCGCGATGATCTCCTCGGGCTTCTGCGACTTGTCGCGATTCGGATTGTCGAGCGTCTTGGCAACGCCGTCGCGCCCGTCCTTGGTCTTGTAATTCTCGTTGGCCTTGCTCGCGACTTGCGACCACGCGAGTTGCGCCGCCAGCGCAGATCAGTCAACGACAATGCGAAACGTCTCATAGTGATTCCTCCATGGGCAGGGCGAGCGGAGGCTCGACCAGGAAATTCAATTCGGACATGCGCGCGACGGCCGCGCGAATCGATTGCTCCGTCGTCGGTTCAACCGTGATCACGAATGGCAGATCGCGCCAGTTGGCTTGCGGAAGTTGCAGGACGGAATCGATGGAAATGTTTTCAGCCGCCAGCGCCGCCGCAAGTTGCGCGATGATGCCCGGGCTTGATCTTCCACTCGAAAACGCAAATAGTAGGCCGAGCGATGCAGCGTGACGGAGATCGGCAAGTATTCGCCGAGGCGTGCGTGGGCGAAGGGCGACACGCGCTCCGGGCTGCCCGAACGAATCTCTCGCGCGACGCGCATCAGGTCGCTGACCACCGCGACTCCCGTGGGATGCGGGCCCGCGCCGCGCCCGTAGTAGAACGTGTCGGCGCCGTAACGCCCGCGCACCCAGACGGCGTTGTAGGCGCCGCGAACGCTCGCCAGGATCGTCGATTGCGGAATCAGCGATGGCCGCACCGAAAGAATCAGGCCGTCCGGCGTCTGGCGGGCGGCGCAGATCAGTCGAATGGTGTGATCCAACTGATGCGCATATTCGAAATCGACCGGCGTGATCCGGCGAATGCCTTCGGTGTAGATGTCGGCGGGCACGATGCGTTCGCCGAATGCGAGCGCCGCCAGAATCGCCAGCTTCGATCGCGCGTCGATGCCGTCGATGTCGGCGGACGGATCGGCTTCGGCGTAACCGGCCTTCTGCGCGTCCGCCAGCACGGCGTCGAACGCTGTGCCCGCGCGTTCGATCTCGGTCAGGATGAAGTTGCAGGTGCCGTTCAGGATTCCGTAGAGCGTTTGGATGCGATCGCCCGAAATGCCTTCGCGCAGAACGGCGTGAATGGGAATGCCGCCGGCGACGCTGGCCTCCATCGCCAGGTTGATGCCGGCGGCGATCGCGCGATCCCAAATCTCGGCGCCGCACAGCGCCATCAATTCCTTGTTCGCGGTGACGACGGATTTCCCGCGCGCGGTGGCGGCTTCAATGATCTCGCGCGCCACGCTGACGCCGCCGACGAGTTCGGCAACGATATCGACTTCGGGATGCTCCACCACCTCGCGCCAGTTCGTCGGTCTTGAGCGCGGAATCGAGCGCTGCCGGCAATTGCTTGGTGCTGATGCTGCGGCTGCACACCGCGCGCACGTTGCAGCGGGAAGCCCAGCTTCAGCGCGATCTGCTCCGCGTTTTCTGTGAGGATCGCGAGCGCGCCCATACCCACGTTGCCGAGTCCAATGATCCCTACGTTAACCATGCATCCTGACCATGTTCCACTTTACCCTTACAGTCCCCGTAAAACGAGCGCTCCATTCTGTCGCGCCTCACTGGCGGCACCGCACATTGACTGTCGCCAGTGAGGCGCGACAGAATGAAGCGCTCGTTTTCCATCGAGAATTTCATGCGCTGCGCGGAAGAACCGTTCCACATTAACCATCACTTGACGACGAGGCGGAACTCGACCACCAACACCAATGCGTCTGGCGTCACTCGTACCTCTCCCAGATCGAACGCGGCGAGCTCTTGTTTGTAAAGCGAGTCTTTCGACGCCGCGTCACTCTGCGACTCCAGCAGCCGCCGCGCCTGATCGTGCACCTCAATCTTGAAGTCCTTCGAAATGCTTTGCGCAAGAGCGGCGCGTACTTTTCGAATGTAGTAGCTGTCGCGCGGCGTAGAAACGTTCACGTCGCGAAGCACGATCGCACCGTTGCGAACCGCCGGCATCGCGGTTAATGTCAGGTCGAACGAATCGCCCAGTCCCACGCATCCCTTCATGACGCTGAACGCGCTGCGGCCGCTGAATCGTGCGCGAACACGAAGGCGGCCTTGATCGCTATCGATGTGCGGCGCTTCAAGATAGGCGAACTGGCAGCGAGTCTTCTCGTTGCCGCGTACGTAATGTCGGCCGTCCTGCGTGAAAAGCTGCGCGGCGATCACACGTTCCAGCGCGGCGAATCGCAGTTCGATCTCTGCGCCCAAACAAGCAGGGGCGACGCCACAAAAGGCCATCGCAAGAATCAATCGCCCACCCCTCGCGCTGCTGATTCGCTGCATTTGGTCTTATCATTGTGTCAAATGAAGTTTCTTATCATTGTTCCCCTGACGCTGTGCCTGTGTCTTGCACAGGACGACCCGATTCTACGAGCACGCAAGGACGCGAATCGTCCCTTCCCGGACGCGAGCTTGCCCCAGTCTCAGCGCGATGCAATCGTGAAGGACGCGTACAAAAAGAGCCTTGCCGACGCGGCTGAACTTCTGAAGCTCGCCGAGGAACTCAATGCCGAGCTCGAAAAGGAAGACCCATGGACCGTTTCGGTGAAAACGATAAAGAAGACCGAGCAAATTGAGAAGCTCTCCAAGAGCATTCGTGGCCGCATGAAGCCGAACTGAAGGCGACACGGGTCGAAACCGATTTGGTCTTATCATTGTGTCAAATGAAGTCTCTACTTCTTATTCCCCTGTCTCTTTGCTTGTGTCTCGCGCAGGATCCGATTTCGCGAGGAGGCAAGGGGGGAGCTCGTCCTGTTCCGGACGCGAGCCTATCCCAGTCTCAGCGCGATGCAATCGCGAAGGACGCGTACAAGAAAAATCTTGCCGACGCGGCTGAACTACTGAAGCTCGCCGAGGAACTGAAAGCCGAGCTCGAAAAGGAGGACGCGTTTACCGTTTCCGTGAAAACAATAAAGAAGATCGAGCAAATTGAGAAGCTATCCAAGAGCATTCGCGGCCGCATGAAGCCGTTTTGAAATGTGACCGCGATTCGAAACCGACTGTGTTAATCTGAAACGTTTACCCACATGCCTGTCACCATCGAGAAGAAACAATTGATGAGCGCCTCGGAAATCGACCGCACGCTGGTCCGGCTGGCGCACGAAATTCTGGAGCGCACCGAAGACCTGGATAAGCTGGCGTTCATCGGCATCCGCCGCCGCGGCGTGCCCCTGGCGCAGCGGCTGGCGCAGAAGATCGAAGCCCTGGAGAACCGCAAGATTCCGGTCGGCATTCTGGATATCAACCTCTATCGCGACGATCTGTCGACGGTTTCGCACAAGCCGGTGCTGAACTCCACCGACATTCAGTTTCCCGGTCACCGGCAAGGACATCATTCTGATGGACGACGTTCTGTACACGGGCCGCACGATTCGCGCCGCGCTCGACGCTCTGTTCGATCAGGGCCGCGCGGCGCGCGTGCAATTGCTGGTGCTGATCGATCGCGGGCATCGCGAGATTCCGATTGAAGCGCGCTACGTCGGCCGCATGGTGCAGACCACCGCGAACGAGATCATCGAAGTGAAGTTTCAGGAGATCGACGGAATGGAAAAGGTGCTACTGGTGGAACGCGTCGATGACAAGTTAAGCGAGGGCGCGGGATCCTGAGGAGCGCGATGCCAGCCGGCCTGCTCGGAATCGAGGATCTGACGCGCGACGAGGTGCAGGCGATTCTGGACCGCGCGCGCGATTTTCAGCCGCGCAATCGTCCGCAAGCTGGATCTGTTGCGCGGCCGCATGGTGGTGAATCTGTTCTTCGAGGCGTCGACGCGCACGCGAACCAGTTTCGAGATCGCCGCGAAACGGCTGGGCGCGGATACGATTTCGATCACGGCGCAGGCGTCCAGCGTTTCGAAAGGCGAATCGCTGGTGGACACGCTGAATACGCTGGCGGCGATGCGGCCGGACGCGATCATCATGCGGCACGCGGCATCCGGCGCGCCGCATTTTCTGCAGCGCCATCTGGAGACGCCGATCATCAACGCCGGCGACGGCACGCATGAGCATCCCACGCAGGCGTTGCTGGATGCCCGCACGATTCTCGATCGAGGCGCGGCGCTGGAAGGGTTGCGCGTGGCGATCATCGGCGACATCGCGCACAGCCGCGTGGCGCGATCGAATGTGTATCTGCTGTCGAAATTCGGCGCCGACATCGTGCTGTGCGGACCCGCGTCGCTGCTGCCGGAGGAATTGAAGCAGATTGGCTCCGGGCGTCACGCTGACCACGGACATGCGCGAGGCGATCTGCGAAGCCGACGTGATCATGATGCTGCGCGTGCAGCTCGAACGGCAGTATGAGTCCGCATTTCCGGCCAGCGAATATTTTCAGTTCTACGGGCTGCGTCTGGAGCATCTGCAGCTCGCGCGGCCGAACGTGATCGTGATGCATCCTGGCCCGATCAATCGCGGCCGCGAGATTTCGTCAGAGGTCGCGGACTCGCAGCGCTCGGTGATTTTGAATCAGGTGGAGAACGGGATCGCGGTGCGTATGGCTGTGTTGGAGAGGGTGCTGGGTGTCGCATTGAAGCTGAGTGGCGAACGCACCATGGTGTGGCCACTCTGCTAATTAAGAACGGACGAGTGATCGATCCCGCTTCGGGTCACGATGAGATCGCGGACGTGTGGATCGAGGACGGCGTCATCAAGGGCGTTGGTCCGAATCTGTCATGCTCCGGAGCGGAGATCTTCGACGCTACCGGCTTGATCGTCGCGCCGGGCTTCATCGACATGCACGTGCACTTGCGCGAGCCTGGATTCGAGCATGCCGAGACCATCGAAACCGGAGCGCGCGCGGCGGCGGCCGGCGGATTCACGTCGATCTGTCCGATGCCGAATACGTCGCCGGTGAACGACAACGCGACCGTCACCAGCTACATCGTCGAGAAGGCTCGCAAGCACGCGATCGTGAACGTGTTTCCGATCGGCGCGATCACCAAGGGCAGCGCGGGCGAGGAACTGGCTTCCATCGGGTCGATGAAGAAGGCGGGCGCGGTGGCGATTTCCGACGACGGCCGTCCGGTGATGAATGCGCGCGTGATGCGGCGGGCGATGGAGTTCGCGAAGCAGCCTCGGGATTCCGGTGATCAATCATTGCGAGGATTTGCATCTGAGCGCGGGCGGCGACATGCATGAGGGGTTGGAGTCGGTGCGGCTGGGCTTGCGCGGAATTCCGGCATGCTCGGAAGATGTGATGGTGGCGCGCGATATTTTGCTGGCGGCCGTGACCGGGGCACGTTATCACGTCGCGCATATTTCGTCGCGACATTCTGTCGCGATGGTGGCGGCTGCGAAGGCTCGCGGGCTTTCGGTGACGGCGGAGGCGACGCCGCATCATCTCGCGCTTGCCGATTCGGACATTGAGCCGTACGACAGCAATTACAAGATGAAGCCGCCGCTGCGGTCGCGATGCGATGTTGGCGCGGTGGCCGCGGGTGTTATTGATGGAGCGATCGACGCCATCGCGACGGATCACGCTCCTCACGCGGGCAGCGAGAAGATGCAGGAGTTCGAGAAGTGCCCGTTCGGGATTATCGGCCTGGAGACTGCGCTATCGATCATGCTCGAACAATTGGTGCATCCGGGGAAGATTACGTTGATGCGGCTGGTCGAGTTGTTCACGACTGGGCCTTCTAGGATCGTCGGATTGGGGCGGGGCACGTCTCGCGGCGGGTGCGCCTGGCGATGTGACGATCTTTTCGACCGAGCGCGAGTGGACTTACGATGTGAACAAGTCGCCATCGAAGAGCCGCAATTCTCCATTCGATGGTCGGATGTTCAAGGGTGGGCCGGTGGCGACGGTGGTGAATGGTCGAGTGGTGTGGCAGGCTTAGTCGCATTCAAGCAGCGGACGGGAGTGCTCTTGATGAGCGCTAGCGCGATCATGTCTGCTGCGATTCATCTCGGAACATTTGTATCGAGTGTTCTGTGGATGCCGATTATGGTCCCCGTCGGATCCCTCTTCTTGGGTGGCGCCTGCTTATATCAAAGTCGCAATACGATTGCACATCGCTCATCGATCGCGTTTGGATTCTCGCTTCATGGAGTGAGCCTTTTGTTCCTGGCGTATGCCGCGATCGTCTTCTTTGTTGCTTATCGGAGTAAGGCGGCCGTGCACGCGATTTCGGCGACCGAACAACTACGTATCCAAATCCTTAGCACGCGAATGATGAGTGCGTGGTTGCTTGCAATTGCCGTGCTTGGACTGTCGAACTTTATCGATCGTTCTCCATCGCGTGCGTCCTGAGTTGTCCCATAAATATGGGACACTGATAGCGTGAAGACGACGCTTGAGTTTCCGGACCCCGTTTTTCGCAAAGCGAAGGCCAAAGCGGCTGAGAGCGGCATTTCCTTGCGACAGTTCGTGACGGAAGCGGTGGAGGAAAAGCTTAATGGTCTATCTCCGAATGAAAAGCCGTGGATGAAGTCCTTTGGTGCGTTGCGTCATCTCCACAAGGAAAACGTCCGTATTCAGAAAATCATCGATGAAGAATTCGGGAAGATTGAGCCCGAGGACTGGGAGTGATCGTCGACACTAACGCCCTGTCAGCCATCGTTGATGGCCAGCCTGAAGTGTTTCCTCTGATGAAACAGGCCACGATCCTGGCATTGCCGGTGATCGTTCTCGGCGAGTATCGATTTGGAATCGCCCAGGTCCGTCAGCGGGCAGCGTACGAACAGCGCCTCGCGAGTTTCTTACCCTCGTATCGGATCGTTGCGATCACTGAAGAAACCAGCCAATATTATGCCGACCTTCGCCTCGAATTGAAGCACATTGGAAAGCCAATCCCTTCAAACGACTTGTGGATTGCTGCACTCTGCCGGCAACATGGCTTGCCCCTCTTGAGTCGGGATCGTCACTTTGACGTCGTGCCCGACATCCGCCGTGTGACGTGGTAGCTTGTTGGCGAACTGTTCTGCACTCCGAGCAGTTGCAAATCTTCCGCAAATGGTCGAACGAATAAATCCCCGTATTATGCCCGTCGCTCCAGTCGATCCGGATCGCATAATTCCCGACCGGCTTCCACGTTCAGCATCTTCAGCGTCGGCTTGTACATCTGGAACGGCGTCGCGGCTTGCGTCGAGTAGTTCGGACTTCTGCGGCTCCGTGCCGTGCGCGCCGGTGCAGGTGGCGCAGGGACATTCGTCGCGCAGGTAGCGCCAGCGAATACTCGCTATGATGGCTGTCTTTCCAATCGATCTTGATGCCTTTCGATTTGGAAATCGCGATGTGTTCGGGTTCAGGCTACGGTTGTTACTGATATCACTCGCTCGATATCGCTGACTCCTGAAATGCGGCGGATCGCGGAAACCACGCGCTCCAGTTGCTTCTTGTCCTTGACTTCCAGGGTCATGTCGATCACGGCGCCGTCCGTCGACCTGCTGATCCTCGCCGCGCGCTTCCAGGCTGCGGATGTTGGTCTGCTCGTTGAACAGCGCCGTCGTAATCTGGTTCAGCATGCCCGGGCGATCCTCGGTGTGGACCATCATCTTCACCGGGAACGTCTGCGATTCGCTGCGCGCCCATTCGACGTCGATCTTGCGCTCCACTTCGTACATCAGGTTCTGCACATTGGTGCAGTTGACCGAATGCACCGCGACGCCCTTGCCGCGCGTCACGTAGCCGACGATCGCTTCGCCGCGGATCGGATTGCAGCACTTGGCGCGATACACCAGCAGATCGTCGATGCCCTTGACCTTGATGACCAGGTCCTTGATCGTCCGGCGCGACGGCTCCGTCGGGCGGACGCTGGACGCGCAGGGCGACGGCGCGGGCGAAGCTTCCGCGCGGCACCTGATCCGGCGCCAGCTTCTGCAGCACCTGGCGCGCCGAATATTTTCCGTAGCCCGAGCGCCGCGTGCAGATCCTCCATCTTCGAATAGCCGTACTCCGACGCGACCGCTTCCAGCTGGCTCTTGGTGATCGTCGCCAGCGGCACGCCCAGCCGGCGGGCTTCGCGCTCCAGATATTTCTCGCCGATCTCGATGGCCTTCGCGCGCTCGGTCGTGTTGATGACGTGCTTGATCTTGTTGCGCGCCTTCGACGTCTTGACGACCGCCAGCCAGTCCTTGCTGGGCAGGTGGCCGGTCTGCGTCAGGATCTCCACCACGTCGCCGTTGCGCAGCGACGTATTTGAGCTGCACGATGCGCCCGTTCACCTTCGCGCCGACGCAGCGGTTGCCGACGTCGGAGTGGATCGCGTAGGCGAAATCGATGGGCGTCGCGTCGCGCGGCAGCACGATCACTTTGCCCTGCGGCGTGAAGCGTGTAAACTTCTTCCGGGTACAGGTCCACTTTGAGCGTGGACATGAACTCGCCCGGATCGCGCATCTCGCGCTGCCACTCGACCAGTTGCCGCAGCCAGGCGATGCGCTGATCGTCATCGCGCCGCGGCCCGCGCCGGCCTTCCTTGTATTTCCAGTGCGCCGCGATGCCTTCCTCGGCGATGCGATGCATTTCCTCCGTGCGGATCTGCACTTCGAAGTGCCGCCCGCCGGGCCCCATCACGGACGTATGCAGCGACTGATACAAGATTCGGCCGCGGAATCGCGATGAAATCCTTGATGCGGCCCGGGATGGGATGCCATTCGTTGTGAATCACGCCCAGCGCGGCGTAACAGTTCTTCACCGAATCGGTGATGATGCGCACGGCGAGCAGATCGTACACCTGGTCCAGCGTGATCTTCTGGCGCTTGCAGCTTCTGGAACACCGAGTAGGCGCGCTTCACGCGCGTCGTCGACGCGCGCCGGAATCCCTTCGCGCGCCAGATGCACTTCGACGGTGTGCTTGATCTCGTCGAGAAACGCTTCATTGCCGGCGCGCGCGGCTTCGAACTCCTTGAGCAGTTCCGCGGAGGCTTCCGGCTCCAGATACTGGAACGCCAGATCCTCCAGCTCGCCGCGGATCTTTCCCATGCCGAGCCGGTGCGCGATGGGCGCGTAAATCTCCATGGTTTCCTGCGCGATGCGCTCCTGCTTTTCGCGCGGCAGCGAACCCAGCGTGCGCATGTTGTGCAGGCGGTCGGCCAGCTTCACCATGATCACGCGGATATCGTCGACCATGGCCAGCAGCATCTTGCGGACGCTCTCGGCCTGGCGTTCCTCGCGCGATGGCCAGATTCAGCTTGCTCAGCTTGGTGACGCCGTCGACGCAGCGCGCCACCTCGTCGCCGAAATTCTTGCGGATCTCTTCGAGCGTGGCGGAGGTGTCTTCGACCACATCGTGCAGGAGCCCGGTCTCCAGGCACACCATGTCCATGTTCATGTCGGCCAGCTGGCGGGTCACCAGCAGCGGATGGATCATGTAGGGCTCGCCGGAGACGCGCTTCTGGCCCTGGTGGCGATCGGCCGCGAAGCGATAGGCGCGTTCCAGAGGCGCCAGGTCCTCGTCGGGCCGCAGTTCGTGAACGCGCGCCTCCAGCTCGCGGTAAAGCTGTCTCGACCGGATCGGCGACTCGCGGGAGGAGGCGCGTGCACCACCGCCGAATCGGAGGTGTGCGGGTCGACTGCCATGGATACTTTCAGTATCTCCCAAATGAAATCAGGAGCCAGACCGGGCCGAAACCCGATTCTGACTCCTGACTCCTGACTTCTGAATTCTTCCGAAGCTACTTCGCCGGCTCGGCCGTGATACCGCCGCTGGCCGGGACGCGGGCCGCCTTCATCTTCTTGGTATCCAGCGCCTTCTGCACCCAGCCGTCGGCGATTTCGATCTGCTTCTTGTACTCGTCCGGGTTGTCCAGCAGATCCGCGCGCTCGCGAATCAGCAGGTTCAGATACGCCATGGCGTCTTCGTATTCCTTGTCGATCTCCAGGGCCTTGTTGAGATTCGCGATGCCGTCGTCGACCATCGGCAGGTACTGCGCCTTCAGTTCTTCCTTGACCTTCTTGTCCTTGAGCGGACCGGGATCCTCGGCTCTCATGCGCAGGTTGGCGCGGGCCGTCATCAGCGCCGGGATACCATTTCGCCCACGCGATCACGCCCAGGCTGTAGTAGGCTTCCTTGTTCTTGGGATCCACTTCGATCAGCGCTTGCTGCCACTTGGCCGCTTCGTCGAACTTCTCCATCTTCTTATCCGGAGGCAGGGAAGACGCCTGAGTTGTAGGCCAGCGACGCCAGCGAGGCCAGCGCCGTCATGTCGTTGGGGTCCTTCTCCAGAACCTTCATGAACTCTTCCTTTGCCTTGTCGCGCGAACTCCACGTTCTCCGGCGAATCCGCGCCGGGAATCCACTGCAACATGTAGGCCGTGGCCAGATACAGGCGCGCGCGTCGGATTGTCCGGATCCAGCGCGATGGCCTCCTTGAAATGCTCGACCGCCTCCGGTACTTGGCGTTCTTGAACGCCGCGATGCCCTGGTTGATGTCGTCGCGCGACTTCAGCTTGTCGCAGCCGGTCACAGCAGCAACACCGCGGCCGCGACGAGTCCGCGCCGCCATCAGAATAGAGACTTTGCGCATACGTTTTCCTTATAGTTCCGGCTCTATTGTCCTGCTTCGATCTTGGGCGTCATCAAACCGATCTTGTCGATGCCCGCGCCCTTGGCGATGTCGATGGCCTGCGCCACGGTCTCGAACATCCAGATCCGGATCGCCCTTGACGAACACCACGCGCTCGGCGCGGGTCTTGAAGACTTCCGTCCAGCGCGATCCTGCAGCTTGTCCCATGTCGATCGGATCCTGATTGAGCTTCACGTCTTGTCTTTGTCGATCACGATCACCACCGTGCGATCCTGATCCGGCGGCGGCGGCGGCTGCGTTCGGTGGCGGCGGCTGCGGCGCCAGCGCCTCCAGGCCGTGCGGCGTCAACGGCGTGATCACCATGAAGATGATCAGCAGCACCAGCAGCACGTCGATCAGCGGCGTCACGTTGATGTCCGCCTTGGACCCGCCTGCTCCGCCTACGCTCATTGCCATAACAAATTCTCCTTAACGTTCTCGATATCGCCAATGAAACTGTCGACGGCTACTGTGCCGGGTCGCGGGCGCTTCGTCCGCGCCTGCCGGCTGTCTCCGTGATCAACCCGATCTGATCCACGCCCGCCGCGCGCAGGTTGTCCACCACATCCTCCACCGCCTCGTACTTGGCGCGCGCATCGGCCTTGATGTACACGTCTTGTCCAGCTTGTTGGTCTGCAGATCCTGCACCTTGCCGGGCAGCTCTTCCAAGTGGATCTGCGTGTTGCCGGGGCTCAGGAAAAACTCGTCCGTCGCGCGTGACCGAGATCAGAATCGCGTCTTCCTTATCGGCGTCCTGCATCGCGATCGGATTCTTGGTCTTCACCATCTCCACGGCTGACGCCCTTGGTCAACATGGGCGTGATCACCATGAAGATGATCAGCAGCACCAGCATGACGTCCACCATCGGCGTGACGTTGATGTCGGAGACGACTGGCGGCGCTGCTTTCTTCTTCCATAATCGATCTCCTGATATACTTCCGACTCAGTCAGACTTCAGCCGGCGAGCTGCCGCTTGCGGCGCGACGGCGCCGATCCCGCCATTTCAACTCGCAAGAAACTACGGAATCTTACTTCCCTGCGCTGGCCTTCTGCGACCGCTTCAGGAAGTAGTCGATCAGCTCGGAGCTGGAGTTCCCCATCTCGACGTCGAACGCTTCCACGCGATTGCGTGAAGTAGTTGAACATCACAACCGCCGGGATAGCCACGAACAGACCGATCGGCGGTGGTCACCAGCGCTTCCGAAATACCGCCGGCGACCGCGCCCAGACCAGTCGACTTTTCGTGTCGAAATGCCCTTGAACGCGTTGATGATGCCGACCACCGTTCCGAGCAGTCCGACGAACGGCGCCGTGGAACCGATGGTGGCCAGCGTCGAAATGCCGCGCTTCAGTTCGGCGTGAACGATCGCTTCGGCGCGTTCCAGAGCGCGGCGCGACGCTTCGATCTCTTCACCCGAAATATCCGAGCTCATCTGGTGGGCGCGAAACTCCTGCAAACCGGCCACGACGACCTTCGCCAAATGGCTCTTGCTGTAACGGTCGGCGATCTTGATCGCTTCATCCAGCTTGCCTTCGCGCAGCGCGCCGGCCACTGCCGGAGCGAACTGCCGCGACTGCTTGCGCGCTCCGTTATAGGCGATCAGACGGTCGATCATGACGCCGATGGACCACGCCGACATGATGAACAGCATGATCACGATGACCTGTGGCCGGCCAGCCCATGTTGCTCCACATCGTGCGTGAGATCGAAGCCAACCGCTGGGGCGCCGCTTCCTGAAGAAGCATGAACGCCCAGACTTGCAACTGTAAAACCATATTTTTCTCCTGCGAGTTGAAATTTTAGAAGCGGACGCCGCTCTGTGAGGACGCCTCTGCTTACTGCAGCTTTCTGACTGACTCGAACACTCAAAGTGAAATTCACGTCAATCTGAGTGATCACTTCCACCGGCTCGTTGTTCAAGAGAGTCGGCTTGTAAACCCATTGCTTCACCGCTTCGAGCGCGGCCGGCACCAGCAGCGGATGGCCGGCTGACCACTTGAAGATTCTGAATGGTGCCGTCCTTGCCGATGATGGCCGTGAAGTGAACCACGCCCTGAATGCGCGCCTGCTTGGCCAGCGGCGGATACGTCGGGCGTCACTCTCTTGATCAGATTCGCCGCCTGCACGTTGCCGCCGACGCGAATGCGCTGCGGAGTGGTCGGCTTCGGCGCTTCCTTAACCGGCGGGGGCGGAGGCGCTGCCGGCGGAAGCCGATCCGATGATGCCGCCAATCACGCCGCTCGATGCCCGCCGGGAACGCCGCCCGGAACACCGCCCACGACGCCGCCCGCGGCAGCCGATGGCGGCAGATCTTCTTCACGTAATGATCGCGATCTGTTTTGGAATTTCCTTGGGAGCCATCAGCCGGCCGGCGTCGAACTGGCGCGGCGCGACCTTCACGATCTTCTGCACCGGAGGCGGCGGCGGCGGAGGCGGAGGAGGCGGCGGAGGAGCGCGTGCAGCATCGTCATCAGCGATGCGCGCTCGGCAGCACGTCGGTGCAGATCAGCGGAATCAGAATCGCGACTCCGATGATCACGACCTGAATCAGGAACGCCGAGAACATCACCGCAGCCGCTTTACCGTCTGGTTTCCGGCTTCGACGAAGGTTTGTTCGAACATATCCCTTTCCCTCCCTTTACGACAAACTTGTGAGCAGTTCCCGGCCTGCCGCCATTTCTAACGCACTACCTGCCACTCACCTTGCGCACCGGACCCGGTCCTGCTTGCCGACCGGAGCCTTCGCCGCCGGCCTCCGCGCTTTCTCGAATCCACGAAGTTCTGCCAGAATATCAGGATTGGGCTGGCGATAAAACTCGAAGAATACGTACCCACGATAATCCCCACCACCAGCGCGAACGAGAATCCGTTCAGCACCTGGCCGCCGAACAACCACAGCGACAGCGCCGTCAACAGCGTCAGGCCGCTGGTCAGCACCGTCCGGCTCAAGCGTCTGATTCACGCTGAGGTTGATCAGGTTCTCCAGCGACTCCCGCCGCATCGGTCTTCAGATTCTCGCGAATCCGGTCGAACACCACAATCGTGTCGTTCATCGAATAACCGACCAGCGTCAGCAGCGCCGCCACCACCGTCAGCGAAATTTCCTTGTTGAACAGCGAGAACAGCCCGATCGTGATGATGGTGTCGTGAAACACCGCGACCACCGCCGCCACGCCGTAAATCCACTCGAACCGGAATGCGATGTACACCAGCATTCCGGCCAGCGCGTACAGCGTCGCCAGCAGCGCCTGCCCCTGTCAGATCCTTGCCGACCTTCGGACCGACCACCTCCGCCGACAGAATCGTGAACGGAGCCCAAAGAGCACTCACTCTTTAACGCTGAAACTACCGCCGGGGTTACTCCCTTAACCGAAGAAAGTTCATCGAAGGAGTTCAGGATGCCGCCGTTCGATGTCGCGATAGTCTTCAATCGCCTTCGACAACGTCCTGCAAATCCTGCTTCGGACAGCGACGCGCCCGCCTTCAGCAGCGGATCGCGCAGCCGCGTCGGCCAGTTGCTCGGCCGAGGAATTGTTGACGTCCAGCTTGCCCTGTGTCGCCGCCGAACGTCGTGCGCAGGGTGTCTTCGATCATCTGCGCGAGTTGGCGTTCAATTGCTTTCTCGTCCGCGATCTCGGTGCCCACCAACACTTCCGGCTTGCCCGGTGATCTGCTGAACGGAGATCTCGCCCTTGATCTTTTCGCCGAGCACGCTTCGGATCTGCTGCACCGGAGGCTCCTGATTGAAGCGCAGATACATGAGCGCGCCGCCTTTGAAGTCGATGCCGTACTTCGGTCCGCCCTTCACAGCCAGACTGATCAACCCCGCCGCCGTCAACACCAGCGAAGCGCCGATGAACGGCCACTTCTACGAGAAAGTCGAAGTTCGTGTTCTTAAATAATTCCATTTAGCCTATACTGCCGGCTTAGTGCTATCAGACACCGGCCAGCGTTCTAAAGTTCCCGCGCCGTCCAACTGACCACAAAGACGAAACGCTTCGTTCAATTCAATCACCAGCCGGTAACACGTCAACTCGGCGTGCACGTTCAACACTCATTCAAACGCTTCAAATGCTCAGAGTTACCACCCGCTTCTGCATCCCCAGTTCCCAGTCGAAAATGGTCCTGGACACAAATACCGCCGTAAAAACATTGGCGATCAAGCCCGATCACCAGCGTCACCGCAAACCCTTCACCGGCCCGGTTCCGAACAGGAACAGGAACGCGCACGAAACCACCGTGGTCACGTGAGTATCGATGATGGTCAGAAACGCCTTCTTGAATCCCGCATCCACCGCCGCGATCACGGCCTTGCCGGCCCGCAGCTCTTCCCGGATGCGCTCGAAAATCAGCACATTCGAATCGACCGCCATACCGATCGTCAAAATCACGCCCGCGATTCCCGGCAGCGTCAGCATCGCATCGAAATAACTCAGCGCCGCGATCAGGATCAGCGCATTCAGAATCAGCGCCAGCGTCGCGTTGATGCCGCTGCGCTTGTAGTAGACCAGCATCACCAGCACCACCGCGATCACGCCCGCGATGCCGCGATACAGTTCCCGTCGCGGATCGAATCGCTGCCCAGCGACGGTCCCACCGTGCGTTCTTCCAGAACTTCGATGCCCGCCGGCAGCGAACCCGACGCGCAGATTCAGCGCCAGATCGGACGCTTCATCATGCGCCCGAAAGTCCTTCGATCACGCCGTTGTCGGAAATCTTGCCGTGGATGACCGGCGCGCTCAGCACCGTCTTATCCAGCACGATCGCCAGCCGGTTCCCGATGTTCGCCGCCGTGAATCGCTCGAAGCGCTTCGCCGCATCCTGCGTCAGCACGAACTCCGTCTCCCAACCGTCCGTTCTGCGCGGATTGCTGCGGCCGCGCGTCGCGCAAATCGCGGCCCTTCACCACCGGCGTCCGCGCCAGAATCCAGAACTCCGGCGGCGCGCCCGCCGCGGCGCTGGCTCCGGATAGATCTGCGAATCGAGCGGCAGAATCCCGCCTTTGCTCGCCCGCGCTTCTTCCGCCGAACGCGAACGGTCCGCCGCGCACTTCATCCAGTTCCAGCACCGCCTGCGTCTTCAGGAGCTGCTTCATGCGCGCCGGATCGTCCACGCCCGGAAGCTGCACCAGAATCTCCGCTTCGCTGTTCGCGCCGCCGCGCTGCTGCACGCGTCGACTTCCGACAAGTCCCAGCCCGTTGATCTTTTTGTCGATCGTGTTCATGCGTCTGCGTGAGCGTGTCCTGGCTGCAGCTTCAGAGCATAGCTGGCCTGCATCGTCATCCGGTAATCGGTCTGGTTGACGCGGCGTCAGAATCCACGCGTTGTCGAGAAGTTGTCGTTGCACCACTTGTCCGGAAATCGCCCGCCTGTGGTCGACGGAACGCCTTTGATGTCGATCTGAATCGTATCCGCCGTCTGCAGCGTCTGCGGATCGTTGCGAGTCATCTCGACGATAGGTGATGCTGGCCTTCGCGCAGTTCATCTTTCAATCGCTGCATCACGCCGTCGGCTTCCGCCTTGAACGCGTCCTGAAGCTGGACCTGCAGCATCAACTGGCTGCCGCCCTTCAGATCCAGCCCGAGCCGGATGTTGTTCTTCCAGTTGTGATGAGAGCTCTTCGACGTTGGATGCGAAATCGCGCGGTTGCCGATGATGCCGTAAATGCAGACCAGGATCACGACCACGATCGCGATGGCCCGGTATTTAACGTTGTTCAAGATTTGCTTCCAGTCCTTAATGTGGCGCACGCACTCTGCGTGCCGTGTCGACACTCATGTCGACAGTTCTTGTACGTTCTGTCCTCGATTCATCTACGTCTTGTCTCAATGCGCCACCTCGGCTTCACCAGGCTAGCCACCGCGCTCCGGGCGACCTGCAGCTTAATATTATCCGGCTTCACCCGCAGGATCAGCGTATCGCCGGTGATGCTGACAATGGTCCCGACGATGCCGCCCGTGGTCAGCACTTCCTTCCCGCTCTGCAATCTCGACAGCATCTGCCGCCTGCTGTCTTCTTCTGCCGCTGCATGGGCATGAACACCAGGAAATAGAAAATCGCCGACGATGAAGATCAGCGGCAAGAAAGCTCATCACCGGGTTGGCGGCTGCGGGCGCGGCCGTCTGCAGCAGAGAGAGGCTAACATTTGATTTATTTGATCTCGGTTGCAGACGACAGCGCGACTTCAGGAATTCCGGGAACTTCCCAAGTAATATAGCCTGCCTGATCTGCCTCATGATGTCAAGGTACCGCTGTAGATTGTGCAGCGTCGCCAGCGTCGAAAACGTGATCTCGCCCGCCAGAAACAGGTGCCGCAGGTATGCGCGGGAAAAATTCTGGCAGGTGTAGCACGGGCACGTCTCGTCCACCGGTTTGGGATCATCTTTATACTGGGTCTGCTTGATCACCACCCGCCCCTCGGTCGTAAACAGGTACCCATTGCGGGCATTTCGCGACGGCAGCACGCAATCCATCATGTCGATCCCACGCGCGACATATTGCGGCAATTCTTCCGGCATCCCGACCCCCATCACATACCGAGGCCGATCCGCCGGAAGCAAAGGTGCCGTGATTTCAGCCATTTCCAGACTAAGCTCGCGAGGCTCGCCGACCGAAAGCCCGCCGATCGCATAGCCAGAAGCATCGAGTTCCAAGAGCTGCTCGGCGCATTCCCGCCGAAGGTCGGGGTACATTGATCCTTGAACGATGGGAAATAAAGTCCCAATCGTAGCGTCTGGAGGCGCGACCGTAAGAGAGCGCGCCAAGTAATTTGGGTTCGTTCGGATTTGCGTTGGTTCGAATTTGAGTTCGTTTCGCAATTTGGGTTCGTTTCGTAATTTAGCCTGTAGTGCGAAAACGCCCGCCGAGCCCAACGAACCGTTCGATCGGTAGACGATTTGGCGGCTTCGCGAGTGGCCGGATATTCCAAACACTCATCCAAAACCATCATAACGTCACTGTTTAGAGCAACTTGAATGTCCACCGTGGACTCCGGAGTGAACATATGCGTGTCACCATTCAAGTGGGAGTGGAACAGCACGCCCTCCTCGGAGATCTTGCGGAGCGAGTTCAGGCTGAAGACCTGGAACCCACCGGAATCGGTCAGAATCGCCCGGGGCCAAGCCATGAACTTGTGCAGCCCGCCAAGGGCTCGAATAATTTCATGTCCTGGACGAAGAAAGAGGTGATAAGTGTTGCCAAGAATAATCTTAGCGTCAAGATCTTCAAGTAATTGTCGAGGGATCAGCCCTTTGACGGTAGCCTGCGTCCCAACCGGCATAAAAACCGGAGTCTCGACATCGCCATGAGCAGTATGAAGAATACCCGCGCGCGCACCGGTGACGGGACAAGTAGCTTGAAGCTCGAATCGGGACACTTATCTATTGTAAGTGCCCGCAATGGCAACCCACTTGAAAAACCACTCAAACAGAGTCAAAGAGGCGCGACAGAATGGAGCGCGTTGCCGGACGTGTCGCGAACGCGCTCCATCCTGTCGCGCCTCTTTGATGCCATTTGGATTTTCTTTGGAGAGGGCTGCCATTGCGCACGCACTCAGACATGTGTGACGTACTTCATTACGTTTTCCTGCTACGGAGCGCGCCTTCACGGCGGTGAACCGGGTTCGATAGACCCAAGCCACAATCAACCCGGAGGCCGGACGCGGCCGACAGAGCCGCACCTGGAACGTTTCGAACGAAGCGAAATGAAGCAGCCACACTATCTTCTCGATGAACCAAGACGAGCCATCGTACTTGCCTCAATCATAGACGCCTGCCAACATCGCGGGTGGGAATTATTGGCAGCACATGTCAGAGAGAGCCACGTACACACCGTCGTAGAAGCGTCGTGCGAGAGAGAGAAAGTCGCCCACGCCCTCAAGGCATACGCAAGCCAACATTTGAATGAAACGGGCATCGATCCGCCTGGCCGAAAGCGCTGGACCCGCCACGCGAGTATGAAACGGCTCTACTCTCGGCGCGACACAGAGGACGTGATTCGATACGTCGCCCTGAACCAAGGCCACCCGATGGCACTCTACGTCGCCCCAGAACGGACTCGCGAAAAAGAGGCGCGACAGAATGGAGCGCGTTCTCCACCCACCCTCAATGCGTCATCGAATAAATAATGTAATTCAACCCATACCGATACGCGAGCGCTGTCATCTCCTCCGGATACTCCGGCGCATCCGCGTACTCCCACGCATCCCCGACATCGGTATTGAAATTCACCGCGACCACCATCCGCTTCTTCTCATCGTACATCGCGAGCCATGCCGGCACCGAACCCTCCGGCTGCTGCACGATAATCTGCCCATTCGCCGCGCGCCGCAAGTGGCGAGTCCCCGGTATGAACGTGCGATCCTTCTCGCGAATGTCGTACAGCACGTGCATCGCGGAATCGTCTTCGGCGATGTCAGTGATCTCCTCGCCCGGCAGCACGCGAGCCATGGTCGCGCGGAAAATCTCCCACGCCTCGTCGCCCCACATATCGTCGACCACCAGGAATCCGCCGCGCAGCAGGTACTCGCGCAGCTGCGAAGTTTCGGCGTCGGTCAAGCCCCACCAGCCGGTCTGCGTCGCATACACCCACGGATAGTCGAACAGACGATCGTCAGTCAGCCGCAAGTGCCGCGGATCGCCCACATCGATGCGCGTCAGCCGGCTGATCCCCTGAGTGAAATGCTCGTCCGCATCCGGCCAATCGACCAGCCACCAGCCCTGCCCGGTCGCATTGCGCGACGCGTAGCCGAACCGCCGATGAAACTGCGGGAGATCGGTATATTCGACGCGGATGAAATGGAACTCGGTGTTCTGCGCAAACACCGGCGCGGCTTCCGATCCATGCTGAATTCCACCGCCCCGCTGCGCGAGCATCACGCCGACGACGAACAGCGAGGCAACGACACTGAATTTCGCGACGCGCTTCGCAGCCATGCAAACCGTAGTGTGGCACACATCGGTATTTCGTACGCACACCCTCAAATATTCGCGGCCGCCAGTGAGGCGCGACAGCATGGAGCGCTACACCTGCGGAAGATGGAGCTTGAAATTCGCTTTTCCTTCGCCTACAATACACTTATGGCACTCACAAAACGGCAGAAGGAATTCCTGGATTTTCTGTCGGGCTTTCTCGAGAAGCGCGGGTACAGCCCGAGCTACGAAGAGATCGCCGACGGATTGAGCCTTGCGTCGCTCGCGACCGTGCACAAGCACATCATGGCGCTCGAGGCCAAGAACTACGTGAAGCGCGGTTTCAACCAGAGCCGCTCCTTGCAACTGACGCCTAAGTTCTATGAGGAACTGCGTCAGAATCGGCCCCAAGCGGTTTCAAGCGAAGTGCCGTTGCTGGGTCGCATCGCCGCCGGCGCGCCGGTGGAGGCGATTGCCGGGCACGACACGCTCAACTTTTCCGACTTCTCCGGCGATGAGAGCACTTACGCCCTGCAGGTGCGCGGCGAATCGATGATCGAGGATCACATCTGCGACGGCGATTACGTCCTGGTCCAGAAAGCCATGGAGGCGCGCGACGGCGACATCGTGGTCGCGCTGGTCGACCGCATGGAGTCCACGTTGAAGCGGTTCTACCTGGAACCGGGCGACCGCGTTCGCCTGCAACCCGCCAATGCGTCGATGCAGCCGATCTACGTGCCTCGGCAGTCGGTTGAAATCCAGGGCAAAGTGCTCGCGGTACTGCGAAAGTATTAGCATCGTCTTCGGACGTTCACAGCGTCTGAAACGGCGGCGCTATATGATGGACGCGTCGCATCATGTCATCACCGCGCGTCGCGCTGTTTACCGATTCATACCAGGAAGCCAACGGAGTCGCGACAGTTAGCCAGCAGTTCGCAGCGTATGCGACTCTTCGGCAGGCTCCATTTCTTTGCGTCTACGGCGGCACTCGCACGCAGATCACACCCAAGGATTCTCTTACCGAAATCGAGCTGAAGCGAGGCCCTGCATCCTTTCGTCTCGATTACGATTTGCGCTGCGATCTGCTGTTGAGCCGATATAAGAACTGGATCACGGAACAGCTTCGCCTGTTTCGTGCGGACGTCGTCCACATCACCGGTCCCGGAGATATTGGAGTCTTAGGATTCTGGGCCGCGCACACGCTGAGGATTCCGTTGGTGGCTTCATGGCACACCAATCTGCATGAGTACGCGGGCCGCCGCCTGGACAAGCTCTGCACAAGTCTTCCGTCGTCCTGGCGAACGGGGATCGCGCACAAAGGCGAGGCGCTGAGCCTGGATGCGCTGATGCGCTTCTACCGCCTGCCGAAGTTTCTGATGGCTCCCAACGAATCGATGATTCATCTGCTGCGCGAGCACACAGGGAAGCCGACGTTCTACATGCGTCACGGAGTGAACCTCGACGCCTTTTCGACCGCCCGCAGCGGATCGCGAAGCGGCCCCTTCCGGATCGGTTATGTCGGCCGCCTTACGCCCGAAAAGAACGTCCGGCAGTTCGCCGAATTGGAACTCCGCCTGCGCGCTGCGGGCCGCGAGGATTTCCAGTTGCTACTGGTTGGCGAAGGCTGCGAGAAAGAATGGCTGATCAACAATCTCCGGTCCGCCGAGCTGCCCGGCATTCTGCGTGGCCGTTCGCTTTCCGACGCGTTTTCAAGCATGGACGCATTCGTGTTCCCATCGCGCACGGATACGTTCGGTCTGGTGCTGCTGGAGGCCATGGCATCCGGGGTTCCGGTTGTCGTCAGTGCCGAGGCCGCGGATCGCGTCGGCGTCCAACATCGCAGCACCGGATTCGTGGCCCCCGACATCGAATCGATCACTCGGAGCGTGCTCGAGTTGATGGACGATGACACGTTACGCCGCGATATGGGCCGCGAGGCGCGCCGCTTTGCGTGCTCGCAGTCCTGGTCCGGAGTGTTCGCGCAAGTCTACGAGACTTACGAGACCGGCCTGGAACAATGCGGTTTGAGCTCCCGGCGTCTCGCGGTCCCCGTTCCGTGAGCGATCGCGATTGGGTACACTCGCTACGGCTTAATGCACGGGGGCATAGCCCCCGCGCATTTCAAACAGGTCTACTTCTTTGCGCAGTGATCGCAGCCCGACGCACAGCATGCCGGGTCTCCGCAGCACTCGGGTGCGAAGAAACTGAATGCGAACATCATGAAGTTGAACATAAGATAAAGCTCCTTTTTGGTTTTCTGTTTTCTAAACACAAGTGCGTAAGACCTGTGGGGCCGGCACTCGTGCCGGCGGACGCGCTTTAGCCCGTCCAATTTTGAGCGGCCTGAGAGGCCGCTCGCCACCACGAGTGGCGGCCCCACAAGGTCCAATGCGGTTGGGTTTAGATCAGGAGAACGTGGATCCGGGTGTGCAGATCGCAATGATCCGCGGGATGACTTTCTGCCTCAATCGGCACAGAGTTAGATGCGGCTAGGAACGGTTGCGGCGCAATCTCAGCGACGGGCAGCGCGGCGACGGCGAGAGATACGGACGCCTTCGCAGTTTCCAGAACGTCGTAGGGACAGGCTACGAGTCCGCGCGATTTCGGGCAGCAGTCGTTGGTTTGCGTGGTGAAGTCGCACGGCATCGCGATGCAGATGAGCGGTGTCGCCAGAAACATCGCCACGATCGTGAGTGCTGTCCAGAACTTCATTCCGTCTTTATCTTACGACGCATTGAAGCACGATTTCGTCACGGGGGGCGACGGTGTCGACATGAGTGTCGACACGGCACGCACGAGTGCGTGCGCCACATCGTTTAAATCGGAATGCCGATGCTCCATAGTCCGTACGCGATCGCCTGGCGGAAATAGAGCCACTGCTGAGCCCAATTATCACGCGGCTCCGATGGGCGCGGCGAGCCGTACACGCTCATGCCTTCCGCCTGGAGCATCTTCTTGACCCGATAGATGTGATACCCGTCGCTGACGACGATGCACGATCTGAGATTCAGGCGGCGCATGATTTCGGCGGCCGCAGCGGTGCTGTACACCGTGGTCTCGCCCTCCGATTCGACCATGATCGATTCGGACGGGACGTTGTGCTTGCTCAAATAGGCTCGCGCGACTTCGCCCTCCGTGAACGTCGGATCGCCGCCCTTGCCGCCGGTCGTGAGAATTCGCGTGGAGAGTCCCTGCCGGTATAACCACAACGCGTGATTGAGGCGGGCCTCCAGCACCGGCGATGGCCTCCCGCGATATTCAGCCGCGCCGAGAACCAGAATCACGTCGGCCGGGCGAGCTTCATCGACCGTCGATTGCCGTTTGATATTGCGGGCGATGACCAGCACGGAAATAAGAGCGGCCACGCCAACGATAGCGAGCAGGGGTCCCGCGATGGAGATGAGGCGTCGACGCACGTTATGCCAACATTGTAGACACATGACCGAGACACTTTTGAGCGAGAAGAACCCGCTGCTCAAACAAGTGCGCCGCGCGGTGGCGCGAGGTACGCTCACCGAGGACGGATTCGCCGTGGCCGAAAGCTTTCACTTGCTGGAAGAAGCGCTGGCGTCGGATTGCGAAATCGCGGTGGTGATCGCCGCCGAATCGGTGAAGGGCGCGGTCACGGCGCATGTCCGCGGCCTCAAGCGTACGCGCGTGGTGGCGGTTCGCGATGCGGTGTTCGCCGAGATCGCATCGACGGAAGCGACGCAAGGCGTGATCGCGCTGGTGCGTCCGCCGGCATGGACCTTGGAACAGTTGACGCGTGGGCGAGCGCTGCTGGTTGTGCTCGATGGAGTTCAGGATCCGGGAAACGCGGGCGCGATTCTGCGCGCGGCCGAGGCGTTTGGCGCGACGGGCGTGGCGTTTTTGAAAGGCTCGGTGAGTCCGTACAACCCGAAGGCATTGCGGGCGTCGGCGGGGTCGTTGTTTCGATTGCCGGTGGTGGCGCCTGCGGACGAAAACCTGCTGATGGCGGCGCTGGATCAAAAGAGAATCTCGCTGTATGCGGCGGTGCCGCGGGCGACCAAGGGCATCGGCGACGTGAAGCTTTCCGAACGTTGCGCGATCGTCATCGGCGCGGAGGGCAGGGGAGTGAGCCAGGCGCTGCTGGATCGTGCGATCGCAATGCGGATTCCGACGAGCGGTGTGGAATCGTTAAATGCGGCGGTGGCGGCGGGGGTGTTGTTGTATGAGGCTCGGCGGCAGAGGGGGGCGGGGTGAGGAATGGGCGGCGTTGGGAACGTGCGGATCGAGTGTCGTCTAATGCGGCAGGGCTGGGGCGGTTTTGGAGTCTGCCCAATTGGAAAGGTGTCGACATGAGTGTCGACACGGCACGCAGGAGTGCGTGCGCCACATCGCTGCCGTCACAAGTGAACTGAAATGAGTTTGTTCGATTCCGCGCCCATTCACGAGGATCTTGCCAGCGACGCGAAACGTCCGCTGGCCGAGCGCATGCGTCCCGACAGCCTCGATGGCTACATCGGGCAGGAACATATTCTCGGGCCGGGCAAACCGCTGCGGGCGCAGATCGAGCGCGACGAACTCACGTCGCTGATTCTCTGGGGCCCGCCGGGCGTCGGCAAAACCACGCTGGCGCGGCTGATCGCGCGCACGAGCAAGTGCGATTTCATTCCGTTCAGCGCCGTGATGGCCGGGATCAAAGAGATCAAGGCCGTGATGACCGATGCGGAGAAGGCTCGCCGCATGGGGCGGCGGACGGTGGTGTTCATCGACGAGATTCACCGTTTCAATAAAGCGCAGCAGGATGCGTTCCTGCCCTATGTCGAGCGCGGCGACATCATTCTAATTGGCGCGACCACGGAGAATCCCTCGTTCGAGGTCAATTCGGCGCTGCTCTCCCGCGCCAAGGTGTTTGCGCTGCGATCGCTCACAACGGACGAAGTCGTCTCGCTGTTGGAACGCGCGTTGACGATGCTGCAACTGGCTGCCCCTCGCGATTTGCTGGAGCAGATCGCGATCTATTCCAATGGCGACGCTCGCGCGGCGTACAACATTCTGGAATTAGCGTCGGCGGTAGCGCGCGAAGGCGTGCTGGATCGCGATGCCGTGGAATCGGTGATCGAGCGCAAGCTGGTGCTTGTACGACAAGGCCGGCGAGCAGCATTTCAACTTGATTTCCGCTCTGCACAAGAGCATTCGATCGTCGGATGTGGATGCCGCGCTGTACTGGCTCGCGAGGATGTTGGAGGGCGGCGAGGATCGGCTGTATATCGCGCGGCGATTGGTGAGGATGGCGATCGAAGATATCGGACTGGCGGATCCGCGCGCGCTGGAGCAGGCGATCGCGGCGCAGCAGGCGGCGCATTTTCTGGGGAGTCCGGAAGGCGATCTGGCGCTGGGACAGGTGGCGATTTATCTGGCGGTGGCGCCGAAGTCGGACGCGTCGTATCGTGCGCTGGGGCAAGCGATGGAGGCGGTGCAGAAATCGCCGAATGAGCCAGTGCCGATGCAGCTTCGCAATGCTCCGACTCGCGCGATGAAGCAGTGGGGTTATGGTGCGGGCTACGAACACGCGCATAAATCCGACGACGGAATCACCACGATGGAATGCCTGCCGGATAATTTGCGCGGCACTGTGTTTTATGAGCCGACGGATCGCGGGGTGGAGCAGCGGATCGCGCAGAGGATTGCGGAGATTCGGGAGAAGCGGAAGAAACCCTGACGTGGCGCGCGCATCAGCGTGCAGCGGCGAACTTCAGTTCGCCGTCCAAAATACCATCGGCTGAAGCGACGGCTGCACGCTGAAGCGCGCGCCACGTCGGTGCGGTAGACTTCGAAATAAGTCTTTCAGGGAGGGTTTCATGCGCGCTGCGCTAGCCGTATTTCTTCTGCTGTCTTCATTCGCTCGCGCTCAAGTCAACGGCCGGATTACGGGCTCCGTGGTTGATCCCGCCGGAGCGTCCGTGCCCAAGGCGACGGTCAACCTGATCCTGCACGGCGGCAAGCGGCCGCTGCTGTCGACGCTCACCAATACCGACGGCGTGTTCGCGATCGAAAGCATCCGTCCCGAGGTTTACGATCTGGTGATCGAGTCCACGGGATTTCAGCCGTACAAAATCGAGAACGTGAAGATCGATGCGGCGCGATCCACGGATTTGGCGGCGGTGAAGCTCGCGATCGCGTCGACCGCGATGAGCGTCGAGGTCACGGCCGGCGCGGAAACCGTGCAGACTACCAGCACCGAAATCTCGACCACGGTAACGTCGGAACAACTGCGTCGCCTTCCGGTGGGCGATCGCAATCCGCTGGGTTTCATTGCGACGCAGGCGGGCGTCGGCTCGTCGCAATTTTCGACCAACATCAACGGCCAGCGCGAATCGTTCAGCACGGTGACGCTGGAAGGCGTCAACATCCAGGACAACTACATTCGCGATAACGATCTGGATTTCACGCCCAATCTGCTGCTGCTGGATCAGGTGAAGGAGTTCACGATCACGACGGCGCTTTCGGGCGCAGGATCGAGCGGTGGTTCGCAGGTGAATTTCGCGATTCCGTCGGGGACGAATCAGTTTCACGGAAGCGCGATCTGGCAGAATCGCAACAACGCGTTCGCGGCGAACGGCTTCTTCAACAATCTGGACGGGATCGGATTGCCGCGGCTCAATCTGAACAATCTCGGCGGTTCGCTCGGTGGTCCGATCAAGCGCGAGAAGCTGTTTTTCTACATGAACTATGAGGCCGTACGCGTGCGGGCGCAGGCCAGCGAGGACGCGACGATCCTCACGGCGACCGCGCGCCAGGGATTGTTTTCCTACATCAGCACGCAGGGTCTCCTTCAGCAGAAGAACGTCCTGCAACTCGCCGGCGTGAAGGCGGATCCGACGATTCAGGCGCTGCTCGCGCAGATTCCGACGCCGGACAAGATCAACAACTTTCGCGTGGGCGACAGCCAGCCGGGGCAATTGCTGAACACGGCGGGCTACTCCTATCTGGTGCGCGCGAATGAAGATCGCGATCATGTGACGGGAAAGGTCGACTACAACTTGTCGACCAAACACGTGATCGCGGGATCGTACGCGTGGAATCGCGATACGGTGGATCGCCCGGACGTGGCGGTCAGCTATTCCACGGTCCCGCCGGCGTTCAATGACGACCATGTCAAGTTCGCGGCGCTGTCGTGGCGCTGGAGCCCGCTGGCGACGCTGACCAACGAACTGCGCGGCGGCTTGAATTTCGCGCCGGCGACGTTCGATTTAGCGGGCCCGCTGCCGTCGTCCATCATCGGCGGATTGTCCTTCACTTCGCCGGTCGCGGCGGCGGGTTTTCAGCCGCAGGGCCGCAACACGCGCACGCGCAATCTGCAGGACAACATCGAATGGGACAAGGGCAAGCATCGATTCCAGTTCGGATATTTCTATCAGGGCGTGCGCATTCGCAGTTACGATTACGGCGGCACGATTCCGCTGTACGACGTCACGGATCCCGGCTGCGGCTGCGTGGATTCGTCGAATCAGCAGCAATTCCTGCTGGGGTCGGCGCAACTGCCGCGCATCAGCGCGACGGATCTGAACAATGCGAACAATCTGATCGCGACGCTCGGCGGCCTGCTCAATGACAACGCCGCGACCTTCAACATCACCAGCCGGACCTCGGGATTCGTGCCGGGGGCGCCCTGGGTGCGCAATTTCACTTACGACAATCACGCGTTTTATGGCGAGGATCACTGGCGCGCGCGCAAGAATCTGACGGTGACGCTCGGCTTACGATGGGATTACTACACGCCCGTCGACGAGAAGAATTCGCTGGAGCTGCAGCCGACCGTCGTTGGCAACAATGCGATCAGCACGCTGCTGAATCCGAATGGGTCGCTCGGATTTTCGGGCAATGCGGCCGGCAGTCCGTTCTATCAGCGCGACCTGAACAACTTCGCGCCCAACGTTGGCATCGCGTGGGATGTTTTCGGCAACGGTAGGACGTCGATGCGCGCGGGCTACGGTGTTCATTATGTCGACGACCAGATCGTCGAAGTGTCGGATGGGTTTACGAATTCGAATCCGGGGCTGCAGGCGTTCCCGGCGAATTTCGATCTGTCGGGAACCGTGACGGGCGCGGCGAAGATTCCCGTGCCGGCATTTCAGGTGCCCACGACCTACGCGAGCCAGTATGCGTTGAATCCCGGTGTGTACTTCACGCTGATGAATCCGCACCTGCGCACGCCTTACGATCAGCAATTCGCGTTTTCGCTCCAACATGAGATCAAGGGGACGATCATTGAGGCTCGCTACATCGGCAATCACGCGACCAAGCTGCTGCGCGGGTTCGACGTGAATCAGGAAAACATCACATCGAATGGATTTCTGGCCGATTTCAAGAAGGCGCAAAGCAACGGCTTGCTGGCGCTGGCCGCGACCGGCGTGTTCAATCCCGCGTTCAATTCGAAGATTCCGGGAAGCCAGACGTTGCCGGTGTTCAATCAATTGGACGGCCGCGGCAGCTTGAGCGATCCGAACGTCCAGGCCCTGGTGCAGAATGGCGAAGCGGGCGAACTGGCGTACGAATATCAACTGTTCGGGCAGAACGGGCCGCCTGAATTTCTTTCCGAATCCCAACGCGCTGAGCACGGTGTATCTGGATAATTTCAGCAACTCGGAATACAACTCGGCGCAGTTCGAAGTGCGGCGGCGATTCCAGCATGGGCTCGCGTATCAGGTGAACTACGTGTATTCACGATGGCTGAGCGACGCGGGCGGTCTGGATCAATTGCGCTTCGAGCCGTTCCTGGATATCAACAATACGAAACTGGAGCGCGCGCGCCCGCCGACGGATTTGACGCATCAGTTCAAGGCGAATTATTCCTACGATCTTCCGATCGGCGAGGGGCACTTGCTGCATTTCAGCGGCGGCTGGAATCGGCTGCTTTCCGGTTGGACAACCAGCGGAATTCTGTCATGGACATCGGGGAATACGATTTCCGTGCTCTCCAATTTCGGCACGCTGCTGCGCGAGGGATTTTCGGGCGAGAACATGGCGGACACTCCGCTCACGCGCACGCGATCTCAATAACGACTTTGGGATTCGGATGACGGCGAACGGTCCGTATTATGTTCCGGCGTCGGCGATCGGACCGGATGGGCGCGGGACCACGGATATCGGCACGCCGGCGTTCCAAGGGCAACTGTTCACGAATCCGGGGGCGGGCAGTGTCGGTGTGCTGCAGCGACGCCAGTTCACAGGGCCGAGCGTGTTCAACATGAATGTCGCGCTGTTCAAGGACACTCGAATTCGGGAGGGCGTGTCGATCGAGCTGCGGGCGGAATCGCTGAACGTGTTCAATCACGAAGCGTTCGCGGTGTTCAGCGGGAATCTGGATATCAATTCGCCGCAGTTCGGGCAAGTGACATCGTCGGCGACAGCGCCTCGGCAGTTGCAACTTGCGGTGCGGGTGAAGTTTTAGTGAGTGGCGCACGATTTATCGTGCTGCGGTCGGCTTCAGCCGATCGTCTCCACGCGAAGACGGCAAACTGAAGTTCGCCGCTGCACGCTGAAGCGTGCGCCACGCTACAATCAGGGGTTTGAACATTTCCGTCAAAGGCGAGTACGCTTTGCAAGCGATTTTCGATCTCGCCCTGCAGCCGGCCGGTGAGCCCGTGAAGATCGCCGACATCGCGCGGCGGCAAAAGATCCCGCAGAAATTTCTGGAGCTGATTCTGTCCAGCCTCAAGCAGGGCGGCTTCGTCGAATCGCGGCGCGGCGCCGAGGGCGGATATCGACTGGCGCGGCCTGCCGGAACAGATCACGGTCGGCCAGGTGCTGCGTTTCGTCGAAGGCAAGAAAGCGAAAGCCCGGCGAGGACGAACGCGTTCACCGATCTGTGGAAACGCGTGGACGCATCGGTGGCGGCGATTCTCGATCACACGACGTTCGCGGAGCTGGCGCGCAAGTGGAAAGAATCGCAGACGCGCTACGTGCCCAACTGGGAGATTTAGACAGGGAGATTATGGTCTACGCCGACAATTCGTTCAGCATCGGGCGCACGCCGCTGGTGAGGCTGAACCGCGTGCCGACGGCGCGCGCGCGACGCATTCTCGCGAAGATCGAAGGGCGCAATCCGGCGTATTCAGTGAAGTGCCGCATCGGCGCGTCGATGATCTGGGACGCGGAGCGCCGCGGCATCCTCAAGCCCGGCAAGGAATTGATCGAGCCGACCAGCGGCAACACCGGAATCGCGCTGGCGTTCGTGGCGGCGGCGCGCGGCTACGGGATCACGCTGCTGATGCCGGAGACGATGTCGATGGAGCGGCGCAAGGTGCTGAAGGCGCTGGGCGCGAAATTGATCCTGACCGACGGCGCGCTGGGGATGGGCGCGTCGATCGAGCGCGCCGAGGAGATGGTCGCGTCGGATCCGGATCGCTACGTGCTGCTGCAGCAGTTTCAGAATCCGGCGAATCCGGAAATTCACTTCAAGACCACCGGACCGGAGATCTGGGACGACACCGAGGGCAATGTGGACGTGCTGGTCGCGGGCATCGGCACGGGCGGCACCATTACCGGAATTTCGCGCTATTTCAAGCTGGAGAGAAAGAAGCACGATTCTGTCGGTCGGCGTCGAGCCGGAGGGCAGCCCGGTGATCACGCAGACGCTGGCGGGCGAAGAAGTGCAGCCGGGCCCGCACGGGATTCAGGGGATCGGCGCGGGGTTTATTCCGGCGACGCTGGATCTGAAGATGGTGGATCGAATCGAGCTGGCGGGCGACGAGGAATCGATCGAAATGGCGCGGCGGCTTGCGCGTGAAGAAGGGATTCTTGCGGCATCTCCTGCGGCGCGGCGGTGGCGGCGGCGGTGCGGATGGCGCATGAGCCGGAGATGAAGGGCAAGACGATCGTCGTGATTCTGCCGGATTCGGGCGAGCGCTACTTGAGCTCGGCTTTGTTCGATGGGTTAGAACAATGAGAACGGTTTGGAACAGTGAAGGTCGGAATAGTGAAAAAACGGCACGCACGCAAAAGCCAGGGAATGTTTTGGGAGCCGAGCGTACCCTCCGTCCGGAGGGTTTAAAGCGGGCGCTTTCTATGGGTGAAAAGGGGTGAGAGCGCCCGCTGTCGTAACGGGGATTTAGTTATCTGTACAAACGCAATTCGAGGGGATAAGGTTACGGTGTCGCGTAAAAAAAAGTCAGATTATTTCGTGTAGTGATGTATATGCGAATTTCGAGCCTTACGGCTAACCTGTAGCTATGCCGGGTGGCACACGACGTCTTGTAAAGTCGCGATCCAATGAACGGCTGATCAAGACAGCCGCGGCCTTCCTCGCTTCTCATCCGGAGAGCATTCTCATCGCACCTAGCCATTTGGCAGGCGAAGATTTGGTGCACGCCGCGCACGGGATCGCCGGCGTGCATCGGCCCACGTTGATTCAGCTCGCGGCCGACCTCGCACGGCCTGCCATGGCGGCCTTGGGACTGGCGCCATTGACGTCGCTGGGCCTGGAGGCGCTGGCTGCCCGCGCCGTGTATCACGCTCGCTCTGCGAATGAGCTGAATTATTTCAAACCAGTCGCTGAATTGCCCGGATTTGCGCGCGCGTTGGCGCGAACGTTGAGCGAACTGAGGCTCGCCAAATTCGGGTGGAGGATCTCGACCGAACGGGCGGTCGGGAAACCGGCCCCTGTACGGACTTGGCCCGGTTGCTCGCCGGTACCAGGCGGAACTTGAGGATCGATCGCTGGCGGATCTGGCTCGGGTGTTCGAGCTGGCGTCGCAGGCGGCGCTGAACGATCGGCATCGCTGGCTGGGGTTGCCGCTGGTGCTGCTCGACGTGCCCTTGGAAAGCGCGGCGCATCGCGAGTTTTTCAAGCGAGTCGCGGCGCGCGCGCCGATCCTATTGGCGGCGATTCGACCGGAAGGTGAGGATGGCCGCGATTCGCGCTGCATGGCGATGGAGCAGGCGCTGGGGATCGTTGCGGAGGATTTGGACGCGGTGCCAGAGGCGTCGGCAATCGAACATTTGCGCCGATACTTGTTTTCCGACGAAACGCCCGCGCCGCCCGATGGCGATTCGTGCCTGGAAATGTTCTCGGCGCCGGGCGAGGGTCTGGAAGCCGTCGAGATCGCGCGGCGCATCCTGCGGCTGGCGCGCGAAGGCGTGGCGTTCGACCGGATCGCGATCCTGCTGCGATCAGCCCGGAGCGATATCAGCCGATGATCGAAGAAGCGCTGCGGCGCGCGCGAATCCCCGCTTATTTCAGCCGCGGACGGCGCGGCCGGATCCGGGTGGACGGGCGTTTCTGGCGCTGCTGTTGTGTGCGGCGGAGAAATGTTCGGCATCGCGATTCGCCGAATATCTGTCGCTCGGCCAAGTGCCGGCAGCGGCCGGTCATCGAAATGCAGGGATGGGTTCCCGCCGGAGACGAGCTGCTTCCGGGCGTTGACGAGGAATCGGACGAGTCTGACGATTCAGCACTGAATGACATCGACGAGACTCAGGTAGTACGCGCCCCCGCCGCGTGGGAAAAGCTGCTGGTCGACGCCGCCGTGATCGGCGGACGGGACCGCTGGCAGCGCCGCCTGCGCGGACTTGAGCGCGAATTCGAGCTGCGCCTGACGATGCTCGAGCGCGACGATGAATCCCGCCGCGAGTATGTCGCGCGCAAGCTGGAACAGCTTCGTCAATTGGAACGTTCGCGCTTCCGTTGATCGATATTCTGGACGCGCTGCCCGCGCAAGCGCTCTGGAGCGAGTGGATCGTGGAGCTTCGCGAGCTGGCGCATGCCGCTCTGCGCAAGCCCGAGCCCGTGCTGGCCGTGCTGGCCGAATTCGAGCCGATGGGCGACGTCGGACCGGTGTCGCTGGAAGAAGTCGCCGAAGTGCTGAGCGAACGTCTGCGATTTCTGCGGCGCGATCCGCCGGAGCGCCGCTACGGCCGTGTCTTCGTCGGTCGATCGACGAAGCCCGCGGCCGCGAGTTTCGATGTCGTATTTCTGCCGGGACTGGCGGAAGGAATGTTTCCGCAGCGGGCGCTGGAAGATCCGCTGCTGCTGGACGATTATCGTCGCGATCTCGGCGCGACTGCTGCTGCGTGACGATCGCGTGGATCAGGAACGCGCGCGCTTGAAGCTGGCAGTGGCGGCGGCACGCGACCGGTTGATTGCGTCGTATCCGCGCATGGATGTCGCCGAAGCGCGGCCGCGCGTGCCGTCGTTCTACGCGCTGGAATTGCCGCGCGCCGTCGAAGGCAAGCTGCCGGAGTTGAAGGAGTTCGAGCAGGCGGCCGCGATCGCCGCGCCGGCGCGCCTGAACTGGCCAGCGCCCGGCGATCGCTGTCGACGCGATCGACGATGCGGAGTACGATCTGGTGGCACTGCGCCGATCCTGGATATCACGCGAGATCGCACCCCAGAACGCTCCGGGAGCGCGCGCTATCTGATGGAAGTGAATCCTCGCCTGGCGCGATCGCTGCGCGCCCGATGGAGGCGCTGGCAAAGGTCTAAATGGGCCGAAGCCGACGGACTGATCACGCACAACGCCGGACTCGCTCGCTGTGTTGGCGAAGCATCGATTGATCGCGCGCGCATGGTCGCCGTCGTCGCTGCAACAATTCGCGGCGTGTCCGTACCGATTCGCGCTGCACGGAATTTACGGCTTGCGCCCGCGCGAAGAAGCCGTCGCCGATCGAACAGATGGATCCGCTGACGCGCGGCGGATTGTTTCACGCGAGTCCAGTTCGCGCTGCTTGACGGAATTGAAGAGCCTCGCGATGTTGCCGGTGACGCGCGGATGCGCTGCCGAAGCGCTGCACGTTGCCGATCGACGTCCTGAAGCGAAACCGCCGGCGAAGTACAAAGAAGAACTCGCCCGGCGATCCAGCGCGTCTGGAATACCGAGATCGAGGACCTGCGCACCGACCTGCGCGGCTGGCTCCAGCACGTCGCGGTGAACGATGACGATTGGGAGCCGATTCACTTCGAGTTCGCCTTCGGCCTTCCACGCACCGGTCGGGACAAGGTCGCGACGCGGCGAGCAGCCCTGCCGAGGCTGAACTGGCCGCGTGCGGCGTGCGCCTGCGCGGCTCCATCGACCTGGTGGAACGCCACGCCAGCCGAGGCGTACTGCGCGTGACCGATCACAAGACCGGCAAGTGTCCCGACGGTGTTCCTCTATATGTTGGCGGCGGGCGATTTCTGCAGCCGCTGCTGTACGGACTGGCCGCGGAACAGCTTCTCGGGACGCCGGTCGAAGCGGACGGCTGTTCTACGCGACGCAGCAGGGCGGCTATCAGTACACGCCGATTCCGCTGACGCACCACATCGCGCGCGTTCCTGGCGAAGCTGCTCGGCGAATATCGACGGCGCCATCGCGTCCGGCTTTCTGCCGCCGTCGCCGCAAAAAGACGCGTGTACGAATTGCGATTACCGCGTCGTGTGCGGCCCCTATGAAGAACAGCGGGCGGCGAAGCACAAGGATCGCCACGATGAGCGGCTGGATCCGCTGACCGAAATTCGGGGAATGGCATGAACCCGGCGCCTCACTCTGCATCCGACGAGGCCGCGCGCGACCGCATCCGCACATCGCTCGACGAAAGCCTGATCGTCGAAGCGTCGGCCGGCACCGGCAAGACCACGGAACTGGTGGATCGGATCGTCGCAGTGCTGCGGCAGGGCAAAGCCAAATTCAGACAGATCGCCGCGGTGACGTTCACCCACAAGGCCGCGGGCGAACTGAAGTTGCGATTGCGCGAGGAACTGGACAAGGAGCGCCACGGTTCGCCGGCAATGGAAGACGCGCTCAAGCATCTGGAAGAAGCGTCCATCGGCACCATCCATTCGTTCTGCGCGCAGATTCTGCGGGAGCGGCCGGTGGAGGCGTGCGTCGATCCGGCGTTCGAGGAATTGAACGAACAGGAAGGCGAGCGCCTGTATCAGCGGGCGTTTCGCGCATGGCTGGAGAAGCGTCTGGATGTCGATTCGCCGGGATTGCGGCGCGCGTTCGCGCGGCTCGCGTGGCGCGATTCGTGGGACGATTCGCCGCCGCTCGAACAATTGCAGTGGGCCGGCAAGAAAGCTGGTGGAGTGGCGCGACTACACCGGCGCCGTGGCAGCGCGAGCCGTTCGCGCGCGAAGAAGAAATCGACACGCATCGTTCGCATGGTGCGCGAGCTGGCGGAGCTGTCCGCGCAGCCGCGGCGCGTGACGCGACAACTTGTATCGAGGGCTCGCGCCGGCTCGCGCACTGGCCGGATGGATCGATCGTGCGGAGAGCGCCGGCTCCGGTAAGCTCGCGACTACGATGCGCTCGAAAGCTTGTCGCTGAAGCTGGCCGCGATCTGCGCCGCGACTTGAAGAAGGGCTCGGGCGCCTACGGCGAAGGCGTTGCGCGAGAGGAACTGTTGGATCGGCGCGATGAGTTGCTGCGCTGGATCGACGGAATTCCGCCGTCGCGCCGACGCCGATCTGGCGGCGGCATTGCGCGAAGAAATGCGCGGCCTGGTCGACGAATACGAGCACCGCAAGCAGCGGGCCGGCAAGCTCGACTTCGTGGATCTGCTGATCAAGGTGCGCGACCTGGTGCGCGATCAGACGCGGATGTGCGCGCGTATTTGCAGAATCGCTTCACGCATCTGTTCATCGACGAATTTCAGGATACCGATCCGCTGCAAGCGGAAATCCTGCTGCTGCTGGCGGCCGACGATCCCACGGAATCGGACTGGCGACGACGCGCGCCGAAGGCCGGGAAAGCTGTTCCTGGTGGGCGATCCGAAGCAATCGATTTACAAATTCCGGCGCGCCGACATGGTGCTGTACCGCCAGGTGCGCGAGCGGCTGAAATCGCGAACGCGGCGTCGGATTCGTGACGCTGACCAAGAGCTATCCGTGCCGTCCGAAACATTCAACAATTCGTCAACGCCGCGTTTGAAACAGAAATGACTGGCGATGCGAGCACGGGCCAGGCGGACTGGGCGCCGCTCGAAGAAGATCGCGGCGATGATGCGGCCCGTCCGAGCGTGATCGTGCTGCCGGTGCCGCGGCCGTACAAGAAGCGGCATCGCGAAAGAGGCGATCAACAACAGCCTGCCGGATGCGATCGCCGCATTCATCGCGTGGCTGGTCAGCGAAAGCGGCTGGGGCTTCCGCGCGCGCGACATCGCGGTGCTGTTCCGCCGGCGAACGCAGGCCGGGCAGGATCTGACGCGCGAGTACGCCCGGGCGCTGGAAGCGCGCGGCGTGGCGCATCTGCTGGCGGGATCGAAATCGTTCCATCACCGCGAGGAAGTGGAGACGCTGCGCGCCGCGCTGACCGCGATCGAATGGCCGGACGATGAGCTGAGCGTGTTCGCGACGCTCAAGGGCTCGCTGTTCGCGATTCCGCGACGAGGTGCTGCTGCTGTACCGCCATCACACGGACCGCTGCATCCGTTTCACATCGCGGAAACCGACGATGACGCCGCTTGCGTCCGATTGAAGATGCCTTGTCGCTGCTCGCCGAACTGCATCGCGCCCGAAATCGCCGGCCGTTCGCCGCGACGGTGAACGCGCTGCTCGAAGCCACGCGCGCGCACGCCGGATTCGTGCTGCGGCCCGGCGGCAATCAGATTCTGGCGAACGTCGCGCGGTGGCCGATCTCGCGCGCAGCTATGAACTGTCCGGCGGCATTTCGTTCCGCGGATTCGTCGAAGAGCTGACCGCGCAGGCGGAGAAAGAAGAGGCCGCCGAAGCGCCGGTGCTCGAAGAAGATTCCGACGGCGTGCGCCTGATGACGGTCCACGGCGCGAAGGGCCTGGAGTTTCCGGTGGTGATTCTGGCGGACCTGACCGCGAACCTGGCGGCGCGCGAGCCCGATCAGTTCGTCGACGGAGCGAACCGGCTGAGCGCGACGCGGCTGCTGCGCTGCGCGCCGCGCGAGCTGGCCGATCACGAGCCGCAGGAAAGCGCGCGGGAACAGGCGGAGGGAGTTCGCGTCGCCTACGTCGCCGCGACTCGCGCTCGCGATCTGCTGGTGGTTCCGGCGATCGGCGATGAGCCGTTCGAGGGCTGGCTGAGGCCGCTGAACAAGGCGATCTATCCCATCGCGCGCGAATTGGCGCGATCGTCGCAAGCTGCCCGGCATGCCCGCAGTTCGGCTTGGCAACGGTAGTCGAGCGGCCGCTGGAATACGATCGCAGGAAGAGTTTTCCGTGAGGCCGGGGCTGGTGCGGCCGGAACATGGAACGCACGAAGTGGTTTGGTGGGATCCGTCGAAACTCGAACTTGAATGTCGACGGCCGGCCTCGGCATGCGGCAGAAAGAAATCCTGGCCGAAGACGGCGGCGCGAGCCTGGCAGCTTATCGCGAATGGCAACGTGACGAGCGCGATGCATTGATGCCGCAGGATCGAAGCCGCAATATCGAATTTTGCTCGCGAGCCAGGCATCGGAGCACCGCCCGGCGATCCGATTTCGGTCACCATCGAAGCGTCGCGAAAGCGAAGGGCCGACCCGGCGGGCGGCGCTTCGGAACACTGGTTCACGCGGTGCTGCGCGACATGTCCGTTTGGCGCGCCCGAACAAGACCGCGATACGATCTCGCAACTGGTAGCGCTGCACGCTCGGTCGATCGGCGCGACCGCTGAAGAGATCGCGGCCGCCAACGAATCGGTCGAAGCGCTACTCGCGCATCCTCTGCTCGCCCGCGCCGCGTGCGCAGCGTGCTTCATCGCGAATATCCGGTGACGCTGCCATTGGATGGCGGTGCCTTGGGAACGATAGTTGAAGGCGTCATCGATCTCGCGTTCGTCGAAGACGGGCGCTGGACCATCGTCGATTTCAAGACCGACGCCGATACGCAAGACCGCCGCGGACAATACGAGCTGCAACTCCAGCTGGTATGGTTACGCGCTTGAACGCTGACCGGCATGCAGCCCGCGCGATGCTGTCGAAGTGTGAGGCGCGACCGTAAGAGAGCGCGCCGAAGCGTCATCCCCACCCCCATTTGCCACAATGAAGCGATGAGTCAAGCCCTCGACTATTTAACCGAACAACTGGACGCACTGACGAAAAGCCGGAACCTTTCAGCATCTGCGCGAACTCGAATCCCCGTGCGAACCGATCGCGCGATTCGACGGCAAAGAAGTAATCAATCTCGCCTCGAACAACTATCTGGGTCTCGCGAATCATCCCAAGCTGGTCGAAGCCGAGATCGACGCCGCGCGACGCTACGGCGCAGGCTCCGGCGCGGTTCGGACCATCTCCGGCACCATGAGCCTGCACATGGAACTGGAGCGGCGCATCGCGGCGTTCAAGAACGTCGAGGCCTGCGTCGTGTTTCAATCCGGATTCGCCGCGAACGCCGGAACCGTGTCGGCGATTCTGACGCCCGAAGATCACATCATCTCCGACGAGCTGAATCACGCCAGCATCATCGACGGCTGCCGACTCTCGAAAGCCAAGATCCACGTCTTCCGCCATCGCGACTCGGCTCACGCGGAGGAAAGGCTGCAAAGCGCTGGAAGGCGTTCCCGGCCACAAGCTGCTGATCACGGACGGCGTGTTTTCGATGGACGGCGACATCGGCGCGCTGCCGCAACTGACCGAACTCGCCGAGACGATACGGCGCGATCATGATGGTCGACGACGCGCACGCGTCCGGCGTGCTGGGCCGCAACGGCCGCGGCACCGTGGATCATTTCAATCTGCACGGCCGCGTCGATATTCAGGTCGGGACGCTATCGAAAGCCATCGGCGTGCTCGGCGGATACGTGTGCGGCACGCCGCGACCTGATCGATTTTCTGTATCATCGCGCGCGCCCGTTTCTGTTTTCGACCTCGCATCCGCCGGCCGTCGCGGCCGCCTGCCTCGCGGCATTCGACATTCTGGAACAGGAGCCCGAACGGATCGAACGATTGTGGTCGAACACTCGTTATTTCCAGAAAGGATTGCACGAAAACGGATTGTCGACCGGAGCCAGCGAGACTCCCATCACGCCGATCATGGTGGGCGAAGCCGCCACTGCGCACGCATTTTCGCGCGCTCTGTTCGACGAAGGACTGTTCGCGACCGGCATCGGATATCCAACCGTCGCGCAGGGAAAGGCGCGAATCCGAACCATCGTGACATCGGCACACGCGCCGCCGATTCTCGACCGCGCGATCGAAATCATCTCGCGGGTGCGCCAAAGAAGATGGAAGCATCGAGTACCCCGCTATGAATCGAGAACTCAAGACACGAAAATACCCTGGTACCTGTGGGCGTCGATCATCGGCGTCACCTCCGCGATGGTCGGCGTCGAATGGGATATCTCCTGGCACCGCTCCATCGGCCGCGACACATTCTGGACTCCGCCGCACATGGCGATCTATCTCTGCGGCATCATCGCCGGCATCGCGTCCGCCTATCTGATTCTGGCGACCACGTTCGGCAAACTCCCGCGCGTTCGCGAATCGTCGGTCAAGATGTGGGGATTCCACGGACCGCTCGGCGCTTTCATCACCGCTTGGGGCGGCATCGCGATGCTGGTTTCCGCGCCGTTCGACGATTGGTGGCACAACGCCTACGGACTCGACGTGAAGATCCTGAGTCCGCCGCACGCGGTGCTCGCGCTGGGAATTATTTCGATCGAGCTGGGCGCGCTGATGCTGGTGCTGGGGTACATGAATCGCGCGCAGGGCGACGAGCGCCGTCGGCTGAATTGGCTGTATCTCTACGTCGGCTCGATGATCGTGATCGTGCTGCAGGTGATGACCATGGAGTACAGCTTCCGTGTCGTGCAGCACACCGGGTCGTTTTATCTGGCGATGTCGATCGCGGTCCCACTTACATTGATCGGGGTCGCCGCGGGATCCGGGCACCGCTGGGGCGCGACTATCATCGCCGCATCTACACGGTCTTCATGCTGTCGCTGATCTGGATTCTGCCGCGATTTCCAGCCGAGCCGAAACTCGGACCGGTATTCAATCCGGTGACGCAATTCGTGCCGCCGAATTTTCCGCTGATGTTGATCGTGCCTGCGATCGTAATCGATTTACTGCGGCAATACTTCCAGCGCCGCGGGACAAATGTGTGGCTGCAAGCGGTCGCCTGTGGAGCAGCGTTCATCGGAGTGTTTTTCGCCACTCAATGGTTCTTCTCTGAATTCCTGATGACGCCCGCCGCGGCGAACGCCTTCTTCGGTACCATTTATCGCGATTACGGGACGCCCGCTACCTCGCTCGAAGGGCGGAATTTATTCCTTGGCGCCGAAAGCAATTTCGCGACTCTGATGTGGATCGCGCTCGCCGTCTCGATCGTCGCCGCCAGGATCGCATTCGCCTGGGGCAATTGGATGCGCACGGTGAAACGATAATGGGCTGCCTCCGAAATTCGTGGAATAAAAAAGGGGACAGACTGCTCTGTCCCCGCAGGTATGTTCCTCTTCCTTCGGACCGGCGCGGCCGTGGACAGAGTGGTCTGTCCCCTTTCTTTATTCCACGAATTTCCGAGGCAGGACGCTAGATGCGTCGCGCTCTCCTGTTGTTCGCGGTCGTCGTGTGCGCCCAGGCGCACGTCGGCTCGCCCGACATATTTCTGCAGGCCGCGGCCGGTCCCTACCCGATGTTCGTGACCATTCGGCCGCCCTCGGTGATTCCGGGCGTCGCCGAGATTGAGGTCCTCACCGCATCGCCCGACATCCAGGGAATCCCCATCACGCCGATGCCGATGACCGGCGAAGCGTCGAAGCATCCCCCCACGCCGGACCCCATGCAGCGCTCGAAACAGGATCCTCAATTCTTCACCGGATCGCTATGGATCATGGCTTCCGGATCGTGGCAAGTGCGGCTGCAGGCCACTGGCGCGAAGGGCGATGGACAGCTTTCCGTTCCCGTTCCCGCCGTCGCGTCGCGCACCAAGCCGATGCAGACCGCCATGGGCCTGGGCTTGTTCGTGATGATGTGCGTGCTCGCGCTTGGCTTGGTGAGTATCGTCGGAGCCGGCGCGCGCGAGGGCCAGCTTGAACCTGGAAAAGCGCCCGAAGGGCGATCGAAGATGCGAGCCCGTATTCTTATGGGCGTCACTGCCGCCTTCGTCGTTTTCGTTCTGTGGGCGGGTAACAACTGGTGGAGTTCCGAGGCCGGAGGCTACGCCGGCTACATCTATAAGCCGCTCGAAATGGCCGCCGAGCTTCAGCCCACCGATAAGCTCAGGCTGACTCTGAAGGAAACCGGGTGGGCGCTGCGCCGCAGCCTCGACGACTTTGTTCCGGATCACGGCCACCTGATGCACCTCTACGTGATCAGCGAACCGGATGCGAATCGCGTCTGGCATTTGCACCCCGAGTTCACCGGATCCGGTTCGTTCGCACAAGCGCTGCCCGCGATGCCCGCCGGCGAGTACAAACTCTATGGCGATGTGGTGCACCGCAGCGGTTTCGCCGAGACAGTAGTGGCCGCGCTGAACGTCGCCCAGTCGATCGCGGGCCACGCGCTCATTGGCGACGATGCCGGCGGCGCACGCGGAGTCTCACCCGATGGTGCGCATATCGTGTGGATTCGCGACTCCATTCCGCTGGTCGCAAAGAAGACGCGCGTCTTCAAATTCAGGCTGGTCGACAAGGATGGCCAACCGGTTTCCGATGCCGAATTCTACATGGGAATGCTCGGCCACGCCGCGTTCGTGAAAAATGACGGAACCGTTTTCGCGCACGTCCATCCGTCCGGTTCAGTGCCGATGGCCGCGCTGGCGATCGCGAATCCATCGGCTGAGGATCACAGCATGCATCATACTGATGCAAAGCTCCCCGCCGAAGCAGATTTTCCGTATGGCTTTCCCCACGCCCGGCAACTATCGCATCATCGTCCAGATGAAACACGCTGGCATAATCGAAACAGGAATCTTCGACGCCGTTGTTCAATAGAACGTGGCGCACGCTTCAGCGTGCAGCGGCGAACTTCAGTTCGACGTCTTCTACTGATAAAGCAGAAACAATTTCCGCCGATCGAGAAACGCTTGCAAACCCTCTTCCAGACTCTGCTCGATCGTCCGAGCATCCTCGCCATTCTTCAAAGCATCAATCACTTTGCGATTGCCGATCAGCAATCTGGCACGTCTCGAAATCAATCTTCCCCGGATACAGCTTCTGCAATGCGTAAGCGATTTCCAACCCCAGCCGCACCGAACTAAACAATTCGCGATTAGTCACAACAAACCGCACACCCTCGACCGGCTTTCCCTTGAAGTTCGACGACTCCGGCTGAAACCGCGTCGCATAAACCCGCACCCCCGGAATCGAGCGAGCATTCAGAAACTGAGCGAGCTCCACGCCGCGAATCCAATCCGCGCCGATCTGCTCGAACGGAGTATCCGTCCCGCGGCCGACCGAATAATTCTTCGCATACTCGATCATCGCGACGCCGTAGTACAAGGTCTCCGCGTTCAGACTGCGCATGTTCGGCGACGGATCGATCCACGGAAGCCCCGTCGAATCGAACCAGTCTCCGCGACTCCAGTCCTTCATCTTGCACGACATGCAGATCGGCGTGCAAGCTTCTTTTCGGCATTCGCCATCGTCGCCAGTTCGCCCAGCGTCAGCCCGTGGCGAATCGGCATCGCATAACAGCCGACGAAGCTATGCAAACTGCTCGTCGAGCATCGGACCCTCGACGTGAACGCCCGTCGTCGGATTCGGCCGGTCCAGCACATAAAACGGAAGGTGCGCCTTCGCCGCTTCCTCTTCCGCATACAGCATGCGTGCACGAATACGTGTAGAAGCGCGCGCCGGCGTCCTGAATATCGAACACCAGCGTATCGACGTCGCGCAACATATCCGGCGTCATGCGAAAGCGGCCGTTGTAATGCAGGCTCCAGACGGCAATCCGGTCGCGGAGTCTTTCGCATCCGCGACATCCGGCCGATCCTCTTTTCCGTCCAGCCCATGCTCCGGCGAAAACAGCGTCGTGAGCTTCACGCCCGCCGCGATCATCGCGTCGATATTGCGTTTGCCCTGCACGATCGAGGCCGGTCTGATTCGTGATCAGTCCGACGCGCTTGCCTTTGAGCTGCGCGAAGTTCTCCTGCTCCAGCACATCGAGTCCGGTGAGCACGTTGTGATTCGGCGCAATCACTCGCCGCGCGCCCGCGCCGGCCATCGTCTCGTTGTATCCGACAACCGCCACGCCCGGCGCATCCACTCCGATCGCCGCCGCGAAAATCGTCGCGACGCGGCTGCGAAACGCCGTGAGACTCTTGCCCGCGCTCGGATGCACCGAATTCGTCAGCAGGATCACGTACGATTTCGTCGACGGATCGATCCACACCGACGTTCCGGTGAATCCAGTGTGTCCGTACGAGCCGATCGGATACAGCTCGCCGCGATTCGACGAATAAGCTGGAATCGATATCCCACCCCAGTCCGCGCAGCACCGGCTGATCCGGCGGCGTTTCCGGCGACGTGAACTTGCGCACCGTCAGCGGCGAAAAAATCCGCACGCCGTCCGCGTTCCGCCCATCGCCGAGCATCATCTCGGCGAATTTCGACAAGATCGGTCGCGGTCGTGAACAGCCCCGCGTGCCCCGCCACGCCGCCCATGTACCGCGCCGTCGGATCGTGCACCACGCCGCGAAACGGCGCGCCC
This sequence comes from Terriglobia bacterium, assembly GCA_963732025.1. Lineage (GTDB taxonomy): Bacteria > Acidobacteriota > Terriglobia > Bryobacterales > Bryobacteraceae > Palsa-187. The sequence continues at coordinate 2,202,711 of CAVSXU010000006.1, forward strand.
GTCGCAGGATCGATCTCCGTCGGCGCGATGCGCGCACGCCAGCGAGCCGGAGGATTGAAATGTCGTCTCGCGCATCCCCAGCGGCTCGAAAATCTTCTCGCGAGCATACTGGTCCAGCAGTCTTGCCGCTCAGCCGATGCACGATCTCGCCCAGCAGTTCGAAATTGATATCGCTATACACGAACCGCACGCCCGGCGGCCCCGCGGGCTTGTCGATCAGCGCGCGATGAATCCCGGTTTCATAGCCGCTGACCACGCGGGCGTCCAGATCCAGATCCGGCCGCAGCCCCGAAAAATGCGTCATCAGATCGCGAATCGTGATGTCGCTCTTGCCGCCCTGAAATTCCGGAAGATAGGCAGTCACCGGATCGGCGATGCGCAGCTTGCCCTCCTCGAACAGCTTCATCACGCAGGATGTGGTCGCGATCACTTTCGTCAGCGAAGCCGCGTCGAAAATCGTGTCGATGGTCATCGGCTCGCGCGCCGGCACCAGCGCTCGCTGGCCGTAAGCCTTGCGATGCAGAATCTTGCCGTCGTGCCCGACGACCAACACCGCGCCCGGAATCAGACCGTCGTGCACGGCTTGATCGACCGCCGCATCCAGCGCGGCCGATCCGGCGAACGTTTCCTGCGCAACTGCCGTCTGCGACGCGACCAGGCATGAAGCCACCAGCGCAAGCGTCAACTTCATAGCAGCTTCTTCGCGATCCCTTCCAGCAGCAACGCCAAATCGAAATCCTTCTGCGTGATCCCGCCGGCATCGTGCGTCGTCAGATCCACCGTCACGCGATTGTAGACATTCGACCATTCCGGATGATGATCCATTTTCTCAATCGTCGGCGCCGCCGTCGCCATGAAGCCGAACGCCTGCGGAAATCCGGCGAACTTGATATTCGCGATGCAGCTTGCCGTCGACGACGCGACCAACCCGGCAACTCGACAATTGCTTCCGCGATTTCCGCTTCAGTCAACTTAGCGTCGTCATTCTCAAGCCCTCCCGTAAATCGGAATCACCGCGCCGCTCACATCCGCCGCAGCGTCCGAGGCCAGCCACACCAGCAATTTCGCGATCGATTCCGGCTTCACCCATTTCGCGAAATCCGCTTTCGGCATCGCCGCGCGATTCGCCGCCGTGTCGATCGTGCTGGGCAGAACGGCGTTCGCCGTGATCCCCAAATCCTTCACTTCGGCCGCCGACATTCTTCACCAGCGCGACCAGCGCCGCCTTCGACACCGCGTAAGCCGCGAAATTCGGCAACGGCTCGACCGCCGCGCGCGAGCCGACCGCGACGATTCGTCCGCGCTTCGCCGCGATCATCGGCTTCAGCGCCGCGCGAATGCAATTGAGCGCAATCTTGACATTCACGTTCATCATCAAATCCCACGTCGCGTCTGTCCGTCTCCGCGATCGATTTCCCGCCGGCGAATCCGCCCACCAGATGAACCAGTCCATCAATTGGGCCGTGCTCCAGCGCCTGCTCGACCATCGCCGCACGCGCCATCGGCCGTCGTCAGATCCGCATTCACGGTTGGATAAGGCATCGTCTGTTTCCATGCGCGATCAATCGCGACGATCTTCGCTCCGCTTCGTCGTAAACACGTCGCACACCGCACCGCCAAGGCCACCCGCTGCTCCCGTAATCACAATGCTCATTTGTTCCGATTGTAACTCTCTAGCTGCCCACATCCATTCTAAACATCCAGCCCGACGGCCCGCATCAGTTCCAGCGCGTTGCTGCGCGTCACCACTCCCGGCCGCAGCCGATAGTCGAAGCGAATCTCGCCGCCTTCCAGGTGATCCTCGAAATGAACGTTGAGTGCCTTGCCCGCCATCGCGTCGGAAGTATTGTCGGCGATCTGCGCCAGCGCCAGATCGTGCGTCGTCACCAGCCCGATCGCGCCCGCGCTCCACCAGCCCGCGCACCAGCGCCTCCGCGCCGATTCGCCGGTCGTGCGAGTTGGTTCCGCTCAGCAATTCGTCCAGCAAAAACAACGTCGGCTTGCCCTCCCTTGAAAGATTCACGATGTCGCGCAGCCGTTCGATCTCTGCATAAAATCGCGAACGGTTATCTACTAACGAATCATTGGCGCGCATCGAAGCGCCTATATACAAAGGAGATATTCGCAGACGCGTGCACGTGACCGGCGCGCCGGCCCACGCCAATACGGCATTCAACCCGATCGCACGCATCAGCGTGCTCTTGCCGCTCATGTTCGATCCGCTTACGATCCACAACCGCGTGGGCTGTCCTAGCGAAACATCGTTGGCGATCGCGATCTCCGGCGGAATCAGCGGATGCTGCAATGCCGCCGCATCGAACAGTGGATCGGCTTGCTGCAGCAATTCCGGAAATACCGCGAGCGGCCGTTCGTACGCGAAACCGGCCAGCGCGCACAGCCCTTCGAATTCGCCGATGGCCGCCGTCCAGCGACCAATGTGCGGGCCGAATTCGCGCCGCCATTTTTCGATTGCCATGGCGAATTGCGGAATCCAGAGCAGCGCGGCCGCGATCGGCCCGAAGAATTGATTCTTCGCCGATTCCATCTGCTCTACCAATCGAGTCAATCGCCGAATCTGCTCCGATGCGGTGCGGCCCGTTGCAGCCAAATCGCCTTTTAGCTGCACCAATCTTGCGGACTGAAATGGCTCGTTTTCCAAGCGCTCCAGCAACGATGCGAGCAGATGAAGTTCACGCGCCGGTGTCGATACCGATGCGTTGATGCGAATCACCGATTCACGTGTGGCTATGGTGAAGGCGATCTCGCACAACACGATCGCCAAGAACGGGCGCAGGCTGATCACATGCGCGAAGAACAGCACCAGCGTGACTACCGCCGTGGTCGCAAGGATCGGTGCGACGATTCGCGCGCCAGGAAAAAAGTTCGAGGGCGCAGCGACGCCCCATTGCCCCAGCTCTTTCGCATCCACCGCCGCGCGGATGTCTTCGCCGATAAGCGCCATCTCTTCACGAAGATCCGCACGCGGCCGCAGTTCCGCAACCGACGCCTGCCGTGCGATCACCTCCGTCGTTTCGCCGGGCGCCAACAGCCAGCGGGCCAGTACGTTTTCCCCGCGGCGGTGCGCGCGGTGGACAGCATCTCGAACAGCGACCCGCGCCCGAACAGATCCAGATCGTCGGCATAAACATGCTTGGGGTCGCGAAACCGTTCGCCCTGATTGCCGTGACCGACCCATTGGTTCGTCAGCCGCGCGGTTGAGCGTTCGAAATACACGATTGCGCGAGCCGATTTCGACCGCACTTGGTCGACGCGGCTATGCACGACCGCCAGCACCACGAATGCAGCCAGCGGTGCAAGCAACCACCAAGGCGAAATCGCAGTCGCACCGAGCGCCACGGCCGCGATCGCGACCGCAGCCAGTCCCGTGGCGACGCGCGCTCTGACCAGCGTTCGATATTGCTTCTCACTCTGTTGATGGGTTGCGCGCCAGTATTCCAGGCGCGCGCGATAGTGTTCGGACGGCGGCAAGGGAGTCAACTTCGATTCTAGTGCAGTGCAACGTGGCGCACGCTTCAGCGTGCTGCCGTCGGCTTCAGCCGATGGTGTTTTCGGACGGAGAACTGAAGTTCACCCCTGCACGATGAATGGTGCGCCACGAAGCGGCAAACAAGATATTCAAACGTGTATTCTGAATGCGCATGCTGTCTCGCCTGCGCAACGATCTCGATTTCTTCCCGTCTCCCTTGGAGGACCAACCGGGCCTCGTCATCCGCGATCCCTTTCATTATTCGGATGCGACGCTTATCATCCCGCCGGCATTGGTCGCATTCCTGGAGTTCTTCGACGGTCAACAGAGTGAATTGGATTTGCGAGCCGCGCTTCTGCAAGCCACGGGCGATCTTCAATCGGGCCAGGTCGTGCAGCATTTGATCGACGCACTGAGCAGCGCAGGCTTTCTTCTCGACGATGAGTTCGAACAGCGCAAGGCCGCAGCGCAGCGCGAATTCGCCGAATCGAACGTGCGCGAGCCGTCGCACGCCGGCAGCGGCTATCCCGCCGGTTCCTCCGAACTGGCGGAAACTTTGCGCGGCTATCTACAACATCCTCAGCCGCTTGAAGCAAGCGGGCGGACTCTCGCGATCGCTGCGCCGCACGTCAGTCCGTTTGGAGGAATCGAGGCGTATCGCGCCGCCTATTCGGCGCTGACTCCCGCCGATGCCGATCGCACGTTCGTGGTTCTCGGGACCTCGCACTATGGCGAGCCGGATCGCATCGGACTGACGCGCAAGCCTTTTCGCACGCCGTTCGGCGATACCACACCCGACCTCGCGATCGTGAACGAGCTTGAGCGAGCCGCCGGCGCGGGCGCTGCCATGGAAGATTACTGCCACGCGATCGAGCATTCCATCGAATTTCAGGTCGTCTTCCTGCAGCACCTGTTCGGACCCTCCATTCGCGTTGTCCCGATCCTTTGCGGATCTTACGCGCATAGCATCTATCGTGGCGGCATGCCGGAAGACAACGATTCGGTAAAACGCATTTTCGGCGCGCTGGGCGATCTCGCGGCTCGCGAAGGCGATCGACTGCTGTGGGTGCTGGGCATCGATATGGCGCACATGGGCAGGCGTTATGGCGACGATCTGACAGCCACGGCGGATCGCGACGAGATGCAAGTAGTGGCCGGCCGCGACCGCAGGCCGCATCGACCGCATGGAGTCCGGCGACGCGCGCGGCTTCTGGAACCTGGTGCAGGAAAATCGCGACGATTTGAAGTGGTGCGGCTCGGCTCCGATCTATACATTTATGAACGCCGTGCCGAGCGCCCGCGGCAAGCTGCTGCATTATCAGCAGTGGAACATCGACGAGCAGAGCGTTGTCAGCTTCGCGGGCATGCGGTTCCATTCAAGTTAGCGCCCACGCCTCCGATAAGGTTTCCAAGGGGGCACGTGATTTCCATCCTAAAGTCCGTAACCGAGCTCGACCAGTTGGCCGACCTGCTGCAGGCTGCCAAGGAATGCTACGCGCTCACCATAGAGTCCTTGTCGCGCTACGCTCCGGAAATCGACTCGCACGAACTCGCGAAATTTCGCGAGCACCTGGGTGCGCTTGAGCAGCAATGGCAGTCCGCACAAGATCCGGCGAGCTTGCGCGCGGTACAGGCGTCGGTGCGCGGCGAACTTCGGGAATATCGCGATCAATCGCGCGACCAGATTGCCCGCCTGCGCCGGGATCTGGAAGGCGCGGCGGCGGCCATGGCTTCCTTCGCCGAAGGAATTACTACCAGTGGCGCCGATTGCGAAGCGGAATTGAAGAGTAAGTTGAACCATCTGGAATCCGTCGGCGCGAGCGAGGATCTGCAGGAAATCCGCGGAGGAATCCGAGCCGCCGTCAATGAAATCGATGCTTGCGTCGATCAGATGCGGCGCGGAAATCAGCTCATCACGGCCCAGTTCCAGGACGAGATCCGCCTGCTTCACCAGGAGTTCGAAGCGGAGCGGAAAACCTTGTTCACGGACGTGGCATCGGGCGCATGGACCCGTCAAAAGCTCGACTTAAAGCTCAACGACATGCTGCGTCAGAACGACCGTTTCTGCCTCATATTGGTGGCGGTTCGAAACCTGCCGCGCATCAAATCCGATCACTCCAACGTGCTGATTGAAGGAGCGCTGAAAGCGATGATCGCGCGCCTGCGGGCGTCGCTCGGGGCCGGTGCATGCATCGGACGATGGAGTGAGAGTCAGTTCGCCGGAGTGCTGGACGTGAACCCGGCCGCGCTGGCCGGTATCGCGGCGGATTTAGCTCAAAAACTAAGCGGGCATTACTCGACGCAGGACAACGGAACGGCGCGCGAACTGACGTTCGAAGTGACCACCATTGGACTGGATCGGGCTGTAGGATCCGATGCCGCCGCATTCCTGGGAACACTAGATCGAGTGAGCTACTGGCAATTGCATGGCTCGCCCAGTCGATCTCTTCATCACCACTCGCAGTAAACCGAGTGGGGCAAAACACGATGCTGAAAACCAAGCGTCTGTGTGAAAACAGGGACAGGCTACCCTGTCCCCTAGCGAGCCGAGACCTCGAATAAACAAGATATCGTCGTGGACAGGGCGGCCCGTCCCTGTTTTCACACAGACGCTTGGTTTTTCAGCATCGTGTTCAGTCCGGTTGCCGGCAGAAATGCGGCCCCACATTTGACACTGATCCACTCCCAGTAAACTAGGACGATGGACGATCTCTTGCGCGCCGCCCTCGCCGCGCGCGAACATGCGCATGCTCCGTTCTCGAATTTCCGCGTTGGCGCTGCTATCGAAGACTCTTCCGGTCGCATCCACACCGGCTGCAACGTCGAAAACGCAACCTACGGGCTGACTTTGTGTGCCGAACGCGTTGCCGTGTTCAAGGCAATCTCCGAAGGCGCGCGCGAGTTCAAACGCATTGCGGTGGCTGCCGATACCGATGTTCTGACGCCGCCGTGCGGCGCCTGCCGCCAAATTCTTTGGGAGTTCTGTGGCGATGTTGAACTCGTCCTGGTAAATCCTCGCGGCGCAACCGAAACGCTGCGGATGAAAGATCTTTTCCCGAGGCCATTCGATGCGTCGTTTCTTTAGTCGTTTGTTGTTGTTGACGGTGGTGCTTTCTTTCGTTGGCGTGCTTGCTGCCGCGCCCGCCGATTGGATCTGGACCGGCCGCTACGTCGTTACCATGGGTGCGCAGCGGCGCGTGATCGAAAATGGCGCGATCGCGATCGTGGGCGACCATATCGCAGCCGTCGGCACGCGCGCCGAAATCGATCGCGACTGGCAGCCGAAGCAGCGCCTGGATCGTCCCGACGCAATTCTGATTCCCGGCCTGATCAACACGCATACGCATGCGCCAATGTCGTTATTTCGCGGCGTCGCCGACGATCTTAAGTTGCAGGATTGGCTGGAGAAGTTCATCTTTCCCGCCGAAGCGAAAAACGTCGACGTCGAATTCGTGCGCTGGGGAACGCGCCTGGCCTGTCTGGAGATGGCGCTTTCGGGAACCACTACTTACGTCGACATGTACTATTTCGAAGACACGATCGCGCAGACGACGAAGGAAGCGGGCCTTCGCGGGATGCTGGGGCAGACCGTTATTGGATTCCCTGTCGCCGACTACAAAACTCCGGCCGCGGCGATCGCCGGCACTGAGGCTTACTTCAAGAAATTCGCCAACGATCCGCTGATTATTCCCGCAATCGCGCCGCACGCGCTTTACACCAACGATGCAGAAAGTTTGCAAGCCTGCCGCAAGCTGGCGGACAAGTATCGTGCGCCTCTGGTGATCCACCTGGCGGAGACCAAGCAGGAGCGTGACGACTCGATCGTCAAATACAAAATGACCCCGACAGCGGCGCTCGATTCAATGGGCGTGCTCACCGGTTGGACCGTCGCCGCCCACGGTGTGTGGCTGGATGACGCCGATCTCAAGATCATCAAATCGCGCGGTACCGGACTGGCGCATTGTCCGTCGAGCAACATGAAACTGGCGAGCGGCGTAGCGCCGGTGGTGAAGATATTGGGGCAGGGAATCGCGATGGGGCTCGGAACCGACGGCGTGGCGGGTTCGAACAATGACGTGGACATGTTCGAGGAAATGGACCTGGCCGCTAAACTTCAGAAAGTGACGACTGGCGATCCGCAGGCTCTGCCGGCGGAGCAGGCGCTTGCGATGGCGACGATTATTGGGGCTCGCGCGCTGCGGCTGGACGATCGCATAGGGTCGCTGGAAGAAGGGAAGCGGGCGGATATTGTTGCCGTTCGCCTGGATGCGCCGCATGCGGTGCCGATGTACAACGTCTACTCGCAACTGGTTTACGCGCTGAAGTCGTCGGACGTATCGGACGTGATGGTGAATGGCAAGCCGATCGTGCGGGATCGCAAGATGCTCACGCTGGATCGGGCGGTGGTGATGGCGAAGGCGGCGGAGTATCAGGAGCGCGTGAAGAAGTCGCTGCGCTAGATGTTGACGTGGCGCGGGCCGCCAGGCCTGCGCCACGTCACTTGCAGTCGGCGACGTGCACCGCCATGCTCGCCACTACTTCCCAGCCCGCCGATCCGCGCCGCTCGATTCGATAGGTTTTGCTGGCGGCGTCTACTCGCACCCGCCATGCCGATTCATCGCGAGCGCCTTTCAACCTCACCGGCTTGGTGGTCGACTCCTTCACTTCCCAACTCTCGCCGCCTGTGTTGGTCTGATAAATTTGGTGGCGCGTCGCGCCGCGTTCGGAGTGATCCACCACCAACTCGCCCACGGTCGCCGATTCGAACCAGAATTGGGCGAGGGATCCGAATCGTGACTCTTCGAATACCGCGCGCTGCCGCCAGGTTTTTCCGCCGTCGGTGGTCAGCAGCAGGAATGGATCTTTCGGTAACGGCTCGATCGTTTGCCCGCTGATCCAGCCATTCGCAAAATCGATGAACTGAATTTGTTCCAAAGCCGCCGCACGCATGCGCTTGAGCGGCTCGGTCCAGGTCTTCCCGCCGTCTTCGCTCGCCAACAGCACGGAATAAAGCGTCGACGATTGCGTGTGGAGGTTTCCTGCCGCGAAAAGTTTCGCTCCCACCGCTTCGACTGAGCTCAACTCGAGAAACACTGCACAAGGATCTTCGTTCGAACACGCCATGCCGAAAGATTCGATATCCTCGGGCGGGCAGATGTACTCGAGTTTAATAGGTGAGTCGGCTGCAAAGGCAACGGCACTGATGAGGAATCCTGTGAGTCCCCTGCAAATTGCGCCCATGTGATGAAACTACCATCTCATGAATCACGGCGGGTGGACGGTCCCAGCGATCTTGTTCGCATCTTGGGCGCGCTCTCTGACGGTCGCGCCTCACGGACAACGTTGGCGGCCGTCAGTTGGAGGCGCGACCGTCAGAGAGCACGCAAGTAACGTTGTCGTTAGTATAACGGCACGAACGTTGGCGGCCGTCAGTTGGAGGCGCGACCGTCAGAGAGCGCGCAAGTAACGTTGTCGTTAGTATAACGGCACGAACGTTGGCGGCCGTCAGTCGGAGGCGCGACCGTCAGAGAGCGCGCAAGTAACGTTGTCGTTAGTATAACGGCGCGAACGTTGGCGGCCGTCAGTTGGAGGCGCGACCGTCAGAGAGCGCGCAAGTAACGTTGTCGTTAGTATAACGGCACGAACGTTGGCGGCCGTCAGTTGGAGGCGCGACCGTCAGAGAGCGCGCAAGTAACGTCGTCGTTGGCAGAGGCGAATTCCTTATCGAAGTGAAGAAAGCAGGCCGAAGCCGGCTCGCCGCCATGAGTGGCGGGACCACAATCAAGGCTAAAATGAAGACGAGTGAACAGCCCGATCATTCCTACGCCACTCGATCATCTCGGCTCGCACCCGTTTTCCTTTTATCCGGCGATTCTCAACATCCAGCACAACGAGTGGATTTATCGCCGCGCCACCGGCAACGAAATTCAGGTAATGAATACGAAAACGCATGACGAGCTGTGGGTCCCGCGCCGCTTTGTCGGCGAGGTTTCGCTGGTGGGCGAGCCCGTCATGATCGTCGGATTGATCAAGGAGCTGGAGTATCGCGAAGGCGCCGTGTATCCGCACGTTCGCCGTGTGATCGAAATGCCGCGCGCCGTCAACGGTTCCGCGCGGGCGTTTGAGAATCCGATATTTGGACGAGCGCCCAGCGCCGCGCAGCGCTCGCCCGCCGAGGTGGTGGGAATTCGAATCGAGTCGCCCCGGCAATCGCGCGCCGGACGAATCATGTTTGGAACCGTCGCCGCGGGATTGCTTGCGTGCGTGGCCGCGTCGATTGTATTCCGCATCACCACTCCAGGAGCCAGGTCGGCGTTGTCGCGCAGCTCGCCAATCGATCTTCCGTTCGCCGCCAGTGACGATTACTTTTCGATCGTTGCGAAGTTCGGCGCCCCCGTTAGCGATCAGTGGCAGCGATCGGGTGGACTTCGCTATCGGCGACTGGTGTATCCCAATCGCGGCGTGACGGTGATTCTTCAGGACGATCGTTACGCGGGCGCGATCGATCAGAATGGCCGCGTGCTGTATTCGGTGGAACCGTTCGCATTGCGAAACCTGCGGTGAACGCGCACCGTACCGGCGTCATCGCGGGAGCGTTCAATCCTGTTACACGGGCTCACATCGCTCTGGCTGACGCAGCGCGCTCACATGTCGATGAGATTGTGTTCGCACTGCCGCGGACGTTCCCGCACAAGGATTTTTCAGGCGCGAGCATCGCACGCCGCATCGAGATGATCCAGCTCGCCGGGCATCGAGTGGAGTTGACGGACGGCGGCCTGTTCATCGAAATCGCACGCGAGCTGCGGCGATCGCGTCCTGAATCGGAGATCTATATCGTTACGGGACGGGATGCGGCGGAGCGCGCTGTCGCTTGGGATTATGGACATCCGGGGGCGGTCGAGCGAATGTTCGACGAATTTCAATTGCTGGTCGCCGGACGACAGGGCGCTTATCTTCCGCCGGATCATCTGCGGTCGCGGATTCATTCGCTGGTGGTGCCGCAGGATATCGACGATATTTCCGCCACCGAAATCCGGCGTCGCATTGCTGTTGGAGAACCTTGGGAACACTTGGTGCCCGAAGCGATCGTGGATTTCGTTCGCGAAGTTTACGCGATTCGCCCGGCTGTTAGTTGAACACCGAATGTTGAACCGCTTCCTTCGGTCGCGGCTCGTTGGCCTCCATCAACTTCCTCCGCAAGAATCGGCGCTCTGGTTCCGAGCAGCGTAGCTTGAGAGCCCGCTCGAAACATGCCGCCGCCTCCGCGCGACGCCCCAACTCCAACAGCAAGTGCCCTCGCACCGCCAGCAGTAGATAATAGTCCCGCAGTTTCGGATCGCCTTCCAGGGGATCGATCGCCGCCAGCCCCTCGGCCGCTCCCCGAACTTTCGCGACCGCTACCGCGCGATTGAGCGCGATCACAGGCGACGCGTTGATGGCGATCAACTGATCGTACAAGTGGAGGATCAGCGCCCAGTCCGTCGACTGAATCGCATTGGCTCGCGCATGTATCGCCGCGATCGCGGCTTGGGCATGATACTCGGTGACGACATCGCCGTTCATCGAAAGATCGAAGTGGTGGAACCCCAGCGCAATGAGATGCGCGTCCCATTGGCCGCGATCTTGATCCTCCAACAGAATCAAATCGCCCGCTTTATCCACGCGCGCGGCCAGTCGAGCCGCTTGCAGCGCCATCACGGCGACCAACGCGTGCATGCGCGGTTCTGCAATGGAAGATGCAACCACCAGCAATCCCAAGCCGCAACGCCTCGAAGCACAGATCCTGGCGAATCAGATCGTCGCCTTCGTGCGCCGCGTAGCCTTCGTTGAAGATGAAATAGATCACCTCCATGACGGAGTCGAGCCTCGCTTGCAACTCCGGGCCCCGAGGCATCGCGAGCGTCAGGCCGCGATCGCGAATCTGCCGCTTGGCGCGCACGATCCGTTGCTCAATAGCGGTGACGTCGGCGAGAAACGCTCGGGCGATTTCGCGGACGCTCAAGCCTCCGGCGATTTTGAGACTCAGTGCGACGCTGGCCTCTCGCGACAGCTCCGGATGCGAGCACATGAAAATCATTCGCAATTCGTCGTCGCGAAGCTGCTCTTCAAAATCAGGATCCCCAGGGGCGATGGCGGGCGCTTCGATCTCTGCGGCTGTTGTATCGTCGTATTGGCCGTTGCGCTTGCTGCGCCGGATCGCATCGATCGCCGAGTTCTGCGCGACGCGAAACAGCCACGCCTCGGGATTCTCGGGCTTGCCTTGATAGGGCCACGTCTGCAGCGCGCGCAGCATCGCATTCTGGACCGCTTCCTCGGCCAGATCCAAATGCGACGGGCCGAACAGCCGCGCGAGGTGCGCCACCATTCGGCCCGCTTGCCGTCGGAACAGGTGTTCCAGCAACGTGGTATCGCCGGATGTTCCGCCGCTCTCCACGTTGTTGGGCACGTTGCTTACGTTCCGTACACCTGCCGCACTTCCACCGTGCCGAATTGCAGGTGCGGATGGTCCAGCGCCAGCTTCACGGCTTCGTCGTAATTCGCCGCTTCGATGGTGTAGTAGCCGCCGAGCACTTCCTTGGTTTCGCTATACGGCCCGTCGGTGGCGCGCGCCTTCCCGCCTTCCGTACGAAGCACTTTGCCCGCGTCTTCGGCCAAACGTTTGCCGTCGAGCGTGAACGGCATCTTGGTCCATGCCATGTACTTCTCGGTCGACTTCTGCATCTCTTCCGGGCTCAGCTTCGCCCACGCGGTGGGTTCGTTGTACAGCAACAGCATGAATTTTGCCATGATGATCTCCTATTTTATCCTTGTATATTCGAACGTCTCGCTCATCTTCTTCTGGCCGTTCTCGAAGAATACCCATTCGGATGCCAGATGATCGTGGTCGATCAGCCGAATGGTCATGTTGTGCATGTGACCAGCCTGCGGGTTGGCGAGGTTGGTCGCGTCCAGGAATTCGAAGCGAATCTCGCTGGTCTTCGCGTCGAAGCTGCGCGCCTGCATGCGCGGCTGATTGCCCGCCATGCAGTAATGCGTCAGCATCAGGCGCGAGCCGTTCAGGTGATACATCGTCATCATCGCCGGCATCGGGCCGGTTGCGTTCTCCACCAGGGTCGTACCCGCGCCCGTCAGCGAGTAGTTGAGGTGAGCCGGCCCATCCGCCGTTTTCGCTTCCCAGTCGCCTGCCAGTGATTTTAATCGTGAGAACGCTGCCGCTGTGTCGACGTCAGGCGCTTTCGTGTCCGCGGCGGAGATCGCTGCCGCGAGGATTGCGGTGGTCATTAGGATTGTTCGTGTTTTCATTCCTGCCTCCTGATTAGACGACGCAACTCGCCATTCGAAATCGACAGGCAGGCGAAAATTTATTTGACGGGGATCGCCTACCCTTCACGCGCTCCATTCTGTCGCGCCTCTTTGAGTCCGTTAACTCCACACACCTTCACCTTGTGCGGGGGCTTTTCTTATCCTTCCCGATCCCTCGCAGCCGCTTTTGCGCGCAATGGCGCTCAAAGAGGCGCGACAGAATGGAGCGCGTTGGCCTGTTCCCTATTTGCCCCGATCCGTAACCAGCAGCGCCTGCGTCGCCCACCCCGATGTCGAAATATGCTGCGCATAACTATGACCGCCCGGTGGCCGCGTCGTCTCCGGCCAACCGCCGTTGCGTTCCTGGGTCGCGATCAAATAAGCCCGCCCGCGCGCGATCGCCTGCGGCGCAGCCCCGGCCTGATGCAGCGCGAGCAAGACGATCGCCGTATCGAACGGCTCGGACGGGGCGTGCAGGCGAGGTCCCCAGCCGCCATCGCTCGATTCCGACGCCACGATCGTCGCCACCAACTCCGCCTCCCCCGCCTTCTTCGACCGCGGCATCGCAAGCAGCTTCACCGCCGATTGAAACGTCCCCGACGGCTGAAACTTCTCAAACCATTCGTTCGCCTTGGCGATTGCTCCTGCGAACAGCCTCTGATCCGCTGCTTCCAGGACTCCCCGAGCCATGTACGTCGCCAGCGCCGTGCCCCATGTGGCCGGAGATCCCGCGTCTGAATCTGCATCCACTGGCCAGGATCCATCGCGGCCCTGGTCCGCCGCCACCGACCGGGCCGCGAAGAACATGGTCCATTCCTGTTTGACCAGGCCAGCTTTAGAGGCTTCGGCCAGCGCGGCCGCGAATTGGATGGTCGCGAGTTTCTTGTCGCTGAATGCCGGATTCCCCCGATTCCGGTCCCACCTCTCCGGCCTGATCAACCAGCTCGTCGTGCTGCCAAACGCACCGGGCGGCAGCGCTCGATGTTGCCGCTGGGCGATGTAAAGAGCGCGAGCCGCGTCACCATTGTTGTGGCACGAGTAGCACTTGTTTTCGAAAAACCAGCGCGGAACCTCGTGTGCCAGATAGTCGATCGCGCGCTGCTCGGGCGTTGCATCGGCCGCCCCATAGACAGTGGGCACCATCCCGAGGATCAGTACGGACGCGAATCGCACGGTACTACGAATATTACATGGACCTGATCGAAACACACTATTCCGTCGATCATTCGAGCAATGATCACGGTCGCGATGCCCGAGTGGCGACGAGCGCTGTATCGAGCTGCGCCCTTGCTGTGTCTGGGCCTATTCCTCCTGATCGAGTGGCTCGTCACGGGCCCGATTCTCTCCCGTCTGTTCGTTCCTCCAAGGATACTTTTCATGATGGTCTTTCTCCTTCCGCCCGCGCCGCTTGCAGTCCTTGCCGCAGCAGGTTGGTTCGCGCGCCGCATCATCGCTGAATGCAGTTACGACGGCTCCACGCTGCGCTTCACCACGGTTGGCCGCCCTGATGAGGAGGTCCGCCCGATTCTGGATCTCTCCGACATTGACGAGTGGCGCGAATACCGAAGCCGCTTCGGCTTCCAGTCGCTGATCGGATTCCGGCTTCGATTTCGCGACCGCCAGAAGCGTTACCTCGATCTGTCGGTTCCCAACGCTAGGGAACTGATCGTCCGGCTCCAATCCGACCGCTGGCCCCAACACCCTCCGACCCTGTAAACTATTAGTTTGAGTGAAGTTGAACAGCGCCGCCGCGACGCGTCCGAACGATTGCCTGAGCAGAAGGTCGAGGCGTTGCTGGTTTCCTCTCCAGCCAACCTTCGATACTTGACGGGATATGCCGGTTCCAACGGGCTGCTGCTGTTGACGCAGCGTGAGGCGCATTTTTTCACCGATCCTCGCTACGGCCTGCAGGCATCGCAACAGATCACTTGCAAAGTCCAAGTCGCCAAGGGTCCGCTGATCGAAGCCGCCGCCAAGACAATCAAGCGTAAACACCTGAAAAAGATAGGCTTCGAAACCGCTTGGATGAAGCACGAGGATTTCGCCAAGCTCAAGGAAGCTATGCCCCTGGGTGCCGGCCTCGTTCCTGTCGGCCGAGTCCTGGAAGAGCAGCGCATGGTGAAATCGCCCAGCGAGATCGAGCTGATTCGCAAGAGCGTTCTGGTCAATTCCGAAGCGTATACCCGGACCATCCGACGAGTTCGCGCCGGTGTCCGGGAGCAGGACGTCGCCGCGGAGCTCGAATTTCAGATGCGAATGCTGGGTGCCGAAAAAGCCGCATTCGATACCATCGTCTTGATCGGCGAGCGGTCCGCGCTTCCGCACGGACGCCCCGGCACGTCGACGTCTCGAACCAAATGAACTATTGTTAATAGATATGGGCGCGATGGTCGATGGCTATGCGAGCGACATGACCCGCGTCGCCTGCACGGGCGCCCCGCCCAAGCGAATCCGCGATCTGTATCGCGCGGTTCTCGAAGCCCAACTCGCCGCGATCGACTCGGTGAAGCCCGGAATGACGGCCGGCAAGGTGGACTTGGTGGCGCGCGCCGTGCTAAAACGGCACAAGCTCGACAAGCAGTTCATCCATTCGACCGGCCACGGCCTGGGGTTGGAAATTCATGAGCCGCCACGGCTCGGCAGAAAGGATCCTACGCGGCTGCAAGCGGGCATGGCGATCACGATCGAACCGGGTGCATATATTGAAGGCGTCGGCGGGGTGCGCATTGAGGATACCGTGCTGGTGACTGAGAATGGCTGCGAGGTCCTGACGCCAACCGCTAAGGATCTTGTCACGATTTAGTTCGTCTATTTGAGCGCGATCAAACCTATCAATGACCATTGAAGAGATAAAAGAGCTGTTGCAAATTTTCAACGAGAGCGGCGTGGCGGAGTTGGAGTTGCAGCGCGGCGAGAATCGCCTGCGCCTGCGTCGCGCGGGTACGAGTCAGGAATTCGTGGTGGGTGTGGGATCGCCCACGATGCTGACGCATCCCACAAGCCCGGCAGCCGTTCCGGTTCCCCAGTCGGCTCCAGTGGAAGCACCTCCGCCATTCGCACCCGCGCCGGCAGCCTCGACGCCTCCCAAGCCTCCTCCCGCGGATTCAGGCAGCGTGCTGGTGCAGTCGCCCATCGTGGGAACCTATTACGACTCGCCTTCGCCGGATGCCGCGCCTTTCGTGCGCGTGGGCGATACCGTCGAGGCTGGCCAGGTGCTGTGCATCATCGAGTCGATGAAACTGATGAACGAGATCGAGGCCGAAGTGGCCGGCGTCATCGCCGCGAAAGCTGGTCGAGAACGGGCGACCAGTGGAGTACGGCGAAGCGTTGTTCGCCATCCGAAAGCGCTAATCCAGTCCTTCGTGTCCAACTCCTCATGTTCGAAAAAATACTGATCGCCAATCGCGGCGAGATCGCGCTCCGGGTGATTTGCGCGTGCAAGGACCTGGGGATCAAAACCGTCGCGGTCTATTCCGAAGCCGACCGCCACAGCCTGCACACGCGGTTCGCCGACGAAGCGATTTGCATTGGCCCCGCAAAAAGCGCGCGCAGCTATCTGGATATTCCATCGGTGATCAGCGCGGCCGAAATCACCAACGCCGACGCCGTGCATCCCGGCTACGGATTTCTTTCCGAAAACGCCGACTTCGCCGAGGTCTGCGAAACCAGCGGGCTGCGCTTCATCGGTCCGACGCCCGACGTGATTCGACGCATGGGATCGAAGCAGATTGCGCGCGCAGCCATGGACGAAGCGGGCGTGCCGATTCTGCCGGGTTCCAAGGGGATTCTCAAGAATCTGGAAGAAGCGCTGGAAATCGGCCGAGCAGATCGGCTATCCGGTGATGATCAAAGCCTCTGCGGGCGGCGGCGGCCGCGGCATGCGCGTCGTCCGCAAGCGCGAAGAGATGCCGAACCTGCTGGCGCAGGCGCAGGCGGAAGCATCGGCGGCATTCTCCTGCGGCGACATGTACATGGAGAAGCTGGTCGAGAATCCGCGGCACATCGAGTTTCAGGTGCTCGCCGATCAGCATGGCAACGGTCGAGATTCTGGGCGAGCGCGAATGCTCCATTCAGCGGCGGCATCAGAAGCTGATCGAAGAAGCGCCGTCGACCGCGGTAACGCCGGAGCTTCGCGAGCGAATTTCTGAAAGCTTGCGCGTGGCGCTGAAGGCGATCGGCTACACCAACGCCGGCACGGTCGAATTCCTGATGGACGCGGATCGGCAATCTGTACTTCATCGAAGTGAACGCGCGCATTCAGGTGGAGCATCCGGTGACGGAAATGGTGACCGGCGTCGATCTGGTCAAGAGCCAGATCCGCATCGCCGCCGGCGAGCGCATGCAGGATATTCTGCGCGGTCCCATCGAAATTCGCGGACATGCGATCGAGTGCCGCATCAACGCCGAGCATCCGGAGACGTTCGTGCCGTCGCCTGGACGCATCACCGGCTTCAATCTGCCCGGCGGCGCGGGGATCCGAGTCGACACTGCGGCTTATCACGATGGCGTGATTCCGCCGTATTACGATTCGCTGGTGGCGAAGCTGATCGCGCACGGCGGGGATCGCGAATGAAGCGATCGCGCGGATGAAGCGCGCGCTGGATATGTTCGTGGTGGAGGGAATCTACACGTCGATTCCGCTGCACCAGAAGATTCTGGCGCACCCGGATTTCGTGGCGGGGAAGTTGGATACGGGTTTCCTGGTCCGTACTGGCCTCTTCTGCGAGAAGAAGTAACCCAAAACGTCTTGGCCGCGAATGAACGCGAATAAACGCTAATTTCGGCACGGCGCTGGGCCGGTCTTACAGAGCCGTGACCAGAGGAAGCGGGTCTAATGTCGCTCTTCCTTACTCTTCAAAATCCGCATGATCTCGGCTGTCGCGTCGGCCTCGCCGGGCTTACCCCAGGTGTTCAACCACTTAACGACTTCTTCGTGGTCGATTCCATCGCCCGCATCGAGTTCCGCAATTCCCTTTCGGATCTCCTCAATCTGCCACTCGTCATGCTCGTCATTTTGATCGGTATTTTCAGTCATAGCTAAGCCTAGACACTCCTGACATCGGCACACCGCAACATCTGCGTCACACGTGAATGTTTTATAGTTGTGTTTTCGAGGTCAGGCCTATGCTAACTCTATTCGCAACTGCCATCCTATTTCTATTATTCCAACCTGAAGCTCACACGATGTCGCAGGCCTGCTGACTCGCGCCAGACGGAGACACCGTGGCTATGGTGCAGCTCGGTATCGCCTATGCGAGCGGCGCGGGCGTGACGGCCGATCAAGTTGAAGCCGCAAAATGGTTTCGCAGGGCAGCCGACAAGAGAGATGCGTCAGGCGAATACGCGCTCGGCGAAATGTACCTAACCGGACGTGGAGTCGTCGCAAGCGCCGAGGAGGCAGCCAAGTGGATACGCCTTTCAGCGGAACACGGCAGCGCTCTCGGCCAATTCAATCTCGCCGCAATGTATACCGAAGGCGTTGGCGTTACCGCAGATGAACGCGAAGCAGTGAAATGGATGCGGAAAGCGGCGGATCAGGGATTGGCTCCCGGCCAGTTTGTGCTTCGGATACATGTATGCGCATGGCAACGGCGTTGGACAGAACCTGGAACTCGCCGTGACATGGTATCGCAAGGCAGCTGATCACGGCGACGTTAGCGCGTTGAATAACGTAGCGTTCTTGCTGCGACGTCACCAGACCAGAAGATCTAAATTCCAAAGAAGCAGTCCTTGTCGCACGAAGGCAGTTGATGGCGATCCGAACAACGCGGGTTGTTCGACACTCTAGCGGTTGCCTATTATGAAGCGGGGCAACCCATAAAAGCAGCTGAGAGCGAGCGTCGTGCCATTCGACTAAATCCCGACAACCCTTCATACAAGAAGGCGCTTGATAAATATCTGGCTGACTGCGAAAAACTAACACCCAGTAAGGGGGCACTACCCCCGCAACATCCGCATCGCCTCAGTAACCGCCGACGAGTCCTTCGCCTGCTTACCGTTCTCTTCTTCCACCTTATCGCCCTCGCCCGGCGCCAAAAACAAATTCGCCTCCAGCCCGTGCTGCCGAGTATACAGATCCCAATACCGACCGTTCAGCGCATACAGCGATTCGTGCGTTCCGCGCTCCACGATCCGCCCAGCCTCGACCACCAGAATCTGATCCGCGCGCCGAATCGTCGACAATCTATGCGCGATCACGAACGTCGTGCGGCCCTTCATCAGGTACTTCAAGCCTTCCTGAATCAGCGCCTCCGATTCCGAATCCAGGCTCGACGTCGCTTCGTCCAGAATCAGAATCCGCGGATCAGCCAGAATCGCGCGCGCGATCGACACACGTTGGCGCTGTCCGCCGGACAACTTCACGCCGCGCTCGCCGACGATGGTGTCGTACTTCATCTCGAATTTGTCGGCGAACTCATCCACGCGAGCGATGCGGCACGCCTCCATGATCTGTTCCTTGGTCGCATTCGGCCGCGCGAACGCGATGTTCTCTTCGATCGTCCCGTCAAACAGAAACGTATCCTGCAACACCACGCCCAACTGCGTGCGATACGAATCGAGCCGCACTTTCGATAGATCCACCCCGTCCACCGTGATCGTTCCCGAATTCGGATTGTGGAACGCCGCGACCAAGCTGATGATGGTCGACTTGCCGGAGCCCGACGATCCCACCAGCGCCGTCACCGTGCCAGGCGCCGACTCGAACGTCACATCGAACAGCACCGGCTTGTTCACGTCATAAGCAAAGCCGACGTCTGTCGAATTCGACTTCGCCCCGAATCGGACCCAGCGACTTCCGTGCGATTCGGATCGCGATCTTCGGGGCGTTCGCTCAAAACTTCGCGCGTGCGATCCAGTCCGGCCAACGCCTCAGTCAGCTGCGTTCCGATATTGACCACCTGGATCACCGGCGCGATCAGAAACGCGAGAAACATGATGAACGTCATCAAATCGCCCAGCGTCAGCGTGCCCGCAAAGATCTGCCGGATGCCGATGAACCACACGATGGCGCCGACGATCCCCATCAGAATCGTCGCCGAAAGTCCCATAAGGGACGTCGCGGTCAGTGACTTGAGGACGTTGTTCAGAAGCCGCGTGAACGCCTTCGGAAAAAACCTCGGCCTCGCGCGCCTCGGCGTGATAGCCTTTGACCACGCGAACGCCGCCCAGTGACTCCGTCAGCCGCCCGGTGACGTCCGCGTTGATCTTGCCGCGATCCCGAAAAATCGGCCGGATCTTCGTGAACGCCTGCTTCATCATCAGCGCGAATGCGATGACGAACACGCCCGTCAAACCGGTCATCAGCGGGCTGATCCGCAGCAGCACCACCAGCGCGATAGCCGCCGTCATCAGTCCGCCAACAAAATCCACCAGGCCGGTGCCGATCAGGTTGCGCACGCCCTCCACATCGCTCATGATGCGCGCCACCAGCACTCCGCTCTTGTTTGCGTCGTAATAGGCCACGTTGAGCAGCCCGACGTGCCGCTGGACCTTCTGGCGCAAGCTCCGCAATCAGCCTCTGGCCGGTTTTCGACAGTAGTTGCGTGAGCGAAAACGAGGTGACGCCTTGGATCATCGTCGCCAGAACGATCGCCGAGCACGAGTCGGCGTCAGCAAATCCGCGCGGCGCTGGCTGATCACGGTATCGACCATGAACTTGGTCGAATAGCGGCAAGACCAGGCCGCTCAGCCGGTTGATCACCATCAGCAAAAAGCTGAACGCCAGCAGCCCGCGCCGCGGCAGAATCATTTCGCGCAGGTCGGGCCAGATGGCCTTGATGCTCGGCGCTTTTTTCTTGGTCTTCCCGTCAGGCGTCTTGCCTTCAACTGCAGCGCCGGCGCGAGCGCCGACACGTCCGGTTCGCTCTGGATGTCGTGGGGTCACTGTACTCCAGTGTACATTGGCGATAATGAGGGCGAGTATGGCAAAGCTCTATTGCGGCACCTCGGGATTCGCGTATCGCGAGCTGGAAACCCGGACTTCTATCCGGCCAAAGCGCCCGCGAAGGATTTCCTGAAGCACTACGCCACGCGGCTCAACGCGGTCGAGATCAATTACACATTCCGCCAACTGCCGAAACCGTCGACGCTCGAAAACTGGGTCAACGCGACGCCCGCCGAATTCGTGTTCGCCTGCAAAGCGCATCAGCGGATCACGCATATTCAACGATTGAAGGAATCCGAATTCACGCCCGCGTTCTTCCGCGCCATCGATCCACTGCGGACCGCGCGCCGCCTGGGACCGGTGCTGTTCCAACTGCCGCCGAACTTCAAAGTCGACGTGCCGCTGCTCGCCGCGTTTCTGGAAAAGCTGCCGGAAGAAATCCGCTGCGCGTTCGAATTTCGCAACCCGTCCTGGCTGTGCGACGAAGTCTACGCGATGCTGCAGAAGCACGGCGTCGCGCTGTGCCTGGCGGAATCGGAAAAGTTCGAAGTGCCGCACGTGATCACGGCGGGTTTCGTCTACGTCAGGCTTCGCAAAGAAGATTACTCCGCCGAAGAGCGCGCCGAGATCGCGTCGCGAGTCGAGCGCCTGCTAGCCGACGGCCGCGACGTGTTCGTATTCTTCAAGCACGAAGACACTCCGGCAGGCGCGGTCTATGCGGAAGAATTACTGAAGTCGGCAGCGTCGGACAAGATCGTCGACGAAGCCTCGCAAGAATCGTTCCCAGCCAGCGATCCGCCCGCGTACTAATAGATGTGGCCCCGGTTGACGTGGCGCACGCTTAAGCGTGCAGCGGCGAACTTCAGTTCGACGGGTTTTCGCTCATTCACTTTACTCGAAACGGCAACGACACCGTCTTCTTCTCGATGTGCTCCGTCACCTTATTAAACGTGTCCACATCGAAAGCCCGACCCACTCGATTCCCCGAAAGATCCTCCAACTCCATCCCGACCTCTACCCGATATTGCCCAACCTTCCAAGGCTGCGCAGGCGTGAACAACCACTCGTGCTCCGCGCGCCCCACGGCGACCGTGCCGCTAACGCCCGGCACATCCACTAACCTCGTCAGCAGCGCATAATCCATAGCCTTGCCGAAGTCGATCGTCACCGCATCGCGCGACCCTGCCTTCGGCGCAGTCAATCGCCAATTCTTAGACTCGGGCGGATTGCGATCTGCCGCCACCACACGAAACGTCTTCCGAAAACCCTCCGCCATCCGAACCCCGCGAGCATCCATCCAATCCGCATCGATCACGAACGTGTACTCGTGACCCTCCATCAGCGGCGGACCGTCTTCCTTGTTCGGCACCAGCCCCCGCTTGATCCGCCCCGGATCGAACAGCACCGTGAGCCGCTTGTATTCCGGATCCCACAATTCCTGATTCAATTCGAGGAAGGGAAGCTCCGCCTCCTTGCCATCCTGGTTATCAATGAGATGAACGCGCCGCCACGCCTCGCCGCGAGCCATCGGCGCCGAAAAAAATAAATACAGCTTGAGTTGATTCGCCGGCAGCGTGTTGGTGGATGGATACACATGCTCGACGCGAGCCGTCGCCGTGCGATCCAGTTTCGGACCGTCGAAATCCGCGACCACCTGCGCACTTCCGCCCACCCGAAACACCGCGCGATAGTGCATGCCCGCTGCGAGAGGAAATCGCGGCGTGAACGTCAAAACGCCGCGCTCGACACCATACGATCCCATCAACGCCGGCGGATCAGCCGATCGCGAGTCCGCATAGATGCTCAGGATCGATTCCCATCCGCCCGCCGGTTCGCGCTCCGCCGTCCAGTTCGCGACATGAAAAACGCCGCCGTCCAGCCGGATGGAAACATCAGCGGCCCATCCGGCCGAAGCAGCGGCGACAAATAACGCGAGTACTTTTCGAATCACTGTGGGGCAGGCAATTTTGCCTGCAGCCGGCTTTCGAGCCGGGCGTAAGTTACGGCAGCGCGATCGTCTTCAAATCCAACGATCCCGAAGCATCCGTCAGAATCAGCGCCGAAGCATCGTCAAAACTTCCCAGATGCTGCACGCCCTTGTACTCAGCCAGCGTCTGATACGGAACGCCCGTCACTTCCGTCTGCGCCGTGATCGGCTTGTAGCTCTCCAGATTGGCCGCGTCCAGCTTCATCATGCCTCGGCTGCTGTTCGCCATCAGGATATAGTCGTGACCGTTCTTGTGATACGCGACCATGTCCAGCGGCTTGTTGCGATTCCCCAACTCGGCGATCGTTGTGCCCTTTACCTTGTTGCCGGCCTTCAGTTCGCTCACCGGAATCTTCACCAGGGGCGTGCAGGTATAAGCGGCCAGGATAAACTGTTCGTTCTTAATCGTGTAAGGAACGAACGTGCGCACCGGCGAATTCGTCTCGAATCGACCGTGCGACCCGTGATAGATTTCGACACTCGCGCCAATGCTCACCTTCTCGAACGGGAAGGGAATCGAGCGCAGGTTCGACGAAAACTCCTCGTTCGACAACCCGGCGACGATCACATTGCCGTTGACATACGCCATATCGGTGATCGCATCCACGCGCGGATTCGAGCGGCCCTCTTTCGCTTCAGGAGCGTTCGGCAGCCGGATCGAGCTGTGCTTGATATTGTCGAGCCGCAGTTCGGAAATCTTGCCCGAGCCGTCGACCCGCAGGATTACCGGAATCGCATCCGGCCCGCGGCCGCGCGAAATCGACATGTACACGTTCTTCGAAATCGGATTCACCGCAACGTCGTTAATGATGATCTGATCGGCGGCCGTGCCCAGCAGCGCCGCGATCTTCTCGTTCACGGCCTTCACTTCGACCGCCGCGCACTTCGGACCGCTGCACTTTACGGCATCCGCGGTATCGAGCGCGAAGATGCTGGCCGACGCCGCATCGCCGACGAAAAGAATACCATCCGGTCCAAACGCGAGCGCGCCTGCCGACTTGATCTCCGCCTTGCCGGGCGTGAGGCTGGTGTTGGGTGCGGAAAACGCGAGAGCCGCCGTGAGCAGCAGAGCAATTGAAATGGATCGCATCGTGTGTCTCCCTTGGGTCAATGTGACGTGGAATACTCGAGCCTCCATCATGTGTACCACGTTTTTTCATCGCGATTCAATCAGAGGATCGCTATAATAGTTAAGGATCGGCGGGAGTAACTCAATGGTAGAGTCACAGCCTTCCAAGCTGTTGGTTGCGAGTTCGATTCTCGTCTCCCGCTCCATTCCTGAACATAAATCCTGACAGCCGTCAGCTGAGGCGCGACCGTAAGGGAGCGCGTCCGCGTGGGGCAGGCGTTTCCGCCTGCCGGCTAGCGGCTTCGATCTAGTATGTCTCGATCTTCGTGGGGCGGACCCTCCGGTCCGCGCCGGATCTCCAGATCCGGCTTTCGCCCACAACACACTTGCGACGATAATGGAGAGTCAGCCTATGACGATCGACCTCAAACCCGAGCAACAGCGCGTGATTGATTTGGCGATCCGTTCCGGCGCCTATCAGACACCCGGCGAGGTCGTCGCCCAGGCGCTCGATATTATTCGAGAACAACTCACTTGTGAAGAGTGGATGCTCGAACGACGCGAGTTCATCGCATCTCATGTTGCAAAAGGCTTTTCACAGGCCGAGCGCGGCGAATTAATCGACGGGGATGCGGCTGTTGAGATGCTACGTCGACGACGGATCGAGCGCAAGTAGCACGTCTGAATACGTCATTTCAGTTCACACCGCCTACGCTAGTCAATTCTCCGACGGCTTCTCTACGTGATCGATCACCAGGACTTCCATCATTGCCTTTTGCGCTTCCATCTTTAAACCGAGCTGCTGTTGGACTGCGGTGAATCCGTCGATGTCGGCAGGATCGCTTGGGATGTCGGGATTACGGGTAAGTCTGAAAAATGGGGTCGCTTCCAATTTAATGTCGTAAGTCCCCGTGAGCCCCGTCTTGTCCACGACCGGCCGATCCACGTAGATCTGGAGATCTCCTGCGACACCCTCCATCGTGGTTTTCGTCAGCGTCATCACCTGGTTGCGGCCGTTCACGCCGATATGTCCGGAAGTCTTCGCATCCGCGGCGCTTTCCTTGAATTTCGGCCCAGTCTTCCCTACGACCAATACGTATACGGGAATTTCTCGCTGCTCCCGATGAAGCTTAAGTTTAAATCGGTCCGCCAACAACGATTGCAGCATCTGCCGGAACTCCGCCTTTGTCGGCTCGCCGTCGCCTTCCGCTTTCGCGACGATGTCGTACATCGTGTCGCCAACCGCCGCGTAAGCAGGCGAGTCAGGAAGCTGGTAATTCTTCAGATCGTAAGCGTACATGATGAGGCCTCTCACAAACTCGGCTTCCGCGCGGAATCTCGGACCCGAGGTAGAGATGTTAATGATCTGAGGCGGGTCGGGATGAAGTTTGACGGAAGCGACTTCGAAGGATCGGGAGGTCGACTCCGGCTGCCCCATGAGATGGGATGACAATAAGACAAATCCCACCGCGCCGGTAATTGCTCGGTTCATCGTCTTGGGTCCTCCCCATTTGCGGAAACCTGGCTTGCTGCTATCAAGACGGACGGAGGTCGCGAATCGTTGAGGTTTTCTTACCGGATGCCAATCGCCGTCGGATGCCTAGGCTGATACAACCCCAGCGACCCACCACCCGGCAGCGCAATCCTCGTCACCGAACCCCATCGCTGCTCCGAAACCTCCGAACATTTCACCCCCTTTTCCGCTAACCTAGCTATCTCTGCCTGGACGTCGTCGCACATCAAGTACAGCTCGTGTTTTGGGTTCGTTTCGTAATTTCGCTCCGCCGGGTGAAAGGCGGCGTCGGCCGGGCGGCAAAGCCAAGATCAGCCATCCATGACCAGCGTCAACTGATTGAAACTACAGGACATCCTTGAAACATGTACGATCGGCCTCGGCATCGAGGCTGTACACGATCACATGCGCTCCATTAATCATAAGCTGGTTCCTTTCAAGCGATTGCGATAATTCAAGATCGTTGCATCCGAACACCCTATATGATAATCTCTATAGACAAGTAGACTATGCCAGCATTACTCGACCTGCGCGACCCCGAAGTCATCGAGAAAGAGTACGATAGCACCGTCCGCGCCGACATCGAGTTGTTCCGTTCCCAGGCATCGTCAATGCTTTCCGGCGAGATCACTGACGATCAGCTTCGCCCGCACCGCCTCCGCCGCGGGATCTACAGCCAGCGACAAGCCGGCGTCCAGATGATCCGGACCAAGGTTCCCGGAGGCCTTCTGACCGCCAAACAGATGCGCCAGCTTGCCAAAATCGCTGACGACTACGCCGGCGGCAAGGGACACCTTACCACGCGCCAGAACATGCAGTTCCACTTCGTGCCGCTGGGGCAGGTGGCGGATCTGCTGCACCTGCTGGCCGACGTCCGGTTGACCACGCGCGAGGCCTGTTACAACACCGTTCGCAACGTGACCGCGTGTCCGCTGGCCGGCATTCATCCCGAAGAGCCGTTCGACGTGCAGCCGTATGCCCGCCGCCTGGCGTTTGCGTTTCTGCACAAGGAATTGACAGACAATCTGCCGCGTAAATTCAAAGTCGCGTTCTCCGGCTGCCCTGAAGATTGCATGGCGACTGCGATCAACGACGTCGGTCTCCGTGCCGTGATCCGCGATGGAGTTCGCGGATTCAGCATGACTGTTGCGGGCGGGCTCGGTCCTCTGCCTACCGAAGCTCGCCTGCTACACGAATTCATTCCCGCCGAAGACGTGGTGAGCCATGTCGAAGCCGTGATTCGCGTGTTCAATGTGCACGGGAATCGCGGGAATAAAAACAAGGCTCGGCTGAAGTTCGTGATGCGCGAGCGCGGATTCGATTGGCTGCGTGACGCGATCGCCGAACAGTATCGCGACATTCTAGTTGAACGGTGGAATCGCCATGCCGGCAGAAGTACCCGATGGGTTCGGTGGTTTTCAGCCGCATCCGCCACCCAATGGCTCGGGTGCGCTGCTGCCGATTTTCGAAACCGAGTCCGCCGAATTCCGCGAGCGTTATGCAGCCTGGCGTGCAACGAATGTGCAGTCGCAGAAGCAAGCCGGTTACTCGATCGTCACCGTCAAGGTCCCGCAGGGGAATTTGACCGGCGGACAAATGCGCGGCCTCGCGAGTCTTTCCGAACAGGCCGGCGACGGAGCGCTGCGCTTCACCATGAACCAGAACGCGGTGCTGGCATGGGTTCCCGATGCGGCGGTGAAGCGAGTCTACAACATGCTCGGCGAGCTGGAGCTAAGCAGATTCCGGCGCGAACGAAATCAGCGACGTCATCACGTGTCCCGGCGCGTATAGCTGCAACCTGGCGTTGACGAAAACGATGGGATTGGGCGCGGCGCTCGGCCCGATGCTGGCCAAGGAAACCGATCCTGTGGTTCGCCGCCTCAAGATCAATTCGAGCGGTTGCCCGAACGCCTGCGGCCAGCACTGGGTTGGCGATATCGGGTTTTACGGCAACGCCCGCAAGATCGACGGCAAGGAAGTCCCGTATTATCTGATGCTGCTCGGCGGCACGGATTTGCAGTTCGGCGTGGCGATCCAGAGTCTTCCGGCTCGTCTGGTTCCAACGGCAGTCGAGCGCGTTTTGACCCACTTCAAGGCGAATCGGCAAGATGGTGAGACGTTTCGCGCCTACGTCCTGCGATTCAAGGTCGCAACCTTCCGCGAGCTGACTGCGGATCTGGTGAAGCCGGCCGAACTAAGTCCCGAAATGTACAACGATTGGGGCGACGAACAGGCCTACTCGCTACAACTAGGCCGCGGCGAGTGCGCGGCGTAAATTGTGGGGCCGCCACTCGTGGCGGCGAGTCGCCTTCAGGCGACTCTGCTTTACCCTGGAAAAGCCGGCGCGCAGTTTCGAATTACTGACCTTCAAGTGGGCTGGCTCGTTCAAGATGATCCAAGACGAAATGCTTGACCGGCCCGTTGCGTCGCTCTAGTCTTAGGCCCAGTTGCTTTTGTAAAGCCGATTGCAGATCGGGATCGGAATACTCGAGAGCATTGGTCGAAAACGAGAGATTTACTTTGTACATGCCTTCCAGTCCGGTCTTGTCGATTACCCCTAGTCCATCCGGCGTTGAATAGCTGATGTAGTTGGCGAGATCCGCCATGATGATGCCCCGCGTGAGGGATGCGGGCGCTTGTGGGGGAAGTCTCGGGTCGCCATTGACGGTGAAATAAAGTCCCCTCTCCGTATCCGCCTCTGTCACCTCTTGCAGCTTGTGTCCCCCGGGGCGATCACCAGATCATAAACGCTGCCTTCTTTCGTTTCCCAATGCGCCGCAAGCTTGAAGCGTTCCTCTAATAGAGATCGAAACATTAGCCAGCACTGCGCCTCGGAAACGGGAGCCTCTGACGTCGCCTCGATATCGTAAAAAGCTTCTCGCGAATTCGAATCTGCCCAACCAGGCAGTTGCCTGTCCATCTCCGCAGTTTGAGGAAATCGAAGATCGTAGGCCTTCGCGATCATACTGTAGATGCTGCGGCCTTTACTTATTAAGTGCCCGTGGAGACAGGATGGAGGAGTGGTGAACCCCACCTTCGGATTGTGCGGCCTTACCGATGCGACGTCAAAGGAAGGGACGGCTTGGCCGTTCGCCCCCACTCTCATCAGCGCGACCAACAAGGCCAACTGAAACAGTCTCGGCACTGGTCGTCTCCATCTACTCCACGGAGCGAATGTATGTCCGGGCATGTTGCGATCTCTCGCTAGCAAGCTTGCCGTCAAGACTCATCGAATGGCTATCGTAACCGTGTCACTCAAGCCGTTCAACGTGGTGATCTGCAGTTGAACTTGATCCCCGATTGGAACGCCCGAGGGGACTCGGACATTTACCTGATTGAAGCCTGCATAGCCAGGCGCAATCCCTGAGAAAAGCACTTCCGCCGGAATTTTCCCGATCGTAACGTGGGGAACGTCGACCGTCTGATAAACCGGGTTCCCTGAGGCCGGAGCAACTGATCCAGTTGGAAGCACGGCTCCTCCCGGGAGTCCGTTTACGGTTGCTTTCCCGAGTCCGGTTGCGAAAATCGTGAGGATATCTCCGGCCCGTGCGGGCTGTCCGCAAATCGACGCCAAACTAATCCCACTACTTTGGCAATTCGTGGGAATGTGCAGCGAGTTTGAAAGCGAGTCCGGCACAGCCAGCCAAGCAGTATTCGCGATGAGAACGGAGCCGTTGCTATTGATCACACCAGATGGATCTGGAATGCGAAACACGCCCGGTGCCGATGGCGTCATCTGAAGTGAAAATCCCGCGCTGCTTCCCGCGCCGGTGTCTATCTTGACGACCACATTCCCGATAGAAGGTAATTCCGCAGGTACCAGGACATTCATCTGATTCGCGGATGGGACCACTGCAAACAGCGGTGCAGGAATGTCGTTGAACGTTACGCGCACACCATCGAAAGACGATTGCGGAAACGCGGAAAGATTATCAACTGTCCCGAAATTCAACCCTTGAATGGTTGCCATCGAACCCGGCGAGGCAATCCCGTTCGACTGAAAACTCGCAGCATTCAGGAGACTGTCTATAGTTGGCATCCCGAGTCCCGTCACGGAAAGGGTGACGGTATTACTCTTCTGGCCGGCCGTTATAAGAGTCAGGGGATAAGCACCAGCTGACAAGGCCTTCGGTACAGAAAAGAAGACACGGAATTGTGCAATCGACTGCGGTTCCAGGACAGCCGCCTGAACGGAGGCGCTCTCTGAGCCGATCGTAATGGTGGGCTGGGTCCGCGCAGATGCCTGAGGAGCGATGGGAGCCGGCGATCCAGTTGGTACAGCCGGATTCGTGGGGCCAAGGCCGGTAGCCAAAAGTGTCAAGGATTCACCTGGATTCGCAGGACTTTTCGGCGTTACGGGCGTTCCGTCTGAGTGCCAAATGGATCCGAGATTTCCGGTCGTGGTGAAAATCCCCGGCGCATAGGCTTGCAGACTGATTGGGAAAGCGGCCGAGGTATTGGAACCGGAAGCCAGCTGTATTGTTGTCTGACCAGGAAAGGCTTCAGCCGGAATCTCAACAGTTAACTGTTGTGGTGTTTTCGTAAGCACTGCCGCCGGATATGAACCGACCGTTACCGAAAGCGGCACCGTGTCTGCCTGTTGAAAAGTGAGATTGCTTCCAAAAATAATCGCAAGAGAGCCTGGAGATACAGCACTATCACCAGAAGCCAGATTTACCACGGACGCTACATTCGGCAAGGCGACCGGCTCTTGGGAAAATACACGCGATGCAAGGCAAGCCAATAAGAAGATACTGACGACAGACGCGAGACCGAGTCGCCGTCTCAGAAAATCGGAAAAGTGAGTTATCCGGAGAATGTTCTGAGCGTAGCACGGTGAGTGAGTGATGCGCGTTCAAACCCGTAAGGGTGGGGGCATCAGAGTCACCATCCCGTTCCCTGACGAGAGGCTCGACGAGGATGGTGTCCACGGAGCCCCCACGCTTACGGGTGGTGTTTGAACAAAAAAAGGAGCCAGGCCGAAGCCTGACTCCCGAAATCACAGTCCGTCTCGATCTTCTAGTTTCTCTTCCGCGCCGCAGTCTGAATCTTCAGCGGCTCAGCCGACACCCCAGTCACAGCCGCCATCGCAGGCATCGTGATCGAGTTATCCACCAGCCGAGCCATATCCTGCACCGGCAGCCCTTCGGCTTCCTTGGCGAAACGCAGCGCCCGCGCGCTATCGTCGAAATCCACTCGAATCCAGTCGCCGCCGCGTACTTGCTCGGTTGCGATCAGGTTCGACATCGGCTGCACCAGCAGGCGCTCGATCGCGCGCTTCAAGTGACGAGCCCCGTACTTCATATCCGTGCCTTCCACCAACAAGAAGTCCTTGCTGGAATCGGAAAGCGTGAACACAAAAGCACGATCGTTGGAGCTATTGAAAATCCTCTGTTGAACCAGGTTCAGTTCGATGTCCAGAATCTTCTTCAACTGCTCGCTGCCCAGCGGCTGGAACGTCACGATCTTGTCCAACCGGTTGATGAACTCCGGCGTGAACTTTTTGCGCGCAGCTTCCACTCCGCTGCGAGCCAATTTCGCCGTCGTCTTTTCGTCCATGACGCCGTTGGCGGTGCGGTCTTGCGCCTCATGAATCCCGAACCCGAGCCTCGGCGACATGATGCTGCTCATCTCGCTCGCGCCCAGGTTGCTGGTCATGAAGATCATCGCGCGGGAGAAATCGACCTTGCGGTTGTCCCCCAGGGTCAATGTCGCTTTGTCCAGGATTCCGAGCAACAGGTTCCACAGCGCATCCGACGCCTTCTCGATCTCGTCGAATAACACGAAGCTCACCTTCATGGTCTCCGTGTGAAACTGATTCAGAACCTCTTGGGACAACAGGGGATGCGTTTCGCGATGCCCCAGGTATCCCGGAGGGCTCCCGATCAGCTTGGCGATTTCGTGGCTATGCTGAAATTCGGCACAATCGATTTTAATGACGGCGCGCGGATTCTTCAGCAGAGCTTCGGCGGTGGCTTCCACGATGCGGGTTTTCCCTGAGCCGGTGGGGCCAAGGAACAGGAAGTTGCCGATCGGGCGTCCCGGGGCGCTCATGCCCGTCAGGTTCATTTGGTAAATGTTAACGATCTGCTCGATAGCCTCATCCTGCCCGATGATCATCCGCCGGAGATTGCTCTCCAGGGACATGGCGTCTCGACCGGTTTTCGCCGGATCCAGTGGGATATTTAGCCGCGTCATTTTATCTGCCGCCTTTCTCGAACCTTTTGGTGCCTTCTCTGGCACTCTCCACAAACTATCAGGCAAGCCGAGTGCCATTTCTTAGATGCTCCTTGTTCCGCTATTGATTCCTGCACGAACTCCCATGCTGTCTATCTTTTCGGTCTGGACGGCCGGACTTCTACCCGGCTTATTAAGGTTCTTTCTGGTACGGAAAGCACCAACTGGACGATTTCAGCCACATCCTCTGGGGCGATCTTCCAACTGTCTTCCGGCGCAACATCCCGCCCATTGAACTCAGTTGCGACGCTGCCTGGCATGATGTAACTGACCCGCACGTTCTGATTCCGGATGTCCAGCATCATCGCCTCGCTGAAGCCGTTGAGCGCGAATTTCGACGCGTTGTAGGCCGCGCCGCCCGCGAACGGATTCTTCCCCGCCAAACTACTAATGTTGACGATCTGGCCTCCGCCTCTCTTGTTAAATCGACCCAAAGCCTCACGGCAGCAATGAAACACGCCTGTGAGATTCGTTCCAATTGTGTACTCCCAGTCCTCAATCGACAATTCGCCCACCGGCTTGAACACGCCAACGCCGGCATTGTTGACCAGGACATCGAGTCCGCCGAACTCGTCGTCGATGAACTGGAATAGCTCGGCGACTTGCGCATGATGTCTTACATCGGCGGCTTTGCCCTTGACTTTACCGGACGATTCTGAGTCCAGTTCGCGGACGGCTTGGCTGACGCTCTCGGCGCTGCGGCCGCAAATAGCAACGTTTGCTCCGTGTTTGAGCAGCATCCCGGCGATTGCTCGTCCAATGCCCTTAGTGGCGCCGGTAACCAGGCAGGTCTTATTCGTGAAAAGTTGGGTGTGCTCTGGGTTGTTTGATGTAGAGGGTTTCATATTAGAAACGATACGTCCATTGGGGGTAGTGGGGGGGACGCGTGGGGGGATGAATTACTTTCCTAGGCGAAGGATCCTAGCGAGGCCGCTGTAGTCTTAGCGGTTTCCGACAAGGCGACTTACCAGGACTGATCTTCCAGTGAACGCAGCTCCCGGCAATCTCCGAGTAGCCGACAATCCGTCCAGAACTCCCTGCTGCTGAGACCAGAGGCTCTTTGATGCGCTCGCTTGTCGTGTCAAGAGCGACAAAAGCAAACCACTCGACGCCAGCCTAACAGGCTATCTTCAACCGACCCAAATGGTGATACGTCATGAGGCCGCACTTCTCGCATACTAGGATCGCGAATGGTAGATATAGTGCTTCGGGATGCGTCACAAGCCGGGCTGTGGTCGTTACTACTTTGCCCACGGAGCTGTGGAACGGCTCGCCTATTTCGGTTATATCTTGTCTGCTGAATCTATCAATCAGCGTTCGTTCTTGCCCGCCACACATGGGACACGCTTTGCCTTGCATCGCAGCGTTGAGCGCGTCCAAGACCTCTTGATGTTTGCTTTCTGTCATGTGAAGGATTCTATCAGGCGGCGCACAAAGAGTCTGTTCGGCTTTGCGGTCCGTATGCGGTTCATCCCACTCGATCCCGGCCGCTAAGCTGCCTCTCCCGCGCTACTAAATCCAATCGGCTGACCACAATCTGCCCTAGGAAGCCCTGCGTCTTGGGCCGAGATGACTTCGGGGATCAAATCCTGCTCCCAAACCCCGTACGTGAGCGGCCTGCGCGTCTCCCGGTCTTGTAGCCTCCGCTATCTCACTTCCCCCGCGGGCGGCTCCCGACGTATCTCGCAGGAATTCAGGCCGATATCGGCGCAGACTTCTATGCGGCGGAGGATACCGGAGCCGAGGGTCGCTCGCGCATGACTTAGTTCTCCTTACCTATGGAGACGGTTCCAAGTGAGAATTCGTTGGAGGCTTGTGGAAGTTGGGAAGGGCATCGAGCGAATCACGCGCTACTCGGAGAATGCTAGGCGCAGGATCATGTGCTCTTCGTCGACGTAGCTGGATCCGATTTTCAACGCGTTCGGCTCTGTCCCGAAAGTTTCGAATCCAAACCCGCGATACAGCTTCTTGGCGGGGTCCTGCGAGGAGGCCACCGCGAGCAGGATCTGCTCCAGCCCAGGCTCGTGCCTGGCTCTTTCGAGAAGAGCGGCGATCAAGGCCCGCGCCACGCCGTACCCTCGATGCGCAGGTGTCACATAGACTCCGTAAATCCGGCCCTTGTGACGCTCTTTGAGGCCGGTCTCGCGAATGTAGGTCACCATGCCGACGAGCGTATCGCTTTCGAAAGCTCCGAGCGTAAAACTGGCGTCCGTTGGAGTTCGAAAACGTCCGGCGATCGTAGCAACCGGAGTCTCAAGGTGCTCTTCGACCGCCTTCCCGAAGGCGAAGGCATCATGCTGAAGCGATTCGAGCCGAAGTTGCCACCACGCAGCGGCATCGCTTTCGGCAAGTATGCGGACTTCCATAGTCCATTCTATTGCCGACCAGTGACGAGAGGTCCAGGCAATGACGGACGAGTGGGGGGAACCACTTTTGCTATACTCCGTCCATTGAAAGATCGGAGGCTTTGTGAAAGCGTGCCTGCTCCTGCTCACTCTTGCTCTTGCGCTTGGCTCCTTCACGGTTCAGGGGAGTCCTGCGACCTGCACCGGCTTCTACTCCGTCGGTAACGATCCGACGCATGGTCTCGGACCGGGCGGCGGCCAATCTGCTGGTTGCGAGCAGATTGACGTTCAGTTTCTCAACTTTGACAGTTCGGGTAATCCCAGCAACAACAATGTCGGCGCGACCTTCTCTGGAACCGATCTGCCGTCCGGAATCTCCGCGGGGTTTTCCAGCGCGCAGTGGGTGGTGAATCCAGGATCCATCAGCTCGAGCGTGAGTTACACCGCCCAGGTTGACCCCGCCTTCCCATCCGATTTCTTCACGACTTTGACGCTCGCCGTGGGGCACGCCTCGCTGGGGGCCGGGACTTCGCCCAGCGACGTCGTCACTATCCAGGAGGATTTTTGCGTAGGCGATGCGACCTTTGACTGCGGGAGCCAGGATGCAAACTTCGGGCAGGTCGAATACTCTTTGGTCACCGCGGGTGTGGAAGGGTTTGCGTGCTACAACGCCGGGGCTACCGGCGCGTCCGCGCCCTGCGCCACGCCGGTGCTTCAGCTCGGAGGCCCGCTGACGATCACCATTCCGGCTGCTCAGCTCATCGGAATCCAGGACATCGTGCACCTGAGCAGCATCGACGCACAAAGTGAATTGACACAGTTCACCAGTACGCTTTCCGAGGTCGTTCCTGAACCGGGAACACTCGCACTTTTCGCAGCTAGCTTGGCCGTGTTCCTACTCCTTCGCCGAAAAGATTCCCTTCGCGCGCAGTAGCGTCGCGCGGGCTGGCCGACGTGCGCCAGAGCGTAGAATGGAAGCACAGTGGCAGAATCCAGCATCTTCTGGCTCCGCGTAGCCGCATGCCTTTACGGCATTGGACTCCTCCACTCGATGTTCGTCCTTCTCCGCCGCAATCAGAGCCTGTATCCCTTCGCGCTCGGAACATTTCGAGTCGCCGTTGTTCTGCACGGCGTAGCCCTGGTCGAACTCGCGACCGCCTACGGCCGCCTACCGCTCGACAACTTCTTCGACACGCTGTGCGTGTGCTCTTTCCTGATCGCCCTGGTATTTCTGCTGGTCGAGTGGCGCTACCACTTCTCGTCGACCGCAGTCGCGCTGTTCCCGCTCGTCTTCTTAATGACGCTGGTGGCGTCGACCGAAAAGCCCGTCACATCCTGGCCGAACGTCGGGGTGCGCGATGCCTGGCTGATCGTGCACATCGTGCTGGTTCTCGCCGGCTATGCCGCGCTGCTGCTGACCGCGATCGCCTCGGTGTTCTATCTGATGCAGGAAGGCCGCCTCAAGAATAAGAAGCAGAGCGCGCTGCTCGAAAAACTGCCGCCGCTGGCGACGCTCGACAACATGATCAGCATCTCGATGGGCATGGGATTCGTCCTGCTCACGCTCGGGATGATTTTCGCGGTTACCTGGGCGTCGGTCGAATCGGGGACGCGCTGGATCGGGGCGCCGCAGATTCAGCTTTCGTTATTCACCTGGCTGTTGTGCCTGGTGATGATTTTCCTGCGCGCGTCGGCCGGCTGGCGCGGACGAAAAGCCGCTGTGATGGCGCTGGCGGTTCTCGGATGCGCCGCGCTGACCTGGGCTGCGCACGTCGGACTGAGGCCGACGCTTTCGCCGTAACGCGATGCTGATACTTAGATGAGGATCATCGTCACAGGTCTGAATCATCGGACGGCGCCGGTGGAGGTGCGCGAAAAAGTCGCCTTCGAAGACGCTGGACTCGAAATCGCTCTCGGCAGCTTGAAGAGCCGGCCCGGTTTGCTCGAAGGCATGATCCTGTCGACCTGCAACCGCGTCGAGATCACCGTCGCGGCCGACGATGACGCGGAAACCGAAGACGTCGATCGAGCACTTCATTGCGGAGTCGCGGTCGGTCGAACGCACCTGGGTCGCGCCGTACCTTTATCGTCACGATGGCTCCGACGCGATTCGTCATCTGTTTCGCGTGGCATCCAGTCTCGATTCGATGATCGTCGGCGAGCCGCAGATCCTGGGCCAGTTGAAATCAGCCTACGCGCGCGCGAAAGAATGCGGCGCGGCCAGCGGATTCCTGGACACCGTGATGACGCCGGGCCTTCAACGTCGCCAAGCGCGTGCGCTCGGAAACCGATATCGGGCAGAGCGCGGTTTCGGTGAGCTACGCCGCGGTGGAATTGGCGCGCGAAATCTTCGGATCGCTAGCGGGCAAGCGCGTATTGCTGGTCGGCGCCGGGAAGATGGCCGAGTCGGCCGCGCGACACTTGCGGCGGGCCGGCGTCTCTGAAATCGTGGTCACCAATCGGACGCGCGATCGCGCGCCGAGTCGATCGCCGCGGAATTTCAGGGCCGCGTGCTCGAGTACGACAAGTTTCTCTCCGGACTGCCCGACGTCGACATCGTGATCGCGTCCAGCGCCGCGCCGCACTACATCCTGACGCGCGATCAGATGCGCGAAGTGATCGGACGCCGCCGCAATCGTCCGATGTTCCTGATCGATATCGCGGTGCCGCGCAACATCGAGCCGGAAGTGAACAAGCTCGACAACGTTTTCCTCTACGATATCGACGATCTGGATCGCGTGGTGCAGACCAACATCAAGGGTCGCATCGAAGTGGCGGTGGAGGCCGAGGATATCATTCGCGAAGAAGTGGAGCGCATGGTGCTGCGCCTCAAATCTCGTGAAGTGACGCCGACGATTGTGACGTTGCAGGAGCAGCTCGCGGCGCTGGCGCAGAGCGAGATCGAACGCAATCGTGCCAAGCTCGGCACGCTGACGCCGCAACAGGAAGAGGCGATCCAGTTGATCACGCGCGGCATCGTGAATAAGGTCGCACATGGGCCGATCACGGAGTTGCGCAAGCAGGCAGCGGACGAAGGCGGCGTGCATCTGGTGAATATGGTTCGCAAACTTTTCAGATTGGGCGAAGGATGATCGTCATCGGCTCGCGAGGTTCCCAATTAGCGTTATGGCAGGCGCGCCACATTCAGTCCGAGCTCGCAGCTCTCGGCTGCGAGACGCGCATCGAAATCATCAAGACCACCGGCGACAGGATTACCGACGTTCCGCTCGCCAAGGTCGGTGGCAAGGGTCTGTTCACGAAGGAAATCGAGGAGGCGCTGTTGGCGCGGACGATCGATGTTGCGGTGCACAGCTTGAAGGACGTGCCGTCGGAAATACCGGCGGGCTTGGTGCTGGCCGCTATTCCGCAGCGGCAGGATCCGCGCGACGCAATGGTCGGGCGTCCATTGAGCGAATTGGGTGATGGTGCGCGAGTCGGCACCAGTTCCTTGCGGCGCGCTTCGCAGCTTCGCGCGCTGGGGCAGGGAATCGCGATAGAGATGTTGCGCGGCAATGTCGACACCCGCCTGCGGAAACTCGACGAAGGAAATTACGACGCGATCGTGCTCGCGGCGGCGGGTCTGAAACGGCTCGGCATGGAAGATCGAATTTGCGAGTTCCTTTCGCCCGACATCATGTGTCCTGCCGTCGGGCAAGGCGCGCTGGCGATTGAGACGCGAATGGATGGAGATGCTTTCGCACTGGTCTGCAAGTTGGATCACGCGGAATCGCGCCTCGCGATCACGGCGGAACGCGCGCTGCTCGCGGCGTTGGAAGGCGGATGCCAGGTTCCCATCGGAGGTCACGCGACTGTCGACGACACCACCTTATACTTGCGGGCAATCGTCGCATCGCCGGACGGATCGAAAATCATCCGCGGCGAACTGAGCGGCGGTTTGACGAACCAGGACGCAGCCCAAGTAGGCACAGCGCTAGCGAACGACCTGCTCTCACGCGGCGCTCGCGAAATCCTGAAGGAAGCCTACTCGGCGTGAAGGCCGGCGCATGAAAGTGTACCTGGTGGGCGCGGGCCCCGGCGACCCCGGCCTCATCACCGTCAAAGGCCGCAAAATTCTCGAGCGCGCCGACTCGATTCTTTACGACCACCTGGCGCCTGAGCGCCTGCTCGATCTCGCGCCTGCTCACCGCCGAGCGTGTCTACGTCGGCAAGAAGCGATCGTCTCACGAATTTTCGCAGGACGAAATCTCCAACATGCTGATCGAGCGAGCGCGCCGCGGATGGAACGTCGTGCGCTTGAAGGGCGGCGATCCGTTCATCTTCGCCAGGGGCGGGGAAGAGATCGAGGCGCTGGCCGCCGCTGGAATTCCCTTCGAGATCGTGCCCGGCGTGACCACGCCGCTGGGCATCGCCGCGTACACGGGCGTTCCGCTGACGCATCGCGAGCACACATCGGCAGTGACGTTCGTCACCGGCCACAACGTCGCCGCGATCGATTGGTCGAAGGTCGGCGCGGCGGAAACCGTCGTGCTGTTCATGGGGCTGGTAAATTTCCCCGCGATCGCGCAGGAGTTGATCGCGAAAGGCCGTTCGCCGGAAACGCCCGCGATGGCGGTGCGCTGGGCGACGCGTCCGGATCAACAGACGATCGCGGGCACGCTCACGACGCTGCCCGCATTGATCGCCGAAGCCGGGCTCAAACCTCCGGCGACCATCGTGATCGGAGAAGTAGTCGCGCTGCGGGAGCGATTCAATTGGTATGAACGGCTGCCGCTGTTCGGGCAGCGAATCGTGATCACGCGCGATCGCCGGCAAGCAATGGAACTCGCTGTGCCGCTCGAAGCCTTGGGCGCCGAAACGCTGCTTGCGCCGATGATCGAAGTGCGCGAGGCCGCCGATCCGCAACCCATGGAGCAGGCAATCGCCCAACTCGCATCCTACGATTGGCTGATCTTCACCAGCGTGAACGGCGTCCGTTATTTCATCGAGGCTCTGGACCGGTCAGGCCCGGATCTGCGCGCGCTCAAAGCGAAAATATGCGCGATCGGCTCTGCGACTCGTGCAGCAGTGGAAGCGCTGCATCTCAAGGTCGACATGATGCCGGAAGAGTACGTCGCCGAAAGTTTGATCCGTGCGTTCGCGGGCGAGAGCCTGGAATGGAAGCGGATTCTGCTACCGCGAGCGGCTGTGGCTCGCGATGTGATTCCGGCTGAGTTGAAGCGTCGCGGCGCCAATATCGATGTGGTGGAGGCGTATCGGACGGTCGCTCCGGGTGACGCAGCGGATCGTGTTCACGAGGTGCTCGCGCGGAAGCCGCATTGGATCACGTTCACCAGTTCGTCGACGGTGAGCAATTTCATGCAGGCGGCGGGCGGGGAATCGCTGGTCGGGGTCAAGGTGGCGTCGATCGGTCCGATCACGTCTGCCACGTTGCGGGAGCATGGCATTGCCGTCGACGCGGAAGCGGATCCGCACTCAATTCCCGGATTGATCGACGCAATCATGAAGAGTTGAAGGCGCTCCCGTGCCAAACACCACCCGTAAAGGGTGGGGGAGTTGCGCGTCGAAGAATCCCCCACCCTTACGGGTGGTGTTTGGCGGGCTCAAGGAAATTCCGCAAAATT
This sequence comes from Terriglobia bacterium, assembly GCA_963732025.1. GTDB lineage: Bacteria > Acidobacteriota > Terriglobia > Bryobacterales > Bryobacteraceae > Palsa-187. Next base: position 2,242,119 of record CAVSXU010000006.1, read on the forward strand.
TCTCTTGACGCCGCGACCCATTTCCTCTAGTATGTAGAAATGCAAGCGAAGGACATCTCACTCGGTGATTTCGAGCATCTCATCCTCCTTGCCGTGATGCGCCTCGGTGAAGACGCCTACGGTATGAAAGTCCGCCGCGAGATCGCGGAACGCACCGGCCGCGACGTCGCCATCGGCGCGGTCTACGCAACGCTTGATCGTCTCGCCGAAAAGAATCTGGTGAAATCGACACTCGGCGAGGCGACGTCCGAACGAGGCGGCCGTGCTAAGCGCACCTTCCGCGTCACACCAGCCGGGCTACAAGCGGTGCAGCGGACCCAGGAACACCTTCGCGAAATGGTGGAAGGGTTAAGCGTGCCGCTCGCGCGGGGAGCACAACCATCATGATGATGCGGATCACTCGTGTGCTGCTCTGCCTGTGCGCGCCGTCGGAACACGTCGATGCCATCATCGGCGATCTCACGGAAGAACATTGCGGCGCGGATCTTTGGCTGGCGAGCCAGGCGCTTCGTTCCGTGGTTCCCCTCCTGATCGCACGCTGGCGGCGCGGCGAGCTCGCGGGGTTGATCGCCGCATCCATGGTCACGATCCTCGCGCCACTGCGTCTCGCCGATTTGTTGTGGGCATTCGTGCACTCGCAAGTTCCCTTGAAGGCGGATCTGCATTGGTCGGCGGGAATCTGGATCACGAATCTGCTGATCGCAACCTGCGGCTCTGCATTGTTGGGCTATGGCGCGCGCAATCTGCGTACCGCCGCGGCGCTGGTAATTCTCGCGCTCGGCTGCGCGGGGATGAGTGTCGCGATGTCGACAGGCCATCCTCCCGCCTGGTACATCGTGGCGTTGGGTTGCCTGCTGAGTTGCATGATTCCGTGTGCACACTTTGTCAGAAGGAGGTCGGCGCTGTCATGAAATGGGTTTGGCGAGTATTGATCGGGGTGGCTATCTTAATGCTCCTTGGCGTCGGGACTTTATTGGCGCTGGGCGCGCGCAGCGATGCAGGCGTGATGCGGTCGTCGGTTGAAATCGCGACGCCGCCCGCAACCCTCTGGCCGTGGCTGACGGACTCCGAAAAGCTGAAAGCGTGGGTCGGGTGGCTCGTCGAAGTCCGCGAAATCGGTCCGCATCACGACGTGTGGGTGATGGAGGATCGCAATAACGGAAACGCGCGAGTGGAGATTGATGGCGTGTCGACTCTCGAAGATCCTCCACATCGCTTGGAGGCGCACACCAGAACCGCGGACCAGTTCGAAGGCGACGAGGCGTTCGTCCTAACCGACCTTGGCGGCAAGACTCGTCTCGACATGACGAGCCGTTTTCGTTTTTCGATGTGGTTCGCGCGTCTGATGGAACCGGTGATCACGCATGAAGCTCACGCGAAGATGATCGAAGATCTCGCGCGGTTGAAGTCGAAGGTGGAGGCTCAAATGAAAGAACTGGATGCGCTGCAAGGATCATGGAAGGTAACCGCGCTAGAAATGGAAGGCAAGGCGGCGCCGGCGGCGATGCTTCAAGGCGCGAAGCTCATTATAAGAGGTGACACCTTCGAATCGATCGCGGGTGACGCGGTCCAGACCGGCACCATTGAAGTGAACCCGGCCGCTTCGCCTAAGACGTTCGACATGATTTACAAAACCGGCGCGGGAGCCGGGAATCGATCGCTGGGGATTTACGAACTCAACGGGCATACCTGGCGCGCGTGTTTCCGGGTCCGCACGGGGGCGCGACCGACGGAGTTCACCACGTCCGCGGGTAGCGGCCTGATCGTCGACGTTCTGGAACGCGAGCCATAACGTCTATGTCCCACCGTCGATGCCACCCGTCAAGCACCACCCGTAAGGGTGGGGGTCTCCATCGTTAGGGGGGCGACATCGCTCACCCCCGCTCTCACGAGCGGTGCTCGACGACGCTATTTTTCGCGTCACCGCCCGCGCGGCACCAGCACGAATCGCTCCACCGAAATCCTCGCGCTGAGTTGCGATTGAACCCATCCCCGGAAAAATCGCACCGTGAATTCGTCAAAACTCCGAAGCTGAAAATTCGCGTGAATCGGAAAATCCAGTACCTGGTCTTCCGACCCATCCACCGGCTGCATCCCCAGCGACTCCGCAGGCTGCCCCTTGCCCGAGCTGTCCGCCAAAATCAGTTGCAGGCGATTCGGTTCCGGCGAATGCTCCGAGTTATGGATCGCCACCTGAATTCGCGAGCAACAACTGAGGTCGATCAGCTTGCCCAGATTCTGGTGCGCCTCCATCTTCAGCGGCGTTCGACCTTGCGACCGAAACCGAATATCCTCCGGCGTTCCGCGCATCGTCACCGCGTTCGAAGGCGGCCGCGTCGCGGGGAAGCGATAAAACCAATACACGCCATAGAAAGGAATCGTCAGCGGTTTCGCGTCCTGTTTACGAAACACGTCCGCGTTCATCGCCGGCAGCGGCGGAACGATGGTGACGTGCTTCTTGACCTCGGGAATCAGAATCACGCCGGCCCATCCGTCGAGGCCGTTCCCAGCGCCCGCTTCCGTATATGGCGGATTGCTGTTGGGATCGCTGCCACTGCTTGTCCCCTTGCGAGCCTCGCCCGAATGCATCGGCATCGCCACGAAGTGGAAGATACCGGCGATGGTCAGCATCACGGCGAGTGCGGTCGTCAATGCGCGCAGTTTCCGCTCGGGGCGAATCGAGTTGCGGGCCCGCCAGAACAGCGCTGCTGCCGCGCCCGCCAGCAGGATCGCGACGAACACTTCTTCTGACACCACCAGCGCCGCAATGAACTCGGCAAGCAGCGCCAGTCCGATCGACAAAGGAAGCTGCCGCATCAGCCGGGTAGTGTGCGGCAGCGCGAACATGCCGCCTGAGTACGCAAGATCGGGCGGCGATTCCGGCCGGTCGAGCCACCACAATCCCGCCGGGATCAGCAGGACCGCGATCACTTCCAGCGTTGATAGCGAGCCCAGGTAGACCGCGAAAGTCCGTCGCGATGCCAGAAAAATCGCAGCGGGGGCGAACCAGATCGCGATGGCGGTCAGTCTCCGGATGGAGGATTCGCGCCCGTGCCGATTCTTTCGCGACGCGAGGAAAACCCCAATGGCACATGCGGCTGCCACCGCGATCAAGTAGAGCAGGCTGGAGGAAATCGCGCGGTTCGGAGTGAACAGACCTCGCGGAGGTACCGGACGAGCGAACCACGCGACCAGCGCGGCCGCGCCAAGTCCGGCGATCGCCGGGCCAATTCGCTTAATCGTTAAGAGCGCTGTCGCAATCAGAAAAACCTCGCCAACTGAACCGTGACCAACGCACCGTGCCTTTGAGGCGCACCCGTCAGGGCGCGCGCAAGCAACCGGGTAACATTGTCTCTGCGAGCGCCACTAACTCTGTGGACACCACTCACCCGATTCAAGTTCCAGGAAATACGACCCGGCCATTCACCCGCGCCTCCAGCACCTGAATCGCGCCACCCTCCAGCAGAAACGTCACCTCATCGCCATCATCGTGAACGCGGCCTACACGAGCCGGATTCACCGTCGCCATCGCGACCGCCTCCTCCAGATTCACACCCGCGATTCGCATCACATTCTCGATCGCCTGGTCCATGCGCAGACTCGATCCGGCTAACCGATCGCTGCCGCGCATCACGACTCGATGGTCGTCCTTCAATTCCACTTGCACTTCGCCCAGTACATACGATCCAGACGAGCACATCGCGGGCATCACCGCGTCCGTCACCAGCACGCTTCGCTCCACGCCTTTAGCTCGGATCGCCGCGCGCAAAAAAGCGTCCGGCAAATGGATTCCATCCGCGATAAAGGTGGCTGACAGGCGATCCTCGGCGAGCTGCTCCCATATATAGTTCGCCGTTTTCGGCAGCGCCGGATTCGCCCCATTGCCGAGATGCGTCGATAGCGTCGCGCCCGCGCTGACCGCATCGCGAATCTGTTGCGCAGTGGCGCGCGTGTGCCCAATGCTCACGACGACGCCGTCGCGAACAAGCTGTTCGATGTAGCCGGGCGCATCGTGCCATTCGGGCGACAAGGTCACCAAACGAACCTGACCGCGCGCCGCTTCCTGCCAGCGGCGAAATTCATCCAGGTCGGGCGGCCGGACCCATTCCGCGGGATGCGCGCCGCGCGGGCCATCGTCCGGCGAGATGTGCGGTCCCTCAACATGAAACCCGGCGATCGACTCGCCCTCAGGAATCGACTCGCGCGCGGCTGTCAGATTCCGCAGCGCCCCCAGCATTCTGTTCGGGCTCCCGGTGATCACTGTGGGAAGAAAGCGGGTCACTCCGGTCGAATACATAACGCGAATCGACCGGCCGATCGCGTCTGGCACCGCCATGGGGTCGTTATAATCGACGCCGGCAAAGCCATTCACCTGCAAGTCGATGAATCCCCGCGTGGTCCAGATATTCCCGCTACATTTCATGATGAACTTGTTTTTTGCACAGCTTACTCACATCCTAGGCCGCTATGTTGGCGAAACCGCATGGGAAAGACCTGTTGAAATCCCCGAGATCGATGTAGCTCAGTCGTCATGCTCCTGGTACAAATGGTTAAGATTTTCGCGCGGAGCTGAATTTGTGTGTCAGTCTCGGGGGAGGTGGCCATGGGTTTGGTTCCCGCGCGGAAACTCTATCCTCCGATCCTAAGTCGCGACAACGTCTCGGGGCGCGCACTCCTCCGCATAACGCGCCCCGCGTTGTCTTACCGAAACTCCGTAAAACATCGCCTGTGAGGCGCGACCGTAAGAGAGCGCGCGATTAACGAGCCGTGACCGAAGGGAGCGGTCCAACATTCGGGTTCTCACTCAAACTCGTAACGAAGCGGGCTCTTCAGAATCGAAAAGCCCAGCTGCGGCTCAACTGACACCCTTCAACACTGCCCTTACTTCGCCGCACCCACCGGCTGCGCCACCGGCGACAACCAGCCGAACTTATCCTCGGTCCGCCCTTCGACGATCGCGAAAAATTCCTTCTGAAGCTTCTCCGTAATCGGCCCGCGCTTTCCCGCGCCAATCTGAATCCGATCCACCGATCGAATCGGCGTGACCTCGGCGGCGGTTCCCGAAAAGAAAACCTCGTCCGCGATGTAGAGCAGCTCGCGCGGAATCAGGCTCTCCACCACCGGAATCCCCATCGACTCCGCGATCTTCACCACCGTGTCGCGTGTGATTCCCGGCAGAACGCTCGCGCCCAGCGGAGGCGTGATCACCTTGCCGTCGCGCACCACGAACAGATTCTCGCCCGAGCCTTCGCTCACATAACCCGACGCGTCCAGCGCAATGCCCTCGGCGTATCCATTCACGGCGGCTTCCATGCGAATGAGCTGCGAGTTCATGTAATTCGCACCGGCCTTCGCCAGCGCGGGCAGGGTATTGGGCGCCATCCGCGTCCAACTGGAAACGCACACGTCGATGCCCTGTTCGATCCCCTCGTCGCCCAGGTACTTGCCCCATTCCCAGCAGGCGATGTAGGTCTCGATCGGGTTATCCTTGGTCGGCATCACGCTGACGTTGCCGTAGCCGCGGAACACCAGCGGACGCAGATAGCACGACTCCATCTGATTCACGCGCACCACCTCGATCAGCGCCGCGCAAATCTCGTCGATCGAAAACGGAATGTCGATGCGATAGATCTTCGCCGAATCGTGCAGGCGGCGCACATGCTCGCGAATGCGGAAAACCGCCGGACCCGAAGCGGTCGCATAACAGCGGATGCCTTCGAACACGGAACTGCCATAGCTGGTGACGTGCGCGAGCACATGAATCTTCGCGTCGTCCCAGTTGATGAGTTTTCCATTGTGCCAGATCTTGCTGGTGGCCTTGATCATGAGAAAATTATAGCGTGACCACAACGGGCAACGGCTATGAGAATCGCTATCTGATGGAAGGGAAAAAGCGTTACGACGCGATTTTGTTCGATTTCGACGGCGTGCTGGCCGACACCGAGCCTCTGCATTACGAGTGTTGGAAGACGATCCTCGCACCGTTCGGGATCCATCTGAACTGGCCGTTCTACCAGGCGCGCTGCATCGGGATTTCGGACAAGCTGATGGTGGAACGTCTGGCGGCCGAGCGTGTGCCGCCGCTGCCAGCCGAGGACTGGATGCCGGCGTATCACTCCAAACTCGGGATGTTCCGGCAGAATATCGAAACGAACCCACCGTTTTTGGCGGAGACGATAGCGATGGTTCGAGAGCTTAGTCTAATGTACAAGTTAGGAGTTGTTTCCTCAAGTGGAAGATCGGAGGTCGAAGCACCCATCGAACGGGCCGGATTTCGCGATTGTTTTCAGGCGATTGTGTGTGGAAAAGAAGTGGAGCACTTGAAGCCGGCCCCAGACCCCTATTTGCGAGGAGCACAACTACTGGGAGCGAGCCGGCCGTTGGTGGTGGAAGACTCCGACGCCGGTGTGGAGAGCGGACGGGCGGCGGGGTTCGATGTTCTGAGGGTATCGAGTGCTGCGATGGTAGCGAACGAGCTCCGACTTAAGTTGACATAATAATCCTTATCGGAAGCTGCATTTCACAGTGTGTGGCCGCCAATCATGGCGGCGAGCCGCCTTTTCACGCGGCTTTCTTAGCTCAACGACCGCCACGAAGTTGATCCAGCACCTGCAGAATCTCCGGGCTCGGCTCAATTTCATAAGCCGCCTCGATTTGCTCGATCGCTTCCGACGTTCGGTGCATCTGCGCCATCGCAATCCCCAGATTGTAGTGAGCGCGAACGTGCCTCGGATTAATTCGTAGTGTGCGCCGCCATTCCTCCATCGCCTCCGTCATACGCCCGGAATTCTGCGCGAACGCGTTCGCCAGATTGAAGTGAGCCTCGGCATACTGTGGATCCGCCTTGATTGCTCGTTCGAATGCCTGAATCGCGTCAGCGCGTCCCGCAGGATCCCGAGCCACAGCGCTGCCCAGGTTATTGTACGCCGCCGCATAATCCGGCTTGATCTGAATCGCGCGCCGATATTCCGCGATCGCATTCGCAAGCTCGCCGTCCATCTGCACCAGCAAGTTCGCAAGATCGAAGTGAGTCACGGCATTCGACGAGTCGATCTGCAGCGCCGCGTGATACTCACGAACAGCGTCCGCCATTCGCCCTTGGCGAGCGAACGCATTCGCCAGGTTGACATGCGATTCGACACCGGTTGGATTGCCTGCGACCGAAGCCTGGTAGTTCTCGATAGCAGCCGGCAGCTCGACCGAATCTTGCGCCAATGCCCTGCCCAGATTGTTTCGGGCTTTGGCGAATCGCGAGTCCAATCGAATCGCGGCTTCCAGTTCGGGGACCGCTTCGGCGCGCCGGCCGGCATCCAGCAGTGTCGTCCCCAGGTTGTAATGAGCCGGCGCAAACCGCGGCTCCAACGACACGGACATCTTATACGCGCCGATGGCCTTGTCCAGTTTGCCCGGTTGCTTCGACAATGCCTCGCCCAGATTGTTGTACGCCAGATAATTTCCGTCTGTGACCTGCGTCGCGTGTTCAAACAATGCGACGCTGTCCCGCCAATATCCGACTTGCATCCACGTCAAAACCGGCCACGACAATCCAACGACAATCGCAACCGCATATGCAAACTTTTGCGGTACATCCTGCAACCACCATGCAAGCGCGATGAAGATTCCCACCAGCGGAAGGTACGTGTAACGATCGGCATGCGCCTGCGCGCCAATCTGAACGATTCCGATCACCGGCAGCAGCGTGATCAGATACCAACACCAACCCGCCAGCAGATAAGGACGCCGAATCCGCTGCCTCCACGCGACAAGGCTGATCGCAACCAGAGCGACGATCGCGCAAACAGGCTGCCACCAGACGAGCGCCGCGTGATATGGATAATAAACTGAGAGATTCATCGGCCAGAGGAACTGAAACAGATACGTGACGTAGCCCACCGGGACATTTGCCAGACGCGTGAACAGCGGCACTTCTTCAAACGACGCGACCGCGCCGGCTTGCCGCTGTGCGAAAAACGCGACACCGATTGCAGCAGCCGCCAGCGCCGCCAGCGGTATTTTGTCGCGAAGCTGAAACGGCCGTCGCAGCGGCCAGAAGTCGAGCGCCATCGCGACCGCCGGCAGCGTCACCGCCATTTGTTTCGATAACAACGCGCAACAAAATAGCAGGACCACCCAGAGGTATCGCCTCGGGCTCGGCTGGAGCGCGTATGTCACATAAGCCGAAAGGCTCAGCAGAAAAAAGAGAGCCCCGAGCAAATCCTTTCGCTCGGCGATCCATGCCACCGATTCCACGTGTAACGGGTGGAAAGCGAATCCGAACGCGACCAGCAGGCTGCACCATCGCGACTTGGTCATTCGGCAGAGAAGAAAAAACAGGATGATCGAGCACGCGACGTGTAACAACAAATTCGTGACATGGTGGGCGCCGCTGCGGGCTCCAAAGATTTCGAAATCCAGCATGTGCGACATCCACGTGAGCGGATGCCAGTTTGCCGCATGAAAGCTGGTGAAGGCCCAAGCCAACCCCGGCAGCGTTATCCCATCGCGCACGTGCGGGTTCTGAAATGTGTAATCGGGGTCGTCGAAATTGACGAAAGGGAACGTCGCCACGCGGCAGTACACTGCCAGCAAGAGACCGAGCAATAGAGCCGGGTACAGCCAGCGCAGGCGTAGTGGATCGACTTCAGTCGGGCGCTCGGGAGCTTTCTCGGGGACAGGCCTCTGGCGGCGGTTCGAACGGGGAACCGTGGACATCGTAAGTTAGACGTATCAAGGGAGAATTCGTTGGTTACTAACTCTTGCTCGTGTTGTTTTTTCATCGCGAAGATTGTCGATATAAGCGCCAGCGCTGCATGTGTGACTGCGCGTCACAGGTGGCAAGGCCGAGTTGTAGACTGGACCAGTCCGACCTCACTCGAAAGGTGAACTCAAGATGCTCAAAACCGCGTTAGTCATTTCGACACTGGTGTTCGCGTCGGCAACGATGGCACAGCCCCAGACACTGCCCGCCACAATCGTGACGCACACCGATATCGATGCCTTCATCAATTCCCTGCCCGCGAACGCGGTCAGCGACAAGCCGATCCGCACGGTCGACGTCGGCGGCTATCACGTGGGAGTCTACGGCGTCTCGCGGCCGAAATCGGTCCAGCAGGAAGCTAATTTCCACATCACCAAGATCACCGAGATTTACTACATCCTTCAGGGCAGCGCGACGCTGGTTACCGGAGGCACGGTGCCCGATCCGCATCCGCTCCAGCCCGGCAGCGGCGTCATGGTGACCATGCAAGGCGCGCGCATCGACGGCGGAGTCAGCCGGAGCGTGACGAAGGGTGACGTCGTCGTGATCCCCGCAGGCACGCCCCATTGGTTCAGCAGCCAGGATGGCGACTTGCGCTACATCATTTTCCGTCCCGACCCCGAAAGCAAAATCCCCCTGAAGTAACCATGTGGCGCACACACTCGTGTGTGCCGTGTCGACACTCATGTCGACACCCAACCCGTGCTGAAGAGGAATGGACGCACGATTGCATCATCGAAAGCATGATTCGCAAACTCAAAACAGGCGAGTACAGACTCTATTCGAGAAAGAAAGACGCGAAGTCAGGCCGACGCAAGAACTTGGGCACCTTCAAGAGCCGCGAGGCCGCCGAGAAGCACGAACGAGCCGTGCAATATTTCAAGCGCGCAGGCTGAAGAAATTGTGGGGCCGGGACTCCTGCCGGCGACCGGCCTTTAGACCGGTCTCTTCAAGAGTCACGAGCCCGCAATTCAATCAAAGCGGCGTATCAGGAATGATCATCGACCGCCACATGTGCGCGGTGGGGCTGTTGTCGTAACCCAGCCCTTCCTTCGGCTGCTTGAAATGCCGACCAACGATATCCAGGAACGGCTCGATCGACACCTTCACATTCGGATCGAACGCGTACAGATCGTTGACCGTCACCAGCCGAGCCTCCATGTACCACTTGTGATTCTTCGCGAACTTGTAGGCGGCCTGGATGTGCGGCGGCGGTTCGTAATCCACGCCGAACATGCGCTTGTAGAGGTCGGGATATTCATAACCAGCAGCGTGATCCGGATAAAATCGCAGCGCCTGATGATAGCGAATCGCGAACGTCACCTTTTCGGGAACATACGGTTCGAATAACTGCGCGCCCCACCACCCGTGATCGACCTTGATCAACGATTGCGACACGTCGTGCAGCAGGCACGCGAGCACGATCTCCTCCGTCATGCCCGTCTTCATCGCGCGATTCGCGCTTTGCAGCACGTGATTGACGGTGGAAAATCGCAGGCGAAAGAAATCCTGCAGCGTCGGCTTGGCGGGCATCGGTTCCAGCTTGCTGACCTTGCCCGCGCGTCCCGTGAAGACGTCGCCAACACCGCGGCGCACCGGACGCGCTGAATTCTGTGCCTCTAGTTCAGCGACGGTTGGAAATTTCTCACCGGGCGCCGCCGGTGCGAAATTCGGCGCGCCCTGAACCGGATCTTGCGGATCGTCGAGCTGCTGCGCCATGTAGTCCTCAAGCGATTCCGCGCGCGCCTCATGACCCATCGCGGCCACCGCCGCCGTGCCACCAAGACTCGCGATGAACAACCGCCGGTCGACTTCCAGATCGAATTTCATGCGTGCGCCTTTCTATCTGCCACTCTACTCCATTTGTGAACTCTCGATAATGCTCAGTGAGGCGCGACCGTCAGAGAGCGCGCAACAAAATTATCGCGGAGCCGCCTTGCTCAGGAACTCACTTGATGAAAGCAAGCAATTCCGCGTTAACCCGATCCTTCAGTGCCGTTACAAATTGGCCCCCTGCCGGATCTGACGATCACGTTGCCCGAGCCGTGGATGATCCCGAATATCGACAACAGGCGTCGCGATCACGCCTAGCGCGTTGGTGTGCGAGAGCGGGCCGTTATGTTTGCAGCCAGCGAGCGTGACTTTCACCGTGCGGCGGAAGGTGGCCTGAGGTAGCCTTAACTACTCACCTCGAATGTGCACGACCCATGCTTCTTAACCTCTGCCCAGGCATGATTAGCCTGCTCTCGGTCCACCCCTAGGTCGATCAGGGCCTTCGGTAGCTTCGACTCGGAATATGTGATGCTCGGCGAATGACGGCGCTTACTGCCGACCATAGACGACACCGTCACAAGATACTTTCCGTTAGGCGACGCGCCGACGAAAACGGTTCGATTCATCTGTCAGCATCCTAGCAGGGTGGGCTTGTCATTTGAACGCCGGGCGCGGAAAAGGAGAAATGATGGCACGCCCGGCGTTTCGGTGTCCGGTCATCCCGCGATGCCCGGACACAAACTTAGCGAGCGTGACCGTGCTCGGGCTGGTGTCCCGACGCGCGCGCCGACTCAGCGGCCAGTGTGGTCGCGCTCGGGCTGATGCCCGGCGTAAGCCGCACGTTCACGGTCGGGTCCGCCGATGCTGCGGCGGCGACGACCCAGCCGATTGCGATGGCCCCAGCGGAGCCGACGATGCCCGCGCTCACTTTCGCCATCGCCCCTTGCGCGAGCACGCTCCCGACTGACTTGGGCAGCGTGAACACGCCCTCGGTGCTGATCTCGACCGGCGCGCCGGTAGCGGCGTCAGCGGTCGCGATGCCCACGATGCTGCCGACGATCACGACCGCGCCGCTCGTGACGTTGCTCGGCGCGAGCACGGTGATGGTGCCGCCCAATTGGACGAAATTCTTCATAAAAGCCCCCTGTCTGAAGTCACGACAAATACTCCCGTGCTCGGCGATCCGCTGGCCGCCGCGATCTGGCCATTCAGAATCGCCAGCGCACTCTCGATATCCGGCACGCTGCGAAATTCGGTGCGACCCAGCAACGGCGTCTCGATACTCAGCGGACTCGACAACTGCTGGAGCAACTGGTCGCGCGCCGCGATCAAGTCGTCGAGCGTGAGCGGCGCAGCGGCCTGCTTGCCCTTGGGCAATGGTGCAGACGGTCGCGATGGTACTGATGTCGGTCGCATCGGTTACGCTCCCGGATTTTTGTAACCGCCGACGCTGCTGATCGCGCCGCATCCGTAATCTAACCGGACCAAAACTTCGGTTCCATCGACATCGCTGCCCTGACTGAATTGGCTGCGCGTTTCGATCACCGGCCCTTCGGCTCCGCTCAGGTACGAGTATTCGAGCACCGGACACAAACTGGGATCGCCGAAAATATACCAGCCCAACGTTTGGCTCAAATGATCCAATCTTGCATCTGTCACCAGCTCGAACGCGGCCTCAAAAACATTGCTATCGGCAGTTGTTGGCGGATAAATCGCGGCCAACGCCTGCTCGGCGGCGGTTTCGTTGGTCGCGCTGGTGAGCAAATACTTCGGCGCGACCGCGATGGGCTGGCCGTTCTGATTCACGCTCAAGCGCAGCGCAAGGCGCGCCGCCGAGAGTCCAGGCCCAGCGATAGCCGAACCCGGCGCAGCCAGATTCGCGTGCGCCGCGCTGAATAACGCATTGCCGTCGGCCATGATCGGATTCGACACCAGCAGCGCGGCCAGTTGCGCATTCTCAAATTCGCGCGCCTGAATCGAGAGATCGCTCGCGATGTCGCTGAACACGCCCATGTCGTCATTCACCAGCGCCTGCCGCGAAATTCCAAAAACTGCGGCATAGGTCGAAATCGAATAGCTCTCGGGTTTAACATCGGATTTGTCAACGCGCTTGAATTCGCCGTGTTCGTTGACTTTTTGCAACTGGCCGATGGGCGAATCGCGATAGACGTGCTTGGCGCGGAAGTCGTTCACGGTCGCCCGGCGCGCGAGCAACTTCAGGCCACTCGGCGCGATCACGAAATCCTGCAAAAGTTGTTTGTTAAAAAGTTCCGACAGAAAACTACTGAAGTCCGACGTGCTGTGCAGCGAACCCCAGCGGCGCAAAACTTCGCTATCGCTGCCCAGCGTCGACACGCCTTCCATGCGCAAAATTTCTCTGCCGATGTCGGCGAAGCGGCGGCCATACCAGGGACGCGCATCGTCGCGCAGCTTGATCGACGGTCGCACGCGATGCGCGATTGCGTTGGCAGCGCGAGCGAGAAAATCGTCGTGCTCATCGCGCGTATTCATCGCAGGCGAACGGCCATCGATGCGCGGCTGCTGCTCGCGCAGATGCCGGAGCAATTCGCCACGGGCGGCTTCGATGGTGATGTCGGCGCGAGCGGACAGCGTGTCCACGAATTCGCCCGTGACGCCTAGCAGCGTGGCGGCGCTGCGAATCTGCTCCGGTACGGTCATTTGGGTTTCCGGCATAATTAAGCTCCTTGTTCCGGCTCCGGGATCGGCGGCGAGCGCGGTGAATGAAATTTCAAGCGGCGACCAGCGTGTCGCGACCTTGGTGCGATTGCCTTGCGCGTCCTTCGTGGTCGCCCAGCTCTGAACTTTGTAGCCCACCGACGCCCGGCTGATAATTCCGCTCGCGACATCCGCGAGAACACCGGCCACGTCGGCGCGGTCGCTGAATCTCAGCGTGGCCACGCCTTGCTTGCCGTCGACGGCTGCGCTCTCGACGACGCCCAGGATGCTGCGAACGCTCCACCTGTCGTGCGTGTCGAGCACGGGCGCATTGCGCAGGCCGTTGAGATCCACGGCTTCAGCATCGAGACTCAACCTCTCGGTGTACGGCCCCTCGAAATCGTAGCGCAGCACCGGCGCACCGGTACTAAAGATCACTTGCACGCTGCGCTGATCGCGATTGAACGACTGCGGTGCAAACGTCGCCGCGCGTGTGAGCAGATCAGACTGCGGCGCTGCTGCTGCTGGCATCACTCCCCCCTCCTGCCGCCACGCTGGGTTCCATGCCCTGCAAGGTGGTCTTGCGTGGATCGCTGTCGAAGATCAGGCCCAGCGTGTCGGCGCGCGCGTTGTCGCGTGCGATTTCGGCGTCCAAGGCTTCCGGGTCCATGCCGGTTTGCGAGACGGCTTCCGAGCGCGAGATCAGGCCGCAACGGATCTGATTTTTCAGACTCTCGATTTCCGTGCGCCTGTCGAGCGCGGGCACGGGTTGCGGAATCCAGCGCACCGGCGCGGTCAGAATTTCTTTCGGCAACGCGCCCGTGGCGACTTGAATGCGTGTCCACCAATCCCACGTCGGTCGACACCACTGATGCACGAAAATGTTGTGGACGATGGAATCGCAGGTCCGCTGAAAAGCCAACTGGGCGAGCCTGCCGCTCGCAAAAGTGACTTGGCTGTAGTCGCCCGAGAGCAACTCATACGAAAGCCCCAACGCCGACGCGATGGCTCGCAATTGCGATTTCACGAATGGATCGTATCCTTGCGTCGAATCGGGCGGCGTCGAAAAACTGATTTCGTCGCCCGGTCGCAGGCGCGTCATCGAACCCGGCTCGAATTGGGGTTCGCCTTGATCGTTCTGCAAAATCGGCGTGCCGTCGGCGGATCGAACAAAGCCCGCAAACAGCGCCGCCGTTTTGTTTCTCACCAGAGAGCTTTCGGTGTACTCCTGCAACTCGAACAACGGCAATAGTGCGGGCGCGAGCCACGAGACGCCGCGCTGGTAGCCCGGTTGGAGCGGACTGAACAAGTGAATCACTTTGTCGGCGGGCACGAACGTCGAGATCGGGACCAGCGGCGACGCGGGATTTTTGCTGTATAACCAGTAGCCTTCGCGTTTGCCGTCGGCGGAAAATTGAATTCCGCCCGCGATGTTTTTCGCGTTGTCGCGACTGAAATCGAGATACTCGCTCGGCAACACTTGCAACTGAAGCGGCTGGCCCGGACGGATGAGCGTGATGGACTCGCCGTCGATTAACGCGGCCTTAAAAGCGCTGGCTTGCTGGCCGTAGAGATCGGCGCGACCGTCGAAATCGCTTTGATCCGTCCAGGCCCGCCACAATTCGGGCACGCGGCGTCTCAACGCGCTATCGGAAAGATCGACTTGCGGAACCACTCCCGTCGAGATGCAATACGCGGTCAAAATGTCGATTGATCTGCGGCCCCACGGATTATTTCTGAAGCAATCGCGCGCCCTGCGCCGCAACAACGCGGGTTGCAGATTGCTCGCGAAATCCATGCTCCCGGTGGTGCCCATTTTGGCGAGGCGGCTGCCGCCGCGACGCGTCCGAGGCGACCAGCGAAGCTGACGATCCGCCCGGCCCGAGCGACCAGCCGTCGAATGCGCCGCGAATCGCCAGACGTGCTCGCGCGATCAGGCTGCTCATTGAACTCCAGGCGCACGGTGCAGGTTGAATACTTGGCTGCGCGCGTAGCTGATCGTGTCGCTGAACTCGGTCGCGGTCGGGAACAATTTGGCGGCCGCATCCAACGTGAGCAGGCTGAGAGCAACGGCCTCATCTCGATCCAATACGCGCGTCTGTCTCGGCCATTCGATGGTGACGACCAAGCGGCCATCTTTCGCGACCACCGCCTGTACCTGCGTTACTCCGTCTTTTTCGGGTTGCATAGTTTCCTCACCAATTCGTTGAGTTGGTCGCCGTAAACCACGTTCGGCCACTCGGTCAAAACGCGTTGGACGAGCGTGTTAATCACCGCAGCCTTGGCGAGTGCATCCACATCGCTCAATTGGTAGGTTCCAACGTGCGTGGTTTCTTGCCCCAGGTTGAGGGTGATGCTAACGTTCGCTGTTTGGTGCGATTCGCAGGGTGCAGGCACAAGCGTTTCCCTTCAAGCTTGGCTCCAGAGACCCGCGAGTCCCGAGGAGATCACCGACAGTATAACGCCGCCGCCAGAAAACTCAATCGAAATTTTCGGCAGGCAACGGGCGGCCTTGGGTACACGTGTACCCACGCCGATTCGGAGCGGCAGGTCGTAGAGAACTTGTCTACACGTGTAGACACCCCTATTTTAGAAGCGCGCCTGCCCTTCGTTTGGTGGAGTGAGTCCAATTGGACTCAGGCGCGCGAGCTGACGCGACGTGGCGACAGTGTCCCCCCGGGGAGACATCCCGATTCAACCCCACACGAATCGGCTTCGCGTCGTCGACGATTTCGGCGCAGGCATCGGTGCACCGTTCACCACCGGCGGCGCGATCAGTTGCTCAAATTGTTCGACCCACTGGTTGAGATCGACGCCCGCGAGCAGACGCGAATGCAGCGCGGCGACCGCGAGCGCCCGGCAATCGCCTGCTTCGTTTCGCAACCGTTGCGGATTCACCCAGTGCTTCGCGTTCTTCTGAAACACCAGCCGCTCGGCGACCAACATTTCGTACCAGCTCCGGTCGCGGCCCAGCGGGAAGTGCATGAAGCCCGCGCCCGGCTGGTCGATGCGCAGCCGATTCGCGACCCACGATTTTGCCTCATCGGCGGCGACCAGATAAATCGCGTGCTTGTTTTTGTCCCAGCTTGCCCGGCGCGGCCAGATGGGACGGCCCCAGGAATTCGACGCGCCCTTTGTCGCATAAATTCTCTGGCCGTGGCGCGACCGCGTGAAACCCGTCACCTCGGTAGGCGAAAATCCGCTGTCGATACAAACGGCCTGCAACGTCATCGGCATGCCGCTCGCGTGCGGCCACGGCTGGGTGAGCAGCGCATCGAGACGGCCCCACACCATCGGCTCGGATATGTCGCCGTACAGCACGTGGTAGGCGATGCTCCAGCTTTCAAAATCTTTTCCCCACGCGACCACTTCGATTTCCAGGCGGTCGGCTTGTACGTCGACACCAGCCGTGAGAAACGCGCCGCCGATAGGCACGACGCCCTCCACGAATGGCTCGGCCCTTTTCACCAATTCGTCGGCGTCAGGCACCTGCAACGCTGGCGGCTGCCAGCTTTGGCCCAATCCGCAGTTTTGAAAAACTCTCTCTTTTTCTGGGTAGCCCTTCGCGGCTTCGTGGCGGCGAATCAGATCGGTCCACGCCGTCCAAGGTGAGTACAATTGCGACACGTGATAGCCGCGCTTCTGCGGCTCGCACGTTGCGGTCGCGCGCCACTCGCCCGCTTCGACCATCTGCATCTTGTCGCGCTCGGGAATCGGATCGCCGCAACGCTGGCAGAGATAAATCGCGTCGTCGCCTTCGATGCGCAACTGCTCGAATTCGAGCGTGATCGCGCCCGCGCAATGCGGACAGCGGACGAAATACCGGCGCTTGTCGGTCGCGTCGTACAGCCGCTCAATGCGCGATAGGCCACGCTCGGTCGGCGTCGAGATCAGCAGAATCCGCTTGGCCGATCCGTAACTTTCCGCGCGAGCAATCGCGAGGTCGCAGGGATCGCCTTCGCCGCCAACGTCGCCAGGATATGCGTCGCATTCGTCCAAGACGACGATGCGTGCGGGAAGCGAGCGCAAGCTCGACGGCGAATTCGCGCCGGTCAGAATCAGCACCGCGCCGCTGGTGGTCGCCTTGAACAATTCCGACGATGGGAGCTTGCCGCCGCGCGGCACTGCCGTCAACATCGAGAGCGACGGCGCGAGATCCAGCATCTCGGCGAGACGCTGGCGGCTGAATCGGCGCGCCATTTCAAGCGACGGCTGCACGGCCAGAATCGGCGCGGGAGCAATGCTCAGGTAGAACCCGATCACGTTGAGCGAAAATTCGCTCGCGCCAGTTTGCGCGGCTTTTTGAATGATGGTCTGCTCGACGCCCGAGTTCGGCGAAAGGCAGTCCATCGGCTCCCGCCAGTATGGAGTGCGGACCACCCTGTAGGGCCCCGAGAGGCGCGACGAACGGCCCAGGATGCGCGACTGCTCGCTCCACTGGCAGATGGTGAGATCGGGCGGCGGCGCTGCGCAGCGCGCGGCTTCGAGCAGTACATCGCGAACGGCAGTTTCAAAATTCGCCACGGGATACCGCTTCGAGGAGATCACGAACTTCCGCGTCGACGATCACGCGCAGTTCGGCGGGCGTGCGGTTCGCGCCACGGCTCGCGATTCTGTCGGCCATGCCCAGCGCACGGTCGCGCAAGCTCGCGAAGCACTGCGCCCACTGCGATCGCACTTGATCGCGGTCGAGCAACTTGCCTTCGAGCGCGTCGGACTGTAACACGCGAAGCCGCGCCAAGGCTTTCTCTTTTGTGAGCTTCGCGGTCGCCAGTTGAGAATCGGCGTCGGGCATTCGTTCACCAGAATACGCGCACCGGCTCGGGCGTCGACGGCGCGGCGATCAGAAACAGAGCCGACACGTCGATCTCTGTATGTTCAAAATTTGAACATTTGAAACACTCGTGCACGCGCATGAACGCCCAGGCTGAGGTTCGCTTCCACGCGAACTCGCGCTCGATCCAGTCGATGAATTTGCCGTGGCCCAGCCGCGCCGAAACCGTGAATTTCACGATTTTCGAGATCGGAAAAGTTTTCCGTTTTGGGCCATTCGACTTTTTAAGTACGCTGAGTCGCGCATCGGTGCGGGCGCGCGCCCGCAGTTTTCGCCGACGTTAAAAATCCTTGCCGGGTCCGGGTCCGACGCGCCTGAGCGCGATCTAGCGCCACGGCTGGCGATCGTGCGCGACGATGCTGACGTGGTGAACGTGTCTACCGTGGTAGACACGCCGATGATCCGAGCGGCTGACGTTGTAGAGAACGTGAGAACCATGGTTCTCACGCTTTACCGCTTGATCGGCGCGGCGCAGGTGGCAATCAACATTTCTACATTTGTAGAAAGCACAACACTTTCAGAAGCCCAGGCCCGCGAGCTGGTGGCGAGTCCAATTGGACTCACACCACCGACTGAGCGGCAGGCGTGATGAACGTGTCCCCAATTGGGGACATCGCGACAAGGTTGTTGCCCATGGGCAACGCGGTCGGCCCGGCGAAGCCGTCGACGCGAGCCACGTGAGACTCCTGAGACTCTTGAGACGCCTCTCGCGTCAACCACTTTCTTCGTTTACTTCGTAAAAGACTTACTTCGTTTTCTTCGTTACTTCGTAAAGGGACCCCCTCAATAACAGGGATCATGAACAGATACCCCCCCTCAACGAAGAAACGAATTAAACGAAGAAACCTCTCATACAGCGAAATAGCGCGTCGTCGGTCGACCGGTCGTTTCTTCTTTCTGGGATCGGATCAGGCCGCGCTCGGTGAGTACGCCAATCGCCCGGTCGATCTCCGACGCCGGTTTGTTCCGACCGAAGTGATTGTTCAGTTCCCACCGTGTGAGTCCATCCACACTCGCCTTGAGCGCGTCGAGGATCTGGTCCGCTGTGGGATCGCCCAAGCGGTCGCCCCAGATGAAGGCTGCCGACGCCTCCGAATAATCCCAGACGGCGAGCGCGGCCTTCAGGTGTTCCAAGCGAATTTCTTCAGCGCAATCGAGCAGCGAAAAAATGAGCGACAACCTGACGACATGCGCCTCGGCGCGGGAAGTGATCGCTCCCAGGAGTCCCGGTTTCCCTTCGCTCAACACAGGGTAGATTTCTGCCCAGTGATCATGTGCTTCGCCATCGAAATCGATCCTCGAATTTCCCAGGCGGCGGGCCTTGAGCGTGGCTTCGATCAGTTTCCGCGTGATGTCGTTCACGTCGTCGGTGAGTCTACCGCCGAAGGGCAGGAGCTTTGAACGCTTGGTGCAGATCGGCAGGTATCGGTTCATGAAGCCGTTCGCCGCCTCCACGTCGGTGAGACGCTTCAGTAATTCGTCCTTGGTGATGTGGGCGATCACGCTGATGTGGGCACCAGTGACCCGCTGTTTCTTCTGCCGGGTTTCGACCGAAAGCGTTCCGTTGTCCCATCCATTGCGGATGTTGGCCGAAAGTGTGCTGCCCTCTCGATTCACGATGGCCAGGAGTCTTGCGAACTCTGGCTCATGAAGGAGGGCGCGGTGATCGTCTCCGGCCACCAAGTCGATCAGGGCTTCCCCGCTGCCGATTCCGCCCAGGGTACGGTCTTTAGCCCAATCTTCATCGACGCCGGAAAGAACGCCCTTAACTCGGCCCCAGGACGTTCCCTTGCGGGCTTTGGATGAGACTCCCACCATCACGCCGTACTCATTCGCGTGGTGACGGTCGGCCTCGGCGAGATAGTATGGCCCGCGTCCGGCAAGCGAACCCCAGCCGATCAGAATTTGAAGCAGCAGTGCTGCCGGGTCGGATTCACTCACGGGTTCGATCAGTCGCACCAATTCCCCGGCGACTCCATGAAAGGCTTCCGGCCTCAACGGGTCCGGCCACGTCGGAGCCGACGGCGGCGCTTCCTCCTTCTGGCCGCTCTCACTCCTCAGATCGCGAAACAGCGCCTCAGCATTTGCGATCACGCTGCCGATGTCCTCGGTTTGTATTTGCGCCAGTTTTCCGAGCGCGCCCGCGCTGACAATGACGCGCCGCCGAAGCGCCAGCTCTCGCAGGATGCGAACGTAGCTCGCGATGTTCACGATCTCAGGCAGGCCATCATCGAGCGAAACGAGATAACTCAGGCCATCGACAGAATCAAGTTGACCGTGCCGCTTCAATTCATCGGCGACCGTTATGCGGTCGATCTTTTCGCCGCGCTCATCGACGGCCATCGCCCTCAGGAATATGCGCCGATGTTTTTCGAGAGAGAAGTCAGCGGCCGAAGGTCGCGCACGTCAGGCAAATTCCGCGCGCTATCCATCAGCAACGCGCCCAGTACCAATTTCTCGGTGTCGATATTGGAAGGCAATTCTTCGGTGGGATCTGGCGGGCGTCGGTTCGTCTGTGTTGTACTCATAGTGATCGTTGTTCGTGATCGTGATCGTGATGTAGTCGACCGCGCTGCTCATTCGCCCGTCGCCCAAACCTCAGGGAATGGGCAGCGCGATCCTCAAACCTTTACAATTTCCTTTTCAAGTCCGACGATCTGCCGCGCGAGTTCGACCACGCGGGCCTGATCGTCACTCTGAAGCGCGGCTTCGAGTTCGTCCATCAACTCGACTTGCTCCAGCGCCAACGCGCGCACGCGGGCCAGCGTTTCGTTTGACAGAATGTTCGGCTGCATGGGCATGGCTCAACTCCTTACGCGGCGCTTTGCCCGCGCCGCCGCCCAAATACACGCTCGGCATCTTCGGCTTTGATGTAGCGGCGACGGCCAGCAGCGAGCACCGGCAGTGTTCCCTCGACGGCCATTTTCCGAACGAACCGGATCGGCAATTCATGAAGAACAGAAACCTCAGCCACGCTCAACAAACCCGCATCGCGTCGCTTCCGCTGGCCCGCGCGAATTCCGGCAACCAGTTTCTTTCTCCACCGTTCATACTCGACGGTGCCCTTGGGGGGGATTCTCTTATAGGCTGATTTAGATGATTTACGTGGCATTGGTCGGGTAACTCCTTTGACTAAAGAAGTAACTCACGCGAGCGCAATTGTCAAAGTGGCCACAGACGCGCCCGATCTTGAAGCCCAATAAAGACGGCCATCTGGCGCATTTTTGTGTACAAGGTGACACAAAAATAACGCAACGATCCGACACTAAATAAAACCACCGTGACTCTATAAATGCGCCACTATTTACCGCCATTAAATAGGTATTAGATACTTGGTACAATTAGGACCTAATAGCTATGAAGGAATCGACGATGAACACGAAGCGACGACGCGGCATCGCGCTTCTGCGGATCAGCACCAACCAGCAGGACAACCAACGGCAAGCGGTCGACATCGAGCGCCTGAAGAAAAAGTTCGATCTCGAAATCGTGCAGACGGTCTCACTCGACGGCGTCTCCGGTCGGCGCGTGCTCCAGAATCGGCGGTTCCTGCAACTGCTCGAAGACCTGCGGCGGCGGGCCGATGTCGATGGCATTTGCCTCAGCGCCATCGACCGATTTTTTTCGCACGAGCGAATACAGCGACACAGCCATCCTTCAACCGCTGAAGGATGCCAAAAAAACGATCTGGAGCGTGCGCGAAGGCGAGGTGGAGCCGTGGACTTCCGAAGGGTTCAGCACCTGCATGACGGCGGCGCTGCAAAGCGGCGCGGAATGGCGCGAACTTCGCCGACGAAGCATGGACGGCAAGGAAGCGATGCGTCTCGAAAAGAAGCACGTCTGCGGCCCGAACACGCTGCCGCGCGGCGTTGGCTACGACAAGGCAACCGGAGTCTTTAGCTACGTGGAGCCGGGCTGCTCGCGTGTCGTGCGGATGTGCGCGTTATTACTGGCAGGCGACAGCTTCCACACGATTGCGGCCAAGGTCGGCGGCGGCGTGAGCCATCAGGGCGTGCGCAGCACGTTGCGCAACAGCATTTGGGCGTTCGGTACGCGCGTCTATCCGGCGAATGAGCATCGCGAGGAAGCCTACGAGGTCAGGGTGATCGATCAACCGCTGATTTCGGTCGCCACGTGGAAATTGGTGCAGGCCGAACTCGACCGCCGCAAAGGCGAATGGCGCAAGACCAAGCAGCCCGCGCGATTCCTGCTCACCGGCTTGTTGAAGTGCAGTTGTAAAAAGCCCTGGTATATTCGCGTCGGCGGCCCCGCCAGGGCGTCCACCTACTATTGCTCCACGCGTTTTGCGGGCCGAGGTCCCGTTTGCGGCGCGCCGCGAGTGCAGCAGAAGGCCGCCGATGCGGTCGTCGCAAAGATGGTGAGCGAATGCTTTACCGATCCCGTCGTGATGAACGTGATGCTGAACAACGTGGCGACGCCCACCATGCCCGTTGCGGACAGATCCAGGGATGTGACCCGGCTCGAAGCCCGGCGCGAGCGTATTCTCGAACAACGCGCCGACGGCCTGATCACGCGCGAGAAGTGCAATCAGCAGATCGCGGTGATCGACCGCGAGCTACAGGCGGCGCGAGCCACGGTCGCGATCCAGGCTCCCGTCGTCGACGTGAAGCGGCTGGCGGCTGGCTTCGTGCGCGTGTTCGGCAGGTTTCATAAGAAGCCGTTCGAGTTTCAGCGCGATCTGCTGCGCGAAGCGGTGCGCGAGATCGTGATAGAGGCCGGAGCCGTTTGCCGGTTCACCTTCAGGGGCGGGTTCTTGGGCGGCATTCTCGAAGGGGCCAATTTGTCACCGCGTCATTCAGCGTAGTGCACATACCATGCGGAGCGCCCTCATAAATAATCAGCTTGGCGTTCTTCACGATCTTCGCCGACAACAAAGCGGCATCGGCGTAAGGCACAATCTGATCGTCATCGCCATGCAGGATCAGCGTAGGCACATCGATCTTCTTCAAATCCTCCGTCAGGTCGGTCTCCGAAAACGCCTTGATGCAGAAGTAGCAGGCAGGCAGCCCCGCCAGCATGCCCTGCAGCCAAAATGATTCGCGTACGCCTTCCGATATCTTCGCGCCCGGACGGTTATAGCCATAGAAAGCCATCGAAAGATCCTTGAAAAATTGCGACCGATCCGCCGCTACGCCGGCGCGAATCTGGTCGAACGCCTCGATCGGCAAGCCTCCGGGATTCGCAGCCGTCTTCAGCATCAACGGTGGAATCGCGCTGATCAGAACAACCTTCGCGACCCGCGCGGTGCCATGCCGACCGATGTAGCGCGCAACTTCCCCGCCCCCCGTGGAATGCCCCACGTGAATCGCGTCCTTCAGATCGAGAGCCGCGGTTAGTTCCGCGAGATCATCAGCGTAGGTATCGAGATCGTTGCCATTCCAAGGTTGGCTCGAACGCCCATGCCCGCGCCGATCGTGAGCGATGCAGCGATATCCATGCGACGCCAGAAAGAACATCTGATCCTCGAACGCGTCGGCGGAAAGTGGCCAGCCGTGGCTGAACACCACGGGCTGTCCCGTTCCCCAATCCTTGTAATGGATGCTGGTTCCGTCTTTGGTCGTGATTGAATTAGCCACGCAGCGCTCCTCCGATTTCGCTTTCATGATAAATCACCGTATGACTGTCTTGTCGCAGGACATTCTCATCCCATCCATCACGATCCCTCGGTTAACCCAGGGCTCTCAAAGAGGCGCGACAGAATGGAGCGCGTTGCCGTAGCAGCAACAAATTCCCCACCAAAATGACCATGACATCTCACCGGGATGATATTATCTGAGAATCCGTCTAGCTATGTGCGAGGAGTGTTTTTGATCATGAAGAAGCCGTTATTGTTTCTGTCCGCGATCGGCGCCGCCGCCCTACTTTGGACCACGCATTCGAAGGCTGACACGCCTGGCAAGACCGAAACGGTCAAAGTCCAGAAAGCCAACTACGAACTGGCCACGCATTGGACCGCGGCGAAAGTCGGCAAGCTGGTGTTCGACATGAGCGGTCACGCCGCATTGGCTCGAAACGGCGACCGCTTCTGGTACAGCTACGAAACCAGCCACGGACGGCATTTCTTCCTGGTCGACCCGGTGAAGAAGACCAAGGCGCCGGTGTTCGACAACGCGAAAATGGCCGCGATGCTGACCGGGATCACGCGCACTCCGTACGACGCGCAGCATCTGCCGATCCGCACCATCAAGTTCATCAAGAACGACACCGCAGTCGAATTCGAACTGCAGGTGGAACGGGACGCCGACATCAACGGCAAGCAGAAAATGATCGGCGGCGAGCAGCAGACGGACCAGGTGACCACCGGCGGCGGCAATGACGATGCCGACGAGAACGCGCTGGACGTTCCGCAAGGACGCGGCCGTGGCGGCGCGCAGCGCGGCGAATCCTCGCATGCGGACGCTGTATTTCGAATACGAGCTGGCGTACGGCGAAGCTGACCCTGCCGCCCGAGTTCACGCCGGAAGCTCGCAAACCCGCAGTGGGCGTCGATTTCGCCGGACGAAAAGACGATCGTGTTCGCGCGCAAGAACAACCTCTGTATGATGGACGCGGCGAATTACGCGCTGGCGCTGAAGAAGGCCGACGATCCGAACATCAAAGAAACGCAGCTCACCAACGATGGCGAGGAGAATTTCGGCTACGCCCGCCGCATCTCCGGAACCGAGATGCAGCAGCAACAGCAGCAGCAGGACGACCAGGCGGCGAGACGCGGCGACGCACGCAGCGCGACAAAACCGGCCGCGTTCCGCCGATCGCCATTCACTGGTCCAAGGACTCGAAGCGGTTCGCCGTGGTCCGCCGCGATGAGCGAAAGGTCGGCGACCTGTGGGTGATCCACACGCTGGAAAATCCGCGGCCGACGCTGGAAACCTACAAGTACGCGATGCCGGGCGAGGCGAACGTTCCGCAGCCGCACATGGAAGTCTTCGATCTCGCTGCGAAGGCGCGCAAGGAAATGAAGATCGACCGGTTCAAGGATCAGACGCGTCGCAGATCTTCGACGCGCCGGTCACCGCGCGGCAGCGCGAAAAGCAGCGGACCGACTCGCAGTGGGTCGCCGACGGGTCCGACAAGATTTATTTCCGCCGCATGAGCCGCGACCAGCATCAAGCGTCGACGTCTGCGTGGCGAACGCGTCGACCGGCGAAGTGAAGACGCTGATCGAGGAGCGGATGAACACCTACATCGAGACCAAGCCGCTGCGTCTGGTCAATAGCGGCGACGGAGATGTCTGTGGTGGACCGAGCGCGACGGCTGGGGCCACTACTATCTCTACGACGCCGACGGCGCGCTGAAGAACCAGGTCACATCGGGCGAATTCGTGACCGAAGATATCGAGAGCGTCGACGAGAAGGCCCGCACGATTACGTTCACCGCCGAGGGCCGCGAGCGGGCGAGAATCCCTATTTCACGCACCTCTATAGCGTCAAGCTGGATGGCACGGGATGAAGCTGCTGGATGCCGGGCAACGCGTCGCACGCCGTCGCGATGGCAGACGACGGGAAATATTTCGTCGACAATGCGTCGACGTGGACACCGCGCCGCAGTCGATCCTGTACGATCGCGCCGGCGCGCATGAATATGGATTTGGAGACCACGGATATTTCCGCGCTGATGGACGGCGGCTTCCACATGCCCGAGCCGTTCCAGGTGAAGGCCGACGACGGCGTGACGGATCTCTACGGCGTGATGTACAAGCCGTTCGATTTCGATGCCAACAAGCGGTATCCGATCATCGCGTTCGTGTATCCCGGCCCGCAGACCGAGAGCGTGACGCAGACGTTCTCGCCGCAGCAATGCGAATGTCGCGCTGGCGCAGCTCGGCTTCATCGTGATCGAAGTGGGAAATCGCGGCGGCAATCCGCACCGCTCGAAGTGGTATCACACCTTCGGCTACGGCAACCTGCGCGACTACGGCCTGGCCGACAAGAAAGCCGCGATCGAGCAACTGGCGCGTCGTTATCCCTGGATCGATATCGAGCGCGTCGGCATCACTGGGCACTCCGGCGGCGGCTTCATGTCGGCCGCGGCGATGCTGCAATATCCCGACTTCTTCAAGGTCGCGGTGAGCGAATCGGGCAATCACGAGAACAACATCTACAACCAAAACTGGAGCGAGAAGCATCACGGCATCAAGGAAATCGATGTCGCCAAGATGGCAACGTGAAGTTCGAGTACTCGATCGAGAAGAACTCCGAGATCGCGAAGAACCTGAAGGGTCATCTGCTGCTATCGACCGGCGACATGGACGACAACGTTCACATGGCGAACACGATGCGGCTGGCCGATGCGCTGATCAAGGCGAACAAGCGGTTCGACCAATTCATCCTGCCGGGCCAGCGCCACGGCTACGGCACCGATGCGAATTATTTCTTCTGGGTCCGAGCGGATTATTTCTGCCGCTGGCTGCTGGGCGATTTCGATCAGCGCGTGGATATGACGGAAGTCGATGCGCAGCCGCAGCGGAATGGCACTGCAGGTCGGGGTGGTCGGGGCGGTCGCGGCGCAAATTAGCGCTAACATAAGGTTCATGGGTTGTCATATTTGTGACGAGCTGATTGCGCTGTACTGTGAGGCTCAAAACAGGGAAACCATGGCGGGTCTAGCCCACCAGTGTGATCGCACCGACCAATCAGAGAATATGTTAGCCGTTGCTCAACGCGCCAGGTTTTGGTGTTTGTGTAAGCTAAGACGACATCGAACGTCCCACGTTCGTTGAAGGCTTTGATGGTGGTTGTCCACGCGTTGAGCTGGCTGGCTAGCGCTTGTTAGGTGGGCGCATGCCGTCGATGTATCCGATCAGGCCGTTGAGCTTGTCGGTGATCTCCGCCAGGTTCTGTTCGGTGCGGCGCTGAAATACAGCGCTCTCGGCCTGAAATACAGCACTCTCGGCGTGGAGCTTTGCGTGTTCCAGAAGCATCGCGGATTGACGTCGCTCGATCTCGGCGATGACGATCAGGTTGTCCTGAAGTTCTTTGATGACGTTTTCGACGTTCATGCCCGGCTGCTCTCTCCCATTCTAACGAATAGTGAGTGCGGCGACGGGCTGAATACTCTCAGCAGATTTGCTTCACTAAACGTCGTCGACACCCATCGACCCGGCCCCCCAACTTCGTCGCTCGGGCAGTCACCGGCAGAGACTAAATGGCATTACGCAGTAATAGAGTCTCCAACTGGCGGGAACCGTGAATAATTCGCAGGATCTCGACACCATCGGGCAAGGGCCGGTAAGGAATCAGTATTCTTTCGAATCCGCTGACGCGGAACACGCGTAGACTCAGCAGCTCTGGGTTCTCTAGGCGAGAACGCCAACCCATATTCGGCTGGGTGGCGAGCAGCGCGAACGTGTCGTGCGCCGCGATCAGAAAGCGATGTCCCAGCTCGGGTGAGGCGGCATTCGCATAATAGTAGGCCTGCTCGTCGAGGTCGTGGTCTGCCTTGGGACGAAGAACGTATCGGCGTTCACTCACCGCATGCCGGCATGCTTTAGGCGCTCATCGAGCTTCCGATGCTTCGCTTCCCAGTAACCCAGGCCGATCTCAATCGGATCGCCGGAATTCAAACCCTCAATCGCGAGGGATGCCAATTCTTCTTCCGCAGACTGATCAGCGTTCACCAGCCGTTCCACGTACTCGGAACCGATAAACCCTCAGCCTCAGCACGCTCGCGCAAACGGGCTTCGAGTTTGGGGTCGAGCGTGATCGGCACGGCAATGCCTATACGACGTCGACACCCATCGACCTGGCAGTACCCTTCACCGAATTCATCGCCGCCTCCACCGTAAAACAATTCAGGTCCGGCATCTTGATCTTGGCGATCTCTTCCACCTGCTTGATCGTGATCTTGCCCACGCGATTCTTGTTCGGCTCGGCCGACCCCTTCGCGATATTCACCGCGCGCTTGATCAGCACCGGCACCGGCGGAGTCTTCGTGATAAACGTGAAGGAGCGATCCGAGAAAATCGTGATCACCACCGGAATGATCAGCCCTTCCTGATCCTTCGCCGAGGTCTTCGCGTTGAAGGCCTTGCAGAATTCCATGATGTTGATGCCCTTGGGGCCCAGCGCGGTGCCGACCGGCGGCGCCGGCGTAGCCTTGCCCGCGGGAATCTGCAGCTTCACGTAATCGGTTATTTTCTTTGCCATGGCTTAAACCTTTTCTACCTGTAGGAAATCGAGTTCGACGGGCGTCGCGCGGCCGAAAATCGTGACCAGCACCCGCAGAGTATTGCGTTCGGGGTGAACCTCGTCCACCTTGCCCGAGAAATTGCTGAACGGCCCATCGATGATGCGCACGTTTTCGTTCTTTTCGAAATTGAGCTTCGGACGAGGCCGTTCCGCCGAGCTCGCCTGCCGATACAAAATCGAATTCACTTCGTCGGCCGTCAGCGGAACCGGCGCATTGCCGCCGCCCACGAACCCGGTGACGCGAGGCGTCGCCTTCACGGCGTGCCACAATTCGTCATTCATATCCATCTCGACCAGCACGTAACCCGGATACAACATCCGTTTGCTGGTGACTTTTTTGCCGTTGCGCAGCTCGACAACTTCTTCAGTCGGGATCAAAATCTGCCCGATCTGCGGCGCGAATCCGAACGCATCGGCGCGGCTCTTGAGCGAATCGGCCACCTTCTGCTCGAATCCCGAATAGGTGTGGATGATGAACCACTGCTTGGTCGAAAGCTCCAGCGGCGCTTCTTCAGCGGCGGGCTCTTCCACCGCTACCGCAGCCTCTTCCGCCACCGGCTCCTCCGCGGCAGCCTCCTCGTGAACCTCAGCCTGGCGATGTTCGGCCTCGTGATGCTCGGCGGACTCCGCGGGCTGCGATTCCTCGAGCACCTGTTCTTCGTGATTCATTTCGTCTGGCATCCACTCGCCTTTTATTTGGTAAACGTGTCGAACAACTTCTGGATCCCGCGGCCGACGATGAAATCGACAACCGCGAAATACGCGGCGAACGCGAATACGGCCGCGATCACCACCGCTGTCGTCGCACGCACCTGTTTCCAGGCGGGCCACGTGACGCGCTTCATTTCGAGCTGAAGCTCTTCGACGTAATTTTTAGCTGCCGCCGGCCAACCGGACGCCCGTTGAATCGTGCTGCCTTCTTCTGCCATAACTTACTTCTCCTGGAAACTTGTGAACACCTGTTCTATTGCAACTCAGCGCCTCTGCCGCGCACAGGCTAATGCCCCTCGCCCCGATCGCTGTTGAAAACCAGCGCCTCTGCCGCGAAGCGGCTCAAAGCCCGCGTAAGCGGGTGGCAGGGGCGGAGGGATTCGAACCCCCACTCGCGGTTTTGGAGACCGCTGGTCTACCGTTAAACCTACGCCCCTATTACTGCAAACTTCAGTTTACTTGATCTCGCCTTACTTTATCTCTTTGTGCGGATGATGCTTGCGGCAGAACGGGCAGAACTTTTTCAGTTCGACGCGCTCCGTCATGGTCTTCTTGTTCTTCATGCTGGTGTAGTTCTTGCGTTTGCACTCACCGCATTGCAACGTGATCTGTTCTCTTGCCATATGATTGCGTCCTTATTTCTTCGCGACCGGCGCGTCCGCCATGATTTCCGTCACCGTACCCGCGCCCACCGTGCGACCGCCCTCGCGAATCGCGAACCGCAGCCCCTTATCCATCGCGACCGGTGTGATCAGTTCCACTTCCAGCGCCACGTTGTCGCCCGGCATCACCATTTCCATACCTTCCGGCAACTGCGCGACACCCGTTACGTCCGTGGTCCGGAAATAGAATTGCGGCCGATAGCCCTTGAAGAACGGAGTGTGTCGCCCGCCTTCATCTTTGCTCAACACGTAAACTTCGCCCTTGAACTTCTTGTGCGGCTTGATCGAACCCGGTTTCGCCACCACCTGCCCGCGCTCCACGTCATCTTTTTCGATGCCGCGCAGCAGCAAGCCGACGTTATCGCCTGCGCGCCCTTCGTCCAACAGCTTCTTGAACATTTCGACGCCAGTCACGACAGTCTTGCGAGTATCCGTGAACCCGACGATCTCCATGTCCTCGCCGACCTTGCAAATCCCCTGCTCGATGCGGCCCGTCACCACAGTGCCGCGGCCCTGAATCGAGAAAATATCTTCCACCGGCATCAGGAACGGCTTGTCGGTAACGCGCTCCGGCATCGGGATGTATTTGTCGACGGCGTCCATCAGCTCGTCAACCGTTTTCTCCCACTTGTCTTCGCCGTTCAGCGCGCCCAGCGCCGACACCCGAACCACCGGCAAATCGTTGCCAGGGAATCCGTAATAGGTGAGCAACTCGCGAACTTCCAACTCGACCAGTTCGAGCAATTCCGGATCGTCCACCATATCGACCTTGTTCAGCGCCACGACCACGTACGGCACACCCACCTGGCGAGCCAGTAGAATATGTTCGCGAGTCTGCGGCATCGGACCATCGGTCGCCGCGACTACGAGAATCGCGCCATCCATCTGCGCCGCGCCCGTGATCATGTTCTTGATGTAATCGGCGTGACCGGGGCAATCGACGTGAGCGTAATGGCGATTCGCTGTTTCATATTCGACATGCGCCACGGCGATCGTGATTCCACGAGCCTTTTCTTCCGGCGCGTTATCGATCGAATCGAAACTGCGGAACTTGTTTTTCGGATTGTGCTTGGAAAGCGTCTTGGTAATCGCCGCCGTCAGCGTGGTCTTGCCGTGATCGATGTGACCGATCGTCCCAATGTTGATGTGCGGCTTACTGCGATCGAATTTTTCTTTTCCCATGCGGTCCCCTTGGATTGGAAGCACCGAGCATCCGTGCTTCCGAAAATCTGGAGCCGTTGACCGGAATTGAACCGGTGACCCCGTCCTTACCAAGGACGTGCTCTACCAACTGAGCTACAACGGCTTATTCAAAATCTCCAACAACGTGGCGCACGCTTCAGCGTGCAGCGGCGAACTTCAGTTCGCCGTCCGATTCCGTACTACGTTCTCTTCGGCCTTCAACAAAAAACGAAAGACTGGTGGACAGGGAAGGATTCGAACCTTCGTACGCCGCAAGGGCGGACAGATTTACAGTCTGTTGGCTTTAACCACTCACCCACCTGTCCAACTTGGTTAGAACTCTTGTTAAGGAACTCTTGCCTAAACACCAACTTCACTCGCGCTCCCGCCCGGCCAATCGACTGCAAGGGATCCGTCCAGACACACGCGACGTAATTTTGAGTATACCTTAACCGCGGTACTTCGGTAAAATGAAAAGGCGCAGGCGTAGCTCAGTCGATCGCGCATGCCGACGCATTTAGAGTAGACAGTAAGCCGGGATAGCTCAGTTGGTAGAGCGCTAGATTTGTAATCTTGAGGCCACCGGTTCAACCCCGGTTCCCGGCTCCATCTTCTCTGCCGAACTACTTCCGCTCCATCACCAGAGTGATCGGCTTGTGTCCCGGACTCTCGACGTTCACCCGCATCGTCCCATCCGGAGCCAGCGCGTAGCTCTCGACAGTAACTCCACCCGCCAGTGTCGTCGTCACCCTCAGGATGTCGTGATCCCACTTGGTCTTCGTCTTCAAATCCTTGCCCGAATGAATCGTCCCGCCATGCTCGTTGCCGATGCTGTCGCGATAGAAGTAGGTCTCGCCCGCGCCCTCATATGCGAAATTTCGCTCGATGATGGTAATCCCGTCACGATCTCTAATCGTCACCGTGCCGGTCTGAATGACGGGCTGCCCGGCAAATTCGCTCTTCGCCGGAACCACGGTCCAGGTGCCGTTGAGCTCGCTATGTTCATGAGCCACCGCGGGAACCGCAAGAATGAAGGCCGCCAGAGCCGCCCCCGCCAGTGTGATCGCAAGTTGTGTTCGCATAAATCTCCTTTTCAGCCGCTATGTGAGATTGCAAGCGAATGGCCGATTCGGAAATGGCGAGATGTATCAGGACGTGGCGCACGCTTCAGCGTGCCGGCGGACACTTCAGTGCCCGCACCTAACGCATCCTGACAATGGCGGTACTGCATCGCGCCTCGCCGAAAACCTAGTTCCTCGATCCGTGGGAGGAAAAACAGGGGGAAAAACAGGAAAAACAGGGAAAAACAGGGACAGACGGACCTTTCTCATATTTCCTCGCCGGGGAAAAACAGGGAAAAACAGGGACAGACGGACCTTTCTCATATTTCCTCGCCGGACACAGCAGCAAGAACATTAACGATCCTCTTCGGCCGCCCCGGACTCCCTCGCTTCAGTCGACGTCCCCAATAAGCCTCCAACCGCCCGACAAACTCGGCCGATCCCAATGGCCGACCTCCGTACGTCGCTTCCCGAATCGAAGCGCCCTCGTCCGTCCCCTCACTCAACACAGTCGCCCACTCCGCCGCAGTCCAGCAACGGCACCAGTCCCGCGTCGACAAAACGTCATGCGCATCCGACTGTCCCAAGTGCGCCGCAGCGCTGCTCCACCTGTACGCGACGGCCTCGGCCACCATCCCCGCTCGAACCGGATTCAGTTCAACATAACTCATCACCGCCGCCAGCCGCTCCGGGTCCACCGGACACGAGTAATACCGACCCTGCCACAAGTGTCCGCCCCCGCGCTCGATAGCGTGACGATATTGCGAGTACCGCATTTGCACCTCTCGCATGAGCTTGGCGAACGATTCGGCGCGCGACGGCAGCAGGACCAGATGAACGTGATTGGTCATCAGGCAATACCCGAGGACTTCGACCGCGTGGAGTTCGGCGTATTGCTTGAGCAGCCCCAGATATACGTCGCGATCCGCCGTGGTGAAGAAGACGTCGCGGCGTTCGTTTCCTCGCTGCGTGACGTGGTGAGGGCACTGCGGCATGACGACTCGTGCAAACCTGGACATACATCTGAGTAGAAGCACGAGCCAATGTTCTCAGAGAATCTGAGAAATCTCCGTCTGTCCCGGTTTCCCCGGTTTCCCCGCTATGCGGTGCGGCTCGAAGTGCAGAGACGTGGTGTTGTGGTGTGTTGCTGATCTGCGGACACTGGCGGCATCACGAGCGGACTACTTCCTGTCGTTGATCCTCGCCAGTTCCAAGCCACCTTCAAGTCCGATTGCTTCTCCGGTCAGATATGTGTATTTCAACTGTTCCGGCTTCGCAGCCCCGCCGCCTTTTCGCAGGGCATAAAGAGCAGGTCCAGGGCTACGGCCCTCCTCATCGTAGATTGTGCACTCATTGAACTCGGAAGAAGAAGACGAACAATGTACCCAACCTCCACCATCTGCACCACCCGCCCACACTGCCTCGAATGGAACTCCTTCTGGCTTCTTGGGCGGATAGGCACGATAGCAGCCACCCTGGAAGAGCAACGACAAGAGCATCAAGACCCTCCCAGGATAGAGCTTCAGGCGGCTTTGACTCACTTGCAGACCGTCTTCCCTTTCTTGTTGTCGTAGCAGATTTTGGATGTAACCTGCTCCTTGGAAGGGGTGTAGGTAAAAGTCTGCATAACGCCGAAGTAAAGGCGCATATCCGTAAAGTAGCCGAAGACGTTCTGTGGTGGCCCCGCCCCTACTGGAGCATTGCGTCCAGCAGCTTTCAGGGCGTCGCAAACGAGCGTGCCGCAGTTGTGGGCACCGAAAAGGCTATAGTGCTGGCGGTTCGGGTCGCTGTTCTGCGCTTGGCGTCCTTCCAGGTACGACGGAAATCCGGGAAATCCGGAGGGAAATCCGGGACAGACGACCTTTCCCTCATTTCCATTTACACCCCCAAACATCCCCCTTCAATCGACGACCAGTCTCCTCCTCGCGAGCCGCCCTCTCCACCGCCGCCCTCTCCAGCGTCTTCGCCCCAATCCACCCATCCCGATCACCCAAATCCAACCAAACCACCTTCAACCCCGTAGGATCCCCACCACCCACCGGATCCCCCCCCGCATATTGATAAGGATTGATCTCCTTCGGCGCCGCCGACAACACCGGATCCCGCGACAAGAACCGAGCCGTAGCCGCATCATAATAACGAAACCGAGCATAGTACAGCTTCGTCCCTGGCTCCTGCATCACCCCGTACCGGCCCTGCCACGTGAACGGATTCTCCTCCAGATTGAAGTAGCTCGGCGTCACGACATCGCCATATGAGCTGATCCCGTACGCGCCCTGAACCAGCCCCGAATCATCCGTGAGCAGCGTGGTCGAGCCCGTCTCATCGAACGAATAATATCGATGCGCGCCCGACACCGCATCCACGCTATACAGCAACAAACCCTCCGGCGTGTACACGTAATAATGCGAGTCCGTCGCGCCCGATTGCCCAACCGTTTGAATAATCGCCAACGAAGGCAAGCCGGTAGCGTAGTCGATCACGAAGTTCCGCGTCGACCCATCCGCAGCCGTTCGAGAAATGCGTTGCCCCAGCGCATCATAGGTCGCGGAAACCGTGCCGGCCGCCACCGTATACGAAGTCAATCGCGACGCGGCATTCCAGTGATACGTGCCTCCCGCGCTATCTCCTATCAACCGCCCCCGCGCATCGTAAGTATCGCTAGCGATCTGGTTCGCCGCATCGAAACTTAACGACGTCGTTGGCGACGCAGGCACCAGCACCTCCTGCGGCAAGATGCGAAACGACGACGTCACTCGGCCGATCGCATCCCGCGTGAACGACATCGACGCCAGGCCGATGAGGTTCTCCGAATCGCTGATCGACCGGATCCTGCCGTCCTTGTCATATAGATAATTGCTGATCACCCCGTTCGATCGTCGCTCCGACACCAGCCGGTGCGCATCGTCGAACGTGAACACCGCGCCGCCGCTTGTCCAATCCGAAATGCGCGACAACAGCCCGCGGCCGTCGTAAGTGTAGGTAACGGTCTTGCCGGGCGCGTAGGTGATCGTCGAAATCCGTCCTGCCGCGTCGCGCGTAATCCCAATCCCGTTCGATCCGGTCACGCGGCCATTCGCGTCATAACTCAGCGCGAGCCCCGTGCCGCTGACTAAGCGATTGTCGTCGTCATAACCGTAAGTCAGCGTCGTGTTGTCGGAATACTTCGCCTGCGTGAGATTTCCCGCCGCATCGTAAGTGAGCTGCGACGAATCGACGGGCGAAGTCACCGTCGTTACGCGATCCCGCGAATCGTAGGTGTATTTCACCGCATGACCCAGCGGGTCTGTCGACGCCGTGATTCGGCCCTGCGCGTCGCGCGTCACCGGCCACACATTCCCGTTCGGATCGGTGATCGAATTCAGCAGCGGAAGATCGCCCCATGCAAACGTTGCGGAAATCCCGCCCGGTGACGTGATGTTGCTCGGCAGTCCGCGGCTTTCATACGTCACGCTGCTCTGCCCGCCCAGCGCGTCTTTCACGCCGGTGATCCGATCCAACCCATCATGAGTGATGCTCGTGGCCGCGCCCAACGGCGTTGTGATCTGCGTGGTCCGGCCCTTGTTGTCCACTTGAAAATTCGTCGTATCGCCAAAAGCGTTCGCGGCACTCGCCAGCCGGCCCTCGGCATCGTAAGTGAAGCTGGGCCCCTTCCCCGCCGAATCCATTCGCGATTGCAAACGCTCAAGCAAGTCGTAACTCAACGTCGTTACCTCGCCGGCCGCATTCGTCACGCTTGCAACCGAGCCCAGCGGGTCATATTGAAATTGCGTCGCATTGCCGAGCGCATCCACCTTCGACGCCGGCAGATCATCGGTATCGTAAGTCACCTGCGCCGTCTTATTCAAAGCGTCGGTAGTCGCTTGCATATTGTTGTTGACGTCGTAAGCGAACTTCGTCACCTTCCCCCGCTCATCGGTCACGGTGAGGATGTGATCCAACCCATCGAACGTGTACGATTTCGATGTGCCATCGGCGTACTGAATCGTGGCGAGTCGCTTCAGACCGTCGTAAGAATTAGCCCTCAAATCGCCGGCTGCGCTTTTGATCGTGGCGACAGTGCCGTCGGTGTTGTAGGTGGTCGTGGTGACGCCGCCCGCGGGATTTGTCTCCGTCAGCACCTGCCCGCGAGCATTATTCGTATACGCAGTTTTCTTTCCGGCGCGATCGGTGGCAGTCGCCAGGTTTCCGGAAGCGTCATACGCGAAAGACTCCGACGTGCCATCGGCGTATGCGATCTTCGCCAGATTGAAGAAGGTGAAATCGCCCTGCGCCTGCGCCTGATAAGACCACGTCGTCGTATTTCCCACGGCGTCTGTCGCGGATGCGCGATAGCCCGACACCGAATCATACGTGACCGTTGTCTTGTTCCCGAGGCGATCCGTGAAAGTAGTGGGCCGGCTGGCCGCATCGTAAGAAACCGCCGAAGTGTTGCCCGCCGCATCCACCGTACTGGTCAAATTCGCGAGCGTGGCATCACCATAATTGAACGTGGTCGACCGGCCAAGCGGATCTTTCACCGTCGTGACGCCCGGCTTGCCGCCGGTGATGTACGACAGCGCGGTCTTGTTGCCCTCACTGTCCGCCTGAGTAATTGCAGCGCCCGACACCGGATCGAATGTTTGCGCGTACGGAGAATTGCCTTTCGGGCGAACGGCTTTCGCCAGCAGCGTCCCGCTGTAGGAATACGTGGTGGTGTTGCCGTTCGCGTCGGTGAAGCTGGTCAGGTTGTAGCTGCCATCGTGCGTGAACGTAATCGCGCGCCCGCTCTGATCCTGAACGCGACTCAGGCTCGGCTGCGCTGTTCCGCCGTAGCTGAATGTCAGCGTGCGGCCCAGCCCATCCGCAACTTGCGTCACGCCCTGAATGCTTCTCGTGATGGTTAGCGCGTTGCCGTTGCGGTCCTCGATCTTGCCGAGAAATCCGTTGGAATCGAAATCGTAGATCAAATTGTTTTCGGGATTCATGAAGCGAAATCCCGCCGCAACCTTCACCAGTTGATAGGCGAACCGCGATGCGTAAATCTGCTTGAAGGTTGTCCCGCTCGCCTGAAAGCTGACGGTCCCGCCGCCCTCCAGCGCAACCGTTGCGAAATTCCCAGACACTCCCAGGTACGCATCGAAATTAGTGGTCCAGTTATAGCCGATCGCATTTTGCCCGAACGTCGAGCCGAGGCCCGAGAAATAAAATCGCCGCAACACCAACGGCAGCGGGCCTCCCAGCGATAGATCGATATACGGTCCTTCGTCCAACCCGCCCGTCGCCGTCGAAATCGGATCGCGAGTCATCGCAGGATTCCCACTCGAAGATGGTCCTTGCGGAAGCATTCGAGTGACCGGTTTGCTCGGATCGACCAGGATTGTAGTCACGCCGTTCGATGCCGACGAGATGCCGATCGAAGTGATGCCGCTGGTGTCCGCCCTCACCGTAAACGTGACGGTCGCGCCGCCGGTTTGCGTGCCGGTGCACGTGTCGGCGACCGATCCGATCGGTCCGTTCGTGCAAGTGACTTGTCCGCGAGTCGGAGGATTCGTAAGAAAGACGGTCGCGCTAAGTGGCGCCGAGGGACTCGTCAGCACCGAAATTACTTTGTCGGCGACGCCGTATTCTCCGGTGACGGTTTTGTCTCCCGACTTGGGTAACTGCGCGTGGCAGATCGAGGACGCGCACACGGCGGCAATCAAAAACGCTTTGATCATTCTTGCCGCTCCTCCAGAGTGCAGCTAATCTACCCTAGCGAATAGCGCAATCCCAGGCAAGATGACTTGCTCTGCTGCGCATGTTAGATTTGATTGGAGAATTCGTCAAATCGCGAGATCGCACCATCCATTGCCATCCAATATGGTATCCTTCGGTCAGGATTGGCATGCTTCCCAGGCTTCACACTGACTCCGATTCCAGCACTCCGTTGTACCGCCAGCTCTACGAACAATTGAGTTCCGCGATCGCGGACGGCAGGCTTACCCGTGGCGAGAGGCTTCCGGCGACTCGTGAATTGGCGGGGTCGATTGGACTGAACCGCACGACAATTGCAGCCGCTTACGACTTATTGGAATCGGAAGGTCTTGTCCGCAGTCACGTCGGCAAAGGGACCTTTGTAGAGGGTCCGAAAAATCGCGTCGATTGGTCGACGCTGACTCCGGGGTCGCCGATTCAGCCCGAAGATTCTCTCGCGGCGCACTCTCATCAAAGCGCCGCGCAAGTCAGCTTCTCGGCGTCGCGGCCTTCGGAGGATCAGTTTCCGCTCGACGAATTTCGCGCCACTTGCCGCGAAGTGATCGATTCGCCCGAGGCTGCGCAAATCCTGCAGCTCGGTCCGGCGAGCGGCTACGGTCCGCTGCGCCGCTATCTTATGAATGAGGCGCGGCAAGCGCGGAACGGCTCGGCGACGACGACGATATTCTGATCACCAGCGGCGTGCCAGCAGGCGTTCGATCTGATTCAGCGCGTGCTGGCGTCGCACGGCGAAACGGTGGTGATGGAAGATCCGGTTTATCCGGGCTTGCGCAACGCGTTTCAGCGCGGCGGCGCGCGGGTGATCGGTGCTCCGGTGGGCGAGACGGCGTCGACGTCGACGCGCTCGGAACGGCTGCTCGAAAAAGAACGCCCGCGGCTGATCGTGCTGACGCCGAATTTTCAGAATCCGACGGGCACCACGATTCCGCTCGCGATCGCGCAAGGACATTCTGGAGCTGGCGCGCAAGGCTGGAATGATCGTGGTCGAAAACGATTTGTACGGCGCGCTGCGCTATCACGGCGACGGAATCTGCCGTCGATGAAGCGGCTGGACGAATCCGGCGACACGATTCTGCTGGGCAGTTTTTCGAAGATCGCGTTTCCGGGGTTGCGCGTCGGCTGGGCGATCGGGCCGCGGCACTTCATCGCGCGGCTTGACTGAAGCGAAAGAGGCGAGCGATCTGCATTCGGATCAGCTTTCGCAGGCGGTGCTGCTGCGGTTCGCGGAGTCGGGCCGGCTGGAGGCGCATCGCAAAAAGATGATCGCGGCGGGAGCGGAGCGGTTGAATGCGTGCCTGGCGGGCTGCGCGAAGGAATCTGCCCGCGGCAGCGATTACACGCGGCCGGAAGGCGGAATGAATGTGTGGGTGCGATTGCCGGAGCCGTTGGATGCGTCGGAGCTGGCGGCGCGCGCGGAGCGCGAAGATGTGAGCTTTCTGCCGGGCCGGTATTTCGCGGTGTCGCGTCCGCAGGCGCACGGTTTGCGATTGAGTTTCGCGGGGCTCGACGCCGGAAATGATTCAGCACGGGATGCAGGTGTTGGGATCGGATTTTCAGGAGCGAGTTGTCAGCAGGCGAGGCGCGGATCGGCGGGACGATCCGGCGCCGGCTGTTAGGTTTAGGACGAGCAGTGCACGTTGAGAGTCGATGAACAGGAGAGCGGCATGTTTCTTTCTGAAGAGTTTCGATTGAAGGTCGGGTTGGCGGAGATGCTGAAGGGCGGCGTCATCATGGACGTCACCAATGTGGAGCAGGCGCAGATCGCGGAGAAGGCCGGCGCGTCGGCGGTGATGGCGCTGGAACGCGTGCCGTCGGATATTCGCAAGGAAGGCGGCGTGGCGCGCATGGCCTCGATCCGCATCATCCGCGACATCATGGACACGGTCTCGATTCCGGTGATGGCGAAGGCGCGCATCGGGCATTTCACGGAGGCGCGCGTTCTGGAAGCGCTGGGCGTCGATTACATCGACGAGAGCGAAGTGCTGACGCCCGGCCGATGAAGAGCACCACATCGACAAGCGCGGCTTCAA
This sequence comes from Terriglobia bacterium, assembly GCA_963732025.1. Taxonomy (GTDB): domain Bacteria; phylum Acidobacteriota; class Terriglobia; order Bryobacterales; family Bryobacteraceae; genus Palsa-187. The sequence goes on from CAVSXU010000006.1 coordinate 2,281,750, forward strand.
GGTGCCGTTCGTGTGCGGGGCGCGCAATCTGGGCGAGGCTCTGCGGCGCATCGCCGAAGGCGCGGCGATGATTCGCACCAAGGGCGAGGCGGGCTCGGGCAACATCGTCGAGGCGGTGCGGCACATTCGCACGATCGTGAAAGAGATGAAGCATCTCACGATCCTCGGCAAGGAAGAGCTGGTGCACGAGGCGAAGAATCTGGGCGCGCCGCTGGAATTGGTGGAGTGGGTGGCGGCGAACGGCAAACTGCCGGTGCCGAATTTCTCGGCGGGCGGAATCGCGACGCCGGCCGATGCGGCGCTGGTGATGCAGTTGGGCGCGGAGGCGGTGTTCGTCGGCAGCGGGATTTTCAAGAGCGAGGATCCGGAGGCGCGGGCGCAGGCGGTCGTGAAGGCCGCGACGTACTTTAACGATCCGGTGAAGCTGCTGGAAGCGAGCGAGGAGCTGGGCGAGGCGATGCGCGGGCTGGATGTCTCGAAGATGCCGAAGGAAGAGTTGATGCAGACCCGCGGGTGGTAAGACATGCCGCAGATGAGCCGATGCACGCGGATAAGACAGCCTGAATCGGCGTGATCAGCGTTATCGCGTATTCGCGGCTAGAGTCTATGAAAACTGTTGGGGTGCTGGCCTTGCAGGGCGATTTCGAGGCGCATCGCAAGGCGATCGAACGCGTCGGGGCGCGCGCGGTCGAGGTTCGTACGGCCGACGAGTTGGCGCAATGCGACGGGCTGATTATTCCTGGCGGCGAAAGCTCGACCATGCTGAAGCTGCTCGACATCGAGAAATCTGACCGAGCCGGTGCGGCAGTTTGCGGCGAACGAAGCCGATCTACGGAACTTGCGCGGGCGCGATTTTATTGGCTCGCGAAGTGACGCATCCGGCGCAGGCGAGTCTTGGATCTGATGGACATCGCCGTCGAGCGCAACGGCTATGGCCGGCAGATCGACAGCCGGATCGCGCAGGTTCAGGCCGACGGACGGCGGCGGAGTTTGAGGCGGTGTTCATTCGCGCTCCGATTATTCGGCGCGTGGGTGAGTCGGCGCAGAGTGCTGGCGTAGATATCAGGGCGATCCGGTGTGGGTGGAGGATGGGCGCCACATGGTGACGACGTTTCATCCGGAGTTGACGGAGGATACTCGCGTTCACCGGAAGTTTGTCGAGAAGATTTAGGTGCGCGATGGTTTTGGGTGGTGGGTCGGTCTTACTGCGGGGCTAGCTAGCACTACTGCGGGGCTAGCACGCGCTCCATTCTGTCGCGCCTCTTTGAGTGCCGATGGTGAGACGGGTGTGATTGAGGGAGCGGGATGGGCTGGAATTAGGCGAACCAAAGCGGGCAGGCGGAAACACCTGCCACACGAAGAGAGCGCTCCATTCTGTCGCGCCTCATTCAGTCCCAATGGTAAGACGGGTGTGATTGAGGGAGCGGGTGGGAGTTTCATAACGTTGTTGCGCGCACCCTTACGGATGCGCCTCAAGACGGGAATGCTCGCTCTAGCGTCGGGTCCAGATTTTGGTGAGGTCCAATTCGAAGGCTGCGACAGGCCCCTCGCCTGCTAGTTTGGAAATTCCCGATCGTGCTTCCGATTCGCTGCCGGTTCGATAAACGTAGACGGTTTTGTTGTCGCCATCGATCAGCCAGGCGAGCTCGACTCCGGCGCGAATCCACATCTTCATTTTTTCCTTGGCGGCGGAAAGACGGTCGGTCGGCGACATCACCTCTACAACGAATTCCGGCGCGACGTGCAGGAACTTGCGCTGTTCTTCGTTGGAAAACTGCGACAAACGGACGTTCGAAATCCACCCGGCATCCGGCGATAGGGCAGCGCTGGTGGGAAGGAAAAACTCCGCGGTAGGACTGAAGGCGACGCCCCGGCGATCTTGTTCGGCCCAATCCACAAGCTGATGGACGAGTTGCGCGTTTCGACTATCAGATTCGAATCCAGCGGGAGGCACGATACTGATCTCTCCTTGTTCGTTGCGCTCGAACCATACGTCCGAGTTCGCCGCGCATAACGAGAAGAATTCGTCGTCGCTCAGTGCCCGCTCGGGAATGAGCATAAGCTTGGCGGGAAGCGTTTGCTCTGGAAGAACGAGTTGCATGACTTCAGGTTAAGCGATTTCGCAGGCCGCGCAGCGCGGCGAGCAAGGTGGCCAATAGGAGGCCTGCGGACAGGCCGTAGAGAGCTGCGGCGATTGGCGAAGACACGTGCCGATAGGGTCGTAGCGCGTCGATATTGCTTCGATAGATGTGGGCGAGCATTCGCGCGCGATCCTGTTCGTGAGGAATATTTCGATTGTAGGCGATGACCAGCTTTTGTCCGTCATAGTGAAGCTGCTCAGGGCCGTTGTGCTGGCATCGCCCCTGAACCCGCAGTTGTCCGGGCCGATCGCTTGCACGCACATCTCGAATCCGGGAACGGACGCGGGTACGTGATCGACTGCTCGAATCTCAATCGGAACCGGTTTGCTAATGAGTTCATAACGGACCACCCACGCAGTAATCACGCCGAAAGTGGCGAGTACCACGGCCATTGCTCGAAAGCTCGGTGCGGTGAGTGCGCGCAATTTCAGTGCACCACGGAGGATGTCAAATGTTGAACGCCAGCTTGCACGCGAGTCTTCGATCAGGGCATCGAATTCATCGCCGTAGCGTTCGCGCCATTTGGCGGGATAGAGGCGGGCGAGAAGTTGTGACAGGCGTTTCACGCGGTGGATCCTTGTCCCCGTCTTTTAATTAATGCCCAGGTTAGTCCGGCCAGCAGGCCGGCGAATAGCCCAGCGGTGGCGATCGTCCACCGATTTGGGCTGGTTGGTTTCAACGGGAGGCTCGCGGTGTCCAGTGGGTCGAGTCGCACTCTAGTCGGGAGAGACTGGAACTTGAGGGTCGTATTGACGAGTACGTTGTCGTCGATAAATCGGCTCATCAAGTCCGCCGTAACGCTCTGTGCTTTTAGCCCATCCGAATAGTTGAACTCGATCACGAAAGCGCTCACTTGATGATTTGTCGCACTGGAAGGGATCGGGCGCACAACGATATTCTTCGCCATGAGTGCGATGACATCGTCCACAGGCATACGCGCGCGCTCGTAGGGATAGAGGTTGCGCTGTTGAATAATCGCAGTTAGCGACCTCGGATTGACGATGCGTTGCTTTAGCTCCTGGATTTCGTTCCATATCACTTGGTTCCTCGCAGATGGAGTTTGGATTACTGCCGTGTCGGCCGTGGGCACGACCGTTATGGCGCCTATCGACTGGTATCGGACCGGCATCGCAAACGAGATCGCGACCGCTGCCAACGCTCCCGCCATCGCGAACGCAAACAGAGTCTTCATGAACGTGCCTGTCGTGACTTGCATCTTCACGGCTCCTTTCAGAACGTCCACCGCATCATGACCTGTTGGCTTCGTGTCTTCCAGCAGTTGGTCGAACTCGGCACCGTAGCGATTGCGCCAGGTGGACGGGTAGAGGCGCGCTAGAAATCGCGTTATGCGTTTCATGCGTTCTTCAACCTTCGCAATCCGGCTCGCACTACGCGGTCCAGGTTCGCTAGTTGGTCTTTAAGATGTTCGCGGCCGGCTCCGGTGATTGTGTATGGCTGGCGGCGGTCTTTCGAAGTGACTGGCTTAATCCAGCCTCGCTCTTCGAGGCGCGTTATCGCTCCGTAGAGTGTGCCTGGGCCCAGGCGAACGCTTGCGAATCGCTCGATATCTTCCATCATGGCGTAGCCGTGTTTATCGCCTTCGGCGAGGCTCGAGAGGACTAGAAGGGTTGGATCGGTCATCGGCTCCTTTCTATAAAACACCCTCACCCTAATGGGTGGTGCTTGAGGTCATTAGTACGTATCCCGTAGTATATCGTATGGCGTAATAGCACGCTTGTCAATAGTTTTGTGCTCGTCCTGGAGATCCGCGTAACGCGGGCGAGGGTGTCGACATGAGTGTCGACACGGCACGCACGAGTGCGTGCGCCACATCGGACTTAAAGGCGGTGGCCTTAGTACCGATAAGGTCTGCTAGTGATACACACAAGCGAGTATTCGCTGCCGGCCGTTTTGCGCGCGCATGCGGAATGGCTGGAGAATCCGGCTGTGGGACGTCGCGCGAATCTGAGCCGGCGGACTTTGAATGAGGAACAACTGGCCGGTGCGAGTCTACGGCAGGTCAACCTGACGGGGACGACGCTGCTGGACGCAAATCTGGCGGGCGCGGATTTGACCGCGGCGATCCTGGAGCAGGCCGATCTGCAGCGCGCGAATCTGGCGGGTGCCGATTTGAGCGGCGCGAATTTATCGCGGGCGGTTCTGGCGGGCGCGGCTCTGCAAGGCGCGAATCTGTGCGAGACGATCGCGACCGGCGCGACTTTTCGTAATGCTCGGCTGGCGCAGGTTCGTATGCTGGAGGCCGAGGTGCGCGACACGTCATTCTGGCAGGCGTCGGCGGTGGGCGCGAGCTTTCATCAGTCACGCTTTTACGATGTCGATTTCGGCGAGGCCAAGCTGGACGAGGCGATTTTCTATCATGCCCGGATGACGCATGTGCGGTTCCTGGGTGCGTCCTGCGTCGGCGCGAGTTTTGGGGGAGCGAAGCTGGATCATTGCGACTTCAGCGGGGCGATGCTGGCCGGTGCAAAGTTCAATCGCGCCGAGGTAGTGCAATGCGTGTTTCGCAATGCCGATTTGAAGGATTGCGATTTTCGGGAAGCGCGGATGCGCGGCGGGGATTTTTCGCGGGCTGAATTGGCGGGGGCTCGGTTTGGGGCGGCGCAGCTCGCGATGGCGGATTTTCGCGGGGCGAATTTGCGGGGGGCTCGAGAGTTGACGCGGGATCAGCTCGCGCAATCGTTCACCGATAACAGCACCATTTTGCCGAATGGCAGTCGGGGGCCGTTCATGCGATTGTCAGGTGCGGAGAAGCCGAAGTAGTCGCGAGCGCGACCCGGCGGCCGCGCGCAGGTCAGGCGACCTGCCCCACGAGAACTATTGAACTATTCGCGTGATAATCTCTCCCCACACAAAACGTGTCGACATGAGTGTCGACACGGCACGCAGGAGTGCGTGCGCCACATCCACTCACGATAGGTTGAGGTCTGCTAGGCGCTTCGCATCTCCGGCAGGGGGAATCGATATTTGCCGGCGAAGATTTCGGCGAACAGCTCTACCATTGGCTGATGCAGTCGCGTGTTGTCGGCCAGGATGTGCGGGCCTCGCATTTCCAGCGGACCGCCGTGCATATCCGAGCAGGTTCCACCCGCTTCGCGAACCAGCAATGTACCCGCCGCGATGTCCCACGGGTTCAAACTGAATTCCCAGAATCCATCCAAGCGACCGCAGGCGACGTACGCGAGGTCGAGTGCCGCCGAGCCCGCGCGCCGCACACCGTGCGACAGCATCGCGAGCTGATAGTAGAAATGTACGTTGATATCGAGATGCCGCTTGCGCGACGGAAATCCGGTGGCGATCAGCGCGGCGTCGATGCCCGGCGCTTTCGAGACAGTGAATGCGGTGATTGTTCAGATACGCGCCCGCGCCGCGTTCCGCCGAGAACATCTCGTTGTGGACGGGATCGAAGATCACGCCGGCGATCAGCTCGCCCGATTTCTCCAGCGCCATCGTTACGTTGTAGGCGGGAAATCCGTGCGCGAAATTCGTGGTGCCGTCGAGAGGGATCGACGTACCAGCGATATTCGGATGTGCCTTCGTTGCCGCCGCCTTCTTCGGCGACGATGGCGTGGGTCGGAAAATGATTGCGCAGGCGTTCGACGATCAGGCGTTCGCTGGCGCGGTCGGCTTCGGTGACCAGGTCATGGTCGCCTTTCAGCTCGATAACCGATTTTGCGTTCGCCGAAGTTGTTGATGATGGCGCCGGCTTCGCGGGCGATCTCGGCTGCTGTTTCAAGGAAGGAGGGCATTGGGTCCAATCCGCGTAGTCGACTTCGCTCTTTTCGAGGGGAAACCGGCCTAAAGTCCGGTTGCCGGCAGAAGTGCCGGCCCCACAATCATTCGAGTTCGTATAGGTATTTGATATCGTGCTTGAACAGAAAGAGGTTGGGCTCGCCGTCGCGCGTCAGGCGGATGAAGGTCGCGTCGTAGAATTCGATGGTGCCCTACCACTTCCTGGTTGTCGCTGAGCTTCACGCACACGGGGACGCGATCTTCGATGAGGCGCTTCAGGTAGTTCACCTCTTCAAAGGTCTGTTCGGGCGCTTTGGTCTGACTGATTTTTCCGGCCATGTAGGGATGATTCGCCGCAGCTCAGCGAGGGTCATCTCCATAGTATCCGGTGCGCGTCTGCGCCCGCAAATCCTTGCGCGCGATTTCGACGCGGACGGGGTGGAATCGCGGCGCGTCGGCTGGAAGATTTTTCGGATAGTAGCCGAGCATGTATTGCGCTCGCAGGTCGCGCAGGATTTCGGTGAACGTCTTGTCGAGCTGATCGCCGATAGTGGGATCGAACCAGCGACCACCGGTATCGCCGGCCAGGGTTTGCAGCGCGTGCTCGCCGCCGGTATTTCGCCCGGCATCGTTGTCGATGGGGACGACGACAATTGGATACATCACCACATCGGCGCGCTGGGCGGCTTCTTTCGCATCCTTATAGGCTCGGACGCTGGTGGTGTTGCCGCCGTCGGTCACCAGCACGATGACTCGGCGGCCGTCGCGGCGCTGGAGTTGCTGCGACGCGTGAAAGATCGCATCGTAGAGCGAGGTTCCACCTTCGGGCTTGATGCCGCGCAGACGGTCTTCCAGGCGCGGCGCGTTGCGGGTGAAATCGTGCTGCATGGTGACGTCGTAGTTGAAAGTGAATAGCGAGGCCGTGTCGCTCTCATTCCCTTCCCTGAAAAGTGCGTTCAGGAATTTACGGATCGACTTGACTTCGTACTGCCAATCTTTCGCGGTGGAACCGCTGGTGTCGACGACCAGCGCGACGGAAATGGGTTTCGTGGTGTAGCGTTCGAAGTTCGCAATCTGCTGGGGGACGCCGTTGTCGAATACGGTGAATTCTTCCTTGTCGATAGTGCCCACCAGTTCGCCGGCTGCGTTCTTGACGTTCACCAGCAGGCGGACTAGTTTCACTTCGGTTTGGAAATTGGGCTGGCGGGGCTGTTGTGCCAGCAGCGTGGTGACGGCGATCAGCGCTACGACAGCCCTCATTTCTTGATCACCGCCTCATCCCATTCGCCGTCGACCCACACCTCGCCATCGGCGAAATATTCTTTCTTCCAGATCGGCACCGTTTTCTTCAAACGATTGATTCCTTCGAGCGCGGCTTCAAACGCGGGCTTGCGATGCGGCGCGGTCACGACGATGGCGACGCTGGTCTCGCCGATTTCGACGCGGCCGAGACGGTGCACCATCGCGATGCGTCCGATGGCGAAGGCGCGCGCGATTTCGCCGCCGATCTCCGCCATGACCTTCACGGCCATCGGCTCATAACATTCGTAGTCGAGATAGCGGGTCGCGCGGCCCTTGGTGTTGTTGCGCGTCACGCCTTCGAAATTGACGAACGCTCCGTCTTCTCCGCGCAATAATTGGCGGGCGATGGCGGTACCGTCGATGGCATCGCGAGTCAACGCAAAGAAGTTCCCGCTGGCATCGTCGAGGATGTGTTGCGTGTAGCCGGAGCCGCCGCTGACTGGCGGCAGAAACGCTACTTCATCGCCATCGTTTACCGCTGTGGATTGCGGCGCGAACTGCTGATTCAGGGCGAGCACGATGCTCGCGGAGATCTCGTTCAGCCGCGGGAAACGGCTCGCGTAGGCCGCGAAAACGGTCTCCAGGCGGCTGCCTTCGGGAATCTCGATTTGATCTTCGCGGATGCCCGTTACATCGCGAAGTACACCAAAAAAGAGGACGCGGATCATCACGTGCTGTCATACTAACAGACTGACCTCGCGAGGCTTTGGTTTCACGGGGTTTTCCATTCGCCATGCACATCGTCGAGACTGTTTTTCGCGTTCGCTATGCCGAGACGGACCAGATGGGCATCGTTTACTACGCCAATTACTTCGTTTGGATGGAGGTCGGGCGGGTGGAATATTGCCGCGGGGTGGGATTGAACTATCGCGACATGGAGCGCGACGATCACGTGCTGCTGGCTGTCGCCGAGGCGAATTGCCGGTACATTTCTCCGGCTCGTTATGACGAGGAAATTTGCGTGCGCACTTGGATTTCGCAGGCGCATGCTCGGATGTTGAGCTTTGGTTATGAGATCGTCGAGAAGGCTAGTGGTCGGAAGCTGGCGAGTGGTGGGACGAAGCATGTTTGGTGCGATCGGGATAATAAGCCTGTAAAGCTGCCGGAGAAGTATCGGTCGGCTTTTGGGATTTAGTGTCGTTGACCAGCGCCTGACAAAACTCGTGTCGACATGAGTGTCGACACGGCACGCAGGAGTGCGTGCGCCACATCTGCTAGTTTACGTGCTGCACTGTTAGGAAGGCCCCTGGTGAACTGGAGGCGGCGCCGATCGTCAACACTAGCGGCAGATCGCCATCCGGTGCATCCGATGGAATCTGGATGTTGAGCTGGAACAATCCTGGGCTGCTGGGGGTTTGGCCCACGAATAGGATGTTCGCGGCCGGTAGCGGCTTCCCTCCCAGCGTGACCGAGTACGCGCCTGCCACCTGTCCGCCGACTCCGAATGTGCCGGGATCGACGGGCGGATTCGTCGGTCCGAAACCCGTGGCGTAGGCGGTGACGTATTCGGATTGATGCGCGGGCTGGAATCCTGCGCCGGGAAACAGCGTCGACGAAACCAGAATCGCGCCGGTGAGCGAATCGGTCGCGGCGATCGGATTCCGGCCGTCGGCGTTGTATGCGAAATAGAAAAACTCCGGCGTCGCGGGTTGAATCGCAACATTGACGATTGCGCTGGACAACGGCGCACTGGTATCGCAGAAGGAAATTACTTTAACGCTGGTGGATGCACTGATTGGCAGGGCTGGCGTCTGGAAGTTGATCTGCGTATCCGACGCGCCGAAGATGAACGCGCGGACTCCGCCGATTTCCAGGCAGATGCCCTGGAATTTCGTGGGCACGTTACCGTTCACCAGGTCGGCATTGCCGACCTGTAGGAATTTCGGACCCGCGCCGAAATTCACGCCTTTCACGGTGCCGATTCCGTTTGTCGAAAGCGCTTGAATCGAGGGCACGCTCAGCCCCGCGCCGGTTACTCCGCCGGCGTTGATGGTTGGAGCCGGAACCGGCACGATCACGGGCATCCCGGTCAGGCTGAAGGTCACCGTCGTCAATCCTGGCGATGCGGCGGTGATCGTTACCGGACCCGGTGTCGGTCCGAACGTGACCTGCATGGTGGCGGTTCCATCGCCGATCGTGGTCGCCGACGATGCCAGCAGCGCGGCCGATCCGCCCGTCACTGTGAAATTCACCAGTGCCCCGCCGACCGGGAGGCTTGCGGCATCGGTCACTTTCACAGCGATATTCACCGAAGATCCCGCCGGGCCGGAGCCGTTGTTCCCCGAAGAGATCACCAACTTCGTGGCGGTCTGCGGCTGCAGCACGCGAATACGATCGTTCAATTGGTCAGTGATGTAAATGTTGCCCGCGCTGTCGACGGTTACGCGCGTCGGATCGATGGAGACGCCCAACGCGGTTCCGAAATCCGAATTGAATTGAACCTTCTGATTGCCCGCAATCGTGGTGATGGTGGATCCGCTGATGCGACGGACGACGGAGTTGCCTTCGTCGGCGATGTACATCGCCCCGGCGGCATCAAACGCGACGCTGAGCGGGAACTGCAATTGGGCACTGAGCGGCGACCCGCCATCGCCTGAGAATCCCGGCGTGCCGATGCCGGCGACGGTCGAGATGATCTTGGTCGTCAGATCGATCTTGCGGATACGATGCGTCGAAAACTCGGCCAGATACAGATTGCCGCCAAACAAAGTAATGTCGTGCGTGGCGATCTTCGCCTGTTTGGCCGGATTGTTGTCGCCACTGAAGCCGGGGACGCCTGTGCCGGCGATGGTCGTGATCACCTGATTGGTGTCGACCATGCGGATTACCGCGTTGAATTCGTCGGCGATGTAGACATTTCCCGCCGCATCGACGGCCACACTGCTGGGGTTGCTCAGCTTGGCGCGCGGCGCGAAGCTTCCATCGCCGCTATAACCGGTGCCATTTCCGCCGGCGACGACGGTAAGCCCGCCGCCGGGAATCATCTTCATCACGCGATCGTTATAGCTGTCGGCAATGTAGATTGCGCCTTGCGCATCCATGGCGATGCCTTCCGGAAAATGAAGCTGCCCGGCGCTGGAACCTCCGACTCCGCTGCCGGCGAAGTTGGCGATGTTCCCGTTTTGCAAAACCTGGCGCACACGATTGTCGTTTTGATCCGCGATGTAGAGGCCGCCCTTTCCATCGGGAATGATTCCGTCCGGCAGGTTGAGAAACGCACTGGCTGCTGGAATGTTATCCAGGATGCTGGTCCCCACCAACGTGTTGACGACGTTGTTGTGAATGCGCCGGATTCGATAATTGCCGGCGTCGGCGATCAACACATCGCCATTGGGACCGGTGCCTACCTGAGTCATTTGGGCGAATTTCGCGGTCGACGCGAGCGTGCCGTCGCCTCCGAATCCCAGCGAATCGCTGCCGGCGACGAAATGAATCTTGCCGTCGGCCACGGTGACGCGCCACAGTTCGATGATGCAATCGATCAGAATGTTCCCGTTGGCCTCGACGGCAGTGTTGTACGGATACACCAGATACGCTTTGGTGGCGAGGCCGCCGTCGCCATCGAACTGCGGCTCGCCGAAACCGAAATCGCCAGTGCCCGCCAGCACGCTGATCTTGTTGGCGACCTGGTCAATCTTCTTCACGGTGTTGTTGTAGTAATCGACAAAATATACGAAGCCGCTGCCATCCACGGACACTCCGTTGGGGCCGAACAGCGGAGCCTGATTGGCGGGACCGGATTCGCCATCGCCCGCCAATCCGTTTCCGGCGAGAGTGGTGATGGTCTGGTCGGTGGCCGAAACTTTGCGGATCCGGTTGTTCAAAAAATCCGAGATGTAGAGGTTTCCCGCGGTATCCACCGCGACATCGAAGGGATCGATGCCAGCGGCGAGCGCCGGACCGCCGTCGCCCGAATATTGCAACTTGCCGTTGCCGACCACGGTGGTGATAATCCCGGTGGACAAGCACTACCTTTCGAATCACATTGTTGTTGTAGTCGGCGATGTAGAGATTGCCTTTGCTGTCGAGCGCGATGCCTTGCGGTGAATCGAGCGTGGCCGCGCTGGCTTTGTCTCCGTCTCCGTCGTAGCCGGCGATTCCCGTTCCCACGATGGTGGTAACGATCCCGTTGGGGTCCACTTTACGAACGCGGTTATCGGAATTGTCGGCGAAATAGACGTTGCCGGCGGCGTCCTGCACCATGCCCCAGGGAAATCGCAACGGGACGGTGTTCGCGGCGTGACCGTCGAGCAGGCGGTCCGTGCCGGCGAAGGTCTTGGTGGTATACGATTGTGCAAAGCCTATGGACGAACTGACCAGCGCGAGGATCGCCGGCAGTGCATAAGAACGTAAGAATAAACGCATAAGCAAACAATAATAAGCGATAGTCTGGCGCTTAAGCAACTTCTTTATTGGATTAGTCTGGAGCAAGAACGTAGCATGAATGTGACCTCAGTCCGGGATCTGGATTTGAACAGCAAACGGGTTTTCATACGCGTGGATTTCAACGTCCCGCTGGCCGATGGCGGCAAGGAAATCAGCAGCGATAAGCGAATCAAGGCGTCGATCCCGACCATTCAATATGCGCTCGATCATGGCGCGGCGGTGATTCTCGCGAGCCATCTTGGGCGGCCGAAGGGTAAGCCGAATCCGGAGATGAGCCTGGCTCCAGTGGCGGTCCGCTTGAGTGAGCTGATGAAGCGACCGGTCGCGATGGCGCCGGATTGCATCGGCCCTGAAGTGGAGGCGATGCTGCCGAAGCCGGGCGAGATTCTGCTGCTGGAGAATCTGCGCTTTCATCCAGAGGAGGAAAAGAACGATCCCGAGTTTTCGCGAAAGCTTGCGGCGCTATGCGACGTGTATGTGAACGACGCGTTCGGGTCGGCGCATCGCGCGCACGCTTCGACGGTGGGGATGATCCAGTTCGTCAAGGTCACCGGCGCGGGCTTGTTGATGGAAAAGGAGCTGGAATATCTGGGCAAAGCGACCAGGAATCCGGCGCGGCCTTGTATCGCGATTTTGGGCGGCGCGAAGGTGTCGGACAAGATCGAGGTGATCGAGAATCTGATGAAGATCGTCGATCGGCTGCTGATCGGCGGGGCGATGGCGTACACGTTCTTGCGGGCTCGTGGCGAGGGAACCGGGACATCGTTGGTGGAAGAAGACAAGATTGAACTGGCGGGTCAATTGATGGCGAGCGCGGGTGACAAGTTGATGCTACCGGTGGATCACGTGTTGTCGAGCTGGCGAGACTTGCGAATTGATTCCGGACGGTGGGGCAGCGTACGATATTGGGCCGAAGACGATCGCGGCGTACGAGAAAGTGATTGCCGGCGCGAAGACGATCATCTGGAATGGGCCGATGGGCATTTTCGAGAAGCCGCCGTTCGATAAGGGCACGGTCGCGTTGGCGAAAGCGGTCGCGGGGTCGGGCGCGATTAGCGTGGTGGGCGGCGGTGATTCCGAAAAGGCGATCAAGGCGGCGGGCGTGAGCGATAAGATCTCGCACATTTCGACTGGGGGTGGGGCTTCGATGGAGTTTCTGGCTGGGATCGAGTTACCGGGGGTCGCGGCGCTGGAAAAATAGGGTCTCGGCTACGGGTTTGTTTTCAGCCAGCTCGCAATCGTATTCGATAAATCGCTAAACGTAAGGTCGTCAGGATCCAGCTTGGCTTTCTCGCAAGTGCGCGGCAAGTCGGTTTGAAAACGAGCGTAGCGGTTGATCACGTCCGTTCCGCCTGGGAGGTCTTCGCGCTTTGAGGCAGTGGCTAACCAGTTTCGGACGGCTCGAATTGCTCGATCCGGATTGCCGTCGTGCGAACGGATGTCCTGTCCGGCTATATCTGAGATGAACTTCTGGTATCGATACTGCTCGATGTCGAGGACGAGGGAAATTTTCCTGCCCTGCGCACGCCCTCCGAATCTCTTACACCCCAGAAACATCCCCAACTCCAGAGGCATGTTGAAGCGAGGCAGATTGTTGACTGTATCGAGCTTCACCTCTGAAATGTCGTGGATTCCAAACTTGCATTGTTCAATGATCCGCTCGATCTTCACAATTCGAGCTTCGCCGGAATCGTCGGCCTCCCGTGCACAACGGGCAACGAAACCGAGATCACGGATGACAAAGACAACTGCGTTGAAGATGGGCCGATAGCCATCGTCAAAAGGACAGTCTATGAAGACGTGAGTGCTATGAGCCGGTCTAGGCACGGCTTGGAGCGAGGCTGGAGGTCAGGCGTTCGAGTACCAACTCATTAATCGCCCGTTGAATCCTTCTGGCATTTTTCGAGTAGGGCGGATCTTGGATCTTGGGCAATCCGTATGTCACAACATCTCGAATCATCCCATTCCGTCCATGGACAACATACTTGCTAGGCGCGGACTCTCTAGCTTTGGATCGAGCACTCTCGATGGCTTCTCTCTGGGTCGGGAAAACATCCCTCGACTTTCCACCATCCCGCTGGACTGCCCAACCGCGATCCGAGTGGTAAACGTGCACTGTTTTGGGCATAGACGACCTGCCTAATTGTACCCGATCGTGAGAATCTCTCCGATTAGATCGCGTCGGAGATCGAGGTCAGCGGGAAATCCGTCGCGACGATAGCGGGGGCGATCATCATGCCGCCTTCCAGTCCGCGCACGCGCATTGCCGGGCCCGACCATCTTCGTGTTCTTCAGCAGCCGCACCGGGCTTTCGTTGAAGCGGAAGTTCATGATCGGCGTGGTGATTTTTCCGTTCTCGATCAGAAACAGCCCATCGCGCGTCAGGCCGGTGTGTTGCAGCGTCTGCTGATTCACTCCGCGGATGTACCAGAAGTGCGTGACCAGCAAGCCCGCGCTCGACCGACGCGATCAGATCGTCAATCGACGTTTGCCCGCCTTCCATAATCAGGCTGCCTGCCGCCGCCGCCACCGACCACCGCCGCCGCCGCCTCCGCGGCCTCCACCTCCGCCCGCCGTTCGCGGTGTTTGCCGGTCTTATTCGCCCAATAACGGTCGTAGCCGAGATTCGCGACCACGCCTTTATCGACCCAGGTGACGGCGCCGCGTCGGCAGCAGATCGCCGGTCCACGGAGACGAAGGCTGGCGAGGATCGAACGGATCGCTGCGCAGCGTGACGAAATCCGGGAAACACTTTTTCGCCGAGCAGCGTTCCGCCGCCGCGCTTGCTCAGAAACGTCCGGCCTTCTTCGGTGTTGCGCGCCGAGAAGCTGCCCGATCATCAGGCGCACCAGGTCGCCGCAGGCGGTCGGTTCCAGGAGCGACCGTGTAGTTGCCCGGCTCAAGCTTCTGCGGATTCTTCCAGCGCAGGCATTTTTCGATGGCCTGCCGCCGCGAGATGCGCGCTGTCGATTTCCGAAAGCTTCGTCGAAGGCTGCCCTGCCCAGCCGGAGCTGGACCCGTCCGCCATGCGGATGGTGGTGGTCAACTGCGAATCGGCTGGAGTTGTGATAGCCGAACAGTCCGGTCTTGTTCGCGACTGCCGTTGATGCGATGCGACCGCTCGATCAGTCCCGCCGCCACCAGTTTTTGCTTCATCGCCGCATCGATGATCGTCTTCACGTGCGGAATCATTTCAGGCGAGCGCGCAGTGGCGGTGCGCTCGTCGAAATCGTGGGTCTTGGGAAACTCCTGCGGGCCGACGGGGCGGAGCCGCTCCGGATTCGGCGGCGCCAGGCGGCCAGTTCTTCCGCTTTCTTCACCGCGGTGCGCAGCGAATCGTCGTCCAGATCGTTGGATGCGTAGGAGCCCGTGCGCCCGTCGCGCGTCGTGGTCACGATCGACACGGTGTGGCGCAGCGAGAACGACGCGGTCGTGATGCCGTTGTTGGCGAATCGCGTGTAGGCCTGCTCCTGCGAGGTGATGGTGACCTGGCATTCCGGGAACGTCGACATCCCGAGAACTTTTTGAGCGAGTTTTTGTGCTTCGTCTCGTGTGAGCATGTTATTTCGTGAATTGACGCATACCGGTTGTTAGCCTCAGTCGCGTAGGACAGGCATTTTAATCCGTCAGGATCACGTCGATCGCGAATCGCGTGGGCGAGCAGCCGTGGCTGATCGAATTGATCTGCGTCGGCTCGCCTTTCGCGTCGCCGGTGGTGCCGAACTGCCGCCAGTACGCGGGTCCCGCCGTGCCGTCGCAGGCCTGCCAGAAATCCGGCGTGCGCGCCTGATAGGACACGCGCGAAATCATGCCGCGCTTCTTGCCGCCCTTGATTTCCCAGAACGCGTCGCCGCCGAACTGGAAGTTGTAGCGCTGCTGATCGATCGAATAACTGCCGCGCCCGTCGATCAGCACGCCGTCGTCGATGCCCGCGATCAGATCTTTCCAGCGTCGTCTCTGCCGGCCCGGCTTTCAGCCACACGTTCGGCATGCGCTGGAACGGAACCGTGGCCCACGAATCGGCCTGGCAGCAGCCGTGCGATTCTTTGTCGCCCACCAAATGCGCCTGTTCGCGCGTGGTCTGGTAGTCTGGAAAATCCCCTTGTCGATGATGGTGAACTGCGTGGTCTTCACGCCGTCGTCGTCGTAGCCGCAGGTGCCGAGCGCCGCGGGCGAGCGTGCGGTCGCCGATGAAGGTGCAGTGCTCGCTCGCGATCCGCTTGCCGATTTTGTCCATGCGTGATGTAGCTGGTGCCGGCGTAATTCGCTTCATAGCCGAGCGCGCGATCGAGCTCCGTGGGATGCGCGACGCTTTCGTGAATCGTCAGCATCAGGTGGCTCGGCATCAGCAGCAGATCCTTCTTGCCGGGCTTCACGGCGGGCGCGTTCAGATGCTCCATCACTTCTTCGCGAATGCGCTGCGCGTTCTCCTCCAGGTTCATCTCCGGCACGTATTCCCAACCGGCCGATGCCTGCGTGGGCGTATAGCTGCGGCTGCGCGAGATGTTCGGCGTCGCGATCGACCGCCGTGGCATCCACGTTGCCGTAGATCTGCAAGAATGTAACTGCTGAATGGAGGAGCCTTCGGACGACGCGAAATACTTGTCTTCGCTGCGCAGATTCAAGTGTCGCGCGCCGCTCGAAAACATGGCCGGGTTCTTCTTCACTTCCTCGTTGACGCGGCGCAGCAGTTCGAGCTTTTCCTCCATCGAATACGTCGAACGGATCCTTTTCGTGCGGCGTGACCCAGCGATCGCGATAGGCTTTCACCGGCGCGAGTTCCACCGGCTTCGGCTGAATCGACGCGTTGGCTTTGGCGATGATCGCGGCTTCGCCGGTGATGCGCGCGATCTCTTCCGGCGTGACGACGGGCGACGACGCGAATCCCCAGGCGCCGTTGACGATCACGCGGACGCCGAATCCGAAGCTCGAATCTTCGCTGACGTTCGGGCACGGCGAGCATGCGTGCCAGTGCCGCGCTCGGGATTGAGCGCGCAGGCCGAGGCGCTGGTCGCGCAGGCGGACGATGCGGATGTCGCAATAGGTGGCTTTGTATTTCTTGGCCTCGCGCAGCGCGACCGCGCCGAGTTTTTCGAGGTCGGGCGATGGCGTCTTCGAATCCTTGGGCGCCGCGAATAATTTGTCGGCCTGGAAAGCGGCGAAGGCGGCCGAGGTGGCGAGGAAGTGCCGGCGAGTCAGCATAGGTACCAGCTTAATCGCTGGTGGGGGATTTTGTCAGTCGGACGTGAATTCGCCAAGTTCCTCCGCCGTTGGGTTCTTGCGTGCCCAGTGGCGAATGTGAACTACATTGACGACGCGGTGCATGGCGTCTGGCAAGTAAAAAGACCTTGTATCGTCGATTCTTGGCGCCGTGAAGGAGAATGTGAAACCTGCGGCCAACTTCGCCCGACTCGGGTACGACGGGATGAATCCCGGCGAGATAACTCAATGTGGTGAGCGAATGGCTAATATCGCGAAGCCACTTTTCGGCGCTCTCGAAGCTCCCACGTTGCCTGATGTAGTCCGCAATCGCGTCGATCTCTTCAGAGGCCCGCTTAGTAATCTCAACGCGAAAATCCATGCTTCTTGCGAATTCGTTCCATCGCTTCTTCCAACGGGATCGTCTCTCCTCTTTCGACCTGCGCTAGCCCTTCGCGTAGGGCGGCTACGATCTCGACGCTCTCCAGCCGATCGAGGAGCGCCTGATAGCTCGCGGCATTCTGAACTACAAGTTCGGCGCGACCGTTCACGGTCAGAACGATCGGTGTCTTCTTCTCTTTCAGCTTGCCGACGTAGGTTTTGAGGTTGCGCTGAAACTCGGTTACCGATCGGACTTCGCGAAGATCGAACATGGCTTGAGCGTAGCAGGTTTAAAACTGCTAATTCGCCGCTAAGGTGCGGGGAAACGCGGCGTCAACCGCGATTCATGCCGAGGCTGTTCTCCAGCCGCGTCATTCGCGTGTCGAGATCAGCGAACCGATGCAGCATCTCGCTATGGTTTTTGTCCATCCTCGCTTCGAGCACTTCCCGAGTACTCGCAAGCTCGGATCGAACGCCGCCGACCTCGCTTTTCAGCAAATCCCTCACGTCGCTAAGGCGCGAGTTGTTAAGCAGAATCCCGATGAGCACAACGGTCATCGTTGGTACCACGGTCAACGCCAAAGTGAGGAGTTGAGAATCGTTCACAGAACCATTCTACTCACTTCGCCCCGGCAATCTGAGCCAGCACCGACTCGGCATCCGCCGCCGTGAACTCTTTCGTCTTCACCGAGTGGTTCATCGAGCAGAACTTCGGCCCGCACATCGAGCAGAAAGCCGCGTCCTTAAAGCCTTCCTCCGGCAGCGTCTCGTCGTGATAGGCCTTGGCCGTCTCCGGGTCCAGCGACAATTCGAACTGCTTCTTCCAATCGAATGCGAAGCGCGCTCGCGACAGCGCGTCGTCACGATCCCTCGCGCCCGGCCGGTGGCGCGCGATATCCGCCGCATGCGCCGCGATCTTATAAGCGATCAGGCCCTGCTTCACGTCTTCGCGATTCGGCAGTCCAAGGTGCTCTTTCGGTGTCACGTAGCACAGCATCGAAGCGCCGTGCCAGCCGATCATCGCCGCGCCGATCGCCGACGTGATGTGATCGTAGCCGGGTGCGAAATCGGTCACCAGCGGTCCCAGCGTATAGAAGGGTGCTTCGTGGCAGATTTCGACTTCTTTGTCGACCTGCATCTTGATTTGATCCATCGGGATATGGCCTGGACCTTCAATCATCACTTGCACATCGTATTTCCAGGCGATCTTGGTCAGTTCACCCAGCGTGTTGAGTTCGGCGAACTGAGCGGCGTCGCTCGCATCGGCTAGGGAACCGGGGCGTAACCCATCGCCTAATGAGAAGGTTACGTCGTATTTCTGAAAGATCTTGCAGATGTCTTCGAAGTGCTCGTACAGCAGATTCTGGCGATGATTTTTCACCATCCATTCGGCCAGGATCGCTCCGCCGCGGCTGACGATTCCGGTTACGCGACTGGTGGTCAGCGGGATGTATTGCACCAGCACACCCGCGTGAATCGTCATGTAATCAACGCCTTGTGCGGCCTGCTCTTCGATCACCTCCAGCATCACTTGAATGTTGAGATCTTCCACGCGGCGAACGCGCGCCAGCGCTTCATAGATCGGCACGGTTCCGATCGGTACCGGCGAGTTGTCGATGATCGCCTGGCGGATGCGCGGAATGTCGCCGCCAGTGGACAGATCCATCACGGTGTCGGCGCCATAGTGGACCGCGTAGTGCAGCTTGTCGAGTTCGCCCGCGATGTCGGAAGTCGTCGACGAATTGCCGATGTTCGCGTTCACCTTGCACAGCGAGGCGACGCCGATGCACATCGGCTCCAGATTCTTGTGATTGATGTTGGCCGGGATGATCATGCGGCCGCGAGCCACTTCGTCGCGCACCAGTTCGGGCGTCAGTTGCTCGCGCTTGGCGACGTACTCCATCTCCTCGGTGATCCGGCCCTGGCGGGCGTAGTGAATCTGTGTCGGGATCTTGTCGGTTGCGCGCTTTGCCACCCATTCGGTTCGCATACTGTCAGCATACCCTGTGGCGCACGCTTCAGCGTGCTGCTGCCGACTTCAGTCGGCAGTCCGACGGTGAACTAAAGTTCACCGCTGCACGCTGAAGCGTGCGCCACAATTTCACTCTTGCAATGGAACCACACCTGTAGTAGTGTTGCCAACAGGAGTAGTTGATGCCGCTGCCCAAACTCAGCAAGCTGGAACTGCAAATCATGGAAGCCCTGTGGACCATCGGACCGTGTTCCGTCCGCGAAATTCAGGAATCCTTCCCTGCGAAAAAGCGGCCCGCATACACGACCGTGCAGACGATGGTGTATCGCCTGGAGGTCAAGAAGGCTCTGCGGCGCTTCAAGAAGATCGGCACGGCCTTGATCTTCGAGGCCGCAGTGACGCGCGTCGCGGCCGAACGCAAACTCATCGACGATCTGCTCGGGATGTTCGGTGGCCGCAGCCGCCCCATCATGGCGCACCTGATCGAATCGGGCTCGCTGACGATCGACGACATTCGTGACGCCGAGAAGGCCTTATTAAAGGGGCAGCCGAAATGATCCCTCAAATTCTTACGGAGCTTGAAAATCATCTTTGGCAGTCGACGTTGTTCGCGGTGCTCGCCGGGTTGTTGACGCTGGCTCTGCGCGGCAATCGGGCGCGAGTTCGTCATGCTGTCTGGCTCGCGGCGTCGTTGAAATTCTGATTCCGTTTGCGATGCTGACTTGGCTCGGCAGCCAGATCGAGTGGCGCAGGCCTGCGGCGGCGACGACGAACTTCGCAATCGTCATGGACGAGGTTTCGCAGCCGTTTTCCGCACTGGGCATTGTGACGCCGATTCCGGCGGCGACACCGAGCAAGGCGAATCCCCTGCCCCGGATTCTCTTGGCGATCTGGGCGGCTGGATTTCTTGGAATCGCCGTGTCCTGGTTGATCCGCTGGCAGCGGATTCGAGCTATTGTGCGTACCGGGTCGCCGATCCAACTGGCGCTTCCCGGTGATTTCGAAAATGCTCCTACACGGACGACACGCTTTCAGCGTGCCATGCGACGGCTAAAGCCATCGCGCCGCCACGAGTGGCCGCCCCACGCGCTGCATCCCTCTCATCTGCTCGCGATCTCCTCGCCGACGCTTCTCGAACCCGGCGTCTTCGGGGTCTTACGACCCATTCTGTTACTCCCGGAAGGAATCGTTGACCGGCTGACACCCGCGCAATTGCAATCCGTCATTGAACACGAGCTGTGCCATGTCCGTCATCGCGACAATCTGATCGCGACGATTCAGATGTTCATCGAGACCGTCTTCTGGTTCCATCCCCTGGTCTGGTGGATCGGCAAGCGCATGCTCGCCGAGCGCGAGCGCGCCTGCGACGAAGCCGTCCTCGCCATGGGCAGCGAGCCGCAGGTTTATGCCGAGGCCATTCTCAACGTTTGCAAGCTGTACGTCGAATCGCCACTGGTGTGCGTCGCCGGAGTCACCGGCGCTGGATTGAAGCAGCGGATTCAGGCGATCGTCGCCAATCGACGGGCAAGCCACTTGAGTCGCACGAAGAAATTTCTTCTGGCAGCAGCCGCCGTGGCCATTGCAATCCCGATCGCAATCGGCGTCGCGAATGCGCCGGCGCTGCGGGCTCAGCCTGCCTCCAACACTGCAATTCCCAAGTGGGAAGTCGTTTCGATTAAGCCGTGCGACAGCTCCGCGCCCAGTCGGCAGGAGCGGCGGGGGCGGCGGGGGCGCGGATTCAGTCCTGGAACCTTGACCGCGAATTGCGCGGTTCCGATCCGCCTGATCGAGGAAGCTTACGGCTTTTGGGCGAACGGCCGCGGCCCGACGTGGAAAAGCGTGCCGATTGAAGGAGCGCCAGCCTGGCTGAATTCCGAGCGCTATACGATCGCGGCCAAAGCGGAGAGCCCGCAGGGTCGCGCGATGATGTTCGGTCCGATGATGCAGAAGCTGCTGGAGGATCGGTTCAAGCTGAAAATCCGCAAGGAAATCCACGAGGTTCCTATTTACAACCTGACCATCGCGAAGGGTGGTCCAAAGTATCTCAAGGAAAGCAAGCCTGGAACCTGCGTCGCCTTAGACCTGGACAATCCGCCGCCGCCGACCGGCGATCTGTGCAAAATGTTCAGCCGGCGCCGCATTGCCGAAGGCGAGCGCGAGTTCACGGAGTTCAGCGTCACCATGGCAGAGTTCAGCGACGCGTTGTCGGCAATGGTCGGGCGTAACGTGATCGACAAGACTGGACTTGCGGGGACCTTCGACATCCAGGCGCAGGTTTCCTTGCCGGATGACCCTCCGCGCGACCCAACTCAGCCCCGAACTGGGCCGCTGGACGAGAGCGATCTGGTGTTCGCTGTGGTGCAGAAGCTCGGGATGAAGCTGGAATCGGCGAAGGGATTGGGCGTGGTTTATGTGATCGAAAGTATCGAACGTCCATCGGACAATTTCACGCCCCCGCAAGCTCCGCCGATCGCCGCCAAGCCGCAGCAATCACCGGCGCCCGCCCCGGGAACGTGGCCGCGTTTCGAAGTCGCGTCCATCAAGCCGTGCCCGAACGAGCCCGGTAAGATGATTGGTGGGGCTGGCACGATCTCGCCGGGAAGGATCAACACCGGCTGCGCGCCGTTGGCGTTGGGGGATCACACCGGCCTGATTCAACGGGCGTACGTGCGATACGCGGACGGTCGCGTTCATCCCCTCGGACCCCACGGACTCCTGCCCATCGAAGGTGGACCGGCGTGGCTGCACTCGGAATTCTTTGTGATCGAGGCGAAAGCTGCCACGCCCGAGACTGCCGAGGTAATGTTGGGTCCGATGATGCAGAACCTGCTGGAAGAGCGATTCAAGTTGAAAGTGCATCGCGAGACACGCGAGGGTCCGGTCTACAACTTGACAGTTGCGAAAAGCAAGCTGCGCGCATTTAGAGACGGGAGTTGCACCAAAGCGCCGATGCCGGGTATGCCGCCCGTCGAGCTGAAGCAGGGAGATCGCTTCTGCAATCTTCGTATCGAACTCGGAGCGACGCCGAGCATCGATGTGGAAGGCTCGACGGTGGGCGAATTCATCAGCCTGCTGAATCTGTTTCTCGATCGTCAGGTGGTCGATACAACCGGGCTCACTGGCCGCTTCGACATTCATATCGACTTTGCGCCTTTTCAAAGTGATGCAAGTGATCAAGCGGCAGATCGTCCGTCGATTTTTACCGCGGTTCAGGAGCAGCTTGGTCTGAAGCTCGAACGGGGGCGTGGACCAAACGAGTTCCTGGTCATCGATCATATTGAAAAACCCACGGCGAATTAATTTCATCATCGGGCCTCTTCTCAGTTTCGGCAGCGCGCTCTCTTACGGTCGCGCCTCACGGACGGCTGCGTCGGCGTGAAGGGTAGGTCGCGGCCATCAGGTGAGGCGCGACCGTAAGAATTTTTGTGAAAAGTGGAAAATGACCGCTTGCTTACGCGCGCGGCTCAATAACAGCTCTCGCGGAATCATCAACATTCTGAGCCGCGACCGTTTTGGCTCCGAATGGAGCCAACTAAGCGAAGCAGGCAAGGGAGCGGTCATCGCCGGCAGTCTTCACACAGACTCGTCAGAGAGCGGGCCGCCAACCTCCCCACAACCCACCGTGAACCGACGCCTTTCCAGCGACTTACGGCACACTAGTACTTCGACCGCCCGGTCGGTCGATACCCCCGATAGAAAGTTTTGATTGGACCCGCCTCGCCGCGGGGCGCTACGCTCGGTTATGACAGCCGTAGAAATCCTCCTATCGATCCCCGCATGGACCAGAACGATTCGAACGTATCGATTCTCCACCGCGTCAGCCGCATCGTCAGCTCCGAAATCTCGCTGGACGAAATGCTGGGCGAGATCGTCGGCCTGACTGCGCAGGTGACCGATTGCGACGCCTGCCTCGTGTACCTATTTGAAGAAGGCACCGGCGATTTCGTGCTGCGCGCTTCGCTGGTCCCGCACACCGCCGACATGGGCCGCCTGCGCATGAAGATGGGCGAAGGCTTGACGGGCTGGGTCGCCGAGCACCAGTCTCCGGTAGCGCTTTCGTCGAAAGCTGCTAATGATCCGCGCTTCAAGATTTTCCCCGCCCTGATCGAAGACACCTACGAAGCGTTTCTCTCGGTGCCGCTGGTCACGAAGGGCAAGGCCATCGGCGTCATCAACGTGCATCATCGCGAACAGCATGAGCACGCGGCGGTGGAAATCGCGACCATCCAGTTTGTTGGGGAACAGATGGGTAGTGCGATCTCGCGCAGCCTGCTGGAAGAGGAGAACGCTCGGCTCGCCGGGGAAACGGCCGAGATGAAGCTGCAGCTCGAAACCCGTAAAGCGGTCGAGCGAGCTAAGGGAATCCTGCAGCGCCGTCAGAATCTGACGGAAGAGGAAGCGTATTTGCGGATGCGCAATGAGAGCCGCCGTCTGCGCCGCCCCATGAAGGATCTGGCCGAGGCGATCATTCTGGCGGAAGAATTGAATCGCAAGGAATCGGATCCGGCATAGTCTCCTGACCGTGGGGCCGCCACTCGTGGCGGCGAGCGGCCTTTAGGCCGCTCAAATTGGACACGCTAAAGCGCGTCCGCCGGCACGAGTGCCGGCCCCACAATTTAACGTAAAATCGGTGTACTGGGGTGAAAACATGTACACACGAAACTACGTCTTAGCATCTTCTATCGCGCTGTTTGCGCTGTTTGCGAACGGGCAAATTCAATCGCGGCGTGCCACGATTACCGGCGGCGGCGATCGCGGCAGCGGCAAATGCACCATCGAAATAGTGGTGGATGGCGTCGCCGAAGTCGAGGTTCGAGGAGATACCGCAGTCCTCCGAACGCTCAGCGGACAACCCGGGCAATGGCGACGATTCCAATGCAACACGATGATGCCGCCGAATCCCGGGAATTTCCATTTCGCCGGAATCGATGGACGCGGCCGGCAGAATCTGCTTCGCTCGCCGGGCGCCGGATCGCCCGCCGTCGTGCGAATTGAAGATCCGCAGAGTGGCTCGGAAGGCTACACGTTCGATCTCGAATGGCGAGAAGGCTTCGCCCCGGCGCCGCCGCCCGTGGTTGTCGAGCGCGAGCGCTCGCGGCGCTATACCGCCGAGGAAGCCATCCGGATCTGCAAGGATTCGGTGGTGGCGCAGGCTCACGACCGGTTTCGCGATGCGGACATCGAGTTTCGCAAGGTCGCGATTGACGATAGTCCAGGCCGCAATGATTGGGTGGTCGGGGTTTTGGAGGCCGTACACCGCCGCGGCCCGCGCGATGCGTTTCGTTTCTCGTGCTCGGTTAATTTCGATACCGGCAGAGTTCGGACGGCGGAAATCGAGCGCGATCGTATTCGCTAGCGTCGATGTGGCGCACGCACTCCTGCGTGCCGTGTCGACACTCATGTAGACACCCTGCCGATATGACGGAGAAATGCGGGAAAATCACTCCCAGCTTAGTTGTGGGAAATCTCGGCGGTGAACCGCTCCCTTTGGTCACGGCTCGTTGTCGGCGGTTGTGGAAACATTGACAACGAGGCTGATTACTGCAAGACCCGCCGCCGGATTCGCACCCCCGCGTCGGTTCCTTCCGGAAACGACAGCACCAGCGTCCCGCCGGCATCCGTCTCCGCTTCCGCCAGTTCCTCGTCGTCCACTTCCACTTCGTACACCGTCCGGGGACTCAGGTTCAGAACGAACACAGCCTCCGCATTCGCCTGAAAGCGAAACGCATCCTTCGAGTCCGCGCTCAACATCAACGCGTCGCCGATTTTCACCGGCTTTATCGCGGCTCCCGGACGCAGCGATTGAATCTTGCCGTCTTTGAACAACTGCAAATGCCCGTCGAAATATCCGATCCAGGTCGCGTCCTCATCCCAACTGGTGCGCGCGAAAATGTGCCCCGTGCTCGCATCATGAAACACCAGCGGCACGTGGAAATAGCTGAGGCCCGGCTGATACGGATTCGCCCACAGAAATTCGTACACCGACGCCCAATCCACCTTGCATCACGAATCGATCCTGCATCAGCCAGCCTTGCACGAACTGACTCTCGAGCGCGTTGTCGTCATAGGCGACCATGCGCCAATTCGGCGGCCCGCGACATCGCTGCCTCGTTGACATCCGGATCGCCGTCGCGCACATAGATCGGCGATCCGATATTCGTTCTCAGGCGTCGAAAGCGCCGGCGGATAGTGACCCGCCAAATGATCGATCGGGAGCGTCTTGAAATACGTCGGGCGCAGATTCGCGCAGATCGATCTTCAGGTTGTCGCGAATCGCATGCATCATTTCGTACATCGCGTAAAGCTGTTCGCGCGGAGCGGCCGGCTTACCGGCCTTGATGCGTTTCACGACTTCGCCACGCCACCAATGCTGAATCACATCGCTGAGAATCGCCTCGCCGTGATCCGGCAAACGATCGGCAATCGCGATCGCCGCGAGCGTCCGCGCGTTCTGCGCCGCCATCTCTTTCGCGGGATCTTTCGCCGCGGCTTTCGCGGATCGGTAGCGGCGATTCCGCGCTCGATCTTCTCGCCAATCTTGTCCGCCTGCGTCTTGGTCATCAGCGGCGCCGCACCAGTCGAAAACCAGGGCGAGCTGCCGCAGGTCGCGTTGAGCATCCGCATTGAGCGCCCACTCGATCGCGCGCTTTCCCGCCGCGGATCCTTGGCGACCTGATAGTACAAAGCCCCAGGCGAATCCCGGCTCAGGCATCGGCGCGCCGCCCGAGATCAGGGAATCGAATTGCGCCCAGCGCATGGAGTGGCGCTCGCGTTCGCGCTGCAGAAGACGGAGGCGTTGCTTGGTCAGCAACAGTCGGGGGGCGTCGGTATAGACGTGATAATCCTCGTCAGCCGGCGATTGGCCGAACGCGAAACCGGCGAGCAGGATCGGAATGGCCAGGGAGAAACGTCGCCGGTAGGGCACTCGAACGATATTGTGTCACAGCGACACACCCAACGGGACGCACGCCCCCAGACCACCCGCGCCATCCGAGGTCTAACTCATTGAAAACAAGACTGGAACATTGGCATGCGAGCATGCTATCTTGGATATCGAATTGATGAAGTATCTTTGAAACCTGCCCTCTGTTTGCAACGGGCACTGAGGGATGAAGCGAGTGGCTAAATACTAGCGTGCTTGCGGGAGCCGGTGTTAACATTTCAAACCGCTTCTTCCTTCGTTTGGGCAAGTTGCAACAGAGGGGTTTTTTTGTACGGCACTTATACGATTTTGTAGTTCTGGATTTCAGTCTCGGCACGAGCAGTTTCAGCGAGGAACTAATTAGGACGCGGGCCTTGTTGGGATTTGGTTCGGGTTGAAACTGGGATCCAAGCCCGTCTAGGGCGGACCGCATCGGAAATGGCAGCAACGTTTACCTCGCAGCGCCAATTCCGATGCGGTTTTTCTAACCCAACAAGCATATAACGTTTTCCACATGCTTGACTAGGCCCAATCGGGTCGCGAACACCTTATTTCTCCGTAAGAGAGCCCGTACTATCACTCCCTGCCCCTTCGACCCTTCCCGGTACTGGTCCGATTTCACCTCAAACGTCCTTCGCGACCTATAGGTCCTCCTGCGGTTCGTTGGCCACAATCATCTGGCCCATGCAGGATTTCTACCTCGTCATTCGATTCACCCGGCACTGGATTCACTATGGCCTGCTCGCGCATGTTACGGTGTGCACGATTATTGCGGCGGTGGAGGGTGTATTGGGGCGGTGAATTTGGTCGCCTGTTTGTGGCGCACGCACTCTTGCGTGCGCCACAAGAAGGTTACCGAGGCGCGACGGCCAGCGAGTGCACCATCTTGAAGTACTCGATCGTCTCCCGCAACCCGTCTTCCAGCGCAACCTTCGGCTCCCACCCCAGGAACCGTTTCGCCTTCGAAATATCCGGCCGCCGCTTGCGCGGATCGTCCTCCGGCAGCGGCTCGAACACAGCTCGGTAGTTCGATCCCATCAGCCGCCTGGATGCGCTCCGCGAATTCGAGAATCGTCAGCTCCACCGGATTGCCCAGGTTCACCGGATAGCGCTCGTCGGAATACTGCCAGCCGCACCAGCCCGTCCACCATATCGCGACACGTAACAGAAGCTGCGCGTCTGCGTGCCGTCGCCGAAAATCGTCAGCGGCTGCGCCGCGCAGCGCCTGATCGAGAAACGCCGGCACCACGCGGCCGTCGTTCAGCGCCATGCGCGGGCCGTAGGTATTGAAGATCCGCGCGATGTTGGTGCGCACGCCGTGCGTCCGGTGATACGCCATGGTCATCGCTTCGGCGTAGCGCTTGCTTTCGTCGTAGCAGGAGCGCATGCCCACCGGATTCACGTTGCCCCAATAGGTTTCCACTTGCGGATGCTCCAGCGGATCGCCATAGCATTCCGAAGTCGACGTGATCAGGAATCGCGCGCCGTCGCGGCGCGCGATCTCCAGCATGTTGCGCGTGCCGGTCGAACCCGATTCCAGCGTTTCAATGGGATGCGCCAGATAATCCTTCGGGCTGGCCAGCGAGGCCAGATGCCAGACGTGATCGAAGCGGCCCGGCGACTTCGACCGGCTCGCGTCACATCGCATTCGATGAAGTCGAAACTGCGGGTTGCCTGCGAGATGCTCCAGATTGCGGCGCGAGCCGGTGATCAGATTGTCCAGGCCGACCACGCTGTGGCCGTCCGCCAGCAGGCGGTCGCACAAGATGGGAACCGATGAATCCCGCGGCCCCGGAAACTAAGATGACGCACATCCTATTCTACAATCTTTACGTCTGCGGGATGCGCGTGCTACATTTTCGCGTACATGTCGCTTTTCGCTTCCCGAAAAAATCCTTTTCGTCGTGCTGCTTGTGCGCCGCCGCCTACGGATTCTGGTTGCGCTTCGGCAAGGTCGTGGCGCAAGATCCGCGCCGCCAAGCCGGATCGCCGATTTCTCGCTGCGATCCGTCGGCAAGCGCGTCTGGGATTTCGTCTGGGAAGTGCTGCTCCAGGCCAAAGTGATCCGCGAACGGCCTCTGCCCGGCATCGCGCACGCCTTCGTTTTCTGGGGATTCTGCGTCTTCGCGCTGGTCACGCTGAACCATTTCGCCACCGGCTTCGGCTTCCCGTTTCATCGGACAATCTGGTTCGGCGAGGTCTACTTCGATCTTCGCCGCTGCGTTCGGCGTGCTGGTCGCGATCTCGATCGCGGCGCTCTTCATCCGGCGCTTCATCGTGCGCCCGCGCTGGCTGGGCGAGAGTTGTCGAACGAATCCGGCATCATCGCGTTCCTGATCTTCACCCTGATGGTCACGTATCTCGCGGCCGATTTTGGTCCGGCGATACGAAAAGCGCTTGTGGTGGGCGCACACGCTGGCGCTGCTGGTCTTCCTGCCGCTGATCCCGCACACCAAGCATCTGCACCTGGTGCTGAGCCCGGTCACGATATTTCTCTCGCGCGGTGAGCTTCAGCCGCATTCCGCCGCTCGTCGGGCGACGAGGATTTCGGCCTCGACACCGGCAAGGACCTAACGCAGATCGTCGCGCTGCAGGCCTACTCCTGCGTCGAATGCGGCCGCTGCACCGAGCATTGCCCCGCCTACAACACCGGCAAAATTCTCGACCCCAAGAAGATCGCGCTGGGCGTGCGCGGATACCTGAACGAATTCGGCCCGCAATCGCGAAGAGCCGCTGCTCGGCAAATATCATTTCGCAGGAGGCCGCATTCCAGTGCACCACCTGCGGAGCGTGCGAATTTCAGTGCCCGGTGGGCATCGAGCATCTGCCGATCATCATCGGCCTGCGCCGCGGCGCGGTGAACACCGGCAAGTGGGAGGACGACTACGGCACCAAGCTGTTCCTCGCGCTGGAACGCAACGGCAACGCGCTCGGCTTCAGCTCCACCGAGCGCGACAAGTTCATCGCAGAAGCAGCAATTTCCGATCTTCGACGGCACGCAGGAATACTGCCTGTGGCTCGGCTGCATGGGCGCGTTACGATCCGCAGGGCCGCGAGATTATCGCGTCGTTCGCGCGCGTGATGACGCATCTGGGCACCACCTTCGGCGTGCTGCAAGAAAGAAAAGTGCACGGGCGATCCGGCGCGCCGCCTGGGCAACGATCTGGTGTTCCAGCAGCTCGCCGAACAGAATCTGGAAACGCTGAAGCAAGCCAAGGTCACGAAGATCGTCTCCATCTGCCCGCATTGCGTGCGCACCATTTCCACCGACTGGAAGGAGTACGGCGAAGCCCCGCCGATCGAGCATCACAGCGAATTCATGGCGCGCCATCATGGACCAGCTGCCGCAAGCCGACACGGCGACAAGATCGTGTATCACGATCCCTGCTATCTGGGCCGCTATCGCGGCGTCTACGACGAGCCGCGCGAGGTGCTCGCGCTGGTCGGGCGAAGTGATCGATCCGCCGCGCTCCCGCGAACGCAGCTTCTGTTGCGGCGCCGGCGGCGGCCTCGCGTTCCTCGGCGAAGAGACAAGGCGAGCGCGTCAGCCACAATCGCGCGAAGGAACTGGTGGCGACCGGCGCCGAACATCGTCGGCGCCGCCTGCCCGTTCTGCAATACGATGTTTCGCGACGCGCTGGCCGCGGTCTCGGACGCGCCGCCGAAGCTGCTGGATATCGCCCAGATCGCCGCCGCCTCGCTGCCTCCAAAAGCTTAGCCGCTGATACACGCAGATACACGCCGATAAATTCATGGTCTTAATAATCGGAATGAATCGGCGCGTTTCTGCGGCCAATCGTCAATGGCCGCGATGCTGAATCCCGGGTACGGGCAGCGTACGAAGTGCGTAGCGGAATGCGCGCGAGAGAGGAATGCGCGCGGCCCGCACTAAGTTACGTCGGCTGACTATACTTACAATGAAGGTTAGAGATGTGTTGCGGCTCATCGAAGACGATGGATGGCGATTCCATTCCCAGGTTGGAAGTCATCGCCAATTCGTTCATCCTATGAAGACTGGTCGGGTTACCGTAGCGGGACAACTTGGCCAAGACGTTCCCCGAGGGTTGCTAGCGAACATCTTTAAGCAAGCCCAACTTCGGAAGCCAAGGAGGTAGCGCGTGAAAAAACGCTATGCAATCGTGATCGAAAAAGTACCTAACAGCAACTATGGAGCTTATTCCCCTGACGTAGACGGTTGCGTCGCTACCGGCGATTCGATCGACGAGGTGACCCGCCTGATTCAAGAGGCTTTGGAAATTCACTTCCGGGGCATGCGAGAGGACGGCGACCCGATTCCGGAGCCGACCTCCTCCGTCGCGTACGCAGAAGTCGAGATCCCAGCAGAAATCCCCCACGCCGTGCGGACGCGCTAGCGCCCACCTCTTCGCCGCCTTCGAAGCAGCCGGCGGATCGAACTTCGGAGCCGCAAACGGCAGCGTATCCGGATTCACCCTCACCGGCGTCGAGAATTTGAACGGATACTTCCCGCCGCTATCGAACGTCAGCTCCAGGAAATACGCCCGCCAGCCCTTTTCCGGAGCCCCCGGATTCCCAACATAAATCCCGTCCTTCTGCTCCTCCAGTTTCGTATCCTTGTACGCCGGTCCGATCTTCGCCAGCCGGAAATCACGAGCCTCCGGATTCGTCGCCGCCCACATCTTCACCTCAGTCGGCTTCGTCACCGTCGTCACCTTGATCGCCCCGTTGTCCTCGAAGCTCCACTTGAAATTCGGCCGAGCCTGCTTGCGCAAGAACGCATCG
This sequence comes from Terriglobia bacterium, assembly GCA_963732025.1. Lineage (GTDB taxonomy): Bacteria > Acidobacteriota > Terriglobia > Bryobacterales > Bryobacteraceae > Palsa-187. Next base: position 2,312,564 of record CAVSXU010000006.1, read on the forward strand.
TAGAACGCCACCAGCCCCGTCCGCGCATCGGAATTCTTCAGCGAATGGTCCGTGTTCTCCACGTAGCGAATGTACTTCTCGCCCTTCAGATCGTCGAAATAAAAGCGCGAAGAATCCGGCAGAAAATATTGATCGCCCGCCGCATTCACGATGTACTTCGGCATCGTCAACCGGTCGCGATATTCGTACGGCTCCTCGATCTTCATCAACGCGTCATACTCCGGCGTGCCCGTCCACTTCATGATCCCGAGGTCTTCGTAATCCTTCACGGCCGGCGAAAAGAATCCGTACGCCATGTAGTGATGCTCGAACGATTTCGCGTTGTTCAACAGATCGATCACCATCGGCGCGATCGCCACCACGCGCTTATCGACCGCCGCAGTCGTCCACGTGGTCCAGCCGCGCTTCGAACCGCCCGCGACCATAAACGTATCCACTTTCAACTTCCCGCCGGCATCGCTCTTCATGAAAGCCGCGATTGTGTCCAGCGCTTTCACGGCACTTTTCGTCATCGGCAATCGCGCAGGCCACATCTCGTTGCCGGTGCGCAGAAACTTGTCCCACGTGTACGCGATGAACGTGTCTTCCGTCATGTTCGGCTTGGTGCCGTCGGGAAATGTCAGCGGCTGATTTGGCACCTGGTTCAATTGCGCAGAAACGGAATGCGTCGTCAGCGCGAGATCCGTGATCAGCGGATCGATCTTGTCTGGCGCCTTATCCTTGTTCGAACCGCCCGTGATGTAGAGAAATCCCGTCGTGTATTTGACGTCGTCCGGCTTGACGATGGTGAGGAAATGCTTCCACACGCTGCGATCCGCCTCGATTGGCGGCTTCCAGGTCTGCGATGTCAGGTCGATGATGTAGGCGGTGTAGCCCTCGCCTTTGATCGTGTTGACCAGCTCCCATTTGTAGCTCGGATCGGCCGCTTTGACATAGCGGTCGAGCGCGGTTTCTTTGTCGGCGGCCCCCGCGACGAAAACCAACGAAAGCGCCAGTGGGGCAATCTTCAAGCCTAGCCTCATACGTGGAAGTCTCATGAGCGTATTCTACCCGACGCGTGTGCAGTAGCCGGGGCGGGTAATACCCAAGTTCCTTGGACGGCGTCCCCCGTGATTGATTCGGCGACACTTTCCAGAAGAGGACTTCTGACCCGTCGCTATAGTCCGAGCTTTGTACGAGTGGCGGGTGAGCCGGACAAAACCCGAGGACGCTCTTCTGCGCGATGCGAGAATAGGAGCGAAGCTTGGCTTCTCTCCGATGAAGAATCAGAACGCGAACAGCTTAAACCGTCGTTTGCTCACAGGGCGTACCTGTGTCCTTTCGATCTTGCTGTGGGGAACGATCCCAATGCACGCCCAGAAGGAAACACAGAACCCAGACGAATTGATCAGATACCTGACGTATCAGACTGATCGACCTGATAAGCACGGGATGACAAAGGGGTCGTCTGGCGCTTTCAGTTGTGGTCCGACGCTTGGTGAAGCGCGGGACAATCGCGCTCTGACGAAAACACTTGTCGACCTCGGGCCACCGGCCGTGCCTGCGCTTGAGGCTGCGCTTGACACATTTGAAGCCCGTGGCAATAGGGCCGAGGTCGCCCGAGAAGCCGGCTGGTTAGTGCTGGCTTACGCTCGCCTCAAAGGACCGGCGTCATACCCGCGACTTGCAAGAATGCACACAAACCAGGATCTTGAGCACTCCGCCTCTGGTTTCGACGCAGCCCTCGCCCTTGCCTTCGGATTCACCTCATACCTTTCGCAAGCACAGGCCGCAGGAAGCTACCGGGACCACATTTGTGTTGACCGTGACGGAGGTTCTTCATTTAGTCCCAAACCGTGTACGGCATCCGAGCACGAACAGCCAGTGATGAGTTTTCATTGCGATCGTGGGAACGAACCGCGGGATGCGCTGGATCGACTCATCTTGGCGTGGCAAGCGGGCAATCGGGTCTCGGTCGAGGCGAGTATGGGACCTGCCGCGAGATCCGCTTTAGAAGGCGCATTGAAGCGCCGTAGCTGGGGAGGCTTGCAAAGAGAATTAGGCTCCAACACGCTTGGCCAAAACGCGGCAATGGGATACCGCCTTGAGGTTGCAGGACGATGGTCGGAACCACGCGAGACACTAGAGCAGGATCGAGAACGGACAACTCTTGCGGACAGCTCAACCCGTTTCACAATTGACACTCAATTTTTTCGCGGATCCGGAGAAGTGTGCGGAACTGCCAAATTGTCCTTCCTGGGGGTGCCCGAATCGGGCTGGCTCAAGAATGGCAACCCTTCCCAGCCAGTTCCGGGGCCGGCAGAATACGTGATCAACAACTCCGATGTCCTGGGCTTATTGCGATTGGTGGTTGATTGCATGCGCTATTAGGCGCTCCGGACGAATGGTCGGCGACTCGTACGGCGGCGTTGCGCGTCATCCAGGAGCTGACGGTCGAATCTGCGCTTAAGTGTGTCTATGCGCTGGGAAGTTCGCAACGGCTACTGCTTAGCGCCGTCGGCTTCCGCTTTTCGGGCTCCCTTGAGAATACCGGGAAGCGAATAGTTGCCTTCGTGGCAGGCGTCCTCATAGAGGGGGCCGCCGCGCGCGCGTCGAAACGGATACTCGATCACCCAGGGTTTGGAAAACACCGAGGGATCTACGACGGTTGCGCGGTAGAGGATCGTGTTGCTATCGACGGGCTTGAAACGCTCGACCACGTGGAGATTCTCCGACGCGCCCTTGAATTTCGTCTGTGCGTTGAAATTGGTCGTGTCCACAACGAGCGTATCGCCTTCCCAATGACCGATGGAATCGCCGAGCCACTGGCGAACGCCCGGGCCCATATGCTGCGCTCCGATCCGTACGATGCGGACCTCATGCATGTACTCCGTCATGATCATTATGTGCTCCGGCGTTTGCACGATCTGGTAGCCCATAAAGTCAGTGAACGGATTATAAATGGGTGGTCCGGTAGCGTTTGTGTGAAGGCAACGTTCGGAGATGGGCCGATTCTTTACGCTGTCAAAGCGTTCGGGCGGGCTTGATTTTTTCCGTTCTTCCTCGGTGGCGATATAGGGAATCCTCCCGTCGGCTGGATCGACAATCCGCGAAGTTCGCTTGGCTCCGTTCACGCGCGCCAACCCTACCACCAGTTCGGTAAACTCAGCATTAACTTCGCCGCTAAGGTCTCCGATACCGCCGTCTCCGCGCTTGAAATCATCGGCTGTGCGGAGGCGTTGCTCATAGGCCGTTGCCTCGCTATCCGCGATGGTCAGGGTCTTGACCGGGGGCAGTTGGATCAGTTTGCCGTCGTTTCCGGTAACAATGCCGCGTTCGAGGGGAGTCAACGTGCCGTTGTCCCAGATTCCCTGAAAGTCCGGGTGTCCGTCCGGTGCGCGAGGGCCAAGGCTGGTGGTCTGGGCCGTGGCAGCCGCCGCAAGAAGAAACCCGATTAACGGCAACTTCCCGCAATTCACCATATTGCGCACGATCTTAACACGACCGGGATTTTCTCGAACACCAATACCCGCAGCGACACAAACCAAACCGGAATCCTTTCCCGGCGATCTCCCTCAAAACCGGTAAACCGTGCAAGCGTATGCTAGTCTTTGGTGACCCGCACTCCTATTCTTCTGGCATGTCTTTTAGCCGCACTCGCATTCGGCGCGAAACCCGCTAAGGTTCCCGCTCCAAAGAAGCCCCCGCTCACTGCTGAGCAAAAACAAGCGCAATCGATCCTCAAATCACTTAGCCTGCACGATCGCGTGGCGCAGCTCGTGATCGGCGTCGCGCTCGGCGACGTGCCTAGCCGCAAGTCTCCTGAGTACGAAAAGTTCCGTCACTGGGTGCACGACCTCCACATCGGCGGCATGATCATCAACAACGCCGTGCGCAACGGCATCGCACAAAATGCCGAGCCGCACGCGATGGCTCTGTTTCTGAATCAAATGCAGAAGCTGGCGAAAACTCCGTTGATCGTCGCCGGAGATTTCGAGCGCGGCGCGTCCATGCGCGTCAGCCAAGGTGCGCGATTCCCCTACAACATGGCGATCGGCGCGGCCGGCGATGTCGACAATGCGCGATTTGAAGGCGAGATCACGGCTCGCGAAGCACGAGCGCTCGGCGTGCAATGGATCTTCGCGCCCGTCGCCGACGTCAACAACAATCCCGATAATCCCGTGATCAACGTTCGCTCCTTCGGTGAAAATCCTGACGAAGTCGCGAAGTACGTTGCCGCCTACATCGAAGGCGCGCATGCCGATTCCAAGAATCGGGTGCTGGTCACCGCCAAACATTTTCCCGGCCATGGCGACACCAACGTCGATAGCCATCTCGGCCTGCCGCTCATTAGCGTCAGCCGAGAACGCATGGACGCCGTCGAGCTGAAGCCGTTTCGAGCCGCCATCGCCAGCGGAGTCGACTCCATCATGACCGCGCACATGTCGGTGCCGGCGATCGAGCCCGACGACATTCCCGCGACCGCGTCACCCAAGGTGCTCACCGCGCTGTTGCGCGATGAACTCGGATTCAAGGGAATCGTCGTGACGGATTCGCTGGAGATGGCGGGCTTCGCGAGCAAATTCAGTTCCGGCGAAGGATCGGTTCGCGCGCTCGAAGCCGGCGCCGATGTGTTGCTGATGCCGCCCAATCCCGAACAGGCGATTCGCGCCGTCATCGCCGCGGTCGAGAAAGGGCGAATCACGCGCCAGCGCATCGACGACAGCGTGATGCGCGTGCTGGCCGCGAAAGTGCGCACCGGCGTCATCAAGAAGAAGCTGGTGGATCTCGACGAAATCAGCGACGTGCTGGATGACCACGGAAGTCGCGGCGCGCGTTCAGAAAATGTCGGACGCGGCGGTGACGCTGGTTCGTAACCAATCGAACTTGATCCCGCTCGCGCCGCAATCGAAAGCGTGCCTGGTGGTCGCAACGGGAGCGCGGCTATCGCAATACGGCCAGCGGATGATCACCGAATTCCACAAGCGAGCGAGCGGCCGGACGATTATCGTCGATCCTTCGATGCCCCTGGCCGCGCTGCTCGCCGACGCCGGCGATACTAGCGCGTGTTCCGCGATCGCCATCGCGATCTTTTCTGTGGGAACGAATCCGTCCGCTGATATGCCGGCGTTCCTGGATCAACTCACGTCAGGTACGACGCCCGCGGTCGTGATCGCGATGGGTAGCCCGTATGTGATCGCAAGCGCCCCAAAGGCCGCGGCGTTCCTTGCACCTTCAGCCCAACGCTACCCTCCGAGTTATCGGCGATCAAAGCATTGTTCGGAGAAATCCCAATCACCGGCCACTCCCCGGTCACGATCCCAAAATAATGTGGCTTGATCCCACTAAAATCAAATGATGGTAGAAATCACCTGGCTCGGCCACGGCACATATCAATTCCGCCTCACCACTGGCGAAGTCATTCTGGTGGACCCGTGGATCGAAGGCAATCCCGCGTATCCCGAAGAGGCTTCAACATCGAGCCGCGTCGACGTCATGCTGGTCTCGCACGGCCATTTCGATCACATCCACGACGTGCTGCCGCTGGCGAAGAAATTCTCGCCGCAGATCGTCGCGATCTACGAAACCGCGCTGCTGGCTGGAACGCAAGGGCGCGAAGAACACCATCGGCATGAACAAAGGCGGCACGGTGACCGTCGGTCCGATTTCCGTCACCATGACGCACGCCATCCATAGCTGCGGCATTCTCGACGGCGACCAGATCATTTACGGCGGCGAGGCCGCCGGCTACGTGGTCCGCCTGCCCGACCGCCGCGCCGTCTACTGCGCCGGCGATACCAACGTCTTCACCGACATGCAACTGATCGAGCGCCTGTATCATCCCGAGCTCGCGTTTCTTCCCATCGGCGATCTGTACACGATGGGTCCCGCGCGAAGCCGCGCTCGCCTGCCGGATGCTGAGCGCGCCGCGAAGTGATCCCGCTGCACTTCGGAACCTTCCCGCCGCTGACGGGCCGGCCCGAACAGTTGGCCGAATTGATCCGCGACCTGCCCGGCACCGAAGTCTGGCCGCTGCAGCCCGGCGTACCCGTCCAGTGGTAATCGGGCTCCGCCAGCAGACAGCTATCGCGCTGTGATCGCGCTGGTTTTCGCTGCTGCGCCTGCCGTTTCTCGAATCAGGCGATTCAGGGCGACGATCCGTATTATCTCTACGGCGCCGAACACGCGCAGATCGATCCGCTGCATCCCACGCACGCGAAGTATTTGTTTCAGGGCGATATGGTCGACATGCGCGGCCATCCGCACGGGCCGCTGAATTCGTGGGCGCTCGCGGCCCCGCTGCGTGTGCTCGGCGACGTGCGTGAAGTTCCGTTTCACGCGAGCTACATTCTCTGTTCGCTGATTGCCGCGATCGCGATGTTGTCGCTGGCGCGGCGTTTTTGCGATCAACCGTTCATCGCGACGCTGTTGTTTCTCGCCGTTCCCGCCTTCGTCGTGAACGGAAACTCGCTCGAAGCCGATCTGCCGTTTCTCGCGATGTGGATGGCGGCGATCGCGCTGTTCGTCAAAGGCATCGACGAGGATTCGCGCTGGGCGCTTTGGCTTTCGGCGTTCTTCGGCGCGCTGGCCGGCTTGGCGGCGTATCAATCGATTCTGCTGACGCCGGTGCTGGCAATTTATCTCTTTAAGAAACAGCAGCGTGCGTGGATTCCGTGGCTGGTGACGCTGGCGGCTCCGCTGGCGATCGGGATCTGGCAACTGTACGAACTCGCGTCATCGGGAACGTTGCCTGCCGCGATTTTGATTGGGTATATGCAGCACTATTCGCTGCAGTCCGGCGGCAACAAGTTTCGCAGTGCCGCTGCACTGACTTTGCACCTCGGTTGGATTGTTTCGCCGCTGATCACGCTCTTCATTCTGCTTCGCGCGAAGAAGTGGCGGCTCGATTTCATCACCGGCTGGATCCTGATCTTTTTCGGCGGAGCCGCCCTGATATTCTTCGCTGGATCGGCGCGCTACCTGCTTCCGATAGCAGCTCCGATTGCGATTCTCGCGGTTCGATTGTGCCCGCGCCCGGTTTTGTATATCGGCCTGGTGACGCAGTTTGCATTATCGATCTGCATTGGCGATCGTCAACTACCAGCACTGGGACGCGTATCGCGATTTCGCCAACTCGCTCAAGAAAGAAGCCGCCGAGCATCGTGTCTGGATCAACGGCGAATGGGGACTGCGCTGGTATCTCGAACAGGAAGGCGGGTTGCCGATGCCGAAGGATCAAATCATCCAGCCTGGCGAGATTGTGGTGTCGAGCGCGCTCGCGCTGCCGCTACCGGTGAACGCGCAGTTGGCGCCGCTATCGCAAATCGAAATCAGTCCGTCGATTCCGTTGCGGCTGGTTTCGTTGGCGCATCGATCGGCGTATTCTTCGGTTTCCGAGCACGGACTGTGGCCGTTCGAGATTTCGAGCGGACCGATCGATCGGGTTCGCGCGGAAATCGCGGTGGAGCGCAATCCGCAGCTCACGTGGATTTCTCCAGGCGATCCGCAAGCCGCCGCGCAGATCATCGCAGGGCTTTCGCCCGATGGATGGACCAGCGACAAAGCGATCGTGCTGCTGAAACATCCGGATCATCCGATGCCGCTGCGCGCGGAGATATTCATCGCGCCGGGTGCGCCCGCGCGGAAGATTCAACTGTTGGTGGATAGCGAACTGGCGGCGGAAGAAACGTTCAAAAAGCCGGGGCCTTACTCGATTTCCGTGCCGATGGACGCGGCGTGGAAGCCGGTGATCACGGTGACGCTGATCATCGACCAAACGTTTTCGATTTCATCGGATGTGCGGCGGTTGGGAGTGGTCGTCGCGGGGATTGGATTCAAGTAGCGCGTGGCGCACGCACTCATGCGTGCCGTGTCGACACTCATGTCGACACCTTTCACTAATTACGAACAACGCGATCCATTCTGTCGCGCCTCTTTGAGAACCTTTCAGGACACCGGCGAGTGGGCGGGATTGCCAAGGTTGCAGCAAGTCACGACTTAACGCAACGGACGGGATTCCTGAGGAGCGCCGAATGGAATCGAGATTTCGGTGGCCACGCGAACCGGCTTTTCGTCGACTAGTGTCGGCTCGAAGACCCACTTGCGTGCGGCCTGCATCGCCGAGGGAACCAGCAACGGATGACCGCTGACTAAGCGCGCGCTTTCGACATGTCCATTCACGCCGATCACGATATTGATTTTCACCACTCCGCGCACTCCGAGGTCCGCTGCATCCTGCGGATAAATCGCGTGCACCCGCGTGACGATTTTCGACTCCGGCATCGACTGCACGCGCACCAAGCGAACGTCGGCGGCCAGCAAGGAGAACGACAAACAGAGAGCAGCGATACAGCACTTCATAGCGCAATTATAACAGCCGGGGATTGTAACAGCGAGGGATTATAACAGAGCTTCGGTCAATTCCTCGAACTTCTCGGCCGTGACCAGTGAGAAGCGAATCTCCAGCGCAGTGAACGGCCGCAATGCGCGGATGACTTCAACCGAGGGAGCGTCCGGACACGCGACATGCAGATGCCCTTGCTCCACTCGAAACGGCAGCACTCGCCACTCGCGGACCACATGTTCCGGAAGGGCATGCGCGATGCGGCGCGGCACATCGCGCGCTTCGAGACGGCCGGTGCGCAGCGAGTATTCGCCTAACTCCATCAGCGTCGGTTGATTGGGAAACGCGTGCTCCGTCTTCAGCCACTTCAGCGGCAGGCCTTGCGCCCGAGCCGACGCATACCGGCCGATCGCCAGAAAGGTTGCAGCCGAGTTCAATACATTGGCGTACACCGCGCGCACCGGTACTCCCAGCGCGAATGACAATCCATATACACGCGCGCAGCACGACATCCGCACGACCAGTCGCAGGATTTGGAGGCACATCGTCAGCGAAACAATGCGACCCTCCAGCGGCGTCGCGCGCATCCACATTCCCGTCGCCAAGCCATAGAGAAACATGACGTTGCTCGCCAGGCTCAGCGGATTCGCGAGCAATCCCTTGCGATCGCGCCACAGCCAATAAACCTCGCCCGGTTTTCCCGACCATCCGTAGCGCTCCCAACCTTGCAGCGCGATTCCCATCACCCAGCGCGTTCGCTGGCGCAAGGCGCTGCGGAAATCTTTCGGAAAGAATTCGCGCGTCGCCACGAAATTGCGGGTTCCATCCTTCACGCGCGAAATCGGCACGAACGCCTGCGAGCATCCCAGCCGGAACAGCTTCAACCCGTTTTCATAATCCTCGGTGAGCGCCTCCGGCTCGAACACGCGATCCGCCGGACGCCTCAGCCAGTTTGCGCAAGGCATCGCGCCGATATCCCGTGCCCACTCCCGCACTTGGCAGAAATCCGCCGAGCAGCGGGCCGCACCTGCATATCGCGCGTGTGATATTCGGCAAATTCATCGCAATAAATTCCGTGGGTCAGCGCGCGCAACGGAGTCTGCAACGCCAGCACCGGCGTCTGAATAAAATCGTAACGAGTGGAATAGAAATTGATCCAGCGCAATTCGTCGGGATGGATCAGATCCTCGGCATCGTGCGTGACGAGCACATCGAACTTCGCGTTTTCCAGTTCTTCGTGCGAACACACGTGACGATAGATCCAGTTGAGGCAATCCGCCTTCGACGTCGGCCCGTCGTGCGGGCACATCACCAGATGCACGTTATCGAAACGCTCGCACAGACCGCGCACGGCATCCTGCGTCGGCTGGTCATTAGGATAAGCACCAGCGAAAAAGTGATAGCCGGAGAAGCGGATGGCCGCGAGGTTGTGTTCGATCATGCGCCCGATCACGTCGCCTTCCTGCCACAGCGGCAGCAGGATCGCGATGCGCTGCTGAGGCGCCGAATCGAGCTGCCGCAGTCCCGGCGGAAACAGCGGAGGATGCGGACGCAGCTTGCGCGAAAGCCACGCCACCAGCCACGCGATGTCGATCGCCAAGTCGTCCAGGCCGCTGATGAGAATCGAGATCGCCAGCGGCGCGAGCGCCCACAACATCGCGCGGTCAATCGCCGCGAGCCATTCTGATCCCCAAAGTGCCACCAGTAAGGTAGTGAAAAATGCTGTGCTAAACTCTCGGGGTGTCAGCCCGAACCACAACATTTTTCGTGTTTTGGGGCAGCCTGACGATCCTGGCGTGGCATGCCGGAAGGCCTGGAATTTCCACAGGATACGTCGATCCCATCGCCAAGATCCATTCGCAGGCCGAGGCGATGTACGCGGCGGGCACGTTCGAAATGGCCGCGCATGGCGATTGGATGACGCCCCGCTTCGCGGGCCGTTTCGCGTTGTGGAAGCCGCCGGTTTTGAACTGGCTTTCGGCGATCGCGGTGAAAGCCATCGGCAGGAATGCGCTGGCGTTGCGGCTCCCTTCGATTGCCGCCGGAGCCGCGGCGGTGGCCCTGATTTGCTGGTGGCTGTTGGCGCAAGGCGCTTCGGTGGGGGCGGCGCTGACGGGCGCGATCCTGCTGCTCTCCAGTCATCTCTTTTTCACGCTGAGCCGCATCGCGATGATGGACGCGATGCTCACATTCGAGATCGCATTCGCGATGTACGTTCTGTCGCGCGATCCGCGCCTTGAATCCGGAAGGTCGGTCTGGATGTTCGGCGGCGCGGTGGGCGCGGCGATCATGACCAAGGCGCTGGCGGGCTTGCTGCCTTTGATCGTGCTCGGCGTGATGTTCGTCATTTCGCGGGATCGCCCGCGTCTTCTGCGTCTGTTTCAAGTTGTAGGGATCGCGGTGGCGATTGCCCTGCCTTGGCACTTGTATCAATTGATCGTGCATCATCGGTGGTTTATCGACGAATACATCCTGACCGAGACGTTCACTTACGGGATGAAGTCGCCGCCGCAGGAAACGCAGGAATCGCAAATCGGGTTTTACGTGTAGCGATTGTTGCTGCTGGACCCTATCTTGCTTGCCGCCGCGCTGCTTGCCGCGGTGATTACGCGCTTCCGCTCGAAGCTGCTGCTGGTTTGGATCGCGGTGGTCTTTGCGGCTGCGCTGGTGTTTCAATATCGCAATGACGCGTATTTGACGCCGTTGTATCCGGCGCTCGCGCTGCTGGCCGCGAGTGCGATTCCGGCGCGTCGCGCGATGCTTGCAGCGGTATTCGCGGGGCTGATCTTCGCCGGCAAGGCTGCGGCGCCGGCGCAGGTCTGGGGCATTCCGTTCGAACCGGAGAATTTCAATCCGTCGCTGGCGGCACTGGACGGCTATGCGGCGATGCATCGCGGCAACGATCTGGCAGTGATCGAAATGGACGACGATTTTTATTCGGCCTGCATCGAATTGCCGCACGTGCGCTACGTGTGGATCGATCCCAAGCCTCCGCGCCGGTTCCCGCTGGATTTTCAATATCTGGGGATTTTGGTTTCGGCCGAGGAATACGCTCGCATGCCGGAGTTGCGGGGGGAATTCGCGCGCCGGCTGCGCGACGAAGGACTGGATTCGACCGATCCGATACCTACGACAATCCTCGCCCGAAGTCCGGCGGAACTGGGCGAATTGGTGCGTTCGCATCCTCAGGTGGATTTTTTTCTGCCCGCGGATTGGGCGTCGATCGACCAGGGCGTCCACGATCGAAGCGCTGTTCGTGATCATGCCCCGGACGAGCGGGTGTTTTTGTTAGCGCGCGAAAAAATTCAGCGGCCCTGAGCCGGAGCCGAGACCGGGATTGGATCGGATGGCCTGGGTCACGAAGGCTTTGGCGATGCGGATGGCTTCGACGAGCGCGGTGCCTTTCGCAACCTCCGCGGTGATTGCCGCTGAAAGCGCGCAGCCGGTGCCGTGCGTGTGCCGCGTTTCGATGCGGGGATTGGCGAATTCATGAAATTCGTTGTTGCTGGTGAGCAGCAGATCGACGGCGTCTCCGGGTAGGTGTCCGCCTTTGACGAGTACGTTAGCTGCGCCGAGCTTCGTGATCGCGTGCGCGGCGCGCGTCATCGAATCGAGATCGGTGACTGGGAATCCGCAGATTGCCGAGGCTTCATGCAGGTTCGGCGTGACTAGGAACGCGTGGGGGAGCAGGGGCGCAATCACGATGCGGATCGCCTAACGCGGCTCCTTGCTTGCTGCTCATGACGGGATCGACGATCAGCGGGAAATCGAAATCGGCCAGGATTCGCGCGACTGCTTCCGCAACGCCGCGATTTCCCAGCGCTCCGATTTTCACTGCATGTGGCGGGATGTCGGCGATCACCGCGCGAATTTGCGCTTCTATGATTTCGGGATCGAGCACTTGGACTCTCTGCACGCCCTGCGAATTCTGCACCGTGATCAGCGTGAGGACGGCCTCGCCGTATATGCCGAATTGGTGAAATGTTTTGAGATCGGCCTGGATCCCGGCGCCTCCGCTGGGGTCGGAGCCAGCGATGGATAGCGCCACGGGCGTGGTCATCTATTTAGATTACCTTTGATGTGGCGCACGCACTCTTGCGTGCCGTGTCGACACTCATGTCGACACCCTATGCCAGGCGCAAGGAAAAGCTTGTGTGGACACTAGGATCTGCACGCTTTGTGACTTACGGGCAAAACTCGTGTCGACATGAGTGTCGACACGGCACGCAAGAGTGCGTGCGCCACATCATTGAAAAATCAACGGCCCGGTTTGCGCCGATCCAGCCGAGTTGGTTAGCGTCGCTTGCACTTTACCGATCTTCGTTTGGTCGCCAATCACCGGGAATGACACGCGCATCAGAAACGCACTGCCGGCCGTTTGCGTGCCGAAGTAGGTCTTGAACTGCGACGAGAAATCCGCCCCAACACTTGAGCCGACTTGATTCCCGGACGTATCGAAAAAGGTGAACGCCATCTTGCCCGCCGAATACGTATTATCGAAGCCGATCACTTCGATGTCGAGTTCGCCCAGCCGTTGGTTGGACGCCGTGGCCGTATCGATGGCGATTAGGGACGGCGAGATCACGATTGTGGTCGTCGGGTCGGCTGCGAGCGGCGTCCCGGTGAGCGAGAACGTGATCGAACCGGAGGTGGTGCCGGTCTGAAATGTCACGGACGATTGCCCGCCGATCGTGATTGCCGTAGAGTTCGCGGTGACGGCGAACTGGAGGCTGCGGCTGTTGCCTGGTAGGAAAACCACCGCGCTGTCGCTGGTCACGCCGAGAACGCTCGACGCGAACGCGAGATTCAGATTCCCTGTCGCGCCGCAGGGAGACGCCGTGGGCAAGGTCATCGATATCGTGTGCTGTTCGGCGCTCGAAAACGCCCTGGTGTCGAAGGTCAGCAAAGGTTTCGGCAGCGGGGGCGTGATTCCGGCGGCGACTAGCAAGAAGGCCTGGCCGTTCACGATCAGCGATCCGGTGTAGGCTGCCGTTCCGCAAACCGGCGTGATCGCGACCGCGAAGGCCGTTCCAGTGTTCGGCCGCGAGCGTTAACGGCGTCGCCGGGTTCTGCTGAAACTGAAAGCCTCCGGTCAGCGCGATGCTGGAAATCAGCATCGGCTGCACGGTCGGATTGAAGAGTGAAAACGTGCAGACGTGGGGCGTGCCGATCGCGACGCTGCCGAAATCGAAGGCGGCTTGCGCGGTTCCCGGCGCGGTGACGGCGCAGCCCGATACGACTGTCAGCGACGGCGGCGCGACACTGCTCCCGAGCAGGAGCACGGCGATCGAGTTGACCTGAAGGTTCGCACTGTAGCTGGCCGGGGTTGACGCGGCGAAGCGAATGGTGAACTCGAGAAAATTGGCGGGCGCGATGACGTAGGGGAGCAAACCGTTCACGGCGGCGATCGAAAATCCCGAGCCGCTGACGGCAATGGTGGAAATCGTGATGGGGGTTACGCCGGTGTTGTGGACGCGGAATCGGACGTCGTGATTCGATCCGCTGGGTGAGCTGCCGAAATTGTAGATGGTGCCGACGGGGGTTTCGCTCGCGCCGTCGAAACTGAAGAGCGCCAGTTGCGCTCGCGCCGTTCCGCAAAGAATCGTCAGAAACAAAAACGCAAGACGCAGGATCGATTTCACGGCTGCGGCTCCGATTCCAATTCCGGTAAGAGAACCATTCGCTCATGGCCCGCGTCGATACGAAGCGCGTAACTGGTCTGACGGGTTCGCACCTGGACATAGTTCTCGCCGAGCCATGACAAGGATTCGACACCGTCGACCGCAAACGACTGATCGATATTTGCGCTGGCATCGGTTCGGCGAAGAACTAGAGCGTGGCTGGTCGCAAAGACAACCCCGCCATTGAACAACAGCACTGCACGGGTTCCCTGTGGCAGCGATTGCACCGCGCTGATCGCCATCGCGGACGATCCAGACGCCGGTCGCGCGCTGCACCGCGAAGAGACCGTCACCGATCGCGATGATTTCTCCCGAGACGTCGAAATCGAGTGGGTCCAGCGAATCGTTCATGCCACCGGCTGAACTGGCGGGTTTCCCGAAAAGTAACGAGAGCGCCCGCGCCATCGAAAGAGAAAATCGCAGGGCCAGTCGGCGCGTCAACAGAGCCCGTCGCCGAAATGATCGCGGAAGCCGTCTTCAACAGGCAGGTCGTCGCGAGCATCCCATCGAGAGAACGCCGGACATCACGGGATCGCCGAATGTCACGTTGCCGGCGACGCCGTGAACACCTCGAGCCGAGCCATCACGCGAAAGCATCGCGCCGAGTTTCGGCTGTTGAATTTGCGCCCAGGCGCAGCCCGACCGATCAGCATTGAAACAGCGAAATTTTCATGGATGCCCCAGAATGATGGTCGGGGTCCCGATCTGCAAGCCGGGAATCGAGTCGACCGTCGTCGACACTTTTCCCTCCAACACCGCCGCCGCCAGACGCGCCACCGGCCGCGCCCGCCACGCCGACCGCAATCCACAACCATTTGTGGTGCCGCTGCCTACGAAGTCGGCGCCCGATTTCGACGCCGCCGCGTCGGCCGCAGTCCGTAAGATATTGCGAACACACGATTCCCGCGCGAGTCTGCCCTTTCACCGCAGTGATCCGCACTTCAAGAAGACCAGGGATGCGATTCCACTGCATCCCCCACGCGGCGGCTCGTGCCATCGGGCTTGGTGGTCGACGATTTCGGTCTTCGATCCGCTGGCGAACGTGCCGCTGGGGCCGTCGTCGGGCAGGCGAAAACTGACCGTCGCGCCGTCGACCGGCCTGTCCGGTCTCGTCGGTGACCTGGATCGTGACGCCCTTGGTTGCTCTGGAACCGATTGAATAGACAGCCGCTTCGCCTTCCATCGACTCGGATCTGGAGGATCGCGGGTTCCTGCGCCAGGACCAGCGTCGAGGCCAACGTGAAGAGCCAAAAGCCCGACGAATCACAAAGAGAATCTTTCGATCACGATCAACAAAGTGGCGGATCGGGGTAAACTACTCTCAGCGCAACTGATAAGCCACCATGGGGCGTAACCGCGTGGATTCGCCGTTCGGGGTCGAAATTCGCCGCCCGGCTCCGAATCGCTCGGAAATTGCGTAACAGTATGGTTTAATGGGGTTATCCTGATGGCCGAGAACGGTTTCCGACTCCACCGAAAATGGAAAACGCTGACACGTGGACTGCGCGAGGCGCGGGCGGTGATCAAGGGCGCTGTCTCGACGCGCCACCCCATCATGGCGCACATCATTCCGATCCGCCGCTGCAACCTGTCGTGCACATACTGCAACGAATACGACGACTTCTCGCAAGCCCGTCCCGACCGACGTCATGATCGAGCCGGATCAATCAGCTTGGCGGA
Source organism: Terriglobia bacterium (assembly GCA_963732025.1). Classification (GTDB taxonomy): domain Bacteria; phylum Acidobacteriota; class Terriglobia; order Bryobacterales; family Bryobacteraceae; genus Palsa-187. The sequence continues at coordinate 2,328,248 of CAVSXU010000006.1, forward strand.
CCTGGGCACCAGCATCCTGACGCTTTCGGGCGGCGAACCGCTGCTGCATCCCGATCTGGACGACATCATCGCGGCCATGCGCCGCCGCGGCGTGATCGCCGGCATGATCACCAACGGCTATCTGCTGGTGCCGGAGCGGGTGCAGCGCCTGAACCGCGCCGGCCTGGATCACTTGCAGATTTCGATCGACAACGTGATGCCCGACGATGTGTCGAAGAAGAGCCTGAAGGTTCTCGACAAGAAGCTGCAGATCCTGGCCGAGCACGCCGAGTTTCACGTCAACATCAACTCCGTGGTGGGCGGCGGGATTCACAATCCGGACGACGCGCTGGTGGTCGGGCGGCGCGCGATGGAACTGGGCTTTTCGGCGACGGTCGGGATCATTCACGATGGCGACGGGCAGCTTCGTCCGCTGGGCGATCGCGAGCGCGCCGTGTATCACGAGATGAAGGCGATGGAGAATCGCCACTTCGCGCGGCTGAATTATTTCCAGGACGCGATCGCGCAGGGCAAGCCGAACGACTGGCGCTGCCGCGCCGGCGCTCGCTACATGTATATCTGCGAGGACGGGCTGGTGCATTACTGCTCGCAGCAGCGCGGCTATCCGGGCAAGCCGCTGGCGGAATATACGCGCCGAGGATATTCGCCGCGAGTACTTCACGCGAGAAAGCCTGCGCTCCGTACTGCACGGTGAGTTGCGTGCATTACGTGTCGTACTTCGATTTCTTCCGCGATCCGCAGACGCTGAAGAGCGGATATGCCGAGTGAGCCGCGGCCAGCCGCTGGTGAAGATTCAGTCGGCGAAGTAGCTCGCACAATTTGCGACAATCGCAGTCGAAGCTGCCAGGAGTGCAGCCAGGCGTCACGGCGTGATCCACACCCCCGCGGAAACGAAGTTGCCGACAGTTCCCACCGAAACACTGTATTCCGCCGTCGCCGTCGTCGGAGGCTTCGTGACCGTGCCGAGCAGCACGTTGAACTGCGTGACTCCCGCCACAAACCCAGTCGCCGCGCCTCCATACAACACCGTGGCGGGTAGACTAACGAACTGAGTGCCTCCACCAAAGCCGCCTGGCTCGAAAGTGCCTGACGAAGCACTCGCCGTGCAAGCCCCCAGGCACGTATCCTGCATCGCCGTTGCCACCTGGCCGTCGGCCAGCGGAGCGAAATTCGATTGCCATCCGGTCCCGTAGAACTTCACGATGGAGCCGCCCGGCGCGGGATTCGATCGCGAGTTTAGGGTGCCGTCCTGATTGATCACCGGACCAAACGCCTCGGGCGACGTGGCGACGATCCACGCCGGATAATCGGGGCTGACGACCGCTCCGTTGGTCACACGGAAAGTGGAGGCCGCATTGATTGAGAGTCCCATGGGTACGACGGCGTTAATCTGGCTTTGAGAAACGTAGAGCAAAGGAACATTGACGCCGTTCACGCTGACTTGCACGCCGCCGAGCGTGGTTGGATAGAAGCCCTTGGCGGGCGTGGCGGATACCGCCGTAACGGGACCGATACCCGTGCCGTAAATGGCGATCACTTCCGCCGGCGAGACGCGCGCCGTGACCGCCTGGGCGAGGGCGGCGTTTTGAAGAGCGAAGATTTTTACGGCGGGCGGCGCGGTTGGTGCGATAGCGGAAATGAATCCGGCCGATCCCGCCGTGTGCACCAGGCCGGAGGGATCCACGGCGACCGACTGCGCGATGGTTCCCGTGGGATACAGCGCGGAGTATGTCAGTTTGGACCCTGCTGCATTCAACTCGGCCAGATACTCCGGGCCGGTCGTCCATCCATTGGCGTTGGGGAAGTTGGTGGCAGGGGTAGTGCTTGTGATCCACACATCTCCACCTGCATCGATCGCTATGGACGCCTGCGTCCCGGCTTCGCCGAAATAGGTAGCCCACACCATCGCGCTGCCAGTGGGGTTGAGCTTGGCGATAAATCCGTTATCGGTCTGGTTCGGGAATAGGGAGACGGGCTGATAGGAGCCGGGCGTTGCGGGAAACTTCGGGTCGAAGGTCTTTCCAGCCAGATACGCATTCCCGGCCGCATCCACCGCGATCGCATAAACAAAGTTGTCGGCGGTGCCGAACGGAGGTCCTCCCACGTTTCCCGATCCAATGTAGGTGAGATAACCCAGCCCCGTACCGCCGGCATTGACTTTGGCCACAAACGCGCCGATACCGTTCGGCGTGAGCACACCCGCCGTGGTGGGAAGGTTGGTGTAGCTGGGATCGTTACCGGCGATGTATGCGTTCCCTGCCGCGTCCACCGCGATCCCGACGCCGGTCCACTCGTTACCGCCGAGACTTATACAGCTGGTGGTGCAAGGCTGCGCCATCGCGATCACGCCGGAGTATAGGATTTTGTCGCCGGCCGCGGAGATCGACGCGATGATCGCGCCGGAGGTTGCGGGGCTCTGAAGGATGGTGCCGAACGGCATCCCAGCGGTGTGCGGGAAGTCCGAGGCTAGCGTGTAGCCGGTCAGATAAAGATTGCCGTTCGAATCGGTAATCAGGGATGTGATCGCACTTTGACCCAGCGTGCCTCCGAAAAACGTGGAGTAAAGGACGGTTGTGCCGTCATTGCTGAGCTTGATGATGAACCCGCTTCCGGTGGGCAATCCATTTATGGTGCCGCCTGGGAAGATCCCTGTTTGGAGAGCGTGGCTCAAAGGAAAATCGGATGAGCTTGTGGTCCCCGCGATGTAGATGTTGCCTGACGGGTCGACGGCGATGGCAGATCCCGTGTCGACGCCTTGGCCGGCGAAGGTGTCGGTGAATAACACTTTGCCGGTGGGGTCCAGCTTGGTGACGAAGACGTGGGCCTGCCCGCTGATGGAGGAATTTACGAAGCTGGGGGTATCGGGGAGTTGGGTGCTGCCCACTACATAGGTGTTGCCCGCGGAGTCCGTGGCGATGGCAGAGACCGCGGACGGATAAGTACCGCCGAGCGCGGTGGTGAATTGACCCGCGACCACGAAGGTCGGAGTCACGCTCAGTATGACCAGACAGAGGAACGTTCTAACGGGCATGACATCATTGAAGCACGTGGATACCGAAGGCTTGGGCCAAGGAACCATTTCCCCGCTACCCGTTTTACTAGACGATTAAGCATGTTATCGTGCATCATCCTTGGCCCTGTCGCGACCCTCCATGAGGCGCAATCTCAGGCCGGCACAGACCGTTTAATCGAGATATCCCGCGCGTGTTCCCGTGTTTTTGCCACATCGTAGGCAAGCTGCATGCGGAGTAGATGATTCATGTCAGGACCGAACGCCTTCTCAATCCGCAGCGCCATCTCCGCGGTCAATGACGCCTTGCCGTTCAAGAGGTCAGAGAGCGTTGCCCGACGCACTTTCAAGACTTCCGCTGCCTTCGACACACTCAGGCCTAGTGGCTCGATTACTTCCGTTTTTATCAAGTCGCCCGGGTGGGGTGGATTCTTCATAGGCATTTTTTGGTTCCATTGTGTACGGTTATACCGTACAATGCAATAGCGTTATGGATTCGAATCGCGAACTTGAAATCAAGGAGCGGGAACGAAAGCTGTTCGTCGATCTTGCTGAGCGTTTGGAACAAGCGACGGACCCGATCGGGCGACAGCAACTCAAAGAGATCCTGGTGCGGATGACTTTCGACGATCGGTAGTGGGTCCATTCGAATAATTCGCGGAATCCAACGACGATCCATCCTGTCATTCCGAGCGAAGTCGAGGAATCTGCTTTCATTCATGCGCATACGTCCAAAAGCAGATCCCTCGCTGCCGCTCGGGATGACGGGAGAAGTGGTATGTCGGAAGATGACGGGAGGAGTGGTATGCCGGAAATGGACCCACACTACTCGGCAATCAATAGCATCAAAACCACGCGCTCCATTCTGTCGCGCCTCTTGCGCGCTTCCTGACGGGCGCGCCTCACTGACGGCGCTGCGGCACTACGTCTCGATACTTCCCCCAATTCCCCGCGATCTCGTCGACCACCTTGCTCCCTACCCGATATGCAGCCTCCAGCGCTGGAATATACGCGACGTACTTGCCGATCTTCGTTGCGGCGAGGCTCTCGGCGGCGGTCATTCCCGGCGGCTGCTGGTCGAAATCGCTCGCGGTCCGGAGCACCATCACCCGATTCACGTCTACCTTCCCCGCCTTAGCGAGCCATGTCAGCGATTGCAGCGTTCCCGTATCTTCCATCGCCGTCGTGACGTAGGAACCGTGGCCGTCGGTGTGGTACTTCACCCACTCGATCGCCCACTGGTTCAATAACTTACCGTGCCAGAATGTCGACGCGGAGAGCGTATCGCCCTTCAGCACGAACGGAGGCCGGCGAGCGTTCTCTCCCGCGAACTTCTCCCGTTCGCGGCGAATGTCCGGGTTGTCATCCAGCGCAACATCTTTCGTTAGCCGATAAGCCCACTCGGTCAGCGACGGATTCAGATGATATGCCTCGCCCTCCGGCGGACCCTTGGGCAATTCGTACGGACGATTCTTGCGCAGAGGAATGATCCCCGTCGACCAGTCGGGTGGGATTTCCCGCGCGTCGATTTCATGCGCCAGGTCGCCATCCACTACCCATTCCGCCCACGCGGCCGAACCGATGGACGCCGCCGCCGGATTCACTCCCGCTATCCCCGCGACAACCCAGTAGGCGTGCGTCAGATCGAAGCGCGGGTCCAGGCCGAGCGCCATCACGCTCGCCGCCGCGCGAGCCGTGCCCATGCCGGTCACCATCCCGAGCACGCCGCGGGTGTTCATCCGGAGGTCGTGATACGCCTGCGGGAACGGAATGATTCGATCCAGCTTTTCGCGCTCCACCCAGAATTGGAATTCGCCGGGATCGTCCCCGGTGTCGGCGCCGCGTTCGAACATCGTTACGACGACGACGCGAATGGGGATTTTGCGATCGGCTGCATTTGCGAATGGCGAGACGGCCGCGAGCGTTAGCAACGCGAGAATGAAACTCAGGATCGGCATTTGTGTATCGTACTGCCAACACGCGGCTTTGCGCGCGCCCTCACGGGACGCGCCTCAAGGGCTGCTTCGAGGCGCATCCGTCAGGGTGCGCGCCATAGGTTATGACCGAACTGAGTCATGCCGACCTGCTATCGGCAGCCCACATTCCCAAGTACGCGTTTTCCATCTCACGCGCAAAGGCAGCGCCCTGCATCAACGTGGTGCTCCGCATCCGGCGGCGCATTCCGGCCCGCAGATCCCGGAGCGCATCACGATCGGCCGCAAGGTTGACGGCGAGTTCGATGTACTCCTTCAGATCGCGAGCCACAAGCTGCCCCAGTCCAATGCGCGAGAGCAGGCTCACGCCCACCCGCGCCACGTGACTACGGCCGGCAAGCGCGATGAACGGAACTCCCATCCACAAGGTTTCGCAGGAGCCGGTGGTGCCGTTATAGGGAAACGGATCCAGCGCCAGGTCCAACTGGTTGAACCAATCCCAATGCGCGTTCCAATCGAGAGCTGCGGTCAGCGCAATTCGGTGGGGCGAAATGCCGCGCGAGAAAAAGAATTCGAGGACACGAGCGTTGGCGTCTTTCGTGGTGGAATGATGCAGCCGCAGACGCGAATCCGGAACCTGCCGTAGAATCGCGGCCCACGTTTCCAGGACTTCCTGTGTCCACTTGGCGGGCTTGCTGCAGGAACCGAACGTGATCGGTGAGCCCTTGAGGCACGGAGGTTTCGCCAGGGCAGGCCAGGGGGCTTGGGGACGAAAGCAGAGGAAGCCGCCGGGCAGGCGAACCAGTTGTTCGGTATGCAGATGCTCGGTCATGCCGGGAGGGTCCGCCCATTCGTCGGTGATTCGATAGTCGATGGCGGCGAGTCCGCTGGTGTTGGGGTAGCCCTGGAAATTCACCTGAACCGGCGCGGGTTTTCGAGCGAACGTGCTGAGGCGCGCAATGGAGGTGTGACCCGTGAGATCCACCAGGATGTCGATTCCGTCGCGGCGTACGATGCGAGCCAGTTCTTCGTCGGAGCGAGCGCGGACATCGCGCCAGCGGCAGGCCAGATCGCGCAGCCGGCGCGTCAGACAATCCGGCCTGGCTGTACTGGAGTAGAGCGTGATCTCGAAGGCGCTGCGCCGGTGATTCGCGAGAACAGGCTCGAAAGAATAGCTGACAGGGTGATCGCAAAAATCGCCCGATACGTAGCCGACCTTGAGGCGTCGCTTGGGGACTCGCCGCGTTGGGTTCTGGGCAGCCGATGTCGCTCCACCGACTCCGTCGATTCGTCTGCCGAATTCGCGGTGTTCCTCGAATACTTGCTGCGGACTCGGACGGCTGTCGAAATTCAACGCGTACAGGAGATTGGAGCGGAGAATGTCGTCATCGGGTTGCTGTTCCACCGCCAGACGGAGGCAGTCCACCGCGGCGTCGGCCCGGCCCTGGTCCATATAAAGGCTGGAAAGAGCGCTGTGCACCCTGGGCTGATTGGGTTGAATGCGTAGCGATTCCCAATAGGCGTCGATCGCGCGGGCGGTGTTGCCGAGCCGTGCGACGGTCCCGCCATACCCGGCGTGCGCGCGGGCGCATTCAGCGTCCAGGCGCAAGGCCGCTTCGAAGCTCTGCAAGGCTTCGTCGAGGCGGCCGTCCAGGCGCAATTCTCGCCCCCGTTCCAGCAGAACGGTGAGGCGGCGGGCTTTCGACATTACTTGCGGCGGGCCTCTTGGCTAGGGTTGATCGACCTGATCGTGCCAGATGTCGTGGTCATGCTGGAGGGCGCGGCGCGGCGCGGTTCCTTGTATACGAGGCGCAGTTCCTTCTATACGGCGCGCGGTCCCTTTTATACGAGGCGCGGTCCCTTGTATCCCTTGCGGAGCACGGCGACCCTTGGATGTCCCTTGCGGAGCACGGCGACCCTTGCTGGTTCCCAGTGACGGGCGGCGAGCCCTGGTCGAACCTGTCGGAGGACGGCGGGCCCTGGTGGATCCTTTGGGAGCGCGCCGAGATTTGGCTGGGGGAGCTTTCTTTGCAGGCTTCTTGGCCGCTTTCGCGGGTGCTTTCACTTTCTTGATCGGCTTGGAACTCTTCTTCTTTGTCGCCATTCAGTTCTCCTGACGGGATCGATATTCTGCACTCCGACTGCTCAGTTCCGGATGATTCTATCACAGCGCGTCCGAATCGCAGCCATTTTTTGGTAGCCGGTCTGATTGATCCCCTTACCCCCGCTCTTACGAGCGGTGCTTGACTGCGCGGCTTGCGAACACGGTTCAAGCACCGTCCCGTCAGGGCGGGGGTTGCCGACAGATTGCCAAATTGACCCACTAGCCTTTTTTTCGTGGACTCTCTCCACCGCCGGTATAATGCATGAGTGCGAAATTGGCCCCGCCTGGGCAAGCGCCTCATCTTCGTGATATCGCAACCGCGAGCGGGTTCGACGATGTTGCAGAAGGTTCTCGGCTCGCACTCGGCGATCCATACGCTTTCCGAGCCCTGGGTGGCGCTTCCGCCGCTGTTCGGACTGCGGGAGAACGGAATCGCCGCCGATTACAGCGCCAACCTGGCACACATCGGCATCCATGATTTTCTCGAGCAACTGCCGGAAGGCGAGGAGGCTTACTGGGAATCCGTCCGCCTGATGCTGGGGCACCTGTACGGACGCGCTCTTGAAGAATCCGGCAAGCGGTTTTTCCTGGATAAAACGCCGCGCTACCACATGATCCTGCCGGAGCTGCGCCGCGTGTTTCCCGAGGCGCACTTCATTTATCTGCTGAGGAATCCGCTGGCGGTTTTGGCGTCGGTGATCGACACATGGGCACACGACAACTGCGTGCATTGCCTGCGGCCATTCCGCCACGATCTGATGCGCGCTCCCGGCCTTATCGCCGACGCGATCGCGAAGACGGGCGAAAGGTCAATGGTGATTCGTTATGAGGATCTTGTCGAACAGCCGGCGTTGGCTATCGGGCGAATTTGCAAGCACCTGCGGATTCGTTTCGAGCCGTGCATGCTCGAATACGGCCAGTCGGAAGCGGGACAAGCTCGTTTCCGTTTTGGAGACACCGGCACTGTGTACCGCAAATCGCGGCCGGTCACGAGCAGGGTTGCACGGTGGAGGAAGACGCTCGATTCGCCGTTGCGCAGGGCGTGGGCGCGAAGTTATCTGCAATCACTGGGCGCTGAAACGGTCTCGCGACTCGGTTACGATTTCGATGAACTGGCTGCCGCGTTTCCGGCGCAGCCCGGTTTCGAAAATGCGTGGGATCAGATCGTTGGGTAGTTGAGTGTCGACGTGGGGCCGCCACTCATGGCGGCGAGCCGCCTTCAGGCGGCTCAAATTAGGACGCGCTAAAGCGCGTCCGCCGGCACGAGTGCCGGCCCCACATTTGATCATCGCTCCCGCCGGCCACCAAACCGCATCGTTAGAAGTTTGTGGCTAGCCGTGGCGGGATTGGTAGTGGGCAGATCAGGCTCCGCAAGTAACGATCCCAAAGTTTCAGGGGGCGGCGGATCCGCCAGCGTCTCGACAAACATTTCGCCTGGGAAAATTGGGATCGCCTGCAATACCCGGGCGCCTCTCCACCACGCCCATCTTGTCGAACCGGTCGACCATGTTCGTGAGCTGCTGGAGATACGGTGTTGCCGCTTGAAACAGATTGCGCGTCCAGTCGCTGCGGCGCTGGAAGGCCGCGATGCGATTGGCGAGCGGCTGCTGAGGATCCATCACGATCTGATAGTGGCGCTCGCTCAGCACTTCGTTCGGAACCCGCGCTGCCCAGAAAGTCGGCAGGTACGGATCCACGTTGAACGGACCCTGTTGCGATTCGAAATAATTGTAGCCCTGCTGGCAGCTCGCGGCGTCGGCATGCCAGGGCACCGACATCCACTTGGTGATGTCGCCCGGACCGCTCGCCGACAGAGGACCACTGGTGCCCAGCACGGTCATCTGATTGAGGAAGTCTCCGTAATCCGGCGACTTGAATCCTTGCGGATGCCGGCGCAGGCGGAATTTTCCGCTATACATGCACGCCTGCCGCATCGGCCACGTCATTTCGCAACCGGGGTGGAACGGCCCGCCGAGGCAGAAAGTCAAAGCGGCCCGATCCAGCGTGTCCGGCTGCTCCGCCGTGGGATAGGCTTCGAGCGAAAGCAGGGGCGTGTAGTGCTCATCGTAATCCGCGATGAAGTTGCCGTTCATCCACTGAGTGAGGTAGGTGTACTGAGTGGGCGTGAGAGAGAGCGCGCCTCGCGGACTCACCTCAGCCAGCGGCACCATCTTCATCGCGTCGCCATAGATCGGCGGCCATTGCCAGGGCTGGAAGAGAGCGCCGCCGGGATCGCGGAACATGTAGCGGATCTGGTTGCGCAGCTCATGGAATTCGGGGCCGGGCGAGGCCAGCCGCGCCAACAGATCCGGCCGCAACAGGTCGTTCGGCGCCAAGTGTCCAAACTGCACGAAGAAGCCGGTGTTGACCCACTGAAGGTTCGCCAGTCGCTGAAAGATCGGCAGAATATCATGGGTAAAGCTCGGCTTGCCGGGAAATGGCATGTTGGCGCCGGCCAGAGCATCGTAGATCACGTCGTACATGGTTACGACGCCGATGATGTCGGGCGCGTAACTCGGCGGCGTCGTGACCACCCACGCCGGGGCGCAAGGAATCGAGCGGCCTCCGATGGTGACGGTCGCGTCCACCGGTCCGTCGGACGTATCGTCATGCCAGCCCGGGTTGTTGCCGAATGTGACCAGCGAATACCCCTCGAAGGGAGAGCCGGCAGCTCCGCGGCCGCCCAGAAAGATGAGCCGGCCGGCATCGTCCGTACGGAGTTCGCCCAAATAGACCGGGTGTCCGCAAAACTGGCCGTTATCGAAGGCCGCTGGCGTTTGGTTGTTGCCGGCGATGGTCTGCGGGTCCGGCGCAATTTTCAAATGGACCCGGTCCGCGCCGTGCACCTGTGCGTTTCGGCGTGGCGATTGCACGCCTGAAGATTCAGGCTTGAGATCCAGCACCATGTCGAACTGATACCAGTCCGACTTCTTATTGGCGATGTTCACCGTCCACGTAATCTCAGCTTGAGCGGAGGCGATTTCGCCCACGACGTTGTCATCGGCGTCATAACCGTAGATGCGGAAACGCGCGGCCTGCCGCTTCAGGCGACCCTGTGCATCGCGATAGCCGCCGGGCGGCGGGCCGGTTGGAAAAGGAACTTCAGGACCAATGAAGTATTCGTCGGGGCTGTTGCCGACTCGGGCGATTCCGATGGCGGGATGAATCCGTGCGCTGACGATGGACGCTGTGTTCAATGTGTAGGCTGTGTTCACTGTGCTCATGAGGTCCTGACCTGATACTAGCGGGCTGTCCTGGAACTTTCGATAGTTGGAAATGACCGCTCCTTAACAGTCGCGGCTCTGAAACTCTTCCGAGCCGCGCGCGTCAGCAATCGGTCATCTTGCTCTGTCGAAATCATTGCTAGCGAAGGCTCGGGTACAGCCTGCTTGATCCCTGACATTATAGTTGGAACATGACGACGCGATTCGACGCGGCGGTGGTCGGCGGCGGTCCCGCCGGCGCCACTGTGGCGTTGTGCCTGGCGCGTCGGGGTTGGAAAGTCTGTCTGTTTGAGACGACGCGCTTCGACGGCGAGCGCTACGGCGAGACACTGCCACCCGAGATCAATCCTCTGCTGCGCGAACTCGGAGTGTTCGACGAATTTCGCGCGCTCGAGCCGCTGGAATCACCTGGGATCGTCTCGGTGTGGGGCGGTGCGCTCAATGAACAGGACTACTTGTGCAATCGTCACGGGTCGGGATGGCATGTGGATCGAAACCAGTTCGACCAGATGCTGTGCCGGCAGGCAGCGAACGCCGGTGCCGAATGGTTCGAAGGCTGTCGCGCGGAGGTCGCGGGAAAAGACGGCGAGTGGTGGTGTATCGGCGAGGTAGAGGCTCGTGTGCTGGTGGACGCGACGGGGCGTAATGGCTTGCGCATCGGGAACGTCGACGGCGGGCAGCGAGAGACGGAAGACCGGCTGCTTGCAATCGTACTCCGTTTGGTCCGTCCAACCACAGGCAGCGCGCCGAGTGACCAGCGCGCGTATGTCGAAACCGCACCGGACGGATGGTGGTATTCCGCGCCACTGCCGCAGGGCGAAACGATCGCGATGTTCTTCACCGATTGCGACCTGTACGCGCAAGAAGGGATCGTGTTGGAAGAACAACTCGGCCACACGCCACTGACGCAAGGCCGCTTGGTTGGCGCCGAAGTGGTGGGTACGCGGACATTGTATGCGTCGTCCTCCTGCAGAAAAGCGGTCGCGGGAGATGCGTGGCTCGCGGTGGGCGATAGCGCGTCTGCCTACGATCCAGTCTCCGGTGCGGGAATCGTAAAGGCGCTGCGTCAGGCGACCAACGCCGCCATCGCGGTAGACGGCTTTTTGCGGGGCGAGATCGAACTGCTGGCGGACTACGCCGCGTTGATTCGCCGCGAATTCGACGCTTACGTGGACCAGCGGCGCGCACACTACGCCGCTGAGCGGCGGTGGAGGGGACGGGCGTTCTGGGACAAGCGCGCCGCACGCGTCGGCTAGTGTCCTGTCTCCGAAATTCGTGGAATAAAAATGGGGACAGACCACTCTGTCCACGTCCGCGTCGCACGGCGGTAGAGGAACATATCTGCGGGGACAGAGTGGTCTGTCCCCATTTTTATTCCACGAATTTCGGAGACAGGACACTCTAGTGCTCATTTTCACCAGAGCCGACATGAACGTAAAATTATGGCTGTCCAGCCGGCATCAAACGATTCAGTTCCTCGCCCCAGTTGAGGATCACCCTTATCTCCCGTGGAATCGAGCCGACATCCCGGTGAACCATCAACAGGCGCTTTCCATCGGGAGCAGGATCGTAGCTGTGCCAGAAGAAATTATACGGAGAGCGATCGAACAATTTGCGTCCGGGTCCGAAGGAGCCGTCGGTTTTCGCTGCGGTCACAAGGACAGCTTCCCCGCTCACGTAGAACAGTTCCTTACCGTCACGGGACCACATCGGCAGTGTGCCTCCCGCGGTCGAAACCACCACGCGGTGTCCTCCGCCGGGATAATCTTCAACGTAGATCTCATTTCGACCCGATTCATCCGATTGGTAGACCAGCCGATGTCCATCCGGCGAAAACTCGGCGTTCACTTCGCTGAATGCCTTCGTCACCCGTACTGGCGCGACTTTGCCATCCGGGGATAACGTGTACAGATCCTCGCCGCCGTCCGGGTAGCCTTCACCGAACAGCAGCGTGCCGTCTGGCGTGACAGATGTCGGATATTGATTGAAGGGACGCTTGAGCAGCCGTTCCGCTGGACGCGAGCCATCGGCCGGAAGCGAGAATATGTCGTAATCGACGCCTTCGTTCGCGGAGTAGATGACTCGCGATCCGTCCCTGCTCCACATCGGGGACGAGGAGTTCATCCCGGTATTGCCATAGAAGGTAAGCCGGCGTCGGGCGCCCGTGTCCAACTCATAAACCCACAAATCTGAAGCGATCTGCGCCAGCACCTTATGGCCATCGGGCGAGAGCACCGCCTGCGAAATTTCAGCGGGAATTTCAGCGGCCGGCTCGACGCGCCCTGTTCGATCGACCCACACCAGAGTTCTCTTCCCCGGGTCGCCCGCCACATAGACCGCCGAGCCGGACCGCGATACCGCAAGCGCCATCCGTCTCCAGCCGCCTGCTTCGTAATTCACGTTATCCAGGACCGTGCGGTCCGCGGTCACGACGGTGGGATGTTCGATATTCAACACAGCGGCCTTGACGCTTGTGTTCAAGTCGTTCACGAAAACACGCACGGACGAGCCCGACTGCGCACCCGCGGCGCCAGCGCTCACGCCTGGAACGACGAGCTGCCACTGGCGGGTCTTGAATGAGTAGACCGCGATGCCGCGTTTGTGTTGCCCTCCGATCGTGAACAAGACATAAGTTCCCCCCGGGAGCGCTTCCGGCCAAATATGTTCATAGCCGTTTTCGACGCCGTCCGGTCGAGTAAGCGATTCCGGTTCGGTGCGGCCCGGTCGGATCATCATCAGGCCGGATGTTTCATCGGGCACGTAGACGACGCTCCCGTCTTCCAGAAACGTGCCGCCGAACGGAAATGTCGCCGCCGCGAGCTTGATCGGAGCGCCGCCGCCAATTTCCACCTTTTGAAGCTGTCCCTGCGCAAAGAAGCCCAGCCATCTGCCGTCAGGCGAAAAGAATGGCTGAGAACCGCCGCTGGTTCCGGCCACTTCGCGGGACTCGAACGCGCTCAGGTTGCGAAGAAAGATGTGAGGATCGCCGCTGCCTTTTTGACTGGCATACGCGATCAAACGTCCATCGGAAGAGATCGCGGGCGAGTCAGTGAGTTCCTCGTTCGTGTCGAGCGTGATCACGAATCGCGTGACTGGCGCATGCGGCGCCGGCGCCGGGCGTATCCACAGAAACAGCCCGAACGCCAAAATTGCCAGACACAACCCAACCGCCGCGGGAACGCCCCATCGACGCGTGGGCTCGGCGGAGCGCTCATCGTAAACCAGCAGCAAATCCAGATCGCCGATATCGCGTAGCCGTTTTTGTGGATCTTTTTCGAGACAGCGCTTCACAACGCCCCTCAGTTTGAGCGGCACGGCGGCGAGGTCCGGCTCCTTGGTCACGACGGCTGCGAGAATATCCGCGATCGTCTCGCCCTGGAACGCTGCCTTCCCTGTCAGCATTTCGTAAAGAACGCAGCCGAACGCCCAGATATCGGCGCGATGATCGACCGGCTTGCCGCGCGCCTGTTCAGGAGCCATGTAGGCCGCGGTTCCGACGATCATTCCTGCCTGCGTCTGGGAGAGCGTTATGGTCGGTGAGTTTTCGGGATTCGCCGCGATAACATCCGCGGTCTTCGCCAAACCGAAATCGAGAATCTTGATGCCTCCGCCGCTCGTCAGAAGAATGTTGGCCGGTTTGAGATCCCGATGAGTGATTCCGCGGTCGTGGGCGGCTCGCAAACCGTCCGCGATCTGCCGTGCATAATCCAGCGCTTTTTCGGCAGGGAGCGGGCCTCTTAAGGGCTGGCCGTCGATCAACTCCATGACCAGATAATTCGGGCCGACATCGTAAACGTGACAAATGTTGGGATGGTTCAGCGCCGCGATGGATCGAGCTTCGCGCTCGAATCGCTCGGAAAACTTTTCGTTGGCTACTTTGACGGCGACTTCGCGGCCGAGCCGGGTGTCGCGCGCGCGATAGACTTCGCCCATGCCTCCCGCGCCGATGAGAGCCAGAATTTCATACGGCCCGAGTCTGTCGGCAGGAGAAAGTGGCATGAGCGGAATGAGACAAGTGTACTGAAATTAAGTTCGATGGACAGAGATCTCGGTGTCGTGCGCCAATCTGAAGCTTAAGCCCACTACCGTGATTGGTCTTAAACTTAACGATGCAGCAGGCGATACCACCAGCTTTTTGGCTGAGGTTGCTCAAACCCTTCCAATAACAACGTATGGGATCGAAACCTGGCTGTCGAAGTGAGAAAGCGGTTGCCGTCCGGGTGGAGGCTGAATCCCACGACTCCATCGACGGGAGCGGGAAAGACGATCGGCCCGAGTAACTTTTCAACTCCCGAGTTTACGTTCGTTTCCCAGAGCTGCCACTGATCGCCGCTGCCGGCCACCTCGTGAATAATGCCAAAGAGCCGATCCCCGTGGTTCGAAAACCCGTAAACGGAGAATTTTCGCGAGGTCAAATTGCGCTTCGATTTTCCATCGGGCGAGATCAGATCTATTCCGTTCGCCGAGGGATACGCGATCCAGTCTCCCGAACGCGACCACTGAGTCCCTCCTTCACCCCGAACGACGGCGTCGCTTATGCTCTGTGGAGTCGCTCCCGGTACGGCGCGTAATTTCACAACATCGGCTTTTCCTGAAATCGAACGTAAGTATGAGATCCACATTCCATCGGGCGACCAGGAGAATCCTCGCAGATTTCCACTTCGTGTCGAGTCCAACTGCACCCATCCCCCACCCGACGCGTTGGCAAGACGAAGGGTCCCCGCACCGTCATGTTCGTCGTAAAAAAGAAAACGCCCACCATCAGGAGACCATCGCGCCTCCTTGCCGGTCGCCTCACCAAGCCGGCGGGAGAATCCTTCGCCATCTGCCTCCCGATCCTCAATCCTGCCGTAATCGCCCCTCGAAGTAGCAAAGAGAAAATGCTTTCCGGAGGGTGCCCAGTCCGGCGAGACGGCAATGCCGCCTCCTACCAGCGTCCGCACCGTCGCGGCCGGAATCGAGACCTCGACAATATCCCACAGCGCCTGAGTGGACAAATATACAATCCGTTTTCCATCTGGCGAAACTGCCGGGTAGATGCCGCCGCTCGGGAACGATTCAATGGTTCGCTCGCCGCCGTCCGTTGTATCGAGAATCGCGAGCCTGAATCGGTCGACTCCGCCTTTTCGCAGAGCAGCCGCTAAATGGCGGCTATCAGGAAACCAACTGGGAGGAGTGACGACCACCTCGCTCGTCAGTTTTCTGGCAGAGCCCTTGGGATAAGGCACAACCCAGAGCCCTCCGATTGCCAGTACGGCGAGGGTGGAACCGTCCGGCGAAAAACTCAATCCTCCGTTCGCCGGGCCCGGCCAGAATTCCCTCGCGTCCCCTCCGGTTATAGGGGCGACCAAGATCTTGCGCGCGCGCTCGAATGCCAGCGTCTTGCCATCGGGATGAAGAGCTGCGGCATCCACGTCCTCCAGAACCCTCTGGGGGGCTCCGCCTGCGGCTGGAATCGACCACAAACTGCCGCTCGAAACGTAGTAGATGCTGCCCCCATCGGGAGACCAAAATGGCGAAGTGCAATTCTGCGTGCCCACGGTGAGCGGCGCAACCTCCGAAGCGCCCACGGTTCGCGTAAACACTTGCATGATGCCGCGAACCCGTGCGGTGTAAACGATGCTCTTGCCGTCTGGCGACCATCGCGGAAAACGTTCATCGGTTTCGCCGCGGGACAGACTAGTGAACAAGTAGTTTGCCGGATCGGGTCCGCCCGGCGCGTTGCCCGGAAGCCAAAGGGCCGCCGCCATCGCCCCCGCAATCAGACAGAGCGCGCCCGTCGCGAGAAACGCTGCGAGCGGCTTACGCCTTCCGCTGACAACTGAAGTGGCTATTAGCGTGTTGGAGGCTTCTGAAACGCGGTCGCGGATCTGTTTCAGCTCGCGATAGAGGTCGCGCGTGGAGTCGTAGCGTTCGCCGGGCTCTTTCGCCAGTAGCCGGTCGATCACCCAGCGCAAGGGCGCGGGTACTGCGTCCCCAATCGGCTCCGCATCCTCCCGAATGATGGCCGCCATTGTCTCCGGAGCGCTGTTTCGCCGGAACGCCGGCTTGCCGGTGGCCATTTCATACAAGACCAGGCCGAAGGAAAACTGGTCGGACTGCGGCGTCAGATTCGGCTCGCCCCGCGCCTGCTCCGGCGACATGTATTTGACGGTTCCGACGATGCAACCAGGATTGGTGATGCCCATCGTCAGCGTGGTATCCGCGGCTCGCGCCGCTGTCAATTTCGCCAGGCCAAAATCCAGAATCTTCACGCGACCGTCGGCGGTGACCAGGATGTTGTCCGGTTTAAGATCCCGATGCACAATGTGCACGGCGTGAGCCGCCGAAAGACCATCCGCGATGTGAACTGCCAAGTCGAGAAGTCTGCGTGCGCTGTCCGGCCGCGCGATCGGCGCGCCATCGATAAACTCCATCACGAGATAATCCGGCCCGACATCATAGAGCTGGCATATATTCGGATGATTCAGAGCCGCGATGGATCGAGCTTCGTGCTCGAATCGCTCGGAGAACTTTTCGTTAGCTACTTTGATGGCGACTTCGCGGCCAAGCCGGGTGTCTCGCGCGCGATAGACTTCGCCCATGCCTCCGGCTCCGAGGGGCGCCAGGATTTCATACGGCCCGAGTCTGTCGGCTGGAGAAAGTGGCATGAGCGAACTGAGACAAGTGTACTGAAATCAAGTTCGATGGAGAGAGAGCCCCGTATCGAACGCCAATCTGAAGGTAGGCTTAATTCCGCGGCGCATTACGGAATACTCAAGCGTTGCATACTTGAGCGCAAGAGACGACGGTAGGCGCGAAAGGCCGAGCGGCCAATATCCTTCTCTGTTTGGAGTAGAATTACAGCATGGATGGCTACACACCTGCCCAAGCCGCCGCGATAACCGGCTTGCCGGTGGCTGCGGTTCACAAAGCAATCGACAGCCGCCTGATACGTCCGCGGTCCGCACGCGCCGGCGCAACCGTTCGCCGGCTGCTGACAAAGGAACAATTGATCTACCTGCAACTCGAAGCAGAGGGCCTGCGGCTGCTGCCCGTCAGGACGCGACGAGAGATTGCGGATTCGATTCAGCGATCGCCCAAAACCAATGTTTTGGCAGTGGGAAATGGGACAGTTCTGTTCGTTGAATTCAAGTCCGCCCGCCGTAAGGTGGAAAGCCAGTTGAAGCAGCTCGCCCATATCGAGGAGATGGTGGTGAGCAATCCGGAGATCATGCGCGGGACGCCCGTATTCAAGGGCACGCGGATTCCCGTGGACCTGGTTGCCGACATGCTCGCCCAGGGCGCGACTGTAGAGGAGATCATCGAGGGCTATCCAACCTTGAGCAAAGAGAAGATCGCGATCGCACCGCTGTACATGCGTGCATTCCCGAGGCGCGGCCGCCCTAGCCGCCGCACCTGGCAGGGGAAAAAGGCGCGAGGCAGGAAATCCTTCGCACTGAGCACTTGCTCAAGAGTGCATGAGGTTCCTCATTGACGAATGCCTGCATGAGTCGCTGGTTAGAGTCGCTCATGGAGCGGGCTTTGAAGCAACCCACGTGAATCATCTCGGCCTGAGCGGCAAGCCGGACTGGGAGTTGGCCGAGCGAATCGTCGAGGGCGAGTTCACGTTCGTCACCAACAACCGCTTCGACTTTATTCGGCTCTTCGGTCAGATGGAATTGAACGCTGGCCTGATCGTGCTCGTTCCGAATGTCGTCCCTGCTTTACAGCGTGCTTTGTTCGAGGCCGCCATTCGATATCTAGGCGGGAAGGACAGGATCAATTCCGCGCTTGAAGTGAGCTTTGGATGGTAACGCAGTGAGATGCGTAGAATACCAATTACCGACGGACTAGGCGGCCGGGTCTTCCGACTCTTCCCTCTGTTCGTATCTTCCTGAAATGAATGGTGGGCGCGCAGGGACTCGAACCCCGGGCCTCCTGCGTGTGAAGCAGGCGCTCTAACCAACTGAGCTACGCGCCCTAAACTGCGATTTCCTATTGTACTACTCGGCCGTCGTCGGATCGATTGTCGACCGAACCTGCGACACACGATTCGCCGGGAAGCCTCCGCGCGTGGCGTGCTCGCGCACGGCTGCTTCGTCGGGCGCGATGTACACGCAATACACTTTGTCGTCGGTCACGTAGCTCTCCAGCCACTGAATTTGCGGACCCATCTCGCGAAGCACGCCGCACGAGGTCTGCGAAATCGCATGAAGCTGCTCGCTCGACAACTTCCCCGCCCCCGGAATTTCGCGCTCAATCACAAACTTAGGCATGTCGCTCCTTGTTAAAGTACTCGTTGGAATCTCTCATGCAAGATTTTATCGTGATCCGGGCCCAGCCTTTGACCGACTTCGC
Organism: Terriglobia bacterium; assembly: GCA_963732025.1. GTDB lineage: Bacteria > Acidobacteriota > Terriglobia > Bryobacterales > Bryobacteraceae > Palsa-187. The sequence continues at coordinate 2,346,860 of CAVSXU010000006.1, forward strand.
GCAAGCCCTGCTCGAAGCCTGCAATGTACCGCCTTCCACCGCGCATATGGTTGCGGAATCGCTGGTGGCGTCGAACCTGCGCGGCGTCGACTCGCACGGCGTGCATCTGCTGCTCTGGTACACCGAACAGCTTCGCATCGGCAACATCAGTCTCCACTCGCGAGGCCACGTCGCCAGCGAAAACGGCGCCTGCATGATTTACGATGGCGAAAACGCGATTGGAGCGCTGGTCTCCGGCATCTGCTGCGATCACGCGATCCGCATCGCCAATAGCGAAGGCATCGGCATGGTGACGGCGCGCAATTCCACTCACTTCGGCGCGTGCGCGTGGTGGGCGCAGAAGATCGCGGCGGCTGGCCACATCGGCATCGTGATGTGCAATGCGACGCCGCTGGTCGCGCCCTGGCAGAGCCGCGAGAAAATGCTGGGCACGAATCCGATCTGTATGGCGGTGCCGGGGCCGAACACGTTCCTGCTGGATATGGCGACTACCACGGTCGCGCTGAATCGGATCTATAAGTCGCTGCTCAGTGGCGACAAGACGATCCCGGCGGGCTGGGCTATGGATGCGGACGGAAATCCGACCACCGATCCGAAGACCGCGTCCGAAGGATTGCCGATGCCGCTGGGTGGATATAAAGGGTCGGGGCTGGCGGTGATGGTCGAGATCCTGTGCGCGGTCCTTTCCGGCGGCGCGATGTTGACGGAGGTCGGCGGAATGCGCGAAACCCGCAAGCCGATGAGTGTCAGCCATATGTTCCTGGCGATCGACGTCGACCGTTTCATGCCGGTCGACGAGTTCGCGAAACGGATGAAGTGGGTGCGGGAGACGTTGACGCATTCGCAGCCTTCTGCGGGGTTCGACGAAGTGATGATCGCTGGTGATCCCGAGTGGCGCACTGTCGAGACTCGGTCGCGCGACGGAATCCCGGTATCCGGCTGGAATCTGGAATGAGCTGACCGCGCTCGCGCGAACGTTGAATGTGCCGGAGCCTGCGACGAATGCGGCGTGAGGCGCGACCGTCAGAGAGCGCGCAGTAGTGTTATCGACGGAAATGTCGAGACGACTCTCGACACAGCAGGGTCGAAAATACCCCTCATGCTGGGACGCCCGGGCGCAACGGCGTGAGTTGGACCCCATAACCGAGTCTTCGAAGTTCTGCGGCCAGGCGCTTGGTCCGTTTCCGCACCGCTTCGGTGTTGGGACGGCTCCCCTGCTCTTCATACTCCACGCCAGTATGCAGGATCTTCCACAAGACACGACACAGTTTGTGAGCCACCGCCCACACCGCTTTGTTGTGGCCCATGCGTGACACCAGCCGCCGGTACTGCTCTTGAAACACGCTGCCCTTGGCCTTCACCGCCGCGTTGGCTGCTTGGTTCAGGATGCGGCGCATGGCCCGGTTGCCTTTCGGCGACCGGTCGCTTTTGGATTCTCCGGCGCTCTCCTGCCGCCCCGGACACACGCCCACCCACGAGGCCATCTGCGCTGCCGAGGCGAACGTGGCCGCTTGCGGACCTACCTCGGCAATCACCTGGTGGGCGGCATGCGCCCCCATGCCCGGCACTTCCGCAACGCGCGCCACCGCTCTCTGGTGTGTTTCCAAGGCTTGGGCCAGGCTCTTCTTCAACTCGTCCAGGTGCTGCTCCAGCAACCGCAACCGGTCCAGACTTTGCTTCAGCATCTGCCGGTAGGTGGGCTTCAGGGTAGCGCTGGCCTGGAGTGCATCGCAGAGTTGCTCCGGTGTGGCGCGTAAGGTCCGATCCGCCAGAGCCGCGAGCTTGGTTGGTTCTGTTTCTCCTTCCGCCAGAGCCTGCAGCATGCGACGCGCACTCACGCCCACCACGTCGCTGACCAGGCTGGACAACTTGATGTGAGCATCTTCCAGCAGCGCTTCGAGTTGATTCACCAGCCGCACTTTATCGTGGGTGAGTTGCACCTGCGCGTGGGTCATCGTGCGCCAAAGCCGCTGCTCGGCGTCCGGCACAAAGCTCAGAATTAGTTCTCCGGCGATGTGACGCCGCACCAAACGTTCGGCGTCCGCGAAGTCGCTCTTGCGTCCACGTGGCGCCCGGTTGGATTGGGCCTGGGCCAGGTGCAACTTGCAATGCGGTTCCAACTCTGCCCACACCGGCTTCCAGTACTGGGCTGTCGATTCCATCACCACTTCGCTCACGCTGGCTTCGCTCAACCACTGACGCAACAACCGCAGATCCGATGGCGCTGCACCGAACTGCTTCCGCTCCCACTGCAACTCTCCGTTCGATTCGCTGGCGATTACCACTGCCAGTATCTTCTTATGTACATCGATTCCCGCGATCTTATAAGCTGATTGCATTGCTGTCTCCTGGCGGGAACGGAGAGCATGCCGTGGTTCATTAAGCAGGGTCTCGTGCTGCGCCCGCTCCTGCAGGAGACGTTCCGCGCACACTGATTCGTTCAAACGCACGCTCCAGATCAGACAGGCCTTCGGTTTGGACTACCCCACTGCTGTGCCGACCTCGGCCGCTCGCCGCCAACGGAAGCTTATCGCAGTTCGCACCAATTTTCATTCACTTTCGTGGGCCGCAGGCCCATCCAAGACAGGCCTGGCGACCCGCGCCACGTCGGAATGAAGGTAGATCGTCGTCGCGGCCTATAATATAACGATGCCGGATGAGGCGCCGCAGAGTTTCGAACAAGGTCTCCAATCCCTGGAGACAATCGTGAAAGAAATGGAGAGCGGCGACCTGCCGCTGGAACGCGCGCTGGAGCTTTTCGAACGAGGCGTGAAGCTCAGCGAGACCTGCCGCAAGCAGCTTGAGGAAGCCGAGACGCGTGTGGAAACGCTGATGCGCCGCGCGGGCGAGATCCAGCCCGTGCCTTTTCGCGATGCGAAATCCTAAGACATCCGCCACCGCCAGCATGGCGCTGCAAAACTACATCACCGAGAAACAGAAACTGGTCGACCAGGAGCTGGATCGTTGTCTGCCGGCCGGCTCGGAAAACCCGGCGACCATCCATAACGCGATGCGCTACAGCGTGTTCGCGGGCGGCAAGCGAGTGCGTCCGCTGCTGGCGATCGCCGCCGCCGAGGCGGTTTCGGACGCGCCCGCGGGAGTGGTGAACGCGGCCTGTTCGCTGGAATTGATCCACACCTATTCGCTGATTCATGACGATCTCCCGGCGCTGGATAACGATGACTTGCGCCGCGGCCGTCCTACGTGCCACAAAGTGTTCGGCGATGCGATGGCGATTCTGGCGGGCGATGCGCTGCTCACGTTCGCCTTCGAGACGCTGTCGAATCTCGACGTCTCCGCCGATCAGCGAATCCGCCTGGTGAACGAACTGGCGACCGCGTCCGGCACCGTCGGGGGAATGATTGGCGGCCAAGTGAACGACATCGAAGGCGGAGGGCAGCCCGCGACCGCGGAATTGCTCGATTCGATTCATCGCGCCAAGACCGGAGCCTTGTTGCGCGCCAGCGTTCGCATCGGCGCGATTTATGCCGGCGCGGACAGCGATCAACTCGCCGCCCTTTCGAGATTCGGCGAACATATCGGCCTCGCGTTTCAGATCGTCGACGATATTCTGGATGTCGAGCAGCCATCGGAAGCGCTCGGAAAGACAGCGGGCAAAGATGCCGAGCAGAAGAAGATCACGTTTCCGGCGGTATACGGAATCGCCAAGTCGCGTGAAATGGCGGAGCAGGAACGAGTGCAGGCGCATTGCGCGTTAGACATGTTCGATGCTCGTGCATTGCGCTTGCGCGAACTGGCGGACTACATCGTGCAACGCAAAACATGACCGCCTCCGTTATAGAGCTCCCCGAGATGAAGCGCCCCGCGAAAATCCGGCTCGATGTTCTGTTGGTGGAGCGCGGGCTCGCCGATTCGCGCGAGAAAGCGCGCGCACTGATCCTCGCCGGGCGTCGTCACCGTGGATGGACAGAAGAGCGATAAGCCGGGCCACGGAATCGATGAATCGAGCGCCGTCAGCGTGCTGGAGACGATGCCCTACGTCAGCCGCGGCGGATTCAAGCTGGCAGCCGCGCTGGATACTTTCGTCATCGATGTCGCGGGGCGAACCTGCATCGACGTTGGCTCGTCGACTGGCGGATTCACCGATTGCCTGCTGCAGCGCGGGGCGGCTCGCGTGTGGGCAATCGACGTCGGCAAGGGCCAGCTCGATTGGAAATTGCGCAACGATCCTCGCGTGGTGGTCCGTGAAGGAGTCAATGCGCGCTACCTGCAAGCGGAAGATTATCCCGATAAATTCGACATCGCGGTATGCGATGCCAGCTTCATCTCGACAACGCTTTTGATTCCCGCGTTCGTTCCGCTGCTGGCGGCGAATGCGGAAATGGTCATCCTGGTCAAGCCGCAATTCGAATCGGAACGAGGCCAAGTGGGCAAGGGCGGCATTGTGCGCGATCCTGAAGTTCATCTCGCCGCGTGCGATCGCGTCCGCGCCTGCGTCGAGACATTCGGATTCAAAACTGAGATCATCGATAGTCCGATTCTAGGCGCCGAGGGAAATCGCGAATTTCTACTGCATGGCTTTAACTGACATGGCGGACATCAAAACTGCCGGTATCATTTCGAAGCCGCGCAGCGAGCTGGCGGCAAGCATCGTGCCGGAATTGATTCGCTGGCTCGCGGATCGGAAGATCGCTGTCCGTCTCGATCCGACGAGCGCCGCTTACGCGAACACGCCTGAATCGATTCCTCGCGATGATGTTCCCGAAGGTGCGGAACTGGTCATCGTTCTCGGCGGAGACGGTACTTTGCTTTCGGCGGCGCGTGCGGTGGGCGGCCGCGACATTCCGCTGTTCGCTGTCAACCTTGGCGCGCTCGGATTTCTCACCGCCATCACGGTGGATCAGATTTACGGCCAGCTGGATCGCGCGCTCCAGGGCGATTTCACGGTGAGCCACCATAGGATGCTGCACTGCGAATTGTGGCGCGGCGAGAAGCAGCTCGCGTCGTATGATGCGCTGAACGATCTGGTGCTGACGAAAGCCGAGATCGCGCGCATGATCGATCTTGAAGTGCAAATCGACGGCCGTTTTGTTTGCGTGTACAAAGCTGACGGCTTGATTGTCGCGACGCCCACGGGTTCCACCGCGTACTCGCTTTCCGCCGGCGGCCCGATCGTTCTGCCCGACGTCGCCGCGCTGGCGATTACGCCGATCTGCCCGCACATGTTGACGAATCGTCCGCTGGTGGTGCCGGATGAAAGCGTGATTCAAGTGAATAATCGGAGCGACGACGGCGTCACTTACCTCACTATTGATGGCCAGGTGGGCGAGCTTCTCAAGCAGGACGACTTCGTAATCTGCAAGCGATCCGCCTATTCCATCAGCCTGGTCCGCGCGCCGGAGAAAATGTTTTTCGATGTGCTGCGGGAAAAGCTGAAGTGGGGCGGGCGCTAAGTATGATGTTGGGTCAGTCAAGCACCACCCGTAAGGGTGGGGGTATCGCGCGGGTGACATGGTTATCATCCCCGCGCTATGAAGAATGGGGCTTGACGACGATGATGTCGACGGGGTCCCCACTGTTCGTGGCGCCTCGACCCTTCGTCGGACCCCCACCCTTACGGGTGGTGCTTGACGGTGCATTCGTAACGGAGTCGCTTGCGGCACCAATCGCAGGGACAGGACACCAGTGAAGCGCCCGTCCCTCAGCACCTGGGTTCTCATCGCATTGGTCCTGGGAATCGCGTTCGGCGCGGAATTTCCGGAAGCTGCCAAGAGCGCAGGAATTCTCGGCACGGTCTTTCTGCGGATGATCAAGGCGATCATTCCGGCGCTGCTTTTCAGCACACTGGTGATCGGCATCGCCGGCACCGGCAATCTGAAAGCGATGGGGCGCATCGGCGGCAAGGCGATACTGTATTTTGAAATCGTCACCACCGCGGCTTTGTTCATCGGCTTGCTCGCTGTGAATCTGGTGAAGCCCGGCGTGGGAGTGCAACTGGCGAAGACCTCGGCGAGCTCCGCGGCACAGGCGCCCTCGAAGTTGGAAGCGTTCGTCGAACACCTGATCCCCACCAGCACCATCGAAGTGCTGCACATCGTGGTGTTCGCATTGCTGTTCGGAATGGCATGCGCGGCTGTTGGAGCGAAAGCGCGCCCAGTCGTCGAAGTGTGCGAATCACTGGCCGAAGTGATGTTCCGCGTCACCAACTACGTGATGCTGTTCGCGCCGTTCGGGGTATTCGGCGCGATCGCGGCGACGGTCGGCAAGAAAGGCGTCGGCGTTCTGTTGAACCTCGGCAAGCTAATCGGAACATTGTATGTCGCCGAAGTCGTCGTCGTCGTGCTCGTGTTCGGCGCATCGATCGCGATCGCGCGCATTCCCTTGAAGCGCTTCATTGACTACGCTCGCGAGCCATTCCTGATCGCGTTCTCCACCGCGTCCAGCGAAGCCGCGCTGCCGCTTGCGCTCGAAAACATGGAGACGTTCGGTGTGCCGAAACATATCGTGTCGTTCGTCCTTCCTACGGGATATAGCTTCAATCTGGTCGGCACGACGTTGTATCTCTCGCTCGCGTCGGTGTTTATCGCGCAGGCCGGCGATGTGCCCATGCCGATCGGAATGCAGCTCACGATGATGTTGACGCTGATGCTCACCAGCAAGGGCGTTGCCGGAGTGCCCCGATCCGCCCTGGTGATTTTGGCGGGCACCGTGGCGAGCTTCAATCTTCCAGCGGAAGGCGTCGCGCTACTGTTGGGGGTCGACACGCTGATGGATATGGCTCGCACATCCGTGAACGTGTTGGGAAATTGCCTGGCGTCGGCGGTCGTGGCCAAGTGGGAAGGCGTGAAGTTCGAAACCACTGAAATGGCCACGAATGCACACGAATGAACACCAATAAAACTGGTCGTTCTTATTGTGTAGATTCGTGTTCATTGGCTAAGGCAGCCTAGTTCGCGACACGCCAGGGCGAAAACTCGGGCCACTTGCGCAGCTCGCGCGCCGACCATTCCGGAGTCTTGTCGGCATGACAGGTGTTGCACGCATTCGGAATCTTGAGTTGCGTGGTCATCGACGGCGGAATGAATTTGAACGTGTGCGCACGAACGTTGGCGTCCGCCAATGTCTGCTCGATCTTCGGCATATGGCACGCCACGCACTCACTCCCCGCCGATCCGGCGGCGTGATGCGTATGCTGCTCAATAGTTCCCGTGTGCGGACCGTTCGGCGATTTCGGCCCGTGGCACTCCAGGCACATGACGTTCGCGGGCTTCGCCAAGTCGGCATTGTTCGCGGTGCCGTGAACATCGTGACAGCTCGAGCACATCACGCCCCGCGCATACATCGTGCTCTGTACAAAATCATTGCCCTGCATGCGATTCTTGTGCGCCGTCCCGTCGGCGAAATGCAGGAACGTGGTTTCGCCGGGCTTGGATTCCTCCAGCTTCCAGAAATTCTTTAGATCCAAGCCAGCCTGAAATCCGACAGGCCAATCGTAATACTTGCCGCGAATTGGATTGTCGAGAGTGCGGCCCTGCGAATGGCACTGGATACAGAGATCGTTAGCACGAACCGGATCCAGCCGCACCGGATTGACGATCGACGAGCGCGAAGGCCGCCGCACGTGCTCGCTTCCGGGCCCGTGGCATTTTTCGCAGCCCACGTTCCACTCCGTCACCGTTTTCGTATCGATGTTGTAGTTCACCGAATGACAGCCGTCGCACAAGGGCCCGGTCGGGCGCTGCATGTTATCGGCGGGATAGAATGCCGTCCACCAATCGGTTCCCTCGCGCGTGAAATAGGCTCGCCAGATCTGATGCGTCACATCCCATTGCGCGGGCAGCGGGAAATAATCGTCGCCGACCTTTTTGAAATAGCGTTGCTTCCATTTGCTGCCGTAGGTGAACGCGATGTCGTCCTTCGTGAACGTAAGCAATGGATCTTTTTTCGAAAGATCCGGAATGATCGCCTCGGGATGTTCACGCGGATCGACGACCACGTTCGCCATCCGCGTCTTCTTCCAGCGATCGTAAATTTGGGAATGGCAGGTCTGGCACGCCAACGAGCCGACATACTGCGCGGTCTGCGCCGTAATGGAGCCAATGAAGCCGATGGAAAGAACCGCCGCGAATCGCAACTTCATTTCTTCTCCTGGGGTTTCTCGGGAGCCTTGCAGAACTGATCGTCGTCCAGCAGCTTGTTCTTGTTTTCGTGCGAAACCCACAAACTCTCGACGTTTGCCGACGATTTATAGCGCGTCGTGCAAAGCTCGCCGGCGTCGTAAATCCCGGCATCGCCGCTGCCGGCTTGGATTTCGAGCCAGGACGGGAGCTTTTCGAATTGCGCGTATTCGCGCTTCTCTGACTGCTCGACAATCAACTTCTTCAAGTTGCCGTACTTGCCCTCGACGGCGATCAAGGGCAGCCCGGGATGCACGCCAGCTTCGGTGGAGCAATCCGGATCGTACACGCGGATCAGCTCAATCTTGGAGGCTTCCTTGATGCCGTCCTCTTGGTCGGGATACAGATCCATCACACGCTTCGATCCGCGAGTCACGGCGAAGAACGCGATCGTGCTGCCGCCGACTTCATTGGTTTGCTTGAACACCGTCCCGGGCAAGACCTGCTTCGCCGCGCGAACCGTCATCCCGGCGTGAATGGGACCAACGGTATTCATTCGAATCACGCAGCCTGCCACTGAAGCGGGCGGCGCGGGTGCGCTCTTGGTCGCCGGCGTCTGGGCCGATGCAGAACCCGAAATCAGGATCGCCCAGATAAATCGAGTCAGCATGGGTCAATGATACTAAAGAGGTGTCCCGGCGATAACGTTGTTGCGCGCTCTCTGACGGTCGCGCCTCCCATCCATCAATAAAGGTTATTGCGCGCTCTCTGACGGTCGCGCCTCCCATCCGTCAATAAACGTTATTGCGCGCTCTCTGACGGTCGCGCCTCCCATCCGTCAATAAACGTTATTGCGCGCTCTCTGACGGTCGCGCCTCAACGACCGTCAATGTCGGTTCGCGCCGCCCGATCCTCTAAGACAAACCACCTACGTCAGCGTTACGACAGTCGCACCCCAACCACCCGCTTCCGCCGGAGCATCGCCGAACTCGGCAACGAACGCGGTCCGAGCCAGAACCTTGCGAACGGTTTCCCTCTGCGCTCCGATGCCGCGGCCGTGGATGATCCGGAGGGCCTTGAGCCCCAATCGGTTAGCCTCGCTCAAGTATTCCTCCACCACCATTTCCACGTCCCTCGGCGGCACCGTATGCAGATCGAACACATCCGTAATCGGGATGCGAACGATCTCGTTTTCGATCGGGTCGTCGAGCATATTCAGAGCGAAGCCGGTACCGCGCGACGGCTATAAAGAATCCCGAGAATTGTATCGATTGTATACCTTAGAAACCACTACGTAGGACTGGCAGGCCCCTAGTTTTTCTTCACTTAGGACGGTCGAATTTCGAGTGCTAGCTGTTAGAATCGGGCTTGAGTTTAGAGAAGGCACGATGCTCTGTTTTCTTTGTGGAAAAAAGATCGGGCTGTTTCGGTCGCTGGTCGATCAGCAATACTGCTGCGCGGCCCATCGGCAGGAGTCGCGGCTGGCATCGGCGCAGGCTCTTCGCGATGAAGAAGAGCTGGATCTTTGGGCGGTTTCGAAGGCGAAAAGGAAGCCGCATAAACCTGGCACCGGAGCGGGACAAACCGCTTCCATCTTTGCGTTTCTCACGGTCGGCGCACTGCTGGTTGCCGCGTTGATGATGCCAGGTCCAGGGCCAGGCACGGCCTTTCCTCCGGTGTCGCTCGACCCAGGCGTGAAGCGCGGCCTTTTCCAGCGCATGGGCGATGGCGTCGGCGACTTGGTGCGCTCGCGCGCGCCGATCACACTGCATCAGGATTTCCACGCTGGTTGGACCGACTGGAGTTCCGCGTCGCTTCGCAAGATGGTGGACGATCCTCGCCACGATTTCGCCAGTCGAGTGGACGATCCGCGTTATTCGGCTGCCGCGGCGCCGGTGCTCCGGATCTGGAAACGTTCGACGGCGCTGCAGAACTATCAGATGGAGTTCAGCGGACAGATCGAGAAGAAGAGTCTCAGTTGGGCGTTCCGCGCCGCCGACGAAAAGAATTACTACGCCACCAAGATCGTGATCACCAAACCGGGTCCGCTGCCGAATGCAGGCTTGGTCCGATACGCGGTGATGAACGGCCGCGAGTGGGATCGCGTGCAGATGCCGCTTCCCTTGACGTTGGAGCGCGGCGGCAATTATCGCGTACGCGTCAGCGTGCAGGACGATCGCTTCATTACGTATCTGAACGGCCAGGTCATCAGCTCCTGGAGCGACAAGCGACTGCATCGCGGTGGCGTCGGATTCTTCGATGATGCCGACGATCCGCAAAAAGTCGCCTGGATCAGCGTTTCCGAACGCGACAGTTTCATGGGCCGCATGCTTGCGCATTTCTCGCTGTTTGTGATGCCGACAATGACGCTCGATCAATAGTCTGGTTCCATTTCTCCTTAGCGCTCCATTCTGTTGCGCCGCAGAATGCGCGCGCTCTCTTACGGTCGCGCCTCCGAAAACGCGCGCGCCCTTACGGTCGCACCTCCGAAAACGCGCGCTCTCTTACGGTCGCACCTCCGAAAACGCGCGCTCTCTTACGGTCGCACCTCCGAATGCGCGCTCTCTTACGGTCGCACCTGCTCTTTACGGTCGCGCCTCCGAAAACGCGCGCGCCCTTACGGGACGCGCCTCATAGCGCTCCATTCTGTCGCGCCTCACTGGCGGACTTCGATATTTTCTTTCTTTGCAGGCCTGCGCAGCCGGTGAATCTCAACCGGCACGATCCGTCACTTGGCCGCAACGGCACGGCATCGCCACAACCCCGGACGACTGTTCGCCAAAACTTTCGCAGAAGGTGCTCGCTCACCAGTCAACCTGAACTGCAGTCGGTTATCACGTTGCGAGGAGGGTTTTCCTAGGACTGCCCCGCGCGGTCTGACTGGAAGCCGATGAGTGCGCCAGCCATCTCTGCTATGAGAATACTCGGAGGGCGAAAAAACGAGGTGGACTGAACCTCGATGTTGTTGAATTGGCAGGATGATTTCGTTGTGGATTTTTAGAATCGGCGACGGTGGGCGAGACAGAATCCTGGCGCGAAGCACCATCGGCTGAAGCCGACGGCTGCACGCTGAAGCGTGCGCCACGTTTGCCGCGCGCGTCTTCGTGGGGCAGGCGTTTCCGCCTGCCTCCTTACCGAGCTCCAACAGCTACCGAATCGTATTTGCGTTCTTGGGCAACACCGTACGGACCCGCCAGTGCGCGGCGTCCACCTCCGCCTTCGTAATCTCATCCGGCGTCATCTTGGCGATCAATAACGCCCGCTGCCGCTCCGCTTCCCGGCGATCCTGCTTCGTCGCCAACGTCAGCCAGAAATACCCCTTGAGATTGTCCTGCGGAACGCCCTTGCCTTGAAGGTATAAAAACCCGACGCGAGATTGTGCATACGCATTCCCCTGTTCGGCCGCGCGCAGATACCATCGCGCGGCTTCTTCATCATTGCGAGTCACGCCCCGCCCCAGCTCGATCATCACCGCGAGCCGAAACTGCGCTTCCGGTACACCTTGATCCGCCGCGAGACGATACCAGTGCACTGCACGCGTCGCGTCCTTCGCCACGCCGAAGCCTTCTTCATACAACGCCGCGAGACCGTTCGCCGCATCCGGATCTCCGCTCTCGGCGGCCATTTGATACCAGCGCTGCGCCTCCGCGTAATCCGGCGCCACGCCGAATCCCTTCTCGCGCATCTGCCCCACCATGAATTCCGCATGCGACTGCCCTTGTTCCGCCGCCAACCGGAGCCACTTGAATGCCTCCTGCGGATCCTTCTCGACGCCCTGTCCTCGCGAATACATCACGCCCACGTTGAACTGCGCGTCGGCGTTGCCTTTTTCCGCGGCCGGCTTGAAGATGCGAAAGGCGGCCTGGTACTCGCCCTTTTCGTATGCCTTCACTCCAATCGTCAAATCCGTGGGCGGCGCGGCGGCCAACCCCATCACTGCAAATCCACCCAAGGACAAAGCAACAACACCCGCTACCGTCGGTTACAGTTCATGAATCCCCTCCTTGCTCAAACCCTACTCCTAATTCGCGTCGAGCGAAAGGGGGGCGGACACTGAGGAATACAACTCGGGCAAACACCCTACGCCGGTAATGGGGTCCGCGTCCGATATTGTGGTGTGGATCAAACTCTGGCATTCGAAATCGGCGCCGTTTTCTTCCTGGTCGTTTTGTTCATGGCGGGGACCAAGGTGGGAGGCGTATTTCCCAAGCTTGGCAAAAACATCAAGTACGTTCTGATCGCGGGAGTGGTGTGCGTGATCGCCTTCGGCGCACTGCGGATGTGGCCGCAAGCCTACGGTGGCTTGTCGTCACTTGTCGACTTCTCGTCAGATACTGCGCCGGCCCACGCGACAATTTCGCAAGACAACTCCGTTGCTCCCGCGAAGGTGACGCTACCCAAGCGAGTGAATCCGGCCGCCGGCAAAGCGGCCGAAGTCGAGTACGTCATCCAAGCCGCGCCGCAACCTGCACTCCTTCCCGAGAAAGCCGAGGCCAAGCCCGAACCGGCGGTCGCGGAGCCATCGGCCGCGCAGGAGAAGGAAAATCGCGGCAAGCACGTGATTAAATCGATCGGCCGCGCCCTGCACTTTGGCAGGAAAGATAAAGACGATGATCGACGTCCGCAATGAGGGAGTCCAAACGGCAGTGACCAGCACTCAAGAGGCGCGACAGTATGGAGCGCGTTGTTTTCAGTGCACGTAAGGGAAATCCTTGGATAATTCCACAACGCGCTCCATGCTGTCGCGCCTCTTTGAGGACCAATCGAGACGCCTCTGTCGTGGCGGTATGGCGAGGTGTTCTACGCGCGGATGTTGTGCCGAAGTAGCTGCGCGCGCCCTTACGGGACGCGCCTCATTGCGATCGACCCGCACGGCGCTGGGTCAATCACATCGTAGGGCGGCTATCGGATCGATCTTCGCCGCGCGGCGCGCTGGCAAGTAGCTCGCCAGCAGAGCCACGCCGGCCAAAATAGCCGACACCGAGCCGATCACGACCGGATCCAGAGGGCGCACCTCGTAAAGCATTCCCGCCAACAGGCGCGTCAGTCCCGTCGAGCCTGC
>CAVSXU010000007.1:0-1652783 GCA_963732025.1 Terriglobia bacterium
ACGCCGCTAGTAGTTATGCAAGTATTAGCTACGATATACAGTAGAGGCAAGTAAGGCTTAGGTTAGCCTTAGTATTCGCCCGCCGTTTGACTTGCGAATACACAAAGGCGAGCGACAGCCTTTCCTCATATATCCCGCAACATGATCATGACGTGGCCGGCCATAATAGGCGCGGCATTGAGCTCAAGCTTCTTCGGATCGGCATGAATGTGAATGACCCCAGCCAAACGGTCCTCGCCAGGATTCATCTCGTTCACGCTGACAGCTCAAACTGCGGGTCGGTCGCCATCGACTATTTGCTTGATGACGACGGCCGGTCGACGCAATCGCCGCATCACTCGAATGCTCACTTGCCACGCTGCTTCTGCCCTGGGAACTGTTCTGGGTGTCATGTTCGATACGGCGCGTCGATTGCAGAACGAGCTTTGCTGTTTCTGACATCGGCAGCGCCTCGCACCAAGCCGAGGGAACGGCCAATTGCGAACTCGGCCAGCGTCGGGCCGAATAAGTCTCGACCTTGCTGTCGCGGCCGTGTTCTGGCTGCATAGGCCTGCCGAGTTGTGACCTGTAGTAAAAGCTCATTGTCAATTATCCCTTGTGTTGATCATCGTCTCGCACGCTATTTGCCGGCGACAGTCAGCAAACTTGTGTGCGCGGCACCGCACGATCCAACCGCAATCTTGAGCCATCGATACGCCAGCGGACTTACCGCCATTGTCGCGCCTACGGTCGAGTTATTATAGTTCTTGACAATCGTGGTTGCCGCCACGATACTGTCGATGGTGAAGTATAGTTAACGTTGTCTGAACTGCCCGAAATTGTCACAGTGGCCGTCCCCGCGGCCGAACAGGTCATCACAACGGCAACCACGTTCACTATCCCGCGAATGTCATAAGTAAACGTCTGTGCCGTATTGACCGCCGAAGTCTCTCTGTCGCGCAAAACGATCGTCGGGTTGACCGCCGACTCCTGTCCGCCTGGCGCGAGTTCCATGAAATATTGAGCATGGGCAGGCGTACCGACAATTGCCGCCATAACCAGCCCGAAACAGGCCGCCGCGAAAACGGCCCAAGCTACCCGTGTCATATCTTTCCCTTCGTTGTTGATCATGGCTTGCGCATCTCGGCCGCTATCTGGTCCATCGTCATCGTGTCCAAGCCGCGCTTACGGGCGTCCCTGGCGCCGGCCTGGATGATGTGGCGCATTAGGTCAGCGCGACGTCGCGTTCGGCGGCAAGCGGCGTATCGCGAGGATGGAGCGCGCGGTGGAGGGCCTTGGCATAGGGGCCGGTCATGCCGCGGACGGGAACCGACAGCGCAGCCCTGGACGACTCGAGCACGTCCTTGGCGCTGTACAGCACGAGCGCAGAGCTCAGCCGATGGTAGCGCGGACCTTCGCCACGGCGACGCATACGCTTTAGCGTCTCGCGGTTCAGTCGCAGACTTTGGCGACCTCGGCGTCTTTGAGGAATTGCATTTCGTTCAGAGGCTTCATGTGGAACCTTCCTTTCAGGTTAGCGGGATTGGGGACGACGGGGGCCGCCTCTGGGGGCGGGCTACGGACTGACCTAGGCGCGGTTTAAGGGGGTGATTCGGGTTCCATAAAACTGAATTAGACTATACTTCTAACCTACACCACAGGGCCGGGGCTGTCAAGACAGACCGGGAACAGGCGGGGAGCAGCCCCTATACCTATATAGACCAAAAATCCGGAGGGTTATCACCCCCATACTATATTATATCCAAATTTCGTCGGATTATCACCCCCCATACTTATATTAGACCAATTTTACCCCTGAATCACACTCCCCGTGGCGACGTGCCGCACATACCGTGAACAGCCCATACTACAGATCAGACCAAAAAAGAGCCTGTATTGTACACTCCCCGCGCTAATCTGTCGCGGTTGCCCACGCTCGACACGGCTCACGAAAGCGGCAGTTCGAAACAGGGCCCGGTGCCGTCGACGATGACGACCGTGTAAAGCGGTCGGTCAGGGCCACGAGGTCGGTCCAGGAAGAGCGGTTCATGCACCAGGAACGCCGCAAAGTCGCGGCGATAATGATCTCGACGACCAGGGCGGGTGGATCAGCGTCGGCGGGATGGTCGCGCGCAATTCAATACGCACGCTGATAGCGATGGCTTCCAATGGTAGCGGGCGAGGCCGTCAACGTCCTCCAACCACGGAAAGCGCACAGATAGTTCCGGCACACACCCGGGCTTGCCCAAATGGTGAACAGCGCAGCCATGGCCAGGTCTGGCGGCGCAGCAGAGCTGGTCGGCCGGCTTGGCGAGGACCGACACGAGGAAGGGCCGGCAAACAGGCCACACAGCCGTTGCAGGCGCGGGGGTCGGCGGGGACGGCCGCTTTCTGCACGGCGGGGGTGTCGGCCAACTCAGTCAGTTATGGGAAGCGTGCGTATGGCAAGCCGCTCTTCGCCGTGCCTGCCGTCCCCAACATTTGCAGCGCACGTCGATTCCGAGTCTCTCGTTTATCTCGTACAGGGACCCGGCGATTTCCCCAGGTACTCGGCAATCACGTCCAGGGCGCTCACAAGGCGATCGGCGTCGGTCTGCGAGCTCTCGACGGCGTCTTCGGTGGGCTTTTGCATGTGGTCTCCCATACCCGATAGTGGGGGTTGTTCGCGTAAAAGTTGCTTCGGCGGGTGCCGTCCGCCGCTTCCTTCAGCGGACTGCGCCTGCGCAAGAAAAACCCCCGGGGGATGATCAAATCTCTTAAGGGGCCGATCATCCCCCCCCCCGATCATCCCCGATCATCCCCCCATCATCCCCCATCCGTTTTCCGGCATTATTTCGCTCGCAGCACCGACCGCTTGTGGTGCCCTGTTCCCGTATCGGTTGCAGAGATTTCGGCCAGCCTTGAGCAGGCGCACCATCGCCGCCTTGAGGGCCACGCTACCCACCTTTGCCTTGATGGCGTCCGGGTCTTCGGCGAACAGCTTGGCGGCGTTGGTCGGGCTCTTGGGCGCGGGGCTGACATCCCGGCCTTGCAGGGTGAATTCGTGCAGGAGCACCATGAACAGGTTGTCGGCCTGCGCCTCGGCTGCCGCCCGCGCCGGGTTGTCGGGCCCGCCCGACCCCGGGTAGCTCCATGGCTCGACCACCCCAACCTCATCGCCGTTAGGCAGTGAGACGTTGGCGATGCGAAGCCATGCGGCGGCTTGTGGCGGCGAGTTGTTCGCCTTGTCTATGTCGATGCGGACATACAGTCGCCGTTCATGCTCAGGGATGCAGTTCCTCTCCGCCTCTTCCTTGCTCATGATGTTGAGCACGCGCTGTGACCGGGCGGCGTCGCGCACCGAACCAGCCCCACGCCCGTCCGCCCCGGTATAGTCGCCGGTCGTGCCAGCCGGGTGCTTGCGCGTGTGCTGGGCTACCTCTATGGCGCAATTCTCCGCCTGTGCGATCGAGCGCAGGGCGCCCAGCACCTGCGCCATCTTCACGTTGTTGTATTCGTCCGTGGTGTGGATGTTGATCAGCGGGTCGAAGAAGGCGACGTCGATCTGCAGCTCCTGGATCTTGGCCGAGATCGCCTCTAGCGTCGCCTCGTCCAGCTTCAGGTCATTAAATCCGTTTGCCACCTTCAGGTCGAATTGTTCGCACGTGGTAATGATCAGCCAGCCATCCAACTCGGCCTGGTCGATGTTGAACCGCTGGCAGATGGCGAGCACGCGCCTTTGGATTTCAAGCAGGCTATCTTCCGCATTGTGATACCAGACCCGCAGCCGTTGCTCCGGCTGTACGCCGGCCAGGTTCATGCAAGTGGCCATGGCACACTGCGTCGAGGAGGTCCGCCGAGGTCTTGCCGCTGCCGCCTGGCGCGGTTGTCAGACCCACGCTCTGCCGCTGGTAATGCCTCCCGTACAGCCACTCGCGCGCCGGGAAGGTGGCCGGGTTGATCGGCTTCCACCACGAGAGGGTGACATCCTTTAAGTGCGGGCGCCTATCCGCACGCTTGCCGCCGTTGCCGTTGCGCTTCGGCCCGCCGTCCGCCCCGTCTTCGGCGTGTTCGCCCTTGTCGCTGTTTCCATTGTCGCTGTTTTTGCTGCCGTTTGGGGCGACCCTCTTGCCGGATGATCCAGCCGTGTGTGTCGTGGTGTATCAGAAAGGGTTGAGCCCATCGGCCTCCACGCGCATCCAGCCTACGTGAAACGCCCCAGGCAGCCACGGAGGAATGCCCCCGCCCATTTCGCCGTCGCGTATTTGAACTGCGCGACGATGCGCTTGATAACCTCCGTAACCTCAATGTCGCGCGACCAGCCAAGACCGGCAGCATCCGCGACCTTCATGGTGTGGTCGACAACGTCGTCGAGAATGTCCTGCGGATAATGCCCGCGCTGCAGTCGGGAGAGAATGAACGCGCCGCTGTACCTCCTCGACGCTAGAGGTGTCGGGTTTCATGGACAACAGACACGCGTCAGGGTCGAACGGCGAGCCGTCCGTGTCCCGGCCGTTGGGCGGCGCGTGGCAGGTTTCGCTTACGGCGATCTCCTCGAAGCCGAACTTCTCCATCAGCATAGTGGCCAGGTAGTCCACCAGCTCGTGCGCTTCGGTCTCCGTAACCTCCGGGAGGTCGTCCCGAGGTATGGTCTCTGGCGAGCGATCGGCGTGCCACGAGTATGGCTTGCCGGTGTCTGGATGTGTGCCGGCGACGACGAACTGCTGCCCGTTGGCCAGCATCTCGATGCGCTGCGGCTTTGGCTTCGGTGACTTGTCTGCCGGGTCCCGAAAGACGCGAACGATCTTGTTGAACGGCACGCCGGTACGAAACGGGATCAGCCGTTTCGGCGCCTGGCCGGTGCGGGTGAGAACGACCCCGCGTCCGTCGAACCAGTCGCGCACGGCGTCGCCGAGCATCGTGGCCGCTTCCGGGTTCGTGATGTCGAGGTCGAGGCCGGGGGTGCGCCGGCTGTTCGCGCCGGTGTTGCTGGCTTTTGCCAGCTGGAGATCCCACCCGGCAAAAGTTTTCACTGTGCAGGCCTGGCACTTCTGAAACATGTGATTCAACCCCGGCAGCTCTATCGCGGCGAAATCCGGGTTCCCGGCCGCTGTCAGCGCAGTTACGATCGCGGGAAGATTCTGTTCCGGTGCAACCTGAAAATCGCTGGACCCGTTCAGCGCCAGAAGGGGAATCTTCACGTTGCGCAGTACCGCGCCCGGATCGTGAAGGATGAACGACCGCAGCTCCGGCGACATAATGCGCGAAAACTCCGCGTTCATTGCCTGCTCACTGGCTTTGCGCTCCGCATCGCCGACCCCGGGAAGCTTCGCCCACGCCTCGCGCAGTCTCGCGAGGACTACCTTGTCGTCTTTCTCGTCTTTCGACTCGCGGATCACCGCGAACATCATCTCTTGCAGCCGCCGATTCTTGGCGACCGCGTCTTCGCCCGCGCCACCGGCGCGGATCAGCTTCACCGATTGCAGAGCCATTACCTGCTCACCCGTAACTCCCGGCCCGGCCAGCAAAACCACGAACGAAATGTCCGCCGACCTGGACGCCGCCAGCGGACCCACGACCCCGCCTTCGCTATGGCCGATCACCCCAATTCGCTTCGAATCGATTTCCTTGCGCCCCTTGAGAAAGGCGACGCCGCTGAGTACGTCGTCCGCCATCTCACTCATCGTCGTCCGCACCGAATTGCCGGTCGATTTCCCCATCCCGCGATCGTCGATCCGCAAGACCGCGATCCCACGGCGAGTCAGATAATCCGCGATCACCCAGAACGCCTTGTGACCTAGCATCGTCTCGTCGCGATCCTGTGGACCCGAGCCCGTGATCATCAGTGCCGCCGGGAACGGCCCGTTGCCACGCGGTAGTGTCAGTGTTGCGCCCAGCGCAATTCCGGCGGCCTTGTTCTGATAAATCACGTCCTCCGAATCGTACGGAAAGGGACCCTTCGGCGTCTGTGGACGATTTAACTCCGCTATCTTGTCGACGCGCCTCAAAATGAGTGGGATCGGTGCGCCCTGCGTAAACGTACCAACGATCTGACCGCCGTCCGCACTCAGCATCCCGTCGAATTTCGTCGCCGCGTTGATTTCGATATGCAGCTTGTTATCCGCGAACGTGGTCGAGCGGACCGCGAGACCCCGCGCCCCCTGATCCAGGCTGTCCCACTTTGTCACCAGGGTCCCGGCGTCGTTCTTTGCGATGTGAAACGCGAGCCGCAGCATGACGCCACCCGCTTCGATCGAGCCCTGCCAGATCCCCTCAATTGCCGCTGTTTGCGCTCGCGCTACAGCGATGGTTGCCAACACAACTGCAAAAATCGTGCGCATTCAGGAATTGTGCACCAAGGAAATATCGAAGTCCAGTAATAGCCTTGTGAGTGTGGGGCAGGCGGTTCCGCCTGCCAGCTTCCGCCTCAACGCGAAATCGTAACGATGGCCTGGGCCTCAGCCGACCGGCCTTCACCCACCGGTCCCACGCGCTCCGCCGTCTTAAACTTCACCGACACCCGATCCAGATCCATCGCCAGCGTGCGCGCGAGCGACTCTCGAATCGCCAATCGATAGTCTTTCAGCTTTGGCTTTTCCAGAATCACCGTCGAATCTACGTTGACGATCGTGTACCCGGCGTTGCGAACCAGCGCCGCCGCGTGCGCCAGAAATTTCGCGCTGTCGGCGCCCTTCCATTGTGGATCGGTATCCGGGAAATGCATGCCGATATCGCCCAGCGCCGCGGCGCCCAGCAATGCGTCGGTGATTGCGTGCGAAAGAATATCCGCGTCGGAATGTCCGTCGAGCCCGAAATCCGCCGCGAATCGCGACGCCGCCCAGAATCAGCGGCCGCCCCGGCGCTGTCCGATGCACATCCCAGCCGAGCCCCGTTCGAATCTCGCGCGAACTCACGGACGCAGCGCCCTCAAGCCGTTTCCTCGCTGGTTTCTTCTTCCAGGAACAGCCGAGCCAGTTCCATATCCGTCGGCTTCGTGATCTTGATGTTGCGATCGCTGCCCTGCACCACCGTCACGTCGACCTCTTCCAGCCGTCTCCACCAGGCTCGCCTCATCGGTGCCCGTGAAACTGTCCTTGCGCGCGGCTTCGAATGCTCGCTTCAGCAAATCGAATTCGAAACACCTGCGGCGTCTGCGCCAGCACCAGATGTTCGCGCGGCAGCGTATCGCGAATGATATTCTTGTGAACGCGCTTGACCGTGTCCACCGGCACGATACCCGCGATTGCCGCCCCGGTTCGCGCCGCTTCCGCGATTACTTTCTCCACCAGTTCCGGATCGACGAACGGCCGTACCGCATCATGTACCGCAACCAGTTCCGTGTCAGGAGCGAGCGACGCCAGCGCATGCTCCACCGATTCCTGGCGGCTCTCGCCACCCTCGACGAATCGCACGGTTTTCTGCGGATGGTGCTGGTCCACGTGCTCCTGATGAACCAAGCCCCTTCGCCCAATCCAAGTCTTCCCCACGCAGCGCGACCACGATTTCGCTGACAGACGGGCAGCGCAGGAATTTTCGGATGGTGTGGATGAGGATCGGCGCGCCCTCAAGCGTCATGAACTGCTTGCGGCTCACGCCGGCTTTCTCGCGTCCCATGCGCGTGCCGAGCCCCGCAGCGGGCAGGATAACGGATACTTTCATTTGACGATCTTTGATTGTATCCCGGAGATGTGGCGCACGCAGCTCCTGCGTGCCGTGTCGGACACTCATGTCGACACGTTTTTGCGGTTCCTAATTCTCCAAATTCCGATCCCGCGATTCCCGGTCCCCGTGCCCGAACCCCTTCGCCGCATCCCTCGGCGACGTGAGCCATTTCTGTATCTGCTCCGGACTCACCTTCACCTCCAGCACCACCGCCTGGTCATGCTGAACCGTTGTGATCAGCAATCGAACGTCATTCCCCTTGCCGACCATATACACCAGCATGTTTTGATCGCGCTCACTGCGGATCTGCACGAACGGCCGCCACTCCCGCCCGACCGCCAGCCGCACCGATTCCAGAAGATCCCGCCCCGAGCCCCTGCGCTCGTCGAGATTCTGAAAAATCGCGATGTTCAACTGCTTTGTGCCCGCCGGATGCGCCAGCGCGACCACCGCCTTCGCCAGTCCCAGCATCGGAATGTGGATCGGCTTGGTATCGAACTGATCGGAAATAGCCTTGACGATGTCCTGGAATTCGTGGTCCGCCGCGAGCGCCGGAGAACTTGCCGTGAGCGCCGCACAAGCGATCAGAAGGGTCGCGCCCGCTTTCATCGCTCGTCCTCCTTATCGTCTTTATCCTTGTCCTTGTCCTTGTCCTTCGCCGCGCCGCCTCTCACTCCGAACACGCCCTTGCCCAAGTCGATCTTCGGGATTCCGAAGTGCCCCTGCAGATCCCGCACATCTTCCGGAACCATGGTGCCGACCACACTCACGATCGTCAGATCCTTCGGATCGGCCACCAGGATCGCGATGCCCGTCACATGGTTGCCGTCGCTTCTGAGAAAGATCTCGGCATTTTCGCCGTCTTTCTTGCTGTGCACGCCGACAACGCGCATCCATCCCGGCCCGGTCCACTGCGCGCGAAGGTCCGCCAGATCCTTCTGCTCGTATTCTCCGCCGTGATCGAATTCGAAGCTTTTCACCGTGATGCTCTTCAGCCCAGTTACCAGCTTCTTCACCTTCGCCTCATCCGGATCCTTGTCCGACAAAAACCGGCTCGCGAGCTGCAGCATCGCTCCGTCCAGATTCACGTCGACCACGTTGCTCGCGCGATCGCTCAGCTTCTCGATCGCCGGCGGCAGCTTGATCTGCTGCGCCGCCAGCGGCAGCACAATCATCAATCCCAGAAGTGTTGTTCTCATTCGCATCCCTCATCCTCTCAATTCCTCTGCGCGTCATTCCTTTGGGCGTCGAGCCTCTGCTGGATCAGCACCAGCTTCGCGCTGGTGACCCGGAGCGCCAGTTGCAGCTGCGCCTTCGCCGCCTCGCCCGCTTCGCGCTGCTCCATTTCGAAATGCGCCTGCCTCACGCGTTCCATCGCCGACTCATGCTGCCATTCGACGCCCGCGCCGATCGCGATCAACGCCACCGCCATCCCAATCGCCCATTGCCACCACGGCCGGCCCACCGGTTGCGCCCGAGTGCCCGCCTTCACCGCGTTCATCACACGAGCCTCGAACCACTGCGGCGCTTCCTCGCGAGCCAACGCGTTCTTCAAATGTTTTTCTAATTCCTGTTCGTCCATCACACAGTTCCTCTCACCGAATCTCACCCATGCTTCTGCCGATCTTTTCCCGCAGCATCGCCAGCGATCGCTGCAAGTGGCTCTTCACCGTTCTCACCGGCATTCCCAAAATCTTGGCGATCTCCTCCGGCATCAGCTCTTCCTGATACCGCATCACCATCACCATGCGAGGCTTTTCCGGCAGCGTCGCCACCAGTGCCCGCAGTTTTTCGTTCAACAACAAATCCGGTTGCGATACCGGCGACCTCGGCTCCGGCGCGTCTTCCAATGCGACCGTCGCCCGCAGCTTGCGCTTGCGAATCGCATCGATGCAGCGATTGCTGGTCACTTTGCGCAGCCAGAACGTCATCCTCACGCCAGGTTCCAACTCCTCGAAATTCCGGTGAAGCTGCAGGAACACATCCTGCGCCACTTCCTCCGCTACGCTCCGGTCCCGCAGGAAATGCAGCGCGATGCTGAACACCATCCCCTGATGTTCGCGAAGCACTTCGGCGAAACTCGGTCGCGCTTCTTCGGCTGCTGCCGTCATCGAACTGATCTTCTCAAAGGTATTCGCAATCACGCCTCACGCGCCTTCTCGCGCAAAATACCCCGTCTTGGATCGAATCACGATGCCCGGCCGCTTCGCACGCACCACCAGCTTGTGAAACGTCCCGTCCGAATTCGTCGCGCCGTCGTGGGCATGATACGCGACCTCGTAGGAAGACCGAAGCTCCTCGCCGATCTCCGTGAACGCCTGCTTCATGTCCGTTTCCCGAGCATCGAAATCCCGCCCGCCCGTATCGCGCGAAATCCGGTTCATCACGCTCGTCCCATATTTATTGCGGCTGCTGAGGCCGCGCTTGTCGACATCCGTATATCGAATCCCGTACACCGCCACATCCGCGCTCTGCGCCGCTTCGATCGCGTCCAGCAAATGATGCGCGCTCGAATTATCTTCGCCGTCGCTGAACAGGATCAGCGCACGCTTGCCGCGCTCCGCGGTCGCGAGTTTCTCCGTCGTCGCCAAATACAGCGCATCGTAAAACGCCGTGCCCCCCAAGCGCCGCTCCTCGGGCCCCAGATCGGGATACGGTCCGTTGCGGCGCTTTCCGTCGTAGTCCTTGAGGTTGTCGAGCAGCGGCTCGCGCTTCGAAGTGAAATCGCTGACCAGCCGGACATGATTCCCGAAACAAACTAAAAACACCTGGTCCCGATCCGTCAGCACCCGCTTCAGAAACGTATCCAGATCGTGATCATGCGCCTTGAGAAAATGTTCCTGGCTGCCGCTGACGTCCGATACCAGGCCGAGCGACAACGGCAAATCCGCCGTCCGCGCGAAGAACGAAATCCCCTGCGGCACACCGTCGTCCAGAACTTCAATATCGTCCTTGGTCAGATCGCCGACCAGCCTGCCGTTGGCATCGCGAGCCGTAAACGCCACGTTCACCAGCCCCACCGAAACGCGAATCGCCAGGCCGTCCTGCGCAGCCAGCGCCTGCGCCAAAATCACCGCGGCGATCAGCATTCGCTTCATCTATAAGCTATTACGAGTACATCCTCGCCGGGTACGCAGGTTCTTGCGCCACCCTCGCATCGTTCTGGTCGACGCGGCGTACGCTTCAGCGTGCTGTGCCGGCATTCATGCGGACATTTTACACGTTAGCCCGCCGATTCTAGAAATCTGCAACGAAATCATCCTGCCAATTCAACAACATCGAGGTTCAGTCCACCTCGTTTTTTCAACTTCCGAGTATTCTCATAGCAGAGATGGCTGGCGTTCTCATCGACCTCCAGTCAGACCGCGCGGGGCAGTCCTAGGAAAACCCTCCTCGCAACGTGATAACCGACTGCAGTTCAGGTTGACGATGGGCGAGCACCTTCTGCGAAAGTTTTGGCGAACAGTCGTCCGGGGTTGTGGCGATGCCGTGCCGTTGCGGCCAATTGACGGATCGTGCCGGTTGAGATTCACCGGCTGCGCAGGCCTGCAAAGAAAAAAATATCGAAGTCCGCCAGTGAGGCGCGACAGAATGGAGCGCTATGAGGCGCGTCCCGTAAGGGCGCGCGCGCTTTACGAGCCGCGACTAAAAGGAGCGGATAAAAGAGTGGTTGTTTCGCGTGCAGCAGGCGTTTCCGCCTGCCGACAGTTGCTTCCGAGGCGCGTCCCGTAAGGGCGCGCGCGTTTTAAATGTTTCATTGAAGAAAAATGCCGGCATTCATGTCGACATTTCCCAAAACCGGCCCGCTCGACAACCCGATTCCCGTCACCCGTAATTCCCGCGCAGCCAGCATTAACTGAGCAATCCGCCCCGCCGCCACCTTAGGATCCAGCCCTTCCGGCCGAATGTTCGACACACAATTCCGTTCCGCATCCGTCCGCCCCACCTTAGGCGACCAAGTTAAATACGCGCCCAAACTATCCGGCGAACTGAGCCCGGGTCGCTCTCCTATTAGTACCAATGCCATCGCCGCGCCGATCCGTTCACCAATTTCATCGCCGATCGCAACCCGCCCCTGCTCGACCACGCAAATCGGAGCGATCCGCCAGCCCTCCAAGCTCTGGATCAGCGCCTCCACAACAACGCCCGCGTGACGATGAACCGCCATCGCCGACAATCCGTCCGCGACGACGATGGCGACGTCCCAGTCACCGCGCTCGATCCTCGATTCCGCCGACAGCTTGCGACCGAGATCAGGCCGCCGCAAATAAGTCGCTCGATCGCCAGCTGAGCTATGCAATCGAATCGGCGAAAACCCCGCCAGCGCATTCGCATCCAGCGGACACCAAACCGCATCGCGAGCCCGCGCATGCGCAAGCTGGAAATCAAGCAACTCGCGAGTCGGCAGACTATGCCCGGCCCGCCCCAAGGCAATCCGAGCCCCCGTCAACTCCCGCAACCGCGTCCAAGGATCCTCGATGAGCATGCCTATTTGGAACCATTGTAGGGCGGGTAGCCTCGTCTTCGTGGCGCAGGCGTTTCCGCCTGCGAAACTAATTGTCGAGAATGTTGACGGCCCTCAGCCGAGGCGCTCGATCCGGCCGGTGTTCCGTGATCTTCGAAATCAGGCGCGACACAATCGGAGAATACTATTGGCTGATCACGGCTTGGAAAGCAACGAAAGAGGAGGAGCAAAGCCATGCCGAAAACATCTAAGAAAACTTCTGCCGATGAAATCGCAGAGAAGGCGTCGCGAGGGGAAGATGTTTCCGCTCACTTTACCAACAAATTCACCGTTGTCCGGCCCGTTCGTCGAGTCAATGTCGACTTTACACCAGGCATGTTGCGACAACTCGATCAAAGAGCGACACGCCTCAACATCAGCCGGCAAGCTGTAATCAACACCCTGCTCGACCGGGCGTTAGAAGAGCAAACAGGAAAACTGCAATCGAAGAGAAAGGCGCGATAGGTGTTTGCATCGAAGCCGCGCCTCAAGCCCTACCCGCACAGCACGAGTATTTTGACCGGACGCCCTGTCGCTCTTACTTCAAACCGTGATCAAGACCGAGTACGCTATTCCGAAATCGTCTTCATGCCAGTGAGCACCTGCAGCCGCTCCTGCACAGCCGCCCACTCTTTTGGCTTTTTCCTGGTTGAAATAGGCGCCGCTGGATCGGCGTAATAGGCCACAATGTCCTGCTTAAGTCCGGCAGGAATAGGCTCCGCAGGGACCTTCGTGATCCTGGCGAGCAGTTGTGCATACGTCTTGTCCGTAAGCGGATATCCGCCAGGAACCACCTTCTGCCCCGTATCGAGATCACGATCTTCCAGGCCCAGCTCGATCCGCGGTCCCATCAATAGCCGCAAGTAAACGGCCAGTGCCGCGGTGGAGAGATTTACGCTCGCGATGTAGGCGCGTTCCGTGTCCTCGGTCGGACTCTTGATGGCGAGCATCCGGAGCGGCCCGATTTTCGGCATAATCACGATGAGTCCGGCCAGCAGGTGAGTCTGAAAGCCGGGCTTTCTGCGGTACTGGTCCCACCCTTCTTCCTTCGGGAGCTGGCCGATCTGGCGCTCGTATTGTTCGAGTTCCGGACCGGGCGTGTCGGCAGGAAACTGTCCTTTATGCAGCACCGCTTCGGCATAGGTGAAATTAGGCAAAAAGGTCCGCGCGCCGAATCGATACGTCTTCATGGCCGGAAGCGGCCCGCTTATGATTTCTCGAAGGGGAATTCCGTAGGTTTCATAGAACGCGGCGGCGAGTTGTTCTCGCGGCACTTCCAAGCCAATGTCGTGCACATAGGCCGCCGGAGCCAGCCGCAACCTGGCCGCCTGGCTGGCGTCAAACGCCCACTCCACTCGCACGTGTTGTTGCTTGCCCTGCGCATAGTTCACCGATGAACCGTACTTGGCCCCGAGTTTCGCGAACGCGATTGCAACCGAGGGGTTGGTTGCCTGCGAATGTCCAATAGTGTCGCCCACGTAGTGCGACAACGCACCGATTGCGAATGCATACTCATTGGCTGTGTGGGCGTGCTGAAAAAGCTTCTGTACGAAATCCCCCGTGCGGACATAATGCGTCAGATCCGAGAAGAACGCGTTTGCAAACGGATAATACCCAAAGTCCTGAACGACGCAGCCGCCATACGCATAGGCATGTGCCTCTCTCAGTTGTTCGGTGGTGAGCGAAGGGAAACGGCTTAACAGAATCGGCACGATGACCGGGTTCCACGCTTGATCGATCAATTGATGGTGCGTCAAAACCCCATATGCTTTGCCGGAAGAAGGCCAAGCTAGGATGAGCGGAATGCAAACTGCAAGCGGAGCTACCCATCTACGGAGTCTTAGCCCACGGGTCCTGGGCGCGCGCTTGCGAGTAGTTGAGGATGTTTCCGCTCGTGTGCCCACTCCGTCTCCGTTTGCCCCGTCGAATCGGGGCCGGACAACATGACCGATCGCTTGATTGCCGCGGACGGTCGACACGCACACCAGCCAATGCAGTCTACGTCGCGTCTGGGTTGCGCCCTAATGATTCCGTTGACTGACAAATGGATTTAAAATCTGCTCCGCGGCAAGCCTTCTGGAAGGATCTGATTTCTCAAGTGGATTCCCGCCCCGATTCAGGCCGTCCGTGAAGCGCGACGGTTAGAGAGCGCGCTTCCGCTGCTAACGATATCGCGTCTCAACCGAACCGCAGCCACGCCCGGGCGCTTATTGGAAATCCGCGCATTCCAAACCTTCATGGTATTCGGACCAGTATGGTCTTGATACAGTAGGAGCCCATACGCTTGCATTCGGCTGCGGTGTACTCGGATCTCACTGTGAGCTTCGGCGGGGCGTTCTCGTTCGACGGCGCGGGCATTTGCGTGGAGACTCGAATTCCAGTTGACTAAGCGCGCGCACGGAATCTGGCCGTTCATGAACGTGAATGAACATGAATGTCTTTATGAACGTTGTTCACGTTTATTGGCGGCCAATGTTTTAGGTTTGCAGCAGTCCTGCCTAAGCCGAAACCGCTTCGTACAACGGCCCAACCCCTGCGATCTCCTGCAACTCCTCCGACGCCTCATAATTCACCGTAGTGACCTGCGGACATCGCTTGCACGCCGCGCCGCCTTCCTGGAAATACCAGCGACAATCTTTTCGAATCACACACGGCGGAAGAACATCCACCACTTCCGGCATTCTCTCGACAATGCGCGTCGCCAGCCGGCAATCCTTTCCGTCGAAATGCGAGCACTTGCTTTCCTCGCACGTCGCCGCCAGCCGGAAGATCGCGGTCGGCTGCGCGGGAGCGGCCATGGCCAGAACTTCCCTGGTCGCTGGAAGAATCTGATTCAGATACACCATCATGGATTTGCCGTTTTCCGCCGGTTGAACTACACCGAGGACCCGGCAATTTTCCATATCCGGCTGCGCGCTGGGACACAATTTCGCGCAAGAGTTTTCCATGGCCGCCTCCTTTTTGCTGACTGGTCTTACTCCGACTTAAGGCTCGGCACGGCGAACGGCACCGGACGACGGCCCATGATCAGGTGACCGTTCACCGCGTAGAGCGCCGCCTGCGAACCACCGGCTCCGGCTGCGGCACCGGCTTCGGCGCCGGCGAACAACTCCGGCATCGATTGGCCCAGCGAATTGCCGATCTCGCCCGCGAGCGCGGTGACGTTGGCGAACGTCTCGCCTCCGAACTTCTGGTAGATCGGATCGGGAATGGGAATGCCGCAGATCCAGTACGGGATGTAGCAGACCTCCTGGACGGGCGGAATCGGAATCTTAGGGAATTTCTTTCCCGCCGCCGCGACTGCTGTATTTACGGCAGCGGTGAGTTTATGGATCGAGATGGACTGAGCTTGTACGGGCATCGAAAATTCACTCCTTCTTGGAGTGAAGTGAATTCCGGTGAGGCCGCGTTGCAGGAATTCAGTCGGCAATTATTGAGTATGCCGGCGTATTACTGGTAGGGTCTTCTAGTGTGTTGCGCAGTCAACACCACCCGTAAGGGTGGGGGAATTATGGTCAACATCCCCGCTCTCTGACGAGAGGGCTTAATGACGATAAATGGCTATGGGCTCCCCCACCCTTACGGGTGGTGTTTGACTGCGCTCTCTTCAAACAGTCGCCGTTAGCGCCGGCGGTTGAGCCGCTCAAAGACTCGTGGGTACATTCATGTTCATCAACGGCCAAGGCTTTAAAGCAGCGCCCGGATCAACACCCAGCTCACAACACACGACGTAACGGACGCCGCCGCGCCCACTGCGACCGCCGCTCCGCCAACCTTCGCGAACATCTTCAGATTGATCTCCAACCCCATCGCCGCCATCGACAACGCCAACGCAATATTCCCGGCTTCCGCCAGAACGTTCGCCAGATCCACCGAATACCCGCTCTGAAATTGCAACACCGGCAGCCATCGCAATGAGTTCAACAGAAACAATCCGAAGAATCCCCACAAGAACGGCGGGACCAGCCGAGCATAATGCACCGTCACACTTTCTTTCCCAGGGCCCTTGCGCGATCGCCTGTAAGCGAACGCCAGGACCAGCAGCAGCGGCGCGAGCAGCGCGACACGCACCAACTTGACCAGCGTTGCGACTCCGCCCGCCTTCTCGCTAAATGCAAACCCCGCAGCCACGGCCTGAGGAACCGCGTGAATCGTCGATCCCGCCCACACGCCATACCCGTTATCGTTGAACCCGATCGCGCCGCCGACGAACGGACTGACGAACATCAGCACCAGGCCGAGCACGTTGATCGCGCCCATCGACAGCATCAGATCGCGATCCTCCGCATCAATCAGCGGCGCCACGGCGACGATTGCGCTGTTTCCGCAAATCGCAGTACCCGCGCCGATCAGCAGCGTGGTGCGCGGCCACACGCCGAACATCCTGCCGAACACCCAAGCGGAGGCCATCGCCGCGATCATCGTCGCAAGAATAATGGCGAACGCGCGAAACCCGACCGCAGTCGCATTGGCGAAGCTAAGCGTCGCACCCGTCAACACGATCGTGAGCGGAATCGTCAGCCGCACGGCGTGCTTGGCGCCATCCAGAATGTTCTTCTTCAATGGAAGGACGCTTGCAGCCAAAGCACCGGCAAAGATGGCGAGGATCGCCGCGCTCACCGGCCTGCGTACGATGCCCGACGCGCCTACGACTCGGAAGGGAGCGAACGGAAGATAGTGGATCGCGTAAGCGATCGCCGCGACAGCCGCCGCGACAGCCCATCCCGGCCACGGATTCAGTTTCGGAACCGGCGCCGGCGCAACCCGCGCAGCTTTCTTTTCGACCAGCGGGAGAACGTACGCGCCCTCCATCGATCCCAGGGATCGCAACGCTTCTGGGCTGAGCTTAAGCGTGGGCTGCACCGGCCCACTCATTCAGATGTGGATGTGGCGCACGCTTCAGGGTGCAGCGGCGAACTTCAGTTCGCCGACTAAAGTCAGCGACGGCACGCTGAAGCGCGCGCCACGCCCGAACCCTAGTTCGCTTTCTTGAAATCGCCACCTTTGAAGTAGGATACCGCGGCCAGATCGATGTGTCGCTTCAGAGCCGCCTGAATATCCGCAGGCGTAAGTGCATTGATCTTCTTTTCCAGATCCGCATTCCGCTGCATTGTCCAACCGTACTGAGCGTTCCGCTGCAGCGTGTTGACCAGTACCCGATCCGACGCCCTCGCCACCTGCTGATCCTGCATGAAGGCCTTCTTGGCCGTCTCCACCTCGTCGGCCGGGAACCCTTCGTTCAGCATCTTGGTCATTTCATCCTTGAAATCGGCCTCGACTTTCGCCACGTTCCCCGGATTCGCGATCGCCTGTACCAGGAATTGGCCGAAATCGTCCTTCGCGCCGCCGCTGATATTGCTGCTGACGCCGTAACTCAGGCCATCCTTTTCCCGAATGCGCTGCCACAACCGCGACTGGCTCCCGCCCCCGATCATTGTATTCGCGAAAATCATCGCCGCGTAGTCCGGATCGGAATCGGTAAGATGCATCGTCATCCCCGCCATGAACACCGCGTTCGGTTTGTCCGGAGTCTCGATCAAGTGATTCGCCGATTCCACCTTCACCACGTTGCGCTTCAGCATCGTGTACGGTGACGGACTCTTCCAGTTTCCGAGAAGCTCCGTCGCCAGTTTCTGGACTTCGGCCGCATCGAAATCGCCGACCACCGCCAGCTCCGCGTTCGATGCGCCATAGAAATCGGCGTAGAACTTCTTCACGTCGGCGAGCGTAAGCTTCTTCAATCCATCGATCGATTCATCCAGGCTCGTATACTCGCGCGGATCGCCCGCCGGATACGGATTCAGATGCCGGTTCAACGCCGATCGGGGCCAAGCGCCGCGGCTCGCTGCGTCTGGCTCTCGAGCCTGCCGACACTACGCCTGCCGGATCTGCTCGAACTCGGATTCAGGGAACGTGGGCTCCCGCAAGAACCTCCGCCGCCAGCTTCAAGCGCCCGCAAATCCCGCGCGGACCGTGCTGATATTCACCGATGCGCCGCCGTTGATGGACGCGCCCGCGCCCATCTGAGCCTTCAATTTATCGAGCTCATCCTGAAGCTGCTGACGATTGTGTTTCTGCGTTCCGCGCATCAGCAGCGATCCCGCCATCTGCGCGGCCGGTCTCTTTACCGAACAGGCTCTTCTCATCGCCGTAATGCAAACTGAGCAGGGCGCTCACCGTGCCGCCGCGCGTTTTCTTCGAAAGCAGCGCCAGCTTCATCCCGTTCGGCAGCGTCACGCGCACCGTTCGCGCATCGATATTCGCCGGCGACGGATCGAACACTTCGCCCTGTTCGACCGCCGCATTGCCCTTGTAATCCTTCAGCGCCGCCGACAACATCCGGCGTCGCTGGAATCTCGGAGCGATCCGGTTTCGCCTCGGGAATGAAACGCCCAATCGTCCGGTTCGACGGTTTCAGATAAAGCTTCGCCACCCGCGCCACGTCTTCCGGCGTCACCTTGCGGATTCGGTCGCGATCCAGGAACAGCAATCGCCAGTCGCCCGTCGCGGCCGTCTCGCTCAAAACGATACTGACCGATTGCGAATTATTGAACTGCAGATCGATATTCTTGAGCAGCCGCGTGCGCGCGCGATCCACTTCTTCTTTCGTCGGCGGCTCTTTCGCGATCCCGTCGATCACGCTGAGCATGGTCTTTTCGACATCCGCGAACGATTCCCGTCCTTGCGCACCTGCGCGCTAAACACCGCCAGGCTCGGATCGTGGAATTGGAAGATGTCGCCGCCGGTGGCCATCGCTTTCTTCGATTCCACCAGCGCCTTATACAGGCGGCCCGAGGGCGACTCATCCAGAATCGCTTCCAGAACTTCCAGCGCCGCGGAATCCGGATGCGAGCCTGCGGGAATGTGATAAGCAGCCGCCACTGCTTGAATATCGCCCACGCGCCGCAGCACCACTTCGCGTTCGCCATCCTGCGTCGGCTCTTCGGTGTAGGTCGGCTGAAGCTTGCGCGTAGGCTTGGGAATCGCGCCCAATTCCCGCTTTGATCCACTCCAGCGCCTTGCGCCTCATCGAAATTTCCGGCCACCACCAGCATCGCGTTATCCGGCTGATAGTAATTCCGATAGAACGCCTGCAGCTGCGTCGATCGGCACGTGTTCGATATCGCTCCGCGATCCGATTGGCGAGCGGCCGTAGCCGTGCCACAGATAAGCGGTCGACATCACGCGCTCTTCAAGCACGCGCATCGGGCTGTTCTCGCCGCTTTCGAACTCGTTGCGCACCACCGTCATTTCGCTGTCGAGATCGGCGCGCGAGACTCGCGAGTTCACCATGCGGTCCGCTTCCATGTCGAGCGTCCAGTTCAGATTGTCGTCGCTCGCTTGCAGCGTTTCGAAATAATTGGTGCGATCGAAATACGTGGACCCGTTGAATTGCCCGCCGCGATTCGACAGCAGCTTGCCGATGTCGTTCAGCTTCGCCGTGCCCTTGAACAGCATGTGCTCCAGCAGGTGCGCCATGCCGGTTTCGCCGTAGCCTTCGTGCCGCGAGCCGACCAGATAGGTGACGTTCACGGTAACCGTCGGCTTGGATTTATCGGGGAAGAACAGCACGTCCAGCCCGTTATCCAGCCGGTATTCGGTGATGCCTTCGACCGAGGTGATCTTGGTCTGCGCCGCGCACAGGCCGGCAAACAGCAGCAGAACCGCCAGCAGAATCGCGGCGTTCAATTTCGATGTCAATGTGGATTTCATGTGGTGGAACCTACCTCGTTTCGACGTATGCGGCGCAATTTGGGTTGGGCAAGGCTTTCGCGGAAAGGTGGCAATCCGCCGGCTCGCTTGACTTTACCCTTGTCTTTATTCTAACTTAGCGTTTCGACTTGGCCGCGCCAGGACTGAGGCGGGATTCTGTCGTCCTATGGAAACTACCGAGGAGCGGGTACTGGATTCCACGCTGGAAAGCGTGGACGTCGCCGAAGAGGCGGTCCTGCGGGAGGCCGAGAAACTGGGTTTCGACCCGGAGACGAAGGAAGAGGATTTGCATCGCATCGGCATGTCGGTGCGGGAATGCATGGTGAATGCCGTAGTGCATGGCAACCTGTATAGCGCGCGCAAGAAAGTCGGGCTGCGAATCACGACGACTCCGGAGCGGTTGACGATCGTGATCTGGGACGAAGGCGAGGGGTTCGACATGAGCAATCTTCCGGATCCGCTGGCCGACGACAATCTGCTGCGCCACTCCGGGCGCGGCTTGTTGTTGATTCAGGCGTTCATGGACGAATTTCAGATTTGCCCCAGGGAGCCAAAGGGCACCGAGGTAAAGATGGTAAAGTACGTAGGCAAAAGCAGTTAGGAAAGGGCGTCGCGGCGCGGCGTTTACAAGGAGGGTTTTTCAGTGAGTGTCAAAATGACCACCCGTCAGGTGGGCGATGTAACGGTGATCGATGCGGTCGGCCGCATTACGTTGGGCGAGGGCGCAAGCACGTTTCGCGATACGATCCGCGGCCTGGGAACCAGCGGCCACAAGAAGCTGCTGTTGAACCTGGGCGAGGTTTCTTATATCGATAGCTCGGGAATCGGCGAGATGGTCTCGGGTTTCACCACCATCGCCAACCAGGGCGGCACCATGAAGTTGCTGAACCTGACCAAACGCGTCAAGGATCTGCTGCAGATCACCAAGCTATATACGGTATTCGAGGTCCACGACGACGAGGCGGCGGCCATCCGCAGCTTCGCCTAGTACCTCTGAGACTGCGTTTGCAGAATTGGAACGAATTGTTTTGAGCCAATAGGCCGAAATCGAGAGAATTGCAACCGCTTTGGCTCACTGTAGAATAGGGCGTCTTGTTTTTGTCGCCCTATGCTCCGCCGGTTGCGGCGGCTCGCGTCGATTTCTCCCGTGGGGCGGCCATGGTTCCTATTCGAGAACCCAAAACATATTCGATTCTTCTGGCTGATGAGCTGACGCTGGTCCGCGAGGGCCTGGCGGCTCTCTGCGAAGCGCAGATGCGTTTTCGCGTGGTAGGTCAATGCTCGGAAGGCGTCGTGGCATTGCGCATGATCGAGACGTATCGTCCCGATATCGCCGTGCTCGACCTCAACCTTCCCGATTTGTTTTCCCTGGATGTGGTGCGCAAGATCAAAGAGGTGAATCCGGCCACCAAGGTGGTCGTGCTCTCCACGCGCCGCGATCGCAAAACCGTGGTCGAGGCCTTGCGCTGCGGCGTCAGCGCATTCCTGCTGAAATCGGGGCCTTCTATCCAACTCCTGGAGGCGTTCGATCAGATTCTCGATGGCGGGATCTACGTTTCTCCCGAACTTGAACTGAATAAGATCTTTTGCCCCGGGCAGAAGCCCGCAGCGGACGATCCGCTGCAGTCGTTGAGCGCTCGCGAATATCAGGTGTTTTCGCTGCTATGCGACGGGATCAGAGCCAAGGAGATCGCGGCTCGGCTTTCGCTGAGCCCCAAAACGGTCGATACGTATCGGGCCAGCCTGATGCGGAAGCTGGATATCCACGATGTCGCGGGGCTGGTGAAGTTCGCCATCCATCGCGACCTGATTCCAACCTCGCGATAATGTGGGGCCGGCACTCGTGCCGGCGGATTCGCTTCAGCGAATCCAAAGCAGCGATGGCTTAAGCCATCGCGCAGCCACGAGTGGCCGCCCCACAACCATGATGCGAAAACTGGACCGGGACTAACCTGCTGGTTAATGTGGGGCCGGCATTCGTGCCGGCGGATTCGCTTCAGCGAATCCAAAGCAGCGATGGCTTAAGCCATCGCGCAGCCACGAGTGGCCGCCCCACAACCATGATGCGAAAACTGGACCGGGACTAACCTGCTGGTTAATGTGGGGCCGGCATTCGTGCCGGCGGATTCGCTTTAGCGAATCCAAAGCAGCGATGGCTTAAGCCATCGCGCAGCCACGAGTGGCCGCCCCATAACCGTGGGGCAGGCAATTTTGCCTGCCGCCGACTTTCAGGCGGCGTTCAATTTCATGGCCAGGTCATTCTTCGTCGTACCAGGCGCGCCACTTTCGCTGCGCCGGGAACAAGCGAATCAGCAGCATTCCAGCAAGAAATCCGCCGATGTGCGCGAAGTATGCGGTACCGCCGCCGGTGTAATCGTTCTCGCCCAGCGATCCGACTCCGCTGAAGAATTGTCCGGCAAACCAGAAGATCAATAGCAGAGGCGCAGGAATCTCCAGCGTCGTCACGAAGAAGAACCACAACAACGTGACGATGCGAGCTCGCGGAAACTTGATGAGAAACGCACCCATCACGCCGGCGATGGCTCCGCTGGCTCCGATGGTGGGTGCAACTGACGACGCGTTGAAAATGACGTGCACAACGCCTGCGATCAGCCCGCACAAAATGTAGAACAGCAGAAAACGCGCGCTGCCGATCAGGTCCTCGATATTCCTGCCGAAAACCCATAGATAC
Organism: Terriglobia bacterium; assembly: GCA_963732025.1. Taxonomy (GTDB): domain Bacteria; phylum Acidobacteriota; class Terriglobia; order Bryobacterales; family Bryobacteraceae; genus Palsa-187. The sequence goes on from CAVSXU010000007.1 coordinate 22,530, forward strand.
AGCATGTTGCCGATCAGGTGAAACCAGCCGCCATGCAGAAACATGGACGTGAATAGCGAACTGAGTTGCAGACGGTCCGGCACGATGCCCCACTGCGAGACGAACTGGTTCAAGTCGCCAGCATTCAAATGCCACTCATACAGGAACACGCAGGTGTTCAACACGATGAGCGAGATGGTGACGACGGCAGGCGCCGATAAGCGTTCTGTGGTCCGCAGTGGGATCATGCGCGCCGCGCGTGCTGGGCGAATTCAGCGTGCGGACGGCGAGGAGCGTGCTGCATCACGTCGCGAGCCTGATCCAGCGTCGCGATTCCACCGCGCGCGCCCAGTTTCGTGCAGTTCAGCGCCGCCATCGCATTCGAAAATTCGAGCGCATCTCCTACTGCCATGCCTTCGAGCACAGAATAACAAAACGCGCCGTGGAACACGTCTCCGGCGCCGGTGGTGTCGACGCAATCGACGACGAATCCGGGCGAATAGATGAATTCGCCGTCGACCCGCGCCAATGCCCCGTGCCCGCCCAGCGTCATCGCCGCCATTTGCATCTTGTACTCGTTCTGAATACGCGACAAGGCGCGGAACGGATCGCTCTCGTTGGTCCATCGCCCCGGGAATTCCGAACTGGCCACCAGATAGTCGACGAACGGAAGCACGCGATCGAAGCCAGGATAAATCGTATCGACATCGACGCTGACGGGGATTCCCAATTCGCGAGCGACCCTCGCGGCTTTTTCGACAGCCGGCGTGTCATGCCCGTCGATGTGCAGCATTCTCGCGCAGCCGATCTTCTCCGCCGTGATCTTTTCGGGATCCAGAGTCAGGCAATCCGCACGGCTCCAGAAAACTGTGCGCTCGCCGGTCGATTCATCGATGATGATGTAGGCCATCTGGTTCGGACAGCCCTCGCGCACTTCGACATCGTCGAGATTGATGCCGGTTTCACGCAGGCTTTCGATCTGAATGCGGCCGCGTTCATCGTCGCCGACCGTGCCGATATATTTCACCCGCTTACCGAGCTTCGCGACAGCAACCATCGCGCTTGCGACTTGGCCGCCCGGGCTCAGGATTTCGGCTTCGATGGGAACCTTGCCGCCGTAGGCCGGAAAATGGCCGACCTTGATGAGCGTGTCGGTGGCGTTGAGTCCGACACCGACGAGATCGAAAGTGGAGCCCTTAGTCATATCCGTGGCGCACGCTTCAGCGTGCAGCGGCGAACTTCAGTTCGACGTCTTGTTGAACTGTCGGCTGAAGCCGACAGCAGCACGCTGAAGCGTGCGCCACGAAGAGTCATTTGATGAAGTCGAGCAGCGCTAGCGCGGTTGGATCGTCATCCTTCACCACGTTGACGATTTCCGAGATGTGGCTCTCGCCCGGTACGTAAACGAGTTTCGTCGGCACGAACTTCGCCTTCAACGCTGCCGCGAAATCGCGCGCCTGCTTGGGCAGGCTCTGATAATCCCACTCGCAATACGTCACCAGAAACGGCGGCGCGTTGGCGTGCAGATATTGCATCGGCGACGCTTCCTTGCCTTTGTCGCCGAATCCGCCAACACCGCTCACGTCATATACTCCGCTCAATGCCGCGACACCGTGAATGGCGGTCTCAGGCACGCCATATTTCTTAAGATATTTCGGATCCATCGCCAGCAGCGCGACCAAGTGTCCACCTGCCGAGTGTCCAACGATGTAGATCCGCGAGACGTCGCCGCCTTGCGCCGCGATGTTCTTGTACACCCACGCGAACGCCGCGGCCGTGTCTTCGATCTGCGCGGGATGCGGCGCTTTCGGCATCAGCCGATAACTTGGAATCACGACGCCGATGCCGGCCTTGGCGAATCGCATGCCGAGCGCCGGGTAATTCGAACGGTCTCCCGATCGCCAGGATCCGCCGTGATAGAACACCATCACCGGAAAATTCTTTTTGTCTTTCGGAAGATACAGATCCAGTTTGTGTTTCGCGGCGTCGGCCTCATCGCCACCCACGTACGAGATGTCCTTGCGAACTTCGACATTCGATGACGCTTCGACGGTGGGAAGCTCGCGCGCCGCCGGCTTGCCGACGTAAATCGGATTCGAAAAAATCCATGGCCGGTCTTCGCCATCGATGGTGAGCCACGCTTCCAGCCGATACGCGCCCGGTTCCTTCGCGGTGAAACTGAATTTCGAATCGTTGGCCTCCGCGATGATTGCGTTGCCGTGAATCAACTTGATCTTCGCGGGAATCGGCAGACGCGCTTGCAGCCGCGTGTTGTTCTGCAGCGGAATCTCGTCGCCCATATCGTAGAGGCCCAGATTGTTCTCGGCGAAGAACGTAAATCCGGACGGGTCGCACAGCCAATCGTGCGCGACGTATACGTGACCCGCGGCGAGCGATTCGCGAATGGCAGGCTCGGTCAACTCGCGCGCCAGAATGTGAGTGCTGACGAAGCGGAATGCGACCGCGTAGGGATCGAACGTAACGCCCTGAAAAATATTGTTCTGATGCGCATCGTTGGCGGCGACGCCCGTGAAATGATGCTGCGCGGTTTCTTTGTCATACCGATCCAGGAACTGCGGCAGCACATCGGTGCCAGCGGCAAAAACCTCGTCAGGATAAGTCTTGAGCCTGTCTACCAGATTCTTCCACTCGGCCGGTTTCTTCGCCGCGTCGCGAATGTAATCGTAAACGTCTTTGTGAATGGTCGCGTCGGTGTGGCGATTATAAATCTCCTGGCCCTGAAAGCCCGCTGAAGTCATATCGGGTTTCTCCTCCAGATGCGAAAGAAACTTCAGCTCAGGCGATCCTTCGAATGCCGGATAGCGCAACTGATGATCGTCTTCCGATCCTGGAATGAACAGAACGCCTTGGCGCAGGCCGTGCCACGTCTCAGGCTTGGGGCCGCGATGATCCGTCCACATGATCACATTGACACCGGCCTCTTTCGCTGCCGCAAGCACATCCGGACGAGTGCCCTTGGTGTGATCCGCATCCTCGGCGTGGATGTGCAGGATCGCGCGATAATCCTGATAAACGCCCACCAGCGGCGCGTTGACGCGCTTCTTCATCCACTCGACGCGTTGCGCGTGCGTGGTTTCCAGGTGAGCTGTTTCAAGACGTTCCAGAGGCGTTCGGGCAAGGCACAGCGCGGGGATCAGGAAGATTGCGGGGAGTCGCACACAACCATTGTAAGTCCCGGTCAACCGCATCCATTTCTTCGACGCCGCGGTGGATGTGACACTCGACGCAGACGAGCTGTGAAAACTTGACGAAGTATCCAAACTCGCACGGGAGTATCCTGATTGAATGCGGCAGCTTCCCACCGAACGGCGTCCGGGCGAGCGCCGCGATTGGTCACGAGTGGCAGCGGCTCCGACAAATTGACTTTACAAGATCAATTCGGTTCCATCGACGTTTATTTCTTTGACCAGATCCTGCGTGGATCGATTGCGCCCGGCATGCGGATTCTCGACGCAGGCTGCGGCGGCGGCCGCAATCTGGTTTACTTGCTGCGCGAAGGATACGAGGTATTCGGCGCGGATCTGAATCCACACGCGATTGCAGGGTTGCAACGGCTGGCTTCCGAACTCGCGCCATCGCTGCCTGCGGCGAATTTCCGCGCGGAACCGATTGAGGCAATGTCGTTTCCGGACGCCTTTGCCGATATCACGATCAGCAGCGCCGTGCTTCACTTCGCGCGCGATGACGAGCACTTCCGGGCGATGTTGTTCGGAACCTGGCGAATGCTGAAACCAGGTGGGCTGTTCTTTTGCCGACTCGCTTCATCGATAGGAATCGAGCGCGAAATCCGACAGACCAACGGCCGCCGCTTCCGGTTGCCCGATGGCTCAGAGCGATACCTGGTCGACGCGGCGCTGCTGGAGAATCTGACCGACGAGTTGGGGGGTCAACTGTCAGATCCACTGAAGACGACGGTGGTTCAGGATCAACGCTCGATGACTACTTGGGTCGTGCGTAAAAACATCTGATCGTCGGCGAGCACCGGCAGAGTCGCCGCAGAAGATGTCAATGGAAAATGGCCACGATTTGTAAGCCTACGAAAAGGTGTCGACATGAGTGTCGACACGGCACGCACGAGTGTGTGCGCCACATTGGCGCGAGTCTTTAGCGGCTGTGCTTCCGCGCAAACGACTTCGAGTACCACGCGATCGTAAGCGCCAGCCCCTCATCCAAAGTAACCTGCGGTTCGTAGCCGAGAATCTTGCGGGCGCGCGTGATATCGGGACAACGCTTCAGAATAGGATCGTTCACGGCGGTCTTGGGCTCAATCTCCGCCGTGACGCCTGACTTCGCGATGATGCGGGCCGCGAGTCCGGCGATCTCGATCGGCTCCTTGTCATTGCCGATGTTGAACGTACCGCCTTCCGCTTGCGGCGTGCGCATGCTGGTGATGGTGGCGGTGACGGCGTCGCTCACGTAGCAAAACGCGCGGATGTAGGTGCTCGAATACACCACCAGCGGATTCTGTTTTTCGAAAGCAGTGCGCTCGTAGAGCTGCGGAATCACGTGCTCCTCGCCCATACGCGGTCCGTACACGTTGTGATAGCGCGTGATCACGAATGGCTTTTTTGCGGTCTGGCAATAGTGCGTCACCGCGAGCTCGCCGAAAATCTTGCTGCCTGCGTAGGTGCTGCGCGGATTGGAGATGTCGGTCAGCGCCAGCGGAACATCCTCGGGAGTCGGCACCGGCAGCGTGTGAAATTGCTGGGTCCAGGCGTACACTTCACTGGTCGACGGGAACATCAGTTTCTTGCCGCCGCCCGCGGTGAACCAGTCCAGCAGCGCCAGGGTCGCGCCCGCATTGACGCGGATCACATGCATCGGACGATGCAATACATTTTCGACGCCCAGCACGGCTGCCATGTGATAGACCTCGTCATAGTCGCCGCCGAGTTGATCGAAGGCCCCGGGCGCGCACAGATCGGCGGTCACCAGCGTGACGTTGGGCAGCGCGACCAGCGCCGTCAGATCGTCATCCATGCGCCCGCGCGCAAAGTTTTCGATCAGAGTGATCTCGGTGTCCGGCTCGGCGGCCAAACGGACGGCAAGGTGGCAGGCGATAAACCCGCCGCCGCCGGTAATCAGAATACGTTTTTTGCTCATTTTTTTCGAGAAGATCAGGCAACGGTGACCGGCTTGTCGTAGCCTGTTTTTCGCCAGTGCCCTTTGCCAACGCCGGCGATCCGCACACCCGCGCGATGCAGGCGCGCGGCTTCGTCATCACCAATTCCATTTTGCGCGTCGATCATGAATGGAGCGCCCGACCAATCCACGCCGCGATAGCCAGAGTGGGGAACGGCCAGGATCACGCCCTCCGCGCCCGGCAGGCAATCGGCAAGATTCTGTTTCAGATTTACTTCCGGCCGCTCCGGCCACAACGCGAGATACGGATCATGAGCCGTGACGATTGCCCCCGCTTCCTTCAGCGCATCCACCAAGACCTCCGTCGGCGTGTTGCGAGTATCCGGGACATCGGGAAGATAGCTGACGCCACACACCAGAATCTTCTTGCCGCGCAAATCGCCGCCGAGTTCCACCGCCAGATCGAAAGTGTGCAGCGGCATCCGCTGATTGATGCGCAGCGCGTCGAGCGTCATGCCGAGTGTCACGCCCGTATCGAACAGCTTCGTCGCCGACCATTGCGCCAGCAGCGGATCCTTGGTCAGGCAATAGCCGCCCACGCCGAAGCCGGGCTGGCGCATGTTGTCGTGAGTCCCTTTGCGAACTCGCACGGAATCGATAACGGCGAACATGTTCACGCCGATTTTCTCGGCGAACAGCGCCCACTCGTGAATGAAAGCGATGTTCACGCTGCGATAGGAATTCTCCAATACCTTCGCCATTTCGGAGGCGTTGGTGTCGTGCAGCTCCCACAACGGATGGCTTTCGATTTCGATAAACGAACTGAGAAACTCGCGAGCCGCGGCCGCGGACGGCGCATCGATCCCGGAGAACGTTCGCCAGAAGTTGCGGATCGAATCGACATACTTCGGGCCGGGCGTCACGCGCTCATAGGCGTGCGCCAGCAGCAGAGGCTCGGTGATTCCGCGCGCGGCACGTTCCTCTCGCAGCAGCGGGAGCGCCACCTTCTCGGTAGTTCCGACAGGCACCGTAGTCTCGATCAGCACCAGCGCGTCCGCGCGCATCCGGCTGCCGATCGATCGCAGGGCTCGCTGAAACGGCTCCAGATGAACATCGAGATCTTCCACCGTTGCGGCAAACCGGTCGGCGATGTCGAGCGGCAGGTCCATCACGATCACGTCGGCCAGTGCGTACGCTTCGGCCGCGGACGTGGCTTCCAGATTGCGCGTCGTTAAAACAGAATCGCGAGTGAGCTGGGTGAGCACCGCGTCCGGCGACTCGATCGGCACGTTGCCCTGGTTGATCTTCGCGATCTTCCAGTACCCACTCGGCGTGGCCAGGTCGGTGCCGATCACGAAATAGAGAGGCTCGCCGGCGGCGTTGGTCGCGGAGGCTACGACTGCGGCGACGGCTGCGCCCACAAATCCGAGCCCTTGCACCACTACGACCTTTCGTCCGGCGGCGCGATGCGAAGTCGCGCGTCGCTCCAGTTCCTGCCAGCTTGCCGCCAGGGCCGCGGCGTTCGGAATGGCGAAGGAGACACCGTCGGGCGCGACGGAGGCCGTCGAATCGTGAGAATGTTTCGGAGTATCCAAGGTTGAATCAATCATCGGTGGTGGAATCAATCATTTTGGGAATAAATCATTAGGGCTGGAATCAATCGTCGTTTTCATGGCCGCGCAAGCGTTTGAGAACCAGCTCCACGCACCCGAGCGTGCCGCGGCAGGTCACCAGTTTCCTGAGGCGAAAGCCGCGCTTTTGATAGAACTCGAACAGCTGTTCCGGCGTCGCGACCTCAAACGGGTATCCGCCCACCCAATCGATCAGATCGCGCCACGCGGTCATGCCACGACGCTTGCCTTCGTAATGGCGGATCGTGTGAAACGGCCGGAACAATAGAAAATCCTTCAACAGCGGCCGCCAGTATTGCTGCATAAAAGCCGGAACGGAAACCAGAAATCGCAGCGGCTTCGGCGTGCCGATATACAGCTTCTTGACTTTTTTCCAGCGGCGGCTGGGCGTCCCCTGATCGTTATAAATCGCTATGAACAGCAGCCCGCCGGGCGCGACCAAGGGCGCAACATTTCCGAGAGCGTCCCACATCGCACCGGTGTGATGCAACACGCCCCAGGAGTAAACGATATCGAACTGGCCCAGCGATTGGAGATACGCCGGATCCAGCGCGGACCCTTCGGCTACCCTCCATTGCGAATCGTCCGGGAAGAATCGCCGGCGCAATTCCTGCGTGCAGGCTACCGAATGCGGATCGTAATCCAGCGAATGGACTCGCGCCCCCAGCCGCCGCGCAGCCAGGCTGAACAATCCGCTTCCGCTGCCGACGTCCACGAAACTGCGGCCGGTCAGATCGTCCATCTGCAGCATCGTTTGCAGGGATTTTTGGGCGCTTAGGATCTGCTCCTCGGTGAGGGAAACCAGGAATCGTTCCCAGTTCTTCCCGAATTCAAAACGCTCGCGGGCGTCGACCTCCTGGGCATGCGTCCCCATTGTAAGTTGCAGTTTTCAGAATAGCATGGGGTCTTCAGCGAACCCGTTTTTCGCGGGCAGCTACTGAACTGATACTGCGACGGATCCGGTCGCCGGAAGCAGCGCCGTTCCGCTTGCATCGAAAAACATGACACGGTAATACAGCACGCGCTGAGAGATCGCCGGTATCGTAATCTGGCACTGGCTCGCACACGAGATCGGAGCCGTCCGATCGCCCGCGTACGCATAGTCATCGGCGTTGGTTTGCGCGCCTTTAATGCAAGCCTCCCGGCGCGAGGTGCAAAAGAACTGGTCCGACGAACCGTTTTCCGCATATCCGAATTCAATCTGCGCGGACTTGGCATTCGGGTCGGTCGGAGTAACCGGAATAGTGATCGGGATAAAGTCGCTGCGATTCACTTTGTCTGACTCTGGATACGGTAGCATCTTGGCCGCCATCCATTCGCCGCGGACTCCGTCGAGCCAATCGGCGCGCCAGAACAGCCACGAGGCGTCTTGGGAGGTCCTGACATTCCAGAACGGCGTGAACCAGCGATATCGCATCAGCCCGTGCGTCAGCACGCGGCTCAACGATCCCGAAAAGTCGTTCGTCCCGGAGGCGCCGAATCCGATCTGCACGATGCTTTGCGTGTAGGCGCCCGCGGGTCCGATACAAGGATCGAACGTGCCTCCGCCCGACACTGCGATGCCCGGATAATCGCAAAACGGTTGCGAGATCGGCGCGTTGACGTAGAGGTCGCCCGCCGCTGAATTGGGATAGCACTCACCCGCTTGTTCGACGACGCAGTACTTGAACCAGTCCCCTTGACCCGTGCCGAGCATGACCCCGGTGCTCGCGATCGATCGCGAAACCGTGCCTCCCGTCGGCCGCGATTCCTGCCTGCTGAGCTGCGGGCCGGAAACATCCAGCAGCGGGAACCGGTTGACCGATGCCAAGGTCGGCAACAGTTTCCGTTGACGCGAACACTCCGCCGCGGAGGAGCAGCCGCGCTGGGCGTAAGTGAACTTCCACAGCGATCCTCCCACGTTTACGCCGGGCGACGTGGAACTGCCTACCATCAGCGGACCGCCATTCAGGGGCCGGGCGTCCATGAACCATTTCTGTTCGTTGGGGGGCGCGGCAATCTGGTTGAAGGTCGGATGCGTATCCACGTTATTCGGCGTCCCGATCCCTAACAGTCCGGCGAACGCGGGCATCGACGCGGGAAATGTCGGTAGCGCTGCTTGATAGGCCGGAATCGGACCCTGGCGGACGAAATAGCACCCACGCCGCGGAAATCCGCTCCAATCCGTTACGGGCGGACAACTTGGATACCCCGGTCCCGACGGGTACGGCTTGGCATCGACGCCGAATCCCGCGCCGAACGATGCACCGGTGTGACCGGCGATATCGCCAGCATCCATGATGAGCGTGTTCCCGGACGTGTTTGTCGCGATCGGATCCGCCGTGAAGTTCCACATCACGTCGCAGGCTTCCACCGTGACATCCCCCGTGAAAGGACAGGACGCCTGGTATTGCCAGATCATCATGTTCGACGGCCACCCGGTCTGAAACTTCTGTCCCTTGTACCCTCGCTCCAGCCACCAGTCCGTTCCGTTCTTTGCGATCAGCCGCATGAACTCCGTATCCTGCGATACCCATGACCCGGGATTGCCGCTGGTGAACATCAGGACATCGCGCACGTCCGCATCCTGAAGATAGAACGCCGCTTGGTTGCCGCACTTGGGCGAGTGAATCGTGCTTTCCACTTGCAGCGTGTACGGTTGATTCGAGTAGGCGGCGGGAGCGGCCGGCGTTATGGTCCCGGTAGAGGAACTGACGTAGTGAAACGTGTATGGATTGCCGTTGATGACGATCGGTTTGCCGTCGTTCGTGGGCACCCACACGCCGCTGGACGCCACGATATCGCTGGTGGTCTGGCCGCTCGAAACGGTCCCGGACGTCAACACCCCCGGCGACGGATCGCAGGTCTCCCCGTCCACTTGAATCCGCACGCAGTTGTTTCCGCCGGGCCAGTCGATGGCCGCGATCGGCGAGCCGGCGGGTTGCGCGGGACACGCCTGACCCTTGGCGGGCATCGCCTTGGTGTTCCAGTCTCCACCATCCCAGTAACCCAAATACTTCGCGCCGTAGGGTCCCAGTCCCGGTGTGTCGGGACCACTCAGTGCGCCTCCTACCGCCACCAGATCGCCGATCGGCATGCGCACGAAGTTGGGATCCTCGATATTGTTCCAGGAATGAACTCCAGCCCATCTGGCTGGCCAATGACGGAACGTTGGCGTGGCGCCGGTCACGCGGCCGGTGGCTGGATCGAACACGAACTGCCAGCCTCGCGAATTCTGACTTCCCATGTGTCCCCACAGACCGATTTTGTTACCTTGACGCCCACCGATCGCGATGAACGCCGTGGGAGCCAGCGCCCAATCCGGGTGAGTCGAAAGTTGCCCCTCCAAGTGGTTCGGGGGCGCGGAGAGATTGACCTGGTCCATGCACGGCTGGTTCGCATGATTCGCATCACAGGTCTGTCCCCGATAGACGTATTCGTTGTAATTAAACGGTCCAACGTCCGAATGATCCCCATAGTATTTCAAGGAAAAAATGGACGAACGGCCGCTCGCATCCTGGGCCAGGCAATAGAATTTGTTTGGATCGGTGGAATCGAACACCGCCGAACTCAACCCAACCGGACAACCCGTGAGCCCGTATTGCCCGCTCACGTAAATCGCCGGGGCGCCGAGGCTCCGATGAAAACCGGTGGCGGACTCCACCGCATACAACCCGAGTGCGGTCGCGCACAGCCTGCCCAGCGTTCCTCCCCCAAGATCCTGCTCGACCGGCGAACACGTCCAGTAGAGTTGTTGCAGCCCGGAGGAATCAGCCGCCAGAGTAATCGAATAGCCGTAGTCGAAGGTCGCCTTCCCGATCGAAATCGCATTGGCCGTCGCGGTTTTCTTACGGATCAGGAATCCCGTGTTGTTGGCCGAATAGGGAACACTCGCTGAATTGCCGGTCCACGCGGATGTCAGCACCAGCGACTGGTTGCTGGCTATCGAGGCGATCGTATAATTGACTCCGCTGATGTTGATGACGGACCCGTTCGTCCACCAGATGGAGAAAGGATCTCCCGAAGTCCACGTCACCTTCGGCGATCCCTTCGTCACCTGGACCGTCCCCTCGAAATGCTGCATCTCCCACATGTTCAGCTTGGATGGGGAAACGGTCCAGTCGAGCAGAATCGGATTCGTGCCGCCGATCGCGTACCCTGCCTGACCCGTACCCAGCACCTGATCGATCGCATCGCTTTCGCAATTGACTCGGTCGACCGTCAGACACACGCTGATCGTTCGATCCAATTCGCTTGCCGATCCACAATCCTGCCCCGAGCACCATGCCGTGAGGTTCAGTTTCGTCCAGTCATAACTCAAGTTCTGCTGATACGACTTCGCCTGAAACACCGGACTGTTATCTCGATTCGAGATAAATAACGGACCCGAGCCTCCGCTCGAATTCGCCAGCGTGCCGGAGCCATTCACGCAACTGGTTGGATCCGCGCAATTCGATCGCCCCCAAACGCTGCCCGCGTCCTGTGCTTCAAAGATTTTCAAACCGGTTCGCTGATCGAAAGTGTCCTGCGCCATAGTCCCGCGGACGATCTTGAGCCCGGTCTGCGGATCGATCACCGAATCCGACCGATTGCGTCCATAAAATCCCGGCCATGCAGTGACGCCCGGCGCCGACGGATCCACGGGAATTGGATCGAAATATCCGGCTCCCACCGGAATATTGGTGGTGCTAAAACTACCGGTCGCCTGATCGAGCCCACAAGTAATCTGGAAATAGTGCTTGGTCATCGCCTGCAATGCGCGCGAATAACGCCGCCCGTCGCGCGCGATCTGCGCGGATCGAGCCCCCGCAACGAAGGTCCGCGAGGTAAGGTACGTAATAGACCCGGGCCGGGAATCGAGCTGCGCCCCTGGAAAAAGCAGCGGGTCGACATCGTGAGCCAAGGGAAAATAAGTAACGTTTTCACTCACTTGTACGGAACACGGGTTTTGGTCCGGCGCCGTGTATTGGATAATCGCCTGGGTCGGCGTGACCCCGCTGACGGTAACATTGGCAATCTCAGCGCGTGCTGGAATGCACACCAGCGCGATCGATGACAGCAAATACCCGATGACCGCGCGCTTTCGATCCATATGAAGACCAGTGTAGCTCCGAAGAGTTGTACCTGGCACCCCATACGGAACCGCGACGGTTCGGCTCCCGCAGAGCAGGCAGGCGAAGGAGCGGCCTTTAAATCCGGATGGATGACTATCTCCGCAACAGCATCCGCAACAACTGTAAATTCGTCGGAGCCCGATAAATAGGAGCCTTACTCGACGACGGCGCCTTATCGAAACACTCCACATCCCCACTCAGAATCTTCCTGCAAAAATCCGCCGGCCACGACGTTCCGAACTGCAGCCCGTGCTCGACATTCCGCGGGTACGAATCGAGCGCCGTGGCAAACGATTCCTTGCGCAGCACGATCCCGCTATCCAGCTTGTCCGTCAGCCGCTGCAGCGTCACGCCCGTCTCCGGATCGCGCTGGTAAACCTCCCAAAATCCCGGCGGCGATCCACGATACTTCTCAAGATCGTCATGGTGAAACGACCACACGCCATACCGCGCACTCCGCAGAATATCGCCGCGAATAATGTTGAAGCCGAACCGGATCATGAAATCGAGATCATGCGCGCGGATCGCGGCAATATCATCCTCCGGAAAATATTCGGAAAACTTGCCCTTGCGAATCACTTGCACATCGAGGCGAGGCACCGCCGCCAATCGCTCCGATAAATCCACGTAGCGCCGCGACGGCAGCGCGCCCTCAATCGCCCGCTTGCGATAAATCTCCCACCCCAGCGTATTGATGTGGCGCAGCGCTTTCCACTTCTTGTACCAGGGATTCGGCTGCGCCGGAGGCCGCGCATCCACGATCAGCAGCGACAACTTCACGCCCGGAATCGCCAGGACCTGATCCAGGCAATCCACCTCCCATTGCTGGAAGCTGGTGCCTCCGGTGAGCACGGCGAAGCGCAGGCGCGCGGGCATCGTCATCCGCCAACCCCGCTGTCGTAGCCCGCGACCGTGCGCTCGAACCAATCGAAAGGCACCTCCGGGTCGACTCCGAATCGCCGTAGCTCGAACAGGTCCACGCTGGGCCGATTCAAACCGCCGATCGTCGACACGGCCGACTCATAACCCGCCCGCCGAGTCGCCTCCACCACCGCCGCATTCATATCGCACGCCCGCCCATTCGGATAACAGAAGTGACGCGTCGATTGCTGCAATTCCTCATCAATGCGCGCGCGGCAGCCCGCGATTTCCGAATCCAAAACCTGCGGCGACTCAACCGCGTCCAGCCGCGAAAGAATCGGATGCGTGACCGTGTGGCCGCCAAACTCGAAACCGGCCTTCGCCATCTCGCGAACCTGGTTCCACGTCAGCGGCTCGCTGCCCGCCGGAGGAGCCTCCGGAATCTCCACCCCCAGCGCCTCCGGGACCGCCTGCATGGCCGCGCGACGCTCGGCATCCGGCATTCCCTTGAGCAGCTCCTTCAGCTTGGCCGTCGCCTGCTTGCGATCGTCCAGCGACAGCCGCAGACCCGCGATTTCACACTCGCGCCGCGACGTGCGTTCGAACGCGTAGCTGATTTGTTCGGTCCAGATCCACAATCGGCGGTCGAGAAAATCGGTGACCAGAAACACGATCGCGGGAATCCCGCGCGCTTGCAGAATGGGAAACGCGGAGGTGTAGAAATCGCGATACCCGTCGTCGACCGTAACCACCGCCGCGTTATCCGGCAGCGCAACCTCGCCGCGAAGCATGCGGCAAGCGGAGGAGAGTGAAACCGTCCGGTAATTTTCGAGCAGATGATCGCACTGCGCCTCGAACTCGCGCTCCCTGCCGGCGAAGCGGTGATACATCAGGATGCGGATCGCTTTGCGATTCCGGAAGCGGACGAAGGGGAGTCCGGTGTGTCGAAAAACCGCGCTGCGAAAGCTTTTGGAAGCGGACATGAATCAAGAGGGTACTGTATCGCCATTGTACCTATCGGAGATCCGGGAACCAGCGTTATGATCGACTGGGAGTTCAAATGTGGAAGTTTGTTTTATTGACGACAGCAGTCGCGACGTGCATCCCGGCAGCGTTCTGCGGATCGATCGCAACGGCAACCGCAATGTCGTCCGGCGGTACTAATCCGGATTGTTCTCAGACGCAGAGTGGCGCCTTTGTCAGCGTCTCGTGCACGGCGTCTGCCCCAGGGGCCGAGGCCGCGAGTGCAGCAGCGACAGCGTCCGCCAGTCTCTTGAATCTAGTCGTAAATGTGGCAACCGGGAGTGGTGCAAGCGGATTGGGCAACCTGTCTGCCCGTGTGGACGTCTTTGCGCAGTACGCCGAGGACGTATATATTTTAGGCGGCTCGGGCGCGGGCGAAGTGTCCATCACCTACAGTGCAATTCACGCCCCGTTGGACGCCTCACAGGCCGGGGTTTCGCTAGACAGTTGTTTCGTCAGCAGCTTCACATGCACGACACCTTTCACATACGGCGTCCCGTTTGGAGTGTCTGCAAGTTTCTCGGCAAATTTCATCATCCACTCGGGACAAGATGCAAATTCTGAGTCGACTACGCTACAGGCTACGTCGATCAAGGACCAGAACGGCAATCCCGTCACGCTTCAGATTGTTTCCCCTGTTCCCGAACCCAGCACACTCGCGTTCGCAGCGATTGGACTACTCGGCGTGATGGCTCTTCGTAGCCGTGGCGTACGCTTCAGCGTGCCGGCGGGCACTTTAGTGTCCGCTTCCACAAGCGCAGCCTGAAGGCCGCGCCAGCACGCTGAAGCGTGCGCCACAAAGGCAGCAGAGATTAGGCGGAATCATCAGCCTTCAGAGCCGCGACGGTCAGGGAGCGGTCATCGCCGAGAGCTTTCACACACGCTCCCAAGCCCGGGAGTTTAACCCAACCGCTCATCATAAATCCCCGCCAACCGAGACGCGGCCGACTCCAATGAAAACTCCCGCCGCATCCGCTCCGCCCCAGCCCGCGCCATCGACTTCCGCAAATCGTCATTCAAGATCAACCGCCGCAAGCACTCCGCCAGATCCGCATCGTCGCCCGATTTAAACAGCAACCCTGTCCGCCCGCCATCCACCAATTCAGGATTCCCGCCCACTCGAGACGCAACCGCCGAGCACCCGGTCGCCATCGCCTCCATCAGCGAATTCGAAAGCGCCTCCGACCGCGACGGCAGCACGAAAATATCCATCTTCCGCATCCAGCCGGGAACATCGGCGGTCGCCGGTTCCAGGTGGCATTGCGATGTCAGGTTGAGCTCGCGAACGCGCTGTTCCAGCGGTTCACGCAGCACGCCTTGCCCGACGATCACCAACCGCAGCCCCGGCCGCGCATCGCGAATTCGATGGAACGCGTTGACCAGCGTCAGCAGATCTTTTTCGGGACGCAGCGCGCACAGTACGCCGATCGTCAATGTCTCCGAAGCCGCTTCGAGGTCGCGCACCGGAAACGCCGCCGCGTCCAGGCCGTTGTAGCATAGCGATACTTTGCGGGGCGGCGCGCCGTCCTGCTGGATCATTTCCCGCCGCAGATATTCGCAATTCACCACGATGCCGTTCGCGATCCGGTCCGTGAAACGCAGCCGTCCGCGAATTTCCGGATACAGCGCACGGCTCTGCCGCTGACTGGTCAGCACCACCGGCACCCGAAACGCGCGGGCCAGCGGAGCCGCGTACAGGTTCATCGGAAAATCGAACGTATGCACCACGCGGATGTCGTGCTGACGGATATAGCGCCGCAGCGTGTTCGCTCCGCGGATCGCCGACCAGGACCCCAGCGAATGCACCGGCAAGTGCAGCACCGGCACCCCCGCCTGGCGAAGCTCATCCGCGCGATATCCCGTCGCAATGAAACAGCCGACGTGCGCGCTGTAACGGCTCGGGTCCAGCGACCGAGCCATCTCCGCGCACTGCCGTTCGGTGCCGCCGATATTCAGCTCGCGCACCATCAGCAGGACGTTGACCGGCTTGGAGGAATCGGGCATCAGGTTTGCGGCTGGCGAATCGCAGTCTGCTTCCACAAACGTTGCGCGGGAACGAACAGCACCAGCGCCGCACACAACGCCGCAGCCATCAGGACGACGAACGCGCTCGCGGCGGCCGTGAGTTTCTTGAGCGGGAAGGATCGCGGCAGTACGAAGTCCAGCAGCGCGAGCCCGTACACCGCGGCTTGGCACCCGAGCACCACCAGGCGCAACGGATCGGGCAGCCAGAAGGAAGATATCGCTAGCGCGATCAGCGCGAACGGCAGCAACAAGCGCGCGACTTTATGCGACAGAAAATGCAGCCAGCCGCGCGTGCCCGGCCACAGCAGACGCGGATACGCTCCCATCACCTGATACATTCCAGCGAGCGTGCGCACCTTGCGGCGGAACTCGACGCCCAGATCGCGAGCCGGGTGATCGAACGCTTTCGCGGACGGTTCCAGCACGATGCGTTTGCCCGCGAAAAATGCGGCGAGCGGCACGTGAACATCGTCCGTCAATGTTTGTTCCGGCACCGTGGCCGCGTACTCGCGACGCATCGCGTAGATGCAGCCCGTCGCACCTTGCAGCACGCCCAAGCGGCTGAGTCCCGATCGGATCCAGACTTCATAACGCCAGTACAAACCCGCCCCATCGCCACCTTCAGCGGATCGGATAATCAACTCGCCGGTGACGACGCCGACATCCGGATCGGCCAGCCGATTCACCAGATCGCGCAACGCATTCGGCGAAAGATCCTGACGAATGTCGGTGAAAAACAGAACGTTGCCAGTCGCGCGAGCGAATCCCGCATTCAGCGCCATCGCCTTCCCGCGCCGCGGCACTTGAATCAATTCGACGCGGCCCGCTCCGTGCGCGCGAATCAACTCGTCAGTGGCGTCGGTGGATCCATCCGAGATCATCAGAATCTGGATCAGCTCCGCCGGATAATCCAGCGCGAACAGAGTGGCCAGCTTCGAGCGCACAAACGCTTCGCCATTGTAGACCGGCAGAATCACGGAAACCGTAGGCAGAGATTGCGATTTCGCGGGACGAAGTTCGCGCTTTCGCGCAAGAAAACCCAGCAGCAGCGGGTACAGCGCGATCACGTAAACCAGGAACGCGATGCTGCCCACCGATACGAAAATCGCCATGCAATCAAATTAGAGAATAGCGCGGCATGCGCATGGCACGGAGCCAATCACTTAAAATATGCAAGTGAGCGATCGACGCAATGAAATCGCGACGGCGATCCAGGCGGGACGCGCCTCGGACGCGGCGCATTTATTGGGCGAACTTTGGCGGGCCGACCCAGGTCCTGCCATCGCGGGCTTCGTCGTCCGCTCCTTCGAAAAGTTGCGCGATGCGCTGCCGATGAGGAAAACGCGCGTTGCAATTCTTCGCTCTTTTACTGCAGAACCCGTTGCACCGCTGTTGCAAGCGCAAGCGCACGTTTCGGGCATCGATATCACGCTGCACATCGGCGAATTCAATGCCTGGGCGCAGGAGATTCTAGATGATGGGCCGCTCTACGCCTTCGGCCCGGATGTCGTTATTCTTGCCGTAGATACGCGCGACATCGCGCCCGAATTATGGCCCGGCGCGGGCGAATTCGAACCTGGATCAGGCGTCGTGATCGCGGAGCGAGTGATCGCGCAATTGCGCGGCAGCGTCGAGGCCTTCCGCAAACGCAGCCAGGCGAGCTTAATCGTTCATAATCTTGAAGTTCCCGATGTGCCGAGCCCGGGAATATTCGACGCGCAATCGAACGGCGGCCAGGTCGCATCCATCGGAAGAATCAACGCAGCTCTTCGCGATATCGCCGGGCAACATCGCGGCGTCTATGTGTTGGATTACGATCAACTTGCGGCTCGCCACGGCCGCCGCAACTGGCGCGACGAAAAGCGCTGGCTGACCACGCGCCTGCCGATTCGCGCGCAGCACTTGTCGACGCTCGCCGCCGAATGGGTGCGCTATCTCTATCCATTGATGGGCCGAATCGCGAAAGTTTTGGCGGTGGATCTCGATAACACGTTGTGGGGCGGCGTGATCGGCGAAGACGGAATCGATGGAATTCAGTTGAGCGGCGAACATCCGGGCGCGGCGTTTCAAGCAGTTCAGCGAGCTCTGCTGGATCTGCGCCGCCGCGGAATTCTGCTGGCGATCACTAGCAAAAATAATCAGGCCGACGCGATGGAAGCGATCGAGCAGCACTCCGGCATGTTGTTGCGCGCGCGGCACTTCGCGGCGATGCGCATCAACTGGCAGGACAAGGCGCAGAACCTTCGAGAGATCGCCGCGGAATTGAATCTGGGCCTGGATGCGATCGCGTTCCTGGACGATAACCCCGTGGAACGCCAGCACATTCGCGACGCCGCGCCGGAAGTAATGGTGATCGAACTCGGCACGGACCCGATGGAGTTTGCGCGCGCGATTCGCGATTTTCCGGCGTTTGAGCGGCTCACGCTTTCCGAAGAAGATCGCAATCGCGGCGAATACTACGCGGCCGATCGGCAGCGCGCGGAATTGGAAACCGCAAGCGGGTCGAAGGAAGACTTCTATCGATCGCTGGCGCAGGAAGCGGAGTTGTCGCCGGTCACGAGCGCCACTCTCGCTCGCGTCGCGCAGCTAACGCAAAAGACGAATCAATTCAATCTGACGACGCGGCGCTATACCGAGGCGCAGATTTCGACGATGGCGGGCGACCCGGCTTGTCAGGTTCTGTCGATCCGTGTGCGCGACCGTTATTGCGACAACGGGCTGGTCGGTGTCGCGATCACGCGCGATCGCGAAAACGTTTGCGAAATCGACACGTTCCTGCTGAGTTGCCGGGTGATCGGCAGAACAGTGGAGACGGCGCTGCTCGCGTATCTGTGCGATCAGGCCCGCGCGCGCGGATGCAGCGCGGTGGAGGGTTGGTTTCTGCCGACGAAGAAGAACGCACCGGCCAAGGATTTCTACGCGAGCCACGCGTTCGATGTCGTGGAGCAGAAGGACGGCGCGTTGCGCTATCGGCTGGCTCTGGCGGCGTCGACGATTACGATGCCGCCATGGATTGAAATTCGGGTGATCGAAATTCGAGCAGAGCAGGCGGCGGTTCCGGCGTGAAGCTGCTGTGGGTCAACTCCAATTTCATGCACCCGACCACCAAGGGTGGGCAGATCCGCACGTTGGAAATGCTGCGCTATCTGCATCAGTGGCATGAGATTCACTACGTCGCGCTGGAGAATCCCGATCAGCCGGAAGGCCCGGCGCGCGCGTCCGAGTACAGCGCGAAGTCGTATCCATTTCGCCACCAAGCTCCCGACAAGCGATCTTTGGCCTTCGTGGGACAGTTGATGGCCGGCGCGTTTTCGTCCGAGCCGCTCTCGATGAGCCGCTTTCATCCGCCGGGAATGAAAAAGTTTCTGGAGGATCTGATTCGGCGAGAGCAATTTGATGCGGCGGTGGTGGATCATCTCGCTCCCATGTGCTATTTTCCGGATCGCGCGCATTGCGTGCTGTTCCAGCACAATGTCGAGTTCATGATCTGGCGGCGGCACGCGCAGCACGCCAAAGGCGCATTGAAGAAATACTTTTTTGGATTGCAGGCGGATCGGATGTTCCAGTTCGAGCGCGCGGCGTGCCGGGAAGCGGGTCACGTAGTTGCGTGCTCAGAGGCGGACAACCATTTGATGCGAACGTCGTTCGACATCACGAACGTGTCCGATGTTCCGACTGGCGTGAATATCGAATTCTTCTCGCCGCCCACGGTTTCCGCGAACGCCACTTCGGCGCCGGACTTTGCATTCGTGGGGTCGATGGATTGGCTGCCGAACGAACAAGGCGTTCTGTGGTTCGCCAAAGAGATTCTTCCGATCATTCGCCGCAAACGCCCGGCAGCGACGTTCGCGATCGTGGGCAGGACTCCGCCGCCTTCCATAAAAGCTCTTGCCGCGGACAAAGGGATCACTGTGACCGGCACTGTTCCCGACGTGCGGCCGTGGTTCTGGGAATCGTCGGCGTCGGTGGTGCCGCTGTTGGTGGGCGGAGGAACTCGGCTGAAAATCTACGAGGCCATGGCCGCGCGTAGCGCTGTCGTTTCGACCACCATAGGAGCGGAAGGACTCGACTACAGCTATCCGGAGAATATTCGCATTGCCGACACGCCGGACGATTTTGCCGCGCAGTGCCTTGATCTAGTGGAGAACCCCGGTGATCGGCAACGCATGACGGATGCCGCGTGGGAAATGGTGAAGTCCAGATTCTCCTGGGAAGTGGCGTCGCGCCGCTTCGACGAAATTCTGCAAAAAGGCCCGAGGCTCCGGTGACCGTTCAATTTTCCGCAGCGGATCTGGATCTATTCGCCGCAGCTTCGCACGATCGCAATCCGCTGCATTTATCCGCGACTTATGCGCGGCGCACACAGTTCGGACAGCAAGTGGTCTACGGAGTATTGGGCGCGCTGGCCGTGATCGCGAGAATACCGGATCGTCCCGGGGAGCGTGTGGGATCGATCGCGCTGGAATTTCCGCGGCCGGCGTTTCCGGATGTTGCATATCGGGTGTCCGATTCAGGCTTCGCATTGATGGATGGCTCGTCAACGTTGGCGAAAGTGAACGTCGGTTTCGTTCCGGGGGAGCGCTGGTCTTCCGAAATCGGCGGAGAATTTTCCGCCGGAAGACAGCGGGAGTCCGCCGCGACACCGACCGACAGTGAGTTGGTCGCGGGCCTGGCGCTGTCGGGAAGCTATCGTCCCGATCCCGCCGCTTGTGCGGCGTTATGGAATCGGCTGGGAGTCGATCCAACGCAATGGGGATCGCTTCCGCTCGCGTCGCTGTTGTGGTCGAGCTATCTGGCGGGTATGGAATTGCCCGGGGAACGGGCTCTCTATTCGCGTCTTGCGATCCGTTTTGAAGCGATGGCCGGGTTGAATGAGATGGGGGCGGTTACGTGGAACGCACGCATCCATTCGCGCAACGCGCTCAATCTTCTGCGAATCGAGTTTCAATTGAGCGTGGGCGGCAGGCTCGCTGCCACGGGCGAGCTTGGAGTGCTGCTGCGCCCTCCGTCCGTGACCGGATCCAAAGAGAGCTTCGCGGTGTCGGATGAACTGGCTGGCAGAGTTGCGCTGGTTACGGGGGCGAGCCGCGGATTGGGCGCGGCAATTACGCGTGCTCTGGCTCTTCGCGGCGCGCATGTTCTGGCGAGCTTTCAGCAAAGCCGCGCCGAGGCGGAGGCGTTGCGAGACGAGCTTCCCGCCGGTCGGGTGGAGCTTTTGCAGGGCGACGCGGGCGATCCCGGCTGGTGCCGGAGGATTCAAACGCAATATCCCGAGATCGACTTCCTGATCCTAAACGCTTGCCCGACGGTGCTTCCGATGCGAGTGGAAGCGGACACGATCGATCGCGTCAACGCTTATGCGGCTCGCGCATTTGCGTTGGTGTCGGTGCCGCTAGCGACTTTGCTGGAGAATGTGCGGAGCCGCGTGGTGCTGATCTCGTCGGCATATGTCGAGTCGACGCCCAAGGAATTCCCGCACTACGTCGCGGCCAAAGCAGCAGCGGAAGCGCTGGTTCATGCGGTCGCCCGGCAGCAGAAGAACAGGGCGTTTCTGATCGTGCGCCCTCCCAAACTGATGACCGACATGACGAATACCGCGTATGGATCGGGCGATGCGCTGGCGCCGGAGGTTGTCGCGTCTCAGCTTGTCGAACGGCTGTGCCGCGAGGGCGAGCCTGGGTTAGTGGAAGTATTCACGGGCGGACTGTCCGCGTGATGTCTTTACCGCACAAAACGTGTCGACATGAGTGTCGACACGGCACGCAGGAGTGCGTGCGCCACATCGGCGCGACAGCAAACTAGAGGTGAATTGGACCATCTGCATCGCCACGATTGAAGTGGCTTTCGAGCACTCGTTGCGGGAATGGCGCGAGTAGCTCGGCCAGTTTTCGTGAAGCGGAGAAGACGAAGTTAGAGGGACCGCTCATGAATCCACATGCCTTTAATCCCGCGGACCAGGCGGCGTTTGACTGATTCGAGATGATTAGGTCCGCGCCGCGGCACTCCAATTCGCGCGTTACCGCTGCAAGCAGAACGGGGGCGTCGGCGGGATCGGCCAATCCATCCACGATGGTGGCGACTCGCAGATCGCCGAATTGTTTGTGTGCTTGCATCTGCGTGTCGAGTGCAACCGCCCAGCCGAGCACGCGCGATCCAGCGGATACTTTCCAGCGGAAAAAGCGCGCGTCACTGGCCGGATAAAGCGCGGCTGCGATGGTGGAATCTCTCACGGCAATCAGCGAGTAGCGATCGCGGCACTTTGCCCATAGGTCGTCGGCCCAGACGTCGACGTTTTCGAAGGGATGGATGGAAATGCCGTTCGGAACGCGGCAAGGTCTCGCGGCGCGCAACATTGCGAACGCGAGCGCTCCGGCACCGGTCCACGCGGCAGCGTTGGCCACGATTCGCCGAACAGGCGTGGCGCGGAGCGCGGAAATGTGGCGAAGAAAACGTCCGCCATTCAACACTCGAAACTGGAACGGAGCAACGTGCTGCGACCATCCCGCGGCTTTTTCCAGCTTGGCGATCGGTGACTCCAGCGATCCCATACCAAGCGAGAACAACAGCGGTTGACGAGCCTGCGCGTCGCGAATCAAGTGTAGAGCAACAGAGGCATATTTACGATCGGCAACACCTTCCGATAGCGGCAAGCGGTAACACGCGACGCGCCGGTTCTCACCGGCAATCATGAACGGCTGGTGCTTTAGAAAATAGCCGCCGCGCACGGCGTCGTCTTCCAGCGCGACGAATGCCTCCTGATAGATTTCCGGGTGCTGGCCCTTGGGCAGCCACCAATCGCCTGGAGTTTCGGGAAACAGGAGTTCAGAGTCTAGCGCGTCATGGACTCGGCGATTGAAGGCACGAACCGCATCGACGTGTTGCGGACCGTACTCCTCAAAGCGGATCGGCATCAGGCGCGAGCGCCGTTGCGTTTTCCGGCGACCACATCCGCGATCGCACCCAGATTCTTCATGCCGTCGATCTCGGAAGGCTCGAACTGCAGATCGAATGTCTGTTCCAAGGCGAGGACAAGGCTGAGGTGTTGGACGGAATCCCAATTTTCGATCGATTCGGGGCTGGACTCGCGGGTGAGGCTCGCCTGATCGACATCGAGCACATCGGCTGCGATGCCGCGTACCTGTTGGAACGTGGAATCGTCCATAAGCAAGAACCACGGTAACGTGTTCCGCGATGGCGCTGCAAGCGACGAGTAGCGTAAATTTGAGCCAGCTAAAGCTGGCTCGCCGCCATGAGTGGCGGCCCCACGCTCGCATGTTACGCTGGGCGAGATTGCGATGAAGGCATTTTCGTTGATGTATCACGACGTGATCCTGCCCGGTGGGTTCAAGGACAGCGGGATTCAGGGTGCGGACGCGGATTTGTATAAATTGGACCGCGCGGAGTTTTGCCGGCACCTGGATGCGATCGCAAAATTAGGTAGCGTCCGCCCGTGCACGGCGATGCCGCACGGCGATACGCCGGTTTTTCTGACGTTCGACGATGGCGGCGCTTCGTCGATGTGGATCGGTGAGGAACTGGTGCGGCGCGGATGGCGCGGACATTTTTTCATCACCACGGATTGGATCGGCAAACCGGCGTTCGTCACCGCGAGCGATGTGCGTGAAATGGCGGCGGCAGGGCATGTGATCGGGTCGCATTCGGCGTCGCATCCGCTGCGATTGTCGGGGCTGCCGAAAGACGAGATCGCGCGCGAGTGGCGATCCAGCGTAGCGGCGCTGGAGGAGTTGTTGGGCGCGCCGGTTACGGTGGCATCGGTGCCGGGCGGTTACTATTCGCAAGCGGTGGGCGAAGCGGCGATCGCCGCGGGGATTCGCACGCTATTCACATCGGAGCCGACTGCAACATCGTGGCGCTTGGGCGAATGCGAATTACTGGGACGATATTTCGTGCAGCGCGGGATGCCGGCTGAAGTCGCGGCGAGCTTCGCGGGCGGCCCGGCGGGTCCACGATTCAAGCAGGCCGCGGTGTGGAAGCTGAAGAAAGCGGCGAAGGCGCTGGGTGGCGATTTATATGTTCGGGCTCGAGTGGCTTATTTGGGGAAACGGGCTCGGTAGGCGGGGCCGCTCCTTTCGGTCGCGGTCCGGTAAGACGCGCGCTTCCCTACGGTCGCGCGTCACTGACGGATAGCGCTCCATTCTGTCGCGCCTCACTGACGGCCGTCGATTTTTTCTCAACGATTACTTGCGTCTGCGAAAGACGTGATCGAGAAACCTTCGGAGGTAGAACGTACCGCCGAGGAATGCTGCGTACGCCGCCTGATATACGAAGGCTCCCGTACCGGGATCGGCATAGCCGTAAGCTTTCGCGGGAGAAACCAGCAGGAGAGGCATCAACAACAGCAATGCCTTGATCGTGGAGAGTGAGAGAGACTTCAGGGTTTTGTTGTTGGTCATTTTCTTGTCCCGCCCGGGTTCTCGAAAGACCTTAGGGCTAAGTATTCTCGTATACGTAGTGATCGACGATGTGTAGTAATCGACTTCCAGGGCGGACCGCAGTAGAGAATAGGAAATTCGTGGTCGAGTTTTCGGGGAAACACCTTACTGGAGATATGGCTCGGTGTTATTCAGATACCAAGAGCGCTCCAAATTCGAGCCGCCAAACGGCAGAGGTCGTAAGGTGCGCGGCTCTGAAACGGTGCGTGAAAACAGGGACAGGCCGCCCTGTCCACGCCGATGGTTTGTTCATTCGTGGCCTCTGGTCACTAGGGGACAGGGTAGCCTGTCCCTGTTTTCACACGAGCTCGTAAGATCGGGCCGTTTATAATCGAGGTTCATGTCAGTTCTGAACGCGGATGCGATGAGTGCGATCGCGAAATATGAGCCGGTGATCGGGTTGGAGGTTCATGTCCAGCTTGCGACGCGCACGAAGATTTTCTGCGGCTGTCCAACCAGTTTCGGAGCCGAGCCGAACAGCAACGTGTGCCCCGTATGCCTGGGATTGCCAGGCGCGCTTCCGGTGCTGAATCGTCAGGCGGTGGAATTGGGAGTGCAAGCAGCGCTGGCGTTGAACTGCACGGTGAATCGCGAATCGATTTTCGCCCGCAAGAACTATTTTTATCCGGACCTTCCGAAGGGCTTCCAGATATCACAGTATGACCGGCCGCTGGCTGAACATGGATTCGTCGAGGTGGTGGTGAACGGCGAGCGTAAGCGAATCGGGATCACGCGAGTACATATGGAAGACGACGCAGGCAAGAGCGTTCACGACGGCTTTGCGGATTCGAGCCGGTACACCTACGTGGACCTGAATCGCTCAGGAACGCCGCTGATCGAGATCGTGACCGAGCCGGACATGCGCAACTCCGACGAAGCCTACGAATTCCTGACGGCGCTGAAGCAGACGCTGCAATTTCTGGACGTGTCGAGCTGCGATATGGAAAAGGGGCATCTTCGCTGCGATGCCAACGTGAGCGTGCGGCTGCGCGGCGCGGAGAAATTCGGAACGAAGGCGGAAGTGAAGAATCTGAACTCGTTTCGATTTCTGAAGCTGGCGCTGGATTATGAGATCGAGCGGCAGGTGGAGCTGATCGAATCGGGCGGGCGGGTGACGCAGGAGACTCGCTTGTACAATCCGGATTCGGGAGAAACGGTGAGCATGCGCAGCAAGGAACACGCGCATGATTATCGATATTTTCCGGAGCCGGATCTGCCTCCGCTGCGGATCGGCGAGGAGAAACTGGCGGCGATCGCTGGCGAGATGCCGGAACTGCCGGCGGCGCGGCGGCAGCGATTCGTCGAATCGCATGGGCTGCGCGAATACGATGCGGATGTGCTGACAGCGACGCGGCCTCTGGGTGATTATTTCGAGCGGGTGGCGGCGGCATCGAAAGACGCGAGAGCGGCGGCGAACTGGGTGATGGGCGATCTGGCGGGGGCGCTGAAAGAATCGGGCAAGGAAATTGGCGAGTCGCCGGTGAGCGCGGAGAAGCTGGGCGCGCTGGTGGCGATGATCGCCGAGAAAAAAATCAGCGGCAAGCTGGCGAAGGAAATCTTTCCGAAGATGTTCGAAACCGGCGAGGAAGCCGGCGCGATCATCGAACGCGAAGGTCTGGCGCAGATCAGCGATGAGGGCGCGCTGGGCAAGATTGTCGACGAGGTGATCGCGGCGAATCCGAAACAGGTGGAGCAGTATCGCGGCGGCAAGACGGCGGTCATCGGATTTCTCGTCGGCCAGGTGATGAAATTAAGTCGAGGGCAGGCAGATCCGGAAGCCGTGAACCGATTGCTCAAAGGAAAACTGTAGCGTTACAGTCGCGCATGCCACGCGCATCGAACTCTCACTAATCTGTCGTAGGATAAGAGACTGTGAATGTCTCGATTTTAGGTACTGGTTATGTCGGCCTCACCACCGGGGCTTGTCTCGCGTTTCTCGGCCACAAGGTCACGTGCGCGGATGCAGATCCAAAAAAGATAGAGATGCTCGAGAACGGCGAGGTTCCGTTTCACGAGCCGTTTATCGCGGAATTAGTCGCCGAAGCGCGCTGTAATTTAAAATTCACCACGAATTATGACCACGCGATTCCCGGCGCGAATGTGATTTTCATCGCGGTGGGCACGCCGCCGGGCGCCAACGGGGCTCCCGATCTCAGGTATCTGGAATCGGCGGCGCGCGGAATCGGAGAGCGACTGCAGGACGGCTTCACCGTGGTGGTGAATAAGTCGACCGTACCGATCGGCAGCGGTAATTGGGTAGGATCGCTGGTGCGCGAGGCTTACGAGCAAAGCCATGGCCGCAAAGCCGCGGGAAAGTTCGCGGTCGCTTCGAATCCCGAATTTTTGCGCGAAGGATCGGCGCTGCACGATAGTCTTTATCCGGATCGCGTGGTGGTCGGCACGGACGAGCCGCAGACCGCGGAGATTTTGTATTCGCTATATCGTCCGATACTGGATCAGACGTTTCAGGCGCCGTCGTTTCTTGCGAGACCTGACGGGTTGGGCGCGGTTCCGCTGATTTCGACCGATCTCGCTTCGGCTGAACTGATCAAGTATGCGGCGAATGCGTTTCTGTCGTTGAAGATCAGCTACATCAACGAAATCGCCCAGGTATCGGAAAGAGTTGGCGCGGACATCACGCAGGTGGCGAGGGGCATCGGACTGGATGCGCGCATCGGTACGCGATTCCTGCAAGCTGGAATCGGGTGGGGCGGATCGTGCTTCGGGAAAGATACGGCGGCTCTGATTTCGACGGCATCGGAGTACGGCCTGGAGATGCCGATCGTGAATGCGGCTCGCGAGGTAAACCGGCGGCAGCGTGAGCGCGTCGTCGACAAGTTGCTCACGGAACTGCGCATTTTAAAAGGGCGGACGATCGGACTCCTGGGCCTGGCGTTCAAGCCGAATACGGACGATTTGCGCGAAGCGCCGGCAATCGAGATTGCGCGCAAACTGATCGAACGGGGAGCGCGCGTGAAGGCGCACGATCCGGTGGCGATGGAGCGCTTCAAGCGCGAGAATCCCGACCTCGACGTGGCCTGTTGCCCCGATGTGGAGACTACGCTTCGCGATTGCGATGCCGCGGTTCTGGTCACCGAATGGCCGCAGTATCGCGAGTTGGATTGGGAGCCGCTGGCGCGCGTGATGCGCACCGCGATCATTCTGGACGGAAGACTGGTGCTGGATCGGGTGCGGCTGACGCGAGCCGGTTTCAAGTATCTCGGTATCGCGAGCTGAGTGTCGTTGGTGCGTGGAAACCACCTCCTCCGCAGCCTTCGCATCCCCGTCGCCACCCTTGCTTTATCGTTTTCGATGGCAGGCCGTAGCCATCGCGCTCTTCACGCTGATCGCCTATGCGAATTCCCTGGGTTCCAGTTTCCATTTCGACGACTCTGCCATTTTTCTTGATCCCTGGATCCTGCGCCCGGGTTTTGGGTGGGGGATCTTCAGGCTGGAACAGACGCGTCCACTTACCTTTCTCACGTTTCACTGGAATTACCTCGCAGGCGGCCAAAATCCGGTGCTCTATCACTGGGTCAATCTGGTTCTGCATGTCGCGAATTCGATTCTGTTGCTGTCCGTGGCACGGAAGTATCTATCTCCGTTGGCCGCCGGCTGCGTGGCGCTCGTGTTCGCCCTGCATCCGCTGCAGACCGAATCGGTGACCTACGTGTTCGCGCGCTCCACGCTATTGAGCACACATTTCGCCCTATGGGTTTTGTGGTTGCACGCGCGCGGGAAATACGCAGGGAGCGCTTTGGCATTCGGTTTATCGCTGCTCGCCAAAGAGGAAACCATCGCGCTGCCGGCCTTTCTTCTGCTCTTGGAATTGTTCGGGCGACGACGTCCGTACATCGGTTACTTCGGGACTCTAGCCGCGATGGCGGGACTCGCCGCAAGCCGTCTGCTCTACGCGATCCACGTCTCGACGATCGACCCGGGCTTGGGCCGAGTCTCCGGGATCTCCACCATCAGCTATCTGCTGACCCAAAGCCGCGTCCTGTGGACGTATCTGCGGCTGGCGATCGCGCCCATCGGCCTGAACCTGGACCGCGATGTGCCGATCTCGACCAGCCTGCTTTCTCCGTGGACCACGCTTCCCGCCGTACTTGCCCTGCTGCTTCTGTGGACGGCTCTGTGCTGGATCGCGTGGAAGAAGCACTCCGCCGCGGCGCTATGGGCGCTAGGCTTTTTCGTGCTGATCGCGCCTTCGTCCAGCATCGTCGTATTCCGTGACATGATGTTCGAGCATCGCACCTATCTGCCGCTGACCGCGCTGGCAGTCGCGCTCGGGTTCCTGCTGGAACGCGTCCCGCGAATTTGGCTGGGGGCCGCCATGGCGGTGTTGATCCCCGTCATGCTCGCAGGGACAATTTCCCGCAACACTGTCTGGCACGACGAGAAGACACTCTGGACCGATGTAGCCCGCAAGTCGCCGGGAAAGGGAAGAAGTTGGCTCGGCATGGCCAGCGCGTATTGGGGCGACCCCGCCAAAGCGGCGGAGTATCTGAGGAATGGCCTCGCCGTCGATCCGGACAATGAGCAGTTGCACACGTATTACGGGATCTACCTGCTGAGCGTGAACCAGCCCTCGGAAGCGCTGGCACAATTTCAAAACGCTATGGCCCTCAGGCCAAACGCCGATCGCTGGAACAACATCGGGGCGGCTTACTTCAGGATGAACAACATCCCGGAGTCGTTGCGCAGCTTCGAACGCGCTCTGCAACTAGATCCATGCAATTTTAACGCGCATCGCAATCTGATGATGTTCTACTCCAACCGCAACCAGCTGCAAGCCGCCTGGCAAGCCGGCACGGCCCCGCCTAACTGCGTCATGCTTCCTGAGCAAGCCAAGGAGTTGGACGCGCTGCAACGCCAGCTTGCGAGCTCCTTAATGCCCGGTTCCAAATAGGATGGATTGCGCAAACGGCTGTCCGAACGAGCCGGGTCCATTCGCCGATAATGCCAGTCCCAGGATCTGGCCCGAGACCGGTAACGTCGGGCCCACGGAGTGGCAGAATCCTGAGTTGAAGGTGCTCGGCGCGACGTAGTCCCCACCGACAACCTGATTGTCGAATTGGCAGGAGACCATGCCGTTGACAATCACCGGAACGGTTTGACCAGCGACGTAGGTAATTCCGTTCGGACCGAATCCGTGGTTAAAGATGACGGGCCCAGGAGGACCGGCGATTCCAATAATGCCTGTCGTGACACTGGACGGCGCATCAGTGACTTGCGAAACCAGATTCGTGCCGTTAGAGCTATTGCCCTGTGCGACTTGTATCTGCGGAGCGTATTGCGTGCAAAGGGAGGCGCAAACAAGGTTGACGATCACAGGTCCAGATGCGCTAGGGCCAGTGGCGCCGGTAGGGCCAGTAGGTCCCGTCAGCCCGGCTCCGGCAGCTCCGGTTGCGCCGCTGGGACCCGTGAATCCCTGCGCACCAGTCGCGCCTGTCGCGCCCGCTGTTCCGGCACCGGTTGCTCCGGTTGCTCCAGTTGGACCTGTCGGACCCGTTGCTCCACCGCCTCCGCCTGTACTCGCGAGCGTCACAGTCAGCGTCGCCGGATGACTGGTGGTCGTCGATTCCTTGCTATCGATCACGATCTGCGCGTTCGGCGTCGGACCCGTTGTCAGGATCAGGCCGTTATTTGTAGTCCCGCTCAGCCAGTCCTTGACCGCTTGCGTTACATCGATCGCCAGAAATCCTGGATAGATTCCAGGAGCGATCGCCGCTACTCCGCCACTCACATTCGCTGGAGCGCCCACGCCCGGCGCTGCAACAACCGTGCTCTCCACCCACGGCGTCGTTGCTTCATTCACCGTCAGGTTGCCGGTCGAGCCTACCGTGGTTACATACACAAACAGAAACGCCCCACTAACCTGAGCCGCAGTTGTACCTGGGGGCAGAGTTCCCAGATCGAATTTCAGTAGACCTTGTGCTCCATGAATGCCGCCGATCGTGATCCCTGCCAGGGAGCCGTGATTCACGCTCGCATCCGTGTAGGTGTCGCCGACCAGATTCAACGGCTGCGCCAGCGCGGGCAGCGCCGAGATCGCCACCAAGCAGGCCGTCATTGCCAACAATGCTAATCGTCCCAAAATATTCCGCAAGGATCCTTCATAAGGGTTGAGGGAACTTATCCGCCGCTTGGACAAGCCTGCCGGGGCTTTAAGCAAACAACTTCTGCCCACACTTATATCCACACTTCTAACCACGCCGCCGAAACAGAGGAACTTATGCACCTGCTAAGTGTAACCGCTCTCAGTAACTTTGCGAGACTGTTTCCGAAACGGTTGGGAGCACGACCGGGTTCCTGAGAATCCTCTGCCTCGTGAACAGCGGTTACTTTCCTATCCGCGAAGGTAACCCGACATGGAAAACTCGAAAAGAGAATCCTCAATCCTTCGGCGCAGCCTTCATCAGACGCAGCCAGACCTGTTGATCGAAGCCGCGATCGGGAGCGGCTTGCCCGGTTCGGACGACGATCAGCTTGCGGCTTCGCACGATGTAGATCTTCCTGTCCTGCGCGCCCAGGGCGGCGACGAGCTCGGCAGGGGCTGCCGGGATCAACGCGGTATCCGTGCGCGCGCCGGCAGGCCGCAACGTGTAGGCCGAACCGTTCAGCCACCACAGGCGCCCGTAGGCGGGATTGGTCGGACTGCGCTCAAATAGAGCGGCGAGCTGCGCTTCCGAGATCACGCGCTTCCCGGTCGCGCCCTTGCCTTTGTCGAGCACCAGTTGCCCCAGCTTCGCCATGTCGCGGGGCGTAGTGTACAGACCCGTGGGATTCCCAACACCGCTGAAGGCGCCGGGGCGCTGGCGCCAGAGCGTGTCCGTCATGCCGGCGGGTTCCGTGAGCCAGAGGCGCGTGAGGTCGTCGAGGTTCTTGCCCGAAGCTTTTTCGAGAACCGGCTTCATGATCGCGTAGGCCGGCGTGTTGTAGAAGAACTTGGTTCCCGCGGGCGCCTCGTAAGCCAGCGCCTCCGTGAGCCCTGAGCTCATTTCGAGAAGATTCCGCACGGTGATCGATTTCTCCTGCTCGGCTGAGGCTTTTGACCAACCGGCTCCGATGTAAGCCGACACGGGTTTCGAGATATCGAGCAACCGCTTATCGATGGCGGCTCCGGCGAGAATCGCGACGAAACTCTTCTGCGCGGACGCGACGTCCTCCTGCAGCGCGCCGTGGGAATCGGTGCCGTGGGTGAAGTTCGCAGTGAAGGTCGCCGACTCCGCGGGCAGCGGCCAGTTGTGTTCGTAGATCACCTTGCGATCCTGAATGATCAGGAAGCCGGTGGACTTCTGTGAGTGTACAAACGAAGCCAGCTCATCGAGCGCAGCCGTGTTCCAGCCGGCCTTTGCGGGATCGACCGCGGAAAATTCATGTGAGACGGGCGCGGCGGCCAGAGAACCACCGCACGCGACCAAGAGTGAATATGCGAGCACGACGAATCTCATTGCCGTCTCCTGTTGGTTCTCTCAGAATACCCTGCGCGCAAGGCCGATTCACTGCGCTTCAATAGGATGTTTCGTTTTTGGGCCGACGTGATTCTACCCGATAGCACGAACCTAAATGGCCAGTGCACGGGGACCCGGCTGCTGAACGATTCCGCCGCGAGGGTCCGAGTTGCAGGAACATGCGCCGAGTTACGGCGGAAGGAGTGTACGGCTGGGACGCTCTCGCCGAACGGCAAGCGGAGTTGTATCGGTCTATGTTGTGAACGTGGGCGGACCGCTGGTCCGCAGCCGGTCGCCTGAGCGGCGTTACAGAGTAACGCGGGATGTTTTCGTTACCGCCCTTGCTCCAGAAGCATCGTGTGGAGTTTCAGCCTGTCAGCGTAAAGTTGATAGTCATGTATCGCGGTATGAATCGTTGCGCGACGAGCCTCTATCGAATTTCCGCCATTTCCGCGCACGAGTATTTCAAGCCATTGGGCGCGTACGGAGTTCGGGGATAAACGACCATTGGGTCCTCTAACGTCCGGATCGCCAGGCGCGGGCTTCAGAAGTTCATCTCGACGCTTCTCCATCGCTTGTATCGGATCGCTCGAGTCAACCACGGATTTCATGTCCGACACAACGCCAGAGTATTGAGCGTAAAGAAACGACCGCCCTTGTGCGACCTTTTGGATAGCGTAATGATCCCCAAACGCCGTCCGATCGTCGAACGCGAGCAGCGTGACGGCGCACGATCCGCCGACCGGCGGTGCTCCATCCTTCCCCAAGCGGGGCACTGGTCCCGGTAGCGTAGCTCTCGCCGGGTCGAAGAAGCATATTGGGACGGGGAGTGAGTGCCGGGTCTTTCAGCTCAAAAACATAGTTGGCCAGCAAATCGACACCCGACATAGTGGCGCGCGTCGACCCGTCAGAGTAGGTAGCCGTGCACTCGATGTCAAAAGCATATATCGATTTTCCTGATATGTTTTGTAACTCGGCATGGACAGGTACGGCTCCGGGTGTCGCTGGGGATGCTCGGCCAATCGAGACACTTCGCACTAGAACGGACGTCTGGATCCATTTAGATTGATCTTGGGGCGCGAATGCGTTGAGCGGCAAGAGTAATACGCAGAACCTGCCGAATATTTTCGTAAAACTTCCAGTCAGCATCCGGCGGCTACTTCCCTCCCAGAGTCCCGACCAAGAGCGCTCTCTCCTCGAGCGCCTTCATCCATTTGTCGCGAAACGCGATCGTAATCGGGTCTAAATCCCAATGGAGTATCAGAGGGGATCAATTCAGGAAAACGCATCGTGCGCGCCATCTCCCCCAAGACGCCGTCCGTTACACCGGCTGCTTGCAGTCGTCGGACTAGGCCAGCCATGTCGCCGGCAGTAGCTTGGGAGTTTCCTCCGAGTGTTCTTTTCACTTCAGGCAGCCACTGGTCCAGGGCTTGCGCTTCTTTTTTCCATGCCGTCCGCTGTTGAGCGATATCCCGGTTACTCGCCTCCTGTCCGTCACTGCTCGCGGTGCCGTCTGTAAAGATCACGAACGTCGCTTCCGCCCGAACGCCCGCGGTGGGCCCGTGATCCGGGCTGCTCGACTGGATTGCTGTTTCTACCGGAAAATGTTCACCGGGCCCCGAACCGCTAATTAGAGATCCGTTCGTGCGCTTCATGTCTGGAAACATCTTCCGCAGCATCATGAGATTCGTCAGATCGCCCGTCAGGAATTGCAGGTGTTCGGCTCCATCCGCAAAAATGGCGTAGATGCTGAGTCCGTAAGCGGCGGCCGGCGCAGTTCCGGAGTTGTAAAGATCGACCTCCGCGAGCGAGTCGCCGGCGTTGTATTTGATTTGTCGAACTGAAGGCCCCGACCCGCAACAATTGTGCGTACGTGGGCAGAATTGCTAAAAGTGGCAATAGCAGAACACAGAATCTGGGGAGTTGTTTCGTCAATTTCCCTCTTAGGTCGTCTAACAGTACGCGCCATTCTCGTGAATTACAAGAGGATTCGTTAGCGGTTGTATTGCTTCTCACGCGCCCGCAACAATTGGATGAGGCTGCGCGAGGTTTTGTTCATCAGCGCAATTACGGGATCGTGGCGATTTCTCCAACGTTTGCCACGGTATCGCCCTTCTTCATCGACGGCACCGAGCAGATGTACGCCACTATTCCCGACACGGGCGTTGTCACATCGGCCAACTTATTCCCGAAATAATCGGTCACATATCCGATGCGCATGCCTTGCTGAACGTAAGCTTCCGGAGTGACCAGCGGATAGAAAATCCCGTCGTGCTCGCTGCGGATGGTTGTGATGGGGCCGATCCACAATGGATGCGCGACGGGCATTGCAGCGCCGGGTAGCATTTTCAAATGTCGCATCACGTTCATGCAGCCGTGAACCAGCGCATCAACATCGGCGGCATCGGTGGTTCCAGCGTGGCCCGCTTCGGCGATGATGGTCGGCTTGCCCAAGTCTTCGGCGAATCGCGAGATCGATGTCGCGCCTGCCACTGCCGGCGTCAGGTTCTTCTGAATGATGATGTGGTCGAGTCCGAACGCGAGCACCATTGCGCGAGAGGCCGCGTCGAGCGACTCCTTGCCGGTCTGCGGCCAATAGGAATAGCTGCGGAGGTTCTCGTCGAGATCGCCGCCGTGCAGATCGATGAAGTAGTCCGCCTGCGCGACCACTTGTTTGCCGATGGCCCACGAAGCCCGCTCGGTCTGCGTGCCGTCGGCTTTGCCTGGATACATCCGATTCATATTCTTGTTGTCGACCGGATTCAGATGCGGAACTTTCTGCGCGAACGACGCGAGGTTGATCAGCGGGACCACGATCAAAGAGCCGGAGAGATCGGCGGCATCAAACGATTGCGCCAGTTTTTCGAGCGCGAGGATCGACGCATACTCGGTTCCGTGCGCGCCTGCCACGACGGCAAGTTTCGGTCCAGGTTTCGCGCCGTTAATGACGATCACCGGAATGTCGGTCGCGGCATCCGTTCCCGCGGGCACTTTGATGAAGCCGGTGGCTTTCTGCCCTGCGCGAGCGGTTGCCGTCCCGACGGTGACGTCAGCCGCCCAACCCATGGAGCCGCCAATCGCGGCGAATGTCAAAAGAATCGTTACAATCTTCATGTCATTCCTCACACAGCAGCTTAGTACAATGAGCGGATGGCCAAGTCGCAACCGGTTACGCATCCCTACGTGTCCCCGTGGATCAATGAAGAAGTCCAGCTTTTCCGCAAGACGGTCAGGCGATTCATTCAGGAAGAATATGTCCCGCACGAAGCACGCTGGCGCGAACAGCATCGCGTGGATGCGGAGGCGTGGACCAGGGCCGGCGAGGTCGGGATCCTGTTGACGGACGTGCCGGAGGAATACGGCGGCGGCGGCGGAAACTACGCATTCGAAGCGGTAGTGACCGAAGAGCTTTGCTACAACGGCGTGCATTTCGGGCACGGCGTGCACAGCATCGCGGCGCACTACATTCTCGCGTACGGCACCGAGGAGCAGAAGAAATACTGGCTGCCTCGGATGGCGACGGGCGAGCTGATCGGGTCGATCGCGATGACGGAGCCGGTGGCGGGCTCGGATCTGCAAAACATCAAGACGTTCGCGGCGAAACAGGGCACATGTTTCGTGATCAATGGATCGAAAACCTTCATCACGAATGGCTGGCACACGAATCTGATCGTCCTGGCGGTGAAGACTGGCGAGGGCGGCGTGGGCGCGAAAGGGATCTCGCTGGTGGTGGTCGAGACCAAGGATCTGGCGGGGTATCGCGTAGGGCGGACGCTCGAAAAGGTCGGGATGCACGGCCAGGATACGTGCGAATTGTTCTTCGACGATGTGCGCGTTCCCGCGTCGAATCTGCTGGGCACGGAAGAGGGGCGCGGATTCTATCAAATGATGGAACAGTTGCCGTACGAACGAATGGGCGTAGCCACCGGCGCGACGGCGACCACGGAACAGGCTGTCGCCATCACCATCAAACATTGCAAGGATCGGATGGCGTTCGGCAAGCCACTGATCGATTTCCAGAACACGCGATTCAAACTCGCCGAGTGCAAGGCGCAGGT
The DNA here is from genome assembly GCA_963732025.1 of Terriglobia bacterium. Classification (GTDB taxonomy): domain Bacteria; phylum Acidobacteriota; class Terriglobia; order Bryobacterales; family Bryobacteraceae; genus Palsa-187. Next base: position 58,213 of record CAVSXU010000007.1, read on the forward strand.
GCACATCATGCGCGTGTTCTTCGATAACTGCATGGAGCGGCTGATGGCCGGCAAGTTGGACACGCCGACCGCGGCGATGGCGAAATACTGGCTGACCGAGCGCGAATGCGCCATCATCGACGAGTGCGTGCAATTGCACGGCGGTTACGGCTACATGATGGAATACCCGATCGCGCGCATGTGGACCGATAGCCGCGTGCAGCGGATTTACGCGGGCACGAACGAGATCATGAAGGAACTGATCGCGCGATCGCTATGATGTGCGCGCGCCCTGACGGACGCGCCTCAAGCTACTTCGCAAGCTTCAGCGAATTCACCATCTGCTTGGCCGAGGCTTCGAACGCCGGATCCTGAAATTTGATCTCCGCCTCGCATACAGGATTGGTGCTCATCGCGACGTACCAGGTTGTCGTGGCCGGCCCGGCTGTCGGCTTGGAGACGAACCAGGTGCGGCTGCCTGTTTCCTCGATCGTCTTCACCGGCTTGAACATATCCTTCGCCATCTTGACGATGTCGGCGTAAGTAACGCCCGCCGGCTTGCTGCTGAAAATCGCGCTGGCCTTTTTGTCGGCGGCAGTAAGGTTGCCCGGCATGATCTTGTCGGCAGTCCAACCGGGAGGCACAGCTATCTGACATTGCTGCTTGCGATCCTTCATCACCTGCCATCCGTCTGGGGTCTGCGCCGACGCTTCGATCGCCGCGAGTGTTGCGAATGCGATAACTGCCGTGAAGAGTTTCATAGGGAGCCAGACTAGCACAAGGCGTTCGGGAGGTTCTCCATCGCTGTATCGAATCGCGTCCCTGGCGTGGCAGGAATTGCGCCACGGCAGCTCAATATCGACGCTCACTGCCTCAAAGGTCGACCTCGGTCGCGAAAGCTGAAGATTTGCTGAAGATGCAGGCACTTACGGGAGCATTGTCACGATAAGTTTACCTTTGTGACATCCATCTGTCATCGCGCGCGGCTATCGTGGTGTACCCAGCTTCAACAATCTTTTTGCTCCAGGAGGTAGTTCAGATGCACTGCATCCATAACTCGCGGCGGACCGCTTTGTGTGCCGGCGTTTATTTCATATTGGTTTGTCTATTCTCGATGACGATGTTTGCTCAGTCCTCGGGAACGATCACCGGGACCGTCCTGGATCAAGCCGGCAAGGCGATCGCGAGCGCTGAAGTCGACGTTCGAAATGAATCGACCGGCACCTCAAAGACGACGACGACCGACACGGAAGGAAAATTCGGCGTCAGGGATTTGGCAGTTGGCACCTACTCGGTCCGCGTGGCCGTGCCAGGTTTCGCGCTGGCGACACGCTCGGGCGGACAACTCGCCGCGGGCGCAACCTTGGACATTCCGATCACCATGTCGGTGGAAGCACTTTCGACTTCGATCACGGTCAACGAGATTATTTCGATGGCGGCGGCAACTGCGCCTTCGGGCAACACGCTCGAATCGCTTACGCCCAAGACCGAAGTCAGCACCGACTTCATCCAGAATTTCATGTCGCCGATTGCGGACTACTCGGAATACATCAATTACGCGCCCGGCACGTTCAGCTATAACCCGAACGGAATCGGATTGGGCCAAGGCAAGACGTTTTTCCGCGGTTTCCCTGACGGAGACTACACAATGACCTTCGACGGAATTCCGTTCGAAGATACGAACTCGCCCACCCATCATTCGTGGGCGAATTTCCCCAGCGGCTGGACCTCGGCGGTAGATTTCGACCGCAGCCCCGGCCTCTCGTCGAACTTCGGCCCGACGAACTTCGGCGGCTCCATCAATATGAAATCCCCGCAGTTGTTTCCCGATCCCAGACATGCGCGCCACGGCGACGTACGGGTCGTTCAATACGCGCCTGTTTGCAGCTCGATGGCGAAAGCGGCTTTTTCGGACCCGGCAGCAAGAATAGCTTCCTGATGAACATCCAGCAGTTGCTATCGGACGGTTATCAAACCTAGAACAAGCAGAAGCGCGTGGCGGGTTACGGCAAGTATCAATACCGGATTTCCAACCGTAGTTCGCTCACATTGTACGGCGGGCTGGTCGACATCTGGACGAACACTCCGAACACCACCAACCCTACCCGGGCTCAGGTTGCGCAGTTCGGCGATAACTTCCTGCTGACCGACACTCCGCTGCTTCCGAACGGAAGTCCCGATCCGTATTATTACGGCTACAACACGTACCACGTCCAGACCGATTTCGAATATGCGTCCTATAACTCCGATCTCGGTGGAGGCTGGCAGGTCGACACGAAGCTGTACACGACGCGCTACTGGAACAAGCAGTTCTACCAGAATGGAGCTACGGTCAACCTCAGTTCCGCCAAGCCGAGCGGAGTCGATAAGCTCAACGGTTACCGCCACGCGGGCGAGACGTTCGACTTGAGCAAGGGATCCAAGTGGGGCACTTTCCGAACCGGCCTTTGGTATGACTGGGCTTATACGGACCGCTATCAGGTCCCGTCGAACATCCTTACGCAGCAGGACACGCCGTTCGGCAACTTCCACGAAAAGTTCATCACGCAGACCACTCACCCGTTCGCTGAATATGAGTGGCATCCGCTACCGAAGCTTCGTGCTCACGGCTGGCATTAAGTATGGCGACTATCAGATGAACCTGAATCAGTATCAGGATGCGAAGATCGTCGGCTGCCTGGGCGGAAAGGCGGGTACGGATTTCGTCACGGGCGCGCCTATCTGCATCGGCGGCCCAGCTTTCGTGAACCAGTGGGAACATTCGGCAACTGGCTGCCCAACATCGCCGCGCGCTATACGGTGATGAGCAACTGGTCGGTCTACGCGCAGTTCGCCGAAGGCAACATCATTCCGCCGAGCAGCGTATACGACGTGACGGGCGCGAATGTGCTGATTCCGCCCAAGCCGACACTGGCCAAGAGCTATCAGATCGGCTCTGTAATGAAGCACGGACGCTGGACGCTCGACCTGGATGCTTACTACGTCCACTTCCAGAATCCCTACACGTCTTATCTTTGACGCGAATGCTGGAGATTACGTCTTCTATCCGACCGGCCCCAGCAACACGAAGGGAATCGAAGCGGAGAGCAACTTCCTGCTGGGAGCGGGCTTCTCGTTATATCTCAACGGAACGATGGGTTCCGCGAAGTATCAGGAAGGACCCGGCATCGTCCAACGGCGGACTGTGGGTTGCCAACACTCCCAAGAATGTCGAGACGGTGAGTCTGCTGTGGCGCCACAAAAACTGGGATGTCGGCTTCGACCGACAAGCGCGTCGGCATGCTGTACAACGACAACGGAACGGTCAACCAGGCCATCCCGATCGATGCGTTTAATATCGCGAACCTGTTCCTGAATTACACGGTCAAGAACCAGTCGTTCCTGCGCGGCAGCAAATTCGGCCTGGCAATCAACAATCTCGCGAACGACCATTCGGTGATCGGCATTCCCACGGCGGGTCTCGCCCAGGCACAGGGCGCGCCGTTCGTGCCGAACGGGAACGACCAGTTGAACCTGCTTCCCGGCCGCAGCGTGCTGGTGAGCTTCACGGCCGGCTGGGCGCCGAAGCGGTAGTTGTTTCGCGGCGAGCCAGTTCCCGCCATGCCGATCGGCAATTGGCGTGAGCTGGCTCTGAACGCGATACGATTATTTCGATTTCGTACCGTATAGGCGCTCAATCCTCTGGGCGATGTGAATCGGGTCGGGTTACTTGATTCCATCCCGATAATCCATCTGGATCGAACCCGGGCGCTCTCGCGACGCTCGAGCCAGTTCTTGAGGAACTGCCGTTAACTCAAACGCGATGTATACTTCGTTATCGCGGTCAAAACGCGCCGAAGGACGCGTCATAGGGCAGCGGCACTGGATTTATCTTGAATTCAAACTGGCTGATACGAACCTCCTGGCTCATCGCGACGGTCGGGCTAGCCGTGTTATTGCTCTGGTACTTCGCGATCCGGACACCGATCCCGCAACGACCTCTTCGCATCGGTTTTGAACCGAATCCACCCGTCCAGGTTCGGACCAGTAGCGGTTACGCCGGACTGGCGGTGGAAACCGTGAGCGAAGCGGCCAGGCGAGCACATCTAACTTTGCAGTGGGTAGAAACCGGAACGAGCTCGGACGAGGCATTCCAGCGAGGGCTGGTGGATCTTTGGCCGATCATGGCCGACCTGCCCTACCGACGCGAACGCGTGCATTTTACGCGGCCTTGGCTGCATACTCAGCACACCCTGATTCTAAGATCTGATTCGCCCGTTCCAAACCGTGATTTCGACGGCCGCATTGCGATTTTCAAGCTGCCGCTTCACCTTCGTCTCGCCCGTTCGGAATTTCCGAATGCGCAGATGGTCGAGTTCGACGAAAGCCGCGACATTGTCAGGGAAGTTTGTGGTGGCAGAGTGTTTGCAGGCTTTCTTGAGGACCGCGCGGCGCTACGTGCGTTACTGGATAAACCGGCCGAATGCGCCTCGGTCGGACTTCAGCTGCACGGCTTGCCTGCTTTGACCGTCGCGATAGGAACAGCCTCCACATTCGAAGCCGCGACAGCAGCCGACAAACTCCGGGAAGAGATCGACAGTCAGTTTGAGGATGGAACCTTGGCCGCGACCGTCGCGAAGTATTCTTTCTACGGTCTCGACGACACCTGGACTACTTATGACTTGATGCGGCGCGCGGAACGCGCACGATTGTTCGCTTGGGGAATCGGAGTGCTCGGCATCGCATTGACCGTGACCATTTGGCTGGCAACCTCCTTGCGGCAGCGCAAGCGCTCCGAGGCCGTACTGCGAAGGAGCGAAGGACTCTTCCGCGCGATCTTCCATCAGGCGGCGGTGGGCGTTGCCCAAGTCACTCTCGAAGGAGCAGTGACCATGGTGAACGACCGCTATTGCGAGGTACTCGGGTACGCAAGAGAGGAGCTTGTGGGGAAAGGGCTGCTGGAGATAATACACCCCAAAGACGGCTCGGCAGTGCTCGCCAATCGGCAGCGGCTACTGAAGGGCGAAACTCCGTCTTACGCCATCGAGATGCGATCCGTCCGCAACGACGGTAGCATCGCCTGGTTAAAGTGGTGCGAGTCATTGGTGGATCACGCCGCCGACCCGGAGAAGTGCTCGATCACCGTGGTGGAAGACATTACGCTGGCGAAGCAAAGCGAAGCGGCGTTGCAAGAGAGTGAAGCGCGCTTTCGAAATCTCGCCGACACCGCGCCGGTGATGATCTGGGTTTCCGGTTTGGACAGACTGTGCACTTTCTTCAACTCCGGTTGGCTGAACTTCACCGGCAGCACGCTTGAGGAAGCACTGGGACTCGGCTGGTCTTTGAAAGTGCACCCTGATGACCGGGAGGCTTGCATCGCGAACTACTCCTCAGCGTTCGAAGCCCGCCGGATTTACCATCAGGAGTGCCGTTTGCACAGAGCGGACGGAGAATATCGATGGGTACTTGCCATCGGCGCCCCGCGCTACGAGGGCAATAAAGAATTTGCCGGCTATGTGGGAGCATGCACCGACATCACCGAACTCAAGCGAAGCCAACAAGAAGCGTTTGCGATGCAGAAAATGGAAACGATTGGAGCCTTGGCGGGGGGCATCGCGCATGATTTTAACAACCTGCTCGGTGGGATTCTGGCGCTGGCGGAGCTATCCGCAGCGGAATTGGAGGAAGGCAAAATGCCGCGGGAGGGCATTGAAAATATTAGGGCGGTTGCCTCGCGCGGTGCCGAGATCGTTCGGGAGTTAATGATCTATTCGGGCCAAGACAAGACAGAAGATTCGGTCGAGCCGTTGGATCAAGTAGATTTGTCAGGCCTTGTGGAAGAAATGCTGGGGCTGCTGAAGATAACGATTTCCAAGCGCGCGGTCCTCAAGAGTGATTTAGACCGGAACCTTCCCCCCATGCCGGGAAAGGCGTCGAGGATCCGTCAAATCGTGATGAACCTGGTGATCAACGCATCGGAAGCCCTGGGCCAGAAGGACGGCGTAATCAGAGTCAGGACATCGCGCTCCACCTTGTCGCACGGCTCCGCCGCGACCGGTCCGCAGAATCTGGCTGCTGGAGATTACCTCATTCTGGAGGTCTCGGACACCGGTTGTGGCATGTCGGAAGAAGTCCAAGGCAAAGCTTTCGATCCTTTCTTCACCACCAAATTCGCAGGCCGTGGTCTGGGGCTCGCCGTCGTCCATGGGATTGTTCGAGATCACGGCGGAGCTGTCAATCTGATCAGCACGCCCAGTGAAGGGACGACGTTTGAAGTCTTCCTGCCTTCGGTTAGCGAAACGAGTCGATTAGTGGAAGGCGCGACCGCGCAGTCGCCCAAAAAGGAAGATCGGCCCGAGTCACGAACGGTTTTGGTGGTGGAGGATGAAGAGACCCTGCGTCTCGCCGTCAGCAAGATGTTGAGGAAGAGGGGTTTTGCAGTAGTCGAAGCTGTCGACGGTAATTCCGCCGTGGAATCGATTCGCTCATACGGGGACGCGATCGATGTGATGCTACTTGACATGACATTGCCCGGCATATCCAGTCCCGAAGTCTTGGCGGAAGCTCGGCGCCTGCGCCCCAACCTCAAGCCAATCCTGACGAGCGCCCATAGTCAGGAAGCGATCCACGCTTCGTATGCCGGTTTGCCGAGGGAACCCTTTCTCCGGAAGCCCTACCGAATTGACGAACTCGTATCGTTGCTTCGCGAGCCTTCGTAAAATTCCCCGCTGACCATCCGTTGAGCAGTGAGGCGCCTCGCCGGCTTGCGACATGGCTATCGGCTGGAAAAGGAGGCTGCCTGACGCCGAACCATTTCTTGCGGAGCACTGGCTTCATTGCGGCGCTCTTAGTCGCAAGAACGCGTAGCGTTCCTGAGGAACCGGCCCGAACGAATACGGCAGCGGCCCGAATGCATCCGAATAAAATCCAGCGCCCATATACGTTCCGATGGTAGTGACTCCCCGATTTAACTCAAACGATTGCAATGTTTGGCTCTCGACCACCTCCGCGGGTGGAAGCACCGTGCTCGCACTGTTTTCCGGAATCACGATTACGTTGCCGTCCTCGACTTCCAAGGTCTTGACGTCCACCGGTTTGAATCCGAACGATTGCATGTAATATTGAAATCCCCAGTGGCCTTCGAAGCTGACGGCATCCGGACGCTGAGCGTTCTGGTGAAGAAACTCCGCGACAGTTCGGGCGGAATTCGCGAGCGCGGCATCGCCCGCCGTTACCCAAAGCGCGATGGCTGCCGATGCTGCTAACGGCGGCGCAAGCCAGCGCCAGCCGACACTCTCGTTGTGCCATTCGATCGCGCGCGAGAGCAGAATCGCCGAGGCCGGAATCAACGGCAGAAAGGATCTCGCGTTTACGGTCCAGTTCAAATAGGAGGCGAAGATGAATGTGCCGGCAACCCAAAGAGCCAGCAGCAAGGAATCCGCATCTTGCTTGAACGTCTTGATCGTAATTGCGATCACGGCAATCCCGCCCAACAAAAACATTCCTAGCTCAACGGCGAACCACGCCCGATTCAATTCGACGTGGTCGATGCTGTTCAGCGGAATCCAATGGCCTGCCAACGTGGCGCCTCCAAGTGCGGCGATCGCAGTCCCAACGGCGATCCAACGGCGCCGCAGGGAGAGCGGCATCAGAAACAATACGGGCGTGAAACATCCGCCGAGGAAGGAGACGCCGGTCAGTGACTTCGCGAGAAATCCACCGCCGACGCGATCGGTATGGGTGTAGCTAAACGCCTGTAGCAGCAGGCTTCTGCCATACAGCGCCTGCGTCCAATAGCTATACCCGGCGATGGCGGCAAGCGGAATCAGCAAGTACGCGAGCGCGATGGTCAACCGCCGCTGCCTGACGATGGTATAGACCAGGAGCAGCGGAATCAGCGCGATCCCGAAATACTTGGTTAGCGCGCAGATCGCGATCGCGGCTCCGGAAAGAGCGAACAACCCCGCACGATTTCGGTCGAGCGCCTCCATCCATAGCAGCGATGCGACGATCCATGCGGCGAGCATCATGACGTCGCACATCAGACTGGTGCTCGACACCAGAAAAGCGGGCGTGAACAGCGTCGCCAGCGCCGCCAACAGCGGCCATCGAGTAAAGCGGCGGGCGAGCAGATAGGCTCCGAGGATTGCAATCATCGCGGGCAGCATGAACGCGAGATGCAGCGCCGCTTCGGACCATCCGGCGATGCTCGCAACGGCCGCGATGTAGTACGACGCGAGCGGGGGATTCTGCGTCACTTCCGCCATCGACTGCGAGGTGGTGTACCAGACAACCGCGAAACCATAAGGATTGAGCGGATGTTGCACGATCTGCTGTGCGCTCCAGAGGAACAGCGGATCGTCGACGCGGAAAGCTTCGCCTGCGAACGGCAGCAGGCAAACGACGGTCAGCGCGGCTAGCAGGATAATGGATCTTCGAGTGCCCCACCCCACGGCTTGAGGCGCGTTCTGCGCAATTGCGCGACCGGATCTTCTCGTTGGCTTCTTGTTCATGAGGGCAGCACGCTTCATCTTGGCATGCGGCGACACCGCATAAGCGTGGTTCAGGCGCCGGAAAAACTTCCTCCTGCCCGAGCGCATGATCGGCAAGCTTATCGATCATTTCGAGATCACCAAGGAACTCGACAAGAGCGGCATAGGTACACCTCGAGGCAAAATTCGCCAGGGTCTGCCGGTCGAACTCGACCGCGTCATGCCCGGTGTCTTCGGAAAATCCTGGCGCGCCGTTTTCGCAGTTGATGATCCACGGCACGCCGAATTGGTCTGTCAGCGCTCCGAACCGGGCCGCCCAGAACGTCTCTTGCATGGGCATCGTCACCGTCGCGTTTTCCGAGAGCGCGCTGAAGATTCGCTCTGCGTCGTCGACATCCTTGATTTGGATGTCACACAGAACCCCGCCGGATTCTGATATTGACCCGGTGGAACGTCTCCGCCCATCAATTCGGCGTCGCCAATTCTAAGAGTCGCGTGGAAAATCTTGTCGGCCCGATTCGCTTGCCCCCGTGCGTACTCGGCGGGCGCGGCCCCATGCGTCATCATGGTGACGATCTCACCGCCCAGACATCGTTCATAAAAACGAAACGCCTGCCTCGCATTGGCCATCGAAGCTGAGATGAACAACCAACCGCATACGATATCCTTCTTGAGGGCAGCCGTCGGGTGCCTCCTTATCCCCCCGCGATCGCCCCGACGATCAGCAGCGGCTCTTGCCGTTCACAACCGCATCCGGCAGCGGAGCATCCGGCGACTCATGCGACAGATCCTGTTCGCACGCAAAGAATCTGACGAACGGCCGCCGCGCCAGCGTACCATGATCGCGAATCGTTCCGCGCAGCGCCGGATACCGCTCCTCCAGCGCATCAAGAACGACCTTCAGCGTCACCGCACCCGCAACGTCCAGCGTCACCTCGCCCGCTGACCTGAGCCAGAGTTCGCAGATGCGCCGGCAGCACTATCCGGATTGTCGATACTCACGACAGCGTCTGCACTTCCACCGATAGAACACCGCCGGCAGATCCCGGACAATCGGCGCCCAATTGTCACCGGCATCCGGCGACGCGTACACCTGTCCGCCTGTACGTACCGAAATACACGCCGCACGAATCGAGCGTGTCCACTGCCATCGCGTCGCGCAGCACGTTCACATAGCAATCGCTCTGCGGCAGATCCTTTGGTCAGCGGCTCCCATTCGTTGCCGCCCGACGCGGCTGCGATACACGCGCAGTTTTCCGTCCGGCGGATAGTGCTCGGAGTCGCTCTTGATCGGGACCACGTAGATCGTCTCCGGCTCATGCGCATGCACGTCGATCACGAATCCGAAATCGGTCGGCAGGTTGCCGCTGACTTCGCGCCACTGATCGCCCGCATCGTCGCTGCGCATCACGTCCCAATGTTTCTGCATGAACAGAACGCCCGGCCGCGATTTATGCATCGCCACGTGATGCACGCAGTGCCCGACCTCGGCTGCCGGATCGGGAATGTATTCCGAGTGCAAACCCTTGTTGATGGGTTTCCACGTCTCGCCGGCATCATCGCTGCGGAACGCTCCCGCCGCCGAGATCGCGATATAAATCCGCTTCGGATCGCTCGGATCCAGGATGATGGTGTGCAGGCACATGCCGCCGGCGCCGGGCTGCCAGCGCGGTCCCGATCCGTGCTCGCGCAGGCCCTTCAATTCGCTCCAACTCTGCCCGCCGTCATTCGTACGAAAAATCGCGGCGTCTTCCACTCCCGCATAGACCGTGTCGGGATCGGTCAACGACGGCTCCAGATGCCACACCCGTTTGAATTCCCATGGATGCGCCGTGCCGTCGTACCACTGATGCGTTCCCGGGAACGCTGGCATAGGCGAACTTGTTGTCGACCGGCTCCCACGTCTTTCCGCCATCGTTCGACCGCTGGATCACCTGCCCGTGCCAGCCGCTCGATTGCGACGCATACAAGCCGATCCGGATCGGCCGGCGATCCCTTCACGTGGTAGATTTCCCAGCCTCCGAAATGCGGCCCGCTCACGTCCCACTTTTCGCGTTTCCCGTCCGACGTCAAAATGAACGCGCCTTTCCGTGTTCCCACCAGCACTCGAACTCCACTCATCTTTCGCTCCTCTTTTGTCTAGACTTGCTGTTCCGCCAAGGATGGAAATCCTGAATTAGCGGTTGATCCTCTCTGGCGGAGCCTCGATGCTTTGACTCCTTTGGACCTGGAACGTGTCGGGCGTGCCGTCGGCAAATCGATAGAACGCTACCACGATCAGCAGGATTCCCGTGACGAACGGAAGCACCGCGGGAGCGACACCCTGCGTCTTGACGGTGACCATGACGGCGCCAACCATGATGACCACCAGACACATCGCGGCTAAAGGCGTCAGGCTCGGCTTGATTTTCAGCGCCCAAGGCAACACCAGGCCGAGACGCGCCGACAATCTCGGCGACTCGAGACAAGTCGCAGGAACCCGGCACTGAGTTGCGATTGCCCTGCGCGATCTGTCTCCATCGGCATCAACGAATTTCACTGCCTCCGGCAAACAAAAACAAGCAAGCAAGAACACCTGGATCGCCCACAATAATACGGTTTTTCATTGGACACCTCCTTCATTGGGCATTCCTTGCAACTCGACCACCGGCCTGACCTCGACTGTCCCAAGCCGCGCGCCCGGAATTCGCGCGGCGATCGCGATGGCTTCATCAAGATCCTTCGCATCGATCATGAAGAACCCGCCGAGCTGTTCCCGTGTCTCCGCAAAAGGACCGTCCGTCACCAGCCGCTTGCCCTCCCGCATCCGAACGCTGGTCGCGGTCGACACCGGATGCAGCGGCGCGGCCGACACGTAGTTGCCGCTCGCATTCAAGTCGTGCGTGAGTTGAGTCGACTCCACGTAGCATTCCTGCCGGTCGTCATCAGTCATAACCTGCTCGTCCATGTAAACCATCAGCATGTATTTCATGGCTCGCTCCTGATTATTTCGCGTCCGCTTTCCATAAGATAATAAATCGCGTCATTCCCTGCCGCCACACTTAAGTCGAACGGGCTGCGCCCAAATCGACAGCCCACGTCAAGAATTATTTACCATCGAGTGGTGTTAGCGAATACCGACCAGGCTGTCGACGAGCTTTACCGCTCCGATTGGGGCCGCATCGTCGCCTCTCTGATCCGTCTGGTGGGCGACTTCGATATCGCGGAAGAGGCTGCACAGGAAGCATTTACCGCTGCAGTGCAGCAATGGCGCGACGTCTGGAGCCCCGGAGTTCCCGCGCGCATGGATCATCCAGACCGCCCGTCATAAAGCCATCGATTTCTTGCGAAAGAGGTCCCGTTTCGACGCTACAACCGACGCTTTGGAACTCGCGTCCGAGGCGCCCGACTACGAGACCGCGCTCGACACCTTAAAGAGAGACGCCGAAATCCCAGACGATCGACTTCGTCTCATCTTCACCTGCTGCCATCCGGCGATCGCCTTGGAAGCCCAGGTCGCGCTGACGCTGCGGACTCTGGGCGGCCTGGAAACGGGCGAGATCGCGCGCGCTTTTCTGGTTCCCGAAGCGACCATGGCCCAGCGACTGGTGCGTGCGAAGCGCAAGATCCGCGACGCCGGGAATCCCGTACGCCGTGCCCGGCCCCGCCGATCTTGCCGATCGTCTCGATGCCGTGCTGACCGTGATTTATCTCATCTTTAATGAAGGCTACAGCGCTCCTGGTGCGCGGCCGATCTTTGCCATGAAGCGATTCGTCTGGCGCGGCTCGTCCGATTCCCTAATGGCGCCCGCTCCTTCAGAAGTGACCGCGTCTGCTGGCGCTGATGCTGCTTCACGATTCCCGCCGCGACGCTCGCCTCGACGATGCCGGAGATCTGGTGATTCTTGAAGAGCAGGACCGCAGCCGCTGGGATCGCGATCAGATTGCCGAGGCTTTGCCGTTGGCCGCGGAAGGCCTTCGCGAAGGACTGGGACCGTTCTCCATTCAGGCGACGATCGCCGCGCTGCATTGCCAGGCAGCGCGCGCCGGAGGACACGGACTGGCGCCAGATCCTAGGGCTCTACGATCGGCTGGCGGCAATCCAGCCGTCGCCGATCGTGTCGCTCAACCGCGCGGTTGCGGTCGCGATGATTGATGGGCCGGAGCTGGCGCTCAAACTCGTCGACGAACTTGCAGCGCGATCTCGACAATTATCATCTGCTGCATGCCGCGCGCGCCGATCTGCTGCGCCGCAAGGGATCGTTCGTCGGATGCGGCTGCCGCATATGAGCGGGCCCTGGAACTGGTCGGCAATGCCAGCGAACGCCGGTACCTCGAGCGCAGGCTTCGCGAAATCAGATTGCGTTGAGCACTCCCTGCAGCCGTGCAGCCATATTGCTAGTGCGCGCAGCCTGACGGCAGCGCCTCAATTCCCAACTCCTTGAGGCGCGTCCCGTAAGGGCGCGCGCAAACGCTCAGCCGCTGGAAACCGCAGCAAGATCTGAGCCGAACGGCAGAGGACGCGCCCCACTCCTGCTTCCTACAATAAGAATAGATCGGTACCTCCCCAAATGTGGATCGTCAGAGTCGCGCTCGACCGGCCGTACACGTTCATTGTGCTTACGCTGCTGATTCTGCTGATCAGCCCGCTGGTGATTCTGCGAACCCCCACCGACATTTTCCCGAACGTCAACATTCCCGTCGTCGCCGTGCTGTGGAATTACACCGGACTCAGCGCGGAGGAGATGGAAGAGCGCATCACCACGCAATTCGAGCGCAACCTCACCACCTCCGTCAACGATATGGAGCACACCGAATCGCAGACGGTGAACGGCCGCAGCATCATCAAGATTTTCTTCCATCCCAACGTGAAGATCGAGATGGCCGTCGCGCAGGTCACCGCGCAAGGCGCATCCGCGGTTCGCCAGATGCCGCCGGGCACGACGCCGCCGTATCATTCTGGTGTACAACGCGTCCAGCGTTCCCATCATGCAGCTCGCGCTTTCCGGGAAAGGACTATCCGAGCAGCAGTTGTTCGATTTCGCGACCACCAACATTCGCACCGCGCTCGCCACCGTGAAGGGCGCGGCGATTCCCTATCCCTACGGCGGAAAGCAGCGCCAGGTGATGATCGACATCCGGCCCGACCTGCTCCAAGCGAAAGGCTTGTCGCCGGCCGACGTGGTGAACGCGGTTAGTGCGCAGAACCTGATCCTGCCCGCCGGCACTTCGAAAATCGGCCAATTCGAATACGACGTCGATCTGAACAGCAGCCCGGCGCGCGTGCGCGAACTCAACGATCTGCCGATCAAGGCGATGAACAACACCACGATTTACATTCACGACGTCGCCAGCGTGCGCGACGGCTTTTCGCCGCAGACCAACATTGTGCTGCGCGACGGCGGCCGCGGCGTGCTGATGACCATCATGAAGGTCGGCCAGACTTCGACGCTCGATATCGTGAAGCAGGTTCGCGAAGCGCTGCCGGTGATCGCGGCCGCGACTGCCGCCGCGAACTCAAGATCGAGCCGATCGCCGATCAATCGATCTTCGTGCGCGCGGCGGTGAGCGGCGTGGTGCGCGAAGCGATCATCGCGGCGTGTCTGACCGCGATCATGATCCTGCTGTTCCTGGGAAGCTGGCGCAGCACGCTGATCATCGCGGTCTCGATTCCGCTGTCGATTCTGGTTTCCATCTGCGTGATGAGCGCGCTGGGCGAAACCATCAACATCATGACGCTGGGCGGCCTGGCGCTGGCGGTCGGCATTCTGGTGGACGACGCCACCGTCGAAATCGAAAATATTCATCGCAACATGGCGCACATTCCCGAAATCGTGCCCGCGATTCTCGAAGGCGCGCGCCAGATCGCGGTGCCGGCGCTGGTCTCGACGCTCTGCATCTGCATCGTGTTCCTGCCGATGTTTTTCCTGAGCGGCGTGGCGCGGTATCTGTTTATTCCGCTGGCCGAAGCGGTGGTGTTCGCGATGCTCGCGTCGTATCTGCTGTCGCGAACGCTGGTGCCCACGCTGGCGATGTATCTGCTGAAGCATCATGACGAAAACGCGACACGCCGGCGGCTTGGAATCTTCCCGCGCGCTTTCAACGCGCTTTCGAGCGAGGCCTTGATCGCATGCGCGATTCGTTCCGCGGAGTGCTGGCAGCCTGCATCGCGCATCGCGGCGATGTTCATCCCGGTATTCCTCGCCGCCTGCGCGCGCGACGTTCCTGTTGGTGCCGTGGCTGGGGCAGGATTTCTTCCCGTCGACGGACGCCGGCCGTTTCAATCTGCATTTCCGCGTCAAGACGGCGACGCGCATCGAGGAAACCGCGCGGTACGGCCGTCCGCGTCGAGACCGCGATTCGCCGCATCGTGCCCCCCGGCGAAATCGCCAGCCTGATCAATAACATCGGCCTGCCGTACAGCTCGTTCAACATGACGTACAGCACCTCGGCGCCCATCGGCACCATGGACACCGATATTCTGGTCACGCTGACGGAGACGCATCGGCCCACCGAGGATTACATTCGCGAATTGCGCCGGACGTCTGCCGCGCGAGTTTCCCGGCGTCTCGTTCTACTTCACGCCGGCCGATATCGTGACGCAGATTCTCAACTTCGGATTGCCCGCGCCGATCGATATCCAGGTCACCAGCGCAGAATTCGGAAGCCAGCCGCGAGTTCGCCACGAATCTCCTGAATCAAATCCGGACTGTACCGGGGACGACGGATCTGCACGTGCACCAGCCGTTCGACCAGCCTAAGATTCATATCGATGTCGACCGCACCAAGGCCGTCGAGAGCGGCTATACGCAGCTCGACGTCGCCACCAGCACGCTGATTTCGCTGAGCGGAAGTTTTCAGACGACGCCCGAATTCTGGCTCGACCCGCGCAGTGGCGCCAGCTACAACGTGGTGACGCAAGCGCCGCAGTATTCGCTCTCCTCGCTCAACGGTCTGCGCAACATCCCGATTTCTTCCGCCGCCGCGAAAAGCACGCGCCCAGAAATCCTGGGCGACATCGCGACCACCAGCCGAGGCGCGGGCCTCGCGCTGGTTTCGCATTACGACATCCAGCGCGTGATCGATATTTTCGGCGCCGTTCAGGGCCGCGATCTGGGCGCGGTGGGCCGCGAGATCACCAAGATCGTCGACGCAAACCGCAAGAATCTGCCGCGCGGCATGAAGGTCACCATGCGCGGGCAATATCAAACGATGCAGGACTCGTTCGCCGGGCTGCTGGGCGGCTTGGCGTTGGCGATCGTGCTGGTCTACGGCTTGATCGTGATCAATTTCCAATCCTGGCTGGATCCGTTCATTATCCTGACGGCGCTGCCGGCGGCGCTGGCGGGCATCGTGCTTTTCCTGTTCGCGACGCACACCACCATCAGCGTGCCCGCCCTGATGGGCTCCATCATGAGCGTCGGCGTGGCGACCTCGAACAGCATCTTGGTGGTCAGTTTCGCGCGCGAACGCATGGAGGCGGGCGACACTCCGGAGCAGGCCGCGCTCGAAGCCGGCTTCGTCCGATTCCGCCCGGTGCTGATGACGGCGCTGGCGATGATCATCGGCATGGTGCCCATGGCGCTGGGTCTGGGCGAAGGCGGCGAGCAGAACGCGCCACTGGGCCGGGCGGTGATCGGCGGACTGATCTTCGCCACGATTGCTACGCTATTCTTTGTACCGACCGTTTTCGGCCTGATGCATCGGCGCCGCGTAGGAGCAGCAAACTAGTGTCCTGTCTTCGAAATTTGTGGAATAAAAAAGGGGGGAATGTGAAAAGGGCGGCCGAGAAAAGGGGGGCCGAGAAAAGGGGGACAGACCACTCTGTCCACGGCCGCGTCGGCCCGAGGGAAGAGCAACATACCTGCGGGGACAGAGCAGTCTGTCCCCCTTTTCTCGGCCCCCCTTTTCTCGGCCGCCCTTTTCACATTCCCCCCTTTTTTATTCCACAAATTTCGAAGACAGGACACCGACCGAATTTTGAACAATGCTACGCACACTGAAAATCCTTCTTGTCGCGCTAGTCGTCATCGTGGTCGTGGGCGGCGTCGTGATCTTCGGCATCAATTCGCGCATCAAGGCTGCCGCGTCGGTTCGCCAGGAGACCATCGATCAGTCCGTGGTCTCGGTCGCCGTCATCCACGCCCGGCGCGGATCGATGACCGACGAAATCGCGCTGCCCGGAAATATTCAGGCATTCAGCGACGCACCGGTTTACGCGCGTACCAGCGGCTACGTGAAGAAGTGGTACCCCGATATCGGAACTCGCGTCAAGGCCGGCGAACTACTGGCGGAAATCGAATCGCCTGAAGTCGATCAGCAGCTCGCGCAAGCCAGGTCGGATTTGAGCGGCGCGCAGGCCCGCATGAAGCTGGCGGAGACCACGATGAATCGCTATCAGGCGCTGCTGAAGCTGGATGCAATCGCGAAGTTGGACGTGGATAACGCGATGGGAACCTACCAGTCCGACAAATCCGCAGTCGCCTCGGCGGATGCCAACGTCAAACGGCTGGAACAACTGGTGGCATTCGAGAAAGTGTACGCACCGTTCGATGGCGTGATCACCGCGCGCAACACCGATGTCGGCCAACTTATCAACTCGGGCAACGGCGGGGCAGCGCAGGAGCTATTCCACATTTCGTCGGCCGCGAAACTCCGCATTTTCGTCAGCGTTCCACAGATGTATTCGCGTGCGGCTATTCCCGGTGTCGTTGCCTCGGTCACGCTGACGGAAGCTCCGGGCCGCCACTACGCCGGCAGGATCGCGCGCAACACCGGAACCATCGATGCGGCGACTCGAACCTTGCTCACCGAGGTCGACATCGAAAATACCTCGGGAGAACTGCTGGCGGGATCATATGCCGAAGTTCACCTCAAACTTCCGGCAGCCACTCCGACGCTGATCGTGCCAGTCACTTCGCTGATCTTTCGCGCGGAAGGGCTTCAGGTCGCCGTGGTGCGCGACGGCAACCGCGCGGAGATGGTGCACATCACTCAAGGCCGCGATTTCGGAACCGAAGTGGAAGTCACCAGCGGCATCACAGAGCAGGACCAGATCATCGTGAATACTCCCGATTCGCTGACCTCGGGCGCTCCGGTTCGGGTAGAGTCGCGCAGCCAGCCATAATACTATTGCGCGCAGCCTGACGGCAGCGCCTCAAGTCGACATTGAGGCGCGTCCCGTAAGGGCGCGCGCAATAGCTCGTCGCCTACTTCTGAACTTGCCGCTTCGCCGAATTCCGTCGCCAGATCAGAAAACCCATCAGCGCCCCGCCCACCAAACCAAGCGTGGTCGGTTCCGGAGCATTCGCGCCTTCCGTAATCGACAGCGATTCGATCTTGAAGTAATTATTGTTGGCCGAAGTGCTGGCTCCGAACAATACACTGTTGACGCCATTGCCGAGTCCCGTCAGCGTGATGGTCCTGGTCTGATCCTTCGCCGACTCGGTGCTATTGGTGGCCGCACCCAGCGAATTCAGCGAAAGCGTGGAGGGGACTCAAATTATTGCCGACGTAGTAGCTGGCGTTCGTATCGCAATTGCAGACCGGGGTGATCGTGATCGACAGCCCCGTCACCGGAGTAGTGAAGGTGAACAGCACGAAATTGTACTGCCCGTTGTCGTCGACTTCGTGCTGCGGAGCGCCGCAATTTGCGATCTCGCTGGAGTCGCAAACCCCGAGTCCGAGCCCGGAATATTGTCCCAGCGTCGCGGTGGAAAACACGACGTTGCCGCCGGTGGTGGACCACGCGCTGGCCATCACGTTTTCACCGGTCACAGTCTTGAGAATCGTATCCGCGCCCGCCCCCTGCCCCATGTTCCCAGCCATATAATCGACCGTGATCGGCGTGGCGCGTGCCGACGGCGTGAGCGCCAGGCCGGCTGCCAGAAACGTCGATAAAACCAGTGCTTTCTTCATGATGTCTGAATTCCTCCGTTGATTTGCGTACCCAACTCGTCCGCTGGAACAAGCGTAGGGATTGGTCGCGTATGGAGAAACGGGTATATGGGACTACCGGTACCGGAACCGCTTTAGTACCGTAGACCGACAGCCGGAAAAGTACCTTCGATTATTGGTACTCGAAACAATGGAGATACTGGTTCCATTGTGGGCACAGTTTAATCCTATGTGAAGCACTAAGCTAGAGCTTCGCCTGCGGAACCGCTACCACGCGGGACGTGACGGGATGGCTTCAGTCACTTAAGTTGGGTGCAGCATTGCCAACACAGCGAATCGATCTGCGAAGATTGAAGGAGCCCTGGTTTGCATTTACAAGAAGCAGTTCGACGGCTAGGCGAAGTCTGCGCGAGAAGGTCGATGATGTTGAAGCCGATGTCATATCGTCTTCAACAACGCCCCGAAAAGGCTTGGAGCCGGTAACCGCTTCCGAATTCATACATGAGCGAGCATAGCTTCGGAAATATTCTTCGGAAGAGCGGAACTTATGCCGTCGCGGTAATCGCCTCGCGCGCGGTGAGCTTTCTCCTCATCCCGCTGTATACGCACTACCTGACCACATCCGATTACGGTGTCCTCGAACTGCTCGACCTGACCGTGAATTTCATTATTGTCTTCGCCGGACTGCGGCTTGGGCAGGCGCTCTTCTACTTCTACTTCGCCGAAGCCGACGAGGATATGCGACAGCGCCATATGAGCACGAACGTGCTTGCAAGCGTCGGTCTTGGCGCGGTTATATCGACGGCCAGTTGGTTTTTGTCCACTCCGCTAAGCTCTTTCGTGTTCGGCACCCCGCAATATGCGCCGCTCTTCCGTTTGACCGCTGTCAGCATCGGGTTTGCGATTCCCATGGAGACATTCCTGTGTTGTCTGCGGACGTTCAATGAACCGGGAACATACGCCGCGATCTCGGTCGCCCGAATGTTGCTGGCTGGGGTCCTCAACATTGTATTCCTGGTTCGATTCCGCATGGGCGTCGCCTCGATGCTTTGGAGCGGCATCCTGAGCCAGGCCCTGATCGCGGCGGCATTGAGCGTTCATGTCTTCATGCGCGTACCCTTGCGATTCGACCTGGGTTCGTTCCGCAAACAAGCGCGTTACGCGCTCCCGCTCTCATTGGGGTCGATCGGCGAGTTTCTTCTGAACTACGGAGATCGTTTCTTCCTCAGGCGAGCCGTCCCTCTCAGCGCGATCGGCATTTACTCACTGGCCTACAAGATCGGGATGTTGATTCCGACGGTTCAGTATCCATTCCAGCTCTACTGGGGCTCGCAGGAAGTGAAGATCGTTCGCCAGGAAGGGGGCTGGAAGATCTTTACCCGGGTCGCTACCTACCTGATGCTGGGATTAACCACTGTTACCGTTCTGATTGTTCTGTTCATCCATCCGATCCTGCGGATCATGGTCGCGCCGGATTTCCGGGAAGCGGGGAGATACGCAGGCTGGATCGCGCTGGCATACCTTATCCGCGCTGTCGGGGGCTATTTCCGGGAAATTTTCGTCATTGAAAAGCGGCCGGACTTGGACGCATGGGTGTCCTGGATCGGGACCATTGTGGTCCTGGCTGGATACGCCTTATTGATTCCGAAGATGGGTGTTTGGGGAGCGGTGTGGGCTACCATCGGCGGGTTCGCGGTTCAATTCTGTTTCTCGGTACTTGTCTCGCGAACCGTGAGAGCCGTGGAATATGAGTGGTTACGAATGGCGAAGATCGCTGCGCTGAGTATCGCGGTGGTAGGCGTGTATGAAATCCTGCGGCTGGATTCGCTGTGGGTGCAACTCGCCGCCGGGGTGGCGCTAACCTTGGCGTACGCAGGCTTGCTCATAATCACGAGACTCTTTTACCCGGCGGAACTCGATTATTTCCGGAAGCAATTGCGTAGAATCACGACGGCCGCGGCCAAAACATCAACTCCGGTGGTCTGAACTCCGCGCCTCCCGTCTCTTGCACTGCATGAAACTTGCCGACCTGATTCGAAAGACCCGTAAGTTCACGCGGTATTTCTATGCCGTGCCCTGGTGCGTCCCACCCTGGGGATGGGAAGAGGCGCGCCGCTTATTGGGCGCAGCCATGCGCGGCAAAATCGTTTCGGGTTCGTATCCGGAAGCCTTCGCCGCTCAGGTCAAGAATTTTCTTGGAGTGCGGTACGCGATCCCAGTCAGCCACGCTCGCTTTGGGATCGAATTGGCTCTCCGGGCGTTGAACGTGACTGCGGAAAGCGAAGTAATTCTCCCTTCTTATTTATGCCAAAGCGTATTGGACGCGGTGGTTCGCGCGGGTGGCAAGCCCGTTTTCGCGGATGTTGACGGCATGTTGCATTTGACTGCTGCCGAGGTTCAACGCAGGATCACTACACGAACGAGGTGTGTGATCGTGCCTCACCTCTTTGGCAACGTCGCACCAGTGGACGAAATCGAATCGCTGCTTCGCGACACCGGAATCGCTCTGATTGACGATGGCGCCCAATCGCTAGGAGCCGTCTGCCGAGGCCGGCGGATTGGGACTTTCGGAGCCTTCGGTATTGTCAGTATTGGCCCGGGCAAGTCCCTTGCCGGCCCCGCCGGCGGTTTGCTGCTGACCGATAGCGAGGACCTCTACAGGCGCGCGGCCGCCATCCCGTTGCCCGAAGAGCGAGCCTTACACGTGCTGCGGCGTATGTCGTCATTTTGGATTTGGCGCCGTTGGAGGCGTTGGACATGGCCGTTCTATATGGCAGCCGAGCGTGTGTTCGATCTCACAGAAGACGCTGAATCGCTTTCAGGCATGTCCAACTTCGACGGCGCAATCGCCGTATCTCAATTCGCTCACCTCTCCCGGAATGCGGACTTGCGAAAGCAGAATGCCGCGATCTTCCGCGATTGGCTGGGAGACTTGGCGCATGGCAGCATCTCTGATTTCTCGGGCATGTTAGTGAAGCTGGTGATCGTTCTGCCCGAGACTGGTCGATCCTCCGGAGACTGGATCGAAGCATTGGCCGACGTGGGGATCGAGGCGCAAATAGGATATCGCCCGTTGCATCCTGCCTCGGTTGAGGCTTCGTCCGAGTTTCCGAATGCCAACGGGCTATGGGAAAGGGTTCTGTGTATCCCTGTCGATACGGCCATGCCCCACGGTTTGCGTCCGATTCGGGATCTGCAATAATGACAGCTCGGATCGGGATGCAAGTCGTTTTTAGAGTACTGGGCAGGATACGTCGTCAGGGTTTGCTGCCTACGCTCGCCTCGATGCCGCGCTCGCTGAAGGATCGCTACAGAAACTACATGAACAAGCGGGATTCCCGCCAGCGATATCGATCCAATCAGAAGTTCGATGCCAAATATGGCGTCGAAACCCTGGCACGAATGGAAGGCGCCGCCTTGGACGTGGACAGCGCCAGCCTGGAACACGCGGTGGAATACGGCGCAATTTCCGAAGAGTGGTTCCGCCAGGCCACAACCGGATTGTCGATCGATTTCGCGAACTTCACTTTCATCGATTATGGAAGCGGCAAGGGCAAAGCTTTAATGCTCGCTTCTCTTCGGCCCTATCAGAAGCTGATCGGAATAGAGTTCTCGCCGGTCCTGTGCCGCATCTGCGAGGAAAACCTCGCAGCTTTTTCCTCTCCTCAGCAGAAAACGAAGAATATCGAAGTGCTCTGCGTGGATGCCCTGGAGTATCTGCCGCCACCTGTCCCCACCGTGTTTTTCATGTTCAACCCTTTCCGTGACAGCGTCATGAAGGGCGTGGTTCAGCGCATTGGGGAATCGGTTAGAAGCCATCCGCGGCCGGTTTGGATCGCGTATTGCTACCCGAACTGGACCAGCGTTATTGAAGACACCGGGCTCTTCGAGACGGTATCGGAATCGCGTTTGCATCGTCTTTATCGTTGTAAAATTTCGCCGGAATGAAGGCCCGTTGGCCCCGCTGGGTCGCGGCCTCACGAATTCGCTCCAAATCAATTCACCGAACTGTATGTACAGTGAGACTCTATCTGCATGCCTCGCGCGATTCTAACCAACCGCTGCGAGAGCGGCACGCCGTTGCCGCTACCCATACGATCACGAATCTTAAGTGAGGCGGCTGATAATGATCATGCCGTAGTATCCTGAGTATGGAGTTCGAATGGGACGACCGAAAGGCGCGATCGAATCTTCAATTGCATGGCGTGAGCTTCGAGATCGCGAAGAGCCTGTGGCAGGACCGGAATGCAATTGAGATCGTCGACGATCGAAATGATTACGGCGAAGAGCGGCTCATTCGAATTAGCATGGCGAGCGAAGACGTTCTGCTCGTTGTTGTGTTCACGGAGCGAGAAGACCGCATTCGCATCATTTCTGCCAGACGAACAAGCGTAAATGAACAAAAGCAATACTTCCGTCAAGTCAACTAAGCTTCGTCCCATGTCCGAGGACGAAATCATGCGAGCCGCGCTCGCCGATCCCGATAATCAGCCGCTCACCGACGCTGACTTCGATCGCATGAAGCGCGTCCCGCGGAGCAAGAACGTCCGACGTGCGTCGAGCGTGACCCAGGAAGAATTTGCCGACCATTCCCGCATCCCTATTGAATCCCAAGCTATGCTGCCAATCGATCTAGAGAAATATCCACTTCCCATCCACGATCAGGTGCGGGCTGCCGACCTGATCCGGATTTTGCCCAAGGATGGCACCACTGCTTTGGACGTTGGCGCTTGGTGGGGTTATTTTTCCTCCTACCTGAGCACTGTTTTCGAACATGTCACTGCCCTGGATCTAAAGAAACCCGAATGGGAATTGCCCGGCGTCACCACCGTCGCAGGCGATCTTACGGGACTCACTTTCGCGGACAACTCGTTCGATTTGGTCTTCTGCACTGAGGTCCTGGAACACATACCCGAATTGCAAAAAGCCGTATCCGAACTGGCGCGCGTCACGCGCAAACACCTGGTAGTCGGAGTTCCATTCAATCAAGATTTGCGTGCGGGCCGTCTGACTTGTGTTCACTGCGGCAAAGTTAATCCACCCTATTGCCACGTCAACTCTTTCACCGAAGCCAGGTTAAAGTCGTTATTCCCGTCGCTCTCGGTCGTTACGACCAGCTTTGTCTACCCGTTGCCGCCGCAGCGCACCAACGGCTTATCCAGCCTGCTATTGGACTATGCCCGCAATCCATACGGCGATTACAATCGCGACGAGCCCTGCATGTATTGCAATCGGAAACTGGAGGTCCCCGCCGAACGCAGCTTCTTCGAAAAGATCAGTTCCTTCATCGCCATTCGCCTGAATCGGATTCAGAACGCATTCGCTCCCAAGCAGCCCGGCTGGATCCACGTCGTTTTCGAAAAGAAGTAGCTTCGGTCCGAGTCGCGTCAGACATCGTCCGCAGCGATTCGAGCGGGCTTGTGATACTCATCTTTTCGAAAGGTCGTCTTCCAGCATCAGGGAATCGAGGAAGAACTTCGCGGCCCAGTTCGGATATTCGTACGTGAGATAGCCTCCGCCCACCGGAAACGATCCCTTTACGCCGCCGCGAATCCCATCCGGACCATCCATGCGAACGGTGCGCCGCACATAGCGATTCGCCTCGCGTCCCGCCTTCAAATAGTCCGCTTCGCCGGTGAGTTGCGCCAGCCACATCCAGCAATACGCGATTTGCACATTGCCGGTGAGGCAGCTCCAATCCGCCGCCGAGCGCCATTCCGCATCCAGACGCCCCGGAAGCGATCCGTCCGCGCGAACGGCATTTACCAGCGATCGCGCCGTGATTTCCGCGGCGTTGACGAAACTCGCATCCTGGCTGTGGCGATAGGCTTCGAGAATCCCACGAAGCACATAGCCGATCGTGTGCGTCAACGGACGGTCAGGGTGATTCAGATCGCAGTTGTCGAACCAGCCGTTCGATCTCTGCGCGCGCAATGCCCAGCGCACGTTAGCCAGCCCCGCTTCGCCGTACTTCTTTTCCGGCGCGATGCGCGCGGCCTCGAACAATCCCCATGCCACGTGCGTTTCGTACGTTTTCTCGCCGGCCGCCGTGAACGCGCTCCCGTGTTTTCGCCACGCGCCGTCGGGATCCTGCGTGTCCACCAGCCACTGTGCCGCGCGATGCATCGCAGTTTCGTAAATTCCGCCGAATTCGCGCGCGCCCGCCGCCAGCCCCATCAGGATTTGACCCGTGTTGAATGTGGTCGCCTTCACCGGAGTCGCGCCGATCACGCCGCCTTGAAACGCTCCGTCCGCAAGCTGGATCTTCACCAGAAAATCGAGCATCCGTTTCGCCCGCTCGCGCAGTCCCGCGTCGTTGCGACGCTTCGCCAGCTCGAGAACCGTCGGAATCAGGTAGCCGGTGGTTTCGGGATACGACGCAGCCCAACCGGTGTTCAGTCCGAAATCGCGAGCCACTCCGCCGTCCTGTGTTGCGGAATTGTCCTGCGCGCGACCGATCCATTCGAGACACGCATCGACGCACTTCTCGATTCCGGGATCATCTCCCGGAACTCCAGCGCCGTCGCGCCGCCGCTCCTCGCGAGCCATCGGCGATAGCTTCAGGTAATGCCGGAAAGCGCGAATGGGTGCCAGAACGCTCACGCGGACATCGCCTCCTGAAGAGTGTGTGTGAAAACAGGGATAGGCCGCCCTGTCCACGCCGGTGTCTTGTTCATTCGTGGCCTCGGGTCGCTAGGGGACAGGGTAGCCTGTCCCTGTTTTCACACACACTCTTCAGCGCGCGCAGCCCGTCCACTAGCCCGACCTTCGGCGACCAACCCAACTCGCGCCTCGCCTTCTCGATGGAACCGCGCAGATCGAGAATCTCATTCGGCCTCATTTTGCCGCGCGACAGCACTTCCTTTCGCACACCCGTCGCTTGCGCCATCGCCTCCAGTAACTCGCCCATGCTGGTAGATTGTCCGCTTGCCGCGTTGAAGGCGCCGGTCGCCTTGCGTTCGACGATGGCCACGATCATATCCGCCACATCGCCGACGAAAACGTAGTCGCGTTTGGGCCGCAGATCGTCCATAGTGATCGATGGACCCGGCTCCAGCGCCTGCCGCATCAGCATCGGAATCAGCCAAGGCTCCACTTGACCAGGACCGTAGACGTTAAACGGACGAACGATCGCAACGGGTATTCCGAACTGCGCCGCATAAAATGTGCATGCATCTTCCGCGAAAATCTTCGATTGATGAAACGGGCTGACGGCAACGCGCGGATGATCCTCGCAGACTGGCAGCGATTGCGGCGTCCCATATACATAGGTGCTCGCAAAAACGAAACGAGCCTTCGTGCGTTTCGCAAGCTCCAGCGCCTGAACAGTCCCGGCCACATTCACGCGATAGAAATCGGCGGGCTCGTCCCAACTCTTCGGAACGAACGTGCGCGCCGCCAGGTGAACCACGAACGTAATATCGTCAGGCGCATCGATCGGATTCGCCGCGATATCGCCATCAGCATGCGACAGGCCCACCGCTTTATGCCCGCGCTCGGCCAGCGCCCGCATCACGTGCCGCCCAATGAAACCAGCCGCGCCCGTGACCAGGATTTTCTCAGGCGCAATATTCTCAGGCACGGAAGCCTTCCGAATTATCCACGAGGATTATCCACGAGGTAGCAGCCGATCTTTCCACTCATCGTATTCCTCGATCGCCTGCATGTAGTCGTCCGGACGTCCGATATCCAGCCAGTAGCCTTTGAATCGCTCCACGTGAATCTCCTGGCCGCCGCGCAGCAAATCGCGCATCAGATCGTCGAAACCGTACTTACGTCCCGGCGGCACGTATTCCAGCACGGCGCGGCTGACCGCATAAACGCCCATGCTGACGAACAGCTCGATCTCGGGCTTCTCCTGAAAGCCGCTCAGCTTATCGTCCTTGATTTCGAGTACGCCATAGTTGATCGAGCTTTTGCGCGACGCCGCCGAAATCGTGAACAGCCGTTTCGCCGCGCTGTGGCGATCCAGCAATTCGCCCAGCGCGAGATCCGTCAGCACGTCGCCATTCATCAGCACGAAATGTTCCGGCAGATTCTCGATCAACTTCAGCGGAGCGATGGTCGACAACGGTTGCAGCTCCAGCGAATACTCGATCGGAATATTCCATTTCGATCCGTCGCCGAAATAAGCCTTGATAATCTCAGCCTGGTGATTCACCGCCAGCGTAATCCCATCGAAACCATAGCCGGCAAGCTGCCGCACAATGATCTCGAGAATCGGGTACGGCCCCACGGGCATCAGGGGCTTGGGAAGCACTACGGTATATGGCCGAAGCCGCGTCCCGAGTCCGCCCGCAAGGATTACGGCGCGTTTCATAGGCCAAAAGGTCAGTATGTCATACTGGGCTCAGTCGCCGCGATGTGTGGAATAGCCGGTTATTTTCAGCCCCAGGGCCGAGCCAGCCGCTCGATGGTTCAGGGGATGTGCGACCAGATTATCCACCGCGGACCCGACGATTCCGGCTATTACGTCGAGGGTGGTTGCGCCCTCGGAATGCGCCGCCTGAGCATTATCGACCTCGCCGGCGGTCATCAGCCGATCTCGAATGAAGACGGGTCGGTCTGGATCGTCTTCAACGGCGAAATTTACAACTACCAGGAACTGCGCGATCTTCTCCTGGCACGCGGACATCGCTTCACCACTAATAGCGACACCGAAGTTCTAGTCCATCTCTACGAAGACGAGGGCGCGGAGGGAATCGCGCGGCTGCGCGGCATGTTCGCCTATGCGATCTGGGATGTGCGGCAACGGCGTTTGATGCTGGCTCGCGATCGCTTCGGAAAAAAGCCTCTTTACTACGCGATTCGTCCGGAGGGCTTGTATTTCGGCAGCGAACTAAAGTGCCTGATCGCTGCGGACGTGCCCCTTGAACTCGATCGCGACGCGCTGCGCCTCTACTTTCAGTTCGGCTATATTCCCGATCCTTCCTCGCCGTTTCTCGCTGTCAAAAAGCTCAGCCCGGGCGGATGGCTCACCTTCGATTCGAACGGCCAGGTACGCGAAGGCCGCTATTGGAAACTGCCGCCTCCTTCTTCCGAGCCGCCGCCGGGTTTGACCGAAGCCGACGCGCGCGAACAACTGCGCGAGCTCGTCGATGAATCGGTTCGCATCCGCATGATCGCCGACGTGCCTCTCGGCGCGTTTCTCAGTGGTGGCGTCGATTCCAGCATTGTCGTATCGTCGATGGCGCGCCAATCTCCGGACCCGGTGCGCACGTTTTCGGTCGGCTTCAAGGAAAGCGCCTATAACGAACTGAGTTACGCCCGCCAAGCCGCCGAACTGTTCGGCTGCCAACATCGGGAGATCGTCGTCGAACCCGATTCCGTCAGCTTGATCGAAAGACTGGTTCGGCATTTCGACGAACCGTTCGCCGATACTGCCGCCATCCCGACCCTCTTGATGTCCGAATTCGCCGTGCAGAACGTGAAGGTCGCGCTCACCGGCGACGGCGGCGATGAATTGTTCGGTGGCTACTCCAGCTTCTTCGCCGTGGACGGCTACCTCAGACGATTCGATGCCGCGCCCGCGCCCGCTCGCAGTCTGATGCGCTGGGCTGGTGATGTGCTCCCTGAGTCCGCGTACGGCAAGAATTTTCTCCGCATGGCAGGCTCGGACAATGCCATCCAGCGATATTTCGAATTCAACTATCTCTCGTACGGGCAACGCAGGGCGCTACTGAATCCGGAATGGATGCTGCCTGCCGATAGCGGCTTCCTGATGCAGACTCTCAGTGATTGCTTCGTGCCCGGCGAGTCCGATGCATTGACGCAAGCGATGTATTGGGAGGCGACCGCCAACCTCACTGGCGACATGCTGGTCAAGGTCGATCGAATGTCGATGGCCGCTTCGCTTGAAGTGCGCTGTCCCTTGCTCGATCACAAGCTCGCGGAATTCTCGGCTACACTGCCGCATTCCTGGAAAATTCGCAACGGGAAAGGCAAAGCAATTCTGATCGACGCCTTCCGCGATCGTTTCCCGGCCGGATTCCTGGAACGAAAAAAGGCCGGATTCGCCGTGCCGCTGGCAGAATGGTTTCGAGGTCCGCTGCGTCCCATGCTGGAAGATTGCGTGAACGGCCCCAAGTTCCTGGATCGCGGAATCGTTTCGCCAACAGCGCTTCGCCACCTGATGAACGAACACCAAAGAGGGCGTCGCGACCACAGCCAACAACTCTGGATGCTGCTGATCCTGGAAACCTGGTTCCGCGCCGTCGAAGACCGCACCCCAATCCTGTCGACAACGCAACAGGACCGCGATTAATCGGCTCCGGCGGAGCCGACAAAGCGAAGCTGGCGAAGGAGCGGCCTTAAATCAGCAATGCAGCATCCCCTTCAAGGCACCGCGATCACCTCCAACGGCAGCGTGAACTGAACCGAGTTCCCGCTTCGAAATTTGACCCGATAATACAAACTCCGTTGCGAAATCGCGGGAATCGTGATGGCGCACACTGACGAACAGGCCTGCCCCGAATACAAACCCGCCTCGCTCGTCTCGTAATTAAATATATTGCCCGTCTGATTGCCTCGCACGCAGCTTTCCTGGCGCGGCGTGCAGAATGGCCCACCGGTTAACGACCCGTTTTCCGCGTATCCATATTCGACAATCGCGTTGTCGATCCCCAACCCCGCTGGCGCGTTCAGACTCAGCGTTACCGGAACGAAATCCGCGCCATTGATCGAGTCATACACGATCGGGGGCAACGGCGCCAGCAGTAACTGCGTCTTAAACCCGTCCACGCCGGTCGATTGAAAAATGCCGCCCCGCCCATCCGGGGTCGCGCGAAACTGGCTGAAGATGTTGTACCAGTGATAGCGCTGCAACCCGTGGCCGATCCAGCGAACTTGGCCGCCAGTCAGTGACGAAGTGTTACTTGCGAAATCGATCTGAGTAAACCCGTGCACCCACGGCCCGGATGGGATCACGCTCATATCGATCAGATCTCCGCCATTGCCGAGCGCGCCCGAATCCGCGATGCCCGTGCTGCTGAAGTGCGCCGATGAGAACGGACAGTTCATGAGCACGTCCCCCGGACTCGTACCCGTCACTCCTTCGTTCGCCGCGACCACCGTGAGGTACTTGTAGGAATTTGCGGACGTGCCATCGATCGTCGCCCCCGGCCCACTCACATTCAACATCGGTTGCTGCCCGCAAAATGCGTGAATCGGAAGAGTCCTATCTCCCTTCAAAGCCGCCGCCGAGGATTGGTATCCCCGCTGCGCCGCCGAGCATTTGTACAGCGACCCGCTCACATTCGAGCATGGACTCGCCGGCGTTCCCGGAGTTCCGTTGTCGCTATTCAACATCCTGGCGCCCATTAGAAATTTGGCTTGCGAGAGATAGGGAAATGTAGGGTGGTCGTCGACCACCGCTTGCCCCCCGTACGGATCGCCCATCCCCAGGATTCCCGCGAATGTTCCGCCGAACGGGCGCGTGATAATGGGCTGGCTTGCATAGGTAAAGTTGGTGCCGAACCGGATCCCATAGCAGTCCGTGATCGTATTGCCATTCCAAAGGACCTGTGGAACACACCCCGCCTGCGTATTGCCGTAAAACCCGAAATCCCCGGCCGCCGTGAAGTACGCGTGTCCGCTCGAAGGAGCCGTGTCGACGTTCTGCAGGAAAAACCCGCCGTTTGGAAAATTCCGATAGTCCCAGAACGAATCATAGTTGCTCGATCCGTCGTCGATGAAGTAGTTGTACCAGCGCGCGTCCAGATACAGATACGTGGTCGCCGGCCATGCCTGCAGCGTGCTGCCTTTGCTGTATGCCCGCTGCATGACGATACTGGATCCGCTGACCGTCAAAACCTGGAAGCACTCCGTCACAGAATGGAATTCGACAAGATGACAAGTGTTATATCCGGTCACTCCGGGCGTCGGTTCTCCCACCAGTAGCATGTCGCCCGGAGCGAGTGCACGAAAGTCATGGTCTGTAGACACGTCGCAGGTCACTCCGTGCTGGGCGCACGTGGGCTCCGCCTGAAGCGTCGCGTTGCCTGTGAACGTCACGCCCGTGAAATTCCCCGTCAAAACCATGTGCTGATTGTCGATCCACCCCCCCGGCCACGGCGCAATTCTGGTTTGTGTTCCATTGATCGTGATCGGCTTTCCCGAAAACGTTTGCAGGAAGGTTCCGGTGGTGGAAATTGCCGATGACCCGTTGGTTGCCGTAACGTTGATACTCAACGTATACGGGGACGGATCGGCCAGTACGGTGTTCGCCACCGTAATCGTCACGCACGCATTGGGCCCCAGGTTTTGTGCGCCGCCGGGCCACCATACGGCCGGGATAGGAGAATTCACGGGCCGTGCGGGACACGCCGACGAACTTCCGCTAATGCCCCCCGGCACCCGAACCCGATAAGGCCCGGCCGTGGGAGTCGTATCGGTTCCGCTCAGCGGACCCGGCGCGCGCCCGGCGATGAAGTCTAGCTGCTGCCCGTAGCCGGCGAGTATCCCGTGCCGGGGAATCACGCTATGAATGCCTGCGCCATCCGCCAGCGTGCCTCTCACCGCGACATATCCGCCGGCCAGAGGATCGTAGATAGCTTCCCAGCCGGAGAAGTTTTGCGTGGTTGCGTCGTGAACCTGTATGTTGAAACTTCCATCGAAGTTTTCTCCGTATACTCTTAGCGACCCTCCGCAGCAGGACGCCGCGAACGCCGGCGAATACGTCATCAACTTGCCCAAGAGACCAGTCTCCAGAACCGTGATGCTCACGCTCGGTGTGCTGACGGGCGTAACGTCAAACCCGGGCGAAACGCCCGTGAACGGTCCGGAAAACGCGACCTTGACCAATGTCGTCTCGCCCTGGAACGCAACCAGTCCGCAATACACCACGCCCGCGTTCGTCAGGTCGAACGCGCACACATCCCCCTGCCCGTCGGGAATTTGCGCCAGCGGCGCACCAGTCACGGCAACGTTCCACCTGCCCAGATAATTCACCGTGTTCCCGGTAGCCGACACCCAGTACCACGCGCCCGGATCGCCATTGTTATAGCAAAGATATCCGGCATTTCCGCTCACTGTGATCGGAGGGCCGCCGCACGAATTGAGGCCGTCCTGCATGGCGCTCGATTCGATCGGCGCGTCAAAGTCGCTCTGCCAATCGTAGTGCGCCGCGCTCAACGTGAACGTGTCGGTCGAGATGTTGTCTTTCCAGACCAGCAGCGTGAACGGCGTCACCGTCAGTGTGCCGCTGCTGCATCCGGGCGAACTCGTGAGCACCAGATGCTGATCATCGGCCAGTGACGCGATCGTCACCGGACTCGCGCACCCCGCGCCGGAGAGTGTCGCGCGAGTCCCGTTGGTCCACACACTTCGAAAGTGCTGGTTCGAGTTATCGGCGTACGTTACGTCCGCTCCGCTGATGGTTACCGCCATCGCCTGCTGCGTGGCCAGCACGTGATCGATAGGCGTGGTCCACGGGAGCCAATCCGTCATACCCACGTTCGTACCGCCTACCCCCACCACGGCGCTCGAGTTGCCGAGCGTCTTCTGAATCACCGCCGACGCGCAAGTCACTCCGTTTACACTCAAACAGAAATCGGCGATGTGGTTGGCCGCCGGCGCCGCTCCACAACCGGCGCCTGAGCAGTACATCGTCAGCTGGTTGTTGATCCAATCGAGATATTGCGTCCCGACCGTTTCGTAGGAACCGCCCAGAAAAAAGTGGAGCGCTCCCGCTTGCCCAGGGTCGAACGGCAACACAAGCTTCGCGCTGTTCGTGCCGCTGAACGTGCACGGCGCGGCGCCAGCGGTGCATGCCCAGGTGCCGCTCGCATCGAACGGAGATCCGAAGTTGGTGCCGCTTCCTGAAAGGGCCGGCTGATCCCCCGGCACGGTCATCGGTACGTAGCGCGCCCCCGTCTGGGGATCCACGGCCGGAATCCGCGAAGCGCCGCGTATCTCCGGCCACGCCGTAATGCCCGGATGCGAAGGATCCGTCGGAATCGGATCGTTGTACATGCGCCCCATGGGGAGCGTCCCCGTGACAAAGCTTCCTGCCGCCACGCCGCCTGAGTCGCAAGCCGAGTCGTTGTTGATTCGAAAATAGTGGATCGTATTGGCCGCCAGCGCGCGCGAATAACGACGCACGTCCAGCCCCAGTTGGGCCGCGCCCCGAGTTCCCGCCACAAACACGTGGGATCCTCCGTTGAGAACCGACCCGCTTCGGCTATCCCGATTGGAGCCGGAGAACAGCGACCCGTCGACATCGTGTATCAGCGGCGCATAACTGGGAGATTCGCTAATCTCGACCAGACACGCCGATCCGCTCGGCGCGCTCAGATTGTAGCTGAGGATCGCCTGCGTGGCAGTCGTCCCCCGAACCGTAACAGTGACGGCGGCGCAGGCAAGTGAGCCGGCCACGCAGAGTAGTGTAATGGTGCGCATCTTCGTCTTTCTCCTAGAAATTTATGGGCCTGAACTCGAACGTCTTGAGCACAACATCGCCCGCATTGGCGTTCGTGGTCGCCTTCACCGTGATCGCGACGCTGGCGCTCAGATCTTCCGCGCCGCTGGTGAAATTTACGTACGGCCCCGCGAGGTTCTGTGCGAGCCCTGCGGCGCACGAGATCTTTTGCGAACTGGAAGCCAGCCGAATCACCTTGCACTCGACGGTGAACCCAGTGCCGGCTCCCAGTCCCCATGCGGATACCCCGTTGCCGATCAGCACCGCCGTGTTTCCGAAATTTAGGGAAATCGTGTTGCTGCTGGTGGTCTGGATTCCGGAAATCGCGAGAATCGCATAGTTGTTATTTGCCGACAACTTCCCGGCCGGCAACGTCAACGTCGCCAGAGTCTGGGTCGCGCCGGCCGCGATCGAAGAATGATCCGCCAGATCCACCAGTGGCGCCGAGACTGAACTGCTGCCGCCAGATCCTCCCGTGCTGCTGATCACCAGCGCCGTTCCCGAGTTCGCGCACGTCATGTTCGCCCCGCAGGTCACCACTTTTTGACTCAGAACCGCGCGCTGGTCCGTGCCGCCACCGGAATTCCACGAACCGGCGCTCGCGGTCCAAGTCCAGATGGGAATCGCATCCGGCGGAAACGCTGTGATTCCGTTCACCGCCGTACAAGGTCCGCTGCACGAAAGATTGCCGGCTCCAAAATTGTGTCCGGCGATCAAAGCCCCCGTGTTGTCGACGTAGAGGAACGCTGTCCCCGATCCGCTGGACAACGTGGCAGAAGCCGGACTGACGAACGCCACCACAGTTGACCCGACCCGCACATTGCACGGAGCCACGCCCGAGCAGCCGCCCCC
Organism: Terriglobia bacterium; assembly: GCA_963732025.1. Lineage (GTDB taxonomy): Bacteria > Acidobacteriota > Terriglobia > Bryobacterales > Bryobacteraceae > Palsa-187. The sequence goes on from CAVSXU010000007.1 coordinate 91,807, forward strand.
GATCGTCAGGGTCGAACCCGCCGTCGATACCGTCAGTACGGAGAGCGTAGACGAACCGCCGCCACCGCCTCCACTGCTGCCTTCCACCGACCAGGTATTCGGAGCTACACACCCATACCAGTTGCTTCCGGCGCTGGCGGCCGTGTTGAAATACACCTCGCCCACATTGCACGTCGCGGGCAGCGCTGTCCCGGTTTTCGCCGGACGCGTCGAGGGCGCTCCCGAAAAATCCACATTCTTGGTCTGGCTCCGGAGATCGATCACCGTCTGCCCAAAAACCGAGACCGAAAAGAGCGCGCCCGCCAACGGACCCGCCCATCCGGCTCCTACTCTGAATCGCATCATGCGTTTCTCCCTCTGCGTGGTCGCCGTGCGAAAACAGGCTCTCCCGCGTCTCCACGATGCGGCCTAAAACTCCGCGCGACCGGTCATCTCAAGCGGCAACTGGTGAAAACAAGACCATTTAGAAGAGAAATAAAGGAAGAATCGACAGTGACCGGGACCTTCGGACGTCCCCGCCAGTACTCTTGGCCGATTGGTCCCCGGATGAGCGGAATGGTATCCTTAGGCACAAGCTTCCGATTTGCGAAGCGGAGTGGAAATTGATGCAAAACGTACTTCAGCAGCCTTCATTCAGTCACTCTCCCTCCCGGCTGGAGACTGCGCAGGGCACGTCCGGATTGCTGGAGTCCCGTCCCGGCGCCGCCCAGCGGATTGGATTTACGTTCGTTTTGCTCTTCCTGTTCTTCGCGTTTGCGAGAGTTCCAGAGTTCCTCGCCGAACGCCTTGGCGTGGTAATCCCGTTCGCCATGATCTTTTCGATCATCGCGGGAATCGCCGCCGTGATGTCGGCTAGCGTTCCGCGCCTGGCGAAAATGCGGCCCATTTTGTGGCTGATCACCTTCACCATCTGGCTCGGAGTCGCCGGCATCGCGAGTTCCTGGCATGGGGGCACCTTGGATATGTTCAAGGACTACTGGAGCAAATCGATCCTCATTTGCCTGGTCGTCGCCATGCTGGTGGTTAGTCTGAACAACGTCCGGCGAGCCATGGTCGTCCTCGCCTACGCCACACTCGGCGTAATTGTTCCAGTGCTGCTGTATTCGGGAACGATTGTGGGCCGGCTGGTCGGCGAAGGTAAAGGTTCACTGTCCAACCCGAACGAACTCGCGTCCAGGCTTTTGATGGGTATCTGCTTTTGTTTATTCGTCGTTTCGACGCAAAAAGGGTTCTCGGTATCGCGAGTGCTGATGATCGTGGCGATCCCGATAGCTCTGGTTCTCGCGTTAAAAACCGGCTCTCGCTCCGGCCTGCTGACTCTGGTAGTTCTCGCGCTGATGCTTTTTCTTAGGGTGTCGGTAAACAAGAAACTCCTGTTTCTCGGCGGCGCCGGAGCCATGATCATTTTGTTGCTTTTCGTGCTGCCGAAAGACATAACCGAGCGCTACGCCACCATGTTCTCCGGGCGAGAAGATCTCATGACCTCGGATATGACCGACGAGCAAAAGATCGCCGTCTACTCTCGGCTCCAACGCACGGGTCTTATCCAGGAAGCTTTGACGTTGACGATGGAGCATCCTGTTTTTGGGGTCGGTCCCGGTGTATATGCGGCGGCGGCCGCCACCGAGGCGACGGACCAGGGCCGCCGCGCGAATTGGCACGAAACTCACAACACGTACCTTCAACTCGCTGCCGAGGATGGCATTCCAGGTTTTGTCTTGTATCTCTTCGCGATTGTAGGGTGCGTGATCGGCTGCTCTTCCGTGTATCGCAATGCCCGTAAATATCCGGCGCTGTCCGAAGTATCGGAGATGGCGTTTTTCCTGCTGCTGGCGCTAGTCAGTTGGATGGTGGGAGCGGTGTTCGATAGCGAAGCCTATCGTCTTGAGTTCCCCATGCTGGCAGCGCTCATTTGCGCATTTTCGCTAGCCGCCAATGCAAAAATCGCCCAGGCTGCCAAGGCGCAGAGCGTCACGGCAATGGCGCTCGGAGTACCTTTGGGAATGGGCGCATCTTCGGGAATGCCCGGTCAGGCAACGCCGGTTCACGCTGGAATGCCCGCCGCAACGGGTTCAGTCCAGCCGAGCTCCATCAAAAAAAGCAATCCCTACAAAATGGGGCGATTGAGAGTTCGCTGAGCGGATGCTATGTGCGGCATCGCTGGATATCTCGACTTAGCCTCGTCCTGGCCCTCTCCTTCCATCCTCGACAAAATGAACGCCGCGATCCGGCATCGCGGCCCCGACGCTTCCGGCACCTATCATGACGACGGCCTCCATCTCGGTCATCGCCGCCTCAGCATCGTCGATCTGAGCCCCGCCGGCAAGCAGCCGATGACCAATGAGGATCGCTCGCTCTGGATCGTCTACAATGGCGAGATCTTCAATCACGCGGCCGTGCGCCCCGAACTCGAGCGCGCCGGTCATCGCTACATTTCCACCAGCGACACCGAAACGCTTCTCCACGCCTACGAACAATACGGCCCGGATTGCATCCAGCGATTCCGCGGCATGTTTGCCTTCGCCATTTGGAATCGCACCGACCGTTCGCTGTTCTGCGCGCGCGACCGCCTCGGCATCAAGCCGTTTTATTACTACTGGGATGGCCGCCTGTTCGCGTTCGCTTCCGAAATCAAGGCGCTGCTGGAACATCCGGCGATTTCAGCCGAACTGGAAACCTCCGCCGTCCCCGAATTCCTCTCGTTCGGTTACAACAGCGACGATCGCACGCTGTTTCGCAACATCCGCAAACTGATGCCGGGCCATTGGCTCCGCATTTCTCCCGGCGCTTCCGGGCCCAATTTCGAAATCCGCCAATACTGGGACGCGCCCCGCAACGCGTCCGATCCCGAGCCCCACGACGATCCATACTGGATCGCCGAGTGCCGCCGCCGCCTCGAAGAAACCGTCGAGATGCGCCTGATGGCCGACGTTCCTCTGGGCATGTTCCTCAGCGGCGGCCTCGATTCGAGCGCCATTGCGGCGATCATGTCGCGCGTCACCCAAAAGCCCGTCCAGGCCTTCGCCGTCGGTTACGCCGAAACGCCGTATAGCGAACTGCCGTGGGCGCGCCAGGTAGCCAAACACGTCGGCGCCGATTATCACGAAGTTTCCGTGGGCATGGAGGACTTCTTCAACACGCTGCCGCAATTGGTGTGGCATGAAGACGAACCCATCAACTGGCCCTCCAGTGTTTCGCTGTATTTCGTCGCAAAGCTTGCTTCGGAACGCGTCAAAGTAGTGCTCACCGGCGAAGGCGCCGACGAACTGTTTGCCGGCTATTCGCGCTACGGCCAGTATTTCCGCAACACGTCTCTGATGAACGCGTATCGCTGGATTCCGGGTCCTCTGCGCGGCTTGATTCGCGATCAGCTCGGGTCCACGTCGCTGCTTTCCGCCAACCTGCGCCGCAAGTTGATGCACACGCCGCTCGGCCGCGAAAATTCCGTCGAGAGCCTGCATCTCGATAACTTCTGTTGCGCATTTTCCGCGAAGGATCTGCAAACGCTAGGCCGTGGCGGCGATCCCTACGCGAGTTTCCTCCACTACTGGAACAACGGGCCGTTCCGTTCGCCGCTCGCGCAACTGCTCTACGCGGATCAGAAAACCTATCTCGTCGAATTGCTGATGAAGCAGGATCAGATGAGCATGGCCTGTTCCATTGAAAGCCGAGTCCCACTGCTCGATCACGAATTCGTCGAGTTCGCCGCGCGCGTTCCCGACAATCTGAAACTGCGCAACGGTTCCGGCAAATACATCCTGAAGAAAGCCGTCGAAGGATTGCTTCCCAATGACATCATCTATCGCAAGAAGATGGGATTCCCCACGCCGATTCGCGACTGGATGCTCGACGCGCGCGCCGCGCCGCTCTACGATCTCCTTTTGGCCCCCGGCGGACTGCTTGACGAAATTGTGGACCGCACGCAACTCCGTACGCTCGTCGAAAACCACCGCTCCGGCCACCAGGACGCGACCGACCGCATCTGGCGACTCCTGAACCTCCAACTCTGGGGCGAGATTTTCCTGAAGGGCAATCGCGATCGTTATTCGGAAGGCCTTTTGAGCGGAGCCGGAAAATCGGGAATGATATGCTCAACCTCCGTTTGAAATTGGAACGACGTTTCATGCGGAAACGCGCTCTCTAACGGTCGCGCCTCGAAGGCCGTCAGTTGAGGCGCGACCGTTAGAGAGCGCGCTAACGATTTCTCTCCCTCACAGCCAAAATCACCGCGAGTCCGCACTAATCGACTACGCCCGTCCTGCCGATCCTATAGATTCAGGGGGTTGTGCGAGGAATACTTTGACCGGCCGAGGCTCGTCGATTCGAGCCGGCCGGGACCGGCGCAACTCGACGGACTCCACGGATGGCCTTATCTGTCTCATCGTCGGCGCGCGCAAAGCTGAGGGACTTTCTCATCTGCTTTTCGCTCGGGAACTTGTGCTTCCTGCGGCGATGGTATGACCTGGAGCATTTGAAAGAGCGCTCCATCGATTACTACCGGATCGCGCCCGCCGATCCGACCCTGCTCATCGCGACACTGGTTTCGGCTTTTCTGCTCAGCGGAGTCTTGTGGCTGGTCTGGATGTGGGTGCAGCGCAACCCGACCCCGTGGAAAATGCAATTCGCGCGTTGCGGCTTCCTCCTGTTGCTGATTTTCCCTCTCGAATCCGTGCGGCGCTATTGGAACAGCGAGGGCAATCACGCCGACTGGGGAACCAACGGCGCCGTCCTCGCGATCGAAAGCCTCCTGGTGATCGGACTGGTGATGACGCTGCTCGGCAATCAACGAGTAGTAAGAGCGGCGCGCCGGGTTGCGCTGATACTCACGCTCCTGTTCCCGTCGCTCATGATCGACTTTGCCTGGAGCCGCGTCAGCGAGGAACCGGAATCGTCGTACCGGTCAAGACCGACACTGCCAATGCTGGACGAGCGAAGCAATCCGCACGGCGCACACAAGCGAGTCATCTGGATGTTGTTCGACGAATTCGATCAGCGGCTGGCATTTGAACTGCGCCAGCCCAAGGTCGATTTCACGGAACTCGATCGCCTGCGTTCGGAATCGGTGGTCGCCGATCACGCGCGCCAGACCGCCTCTTGGACAACGCTCGCGCTTCCATCCCTGCTCTCGGGGCGAAGCTACTCGCGCGCGGAATTGGTGGATGCCAGCACTCTTCGCGTCTACCCCGGCGACGGCGGCAGTGGAGTCGACTGGCGGGACCAGCCCAACATGTTCAAGGAAGCGCGCAAACTCGGCGCCAACGCGGAAATCATCGGATGGCACCATCCGTATTGCCGCATTTTCGGCGACGAGACCGTGCGTTGCCTGGATGTTCCCAACGGACAACCTTCGGTCGCACTGCTGCGCGAAACCAGCGTCGCCGATGAGGGCATCCCGCAAGCCGTGAGAGTCCTGTTCTCCCTGCAATGGAGCAATCTGCGCGACATGCTGGGATGGAACACCGAGTCGGCGTCGAAGAATATGCGAGCGATCAACCTACAGCGCCGGCAGCTTCAGCAGTATTTTGAGATTAGAGACCGCGCGTACTGTGAGGCCGCCGACAAAGACATCGATCTCTTATTCATTCACTTTCCGTTGCCTCACTTGTTCGCGATCTATGATCGCGAGCGGCGCGACTTCACGCTCAGCGAAAAGCTCAGCTATGCCGACAATCTCGCTCTGGTCGATCGCACCGTCGGGGAAATGCGCCGCGCTCTGGAGCGTTCCGGGCTTTGGGATTCCACCAGCATTCTGATCACGTCGGATCACGGCTTGAGGCCGGATCTGTGGCGCGGCGAAATGGGCTGGACGCAGGAACTCGAACGGCTCACCGCCGGTGGGCAATCGGAAACCGTGCCGTTCATCGCGAAGCTGGCGGGGCAAAATCACGGCGTCGTCTACGATCGCGGGTTCTCGTCGGTGTTGTCGAGCGCGCTTGTGCTGGCGATGCTGACCGGTGAAGTTTCGACGGCGCAGGACGCGACCGCCTGGCTCGATGTCCATTTGGGCGCGAACTAGCATTTGCCTCACGGTCTCCGTCGTCAAGCACCACCCGTCAGGGTGGGGGTCTCAACGGGAGCGATCACTGTCGATCGTTTAGCGGACTTCACCCGCGATATACTGAGCCAGGAGCATTCGCCATGAAGATCCTGCTTCCGTTTTTCGCGATCGCCGGCGCGCTCTGCGCACAATCGCCGGCGCCCAACGTGGCCACGAACGGCTGGCAAACAGTGGTCGATTCAATGGTGGCTCGCCAGGCTTTTCAACCGAGAACGATGGCGGCCCGCCTCACTCCATCCGTAGCCGCTCCCGCTTCACCTTGTTCGGTGCCACTGTTAAACATGCACATCCCGAACGACGTGCACTTCACCATGCAGACGATCGAGCCCCCCACGAATACGATCGATCATATGCCGGTGGCCGTGCCCGTTCCATCCTGTGCTGATCCGGCGAAATAAGCGTGCCGCCTGAAGCGTTCATGAAGATGGCGCTCGACCTCGCGCGCGAGGCTGGAGACCGCCGGCGAGGTTCCGGTTGGCGCGGTGGTCGTGCTCGACAACCAGCTAATCGGACGCGGGCGCAATTCTTCGATATCGCAGAACGACCCCACCGCCCATGCCGAAATTCTCGCCCTGCGCGAGGCGTCGGCTGCGATTGGCAACTATCGCTTGGAAGGCGCGACGCTTTTTTGCACGCTGGAGCCTTGCATAATGTGTGCAGGCGCGTTGGTCACGGCCCGCATCGCAAAACTGGTTTTCGGCGCACGCGATCTGCGTTTCGGCGGAGTGCGCAGCAAGTTTCGCCTGGCCGATTCAGACGTGCTGAACCATAGGGTTGAGATCGTCGAAGGTACACTCGGCGCGGAGTGTACCGAATTGATTCAGCGTTTCTTCGCGAGCAGACGGTAGTGGGGCAGGCGGTTTCGCCTGCCTTGCTGCGGCCAGTAACGCTCAAGCCACTTGCACGATCGGAAGCGGAAACCGCAGATGCCGCGGCCGCACCGAATCGATCGCAACCGGAATTCGCGGAGGCGGCAGCTTCGACGGCCCCTGGAAATACTCGTCGATGGGAAACAGCGGATACGGCTCCAGTTCGCGGAACGTGCGTCCCAGTTTCTGCTCGATCCGATAGACCGCGTGAAAAAAGTTCCCGCGATCCATCTTCAGCTTGCGTGCACACAGCTTCCAGTCCGCGCCCAGCATGAAGTGATAACGGAACACCCGGTACTCGAAATCGTCCAATGTTCGCCTGGATACCAGGCTAAAATCGGCGATATATTCTTCGTCTTTTCGTCCCCATGTCGACGGACGTGCGCGTCCCGCGTGCGGTTCGACCGACACCCGGCTCAGGTGGCGCTCCTGCGTGACGCAGCGGACGAAACGATCCCAACAGATGCGGAAGATGGAGCGCAGCACGCAATTGCAAGGTGCCGCTCCTCTCTTCGCCAGGCGCAATCCAGATCCGTGGCATTGCGCGCAATTATGCATGGCCAGCGCCAGCGTGTCCGAACGAGTCCACTCCATGTTACTGCCTCCAACCACGTTACTGCCCTCCAACCACATATGGCCGCGTCCCCGATCCGCAGCGGTTGTAAGTATAGTACTCTCGTTACGGAAATACTGCAAACTTATTTTTGGATTATTTTTTAATGTCGCGATAAACCGAGAGAACTTCCCGCGCGGTCGTGTCCCAGTGGAAGCGGTTCGCCTGCTCGATGCCGGCGACGGAAAGCTCGCGGCGACGATCTTCGTCGAGCAAAACTTCGCGCAAGCCGCGCGCGATATCGAATACATTGTCAGGGCTGACCAACTCGGCCGCGTCGCCCACGGCTTCCACCAGCGACGGGATATCGGACGCGACCACGGGAGTTCCGCACGCCATCGCCTCCAGCGGCGCAAGACCGAAGCCCTCATAGAGCGACGGGAAAGCAAACACCGAAGCAGCGCGATAAAACACCCGCAGCGTTTCATGCGGCACGAACCCAAGGAAGCGAACCAGCGGTTCCATGCGGGTCTCGGCCACCGCGCGCCGCACGGCGGGATAGCGCGAGAGCTCGTCGCCAATGATAATCAGCCGCAAATCGGTATATTTATCGGACTCTTTCCAGATCCGCGCGCAGCACGGCGAACGCTTCGATCAGCCGCGGAATGTTCTTCTGCGGCCGGATCGTGCCGGCATAGAGGATGAACGGATAGTGGATCGAATAGCGGTCCAGCATCTGCCGGTCGTGAGCCCTCGTCGCAATGGCCGTTGGTGAAGGCGGGGTCGGGCGCGCTGTAGATCGTGCGGATGCGATCGGGAGGAACGTGCAGAACGTGCTCGATGTCGCGGCGGGTGGAATGGGAAACGGTGATGACGCGGGCGGCCCGCAGCGCGCCGCGGCGATAGCGCTCTTCGTGCACGGTGCGCCGAAATCGCGGCCGTGCGCGGGAAACAGCAGCGTGCTCATGTCGTGAATGGTCACGACGTAGGGCCGCGGCATCCACCACGCGACGGAATTCAGCGGAATATGATACAAATCCGCATTAAACGATTTAAGAAAGCGCGGAAACGTTATGTTGTGAACCAGTTGCGTATCCGGACGGGCGTAGATCGCGGTGCTGAAATTCGGTCCCGGACTCTGCCACGCTGTCGGCGTCCTCGGGACGAATGATCAGCGTGTAGCGATTCTCCTGATCCAGTCGGCGCCAGCGCACGCATCAGGTTGCGGATGTAGGTGCCGATGCCGAAATCCTGAATGTGGCGGGCGTCGATGACGATGTGAAGCATCGACGTGTCTCGGATCTTGTCAGCCCGCCATGGCGGTTCTAAGTTTCCAGGCGTAGAGCGGGAACCGCTCGGTCAGGCCGCCGACTTTGCGCCGGACTTCGGCAAGAACATCTTCATTGGCAATGTTCTCAAGCACTTGAGTGATCAGGCCCGCGACTTCTCGCATCTCGGCTTCGCGGAAACCGCGCGTGGTGACCGCCGGGCTGCCGAAGCGCATCCCGCTGGGGTTGAGCGGCGGATTCACATCGAACGGAATGGTGTTTTTGTTCGCGGTGATAAACGCGCGATCGAGCGCGGCTTCGGCTTCCTTGCCGCGCACGCCTTTCGCGAAAACGTCGACCAGCATCAGGTGCGTATCGGTGCCGCCGGAAACGACGCGGCAGCCATGTTCCTGCAAGCCGGCAGCAAGCGCTTTCGCGTTGGCGATCACGCTGCTGCTGATATGCCGCGAATTCGGGCGTCGCGGCTTCCTTAAAGCAAACCGCTTTCGCCGCGATGATATGCATCAGCGGACCGCCCTGCACGCCGGGAAACACGGTTTTATCGATGGCGGCTGCCGTATTTTTCTTTCGCCAGAATCATGCCGCTGCGCGGACCGCGCAGAGTTTTGTGCGTGGTGGAGGTGACGATGTCGGCGTGCAGGCAGGGATTCGGATGCACGCCCGCGGCGACCAGGCCGGAGAAATGCGCCATGTCGACCAGGAAAATCGCGCCGACGGAATCGGCAATCTGGCGAAAGCGCGCGAAATCGATAATGCGAGGATAGGCGCTGCCGCCCGCGATGATCATCTTCGGCTTGTGCTCGTCGGCCAGGCGCGCGACCTCTTCGTAATCGATGCGTTCGTCTTCTTTGCGCACGCCGATAGGGCACGATTTTGTAGGTCTTGCCCGAAAAATTCAGATGATGGCCGTGCGTCAGGTGGCCGCCGTGCGACAGATTCATGCCGAGCACGGTGTCGCCGGGCTGCAGCACGGCCGCATACGCCGCCTGATTGGCTTGCGAGCCGGAATGCGGCTGAACGTTGACGTATTCGGCGCTGAAACAACTTCTTTGCGCGGTCGCGAGCCAGGTTTTCCAGCGCGTCGGCATGTTCGCAGCCGCCGTAATAGCGCCTGCCGGGATAGCCTTCGGCGTACTTGTTCGTGAAGGTGCTGCCGGCGGCTTCCAGGATCGCTTCGGAGGTGAAGTTTTCGCTGGCGATCAGTTCCAGGCGCGAGTTCTGGCGCTCGGTTTCGAGCTGAATCAGCTCGTAAACATCGGGGTCGGCGACTGCCAGGGAGCGCGCCATTCGTTGTTGTTCGTTCAAAGGCATTTTTACTTCCCGATTGTATCATCTACGATGGAAATACCCCCTGAAATGCCCACCCCGAATCAGCGCGCGGCCGGCGCGCAGCAATCTCCGGATACGTCGCCGGATATTGCGCCGCTACTCCCGGGCATGCAAACACTGGCGGCGGCGCTGGTGCTGATTCTGATCGCGGCGATCCTGCACATCGGCGTCTCGGCATATATTGCATTTGCGTTTACCGGTGCTTTCGTCACACATCTGATGTTCCGGCCGGAGCGGCGCGAGCTGGGATTATCCGTTCTCGCCGGCCTGGGGTTCGGAGGCATCTATCTTCTGCATCACGGCGAGATGCGGTACTTCGACGGCAACATGATCGCGATTCCTGGTGCTTTTCTCGGAATGGGCTCGCTGTTTACGTTGGCAACGCGCTGGATCTGGGCCATACCAGTTGAGAAACAGATGAGGTTTGAGCGGGTTCGCGATGTCGCGCTGGTGCCGTTTCTGTGCGTCGGATCGCTGATGGCCGTCGGTCCCGCGATCGGCTGGACGCCGATGACTTACGATCGGGTCCTATACATTTTCGATGCGAAACTAGCAGCGAGGTCCGGGCTCCCGCCGAGTTGGGTTGTGGGGAACGCGTTTGCCGATCACAACTGGCTACGAGTCGCCTGCTCCTGCGTTTACAATAGTTTGCCCCTTGGGCTCGCGATTTGTCTTGGGTTTCAATGGCAGGATCGCGACCGAAACGAGTGGTATCCGTTGGATCTGAGATGGCTGTCGATTACGTTAGGCTGTGTCGGATTTCTGCTGTATCAAATTTGCCCTGCCGCGGGACCGGCTTATTTGTTCCCCAAGGAATTTCCGCACGTGATTCCTGATTTGGCGCGCATTCTACCGGAACCAGGGAATCTCGGCGAAGTGCCGCGCAACGGAATGCCTTCGCTGCATGTGGGCTGGACGCTGCTGCTGTTCTGGAACATGCGGCATCGGGCTTGGTGGGTTGTCGTGTTGTCGGGACTGTACGTGAGCCTCACCGCGCTCGCGACGCTGGGGTTGGGTGAGCATTATCTGGTGGATCTGATGGTCGCAGTGCCGATGGGGCTGGCGCTGCAGGCGTTGTGGTGGCGGAGGCGGAGTAATTTTCGATTGGTCGCGATCGGAGTGGGGGTAGCGATTACGTTCGGGTGGTTGATCGCGTTCAGGACGGGTGCTGCGCTGGCGATTCCGGGGGGCTGGGTGACTTGGATGGTCGCGGGGTTGACGGTGGTGTTGCCGGCTGTGGTGGCGTGGCGGTTGGAGGGTTAGAGTACTGCCAGTTTAATGTGGGGCAGGCGGTTCCGCCTGCCTTCTTGCGCTAGACCAAGGCCAGAGCTCAGGTGACGAGGACAATCCAGCGGCGACGGGATTTTCCTCGATGTAGCGGACTGTTTTTTCAAGCTCGGGGTCGTTCCGAATGTAGTGGTCAAAGGATTCGTCTTGCCAAAATGCGGAGCCCGTTCGTCCGAGTATCTGGTTTGCGCGGCGCGCTGTTGAACCCTTGATCCAGCGCATCATTGCCGGGATCGAAACATTCGGAAGCACGAGCATGTGAACGTGGTTAGGCAGTATGACCCATGCCTTCAGAGAGTAGAATTGGCGCTCCTTTTCTCCGGCTCGGATAGTGGATGCAACGATCTGAGCGACCAGTGGATCGCTTAGCCAGTGTGGACCCGCAGTCTTGTCGGACGACTTCGAAGCGGGTACTGAGCCCTTCAATCTGAACGTGATGAAAAGATAAACGCCCGGTGGATGTATATGAGGTAGTTTGCGACGGTATGCTGTCATGAACAAAAAGATGACAGGCGGAACCGCCTGCCCCACAAGAGAGTGCGATACCGTCGCTTGACCTCTCAGATAGAATCGGGACAGTGATCCGCGCTGTCAATCTTGAAAAACGCTATCGCTCCGGCGACTCCGATCTCGTGGTTTTTTCGGGCCTCAATCTTGAGGTCGTGGAGGGCGAACGGCTGGCGCTGGTGGGCGAATCCGGGTCCGGCAAAAGCACGCTGCTGCACCTGCTGGGCGGTCTCGACACCCCAACCAGCGGTGCGATATACTTCGGACAACATGACATTTGCCAACTCCGGGCCAATGAGCTCGCGGAGTTTCGGAACCGGGAGCTTGGGTTCGTTTGGCAGATTCACTCCTTGCTCGCCGAATTTAGCGCGATCGAGAACGTGATGATGCCTTTGTTGATACGCGGGCAAAACCGGGAGCAGGCGGAGCCGGAATCGCTCACGAGGCTGGATGAAGTCGGACTTCGAAATCGCGCGTCGCATCGCGCTGGAGAACTTTCCGGCGGCGAGCAGCAAAGAGTGGTATTGGCTCGCGCACTCGCCGGCAACCCTAAGGTTCTATTGGCCGATGAGCCCACGGGCAGCCTGGATTTCAAGACCGGCGAAATGATCATGGAACTGATTGATGAATTGCATCGTTCCCGGCGCTTAACCTCCATTCACGTAACTCACAATCTACAATTCGCTCGACGTGCCGATAGGATAGTTAAGCTGGAACAAGGTAGACTGATAGAAAAGACGTACTCATCCGATCCTTCTATTGGGGACGCTATCGAGGACGGTACCGGGGACGTGAGTCAGGGCACTAACTATGTTTGAACGTTATACCGAGAAAGCCCGGCGGGTCATTTTCTTCGCCCGCTATGAAGCCAGCCAGTTCGGCAGTCCGTGCATCGAGACCGAACATCTGCTGCTGGGGCTGTTGAGAGAAGACAAGGCGCTGGCGAACCGGTTCCTGCGGTCCAGCACCTCCGTCGAATCCATTCGCAAACAGATTGAGGCGCACACCACGCTGCGCGAGAAAGTTTCCACTTCGGTCGACCTTCCTCTGAGCCACGAATGCAAGCGCGTGCTTGCCTACGGGGCCGAAGAGGCGGAGCGGCTCAGCCACAAGCACATCGGGACCGAGCACCTTTTGTTAGGACTGTTGCGCGAGGAGAAGTGTTTCGCCGCCGACATCTTGCATGAACGCGGCCTTCGACTCTCGCAGGTTCGGGAAGAGATCGCGAGGCAAAGTTCGGAAAAAATGTCATCTAATCGCCCCAAGGAAAGCTCACTTCTCAGCGAGTTCAGCCGCGATCTGACGCAGGCCGCGATGGACGGTCTGCTGGATCCACTGATCGGACGCGATTTCGAACTGGAGCGCGTCGTCCAGATTCTGTGCCGCCGCACCAAGAACAATCCGGTGCTGATCGGCGAGCCCGGCGTCGGCAAGACGGCGATCGTCGAAGGGCTGGCGCAGCGCATCTCCGATGGCGACGTGCCGTCGTTCCTGGCGGATAAGCGGATTCTCGCGCTGGATCTGTCGCTGATCGTCGCGGGGACGAAGTATCGCGGACAGTTTGAAGAGCGGCTGAAGACCATCATGAAAGAGCTGATGGAGAATCAGAACGCCATCATCTTTATCGATGAGTTGCATACGCTGGTGGGCGCGGGATCGGCCGAAGGGTCGCTGGACGCGGCGAACATTTTGAAGCCGGCGCTTTCGCGCGGCGAGATTCAGTGCATCGGCGCTACGACGCCGGCTGAGTATCGCAAATCAATTGAGAAGGATCGTTCGCTCGAACGCCGTTTCCAGGCGGTGAAAGTTCCGCCGCCGAACGAGACCGACGCGGTTCGCATTCTGTTCGGCATCAAGGAACGCTACGAGAAATTCCACGCGGTGGCGTATACCGACGAGTCGATCGAAGTGGCCGTCTACACGTCGACGCGGTTCATTCCGGATCGTTTCCTGCCGGATAAGGCTATCGATCTGATTGACGAAGCGGGCGCGCGCGTGAAGCTGCGCCAGACGACGCTGCCGAGCGAAGTCGCCGAGATTCAGAAGCGCATCAAGTTCATCGTGCATCGCATGGAGAACGCGATCGCGAATCATGAGTTCGAAAAGGCGCGCTTCTATTCGGATGAAGAGCGCAAGGAGCGCGAGAATCTTCGCATGCTCCGCGAGAAGTACAACCTGGACGATACGTCGACGGGTGTGGTGACCAAGGACGACATCGAGGATGTGGTCGCGCGCTGGACCGGCGTTCCGATGACGGCGATTCGTGAAGAAGAAGTCGCCAAGCTGTTGCGGATCGAAGAAGAACTTGCATCGCCGGGTGATCAGCCAGGAGAAGGCGATCTCCGCGCTGGCTCGTGCGATTCGTCGGTCGCGTGCGGGCTTGAAATCGCCCAAGCGGCCTGCGGGATCGTTCCTGTTCCTGGGACCGACGGGCGTCGGCAAGACCGAAGTCGCTCGGGCGCTGGCGGAATTTTTGTTCGGCAGCGAAAAGTCGCTGGTGCGGTTCGACATGTCCGAGTTCATGGAAAAGCACTCGGTATCGAAACTGATCGGCTCGCCTCCGGGCTACGTGGGTTACGAAGAGGGCGGCCAGTTGACGGAACGCGTGAAGCGCGCGCCCTATTCGGTGATTTTGCTGGACGAAATCGAGAAGGCGCATCCGGACATCTACAACATCCTACTGCAGGTTTTCGAAGACGGGCAGTTGACGGACGGGCTGGGCAACACGGTCGACTTCAAGAATACGATCATCATCATGACGTCGAACCTGGGCGCCCGTTTCCTTGAGAAGCGCAGTGCGATGGGCTTCGCTGCGCCGTCGGAGACACTGCCGCAAAAGGTGGAAGATCAGGTGATGGCCGAGGTGAAGAAGGCCTTCAATCCTGAATTCCTGAATCGCCTGGACGAGGTGATTCTGTTCACGTCGCTCACCGATAGCGAACTGCTGCAGATCATGTTCCTGTTGACCGACCTGATCAATAAGAATCTGGAAGCCAAGCAGATCAAGATCCGGCTGAACGAGGACGCCGCGAAATATATTCTGGAGAAGACGTGTACGGATCGGAGCTATGGAGCTCGTCCGCTGCGCCGTGCGCTGCAGAAGTATATCGAGGATCCGCTGAGCGAGGCATTGATCCAAGGGTCGCTGCCGCGGCCGGCGGAGCTGGAAGTTTTCCTCGGCGAAGGCGGGATTTACTGCCGGCAGTTGCTGGAGCAGGAGCAATTGGTCGGTGCGCCGGGGGATGAACCGGCGGCGCAGTTGACGGGTACTCCGCTGTTCATGTTCCAGTAGGCTTCACGGGTTCCAGCAGGAATAGTCGATTTATGTCCCGTCCTTTCGTGGATCTGTACAAGGATGATCTGTCGGAGATTTCATCGAGAGACTTGTTCGACGCCATAGAGAATTTTACCGGGGTAACATGTTCTCTCGAAGACAGAGCGTCGGAAGGCTTCCTTCTCGATTTCAAGCAGGAGTGGAACGAGAAAGCGGTCAAGACAGTCGCGGCTTTTGCGAATACCTTCGGTGGGCTTCTCATTGTTGGAGTAAGCGAGCAGTCGACGCGAGCTGACAAGATTCTCGGCGTTCAAGTCGGTCCTCGACAGGAGTTGAGGACTTCAATCGCGAGTTCAATAGCTTCCAACATTTCACCAACACCGGCGTACGAGTTGTGGGACTGTCCGCTACCAAGCGACAGCTCGAAGTTCGTATGTCTGGTACGCGTCCGCAAAGGGCGCGCCGTCCACTACTGGACGAAGAAGGGCGAATTTCCCGTTTACGTAAGGAATGATGCCGAGTCCCGCGCTGCGGACGCGGCACAGCTACAGGCGCTCTTAACGACGCGCTCCATCGTCAGTCAGAATGAAACAATTCCGCCGCTGACCTCGATCGGACCCTTTTTTGTCGCCCATACTGAAAAGGCGGAGATCGAAAAGCGGGGCGAGCGTTCCGCAACCTACTTACTCATTTCAGTAGTCCCGGCAACGCCCTTAAAGATTAACCTGGACCTTACGGTTGAAGACAGGACCGCAGGCATCATCGCTCGAAATTACCCAGCACCCATAGGCCCGCACCCGGTGCTGAACACGACCAGGTCTAAGAGTTGGTATTTGGCTACATACAGAGACGGGACCTACGATCACGAAATTCATTGGGCCATCGACACCCACGCACGATGCTACTTTTGCTCGCAGGTCCGCCTTGCTAGATCCTTCCCCATCAATGGAGGCTCGACAGGACCTTGGTGGGGCATTCGAGATTTGATGACGAACCTCCACTGTACGCTCGGATTCGCGCACGAGTTCTGGCAGTACCTGGGCTACTTTGGTGAAGGCGCGCTAGCGGCTGAGCTCAATATCGGAAGTCTTCCGCTCTTTGAAGGATTCGATTTCAACACTGCTGAGACGACCTACGCTATGAGTTTCTATACACACGATTCCCCGGTTCGCCGAGCGGGATACATGACTTCAAGCAACTTGAGCGCGGCGACCACGCCGGTAGCGTCATGGGGGAAACGTGAGTCGGGTACCGCGGAGGTCGACTTCAACTTCGCCGACCGACATTCGAATCGCTCCGAAATAGTAGCGCGCGCCACCAACCAAATCTTGCGAGACCTCGGGTATGCCGCTAGCTTATCCAGCTTAAGACAATGCTGCAGCTAGAAGTAGTCGCCGACATCGCGCAATACCCAACGTCCGCGCGGCTTCGTAAGAAACCGTACTCGAAAGTTAGTGACAAACGAGTGACTGGTCCGCTACAGTAGGACACTGTGACTCCAAGCCGATCCGAAAACCTCAAGATCGAATTGCTCGACAGCCCAAAGGGCGCGCGCGTAATTCAGCTCACTGGCCCTATGACCTTGCGCGATGTGTTCGACTTTCAGGAAATCGCCCGGCAGGATCACGCCAAGCCCGTGATCGTCGACATCGCGGGCACTCCTTATATGGACTCCGCCGGGCTGGGCGCTATCATCGGAATCTATGCAGCTTGCCAGCGGACGGGACGCGGGTTTGGTATTGTCGGAGTCGCGCCTCGGATCCAGACATTGTTTCAGGTGACGGGTTGCGCCGGCATGCTTCCTTGTTTCGATTCGATCGAGGCGGCGGATGCGGTTGTCGTCAAGAACTGACGGAAGAACCGTTTGGCCGCGGATGCACGCTGATCCACGCAGATAAACAAAAGAGTTTTTGCGTTTCGTTTTTATCGGTGTGCATCTGCGTGAATCGGCGGCTATTCATCTACTGCGCCCTGAGTTGAAACACTCGATGATGGGACGGTTCAAGAAGCATTCGAGTTACTCTAGTCATTTATATGTCCGAACGTTCTCCTGTCTCAGATCGGGTCACTGAATTACGCCGCCGCCACGCTGTTGCCGACGCTGGAGGTGGCGAAGACCGCCGCGCTCGTCAGCACAAGGAAGGCAAGCTCACGGCGCGCGAACGCATCGATCTGCTGCTCGACGAAGGCACGTTCGAGGAGACCGACAAGCTGGTCCGGCATCATTCGCGCGAGTTCGGCATGGATGAGCAAGTGATCGATGGCGACGGCTTCATTACTGGCTACGGCATGGTGCACGGCCGGCTGGTGTACGTGTTCGCGCAGGACTTCACGGTTTTCGGAGGATCGCTGTCGGAGGCGAACGCACGCAAGATCGTCAAGATCATGGACCTCGCGCTGAAGACGGGAGCGCCCGTGATCGGGCTGAACGATTCCGGCGGCGCGCGCATTCAGGAAGGCGTGCTGTCGCTCGCCGGATACGCCGACATTTTTCTCCGCAACACTTTGGCGAGCGGTGTGGTGCCGCAGATCTCCGCGATCATGGGGCCGTGCGCCGGTGGAGCCGTGTATTCGCCCGCGCTCACCGATTTCATTTTCATGGTGGACAAGACGAGCTACATGTTTGTCACCGGGCCTGACGTGATCAAAACCGTCACGCATGAAGATGTGACGAAGGAAGCACTCGGCGGAGCCGCCACACATAACGAGACCAGCGGCGTCGCGCATTTTCTCGCGCATGATGATGCGGAATGCCTGCGCATGATCCGTGAACTCCTCAGCTTTTTACCGCAAAATAACCGCGACGGCACCGCGCGGACACCGTGCGACGATCCGGCGGATCGTCAAGATGTGACCCTCGATTCGATTGTGCCGGCGGAATCGAACCAACCGTACGACATCAAGGATGTGATTCGCAGTGTTGTCGACAATGGCGATTTTTTCGAGGTGCAGGAACACTGGGCACGCAACATGGTGGTCGGGTTCGCGCGCATGGATGGCGCGTCGATTGGGATTGTTGCGAATCAGCCGGCATTTTTGGCTGGGTGTTTGGATATCGATTCATCGACGAAAGGCGCGCGTTTCGTGCGTTTCTGCGATGCGTTCAATATTCCGATTCTGACGTTCGAGGATGTCCCTGGATTCCTGCCGGGGACCGCGCAGGAGTTCGGCGGCATCATTCGCCATGGCGCGAAACTGCTCTACGCGTTTTCAGAAGCGACTGTGCCGAAGATCACAGTAATCACGCGCAAGGCCTACGGCGGCGCGTATTGCGTGATGGGATCGAAGCACCTGAGGACTGACGTAAATCTCGCATGGCCGGCCGCGGAGATCGCTGTGATGGGCGCGGAGGGCGCGGTGAATATTGTCTATCGGCGCGAGTTGGCGGCAGCGGGCGCAGAACAAGACTCAGTTCGCCGAGCGAAGACCGAAGAGTTTCGAGAGAAGTTCGCGAATCCGTTTATCGCTGCCGAGCACGGCTTTCTGGACGACGTGATTGAGCCGCACGAGACGCGGCCTCGCGTGATTCGGGCGTTGAAGATGCTGGAGACGAAGGTCGACACGATGCCTCGGAAGAAGCACGGCAATATTCCGCTGTAGGTTCGCAAGATCTCTGCGCCAATCGCGATGATTTCCGGGCGTTACGCTCAAGAGGCGGGCGATCCGGCCTCGGAGGGAGACAATCACTCATGCGAATACTGGCGATCTGTTCCGTCACCTTGCCATTCATCACGAATTTCAGCACAACTCTTTCGGCGCAAGCCGCCGCGGCGCCGACCGCGTATACCGTCACTCAAAGCGGAGGAATGGCCGGGCCAGGCGCGACCATCAAGATCTATCGCAACGGGTCAAAGGCCATCCTGGATCGCACCTCATCGGGCAGCCATTCGCGGACGCTCTATGATCTGCAGTCTCACCAAAGTTTTTCCTGGGCCATCACGGGAGGCCCGGCCGATAGCAGCGCTCCGTGTTCCAGCGGAACTTTTTCCGGAAGCTGGGGCGATCCTTTCGAGGACTCGGCCAATCTGTCCTCCGAATTGACCAAGGCGAACGCCAAACAGACTGGAACCGAAACGCTGCACGGATTCTCGACCAAAGTGTTCGAGGCGGAAAGTAGCGGGAACAAAATCAAGGTCTGGATCGACACCAAATACAACCTGCCTGTCAAAATGCAAATGACTCCGCCCGGCGCTACGGCGGCTGTTGTGATGACCGATATCACGGAACTGAATGCCGCTCCGCCGCCCGCGTCCATTTTTGCGCTGCCCTCGGGTTGCGCCGCAGCGGCCGCGGCTCCGCGTCCTCCGACGGATGCCGAGCGAATCGCGACAGAAACCGGTGGCCCCGCAAGTGACTTCGCGAACGCGACGATGCCTCCCGGGCCGAAGCCGCCTGGCGCTCCATTCCTATGCTCTGTGGTGTTCCGTGTGGTTCGCGCGAGTTCCATGCAGCCGATCACCAGCGGATTTCAGGTGGCGATCGATCAGCCGTGGGATACGGATCATCCGCCGGCCCACACCATCGGAGTGAACTCGCAGGGCCATTCGACCTTCGCCGGAGGCAATTTGAAGGAATTGACGTCGCAGCTTCGCAACGGAGTTCTGCGAATCGATCAAGCCGCGACCAAGTTTGACGTGGAACTGGTGTTCACCAAGGGCGAATCGAGTTCCGCGGTGATTTACCGCCAATGCGTGGCGCCACAAACCGTGCTGCTCTACGTTGTGAAGAATCCAGACAAGCTTTCCGAGGGCGGGGATTGGCTGTGGGTGAAGTCGGGTAAGTGGGCTACGGTCACGCAATAGCCCGATTCGCGCATGGACCTGGCTGCCCGGCGGATGGCGTGAATGGCTTGGTTCGTTGCTTTCGATAGGAGAAGTTCGCCGCGCAAGACGGAGTAATTTCGCGAGAAGTTCGCGAATCCGTCCAACGCGGCCGAGCACGGCGTTCTCGACGATGTAGTCGATCCTCATGAGACGCGACCTCGCGTGATTCGGGCATTGAAGATGCTGGAGACGACAGTCTACACGATGCCTCGGAAGAAGCACGGGAACATCCGGTTGTAGACTATTTTGTTGAGTTCGCGTTGCCGTTCGGCGCAGGTTGGTTACTCGAATCGGAGCCCAAAGGGACGGCCACATTGGCTGGCATGGGGATGGTAATGGTCACTGGTGGCATGATGAGGCTATCCGCCGCCTTCGCGCGTGTCGTTGGTCTCGAATTGTCTGCGTTTGGCATAGACGTATACCCACTTCATTGTACTCCGTACGTGCTTGCGAAATATTGTTTCGCATCCTGCTGGGCTGCCGTGAACAGATTTCCCTTCTCGGGAATGCCGTGGGGAAACGTCCGGCGTTCGGCGTCGTGCTGAAGCTTGACGAGCTTGTGCCATCTATTCTTGATCTGCTCATTGGTGTATCTTCCCGCGCAAATATTTTCCCATTCCATCTGGGCATCGATGAAAAGACTTGCTAGCGCGATCGTATGTTCGCTAGCGGATTTGTGGATTTTCGAGAACGGAAATACGTCACGGAGTGCGTCGGCCACCTGAGAAGCTGCGATTATTAGTGCCCAGACGAAGGCATAGTCTTTCCAGATGGCCCACGCGGCGATACTGCCACTCGACGCGATCGCCCGGATCGCTCCCACAAGCCTAACCCGAGAGCTCACGCCATCTCGGTACCGGCGAATATATTCTGCCGCGACTTTGAGCTCGATCATTTGGGTCCAGTAGAGCTGTTGCTCGCGGTGAACATTGTTATCGGTCATGTTGAGATGCTAGACAATTTCTCTCCTACAACTTCTCGGAATTCCCCGAGGCGGCTCGCAAATACGCGAGCACACTCTCCAATTCCGCATCTCCATACGCCGACATCGCGGAATTGTGACTCCAATTGCTCGCGCTGCCGAGTTTCACTTCCGCTGCCAAAAACGTCCGCAGCACTGGAGGCTTCGTCGTCAAATCGTATAACTTCACGCTGACCGAGCCTTTGCTCAACACCAACGCCGGGAATGTCGAGCCCTCAGCCGTTGCTGATACGATATGCGGCGATCCGATCGCGCGCAACGCGGCAACGCTGTCGGGAATCTTAGCGATAGGATCGGCGACCGCGATTCCGGTCCCATCCACCTGATGGCACGTCGAGCACCTTCCGAATCCTCGGATCGCATCGTAAAACAGCGCGCGACCCTTGGCGGCTTCGGGCGGCAACTGACGACGCGGCATTCCGCGATCGGGAATCGCTAGCGCCGTGGGTGCGATTCCGTTCAGTGTTCCGACGTAGGCAGTCACCGCGCCGAGATCCGGTCTTGAGAGCTGGCTGCCGAACGCCGGCATCCCCGTGCCTTGAATCCCGTCTCGAACCACCCTTGTGATGTAGGCCGCATCGAAACCGCGCGAGGCGAGGCGGGGCGCGCCACCGCTGGTTCCTTTCACGCCGTGACAATAACCGGTCGCGCAACTTTGGTTGTAGATTTTTTCGCCGTTTCCGGTGTCGCCACCGCCTCGGCCTTGGGCGAACGCGACAGCCGTCACAGATAGCAGAAAGATCGGCAGGCGAAACCGCCTGCCCCACATCATGGCCGCGACTCTCATTTCGCACCTTCCGGCAAGGCGAACACGATCATGGTCGATCCGCCTCGAAACTCGGGCGCGTCCTTCCACACCGTCGCCATCGCGCGGCCCGCGATCGAACCCCAACCCGTCGGCGTCGCGATATATTGCCGCCCGCCGATGCTGTACGTCACCGCCGATCCGCGATGCCCGGCCCCCGTCTGATAGCTCCACAATTGCTTGCCGGTCTTGGCGTCGAGCGCGAAGAAGTGGCCCTCGGGATCGCCGCTGAACACAAGATCGCCGGCGGTCGCCAGTATCGAGGCAAGCAGCGCGTACTTATATTCCCAAGTCCAGACCTTCTTGCCGGTCACCGGATCGAACGCATCCAGATGGCTGCGCGCCGGACCGTCCTTGGGATCGCGATGCGTCCATGTGCCGCCGATAAATCCTCGCCCTTCGGCGGCTTCCTGTTCGCGCGCGACCAGGTCCGTGCACATTTCGAGACCCGGCGAATACAGCAATCCGGTGCGCGGCGAATATGCGGTCTGGTTCCAGCTCTTGCCGCCGTCAGGACCGGGACAGATGAACGTCGCCTTGTCCTCGACGGGTTCGACGCGGCCGAGAATTTTCCCGTCCTCGGTGATGCCGGTAGTCCAGTTGTGATTGATCACGATAGGCCACGCGCCGATGAATTTTCCGTCGGTGCGATCCAGCACGAACGCGTAGCCGCTCTTGTTCACGTGGACCAGCAGCTTGCGCATCACGCCCTTCACCGGACGATCCATCAGTACGCATTCATAGGCCGAATCGTAATCCCAAACGTCTTTCGGGACCTCCTGATAATGCCAGCGAATCTTGCCGCTGTCGGCATCCAGCGCGACCACGCTCGCCGTGTACAGATTCGCTCCACCGTCATCCTTGCCGGTATAGCGATCGCCCGAATACAAATCCGACGCGGCGTTGCCTGTGCCCCAATAAACAAGATTCAGCGCGGGATCGAACGAGCCCGTCATCCAAGTTGCGCCGCCGCCGAATTTCCAACTATCGCCTTTCCATGTCTCGTTGCCTTTTTCGCCGGCCGCTGGCACGGTGTAGAATCGCCATGCGAGACGGCCGGTCTTGGCGTCGAACGCGGTGACGTAGCCGCGAAATGCTCCGTCGCCGCCGGTACTGCCGACGATCACTTTATCCTTGACGAACAGCGGCGCGCCCGTGATCGCGCAGCCGCACTGACGCTGATCATCGACCGCGACTTTCCACATCTCGCGGCCGGTTTTCTGATCGAGGCCGACCATGTAATCGTCATAAGTGCCGATGAATACCTTGCCGGCGCCGACGGCCACTCCGCGATTCTGCGTGTTCGCTCCCGGCGTGCGCGGCACGGGATATTTGTAATTCCAAATCAGCTTGCCGGTCGCGGCTTCGAGCGCGAACACCTGACTGCGCGCGGTGACGATGTACATCACGCCATCGACGACGATGGGCGTCGATTGCAGACCGTTATCGGGATCACCGGTTTGAAAAATCCAGGCGGGCGCGAGCTTGGTAACGTTCGACGTGTTCACCTGATCGAGCGCGCTATAGCGCCACGCGAATTGCGTGCCGCCATAGTAAGGCCACTCGTTTTTCGTCGCGCCGTCCTGGGCAAACGCTGCCGGCAGGAACAACAGAGGCAGTAGAAGTCGGAGTCGTATCATGCTCCGAATATCGTACACCCGTGGGAGTGCGAACGCGAGAGGCTTACTTTGTTTTCGCAGGCAAGGAGGTCCGCTGTCACTGAGCGGCGATTGCACCCTTGGGCGAAAGCGCGGGACAGCCGCCGCTGGAATTCTGTATCGTGTTCAAGCTTACTTCGTTTGGACCAAAGACTTCCGCCTTAAAAACGTACCCGGACGGCGTTGCCTGCATGGGGAATACCCAAGCAAAGGTCCCATCGGCCCTCGTTTTGGGAGGGTACGGCCTGATTAGAAATCCCGACTTGATCTCGAGGGGTTTGAGGCCTGCGGGTTTTGCAACCGCCATGGGATCGAAGGGAGCGGCCAAATGATCGGCTAATAGCTTTTTCGCGTTTTCCTCTAAATCTTGGCTATTGAACGACGATGCCGTAATCACAACTCTATTCACTTCGAAAGAAGTGATGCCCTCATTGGAAATCAACAGTTTAAAATTCACAAGGCAAGTATTTGAAAAAGGACTGGGTTGTGGATAGATGTGGTTTTCGATCGAAACGTAACGATCCAGATAAGGAGCTTCCACTCGGGAAAAATGGTCGTAGGCCCAGACACCGGCCACGATGAGCGCTACGATTTGAAGCCACTTCGTTAGCTGGTCCGTGTTGCTCCAGACCCAGTTGCGGTATTTGATCGCGGGAACGAGAGCCGCCGCCAAAATCGCGAAAAACACCCCGATTTGCCAAGTCATGGGAACTCCTAAAAACTAAATAGCGCCCATTATATCTTGGATTAACCGGAATCTGTAGCGGACGCTTATCGTTACCGCTGGCCCCCGCCGGTTGCGGCCCCGCCCTTGCGGTGTGCGTCGAAGAAATCGAAAATCGCGCTCATGTTCGGCGCGGCGACGTTGGTGTGCGATCCCCCGGGCACTTCGATGTACTTGATCTCGATCCCCAGTTTCTTCGCCGCTTCCACCATCATGCGGGAGCTGCCGACGGGAACTGTGTTGTCCGCATCGCCATGTACAACAATCTCCGGGATATCTTTTATTTTTTCGAGCGATGCCGGCTGCCCGCCGCCTGAGATCGGCGCCATCGCGGCCCAGATCGTCGAGTACTTCGGACCCAGCACCCAAGTTCCGAAGCCTCCCATGGAGTGGCCCATCAGATAGATTCGGCTGTCGTCGATCTTGTAATCGTGGCGTACGCGCGCCAGCACTTGCATCACGTCGGCTTCACTCAGCGCGCCGGCTTTCGTAGCTGCGCGTCCGTAGCCGCCGTCGATGCGATAGCCCAGCGGCGATACCAGAATGTAGCCGCGCTTCTGCGCTTCCGGCAGCGCGAGATAGTTCTGCCCGAACATTCCGTCTTCGTTGCCGCCGAGTCCGTGCAGAGCCAGCACCATCGGATAAGCTTTCGTTCCGTCATAGGCGGGCGGAATGTACAGGCGATACGGCATGATTTCCCCGGCTTCCTTCAGCAAATAGTGACGCTTGAAATCGCCGGTGCGGCCCGCGAACGGATCCTTTCCCGATTTCGACGACGCCAGCAGATCGTTGATATTCGCGATCTCCTTCGTCACGTCGAAAGCGCCCGCATCGATCCGGCCGCGATTCACATTACGCACATAGTCGGCTGCGTACAGCGCATCGGCTCGAATCGATTCCGGCAATCCGGCAGCTTCCTTTTCGATGCGCGCCAGCGATTCGTCCACGCCCTTCACCGCAATGATCCGCAACGTCGACGAACCGAGAGCCTTCGCGCCGTCGGTCACGTCAACCTTAATTTGATACGTTCCGTCGGCGATCGAAGCGAGATCCAGCTCCATCAGGTACGGCGATTCCCGCAGATCGCGGCTGACATCGTCAAACGTGCCGAATTCCTTGACCACTTCCGGCGGTGTAGCGGCCGCACCGCGTCCAGCGCCACCGCCAGCAGCAGCGGCACCGCCTCGACCGCCGGCGCGCGGCTTCAGCAACGTGACCTTCGCAGTGAGGTTGTGATCCACCGCCAGCGACGACGAATAGATCTGCTCCAGCCGAACCGAGTACGGCTTCTGCGTATCGACGAACACGCGCTCCGAACGCAGCGTGATGGAATTCGCGAAGTCCAGCTCATCCGTCCATGGATTCCCGCCGAGCAGCGTCTGCCCTTTGGCGAGCAGGCGGCGCACATCGCCCATCCGGCCGACCCGACGCGCTTCCGCCATCTCGCGATCGTTCTGGTCGATCTTGTCCTTCAGTTCGCCGGTCGGATTCACCGTGCGCTTGCGGACCGTATAACTCAGGTTGGCGAGCGCGAGATTCGGCAGCGCCTGGGGGAATGCCGGCGCGGCAAAAGCCAACACTAACGGGAGTGCGGTCGCGATCTTGGCGAGAGGTTGCATGAAAACTCCTTTACTGCGAAATCCTAACACTATCGGTGGCGCGCGTGAAAAGCACTGACGCCTCGGGCGGCTCTTCCGAAAACACTTCGCGATAACGCCGGGCGAATTTCTCGCGTTCGGAAACGTCGGCCCGAAGATCGCGTGTGAAGAACATTTCGAACGACCGGGCGTCCTTGGTCGCAACAAAGCCGCGCGGCTCGCAATCGATAAAATCGCAAATGCATTCGTGGGTGCGCGCCGATATGTTCACGCGATCCGACTCGCCGCTCGATTCCATGCGCGACGCCAGGTTCACGGTATTGCCCCAGATATCGAAAGCGAATTTGCGCACGCCCACCACGCCGGCGACGACCGGCCCGGTATGCAGACCGATGCGAACTTTCCAGGCGACGGGAGAATCGTGCTGTTCCACGCGCCGCTCCATGCGCTGGCACAATTCCAGCATCTCCATCGCGGCCATAGTCGCGTCCAGCGCGTGTGCCTTGCGCACATTCGGCAGCCCGCTGACGAACATGTAGGCGTCGCCGATGGTTTTCAATTTCTCCAGACCGTAGCGCGTCACGATATCGTCGAACGCGGTGAAGTATTCATGCAGTGTCGAGACCAGCACATGCGCCGGTATCTTTTCGGCGGAGAGCGTGAAGCCGACGAAATCCGTGAAGCAGACCGTGACCTCATTGAACACCATCGGTGCAACCGAGCCCGTGGTGCGCAACTCATCGGCGACCAACGCAGGGAGAATGTTCAGCAGCAGGCCTTTGGTCTTTTCTTCCTCCACCTGAATCTGATCGCGCTGGCGGCGGATTTCGACGGTACGCTCTTCGACGATCTGCTCCAGTTGTACGTTGCGCGCGGAAAGCTGCGCCAGCCGCCATCGCAGCAGCAACCAGATCGCGGCCGCGGCTGCGGCGAGATACAGCAGGATCGCCCACCAAGTTCGATACCACGGCGGCGCGACGCCGAATCGGAACAGGGCGGCTTCCGCAACCTGACCATGCGGATTACGAGCCCGCACGTGAAATGCGTACGTGCCTTCGAGGATGTTCGTGTAGTCTTTGCGCGTTTCCGTGGTCCATGGCGACCATCCGTGATCGGCTCCTTCGAGGAAGACCTGATATTCCGTCGTGCCTTCTGCCTCGTAGGCGGGAGCCGCGAATTCGAATCGCAAATCATTATCGCGATAGGGGACATTGATCGGCAACGCGGCTCCCGCGCCGGCTCCGGAAAAGAGCGCCGCATCCGAGCCCGGCCGCTGCACGCGCCTCAGCAGCACGGAAAACTCGGGCGCAAGGTGCGATGCTACCGGCTGGTCGTAACGCGCCAGCCAACCGTCCTCGCCGGCAGCCCACGCGATGCCGTCCGCGTCCAGCCACAGCGCGTAAAGCTCGCCAATTCCAGAGCGCAGCAGCGGCATGGGCGACCAGTCATAGCCTCCGCCCGGACGCCGCTGTAGGATTCCCTGGTAACCCTGGCCGCTGATCCAAACATCCCCGTTACCGCTTTCGCGCAGGATACTCACGCGCCGGGAGCCGTCAGCGAATTGGGCACCCAGACTCGCGTCGGGCTTGAACATGCGATCGGCGGCATCGAAACGCAGCAGGCCCTTCTCGGTGGCGAAAAGAACTCGCCCGTTGATCAGGTAGGCGTTCTTCCAACCCTCGGGCAAGCCGTTCTGTCCCGCGAAGCGTTCCACCGTGGGCGGATCGGCTCGAAAATCCACGCGCGCGATGTCGAGCTTGGTGGTGGCCCACACATGACCGTCGGCATCCTCCACCACCGTGCGCGCATCAGCGCTCCCGCTGGCCACTTCCTTGGCCTTCGTCCAGCCGTCTTTGTCGCGCGTCAGCATAAAGACGGACGCCCTGCCTGCGGCGTAGAGGACGTTCGGATCGCGCGGTGAAATTTCGAGATCGGCGATGCTGTCCGCGTTGAGAATCAGCTTGGGCTGACCTTTCACCAGTTGATACAGGCCGTGCTGCGCTCCAATCAGCAATCCCCCTGGCGCGGGCAGCATGCAATAGATGAATTCTTCCAAGCCTTTCACGGGTTCGAAAGATGCCACCGTATCTGACTTCGAGCCTGGCTTTAGACGAAACGCGCCGACAGCGGTGCCGGCGTAGAGCGAATCGCTATCGCGGGCGACCGCGTAGACGCTACCGTTCAATCCGGTGCGTTTGTCGAACTGCGTGAGCGAAAGATCCAGGCGCGCGATGCTCGGATTCGAGCGCCATCCAGATGCCGTTCTGACGATCGGCGAATAGCCCGTTTATTTTCTCGCTCGGCAGCCCCTCGTCGGTGGCGATGCGGCGTTGTACTTCGCCGCGCGTGTTCGCCAGCAACAATCCGGCTCGATTGGTGCCCAGCGCCAGTTGTTCGTCGTTCAACAGCAGTGAAGTGTAGATCTGCGCGTCTTCGAGTAGTTTCGAATTGGATGTCAGCTCTTCAAATACGTCGCCGGACTGGCGAAACATCGCGCGGCGCGTGACCACCACCAGCGTTCCATCGGTCTTGTGAATGCCGCGGATGTCTTCCTTCGCGAACTTCTCTCCGCCGGGAACCAGTTCCCAAACATCGTTGCGCAACTGGAACAGGCCGGCATTGGGCACCAGCGCGTAAGGGATGTTGACCGAGACCATGAGCTGTCCGAAGCGCGCGCCGGAGGGCGGCTCCCACACCTTCATGGTTCCGAAATTCCAGCGGAAGATTTTGTCGCGCTTGGGGTCACGCGTTCGAAAGTAGACGCCCTGGGGCGTGGCGATGACGGTCCAAACCTCGGTGAAGGTGCGTTGGTCCTTCGGAACCGAACCAAGCAGCGAGACGAACTGCAAGTCGTCATGTTCGTCGGCCTGCAGATAACCGAAATCCCGCTGCGCGCCGACGAAGACGGTGCCGTTGCCGTCGACTGCGAGCGACCGCACAGCCGCGCCATTGGGGATTTTGATTTTGCGCCAGGAGACACCGTCGTATTCGAGCAGACCTTCGGTGTTGCCGAAGTACATCACACCGCGGCGATCCTGCGTGATGGCCCAGTTCTGTGGCGATGCCCCGTACGTTTTCGGAGCCCAGGTTTGAATGAAGAAGAGCCCGGCTTCGCGATGCGCCTCGGCCCACATCGGGCAAGCGCTAGCGAGGAGGACGAGGACCGTGGCCGCCCTCGCGGACTTCAACATTCTCCTAGTGTAGGTTCTCAAGCACCACCCGTGAGGGTGGGGGTCACCGTCGCATCAGTGCGGAAATGCGAGATTTGAGCAAGAACAATAGCAGTCCGGATGCAAGCAGTATCCAGCTCGCAGGTTCCGGTGTCGACAGGATCAGCGCGGGAGCGCTGCCGATAGCGCCGACACTGGCCGGGTCATCGGCGTTGAGCGTAAGTTGCAACAGAACACCGATCTGCCCGGTCGGAGCAAACGATGCCGTTGTGGATTGATCCTTGCCATTTACATTAATTAAAGTCGCCGCCGGTTGAGTCTCCCCGAAGATGATTTGGGAGTTGGACCCGTCCGCAAAATTGGGCTGTGTTGAGCAGAAGAAGCCCCCTTCGCCGCCCTTCGTCAAGAACGGTGTATCCTGCTGGCAAATATACAAGTTGAGAGTCACATTCCCGACCGGAGGATCGAGCGAAATGGAATCGCCCGTGAGCACCGGCGCGGGATCTACGTTAAACCCGAGGAAATACGTGAGGTCGCCGGTCGATACCGTCTGGAAGCCAGTGAAGTTGAATCCGAAACCACCATCAGGACTGACCGTGATGTTGCTGGGGCTATCGAAATTGCTCCCGGTGGAACTGGTGCTGAAGAGGAAATTGTAGTACTCGAGATTCGGGTCGACAGGGTTGGTACAACCCATACCCGGACCGTTCAATGAAGAGATGTAGTCGGCGTAGGTGTCCGTGGTGCATGGCCCGCCGCTTTGGACCGGAGTAGCGGAAGCAAGGCCGATGGCCAGTGGGAATAAAGCCAATAGGTTTAGGATTCTGGAGTTAGGGATAAAGTTCATGGTCGCTTTCGTTCTCATCCAATTCTAGATAACAATCCGTGCCCGTACAAGAGCAGAATCATCTATCGTCATTCGCGGCCAGGTACTGCACAGTCAAAAGTTGGCTCTTTCAGGATGAACAATACCTTGCTAAAGTATACGGAGGTCTAGCTTTTCGGAATTCCAGCGAAGAGCAAGGGAAGGACATCGGATGGACGATAGCTTCCGTCTTCAACTGAAGTTTTGGGGCGTACGAGGCTCGATCCCGACGCCGCAGCCCGAAAACTTGGGGTTCGGCGGGAACACGACCTGCATCGAAGTCCGGCTTCCTAACGACGAAGTTATCATCATCGACGGCGGTACCGGTCTGCGATACCTCGGGATGTCGCTCATGAAGGAGTTCGCCAACCAGAAAATGTCGCTGCGCGTCCTGATGACCCATTTTCATTGGGACCACATCCAGGGAATCCCGTTTTTCGCACCGCTCTATCTGCCGGATAACCAGGTTTCGTTTTATTCGGATCGCCCCGCCGAACGGATTCAGGACATCCTCGAAGGCCAGATGTCGTCCCCATACTTCCCTGTGCGATTCGAACACATGGCGGCGAAACGTCGATTCTTTCAGATCGATCCGGAGTTGCGCGTCGGCGATCTGACGATTCGAACCTTCCCGATGAACCATCCGCAAGGCGCGTCAGGCTATCGTTTTGAACGGAACGGCGCCGTGATCGTGCATGCCAGCGACCTGGAGCACGGCGACAAGAAATACGAGCGGATCCTGCTGGACCACGCCCAGAACGCCGACATCCTGATCTACGACGCGCAATACACACCCGAAGAATACACGTCGAAACAAGGCTGGGGACACAGCACCTGGATGGAAGCGGTCCGCACGGCGAAGGAAGCGAACGTCAAGCAGCTGATCCTGTTCCACCACGATCCCGGCCACGAAGATCGATTCATGGAGCAAATCGTGCAAGAGGCTCGCCAGCATTTCGAGAATACGGAAGCCGCGATGCAAGGCCGCCAGATCTGCATTTGATTCCGATGCGCGAATAGACGAAATGCGACAGGTGATCACGTTCCCGGATCCCGCTGCGTTAGCGCACGAATGCGCCGCGCGATTCGTCAAACTCGCCCGCGAAGCGATCGCCACACGCGGCGTGTTTACCGTAGCACTGGCCGGCGGATCGACACCGAAATTGACTTACACGCTGCTCGCAAGCGAACCGTACCGCTCGCAAATCGAGTGGGACAAGATCCAATTCTTCTGGGGCGATGAGCGCTGCGTTCCGCCGGATCACATCGACAGCAACTATCGGATGACGATGGAAGCGATGCTGTCGAAGGTGCCCGTTCCGCCAGAGCATCTCCATCGCATGCACGGCGAGAATCCAGATGCCGCCGCCGCGGCCGCGGACTACGAACACGAGATTCGCGCAGGTCTTTGGCGCTGAGGAGCTACCGCGATTCGATCTGGTTCTGCTCGGCATCGGGCCCGACGGACATACATTGTCGCTTTTTCCCGGAAGCACTGCGCTGGCGGAAAAAGACAGGCTGGTGGTCGCCAACTGGGTGGAGAAATTCCAGACCTGGCGCATCACGTTCACAGCCCCCTGGCAAACAACGCTCGCCACGTGCTGTTTCAAGTGGAAGGACCGGACAAGGCGGCGCCGCTTCACGAAATCCTCGATGGCGAGTATCGGCCCGAGGTGTATCCCGCGCAACTCATTCGGGTTGAAGAGGGCGAATGCGACTGGCTGATCGTGCCTTGATCGCACTCACGCTCGCGTTCCCACTGGCGACGGCCGGATCGGTCGCCGGTCAAACTCCGTCCGTCCTTCGGCCCGACGACGCCCTGATCGAGCGCGTGCCGTTCAATCCACCGCCGTCGCCCAGCGACGCCGACCAGTCGAAAGTGTTGGCCGCGGCTCGCGAGATCGCCCTCAACTACACGGCGAATCTGCCGAATTTCGTCTGCTCCGAAAAAATCACGCGTTACGTCGCGCCCCCCGGCGCGCCGCGCTGGATTTCGCACGATACGCTGACGCTGGAGGTTGGGTACTCGCGCAAGGGCGAGACCTACAAGCTGGTCGCGATCGACGACAAGCCGACCAAGAAAAAGATGGACAAGACCGGCGGATTCCACTCCTCCGGCGAGTTTGGATCGCTCCTGGCTTCGACATTCCGGCTGGAGTCGAGGACGCATTTCCAGTGGGAACGCTGGACCACCATTCGCAACCGGATGGCGCTTCGTGTTTTCGTACCGCATCGCTCAACCATATTCCGGCTATGCTATCGATCTTCGCAATCGCTCCAAGCGCTATCAGGGGGTCACCGGGGTGAAAGGGTTGGTCTACATCGACCGCCAGACCAATCAGGTTCTCCGCCTGACAGCGGAGGCCGACGATCTGCCGCCGAAGTGGCCCGCGATGCGGACGCCGGCGGTGCTCGATTACGATTTTGTCGAAATCGCCGGCCAGCGCTACCTGCTGCCGAAAACGCTCGACTCGAAAGTGCTGCTCCCGGACGAAAACAGTCGGAACCTGGTGGAGTTTCAGAACTACCGCAAGTTCGGAAGTGACGTGTCTGTCACCTTCGAAAAAGAGCCATGATGTAGGGTTATCGTCTTTCGACGTGGCGCGGGCCGCCCGGCCTGCCGTGTCGAGAGTCGTCTCGACATTTGTTAATGAGTCCGGAAATGTCGCCTCGACAGGCGACACTGCAGGCCAGCGGCCCGCGCCACGTTAGCGGCCGGTATTCGATTCGTCGTCAGCGATACCCAACGGCCGCTTCGGGATTTCCCGCAGCATCATATCGCGCTGCCTCAAACGATTCTGCATCTTGATCCGCAGCACCACTCGTCCGATCAGCACGATCCCGATCAGCGACATTCCGCGAGCATCGATGCGCAGCGTCAGCGCGCCCGACATTTCCGCGACCGCCGTCGCGATCGCGGCCACGCCCAGGCCGATCATGATGTAGTCGATGGGCTTCATCACACGCGTTCTTGCCTGTATTATAGTCTCCACATGAAGAGAATTTGCCTCCCTCTATTGCTGCTGCTTTCGGCGTCGATGTTCGCCGGCACCAAGAAGATGACCGTCGAGGATTCGCTCGCCATCCACCGCGTCGCCGCGCCGAAGTTTTCGCCTGACGGCAACGCGCTTCTGTATACCGAAACCGAATGGGATCGGAAGAACGATCGCCAGGTTTCGCACATCTACGTCTCGCGCGCCGTCGGCCGCTCCGCCCGTGAAATTGACGAACGGCGAGAAGGGCGAGACATCGCCGCAATGGTCGCCCGACGGATCTGTGGATCGCGTTTCTCGCCGACCGAACCTCCGGCGAGCCCGCGGCAGGAACGCGCGGACCCGGCAATCAGATCTGGCTGATTCGTCCGTATGGCGGAGAGGCCGAAAAGCTGACGACGGAAGACTCGGCGATTTCCGAATTCCGCTGGGCACCCGACGGCAAGCATATCGCGTTCGTCACGCGCGATACGCCGAAGGATAAAGCGGATCGCGACAAGCGCAAAAAAGACAAGTTCGATGCGATTCTGGTCGACGCCGATTACACGTACACGCACTTGTGGACTCTGGAAGTCGCCTCGAAAACCAAGAAACGCGTGACCGATGGACGCATTTTCGGTATCGCAAATTCGCTGGTCGCCGAACGGCAAGTCGATCGCCTACACGCAATCGAGCATGGGGACGCAGGAAAGCTCGTTCTTCGATCTCAATGCCGACCGCAATTCCGATATCTACGTTGTCGCCAGCGACGGCGGCGCGCCGAAGCGGCTCACGACGAACGCCGGTCCGGATTCGAATCCCGAATGGTCGCCCGATGGCAACGAAATCTCCTACGTCAGCGCGATGAACGCGAACCACCTGGGCAGACAAGTCCGACATCATGGTGCTCGCGGCCGCGGGCGGAACGCCTCGCAATCTGACGCGTGATTTTCCGGATTCGGCGAGCGATCCTAAGTGGTCGCCCGACGGCAAGAATGTCTACTGGAGTTCGGAAGAAGGCGTGCGCCGGCACATTTTCCGGGTCGCGGTAAACGGCGGCAAAGCCGTGCACATCACCGAGGGCGCGCGATGTACGCCGACTTCGACCTCTCGCCCGATGGCAACCGGATCGTCTGCACCATCGACAATTCCACCGCTCCTCCTGAAGTGTGGATCATCAACGCCAATGGTAACGGAGCGGGCCGTGTCCAGATCTCCAAAGCCAACTCCGCCTTCGACGAATTCGCCGTGGCGAAATCGGAAGCCGTGCGCTGGAAGGGTCCGGATAATTTCGACGTCGAAGGCTGGATCACCTATCCGCTCGATTATCAGGCCGGCAAAAAGGTTCCGATGATTCTCTCGATTCACGGCGGCCCGTATGGTGCGAACACGGCTCGCTTCGATGCGCGCGCGCAGATTTTCGCCGCGCATGGATATGCGGTGCTCGCGCCCAATCCACGAGGATCGACCGGCTACGGCACGAAATTCGAACAAGCCAACGTCGGCGATTGGGGTGGCAAGGATTTCGGCGATCTGATGGCCGGCGTCGACGCGATGATCGACCGCGGCATCGCCGACAAAGACAAGCTGGTCGTCATGGGCGGCAGCTACGGCGGCTTCATGACGTTCTGGACTGTGACGCAAACGAATCGCTTCAAAGCTGCGATCGGCCACGCCGGTATCAGCGACTGGTACAGCTTTTACGGCCAGAGCGATATCCCCGGCCTGCTGACCTACGGTTTCGGCGGCGAGTCATGGAAGGCGACGGCGACCTATCGCAAATACTCACCGATCACGTTCGTCAGCCAGGTCAAGACGCCCATCATGATCACGCATGGTGAACAGGATCGCCGGGTGCCGATTCAACAGGCCGAGGAGTTTTATCGCGGCGTGAAAGGCGTCGGCGATGAGGCGATTTTCGTGCGCTACCCGCGCGAAGGCCACGGCATCACGGAGCCGAATCATCAGATCGATCTCGTCGGGCGCCAGCTCGAATGGTTTGAAAAACACCTGAAGTAAGCGGAGGATTCATGGCGATCCATCAGGCGCCGCTGGCGGAATTCGATCAGGAGATGGCCGGCCGCCGAGCGGTATCAGAAATCGCGCTGTAGGTTTAGCTTGGTGTAGGCGACGCGAAAGCCTGCGCGTTCGTAGTTGCGCTGCGAAATGCTGCCGGGGACGGTGGATGCCGTGGCGAGATCGCAACCTTTCTCCGCGGCGTGCTTGAGGCGTGCTCGGATTAATGCCAGATGCAGGCTTTTGCCGCGATGGTTTTCGAGCGTGGCGTCGGCGAACAGCAGCGCCAGCTTGCCGCGAACGTTCATGGCTCCGCCCGCGCCGGGCACTCCTTCATCGAATGCGAACCAACCAGTGGCGTCGTCGAGTTTAAGCAGGAGGCGGCCGATATCGAGATCAGATGCGCTCGGCGTGCCGATCGGGAAGAAGCCGCGCAGAACCGTCATGTTCCACAGCTCGATTTCGTCTGGTTCAGCACGGCGAACCCGCGAATCATCGCTACCAATTACGGGCCCGACCAACGCGTTGTTGCTTTCGACAATCCGATAACCGCGAGCGCCGGTCAACTCCATCAACGATGCATCCGCATGCGGGCAAAAATCCAGATTGACTGACGCTCCGCGCGATCGATAGAACTCCTCCATGCCATCGAAATCGTCGGTAGTAATGGGCCCGTTCATGCCCAGGCCGATCGCATGCGTGAGCGGCGAACCGACACCGGCGAACGAAGCGAATCCGCCGCAAGTTGCGATCGACTCGCCGGATCCGGCGGCGTTCAGGGCTTCGGCGGCTTCGATGCGGCGCGCGAGCGAGGTGTCAGCGAACATAGTTATCGCGCACAACGGCCGAACTGCCTGTGCGCTCCGAGACATCTGGTATTCTTGACCGCATGAGGATCGGCTGTTTCACTCCATTACTATCGCAATTTCCTCTCGAAAAGGTTTTCGAGAAGCTGCGGACGCTGAATATTTCGACAGTTGAGCTGGGCACCGGAAATTATCCCGGCGATCCGCATTGCAAGCTGTCGATGCTAGAGGATAAAGCCGCGCTCAAGGAGTTCAAACAGAAATTCGCCGACAACGGATTTTCGATCAGCGCGCTGAGCTCGCATGGCAATCCGCTGCATCCGAATAAGGACGTCGCCAAGGCGTACGCCGAGACCAGCCGCAGGACGATCCGGCTGGCCGAGAAGCTGGAAGTGCCGGTGGTCATCGATTTTTCGGGATGCCCCGGCGATAGCGACAAGGCGAAGTATCCGAACTGGGTGACGTGCCCGTGGCCGCCGGAATATCTCGACGTGCTGGCGTGGCAGTGGGAGAAAAAGGTGGAGCCGTATTGGACAAGCACGCTAAGTTCGCCGCCGATCACGGAGTGAAGGTCGCGATCGAGATGCATCCCGGCTTCGTCGTGTACAGTCCGGAGACTGCGCTGCGGTTGCGCGAGATCGCGGGCCACGCTATCGGCTGCAATTACGATCCCAGCCACATGTTCTGGCAGGGGATCGATCCGATCAAGGCGATTCGCGTCTTGGGCGATTCGATTTTCCACGTGCACGCCAAGGACACGCAGATTTACGACTGCGAATCTGCCGAAGACTGGCGTGCTGGACACGAAGAAGTACACGGACGAACGCAATCGCGCCTGGATTTTCCGGGCGTGCGGCTACGGGCATGCGAACTCATGGTGGACGGAGTTCATTTCGACGCTGCGGATGTTCGGCTACGATTACGTGCTGTCGATCGAGCATGAGGACACGCTGATGTCGCCGGATGAAGGGCTGACGAAGGCGGCGAATTTCCTGAATAACATCGTGATTCGGGAGCAGCCGACCGCGCCCTGGTGGGTGTGAAAACAGGGATAGGCTGCCCTGTCCCCTAGTGACCCGAGGCCACGAATGAGCAAGATATCGGCGTGGACAGGGTGGCCTGTCCCTGTTTTCACACAGACGCGTAAGGGAGTGCTTGCAGGCGCCGCGCTCGGTTTGGTCGTCGGAGCATTTCCGGTTTGTGCTGCCGACTGGCTGCGCGTCGCGTCGCCGCATATCGAAGTGATCACCGACGGCGGCGAAAAGTCCGGGCGCGACCTGCTTGCGCGACTCGAAACACTACGCTCGGTATTTCTAGATGCCGGGATCGGCGATAGCCCCCTCCCGGTTCGTGCGCTGGCGTTCGCTTCTGCGGACGAAATCCATAAGTATCGCGATGACGCAATTATGGAGGGTTTCCACGTCGGCGGTGATCGGGACTACATCGCGATGCACGTGGGTGAGGATGCCCGCAGGGTGGCGATGCATGAGTACGTGCACGCGGTGCTGAGTCATTCGAGGATCGCGCTGCCGGCCTGGTTTGAAGAAGGTACGGCCGAGTTCTATTCGAATGTCGAGGTGGACGGCGCGAAATTGCGGATCGGCGAGCGCATCGATGGACGGCTCGCAACATTGAAGAGCGAGCGCTGGCTGACCGCCGATCAAATGACTTCCAAGTACCACCTTGCCGTAACACAGCGGCCCTTCTATGCCGAGAGCTGGGCGCTGGTGCACATGCTGAATCTGTCGCCGGGATGGCGCGATGGGATGCCTCGGTTCGTGCTGGCCCTGGCGGAGAATCGCGCGCCTGACACCGCGTTTCGAGAAGCCTTCGGTAAGACGATGGATCGGGCGCTGGCGGAGTTGCACGGGTACGTCGTCACCATGCACGTAGTTTCGGTGGCAGGGCGGGCGGCGGTTGCGGAGGATGTCCGCATCGAGAAGCTGTCGCGCGTTGCAGCGTTGACGGCCAGAGCGGAGCTCGCCTTGCATGCTGGCCAGCGAGCGCTGGCGCGCTCCTTGATCGCGCAGATTAAGGAAGACAGCAGCGAAGCCGAAGCGGCTCGCGGCGAGATCGAGCTAGCGGAGAGGCATCCAGAGCAAGCGCGGCAGCACTTCAAGAAGGCGATTGCGCTCGGCAGTCGCGATGCCGGGATGTGGTTTCAGTACGCGACATTGAACGGCGCCTCTGGCGCTCCACCACAGCCACCGAATTGCTAACCAAGGTGATTGAAATCGATCCGGATTTCGCAGACGCGCAAGCTTTGTTGGGCGAACGATTGACGGACGACGGGAAGTTCGCCGAAGCGATCACGCATTTGCGGGAAGCGCTGCGCGTGCAGCCACGCAATTCGTTTTATTGGCATGCGCTCGGGTTCGCCCAAGCGAAAGCGGGACTACGGGAGGACGCTCTCAAATCGGCACGTCGGGCTGCATTGACGGCCGCGACGGATGTCCAAGAGGACATGGCGAAGGCGTTGATCGCGATGGCTCAGGAACGGGTTGCAAAACCGGCCGCTAAGCAACCGGAAGTAATCACGCCGTCGTCGTGGCAGGACCCGAAAGGTGATGCACGGGTCGAGGGCATGTTGACGCAAGTGGACTGCGAGGCCGATTTCGCCCGATTGCACGTAAGCGATAGATCCGGAACGTCGATCGCGCTGGAGGTGCGGCATCCGGATCGGGTCTAGGTTTGGTAGAATGCACCGGGAGTTCGCCAGTCGTTTGCGTGCGGCAAACAAACGATGAACGTGGCTGTGGAGTATCTGCGGGCTACTTCCGAAGTCACTCAAATCGAATTTCGTCCGTAAATTCGTGGAACCAATCCCATGATCGCGCTCAAGTCTAACTGTAAGCAGGCCAAAACGTCAGACGGGATGATGGTCATCACTACAAGCGATCAGGATTTGCTGAAGCGGGCGCTCGCCGGCGACGAAGACGCGTTCACGGCGTTGTACCGCAGGCGGCAGGGCGCGGTTTATCGTTTCGCGCTGCAAATGACCGGGAATGTGGTGATCGCCGAGGATGTGACGCAGGACGTGTTCATGGAGTTGCTGGAGCATGGCCAGCGATTCGATCCTTCGCGGGGCGCAATTGCCTCATTTTTGTATGGGATAGCGCGCAATCTGGTATTTCGGCGGCTGGATAAAGATCGCATGTCGTTCACCAGCGGTCTGGACGTGGGGCAGGAATTGGCGGAGGATTTCGCCGGTGAAGAGGACGTTCTGGGCGATCTGACGCGGCAGGAGACCATCGATCAGGTGCGTCGGGCGGTGTTGAGCCTACCGGGTGTTTATCGCGAAGTGGTGGTGTCTATGCGATTTGCAGGATTTGAGCTATGACGACGCGGCCCAGGCGCTGGATTGTCCAGTGGGCACTGTGCGGTCGCGGTTGAGCCGGGGGAGAGGGATGCTCGCACAGAAGTTGGGCCAAAACCCTAAGCAATGGTCGGTGGCGGTGCGCGCAGGGGAGAGTGTGGCATGAGACCCGCGGGAGAGAACGAAGAGATTGGACCTGAGTTGAGGAACGCGCTGGGGCGCTCGCCGAAGCGGATCGCGGGCAGCAGGCGGGACCGGAAGTGGAAGCGCGGCTGCGCGCGGCGTTTCGCAATAAGCAGCGCGAGGCGTCTGACCAGAAATGTGTGGCCGACGGTGTGGGCGATCGCTGCTGGAGCGGTGCTTGCGGTCGTGCTGTGGGAAGCCGCGGCGCGAAGACACGTGGAGGCTCCGCAGGTCGCGCAAAAGGCAGCGCCGGTGGCCGGATACAACGGCTGTTCAGGCCCCCGCGAATCATGCAGAAAAAGTGCGTAGCGGTCAGCAAGCCCCGTGCACCGCGTGTGCAACCTCCTGTGCAACGGGAAATCGCGACGGATTTCTTTCCGCTGGTGGATTTCGCGCCTCCGACGGATAACGGAGAACTGGTGCGGGTGAGCCTGCCGGCGTCGGCGATGCGGCAGGTGGGATTGCCGGTTCGCGAGGATCGGATGGCGGATCTGGTTCAGGCGGATGTCGTGATGAGCAACGGGTTGGCGACGGCGATACGGTTTGTCAGGAATTCGGAATAACGAGGAGAGGGACATGCGAAAGACTACAACGATGATTTTCGGCGCGGCGCTCGCGGCAGCTCCGGGCGTTTGGGGTCAGGGCGCGGCGACAGCCCCGCCGGCGCAAGCCGATCAATTAAAACGGCAGATTGACGATCAGGTCAAGCGGCAACTGGAGGAAACGATTCATACAATGACCGTGCAGATGGCGACACGGGGCCTTCGACCTTTACTTTCGTTTCCGGCCAGATGTTCAATGGGTCTCCGGTCAAGGGGCAGCCGTATTCGGCCGAGGCGGTCAACGAGACCACCCAGGTGCTGGCGGACGGCAACAAGATTGTGAATCGCTCCTCGACGACGATGTATCGCGATAGCGAAGGCCGCGAGCGGCGCGAGGAATCGATGGGCAAGATCGGCGGGTGGACGTCGGGTGGCGAGCCGGAGAAGGCCGTGTTCATCTCGGACCCGGTGGCGAGGATGAGCTACACGCTGCATACGAAGGATCGGACCGCGGAGAAGATCGCCGCGCCTGCTAACGCGCCGGGGACGATGTTAAGAACCAATACGGTGGCCGCAGGTGGCGGGACCAATTCGATCAAGTACGCCTACAATGCCGGAGCAGAGGCTGGAGCGATGCACGCGGGTGAGACGTTTCACGCCGTCGCGATCGCTGGCGGCCGGGGCGGAGCGATTGACGCCGGCGCGGGGGCGATTCGTATCGAAGCGCAGAGGGCAGGCGGGCCTGCGCCGAAGATCGAGAACCTGGGAACGCAGATGATCGAAGGCATCCCGGCGGAGGGGACGCGCACGACGCAGACCATTCCGGCGGGGCAGATCGGCAACGAACGCGACATCAACATCGTGTCCGAGCGATGGTATTCGCAGGAGATGCAGATGGTGGTCATGACGAAACGCAGCGATCCGCGCACGGGGGAGACGGTGTATAAGCTGACCAACGTCAATCGGGCCGAGCCGCAACGGTATCTGTTTGAGATTCCGGGCGACTACACGGTGTCGGAACCGCAGATGCGCAGCACGGCGCCTCGCAAAGTGATTGTGAAGGACGAGCAGTAAGCGTCGTCTTCTGGAACGATTGGGTTTCGAAGTGGTCTCGCGAGCTCTCGGGACCGATCATCCTGAGCGTGCTGACTGCGCCCCCACGCGGTCGCAGGCTCAGAATTTTTTGCGGGTTTCAACGTCCTAATGAAAGGTGTCGACATGAGTGTCGACACGGCACGCAGGAGTGCGTGCGCCACATCGGTGCGGCCCACATCCACCCACCTGAGTCTGTGGCAGGATTGAGGTAGATGCGTTGTATTTTCGTGCTTGTACTGATGTGTTCCGGTGTTGTTGTTGGGCAGCCGAAGAAGCGACCGACAACTCCCGCTCCGGCTCCTCCGGCTGAAGCGCAAACGATATTCCCGCTGGAGACACTGCAAGTTCACGGCAACAAGCGCCTTCCTCCCGAAAAGATCATCGAAGTGAGTGGATTGAAGATCGGTGCGCCGGTGGTGAAAGCCGATTTCGATGCGGCGCGGACTCGGCTGGTGGCAACCGGAGCGTTTGAAACGGTCGGCTACGAGTTCAAGCCGAGCGCCTCGAATAAGGGCTACTCGGGTGTGCTGGAGGTTATCGAGGTCGAATTGATGTATCCGTATCGGTTCGAGGATCTGCCGGTTTCTGATGATGCGATTCGCGCGGCGCTACGCAAACAGGAACCGTTTTTCGGCGACCAGATTCCGGCAACTGGCGAGGTGCTCAATCGCTACTTGAACTCCGTTCAGCAGATCGTTGGGCCGGGAGTTAAGGTGGCCGGAAAGCTGAGTTCGGACGGCGGGCAATATGCGATCGTGTTCCGTCCCGACATTCCCCGCGCCCATGTCGCAGAGGTTCGATTCACCGGCAACGAAGCGATCCCGACCGAGGCGTTGCTGCGCGCGCTGTCCGACGTTTCGATCGGCACGGCATATAGCGAAACCAGCATGCGATTGATGCTCGACGCGAGCATCCGGCCGCTGTATGACGCACGCGGGCGCATTCGCGTCGCGTTTCCGAAAATCGAGACGGAGCGCGCCAAGGAATACGATGGCGTGGTGGTGAAGGTCACGGTGAGCGAGGGGCCGTCTTATAGTCTGGGCTCGATCGGGTACTCGGGGATTTCCAGAGCGGACATGCCGGAGGCGAAAAAGATCGCGAACCTGGAGCCGAATGATGTCGCCAATTTCGACGATATCAATGCAGCGCTCGACCGTATCTACGCGCGCTATAAGAGCCGGGGCTATTTGCGGGCCAGCGGCAAAGCGGAGCGGGCGATCGACGATAAGGAACATCGCGTCGATGTGACGCTGGCGCTGGATCCCGGGGCTCAATACACGATGGGGAAGCTGGAGATCGTGGGGCTGGATATCCTGAGCGAGCCGCCGATTCGAAAGGTGTGGAGCATTAAGACGGGGTCGCCATTCGAACCGGATTATCCAGATGCGTTTTTGAAGGATATTCGGGAGCAGGGCGTGTTCGACAATTTGGGTAAGACTCGCGCGGAGTCGAAGATTGATGAGAAGACACACATAGTCGACGTGACACTGTATTTTGCTGGCGCGGGTCCACAACAGAAGAAGCATGAGGGTCGTGGCGGGCGTGGGCCGGGATTGTAGGGGCGGCGCCGGATTCGACGTGGGGGCGCCACTGGTGGCGGCTCGTCGCGTTCAGGCGGCTCTGTTCGATGTGAAGAAACCGGACTTTACACGATGCTGAAAAACCGAGCGTCTGTGTGAAAACAGGGACAGGCCGCCCTGTCCACGACGATATCTTGTTTATTCGTGGTCTCTGGTCCCTAGGGGACAGGGTAGCCTGTCCCTGTTTTCACACAGACGCTCGGTTTTTCAGCATCGTGAAAGTCCGGTTGCCGACAGAAGTGCGGGCCCCACATCACTGGCGACAATTGCGGCAACGCCTGTTCTCGAAAAAGCTGAAAGAAACGGCGGTCGGCCCTCATTCTCTTGCATGGAATACCGGGCAGTTCCGCTGGTTTGCTTTGTGACGATCGCCGCGGCGAGCCAGGCGTGGGCAAGCCCTGGGCAATGTAATCCGAATCCCCCTGGTACAACAGTCACTTACAACCTGGGGACGACTGGCACAAAGGCGCTGGTCTCTCCCGGCGGCGCGTCGGCGGGGTGCGAGCAGATCAACAACGAGTTCACAAATTTCACCTGGTTTCCGTCGTCCAATGGTCCGGCGGGGTCGAGCCTGGGGGTGCAGTTCACGGGGTCGAATGAAACCACGACCGATATGAGCGTGTCGGGTTCCTGGACCGGCGCATCGCCTTCGCCGGACTCAGTTGTGGAGTTTCAATCACAACTCAATCCCGCCGATACGCCGCCTCCGCCAAATACCAACTGGTCGCTCACCGGGTTGAATCTCGCCCTCGTGGGCGCCGTTGCCCCAGCCGGGCAGGTTCTCATCGACCTGGAATTTTGCACCGATGCGACAATTTGCAACAACAGCGACGGGACTCATGGAAACTTTGGGGAAATATTCATTCGTGTGAATGATGGCATTCTGCAAGACTTCTCCTGTTATAACGACGGGGACAGCAGCGCGACCCGACCGTGCGCCACTACACCAATTACCGGCTCCTCAACCAGTTTTGGCGTTTCTCTCGATCAAGGGGTGCAATCGATCGCTTTTAACGAAGACATCCGGCTGCTCAACGGCGGGCAGGCGACGAGCCTTTCCGGGTTCGATATCACGTTCCAGCAGACTGCTCAAACGCCGGAGCCCACGGGGTTCGTGCTGGTGGGCGCTGGGCTGGCGATTCTGGCGCTGAAATCGCGGCGTTTCCTGAAGCCGCGAGCATAGCGGGTATCGCTCGACGGGCGAATGACGTAAAGTAACGCTTGACAAGTGGTAAAGTGGTACTTTACACGCGCTGATGATTCGGAGTTTCAAGCATCGGGGGCTGAAGCGGCTCCATGAAAAAGGCGATCGCAGCGGGATACGGCCTGATCTGCTGAAAACGGTGCGGGAAATTCTGAGCGTTCTCGATTCGGCTACTTCGCCATATGCACTGAACCTTCCGGCATACAAACTCCACCGGCTCAAGGGTGACATGAAGGGCGTTTGGTCCGTGACGGTACGCGCCAATTGGCGGATCGTGTTTCGTTTTGATGAGCCGGACGCTTTCGATGTTGAACTGATTGACTACCATTAAGGACTGAGGGGAACCAGATCATGCCAATGAAGAACCCAGTGCATCCCGGACAGATTGTCCAGCATGCTTGCCTCGATGCTCTAGGGTTGTCGATTGCCGAAGGGGCAAAGATTCTCGGCGTCACGCGGCAGGCCCTCAACAATATCGTGACCTGCAAATCCGGAATCAGTCCCGAGATGGCGATCCGGCTCACGAAGGCGTTCGGCAGCACAGAGGAGACGTGGTTGAGGATGCAGATCGCGTATGACTTGGCGGCGGCTCGGAAGAACGCGGGGAAGATCAAAATCCAACGTCAGCATATGCAAGAATTGCAGGCGCGATAATTTCGGGTACTTTTTTAAATATTTAGTCGGATATTTTTGACGCATTCCGTGCTAATCTTGCACCCATGCGTCATTTTTGTGCCGTTGCTGGACTTGCATGTGTAATGCCATTCGCAGTCTTGCAGGGAGGGAGTATCGCGCCGTGCAACCCGAATCCGCCGGGAACGGTGGTGACTTATAACCTTGGGTCAGATCC
Organism: Terriglobia bacterium; assembly: GCA_963732025.1. Taxonomy (GTDB): domain Bacteria; phylum Acidobacteriota; class Terriglobia; order Bryobacterales; family Bryobacteraceae; genus Palsa-187. Next base: position 136,162 of record CAVSXU010000007.1, read on the forward strand.
CACGGTTGGATCGAATGCGCTGGTACCGAATGGCGCTTCGTCTGGCGGATGCCAACAAGTCAACGGACAGTTCACCGTTTTTCAATACAATACGCTGCGTGGCGCGACGGCAGGCTCAAATGTCAACGCACAGTTTAGTGGCACAAATGAAGCTGTGATTGACGTAAATGTGGCTTCTGCGCAATGGACGGCTTCGTCGGGCGCACAACCTGCATCGTTATTCGGGTTCCAGTTGCAACTCGACCCGTCTGACGTTCCTGGTCCCAATCTCGTTTGGATGATCACAGGGATCACACTTTCGGTGAGTGGAGCTAGTTTAGGCGGCGGGACTAGCGATCAAGATAACGTGCTCGTAGGAGTTCCGTTCTGCGTGAACGTTGTGAACTGTGGTGGGAACGGGAACTTTGCCGAGATTAGCTTCGAACTAAACGGAACATCCGCCATCGCGATTGACTTCGCGTGTTATAACAACGGCGACACTAGTGTCAATCGACCTTGCGCGAAGAACAGCCCGACTGGATCCGGATCTAGCGTTTCACTTTCGCTCGGTGCAGGAGCGCAGTTGCTCGACTTTTTGGGGTAGAGGTTGACTTGGACAGTACAGCCGGCACGACGTCCAGCGTCGCAGGCTTCGACCTTACTATTCATGAAACGGCCGTGGCCGCCACGCCCGAGCCGTCCAGCTTCGTGCTGATCGGCGCCGGGCTTGCGCTGGGCGTGCTGAAATCGCGGCGTTTCCTGAAGCCCCGCGCATAGCGGATGTTATCCTAGACGGAGAAGTGTCTTCTCCGCTGAATTTCCACCTGGAACATTACGACGGCCCGCTCGATCTGTTGCTGGACCTCATCCGCAAGCAGCAGATCAACATCTACGACATCCCGATCGCGCAGATCACCACGCAGTACATGCAATACATTGAGCGCGCGGCCGAGATGAACATCGAGCTGAGCGCCGAATTCGTTTACATGGCCGCGACGCTGATCCACATCAAATCTAAGATGCTGCTGCCGCGCGATCCGGCGCTTAGGAATTGATGCCGGAGGAGGATCCTCGCAAGGAGTTGGCGGAGCGGCTGATCGAGTACGAACGCTTCAAGATCGGCCGCGGAGATGCTGCATCAGAAGCGCGAGATCGAGGAAGCGGTATGGTCGAATCCGCATATCGAGCAGTTTCGCGCGGGCGACGAAGATCCTGGGCTGGCGGTCACGCTGCACGATCTGGTGAAGACGCTGCAAGCGGTGCTGGAGCGCGCCAAGCATCGTCCGATCTATGAGGTCGGGACCGAGGACGTGTCTGTGCCGGACATGATTCGGTATTTGCGCGGCGTTTTCGCGGACGAAAGCAAGCCGGTTCCGGCTCGCGAGTTATTCGAGCGGCAGCGCAGCCGGCGGGCGATGATCTGCCTGTTTCTGGCGATGCTGGAATTGGTGAAGCTGCAAGCGATCGGGCTGGTGCAGCAGGACGCGTTCGGTGAAATCGGGATCAAGCGCTTGAAGGGTTTCGAGGCGGCGTTCAAGCCGAGCACGTGATGAGCGCGATCGACGAAGGATATAACTAAAACAGAAGATGGAAGAACTCGACATAACGCCAGTGGTGGAGGAGCGCCCCGAAGAGGGCGATGCAACGGAGTCCAGCGAGGCTCAGTCCAGCGAGGACGCGATTCTTCGGGCGATCCTGGAAGCGATCGTGTATGTGACGGACGAGCCGCTGTCGGCGCATCAGATCGCCGCGGCGCTGGGGCATCCTATCGACCGGGTGAAGAAGCAGTTGGACGCGCTGGTGGAGGAATTCGCCAAAGCCGAGCACGGCCTGTCGATTCGCGAGCTGGCGGGCGGCTACCAGATGGCCACCAAGGCCGAGCATCACGAAGCCGTTCGCGCGTTCGTGAAGAAGCTGACGCCGCCGCTGAAATTGTCGCTGCCGGCGCTGGAAACGCTGGCGGTGATCGCCTATAAGCAGCCGGTGACGACTCCCGAAATCATGGAGATTCGCGGCGTGCAGGGCGCGGGCGTGCTGAAGACGCTGCTGGATCGCCGACTGATTTCGGAAGCGGGCCGGAAGAACGTGATCGGCAAGCCGATTCTGTACAAGACCACGAAAGAATTCCTGGTGCAGTTCGGGCTGAAGAACCTGAGCGAACTGCCGACGCCCAAGGAGTTCGAGGAGCTGGGGCGGTTGGAGATCGCGGAACCGGAGACGGATCAACTGCCGCTGATCGATCTGGAGGCGGAGCAAGTAGTTCCGGAAGATACTCCTGTGGAAGACGCGGAAGAAAAGGCCGCCGAAGACGCGATGGCCAACGAGAGTCCGCAACCAGCGCCCGACGAAGCGGTGGAGAAGCCTGGCGAGAATGGCTGAGGAACGGCTCCAGAAAATCCTCGCGCAGGCGGGCGTCGCAAGCCGGCGCAAAGCCGAGTTGCTGATCACCGAAGGCCGGGTGTCGGTCAACGGCGAGACCGTTACCGTGCTCGGTTCGAAGGCGGACATCGAGAGCGACAGCATTAAAGTCGACGGGCGCCTGCTCCACAAACCCAAGCGGTTGATTTACATCGCGCTGAACAAGCCGAAGGGCTGCGTGACTACGGTTTCCGATCCAGAGGGTCGCGAGACGGTGATGCACCTGTTGCGCGGCGTGAAGGATCGCGTGTTTCCGGTGGGGCGGCTCGATTATCACAGCGAAGGCTTGCTGCTGCTCACTAACGACGGCGAATTCGCGCATCGCATCACGGCTCCGGCCAGCCACGTCATGAAAACCTATGTGGTGAAGGTGACGGGTCCGCTTACCGACGAGCAGGAGAAAGCGTTTCGCGAGGGGGTTTCGCTGCACGGGCGAAAGACGGCGCCCGCAGAAATAAAACTAATCAAGCCCGGCGTGAATCCCTGGTATGAGGTCAAGATCGCGGAAGGGCGGCAGAACCAGATCCGCACGATGTTCAAGAATTTCGGGCGGCTGGTGGAGAAGCTGCGGCGCGTCAAGATCGCGTTCCTGGAACTGGATGTGGCGCCGGGGAAACATCGGTCGCTAACGCTGAAAGAGATCGAGCGGTTTCGCAAGATTCTGAAACTGGATGCCGAAAATGCCGAACCGAGTCATGGCAAACATTCCTGAGCTTTTGCGGTCGTCGCACACGATTGCGGTGGTAGGGCTGTCTGGGAATTCCATGCGGGTGAGCAATGGCGTGTCGGAATACATGCAGGGCGCGGGCTATCGAATTATTCCGGTGAATCCGAATGAGAGAAAAGTGCTGGGCGAGCGGAGTTACGCGACGCTCGAAGAAGTCCCTGAGAAGATCGACATCGTCAATGTGTTTCGGCGGCCGGAGTTTGCGGAGGAGATTGTCGAATCGGCAATCAAGGTGGGGGCGAAGGCGGTGTGGATGCAGGAAGGCGTCGTGAATGAGGCGGCGGCGGCACGAGCTCGGGCGGCGGGGTTAGAGGTCGTGATGGATAAGTGCATTTTGAAGGAACACCGTAAGATGCTGCGGTAGGAGCGCTAGGCGTCGTACTTTTCGAACTCCAATTGATCCCCGGCGACGGTGTTGGTCTCGGCGCAGGTTCCCGCCGGCAATTCGAGCACGGAATGCGCGAGCAGGCTCATCGCGATACGCCCGCGGACCATATTCGGGCGGATTTTCAGGACCTTGCGCTTGCGGCTGAGGAACAGGACGTCGATCGGGAAATTCATACGGAATGTATGGACGGCTTGGGTGGGAATCAACAATCCTTCGCCCGGATCGAGCCTCAAGTGCTTCAGAAGGCCGGTGTTACGCTTCGCGATGGTGTCGGCGATATCGGCCCGGTCGGCTAGAACCCGGCCTTTCGAATTGGTGATTTTGAGCTTTGCCAAAATTCAGTATCCAGTATTGAGCCGGCGAAAACGCCTGCTCCACTAGCCCCAGGTTACAATTGAAGCATGGATGCAACCCACGAAACCGCTACTTTCGGCGCGGGATGTTTCTGGGGCGTCGAGGCGGCGTTCCGCCGACTGGCGGGCGTGTCGTCGACGCGGGTCGGCTATGCGGGCGGCGCGATGCCAAATCCAACCTATCAGGACGTGTGCAGCGACAGCACGGGGCACGCGGAAGTGGTGGAGGTAACGTTCGATCCGGCGGTGATCAGCTATCACGACCTGCTCACTGTGTTCTGGGAAAATCACGATCCGACTACCAAGGATCGGCAGGGACCGGACGTCGGGACGCAATACCGCTCGGTGATTTTCTTTCATTCGGCGGAACAGGAAGCCGAGGCCAAGCTGTCGCGCGACGCGGCGCAGAAGAATTTCAAGCGGCCGATCGTGACGGAGATTGTTCCGGCGCAGACGTTTTGGGCGGCCGAGGATTATCATCAGCAGTACCTGGAAAAGCGCGGGCTTTCGCACTGCCATCTATAACGGTCGTTTGTAGAGGCCTTGTTAGTTTGTAGAGAGAGGGTGTCGACATGAGTGTCGACACGGCACGCACGAGTGCGTGCGCCACATCAGAAGGATCATTTTTTGAAAATAGGATTTGTCAGTCTTGGATGCCCGAAGAACCTTGTCGATACCGAGGTGATGATGGGCCAGCTCACCGCGTCGGGCCATGAGCTGACGCCGCATCCGTCCGATGCCGACGTGATCGTCGTAAACACGTGCAGTTTTATCGATCCCGCAAAGCAGGAATCGGTCGACACGATTCTGGAAATGGCGGAGTACAAAAAGACCGGGCGGGCGAAGCGGTTGATTGTCGCGGGCTGCCTGGTGGAACGCTATCGCGCCGATATTCAGACGAATATGCCTGAGGTGGACGCGGTGATCGGCACCAATGAACTGGAGCGAATCACGGCGCTATGCGAAGGCGTGACGCCGGCGGCGAGCAATCCGTTCGAGCCGTATCTCTATCACGACGCGACGCCGCGCGTGCTGGCGACGCCGAAACATTTCGCCTACATCAAGATCGCCGAAGGTTGCGATCATCCGTGCACGTTCTGCGTGATTCCCACGTATCGCGGGAAGTTTCGCAGCCGGCGGTTTGAATCGGTGATCTCGGAGGCGACGCGCCTGTTTTCGCAAGGCGTTCGCGAGATCAACCTGATCGGTCAGGATACAACTTGCTACGGCGAAGATTTCGGAATGAAGGACGGGCTGGCGACGCTGCTGGCTCGGCTAGCGGAGATCCCGACGGATCACGAAAAGTGGGTTCGATTCCTCTATTGCTATCCGAACAAGGTGACGCAGAAGCTGCTCGACACCATCGCGCAGCATGAGGCGCTGGTGAAGTACATCGACATGCCGCTGCAGCACGCGAGCGGTCCGGTGTTGAAACGCATGAAGCGCGGGGCGAACGCGGATATTTTTCTCAAGCTGCTGGAGCGGATTCGGCGAACGATACCGGGCGTGGCCATTCGCACCAGCATGATTGTCGGATTCCCGGGCGAGCAGGACGAAGATTTCGAGGCGTTATGCCAGTTCGTCGAAGCGGCGCAGTTCGATCGTTTGGGCGTATTCTCGTATTCCGATGAGGATACCAGCAAGAGCTTTGAGCTTGACCAGAAAGTGGATGCGAAGACGATCTACAATCGCAAGCGGCGGTTGATGTCGCTGCAGCGTAAGATCTCGCGGGCGCGCAATCGAGAGTTGGTTGGCCGCGAAGTGCCGGTGCTGGTGGAAGGGCCGTCGGCCGATTCGGAACTCGTTTGGCAGGCTCGATTGTCGACACAGGCGCCCGAGATCGATGGCGCATGCTACATTTCCGATCCAGGCGAACAGCCGTTGCGATCGGGCGAGATTCGCAAAATGCGCATCACGAAGGCGCACGATTACGATCTGACGGGCGAACTGATCGATGCCGCGCCGGAGACCTCGCGTCCATCACTGGTTCAACTTTCGCTATAAATTACGTTCCGTATGAAATGTCCGATCTGCAAAAAAGACGTCAAATTTGACGATCCCTTCATGCCGTTTTGCAGCGAGCGCTGCAAGGAAATCGACCTGGGTAATTGGGCATCCGGGAAGTACTTCATCCCCGGCCCCGAATTGCGCGACGACGAGGAAGATTGATCACGCTGGCCCGGCTGATCGCCACGTGGTTTTACTGCGGGCTCGCGCCGGTGGCGCCGGGTACCGCGGGATCGATTGCCGCAATCGCGATTGCGTGGGCGCTGAATCTTTACCTTGGTGTATCGCCGCTCGCCATCGCGGGACTCGGAGTGCTTCTCGCGATTCCGGGGATTTGGGCCGCTGATGTCACCGCGAAGTCATCGGGCAAGAAAGATCCGCAGATTGTTGTGGTGGATGAAGTGGTCGGGCCAGTGGATCACCCTCGCAGGGGCGATATCGTTAAGCGCGATGCCGTTAAGTTGGAAGACTTGGCTGCTGGCGCTGGCTCTGTTCCGCATTTTCGATGTATGGAAGCCGCCGCCCGTGCGGCAATTGGAACGATTGCCGGGCGGATTGGGAATCGTCGCCGATGACGCCATGGCCGGTGTTTACGCGGCGCTGATTCTTTACATCGCCGGGCGGTTGGGTTTTTACTGAGAGAACGCACTCGCCTGAGCCGCCTAAAGGCGACTCGCCGCCACGAGTGGCGGCCCCACGTTCTCAGCAGCGTATATTAGAATCAGCATCATTCCTTATGGCATTTCGCAAGACTCCGCCCGAACCCAAGCCGCTCGAAACCAAGGCTCATGAGCCGAAGCTGCAGATCGCCGCCGTTTCGCCGATCGCCGCGATCCCCGGCGGCGAATTTCAAATTCGTGGCCGAGGGCTGGTGGGCCAGGCGAATCGACGCATCGAAAAATCCATTGATCCGGGCATCCCGGACGAAACGCGCGCGCAGGTTCGATTCGGAGAGGTCGCGGCGCCGATCGTGATTGGCTCGGATTCGTTCATCATTGCGCGAGTCCCGGATGGAGCTTCCGGAACCGAAATGACGGTTGGAGGCGAACACCACTCGGCTTCCTGGACCTGCGATATCGGTATCCAGATCGCCGATGGCTTGCATCCGGTGGCGAATCCGGTGGTCGATCCACATGGCGACATTTATACAACCTTCAGCGGATCGCCCGGCCAGAAGACGCCGGCCTCGATTTACAAAATCGATATTCACGACCGCCCCAAGCCATTCGTCACCGATTTGATGAACGCTACCGGACTCGCGCTCGACTCCGAGGGCGTCCTCTACGCGTCCAGCCGGCACGAAGGCATCGTGTATCAGATCTCGCCGGGTGGAAATTTTTCGGTGTACGTCGAGGGCATGGGTGTAGCGACCGGCATCGTCTTCGATCCGGATGGCAATCTATACGTCGGCGATCGCAGCGGCACCGTTTTCAAGATCAGCCGCCAGCGTCAAATCTATGTCTTCGCGACCATTGAACCGTCGATCGCGGCGTATCATCTTGCATTCGGTCCCGATGGTTATCTCTACGTGACCGGGCCGACCACATCCAGCTTCGATTGCGTGTATCGCATTTCATCGTCGGGGCATGTCGAGGTTTTCTATCGCGGCCTGGGCCGCCCGCAAGGGCTGGCGTTCGATGCGAAAAGCAATCTGTACGTATCCGGATCGTTGGGCGGACGCCGCGGCGTCGTGCGCTTCGACCAAAGCGCGAATGCGGAGCTGTTCCTCTCCGGACCGCAGATCGTCGGCTTGGCATTCGCGCCGGCGAAGACGATGGTGATCGCGACCAACAGTTCGATTTACCGAATCGACGTGGGCATCGAGGGTCGCAGGATTCTCTAAGGTGCCCGACGCCGAAATCATTGCAGTAGGATCCGAACTCCTCACGCATGAGCGGGTCGATACCAATTCCCTCTTCATCACCGAGCATTTGAACACCTTGGGTATCGAGGTGCGGCGCAAGGTAATTGTCGGCGACGATCGTGCGCGCCTGGCCGCTGTGATTCGAGACGCGTTGGCGAATTCCGAGATCGTGATCCTGAGCGGCGGCCTCGGCCCCACGGAAGATGACTTGACGCGTGAAGCGGTGGCGGATGCGCTGGGCAGAAAGCTGGAGTTCCGGCAAGAGCTTCTGGAACTGCTGGAGGAACGATTTCGCAGATACCAGCGCAAGATGGCGGAGAACAACAAGCGGCAGGCTTATCTGGTGGAAGGCGCCGTGGCGATCGAGAATCCACGCGGCAGCGCGCCGGGTGAGTGGATCGAAATCGGCATGGATAAGGGCATCGCTGCGGGTGGTCGCATCGTGATGTTGCTGCCGGGTCCGCCCAACGAGTTGAAGCCGATGTTCACCGACAAATGCATGCCGCGGCTGATGCAATTCCTGCCGCCGCAGGTGATTCGCGCGCGCCAGTTTCGCGTTGCGGGCATGGGCGAGTCCGATCTGGACGCGCTGATCGCGCCGGTGTATTCGAAATACACCAATCCCGTGACGACGATTCTTGCGGGCGCGGGCGACGTTCACGTGCATCTTCGGGCTCGCGGCGAGACGGAGGCGGAAGTGGAGAAGCTGTTGTCTGAAGTGGCTCCGCCGATTGAAGAGCTGTTGGGCGACCGCATTTATTCGCGCAACGGCGATTCTCTGGAGGCCGTGGTCGGGCAACTTCTGCGAGAGCGCAACGCCACACTGAGTGTCGCCGAGAGTTGCACGGGCGGCGCGCTCGGGCAGCGGATCACGAGCATCGCAGGCAGCTCGGATTACTTCGTTGGCGGGTTCATCGTGTACAGCGACAAAATGAAATCCGAGTTATTGGGAGTCGACACGGAGTTGATCCGCCAACATACGGCGGTGAGCGATGAAGTCGCGCGAGCGATGGCCGCGGGTGCGCGATCGAAAACCGGATCGACCTACGCCATCGCCATCACGTGCGAAGCGGGTCCGGAGAGCGCGACCGGTGTTACACCAGGGACCGTATTTCTCGGATTCGCCAGTGAAGCGGGCACGGATGCGCGCAAGTTTCATTTGCCAGGCGATCGCAATCGCATCCGCAATCTGGCCGCGCAGTCGGCGCTGGATTTCGTGAGAAAAAAACTGCTGCACGGCTAGGCTGTGGAGCGCCGCCACTCGTGGCGGCGAGCGGCCTCTTAGGCCGCTCAAATCGGACGCGCTAAAGCGCGTCCGCCGGCACGAGTGGGCCGGCCCCACACCACTAGGGCTTCGCCAGCCGGATCACGATCGGAGTGCGCGGATCGGGCGGCTGCGCGATGGTCCCGGTCAACGTTACCGAATCGCCGTCGGGCACAGCGCCACTCAACTCGAACGTCTTGCCGATTTCCGGCACTTCCAATTTGGACGCTCTTGACTGAACCGCGAACATTCACCTTCGTGTCGCCCGGCGTGAAACCGACCCGTTTGATCGCGTCCCACACCTGATCGATTCCAACCCGATTCTTCTCCGCCAGCGTGAGCCGCACCGTGCTGGCCTTGAAATCGACCTCGGCGCTCTCCACGCCGCGCATGCGTTGGAACGCCGCGGAGAGGCTTTCCGAACACGGCTGACAATCCATATCGCGAATCGCAACTTCAATGCGCAGGAACTCGGCGCGCGCAATCGTCGCCAAAAAGACCAAACCGGCGAGCACTAGGGCCATTCGCACCAGCATCATGCTTAGGATAGCCGGAATGATCTCCCTCACACTTTGGGTTCGCGAGCCGATAACTTCAATGTGATTTCGCTTGAATCGGACCTCATTGAATCGAACCTGGAAGTTGACGCAACCGAGTCGCTCGCGATGAAGCAGCATGCGCTGAACTCGCTCGGCAACCTGCCGCCCTTCTCCGTGATTATGAACCGGTTGATGGCCTCGCTGGCAGGTAAGGAAGTTGGGTTCGCCAAGCTTGGCGAGTTGATTGAGAAGGACGCGGTCATCTCCGGCAACCTTCTTCATCTGGTCAATTCGGCGTTATACGCGCGGCGCGGCACGGTCAATTCGGTACGCCATGCGCTGTCGCTGCTCGGCATCGAAAAGGTGCGCAACGCGGTGCTTGGGATGTCCGTCACTCGCATGTGGAATCGAGTCGCCATGCCGCCATCCTTTTCGATCGCGCGATTCAATATCCATTCGTCGTCGGTCGCGATCCTGAGCGATTGTTTGGCGCAGCGCGTCCACGTGAACTACGCGGAAGGAGCTTTCGTGGCGGGACTCCTGCATGATGTGGGCCGCCTGCTGATCGCGCAGAGCCTGCCGGACGAGTATGAACAGATCCTCGCGATGCACGAATCGGATGGGCGCCCCATGCGCGCGTGTGAACAGGCTGTGCTGGGACTTGTGCACGAGGAACTTTCCGCCGAAGCCCTGGCGTATTGGAATCTGCCGGAACGCATACAATCGGCGGTGTTGTACCACCACGATCTTGAAAGTGATCGGACGGTCGTGGGCGCCAAGGAAATCCCACTCAGCCGCGTGCTGGGTGTCGCCAACGAATTCGTGAATTCGCTCGGCATCACGATTCTTTCGAATACGAGTCCCGCGACGCCCCAGGCGGCCGGCTTTGGATCGCTAGGACTCGACGAAGTTCAAGCCCGCGACGTGCTTGCCGAATTCGAGACAGAGCGCGAAGCGATGGCGCAGTTCTTTCGATAAGAACTTTCAGGGCCGCGACTGTGAAGGAGCGGAAAGCCTACAGCGGGTACGGCAGAGTGCGCCCAAGCAGCGTAACCAAAATCAGCACCACTGGAGCAAGCGCGAAACACACGATCAGCGTGTAACCCATCACATCGCGAGCGCTCAAACGAAACATGCCGAGCACCGGCAGCATCCAGAACGGCTGCACCAGATTCGCGAGTCCCTCGCCCAGATTGTAGGTCGTCACCATCCATCCCAGATTCACTTTGAGCGAATGCGCGGCCGACATCACGTACGGCGCCATGATCACCCACTTGGTCCCGCCCGAGGGCACGAACACGCCCAGCACGGCCGAATAAATCGCGACCAGCGGCGGAAATGTCGTAGGGGTCGAGATCCGCACGAAAGCATTGGCAACCACCGCATTCAGTCCCGTCGCGGTGATCATCGCGGCAATGCTCGCGTAAAAGGGGAATTGCAAAATCACGCCCCACACAGCGGGCGTAGCGGCTTTAACAGCGTTCATTAAGCCTGCGGGCGTGCGGTGCAATAAGAATCCGAGCAGCAGGAACGCCAGGTTCAGGATGTTCAGCGTGATCGTGTTCAGCGGTTCGCCGGCGTTCATGAAGTAGCGGACCAGATACGCAACGCCCAGCGCCACGACGATCCACGTCAGAATCGGCGAGTGCTCCAGCCATGCTCTCGGCGTGATCGGCTTCGGAGCCGGCGGCTCAAATTCGCGCTCGCCCAATTCGATGCCCAGATCGTGCGCGCTGCGGGCGCGACTGGCGGGCGGCGTCGCCAATACCATCAAGATGGTGACGAAAACGATCTCGACCGCGATCGCTACGAAACTCTGCCACGTGAAGATCGTGTCTCGAAATCCGATAATGCCGCCCGGAATCAGGCCGCCATGCGACACCACGTCGCGAATCTGCGGTTGTAGCGCGCCAGGAGTCGCCATTTGCAGCACGGCCGATCCGCTCAAGCCTTGCGCCCAGATCGTGCCCATTCCGAGAAAGCTGGCGGCCGCGAGCGCGCGATAGTCGACGCCTTTCACTCGGCGCGCGACTTCTTTCGCTAGCACCGCCGTGAATACCACGCTGAATCCCCAATTCAGCAACGAACTCCCCAGGCTAACCAGTGTAACGATCGCGATCGCTGCGCGCGGCGACTTCGGCAGCGACGCGACCGCGCGGATGAACCGGCCCATCGGTGGCGAGGTCGCGAGCACGTGCCCGGTAATGATGACCAAACACATCTGCAGGGTGAAGGGAATCAGTTCCCAAAATCCCTTGCCCCAGGAATCGATCACCTGCGGAATCGTAGTAGGCGTAAGCGCCAACGCTGCGGCGATCACGATCAAGGTTGCGACCAACGCGAAGATGAATGCATCGGGCACCCAACGTTCGGTCCAATTGGTAAGCGCGAGAGCGGCTCGGGCGAGCATGGATGTGATGGTAGCGCGAAGTCGCATTCGCCTTCGTTCGCGCGCATTCGGGGCCTTTTCTTTTCGCTTGACGAATCCCGGAGACTATGCTATTTTTCTAGCATGATGCTAGGTTTTCAGCAGGAGCGGACGCGGTGAGCGTATCCGGGCTCAGCCGGCGGGAGCGTCAGATCATGGACATCCTCTACCAGCGCGGCAAGTCGTCGGCATCCGAAGTGCGGGAAGCGATGCCCAACGCGCCCAGTTATTCGGCCGTGCGCGCGATGCTGCGCGTGCTCGAAGAGAAGGGCCATATCAAACATCGGAGCGAAGGATTGCGCTACGTCTACGTGCCCACCGTGACGCACGACAAGGCGAAGCGCACCGCTGTGAAGCATCTTCTCGATACGTTCTTTAGCGGCGCCCCGGAGGAAGCCGTGGCCGCGCTGCTGGATGTCTCGTCGACGCGCATGACGCGCGAGGAATTGGATCGAATGTCCGAAATGATTGAGCGAGCGAAGCAGGAAGGAAAATAACATGTCGAGCGAAGCAATATTTTCAGTATTCATAAGCACATCGATAAAGAGCATCGCGGTGCTGGCCGCCGCATGGATTGTGGCGTTCCTTATGCGCGGCCGATCCGCAGCCTCGCGGCACCTGGTTTGGATCGGGGCGGCCGTTGCGCTGCTGGTATTGCCGTTCCTCACCATTGCCCTCCCGCAATTGTCGATGCCCGGGACCGCGCTGGTTTCGTCGGCCGCCGCAGTGTTTCAGACCACCGTGACCGCCCGGCCCGCGTCGCAAACCGCCGGATTACCCGAAACCTCGCACCCGAATCCGACCACATCGACCAGCCCAGCGTCCGCTAGAACAATCGTCAACTGGCGATTCTGGGTCCTCTCGTTTTGGGCCGCGGGCGTAGTATTGGCGATCGCTCGAATGATCCTTGGAAACATCGTCGTCTGGCGGGTCCGCCGCCGCGCAACGCCGTTCGCCGATCGCGCACTTGGCCAGGAGCTTGCCCAAACGCTCGGCATTTCGAGCCATGTCGACATCCTGGAAAGCCGCGCCCGAAGCATGCCGATGACGATCGGCTTCCTGCGACCCGCCGTCTTCCTGCCCGCTGACGCGGCCGAGTGGTCCGAGGATCGCCGCCGCAGCGTCCTGCTGCACGAACTCGCGCACATCAGCCGCGCCGACGTAGCTGCGCAGTTGTTCGCGCGCGTCGCATTCAGTTTGTACTGGTGGAATCCTCTGGCCTGGATGGCGGCGCGCGCAATGACGAAAGAACGGGAACGCGCCACGGACGATCTGGTTTTGAACACGGGGACGCGCGCCTCGGATTATGCCGCTCACCTGCTGGAGATCGCGCGTACCGCTGTCTTGGCGCCTTCATTGAATTGGGCCGCGATCGCGATGGCGCGTCCTTCAAAGGGCCGGCGATCGGAACTGGAAGCACGCCTGATCGCGATCCTGGATGCCAATGCGAATCGCAATTCCGCCTCCCGCGCATGGTCATGGATCGCAGCCGCGATTGCCATCGCACTGGTTGCTCCACTGGCCGCCGTACATGCGCAGGAAGCCAAGCCGCAGACAATCCCCGCCGACGTCGACGCCTACATTCGCGCGGCGAATTCGCAGAAGAATCACGAGATGCTGGAACGCGCCGCCAAGACTGCCGAAGAAGCGCAAAAATACGACACCGCGCAAGCGCTGCTGCAATCGGCCGCGGATATTCGGGCAAGTGTATCCGGCGATCAGAGTGAGCAGTACGCCGTGGGGCTGATGAAGCTCGGCGATCTGGAAGAGAAGCGCAAGAACGTAGCGTCTGCGACGGATTTTTACACCAAGGCAGCTAATATCTTGGGTGCCCGGCCCGAGGCAGTCTCGGCACTGATGTATTTGGGCAAGGCGGCACTCGGCCGCAGAGATTTCGAGCAAGCATACAACTTTTTTGAACGCGTGCAGCTTGCCGATCGCGTGCAGGGGTTGAGGGCATACATGTGGATGGCGATCGTCCGGCAGTTAGAAGGGAAATCTGAGCAGGCGGAGTCGCTTTACAAGGAAGCCTTGGCGACCCAGGACCCGCAATCTTTAGACGCGGCCAACACAATGCAAGTCTACGCGCACTTCCTGAAGGGTTTTCGGACGCGCTCAGATGAGGTCGCCGACCTGGAAGCTCGCGCCGAGGCGATTCGGAAAGCAATCGCCCCGGCGGCCGCACCCACCGCGCTGCCGGCCGGTGTCTATAAAATCGGCGGCGACGTCCATCAACCTACGCTGATCAGCAAGGTCGAGCCGCAATATAGCGAACTGGCTCGCATCGCCGGATTTGCGGGATCGGTGTCGCTCAGCGTCGTGATCGGTCCGGACGGAATTCCGACGAATATCCAAGTCCGGCGACCCTTGGGGTTTGGGCTCGACGAGAAAGCTGTGGAGGCCGTCGGCAAGTGGGTCTTCAAACCTGGGATGAAGGACGGCCAGCCCGTTCCCGTGATCGCCGTCATCGACGTCAGCTTCCGGCTGTTGTAAAAAACCGGCAGGCGAAACCGCCTGCCCCACAGGATTGCGATAGAATGGCGCAGTCTGGAGATTACCTTGAAGCCATTCCATCTAATTGCCCTGTTCGCGATTGCAGCCGCTTCGGCGCTGGCGCAACCCGTCGAGATTCCGTTCGATTCCGTCCCGAACGTCCTGAAGCTGCCGCCCGATCTGTATTTGGGCGAAGTCGGCGGCGTCGCCATTAATTCGAAACACCACATCTTTGTGTTCTCGCGCGGCAACAGCACCGGTCCCGCATATGGCGCGACAGCCGCCCAGCTACTCGAATTCGACCCCACTGGAAAGTTTGTGCGCGAGATCGGCCACAATCTTTATGCGTGGTCCTACGCGCACGCGGTTCGTATCGATAAGGACGACAACATCTGGGCGATCGATAAAGGCTCGGACATGATTATCAAATTCGATCCGCAGGGTCGCGTCGTGATGGTGTTTGGCCGCAAGAAGGAAGCCTCCGATGAAGCCGCGCCGTGGACTCGTGTGAATCCGCCGCGCCCGCCGGTCGACGGCCAGTTTCGACAGCCGACCGATGTCACCTGGGACACGCAGGGCAACATCTTCATTAGCGACGGCTACATCAATTCGCGCGTCGCCAAGTTCGATAAGAACGGGAGGTGGGTGAAGTCGTTTGGAACTCCGGGTCGCGAGAACGGTCAGTTAAACACGCCGCACAGCATCGCCGCCGACGCCAAGGGAAATATTTACGTTGCCGACCGCGGCAATCGCCGCATCCAGGTATTCGATCCTGAAGGCACCTATCAGCGCTCGATTACGATCGACGTTCCGGTCGCGCCAGGAGTGCAGGCGTGGATGGGCGCGACTCCGCAGGGACAAGGCGTGGGCACGATGGGCGGCGGCGCGCCGTGGGCGATTTGCATTTCGCCTGGACCCACGCAGTATCTGTTCAGCGCGGATGCTTATCCGGGACGGATCTACAAGCTTGCGCTGGACGGCACCGTGCTCGGCTATTTCGGAACCACCGGCCGCCAGCCGAAAGAGTTCGGCTGGATTCATGAGCTCGCCTGTCCGTCGGAAAACGAAGTCTGGGCAGCCGAGATCCTGAACTGGCGAGTCCAGAAACTGATCCTGCACCCCGCGAAGTAGACACCATCAACGTGGAGCAGGCCGGGCGGCCCGCGCCACGTCACTGGATGGACGCCTTCTTAACCGGTTTCGGCGAGGGATTCACCGCACTCAACATCGCATCCAAATCCCGCCGCGAATAATACTTTCCTCGTGCGAACACCGCCGCGATCTTCCGCACATTCCGAATATTGACCAAAGGATTCGCATCCAACATCACCAGGTCCGCCATCTTCCCGACCTCCACCGTTCCCATCGCATCTTCCCACTCGAAAAATCGCGCAGGAGCAATCGTCGCCGCTGCCAGCGCCTGATGGGGCGACAGCCCGGCCGCCACCATCTGTTCCAACTCGTCATGCAGCGTGGCGCCAGGAATCGTCCAAGGATCGCCCGTATCCGTTCCAGCCAGCACTTCTACTTTCGTCCGCGTCGTCAGTCCGACCAACTTGTAGATTCCCTCGATCTGTTTCTTCAGCGGCTCATTGCCTTCATCCTTGAGCGCAGGCCACGCCTTGCGAGCCGATTCCGGCACGAACTTCAAGCGCGGATCGCTCGCCAGTTTGTCGTCATTCACGTGCGCCATCCGTTGCCACAAAACCAGCGTTGGCGAAATGCGCACGCCATACAGCGCGCACTTGTCGAAGAACCGCAGAGCCTCCTCATCGGTCGCGACGCTCTTCATCACACCGAACAAGTGTTCGATCGATGCCTGCCGCGATTCAATCGCGTCCCACGCGGAAAGCGACGCCGGAACGTGGCCCACCAGTCGCATGTGCTGATGCCGAGCTTGTTCCGCCAGAGCAAAATAAGCGTCGGCCGACAACCCGGAGAGCACTTTCACGAAATCGACGTCCATCTCATACAGGCGGTCGAACGCACGGCGCGCTTCCTCCGGCGTCTTCGCGACGATCACCGGAAGTTTGTCGTCGTCCGACGGAACTCCATTCACCGGCGGACCCGAGGTCACGATGCGCGGCCCCACCGCCTTGCCGCTATCGATCGCCGCGCGCCACGCCGACGTGCGCGTGAAATCGCTGCCCATATCCTGCACGCCCGTCACTCCATAAGCGATGAACGCCGGCAATTGATTTTCGAGATAGCCGAGATGCACGTGCATGTCCCACAATCCGGGGATCAGAAATTTGCCTGTACCAATGACGACGCGCGCGCCAGCAGGAACGCGCGCTGCTCCCGTAGTCGTGATGGCTTTTATGTTTTCGCCCTCGATCACAACGGTCATGTGCGGTTGCACTGTCGACGTCGCGATATCGACGACGGAGACGTCTTGAATCGCCACGGGGACCGCGGCGCGGCACAAGCCTGCCAGGGCCAAAGCGAAGGACAACAACCTCATAGTCTGATTCTATAGACTCGGCTGCATCGAGACTGTGAGCAATGGCGCGCTCTCTTACGGTCGCGCCTCACTGATGACCGCGAGCGATTCGCCAAACTGAAGGCCGTTGAGGCGCGACCGTAAGAGAGCGCGCCATTGCTATCACCATAATCGCGTGTAGGCCCCAAAATCGCGTCCCAGAAGCGCGCGTGTAGAATCAATCGGTATGACCCACCTCCGCCGCATCTTAACTCTGGTTGCGATTTCGGCAATTGCCCTCGCGCAAAATTCCGCGCCCAATCCTTACAAGACCATCGAAGGCGCCTTCGCGCTGCCCGAAGGCATGAAGATGGGATCCACCGCCGCCATCGATATCGATCAGCATGACCACCTATGGGTCGCCCAGCGCTGCGGCGCGAATTCCTGCGCCGGCAAGCCCGACGATCCGATTCTCGAATTCGACCTCTCCGGCAAACTGCTGCGCCACTTCGGCGGCGGCATGTTCGCATTCCCGCACGGCATCGGCCTCGATAAAGAAGGTAACGTGTACGTGACCGACGGCCAGGCGCGCGACGGCAAGGGCATGGTCGTGATCAAGTTTTCTCCCGAAGGAAAAGTTCTGATGACGCTCGGGAAGCCGGGTGTCGCCGGCGATGGCGTGCAGACCGACGCGTTCAATCAGCCGAACGACGTCGCGATCGCTGCGAACGGCGACATCTTCGTCGCCGAAGGCCACACCGCCAGCAATGGCACCGCCCGCATCACGAAGTTCGATAAGAATGGAAAGTTTCTGCTCCAGTGGGGAAAGCATGGCTCGGGTCCGGGCGAATTCGAGGTCCCGCACGCACTGTGTTTCGATTCGAAGGGCCGCCTCTTCGTGGGCGATCGCGGCAATAGCCGCGTGCAGGTTTTCGATCAGAGCGGCAAGTTCATTCAGGAGTTCACGCAGTTCGGCAAGCCCAGCGGAATCTACGTCGACAAGCACGACATCCTGTATGTCGCCGATTCGGAATCGATGGAAATCGCCGGCGCTCGCGGCAACTTCGGGCTGCATCCGGGCTGGCTGCGCGGCTTGCGGCTCGGCCCGATCGCGAACGGCGGCAAGGTGATCGCGTTTATCCCGGACACGGAGACGACCGCCGCGAAAGAAACCCGGCCGATCACCACCGCAGCCGAAGGCGTGGTTGCCGATTCAAAGGGCGTGATCTACGGAGCCGAGGTCGGCAAGATGGATATCAAGAAGTTCGTGAAGCAGTGATGTGGCGCACGCACTCGTGCGTGCCGTGTCGACACTCATGTCGACACCCTGCCGCTACCAGCAGTGTTTGCCCCACACTATTTCCCGCCCAGATTCTCATACCACTTCAAATTCGCAGTCGACGTCCCGATGCATGCGATATCCAGCTTCCCATCGCCATTCAAATCGCCCACCGCGCACCCCGCCGCCGCCATCTTTCCGCCCTCATCCAACAGCGACTTCACCCATTGCTTGCCGTCATACCGATAAAGATTCACATCCGTCCCGCGCCGATACCCCGCAATGATCACATCGCGATCGCTGCCATCCAGATTCGCAGTCAGCAATACGTGGCCGTCCACGATCGTCGAATCAATCACGCCGCGCCTCCACTCTGCGCCGTCCTTCGTATAGACAGCGACCGTATTCCCGTGCCACGGTTCAATGGTCGCCAGGAATCGCTCCTTCCCGATTTTCCCGACCGCGACATCGCTAGCGCCACTCTTCGGCCACGCGTCCGGACTCCCCGACGCGATCTTCGTCCGCTCCCACTTCCCGTCCTTCATCTGCCGATTCAAAAAGATCCCCTGAAAGCTCGCCGTCAGTAATTGCTGCTTGCCATCGCCATCCCAATCGACAGGATAAATGCAGTGCACCACGCCATCGTCGGCATCGGTGATCAGTTGCCGTTTCCACTCGCCCGGTTTGTAAAACACCAGCGGCGTGCCCGCCGTGATAATCCGGCGCCACCGCATCCGCATTCGTCAACGGCGCGTTGATCACCAGGCCGTTCATCATCCGAATCCGATGCGACGTCGCCAGCTTATCGATATCGGTGCGCTTGAATGGCTGCGTCACATCGCCAGTACTTTCGAGAACCGAAACCGTCCCGATGCTCTGTTTCGCATTCGGCGAAAATTCGTGCGCCAGCACGATCACCACGCCCGTTTTGTCCGCCTTCACAACCGCGAGATTGATCGGCTGCTTGATGTCCGAAACGATCACGTGCTTCTGCCAGCCCGGATTTTCAAACCACGCGACCTCTGTCAGATTCGACGCCACCGTCACCAGGTCCGGCTTGCCGTCGCCATTCATGTCGGCGATCACCACCTGATACCCGCCGCGCAATCCACCCGCGACATCGTGAGCCTGAAACTTCGCGGGCTGCGCGAACGCCGCGCTCGCGGCCACCAAACAGAGCAAACTGAAACGCATCATCATGGTCTCCATTCCGCGCTTTCCGTCAAACTCAGGCGAGCCTGCGGGTGCACCGTCAAGCGAAATCGTACCGAGTGCGACGGCCTCTGCACCACCACGCTCCCGCTTTGCAGATTCGCCGAACTCAGCCCAACCGGTTTCGTAATTCCGTTCTCTTCGATCTCGAGCGAGCCCTCCGACGACGGCGCGAATCGCCGGCGCCTGCCGATCCCACTTGACGACGAGGTTGTCCTCCGATCTCGATACCGAAAGCCCCAGCGCAAAATCCTGCGGATCGCTTGAAACTTTCGGCGGCCGCCCCGACGCGAGCGCCACCATATACCCCAGCGCCACGCCGAACAACAGGAACACGAATGACAACGGGATCCACACGCTGGCATTGAAGCGCGATCGCGACGGCAGCGTCGTCGCATATGCAGACCCGACCTGGCGCATCGGCTCGGGCTCCGGGTAATCGCGATACGGCTGAATTTCTTCTTCGAGTGCGGGTTCCACGGCTTGTGAAATCGGCGTCGGAACCATCGAGCGGGATCCCCGATTGCGCGGACGCCGTTCCATCATCGATCGGCGCGGGGGCGGCTCCTCGCCGGTCAATTCGCGGCGGCGGAACGGAAATTCCAGCGGCGACGTCTCCACGGAACGCGCCGTTTTCGCGAAAGAAAAATCCCGCCTCGCTGACCTTGGTCCCGAACGGCTTGATCAGCAGCACGATATTTTCCGGATCCGGAAAGAACTCGTCCAGCAGCTCGATGTCCTCGCCAGCCAGCGACAATCCCTCGCGCGTATGGCTGCGAAAAAACCCCACCACATACGCCGTTCGCGACGGATCCGGCTGCCAGCGCTGCACCGCATCCTCAAAATCGTCCTTCTCTTCATCGGTGAATAAATACGAGGGCCCGCGCTTGTATTCGCATTCAACCGATTCGAAATCCTCGATGCGCACGATCGCCGGATGGCCGCGGCCCGAGCCCTGCTCGATGGTCCCCAGCAGCACTCCGCCCACTTCCGCGCCGCGCTTGGGAACGGCTCCGAATCCCCGCATCACTTCCGAGGAAAGCCGGTCGAGCACGTCCAGATGCAGATGCACAACCACCGGTTTTCCGGGCACTTGCCAGACGTAGTATCCGGGCGCGTCTTGTGTCGGTACTGCCATATCGGTTAACGTTTCATCGTACTACGTAAACGTAGCCACTATCTCGAAAATGGCAGGCATTTTATACATCGTCGCGACGCCCATCGGCAACCTGGAAGACATCACCTTGCGCGCCCTGCGCGTGCTCCGCGAGGCCGACTCTGATTGCGTGCGAAGACACTCGCCAGACGCGCAAGCTGCTGGATCACGCGGGGATTTCGAAACCCGCCGTGAGCTATCACGATCACAATGAGTCGTCGCGAGCCGCCGAGTTGATCTCGAAACTGGACAGCGGCGCGAACATCGCGCTAGTGTCCGACGCCGGTACGCCGCTGATTTCCGATCCCGGCTATCGAGTAGTGGAAGCAGCCATCGAAGCCGGCATCACCGTCGTGCCGATTCCCGGCGCGTGCGCCGCGGTGGCCGCGCTGTCCGCATCGGGATTGCCGCCGGATTCGTTCCGCTTCTGCGGATTCCTGCCGCCGAAAAGCTCGCAGCGCCGCAAGCTTCTGGAAGAGCTGACGGACGAAACCGGCACGCTGATCTTCTACGAAGCACCGCACCGGATTCTGGATGCGCTGGACGATATCGCCGCAGTGATGGGCACGCGCCGAGTTGTCGTCGGTCGCGAGATCACCAAGCTTCACGAAGAATTCCTACGCGGAACCGCAGCAGAAGTCCGCGCGAAGTTGGCCGATCGCCCCGTAGTTCGCGGCGAAATCACGCTACTGGTCGGCAAGCAGGAAGCAGTCGAAGCTCAAGACGACACGCCAATCGAGGATGCCGTACGAGCGCTCGAAGCCCAAGGCATGTCTCGCATGGACGCAATTAAAAAGGCAGCCAAGGACCGAGGAATCCCCAAGCGAGAAGCCTACAAACGGTTGATGATTTGATGTGAATTGTGGGGCGGGCACTCGTGCCTGCGCGATCGCTTTAGCGATCGCATGAGCGGCCTGAAGGCCGCTCGCCGCCATGAGTGGCGGCCCCACGCCGCGCAGCCGGACAACAATCCGCCGTACATGCCACCGGCTCCGTCCGAATCATCTCGACAATCATACGAATCATCGCGGGATGCGTTCCCACAGTACGAGCCCGCACCATCCTGATCCCCAACTCATCGCAAACCGCGCGAGCCTCGGTATCAAGGTCGTAAAGCACCTCCATATGATCCGAAAGAAACCCGATAGGCACGATGATCGTTTCAACTTGATTCTCGCGCAGATAATCGCAAATATCAGGCTCCAGCCAAGGCTGACCAGGAGCCCCGCTGCGGCTCTGATAAACCAGTTTCCATTCGTCCTTCCCGACGCCGCGCGCAACCGCCGCGCACGCCGCTTCCAACTGCGCCACATAAGGACTCGACTGCGCCATCGACATCGGCACGCTGTGCGCGGTAAAAATCAGCGAACCGTTCGGCAATTCAGCCAGCGCGTCCGCAACGCGATCCGTCATCGCCTCGATAAAGCCCGGATGATCCGAAAACGGCGGCAACTTGTCGATGCGAGGGGCCCCCTCGCCAACCTCAGCGCGAGCCCGATCGATATCTTCCAGATACTGCCGGCACCCGGAATAAGATCCGAACGCCGAAGTCGCGAACGCGACCGCGCGCCGCACCCCGTCATCGCGCATCTGCCGCACGGTGTCGGCCAGCATCGGATGCCAGTTGCGATTTCCCCAATACACCGGAATGTCCAGCGCCGCGCGCAGCTCGCGAATCAGCTCGCGATTCTGATCGTTGATGGGGCTCCGGCCATCGAAGTGGTAATAATGCTCGGCGACTTCGAGCATCCGCTCGCGAGGAACATTGCGCCCGCGCAGAACATTTTCTAAAAACGGAATCACATCTTCATGTTTTTCAGGTCCGCCAAAAGAGACCACCACCAAAGCATCGTAAACAGCCACGTCCCAATTATCACGCGCAATCCGCAGCGACTCCCGAGAGCCGTCAGTCAGGCGCGACAGCATGGAGCGCTATCCGTCATCGACAGCAAGGTCACCAGCAGTGACTTGAGGCGCGACCGTAAGAGAGCGCGCGTTTTTCTAAGCCACAACGTATCCCGCTTTCCGTCCGAGTATGATTGAAATTAATGTGGCGGAATAAGAAGCGGCTCGCGATGACGGCCGCCGGTGCCGTCGTGTCGTTGACTGTTGTGTCGGCGGCGATTTTCGGGGGTCAGCACTATGTGGCGCGCGCACAGCGTTCTGCGCGAAGCCCGCGATCACACCGCCGCCGAATCTTCCCTGCGATTCACCGCCCGTCCGCTCGACGCCGTCTTGCCCATCGGCCTCGAATCCCTGGGCGCGCCGGCCGTGTTCACCGACGCGGTCACCTTCAGCGGACATTTATATATCGCCGGGCCTGCAGGACTTGCCGAATACGACAACGGATATCGCTCATCGCCCGCTATCGCGCCGGCACCGAATTGCCGCCGGCGCCCATCACCGCCCTCGCCGTCGGACTGGCAGGCGATTCCCACGCCCCCGAACTGTGGATCGCCACTGCGGGCGAAGGACTGGTCGCGTTCGACGGCCGCGCGTTCCGGCAGATTCGCGCCGAGGATGCTGAAGCATACGGAAGATCACGGCGCTGCTCGCCGCTCGACACCGGCCGCATTCTGATCGGCACCGAGAAAGCCGGCGTGCTGGTCTACGATGGCCGCGAACTGAAGCCGTTCCATCCGTCGCTCGCCGACATTCCGGTGACCGCGCTGGCGGGCGACGAGGCGAGCCTCTGGATCGGCACCATCGATCGCGGCTTGCTGCACTGGAAGGCGGGCGCGCTCGAAACGATTGCCGACGCGCTGCCCGACAAGCAGATGCTTTCGCTCGCGATTGATTCGGCCGAAGACAGCGTTTACGCCGGCACCGGCCTGGGCGTCGCGGAGATTCGCGATGGCAAGGTGACGCGCGCGCTCGCGCCAGGGATATTTCGCGCAGAGCCTGCTCGTGGCTGACGGAAAGTTGTGGATCGGGACGCTGGACGAAGGCATGGTTCGCGTTCCGCTGGCCGCATCGGCCGGGACGCGACACGCGAGCCCGCGCCAGCTGTCTGCGAAAGCTGCTCGATTCGCAAGATCCTGCGCGTGGACGGCGATGTTTACGCGCTGGCCGAGGATTCGCTGTGGCGCGGCAACGCAAGCCGATCATCCGCAAGGAAGACGCGCTGCTGGCGGATCGCAACATCACGGCGCTGTCGATGGATTCCAACGGGCGCTTGTGGATCGGCTATTTCGATCGCGGCCTGCAAATCCTAGACTCCGGCGGCGCGCGCGGCGAGTTTATTCGAAGACGATCATCTGTTCTGCGTGAATCGCATCGCGCACGACGCCGGCGCGCGGCGTCTCCGCGGTCGCCACCGCGAACGGCCTGGTGATGTTCGATTCTTCCGACCGTCCGCCGGCGCGTGATCACGCAAGGAGGACGGACTGATCGCGAATCAGGTGACGGACGTGGTGCTGCGGCCCGACGGGAGCGCGATCGCCGCGACGCCCGCGGGCGTGAGTTTCATCGATGCGTCGGGCATCAGCAGCATCTACGCGTTTCAGGGACTGGTGAACAATCACGTGTACGCGCTGGCTTCGGACGGTGCGCGAACGCTGGCTGGAACGCTGGGCGGATTGTCGATTCTGGACGGCCCGATGGTCAAGGCCAGTTTCACCACCTCGAATTCCGCGCTGAAACACAACTGGGTCACTGCGATCGTCGCAAAGTCGTGCGAACGACGATTGGTTTGTGGGAACCTACGGCGCGGGCGTTTTGCGCATGGATTCGTCGGGCCGCATGGAAAGCTTCGAGGATCTGCGCGGACAAATCGAAATCAATGCGAATGCGATGGTGGTGACGGATCGCGCGGTGTACGCGGGCACGCTGGATCGCGGACTCGCGGTGTACAACATCGCGTCGCGGCGCTGGAATTTCTGGACGCGCGGGCTTGCCGTCGAGCAACGTGACGGCGGTGGAAGCTCGCGGCGGCGTCCTGTATATCGGGACGGATAACGGACTGGTGAAGGTGCCGGAAACGACGGTGATTCAATGAGACCAATGAGTGTCGCAATGAGAGCCGCGCTGTTCCTGATCGCCGCGCAAGTCATTTGGGCCGACGCCGGCGTGCTGATTCCCAGCAACGCCAAGCAGCCCGACGCGGCGGTGCTTTCGCTCGATGAAATGAATATCGACGTGACCATCGACAACGGCCACGCCAAAGTGCAGATCCGCCAGATTTATCGCGAATCACACCGGCGCGCCCATCGAAGGCAATTACGTGTTCGCGCTGCCCGGCCGCGCGCTGATTTCCGATTTCGCCGTCTGGGACGACACCACGCGCATTCCCGGCGTGATCCTGGAACGCAAGCGCGCGCGAGGAAATTTACGCCGACATTCGCATGCAGGCGCTTGATCCGGGGTTGCTGCAAATGGGCGAGCGCGATGCCGACGAGGAGCGGCGCAGCGTCCGTCTTCACCGCGCGCGTCGCGCCGATTCCGGCGTGCGGAACCAAGCGGATCGAGATCGAATATCAGGAGCGCTTGCCGGTGGAACAGGGCGAAGCGTTCTTCGCGATCCCGCTGCATCCCGACGTGTATCGCGCGCAAAGCGCCGGGCCGGCTCAGCATCCACTTCAATCTGACCAGCTCGCACGCGATGCGCGATTTCCAATTCACGAACGCGAATTACTCGATGAAGGTCGCGCAGAAAACCGCGAAGCCGGTGAAGGCGAGTTTCGACGGGCAAGCCGTCGCGCTGACGGAGGATTTCGCGCTGAAGTACGCGCTGGATGCGCGCGCAAGATTCGCTCGAAGTGCAAACATATCGCGACGGAACGGATCCGGGATTCTTCGAGGCTTCGTTGCTGGTGGCGATGCCGCCGACGGGAACCGTCACGCTGCGCCGCGCACTGTTGTCGCGCTGTTCGATACGTCGCTTTCGATGCAATGGGAAAAACTGGAGCGAAGTTTTCACGCGCTCGAATCGTTGCTGCGATCGCTGAAGCCGGCGGATCGCTTCAATCTGCTGGTGTACAACGAGAAGGTCGCGCCGTTCCAGCCCGCGCCGGTCGAAGCGACACCCGATGCCATCGAGAAAGCACTGGCATTTTTGCGCGCGCAACAATTGCGCGGCGGCACCAACGTGCAGGCGGCGCTCGATGCAGGACTCGCGCAAGCGTTTTCGAACGATCCCTATCTCGTGGTGCTCGGCGATCTGGGCGCCACGCGCGGAATTCTGCAAGAACGGAAAGCTCGCCGAATGGTACGCGGCGAAGTGGAAAACAGATCCCGGAGGCGAAACGCCCGCGCACGTATGTTTTCGCGGTCGGCGACGACGCGAATCTTGCCGCTGGCACGATGCTTGCGCGCAATAACGGAGTGTTCGAATGCGGTGCGCTCGACCGAGCCGATCGATTTCAAGCTGAACGCGTTTCTTATCGAAGATCGGGCGGCGGCCGGTGGACCACCTGCAACCTGGAAATCACTCCCGCGGCGAACTTCGATCTCGTTTATCCACTAGAAGAAAGCGTTTTTCCTGGCGGTATGCAGACCTGGGTGGGGGAGTATAAGAAACCAGGAGGGCAGGCTACGTTTACGGCTGCACAGAAGCGCGCGACGGCGGCGCTGCCCGCGCAAAATACCGATCATCCGAATCTGCCGCGCGAATGGGCGAAGGCTCGCGTGGATGCGCTGCTCGACAAGATCGAGCGCGAGGGCGAGGATCAGCGCGTCGATCGACGAGATCATCAGGCTGTCGCGCAAATATAAATTCGTGACGCCGTACACTTCGTTTCTGGCTGCGCCGCGCGCGCTGCTGCGGCCGCGGTTGATTCGCCCAGGCGATCCGGTGCTGCGCGTGAAGACGGATGAATCGATCACTTCCGTGGTCGCGATGTTTCCGTTCGGACTGGTGAAGAAACTCCGGTATCCTGACCGACGAGGACACTTGGCAGACGCGATTTCTGGCGCCGCAGGATCTGGCGGATGGAACGTATCAGGTGCGGCTGCTGCTGCGCGATCGGCAGGGCCGCGTGTATCAAGGAATCGAAAACATTCGTGATCGCGAGCAAGCCTCCGACGGTGAAAGTGAAGCTGGAGCGCAAGCAATTTCATCGCGGCGATGCAGTGCGATTGCAGGTGAGCGCATCCGACACGACGCGGACGATTGTCGCGCGGATGTACGGCGCGGCGCCGGCGTATCTGCGATGGAATGCGCAGGCGGGATCGAATGTGGGCGAGCTGCTGGTGCCGGCGTCGTTCCCGGCGGGCAAATATCGCGTGACGGTGACGGCCGAGGATTTCGCGCACAACATCGGCAGCGGGGAGGTGGAAATTGAAATCCTTCCTTAGGAGGATCAGGAAGTCAGGATTCAGGAGTCAGAATGTCGCTATTGCAATTGTGGTGGTCGTTTGTTGCGTGGTGGGACTGCGCGCCGAGTTGACGGAGTGGGCTGCAGAACAGCGAGGCCGGGCAGCAAGATCGAAGCGGCGCTGTTTCGGATGGTCCTGATGCCCACCGGATCGATCGCGGTGCGGCGGCCGCCCAAAGAGACTCGGCCTGAACTGACCAAACTGATTACGGCCGCGCCGAAAGATGCGGAGCTGTATTCGCTGCGCGCGCTGGAAGAAGAACAACAACTCGATTTCGCGGCGGCGGAAAAGGACTGGAAGCAATGCATCGATCTGGCGAAGGATCGCATGGGCGGCGCGCGTCGCGCTCGGCGGATTTTTATCACCGTCGATTGAAGCCGAACGAAGAATTCGAAGCGATCTGGGCTGGCGGCCAACGAAGTGCCGCTGCCGGTCGGAGAAACTTCTTCCCGAGACGCAGCAGCGGCGCGTGGAAGATTATTCGAGCGCGCGATCAAGCTGGTGGACGATCAGCGGCTTGAACCCGACGCCGGGCGCCGACCTTATACGGGCGCTGGGTCCTGCGTGTATCCGAAGAATCCGTTTATATACAACGAGGCATTCCACTACTCGATCGCGCATGAACTCTACGGCGTATCCGAAGCAGGTGATTCGCGCCTATCAACGCGAATTCCCGAACGACGAAGCGTTTCCGATTGAAGCGCGCGCTGAATTGATCGTCGAAGACGGGCACGGCTCAGCAAGCGCTCGCGGTGTACGAGCAGCAGCTTTCGTCCGCTGTGGCCCGGGACGTCTGGTGACGCAATACTTCGCGCTGCTCAAACAGACCAATTCGCTGCGGGTGTATTTGGATCGTGCGCGAGCGGGCGTCGCGGCGAATCCCACCGATCTGGCGAGCGCGGTGAAGCTGTTCTATTACTGGCAGCAGCAGAATAACTTGCCGGCAGCGGAGCGGGCGCTGGCGGAATTCCGGCAGCGGAAGGAATCGCGAAAGTCGGCGTGGACGCCGGATGAGTTGCTTGACGCTCGGCCGTCTGTACGAGACGGTTCACGATTACGACGAGGCGGCGCGGAATTACTATGCGCTGTACAGCCTGCCGGCACGAATGATGCGGTGGCGGAGAACGCGCTGGCGTCGCTGGCGCGAATGATTCTAACGGCTCCGGAGCAGCCGATGCATTTCGGTTCGGGCAATTTTTCGCTGTATCGCGACGTGGCGACGATGGATCCGCATCCTGGATTTCTGAACGGCGTGCTTGTCGCTGCTGTTGAACAATACCGATCCCGCGAATCGCGCGGCGATCGGAAGAGCAGAACGCAGCGCCGTATTTCCGGCGGGCGCGCGGCGGCCGAGCTGGTGGCGTTGTTCGAATCGCGATTTCCCGAATTCGACGCAGCGCGCGGATCTGCGCGAGCGGGTGATTGAGGCGTACGCGATTTACGGATCGAACGATGGAGTGATTCGCGCGGGGACGAAGTTTCTGGCCGATTTCCCAGATGCGCCGAATCGAACGGCGGTGGCGTTGCGCCTGGCGGACGCGTATGCGCGGACGAATCAGCCGCAGCAGGAATTCGCGATTTACGATTCGCTGTTGGCCGAATTGGCCAAGCGCGCGGGCGGCGTTCCGCTCGGCGCGTTGCCGTCGGCTGCACCGAAAGCTGTGACGCCCGCCGAGCGCGGCGCTCCAGCGGCGGCTCCGAGAAGACTTACGACAGCGTGCGGTCGCCGGAATACGCGCGGGTGCTGGATCGTTACGTGGCGCGCCTGGTTTCGCTGAAGCGGACGCGCGATGCGCTGGCGATTTACCGGCGCGAGATCGACCGCAATCCCAACGATCCGGGCCTGTACGATATGCTGGCGGCGTTTCTGGAGCAAAACAAACTGGGCGCGGAGATGGAGCAGACGTATCAACGCGCCATCGCGCAGTTTCCGGATCACACGTGGGAGCACAAGCTGGCTCGCTGGTATTTGCGGCAGCGGCGCGCGGCGGATGTCGCGAAGATCACGCAGGACGTGGTCAAGACTTTTTCGGGGACCGAGCTTGGACGCGTACTTCCGCGACATCGTGCATTCGTCCGCTCCGGTGGGTCCGGCGCTGTATCTGCAGTTGAACAGCTATCGCCCACCAGCGATTTCCGCATCATCTGAGTTTCGTTCGCAATTTGCTGGGCGCGTATTCGACGACGGCGACTCGCGACGATGCCGCGTACATGAAGCTGCTGCGGGAGCACTGGCTGGACGCCGACGATCTGCGGATGCGATTTTTCGAGCGTGTTTCGCGCGCCGGACGGCTGGGAGCGGAATTGGCGGCGGTGCGCGCGACCACGCCCGCGTTCAATCAGGCGGCTGCGGCCGGGCGATGGGCGCAGGCCGAGGACCAGAATCCGGCGGCGGTGCGGATGCTCGCGGAAGGGGAAGCGTGGCGCTGTCATTTCGAAGCGGCGGCGCCGATATTTCTGGCGATCGAAAACGATTTTCCCGCGGACGCGAGTGTCGGGACGCGGACGGTTGCGGTTTACCGTTCGCTGGGGACGATCGATCCGAAGTTCACGGACACGGCGATCGCGGCAGGCACGAAATTGAGCGAGGCGAATCCGCGGAGCACGCAAACGCTGACGCGGCTGGGCGAGATGGAAGCCGAGCGCGACAAGTTCGATCGCGCCGCGAGGTACTGGGACCGGATTCCGGAAATCGAGCCGGGGAAGGCGGATTCGTATCTGGAAGCCGCCACGATCTATCTGGGATTACTACCGCTACGACGACGCGATGCGGACGATCGAAGAGGCTCGGAAGCGGTTGCGATCGCCGGCGCTGTTCGCCTACGAGAACGGCGCGATTCTCGAAAATCAGCACGAGTACAGCCGCGCGATTCGCGAATACTGCTCGTGGTGCGCTGGCGCAATCAGGTTCGAATGCAGAGCGGCGGCTGATCGCTCTGGGGCGGCGGCCGGCGTTGCGCGCCGACGTCGATCAGCTCACGGATAATCTTGTCGTCATCGCGCGAACCTTCGCATGGCGCAGTGTCCGGCTGCGGGTCGCGCTGCTGCGAAATCAGGGCCGCCGCGAGGATCTCGAAAAATTCATGCTGGCCGTCGCGGGCCGCGCGAGCTCGCCGGAGTTGTTGACCACGATTGAGAATGACGGACGCGTCGAGGAATTTGCGCGCGTGGAGGAGACGGCGCTGCAACGGCAGATCGCGGGCACGACGGATCCGGTGGACAAGATCCGGCTGCGTGTTTCGCTGATGCGATTTTACGAGGGGCATCAGCAGGCGCCACTGGCCGCACGCGAAATTGACGCTGTGTATCGCGACAATCCGGCGATTCTCGGCGTGGTTCGTACCGCGGTCGATTATCATTGGCGAACGAAGAATCAGAAGCGTGCGATCGATGTGCTGGAGGAGTCGGCGGGGCGTGCAGGAGACGGGTTATCGGGCGCAGTTCACTATTAGAAGCCGCGCGGAAGTCCATCGAGTCGGGAGATTACGCGACGAGGCGGCTTCGCTGGCGGCGAAGCTGTTAGGCGCCGATCCCTATCGCGCCGAATATATCGCGGTAATGGCGGACACGTTCGCGCGCGCGGGCGACGATCGCGGGTTGCGTGGATTTTATGACGCGAAGATTCGCGAGTTGCAGAGCGCCCAATTATCGACCACGCAAAAGACGGAGCAGATTGCGGCGATGCGTCGCGCGCTGATTCCGGTGCTGACGCGGACCAAGGATTTTACGGCGGCGCTGGATCAATACATCGAGGTGTTGAATCGCTATCCCGAAGACGAATCGCTGGCGCGGGAGGCGGCGGCATATGCGTCGGCGAACGGCGTGGCGCAGCGGCTGCGCGATTACTACACGAAAGCGATCAGCGATTCGCCGAAAGATTTCCGCTGGCCGATGGTGATGGCGAAGGTGGAAACGCAGATGGAGAATTTTCCGGCGGCGATCGCGGCGTATACGCTGGCGTCCGGCGTGCGCCCGGATCGCCCGGATTTGCTGATCGGTCGATTGAATCTGGAAGAGCGGCTGCTGCGCTTCGATGAAGCGGGCGCGACGGCGGAGAAACTGTACGACCTGACGTATCGCAATCCGGATTGGATGGTGAAGCTCGCGGAGATTCGCGCGCGGCAGGGGCGGACGGCGGACGCGATCGCGGCGCTGGGGAAAGCGTGGACGGAGGGACGGCGGCCGAGCGCGCGCGGTTATTTCGATATCGCGCAGAAGCTGGAAGGTTGGGGTGCGCTGGCGGACGCTCGGAAGTTCGCCGAGCAGGGAATGAAGCTGGTGACGGCGGATAATCGCGATGAGTTGGCGTCGAGCATTCAGATGTATGCTCGCGTGCTGGCGCGACTGCGGGCGTACGAGGCGGCGACGCCGGATGTGATTGCAAGCGGGCGCATCGCAAATTGCGGCGGTGGTGGGGCAATATTATTCGCCGGACGAGAAGGTGAAGTACGCGGCGTGGGTACAGGCACACCCGCGTCTCGCGTTGGTGCAGGGCGCGGGCTTGGGCGATGTGGAAGCGAAGATGCGCGCCGTGAGTTTGATGGCGCAACCCTCAGCGGCGTCGGCGAAGGCGAATTTGCAATCGTTGATCCAATTGCAAAAGCAGCGGCTGGCGTTCGATGAATTGGGGGCGCAACTGGAAGCTTACGATCGCGTGTTGCCGCCGAACTCGGAGCAGCGTGGGGACCTCACTGAAGCGGCACAGGCATATCGTGCAAGCGGGAATACGGCAGCGGAATATCGAGTGCTGCAAGGCGAGAATAAGCGGGCGACGTTGAGTGGGGTGCTGATCGAGCGATACGCGCAATTGGTGGTTGGGCAGCAGCAGCGGATGACGGCGGTGCTGTCGCGGGCAACGGGCGCGACCAATGAAAACGCGATTTTGAATTACGCGGTAGAGCATTCGACGGTCGCGGTGGCGCAACAGGCTATCGCGCTGAAGGGGCGGCGGGCGGGAGCGCAGTGGACGAATGCGTATACGGCGCTGACTGGTTTGTATTTCGCGAGTAATGCCGCGCCGGTTCGCGCCGCGTTTCCGGCGCTGCTGGGCGAGATGACGATTGGGTCGCGCATCGGGAAGCCGACGGATCGCACGAAGCAACTGGCGGGCGAGCCGTGGTTTTACTATGGCGGTCGTTATGGCGAATATCTGGGGACGATGAAGCAGACGGGTGCGGAGGATTATCTGCCGTCGATTGTCGAGGCGACGCCACAACAATCGCAACCGTATTTCGAACTGGCGGAATATTATCGAGACGCGGGCGATGCGGCGGCAGCGGCGGCAGACTATCGCAATGCGCTGGAGTTGAACGCGGTCCGCGCGGATGCGCACGATCGGTTGGCGCTGATCGCGGCGAAGGCGGGTCGTCGCGACGAGGCGCTAAGTGAATGGCGGGCAGCGATCACGGCGTTAGGTGACACGCTGAATCGCGGGGCCGCGCCGCCGAAATTCTGGACGGATGCGGGTGACGTGATGCGCCACATCGGTGACGCGAAACTGTTGGCACCGTTGCGCGAGGATCTGGACAAATTGCTGCGCGGGTACGTGCATCGCAACGGGACGTATCAGGTGGATCCGCTGCTGGAAGGCGTGTTGGCGGCGGCCGGGGATCAGGCCGCGGGGGTCGCTTGGATTTTCGAGATCAGCCGATCCGCGCCGGATGCGACGCAATTTTTGGGGTCACTGACGGATCGCGCGTGGTTCCCGGAGACGCAGAAGAGCGCGTTGTATCGGCGGATTGTGGAGAGCGCGCAGGCGAAGGTCGCGATCAGTTACGGCGAGCAGCGCGGCTTTTCGCAAAACGAATTGTGGACGTGGCAGATCGCGCAGTCGAAATACTTGTTGGAGCATGGCGAGAGTGCGCGGGCGGCGGAGATTCTCGGCGGCTTGCCAGAGGAATTGCAGAAGCATGACGACGTGATCGCGCTGGAACTTCGCGCGGCTGCGGCTCTGGATAGAACCGGAGCGCGGCTCGCGACGGAGCTCGCGAAGTATGGCGATGCCGCTCGGATGAGTGCGCTTCGTTACGCGGGTGCGGAGTTGATGAAGAGCGATGCGGCTTCGGCTCGGCGCGTGCTTGAGTTCGTTTATCGGCACGAACTGGATGCTGGAAAATTCGATGCGGCGAATTTCCTGGGGCTGGCGGAGATTTGGATTGAGGAACGCAATGTGCCGGGTGCGGTCTTGTTGTTGCGGCGCGCGACGCTGGTATCGGGCGCGGCGTTTGCGACGCTGGATCCGGCGGCGGCGCTGCTCGAACGGACGGGCCATGTCGCGGAGGCGGTTCCGTTTCTGGCGGATCTGGTGAAGGCCGAGCCGTGGAATTGGGATGCTCGGGAGCGGCTGGCGGTGGCGCAGGGCGCGGCGGATGGGTTGACGGTGGTGGCGAAGTCGGGCGAGGCGTCGTATGCGAATCGCGCGGCGGCGGCGCTTGCGTTGCGGAGATTGAAGGCTGCGCCGTTAGCGGGGACGGATTCGGAGCTGATGTTGCTGTCGTCGCAAGCTGCGTTGACGGACGCGGTGGTTGCGAAGCCTTACTATGCGATGTCGCGAATGGAGGCGGCGTTAACTATGACAGCGACGCCAGCGACTGCGGCGCCTCGCGTGAAGTTGATCGCCGAGGCGATCGCGATCGATCCGAGAGTGGAAGGGCAGAAGCTGGCATTGTTCCGCGCGGCGTTGGAGGCTCGGCAGGATGCGCTAGCGGTTGCGGTCGCGGGGCAGATTCTGCCGGGGTATCTGATGGAGCGGCAGGCGGAGGCGGAATTCCAGCCTTGGATCGCCGATCAGTTCGCGACGAATCTTCCGCTGGCGGATCGGGTCGCGATGGCGCGGGGGTTGGGCGATGCGCAGCAGCGATTGGGCGATTCGCGGGCGGCTTTGTTCGCGTATCAAATTGCGGAGCGATTGCAGCCGACGGATCGCATTCGTCGCGCGATCGACACGATTCGCGCGCAGAGAGAAATCGATACGAAGAATGAGGCTCGGCGGCCGGTGGTGACGGACAATCTGGATCAGGACCGGCTGGTGCATGCGAAGGTGGTGGCGCGATGAAGAAGCGAATCGCGATAGCGGGCGCGGTGATTCTGGCGGCTGTGGTGTATTGGGCGGTCGCGCAGACGGCGACTCCACCGCTCGTCAGCATTTTTCCGACAGGCGCGCTGCTGTATCTGGAAGCCGGGGATTTTTCGAGGTTATTGGCGGATTGGGATCGGTCGGCTGAGAAATCGACGTGGCTGACGAGCGCGAACTACGAGGCGTTTTCGAAATCGGCGCTGTTCTTGAAACTGGGGCAGGCGCAGACGGATTTCTCAGCCGCGGCGGGTGTTCCGCCGGATTACGCGCTGATGAAAGCGGTGGCTGGCGCTAAGTCCGCGCTGGCGATCTACAACATCGGGTCGCTGCAATTTCTCTACGTGACGCACTTGCCGTCAGCGCGCGCGATGAACACGAATTTGTGGAAGGCTCGCGGGACGTATCAGACTCGCAAGGCGGGCGGGGTCGATTTTTACGTGAAGGAAGATGCCGCGACGAAGCGGGTGGCGGCGTTTGCGTACTCGGGCGATTTGTTGTTGCTGGCGACGCGAGAGGATTTGATGGCGGGCGCGTTGGAGTTATTGGCGCAGGCGGCGCGACCGGAGGTCACGCGCGGAGCTGGAGCTCCGCCCCACTTGGCATCCGAGAAATGGTTCGGGGATGCGACGGGTGCGGCAAACCAAGTAGGGGGTCCGGCCAATTTGCGGCTGCTTTACAATTTGGATCGACTGGAACGGGCTCCGCAGTTCCGGTCGCATTGGGTGCAGGGCAATGCTGCCGTGTTGCGCGAATTCAACGCTGGCGTCGTGTATTTAGAGCTGGCGAACGGCGAGATGCGGGAACGACGAGCGCTATTACGCGCCAATCCTGTTCCTCTGAATGGGGACGAGACGGCAACGGGCCGATTATTGGCGAGCGTTCCGGACGATGGCTGGTTTCTACCGTGCAACTTTGCGACCCGATACGGGGCATGCGGAGCGAGCCATCGCCGAGAAAATATTCGCCGCGACCGCGTTGCCTAAGCCGCGCAACGATATGGCGCCGGTGATCGAAGGGGAAACGGAATCGGGAAATGAGCGGGATCTGGAGACTCGCATTGATGAGCCGCCTCTGACGGACGATCGCGCGTCGCAGGCTTTCGCCGCGGTGCGGGAACGGCTCTTGGGCGTGAGGCTTCAAGCGATGTTGGAGGTGGGATCCACGGGCTTGGACGGAGGCCAGGTATTTGTGAGCTCGCAATCGGCGGTCGTATTGCTCGCGAACGTGAATTGGGACGCGGATGGGATGCGGGCCGCAATTGGGTCGGCGGCGGGATCGTTGTGGAGCAACGGTG
The DNA here is from genome assembly GCA_963732025.1 of Terriglobia bacterium. Classification (GTDB taxonomy): domain Bacteria; phylum Acidobacteriota; class Terriglobia; order Bryobacterales; family Bryobacteraceae; genus Palsa-187. The sequence continues at coordinate 171,375 of CAVSXU010000007.1, forward strand.
GGCTCGGCGCGGGCTGGAGAACTGGCGCCAATGGCGTGCGGGAACTGGATGGGCTCGGCAAGGTCGCGGTAGCCATCGATGGACGATGGCTGGTGATCGGCAATTCCGTGGACTTGGTGAATTCGATTTTCGCGCGGCGGAATCGCGCGCCGGTGGAGGGAGGGGTTTACGCGGCGGGTTGGCGGCATGCGCGCGAACTGCCGAATTTCGAGCGCCTGACGCGGCTGATCGATTTTCCGCAGACGCGAACGTCGCCAGGCGAACCGATGTTCTATTCGGAAAATATCGCGAGCTTCGGGCGGGTGCTGAATCGCGTGCAGTCTGCAACGATCACGGTGCATGACGCCGGGACGATGCTGCAGCGAGAGTGTCGTGTACAGGCTGACGCCATGATGCTCCCGTTGTTGGTCGCGGCGTTGGCGTTGAGCGGCGTCGACGATATCAAGAGCCCGGTTAATTACGTCGCGGTGGATGTGCGCACTCGCGTGGTGATCGGGCAACGGTGGACCGACGTTGAGACTCCCATTCCGGTTGGATCGTTGGTGAAGCCGTTCACGGCGCTGGCTTACTCGGGGGCGTTTCCGGAGTTCGTCTGCAAGGGCGCGGCGAGCGGATGCTGGCTGGCGCATGGGCACGGACGCATTCGATTTCAGGAAGCGCTGGCGCAATCGTGCAACGCGTATTTTCTAAATCTCGGGCGGGATGTGGACGTCCGAAACACTGGCGGTGATCACGGCGAAATTCGGCATCGACGGACCGCGGGTCGACAACGCGGAGACGCGCATCGGACTGGGAGACGGCTGGCGCATTTCGCCGCTCGCGCTGGTACGCGCCTATGCGGAGTTATCGTCGCGAGGGAGCGAGCCGCGGGTCAAGGACATTCTGGAAGGCATGGAATTAGCGGCGCGATCCGGCACTGCTGGGGCGATCGGAGGGGGAGCGTTGGCGAAAACAGGCACGGCGTTGCGGGCCGGCGATCGAGGGCATCACAGCGACGGATTTACTTTGGTACTGGCGCCGGCGGATTCGCCTCGCGTCGCGTTACTCGTGAGAGTTCGTGGTGTCACGGGGGCCGAGGCGGCGAAATCGGCTGCGCGGGTTTTGCGCGAGCTTCGAGCAGGCCGATAAATGCTGGCGATCGCCATTGCCGCGACGGTACGGATCGGCGTGTTCGGACTATTTCATCCGGTGCAACTGGATGTGAAGCCGGCCCACGGGCAAGTAGTCCGCATCGTGACCGATGGATCGAACGGAACCACACGATTTCTGGAAGGGACGGAGACTGCGCGCCTTCGATCGCCCGCGCTGGTGACTGGACGCGATGGAGGCGAGGCTGCATTTATCCTCCGTGTGCCGGGAAAAATCGCGCGAGAATTTCGCGGACGCCTGGAGGTCCTTCAGCAGAGTGGTCACCTGACGGCGATCGTCGAGATGGACGTGGAGACCGCGGTGGCATCGATCGTCGCCGCCGAAGGATCGGATGCGACGCCGATAGAAGCGCGGAAGGCGCAGGCAGTGGTGGCAAGATCGTTCCTGGCGGCTGCGCGCGGAAGGCATCAGGGATTCGATTTCTGCGACACGACGCATTGCCAGTTCCTGCGCGAACCGCCGGGCGAACGGTCCATTGCCGATCGAGCCGCGGCGGCGACGTACGGACAAGTGTTGACCTACCAGGGACGCGTGATCGCGGCACTCTACTCGGCGGACTGCGGCGGGCGCACCAGAACACTGGCGGAGGCGGGGTGGGGAGCCGGGCCCGGCACGAGTGGATATCCATTTTTCGCCGTCGAATGCCCGGTGCGGGGCGACGTCTCATCCGTTCAGATCGTCAGAGGACACCGCGTTGGAATGTGCCAGATGGGCGCGGCGATCGATGGCGCGACGCGGGACAACTTATCCCGAAATCCTGCGGCACTACTTTCCGGCCACTGTTATTGCGGACGCCAGGGCCGCAAAGTGATCCCTCCGTTTGTCGCGCGTATAGCGACGATCGCGGACTGCGGGGCGATCGCGCGCATCTATAACGAGGGGATCGAGGACCGGATCGCGACGTTTGAAACTCGTCCACGAACGGACAACGACATCGCCAAGTGGTTCGACGGCGTTCATCCGGCGATGGTGGTTGAAAATGCAGGTGAAACGATTGCGTTCGCGTCCACATCCACCTATCGACCGCGCGAATGTTATGCGGGGATCGCTGAAGTGTCGGCCTACGTGGCGCGCGAATGGCGCGGTCGGGGCGTGGGCCGAGTGGCGATGAACGCACTCTTCGACGCTGCTTTGGCGGGTGGGTTTCACAAGCTGGTATCGCGAGTTTTCCCGGAGAATCTGGCGAGTCTGCGGATGATCGCAGCGCTGGGATTCCGCGAAGTCGGCGTGTATCGGCGGCATGGGCAGCTCGATGGCGTATGGCGCGACGTGGTGATTGTGGAGAAATTACTCTTATGAAAACTCGCTTTCTGGCGTTCCTTCTTTTCGCGACCGCGCTGCTGGCGGATCAGGTCACCATGAAAAATGGCGACCGCCTCTCCGGCAGCGTCGTCAAGTACGACGGCAAGAATCTGATCGTGAAGTCCGAGTTCGCGGGCGAGGTCACGATTCCGTGGGACGCAGTGACGTCGATTACCTCGTCTGATCCTTTGAACGTGAGCCTGAAGGATGGGCAGATGGTGGTGGGCCTGGTGACGACCGACGACGGCAAGTTCGCGGTGGCGACGAAAGACACGGGAACCGTGATGGCGGCGCGCGAAAACGTCGCGTTGATCCGGTCAAAGGATGAGCAGGCGGCTTACGATGCCGACGCAGATCATTCACGGAATCCGCGGCTGATCGACCTGTGGGGCGGATTCCTGGATCTGGGCTACGCGACCACGCGCGGCAACACGGACACGGGATCATTCACGCTGAACGCAGATGCGGTGCGGGCGACGCCTCGCGACAAGATCGAGGCGAAGTTCACGATGATCGATTCGTCGAGTAATGCCTCCGGCACATCGATCACGACGGCGAACGCGAAGCGCGGCGGGATCGAGTACAACTTGAACATCAACAAACGCCTGTTCGCGTTCGGATCTATGAACCTGGAGGCGGATGAATTTCAGAGTCTCGACCTGCGATTCAATCCGGCGGGTGGCTTGGGCTTCCATGCGTACAAGACTCCCAAGACCAGCCTGGATTTTCAGTTGGGTGTTTCGGAAGACAAGGAATACTTTGCTGGTGGGATTAATCGTTCGTTCACGGAGATCCTGTTGGGCGAGGATTTCGTGCACAAAGTGACGGCGACCACGGCGATTCACGAGCAACTTACGGTGTTTCCGAATATGACTGACGGCGGAAACTATCGCATCAACTTGGACATCTCGGCGGTCACGGCGATTCGCAAGTGGTTCGCATGGCAGTTCACGATCAGCGATCGGTTCCTGAGTAATCCGCTGCCGGGTCGGAAAGAGAATGATCTGATCTTGTCGACGGGCTTGCGGGTGACGTTCGCGAAGAAATAGACGATGGTGCTTCATCCCCTTCGGAAATGGCATCGGTGGGCGGTTGCCTGGGTGGCTGACAAGGTCGAAACTCGGCGCCCCTCAGCCCTGCGTCGCGGATCTTTTTATAGAGCGGGCTGGCGACCACGATGGCTTTGAACGCGGTGTCGAAGCCAAGATATTGTCGCGACTTAGAAATCGATGGGACTGGTTCCGTTGGCGCTGGGAACAAGCCTCGACATGTCGGCGAGTATTTCCTCGCCGCGCATTGAGGGCACGTCTGATAAGAGACGCGTCCGAGGTCGAGCGAGGTCTCTGTCGAAATCACCAGTTGAACCACTGATTCCATCTGCCTACCCGTTTCGTAAAGTAACACCGGTTGGCACGCAAGTCCGAAGGGCTTGAAGATCGTGGCCCAGACGTCTGGCTTCACGAAAAGCTCATCGTCAACCCAATTCAATCGCATGATGGATCTTCGACCCCACGAGGGCTCTCGTTTCATTCGGAATGGCGCTTTCTGGCGGGCGCCCGTGGAACAGGCTGGACAGAAACCGGTCAGATCGTACGTTGCGGAAAAATAAGGCAAGTAGCGCGTGCCGGGTACCGGCTTGATGTCCGACGGTTCCGGATAGCCATGGGTCCAGCAAGTCCCGATATTGAGGAATTCTGCCTCCTCTCGCTCTTGCTCCGTGAAAACAGTCCATGTACGATCGGAAATTCGACGCTTGCCGGATTGACCCTCAGGCAGCAGCCGTACGACATCCTTCCATCGGGGATCATCTTCGGAGATCTCAAAGTAAACCGGCCCGTTGAATACGTTTGGTGCGTATGCGACCAGATCCATCCCGATCTCGCGCAGCAGCCGGGCGGTGGTTGTGTCCCCTCCTGAAATTCCGAAATGATGGAACGTGCGCACAGTCTGATTCTATTCTTGAGGAGTGGCGACAGATAACGCAATGCGTGATCGTCGAAGGTAACGAATTGTCAAGGAACTTCGATGGTCTAGGCTACGTAGCCGTGTTACAGTAGCCCAAAAGGGATCATCCATGTTTCCAAGTCGAATCTCGTTCACTGTTCTGACGATGGCGCTGGGCGCCGTTTCCGCGTTGGCTGCGCCGCCTGACGGGGAAGCGCTTTACAAGACCCGTTGCGCCGCCTGCCACGACAATCCGGCAGCGCAGCTTCGCATGCCGAAGCGAGCCGAAGTGGCCGCGCGCACGCCTGAAAATGTGTACATCGCGATGGCATCCGGGGCCATGCAGACGCAGGCGGCCGGTCTGACGGAAGACGAACAGCGAGCGATCGCGACGTATATCACCGGGAAGAATTTTGGCGCCGCCGCGGCTGACGCGATGGCGGGACAATGCACGGCGCCGCTCAAGAAATTCGCGCCGGACGCGAAGGCCGATTGGAACGGATGGGGTGTCGACCCGACGAATTCGCGCTTTCAGCCGAATCCCGGATTGTCGGCCAGCGACGTGCCGAAGCTGAAGCTCAAGTGGGCGTTCGGATTCCCCGGCGATAACTCCGCGGCTGCGCAGCCGACGGTGGTGGGCGGGCGGGTGTTCGTCGGCAGCAATCGGGGCACGGTCTATTCGCTGGATCAGAGCACCGGCTGCATTATTTGGAGCTTCAACACGGGCGCGGGAGTTCGCACAGCGACCACCGTGGTGCCCGGGAAGACTGCTGGCAAGTACATCGTATTTTTCGGCGATATGAAGAGCTCGGCTCACGCGCTGGATGCGGAAACCGGCAAGGAGCTTTGGAAGACGAAGGTGGAGGATCATCCTTCGTCACGCGTGACGGGCGCGCCGATTTTCTACAACGGGACGCTCTACGTTCCGGTGTCGTCGATCGAAGAAGCTTCGGCGATGGGCGACAAGTATGAATGCTGCACATTCCGCGGCAGTCTGGTGGCGCTGGATGCGGAGACGGGTACGCAGAAATGGAAGAGCTTCACGGTGCTCGATCCGCCCAAGGCGTTCAAGAAGAATAAGGCGGGCACGCAGCAGTACGGTCCGGCGGGCGCGGCGGTGTGGTCCGCGCCGACCATCGACGTTAAGCGCAAGCTGATTTACGTCGCGACGGGCGACTCCTACACGGATGAGGAGATCAATACGAGCGACGCGGTTGTCGCATATTCGCTCGACACCGGCAAGATCCAATGGATCAGCCAGGTGGAGGCGAAGGATAATTTCGTGATGGGCCGCGGCGCGAACCTTCCGGACGCTCCCGGACCGGATTACGACTTTGGAAGCTCCGTCGTCCTGCGCGATATCGGCGGCGGCAAACAGATTCTGCTAGCGGGCCAGAAGTCGGGAATACTGTGGGGCCTGGATCCGGATAACAAAGGCAAGATTCTGTGGCAGATCAAACTCGGCGCGGGTAGCGCGCTGGGCGGAATCGAGTGGGGCTTCGCGGCGGACGCCAAGTACACCTACGTCGCGATGTCGGATCGCGTGGCGCGAGAGGGCGCGCAGCCGGGAATTTCGGCGGTGGATATGAAAACGGGCCAGAAGGTCTGGTCCACGCCGGCTCCGAAGGTGACGTGCGCAGTTCCAGCTGGATGCATCCCGGCGCAAGCTGCCGCGATTTCAGTCATGCCGGGCGCGGTGTTCTCGGGCGCATTGAACGGGCACTTCCGCGCGTATGCGACGGGCGACGGCGCGATTATCTGGGACTTCGACACCGCGGTGGATTTCGACACCGTGAACAAGGTGAAGGCCAAGGGCGGGTCGGTGGACGCGTCGGGTCCGACGATCGCAAACGGAATGGTGTTGACCAATTCCGGTTACGGTCAATTCGGCGGCAAGGCGGGGAATGTTCTGCTGGCGTTCTCGGTGGACGGAAAATAGTCTTGGCGAGAATCGTTAGAGACGTTGCCGAACTGAAGACTCTGATCGGCCAGAATCTGGGCGCGACGGAGTGGCATGAGATCACGCAGGATCTGATCAACCGCTTCGCGGATACGACGGGCGATCATCAGTGGATCCACGTTGATGTCGAGCGCTGCAAAACGGAGTCGCCGTACAAAGCCTGTATCGCTCATGGATTTCTGACGGTGTCGCTGCTGCCGGGATTGATGCGCGAAGCAGTGGACGTGCAGGGCGATTACAAGATGCGCATCAACTACGGCTTCAACCGGCTGCGCTTCACTGGGGGCGTTCCCGCGGGCAGCAGGATTCGCGCGCATTTCGCGCTGGCATCAGTCAAGGATGTCGAGGGCGGAGTGGAGATCGCGTGGACGGTGTCTGTGGAAGTTGAGGGTCGCGAGAAGCCGGCGTTGGTCGCGGAGTGGTTGGGTCGGACGTACTACTAAAGCATCACTGCTCCAGATGCCGGCTTGAAAGCCGGCTGCAGGCAGAATTGCCTGCCCCACAACACATCACTTTAGAAACCGCAGGAATTTTTCGCGGAGCGCCGCGGCGGTTTTCGTATCCGGTGCGATCACCAGCAGCGTATCGTCGCCAGCAATCGTTCCCGCAATCTCCGGCCAATCGATTTTGTCGAGCACTACGGCCACCGAATTCGCGTGACCCGGCGGCGTCCGCAACACCAGCAAATTCTGCGCGACCCGAATATCCTGCACGAATTCTCGAATCGCGGTTTCGATATCCGGGCCGTTGGTTGACGCCTCGCCCGCAGGCGCGTAACCAGCAATGGTTTTGACGAGATTCAGTTCTCGAATATCGCGCGAGAGCGTGACCTGCGTCGCGGGAATACCGATGGTCCGCAGCGCGCGCGCCAGTTCTTCCTGCGTATGCAGGCTCTTGCCGCGAATCAATTTGAGGATCTGGCCCTGGCGATAGCTCTTGTTCATTTCCGCGCTCCCTTACGAGCCGCGCCCAAAGGAAGCGGTCCAACATCCAGGGTTCCACGAAGACTCCCACCGTCGCGCCTCATTGCCGTCGCGCCTCGTTCAAGCGGTGCTCAGCAAGATCGAGCGCCGCGGCGACCGCTTTCGGCCCGGTGCCGCCCGGCAATTCGCGCGTCTCCATGCCCTCGCCGGGTTTCAGGAATCGCGCCATCTCCGGCGTGAACGCCGGATCGAATTCGGCCAGCGCTCCGCGCGGTCCAATCGGCAGGCTTCTTCGAATCGCGCACGCTTTCGAGCACCAGTCGCCCAACAATCTTGTGCGCCTGATGAAACGGCGACCCCGCTGCGCGCCAGCGCGTCGGCCAGATCGGTGGCGACGGCCCAGCTATCTTCGACGGCTGCCTCCGGCGGCCCGGTGTCGCAGACGTGTCGTCTCCACCACCACTCGCGCCATTTCAAGCGACCCGCGCAGTTGATCGGCCGCATCGAACAGGCGCGGCTTGTCCTCCTGCATGTCGCGGTTGTAGGTCATCGGCAGCCCCTTCATCGTCATGAACAGCGCCGAGTAATCGCCGAACACGCCGCCGCATTTGCCGCGAATCAGCTCCAGCGAATCGGGATTTTTCTTTTGCGGCATCATGCTGGACCCGCTGGTGACGCCGTCGCCCAATTCGAGCCAGCCGTACTCTTCGCCCGAATACAGGATCCAATCTTCGGCCAGGCGGCTCAGGTGCAGCATCGTCATCGACGCGGCGTGCAGGAAATCGAGCGCGAAATCGCGATCGCCCGAAACATCCATCGAATTGTTCGTGATCGCTGCGAACCCCAGATCGCGCGCGATCGCTTCGCGATCGAACGGAAACCCGGACCCGGCCAGCGCTCCACTCCCCAGCGGCATCACGTCGACGCGCGTGCGTGCTTCCTCCAGCCGCTCGGCATCGCGCGCGAACATTTCGAAATAGGCCAGCAGATAATGCGGCCACAACACCGGCTGCGCGCGGCGCGTGTGCGTATAGCCGGGGACGATCGCGTGCGGATCGCGGCGGCGCGCATATCGAGCAACGACGCCATCAACTCCAGCAGCGCTGCGCGCGCCGCGTCGATCTCCTCACGCAGCCACAGCCGGATATCGAGCGACACCTGATCGTTGCGGCTGCGCCCCGTGTGAATTTTATCGGCCAGCCGCCCGCGCGCTCCTTGCAGCTTGCGAATGACCAGCGTGTGGACGTCTTCGTCGTCATACGGAGTCCCGCCGGGTTCGGAAGAACTCCGGCGGTTCGTGCGTCAGCGCGCATCGCTTCGAATGCGGCGACGATCTGTTCGCGCTCCGCCGCCGTCAGAATGCCGACGCCTTCCAGCGCCCGCGCATAAGCCTGCGAGCCGCGAATGTCGGCGTCGAGCAAGCCGCTTGTCGAAATGCAGCGATCCGGAGAAGCGCTCGAAGACCTCCGAAGGCGCCTTCCTCGAACCGGCCGCCCCAAAGTTTCATCGAGCGAGCCTCATACGGATTTCGTCGTGGATTTAGCCGACTGCTGCGCCTTCTGCAACGACGCCCGCACCTGGATCGGCAGCCCGATCAGGTTGATGAACCCGCGCGCGTCTTTCTGGTCGTATTCCGCGCCCATGGTGAAGCTCGCGATATTGAGCGAGTAAAGCGAATACGGCGACTTGCGGCTCACCGGCTGCGACCGACCTTTATACAGCCGCAGCGTGACTTCGCCGGTGGTGTACTTGCGCCGCCTCGGCGAAAAACGCGTCCAGCGATTCGCGCAGCGGCGTGAACCACAGCCCGTTGTAAACCATCTCCGCGTAATCGAGCGCGAGCTTCTGCTTGTAATGCGCCATGCTCTTGTCGAGCGTCAGCGATTCCAGCTCGCGATGCGCCGCCATGATCAGCGTGCCGCCCGGCGTCTCGTAACAGCCGCGCGATTTCATGCCGACGAAGCGATTCTCCACCAGATCGATGCGCCCGATGCCGTGCTCCGCGCCGATCGCGTTCAGCTCTTCGAGCAGCGCCACCGCGGACGGCTGCACTTCGCCGTTCACCGAAACCGGGCGGCCCTTCTCGAAGCCGATGGTCACGTCGGCGGGCTTATCGGGCGCGTCCTTCGGACTCTTCGTCAGCATCCAGATTTCGTCCGGAGCGGCGTTGGCCGGATCTTCCAGCGCGCCGCCTTCGTGCGAAATGTGCCAGATGTTGCGATCGCGGCTGTAGATCTTGGTGGTCGTCTGCGCGATCGGCACGTTGTGCTTCGCCGCGTACTCGATGGCGTCTTCGCGCGAAACGATATCCCATTCGCGCCACGGCGCGATCACCGGCAGATGCGGCGCCAGCGCTTTATACGTCAGCTCAAACCGAACCTGATCGTTGCCCTTGCCGGTGCAGCCGTGCGCCAGCGCATCGCAACCCGTGGCCAGCGCGACTTCCACCTGCTTCTTCGCCAGCAGCGGCCGCGCGATCGAAGTGCCGAGCAGATACTTGTGCTCGTACTCGCCGCCGGCGCGCACCATCTTCCACAGATATTCGGAGACGAACTCCTCGCGCATATCGGCGACGTAAACTTCGGATGCGCCGGTCTTGCGCGCTTTGGCTTCCAGGCCCGTCAGCTCATCGCCGCCCTGCCCGATATCGCCGCACACGGCGACCACTTCGCAGCCGTAATTTTCCTTCAGCCACGGAATGATGATGGATGTATCCAGCCCGCCCGAGTAGGCGAGCGCCACTTTTTTAGGTTTATGCATAGTTTTGAATATAACTGCCGGGCTCAATCGTCGACAACGAGCCGTGACCAAAGGACGGTTAAACGCAAACTCTTAAACGTAAAACACAATCAGGCGAGCAGCATCACCAGCAGCGCTTTCTGCGCGTGCAGCCGGTTTTCCGCTTGATCGAACACCACCGACCGCGGCGATTCCATCACGCCATCGGTCACTTCCAGCCCGCGCTTGGCGGGCAGGCAGTGCATGAAAATCGCGTCCGGCCGCGCCTGCGCGAACAAATCCTCATTCACCTGATACGGCGCGAAGATGCGTGCGCGCTCGGCTGCTTCCGCTTCCTGCCCCATGCTGGCCCACACATCGGTATAGACCGCGTGCGCCTCCGCGACGGCTTCCGCGGGATCGTTGGTCACGGTAATCGTGCCGAATCGCGACGCCTGCTCTACGATCTCAGGATCCGGCTCATAGCCCTGCGGCGTCGCGATCGCGACATGCATCCCCAGCCGTGCCGCGGTCAGCATCAGCGAATGCGCCACATTATTGCCGTCGCCCGACGAACGCCAGCTTCAATCCTTCGAGCCTGCCGAAATGTTCCTTCAGCGTCAGCACGTCGGCCAGCGCCTGGCACGGATGATAACGATCGCTCAGCGCGTTGATCACCGGCACCGCCGACCACTTCGCCAGTTCGTCAATCGTGGTTTGTGAAAATACGCGCGCCACGATGGCATGCGTCCAGCGGTCCAGATTGCGCGCGACATCCTTCACCGGCTCGCGCTCCGCGATCGGGCCGATGCTGACTACGGCGTCGCCGCCGAGCTGCTTGATCGCCAGCTCAAACGTCATCCGCGTGCGCAGCGAGGGCTTTTCGAACAGCAGCGTGAGATACCGGCCAGCCAGCGTCTGTGCGAATCGAGCCGGCGTGCGTTTGATCTGGCCCGCGAGGTCGAGCAACTGCGCGACCGCTTCCGCCGACAGATCGAGATCCGTGGCGTAGTGCCCGCCCTTCACCGGGAAGGGAGTCGGTCTCGTGAGATTGGGGATCGTGGCTGCCATGTTCATCTCTGAATGTTTATTCAGTCAACTGAATAATAATACATTTTGGCAGGCCAGCGCAACCGCTATTTCACTCCGATCTTCACCAGCTTCAGCGACGCCGCGTGGCCGCTCACAATCGTGACCGAAGTTCGCGGGACACCGAAATGATCGGCGAGTAAAGCGATCAGCGCCTGGTTGGCTTTGCCGTGTTCAGGCGTCGCCGCAATCCTGACCTTCAACGTACCGTCCGCGAGTTCGCCGATCACCTCGCTGCGGGCGCTGCGCGGCGTTACTTTGACGCGAACAGTGATCGGCAAGGCCGGTTTCATTGGCTCACATGTGCTATTCTAGCGACGGAAGCGCCGCAACAAACAAGCCACCTTAGCTCAGTTGGTAGAGCATCGCATTCGTAATGCGAGGGTCCGGGGTTCGACTCCCCGAGGTGGCTCCAGTCTTCAATTCCAATCGCAAAGGAACATTTTGACCGAATGAAACTGACCCGATGGATCCTCGTCCTGTTGACCGCGCTGACGCTCGCCGCAGCCCCGCAAGCCCCCAACTCGACCGCGAAGGCGGACACCAAGTCGACGACAACGAAAGCGCCGACCTCGGCCCTGGTCGACATCAATTCTGCTTCCGCCGACGAGCTCGATGCGCTGCCATGTGAGGCCGCCGCTGGTTGTGGGATCGCCAGTCGTTGTGGGGCCGCCACTCGTGGCGGCGAGCCGGCTTCAGACGGCTCTCTTGATTTGCCGGGCCTCAAGCCGACTTCTTGATCTGACCGGCCGGCGTGCTATCCAAAATGTGGATCACCTTCGCGAAATCCTGAATCTGGCTGTGCATCAGTTCCGCGCTCAGCTTTTCGATGCACCCATCCGCGGGGCCCGCCAACAAATAATTCGGCTGCGGAATATAGCCGATGGTCGGAATCCCGGCGCGCGTCAGCGACGCCCCTTCGCCCAGCCACCCACCATGCACCGGATTCACCACCGCAGTCTTGCGGCTCGCGCTCCCCTTCAACGCCTCGACCAGAGCTTCGCCGGTCGCCTTCGTCTCGGTGATCGCGACACTCCATTCGTTTTCGCCGGTCGCGTGATAGCGGAAAGAGCTATCGTCCATCCACTCGCGGCAACCGAGATGTTCCACCGTCACCGCAGCCACCGCCTTCTTGATCACGTCTGGATATTTCGTGATGAAGCCGCGAATCGAGGGCACCCAGGGACTCGCGAAATGCCCCGTCGTCAGCGGAAACACCAACGTTCGCTTGCGCTCGCTCTTCGGGATGCGCGAGAAATACTTGGCCAGCGCCACGATCCCGATGCCGCCGTTCTCTTCGGTCGCATTCGGTCCGTCGGTGTGCGTGTTGATGATCGTCACTTCATCCGAGCCCGAACCAGGTAGCGTTGCGATGACCGTGTCGGTCGGCGAATCCGGAAACGTGTCGGCTTCCAGAATCAGCGTCGCCTTGGCTCCGCTCTCCGCCAGCGTTCGCAGTCGGGCCCCGGTCTCGCGACCCACGTACAGCCCGGGAATCCCTTGCGGAGGTCGCGAGAACGGCGTGTACTGATCGGCCGCGTTCGCATCCGAAACGTCGGTCCACGCGAGGATCACTCCGATCGCTCCGGCCTTTTGAAATTTCGTAAGATCGCTGACAGCTCCGCGAGCCGGGCGAATCGACTGCGGGAATTTCGCGTCGGGCGGATAGATTCCCCAGGGCTCGTAGATGTCGCCGAACTTGCGCGTGTTGCACGCGAAATCGATCAGCGCGATTTTGCCTTGCAGCCCATCGGATCGAAATGTCGGATTGCTGCCGGCGAATACCAGGTCGCCCGTGACACCTGCTGCCGTCGTCTGACCTGAATACGGGAAGTACGATGTGACCGGAGCATCGAAGGTCTTGCCCGTTGACGGAACAATCGACAACCTCCAGCGCCGGGCTTCCCAGCGCGGAAACGTGTAGTGCTCGCGAGCGATATCGCAGCCCGCCGATTTGAGTTCGGTCGCCAGAAAATCGACGAACTGCGCGTGCGCCGCGTTGCCCGTATACTTCGGGCCGAGCTTCGCCATCCACACTTGCCAATCCCAAACTTCTTTTTGCGACGGCAGTAGATCGGGCCGATAGCCTTGAATTCCGATGCGGCGGATCCACGACCGCTGCTTGCCAGAAATGCAGCAGCCGTGCCGAGAAACTACGCCTCGAATATCGTGCGGCGTTTCATTTCTTGGTCGCTCCGCCTCGCGATGCAGTCGACGGAGGAACAATTCCACTGGCGCGCAAATAACCCACCACGTTCCCGTAAATCTCGTTGTTATGCACCACCACGTGCAGGAACGCGTTGCTCATCGCCGGCGTTGCGACGACCTTCTGATCGTCGATGCCTTCGAACGCAGCCGCGCAATACGCGAACGAATCCTTCAGCGCTTTGCTGACCGCCGCCTTATCCTTCAACGATTCCAGCTGCGCGGCGACATCGGGAGTCTTCTCGCCTTTGAGCACGGCGCAATCCGTGAAGTTGCGTTGCGCGGAATGGATCAACCACTCGGCGAACGACATCTGCCCGTCGGTCAGCTTGAAGCTGTACTTCTCGGCCGGCATCACGTCGGCGCTGGCTTCCAGGCTTCGTCGAACGGTATTGAAGTAGCGTGTCGTCGCGGTCGTCGTTAGCGGATTCTGCGCATAAACCGCGCCCGTAACGAATGTCAAAAACAAAGCAGAATGGATAGTTTTCATATGTAGCGGTCCGTTGAATGTGGGGCCGCCAGTCATGGCGGCAAGCCGCCTCTCTAGGCGGCTTTCTTTTTAATGGATCTCCAAACACCCGGGCGCGGTCGCATCCCCGCCCTTGCCCATAATCAGATCTTCCTTCGCATTATCCACCTGTTGAATAAAATACGCGAAAAACCGAGCCGCGCGTTCCAGACCCGACGCCGGCACCGCTTCATAAACATCGCCCGACGAATGATAAAACGTGCCCGATTGAATCATCTGCGTCATCGGTGCGCCCAACGCGCGATACCCGCCAAGATCGCCAGGAGTGACCGCCGACATCTGTTGATACGTCGCGACGCCGAAACATTTCGGCGCCTGTTTCCACAAGTTCACCAGGAAGGGAGCCTCATTCGTCACCCCGATCGCCTTCGCGCCTTCCGTCGTCGACGTGTTCCACACCATTCCGAAATTGGTGGGCGCTCGCGTCTTGCCACGCACCACGTCCGAATACGCGACATGTTCCAGATTAATCACCAGCAGCGTGTTATCTTTCAACTCGCCATGCGCCGCGACCAGCGACGTCGGACCGTTGCCCGGCCCGTGATGCCCGGCGCTCGCCACGAACATCAGAGTGTGTTTCGGCTGCGGTTGCTTGGCGAAGTACCCCGCCAAGCCGATCAGCGTCGCGAGCCCGCTGGCATTATCGTCCGCGCCCTGAAAATATCCGTCGGCATGCGCGTTGATGATGATCCGCTTGTCGCTCTGCCCCTTGATCATCGCGATGCCGTTCGATGACGTGAGCCCTGTCTTCTGTTCCGCGTCCAAACTCAGCGTCGCCTTCAACCGATCGAGAACGCCCGCTGCCGCCGCCTTGCCGATTACCTGTTCGACGAACCATCCGTCTTCGCCGCCCACCATAAACGAAGGCGTGCTCGCAGCCGCGAAACGGGGATCGTAATACAAAATGTTGCCTGGGCCTTCCACGGTCTGAATGACGCCGACAGCCCCACGCGCCACCAATCGCGCCGCCGCGCCCTGCTCGGCCGACCCGAACAGCGATGGCTCGGGCCGAACGTGCATCACCGCGATTTTCCCTTTCAGATCGCGACCCGCCAAGTCAGCTTCGGTCCCCCGTCCGACAAAGATGACCGGCGCAGTGACATTCCCCGATCCGCCGGCTTGCGGAAATGCCGATCCCAACGTGACCGTCTGCGTTCCCAGGGCCGAACGAATCATCGCCGACGAGTTGCACTCGCCACGATCGCGGCGTCCACATCGCACCAGTGATCGCGAACGGTTCCACTCTCGAATCGGTGATCCCAGCGGCTTTGAACTGCGCGACCGTCCAGTCGATCGTGTGCTGAAACGCTGGCGTGGAAGCGCGGCGTCCCCAAATCTTGTCGCCGGCCGCGTAACTTTCGAGCGAGAATCCGATGATCTTCCTGACGCTTTCCTTGAGCACCGCGCCGTCCAGAAGTTCGTCATGCCTGCCCGGCGTGTGCGCGAATTTCGCGGCGACAGGCGGCAGCGCATCGTCGTATCGCACGGCGGGCTTGGTGGGATCGGTAAGACCAGGAGGCAGCGGAGTCGCGAACCACGGTCCTTCTTTCGCGGCATTTGAAGCGCTCTGCGCAGCGCGCGGCGACTGTCCCAGCGCAACGATCGACGCCGTGATGAACATAACCCCGCAGAATCTCTTGCTCATGTTTTAGCTCCCACCCCGCGCAACTCATTCAGGACCCATTCAGGCAGCTCGCCGCGCGCGTCCTGTATTTCCGGGTGCCGTCTGACGAACGCCTCCGGGTCGGCGTACCATCCCACCAGCGCATCGTAGTAGCCCTGATTCGTCACCTTCAGTTCACGCCGTAAAGCACGCTTCTGTTCGGCAGCGAACGGTTCCTGAATGGCCGACACCAGTTCCGCCATCCGCGCTTGTTGTTTTCCGTCGAGCGATTCCGAAACCGTTTGCAGATACCGGAGCATCAACGCAAGCGTATCGGGCTTCGAAAGGCTCGCCGCGGTGACAGCGGCCAGGCGGGCGGGTTTGTCGTCAAGGCAACACCAGGTCGCCGCGGCGACCAGGAAATAATCGAAACGGCGCGCTGCCATTTCAAAGAGCTGATGGGATGGCGATAGCTTTTGAATCCAGGGAGACCGCCTCGCATCAGTGCGATCTTTCATGTTGAGCGCCGCCCGCCAGTATACAACCATCTGATGTGGCGCACGCACTCGTGCGTGCCGTGTCGACACTCATGTCGACACGTTTTGCCGACGTTCTCATCCGCCTCGTGGCGCACGCTTCAGCGTGCCGGCGCGGCCTTCAGGCTGCGCTCCATGAAGCGTACACTGAAGTGCCCGCCGGCACGATGAATCGTGCGCCACGACTAACTTCCCGAATTCTTCTCCGACCGCCCCCGTCGAACAACCCCAATCCACCACCAAACCCCCGCGACCGCGACCACCACCATCGCCCACCTCAACAAAACGACCAGCAGCGCCGGCGTCATCTCCGGCATCGCGATGTGGAACTTGCTCAAAATCGCCCATCGATCCGACATCCAATGCCAAGCGGTATGCGCCACCAGCGCCGACAGAATGATCGTCCCCATCCGTTCCGCGACCACATATCGAAACAGCAGCTCCAGCACCGGAATCATGATCAGCAGCACCATTAACTGCCCCAGCTCGACACCGACGTTGAACGACAGCAGCGACGTCAACATGTGGCGACCGGCAAATTGCAAAGTCTCGCGCAACGCGAAGGAGAATCCGAATCCGTGTACCAGCCCAAACGCGAACGCGATCATCCATCGCTTATGCACCGTGCTCCCGCCCACGATGTTTTCGAGCGCCATGTACATGATGGAGAGCGCGATCCCGAATTCGATCATCGGAGGAAACCACAAAGCATCCGGCCCCAGATTGTACGCCGACGCGATCAAAGTAATGGAATGCGCGATGGTGAACGCCGTCACGATCGGAATCAACGCGCGAAATTTGCGGAACGGGATCACCAGGCAGAACAGGAACAGCAGATGATCCGTGCCATCCAGAATGTGGCGGAATCCCAACCCGACGAATCGCCCGGCAGCCTGATACCAGCGCGGGTCCAATCGAACCAAGCCGGGATCGCCTTCATATTCGAAAGCTCGAATGACGCGTTCGCCGCCCGACGGGTTCGGCGGCAGGAATCGCAACACCGTGACCACCCGCAACCCGAGCCTCGCCAGTCCTGGATGGATCGAAAACTCCGACCGTTCAGAGCTGATCGGAAAGTCGAACAGCACATCCATCGATACCTGATTCCACGGCATCAACGTGCTATTCGTCAGCGGCGGCGATTGAAGGTGCGCCATCGCCTCGCCGTAACTTTGGAAGGACTTGTCGCTGGGCATCGAGATGCGCGACGCAACCACCGTCGGCTTAGGCAACAGCCTCGACCCTTCGTAAAGTTCGATGAAGTTCGCCATCCACAGGATCGCGGCGTCGGCCAGCAGCGGCGCGGAGCGCTCCATGTCGAGATAGCCCCCCGCCTGCTCCGGGAAATTCATGTCACGCATGGAAACCAGCGGCACTCGGATCAGCAGATGGGCTCGATTGCCTTCGGGCACTAGAAAAGCCTGGATGGTGACGTCGTTAGGAATGTCATGCGCGCCCGTGAACGGCGCGAGCAGGGCCGCCCCCAGGAGGAGCGGGATCAGTGCCGGAAACCGGTTGGATTTGCTTTGCATGCGAAGTGCTGGTTGCTCCAACACGAAAGGTGTATAATGAACCCCGTTGTCGCGCTAGTAGCGAAGCAGCCGGGAACAGTTAGCTTACCTCAATAGAATGCATCAGAAAGTGGAGGCGAAAGAAGAATGAAGCGTAATGTCTACGTAGGCGCTGCGTTTATCGCGCTGATCGCTGTGTTAGCGGTTGCATCCATCGTGCTGGACCGGAAGTCGACAGTCCAGGCCGCGACGGTACAGATCCCCAAGTTTGAAGTCGACCCGATGTGGCCCAAGCCGTTGCCCAATCACTGGATCATGGGCAATATCATCGGCGCGACGGTCGATTCGAAGGATCACATCTGGATCATTCATCGCCAGGGATCGGTGGAAGCCAAGGAAGTTTATGCGGATGCGAATCCGCCGCAATCGGAGTGCTGCCACATCGCACCGCCGGTTTTGGAATTCGATGAAGCCGGCAACCTGATCGGAAGCTGGGGCGGAAAAGATGGCGACGGCTACGTGTGGCCGGCGTCGAATCACGGCATCACGGTCGACGGCAAAGGCAACGTGTGGATCGGCGGCAATGGAGCTCGTGGTGGGGTAGCGGTTGCCGACGAAGGTCAGCAGGGCGCAGCGCGTGGAGCGGCTGGCCGAGGTGCCGCTGGGCGTGGAGCGGCTGGAGCGACACCGCCGGCACCGCGCGCCGCTGGTGCACCGCCGCTGTATCACGACAGCATGGTCATGAAGTTCACCCAGGACGGAAAGTTCCTCGGGCAATTTGGCAAGTCTGGCCAAAGCAAGGGCAGCAACGATACGGAAAACGTCGGACTGGCCGCGAAGATCTTTATCGACAACAAAGCGAATGAAGCCTACGTCGCCGACGGCTACGGCAACAAGCGAGTGCTGGTGCTGGATGTCGACACCATGAAGTACAAGCGCCATTGGGGCGCCTATGGTCACGTGCCGGAAGACACTCGGCTGCGTTACGATCCGAACGGTCCGCCGTCGCAGCAGTTTGCGAATCCGGTGCATTGCGCCGATCTCTCGAATGACGGTCTGCTCTATGTTTGCGATCGCGTCAACGATCGCATGCAGGTTTTCAAAGCCGACGGCACCTTCGTGAAGGAGCACTTCTATTACAAGCAGACGCTTGGCGACGGCGCGGTGTGGGACATCGCCTTCTCCAGGGACCCGGGGCAGAAGTTCATCTATCTCGCCGACGGAGCCAACGAGAAGGTTCGCATTCTCGATCGCGATTCGCTGGAAGAACTGGCGAATTTCGGTGACGGCGGCCGGCAGCCCGGCGAATTCTACGCGGTGCACAGCATCGCGACGGATTCGAAGGGCAACCTGTTCACCACGGAAACCTATCGCGGCCAACGCATCCAGAAGTTCGTATTCAAGGGTCTGGGTCCGGTAACCAAGAAGGAACAGGGCGTCCTGTGGCCGAAGTCGGCTAAGAGCCCGACGCCGTAGTCTGAAAATAAGTAAGTGGGTGGGGCAGACGACATCGTCTGCCTCATCACACGAAAATTCGTAACAATAACCCCCGCCCCCTGAACGACTTCCCCTCCCACCTCACCACGATTTTCAAGAACCACCCCCACACTTGACTCAGAGAGGGCTGGCGTTCTCATCGACCTCCAGTCACACCGCGCGGCTTCATTCTAGACACTGTTGTCCGTAACGTATTGATCTGCGGATCGACGATGGGCGAGCACCTTCTGCGTAAGTTTTGGCGAACCGTCGTCAGGGGTTTTGGCGATGCCGTTCCGTTTCGGCGACTCCAATCGTTTCGGTTCGATTGGAGATAAACGGATGCGCGGGCCTGCAAAGAATTTTTCGATTACCGGAGCGTATTCAAACACCACCCGAAAGGGTGGGGGACACATGCGTGATAGATATGGGGCACGACCGTAAGGGAGTGGTAGCGGCGACGCATCGCACGCCGCAGCAGTCACATTCCTTACACGATAAGTGTCATCAGCGGCGAAGATCGGATGGCGACATCCGCACCCTCATTCGAACTTCACCGGCTCCAGCGTCACCTGCGCACTTCCATTCGGCGCGAGATCGACTTCCTTGAATCGATTGCGCGACCGCCAGATCCTGTTCACGCTCTCCGGCGTCGCGTCGATAACATCGTTACTCGCGGCCACCAGATATTTTCCCGGAGCGAGCGTCGCGCTCTTGTATTGGCCCAACTGATCGGTGGACCAGCCGCGCAGCATATCGTAGAGAAACGCCTCGGACGGCATGCTGGCCGGGATCACCAGAACGCGAACATCGCCAACCGGATTTCCGTCTTTATCGGCGACCCGCGCGGCGATGGTTCCGCCGTCACTGCCGACAACGACTCGCATTCCCGTGTTGCCGACGGCGTTGCCGAAATGTAGCGGCTCATAGCGAACGCTGCGCCCGCCGTACTGGACATCTTTCACGTAGAGTCCGGGCGTATTCAGCGTCGCCCGCACGTAATAGTCGTCGACGAGAAGCGAGGGGAACGAGAACCTATCAGGAATGGCCGGGCGAGCATCCAATTTCTCTCCGCCCGACGGGCGGAACAGAGGCTGCACAAACAGGCCGACTTTCGCATCGGGTGGATTCGGTGGAGGATCGCCATCCCACACCACTTCGCCGTCCAGCGGCAGCCCCGGCATCACCGCGAGACGCAGGCCGTTAACGTCGCGATCCGTGACCGTGATGTTCGCGACAACGGTGCTCGAAAATTGACGATCCGCCCCCAGCGATTGTTCCGTGCCCGTGAGCCGGTACGTCCCTGGATACAGATCGCAGATGCGAAACTGCCCGTCGGCGGAAGTCGCGCCACCAGCGGGCGCCATGTACATTCCTCCGCTGGGCGACGAGCCACTCGACGGTGACAGCGCTTCAATCGCGAATCGCAGCGAGCCCGCTCCGCTGCCACTCAGCATTGCTCCGTCGATGCAATACGACGGCGACTTCTTCACTTCGATATCGATTCCCTCGCGCCGTTCCTGCGGGCGAACGGTCACGGCAATCGCGCCCTCCCTCATCGGCACATTGGGGTACCAGGTCCGCATGGGAACGCGCTTGCGCAATCGCGGATTCAGCGGCGTTTCCGAACGGGCGTCGAGTTTGCGCTCGCGCTTCTCCACCAGGATGAGGTAGGGGCGGCCGGAAGGCACGTTCTCCAGCTTGTATTCGCCGCGATCGTTCGTGAGTGCTGTCAGCTTGAGGAAGTAGCCGAGAGTGCCGAGATAATATTCGCGGGCCACCAGAAAAACGGTCATGCCGGGAACGGGCTCGCGATTATCGTCGACCACTTTCCCGGTGATCGACCCTTCCGGGATGAAGCTGAAATCGATGCCGTCGATATCGTTGCCCGGCAGCGCGACGCTGCGCACCACGTCGTGCCCGAAGCTTTGCGGATCGCTGGCATGCACGCGATACGGACCCGGCGGAAGGTCGTTCAACTTGTAGCGGCCGGTGTCGTCGGTCATCGCCTGCACGCGCTTGGTCGATGGGCTCATCAGAATCATGTTGTCGACCCACGTCGCATTCACGTCGGTCGAGACCAGGTAATTCGCCAGCGGCTTTCCGCTGTTGGCATCCTTCACCATGCCGCTGATGGACACGTTCACGGGCGGCGAGGGGGGTGGGTTTTGCGCAAAGCCCACCGCGGTCGCGAGCAGCATTAGCTTGACGTTCATGGCCGGCCGCCTTGCGACAACGTAGCCGTGAGATCGACATTGACTGACGAACCGCCGGGCACGCCGACCTCAATCATCTTCGCGACGTCCGCGATCCAGCGACCCGATGCCTTTTCCGCAGCCAGCGGAGCAGCCATCTTGTAGCGGCCCGGCCGCAGTCCATCGAATTTGAATCGACCCTCCGTATCCGGAAACGCGACCTGCGCCTGCGAGCCGGTGGTTCCATCGGCATCGATCAACACCACGGCATGATTGGTTGGCCGATCAGCGCCGCGCAGCACACCGTGAATCGATGCGGCCGCCGCCAACTCGACGGCTGCGGGTCCGGAAAACGCGCCGCTCAGATCGACGACATCGGGATTCGACTGATAGCATCCGTTGCCCAGCGCGCTCGCCACCAATCGGAATCGCCCCGGCGGCAGACCCGTGATCACTTGCTCGCTGCCGAAATGCACCTGAGCATTCGTCTGGAACATCACGCCCCAGGGCTCGGTCGGCGCAATCGTGATCGCAGTGCTTTGGGGACAGCCCGCCGCCGGCGTGTCGGTTTTGTTGGAGCGAAGAATCACGCTGAGCGATCGCGACGGACTAACCGCGACATTGACGCCCGTGAGATCCTGCCCAGTCACCTGAATGCGCATGCGCCCGAACAGCGTGTCGCCCCGCTTCAGCACGGATTCGAACGTCGTGTATCCCGCCCGATGGTCCAGCCGCGAACAGATCGTAGGTGCCGTAGGGCACTTTGTCGAAATGAAAGCTGCCGTCCTTTTCGGTTTCGACGCGGCCGATCGGCATCGCGGGCTGCTCGGGCACGCCCAGCGCAACCGAGAACGACATGCCCGGCTGCGGAAGATCGATTTTTCCACTCACTCGAAACGCCTGACTGCGCGTGAGAGAGAAGTTGATATCGCGATATTCTTCGCCGCCGGAAATCGTGAAAAACTGTGGATGCGCAGTGTCGGGATAAAGCTGCATTCCCGATCCGTCCTTCATTCCGGAATACCAAAGGCCCACGGCGTAGCTGCCGGGCGGCAGGTCGAACGCGCGAAAGTGGCCGTCCTCCACGTTCACTTCGCGGAAGAGTTGCAGGTCGCCGCCGGGCTTTCGCATCAGCAGCGAAATGCGCGCGCTGCCGATGGTGCGGCCGTAATCGAGAATCCTGCCGGGCAGAGGCTGGCCATCGGACCCTGTGACTTGTCCGTCGATGACGCCGTAGCGTACCAGACGAACCACGGGAGTCGCGCCGGGGACATGCAGACGAAACGCGGTCGTGACGAAATTCGGTTTCGAGACATCGACGCTGTAGTCGCCGGCCGGAAGGCCTTCCGCGTGGAAGCGGCCTTCGCGATCGGTCTCGAGATCCGCCGCCAGTTCGCGCATCCCCGCCGCATGAAATCGCAATTCGGCGGAGGCGAGCGCGCCACCCGAAGAATCCTCGACCACGCGCCCCGCTAATTCCGGAGTGGATGCGGCCGCTGCGTTCGATTGCGCCAATGCAACTTGCGGCGTCATCGCCACGTTCGCCAGTTTTTGAATAATGTGTGTTTCGGCGAACTGCGCCACGGGTTGTGCGAAGGCCAGAAACTGCGGTGTGCGTCCTGCGAACCACGCCATCGCGGCAAGCCCCGCGATCACCAGGCTGAGCCGTCCGCGAAGCAGACGAGTGCCGGTGCGACGCGTCGTATCCAGCAGCATTTCCACGCGACGCGAGAGATGCGAGAGATCGTCCGCCACCGGCGCGGCGACCAGCGCGGGACGAACTACTCCACACAGCTCCACCATCTGCGTCAAACACGACGCATACGAACGAGGACGCTGCGTGGCCTGAATCACAAAATCGTCGCAGGCGATTTCGCGTTCCAAATCGATCTGCCGCGTGATCCAGCGCACCACGGGATGCAGCGCGAACAACGCTTCGATCGCACGCTGCAGCAGGAGCGCGTAATCGTCGTAGCGAGCAATATGCGCCGCTTCATGCAGACCGATCTGGTCCAGCGCGCCCTCGTCGATTTCGCGCGAATCCAGGGCATCCATTACCCGCGACGGAATCAGAATCGCAAGCTGCCGAGGCCCGACGGCAACCGGAATATCGATTTCCGGCGATGCCGCAAGACGCACGTATTTTCGCCGCGCACCGCACACCGCCAACCAGCCGGCGGCCCGCGCGAACAGGAGTGGCGGCACATCGCTGGCTCGGGATTTTTGACGATCGAGCGCGGCGTAATCGGCAGTGAGCCGAACCAGCAGCAGCACGCTGACCAGCAGCCACGTCCATAGAATCGGACGAAGCCAGGCGCCGGTGGTTACGTGAATCGGAAACGAAATCGATGGCAGCGAGTGGGCCGGCGCGTCAGGCGCGACGGTCGGTGCAGCGGAAAGTATGGCCGTCGTCGTCCGCGGAGTTTCCCTAGTGACCGTAATCTTCTCGGCCGTCAGTGGAGGCGCGGGCGTCCGTTGATATGCGACCGGCTCCTGAGGCGCGACCGTTAGAGAGCGCGCCGCCCCCACGGCAGAGAACTCCGCGTGGACGCTCACCGGAACTTTCTCCACCCGCACCGATCGAACCGGCAATTGCAGCGCAGGCAGCGCGATCGTAATCGCCAACACCATCCACCAAACCAAATGCCGCGTGGCCGCATTCAAAAACCGGCGCGGAGCAACGCGCAGCACCAGCCAAACCGCAGCGGCCAACAGCGCGCTGAGTAGGGTCCCATTCACCAGAGCGGAGGCGATCGCGTTCATGAATCCTCCCCTTTTTCGATCAGCTTGCGCAGCCGTCCGAGTTCCTTGGAATCGATTTTCTTTTCCGCCATCAGGCTGAGCACCAACCGCTCCGGCGAGCCCTCAAAAAATCGCCGCACCAGATGAGTCACCGCGCCCTGCCGAGCCTCGCTGCGCCCCACGATCGGTTGATACACGAACGCCCGCCCGTCTTTCGTGTGCTTGACGTAGCCCTTGGTTTCGAGGATGCGCAGCGTCGTGATCACCGTCGAATAAGCCAGCGAAACGGTGCTCGGCAGGCCCTCGACGACTTCGGAAACCGTGGCGGATTCCTTCTGCCAAAGTACTTCCATCAACCGCAATTCCGCATCCGTGAGATTGAGTGACTTGCTTCTGGCCAAGGCCCCGCTCCGTTGTTTTAAAGAATTAAAGCAAGTCCAGATTATGGCAAGTTTGGGCGCTTGTCAATGGCAAAGTTTTACAACGTTAAAAGTTGATGCAAACGCGCGGGAGCCGGTTCAGTAGCCGATCGAAATCGCCAGCCCGCTTTGGCTCGCCGCGCCGTTCGATTTGAGCGTCACCGAAATCAGCGGCGCATACTTGAAGTTCTTGAGATCCGGATTCGCCTTGACCGGATCCGGGATGATGATCTTCAATTGATAGACCTTGCCGGGCAGCCCAACCATCGGTCCGGACAACGCCGCGACACCGTCCGCGTAAAACGCGTCGAAGTAAACCTGAGGCGTAAACGCAGCCACCGCGTACGGACCATCGAACGAAATCAGACCCACACCGGTAGCGAAAATCGTGACCGCATCGCCGATCTTCGCCGGATTCGCCGGCGTGTTGCGAGTCCCGTCCGCGTTCAGAATGTAGCCCTGTCCAAAGCCTGAGCCATCCGCCGAGTACAGACCAGGGGCGCTCGCGGCGACCGGCGCCACCACCGGATTCGTCACAGCGCCACCCGACTGCACCTGTACCAGCACCGCGCTAGCGGAAATATTCGACGGCACAATCGCGGTGAGCGATTGCGAATCCATCGTGATGGGCGTCACGCGCGAATCGCCGATGATCAACTGCGCGTCGCTCGCGAATCCCACGCCACGAACGACAATCGTTTCGCCAGGCGAGAGCGGCGCGCTCAGCAGGCTCGCGGCGTTCAGCACCGCATCGATCCGCAACGCCGGAGGCGCGCCCGCAGTCAGCTTGTTCACCCACACGTGCAGCGGCCCGGAGGTCGCGCTGTTGGGCGATCCGGTATTTCCCGTGATCACGAAATCGCCGCCGGGCGCGACCGCCACGCTCTGCACCGCGAACATTTCGTTGTCGCCAAGATAAGTCGAAAACAACAGCGTCGACAGGTCCTGGCTGAATTTGCTGACGAAGCCGGTGCTATTCGAAAACGAATTCACCAGCGGCGTGCGCGTCGGCAAACCAACGCCGGCCGTCGCGCCGCCGATCAGTACATTCCCGTTCGCATCGATCGCGATACTATTCGGCATGTCCCCGCTGGCTCCGCCAAACAGCGTCGAGGCGACGGTCTGTTTGAGATCCGGAGTAAACTCCGTGACGAACGCATACGAGCCCGGACCCTGTCCCGGCAGATTCGGAAGCGGCACCGGCGACGTTTGGAACGCTCCCGCAGTCGCAGGAAATTGCGGACCACTCTGATTCTGGCCGGTCGTGTACAAATTTCCGCCGGGGCCGATCGCCATCGCCAGCACGGTTCCTGGCGCGTTTCCAACACCAAGCAGTGAAGCGCCGGTCGCGTTCAGGTGAAAAATCGTCTGGCCCGATGTCAGATAAGAAAGAGTCGTGCCCCCGCCGACGAAGATGGAGCCATCGCCGGCGATCGCGACCGGACCGCCACTCGCGCTCTGCGTGCCCATGTACGTCGCGGCCAAAAGATTCGCACCAGCCGAATCGAGCTTCATCAGAAACGCATTGCTGATGGGCGTGAAGCCGCAAAAAATAGAACAAATGATAGGCTGCCCCGGATCGAACGCCTTCTGATACGCGCCCGCCGTCACCGGCAGATCGCCCGTCGTAGTTCCTCCGATGGCAACTTCGCCGGTTGCACTCACCGCGATTCCGCCGGGCGTCGACAATCCATCCGCGAGGTACGTCGCGTACCCAACCGATCCGTCCGGATTGAGCTTCAACCCGAAACTCGACGAGTTGGATGCGACACCGGGTCCCGCTTGCGGCGGCGCTTTCGAATACGCGCCGACGGTTGTTGGAAAATCGCGCGATGTCGTTATGCCTGTCACGTACACGTTGCCGGCCGCATCCACGGTCATCGCGCTGGCGCTGTCGTTCCCACTGCCGCCGAAATAAGTCGAGTAGACGATGTTGCCATCGGGATCCAACTTGGTCACGAAGATATCGTTGCTCGCGCTGACAGCCGCGTAAATCTGTCCATTCGAGACCGTAATTTGATTCACCACCGGCAGCGCGGGAGGACCTATCGGCGTGACCGTTTGAAGATCGCTGGATATCTTCACGATCCCGCCCGATTGCGCATAGAGCGCGTGGTTCGCCCAATCAGGCGTGATCCATTGGCTCAACGCTTGCGACAGCTTCAGCGTAAACGTCGCGCCATCGTCCGTGCTTTCAAAAACACTTCGGCCCGTGCTGAGAATCAACCGCCCGGGCTGATTGGGATCGGAAGTAATGAAGTACAGGCTCCCGGTTTGTTGGGAAAGACCGCCGGGAACGTTGCTCAGAACAGTCCACGTCTTTCCACCGTCCGTGCTCTTGAGAGCGTTCGCCAAAGTGGTCGCGTAAATCAGATTCGGCGTCGTGAGATCGAACCACAGACTCGACAAATTTACCAGCGCGGGATCGATATTCCATGTCGCGCCGCCATCGGTGCTGCGGGCGCCACCGCTGGAATTGGCGAATAGCACGCCCGGATGGAATGGGTCGAACCAGAATTGATTGACGAAAATCTGCGCGAGATTGCCGTTCGGCGGCGCCAAGCCGACGTTGATGGAGGTCCAGGTCGCACCGGCGTCGATACTCTTGAACGCGCCCAGGCCGGAGGTGGCCGCGTACAACACGCTCGAATTCGACGGATCTACTTGCACCGCGCGCACGGGCGCAGTCGACACCGCCAGCGTCGACCACATCGCGCCCGCATCCACGCTTCGATAAGCAGTTCCATTGTTGGCGGCGTAAAGAATCTTGGGATTCTTGGGATCGACGGAAATGCTCTGCGCGGCCGCCAGAGGCAATGGTGACGTGGCTCCGGAGCCATCGATGCGATACAGCCCCGTCGACGCGCTGTGATTCTGCGCTGCCGATTTTACCGGGAAATCGAAAGAAGCGGTATTGCCTGCGATGTAGACATTACCCGCCGCATCGGTGCCGATTCCGATAACAGAGTCCGCGCCTGAGCCATCGACTTGCTGGATCCAGCGGAACGCGGGCATGGTCTGCGCGCTCAAGCAGCACGAAAGCAAGGATAGAGAGAGAAATAAACAACGGAGCATGATGTCGTCTGCGAGCCTCCTCAGAGCGACGCGGTCATTCCAGTATGCCATCGCCATGATGGCAGAATAAAGCCCATCTCGCGATAGCCTTAAAGCAGGCGCGACAGCTTTGCCTACGTGCTGCCGGCATCATTCAATAGCCCATCGATACCCGACGACCTCGCCGTCGCGAACCGAATCCCGCAACATATCCTTGGCGCCTGGGAACAGGTTCGAGTTGGGCTCAGAAAGAAAATTGTCACGATAGGAATCGATATAGTCGGTGATCCCCGCTGACACCAACGATCCGCGTGAAAAAGAACTGCTGCGGATCGGCGGATAGTGAAACGCGACCAGGTCGCCGCGCCGGGTCGGTCCCATCCAAATCCTCCGAAGGGTAAGGATATAATCGCCGGGCAGAACCCCTAACCTCCTGGGATGATTAGTTTCTGCATCCCCTCCGCCACCTCGCGACCCGACCGTAACCTCAACCCGCCCTCCATAATCCCCATCTTCTCCAGCCAAGCCTCGAACTCCGGAGCCGGCCGCAGCCCCAACAATCCCCGCAAATACAGCGCATCGTGAAACGACGTGCTCTGGTACCCGAGCATAATGTCATCCGCGCCCGGCACCCCCATCACGTAATTGCATCCCGCCGCACCCAATAGCGTCAGCAGCGTGTCCATGTCGTCCTGATCCGCCTCCGCATGATTCGTGTAACACACGTCGCACCCCATCGGCAGCCCCAACAACTTCCCGCAAAAATGGTCCTCCAGCCCCGCGCGAATAATCTGCTTACCGTCGTACAAATACTCCGGCCCGATGAACCCGACCACCGTATTCACCAGCAGCGGCCGATACCGCCGCGCCACCGCATACGCCCGAGCCTCGCACGTCTGCTGGTCCACCCCGTGATGCGCCTCGGCCGAAAGCGCGCTCCCCTGCCCAGTCTCGAAATACATGACGTTTGCATCCGGATGTTTTTCGCGAGCCGTTGCGGACGCCTCGTCGAGCAACTCCAGACTCAACCCCGAACGACCGATTCGCTAACTCCGTCCCCGCGATCGATTGAAACACCAGATCTATGGGAGCGCCTCGTTCCATAGCGCGCATCTGCGTGGTCACGTGCGCCAGCACGCAAATCTGCGTCGGGATTTCCAGCGTCTCGCGCACCCGATCCAGCATCCGCAGCAGCGTCTCGACAGTAGCCTGATCGTCGGATGCCGGATTGACGCCGATTACTGCATCGCCATTGGCATAAAGCAATCCGTCGATCACGCTCGCCGCCACCCCGCGAGGATCGTCCGTCGGATGATTCGGCTGCAGCCTGGTCGACAATCGCCTCGCCAGCCCGATCGTGCTGCGAAATTTCGTCACCACGCGAATCTTCGCGGCGACCGTGATCAGATCCTGCACGCGCATGATCTTCGAAACCGCGGCCGCCATCTCGGGTGTAATGCCATCACGAACACGCGCGAGCGTCTCGCCAGTAGTCTCCTCGGACAGCAACCACTCGCGAAACTCACCGACGCTCAACCCTGCAATCGGAGCGAACGCATCCGCATCGTGCGAATCGACGATCAGCCGAGTGACTTCGTCGTCCTCATAAGGAATCAGCGGCTCATCCAGAAATCGGCGCAGCGGAATATCGGCAAGTTCCCGCTGCGCCGCCACGCGCTCCTCCGCCGACGACGCCGCGATCCCGGCAAGCTGATCGCCCGACCGCAGCGGACTCGCCTTCGCCATTAATGTCTTAAGATTCATACGATGTGGCGCACACACTCATGTGTGCCGTGTCGACACTCATGTCGACACCCTCTTACAAATTAGACTTCCCCGCGCGTACCGCAAACTCCTCCTCAGGAGACAATACCAACCTCTTGCGAGCATAAACCGCGAAATACACAATCCCCAGCGCAAACCAAACCGCCGCGCCCCACACGCCCTTGGCGTAGTCGGGATTCAGAAACAAACTCACCAGCGTGATCGCCGCGATCGCGGTCGCGATCCAAGCACCAATCGCGCCCCATGGACTAACGTAGGGCCGTGCCAACAACGGCAATCGCCAGCGCAAAATCAGGAACGACGCCATCTGCAAAATGTAAGCGATCACCGCCCCGAACACCGCCATATTCAATAGAATCGCGCCCACCTGGCTATTCTGCCCGAACCAATAAATCCCCAGCGCAGCCGCCAACCCTAAGGCCGATCCTGACACCAGAGCCCGCACCGGCGTCTGATGTTTCGAGTCGGTCACCGATAGCCACGTCGGAAAATATCCGGCGCGCGACAAGGAATAAATCTGCCGGCCGTAGGCATAAATGATGGTGTGAAAACTCGCGACCAGTCCGATGCAAGCGACCACGCCAAACAGCTTCGTCCACTGCGTTCCAGCAATCGTTTGGAAACTCAGGACCAACGGCTCTTGCGACGCGCCCAGCTTCGCCGCCCCCGGCGCGATCCCGGCGCTCAGGATCACCGTAAGAAAGCTGCACACGATCAGCGTCACCAAACCGTACAAGATTCCGCGAGGCATGTCGCGCTTCGGATCGTGCGATTCTTCCGCCGCCAGCGGCAATTGTTCAATGCCCAAATACAACCACAACGCAAACGGCAGCGCCGCGAGCGATCCATGCCACCCCTTGGCAGGCACATCGAACGCATAGCGCTTGAAATCGAGATGCGGAATCGCTCCGATCCAGAACACGGCAAGCACCAGCAAGCGCCGCCAGCGCAATGAACACCGAAAATCGAAACGACAGCGCGACCCCGAAAACATTCAGCGCGACGAACACCGCGTAACAGGCAATCCACCACGCGGGCTCCCACGATTTCGGTGTTTGAAAAATCGCGCCCAGGTATCCGCCGATGCCGACCACGATAGTCGCCGGCGTCAATATGTATTCCATGTTTTCGGCGAGCCCCGTGATATATCCGCCCCACGGCCCCATCGCCGTTCGAGCGAAAGAGTAAGCGCCACCCGTGTGCGGCAGCGCCGGCGACATCTCGGCGATCGAGAAACACAGCCCGCCATACATCACCGTCATGATCGCCAGCGCGATCAGCATCCCTTCGAATCCGCCCGCCGTCAGCCCGAAATTCCAGCCGAAGAAATCGCCAGAAATCACCGCCGCCACGCCCAGCGCCCACAGATGCAGCACGCGAGCATGCCGCCGCAGCGTCCGTTTTTCGAAATAGCCGGCCTCGGCGTTCTGATACCTGCTCATCTTCAGCACCGTACCAAATAGCGCTCCATGCTGTCGCGCCTCACTGGCGGACGCAACGCTTCGCGGCCGCGAGTGAGGCGCGACAGCATGGAGCGCTACTCAAGAAGGGCACGCGCTTCTTCGCTTGTTATCATGACCATTTGTGGGCGCAAAAGCTGCTGCACAAGTACTGCAAAATCCTTGCAAGAATCACCGGAGAAAATGCCACTTTTTAGCAAGACACCAAAAGAGACCGCGGCGGTCACATATATCTCGAATTCCGGCGAAAAAAGCCGGATTGACGTGCCGCTGGAAGATTCCGTCATGGAAGGCGCCATCCAGAACGGTGTCGACGGCATCGTCGCCGAATGCGGCGGCGCTTGCCAGTGCGGGACCTGTCATGTTTACGTCGATCCTGCGTGGCTCGACAAGCTGCTGCCGATCGAAGACGACGAAAACGCGATGCTCGATACCACCGCGTCGCCGCGCCAAGCCGAACAGCCGCCTGAGCTGCCAGCTTCGCGTGACGAAAGCGCTGGACGGATTGATCGTCAACACGCCGCCCACGCAAGTGTAGATGCCGGATGCGGGCGTGGTCATCGTCGGCGCGGGGCAGGCGGGATTTCAAACCGCTGCGTCGTTGCGCGCGGGCGGATACGCATGGCCGATTACCTTGATCGGCGATGAACCGTATCTTCCCTATCAGCGGCCTCCGTTATCGAAGGAATTCCTGCTCGGCAAGCACGCCGATCGAAAAGGCCGACTTCCGGCCGCGCCGCGTTTTACGAAACGCAGAACATCCACCTGAGACTCGGCGAGCGCGTGACCGCGATCGATCAAGCCTCGCAAAGTGCGGTGCTGGCATCGGGCGTCTCGATTCCCTACGACAAGCTGGTGCTGGCGACCGGCGCGCGAGTTCGACGGTTGCCGATCGAGGGCGCATTGTATCTCCGCGATCGCGACGACGCGTGCGCCATCAAGGCCCGGCTGGATTCGTCCGCCAGCGTGACCATCGTCGGCGGCGGATTCATCGGACTCGAAGTCGCTGCAGCCGCGAGCACACTAGGAAAGCGAGTCACTGTAATGGAAGCGCAGCCGAGATTGATGGCTCGCGTGGTCGCGCCCGTGATCTCGGACTTCTATCGCGAATTGCACGAATCGCATGGCGTGAAGATCCAGTTCGGCCAACAGTCGATTCCTCCAGCGGACTTGACCATCGTGGGCGTCGGCGTCTTGCCGAACGACGAACTGATGCGCGACCTTGGCCAAACCGATGCGTTCCTGCGGACGAACGACGCCAGCATATACGCGATCGGCGATTGCGCGGAGCATAAGGGAATGCGGCTCGAATCGGTGCAGAACGCTGTGGATCAGGCCAAGTACGTGGCGCGGCACATTATGCGCGTGGAAACGGCTCCATACTGCGCCGTCCCCTGGTTCTGGACGCATCAATATGACGTCATGCTGCAAATGGCGGGCTTGTCGTCAGGCCATGATCGAGTGGAAATCCGCGGCGATGTGGCGGCGCGAAAGTTCTCCGCGTATTACTTCAGGAATGACAAGCTGCACGCGGTCGATTCGATTAACAGTCCCGGCGATCATATCAAAGCTCGGAAGGCACTGGCCGGTAAGACAAACACGCTGGCCACGAATGAACACGAATGAACACGAATAAGCAATCGTCTTTTGATTCGTGAAAAACAGGGACAGGCCGCCCTGTCCACGCCGATATCTGTTCATGCGTGGCCTCGGCTCACTCGGGGACAGGGTAGCCTGTCCCTGTTTTTCACGAATCAAAAGACGATTGCTTATTCGTGTTCATTCGTGTTCATTCGTGGCCAGCGTGTTCGCTTCAGCCCTGCTAAAATCCGATGCCGACCAGAAACGCCACCTGATTGCGATTCGAATCGATCAGCCCGGTGAAATTCTTCACGGTATTGCCTGTGTAGCGGATCTCCGGTGATATCTTCAGCACCAGCACGTTGATTTGCACGCCCGCCCCCAACACAATTCCGAAATTCGTATTGTGATTCGGAGTCAAGACCTCCGTCACGTCGCTCAGATGACTGAACGAAAGCCCACCTTCGGCGTACGGCTTCACGGGCCCTTTCAGAAAATGATATTTCGCGACGATCGGGAATTCCCAGCTCGACGCATGCGTGGATCCGCCGGCAACCCCGAAGTGATAGCCGCGATACAGCGCGTCGGCTTCCACTGAGAATTTGAATGGCAGTTTTACTTCGACGAAGGGACCCCACACGTAATTGTTGGCATCCGCTGTGATCGATGCGAACGTTGGCGAGTTTGTGATATTGAACGCGTCGGTCAGCGGCACGCCGATTTTGATCCCGCCCATGACAGGTTGTGCCACCGCCGACATGCCAAGAATGCAAAAAACAAGAATGAGTAGAAATGTTTTGGCCATGTTCTCATTGTAGACGTGCTCCTCGACCGCAGGTACCGGCCGGTTTCGATACTAAAACCCGACGGTTGGTCCGCTCCTGTTTGAGCGGTCTAAAGACCGCTCGCCGCCACGAGTGGCGGCCCCACAACGCTTACAACAGATGGAAACTCACCTGCACCCTGGCCGGCACCGTCACCACGCGGTCGCCCGCCATCGCCGGCCGAAATTTCCAGTGCGCCACTGCTGCGATCGCCTTCTCGTCCAATCCCAGCCCCAGCCCGCGCACGACTCGCATGTTGATGGGGCGCCCGTTCGCATCGATATCCATGTCGATCCACACTGTCCCTTCGTGCCGCGCCTTGCGAGCTTCATCCGAATACTCCGGTTCCTCCTTGTACAGAAGCAGCGGGTCGCGTGTCAGCTTGCCGGTGTACGCTGGCGGACCCTGCGGACCGCCCTGGCGCGAGCCGTCGCCAGGACCGATGCCATTGCGGCCGCCATCACCGATCCCGACCGGACCGCCCATGCCCCCCGATGGCAGTCCTAGATGGCCCAGCGGGTCGCCGATCTGGGGAGCGCTGATGTTGTATTCCGGAGCCTCGCTCAGCGCAGCGATTACCACCAGTTTGGGGGTATCATTTCGAGTCACCATTGGAGGAACCCAGACCTTTCGCGTGACCGCCTCCGGCGCTCGCCCTTTAGTGGCCGGTAGGGGTTGCCGTTGGCCCCCTCCTCCAGTTTTTTGTAGAATTTTTGGGGGAGGCGAAAGGAAAATGCGCGTCGCCGATGCTGGCAGGATTTTTGGCACGGCACCCGGGAAAGTGATTGTGAACAAAAGGATCGCGGCGACTACATGCATCGCCAGAGAGAAAGTAGCGGCTGGTTTTCGCATGCTGGGAAAATAGCACTTGGGATGCCGCGGGTCACGGGCCACTAACCCTATGAAAATTCATAGGTGTGCCGCGGAAGCACGTGATCACGGCATCACAGGTGTGCTGGCATCGCTACGAAAAGCGAAAATAGACCGGTCTACTCAGCCGCCAGTACTCCCGGCACATGGATCGTACGTCAATGGCTATGTTACCCTGTAATTACACGGTTCCCGCGCACCGTGTGTCCCAATTAGCACTTCGGAGACGAATTTCATGAAAAAATCCTGCTTGATCCCTGTCTTGACTGCTGTATTGTTCGCCACCGGCGCGATCGGCCAGAATGTTTCGCCCACGATTAACGACTTTGCCACCAGGCAATTCGGCCAGTCGCCGAACGTTGCGCCATTCACGCAGCCGATCAGCACCAACGCGCCGAACCTCATCGAGGGCAGGGAACTCAACAGCCCGTTCGCGATCGCGTTCGACAGGACGACCTCGCCGCCGATTCTCTACGTCGCCGACACCGTAAACAATCGCGTACTCGCGTTTAAGAATCCGAATAACTTGACCGGTTGCGGAATCAGCGCGGCCTCCAGTTGCGGCATGGCCGACCTGGTGATTGGCCAGCGCGATTTCTTCAGCACGCAACAAGGCGGTCCAGGCCGCCCGGGATTGAATCGCGGTTTCGCGCTCCCGATCTCCCTCGCCGTGGACTCGAGCGGCGCGCTGTATGTGTACGATGCCGGAAACAATCGAATTGTGCGCTTTCCGTCTCCGTTCAAACAAACCGTTTCGCCTCTCATTACCGACTTGGTGATCGGCCAGAAAACGGTCGATAGCGGAATTTTGCCGAACCAGGGACAATCCGGCCCCGATAACACTACTCTCTACGTCGGCACCAACGCACCCGCCGGAATCGCGATCGAGCCGAACTCGGGAAATCTGTGGGTGTCCGATTACAACAACAATCGCGTTCTGCGCTTCCCCGCGAACCAACTGGTGGCCGGCACCATTCTTCCCCAGGCTGACTTTGTGCTGGGGCAGACGGGGTTCAGCACCGGTACTCCGATCGCGGTGCCGCCGGGTACGCAGGCCGTCCTCTACAAGGCTTTGATACAACTCCCCACAGGGATTACGTTCGACTCTGACGGCAACCTATACGTTGCGGATGCTTTCAGCCGGGTGTTGTTCTTCAATGCTGGGATTTGCCGCATTTGGGCAGAGCGCTTCCCGAATCCTGGGACTATGCGAAGCCCTGAACGCCACCGTTTGCGCGAATCCGGTAGTGAACGGCTATACGCTGAACGGTCCTACCGGGCTGTTCACGGACGGCTCGCATTTGTTCGTGGCGGAAGCGGGCAACCACAGGATCGCGATGTACGATAAGCACCAGAATTGGCCGGATCCTCCGAATCCAGGCGTGGTCCCGCAAGTGGTGCAGGATTCGCCGCCGATCCAAGCCGTTTTTGGCCAGACCGATCCGAAGACCGGCAACAAGCCCAACCGGGGGCAAGCCGATCCGGGTCCGAATACCATCGATTTACCGGTGGGCGGCGCGTTCAACGGGTCCGACATGTGGGTGGCGGACAACGGCAATAATCGACTGCTCGGGTTCCAAGGGCAGAGCGGCACGGCCAGCTACCTGGTGGGGCAGCTCGACTTCGTTTACCGCGCACCGAACCTGATCGAAGGGCGGGAAGTATTTCTGTCACCGGGCAACACGGTCGGCGGCGACGTGGCCATCGACAACAATTCCAGTCCTCCGCATTTGTACATTGCCGATACATTCAACCACCGCATCCTCGGTTTCAGGGATGCGCGCAATGTCAAAGCCGGCCAGAAAGCCGATATCGTCATCGGTCAGACTGACCTTACCGGAAAGCCTGGATCCGCTTTCTACCGGAACCTGATCAACAACCCCAATAACGACGTTGCGTTGCCGTCGGCAATCGGCTTGAACCAGCCATCAGGTGTCATGGTGGACGGCAGCGGCAATCTATGGGTTGCCGATACCGGCAACGCGCGAGTGCTCCGCTTCCCGCAGCCGTTCGCGGCGGGTGTTACGGCGCAGACTCCCAGCATCGTCATTGGCCAGCAGGATTTCACGTCGGCGAATACCGACGCATCCTCGACGGGAATGCAGGCTCCCTACGGGCTGGTGTTGCTGCCCAACAGCGGGGCGTTGGTGGTTTCCGACGTGCAGGCCAACCGGCTGACGGTTTATCGGAAACCCGCCGGTGGTGATTTTAGATCGTCGGTTGCCGCGGATGTCGTGCTGGGCCAGCAGAGTCCCAACACCAGCCTGCCATCGAGCTCCACCGCCGGGCTGAACAGTCCCCGGCACATCGGCGCGGACTCTTCGGACCGCGTGTACGTGGCCGATTCCAGCAACAATCGGCTGGTGGTTTTCAATAATCCGAGCACCGCTGTGACGGGCGCCCCATCCGCCTTGCAGCTCCCTATGCCGGCGCCACAGGGCGTCGCCGTGAGCCTGGTTACTGGCGAAAGCTGGATAACTCTGGGGAGTTCCCTCTGGCGCTTGCCGGAATACAATACGCTGGTGCAGATCAACAATCCGAATCTTGTGTTTTACACCCAGCAATTATCGCTGCAAAGCTTCCCATTTTCGATTGCGCTGGATAAGAACGCCAATCTGATTGTGGGTGAATCGGCCAATCGAGCTACGTTTTATTACGCGAAGCTTACGTATACGAATGCGGCCAACTACAATGGCGGCACTGCTGCCGGGACTTACGTGACGCCGATTGCACCGGGCCAACTCATGGAGATTTATCGGGTGGGTCTAGCCACTCAATGGGGTTGTCGACGGAGCCGCGAGCACCAATCCATGGCCGACGCGTGTTGAGCGATCTTCAGGTCACCGTCAACGGGACGCCAGCGCCGATCTTTCTCCGTTTCCGCGGGAAACGGATTCGTCGCATTTCAAGTCCCGACGAATGCTCCGCAGAGCGGAACGGCAGACTTCCTTCTCACTCGTGCTTCCACTGGCGAGGTAATCATGGCCGGTACGATCCCGATGGCGCAGTACAACCCTGGGATCTTCACCACCAATTCCCAGGGGTTCGGTCAAGCCGCGGCACAGAATGTCAACGATGACGGATCGCTCACAACGAATTCGCAGGCGAATCCGGTTTCACGCGACGGCAAGCATCAGATCGTGTTCTACCTTACCGGTGCGGGCGTGTTCGACGGCGGCGGCGGAGCCCCTCCGCCCGACGGATTGCAGCCGACGAACGCGAGCCTACACGCACGAGAGGCCGTCGATGTTAAGTGCCAATTTCGGAGGCCAGGCTCCGGACAGTTCGGTCGCGTATAGCGGAGCGGGGGCCTTCGCCGGAGGCTGGCAGATCAACTTCACGGTGCCCTCGACTACTATCGTCGGGCAAATCCCGATTACCGTGACACTGGGCGGCGTCGCGAGCAGCATTGGCCCTCCCGGCAGCAAAGTCACGGTGTTTTTCTACACGAAGTAGCAACTATTGATTCTGCGCCGCGACTGCTGAACCCGGTGTAGCAATCTCGATTCCGTGAAAGTGGGCGATGTAGGCTTGCATCGCCCGCTCCGTCCAACTCATCCCGAACGCCTTCGCCTCGGCGAGGGCTTTCGCGTTCTCCCAATGATCGTGGACCATGCGATACACCGCGATCACTGTCCCCGTCCGATCGGAACCGCGGCGGCAGTGGACGAACACTGGTGCTGTTGCCGAGTCCTCGAACAGCGCCAGCACCTTCGCCACCAGGCTATCGGCCGGCGCGCCGAACGCGGCCATGGGAATAGCGACGTAGTGCATCCCTGCTGCCTCGACCATTTGCTTTTCCGATGCCGAGCGTTCACTAGGCTCGCGCAAATCGATCACGGTTTTGATGCCGAGCTTCGCCAGTTCGTGGAAGGCTCGGGGATTGGTGGGCTGCGCGCCCCGATAGATGCGATCGCTGACCTGGTGGAAGTTGGGGATGCCGCTGGGGTCCGCCGCAAAAGCATAACCGGCGAGAATCAGAAACGCCACGATCCGCATGATCGATTTTAGTATAGGACGACGTGGCGCGGACCGCCAGGCCTGCAGAGCCGAGAGTCGTCTCGGCTTTTTCGGGGCTTTCGCGTCGAATCCGAAGAAAAGCCGAGACGACTCTCGGCTCTGCAGGCCTGGCGGCCCGCGCCACGGCTGTCTTATTCACACCGCAGCGCGGACATGGGATCGATCTTCGCGGCGCGGCGCGCGGGCAGGAACGCCGCTACGCTCGACACCAGCGCGAGCATCGCCAGCGCGCCGGCCATCGCCCACGGATCGGCAGGAGTCAAGCCAAACAGCAGCGATTTCACGTAACACGATAGTCCAAGCGCCACCGGGATGCCAATCGCGATCCCGATGATCAGCAACGCCAGCGATTCGCGGACGATCATCCATTGCACGCCGCCGCGCGATGCGCCCAGCGCGATCCGCACTCCGATTTCACGCGTGCGCCGGGCGACTCGGTAGGCAAGAATTCCGTAGATTCCAATGCAAGCGACCAGCAGAGCCAATCCGCCGAAGCCGGCCGAGAGCTGCGCGACCATCCTCTCCGACGACAGAGACATATCGATCAACTCTGAAAATCGCATGATCTCGGTCGCCTTAGGATCGGTCTCATGGACGACATCGCGGACCAGGGTCAAGAGTGGGCGCATATCCCCGGCCGCGCGGATCACGAAGTCCACCGAAGTGTCTACCTGGTCCTGACGTTCGGGAGTGTAGAAGATCGGCCGCGGCTCATCGCGCAGGGTCGCGTACTTCGTATCTTTCACGATGCCGGCGACTTGAATTTCCTGCGCCGACTTGGGGCCGTTGGTTCCGAAGCGGCGTCCCACGGGATTATCGACGCCGAAGAAATGACGCGCGAAAGAGCGGTTAACGATCGCGACCTTGGGCGCGCCGGCCTGATCGGCATCGCTGAAATCGCGGCCGTAAAGCAGCGGCGTGTCCAACGTTTTGAAGAACCCGGGCGAGATGCGAAGCTGCGTCGAGCTGAGTTTTTGGTTGTTCGCGAGCGGCGGGCCGTCGACATCGATGTTGCTGGCGATTTCGTCTCCTGTCATCAACGTCATGTTGCTGTAGGCCACGGAGCGTGCGCCGGGGAGCGCCGACAGGCGGCCGCGCAATGCTTCCATGCGCCGGATGGCTTCAGCGGCGCTCGCGCCCGGCGGAGCGTTTACGGAAGCGAGCAGAACCTTGTCACGAACAAATCCGGCATCGAGTGTCTGCAGGTTTCGCAGCGTGCGCAGGAACCATGCCGAACCGATCAGAAGAATGGTGCACAACGCAATCTCGACGACGATCAACGCGCGACCGCCGGTGGAGGATTGAGCGCGCGGCGCCCCGCTCGATCGAATCGCCGGCCCGAGTCCCGCCAGCAGGCAAGTGAGCAGCGAGATCGCAAGCATGAATCCCACCAATCGCATGTCGACGCGGAAGGTGAGGTTGGACACCGCGTTGCCGGCAGCCGACAGGAACGTCAGCAAGGCATCGCTCAACCAGCGCGCGACCAAAGCCGCCCCTGCGACGCCGGCGATCACGACCACGGCGGATTCGGTGAGCAACTGGCGAATCAATCGGGCACGCCCGGCGCCGATCGCGCGACGCGTCGCCATCTCGCGCTCGCGGGCCGTCGCGCGCGCCAGCATCAAGTTCGCGAGATTCGCACAGGCGATCAGCAACACAATTCCCGCCACTGCGAGCAAGATCATCAGCGGCTTGGTGTAGCGCGCGCGCATCCAGGAAACTCCGGTCGCAGCCGGCTGCAGCACGATCGTCTCGTTGAAAAACGCGTCGCGCTGCTGTGGATGGTCGAAATGACGGGTTGTGGCCTCCTGCTCCAGAAAGCGCCGTTGCAAGGTTTCGAGTTCGGCCTTGGCCTGGGCCGAAGTTGCGCCGGGTGCGAGCCTCACGATGACTTCCAGCCAATTCCAATTCGCGCCGCGCTTGGGACTGCCGGCGGGTACGGCTTGTTCGAGCGGAATCCAGGCGTCGGCGGGCCAGTCGAGGGTCGCGCCGCGAAACCGCGGATCGGCGACGCCCGCGATCGTGTAGATCATCTTGCCGGACTTCAGGTGGGCGCCGAGCGGCTCCTTGCCGCCAAACTGCGCGCGCGCGAAGGCGCTACTGATGACCACGACTGGCTCACTTGCGTCGTGAAAGAGGCGGCCGCGCGACGCCTCCACCCCCAGCACGTCGAAGTAATTGCCGGAAACAACTTCGACATGCGCGGGTACGGAACCGCCGTCCGTTTCGATCGCCGGACCACCAAGCGACATTGCCGCGGCTCCCGCGAGCGTGCGCGCATTCTTCCGAATCGAATCGTAGAGGCCAAAGGTGAACGTCGTATCGCCAAATGTCTGGGTGTGAGGCTGAACGCGAATCAACGCTTCGGGATCGCGAACCGGAAGGCGGCGCAGCAACAAGGCGTCGGTGACGCTGAATAGCGCCGCGTTCGCTCCGATGCCCAGCGCGAGCGAAAGAATCGCGGTTGCGGCGAAACCCGGACTGCGGCGCAGCGTACGCAGCGCGTAGCGGATATCCTGAAGCGCGGTCTCCAGCCAAAGCAGAACATCGCGATCGCGCGCCGATTCCTGGAGCAGCGTCTGATTGCCGAAACGCCGCGCGGCGTCTTCACGTGCCGCCTCCGGCGTCATTCCTTCCGCGATGAGCTGTTCAGTCCGTCGCTCGATATGGAATCGAAGCTCGTCATCGAGATCGTCCTGCAAGCGGTTGGGCCGCAGCGTCGAAGTCAGTTTCGAGAGCCAGGACATGTTTGCCTCACGCAAATCGCAGGACGCTCGCGACGCCCGCGGTCAAGCTCGCCCACTTCTTTTCTTCGAGCGCGAGCTGGCGTTTGCCGGCCGCCGTGAGCTCGTAGAATTTCGCGCGTCGATTGTTTTCCGAAATGCCCCATTCGGCGCGAATCCAGCCTTCCTGTTCGATGCGATGCAGGGCGGGATACAGCGAACCTTCTTCCACGCGAAGCGCTTCGTTCGAAACCTGCTGGATGTGCACCGCGATTCCGTAGCCGTGCTCCGGACCTCGGGTGAGCGTTTTCAGAATCAGAAGATCCAGCGTGCCTTGCAGCACGTCGGGATTGGATTTGCCCATCGCGGCTCTCTCCTAGACAACTAGGAGTGTAAGGCCGAGACTGCCACCTTGTCAAGAAGATTCAGTTGAGGACGCCAGCCAAACGGACCGGTACCGTTTAGGGCAAATCGTATTTTTCGCCGAACGCGATCGCCGCCAGCGTCTGCCCGATCTTACCGATCGCCGGCGAGTTCACGTTGCTCAGCACGATCACGCACGCATCGTCGTCCGGATAGCGGTTGATCGTGGTGTTGAAACCGTTGATGCCGCCGCCGTGCGATAGAACCTTGTGCGTCGAAGGAGTCGGGCCGGGAACGATCGTAAACCATCCATACGCATAACCACTCAGAAACGGCGTGAACATTTTATCGCGTGATGCCTTCGCGAGAACTTTATCGGTGTACAAGGATCGATCCCATCGGTAAAGATCATCTACCGTGGAATACAGCGAGCCCGCAGCGTAGGGAAACGACATGTCGATGTATGGAGCGTTCTGCAGTTTCCCGTCCGGACCAGGGGTGTAACCTGCTGCGCGATGCTCCAGGATGGTCTCGCCATGATCGTAGCCGGTAGCAGCCATATCCAATACGTCGAAGATGTGCTTCTTGACGTAGTCCTCGTACTTTTCGCCCGAAACCTTTTCTACGATGATCCCCAGGCCGATATACCCCGAGTTCGAATAACTGAATTTCGAGCCCGGCGCAAAATCGAGCGGCTTGTTCTTCACCAGTCCCAGCGTCTCCGCCGGTGTCCATTGCTGGCGCATTTGCTTGGTGAACTCAGGCAGGGCTGTGTAATTGAAAATTCCCGACGTGTGAGTCAACAAATGATGAATCGTGATATTGCTCCACGATCCCGGTGTGTCGGGAATGTATTTCGAAATCTTGTCGTCGACGCTGAGCTTGCCCGCCGCGGCGAGCTGCAGAATCGCCGTCGCGGTGAATTGCTTGGTGATCGATCCGAGACGGAACTTCGTCTCCGGCGTATTCGGCACGCCGAGCTCGATATTCGCCATGCCGTAACCTTTTTTCACGAGCACGCGCCCGCCTTTTGCGACCAGCACCGATCCACTGAACTGATTCTTCTTCGCGTAGGCGTTCGCCACCTGGTCGACCTTCGACGTAATATCCTGCGCCGGCGCCAGTGCGACCAGGACGAGGATTGCGACCACGATCGTTTTCATGCGACTGGATTTCATATAGGGAGAATACCTGCATCGAAACCGGTCTGGTAAAATGCACGCTTGTCGTCCGACACGCCTAAACCTGAAGCCGAGCTAACCCCGAAGGCCATCATTCTCGGACTGCTGCTCGCGTTCATCTTTGGCGCGGCGAACGCCTATCTCGGCATGAAAGCGGGCCAGACCGTCGCCGCAACCATTCCCGCTGCGGTGATCGCGATGGCGCTGTTCAAGATTCGCGGAATGCGCGGCGGCATTCTTGAACAGAACATCGCGCGCACGGCGGGCTCGGTGGGCGAAGCGCTGGTCAGCGGCGCGATCTTCGTGATCCCGTCATTCCTGATGGTGGAAATGGACGGGCATCCGCTGTGGGCAAATCTGCGCGCGCACTATTGGGATGCATCGATGCTGCTGGTCACCGGCGGAATGCTGGGCGTGCTGTTTACGGTGCTGATCCGCAAGCCGCTGTTCGCCGATAAGTCGCTGCCGTGGCCCGAAAGCGTGGCGAGCGTCGAGATCATTCGCGCGGGCGCCGATAAGAGCGACGCGCCTCGCCTGATCTTCGGATCGATGGCATTCGCCGGTCTGATTCAATTCTTGACCGACGACAAGGGCCTCAAGATTTTCCGCGCAAGCCTGGACGGGTTCCTTCGATTCCCGCGATCCGTGATCCATCACTTCAATTTCGATCGCGCACCGATCGGCGACGTGACGCATGCCGGCGGAGTTCCGTGGTCGACACCCGCGCTCTCACCCGCGCTGATCGGGATCGGCTACATCATCGGGCCGAGGCTCGCGTCGGTGAATATCGCCGGCGGAATTTTGGCGTGGTGGATCATCATTCCGCTGCTGCTGTTCTTCGATCCCGACCTGGCGACGCGCATCGGCAATGCGCCTCCGGAATTGGCGTCGTTCACGGTCTGGTACAACATCGTGCGGCCCATCGCGATCGGCGCGATGCTGGTGGGCGCGGCGAACACGATGTTTTCGATGCGCAAGTCGCTGATCGATTCGGTGCGCGGCGCGTTCGCCAAGCGAAGCTCGGACTCGGTTATCCGGCGAAGAGGAGTTGGACACCAGAGATCAGGACCTGCCGATGCGCGGCGTGATCCTCGGAATCTTCGCGCTGCTGGTTCCCATCACGGCGATTTATTACGGTTTCACGCACGGCTGGGTCGCGGCGATCGCGGCCGCGCTGATCATGACCATCAGCGGCTTCTTCCTGAACGCCGTGGGCGGTTATCTGGTCGGCTTGGTGGGCGTCTCGAATCAGCCGTTGTCGGGGTTGACGCTGGGAGCCCTGATTTTAGCCGCTTTGCTGATGGTGACCATCGGCGCGACCGGCGCTCCCGGAATCGCGGCGGTGCTCGGCGTCGCCGCGGTTGTCTCGATTTCCGCGTCCGTCTCCGGATCGCTGATTCAGGATTTGAAGGCCGGCCATCTGCTCGGCGGAACTCCGTGGAAGATGGAACTCGTCGAGATGCTGGGTGTCGCGCTGCTCTCGCTGTTCCTGATGGCGCCGATCATTGCTCTGCACGAAGCGAATCTCGCCACCGGAGGCATCGGCGGTCGAGCGCTGCCCGCGCCGCAAGCGGGATTGATGGCGCAGCTCGCGAAGGGAATCGTGGGCGGGCAGATGGCGTGGGGGCTTCTGGGGATCGGCGTCGCACTCGGCTTGGTGCTGATCTTGTGCGGCGCGCGCGCACCAATGCTGATCGCCGTGGGAATGTACCTTCCATTCGAAACATCGTCCGCGATTTTCGTGGGCGGAGCGATGAAGTGGCTGGTGGATCGCGCCATGGCTCGCCGCAG
The DNA here is from genome assembly GCA_963732025.1 of Terriglobia bacterium. Taxonomy (GTDB): domain Bacteria; phylum Acidobacteriota; class Terriglobia; order Bryobacterales; family Bryobacteraceae; genus Palsa-187. Next base: position 215,328 of record CAVSXU010000007.1, read on the forward strand.
CGGCGAAGCGAAGCAGGAAGCCGAGGATAAGGGTACCTTCATCGCGTCCGGATTAATCGCGGGCGAAGCGATCATGGGAATTCTGCTTGCGGCAATGTTCCTGGCGCATGTGCCCTCGATCACGCACTCGCTCACTGGCGCCGATCAGTTCCGCTGGTTCCCGACCGCCGGGGGTTGGTTGTCGCTAGCCGCATTCTTGAGCATTGGTTACGCGTTAGTCCGGCTGCCCACGCGCCACGACGACTAGTTGCCTATGCCCATTAGCGTGTTGCATCTTTACACGCAACGCGAACGATAATAGTAACTTGAGTCTCTCCTGAGGATCCTGCATGAATTTTTCGTTCCAGCCCCCGGTACGTTCGGTGGCGATTGCTTTTATCGTTCTCATCTGCGCGATCACGAGTGCGTGCCAATCCACTCAACCCAGCGCGCGCGCTGCATCCGCGCCGCCGCCCGCTGCCGTAACCGTGATCCAAGTCGCGACGGAAGACGTTCCCATTTATAGCGAGTACACCGCCCAGACATTCGCGCGCGATCTTGTCGAAGTGCGCGGCCGCGTCGATGGCTATATCGAGAAGCGATTATTCCAGGTCGGCTCCGATGTGAGCGCGGGCCAGGCGTTGTATGAGCTCGACCTCCGGCCGTATCAGGCCGATGTCGCCAAAGCCAAAGCGGACGTGGCCAAGAGCGAGGCCGATCTCGAATTCGCGCGCAAACAAGTCGCACTGGCGCAGGCCCAAGCCGATCTCGCGCAGGCGCAGGCCAACCAGCTCAAAGCGAAGCAGGATGTCGATCGTCTGCGTCCCCTGGTCAAAGAGGACGCCGCGGCGCAGCAGGATCTGGACAACGCGACCGCCTCGCTGCAAGCCAACCAGGCCAACGTTTCCGCAAAACGCGCGGCTGTCGAACAGACGCGGCTATCGACGCGCGCCCAGATCGATACCACGCAAGCGCAACTCGAATCCGCTCGTGCCCTGCTGCGCACGGCCGAACTCAATCTCGAATACGCGACCATCTTCGCGCCCGTCGCCGGCCGCATTGGCGACAGCCTGATTCAGCCGGGCGGCCTTGTGTCGAAGACGTCGCCACATGCCGCTGACCACCATCGTGCCGCTGGATCCGATCTGGGTGCGATTCAAAGTGAGCGAAAGCGAATATCTCGGGTCGCAGCGAAAGCATGAAAAGGCCGGGCGATGAGCCGCTGCAGCTCGTGCTGGCCGACAATTCCGTGCATCCATACACGGGCCGCGTGCAGAACACCGTGAATCAGGTGGATTCGAAAACCGGCACGCTGGAATTGCAGGCGACGTTTCCGAATCCGAAGCACAATCTGTTGCCCGGGCAGTTCGGGCGCATCCGCGTCACCACGTCCGAACAGAAGAACGCGATTCTGATTCCGCAACGAGCCGTGCAGGATCTGCAGGGCATGCAGTCCGTGTTCACCGTTGCTGACGACAACAAAGTGCTGGCCCGAACCATCGTGACCAGCGATCGCGTGGGCGAGCGTTGGATCGTGACGCAGGGACTGAAGCCCGGCGACGCGTGATCGTCGAAGGCATTCAGAAGGTTCGTCCCGGCGCCATCGTAAATCCGAAACTGGCGCCTCCTCCCCAACCATCGAAGTAGGATTCTATGGCGAAATTTTTCATCGATCGTCCGGTCTTCGCGATGGTCATCGCGATCGTCATCGTGCTGGTGGGTTTGGTCTCGATCCCGACGCTGCCCATCGCGACCTATCCGCAGGTGGTCCCGCCCGTGGTGCAGATCATCGCCGTTTATCGCGGCGGCAATTCGCAGGATCTCGAAAAGACCGTCGCGCAGCCCATCGAGCAGCAGCTTGTCGGCCTCGACGGCATGCTGTACTTCTTCTCGCGCAGCTCGAACGACGGCACGCTGACCATCGATGTGACCTACGAGCTCGGCACCGATGTCGATCTCGCCACCGTCAAGACGCAGAACAAAGTGCAGCTCGCCCTGCCGCAGCTTCCGCCCGAAGTGCAGCGCGAAGGCGTCACGGTCAAGAAAGTTTCCACCGCGTTTCTGGGTGCGCTGGCGCTCTCCTCGACTGACGATCGCTACGATTCGCTGTTCCTCAATAACTACGTCGCTATCAATCTGCTCGACAAGATCGGCAGCATTCCCGGCGTGGGCGACACGCGCCTCGCGTCGAATCTGACCTACGGGATGCGCATCTGGATCAATCCCGACAAGATGGCGAAGCTGGGGCTGACTGCCACCGACGTCAACAACGCGATGCAGGAGCAGAATCGCCAGAATCCCGCGGGCACGCTGGGCCAAGCTCCTGCGCCGCGCGGCACCGATTTCCAATATCCGGTCAATGCGAGCGGCCGCCTGCTGGACCGCATCGCAGTTCGGCGATATCGTCCTGCGCGCCTTGCCCGACGGTTCTCTGCTGCGCATCCGCGACATCGGCAAAGTAGAGTTGGGCGCAGCGGACTACAAAAGTTTCAGCCGATTGAACGGCAAGCCATCGGCGCTGACCATCGTCTATCTGTCGCCGGGCGCGAACGCCGTCGAAACCATGGCTCGCGTCAAGGCGTTCATGGAGGATGCGAAGAAAAGCTTCCCGCCCGGCATCGATTACAAGTTCTCCTACGATTCCACCCGGTTCGTGAACGCGGCCATCAAAGACGTGGTGATGACGCTCTTCACCGCGATCGGATTGGTGATCCTGGTCGTCTTCCTGTTCCTGCAAAACTGGCGCGCGACCTTGATTCCGCTGCTCGCGGTGCCGGTTTCGATCCTGGGAACGCTCGCGCTGTTTCCGATTCTCGGCTTCAACATCAACATGACCAGCATGTTCGGTCTGGTGCTGGCCATCGGCATCGTGGTCGACGACGCGATCGTTGTGGTCGAAGCGGTCCAGCACAATATCGATAACGGTCTTTCGCCGCGCGACGCCACGTTGAAGGCGATGCACGAAGTTTCCGGGCCGGTAGTGGCCATCGCCTGCATTCTGGGCGCTGTCTTCATTCCGGTCGCGTTTCTCGGCGGCATCTCCGGCCAGATTTATCGCCAGTTCGCGTTGACCATTGCCGCATCGGTGCTGATCTCCGCGTTCAATGCGCTGTCGCTGAGCCCCGCCATGAGCGCGCTGCTGCTGCGTCCGAAAGGCGAGTCGCGAGGCATCCTCGCGCGGCTCTTCGGCGGCTTCAATCGCGCCTTCGACTGGACAACCCACAAATACCTGACCGGCGTCAAAGGCTTCATTCGCAGGTCGGCATTGGCGATGGTCGCGCTGCTGGCGTTCATGTTCGCCGCGGGATTCCTGTTCAAGAGTTCTGCACGCCGGCTTTCTTCCCGATGAAGATCAGGGCGTGTTTTTCGGTGCCGTGCGCTTGCCCGATGGCGCGTCGCTCGAACGCACGCCAGCGCGTGGTCGAAGATGTCGAGCGCCGCGTGCGCGCGATTCCCGGCGTCTCCGATTGCACCACCTTCGGCGGCACGGATTTCACCACCAGCACCAGCAATTCGAACGTCGCGACGCTGATCGTCGCGCTGGAGCCGTGGGACGAGCGCAAAGCCAAGGATCTTCAACTCGACAGCATCCTCGCCAAGGCACAGCGCGAGTTCAATCAGGTGCAAGAAGCTCTGGTCTTCGGCTTCGGGCTGCCGCCGATTCTCGGGCTTGAGCACAACCGGCGGATTCGAATTCATGCTGGAAGACAAGGCCGGCGGCGATACCGACCAGCTTGCCGACGCGGCGCAGGTGATTGTCGATGCGGCGCGCCAGCGGCCCGAGCTCGCCAACGTCTCCAGCAGTTTTCGCCCCGCGTTCCGCAATTCAAAGTCGAGCTCGACACGGATAAGGCGCAGACGATGGGCATTCCGGTCACCGACGTCTACAACGCTCTCGAAACATTTCTGGGCGGATTGTACGTGAACGACTTCAACCGTTTCGGCCGCACCTGGCGCGTGCTGATGCAGGCCGAGCCGGAATATCGCGATCACCCGGAAGACGTCAATCGCTTCTACGTGCGCACCGCGACCGGATCGATGGTGCCGCTCAGCACGCTGGTGACGATCAAGCCTATCAGCGGCCCGGAAGTGATCTATCGCTACAACCGCTTTCGCACATCGAAGATCGTCGGGCAGCCGGCGCCGGGTTACAGCTCCGGTCAAGCGGCCGCCGCGATGGAAGAAGTCGCCGCCGCGGCCATGCCCACCGGCTTCGGCTACGAATGGACCGGCACCGTCTATCAGCAGAAGCTCTCGCAAGGCAAGGAAGGCTACCTGTTCGGATTCGCCGGAGTCATGGTGTTCCTGTTCCTGGCGGCGCTTTACGAAAGCTGGTCGATTCCGTTCGCCGTGCTGCTGGCCGTGCCGCTGGGATTGTTCGGCGCGCTGCTCGCCAACTGGCTGCGGTCTTACGATTACGACATCTATACGCAGATCGGCATCGTGACGCTGATCGGCCTGGCGGCGAAGAACGCGATCCTGATCGTCGAGTACGCGCGGCTGCGTCGCGAAGAAGGCTTGACGATTGAGAACGCGGCGATTGAGGCCGCGCATCTGCGCCTCCGCCCGATTCTGATGACCTCGTTCGCGTTCATCCTGGGCGTGGTGCCGTTGACGATCGCGAACGGCGCGGGCGCGGCATCGCGGCGAGCGCTGGGCACCACGGTATTCGGCGGCATGAACGCAGCCACGATTCTCGCGGTGTTCTTCGTGCCCGTGCTGTACGTGATTGTCGACCGCATCGCGGAACGGCGCAAGAAGTTCGCGCCAGTGGTAAGCGACCCGCATCCAGCGCCGGGAGGTGGCGATTGATTCGGAGAATGTTCGCGGCCGCCAGTGAGGCGCGACCGTCAGAGAGCGCGCAGCTTGGGCGACCGTCGTTGCGCTTGCGCCAATTGAGTGCTTTCGTCGGGTTGCTCACGCTCCTCATCACGCTCACGGGCTGCCTGGTAGGACCGAACTACAAGCGTCCCGACGTCCCAACGCCCCCGCAATTCCGTGGGTCGGACGCGCCGCCGTCCGCGCAATCGCTAGCCGACACCAAATGGTTCGACGTCTTTCAAGACGACGTATTGAAGGAGATCATCACCACCGCGCTCGCCCAAAATCACGATCTCCTAATCGCAGCCGACCGGGTCATCGAAGCGCGCGCGCAATTCGGACTCCAGCAATCGCAATTGTTTCCGAGTGTCGGCGCATCGGCCTCCTTCACCGCGAACAAAGCCTCGACGATCGGCGCAACTCGCCTGGCGCCCGGCTTCAATCTCGACGCCAGCTACACGCAGGCCGGATTCAACATCAATTGGCAGATCGATTTGTTCGGACGATCTCCGCCGATTGAACGAAGCCGCTCGCGCCCAGTATCTGGCCACCGAGGAAGCGCGGCACGGCGTGACCACCACGCTGATCGCCGACGTAAGCACCACCTATTTTCAGATTCGCGAGCTGGATCTGGAACTCGACATCGCGCATAAGACCGAGGCGATCGCCCAAAACGGCCTGCGCCTCACGACGGTTCGTAAGAATCGCGGCGCGGCCACGGGGCTCGACGTGCATCAGGCCGAGCAGCTTCTCTACACGGCGACGGCGCAGATCGCGGCGATCGAGCGCGGCATCGGGCAAAGCGAGAATGCGTTGAACGTTCTGCTCGGCAACGATCCCGGCGACGTTCCGCGCGCGAAGGCGCTGGCTGAATTCAAGACGCCGCCGCAGGTGCCGGCGGGATTGCCGTCCACGCTGATCGATCGCCGCCCCGATATTCGCCAGGCTGAACAGAATCTGATCGCGGCCAACGCGAACATCGGCGCGGCCAAGGCGCTGCTGTTCCCGCAGATTTCATTGACATCGTTCCTCGGATTCCAGAGCCGGGCGCTTACCGAATTGTTCACGGCTCCCGCGCGATCCTGGAATATCGTGCCAGCGTCGGCATTGCAGCCGATTTTCAACGCCGGTGCGATCCGTAACGGGATCAAGCTGACGCAGGCGCAGCGCGATGAAGCGCTCGAGGGTTACAAGAAGACCATCCAGAACGCGTTCCGCGAAGTGTCCGACGCGCTGATCGCCTATCGCAAGGACGCCGAGCAGCGCGCGCAGCAGGAGAAGCTGGTCACCGCGCTCACGGAATCCCAGCGGCTATCGACGCTGCGCTATCAAGGCGGCCTCGATAGCTATCTGCAAGTGCTCGACGCGCAGCGGAATTTGTTTACAGGGGAGTTGACGCTCGCGCAATTGGATCGCGAAGAGGTATTGTCGGTGGTGCAGTTGTACCGCGCTCTCGGCGGCGGCTGGGAGTAGACTTAAGACGTGACGACTGAGCGCAAACAAAGTCTCGCTGGCGTGGTTTCCATCGATCCGATGATCATGCATGGTACTCCGTGTTTTACGGGTACTCGCGTGCCAGTGCAGACGCTGCTTGATTACATCGAGGACAGCGATACGCTCGATAGCTTCTTGCGTGACTTCGTGACCGTCAAGCGCGAACAAGCCGTCGCAACTTTTTCCGCACTGAGGCACGGCGTTTAGGACTGGGCTTCAAGCACCGTCCTTTAACGGCGGGCATCAATCTCTTTCGTAGCGCTGCTTAGAAGTTAATGCAGACTTAGAAGGACACGCGCGACGCCGAAGGAAACAAGTGTGAGATTGAGTACCGCGACTACATAGTAGAAGTACCTGCCGATTGGCCAAATCGCGATCGGGAGTTGATCAGATAACTTGTCGTCGAAGGTTCTATTCAGCGGAACCGGCGGCGGTTCGGTTTGCGTCGACCGCCAACGCCAGGACAACCACGTGCTTCGCAAGTTCGCCAGTAACAGAATGCACCCAATCACGCGAAATATTGAGAACCCTGCCACGAGGAAATCACCAGAGTATATGATAAGCGCGGCGGACGCGGCGAAAACGCTCCGCATGCGGATTCCGATACCACTCAAGAAGAAGAACACAGCTTGAAAAGCGTAAAGGAAGAACGCCGCCGTCCCAAGAAGAAACCCCACGCATAGAGTCACAACCGCGATTCCGAAACAGATCCAAAATCCTTGCCGAGTAACGTGATGGACGTCGATCTCATTTTGAACGGACGGCCAGAAAAGAAGCTTCGCGCGATTTTCAGATTTCGGAGTCGAGTCTGCCGGGCCCAGGATTTGCATAGGCCGCGAGTATAACAAATTCGCGTGAATTCGCGTTCATTCGCGGCCAATAAAGTTTTACAGCCCCATCTTCTCGAGCTTCCGATACAGCGTCTTCCGCTCGATCCCCAAGATCTTCGCCGCGCGGCTCTTGTTGCCATTCGTCGCCGCCAGCACTCGGCGGATCTGCTCCGCTTCCGTGTCGGCCAGCGTATCGCTCGCGTGATCGCGCGAATCCATCTGCTCGATCGCCTGCCGCACCGCGGCGTCGTCGATGCGCCCGCCGGGCGCGAGAATCGTCAGCCGCTCCATCATGTGCTGCAGCTGGCGAATGTTGCCCGGCCAGCTATACTCCTCCATCGCCTTCAGGCCCGAATCGGTCAGCCGCGTATCGAGCTTGTAGCGCTCGTTATAGCGCTTCAGGAAATAGTGGACCAGCAGCGGAATATCGCTGGCCCGCTCGCACAGCGGCGGCACCGTGAGCCGCACCACGTTCAGCCGATACCACAGGTCCTCGCGGAACTTGCCCTCGTCCACCATCTTCTGCACGTCTTGATTGGTGGCCGCGATCACGCGCACATCGACCTTCTTCGCGCGCGACGAGCCCAGCGGACGAATCTCGCGCTCCTGCAAAAATCGCAGCAGCTTTAGCTGAAATCCCAGATCGATATCGCCGATTTCGTCCAGAAACACCGTGCCGTTATGCGCCGCTTCGAACACGCCCATGCGATCGCGATCCGCGCCCGTGTAGGCGCCCTTCAGCGTTCCGAACAGTTCGCTTTCCAGCAGCGATGGCGCAATCGCGCCGCAATCCACCGGCACGAACGGCTGCTGCGCGCGCTTGCTGTTGCGATGAATCATGCGCGCGATCAGTTCCTTGCCGGTTCCCGTTTCGCCTTCGATCAGCACCGTCGCGTCGGTCGGCGCCACCTTGCGAAATCGTCTTGTAGATCTCGATCATGCGCGGCGAGCTGCCGATCATCTCCGTCTCCGGCAGATCGTCGATCGGCCGCGGCTTCGTCCTCGTCGTCGCCGTCCAGCGATTTTTCGGCGCGCTTGATCGTGTCGATCATGTGCGCCATTTCGAACGGCTTGGCCAGATATTCGAACGCGCCGCCTTCGGTGGCTGCCATCACCGTTTCCATGCTGCCGCGGCCGGTCATCAGGATCACCGCGCAGTCCGGATTCTGTCGCGCGCGCCGAGCGCAGCACGTCGATGCCCGGTGCGCTCATCCAGATAAATGTCGGAAATGACGATCGGGTAGGGTTGCTCGCGCAGCCGATCGAGCGCCTCGCGCGTGGAGGAGACCGCCTCCACGGCGTAGCCTTCCAGTTCCAGGCACGTGACCATGGTGGTCCGAACCGACTGGTCATCCTCGACGATCAACAGTTTCTGCATTGGAGTCGGCGGCGGACGCGGATGCCTTCAATACCATGGTAAAGCATGAACCCTTTCCAGGCTCACTGGTCACTTCCATGCGCCCGCCGTGATGGGTGACAATCTGTTCGACAATGGAAAGCCCGATTCCCGTTCCCACTTCTCCCGAAGCCTCCGCGCGCTTGGTGCGATAGAACTTCTGAAGATGTTCTTGAGTTCCTTGGCGTCCATGCCGATGCCCTGATCGCGCACCGCCAGCCGCAATTCGCCGCCGCGCTGCTTGCGCGAACACCTGAACTCGGTCTCCGCCGGCGAATACTTCACGGCATTGGTCAGCAGGTTGTAGAGCGCATACTCCATCAGTTCGCGATCGCCCATCAGCGCCGCATCCATGGAAGTGTCGAGCACGATGTCGATCTTCTTGCGTTCCGCGAGCGGCACCGCGCGCTTGTACAGGACGACGCGACGTCGCAGATGGCGAACGGCTCGCGCTTCAACTCCATCTGTCCGTCGGCCAGCCGCTCGACATCCAGAAACGTCTGAATCATGCGCGCCAGCCGCTTCGATTCCGAGTTGATCATCTCGCTCAACTGCATGGCGCTTCTCGTCGGGCAGGTTGTAGCGAGTCATGATCTCGCTGGACCCTTGGATGGCGGTCAGCGGCGTCCGCATTTCATGCGCGGCCCAATGAATCGCCTGCTGATAGCGCGACTTCTCGGATTCGGACCGGCGCAGATGCGCGGCGCACGAAGAAATGTTGATAGACGGCCGCTCCCATGGTCGACATCCAAGCGACAGCCACAGGCGCGAAGAACGGAAATACGATGTCGTGATGGAAGAACAGCACCGGCATCCAGAACGCCGCGGCGATCAACAGACGCGCCGAGCGTATACGCCTGCCATCCCGGTTCGTAGCGCGAAGATCAATCCTGCGAGGATCGCGATGACGCCGCAGACCATCGGCACGGTTCCGTCTCGCGCCGAAACCAGAAAACGTCCGTGAAGCCATGGTCTCGAATGCCTCGGCGTGAATCTCGACGCCGGGCACTTCGCTGACCATAGGGCGTTAGCGCGCGATCGTGTACGCCGAGACGCGGTGACTCCCAGAAAGACGGTCTTGCCTCGAACGATTTCGCGGTGCCGGTCGAGATCCAGTGCGGAAAGCGTTGGGATGCCGGAGGCAGATAGCGAATCGGCATCAGGCGCGCGTTGCCTTTGCGGGGCGCCGGAATCAGGGTATCGCCGATCTGAACATCGTCCGGCGATTCGACGATCGGCTGGCCCCGGCTCACGCTGAACGCCTGCAGCGAGATTGCCCATCGGCGATCCAATCCCACTCGGTCTTCGAGAGGGATGCTGGCGGCTGACGCCGTCGGTGCGATCCACTTCCAGATCGACGTGTCCCACGGCAACTGCTGATTCCTTGAACTCGCTGGAGCGGATCTTCCCAGCGATCGCCGTTCCGGGCGCGCACCACGTCGCACGGCAGGATCAGGTTGCGGGTCGCGCGCAGGGAACTCTCCAGACGCGTTGTCTTCGATGGGATCGCTCGCGTCATGGAGGAGCACGTCCGACGCCACCGCCTTCGGCTGTCGCGATCGCGATCTGGTCGAGCGCTCTCGCTCAGAATGTTGCGCAGGTTGCGCATGCCGCCACGCGCGGTCAGCGTTTGCTCGTCAATCGCGACCACCACGGATTGCGGCGTCCACGCATCTTGGTCGCTGTGCGCGAGCATCCAGTCGTACGCCTGGTTGTCGATGCGAACCGCCGGGCGAAGTCCAGGCGGTGACCAGGGCGATCCCGAAGCAGCCGCCGATCACGGCCACGTAGCCTGCGGTTTGTTTGAACTTACTTGCCAACGATCCTCATTCGTTTTCACAACATTCGTGCACAACGTGGCGCACGCTTGAGCGTGCAGCGGCGAACTTCAGTTCGACGTGGGCGATTGTCACACGCGCGTGGACTGTCGGCTAAAAGCCGACAGCGGCACGATGAATCGTGCGCTACGTCTCTCTTCAAAATTACTTCCCAACCAACTTCTCGATCTCCGCGATCTCGCGCGGCAGCGCTCCGCTCAAATTGCGCGCTCCGGTTTGCGTCACCAGCAACGTATCCTCAATGCGCACGCCGATGTTCTCCTCAGGAATGTAAAGGCCGGGCTCGATCGTGATCACCATGCCCGCCTTCAGCGGAGCGTTGTTGTCGCTGGGATCATGCACGTCGAGTCCAACGTGATGGCCCAGTCCGTGGGTGAAATACTTGCCCAGCGGCTCGCCGTGCAAATCCTTGCCGTGGGAGTTGAAATAATCCTTCACGATCTGCGTGAGCGAATTTGTGTCGCCGCGCATGTGCGCGCCCGGCTTCATCGCGGCGATCGCGGCCTTCTGCGCGCCCAGCACGATCTCATAAATCTCGCGCTGCCGCGCCGTGAACTTGCCGCCGGCGGGAACCGTGCGAGTCACGTCGGTCGCGTAATCGGAACATTCCGCGGCCACGTCCATCACCACCACTTCGCCCGCATCCATGCGCCGATGATTCGCGGAGTAGTGCAGTACCACGCTGTTGGGACCGCTGCCGACGATCGGCGCGTAGGCGTGGCGCTCGCAGCCGCGTTCGAAATACGTGTCGGACATGGTCGCGGCGATTTGGTATTCGTAGAGGCCTGGCTGCATCCGTTTCCATGCGGCCAGGTGGGCGGCGACGGTCGCCTCGGTCGATTTTTCGATCAGCGCAAGCTCTGCCGGCGACTTCAGCATGCGGAGTTCGTAGATGGGCCGGTCGGCCGGCTGTTCGCGATGGAACGGCGCGAAGGCGAGCAGTTTCTTCGACTGGTCGTCCTTCGGCATCACATAGACTCGCGAGCCCGATTCGAGAGACTTCTGGAAGGCGGGGAGCATCTCCTGCATCGGCATCACTTTGTCGAAGCCGGTGCGCTGCGGAGCGTCGGCATCGGTGGCGCCGAGTTTCTTGCCGGTGAAATTCTCCTGCTGGCGATTGCGCGGCGGGAGAAAGAGAATTTCCTGATCCTTGGTGAGCAGCATCGCGGCGCCGGGCTCGCGCCAGCCGGAGAGGTAGAGAAAGTTGGTGTCCTGGAAGAAGCCGCTATGCAGATCGTCGGATTCGACGGCGCCGAAAAGCACCATCGGTCCGTCCAGCGATTTGCGCAGCTCGGCTCGCCGGGTCTTGTATTCTTCGCGCGGAATTCCGTCCGCAAGAAGAGTCGAAATGGCCAGGAGAAACCCAAGAATCACTCGCATGACATGAGTATAACGTCGCATTGTCCGGCAGACATCATATGCTCGGCAGGGTGTCGACATGAGTGTCGACACGGCACGCAGGAGTGCGTGCGCCACATCACCCATCCGCGTTCAATGTCCGGCCAAAGAACAAGACATAGCCGTCGGCGTCTTTGAGTTCGAAGCCGCGCAGGCCGTCGTGTGTATCTTGCAGAGGTTCGGAAAACTCGACGCCGCGCGAAAGGAATTCGGCCGCCAGGGCATCGGGATCGGGCGCGTAGACAAAAGCATCCCATCGCGCCGCCGGATCGCGTTTGGAGTTTGGAAGCGGCTCCGCCTCAACTGCCTTCATCAAGATTTGCGCGCCATCCCGGCGGACGATCGCGAAGAAGGGATCGTCATCGGGCCCTAGAAATTCCAGTTGAAAGCCGAGCCGGTCGCGATAGAACGCGATCGACGGCAAGACATCGCGGACGATGAAAGAGGGTGAGATATGGCTCAGCGCTGGTGTCATGACCGCACCTCCTCAATTCACTACATTCTGACTTCTGACTCTTGACTCCTGACTCCTTGGTTCCGGTTCACCCACATGTCGATCAGCAGCAGGCAGGCGCCGACGGAGATCGCGCTGTCGGCTGCATTGAACGACGGGAATTCGTAGGAGCCGAAGAAGAATTGCAGGAAGTCCGTCACTGATCCGCGCACTGCGCGATCCCACAGGTTGCCGGCTGCGCCGCCGAACACGAAGGCGAGGCCGACTTGCATCAGGGTGGTCGGGACGCCGGATTTGGCGGGCTTCCAGAGCATGGTCGCGATGACGATCATCACGATCACGGACACTCCTACCAGCAGCAGCGGTCGCCAGGCGGCGGTTGAGCCGGCTAGAAAGCCGAAGGCTGCACCGGGATTTTCGGTGTGGACGATGTTGAAGAAGCCTCGGATCACGGGGAATTGGTCCAGTTCGGAGACTCGCTCTGGATGAGGATTTTGGTGATGCGGTCGAGGATGGTTACGGCGAGGATGATGAGGATCGAGCGCAGGCGCGGGTTCATTTCGTGTGGGGCCGGCACTTGTGCGGGCAGCCAGTCTTTAGACTGGCTTGTTGATGGACGGAAAGAAAGCCGGCTGAAGGCCGGCTTGCCGCCATGAGTGGCGGCCCCACAGCGCTCACGACCTTACCTCGTCTTCTGCTAGGGCGGCTGCGCAGGCATCGCAGACTGTCGGATACGTTGCATTGCTGCCGACCGTCGTCACGTATTTCCAGCAGCGTTCGCACTTCATTCCGTCGGCTCGTTCGACGACAATCGATTTCTGGTCCTCGCCAGGCTCGAGAACGACTTGCGACACGATGAACAAGCCGGGCAGATCGTCGGCGGACTCGTTCAAGTTCGGCAAAGCCCTGCAGACGCACGCGAGCTTCCAGCGGTGCGCCGATGACTTTCGCTTGCCGGGATTCTTCCAGTGCCTTCAGTACCGTCTCGCGCACCGTCATCAGGCGATTCCACTTTTCCAACGATGCGCCTTCCAGTCCGCCGGCGAGTTCCTCCGGCTCCGGCAGCAGCGCCATATGGACGCTCTCGGGCGCGCCGGCCGGCTTCGCGGTGTAGCCCCAAACTTCTTCCGCGGTGAACGAGAGCAGCGGCGCGATCAGGCGCGTCAACGCGTAGTGAATCTTGTAGAGCGCAGTCTGTCCGCTGCGGCGCGCTCGGCTGCGAGTTCCGGCGGTGTACAGGCGATCCTTCAGCACGTCGAAATACACCGCGCTCAGATCGGTGGCGGCGAAATCGTAGATCGCTCGATAGACCTTGTGGAACGCGAGCTCTTTGTACGACTGGCGGCACTGTCGCACCACCTCTTCGGCTCGCGACAGAATCCAGCGATCGATCTCCAGCATTTCCGCCGCAGGCACCGAGTCCACAGCCGGATCGAAATCGGCCAGATTGCCTAGCGCATAGCGAAACGTGTTGCGCAGCTTGCGATACGCTTCCGTCAGCCGATCCAGAATCGTTTTCGACAGCGTGACGTCTTCGGTGAACTCGACCGACGCCGTCCACAGGCGCAGCAGGTCCGCGCCGCCTTGCTTGATGATCTCGTCGGGCTCGATCGAGTTGCCCTTCGATTTGTGCATCGCGTGGCCGTGCTCGTCGAGCGTCCAGCCGTGGGTCGCGCATTCCTTGATACGGCGCTGCGCCTTTCAGCCCGACGCCGATCAGCAGCGAACTGTGGAACCAGCCGCGATACTGATCGCCGCCTTCCATGTACATGCTCGAAGGCCACGGCAGTTTGTTCGCCGGCGTCAGGACGGCGAGATGGCTGGATCCGGAATCGAACCAGACATCCAAGAATGTCGCTCTCTTTTCGGAATTCGACGCCGCCGCATTTTTCGCACTTCGTGTCGATGCCCATCAGCTCGGCGGCCGACTTTTCGTACCAGACGTCGGCGGTGTGTTCGCGGAACAGCGCCACCACGCCGATCCAGAACCTTGCGATTCGTGAACGGCTCCTGGCAGCCTTCGCAATAAAACACGGTGATCGGCACGCCCCAGACGCGCTGGCGCGAGATGCACCAGTCGGGGCGGGTGGCGATCATGTTGGTCATGCGATCCTCGCCCCAGGCCGGGATCCACTTCACGTTCTTGATGGCGGCGAGCGTTTTCTGCCGCAGATCGTTGCGCTCCATGCCGATGAACCACTGCTCGGTGGCGCGGAAGATGGTCGGGTTGTGGCAGCGCCAGCAGTGCGGATAGCTGTGGTCGATTTTGCGCTGGCCGAGCAGCGCGCCCGCGGCTTTCAGCAGGTCGATGATGATCGGGTTCGCCTGCCAGACGGTTTTGCCGATGATGTCATCTGGCAACGTGGCGCCGTTTTCAAAGGCGCCGTCCTCGGCGTTGAAAGAAACGTCCCGCGGCATCTACGGGGCAGTAAACGGGAAGGTGATAGGTCTTGCCGACCTCGAAATCTTCAGCGCCGTGACCGGGGGCGGTGTGGACCGCGCCGGTGCCCTGTTCCAGCGTGACGTGATCGCCGAGGATGCCGAGCGATTTGCGGTCGAAAAGCGGGTGCTGGAAGATGGTCCCTTCGAGCTTTTGCCCTTCGAATTCGGCAATGATTTTCGGCGCCGGCCAATCGACACGCTTCGGCTGTGGCATTGAGCAGATCCTTGGCCACAATGTACACGTCGTCGCCGGAATCGCCGGTGGGCTGAACCGCTATGTAGTTGAATTTAGGGTGGTAAGCGATCGCCATATTGGCGGGAATCGTCCAGGGCGTGGTCGTCCAGATCAGCCCGTACACCCGCTTGCCCGCCAGCGCGGGGTCGATCTTCGCCGGATCACTCGAAATTACGAAACGAACCCAAATCGAGGGGCTGGAATGGTTGTCGTATTCGACCTCAGCCTCGGCCAGCGCGGTGCGGTCATGGATGCACCAGTTCACTGGTTTCAAGCCTTTATAGACGTAACCCTGGTCCAGGAACTCGACGAAAGCGCCGGCGATGATGGACTCGTATTCGGCGCTCATGGTCAGGTACGGGTCCTCCCAGCGACCGAAGATGCCGAGACGGATGAACGCTTCGCGCTGGAGGTCGACATACTTTTCGGCGTAGGTGCGGCAGGCCTTGCGGATGGCCATGGCGGGCATGTTCGCCTTTTTGCCGCCGAGTTGGCTATCGACCTTGGTTTCGATCGGGAGGCCGTGGCAATCCCAGCCGGGGACGTAGGGGGAATCGAACCCCTCCATGGTTTTGGTCTTGACGATGAAATCCTTCAAAACCTTGTTGAACGCGGTGCCCAGATGGATGGCGCCGTTCGCGTAAGGAGGCCCGTCGTGCAGCACGTACAGGGGCCGGCCGGCGCGCGATTCGCGGATGCGATCGTAAATGCGCGTTTCGTTCCAATGCGCGAGCAGTTTCGGTTCCAGCGCCTGGAGATTCGCCTTCATCGGAAAATCCGTGCGCGGGAGGTGGACCGTGTTTTTCAGGACCACGTTCTTGAGGTCGGCTTTGGCAGATTCGGTCATTGGATTATCGAGGGTTGTTAACTATCGTAACCGATGGCTCCAAAAGAAAAGCCGGACGGACAGCCGGCTCGCCGCCCCGTTATTCAACCTGACTGGTGGCCCTACGCGGAGAGGCGCCGAACGGCCGATCTATAACATCTTTTACAATCAAAAACTTAAGAACCAGGACCGCAAGTCACACTTTCCTGTTGACAGAAGGTTAAACTCCGATTAAGATGCTCTTTCGCCTGCCGCAGATTCTTAATGTAGGCTGGCGCTCTTTGACCGAGGAAAAGTACTTCAAACCGTTCCAATACGAGCTTGCAGGTCCCTCCATATGATGACGTTTCAAGTCGGTGAGAAGATTGTCTACCCGAACCACGGTGTTGCCACCATCGAAAACATCAGCAGCCGCGCATTCGCGGGTCACTATGAGCGGTTTTATCTGCTCCGGTTAACCTACGCGAGCATGACGGTGATGGTCCCGTTTTCGCACGTGGGGGAACTGGGGCTGCGGAAGGTGACGCGCAATGGCGACGTGACTCGGGTGATCAGTTTTCTATCCGAGGAAAGCAGCCAGAAGCGCGGCGACTGGAAGGATCGGTTCAAGGAGAACACCGAGAAGATGGCGGACGGGAGTCTGCTGGCGGTGGCCGAAGTGATGAAGAGCCTGCTGGTGCTGCAGATGCAGAAGCCGCTGAGTTTCCGTGAGAAGAAGATGCTGGATCGGGCTCGGCACATGCTGATCACGGAGTTTTCGACGTCGCGGGGGTTGAATCCATTGCAGGCGACGGATATGTTGCAGAAGGCGCTGGCTAAGGCTCAGTTGAATTTGCCGGAAGCGCTGTAGCACCGCCTTCAACCACCGTCCTCAAGCACCGCCCGTTAGGGCGGGGTAATTTCGTCCGCCAGGGCGGAAGTGATTTCGCCCGCCACGTAGACTGCCATCGGTTCTCCCTGAAAATCGATGACGTAACGGATCGCCGATCGAATCGCGCGATCCGTAAGCAAAATCCTGCTGTTTCCGCCGCGCGCCCACCGTCGCATGCTGCCTTCGGCAACGTTCAGGGCGCGGCTGACGTAAGCTTTGAAATCCCCAATGGCTCGGTCTGGGAATTCGATTCCGGCGACAACGCAATGCACGTGAGTGGTGCGAACGTGTGCGGCGATCAGGTTCTAGCCGCGAAACGAGCAAACTTCCTGGATGGCAGATAGGGCGAGCTTCGCACCAGGAAGGTCGAATGCATATTGCTTGTCCAGCATCCGCTTTTGTTCGTAGGCATGCAGAGCGGTTGAGACCTCGCGATAGCCGCCCCGAAGGTCACCACGGGTTCGATCCACGGAGCCGCAGGGGGCGCCATGAAGGTGGGTGCCGTAACAGTTGAAGGTCAGAAGATAGGTCAAGAAGTTGAGTGCGGCCGGAAAGATGAAACTCTCAGCGGACACTGGCGCGGTGGCAGTTACTGCCGCGAAAATCACTCCCGCGAAATCACCCCCGCCCTTACGGGCGGTGCTTGATGGCGTTATGGCTTGTAAGCCGAGTCGTGATCGGCATGCAGGGAGAGCAGTCTCAGGAAATCGCGCTCCCGAAAGGCTACTGCCCGGACGCGCTTGGTCACTCGAAGGCTGTAGATCCGCTCGCCATTTGGCCCAGGGCGCGATAGGATCGCCTCCCATCGCAGTCCGCGATCCGTGTAAAGCTGCTGCCAGTCCATCCGATGGATTTTGTGCAGTGTGGCCAGGACGGCTAACGATTCTTCCCGTTCGAGTGCGAACCACGCTTCCTGAAAAGCAGGGTTATTCAGGTCAAGGAGTATGTGCGGCAAAGATATGACTGCGAAGGACTACCGCCGCCTCTTTAGCTGCTTTTCCAGTTTGTTCAGATCGGATGCGGCAGGCTGCATTCTTTTCCGCCCATTCGACGGCCCGGTCGAGCGTCTGTTTGGCGGCTGGCTCGTGAAGCCAGACCTCGTTGTCGGGGATGACGCGCGCGGTCCTCACCAGCCACACGCCGTCTTCAATCTCTTCCACGGTGACGGTTCGTCCGGCGTGCTGTTTGCCGAACGAAATCTGTCCGCTGGAGCCGATTGTTTTTACTTGTGCTTCCACGGTCGTGCCCTCATGCCGCATGATAGCATGAACGCACCACCAAATGAGGCGGATCCCATCCTGGCTGCGGCGGGAGTCCAGTGTCGCGCCATTTCGACACTCCCATGGCAGTCAGTTTGGTTTAGTGGAATGACCGCTCCCTGACGGTCGCGGCTCAGAAAAATGGGCACGGCTCACAAAAGCCTCTATTGAATGCGTTCGCGGGTCAGCTCTCGCGTCACCAGCTCATCGAAGACAGCGAGCACTTGCTTGCGATAGTAATACGCGCGCTGCAGATTCTCGCGAACCTGGGTTTCGTTGCGATGGCGCTTCAGCAGCTTGTCCAGCAATTTCTTGGGGACGTCGATATCGCGGCGCAAGGTTTCGGCCGAGTGCCCGCGCAGGAACAGCCCGTAGAACAAGGCCGCCTCACGCTGGGGCGCTGCGGGATCGAACTCTTCCAGTGACGCCATGATTTCTGCCGCAAAAACGGTAGTATAAATCCGAAAATTCGAATTCGCAATAGTCCTCGGTATAAATCACGGACTAGATTGAGGATTTTGCCGCCGGAGCCGGATCCACTGGCGAAACACCGGGGGATTCTCCAGCCATGTGATCATCCAGAGAATCATCTCCGGCTTATTCGATGTCTCCTGATTGGATGCCTCGCGGGTGCGTTTGGTTGCCCAACGTGCGTGATCCTTGGCGGTGATGATCAATTTCCGGATGGCGGCGTGGCGGGATGGGTCGCGTTCGTACTCGTCAAGCAGCACGAGCAGGCTCGATTCGAGTTCGTCCAGGGTGGATTGACGGACGCCGGCTACCAGGGGGGCTAGCGGTGCGCCGGAGTCGCGTAGGAGCTTGCGCAGGTAGCTTTCGGAAATCGGGGCGAGGGCTTCGTGGATGGCTGCGTATTCCGGTTCTCCGATTTCTCGGTCCCGATTTTGAACGAGCCACCGGTGGAGTTCGGAGCGTTTGCTGGACCTTGGGGAATTGGCACAAGAGGTGTCGACATGAGTGTCGACCCGGCACGCAGGAGTGCGTGCGCCACGCGGTTCAGCGGGCTTTCTTCCGGTAGGCTTGGGTGGCTCGGTCATGGGCGGCGAGGGTCGATGAAAATTGATGGCCTCCTCCGTTGGGTTTGGCGACGAAAAACAGGTAGTCGGAATCGGCGGGATGCAGCGCGGCTTCGAGGGCATCGGCGCCGGGATTTGCGATCGGGCCGGGCGGCAGGCCCGCGTGCTGATAGGTGTTGTACGGATTCTGGCTGGCGAGATCCGATTTGTGAATCACGTTGCGAAAGCGGTGCTCCAGCAGTGCCGCGTAGATCGTGGTCGGGTCGCAATCGAGCTTCATGCCGCGATTCAGGCGATTGGCGAAAACGCCGGCGACCTGGGCGCGCTCGGCTGCCACGCCGGTTTCCTTTTCGACCATCGACGCGAGTGTGACGGCGCGATGAATATCCGTGTTGTTGTCCGAGAGCTTGCGCCACTGCTTGCGAAATTGATTGGTCATTTCGCGGCACAGGTCGGCGGCGGTGGTCGAATGCGTGAGGCGATAGGTGGATGGGAAAAGATAGCCTTCGAGCGACGGCGCGGAAGGATCGATGTCGTGTATGAGGGAGGGTTGGGAGGCGGCGTGAAGGAAGTCGGCCGCCGGCATCACGCCGGCGTCTCCGAGGGACTGCGCGATGTCGAACATGTTCTGGCCTTCCTTGACCGTGAACTCGAAAAAGTAGATATCGCCGCGGGCCAAGCGGTTGAAGACGGTTTCGACGTCGGCGGCTTCGTGGAATCGATATTCTCCGGCTTGGATTTTGCCGTCGCGATGCAGGGTGCGCTCCAGCCAGAACTGCCAGGGGTAGCGGATGACTCCGGCGTCGGCGAGGGCTTGGCCGATGGCGACGGTCCCGGTGCCGCGATCGATGCGTAGGAATACGTCGTTCTGGAAGCCTTGATAGGGGGCGTGTAGGGAGAGGGCGGCTGCTCCTGCGGCGAGAAGGGCGAGGACGATGAGGAAAACAATGGCGCGCTTCTTCATGCGGCAAACGCTCCCTGCGGTTGCGCCTGAAGTTGAAAAAGGTGTCGACATGAGTGTCGACACGGCACGCAGGAGTGCGTGCGCCACATCATGCTTCGCATTCCAGTGAATCCAGATAGCTCGCGAGCAGGATCACAGCCGAGAGACGGTCGACAGCCTTCGATCGTTTCCCGGTGCTGGCGCCGCTTTCCTTCAACACCCGCTGAGCCGCGACGGTGGTCCATCGCTCATCCCAAAACTTCACTTCGAGGCCGGTCCGCTCGGCCAGGCGACCGGCGAATTCGCGAGTGTACTCCACCTGGCGGCCCTCATCGCCACTCATGTGGAGCGGCTGCCCCATCAGGATCTGCGAAACTTCACGATCCGCGATCAGGGTCGCCAGCGCATCGAGGTCGGTGCGGATGTTCACGCGCTGGAGCGTCGGCAGGCCTTGGGCGGTGATGCCCAGCGGATCGCTCAGCGCCAGTCCGATGCGTTTTTTGCCTAGATCCAGGGCCAAAATGCGCCCTTTCGGTGGTTTGGTGTGGTATTCCACTTTCGAGTCCAATTATAGTGTTAGTCAAGTGCTTGCCCCGGTCATAACTCCGCGCAAGGCCGCCCGCACGGGAATGAACGTGCTCGCGCTGGGTGCGGCGATCGCGCTGCTGTACTTCGGGCGGGTATTTCTGGTGACGGCGGTGATCGCGGCGATGATCGCGATGCTGCTGGATCCGCTGGTGGATTTCTTCGTCAAGCTGAAGCTGCCGCGCGGTTTCGCGAGCTTCGTGGTGTGCAGCCTGGCGCTGATGTTCATCTACCTGGCGGCGGTGGGCGCGTACACGCAGATGATCGCCATGATCGACGATCTGCCGGCGTATAGCGATCGCATCAATGAACTGGTGGATGGCGCGGTGGGGCGCGTGGATCGCGTGGAGCAGGGCGTTTATCGGACGCTGATCCCCAAGCGATTTCAGGATCCGGTGCTGGTGGTTCCGCCTCCGGATGCGCCGGGCAGCGCAGCGGCTCGCGCGAAACGGAAGCCGCCCACGACACCAGCGCAGGCGCCTCCGGTCCAGGAAGTTCGCATTCGCCAGGAACCGACAACGGTGGTCACGACGATATCGACCTACCTGGGTTCGTTCTACGAACGTGCTGCTGATGGCCTCGTTCGTTCCGTTCCTGGTGTACTTCCTGCTGAGTTGGAGCGAACATCTGCGCACGCGATTCCTGTTGCTGTTCGATGGCGAGGATCGCGCCGCGGCGGAGCACGCCTGGACCGGCGTGGGCGCGATGGTGCGCGCCTACGTGATCGGAAATTTCATGCTGGGGTTACTGCTGAGCGTCGCCAGCGCGCTGCTGTTCGCGTCGGTGAAGCTGCCGTACTGGCTGGTGGTCGGGCCGATGAGCGGATTCCTCAGCCTGGTGCCGTACATCGGATTGCCGCTGGCGATGATTCCTCCGATGATCGCGGCGCTGCCCGCGGGTCGCGAGCCTACGCTGTATCTGTTCCTGGCGGCGAGCGTTGCACTGCTGCATCTGTTCGCGCTGAATCTTCTGTATCCGAAATTCGTCGGCGCGCGCGTGCATTTGAATCCGCTGGTGGTCACGGTGGCGCTGATGTTCTGGGGTATGCTGTGGGGGGGCATCGGGCTGCTGTTGGCGATTCCGCTCACCGCCGCGTTGAAAGCGGTGTGCGACAACGTCGTGAGCCTGCGTCCTTACGGCCGGCTTTTGGGCGACTAAATGAGCAAGCAATTCTGGATTTTCTTCGGGATCGGCGTGGTGGCCGTGGTCATCGCAGCCTCCATGACTTGGGAGACCACCAAGGGCGCGCATCTCGAATTGGACGCGAAGATTCTGCACGTCCGAACCGTGCCGGCGAGCCCCAAGGCGACCATCGTGGTGGTGGACTTTCGCGAAACCAATCCATCGGATGTGAGCTTCGAAGTGAAGAATATCGAGATGAAGCTGGACGGCGTGACGGACGAGCCGGGCACGATCATCGCCAAGGCCGATCTGAATAGTATTTTCGAATACATGAAGCAGGTCGGACCCAGGTACAACGATCCGCAAAGCATGGGCGACATCGTGCGGCCGCATACGAATGTGGATCGGATGGTAGCGGCTCGGTTTGAGGTGAGTGAGCAAGCGGTGGAAGCGCGCAAGGCGGTGCGGATTCGGATCGAGGATATGGATCGGACTACGGTGGAGATGGTGGAAAAGAGGTACTAAGAACCGAGCTGTTGCGGATGGTCTGATTTAAGCCCGCTCCCTTGGCGCGAGCGGGGCTGGAAGCCATTGCTAAAATGAGCATTCATGCCACAACTTCTGGAAGGCAAGACCGCGCTGATCCTGGGCGTCGCTAACAAGTGGAGCATCGCGTACGCCATCGCACAGGCCTTTCGCCGCGAGGGCGCGAAGCTGCTTCTCACTTACCAAGGCGAGCGCCTCAAAAAAACCGTGGACGATCTGGGCGCTGAACTGGGCGCGGCTCGCGTGTTCGATTGCGACGTCGCGAAAGACGAGGACCTCGCGCGCCTTACCGAAACCATAAGCGGCGACGGCCGTCTCGACTGCGTGGTCCACAGCATCGCCTTCGCCAATCGCGAGGATCTGGATCGCCCGTTCGTCGAAACTTCGCGCGCCGGGTATTTGTTGGCGCAGGAGATCAGCTCGTATTCGATGGTCGCGGTGGCGCGGGCGACGGCGCCGCTGATGAGCGAAGGCGGCTCGATGATCACGCTGAGCTATCTCGGTGCGACGCGCGTGCTGACGAATTACAACGTGATGGGAGTCGCGAAGGCCGCGCTCGAAGCGTCGGTGCGCTATCTGGCGAGCGAGCTTGGCGAGAAAAAGATTCGCGTAAATGCGATTTCAGCCGGACCGGTGAAGACGGCATCGGCTCGCGGCGTGAAGGATTTTTCGAAGATGCAGCAAGCGGTCGCCGAGCGGTCGCCATTCAAGCGCGGCACCGATCCCGCGGAAGTCGCGGACGCGGCCGTATTTCTGGCAAGCGACCTGGGACGTGGCGTGACGGGCGACGTCCTGTTCGTCGACGCGGGTTATCACATTATGGGTTTGTAATCTTGGTGGGGCAGGTAATTTTGCCTGCGGCCGGCTTTCAGCCGGCTGGACACGCTAAAAGCATGTCCGCAGGCAAAATTGCCTGCCCCACAAAACAGGCGAGCCGCACCGCGCAAGTCGCCACTATACTGGCCTGCGTCTTCGAATGATCCACACCGCACCGAAAACGGCGATCGCGGCGAAGCTCATGGCAAACGTGCCAGGTTCAGGCACTGTCGGACTGAGCACCACTTCCCCACTAAAACTAGCGATCGACTGCGAGTTGCCCGGACCTCCGGGATCGGTAAAGGACGCAAACGCCACGATTTGCCCTTGATCGTTGATCCCGCCTGAGCCCAGGATAGACCAGCCTGCCGGGACCAAGTCGGACAGCAAACGGGTTCCATTCACTGGGTCCCAAATCCACGCAGTTCCGGCACCATTAACAGGAACAGAGCTTCCCACCACTACGCCTGAATCGTTGATGTAAGCGTTAATAGCACGATTGAATCCCGGAGGATTGGGAACGAACACAATCCCGCCGATTGTGGCGACGAAGGCATCTCCTAACTGCGGGTTCGAGCCAACGCCAACCACTTGCCCAGCATCATTCAGGCCAATAGGAAGGCCACCAAGTATTCCCGGTACAAGGGTAGAGTTTCCGCCACTCAAAATAAGCGTTTGGTTTTGGTCTGCGACTAAGACTTGTCCTAAATCATTGATTGCTATGGCGACCTGGTACGGCAGTATTGATACGCCACCGCTAGTTCCAACAAACGCTTCTTCGGGACTGTTCGTGAGCAACGTCCCAACGATCTGACCGGAATTGTTGAGCCCCGCAAGAGAAGCCGGAGGTACTTCGCCAGCCACCAACGGCACCGGCACGAGAGTTGTCCCAGCCGCATTTCCGGTGAACGACACCACATCCGGCGCGCTTGGTACTGAGGCCCAGCCAGCTATTTGGCCCGCATTGTTGATGAAGACTTGCTGGGCCATTTGATCGACGGGGAAAGGCACAGCCACACTGGACGACCCCGTCGCGATAAACGGGACAAAGGTATTACCAGGTCCGGAGGCGACGCCCGCGACTTGGCCCAAGTTGTTAATCGAGAAACCGAACCCAACTGGCAACGAATATCCCGCTGGCGCTGCCACTGGTGTCACCGAAAACAACACCGGTCCAGCCGCGACTAGTCCAGCGAACGACAGCCCGAGCAAAGCTCTCCGAAAAAAACGCATTCAAAAATATTAGCACGCGCTCGCAAACTTTCTTGAAAAGTTAATAAACTTTAATTCACGTCATGCGTCATAGGAAGCATGGAAACATCCAGCGAATTTCGTCATGCTTCACGCGAGCATCACAGCATTCTGTCCTCCATTGAAAAGAAAGCTCTAATCGCCATTGCCCAACGCCTTCCGGCGTGGGTCAACTCGGACCACCTGACCATCCTTGGGTTCGTTTCGCTCATTGGGGTCGGGCTCAGCTATTGGTATGCCCGAGTGTCACCCGCTGTCGGACTGATCGCCGTCATCTTCTTCTTTATTTTGAATTGGTTCGGCGATAGTCTCGATGGCACGCTCGCGCGTGTCCGGCAGCGCCAGCGGCCTCGCTACGGGTTCTATGTCGACCACGTTTTGGACGCCTGCGGCAGCGTTTTCGTGTTCGGAGGGCTCGCGCTTTCGGGTTATATGAGCGAGCGGATCGCGGTCGGATTATTGGTGGCGTATTTCTTATTGAGTATTGAAGTGTATCTGGCAACCTACACTGTGGGGAAATTTCACTTGTCTTTTGCGATGTTCAGTCCGACTGAATTAAGGCTATTACTCATTGCCGGGAACATTGCATTGCTGGTGCATCCGTACGCGATCATCGCGGGCAAGCAGTACCTGTTATTCGACGTTGGCGGCGCGGTGGGGATCGTGGGAATCGGCGGCGCGCTGCTATGGTCGATCGCGAAGCATACCTGCTATTTGTACAACGCCGAGAGGCTTTCCTGAATGAGAAGACCGGGCGTGATTCTTCGCTGGTTGAAGTTCAGCGTGGTCGGGGCGGGTGGACTGGCGGTGCAACTCACGGTGCTGTGGGCTTGCACGCGGCTTGCGGGAATTTCGCCGGTTGTCGCGACGATTATCGCGGTGGAAACGGCCTTGCTGCACAACTTCGTTTGGCACGAAGTGTGGACTTGGCGGGGGAGCCTGGCGGCTGGCCGATTCACCCGGTTGTGGAAATTCCACGCTGCTACGGGATCCATCTCCATCCTTTCCAACGTCGTGTTCACCATGTTCTTTAAGCATGAGTTCGCGATTCCGTTGCTGGTCGCGAATGTGATGGCCGTTGCTTTAACGGGCGTCGTGAATTTCCTGGCTGCTGATTTGTGGGTGTTCTCGCAGGCGAATCGTGCATGAAGTTTGAGCCGCCTGAAGGCGGCTCGCCGCCATGAGTGGCGGCCCCACAACGGGCGGCCCCACAACAACTAATTAGCTGGTGTGGTCGACCGCGATCTTCCAGCCTTTTGGACCGCGCTTGAATAACAGCGTGTAGACGCCTTGGGTATTGCCGCCGCCTTCGGTGTCGCGCTCCAGATGGAATCGGCCGATGACGAGCGCGTTGTTGGCGTCGATCGTGTGGACTTCGATATCGGAAAACGTCAGCTTGCCCATGGACGCGCGCGTCGGATAGTGGCTCTGATAGCGGACGCGGAGCTGCTCCAGCCCGCGAGTCACCGTGTCGCTGACGAAGATCGCATCGGGAGCGTAGCCGACCAGGAAACCGTCGGTATCGCCGCGATTCCAGTCGAAAGCCTGGCGTTCGAGGACGGCTTTAATCGCGGCTTCCGTGGTCATCGATGCAGAGGACGTCGCGGTGGCTGCGGGAGACTTCGGGGTTGCCGGAGGGCCCGCCTTCGGGGCCGGCGGCGGAGTGGCTCGGGGCTGCGCGCATCCCATCGGCGCTTGCGCGACCCACAAACTGATCAGGGCTGCGAGGCTAAGGGCTTTTTTCGATATCATGGCAGTGATGGTCCAGCGGGAATCCGTTTACAGCCCGCCAGTTTCGCTCTCCAGGTTATCTGAAATCGAATCGGTATTGGGCGAGGCGATTCGCGGAAAGGCGGAAGTGCTGCGCCTGTCGCTCGCGTGTCTTGCTGGCGCGCGGGCATCTGCTGATCGAAGACGTTCCCGGGGTCGGCAAGACCACGCTGGCGCAGGCGCTGGCGCGCAGCGTGCGATTCGAATTTCCACCGCCTGCAGTTCACCTCCGACATGCTGCCGAGCGACGTGCTCGGCGTCACCATCTACAACGCGCACATCGCAGGAATTCGAGTTCAAGCAAGGGCCGGTGTTCACGAATTTCCTGCTGGCCGACGAAATCAATCGCGCGACTCCGAAGACGCAATCGGCGCTGCTCGAAGCGATGAACGAGCTGCAGGTGACCATCGACGGGCGGTCCTGGCCGCTGGCGCAGCCGTTCATGGTGATCGCGACGCAGAATCCGGTGGAGCATCACGGCACTTATCCGCTGCCGGAATCGCAGCTCGACCGGTTCCTGATGCGCATTCGCATCGGCTATCCGGACGCGGCGGCGGAGCGCGAGATTCGTGCGGCAATCGGCGCGGCGCCGGCGCAAGGACGATCGCGCGCCGGTGATCTCGGGCGAAGAACTGACGGCGCTTGCAGGAAGCCGTGGCGCAGGTGGCGGTGGACGAAGCGCTGGTGGATTACATGCTGGCGATCGTGGAGCGCACGCGCACGCACGAATCGCTGGCGATGGGCGTGAGCCCGCGCGGCGCGCAGGCGCTGTATCGCGCGACGCAGGCGCTGGCGGCGGTGGAAGGCCGCGATTACGTCACGCCGGACGACGTCAAGCGAATGGTGGTGCCGGTGTTCGCGCATCGCGTGGTGGTGAACACGCGCATCGCGATCGCGACAGCGGTCGGCCGAGGTCGCGGAAAAGATCCTGGGCGAGATCCTGACGCTGGTGGACGTTCCAGCTTTAGCCGGTGACACGAATCACAACACATCTTATATTCATACAATGAAAACAGCAATGTATCGGCCTGCCGATGGTGGGCAAGACAAGTTTGTTCACGATCCTGACCGGCGTGCATGAATCGCGCGCGCGTGGGGTCGCTGGAAGCGCGCGTGGGCATGACCAAGGTTCCCGACGCGCGGCTGGACGCGCTGGCGAAGATTTTCGATCCTCCCAAGATCACGCACGCGACGGTCGAATATCTCGACTTCCCGTCGATCTCGAAAGAGGCCCTGCGCGATCCCAGCTATCTGGCGAGCCTGCGCGTGGTCGATGCGCTGGCGCATGTGCTGCGCGTGTTCGAGAGCGATACGGTGCCGCACGAAAAAGGCTCGGTCGATCCGATGCGCGATTTCGAAGACGTCGAGATGGAGCTGATCCTGAGCGATCTGGTGGTGGTCGAGAAGCGCATGGAGCGCGTGGATAAGGAGCGCAAGAAGATCAAGAATCCGGAGCTCGATAAGGAATTCGCGCTGCTGGAGCGGCTGAAGGCGGAGCTGGAGGCGAATCGTCCGCTGCGCGGGCTTGAGTTCAGCGCGGAAGATGAGAAGCGCATTCGCGGCTTCCAGTTTCTGTCGCAGAAGCCGATGCTGTGCGTGCTGAACCTGGGCGAAGAAGACGCGCCGCGATTGCATGAAGTGGAAGAGGAGTATCGCAACGGGCCGTTTGCGGGCCGCGAAGGACACGGCGGTGACGGCGATCTGCGGAAAGATCGAAGCGGAGCTGGCCGAGGTTTCGCCGGAAGAAGCCGCGAGTATCTGTCGAGCTACGGGTTGAAGGATCCGGGCCTGGAGCGGCTGATCTCGGCGACCTATTCGCTGCTGGGGCTGATGAGTTTCCTGACGGCGGGCGAAACCGAAGTGCGCGCCTGGACCATTCCGATGAACAGCACCGCGCCGAAGGCGGCGGGCGCGATCCACAGCGATTTCGAGAAGAAGTTCATTCGCGCGGAAGTGGTGAATTGGAAGGCGCTGGTCGATCATCGACGGGTATCCCGGCGTGCGCGAAAAAGGTCTGCTGCGGCTGGAAGGCAAAGAGTACATCGTCAAGGATGGCGATGTGCTCGTGATCCGGCACGGCTAAGACATTGGCCGCGAATGAACGCGAATGCACGCGAACAAGACGAGGCCTAAGGTCAGTGCCAGGCATGTCCACGCGAACCATCGCCGTACCTTGTGTAGACGGTGACGTTCTTCGAGTATCGAAACGGCACGTCAGCCGAGAGTAGTTGATACGGCGTCCGCTCGGAATGCGACACGGCCGGCGGGATCGATCGTCGCGGTGATTCCGTCGTTGGTGGCGCGCAAAATCCAGCGGCGATTTTCGGCGGCTCGCATGCGGACCAGTTCCAGATGCTGTTCGCGCGCGGCGCTGTGGCCGAAGTAGCCGTCGTTGGAGAGATTCACCAGGACTTCGGCGCCGTCGCTGGCGAATTGACGGACCAGATCCGGGAACGCCGATTCGTAGCAGATGAATGCCCCGATGCGATGGCCGTTCACCGGAAATTCCACGACGCGTTCGCCCGGGGCAAAATCGCCGGCTTCTTTCGTGATGCGGTTCACCCAGCCGAAAATGTCGGGCACGAATTCGCCGAACGGAACCAGCTTGATCTTGTCGTAACGCTCGACCATCGCGCCCGATGGATCCAGCAGGAACGCCGAGTTCAGCGGCGCACCGCGATGCGTTGTACGCGACGCCGCCGAACAGGAGATAGGCGTGGTTCTCGCGCGCGATGCCTTCCACATACGCGCGGAATTCGGCCTCGCCGGGATAGAACGGCGCGGGCACTTCGGGCCAGATGATGAACGACGATGGCACGCTTCGCGAGAAAGTCGCGAGGTGACGTTCGACGTCCGCCAGTGACGCCGTCGTCCACTCCATCTCCGGTGTCGACATTGGGCTGCACCAGCAGCGCATGGTCGGGACCCTGCTCGGCCTGGGGCAGCCGACGGCAAGACGAATACGAGCAGCGATCGCGAGTAGCCATGCGAGCTCGCGCCGCGGCCGGCGCAGCACGACCAGCGCGACCGCACACGCGAGCATCGCGAAGACGAACGACAATCCGTACACGCCGGTGAACGGCGCCAGGCGCATCAGCAGGCATGTCGATTCCGGCGTTTCCCAGATCGAGCCAGGCGAATCCGAGCGATCCGTGAGTGCGCTCGATGCCGGTCCACAGCGCGGCGACGGCGGGGATCGTCAAAGGAATCGCCCACGATGTCCGCATCAACAAGCCGGCCAGCGTCGCGAAGACCGCCATGTGCAGGCCCTTGAGCACCGCGAACAGAACGAACGTGCCCCATCCGCCCCATCGGCCCATGCCGCCGTGCACTTCGAGCACGAACTGGATCCAGGTGCAGACGCCGAACCAGAACACGAATCCGGCGAGCCCATCCGAACAGGAACCGCCGCTTCCAGGACGATTCGCGCGCGCATGCGATCAGGATCGGCGTCAGCGCGACCGGCGCGAGCCAGGTGAGATTGAAATCGGAAAAATGAGGATCAGCAGGACGCCGGTAAGAGCTGCGAGCGCGAAGTTCAAGGCGCTGCTCAAATACCGCGCCTGCTCGCTTGCCTGCTCGTTAACCAAATCCGCCATGTAGGAACTGCGCACCAGCGGTCCGCTGAACACCATCTTGAAGCCGATCGAAGTCCGAAATCGCGATAGGCATCGAATTGTTCGGGCGTCACGTATTCGGCAACGCGCAGATTGCGGCGCGTGGGTTGCAAGATACTGCCCAATGCGTGGCGACATCGACATCGGCGGCGCGCAGATCGCGCAGGAGTTGTTCCACTTCGGCTGGCGTTTCGCCCAGGCCGACCATCGGTCCCGATTTCGTCAGCGACCATTCGGCGGTCGATAGCTTTTCGCGAACTGCAGCACGTCCAGCGATTGCCGATAATTCGCCTGCGGCCGAACTCGCTTGTACAAGCGCGCGACCGTTTCCATGTTGTGATTGAACACGTGCGGCCCGGCGTCGAGCACGCGCGCGACGGCATCGAGATTCGCCGCAGAAATCGGGCGTCAGCACCTCGACGCGTGCATTCGGCAGCGCGTGCTTGCACCTCGTCGAACAGTCTCCGCAAAGTGTCGCGAGCCGCCGTCGTCCAGATCGTCGCGATTCACGCTGGTGATCACGACGTAGCGCAGCCTCATCGCCGCGGCCATGCGCGCGACATTCGCCGGCTCATCCGGATCGAGCGCGCCCGGATGCTTCGCCTTCGGCACCGAACAGAATCCGCAGCCGCGCGTGCACAGATTGCCGAGGATCATGAACGTCGCCGCGCCGCGATGGAAACACTCATGCATGTTGGGGCAGCGGGCGGATTCGCAAACCGTGTGCAGATTCAGGCGGCGCAGCTCGGTCTTCAGAGTTGTGAACGGATTCGAAATGCGTGCGCGGCTTGCGCAGCCAATCGGGCAAGCGAGCGGGCCGGCGCAATCTGAACCAGTTCGTTCACTATTTAATAGATTTGCTTGATCGCCTTGTCGCCGGGGAAGCCGGCAGCTTTCAGGTCAACCTTGGTCTTCGCCAGGCTGCCATCCGCCAGCGGTCCCACGAGCACACGATACAGCGTCCGGCTTCTCGGGAATCTGCACCGCGGTCGCTTTGAAGCCCTTCTTCTTGCAGCACTTCGACGTAGACTGCCGCCTCATGTTGCGCGGTCGCCGCGAGTTGCAGATAGATCCCCGATGGCTCGCCTGAAGCGTGTGCCGCGGGTTCCGGTTTCGATCTCGGCGGCTCCGCTTTGCTTGGATCGAGCTTCTTGGGCTCGGGCTTTGGCGTCTCGGCTTTCTTGGGCTCCGGCTTCGGTGGCGGCTCGGCCTTGGCGGTCTCGACGGGCTTGGGCGTTTCGACCGGTGGAGGTGCTGGCGCGGGCTCCGTCTTGACTGGCGGCGCGGGGCTTGCGTCGCGGCCCGGCGAATCCACCACCAGCGGCTTGTCGGCTTTTTTCGCCGTCACGACATCGGGCGGGCCCGGGCCCGAGTTGCGGCCCACGATGTAGCCCATCGCGAAAAACACGCCGAGCAGCACCACCACGATGAAGAACACGCTCAACAACTGGCGGTTGCCCAGAATTAATTCAAATTCGCCGTCTTCGTTTTTTGGCACCGAATCGTTATCCCCTTGTGCTTAAGCCGCGCTGTCATTGCCAGGCGAGGCGGGTCCAGCCGGCTCAGGTCCGGCGAACTTCTGCAAAGCCCTGTTCAATGAGAACAGTATATCCATCGGAAGGGGAAACACAACAGTCGTATTCTTCTCCGACCCGATCTCGACCAGCGTTTGCAGGTAGCGAAGCTGGATGGCCGCGGGCTGGCGAGCCAGCGTAATCGCCGCTTTTTCCAGATTCGCGGCGGCTTCGACTTCGCCCTCGGCGTGGATGATTTTGGCGCGGCGCTCGCGCTCGGCTTCGGCCTGGCGGGCGATGGCGCGGATCATCTGATCCGGCAGATCCACCTGCTTCACTTCCACCAGCGCGACTTTCACGCCCCACGGTCCGGTGTGCTGATCGAGCGCGGCTTGCAGTTTCACGTTGAGTTTTTCGCGCTGGCTGAGCAGCTCGTCGAGCTCGACTTCGCCCAGCACGCTGCGCAGCGTGGTCTGCGAAAGCTGCGACGTGGCATACAGGTAGTTAGCGACTTCGATCACCGCTTTGATCGGATCCACGATGCGGAAGTAGATCACGGCGTTCACTTTGACGGTGACGTTATCGCGCGTGACCACGTCCTGCGCGGGGACTTCCATGGCCTCGATTCGCAGGGAGAGGCGCACCATCCGGTCGATCGGCGTGAATACCAGGATCACGCCGGGTCCTTTGGCGTTGCCCAGCACGCGGCCGAGGCGGAAGATGACGCCGCGTTCGTATTCGGCCAGGATCTTGATGCTGGAAAGGAGATAAATCAAGATGATGACCACGAGGATCATCGGAAAACCAAGGTCAGGCATGGCAACCTCCTGGAGTATCACTGTAGCGCAGTGGCGTTGAGCAACGCGCTGGCGCAAGCAGTCGCTGACGGTTACGTCTCACTGACGCCCGCCGGATGCTGATGCCCGTCTGATTGAAAACAGGGACAGGCCGCCCTGTCCACGACGATATCTCGTTCATTCGTGGCATCGGGTCACTAGGGGACAGGATAGCCTGTCCCTGTTTTCAATCAGACTCGTTAGCGGGAGTTCGCCTCGCTGGAGCGAGCCCTCCGTCCTTCCGCGACCGCATAAATCGCGAATCCGATCAGGTTCCCCACGATCACGACGCTACTGATTTTGATCGTGAACGCCGCGCGGCTGGTGACTTCGATGATCGGAAATATCGACAGCACGATATACAGCACCGTCATCAAAAAACACAACGCCGAGGCGATCTTCACGCCAACCGAGCCTTGCACGCCCTTTCCCGCGATCGGCACGGCGCACATGAACAGATAGGTCACCGCGTAGAAGATTCCAGCGGAATTGTTGAACAACTGCATCGCTTCCTGGCTGCCGACGCCGATCATCCCCGACATCGCGAACGCCAGCGTCATCGCGCCGACGAAGAAGATCGAATGCGCGGGAGTCTTGTATTTCGGATGCAGCTTCGTGAACCACTTCGGTAACAAGTGGTCCCAGCCCGCCACCATCGGCAGCCGCGCGGTCGCTGAAAAATTCACGCTCGTCTGTGCGATCCGCATTCCGAGCACCAGTAAGATCACCACCGACGCAATGCTTGCGCCGATTCCAAAGGGTTTTGCGCCGATCGCCAGCACTTGGGACACCGGCGAGATCAAATCGATCTTGTCCATCGGCACGAACCACAGCACCGACCCAGTGCCCAGGATGAACAAAATAGCGATGATCGGCGCCGCGATGATCACGCTTCGCCCGATGGTTCGCGCCGGATCCTTGCATTCGCCCGCGAAAATCGCGACGTATTCGAATCCGCCCAGCGCTCCGAATCCGAGCTTGCCCAGAATATTCAGATTCAGCAGCGTCATCGCCGGAATCGCCAGCGCGAACGGCTGCGTCACGGGCTTTTCGCCGCGCATCCAATAAATCACCGGCAGCGCGATCACCGCCAGCAGCACCAGCACCATCGTCAATCCGCCCGCGCCGTGCAACCACTTCCCTGCGCCAAGCCCCACGGTCGACAAGTACGACAACCCCGCAATCACCGCGACGCTGGCCAGCGCGATGAACCACTTGCTTTCGGCGATCCACGGTACGCCGGTCGAATATGCAATTCCCGTGGCCGCTGCGAGCCCGATCTCCGACGTCAGGATCATCGCGTAGATCCACAGGTTCCACGCGACCAGGAATCCCGCGCGGTCGCTGAATCCGATCTTGGCCCATTGATACAGGCCGCCTTCGAGCGGCATTCGCCGGCTCAGATGCACCACGACGATCGCCGACGGAATGTAGAACAGGGCCACGGCGAGCAGCCAGAATGTGGTGTGCGCCGGCCCGAGTTTCGCCGCCGCGCCCACCCAGCTCAGCCCCATCACGAACAGGATCTGCGTGAACACCAGATTCGGCAGGCCCAGTTCGCGTTTTAATTCCGTGCTCTCGTGGGGCAGGCGTTTCCGCCCGGCTGCGCTCTCGCTCTCGTCGCTCATGTGAACGTCCACGATACAATAAAGGTTCATGTCAGCGAACCAACGGCGCCGTTCAGCGCAAGCAATTATCGGGACGGTGAAGGTCGGCGGATCGGCACCTATCGTCGTCCAATCGATGACCAACACCGATACCGCCGACGTCATGTCGACCGTGAATCAGGTCATGGCGCTGGCCACCGCCGGCTCCGAACTGGTGCGCGTCACCGTCAATACCGACGATGCCGCGAAGGCCGTGCCGAAGATCGTCGACACGCTCGACAAGTTCGGCGTGCGCGTGCCGATCATCGGCGATTTCCATTACAACGGCCACCTGCTGCTGAAGAAATATCCCGAGATGGCGCGCGCGCTCGCCAAGTATCGAATCAATCCGGGGAACGTCAACATCGGCAAGAAGCACGACGATAATTTCCGCGTCATGATCGAAGCCGCCGTCGAATACGATCGTCCGGTGCGCATCGGCGTGAACTGGGGATCGCTGGATCAGGCGCTGCTGACGCGCATGATGGATGAGAACAACAAGCTGCCCGAGCCGCTGGATGCGAAGGCGGTGACATTGCGCGCGATCGTCGTCAGCGCCATCGAATCCGCCAAAGCCGCAGAATCCTACGGCCTCGCGCACGACAAAATCATCCTCAGCGCGAAAGTCAGCGGCGTGCAGGATCTGATTGCGGTGTATCGCATGTTGGCGCGCGAGTGCGATTACGCGCTTGCACCTCGGGCTCACCGAAGCGGGTCTCGGATCGAAAGGCATTGTCGCGACCACGGCCGCCATCGGCGTCCTGTTGCAGGAAGGCATCGGCGACACGATTCGCGCATCGCTCACTCCGCTGCCGAATGGCGATCGCACCGATGAAGTGATCGTCTGCCAGCAGATTCTGCAGGCGCTCGAACTGCGCAGTTTCACGCCGCAGGTCACGGCGTGTCCCGGCTGCGGCCGCACCACCAGCACCTTCTTCCAGGACATGGCCGACCAGATCCAGACCTATCTGCGCGAGCAGATGCCGGTGTGGAAGCGCAGGAATACATCGGCGTCGAAGAGATGAAGGTCGCCGTGATGGGCTGCGTCGTGAACGGCCCCGGCGAATCGAAGCATTCCGATCTCGGCATTTCGCTGCCGGGCACGTTCGAGGAACCCGTCGCGCCGGTGTATGTCGACGGCAAACTCAAATGCACGCTGCGCGGCGATCACATCGTCGAGGAGTTCATCGCGATTCTGAACGCTTACGTCGCCCGCCGCTACGCCGCCAAGGTCCTCGAACCCGTCGACGCCTAGCCGATGTGGCGCACGCACTCCTGCGTGCGCCACATCGGCGCGCCCTTCTTACGAAAAGCGGCTCGGCGACAACCTCCTAAAGGTCGAAAGGACCCAGTACTAAACCGTCCTAGGCCTGGAGCTTCGTTGACGGTACGAAACCGCGCTCCATAATCGCCTCTGATTATGAAGCGACTCAGCGTGGCGTTCTTCCTTCTTTGCTCTTCCCACACAGCGTGGGCGAGTCTCTCGTCCTGCGCATCGGCGCCCGGGACTTCGGTTTCTACCCTGGGGGGCGGCTGCGCCAAGACCGATTTGAACTTCACCAGCCTCACTCTCGGCACCGAGACCGGCTTCCCGAACTCTCCCACCACCAGCAATATCGACTTTGGCGCCAGCGGAGGCGTCATCTCCGGAAGTCCAAGCACGATCACACCGATCGATGCGACTTGGACATCGCCGGGAGCCACATCGAACCCCAGTGGAAACGGATGGTATGTTCAATCGTCGTCCACGCAAACCGGAACCGGCTCAGTTGGTTTCCAGGTAACAGGGAACAACGGCGCGGCGGGCTCCACTCCCGTGACCCCGGCCGGCGATTCATGGATCATCAATTCGCTCCAACTCGTCCTCAACGCCGGAAACTACGGTACGTCATCCAACGGGTCGGCTACGATTGTGGAGGATTTTTGTTTGAACGCAACCACTCTGTCTGGCTGCTCCGCCGCGAAATTGGGGAGCATTACGGCGACCATCGGCGCCAACAGTTCTGCTCCGGCGTATACCTGGCAGTTGGGCGCCTTTAGCGGAAGCGGAAATTCGATTAACCTGGTGGCCGATTTCGCGAACCAGGTCACTTCGCTCTATGTCCTCGACCAAGTCACGCTCAAGAACGGCGGCTACGGGACTACGCTGTCGTATTTGGATACCTTCAGTAACCAGTTCGATCAATACGCTGCGGCTCCGGAACCGGCGTCATACCTTTTGTTGGGAATCGGCTTGTGCGGAGTCGCACTGCTGCGCCGCCGCGCGTGATGTGGGGCCGCCACCCGTGGCGGCGAGCGGTCTTCAGACCACTCAAATTTGAAATCCGTTACCTTGGCCCCTCTCACTCGTACAATAAAGGTATGCGTGTAGTTCTACCCATTCTGCTCTTCTCCACCGCCTGCTTCGCCCAGAAATTCAACGGATTCGACCCCGCTGCGCTCAATCGCGCCGTCGACCCGTGTTCGAATTTCTATCAGTACGCCTGCGGCGGATGGATGACCGCGAATCCCCTCCCCGGCGACCAGTCGCGCTTCGGCCGCTTCGACGCGCTCCAGGAACGCAATCGCACCGTGCTGCAAAATATCCTCGAAGGCGCGTCTACCGACAAGCCCGGCCGCGCGGTTCTCGATCGCGAAGTGGGCGACTATTACGCCGCCTGCATGGACCAGAAGGTGATCGACGCCAAAGGACTCGGCCCCGCCAAAGGCGATCTGGATCGCATCGCCGCCATCACGGACAAGGCGCAGATTACGGACATCGCCGCGTGGCTCAATCGCTCCGGAACCAGCTCCTTCTTCCGCTTCAGTTCGTCGCAGGACGCCAAGGATTCCACGCGCGAGATCGCCGATCTCGACCAGGGCGGCCTCGGGCTCCCCGATCGCGACTATTACCTCAAGACCGATCCCAAATCGATCGAGCTGCGCAACAGCTACATCCTCCACATCGGGCGCATGTTTGAACTCGCCGGCGACTCCGCCGATGTTGCCGCGAAAAAGGCCGCAGCCGTCATGGCGATCGAACTGGCGCTCGCCAAAGGCTCGCTCGACAACGTCTCGCGGCGCGATCCCAACAATGTGTATCACCTGCTTCCCGTCAAGGATCTTGTCGCGCTCGCGCCCGCTATCGATTGGCCGAAATTCTTCAAGCAAGTCGGCGCGCCTGCATTCGACAACCTCAACGTCGACGTGCCGGATTTCATCAAGACCTTGCAGTCCGTGATCGCCGATACCAGCCTGGCCGATCTGAAAACGTATCTCGCGTGGCATCTGCTGCACGACAACTCCGGAGTCCTGCCGAAGAAGTTTCAGGACGAGACGTTCGCGTTTTACGGCAAGACCCTCTCCGGCGCCAAGGAAATGCGCGCGCGTTGGAAGCAATGCGTCGATCAGACCGATAATCAGATTCCCGACGCGCTCGGCCAGAAATTCATCGACAAGACGTTGGGCGACGAAGGCAAGCGCCGCGCGCTGCAAATGGTCCACGCCATCGAGAAGGCCATGGAAGACGATATCAAGGCGCTCGATTGGATGACGCCCGCTACCAAGGAACAGGCGCTGATCAAGCTGCATGCGATCGCGAACAAGATCGGCACCAAGGAACACTGGCTCGATTATTCGAAAGTCAAAATCGCACGCGACGATGCCTACGGGAATGCCGAGCGCACCAGCCAGTTCGAAGTCGAGCGCCAGCTCGCGAAAATCGGCAAGCCGGTCGACAAGACGGATTGGCAGATGAGCCAGCCCACCGTGAATGCGTATTACGATCCGCAGGAGAACGACATCAACTTTCCTGCCGGAATCCTGCAGCCGCCTTTCTGGGACAACACGCTGGACGACGCGATCAATTATGGCGCGATCGGTGCGGTGATCGGCCACGAGTTGACGCACGCGTTCGACGATCAAGGCCGTCAGTTCGATGCGAAAGGTAATCTTCGCGACTGGTGGACCGAAGCGGACGCGAAGGCCTTCGACCAGCGCGCGCAATGCATCGTCAAGCAGTACGGCGACTTCAAAGCCGTCGACGATGTGCACTTGAATGGCGAGCTGACACTCGGCGAAAATACCGCGGACAATGGCGGGCTAAGGCTCGCGTATATGGCGTTGATGGATACGCTTGGCGGTAAGGAGCCGGAAAAGCGCGACGGCTTCAGCGCGAAGCAGCGGCTGTTTCTGGGCTGGGCGCAGGTGTGGTGCGAAAATAAGACCGCCGAGTCGGCCAGAATGCGGGCGCAGGTGGATCCGCATTCGCCGGGCGAATTCCGCGTGAACGGCGTGGTGTCGAATATGCCGGAGTTCGCGCAGGCGTGGTCGTGCAAGGTGGGTCAGCCGATGGTGAAGGGTCCCGCCTGCCGGGTTTGGTAGACGTGGCGCACGCTTCAGCGTGCAGCGGCGAACTTCAGTTCGACGTCCGAACACACCATCGGCTGAGCCGACGGCGGCACGCTGAAGCATGCGCCACAAGCCGGCTATTGCTGATCGGGCCGATCCGGACTATCGGGCTTCTGCGAATTTGCCGGATCATCCTTCGGCGCATCCGGCAAAATGAACGTGGTCTCCCCCGGACGCAGCAGCTTTAACTGCTTCCGGATTTCCATGTCCTGCTCGCTCTGGCTCTCTTTTAGCCGCCGAATGCGCTCGCGCCGGCGCTCTACTTCCCGCGCCGCCGTTGCATTCTTATCCTGCAGTTCTTGGATTTCGCGGCGCTTTTCGAGCAGCGCGCCGACCCCTTGCGGTCCGCGCATCGCGACCCATCCGTAGGCCGCCACCAACCCGACCGCGAGCATGTACCCGATCCTTCGAGTGCTGTGCCGGACGATCGCTTCTAAGAAAGGCCCCAAGACTAAGTTATAGACTGTATTGCAAAAAAATTCCAGTCCCAAAAAATCCGCGCTTCCGCAACAAATGTTATTCTTCGGTGTTGTCTATGCCCGACGAAGAGCAATTGCCGCCCGAACGGATGCTGTGCCCGAAGTGTGGGTCGAGCGACGTTCGACGCTCAAAAGCCGAGGGCCTGATAGGGATCCTCGCGCGAGCCTTCGGCCGGTGGCCGTTCCGCTGCCGTAGCTGTCGAAGCAAATTCTATCGCCACGCCGAGCCGCCCGACGATTTCCACGACCACTAAGAATCACTTGTGGGGCCGCCACTCGTGGCGGCGAGTCGCCTTCAAGAGGCTGCGGAAAAACTCCACTGGGCAGTATCGAAAGAAGTGGAGGAATCGTCTTTAGAACATGCGCAGTGCGGACCAAACGCAACACGAGTTGTTCTACACGTTCTCGATTGAGAGTCTGGTTCCCATGGATCATCCGTTGCGGACCATTCGCCAACGCAGCGATGCGGTGCTGCGACGGATGGAGAGCCGATTTGCAGTTCTGTACTCGCACACTGGACGGCCGTCGATTGCGCCGGAACGTCTGCTGCGCGCGCTGCTTTTGCAGGTCCTGTACGGGTATCGCAGCGAGCGGCGGCTGATGCAGGAGATGCGGTACAACTTCGCGTTGCGCTGGTTCGTGGGCTTAAGCATGGACGAAAAGCCCTGGGATGTAACGGTATTCACCAAGAACCGCGAGCGGTTTCTGCAAGCGGAACTGGCGCAGGAATGGCTTAAGTCAGTCGTGCTGGAGGCACGGGCCGAGAAGTTGTTGGACGAGGAACACTTCAGTGTGGATGGAACCTTGATCGAAGCCTGGGCCAGCGAGCGAAGTTATCAACCCAAGGACGATCCGCCGGCCCCCGGACAAGGCAGCGGCCGAAGAGGCAAACTGCTCAAACGCGATACCCACGCTTCCACCACCGATCCCGAGGCGCGTTTGTACCGCAAGAGTCGAGGCGAACGATTTCGCTTGAGTTATCTGGGGCATCTGGTGATGGAAAACCGCAGTGGACTGATCGTGGCCAGCGCGGCCACCCAAGCCTCCGCCACCGCCGAGCGGAACGCGGCCACGGCCTTGATGAAGACCGTGAAAACATTATTCGGACGGGTTCGCCTGCCGGCGACGGTGGGCGCCGACAAGGCGTATCACGAGCAGGATTTCGTGGAGGCGATGCAGCGGATGAAGATCCAGCCCCACCTGGGAGCCTACGCCAGGCAGCGAGCCGATCTGATAGGCGAGGCGATCCGTCAGACCGAGCCCTATCGCGAAAGTCTACGGAAGCGGAAATGGATCGAACGCTGCTTTGCCTGGATCAAAGGGCCGGGCGGAGGCCGCAAGACTCGGTTTCGAGGCCTGCGCCGAGTCGATGGGAATTTCACATTTGCGGCCGGCGCCTATAATCTCCTCCGCCTGTCACAGTTGGCACCGCAAGGCTAAGCCAGAAGTAAGTGCGGGCGGCACCTCCAAGGACTCTAAGGCCGAGCAAACATCCGCCAGCAAACTTCTCAAGAATCGTTGGCTCTCCAGGTCTCTTGATCCGATCCCACTGCCATTCATGTGAGTATTTCCGCAACCTCTTTAGGCGGCTCAATTCTCCGTAGAAAAAGGAGTTTTTTCAGCAACCTCTAAGTCCGGTTACCGGCAGAGGTGCCGGCCCCACATCGCGCTATTTTGCCGCCGGTTTATTGGCCAGCGCCTTGATGTCCGCCGGAATTTCGAACTTGTCCGCCGGGATCGCTTCATTCACCTTAACGGTCTCAATCGTCATGGTGACTTCCTGCGTCCCCATCTTCTGCGTCATCTTGGACGGCATCCGGATGCCACCAAAATCCTTATACTCCCCAGCCGTCGATTCCGCCTGCATTTCGCCCATCGCACTCTCAATGGTCGCGACGCTTTTCAGCAGCAGACCTGTCTTCTTCGAATAGAAGTTGGTCTCGGGCTTGCCCTCGGCCGGCGTCATCACGACTTTGTAACACTCCTCGCCGCCCACCGTCTCGACACCCGCGGTTTCCACCTTCGGATACATTTTGCGCCAGTTCAGCGACGAGTTGAAGGTCGCTTCGCGCATCGATTGGGCCTTCTCGACACCGGATTTCACGTGCGCACCCTGC
Source organism: Terriglobia bacterium (assembly GCA_963732025.1). GTDB lineage: Bacteria > Acidobacteriota > Terriglobia > Bryobacterales > Bryobacteraceae > Palsa-187. The sequence continues at coordinate 255,836 of CAVSXU010000007.1, forward strand.
ATCGCGCTCTTGTCCCACGCGACGCCGTCCGATACGCCTTGCTCGATCTTGCCGATCCCCTCGATTTCGATGATGGTGTACATCTTGTCCGGGGCCGCGCTATAGCGCATCAACGGGGCTTTCAGCCCCATGGCCGGCAACTCGAATGTTCCCGTCACAACTTCACTCTTGCGGCTTTCGTACGCGGCCTTGCCGCCCGTCACCTCGATAAAGTGATCCAGGATGGTTTCGGCTTTCGGCAGCGCGTCGTCCGCCCGCAGCGTGATTCCACCGGCGATTGCCAAGGTCGCGGCAAATGCCGCGAAAGATTTGCTCATCAGTCGATTCTTCATTTTTTGTTCCCCTGTTTCCTGATCCAATCGAGCGCCGCATCCATCACGGGATCATGCCCGGCCAGCAGCGCCTGCCGCGTCAACTTCACTTCCACATCCGGCGTCACGCCGTTTCCTTCCAGCGGCTTGCCGCCTTCGGAAATATAGTTCGCCATCGCGTACTGAAATCCATCCCCGTTGGGAAGCTTCTCTATTACAGACGGAAGTGCGGCCGCCGCGGTTCGCTCCCCGAACACCTTAGCGCGCCCTAAATCCTTTAATCCGCCCGCGAAAATCTCCGACGTCGACGCCGACGTTCCGTCCACCAGCACCGCCACCGGCCCATTGAACACCTGCGATTGCGGGAATACCGCGAAGTGAACCGTCGTGTCGCGCATGAACATATCGCCCAGCCGCTGGCCCTGCTTGTCGATCAGCTTGCCCGCCATCCCCATCGCCATGCCGCCGACCCCACCCGGATTCCCGCGCAGATCGATAATGAACCCGTCGCAATCCTGGCAACTACCGATCTCATCGTTGAACCGCCCCATCACGCGCGGCAGATCCAGAAACATGTTGAATCCGATGTAGCCCGTCTTGCCGACCATTTTCGTCTCGACCCAAACATGCTGCGGAGGCAGGTTGCCGAACTTCGATATCTCCCCCCGCGGCGCGATCAGCCCCAAGTCCATCGCCTCATCGCGATTCGATCCGTTCTTGAATACGACGTGGAGCTTTCCGCCGACTGGGCCGCTCAATCGCGATAGCACCGAGCGCACCAGAATCAATTCGTGCAATTCGGAATCGCTTTTCAGCTTTTGAATCGCCGCGTCCAGCTCCTTGCCCTCGACGCTGACGATCTGCCAGCCCGGCTTCACGCCCGCTTTTTCGGCTGGCGATCCCGGATCGACGCGCGTCACCACCGCGTGGCCATCCAGCACCCGCAGATCGATTCCAGGCGAGCCATCGCCGCCGCCCGGCGCGTCCGCTTCGCTATACACCGACATCGGAATGATGCCGAAATGGGTCTGTTTCAGCCGCCCCAGCATGTCGCGCATGACCTGCCTGGCGGCATCCATCGAATCGGCTTTTTCGATTTTCGGACGATATTCCTGATGGATCGCCTGCCAGTCGAGCCCGCCCGGATTTTTTTCCCAGTGCTTGTCGCGCACTGTCTCCCAGACTTTCTCGAAGGAATCGATATTGAGCTGCTTTTGCTGGGCCGTATACTCCGGCGCCGCCTGCAGCGACAGCATTCCCAGGCACAATCCCGCGAACCAACGCATGCCTCTAGTGTAGTTTGTCTTTCCAAAATCCGTCACCGCCTGATTATTGAGGCGCGTCCCGTTAGGGCGCGCGCAACCGTGGCGACCCGTCTTAAACTAAACCGTGGAACAAATCGTCCTCAACAAGGCCCTCGTCAAATAGATGGAGCCGGCCACGCAGTTGTCCAAAGCCGAACGGCAAGTCTTCCGCAAACTGACGACGCCCGCCAAGATCCAGCAGTTCCTCGACCATCTCGGTTACAACCTCGAGCCGAATGGCGACACCTGCTATTCGCCCCGCATGGTGCTCCGCGAGCGCGTCGCGCACTGCATGGAAGGTGCATTGGTCGCTGCAGCCGCGCTGCGTTTTCTCGGGTTTCCGGCGCTGCTTGTCGACCTCGAAGGCATCCGCGACACCGATCACGTCCTGGCGGTCTACAAATTGAACGATCGTTGGGGCGCGGTCGCGAAGTCCGATTATTCGGGGTTGCGTTCGCGCGAACCGGTGTATCGCACCATTCGCGAACTGGCGATGTCGTATTTCGAGCATTACTTCAATCCGCAAGGCGAAAAGACGCTCCGAACGTACTCTCGCGCGGTGGACCTGAAGCGGTTCGACAAACTCGGCTGGATTTGGGCGGAGGAGGACGTCTGGTACATCCCGGAATATCTTTGCGATATTCCGCACACACGTATTCTGACCAGGAAAATGGAGCGTGCTCTCAGCCCCATGGACGACCGGCTTTACAAGGCCGGCAGGTTAGGTGGATTGGGCGCCTGACTTATGGCCCGCAAGGAAAATATCGAAGTCCGCCAGTGAGGCGCGACAGAATGGAGCGCTATGAGGGGCGTCCCGTTAGGGCGCGCGCATCTTAATAATGCGTCGTTGATGAAAATGCCAGCATGAATGCCGGCACAGCACGCTGAAGCGTCCGCCACGTTTCCCCAAACAAGCACCACCCGTGAGGGTGGGGGTCTCACGGAAGTACCCCGTGGAAGTACCCCGTGGAAGTACCCCCGCTCTTATGAGCGGTGCTTGACGGGACTCAGCCGCCGTAAACTAAATCTTGGAGCAAATCGCCCTCAACTGGGGACCCGAGCCCCACTATTTCTCCGTCAGCGAGCTCACGCAATCCATTCGCGAAACCCTCGCCCGCAAATTTACCGACATCTGGGTGTCCGGCGAAATCTCCGGCACCAAAATCCCCGCCAGCGGCCACTATTACTTCACGCTCAAGGATGACGCCGCACAGCTTCGTTGCGTCTGTTATCGAACCACCGCCCGCTACCTGAAATTCAAGCCTCGTGATGGCGTCGCGGTACTGGCGCGCGGACGCATCGATGTGTACGACGCCCGCGGCGAAGTCCAGTTCGTCGTCGAAGCGATCGAGCCGCAGGGCCACGGCGCACTCCAGCTCGCATTCGAGCAGCTCAAGAAAAAGCTCGCCGCCGAAGGGCTCTTCGAGCCTTCTCGTAAACGTCAACTTCCTGCGATGCCGGAGCGCATCGGCATCGTCACCTCGCCCACCGGCGCCGTCATCAGCGATATCCTCCAGATTCTCGATCGCCGTTTCGCGGGTCGCCACATTCGCCTCTATCCCGCGCAAGTGCAGGGCGACGGATCGATCGAACAGGTGGTCGCCGGCATCGAATATTTCAGCCGTTCGAATTGGGCGGAGGTGGTGATTGTCGCGCGCGGCGGCGGCTCGCTCGAAGACCTGTGGACGTTCAATGAAGAGCGCGTCGCGCGAGCCATTGCCGCCTGCGCGGTTCCCGTGATCTCCGCTGTCGGCCATGAAACCGATTTTACGATTGCCGATTTCGTCGCCGATCTGCGCGCGCCGACGCCCTCGGCCGCCGCCGAAATGGTGATCTGCACGCGCCAGAGTCTGGAGGATCGCGTCCAGGCGTCCGAGCTTAAGCTGCGTCAGGCGATGCGCTTGAACTTCGCGGTGCTGCATCGCCGCCTCCACAAACTTGCTGTCGATCAGACGACGCTGCATCGCGCGATCGGCAAACAAATGCAGCGCGTCGATGAAATGGATTACCGGCTGCGCGACCGCTGGCGGGCTCTGATCGAGTCGCGCCGGCGCGCGCTGGAATCGATGTCAGCCCGGCTCGGCCAACTGGATGTGAGATTGCAATTCGCCCGCGCCCGCCGTCGTCTCGATGCCTGCGACGCGGCCTCTTCGCAGGCCATCAAGCGTCATCTGAGCGATGCGCAACGAGCGCTCGGTCCGCTGGAAGCGCATCTCGCGCAATTGAGCCCGGTCAAGATTCTCGAACGCGGCTACGCCATCGTCGAGCGCGATGGCCACGTCATCAAGTCGCCCACCGAAGCCCCGGTTGATTCGGAAATCAACATCCGCCTGGCCGAGGGTCGCTTGAAAGCTCGGGTGCTGTGAAACGTCGTTATTAGACCGTTCCCAACGAGCCGCGACCAAAGGGAGCGGTCCAACATTCGGGTTTTTTTCCAGACTCACAGGACAGAAAGTGCGCGTCTTCGTGGGACAGGAGTTTCCGCTGTCAATTTCAGTGGGACAGGCGTTTCCGCCTGTCTCTTCTAATCAAGCCATCCATTACTTCGTCGAGACTGGAACCGGTTTGCCGTGCAGCATCGATTTCTGGTGAGCCTCGCGAGTGGCTTCGTCCGCCTTGGCCGAATGCTCCACCGCCTCTGCCGAATATTGCTCGCTGGCGGCGTGCCCTCCCGTGCTGAACTCTTGCGCGGCAGCGCGATGACTCTTGGCCGCCCGCTCGTGATGATAGGCTGCGGTGGTATGTGCTTCTCTGGGCATGATGCACTCCTTACAACTAAGACTTCTTGGGATCAAGCCATTCTTTTTGCACGACTTGCGACTGTTCGTGGGCCCGGCTGGAATGCTCCAGCGCCTGTCGGGATTGTTCGTGTCCGCTGAGGTGGTCCTGTTTACCGTGCTGTTCCGCGGCTGCTCGGTGCGCGTGAGCGGCAAGGTCATGCAATTCGGCTGCTTTCTGATTTGAATCACGCATTATCGAAGGTCTCCTATTCTTCCGGATTTGTTGTGCGCTTCCTTGGCTAAATCGTAGGCGCGATTCGCGTGCTCGAAAGCCCTTTGCGCGTGCCAGCTTGCCGCGTCGCCGTCACCTTTTTCGTTATGCTCCGCAGCGGTCCGGTGGAAGCGCGCGGCCAGTTCGTGTGCCTCTACGGCGTTTCGATGCGTTTCGCTCATGTGAGTTGCCATGAACGATCAGGCACGTGTCTGGCCGAAATGGAAGCCGCGTGCCACAGCTACTTGCGGAGCACACACGATTGCCTGTCGTCCGTATATCGTCACGGCGACCTCAGGCAGCCAGCGCAAATGACCTTATAACGTTGACACTCCGTGTTCGTGGGGGCTAGAGTTGGGGCATGGGGCCACAATCCTTCGACAACCGGTTTAGCGATCCGTCGCAGCGTAGCGGATTCGGCTCGGCGGTTCTGACCGCGGACAACGCGCGCTTCATGAGCCGCGTGTATGGCTGGATGACCGGCGGACTGTGTCTCACGGCTGCCGTCGCCTGGTACGTCGCCACAACCCCGGAACTGGTGCAGGCGATCTTCGGGAATCGCATGCTGCTGTTGGGGTTGATCATCGCCCAATTCGGTTTGGTGGTCGCTTTATCGGGACTGATCAACAAGATCAATGGGCTGACGGCGACGATGCTGTACCTCGTTTACGCGGGATTGACTGGAGTTACGTTCTCCGGCATTTTCCTGGCGTACACGGGCGCGAGCATCGCTCAGGTTTTCGGCGTCACCGCCTTTGGCTTCGCGGGACTCAGCGGATTCGGGCTGGTCACCAAGCGCGACCTGGGGCCGGTCGGGTCGTTCTGTGTGATGGGATTGTTCGGCTTGGTCGGATTCAGCCTGCTCTCGATGTTCCTTCCTTCATTGCGGGGCGACGGTGCTAATTTCATCTTTGCGCTGGTCGGCATCATCGTATTCGCGGGCCTCACTGCCTACGACACGCAGAAAATCAAGGCGATGAACACGCCCGGGAACGCAGGGACTGACGCAGAGCGCAAGCAAGCGATTTTCGGCGCGCTCCGGCTGTATCTGGATTTCATCAATCTCTTCCTCAGCTTGCTTCGGCTGATGGGCCGCCGGCGGTAGCGCCCCGCCGGACCGTCCCGATCGCCGCCTTACGACAAGATTGATCGCGACGCTATCCTCAAGATCCTGCGGGATTTATCGCACCCATCACGTTTTCCTCACAGCCCGGTTTTAACCTCATAAACACATCCGAAGCGCCTCACGACCATCACATGCAAAAAGCCGCACGCTTGACGCATGAAAATAGTGTGGCTCTTTCTGCTGGCGGCAACCGCGGTACTGACGCAAGCTGAAACCCCTCTCGAGGCAAGCCGAGTTGACCATGTGCTCGTGCTGAACAAAGTTTTCCTGAACGGCGTTGGCCCGTTTCGAATGATGGTCGACACCGGCAACGCCTCCAGCCTGATCCGGCCGAGGGTCGCGCAGAGGATCAAGGCTCACGCGACGTATGCGGTCGAACAGGTTACAACGGGCGGCACGCAGGTCCTCCCGGTGGTGGTGCTGGACGAAGTCGAGGCTGGGGGCGTTCGCGATCGGGCGGTTGAAGCGATGGTGGGCGAGATTCCATTTGACGGGGTGGATGGCGTTCTGGGACAAAGCTGGCTGATTCGTCACGATTATTTTTTGGATTATCGTAACCACCGGGTTGTCGTTGACGCGGAGCCTTCGGCGCACGGTAACAGGACGGTTTTTCGTTCGACGGATGGGCGTCCAATCCTGGCGGCTGAAGTCGATGGCCGGCGCGCCGACCTGGTGTTGGATTCGGGCGCCTCGGTGGTGGTGCTGTTCGAAACCGGCGGCCGGCTTAGGACGCGGGCGACGATTCGAACGAACGCATTTTTGGCGCAAGCCGAGCAAGGGTCTGTGCGGATCGCGGTGGCGGATGGTCAGGCTCGGCGAATGGATGCCGTTCGGGTGAACGCCGCGGAATCGGCACCTGGGCTGCTTCCGGCGAATGCGTTTGCTAGTGTGTTTGTTTCCAATCGCTACGGCTTCGTCGAACTCACGCGTTAGTCATGTGGCGCGGGCATAATTGATTCATGGCGCCCTCGCATCAGGATCGAATCCTCGACCAGTTCACGCGGCAGGCTGTTCCGTTCGCCACTGCCGGTGCGATTCGAAACGAAGAGGTACTGGCGAATATTGTCGCAATGACGGAAGCCGAGGCGGGTGACACGTCCCTGGATGTCGCTTGTGGCCCGGGACTGCTGGCGTGCGCATTCGCAAAAGTGGTGGCACACGCGACCGGTGTCGATTCGACTCCGGCGATGCTCGAACAAGCGCGCAGAGAGCAGACCCAGCGCGGGTTGACGAACCTAACCTTCGAACCCGGCGACGCTCTCCATCTGCCGTACGCGGACGGACGATTTTCCATCGTCAGTTCGCGCTTTGCCTTTCATCATTTGCTGGAGCCGCAAGCGGCACTCGCTGAGATGCTCCGCGTGTGCCAGCCCGGTGGCCGCATTGTGGTGGCGGACTCCGCTCCTATCGCAAGCAAGGCCGACGCCTTCAATGCGATGGAAAAACTGCGCGATCCGTCGCACGTCCGCGCGCTGCCGATAGAGGAGTTGGTGGGCCTGTTTATCGACGCGGGCCTCGGGGAACCGCGTATCGATGGCTATCGGTTGGAAGCGGAACTCGAGGACTTGTTGCGCCGCTCGTTCCCGGAAGACGGCGATGCCGATCGCATTCGAGGCATCTTCGAACGCTCGCTGTATGACGATGTGCTGGATATGGCGACGCGCCGCGAAAATGGCAGGATCTTCCTTAGTTTCCCGGTGGCTATCCTGGCGGTCAAGCTGCCCGACGCCTAGTGGGCTTCCGCGAAATTACTTTAGTGGGCGAAGGTGTTGACATGAGTGTCGACACGGCACGCAGGAGTGCGTGCGCCACATCAGCCTGCAGTAGAATTACGACTGGAGGGCGCCCCATGACCGATCCCCTGACTGCACCTGATTCCCTTACTGCACCGATGGATGGAGCCCAGCATCGCGAGATTGGGGGCGTGCACCTTGACATCGCATCCGCGGGCGAGTGCCGCGTGAAGCGGGTGATCTACCCGCCGGGATTCCGCTGGTCGCGCGACTTGAAAACGATTGTCGGCACGGATCTCTGTCAGCACGCGCACGTCGGATTTCTCGCGCGCGGCCAGATCCACATTCAATACGCCGATGGATGCACCCTCGAATTCCGCGCTCCGCAGGCAGTCGCGATCGAACCGGGCCACGACGGTTGGGTGGTCGGTGACGAGCCCGCCGTGATGATCGAATTCGACTTCGAGGGCGACACCGTGCAGCGGCTGGGGATGCCGGCGGAACACAGCCATTGAGGTAAGCGAGTGGACTGTCCCGGCGCTTCGATTGTGGGAAATGACCGCTCCTTAACAGTCGCGGCTCTGAAACTCTTCGGAGCCGCGCGCGTCAGCAAGCGGTCATCTCGCTCCGTCGAAATCATTGCTAGCGAAGGCTCGGGAAGCCCCTAGTCCTCCCGCGCCGCCGCGCGGCTCTGTTCAGCGCGGCTTGGTTGTGGTGCGCGACCCGTTAGAGTCTGTGTGAAAACAGGGACAGGCTACCCTGTCCCCGAGTTACCCTGGGCAACGAATGAACAAGATATCGGCGTGGACAGGGCTGCCTGTCCCTGTTTTCACACAGACTCTAACGGGTCGCGCACCACTGGCGACGCGCTATTTCTTTTCCGCTGGGAAACGGGAATCGATCGCCTTATCCGGGTTGGCGCGGATCTGCAGCATCGCGCAGTGATGATAGCTGTAATCGCCATCCTTGTTCAGCGCGTGCGCGGCCATAAACTCCACGATCTGTAGAGTGCATTTCGAGCAATTGATATTGGGAATGTCGACATCGGTTTCCACTTCCTTGTCGAACCGAGTCGTATGCGGGAACAACCCATCGGCCAGAACCGGCGGTGCGGGCGGGTATTGAATCGCCGCCGAAAGCGACCTCGGACCGTTTGCGGTAGGCTCGGTTTTTGCGACCGGGTCGGGCGGAAGCTCATCCCTCGAGTTCACGGCAAGAGCGACTCGATAAAATCCCGGATGAAAGACCGTCTCGCGAAGTTTGATGTGGAGCTTTTCGCCGCCCTGGACGTTGGTGACGGCGCCGGTTGGTTTGCCGGGATCCGCGGACGTGCCACCGCATGGGGCCATCTTCTGCGGGTCTCCCAGTTGGGACTCCTGCAGCCACGATGCGGGTTCTATTAATCTGAAATGCGCGACGCCGTAGGGCGCGAGAATCGCCAGGACGCCAGAACCGATCAGCAGGTTTTGGATTAGTTTCACGCGAGCCTCCATGAAGGAAATCGGGCTCAGTCTAACATAGCCTGTCTATCCAGCGACTGCCCCTTCAACCGAAAAACCGGCCTAAACACGATGCTGAAAAACCGAGCGTCTGTGTGAAAACAGGGACAGGCTACCCTGTCCCCTAGCAATCAGAGACCACGAATAAACAAGATATCGTCGTGGACAGGACGGCCTGTCCCTGTTTTCACACAGACGCTCGGTTTTTCAGCATCGTGTTTAGGCCGGTTGCCGGCAGGAGTGCCAGCCCCCAACATGAAAGAGTGAAGGGGACGGACGTGCATCCAGGGTGGGGATAACGCCGCTGGCCTTGTCGCCACAAGTTCTCGGAGGAAGAAACTCGCCCTTCGTTTAGTTAGATGCTTCCCGAGCGCCAGGGGTGCAGCGGTTTAGCCAGCCGAGCGGCCACGCTTAATTTCGGCAACGCCCGCCCGTTTCGCTTCATTGAAGGATCGATGCAGAGTGCCCGCAACGGTTCCCACGGTTTTGGATGCTCCCTCTACCGTGGAGGCGAACCCGTCCGCGCCTTTCTCGACTAACCGCGTAGCCCACGCGAAAACCGCTGGAACGATCAGGGCTGCGCCAACAATGCCCAGCCCGATGCCCGCAACCACCAGGCCAGAGCCCGCAATCGCCATCTTCTGTTTGGATTCCATTTCTCGTGACCTCCTATCTCCTATTTGAGCAGAATCCCCGCGATTTGGTTAAGGCGGCTCAGCGGCGAAGACAGGGCAAATGATGGGGAGTGGCGGTGTTTCGACGGTGGCGGCCCCACGTGAACGCGCGATCGCGAGGGAGTGCCTTATACCGCCATCAGAAATCGCTCTGCCACCTGCCCAACAATCGAATCCACCGGCCGCGACCATAGCTTCTTCGTTCATGATCTCCACTTCAATCGGGCCGTCATAACCGGCCTCCTCCACCGCCTGGCGAATCCGGCGCAGCTCGATCACGCCGTCGCCCATCATGCTGCGACCCGTCACGATACCCGGCAGCGGCACCGCCCAATCCGATACATGAAAGCCCAGGATGTGGCCAGCCGCGCGCGCAAGTTCCGCGTAAAGCCGATAGTCCCACCACACATGAAACACGTCGACGACAATGCCGACATGCGGCGATTCGAACGTCAGCGCAAGATCCGTCGCCTCCGCCAGCGATGCGATCACACTGCGATCGGCGGCGAACATCGGATGCAGCGGCTCGATTCCCAGGCGCACGCCGCGATCGACGGCATGCGGAAGAACGGCCGCGATGCCGTCGGCGACCATCCCACGCGCCGCACCGATATCGCGATCCGGCGCCGGACCGCACACCAGCACCAGGCAGGGAGCACCCAATTCGGCCGCCTGATCGATGGCGCGGCGATTGTCATCGATACGCTGGTTTCGCTCCGCTTGAGTAGCCGCCGGAAAGAAGCCGCCGCGGCACAGGCTGGAGGCGCGCAGACCGGAATCCTTGAGAACGCGGACGCTCTCCGCAAGCCCGATTTCCTGAACGCGAAGGCGCCACGGAGCGATCCATCGAATGCCGTGCCGCACACAGGCGGCGGCACATTCCTTCAGGCTCGCGTGATTCGCAGTGATCTGATTGAAGCTGAGGCGTTCGATCATTGTGCGTGAATCCAGCAGCCAGATCTGCATTCGGCGGCAAGCCAGCTCTGGATCGCTAAGTACGCCTGCCTGTTCGGCAAGCACCAACAGTTTCGAGAGATGGTCAATGCTTCTCGCCGATTCAAGACCGCCGACCATTCGAAAGTTATCCTGATGGCCATTGAGCCACGCCAGAAACACGATCCCGGTTTTATATAAATACGTCGGCGCCTCGAAGATATGTCGCGACAGCGGAATCGTCGGCGCCAGGATGCGTGTGAACTCGTCAGGCGCGTCGCGGTCCAGCGCCTGAATCGCCGCCGAAGCCGCCGGCGCGATCGCATCGAAAATCCCCAGCAGCGCGTGGCTGAACCCTCCGCGATCGCCGAGAATCAGCGCGTCGTAATTGAAATCGTCGCCGGTGTACATGCGGACGCCGGCTGGCAGCTTGCGCCGCATGGCGATCTCTCGCTCGGCATCCAGCAGTGAGATCTTGATCCCGTCAATGTGACTCGCCTGATCGCGAATCAGACATAGGCACGTCTCCATCGCTTGATCGACATCGCGCGAACCCCAGTAGCCGGCCAGCTTGGGATCGAACGTTTCGCCGAGCCAATGCAGAATCGCAGGTCGGCGCAGTTGCGAAAGGATGCGCGAATACACGCTCAGATAATCGTCCGCCGATTTCGCGGTGCGTGCGAGTGCCCGGCTCGCCATCAGAATCACGCAACCGCCTTGCGATTCGATCCAATCGCATTGCTCTTCGTACGCCCGCACGATTTCGTCGAGCGTCACCGCCTGCTCGTCGGGAAGCTGATCCGTTCCCGCGCCGCATGCGATCAGGCCGCCGCAGCTGCGCGAATCCGCGAGCGATCGTCCGATCAACTCACGCGCCGACGTCCACGGCAATCCCATCCCGCGCTGGGCCGTGTCCATCGCCTCGGCGACTCCCAATCCGTAGGACCACAAGATGCCGTCGATAAGCCAGCGTCGCCTCCCAATCGATTTCGGAGCCGTCGCCGACAACGTGTGCCGCTGAATAAGCGATTCGTGATGTAAGCGGTTTTTCAGGCGGCAGATAGGTGCAAGCGCGTTCGATCCGACAACGCGTGTGGACGCCGTCAATGGGCAATATCAGTTCTGGCATTCTCAAAACTCTCGACGATTGAGTGGGGCGGACGTCCACGTCCGGCTCCGTGTGAGTATCCTAAATCTCCAGCGGCGCAACGTCCATCCATCGGCCCTCGCGCCACGACGTCATCGCCAAGTCGGCGAGCTGCACGCCCTTCGCGCCTTCGACCAGATCGTGCACATAAGGCGTGCCGAGTTCAACGTGCTTCAGAAACATCTCCCACTGCACCTTGAACGCATTCTCAAATTCCTGATTATCCGGGACTTCCTGCCATCCTTCGTAGAAATCGACCGTGTTGGGAATATCCGGATTCCACACCGGCTTGGGCGTGTTCGCGCGATGCTGCGTTCGGCAGCCGCGCAGACCCGCGACCGCGCTGCCATGTGTCCCGTCCACCTGGATCTGAAGCAGTTCGTCGCGATACACGCGCACGGCCCATGACGAATTCATCTGCGCGACGATTTCCAGAAACGCCGCCGCCGTCGATTTCAAAAGTCGCGTAAGCGGCGTCCTCGGCGGTGCATTCGTACGGCTTGCCGGCTTCGTCCCAGCGCTTCGGGATATGCGTCGCCCCCACGCAACTGACTCGTTTCACGGGACCAAACGTATGATCCAGCACATAGCGCCAGTGCGAAAGCATGTCCATCAGAATGCCGCCGCCGTCCTCGGCGCGATAGTTCCACGATGGCCGCTGCGCCGGTTGCCAGTCGCCTTCGAACACCCAATAGCCGAATTCGCCGCGCACCGAAAAGATCCTGCCGAAGAATCCGCCGTCGATCAATCGCTTCAATTTTCGGATTCCGGGCAGGAAAAGCTTGTCCTGCACGACCCCGTGTTTTACACCGCGATTCACCGCAAGTTTTGCCAGTTTTACCGCGACGTCCAGCGAGTCCGCGACAGGCTTTTCGCAGTACACATGCTTGCCCGCGAGGATGGCGGCCTCCACCGCGGGCGCCCGATGCGACGTGGTCTGCGCGTCGAAATAGATGCTGTTCGCCGGATCGGCCAGGCATGCCGCCGAGATCGGTGCTGACTCGCGTCAACTCCATGAGCCGCCGCCAGTTCGCGCAATTTGGTTTCGTTGCGGCCGACCAGCATCGGATCTGGCCACAGCCGCGACCCATCGGGCAGCAAAACACCGCCTTGTTGTTGAATCGAAAGGATCGACCGCACCAGGTGCTGGTTGGTGCCCATGCGCCCGGTGACGCCGTTCATGATGATGCCTATGCTTTTGTTTGCCATAGTTGGATTTCTTAGGAAGAATCGCAATCGAAATCGCACCGAGAAGCGCGACCGCCAGCACCACGCTCATCGCGATGGTATAACTCCCGAAGCGATCGCGCAAAAGTGAGACGCCATAGGGCAGCCAGGTCTGGCCGATGGTGTTGACCGGCAGAATCACGGCCATCGCGCGGCCCAGGCTGTTGATGCCGAACTGTTCGGCGGCCATCAGCGGGATCAGCATGTAGTCGGCGCCCAGGCCGAAGCCGAACAAGACCGAGAAGACGTACAGCAATCCCTGATGATCGGGACGCACGAATAACAGATTCGGAATCGTGATCGGCGACCAGAACAAACGTCGCGGTCATCACGAGCTTCTTCGAGAAGCGGTCGGCGAGCCCGCCTACGAGCAGTCGTCCGCCCACGCTCGACCAGAGAATCAGCACGGAAGCGGTGCGCCACGCGCTATCGACTGCGGGCCCTTTCGTGAAGCCCTCGTCGAGAAAGACGAATTTCATGTGGAAGTTGATCGCGCCGACGGCTCCGATGGAGCAGAAGCTGCCGATCAGCAGCAACCAAAAAGAATAGCTGCTCAGCAGTTGCGCGAACGAGTGCGATTCGCGTGACGCTTCGGCCGGCGGCGCGCGTCGCCGTCGGGATACTGTCCCATGTCGGAAGGTTTGTCGCGAAGAATGAAGATCGCAATCGGCCAGCAAAGAAGAATGAACACGGCCAGGATCATGAGGGCTCCCTGGAATCCGATAGCGCTCGGTCAGCGGCTTCACGAGCAGCGATCCCAGCGATCCCATGAGCCCGTTGCCGACATATACGATCGCCATCGCTTTGCCGCGATTTCTGCGGAACCAGTGCGACACGATCAACTGATGCGGAATGGGCCCGGAAAAAATGTAGCCCGACATGTAGAGCAGGAAAATCGCGTAGTAGATCCACAGCGAGGGACCCATTTTCGCGAACATCGCCAGCGAGATCGCGGTCAGCCCGCTACCGACGATGATCAGTTTGCGCGGGCTGAAGCGGTGGATCACCAGCGGCCCGGCCCACAGGGTTAGCAGCGCGGCCAGCGGCAGACCGAGCGTGATGTCGGCTCGCGACCAGCCGAAGGCGCGCTGGAAGTAGTCGTAGAAAAATCCGATGTTGTAATAGGGGACGCCGACGGTGAGTCCGGACGTGACGAACGCGGCGGCCGTGATCCACCATCCAAAGAAGATCCGCGGTCCAAAGAATTTGCGGGGCAAAGTTTACTTTACAATCCTGATCACGATCCTCATAATAGATTGAACTGATCTTTTGGATCGGGAAAACCGATGGTTTCCGGGCGGGGAAGGAGCCGGATCAGGAGATCCGGCGCGGACGAGGACGTCCGCCCCACGTTCCTTTGGAATGTTTCATGGACCTGCATCAGCTTCGTGTATTCGAATCGGCGATCAAGACGGGCGGGTTTACTCGCGCCGGCGAGCAGTTGCACCTCTCGCAGTCGACGGTCAGTCAACACATCAAGGTGCTTGAAGAGGAACTTGGCTGCTCCTTGTTTCTGCGAGTAGGCAAGCGCGTGCTGGTGACGGAAGCGGGCCGGGTGTTGCTTCAATACAGCGAACGGATTTTTCGCGATCTGAAGAACGCCGAAATGGCCGTGCGCGAAATGAATGCGTTGAAGCGCGGGACCGTGCGGCTGGGGGTGGGTCCTACGACGTTGACGTATCGCTTACCTCGGATTTTGCGTGACTACACTCGCCGCTTTCCGCAGATCGAACTGATCGTGCTGGCGGGGACCACGGAGTTTCTGGTGGACGCGATTCGTTCGCAGCATATCGACCTGGCGATCGTGATGTCGACGGACCCGCAGCCCGGATTGAAATCGACGCCACTGGGGCGCGAGGAGTTGGTAATCGTCTTGAACGCCAAGCACCCTTTGGCGCGGCGGCGCACGCTGGATCCGGAGGATCTTGCGGCGCTGCGGTTCATTCTCTACGCGAAACGCACCGCGATGCAGACGTTGATCGAGAGGTACTTCGAGGCGCTGAACGTGACTCCCCGGATCACCATGGAAGTGGAGAATAACGAGGCGATCAAGAGCCTGGTGCGCGCGGGATTGGGCGCGTCAATTCTTCCGCTGTGCGCGGTGGCGGATGAACCGCCGGATAGCCATCTGCGCGTGCTGCGGGTGAAGGGGAAGCGACTGCTGCGCGATTTGCGGCTGCTGTCGGTGGATGCCGAGACGCTTCCGAAGGCTATTGATGCGCTGGGGTCGGCGCTGGTGAGCGGGTTGGCGCCGGCGCAGCGGCGACGGGCGCAGGCGGCTTTGGCGGCTCCTGCGGTCGGTTAGGCTTTGCGCGGGTCGGTGAGGAACCGACGACGGCAGTTCCCTGGCGAGTCTGTGTGAAGACTACCGGCGATGACCGCTCCCTCACGGTCGCGGCTCAGAATGTAGATGATTCCGCGAGCGCCGTTGCTGAGCCGCGCGCGTAAGCAAGCGGTCATTTTCACTTTTCATACAAACTCGTAAGCAGGCCGTCATCGCCATTTTTCATTCAGACTCCTTGGTATTCCTGGATTGTCCGCGAATCATCTTATGGTGGCAAAAGGGTGTCGACATGAGTGTCAACACGGCACGCAGGAGTGCTTGCGCCACGATGGCATGTGATTCAGCCTGCGCGGTCTATGCGAAGACGCGCGCTCTCTTACGGTCGCGCCTCACTGGCGGATGTGAACGATGGTGGACCGCTGGATGCTGACACGTTTGTGGACAATGGGAGAAACTCGTGTCGACATGAGTGTCGACACGGCACGCAAGAGTGCGTGCGCCACATCGGATCCATCCATCGGTTTAACCGATCCTTTACAGCGAATTAATCTATTGGACACATTCCTTGGGATGGATTATGCTTCCTCGGACGGGGTTGCGTTAGCGGTAAAGACCGCACGCCCGAGCCATGTTTGCTTCGAGGGAGGGTAGCGTAATGAGGTCCATGTTCCGATTTTTCATGGTGAGTTCCTTTCTTGCCATTCTCGCCATAGCCCCAGTGGTTCGGGCTCAATCGACAGCGGTGGCGCAGGTGAGCGGAGTGGTCTCCGACAGCACCGGCAAATCCATCGCGTCCGCTCCGGTCACCATCACAGAAACGGAAAAAGGAACACCTCACGCGGCCGTCACGGACGGCGAGGGGCGGTACACCTTCCCGAATCTTCCCGTCGGGCCGTACCGGATGGAAGTGCGAGTGACCGGGTTCAAGGATTACGTCCAATCCGGAATCGTGCTGCAGGTGAATAACAACATCCAGATCAATGTGGCGATGCAGATCGGGTCCGTGTCGGAACGCGTAGAGGTCACCGCCAGCGCGAATCTGGTGGAGACGAAAGAGAATTCGGTCTCCGTGGTGATCGACCAACAGAGCATCAACGATCTTCCGCTCAACGGCCGTCAAGCGACGCAGTTGATCCTTAGCTTGGGGGCGTCGTCGTACGCCGACGCCGGCGACACGGGAAGCAAGACGTTTTACAGCGCGGTGCGAATCGCGGTGGCGGGCGGCCAGGGCAACGGTACAGCGTATCTTCTGGACGGCGGCGACAACACCGACGCGATGTCGAACGTGAACATGCCTTTCCCGTTCCCGGACGCGCTGCAGGAATTCAGTATCGAGACCAGCGCGGTTTCATCGCGCTTCGGCACGCACCCCGGCGCGACTGTGAACGTCGTCACGAAATCCGGTTCGAACGCGCTGCATGGCGATGTTTTCGACTATCTTCGCAATGGCGATCTGAACGCCCGCAACTTCTTCTCGCTCACCGGCCACGACACACTGAAGCGCAATCAATATGGCGCGACGGCGGGCGGCAAGATCATCGCCGACAAGCTGTTTTTCTTTGGCGGATGGCAGGGCACGCGGAACCGCTCAAATCCGCCGCAGTCGATTACGCACATCCCGACGGCGGCGATGTTGGCAGGGGATTTCACCACCATCGCCTCGGCGGCGTGTCAATCGAACGGCAAGGCGATCACGCTGGCCGCTCCGTTCTCGAACAACAAGATCGACCCCGCCCTGCTTAACCCTGTGGCGGTCGCGCTGACGAAGCTTCTGCCGGTCGGGACAGCCGATCAGTGCGGCAAGGTTACTTACGGTGTTCCGGTTACGGGCGACGAGGATCAATTCATCGGCCGTGTCGACTGGGTGCAGAATTCCAAGCACACCATGTACGGCCGATATTTCAACGATAAATTCCAGAATCCGCCGACGTATGACGGCAAGAACCTGCTGACGACGACGTCTCCCGGGAATTTCGAGATGGCGCAATCGGTAACGATCGGCGACAACTACACCTTCAACCCGTCGACGCTGAATGCATTCCACGTGTCGTTCAACCGCATCCGCGATAACCGCGGTCCGACGGATCAACCCATTAACTGGACGCAGCTCGGATCGCAAATGTACAGCGCGGTGCCCAATTTCCTGCTGATTTCGAGCATGACGGGCGGATTCACCACGTTCTGCGGCACCTGCGCCCCCGGGCACTTCAATTTCAACGGATTTCAGACGGCGGACGACGTCGACCTGCTCCGCGGACGGCATTCGTTGTCGTTCGGCTTCAACCTGATTCGAATCCAGAACAACACCATTTCCGGTTTTGACGAAAATGGCGCGCCGACGTTCAACGGGCAGTTCACGAATCTGGGGCTGGCCGATTTCATGCTCGGAAAGATGAGCGACTTTATTCAGACCAACGCCACGCCGGACGATCTGCGGCAATGGGTGATGAGTTTCTATGCGCAGGACAGCTTCAAGATCAACAAGAAGTTCACGGTTAACTTCGGCGTGCGCTGGGAGCCGACTTTCCCTGACCCGGACAAGTATGGGCGTGGAACTTCGTTCAATCAGGCGGCGTTTCTTGCCGGCCAGCACAGCACGGTGAATCCGACGGCGCCTCCGGGGTTGTTCTTCAAGGGCGATACGGGAATTCCGGCGGCGATGTGGAACGGTCAAAAAGCCAACTTCGCGCCGCGCGTCGGCCTGGTGTGGAACATTCACGGCGATGGCCGGGACACCCTGCGCGTGGGTGGCGCGATTCTGTACGATTCGACGGAGACCTGGTTCAATGAACGGGAGACGACGAATCCTCCGTACGGCAACTCGATCGACGTCGGGTCGACCGGGACGCTGACGAATCCGTGGCTGGGATACCCGGGTGGGATCAATCCATTTCCGCAAAAGCCCGGAGCACTGTTCTTCCCGAGTTTCGGCACCTATATCAACATGCCGATCAATCCGAAGTCGACGTATGTGTCGCAGTGGAACGTCACCTATCAGCGGCAATTGCCGGGTAGCTGGATGGTTTCCGCGAGCTATCTTGGCAACAGCACCACGCACCTTTGGATCGCCGAGGAAAGGAATCCGGCCGTATTCCTGGGGACCGGGGCATGCACGATCGCAGGGGTTGCTTATCCGACATGTTCCACCACCGGCAACACGAACCAGCGGCGCTTGTTCTTCACGACGCCCGGCGGAGGCAATTACGCCAGCATAGACACGGCGGACGATGGAGCGGTGGCCCACTATGAGGGCCTGTTGTTGTCGGTGCAGCATCGGCTGGCGCGCAACTTCACCTTCAGCGCCAACTTTACCGATTCGTATTGCCTGTCCGACTACGATTTCGGCGCCGCATTGGCCGCGTCGACCAATTCGCAGATATTCAATCGGCATGCGGATTGGGGTCCTTGCATTTCGGACACTCGCTACAACTTCAATACCAGCATGGTTGCGCTGAGCTCCTATAAGAGCGGGAACGTGTGGGCGAGCCGCCTGTTGAGCGGCTGGCAACTCGCGCCGATCATTCACGTGTCCAGCGGCCAGCCGCTCAACGTAACGACGGGCAAGGATAACTCGCTTACGGGTCTTGGGAACGATCGTCCGGTGCAGGTGTTGGCGAACACGCTCGCCACCAGTTCGGGTTGCGCTACGGGGTCGATCTGCGATCAATGGCTGAACCCGTTGGCTTTCCAACCGAATGCGATTGGTACCTACGGGAACGTGGGACGCAACGCGGTGCGCGGACCGGGCACGTTTAATTTCGACGTCGCATTCAGCCGGCAGTTCAGGATTAACGAGCGGCTGAGCGTGCAGGCTCGGGCGGAGGCGTTCAATTTGCTGAATCACACGAACTTCGTCGGCGGGATTTCGCCGGGTGGGACGGTGGCGGCGTTTACGACGCTGTCGACCAATCTCAGCTCGTCGAATTTCGGACAGCCGCAGGCGGCGTTCGATCCTCGCATTTTGCAGTTCGCGCTGAAGTTGTATTTCTAGGGGCGCGCACCTCACGAGTCTGTGTGAAAACCGGGACAGGCCGCCCTGTCCACGCCGGTATCTCGTTCATTGGTGGTCTCGTGTCAATAGGGGACAGGGTAGCCTGTCCCGGTTTTCACACAGACTCGTAAGGGTGCGCGTCATTCGGAGTTACGCAAGCACTCCCCCACGGCCGTGCCTCACTGACGGACGGGCACACTGACGGTCAGTCGCGGCGGCGGCTGGAATCGCGGACGATCAGGCGGGGTGGAATAAAAATCCGCCTCGCGACTGAGCCTTCGGGCGCATCGATGGACTGTGCCAGCAACTCCGCGGCTCGTTCGCCGATGAGCGAGCTGCTTTGGTCGACCGTCGACAGCGAAACGCGCAGTAAGTCGGAATAGAGAATGTTGCCGGCGCCGATGATCGCGATCTCCTCCGGCACCCGGATGTTCGCCTCCAGCGCCGCTTTGATCGCGCCGGCCGCCACCGGATCGTTGTAGCAAAAAATGGCATCCGGGCGCGGCGAAATCGTCAGCAGCTTGAGCATGGCCTGGTAGCCGCCGCTATCGCCGAACTCCCCGTTCACGATGTAATCGGGGCGGACTTTCATCCCGTGGCGCTCCAACGCTCTTCGATAACCGCGCAGACGGCCTTTCGCGGTGGAAACGGCCGGTCCGCGAATGTGCGCGATTCGCTTGGCGCCTTGCGCGATCAGGTGCTCGGTCGCCATCGCGCCTAACTCCTCGTCCTTGACGCCGACGTAGTTGGCGTCGATGCCGGCGATCAGGCGGTCGATCAGAACGAATGGCGTCTTGCTGCGTTCGAGCATGCGGAAGACGCCATCCTCCGCGCCGGCGGCCGACGATTTCTGGGCGGACGCGATGATGAGCCCGTCGACCTTGCGCGCGATCAGGACCTCGATGTTGCGCCGCTCGGTTTCGGGATCCTCCTCCGTGTTCGACATCACCACCTGATAGCCGAGCGGCTGGAATTTCCGCGCGACCCCCATGGCGACTTCGGCGAAGAACGAGTGCATCAGATCGGGCAGGACCAGCCCGATCAGATAGGTGCGGCGCGTCACCATGCTGCGCGCGATCCAATCCGGCTGGTAGTTCAGCTCGCGCATTCGCTTGAGCACGCGCTGCCGCGTTTCCTTGCTGATATCGGTATGGCTGCGCAGCGCTTTCGAGACCGTCATCAGCGAAACGCCGAGGTCCTTCGCGATGTCCTTCATCCGCACAGCCATGAATTTTCACTGTCGCGCACGGCGGCGAGGCCTGTCAAGCGTTGCTACAGTTAGCGTTCAAGTAAAGGCGATTTCGATTGACTTGGCTGTCCGCCGGTGCCTATACTGCCTCTACGTCCGAATCATCCGCTTCGGATGAAAAGGGTTTCCATGCAGAATGTTCCGTTGACCGAGCGGAAATATCTCGCGCCGCTGGCGCTGATCACCAGCCTGTTTTTCCTGTGGGCGCTGGGCGTGAACCTGAACGATGTGCTGATCCCGCATTTGAAGAAAGCGTTCCAGCTTAGCGATTTGCAATCATCGTTGATCCAATCGGCGTTCTTCGGCGGATATTTTGTCGCGGCGCTGCCGGCCGGATGGGTGATGCAGCGAATCGGATACAAGAAGGGAATCCTGGCCGGCTTGCTGATCTGCGCCGCGGGAGCGCTGCTCTTCATTCCCGCGGCGGCGAGTCTGGTCTACGGCTTCTTTCTGCTGGCGCTGTTCGTGATGGCGTGCGGGCAGAGTTTTCTGGAAGTGGCGGCGAATCCATACGTGACGATTCTGGGTCCGCAAGGCAGCGCCGAGCGGCGATTGAATTTGGCGCAATCGTTCAACTCGGTGGGCGCGGTGATCACGCCAGTCATCGGCGCGGCGTTCATTTTGACGAACACGCAAGCGGGATCGGCCCAGGCGAATGAGGCCAACACCGTCAAGGTTCCGTATCTGATCATCGCGGCGATTTTCCTCGGCGTGGCGGCGATGATTTATTTCACGCGGCTGCCGGAGGTGGTCGAAGGGGGCGCCGCGAAAACGCAAAAACTTGGCGAAGTGTGGAAGATTTCCCATCTGCGGCAAGGCGTGTTCGCTCAATTCTTCTATGTCGGTGCACAAGTCGGCGTCGCGAGCTTTGTCATCCGTTTGACGGAACACGTCCAGCCGGGGACGCCAGATCGCGATGCGGCTCGATATCTGCAATTGCACTTGTTGGGCTTCATGATCGGGCGATTCGTGGGAGCGGGATTGATGAAGTACGTCGCGCCGGCTCGCTTGCTGGCGGCGTTTGCCGCGGGCGCCGCGGTGTGCGGGTGCGTGGCCGTCGCCGCATCCGGCAGGCTTCCGATCTACGCGGTAGTCGCGATGGGGTTCTTCCACTCGATCATGTTCCCCACGATTTTCGCGCTGAGTATTAAAGGGCTGGGAGCGTTTACGAAGCTCGGCTCATCGCTGCTGGTGATGGCGATCATCGGCGGCGCGCTGCTGCCGGCGGCGATGGGTTACATTTCCGACGCCAGCAGCATCCAGCGGGCGCTGATCGTGCCATTGCTTTGCTACCTTTACATCTTGAACTTCGCTGCGCGCCAGGCTCGTCCCAGCGTTTAATTACACCAGGACTTGATTCATGAAACGACGATACTGCCTCACGCTCGACTTGAAAGACGATCCGGAATTGATCGCGGAATATCGCGAGTATCACCGCGCGGTTTGGCCGGAGGTAACCGACTGTTTGCTGGAGACGGGCATCCTCGATATGGAGCTTTATCTGCTCGACACGCGATTGGTGATGGTGATCGAAGTCGACGAGAAGTTTTCGTTCGAGAATAAGGCTCGTATCGAGAGCGCGAATCCCAAGGTGCAGGAATGGGAACGCCTGATGTGGAAATATCAAGACGCCGTGCCGTCGGCGAAGCCGGGCGAAAAGTGGACGCTCATGGAGCGAGTCTTCAAGCTGGAGGCAAAATGATGAAGACGATCGATGCGCGTTCGCGCTTGTGTGCGGTGTGTTGCACGCGGCCGACATTTCGGGGAACTGGGTGGCGGCCGAGCCGCGCGGCGATGGGACTTTCAAGCGCAGCTATTTCAATTTGAAGCAGCAGGACGGCAAGATCACGGGCACCGTTCGGGTGACCCAGTTCGTCTACACGATTGTCGATAGCAGAGGCACGTCGGATAGATTCATCCTTATCGTGTCGATGAAGGATGGCGATTCGGAGCGGCGACGCACGTTCGAAGGCGGCATCGTTGCGGGCGCAACCGGCGAGGAATTATCGATCGGCGAGGTTCGCAATGGCGGCGCCAACGGAATGGCAGGCCAATTGGTGACCGCGCACCGAACGGCCGCAGGCGAAGGCGCACTGCCTGCTCGCATCGAACTGCCCGCGTTGCACAAGGTGAAGTCGAACGGCCTGGCGCGCACGCCTCCCATGGGGTGGAACAGTTGGAACAAGTTCAATCGGCGGGTCGACGATACGATCGTCCGCGGCGTTGCGGATGCGATCGCGCGCAATGGCATGAAGGACGCCGGATATACCTACATCACCATCGACGATACCTGGGAGGCCGAGCGCGATGCACAGGGCGTGTTGCGATCGAATACGAAGTTTCCCGACATGAAGGCGCTCGCCGATTACGTCCACTCGAAAGGTTTGAAGCTCGGGCTGTATTCGAGTCCCGGCCCGAACACTTGCGAAGGATATGACGGCAGCTACGGTCATGAAGCGCAGGACGCGCGCACGTGGGCGGCGTGGGGAATCGACTACATCAAGTACGATTGGTGCGGCGCGCGCAACATTTATACGGACGCGGAGATGCAGGCCGTCTATCAGAAGATGGGCGACGCGCTGCTGGCCGCGAAGCATCCCATCGTTTACAGCCTTTGCCAATACGGGCGCATGGACGTGTGGAAGTGGGGACCGGAGGTCGGCGGCAATCTGTGGCGAACCACTGGCGACATTAGCGATCGCTGGGCATCGATGTCGCGCATTGGATTTAACCAGGACAAGCTCGCGGAATTCGCGGCGCCGGGTCATTGGAACGATCCCGACATGCTGGAGATCGGCAACGGCGGAATGAGCGAGATCGAATATCGAACGCACATGAGCTTATGGTCGATGCTGGCCGCGCCGCTGATCGCGGGCAACGATGTGCGCGACGTGCCTGCGCCGATCATGGAGATTCTGACCAATCGAGAAGTGATCGCGATCGATCAGGATAAGGCGGGGAAGCAGGGGAAGCGCGTGTCGAAGACGGGCGATCAGGAGATTTGGGTGCGGGAGCTGGCGAATGGCGATCGCGCGGTGGCGCTGTTTAACCTCGCGGCGGACTCCGCGAAGATGACGGTGCGCTGGGCTGATCTCGGCATGAAGACGTCGCCGAAATCGGTGCGCGATTTATGGTCGCATACCGATGCGAAGGTCGAGGCGGATTATGCGCCGACGGTGGCGGGCCATGGAGTGGTGATGTTGCGGGTCCGCTAGTTCAAATGTGGGGCCGGCACTTCTGCCGGCAACCGGACTTTAGGCCGGTTTCTTCACGTTGAACAGAGCCGCCTAAAGGCGACTCGCCGCCACGAGTGGCGGCCCCACGTGTTACGGCTCGTCAACCGTTTCCTGCCACGTCTTATCGGGATTATAAACTTCCATCGCCTCCAAGGCTTTCAGAGTTTCGGGACCCAGATCCTTCTGATAGACAATCCCTTCGTGGCTCACGATGAACGTTTTTACTCCTGTAACGCGATACTGCGCCGGAGCAGCCGCCAGCGCGAATCCGCCGATCATGGCTCCGTTCACCACAAAACTCATCTGCCCCATTAACGCGGCGGGACCCTGGCCCTTCAACACCTTGAAATAGTAACCGTGGTACGGCGTTAGATCCGGTTCGTAGCCTTGGGCGAGTGCCCCGGCAATGCCCGCACCCACCGGACCACTCCAGCTACCATCCGGGTTCTGCCAGGCGAGTCCGTCATGTTTTCCCGGCGTGCTTATGATCCGTTGTGCATACTCGTTCAAATCCGAGGCATCGTGTTTTTCCAAGGCGTATTGATGCTGGGCCTCCACGTAGCCACGGCAGATGCGGATGGCATCGAGTTCGTTTTCACCAACACGACGCAGCAATACCTCGTGACGCCCCGAAGTCGCGTCGTAGACCCATTTTCCGTTTCGCTTGATCAGTGGAATCGGCAGAGGCCATTCCGAGTTTCCAACCACCAGCTCCGCGCGAAGCGGATTCTTCGGGTCCACATTAATCTGTTGCTTCTCGCGCGCGAGTTCGGCGAAATCAGTAGCCCGCGTCTTGTCGGCGACCGGATCGTCGGAGACCACCAGATCCTTGCTATTCGGGCCGAGTATTTGGAGCATCGACGGCACATCAAAACTTTCCGCGGCCTTGACGAGCGCGTCAGCAGCGGCCTTCGGAGTGTCAAACGTGGTCTGCGCGGACTGCGTCACGGCGCGAGACGCCATCAAGGTCGCAATTACGACCGCTGCGATCATTGGCTTGGTGAATTTCACGATCCTTCCTCCCAGTTTCGATTTCTCCGTCGTCATCGGCGTCGTCCTCCGCCGCGGGATCCACCGCCGCCACCGCCCCGTGAGCCGCCAAAGCTGGAGGAGCCTCGCGTTCCGCCGACCCGTGCTCCGCCACCGGCGCCGGATCCGCCGAAGGCTCCACTGGATCTGGAGCGCGATCCGGCAGTCTGCCGATTTCCGATGCGATCGCCGCCTCCGGTTCGGCTGGACAAGCCGTTGGAGCTTCCCAGGCCGCTCCCTCCGGATGCCCTTGCATTGCCGGAGAATCCCTGGCCGCTTCTCTGGCTGAGATTCTGACTCGCTCTGGCTTGACGATTCCCGACATCGCCTCGAGTCTGGCCGCCGAATCTGTCGGCCGTGGATCGATCTCCATAAGGCGCTCCGCCGCGATGCTGTGGGTTGTGTTGCCATTGCGTTGGCCTGTTGCCCCCGCCGACTCCGCCGGGCCCTCCAACGCCACCCACTCCGCCAACACCACCGGCTCCTCCTGGACCACCGGGGCGCCCAGCGCCACCGACCCCACCGACTCCGCCAACACCACCCACTCCGCCAACACCACCGGCTCCACCCGGACCGCCGGGCCGTCCAGCACCTCCAACACCACCAACTCCGCCAACACCGCCGGGCCGTCCCGCACCTCCGACTCCTCCAACACCGCCGGCACCACCGCCAGGCCTGCCACCGTTGCCGTTTCGGATGAAGTTGTTGTTGTTATTTATGTTGATGTTGTTGTTACCGCCCCATCCGCATCCATAACCCCACCCTCCGCCCCAGAAGGCGCCCATGGCTATGCCGACTCCAAACGAGATCGCCAATCCGGCGGCATAATATCCGGGATAGTAGGGATAGGCGTAGGGGTAGGGGTAGACAGGTGGGCCCCACACATAAACCGGGTCATAGCTAGGCACGTAAACCACTTGCGGGTTGGCTTGCTCGATGACAACCACGCTCCTCTGCTCGACTACCTTGGTTTCGACCTTGATTTGCTCGTTGGACGTCAATTTCCCGGATGCCGTCGCTTTGGCGCGCATGCGTTGAACGGCTTCCATCACGTCGGACTGCTGGGCGAGAAAGGCGTTGCCCAGTTCGGAGGTCCATTTGATGTTTTCGAATAATTGCTTGACGACGTCGGGAAAGGTAGCCAATCCTTGAACGCTCGGATCCCAATTCTGCTTCATTACGGCGTCCGCGAGCAGTTTATCTTTCAACTGGCTGTTTTTCGGCAGCCACTGGTGAAGTTGCACGATTTCCAGAGGATAAGTAGAAGCCGCGAGCACCTGCGCGAGCAACGGATCGGGATAGAGTGCGATCGGCGCGACCAGACTATCCAACTGATCTCCTGAAAGCGTGGGCGATGTCGATGCGGCTGCGGAATTCGCCTGCTGCGCAAGAACAGGCAGTTCGTCGAGGGAGCAACAATGCGGCGCACAGCAGAGAACATGCGCGAAGGGATCTACTCCCGGCGACGAAAAGCATTCCTTACCTCCTGCGTCACCCTTTTGCCGGATTTGAGGCGTTCCGGCCAAGGCTCGCGATGACGCCATTCTTAGGAAACCGAGCCAACCATCTCCTGAACAAATGACTCGACGTCTGGCAACCGAGGTCTTTTATTTTGCTGAAGCCCGAGTTCAAATGTAGGGCGAATTCGCCAAATAGCGCTCCATGCTGTCGCGTGAAAAACAGGGACAGGCCGCCCTGTCCACGCCGAGATCTTGTTCATTCGCGACCTCGGCTCACCAGGGGACAGGGTAGCCTGTCCCTGTTTTTCACGCGACAGCATGGAGCGCTATTTAAGTTTTTCTGGAGGCTTTTTGGGCCGGCTTCTGGAACAAAAAGAGCCGCACGAGCGGTGGCTCCGTTGCTTAGGCGTCGCGGCTGCTGACCGGTCTCGTGTTTTTCTCAAGGTCCTCATAGAAAACGGAAAAGGCATCTCCGTTCCACAGGACATTGACGAGGCCTGAGCGCGACACGGCTCCCTCAATCTCCACGACGGCATCCGCGGGGATCACCAGCAGTATCTCGGTGGGATTCCGCAGGCTGCTGCCGGGGTGTTCTTCCAACTTGACTGCATTGAGTGGGCTGGAAATCTGAAAACGGCGTCGATGCGGCTCGTGCATTGCCTGACCTCGGATGTCGTCCAGAATACAACAAACTACGAAAAATTCAACTGCCTCTGGACTTGGAATCACAATTGCTGTCTGGCATAGGGAAGAGACGAGTCATGCAACCGATGGATCATTTGGATACAATCGCGGCAGTGGCACCCTGTTGCGGCGACGTTTTGAAAGGGACGGCCCCGCAGTCCCATCTGGTGCAGTTTTACGGCGCTGACGACCAGCATCATCAATCAGAACGTCGGGTGCTTTCTGGCGGAGGGCTTGGTTCTCGGTGGAGGCCTGGTCATCGGGTCCGCGGAGTCGGAACGCGGCTGTTGCGTTGAAGATAAACGAATTTGGGATCGATGCCAGGCAGGCCCAGCAAGAGGGAAGGCTACGTTTCCTGGAAGCCGAGCCGACCCTGGAGCAGTTCATGGTCGACGGCCAGCCTTACTGGGGGCGGTTCGAGCAGACGATTAGCTCGGCGATCAGCGAGATCCGCACGGTGGTGGGCCATGGCGGCCTTCGCGCGTATGGGGAAATGGTCGGGGTACTTTGGACCAAGGGCCAATTCTCGGCGGCAATTCGATTGGAACAATTCTGGAATAAGCTTCTAAGTCGTTCCTCCGCAAGCCTTTTCTGCGGATATCCGATCGACATTTTCGCCCCTGGGTTCGATTCAGGCGCGGTGGATGCGGTGTTACGAGCGCATACTCACGTGGTTCCTGCGTGGTCGAATAGAAATGCGGAGGACGCGATCCAGGAGGCCATGCGACGCATCCTGGGGCCCCTGGCTGAGGAAACGGAAGCTCCGATGGAAGCAGGGCCGCCTGGACGCGGGTCAGCCACGCTCAATTTGGAGGCGAGAGTTCGTTGGATCCGGCAGAATCTGCCGGATCGCGCGGATGAGGTTCTTGCGCAGGCGCGGCAGTTTCTGCAACCTTCCCCGGTCAAAATGTAAGCCTGATGAATTGATGTAAGCCTGATGAATTGATGTAAGCCTGATGAATTGATGTAAGCCTGATGAATTGCGCGGCTCCAACTCGAACTCACATGCCTGCAGAGGATATTCTCGATGAAGTTCAGCGTCTCCGGGGTGAATTAGACCGGAGTGAGCGCGATACGCAGCGTCTTCTAGACGGGGCGGTTCACGATCTTCGCTCGGCACAGCGTGGAATCACGACTTCGACGGAAATTTTGCGAAGCGTTGTGGGTCAGGCGGCAAATGCGGACACCGAAGCCGCGTTCCAGCGATTGTTGGAAGGCACGGCGAAGATGAACTTGATCCTGGCCGGTATCAACAACTATTCGCTTTCGTTACCGGGAGCCGGACACTCGTTCGGATCGGTTCCGATGGGAAGCATCCTGCGGTCGGCGCTGGCGAGTCTGGACCGGGAGATTCACGAAAGCGGCGCGGTTGCAATCATCGAGTTTCCCGATGACTGCCAAGTCTGCGGAGATGGCGAGCGGTTGCGCGTCGTCTTTCGCACTCTGGTGGAGAATGCATTGAAGTACCGGAGCGCTGCCGCTCCCCAGCTTGACATCCGGGCGAAGCAGGATGCGGACAGTTGGATTTTTTCGGTCGCCGACAACGGGATCGGAATCGATGCGAAGTATTGGAAGGATCTGTTCACTCCGTTCAAGCGGTTGCACGGCTCGGAGATCCCCGGAGCCGGTCTGGGCCTGGCGATTTGCAGGAAGATTATCGAGGCACATCGGGGTCGAATTTGGATTGAATCGGAGCCTGGGAAGGGGACAACATTTCTGTTCACTCTCCCGGCCGAAAGCGGGACCTAAAACGTGACGAAAGTGGTCCACATCTTACTGGCCGAGGATAACGATGGCGATGTCTTTCTGGTGCGGCGCGCGCTTGAAAAACAGGGCTTGCAACATGAGCTGACGGTCGCCCGCAACGGAGAGGAAGCGATCCACATCCTGGACACCACTGGAAGTAATGGATCCGAAGTGCCCGACCTGATTGTGCTGGATTTGAATCTTCCCAAAGTGGACGGAACGCAAGTGCTGGCACGGATCCGTAAGACAGATTCTCTTCGGCGAACTCCGGTCATTATTTTGACCTCTTCGGATTCACCCAAGGATCGCGAATCGGCGCTGGAATTGGGCGCGAATTTGTACTTCCGCAAGCCGACGGATCTGCAATCCTTCATGCATTTGGGGGAAGTGGTGGAGCGGATACTGCGGGAGCGGTAGCGTGCAGGCACACTTCCCGTGTACACGCTCGATTTGCCGCTGCCAGGTTGGATTGCTGTGCGTAAGCAAGTCGCGCGCGCCCTTACGGGACGCGCCTCATAGCGCTCCATTCTGTCGCGCCTCACTGGCGGACTTCGATATTTTTCTTTGCAGGCCTGCGCAGCCGGTGAATCTCAACCGGCACGATCCGTCAATTGGCCGCAACGGCACGGCATCGCCACAACCCCGGACGACTGTTCGCCAAAACTTTCGCAGAAGGTGCTCGCCCATCGTCAACCTGAACTGCAGTCGGTTATCACGTTGCGAGGAGGGTTTTCCTAGGACTGCCCCGCGCGGTCTGACTGGAGGTCGATGAGAACGCCAGCCATCTCTGCTATGAGAATACTCGGGACTTGAAAATTGGTGGTCGACCAAAGTGCGATGTCGTTGAATTCGTAGGGTGATTTTGCTGCGGATTTCCAGAATCGGCGAAAAATGCCAGCATGAATGCCGGCACAGCACGCTGAAGCGTGCGCCACATTTGGCAAGAATCACGATGCGCGGTGGAGCGTGCTCGACGATGACGGCTTCCTGACGGTCACGGCTCTGAAAGCAGGACAGGCTACCATGTCCCCTATTGACCCGCCAAGTTATGGCTTGGACAGAGCGGCCTGTCCCTGCTTTTACCGGACACGTTCTTCAGAGCCGCGATCGTGTTGCATTTGCGCCAAGAGAGCGGGCGAACGGTTTGGTGTTTTAGGACTCGAAGCGACGGCGGGAGAACGTCGTTGTCGAACGGGGGTTCGCTCGATCGCTGGAGCCGAAGTCGGCCCTGGCTTCGCTGCTCGATGACACATCCTGCGCTCCGGAGTTTTCCAGGATTCGCTTGGCGCTTTTTTCCCGCTCCGCATTGTCGCAGTGGACAGACAGCAGAATGCCGCCCTTACGGATGCGGCCCTCGTAACGCTTGGCTTCATATTCGGGCATGCCCGCTCCGATCAGTCCGCCGGTAAGGCCACCCAAGGTTCCGCCCACGCCGATCCCGCTTAACAAACCCATGATGGGGCCGGCGGCGATGAATGGACCGAGGCCGGGGATCGCCAGCAATCCGACGCCGGCGAGCCAGCCCAGTGCTCCGCCCAGGATCGCTCCCGAGCCCGCGCCCGTCACAGCGCCTTCCGGAGCCTTGGTGTTCTTCTCGTGAGCCAGATCCTTGTTGCCCGAGTTTTCCGAGAAGAGAACTGAGACGTCAGTGTTGCTAAAGCCCGCGAGGCGCAGTTGATCCACACCCTCGGCCACTGTGGCTTCGGTCGCGTAGAGTCCGAAAACTGAAATGTTCTTCGACATTGTTCCTCCATACTTCTTCATCCGTTTGTCTATTTTTCGTTCTTGTTCGCTCGCTTAATGTGTCTTCGGTTGCGCGATAGACAGCAAGTCATTCACCATGGTTGCTCCCGCGACTTCGCGAGCTTTCGAGGCGACGGATTCCTTTTCTTCCGCCGATTTTACGGTCCCGCGAAGCGTGACCATGCCGCTCTGCGTGACGATCGTGACGTTGTGCGCCGCCGCCGAC
This sequence comes from Terriglobia bacterium, assembly GCA_963732025.1. Lineage (GTDB taxonomy): Bacteria > Acidobacteriota > Terriglobia > Bryobacterales > Bryobacteraceae > Palsa-187. Next base: position 286,429 of record CAVSXU010000007.1, read on the forward strand.
AGCGTCTTATCCGCGGTAAGCGCCTTGCGAATCTGCGCGGTAGTCGCGAGATCCTGCTTGTTGTTCCTTTGATCGCCCGCCGTCTTCGCACTGCCGTCGGCTTGGCTGGGCGTTTGAATTGCCGGTGCCGACGACACGCTGAGGGCGAGCATCGTCCATACCGGGAACGTCATTTTCAGGCCGCTCATGAACGTGTTGTTCGCCGCACTTTTCCTCTGGTTGGCCAGGTGGTTGGTCTCCAGGTGGTTAGTCTTCAGGTTGTTGTTAATATTGCGCTTCATTGCAAGAACTCCTATGCCAAATAGCAGACCAGGCGGCCCGCAGCTGAGTGGGAAAAAATTGCCGATTCAGACCCAAAGCTGCACGGTCGGTCTCAGTGGTTTTATTTGCCTTTCGAGTGTCCCTCCTCGCTGTGATGCTTCAATACCGTGCGCGCTGCAACCTCTTTCGCACGTTTGCCGTAGCGGCCTGATTTCTGAGCACTTTCCTTGATGTGCTCATACATACGCTGTTCTTTAGGCCCTACTCCGTTCAGGTGTTTTCTACCGGGCATTTCACTGAGCTCCTTCTGCTGATTCGATTGCAACTGAGTCTCCGCAACGGGATGCGACGCAATATCGATTGGCAATGGAAGTGCTAGTTTTAACTTGAATATGTCGACCAAATCCAGTCCGGCCGTAATTCTTGTGGTGGACGATGACGAGCAGGAGCGCAGCAGCCTTTCCGCAATGATTTCCGCGCTCGGCTACACAGCCGAGACGGCGCGCGATGGCGAGGAAGCGCTGGAGAAGCTGGGATCAGGCTCCATCGACGTAATCGTGACGGACCTGATGATGCCGCGCGTCGACGGATTTCAACTGTTGCAAACGCTGCTGGAGCGGGGCGACCTGACGCCCGCGATCGTCCTCACCGGATTCGGCAGTATCGACCGGGCAATTTCGATCGTGCACGATTTGCGCGCCTTCTGGTTTATGGAAAAGCCGGCGCAATCCTCCGTGCTGGCATCTTTGCTGGAGCGGGCGATCCAGCACCAGGGCCTGATGAAAGAAACCGAACGCCTGAAGCGGCAATTGAGCTATCAGGGATTCCTGGGCGATATGGTGGGAACGTCGGCGCCGATGCGTCAGATCTTTTCCTTGATCCAGCAAGTGGCTCCCAGCTCCGCGTCGGTGTTGATCACCGGAGAAAGCGGAACGGGCAAGGAGTTGGTGGCAGGAACCATTCACAAGCTCAGCCCGCGCGCGACCGGTCCGTTCGTCGCGATCAACTGCGCGGCGCTCCCGGAGACAATGATCGAGAGCGAACTGTTCGGACACGAAAAGGGATCGTTCACGGGCGCCCTGGGACGTCATGCCGGGTGCTTCGAACAGGCGCATCACGGAACGCTGCTGTTGGACGAGATCGGGGAAATGCCGTTGGCGATGCAGGCCAAGCTGCTGCGCGTTCTGGAGGACAAGAAGGTCCGCCGCCTGGGCGGCACCAACGAAATCGCGGTGGATGTGCGGGTCCTGGCGGCGACGAATCGTCCCATTCAGGAATCGATTGACGGAAAGTTTCTGCGCGAGGATCTTTACTACCGGCTGAATGTGTTCACGATTCCTCTTCCGCCGCTACGGCAGCGCAAGGAGGACGTTCCGGCATTGGCGGAAGCGATCCTCGAAAGCGTCAACCGTAAACATGATTGCCGGGTTTCCGATATTCACCCCTCGGTGATGGAACGGCTGGTGAATCACGCGTGGCCAGGAAACGTCCGCGAACTGAGGAATATCCTGGAGCGGGCGGCGATCGTCGCGCAGCAAGGCACCATCATGCCATCGCATGTTTCACGCACGTTGGGGATTCAGGACGACAAGAAACCCACAGCGGCGGCAGCGGCGGCATTTGAGAGCGGGGAAGAGACATCGTCATTACGCGTGGAGTCAGGCAAGCAGTTGAGCGACGTCGAGAAGGCGTACATTCTGTTAACGCTGAAGACGACGAACAACAACAAGACTCGCGCTGCGGAGATTCTGGGGATCAGTACTCGGACGCTGCATAATCGCTTGGCTGAATTTGCTGAGGAAGAGAAGTCGGGCGCGGCGGGCGCGAGTTAGATCGCAATTGAACATCTTTCGAGGCGATGTCGTAAGTGATGCGCAAACACCACCCGTGAGGGTGCGGGCATTATGATCGTCAAGCTCCACTCGTCGGAGAGCAAGGATGACCATAATGCCCCCACCCTTACGGGTGGTGCTTGACCCTAACTAATGCGTCACCGAAGTGCGCATCGAGGTGATGCTGGTTCCGATGATCGTTCCGGATACCACTAACTCGACCCGGCGATTCATCTGACGGCCGGCTGCAGTCGAATTATCGGCCACAGGCAAGGTCTTGCCGAATCCCTTCGCCGTCACACTTTCCGACGCGATGCCCTGCTGGACCAAATAACCGCGAACGCCGTTGGCGCGATCTTCCGAAAGCTTCATATTGTAGTCGTCGCCGCCAACGCTATCGGTGTGGCCTTCGACTTCAATCTTGAGGCCAGGATGGCTCAGGATGATTCCCGAAACTTTCGCGAGCTTCTCGCGCGCGCCCGGACGCAACGTGTATTTGCCGGTATCGAACAATACGTCGGACATGTTGACGATCAGTCCGCGCGCAGTATCGCGGGTCTGCAAAATTGAATTGAACTGATCGAGCAATTGCTGGCGAAGCGTGGCCTGATCCTGCTCGGCTTGCATGCGCAGGCGATCCGATTCAGCGGCAGCCATGCGAGCCTTATCGGTCTCGGCGGCCAGTTTTTGCTGTTGCGCCAGAGCTGCCTGTTTCGCGGCTTCGGCCTCATCCTTTTCACGCTGCGCGCTCAAACGCGCGAGATCGGCCTGCTGTCGCGCAGCTTCCGCTTCCTGTTTTTCCAAGCGAGCCTGCTGGGCGGCCGCGAGCGCTTCGGCCTTGCTGCGCTCGGCAACCATGCGGTCGGCTTCCGCCAGAGCGCGCTGCCGCGACTCCTCGTCGGCCTTTATCTTGGCGGCTTCGGCGCGCTCACGGGCCGCGTTCTCGCGCGCAAGCGATGCGGCGCGCTCATTGTCCTGCTGTTCCTGAAGCTCCTTGCGAAGTGCAACGATGCGAGCATCTTCCGCTCTCACGGCAGCTTCGCGAGCCATCGTGATCACCGGCTTCTGGCCGGGCTTTTGCGTCTGGTAGCGCTCGGCCTGCTGCAAAGCATCGGCGGCTTTCGCGAAACTGTCGGAAGCATACTTGTCAGCGCCGGCGACCCGCGCAAGTTGCACGGCGTTCTGCGCTTCATACAACTCGAACGGATTCTTCTTGCCGACCACGATCGGCACGTAGCCGGGCGCCTTGCCCTGCATCGTATACGTTCCGCGCGGAAGCAGTTCATAGCGCGCGTTGATGGTTTCCTTCACGCCCTGCGTGTCGGGCCGGATGATATTCTCGGCGACGACGACGTCACTGGGCTGCGTGACCGCGTAGTACGGCTCGGCGGTTACGATCATCCCGAACGTTTGGATGTCGCTGGTGGCTTCGAGCTTGGTGTTGGAGCCGGCGCCGTAATGATCGAGCGTCAACTCGCCCAGATTCACCGGACGGCCGTCGGGGGAAATCGCCCACAGCACGTAAGTCAAATATTCGGGGCCGAAGCTGCTTGGCTGGGCCAGATTCTTGAGCTCCGCCGCGATGTGGATGACGCCGCGAATGCTTTCGACCTTCGCGGATCCCACCACGGACGCCATCAGGGGAGTCCCCTGAAAATCAATTTTGGTGGACCCGCCCCGATGCAGGTAATTCACCGCGTCGGCTGACCGGGAGACTACTTCAATGTGAAAAATGGCCGGGGGCACGGTGCGATCGGGCTCCGACTGAGTCGGATTGCGGACTTGCGCGGAAATCAGCGTTGCCGCAAGCACGGAAAAAATTGTGATTCTGATTGGTAGTGCCATATGCGTGATCGTGCAAACCGATTGCCAACGTCACGCGAGCCTTAGGATCCATCAGGTTGACGCGATCGCCCGCCTGGCGAGGTAAGAAGTTCGTTCCGGTTGCGCAGTATTTTCCGCACGCCGATGTGGGGCCGGTACTTCTGCCGGCAACCGGACTTTAGGCCGGTCTCGCGAACAAAAGAGAGCCGCCTGAAGGCGGCTCGCCGCCACGAGTGGCGGCCCCACGTGAAACCACACGAAATCAGACTCGCACGTATTTGTTGAACCAGTCGATAGTGCGCTGCCAAGCCAAGTCTGCCGCGGGCTTGTTGTAACGTTCCGGCGTCGCATCGCAATTGAAACCGTGAACACAACCGGCGTAGATATAGCCTTCGTGGGGAACGTTAGCGTCTTTCAGCGCGGCGTCGTAGGCTGGCCACGTCGCTGCCAGCCGCGTGTCGAGCTCGCCGTGATGGACCAGGATCGCCGCCTTGATCTTCGGAATATCGTCCTTCGCGGGAGGACCGCCATAGAACGGCGCCGCCGCGGCGATGTCGGCCCCGAGCCGCACGGCCAACGTATTCGAGGTGCTGCCTCCGTAACAGAACCCAGTCACGCCGATCTTGCCCGAACAGTCGGCGCGCGATTTCAGCCACATTGCGCTGGCCACGAAATCCTCGGTCATCTTCTTCCCGTCGACCTTGGAGAACATCTGGCCTCCCTGGTAATCGTCGCCGGGAAAGCCGCCGAGGGAAGTGAGTCCATCCGGCGCGAATGCCATGAAGTTCGCCAGCCCGAGCCGGCGTGCGATGTCCTCAATATGCGGATTCAGCCCGCGATTTTCGTGGACCACGATGATACCCGGCAACTTCGATGGCGTCGCGCTGCGCGAATCCGCGCTGACAGGCCGCACGAGATATCCCTTGATGCTCCCGTTTCCTTGTGGCGATGGAACGGTCTCGTAGGTGGCCTTGATCCGGTTGTCGGTCTTCGATACCTGCTGCGCCTGCGCGTAGTTCGGCATCAGGGCTTCGACGATCGCCGCCGCCGCCAAGCCGCCCACGGCGAATCGCTGCACGCCGTCCATAAAAGCGCGACGGCTGATCCCGCCGTGAATGAATTGGTTATAGAGCTCGATTGCTTCAGCGGGTAGTTTGGGCTTGGTGGGTTCCATTTCGTAATCCTTTCCTGATGATCCTTTCGATCAGTTTACTCGTTTCGTGCGGGTGAGAAGATACACCGGGAAACTCGCCGCGATCAGCAATAGCGCGTATATACTGTGCCGTGCGTCGCTGACGAACGATCCCGCGACGATGCCGAGTCCGGCAATCAGCACGAGCGCACTGACCCACGGATATCCCCACGCCCGAAATGGACGCGCGAGGTTCGGCTCGCGCTTTCGCAACACAAATAGCGCGCTCAAGGCGAAGCAGTGATTTACCACGAAGATCACGCTCGCCACTGCGATCAGTGTTTTGAAAGTCCCGCTGGCGGCGAGCAGCACGGCGAGTCCGACGGTCGCGGCCAGCGCCCAATCCGGATTGCCGCGTCCGCTGACCGACGCCATTGCCGATGGAAATAGTCCCGCCCGGCTCATCGCGAACAGAATCCGTGGCGCGCACAACATCACGGCGTTGATCATCGGCGGGAGCGAGATCAGCGATAGGCCCAGCATCAGCCGTCCGCCGGATTCGCCAAACATTTTGCGAGCGGCGTCGGCGGCGGGAAGTTTTGAACCGGCGATCTCGCCCAGCGGCAGCACGTAGATCAGCGCCGCGTTCATCAGGACATAGATGACGATGACGATCGCCACGCCGCCGATCATTGAGCGCGGCAACTGGCGCACCGGATCCTTGATCTCCTCAGTGAAGTACAAGGCTTCGTACCAACCATCGTAAGTGAGGATGATCGCCTGCACCGAAAGAATAATGGCGGCGAATAATGGCTCCGTTCGAACGAGCGGCGGCGATGGGGCCTTCGATCCTCCGAACCAGAAGCACGCCGCGATCAGCGCGAAGAACGCGAGCGCCTTGACCAGGCTGGTGACTTGCTGCACGCGGCTGCTGGATCGCAATCCGGTCCATTGCAGGACTCCGAAGATCGCGATGATGCTGACGCCGATGATGGTCTCGCGTCCCGCTAGCGATGGCACCAGCGCGCCGAGATATTCGCCGAACGCAATCGATGCGTAGGCGATCGCCGAGCTTTGTCCGATCCAGTCCGTCCATCCGACGGTGAACCCGGTCGCATCGCCGAACGCGCGCCGCGAGAAAACGAAATAGCCGCCGGTTTCGGGAAGCATGGTGCCGAGCTCGGTCACCGATACGGCGGCGAGCAGCGCGTATACACCTCCGGCAATCCAGAGTCCGAGGATTAGATTCGTGTTGGCGAGATGGCCGGCCACTTCGCCGGGGATTCGCAGGATGCCGACACCGATGACGGCGCCGACGATGACGGCGACGCCGAAGCCCGTGCCTAGAATGCGGAGAAGTTTCTGTTCAGCCACTCCTGGATACTATAGCTGGCAACTAATAAGGTGTCCCAACGATTGTGTTAGCGACACGCAGTCAAACACGACCCGTAAGGGTGGGGGCTTTAGTTATTGCGCTTGACAGATTCTATATTTCTGCTATTGTCGAAATATGATCGCCGCCAAGGGCAAACGATCCGCCGAGCAAATCGCCAGGTATGCGGACATGTTCAGCGCGATGGGCACCGAGCCTCGCCTGCGAATCATGCAACTCCTTCTGTCTGCCCACCCGGAAGGCCTGGTGGTCGGCGATATCCAGAGCGAGCTTGGCATTCCGAACTCGACGCTTTCCCATCACCTGGAAAAACTGAAGAACGAGAATCTGGTAAACGTGCGCCGCGACAGCACGTTTCTCTGGTACACCGCGAACGCCGAGGCGCTGCAGGAACTCCTCAGCTTTCTTTACGCCGAATGCTGTACGCGCAACAAGGCCGTCCCGCCTGACAAGATCGTCACGCTGTGCAAGTAGAGGATAACCATGGAAATCAAAGAGATCGTGAAAGAGAAATACGGACAGGCCGCATTGCGAGTCTCTACCGGAGGAAGCTCCTGTTGCGGAGCGAGCGCCAGACTCGACGGCGGCTGTACCGATCCGATCACCGCCAACTTGTACGACGCCAACCAGACCGGCCAAATTCCCGAAGAGGCCGTGCTCGCTTCGCTCGGCTGCGGCAATCCGACGGCTCTCGCCAAACTCAACGCTGGCGAGATCGTTCTCGATCTCGGCTCCGGCGGCGGCATCGACGTGTTGCTCTCGGCGCAGCGAGTTGGTCCCACCGGCAGAGCCTACGGGCTCGACATGACGGACGAAATGCTGGCTTTGGCTCGCGAGAACCAGCGCAAGTCCGGTATCGAAAATGTCGAGTTTCTCAAGGGCGAGATCGAAAGCATTCCTCTGCCTGACAACACGGTCGACGTCGTCATTTCCAACTGCGTGATTAATCTTTCCGCCGACAAGGCAAAGGTGTTGCGTGAGGCGTTCCGCGTGCTAAAGCCTGGCGGGCGCTTCGCGGTCTCCGACGTGGTGGTGCGCGGCGACGTTCCGGAACAGGTCCGCCGCAGCATGGAGATGTGGGTCGGCTGCATTGCGGGAGCGCTCCAGGATGATGAATATGTCAGCAAGCTCACCGCGGCCGGATTCGCGGATATCGACATCGAGCCGACTCGCGTTTACAACATCGAAGACGCCCGCCAGTTTCTGATCGGCGAAGGCATCGACGTGGACGCGATCGCGGAGCAGGTCCAGGACAAATTTATGGGCGCGTTCATTCGCGCCGTAAAACCGGCAGCGAAGGAGTGCTGTGATCCGGCGTGCTGTAGCTGAAGCGCTGGGCACGGCTTTCCTCCTGGCCGCGGTCGTCGGGTCCGGCATCATGGGCGAACGGCTGGCCGGAGGGAACGCCGCGATTGCTCTCCTGGCAAATACGCTCGCGACTGGGGCCATGCTCGTCACGTTGATTTTGACATTCGGCCCTATCTCCGGAGCCCACTTCAATCCGGCAGTCACGCTGGCCGACGCTTCGCAGGGCGGCCTGGCTTGGCGCGAAGTGCCGGTGTATATTGGCGCTCAACTGTTCGGCGCGTTCGCCGGTGTCGCGACCGCTCACGCGATGTTCGGCGAGCCGGTATTTTTCGCTTCCAGCCATGTCCGTGCGGGAGGTGACCAGCTTTTCAGTGAATTCGTGGCGACGTTTGGGCTGCTCTCTGTCATCTGGGGTTGCGCGCGCTTGCGATCTTCGGCGGTGCCGTTCGCAGTGGGGGCCTACATTACCGGAGCTTACTGGTTTACTTCGTCGACCTCGTTCGCCAATCCCGCCGTCACACTCGCCCGCGCTGCTTCCGACACCTTCGCGGGAATCCGTCCAGTGGATGTGCCGGGCTTTGTCATCGCGCAGTTGGGGGGAGCGATGGTGGCGACGCTTCTTTTCCGCTGGCTGGTGCCTTCATTACCGAAGGATGCCGGGAGCGTCGTCGTTGCTCACGCCGAAGGTGAAGACCGCAATGCCGGCTAAGAAGCGAATCCTCATCCTCTGCACCGGGAACTCGGCACGCAGCCAGATGGCGGAGGGTTTATTGCGCCACGATGCGGGCGATCGCTTCGACGTGGAAAGCGCTGGAACCAAGCCAAGCCACGTTCGCCCCGAAGCCATCGCGGCGATGAACGAAGTGGGCATAGACATTTCGCGTCATCGATCCAAGAGTGTTGACGAGTTCATTGGGCAGCATTTCGATTACGTTCTGACGGTGTGCGACAACGCCAAGGAAAGTTGTCCGATTTTTCCCGGCGAAACAATCGCGATCCATCATGACTTCGACGATCCTGCGGCCGTGGTGGGTTCAGAAGAGCAACGGCTCGGCGTATTCCGCCGCGTGCGGGATGAGATTCGAGATTACCTTCTGAAGTTCGCGAATCAAATTGGCGAAGTGGGGTATCGTGTGTAAAAGGACGCTGCTCAAATGCGATTCAAAGCTCTGCTGCTCGGCGTGACAGTTGTCACCGCAGCGGCGGGTTTTGAATTCAGCGGCTTATTCTCAGGCGGTCTCGACCATCCTGCAATTGAGTACGCGACTCGGCCCGTGCACAACGCGATCTCCGAATTGAATCGCGAAATTCAAGCAGTCAAGAGTCAACTGACATTCGACGGGCCGTCCGGATATCTTCGATCAACGTTGGAAGCCTTGAAGATTCCTGCCCAATCCCAGATGGTGGTTTTCTCGAAGACAAGCCTGCAGCAATTGATCATCAACCCGTCGAATCATCGCGCGATTGTTTTTAATGACTCGGTGGCGGCGGCGTGGGTTCCAGGGGAGCCTTTTGTCGAACTGGCTGTCCACGACCCGCAACAGGGCGTGATTTTTTACACACTAAACCAGATTCGCGTCGACGAGCCGGTTTTTGTACGTCGAGATGAATGTCTAACCTGCCATGAATCGCATAACACGCTTGGCGTTCCAGGGATGCTGGTCCGAAGCGTGTTCACTGCATCGAACGGAGCTACGATGCGTCGACTGGGTGACTTTATCTCGGACCATCGAAGTCCGTTCAAGGAACGATGGGGAGGTTGGTTCGTGACTGGCAAGGTCGGCGGCGTCGCGCATATGGGCAATTTGACGTTTGACAACGCGGGCAGCGAAGCTAGCGAGTCAATCGCTAATTCCAGCGAGATGGATTCGTTAGAAGGCAAGTTCGACCTGAGTGCTTATCTCTCTCCCTACAGCGACATCGTCGCCTTGATGGTTTTTGAGCACCAGATGCACATGGTGAATCTGCTCACAAGAGCGGGGTGGGAGACTCGATCCAGGCTGTACGATGAGCATGCGAAAGCTGGAGCAACTCACGCAATCCACGCTGATCTCGTCGCTGTTCTTGAGCAGGCAGCCCATGAACTCGCAGACTACATTTTGTTCGTTGACGAAGTTCCTCTTCCAGGCAGGATTCAGGGTACGTCCGGTTTCGCGGAGGAATTCGCCACGCGTGGACCTCGCGACAAAAAGGGCCGTTCCTTGCGGCAGTTCGACCTCGAACGGCGACTTATGCGTTATCCGTGCAGCTACATGATTTATTCAGACGCATTTGAAGGCTTGCCATCTGAAATGAAAGATTCGATCTACCAGCGCATGTGGCGAATCTTATCCGGGCAGGATAAGAACCCAAAGTACGCGCGCCTGTCATCTGCCGACCGTCAAGCCATTCTCGAAATCTTGCGCGAGACCAAGCCGGCACTCCCCAGTTATTTTGATGGGCCACAAAACTAAAGCTCACCCGATCATTTTGACGAGCCCGTAATATCCGTTCGCGTGGGCAACTTGGAAGTGTCCCAGCCTCCACCAAGCGCTTGGACCAGCAGGACGCTGGCGGTCAGCCGCCGGCTGAGCAGCGACACCTGCGTTCGTTCCGCATTGAGCAACGTAGCCTGGGCCGTGATCACCGTAAGATAGCTTTGCACGCCGGCTTTATACTGATCTGTCGAAACGTTGAGAGCTCGAGTTCGACGATTGGGTCGTGTCGCTGAACCTTGGCCGCCTCGATTTCCAGAATCCGCAGCGCGGCCAGATTATCCTCCACTTGCTGAAGCGCCGTAAGCACAGTCTGCCGATAAGTGGCGACGGTCGCGTCATAGGCGGCGCGCTGCTCCGCGACAACGCCTCGGCGGCGGCCGGCATCGAACGAGAGTTTCGGCAAGCTGCGGGCCGACCGACCAGAAGCGGCTCGGCCAGGTGAACCAATTCGCCAGGCTACTGCTTTGCAAACCGGCGCTTCCGCTCAACGTAAGATTCGGATAGAAGGCGGCAATCGCGATTCCGATCTGCTCGTTGGCGGCGGCGACGCGGCGCTCGGCGGCGGCGATATCGGGACGGCGCTCGAGCAATTGAGAAGGCACGCCGATCGGCACCGGCGGCGGTGACGCCGTGAGCGGCTTCGATGCGACGTTGACTTCTACCGGTGCTTTGCCGATCAGAATCGCGATCGCGTGTTCGAATTGCGCGCGCTGCACGCCGACATCGATCAGCGCGGACTGCGTGCCATAGAGCTGCGACTCGGCTTGCGCGACATCCAGATCCGAAGCGACGCCGCCGTCGAAACGATTATGCGTCAGCTCCAGATATTCCTTGTAGGACGCTTCGGTGCGGCGCAACAAATCTGCGTCGGCATCGATGCCGTGAAGCTGAAAATAATCCTGCGCGAGCTCGGCTTGAAACAAGAGCTTCGCGTTTTCGACATCGGCGGCGGCGGCTTGTGCGTTGTCGGTGGCGCCGTGATCCCGCGGTGAATGGCTCCCCACAGATCGGGCTCCCACGAAACATCGAAAGGCAGCGAGTAGGATTGCCGAACGCCGCGCTGGCTCCGCCGACAATGCCGCCGAGTTGGAGTCCACTGATGCTGTACGAGTTCGCTTCGCGCCGTCTTGCGAGAACGAGACAGCGGGCGAAGTCGAAACGCGTGGGGAACAGCCCGGCCCGCGCGACGCGTACGGCGGCTTTCGCCTGCCGATAGACCGCCTCGGCCTGCTGCACGTTTTGATTCGAGATCGCGATTTGTTCTTCGAGCGCGTTCAGCGCCGGATCCTGATAAATCTCCCACCATTTGCCTTTCATGTAGGCGTCGCCAGGTTGAGCTTGCTTCCAGCCTTGCGCTTCCGCTTCCTTGAAATCGGGCGGCGGCGCTTCCTTGAACGCCGGCGGCGCGGCGCGGCGGGCCGCTTGTAATTCGGCCCAACATGCATCCTGGTATCGTCACGAGCACACACGCGAGCCCGAATAGTAACGCTGATACGAACAATGCGATTCATGTTGGCCGACCCCAACGGCTCCGGTCCCGATTCTGTATCCTGCGATTTCTGCGAGCGTCGTGAACGGACGCCTTCCCACCACACATGCAATCGATCGAAGTAGAGATACACCACCGGCGTCGTGAACAACGTCAGCATCTGGCTGACGATCAGCCCGCCGATGATCGTGATGCCGAGCGGCCGGCGCAATTCCGATCCGGTTCCGTGGCCCAGCGCGAGCGGAAGAGCGCCCAACAGAGCGGCCATCGTGGTCATCAGGATGGGGCGAAAACGCAGCATGCAGGCTTCGTAAATCGAATCGCGCGAGATTTTGCCCATCGCGTTCGGCAGCGATCGCGAAATCGATCATCAGAATCGCGTTCTTCTTGACGATTCCGATCAGCAGAATGATCCCGATAATCGCGATGATGCTGAGGTCGGTTTTCGTCAGGATGAAGCGCAGCAGCGCGCCGACGCCCGCGGACGGCAGCGTCGACAGAATCGTGATGGGATGAATGTAGCTTTCATAGAGAATCCCGAGGACCAGATAAACCGTCGCCAGCGCCGCCGCGATCAGCACCGGCTCATTACTGAGCGAATCCTGATACGCCTGCGCGGTTCCCGCGAAAACCGTCTGAATGCTCCCCGGCAGGCCGACCTTCGCGGCTTCCGCATGAATCTTGTCCACCGCGTCACCCAGCGCGACGCCTTCGCTGAAATTGAACGAGATGGTGGCCGCGGGAAACAGTCCCTGATGCGTGATGGAAAGCGAGGCGACGTCCGGCGCGAATCGCGCGAACGCGCTTAACGGAACTTGTTGGCCGGCAGGCGAACGCAAATAGATCTGGTTCAAAACGTCGGGATTCTGCCAATATTTGCGGCGCAGCTTCCATCACGACGTGATACTGATTGAGCGACGTGTACATGGTCGACACCGGTCGCTGCCCGAAAGCGTCGTAAAGCGTGTTGTCGATCAACTGCGACGAAATGCCGAATCGCGCGGCCGTCTCGCGGTCGTAAGTGACGAAGACTTGCAGTCCGTGATTCTGTTGATCGCTATTCACATCGGTGATGTCGGGCATCGTCTTCAGCGCGGTCGAGCATTTTCGGACCGTACGTCAGGTCAGATCCTGCACGCTGTCGCTGCGCATGGAGAATTGATAAGCTGCGTTGCTCTGACGCCCACCGACGCGCAAGATCCTGCGCCGCTGAAAGATACAGCGTCGCGCCCGGACACGCGGCCAAGGCGCGGCCGCAAACGCGCGATGATTTCAGTGGCGGTCGATTTGCGCTCGTTGAGCGGCTTGAGCGAAATGAACATGCGCGCGCCGATTGGTGGCGCCGCCGCGTCCGCCGCCGGTGAATACCATTACCGCGTCGACTGCCGGATCGGTATCGATGATGTTCTCGAATTGCAGCAGCATCTTGTCCATCGATTGAAACGAAGTGTCCTGGTCGGCCTGAATCGATCCATTGAGCCGTCCGGTATCTTGTTCCGGGAAAAAATCCTTTGGGGACGCGCACCACCAGGTAACACAGTTTAGCGCGATGGTTCCCAACAGGATCAGCAGCATCACGAAGGAGAATCGCAGCACGAAATTGAGTGCGTGGCCATACCCATTGACCACCGCGTTGAAGCCGCGTTCCGTGGTGCGATAGAACCAGCCATGCTCATCGGGCGCTGCTGCTTAAGAAGATGCGCGCACATCATCGGCGTCGTGGTCAGCGACACCACCATCGACACCGCGATCGCGATCGAAAGCGTCACGGCGAATTCGCGGAACAGACGTCCGACGATCCCGCCCATCAGCAGCAGAGGGATGAAGACCGCGATCAGCGAAATGCTGATCGTCATCACGGTGAATCCGATTTCCTGCGCGCCTTTGAGCGCGGCTTCCAGCGGCTTCATTCCTTGTTCCAGATAGCGCGTGATGTTTTCGATCACGACGATCGCGTCATCCACCACAAATCCGGTCGAAATCGTCAACGCCATCAGCGAGAGATTGTCGATCGAGTAGCCGAGCAGGTACATCACACCGAACGTGCCGATCAGCGAAACGGGAACAGCGACGCTGGGAATGAAAGTGCTGCGCACGTTTCGCAGGAAGAAAAATACCACCAGGATCACCAGGCCGATCGAGAGGAGAAGCGTTCAATTCCACATCGTTGACCGAAGCGCGAATGGTGGTGGTCTGATCCATCGCGACCTTCATATCAATCGCCGAGGGAATCGCCGCCTTCAGTTGCGGAAGCGCCGTCGCGAACGCGATTGACGGTGTCGATAATGTTTGCGCCCGGCTGCCGGAACACGATCACCAACACGGAAGGCTTGCCATCCGCGTAGCCGGAGTTCCGCAGGTCCTCCACCGAATCGACAGCGGAGCCGAGATCGGAAATGCGCACGGCCGCGCCGTGACTGTAGGCGACGATCAGGTGCGCATAGTCGACTGCTTTGAAGATCTGATCGGTCGCGCCAACTTCCCAGGATTGCGGGCCGGAGGAAAAATGTCCCTTCGGAATATTCGCGTTGGCGTTCGCCAGTGCCGTGCGGACCTGTTCCAAACCAATGCCATATTTGTTTACCGTCTGCGGATCGAGCTCGATACGCACTGACGGCAGCGAACTGCCGCCGACGGACAACTTGCCCAACGCCGGTGATTTGCGACAGCTTCTGCGCCATGATCGTCGACGCGGCGTCGTACATCTGGCCCTTGTCGAGTGCTTTCGACGTCAGCGCGAGCATGAAGATCGGCGTATCGGCGGGATTCACTTTGCGATACGTCGGGTTGCCGGGAAGATTCGCCGGTAGATTTCCGCGCGCCGCGTTGATGGCGGCCTGCACGTCGCGCGCGGCCGCGTCGATATCGCGATTCAGTTCAAACTGCAAGGTGATGGACGTCGACCCGAGCCCGCTGGACGAGGTCATTTCGGTGACGCCGGCGATGCGCCCGAACTGCCGTTCGAGCGGCGTGGCTACCGAGGCGGCCATGGTCTCCGGACTCGCGCCGGGAAGCACGCGCTGACTGAGATCGTCGGAAAATCTACTGCGGGCAGCGGCGAAACCGGGAGCAGCCGAAACGCAACGCCTCCTGCAAGCGCAACCGCAACCGTGAGCAGCGTCGTTGCAATCGGTTTGCGGATGAACGGCTCCGAGATATTCATGACGCGCTCCGTGGCGCACGCTTCAGCGTGCTGCTGCCGGCTTCAGCCGACAGTTCAATGAGTTCGTCGACGGCGAACTGAAGTTCGCCGCTGCTCGCTGAAGCGCGCGCCACGCGGAAGCACCGGCGGTGTGAATTACATCTCATATGTCACGCCGGAACTGGCTCCGTGCCCGGCGCTTCTTCCGTTTCCGGTTTGTGCGCGAAACGCCGCGCCAGCCTGTCAAACCATAGATAAATAACGGGCGTCGTGTAGAGCGTCAGCATCTGGCTGAAAATCAATCCGCCGATAATCGTGATCCCCAGCGGCCGCCGCAGCTCCGATCCGGTTCCGCTTCCCAACGCAAGCGGAACGCCGGCGAGCAGCGCGGCCATGGTCGTCATCATGATGGGGCGAAAGCGCAGCAGACACGCCTGATAGATTGCTTCCTCCGGCGGCTTGCCGCCTTCGCGTTCGGCTTCCAGCGCGAAATCGATCATCATGATCGCGTTCTTTTTCACGATGCCGATCAGCAGAACCAGTCCGATCAGCGCGATCACACTGAAATCCTGACGGCAGATGATCAGCGCGAGCAGCGCGCCCACCCCCGCCGACGGCAGCGTCGAGATGATCGTGAGCGGATGAATGTAGCTTTCATACAACACCCCGAGCACGATATAGACAGTAATGATCGCGGCAAGAATCAGCACCGCTTCGTTGGCGAGCGATGCCTGAAAAGCTTCGGCAGTCCCTTGAAACGCGCCCTGAATGCTGGCCGGCATCGCAAGATCGTTTTTCACTTTGTTCACCGCATCCACTGCTTCGCCCAGGCGATGTGCCCGGCGAGAGATTGAACGAAAGTGTCACCACCGGAAATTGGCCCTGATGATTGACGGTAATGGGAACGGACTGTAACTCGACATGCGAGAAAGCGCCGAGCGGGACCTGCCCGCCGTTCGGGAAAATTGCCGACGAAGCGGCGTTGCCATTGAACACCGCGCTGGCCGGACTCGATCCATTGCCCGTAACGATGCTGGTTGCAGCATCCCCGCCGAGTTCGTGGGCCCGCGCGAAAGAGCCGTCGACGAATGTCCCCCCGTGACCACGCCGCCGGGCGTACCGCTGGACGATGGCGATCCGGTGCGGATGTAGAGATCCTTCAGGTCGGCCGGGCTTGGTCTGAAATCCGGGCATCAATTCCAGCACCACGTGATACTGATTCAACTGCGTGAACATGGTCGAGATCAGCCGCTGGCCGTAGGCGTCGTACAGCGTCTGATCGATGGTCGTCGGCGTGATGCCCAGGCGCGACGCGGTATCGCGATCGTAAATCAGTTGCGCGCGCAGGCCCTGATCGGCTTGATCGCTGGCGACATCGGTTAGCTCGGGCAATTGCT
The DNA here is from genome assembly GCA_963732025.1 of Terriglobia bacterium. Taxonomy (GTDB): domain Bacteria; phylum Acidobacteriota; class Terriglobia; order Bryobacterales; family Bryobacteraceae; genus Palsa-187. Next base: position 302,684 of record CAVSXU010000007.1, read on the forward strand.
GCAAGCGCGCGACCATGCGCGGCGCGAAGACATTCAGCTCCGTTGCGACTGGGATCTTCCAGCGTGTATTGAAACTGCGTGCGGCTGACGCGATCCTCCACCGTCAGATCCTGCACCGGCTGCATGAACAGAGTGATTCCAGCAATGTCTCGTGAGCTTCGGCTGCAAGCGCCGGATGACATCGGTCGCATTGATCTTCCGATCGTCCAGCGGTTTGAGATTGATCTGAATGCGGCCGCTGTTCAGCGTCGGATTGGTGCCGTCGATGCCGATAAAGGAAGAAAGACTCTCCACCGCCGGGTCCTGCAGGATGGTTTTCGTCAGCAACTGCTGGCGATTGGACATCTCCTGGAACGAGATCGTCTGCGGGCCCTCCGACACGCCCTGAATCACACCGGTATCCTGAATCGGAAAGAAACCCTTCGGGATAAAATGTAGAGGACGATCGTCAGCACCAGCGTGCACAGCGCGACCAGCAGCGTGATGGTCTGGAATCGCAGGACAACCTTGAGCGTCTTGCCGTAATACTCGATGATCTTGTTGAAGGCGCGCTCGGACGTCTGAAACAGGCGGCCCTGTTCATGTTCCGGCCGATGCTTGAGCAGCTTCGCCGACATCATCGGCGTAAGCGTCAGCGACACCACTGCGGACACGATGATCGTGACTCCCAGGGTCACGGCGAATTCGCGGAACAGCCGGCCGACGATATCGGCCATGAACAGCAGCGGGATCAGCACCGCGATCAGCGAAACCGTGAGCGAAATGATGGTGAAGCCGATCTGCTCGGCGCCCTTGAGCGCGGCCTCCAGGGGCTTTTCGCCCTGCTCGATGTAGCGCGCGATGTTTTCGATCATCACGATCGCGTCGTCGACGACGAAGCCGGTCGAAATCGTCAGCGCCATCAGCGTGAGGTTGTTCAGGCTGTAGCCCAGCAGGTACATGACGCCGAAGGTACCGACCAGCGATAGCGGCACGGCGACGCTGGGGATGATCGTTGCGGCCAGCGTCCGCAGGAACAGAAAGATCACCATGACCACCAGCGCGATGGTCAGGATCAATTCAAACTCGACGTCTTTCACCGAGGCGCGGATGGTAAGCGGTCCGATCGGTCAGAATCCGGACCTTGACCGCGTCGGCATGCTCGCCGTGAGCTGCGGCATCAGCTTTTGAACGCCGTCGACGACGGAGATGATGTTCGCGCCCGGTTGGCGCTGGATGTTGACGATGACCGCGGGAGTCCCGTCCATCCACGCGGCTTGGCGCACATTTTCAGCGTCATCCTTAATGGCGGCGACGTCGGTGAGCCGAACCGGCGCGCCGTTGCGATAGGCGACGATCAGACCGCTTGATAGTCTCCGCTCGATAAGCAGTTGATCGTTCGCGCCGATCTGGAACGATTGATAGCGGCCATCGAAATTCCCTTTGGCCTGATTCACGTTCGCGGCCGTGATCGCGTTGCGAATATCTTCCAGGTTGAGGCCGTAGGATGCGAGCATCGTGGGGTTCGCCTGAATCCGCACCGCGGGCTTTTGGCCGCCGCTGATGCTGACGAGTCCCGACGCCCGGCAGTTGCGAAATCTTCGGAGCCAGGCGCGTGTCGGCAAGATCCTCCACTTGCGAGAGCGGCATCGTCTCGGATGTCAGCGCCAGCGTGAGAATCGGCGTATCGGCAGGATTGGTCTTGCTATAGATCGGCGGCGCCGGAAGATCCGGCGGAAGATAGCGTACCCGAAGCATTGATCGACGCTTGCACTTCCTGCTCGGCAACATCGATATTCAGGCTGAGGTTGAATTGCAGCGTGATTACCGAGCTTCCATCGGAGCTCGTCGACGTCATCTGCTGAAGTCCGGGGACTTGGCCGAATTGGCGTTCAAGGGGCGCGGTCACGCTGGACGCCATCACTTCGGGACTGGCGCCCGGATAGAACGTGATCACCTGAATCGTTGGGTAGTCGACTTCAGGGAGCGCCGAAACCGGCAGCTCGCGATAGGCGACCCCGCCGGCAAGCAGAATGCCCACCATGAGCAGCGACGTCGCCACCGGGCGCAGGATGAAAATGCGCGACGGGCTCATTGCGGTTTCACCTGGGCTTTCATTGCTTCTTGGCTCCGCCCTTTTTGCCCGAGCCTCCGTTCTTGCCGGCGTTCTTCCCGGCGGCGGCGTTGGAGCCGGGTTGCGCGGCGGGCTGCTCGCCTGGAATCTGCGGATTGACTTTGGCGCCTTCCTCCAACTTGTCCGCGCCGCTGGTCACGACGACATCGCCAGCCTTGAGGCCGGAGGTGATTTCGGAATCGTCGCCTTCGCTCACCCCGACCGTGATCGTACGAACGGTTACGGTGGAATCCGGCTGAACCAGATATACATACGTGGAACTGGAAGTTCGCTGAATCCCGGCGCTCGCCAGGAGCACTACGCCTCGATGCGTTTCGATCAGCAGCCGCGCGTTCACGAACTGATTCGGGAAAAGGCTGGCGGTCTTGTTGTCGAACGTCGCGCGCAGCCGCACGGTTCCGGTGGTCTGATCGATCTGGTTGTCGATGGTCGTAAGCGTTCCCGTCGCGATCTTGTTCTTCATTTCGCGATCGAACGCGTCCACCTGGAGCTTCTGTCCGTTGCGCGTTTTTTGGACGACCGTCGGAAGCTGGTCCTCCGATACGGTGAACAGGACGCTGATGGGATCGATCTGCGTGATGATCAGGAGGCCGTTCTGATCCGACGCATGTACGATGTTGCCGGGATCCACCAGCCGCAGGCCGATTCGCCCAGTGATTGGCGCAATCACCTTCGTGTACGTGACATTCAGGTTGGCGTTCTGGACCGTGCCCTCGTCGGTCTTCACGAGTGCCCTCATCCTGCTTGACTAGCGCCGCTTGAGTGGCAAGCTGCTGCTCCGGAATCGACTTCGTCTTGACCAGCAATTGATACCGCGCCAAATCGATGCGCGCGTTTTCGAGCAGCGCCTGATCGCGCAGGAGCTGGCCTTCGGCCTGGACGAGCGCCGCTTGATACGGACGCGGGTCGATCTCCAGCAAGGCATCGCCTTTGCGCACCATGTCGCCTTCGCGATAGTTTATGCTCATCAGCTCGCCGTCGACGCGGGTTCTCACGGTCACGGTGTATATAGGAGTGACCGAGCCCAAGCCGCTGAAGTACACCGGAATGTTGCCGCTGCGCGCGCGGGTCGCGGTAACGTTGGCCGACGCGCCACCCGCGCCCCCTCTACCTCCCTTGCCCGACTTCGAAGCCGGGCTCGATGTAGAATTTCCCGGCTTGGGCCGAAGCAGGTAGGCTGCGATCAGCGCCAACAGGATCACGAGGATCACCCACAGCCAGATTCGCCGCGATCGCGGACGAGGGCGATTCGGAGGCACCAGCCCCCCAGGCGGCGCCAATTGCTTTTGCGGAGTGCCGGATGGCAGGAGATGATCGGGCGGCACGGCAGCCGGAACTTCGGCAGGTGTATCGGTGACGGATCCATGTGGCCGTCCATTGTGGGATGCCGGCGGTTGGGAGCCCGGAACTGCGTCTGTTTTTTCGTCCATAATTTGCGCGACTGTTGACGCTATGTGGTCAATGTTTTCCGATTCCCTTCGCCCAGCTCACTGTGTTTCACCGGGCGGCAAACTACCGTCCATCCCACTGAACTGCAGCCAAACCAAGCTGGCCTAAGAGGAACGCGAAAACTGCAAGGTGCTCGTCAATGAGACGGTAGGCACTCTCGTCGCGGCGACTCACCGCCTGATATGCACATTTACTGCCAATTCACGAAAGAAAATGCACGCGGCCGCCAGTGAGGCGCGAGCGTGATAGAGTGCTTGTTTTCGGTCAGGATTCTGACGAATGCCCGGGCAGTTCAGGATGGACACGAAAAACCCGGTCGGCGAATGAGCACGGGGCGTTGCTCCCGTCTAATGGTCGCGCCCGTCTAAAATGGATAGATAAAACTGAAATTGATGGCGGAGAGGGGGGGATTCGAACCCCCGGTAGAGCTTTTGACCTACGACGGTTTAGCAAACCGCTGCTTTCGACCACTCAGCCACCTCTCCGCGAGGTTGTAGCGCGGCTTCAGACTGGATAGTAGCACAAGTCACGCTCCGGAGGCCAAGAACCAGTCTCGTGCGCCGATCGGCGCCAGGCCCGGCAAATCCGGCCCGGCGCGGGCTGCCGCAAACGAAAATGCTCACCCGAAGGTGAGCATTTACGCTATCCCTGTTCTTCACAGGGTGATGTACATGGGAGAATCAGATTCGACGGTTTCGCAACCGCCAAAACCTGTTGTGATTGGATATTAGGGCGTGCGGCAAATGAAGTCAAGGAAAAAACTTCCGACGCTGAAATCTGCCTCTAACCGCATTGATCTACAATGGCTTACGGGACATGCTCGCATTGCAGCCGCTTGTGGAAAACCTGTGGCAAAGCGCCTGCACCGCGGCCCCGTTTTCATGTCTAACAGCCCGGAATCGCCGAGGCTTATCTTGCCGCCGAGCTCATCGAAGTCAGCGTGATCATCGCGTCCGGCTCTTCCTTCCGCCGCATTTTTCGCGACATAATCCGGAAGCCTCCGAAGCCGATTCCCGCCACAACGCACATGCCAGCATCAGATCCCCGCGAAGACGAAGATGTTTAGAATCAGCTTGGCCGAGCCCTTTGACTTCGTTCTGACCGGAACCTTCTCATTCCACGTCATATTCGCCTCGTAATTGACCTTGCGCCAGGATCCGTTCGGCCGCATCGGATCGGGCGGCGTCGACGGTCACGGCCACCAGCGGCCCGGCCCGCTTGGCGACGGCTCCGGGGATCTTCTGGAACTCCTGCTACCGCTCCCGCGCCATGTCGGAGTGGGGTAATTGAAAGATCACCAGGGTCAGAGGACCCTTGGGCGTCTTGTACTTACCAAGCTGCGCCTCGGCGCCCAGGTGAAAAGCCGCCACCGACGGCGAGATCCGCGGCTCGAACCGGTCCAGCGAAACCGGACCCAGGATATAGCGTTCCGAGTTCGGGACCAGACCCGTCGACGGGCAGAATCGTCGATCAGGGCCGGCAGAGGCGATTCTCCAGCTTCGGCAAGCTGCGCGTAAACCGGCTCAAGTCGGCTCTGCGGTCGGAACATCCCCGTGAACTGAAAAACGTAGTTCCCGTAGGCGAAAATCACGCCGTCCGAGGTCTGGACCGCCAGTTTGGCGACAGTCGGCGGGCGTGGCTCCGGGCGGCCGGCGGGCCTCGAACAGAGCCATGGCGCCGGTGGAATCGTGAAAGCGCCAGGCGGTCGCCGTAAAATGCTTCTTTTCGGGGACGTATAGTCGGCCTGCTCGGTGGCTTCCAGGCCGTATTCGTCGTACAGCGCCTGATCCGGCACCGCAATGGTCTTGAGCGGGCCTTTCTCGAAATCGCCGATCTGATCCGGGAAAATGGCCGCGTGCGCCAGCAGCCGCAAACAGCAGAGCCGCAACGATCCTGACGCCTGACTCCTGACTCTAGTTTCACGCTCCGCAGCATTTTTTGTACTTCTTTCCGCTGCCGCACGGGCAGGGATCGTTGCGGCCGACCTTCTTCTTCGCGAGCACCGGCTGCTTCGTGGTCGGACGCTCTCGCCGCCGACGAATTGCAGCGCGGCCAGTTCCTTTTCCTTCTTGCGCTGGATGGTGCGCGTCAGATCCATCACCGAATTCTGCGCGGCCTTGCTGCGGCTGCGCGCTGCTCGTCGTCGACCGCCGACCGCGACGGCTTCGGGCTCGCCGCCGTCTTCTTCCTCGTTCTTCGGCCCAGAGTTCGGGATGCGGAACGTTGCCGTCGCGGGCCGGTCTCTTCGCGCGCTGCAGGAAGAACAGGTAGCGGATGGTTTCGTCTTCGATGCGGTCCATCATGTCCTGGAACAGGACGTAAGGATTCCTTCTTGTACTCGATCAGCGGATCCTTCTGGCCGTAGCCGCGCAGGCCGATGCCTTCCTTCAGGTGATCCATCGACAGCAGGTGATCTTTCCACTGGTTGTCGATGACGTTGAGCATGATCATGCGCTCGGTTTCGCGCATGCAGCTCGGGCGCCGATCATGTCTTCTTTTTCCTCGATACTTCTTGACCAGCTGCTCGTAGAATTTCCTCTTCCACCTGGCGGCGGTCCAGATTCTTCAGTTCTTCGGTGCGGATCTTGACGCCGAACTGCGTCAGGATATCGGTCTCCAGGCCGGTCCAATCCCAGTTGCTGGGATGCGCTTTCTCCGGGCAGCGCATGTCGATGAACGAGCCCAGAATGCCTTCGATGATTTCGATGATGCGCTCCTTCTGATCCTTGCCTTCGAGCAGCGCGCGGCGCATGCCGTAGACCGCCTGGCGCTGCTTGTTCATCACGTCGTCGTATTCGAGGACGTGTTTGCGGGCGGCGAAATTCTGCGCTTCCACGGCCTTCTGCGCGGCCGCGATGCGCTTGGTGATCATCTTGCTCTCGATCGGCACATCTTCTTCCATGCCCAGCCGCAGCATCAGGTTCTGCATGCGCTGGCCGCCGAAGATGCGCATCAGGTCGTCTTGCAGCGAGAGGTAGAAGCGCGCGCTGCCGGGATCGCCCTGGCGTCCGGCGCGTCCGCGAAGCTGATTGTCGATGCGGCGGGATTCGTGGCGCTCCGTGCCTACAATGTGCAGGCCGCCGAGCGCCACCACTTCATCGTGTTCCTTCTGCGATCTGCGCCTTGAATCTGGCTGAAGACCGCATCCCATTCCGGCGCGGTTCTCGTTGTACGCACGTCTGCATGCGTCGGGATCCTTGTTCTCCTTGCGCAGCCGTTCCTTGGTCAGGAACTCGGGATTGCCGCCCAGCAGAATGTCGGTGCCGCGGCCGGCCATGTTGGTCGAAACCGTGACCGCGCCCTTGCGGCCCGCCTGCGCGACGATGAACGCTTCGCGCTCGTGATTCTTGGCGTTCAGCACTTCGTGCCGCACGCCCATCTTCTTCAGAATCCCCGACAGCTTCTCCGATTTCTCGACCGAAACCGTGCCCACCAGCACCGGCTGGCCCTTTTCGTGCAGCTCCTTGATTTCCTTGGCGGCGTTGCGGAATTTTTCTTCTTCGGTGCGGTAGACGACGTCCTGAAATTCATTGCGGCAGCAGCGGCTTGTTGGTGGGGATCTGCGTGACTTCGAGCTTGTAGATCTTGTCGAACTCGGCCGCTTCCGTGTCGGCCGTACCGGTCATGCCGGCCAGCTTCTTGTACATGCGGAAGTAGTTCTGGAAGGTGATGGTCGCCAGCGTCTGGTTCTCGCGCTGGATCTTCACGCCTTCCTTGGCTTCGACGGCCTGGTGCAGACCATCGCGACCAGCGGCGGCCCGGCATCAGGCGGCCGGTGAATTCGTCGACGATGATGACTTCGTCGTCTTTCACCACGTAATCGCGATCGCGCTGGAACAGCACGTGGGCCTTCAAGCGCCTGCTGCACGTGATGATTGATCTCCATGTTGATGGCGTCGTACAGGTTGCTCAGGCCGAGCAGGCGCTCCACCTTGAGCGACGCCTTCTTCGGTCAGCGCCACGGTGCGGTGCTTTTCGTCGACCGTGTAATCGCCGGTGGTCCACTTCTGGCCCGGCTCTTTGCCTTCGATCACTTCGCCGCGGATCAGACTGGGGATGATGCGGTTGATCTTGTAATACTTGTCGGTGGATTCCTCGCTGGGGCCGGAAATGATCAGCGGCGTGCGCGCTTCGTCGATCAGGATCGAGTCGACTTCGTCGACGATGCGCGAAGAAGTGCTCGCGCTGCACGCAATCCGCTGATGCGGAACTTCATGTTGTCGCGCAGGTAGTCGAAGCCGAATTCGTTGTTGGTGCCGTAGGTGATGTCGCAGCGCGTAGCTGTCGCGGCGCTCCTGATCGTCCAGATCGTGCACGATCACGCCGACGCGTCATGCCCAGGGCCTTGTAGATGCGGCCCATCCACTCCGAATCGCGCTTGGCCAGATAATCGTTGACCGTGACGACGTGGACGCCTTTGCCGGCCAGCGCGTTCAGATACACCGGCAGCGTCGCGACCAGCGTCTTGCCTTCGCCGGTTTTCATTTCGGCGATCTTGCCGCGATGCAGGACGATGCCGCCGATCAACTGCACATCGAAGTGCCGCATGTTGAGGAAGCGGCGTCCGGCTTCGCGCACGGTGGCGAACGCCGGGACCAGCAGGTCGTCGAGCGTGGCGCCTTGCGCGAGCTGTTCGCGGAACGATGACGGTTTGGGCGGCCAGTTCCTCATCGGAAAGCGCCTGCATCTGCGGCTCCAGATCGTTGATGGCCGCGATCAGCGGCCGCATCGCCTTTACTTCGCGCTCGTGCTTGGTGCCAAAAATTTTCGCGAGAGCTTTATCGATCATGACCACTCCTCTTAAATCGAACTGAATACGTGCCTACAGAGCCGCGACCGCAAGGATGCGGTACCCGTGGACGTTTTCAGATGCGGAGGAGTGTGCGTTGATGCCGTCGCCGGAACAGATCGACTGCGACAAAGCTCGCGAGAAGAACCAGCGAACTGCCGTAGAGCGTGTCGTTCAGAGCTTCCAGCGGAAGGATCGCCGCTCGGTTGGTTTCGTCAGCGTGCGATTGCGAAGAAAGATCCGCGGCAGCCAGCAGTGGTGCAGCGTACTGCAGCAGGCGAAGAGAATCGTAAGCTATGCTCGACGTGGACTGACTGCGCCGAGCTATTGGCGTAAGAATACGCCGCCAGAGCCGTAAGGCTCGCAAGTATGATTCGCCCGAGGCGCATGCTGTTTATATTTTACCACCTGCGCTCATGTCTAACACGCGCGAAGAATGAAAGGCTATCTGGCTGTTTCGATGGTTGCGATGTCGCGTTTTAGTAGCTCATTGACGATCTCGTCAAGGCCTACGTCCTTTTTCTTCAGCTTTTGCAGCCAGAAATTCAAGGACCTCTGGTTCCAGATAGACAGGTATCCGCAACGACGCATCAGGGCGAAAGAACTTGCCTCGGACCGCGTTTCGAAAATCGTATTCAGGCTTCATCGAGATCCTTCTTCATAGTCTCGCATTTCCGAAGACGTTGCGCGTCTAGCAGAAATGATGCGAACGTTCGCCGATTGGGGGCCAGTTTCATCGATAGTGTGGACTACGGCGAGTAGCGGGCCACTTGCGGAAAGCCCGAGCGTCACCCAGCGTTGCTCGCCTTCACTGTGGTCAGCATCAAACACCGTCAACGCGAAAGAGTCTAGCAACACGGTCGCCGCGTGTTGAAAACTGACTCCGTGTTTGGCGAAGTTGGCCGAGGCTTTCGCAGGGTCCCAGTCGAAATTCCAAATGAATCCGCTCACATGAAGATGCCGGACGATAGTTTAGCAATCCGAGCCGACTGGAGTGCCTATCGTGCCGCGACTTCCTCCGGAATCCGCTCGATGCTCATTTCCCGCCGAACCCCCACCAGCGGCACCTCGACCGGGAGCAGCATTTCTTCCAGTTTGCCTGCGCAATCAATTTCAACATCACTTCGACGACTTCTGGATTGAACTGCGTTCCCGAGTTTGTCTTCAACTCGTGAATCGCTCTCCCCGATGGCAGCGCGCTGCGATAGTGCCTGTGCGTCACCATCGAATCGAACGCGTCCGCCACATGCACGATCCGCACCCCCAACGGGATTTGATCGCCCGACAATTTGTACGGATAACCCGTGCCGTCGTGATTTTCATGATGCAGTTCCACCACCGGCAGGAAGTCGTGAAATTTCCCCATCTTCTCCAGGATCCGCCGGCCGATTTGAGGATGCAGCTTGATCAGCCCGTATTCTTCGAAAGTCAGCGGCCCTGGTTTTTGCAGAATCGCGTCGGGGATGCCGATTTTGCCGATATCGTGAAGCTGTGCGGCGACTCGGATGTTCTGCGCCTCCGCGTCAGGGAAGTCCATCGCTCGTCGCGATCGCGATGCATACGACCCGACGCGAATACTGTGCCCCGCCGTATACGGATCGCGAGCGTCCAGCGCATCCGCCATCGTCTCAATGAATTGCAGATTGGCGCGATCAAGGTCGGCTTGCGAATGATGGATGGATCGAGCAGCGCTGTTAAGCGCATCGGCAAGCCGATTGACTTCCGGGAAAGAGGATGTCGCGGGAAAATCCTCGCTGAAATGCAACCCCTATGGCCATCCGGTCCGCAGCCGCGATCAGCGCATCCACGCGCGCACGACCGCCAGGGAAGCCGGCTCGCAACCAACGCCACCATGCCGAGTAGCGCGGCCGCGAACCAAAGGCTTCCGGTCGCGCCCGCAACCAACCCCATCAACCCCAGACTGACGACGCAGAGCGCACCCGTCATCAAACGCGCTCGAACGCCAACAGTTTTGAACCAATGCACGATGCAACCTCAAATTGCACATCGGCTGCAGGCTGAGGGTGTGAGGAATTTCGAAGTGTACAGGCGATTTCGCCAGCCAGGTTTCAAAGAGGGCCAGCGATTTCGCCAGCCATTCGAAGTGGGGCAGGCGGTTCCGCCTGCCAAGCTGCGTAATCCGCTATTTACGTGCGCCGCGCTTAGGACCCTTCAATCGCGATTGCCGCAATTTGTGGGACTTCCGCTTCGGCTTGTGATCAGAAAGGTGCCGCTACCTTTGGATTCGGCTTTATAGAGCTTATCGTCTGCCATGAACTCTTATTGTAGCGGTTTTTGATGCTGTGGGCCGCCACTCGTGGCGGCGAGCCGACTTAACCGGCTCCCGTTATTCCGTCAAACCGGCCTAAAGTCCGGTTGCCGGCAGAAGTGCCGGCCCCACATTGACATTACCGCCGCTTCGACTTCAACACGATCGGCGTGCCCTCAAACCCGAATTTCTCCCGCAGCCGGTTCATCAAGTACCGCTCCGCCGAAAAGTGCAGATTCTGCGCCTTATCCGTGAACACGATAAACTTCGGCGGCCGCACATCCGCCTGCGTCATGTAGTAAATCTTCACGCCGTGTTCCCACTTCAGCGCCGCGACGAAGCGATTCAGCTCGCCCGTGCTCACGCGCTTCGACGCCGCTTCGAATGCTTTCCGGATCATCGCGAACAGGCCCATCACCCCTTCGCGATCCTTCGCCGAAATGAACGCGACCTGCGCGTAGTCCAGAAACTTCAGATGATCCGCAAGCTCTTCGGCGAACTTGCGCTTGCCCATTTTCGCCTGATCCCACTTGTTGACCACGATCACGATCGCGCGGCCTTCTTCATGCGCGTATCCGGCGATGGTGGCGTCCAGCGCCAGCATTCCTTCGGTCGCATCGATGACCAGCAGCGCGACGTTGCACATGCGCAGATGGCGCCGCGCCATCACGACGCTCAGCTTCTCCGCCATCAGCTTGGTCTTGCCCTTGCGGCGGATGCCCGCCGTATCGACGAACGAAAACTCGATGCCTTTGTGCTCGATGGTTTCATCCACCGCATCGCGAGTGGTTCCCGCGATCGGCGACACGATGGCCCGTTCCGATCCGGCGAGCGCATTGAGCAATGTGGATTTGCCGACGTTCGGCCGTCCGATGATCGCGACCTTGATCGGAGGCATCGGCAGTCAGCCTTCGGTGCATCCTCCTCCGGCGCCTCGCTCACTTCGAAACCTGCGTGACGTGTTCCAGCAGATCGTCGAGCCCAGATGATGCTCGGCCGAAACGCGGAACAGGTCCTTGAATCCCAGCGAGTGAAATTCATGCGCCAGGTCTTCGCGCTTCGGGCTGTCGATCTTGTTCACCGCGAGCACCACCGGCTTGCCCAGCTTCCGCAGCATCGTCGCCAGATCGCGATCCGCGCCGGTAATCTCGGTGCGGCCGTCGATCAGGAAGATCACGTGCGCCGCGTTCTTCAACGCCATGCGCGCCTGCTTCAGGATCTCCGCGGGATCAGCGCGTCGTCATCGGTGATGATTCCGCCGGTGTCGATCAGGTCAAACTTGCGGCCGTGATAGATCGCCTGCGCCGTAGATGCGGTCGCGCGTGATGCCGGGCTCATCGCCGACAATCGACCGCCGCGTGCGCATGATCGCGTTGAACAGCGTCGATTTGCCGACGTTCGGCCGCCCGACGATAACGACGGAGGGAATTTCGGACACTATCTCTATACTGGCAGGTCCGGCAACCTTTGTCCGTCTTATTTCCGTTCATTCGCGTTCATTCGCGGCCAATTGCTTGGTTTCGCCCGTCCGGCATGCGACACATAGAAGAGCACTCGTCGTGCACCCCCATGATTTCCAACACCACCATTCGTAACGTCGCCATCATTGCGCACGTCGACCACGGCAAGACTACCCTGGTCGACGCCATGCTCCGTCAGAGCGGCATTTTCCGAGACAACGAGCAGGTCGCCGAACGCGTCATGGACTCGAACGACCTGGAGCGCGAGCGCGGCATCACCATTCTCGCCAAAGCCACCGGCGTGCGTTATCACGACATCAAGATCAACATCATCGACACGCCCGGCCACAGCGATTTCGGCGGCGAAGTCGAGCGCGCGCTCAAAATCGTCGACGGCGTCATGCTGCTGGTCGACGCCAGCGAAGGCCCGCTGCCGCAGACCCGCTACGTGCTGATGAAGGCGCTCGAAGCGCGCCTGCCGCCGATCGTCGTCATCAACAAGATCGACCGCCCCGACGCGCGCATCCAGGAAGTGCTCAACGAAATCTACGATCTGTTCATCGATCTCGACGCGACCGAAGATCAGCTCGATTTCCCGGTGATCTACACCAACGCGCAAGGAAGGCATCGCGAAGCTCGACGCCGGACGGCGACGAGAACCGATCTGCGCCCGCTGTTCGAAACGATTCTCGAACACATCCCCGCCCCGGTCGGCGATCCCGACGGCATTCTGCAACTTCTGGTCGCGAATCTCGATTACAGCGATTACCTCGGCCGCCTGGCCATCGGCCGCGTGTTCAACGGCACGCTGCGACTACGGCGACGAAGTGGCCATCGCGAAGCTCGACGGCTCCTTCCACAAAACCAAGATCACCAAGCTGTATTCGTTCGAAGGCCTGAAGCGCGTCGACGAAACCATCGGCCGCACCGGCGACATTCTGGCGATCGCCGGCGTCGAAGGCATCACCATCGGCGAGACGGTGACCAGCGCCGACACGCCGCAGCCGCTCGCGCACATCCAGATCGACGAGCCGACCATCGCGATGACGTTCACCATCAACACGTCGCCGTTCTCGGGCCGCGAAGGGCAGTTCGTCACCTCGCGCAATCTGCGCGACCGCCTGGACAAAGAACTGCTCACCAACGTCTCGATCCGAGTGGAAGAGGCCGGCGGCCCGGACGCGTTCAAAGTGATGGGCCGCGGCGAACTGCAACTCGCGATCCTGATCGAAATGATGCGCCGCGAAGGCTACGAGCTTGCCGTCGGCAAGCCCGAAATCCTGACCAAGACCATCGACGGCAAACTGTCACGAGCCGCTGGAACTGCTGGTCATCGATTGCCCCGAAAACTTCGTCGGCGTCGTGATCGAAAAACTGGGCACCCGCAAGGGCAAGATGGAGAAGATGGTGAACCACGGCTCCGGCCGCGTGCGCCTGGAATTCCTACGTTCCGTCGCGCGGCCTGATCGGCCTGCGCAGCGAGATGCTGACCGACACCAAGGGCACCGCGATCATGAATTCGCTGTTCCACGGCTACATCGAATGGCAGGGCGACATCCCGACGCGGCCGACCGGTTCGCTGGTCGCCGACCGCGCCGGCAAGACCACCGGCTACGCGCTGTTCAATCTGCAGGAGCGCGGCGAAATGTTCGTCGGCTCCCGGCATGGAAGTTTACGAAGGCATGATCGTCGGCGAAAACGCCCGCGACGCCGACCTGGACGTCAACATCGTCAAAGAGAAAAAGCTGACCAACATGCGCGCCTCCAGCGCCGACGAAGCCATCCGCCTGGTCCCGCCGCGGCTGCTGAATCTGGAACAGGCCATCGAATTCATCCGCGACGATGAATTAGTCGAAGTGACGCCGAAATCCATCCGCCTGCGCAAAAAAGTGCTGAAATCCGAATCAGCGATAGCGTGTGGCGCACGCACTCATGCGTTGCCGTGTCGACACGTTTTCTTGCGCTATAGTGCTTTCGGAACCACGTTCGCACATCGACTCACGGTGAACTCCGAAATCCAAGTTCGACTCGAGAATGCTGGCGACCCGAAAGAACGCGCCGCGATCCGCGCGGTGATCGCGGCGGCTTTTCAACGCGTCGACGAAGCCGATCTTGTTGACCAGTTGCGCGCGGACGAGCACGCTCTGCTCTCGCTCATCGCCGAACATGACGGCAGCATCGTCGGCCACGTCCTGTTCAGCCGCATGTGGATCGACACTTCGCGCGGGCGCGTTTCCGCGATCGCGCTGGCGCCAGTAGCCGTCCTGCCCGGCCATCAACGCAGAGGGATCGCAGCCCTTCTCATCACGCGCGGCATCGAACTACTGCGCCAGCGAAACGAAGCAATCGTCATCGTGCTCGGGAACCCTGGCTACTATCCACGATTCGGCTTCTCCGCGGAGAAATCGCGCTCGCTCAAGAGCCCATTTCCGCCCGAAGCGTTCATGGCGATGGAGCTCACTGACGGCGCGCTCGACGGAATCGAAGGATCGGTGGTTTATCCGCCCGCCTTCGGAATCTGAACCCGCAGCTCAAAATCGACCCGTACTAACACATTTTTGATTGCAAAATAACTGCCTTAGTTACAATAAGATACACACTTATAAGGTGATGTGTTTCTTTTCAATTTGCGTTGCGGCGTGCAATACTGAAGTCAGATCATGACTCAGGTGAGCGAGGCTATCGCCCGCTATCACAAACTCATCGAAAGCGAACCGTACATAGACTTGGCCTGGGCCAAGGCATTACAGGATCGCATGAAGGCCAGCAAGCTGGGTGGCCGCGCTATCTCGCCAGTTTTGCGCCCGCATTTTATCACGAATCGCCAGTACGCCGGCATGGTCAAGGGAGCCGAGGCACTCTTCTCCGCAATTCGCCGCGTGGAACAGGCCGCGCTCGCCACTCCGGCACTGCTCGCGCGCATGCAACTGCTGCCGGCCGAGCGAATGCTCGCGCAAGTCGATCCCGGTTATTCGTTTTTCTCCGTGACCGGTTTGCTGGACACCGCCCTGAATAACGGATCGATGCGGTTCGTCGGGCATCACGCCGATGCGCCCGCCGGTGTCGTGTTCGGCGATGCGCTGGCCGATCTTTACTACGACGCGCCGCCCGTCAAGGAATTCCGCAAGAAGTTCAAGCTGACCAAGCTCCCCGGCACCAAGTACCTGCTCAGCGCGTTGCTCAAGGCGTACAAGGATTTCGGCGGCAAGCAGAAGAAGCCGCACATCGCGATCGTCGAATTCCGCCAGCCCTTCCAATCGGCCGATTCGAGCGAGTACTCGCTGCTCGCGGAATTCTTCGCGCGCGAAGGATTTCCCACCGAAATCGTTCCGCCGGATCAACTCGAATATCGCAACGGAGTGCTGCGCCGCGGCGACTTCAATATCGATCTCGTGTTTCGCCGCGTGAAGCTCCAGGAATTCCTGGTCCGCTTCGATTTGAATCACCCGCTGGTGCGCGCCTACAAGGATCGCGCGGTGTGCATGGTGAACAGCTTCCGCTCAGAGATGAGCGGCAAAAAGGCCATCTTCGATCTGCTGACCGACGATGAAGTGATCGCGAAATTCCCCGCCGCCGAAAAGCACGCCATCAAGGAATTCATCCCGTGGACGCGAGTGGTCCACGCCGCGAAAACCAAGTACAAGAACCACACCGTGGATCTGCCCGAGTTCGTGATGAAGCATCGCGCCAAGCTGGTGCTGAAACCGAATGACGATTCGGCCGAGTTCAACACCTTCCGCGGCGCCGATACCGACGACCTCGGCTGGGAAAAAGCGCTCCGCCAAGCGATGCGCGTTCCCTACGTAGTGCAGGAAGTCGCCGAGCCCGCCCGCGCCGTCTTCCCGCTGATGCAATACGGCAGCCTGATGATGAAAGAGATGCAGGTGGACGTCCACCCGCATTCGTTCCTGCGGCAAAGTACACGGCTGCTCAAGCTGGTTGAGCGTCGCCGGATCCAACGGCTTCTCCACGCTCACCGGTCTCGCCCCGGCCTTCCTGATCGAAGGCAAGTAGTCTCAGTGGTTGTGGGGCCGCCAATCTTGGCGGCGAGCCGGCTTTCTGGCCGGCTTCGTGCCTTTCTCAGCCGTCGAATGTGGGGCAGGCGTTTCCGCCTGCCGGCTCTTATCTCTTCTTAACCGCCACTAACGACTTAGTCCATCCCATCCACCGCTCCCTAACAACCCTCGCACCCACAAACAACCGAGCCATATCCCGATAACCCAACAACCGAATGTCCCGCAAGTAATGCTCGACATAGAACCGCCGGCGATCCTCCGAGGGCCGCTCCAACCACTGCCAAACCGTAGCGCGCCTGACGATAGCCCCCTGCCACGCACGAGGCAGAAAGTGGATCAAAGGAGTCAGCAAATGCGGCTCAATCGGAAACCAACGATTAGGAGTCTGCACAAAGTAATTGCGCCCCACACGACGAATCTCATTGGCAAACCGCATCTGCTCCGCCGAGCCGCCAACGTGCTCAATCACCGAATTGCTGAACACAATATCAAACGACTGATCGGCGAACGGCAACGCACAACCACTCGCAAAAACCAAATCGAAGCCTGACCGGTCTGGCGCAGCCCGCGGCATATTGAGGATCGTGACCCGTGGCCGCACCGGCAGCAACTGCCAAACAGAAGCCGTGCCACCGACGTCCAACACCCGAGTCTCGGCCGAAACCTGGAACGTCTCCCCAAACAACCGCATCCGGCGCGCGCGAAATCGCCCGAGCCACGCAGCTATTAAAGGAAGCTCACTCCACTCCGGCATCCGTCGCGCTGGCCTTCTCCGCCGTCACCTTCGCGCGCAGATTCGCGACACCGGCCGTCGGCCGCTCATCCGTCACCGTGAATGCGATCGCATCGTCCAGCCAATCGTGAGCCGTGCCATCCGGATCGTGCGACGCAATCGTAATCGTGTACGCGTGCGGACACAAATCGCACAGGAAGCGGATGTTCACCGTAACCGTCTCGCCCGCCACGCACGGACCGATCGTCACGCGCTCCAGCTCGGTATTGGTCCCGTAAACCTCAAACCCGATCTGCGTGCGAATCAGAATCCCCAGCACCGGATTCTCCACCGGCGCATGAAAACGAATGGTGGCGCGCACGCTGACCATCTCGCCGCTCTTCCATACGATGGTCGGCGCGCCGTTCGCGCCCAGCGTTTCGATCGCGATCACTTCCGCCCGGCCATCGCCGCGCCGGAACCCCGGCGTGACCCGAGGAGCGATCGTCTCGCCCCAACTTCGCACCTTATCCGCCACGAAGCGCCGATAGCGAGTCAGCGTCTCGCGCGGATCGCCCTTCGCCGCCAGCGTTCCCGCATCCAGCCACCACACTTCATCGCACAACGATTCGAGCAGCCGGTCTTCATGCGACGCCAGCAGCACCGTCGAGCCCGATCGCCGCAGCCGGTCGAGCCCCGTGAGCGTTCGCGCCCGCACGATCGCATCCTGCGTGGCCAGCGCCTGATCCAGCGCGACCACCGCCGCTGGAGCCAGATTCAGCGCATCGCCCAGCGCGACGAACCGCCGTTCGGGCGGCGCCGTAACTTCGCCCGATTGCGGCTGCGTAACTCCGCCCGCCAGCTTCAACAGCTCCGACACGCCTGAAGTCTTTTCTCCGATGACGCCGATGATCACGCCCGAGGGCGCTAGCGCGGTGAAGTTCGTCAAGGGCGGCGCCGAGACGTTCCGGAACTCAATGGCCATTAATCTAAGTTGCCTATTTGGAAATCACACCACAAGCGATCCGGTCGCCGGCATTGCCGGTAGGATCGGTCTTGTAATCGTCCGGCTTGGCATGAATCATTAGCGCGGTGCCGCCGTTCGTGAAGATCGAGTGGAGGTCGCTGGCCATGGTGACGCGGTCATCCGTCACGGTAACTTTCGCCGTGCCGTTCGCCTTCACTGTGAAATTCTTCATGTCGCCCGCGTGCGCGCCATCGGGATTCTCCAGGCCATGCTTCTTGGCATCCGGATTAAAATGCCCGCCCGCCGTGGTGAAGCCAGGGCCTTCGCACTTCGGCGTCCCGTGGATATGCACCGCGTGATCGCCCGGAGGCAAACCCTTCAGGTCAAGTTTGATGTTGACGCCTTGCCCGGTGCTCTTGGGCGAAATGACGGCAGTGCCGACGCTCTTGCCGGTTCCGTCCTTCAATTCAACCTTCACCGGCTTCTCGCCGGCCGCGCACAACATCAAAGCGCTAAAGCAACCGCCCACGGCAATTGCAATGATCTTTTTCATTTCGGTGAATCCTCCCCAACGATCCTCTCACGAATCGCCCATGTGGCGCACGCACTCCTGCGTGCCGTGTCGACACTCATGTCGACACAAGTTTTTCCTAGCGTCAACATTTTCCGCGCGTCAACGGCTTTTCCCGTAACTCTTCCTAGCTCACCGCGGCTGCCGAGCCTGCCGCCGCACCTCAGCCGGATCATCCATAGCAGGACCCTTCGACTTCTTATCAATCTTCGCCTTAGCCGGATCGAAAATCTTAGGATCGACCGGCAGCGCAGTGTAAGGAGTCACATCCGCCGCCGCCTGGAAGCACTCACTCAAATCCGCCGCAGCCGCATCATACAAATTCAAGGGAGGCATTCTCAACAGACGAAACGCCGTCCGCAGCATCCCAGGAAAACTGGTATTCACGCGAGCATTGTAATTTCGCTTCACATGCGGACCGATCGCCAGCAACACCGTGCGATGCGTGTCCACATGATCCACTCCACCCAGCGCGTCGTCCTCCGTAACGAAGATCGCCATCTTCGGCCACCACTCCGTATGCGAAAGATATTCGACAATGCGCCCCAGCGCGAGATCGTTATCCGCCACATACGATTCCTCCACCGGATAACCCATATCCGGATGCGCCTTCGTTTTGTGATCGTTCGGCAAATGAATGAACAGCAGCTTTGGCAACTCCACTTTCGGCTTCACGTAACGCTCATCGATCTCCGCGATGAAATGCGACGCGCGATATTGATCCGGAATGTTCATATTGAACCCTGGATAATTTCGCGACGTGTTGCGATACAACGGGTCCGGCATGGGAATGTTGGTCAGGAATCGCGCGCCGGTCGGCTCCAGATTCTCGGCTTCGCTCAGCCCGGCGAATTCGAACCCTTCGCCGAAATTGCGAAAGGTCACGCCATTCCGTTCCAGGTGGTGCCAGATGGTCCCGGCTTCCAGTTGCTCTTCCGGATGTACCGACGCCGCGCTCCCCGCGAACAAGTATCGGCCCGGTGCAGTCGTCGGGAATCGATACTGCTTCTGCCCGCCATAGCCGCCCATCCACGTCGATTCTGTCCACGCATTCGGATACGAACCCACCAGCCAATGATGCCCGTCCGCGCTGACTTCCGAATCGGCGTAGAAATTATCGCTGCTGGCAAAACGAGTCGCCAGCGCATGATGATTGGGCGTGATCTTCAACCCCGAATGCGCCAGCGACGCCACACCATCGCGCGGACCGTTCGACGCCGCGGGCAGATCGCCAAACACTTCGTCGTAAGTTTTGTTTTCCTTGACGATGATGACCACGTGATCGATCGCCGCGGGTAGTGAGGCGGGCGGCGCAGGCCGAGCCTGCAGCCCATTCGATTCCGATGAACCGGCGAACCCATTGTTCGCCATCGCCTGCGCCGTCAGCTTCGGCAATTCAGAATCGGTCGGCATCGTCGAATCGCGAAATGGTTCCCTGCCGCAACTCGCCCTGAAAACTCTTCGCGGCCCGAGCCTCGCGATCCGAACTCGGCCCCGTGCCATGACCCTTCGCGTTCGCGACGAACACCGTGTCGCCCGAAACCTTGATCGCGGTCGGAAACCAGCCCGCCGGGATATGTGCGATCACGCGCCGCGATTCAACGTCGATCACTCCGATCGCGTTGATGCCGGCCTCCGCCACCAGCAATCGTTTCGAGTCGGGCGACGCCGCCATCCCGATCGGCATCACTCCCCGCATCGCGTCGAATCCGCGAATTCTGATCGCAAAATCCGTCTCGCGCTTGTGGCTCTTGGCGTCGATCACGGTGATGCTGTCCTGATTCGCGTTGCTCACGAAAATCCATTTGTCGGTCGCCATCACGCCGGAAGGACTGCTGCCGCCCAGCACCGCGCCGGCAAACGGCAGCCCCGTATGCACGTCGGCAATCACGCGCGGCGCAGCCGGATTCGCGACGTCGATCACCGCTAGCGAATTCGATCCGCGCGCATTCGGCGCTCCCAATCCAGGCACATTCACAACGCCGTTTTCCGTATTCCGCTTCGCGCCCTTCACGGCTTCCGCCGACGGAAATCCAAACGGCGGAAACGGCAGGCCCGTCTCCTTGGCTTGCTTCGCGTCGGCGCCTGGAATCGCACTATATTCGAACATGCCGACGTTCGTCACGTACGCCGTCTTTCTGTCCGGCGACAGCGCGATCGCGAACGGCAACCGTCCGGTGCGAATGGATTGCACGATCGCACGTTTCTTCGTGTCGATGATAACCATCCGGAAATTTGCCTGATCGACCACGTACAACAATCCGTGCTCGGCGTCGAATGCGAGATCGCCCGTGTAGCTGTCTTTGAATCCATTGCTGATTCAGATCGAAGCGCGCGAGCCGCTTGCCGGACTCGACGTCGATCAACCTCACCTGCCCCGATTCTCCCTCCGAGGCGTACAACCGCGAGTCCCCGTCAAAGGCCAAACCCATGAAAACGCCCAGCCAATCGGCATCGTCATCATCTGTGACCGCGCCTTTTTTGTCGTCGTTATCCCGCTTGCGGCGAGCGACGATGTGCCGGATTTTGGGTTCGTTTCGTAATTCCAAAACCGATAATGCATATCGATTAGGACCGCCGTCGGCGGCCACAACCACGTTTCCGCTGGCGTTCACCGCGATTCCAAACGGCCCCGGCCCGGTGAAAAACTGCTGCCCCAGCGGTGTGATTTCGCGCCCGCCGGGAAGCACGCTGGTCCCGGAATCGGCCCGATGCGCCGGACGATTGCCCGCGGGCGGAGCGCAAATCGCGAGCACACACACGAAAAAAACAGCGAACCAAACATATCGCATGGCTAGGCTATTGTATCCTCGCTACATGAGAGGACTGTTAACCTTCTTCGCTTTCGTGAGCGCTGCTACTGCTGCTCCCTGTGTTACCGCAGGTCCCGGCTGCACCGAATGGATCACGTTTGGCAACGGCCCGGCGCGTTCGATGATTTACCGGACGCATTCGATCGAGAGCCAAAAATCCCGCTATCACGCGAGCCTTCATTCTGATTCACGGCGCCAGCCGCGATGCCGACAATTATTTCCGCACCGCGACCGCGGCCGCGTTTCTCGGCGGCGCGCTCGACGATACCATCGTGATTTCGCCGCGCTTCGCATCGAACGACGGCCGCGGCTGCCGCGACGAACTCGCTTCGAACGAAGTCAGTTGGAGCTGCAACGGAGACAGTTGGCGCTCCGGCGGCGTCGCCACCAGCAACGACAATTTGACGTCCTACGATTTCACTGACGAAATTCTGCGAAAACTGGCGAAAAAGGACGTGTTTCCCGAATCTGAAAGTGATCGTCGTCGCCGGCCATTCCGCTGGCGGGCAATTCGTGACGCGCTACGAAATGGCGAACAAGGTTCACGATACGCTGGGCGTTCCGATCACGTATGTGGTTTCGAATCCATCCAGTTACGCGTATCTCGACGCGACGCGCCCCAACGCCGACGGCAGCGATTTCCGCGCGTTCGGCGACGGCCGCAACTGCACCACCTACGACAAGTGGCCGTACGGAATGCAGAATCGTTCGGGTTATGTCGGGCAAGATTTCCGATGAGCAACTGAAGAAGCAACTGGCTGCGCGTCCAACAACATACCTGCTGGGCGAGATCGACATTCTGCCGCTCGGCGGTTTCGATTCGTCGTGCCCAGCGATGGCGCAAGGCAACACGCGGCTGGCGCGCGGGCAGGCGTTCGGTAAGTACGTGAATCAGAAGTACGGAGCGGACCACAAAGTGGTGGTCGTGTCGTTGTGCGGCCACAACGGGCGCTGCATGTTCACGTCGGAAGCCGCGCTGCCTATTATTTTTCCGAAGTGAGTACGTGGTGCACGCTTCAGGCTTCAGCCTGCGATGCGGAACGGCGAACTGAAGTTCGCCGCGGCACGCTGAAGCGTGCGCCACGAAAACGTTACTGCAGAATCGGCAGCGTCAGGTAATCTTTCGGGACGAACAAGCTGCCCTCGGTGGTCCCTTGCGGAGCGATCTTGCGCAGCTCGATTCCCAGTTGCTGCGGTGTAATTTCGCTTGCAAGCGCTTGCACGAATGCTTGCGTAACTCGTTGCACGTCCGCTGCGGTTTCGTGGACGAATTCCAGGCGATAATTTCGAATCCCGGCGCGCAGCCAATCGGTAAGATGCGCGCTCGCCTCTTGCGCTTCCGCGCCGAACACCGTGTTGCGGCAGCCGACGTCGGCCATTACCGGATGGGCGCGGCCGTTCGGATCTTTCAGCTCGACGCGATGCTTTTCGCAGGGACGGCCGCAATCGCGATAGCTGGTACCGGTCGAAAGGAATCGGCAAAAGACGCAATGTTCCGTGTGGAATACCGGTAGGTGTTGATAGGCGATGGCCTCGATCTTGTCGTCGCCTGCGGTTCGCGCAAGTGCCGAGACTTGTGCGGCGTTCAGATCGTGCGTGGGCGTGATGCGCGTGAGGCCGAGTGCGAGATAGGCTTCGGCTGTGATCGAATTCGCGGCGTTGAGGCTGAAGTCGCCGATGAGCTCGGCCTTGTCGCGCAGCGCAGCGATCATGCTGGTGGATCGAACGAGGATCGCGCAATCCAGGCTCACGAGAAAATTCAGGATTTTCTCTTCGCCGGGTTTTAGGACTCGCGGGCTGGCGACGCGCGCAGTGAGGCCGGCGGATTTGATTCGCTCGATGGATGGACGGAGGCCGTAGAGGTCGAGATAGTCGAGCGTGATGCTGGCGGGCTGCGAGATCGATCGCGGCGTCGAGTTGTTCGGGGGTGCGGACCAGGAGATGGATTTGCGTGCGGCCGATCTCGCAAGCACCGTCCGTGAGGGCGGGGGTCGAGTGGAAAACACCCCCGCCCTCATGGGCGGTGCTTGACGGCGTTGGGAGCCGCGCCTGCAACTCCTGAAGCTGCTCCACTGCATCGCGGCGGATTCGATTTAATTCCGAGACCGGGGCGAATGGGGCGCCGGTCACGTCTAGCGTGACGTCGGCGAGTTCGTAGGGCGTGTTGCCGAGGCGGCTGAATTGGTCGCGCAACGATTCGATGGAGACGCCGCGGTTTTGCGCTGGTTGCAGCGGCGCTGCGGATTTCACGATCACCGACAGCTCCGGCCGTTTCACTAGCGACCACTCGGCCTCCAGCGGCTCGCCTTCTTTCGCGATCACATGGATTGCGACCGGTTGTTTCGCGACTGGCGAGGCGGGATCGAGAAATGGTCGCGCTGCGCGATCCAGGTCGGGGTCGTGCGTTCGCCATACGAGATCGCCGGCGCGGATGCGGTCGAATTTCACGGCTCCGTTGGCGAACGTTAGCTCGATGACGGCTCCGCCCTCGATGACCGCTCCCTTACGGTCACGGCTCTGATTGGCTTCGTAGACTCGCCCGCCTTCTTCCGGTTCCTGTGGGCTTCGCCAATCGGCGGAATCGAAGACGACTCCGTCGCCGGGTTTGAGTGGCGCAATGTTATGCGCGCCGGCGGTTTCGATAATCACGCGGTCGAATTCCACGCGCGCGACGCGGCCCATTTGAACTCCGCGATGGCGCGGCGCGCGACCGTTTACAACCGCTTGATGATCGGTGCCGGTCATAAAGAACGGGCCGAGTCCGCGCGAATACACTTGTTCGAGCTGAAGCTTTTCGCGCGCGGTGATGGCGGTGTGGAGACCGGCGAACGCATCGTCGACGGCCTTACGATAGGCGCGCCGTGGTGAGCGCGACGTACTCGGCGTCCTTATAGCGGCCTTCGATTTTCAGCGCCGCGACGCCGATGTCGACGATCGTCGGGACTTGTTCGAGCGCATAAAGATCGCCAGGCGACAGCAGATAGCGCGCGTCCGCCAGCGGCTTCAATTCGCCGTCGACCATCATCAGATACGGCAATCGGCACGCCTGCGCGCACTGGCCGCGATTCGCGCTGCGTCCGCCCCAAGCTTCGGACGAAAAGCACTGTCCCGAGTAGGCGACGCACAGCGCGCCGTGCACGAAGATTTCGAGATCGCAGCCGGTGGCTTGCGATGATGGTGCGGACCTCGTCGAGCGAAAGCTCGCGCGCCAGCGTCACGCGCTGCAGGCCGGCCGCTTGCGCAAATCGCACACCGTCGGCATTGGTGATGCTCATCTGCGTGCTGGCGTGCAGTTCCATCCCGGGCACGATTTCGCGAGCCATTTTCACGCGCGCCGTAATCCTGCATGATGAGGGCGTCGGCGCCAGCTTCGGCGATCGCGGCGATGGTGCGCGCGGCTTCGGCGAGCTCGTGTTCGAAGATCAGGGTGTTGAAGGTGATGTAGCCGCGGACGCCGCGCTTGTGGAGAGTGCGCATCGCCTCGGGAAGTTCGGCGAGCGAGAAGCCGACTTTCGCGCGTGCGGAGAAGTGGTTCAGTCCGAAGTAGACCGCGTCGGCGCCGGCTTCGATGGCCGCGTGCATTTGCGGCCAGTGCCCGGCGGGACTCATGATTTCGGGCTTACGGCGGGGAGGCATACTGCTGCTTCCAGGTTAACAGCGTGTGGGAAAGAGCTCGTTTGCACCATGGCGGCCGTGCGATATCAAGATACCGCCCTCTCCATTTCCGGTTCCCCTTCACCCGGCAGGCCGGCGCGTACATTGGACGTAACGCCGGATTCTCGGAAAGCTGCGAAAATCTAGCAGAATCTCAGACTGGTCACGCAAGCCCGGCATTGCTGAAGAAATTGGCGGGAGATTCCGCCAGTCACCACTCAGACAGCAGATCCAGACTCCGGCGATCGAAGAACCTTCCGCCTGCCGACCTAAAATATCGCCGGATTTCTGGGCCGCCAATGTTCACGGTTTGTTGATCCCACGTGCAGCGCGAGCAATGTGGATCACTCGCGGAAGGATGAGCCCCGTCTACGAAGCTCTCCCGGGCGCGGAGATATTTCTCCGAGTTGAAAACGTCACGGCCGCCGCCGTCAAAGCTGCCGAACACTAGATTGGCGTCGGAACCCGGTGGCCCGCAGCACGGCATAATTCTTCCTGTGGCGTCCATGACCATATTCTTATATAACCAGTGGCAAGTGCGTCCGGGGTTTGGTGGCTCGTTGGCTTCAATCTGCTCGTTTCCCAAATTGTCATACGCCCGCTGGATAGCGTCGCCGTCCACGCGCTCAGGAAACGGATTCCAGCTACTCTGTTGGCGTTGGACCATTGACATCCAGTCCATCCGTTGGACGCTGCTTTTCACCGCCGGCGCAGGCCGGATGCCTGGATCGTCCCACTGGACATCCCAAGGCTGCGCGACCCAAAATTGGTCGAGTCCCAGCTTGCGGGCCAACTCCGCGGCCACGGGGATCTCATGTGCATTATGATCGAAAGCCTCAGGAACTTCCAGCACAGCATGGGGGTACGCCTACCCAGCGCCTTCTTCGCGCACACAAGCTTCTTAATATTCTCCAGCACCAGCTCAAGATTTCCTCCCCGGCGAAACCGCTCGTATACCTGCTGCGTAGCGCCATCGACAGAAAGAATCATCAAGTCGAGCCCCGATTCGACGTAGGCCTCCGCGTCAAACCGTTGAACTGAAAGACTGGTGGATATCGTCGTCGTCATCAGATATGATTTCGCGCAACGGATCAGTTTCGGAGTGCCGAGGTTCAGTAACGGCTCGCCGTAGCTATAGAAATTTGTTCCCAACGCATAAGCCCCGTATTGTCTCAACAGGGCGGCGAAGCGATCTTCCGATAGCGTTCCTTTCGGCCAATCGAACAAACCTAAGGCCTGGTTCCGGGATGAATGGACGCAGCCCGGACACGAAAGCCTACATACATTAGAAGGATCGACCACTAGTCCGATCGGCCTTGACAGCAGGGCCAAGCTCCGCGCTTTGAACTGATATTGCGCGAAAAGCAGATTCAGGATCTTGACCGTCAACGCCTCGGCAGCGGGAGATCCGAAACGCACTAGCAATCTCGCGCACAAGTGTGGCTTCGCCTTGCGAATGACCTCAGCGGCTGCACGCAGACTTAAAGAACTCCGTAATTCACGATCTATGCTCGATAGCACTGGAAACGGCTTCCAGCTTCCTGTATTCGAAAGAGAATCGAATAATTGCTGAAGCGCCCGGCGCACAGTAGCCTCCTGCGGTTTCGTCGCATGTCAAATACCGCGTCGAATCGGTTCCCCTAAAAGGGAAGCGAATCGGCGGTGGCGGCCTTCCGACACAGCGAATGAGTCACGACGGCCTTACAACTCCCTGGTAATGGCTGGTGACGACGGTTAAGAAGAGCGACGATGTTGCCCACCCGCTCCTTCTCTTTTTACTTAGATAAGGTTATGTTGTCGTTTGGGTCCTTATCTCGCCTGCGTCATTTGTCCACACTAACCGTAGGATTGCCCACGGAGCGTTCATTGGGAACAATCCGGCTCAGGTCGCTATTTGCGCGCGACCGCCAGCGTGCTTCGGCGATCGCGGACTTCAAGGAGTATGGCTGTTGGGAATCCGCAGGAAGGTCTGGATCCCAGCCGTAGGCCCGAATCATCAGTGCGCGACCGATGTATACGACTCCGCATCGGAGGAAGATTTCGTCGTCCGACGCATCGGGATATTTCGCGCGCATCGCGACGCGTGTGCGCTCACAATGTTCTTCTATCAGCTCAAATACCCTGGCTAGTTTTTCGCCCGGCGACATCGCACGGGCGGCTTCGATTTCGGCTGCGTCAAAAGCCGGGTAAGTTCGAAGATGAGGAGCTTCCATGCTCTCCAATCTTACGGGAATGGGCCGGCAGTTTAATGCAGGAAATCGCTGATAGGCGTGACCGGGCGGTCACGCGCGGGTCCGGCGACCCGCCCCACGTCGGGACCGGCAGGCGGAACCGCCTGCCCCACACTCCGAAAACTGGCAGGCGGAACCGCCTGCCCCACAACTCGTCGCGGCTCTGAAAACGCGCGCTCTCTTACGGTCGCGCCTCAAGTGGGTATGAGTGCAGACTACTACACCAGGTTCGGGATCTTGATGATCTTCTTCTGGATCGCGTACTGCACCAGCTGCGCCTTGTTGTGAATATCCAGCTTGCGCATCAGATTGAACTTGTGCGCTTCCACGGTCTTCACGCTCAGGTTCAGATCGCAGGCGATTTCTTTCACCGAATTGCCTTCGGCGAGCATCTTCAGCACTTCGCGCTCGCGCGTGGTCAAGCGTGGCGAAACGCGGCAGGCGATTGGCGGACTTGATGCGGCTGCGGAAATCGTCCACCAGTTGCGACAGCATGCGCGGCGAAAGATAGCTGCCGCCGCGGCAGACGTCGCGAACCGCCGCGACCAGTTGCTGGCTGGGGCTGTCCTTCAGAACGTAACCGCTGGCGCCCACTTCCATGCCTTCGACGAGATAATCTTCGTCGTCGTACATGGTCAGGAACAGAACTTTGGTTTCGGGCCGGTTCTTTTTGATCTGCCGCGTCGCTTCGAAGCTGCTCAGGCCGGGCATGCCGATGTCCATCAGCACTACGTCCGGGCGCGACCTCGTTCGCCTTCTCCACGGCATCGCCGCCATTGGATGCCTCGCCGACCACTTCCATGTCGGGTTCGGCGGAAATCAGCGTCCGGATGCCTTGGCGGAACAGCGTGTGATCGTCCGCCAGCATGATTCGAATCTTGGCCATAACGTTGTTTCCGTCTCTCTCCGAATCGCTTCCTGCCGCGCTCGTATACGCGTCCTACGCGCCTCTACTTAGCTATCGGCAGTTCTATGGAAATCTTTGTACCTCTTTTGGCTGCCTTCCATACGGCTTTCCACATGGAACTCGTCCGCCCAGCAGCGCTACACGCTCCCGCATGCCGGACAAGCCGAAGGATTCGCGCTTTGCCAGGGCCTCTTCCACATTGAAGCCGACCCCGTTATCTTCCACCGTCAGCTTCAGATTCCATCGGCGGAAGCCAGCGAAATGTTTACATGGGTCGCGCCGGAGTGCTTGCCGATGTTGTTAAAGCATTCCTGCACTAGGCGATACGCGATGATCTCGAGCTGCTGCGGAAGCGCTGCCCATCTTGGAAAGTTGCAGCCGCACGCGGCACGGATGCAGCCTCTGGAAGCGATTCACCAGTTGCCGCAGCGCCGCGCCCAGCCCAACTGCTCGAGCACCGCCGGGCTCAACGCCGCGATCAGGCGCCGCATTTCGAGAATGGTTCGCTCCGTCAGATCGCGCGCCTCGCGCAGTTTCGCCCGCCATTCGCCTTCGCCTTCGGGCAGGCCTGCTCGATCAGTTCGATCTGCAGCCGGATGCACAGCAGGCTCTGGCCGGCTTCGTCATGCAGCTCGCGGCTGATGCGGCGGCGCTCGATTTCCTCGACGTGCAGCATGTGCTCGGCCAGGCGGCGGACCTGCTCTTCGCGCTGCGCCAGATCTTCCATCAGGCGAGCCTTTTCGGCGGCCATCAGGCAGCGTTCGGCGGCGGCGGCCAGCAATTCCTGCTCGCGCGGCAGCCATTCGTAGGCTTTCGAAAAGCCGAACTGCATCACGCCCGCGGTGCGTCCGTCGGCGGCCAGCGGAATCGACCAGCAGGATTGGAAGCGCTCATGCCAGCTCACATCGAGCAATACGCCCGAAGTGTGCGCGTCGCCATTGAGGTGGCGCGGCTTCGAAAGCTTCTTGATCAGGCCGGGGCGATTGGCGACCGAGATCTCGGTCGACGCCGGGCAGGCTTGCCGCCGTTCGCCAAACCGTTGCGGGACCGGGCGAGCCTGCGCGCAGCACCCATGCCGACGATCCTTCGTTCAGCATGTACAGGCGGCCGGAGTCGGCGCGGCAGACGTGCACCAGCGATTCGAGGAACCTCCGCAGCAGTTCTTCCAGATTGCGCGATTCCAGCTCGACGCGGAACAGCTCGTAGAAGGCCTGCGTCTCGGCTTCGCGCACCTGATAATACGCGTTGTTCAGCGTCAGGATCACGCAGAAGTGAAGCTGCTCGCGAACCCACTGAAAATTCGCATGCTCGTCCGGAATCAGCTTCTCGAGCATCGGCGAAAGCAGCTTGTCGTATTCCTGAAGCGCTTCCAGAATCGCGCTGGGCGGCAGATTCAGCTTGGCCAGCCGGCGGCCGTTGTACTCCACCTGTTCGATGAACTTCAGCGGCGGCTGGCCATGGACCAGAATGCGCGCGGCCGCGCCAGGCGTGATCGCGGCCAGCGCGGTGCGCTGCTTCGGCTGAAACTCGAGCTCGCGGAGCCGGCTGCAGGAATCGGCGGTCGATCTTGTCGGCGTGCGGCTCCAGAAGCGCGGCCAGGCGATGCAGATGGACGCGGAGCTGGTCGCTTAATACGTCTGCGGCATCGGCCAGTTCGGGCGAGATTTGCGCGGTTTGCACGATGATCGAGTGTCGTCGAACGCAGTCACAATTCGACTGCGGTCAGTTCACCCGGTACTATCGGCTGACTAGGGGGTTCCCTTTAGTACCCCATTTAATACGGCGGCCACTTCGGCTTGGCCATTGGCGATCGCGAGGTCGAGGGGCGTGCGCCCGTTTTTATCCTTGATGCGGGGATCGGCGTTGCGCGCGAGCAGGAGTTCGACGACGCTGCGGCGTCCCCAGGATGCCGCCAGATGCAACGGAGTCGCGCCGGATTCGGAATCGTGGGCGTTGATGTTCGCGCCGTGTTTTAGCAATGCGTCGGCGGCGTTTTTCTGGCCCGCGAGCGCCGCATCGTGCAGCGCGGTTGCGCCCTGGGCGTTGCGCGAATCGACGTCGGCGCCGTGCGCGAGCAGCAATTCGAGAATGTCGAGGTGTCCTTTCAGGGCGGCGTCGTGGAGGAGCGTCGTCGATCCAAGCGGCGGCATGAGGTCGATGCAGCAGCTTGACGATGTTGGTCTGCCCTCGCAAGACTTCGTCGCGCAGGACGGTTTTCACGTCGATCGACTTGCCGCGAACGAACAGATCGATCACATCCATCCGCTGAAATTGCAGCGCAAGATACAACGGAGTTGCACCGTTCTTATCGCGAACATCGGCGCGCGCGCCGGCGTCGACCAGGGCTGCGGCCACTTCGCGATAGCCTCGGCTGGCGGCGGCGTGCAAAGCCGTCATGCCGGTTTGCGGGTTTATTTCGCTCGCATGCGCGCCTTTTGCGAGGAGCAGCTTCACCATTTCGGTTTCGCCGGTCCAGGCGGCTTCACTCAAGGGGGTTGCGCCGTTATCGTCGCGGGCGTTGACCTCGGCTCCGTGCGCGATCAGTAATGTCGCGATGCGCCCGTATCCACGCGCGGCGGCCAGATGCAACGCGGTCTGCCGGGACTTGTAGGGAGCTTTGACGTCGGCACGGTGGTCGAGCAGTACTTCGACGACGTCGGGATGATTGGTGAGCACGGCGTAGTGGAGCGGCGTGGATCCGCCTTCGGCATGCTTCGCGTTCACATCGGCGCCCGCTTGAAGCAGAAATGCTGCGACATCCCTTTCGCCCGCCCACGCGGCGTCATGCAGCGGAGTGCCGCCCAGGGAGTTTCGCGCGTTTACGGGAACGCCTTGCGCGATCAGCAGTTGAACCGACTTGAGGTTGCCGGAGCGCGCGGCCTTGTTGAGTTCGTCGATGGTGATCGCGACGGGCGCGGCCTCGGTTCGGACCGGCGGGAGCGTGATCGCGGGCGTCAGGCTCATGCGTTGGATAAGCGGCTCCAATTGCTCGACCCACTTGTGAGCGTCGACATCGGTGGGTTGCCAATCGGCGGCGATCATGCCCATGGGGTCGATCGCAAACCAGCGCGGCATGTCTGACGGAGTTGAACTGGGGTTCGCGCTTTGAAAATACGGCGCAGCGAATTGGTTGGAGCCGAACGCGACAGGATACGCCGGACGGTTTTCCGAAATGTAGCGGGCCGCGTCGCCGGAATTCGCGTTCACGATCGCCAGAATCTCCAGTTTCGCGCCGTACTTCGTCTTCAATTCTTCGAGAGCCTTCGATAGCAAGTTGCAGCGGGCACAGTCCGTTTTGGTGAACGCGAGGATCAGCCAGCGCCCGCGGTAATCGACCAGATCATGCCAGCCGGAGTTCGAATCCGCCAGAGTGAAACCGGGAGCGCGGCTGCCGGAAAGAGATTGCGCTGAAAGCAGCGCCGTCGCCACATTGCTGAGGATCAACGCGCTGAAAAAGGCTCGTGCCGTGGGAAACTCCTACTTCTTGGTGCGCGCGGAATGTTGCGCGATCAGTTGATCCAGTTCCTTCACCCAATCGCCGCTGTCTAGATTCCATTGGCCCCAATCATGCGCGATGTTGCCGTCCGGATCGATCGCGAACCAGTGCGGCGTGTCGAAGCCGGGGCGGTCCGGCGTGGCTTTGAAATAGGCGACGGCGACCTGGCTGGAATCGAACACAATTGGAATGGTAATCTTGTTTTCGGCGATGTACTGCGCGACGGTGTTGGTGTTTTCGGGCGGGATCACGATCGAAAGCATATCGATTTTCGCGCCGTATTTGGCCTTCACTTGCTCCAGCGTCTTCGACAGTTCCTTGCAGTGCGGACACGCCGTTTTCATAAAATCGAGGATCAGCCAGCGGCCTCGATAATCGAGGATGTCGTGCTGGACGAGCTTCGAATCGGGGAGCGAGAAACTGGGGGCGCGGCGGCCGGAAAGAGCCTGCCCTGGAAGCAGCGCGGCGCACGCGAGCGCCGTGACCAACAATCGCATACGCTCAACGTAACACACGGGCCGGTTGCTATCGGGCTTCTTCCACTTTCACTTCGATCAGTCTGAGTTCAATCAGAATAAATGCGAGCGATCTATCATCGTTCTTGACTCTTAGCGCGGGCTGGCAGCGGATCTCGACGTCGAACGGTTTCTCTACCGGCTGATCGAGCGACAGGTGGATTTCGAACGCTCCTTCGTCCACTTGTGCCTTGGCCGATTTCTCGCCGGCCTGAAGCACTACTTCCGCCGAGCCGTTCGGATCCTTCGGTCGCCACCCACGAAGCGTGAGCCCTACTGCGGGATTCAGCGGCTTGACCGTGAAGCGAACGAAATCGGCCACCCAGCCATCGGCGTACAAGCCTGTCGATTCGCCTTGCTGAAGCGCGCATCCGGTAAGCGGCGCGCGAACTCGCGAGAGCAGGTCGAGAATGTAGGTGTTCTTCTGCTGAACTTCGCGGCCTTTGTCGAGCTCCATTTGCTGATACTTCTCGATCCATTTGTCGCGCCGGTCCATTTGGAATTCCAAGTCCTTGACGTCGGCTTCGGTGAGTGCGTGGCCTGCGCGATACCGGTTGTCGAGCGGGCGATGCACGTAGAACGTTCCGTGCACCGGCGCGATTTCTTCAGCCGGCCGGTCGCGAGTATAGAGATAAATCGAGATCGACTTTCGCGATCGGTGCCTCTCCGCTTCCGGCAGTTCGATCTTCGGAAAACCGTGCCAGGAATATTCGTTGGTCTCGAACAGCACCGCGCGATTGAACGTCGGCGCGTAGGATCGAACCTGGTTTTCCGACGGCCGCCGTGGGTTGGAATGGATCTCAAGCGACCCGCCCCAATCGGGATCCCAATCCTTGTTGAGGTACACGATCAAATTCAGTCGGCGATGCAGCTTTTGCGGCTCATCATAATTAAAGTCGACATGCGGATCCAGGTCCTGGCCATGGCGATTTTCATGAGTCCCGCCGCCGTAATGCGCGGGATCGGGAAGCAAGCCGGGGATGCCCGAGATCCGGCTCATGAACTCCAGAAATTCCGCGGAGGCGATTAGCTCATACAACTGTTCGTAGGTCGGGCTGATCTGACGGATTTTGGTGTTGACGGCTTTTCCCCACACGCCGCCGTAGATTTCGTTCCGGGCGAGTTCGGGATTGAATACGGGAAATTCGGCGAGCAGATGCTCAGCGAAATCGGGCTCGAAGAAATTTTCGATGACGGTGTGCTTGAAAGGACTGGCGTTCACGAATGCTTCGAGATGCCTGTGGCTATTCTCGAGGATGTCCTGGGAAACCTTCATGCTCTATTTACTTGCCGCAACCCGCTTTAGCGATTCCTCATATGGCGCGGTCGCGACGCCGTTCTCGGTGATGATCGCGGTGACGTAGCGCGAAGGCGTCACATCGAACGCGGGATTCTCTACCTCAATGTTCTCGGGCGCGATGGCGACACCGAATACGTGGGTGACTTCCGAAGCAGCTCGCTGTTCGATCGGAATCGAATCGCCGGATGCGAGCGTCAGGTCGAGCGTCGAAACCGGCGCGGCCACGAAAAACGGTACGCCGTTTTCTTTCGCGAGGACTGCCAGGCCGTAGGTGCCGATCTTGTTCGCGACGTCGCCATTCGCAGCGATGCGGTCGGCTCCCACCACGACGCAGCCGATTCGTCCCGAATGCAAAAAGTGCCCAGCCATGTTGTCGGTGATCAGCTTCACGGGGATGCCGTCCTGCTGCAGTTCCCACGCGGTGAGTCGCGCGCCTTGCAGAAACGGCCGGGTCTCGTCGGCAAACACGTCGATCCGTTTGCCGCTGCTGACAGCCGCTCGAATCACGCCGAGCGCGGTTCCGTATCCCGCAGTGGCCAGTGCACCGGCATTGCAATGCGTCAGCACGGTTTTATGGTCCGGTACGAGCGATGCGCCGTGCCGGCCGATGGCTTCGCAGATCGCGATGTCCTCGACGCGGATTTGCTTCGATTCCTGGATCAGCGTTCGGATATCGCCGTTGGATTTCGCGTGCACGCGCCGCATGCGATCGATCGCCCAAAAGAGATTTACCGCCGTGGGACGCGTCGCCGCGAGTGTGCGGCAGACTTCGTCGAGATCTTCGCCAGCGGCAACGCCTAGGGCTACACCCATCGCAGCCGCGACGCCGATCGCGGGAGCGCCGCGAATCGTCATATTGCGAATCGCTTCGGCGACGTCGAGATAGGTTCGGCACGTCACGAACTCTTGTTTGCGGGGGAGGACGCGTTGGTCGATCATGACCACGCCGGCGTCTGTCCAAATAATCGTTTCCACCATGAATTTCTATTGTGACTGAGTTCGCCGACCACAGACGACCATCGGCTGAAGCCGACGGCTGCACGCTGAAGCGTGCGCCACGGAGGAACCAACTGTTAACCTGAATACTCATGCCGCGAAAGCGATTCGAATGGAAGCTCCGCGACAAAACCTTGTCCTTGGGCGAACGGACGTTGATTATGGGCGTGCTCAACGTCACGCCGGATTCGTTTACCGACGGGGGCAAGTATCAGGATCCCGATCGCGCCTTCGCGCACGCCGTCGCGTTGGAAGAAGCGGGCGCGGACCTGATCGACATCGGCGCGGAATCGACGCGGCCTGGATCGGCTCGGATCTCCGAAGCCGAGGAATTACGGCGTCTGGTGCCGGTGCTGAAGCGTTTGCGCGGCAAGCTCACGATTCCGGTTTCGGTAGACACGTACAAAGGCAATGTCGCTGAGAAAGCGCTGGAATTCGACGTTCACATCATCAACGATCCCAGCGCTCTCACATTCGATCCCGATCTGGCGAAGAAAGCCGCGCAATCCAACGCCGGGCTGATTCTGAATCACATGCGCGGGACGCCTGAGACTTGGGCTAAGCTGCCGCCACTGAAAAACCTGATCCGCACGATCTCGGCCGAACTCGACGCGGCGACGCATCGCGCCACGCGCGCGGGAATCGACCGCAAGCAGATCGTGATCGATCCCGGCATCGGATTCGGCAAGCGCAAGGAGCAGAACGCCGAGATTCTGGCGCAGCTCGCAGAATTGGCGCGTTTGGAGATGCCGATTCTGGTGGGCGCGTCGCGCAAGAGCTTCTTGTCGAAAGAGTCGACGCTCGAAACCGAGTTCGCGACTGCGGCCGCAATCACTGCGGCGATTCTGAATGGCGCGCACATCGTTCGCGTGCACGACGTGAAGGCGATGCGGGCGGTGGTGGCGGTGGCGGACGAGATCGCGCGATCGGGAGTCGAAGAATGAAGAGTGTTATCGGCCTGGTTTTGCTGGCCACGTGCGTCGCGCAGGCCGCACCGCCGGAATACGGCTACAAGATCGTCCACGTCTATCCGCACGACAAGACATCGTTCACCGAAGGCCTGGAATATCGCGGCGGATTCTTGTACGAAAGCACGGGGCTCGAGGGAAAATCCGTGCTGCGGAAAATCCGGCTCGAAACCGGCGCGGCGTTGCAGGAAATTCGACTATCACCGCAGATTTTCGGCGAAGGATTCACGGTCCTGAATTCGAAAATCATACAGCTCACCTACAAGACGGAAATCGGCTACATCTACGATTTCGCGACGTTCCGTCAGCAGAGCACGTTCAAGTACAAGGGCGAAGGATGGTCGCTAACCAACGACGGTTCGCAGATTTACATGGACGACGGCACTTCGCAAATTCGCGTGTGGGATCCGGCGACGCTTCAGGAAAAGAAGCGCATTCGCGTGCACGACGGCGCGCGGGCCATCGAGGAAGTGAACGAACTCGAATGGGTGCGCGGCGAAATCTATGCCAACGTCTGGAAGAGCGACCGAATCGCGCGCATCTCGCCCTCCGATGGGCGCGTGCTCGGCTGGATCGACCTCAAGGGGATTCTGCCGGCGTCCGATCGCGAAGGCATCGACGTGCTGAACGGAATCGCCTACGACGCCGAGGGCGACCGCTTGTTCGTCACCGGCAAGCTGTGGCCGAAGCTGTTCGAAATCAAGATCGTGCCCAAGGCTTCCGGCGTCGCCGCGTCCAAATCCAAATAGTCCGATGGCGCTGCTCTGGAGCCTGCTCTATGTCGATCCGTTGATTATCCTCTCGACGATTTTCTTCGGCGCGATCAGCATCGTTCTATCGATCGGCGACCAACGAGGCCGGCGAACCATCCGCATTGCACGAATCTGGGCGCGATCCCTGCTCGGAATCGCGCGTGTGCGCGTGAAAGTGGAAGGACTCGAAAATATCGACGCGCGCGCGACCTACGTGCTCGCCTCCAATCACTTGAGTTACATGGATACGCCGGTGGCATTGACGCACATCCCGGTCGACTACCGTTTCATGGCGAAAAAGGGGCTGTTTCAGATTCCGTTTCTTGGTACGCACCTGACGCACGCCGGGCACATTCCTGTGGAACTGGAGGAGCCGCGGGCGGCACTCAGAACCTTATCGCGCGCAGCTGAAATCATTCGCGAAGGCGGTATCTCGGTGCTGATTTTTCCCGAAGGCGGGCGCTCCGAGGACGGCATCCTGCAACCATTCAAAGAAGGCGCGGCCTATGTCGCGATCAAGGCTGGAGTGCCGATCGTCCCGATGGCGCTGATCGGCACGCGCGAAGTTTTGGCGATGCATTCCAGCACATTCCACGCGGTGCCCGTCACATTGCGATTCGCCAAGCCGATCCCGACCGCGGGTCTGACGCTGCGCGACCGGCAAGCCGTGACGGATCAGGTTCGGGCGGAAATCGTCAGGATGCTGGCCGAACCGGTACCGAAGTCCTAAAGTAATTTCGCCGCGCCGCCGATTTCATTCAGGAGAACTTGCGGGGAGGTTTCTGTGGACGCGTCTCAAGTGATTATTGGCGGATTTATGAGCTTGGTCGCCTACGGGGTGATCGCGTTCGTGGTGTACAAGATCGTTATGATTTCGAGAGAGCTCACTGAAATCAGGGAACTGCTCGCCGACGTCAAGCGCAACACCGACAACGCATCGCTGGGAGCGTATGGGGCTCGCTTGGAATCACCCGCCCCATTGATTCAGGCGGTGAATGCGGCTTCGTACTCGACCGCTGAGATCGAGCGCGCCGGCG
Source organism: Terriglobia bacterium (assembly GCA_963732025.1). GTDB lineage: Bacteria > Acidobacteriota > Terriglobia > Bryobacterales > Bryobacteraceae > Palsa-187. The sequence goes on from CAVSXU010000007.1 coordinate 339,699, forward strand.
AAGCGAGCAGATAAGTCTCAAAAACAAATGTGGGGCGGATTCGGTCCGCCCCACGTGTCCAGTATTCGCGATCTCTAACTGACGATTTCAATTAACGGCGGAAGCCGCGTTCGTTGCCGCGAACGAAGGCCCGATCGACGCGGCCGCGTTCCACGAAACCACGGTCATAGCGAGGCGCGAACACCGGCGCTCTCCAATAGCCCGCGTTCCAGACTCGGCGTCCGCCGACGAACGTGTAGCCGCCATCGATCCACACATAGCCAGGACCAGGGGCTGGGGCCGCGTAAGCGACGGGCACCGGTGCGACGGGAACCACAGGGGCGCCGAAGCTTACTCCAAACGCCACTCTCGGTCCCGCGAACAGCGAGCTGCCTGCGAGGATTCCACCCAGGGCCAATTTCGCGATCAAGTTCGATTTCATTTTCTTACCCTCCTGCCCTGTTAAAGGCACTCGATGTGCCAAATGCAAATCGCTGAAATTGCGAGGTTATTCATCGCGGGCGAACGCGAGCTGTGGCTGGCGTCCACCAAAGCGGTGGTTTTCGGCCAAACCCCGCGGGTAGCGAGTCTTTGTGACTGCCGACGACGACCGCTCCCTCACGGTCGCGGCTCAGAAGGTTGATGACTCCGCGATATACTGGGCCGCGCGCGTAAGCAAGCGGTCATTTTCACTTTTCAGACAGACCCGTAGGAGCGGGTATGCGCATGGTTGCGCCGAGTGTACTATTCAAAAGTGCTTGCATCCCTCCCAGTGCCCCACGATGACATCTGTTTTCGAACCGCAGTCGAACTGGCTGCGCTGATTCGTGAAAAGAAATTAAGCGCGGTCGAAGTAATGCAGGCCCACCTCGCGCAAATCGAGCGCGTGAATCCCAGCGTCAATGCGATCGTCACGCTGGTGGCTGAACAAGCGCTCGACAACGCGCGCGCGGCCGATGCGGCGCAAGCTCGCGGCGATGCGCTCGGCCCGCTGCACGGCCTTCCGGTCGCACACAAGGATTTGGTGGAGACCGCCGGCATCCGCACAACGTTCGGCTCGCCGATCTTCAAAGACAACGTTCCATCGACCAGTGCGATTCTGGTCGAACGAATTCAGCGCGCGGGCGCAATCACCATCGGCAAAACCAACACGCCGGAATTCGGCGCCGGGTCGCAGACGTTCAATCCGATTTTCGGCGCGACGAAAAATCCGCACGATCTGACGAAGACCTGCGGCGGGTCGAGCGGCGGCGCGGCGGTCGCGCTGGCTTGCGGCATGATTCCCCTCGCGGATGGGAGCGATTCTGGGGGCTCATTGCGAAATCCCGCGGCGTTTTGCGGAGTCGTGGGATTGCGAACGGCCCCCGGCCGTGTGCCGCATGCTGCGCGCGGATTCGCCTGGTCGACGCTCGCAGTCCATGGCCCAATGGCGCGCAACGTTCGCGACGCTGCGCTGCTGTTGAGCGTGATGGCGGGACCGGATCCTCGCTGCCCCATTTCCATCGATCAGCCGGGCGCGTGTTTCGCCGAGCCGCTGGATCGCGATTTTCGCGGCGTGCGCGTGGCGTGGTTTCGCAATATGGGAGGAGCCGCGTTCGATCCACGAATCCTCGCTGCCGTGAACGCGCAACGGCGCACGTTCGAGAATCTCGGCTGCATCGTGGAAGAGATCGAGCCGGATTGGACCGGCGTCGACGAAGCCTTCAACACATTTCGCGCGTGGGGATTCTCCGCGTTGGGCGCCGACATTCCGGCGGATCGCCACAACGAATTGAAGGACACCATTCGCTGGGAGATCGAGCGCGGATCGCGAATCACGGGCGCGGACCTGGCTCGCGCCGAGGTTTTGCGAGCCGCGGCGTGGGATCGCATGCGCGTGTTTCAGCAAACCTACGAATACTTCATCGCGCCCAGCACGCAGGTCCCGCCGTTCGATATCGATGTGCCCTACGTCACCGAAATCGCCGGCGTGAAAATGAGCACTTATATCGATTGGATGAAGTGCTGCTATTTCATTTCGATGCTGGAGTGCCCGTCGATGTCGGTGCCGTGCGGCAAGACGCCGGAGGGACTGCCGGTCGGATTGCAAATCGTGGGCAGGCATCGCGATGAGTTCGCGGTGCTGCAATTGGCGTATGCGTTCGAAAGAGAATTGGCCACGAATACACACGAATGAACACAAATAAGAATCCGATGTCTTATTCGTGTTCATCCGTGTTCATTCGTGGCCTGAATCAGTTTTTAAACGACCATCGCGCACTGCCGCAAGACCGGCATTCGATGGCATTCGCGTTCAATGGCTTCCCGCAATCCAGACAATATTTCGAAGCCGACCCAGGCTTGTCCCGCTTGTTCGATTGAACGACCAAAAACACAGCGACCGCGCCCATGCAAATCAGGGCCAAGATCCAGGACCCGGTGATGTACAGCGTGAACGTGACCGCGAGCACGGCCGCGACCCACGCCCACCAGCGCGGCCTCCGTAGGTCCTCGCCCCCATAAGCGCTCATGATGCGCGATTATAGCGGGTTCATGCTCATCATCACTGAAGACGAAGTTCGCCAACACCTTCCGATGCGCGAATGCGTACGCCTGATGCGGGAAACGTTCGCCGCGCTCCGCGACGGTACCGCCATAAATCAGCCGCGCCGCCGAATGACTCTGCCGACGGGCTCGGTCCTGCACAGCATGGCCGGCGCCATCGGCAAATATTTCGGCACGAAATTCTACAGCGCGAATCCCAAATCCGGCGCGCACTTTTTCTTTTTTCTGTTCGACGCCGAGACCGCGAAACCGCTGGCGCAGTTCGAGGCCAATCATCTGGGCCAGATCCGCACCGGCGCCGCCAGCGGCTACGCGACCGATCTGCTGGCGTCGCCGAACGCATCCTCGCTGGCGATCATCGGCAGCGGATTTCAGGCCGAGACGCAGTTGGCCGCGATGCGCGCCGCGCGCAACTTCACCGACGTTCGGGTCTGGTCGCGCGATGAAGGAAAACGCAATCGCTTCGCGGCCGCGCATGGCGTTCGCGCGATGGCGACCGCGGAGGAAGCCGTTCGCGGGGCCGATGTCGTCGTCACGGCAACGTGGGCGAAAGATCCCGTGCTGGAGGCGGACTGGATCGCGCCGGGTACGCACGTCAACGCGATGGGATCGAATCAGGCGCAGCGGCGCGAGCTGCCGTCGGAACTGATTGCGCGCGCGGACCTGATCGCGTGCGATTCCGTCGAGGTCGCGAAAATCGAATCCGGCGATCTGCTGCTGGCGCCGGTCGATTGGAACGATCCTCGAATTGTCGATCTGGCGCAGGTGGAGCTCCGCCCGGCGGGAAACCCGATCACGATTTTCAAATCGAATGGGCTAGGCGTCGAGGATGTCGCAGCGGCAGCCTACATCTACGAGAAGCTGATTTAGCGATGTGGCGCACGCACTCGTGCGTGCCGTGTCGACACTCATGTCGACACGTTTTACCGCGAAGGAGATGCGTGTCGGAAGGAGGATTGCTCGTCGTACCCCCACCCTTGCGGGTGGTGCTTGCGATCTCAGCACAACCCCAGCTTCCGCCCGATCCGAAACCAATACGACCGCAGCAGCCGCCGCATCTCGGCATCGTGCTTCTGTTTCACGCCCGCGCCATTCCTCGACCACCTCACGAGCCGATTCCCTTGAAAATGCGAAATCGCCCCTGCGCGCGGCAATCGGCAGCGAACAAGGCTCCGTGTGCACGATGCCAAACTCCGGACAATTTTCGGAATAAATTTTCACATCGCGAAAACCCGCGCCGCGCAGCAGCGCCACCAGATCGGTCTCGCTGAACTCGCGAACTTCGAGCGACGTATCGTTGCCGCTGCGATGAAACACCGGATGCTCGAACACCCGAATCTCGCCAGCCTGGTTGCGATTCACCAGGACCTGCTCGCCGCTGACCGTCGCGAATCCGAACTCGTGCAACTCGGGATAATGCTCCCGCATGGACGATTCCAGCGAATACGGAACCGTCATGATCAGCACGCCGCTCGGCTTCAGAAGCCGCGCAACGTTTTCGAACGCGCGCTCCACCGGCGGCGGAACATGCTCAAACACTTCGCTGGAGATGACGAAATCGAACATCCCGATCTCGTATTCGCGGGAGGATTCGTCAGATCGAAGCGCGGCTCGCGATCGTAAAACGTATTGCGATAGTCGAATTTTCCCGCAAGTTCCGTGGCGTACTGATTTTCGTCGCTGGTGCCGATTCCGCGCAGGCTCTTTACGCGCGGAAATTCGGCGACGGCCAAGCGGACGCCGAACAGTTCCATCGACAACGTCAGCATCAGTGCGCGCGTGCGGACGCTGGACCCACAAGCGGAACACGTCGGCGATTCGCGATCCAATGCCGCTGTCTCGGCACGGTTTGGCGCACCGCAAAGATTGCAGACAAAATCGATCACACGTTCTATATTGTGGCGCACGCTTTAGCGTGCTGTTGGCGGCTTCAGCCGGCAATCTCAAGCAGATCGACGAACTGAAGTTCGCCGCTGCACGCTGAAGACGTGCGCCACAACTACTCTTGCGCCGACATTTGCGAATCGGTATCGCGCCACGCGCTCAGCTTCAGGCGGCGGCAAACCCAGCACAATCCCTCGGTGGAATTTGCAGTGGTTTCACCGGAGCAAACCACGCACAGCATAGGTTTCTTGACGCGATCAGCCTCAATGGCGCGCCGAGCCTCTTCGATAATCACCGCCGGCACGATAGGCGTACTTGCATCGACTTCCGGGAGCATGGGGCGCTTGCGTTTCACAATTCCACTATATCAGCCGCGCCATTCAGGCGGGCAAAGCATACTAGAATTACAAATTCATGAGCAAAACAGCATTTATCTTTCCAGGACAGGGCTCGCAGTTCGCTGGAATGGGAAAGTCACTCGCGGAAACCTATCCGGAAGCCGCGCAAGTGTTTGAAGAAGCGGACACTGCGTTGGGGTTCGCGATCTCGAAGTTGTGTTTTGAAGGTCCCGACGATCAACTCAAGCTGACCGAGAACACGCAGCCTGCGCTGCTCGCCGTGTCCATCGCAGCGAATGCGGTGCTGCGAAGCCGCGGGATCGCGCCCGATTTCGTCGCGGGACACAGCCTGGGCGAATATTCCGCGCTGGTAGCCGCAGGTGCGCTCGATTTCGGCGGCGCGCTGCGTCTGGTTCGCAAGCGTGGACAATTTATGCAGGCGGCGGTCCCGCCCGGCGTCGGCGCGATGGCGGCTCTGCTGAAGCTTCCCGACGGAGAGCTAGATCGCGTGCTGGCGGAAGCCGCGCAAGGAGAAGTAGTCTCGGCGGCGAATTTCAACACGCCCGATCAAGTGGTGATCGCCGGGCACGCCGGCGCCGTGAATCGGGCAGTCGAACTCGCCAAGGCTGCCGGTGCCAGGCGAGCCATCTTGCTCCAGGTCAGCGCGCCATTCCATTGCGCGTTAATGCAGCCCGCGCAACAGAATCTGAAGCCGGATCTGGACGCGGCGGCGTTTCGCGACCTCGCTATTCCTCTGGTAAATAACTGGGAGGCGAAAGCGATCCATACGGCGGCTGAAGCTCGCGAAGGGTTGTACCAGCAGATCCCCAATCCGGTGCGCTGGACTGAGACCGTGCGCCTGCTGGCGGGCTCCGGCGTGAAGCGATTTATCGAGGTCGGCGCGGGCAGCGTGCTCATGGGGTTAATCCGCAACATCGACTCGGAACTGACGGTCTACAAGTTCGGCGAGGCCGCGGATCTGGAAAAGATCGTGAACAACTAATATTTGACACTTCAGTCCTCGGTTTGACGAAGTCACTGACGGGACTGCCTATCTTCGGCTCACCGTGGCCAATATTTCGGACGCATACCTCAACCTGTATATTAGACGTGAATGCGTTCGATCGCCGCGGCCGCTTTCATCATCGCTTTCGCTTATGCGATTCTCGCGCAGGCACCGTCAGTGTCGCCAACGTTCGAAGTCTCGACCATCAAACCGGCCGATCCCGATGCCCAGGGGATGTTCTTTCGATTCGTCGGCGCGCGGCGTTTCGTGGCGGACAACCACACGCTCAAGGAATGCATCGGCTACGCGTATAACCTAACTCCCGCGCTGATCCCAGGTGGACCACCGTGGATCGAAGTCGACAGATATGACATCGTTGGCGAAACGCCGGGCGAGACGCGGCCTGCCCCCGGGCAAACGGTGCTGATGTTTCAGGCGCTGTTAGCCGACCGCTTCAAACTCAAATTTCATCGCGAACCGAGAGAGATGACGGTCTACAACCTCGTGGTGGGCAAGAATGGACCCAAGATCAAGGAGAGTACTGCGGGTCCCGACGCACCGATTGGACTCCTGATTGGACGCTCGCCTCGCGGAGCCGTGCTCCCTGCCCATAACACAACCATGGCGGCATTTACTTCATTGTTGCAGCGCGCGGTGCTGGACCGTCCGGTGATCGACAAAACGGGCCTCACTTCGCGGTACGACTTCGATCTGGAATGGGCTCTCGAAGGAACGCGCCAAGGGCGTGGGGCGCCCCCGCCTACGGGATCCGACGTCGACAACATACCCAACATCTTCACCACGATTCAGCAGCTCGGTCTGAAGTTGGAATCCTCCAAGGGGCTGGTTGACGTGCTCATCATCGATCGCGTCGAGAAACCGGACGCCAATTGAATATCATGTTTCGACGTGGCGCGGGCCGCCAAAATTAGGACGTGGCGCACGCTTGAGCGTGCAGCGGCGAACTTCAGTTCGACGTCGGGATTGCGGCAGCAGCACACTGAAGCGTGTGCCACATCGACGCGGTTATCCTCGTAAAGGTGACGGAATCCCGCATCATCGGCAATTACCGGCTGGTCGAACGCATCGGCGAAGGCGGCATGGGCGAGGTCTATCTCGCCGAACGCGACCACGAGTTCCGTAAGCGAGTCGCTATCAAGCTGATCCGTCCAGGCATGAACAGCCTGGAAATCGTGCGCCGATTCGTCATCGAACGCCAGACCCTGGCTGCGCTCAATCATCCGCAAATCGTCCGGCTTATCGACGGCGGTACCACGCCCGACGGACTTCCCTATCTGGTCGTCGATTACGTCGAAGGCCAGCACATCGATCGTTATTGCGAATCGCACAAGCTCAGCGTGACCGATCGACTGAACCTGTTCATCAGCGTGTGCGGCGCCGTGCACCACGCGCATCAGAGCTTGATCGTGCATTGCGATCTCAAGCCGTCGAACATTCTGGTGACACCCGAAAGCGTACCGATGCTGCTCGATTTCGGAATCGCAAAACTTCTGGATCCCGTGTCGATGGGGATTTCGGAAAACGTCGCCAAGACGCGGCAGCGCGCGTTCACGCCGGATCACGCCAGTCCCGAGCAACTTCGCGGCGATCCCGTCACCACTGCGACCGACATCTACGCGCTCGGTGTGATTTTGTACGAGCTGCTCACCGGCCACAGCCCCAATCGCACCGATGCCTCCGCCGCCATCGCCGAATGGATCAAGTCGGTTTGCGAAGACGATGCCGAAGCGCCCAGCACCGTCATCCGCCGCGTTCGCAGAATTCAAGTGGACGACGATCCTCCGCAAAACATTACTCCTGAATCGGTCAGCCAGACTCGCGAAGGCGATCCCGAGAAGCTCGAGCGGCGCTTGCGTGGCGATCTCGACGCGATCGTCCTCAAGGCGCTGCGCAAGGATCCCACAGGATCGCTACGGCTCGGCCGATCAGATGGCCGAGGATATTCGCCGTCACCTGACGGGCCGACCGGTACTCGCGCGAAAGAACACGGGCGCCTATATTGCCCGAAAGTTTCTACAGCGCCACAAGTATGCAGTCGCCGCAGCCGCGTTGGTGCTGTTGGCGGTAGCGGGCGGAATCGCATCCACGCTGTATCAGGCACGCATCTCCGCGCGACGTTTCGAAGAAGTTCGCCACCTGGCCCACACGTTTCTCTACGACGTTCACGACTCCATCCTGAACCTTCCCGGCGCGACAGCCGCGCGCACGTTAATCGCGCAAACCGGCACCGAGTATCTGGATCGACTCTCCCGTGACGCTCGCGGCGATGCCGCGCTCGAACTCGAACTCGCCGACGGCTATCTCAAACTCGGCGATGTCGAAGGCAATCCGATGGACGCGAATCGCGGCGATACGTCGAAAGCGGTCGCGAACTATCAGAAGGCGCTCCCGTTGGCGGAAGCGGCGGCGGGGCGCGATCCGAAAAACATCCACGCAAAGCAGATCCTGGGGCGAGCGCACATGGAGCTGGGCAACGTGCTTCCGTTTGTCGGCAAAGCTCCGGAAGCACTGGATCATGCCAAGAAGGCGGAGCAGCTCTTCCGCGAAGTGTGGGCCGCGCAGCCATCGAACGTCGAAGCGCGCCTGGATCTGGCACGCGCGTACGACACGGAGGGCAACGTTCAAGGCGGCGTGCGCGGCCTCAACCTCGGCCACACCGCGGAAGCGCTGGCTGCCTATCGTCAATCGGCCGAAATGATTCCCGATGTTCCGCCGACGGACCCGCTCGCGTCGCGCGTGGCCATCAGCCGGGTGGTCGGAATGATTCGTGTCGCCGATATGCAGTCGGATGCCGGGCATCTGGCGGAAGCGCTGAACAAATATCAGGTGGCGCTGCAAACCGTCGAGGATCTGACGAACAAGCTGCCCAACAACACGCGCATCCTCGACATGGGCTCGGTGGTGCTGAACAAGATCGCCACAGTACACTCGGCCCTGCGCGAGAATGAACCGGCAGCGCAGGCATATCACCGCGCCATCGAATTCGACGAACAGATTCTGCGCGCCGATCCTAATAACAACAAGGCCCGCGCGGGAATCATCGCCTGCGAAAAGAATCTTGGCGACCTGAACTTCTACAACACCGCCGATTTCGTCGAAGCGCTGCGCGCCTATCGCCACGCCGCTCAGTCGCTCGAAATTCGCGTGCATGACGATCCGGGCAATATGATGGCGCGCCAGAATCTTTCGGAGATCATCACCTGCGTCGCGAGCTGTTTGCTGCGCACCGGCCAGCCTGCCCAGGCTCGTGTCGAGGCGCTACGTGGGCTCGCGATGGCGAAGGAGGTCGCCGATTTGCCGGGCGCTACACATGAGCAGATTTATAACTATGCGTATCTCGGGATCACGATCGAGCCCGACGATTTGCAGAATCCCGACGCTGTGTTGCCTTACGCGTTGAAGGCCGTCGAGCAGACGCATTCGTCGAACGTGTACAGCCTGCATGTGCTCGCGCAGACATACGCGGGCAAAGACGATTATGTGCATGCGGTCGAGGCCGAGGAAAAGGCGTTGGCGTTGTTTCCGCCAGTCGAGCCGGGGAAGCCGGTGCCGAACGTCGAGCAGGCGGTACAGCATCTTCTCGAAATGTGCCGCGCGGAATTGAAGAAGCGTGGCGGGTAGTGATCAATACTATTTTTCTGGCATAGCGCTCCATTCTGTCGCGCCTCACTGGCGGCCGCGAATATTGATTAGCCGCCAGTGAGGCGCGACAGCATGGAGCGCTATGCGGGCCGTGAATGTGGATTCGCCGCCAGTGAGGCGCGACAGCATGGAGCGCTAGGCGGTCCCCTACCGCGAGGGAGTGCTTTCCGCTCTGGTAATCTAATGAATCGTGTTCCGATTCCTCAAAGATCGCGTCGCTGGCAAGCCTGTGCCACTCGTGCTCGGCCCGCTGGAACTAATCGTGATGGAGATCGTGTGGGCGCGCCCGCACAGCAGCGTGCGCGATGTAAGCAGCCACCTTGAGCGGCCTCTCGCCTACACAACAGTCATGACCACGCTCGATCGCCTGTACAAAAAAGGCATGCTCGACCGCCGCAAGGACGATCGCGCGTTCGTCTATACCGCGAGCCTCACCCGTGACGATTGGGGACGCAAGCAAGCCGGTGAGCTGGTCGCCGGATTGTTGGCGAACCCGAGACATTCCACCGAACTGCTGATCTCCTGCCTGGTCGACACGGTGGGCGAACACGATAACGCGCTGCTCGACGAACTCGAACGAAAAATCCAGATCAAGCGGAAAGAATTCCAGCGGAGGAAGCAATGACGCTGCCTTACATTCTGCGCCTCTTGTGCTTGTCGCTTGCATGTTTCTTTGCTGTGAACCTTGCTTCGGACCTTGCCGTGCGTTGGTTTTCCGCGCGTGCGATTCGCCGCGCCGAACGCCTGCCGGCGCATGTAGCGGCTCGGATGCTGCTCGCTTTGCGCTTGTTTCCCGCGGGCTTCGCCCTGTTCTGCGTCATCGGATTCTGCGTGCCCAGCTATTTGTGGCTGGAGCCCGATTCCGCGCAAGAAGCTGCCGGATTCCTTTGCCTGACGGCCGCTGCGCTCGGCGCGGCCATGTGGATGGCCTCTTTTGCACGAGCCGCATTAGCGGCCCTGCGCTCTAGCCGATATGTGCGCGATCACGCGGACACCTCCGGAACGGTCGCGCTCCTCGGGATCCTTCGGCCCCGCGTCATCGTGTCCAGCGAGGTCGTCTCGCGGCTGACCGCTGCCCAGTTGGATGCCGTGCTCAGCCATGAGCTGGCGCATCGTACTTCGCGCGACAACCTGAAGCGCCTGATGATCCTGATGGCGCCAGGGCGTCCGTTCAGGAATATCGAACGGGCCTGGAAGCGATTCTCCGAATGGGCCGCCGACGATGTCGCTGTAGCGGGCGACCCGCGCCGTGCCGTGGAACTCGCATCGGCGCTGGTTTCGGTGGCCAGATTTCCCGGCGGCACCCTGCCAGAGCTGGCGACTGCGCTGGTCGCGGACGGAGCGGGACTCGCCGAACGCGTCGATCGATTGCTGCAGGATCGCGCAGTCGAGTCGAGCAACTCATCCAACATCCTGGCAGTTTCCATCGCCGTTGCTGCCGGAATCGTCTTGGCAGCGCCGCTCGCGCTACCCTGGGTGCACCGGGTGCTCGAACGTTTGATGGACTAGCGAGCGAGCGGGCTTAAAGCGTCTAATCCTGATCTCTTTCCAGATACTCGCCAGGTACGTCGTCCTCGGGAACTTCGTGGGTCCGCACCTCGCCCTGATCGGCATCTGGCGCATTCTCGATTCCGCTGACAACCTCGGCCTCGAACGATTGCCCTTCCTCGGTCAGTTCTTCCACGCTTTCCGAGCTTGCCTCGGCATTTTCCGACAGCCCCTGAGTGTCCCCGGATTGGCCGCCCGAGCCGGGTCCCGTGCCTCTTTCCTTCTCCGAAACTACTCCGTAAGTTGGGATTCCTTTGCCTTCACGATTCTTCATAGCGACATTAATAGCACGTAACCGGCCATAGCGTGTCCGATACATGGCACGGTGATCGGCAGTCAAGCACCACCCGTAAGGGTGGGGGCTCCACGAACATCATCATCCTCAAGCGGGGATGGGTGACCATAATTGCCCCACCCTCAGGAGTGGTGCTTGGCGGCACTCACAACATCGGGTAGGGCGCTTTTTAGCGCACTGCCCAACATCGGCGGGACATCTTACTGGATACACTGGTAGCCACCATGCGAACCATCCTGCTGGCTCTGCTCGCTACAACTGCGGCGTTTGCCGCCGGCCCCATCAACGCAGTCAAACCGACGCTCGACGCGGGCATCATCGTCACGGACATTGCGAAAAGCAAAGCGTTCTACGGCGGCGTTCTCGGCTTGAAGGAAACTTCGCCGATGCAATTACCCGACGGCACTACCGTGATTCGCTTCCAGGCAGGCACTGCGATTCTCAAGCTGCGCGAATTTCCCAAGGCCGCGAAATTTCCCGGCGGCGTGCGAGCCTCCATCGGCTTCCGCCTGATCACCATTTATTTCGGCGACCTCGCGCCGATTCTCAAGCGCTGGACCGACGCAGGGGGAGCCGCGCCGCGCATGACCGACGGCAACACCAAAGGCTCCAAGTACTGCTTTCTTTCCGATCCCGACGGCAATCAGATCGAAGTCGTCGGCATGCCTCCCGAAGTGGATGTCGTGGCGCTCGACAAGATTGCGATCGGTCTGACCGTTTCCGATACGGAGAAGTCGCGCGAATTTTACGGCAAGGTCCTTGGATTGCCGGAGAGCGAGCCGATCACGATGGCGGGCGGCGGCAAGGAATACCTGTTCATGGCGGGCAAGACTCAGATCAAGTTCTGGGCTGGTGCCAAGGATGCGCCCCTGCATACCGGCGTGATTCAGGACACCATTGGATTCCGCTATTACACGTTCCTGGTGAGCGACGTCGATTCGCTGGCCGCCACGTTTAAGGATCGGGGCGTGAACATTGTGCGCGCGCCTTATGATTTGGGAAATATTGCCAGGATTATGATGGTCGCGGATCCGGACGGCAATTGGATCGAGTTCGCGGCTCGCAAAGTTTCGAAGTGATGTGGCGCACGCTTGAGCGTGCAGCCGTCGGCTTTAGCCGATGGTGTTTTCTCGTGGACGGCGAACTGAAGTTCGCCGCTGCACGCTGAAGCGTGCGCCACAACGCTACTTAATCCCGAACTTCTTCTTCGCCGGCTCGATAATCGTCTTCCGAGCATTCTCCACCGCCGGATCCACGCCAGGCGGATTCAGGCATCGCGCCAGGAATTCCAGCGCCTCCACCGACCGCGGCCGCAGGGTTCGCCCCACGTGATCGGCTCCATGGACCAGGTGATACTCGTGCTCGACTCCGTTATCGCTCAGGATCCGATGCAGAAATTCCGTACCCTCGTTGAGCAGAAACATATCGTGATCGCCCACATCAAGATAAATTTGCAGCCCCGAATCGATTAGCCGCTTCGAATTCGCCTTCGCGATCGACGCCGGATTGTTCGCTTCCCAATACGCCGGGTCCACCGGCTTGCCGAAGGACGTCTCGAACAGAGCATCGTCGCGCCAGAAACGATGCCGAGGCTGCATATCTTTCCAATGCAGAATCGGCTCGATGCCCGGTTCCTGCGCGGCGATCGCCAGGAATTTCTCCGGATACTTGAAGCCCATCCGCGCCGAGCCTTCGCCGCCCATCGACGGCCCCATCAACATGTTCTTCTTCGGATCGGCGCTGGCGTTGTAGGTCTTCTGAATAAATTCGCGCAGCGGACCGACGATCAGCGATTCCCATTTCTCCGTGCCGTCCTTGTAATCCATGTAGAAGCAGCGCGCGGTGACGCTCGGCGTCACTACCACCATCTTCGGCAGCTTGCCCGACTTCCACATTTCGTCGAACACGCCGCGCATGTTCGCCAGAGCCTTGCGATCGCCTCCTCCTCCGTGCAGATAGAACAGCAGCGGCAGCGGCGGGCCATCCTTAGCTCCATCCGGCAGCAACACCGCATAAGGCACGGGATTCGGAACCAGATTCGATTTAAATTCGCCCTCCACCAGATCGCTTGCAAGCATCGGAAGGGATACGAGAACGGGCAGGAGCCACCGGATTGCCAAAGTCATGCGGCTATCATAATGCAAACCGTAACCTAAGCCGCGCGTACAAGTAATACCGACTATGCCAACCCTCTTCGCCGATCTTCGCTATGGATTGCGGCTGCTTCGCCAGGCGCCCGCCTTCACGTTGATCGCGATCTGCGCGCTGGCGCTCGGTATCGGCGCGAACACAGCGATTTTCTCGACACTCGACGCCGTGGTGCTGCGCGCGCTGCCTTACGAAGATCCCGACCGCGTGATGATGGTCTACGAAGACGCGAGTTCCATCGGCTTCGCGCGCAACACCCCCGCGCCCGCCAATTATTTCGATTGGCGCGAGCAGAATCACGTATTTACCGACATGGCCGCGATCCGTGGCCGCAGCCGCAACATTACCGGCGATGGAACCCCCGAGCAGCTTTCCGGCTTCGCCGTGACACCGAATTTCTTCTCGGTTCTGGGCGTGCGCCCCTTGCTGGGACGCGTCTTCACGGACGAAGAAGATCGCAGCGCCGCTCAGGTCGTCCTGATTAGCTACAGCCTGTGGCAGCGTCGCTATGCCGGCGCGACATCCATGGTCGATCGCAGCATTCTGCTGGATGGCTCGCGCTACACCGTGATCGGCGTGATGCCGCGCGATTTTGTGTTTCGCGACCGCGTGCGCGACTTCTGGATTCCCATCAACATCACGCCGCAATTTCGCGCGACGCGCGGCAGCCACTTTTTGAGCGTCGTCGCGCGCTTGAAGCCCGGCGCGACGTTTGAGCAGGCCTCCAGCGATATGCTCGGGATCGCGAATCACCTGAAACAGCAGTATCCCGATCAGAATCGCTATACAGGCGCGGTCGTGGTTCCCATCAAGGAAGCCATGCTGGGGAACACGCGCACCATCCTGCTGGTGTTGATGGCGGCAGCGGGCTGCGTCTTGCTCATCGCTTGCGCAAATCTTGCAAGTTTGTTGCTGGCGCGCGCGGTCTCGCGAAAACGGGAATTGGCGGTTCGAACCGCTCTCGGAGCCGGCCGCGGCCGCCTGATTCGCCAGATGGTGACCGAGGGCGCGATGCTGTCGCTGATCGGCGGCGCGCTTGGACTCGGCCTGTCGCTGGGCGGAATGCGCGTGCTCGCGAATCTGGTTCCGCTGGGTCTTCCGTCGACCGCGCAACCAGCCATCGATCTGCGCCTGTTGCTATTCACGCTGATTTTGTCGTTGTTGACCGGTGTCCTTTTCAGTCTGATCCCCGCGATCCAAGCCGCGCGCGCCTCGCTGAACGACGCACTCAAACAAGGTGGGCGATCCGGTCCCGACGTTCGAGGCCGCGCCACGCGCGATGCGCTGGTGATCGTCGAAGTCGCGGCGGCGCTGGTGCTGCTCACGGGCGCCGGTTTGATGATCCAGACCATGGCGAAATTGCGCGCGGTCGATCTCGGGTTTCGGGCGGATCACTTGCTGACGCTTCGCACCGCTCTCGGCCCCAATTACAGCGACAAAGTGAAGCAAATGGAGTACTATCGCCGCGTGCTCGAACAGACGAACGCGCTCCCTGGCGTCGAGGCCGCTTCATTCGGCTCCACGCTACCTTTTCAAAGCATCGGAAATACGCAGGGATTTGAGATTGAAGGAGTCGCGCGCGATCTCAGCTTTTCACCGGACGCGTTGGCTCGCGCAGGCACGGCCACGTATCTCCAGACGCTGGGCGTAAAAGTTCGCGAAGGCCGCCTTTACGATGAACGCGACACCGCTTCATCCACTCCGGTTATCGTGATCAACGAAACCTTCGCCCGCCACTTTTGGCCGAAAGAGCCGGCCATCGGACATCGCATCTCCATCGATTTCCCGAAGCCGCTTTTTCGAACCGTGATTGGCGTTGTCGAGGACGTTCAAGAGCGCGGCTATGACTTGGCCATGAAACCCGGCTACTACGTTCCTGTCGCCCAGCAGGGACCTGATGGGTTTTACGTCGATTACCTGGTGGTCCGCAGCAAAGGCCAGCCCACCAGCCTCACGCCCTCGATCCGCCGCATCATCGCGAACGTCGATCCGGAACAGCCGATATCGAACGTGCAAACCATGGACGAGATCGTCGACCTGAATGTCGCGGATCGCCGCCAGCAGATGACGCTGCTCGGCGCGTTCGCCGCGCTTGCGCTGCTGCTGGCTTCGATCGGACTGTATGGCGTGCTGTCCTATTCAGTGACTCAGCGGGTCCGCGAGATCGGGTTGCGGATGGCCCTGGGAGCCAGCGCATCTAGCGTGACTCAAATGGTTGTGAAACATGGGATTACCTTAACGGGAATCGGCGTGGCGATCGGGCTCGCCGGCTCCTGGGCCGCCACTCGCACACTGAAGAAGATGCTCTACGGAGTTTCCTCGACCGATCCGACGACCTTCGCCGCGGTCGCCGCGCTCCTGACCGTGATCGCGCTGGCCGCCTGCTGGATTCCCGCCCGCCGGGCGTCGCGCGTCGATCCGATTGTCGCTTTGCGGGAGGAGTAGATCAGGCGAAACTCTCGCAATTACCAGTTGACACCAGTGCGTTTAAAGATGTTAAATCGAGAGGACGAATCATCTTTGTCGGAGGACACAATGACTTCAGTTGAACGCGCGAAATGTTTCCTGCAGCGTAAGGCTCGTGTGATTGCGCTGTCTGCGGTACCGCTTGCCTCGCTGGTAGCGATTGCTCCCACCGCGCAAGCCGCCCCGATTACCAACCCAGTGCTGATTCCTTCCGCCTGCAGCGTGAATGCGACATCAGGTTCGAATTTCAGTTCGAGCGGATGCAGCACTTCCGCCTTGCCGCAGGGCTCGAACCTCCTCACCGGCGTCAAAATGTTCGGGACCGCTTCGATCAGTAGTTTTGCCAGCGGGAGTAACTTTCAAGATATTGGCCTTCAATTTTCCGTTTCGTCGGGCTCCGGCAACGGGGGCTTCTTCGCCGGCGGAGCCATCCCGATTGATTGGAAGTTCACGATCGGTGTTACCGGCGATCCACAGCCGGATCTAACCTGGCAACTTTCAATCAGTATCAATGGCTTAAACGTTTACGCGAACTCTTTTGGTACTGCGCCTGGCCTGATTACCGGCAACGACGTGACGTCTGTGTTGCCGGCGGGCACGATCAACAGCTATCTGATCAATTTCCTGGTGTCGGATGACGAGGCGACCAAGAATGAAACGCTCACGGTAACCATTCCGCAGAACTCAATCAACATCAACACCGCGGCGGCAACCACGGCCGCGCCCGAGCCGGGGACGTTCGCGCTGCTCGGATCTGCTTTGGCAGGGCTCGGCGCGTTCGCCTGGCGCCGTCGCCGTACCACGTAATTCGCAATTTCTTAGCCGCAGATTCGCACGGATAAGAGAAAGCCTCAAAAGGCACTTTCTTATCGGCGCGGATCGGCGTGCATCCGCGTGGATCCGCGTGGATCGGCGTGGATCGGCGTGGATCGGCGGCCAAACTGTCGTTTGCGCCGGTTAGCGCTTTTGTACTATCCTCTAGGGAACCTGTAACTAAATTTGTGTTCGGAGGAACTACTTTGACATCTATTGAACGTGCGAAATCTTTCATGCAGCGCAAAGCGCGCGTGATTGCGCTCTCGGTTGTGCCGCTCGCGTCGCTGATCGCAGTGACTGCGCCGTCCGCACACGCCGGAGCTGTGACAACTCCATTAACATTGAATACTGCGGGTTGCACTGTTACGGCTACCGGCAACTCCGGTTCCTGCAGCGAATTGGCATTGGCGACCGGATCCAACGGAATGACGGGCGTGAAGATGTTTGGGAGCGGTCAGGCGAATGTGGGCTCCATTTCTACCCAAATCGTCTCTGGCGGTGTGCAAGCGACGATTCCTTTGACCGTAGACTTTCTGGTCTCCAGCGGCGGCACCAACGGCGGACAGGTTCCAGGCGCGATTCCCCTTAGCTGGAACTTCACCATCGGCGACAGCGATCTCGTAACGGCAGACATCGCCTATACGATTACTTGGACATTGAACGGTACCCAGTTTTCTTCCAGTGGTTCGAATTTAGCCGCGGGAACTTATACGGGCTCGGCGTCCGCATTCTCGGGCCTTCTTGGGGTAAGTATCACGAGTTATCAGATCGAGCTTTCCGTAACCGATACACACGTTGCGTCGAACGGTTTCCTGTCGGTGACCATTCCGCAGAATTCCATCGATTTGAACGCCGTGACCGCCGCACCGGAGCCGGGCACGTTCGCACTGCTTGGTTCTGCTTTGGTCGGGCTAGGCGCGTTCGCCTGGCGCCGTCGCCGATCGTAACCGCAATCCTTATTGGCCGCAGATGCACGCCGATCCACGCAGATAAAGACAGATAAGAAAGTATTTTCTTAGGCTTTGCGTTATCTGTGTTGATCGGCGTGCATCCGCGGCCAAAACTTCCCGCCTAATTCCTTCCTCAGGATTTACTGATCCCCAACCGATAAGACTTGGCCAGCGAGGTGCATCTCTATCCGCGTCATGCTGGATGGAATCACTTCAAATCTCGAACGTTACATGGATCTGTTGAGCTCGCGCCAGAAGCTCGCCGCGTCCAATATCGCCAACGCCGATACCCCGGGCTACAAGACGCAGGACATCGATTTTCAATTCGAATTCATGAGCTTTGGCGAAGGGCGAACAGCCCCAGACCATCCAACCGCAGGGCTTGGTCGAGAAGACCGGACGGCAACAACGTCAACCTCGATCGCGAAGCGCGAATCCTCTCCGAAAACCAGATGCGTTTCAATTTGGCTTCCGTTTTGGTACACGGGCAATTGAAATCGATACTGGAAGCGATTCAGGGAGGTGGCGCATGAGTCTGTTTTCGTCGCTACAAGTCAGCGCGTCCGGCATGTCGGCGCAGCGCACGCGCGCCGAGATGCTGGTCGAAAACATGGCGAACTCGGAAACCACGCGCACGCCGGAAGGCGGTCCGTATCGCCGCAAGGACGTCGTGTTTTCGAGCGAGATGCAAGCCTCGCCGTTCTCGGCGGTGTTTCAGAACGAGCTTGGCAACGGCGTGGCGGTCTCCGACGTCGTCGAGGATCAGCGCGATCCCGAACGCCGCTACCTGCCGGGCCATCCCGATGCCGACGCGAACGGTTACGTCGCTTTCCCGCGCATGAATCCGGCCGAGGACATGGTGGATCTGCTGAACGCCACGCGATCCTATGCAGGCAACGTCGCGGCGATCTCCGCGGTGAAGGACATGATCAGCCGCTCGATCGACATCATGAGGTCATAACGACATGGCGCCCATTCTCCTACCAGTATTTCGATCCCGAGCATCGCTCCGCCGCTCGCTGGCCATGCGCGCGCCGGGCGCTGCATCGCCCGGCGGCGGCGCGTTTCAATCCGTGTTTCCGACGCGGTGTCGCAAGGTGGAAAGCTTTCAGAACAACGCGCAGACCAGCGTGAACCGTTTCTGTCGGGCGAAGGCGAGGAGCTGCACCACGTGGCGATCGCAACGCAGCAGGCCGAGCTCTCGTTTCAGCTGTTCATGCAGGTGCGAAACAAGATCGTCAGCGGCGTACCAGGCAGTGATGCAGATGCAGGTGTGATCGGCCAGTCAACGAGATGAATCAGATCACCCAGCTCTTCAGAAAGCTAACGGACTCGCAGCGGATCTGGATCGCGGCGATCGGTCATCGCGGTCATCGGCGGCTTCTCCGCGCATCTCGCACTGGAATCAGGAGCGCGATTTCAAGCCGCTCTTTTCCGGCCTGGCCGCGGAAGACGCCGGACCGCATGCTGGCCAAGCTGCGGGAAGTGGGCGCCGAATACCGCCTGGACGACAACGGCTCCACCATTCTGGTTCCGTCGGGCAAAGTCGCCGAGCTGCGGCTCGAAATGGCCTCGGCCGGACTGCCCAAATCCGGCCGCATCGGATTCGAGCTGTTCGACAAAGCCAACTTCGGCGCCAGCGAGTTCGCCGAACAGGTCAACTATCATCGCGCCATCGAAGGCGAGCTGGAACGCTCGCGTGATGTCGATTCGCGAAGTGGAGCAGGCGCGGGTGCACATCACGCTGGCCAAGGATTCGCTGTACACCGAGCAGCGCGCAGCCGGCCAAAGCCAGCGTGCTGGTGAAGCTTCGCCATGCGGCCGCGCTTTCGCCGCAGAACGTCGCCGCCATCTGCCAGCTCACCGCGAGCGCCGTGCCCGGCCTGGCCGCCGATCAGGTTTCGCTGGTCGACACCAACGGCAATCTGCTGAACCGCCCGCGTCCGAATGTCCGGAGTCGATGGGTCGCAGGATACCGAGCGCGGCGCTCGACTATCGCAAAGGCGTCGAACGCGATCTGCAAAACAAAATCGCCGCGACGCTCGAACCGCTGCTGGGCGCGGATCATTTTCGCATCGGCGTCTCGGCCGATGTCGATCTGACCAGCGGCGAGCAGAGCGAAGAAACGTTCGATCCCGACGAAATCCGTGATGGTGACGTTCGCAGGACACCGCAGGACGGTCCCGCGCTTGCAATCGGCCTCGGGCGTTCCGGGCACGCGCGTCGAATCTGCCGCGTCCCACGTCCAAGCCGACCACCGGCGCGAGCAACTATGCGCGCCACACCGAAAACATCACGCTATCAGACCAGCCGCCTGGTGAAACACACGAAGCTGCCGCAGGGCGCGGTCAAGAAGCTGTCGCTCTCCGTGCTGGTGGATCACTACGCTGCGCTGGGAAGGGGCGACAAGCAAGCGCATCGTCGAAGCGCCTTCGGCGGAAAAGCTGAAAGTGATTCACGATCTGGTGGCGGCGGCGACCGGGCTCGATGCGGCTCGCGGCGATCAACTGGTGGTGGAGGCGTTCCCGTTCGAATCGACGCTGAACGCGGAGCCGGATGCGATGAATACTATGCCCGCGCCGGTCGCGCCGCCATCGCAAATTCAACTGCCGCCAGTGGCTCCAGAAGCTGACGGGACAAGAAGCTCCGTGCTGATCGCCGGCGTCGGCGGCGGCGCTATTGCTCGCGCTCGGCGGCGGCGCATTCATGTCTGATTCGAAGACGCAAAGCCAAGAAGGGGAAGGTTCACGCCAGCATGGTCGCGTCGATCGAGGGTCGGCGCGAACCCGAACGCTCCTCGATGGCAAACAGGAACTAGACAAGCAGATGCAAGGCGCGAATGGCCGGAACAGCGCCGCGGAAGCAGGCTCGCAAGGAAGCCGAAGCGCTGATGGCGTTGAATACTGCTCCGGTCAAGACCAAGAAGACCGAAGTACTGATCAAACACATCGCCGCCGAGGCCAAGAACGATCCGGACCGCGATGGCGCAGGTGGTCAGGACGTGGCTCAATGGTTAAAATCGGCGAACGCGAACCGGACCAGGTCCCCGGGATTCGCAAGGCCGCGATCCTGATGGTGATGCTCGGCGAGAGGCCTCCAGCATGATTCTTCGTCAGCTGGACGAAGACGAGGTCCAGGAGATCAGCCGCGAGATCGCGCGCGTCCAAACGCTGACGCCGGAAGAAGCCGAAGGCGTTCTCGAAGAGTTCTACCAGATGGCGGTGGCGCACGATTACGTCATCAAGGGCGGCATCGATTACGCGCGCAAAATCCTGATCAACGCCTTCGGGCCGGAGCCGGCCAAGCGAATGCTGGACCGGCTGATGAAGACGCTCGGCAACGAGACGCTGAGCTTCGACGCGCTGCAGAAGACCGATCCGCAGCAGCTCGCCAAATTCATTCACAGCGAGCATCCGCAAACCATCGCGCTGATTCTTTCGCATTTGAATCCGTCGCAGGCCGCCGGGCTTGCTGTTCTTCGCTTCCGGCGAGACTGCGCTCGGACGTCGCGCTGCGCATGGCGAGCCTGGATCAGATCTCGCCGGAGATCATTTCCAAGATCGCCACCGTGATCGGCACCAAGCTCAAATCGCTGGGCGAGATGAGCCGCGAGGCGTACGGCGGCGTGCACGCGGTGGCGGAAATGTTCAATCGCCTGGATTCGAACACCAGCCAAGGAAATCCTGGAAAACATCGAGCAGGTGAATCCGACGCTGGTGGAAACCATCCGCCACCTGATGTTCGTGTTCGAGGATCTGCTGCTGCTGGACGTCAACGCGGTCAAGGAAGTGCTGGCGAAGGTGGACCGCAAGATTCTGACGATCGCGCTGAAGGGCACCAGCGAGCAGATGAAGAATCACATGCTGCAGGCGATGAGCCAGCGCGGCGCGGAGATGATGCGCGAGGACATGGACGCGCTGGGCCCGATCAAGATCAAGGAAGTGGAAGCGGCGCAGCAGCAGATCATCGCGGTGGTGCGGCAGCTGGAAACCGAGGGCGTCATCAGTCTGAAGGGCAGCGCGGGAGAACAGTATGTCGTCTAAACTGATCCGCGCGGGCGATGTCGAAACTCGGCGCCGCGATCGGCGTGGCGACCGCCGTCGGGCAGCCGTCCGCGATCGCGCCGGTGCGGCGTCGCTGCAGTTGCCGCAGAACCGAGCTGCAGGACAGCGCGAGATCGAAGCACGAGTCAAAGCAGCATATCAGCAGGGTGTCACGGCGCGGAGAAGCAGCGGCGAACAACGGGCGCATGCAAAAGCTGGATCCGGTGATCGCCGGACTGAGCCACGTGATCGCAGCGAACTGGCAGGGGCGCGCAAGCATTTCGCGCAGAGGCGGAGGAGGACACCGTGAAGCTCGCGATCGCCATCGCGCGGCGCGTGCTGTATCGCGAGCTCGCGACCGATCCGGAAGCGATCCTCGGCCTGGTAAGGCCGCGTTTCAGAAGACTGAACGCGCGCGAAACCCATCGGCTGCGCGTTTCGCCGGGCGATGCGGCCGTCGATCCAGGAGAATCGGGCACGGCTGGATCTTCCGCCGGCGCTGGAGATTGTCGCCCGATGCGTCGCTCGCGCCCGGCAGCGCGATTTTCGAAACCTCGCGCGGCGAACTGGATGCTTCGGTCGATACGCAACTCGCGGAAATCGACCGCGGATTCGCGGATCTGTGCCAGGAAGCGGGCGCAATAAATGCTCATGCACGACTTACATGACGGCGCTTCCGCTCTCGCAGGATCGAAACGCTGCAGCTGGGCCGGCCGCGTTCGCGAAATGGTCGGGCTGCTGGTCGCCTCCGACGGTCCCGCCGCGGCGGTCGGCGACTTCTGCGAAATCCGTTCGGCTGCAAGCGGGCGCAGCGCGATTGTGCGCGCGCAAGTGGTCGGGTTTCGCGATGGCCGTGTGCTGCTGATGCCGCTCGAAGAAACCGGCGGCTTGCAGCTTGGGCGATACCGTGATCGCACGTCCGGAAGCGGCGCGCGTCGAAGTCGGTCCGCACTGCTGGGGCGCGTGCTCGACGGCTTCGGCAAACCGATGGACGGCGGCCCCGGCGATCGATGCCGGAGGCTTCGTACGATCTCTACGCGACGCCTCCCGGTCCGCTGGAGCGCGAGCATATCACGGAGCCTCTGGTCACCGGCGTTCGCGCCATCGATAGTCTGCTGCCGATTCGGAAAAGGCCAGCGCATCGGAATTTTCGGCGGCTCGGGCGTGGGCAAGAGCACGCTGCTGGGCGCGATGGCGCGGCACAATTCGGCCGACGTCAGCGTGATCGCGCTGATCGGCGAACGCAATCGCGAGGTTCGCGAGTTTCTCGAAAAGGAACTGAGCGCGGAAGGTCTGAAGCGCAGCGTGGTGGTGGTGCGCGACCTCCGACATGCCCGCGCCGTTGCGCATTCGCGCGGCGTTTGTCGCGCTGGCGGTTGCCGAATATTTTCGCGATTGCAGGCAAGAGCGTGCTGCTGGTGATGGACTCCGTCACGCGCCTCGCCATGGCGCAGCGCGAAATCGGCCTCGCGGCCGGCGAGCCTCCCGGCCAAAAAGGCTACACGCCCAGCGTGTTCAATCTGCTGCCGAAGATTTTCGAGCGCGCCGGGCAATTTCAACGAAAGGGCTCGATCACCGGCTTCTTCACCGTGCTGGTGGAAGGCGACGATTTCAACGAGCCGATTTGCGACGCGGTGCGCGCGATTCTGGACGGGCACATCATTCTCTCGCGCGAACTGGGCGCGATGGGCCACTATCCGGCCATCGATATTCTCAATTCGGTCAGCCGTCTGGCGAATCGCGATCGGCCACGCCGGAGCAGAGGGAAGGCGCGCGCAAGATTCGCGAGACGCTGGCGGAGTATCAACAGTCGGAGGATTTGATCAATCTGGGCGCGTATGCGGCGGGGTCGAATCCGCGGCTGGATTCGGCGATTCGGATGCGTCCGCAGCTGATGGAGTTCCTGCGGCAGGAACCGGAGTTGTCGGAGCCGGTGGAGCAGACGCTGGCTAAGCTGCAAACGCTGGCACAGCAGACTGTATGAAGAAATTCGCTTTTCCGCTGGATCGCGTGATGGATTGGCGGGGGACGCAAGTCGCGCATCGAGGAAATGAAGCTGGAAGTTCTGTATGCCGAGCTGCGCGGTATCGACGGGCAGATTGCGGCTGTGGTTACGGCTCGCGATCAATCGGCGCAGGCGTTGATTACGGCGGCATCGGTGACTGGCGCTGAACTCGGCGCGATCGACGCATTCGCAAGGTTTAGCGTGGGCGAGCATGCTCGTCTCAGTTATGCGCGCGCGGATTGCTCGCGCCGCACTAATGCGCAGATGCAAGTGGTCACTGCGAAGCGTCGCGATGTTCGATTGCTGGAGCGTTTGAAGGGGCAGCAATTGCTGAAGTGGAACGCAGAGTTTTTCAAGGAGATCGATGCGCAGGCGGAAGAGTCGCACATCGCGAAGTGGTGCTCGCGGCGGTGAAAGCGGCCTGACGCAGTTGACCAAAACTGGCGTTGATGCCTCTTTTTTGGGTTGCCAATCAATCACTTGTCGGTTCAGAGGACTAAGATTTCGTCGGCCCTCGGCTAACTTGTAGGCAGAAGGGTTGGCGTCAACTTATGACTTTTGTGCAATCACCGATAACGGCTCCGCTCCGAAAAGCCGAGACGACTCTCGGCTCTGCAGGCCTGGCGGCCCGCGCCACGTGCGCGAAATCGTTCCCATGGAATCCGATCTTCGAGGCACGGGCTCCATACTGTCGCGCCTCTTTGAGTGCCGTTCGGTTGGTAAGTGGGCCATGGTGCGATTGACTTTGTTGCTTCTTGTTCGGCGAAGAATGGCAGGCGGAACCGCCTGCCCCACGCGCACAACACTTAGCGCTCCATACTGTCGCGCCTCTTTGAGTGCCGGTCGGTTGGTAAGTGGGCCGTGATGCGATTGACTTTGTTGCTTCTTGTTCGGCGAAGAATGGCAGGCGGAACCGCCTGCCCCACATCGCACAACACTTAGCGCTCCATACTGTCGCGCCTCTTTGAGTGCCGGTCGGTTGGTAAGTGGGCCGTGATGCGATTGACTTTGTTGCTTCTTGTTCCGCGAAGAATGGCAGGCGGAACCGCCTGCCCCACATCGCGCAACACTTAGCGCTCCATACTGTCGCGCCTCAGGGAGCGGGTGGCAATGTTGTCTCTGCGACACCCCAGTAGAATGAAGGTATGGCTCGCCGCATTGGCATTCTTACGGGAGGCGGCGACGTCCCCGGGCTGAACTCCGTCATCAAAAGCGTCGTTTATCGCGGAACGGAAAACGATTGCGATGTCATTGGCATTCGCCGCGGTTGGGAAGGGCTCACGCATCTCAATCTGGACGATTCGGCGAATCGGGATCATTACATCTTTCCGCTGAATCGCGAGAACACGCGCACGATCGATCGTTTCGGCGGCACGGTTCTGCATTCCACTCGCACTAATCCGTCGAAGATGCAGGTGCTGCCGGAGATCCTGAAGGGGAGAGATTTTCCGAAGACCGGCGACGGTCCTTCGAACGTGACCTACGATGTCAGTTCGCGGGTTCTGGAGAATCTGGAAAAACTTCGCCTCGATTATCTGTTCACCATCGGCGGCGACGACACGCTGAGCTACGCGGCGCGCCTGGATCAAATGGGCGTCAAGGTGATCGCGATTCCCAAGACCATGGACAACGACGTTCAAGGGACCGAGTACTGCATCGGGTTCTCCACCGCGATTACGCGCGCGACCGCGGCGATCGGGCGCCAGCGGTCCACTGTTGGATCGCACGAGCGCATCGGAATCTTTCGAATTTTCGGGCGCGATGCCGGATTCACGGCGCTATACACGGCGTATGTCACGTCGATTCGCTGCTGCATTCCTGAGTTCGAAGTGAATTTGGAGAAGCTGATCGATCTGCTGCTCACCGAAAAACGTTCGACGCCGAGCAACTACGTGCTGCTGGTGATCTCGGAAGGCGCCCGCTGGGAAGGCTACAAGACGCAGGAGTATGGTGATCCCGATCCGTTCGGGCATCGCCGCCGGATGAGCGTCGGCGAGGCGCTGGCCAGCGAAGTTCGCAATCGCACCGGCGAAGACAGCATCGTGAGCGATCTTACTTATGATCTGCGCAGCGGCGAAGCGGATTTCGTCGACAAGATGATCGCGACTACGTTCGGGAACATGGCGCTCGAGGCGATGCTGAACGGACAGAGCGGCGTGATGGCGGCGATCTCGCACGGCTGCTATGCGATGGTGCCGATCCCGGATCCGAAGCTGGGCGCGCGGCGCGTGGATCTGGCGTCGATGTACAACACCGATCGTTACCGGCCGAGTTATGCGAACAAGCTTGGCATTCCGATCTTCCTGACGAAGGCATAAGGTAGTGCGTCCGACGGAAGGCACATTCTCACTATCTGGCGGCGCGCGACTATCGTGTTGGCGCGGGTTCAGAGTCTGTATGAAAACAGGGACAGGCCGCCCTGTCCACGCCGATATCTTGTTCCTTCGTGGCTTCGGGTCACTAGGGGAGAGGGTAGCCTGTCCCTGTTTTCACGCAGACTCTTCAAGCTGCGCTCGGGAAGCGGACACTGAAGTGCCCGCCGGCACGATAAATCGTGCGCCACGTCTGGCTAATGCGATGAGCCTCGTCATTTGCGACGCGGGCACTAGGGTCGTCTTTCCGTGAGCTGGTTTCGACGAAAGCCGAAGGAGGTGGTTGCGCCCGCCGCGATCCGCGCCTTCTTCAATGACGCCGCTGGTGACGAGGAGCACTACCCGTCCACTATCGATCCTCGGATCTTGCACGTGAAGCTGGTGTTGGATCACTTGGGCGACCTCGCGGGGAAACGCATCGCGGATGTCGGCTGCGGCAAAGGACGGTTCGTGAAAATCCTTGTGGAACGCGAGCCGTCGGTCTCAGTCGTCGCGATCGATTTGGCGGAGGCGATGCTGGCCGCGATTCCGGCTCCGATTCAGCGCTGCGCGGCGAGTATGACCGCATTGCCTGTCAAGACTGAATCGTGCGACGGGGCCTATGCGACTGAATCGCTGGAGCACGCCGTTGATATTCCGCTGGCGGTCGCCGAACTCTGCCGCATCGTTAAACCTGGCGGCCGGATCGTGATTATCGACAAGAATGCCCAGGCTTGGGGCCGCCTGGAGACACCGGAATGGGAACGCTGGTTCGGCCGCAAGGAGCTGGAACGCTTGCTCGGTCGGCATTGCCGCGAGGTATCGTCGCGCGAGATTTCGTACTGGGAAGATGTAGAACCTGATGGACTGTTCCTCGCTTGGATTGCCGTGAAGTAGGTGCAAGGTGGTGGACAGGCGGTGGAGGGTGTCGACATGAGTGTCGACACGGCACGCACGAGTGCGTGCGCCACGTCGGCGCGAACGCCTGCTGCTAAAGGCAGGCACAGCCGGGCTATCGGTGAAACGTTTTCTGTGTAAAAACGTGTCGACATGAGTGTCGACACGGCACGCACGAGTGCGTGCGCCACATCGGCGCGAACGCCTTCTGCTAAGGATAGGTCGAGCCCATCAGAGGGTGATGACCGATTCAGCGGCCGGCGCGGTCTCCGTCGCGTACAAATCGGTTTCCCAAACGCCTTCAAAGTCTACGTAGTAGCCGTCGATCTGCATTTCCGGAATGGCGGCTCGGACAATCCGCGCGGCCTGCCGCAATTCCTTTTTATGATGCTCGATCTCCGCGCGTGTGTCGCCGGCGAAGTTTGCCAGGCCACCGTAGGCGCCGCAATCGGAATGCAGCATCAGGATCACACGCGTGGTCCCGTGCAATGTGATGGAGGTCCGAATCTGGTCGAGCACGAACTCCCGGTCGGATTCGATTCGTGGAGACGCCAGGGATTTTGCGCCGCCCGCAATCTTGATTGGGTCCGAATAAACCACACCGATCCTCGAGAGAAACTTGCGGAAGCCCAACTCGAAGCGGTTGTCGAAGCACCAGACAATCGCAGCGTCGCAGTGGTATTGCTCGCGGGAAGCCTCGAAGTGGAAAACTTTCCTCATGCTTTTCCATTATCGCGGTTGTCGCGACGCTGCGATGGGTCTATCGAGCCACCCGCTTAGTACTTCGGTTCCAGGGCCTACCAGCGCCCCCGTACCAGGCCAAATTGATGTGTTACGGCTATTCCAGCCGTTCTGTTCATTCCTTAGAATCATGGAGCAATGGAACTCGGCCAATATCAAATCCAAATCTTCGTGAGCCTGGTAGTCATTCTGGGGGCGGCTTTTGTCGCACTCATCTGCGACTTCCTCAAGGGCAACAACGAACAACTTCGAGAACTCACCATCGAACTGAAGGTGCGCCGCGAAGAAGAACAGCGCCGCTCTCAGATGATGACCGGGCATACGATTTCGACATCGACGCCGGCCCTCAAAGAGAGGATGCGCATGGAACGCGTGGAGAAGGAGCGGATGGAGCAGCGCATTGAGGCTCCGGAGACTCGCGTCGCGCCGGTGACTCGCGCCATGGCCGCGCCCGCCGAGAAAGAGAAGCATCGCAAGCGCCCGCCGTCGGCCGACGCTCTGGCCGCTATGGAGCGTGGCGCGCAGCTTGGCTTCATCACCGCGCAGACGGCCAGCCGCGCAGCCGCGTCGAAGCGGAAGTCGTGGACTCCTGAAATTCAGCCGGCCCAGGTGTTCCAGCAGATGACGCCGAGCTTTGAACAGAGCGCCGCGGCTGAACAGGCCGCGCCGATGGTTGCCGAGACGACGGCCGCCGCGGAACAGACGATCGTGATTCCGGCGCAAGTGTCGACAGCGCAAGCGCCGTCACAAATCATCCAATCGCAAGTCGCCCAATCGCAAATCACGATGGTCGCGAAAAGCAATGGGCCCGTTAAGAAGGATTGGGGATCGCTGCTGGCGCGGAAACCGAAAACTGTGGAACAAACCAACACTCACAGCCAGGCCGTAACGGTTGAAGTTCGCCAAGACCTGCTCGACGCCGTGGTGGCCGCAACCACGACGACGAATGCGCAATCCGCCGCTTCGGCCGCCGTGCCCGCGGGTTTCCACGAAGGCTACATCCTCAGCCGACTGGTGCAATCGCGCCAACCGGTGAGCGGATTGATCGTCTCGATCGGCGTCAACACTCCGCGCAATCAGGATGGATCGATGCCGGAGCCGGTGCGCCAACTGATGCAATCGCTGATCGGCGCGGGCGATTTTGCCTGCCAGTCCAGCAGCGAAGAATTTCTGCTGATCTACCCGAACGAGCGGGGCGCTTCCGCGCAGCGCAGACTCAGCGAGATCGCACAACAGCTTTGGGATTTCCAACTTCGCTCGATGGGATCCTTCTCCATTCTGTTTAGCTGGGGCGGCGTCGAAGTGCGCAGCGAATCGATCGACGAAGCGATCGCGTCCGCCAACGAGCGCATGCACGAAACGCGCCGCAGCCGCAAGCTGCTGACGATGGAGCCGCGCGTCGAACAGCAACAGCATCTGGCGCAGGCGGTATAGCGCTTTATCGCTGCTGAGGCGGGGGCGGAGGAACGGTACGCGATCCGGTGGTTACGACCGCGGGTCTTTCGGGACCCACGCGCTTCTGAATCGGACCTACAGGTGGTGCGATGTTCTCGGGCGGTTTTTCATGGCTCGCTTTGGGCGGCGGCTCAAGGACTAATCGATAGGTGGCTACGCCGATCGCGAGCCCGACCAGGAGGATCGCTCCCCAGCGCAGGCCGCGCAGGACATCGTCGCTCAACGGCATTCGACCCACTGTTGTTGGATCGTCATTCTGATGGTCGCGTTACATAGGCCACGTGGAGGTATTTTGTCTGACGGCGTGCTAAGAGGAACGCACTAGTGACCTAGCTGCGTGACACTTACCGCACAAAACGTGTCGACACGGCACGCAGGAGTGCGTGCGCCACATCGGAGCGTTATCGATCGTTCGCGCCGCCTGTCGTCGCATCGCGGCGCGGTGGTTCCGATTCCGACGCAGGCAGATTCGGGCGAAGGCGTTCGACGCGCAGCGTGACTTTGCCGCTCTGCTCGCGCTCGGTTCGATTGATGCGCAGTTTTCCCTTGGCGAGATACTCCAAGGTGCACGCGATCGAACGCGAGTCCCGCGGACGCCATCAGCTTCATGTAGTCGCCATGCGCGGTTTCATCGGGAGCTTCGGTATAGCCCGAATCCCAGGTGATATCGGGCGAAATTCCGCCGACGCCTCCGCTGCCTGGAGCCGTTGCAGCACCTCCCGCCGCTCCACCGCGGCCGCCGCCCGATCCTTTGAGCGACATGTAAATTCGGATTCCGTTCACGAGCGGCTGCTGCATATTCTCCGGCTGCCAGCGTTGGCCGAAGCGTTGATAGCGCCCGTTCATGCGCGTTTCGAGGTCGAGCAACCCGGGGACATTGCGCTCGGCCTCGACGATGCGGTCGCGAATTTCGTAGGTGACTTTCTCGCTGTAGGGATGCGTTTCGTCGCGCATGTAGGCGAGGCTGGTGAACCAGCCGCGCGGAATCCACCAGGTGCGCCCATTGTTCGCGCCCTGGCGATTCGTTACCCAGCCCGAATATTCGGAAAACGGCTGCACCCATTCATGCGACGGATAGCCGTGCGGATTCAGGAAAGCGTCGGGCAGCCAGGATTCGAGCAACTGGCGGCGGGTTCGCGATTCGGGATAGACGGGATCGAGATCGGTTTGACCGGTGGATACGTCGGCGGCGAGCGCGCCGTGATAGCCGGGATGCAGCATATTGTTGGGCGTGATTTCGGCGAGCTGCACCGAGAGGTCGGCGCCGTCTGTGTTGGTGATGGGATGCAGTACGACGTTCACCTGTTTTAACGCGCCCCGGGTGTCCGCGTCGTTTAATAGGAGTTCGCCGAGTTTCAGGATGTGACTGGTGCTGGATACTTCGTTGGCGTGCTGGCGGCCGGAGTAGACGATGGTCGCTTTCAACGTAGTTTCCTTCGTGATTGAACGGAGTTGCGATGGCGTGGGCAGGGTGACGTCGGCGGCCCACAGATTTTCGCCGAGATAGCTGCGGCCCATCCAGTAGACGTCGACGCCGGGTTTCTTGGCGAACTCGGCGAGGATGGAGGCTTGCTCATCGGGGCTGATTGGCTCATCCCATTGAATTAACTGCGGACGCCTGAGGCGATTCGCATAGTTGGCAATCATCGGCCTGGGATCGGCTGGCGCGTGGATGTTGAGGGTCGCGAATTCGCGGGGGGCAGGGGAGTCGACCTTGGCGGTTCGCGGCAAGGGTAATTCGAACTCAAATCCCATCTGCTTCAGGTGCGGATACGCGAGCTCGTTCTTGTAGAGCCCCGCGGCGTGCATCCGTTCGATCCAGGCTAGCTGTCCGCGCGCTTGTTCGACGGAAAAGATGCTGCGCTCGACTTGATCCTTGCCTTCTTCGTTGACCCACTCTTCGTATTTCTCGTCTTTGAAATCGGCCGGAAGGATCCAGGTTAGGCTCTGTGGTCCGGGCTGCCCGACGTCCCCTGGTTTACGAATTCCGATGCGAGCTTGAATTAAGCGAGGCTGCATCGCGCCTTGCAGAGTCCAGAGGTCGCGCTTCTGTTCATGATGCTTACCTTGCGCGTCGGTCCAGGCGAGTTCGACCAGCGGGTTGCCGACGGGCTTCGCGTAGAACTCGATATGCACGCGGCCGTCCTTGCCGTCATCGGAGGCGTGGACGATGGGAATGATTCGTCCGACGTAGTTGATGGCTCGGCCGGTTTCGAGGTCGCCCATCATGTTGATGAAATTCTCTGTCGAGTAATACGTGTCTTCCTGAAGAGCTTCTAGCGATGAAATGCGTTCCTTGTCGATGCCGAGCTCGTAATTCGGCTCGCTGAGGTGGATGTCGATCTTGAGGGTGTCGAAGGGCGGAGCGAAATCGGGGCGGAGTTCGCCATGGGATCGCGACATGATGGTGCGGAAAACTTTCGGCAGCGTTTGGCTTTGATAGTGGTCCCAGAATTCCTCGATGTCGGTGGGGATGCGCTGGTCGAGGACGGCGGTGGAACCCGATTCCATGCGCACCCAGCCGGTATCGACCTGGACCTTTTCGTATTCGGGCATGACGCCGTTGTAGGGACGGTCGATGGTAGAGACGGTGAACTCGCGCGCAAGGATTTCTTTGCCGGCGGTGTTGTAGGCGTGGACGCGATAGGTGGGCGATTTTGGGGAAGGCTCGAATTGATCGAGTTGGATTTTGTCGAGCGGAATCGCGAGCTCACGTGCCAGCAGTTCGTCGACGGGATAGAGTTCGTGCACCCAGCGAGCGGGGGAGAACATCACGCGCATGCCGGTGGGGTCGACATTTTTCTTGAATTCAATTTTCAGCGATGCCACCTGTTGGTTCTTGAGCTGCGGCGCGATTTCGTCCATCAGCCAGCTCAGGCCCGGCTTGTAGGCGGACAAAACCACTACGCGGCTCGACTTGGGCAACATGGCTTCGAGATCGCGCTTTAGTTTGAGGCGGACCTCCGGGCCTTCGCTGACTCGGGCGACCAGATTCACGGGCTCGCCGGTTTTCAATTTCGGCAGCGCGACTTTCACTGCTTTGATGAGTCGCGTGCCTTCCCACGGAATCACGATGTCTTCCTGGAATGTCGGCGTGCCTTGATGGTATTCGTAGCCGGGCTCGCGATAATGCAGGGCGGGAAGCTTGTCGCAACATTGCGTGCCGGCGTGGAGGCTGCCGGTTTCTACCTTGACGTCCGTGACGCCGAGTTTCTTTTGAAGTTCGATGCGAACCAGGTCTTTCAATGCAGGTTCGGCGACATCGACGTAGAGTTTCGCTTCGACGTTGCGAGCTCCTTTGATATTCTCCGCCCACTTGTCGAGCCGATACATCGCGACGGCGGCTTGTCCTGATGAGGATCGCAGCGAGAAGAAGCGATGCAGGTCGTAGCGGATTTCCTCGATCGAGAGATTTTGCTTGCCGGTCTCCCAAAGACTCGGAAGATGATTCGCGGCGAGATCCAGTGCGGCGGCTTCACCCGCGTCGTCGCCACGGACGAGCACGGCGGGCTGACGGCCGAATGCCTTGTCGACGATTCGCAGTTCTCCTTCTCCGGGCGCTAGTGCCGATTCGACTGGCGCGGCGGCGGTATCTTCCTCGCGAAGTTTTCGTTCGGCTTCTTTGCCGATGGTCGATGCGGCGTCGATGATGGACTTCGTGCGGACGTCGGCGACCGTTGCTGAGGGTGCGGGAGTCGCGAGTGGCAGCGTGATCCCCGTGGTCTCAAGTCCCATGCGCGCGGCGAGGTTTGCCATCGCGATTCCAGCGGCTCCGGCGGGCACGTAAAGTTGAGCTATCGAGATTCGACGGGATCGGCATGCGGGGGGTGCCTCGGAACAGGCCGCGCATTGTATATAAGGTTGCGAGATCGAGACGGGCGGGGCCTGCGCCTTCGGCATCTGTTGTTGCTGCGTCGGGTGCAGTGGGAGAGGGAACGGCCGAGGGCAACGGTGCGGAAGCGGGAAGACGATTGATCGCGCCGTCGAGGAAAACGCGCTGCACTCCGCTCATCCCTTTCGTGTAGGTAATGCCGCGAAGATTGTCACCCGCTGATCGCAACGTCGCGAGCTTATCGCCGCCGATTTTCGAAACATACGGCGCACGTGATGCGAACAATTCTGCAGCGGCGAGCAACCCCTCGTCATCGTGACCGAGTACGATCAGGTTTCCGCCGATATCGAACACTCCGCCCTCCTTGTCCTCGAACGACTTCGACGAATCTTCAATGTCGGCGCGGTATTTAGCGGGCGCGGCATCGCGACCGATGTAGATGCGCGGTCCGTCGGCTCGATCATCCGTCGAGCTGATGACTATCGGCGGAGTCAATCCCGTGGTCGCGAATCCGATGCGAGCAGCGATGTCGGCGGCAGCCGCATTCTCCACCGCAGTCGGACGCGCCGGAACGACTACCTTGCCCGCGACGTAGTCAATGATCCCGTCGCCATTCGTATCGACCAGCATCCATCCCGCCGCGAACGGATCCGTGAGATGGGAAGCTGGTGAATTGGACTGATAGGCGGGCAGCAGCGAAAGCAGCAGGACGAAAATCGTCGCAAGACGAACGGCCAGAGTTGGCATAGATCGCGAACCTCGTTAGCGAATTTGGACTATCCGCGCGCCGGAGCCCGGCGTCGCGGCGGTATACGTAATTTCCTGTCCGGGCATTGCCGAAAGCGCGCGCAGTTCGCTGTCCGCGAGAGTCTCGGCTCCGTCATCCGATACGAAACTCTTCGACGCCGGATCGTACAGATAACTCGTCACTCGGCCATTGCGCAAGACGCGAGCGATCAAATCACATTCCACGGCCGCGCCGTCTAGCGCTTTCGAAATGAAGGGCGAGGCCGCGCGCTGGATGAGGAGATCGATGCGCGGAAACGCTGCCCGCGCGTTTTCCGAAGTCAGCGTGACCTGCTGCCCGACGATCGGCGCGAGGTCGCTGTCGAACGCCAGCAGGAACTGCTCCACATCGCGCCGTGTTGTGTCGGGATTCTTTTGCGGGAATCCGGAATTGGATGTCGGACGAAATACCGCCGCAGTGAGAAAGCGGAACAGCGTGTCCATGGAGCCATCGCCCGTGAATCCGAAGCCGCGAACCTGATCGCCGAGCAGTCCGCTATCGGGCTCGTCGAATCCGCCGATCGCCGGCGAACCGAACATTCCCACCTTCGCGTACACGTTGCGCAGATGCGGAATCTTGACGATCTGCGGGAGCCCTTCGAAACTCTGGTTGCCGCCGGTGCCGAACGAACCTTGTGAAGGGTCCAGCGTGTGGCATCCGGCGCAACTAAACGATGACTTACCGAGCAGCGCCTCTAGCACGGGAGAATTGATTCCGTCCGATGGCCGCGAACCGGAGTAGAAATCGCGGCCGCGCTTCTGCGAAGCGTTCATCGTGTTGTCGAGACTGCGCACGGGATTTGGCGGCGGAACCACCTGCAATTGGAAATCGGCGAACTTCTGCATGTCGGCGGGCGACGGCGAATCGACGCTGCCGATCAGGCCCTGGAACGCGACGATGAAGTTGTTGAACGAAACGTTGGCATCGAAGGGATCGGTGCCGAACACTCCCGTCGAACGATCGCCACGCCAATGCATCGCGCCGGAATAGCGCAGGCCGCGCAGAGTCTGCGTCGTGAACGGGCCTTTCATCGGATGGAAATCGTCGGGCTTGTTGCTGCCGTTGAGCGGCGTCGATCCTGCGGCGCCTCCCGCGATCAGGAACGGCAGGATGTTGCCGAAGTTGATCGGGATGGGACTCTTCGTTACCGCGTTGTCAGGATTGCCAAGGTCCCACGCCAGGTCGTCCATATCGCCGAACGCATGACAGCTCGCGCAGGTGGCTTCGCCGTTACCCGAGAATCGCGTGGCGTCGTAGAGCATCGGGACGGCCGTCCGTAATGGACGACGGCTCGGGATTCGGCAACGCAATCGCGCCGATTTCCTGATTCGCGTTGAGGTCGATCACCTTGACGGAATCGTCGAAACGCGTCATCACGTAGAGCAAGGCCGCGCGGTTCGTCGAGCACGACGCCGCTGACGCCGCCCCCGCTGACCGGGATGTAGTTCGCGCTGGCCGCGACGGGATCGAAAGAATCGTCTTCAATGGAGCTGGTGTCGAACACGCCGACCTTGCTGGAGCCGAACGCGGCGACGTAGAGCTTCTTGCCGTCGCTGGTCACGGCCATGTCGAGCGGCATCGAAAGGCTGTGGTTCTTCGCGTCCGGATTGAAACCGGGCGAACTCGCGAGCTGCGTGTAATCGATGTGTTTGTTCAGTCGGCGCGGAGAAACGCTCGGGGTGCCCTGGGGCGCACCCAGAATCGTGATGCGCGCCTCGGCGAGATGGCCCTGCACGGTGTGTCCCGCGAAGATGCCGGGTCCTTCGAAACGCACGTTGTTGAATGACTCAGTGTTCGAAACGTAGACGTTTCCGCTCACCGGATTCGTCGCCATATTAAATAAGGTTGTGCCGACGTGCGCGTAGGCCGCGGTTTGCGTCAGTGAGTTGGCGTCGATCGCGAAAACGTCCGTGTCGGGCAGCGTGAAACGCACCGAATTGTCCCACGCGCGATGCA
Source organism: Terriglobia bacterium (assembly GCA_963732025.1). GTDB lineage: Bacteria > Acidobacteriota > Terriglobia > Bryobacterales > Bryobacteraceae > Palsa-187. Next base: position 375,403 of record CAVSXU010000007.1, read on the forward strand.
GCTCGTCTTCCCAATGGCCAGTATCGTTATTGAACTTCACGATCAGGCCCACTTCGGGCGCGGGCTCGCCTTGCGCATCGGTCGCGGGACCGGGATTGCCGCCGGGGCTCTCGCTGCCATCGGCAAGTTTGCACGGCTTATCTTGAAATCCAGTGCAGACGCGGGCCTGCGAAATGGTCGTGGTCTGATTGCCGGTCTTGAATCCCGCCACGTAGACGATGTTCTTGTCGGGGCTCACGGCCAACGCGCGCGGCGTGTCGGTGAAGAAGCTCATGATCTTGAGCGGCGTGCCGCCCACGGTGGTATCGAGATTCGCGGGATCGAAAACCCAAACGTCGGCGCGCGGAACGCCGGGTGTGGTCAATTGCGGATCGCCTGCGCCGGGCACGTTCCGCAATCGATGGATCGGTACGCTGTTGTCCGCGATGCGCGGTCGTGATGAATGCGCGCGGCGGGTTGCCGGCGAACACGATGTCGCGCGGCTCGTCGCCGACCAGAAGGGTTCGGATCACGTGAGGCACGCCCGACAGGCTGACGATGCTGACGCTATCGGAGAGATGGTTCACGACCCAGACTTCGGAAACGTTACGAATCGCGACGGCGACCGGTTCCAGGCCGACGGCGACTCGATACTGCAACATCGGCATGCCTGAGGAGAGATCGAAAACCTCGAGTGATCCGTTCGGGGTGTTGACCGCGAAGAGGAATTGTCCATTGGTCGCGAGCGGGCGGACTTGGCCGGCTTCGAATTCGACGAACGATGGGCCGGAGGAGGATGCGGATACGTGGGTTCGCGCGAGCAGCACGCCAACAGCGACGACAAGGCTCGCGATGACGGCAAGGCTCACGACGACGGCGAAAGTGATTGGTTTCTTCAGGCCGATCTTAAGGATTGACAAGTGAGGCCATGATAACACTCGCCCTTTGATCGACTCCTGGTTGTCCGCGAAATTTCTTCAGTAGGCGAAGGGTGTCGACATGAGTGTCGACACGGCACGCAAGAGTGCGTGCGCCACATCGGTGCGAACACCTTGCCAATCATTCCGACAACGATACCTTTTGACACCGGACCCTTGTGTCAATTGTCATGATTCGAACAAGACCTGTAAGAATCTTCGGGGCAATCGGATAGTCTAAGAGACTATGGAAAGCAATTTCCCGGTTACTCGTCGAGGATTCGTTGCGTCGACGCTAGCCACTGCCGTTGTCTGGGGAAAGGATTCGGGCGACCTTACCGATCTCACGCTGGCGGAAGCATCGGCCCGAATTCGCCAGCGCATGGTCACGCCAACGGCCCTGACGGAGGCGTGCCTCGCGCGCATCGACAAACTCAATCCGCGATTGAACGCATTCATCACCGTGATGAAGGATCAGGCATTGGCGCAGGCTCACGCGCTCGATGCGGAACAGCGGGCAGGGAAGTTGCGCGGTCCGCTGCATGGCATCCCGATCGGATTGAAGGATCTGATCGACACGGAAGGCATCCGCACCACTGCTGCCAGCGCCGTTTTCGCCGATCGCATCCCGAAAGAGGATGCCGAAGTGACGCGACGGCTCAAGCTGGCCGGTGCGATCCTGATCGGCAAGCTGAACATGCACGAATTCGCTTATGGCGCGAGCTCCGTGCCCAGCCACTTCGGTCCGGTGCACAACCCCTTCGCACTGGATCATATTGCGGGCGGGTCGTCTGGCGGATCGGCATCGGCAGTGGCGGCGAGGCTTTGTTTCGGAGCGCTTGGTTCCGATACCGGCGGTTCGATCCGACAGCCTTCGTCATATTGCGCGCTCGCGGGGTTGAAGCCCACCTACGGTCGCGTGAGTACGCGAGGCGTGGTGCCGCTTTCGTGGTCGCTCGATCATATCGGGCCGATGTGCCGGACGGTTGGCGATGCCGCGATTCTGCTCAACGCGATCGCGGGTTACGATCCGCTGGAGACGACGAGTATCGACGCGCCGGTATCGGATTACACCCAGGCGATACGAGCCAAGACAGCGACGCTGCGTCTGGGGATTCCTCGCAAGGTGTTTTATGAGACTCTCGATCCTGAAATCGAGGCCGCCGTCAATCAGGCAATTGAGGTGCTTCGAAAGCTGACGGGCGGCACTCAAGATGTCGAACTGCCAGTGATTGGCAATTTGCCAGTGCTGGCAGCGGAGGCCTACGCGTATCACGTTCCTTATTTCACCAAGACTCCGGAGTTGTATCAGGCCACCACACGTACTCGGCTCGAAGGCGGAGCCAGAATCACGACGGAAGCCTACATTCGGGGTCGCCGCGAACTGGATCGCTTGCGGCGGGCGGTGCCGGCCGTGTTCTCGACGGTCGACTTGCTGATCACACCGACGACTCCGGTGCCGCCCGCGACCATCGAGCGATCGGAAGGCTCGCCCACATCGCTGCGGAATACGTCGCCGTTCGATGTGTACGGGCTGCCGACCATCTCGGTACCGTGCGGGTTCACAAAGGCCGGCCTGCCGATCGGACTGCAGATCAGCGGGGCGAATTTTGCCGAGCTTCGCGTGCTTGCGCTTGCACACGCCTATGAGCAGGCTACTGAGTGGCACACTCGTGCCCCGCAATTATCGTAAGGCGCTTTTCGGACAGACGTCAGGCTCGCTTGATGAGCCGCACTAGAAATATCAGTAATAGCGCGCCGATCAGAGCCGTGATCAGCGATCCAATCAACCCGAACCCGGGCATGATACCCAGAACGCCAAACAGCCAGCCGCCGATGATCGCGCCAAGGATTCCGATGACGATATCGCCGATGACTCCGTATCCGCTGCCCTTCATGATCTGCCCCGCGAGCCAGCCCGCGATGAGTCCAATGCACAGGAAGTAAATGAGCGACATGTTGTAGTTCCTTCGAGATCGGTCTGTTTAATCAGCCGACGTAGAGGCTATCACAACTGCAAGACGATGTCTGCCCTCGTACGCGGATCACTTCGCGCGGTAGTACAAGAGGTAGCTGGTGCCGACTCGCTCCTCGACCGCATACATACGATCCGGCCAGAATTGATCGCCGCGATCGTAAATGTAGCGCGTGTCGCCGAACAAGCCGAGCTTCATTGGGGTGAAGCTGGTCGCATTCCAGCCGATCTGCGGACCGTTGACGTCGAGCGCGTGGACCGGCGGGAAACCGTACATCTTTTCGAAACTTCCCGGACCCATTTGATTCGTGAATACTTCCTTCGCGCCTACTTCTTTAAGTTTCGCCGCCAGGCGTTTGGTGTCCTGGCCCCAATCGAGATCGGAGTCCACGAGAAATGCTTCGGGCCTGTCACCGGCGATCAGGTTGAAGTACGCGAGGTAATCGGGATGAGCCAACGCAGAGCTGATCGCTACCGAAAGCAGGAGCAGCATCACGCAAGCCTGCGCGAGGGTTCTATGAGTAGTGAGACGCGGGATCGAGATGGCGGAGCAGCCTCCGGCGATCGCAAACGCAACGAAGACGGGCAGCACGTGGCGCGTTCCGATTTTGATTTGCGAAAAGAATGACGCGAAGACCAGAATTCCCAGGACGACGCTGGGGGCGATCCATCCGCGAGTTCCAAATCGCTTTCGCGAGAACAGCAATGCGAGGCCGGATAGCCCCAAGGCGAGAATCGCCAGCGGAGTTTTGACGGCCAACGCAACCACGTAGAAATAGGGCCAGCCGACGGTGTTCGCGAGGCCCATCAAGTATGTGAGGTGGCCGGTGGCGTTGTGTTTCCGAACTTCCGCGATTCCGCTGAACAATTCGGGCGCGGGAACGGAGTGGAATGAGAAACGATAGCCGGTCCAGATGACTAACACGGCGATCAACAACGCTAGCAGCAGTTGAGCGCCCCGCGCCAGAAACCATTTCACGATCGTTCCGAGAGCTGGCCGCTCGAAGCACCACCAAAGTAGGAGCGCCACCAGCGCGATCATCGGAAGGAACGGAATGGTGGAGAATTTCGCCAGGACCGCGAGACCTGTCGATGTGCCGAACGCGGCGGCTCGCCACGCGATTGGCTCCTCTGTCCATCGCCAGCCGGTGTAGACGGCAAGCAGCAGCATCGCGGTCAGTCCCATGTCCGTGGTCGCGAGGCCTGCGTGTGCGAGAACGGTCGGGGTCATCGTGACGATAAATACGGCGATTACGGCGGCGGACGAGGTCCCTGAGATCCAGCGCGTGCACAGGAACGCGACTCCGCATGTGATCCAAAAGAACGGCAGCGTTCCCATGCGAGCCAGCGCAAGCGTGGAATCTTCGCTGCCTTTCGCGAACAAAATCGCGAGGCCTTCGTCCCACATTCCTTTCTGGTTTTGGCCGTGCGCGCCGAACATTTTGGGCAACAGGGCGGTCATCACGCGAGTCAGCGGTGGATGCTGAGTCTCGTAGGTATAGGTGTGCTTTTCGAGCCACTCCATACCGCACGCGATGTGCGCCGGTTCGTCGAACGTGTGACTGAAGACGGAGTACGTAGAAACGATGCGCGCAGTGGCGAGCACTGTGAGCCCGATCGCTAACCAGATTGCGTATCGATCGAGAAACGCCCGAAATCGATCCCAATAGCCGGGCTCGGCAGGTTCTTCAGGTGCGGGAATATTCGCAGAAGCCGCTAGCCGCGCGCGTTTCTTCACTCAGTCAGCATCGCGCACCGGTTCACGCGCACGCAACACAAGGCGGGCTCTCCATTACCGGTATATTCACCGATGACCAGAAGTATTGGCACTTGGGATATTTCCGAGCTGCAATTGACTGGCGTAAATGTCCAGCACCGCCCGCTCACCAAACTTCTTGATGTTAGTAAGTGTGTGCTTCAAGCGAAAAATCGCGTCGTGGCAGTGGCCCGCTGCGGTGTCGTCGCCGCTTTTTTCGAACAAGCGCCCGGCGATTTCGTAAAGCTGCTCAGCTTTCCGGAGGTGGGCTTCAAGTCCTGGGCCTTGCCAAACAGAATGCACGAACGCGATGGCCTCGTAGACGCTGGCCCAGCTTGACGGGTTCGATTGGAGAGACGGCTCGCCTGCTACGCTCTCGGCGGTTCGAATTGCGTCCTCTACCATCTTGTTTCTTGACACAAGCGCACCCAGTTCTGCTTGCGCGCGTGCGTAGAGCAGTGAGCTGGCACACCAGCCTTTTACGTCCGCGTCTCTGGTGCGTCTTTGAAGCGCATTGAACAGGAGTTCGCTGGCGCGCTCGAGATCTGCGCGGCGATTTGCGGACTTCGTCAGCATTAGTGCGTGCGCTAAATTGTGCTGTGAATAAGCGAGCGAAAAGCAACTGGGGGCATTCACTTTACAAAGATCCGTAAAGAGGATAACGGCTTCTTCGTAGAGCGGCAGCGCCAATGCGATTCGGTGTCCGTCTCCCCTGTCATTCAGGACGAACAGTAGCCCGCGGGTGTTATTCAGCGAGGCTCGTAAATCGCTGTGCATCGTGGTTTGTAAAGCAACCAAGTCCAGATCGATGATGCAATCTTCCGCCAGGGATCGTTCCTGCTTCAACGGCAGATTGACTACAATCAGACAACGCGTGATATGTATTTGCGTCCATTGCGACGGATCGGACCTTAACTGGAAATTTTCCAGCGCGGGGGTGATGACTTCAAGCGCTTCGACGGGTCGATTGAGCGCCAAAAGCAGCAGCGCGTGGTCGTGAAGCATGGTCCGATACTCAGAGACCCGGTGACTCTGCTTGAAAGCATCCGCGGCGTGTTTATACTCGTCTAGCGCCTCCAGTGCGGTGGCAGTACTCAGGGAGGATAACGATGAGTTACGATCCGCTCTGCCAAAGAAAGCGGCCAGGAACGCATAGGCGTCTGCGGGATCCAAACCGACAGGAAATCGATCCGCGTCCCCAAGGAGACCTTCCAGTTCCTCGACAACCGCTGCTTCCTCAGAACCTCGAGTGAGCATGATGCCGGCGCGCCCGGCGCGGAGACTGAGCGCGACCGTATACGCGACAGGGTCAAGATTCGCCGACTCTTCCGACAACGATTCAAAGTAGACGGGAACTCGTACAAATCTGTTCCCCGATTCCAGCGGGATTAGCTCCATTCGAATGCCGTCACTCGCGTCGTAGGCAGCGAATACGAATGTGTCGCCTTCGCGTCCCGCTTCATCTCGAACCGCGGTCTGCACGCGTTGGTCGAAGGTGAAGGCGGTCTCCGAACTGCGAAACGCGATATCCGGCCCATGGATCGAGCGCAACTGATCTTCAACGGCCTGAATGACCTCCTCACGCGAATAGGGGGAGTTGCTCGGAAACTTCGGCACCAGCACCGTGATCGTGCCCGGAACGACTGGTGGCGGTTTCGGAGGATCGGCATTGTACGTCTGCAGCCCAAGCCACGCACACGCCAGCAGACAGAAAAGCCCAGCGGCAGATCGAGGAACAGTCCAATACTTCCGGATCACAAGCACGCTCAGATAGCTGAGGATGGGATTAATCAGCGCCCGAAACGCGCTTACATCGCCGACCAACGTGTGCCACGTTTTCCACAGCCCGCGAATCCAAACTGTCAGAAAGAGTCCGACCGTCACCCAATGAAGCATCTCGAGGGCTTGCAGCAATCTGCCAGTAACATCAAGAAGCCGGAAGGCTGTTTCGACGCCGAAAGATCCTATAGAGACGGCGATCAGACCCGCAGAGTCTTCGAAGAGCAACCTGATAAGGCGCCACACATCTTCGGGAGGCCGCCGGGCCGCCCACCTTGAGATCCCACCGACAAGCCAAAGAAAAAGCCTCTCCATCGCCCTTCCCCCCGCTCAATCATCGAAAAAGTTAGCCGTACGTCCTCGTTCCGGGTATACTGACTTTCCGTTCTCTCTACGATGAAACCCGGCAACGCTAAAACGATTGTTACTGAAAGATGAAGACCCAAAGCAGCAAGTCCCAGGATCCGTTCACTGTAGTTATCACGACTCCGCTTCATATGTCAAGATCTATTACCATCTTTTGTGTTTTGGTTACACTTTAAGTGGAAACACTTTCATAAGCATCACTTATGCGGGAGCGCTATGCGTATTTTGAGGGTAAAACTATCATCTGTATTGCAGAAGAAGCTTGACGCCGGGCGGAACAAGACGAATCTGGCCGAGGAGATCGGGATTTCTGTTCCCAAGCTTCAGGATATTCTAGACGATCAGTGGGACTACATCACGCGCGATTCCATCGAGCGGGTGGCGGACTACTTCCAACTGGCGGTTGAGGACGTTTTTGAATTCTCGCCATCGCCGTTTTGGCAGAGTATCAAAAGCGCCAAGGAATGTGTCTTCCTGCGGGGGTGGCCCAGCGAGGAGGCGTTTCGCATCCCGATGTACGACGGCAAGGCTACGCAGGAAGTGAAGGAATTCCTGGACAGCCTTGGCCCGATTCGAGATCCAACCGAAGAGATTGAAAAGAACAACGAAGCGGCGCTGGTCGAACTCGCCGCGAAGAAGAATTGCGTCGTTGTTGGCGCGCCGCGGTCGAATTCCGCCACCGAGATTCTGCTGAGCCGCTTCTTCGGGGCCAAACCCTTTGATCCGAGCCAGTCGAACCGTGAAAAGCTGCCTTTCTGCTTCGAGTGGCCGCCTGACATGACGGGGATGGACCAAAGCAGCCTCAGGGTGTCCGACGCCGTGAGTAAGACGCTTGGGGGGAAGTTCGGAATCGTCTGGGTCAATGGTGGGCAGCTTCTCGTCGATTTCAAGGAGCGGGACGAGTACACGAAATGGGAGACGGAGAAGGGCACCGATGCCGGACTGATATTTGTTGCCGACCGCAGGGTTAGCGAGACTGAAACTGTGAAGCTGATTGTTCTGGCAGGCATTCGCGGGGTCGGCACGTTCGCCGCGGCCAAGGCGCTGATTCGGGATGCTCGCGATTTGCAGCCATTGCCTGGTGAAGACCACGTATTCGGGATTGTCGAAGGCCGTTACAGTAAGCGGCCACATACGACGGACGGGCGGACCTACCAAGGCTTCCGCTGGGTTTATCGCCACAACGGGCGATCGCCTATCAAGTTCAAAAAGGTAGATGGCCCCAAAGCGGGTGCGTGAAATTAAGATCCAGGCTAAGACGTCATTCCGCCCGCAATGCGACGGCTGGATCGATCGCCAGCGCGCGCCGTGCGGGTAGATAACTCGCGAGCATCGCGGCGCCAATCAGGCCCGCGGAAACCAGAACGTAGGTCAACGGATCGGCCGGGCTCACATCGAACAGCAGCGATTTCATCAGCCGCGTCAGCGCGAACGCAGCCGCCAAGCCGCATGCCGCGCCGATTCCGGAGAGCAAGAGCGCGTGGCGCACGAACATTCCCGTGACTTCGCCGAATGGAGCGCCTAATGCGAGTCGTATTCCGATTTCGCGCGTCCGCTGCGAAACGGAGTATGAGATGACGCCATAGATTCCCACGACGCCCAGCAGCAGGGCCATGCCCCCCGCGATCGCCAGCATCATCAAGGTAAAGGAGGTACGCGCCATCGACTGGTCATAAATCGCCTCCATGGTTCGCACGCTCGCCAGCGGCAGGTCCGGATTCACGCTCCAGACGGCCTGCCGCACTTCGTTCAGGAACGCTTGCGATCCCGCGCGCGGCGTCCGGATGATGATCGCGACATTGCGGCGCACGTTCACGCTGTTGGCTTGGAAATTCTTTGCAAGCAGCGGCCAGTATGCGATGGCCGGCGCTTTCTGTTCGATGCCATCCATACGCTGGTCGGCAACCACGCCGACCACTTCTCGCCAATCGTCCTTCGGTGTAGGCCGAATTCGTTTGCCGATGGCGGCGTGCGGATCTTGCCATAACTCGTGAGCCATGTTCTCCGACACCATCGCGACCGGCGTCTTGTTATACGTTTCCGTCCAGGTAAATTCGCGGCCAGTGATCAGACGGGTGCCCATTGTCGAAAGACAACCAGGCCCGAGGTAGCGATAGCGGCGGATGGGAGGGATCTCTTTGTACACGTGATCTTCTACATTGACGGGATCGTTGGCGCTGTCCCCATCCAAAGGCAAGCTATCGGAAATCGCAACCGAAGACACGCCAGCGAGAGCCGCGATCTTATTCTGAATGTCCTGCTGCATGCGCATCACGCGCTCCGGCTCCTTCACTTGCGTATCGGGAATGCCGATGCGCAGCGTCTGCAGTTCGTGCGCGCCTGTGAATCCCGGATCGACGTGGCGCAGCGCCTGGAAGGTCCGGATCATCAGGCCGGAGCTAACCAACAAGACCAGCGCCAGCGCGACCTGAACCACCACCAGAATGCTGCGCGCGCGATGCCGGTCCCGGCTCTGGCTGAGTGAACGGCCACCGCTGCGAAGCGCGTTCGAGAGATGCGGCCGCGCGTACTTGAAAACTGGAATCAGTCCGAAGATTATGCCGGCCAGAAGCGAAATGGCGCCGGTGAACGCCAATACCCATGGATCGATCGAGACATTTTGGATTCGCGGCAAGTGCGTGAGTCCGGACGCGGCGAGCCCTCGCAGCGCGCCGTAAGCCAGCGCCAATCCAAGCGCACCGCCGGCGACTCCAAGCACGACGCTTTCGAGCAGCAACTCCCGTGCGATGCGTCCCCACCCGGCGCCCAGCGCCGCTCGAATCGCAAGTTCCTGCTGGCGTCCGTCCGCGCGCACCAGCAACAAATTAGCAACGTTCGCGCAAGCGATCAGCAAGACAATTCCCACGGTTCCCATCAGCACCCACAGAGTGTTGCCGATATCGCCCAGCAGATCGTCCTTCAGCCAACGCACGTCCGGCGCAAAGCGTACTTCGCGGAATAACTTGACGCTGAATCCCGGAGGAGCAGGGTATCTTTCGATAGCGATGGGAAGCATGCGCGCGACATCGGCATTCGCCTGCTTCATCGTAACGCCGGGCTTGAGTCTTGCGACGCCCTGAAAACTAAAGCCGCCCAGGTACACTTGGGCACGATCGAACTGCAGGGGCATCACCAGCGAAACCTTCCGGTCCATGATCTGGAACGATGGCGGAAGCACGCCGACCACTTCACGACTCTCGCTGTCGACCATGATGCGGCGGCCGAGAATCGAGCGATCGCCACCGAAGCGCGACTTCCAATAACTATCGGTGAGCATGACCAGGAGCTTGCTCTTCGGATCTTCGTCGGAAGCAGTGAAGCCGCGCCCCAGCGCAGGCTGGACGCCCAGCATGGGGAGTAATCGAATGGTGACCAGAACGGCGCGGACTTCCTCCGGCTCTGCCTGTCCGGTGACGCTGGCGGTGTCGCTCTGCCACATGCCGACGTCTTGGAAGACGCGATTTTCATCGGCGTACGTGAAGTAGAGGAACGGCGCCATGCCGATTTGCTTGAGATTGACACCCGCGGCAGTGTGCCATAGCGCGATCAGTTGTTCGGATTGCGGATACGGCAGCGGCTTGAGCAGAACGCCTTCGATGACGCTGAAAATGGCCGAGTTGGCGCCGATCCCGATCGCGAGTGTCAGCAAGGAAATCGCGGTGAACCCCGGTGTCATGGCGAGCCTGCGTAGCGAGTGGCGCAGTGAGGTAAAAATAGAGCGCATTGATTCTGCTCCTTCGGCAGTCGTATTAATATACGCCGGGTGAGAGCGGAGGTGTGCAAACTATTTCGAAGCCCGCGATCGTCAACCGCAGCAGTTGGGTATCTTGCCATTTGAGGTCGCCTCCATGATTGCAAGTTGCCACGTGGCCGGCGGTATAGTGCGAAGTTCCGGCAGAGCTGGGGATTCAACCAGTCGCAGGGATGCACTCCGCGCCAATAGGGCCCCCGTGTCTCGTGATGACCTCATCATTTCCACCTAACAGTTCGCAGCCGTAGCGCAAATCTGACGTGCTATATGGCGAGCCTCAGGCGCGGCGAGCGCGCCGTTGGAGCGGACCAGTTGAGAAAGCGTCTCGCCATCGACGTATTCCATCGACAAGCAATCGATCGGGTCATCCGCCGTGTTGAGCTTGTGCAGGTCATGAACCTTTACAGACATTGAAATGGCTGACTTCGCGGGCGGCGCGCGCTTCCGGCGGAAGACGATAGCGATGCCCCGGCCGGGTGCAATTCAGCGCGACGCGGCGATCCAGTTTCGAATCGACGGCTTCGTAGACCACGCCCATGCCGCCCGATCCCAACAGGCGCACGATTCGAAACCGATCGCCGAGGACCGTGCCTGGAACAAATCCGGAGCGTCCATCATTTCCTGGAGCCATAAGGCACGACTGGGTGAGCCTCACCCTGGGCTAGACGTTGCGCAAATTATAACAGTTGCTTCAGGAAGTTGCGGTGGAAGTCTCTCTCGATAACGACGCCAGGTCGTTGAGATCCAGCCGCCCGGTGTAGATTGCCATGCCGATCACAACGTTGATGTTCATTGTCGCGAGCACCCGAATTTCATCGAGCGTCGTGATTCCGCCGGCCGCGGTAATCTCGTTTGAGGTTGCCGCGCGAAGGCGGCGAAACCAATCGAGGTCGGTGCCTTGCATGGTTCCTTCTTTATCGACATAGGTGCACAGAAAGCCCGCGCAGTACTGCTCCAGGCGCTGAACCACCTGCTCCGCGGTGAACTCGGTAGCCTCGCGCCAGCCCTTGACGACGACCTTGCCGTTCTTCGAATCGAGCGCGATGATCAAGCGTTCACGCCCGACGCTGTTGCTGATTTCTTCAAGCGCCGGAGTGAAGGCCGCGGTTCCCACAATTACGCGGTGAGCGCCTTTGTCGATCAACTGACGGGCGCGCTCGGCTGTGCGAACACCGCCTCCTACGCGGCACTTGGCCAGGCATGCTAGTTGTTCGACGATCTTCGTATTCTCACCGTGCCCCATGGCCGCGTCGAGATCGATCACCTGGATCTCGGGGAATGCCGCGAACTTGCGCAGCATCTCCAGCGGAGGGTCGCCCTCGAGCGCCTTGTCGCGGCCCTGGACAAGCTGGACGACGTTCCCGTCCATGAGATCGATCGAAGGGATGATCATAGTCGGACCGGGACACCTTGAGTGGCCAGGAATTGCTTGAGGTCGCGAACGGTGTAGGTGTCGTAGTGAAAAATCGACGCCGCCAGCGCGGCATCGGCGCCTGCAGTTGCGAACACGTCCAGAAAATCCTCGGGTTTGCCTGCGCCGCCGGATGCAATGACGGGCAAGTGGGTCGCATCGCGAACCGCCTTCGTCAACGCGCAATCGAAACCGGTTTGGACGCCGTCGGTGTCCATGGACGTCAAGAGAATTTCGCCTGCTCCCAACGATTCACCGCGCTGCGCCCACTCGACGGCATCGATGTTTTCGTTATCGCGGCCGCCGCGCGTGAAAACCGACCATTTCCCCGATGCGATTTTGCGTGCGTCGATGGCGAGAACCACGGCTTGCGCGCCGAATTCCTCGCTCAGCTCGCGAATCAGCTCCGGCCTTCGAACCGCGGCGGTGTTGACGCTGACTTTCTCCGCGCCGGAGTGCAAGAGACGCCGAGCATCGGCAACACTTCGGATTCCACCGCCGATGGTGAATGGAATAAAAACTTCACGCGCTACTCTCGCTGCCATGTCGACACTTGTTTCCGATGAATTACTCGACGCCGTGATATCGAGGAAAACCAGTTCGTCCGCGCCTTGCTCGTTATAACGCGCGGCGAGTTCGACGGGGTCGCCGGCGTCGCGCAGTCCGACGAAGTTCACGCCCTTTACAACGCGTCCGCCGCTGACGTCGAGGCAGGGGATGATTCGCTTGGCTAGCATGGCGGTTCCATGCGTTCGGCGAAATTCTTCAGGATTCGCAGTCCCGTTTGTCCCGATTTTTCCGGATGAAATTGCACCGCGCAGACGTTAGCGTTCTCGATCACCGCGGCAAATTCGAAGCCGTAGTCGCACGAAGCCGACGTCGCATCGATGAGCGGAGCGTAGAAACTGTTGGCAAAGTAAACATACGGCGCAGCTTCCGCATCGTTCAGTAGCGCGGATGGTCGTCGGCGCCGCAGGCTGTTCCAGCCCATGTGCGGAATCCGCAAATCACCGCAAAATCGCCGCACACTTCCCGCAAAAATACCGAGACCCGGCACGCCCGGCGCTTCCTCGCTCGACGAGAACAATGCCTGAAGACCGAGACAAATTCCCAGGAAAGGAATTCCCGCGCGGATGCGATCAACCAGGGCCTCGCGCGCGTTGAGAACGTCGAGCGCGTGCATCATCTGCCCAAAATGTCCGACGCCAGGGAGAATGAGTTGCGTGGCTCGGCTCACGCCCGCCGCATCACGAATGAGTTCGTGCGGCGCGCCGATCGCATGCAGCGCATTTTCAACCGATTGGAGATTGCCTGCCCCGTAATCGAAAATCGAGATCACAGAAGCCCTTTCGTCGACGGCAGGTCACGCCGAAGACGCGCGTCGGTGGAGCACGCGAAGCGCATCGCACGCGCGAAGCATTTGAAAATTGCCTCGATCTTGTGATGATTCGACCGACCGTACAGAACCTTAACGTGCAGATTCGCGCCCGCGTGATTCACAAAGCCGCCGAAGAAATCCTCCAAGAGTTCCGTCTGCAAATCCCCGACCATGCGCACTTGAACCAGATCCTTGTAAACCAGCGCGGGCCGACCGCTCAAGTCCACCGCCACGACCGCGAGAGTTTCGTCCATTGGCATCACGAAATACCCTGCGCGATGGATGCCGCGCCGGTCGCCAAGTGCCGCCGCGAATAATTGCCCCAGCACGATTCCCGCGTCTTCGACGGTGTGGTGCTGGTCGACGTCCAAATCGCCCTCCGCGTGCAGCGTTAGATCGAAGCCGCCGTGCTTGGTGAACAACTCCAGCATGTGATCAAGAAAACGGATTCCCGTGGAGATTTCGTAGCGCCCTCGTCCTTCGATCTTGAGCACGCCGCGAATGCGCGTTTCCTTCGTATTGCGTTCGAGTTTCGCTTGTCGCATGGCTCGTCTCATGATCCGTTGACCACGGCTTCGATCTCGTTGATATTTTCCAGAATCGCGATGGCTTGTTCCTCTTCGAACAAGCGAACGAGATCGGCACGCCGCGAATGCGCCTCTGCCGCGATTCCGATGAACGGCACGCCGGCCGCGCGAGCGCACCTCGCATCGTCGACCGTATCGCCAACGTACGTTAGTTTCGCACGCCGGTTTCATCTGCTGAATTGCGTGCAATCCGTCTGGTGCAGGCTTGCTTCGCGTTACGTTATCGGCGCACATGATCGGATCGAATCGCAATTCGCTCGCGAAGCGCCGCAGCGAAATATCGGCTTCATAGCGAAGCCGGCCGGTAAAGATCGCAAGCTCGTGCCGCTGCGTCAGACGATCCAGCAAGCCCGGCTTCGGAAACCAGCTCTCGCGCTGTGATCAGTCCGTCGCCATTCGCGCCGAGAAAAACTTCGTTGAAGCGGTCGACAACTTTCGCGTATTCGATTTCCGACGCCCAGATCCGAAGCGATCTTCTGCGACAGCGCCCAGTCGTTATTCCAACCGCCCTGATTCTTGTATTGCTGAATCAGATCGCGGGTGATGCGTTTGCCGGTGAAGTGCTCCACCGTCTGGACGATCGCTTCGCGATACGACTCCGAGACTTCCGTCAGCACGCCGTCCATATCGAATACGATTAGCGAATCCACAGAGCTCTCCAGTTCTTCCAGAAATCGGCTGACCTGTTCGCGCGTGCCGATCGTGACACGAACGCATCCCGGAATTTCGTAACTGCGGTCGCGTACCAGGACGCCGCGCTCGCGCAGCGCATCGCGGATGGGGATCGCACGATCGCCGGCTTCGAACAGCACAAAATTTGCCTGGCTCGGAAAGAATCGAACGCCGAGTTTCGCAAGCCCGATGCACGCGAGTTCCCGCGCTGCCAGCACCTCCGCAACGTAGCTCGCCACATATTCGCGATCCTGAATCGCCGCGCGCGCCGCCACCACAGCCATGCGTATTCACGCTGTATGGCGACTGCGCTTTGCGAATCCACCGCAAATTCTCGGCGCACGAAAACAGGCAGCCGCAGCGCATCGCCGCCATTCCATATGCTTTCGAGAATGTTCGGCAGATAAATAGATTCGGATAATCGCGAAGCGAATGAAGCACCGTGACGCCAGAGAATTCAAAGTATGCCTCATCGATCAGAACCGCCGCCTGCCGGGCAGAGTCCAGTATTCCGAATATCTGCTGCGGCTCGATCCCGCTTCCAGTTGGGTTGTTCGGATTAGCGAGAAAGATCGCACGCGTTTCGTCGCGGATCTCGCCCATGAAACGTCGCAATCGGAAAACGGAAGTCGTCGTCATATTCAATCTCACGAACGTTGGCGCCCGCGAGTTCCGCATAAAAGCGGTACATCGCATACGATGGCCGCATCATCAGAACGTCATCCTGCGGATTGACGAACGTGTTCATCATGAGTTGAATCGCTTCGTCGGTTCCATTGGTGAGCGTGAACTCGTCCGTCGAGACATCGAAGAACGCCGCGATCTCCGCCACCGCATCCGCGTATTCCGGATACATCGTAAGCTGGCTCGCGGTCACTCGCTCGCAGCGCGTCGATAACGCGAGGCGAGCAGCCGACCGTATTCTCGTTAAAGTCGAGACGCAATTTGTCCCCGCGCCCGCCCGTCGGCGGCGAGTACGGCGCCATGTCGCGGACGGCGGTTCGCGGATTAGGCATTTCTCAACTCCCCTGACCGCACCTCCACCGACCTAGCGTGCGCTTCTAGTCCTTCGGCCCGCGCAAGTGCCGTTATCGAAGGAGCCAGCGCGGCCAAGCCCTCGCGCGACAATTCCTGCACCGAAATTACCTTCACGAAATCCGCCGCCGATAATCCTCCGCGCAGTCGAGCAGCGCCTGACGTCGGCAACACGTGATTCGGACCTGACGCGTAATCGCCTGCGGCCTCCGGGCTGCTCGCGCCGATGAAAACGCTGCCCGCATGTTGGATTTGCGGAAGCAGGCGATCATCATGCAGGCTCAGATGCTCCGGCGCGAGCGAATTCGAAAACTCCACGGCCTGTTCCAGCGATTCGACGATCACGATCGCGCCATTGGCGTCAATCGACTGGCGCGCGACGGCGGCGGTCGGCAACGTCGCAAGTTGATTTTCAATCTCCTGTGCGACGCTTTCCGCCAATTCCCGTGAAGTCGTCAGCAGAATTGACGACGCGTCGACATCGTGTTCCGCCTGCGCCAACATATCCGCCGCAATCCACCTAGCGTCCCCTTCCGCCGCGATGATCACGATTTCCGTCGGTCCCGCCACGAAATCGATGCCGACCTCGCCCGCGATCAACTTCTTCGCAGCAGCGACATAAATATTTCCCGGTCCAACAATGCGATCGACTTTAGGGACAGTCTCGGTTCCGAACGCCATCGCCGCAATCGCCTGCGCGCCACCGATGCGAAAGAAGTGCTGCACGTTCAAGAAATGCCGCGACGCCAAGAATCTCCGCGACTGGGATTAGGGCACGCGACGCAAATCGTCTTCACGCCCGCCACCTGCGCCGGAATCACCGT
Source organism: Terriglobia bacterium (assembly GCA_963732025.1). Taxonomy (GTDB): domain Bacteria; phylum Acidobacteriota; class Terriglobia; order Bryobacterales; family Bryobacteraceae; genus Palsa-187. Next base: position 391,833 of record CAVSXU010000007.1, read on the forward strand.
CATCAGCAGCGTCGAGAGCAGCGGATAGCGGCCGCCGGGAATATAGGCGCCCATCGAATCCAGCGGCCGGACGATTTCGCCCGAGCCTCCGCCCATCGCCGACAGTCGATCATGCGATCGCGGGGAAGCTGCGCCTCGGCGTACTCGCGAATATTCCGCGCGGCAATCTCGACGGCACTGCGCAACTCGCGCGAAAGAGTGCCTTCGACGCGAACACGCAGATCGCCTTCGTATCCGTCGAATTTGCGCGCATACTCGCGCAGAGCTACGTCGCCGCGCGCGCGAACATCGGCGAGAATCGGCGCGACAACGCGCTCGGCTTCTTCCAGGCGTGCGTTCTTGCGCGTGATCAACGTCCGCGCATCTCTTAACTCAATGATCTTGATCATCACATCACGATCTTGTTCAGCGGATATTCGACGATCCCCTGCGCACCGACTTCTTTCAATCGCGGAATAATCGTCCGCACCGTCAGTTCGTCGAGAATCGTATTGACCGCCAGCCATCCCTCGTCGCTCAAGGTCGAAATCGTCGGATTTTTCAACGCGGGCAGGACCGAGAGAACGGCGGCCAGATTGCGTCTTCTCCACATTCAACATCAGTCCGACCTTGCCCAACGCATTGATCGCGCCTTCCAGCAGCATCCGGATATCTTCCAGCTTGCGGCGTTTCGCGGCGTCCTTCCACGAGTCGACGTTCGCGATCAGTTGCGTATTCGATTCCATCACTGTTTCAATGATGCGCAGTTTGTTGGCGCGCAGCGACGATCCCGTCTCGGTCACTTCGACGATCGCATCGGCCAGTTCCGGCGGCTTCACTTCGGTCGCGCCCCAACTGAATTCGACTTTCGCGGTCACGCCGTTCGCCGACAAGATAACGCTTCGTCGCCTCAACCAGTTCCGTCGCGATGATCTTACCTTCGAGGTCCTTCACCGATTGAAATGGCGACGACTCGGGCACCGCCAGCACCCATCGGACTTTGCCGAAGCTCTGCTTCGCGTAAATCAGATCGGCGACCGTCTCCACTTTCGCGTCGTACTCAGCCACCCAATCGCGGCCCGTTAGTCCTGCATCGAGCACGCCGTCTTCCACGTAACGCGCCATCTCCTGCGCGCGAATCAGCATGCATTCGATTTCCGGATCGTCGATCGCCGGAAAATACGAGCGGCTGCTGGTGGTGATCTGAAATCCCGCCCGCCGAAACAGATCTACGGTCGCGTTTTCTAGACTGCCTTTTGGAATTCCTAGTTTCAGTTTCATGGTTAGTGTCCTGTCTCCGAAATTCGCGGAATAAAAAGGGGATAGACTGCTCTGTCCCCGCAGGTATGCTACTCTCCCTCGGGCCGACGCGGCCGTGGACAGAGTGGTCTGTCCCCTTTTATTCCACGAATTTCGGAGACAGGACACTAGTAGACCGTGCCCGGATCGAACGCGCGGCTTTCGCTCTCCACCCATTTGCCGTTGTCCAGCCGCCTGAAGAAACAGCTTGCGTAGCCTTCGTGACAGACGCCGGGGCCGATGGCTTCCACCTTCAGCAGCACCGTGTCGCGATCGCAATCGGTCGAGATTTCTTTGACGTTGAGGCGATGGCCGGACGTCTCGCCCTTCATCCATAGCTTATTTCTGGTGCGGCTGAAAAACGTCGCGCAGCCGGTCTCAACCGTCTTTTGGAATGCTTCCTCATTCATGAAGCCGACCATCAGGACACGACCGCTTAGGTGATCCTGAATCACGGCCGGCAACAGCCCATCGAGTTTACTGAAATCCAATTCCATCTCATCTCCTTAAACATGCGGCTCCAAAATGAAAAAGCCCACCGTTTTTGGCGGCGGGCTTCTTCAAAACTTTGCGATTATGATTTCCGTCAGGAATCAGCCCGTCGCACACCGCTCGCCAGATGCGAGTGATGGTGATGACGATGGTGCCGGGCGACGAACATCGCCTTCAATATAACACGGGAACCTGCCATAATCATCCGATTGGAGCAATGGCCATGCCATCTTTCGATCTCGATCGCCGCCGATTCGTGAAAAACGCAGCGCTGGGTGCAGCGGCTCTTGCAACCGCAAAGCACTCATTTGCAGCCGATCCTGCCGATCTCAAACCGCTTTTCGCCGAAGCCGACAAGCACCATGATGAGGCCGTGAAGCGGTTGCAAGCCTGGATCCGCCAACCGTCCATCGCCGCCGAAAATCGCGGCATGAACGAAGGTTGCGACCTGATGATGAAGATGCTGCGCGACGCCGGCTTCGACACCGCAACCAAGGTTCCTACGGACGGACATCCGGGAGTTTTCGCAACGCTCGATGCCGGTGCGCCGCGCACGGTCGGTATCTACTTCATGTACGACGTGAAGCAGGCGGATCCTTCGGAGTGGTCGTCACCGCCGTTCGATGCCGCGCTCGTGGATAAGCCGGGGCTCGGCAAGGTTCTGATCGGGCGTGGCGCTGTCAACCAAAAAGGCCCCGAGGCGACCTGGCTCGCGGCACTGCACGCGTTCAAGGCGGCCGGCCGCAAACTGCCGGTCAACTTGGTGTTCGTGGCCGAAGGGGAAGAGGAAATCGGATCGCCGCACTTTACTCAGGTCGTGCGCCGGTCGGATATTCTGGCTGCGCTCAAGAAATGCATCGGCGTCTATATGCCGATGCCGATGCAGGGAGTCGATGGCACCGTGACCATCAACCTGGGCGCGAAGGGCGTGGTGGAGTTGGAGTTGGTCGCCAGCGGTGAGAAATGGCATCGAGGTCCCAAGCAGGATTTGCATTCGAGTAACGAAGCTCGCGTCGATAGTCCGGCGTGGCATTTGGTGCAGGCGCTCGCGACGCTGGTCGGTCCCGATGGCCACACACCCGCGATCGACGGCTACGCGGACAAGGCTCGTCCGTTGAACGCCGAAGAGAAGGCTCTCATTCGCGAGGGCGCGAAGCGGCAGAACGAGGAACTCGCCAAGAAGCAGATGGGCGTGGAGCATTGGGTTCACGATGTCGATTGGCTCGAATCGCTGGAGCTACTGGTCGGCAGGCCGACGGTGAATATCGAGGGGCTGGTCGGCGGCTACACGGGTCCGGGCGGCAAGACGATCACGCCGCATCGCGTGGTGGCGAAGCTGGACATGCGGCTTGTCCCGGACATGACGGCACAAGGCGCATTGGCCGCGATCAAGGCGCATCTGGCGAAACGCGGATTCGGCGATATCGAAGTCAACATGAGCGGCGGTTACGATCCGACCAGCACGCCGAAGGACTCCTCGCTCATCAAGGCCCAAGCCGCGGTGTATCGGCGCAATGGATCCGATCCGGTATTCTGGCCGCGACTCGCAGGATCCTGGCCCGGCTACATTTTTACGGGCGCGCCTTTGAATCTTCCCGCTGGGCACTTCGGAATGGGGCACGGCAATGGCGCGCACGCGCCCAATGAATATTACGTGATCGAATCGGCGAATCCGAAGGTGCAGGGTATGGACGGCGCGGTGCGGTCGCAGATCGAATACTTGTACGAACTCGCGTCGTCGTAAGAGGCGTCGACGCGGATCTCAGCTCTTACGCTTGCCACCGAGACGAACGCGCGGCGACCGGTTTCGACGACAGCGGATCGCGCCATCCCGTTCCGCCCGAAAACTCAAGGCCGATCAGATACTTCCCCTTGGAGTGGTTGCAGTAACGAACCATGCCTCGTCCGCCGATGCCCAACTTGGGTTCATTGCAGGTGACATACGTTCTCAAAGGAATTTGCTCGGTCACCTGCAACTGCAATCCGCTTACAGAGACGTTTTTCAGTTGGGCGTTCGAAATCCGTTCGCGCCCGTTGGGGTCCTGCCAAAGGATGCGCAGGGCGCCGCTCGCCAGGTGCCTAACTTTCTTGCGCGCATCGGTCATGCGCGAAGTTGCGTGCAACGACTGTTGAGCCCATAACACGGACGCCCCGTAGGCCGACGCTACTGCCGATGCCTCGATACCCAACTTCACAGCGCCTGCGTGAACGGCGTCCCAATCTGCCGCCTCGTAATGGCAAACCATGTCGAAGACACTCCTGAACGGGTCATCCGCGGGCGCGGTTCCCAGCAGCGCGCCTCTCAGTTCCGGCGCAAGGTTGACTTGCTCCAGAGCTTCCGGCAGCGGCAGATCCACCAGCGCATCCAACAAAGAGAAGAGCCCCATCAGAAAACCCAATGGATGCCGGGCCACACTTGCCAATTGCAACACCCGTTCGCAGAAGCGAGCCCGCAGCAGCGAATGCATGATCAACTCGCCCGGCTTGTCTTTCGCGAGGACTGGCAGCGCCGCCAAAGCAGCCCAGTGACGAAGTCCGGATTCGCCCAGAATGACGACCGCGTGATCGATCGTGTGGATCTCGGATTCGCGCGCGAACAGAGCGGAGTTCGCGTAGCGCATCAACTTGAACGACAGAGCCACGTCCTCCGACACTACCTTTTGGATGCGCGTATAGTCCAACTCTTCGCTCTGCATTTCGGAGAGCAGCCGGAGGCACGCCAATTTTGCGGCTGGAATGTGCCGCCCCCGGACGACCACCGGACGGGCGAAATAATATCCCTGGAAATATTCGTAGCCCGCCTTTTTCGCCCATTCAAATTCCTCGATCGTCTCCACCTTCTCAGCAAGAATCGCGATCCCTCGCGGTTTATAGGTGTTGATGATTCGTTCCTGCTCCGCGCGGGAAGTGGTCTGGACGTCAACTTTGATCATCTTCGCGATTCGCGTGAGCGCCTCAGATCGCACATCCTCGACAAAATCGTCCAGCGCCATCAGGTAGCCTTGAGCGTGCAGTTTCTGGCAGGCATCCAGCACGGCGAGGTCGGCCTCGACCGATTCCAGAATCTCGACGACCAGGGTATCGGGTGGAAGGATCGCGTGAAAGCCGCCGATCAAAAGCGTGCGATCGAAATTGACGAACGCCTTCCTGCCGCCGAGCATGTTGTCGAGTCCGACCGCAAGCAAGCTGTTCGCAACCACCTGTGCAGTTGCGGAAGCTGCCTCGGTCCCATCGAATTCGTTCGTGACCGCGTCCGATCGATAAAGCAATTCGTAGGCGTATACCTGATGCTTTCGATCGAAAATCGCCTGCCGAGCCACGAAAACGTCCATTTTTCCTCTTCGGCCTCGCGCCGCAAGCCGACCCTTGCACGCACGAGCTCTGCGCCGATGTTAATCGCTGCTTAAGTAATATCGCAAAATGTAAACACCGTTATACTTTCTTTTTGAAACATTGCAACGGAGTTGTTGCTCAAACCGGTTCGGAGTAAGGTGTTGCCCGTAGATGCTTTCGGCCGCCTTTGCCAAGCGGCATATCGATTATTTATCGATTCGCGCCCGCGCTACTCTTTGGGGCCGCCGATGGCAACGACGTGGCCTCGTGTCCGATAGAATAAGACCCCTTCGGAATAGGCCGGCGACGCCATTGAGATCTCGCCCAGCAGGTTCTTCGACAACAGCTCGAACGTCGCACCCGCCTTGATCACGTAGACTTCGCCTTCCTCGCTTGCGAAATACACCTTGTTGTCGACTGCGATCGGCGATGCGCTGAATCCCGTGGTTCCGGTCCCGAGGCGCTGCGTGTAGCGCAGCTCGCCGGTTTTCGCGTCGAACACCTTCAGCACTCCGCGATCCGAGCAGCTATACAACAGGCCGTTCAGGATCAGCGGCGTCTGCATGTAAGCTCCATTGTGCGGTTCATACCATGCGAGCCCGCTGCTCTTGTTCGATGCATCGGGAGTAATATCGCCCGACGCATCGGGCCGGATTGCATAAAGCGGCGTTGGACCGCTGTGTGCGTTCGTCACGTAGATCAGCCCGTTTGAAAACACCGGCGTCGGAACCGGAATATCGCCACCGGATTTGATGCGCCAGAATTCCTTGCCGGTCGAGAAATCGTAACTGGCGATAAAAGGCCATCCATTGCAGATGATCTGCGTTCGTCCCGCGGCCTTCACCACAGCGGGAGTCGCCCAGTTGTGATTCGCCGTGCCATCGCGCGCGATCCGCCAAATCTCGCGGCCGTCCTTCGCGGCGAGAACCACCAGAAATCCGCCCTGTTTCTGATCGCACTGCAAAATCACTTTGTCTTCGAACAGGACTGGCGAACTCGCGGTTCCCCACTGCAGATCGTAGCCCGTCGGTCCTACATCGAAGACGCCGAGATCCTTCTTCCACAGAAGCTTTCCGTCAAGATCGTAGGAATACAAGCCTTCCGATCCGAAGAACACGACCAACTGCTTCCCGTCCGTGACTGGCGTGGAGTTTGCGTGTGTCGCTTTTGTATGGCGCTTGGTTTTGGGAGCGTTTTTCGTCGCGACGCGTTGCCACAAGATTTCGCCCGAATTCTTGTCGAGGCAATACACCACCCAACTCTGCTCACTGTTGTCGTCAGCCGAATCGCCGTCGCCATACAGGCCAACCTTCAGGGGCGCAGGCCCGGCGGAGCTGATCGCACTGGTGATGAAAATCCGATTGCCCCAAATCGCCGGGCTCGAATGCGCCAGACCTGGAATTGCGGTGCTCCACCGGATGTTGCGCAGAGCTCCTTCGCTCGCGTCGGAATTCCACGATGTCACGGCCTTGCCCTCAGCGACGCCCAATGCCTCGGGGCCTCGAAACGCCGGCCAATGAATCGTTTCGGAATATGCCGAGCTCGCGCCCATTGCGATGCCTTGCAGCATCACCAGAAGTTTTCGCAACGCGGATTCCTTTCCTGACCAAGGGTCCCAGTCGCTTGATCAATCCTCAAACGCCGGCTCGAACTTCTCCGCCCCACGCGGCCGCAACTCACGATTCCGCATCAGAATCCGAGCGCAGGTATTCCACCTCAACAGCGTTTCATCATTCCCGTGTGGACGAATCGCCTCCGCCCGTTCGTAGTGCGCCATCGCCTCGCGCAGGGATTCGTAGGCCGAGAAGCCGGCGCCGGGCGCGCCCTGGCTGAGCAGCGATTCCGCCCATCGCTCACTAATGATGCCCTCGTAGTAGGCGCGCTCGTACTCGCTGGCGAACTGCGGCAGCACTTCGCGAGCCCGCGCCCGCGTCACGCCCTTGCCGAACTGGTCGGTGAGGCTCAACAGCAGCATCGTGACGGCCTGCTGATTATCCGGATCGATCCGCAGCACGTCGAGGCAGATGCTCTCGGCCTGCCACGGCTCATTAAGCAGGCGATAGCGTTCCACTTTCGCGAGCGCCTCCGGAATCGCCTCCCGGGAAATCGGCTTCAGCTCGAACATACAAAAAGAATACAGGAGTCAGAAGTCAGGAGTCAGAATGAAATACCTAGGCTATTGCGGCTTGCCTTCGCCGGTCTCGAACTTGATGCTCGAATCAGCGTCGTACTTTCTGTATTCCTTGAATTTGATGTCGGCTTTGGTCAGGCCGAGGTCGAAGCGCGCGATCTCGACGGCCTCGGTCGGCACCAGAAATTCCTTCTCTCCGATCATGACCATGCCATAGCGCAGATCCACTTGCGCGCCGATCTCGTTCCGCCGCCCTCCCAGCCATGCCCATCCGGGATCCGATTCCATTTCGATCCTCAGCACTGCGCCCGTCTCGCAATCGGCATGCACGAAGCCGTGATGGCCCAGTGTGATCGACTGCTGATTCACTTGCATCGCCATGGTGCTGGTTTGTTCGGCAACGCGATAGCCAAAGACACACGCTCGCCGGCCGCCGATTTCTTCCACGCGATCCCAGCTGAACTCCGCCTCCGCCGCGGGTGAAAAGACGTGCCGGAGCCGCGAACCGAACTCGCCTCCCGGCAGGAAATGCCCTAGCTTGAGATGCTTCGCCGGATCGTTGGATTTGCCGTTCACCTTGAGCAATCCGTAGCGCTCTCTATGATCGACGTAATCCACTTGATGCACCAGTGAATCAAGATGCTTCCAGTGTTTACCTTTCGACGCGTTGTCGGTGAAACGTTCGGTGTACTGAGTACAGCTGAAATTTTCCAACCGTGTGCCGTAATTGATAGCCGATTCGCGCATCCGCGCGATCAAGGCCTTTTGCTCGGCGGGCGAAGGTGGTGAAGAGCCCGATGGGGGCTTCTGCGCGTACACGCAAACGATCAACAAAGAAAGCTTCGCCAGAATTAGCCAAGCAGCGCGCCTCACGTCCAAAGTTTACATCAGCTAAAAATGCGGAACAGCCGAGCCAGCGGATCGTAAAACTCGATCCACCACGCGTTCCTTCAGCGGAATGATCGCGTTGTCGGTGATCTTGATCTCTTCCGGGCAAACCTTGGTGCAGCACTTGGTGATGTTGCAGTAGCCGATGCCGCAGCTATCGCGCAGATCGCCCAATGCGATCCGCCGTGTCGAGCGGATTCATCTCCAGCGCGGCCGTGTAGACGAAGAATCGCGGCCCGATGAACTCCTCGTGCATGGATTGTGATCGCGCAGCACGTGGCAGACGTCCTGGCACAGGAAGCACTCGATGCATTTGCGGAATTCCTGCACGCGGTCGACATCGGCCTGCTGCATGCGCCAGGTTCCGTCCGGCGCGTCGGGCTTGCGCGGCGCGAATTTCTTGATCTTCTTCTTGACGCGATAGTTCCAGGACACGTCGGTGACCAGATCCTTGATGCTGGGGAACGTGTGCATCGGCTCGACCGTCACCGGCTCGTTCAGATCGGCAGCTGAGTTCAGCCGCGTCATGCACATCAGCCGCGGCTTGCCGTTGATTTCGGCCGAGCACGATCCGCACTTGCCCGCCTTGCAGTTCCAGCGCACCGCCAGATCGTTGGCCTGCGTCGCCTGAATGCGATGCACCACGTCGAGCACCACCATGCCCTCTTCGACTTCGGTCTTGTAGTCGACGAACTTGCCCGCCGTCGCTGTCGCCGCGCCAGATTCGAAACGTCGCGCGTCGCCATTACTTATTCTCCTCGATCACCTGCTTCAACTCGTCGGGCATTTGCTTCACCGGGACGTCGTTCGACGTTCACGCCGCCGTCGGCGGCCTTGGTGATCGCGGAGATTGACGTCTGCCCCACTCGTCGCTCTTTGTCCGGATAATCGTCGCGGAAATGCGCGCCGCGGCTTTCCTTGCGCTCGAGCGCCGCGCGCGCGATGATCTCGGAGACCGTCAGCAGATTGTCCAGATCGAGCGCCGTGTGCCAGCCGTTGTTGTATTCGCGATTGCCGCTGATCCCGGCCTTCGCCGCGCGCGCCTTCAGCTTGGCGATCCCCTCGAGCGCCTGCTCCATTTCTTCCTCGCGCCGCACGATGCCGACCAGATCCTGCATCATCTCCTGCAACTCGTGCTGAACTGCGAACGGATTTTCGCCGTCGCGTCCGCGCTCGAACGGCTCGAGCGCCATCCGCGCCGCTTCGTCCACCTGAGCCTTGTCGATCTTGCCCGGCGCCGTTCTCTTTCGCGAACTTCGCCGCGAACTCGCCGGCGCGTTTGCCGAAGACCAGCAGATCGGACAGCGAATTTCCGCCCAGCCGATTCGCTCCATGCAGTCCCGCCGCCGCATTCGCCCGCCGCGAACAAGCCCGGCACGCGTCGACATCTGCGATTCGCGCGTCCACCTGCACGCCGCCCATCATGTAATGCGTCGTCGGGCCGATCTCCATCGGCACCTTGCGTGATGTCGATATCGGCGAGCTGCTTGAACTGGTGATACATGCTCGGCAGCTTTTTCTTGATGTGCTCGGCCGCGTTCGGAATCTTCTCCTTGATCCAGGCGATATCGAGGAACACGCCGCCGTGCGGGCTGCCGCGCCCTTCCTTCACTTCGCGGCGGATGCAGCGGGCCACGTGATCGCGCGTCAGCAATTCCGGCGGCCGGCGCGCGCTCTTGTCGCCCTGCGTGTAGCGCCAGCCTTCTTCTTCGTTGTCGGCGGTCTGGCGCTTTGTAGTTCGCCGGAATATCGTCGAACATGAACCGCTTGCCTTCTTTGTTGCGCAGCACGCCGCCTTCGCCGCGCACGCCTTCGGTCACCAGAATTCCCTTGCACGCTGGGCGGCCAGACCATGCCGGTCGGATGGAACTGCACGAACTCCATATCGAGCAGCGCCGCGCCCGCGTGATACGCGAGCGAATGGCCGTCGCCGGTGTATTCCCAACTGTTGCTGGTGATCTGAAACGCGCGGCCGATTCCGCCGGTCGCCAGCACCACCGCCTTGGCGTGAAACAGCTTGAAGCGTCCGCGCTCGCGATCGTAAGCGAACGCGCCCACGCAGCGGTCGCCATCCTTCAGCAGCGTGAGGATGGTGGTCTCCATGTGGAAGTCGATGCCCTGATGGATGCCGTGATCCTGCAAGCGTGCGGATCATTTCGAGACCGGTGCGATCGCCGACGTGCGCCAGCCGCGGATAGCGATGGCCGCCGAAATTGCGCTGCAGAATGCGGCCGTCCTTGGTGCGATCGAACATCGCGCCCCAGGCTTCCAGTTCCCGCACGCGAGCCGGCGCTTCCTTGGCGTGCAGCTCCGCCATGCGCCAGTTGTTCAGATACTGCCCGCCGCGCATCGTGTCGGCGAAATGGACGCGCCAGTTGTCGCGATCGTCGACGTTGCCCATCGCCGCCGCCATGCCGCCTTCGGCCATCACGGTGTGCGCTTTGCCGAGCAGCGATTTCGAGACCACGCCGACCTTGACGCCCGCGGCCGAGCTTCGATCGCCGCGCGCAATCCCGCGCCGCCCGCGCCGACGACCAGCACGTCGAATTCGATGCTTCTGATACTCCGGCCATCTAGAAGATTCTCCAGTCGTGTCCAGATGCCCATCGCGCACAGCCGGATGTAGACATCGGTGAAGCCGACCCAGAACAGGCTGATCCACGCCCACAGCATGTGCTGCTGGTTCAGGCACGACACGCAGTCGTAAGCGGCCTTTCGCACCGGCGACTCTCGACATCGCATCCTTGCGGCCGCCGACCAGGTGCCGCAGCGAATGGCAGCCGAGCGTATAGCAGCCCAGCAGAATCGGATTGACGATCAGCACCAGCGTGCCGACGCCGATGCCGAATATCTTGCCGTCGGGCCGTCGAACCACAGCGCCTTGTACGCGTCGTAGCGCCAGGAGCACGATGAAGATCAGCGCCAGATACAGAAAATAGCGATGGACGTTTTGAAGGATCAGCGGGAACGTTCGTTCGCCCCAGTAGGCTCTTGCGCGGCTCGCCGACGGTGCAGGACGGCGGATCGGCCCAGAACGCTTTGTAGTAGGCGCCGCGATAGTAGTAGCAGGTGAAGCGGAAGCCGCCGGGCGCCCACAGAATCAGCATCGCCGCCGAGAACGGCATGAACGCCGGCCACCAGCCGGGCTTGGTCGGTCATCAGCAGCGGCGAATAAAACGGCGACAGATAGGGGCCGAACTCGTAGTTGTTGCCCTGCAGCGCGGCCCACGTGGAATAGACGATGAAGGCAGAGAATCCGAGGAACACCAGCAGCGGCTCGATCCACCAGGTATCTTTTCGCGCGGTACTGCCGAAGCCGCCTTTGTCAGCGGAACATCAATCGAGGACATGTATGAGGAGTGCTCCCACGGATCAGATCAACGATACTGCGTAGCGTTTCAGAATAGCGTTGTCGCGCCTGCGATTTCAACCGGTGTTCAGCAGATGTGCAGAAAGGCAGCTCGACTTCGATCTCAGTTCGTAGGGCTGACGCAAGCGCTAACGCCGCGCCACCGCAGTGAGTGCTGTTCACGCTAAAAATCAATACCCGCCAAAATATCCGATGGCTTGCGGTCGAATGCGCGGCAGATGGCCAGCAAACTTTCGATGCTGGGGAGATTGGTCCCGCGCTCAATCGCGCTGATCTGCGACACGCTCAGCTTGGCTTGGTTCGCCAGGTCCTTCAAGGACCAGTCGCGTTCCACGCGCATCATTTTGATGCTGCGGCCCAGCCGCTCCCGCAGGCGATCCTGCGGCGGACGCCCCAGCCCGAACGCGTCGACGGCGTTCTTCAACACCTGCCTGAGCTGCGCGAGCGAGAACGGTTTCGCCACGTAATCGAACACTTTCAGCTTGAAGGTCGCGCGCATGTCTTCGAGCGACGGATAGCCGGTGATAATGATCACGCACATTCCCGGCCAGCGGGCCAGAAGCTGCTCCAGAACTTTGTCGCCAGTGACGTCGCCCATTTTCATGTCGAGCAGGACAATGTCGGGGCTGTGAGTCTCGCTGCCGCGGAACAGATCGCCCGCGGAGCCGAACGTGCGGACGGAGTACATGCCTTCGTCGGCGAGAAAATCTTCCAGGTAGGTGCGGAAATCAAGATCGTCGTCCAGCACGGCGATGTCGGCGATCGTCTGCATCATCGTTAATGATACAAATGTGGGGCCGCCACTCGTGGCGGCGAGCCGGCTTCAGACGGCTCTGTTGGTTCGAGAAACCGCCCTATTGAAGCGATGAGTTGTGAGCCACCACGCCACCCAGCGCGCCGGCGATCGTCAGGTTGACCCAGGCAAACGTGCGATACAGCGTCGGGCTGTGGCGCAGCGCCCAATGCTCCACCAGGAAGGTCATACCGAGCAGCGCGGACTTGAGCATCAAAGACTTCGTGTCGAATTGCGAGCCCGGCGTGGCGAGCAGCGGATTGGCTTCGATGCGGTGCCAGCTCGAAATGGAATCGGCTGTGTTGGCCGCAGTGACGGCGATCAGTGACCATCGGTAGAACGTTCGTCCGTCGCTTTTTTCAGCGGCATTTTTTTCCAGTGCGATGTAGCCGGCCGGTTCGGTGTCTTGCGCCAGCAGCGGGCACACGAACAGCACGGCAATCGCGATGAACTTCATGGTGGTTTTTTCCACGGTGGTTTTCTCCGGGGCGTGACGCCCTGACCACCTCATCGAATCGCGTGGAGAATGTATGACTAGGGAAAGTACGAGCCGCTGGGAACGCGCTTCATCCCAAGAATGCTGTTCCCAGCCTGGTTCTCGTGGCGCACGCTTCAGCGTGCAGCGGTGAACTTCAGTTCACCGTCCGAAAACACCATCGGCTGAAGCCGGCGGCCGCCTGCTGGCGCGCGCCACGTTGTTCCGGGCGGCGCTAAATCTTGCGACCCTTCCACTCCGATACGCCGCCGCTCAGCGCACCCCACAGCCCGCGCAACAGCAGCGGAATCGCCCCGTAAATCGCAATTGGAATGGTCAACGCAAACAACGACGCGGCACCGCGCGGATACCAACGCCACAGCAACAAAAACGGCAGCGCGGCAAATGCAACCGCCGCGCGATATTCGTGATCCGACAGCAGCCACGCGAGCACCGGAATCCAGGCAGCCATCACCGCTGCCGCGACCAGCACAGTCGTCCCCAGCATCGGCGCGGCCACCATGAATCGAAACGCACCGCGTTCCACCATGCCGCTCAGGTCGCGCCAACGCGCGCGGCCCAATCCGCTGGCTCGCACGATTCCGAACTTCAGCCGATGCCGTTGCGCGATCGCGGCCAGGCGAACGTCTTCGTTCAAATCGTTGATGACAGCCGAATGCCCGCCCAGGAATTCATAGGCCTCGCGCCGCACCAAAATGCACTGCCCGTTGAAAGCCGCCGGAGTGTCGCTGCGCGGATTCGCGCCGCAGAAAAACAGCGCTGCCAGATACGGACCCATGGCGCGTTCCCAAACGCTCGCGTATTCCGCATCCAGATAAATAGACAAGAACCCGACATTGCCGGCTTCGGCGCAGACGGTGACGGCGTCCAGAAATCCTGGTTCGAAGCTGGCGTCGGCATCGGTAAAGAGAATCCATTTGGAAGTGAGCGCCCGCGCGCCCGCCACGCAAGCGTTGGATTTCCCGGACGCCGAACGCGACAGCTTGGACGCCTTGATTACACCAGCGCCCGCCTTGCGAGCTTCTTCCGCCGTCCCGTCGCCGGAGAAATCGTCCACCACAATAACGGAATCGTGCGGCAGGCTCGCCACCGCGCGGCCGATGAAACCTTCTTCGTCACGGGCCGGAATCACGACCATGCAGTTGGGAAGTCCCTCGGACTCCGAGGGGCCCGCCGGTGTCAGCCGCGGTACCTTCAACTGGTGGGAGCGAGACCGCACGAACAGAAACAGGATCGCCAGGCTCAGCGCCAGCGCGATGAAAACATCCAGTCTGGCGCTACCATCGAACGACGCGAGCGCGTCACGCACTCATCGCTCTCCACAAGCGCCGCGTGATGGGACCGGCCATCGAGCGCGCCGTGATCCACGCTCGTTCCACCGCGGGAACTTCCGCGCCGCGCCGGAAGATATCGAAATTGGAACTCTCGATGTGGCGAGCCGTCTGGCGATACAGATCGAACGCGACCTTTATCGCGAATCGGCCGCGCGCATCCAACAAAGGCAGAGCCATTTCCGCGCGCTGAAAATATTCGGCGATCCGTCGGGTCTGAACGCGCATCACCTCGCGAAATGCATCATTGCAAAGGTGCTGCGTTAAGTCGGATTCGGAATATCCCGCGGCTTCCATTTCCTCGACTGGAAGATAGATCACGCCGCGCGACAAGTGACGCGCCGTATCGCGCAGCAGCGTGGTCAGCTCGATCGCGACCCCCAGGTCGGCCATGTAATCGAGCGCCGGCCCGCGAAATCCGATCACGTGCGTCAGCATCAGGCTGACCATGCCGCCAATGCGCCGGCAGCGGCCGCTGAGCTGCGAAAAACTGGTGTAGCGTGTGTGATCGAGATCGATGCGCACGCCTTCGATCAGCCCGGCGGGGCAATCGTGCGGAATCGCGCGCTGGTCCACGGTATCGAGAAAAACATCCAGCACCGGGTGCCGCGCGAGCCGCCCGCGCAATCCGGCGTCGACCATCGACGCCCAGTTGTCGAGTTCAGCAGGCTGCTTGCGGCCCAGTTCCAGCGTGTAGTTGCAGAACCAATACACGGCATGCGCCGAGCGGGCCAGGTCGATGGGAAAATGGCGCGTCGCGAAATAGAATCCATGCGAGCCCACGCGAGTCGCTTCGGCAGCTTGCGCGTAGAGCGCATCGAGCGAACGCGGATCTCCTATGGACGTGGGCGATTGCAAACCCCGCGATGATACCAAAGTCTAAGGGTACGCGGGGGTAGACTGAGTTCAAGATGAAGCTGCTTAGCATTCCGATGTGGGGCCGCCACTCGTGGCGGCGAGGCGCCTTCAGCCGGCTCTCTTCACCGTGGAAAAACCGTCCCAAAGACTACCCGCTACTTTGTTATCTTGCTGACCATCGGGGCGATGGCATATGCCCAAAGCGTTCCTGCATTCGAGGTCGCAACCATCAAGCCATCCTCCCCGGACGCGCGCGGCGTGTGGATTCGCATGCCGCCGGGCGACAGGGTCGACATCAGCAACATGACGCTGAAGGAGTTGATCGTCACCGCCTGGAGCGTGCAGCCGTTTCAGGTGTCGGGCGGGCCGCCGTGGTTGGAGTCACTGCATTTCGACATTTCAGCGAAGGCCGAGACAGCTCGGAGTAGTTAAAGATATGCTGCTAATGTTGCAGGCGCTATTGAAGGACCGTTTCCAGCTCGATATTCGGGCGGAGACGAAAGAGATGCCGATCTATGCAATCGTGCTGGCGCGCAAGGACGGAAAACTGGGGCCGCAGATGAAGGAATCGACCTGCGTCGTCTACGATCGCGATTATCCGCCCGCCCCGCCGGCGCCCGGCACCCCCCGGCCCCAATATTGCGGCAGTCAGCAGATCGGGTCGGCGCAGGTGAAGGCCACCGGAACTTCAATATCGGCCCTGGCGCCGATGTTTGGACGAATACTGGGGCGGACGGTGATCGACAAATCAGGACTGACCGCGAAGTACGATTTGTCAGCGACCTGGACGCCGGATGAGCAGATCCTTTCGCAACTGCCCGTGCCGACAGGAATGGAGAGGCCCACCTTCCCGGAAGGCGGCCCGTCGATCTACACGGCGTTTCAGGAGCAGCTTGGACTGAAGCTCGAATCGCAAAAGGGCCCGGTGGAGATTCTGGTGATCGAGAAGGCAGAGAAGCCAAGCGAGAACTGATCTTTCGATAATTATTAGTTATCTAAAACAGGCTTGTATTTACAATCCTTCTGTGGCATTCTGTCTTCGAGAGAGATTGATGACCTACACGGAACCCAACCAGGCCCTCCGCAACACCGTCAATGGCTCTATGGCATTTGGGAAGGACGCCGTTACCATGGCGTCCTTTTCGCATTCCGGACTCGTTCTGGCTGTTCTCGGGCTCATTATTATTGGGGTCGGTATTACCGGCCCTGCCTAGAACGGCCTGATTCTAAAGGATCTTGGCCACTGGCGGGGGAAACAAAACCCTCCGACGGTGGCTTTTGTTTTTTAGGCGTGTTCTGAGCCGCGACCGTTTGGCTCCGAATGGAGCCAACAAAGCGAAGCAGGCAAGGGAGCGGTCGCTTTGGGTTCGTTTCGTAATTTCGTGATTTTCGGAATTTGGGTTCGTTTCGTAATTTCAAGCACCGTCCCGTGAGGGCGGGGGTCGTTGAGGCAAGTTTCGTTAATCCCCACCCTTACGGGCGGGGTTTGGAGGTTCGATGGCAAGTCCGATCGCAAGCGTGAAAACAACCAGCGGGGCGAAAGTCGTCCTGGAATGCCTGGCTCGGGAGAAGGTCGAGATCATCTTCGGCTATCCCGGCGGCGTAACCCTGCCGCTTTATGACGCCGTCTACGATAGCCCCATCCGGCACATTCTGGTCCGCCACGAGCAGAACGCCTGCTTCGCCGCCGAAGGCTACGCGCGCGCGACCGGCAAAGTCGGCGTGTGCTGCGCGACCTCCGGACCCGGCGCGACCAACCTGGTCACCGGCCTGGTCGACGCGATGATGGATTCGATCCCGATCGTCGCCATCACCGGTCAGGTCTCCACCAAGCTGATCGGCAGCGACGCGTTTCAGGAAGCCGACACGTTCGGCATCACGCGCTCCTGCACCAAGCACAATTTCCTGGTGAAGACGCTGGCCGATCTGCCGCAGGCGATTCACGAAGCGTTCCACATCGCCGCGACCGGACGCCCGGGACCGGTGCTGGTCGATATTCCGAAGGACGTTTTCCAGGCCCAGGGCCATTACTCGCCGGTGTCGGCGATCCATCTGCCGGGCTACAAAGTTTACACCGAAGGCCACGCGGGCCAGATCCGCCGCGCGGCGCAGATGATCTGGGAAGCCAAGCGGCCGTTCGTCTACGCGGGCGGAGGCATCGTCGCAGCGGATGCATCGGAAGAGCTGCGCGAATTGGTGGAACTGATCGACGTGCCGGCGGTGTGCACGCTGATGGGACTGGGCGCGCTGCTCCAGCGCGCATCCGAATTTCATCAGCATGCCGGGCATGCACGGCAGCTACGCCGCCAACATGGGCGATGACCGAAACCGATCTCATCGATCGCGCTGGGCGTGCGTTTCGACGATCGCGTCACCGGCCGCCTGGCCGCGTTCGCGCCGCACGCGAAAGTGATCCACGTCGATATCGATCCCGCCGAAATCGGCAAGAATCGCGCCGCCGACATGCCCATCGTCGGCGATGTGAAGCGCGTACTGAAGAAGCTGGTAGCCGCGCTCGACGAAACGGCGGGCGAAATGTCCGCAGCCAACGAACGCATCGCGCGCAGCATGGTGGGCTCAGGTCAAAGCCTGGCAGCAGCGAGCATCCGCTCGAAGCCGGAAATCTCGGACGACGAGATCAAGCCGCAGCACCTGATGTCGGAAATCGACCGCCTCTCGGGCGGCGAAGCGATCGTCGCCAGCGACGTCGGCCAGCATCAGATGTGGGCCGCGCAGTTCATCCGCTTCAATCATCCGCGGCTGTGGCTCAACTCCGGCGGCCTCGGATCCATGGGCTTCGGCTTGCCCGCCGCCATCGGCGCGCAGTTCGCGCGGCCCGACAAACTGGTGTTCGCGCTGGTCGGCGACGGCGGATTCCAGATGTCGATTCCGGAGCTGGCCACCATCGCCAATCACGCGCTGCCGGTGAAGATCATCGTGATGAACAACGGCTACCTGGGCATGGTTCGCCAGTGGCAGGAGCTGTTCTACAACAACCGCCTGAGCTCAGTGCAGCTGGACGGCTTCCCCGATCCTGAAAAGCTGGCGGGCGCGTACGGATTCAAGGGCAGCACGGTTCGAGAGCCCGCCGAGCTGCGCGCGCGCGCTGGAAGCAGCGGTGAATGAGCCGGGTCCTTATCTGCTGAACGTGCGAGTGACGCCGTTCGAAAACGTGTATCCGATGGTTCCGGCCGGAGGCGCCATCAACGAAATGGTGCTGGTCCGCCGCCAGTGAGGCGCGCAAATGAGGCGCGACCGTAAGAGAGCGCGCGTTTTAATTTCAGGATGGGTTTCAGCGTCGGGAATGCATGCGCGCTCTCTGACGGTCGCGCCTCCACTGACGTCCGGGTCAATGCGATAACTATGCTGCAACTAATTTCACTCCTGCTCGAAAACAAGCCCGGCGCGCTCATGCGCGTCACCGGACTGCTCACCGCCCGCGGCTACAACATCGAAAGCCTCACGGTCGCGCGCACGCTCGACCCCGAGCTCTCCCGCATGAGCATCGTGGTCGATGTCGAACCCAACCAGCGCGCCCAGCTGATCAAGCAGATGAACAAGCTGATCAACGTGCTGCAGGCATCGGACCTGACCGAAGCTCCCGCCGTGCGCCGCGAACTGGTGCTGCTGCGCGTCCGCGCCGACATGCAGAATCGCACGGCGATTCTCAAGGAAGCCGAAATTTTCGGCGCGCGAGCGGTCGATTCGTCGGTCGAAGGCTTTGCGCTCGAAGCCACCGGCGATCCGGAAAAGCTGGACGAATTCATCGACGTCATGCGAGCGTATGGCGAAATCGAAGTGACCCGATCGGGACTGGTCGCGGTGTCGCTCGAAGCGAAAAAACTGAAACTGGCCCCGCCGGTTCACAAGGAAGAGGTCTTACAACATGGCTAACACTAACGGAGTTCAAGCAAGCCCGCTGCAAAGCGTTTCTACGAAAAAGACGGCGACCTGTCGCTGCTCAAAGGCAAGACGATCGCGATTATCGGCTACGGCAGCCAGGGTCACGCGCACGCGCTGAATCTGCGCGATTCCGGCGTCGACGTCGTGGTCGGCCTGTACGAAGGCAGCAAGAGCAAAGCGAAGGCGGAAGCCGCCGGGCTGCGCGTCCTGTCCACCGCCGAAGCCGCCAAAGCCGCCGACGTGATCATGATCCTGGTCCCCGATCACATCCAGGGCGATCTCTACAACAGCGACATCAAGCCGCACCTGACCGCCGGCAAGACGCTGATGTTCGCGCACGGATTCAACATTCATTTCGGCCAGATCGACGCGCCCGCCGGACGTCGACGTGTCGATGATCGCGCCCAAGGCTCCCGGCCATCGCGTGCGCGAGCTGTTCACCGAAGGCGTGGGCGTGCCGGCGCTGGTCGCCGTGCATCAGAACGCGTCGGGCAAGGCGCTCGAACAGGCGCTGGCCTATGCGCTCGGCGCTCGGCTGCCTGAAGGCCGGCGTGATCGAGACGACGTTCAAGGAAGAAACCGAGAGCGACCTGTTCGGCGAGCAGGCCGTCCTGTGCGGCGGCGTGTCGCGAGCTGATCCGCGCCGGGTTCGAAACCCTGGTCGAAGCCGGTTACGCCCCCGAAATCGCCTACTTCGAGTGCCTACATGAATTGAAGCTGATTGTCGATCTGATTTACGAGGGCGGCCTCGGCTACATGCGTTATTCGGTTTCCGATACGGCGGAGTATGGCGATTACACCCGCGGTCCGCGCATCGTCAACGAGCAGACGCGCGCCGAGATGAAGAAGATTCTGGGCGAAGATTCAGTCCGGCGAATTCGCGCGCGCAATGGATGGGCGAAAACAAGGCCGGCCGCAAGAAGTTCCTGGCGATGCGCGAAGCGGCGCAGAACCAGCCGATCGAAAAGGTCGGCGCAGAGCTGCGCAAGATGATGACGTTCCTGAAGAAGAAGAAAGAGCGGGAGTTCCGGCGAGCGAGTGAACCGGACGCGCGCTCTCTCACGGTCGCGCTTCACTCGGCGTCAATTCGGCGTGCCAGTAAGGAGCGGCTGTTACGAAGATATTATGCGAGTTTTCACTTTCGACACGACGCTGCGCGACGGCACGCAGGGCGAGGCCGTCAGCTTTTCGGCCGACGACAAGGTCGCTGGTCGCGCACAAGCTGGACGAGCTGGGCATCGACTACATCGAAGGCGGCTGGCCGGGGTCGAATCCGAAGGACAAGGAATTCTTCGCGCTCGCCGACGATCTGAAGCTGAAGCACGCGCGGCTGGTGGCGTTCGGCGCCACGCGCTTCGCCAAGAAAACCGTCGAGGAAGATGCCAGCGTCAACGCGCTGGTCGAAGCCGGCACGCCGGTCGTCTCGATTTTCGGCAAGAGCTGGGACCTGCACGTCGCACCGCGCTCTCGGCATCACCGAAGAAGAAAATCTGCAAATCGATCGCCGATACCGTCGCTATCTGAAAGCCACAGGCAAGGAAGTGGTCTACGACGCCGAACATTTCTTCGACGGCTACATCGCCAATCGCGATTTCGCGCTGCGCACGCTCGAAGCCGCCAAGAAAGCCGGCGCCGATGTTCTGGTCCTGTGCGACACCAACGGCGGCACGATGACGCCGAAGCTCTCGGCCGATCTGCGCCGACGTGCGCAAGAACTTCGAAGGCGTGCTGGGCATCCACACGCATAACGATTCCGAACTGGCGGTCGCCAACACGCTGGCCGCGGTCGAGCAGGGATTCGCGCACGTGCAAGGCTGCATCAACGGCTACGGCGAGCGCTGCGGCAACGCGAACCTGACCACCGATCATCGCGAATCTGGAATTGAAGATGGGTCACACGACCATCGGCAAGGAGCGCCTGGCGAATCTGACCACCGTGGCGCGCTTCATCGCCGAGCTGGCGAATCTGCCGCTGCGCAGCGATCAGGCCTACGTCGGCCACAGCGCGTTCGCGCACAAAGGCGGCGTGCACGTCAGCGCGGTGCTGAAAGACGCCGCGACCTACGAACACATCAGCCCGAAAGTCGATCGGCAACCGGCAGCGCGTCCTGCTGAGCGATCTTCCGGGCCGCGGAAGCATCCTTTATAAGCTGAAGCAGCACGGCCTGGAAGATCGCCTGGACGACGCGGCTCGCCGCGAGCTGCTGGATCGCATCAAGCAGATGGAGTTTCAAGGCTACGAACTCGAAGCCGCCGAAGGAACTTTCGAACTGCTGGTCCGCGAGGCGCTGCATCCCGGCCTGCAACTGTTCGAAGTGGTGAGCTACGAAGTCACCACGAAATCGAGCGGCTCGACCGCGACCGTCACGCTGAAGGTCGGCGACGACGTGCATTCCGCGACCGCCAACGGCAACGGTCCGGTGAACGCGCTGGACACCTGCCTGCGGCAGTGCCTCGCGACGCTGTACCCGGCGATCGCCGAAGTCCGGCTGACCGACTACAAAGTCCGCGTGCTCGACGCCAAGAAGGGCACCGCCGCGCGCGTGCGGGTGTTGGTCGAATGGTCGGATCACCGCAAGAGCTGGGCGACCGTCGGCGTTTCGGAAAACGTGATCGAGGCGAGCTGGTTCGCCCTGGTCGACGCGCTGCGCCTGGAACTGATGCGGCTGGGCGAAAAAGATCCCAGCGTCGAGCGCGCGGTCGAAGATTACTGCTGGGGCGTCTAGGCGCTGGAGCGCGAGGTGTTCTTCAACTCAATCGGAGCTGGTTGTGCGGTGGTCGCGGTCATCTCGGGGCTGCTCGCCTTGGTCTGGACGCAAATTCGAATGGCGAGCATCGCCTGGCTCTTAACCTTCGTTGCACCCTTGGTTGTTTCCTATACTCTTTACTGGTATCCAGTCTGGATGGGCAGCGATTCATCGGAATACGGCAGTTGGGCGCCCCTATTTATTGCTCCCTGGAGCGCCGTGGGAATCGCTGGATCGTTACTGGTGTTCGGCCTTGTGAGAGGCACCCAGAAGCGCAAGCGCGAACAGGTCCTGCATTTCTATCATCCCGAAGACGAGTAAGCAGCGTCGTTAACCTCTTATGTCCTATTGGCCGGGGTCAATTCCGGTGGCGCTCGCCTCTTCTTCTGCGCGGCTCTGTGCGGACGGATTCGACCGAAGTGGCTCGGATGTGGGTAGCGCTCGCTGGGGCAATCGCCATCGCTTTGCAGTCCACATGCTCGCCGCTTGGATGAGCGAGAGTCCCGGATCGTATGCAGCGTGGGGCTTGATCGGCGATAACGATCTACGCCGCCGTCGGGATGTCGGTAACTGCAATCGTAATGTTCCTTCTTTAGCCCGATCTAGGGCGCTCAGCTTGCCTGAATCAACTCTGTTGCCGTACTCTGAAGCCATGGAAGTACACCTCGCCCCAGACCTGCAGGCCAAGCTCGACAAACTGGCAAGCGAAACCGGACGCCCCACCTCCGAACTGGTCGAGGATGTTCTATCCGGCTACCTCAGCGAAGTTGCACAGACTCGCGAAATGCTCGATAGCCGCTATGACGACCTAAAGAGTGGACGGGTGAAACCCATCAACGGCGAAGAGTTCTTTGAGAGTCTTCGCCGACGAGAAGATGAGCTGCTGAACCGATAAACGTAACGCCGGGCTTCGACCTTCATCCTCTCGCGGCCCGCGACATCTCCGAAATCTGGGCATTCATTGCGGAGGACAGTCCTCAAGCCGCTCGTCGGGTACGGGAGGAAATTCTTTCCGCCATTCGCCGGCTAGTACCTTTTCCGCATCAGGGCCATAAACGCCCAGACCTCACTTCGCGTCCTTTACGCTTCACCATAGTGCAGAATATCTGATCGCGTATGCACCGGACGAAAAGCCATTATGGGTCGTGGCGGTCATGCACGGACGGCGGAACCCTCGGCTGATGGCTGCCATCCTCGAGGAGAGAAGACTAGCCCGCCTAAGCCTTCCTGCCAGTCACCCAATTTTTCAGACCATCAACCCCAACCCTATGTGCATCTAGGGTGTTTCACGCGTAGTAATTGGCGCGAGTACCCTTTACGATTGGGACAGCCATGTCTTGGGCTGATGACATACGATGTCTGTACTGCGACGGCCGCCTGCCGCTTTACAGGAAAATAACCAACGGACAGTTTTGCTCCGGCGCGCACCGCAAGTCCTATTGGCAGGAGCACGAACGGCTCGCGGTGGAGCGTCTGCATCAGACGCATGACTCGCTGCGCGCGTACCGTCCGCCGGGCGCTGTCGAAGCGATTTAGGACCCGCCGCGGCAGCCGAAGATGCAGCCGCACAAGATTGGCACATGCCTGTCGCCCATACCGACCGCCAATGCCGATGCGATCGACGCGCGTCCACAGTGGTCTCCGCAATCGCACGTCTACACCGAAGATCGCCGAACCTGCGCTCGGGAAATTGATTCCGCCTCCGATATTCCGCCTGCCGAAGTTCCTGCCGGATTATGTGGCAATAGTCGACGTCTATCCGATCGAATCGCTCGAATCATGTGCAGTTTCCGGTTGTCGTTCGCACGCTGCAGGACTACACGCTGGTCTCTGCTCCTGCCGTGCCGATCGCCGGATCCCGAATGTGCGCCGTGGGCCGAATCGCTGGCTGCACAAAGCGGAAGCGATTTACCCGAATGTCGACGCGGCCCATCCTGTCCCTGAATCTGCATCTCGAGATCGCAGGTGATATCGCCGCGCAGCATGACGAATTGCAGCAGTCG
The DNA here is from genome assembly GCA_963732025.1 of Terriglobia bacterium. Lineage (GTDB taxonomy): Bacteria > Acidobacteriota > Terriglobia > Bryobacterales > Bryobacteraceae > Palsa-187. Next base: position 415,456 of record CAVSXU010000007.1, read on the forward strand.
CTGGATCAGGAGGCCTCTATCGACCAGGGGATCCCCGATGTAGCCAGCTCGATCGCGATGTTCGGTTCGCGCCGCGCGCCTATGTCAGCAACCGCGTCGATAGCTGAAGTTTTGCCCGCTGGCATCGTTCCCCGCGCTCAACTTCCCTTGAACAAACTGCGCCTGGAAGCGAGCCTGTATCGAGGAACTCTGTTACATGCCGGGCTTAGCCAGCTCCCAGTGAGCAACACTCCGGTCGCGCAGAGCGCGGTTTCGCAGGACGGTCTGCGAGCGATCGATCTGCGGGCCAGCCAGGAAGCTCCGCGGCTCTCGATGTCGTCTTCCTCCGGCCTGACTCCGAAGTTGCCGCGACTCAATCTGGCCGCCGGCAGCCGCTATCGCGTGGAAACGCAGCCGCGGCCCGATCATTCCAGTCGCCGACCTCGAAAGTTTCGCCGCTGCACCGCCGCGGATTTCGCTGCCCGAGCGAAACGTGAAAGTAATGAAAGCCGCCGCCGGCGCCTCCACGTCGAGCAGCGTGGAAGCAGCGACGACGCTGCCCACGTTGAATCTGGAGTTAGCCGGCCCTGAACCGCGCGATGGGCATGTTGCCGCTCGCTTGCACCGCGCAGCCGAGCCAGCCTTCCATCGCGATGCGCCCGGCGCCTGCGGCGCTGTCGCTACCGCAGCCGCTCGAACCCAAACCGATGCGCCCCAACTCGAAATTGGAGCCGCTGGATGAGAAGCCCACTTCCGATGCCATCGCCGCTTCCCAGCCGATGCGTCCGCCGCAAACCGCCGCCGATGGTCACATCAACGTCTGGATGCACGCGCATCGATTTCGCCAAGCGCGCGCCGCGCGATCTGAAGATGCTGGTGTTCGCGATTCCGGTGTTGCTTGCGCTGGCATTGCATCCCGCGCTGCCGAAAGTGCGCGTGGCCGCTCCGGCCGCCGCCAACGGAATCGAACGCAACGTCAGCCGCGCGTTGAGCGACGCAGTGGATGAACGTTCGCCAGACGATGGTCGATCGCGCCGCCGTCGCGCTGGATGAGGATTTCCGCTCGGGTCTGGACGACTGGACCAGCCGCGGCGACGCCACCACCGATTGGTCCTTCGACGCGACTGGCTTCGTGCGGCCCGGTCCGCTGGCGCTGTACCGCCCGTCGATCGAATCTGACCGACTATCAGATGCAGTTCCTGGGCATGATCGACAAGAAAGCCTTGAGCTGGGTGGTGCGCGCGGCCGATTTCGACAATTATTACGTGGTGAAGCTGGTGGTGCTGAAGCCGGGCCCGCTGCCGACCATCGGCGTGACGCGCTACGCGGTGGTCAACGGCAAGGCCGGACACGCGCGTGGACACGATCGCGCCCATCGACGCGCGCGCCGACATGCTGTACCGGGTGCGGATGGATGTTCGACGGCGACGATTTTGCCCTATCGGTGCAGGGCCAAATGGTCGATAGCTGGTCCGAGCCGCGGCTGAGGCAGGGCGGCGTCGGATTCTTCACCGCGCGCGGCGAGGAAAGCCGCCTGCGCTGGGTGCAGGTGACGCATCAGTACGACATGCTGGGGCGGCTGTGCGCGTACCTGGCGCCATACAACATTCCATCGACGAACGGGAGCTGGCAACCATGAGCGGACGAAAAAACGGAGCGGATCAGGCGGCGGTCAACCGGACCAATGGCAAGGCGGTGTCGCCGGCGCTGGCGAAATCGGTTTCGCTGCACCTGGAAGGCAAGCGCAAGGAAGCGCTGCGCGAATTGAACACGGCCATCGAGAACGGCGAGGAGACCGCCGAAGTCTTCGCCGCCAAGGGCCACATCCAGTTCGAGCTGGAGCAGTACGACGACGCGATCAAGACCTACGAGAAGCTGCTCGACGCTGGCGCCGCGCCATCCCACCGCGAATTTCAACCTGGGCATCTGCTACGAGAAGCTGGGCCGCTGGCAGGAAGCCACCGACGCCTTCCAGAAGGCGCTCGAAGTCGATCCGCAGCGCGAGGAAGCGCAGCTCGGCCTGGGCATTTGCCTGCTGCATCAGGAAAAGCCGGAACCGGCGATCGTGTGCTTCGACAAGGTGCTGGCGCGCCAGCCGGATCATGAAACGGCGCTGTTCGGCAAGGCCGTTTCGCTGCAATTGCTGTGGAAGTTCGACGAAGCCACGGCGCTGTATCTGAAGATTCTGGAAAAGAATCCGCAGTCGGAAGAATGCCTGGTGAACCTGATCACCATCGGCATGGCGCGCAAGGATCACGCCGTCGATCCAGCAATATTCGGAGCGGCTGCTGACCATGCGTCCGCATTCGCAAGCCGCGCTGGAAGGGCTGGCGACCTGCGCGTTCCACGGCAACGAATACGAAGCGGCGGCGCGCTATTGCGCCAAGCTGGTCGAGTTCACGCCGGATCATTTCGAGCGCTGGTTCAACATGGGCGTCGCGGAACAGAAGTGCGGACGGCTGGAAGAAGCCGCCAAGCGCGTATTCGGAAGCGGTGCGCATCCGGCCCGACGCCAAGCAGGCGCACGTGAATCTGGGAATCGTGCGGCAGGAAATGGGCGAGCTGAAGCTGGCTCGCGAATCCTACGAACGCGCGTTGCAGATCGCGCCGGATCTGGCCGACGTCATCTACAATCTGGCGAGCGTTCTGGAGCAGCAAGGCGAGAAGGAAGACGCCGAGCGGCTGTACGTCAAGCTGCTGGCGCGCAATCCGGAATGGGAAGACGCGTGGTTCCGTCTGGGCTATCTGCGCCTGCAGCGCGCCGATCATCGCGGCGCCGCGGAAGCCTTCCAGGCCTGCGTGCGCAAGCGGTCGCCGTGGCCGGAAGCGCAGTTGAACCTGGGACTGGCGTACTGGAACATGGGCGATCACGAAGGCGCGGCGAAGGCGTTCGAAGCCGTGCTGGAATCCGATCCGCATTCGATCGACGCGCTGCGCGGCCTGGCGGCGCTGGCGGTGGAGCGCGAGGATCTGGACAAGGCTCTCGACCTGCAAGCCAAGCTGATCGAAGCGGGCGAGCGGACTCCGGAGTTGTTCTACAACACCGGCCTGCTGCTGCAGAAATCGGGGCAGACCGAAGATGCGATCCGTCTGTATCAGGAAGCCCTCGCGGAGCGTCCGAATTTCGCCGAAGCGCTGCTGAACCTGGGCCATGCGATGAAGACGCAGGGCAATGTGGACGAAGCTCGCAACTACTGGCGCCAGGCGCTGGAGCAGAAGCCGGAACTGGCGACCGGATATTTCGAGCAGTAAGCGCAGTATCCTCCTAGACGCCCGGAATTCGCTAGAGTGGTCGGCGTGGAGTGACGCCGACAAATGCCCGTCGTAGTACCCAGTCAGATCGTTGATTTTATCGAGTCCTCACTTACGTGTTTCTTGGGGCCCGGAGGGATGCGGAGTGTCCAATTGCATCCGTCTACGTGCGGGGCGTTGAACGCGCTCTTACGCCTCATTGAACAGCTGCCGAATTCGCTAATTCCCCGTGATGCGAATGACTACGCCGACTTCGTACTAAGTCAAGAATCGATTCGATTCGCGATTAGGCGTGCGGAGAATCAAGAGGCAAAGGCTGAGGCACTTGTGGGACCACCCTCCATAAACCCTGACGGTGGTGGAAAACCGAGCCAGGTGCAAATAATCCGTGACGCGCTAAAGAAGTGCCCTGACGAGATGCCACCGAATCAATACCTCGAGTTGCCTTTCGTAAAGGATCTCGACCTTCGCCTGAATTTGCAGCTCGATTTGCAGGCCACTCGGACTGCTGTGAGCAACGGCGAATGGAAGGCAGGTACCGTGTTGGCAGGATCTCTGGTTGAAGCTTTGCTGCTTTGGGCAATTCAAGAGACACCCACCACTGCTGTCCAGAGCGCCTGCGCCAACACAGTGCCGAAAATACAACAGCCCGATCCACTCTATTGGGATCTGCATAAGTACGTCGAGGTCGCGGAGCAGCTGAAAGTGATTGAGCCAGACACTGCGAAACAAGTTCGATTGGCTAAGGACTTTCGAAACTTGATCCACCCAGGACGCGCTATTCGCACACAGCAGTCATGTGATCGTGGGACCGCCCTCGCGGCGAACGCCGCCGTGGAACTGGTCGCGCGCGATTTGACTGCAAGATTTCCTTAACTCTCCCCAACTATCTTCTCCGCATCCGAAAGCGTGATCATCACGATCAGCGGATCGACCGGTGACGCGACAAAGCCGTGGCTCTCATAGAACCGCCGGGCGTTCTCGGAAATCGTGTGCACCAACATTCCGCGAATTCCTGCGATCTGTCCGGCCTGGATCGAGCGCACGACCGCGTCGCGCAAGAGACCCGCGCCAATTCCGCGGCCTTGGAACTCCCGATCCACGGCAAGGCGTCCGAGGATCATGACCGGAATCGGCTGCGGCATGTTGCGCCGCATGCGTCCGGTCACGGCGTCGTGTGACACCGCACCCACGGCGAGGCTATAGTATCCAACCACGCGAACCCCTGCACGCACAACATAGGTTCGCGAAGCGCCGGACTCTTCATTCGCGAGTGCCCGCCGGCGCAGCCAATCATCGAGAACGATCTCGCCTGAATCGAACGAGGAAACGTCAAACGCGGGAGAAAGCTTCTCCGGGGCGCTGAGCTTGTCGCTCATCGCTCCCAAGGAGGCTTGGTCGCGAGCAGGCGGCGCAGCTTGGCATTGGGTTTTTCCTTGTTCCGAGTCGGCTTGTCCAGCATCGCGCTAAATCGCCGGAACGCACTTTCGGAAAGCACGAAGTAGCGGCGATCGAGCAGGATAGCCTCGGCTTCCCGGCACGCAGTATCCAACATGAAATCCGAACGGCTCCGGCCCAACGCTTCGGCGGCCTGATCGATGAGAGCCTTCTGCTTGCGGCTCGCGCGGAGATTGATAGTTTCGTCGCGAGCCGCGGGCTCATGAATGTGTGCGCCAGACATGTTGTACCCCTATTGTATACACACGCGCGTCGGTGCTATGCTGCCCTTGAGCATCCACCCGGCGAGCTAGGAGATTCAAGTCACAACGCCGGGCCTTAAAGACGGGGCGGTGCGGTGCACGCCTGCCCGACTCTTAGCGTCATAGTCCGCAGGAGGATCACGATGCTTCGAGCTGTCGTCTGCTCGCTCGCGTTTGTCGCGACCAGCTTCGCGCAAACTCCTGCGACGAAATCCGGGCCTCGATTCGATGTCGCCTCGATTCGGCCTAGCAATCCCGAGGAAGCCGCTGCCGGTTGGTCCGGCATCACCAGCGGTCGCGGACGCATCGATGCGCTCCATGTCACTCTCAAGGGAATCATTGCCGAGTGCTACGGAATCAGGGAGGATCGCGTGCTGGGCGGTCCTGCGTGGGCTGGGTCCGATCGGTATAGGATCGTCGCGAAAGCCGATCCAGTTTTAGGCAAGGAGGCCGCCGGCAAGAGCGGCGTGGATGCGATGTTGCGGACGCTGCTCGCTGAGCGGTTCAGCCTCAAGCTCCATCGCGAAACCCGGCCCGGCGAAGTTCTCGTTCTCGGTGTGGCGAAGGGAGGAGCGAAGCTTCCGCCCGCCGCCGAGGGGCCGTCGTCATATCACAACGGCCACGGCATTCTGGAAGCTCCGCACATTACCATGCTTGAATTCGCAGAGGTCCTCTCACACGAGTTGCGATTGGAGGTGGTGGATCGCACCGGACTCACGGGCGCGTTCCACTTCACGCTTCGTTATGATGCGGACCCGCCGGCGTCAGGCGATCGTATCGATGCGGCGGCGGATTTGCGGTTCGAATTGTCCAAGGCAATCGCGGAGCAGCTTGGGTTGTCGATAAAGCCGCAGCGGATGGGGGTGGACGTGTTGGTGATCGATCGCGTGGAGCGGCCGACCGCGAATTAGCGGACGAGCTGACGAAAGACAAGCAGAGTCGCTGACGGGCTGGCATAGCGCTCCATGCTGTCGCGCCTCTTTGGTCGTGTTGGAGCGTACACACGATTGTGGTGATGGCAACGGCGCGCTCTTACGGTCGCGCCTCAAACCGACCGGGGTTGGTATTGCAGTTATTTAGTACTAATGATATCGTACTGCTATGCAGCGCCCCCTCAAATACCTGCTCCTCCCGGTAACGATCGCCTTCGCGGTTCATGCTCAAGTACCTCGCCCGGCGTTTGAAGTCGCGTCAGTGAAGCCGGCCGTTCGGAATCCAGCGGGCGGGCGAGGGTCGCCGGGTGCGTCCGATCCCACGCAGATCACCTACGCGGGAATCCCGCTCCAGTTCATTCTGCTGCGCGCGTTCGATGTCATGCCGTATCAGATCGCCGGGCCCGAATGGCTCTCCAACGAACAGTATGATCTTCGCGCGAAAATCCCGGCGGGCGCTTCCCGCGAACAGATTCCCGCGATGTTCCAAACCCTGTTGGCGGAACGATTCGGGATGAAATTCCATCACGAGACTCGCGACCTGCCGGCGTATGAATTGGTGGTCGCGAAGGGCGGCCTCAAAATGAAGGAATCGAGCGGCACCGCCGACTTGCCGCTGGAACAAAAGAGCCAGGGCGACGGCAAGCCTCCGCTACTGGTCACCACGAAGGACAAGGATGGATTGGTGCAGCTTCCGGCCGGGCGCAAAGGCGCGTTTGTCGTGGGGATCGGCGGCGGCCGGATGCGATTCTCCGCGAGGATGCAGTCGGCGGACGAAATCGCCAAATTGTTGGTGGGCCGCGCGGGCCGCCCGGTGGTGAATAAGACCGGGCTGCTCGGGATCTACGATTTCAACCTGGACTTCTCGACGACGAACGCATTGGCGCCGGGGCCGGAGCCCTCTTCGGGATCGCCGCTGCCGGAAGCGAAGGATGACGCGCCGCCGTTTCTGGTGGCGGTCGAATCGCTGGGGCTGAGGCTGGTGGCGGTGAAGATTCCGGTGGATGTCGTGGTGATCGATCACATCGAGAAAGTGCCAACGGAGAATTAACGGGGCAGAGAAGATGGCAGGCGGAACCGCCTGCCCCACAACACATAAAATGGCAGGCGGAAACGCCTGCCCCACAATACAGAAGATGGCAGGCGGAAACGCGTGCCTCACAATACAATGAAGCAATGGCGCATCCCGAAACGGCCGCCGAGGCGATTCCAGCCAAACGCAGGAGCGAGGATTTCTCGGCGGAGTTGGCCAAGACCGGCTGGTATCACAGCGTGGAATTGCCGTCGGGCGTCGTCCACGGCTTCCTTCCACTCGACGATCTTCGGCAGCGCTGGGCTGAATTTCCGCTGCCCGCGGATCTGACTGGAACGCGCCTGCTCGACATCGGCACCTGGGATGGATGGTTCGCGTTCGAAGCCGAGCGCCGCGGCGCCGACGTGGTCGCGGTCGACAACGTGGAGCAGGAAAATTTCCACTACGCTCATCGCGAGCTTGCGTCGAACGCGCGTTACGAAGTGTGCGAGATCTATCGGCTGCCTGAATTGCAGCTCGATGCGTTCGACTACACGTTGTTTCTGGGCGTGCTGTACCATCTTCGGCATCCATTGCGGGCGCTCGAAATCGTCTGCGGATTGACGAAACAGCTCGCCATTGTGGATTCGTTCATCGTCGACGATGAAGGCGCGAACGCCACGCCCATTCCCTGGATGGAATTCTACGAGCACACCGAACTCGCCAACCAGGTGGATAACTGGGCGGGTCCGACGTTGCCGTGTTTGCTGGCGCTGTGCCGGTCGGCGGGATTTGCGCGCGTCGAATATTTGGGCACGAAGCATCGGCATGCGCGGGTCGCTTGTTACCGAACGTGGGAGCCGGCGCCGGAGCATCCGACCACAGCCGCTCCCGTTCTCACGGCGGCCACGAATGCCAGGCTCAGTGACACGGGAATCAACTTCGATTCGCGGTCCGAGGAGTTCCTGAATTGCTGGTTTACATCTGCCGACGAGAACCTGCAGCGCGAGGACCTACGGGTCGAAATCGGCGGGTATGGCGTGCACGCGATTTCATTCCATCGAAAAGGACCAGGAGATACACTCGGCATTTATTCTGCCTCCTGGGCTCGCGCCTGGTTGGCATGACGTACGCCTGCGTTCGACGCGATCAGCCTTCAGCGGGACCATCCGCATCGCAGTGGATATTCCCGTTTGCGCCACGGAGATCGCGGTGCGTGGCGCAGCGGATGGCAGGAGTTGGCGGAGGGACGCTGTCGATTTGAATGCGGGCGGGTACCTTGCGCTGTGGGTGGAAGGGCTGGCGGAGAATGCGGATCGAAACAATGTGCGGGTTTATTGGAATCAGCGCCGCCTGCCGGTGGAGTTTGTGGCGCGCCACGATGCGTCGGATACCCGACAGATCAATGTCCGCGTGCCTGGTTCGTCGGGATCGGGCGCTGTCGGCTGGAGGTTCGGCATGGGGACGCTCGCGCGGAGGTTACGGTCGAAGTCTGTTGAAAATGTTTGATCCCCCAAGACGACAAGCATTCCCTGACGAGTCTGTGTGAAAACAGGGACAGCCTACCTTGTCCCCTGGTGACCCGAGGCGGCGAATGAACAGGATATCGGCGTGGACAGGCCGGCCTGTCCCTGTTTTCACACAGACTCTGGCGGTTAGGGAGTGCCTGCCCAGATGCCAACGATATTTCTGCGACAACCAGCTAGGCTTTCGCTTGCTGAGCCTTGAGCGCTTCGAGAATACCCTTCATCCGTTCGCGCATGAAGGCGACGCGCGCGCGTCCGTCGGGCATCGCATCGATCAGCTTCTCCAGGTTCATGGCGAAGTTGGGACCGACCATCTTGCGGATCTCCGGCAGCAGCGCTTCCACTTTCATGAACACGCCGATGTGTTCGCCGTTGCATTCGTTGAACAACTCGCTGCTGATGGCGCCGCTGTTGACGAACGCGGCGGCCATATCCCAATAGCTGGCCACCATCCGGACGTGACCGCTGTGCGGGCCCATCATGGCGGCGTTGAAATCGGCGAAGGTTTGCGGGTTGAACTCGCGGAAGAACCAGTCGCGCGCGACGCGCATGGTTTCTTCACGGCGGAGTTCGTATAGTTTCAGGATGAGATTGGCTTCTTCTTGTTTCGACATGATGCGTCCAGTTTAACAAGGGAACGTGTCGGCGGGATGTCGAGCGACGGACGATGACCGCCTCTTTCAGTCACGGTTCTGTTTCAAGTGTTGGAGAAAAGGCAGGCCTGCCCCACGAAAACGCGCGCACGCTGACGGGTGCGCCTCAAAGGAAAGACCGGAAGACAGTGACCGAGGCGTAGGCGAGCAGTCCGCCGATGCCCGCGCCCGCGATCACATCAGTCAGAAAGTGCATGCCGAGCAGGATTCGCGACACCGCGATGCTCATCGCGCAGAACAGCAGGCCGATCAGCAGCGCCGGATAAAACTCGCCCAGCGAGATTGCCACCGCGAAGGCCGTGATCGTATGGCCCGACGGGAAGGAGAACTGGTCGGGCGGAAGCAGGGTCGCCCAACAATGCGGCTCGATCGCGCAGGGACGCCGCCGCGCGCACAGGTGTTTCAATTTCAGAAACAGCCCGATGCCAACGCCCGAGGCCGCCGCGGCTGCTCCGATCGCCACGAATCGCTCCGGGCCCCCGAACAGGCCCACCACCAGACCCATGGCGTACCAAAGCCATCCGTCGCCTCCTCGCGTGGCCGCGATCATCCAGAGCCGCATCCAGCGCGGAGGACGCCAGCGGTTTACAGTGCGCATCAGGCGGTGGTCACCGACTTCCAGCCAGTGGATGCTCGTGTTCAGCCTTGAAAACGAAACCGCCATGCTACACTTTTAAGCCCCTGGTATGACACCCGTATGACGGTGCTATAAAACATTTGTGACTAATTTCGTTAAGCGCATCCAGTTCCTGTATTTCGACGCCGGCGGAGGCCATCGCGCGGCCGCCACCGCGCTGAAATCCGTCATCGAGCAGGCAGGGCGTCCCTGGGAAATAACGCTGGTGAATGTGCAGGAAGTGCTGCATTCGCTGGACATTTTCCGCAAAGTCACGGGCATCCGGCTGGAAGATATCTACAACCTGATGCTCGCCAAAGGGTGGACCCTGGGCGCCGGTACTGGACTCAAGCTCATGCATGGCGTGATCCGCATGTATCACGGGCCGACGGTGCGCATGTTGACGCGCCATTTTAGAGATACACGTCCGGACCTGGTGGTTTCCCTAATTCCGAATTTCAATCGGGCGATTAGCGAGAGCGTGGCGGCGGGTTCGCCCGGCACGCCGATCGCGACCGTCATTACCGACTTCGCGGATTATCCGCCGCATTTCTGGATTGAGCGTGCGCGGCCGGAAACGCCGCAGCGGTACATCGTGTGCGGAACCGATCGCGCGGCGAAGCAGGCGAAGTCGCTGGGGTACGATGATGCGCACGTGTTTCGAACCTCGGGGATGATTATCCGGCCTCGATTCTATGAGCCGGTTACGGTGGATCGCGCGAGTGAGCGGAAACGCCTGAGCCTGGATCCGGATCGTCCGACGGGGCTGGTGTTGTTCGGAGGGCAGGGGTCGAAGGTGATGCTGGATATCGCCAGGAGTTTGCCGGACACGCAGCTCATTTTCATTTGCGGAAAAAATGAATCGCTGGCGGGGAAGCTGCGCGCGCTGCCTACGGGTGCGCCCAGGCATGTAGAGGGGTTTACTTCGGAGATCCCGTACTTCATGCATCTCTCGGATTTCTTTATCGGCAAACCGGGGCCGGGAAGTATCAGCGAGGCGGTCGCGATGCGGTTGCCGGTGATTGTCGAATCGAACGCGTGGACGCTGCCACAGGAGCGCTATAACGCGGAATGGATTCGCGAGCGTGGGGTTGGCGTGGTGCTGCCGAATTTTCGGGGGATTCGCGAGGCGGTCGCCGCGATGCAGGAATCGCTTGAGGAATTTCGCGAGCGAGTGGTGAAGATTGAGAATCGCGCGGTGTTTGAGATCCCGGAGTTTCTGGAACGATTGCTTTGAACTGGCTGAAGCCAGTTCGCCGGCACGAGTGCCGGCCCCACCCGCTACACTGGGTTCGTGCGTATCGCTGGATTGATTTTTGTGGCTGCGAGTTTTCTTCTCGCCCAGTCCAGCGCCCCTGAACGCATCATCGTCGACACCGATTGCGCCTATTTCAATGACGACGGCGCGGCTCTGGTGATGCTGCTGAATCGTCCGGAGATGACGGATGTGGTCGGGCTGACCATTGTGCCCGGCAACATGTGGCCCGTGCCGGGCGCGGAGGCGATGTTCCGTATTCTCGATCTGATGAAGCGGCCGAGCATCCCGGTTGCATTCGGCGCGCAGATGCCGCTGGTACACACGCGCGCGATGGCGGAGCGCGAGACCAAGCAGTGGGGACCGATCGAATACCTCGGCGCGTTGGGCGTCGATCCGGTCGAGGCCGCCAAAAAAGTCAGTCATGCGAGTATCCGGCGCGTGGCGCATCGAAACGCCGTGGATTTCATGATCGACACCATCGAAAACGCGACGGTGCCGGTGACGATTCTGGCGATCGGCCCGATGACGAACCTCGCGATGGCGCTGCGGATGAAGCCAGAGTTGGAGAAGAAGATTCATCGGGTGGTGTTCATGGGAGGATCGGTGCACGCGAAGAATCCCGCGGACAATCGCATGGCCGAGTTCAATTTTTGGTTCGACCCGGAGGCGGCGCAGATCGTGCTGCGATCGGGGATCGAACACAAGACGATGTTCGGGCTGGATATCTGCAATCATGCAAAGCTCGACAAGTCGCATTACGAGCAGATCGCGTCGATAAAGACGCCGGTGACTGCTATGTTTCGGCAGGATTTGGGAAAACGATTTTCCAAGGACGCGGATGCGTTTACCTATATCTGGGATTGCCTGGCGGCGGGGTATCTGATCGATCCCGGCTTCGTGACGAAGCGCGAGACGGCGTATCTGGACGTCGACGACGGCGTTCGGGCCGAATTATGGCGCGGTGGTGCCTTTGGATCGCGAGCTGGTGCCGGACGCGACGCCGGTCGAGGTGATGCTGGATTTGGATTTCGAGCGGTTTTTCGAGATGTATAAGCGGTTGTTGACTCGGGCTCCGGGGTTGTAGGAAAACGTGTTGACATGAGTGTCGACACGGCACGCACGAGTGCGTGCGCCACGAGGATGGAGAATATCTTCGACTTCGCGGCACTAGTTGTCGATGCAGCTCGCGATCCTTCTTGCGGTGTTGGCTTTCGCTGATTCTCCTGGACCGACGTACACTGCGGCCAGCATCGCCAACACGGCGGCGAGCGTCGCCGGGTTATACGCGCCGAATACACTCGTCACGATTTACGGGCAGTACCTTTCCACCGTCACGCGGGCGATCAGCGCGGCCGACATAAGCGGCGGGATGCTTCCGACCTCGTTGATCGGCACCGGCGTCCGCGTACTGGTGAATCAAATCGGCGCCGACATTTACTATGTGTCCGCGGGTCAGGTGAATCTGCTGATCCCAACCATCCTGATCGCGGGGCCTGCGACGGTGCAGCTCGAGGTGGACGGACGGGCAGGCCCGGCGGTTACGATTACGCTCGGCGATACCGCGCCTGGATTCTTCCAGCTCGATGCGACAACGGTGCTCGCCACGCATGGCGATTATTCGCTGGTCACGGCCGATGCTCCCGCGCATGCCGGCGAGGAGATCGCGCTGTACGCAACCGGTCTGGGTCCGACGATTCCTGCGGCGATCCCGAATCAGGTCCCGCAAAGCGCAGCGGTGCTGGCGTCGATGAGCAGTTTTCAGGTGATGCTCAACGGCGTTGCGGTGGATCCGCGAAACATCGTGTATGCGGGCGCGGCGCCGGGGTATGCGGGGCTGTTCCAGATCAATCTGATTGTGCCTGCGGGCACTCCTCCGAATCCTGAGATTCGCGCTTCAGTCGGTGCGGGGTTGTCGCAAGTAGTGAGCCCGGCGGGGCGCTTTCTTGCTGTGCAATGAAACGCAATCGTTGTGAGCGCCGTTTCAACTGTAGGCTAAACTAAAGTGAGGAGATCCTATGCGCCGAAGCGACTTCATTCTGACCGCGATGTTCGCAGGTCTGGCGATGATAGCAGCGGCTCAGGTCGATAACGGCCCGACGACTCCTCCCGTTCCCGCTCAAGTCGGTGACAAGCTGGAGCCGAAGGAGTTCCTGGTCGCGATCGGCACGCATATTCCACTTAGCCTGATCAACAGCGTCAGCACGAAGAACTCGGTTCCCGGCGATCGTGTGTATCTGGAAACCGTGTTCCCGATTCTCGTGGGCGGACGCATCGTGATTCCTCCGGGGAGTTACGTGGAGGGCACCATCACCGAAGTGCAGCGCCCAGGCAAAGTGAAGGGGCGCGGCGAATTCCATCTGCGCTTCGATTCCCTGACGCTGCCGAACGGTACGACTCGCGATTTCCGCGCGCGCGTCAGTGGGCTCGACGGACGCGCCAGCGAGGAACTGGATCGCAAGGAAGGCACCATTCAAGCAGCGAAGGTAATAAGTCGGGCGATGCGCGCACAGTAGGCGAAACCACCGCGGCCGGAGCGGGTGTGGGCGGCCTGATCGGCGCGGCGAGTGGCTCGGCGGGAATGGGCGCGGGAATCGGCGCTGCCGCGGGCGCCGCAGCCGGGCTGATGGGGGTCTTATTCACACGCGGGCCTGATGCGGTGCTCGCGAAGGGCACGACGCTCGAAATGGTGCTCGACCGGCAGGTGACATTCGACGAAACCGAGCTGGATTTTTCCAACTCGCCCATGCGCCGAGCCGGAGCGACGGGGCCGGCCCCATGCCAAGCCGAAAGACGCAAGGCACGTCGCGCCGCTGGCCACTACTATAAGCCGGGACAGTAATACCCCGTGTGAAAACAGGGACAGGCTACCCTGTCCCCTGGTGACCCGAGGCCACCAATGAGCAAGATATCGGCGTGGACAGGGCGGCCTGTCCCTGTTTTCACGGGACTACAAGACCCGGGGCTGTAATACCGTCGTATATTTCTGCAATACAATAACTAACCGATCCTCAGGGTTTAACCGGATGCCGCCTAAGGGGTTCGTTTAGCCTGGATTTTGGAGGAGTTCTGTTATGGTTGACTTGTGGAACTCGCCAGCTCGCATCCGGAACGAAGCCGCACCGCAGGAACCGTAAGAGGGTTCCCGCTGTTCGGCGTGCCCGTACGTCTCCATTTCACCTTCATGCTGCTGGTCGTATTCCTGGTGGTGACCGACCTCGGCAGCAGGCAATCCAGCGGCAGCTACGCGGTGTTTCTGGTGGGCTTGTTCGCCAGCGTGCTGCTGCATGAGATGGCGCACGCGTTCGTGGCGATGCGGTTCGGCGTGCGGACCACGGAAATCGTGATGTTCCCGATCGGCGGGCTGTCGCGCATGGAGCGCATGCTGCAACCGTCCGAGGAACTGTGGATTTCGCTGGCCGGGCCAGTGGTGAATATTGTGCTTTCGGCGGGGATTTTCGGCTACATGTTCTATATGCATCAGGCGGTCCCGATCAAGCTATCGGAACTGCTGCAGCCGACCGATGCCAATGCGCTGGCGCGGCTCGCGTACGGCAATCTGTTGCTGGCCGGGTTCAACCTGCTGCCGGCGTTCCCGATGGACGGCGGACGCATTTTGCGCGCGCTGCTTTCCTACATTCGTCCGGAGGATCAGGCACGCGGATCGCCGCATGGATGGGCCGGATGCTGGCGATCAGCATGGGCCTTTACGGCGTGCTGGCGCAGAAGTTCATGCTGGTGTTCTTCGCGTTCTTCATCTATCTGGGCGCGGCGCAGGAGAGCGCCGCCGCCATGGGCCGCACGCTGACTCACGGAATTCCGGTGCGCGCCGCGATGATCACCGAATTCCACACGCTTGCAGCACGGCAACACGATTCGCGACGCGGCCAATCTGCTGCTGTCGACTTCGCAACAGGATTTCCCGGTGATCCATGGCGAGAAGGTGGTCGGGGCTGCTGGGCCGCAATCTGCTGCTGAAGGCGCTGGCCGCGGAAGGTCCGGACGCATATGTCGCGGGCGTAATGGATCGCGATTTTCTGTCGCTGGACCCGACTGCGGATCTTGCCGAAGTACTGCCGTTGATGGCGCAGGCGGGCCGGTGCGCGCTGGTGATGGACGAGAACAAGCTGCTCGGATTGCTGACGACGGATAATCTCTCCGAATTCCTGCTGCTGCGGCGGTTCGGCATGGAGCCGGTCGTCTAGAGTTCGGGTTAAACGACGCGTTTACGACAGCCCCAAATCCTAATCACGCGGTACCCATCCCATCCCTAAATTGTATCCGCCGCGCGACAAACGCACCAGAAATCCGAATGCCAGCGCGGATACTGCTAACAGCCAGGTTGCCGGCTCCGGGACCGAGCTTGATACTTGTCCCATCGCGAGCGTCTGGCCGGGGACGTTGGTGAATGCCCAGTCGACTAAAGTTATCGATTCGACGGAGGTGTTCGAATTCTGGATCAGGAGCTGAGCCCAGCCCACAAGGTTCGACGATTCGGATTCGAGGGGATAGTAAAAGTCACCGTCGCCGGGGCCGAAGCCGAAGCCATAGAGATTTATGCTTCCGCCGCCAAATTGCGGATTCGAAGGGTAGGGGGCGCCAAAAGAGAGTGGGTCAGCACGAGGAAAAAAGCCGAACGCTAACGCCACCTCGGCTACGCCAGGGAATACACCGTTGGTGCCGCCATAGGGGTCGCCAAAGCCGGGGAGATCGGTAATCTCAAGTTCAAACGTGTCCGTTGGGGAAGCAAGTCCTGCAAGCTCGATGTCGAGCTTTTGATCTGATCCTGGAACTCCCTGCAGCACGATATTCTGTATTCCGGAGTATGTGATGCTTCCCCCGAAGGCATTCATCGCCGAACTGCCGGCGAGGAACAGTAGAAGATATGACGCTCTGATAGGCATGATTGGCCGGATTCTCCATTCGCGAGTCGTCGCGAAACATTCTTTGCCGAAAACGAGATTGCTCGCTGAACTCGTGTCGACCACAACTGGGTTAGTATACATTACGCCGCTTTCCTTGCGGATGACGCTTGGGCTAATTCGGCAATTGGACGGCCAAATAATCGCGAAAACGGCGTTCTGGGAAACCCCGGACCTCGATCAACACAAAAGCTGTTTCAACGGGCTCAATGGGCGGGACGGAAGTACAGCGCCATCGCCGCGCCGATCGGCACCAGCACCATCCCCACCCACATCCGCGGATTGATCTCGCCCTTCGGCGGATTCATCCACATCGTATACAAAGTGTTGATGGCGGGAGCGCCTCCGGACACCGCGGGATTACGAAGGTGGCTGTCCCGCCATTCTTTGACGCGTGAATGATACAGATCGCGCCCAACGCTCCCAGCGCTCCGCCGATGGTTGACTTGATCACGCCCTGCGAACATCCGCGCGATGCAGCCTATGCGATACGATGAAATGCTCGCCGAATCTCATCTCTGAAGGCAGATTTGGACACAACATGACCACGACCCGTTCGTCCCGTTTTCGCTCAGCGCCGACTCGACGCCGATTCCTCGGCCACCTGGGTGCCGTGGGCGGCTCATCACTGGTGATGAGCGCGCTCTCCTCGTGGGATTTGATGGCAGAGGACGCCGGCAAACGTCCGGAGCTTTCCGGCCGGCCGCGCAACGCGAAGGTGCTCGTGCTCGGCGCGGGCATGTCGGGCCTGGCGCTCGGATACGAGCTCTCCCGGCTTGGCTACGATTTCCACATACTCGAGGCGCGAGACCGGGTCGGCGGGCTCGTGTGGACCGTGCGAGGAGGCACGACGCACACCGAGATTGGCGGCGAGCGCCAGCAGTGCAAGTGGGACGAAGGGCAGTGGCTCAACGCCGGCGCCTGGCGCATTCCGTATACGCACACCGGCGTGCTGAACTACTGCAAGGAATTGGGTGTCCCGCTGGAGATATTCGTCAACGAAGCGGAAGGTTCGTACTTCTATTACGAGGGCGCCAATGCAGGCTCGCTCGCGAAGAAGCGCGTGCGCCTGCGCGAGGTCAAGGCCGACATCGTGGGCCAGGTGAACGAGCTGCTGGTGAAGGCCATCGATCAGCACTCCCTGGATCTCCCGCATGACCGCCGAGGACCAGGCAGCGACTCGTGCGCTTCCTCATGGCGCAGGGCTACCTCGATCCGAACGACCGGCGCTACAAGGCTTTTGAAAATCGCGGCCCGGGCGATCCCTACCAGCTGAGTGCGCTCCTGCAGGCGGGATTCGGCAACCGGGTCAGGTCCATTTCTCACGCGCGAGGGCACCGGGGCGGCGCCGATGTTCCATCCGATCGGCGGCATGGACCAGATCCCGAAAGCGTTCGCGCGTGCGATCGGGCCGGACCGCATCACGTTCAATGCCGAGGTGCAGACGGTGCGGCAGGACGAGCGCGGCGCCACGGTCACCTACCGCGACACGAAGACGGGACGGACGCAAGTGCTCACCGCCGACTACGTCGTGATGTGCCTGCCGATGTCGATCCTTGCCAAACTCGACTGCCAGCTCTCTCCGGAAATGATGGCGGCGGTGCGCGCGACGAATCAAAGCAACAGCGCCAAGATGGGGCTGGCGATGAAGCGCCGGTTTTGGGAGGAGGACGACCAGATCTTTGGCGGGCACCTCTACTCCGATCTGCCGATCGGCGAGTTCTCGTATCCCTCGACCGGGTACTTTTCCCGCAAGGGCGTGCTGCTGGGCCTGTACTCGAACGGCGGCCGATTGGCGACCTGACCGACAAGCCTGTCGCCGAGCGCGTCGAGCACGTGCTGATGCATTCGAGCAAGGTCCACCCTCAGATCCGCCAGGAGTTCGAGAGCGCCTATAGCGTCTGGTGGAAAAAGATCGAATACAGCCGCGGCGGCTACGCGAACGCGCGGCGGGGGCGCGAGCGCGCGCAGTTGTCGAAGGTGGAGAACCGGCTGCTGATCGGGTCTGCGGCAACCACGCCGTATTCTCAGCCCGACTGGCAGGAGGGCGCTGTTGCCGCCGGCTGGCAGGCGCTGACCTCATTGCATGAGCGCGCGATGCGCGGATGATTCAAGGTGGTGTTGTATCTGCGCCAATCGGTAGTTCGAAGTGCACAACGCTAAAGCTTTGCGCTCGTCGCGCTTAATGTGCCGGGCGGAAGTACAGCACCATCGCAGCGCCGATCGGCACCAGCGCCATTCCCACCCACATCAGCGGATTGATCTCGCTCTTGGGCGGATTCATCCACATCGTGTATAAGGTGTTGATGACGGGCGCGCCTCCAAACACCAGCGGCATCACGAAGGTGGCTGTTCCGCCATTCTTGAACGCGTAGATGATACAGATCGCCCCCAGCGCCCCCAGCGCGCCGCCGATGGTCGCATTGATTACGCCCGCTTGCGTGAATTTGGTGAGCCCGCTGGGTCCGAGCGCGCCCAACGGGACCAGAACTCCCATCAGAAAATAGGCGGCGCCGACGCACAGCAGCGCTTTCAGCGGATTCTGCAGGAGCGCTTGCCCCTTTCCGAGAATGGGGCCGTAGAAGCCCCAGGAAAGCGCCGCGCCGATCGCGAAAAGCACCCACACCATGGATTTGTTCCTCACTGTCGATTGAGTTTGCATAGAAGCAGTCTGCATGAACGCAGACGTTCATTTTAGAACGATTACGCGCTACGCTGGGTAGTCATGTTTGCGCGCCGGGAACAGATTCATTGGTCCACTGGTCCTGCTGCGTCCTGACAATCGCCGTGAACTGGAAAATTCTTCTCACCAGTCAATACGCCGCCTTCGATTCGCCTGACTTCGCTTATCAGGTGGCGCCGTGGATGCAGGTGCAGGCCGTCGAGTTGCACAAACATCATTGGCCGTTGCTGTGGGATCCCTACATCATGGGCGGCCATCCGCTGCTGGGACAGGCGCAGCCCGGTGTGATGTTCGCCGTTGAACTGGCTGCTGTTCGCGGTGCCGCTGCAGCATGGTTTTATTCGCACATCGGCCATCCACTTGGTACATGGCGATGATCCGTTTCATCGCCGCGCTTGCGATGTACGAAGTTGTGCCGCGATTTGAAGCGATCGCGGGCCGCATCGATTTTCGCCGGCGCCGCGTTCGCGTTCGCGGGATACGTGGGACCACGGGATGGCCGCAAATGTTGAACGGCGCGATCCTGGCACCGCTGGTGCTGATGTTTTCGCTGCGGGCGATTCGCGGTGAACGCGCGGTGGTTCAACGCGGTGATGTCCGGCGGATTGCTGGGGCTCTCGTGGTTAAGCGGCCATCATCAGATTCCGATTTACGTCTCGCTGGCCATCTCGCGGCATTTGGATTTTCGAAATTTGCCGCAAGCAGACGATGCCGCGCGAGCAGCGAAAGACCGGATTGTTCGTCACGCTGATGATCGTGATGTTCATGGCCGGTGCGGCGCAAACGTTCCGGCCTATTCCTATGGTGCGGATGTGTGCGATGGGTGGGTGCGTCGCATGAACTGGGGTGGCAGGACAAGGTCCCGTATTCTGTCCACGAAACGTTTTCGTTGCAGCCGGCGTCCGTTATCGGAATATTTATCCAAGGGATTCACACGCACTCGGATCCTTTTGTCGGGTTGACGGTGTTCTTACTGGGCTTGAGCGGCGTTGCGCTGGCCTGGAAGAACGCCGCGGTTCGGATTCTGCTGGGACTGGCAGCAGGCGGCCTGTTGTTCGCGTTCGCGGGCTTCACACTATTGCACGGTGTGATCTCGCCTGCTGCCTTTTGTCGAAAAAGCGCGGAGCGCGGGGATGGCGGTGTTCATTTTCCACTTGGGCATCTGCACGCTCAGTGCGTTTGGGCTGGACGCCGTTCTGAATAACGGCATGTTGCGAAGCCCCTGGCTAAAGCGGATCACGATCGCGAGCGCGGGAGTCGCACTGCTCCTCTGGCTGTTTCTGTTCGCGGTTTATGCGGCGAAGGTGCCGAGCGAAATCCGGCCCGCGTCCGTTGCGATGACCGCGCTTGCCGCCGTGTTCATCATCTGCATTCTGCACGCCGCCAAGCCGAGCGCGGATGGCCCGGCTATCCAATTGAAAACCGCCGCGGTGTTGTTGATCGGCGTGATGATGCTGGAGGTGGGGACCCTCGCCTTCCGCGATCTGGCGAATAAGGACGGCGAACAGAAATTCTGGAGTTCGCTATGGCGCGATGCCGATGTCGCCCGCTTCCTGAAAAGCCGCCCGTCCCAAATTTCGCGTCGACGTGAATAGCGACGACATTCCGTACAATTTCGGCGACTGGTATGGCATCGAGACCTACTGGGGATATCTCGCGTCGGCGCCGGTCTCGATGATGCGCATCATGGGCGAGCCGCGCACGAAAGAACTGCTGGGCGTTCAATATTACGTGGCGAAAGCGCCGGGCCGCGGCGCGGGAAGGGAACTAGTCGCGAGCCCGACCAGCGGTCTCAAGGTGTTCGAGATGGCGAATGCGATGCCGCGTACGTGGGTCGTTCACGACGTGGTCAACGTGCCGCGGCCGGAGAACGTGAACCCTCATATTTCGGATCCGGCATTGCCTTTCGCGCAGTCGACATTCCTGTTGAATCAGATGGCGCCCGCGATGGAAACATGCTCGGGCGATCGCGCGAACGTCGAACTGGAGGATCCGGAGTACATCGTCGTCAAGGCGACGTTGAATTGCCGCGGTATGGTGATCGTCGGCGATTCGTATTCCAAGGATTGGGTCGCGACGCTCGATGGGAAACGCGTACCGCTGTATGCGGCGTACACGATTCTCGATGGCGTGGTCGCCGATGCTGGTGAACATCGGATCGAGCTGCGCTACCGGCCGGTTTCGTTCTATTTGGGCGCGAGTCTGAGCATGGCGTCGCTGCTGGTGATCTTCGCGATCTGGTGGTTTACCCGCAGGAAGTTGTCCGCAAGATCTCTTTAGCGTGGCGTGTGGGGCAGCCACTGAAAGTGAACAGCGGCAAAACGTGTCGACATGAGTATCGACACGGCACGCGCGCATTTGAAAGGCGCATAAATGCGCCGGCGTGCGCCACGTCGGAATCGTTAACGCGCATGCCGCCGCGAATGCCACAATCAGTGGAGTGCAAAAAGCCATCGCGACACCCCAGTCGAACCTACGGTTAAACAGGGCCGCACGGCTGTGGTTGCTGGCTTTCGCGCTGATGGTGGTAGCCCTGTTCCTCATCGCCAATCGCGGGGCCTACCGCAGCTTCTTTTCCGACGACGATTTCGACAATCTGTCGCAAGGCCGCGACGCCCCTCTCCTCTATTACGGCAAGATGGTCTTGAGCCCGAAGTTCGGCGGCGATACGAATTTTCGACCGGTGGCGGCGTTGTACTACTGGGCCATGCCGCGCGTCTTTCAGTTGCACTTCGGACCTTACATCGGCGCGATCCATGTATTGCACCTGCTGAATGTATTGCTGATGTGGCTGGTGGCAAGATCGCTGCGAGTATCGCGGATGGGCGCCTGCGCGGCTGCGCTCCTGTTCTCGTTCCACATGGGTGTGTTCTCCGTATATTGGGCGCCGATGTACGTTTTCGATCTGCTCTGCGGCACGTTCGTGCTTTTCGCGTTACTTGCTTATTTGCACCAGAAAATATTCCTGAGTGTCATTTGCTTTTGGCTCGCGCTGAAGTCGAAGGAGGTCGCGATCCTGCTTCCGGTGGCGCTGGCAGCATACGAGTTCTGGTTGGGAGGAAAACGCTGGAAACGCCTGATTCCGTTTTTCACGATCACGGCGGTCATCGGACTGGAAGCGCTGGTGTTCAACGCGCATCGCGACAACGATTATTCGCTGCGTTTCACGCCCCATGCCCTTTGGACCACCGTGCAATTCTACGCGCCGAGAATTACACTGCTCCCGTTGACCCTTGCCCTCATCGCGATCGCGGCGGTGATTGCGCTTCCGTTCGTCACGAAAAACCGGGTAGTACTGATGGGCATCATGACGTTTCTCGCGATGCTCTCGCCGAGCTTGCTGCTGCCTGGGCGGCTGTTCGGCGCGTACCTGTACGTGTCGCTGATCGGCCTCGCCATCGCGATTTCCGCGGTCGAACGCCCGGCGTGGCTCGCGATTTTCTTCGTGTTGTGGATTCCGTGGAATTATCGGCAAATGCGTATCGATCGTAATCACGAACTCGCTACCGCCGGGGAACGCCGGACGTGGTTCAATGGCGTCGCGGAGTTCGTGCGGGCTCATCCTGAGCCCACAACGTTCGTCTACGCTGGAGCGCCGGGAGGCATGGCGCCATACGGGTTCACGGGGGCGCTCAACTCGCTGCATTCGCCGGCCGCATCGATCACGACAGTTTGGGTGGATGCGCCGGAGGCCTGGAGCGCGCTGGCGGCTCCTGACGTGGTTTTCATTTCGTGGGATGCCCCGAAAGTGACGGTCCTGCCGCGCATGCCGGATGTTTCGTACGTGCATCCTGGTCACCTGGGGCCGCTTTGGCAATTGGAAAGCGGCTGGATCGAAGACGGAGGTAAGTTCCGTTGGACCGCGCCTCGCGCGACGGCTCGGCTCGCGACGCTCCCTGGCGCCAGGGAGTTCGAGCTGGTGGTGAATGTCGCGCCGCTCTACATTCGGGAGATGCACGAAGGAAACATTGACGTCAGTCTGAATCACCAACATATCGGCACCGCGGTGATGCGGGAGGCAAAGCCGACAACCTATCGCTTCCCAGCGCCAGCAGGCTTGAAGGATCCAGTGGAGGTCGAGTTCACGGTATCGCCGCCGCTGCCGGATCCGAATGGATCCGCGAAGCTCTACGGCGCGCCGATCGCGGCATTTGGATTTGTGCAATAGGCCGCGGGGAGCGGGCTTAAATCCGGCCTGCTAATCTCTTCTTAGACCATGGCGACAACGAGCGAAACAGGCGGAGATCTTTCAGCGGCAGCGCTCCTGGTCTTGCATCCCGCCGGGCAACGGACGCGCGTCGAGATCGCCGAGCTGCCGTTCACGATTGGACGCCACGCCGACAATCATCTGGTGCTGCGCGACAACCGCGCATCGCGCAATCACGCGCATATTGTTTTCGAAGGCGGCACTTACTACGTCGAGGATTTGAACAGCCGCCACGGCACGTGGGTCAACGGCGAACGCGTCGCGCGTCGCGTATTGCGCAATTCGGATCGCATCGATTTCGGCGTGCGCGAATCCTATCAGCTCACGTTCACGCTGGGACGCGGCGAAATCCATCGCATCCTGGACCAGATTTCGTCTACGTCGCAACCAGGAACGGCCAACAAGAACAATCTGACGAAGCTCGGATCGCTGGTGGAGGTTGCGCGCGCGCTCCAGAATTCGCTTTCGACACAGGAAGTGTTGACCGCCGTGGTCGACGCGGCCCTTGCCGTCACCGGCTGCGAGCGCGGATTCCTGATGCTGCGCAAGGACCCCGAACTCGAAATCTCGGTCGCACGCGATCGCGAAGGCAAACACCTTGAACCCGGCGATTTGCGAGTCCCTCGCTCGGTGATCCGTCGCGCTCTGAACACACGCCGGGATTTGCTCTCCATGTCGTTCGATCCGATGGCGGAACAAGGCATGCGGCCGGAGATGACAATCGCCGAACTGGAGCTTCGCAGCGTCGTCTGCCTGCCGCTGATTCACATTCGCAGCGGAACGTCCGAAGAGACCCGTATATCTTCAACGATGGACGCCACGGTCGGTCTGCTTTATCATGGACTCGCGCGTTGCACCGGCGGATCTTTCGGCGGGAAATCGCGAGTTGCTGCAGACGCTGGCGATCGAAGCGTCGACGATTCTTGAAAACGCGCGTCTGCTCGAAGAAGAGCGCGCCAAAGTTCGCATCGAAGACGAGCTGAAGATCGCGCGCGATATTCAACAAGGGCTGCTGCCGCCGGCGCTGCCAAAATCGGGTTGGATTCGCGCCGCCGGATCGAGCGTAGCGTCCACTCAAGTGGGCGGCGACTATTTCGATGTTCGCGAAGTTAACGCGAATTTATGGGCAGCCGTGGTCGCCGACGTGTCCGGCAAGGGTGTGAGTTCGGCGTTGCTGGCGAGCCTGCTGCAGGGCACGTTTCTGATGTGCTTCGGGGAATCCCACGGATATCGAGTCGGTGCTGTTGCGGCTCAACGCGTTCCTGCTGGAGCGCACGCGCGGCGAGAAATACGCCACCATCTTCTATTGCACGCTGGATGCATCCGGCTTGCTCAGCTATTCGAACGCAGGTCATCCGGCCCCGTTCCTGGTGAGCCTGGACGGGCGGATTCGCAAGCTCCACACATCGGGAATGCCGGTGGGCATGATCGAGGATGCGCCGTTTCAAACCGTCCAGGCGCAACTGGCGCACGGCGATAAGATCGTGATCTACAGCGACGGCCTGACGGAGGCTGAGAGCGCCGACGGCACGTTTTTCGACACCGAACGTCTGCGCGTTTGCCTGCGCGATAATGCAGCGCGCGATGCACCAGGTTTGCACGCTGCGCTGCTGGCAGCCGTGGAACGTTTCACGGACGGTGGCGCGGTTCGCGATGATATAACGGCGTTGGTGATCGAATACGCGGCGCCGAACTGAACGAACAAAATCGTCAAGGAAACGGCCTTAATCTAATTCAGGTGATTCTCTACACGGCCGCGCATGGCGGTTTCTCAAGAGAAGCGGTTCCTCTCGGCGGCGGAGCCGCGGTGTTCGAACACCTTGTCGGCGAGTGGAACAGAACGCAGCCGTTTCCTTTCCGTACGATCACGCCGTCCGCGCTCTCGCCGTCGACACCTGCGCTCAGCTCCACGGGCCGCGACCTGGTCAACTTCAGCGAACGCGACTATGCTCAATTCTGCTACGCATTCGAACAAGCCGCCACCAGCGAAATCATGCGCCACGATCCGGCGTCGACGGTGGTCCTTTGCAATGACGTTTCCGAAGGCCCCGATTTTGCGGCGCTGGCGGCTGCCGGATATCGCATCTTCACCATCTATCACGTTGATGTCGTGGCGTACGTCGCGGCGATCTACCTGCGCGGCTGGATCGCTCCCGAGACCACGGTGCGCTGGGAGCGCAAGGTTCGTCCGATTCTTCCGCGGATCGCAAAGCTCGTCTGGGAGAAGCAGGAAGCGAGCGTCCGGCACTCACGCGGATTGATCGTGCCATCGGAGGGCATGCGCGAAGTTCTGGTGCGTTGTTATCCGGAGTGTCCGCCCGAAAAGATCCACGTGTTGCCGTGGGGAACTTGGGAGACGTGGGGAACTTGGGAGACGTCCGGAACTCTTGAGCCTTCTCCCTCGGACCCTTTGCGCGCGGAGTTTGGCGTGCCGCCGAATGCGAAGGTGCTGCTGACGTTGAGCCGCATTTCACCCGAGAAGGGTCAGGATCTCCTGCTCGAAGCGCTGCTGGAATGGGATCCGCCGCTTTGGGTGTTCATTTGCGGCGGCGCGGCGTATATGCAAGGGAAGCGCTTTCTCGAAAAACTGAAGCGTCTGGCCTCCAGATTCCGGCGGACGCGGGTAGTGTTCCCGGGCCACGTCACCGGAGAGCGCAAGCGCGCGTTCTTCAATTTAGCGGATGTGTACCTGTTCCCGTCGCGACACGAAAGTTATGGATTGACGCTGCTGGAAGCGCTCGCTTCAGGCACGCCCGCCGTGTGTTTGAATTCGCTGGGAGCCCGCAGCGTGATGCGCGAGGAATACGGCGTAATCGCGCGGCAGGAAGAACTGCGTGGCGCAATCGAACGTTTGCTGGAAGATGACGCCTTACGGCACGGAATGGGAGCCGCCGCGCGAGAATTCGCGGCCACGCAACGGTTTTCGGATCAAGCAGCAAAGCTCGCCGGCATTTTGAAGAGCGAGTAGATTGTCCCGGCGCTTCCGAGTCAGGCGGTCAGGCAATGACTATCCTCGTCTTGCTTCGGCGTCGCGGCGCCATGCTCGCCAATTCCGTTTACGATCGAGTATCCGTCGGTAGGGCGAGGATACCCGAGCGCTTCGTAAAGTTCCCAGGCGCGCGGATCTACCACTCGCCGGATGACGTCGATCTGCCAATCGTCGAACGGACGATGCGGAGCGTTTCCGGCGTGTACGTTCATTGGCTTTCTTTGGACAGCTGAGTGAAGCCACCCGGCGCTAGGAGACACGTGGTTCCCCGTAATCCGCTCCAGGAAGTCACCCAGGATTTCCGGGTTTCGCGTGAGGTCCTCGCACCGATAGATCTTGCCGACTGCGCCCTCTTCCAGGATGGCATTCAGCATGTTGGCGCCGTGGACGAAGGACCGGTGAAAAAGATCGTCGACCGGGAGAACAATTCCTTTTCTCGAAACGATCTCATCGACGTGTTCTAAATTCCAAACGCTAGGATCCGGAAATCTTTGGAATAACGCCAACTGCGAACGAAGCCGGATGATTGGCTCGCGGACCACAACGACAGCGTTAAACGCCTTGCCAAATGCCCGCCTGCATTCCGGAATCAGGTGGCGGCTGACCCCGTGTACACAGCCGGCAGCCATATGCCCTTGGCCTTCACATGCGACCACGCGCAGGTACGGTACACCGTCCAGGCGATCGCAATTTCCCAGCACATTCCAAATATGATTGGCCGCGTGCACGCAATAGACATCAGGGTGCCGGTTAAGGATATTCGCGATCCAGGAAGTTGCCGCGCATCCCCAGGAGACAACGGCGAACACATTCGGGCAGGCGTCCATCTGCATCAGTGCGCGTTGGCGTGGTGAGAGTTCGCCGAAGTATTGTTCCATCTCGGTGCCTGATTGCCTGCCGCTACCGTCGAGATCTGCGCTGCCGCAATTTAAATATATCACGTTACTCGCCGATTGCCAGAGCAAATATTCGATACGCAATTTCTGCAGGAATGCGACAGATAAATATGTCTACTGGCATATGTCTGAGGAAATCCCTTGAGTCTAAATGACCGAGTCCAGTGGTGTATACCACCGCCGATAACGCTAAGATAGAGAACTTGACGCGACGCGTCGCGTCGATCCATATGCATCAGGAAGGGCATTTCCGATCTTCCGATTCCGTGCGCGACGTCGTGATCGGGATGGCCGACGGCTTGACGGTTCCGTTCGCGCTCGCGGCCGGGCTCTCCGCGGTGGCGGCGTCGCGCGTGGTGGTGGTTGCTGGACTCGCGGAAATCGCGGCCGGGTCGATCGCGATGGGGCTCGGCGGATATCTGGCGGCGCGCAGCGATGCCGAATACTACGAGAGTGAACGGCGGCGCGAAGAGACCGAAATCGTCGAGAAGCCGGAAGCCGAGCGGCAGGAAGTCCGGGAAATCCTGGAATCTTATGGATTGGGAGAGGAACACATCGCGGGAATCCTGACGCACTTCGAGGCGAAACCGAAAGTTTGGGTGGATTGGATGATGCGTTTCGAACTCGGGATGGAGGCGCCCGATCCCAGGCGTGCGCTGCGCAGCGCATTGACTATCGCGGCGTCCTATATCGCAGGCGGCTTCATTCCGTTATCGCCCTATATGATCACGGACAAAGCGGCCAGTGCGTTGGGATACTCGGTGGCCGCAACCGCCGTAGCGTTGGCGGTTTTCGGGTATATCAAGGGTCGATTTACTGGAGCTTCGCCAGTGAGGAGCTCGATTCAGACAACAGTAATCGGCGGGCTGGCCGCGGGTGCGGCTTACGGGATCGCGAAACTGTTCAGTTCGTAGGTTGCGCGGCCACCTTTGTAGCGCTCCATGCTGTCGCGCCTCACTGACGGGCGCGAATCGTGGTGCCCGTCAGTGAGGCGCGACAGCATGGAGCGCTATAAGTTCTCTACGGGCCTGGCGGCCCGCGCCACAATCGATTAACGAGATCTGGCGAACGCGAGCGTTCCGCGAGGAATCGACGCCGTCGACGGCTTCGTCATCGCGCCTTCTTTCAACGCGAACAACTGATTCCGATTCGCGATGAACAATACTCCGTTCGCGGGCACCGGCGTCGAGTACACCGAACTTCCCATGTTGTACTCGCCGAGCACTTTCTTCTCCTTGCTGGCCTTCAGCACCGCCACGTCGCCATCTTCATCGCCCAAATAAACCTTGTCGCCGATGATCATGGGCGATCCCCACACTGCCGCCAGCATGTCGTGCTGCCAAAGTTCCTTGCCCGTCGCGGCGTCCAGGCAATGCAGGAAACCGCTGAAATCCGAGTAGTACAGCAACCCGTCCTTCAACGCGCCCGTCGAAACCGACCGCCGGATCTTGTCGAAATGCCAGATGCGGCCCGATGTCGTGATGTCGCCGCGCTTGGTCGCGTCGATCGCATACAGATGCCCGACGCCTTCGCCGTGCTCCGGATCCTGGCCGTTGGCGATGTAAACCTTGTTGTCGTAAATCACCGGCGTCGAGATCACTTCGTTGCGGGTCTTCGGCCACACCGAATCCTTCGGATTCATGTCGAACTCCCACAGCTTCTTGCCGGTCTGCGCTTCGTAGCCGCGAACCCAGCCGTCGCCTTGCCCGATCACCACCTGCACCACATCGCCGATCTTGCCGACCGCCGGCGACGACCACTGCCCGTGCAGGATTTTGTCGTGGACCGAATTGTCTTCCCACACCAGCTTGCCGGTCTTCTTGTTCACCGCGATAATCGACGGCGCATTGGGCGAAGGAATGTGCACGTGGCTCTCGTCCTGCCCATTCGAAGTGCTGACGAACAACAGATCGCCGTACGTCACCGGCGACGAATTCGACATGTTGTGCGGCTGGCTGCCGACTTCTTCCATCATGTCGAACTTCCACATAACCTTCGCGTGCTTGTTGCCGTCGCCGTGCGTATCCAGCGCGACGATTTCGCTGCGATTCGTCACGTAATACAGCGTGTCGCCTTCGACCAGCGGCGAGGAGCACACGCCCTGAAACGGCCAATCGTTGGCGCGGCCCGCGGCGAGCTTAGCGTTGGTGTGCTGCCACAAAAATTCGCCATCCGATTCGCGGAACGCCATCAACACGCCGCGATCGCCGCCTTCTTTCGGATCGCGAACCAGTTCGTTATTGGTGCCGACGTAAACCTGCCCGCCCGCCACCACCGGATTTCCGTAGCTCTGCGAACCAAGCTGCGCCACCCACTTCACGTTCTTCCCGGTCTTGACGTCCCAACTGGACACGACGTGCTGGCTGGAAACCATGTTGCGGTCCGGCGTCCCGCCCCACATCGGCCAATCGCCGATGCCGGGATCGGAAGCGTGTACGAAGAACGCCGACCGTAACGCCGCGCCGCAATCATCAATCGAAGCATCATCAACTCCTGTCCATGATCCTGGTCCTGGCTCTGACCTCTAGTTCGCCGTCACTTTCAGATTATCCAAGTACACGCCGAACTGCGCATCGGCGAACACGCCCGGCGCGCCTTCATGATTGCCGATGGGATCGATCTTCTCGATCATCCAAGCCGCCGGCTCCGGGCTCGCCGGTCGGCCAGCCTTGCCTTGGACTCGGACTTTCCCGTCGGGCATGTTTTCGACGCGCAGCTTCAAGTGATACCACTGGTCCTGTTTCCATTCGAACGGAACGGTGACCGTGCGTTGGATTTCGGGCTCCCACGGCTCGATTTTCGATCTGCTGCGTGTTGCCGTAAAGCACCAGCGTGTAGCGCTGCGCGGTGAGGCCGATATCGCCCATCTGGCGGCGCTTCATGTTGGCGCGAACGTCGCCTTCGATGGTGTAGTTCGACCAGTCCGTCGGCCCGATAAACATGCGGATTCGCTTGAATAGCGTCTCGTCCGGCGGCTTTTTCGAGAACCTTTTGGCCATCCAGCGTCGCTACTTTGAATTTTCCCGCGGTCGCGTTGACCCAGCCCGGCGGCACTGCGCCATCGGCGTAGCGAATCGAACGTTTCCGTCCACGGCAGCGGATGAGTCACCCGCGCGCGCGCCTCGCCCGTCAGATGCGCCGACGGTCGCTTTGATCAGTCCCGGCTGCTTCCGGATCGGCTCGCCGACCGTGAACGACCCGTCGTTCACGGTTCCCTTCAATCCGTCGAGCGACCACGTGCGCCGTGTGTCTTCGCGAAGAAATCGCCCTTCGTCGTCGAACAGCCGCGCGTGAAGTTTCACCGTTTGTCCCGGCTTCAGCACCAGCTCCGTCGGTTCGACTTGCAGATACGCCGGCGTCGCCATCGGCCGTTCTGCGCGGGCTCATCGACGGCGAATCCGGTCAGGCGACGTCGCCTTTTCGGAGCCGATCGCGTAGACGGCGTCGCTCGACACGAAGAACACGCGGCCGCGCGAAACCGCCGCGCCGGCGAGCACCTGCTCCGGCGTGCCTTCCGAACTGCAGCACGAGTATTTGCAGATCGGCATGTCGACTTCGCTCAGAACCTCGACGCGATCCGAATGCGGCTTCAGGATGAAAAACTTCCCGCTCTCCGTGCCGACGTAAAGCTTGCCGTCCGCCAGCACCGGCGGCGCTTTCTGCACCGTGCCCAGCTGCTGCTTCCACAACTGCTTTCCGGTGACGACATCGAACGCGATCATGCTCGATCCGTTTTCGATCTGATACACGCGGTCGCCATCCATGATCGGCGAAGAGAATCCGCCGAGGAATCCCTTCATGGTCCACTTGAAGTTCTTGATGTCGCCCTTCTGCGACCCGTCGATCGCCGCGATCATGCCCATTCCGTTGGAATCGAGATTCTCGTCGCCATGCGAAATGATGACGGTATTTCCGTTGACCACCACGCCGGTGTTGATGCCGCGCTTGGCGATCACCATGCCCCAGACTTTCTCGCCGGTCTGCGGCTTCATGGCGTAAACGCCGCCGTCGCCCAGGCCGCATGATCAGCAGGCGCTGGCCGTTGATGGTCGCGATATTCAGTGCCCGCGTACGCGGTGTCATAAGGACGGCCGCCGGGATTCGAGACCCACACGATCTCGCCGGTGCGCTTGTCCATCGCGATGATCCGCTGCGCGCGATTCGCTTCCTTGCCCCACGTCGAAACCGGCGAGGCTGACGATCACCAGATTGCCGTCGATCAGCGGCGACGTCATGCGTCCGCCATGCGTCGTGAACGCGCCGAACTCTTCGCCGATCGAACGATCCCAGATGCGCTTGCCGTCTTTCGATAACGCGACCACGAATCCGCCCGCGCCGATGGCGTAGACGTTCCCGGTTTCCGGATCGGCCGCAGGCGATGCCCAGCCCACGCGATGCGCCGGGGCGTCGCTCTGGAAGATGTTGAACTTGTATTCCCAGATCACCTTGCCGGTGTCGGGATCCAGGCACATCACGCGCTCCTGCTCGTCGGCGCCGCGGCCGGACGGATTCTGCACGTACAGATGATTGCCCAGGACAACCGGCGCCGAGCGTCCGCCGTACGGCGCGCGCCACAAGAAGTTCTCGCCATTGATGGCCCACTTCTCGGGCAGGCCTTTTTCTTGCGAGATGCCGTCGCGATTGGGGCCGCGCTGCTCCGGCCAATCGCCCATCGCGACGCGCCGCTGCGCGAACGCCGTGATCATTCCGAACAGGACTACAAGCAACTTTTTCGACATATGGATTGGTAACTACTCTAATTCTACGTTCTGCGGAGCGCCGCCAGACCAGCGCCCGCGCAAATCAGCAGCCCACCCGCGGTTCGATCGGTCCAAGCCGCATAGCGCGGATCGCGCGCCAGCGCCGATGCGCGGCCTGCCGCCATGCCGTATCCGAGCAGCACGAAAAACTCGATGAAGTTCGAGGTGATCCACAGAATCGCCACCTGTGTGACGATGCTCAGTCGGGGATCGATAAATTGCGGCAGCAGCGCGGAGAAAAACACGATCGCTTTTGGATTGGACGCCTGCAAAATAAATCCGTCGCGGAACAGGCTTCCAGCCTGAGATGGCGCCGCGAACTTCGTCCGTCGATTCGACGAGGCTGGCTTTCCCGAACAACGCTCGTGCGCCGATAAAGATCAGGTAGGCCGCGCCAATCCATTTGATCGCCAGGAACAAATTGTAGTTCGCGACCAGTAACGCACCCACTCCGGTCGCCGAAAGCGCGAAGTAGACGGCGTTGGCCGCAAGAATCCCGGCATTCGAAAACATGCTTCGCCGCGCGCCGGCTCGCAGGCCGCTGGAGATCACATACAGCACCGCCGGCCCGGGCGCCAGGCACATCACGAATTCCATGGATGCGAACAGCCACCAGGTGGTCGGGTTCATGCTGAAACTTGATTGTATGATGTGGCGCGTGCTTTAGCGTGCTGCCGTCGGCTTTAGCCGATGGTGTTTTCGGACGTCGAACTGAAGTTCGCCGCTGCACGCTGAAGCGTGCGCCACAATAGGACGGTGAGGACTTCCATTCTTTTCGTAGTCGCCGCTCTTTCCGCTCTCGCGCAGTCCCAACAGCCCGGCACCAAGTGGACCGACGAGCAACTCAAGCAAGCCGTCGCGCCGGCACGTGTAGGCAAAAAGCTAACACCGAAATCCTGGCCCGGCGGTGCGCGCGTTGCGGTCGGGCTCAGCTTCGATGTCGATAACGAGAGCTATCTGCTGGCGTCGGGACAAACTTCGCCCACCACGCTCTCGGCCGCCGACTTCGGCGCGCAATCCGGATTGCCTCGCATTCTGGAATTGCTCGACCGCCACAACATTCCCGCGACGTTCTTTATTCCGGCGGTCAGCGCAATGCTGCATCCGGAAATGATTCCGGCGATCATGAAGCGCAATCGTCATGAGATTGGAGTGCATGGCTGGATTCACGAATCGCCGCCTGCGCTTGGCCCTGGCGAAGAGGAGCGGCTGCTTACGCAGGCGATCGATTATCTGACGAAAGCGACCGGCAAACGGCCGGTCGGATATCGCGCGCCGGGTTGGGCGTTCAGCGCGAATACGCTGGGCCTGATTCGCAAGGCGGGATTTTTCTACGACAGCAGCTTGCAGGCGATGGACGAACCATATGAAATCGTCGCGGATGGCGCGCCGACGGGCATGGTGGAGCTTGCGATCGACTGGACGCTGACGGAGACGCCGTATCTCGGCCGCGGCGGCACCATGCCTTCGCCGGAATTGCTTTACAAGCTCTATAAGGACGAGTTCGACGGCGCGTATCGCGATAAGACGATGTTGATTCTGACGCTGCATCCGCACGTTGCGGGTCATCGCGCGCCGATTCATCACCTGGATGAGTTCGTCACTTACATGCAATCGAAACCGGGCGTGTGGTTTGCGACGTGTGAGCAGATCGCGCGCTATGTGCAGCAGGGGAAGTAGGCGCTTTTCAGAGCCGCGCGGAAGGAAGCGGACCAAGCGCATTTACTCAACGAACCGGAGTCTCGCTGCGCAGCGCCCAAGGCTCGCGAAGTGCCGCGACTGCTTTTTGCGTCATCGACTGCGAAAGCTCCAGCCCCAGTACAAATCTCGCGCCGCGGCGCTCGACGTGGCGAACGGTTGCGGAACCGGAGAACTTGATGCGTTCGGCATTCATCTGAACGATGGTTCGCTCGGGAATGTTCACCGAGACTTCAAAGCGCAAGCCGGATTCGGAAACCTCGATGCATTTGCCCATGGCGAAGCATGGGTTGCCGCTGGGATCCTGCCAGGACACGCGGATCGGGCCCGCATAAGGAATGCGGTGGTGCCGTCGTCCATCTTTCATTTATGTAACTTTCACCCGGCACTCTAATCGGCTGGAACCAATGGATTCTTTAGTGCGTAGTACGATGTTGACTTATGTCCTACCAACCCGAGTTTGACAATCCGGATTTTCGTTACGTGATGGGCGATGACGATGGCGGCGGATTTTTCGACGATTTCGGCGGCGGAGATGACGACGGCGGTGGTGGCACAGACGACGACGATCAGCAGGACGATGACGACCAGCAGGATGACGATCCAGATCAGCAGGACGATCAAGACGAGGATGGTGACGATGCCGACAGCGGCGCTGCTGGAGGCGGCGGATGCCGAAGGCGGCGACGATGGCGACGGCGGCGACGACAACGACGACGACGTCAACGAGGAATTCTCAGATCCCGACGACCTGATTCCGCTCGACGAAGACACGGCGCTGTCCGCCGCGGATTTCCCCAACGCAACCGAAGCCGATTTCCAGGAAGATGAAGGCAATTGGACCCCCGATGACTACCAGGCGTCGGCGCAGAATCTTTTCGGCGATCACGAATTTTTCGGCGACACGATGGAGCAGCAGCGCGTCGACGAAGGCTATCAAGCCATTCGCCGATCCCGGGCTTCATGCGCGGGTTCGATCAGGTCGCGCCTGGCAGTTCCGAAACCGTGCGCTTGTTCGAAGGCCCCAGAGGACTGGAAGCTTTCGGCTTCATGTCCATGGCGATGATGGAGTTCCTGCGGATGCGCTACACCGGCATCGATTTCAGCAACGTCGACGTTTCCGTTCCTCCGCGTGGCGAGCCCGTCGAGCCCAAGCCGCTGCCGCCCGCTTTCGATTCCGTGCAACCAGCCGATGCAGTGGATTTCCGGAAATACTGCACGCCGATCGGCGATCAGGGGCAGACCTCGCGCTGCTCGGCGTTCGCCTGGACGCACGCCACGGAAATGGTGACCAACATCAAGACCGGCACGGGACCACGCTTGTCGCCTAGTTTCACGATGCTGCGAATTCCAGCGTCAGCAGGGTGACGCGCAGGATTATCGCTACGCGTACACAGGTGGCGACGGCACGGTGAGCGGTCCGGAGCCGGGCGAAGTACTGACGCAGCACGGGACATGCCGGCAGGATCTATGGCCGGACACGAGCGAAACGCCCGTCACGTCAGAACGAGTGTTGATCGGCGACGCGCAGAATCACGTACTGGATGCAACGCCGCATCCAATCGCGATCGACGATATTCGCAAGGTGCTGAGTGCGGGATGCCCGGTGCATGTCGCGATGAATACCGGCTCAACGTTCTCTGATGTCGGGCGCGACGGCTTGTTCAACGCCGCGGAAGGACCCAGCGGACGGCACGGGCGGCACGCGATGCTGATCGTCGGGTACACCGGCAATTACTACATCGTGAAGAATTCCTGGGGTGAAGATTGGGGCGACAAAGGTTACTGTTACATCCCCAAGAACGTGCTGGCTGCATCGGAGCCGGATCTGATCGCTGTGCTGATCAAGAAGGACCAGCCGGCTTCCTAGAATCGTGATCTTGGTGGTGAGGCATACGACTAAGGAGTTTTGTCGTAGGCCTACGGCCTTGGCCGCTTGTTTAGTGTCACAAAGCTGATATACTAAGCCGCTAAGAAAATCACAAAAAAGGTGCAGCATGCGCCCGGGGCGGGGCCCGGCCGCGTGGCGAGCGGATTCCTTGGGGAGTGGATTTGATAGATTTACTCATCGTCAGATTTGTATTCATAGCCATGTTGAGCTGTGCGGGGTATTTTCTCCGCCCGTTCGACCTGGATGGCCCGTGGGCGGCGGGCGCCGGAGCTCTGGCAGGCATACTCATCGTCATTTTCGAACTGCGGGTCAAGCAGATCAGCTTGAAACAGTTGATCGGCGCAGCCGCCGGGAGCGTGCTCGGGATTCTCGGCGCGTATTTGATCGCGTTGGTTCTGGGGCAGGCGCTGCCCGGGTACCGCGACGGTGCCGTTCGTTCAGGTGGCAGTGCTCGCGCTGATGACGTACTGCGGGCTGGTGGTCGGTGCAGCCAAGGGCGAAATGCTCAACCTGGCGGCGTTCGGCGGCGTGTTCGGGAGCGAAAAAGTTTCCAAGAACAGCTTCAAGATTCTGGATACCAGCGTAATTATCGACGGCCGCATCGCGGACATCGTCGAGACAGGATTTGTCGACGGCACGCTGGTGATCCCGCAATTCGTCTTGCGTGAATTGCAGCTGGTCGCGGATTCGTCGGATTCGATGAAGCGCAATCGCGGGCGGCGCGGGCTCGACGTGCTGCAGCGAATCCAGAAAATGCCGCAGTTGGATATCCAGATTGTCGAGGAGGAT
Source organism: Terriglobia bacterium (assembly GCA_963732025.1). Classification (GTDB taxonomy): domain Bacteria; phylum Acidobacteriota; class Terriglobia; order Bryobacterales; family Bryobacteraceae; genus Palsa-187. Next base: position 451,216 of record CAVSXU010000007.1, read on the forward strand.
TTTCCCAACGTTCGCGAAGTCGACATGAAGCTGATCGAGCTTGGGAAAGTCTATAACTGCAAAATCGTCACTAACGATTTCAACTTGAACAAAGTCGCGCAGCTGCACGGCGTCGAGGTGCTGAATATCAATGAGCTGGCGAACGCCTTGAAGCCCGTGGTGCTGCCGGGCGAGTTGATGCGTGTGTTCATTTTGAAAGAGGGCAAGGAATACAACCAGGGCGTCGCGTATCTGGATGACGGGACCATGGTGGTGGTCGACAACGCGCGCAAGATGATCTCGAAGACCATCGATATCGCGGTGACCAGCGTATTGCAAACCACCGCCGGCAAGATGATTTTCGGCAGATTCGACGAGCGGACGCATACCGTGTATGAAAAGGAGCGTCTCCCGCGGCGCGCGAACACGCTCCAGCCGCGGGCGCGGGGAACTAGCGTCGGCTCGCAAAGGTTGGCCCCACGCGTGCTCTTCTGAATCAGCGGAGGAATCATGCCCTGTCTCGTCGTAATCCTGGTTCTCGCGTTCCCGAGAATCGTACTCGCAGTGATGTTCCTGACGTCGAATTATCTGCAACACGCCTATGGCGGCTTGCTGATCCCAGTGGTCGGATTCTTCTTTCTGCCGCTGACCACGCTCGCGTACGCGTGGATGGTGAACACGCACCAGGTTGATCCAGGGATAAATCTGCTGATCCTGCTGGTGGCCGTGATCATCGATCTGGGCGGTCTGAGCGGCGGAGAATATCATCGGCGCAGGCGCTAGCGGACAGGTCTCTCGTAAGATGGCCTTGTGACTGAAGCAGCCAACCCATACGCAAGCTTTCTCGGCAATCGCGATCCCGTGATGTGATCGCACAGACACCCACCCGTTTGGAATTGCTCGTCGAGCGGCTCGGTCCGGATGGGCTGGAGCGCAGTCTCGCGCAAGGCAAATGGAAGGCTCGCGAGATCCTATGCCACCTTGCGGATTGCGAAACGGTATTCGCGTTCCGGCTGAGGCAGGCACTGGCCGAGACGAATCATGTGATTCAACCGTTCGATCAGGACCATTGGGCAAAGCCGTACGGGTTACTGGAAGTCTCCGCGGCACTCAATGCATTTTCTGCAGTAAGGCAGTGGAATCTTGCACTGCTCAAAACCGTCACGCCGAACGATTTCGCCAGGAGGCTTTCGCACCCCGAGCGCGGCGAAATGACGTTTCAAACGGTCATCGAGACCATGGGCGGTCACGATCTGAATCATCTGGCGCAACTGGAAACCATCGCCGGCGTGTAATAAGTGCGTGGTTACGAGCGGCGTCTGACCGCGCCACGTTCAAGCACCGTCCCGTCAGGGCGGGGGTGCTTGACAAGTTATCAGCGTCAAGAACGTTTCGACATTGAGTATCGACACGGCACGCACGAGTGCGTGCGCCACCTCCTCGCTAGAAGTAAAGCTTCATGCCGAGCTGGACGATACGCGGATCGCGCGCCGCCGTTACTTGGCCGAACGCCGCGTTGAGCCGCGTCACGTTAATGGTCGCCCAATTCGTGTGGTTGAACGTATTGAACGTTTCCAGGCGAACCTGCAAGTAGCGAGTTTCCGTGAAGTGGAAATTCTTGAACGCCGACAGATCCCAGTTCTGATAACCAGGTCCGCGAATCGTATTGCGACCCAGATTGCCAGGTCGCACAACGCCGGTCGGGACGTTTTGGAAGCACGCGGTATTGAACCACGTCAGCAAGGTATGGGGCGCGTTGGCGTTCGGATCGCAGGCATAATCGCTGCGGGTACCGGCTGCGCTGGATCCCAGGATTCCCAGGCCGCCCGGATCGAGGCCGACCGTCGTGTCGGTTTCGTTAAACGGCAATCCGGTAGCGAACGACGCGATACCGGAAAGCTCCCAGCCGCCCGCGGTATAACCAAGCAGGCTCTTCGTGTGCCGCAGCCACGGCAGTTGATAATCCCAGTTCGCCGTGACCACCTGAGTGCGATCGTACGGCGACAAGCCGTAATCGCCCGCGCCGATTATAGAAGTTCATTGCAGCCGCGACGTCCGTGCCCGCGTCGGTGAGCAGCTTCGAACAGGTGTAGTTGAAGCCGAAGAATCCGCCCGCCGTGTACTGCTTCCTCAACGCCACTTGCAGCGAGTTGTAGCGCGAATTGAACCACGGCTCGATCACGTTGATCGCGTTGTAGCCCAAGTACGGACGCAGTTGGTTCAGTTTCGGATCGGTGGTGCGAGTGAACGGCGTATTCGCGTCGGTCAGGCCGGCAGCGACGCCGGGTCCAACCGGGACGGAGTTGATGTCCGCGGTGCCGATCAGGTGCGTGCCCTTCGAGCCGTAGTAGCCGACATCCAGAATGTACTTCCAGGGCAGTTCATGCTGGATATCCAGGCTGAACTGCTGCACGTAAGGCGTCTTCCACGGATCCCGATCCCCGCGAGCGCCGGAGGAGCCAGCGAAACAACCGTGCTGCCGCCGCCCCCCGGATTTGTGAACGACGTGTTGTTGATCGAACTGGTCTGCACCGAAGAAGGATTAGTCGTGATCGGGCTTTCGTAAACGTTGCGAGACCTGCGTGAAGTCGTACGCGTAGCCGTAGCCGCCGCGGATCGCCGGCTTGCCCTTGCCGAACGGATCCCAGGAGAAGCCGAAGCGCGGCGCGAAGTTGCCATTGTTCTCATTGGTCACTTTGTTGCCGTACGGCGAGTTCTTGCCGGCGACGATGATGCCGTTCAGTGGATCGCCCGTGCCCGCCACCAGGTTGCCATTGGCATCGATCTTCGGCGCGTTCGCGGGACGTATTTCGACGGATCGAAATTGTTCAGGAAGCCATTGCCATCCGTCGCCTGACGGAAGACCGAGTAGCGCACGCCGATATTGAGCGTGAGGTTCTTGCGGATTCGATAATCGTCCTGCACGTAATATTCGGATTGATTCACCAGGATGCTCGGCGTGATGTCGCGAGCCGTCTGCGAGAAGTTCGAGACGTTGCCCAACAGGAAGTTCGCCCATGCCTGCTGCGAGGTGGTGGCGGCCGATCCCGTGGGTCGCGGCGTCGTCGGCGAAGGTGAACGTCCCGACGTTGTTGTCGGCCTGTTTTCCTCTTTGTTGTAATGCACGATCGTCAGCCCGGCCTTGATGGTGTGCTTGCCCATGATCTTCGTGAAGTTGTCGAAGATGTTGTGGTTGCGGTTGTAATCGAGATAGGGACCGAAGCCGGTCAGCGTCGAAACCGTCGACGAGAAGTTGACGGTGGGAACGCGGCCCAGGGTCACCGCGTACGGCAGCGTGATCGCCTTGGCGATGTCCGGCGAATTCGCGCTGGCGTCCAGTCCGGTCGGGATGCTGATGATCGCGCCGTAGGAATACGAATAGCCGGCTTCGTTGATCATGCGTCGGCGAAAGGCTGCCGGTCAGACGGCCGGTGAATGCCTGTGCCGGGCGAATTGCGTGACGGTAGTGGAAACGTTGGGTAGCGATGATGCCGGTAAACAACCCGCGCGGCTCGACCGTCGGGATCGAATCGTCAGAATGTAGCGGCCCGAGATCGACCACTTCGGTCGAAAACACGTGATCGACCTTGGCCAGCTCCTGCCGCGGCGTTGAAGATATTCTCGCAGCGAGAGATTGATGCATGTTGGCCGCATTGCCCGTCGGGAATCTTCGAGAAGATGTCCTTGATGTAGGCCGCGGCCACCGGATTGATGTTGCGTGATCGTGGTGGAACGTCGTGGTACAGGTGGTACCGGTGAACGCTGTGCAGACCGGCACGGGAAAATGCCGTTCAGCTCGTCGGCGGTCGGAGCCGTACCTTGCACCGAAGTGTAGGTGATCGACGCGGCGGAATTCCTCGGAGAAAAAGAAGAAGGTCTTGTCCTTGCCCGTTGTAGACGTGGGGAATCCAGACCGGACCGCCGAAGGTGTAGCCGAAATTGTTGTAGCGCAGCGGCGGAATCACGGCCTTGCCGTCCGGCCCCGGATTCACCTTGTTCGCGTTGTTGAAGTAGTTGTTGGCGGCGAGCTTATCGTTGCGGAAGAACTCGTACGACGTCGCCGTGAAACTCGTTGGTGCCGCTCTTGGTGATCACGTTGACCATGCCGCCGGCGTTGCGGCCGAACTCGGCGCTGTACTGTCCGCGCAGCACGCGGAACTCGTCGATGGCATCGACGCTGGGGTAGTTGAGCAGCGTGAGGTTCGCGCCGCGATCCACGTTGTCGGCGCCATCGATCGTCCAACTGTTCTGGCTGGTGCGGCCGCCGTTGATGGCGAACGTCACCTGGTTCGACGTGCCCGACAAGCGGGTTGGACACGCCGATGTAAATCTGATTGCCGGTGCCGGTGAACACGACGCCGGGCATCAGGCTGACCAAGCTGCTCATAGTTGCGCGCATTCAGCGCCGAGCTCGCGAATCTGCGCTGCCGGTGATCAGGCTCTGCGCCGCGCGAACTTTGCAGGTCGATCTGCGCGAGTATTCGCCTCCACCGTCACTTCCTGCTGCACGTCGCCGACTTCGAGGTCTGAAGTTCACCGTCAGCCGGTCGTTCACGTTGAGCTCGATATCCTTTTTGGTGGAGCTCTTGAAGCCCTTGCCTTCCACCGTGAGCGAGTAGTGGCCGATGGGCAACAGCGGGCACGCTGAAGTTCGCCGTCCGCTTCCGTGATGGTGGTGCGCATCACCGCGTTGCGATCGCTGTTGGTGACCGTGACTTTGGCGCCGGGAATTCCCGCGCCCGTGGGATCCTGCACGGTGCCGACGATCGAACCGGTGATGTCCTGTCCAAATAATGAAAATGCAGTAAGCGCAGTGAGAATAGCGGTCGCGCGAAGAAGTGACTTCATTCCAAACCCCCTTTAGAAAATCCGTTGCGACGATTTACTAAAACGTAACATGGTTACAGACTCATTACAAGGCGAGTTGTCACGAATTCTTGTAACGAATTGATGTTGCGACCGAGTTCCCAGAAGCGCATCCAACCTGTATATGATGCCTGTCGTGGATACTCGATACGATGCGCAACCCGCCGGGGATGTGGTGCTGCGCGACGGTACGCGGGTTCACATCCGCCCGATTCGCCCGGAGGACGACCACGCGCTGGTGAATGCGTTCGATTCTCTGAGCCCGCAATCCGTGTATCAGCGATTCTTTTCGGCGATGCCGGAGTTGAGCGACCAGATGGCGTGGCATCTTTCGCACGTAAACTACACCAATCGCATGGCGTTGGTCGCCGAGACCGCGGACGACAATCCACCGAAATTGATGGGCGTGGGGAGATTTGAACCGCTGGGCGACCCGGCTCGTCCCGATGTGGTCGAGATCGGACTGATTGTGTGGGATGAGTGGCATGGTCGCGGGCTGGGGCGAATTCTCCTGCGCGAGACGCTGCGAGTGGCCGCGCGGCATGGGTACCATCGCTACTCGGCTGAGATTCTGTCGGACAATCGTAAAATCCTGCATCTGTTGGCAACGGAGACGAAGATTGTCGAATCGAAAAGCGGTGGCGGAGTTACCTCGCTGCTACTCGAGTCGCGCTGATTTGAGGCCGCTCCTTAATTCAGAGGCAAATTGTGGGGCAGGCGATCTTGTCGCCTGCCTTCTCTGCATAAAGGAATAGCGCCTCAAAAAATCCTCCGGCCGCGCTGAAATCGCTGGCTGCTAAAATCAATGAGTTGATCGACATTCACAGCCACGTGCTGTTCGGCCTGGACGACGGCGCGCGCACCCTGGAAGATTCCGTCGCGATGGTCCGCATGGCCGCCGCGAACGGCACCACCGACTTGGTTTGCACGCCGCACGCGAACCTCACATACCGGTTCGAGCCCGAAATCATCCGCGACCGTCTGGCTCAAGTTGCCGAAGCCGCCAACGTTGCTACCTTGCGCCTCTACTCAGGCTGCGATTTTCATCTGAGCTACGAAAACATTCAGGACGCCATCGTCAATCCCAACAAGTACACGATCGATCACAAGAATTACGTGCTTGTCGAGTTTTCGGAGCTTTTGATCTTTCGCAACACCGCCGAGATTCTGGAGCGCCTGCAGGAGGCCGGGATGATTCCCGTGCTCACGCATCCCGAGCGTAATAGCCTGCTGCGGCAGCGCATCGATGAGATCGAAGCCTGGGTGGCGGCTGGAGCGCGACTGCAAATCACCGGGCAAAGCTTGCTGGGTGTTTTCGGCCGGCGCGCCAAGGAGTTTTGCGAAACGCTGCTCGAACGGGGCCTTGTGCACTTCGTCGCCAGCGATGCGCACGACCTGGAACATCGTCCTCCGCGCCTGGATCTGGCGCATGCATGGCTGAAACAGAAGCACAGCGATGAAATCGCCGACACCCTGTGTATCACGAATCCCAGGTCGGCGCTCACTGGGGAAACTCTGGAGATCCCGGACAAAGCGGTAGCCTCCGACCAGCGCAAGTGGTACCAGCTCTGGCGATAGTCCGTGGGGCCGGCACTCGTGCCGGCGGACGTGCTTTAGCGCGTCCTATTTGAGCGGCCTAAACACGCTGCTGAAAAACCGAGCGTCTGTGTGAAAACAGGGACAGGCCGCCCTGTCCACGACGATATCTTGTTTATTCGTGGTCTCTGGGCCCTAGGGGACAGGGTAGCCTGTCCCTGTTTTCACACAGACGCTCGGTTTTTCAGCAGCGTGTAAAGACCACTCGCCGCCACGAGTGGCGGTCTCACACCTGAAAACTGACCCTTACTCCAATTCCGTATGAGACGAATCGGGTCGGATGTCCACGAACTCTCTTAAGGTGTAACGCGGAAAGCCGCCCCGAAAAAAACAATGATGGGACTCACACTGCGTGAGCTGTGCTCGAACGTGGAAACCGAACCCGCGCGCTGGTTTGCGCTTACCGTGAAGCATCAGCATGAGCGAGCCGTGCAAGCGGCTCTGGAATCGAAGAAGATGACTGCGCTGGTGCCGCTGTATCGCTCGCGTCAGCAGTGGTCGGACCGCGTGAAAGAAATCGAGGTGCCGCTGTTCTCCGGCTACGTGCTCTGCCGGTTTTCGCCTGACGACCGCATTCGTGTGCTGGACACGCCCGGAGTGCGGCGGATCGTCGGGTTCGGGGACAGCGCCGTGCCCGGTGGACGACGCCGAGATCGCGGCAATCGAAACCATGGTCCATTCGAGTATTCCCATCCGGCCGTGGCCGCATCTCAAACCTGGCGATCGAGTGCGCGTGGAGCGCGGCCCGCTGCGCGGTCTCACCGGGACGTTGATTCGCGAGAAGGACATCTATCGGCTGGTGATCGGCGTTGAACTGCTGCAGCGCTCGATCGCAGCCGAGGTCGCGCCAGACATGATCGTTCCTATGGCCATGACTGCAACATGTTGAAACTATTGTTTTTGATCGCGTTTTTCATTGAGGCGGCGGTCGGGCAAGGGAGGTTTTCACCGTCGACGCCCGATTCCGGTCCGAACCTGCCCGTCCAATCGATCGGCGCGAACGATTTGATCGCGATCTCGGTGTACGGCGCGCCGGAATTGACCAGGACCGTTCGCGTCAGCGCCGAAGGGTTGATCCGCCTGCCGATGCTCAAGCAGAAAATCGAGGCTCGCGGTCTGATGCCGGCCGATCTCGAAACCAAGATCGCCACGGCGCTCTCGGAAGAAGAGATCTTGGTCGATCCCGCCGTTACCGTCACAATTGCCGAGTATCACAGCCGTCCGATCAGCGTCGCGGGGGCGGTGAAGCGTCCGGTCACCTTTCAAGCGATCGGGAAAATCACGCTGTTGGAGGCACTTACGCGAGCGGAAGGATTAAATATCGACGCCGGCAGCGAGATCCTGATATCGAGGCCGTCGCGTAACGGACAGACTCCGCTGATCGAACGGATTCGTGTGAATGGATTGATCGACGCGGCGGATCCCGCGCTCAACGTGCTGCTCGAGGGCGGCGAAGAGGTGCGCGTTCCCCAAGTTGGCCGCGTGTTTGTCGTGGGGAACGTGAAAAAGCCGGGAGCGTTCCGGATCGAAGACGGCTTCGGCATGACGGTGATGAAAGCACTGGCGCTGGCGGAAGGGCTGGCGCCGTATGCGACCAAGGAAGCCTATCTGTATCGCCGCGGCGAAGCTGGCTCGCTGGAAACACCGATTGATTTGCGCAAGATTCTGGATCGCAAGTCGCCGGACGTGACGCTGACGGCTAACGATATTTTTTACATTCCGGACAATCGCACCGGACGCCTCGCGATGAATGTGTTGGAGAAGACGCTGGGCTTCGCGACGTCAACGGCGTCTGGGATTTTGATTTTGAGTCATTAGAAGAGACGTGGCGCGGGCCGCCCGCCTGCTGTGTCGAGAATCGTCTCGACATTTTTGATGAGTCCGAGACCTCGCACCGAAAAGCAACACCTGCACCAACGTTGTTCACGATTAGGCAAAACACGTGTCGACACGAGTGTCGACACGGCACGCAGGAGTGCGTGCGCCACAAACGTCCGCATACCCAACTAACATGAACGATCGCGAACGGCTACCCGCCTTGCTCGACATGGAGCGCATCCCGCAATACGCGCCTCCCCTCGACAGCGAGCCCGAAGAAGCCAAAATCCCGCTCTCCCAATACCTCTGGATCCTGAAACGCTATCGCTGGCGAATCTCAGGATTCGTTGCCGCCTGCGTCATCGCGACCATTATCATCTCGGCGCGCCTCACTCCCATCTTCGAATCGACAGCGACAGTCGATATCGATCGCCAAACGCCCCCCGGCGTCGTCGGCCAGGACTCGACGCGTGGCGCGCAGAATGACGCCGACCAGTTTCTCGCCACGCAGGTGAAGCTGGTCCAATCGGATTCGGTGCTGCGGCCGGTCGACCGCCGGTTCCATCTGCGGGAACAGGAGCAGCAGGCCATATCGCCTCGAGCCGACGACGCACCGGTGACGCTGTCGCGCCTCAAGGTGACGCGCCCGCCCAACACGTATCTGCTGTTGGTCAGTTACCGCTCCCCCGATCCGCAGCTCGCCGCCGACGCATCGAATGCGATCGCGCAGAGTTATCTCGAACACACCTACAACATCCGGCTGCGCAGTTCCGCCAGCCTTTCCGAATTCATGGAAAAGCAGCTCGACGAGCTGAAGGCCAAGATGGAGCGTTCCAGCCATGCGCTCGCCGGATTCGAGCGCGACCTGAACGTCATCAACCCCGAGGAGAAGACCAGCATCCTTTCCTCCCGGCTGCTGCAATTGAACACCGAATACACCAGCGCCCAAGGCGACCGGCTCCGGAAAGAAGCCGCCTACGAGTCAGTACGTGGCGGTTCCATGGAGTCCGCGCTGGCGACTCCGCAAGGCGAGTCGCTGCGCCATCTCACCGAACACCTGAACGAAGCGCGCGAGCAATTCGGCGAGATCAAGACGCATTTCGGCGCCAATCATCCGGAATACAAACGGGCGCAGGCGAAAGTCAACGAAGTGCAGACGGCCATCGATTCCACACTCAAGCAGATCGGCGAGCGGGTGGAGGTCGAGTTCCGCGAAGGCGAGCGCCGCGAGGCGATGGTGAAGCAGGCGCTGGCCGGCGCGAAGGAAGAATTCGACCGTATGAACGCGCGGTCGTTCGAGTATCAGGCCCGCAAGCGCGAGGCCGACGCCGACAAGCACCTCTATGAGGAACTGATCCGCAAGATCAAGGAGGCCGGCATCAACGCCGGATTCCAGAACAGCTCCATCCGGATCGCCGATCCCGCGCGCCCCGCGCTCAAACCCGTTTTCCCAAGTCTGCCTCTGAACGCGATGCTCGCGTTCCTGTTTTCGACGCTGCTCGCGGTGGGTGCCGCCGTCCTGAGCGATCTTCTCGACAAGACGATTCGGGATCCCGAGCAAGTGGCGCGCACGCTGCGTACGGAAGTGATCGGCAGCCTGCCGCTGATGAAGAATCGCAGCGCGCTGGGAATCGGCGCATCGTGGGCGGATGGTAAACGGACCAACGGGATCGTCAACGGCTACGGGGCTCGCAACGGATCACATAAAGGCAATGCCCACAAGAGCAATGGCAACAAGCGCGAGGAGGAACGCGACCTGACCGGCTTTGGCGAATCGATTCGCACGCTCCGCAACTCGATTCTGCTGGGGAATTTCGACCGCTGTTATCGCTCGCTTCTGGTGACCAGCGCCGCGCCCGGCGAAGGCAAGACCACCACTGCCGCCAACCTCGCCGCCGCGCACGCCGAACAAGGGCGACGCACGCTGTTGATCGATGGCGATCTGCGCAGACCCAGCGTACATCGTAATTTCAACCTGCCGAGCGTGATCGGCTTATCCAACGCCCTGCTGGGCGAAATTCCCTGGCGCGAGGCCGTGATCGAAGCCGAAGCGATTCCCGGCTTGTTCATTCTTCCTGCCGGACCGCCGTCACGGCACGCATCGGATCTGGTGGGACGCGGACTGGTCGAGCTGCTGGCCGAAGCTTCCGCCGAGTTCGACCTGGTGATGCTCGATGCACCCCCGTTGTTGGGTTTCGCCGAGCCCCTGCAGATGGCGACCGCAGTAGATGGCGTGCTGGTAGTCGCGCGCGCAGGGCAGACCAGCCGCAAAGCGGTTGCGACAGTGCTCGCGACACTGAATCGTTTACGCGCGAAAGTGGTTGGCGTGGTGCTCAACGAAGTCCACAAGGAGTTGAGCGACAGCTACAACTATTACGGTTACTACCGGACGTATTATCGGACACCGGACGATTCTTCTTCCGGTCACGGCCCTCCTGGCCATGGATCGAATGGCCAGCCGACTGAAGAGGTCCACTCATGATCCTGGTCACGGGCGCCGCCGGATTTATTGGCTATCACGTGGCCGCGCGCCTGCTTGCCGATGGCGAACAGGTCGTCGGTGTCGACAACCTCAACACTTATTACGACCCGAAACTCAAGAGCGCGCGCCTCGAGCGCCTGACCACATCGGACAACTTTGCGTTCGCACAACTGGACGTCGCCGACCGGGCGTCGATGGAAGCGTTATTCGCATCCGTCCAGCCCGCGCAGGTAATCCATCTGGCCGCGCAAGCGGGAGTGCGCCATTCCATCGACCACCCGCATGATTACGTAGAGACCAACGTGGCCGGCTTTCTGAATATTCTCGAAGGCTGCCGCCGCTGCGCGGTGGATCATCTGATTTACGCGTCGTCGAGCTCGGTGTACGGCGGTCACCGCGGCTCGTTGTCAGTCGAGCCGTGCTCGGTCACGGATCGCGCGGATTCGCCGCTGTCGCTCTACGCGGCCACCAAGCGCGCCAACGAACTGATGGCGCATGCCTACACGCACCTCTTCGGGTTCGCGACCACAGGGCTGCGGTTTTTCACCGTGTACGGGCCCTGGGGCCGCCCCGATATGGCGCCGTTCAAATTCGCGCGCGCGATCGAGAGCGGCCAGCGGATCGACGTCTACAATTACGGCCGCATGCAGCGCGACTTCACTTATATAGACGACGTGGTGGAGGGCGTTGCGAGCATTGCTTTACACCCGGGCGCCGCCGGTAGCGACCGGTATCGGCTGTTCAATATCGGCAGCGACCGGCCAGTAGGGTTGATGGAGTTCATCGCGGCACTGGAACGCTCGTTCGGCCGCCGCGCGCGTAAGCGCTTTCTGCCGATGCAGGCAGGCGACGTGGTTTCGACGCACGCCGATGTCGAGGATCTGTGGCGCGCGACCGGCTTCCGTCCTTGCACGCCACTCGGCGTGGGAGTGGATCGATTCGCGGCGTGGTATCGCGGGTATTACAGCGGCTCGCGGCTGGAGAAAGCCGCTGCCTGCTAGCCGGCGTGGCGCGGGCCGCCAGGGCTGGAGAGCCGAGAGTCGTCTCGGCTTCTCGCGATGGATCCTGAAAATATTGCCTCGACAAGCGACACAGCAGGCCAGCGGCCTGCGCCAGTTAATCCAATTATTTCGGCCCAACATCACTTAGGGCGATTCAATGTTGGCTCGGTCGATTTATCGCGCATATTCCACTTGGTGGAAGCTGCGGTTGAAGCTGGATGCCGCGCTTGCCGGCGGCCGGATCGAACTCGCGCCAACCGTCCGCCTCAGAACGCGAGTCGTCTTCCGCGGACGCGGCACTCTGCGCATCGGTGAACACGCGATCCTGGGCGATCGCGATGCCGGGCTGCCCGGCGCGCCGATCTACTTCAATGCCCGCAATCGGACGTCGTTCATCAAGATTGGCGCCGGCTCGCACTTGGCAAACGGCATCGAATTGATCGCATTGGAACGCATCGAAATCGGCGAGCGAGCCCTGGTGGGCGCGGCAGTGCGGATCCTCGATAGCGATTTTCACGGCGTGTCACCCGATGAGCGTCACGCGGAAGGCTCCACCGTGCCCGTAAAAATTGGCGACGACGTTTTGCTCGGGGTTGCGGCCATCGTTCTGAAAGGCGTGTCGATCGGCAACGGCGCGATGATTGGCGCGGGCTCGGTCATCGTGCGCGACGTACCGACAGGCGCGGTCGTCTCCGGAAATCCCGCGCGGTTACTCGCGGTGTACGCAACGGCATGAGCACGGCAACGCGACTAATCATCGAGCCGCGCCGTTTACCTCAACGGGTTTTCACCCAGTCCGTAGCGGATGTGGCGCACGCACTCCTGCGTGCCGTGTCGACACTCATGTCGACACGTTTTCTGAAGGCGTTTCGTGTGGTCACTACGCGGTGATCGGCGACGACGCGGTGTACCCGATAGCATGAGCACAGCAACGCAGCCAATCACGGAACCGCGCGCCCGCATCGGCTGGCGCGCATTTTCGCAGACCGGCGCGGGTTCCCTCGCCAGCGGATTGCTCTCGGCGCTCGCCACCAAGATCATCGCGATGTCGCTCGGCCCTGCTTCGGTCGCGCTGCTCTCGACGCTGCAGCAGATTCATGCAACCGCGCTCACGGCGTCGACCCTCAACGGACAGACCGCCCTAGTCCAGGGCGCGAGCCTATTCACCGGCGCGAAGCAACGCGATTTCGTGGGAACCGTCCTCCGCCTGTTCGCCATCGCCACGGCCTCGGTTGCCGTGACGATGCTCGCCGTTCCGCGAACCGTTGCCGGAGTCGTTGGACTACCGCCGGAGATCGCACCTGTCTTGCGCTGGCTGACGATTCCCGTGATTCTCTCGAGCGCCTTCACGTTCCTCAATTCGCTGCTGCGCGCGCGCGGTGAAATCGGCAGACTGGCCGTCATTCAGTTGATCGCGGCGCTCGCGATGGTGCTATCGGCGGCGTTCACGGTCATTTTCGGAGGCAAGCCGAGCGGCCTGGTCGCGATGCTGGCGTGCTCGGCGGCCGCCGCCCTCGGAGGCGCGCTGTGGGCGATGGCTCGCCCGCCGCAAGGATTGCGAATTCAGCTAGTGTCCTGTCTCCGGAATTCGTTGAATAAAAAAAGGGGACAGACTGCTCTGTCCCCGCAGGTTTCTTCCCCTTCCCTCGTGCCGACGCGGCCGTGGACAGAGTGGTCTGTCCCCTTTTTTTATTCAACGAATTTCGGAGACAGCTCCCCAGCCCGCTTCAACCCGCGAGCCGCGCGCCACTTCTTTTCGATATCGGCCGCCATGCTCGCCACCAGCCTGCTGGCGTCCTTGATACTGCTCACCCTGCGCGCGCGCATCACTCGGATTTCCGGGATTGACGTCACCGGACAGTTCGACGCAGCCTGGAACATCAGCATGAATCACGTGACGTTGATCCTCGCCGCGATGCAAGTTTACTATTTGCCCGCGCTCGCCGCCGCGCGCGACAACGCCGAGCGCCGCCGGCATATCGCGAGTGTTTTGACCATCGCCATTCTGGTGGCGACGCCCATTATTATCGCGATCGCACTCCTGAAACCGTTCGTCATCCCACTGCTTTACTCCGCCGCGTTTCATCCCGCCGCGCAGTTCCTGCGTTGGACCCTGATTGGCGACTACTTCAAAGTCACGTCGTGGGTGCTGGCGATCCCGATGCTCGCGGCGGCGGACATGCGCGCATTTCTACTGGCGGACTTCTCGACGCAGGCGGTCTTTCTCGCCGCGGCCTGGTGCATCGGACGCGGACGCGGACCCGCGGAAGGCGCTTCGATCGCATTCGCGTTGTCATACGCCGTGAACCTGGCGGTTTGCGCCATCTACGCGCGGCGCAAGTGCGGATTTCGATTCGGTGTGCGCGCTTCCGGGCTGTTTGCCGGCGGTTTGGCCGCCGTAATTGCAGCGTGCAGTTTATGAAACTTTCCGTCGCCATCGCGACTTACAATCGCTCGTCCATGGTTCGTGAAGCCATCGAGGCCGCGCTGGGCCAATCAACACCGCCCGACGAAATCGTCGTGAGCGACGACGCTTCCACCGACGGCACCACGGCGACGCTCGATCGGATCGCGGAACGGAATCCGACAGTGCGCGTTCTACGCCAACCCGTAAATACCGGGGGCGTCAAAAATTGGAACGCGGCGATGCATGCCACCCACGGCGACTGCATCGCCTGGTGCTCGGATGACGACCGCTTCACGCCCGATCACCTGCAAGCGTCGGTCGAGTTCCTGGAGCAGCATCCCGAAATCGGCATGGTCCACTCGAGCTTCGTCGATTCGATCGAGTCGGGCGGCCCCGGGAAAGACGGCGGCGTGCTGGAACTCACGCCGCGGCGGCTGCGTTCGCTGCGGCCGATCATCGTCAACGCCCGCAACCTGATCCGTTACATGATTCGCTATTACGACTGGCCGTTTCACCCCTCCACGCTGGTCATGCGCCGCGAGGTCTGGCTCCGCACCGGCGAATTCGATCCGGCCTACGCTCTCGCCGATACCGACTGGTTCGTGCGCGCGGCTGCGATTACGAATGTCGCCATGCTGCCGCGCCATGGCGTCATCAATCGGCGGCACCCGGGCAACTGGAGCAATCGCGTCGGCAGTGCCCGCATGCAGCGCGAGATTTTTGAAATCGTCGAGAAGACCCTGGCTACCAAGACACCGCTCCCCCGAGTATTCTGGCGCGCGATCTGGCGGGCCAACGTTCGCGCGCGCCTGGCCCTGACGCTCCGCGCGCGGCTTCGTGGCGGGCATACCGACGCCGCTTGCGCCGCGTGGAAGGGAATTTTGCAACACACGGGGCGCGCGGGACCACTCTGGCTCGAAGAAATCGGCACGCGGCTGATTGGGCGATGGAGCGCGAGAAAAGCCACCGCCATGAACGATGTCCGGCAGAGTGTAAGTCCTCTTTAGGTTGCTTCCTAAGACGTGGCGCGGGCCGCCAGGCCTGCAGAGCCGAGAGTCGTCTCGGCTTTTCGTGGTCCACGCATGAAAAGACTTGGCCGTTAATGAACGTGAATGAACGCAGATAAGACTTAGGGCTTATTTATGTGCATTCACGTTCATTAACGGCCAACTCGGCCCCGCAGGCCAGCAACCCGCGCCACGTCAATGAATCTCAGGCAGCCCTTCTAAAACATATGTGCGGAATTGCAGGAGCCATAGGCTTCCCCAACTCACCCGAAATCGTCACGCGGATGACCGCCGCCCTCCGCCATCGCGGCCCCGACGGCGACGGTTTCTTCACCGACCGCGACCTCGCCCTCGGCCATCGCCGCCTCGCCATTCTCGATTTGAGCGACGCCGGCCGTCAGCCCATGACTTCGCGCGATGGGCGCTGGACTATCGTCCTCAACGGCGAAATCTTCAATTACGTCGAACTCCGTCAACAACTCAGCGGCAATTGCCAAACCGCTACCGACACCGAAGTTCTTCTCGAAGCCTGCGCGGCCTGGGGAATCGAAACCGCCCTTGAGCGCGCCAACGGAATGTTCGCCTTCGCCCTATGGGACGCGCGCGAGCGTGAGCTGACCCTGGCGCGCGACCGCGTCGGCGAAAAGCCGCTCGTCTATTTTTTCGCAGGTTCCAGCTTTGCTTTCGCCAGCGAACTGAAAGCCCTGCATCCCTTGAGCGATCGCCGGCTCGATCCCGCCGCGGTCGATGCCTATTTCGCCCTGGGCTACGTTCCCGCACCGCTCTCCATTTTTCGCGACTGCCGCAAGCTTCCTGCCGGCCACTTGCTCCGCTTCCGCGGCGGCCGCTCGTCGATCCGCCGTTGGTGGCACCCGGAAAACGCCACATCCGCTGACGATCGCGATCCTCCCAGCCTGCGCGGACTCCTTGGCGATTCCGTCCGTCTCCGCCTGCGTTCCGACGTCCCCGTCGCCGTCTACCTGAGCGGCGGCATCGACTCTTCCGTGGTCGCCACCGAGTGTGTGCGCCTGGGAGCCAGGCCCGCCGCATTTACGGTTGCCTTCGACGGAAGTCCTGGCGACGCGGATTGCGCCGCGCAGGTCGCGAAGCGTCTCGGCCTGCCGCACGAAATCATTCCGCTGCGCGCCGGCCAAATCACCAGCCAAGTCGAATCCTTTCTCGATCCTTATGACGAGCCCTTCGCCGACAGTTCCGCCCTGCCCTCATTCGCCCTCGCACGCGCGCTCGCCGGGCGATTCAAAGTAGTGCTGGATGGCGATGGCGCCGACGAAGCTTTCGGCGGTTACCGCCATTATGAGCACATCCATTTCAAACAGGCCGCGAAAGCGGTGGCGGCAGCCGCGGGATTTCGCGACGGCTGGGCGGCCGCTGCCCCTGGCGAGAATCCCGCGTTGCAGGTCTATGTGCAATCGAAAGCGCTGTTTCGCGCAGGGGATCGAGCGCGCTTGCTGAACGGCAATTCGCCGCAGGCGGACTCGTTCGCGCACTTCCTGGCCTCCGACACGTTCCTGGCCTGCGCCGGGGGCGGCGCGCTCAAGCGGGCGCTCTGGACCGATCGCCACCTGTATCTCCCCAACGATCTCACCTACAAAATGGACATCGCGCTGGCCGCGCACGGCATGGAAGGCCGCGCTCCGTTTCTCGATCATCGTTTGCTCGAATGGTCGCAGGACTTACCGGCCGCGCAACTGGTTCATCGCCGCGAAAAAAAGGTCCTGCTGCGCGCGGCTTACCGTGGCATTCTTCCCGATCGGATTCTCGACCGCCCCAAGCTCGGCTTCGGCGCGCCCATCAGTAAATGGCTGGCCGGCCCGCTGCGGGAATTTGCCCGCGATCTGACGCCGTGTCCGTTACTCGATCAGGCCGCGCCCAATCTCACGGGCGACCGTCAGTGGGCGCTGGTCGCGTTTTCAAATTGGGCGCGACGCTGGCGGGCATCTTGGTAACGATTACGGTTCTCATGCCGGTCCACGCGACGCCGCCCGCGATGGTCGAACGCGCCATGGACTCGATACGCGCGCAAACCTTTCGCGATTTCGAATTCCTGATCCTCGACGGGTCACGTGGATTAACCGCAACGCTAAACGACGGCCTGCGGCAGGCGCGCGGCGAATTCATCGCGCGCCAGGACGCCGACGATTGGAGCGATCCCCGCCGCTTCGAGCTTCAACTCGCCTACCTTCGAACAAATCCCGAAACAACGCTTTGCGGCACCGCGGCGTGGATGCATCAACAGGATGGGACGCCGCTGTGGCGTACCCGTGTCGCCGAGACTGACGCGCAAATTCAAGCGGCATTACCCTACGAAAACCCGTTCATTCACGGGTCGACCATGTTTCGCCGCGACGCGGCCCTCGGTATCGAAGGTTATCGCGAACAATTTGTTTGCTCGCAGGATTACGATTTCTTCTGGCGGATGAATGACGATGCACCGTCGGCGAATCTGCCTGAGCCGCTGTATCACTATCGTTATTCGGCGGTGTCCGTCAGCGCCAATAAGGCCGCGGAACAAGCCCGCGCGCATCGCGCCGCCCGCCTTCTCGCGGCCATGCGCCATCGCGGCGAGCCCGAGGACATTCCAGCAGCGTTTGCTTTCTCCCTTGGCGATGACTTCCAGGCGCTCCTGAAACAGACCGACCACCTGCTGCTGGCGGGCGAGTATCGCCGGGCTCTCCGCCAATACGCAACGTTGCTCTACTCCCGCCCCGAGAGCGCAATCGCCTGGGCGAAACTGGCGCGCTGCGGAATCTTTGCTGTCCTGCCTCCTATTCGCGAGGTCTGTTTTCGATGAAAGTGATGTTCGTGATTCCGGGCGACGGTCTGGGCAGCTCCATGATCTTCGCCCGCCGCCAGGCCGACGCACTGCGGTCGCAGGGTGTGGATATTCGCGAGTTCTTCCTGCGGTCGCGAACCTCGCCCTTAAAAGTCTTGCAGGAGGCGTTGCGTTTTCTTGCAGAAATGCGTGCATTTTCACCAAATGTGGTGCACGCGCACTACGGGACCGTAACTGCCTTATTTTCAGCATTATGCGTGGGGCGAATTCCGCTGGTGATCACTTATCCGCGGAAGCGACCTCAATCCGACTCCGGGATCGCCGCCGATCCGTTCGCTGTCGCGCACGTCTTCTCTCAAATCGCCGCGCTGCGGGCGGCGCGCATCGTATGCGTCAGCCGTCGGCTTAGCGACCGCCTCTGGTGGCGCCGCAAACGCGTCACGGTTCTGGTTAGCGGCGTCGACGATCACGCTTTTCAACCGATCCCGCGCAACGCCGCGCGCGAACGTCTCGGGTGGAGGCTCACCGCACCCACTGTTCTGTTTAATTGCGGGCGCGATCCGCGGATCAAGCGCCTCGATTTGGCGGAGGCCGCGGTGACTGCCGCGCGCCGCGCAGTGCCCGATTTGCATTGGGAAATTCTGGATGGATTCACTGAGCCCGCACTGGTTCCCACGCTGATGAGCGCGGCGGATTGCCTGCTGGTCACCAGTGATTTCGAAGGCTCGCCCACGGTGGTGCAGGAAGCACTGGCCTCGAACTTTCCTATCGTCAGCGTGGCGGCCGGCGATATTGCGGAACGGCTCGACGGCGTCGCGAATACCAGGATCGCGGCGCGCGATCCCGAAGCGCTGGGAGCTGCTCTCGCTCAGATGATTGCGCCGCCGCGGCGTAGCGATGGACGGCGGAAGATCGCCGAATTTTCCGCAGCAGGGATCGCCCGGCGGCTGCTTGCCCTGTATGCGGAATTGCCCACGGTCAGACAGAGCCGCCTGAAGGCGGCTCGCCGCCACGAGTGGCGGCACCCACAGACCAATGGAATATTTTGTCTTTCTCTCGATTGCGAGCCTCATCATCGCGGCGCTGGCCTTCGCGCTATTCCGCAAGCGGCACGATTACGGCATGCTGGTCGGTGTCGCCGCGTTGTACTACTGGTCGTTATTCGGCGCCTGGTATCTGGTGATCGACAAGACCGGCGGTTTCAGCGGCAAGAATTATCATTACCTGGAACAGAAGCTGTTTCCCATTGCGCTCGATGGCGATTACATGCTGACGCTGGTCGCTGTATTCGGCCTTCATCATTCTGGTGGAGATGACGTTGCTGGTTGCGTTGAAGCGCCACCAGCCGCGCCGAGATTCCGCGCCTTACGCTGCGCCATGGACCGATCCTGCTGATCGCGTTTCTCTCCGCGGCCGCGAGCCTGTATATCATTCAAGACAAGCTGGCGGCGGCGTGGGCGCTCAACACCTCCGCCTATATCTACACGCGCCGCGAGACCGACCAGTGGTTCACTCTGCACCAGGTGCTGAATCACATCGCGCTGATTCCGCCGGCGATCGGATTCGCGATGCTGATGGCCGGGCGCCGGGCAGGCGCCAACAAATTTTTCGTCAACGTCGTCCGCCGCTATACCTTGCCCGCCTACGTGGCATTGTTCGGCGCGATGTGCGCGTTCACCTTCGTGCTGGGCAACAAGAACGAAGTGTTCATGGCGCTGGTGACGGGATTCCTGGCTTACATGGGCGCGGCGCGCGGCGCGCCAGTTGTGGAAAGTCGCGCTGGTGATCGCGGGGGGAATGTGGTTTCTCTACGCCATCGATTTCTTTCGCGGGGTGCCCGATCTCGGAAATGGCCGAGGCCGTGACCGAACATATCGAAGAGGCCACCGGCGTCGGCCAGTTCGTCACCTCCAGCAACGAAGCCTACGGCGCGCACTTTTCGATGTACGGCGTGCTGGCGAGCGACGCGCAGCCGCGCTACGGCTACAGCTTGTATGCGCTGGCCTGCTCGGTGGTCCCGCGCGTGTTGTGGCCGGACCGCCCCAGCGACATCTATCTCTATTACAGCGAAAGCGTCGGCGCGATCCAGAACCAGGGCTATTCCATTCATCACGCGACCGGCTGGTATTTGAGCTTCGGCTACATCGGCGTGGCGATGGGGGCCATCGTGATGGGCTTGGTGTGGGCGTATTGCATCGACGCGCATCAGCGGATCCGGCACAAGTCGGGGATGCTGTTCCGCCTGTTCGCGACCATCGCGCCTTGGGTGTTCGTCGCCTGCCTTCCTCCCTTGATTCGCGCGGGGCCGGAAGGATACAAAGGTTTCGCCGTCGATGGGGTGCTGACCCGATGGCTGCGCTGGCATTTGCGTGTGCGCCAAGGAAGCCCAAGCGGAAATTGCAATGGACTCCGCAGACCGGTTGGGCGATCGCGACGATCCGGTGAGCTTGTGGCGCGGGCCGCCAGGCCTGCAGAGCCGAGAGTCATCTCGGCTTTTCCCTCGCGGAGCCGTTTGGACCGCATACAGAAAAGCCGAGATGACTCTCGGCTCTGCAGGCCTGACGGCCCGCGCCAAGTACTTATGACACTTCTTTCCGTAATCGTTCCGTGCCGCAATGAGCGAGAGTACCTCGGACGGTCCCTGGAGTCGATTCTTGCTTCCGATTATCCAGCCGATCGGATGGAAGTCATCGTCAGCGACGGCATGAGTGACGATGGAACTCGCGAGCTGATCGCGGAATACGCGGCGCGCGATCCGCGTGTCCGCCGGATCGACAACCCGCGCCAGATCACGCCGTGCGCGCTGAATCTTGCGATCGCAGCCGCGCGCGGCGAGATTATTGCGCGCGTCGACGCGCACGCGGTGATCGCCGCGGACTACTTGTCGCTGTGCGTGCATTCCCTCACGACCACCGAGGCCAGCAACATGGGCGGAAGGATGCGCACGCTGGCGCAATCGGCCGGGCCGTTCGCGCAGGCCATCGTGGCCGCGATCTCGCATCGCTTTGGCGTCGGCAACTCCTACTTTCGCGTTGGGTCCGATGAACCCCGCTGGGTTGACACCGTGTTCGGCGGCTGTTGGCGGCGCGAAGTTTTCGAACGTGTGGGACTGTTCAACGAACGCCTGGAGCGTTCGCAAGATATGGAGTTCAGTATGCGCCTGAAAGCAGCGGGCGGCAAGACGCTGCTGGCGCCCGAGATCCGCAGCGACTATTTCGCTCGCAGCGACCTCGCATCTTTCTGGCGCCACAATTTCCTGAACGGACGGTGGGCGGTGCTGCCGTTCCTGTATAGCGATGCGATTCCGGTGTCGCTGCGGCATTTGATCCCGCTGATTTTCGTCATCAGCCTCATCGCCACCGCCGTGCTGTCGCCGTGGACTTCCATTCCCCTGGCGATGGTCGTAATTCCGTACGCCATCGCCAATCTGCTCGCCTCCGTGCACGCGAGCTGGCGCGCGCGCAAGTTCACAATGTTTTTCCAGATGCCGATCGTGTTCGCGAGCCTGCACGTCGCCTACGGTCTCGGCAGCCTGGCCGCGTTGCCGAAGTTGGTCGGATCGAGACCTGTTTCCCGAAACGTTTCACGAAGCAAGGAGACCGCATGCCAGGCGCAGCCATAGCCCTCGGACGTTCGGGTGCGGTTCACCGATCGATTCCGTTTTTCGATTACGCGCGCGTCTTCACCGCCGAGGAAGAAGATCTGGTCGCCATCTTTCGCGATGTCGGACGCCGCGGGGCATTCATTCTTCAACAGGATCTGGAGCGATACGAGACCAACCTCGCGGCCTTTCTCGGGGTTCGCCATGCGCTGGGAGTCGCCAATGCGACTGACGGCCTCCTGCTCGCTCTGCGCGCCGCCGGCATCGATTCGGGCGAGGTGATTTTCTGTTCGCACACCATGGTGGCGACCGCCGCCGCCATTCACTTTGCTGGCGCCATTCCCGTTCCCGTCGATTGCGGCGCGGACCATCTGATCGACCCCGCTGCGATCGAGGCCGCCATCACGCCGCGTACCCGCGCGATCCTGCCCACGCATTTGAACGGACGTACTTGCGACATGGAAGCGATCCTGCGGATTGCCGCGAGCCATGGGCTTGTGATTGTGGAAGATGCCGCCCAGGCACTCGGCTCGCGATTTAAGGGGCAGGCCGCGGGCACGTTCGGCGCCGCGGCGGCGTTCAGCTTTTTTCCCGCGAAGGTTCTCGGCTGTCTGGGCGATGGTGGGGCGGTGGTCACGAACGACGCGGCGATTCATGAGCGACTGGCCCAACTTCGCGATCATGGCCGCGCGATCAACAACGGCGAGATCGTAAGTTGGGGACTCAACTCGCGCCTCGACAACTTGCAAGCCGCCATTCTGGATCACCGCCTGCAGTTTTTCGATCACGCGATTGAGCGCCGCCGGGCTCTTGCGCGCCATTACCGCGCGCGGCTGGAATGTCTGGACGAGGTGGTACTCCCGCCCGGTCCGGATAACGATCCCGATCATTTCGACGTTTTCCAGAATTACGAAATCGAAGCTCGCGAGTGCGATCGATTGCGGGCGTTTCTGCAGTCGAGCGGGATTGGGACTATTCTTCCATGGGGCGGCAAGGCTGTTCACCAGTGGGAGAGGCTCGGCCTGAAGGCGGCGCTTCCGGACATGGATCGGCTTTTCGAGCGATTGCTGCTGCTTCCTATGAATCCATATTTGGCCGACGACGACGTCGATTACACTTGCGATTCTGTCGTCCGGTTCTATCGTGCATGAAAGTTCGACGTGGCCCGGCCCCCCGGCCTGCAGAGCGGAGAGCGTCTTGAAAACAGGGACAGGCTGCCCTGTCCCCTAGTGACCAGAGGCCACGCATGAACAAGATATCGGCGTGCACAGGGTGGCCTGTCCCTGTTTTCAAGACGCTCTCCGCTCTGCAGGCCGGGGGGCCGGGCCACGTCTGAAAAATCATGAAAAGTGAAACTCCCATCGACCTCTTGCTCCAATTCTGGGCCACCATGACCCGCATCCGGCTCGCCGAGGAAGCCGTGGCCGCGCTCGTCGAATCGGGCGAGGCCGGTTGTCCCTGTCACCTTTACATCGGCCAGGAAGCCATTGCCGCGGGGGTCTGCGCCGCGCTCGAAATCGAGGACACCGTCTGGGGAGGACACCGTTCGCACGGGCACTACCTGGCGAAGGGCGGATCGCTCGCGGCCATGTTCGCGGAGATTCTCGGCAAGGCTACGGGATGTTCCGGCGGGCGCGGCGGCTCCATGCACCTCATTGATGCTAGACGCACGGGATTCTCGGAACGGTGCCGATTGTGGCCGCGACGGTTCCGCTCGCGTGCGGTGCCGGCCTCGCTTATAAACTGCGCGGTGAACGCCGGGTTGCCGTCTGCGTTTTTCGGCGACGGCACGCTGGAAGAGGGCCACGTTCACGAATCGCTGAATCTCGCCGCGTTGTACCAGCTTCCCGTCATCTTCATTTGCGAAAACAATCTGTATTCGAGCCATCTGCATTGGACCGAGCGCCGCGTCGCCGACAATCTCGACCGCGCCGGCGATTTTCATTCCGTCCCGGGCCAGCGCGTCGACGGCAATGACGCGGTCGCTGTTTATGAAGCCGCGAGTGCCGCTATCGATCGCGCGCGCTCCGGCGGCGGACCGTCCTTTCTCGAATGCCGGACGTTTCGCTGGCGAGGGCACGTGGGCGCGAGCTACGATCTCGACGTCGGCGTGCAACGGCGCCCCGAACTCGCCGAATGGCTGCAACGCGACCCGATCGCAGCTATCGAACGCCGCATTCCCGGGGTCGATCTGTCGAAGATTTCTAAAGAGAGCATCGCCGCCGAAATTGCTCGCGCTCTTGAATTCGCGCGCAACTCGCCTGCACCCTCGCCCGCTCGACTACTCGAACATGTTCTGCAGCAGAGCCGCATGCGCCAACTGACCTACGCCCAAGCCATTCGCGAAGCCCACGCCCAGATGCTGGCCGCCGATCCGCGCGTGTTCCTGATCGGCCAAGGTTTGTGGAGCCCCTGGTACGCCGGCGACAGCCTGCATCAACTCGACCGCGAATTTGGGCGCGAACGCATTCTCGACAGTCCCGTTTCAGAGAACGCCGTCACCGGCCTCGCGATCGGAGCCGCGCTCGCCGGCATGCGGCCCATCGTGTTTCATCCGCGCATGGATTTCATGCTGCTCGCGGCCGACCCGATCATCAACCAGGCCGCCAACTGGTCGTACCTGTTCCACGGCCAAGCCAGCGTCCCAATGGTGATCCGCGCCGTGATCAATCGCGGCGGCGAGCAGGGCGCGCAACACTCGCAGGCGCTGCACGCGATGTTCATGCACGTGCCGGGTCTCAAAGTGGTGATGCCGTCGACTCCTTATGACGCGAAGGGCCTGTTGATCGCGGCGCTCGAAGATCTGAATCCCGTCCTGTATATTGATGACCGCTGGCTCTACGGCGCCAGCGGCGAGGTGCCTCGCGAAGTCTACACTGTTCCCATCGGACGAGCGGCGCTTCGACGCAGCGGGACGGACATCACGATCGTCGGTATCTCCACCATGGCGGCGGAGGCGGTCGCTGCGGCAGACGTTCTCGCCGCCGAAGACATCCACGCCGAGGTGATCGACCTGCGCAGTCTGAAGCCCTGGGACGCCGATGCCGTTATCGAAAGCGTGCGCAAGACCGGACGCGCGGTGGTCGCCGATCCTGGCTGGCGCACCGCCGGAGCTTCCGCCGAAATCGCGGCGACTATCGCCGCCGAAGCTTTCGATCGGTTGATTGCGCCGGTGGAACGCGTGACGCTGCCGGATGCTCCGGCGCCCACGTGTCGTGCCGAAGAGGGTGTGTATTACCCGGGCGCCCACGAAATCGCCGCCGCGGCGTTGCGCGCGATGGGACGCAGGAAACGGCACGAAGCCGCGGCGTGAATCGGTAGTGAGTCCCTTTCAAATGTGGTGCCGGCACTTTTGCCGGCAACCGGACTTTAGGCCGGTTTGCTCACGCTGAACAGAGCCGCCTGAAGGCGACTCGCCGCCACGAGCGCCGGCCCCACGTGAAACTGACGCACTACCCGTGAATCGCAAGGAGGTCACATGAAACGCACATTCGATTTTTCGATCGCCTTGGCGCTGCTGCTGCTCCTGTTGCCGCTGCTGGCGGGCGTCGCGCTGGCCGTCTGGCTCGTCGATCGCGGCAATCCGTTCTACGCCGGCTCGCGCATCGCGCGCGGTGGCCGCCACTTCCGCATGCTCAAATTCCGCACGATGCGCCCCGATGCCTGGCGGACCGGCGTCAACTCGACTGCCTCCTGCGACCCGCGCATTATCGGGATCGGGCGCATTTTGCGTTCCAGCAAGCTCGACGAGCTACCTCAGCTCTGGAATGTTCTCATCGGCGACATGAGCCTGGTCGGACCTCGCCCGCAAGTCCCCGCCGATGCCGCGCTTTACACTACCGAAGAACGGCGCATGCTTGCGGTGCGCCCCGGCATTACCGATCTGGCCTCCATTGTGTTCGCCGACGAGGGCGTGATTCTCGCCGGTTCGCCCGATCCCGATCTTCTCTACAACCAGATCGTCCGGCCGTGGAAGAGCCGGCTGGCGTTGCTCTACATCTCGCACCGGTCGTTCACGCTGGATCTCGGCATCCTGTTGCTTACCGCGACCGCGCTGGTCTCGCGCCGCCGCGCGCTCGCGGGTGTTGGCCGCATTGTCCGCGGGCCGGTCGAACAATTCCTGGCCGATCCGTTTCTGTTTCGCATGGCCTCGCGCCGGGAGCCGCTGCTCGCCTATCCTCCGCCAGGTTCCCATACGATCGTCGAAAAATATTCCGTTTTCGCGGCTCACACCGGTTAACTTTAGGTAGTGGTCGGCTGCAGTTGTTGGGCCGCCACTCGTCGTTAGAAATGGGCGGCGAGTCGCTTCAGGCGGCTCTGTTCAACCTGAAGAAACGGGCCTGAAGTCCGGTTGCCGGCGGAAGTGCCGGCCCCACATTTCTTAGATGACTTTTCTTCTCAAACACCGCCGTCCGCTGATCGAAGCGGCGCATGCGAGCCTGGCCGCACTGGCCCTCGCGGCCAGCTTTCTGCTGCGTTTGGAATTCGCGCTCGATTCGGAATATCGCTCCATGCTCGCCGCGTCCCTGCCGATCCTGATCGCGGTGAAACTGCTGGTATTCCGCGCTTTCAGCCTGCGCGACCTGGCTTGGCGATTTCTCGGTTTCCGCGATCTGTTGCGCCTGGCGCTGGCGAACCTCGCTGCAGCGTGTGCCGCGACCGTCGTACTCCGCGTCGTCATCGGCAGCGCGTTCCCCCGCTCCATCCATATTCTGGACGGCGTGCTGTGCCTGATGCTGATGATCGCCGCCCGCGCGTCGGCGCGATCGATTTTTGAGCTGGGCCATCGGCCGGAGAGCACGGCGCGAACCGTCGTGATCTACGGAGCGGGTCAGGCCGGCATCACGCTGCTCACGGAGATCCTGGCGAATCCGCGATTGGGCTTTCGCGTCGCCGGATTCATCGACGACGCCGCCGGCAAACGTAACCTTCGTATCCATGGCGTCCGGGTTCTGGGCGGAGGTCGGGAACTTCCGGCGCTGGTGAAGAAGCACCGTGTCAGCGAAGTCTTGATTGCGCTCGCGTCTGCCTCCGGCGGCGAAATCGCAGCGATCCTTGAGAACTGCCGGGCATCGGGAATTTCCGCCAAGCGGATCCCCGCGCTTTCCGAGCGAATCGACTCGCGGGTTCTGGTCGATCCGATTCACCTTGTCGATCCGATTCACCTCGTTGATCCGATTCACCTCGTTGATCCGATTCACCTCGTTGATCAGATCCGCCTCGTCGATCAAATCCGCGAGGTCCGCCTGGAAGATTTGCTCGGGCGGCCTCCGGTAGTTCTGGACGAATCGGGCATCCGAGCGCGTCTCGCTGACCGCGTCGTGCTCGTCACCGGCGCCGGCGGTTCCATTGGCAGCGAACTGTGCCGCCAGATTGCGCGCTACCATCCTGCCGCGCTGATCGGATTCGATCACGCCGAGACCGCGCTCTATCATATCGACCAGGAAATGCGCGAGCGATTTCCGGACGTCAACTTTATTCCGGAAGTCGGCAGCATTCGCGATCGCCGCCGTCTGGCCGAGGTGTTCGAACAGCATGAGCCCCAGTCCGTCTATCATGCCGCCGCCTACAAACATGTGCCGCTGATGGAAGCGCAATTGTTTGAGGCGGTGGACAACAATGTTTTCGGCACGCAAAATATCGCGGAGGAGGCGGTACGCGCCGATGTCGAGGAGTTCGTGCTGATCAGTTCCGACAAAGCCGTCCGTCCGGCGAATGTGATGGGCGCCACCAAACGCCTGGCTGAGCTTGTCTGTCTGGGACAGCGCCCGGCGAGCGCCACTCGATTCATGGCCGTGCGTTTCGGTAATGTGCTGGGGTCCAGCGGCAGCGTGATCCCGCTGTTCCAGCGGCAGATCGCTGCCGGCGGGCCGGTGACGGTCACGCATCCGGAAATGCGGCGCTTCTTCATGACGATTCCCGAGGCCGCGCAGTTAGTGTTGCAGGCTGCGTCGCTGGCTCGCATGCCCGGTGGCGAGGTGTTCGTACTGAATATGGGCGATCCCGTCCGCATTGTCGATCTGGCGCGCAATCTGGTGCTGCTCAGCGGCCTCGAGCCCGACCGCGATATCCGCATCGAGTTTTCCGGCATCCGGCCCGGCGAGAAACTGTTCGAGGAGTTGAGCGCGATCGAGGAAGATACCGCGGCCACGCGCCATTCCCAGATTCGCGTGTTCTCCGGCCGTGCCTCGTCGAGCGTGACGTTGGCCGATGGACTCAATCGTCTGCGGCGTTCGGTGAATCGGCGGGATGCGGCGGGAGTGTTGCAAGCGCTCCAGGAAGTTGTTCCAGACTACAACCCCAGCAGCTTCATTCTGCGCCGCGCGTTGCAAACTTCCGAGGTTCGCGAAAAAGCCCGCAGCGTAGTCGCTTAGTCTTGTGGGGCAGCGGGCCGCCCTGCCGATTACCGAACCACGTAATTATGCACCGCCAACCCCGTCGTCAGCAGCGAACTCGACCAGTTCAATTTCTCGAATAACCGCGCCGCCTTCGGCGATTTTCTCACCAGCAGATATTCCACTCCGATCAAGCCCCCCACCACCGAGAACTTCATCGCGGTAGCCTTCACTCCGAAGGTCCCGTTCTGGCTCGCCAAGAGCGGATTCATCTCGCGATATCCGTAGGAGCTGGCGGCGTCGAGCGATTGGCTCGCCACCAGCGGAATCAGGCTGCGTTCCCAGGAGCGCATGAAGGCCCGCGAGTTAGACCTACCAACCGCGTCGCTATTCCCGACGACGGAAGAGGAGTACGGGGTGTTTACGGTATTACTCGCCACGTCACTGGCCCGGTCTCCCGCCAGGTCTCCGGCTTGGATAAACGCGGTGGAAATCGCAATTAACAGGCTGATTGGTTTTATTATTCTCATAGGTTTTGCCCTGATTGGAGAATACCGCTACGGAGTTGCCGCTTCAATGGTCAACCCGTACCGCTCCCCAGTACTAATGACTGTCGCTATTTTGCGCTGGTGCATATTCTTTCTCGCCGCGGGCGCGACCATCGCCATTTCCGTCAGCGATCCCCGCGTCGTTTGGGGAGGCGAATTCGGTAGCTTCCTGCTGGCGGCATTCACGGTTTGGCGCACGCGAGAAATTCGCCGCAGCGCGGCAATTCCGCTGGCCGCAATCGCTGTCTGGGGCTTTGTGCAGCTGGCTTTCGGAGCCACTGTCGATGGTTACGCGACCCTCGACGCCTCGCTGCGCATGGCCGCTTTCGCCGCGACGTTCCTCGCCTCAGCGACACTCTTCTCGACCACTCCGTTGGTGGACAGTCTGCTCGCCGCGCTCGCCCGATTCGGATTCGTGGCCGCCATCCTCGGCGTCCTGGCATACTACACTTCACCCGGAAAAATCCTATGGATTTTTCCGAGTCCCTACCCCGATTCCTGGGGATTTTTTCTTAGCCGCAATAATTTCGCGCAATTTCTCGAACTCGCACTGCCCGCCGCTTTGTGGCGAGCCCGTTTCGGGACGACCTCCGCCATCCTGATCGCCGCCGGAATTCTGGCCGCAGGTATCGCCTCGGCATCGCGCGCCGGTGCGATTCTATTGCTCCTCGAAACGCTCGTCTGTCTGATGCTGCTGCGTCGCGTAGTCAACCGGACATCCATGTGGAAATCGATGTGGACGCTTGCAGTCGCGAGCCTGGCCTTTATCGCGATCGCGGGCGCAACCCAACTGTGGAGCCGCTTCCATGCTCCCGATCCCTTCGAATACCGGCGCGAATTCGTCCGCTCCACGCTGGCCATGATCGCCGAGCATCCCTCGCGCGGCTTTGGCCTGGGCTCGTTCGCCTCCGTTTATCCCGCGTTCGCCGAGTTCGATCCCGGCGCGGCCGTCACGCACGCGCACAACGATTGGCTGGAATGGTCGTCGGAAGGCGGCGTCCCGTTCGCAGCCGCCTGGTTGGTGCTGGCGACCGCACTCCTCCGCCCGGCGGTCCGCTCAGTATGGGGGATCGGCATCGTCGCCGTCTTGTTGCACGCGCTGGTCGATTTCCCTTTTGCCCGTTTTGGGATTGGAGTTTGGTTTTTCGTGGTCGCGGGAGCGCTGTCACGAGAGAAAGGTAGGGTAATGAGTTTCAAATGTGGGGCCGGCACTTCTGCCGGCAACCGGACTTTAGGCCGGTTTTTCCACGGTGAACAGAGCCGCCTGAAGGCGACTCGCCGCCATGAGTGGCGGCCCCACGTCGAAACTGACCCAGTGCCAAAAACAGCACCGTGCGGCGAATGAAATGCGCAGCCCGGTCGCGACGAAAGCGTTGCCGATCATGGATGGGGTTGAGAGAAGTCGCCTGCGGAACACACTCACTGAGTAGTCCCCGTGAGGAGAACATCTTGAAACTCGCATTGCTCGTTTTGACCGTCGCGACCGCCGGATTCCTGATGGCCGCCCCTCCGGTCATCGGCACCGTCGTCGCCAAAGGCGCCTTCCGCCTCGACAACGCGACCGTCAACGGCAATGCCACTCTGTTTGAGGGGGCCTATATCGAAACCGCCAACGTGGGCTCGTCCATGGAACTCACCAACGGCGCGAAAATCACTCTGGGCGCGGCATCCAAAGGACGATTCTTCGGGGACCACGTGGTTCTCGAAAAAGGCTCCGGGCAGCTCGTCAAAGCCGAGGGCTTGCGGTTCGAAGCGCGCGGCCTCAGCATCCAGCCCGAAACCGGGAACGCTTCGGCCCGCATTGCGCTGGCGGGCGCGACCCGCGTCGACGTCTCGGCGACTACCGGTTCCTTCCGAGTCCTCAACGCGCGCGGCGTGCTGGTGGCAAATCTGAGCGGCGGCCACACGATTGAGTTCGAGCCGCAGCCCGCCAACACTCTATCCCGGCTCACCGGCTGCCTGGTTTTCCGCGCCGGTCACTACCTGCTGACGGATGAGACTACCAATGTGGTGGTGGAACTCGCCGGGCCGGGCCTCGATAAGGAAAAGGGAAATCGCGTCGAAATCGCCGGCGGCATGGACCCGACCGCATCCCCGGTCTCCGATGCTTCGCAGTTCATCCGCGTTTCCGCCGTGAAGCATCTGGGAAAGGGCTGCGAGACCACTGCGGCCGCGGGTTCAGGTGGACGCGGAGCGGGAACCGCGCCTGCCGGGAAAGCCGGAAGAGGCGGTGGTGCGGGCGGCCTCTCCACCTCGACGATCGCGATCATCGGAGGCGTCGCCGCAGCCGGTGCAGTCGGCGGGCTGGTAGGCTCCGGAGCATTATCCACCGCATCGACAGACGTCAGCCGTTAGAGTGCGTGCCGTACAAGCACCGCTCGTAAGAGCGGGGGTTCAACCTATGAGACCCCCACCCTGACGGGTGGTGTTTGAACGCCTCATCCGCTGGTGACATCTTGCGACTAAGCTCCTTTGTGCTCCGCACCGCAATCTCAGTCGCGTTTCTCTGCGCAGCGATCGCAACCGTCTGGCATGCCACCCGCGATCCTGCAAGCAGCCCCCGTTCGAGCGCTCCTCTAATAGACCGCGGCCTCGCCGCCGAACGCGCCGGCGATTTCGCCGTCCGCCGAACGCGACCTCCTCGAAGCTGCCCGCCTCGATCATCTGTACCTTCCCGCCTGGACCCTCGCCAATTTCTATTTCCGCCGCCTCGACGCCGATCGCTTCTGGCCCTGGGCCCGCCGCGCCGCCGCACTGGTCTACGACGACCCCACTCCCCTCCTCCAACTGGCCGACCGCATGGATCCCGGTCGTGCTGCCGATCGGCTCGGCGATTCGCCCAAGCTGGCGCGCGTCTACCTGGATGTCTTGATTCGCGAAGCGAATTTCGACGAGGCCACGGCAGTCGCGCGCAAATTGGTGCTCCGCACCGATCCCAACCATCGCGAGGATCGCCCTCGCCTCCGCGCCTTCACGACGTACCTCATCGCCGCGAATCGCCCCGCCGACGCCCTCGAAATCTGGAACGGACTCGGCGAATCGGAAGTTTCGCTCGACCATCCTCCTTCCGGCGAAGGTTTCGACTGGCGACTGCCGCCGAGCCCGGGCGTCTCCTCGCTTTGGCGCAGCGGCGTGTTGGACTTCGCGTTTGACGGTCGTCAGCCGGACACTTGTCCGCTCGTCGAGCGTGCAATTGCCGCAGATCCGCGCGCGCGCCGGCTCGTTTTCGAATATTCGACCGATCTCCCCGGGCTTCGCTGGGCGCTGGACAACATCGAGAGTCCTACTCTGATCGCCTCATCGCCTTGGCGGGACGCAGAGTGGACCATCCCTCCGCACACCGCGCCATTCGCCCGCTTGGTCCTCTTCTATCGCCGCGACCCAGGCGTCCCCCGCGCCGAAGGCCGCCTCCAAGTCCGTAACATCCGAGTCATTTAACGTGGCGCGGGCCGCCCGGCCTGCAGAGACGAGAGTCATCTCGGCTTTTCGGATGCGGAGCCGTTGGTCTGAAAGAAAAGCCGAGACGACTCTCGTCTCTGCAGGCCGGGCGGCCCGCGCCACGTCGACAGAGTGTTCAATCCGCCTAACCCCAGGACTTTCTTACTATCACCTTCTTCCGCTTCGCCGATGCGTGTAAGTGTGGCAGCCATCCAGCCACCCCGGTATTCTCCCGGCAATCCACGTAGAGGTGTAGCTAGTGTTCGAATCGACGACCCCCGCCGCCCGACCGCACTCTCGATTCCTGTGCGTCAGCGCCATCGCCCACGCCACCGCGGTTCTTCTGATGGTCACCATTCATTTTTCGTCATCCATCCATTTTCCACCGCGGCCATCGCTGCCCACACCGCGCACGTCACGCTACTCGCTCCTTATCTGCCCAAGCACGTCGACATGCCCCGGCTCGCGCGCGCATCAGCCCGTTCCCGCGCCTATCCCTCCTCCGGAACCGGTCCCCGAACCGAGGCACATTGCTCGCGAATTCCACGCGCCCGCCCCTCGGCCTGCCACACCCGCGCCGGTTAAACTTGAACTCGCCGCGATTCCCGCGCCAGAACTCCCGCGCGTCACGATCCCAACAGTCGAAACCCCGCGCATCGAGCGCGTCACCACCGCCGTGAAAACCGGCACATTCGCCTCCGTCGCGACTCCCCATCCATACGCCCGCCGTCTTTGCGAAACCCGTAGGCTTTGCAGGACTCGACACAGCAGATCGCCCCGCGAACTCTACACGCCCGGCCCGCTCAGGTTCGTCCGTTGGCGGATTCTCCGACAGCTCAACCGCCGCGGCATCGCGAACCTCAAACGTGACGATCTCGCGCGGAGGCTTTGGCGACACGACCCTCGGGACCAACGCGGCGACCAACGCCGCAGCCACCCGTAAATCCGACGCACCCGCCGCCACCTCGCCCGTCGAAATCCTCTCGAAGCCCCACCCCGCCTACACCGCCGAGGCGCGATCGCTACGGCTCGAAGGCGAAGTGCTCCTCGAAATCCGCTTCGCCGCATCCGGCGACGCCCACTGTCATGCGTGTCGTCCGCGGCCTGGGTCACGGACTCGACGAAACCGCCATCGCCGCCGCGCGCGAAATCCGCTTCCGTCCCGCGCGTCAAAACGGCGCGCCCGTCGATTCGGACGCCATCGTCCACATCCAATTTCAACTCGCCTATTAGGCCAAGGAAACATATGAAACTTCTGTCGATCGTCCCCCTGATTGCGTTCGCGCTCTCTCTCCGCGCCGCCGACGCCCCCGCGTCCCCAGCCGACCGCATCGTCGACCACATGGTCCAGCGCGAAAAATCCTTTCTCGATTCCATTCGCGCACGCACGCCGCTGATGGAAACCTACATTCAGGAAACTCTCGATGCATCCGCCGGCCCCTCCAAGGATCACTATTTTCTGGGTCGCTTCCGCCTCGCCGAAACCGTGACCTATGAAACGCTGATTGAGCGCACCGACGCGCCCGCCAAGCCCGGTTCGCATCTGCTTCCCTTCCACTCGACAGCAAAAAATCAGCCGATGACGTTCCTGCCGCGCGGCTTCGCGCAAATGGCCGTGATCGATCTCCACGACTTCAACCGCCAGACCTACAAATTCGAATACGTGCGCCGCGAGTTTCTCGGTGAAGTGCGCTGCGTCGTCTTCGATATCTCGCCGCTCAATCGCGCGCAGGCCGGGAAATTCGTCGGCCGCATCTGGGCCGAGGATCGCGATTTCTCTATCGTCCGCTTCAACGGAACCTATCTGCAGACCGCGCCCGCCAAAGGCGCACCAAAGAACGATCCAGCCGATCGCTTCTTTCATTTCGATAGCTGGCGCGTGAACGTCGCGCCCGGCGAATGGGCGCCCGCGCAAATTTACGTGGAAGAGGAACCCGAGCCCGCGCTCGCCAGCCAGGCCCCCGCCATGCCCCGATTCAAAGCGCAATCGCGCATTTGGGATTACGTCGGAGCCAAGGCCAGCAAGCTGGATGAGCTCACC
The DNA here is from genome assembly GCA_963732025.1 of Terriglobia bacterium. GTDB lineage: Bacteria > Acidobacteriota > Terriglobia > Bryobacterales > Bryobacteraceae > Palsa-187. The sequence goes on from CAVSXU010000007.1 coordinate 485,129, forward strand.
AGCATCCTGATCGAAAGCGAAGCCGCCGTCAAGGATCAGGCCGCGCCGCAGGACAATTCGCCGCTCGAAAGCCAGCGGTCATGGGAACGCCAGGCGGAAGAGAACTTGATCGATCGCCTGGAAAAGGGCGGCTTCATTTCACCCGCCGGTCCCGTCGACGAAGTGCTGAACACCGTCGTCAATAACCTGATCGTCTCGGCGAATCTCAACGTGGATGCGCGCGTTCGCGTGCTGCTGACGACACCTCTCGAAACGTTTTCCATCGGCCACACCATCATCATCAGCCGCGGCCTGATCGACGTGCTGCCGGATGAAGTATCGCTGGCGCTGGTGCTGGCGGATGAGCTGTCGCACATCGCTCTCGGCCACGCCACCCAGACGCAGTTCGCGTTTCACAATCAAACCATGCTGACCGATGCCGAACTTCTGCAGCGCTTCCGCTTCCAGCGCTCGCCCGAGGAAATGGCGTCCGCCGGAAAGAAGACCGTCGAGATCATGCGCGCGTCGCCGTATCATAAGACTGCCAACGCCGGGCTATTCCTGAAAGCGCTATCCGGCCGGATCACGGCGCTGCCTCGTTTACTGCAAGCCAATCTTGGCGACCAGGTGGCGAACGCCGAGTCCCTGGCAAGGCTAACCGAATTCGCCGCGTCGGCTCCCGCGGCAGACCCGGGCAATCTGGAGCAAATCGCCGCGTTGCCCCTGGGCTCGCGCGTGAAACTGAGCCCGTGGAATAACCAGATTTCGTTGGTCAAGACAAGGCCAGTCTCGCTGTTATCGTCGCGCGAGAAAATGCCCTTCGAAGTGACCCCGTTCGTGCTGCACTTGGTTCGCTTGGATGCTGTAACCGCGAAGGTCGTTAGTGAGGCGCGACCGTAAGAGAGCGCGCTCTTGCTGTCACCACAATCGTGGGTAGTGAGGCGCGACAGCATGGGGCGCTATCTTAATTGCGCCCAACAACCAAACGTACCCCCCAAAGTCCTGTATCTAAGTGTTACCTTCCGTCTATTTCCGCGATTTGCGCAGCATGAGATAGTTTCTACAACGAGCTGTAAGAAACGCGAGCGGCCAGCGACCTCCGACGCTGCCGCTCGTCTTTTCCCGACATTGTTAACGGACGTTGTTAAAGTGACTGAGTGCATGAAATTCTGGCGCGCCTTCCTCCCGGATCGCGAGTCCTCGACTTAGGTTGCCGCGACGGCAGCTTCACCGCCCCCGCCCATCTCATCGTCATTCGAGCCGATCTCGATCCGCCCCCGCACTCCGCCTCCAATCACGTTCGCTGCAACGCCGCCGCCCTCCCCTTTCGCGACCACTCTCTTCCAGCGATCGTCTGCAACCACAGCCTGGAACATTTCGAACAACTCGATGCGTGCGTTGCCGAAATCGTCCGAGTGCTCGCGCCCGGCGGCTATCTGTTCATCGCCGTCCCCGATTCTTCCACCGTCACCGACCGTTTCTATCGCTGGATCGGACGCGGCGGCGGACACGTCAACGCCTTCTCCGATGTCGCGATGGTTCCCGCCCGTATCGCAGCCGCCGGCGGCCCACGCCTTTCCGGCACGCGCCTGCTATGCACGTCCCTCTCGTTTCTGAATCGGCGCAACATCGTCGGCAAGCCGCAGCGTAAGCTTCTCCTGGTCGCAAATGGAAACGAAAGCCTTCTCAGGTTCCTAACCCTGGCCTTCCGCTATCTGGACCGCCTCTTTCACACGCGCACTTCTATCTATGGATGGGCATACTACTTCGGCGATGTGCCGAATCTGGATCTGACCACTTCCACCAATGTTTGCATCAAGTGTGGATCGGCTCATCCGTCGCGCTGGCTCGAAGAAACCGGGAAAGTGTCCCGAACCTTAGGCTTGACCGCGTATACATGTCCCAACTGCGAAACCAGAAACTTCTTTACAGCCGACTCGAACCGGCAGCGCCTGCGCTGAAAATCGTACGGTTACGAACACCACTGGTACTGAACCAGGAACCCCCCGAAAATCGGTCGGAGGCATAGAACCCTGATTACGACCATGCCATTCCCGCATACGCCGCCCGATGAGATTCTCGATGCATGAGAAGTCTATCGAGGCCCGCGATTTTCGGTCTGCTCTGGCTAGCCTTCACGACCGCAGCTTTCGGATCGACCGGCGCGACGGTGCCCGCCAATCCGTTCTCCGAAGCCGCTCTCTACGCGCTGGCCGGCGCCGGCCTGATCCTGCTAGGCCTGATCCGTCCCCGCCGCAAAGACTAGAGGAGAGGTGGCGCACGCACTCCTGCGTGCCGTGTCGACACTCATGTCGACACCCTGTTGGGGTTACATTGAGTCGTACATAACATCATGCGCCCCCCCAACAGAACCGTGACCGAAGGGAGCGGGCTTAACGAAATCCTCATCGCCGCGCCCCTTGACGCGTTCGGTAACATAGGGCGTGCGCAATGTAATCATCATCGGCTCCGGCTGCGCCGGAAACACGGCAGCCATCTACACCGCCCGCGCGAGCCTCAACCCCCTCGTCGTCATGGGTCACGAGCCCGGCGGCCAGCTCTCCATCACCTCCGAAGTCGAAAACTTTCCCGGCTTCCCGAAAGGCATCGACGGCCCCGAACTGGTCGAGAACATGAAAGTTCAAGCCGAGCGTTTCGGCGCCGATTACATCCACGCCACCGTGCAGGAATGCGACCTTAGCACTCGCCCGTTCCGCGTGCACGTCGACGACTCCTGGATCGACACGCGAACAGTGATCATCGCTTCCGGGGCCTCGGCGCGCTGGCTGGGTCTGCCGAATGAGCAGAAGCTGATCGGCAAGGGCGTCAGTTCCTGCGCCACCTGCGACGGCGCGTTTTACAAAGGCCAAAAGGTCATGGTGACCGGCGGCGGCGATTCAGCCATGGAGGAAGCCAACTTCCTCACGCGCTTCGCGTCCGAGGTCGTGCTGGTTCACCGGCGTCACGAATTCCGCGCATCGAAGATCATGCTGGAGCGCGCCCGCAAGAATCCCAAAATCAAATTCCTTCCCGGGACCATCGTGGAGGATATTTATGATCCCGCCCAGAACAACGTGACCGGCGTCAAACTCCGCAACATCGACACCAACAAGGTTTGGGACGAAGACGTAAGCGGATTCTTCGTAGCCATCGGCCACATCCCCAACACCAAGCCGTTCAAGGGGCAGATCGATCTCGATCCCGACGGCTACATCCTGACTCACGGCGGCGCGCGCACGAATATCGAAGGCGTCTTCCACGCTGGTGATGTTCAGGATCGGACCTATCGCCAGGCAATCACGGCCGCGGGCGCCGGCTGCATGGCCGCCATCGAAGTCGAAAGATTCCTGGAAGCCGAAGGCCACTAGGGTTTGTGGGGCAGGCGTTTCCGCCTGCCGTCCTTTCTCAGACAGCCGCTATCCCGCCGAGACACTACGTAACAAGCCGACCCGCCACTCGTCTAATCATCGGGAGCCACAAAATGCAATTCGCGAAACTCGGACTTGTCGGCATCGCCTCATTCTTCTTTGCATCCGCTGCCTCTCAAGACCCCACCGTAGCCATAGGGGGAGCCGGCCCGTCGCCCTACTTCGAACAGGCAGTCGACAAGATCGCCGACGCCCTCAGAGCCGACGGCGTCAAAGTGAAAGTATTGTCGGGCGACGCCCGCACGCGAACGGCTCTTCTGGACGACGCAAAGACACGCGGCTTCGGAAGCCTCTTGTACCTCACGATGCAAAGCCCGCGCGATTCCCAAACCGATGCGTCCCGCGGAGAAATCGTCGGCGCGTGTTTTGTCGACGGTAAACAATTGTGGGAAGAGAAGTCGAAAGGACCGCTGGTGCTGCCGCTCGGCAAGGAACATGAGGTCGACAGCATGGTCGGCGGCCTCGTGAAAAAGATCAATAAACGCGCAGGCGGACCTTGTTTGCCCAAGTAATCAACAACATCGAGGTTTGGTCGACCACCAATTTTCGAGTCCCGAGTATTCTCATAGCAGAGATGGCTGGCGCACTCATCGGCTTCCAGTCAGACCGCGCGGGGCAGTCCTAGGAAAACCCTCCTCGCAACGTGATAACCGACTGCAGTTCAGGTTGACTGGTGAGCGAGCACCTTCTGCGAAAGTTTTGGCGAACAGTCGTCCGGGGTTGTGGCGATGCCGTGCCGTTGCGGCCAATTGACGGATCGTGCCGGTTGAGATTCACCGGCTGCGCAGGCCTGCAAAGAAAGAAACATATCGAAGTCCGCCAGTGAGGCGCGACAGAATGGAGCGCTATGAGGCGCGTCCCGTAAGGGCGCGCGCGTTTTCCGAGCCGTGACCATAAGGGAGCGCGAGGTCTTATTCTGACTCCTGACTCCTGAATTCTGCCTACTTCTTCCGCAACTAATTCGTCATCCGAGGACGCTCGTACTTAGCGGCGATATACTTCGCAGCTTCCTCCAGCGCACCCGCAGTGTCATCCTTCGTCCGCACCGCCAGTCGATATTCATTCATCGCGCGATCCCTCTGATCGCTCACATCGTAAATATTCCCCAGCCGGATGTGCGACCACACCTCGATCCACTTGGGCGACATATCGCCCGACAGCGCCTCGCGAAATTCATTCGCCGCCGTCTGCCAGTTCTGCTGCAAGAACCAAACTTCCGCCACGCGATAATGCGCCAGCGAACTCGACCGGCTCACGTCCAGCGCCTTCTGATACTCACGCAGTGCGTCGTTGTATTCGCCGATGTGCACGAACTGCTCGCCCTTGCGAATCGCCACCGCGACCTTCACATCATCGTCATAATGCAGCACCGTCCCGCGAGGATCCAACGACACAATCTTGGGCTTACCGAATGTGTCCACGGAAAATTCCGACGAAACCCCGACCACTTCGACCGTCTTCTCTTCCGGATTTCCTTCCGTCTCGATCTTCAGCACGATCGGCATGCGGAACGTATCCATGTCCTGCGTCACCTTGCCCATCACGCGAAAACCCTTCTGCGTGCGGAACACCGTGTACTCCATTTTGAATTGAGGAGCGCCGCTCGATTCGATCCACTCGATGAAAAACCAGTTCGAGCGAATCGCCGTGGATCTGCTCGGCCAGTTTATGAAAATCGTCGGTGTTCGCCGACCCCCACGGATATTTTTCGGGGAACGCCTTCAGCAGCTTGAAGAAATTCTCGTCGCCCATCACGCCGCGCAGCATATGCAGCACCGCTGCGCCCTTGCCCGCTGTCGCCGCCCAAAATTCCGGCGAATAATCCTCCAGCCGAGCCGCTTGAATCAGCGGCGGATTCTCCACCGTCAGCGCCGCAATGTAGTTGTCCTTCATCGCGACATCGAACGCGCCATCGCCATTCACCTGCTTGGTGTAAAGCAAATCCGAATAACGAGCCAGCCCGTTCTCGATCCACATGTGATTGCGCGTGGTCGGCGATACGAAATTGCCCCACCATTGCCGAGCCACATTGTCCGCCACCAGGCTCACATCCACTTTCTTGCCGATCGCTTGCGGCGACAGGAACACGATCCCAGGACCGCTGTAGCCCTTCGGCGTGCCCTCTTCGGTCTCGACAACAATCAGGTTGCGCTTCGGTGGCACGCCAAACAAATCGGAGAAGAAGGTGACAGCCTTCGAGAACTCCTCGCCATACGGCTGGGCCATGTCGGAAGACTGGCGCATGTAGAAGAACGTCGTCACTCCGCCCACTGAGATCGGCTTCGCTTCGCCGCGCACCACTGCGAAATTTCCCGGGAACGATGCTCTTTCGAATTTGAAGCGATACGCCGCCAGGCCCGCCGGCGCAGCTTCCGGAGTGCCGCTATCGTTGGCGACGACCTTGAATCCCGACGGCACCGTGATCTTCATATCCGAGCTGAACCGGTCCGCCGTGTAATCGTTCACCGGAAACCAGCGCGCCGGATACATGAAATACGCGAAGTCGGGATGGATCGCCGCGAACTTGATTCCGAACACGGGCGATTCCTCATTGCCCGAAAGCTTGCCGTCGTACACAAATGTCAGCACGGCAGCTTTGCCTTTGCGCAGCATCTCGGGCAGGCTCAGCCGAATCGTCATATCGCCGCCGCGCGACGCCGGAATCTGCCGGCCGTCCTCATCGACCACTTTCGAAACATTCAACGCCGGATTCAGTTCGAACGAAACAGTGGAAGTGTCGTCGAGCGGCATGAACCGCACCATCGCGCTCGCGGTAATGGTCTGCGCCGCCGGATCGATCGTCGCCTCGATCAAATAGCCCTGGACGTCGATGCGATCCCGCCGAGTGCGCTCCTGCGCTAACGCGGTCCCCGCAATCATCGCGAATGACATGACTAACGCCGTCATGCGACGTGGCGCACGCTTGAGCGTGCTGCTGGCGGCTTCAGCCGCCAGTGTCACAAACGAAGCACTATCCAACCGACACTGTCTGTTTACGTTCACTGAGCACCTTCTCAATCCATTCGGCAGCCGTTTCCATGGGATCCCCGCTGCACTGAAGCTTCGCCTTCACTTCCAACAACCCCGCGCGCATTTCCTCGCGAGCCCGATTGTCACCCAACAACCCGATCGCCTCCGCGGCAATCCGTTCGCCCGTCATTTCCGATTGAATCAACTCCGGCGCGACGCGGCGTCCGGCCACCAGGTTGACCATCGAAAGAAAAGGAGCGCGCACCAGCCAGCGTCCCAATAACCAACTTAACGCGTTTACCCGGTAAAAAGTGACCATCGGAGCGCCCAGCAGCGCCGCCTCCATGGTAACGGTCCCGCTCGCCGCCAGCGCCAAGTCGCAGTAAGCAAGGGCATCCCAGGTCTTGCCTTCTATTGTTTGGATGGCCTCGGCCTGATTCCGTTCCCAAAATTTCACACTGTGGTCGAATCCGGGCGGTAGGGCGACAACGAAAGTTGCCGCGCGCGATTTCTGAATTCGACGAGCCGCGTCCAGCAAAAAAGGCATGTGCCGAGCTACCTCGCCATGCCGGCTCCCCGGCAGCAGCGCGACAATCGGTCGATCGGCGGGAAGTTGGTACTTTTCAAGGAATTCCTCGCGCGTCATCGACGGTTTCACGATGCCAGCCAGCGGATGCCCGATGTAGGTCGTCGGCACGCCAAATCGCTCAAAAAACTCGGTTTCAAAGGGGAAAATGCACAATAATCGATCGATGGTGCGGCGCATCGTCTTCACCCGCCCCTGCCGCCAGGCCCAAGCCTGTGGAGCGATCAGATACACCACCGGAATTCCGGCGCGCTTCAGCTTTTTTGCCAGCCGCAGGTGAAAATCGGGCGAATCCGTGAGCACCGCGATGTCGGGCCGATGCTCCGTGAAAGCGCGGATCAGCTTGCGGAACTCCAACCAAATGCGGGGGATATGCGGAACCACCTCGACCAGGCCGGCTACTGCCAGCGCCCGCGAATCGACTACCGCTCGGACCCCCGCCGCCTGCATGCGAGGACCGGCGCAGCCAAAAAACTCCGCATCCGGATGCCGAGCGCGCAAAGCTTCGACGACTCGGGATGCGTACAGATCACCCGAGGCTTCGCCAGCCGAAATGAACACACGCACTATTCAAGTGTATTGTGGCGCACGCACTCGTGTGTCGTGTCGACGCGTTTTGGCGGCCTGTGCCAATATCAATGGATGCCAATTGCGCGCCGATTGAAGCTGCTGATTGCCCTCGGATGCGGTCTATGGATTGCGCTTATCGCCGCTTATTTCCCCTACGCCACGGATGCGGCGCCGACGCAGGCGGAACTCGCGAAGACAATCGCGTTCTATCAACAGGCCTATGCTGTCTCCACAGCGCCAGTCAACGCAAATTCGACCGGCGCCGATTCTAAGGACGACCCCTACGTCCAAGTCGCAGAACAGGCTTCGAAGGCGCTGCATGTCAACGAGGAATTGCAAGCGTTCCTCCAAGAACACGGATTGCGCGACAAGAAGGCGCTAGAGATTGGAGCCGGTCAAGGCGGCCTTCAAGATATGGTCAGCGACTATACCGCTTTGGACATTTCCCCGACGGCCAAACGATTCTTCCACAAGCCTTTCGTGCTCGGTTCCGCTACCGCGCTGCCGTTTTCGGACAATCAATTCGACGTGACTTGGTCGATCTTCGTTCTCGAACACATTCCCACCCCGGAGCAAGCCCTGCGCGAGATGCGGCGTGTCACCAAGGACGGCGGTTTCATTTACTTGTACCCCGCGTGGTCGTGTTCGTCCTGGGCGGCGGATGGCTTTGAAGCTCGGCCCTATTCGGATTTCGGTCTGTTAGGCAAGCTTGTGAAGGCGTCGATCCCAATCCGGTCCGCCAACCTGTACCACGCGATCTACACCGCTCCGATCCGCGTCTTGACGTACGCGGACTACGCAATCTCAAAATCGCCCACCACGCTGCACTACTCGCGCCTCAAGCCGAACTACGAAAAGTATTGGGTGGGAGACAGCGATGCGGCGAGTTCCATCGATCGATACGACGCGCTTTTGTGGTTCGCCAGCCGAGGCGATGAGTGCCTGAATTGCAGCCGTTCGCCGTTAGGCAGCATCACGGAACGCGTACACGACCCGCGCTTGCTGATCCGCGTTCACAAACACTAATTTGGGTGTCTACTATTCCGGCTTCACCGGAGGCATCTCATACAGATAGATGACGTGAGGATTCGGCCCAGCCGACCGGTCTACTTTCGTCGGCTTCCAGCCAGCCACCGGATAATCGTGCGACACTACTCGCGCCCCCGGCTTCAAATACCTCTCGAGCCGCGGCCGTAATTCTTCGTTGAGCTGCCTCGCCAGATAAATGACGACCACGTCGGCGCCGGTCAGGTCGACCTTCAGCAGATCGCCTTGAATCACGCGAGCCTGGCTCTCGACACCCGCCTTCGTGATCCATGACCGCGCTCGCGCCGCGACCTTCGGGTCGATCTCCACTCCAACCGCATTGGCTTTGTATTTTTCGACGGCGGCGATCAGGACGCGGCCATCGCCGCAGCCCAGATCGTAAAGCGTCTCGCCCGGTTTGATGCTGGCAAGCTCCAGCATGCGATCCACGACTTTCGTCGGCGAGGCGACGTAGGGTGACAGACGATTCCCGTACTGCCGCGGATTCTGTGCGAACGCGGCTGAGGCCAACGCCACAACCGCAATGAAACCTAAGCGCATGGTCACTCCCAAACTCGCCCCCGTAAATCAGCCCCGCGGCCCTTACTTCAAGCCGCTCTCAACTATCGTCACCATAGACGCGTCAAACCAGCCCGCCGGTAAACTTATTTTGACCTTACTGCGCTGCCCCGGCTAGGGCTGTCCGTCCGTGCTTGGATTTTACTATACGGGAGACCATCTCGGAAACCGCGAACCACAGGTCTCGGGGACGGCTGATGGTGAATTCGGTGCCTTTGAAGACGTGAACCGCCCGGCTGATCGAATCCTTCCAGGGGGTCTGCTGCGGGTAAAGCGCGTAATTCATGTAGAAAACCGGGTAGTCGATGTCGGGGGCGAACGGTTTCAGGGTCTCCTGCGGCACGCCCTCGTCCAGCATGATTTTCGGACCCGCGAACACCAGAGCGTCGGGATGATCGTCCGCGGTCATCTCCTTTGTGATCAGGTCCGTCAGGAATTCCGTGTCGCCATGCTTTTGCGCCAGGCGCTTCAGATCCACTCGGCCCAGCTTCACCGAATTGATCGCGTCTCCCAGGGCAGGGAAGTCGATCCTGTCCGCGCTGCTCTGCCGATAGAGCACCCGCTGCTCCTGGATATTGAACGCGACCACTGAAAATTTGCCGAACTGCGGCTCGCGAGAAATGCGGCGCAGGATCGAAACCAGCGCCAGTGTGTCATGCGGCTGCAGCGACGCGGCGTCGTGATTCTGCGGCGCGAAATTCACCAGCACCTTAATATTCAACGGCTGCGGCGACGGCGTCCGCGAAACCGGCGGCTCATCGATGAACTGCTCGGGCTGCAATTGCTCTACCTGTCCGGCCGCCAGCCCTAGCTCGATCTGTTTATCCTTGGGCGGAAGCGCCGCCTCGACATCCCAATAGAAGGAGCACACCCGCTCCGAACGGTCCCGCATCAGCCAGTCGACGTGATAGCTGCCCTCGCCCAGGTCGACGCTGCCGTTGAGGGTCACCTCGCCCTTGGCATCCTCATCCAGCGCCGGAACCTTGAAATGCTGTACGAAGAATGACTGCTCGTCCTTATGATCCTGCGGTGTGACGCGGAAAACGATGGTGAGCTGGTTCTCGCTCCCGGCGAGCTCCTTCAGCGGAACGTTCACATCGTAGCCGCCGTGGAAGCGCAGGTCGAATCCGAGGATAGCTTTCCCGGGAGTGACCGTGCAGGGAATGTCCTTGCGAGGGTCCTGGGTTTCCAGGATGGCCATATCCGTGTTGAAGATCCGGACCGGGCCGGGGCCGCCCGAAATCGGAACTTGGGCCGTGGCCGTTCTGGTTCCGATGTGGACGAACACAACGAGAGCGGCACTTTTCGCGATCGACTTGAACCCTCGGATCATAGGCTCTGCTTCCTACTCCCGTATCTATCGGAACCGAATGTCGTTCGTATTATGGTCGAAATCTTGAAACATCAATAGTACAGCGTCAACGCCTCTGATGGAAGGGCAAACTTCCCATCCAAAAGACGATGATACTTGGAAGGTCGATTTAGTTTCGCAGGAGAACGAAACTTTCCGAAGAGCGCAACGCTTCGTCTTCATCCCGCCTCCCGCTTACGCCTGCGGCGATGGTCCGAGCTTTTTCAGGATATGCTTTGCCAGGAACTCGTTGATCTCCCGGTGTCGCGGTATCGGCTGAGAAATACCCGTCTTCGGATTCCCGTACCAGTCGTGATTCCCACCATGCCTGATGAACTCGCAATCCGCTTCTTCCAGCTTGCGGATCAGGTCCGTTCGTTTCATCCGAGCGTCAGCTCGGCTACCCGGCGGATTCCCGGAATCTCGCCACTGGATAGATCCCGATACAGATCCCTAAGGTTGTCCTCAAGTTCCGCCAGCGTCTCGGCTTGGGTCAAATAGTCAGGGAACGCTTCAAAGTAACCGAGCCACATGCCGTGGTTTTGCCAATGCACGTAACGGGCGCTGCTCATGAAACTATTCTACCGCTGGATCCGCAGGGACGGCTGCAGGCAGATTTCCCTGCTTCACCACTGCTATACTGGTGGTCTAACACCCCGTCCTAGAGCAGGAGCAATTCACCATTATGTTTAATCTTTTCCGCAGTCGCCAGAAGGCCGTCCGCTATATGCTCGGCGGGATTCTTGGAATCGTCGGCCTCTCGATGATCGTGTATCTGATTCCTGGTTTCGGCACCCCCAGCACTAAAGCGGACGACCCGATTGTCGCCGAGATCGGCGGCAATAAGCTCACCACGCAAGAAGTTCTGGTGACCGCCAATCGGATCCTCGCCGGCCGTAATATCCCTCCTGAAATGCTGGAGGTATACATGCCGCAGTTCGTCGATCAGATGATCCAACAGCGAGCGATGGTCTATGAATTCGAAAACATGGGCCTGACGGCTTCCGAAGACGAGATCTACAACACAATGGCCGCCTCCTTCCCTCAGTTCTTTCCGAACGGCGTGCTGGCCAACAAGGACCAGTTTGAAGCTTATTTGAATCAGCAAGGTATGACGACGCAGGACATGATCGAGCAGGTGCGTCAAGGCGTAATTCTCAACAAAGTTCAAAACCTTCAATTCGCGGCCACGGTGGTGTCATCGAAGGAAGTCGACGACGCCGTCGGCATGAAGTTCGACAAAGCCAAAATCAAGTACGTGGCGTTCCCGCCCGACAAATTCAAAGCCGACGCCGCCAAGTTGACGCCCGACGAGATGAAGGCTTATTTCAGCGTGCGGCGAGCCGATTATACGATTCCCGAAAAGCGCTCCTTCACGACGCTGGTGCTGGATCAGGATCAGGTGGCGCAATCGATTCAGGTGACCGACGCCCAGTTGCACGCCGCCTACAACGCCAACCAGGACAATTTCCGCCTGCCGGAACGCGTGCACGTTCGCCACATTCTGGTGATGACGCAGGGAAAGTCCGACGCGGAAAAGAAGCAGTTGCTGACCAAGGCGCAGGATCTGTTGAAGCAGGTGAAAAGCGGCGGCGATTTCGCCAAGATCGCGGAGAAGAATTCGGACGACACCAGCAATGCATCAAAGGGCGGCGACCTCGGCTGGGTGGTCCACGGGCAGATGGTGCCGGAGTTCGAAAAGGCGTCTTTCGCGTTGAAGCCGAAACAGGTCAGCGATATCGTTACCACGCAGTTCGGCTATCACATCATTGAACAAGACGAGCGCGAAAATGCGCGTCTCAAGCCGTTCGAGGAAGCGAAAGCGGCGCTGGCGGATGAACTGCGCAAACAGGGTGTCAATGACAAAATGCAGTCTGCCAGCGAGCAGATGCGCGCGGCGCTGGTGAAATCGCCCGGGTCGGCCGCGGAGATCGCCAAGCAGTTCAACGCGAGCGTGATCCCGATGACGAACACGGAACCGGGTGCGCCGATCCCGACGCTGGGCGTCAGCCAGGAGATCGACAGCACGGTGAGCTCGCTGAAGAAGAACGAAGTTTCGCCGGTGCTGACGCTGCCGGCCAATCGCCTGGCAGTGGTGGTGCTGACGGATCGTTCGCCCGTGCGCAACGCTGAATTCAACGAAGTGGAATCCAAGGTTCGCGACGCGATGATGCTGGATAAGGGCGGGGCCGTTGCGTTAGCAAAAGCCAAGGAGGCCGCGCAGCGAATCCGGGCCGGCGAAGACATGGCCAAAGTGGCGAAGTCGTATGGGTTGAGCGTGACCGAATCCATCGAGTTCACGCGCGCCGATTCCGTGGAGGGAGTGGGCGCCGCGGTTCAGGTGCAGGACTCCTTCACCAAGCCGGTTGGCAGCGTGATCGGCCCGATCAACGACGACTTAGTGCACCCTACGGCGGGCGTGCCTCGGAATCTGGTGTATCAAATTGTGGATCAGACTCACGTGGATCCCGCGAAGCTGACCAATGAGCGCCAGACGGTTCTGGCATCGTTAAAACAGGACAAGGCAAAGCGAGAATACGATCTTTTCACGGATTCGATCTACGCGAAGCTGGTGGCCGACAAGAAAGTGACCGTGCACAAGGACGCGGTCAAACGGCTGTCGGCGAGCCTGCGTCGCGTTAGCGTGCTCCAATCTTTACTCGACATCTGGCGGAGTCTTACCGACCCCGAACGCCTGATCCATCTGCTGTCGCAGGTGATCACGGGCTGGCTGGGCTATGCGCTGCTGGCGGGAATCGTGTTCGCGGAAGACGGACTGCTGGTGGGATTATTTCTACCGGGCGATTCGCTGCTGTTCACGGTGGGCGTGGTGTGCGGCGCGGGCAAGCTGGACATCGTCAGCATTTGTGCGCTGCTCACGGTGATGTCGATCTTGGGCGATCAGTGCGGTTACTTTCTGGGCCGGCGCACGGGCCCCGCTATCTTCCGCCGTCCGGACTCAGCCTTATTCAAACAGGAGTACGTCAAGCGCACGCAGGAATTCTACGAGAAGTACGGCGGGAAGACGCTGTTCTATGCGAAGTTCGTGCCGATTGTCAGGACGTTCGCGCCGTTTATGGCGGGGGTCGGCAGGATGCGGTATTCGCGGTTTGCGCTGTTCAATATCGTTGGCGGCATTGCGTGGATTCAATCGATGACGCTGGGCGGATACTACCTGGGGAATGTGCCGGTGGTGCGGCATAATTTCGAGAAGGTCGTGATCGGGATTGTGCTGGTGAGCGTGGTGCCGATGTTGTGGCAGATCGTGAAGGCACGCAAAGATACTGGCCGCAGATCACGCCGATGAACACCGATTAAACAAGATTTGTTTGGCTTCTTATTAGTGTGCATTGCGTGTATCAGCGGCCTGTTTTATTTTGTGAGCGGAGCGATGATTTTTGCTCAGCACATCGGGCTTCGATTCATCGCGCTCCAGGTGCGGGTAGCGTTCGCCGCCCCGATACTGCACTTTGTGAACGCTGTAGTATTCGCCGTTCTTCACCAGATATTTCGATAGGCTCCGCGCTCGAGGCGGTCTTCGCGATCGCGTCATGCAGCACACCCGACGTGAACTGCCGATTGTTGACCGCGATCAGCTTGTCATTCGGAGTGATGCCGGCCTTCTGCGCCGGGCCGCCATAAGCGACATCCTGGATGGTCCCGTCATCCTTCACGATCAGCCCGATGGAATAGCTGTAGTCGAAATGCTTCCTGTCGTCTTCGAACTCGCTGAAAATGTCCGGCTTGGTGGAGCCGTAAACCAGCTTCCAGCCGCTGCCTTCGATACCGCCCAGCGGAGCGTGCGGCCGAGGTGCTCTGCAAACGGTCGCGCAGGAACTTGCCCCAATCGTACGCCTGAACTTTATTCAGCTCGGCCACGACGTCGTCGAACGTGTAGGGTTTGAGCTCGGGCTTGCCGCCGGGACCGCCGTGGAACGCGCGGCAGAAATCGTTGAGCGATTTCGCGCCGTTGCTCAGCTTGCGGATCATCACGTCGGCATCCAGCCAGATCAGCGTGCCTTCATCGTAATAGTCGACGGTGCGGCGATAGTCGGCGTAATCGTCACGCGAGTTGTAGAGAAGCTGCGCGGCGACGGCGGTATCTTCGAGCGGCCGCCACTGCCGGCCGGCTTTGTGATCCAGCGCGGCGGCGATCATCGCCAGATGATCGCGAAATTCGTGCGGCGTGTAGAGCCCGCTGCGCGGCGTCAGAATCTCGCCAAGATATTGCGTGAGCCCTTCATAGACCCACAGCAGATCGCCCTTCATCGGCTCGCTGTAATCGGGCGTCGCGAGGCCCGCGGGCCGGCGAAATTTTCCGTTCCAGGAATGGACGAACTCGTGCGGCAGCAGGTCGGCATTGCGCTTTGGCGGCAGCCGTCGTCGATCAGGCCGTGCTCGCCCACGCGATCGTCACTCGATTCGTGATGCTCCAGGCCGAAGCTGGCGACGTGATCGCTCAGCGTGTATAAGAAAGTGATAGCTGCGATAGTGGCGCGAGCCGAACAGCGCGCCGGCTTCCTTCACCAGATTCTTGTAATGCTCGACTTGCTCCGGCGAAATCTCGATGGCGCGATCGCTATCGCCGGCCAGATGCAGGTAATGTTTGATGGTCCCTTCGGTTCCGAGTTCGATGGTTCGATAATGCTTGCCCGCCGACACCGGCGAATCGACCAGCGTGGTGAGGCCGGACGGTTGAAACTCAATCTCATTGCCGGATTCCTTCGCGATCGGCAGCGCGGTTCCGTAGCGCCACGAATTCGGCACGCGCAGATTCGCCTGATAACGCAACTGATCGGACGGCACGCCTTCGGGATAGAGCAGCACCTGATTCCAGTTGAGAACCGCGAGTTCGGTGGTGGTGGAAGCGCCGGAGGAGAATCCCGCGGTGTCGGGCGGCTGAATCTGATCGAACGCGACGTCGATCGTGCTGACGCCGGCGGGCACTGTGATGCGATACGCGTACATGTTGACGGAGTCGCGCCGCCACGGGATCGGCTGGCCGTTCGCTGTAATCTTCAAGCCGACCATGTCGATGACGGGACCGGTGGGCCCGTGCTCGCCGGGAATCCATTCGGGATACAGCAGCGTCATCGGGCCCGGCTTCACGGGCATGATGAGATGCGCGTGCAGGATGCGCTGCGGGGCGTCGGTCAGGTCTACCCAGACTCGCGTGGTGCTGCTGTCTTGCGCTAGTGCGATGGAGGCAAGGAGCACGGTGATCGCGATCAGACAATAGTGTCGCCTGAAACCGGCCACGTCGAACTGAAGTTCGCCGCTGCTCGCTGAAGCGCGCGCCACGCGGCGGCCGAAATGGAATTTATGCATTTGCTGTTTGTTGTTCCCTGTAGAAGAAGATCAGATCCGTTGAAGGCGGCGCGACGCCGAGCTGCCGGAACATCGCCATCACCTGGCCTCGGTGCAGCGTCGCATGGTTGACCACGTGCAGGACGATCTGCCACAGCGGCGTCTGGTACGGAGTGCCTTTCAAATCCTTATAAGTGATCACGCTTGCGAGATCGGTATCGGTCCACGTGTTCGCTAACGCTTCCCACTGCTCCAGGATTCGCGGCCATTCTGTTTCGACTGGCTCGGTCTGCTCGCGAGGATTCGCCAGCACGCGACCTGTTACGCGCGCGAGCCAGACGCGATCCGCCATTAGGATGTGGCACAAGCGTTCCATGCACGGACTTGTTCGCGACGCCGAGATCGCGATGCAGCGGCTCATCGCCCAAGCGCGACGGATGCGTCGAGCAATCGGCGCGAAGCCCACGTGGAATATCGAAAATGAGTGCGGGCGTAGTCGGCGGAAATCATAGTCGACGCCTTATCGCAGGAGCCACGCGCGCATGGTGCGCGACACCAGGTCGGACGCATCCTGCTGTACGAAGTGGCTGGCGCCGGGAATCGTGACCAGCGTCAGGTCCTTGCCCATCCAATCCCAGGTGTTGTTGAGCGCGCCCGAAAGCAGCGCCGTGTCGCCCAGGCCGTGGAACATCAGCACGCTCATCTGCGTTTTCACGACGGGCGATTTGTCTTCGGTGTACGGTTCCTTCGGATAGTTGCGCTTGTAGTAATTGAGCATGCCTTCGGCGTCGGAACGCTTCATCGCCTCGACGTACTTGGCTCGATCCGCAGGATCTTTCACCCAGCCGATCCACTGCTCGACGATTGAATTTCGACGCGGCGTCAGGTTGCTGGAAGTTGCGCGCGTACGCGCTATTCTTCTGCTGTTCGGGATTGTTCGCCAGCTCGCGGCTGAGGCCGCGCGGATGCGGAAGATTCAGGATGATCAGGCGGTCGACCACCTGCGGAACGTTCAACGCGGTCTGCCATGCGACCATGCCGCCCCAATCGTGGCCGACGACGATCGCCTTCTCTTTGCCCAGCGACTTGATGACGGCGACCACGTCGCCCACCAGCAATCGCATGTCGTAATTCTCGACGCCCTTGGGCTTGTCGCTCAGGTTGTAGCCGCGCTGATCGATGGCGACGCACTGGAATTTATCGGACAGCGCCTCCATCTGGTCGCGCCACGTGTACCAGAAATCGGGAAAGCCGTGGATCATGACGACCAGCGGGCCGCTGCCGAGGCTCGCGTAATGAATCTTGACGCCGTTGGAATCGGCATAACCGTGTTTCACGCGGGATTCGATGTCGGACGCGTTCATGATTGCCCCCAAGGTTAGCAATAACAGGAGAGATCGCATAGAGCCAGTATATTCCGTCGAAATATCCCGAAACGTGTCGATTCACGGCGGACTCGTTCGTCATAGGAGCGAGGAGAATACAGCATGGCAAATGCATTCGTGCATGTGGAACTGGGAACGACAGATGTGGCCAAGGCGAAGGGCTTTTACGGGAAGCTTTTCGATTGGAAGCTGGAAGACGTGCCGATGGGCGACGGGACTATGTATACGATGATCGGCATCGGGTCGGGAACCGGCGGCGGGATGATGAAGCAGCCGGTGCCGGGCGCGCCGTCGGCATGGCTGGCGTACGTGTTGGTGGACGATATCGAGGCGTCGACGAAGAAGGCGGAATCGCTGGGCGCGAAGGTAATGCAGCCGGTGACGGAGGTGATGGGGATGGGATGGCTCAGCGTGATCGTGGATCCGACGGGCGCGGCGTTGGGGATGTGGAAGCCGAAGGCGAAGTAGTAAGCGTTTGTGGCGTACGCTTCAGCGTGCCGCCGACGGCTTCAGCCGCCGGAAATCGGACGGCGAACTGAAGTTCGCCGCTGCACGCGAAGCGTGCGCCACGTCTGGTCTCGTAAAATGAGAACTCATGCATATCGACACCGCGGCGGTTCGCAAGGGCGAGGAGTTGAACCTTGACGCGCTGCGCGCACACTTGAGCGGCAAGATCGACGGGGCGGATCAGAAGATCGAGGTCGAGCAGTTTCCTGGCGGCCACTCGAACCTCACCTATTTATTAGAGATCGGCGGACGCGAGTATGTGCTGCGGCGCGCGCCTCTTGGTCCGGTCGCGCCGAAAGCTCACGACATGGTTCGCGAGGCTCGCGTGCTGCAGGCCGTGCATCCGCACTTCGGTCCGGCGCCCGAAGTTTATCTGATTTGCGAAGATCCCTCGATCATCGGCGCGCCGTTTTTTCTGATGGAGCGGCGGCACGGGATCGTGTTGCGCGATCGCATTCCGCCTGAAGTCGCCGCGTACGAGAATTTCGCGCAGCGCATCAGCAAAGCCTTCGTCGATTGCCAGGTGGAACTGCACAGCGTCGATGTCGAGAAGCACGGGCTGCTTTCGCTCGGCAAGCCGGAGGGATTCGTCGAGCGGCAGGTGAAGGGATGGTCGGAACGCTGGGCGCGCGCGCGCACGGAAGACAATCCGGCGATGGATCGCATGATGGCGTGGCTGGCCGCGACGATTCCGCCGTCGGGAAAGCCCGCGCTGGTTCACAACGATTTCAAGCTCGACAACGTGATGATCGCCAACGGCCCGCCGGATCGAATCGAAGCGGTGCTCGATTGGGAGATGACGACGGTGGGCGATCCTGTTTCCGATCTCGGGCTGACGCTGTGTTACTGGAGTTCGTCGCTGGTGCCCGGCACGTCGCTGCAAGCCGTGACGACGGGGCCGGGCTGGTGGAGTCGCGATGAGTACGTCGCGTATTACGCGAAGCAGACGGGTCGCGATTTGTCGGTGCTGCCGTGGCATGAGGTGTTCGGCGTGTTCAAGCTCGCGGTGATTCTGCAGCAGATTTACTATCGGTTCTGGCGGGGCAGACGACCGACGAACGGTTTCAGCAATTTCGATGAGCGTGTTCGGGTGCTGATCCAGAGAGCGTCGGAAATGATGGAGAAGCTCGTTTGAGCGTGTCTGTATTTGGTGCGGCATGGGCAGGCGGGCACGCGCGAGCGATACGATTCGCTGTCCGATCTGGGCCAGCGGCAAGCGGAGTTGCTCGGCGAATATTTTCGCGTCGCAGAATGTCGAGTTCGAAGCGGTGTTATTCCGGAACGCTTGTCGCGGCAGCGTGCGACGGCGGACGGCGGTGTTGCCGGGCGTCGAGCGCGATCGAAGATCCCGGCTGGAACGAATTCGACCTGTCGCAAGTTTATTCGGAGTACGCTCCGCACCTGCGCGCGGCCGACGCCGATTTTCGCCGCGAGTACGACGAGATGCAGGCGGCGCTGGTCGAGAGCAAGGGCGCGCACGATCATCCGGTGCATCGCAAATGGAACGATTGCGATAAGAAGCTGGTTCGCGCGTGGGTGGAGAGCCGCCATCCTTATACCGGCGAGACGTGGCCGGCGTTTGTTGCTCGGATTCACGGGGCGTTCGATCGGTTGATGGAGAAGATCGGCGACGGCAATGCGATTGTGTTCACGTCGGCGACTCCGATCGGTGTGTGCGCGGCGCGGACGATGGAGTTGGAGGATGGTCGCGCGATGCGGCTGGCTGGCGTGTTGATGAATGCGTCGTATCACGACGCTGCGAATTCGCGAGAGCGAGGTTACGCTGTTCAGTTTGAATAATGGTCCGCATTTGGATCGCGCGGAGTTGCGGACGTTTAGGTAAAGGCGCGACCAGGCGGTCGGCCAACGTGGCCACGCGAGCTCTGCCACGTCGGCAGTACTGAGGCGAAGACGTCGAACTGAAGTTCGCCGCTGCACGCTCAAGCGTGCGCCACGTCAATCGTCGCGATAATATGGTTCAAACCAATGAGCTTCGATTATTCGCCCAAAGTGCAAGACCTGCGGACACGAGTCCGCGCGTTCATGGATGAGCATATCGCTCCCAATGAGCATCTTTATCACGAGCAGATCGCCGAGGACCGCTGGCGTCCCGTGCCGATCATCGAAAAGCTGAAGCCGAAGGCTCGCGCGGCGGGACTGTGGAATTTGTTCCTGCCGGAATCGGGGCACGGCGCGGGATCTGACGAATCTGGAATACGCGCCGCTGTGCGAAATCATGGGCACGCTCGCCGATGGCGCCGGAGGTTTTCAATTGCTCGGCGCCGGACACCGGCAACATGGAAGTGCTGGCGCGCTACGGAACGCCGGAACAGCAGGAGCGATGGCTGAAGCCGCTGCTGGCCGGCGAAATCCGCTCGTGCTTCAGCATGACGGAGAAGGAAGTCGCGTCGTCCGATGCGACCAACATCGAATCGAGCATCGTGCGCGACGGCGACGATTACGTCATCAACGGGCACAAGTGGTGGTCGAGCGGCGCGGGCGATCCTCGCTGCAAGATTTCGATTTTCATGGGCAAGACCGATCCGACTGCGCCGAAACACAAACAGCAGTCGATGATTTTGGTGCCGCTGGACACGCCGGGGATCAAGATCGAACGGATGCTGACGGTGTTCGGCTACGATCACGCGCCGCACGGCCACGCCGAGATGACGTTCACCAACGTTCGCGTTCCGGCGTCGAACATTCTGCTGGGCGAAGGCCGCGGATTCGAGATCGCGCAAGGGCGGCTGGGGCCGGGGCGCATTCATCACTGCATGCGCTTGATCGGGCAGGCGGAAAGAGCGCTCGCGATGATGTGCCGCCGCGTCGAATGCCGCACCGCGTTCGGCCGCAAGATTTCCGAGTTTGGCACGATTCGCGCGGACATCGCGCATTCGCGCATGGAGATCGAGCAGGCGCGATTGCTGGTGTTGAAGGCCGCGCACATGATGGACACGGTCGGGCAACAAGGTCGCGCGCGCGGAGATCGCGATGATCAAGGTGGTGGTGCCGAACATGGCGCTGCGCGTGATCGATCGCGCGATTCAGGCTCACGGCGGCGCGGGCGTGTGCCAGGATTTCGAGCTGGCGCATATGTGGGCGAACACTCGGACGCTGCGGCTGGCGGATGGTCCCGATGAGGTGCACGCGGAGACGGTCGCCAAGCTCGAGCTCGAAAAGCATAAATGAGCGTTGCGCGCTTCCTTGCGAGTCTGTGTGAAAACAGGGACAGGCTACCCTGTCCCCTAGTGACCCGAGGCCACGAATGAACAAGATATCGGCGTGGACAGGGCGGCCTGTCCCTGTTTTCACACAGACTCGCAGAGAAGCGTGCCCCAAATGAGCACGCTGACCGTGGTGCGCCACGGACAGGCTCGGCCGTTCGAAAAAGTTTCAGATTGCCTTTCGGAGACTGGCGAGAAGCAGGCTCGCGCGCTGGGCGAGTTTTGGAAGCGCGCGGGCGTCGAGTTCGACGAAGTTTGGTGCGGATCGCTGACGCGGCATCGCGAGACGGCGGCGCTGGCGATCGAAACGCGACCGGCGACGATCGCGCCGCGAATTCAACGAATACGATGCCGAGGGAATTTTGCGCGGCTATCCGCCGCCGTCTTCGTTTCCGGATAATCGCGCGTTTCAGAAGGTGTTCGAGACGGCGATGCCGAAGTGGATCGAGGGTGCGGGACACGGCGAACCGTTTGCGGAATTTCACGCTCGCGTGCTGCGCGGATTGCGAGCGATTCAAGATGGTCCTTCGAATCGGAACGTCGTGTTGTTCACTTCCGGCGGTCCGATCGGGGTGATGGTGCAGACTGCGCTGGGTGCTCCCAAGGAGAGTTTTGCGGACGTGAATTGGCGCGTGCGGAACTGCTCGGTCAGCGAGTTCGTGTTTAGTAGGGAGCGGTTGTCGCTCGATTCGTTTAACAGCGTCGCGCATTTGGAGCCGGCGCTGCGAACGTTTCGCTGACGCCACCTTTGCTCCCGCCAGGAATAACACGTGTCGACATGAGTGTCGACACGGCACGCAAGAGTGCGTGCGCCACATCGGATCGCTAGGGCTTCTTCTTGATATCGAGCGTCGGGTAATACTCGCCTTTGGTCGATTGAAACTTCTCCAGCCACTTCTTCCCGGCTTCCTCAGGCGTGAAGCTCCAATCCTGGCGATGATAATTCCAATCGTCGGGATTCAGCTTTTGGGCTTGCTCGAAATACTTACGAGCCAGCTCGTCATTCTTGTTCTCATGGAACCAGACGCCGAGTTTGAAGCTGGCGTCGGCTTCCATTTCATTCGCCGATCGCGGCTTTACTCGCTTGGCGAATTCATCGTCGGATAGAACGTACTCGCTCTTGTCGCCCTTCGTTACCCAATCGCGAAGGCCGGCGAGATACTCTTCGCCCTGCGTCGTGATGGTGCCGGTGCCGTATTTCGTGGTGCGGCTGTAGGTCCAGGCTGGTTCGGCGGGGCGAACTACGCGGCCGCGCTCGTCGATCCAAATCCCATCGGCACATTGATGAACTGGAACGCGGAACTGACGGCGTGCTTCACGTCAACGAGCGTGGTGTAGGTCGCTTTCGCGCGATCGTACCATTGGCCCGCTGCCGCTTCACCGCCCGTATCCTGCGCGGCGGCGATGATCTCAAAATTGTTGCCCTTCATCTCTTCGTAGAATTTCTGCCAGCCTGGCAGATCGAGTCGGCATCCTCACCAGGAGGCCCAGGTCACGACCAGGGCTTTCTTTCCGCGGAAATCCGAGAGATGAACGATCTTGCCTTTGCGATCGGCGACCGCGAAATCGGGCGCCATGCGGGAACTGGTGTAGCTGCCGGAGAGCACGGGAATCTCGCCGAAGCTCCAGGCGCGCGAGCCGGCGTCGGTGATGTACTTCTCGCCCAGCTTGTTGGCGAAGGCGGTGAGATTGAAGAATTCGCCCTGCAGCATCGTCTTGGGGATCGGGATGCAGACGTCGTTGCGGCAGGCGCCTTGCGGCTTTACTTCGAATTCGTTGATCTGCGGAAGATCGGCTTTGCGCACCCACAAGTCTTTGGGGTCGGGGCGCGTTTTGTCGAGCTTCACGGTGCGATCGCCATATAGAACGGTCGCGGAAGTATCGGGCGCAGCGCTGGCTGATACGGCAGCCGCCCCGGTGGTGACCAAGAATGTTCGCCGATTCATATTGACTATAAGGATAGCGGAATTACTTTGTCGTCTTTAGCCGGCAGGTTTCAGATCCCAGAAAACGGTGCATTCTCCCATGTCGGCTTTTTGCGCGTAGATCCCCAGGCCGTCGACGCGCTCGATT
The DNA here is from genome assembly GCA_963732025.1 of Terriglobia bacterium. Lineage (GTDB taxonomy): Bacteria > Acidobacteriota > Terriglobia > Bryobacterales > Bryobacteraceae > Palsa-187. Next base: position 508,114 of record CAVSXU010000007.1, read on the forward strand.
TCGTCGCTGTCGTCGCAAACCGCGTCGGTCTGGTACATTCGCGCGGAGATTCGGCGCTCCATTTCCTTGCGCGGCACGATATGCAGCAGCTTGTTGCGCTCGGCGCCGAAATCGAGTTTTTCGGCGAACTGGAATTCCAGGCCTTCGGGCACAGGGCGATGCGTGAGGAAATAAATCTGCTCGGCGCCGAGAACGGTGCCACCCTTAGGCGTGACTTCCTCCACCTTTTTCGCCGAGCGCTCTACTTTGCGCCAGGTGAAATCGTCGCGATCGTCGAACACGCCGCGCGCGGTGCCCAGCAGAAAGATCACGGTGATCGCCGCGATCAATTTCGCGGGGCGATCCAGAACGGCGAGGCGAGTCGCAAACGCATACATGCCGAGCGTGGCTAGGACCGTCATCGCGGGCGCCATCGGAATAAAGTACTGCGGAAACGTGGGATGCGCGAATCCGTTTTGCAAACCGACCGCTAGCATCACCCATATACAAAGGATGAACGGCCCGCGCTCGCTGCGATTCCACAAACATCGCCGCAGGTACAGCGTGCCGGCCAGCACCAGCAGCGCGAGGATCATCCCCTGCGTGCGGTTCGTCCAGGACGAAAGGATGTCGACGTCATGGATACCCGCGCCCGGCCACGCTACTCGGCGATACGCTACGTGATACTGCACCAGATTGAACCAGGTCTGGCGCGGGCCTTTCGCGAGCAAGTAGATCATCGGCGAGAAGGCGACGAGCGCGCCTGCCGCGAATCCGGCGAATTTCGCGAAGCGGCTGCCGCGCTGGTTGTAGACGAGAATCCACAGCAGGAACACGGGTCCGGCGGCGGCGGCGAGCATCGTTGACGAAACGGCGGCTCCCGCGAATAATCCAGCGAGGGCGGCCATCGTGGAATTGTTCGCGCTCGACTGCCGCAGCGGAGGCGAGCAGCGCGGCGGTGATCATCAGCATCGACATCGCGTAGGCTTGCGCGATGTTTCCGTATTGCAAGACCAGCACGTTTAATCCGAATAAGAGGATGGCAACGATGGCGGCGGGGCCTCGCCAACTGGAATCGGGAAAGCGGGTGCGAAAGAAGCGCGCGAGCAGCGCGACGGCTCCGATGGTCAGCAGCGTTGCGGCCACGTGCGTCGCGCGCCAACTGTCGTGGAAGATCCGCAGCCACAACGCGTTCCAATAGGCGTTCAGCGGCGCTTGCGGAAAACAGAAATCGATGTAGGGCTTTTTGCCCGTGCTGATCGAATGGGCGGCCAGCAGGTGGAATCCTTCATCCCAATGGAAGGCGAGGGTTTGGGAATAGACGAGATAGCCTGCGAGCAGGGTCAGGCAAGTGGCGAAAATGACGCGAAGCTCGCTACGGCTGTGCAAACACGGATCTTAGCACGCCGGACGGCGCCGAATCGATTCTTCTTGACAACATTGCAGATTGCGATATACTGATCACGGATTGCAATAATGAAACTCGGAGAGAAAATCCGCTACTTGAGGCTGGTGGAAGGCACGCTACGCGGGCTGGGCCGCGAAATGACGCAGCAGGAGACGGTGCGCGCGATTATGCGCGAGATGAAGAAGGACGCGAAGGGATCCATCAGCCAGTCGTATCTGTCGCAGATCGAAAGCGGCGCGCGGCCGCATCTGACGAATTCGACGCGCATGCTGCTGGCGAAATTTTTTGGCGTGCATCCCGGGTATCTGGTGGACGATCCGGAGGGGTTTCACACGGAGCTGATTTCGGACGCTCGAGTTCAAGAGGATCAGTTGGATTTGTGGTTGATTGGCGGCGCGGAGCGATTTTCGCGCGACCCGAAAGTGAGCCAGGCGCTGTTGCGGCTGGCTCGGCATGAGGATTCGCGCAAGTGTTTGGTGCTGATGCATTCGATTTTGGATACGCCGGAACTGGTGGATCGTTTGTTGGCGGTGCTTGCGCCGGGGTCGGCGAGCGCTAATGGCCGCGCGGTGCAACCGATGGCTCGTTTGATGAGCCGCGAGGCTGTATGAAGGATGCAGGGCGTATAGGCGCGACCGGGCGGTCGCTCGCAGGTCGGGCGACCTGCCCCACAAAAACGGACGCTACCGGAGGTAGCTTGTGAACGCTGCCGGAGGCGGCTTATGAATTGGGAAGGGTTTTATCTCGTCGCGTTTCTGGTCGGGATTTCTGCTGAGCGCGATTTCGTTTTTGGCGGGTGCGGTGCATATGCCGCATATCGGCCATGGGCACGCGGCGCCTGGAGGTTCGGGACTGCGGCAGGGCATGCGCATGCGCGGAGGGCGCGCGGGGCTGTCGCCATTCAATTTCGGAACCGTCTCGGCGTTTCTGGCGTGGTTCGGCGGAACTGGCTACCTGCTGCAACGATTCTCGAATATCTGGGCGGTGCTGGGTGTGGGGATCGCGGTGATGAGCGGGCTGGGCGGCGCGGCGATCATTTTCTTTTTGTTGGCGAAACTGATGGCGCAGGAAGCTCCGCTGGATCCCGAGGATTACGACATGATCGGCGTGCTGGGGCGGGTTGCGAGTCCGATTCGCCAGGGCGGAACCGGTGAACTGATTTATTCGCGAGCGGGCGCGCGTTGCGCGACGCCGGTGCGCAGCGAGGACGGTGTGGAGATTCCGCGCAATTCGGAAGTCATCGTCACGCGCTATGAAAAAGGGATTGCGTACGTTCGGCTGTGGGATGAAGTGACGGGCGAACAGACGATTCGGTAGTGGTTCTGAAGAGAGCCAGCTAAAGCTGGCTCGCCGCGACGAGTGGCGGCCCCACGTTTGCACAAGAGGAGAAAGTTCGGTGAGCTCAATGCATCTTCCGTTGGAGTACTTCGTGATCGCCGGCATGATGGTGCTGGTGATTTTGTTCCTGATGTCGGTGTTTGCGAGGATGTATCGCAAAGCTGGTCCGCATCAGGCATTGGTGGTGTACGGCATGCGGCGCACGCGCATCATCAAGGGCGGCGGCACGTTCATTTGGCCCGTGGTCGAAGGTTATCGCGAGCTGTCTCTGCAACTGATGTCGTTCGATGTCGCGCCGCAACAGGATTTGTACACGGTGCAGGGTGTCGCGGTGACGGTGGAAGCCGTCGCGCAAATCAAAGTGCGGAGCGATCCGGAATCGATTACCACGGCCGCCGAGCAGTTTCTTACCAAGAGCGACAGCGAGCGCGACGGGCTGATTCGGCTCGTCATGGAAGGCCACCTGCGCGGCATCATCGGCCAGCTTTCGGTCGAACAGATTGTGAAAGAGCCGGAGATGGTTGGCGATCGCGTGCGCGCCACTTGCGCCGACGACATGACGAAGATGGGGCTCGAAGTAATTTCGTTCACCATCAAGGAAATTCGCGATAAGAACGACTACATCACGAATATGGGCCGTCCGGATATCGCGAGGATCAAGCGCGATGCCGATATCGCCGCAGCCGAGGCGGAACGAGACACGGTGATCAAGCGGGCGGAAGCGACTCGGGCTGCTGCGGTCGCCACGGCGCAGGCCGATCAGGAGCGGGTGCTGGCGCAAACGCTTTCGGCCGCGAAACAGGCGGAGTCCATGCGCGATCTGGAAATCAAGAAGGCGCAGTATCTGGAAACGACGAAGAAGCAGCAGGCGCAGGCCGACAAGGCTTACGACATTCAAACCAACATCATGCAGCAACAGGTGATGGCGGAGGCGGTCAAGGTCCGGCAGGTGGAAAAGGAACAGGAAATCAAAGTGCAGGAAGCGGAAATTTTCCGCCGCGAGAAGGAACTGATCGCGACGATTTCGAAGCCGGCGGAAGTGGAGCGATCGCGCATTGAAACGATGGCGGCCGCGGAACGCAACCGCAGGATCGCCGAAGCGGAAGGTATGGCGTCCGCGATTCGCGCGCAGGGCGAAGCCGAAGCCGAAATCATCTTGAAGAAGGGCGAGGCGGAAGCGAAGGCGATGAACGTGAAGGCGGTCGCGTATCAGGAATGGAACCAGGCGGCGGTGGTCGACAAGCTGATCACGGGGCTGCCGGAGATCATGAAGGCGATTGCGTCGCCGCTGGCGAATGTCGACAAGATCACGATCGTTTCGACGGGCAACGGGCCCACGTCGGGCATGCATAAGATCACGGGCGACATGACGGAGATCGCGGCGCAGATTCCGGCGCTGTTTGAATCGTTGAGCGGGATGAAGATGTCGGAACTGCTGGGCAAGGTGAAGACGATCGGGGCGGGTACTCCGGTGTCGGATGACTCGGCGGGAAATTCAAAGAAGGAGTAAACGATGGCACTTTTAGAACGTGTGGCAACGCTGGTTCGCGCGAATCTCAACGACCTGATCGACAAGGCGGAAGAGCCGGAGAAGATGATCAAGCAGGTGATTCTGGATATGCAGAATCAACTGTTGCAGGTGAAGACGCAGGTGGCGATCGCGATTGCCGATCAGCACCTGCTGATCAAGAAGCAGAAGGAAAACGAGCAGGGCGCGGAAGATTGGGTTCGCAAGGCGGAACTGGCGGTGGAGAAGAAGCAGGACGATCTGGCTCGCGCGGCGCTGGAGAGGTCGATGACGGCGAACGGGATCGCGCAAAGTTTCGCCGAGCAGGTGGCGGATCAGACGGCGCAAGTGGAGAACCTGAAGACTGCGCTGCGCAAGCTGGAGCTGAAGCTGGCCGAGGCGCAGAACAAGAGCGATGTGCTGATCGCGCAGCATCGGCGGTCGCGGGCGCTGAATAAGGCGGGCGATGCTCGGTTGAAGATCGGCGACGGGTCGAAGGCGGCGGCGTTCGATCGGGTGAAGAATAAGGTGCAGCACGAAGAGGCGATGAGCCAGGCGAAGACCGAGATGGCGGCGGATAGCATGGACGATCGGCTGGCCGCGCTGGAGAAGGAAGACGCTGTGGATAAGCTGCTGGCGGAGATTAAGAATCGCAAGGGGATGGTGTAGACGAGGTTGTCAGTCAGATATGCGCGCGCCCTGACGGGACGCGCCTCAAGGACACCTGCGTGCGCCACATCACTTCATCATGTAGTCGAGCATGCCGGCGGCGATTTGGTGCGGCGTCACGTCGTAGGTGCCGGCTTCGTAGGAGGCCTTCAATTGCGAGACTTTGGTGTCGTCGCTGCTCGAAGCCAACGCGGTTAATTGCGACGCGAGATCCGAAAGCTGGACGCTATCGGCGCTGCTGCCGTTGCTATCGAGATGGCCGTGACGGGTTTTACCGGATGCTTGTGCTTGACTGGCCTTGCGCCGCCTGGGCGACGGGTTTAGATTCAGTGCGTTGTTGTCGATCTTCATGATTTAGTCCCTTCACAATCATTTGGGCGAGTCCGAGGCCGCCGTTCTTGGCAGCAGCGTTGAAAATTGTTGATTGGCGAGATCGAGCATGGTCTCGCCGGATGAATCGCTGTCGCTGTCCTGCGACGCTTCGCGAACCGATCGCAGCATCTGCCCGATCATCAGTGCTTCGAATTGTTGCGCGGCATCCTTGACCTTCGATGGTTTCGGCTGCGCCACTGGCAGCATTGAAGACGTAGAAGAAGCCGAGATAATTGGGTTTGTCATATCGAGTTCGTCATATCGAGGTTCGTCATATCGAGGTTCGTCATATCGAGGTTCGTCATAACGTGATGATCTCCGCATCGAGCGCCCCAGCGGCTCGAAGATTTTGCAGGATGTCGATGATGTCACGCGGCGTCGAGCCGATGGCTTGCAGGGCGCGCACCAGTTCTTCCACGGTCGCGCCTTTCTGAAGCACGATGGTCTTGGCTTTTTCTTCTTTCGCGGCGACCTCGACCTGCGGAACGACTACCGTCTTGCCTTGCGCGAGCGGCTCGGGCTGCGAGACGTCGAGCTTGGTACGAACTTCCACCGACATGGTGCCGTGCATGATCGCGACCGGCGAAATCTTCACGTCCTTGCCCATCACGATAGTGCCGGTGCGTTCGTTGATGGCGATTTTCGCGCGCTGATCGGGCTCGACGCTCAGGTTCTCGATTTCGGATACGAATTCGATGGTGCGCTTGGAGTAAGACTCGGGCACATCGACCACGACGACGCCGGGGCTTTCGGCATGCGCTACGTTGGCGCCGGATACAGTTGGATATCGCTTGTTCAGGACTTCGACGACGCGGGCAGCGGTCGTGAAATCGGCCTGATGAAGTTGAAGTTTGATGTGAGCCGAGGGTGTGATGGAGGGCGGGGCGCGTTCGACGATTGCGCCTTCAGGCGTGCGGCCCACCGTGGGATGGTTGATGGTTTGTTTGTTGCCGCCGCCGCCTGCGATGAAACCTCCGGTGATCACCGCGCCTTGCGCGACGGCGTAGACATTGCCGTCGGCGGCTTTTAGCGGCGTCATCAAGAGGATTCCGCCTTGTAGACTTTTGGCGTCGCCAATCGCGGCGGCGGTGATGTCGATCTTAGTGCCGGGCTGCGCGAATGGCGGCAGGTTCGCCGAGACCATCACCGCGGCCATGTTGCGAACTTGCATCTTGCCGGGATCGATGGTGGTGCCCATGCGATTGAGCATGTTGGCGAGCGATTGTCCGGAGAACAGCGTGAGCTGCTTGTCGCCGGTGCCGTTGAGGCCGACGACCAATCCGTAGCCGACGAATTGGTTGTCGCGAACGCCTTCGAGCGACAGCAGGTCTTTAAGCCGCGACGTTTCGGAGAACGCCGGAAAAGCGGCGAGCGCGGCAATCAGGATGGCAACAAGAGTTTTCATATTAGAAAGGAAGGACGCCTAGCAGCAGGCGGTAGAGGAAGTTCGGACGGCGGATCGCGTCGCCTACGACGCCTTTGCCGTTGACTTTGATCTGCAGATTCGCGACCTGGTTGGAAGAAATCGTATTGGCGACGTTCAGGTCGGTGGGCCTGACCAGGCCGTCGCAGGGTGATGGTTTGTTTTTCGGAATTCACGCCGATTTCTTTCACGCCTTCGACCGTCATCGTTCCGTTCGGCGAGACCTCGACCACGCGTGCGGAGATCGTGGTGGCGAGCGTCATGGCTCGCGTCGTCTGGCCTTGTCCCTGCAATTGTTGATTGCCCGCGATGTTCAAGGGATTCGCGAGACGGGCGGCGGGCGAGACGGCTCCGGCGAGCGCGGCGATGTTACTGGTGGCGGAGGATTTTCGCGAGGTGTTGGTGACGCCGGAGGAAACGGCGGAAAGGCTTTCCGTGACGACGATGGTGATGATGTCGTCGACCTGGGTAGCTCGGAGATCGCGCGTGAAGTCGGCTAGGCGGCCGCCGGATACGTAGAGGGAACCGGGGGTCGCTCCGGTTTGGGCGGTTGCGCAAGTAGTGAGGATTAGGGCGGAAAGAAATAGTTTCATTTGGTGATTCATTAGTTGGCTCTCCGGATTAGGCTGCCGTTAGCGAAAAGGTGTCGACATGAGTGTCGACACGGCACGCACGAGTGCGTGCGCCACATCGAGGTTTCATTTGGTGATGGATACCTTTCCTTTTTCCTCCACATGGGCTTTGAAGTAGCGGCTGTTTTCGGGATTCTTCACGAGCACGAATTCGCCGATGCGGGCCGGCGATTGCGCTTGGGCGTCGAAAGCCAGGAGAGCTCCGCCGCTGATCACTTCTACGCGGACGGTATCGCCTCGCTCGACTGCGGGAGGCGTGGTAAGCATCGCTGCGAAAATCGGGTCGCCCGCGCGTATCGACCGCAGAGTCTTATGGGCTAAGGCGAGATCGAATGTATCAATCGGCGCGGGTCCAAATGGGAATCGGCGGCCTTCCTTGATCGCGATCTGCGAGGCTTCGATGATTTTGCCGGTTGCGATTGGCTCAGAAGCCTCGACCCACGTGCGCTCGACGGTGATCTTGACCTTGACCCAGATCGGCATTGACCGAGTTTCGTCATACGTGACGTGGCCACGCCACACTCCAGTTGTCGAAAGGCCTGCTTTCGCAAATACCAGAGTTCCTTGAGGGACGTTGGAGCGTGAGTAGTCGAGAATTTCGATTTGGGCGTCGTCAATTCCTAGCGCGGTACGCAGCGCGGGCGTCAGCTTTTCGATGGTGAGTGGCTCGGTGGCGCGTTCGAAACAGAACTCCTCGGTCGGAGGTGTTAGCGCGATGTTGTGAACTTGCGCAAGCCTGGCGATTTCTTCGCGACGAAAGGTGCGCGACACGCCGGGGATCGGGGCTGGTGCGATCGCGAGCTTCGGATCGAGCGCGGCGAAGGCGGCATTTGCTGTCGCGAGATCGCTTCCGCGGATGCGATCGGTGGTGACGGCTTGGCACGCGAGTGCGGGCACGGCTGCGAAGACTAGGATGTAGTAACGGAGTCGGGTCTGAAGACCCTCCGCCGGCACGAGTGCCGGCCCCACAATGAACGTTTTCATGGGGTGATGTTGTTGACCTGTTGATACATCTCGTCGGCGGCCTTGACCACTTTGGTGTTGGCTTCATAGGCGCGCTGGCTGCTGATCATGTTGATGAACTCTTCGACGACGCTGACGTTCGACGATTCCAGATAGCCCTGCTGCAGCGTGCCGAGGCCTTCCTGGCCGCCGGGATTTCCGATCACGGGATCGCCGCTGGCGTCGGTCGGCATGAACAAGCCGTTGCCGATGCTGTTGAGTCCGCCGGGATTGGTGAAGTTCGCGAGCTGGATCTGTCCCGCCACCTGCGACGCCGATTGACCCGGCTGCGTGTAGCTGACCGTTCCATCGGGCGCGACGGTGACGGATTGCGATTGCGCGGGAATCGTAATCTGCGGTTCCAGCGGATTGCCGCTGGAGTCGACGATATTGCCGTCCTTATCCAACTGGAAATTGCCAGAGCGGGTGTAGGCGGTCTCGCCGGTGGGGCGTCGAATCTGAAAGAAGCCCTTGCCCTGGATCACCATGTCGAGCGGATTGTCGGTTTGCGTGAAGCTGCCCTGCGTGAACACGATGCTGTTGGCCGAGGGGCGCGTGCCGAGTCCGAGCTGCAGGCCGCTGGGCACGGTGGTTTGCGAACCGGCAGCCGCTCCGGGCTGGAGGAAGTTCTGATACAGCAGATCCTGAAACTGCGTGCGGCGAGCCTTGAAGCCCGTGGTGTTCGCGTTCGCGAGATTGTTCGCGATGTTATCGATACTCATCTGCTGGGCGGTCATGCCGCTGCCTGCGCTGTATAGTGCTCGAATCATATTTATCCTTCGCGCACAACGGCACGAACTGCCTGTGCGCTCAAACCTTTCCCTGCGAATTCCTGCTAACTAACCTTGGCGACTTCTTCAATCGCTCGCTTGCTCATGTCCGACCCCATCGTCATGGCCTTTTGCAGCATTTCGAATTGCCGCATGACACTGACCAGCTTCACGGCGTTATCGGAAACTGATACGTTGGACTGCTCGACTTGTCCCTGCAAAACTTCCGTGGCGTCCGATGCTTTCACCGGCGCGCCTTTGGTGGAACTTACGAAGTAACTCGAGCCGAGCTTGCTCAGCGCTTGCGGGTTCGATTCCGGCGAGTCGATTTCGATCTGTCCCAGATCCTGGCCGGCCTGTCGAACCATGCCGTCTTTCCCGATGTCGATGGGCTGTTCGGGATCCACTTTGATGGGCTTGCCCTGGTCGAGCACGTTGCGTATGGTGTAGCCTTCCGGCGTCGCGAGCTCGTTGGATTTCGAAACACGGAAGTCGCCGGTACGCGAAAAGACCGTGCCGGTGGGCGAATTGAGCGCGAACATCCCTTTACCCGAGAGCGCGAGGTTCAGAGGGTTGCCGGTCTGCACCATGGGGCCTTGCGAAAAGTCGGTCCACTGCGTCTGGACTTCGGGGAGTTGCTGCTCGTAGAGGCCGTAGAATTCGCGATCCGACTTGTAGCCGGGAGTGCCGGAGTTCGCGATATTGTTCGCGAGCATGTCCAGCGCATCCATGCGCGACTTCATTCCGCTGGCGGCTGAGATGAGGAGTGGGTCCATGTTTGTGTCGCGCTTATTTCCGCTGCGTTTCCGGTATGAGTGAAGCAATTGTTCCGCCGTTCGCTAACACTTAGTGAAATTGGGTCGATGCGTGGAAATAGAGTCATTGTGGGATTCGCGGGAGCGTTCCAATTCGGTCCCCGTCCCAAGTTGGTCCCTTTGAAATTCGTTATGTCGTTGAGGAATTGTGGCGATCGATTGGGCACCTGACTGCTTTGATCAGGAGCGTGAACGCTCTTGTCGCATCGGCGCCGAATCAAAGTGGAGTACTGGCGGGAATCGCCAACGGGCCGGCGTTTCTATCCTCTAAGACGGCATCTTCCAAGACACCATCATTTTCTAAGACGACCCCAGGGACAGCGTTCGTTGCTACCGTAGCGACGAGTCCGGCGCTCACGCCGAAGGGCTTTCTCGACCTTATTAATGGGATGTTCGGGTCGGCCGAGAGTTCCGATCAGGTTGACTCCAACATTCCCACCGACAAGGCGGGAATAAAGGCGGACGCTCCGAACGTCGCGCAACTGAATACGCGGACTGCGTCGGATACGGGCATCGCAGACGCGTTGATTCGGTCGATGCTTGGCGGACGGGCCGCAATCGCGGGAACACCGGCACCAGTTGCACCTTTAGGAAAAGGGATGCCGGCCAGCGTAGCAATAGGCGATTTGGCCCTTGCGGTTACTGAGATCGCCAAAAAAGACCGCTTAACCACGCCCTTGGCGCAAGCGCAGGATGGCTGCGGTTCGTTGCCGGCGATATCCGGAGTCAGCACGCTTTTCGAGCCGCGACCGAACGACGCGGTCCAAACTTCGGTTTTTCCGCAGCCTATTACTGTGCAAGTCGTGGTGATGACGACTACGTTATCCGATGCGATGGCTGCCATCTATGGTGCTCCAGACGATCAACCGCACTCATCGCAAAGTGACGTACATACCCAAGCCGCGCCGATGCAGATTGCCTCGGCTGGTTTGCCGATTATTTCAAACGCGCCGCTGGCATTTGCCGCGCTGTTGACTCCGATATCGCAAGCCGCTGCGCCTGAGAATGCACTGCCTGAAACGAAAATCGACACACAAGCCGTTTGTCCGCTCCCTCTGGTCGCGGCTCGTTGCGCGAATCCGACGGACGGGCAGGCCGATTCTCAAGAATCGAAATCGAAGGCGACTTCGGTTGGGTCGCAGACCGCGCACCCAATATCGCGCGACGACGCGCGGGAGGATGGACCTCGCGTCACTGCAATGGCTGCATCCACGTCGCCGCAAGGATTCGCGCAGGCATTCGACAATCCGCCACAGGCTGCTCCTCATTCGCCGATCGTAGATGCGACTACATCGAGCACATTCGGCGCAGTCGCCGATTCGCTGCGAGCATCCGAGACTGCCCACATCGCAGCACCGAACGCAGCTTTATCGAGCGCGGGTTCGACGATACAGGACATCACGGTGCGCGTCAATCGGCCGGACATGCCGGCGGTGGATCTGCGCGTAACCGCGCACGCCGGCGAGATTCAGGTAAGCGTACGAACGTCGGACACTGGACTCGAAACATCATTGCGGCGCGACCTGCCTACTCTAACGAACTCGCTGGAGCACGCCGGTTATCGGACTGAGACGTACGTGCCGCGCGGCGCCCACGAAAGCGCGCCGTTGTTCAACAAGCTCTCAACGCAAACGGACTCTCGCGAGGATCGCGAAGCCCGCAAGGAATCTTCCGGCAAGGAATCGGGTGATGCAGCGCGCGACGCGAATCGCGACGCAAGCCAGGGACGGCAACAGGGAAGGCGTCACCGCGATCAACAGGCCCAAAACTGGATAGACCAAATGGAGAAACAATCATGATCAATGCCATTAGCAACCCCGCGAACCTGGCAAGTGCGGCCGCGGCCGCGCAGACGACGACCCCCCCGCCGCAGACGGTTTCCGCTTCGACCAGCGACCTGGCGAATCAGAACGTCTTTCTGCAACTGCTGGTGGCGCAGTTGAAGAATCAGGACCCGACGGCTCCCGCGGACCCCACGCAGTTCATCACTCAGCTCGCTCAGTTCAGCGAACTGTCGAACAGCACTTCATCATTGGTGAACAGCGCGCAGATGACCAGCGACCTGACGGCGATCCGGCAGCAACTAGCCCTGCTGACGCCGCCCACCGCGACCGCTCCGGCCACGAATTCGTAACGCATTTCAAAAGGACTTATACATGTTCACATCATTTAATACGGCACTTTCCGGGCTCAACGCCAACACCACGGCGATCGACGTTACGGGAAACAATCTGGCGAACCTCAACACCACAGGCTTCAAGGCGAGCACGGTGTCTTTTCACGATTTGGTTACGGAGTCGATCGGCGCCGGGCTGGGCTCGACACAGGTCGGGTTCGGCGTCGGCGCTCCGATTACGATGCGACAATTTTCGCAAGGTGCGATTCAATCGACCGGCGGACCACTCGACGCAGCGATTCAAGGCGACGGATTTTTCGTCGTGAAGGACGGCGAGCAGACGGAATACACGCGCGGCGGAAATTTCCAGGTGGATCCCAGCGGCAACCTGACCACGTCGACGGGACAGTTGGTGCAAGGCTGGTCCATGACGGGCGGCGTGCTCAACACGAACGGTCCGCTGAGCAACATCACCGTGCCGACGGGCAGCCTGACGGCGCCGGTGGTGACGACGAATACTTCCGTGGATTTGAATTTGAATGCGAGCGCGAAGGCCGGTCCGCCGCCGGACAGCTTCTCCACGTCGCTGCAGATCTACGATTCGCTGGGAACCGCGCACACCGTCACCTACACGTTCACGAAAACGGCGACAGCGAACCAGTGGGACTATTCGGTCTCGGTGCCGGATGCCGACCTGACTGCGCCCTTCACACCTTTGACGGGGACGTTGCAATTCGATGCGAACGGAAATCTTACCAGTCCGGCCGCGACGGATCCGCCGCCGGTGATCGCGATCACGGGATTCGCGGACGCGGCCGCCGATATGAACGTGAACTTCAATATGTACAGCGGGACGACGCCGCGCTTCACGCAATTCGCGCAGCCATCGGCGACATCCGCGGTGTCACAGGACGGATCGCCCGCCGCCAACCTGGTCAGTGTCGGCCTGGCCGACGGAGGGCAAGTTCTGGCTCGCTACTCGAACGGAGCGCAGGTGGTGGTGGGGCAAATGGCGTTGGCGACGGTTCGCAATCCGCAAACTTTGATCGCGATCGGCAACAACAATTTCGAAACCGGCGCGCAGACCGCACTGCCGGCGATCGGACTACCGGGCACGGGCGGACGCGGGCTGGTGCTGGGCGGATCGGTGGAAGCCTCCACCGTGGATATCGCGAAGGAATTCACCAACCTGATCATTTTCCAGCGCGGCTATCAGGCCAATGCCAAGGTGATTACGACTGTCGACCAGATCAGCCAAGACACGATCAGTTTGAAACAGTAGTCGACTGACGGTTAGTGATTCGCTATGACGGTCTTTGAAGAAATCGCGCACATCGCCGACATTCCCGCGACGATTGACATCGAACTGGATCGGGTGACGATGACGGTGCGCGAGGTGCTGGCGCTGGATGCAGGCAGCATCATCAAGACCAAGCGGGCGGCTGGAGACAACGTCACGATTTCGTTCGGCGGCGCCGCCATCGGCGCGGGCGAGATCGTGATCATGGACGAAAGCGTCGGGGTGCGGATCACGAATTTCCAGGAGGAGGCTTAGGGATTGGAACCGCGGCAGTTCTTTTCAGTGATTCTGGTGTTCGCGTTGTTGGGAGGGGCGCTGTTGCTGTTGCGGCGCGGCGGGATTGCGTCCCTATCGGCGATTGCCATGGCGCGCGGGAAATCGTTCGGGTTCCGACGGTCGCAAGCGAAAGGCAAAGCTCTGGTATCGATCGAGCGGCTGTCGCTGACGCCGCAGCACATGCTGCACCTGGTGAGAATCCACGGGCGAGAAGTTGTGGTCGCGACGCATCCGCGCGGGTGTGAGCTGTTGATCGAGAAGACGGAAGGGCCGGACGCATGAAGACGATTCGCGGTCTGTTGAAATTTTTGGTCGCGATGATGTTCGCGGCGATGGTCGCGATGCCTGCGTCGGCGGCGCCCGGCGATTCGCCGCTGGGAATCACGCTGGTTCAAAACAAGAACGGCGCGGCGCTCAGCGCTCCGATGCAAATTCTTCTGATGATGACGGCGCTGACGCTGTTGCCCGCCATTCTGATGGCGATCACGCCGTTTCTGCGCGTGGTCATCGTGCTGCACTTCCTGCGGCAGGCGCTGGGCACGCAGACCGCGCCGTCGAATCAGGTGCTGGTGGCGCTGGCGATGTTCATTTCGATGATCGTGATGCAGCCGGTGGCCGAAGAGATTTATCACAAGGCTGGGAGCCCATGGAGGCCGGCAAGATGGACACGGAACACGCGTGGGATCAGGCGTCGGTTCCCATCAAGACGTTCCTGCTGCGGTTCGCGCGTGAAAAAGATATCAAGCTGTTCGTGGAATTGTCGCATTCGCCTGCGCCGTCGAAACCAGCCGACGTATCGATCACGGCGCTCGCGCCGGCGTACGTGTTGAGCGAACTCAAGGTGTCTTTTCAGATTGGCGCGGTGCTGTTCCTGCCGTTTTTGATTATCGATTTGGTGGTCGCGTCGGTGACGTTGTCGGTCGGCATGGTGCAGTTGCCGCCGGTGATGGTATCGGCGCCGTTCAAGATTTTGCTGTTTGTTTTGGTGGACGGATGGAATCTGGTGGTCGGGTCGCTGGTGCGGAGTTTCTATTGATCGGGGCGGTTACAGGAGCATATGACGACAGCAGCAGTTGTGGATTTGATTCGCGGGGCATTCATGACGACGTTCTGGCTGAGCCTGCCGATTCTCGCCGTTGGGTTCGTCATTGGAATCGTGATGAGCCTGATGCAGATTGTCACTTCGATTCAGGACTCGAGCTTTAGCACGGTGCCTCGGCTGACGGCGTTTCTGGTGGCGCTGGTGGTCGCGATGCCTTGGATGTTGGCGCGGTTGATCGCGTACACGATTGGGTTGTGGGGGAATTTCGGTCGATTTGCGCATTAATAAGCGATTCTGTTAGCGCAGTCGAACACCACCCGTAAGGGTGGGGCGATATTGTCTGACGAGTGGCCCCCACCCTTACGGGTGATGCTTGAACATCCCTGCGGTGATGAAAAATAATGACACTGGGATTGCCGATCAGCACGATGCTCGCGTTCATGCTGGTGCTGGCGCGCGTAGCCGGATTGGTGGTGTTCCTGCCGATCCCTGGATTCAAAGCCGCGCCACAAATGATCCGCGTCGTGCTGGCGATGGTCATCACATTCGCCCTGTTTCCGGTTTGGCCTTCGCTGCCCGACCAACTGCCTACATTTGGATCGCTGATCGCCATGGCGTTCGCCGAGCTTGGATTCGGACTCGTGGCGGGTCTCGCGGTCACATTCCTGACGGAAGGATTTCAGCTCGCGGCCCAAGTGTTGGGCTTGCAGGCAGGCTACGGCTACGCGTCGACGATCGACCCCACCAGTCAGGCGGATTCCAGCGTGCTAGGCGTGATGATGATGCTGACCACCGGATTGCTCTTCTTCACCACCGGCGCCGATCGTGAACTGATTCGCATATTGGCGGCGAGCTTCGAAAGATTTCCCGCGGGATCGTGGGCGCCGTCCGCCGGTAGTGTGGATGGCATCCTACATCTGGGCGCGGGGATGGTTTCGACTGGCTTGCGCATCGCGCTGCCGGTGATTTCGCTACTGCTGCTGATCGACCTCGCGCTGGCGCTGATCGGGCGCATGCAACAGCAATTGCAGTTGTTGTCGCTCGCGTTCCCAGTAAAGATGTTGGCCGCGGTGGCGATACTTGCCGCGCTGGCTCCGGTGATCGCGAGAGTGTTTGAGGGAGCGTCGGCCAGAACGCTCGCCGCGCTGGTGCGGGTCGTACATTAAAGGACTCGGTAGATGGCCGGCAGCGGAGAGCAAACCGAGAAACCGACAAAGCGGCGCATCGACAAAGCGCGCAAGGAAGGCAACTTTCCTTCCAGCAAGGAATTCCTTTCGTCGGTACAATTCCTGGGATTCGTAACCGTCGCGGTCTCCTTCAGCGGCGCGTTCGTGATTCGATTGACGCACGTTATGCGAGCGCTATTCGTGCGCGCGTTCTCGGCGAAAACGGCGGAGCTCACGCCGGACGAAGTGGTCTCGCTGGTTCGCGATATGATCCTGCCGGTATTTGCGCCGCTGGTTTTTGTCGGCGCCGCAGTGGTGTTGATGGTGCTGTTCGCGCAACTGGCGGCTTCGAACATGGGCGTCTCGTTCTCGAAGCTGGCGCCGGATTTCAAGCGCTTGAATTTCCTGAAGAAGATCACCAATCTGCCGGCACAAAATCTTCCGCCGCTTTTGCAAGCGCTGGTGTTGCTGCCGATCGTCGGATTCGTGGTGTATTACGAGGCCACGGAAAATCTCGATTCTTTCCTGGAACTGCCGTGGCTGGGCGCGCAGGCGGCGGTGACTCGCGTCGGGGCGACGTTCAGCACCCTGCTTTGGCGTGCAGCCGCATTGTTTCTGGTGGTGGGTTTCATCGACTTGATCTGGCAGCGGCACCGCTACACCAAGCAACTGAAAATGTCGAAGCAGGAAGTGCGCGACGAATCGAAGGAGCAGGAAGGCAATCCGCAAACGAAGATGCGCGTTCGCCGCATGCAGCGGGATGCGATGCGCCGCCAGATGATGAAGGAGGTCCCGACGGCGACCGCGATCATCGTGAATCCGACGCACTACGCGGTCGCGATTCGATATTCGGTGGATTCGCCGGGCGCTCCGAAAGTGGTGGCGAAGGGCAAGAATTACGTGGCGGCGCGGATCCGTAAGGTCGCGATGGAGCACCAGATTCCGATTGTGGAGAATCCGCCGCTGGCGCAGGCGCTGTACAAGTCGGTCGAACCGGGCCAGGAGATTCCGGCGGAGTTGTATCGCGCGGTGGCGGAGATCCTCGCCTACATTTATCGCTTGATGAACGGGAAGCTTCCCGGCTCGTAGTCGCGCGATTGCGACGCACTCGCGACGCAAAAGTTTCAACGAAAAAGCCAATGGTTCCAGTGCACGGGGTCTGCAACCAGTGGCATTGTAGTTGCGTCCAATCAGTGTGAGCAATCAGTGTGAGGAGGAGTGGACGTGAAAAATAAACTTGCAGCAATTATCTTGGCGATGGGGCTGGCCGGAGCCACGATGGTTTCGGCGAAAGCACCGACGCCGGACACGCTCGAAAACAAGGTTCGGCATGAATTGGTAATGCTGCCTCGTATGAATAGGTTGTTTGGCGATTTGTCATTCCGGGTGGACGGCGGCGTGGTCACACTGTTCGGCGAAGTGACGCAGCCGGTGATGAAGGACGACGCTGGCCGGGCTGTCAAGCACATTGAAGGCGTGTCGCGCGTCGACAATCAGATCGAGGTGCTGCCGCTGTCGCCAATGGATGACGGAATTCGAGTGCGCGAGGCTCGTGCTGTTTTTTCGGGGCCGTTGTCCCGGTACGCGATGGGCACGCAGCCGTCGCTGCATATCATCGTGAAAAACGGGAACGTGACGTTAACCGGAGTGGTGTCGAATGCGTCGGATAGTCAGATCGCTTATATGCGTGCGAATGGTGTTCCGGGAGTGTTCTCTGTGAAGAACGAACTTCGCGTCGTGAAATAAAGCAATGCAGCACGAGTTAGGATCGCCTGGTCGCAGTCACGCCTGATTTACAGGCCCAGGATTGATCCGCGGCGGCCCGTTCGCCTCCTGAATGGGCCGCCGTTTCTATTTGCAAAAGAGAACGCGCGCGCCCTTACGGGACGCGCCTCACTGACGGCCGCGAAAGCCGGTTTGTTTGAGGCGCTCCCGTGAGGGTGCGCGCATGTTCAACACTAAACAACCTCCGGTACCGCTACCTCTTCCGGAGCTGACCTGCCCCGCAGCGGAATCTCCTTCAAAAAGAAATTCACAACCACCGCCGAGGTCAAAATAATCGCGCCGATGAAAAAGATAAACTCGATGCCATGCTCCAGCGACGTCTTCACGTCGGCAAACAATTTCGCCAGTAGCGCCGGACCTCCCGGATAAGCGCCGAAACTGGCTTCGAGCTGCGGGCGGATGAACGGCAGCATCAGCGGATTCGAGAATGGCGGCAGCGCATTCGGCGGCGTTCCCGCTGGAACCCCAGCCGCGAACTCGCGATGATAAATCGTCAACAGGATGCTGCCGAACATCGCGACGCCCGTGGTGCTGCCGATCGAACGGAAGAATTGCGATGACGCAGTCGCTGTTCCCATGTGCTGGCGCGGCGCGGAATTCTGCACTGCGACCGTGTAGACGGGCTGCACCATCCCCATCCCCAATCCCGCGACGATCATGCCGAGCACAACCGCCGATCGCGCGCTATTCGCATCCAGTCTGGCGAATTGAATCATCCCGATCGCGATCAGCGACGCTCCGACGATCGCCAAAATCTTGTACTTGCCCGTGCGCGACGTGAGTTGGCCGCCCAGGATGTTGCCCGTCACCGCGCCCAGCATCAGGGGCGTCAGCAGCGATCCCGATTGCGTCGCGGAAATCCCCAGCACGCCCTGCATGAACAGCGGCAGATAAATGATCACACCGAACATGCCCATGCCCAGGACGAAATTCGAAATCGCCGACACGCGAATAATCGGATCCTTAAACAGGACCAGCGGAATCAACGGTTCTTCGGCCTTGGTTTCGGCGTACAGGAACGCGCGCAGCATCACCGCCGACAATCGCCAGCAGCGATTCCACGCGCGTCGATTGCCAACCGTAATCCGTCGCCCACGTCAAGGCGAGCAGCAGCGGCACCAGGCATCCGATCAGCGTCAGCACGCCGTACCAATCGATGATGCGGCGCACACCCTTCGGATGGAAATTCGGAAATTCGAAATAGATCGCGAGGATCGCGATAATCCCCACCGGCAGGTTCACGTAGAAACACCAACGCCATCCGTCGTGCGTCGCCTGATTGACGTGATCCGTGAGATAGCCGCCCAGCGTCGGGCCGAAAATGGACGCCGCGCCCCACATCGACGCGAACAGGCCCTGATATTTTCCGCGTTCGATGGGCGAGAACACATCGCCGACGATGGTGAAGACCAGTCCGAACATGATCCCCGCGCCAACGCCTTGCAGACCGCGGAAAACGATCAACTGGCTCATGCCGTCGATGCCCAGAAAATCCAGTTTGCCGGCCGCGCCGCACAGTGCCGACGATGCGACGAAGGTCGTCGCGCCCAGCAGGAAAAACCCCTTGCGTCCGTAAATATCGGATAGCTTGGCGAAAATCGGAACGCAAATCGTAGACGTGAGCAGATACGCGGTCGCGACCCATGGATAGCGATCGAATCCTGAAAGTTGGGCGATGATGCGCGGCTCGGCCGTGCCGACGATGGTCTGATCCAGGGCCGCCAGCAGCAGGCACAACATCAATCCGGCGAGTGTCCCGATGAACTGAGGCTTAGTGAGGCGTATGAAGCCGGACGTATAGTATTTGGGCTCGGCGGGGGTCTCCATCCATTTATTCTAACCGACCGGTTGCTGTCAGCCCTATGATGTGGGGCCGCCACTCATGGCGGCGAGCCGTCTTGAGACGGCTCAGCTCTTGCGCAGAGACACGGTCTCTCGGTATGAAGAGACGGTCTGAAGACCGTCTGCCGGCACGAGTGCCCGCCCCACATATCGGCAGCGCAATCGAGATCTTGAAGCAGTAGGGATAATCCGTGACGACGCGGAGCGCACGTGGTTAGCGAGGTGCATCTATCACCCCGACGATGGCCTCCACACCACAACTCGCTCCCGTTTCGGTACCGGAAGTTGCTGGGGTCAGTGGACCGTTGGCCCACAAAGGCGCCCCCACAACGACTTCGAAGCCGCATCAAGTGGGGAAGCACGGATCGCCTGCTCCCAAATCGGCACCCCGATTCGGGAATTGGGCGGAGATGAGCGTTCCGCTCGCGGTGCTTGCGATCGTCCTGGCGATGATCACGCCGCTGCCGTCGTTCCTTCTCGACATCCTGATCAGCGCGAACATCACGATCTCGGTCATCGTGCTGCTGGTTTCGATGTACATCACCCGGCCAGTGGAGTTCAGCGTATTTCCCACTGCCTTGTTGCTGCTGACGCTGTTCCGTCTGGCGCTGAATATTTCGTCGTCGCGTCTGATTCTGATGCAAGGAAATACGGGGACGCGCGCCGCCGGGCAGGTGATCGAGGCGTTCGGCAACTTCGTCGTCGGCGGGAACTACATCATCGGCGTGGTGATCTTCCTGGTCCTGATCGCGATTCAGTACGTCGTGATCAATCACGGCGCGGTGCGCATTTCGGAAGTCACGGCGCGCTTCACTTTGGACGCCTTGCCGGGCAAGCAGATGTCGATCGATTCCGATTTGAACGCCGGGCTGATCGATGAACATGAAGCGCGCGCACGGCGCAAGAATCTGGCCGCCGAAGCGGAGTTCTACGGCGCGATGGACGGCGCTTCTCGCTTCACCCAGCGCGATGCGGTCGCCAGCATCCTGATCACGACCATCAATATCGTCGCGGGATTCCTGATCGGCGTGTTTCAAAACGGGATGGATTTGAAGCGCGCGCTGGCCACCTACACCGTTCTGACCATCGGCGACGGCTTGGTCACGGTGATCCCGGCGCTGATGGTTTCCGTTTCGGGCGGCTTGATCGTCACCCGCACCAGTTCGGACGGCAAGGTCGGCGCGGACGTCAGGAAGCAGGTGTTCAGCAATCCGCAGCCGCTGATGCTGTCGGGCGCGCGTGCTGATCGCGATGGCGGCGTTCCCGGGACTGCCGACGCTGCCGTTTCTGATGCTGGGATCGCGGAGTGGGATTCGTCGGCTGGAGGCTGCGTCAGAAACTGCAAGACTGGCGGAGGCGAAGCCGAGCCCTCGGCGGCCGCTCCCGCGAAAGACAATCTGGAAACGCTGCTCAAAGTGGAACCGCTGGCGGTCGAAGTGGGATTGGGACTGGTGAAGCTGGTGGAAGGCGCGCAGAACTCGCCGCTGCTGCGCCGCATCGCCGGGATTCGCCGGCAGATGGCGACCGACCTCGGCTATATGGTGCCGCCGGTGCGCGTCACCGACAATCTGCAGCTCAAGGCGTGCGAGTATGTTGTGCTGCTGAAGGGCGCGGAGATCGCGCGCTTCGAGCTGATGCAGAATCGCGAACTGGCGATCCATCCCGGCGGCACATCGGCGCTACCTCTTGAAGGCATCGCCGACCAAAGAGCCGGCGTTCGGAATTCAGGCGCTGTGGATTCCATCGGAAACCGCCGACGCCGCGCGCGCCAAGGGATACACCGTGGTCGACGCCGTCAGCGTTCTGGGCACGCATCTGGCGGAATTGATCCGGCGGCACGCCTTCGAACTGCTGTCGCGGCAGGACACCAAGAATATTCTGGACCGCGTGGCGGAAGAAAACCCCAAAGTGATCGAAGATTTGGTTCCGAAATTGCTCCCCTTGGCGACCGTGCAGAAGGTTTTGCAGAATCTGTTGCGGGAGCGAGTTTCGATTCGGGATTCGGTGACCATTCTGGAAGCGCTGGGCGAGGCGGCGGCGATGACCAAGAATCCGATCCTGCTCACCGAATATGTGCGCCAGGCGATCCGCCGCAATGCTGGTCAAGCCGTATCTGAATCCCGGCGGCGAACTGCCTGCGTTCTTCGTCGATCCGCAAGATCGAGCAGTCGATCGAAGCGGCCATCGAATACAACGAGCAATCCAGCCATCTGAATCTGGCGCCGCAGAAGATCCGCGAGATTCTGGACCGCGTCACGCGCGCCGTCGGCGCGATCGATTCGCCGATGGCGGTGGTGACCAGTTCCTCGGCGCGCTTCTTCCTGCGGCAGATGATCGAGGGCACGATTCCGAATCTCTCGATTCTTTCGCACAACGAAATTCCGTCCGGCGTGCGCGTCGTGTCCGTGGGTCTAATCCAGTGAGCCGACTCAGTGAGGTCTAAATGAAGCTGAAGAGTTATTTCACGGGAACCGTCGAAGCGGCCATGGAACTGGCGCGCAAGGAACTGGGCGACGATGCGCTGCTGGTGAACGCGCGGCCGGCGACGCCGGAGACCCGTCACCTGGGCGCGTACGAAGTCGTGTTCGGCACCACGAGCGCTACCGCGCCGCCAGCCACCGCGGCGAGCGGAGTTCGCGCAAAGAACCTCCCGCGCCGTCCGACCGCCTGACGCAGGATGTGGCGGATATGCGGCGCGAGATCGAGCGCCTGGCGCAGAGCCTGCGGCGGAGCGCAATCGTTCGCATCGTCGCCGGGGTTCGGTGGGGCGGACTCCGCCGCGTCCGCATTGCTACCAGCGCCTGATCGACAACGAACTGGATGCGACGATCGCCCAGGCGGTAGCGCAAGGCGCGCCTCTCGAAGAGTTCTTCGAAGTGGATGCGACGCTCGGCCGCGCCGGCGCTTCACGAAAAGTGGTCGCGCTGGTCGGGCCTCCCGGAGTCGGCAAGACCACCACGCTGATCAAGCTGGCGGCGCGCTACGGCCTGGCTTCGCGCAAGCCCGCGCACATCATCTCGACCGACGTTTATCGCATCGCCGCCGCGGATCAGCTTCGCTCGCTGGCCTCGATTCTGGGGATCGGCTGCGACGTCGTCGAAACGCCGGTCGCGCTGGCGCAGGCGCTCGAAGAGCATCGCTCGAAGGATTTGGTGTTCATCGACACGCCGGGCTTGGCGAACGGCGAAATGGAAGACGGCGCGGATCTGGCGCGGCTGATCGCGACGCATCCGGAGATCGACACGCACCTGGTGCTTGCCGGCTTCGATGAAGCCGTCCGACATGGCGCGCGTGATCGAACGCTACGCGATCTTCCAACCGAAGAAACTCTTGTTCACGCGCCTCGACGAGACGGATCGCTACGGCGCGTTGGTCAGCGAATCGGCGCGCAGATCGCTGCCGGTTTCGTTCCTGGCCACCGGGCCAGCAGATTCCCGACGATCTGGAACCGGCGACGAAGGCCGCGCCTGGTGGAAATGGTCGGCGGCACATCGAAAGTCCGTATCACGGACAATCGACAGATCGGAGCAGCGGCATGAACGGCACGGCAACGAAAGGCTCAACCATGGAAGCGGAAGTGGAAGCGGAAGCGATCGTAACAGCGCCCCGGCGCGGGAAAGCGTATCCGGCTCCGCAGATCTCGGCGGAAGAGCGCGAGGAGCTGATCCTGGAACATTTGCCGCAGGTGCGGCTGATCGCCCGGCGCATTCACGACCGTCTGCCGGAAAGCGTGAGCCTGGACGATCTGATCTCGACCGGCGTCATCGGGCTGATCGCCGCGATCGACCGCTTCGATCCGACGCAGAACGTGAAGCTGAAGACCTACGCCGAGTACAAGATCCGCGGCGCGATTCTCGACAGCCTGCGCGGCCTCGACTGGGCGCCGCGGCAGCAGCGCAAACGCGCCAAGCAAATCGAAGCCGCCATCAATTCCGCCGAGCAGCGCCTGCATCGCACGCCGACCGAAGAAGAGATCGCCGCCGAACTGGGCCAGACCGTCGAGGAATATCACGAATGGCTGGTCGATTCGCGCGGGCTGAACCTGGGCAGCCTGGAAAGCGCGCCCGGCGATGACGAAAGCCGCGACCTGCTGGAATTCGTCTCGGACGACGAGGAACACTGGCCGTCGCGCATGGTGGAACGCAGCGAGCTGCAGCGACTGCTGGCCGAGGCGATCTCGAAAATGCCCGCGATCGAAAAAACGGTGCTGAGCCTGTACTACTACGAGGAATTGACGCTGCGCGAGATCTCGAAGATCGTGAGCCTGCACGAATCGCGCATTTCGCAACTCAAGACGCAGGCGATTCTGCGGCTGCGCTCCTACATGGAAAAGCGCTGGCCGAATCCGCAGGGAATTTGATCGTGACGGAAACTGAAATCAAGACGGCCGTGGGGAACCACGTCATCGAAACGCAAACCTGGCTGCTGAACGAGTTCGCGGCCGGACTCGCCGCCGCTTTGGAAGGCGTGACGGGTGAGCGCGCCAGCGTCACCGCGATCCGCGACGAATGCGCCGCCGGCCGAGCCGTGGTTGCCCTGGCGCCAGCCCTTCCAGCGAATTCCCGGAGCGATGTGGATCGTTGCCGCCGAAGAATCCTGGCGCGGCATCGGAGCCTGCGCGTTGCGCGCGGCGGAAATCGAAGAGACTCCCGACCAGTTGCGATCCGAGTATCTGGAAGTTGTTCGTCAGGCCGTTGCGCGGGTCGCGTCGGCCATGACGGCCAAGCTCGACGTCGAGATCAGCCCGGCCGGAGGCGAGCAAACCGATCCGTCTGGCGACATCACCTGGGGCGCGATTGAAATAAAGCTGGCGGACGGCGTGGCTAGGATTGCGGTCGCGTTCGAATCGGAAACGCTGGCTGCCCTCGCGATACCCGCCGCGCGCAAGCCCGCGCCGCCGGTCCATTCGACGGCGAGGATACCTGAGAATTCCAAAACCTACGATCTGTTGCTGGACTTGGAACTGCCGGTCAGCATTTCCTTCGGGCGCGCGAATGTTCCCTTGAAAGATGTCTTGAAGTTCACCGTGGGGTCGATTGTCGAGTTGAACCGGGCCATCGGCGATCCAGTGGAGGTGATCGTGAACAATTGCGTGATCGCGCGCGGGCAGGTGGTGGTGGTGGAGGGAAATTTCGGTGTGCGGATCCTGAATGTGATCAGTACGCAGGAGCGCCTGAGAAGTCTGGACTAGCCTGCTATGTGGCGTACGCTTCAGCGTGCCGTCGCCGACTTCAGTCGGCGAACTAAAGTTCGCGAATCAAGGAGACCAATATGATTCATTCCATCGTTCCATACGCACTGCTGGCACCGGCCTAATCGCCGCGCTCGCATTGTTCGTCAGCATGAAGCGCGAAATGCACAAGAACGCCGCCACGCACAGCAAGCAGATGCAAGAACTCGTGGGTAAACTGAATCACGTACCCGCGGCACTGGAGCCCGCATTCATCCCACCACCCGCGCGATCCGGCCTGAATATGAGCAAGCGCGTGCAAGCGATGCGATTGCTGCGACGCAACGAAGATGTCGGACACGTAGCCGCAGCCGTAGGCGTTACGCGCAGCGAAGTCGAACTCCTGATCCGCGTCCAGAAGCTGAGCGCGGCGGCGGCTAGTGGACTTTAGGAAGACGTTCGCGCCGATGTGGCGCACGCACTCGTGCGTGCCGTGTCGACACTCATGTCGAAACCCTTTGCTCACTGCGAAAATCTCGCGAACAGCCCGCTAGTTCTGCTGCAAGTTAATCACGCGGACTTTGGCCGGGTTTGCGACGACGAATCCGCCGTTGGGCCCAAACTCCTGCCAGAACAGCTCACCGCGCCGATCCTCTTCGATGGTCACCGTCAACGGTACTTCCTTGCGATCCCGCATCACCACGATCCCCACCGCCTTACCGCGCAGCGACCGCAGCCGGCTGGTGACATCGGCCGGCGTCGTGACTTTCGAATCGTCCACGCGAATGATCACGTCGCCTGCCTTGAGTCCGCTCTTTTCCGCTGACGATCCGCTGACCACGGATCGCACCAGAACGCCTTCCTTCACGCCGAAATACTGCGCGAGCTGGCCTTCCAGCGATTCGCCCTCGATGCCCAGCATCGAGCTCTGCCACGACATGAAGCTGCGCGGCATGTCCGGCATCTTGAATTCCCAGTTGCCGGGAGCCGCCGCCGGCGCCGCGAACGCCATCGCGCCGCCCGGTCGTCTCGCCGCCAGCTTCGCGACGATCGTCTGCGGCGCGCCATTGCGAAACACTTCGAGCTTCACTTCACGACCCACCGGGGTTTCGCGCACTAGCCGGGAAAATTGTTCGATTCCATCGATATGCTGTCCGTTGTATTGCAGGATCGCGTCGCCGGTCTTGAGACCCGCTTTTTCAGCCGGACTTTCCGCGTCCACGTGCGTAATTTCGACACCCGCTTCTTCGTGCAGCTTCAGGGCCTTGGCGCGATCGCTGTCGATCTCCTGCACCATCACGCCGATATAGCTGCCGCCCGCTACCGAAACGATTTTCGCCCGCGGCGCGGCCGGAGGCGTCGGTTGCGTCTGCGCGAAGGAACTGGCGCCAATCGCGGTTATAAATAGCAATGCGGAAAGTCGCATACAAAACCCCTGTCTCATCACTAAACCCTACTTGGTTTTCTTCACCCTACTTGGTTTTCTTCACGTAAATGATCCCCGCCGCCGTATTCAGCGTGAGCAGTGGACCACCGCCGTTGATCGATCCCTGATACACGATCGCCTTCGCCGTCGGCCGCGTGGGCGCGATGCTCTTCACAGCTCCGAAAAATCGGAGACGATCCGCGGATTCGCGCCCGAATCGTTTCTCGCCAGCACCGACAACGATACGTTAGACGGAATCAAAACCGTAACGTCACCAGATGCCGGCCACCAGCGACGAATCTTCCAGCCGCGCGCCCGCCAGCAGCTCCGCCAGAATACTGCCCAGCGCCGTCTGCACTTGCAGCGGACCCGACGATGTCTTCACCCGAACCGGTCCCGCGCCCGACTGGCATCGCACGCCGCGCGCCGACCCGACCTGAATCGATCCGCCGCGCGTATCCGCGAACACCATGCCGCCGCACTGCGCGATGTCGATCACGCCCTCGCCTGTGTGCGCCTCCACGTTCGAGCCGGCGCGATCCACTTGAATATTTCCGCCTTCGGTCGAAAGCACCAGCGCGCCCACCGCCTCGTGAATCTGAATTTCGCCGCCCGCGGTCTGGCAATTCGCCGACGCGCCCGCGCTTTCGACGATGATCGATCCCGCGCTATTCACGCAACGGATCGCGCCGCCGATCTTGCCCAGATGGATCTCGCCGCCGCCCGGTGCTGCCCTCGAACCGTGCCGCGAATGCGATCGCAGCGGATCTGCCCGGCCGTCGTATCGGCGCGCAAATTGCCGTCCAGATCGTAGGCTTCGATATCGCCGAGCTGCACATCCAGAATCACGTCCATCATGCGCCGCGGCACGCCGATTTCAAGCTGCGTGATCACCGCCGCGCCGCGCCATCGGCATGATGCTGACCACCGTCATCGCATTCTCTACCTTGTTGCTGAACAGCGTGCTGCCGAACAGGCGGTGCGCCTCGTCACTGGTACGCGCCCGCACCCGCTCCGTCAACTTATAAGTCACGCGGTCGTCGGGCGACCCGCGCAAAACCACGTGGCCGCGCGTGGTGATTTTCAGAACGCGCGTCTGCGGAGTGGCCGCCGTACCGCTGTCGATTCGCACCCAATCGTTGCCGTCGCGCGTGATCTGCACGTCCTGCGCGAGCAGGACGCTCATCATCACGGGCAATCCCGGCAATATTACACAAAATCCCATCGAATTCCTACTTCTCCCTCGACTCTACGAATTCTTGAGCACTCTCTAACGGGTCACGCCTCACTGGCTGACCATCGAAATTCGACGGCCGCCAGTGAGGCGCGACCGTCAGAGAGCGCGCCAGTCCACAGTACCATCAATAAGTCTCTGCCGACGCATTCACCGCTTCAAGCACGTGCCGGCCCGCTCCCGAACATAGCCCTGCTGCTCGCCGCGCTGCATCAGTTCCTGCAGCGTTCCCACAATCTGGCGATCCACATTGCGATCGACACTCGAATTCGCGCTCGCCGTCAGCAGATCGATCGCCTGCGTCCGCAGCCCCGGATTCGCGTCGCTCAGCAGCACGTGCGTCAGCGCCGTGCGCACTTCCGGCTCGTTCACGAACGGTTTCAACGCCTTCCATCGCCTTCATCCGCACGCCCGCGTTCTCATCCTGCTGCAGCGCGAACACCAGCGCATCCCGAACATCGGCCGACTGCGCCCGCGACGTTAGAATATCCACTGTCTCGGCGCGCAATCCCGGATCCGACGGATCCTTGGCCGCCGCGATCAGCAGCGCCTGAATCTTTTGATCGTCCAGCCGGCCGGAAACAATGCGCTGCCGCGTTTCATCCAGCACGATCTGCACGCGTCCGTCCGCGGCCGGCTCGACATAGCGCACGCGCGACGCGCCCGCTTCGCCCATGCCCATCGCGCGAAATCCGCCGCCCGCTCTCGTCATGAATCGCGGCACGAATTGCGCCGCGACAGAATCCCAGCGCGACCAGAGTCAACGCGCCCGCCGGCCGCAGAATAACCCGACGAACGGCCGCAGCGTGATGCGCGTCGACGAATCTGTCCCACCAGCCGCGCTTGATCGCGACCGGCACGCGGACGCCGGACTTCTTCCTCCAGCAACCGCAGCGCTCAAATCTTCGCGGCACTCCCGCAGCAGCGACGGGCGACAGCGCCGATCTCGATCGAATCCAACGCCGCATGCATCGCCTTCTCCCGCTCCAGCGCCGTGCGGCACTCGCCGCAAACATCCAGATGCGACTCGACGCGCTCTTCCTCGTCGAAAGCCAACTCGCCGTACAGCAGCAGCGCGAACTGTTCGCGCGCCGCTGCACAGGTAATCTCATCGCGTTTCATACAAAATCTCCCAAAGCCGCCCGCATCTTCTGCGTCGCCCGAAACAGACAGTTCTTGGCCGCTTCTTCGGTGGTCCCCAGAACCTCGCCGATCTTCCGCAGCCGCAGTCCCTGATAATGCCGCAGCTCGAACACCATCCGCTCGCGCGGCGTCAGCTCGCCCAGCACTTCCTTGATCCGCTGGCGCACCTGCCCGCTGAACAGGTGCCGCTGCGGATCGCCATCCACCCGCTCTTCCTGCACCGCGTCCATCCGGTCCAGCGGACCATCCGCTGTCGCCAGCACCGTCGGCTCTTCCTTCCGCACCTTGCGCTTCCGCATGTGGTCCAGGCACAGGTTCGTCACGATCCGGTACAGCCAGGTATGAAAACTGCAGTCGAACCGGAAGGTGTGCAGGTTGCGAAACACCCTGCAGGAACGCTTCCTGATAAACATCGTGAGCGTCCTCGGGCGACCGCAACAGGTTCATCGCCAGCCGGAGCACACTTTGGTCGTAGGCGCGTACGAGCTGCTCAAAGGCGGCGTGATCGCCTTCCTGAGCAGCCCGGATCAGCGCCGTCTCGTCCATCTGCAACGCCCGATTTAAGGGCCACGACGGCGGCTCCACTCTTCCCGTGCAACACTATTTAGGACGAAGTGGAGCATGAAAGGTAACGATCCCCAAGTCTTTGTGGAACAGGCGTTTTCGCCTGTCAGGAGTTTGACGAACTCTTACAAACGGGCTACGTTAGATCAGCTCCAACTCGATCTTTTTGTTGGCCGGATCCACGCTTGAGATCTTGAAGCTACGAATCTGACCGGCCTTCGGCGGTTCCTGCCGCGGCTTCGCCCGCGCCGCCGGATTTCCACTTCGCCGACAGCATCGCGGTCAGCGAAGAAAGATCCGCTTTCGATGCGCCCGCCGATGCCTCGCGAGCCTTTCCGGCGCCGCAGGCAGCTTGCACAGCCCGAAAACGCCCTCGCCCAGCTCGACCTTGGCGCGATCGCCCGAAACATCTCACGATGCGGCCCGACACCGTGTCGCCGGCCTTGCGCTCCGCGATGTATTCGTCGATGCTGGTCGGCTCCAGTTGCTTGATCCCGAGCCGCAGCCGGCGGCGTTCCTTGTCCGCTTCGAGCACCTGCGCCTGAACCTTCTCGCCCATCTTCAGCGACTTCGTTGGGATGATTCAGGCGCTTTTCTTATCGGCGCTGATGTCGCCGATGTGGATCATGCCCTCGATGCCGTCGCCCAGATCGACGAACGCCCCGAACTTCGCCAGGCTGGTCACGGGCCCTTCGGCAACCGAGCCCACCGGATACTTCTTCAGCGCTTCCTCCCACGGATCGCCCAGCGCCTGCTTCAGCCCCAGGGCGATGCGCTTGTCCGCCGGATTCACGCTGAGGATCACCACTTCCACCATCTCGCCGACCTTCACGATGTCCGACCGCGCGAACGTTCTTCTTGGTCCACGACATCTCGGAAACGTGGATCAGTCCCTCAATGCCGGGCTCCAGTTCGACGAACGCTCCGAAATCCGCAACGCGCGAAACTTTGCCCTTGATGCGCTCGCCTTGAATGTACTTCGCAGGCGCGATCGTCCACGGATCGGGCAGCAAGCTGCTTCAGCCCCAGCGCGATCTTGCGCGAGTCTTTCGCGATCTTCAGAATCTTGACGTCGATGCGAATCGCCCACCGAAACCACGTCCGACGGTTTCACGTTGCGCGCGAAGGACATATCGGACACATGCAGCAATCCGTCCACGCCGCCCAGATCGACGAACGCGCCGAAATCCATCAGGCTGCGCACGGTCCCTCGCACCACCGATGCCTTCTGTCGAAGCGCCCGAACGCTTCTTCCTTCGCTGGCCTTCTCGCGCTCTTCCAAAACCACGCGCCGGTCGACCACGACGTCTTCGTTCGCGGTGTCGAGCTTGGTGATCCGGCACTCGATCTGCTGCCCGACCAGCTTCTCCATCTCGGCCTGTTCGCGCACGCCGCTGCGCGAAGCCGGCATGAACGCGCGCACCCGACGTCGACCCGCAGCCCGCCCTTCACCACTTCGGTCACGGTGCCGCCGATGGTGCGCTTGCCGGCGAACGCGGCTTCGAGGCCGCTCCAATCGCGCGGCGTCTCGACTTTGATGGTCGAAAGCGTATAGTTGCCTTCCTCATCGCGCCCGCGGATGGAGACGATTACCTTGTCGCCCTTCTTGATGCGGCCGGTGGGATCGGGCGGCAGCACGCCATCCATCTTGCGGCCGATATCGACGAAGACGCCGTCGGCCGTGACGGTCACGACGGTGCCGTCCACTGTTTCCCCGCGCGCGTGGTGGGACTTGTTCGAATTCTGTAAGTAAATCGCCAAAGGAGGAATCTTGCGCAGATGCCTCGGGCGGATCGGTGATATTGGACTGGGTCATTACGGAAAACCGCGTGTTGTTTTATTGTGTCATATCTTTGTAGGGCGGACCTCCCGGTCCGCGCCGGACCTCCGGTCCGGCAATCTTATTGCGCGCCCTAGAGGTCGCGCGCAGGTCACAGACCCGCCCTACGTTACTCACATCTCAGCGCGACCAGAGGATCCACCCGGCTAGCCCGCCGCGCCGGCAAATAACAAGCCATCATCGCGACCCCCAGCATCAACGCCGCGACACCCGCGTAAACAATAGGATCCGCCGTACTGACATCGAACACCAAAGTCGCCAAATACCGACGCAGCATCAAAGCACCAACAACCCCAATCACCATCCCAACCAAACTCAACCGTAGTCCATACCCAATCACACTACCGAGCACCTGCCCCGACCGAGCCCCCAACGCCATCCGCACCCCGATCTCGCGAGTCCTCTGCGCCACCGACCATGCCATCACTCCATAAATCCCGACCAAAGCCAGCACCAGCGCAAGCCCCGCAAAGCAACCCAGCAAAATCATCGTCCATCGCCGCGACTTAGCCGACTCGCCCAACACCTGGTCCATCGTGCGCACTTCCGACACTGGCAAATCCGGATCGATCTCATGAATCGCCTGTCGCACCGATGTGGCGCACGCACTCATGCGTGCCGTGTCGACACTCATGTCGACACCTCGCATCCCAACGACAATCGACCCCGGATACAAATCCGGCAAATACAAATCGAAACTAGGTTCCGAATCCAAGCCAAACTGCTTCACGTCCCCCACCACGCCAACAATCGTTCCCCAAGTGGGCTTCGGCCCCCACACGCCCGTAATGAACTTCTGTCCCACCGGATCGCGATCCGGCCAATAGCGCCGCGCGAACGCCCGATTGATAATCACGGAACCGACTACTGAATCGCTCAGGGGATCGGCCGAGATATCGTGCAGCGTGAACGCTCGTCCCGACAACACGGGGATCCGCATCGTACTGAAGTAATCCGGACTAACGAATCTCATCTCCGCGATCGGCAATGCATCCGAGCTAATCAGCGGACTCCCCGGCAAGTTAAATCGCGTCTTGTTCCCATGACCCGGTCGTCAGCGGCAGCGCGTTGGTCGTGGCGAACGAATCCACTCCCGGAATCTGCCGCACCTTCTCCTCAATCCGTCGATACAGAGCAGCGGCATCCCGCGAATCCGGAAACGAAACCCGCATCGTCACCAATCCTTGCGTGCGAAACCCAGGATCCACTTGCATCAGCCGCACAAAACTCTTCAGCAGAATCCCGCCGCCGGTGACGAGAATCAGCGCCAGCGCGAACTCGCCCATCACCAAAGCCGCTCGCATAGCCGAGCCTCTGCCAACCACCGCGCCCGCCTTCATCACCGAATTCGAATCCTGACGCAGCGCCTGCAACGCGGGAGCCAATCCGAAAAGCAATCCCGTCGCAACCGAAATCGCCATCGCAAAACCCAGCACCGCGAAATCGATGTGCGTTCGTGGGGCAGGCGTTTCCGCCTGCACTAAGAGCATCCAAACCCCACGCCCAATCAGCGATCCCGAGACCGCCGCCAATCACCGATAGCACCAAACTCTCCGTCAACAACTGCCGCACGATCCGCCAAGCGCCCGCTCCCAGCGCCGTTCGAACCGCGATTTCCTTCGCGCGACCGCTAGCGCGCGCCAGCAACAAATTTGCAACATTCGAGCAAGCAATCAGCAAGACCAATGCGACCGCGCCCAGCAGCATCAAGAGCGTCGGACGCTGGTTCGCCGTCAAATCGTCTTGCAATCCGGCGATCCGTACACCCCAACCAGCACTGGTCTTCGGATGTTCCGCCGCCAGGCGCTTCTGGATCGCGGTGAGCCGCGCGGCGGCCTGCTCCTCGCTGACGCCGGCCCGCAATCGACCCACGAACCCAACAGCATGGCGAACCGGATTCGTGATCTCGTCACCCAATAACGGCCCTTCCGGCAGCCATAACTCCGCGAAATCCGGGAACTTGAAGGTTGGAGGCATCACGCCGGCGATGGTGAACGCCTGATCATTGAGTCGGACGGTTTTCCCGATAATCGCCGGATCGTTGCCGAACCGGGATCGCCAAAGCCGGTCACTTATGAGAACGTCGTTGGGTTCGTTTCGTAATTTCGCATATCCGATCGCGGGCGTCGCGCCCAGAAGGGGAAGAAATTGAGAAGAGACAAAAGTTCCGTGAACTGTGACGGCCTCGCCGCCGGGCGCCGTCAGCGTAAGATCTTTCGAAACAGAACGATACCAACCCGTCTGTTCGAACAAGTCGGTCTGTTCGCTCCACGCGCGAATCTCGGTGGGCGACACGCCGATCTTGGCGAACTGCGGTTCGTAAGTGTCCCAGGCGGCGATCAATCGCGAAGGCTCGCGAAACGGCAGCGGCTTCAGGATGACTGCGTTGACCAGGCTGAAAATCGCGGTATTCGCGCCGATGCCAAGCGCCAGCGTCAGCACCGCGATCAGCGTGAATCCAGGCGCGCGCAACAACGTGCGAATTGCATACCGGACGTCTTGAATCAAATTCCCCATTTGTTTTCGTGGCGCAAGCTTCAGCGTGCCGTGGCGACATTCATGTCGACATCTTCCGTAGATGAGACGGCCTGCACCACGATTAGTTTCTCTCTAACGCCATTCGCCGCCGAATGTTCGCAGCAGTGTCGCGCACGCACTCGTGCGTGCCGTGTCGACACTCGTGTCGACACCTCTTTCTTATGGACGATACGATCGCGATTTCGGCCCCAATCTCCGACGGCAACAATTCGTAAGCCTGCACCAACCCACTCGCACAACAATCGCCGAGTATCGCGCGGATCGATAATCTCCTCGATCCCGAACGCCTCCGCCGTTCGCAGCGGCGAGCGGAAGCGATTCAGGTTGTCCTCAATCTCTTTCCGGCGAGCGTCCGGATTCGGCGACGATTCGATGTCGCGCTTATAAGCCGCCTGCACGCCGCCTTCGATCGGCAGCGATCCCCAATCGCCCGACGGCCACGCGTAGCGCAAATTCAAACCCTGCGCGTTGCCGTGCCCCGCGCCCGCCACGCCGAAGCAGCGGCGAATCAGAATCGAGATCCAGGGAATGGTTGCTTGATATACGGCGACCAATGCGCGAGCGCCCGCGCGAACAGTACCTGCGCGCTCCGCCGCGGTGCCAATCAGAAATCCCGGATTGTCGACGAAGTTGACCACGGGAATGTGGAACGTGTCGCACATGTCCACCAGGCGGATCATCTTGTCGCACGCCGGAGTGTTCGGCGCGCCGCCGCCCTGGCGCGGATCATTGGCAATGACACCAACCGGATAACCATTCAACCGCGCCAACCCCGCGACCACGGGACGGCCGTAATAGAAGCCGATTTCGAAAAACGAATCGCGATCGAACACCATCCCGAGGATGCGGCGCACGTCGTAACTCTTGCGGCGATCGCGCGGAATTGCAGCGATCAATTCTTCTTCAGAACGATCCGGAGGGTCGTCACAAAGCACACGAGGCGGCATCTGCCACACGTTCGAGGGCAGGTAGGAAAGAAACTTGCGAATGGCCGCGAAGGCTTCGTCTTCACTCTCCACTTCGTTATCGACAGCGCCGCTCTCGCGCGCGTGAATATCGCTGCCGCCGAGCTGTTCCTTCGATACTTTCTCGCCAACGCCACGCTCGACCACCGGAGGTCCTGCGACGAAGAGCTGACTCAAGCCGCGAACCATGACCGAAAAGTGCGACGTGACCACGCGCACCGCGCCCAATCCAGCCACCGGACCGAGGCACGCGCCGATCACCGGAACCTCTCCGAGGATCGCCGTGATGGTATCCCACGCCGGATTCGCCGGAACATAAGTGCGTCCAATTGTTTCAATGGTTTTGACGCTGCCGCCGCCGCCGGTGCCATCGACCAGCCGCACCATCGGCATGCGCATGCCGCGCGCCAGTTTCTCGGCGTGTCCCATTTTGTTGCCGACGGAAGCATCGTTGGCGCCGCCGCGCACCGTGAAGTCGTCTCCGCCCACGACCACCGCGCGGCCATCGATGCGGCCTGTGCCCGTGACAAAGTTCGACGGCGTGAACGACGTCAGGATTCCCTGGTCATCATACTTGGCGTTGCCGGCGAGCGCGCCGGATTCATGGAACGAATCCTGATCCAAAAGTCGTGCGATGCGTTCGCGAACGGTAAGGCGTCCAGCGGCGTGGGTGCGCTCGACATTCGCGCTTCCGCCCATCAGCCGCGCAAGTTCCTCGCGGCGTCGGATTTCGTCGATTTCAGGCTGCCAGGTCATTTAGGGTCAGATCGCCAACTCATTAGGATGTGGGGCCGCCAGTCATGGCGGCAAGCCGGTTTTCTAACCGGCTTATCTTTTATTCCGGAGCCAAGCCGGCTGAAAGTCCGGCTTGCCGCCATGACTGACGGCCCCAGAAAACAGGGCCACAAACCTGGGGCCACAAAGCTAGCGTCGAATAGGCCAATCGTTATTGTACGCGGCTACAACCGTGCGGCCGTCACGCGCGCAATCTCCAGCGCCGTTGCGCGCGATTCATCCGTGACCACCAGCGCGGTATAGCGGCGGTTCGGCACCGGAACAACATGTTCGGAGTCAAGATCCACTGTTGGGGCCAGATCCTCCGCCGCGCTGTCGCGCAAGTAGAACGAGTACTCACGCGCTCCATCGGAATACACCACGTGAAGAAAGACCCGCCCACCGAGCCTGCACAACTTCCCGCGAGCCACGCGATAACCCGGCACCGCGAGCGCGGCGGTCGACCGCGCGGAGAATCCCTGCTTAGTCGCGAGAGCATCGACAGCGGCCACATCGGTCAGCCATCGGCGCTGCGAACGCTCGACTACTTCCAGTCGGTGATCGCGCGCCGCGTCCGCGCACATCGCGGCATTTCCGCGATTCGGCAGGAAAAAATATCCGCCCACGGCGATTGCCAGCAGCGCCGCGATGCCGATCGCCGCGATCCACTTGCCGCGCTGAATCCGCGACTCGTACTGAGATCGGCCCAGCTGCGCAAGAATGCGGGCATCGAGCCACGCGGTATCGAGAGGCTCGGCGAGAATCGCGGCCCGGAGTTGCTCGTCGATGTCTTCTTCTTTCATTACGCTTCCTTTCCCAGTGTTCTCGGCGCGAGCAGTTCGCGCATCGCCTGCCGCGCGCGGCTCATGCGCGACATGACCGTGCCGATGGGGATTGCCAAAATCTCCGCCATCTCCTGCGAGGAAAATCCTTCGACGACGCCGAGCAATAACACCTCGCGGTGCTCCAATGATAGGGCGTCCAGCGCTTGCGCGATCTCGATTGCCAGGGTCGAAGCGCCGCTGGCAACAGGAAAATCGCGATCCGCGATCGCTACGGTTGCCGGCGCCGCCTGCAATTTGCGGCCGCGCGCATGCGACGCGTTGAGCAGAATCCGAAACAGCCACGCGCGTTCATTGCTGCCGGCGGTGAACTGATGAAACGAGCGCCATGCGGAGAGCATGGTTTCCTGAACCAGATCCTCGGCGGTCGAAAGATCGGGAGTCAGGCGGCGGGCGACACGGAGCAGGCTGCGCGTATGCGGCATCGCAAGCCTTTCGAATTCGTCCTGTGTCGCCACACCTTAGTATTGACTACCGAGGTTCTTGCTTACTGAATCGCGGCCAGCACTTCGGCGCTGTGCGGAGTCGGATTCACTTTGAGGAACACTTTCTTGACGCTGCCATCCGGCCCGATCAGAAACGTGTTGCGAGCCGAAACCGCGCCGCCCTTGAATTCCTGCAGTGAGCCGTAGGATTCGCTGACCTTGTGCTCGGTGTCGGCCAGCAGCTTGAACGTCAGGCTGTCCTTGGCGCAGAACTGCTGATGCGATTCGATGGTGTCCACGCTGACTCCGAGGATCACCGCGTTCTTCTTGGTGTATTGATCCAGGTCGCGCTGGAAGCCATGCGCTTCGATGGTGCAGCCTTGGGTCATGTCCTTCGGATAGAAGTACAGGACCACGTATTTGCCTTTGAAATCGTGCAGGCTGACGGGCGTGCCGTCCTGCGACTTCAAAGTGAAATCGGGAGCCTTGGAGCTTTCGGCAGGAGGTTCGGCCGCGATCATGAAGCTCGCGGCAAAGAGAGAGAGGAGCAGAAACGTGAGGGTAATTTTCATACCAGCTAGAATGCGCCGCAGCGGCGGATTCATCCACGCGCTTCAAGAATTAATTTGACGGGCCGCGAGTGGACTGTCCGCCGCAATATTCTTAACACGCACAGGGTGTCGACATGAGTGTCGGCACGGCACGCCGCGCATGAAGGGCGCATAGATGCGCCGGCGTGCGCCACAACGGCTAATTTTCGGTGGGAGTTTTGAGCACGTGATCGATCACCAGGTGATCCATCGGAGCCTTGCGCGATTCGAGCTTCAATCCCAGCGCCTGCATCGCGCTCTGCAGCGACGGCGCGTCGCTGTCATGCTGCGTTCCGCTGTCGAACACCGGCGCGCCGCGCATGCCTTGCAGATCGGCCGGGTTGACGTTCAGTTCGATGTCGTACTCGGCCGCGAGCTCGGTCGAGTCGATTACAGGCGTGCCGATGGAGCTCGACATCGCCTGCGCGAAACGGGACATCGTCGTGCGATTGAACTGGATTTGGCCGCCGCCCATGGTGAAGCTCATCGAAGGGCGCGCCGGCGCCGAGGGATCCGGAGCGCCGGATTCCTTCAGCTTCGGTCCGCCCTTCGCGACTACCAGAGCGAGCACCGGCTGCATCTTCGACTCCCAGTGGTATTTCAAACCGAAGCGATCAGCGAGAAGCGATTGCAGCATTGCCGGAATCTGACTCTGCGGCGCGCCTTGCGGAAGCTTGGTTTCGATGCTGAAGAATTGAGCGTTGAACAAGTCGATGCCATCGATTTGGTAGGCCTTGACGTCGAAAGCGCGGATCAGAAGAAACGTCAGGTTGGCGTTCGGATAAGAAACGCGTCCAGGATCGGTGTTCGGCGGACCGGGCCGAATGCTCGGGTCGCGCGGTTTGATGGAGATGATTTCGAAGGTGGGCTTGGGTTCGGCGGTTTGCGCGTGCAGTACAAGGGCGGCGATGAGGACCAGCAGCATCCGCATGTCGACGATTGTAGCGAATGCGCTCAGACCCTCCGGATTCGAGTTGCTACTATGTAGCCTAGATGAAGAAATCTCGATTTGGTTCCGACATTGCGATCGAGCGAGTGCAGCGTATGTCTCCTGTTAAGAAAGCGCGAATCTTCGTCTCAATGTGGAAACTCTGGATCCGAGTGCCCCAGGTTACCAGCGACAGTACGAAGATCCTGGAAGAGGATCGGAATCGTTAGTTCACTTCAAAGGCAACAATCGAGCCCTCATGCCTCTTGCACTCACTTTGAGCACAGCTCCTTGGTCGAGGACGGATTCGTATTCTCGCCAGATGGATTTGATCAGGACGGCCACGTCCGCTGCTCGCAATCGCTGTTGGCGAAGGAGCACAACCGATGGGCAGGTAGCCGATGTTAGTGCGAGGATCTGAGGGAAGTCGCGGTCAAGAGTAACCACGACCCGAGATTCGCGCGCAGCATAGTCCAGAATTTCCAGATCAGGCGCTTCGCTCATGCCGACTTCGCGTGCATGTATGGCATCCCAGCCGTCGTCTCGCAAGAGCATAGCCGTGGCGAACGGTAGCCCCTGATCGAGTACGATGCGCTTCATGCGGCATCGAAGTGCAAATCGATGGTACCGTCCACGGTCGCTGCCGCGAACGCGAGTGCCTGCTGAAGGTCCTCTTCCTGGAGATCCGGATAGTCCTTAAATAATTCCTGGCGGTCCGGGTATGTGGCCAGAATCTCCAGCACCCGGCGGATTGTGATGCGCAGGCCGCGGATGCAGGGCTGCCCTCCCATCTTGCCAGGCTCGATCGTAATGCGATCGAATGGAGGGTTGAGACTCATATCGCTATTATGTCAAGCGTGCGCTGGGTCGCGTTGCTCCGGATGCAAGCCGAGTTCGGCGATCGCCAGTTCGGCCC
The DNA here is from genome assembly GCA_963732025.1 of Terriglobia bacterium. Taxonomy (GTDB): domain Bacteria; phylum Acidobacteriota; class Terriglobia; order Bryobacterales; family Bryobacteraceae; genus Palsa-187. Next base: position 546,911 of record CAVSXU010000007.1, read on the forward strand.
GGCGAGCGTCGATCGCGCCGGTTCGAGCCAGCGCCGACAGCGTCGCCTGCACGATCGCTTCCGCCGAGATCTCGAAGAAGTGCCGCAGGTGCTCGCGATTCTCGCTGCGCCCGAAGCCGTCGGTGCCGAGCGAATGCAGCCGTCCGTGCAGCCACGGCGCGAGCTGATCCGGCACCGCCTTCATGTAATCGGTCGACGCGATGATCGGGCCCTGCGAGCCTTCGAGCACCTTCACGATGTGCGGAGTCCTCGGCGGCTCGGCCGGATGCAGGCGATTCCAGCGCTCCACGTCCAGCGCTTCGCGGCGCAGTTCGTTATAGCTGGTCACCGACCAGACGTCGGTCGGCGACCTGATAGCGCTCCGCCAGAATCTGCTGCGCCCGCAGCGCTTCGTTCAGAATCGAGCCGCTGCCGAACAACTGCGCGACCGCCGTGCCCGTTCGCGCGCGGGCGCGTACTTGTAGATGCCGCTGCAGAATGCCCTCGCGGATATCCTCTCGATCGCCTTCGGGCATCGGCGGCTGCGCGTAGTTTTCGTTGTAGACGGTCAGAGTAGTAGAAGCGATCTTCCATCTCCTGATACATGCGCCGAATGCCGTCCTGAATGATCACGGCGAGCTCGTAGGCATACGCCGGATCGTAAATGGCGCAGGTCGGGACGACGCTCGACCAGCATCGGACTGTGGCCGTCCTGATGCTGCAAGCCCTCGCCCGAGCAGCGTGGTGCGCCCGGCGGTGCCGCCCATCAGGAAGCCCTTGCCGCGCGAATCGGCGAACGCCCAGATCAGATCGCCGACGCGCTGGAAGCCGAACATCGAATAGTAAATGTAGAACGGAATCATCGGCACGCCGTAGTTGGCGTAGGCCGTGCCCGCGGCGATGAACGACGCCATCGAACCCGCTTCCGTGATGCCTTCTTCCAGAATCTGCCCGTTCTGCGCTTCCTTGTAATACAGCAGCACGTTCGAATCGACGGGTTTGTAGCGCTGGCCCTGGCTCGCGTAAATGCCGAACTCGCGGAACAGCGATTCCATGCCGAACGTGCGCGCTTCATCCGGAACGATCGGCACGATCAGCTTGCCCAGATCTCGGGATCTTCATCAGGGTCTTCAGGACGCTGACGAACGCCGACGGTGGTGGAAGCCTCGCGGCCGCGCGAGCCGCCCAGCGCATCGTGGAACAGCTTCGAGCGGCGGAGCCTGAATCTCAATCGGCTTCACTTTGCGCGCGGGCAGCGGTCCGCCCATGCGCCTCGACGCGCTGCCGCAGGTACTGCATCTCCGGCGAGTCTTCCGGCGGGCGGAAGAAGTCGATGTGCGTCGACGGCTTCGTCGGAAAGCGGAGATTCGAAGCGGTCGCGAATCTTCATCAGATCGGCATCGCCCAGCTTCTTCTGCTGATGCGCGCGTCATGCGGCCTTCGGCGGTCTCGCCGAGCCCGTAGCCCTTCACGGTTTTGGCCAGAATCACGGTGGGCTGGCCCTTGGTCTCCATGGCGCGCTTGTAGGCGTTGAAGACCTTCACCGGGTCGTGGCCGCCGCGGCGCAGAGCCCAGATCTCGTCGTCGCTCATGTGCTCCACCAGCTTGAGCAGCTCGGGATACTTGCCGAAAAATTCCTTGCGGATGTACGCGCCGTCCTTGGCGCGGAACGCCTGATACTCGCCGTCGACGCATTCGTGCATGCGCTTGAGCAGCAGGCCGCTGGAATCGCGCGCGAGCAGATCGTCCCAGCCGGAGCCCCAGATGCACCTTGATCACGTTCCAGCCGGCGCCGCGGAACGCCGCTTCCAGTTCCTGAATGATGCTGCCGTTGCCGCGCACCGGCCCGTCCAGCCGCTGCAGGTTGCAGTTGACCACGAAGATCAGATTGTCGAGCTTCTCGCGCGAAGCCAGCGTCAGCGCGCCCAGCGATTCCGGCTCATCGCGTTTCGCCGTCGCCCAGGAACGCCCACACTTTGCGCGGCGAGTCTCGGAATGATGCCGCGATTCTCCAGATACCGCATGAAGCGCGCCTGATAGATGGCGGAGATCGGGCCGAGGCCCATGGAGACCGTCGGGAACTGCCAGAAGTCCGGCATCAGCCAGGGATGCGGATAGGACGACAGCCCGGGATGATCGCGCAGCTCGTGGCGGAAATTTTCGAGATGCTGTTCGCTCAGGCGGCCTTCGAGAAACGCGCGCGCGTAGACGCCGGGCGAGGCGTGGCCCTGGAAGTAAACGAAATCGCCGGCAGCTCGGCCTCGGCCTGATACGAGCCGCGGAAGAAATGGTTGTAGCCGACTTCGAGCAGCGTCGCGAGCGACGCGTAGGTGGCCAGGTGGCCGCCGATGTTGGCGTCGTACTTGTTGGCGCGCACCACCATGGCGGTGGCGTTCCAGCGGACCAGGCTCTTGATCTGCCGCTCGATCGCGCGGTCGCCGGGATAGGCGACTTCCTCTTCCGGCGGAATGGTATTGATGTAGGGAGTATTCCAGCGCAGCGGCGACTTGCACGCCCAGATTGGCGGCGCGTTCCATCAGGCGTTCGAGCAGGTAGCTGGCCCGGTCGGGCCCGGCTTCGTCGATGATTTCGTCGAGGGCCTCAACCCATTCGGAGGTTTCCTGGGGATTGAGGTCGTCGGGAGCTTCTACTTTGGCTTTCAGCATGGGGGGTCACTACCAAGGTAGCGCCGAAATCGAGAATCGGGCAAGCGAAGGGAACTGGTGGTCGTGTTGAGGGAAGTTGAACGGAGCGCCTGGAATCCGGATGAAACAGATTCGCGTGCGCCGGGATCATCCAAAAGAGAGGTGTCTATGAAATTGATCGTGACGGCATTCTTGATGACAGCGGCGCTCCTGTTGGTTGCGCCGATGACTTATGCGCAGCGGAATTGGAACGGCGCGCGCGATCTGGTGGGCCGGAGCCAGAAGGATCTGCAGAACATATCGAATGTCGCGGCTTTGTCCGGGAAAGAGCGAGAGCGCTACGATAACGCGCTGCATCATCTTTCCGAATTGGACCAGGCTTTCGTGCACAGCCACTTTGATAAGGGCAAGCTGGATCAGGCTGTCGAGGACATGGACAATGTTTGCAAGAACAATACGCTGAATCCTACGGAGCGGGATGTGATTCTGGGCGATATTCGGGAGCTGCGGCGGTTGAAGTCGGATTGGAAGGATTGAGCGTTGCGCGCAACCTTACGGGTGCGCCTCAACTTCCAAATAGCGCTCCATGCTGTCGCGCCTCACTGACGATCTTCGAGATTGCGGCTAAGACGGCGTCGGGGCGGTCTAGCTGGATCCAGTGGCTGCTGTCTGCGACGAGTTGCAGGGTGCCGTGCGTTGAATTTGCGATCAGCCGTTCGTGGGAGGCCCGTTGGGCTGGGCTCGCATCGCCGGCGGAAAGCAGGATGATCGGTGTTTGGATGGGCGGCGCTTTGAGAAATTCGGCGGCGCATTCGGGCAACATCTCTAATTGCAGCGCCATCGAGCGGAAACATTTCGGGTCGCACCAGTGCGATTGAACCATCGGCCAGACTCCGGGCGGCAGCTTGCGGATCTGGCCCACGATTCTCTCCGTGAACGCCGCGCCGCCTCGTCCGCTGGCGGCTCGCGCGATTAATCTCGGCGCGGTTGTGGCGCCACTCGAAAGCATGCTCAGGGCGAAGCGGACAAGTCCGACGTGCGCCAGCACATTGCCGCATTTTGCCAGGAAGATGCCGCGGGCCAACGTGGCTCGGGCACCCGGAGACGGCGTGGCCCACTCCTCGATGCCCACCGGATCGACCAGCACCATCCCGGCAAGTTCGTTCGGATAACGCGAGGCATAGGCGAGCGCGATCAATCCTCCGAAGGAGTGCGCGACCAAGATGCGAGGTTTCGCGATGCTTGCGTGGTCGAGAAACGCCCGGAGTTCCTCGACCAGCCGCCAAAGGTCTCGTGGCTTTTCGATAGTATCGCTCCAGCCGAGACCGGCGCGATCGTAGGCGATCGTCTGCGTCGATTTTGCATTTTCGGATTGGATAAGGCGCCAGCTTAGCGAGGTCGCGGCGATGCCGGCTTCGAAGACTACTGGCGGCGATTCGCTTCCTATGATGTCCGCGTGGAGCTTCGCGCCTTCGACATCGATCAGGCGGCCTGGGGGAGGGAATCGGCGGGCGTCGCTGGCGAGTCCGATCCGCTGATAGAGGATGCCGATCAGCGGAAGCGCGAGGAGGATAGCGATCAGGATAATCGCGATCGTCAATCGGAGACCGCCCACTCGCCGGGAATGATCGGTCGCGTGCGCGGGAGCTTGCCGAGAAACGCCAGATACCCGCCGATCGCGAGAATGCTCAAGAACGCTGCTAGTTTGGCGATGTCAGTAACGTGGCTACGCGGGAGAAGTTTCCACAGCGCGCCGAGTACCGGTTCGGCGGCGCAGACGGACCAGACGGCTCCATAGAAGTAGCGGCGCTCATGCCCTTCGCCTTTGGTGGAGGATTTCACGCGTGGCAATAGACCGAACAGGCCGCACAGACACACGGCGATCGCCAGCGGAAAATAGGCGGCGTTGTAGATTTGGCGCAATCGCCAGACTCCGGTCGCGACGGCGTAAATGAGTCCGGCAGTGTTGAGCAGCGCGAAACTGATGAGGTCGCTCCAGGCCATGGTGTAACAGATGCGGCGATACAGCGGATTTGGTTTGTCTTCGGTGAAGCGGAGGATGTAGGGCTTGGGTTCGACTCCAGGAAGTTGCCCGAAGGCGCCGGCGATTCCGGTGCCGAGCAGGACGATGCCGAGCCACACGGCGGTGCGGCTATCGAAGCCTTTTTCGAGAAGGTCGAAGGTCAGAGGGCCGGGCGCGATGAAGAAGACGAAAATCCAGATGGGCCAATGGGCGACGCGATAGTGCGGCTTGTTGAACGCGCGGAATCGAGGTGGGCGCGCGGGTTCGAGTTTCGTGGATCCAAGGCGGGGGCCTGGCACCAGCCCGTTATATCACGCGGCCTTTTAAGCCCGCTCTCTATGGCCGCGGTTCTGTTGAATGGCTTAGTCGCGGTTCTGTTGAGCAGGGCGGCGGCGCGTGGGGTAGATCGCTTTCACTGTCGACGTTACGCTCTTGCCCTTCGGGGGCGCGACATTGGAGAGCGAGCGGGCGCGGCGTAGATAATCGCGAATGGCGGGGCGTTTCAGATCGCCGGGAGTCTTGATCGTGATGTGACGGATGCGCGCGCCGGACCCTTTGAGGATGTGGTCGGGATCGTCCAGTTCCGCGCCGCGGTTGAACCCGATGTTTACGTGCTTGGCGTACACGGCGATGTGGATGATGCCGTCGCGGAGACGGTCGGTGGGGCCGTAGCCGATGGCGACGGCGTTATAGGCGTCGTAAATGTTTTCGCAGCAGGGCGCGAGTTCCTTGAGGACCGCTGCCCGAACGGCGAGCGCGAGGTCCTGAATCGAGCGGTCGTATGGCTCGAGAAAGGTGAGCAGGGGCTGCGGCGGCGGGTGCATTTGAGTTGATGCTAACGCACTGTCTTGCTGCTTGGGCGTCGACTGGCGGGTGTCTGTGTGAACGCCCTAATGTTGAACCGCTCCCTTTGGTCACGGCTCGTTATGAATGTGGCAACGAGCCACCGCCGTTGAGATTTGAGACGCCCATTTCGCAGGCGGAACCGGCGGCGCCACATTGCGCGCCGGTTTATTTCGCGGCGATGGCGAAGAGGTGTTTCTGGCCGCGCACATACAGTACGTCGCCGGAAATCGCCGGGCTGGCCATCACGGTTTCGCCCAGCTCGTTTTCGCCAAGCAGCTTGTACTCGCCGCCCTTCGCGAGAACGTAGGTGTGGCCGTCCTCATTGGTGACATACAAGCGATCCTTGCCGGCTACGGGCGAACTGCTGAACCCGGAGAGTCCGCCGCCGAGCCGCTGCTGATAGAGCTTCTCGCCGGTCGCGAGCTGATAGACGGTCAGGACGCCGTTATCGAAACAGAAATAGCCCAGCCCGCTATCGAGCAGGGGAGTCTGCATGTAGTTTCCCGCGCCTTTAGCGACCAGGCCATGGCGGTCTTCGAATCGGTAATATCGCCCGAGGCATCGGTCTTGATCGCATAGATCGGACGGCCCTGGCCGTGCGCGTTGGTGATGACGATCATGCCGTCCTGAAAAACAGGAGTCGGAACAGGAATATCGCCGCCGCCTTTCAGCATCCACAATTCTTTGCCGGTCTTGAAATCGTAACCGCCGATGTGATGCCAGCCGTTCACCACCACTTGCAATCCCTTCGCGCCGTTCGCGGTGTAGGGCACCACGGCGGGCGTCCCGAACGTCGGCACATCCTTGCGCTCCGTGCGCCACAGTTCCTTGCCCGTGGCGACTTCGAACGCGCCGAGAAAAGAATTCTTCTGCACGTCCGCCTGAATGATCACGACGCCGTCATGAATCACGGGCGAGCTGGCGAATCCCCACTGGCGTCGGGCACCATGTAGAAGCCGGAATCGAGCACGCCGAAATCTTTCTTCCACAGAAGCTTGCCGTTTAAGTCGTATGCGAACAGTCCTTCGGAACCGAACGAGACGATCAGGTGCTTGCCATCGGTGGCCGGCGTTGGGCTGGCATGCGTCGATTTCGGATGACGCATGATCTTCGGCATTCCGCTGGTCGCCGTCCGCTCCCACAGGATCTTGCCCGACTTGCGATCGACGCAATAGACGTTGAATTTCTGCGCGCCTTCGTCCTTGACCGGCGCGATGTCGCCATAGAGGCCGACCTTGAGTTTGGGATCGTGCCGGATTCCGGGACGGCGCTGGTCAGGAATATTTGGTCGCCCCAGATGATCGGGCTGGAGTGGCCGAGCCCGGGAATCGCGGTCTTCCAGACGATGTTCTTGCCGGATTCGCCATCCCAAGTTACGGGCGGAGATCCCGCGCCGACGCCTGCGGCTTCGGGTCCGCGAAATTGGGGCCAATTGGAGTCGGCCGCGAACGCCGCTACCGAAGTAATGACGGAAAGGAGAGATATCGCCAGGCGCATATTGTTTAGTTTACGCCGGTAAAATGCGATGAGTCGGACCAGGAGGTCCCGGCTCAGGCCGGCCTGCCTACTTTGCAGGCAGGGCTGTCTGGGTTAGCTGGCCTGCGGACACAGCACGACCCACGTCCGATCTCGACTTCCAAGCGGCCGGCTTCACGGCGAATGGTGGCTGCGCCGCTGCGTTCGAGCTCGGTGTAATAGCTCTCGAGCTCGTTCAGGCTACGCTTCATCCGCGATTGGATTTCACGATCCTGGACACTCGCGCGGCCCGCGGCATCGGCGTTGACGTAGAGATACGCGTACAGCTTGAAGGCGCCATCGGTCAGGCGGGGGAGCGCCCACGCCAGTCCATCGAGCGCCAAGCCATGTTTCGGGATGGGAAGATCGCGCGAGGTCACATCCGGCGAGAGTCGCGGCGGCGCGGCGCGCGCCAGACGGAATGCGGACTCCGCATCCAGACGATTGATGCTGGAAAAGCGCAGGAGCATGGCGGCGATTAAATAAAACGTGGCGATCAGCAATTCAATCGCGTCGTCGAGGTGGCTGTTCACGGAAATGGGGAGGACGCCCGCGCTTTGCAAAATGCGCATGCCCTGATAGATGGTCAGGACGCCGAGGAAGGCGATCAGGAAGCGATCCGATTTCTGCTGCGGCCGCTTACGCTCCAGCCGGAAGCAGGCGAAGATCGTGACCAGGCAGACGACGATGGACAAGGCCGCCAGGGGCTTGATCAGAAATATGTGCCACAGGTACACGGGTGACGTTTCCTGCATAACAATCGTCGTTTCCGGCTCCGCATCGTATCGTGGCGGCTAGGGTTGTTTACTTAGATGGTCCGGGTATTGTGGCTTACCGCTCATTAGAGAGAACGGTATCGGCATGGGCGTGTGTCACAAAATGCGAAAATGCGTCTTATGGGATTTTCACTTAAAGGTAAGACGGCGCTGGTGACGGGGTCGGGGCGCGGCATCGGGCGGGCGATCGCGATTCAACTGGCGGGCGCGGGCGCGTCGGTGATGTTGAACGATATCGATCGCGAGCCACTGCTTGAAACCGGCGCTGCGATTGATGGGGCTGGGGGCGCGGTGAAGGCCATGCCGGGCGACCTGACGGCTCCCGAGTTTCCGCAGAAGCTGGTGGATGCGACGATCGCAGGGTTCGGATCGATCGACATCATCGTGAACAACGCCGGCTACACGTGGGACAACGTGATCCAGAAAATGAGCGACGAGCAGTTTCAGGCGATGCTGGATATTCATCTGGTGGCTCCGTTTCGCGTGCTGCGCGCGGCGTCGGGCTGGATTCGCGAGGCCGCGAAGAAGGAGATCGCCGAGGGCAAGACGGTGATGCGCAAGGTGGTGAACATCAGCTCCGTGTCGGGAATCGACGGCAACGCGGGGCAGGCGGGGTACGGCGCGGGGAAGGCTGGGATCAACGGGATCACCAAAGTGATGGCGAAGGAGTGGGGGCGCTACAACGTGAATGTCAATTCCGTTGGCTTTGGTTTTATTGAAACGCGACTGGTGCAGCCGTTGGATGCCGGCGATTCGATCGAGATGAAGGGCAAGAAAATCGCGATCGGTGTGCAGCCGGCGATGCGGGAAGCGGTGAAGACGATGTGTCCGCTGCGGCGCTTCGGATCGGTGGAGGAGGCTGCTGGACCGGTGCTGTTCTTCTGCTCGCCGTTGTCGGACTACGTGAGTGGTGAGGTGTTGGTCGTGAGTGGAGGGGCGCGGTCGTAACGAGTCGCCAATGTTTCGCGTTCTGTTGGTCATAGCGTTCGCTGTGCCGTTGGTCGCGCAACAATGTCCGCAAGATCCGACACCGGATCGGACCCATGCTCCATCCGAAGTCCGAACTCTGGAAGGCAAGCTGGTATTCCATGACGTTTTTCGGCAGTGGTTCGAACTCAAGCTGAAGCAGCCGGTCTGCGGGCAGACCTCGATTGAACTCTGGACTATTGAGCATGTACCGGAAGTTATGAGGGGCTGTCGAGTTCGATCGCGAGGAGTTCTTAACATTCCCATCACTGGGGCCCTTTCGGCGCCACTGTACCAGGTAGTCGAGGATGCTCACGATGTACAACCTGTCGGAAAGTGTGTGCAGAAGCCGCCGTTTCCCGATTATTCTCGAATCAAGCTCGATCCGCGATCCGCGAATACCAAGTTGAGTTGAAACTTAATTACAGACGGGGAGATCCTGCGTTCCGCTTCCGCATTTCGAGCGGCGACAAAGACCTGCGCCCCTGGCAAGCTTACGCGAGCTACGTGTTGACTAGCGGCTCGATTATTTACGGGAAATGCGGCGAGGGATTTGTGGTCGACAAGACATTTGGAACGCCCAAAGTGAATATGGGGCACTTTGGGGAGCCGCGCACTCAGGACGACATGGCGACGTTCGACCCTGAGTGGGCGCCTCGCGCCGGGATGGACCTGCTTCTTGGTTACACTTGCGTCCGTGCGAAGTGACCTTCTATCGTGAGTGAAGGAGCGAGATCGTGAAATTCTTGGTGTTGATGGCGGCTGCCGGTGTGATGGCGTCGGCCCAGTTGCCGGAAGGCAAGGGCAAGGACGTCACCGAGAAGCGCTGCAATTCGTGCCACGGACCCGAGAACTACATGGGCCACCCTCTCAGCAAGGGCGGTTGGGAGAAAGTGATCGAGTCCATGATCAATCGTGGCGCGGAGGGGACGGATGCGGAGTTCGACGCGATCATTTTGTATCTGACGCGAAGTTATGGACCGAAGGTGAACGTCAATCGTGCGCCGGCTCGCGAGTTGCGGGATGCTCTGGATTTGTCGGCGGAACAGGCCGCTGCCTTAATTGGCTATCGCGAGAAGAACGGGGCGTTCAAGGCTCTCGATGATTTGAAGAAGGTGCCGGGGTTGGAGGCGCAGGAGATTGAGGATCGGAAGTCGCAGATCGAGTTTTAGTCGCTGGATTCTTCCTCGTGGCGCACGCTTCAGCGTGCCGTCGTCGGCTTCAGCCGATGATCAAGACGTCGAACTGAAGTTCGCCGCTGCACGCTGAAGCGTGCGCCACGAGGGTACTTACGCGTTGACATCGATCACGGTCCGGCCTCGGATCTTGCCCGCCAGGATTTGTTCCCCTAATTCGAAGATCTTGCTCAACGGTTCCACTACGATCAGGGTATCGAGCAGGCTCATCGGAAGATCACGCATGATGCGGGCCCAGATTTCGCGGCGTCTGGCGTTCGGCACTCGCGATCGAATCGATGCCCAGCAGATTCACTCCGCGCAGGATGAACGGGAACACCGTGGTGTTGAGCGACGGCCCACCCGCCAATCCGCACGATGCGACGCTGCCGCCGAGCGCGACGCCTTTCAATAAATTCGCCAGCGTGTCGCCGCCGACGTTGTCGATCGCTGCGGCCCAGCGTTCGGCTTCGAGCGGCCGCTTGGACGCGGTCGTCAACGTCGCACGGTCGATAACGTCGCTGGCGCCGAGGCCAGTCAGATAGTCGCGCAGTTCGGGTCGTCCGCTGGAGCCGACCACTTTGTAGCCGAGCTTCGCCAGAATCGCGATGGCAACGCTGCCGACGCCGCCGGCGGCTCCGGTCACCAGCACTTCTTTGCCGCCGGGCTTCAGGCCGTGCTGTTCCAGCGCCATCACGGATTGCATCGCCGTGAATCCAGCGGTGCCGATGCCCATCGATTGCGTCAGCGTCATGCCCTTCGGCAGAGGCACAAGGAAATCCTGATCGAGGCGCGCATACTCGGAATAGCCGCCCCAGAAAACTTCCGAAGTCCCGCAGCCCGTGACGACGACTTCATCGCCGGCGTTGAAATTCGCCGACGTGGATTCTTCCACGGTGCCCGCGAAATCGACGCCAGGGACCATCGGGAAATTTGCGAATCACGCCGGGCTTGCCGGTGACCGCGAGACCGTCTTTATAGTTCAGGCTCGAATAGGCGACGCGCACCAGCACTTCGCCCGGAGGCAGCGCGGATTGGTTCACCTGTTGAATGGAGGCGGCGAACTTTCCGTCTTGTTGCGTAGCTAGAAGTGCTTTGAAAGTGGACACTTCCCGTATCATATCAGGCTGCCGTGGGACTGCCTTGTTATAATCGGGTACGAAGTGAATCTGCTGTTCGGGCAAGACATCCTTTCCTGTAGCGATTTCTGAATGACAACTGACTTAAACCTGAAGTGGAGCCTTGCGTTTGAAGACTTGTATCGACGCGAAGGGCTCGAACGGCTGGATGCGATCTTCGCCGAACATCTGAAGTCCACTGACGCCGCGCTGTTTTCGCGATGGATGGAAGCGCGCGAACATGCGGACGCGATCACGCGCAAACAGCAATCCGATTTGATCGTCGAACTGGCGCCGCATGTGGAGGATTTCGTCGCGGAGCTGTTCGGCATCTCGCGCCGAAGTTCGCGCACTGCAGGCTCGGCACAACGCGCTGGCGCCGCTGCTATCGCCTGAAGCGGAGGTTCGTGCAGAAGAAGGCCATCAGCGGCGTCACCGCGAACAGGCGAGCGCGATCAACGGCGCGGCTCTGGCGCGGCGAGTTGGAAGGCGCTTTTCAACGAGCCGCTGACGGAAGCAGAGTTTCGTCGAGCATGTTTCGCGATGGCTGGACGATGAGGCGGAGCACGCGTGCGCAATTGAAGGCTGCCGCGCAATACGCCGCCTGGGCGGCGCTGTCGCCCGCGGGATCGAGAAGCATCGTCGCGGAGTGCTGTTCAAGGTGCCGCACAAGCTGGAGATGACGCATCTGATCCCGGTGGAGACGGTGGAGGTCGATGGCGTGCGCGCGCTGGCGCTGCCCGCAGCATCACTGGCGGCATCGCGAAGGGTTCAAGCTGACCGATCGCGGGCATGGATCTGACGGCCGCGCTCGATCAGGCGCACTACTGCATCAAGTGCCACAACCAGGGCAAGGACAGTTGCTCGACGGGCCTGAAGGAAAAAGACGGCGCGTTCAAGGCGAGCGTGTTCGGCGTGACGCTGGCCGGCTGCCCGCTCGAAGAGAAAATCTCCGAGATGAATGTGGTCAAGCAGCGCGGCAATTCCATCGGCGCGCTGGCGATCGTCACCATCGACAATCCGATGGCGCGGGCACCGGGTCATCGCATCTGCAATGACTGCATGAAGTCCTGCATTTTCCAGAAGCAGGATCCGGTGGACATTCCGCAGGTGGAAACGCGCACGCTGAAAGATGTTCTGGAGCTGCCGTGGGGATTCGAGATCTACAGCCTGCTGACGCGCTGGAATCCGCTGAATTTCGCGCGGCCGGTGCCGCAGCGCGGAATCGGGATACAAGGTGCTGGTGGTCGGGCTGGGCCCGGCCGGATTCACGCTGGCGCATCATTTGATGAACGACGGGCACACGGTGGTCGCGCGTCGACGGATTGAAGATCGAGCCGCTGCCCGCAGGACATTTCCGGCGTCACGCCGCATGGGCGAACGCGTTCCGTTCCGTCCGATTCACGATGTGAACGAGCTGTACGAATCGCTGGACGATCGCGTGATGGCGGGCTTCGGCGGCGTGGCCGAGTACGGCATCACGGTCCGCTGGAACAAGAATTTCCTGAAGATCATCCGCCTGCTGCTGGAGCGGCGCGCGCAGTTCAGCATGTTCGGCGGCGTGCGCTTCGGCGGCACGCTGACCATCGACAGCGCGTTCGAACTGGGCTTCGATCACGTGGCGCTGTGCGCGGGCGCGGGCCGGCCCACCGTGATCCCGATGAAGAACGGCCTGGCGCGCGGCGTGCGGCAGGCGTCCGATTTCCTGATGGCGCTGCAGCTGACCGGCGCGGCGAAGACCAATTCGGTCGCGAATCTGCAGCTGCGCATGCCGATCGTGGTGATCGGCGGCGGGCTGACGGCGATCGACACGGCCACGGAATCGCTGGCTTATTACGTCGTGCAGGTGGAGAAGTTTCTGGAGCGCTACGAGGCTCTGGTCGCCGAGAAGGGCGAGCGCGAAGTTCGCGCGCAGCTGGACGCGCGGAAGAAACCGAGACCGCCGACGAGTTTATCGCGCATGCGCGCGCGATTCGCGCGGAACGCGCCGCGGCCGCGCGCGAAGGCCGCGAGCCGGAGCTGATCGCAGCTGCTCAATGCCTGGGGCGGCGTGACCATCGCGTATCGGCGCCGCTTGATCGATGCGCCGAGCTACACGCTGAATCACGAAGAAGTCGCGCTGGCGCTGGAAGAAGGCATTCGATTCGCGGAATCGCTGACGCCGGAAGAAGTGGAGGTGGATCGCGTACGGCCACGCGGCGGCGCTGCGTGCTGAAGAATCGCGGCGGGCGAGACGGTGCGGATGCCCGCGAAGTCGATTCTGGTGGCGGCGGGCACGCAGCCGAATACGGTGCTGGGCCGCGAAGATCCGCACAACGTTTTTCTGGACGGCAAGTGGTTCCAGGCGGTGGACGAGGACGGCAATCCGGTGAAGCCGGAGCGCGTGGCGAAGCCGGCGGCAGTCGCGCGTGCTGATGTCGATGCGCCAGGACGGGCGCGGCGATCAGCTTCTTCGGCGATCTGCATCCTTCCTTCGCGGGCAACGTCGTGAAGGCCATGGCCAGCGCGAAGCAGGGCTATCCGGTGGTGTCGCGACTGCTGGCGCGCAGAGCGCCGCCGGGCCGCAGCCTGCGGCGCTGCTCGAGAACTGAACGACGAACTGCGCGCCGTGGTGCACGAAGTGATCCGGCTGACGCCGAACATCGTGGAAGTGGTCGTGAAAGCGCCGATGGCGGCGCGCGCGTTCAAGCCCGGACAGTTCTATCGGCTGCAGAATTACGAAACGCTCGCGCCGCGCGCGAACGGAACCGTGCTGGCGATGGAAGGGCTGGCGCTCACCGGCGCGTCGGTGGATCGCGAAAAAGGGTTGCTTTCGACCATCGTGCTCGAAATGGGCGGGTCGTCGGATCTGTGCGCGCTGCTGAAGCCGGGCGAGCCCGTGATCCTGATGGGTCCGACCGGCACGCCGACCGAAACGCCGTCGCAGGAGACGGTGCTGCTGATCGGCGGCGGACTGGGCAACGCGGTGCTGTTCTCGATCGGCCAGCAGCTTCGCGCGCAGCGGATCGCGCACGATTTATTTCGCCGGCTACAAGAAGATCATCGACCGCTACAAGGTGGAGGAGATCGAGAAGGCCGCCGACGTCGTGGTCTGGTGCTGCGACGAAGCTCCCGGATTCACGCCGGGCCGCGTGCAGGACAAGGCGTTCGTCGGAAATATCGTCGAGGCGATTGTCGCCTACGGACGCGGCGATCTGGAGGCATTCGATCAGACGACGCGACGATCCGGAAATTTCGCTGCATGCGGTCGACCGGCTGGTGGTCATCGGATCGGACGCCATGATGGGCGCGGTGGCGCGGGCGCGCCACACGTGCTTGCGCCGTACCTGAAGCCGGATCACAAGGCGATCGGCAGCATCAATTCGCCCATGCAGTGCATGATGAAGGAGATCTGCGCGCAGTGCCTGCAGCAGCACAAGGATCCGATGACCGGCGAAGAGACCGTGGTGTTCTCCTGCTTCAATCAGGATCAGTCGCTGGATCACGTGGACTGGGGCAACCTGCGCACGCGGCTTTCGCAGAACGGCGTGCAGGAGAAGCTGACCAAGCAGTGGATCGACCGCTGCCTGCGGCAGATCGGGGCGCGCGAAGAAGTGGCGGCGGGGTAGCCGCAAGAAAAGCCGAGACGACTCTCGGCTTGCAGGCTTGGCAGCCCACGCCACGGAAGAGAGACTGACATCGAACTGAAGTTCGCCGCGGCACGCCGAAGCGTGCGCCACATTGGCTACTTCGCCTTGACAGCGATCACTTCGATTTCGAGCACCGGTCCGGCGTTGGCCAACCCGGCCACCTGCACGGCGCTCCGAGCCGGTTTGTTCGGTTGATCTTTGGTTCCGAAATATTGCGTGTAGGACGGCTTGCAGTCCCGGCAAAGTCCATTCTGATTTTCCGTTCTTCGGATCGCCAACCATGAACACGGTCATCTTCACGACGTCTCCCATGCCGAGCCCTTGCTCCTTGAGGATCGCCTGGATCTTATCGAACACGCTGGTGGCCTGCGTCTTGGTGTCGCCATAATCGGCCGGCGTGCCCGCCGCGCGATCGGCAGGTTTCACCGCCGACGGCAACTGACCGCTGACGTACAGCGTATCCCCGGCCCATACCGCTTGGGCGATTGGACTGTTGCCGGGTTGAATGTGCTTCACCTGTGCGGCGGCGATTCCTGCCACTGCAATCAATACCGCCATCATCTTCTTCATTAGAATTCCCTCCAGTTGAGAATTGTAACGTTAAGCCGGGTAATCCGGGTGACTCTTCAATTCCTGAATCTGCAGCGTATGACTCTCGACGTGGATTGCACAGGCCACCAGCCACTGGTAGGCGTCCATCGGCCCGAACACAGGATGCGGCGACATGTGGGCGCGTAGTGCGTCCTGCGTTGCGCGCGCGTAAACAATCGTTCCTTCGCGCTGCCTCAAGAATTCCGCGGACGCTTCCGCCAGCGTAGAGAATCGAGCGTGCGGAGATAAGCTTTTCGGCGCTTTGTTCACGCCAGGTTTGTGTTGCCGAGTCTCGCGTTGATAGCGATAGTCGTTGGCCTGCACTTGCTCCATCAACTCGGGCTCGGCGGGTTTGGCGAGCGCGGCACGAATCAGATTCAGCAAGCCCTTCATCGCTGATGGCGATGTGTTCGGCGCACTGCAGAATCGACCAGCGCTCGGGATCAGGCTGGAAGGCGGCCTGCGCGGGCGCGATTCCGTCGATGGTCGCGAGGAATTTGTCGCGGGAGGATTCGAGACGTTCGACCGCGAACTGCCGTTCTTCGCCGGTCATCGTTAAGGGTCGGTCCATGTTCAGGCTCCTAGAACTTCGTTCAACAGGTTATGCGCCTAAGAATTCGTTGAGTAGCAAGTGAAAATGGTGCACGCCGTTTTCGCGCTTCACCGAAAAACGGCCGGTGTCGTAGGTGCGCGAGCGCAAGCCCTTCTGCACAGACTCGCAAATCTTGATGTCTTCCTGCTGGATCTCGTCGCTGAACGCGACGGTTTCCGGTTTCACGCTGGAACCCGGATAGCCGAACCATTCGAAGATCGTCAGCGTGCGATCCGGTCCCATCGGCAGGATGATGTTGGCGCTCAGATTATCGGGATAGACGTTGAGCATGAAGTTCGGGAAGATCCAGTAGTACAGCGCATTCAAGCCTTCGTCCTGATAGCGCCGGCTCTCCGTCGGCGCCAGGCCGCGGCGGGCGAATCGGGCGCGATTTGCGACGAATAATATCGATGCGTGTCGACGCGATAGCTGGCGTAATCCAGCTCGCGCATCAGGCTCGGATGCGCGGCGGGCAGATGATAGCCTTCCAGGTAATTGTCGACGTAAACTTTCCAGTTGCATTCGATCACGTAGTCGCGGCGCTCGGAAAATTGCAACTGATCGACGGCGCAGCCGAGCTTCGCGATCTCCTGCGGAATATCGCCAAACACGTCGACGAGCGGCGCGGCGTTCGCATCCTGATTGACGAAGACGTACGGCCCCCAGATTTCGACGCCGATATTGCGGGAGCGCCACCGACGATGTTTCCCAATCGAGCACGCCTTCAAATTCCGGGCACGCGATCAGCCGGCCGTCGAGCGCGTAAGTCCAGTTGTGATACGGACAGCGCAGCGTCGCGGCTTTGCCTTCGCCATCGGCGATAATCGACGCGCGGTGGCGGCACACGTTGGAGAACGCGCGCAGCACGCCGTCCTTGGCTCGCGCGACGACAACGGGTTCGCCGGCGATTTCGCACGAGAAATACGTGCCGGGTTCGGCGACCTTCGTTCGCGAAACCAACGGGTTGCCAGGTGCGGCCGAAGACCTTCTCGCGCTCGAGTTCGAGCATCTGCGGGTCGAGATACCAGCGCGCCGGAATCGTTTTAGCGCGCGCGAGTTCGGCGGGGACATAGTCGCGGATCACATTTGATCTTAGATCAGGTTGTGCCACTATCGGAGCTTCGGGCGTGAACGTCTCTGCGCGCCTATGGTGACGAGCAGACTTCGCGCGATGCGCGCGGCAATCCTGGACCACTTCGGTGAATTGCTCCGGATGCAGGGACTGGTAGCCGTCCGAAAGAGCTCGATCCGGGGTAGGGTGGACTTCGACGAGCAGGCCGGACGCGCCCGCGGCGACGGCGGCCAGCGCCATGGGATGCACGCGATCCCGACGGCCGGTGCCGTGGCTCGGGATCGACGATAATCGGCAGGTGGCTCAGCTTCTGCGCGGCGGGAACGACGCAGAGGTCGAGCGTGTTGCGGCTATGGTCGTTGAAACGTGCGCACGCCGCGCTCGCACAGGATCACTTGATAGTTTCCTTCGGAAAGAATGTATTCGGCGGCCATCAGGAATTCTTCCAAGCGTCGCGGACATGCCGCGTTTCAGCACGACCGGTTTGCGCGATCGCCCTGCGCGCCGCAAGAGAGCAAAATTCTGCATGTTGCGCGCGCCGATCTGGATGCAGTCGGCGTAATCTTCGACCAGATCGAATGTCTCGACGTCGATGGCTTCGGTGACGATGCCGAGCCCGGTGGCCTCGCGAGCTTCGGCCAGCAGCTTCAATCCCTCTTCGGCGAGTCCTTGAAACGCGTAGGGCGAAGTTCGCGGCTTGTAGGCGCCGCCGCGCAGCAGTTGGGCTCCCGCGGCTTTGACGACGCGCGCCGATTCAAGAATCTGCTCGCGGCTTTCGACCGAACACGGGCCCGCCGCAAAACGCCAGTTCGATCGCCGCCGACCGGGACACCCTTGATGTAGACGATCGAATTCTCCGATTTCACTTCGCGGCTGACCAGCTTGTACGGCTTCGAAACGCGAATCGCTTCGGCGACGCCGGTGAGGTCCTCGAACTCCGCCTCGTCGACGGGTCCAGGATTTCCGGTGATTCCGATCGCGGTCTTCTGCGCGCCCGGCATCACATGCGGGCGGAAGCCGAGGCTCTCGATTTTCTTGCAAACGCGCTCGATATCGGCCGAGGTGGCCTGCGCGGTCATAACGATCAGCATCTTGTCCTTTCAGTCTATCGCGGTGCTGAATTACCCGCGACCAGTTTCCCTCGGCACTCGCCGAGCCCGATTCGACGAAAGCCCTTCGCGCTCCGCGTATCCACGCAGAATCACTTCGTCGCCATCCTGCAGAAACGTTCGCGATTCTCACCGCGGGTAGCTTGACGGGCTCGGTTCCGCGCGATGTCAGCTCCAGCAGGCATCCGCGCTCGTCGTCCTCTGGGCCGGATACGGTGCCGCTGGCGAGCAGGTCGCCGGGCAAGAGATTGCAGCCATTGCTGGTGTGATGCGTCAGCATCTGGGCGAACGTCCAGTACATCTGCTCGAACTTGGCGCGGCTCAATCGAACCGGGTCGATGCTCGCCGCCGCATGGCCGCGGTCGAGAACCAGACCTCGAGCGTAATCGCGATCCCTCCGCGCTCGCGATCCGAGTCACAATCGAGATACGGTAGCGGCGCCGGGTCACCTTCGGGCCGCTGGTATCGCGCGGACGCGGAACGGCTCCAGCGCGTCCATGGTGACGATCCACGGTGAAATCGAGGTCGCGAAACTTTTCGATAGAAATGGCCCGAGCGGTTGATACTCCCAACGCTGGATGTCGCGCGCCGACCAGTCGTTCACGAGACAAACGCCGAGCATGTGATCCTCGGCTTGCTCGATCGGCACTGGCTCGCCCAGGCGTATTCCCGCGGCTGACGATGCAGCCGAGCTCGCATTCGTAATCCATCTGGCGCGATGGGCAGAAACACGGGCGGAGCGGCTTGCCGCAGCTCGCTCTGCAACTGGCCGGCGGGGCGCGCGACGTCGGTTCCACTCAGCACGATGGACGATGCCCGGCCGTGATAGCCGATCGGGACATATTTGTAATTCGGCAGCAGCGGGATTGTCGGGTCGGAACATGCGGCCGATGTTGGTCGCGTGAAAGATGGAGGCGTAGAAATCGGTGTAGTTTCGAGTCTTCAACCGGGAGGAGTAGTTCGCACACTGGGAGAGCGGATGGAGCCGTTCGCGAGGAGGATTGGGTTGCCTGGAGCGCAACATGTGGCTGAGATCGAGCCGGGACTCGATCGGACGTCGATTTCGAAGATCGAATCGCCGATTCGCGTTCCGCAGCCGGGCGGGGCCGCCATCGAACGGAGAATCGGCAGAGCGGGAGATTTTGAATCGGGAAATCGGTGGAGGGGATCGTTGGCGGAGTCGACCCAGCTTTCCAGTGACGGGTCGTGGGTTTCATCCTCGTGGGTTGCATCCTCGTGCGTTTCGTTCAGGCTCACGTTTTCATTAGAGCAAGGGACGAAGGTAACATCGGCAAAATAAGAAACACCGGGCGCGGCCGTACTTGAATCGGCCGAACACCCGGTGTGAGAGGGAGAGGAATGGAACTGATTACGCTTTCTTGGTACGACGCCGAATCAGCCCAACTCCGAAGAGCGCGCCGCCGACCAGCAACATCGAGGCCGGTTCCGGAACCGCCGAGGTCTGCGAGAAGGTGTCCTGCACCAGCGAGATTGTGGCAAACGATCCCGCGCTGGAACCGCCGTTCACGTTGATGTCCTTGATCACGTTGACCGACGAGACGGGCGTAAAGATAGTATCGTTCACGGTCATGCTGGACGCGCCTCCGTTATCGAAGGTGAGCACAGCGAGGGCCCCAGGAGTGCAGGGAACGCCAGCCACCGTGGCGGGTCCGCAGCCTTTCTCCGTGACGGACGCTAATCCGTTTCCGTTGACTCCGGACGTCTGAGCCAGTCCGAAATCCTCGATCAGCAGATTCGAGCCGCCAACGATGGTTACGGTGAAACCGATTGCGCCGTCGGAAGCCTGTCCCGCTAGCGCGTCCCAACTGCCATTGAATTCCAGACCGATGTTCGCGTTGGCCACATCCGCGCCTGAGGTGCCAGCCGGCCCGAGGGTATCCACCGTGATCCCGCTAGCCGGAAGGGCGAGTGCGCCGCCGGTCGCGGAATCAATATAGGTGAAATTAGAGAAAATCTTGTCGCCAACCTGGCACGAGAAGGTTGGGTTAGCGGTGGCGAGGATCGCCGCGAGGTTGCCGCCCTGGCAAGTGGCCGTGGTGGCCCACGCTTGCGAGATCGCAAACGCCAGGAATAGAACCGTGAGAATAGAAACTTTCTTCATTTTGTAAAACTCCTTCTTCCTCTTGAGTCGTTCGAGAGCCGAGAACTCGTTCCGGCTCAAGCCATGCAACATGGTGAGTTGATATTAGGATTCAGGCTGTTTAGGGAGAATGGACCGTTCGGGCATCTCGTACTGGCTCGATGCCGGAAAGTCTCAAGTACTAACGTGCTGGGAAGAAGCTGGGCTAAAGTAGCGCGGTATCCATAGAATCGATTGATTCTAAGATATTTGTGCGTAGCGTCGGAGTGCTCTGGAGATAGCTTCGCAGGGCCTCTTCCGACCCGCCGAAGAACGTGTCGATCAGCTCTTTGACGGCGTAGCGCCGTCACGGCTTCCTGGCTTACCTTGGGCGCATACACAAATGACCGCCCATGCTTGCGCCGGGAAACGCCGCCTCGTTTCTCCAGGCGGTCGAGCACCGTCATTACCGTGGTGTAGGCCAGGTTTCGATTTCCCACCAGGATCTCGCGCACGTCGCGAACCGTGCCTTCGCCCATGCCCCACAAAGCTTTGAGGCATTCCAGCTCCAGCGGCGGCGGAATGTCTCGCGGCGGCAGCGGGTTTGCGCATTTTTGACGGTTCGCTTATCGATCGTGGCCCAGCGCTTGTTTCAGTTTCGATCCGAACGGCGATGACGCATCGACAAGCGGCTTGACGACAGGCTTTTGCGGCCGGTGGCGACGCTATTGGAGCGTACGGGCGGAAGAGCGCGTTCGACACTCCGTTCGATCGCATCAGCGGAGTCGGCATCAAGAAATTTCTGTTTCTTCAGGATGCTGCGGTCGAGCGGAGAGCTGTAGCCGGTCCATACACCCGTCACCAGCCGATCCTTCTCCATCAGCCCGCGCATCAATTCCATCTTCGAATCGAGATTGTCGAGCTGATGCAGCAGCATCGCCTCGGCGAACATCGGCACCTTGGGCGAGCCGAATTCCATTTCGCCATGGTGGCTGAGAATCATGTGCAGCAGCAAATCGCGCAGCGGGCCGGGGAAATCCGGCAAGCTGCGCAGCTTGTCATCCACCATCTGGACGCCGATGGTGATGTGCCCCAGCAACTGCCCTTCCGTGCTGTAGCCAAATCTGCGCGCGTAGGTCAGCTCGCGAATCTTGCCGATGTCGTGCAGGATCACGCCCGCCAGCAGAAGATCGAAATCGATGCCGGGATAATGCGCGGCGGTGAATTTCGCCAGATGGCACAGCGACAGCACGTGCTCGATCAGTCCGCCCAGCCAGGCGTGGTGCACGGATTTCGCGGCTGGCGCGGTGCGAAAGGCTACGGCGATGGCTTCGTCGGCGAAGATCTTCTCCAGCAGCGCCTTCAGATGCGGATTGCCGATCGACGCGATCCAGCCGAGCAACTCCTGGAACATTTCGTCGCGATTGCGTGTCGACGCGGGAAAGAAATCGCGCGAAATCGACATCGCTATCGGGCACCAGTTGGATCTTGTGGATGGTGAGCTGGTGGCGATTTTGAAAGACCTGCAGCAGCCCCTTCGTGCGCACGAAATCGTCGCGCTCGAAGGTGTTCATCGCCTCGGCGGCGTTGTCGAACATCGTGCGTCCAGATCGCCGGTGCGATCCGCCAGCATCAGCGAAAGGTACGGCTCGCCCGATTTCTTCTGGCGAATGTCCTTGTGCTGGACCAGGAAAGTTCCGTTGACGATCTGGTTCGGTTCCAGTTCGGCGATAAAGGGCGACTTCATTCAGGCGATGCTTAGTGGGACGACGAAGTGCCGGTCGACTTCGTAGTGGTGCCGGGAATCGGAATCGCCCACAGCAGCTTCTTCTTGTGCGTCTGGGCCAGCACGGCTCCTTTGGTCACGGTTTGCGGGCGTCAACTGCGCCGGATCGCTCCAAGCGGTGTTCTTTCCGGGAGCGGCCTGCGAGTCCTGATAGCCTGCCTTGATCTCGAGGAACGCGTCCTTGCGCAGCTTGGTCAGATAGTCGCGAGTGGCCTGGTTCATGCGCGGGCTGAACACTTTGTCTTCCACTTGCCCCTGCACTTCTTCGAAATCCGCCAGCCCGGCTTTCTGGTGCTCTTCCACTCTATAGATCTCGAAATCCTTTACTCGTTCGGATCGGCTGCGTCACAAATCCGCGCGGCTGTTCCCACACCGCGTCCGCGATATCTTTACGCAATTCGTCCCTCTGGAACGGCGGCATGTCGCCGCCGTTTGAAGCAGTGGGCAGGTCGGAGTTGATCTGCGCCAACTCCACGAATTTCTCGCCCGCGATCGCGCGTCGCGCGACATCTCTTGCCTTACGGTCGGCCGCCGCGATTCCAGCCGCGTCTTTGCCTTCGGTCGAAATGAAGATCCCGCGCAGAAAGATCTGTTCCTTGCGCTGGAATTCTTCCTTGTGATCGTTGTAATACTTCTCTAATTCCTCGCGCTTGACCTTAAGGCTGCCTCCGACCTCCTGCCGAATCACGCGGTTCTTCAGGATATTGTTCTTGAGATCGCCTTTGTAATCCTCGAACGGCATGCCCCGTCTTTTCGTGAACGAAATCCTGGAACGCCTGCGGATCGGCGATGCCGGATTGCGTTGGATAGTCGCGAGTTGCCTGGATAGCTCGTTATCTACCTTAAGATCGAGTTCCTTGCCCTTCTGGACCAGCAGAAGTTCGTCGATCCGCTTCGCAAGGAGGTCGCGAGACGCGCCATTCACGGCTTCCTGCAGTGCGCGGCCCGCGAGGCCTTCCCCGCGAAGCTGGATTTCCGCGTCTTTGCGATCGCGTTCGAGCTCCGTGCGCGTGATGATATCGCCATTCACTTTGCAGACGATTTCCTCGATGACGACCACGTCGGCCGCGCGAAGATTCGCTCCGAACATGCCCGCAATGCCCGTTACGCATACCAAGATTCGCAAATACCGCATGATCTAATTATACGTGGCCGCAGGCGCCAGCGTTTCCAGCGATGCCTGCAAAAACTCAAGAATCACAGTGTTTTCGCCGCCGGAAGGCATCGGCAGCCGCAGCACGCCCGCCGGCGTGAACTGCGCGCCCTCCTGCGACGAAACCAGCGCCATCAGCCGCGCCGGATCGATCTTCGAGCCCGGATGAAACTTGATCTGCAAGCGCGCCGCCGCGGCGGTCGATGGCTTCGACGCCCAGCTTTTTCCGCCTGCGTTTTCAGCAGCGCGAAGCGCAGCAGAGTCTCGACGGCCTCCGGCGGCGGCCCGTAGCGGTCCGCCAGTTCGGCCCGCAACGGTCTCGGCCTGCTCCGCGTCCTGCGCGTCGGCGATGCGCTTGTAGGCGCGCAGGCGCTGGTGCTCGTCGGCGATGTATTCGGGCGGAATGCGAATGTCGAGGCCCAGGTTCAGCGCCGAGTGAACTTCGAGCGGCGTCTCCTCGCCCTTCAGTTCCTGCACGGTTTCTTCCAGCAATCGAAGGTACATGTCGAACCCGACGGCGGCGATGTGGCCGTGCTGCTCGCCGCCCAGCAGGTTGCCCGCGCCGCGCAGTTCCAGATCCAGCGCGGCGATCTTGAAGCCCGCGCCCAGGTCCGAAAACTCGCGCAACGCCGCCAGCCGCTTGCGGGCGATCTCGCTCAGCTCCGTGTCCTGCGGGACCAGCAAATACGCGTACGCGCGGCGATTCGACGGCCCACGCGTCCGCGCAGCTGGTACAGCTCCGAGAGGCCGTAGCGCTCGGCGTTCTCGATGATGATGGTGTTCGCGAGCGGAATATCCAGCCCGTTTTCGACGATGGTGGTGCACACGAACACGTCGTATTCGTGGCGCATGAAGCCGAGCAGGACGCGCTCCAGTTCCTCCTCGCCCATCTGGCCGTGGCCCACGCCGATGCGGCAGTTCGGCACCAGTTCCTGAATCGACGCCGCGCGCGAAAAGATCGAATCGACGCGGTTGTGAACGAAATAGACCTGCCCGCCGCGGCTCATCTCCTGTTCGATGGCGGTGCGGATCAGCTCCGGTATCGAAATGCGCCACCACGGTGTGAATCGCCAGGCGATCCTTGGGCGGCGTCTCGATCACGCTCATGTCGCGGATGCCCAGCAGCGACATGTGCAGAGTGCGCGGAATCGGCGTCGCGCTCATGGTCAGCACGTCGACGTTCTTGCGCATCTGCTTCAGCCGCTCTTTGTGGCGCACGCCGAAGCGCTGCTCTTCGTCGACGATCAGCAGCCCCAGATCGCGGAACTCGACGTCTTTCGAAAGCAGGCGATGCGTGCCGATGGCGATGTCGATCTTGCCTTCCGCCAGTTCTTCCACCGACGCCTTGATTTCCTTCGCGCTGCGGAAGCGCGAGAACATTTCGATGCGCACGGGGAACGCCGCGAAGCGGCGCTTGAACGTCTCGAAGTGCTGGAACGCGAGCACCGTGGTCGGCGCCAGCACCGCCACCTGCTTGCCGTCGCCCAGCGCCTTGAACGCGGCCCGCATGGCGACTTCGGTCTTGCCGAATCCCACGTCGCCGCACAGCAGGCGGTCCATGGGATGCGGCGATTCCATGTCGCGCTTGATTTCTTTCGCGGCGGAGAGCTGGTCTTTGGTTTCGGTGAACTCGAACGCGTCTTCGAATTCGCGCTGCCAGTTGGAATCGGGCGAAAACGAGAAGCCTTCGGCCATGCGGCGCTGCGGCGTAGAGCTTCAAAAGCTCGTCCGCCATGTCGCGCATTTTGGCTTTGACTTTCGATCTTGCGCTGCGTCCAGGTCGCGCCGCCGAGCCGGTCGAGAGGCGGCGCGCGATTCGCCCGCGCCGCGATATTTCTCGACCAGGTCCATGCGCGTCAGCGGCACGTAGAGCTTGGCGTCGCCGGCGTATTCGAGCAACATGAAGTCGCCCTTTTGCTCGCCTTGCACGATTTCGCGAAGGCCCAGAAACTTGCCGACGCCGTGCGTGACGTGGACCACGAAGTCGCCGGGCTTGAGATCGGCCAGATCGGCGGCGAAGGCGCTCAACTGGCTCTTGGTGATGCCCGGGCGCGCGATCAGATCCGACGGATCGAACAGATCTTCGGAGCCGATGAACGCGATCGACGAATCCGGAAAAATCGCTCCGCGCCGGACCAGCCCTTTGATCAGATAGGTGCTGCGCGACCGGGCCGGCCAGATAGGCGCGCTCGGCCAGATAGGGCGACGCGGCTTCGTTCGGCGCGAGGCCCAAGTTGGAACGGCACCGAATATTCGCGCAGGATGTCGGCCAGCCGTTCCAGTTCGCCATTCGAGGGCGCGAAGAACGCGACGCGATAGCCCTGCTCGACCATGGTCTTGGCTTCGGCGACGGCGACCTGCATGCTGCCGTGAAACGCCATCGACGGCCGCGTGGCGATGTGCGGCGCATTCGGACTCCGAGATCGAGTTCGCGCAAAGCTGATCTGGCGTGCGATCCGCGAAGCTGCGTTTCGAAATCCTCCCAGTGCAGAAAGTTCGCCGCCGCGAGTTCGGTCCGGAGTCTGTCGTTCTGCTGATCGAGGCGCTTCCACAGCCGCTCGCCGCGCCGCGGATCTGCTCCGGCTCATCGAGGACGACCAGCGCGTCTCGCGGCGAGAGTCGAGCAGCGGTCTGCTCGCGCGGTCTGATCGAGCGCCGCGGCGAATTCCCAGCCGGGATACGCGGCGCCCTCGCGAGGCTGCTCCGTGCAGCGGCAGCACCTCGGCCCTCGGTCACCTTCATGACCGAGCGCTGCGACTCTCGACGTCGAAGCGGCGGATGGATTCGATCTCGTCGCCGAAGAATTCGATGCGCAGCGGGCGCGCGCTCTCGGCCGGAAACACGTCGAGAATGCCGCCGCGAATCGAATACTCGCCGACCATCTCCACCGGCTCGCGCTTCTCGTAGCCGATCGAATTGAGATGCGCTTCGATGCGTGTCGAGCGGCAGTTCTTCGCCGACGCGCAGATCCAGCGCGAGCCGGCGATAGTATTCGGCGCCGTGCGTTCGGAGCAGCGCCGAGCCGCCGGCGCGATGGTGATCGGCGCCGCCCGGTTCGCCAGCCGCCACAGCCCGATCGCGCGTGCCTCTGCGATTTCGGTGTGCGGCGACAGCTTCTGGCCGGGCAGCACATCGAGCGCCGGCAGGATCTGCGGCCCGGAGCCGGCGTGCGAGATCAAGAGATCGAAGAACGTCTCGGTGAGTTCGGCCAGCAGTTCCGCGCGCTGGTTGCCGTCGGCGATCACCAGCAGCGGCCGCTCGGTGGCCTGCCACAGCAGGACCAGGTAGAGCGCTTTCGCGGTCGGCGTCAGGCCGGCCAGCGAGAACGGGCCCGCCTCGCGGCGCACAGTTTGCCGGTCAGCTCCTGAAACGCCGGATGCCGGCTGAGGGTCTGAAAGAGGTCGCGAACGGCGGGATGGGTCACTGGACTCTACGTAGATCGAAGTTGTTGATTAACCGCGGCAGGCGAAACCGCCTGCCCCACAAGCTCACATCAGTAATTGTGCGGGGTGTGGCGCAGGCGGTTTCGCCTGCGAAATAACGTCCTCAATGCCCCTTCCAACCAATGTGCTCGATTCGTTTCAAGTACTAACTCAACGGCCTCTTCCAGATTCGCGCGCGTCTCGTCGAGCGTGCCGCCTTGCGTGTTCGCACCTGGAAGTTCTGGGACAAAGCCGATATACCCCTGCTCGACCTTCATGAAAACTGGCGTGAATTTCATCCTCACCCTCACTCTACCAGCGGTTGCCGAGCCAACAGCTCTTCCACAATATTCGTCGTCGAAAACCCCGGCTCCAGCGCGAGCGCCATCACTTTGCCGCCGGCCGCCTCCACCTCCTCGCGACCTGCGATGAAATGCGCCCAGTCCGCGCCTTTGATCAGAATGTCGGGCAAAACTTCGGCAATCAATTCTCGCGGCGTGTCTTCGTCGAAAAAAGTGACCGCGTCCACTGCCTCCAACGCCAGCGCCATCGCCGACCGTTCTTCTTGCGATAGCAGCGGCCTCGACGGACCCTTGAGACGCGCCACGCTGGCATCGGTGTTCAGCGCCAGAATCAATACATCCCCTTGCGATCGCGATTTTTCCAGCAATCGCACGTGCCCCGGATGCAGGATGTCATAACACCCGTTGGTGAACACGACGGTTTTTCCTGCGCTCCGCCACTGCTCGCGTGCGCGCACCAGTTCCGGACGGTTATAGAAAACTCCCATGGATACCTCCATTGTATTCTCGGCATCGTGCCTAATTCATGGATTTGAGTTATAAAATGGGATTGGATGTTTGGAACGAGCGGCATGTTTGTTGCGCATCAGAATCTGAGCGATCAGGTGAACGGCAACATTATCCGCAGCGAAATCGAGGGCGGCGTCTATCTCAAGGACTTGCCCGACTCAAGCACCCTAGAAATCATTACCCAGAATCGGGGATACCTGGTCGTCCTGGCTCACGATGGAGACGCGTGGATCTCCGGTCACCCCGAATTCTGCCCGGAACCAGTCCTGGTGCGCATCGCCGGCTCGAATTGGGGCGGTTCCATGCTCAAAGCGGCGTTCCTGGGCCGCGGCATGCACCTGGAATATCGCCACCCAGACTATCGCGGGCCGATTGTTACATCGCCCATCGTCGATATCCGCCTCAGAGCGGCATAAACTTTAGAAACGAATAGTCCTGGTACTGACTCTAAAGTCCGTAAGGGTTTCGTCCGATCCAATCTCAGTGAAACGCCCAACTTTAGTCATCGTCGCTGGACTTTTTTCCTTCGCGGCAATGCCAGGGTTCGCTCAGGACGAGCTTGCCTCGGTTCCGCGGAAGGCACAATTCGAATTTCGCCAGGGTTTGCGTTACGAACAGAGTCGCCAGTGGCAGGAAGCTTATGCGGCGTTTTCCAGTTCGATCGCGACCGAAGAGAGCGCGCCCGCCTGGTTCCATCGCGGGAGAGCGCAGGTGATGCTCAAGCGAAGCGAGCCGGCGGTGAGCGATTTCACTCACTCGCTCCATCTTGCGCCCGAAAACGCCGAAATCCTGCGATCCCGCGGTGAGGCGTACGCGGCTATCGGCGACCACCAGAAGGCCATTGACGATCTCACCCGCGTTATCGAGATAGGCCCGCCCATGTCGCCGGTTTATTCGGCGCGCGCCGGTTCCTTCGAACAGCTTGGCCAGCACCAGCGCGCCATTGACGATTACTCCTTGGCGATCAAGCTTCGTTTGGACGATTCCGAGCCGTGGAAGGGGCGGGGAATCGCAAAAACCTCGCTGGGTCAATATCGGGACGCAATCGACGATTTCGATCAAGCCATCCATTTGCAGCCTGACGATTCAACGGCGTACGTCGAACGCGGGTTCGCCAACGGCCAGGCCGGGCTGTTTAATCGCGGCGTGGACGACTTCAATCGCGCGATTCAGCTCGACGCGAAAAACGTTCGGGCGCTCAAGCTGCGCGCAGCCGCCTACGCGAAGGTGTACGATTACCAGCGGTCCCTCGCCGATTTTTCGGCGGCGATCAAGCTCGCGCCCGCCGACGTCTCGCTTTACCTTGCCCGCTCCAGTGTGTACGCCACCACCGGGGACCATGAGGCAGCTCTCGCTGATCGTGAAGAAGCAGTTCGCTTGAACCCCAAATCGGCCGAAGCTCTGCTGGCGCGGGGTGGATCGTATCACCAGTTGGGCATGCACGATAAGGGACTAGCCGATCGCACCGAAGCCCTTCGTTTGGCGCCGAAAATTGCGGAAACGTGGCTGGCTCGTGGGAGCGCGTATTTCCTGCTGGGCGATTATGCCAAGGCATCCGCCGACTTGAACGAAGCGATCCGGCTGAATCCGAACTACCAGGAAGCCCAAATTGTCTTCGCGAAAACCCAGGCCGCGATTGCGCGCGGTGGAGACACGTCGCCCAGGGAAGTCGTCACGGTAATGGCCGCGTTACCGGTACCCGCGAAACCTCAAGGTTCAATGGCGACGGACTGGGGTGCGAAGCGTACTGAACCGGTGCGCGTGGAAGCCAAACCTATTGTGGAAGCTAAGCCTATTGTGGAAGATAAGCCTATTATTGTCGCGCACGCCGAGAATCCCGCTGAAGCCAAGCCGGCTGATCCCGAGCCTGCTGCGCCGAAATCCGCGCCCACTACGCCTGCTGTCAAAGCTCAAACCGTAAAACCCGCCAGCCCGGACACGCAAACCGCCGCGCAGCATCATCAACACGGCCGCGAACTGCTCAACACGGGTAAATATCGGGAAGCGATCGCGGAATTAGATGAAGCTATTCGCATGCAGCCGGATCTGGCCCTGGCCTACAACGCGCGCGGGTTCGCCTATTATCTGGTCCGCGATTTCAACCGCGCCATCGCCGATTACGACGTCGCCATCCGTCTGAATCCGAATTACGCGAATGCGATTCAAAATCGCGACATCGCGAAAGCCGCCGTCCAGAGAACGATGACCGCCCGTTCGAACAACACGCCGGTTAAACGCTAAGTAGTTTGGCAAGGTCGGCCATGGCCGTCCGTCGGCCAATGTAAAACGTCCCGAATAGTGCGTACACCGCACTCACTTCGTCGAACCGCATCTCATAGATCAGCTTCTTAAACACCAGCGGATCCTCGGCGAACAGATCCACGCCCCATTCCCAATCGTCAAACCCGATCGAGCCCGAAATAATCTGCCTCACCGAGCCCGCATAGCGACGCCCGATCTCGCCATGCTCCTGCATCTGCCGCTGTCGCTCGGCGAACGGAAGCTGATACCAGTTTTTGTGCTCACCACGACGCCGGTCCATCGGGTAAAAGCAGATGAACTTGTGAGCCGGTATTTCAGGAAACAGGCGAGGCCGCATCGCGGTGCGTTGACGATCCAGCGTCTCTTCGATTTCCTTGTTCCACTCGGCCGAGTGCTGTTCGATACCGCGCTCCAGCAGCGCCCCGTAAACCTTCCCAGTCGACTCATACAGGCCGAGTTCGACAACAGAAAGATACGACGCCGTCTGCTCGAAATAATCCCATAGCGGCAATCGCGCCAGCGCCAATTCCACTTCGTTCAGTTCTTCGAAATTCGCTCTGAAGTGGACCAGCATCAAATCGCCCTTGTGCCCCAGCAGCGAAAATATTGCGCTTCCCGCCCGCTCGACATCCGCGAGCGCGGCGGCGGCCTGGGCCAGCATTCCGCTCCGCTCGCTCGGCGATAGCGCACGCCACGCGGCCCAACGCACGCGCAGCATCTGATGCAAAAGACTGGATCCTTCAATGGTCAAGGGAACCGGCGGAAGGTTCTCGAAAGAATGCATTTACCTAATGTACAAGCACCGCCCGTCAGGGCGGGGGTGACGAAGTGAAGCTCGTCATTACCCTTGAAATGAGTGCAGCGGGTCGCCATGCTAAACTTAGGAACGCCAATGCACCCAGATACTCATCTGGTGATCCACCTGGATTCGCTCGATCGACGCATTACCGCTCTCGAAAAAGAGGTGGCGGCGCTGCCGAAGCACATCGCGGTGATCGAAAAGATGCTCGATTCGCACGTTAGGAAGCTGGAGGCGGATCGTGCTGCTCTAGTCGCCAATCAAAAGGAACGCAAGAAGCTTGAAGGCGACATCCTGGTTCATCAGCAGAAAATTTCGAAGCTTCGCGATCAGATGCTGGGCGCCAAAACCAACGAGCAATACAAGGCTTTCCAGCACGAAATCGACTTTGTCGACAAGGAAATCCGCAAAGCCGAGGATCGCATCCTGGAATTAATGGGTGAATCCGAGCCGCTCGACGTGAACGTCAAAAAGGCCGAGATCGCGCTCAAGGAAGAAAAACAGGTCGTTGAGGGTGAGAAAAAGCAGGCGCGCGAGCGCACTGCCGCCGATCAGTCCCAACTCGACGTGCTCGGCGCGGAGCGGAAAGAAGCCGTCGCCAAGCTCAAGCCGCCGGTGGTAAAGGAATACGAGCGCATTCGCAAGAAGTGGAAAGGCGTCGCGATCGCCGAAGTGGTGGCTGGACGATGCTCCGCCTGCCAGATCGTCCTCCGTCCGCAGCTTTGGCAGGATCTGAAGCGCGGTGACGACCTCATCGTCTGCGAAAGCTGCGGTCGATACCTTTTTCACAATCCACCAGTGCACATTGAAGACGTCGCCAGCGTCGGATAGAATCTCAGCATGGCCAGGATGGCCGCCAAATTTGCGATTGTGTTAGCGTGCATTGCCGCCTTCGCATCGGCCCAAGCGCAGCCTTCCTTCGAAGTCGCGTCGGTGAGGCCGTCAGATCCGGCTGAGCCAATGGCTTTCCTCGGCGGTCCCGGCACTTCCGATCCAACACAGATTACTTACACCGGTGTACCGTTGTCGATGCTGATTGTGAAGGCATACGCAGACTGGGACGGGGTCTACCCGCAGACTGCGCAGTACTACCGGATAGCCGGATTGCCACCAGTCGCCGTGCCTTTCTACGACATCCGTGCAAGAGTGCCGCCGGGCACCACGTTGCAACAGTTCCGACTGATGCTACAGACCTTACTGGCGGAACGCTTCAGCCTGCGAGTCCACCACGAAAATCGAGATGTGCCTGGCTATCGATTGGTGATCGCGAAAGGCGGCCCCAAGTTGAAGCCACCTGAAAGGAATATGGTGCCGTTGCCCGAAGGTGCGTTGGACCAAGCCGGAGAAAATCGCGACCTCGGCACCGACAAGAACGGCAATCCACAACTTGCACCAGGCCGCAAGGGTCGGGTCCTCACAGGATTCGGCAACGGCAATCGTTTTACCGCGCGGATGCAGTCCCTTCCGGACATCGTTGCTATGTGCCTGATGTGGACGGGCCGTCCGATTGAGGATGAGACTGGACTAAAAGGAATCTACGACTTCGACCTGGACTTCGCGCTTGGCGCGCCTGACGCTCAGGATGACTCTACTCTACTCCCATTTGAATTCGCCCTGGCGCAGCAGCTCGGCTTGAAACTCGAGCCGAAGAAGTTTCCGTACGACGTCGTCGTGATCGACCACATCGGAAAAGTCCCCACCGAAAACTAGCCCCGTCGACGTGGCGCACGCACTCGTGCGTGCCGTGTCGACACTCATGTCGACACCCTCTCCAAAAAAATACAAACGGGGCTAGCGCCTCCCGCCAGCCCCGCTCCAAACGTGGTCGAGCTTACTTGCTGACAGGAGCCTTCGGAGTCTGCGTGGACGCCGCTGTGCCCTGCTTGGTCGACTTCACGTTCTTCTTGTGCTTCGCAACAACCTTCGGCTTAGCAGTCGAGGTCGCTGTGCTGTTGCTCGAAGCTACGGGAGCCTTCGCAGCCTGCGCGGCCGGAGCCGCACCGGATTGCGCGAAAACAGCCGCTGCGGTCAACATCGTGGTCAGGATTAAACGTTTCATTTTGTCCCTTTCTCTTTGCGGGTGTTTTCTATCACCCTACGCTTCCTACTATGCGCCCGCTTCTCGATCTTGCAACTAGCCCGCGAATGGTACTCGCCATCACCTTGTTGAGCTAATCATGCCGAGCAAATCTTAATGAAAGAACGTTAGTCTGAAGTTGCGTGGCGGCATGTCCGCCGCCTCCGTTGAGACACAATGCCCACGCTGCTGCGAGTACTCGTGATCGGATTCGCCCTGGTGATCACCTTGATGGCTGCCGCCGCCATCATCGGCGTCACCAACGCGCGTTCCACCGCGGCCAGCGCGGCCGGGCTTGTCTCCGATCAGCTCACCATCGCGCGACTACTTGACGAAGTGGAGCGCGAGCAGAGCGTCCTGAACGCCACGTTTTACCGGCTCTCCAGCGCGCCCAACGAAGTCGATCGCGCGCGCATGCTCGCCGATCTGGATCAAACCGATAAGGCCATCGCACGCATGACCGCCGATGCTGTTGGAACCGCCAACGAGAACGCGTGGAACCGGCTCCATCGCACGGTACTCGACTTTTCAGATCAAGCGCGCCAAGTACTCAAATCAACCAAGCCATCTGATGATGCCTCGCGCGATCTCTTCTCTCGCCACGAGCAAGTCACCACGGAAGTCGCGCGCCTGGTCGACCTCAGCTACGCGCATGCGGTTGAAACCCGCGAGCGAGTCGATCGTCAGACCGAAACGCTTGAGAAGGAAACAGAGCTTCTGGTTGCGGGCTGCCTGCTGATCGCACTGGTCTGCGCAGTGATCACGGTACGCATCGCCGCCCGCGTGTTTCGACAGATGGAAACGCAGGCCAGCGAACTGAGCCGCGTTTCCTTTCGTCTCCTTGAAACTCAGGAGGCCACAGCGCGCCGCTTCGCCCACGAATTGCATGATGAGTTGGGCGGCTCGCTCACAGCCATCAAATCGAACCTTACGGCCATCGCAAACCATCTCAACGGCGCTTCTTCCGATCGCGCGCGTATCGACGATTGCGTCAAGCTGGTCGATGCGTCCATCTCTAACGTCCGTGAACTATCGCAGCTTTTGCGACCAACCATTCTGGATGACTTCGGCCTGGACGCCGGACTCCGCTGGCTCACCGAGCGTTTTGCCGAACGCACGGCCATCGATGTCGATTACAGATCCGAATTCGACGGCCGCCTGCCCGATGAAACCGAAACCCATTTGTTCCGCATTGTGCAGGAAGCGCTGACGAACGTCGCACGACATTCGGGAGCTTCGCGCGTCGCGATCCACTTGCGCCCGGTCGGCGAGACTATTCGGCTGACGCTTTCGGATAACGGCCGAGGCATCGCGCAGGAAGGCGCACGTGGGCACGGCATGGGACTGAGCGGGATGCGCGCCCGCGCTCGAAGCGCCGGGGGCGAACTCGAACTGAAAACCGATCGCGGCGGCGTGACCATCGAAGTCCGCGCGCCTCTTCACGCCGAACAATCCAGTGAACAAACCACGGGGGAAAAAGTATGATCAAGATTCTCTTGGCGGACGATCACTCGCTGGTACGCCAGGGCTTCCGCCTGATTCTATCCGCGCAGGCCGACATGCAGATCGTCGGAGAAGCCTCCAATGGCAAGGAAGCCGTCGAGCTTGCCGAAAAGCTCCAACCCGACGTCGTCATCATGGACGTCGCGATGCCGGAACTGAATGGAATCGAGGCGACGCGCCGCATCGCCAGCAGTTCACCGCGCACCCGCGTGCTCGCCCTCAGCATGCATAAGGATTCGGTCTACGTTAGGGAAATACTCCGTTCCGGCGCGCGCGGGTACTTGTTGAAGGATTCCGTCGACGCCGATCTCATCGCCGCCGTCCGCTCCATCGCGAAAGGCGAAGGCTACCTGAGCCCCGGCGTTTCCGACGCCGTGCTGACGGATTATCGAAAGCACGTCACCGATCCGATCGATCTCCTCACCACGCGCGAGCGCGAAGTCTTGCAGCTCATCGCCGAAGGCAAGACGAACAAGGAAGTCGCGACGTCGCTGAATCTCAGCGTGTACACGGTCGAAGCGCATCGCGGCCGCGTGATGGAGAAACTAAATCTGCACTCGACTGGTGAGCTAGTCCGCTTCGCGCTCCGCAGCGGCATGATAGATTGATGTGGCGCACGCACTCCTGCGTGCCGTGTCGACACTCCTGTCGACACCCTCTTGTCTCCCGCGATCAACTTGATCGTTACAATAGTCCCGCAACGTGCACGAAATCCTCAACCATCTTCCGCCCCACGCACGAGTCCTCGATCTAGGTTGCGGCCGTGGAAGCTTTCCTCCAGTCGGAGCCCTCACGGTCCGAACCGATCGCGAACGCACTCCAAACTTCGACGGTGGTGAATTTGTCGAAGCCGATGCGTCCGCGTTGCCCTTCGCGGCTCAGACTTTTCACGCCGTGATCGCGAATCACAGCCTGGAACACTTCGATAATCTATCGGGCGCAATCAGCGAGATCGGACGCGTCCTGCGCCGCGACGGTTGTCTCTACATGTCCGTGCCTGACGCGTCGACATTCACCGATCGTCTCTATCGATGGCTATTCCACGGTGGCCAGCACGTCAACGCATTCTGCTCGGCGCCCGAATTAGGCCGAATGATCGGCGATGCGACGGGCCTGCCTCACGTCGCGACCCTACAGTTGTACAGCTCGCTCTGCTTCCTCCAGCGTTCGCGATTTCATCCGCGCCCGCCGCGCCGGATGTGGCTGATCGGCAATGGCGATTCACGCTGCATCGCGATTCTTACATTCGTCCTCCGCGTTTTGGACAAGATCTTCGCGACCCGCATGAGCGTCTACGGCTGGGCGCTGTATTTCGGCAACGTCCCCTCGCCAATCGAGCCTCGCGAATGGAAAAACGTCTGCGTCGATTGCGGCACAGGTTTTTCGGAGGCCTGGCTGGTTGCATCCGGTGGCGTGCGCCGCCGATTCGGATTCAGGAGTTACTATTGCCCGCAGTGCCGCGCATGGAATCTATTAACGCCAGACAAGCACCGTCCGTAAGGGCGGGGGTGCGGGCAATCCATGTGTTCCCACTACTCCATCGGATCATCGCCCAGATCCTCGGCCCGATTCTCAAATCGAGTGTACTGGCCCAGGAACCGCAAAGGCACATTCCCGATCGGACCATTTCTCTGCTTCGCCACGATCAAGTCCGCCTGACCCTTCACGTCCTCGCGATCGCGCTTATAAACTTCCTCGCGATAAATGAAAGCCACCAGATCCGCATCCTGTTCAATCGATCCCGAATCGCGTAGATCGCTCAATTGCGGCTTATGATCGCCCGGGCGAGTCTCCGATGCGCGGCTCAACTGCGAGAGCACCAGGAACGGAACATCCAAATCCTTCGACATCAGCTTCAGCCCGCGCGAAATCGCGCTGACTTCCTGATTGCGATTCTCCGAGCGCCCGCGGCTGCTCATCAACTGCAGGTAGTCGATAACCACCAGGCTCAGCCCGTGCTCGCTCTTCATGCGCCGCAGCTTGGAATGGATGTCCATCATGTTGACGCCCGGCGTGTCATCCAAAAACAACGGAGCCTCGGTCAAGTTATGCAGCGCATGCTGTAAATTGCGACGCTCTTCGCCGTTCAAGTATCCGGCACGAAATTTATGCTGGTCGACGCGTGCCGCCGAGCACAACAAGCGCGTCAGCAAACTCGACGACGACATTTCGAGCGAGAATACCGCCACCGGTTTGTGAATCGACGGGTGCGTCGCCACGTGTTGCGCGATATTCAGCGCCAGCGCTGTCTTGCCCATCGATGGCCGCGCCGCCAGGATGAACAATTCGCCGCCATGCAGTCCGCCCGTCATCTCATCGAATTTTTTAAAGCCCGTGCTGAGCCCGCTGATCCTCTGGCTGGGATCGAGAAACGCGCCGATGCCGCCCGGGAAATTCGCGACAATGCTCCCCGGAGACACCAACTGATCCTTGCTCCGGGACTCGCCCAGTTTCAGCAGGGATTCTTCCGCCGCGCCCAGAATCTCGTCCGGCTCCTGCTCGGCGATCAGACATTTGTTGATGATTTCCTGCGCGCTGAAAATCAGCTTGCGCAGCGTCGACTTGTCCTTGACGATGCGAACATAGCTGTCCAGATTCGCGATCTCCGGCAGCCCATCGTCGAGCGAA
Organism: Terriglobia bacterium; assembly: GCA_963732025.1. Lineage (GTDB taxonomy): Bacteria > Acidobacteriota > Terriglobia > Bryobacterales > Bryobacteraceae > Palsa-187. The sequence continues at coordinate 583,469 of CAVSXU010000007.1, forward strand.
ACCAGATACGCGAGCCCATCCACCGATTCGAGCTGCCCGTGTTTCATCAGCTCATCGCACACCGTGATGCGGTCGATCTTCTCGCGCCGCTCGTACAAATCCTTCATCCGGGCGAAGATGCGGCGATGCTTTTCGAGAATGAAGTCGCCCGTATCGATGGTCCCCGCCACCTGCAGGAACATGATGTCGTTCATCATCACCGACCCGAGCACGAATCGCTCGGCATCGAGATTTGCGGGCAGACCTTTTTCCAGGGCGAGATCGGTGGTCGTCATGACACAGAGCCGTCCAAAACGGGATTCCCTACCTTACCGGCTTCGCCGCCATGCGGCAATCGTTTTGTTTGTGCATTACTTGGCCGCACTTAGCCTCTCGATAAACCTGTGGAGAACCGCGTTCGGAGTGTGCGTCGCAACTTACTGAGCGCACAACCACGGAATCGCGTTTTCCGCGATTTTCCACAGCAACATTTTACCGCTGTTTTGTTTTAGACGCCGCGACCGCCCGCTGACGCGCGACCGCTACTTGATGAGCGGCCGTCTTGAGGCGCGACCGTTAGAGAGCGCGCGCCTTTGCACCCACCCTTGAGGCGCGACCGTTAGAGAGCGCGCGTGTTGGTCTTTAAAAGTGGGTTTACTTCGCGTCGGCCTTAGGTGCGGCCGGCGCCGTCACGATCTTCGCCGAAATGATCTTATCCAGCTTCGGGAAAGACTTGCTCAGGTATGCGTTCCCCTCGGCTTGCAACTGTCCCTGATCCGGACCCCGTCCACTCGGGGCGCCTTCGCCATACTCAGCGTACAGTTTGTCGATGACTTCCATCCCCGTCGTGACTTCGCCGATCGGCGCGAACCCCTGCCCGTCCAGTCCCGCGTTGTTGCTGAAGTTTATGAACATTTGAGTCGTACGAGAGTTCGGTCCCGATGTCGCGAACGTCAGCCGACCCCGCTTGTTCGTCTGCGTCACTTTGTCGTCCGGAATGTTCGCCATTCGCCAGGCGCGCGCCACGTTGGGATCGCCGGAGACGCCGAATTGCGCCATGAAGCCGGATATCACGCGGAAAACAGCGATGTCCGTGAAGAATCCGGCGTGAACCAGGTTGTAGAATCGATCTGCCCCGTGCGGAGCCCACGCCCGCGTCACATGAATCATTACGTCGCCTTTTGTGGTGGTGAACTTCACGTCGAATTCGGCCGGCGCGGTCGCGTTCAATGCCGCTGGATTCAGCAGGCTCGGCTTCGCCGCCGCGGGAGCCGCAGGTTTCGCCGGAGCTACACTTTTCGTCTGCGCGAATGCGCATCCCATCAACAACACGGTCAATAAGGTCTGTTTCATAGAAATTCCATGATACTATCCCGAACGCTTTCGGCGCGACCGGAACTTAAACTCGTGTTCCTTCATCCACGCCTTGCCACCGCGAAACTCGACGCCTTCCGACGCAAGCCGCAATCGCTGCTCCGCGCCCGCCTCTTTCGGTAGCAGAATCTTGCCGCCCGACCCGAGCACGCGATGCCACGGCAGCTGGCCGTCGGTGTTCCGCAGCGCCCACGCAACACGCCGAGCATTCCCAGGAAATCCCGCGGCCTCGGCGACCGAACCATAAGTCGCGACGCGGCCCCTCGGAATCTTCGCCACGATCTTTCGAATCTCTTCAAACATCGATGTGGGGCCGCCAGTCGTGGCGGCGAGCCGGCCTTCAAGCCGGCTTGTCTTTGTTCGATTTCTTAAAACGACATATTCACGATACGATCCGTCCCCGCCTCCGCTCGCAACATCAAATGCAAATTATTTCCAGCCGCATCATGCCACCACGCCCCCGCCTTCAGCAGATCCTTCCGAGCCACGCGAGAATAAGCGCCCGACTCCTCCCCGACCTCTTTAGGAGCCTTCGTATGATGGATTACCCACTCATATGTCCGAGTGACCTTCGTCTCCACTTCCACCCGCATAAAATCGCCCGCCGGAGCCGCATGAAATTGCGAATTCTCCCCCTGATCCGGCTCCCACAGGAAAAACTCGCCGCCGAGTGAAGGAAAGTAATGCAACTCCATCTTCGTCGGCATCTCGAACGGCACGATCCATCCGTTCCGTACGAACATCGGCACCTGCCTCAATGGCGCGTCGACCTCGATCGTCTGCCCGCCGCGATACTCCGTGTTTGTCCGAAAGTCCGTCCAGGTGCCCCGCGGCAAGTCCAGCGTGCGCTTCGGGCCCGACGCCGGCGCTAACAAGACTTCGTCGCCCAACATGAACACATCCGATTGTTTATCCGAATTCGCGTCTTTCGAAAACTGCATCGGCAGCGGTCGAATCAGCGGATAGCCGCGATCATAAGCCTCGCGCAAATACGTGATCAGATACGGCCGCCATTTCAAGCGCGTCGCCGCGTCGATACCGCCTTCTCCCGAACCGCGGAACACAATCGGTAACAACGTGCACAAATCCGTCAACCTCTGCCGAGCGTCGCCGCGCAGATAGTCGAAATCGCCAACGTCGACCGCCGGATACACCACCCCCGAAAGGCTCCATGAATTCAGCGTTCGGATCAGCCTCAACAGCGCGTCTGCACTGGACGCATTCGGCGCGCTCTTCAAAATCGTCGCTGCCTTAGGCAATTGTGCCGACGACAACAGGTCGAGCGAGTTGCTCTTCACCTCAACCGATCCCATCGCCGTCGCGTGCTGCTCCAGAATCTCTTTCGACGTCGGCCCGTAGTAGAAGAGATACTCGATGGTCTTCGCGCCCGGCGCGCTCAACATCCCATCCGTCAAATCGAAGGACCACTTCGTCGGGAACCGCGTGGAGATCCCGTACCCCGCGCTCGTCAGGAAAAACCCGCGATCGCGTGTAAACTTCTCCCCCCGCAAATTCAATTTGGGCAGATCCGCCATCAGCCCGAACACGCGTTCCGTTTGCGCGAGTGACAACCGCACCGTAGCGCCGTCCACGATTCGCATCGTCGATACAGGCGTCTCGCCCGATTTCACGCGCAACGCCATATCGCCGCGATCGACGTCGACGGTCAGATAGCGAGTCCGCATCGAAATCGTCTGCCCGACATCTTCCAACGTCGGCGAAATTGCTTCATGCGAGATCTTCGGCAACGCGTCCGGCGCAGCGCCCCACGTCCGCGACACTCGAAACGCAACCGGCGAGATCCACTCGATCTCGGCGCTCCCGTCGTCCAGTTTCAGCGTCAGCTTGCCGCCCGCCCAATCCCGCGACACGACCGACCCCGCATGCGTCGCTCCAGCCAGCAGAAGCGTAACAATCAGGGCGTTTGTCATTTGCGTTTATTCGACGTTCATTCACGGCCAATGGCTTCTTGCTTCAGATCAAGAACCAACTCTCGCTGAATCTCGCCCGTCACGCGAGCGCTCTTCTCATCCACGAACATATTCACTTCGCTGCGAATCCCGAACTCCGGCAAATAAATCCCGGGCTCAATCGAGAATCCCGTCCACGGAATCACGCGCCGCTCGTCGTGAGTCTCAAGATTGTCCATATTCGCGCCGTTGCCGTGTACTTCCGTGCCGATCGAATGCCCCAGGCGATGAAAGAAATACTCGCCGAAACCCGCCGCCCGAATGTGCTCGCGAGCCGCATCGTCCACCTCGAATCCGCGCAACATCTTACCGGCCGCGACGGTTTCCTTCACGCGATCGATCGCGCGATCCCGCGCATCGCGAACCACCGTGAACACCTGCCGAATTTTCTCCGGCGGCTTCTCTCCGCAATACCCGACCCACGTAATGTCGTAGTACACGCTCTCGGGCCGATCCAGCTTCGCCCACATGTCGATCAACAGCAGATCGCCCTTGCGAATCTCCGAACACGAATCCTGCTTCGGATCGTAATGCGGATTCGACGCATTCGCATTCACCGCGATATCCGGCCCGTGGTCCAGAAACAGCCCTTCCTCTTTATAGCGATCGCCGATGAACTGTCTTCACGTCCCATTCCGTGATCCGTTCGCCCGCGCGCAGTTTCGCGCCGATAAGCTCGAACGCCTCGCCGCGCACCCGATCGACAATCCGACCCGCTTCCAGATGACTCTCAAGCTGCTCGCTCGACCACTTCGCCTCGAACTACTGCACCATGTTCGCCGAGCTGACGATCTCGACACCGAGCCCGCGCACCAGCTCGACCGTTCCCGCATCGACCATCGCGACATAAGGAATCGCGCAGTTCGGCGAATACTGCATCGCGATCTTTTTCGCGCCGCCCATGATCTTGCCGATCCCGTCGACCATCGATCCCCAGTCGGCATACGTCGACATGCTCGCCCGGCAATTCCTGCAAGCGTGTACGATTCGATCTTGTGAACCAGTCCCTTCGGCTCGCCCGTCGCCGGGACGAAATAATACCAGCGCCGCGACACCATCGATCCCGGGGTGAACTGCAGCACGCGATACGCCAGCGGATCCCGCCGATGATGATCGAAAAACAACCACCCATCAAGGTTCTTCTTCACGCAATGCCGCTTGAATCTCTTCTAATCTCATTGGTTTGCCGCCCCTCAAGCACCACCCGTAAGGGTGGGGGTATCGCTCAATGCTGAAATGGTTTCAACTTCTCCGCTGATGGCGGCGGCGTCGCCAGACTCACCACGATCAGCAACGCAACCGACGCGATCACGGCCGGATACACCGCGTCCAGATCACTCGTAGTCCATTTCAACCCCTGCGCAATATTCCATCCCGCCGTCACCACCGTTCCCGCGACGATCGACGACACCGCTCCCGCCGTCGTGGTCCGCTTCCAGAAGAATACAGCCATCACCGCCGGAGTAACTGCGGCTCCATAAATCGTGTATGCATACAGCGCTGCATTCAGAACCGACGTAAATTGCGTCGCCTGCAGCAGCGCGAAGATTCCCAGCCCGACCACCAGCACGCGCGAGACGAGCAAGCTCTGTTTCTCCGTCGCCTTCGGATTGATGAAGCGCTCATACACGTCATGCATCAGATTGGTCGCGGGCGAGAACAGATAGTTATTCGCCGTCGAAATCACTTTCGCGAAAATCCCGCCCATCAGCATCGCGCCGAAAATCGCGGGCAATCCCTGCCGCGCCGTCAGCGGAATAATCTCGCGCGGCGTATCCGTCTTATATAAGCGAACTCCCGATCACAGCCAACATCACCAGCAACGTCTCCAGCAGCACCGTCCCCACGATCCATCCGCCCACCGCGATCTTCGCGTCGCTCTCGGATCGCGCCGAAAAGAATTTCTGATACATCCCCTGATTGCCGATCAGCAGCAGCATCGTCGGCAGCAGGGTTCCCGAATGCTCTCGCCAGCTCCTTCGTCGCCGAGCACCGTGAAGTGGCTCGCCGGCAGGGCAGGCATGCAATCCGCTCCAACCCGCCCGCTTTCGTCAGCAGCATCGGCACCGCGATCGCGACGATCACCGTCACCAGTCCGCCGATCACCACATCCAGATACGCAATCGACGCCATGCCCGCCGCCGCCGTGAACACGATCACGAATCCCGCGATGATGTACATCCCCGTGGACTTCGGTCCAGATCGGGAAAAATCAGGTGCAGAATGTCGCCGCCAGCTTTGAACTGATAGCTGGTGATCACCGTGTAGGAAATCACGATCGCGATCGTCGCCATCACCCGCGCGACCGCGTTGTAGCGCGTCTCGAGAAGATCCGGAACCGTGAATTGCGCGAAACTGCCGCGCGCGTCCCGCGATCCCCGCGATCACGGTCAGCCCGACCCATCCTCCCGCCGGCAGCCACAGCGCCGTGAATCCGTTCTTGTACGCGTTCTCCGCGCCGCGCGAACAAACTTCCCGCGCCGATCCAGGAACTCAAGCAGCGTGAACACCAGCACGGTCCACGGCAGCTTGCGGCCCGCGACCAGAAAGTCGTCTGCGCGTTTTCACGCCGAATGTTTTCACCGCCGTGACACGGCAATCAGAACCGCGACCACGATCCCCAACACCAACCCGTAGGTGAATTCGTTACCGTTCATGCAGCGTCACGCCGGAATTCGCCGCCAGTTCACTTTCGTTTTGAAATTCGCGAACCCCGCCACGTCCCGCGCATCCACCACCGAAAACGAGATCACATCGTCCAGCCAGTCCTGGCTGTAGCCTTCGCGGTACTGCGTGGCAACGGTCAGTGTATAGTCTTGCCGGGTCAGAAGGCAATCGAACGTGAACTCCACTTCGAACGTTTCGCCCGCCGCGACGCTCCCGAAATCGACGCCTTCGATCCGCGTGTTCGTTCCGAAAACATCGATGCCCAGCCGATTGCGGATCAACACGCCGACCACTGGATCTTCCAGCGCCTTCTCCGCCCGCGCCGTCACGCGAATCGTGACCGGCTCGCCCGGCTGCAGACTGCGCGTCGCCGCGCCCGCGACATCAACCAGATCTCAACGCTGGCCATCCGGCTCGCCCCGTCGCCATGGCGATAGCGTCCCGCCCTCCGCGCGTCGGCTCATGCGCAATTTGCCCTCGCGCTCCTGCCGCTCCAACACCAGCCCGACATATCGATTCACCACTTCGCTCGGTGACCCATACGCCGCCACGCGGCCGTCCAGCATCAACGCCGCGCGATCCGACAATCGCTTCACCAGGCCCAGATCGTGCGACACGAACAGCACCGTCACGTTGCGCTTTTTCAACTCGTCGAATTTCTTGATGCAGCGGTTCGCGAAAATCGCATCGCCCACCGCCAGCGCCTCATCGACAATCAGAATTTCCGGATCCACGTGAATCGCCGTCGCAGAACGCCAGCCGCACATACATGCCGCTCGAATATTCCTTCACCGGCCGATCGATAAACGCGCCGATCTCCGCGAACTTCTCGATCTCGGGAAACACGCGCTCCATCTCGCGCCGCGACATGCCCAGAATCTCGCCATTCAGAAAAACATTTTCGCGGCCCGTGAATTCCGGATTGAATCCCGCGCCCAGTTCCAGCAGCGCCGCAATCCGTCCCTGGGTGATCACGCGGCCGCGCGTCGGCTCCAGAATCCCGCTGACGATCTGCAGCAGCGTGCTCTTCCCGCTGCCGTTCGGCCCGACGACGCCCAGCACCTCGCCGCGTTCGACGCTGAGATTCACATCGCGCAGCGCCCAGAATTCGGTCGGAGAATACTGCTTCGTAAAAGGAAGGATTTCAAGCAGCCGGTCCACCGGCCGGCGGTACAAACGATAAAGCTTGGAAACGTTCTGGACCTGCAGCAACCACCAGTCTATCAACGTGTATGGCACAGCCTCTGCGTCGTATCACCCGTCACCCATCCGCAAACTCCGCCGCAGCCCGCGCGGCAGCGGCGCTGCGTACCCGATCAAACAAAACTGATCCAGCGCGAACATCACCACGCTCTCGAACCCCTTCCCCTCCGCGCTCTGCGCTTCCTTCATCCACGCCGTCGTCGAATCGCCGCATCCCCACCAGATGGCTCCGCTGCGTCGCCGGAAATCCCAGCGATGCACCGAAATCCATCGTCGCTTCCGCTCTCATCCAGATTCCGCCCCAGCGTAAATCCGAAACCTTCCGTCTTCAGACACCGTCAGCGCCGCTGGCGTCCACGCCGACACCGGAAAATTAATCGCCTGATTGAAAGCGGTCTGGTTCGTATCCGTCGGATACAGCACCTCAAACCGGCACGCCGACTGCGTCGCGCGCACAAACGCCATCATCGCGTTCGTAAAATCCCCGATCACTCCCGGCAGAAACGCGACTTCGTCCGGATAACTCGCCGGACTCACCGTGTTCGTCGTGATCGTCGCCATCGCGATGCCCATACGCCGCCAGAAACTGGCTCTGCGTCCACGCATCGTAAAACGGCATTCCCGAAAAAGCATGACCCGCGCCGTCGTGTCGGAAAATACCACCACTGCACTTCGCCGAATTGCAGAAACGGCGTCAGCCCCGCCGCCGCTTGAATCCCCGCCATCTCCGCGTACACCTCCTGCCAGAACGCCAGACTCGTCGGCGAAAAATTCGTTTGCAGCGAAGGCGTCGGCAACAGGATCGGATCGCCCGACGGCCCCACTTGCGCGATCCCCGCCGTCGCCGACGGATCGCCGTTTCCCAATTCCATGCTGAACGCCGCCGTCGAATCGATCCCATATCCATTCAGCGCCGCGAAGAAACTCGCGCTCCAGTCCCGCACCGCCCGATTCAATCTCGGCGACGCCGTCAAGTCCGTTCGCCAGTCGCCATTCACTCCGCCCGTGAACGACGCTCCCGATGCCGTCGCCGTGAAGCCGCCGCTCGTCGGTACGAGTGGCCGACAGCGTGTTGTTGTTTCCGTCCAGCCCCATCGATCGCGATTAAATCGTCAGCACGTCGCCCGCCGCGCTCGCCCACACGCCCGTATATCCGCGATTCAACTCGTTCGCGAACGCCAGTGCGACCATCTCCGCCGTCATCCCCTGATGCAATAGTTTCGTCAACGGAATGTCGACCCGCTCACGCCGAATCGCCCGAGCGTCACTGTCGTGCGTCGATCCGAACGCCGGCGTCCCCGCGAACGTCACCGTCGCCGTCGCATACGAATGCCCCGTTCGAACCAATTCGTAAAACCACAGCGCGCCAACGTAATGATTCTGCCGACCCGTAAATCCGAGCGAATCGATCATCCACGCCGTCCGCTCCGGCGCAAGCGCGAGCGAATGTTCCGTGTCCCAATCGGTCGCCAGCGTCAACTGCGGTTGCGCCGCGAAACGTCGGCAAGATCGCTCGCCGGCGACGCGATCTCGAAAAAATCGAAGTAGAAGTCGGTCCCGCTCGGCCCCGCATGCGTCACGGTGATGCGTATGCGCTCCCGCCGCCGAACGTCCCCACCGGCCACCGGATCAGCACGTCTTCGCCGTCATCGCCAGGTTCGATCGTCTGCGCCGCACCGCCATCGACGCTCGATCGAAATGACGTCGCCCCGCTTGCCCGTGATAGCGCGTCCCCAAATACAGCGTGTGCGATCCGCCCGCGTGATACGACCACGTCACACGAATCGCGCCCACCGTCGTCGTGGAGTGAATCGTCCCGCCCGAAAAATTCCCGCGCGATTCCGTCCACGTCCCGCTGTACTGCACGTCGCGATCTGTGATCCTCCGATCCGTCGGCTTCCCGGCCCCGCGACCGAATACCCGCGATTCGTCCCCGTCACCGTCCAATCCGAAACCACCACTCGAAACTCGCTGCGCACGATACGCGCCGGCCTGCAAATCCGCCGCGTAAGTCCAGCGCAATCTTGCGAATCGCGTATCGTCGGCACGACTTCCAGCACGATCGCCGTATTCGATCTCGATCCTTGCAGCGCGCTGAAATCGAGAGATCACCTGCCATTCGTCGGCGACGTCCCGTTCGCGAACGTCTTCGCCGGCGCATCCCAGCTCTCCGTCCCCGTCGCGAACGTGTACATCCGAAAACCGATTTCCGTTCGCCCCCGCCGTGCTCCCCGCTACGCTCGTCCCGTCCGTGTAGTACACGCGAATCGTAGTGCCCGTCCGCACCGCCTTCAGCAGCGGATCCGATCCGATTGATTGCGACCGTCAACGCCTCGCGACCGCGTCTTCCAGCATGTGGGCCGACCCGACCACCGTGTACGTGTACTGCTCGGCCAAATACGCAAGCCCCACGAAGTCGCCGTCGCTCACCGTTCCCGATAACGTGAAATCCGCATACGCGCACTGATAGCTACCCGCGATCGCCGTCGCATGATCCTTCAGCGGCACCCAGTAGATCGCCTCATGCGTCTCGCCCGTCGTCGTCGCCCACACACGAAGCGACGGCCAGTCGACCGTCGCGAAACAAATCCGAATCCATCGGAATACAGTTCGTCCGCGTCTCGTTGTAAGTCAGCGCGAGCCCGCTCAAATCGCCATCCGGCAAATTTCGAAACGCCGGATGCTCATGCGTGTTGTCGCGATTCCACTCAATCACCGCCCAATCGAATTGCTGGCGCAAAGATCCCGACACCGTAAATCCCGTCGCCGAGTCGCTGCTCAACGCCGCAATCGCCGATGGCTCAAAGAAGAAGCATTGCAAATCGCGATCGGGAGTCAGCTTCTGCCAGCGTGTCCGGCATACGCTTACAACCGCACCGTCACGGTCAGATCGCGACCAGGCAAGCTATTGCGGCTCGCCATGCACCGACGAGATGTCCAGCACCAATTGCGACCCTGCGCACCAGCGGCGCCAGTCCGAATCCGTTGACCGCCGCATTCGACGTCGTTGCGCCATCGTCGAAATCGTCAAAGTGCAGTAGACTGTCGATCCCACGCGCAATTGCAGTTGCAGCGTATTCGTCCCTGGTGATGCTCCCGTCGGCTGTCGGCGCTTCGCTCACCACCGCCGAAATATCGCGAACCGCATGCGCCGTATCGATCACCAGCGGCGGCGCCGCACCCGTCTGAATCGCCAGATATCCTTCCACCTGAATCGAGAACTGCCCGCCGGATAGCGTCCGCAATCCTTGATCGGTCGTCGCCCCGAACGATGCCGTCGAATCCGGGCTGTTGCCGCGCACATTCGTCACGAAAAAATCCGCCGCCGCGATCCGCAGCATCTGGCAGGAAGATCGATGCAGCGTAACTCCCGCTCGCCGGGCTCCCGAAGAAATCCTCGACGAACGGCACGATCGTGATATTCCGCTTCAGGTGATAAATCAGGCTCGCCGCCGCATGCGCCGACCGCCGTACTCCCGTGCGACCCGCGCGTCACCTGATACTGCGTCCCGCCACTCAGCGTTCCCGTCACGAAAAGAATCTCGCCCTCGATCTGGATCAAATCGTCAACAGCCGCAGGCCCCGCCGCGCTCAACGTAATCGTCGTCGCTGTCGACGAAATCCCGCTCGCCAGCGCAAATGTCGAAGGGCTGCTCAGCTCGTTCCAGTAATACAGTGCCAGCGTGCCCGCCGAAATCGTGTGCGTATTCGTAAGGTCGGTGAACGAAATCGCCACCAGGTCGATCGATCCCTTGCCCCGCCAGATTCAGCCCGAACACCGGGGCCGCCGGAACATCGGCATCCACGCCGCCGCCCGCCGCGCCGCCGATCTGCCACCTCGTCAGCGGATTCAACTCCGGCGCGCTCTCCTGATTCATGCACGTTCGCCGATCGCCCCAGAAATCTCCACCGTCGCTCCCGTCTGATTCGGAACGTTGAACGCTCACCGGACTCGTCGCGCTCGAGCCGCCGAAATTCCAAGTCGCATTCGCGACCACGAAAAAACTCGTCGTGTCCGGCTCCGTCGTCCACGCGGGCGAAACGCGTAATCGTCGTTGCGGTATTCCCTAAAACCGCCCGCTCCTGCGCCGCGCCCTTGCCACGCGTGATCCGAACCACTGCGCCCGCGAAGTCGTTCGTCAACATCCCCAGCGTCGAATTGCCGATCGTCGTCGCCGAATGCAAGTTCACCCCGACCTCCGGTTGCAGTTCCATCCGCCAGTAGAAATTCGCGTGATCGTAATTCTCATCCGGCGGACCCAGCAGCGCCGCCGTCGCACCCGTGTCTGTATACGACGTCGCCAACCGCAACGCCGCTTGCGATCGACAACAACTCAGCCGGATTCATCCCGCGATACACATGGAAACTCGCCGTCCCGGCCGAAAAACTCAATCCCGATAAGCGTCACCGTCATTCGTGTTCGTCCCACTGGGAATCGTCGCCGGAACGATGAACGATAGCGCCGTCTCCGCGCCGCTCGCCGTCCACCGCGCTGATCGCGTAGTACAGCGTCTGCCCGCCTTTGATCGTTCCGCCAGTCGTATTGATGGCCGCGTTCAAACTCAGCAGTGGAATCCCCACCGAACTAGCCGAGCCATGCGCCGGCGGCACGAACTCCGCGCTCAATGTGACCGTGAAACTTCCGTCCGTGCTCTCGCTCGTCGATTCCGTAATTCCGAATTGCTCGATCCCATGCGCGTCGAGAACGCTTCCCACCAGCGGCCTCGGCAACCCAACGCCCGACCCCGGCTGCCGCCGCGTCCCCGTCCCCAACGCGCCCGCCGCTCGTGTACCACTCGTCATCGTGCCACTGCGCCGTCACCATCAGCGTTTGAAAATTCTGTCCCGGCGAAAGCCGGGCGATTCGAAACGGCTGCCGCTCCAGCCCCTCTTTCAAATAAGTCACCGTGATCAAATCGCCCGGCGACAATCCCACGCCTTTAACCGTCGTCTCGAAATCGATCAGCGTGTACCCGTCGATACTCTTGTTCAATTGCAACTGCAGCACGCGAGTCGCTTGATCGAAATTCGGCAATCCCAGCGCCCCGATACGCCGCCGTCACCTGTCGATCCGTCAACAGCGCATCGTCGACATCCACCAGCGCCAGGCTGTCTTGCTGATACTCATTGAACTCGTCTTGAAATTCCACCGTCAGCCGATTCGCCGTCGCCGCCGAGCTCTGCGACCACAATCGAATCGCCGGATCGCCATTCCCTTTGCGAACCAATCCGGAAAACGTCGCGCGGATGCCGTCGCTGAATTCGTACGCCGGCCACCCGCCGCGAGCGTCGCCGTGCTGTTGCTTCCATCCGGTTTCGACGCCTGCTGCAATGCGAGCGTGTTCTCCACGCGCAGCGTTAGCAATCCGCCTCCGCCGTAAGTCAGCATCAGCGTCGATCCCGCCCGAATCCCGCTCGCGACCTCGGCCGCGCTGCGCCGGTCCTGCAACACCAGGTTGCATTCGAACCGCGGTGTCGATACCGGGTTACCGTTCAGATCCGTAATCGAAATCGCCTCGCCGCAATACGCCGCCGCGCTCGCGAAACTAATCAAATCGACCTCGCTCGTCAGCCACCCACTTCGTCGCAACACATCGAGCAGCACCCACGCCGGATTGCTCGTGAAGGATTCGCCCAGCGAGGCGCCGCTCGCTGTCGAACTGTTCCAGACTGCAGCCCGTCGATCAGCACCTGAATTTTCGCGAGCGATTGCCCGTTGCTGATCCGATTCGGCACCACCACGCTCATCATCGCCATGTTGCCGTACGGATCGCCCAGCGGATTCCCCGATCCGTCCGCGAAATTCAAATCGAATGCGCCGTTGCGAGTGCCCGTCGTCACCACGCTGAACCATCCGGTCGCCGTCATGTCCACGCCGCTTTGCGCTTGCGGAATTTCAATGTCGTTGACGATCACCTTGATCGCCCGCTCGATCTCGCCCATCCCCAGCAGCACTTCCATCCGCGTCAGATTGCCGTCGTTGCGCGCGAATACGATCGGCGGCTGATACCACGCCGTCCCGTACACCAGCGGCACGTAGTCGTTGTAAACCGCGAGATTATCCTGCACCGCCGAGAGGTGCGATCCGCTCTCGCCGAAGCTCCGCACCGAAATCTGCGGCGGCACGAATTCCAGCCCGCCGAATCGCCGCGTCAGCAGGCTCGACGCATCTACGTCGAACATTCCCCGCTGCACGCACGCCGTTCGCGTGAAATCGCACGACGTAAACGGCGCTCCGCTATTCAACGTTCCCTACGCCGCCCGTGATGTCCGCGCGAATATCCGCATTTGTACAACGACGAATATTTGCCCTTCGCGCCGCCGTCCATCGCCTCTTGCCGCTGCGCCAGTGTCGATGGAAACATCCACGGGCATCGCCGCAGAATCTGCACTTCCGGCAGCACGATTCTCTGCAGACTCAAGCCGATTGTTGAACGAAACTCGGAATGCCGATTCGGTGATCTCATCCGCCGAATTCGCCACGCCTCGAAACACCACGCGCGCTTCCGACGCCGCCCCATTCGCCACCAGGTCGAAAAACAGGAACTGGATCGTGACCTGCGCCCCTTTGAATCCGGTCTCGCGCTCGATTTGCGAAAAATGTGAGTCCGCGTTCGCCAGCGTCACTGAAATCGTCGCCGTCCCATCCAGCCCGTCATCCGACGACGCACGCAATTGAAACAGATTGTGCTTCAGCAACCGCGCGCCATAGGCATTGCCGCCGAACGTTACCGCGTGCGTTGCCCAGCGTTCCGTCGCGCCCGAACTCAGCACGCAGTCGAACAAAAACAGCGGAGTCGGCGGAGCTTCCTGCTCTTTCAATATGTCGATCGTCGGCATCCCTTAACTCTCCTGGTTCATTCAAAGAGCGACAATCCGAATCGTCGCGTCGTACACGTCGGTGCCCTGCGCCGTCACCGAAAGTTGATCCTGCCCGAATCGAGCCTTCGAATACACGCCGCCGCGTTCCTCCGTCATCTTGTAATCCGACGCCGCAAGCTGCGCCTCCACTTGCATTCCGAACAGATCCACCGCCGCGCCCGCATCCAACTGCGCCCCGAAGGTCACGCTCGTCGCGCCCGTCTCCAAATTCGTCGACATCGAAATTCGTTTCCAAGTCCCGTTCAGCGCGAACGTTTTCGTGAAGCTTCCGATCGTCAGCGTCACCGCCCGACGTCTCCGATCGTTCGCGCCCACACGCTCAGGCAGTATTGAAAGTTACCCGGCACGCTCAACGTCTGCGCCACCGATTCCGCAGCCAGCCCCGCGTTCGTCACGCGCGTACCGCGGGTCGTCGCCATCGGGTCCGTGACACCCGGCGTCAACTGCGATCAGCCCACCGTTCGTCCACGCGCCCGCACCGAAATCTTCGCTATCAGCCAACAAGATTTCCTGTCGGATCCAGAAACGTAAACGTCTTCCACATTCCCGACGTAGCCAGGAACAGCGTCTCGATAGCGCTCCATTCCGCGAGCGTCATCCCCGATGCGCGCAATTCCCATTCCGTCGCGGCCGCGTCCGGATCGGCGAACACATCCGTCCGCCCATCGCCCAAAACATTGACGACAGTCCGCTGACGAGCGCTGCCGCGTCACCGGATACAGCGCCGAAGCGCCCGTCACGAGTTGTGGAAACACAAGCATCCTTTTGTCTAATCTTCTTCGGTGTGGCGCGCGGACTCCTGGTGCCGCGCTCGACACTCATGTCGACACTCTTCAACTCTGTCCTCAAATCACAGCCGCTGCCTCAGCCTCAATGTGTGCGTCCTACCGGTTCTCCCTGAATCACAACCACGCCTTTCCCCGCTGCTCCCCACCAAAAACCAGCTCCAACGCATCCCCATCAAACTGACAACTCGAATAAACCGACCATCAAACGGATCCGTAAACTCAAACGACTCCAGCCCTCCCGCCCTGACTAACGAAAAAATCCTCCAGCTCTCCAGCTCCGCCTCGTCGAGCAAATCCAACCGCACCACCCATCGCCGTAGCGACCCCACATACGCCGGAAACCGCTGCTCGCTTCCATCCAGGAACCGGTAAACCTGCGTCGAAAAATTCTGTTGACGGTCCGACGGATACTGCGCCACCGCGCCCGTCTTCAATGCTGGAAACGTCGCCATGCTACGACACCTCGCGAATCACGTCATTCAACGTGGTCGACGTCAACATCGCCTGCCGCACCGCCATCGCGATGTCGTCGCTGTGATCCAAAAACGACTGGCTGTCCATCGCCTGCACCTGCACCGTGATCTGAGTCGTCTGTGTCGACGCCGCAGGCACCGCCCGAGGCAATCCGCCATCCGCGCTGTCCACCGCGAACGCCACCCGCACTCACCGCGCTGATTCCCGCGTTCACATGAACCGCCGGCGGCGCGACAAACGGCACCAGCGGCGCCGGTTGACTGCTGCCTCCCCCTCCGCCAAACAAACTCACCAATCCCGAAATCAGCGGGCTGAGCCCCAACCCGAAAACACTCTCCAGCGTGCTCCCGACTTTGCTCGCCGTCGACTCGCCGCCCGATCCCTTCGTGCTCGTATTCTGATCCACCGCCTGAGTATTCGCTTCGAGCGTAGCCACCTGAGTCTGATTGAGCGTCTGCAATTGCTGTAGCTGTTGCGTGATCGTAGTAAGCTGTTGCGTCAGCGCGCTGCTCCCCGCCGCGCCGAGCTGCTCGCGCCCAATCCCCCGAGCAGCGTCGTAACTTCACTAAGTGGATTCCTGTTGGCCATCGCGCCATTCTCTTTCTAAAATCAAAAACGCATCCGCATCTCGCGCCGGCATATCTTCGAACGCACCCTCCGCCCGCGAACTTCCGAACGTGCAAGAACTTCTCGATCCATTCCAGACTTTGCGCCGTCACCAGCGACTTCGGGCACTCCTCCGCCGCCACCCGGCCCCGCGCCCATACGATTCGCTTCGGCCCGCGCTGTTCTTCGCGTAGCCATCCGCATCGCCGTCTCGATTCCAGCCCCTGCCGCCTGCATTCGTCGCATCTCCACGCGGCCTCGTTCCCACTTTGAAAATGAAATGCGACAACTAGTTTTTTCTTTCGTCTTCCGTCAACCCGCACTCGGCTTTGATGCGAGCTCAGAATCTCTTCGGCCAACTCCGCCGGCCCGTTGTCGATCAGGCTCGCCGGCGTCGCTGCCTCCCCATCGATCTCCAATCCCTCAACGCCCGCCAATCCCCACTCCAGATACGCGCGATCGATTTCTGCCGTCAGCACCGTCGCCTCCAACTTGTCGCGTACATCCGATCCGGCCTCCAGATACTCTGCCTTCCGCCCGATCTCTCGAATCCGCCGCGCCAGATCGATCCGCCCGCCGAACGAAATCCGCCGGATCTCGTACCGCACGTCCGTGTATCGCGCGGACGAGCACTGTTCAACCGAACGCGATGTATAGTTCATCGTTCACCGTCCCCTGCGCTCGGTCGTTTTGAAACTTCCATTGCAGCCGCGTCTCGCTGTCGTCGAACTCCGGAACTTCCGGCACCATCGCCGGCATATACGCCCCGAACAATTGATTCGTCTGCTCGCCCAACTGGAACATCACGCCGATCGGCGACCTCTGCCTCGCCGCCTGATACAACCCCGCCGTCTGCGCGTCTACTAGCTCGAACAATTCAAAATTCAGCGTGATCTTCCGTTGCCCCGCCGCGATGCAGCGCGCGAAATCGCTCCCGAACTCCTTCGCGCGCAAATTCGACATTGTTCTCCACCGTCAACTCCGCCGCAGTCAGCGTGAAGAAATTGATCCGGCCTCGCGCCCATCCACACCTCGCCCAGATGCCCCGGGACAATCGTGTAATCGAAACCCACGACGATGGTTCCGCCGGATATTCGCTCAAGCCCCCGTCCCCGCTCGCGAAACTCGCACTGTCGATCAGATCCCGCGACGGCCCGGCGAAATCGAATTCCTGAAAGTCGCCATTCACTTTCACGTTCATCGTGTCCACCGCAGCGCCGTCCACGATTCTCTGCACCGCTCCCGCCGGGTCCCAGAAATCGAAAATGCTCACGCTCGGCAAACTCTCCGCGAGCCCATACGTGATCGTCGTCCCGAATGCCGATCCCGCTTGCGGTGTCGTCGTAAACGGCGCGTTGATGAAGACCGTCGTTGAATTCTGCACCGCCGTCACGAATCGCATCTCTTCCGAAAACGTCACCGCCTGGCCCGCACTCAACCCATGCGCGCCGTGAACTGAATCTGAGTCTGTCGCCGTGACCGTGGCCACCGTTCCCCCGTTGAAAAAGACCGGCGTTCCGCCCATCGCTCCCTGAAACAGAGGACCCTCGTCCGGCTGCACCGTCTGATCCGTCCACGCCGTCATCAGCGTTTGCAGCGACCAGTTCGTCAGCTTGCGAATATGATTCGGCAACCCCACGAAACGTCCGGCTTCCCGTCTTGTCGCGGCGGCTGGTCTGCTCCGAAACCTGCTTCGCTCCCAGCTTCACCAGCGGGATCCGATTCGCCCCCGTGATCGCCGGCACGTTTCCGTAAGTCGATTCCAGCGCCACGTAAACCCTTTCGTTGTTCGATGAAATGTAACAAGACATCTTAGCTCCCCCCTCTTGGTCCTCCAATCTTCGTCTCGGCCCGTGACCCTTGGTCTCTTTTCCCCTGGTCCGACCCTGACCCAGGTCCCTGACCCCTGGCCGCTGACCCCTGGCCCCTGACCCCTGGCCCCTGCTCCTAACTCGACAAATCCACTTCGAAACTCACTCGCGCCACCTGCACGAAATTTCTGCCGCCGTGCTGCACCGCGTCGAAAGTAATTTCGTACCCGCCGGTGAAGAACGCGCCTTCCCCCCAACTTCCCCGATTCGAATCCAGCACCTGCGTCACCGCATCCACGTACAACCGCAATTGATCCTCGATTCCCTCCAGCCGGTCCTGCGACACCCGCAGTTCCGCCACCGTCCGAACCTTCCCCGAAAACGTTCGGAATTTCTCCGTCAGCAGATTCCGCACGCGATCCGAATACACATGCAGCACCGGATACTTCACCGCCTGGCTGCGTTCCGTCAGCGCGATCGGCGCATTCTGCTTCACGATGTGCTCGGGAGGAATCGGCGCAAGCTGCACGCCCGAATCCGCCGCCAGCCCCGCGATCGCCGCGCCCACCCCGCCACCGGAGCCGCCAGAAACTCGACGAACTTCTCCGTCGCGATCTTGTCGTCCGTGCCATCTCCGCCCCGCCTCAACATCGGCCCGCCGATCACGAACGTATCCGGCGCTTGCCCCATTCCCGGCGCGCGACCCGCCACCAGCCCGCTATCCGGCATCGTGAACGATTGCCCCACCGGAATCGGCGACGCGTTCTGCAGCGCGAGCGTGTCCGCCGTCGCACCTATATATAGGTTGAAAGCCGTCGCCACTCAGCGGCGGATTCACCGGCTGAACCATCAGGTTCTGTTGCGGAGCCAGCCCCAACGCAGTCACGTCGCTCGGCGCGCCCTCTTGACCCGCTGCATTCAGCCACGTCACTTCGACATAGAAAGTTCCGCCCTGTGACCCGCCCGCGACCGCGCTCAGTAGCGGCTGTTGAGCCTTCGCAATCGGATTCGTCACCAGCCCGATTCCGAAATCGCACCGTATGCTCCCGAGCGTTTATCGCCAGATCCTGGTATTCCAGAAACTTCGCCTCATACCGATCGTTGAGCTGATTATTGAACGCATCCCGATACACGATCTCCAGCGTGTGCAGCGCGTGCCATCGCTTCAACTGCGTCGTCACCACAACGTCCGACACGCCGATCATCCGCCGCACAATCGACTGCGGATCTTGCGTTTGCGTGTGGTCCAGCAGAATATCGATGACGTCTTCCGAAACTTCTTCTGTCGCCAGCGTCAGTTTCACGTCGAGATCGATTCTCTCGATATTCGCCACATCCAAAATCGCGCTCTCATACACCTTCAGCGCGATCGTGTCGTTCGGATTCCCGTCAGTCAGCAACGCCATTTGTTTTCGACCTCCGCGCGAAATATCTCAGCCTCATCCGCCGTCGCCAAGTCCGCTTTTTCCTCGGCCACCAGCCGAGCCGCCACCGCGCGAGCCACGTCGCACATCACACCGGCCCGCCCTCCATCCGGAGTAACCCGGCTCACGATCACCGCAAAATCGCCGTGCACCTCAGCCTCAATGCCCCGAATCCGTTGATAAAACTTTCGTAAGTCCATATATGTGGGGCAGGCGTTTCCGCCTGCCGATTTTCTTTCCGTGGGGCAGGCGATCTTGTCGCCTGCCCGCCGTCTTCGACTTTGGTGGGGCGGACCTCCTGGTCCGCAAGCGATCTCCAGATCGCGCCGTTCCTCGTGGGGCAGGTGTTACCGCCTGCCGATTTTCTTCTTCCGTGGGGCAGGCGTTACCGCCTGCCGATTTTCTTCTTCCGTGGGGCAGGCGTTTCCGCCTGCCGATTTTCTTCTTCCGTGGGGCAGGCGTTACCGCCTGCCGATTTTCTTCTTCGGTGGGGCAGGCGTTTCCGCCTGCCGATTTCTTCTTCGGTGGGGCAGGCGTTTCCGCCTGCCGATCTTCTTCTTCGTGGGGCAGGCGTTTCCGCCTGCCCGCCGCTTCCAACTAGCTATTCACCTGCACCCCAAACGAATTCCGCAGCACGCCGCATCCCATACAGCACGTCCACCGTGAACTGCTGCGCCAGCGTATTCGGCTGATAGCTCATCGTCACTCGCATGCCGAAGTTGCCCAGTTCCGCATACTCCGCGATCGCGCCCGTTCCCGGCAGCGGTTGCGGCAACCGGCGCACCACCAGTCCCAACGCGTCCCGAGCGAACGCCAGATTATGCGTGGTCACCGGAGTGCTCCCCGTCTTCTGCCACGAATTGCGACCGGAAGATGTAGAAGTCCTTCATCTTCCCCACCGCTCCGTCCATCAGCGCGCGCAGCCCGGCTTCGCCCGCCGTATTGAATTCGCTGAACCGCGGAATCTGCCGCAATTGCGAATACGTGTTCGAATCCACCACCAGATACTTCCCCGCGCTCGCCGGAACCTTCGCCGCGAACAGCGCCGTCTCGCCGAGTCCACCACTGCTTCCGTGATCGCCGTCGCCGCCGTGCCCACCGCCGTGTTCGCCGTGAACAGCGGATACAAGCCCAGCAGATCCGACTCGATCCGTTCCGCCAGCGCGACCACTGCCGGCTGCATGTACAGCTTCAGCAGATCCGGTACCGCCAGAACTTTCGTCACATCCGGAATCTGAAACGTCGCCTCCGCGTGCGTGTTCAGCACGATCGCCGCGTTGCCCAGGTTCGGACTCTGCAACTGAACCGCGCTGCCTTCCGCGATGTTGTTCGCCATCAGCGTCGGCGGAATCGGCACGTTCACCGTGTCCCCCGCCTGCGCCAGCGTCGGCTCATAATCGCGATTCACCAGGTTCCCCATGACAAGGTTCCCCATCAAGGCCGGCAGCGCATCCGCCGCGACCAGCTTGACGATCGCAGTTTGCGACATTTGCTGATGTAATAATTGCCATTCGTTTTTCCCCTTTTCTTGACTCTCGCTATTCCAACCGATGTGGCGCACGAACTCCTGGTGCCGTGTCGACACTCAAGTCGACACCCCGCCCTCATGCCGGGGCTACTGCCAACCCGTCGAAATCCCAATGCCTTTTGTGCTAGCCCGCGCGCTGCTCACTGTCAGACGCTTCAAAGTTGTGGCGCACGCACTCCTGCGTGCCGTGTTGACACTCATGTCGACACGTTTTGGTCGCTAACCCGACCCCTAACCCCCAACCCCTAACCCCTGACCCCTGACCTCTAGCTTACTGCCAACCCTTCAACGTCTGCGACGCCACCCGCGCCACTTCCCGCCGCACTCGATCCATCTCCTCCGCGCTCATCCCCGGCCGGATGCTAGCCAGATCGATTCCTTCCGATCCCCCCGGAACTCGTGACGATGAGCTCGCCCCCGACCCCCCCGTCAACCTCGCCGGCAACAATTCCGGATTCTCATTCACGAAAGTCGTTAGATAGTCGCGCAGCTCTTCACCACCCTGAGCCAAAACCGCCCATCCTCGCCGCGATAAACGTCGTCCTTAACGGCCTTGTAAGCCAACTCAATCTTGGCGACGCCCAACCTCTGCAGCTCCGTCCGAATCGCCGAACTGCGCTGCGCCTCCTGGTTCTCCGCGATCAACTCGTTCACACGCTTTCCAGCGACTCCGTTCGCTCGTATCCGTCGATGAACTCCTGCATGACTTCACGAATCCACCGCGCGCAATTCATCAGCCTTGTGGGGCGGGTCGCCCGACCCGCGCGCGAGCGCCTGCTCGCGCTCCTCTGTGTCTTCATTCTCCATCAATCTCCTCCACGATCCGATCCTTCACGTCCTGCCTCGAATCGCTCAGATACTTCAGCGACAACTTCTTGAAAATCTCTTTCTTCAACGTCGGCGAATCCACGCCCAGCGCCAGCAACTGCTGCGCATCCTCAACTCCGTCGAAAAATCCGCGATGTCGAATTCGTCCATCCCCGTCACGCTGATCGTCAGCCCGTCCTCGCGCGCCGCCTCGATCGCCTTCAGCACCCGCCGCATCTGATCCTTCAACGCATCGCCATACGCGCCCAGCACCTCTTGCGTGATCGAAAAATCCAGCTGCTTGCTTACTCCCGATTGCGACGCCCCCGCGTCCAGCGTGCCGCCCGCTTGCGCCAGATAGCACACGCGATAGATTTCTTCTTGCAGCGACTTCAAGTTATCCGCGGCAATCTGATAGACCTTGCCCTCCGGCTCCGTCCATCCGAACTTGTCGTTAGGCCCCAACTGGATGTAGTAGCTCTCGCCCACCATCTGGCTCCATTCGCGTTCCGAATAAACCACCGGCATCGCGAACAGCCCCATCGTAAGCGCCCATGCCAGCGCATTCGATTTGTTGAAGTGCTCCAATTGCAGCAGGCCCGCGCGATTCAACATCCACAGCCCCTCCGGAATCCTCAGCGGGAACAAAGGGACACGGCCCAGTTTCGCCAGGCCGTGCGTCCCCTCGTCTGCCAGTAGCACCGCCCCGTAAGTGCATCGATCTCGCTCAAGCCCCGCCCGTCAGGACGTGGGTCTCGATCGTGCCGTCCCTCGTCTGCTTATAAATCCGATACGACGTCTTGTCGTAATAAGCCCACCGGGTCTCCGTCCGCCAGTCCTCGTCCTCCACCCGATCCTTCTTGATCGACTTCGTCCGAATCACGACCCACTCGTAATTCCCCTGCTCATCCAGGCTCCAATTGATGACGTCCTCCGCCGCGTAATCCACCAAATACGCGCGCGACGCGCCCGCAGCATCTTCTTCTCCGCGGCTCCCCGCCGCTCCCGCTCGCCTTCGGAAAATCGACCAGCACATAACTCGCGCCCACCACCATCGAATCCACCAATTGCCGCCGGCAAAACTCCGTGATGCTCGTGCCCTTGCGATCCGCATCATCCACCAACTCCGCGAAGAATTGTTTGCCGGCGTCGTTCTTGCCCTCGAACGTAAGCACCGGCTCGCATCGAACCGCCGTCGCCGCATACCAGTCGACAATCGATCCGACGTAGTTCTCGATAAAACACGCGCTCAATCGCTCCGATAAACGTCGCCCGGCTCGCGCTGCCGCGGCACCAGGTAATTCTGCGCATTCAACCGAAGCTGGTCGCCGCCCACATACAGGTCGCGATACTGCCGCCAAACCTGCTTCCGCAACTTGTATTCCGGATGCTCCCGATCGATATCAAACACCCTGTTCCCCCTTGTGGGGCAGGCGTTTCCGTCTGCCGTCTTGTCGACCCTCGTGGGGCGGACCCCAGGTCCGCAAGCGATCTCCAGATCGCGCCCGTTCTTAGTGGCGCAGGCGTTTCCGCCTGCCGTCGTGTGGGGCGGGCCGCCCGGCCCGCAGGCGAGCGCCCGCTCGCCCTCCGCCAAATCAACCTGCACTCCTGCCAAACCAAATACCCCAGCGCATCCGCGATGTGGCGCACGCACTCTTGCGGGCCGTGTCGACACTCATGTCGACACCCTGTACCCCTCACACCAACCGCCGCCCCCGCTCCCCAACCCCATCCCCCAACTTGCACTCCTGCCAAACCAAATACCCCAGCGCATCCGCGATGTGGCGCACGCACTCTTGCGTGCCGTGTCGACACTCATGTCGACACCCTGTACCCCTCACACCAACCGCCGCCCCCGCTCCCCAACCCCATCCCCCAACTTGCACTCCTGCCAAACCAAATACCCCAGCGCATCCGACAAGTGCGACCGCTTCGGATCCCGATCTTTATCGATCACCTGACTGTCTTCCTTATAAACAACCCGCTCGAAATCCTTGATCAATTCCTTGCATCGCGGATGCACCCGCAGCTTCCGTTCCCCCGCCGCCGTCTCCAACTTCGCGTTCAACAGCGTCACCCGATCCCTCACCGCCGGATTCGATCTCGGAATCCGAAACTCCACGTTTCCATGTCGCCCATCGCGAAAATGCTGCCTCAAAATCGCGACATCCGTCGTCCCCGACGTCTGCAGCCTTGCCCCCGTCGCATCCGCATACACCACCAACCCGCCGCATGCGACGGAAATCGCCGGCCGAATTCTTCGAGCACGCATCAAACGTGCTCGCTCTGCTCAGTACGATCTCGTCCAGCACCGTCACCTGCTCGCCATCCACTTGCGCGATCACGCTACTCATCGGGTCGACGTTGAAATCCAGCGCCCACAACAACTGCCGCTTCGCGTCCACCGCCAGCTCCTCCGAAACATTCCCGCCCCGATCGAACGAGCAGTAAACTTTCCCCGCGCTCAAATTCAAATACTGACCGAGCGCCTCCTGCTGATAGAATCTTGCGTCATAGCTGTTCTTCAGCCGGCTCGTAGTAATCCGGAATCTGTTGCAACAAAAAGCGATTTTCAAACGGCGGCGCGGAAATGGTTTCATACCCTTCCACTTTGTTCGCCACAAACCGCTCATAAACCCAGTCGTAACCTTTCGGCGTCCACACCGCGAACCCGCATAATCGCGACGCCTTCGGATCCCGCAGCCGCCCCTCCAACCGCAGCCACGCCTCTTCCGACGTGTACGTCAGCTCGTCCAATCCGAACCACGCCAGATTGCTGCCGCGCAATCGTTCGAACTCTTCCACCGCGCGAAACAAAATCCGCGACTCGCGTCTCGCGCAGCACCAGAAAATTCTCCGCGCGATTCCACTCATGCGGAATCTTGTTCACTTCCAAAATCTCGAGCAGCGCTGCCTGCGTCGCATCCCGCAGCATCGGATACGTCGGGGCCCCGATCAACCCGGTCCGCCCCGCGTTCAGATAACTCAGCTTCAGCGCCTCATGACATAACGCCTGGCTTTTCCCCGACCCGATCGGTCCCGAAAACCCCTTGAACCTCGCCTTCGAATCATGAAACCGCTTCTGCGATTCCAGAACGCTGTACTGGATGTCCCTATTCACCGTGGCTCCTGACGCCCTGCCGCTTCCTCGACGTGGGGCAGGCGTTTCCGCCTGCCTGTTTTTGTGGTGCAGGTGCCTCCGCCCCGCACGCCCAGCCACTTCCTCGTGGCGCGGGCCGCCCGGCCTGCAGAGCCGAGATTCGTCTCGGCTTTTCTTCCCGTTGTGGGGCAGCCAATCTTGGCTGCAAGTCGGCATTCCTGCCGACTTCCGTGTCCGCTTGTGGGGCGGCCAATCTTGGCTGCAAGTCGGCATTCTTGCCGACTTTCCGTGTTCCCTTGTGGGGCAGCCAGTCTTGGCTGTAGGCCGGCACTCCTGCCGACTTCCGTGTCCCGACGTACCGCTCACCGCTCAACATCCGGCTTCTCCGATTCCACCCAAGTCACCGTGATGTCCCGCGGCTCGTCCGCGTCCAGTTCCTTCTGCAACTGCACCAGCCGGATGTAATCCCCCAGCGTCCCCTTCGGTTCCTGCTTCAGCTTCGTTTCCACTTTCTTGCGAATCTGAGCGACCACCTCCGCCTGCGTTTTCTTCCGCGGATTCGGCGTCGCTTTCGAATCCGCTGCTCTGGCGAACCGCCCGTTCACTCTCGGCGATGCTGGTACTTTTTTTTTGTTGTGTTGTTTTTGTTTGGCATCAGTCCGTGATTCCTCTCACGGCTGAAGCTTAAACCGAACCCGCAAATCCGCTAGGTGGACCGCCAGGTTAAGTTGAACAAACTGGAACTAGTTAAACTTCAAAAATTTCGAGTGATCGCCAATGTGGCGCACGCACTCGTGCGTGCCGTGTCGACACTCATGTCGACACCCTCTACGAGCGCCGCGAAGCGGCCGTCAAACAACTGCCGTCATGATTCACGTGCATTCACGTTCATGAACTCGCCAATCACTCATATCTCAAAGCGACCATAGGATCCACCCGCGTAGCCCGCCGAGCCGGCATCCCACTAGCCAACAAAGCAATCGCGATCAGCACCACCGGCACGCCCGCAAACGACCACAAATCCCAAGCGCTAACCCCGAACAACATGCTCGACAGCACTCGCGACACCCCAGCGCACCCCGCGATTCCCACCACCGCGCCGATCAGCACCGGCCGCATGCTCTGCCGCAAAATCAATCTCTTCACCGACCCCGCATCCGCCCCCAGCGCCATCCGAATCCCGATCTCCCGCACCCGCCGGCTCACCGCAAATGCCGTGACTCCGTAAATCCCCATCGCCGCGATCAACAGCGCCAGCCCTCCCAGCGTCCCCGCCAAAATCCCAACAATCCGCGACGGCGTCCGCCACCATTCCAGATTCGCCTCCAGTGGCGCGACATCGATCGCCAGATTCGGATCCACCTTCAGTACCGCCGCGCGCACGTCCTTCAAGGCCTGCACCTTCGATCGCACCAGCAATTGCAGCCGCATTCCATTCTTCGCCGTCGGCGGAAAATAAACATACGATTCGTTCGATCGACCCAGGTGCGACACTTGCGCATCCTTGACCACCCCCACCACTTCAAAGAACCCGTCGTTCTCATCCGCCATCGTCTTGCCGATCGGGTCCTCGCCCTCCCAGAATTTCCGCGCCGTCGTCTCGCTCACGATCGCGACTCCCGTTTCGCCCGCCTGGAATGTTCTCCCGCGAACTATCGGAATCCCCAGCAGCCCGAAATATTCTCCCGACACGATATTCATCTCCGCCCCCAGCTCGCGCCCGCTGCCCGTTAACTTCATCTGCCCGCCCATATGGTCATCGCCCAACGGAAAATCCTGCACCAGCGCGACGCCTTCCACCATCGGCAGCGCCGCTACCGATCGCCTCAGGTCGCGATAAAACGCCGTGGCTTGCTGCGGAGTATATCCCTGCTGCCGTAGCTCGAACCCCACCGCGATGTTGTTTTTCGTATCGAACCCCGGATCGATCGTCTGCGCCGCATACAACGCATGCAGCATCAGCCCCGCCGCGATCAGCAGGATCATGCATACGGCAACTTGCGCGCCCACCAGCATCCCTCGCAGCTTTCCTCCCGCCCGATCCATCGACAGCCCGCCCGGATTCAGTTTCGTGGCGCGCAGCGCCGGCAGCAGTCCGAACCCGAGTCCGGTCAAAATCGTCATCGCCAGCGAATATCCCAGCACTCGCACATCCGGCCCCAGATTGAGTTCGAACTCCGGCACGCCCTTCGGCAAATGCGACAACACTACGTGCAGCAACGCCGCGAAGCACCAGTACGATGCCACGCATCCCAATACTCCGCCGATCGTTGCGATCAGCAAGCTCTCCGTCATCAATTGCCGCATCAGCCGGCCGCGCGTGGCGCCCACCGACAATCGAATCGCGATCTCCCTCTGCCGCCCCGCCGCCCGCGCCAGCAGCAGGTTCGCCAGATTCGCGCACACGATCAGCAGCACCATGCCGACCGCCGCCAGAATCACCGCGCCTACTCCCGTCACCATCGTGCGCATTTCCGGCATCGATGCGAACGTCGCCGTGTCGATCGAAAGCGTCGTCGTCCTCCCCGGCACTCCGCTGTCGATTCGCGCCGCGATCACCGCCAATTCCGTCCTCGCCTGCTTGAGCGTCACGCCATCGCGCAGCCGCCCCATCATCACCAGCCAGCTCATGTTCGGATTGCCGTAGATCCTGCGATTCGCCGGCTCCAGCACCTGCTGAATCGTGAACGGCGCCCAGAACGCGGAGTACATCGCTTCCGTGCCGTGAAATCCCGCCGCAGCTACGCCTGCCACCGTGAAAACCTGCCGGTTCAAAATCACCGATTTCCCGACAATCGCCGGATCCGCGCCAAACGTCCCGCGCCACAACTCATCGCTCAGCACCACTACCGAGCCCGTGCCGGCGCCCGCGCAATCCGCCGCGACGAACCCTCGACCGTTCGCGATCCGTCCACCCAACACATCGAAGTAATTGCACGATGCATATGTCCCGACGATCAACGTCGGGTTCGCTCCGCCCAGCGTGACTCGAACCATCGGCGCGTACGCCGCGACGCCCGTGAATACATGGTTCGTGTCCCGGTACGTCTCGTACTCCGCCACCGAGAACATGCTCTCCTCGCCATGCACTCCTCGCGAAATCTTGCCGTGCATACTCTGATACACGCTGACGACTTTCCCCGCATCCTGCACCGGCAGCGGCCGCAGCGCCACCGCGTTTAGCAGGCTGAAAATTCCCGAGTTCATGCCGACACCCAGCGCGATCGTTATCACCGCAACCGCCGCGAATCCCGGATTCCTCGCCATTGTCCGAGCCGCATAGCGAACGTCATTCCATATCCCGTGGGGCAGGCGATTTCGCAGGCCTGTGTTTTCCGTGTGGGGCAGGCGGTTTCGCCTGCCTACCGTGGGGTGCGATCCCCGGTCCGCGCCGTACGTGCTGAACAACTGCCGCCATACCCATCGCTTCGACTGTCCGCCCATCGTGTATTCCTCCATCACGTCGCCCAGCACGTGCTCGCTGGATTTCCCATATCGCAGCCGCAACAAGAATTCGACCACCCGAGGAAACTTACGCATGCCGCACCTTCTTGAGATCGATTCCGTCGAACATCGCCGCGAGCTCGCGCTCGCTCTGTTGAAGTGCGGCGATTCCCAATCGTTCGACCTTGAAGTAGCGTTTCGATCGCCCGCCGCGTTCGGGGAGGGGATCGCTAAATCGCGATGAAACGTAGCCCTTTTCTTCGAGCCGGTCGAGTGTGCGATAGAGCGCGCCGACGGTGACTTCCCGTTGGGTGCGCTTCTCGATTTCGCGCCGCACCGGTACGCCATAAGCGTTGTCGCCCAGCCGCACCAAAGCCAGCAAAACGATCAGTTCAAATTCGCCAAGATGTTCACGCGAGCCCATATGTTCTGCAACATAGAACAATACGTGCTCCGTGTCAAGGATGTTCCGCCCATTTTTCGTGGCGCACGCTTCAGCGTGCAGCGGCGAACTTCAGTTCGACGTCCGGCTTAAGACTGTCGGCTGAAGCCGACAGCAGCACGCTAAAGCGTGCGCGACGTTTTTACTTCATCCCCAACTGATCGAACAAAAAAGCATAAACATCCGCCTGCTGCTCAATCCGATCGTCCAGCGCCGCGCCAATGCCATGCCCACCCGAACTAGTCCGCAAAAAGATCGGCCGTGACGACTTCGTAGCCGCCTGCAGCCGAGCCGTCATCTTCCGCGAATTCATCGGATCCACGCGCCCGTCATTCTCGCCCGTCATAAACAACACCGACGGATAATCTGTCCCATCCTTCACGTGATGATACGGCGAGTACGCATACAACGCCTGAAACGTATCGCGTTCCTTGACCGTTCCGTATTCCGTCACGTTGAACACGCCATTCGGAAACGTCTCGAACCGCAGCATGTCGTAAATGCCGACGTGGCTCACCACCGCGCGAAACAACTCCGGCCGCTGCGTCAGCACCGCGCCCATCAGCAGCCCGCCGTTGCTTCCGCCTTCGATCGCGAGCTTGTCCGCGCTCGTGTACTTCATCTTGATCAGATACTCGGCGCACGCGATGAAATCTTCGAACACGTTCTGTTTGTTTTTCAGCCGCCCCTGGTCGTGCCAGCTTTCGCCGAACTCGCCGCCGCCGCGCAGATTCGCGATCGCCATCACGCCGCCGTGATCGAACCACACCCGATCGCGCACCGTGAATGCCGGCGTGATGCTGATCGAAAACCCGCCGTAGCCCGTCAGAATCGCCGGATTGCCGCCGTCCAGTTTCATCCCTTTCCGCCGCATGATCGTGACCGGAACATGTGCCCCATCCTTCGACGTCGCCGTGGCGCGAGTCACTTCAATGTCGCTGAAGTCGGCCGGCGAAACTTCCGCCAGCCCCGTCTTTTTCACCTGCCCATTTCCCGGATCGTATCGATACCAGGCCGGCGCGCTCACATTGCTCTGGTTTTCAAACAGAATCTGATCGCCAGGACCCTTTGCGATTCCGCCAACCGACGACACTGGCAAAATGTCGATGGTGCGTTCCGATTTTCCCGGCTCTTTGTCGATAAGTTTCGACGGCCCGCCCGCCATGTAATGGATCAACAGATGCGAACCCGCCACCACAAAACTTTCGATCGCCGACTTCCCAGGCGTCACCACGGGCTTCGCCGCCGCCAGTGAAAATCCAGGCGGAGTCAGTTGCAGGATCTTGCCCATCGGCGCATCGGCATGCGACAGCGCGTACAGCGAACCATCGGGCGCAAATGCCGCGAACGCAATCTGATCGGAGATGCGAGCAAGCTGGTGCCAACGCCCATCCGCCGCGCGCAGGTAACTCAAGTGATCGCCGCCATCGCCATTCGCCACCAGCGCCAGCAGGAACTTCCCGTCATCCGACGATTGCAGTGCGATCTCCGCGATGCGCGGCAGCTCCTTTCCCAACGCATATTCATCGGGTAACGTCGTTGATCCAGGGGACCCCAGTTTGTGAAAATAAACCTGCTGATAGAAATTGATGTCGGCTCCGGTGCGTTCCCCCGGACGCGGATAGCGTGTGTACCAAAAGCCGGTCGAGTCGCCGTTCGCCTCACGGTTCCAAGCCACGCTTCCGCCGGCAGTGGCGCCATTCACGCGCGGAATCTCATCGCCGATTTTCTTTCCGGTCGCGACCTCGAACACGGAAACCGTGCCATCCTCGGTTCCATTCTTCGACAGCGACACCGCGACCAGTTTCCCGTCGTGCGACGGCACATAAAAGTCGATCGTCGTCGTACCGCTTGGATCGATCGTGTTCGGGTCGACAAGCGCTTTCGCCGATCCTGGGTCGTCAACCGAAGCCAATGTCACCAGAAATGGTTGTGCCTTCGGCGGCTGCGTCTGGATCGCGAACAGAACTCCCCCGCGATAGCGCAACGCCCCGAATCTCGGGGCCTTCGTGGCGTACAACTCTTTCAACCGCTCGACAATCGCCGCGCGCGAAGTCTGCTTATCCAGGTACGCTCGCGTCCGCGTATTTTGCAGCCGGCTCCATTCGCGAACATCTTTGTCGCCCGACGCTTCCAGCCAGCGGTAATCGTCGGTGACCTTGACGCCACCGACCATCTCGTCGACCACCGGTTTCTTCGGAGTCGCCGGAATCGGCAAAAGATCGTCCGCACCAAAACAAGTCATAGCAAATATAAGCGCCAGTCCGATGTGGCGCACGCACTCGTGCGTGCCGTGTCGACACTCATGTCGACACCTTTGCGAGCCCATCATGCCCGCCCCCGTCCGCGACCACTCGCCGGACTCTCCACCGTCTTAATCGCCGCCACCTCCGCCACCATCAACTCCCCGCAAATCTGGCTCATCGTCGCCATCTGATTCACGAAATGATCCGCATCCAGATAATCCATGCGAGCCTTGGTCGACCAGTACGCCGTCATCGAACCCATGGTCGAAGCGCCCGGAACATTGATGCGCCGCGCGATGCCGCCCAATCCATACCACGGCCCCTGCTCACCGCCATGCAATCCCTTGTGACCCGGACACTGCACCTGCACGCGCCGCAGTCCGTTGTCCTTCACCGCCTTGATCGCCATGTCGATCATGTGCTGATTATTCGTGATCCACACGGACGACATTTCGGGCCGCCCGGTCTTGTGATACGGCTTGGCATTGCTTCCTTCCGGGCCTTCCTGCACCTGCATCTGGCCGAGATGCTCGATGCCCATCGCCGCGATCACCTGGCTGTACACGGTTGGATGCGACGTCGCATAATCCTGTGCCGCGAACGCGCGCTCCGCGCCCGGCATATAGTGGCGGCAATCGAAGAAAATCATCAGCGACCGCGGCCGCTGATCCTGCGGGATGCGCGAAAAATATTTCACGATGCTCAGGATCCCCAGCGCGCCGTTCTCCTGCGAGATCGACGGCCCATCCGTATGCGTGATCAACAGCACCTGCTGGTCCTGGTCCGTTTCGTAATGCGCTCCCGGCAAATATCCGAAGAACTGATACGCTTCCGACTTCCTCGGTTTTCGAAATCAGCCGCAGCGTCGCTTGCTTCCCCGCGTTCGCCGATTCGATCAGCTTCGCGCCCGTGTCCTTGTCGAGATACAGGCTCGGCATGTCGTGCAGTGCCGGAACGCCGAACGTGTACACGCCCGCGAGCGCTTCATACGATAACGGCATGACGATCACCGCGCCGAGCGCTCCGCCCTTGATCAACGCCGCTTGCGCGTTACCGAGCCCCATGATGGGGAATGGACTCAGCGGGCCTTCCTCGCTACGCGGCTTTAACGGATTCGGGAAACGTTTCGGGATTCGATAGGAATTCGTAATCGTCACTTCCATTGCTGCCGCCCGCGCCGCGTTCCTTCACGACGATGGCGATCTTGCCCTTCAGCGCCGCCGGATCCATGCCCTCTTTGTAGACCACCAGCGCGCCGCTGACGCCAGCCTCGGGAGTCTTCCCCGAATTGCAGCCATAGCTCGCGACTTTGATTTTCTTGCCGTCCACGTGCAATGACCAATTGGAATCGTCGGGAAATTCCGTGGTCGACCACCGCTGAAACTTCCACGGATTTCGGAAGACATCCACCGCGCCCATCCGCTTCAGTTCTTTTTCCAGCAGCTCCATGTAGTTGTGCCACGACGGGCTGCCGGTCATCGTCGGGCCGCCCTTGGAATCCTTGGCCGCGTGCCAGTCGTGAACTTCTTTCGCGGTAACCATGAACTTCGGGTTCACTTTCGTGAGGCTCGGATTTGCATTCACGGGCGCGGCATGCGTTGCGAATTGCAGCCCTGGCGCGAGTGCAACGGCGCCTCCAAGCCCGCGAATAAATGTGCGTCGTTGGATTTGGTTCATGGATGCCCTCCAGCCCTGCCATTATATTGAACGCGCGGTCATAGCGCTCCATGCTGTCGCGCCTCACTGACGTCCCTCAATCTTCGCGGCCGCCAGTGAAGCGCGACAGTATGGAGTGCGTATTAACATAGAAAGACCATGAGCGAACTTGTAAACTACACACGTCAAGGCGACGTCGCCGTCATCACCATCAATAATCCGCCCGTCAACGCGCTGAGCCCCGGAGTCCCGGAAGGCATCGCGCAGGGCATCGAAACTGCTGCTAAAGATCCGGAAGTGAAGGCAATCGTCGTCATCGGCGGCGGCCGCACTTTCATCGCGGGCGCCGACATCAAGGAATTCGGCAAAGTCACGTCCGGCGAAAAGCCGCGCTTTTCGCTCAATTCGGTGCTCGAAACCATTGAGAACTCGACGAAGCCCGTGGTGATGGCGATCCACGGCACTGCGTTCGGCGGCGGACTCGAAGTCGCGATGTCGGGCCACTATCGCGTCGCGGTTGCATCCGCGCAGGTGGGCCAGCCGGAAGTGAAGCTCGGCATCATTCCCGGCGCGGGCGGCACGCAGCGATTGCCGCGGCTCGCGGGCGTCGCGAAAGCCGTCGAGATGTGCGCGTTCGGCGAGCCGATCGATGCCAAGACGGCGCTCGCTGCCGGCATCATCGACAAGATCGTCGACGGCGATCTGCTTGCAGGCGCGGTTGCGTTCGCGCAGCGAAATCGCGGCAAAGCCTGTGCGCTCAAAACTCGCGAGCGCAATGAGAAACTGGGCGACGCGGCCGGCAACACACGCGACCTTCGCCGTCGCGCGCGAACAGGCTCGCAAGACCAAGCGCGGCCAGACGGCTCCGCTCGCCGCGATCGATGCCGTCGAAGCCGCGACGACGCTGGAATTTCGACGACGGCATCGCGCGCGAAGCGGAGATCTTCCGCGTATGCCTGTTCTCGACGCAATCGAAGGCTCTGATTCACGCGTTCTTCGGCGAGCGCGCCGTCGCGAAGATTCCGGACGTTCCCAAGGAAACCAAGACCTACGACATCAAGACGCGCGGCCATCATCGGCGCGGGCACCATGGGCGGCGGCATCGCGATGAACTACGCCAACGCCGGCATTCCCGTGATCATCAAGGAGACGACGCAGGAAGCGCTCGACAAGCGGCATCGCGATCATTCGCAAGAACTACGAAAATTCCGTCAAAAAGGGCCGTTTTTCGCAGGCGGTGATGGATCAGCGGATGGCGCTGATCACGCCGCAGCTCACTTACGACGGATTCGATCAGGCCGACATCATCGTCGAAGCGGTGTTCGAAGGCATGGCGCTGAAGAAGCAGATCTTCGGCGAGCTGGACAAGATCGCGAAACCGGATTGCGTTCTGGCTTCGAACACGTCGACGCTCAGACATCGACGAGATCGCGTCGGCGACCACGCGGCCGCAGATGGTGATCGGCCATCATTTCTTCAGTCCCGCGAATGTGATGCGGCTGCTGGAAATCGTGCGCGGCGCAAGGCGACCAGCAAAGAAGTGATCGCGACGTCGATGGCGCTGGCCAAGAAGCTGAACAAGGTCGGCGTGCTGGCGGGGAATTGCCGCGGGTTCATCGGCAATCGCATGATCCACTGCTACGGCCGCGAGGCGCAGTTCCTGGTGGAAGAAGGCGCGGCGGTCGAGCAGGTGGACGGCGCGATTTACGATTTCGGCATGGCGATGGGGCCGCTGGCGATGGGCGATCTGGCGGGGCTCGACGTCGGCTGGCGCATTCGCAAGGAGTTCAAGCATCTGGAAAAGCCGGGCGTGCGCATTCCGCATGTGGCGGATCGCGCTGTGCGAAATCGGGCGCTATGGGCAGAAGACCGGCAAGGGCTGGTACGCTTACGATGCGAATCGCAAGCCGTCGCCCGATCCTGAAGTGGCCGCGCTGATCGAGAAGGTCGCGCGAAGGCCGGCATCGAGCGGCGCACGATCACCAACGAAGAGATCATCGAGCGCACGATCTACGCGCTGGTGAACGAAGGCGCGCGGATTCTCGAAGAGGGCATCGCGCTGCGGGCCGTCGATATCGACATCGTGTATCTGACCGGCTACGGATTCCCGGCGTGGCGCGGCGGTCCGATGTTCTACGCGGACACGATCGGGCTTGCCGCACGTTCTGGCCAAGATCGAGGAGTTCGAAAAGCGGCATGGATCGGATCTGTGGGCTCCGGCGCCGCTGCTGAAGAAGCTGGCCGAGGCGGGGAAGACTTTCGAGAGCTGGGATAAAGAGAAGGAATCGGCTGCGGGGGCATAAAACATTGGCCGCAGATGCACGCGGATAAACGCGGATAATCAAATTATTTATCGGCGTGCATCTGGCGTCAGCGTCTTTGCTGCTAAGTCGTTCTTCGCGTTTTTGCAGGCTTGCGGTTTCTTCATAGCGCCAGCGCGGCCCGCGTCAGCTCTAACGCGCTGCGGCGTAATCCTTTTCGCGATGCTCGTAGTGCTTGGCGAGCTCTTCCAGCGCCTGCACGCGAAACGGATTGTTGCGGCATTCTGCCAGATCGGTCCACACGGCTACGGCCGCGGCAGCATCGCCCAGCTTGCGCTCGAGCGCCGCGACGTCCCACAGCGTCCGGAACAGCAGTTCATCGTGGAGCCCGGCGTCGATCGCGCGGCGGAACAGCTTGCGCGCTTGCTCCAGTTCTCCCGCCTGCCCGCAGCCATCTCGCGATACCCGCCATCTCCGCGCCATGCCTGAGCGGGCGCTGCGTCGGGATCCTGGAACGCGTACGGCACGATCCCCGTCAGGCACGCCAGCGTCAGAATATCGATCGCGTTGTGATGAAAGATCGGGAACATGCGCGCCGCTTCGCGCGTGCGCAGGTATTCGAAATAGACGTACGGGATCAGCGCGCCGGGCAGTCGCCATGCCGCTCGAAGCCCAGGATCTGATTTTCCAGGTCGACCAGGCGGCAGCTATCGAAGCGCAGTTTCCACAGTCGGCGCGCGCCGTGCAGCAGATCCAGATGATCCAGCGCGCGAACGGCGGCCTCGCGCGGTTCAAGCGATAGCGCGTCTCGAGCAGCGGTTGATCGAAGCGCGGCCGTTATAGGTGATCAGCACGCGGAACGGCGCCAGATGCCGCGCGACGCGCGTCCAGCGCGCTGGCCTCTTCGCCATAATCGCGCATGAAAAACTGGCGCACGCGAAAGCCTTCGGGCGTGATGCGGCCGACGCCGACCAGAAACGCGCAGGTGCCGGTGCCGCCCGCGAGGCCCGTGGTTTCGGTATCGAGAAACGCCCACTCCTGCGGCGGCGATTGCGCGATCGGCGTGCCCGACACCGATTCCAGCAAGTCGGCTGGCAGATCCGCCAGCGCTCCGATGTCGGCGCTGCCGTGCCGGCGATGCTTTCGTAGAGTTTTTCGGTTTCGAAGTGGCGGCCGAACTCGGTCTCGACTTCTTCGCCGCACATCCATTCCTGCACGTATTCGTGGCCCGGGCGTGGGGTTTCGACGAAGTTGTCCCAGGTTTCCTCGATCGCCAAGGCCGCTGACGCGGCTGGGCTCGCTGAACTTGCGATCGCAGTTCGACGGATACGCGCGCCATGCGCTGCCTCAGCTCGGCGAGTTGCTCTTGTAAGTCGCTCATTCGCCTTTTCTTTGCCTGTCGTTACACAGCATAGCAGGACGCTCAAGCGAATGGCCGTGCGGGCGTCACAATCGGACCGTGCATAAAACATTTTCGCAGTTTTTCGTTACTGGCGCTGGAGAAGCGTCGAAGCGCGCGGAACCCGCGAAAAATCGAGGGTTTTCTGCATTTTCCCCTTTACACCGGGCATCCCGATGCCTTATCATTGGTCAACAACTGCGGATGCTTTGCTGAAGCTTATGGAGCGAGCGCCGCGCCGAACGTACATTCGGGAGAATCAGAACACAAAGGAGAACTATGGCAGCAAAGATGACGCAATCGCAGATGGTGAAGGAACTGGCGGCGGCGGTCGGCGTACCGAACAAGGTCGCGAAGTCGTTCACCGTCGCTTACGCCGAACTGGCGGTCCGCGAGACCAAGAAGAACGGCGTGGCCATTCTGCCCGGCATCGGCCGGCTGGTTCGCGTGGACCGCAAGGCGCGCATGGGCCGCAATCCGGCGACCGGCGAAGCGATCAAGATCCCGGCCAAGAAGGTCGTGAAGTTCCGCGTGGCCAAGGCCGTGAAGGACGCGATCGTCCCGCCCAAGAAGAAGTAGGGGACCCAGTTACAATAACCCGGGCAGAACCCGGGCAGACGAAAAACCCCGCGCGGCGATGAACCGTAGCGGGGTTTTTTGCAATGCTCTTCTTGTTTTGAAACCGATTAGACGCTGCTCCCCGTTGTGAACGGACTGCGAGCGCGCCTGGAAGCCTTACGCCTGCTTCTTTTCGTCGGGAGGGGCCGTCGGAGGGTGGATCGTCGCCTTTCAGCGACGACTTGAAGTTGCGGATGCCTTCTCCCAGTCCCTTGCCCACATCGGCGAGTTTTTTACCGCCGAACAGGACCATAAAGACCAGGAGGATCACCAGCAAATGCATGGGTTGCAGCAGGTCGCGCATAAGTGTTCCTCAGACTGAAGTCTACCATGAAACGTCGTAAACCTAAGTACAGCGCGAAGACGGAAGTGAAGTCGATTGCGCGGGAGCGCGTGGGGCCGGTGAAGTCGGGGCGCGTGATTGTGCCTAAGATTGATCGTAAGAAGCCGAAGCATAAGACTCCTATTTCTGTTGACGAGTCGTGACGGGAGAGGGCTGGTTGGCTCTTGTTCGGGGTGTGCGCACCCTGACGGGTGCGCCTCAATGACGCCTAGGAGATTGCGTCTGTTTGTAGGGCACCATAGCGCTCCATGCTGTCGCGCCTCACTGGCGGATGTGGAGATTGTGTCTGCTTGTGGAAACACGCGCTCCCTCCCCTGCCGACGGTATTCCCTGAACATCGGTGGGCCGTTACTCTTGTTGTAGTGATCAGCCGTCTTTTGTGTGCAGCCGCACTTGTAATCCTTGCCTCCTGCTCCCGCCCCGAAGCGTCGAGTGTGGCGGCCAAGTCTCCGGATGTCGCGACGGTTCGCGTCGCGAAAGCCGACGTGGAGAATCTCGCGCACGACATCGTCCTGACTGCTGAGTTTCGCCCGTACCAGGAAGTCGACGTGATGGCGAAGGTCGCGGGCTACATTCGCGAGATCAAGGTGGACGCCGGCGATCGGGTTCGCGAAGGGCAGTTGCTGGCGACGCTCGAGATCCCGGAAATGGCGGACGATCAGCGGCGCGCTCAAGCTGCGATCGATCGCAGCCAGGCCGAAGTCGCGCGGGCGCAGGATGAGCTGAAGCGCGTGCAGGAGACGCAGAACATCGCGCACGTAACTTCGGAGCGGCTCATCGGAGTCTCGAAACAGCGTCCGGGGTTGATCGCGCAACAGGAACTGGATGACGTGAAGAGCCGCGACCTCAGCGCGCAGGCGCAGGTTGCCGCGGCACGATCCAGTTTGATCGCGGCAGAACAGCAGGTTCGCGTGAACTCGTCCGATCTGGAGCGCGTGAAAACGATGTTCGAATATACGCGGGTGACCGCGCCGTTTGCCGGCGTCATTACCAAGCGGTATGCCGACAAGGGGTCGATGATCCAGGCGGGCACGGCGTCGAACACGCAGGCGAGCCCCGTGGTGCGGTTGTCGGAGAACAGCCTCCTGCGGTTGATCCTGCCGGTTCCTGAATCGGCGGTCTCGACCGTGCATATCGGCCAGCGCGTGGAAGTCGCTGGTCCCGACGATGAAGCGTACTTTTCCGGGCAAAGTCGCGCGATTTTCCGACAAGCTGGCGGCGGCGACGCGCACCATGGACACCGAAGTGGATGTCGTCGAATCCCGACCTGCTGCTGATTCCCGGGATGTATGCGGAAGTACATCTGACGATGGAGCATCGCGATCACGTGGTGACGTTGCCCGTCACGGCGATCGACGTCGGCGACGGTGGCGCGCGGCGCGCTTTCGTGGTCACCGCGGAAAATCGTGTTGAGATTCGCACAATTGACGTGGGCATCGAGACCGCGGACAAGGTCGAGGTGAAATCCGGCGTTCGCGAAGGAGAGATGGTGGTGATCGGCGGGCGATGCCGGTCTTGCCGCCGGGCAGGAGGTCAGACCGAAACTGTAATCGCGCGAGGCCATAGGCGGAGTAGCCGTCGTACATCGCGCTTAAACATCCCTTACACCATGTCGCGTTTGCGGTTCGAAATCCATACTTCATCGTGGTGGTCTGCCTGATCATCGCGGTGGTCGGCGTGACCAGCTTCGTGCGGATGCCGGTGGACATGTTTCCGGCGATGAATATTCCCGGTGGTGGTGGTCGCGACGTTTTACTCGGGGATGCCGCCCGAGCAGATCGAGACCGATATCACCAGCCGCTTCGAGCGATTCTTCACGCTGGGCAGCGGCATCGATCACATCGAATCGCGATCGCTGCCCGGCGTCAGCGTGATCAAAGTTTATTTTCAGCCGGGCACGAACTCCGGATTCGGCGGTGACGACGATTTCGAATCTCGCGATGGCGCAGTTGCGGCGGCTGCCGCCGGGGACGCTGCCGCCGGTCGTGTTGAAGTTCGACGCGTCGAGCTTGCCGGTATGTCTGGTGACGTTCAAGGGCGAGGGTCTGGATGAGACTCATCTGCGCGACCTGGCGCAGTTTCAGGTCAGGAACCAGATCGCCAGCGTTCCGGGCGCGAGCGTTCCGCAGCCGTTCGGCGGCAAATATCGGCAGATCATGGTTTACGCCGATCCCTACAAGCTGGAAGCGCATCAGATGAGCCTGATGGACGTGGTGCGATCGCGTGAACAACGTCCAACCTGATTCTGCCGGCGGGCGACGTGCAGATGGGGCCGCTCGATTACAACATTTATACGAACAGCCAGTTGAGCACCATCGAGGATATCGACCAACTTGCCGGTGAAGATGGTCGGGGCAATCGCCGGTGCGGGTCGCGGATATCGGCTACAGCAAGGACGCGTCGACGATACAGACCAATATCGTGCGGGTCGACGGGCAGCGATCGGTGTACACGCCCGTGATGAAGCAGGGCGGCGATACCAACACGATCGCCGTGGTCGACGGGGTGTAGCGAAAAGCTTCAGCATCTGTTCGATGTGCCGAAGGAGCTGGTCACGCGAGGTGGTGTTCGATCAGTCGGTGTTCGTGAAGACCGCGATCGAGACGCTGCTGCACGAAGGCGGAATCGGGCTGTTGCTGACGTCGATGATGATTCTGGTGTTCCTGGGGAGCATGCGGGCCACGGTCGCGGTATTCTTCTCGATTCCGCTATCGGCGCTGGCGGCGTTTATCGCGCTGTCGATCGGCGGAAGTTCCATCAAAGCATGGTGCTGGGCGGGCTGGCGCTGGCGTTTTCACGATTGATCGACAACTCCGTGGTGGTGCTCGAGAATATCTACCGGCATCTGGAACTGGGCGAGGAGCCGGTGGCGGCCGCGGAAAAAGGCGGGCAGGAAGTCGCGCTGCCGGTGCTGGCGTCGACGCTGACGACCATCGTCGTGTTTTTTCCGGTGACGATGTTGTACGGCGTGAGCAAGTTTCTGTTCTCGGCGCTGGCGCTGGCGGTGGTGTTGTCGCTGCTCGCATCGTATGTGGTCGCGATGTCGGTGGTGCCGCTGTTCTGTTCGCGATTCATTAAAGGACATCATCATGCGCTGGCCGAGAAAGCCGCCGCCGAGGGTCTGCTGGAACGTTTCAACGCGTGGTTCAATCCCAAGTTCGAAGGCTTCCTCAATTTCTACGACCGCGTGATCGCAGGGTGTCTGAAGCGGCCTGTCGCGATTCTGTTCGTCCTGACCGGCATCATCGTCGTGAGCCTGTTCCTGTTTCCGATGCTGGATTTTTCGTTCTTTCCGCGCACCGATCCCGGGCCAGTTCGTGATGAACGTGAAATTCCCGTCAGGCACGCGGATCGGTGTGACCGAGCAAGACATCGCCAAGATTGAAGAATCTGATGCGGCAGACAGTCTCGCCGGAAGATCTCGGCATGATCGTGTCGAACATCGGTTCGACGCCGGATTTTTCGGCGATCTACACTAGCAATTCCGGCATGCACACGGCGACCGTGCAGGTGAGCCTGAAGGAGGATCACAAGGTCGGCAGCTACGAATACATGGCGCGCGTGCGGAGACGCCTGAGCGAGGAGATGCCGGAGATCACCGCCTATTTCCAATCGGGCGGGCTGGTGGACGCGGTGCTGGGTCTGGGCATGCCGGCGCCGATCGACGTGCAGGTGGCCGGATCGAATCTGGAAACCGGCTATCGCACGGCGTGTGACCTGCGGCTCAGATTCGCAAGATCCCGGGCGTTAGCGATACGTACATTCCGCAGGATCTGGATTATCCGGCGCTGAAGCTGGACATCGATCGCATGCACGCGCGGCGAGCTGGGGCTGAGCCAGCAGGAAGTGGTCGGGAACATCATCACGGCGCTGACGTCGAACACGATGATCGCGCCCAGCTTCTGGATCGACCCGAAGAACCGGCAACGACTACATGCTGACGGCGCAGTATCCGGAGACGCAGATCAACACTTTGGACGATCTGCGCGCGATTCCGGTGCGCGGGCTGAATGTCGTCAATCGACGCGGCTCGATGCGGTGGCGGAAATCAGCCGCATCAATTCGCCGACTGAGGTCGATCATTATGGGCTGCGGCGCGCGATCGATATCTACGTGCAGCCGCTGGGCGAGGATCTGGGGCGGATCGCGAAATCGATCGACAAGTTGAAGGCGCGGACGAAATTCCCGACGGCGTGAACGTTAGCTTGCTGGGACTGGTGCAGGGGATGCGGCAGAGCTTTCACAGCTTCGGGATCGGCCTGACGCTTTCGGTGGTGCTGCTGTATCTGATTCTGGTTGCGCAGTTCAAATCTTTTCTCGATCCGCTTTTGATTCTGACCGCCGTGCCGCCGGGCTTGACGGGCGCGCTGCTGATTCTTTATCTGACTGGCACGAGCATGAACGTGATGTCGCTGATGGGCCTGATGATTCTGATCGGCATGACGGTTTCCGACAGCATCCTGATCGTCGAGTTCACGCGTCATTTGCGTGAAACACGGACATGAGCGTGCGGCAAGCCGTGGTGCACGGCGGCGCGGGTGCGATTGCGGCCGGTGCTGATGACGTCGTTCGCGACCATCATCGGCTTGCTGCCGATGGCGCTGAAGATCGGCGAAGGCAGCGAGGCTTATGCGCCGCTGGCTCGCGCGGTGTTGGGAGGCATGAGCGTTTCGCTGGTGATGACGGTGATTATGGTTCCCGCGGCCTACTTCGTGGCCTACCGCGCTGATGACAAACAGGATGGACCGCAGCATGTCTAAATTCGCGATCGGCAATCCGTACTTCATCGTGGTCATCTGCCTGGTGATCGCAGTGGTCGGCTTGACGAGTATCAAG
The DNA here is from genome assembly GCA_963732025.1 of Terriglobia bacterium. Lineage (GTDB taxonomy): Bacteria > Acidobacteriota > Terriglobia > Bryobacterales > Bryobacteraceae > Palsa-187. Next base: position 625,328 of record CAVSXU010000007.1, read on the forward strand.
CAAATGCCGGTGGACATGTTTCCGGCGATGAATATTCCCGTAGTGGTGGTCGCGACGTTTTATTCCGGCATGCCGCCGGAGCAGATCGAAACCGACATCACCAGCCGATTCGAGCGATTCTTCACGCTGGGGAGCGGCATCGACCATATCGAATCGCGATCCCTGCCCGGCGTCAGTGTGATCAAGGTGTATTTCCAGCCGGGAACGAATCCGGATTCGGCGGTCACGACGATTTCGAATCTCGCGATGGCGCAGTTGCGGCGCTTGCCGCCGGGCACGCTTCCGCCGGTGGTGCTCAAGTTCGATGCGTCAAGTTTGCCCGTCTGCCTGGTGACGTTCAAAGGCGAAGGGCTGGACGAAACGACGCTGCGCGACCTGGCTCAGTTCCAGGTTCGCAACCAGATCGGCGGCGTTCCGGGAGCGAGCGTGCCGCAGCCGTTCGGCGGCAAGTATCGGCAGATTATGGTGTACGCCGATCCCTACAAGCTGGAAGCGCATCAGTTGAGCCTGATGGACGTGGTCCGCTCGGTGAACGAATCGAATTTGATTTTGCCGGCGGGCGACGTGCAGATCGGACCGCTGGATTACAACATCTACACCAACAGCCAGCTTCGCAGCGTTGCGGAAATCGACCAGCTCCCCGTCAAGATGGTGGGGCAATCGCCGGTGCGGATCGCCGACATCGGGTACGCGTCGGACTGCGCACCAGATCCAGACGAATATCGTGCGGGTGGACGGGCAGCGATCGGTGTACACGCCGGTTCTGAAGCAGGGCGGCGACACCAACACCATCGCCGTGGTGGACGGAGTTCGCGAAAAGCTTCTGCATCTTTTCGACGTACCGAAAGAGTTAGTCACAAAAGTTGTTTTCGATCAATCTGCCTTTGTTAAGACCGCGATAGAGACTTTGCTGCACGAAGGCGGATTGGGGCTGCTGCTAACGTCGGTGATGATATTAGTTTTCCTGGGAAGCATGCGAGCCACGCTGGCGGTATTTTTCTCGATCCCGTTGTCGGCGCTGGCGGCCTTTATCGCGCTATCTCTTGGCGGCGGATCCATCAATAGCATGGTGCTGGGCGGACTCGCGCTGGCATTTTCGCGATTGATCGACAACTCGGTGGTCGTGCTCGAAAATATTTACCGGCATCTGGAATTGGGCGAGGACCCGGTAACGGCGTCGGAGCGGGGCGGCCGGGAAGTGGCGCTACCGGTATTGGCGGCGACATTGACCACGGTGGTCGTGTTCTTCCCGGTTACGTTTTTGTACGGCGTCAGCAAGTTTTTGTTTTCCGCACTGGCGCTGGCTGTAGCGCTGTCGCTGTTTGCATCGTATGCGGTCGCGATGACGGTGGTGCCGCTATTCTGCGCGCGATTCCTGAAGCACTCGTCGCATCATCACACGCCCTCAGAAGAGATGCCCGTACTAGTGGAGCAGAGGCGCAAGCGCAAATCCTTCGGCGCGTGGTTCAACGTGTGGTTCAACGATCGCTTTGAGGGATTGCTGAAGGGCTACGACAAAGTTGTCGGCTGGGTGCTGCGCTGGCCGCGCGCGACGCTGGGCGCCTCGGCACTGGCGTTCGCGGCTTGCGTCGCGCTGTTTCCGTTGCTGGGGCTATCGTTCTTTCCGCGCACGGACGCGGGACAATTCGTCATCAATCTTAAAGCACCCGCGGGGACGCGTCTCGCGCTGACGGAAGAGGAAGTCGCAAAAGTCGAGAAGCTGGTTCGCGAAGTTGTTTCGCCGGAGGACTTCGGCATGATTGTGTCGAACATCGGTGCGACCCCGGATTTCTCCGCGATCTACACCACCAATTCCGCGCAGCATACGGCGTTCGTCCAGGTGAGTCTCAAGGACGATCACAAAATCGGCAGCTATGAATACATGGCGCGGGTGAAGCGAAGGCTGGCGACGGAGATGCCGGAGCTCAGCGCGTACTTTCAATCCGGAGGATTAGTAGATGCGGTGTTGAACCTTGGGCTGCCCGGCGCCGATCGACGTGCAGGTGGCCGGTTCGAACCTCGCCAAAGCCTACGAAACCGCGCTCAAACTTTCGGCGGAGTACCGCAAGATTCCCGGCGTGGCAGACGTGTTCACTCCGCAGGATGAGGATTATCCGGCGATTCAACTTAATGTCGATCGCACGCGAGCCAGCGAAATGGGCCTGGATCAACAGGAGGTGGTGGGCAATATCATCACGGCACTGACTTCAAACACGATGATCGCGCCCAGCTTCTGGATCGATCCGAAAAGCGGCAACGACTACATGCTGACGGTGCAGTATCCGGAAGATCAGGTCAAATCGATGGGCGACCTGAAGGCGATTCCGCTGCGCGCGAGCTGGCGCGAAAGATTCGACACGCCTGGATATGGTGAGCGAAGTGAAGCGCATCACATCGCCTACCGAGGTGGATCACTACGCGCTTCGCCGCATTATCGATATCTATGTGCGGCCGCTGAATGAGGACTTGGGCAGGATCGCGAATGCGATCGATGCCATCGACGCGAAGGCCAACGTTCCCGAGGGTTTGAATGTCGACTTGCGGGGCATGGTGCAGGGCATGCGCGCGTCGTTTTCCAGTTTTACTGTGGGCCTATCGCTATCGGTGGTGCTGCTGTATTTGATTCTGGTGGCGCAGTTCAAATCGTTCGTCGATCCGTTTATCATCCTGGTTGCCGTGCCGCCGGGCTTGGCGGGCGTGATCCTGACGCTTTGGCTGACGGATACTACGCTGAACGTCATGTCGCTGATGGGTGTGGTGATGCTGGTCGGCATCGCGGTGTCGAACAGTATTCTGATCGTCGAATTCACGCGGCATCTGCGGGAACATGGGCAATCGGAAGAGGGGCAGGGGATTGCCGCGGGGATGAACGTTCGTGACGCGGTCGCGATGGCGTGCCGAGTTCGATTGCGACCGGTACTGATGACGTCGCTGGCGACGATCATCGGATTGCTGCCGATGGCGTTGAAACTGGGTGCGGGCAGCGAGGCGTATGCACCGCTGGCGCGAGCGATTCTCGGCGGGCTGAGCGTGTCGGTGGTGCTGACTGTTTTTCTAGTGCCGGCGGCGTATGTATTGGTGCATGGGAAAGAGGAGTCAGGAGTCAGGAGTCAGGAGTCAGAATGACGAACCAGAATTCAGAATTCAGGAGTCAGAATTCAGAATGAAAACCCAGGAGTCGGGAGTCAGAGTGAAGACCGCGGCGTTATTCATTCTGGGCGTCGCTGCGGCTTTCGGGCAGACGACGCTGACCCTTGCGGAGGCGCATCGGCTTGCGCTTGAAAATAATCCTCAGCTTAATGCCGCGAAGTTCAACGCTTCGGCGCAACGGCAGGTGCCTAACGAGGTTCGCTCGAATCTGGCGCCGCAAGTAGTGGGCTTGGCGACCGGTGTCGGCGCGGATTCGGGTAGCCGCCTGGCGGCGGGCGCGTTGAATAATCCCGCGGTGTACAGTCGCGTGGCGGGCGGCATCACGGTGAATCAGCTACTTTCCGATTTTGGCCGCACGCGAAATCTGATCGATTCCGCTCGGCTGCATGCCGATGCGGCGGACCAGGCCACGGAAGTCACACGGGCGGGCGTCTTGCTGGATGTCGATCGGGCGTATTTCAATTTGCTGCGGGCGCAGGCCGTGTTGAAGGTCGCGCAGCAGACGGTGGGGGCTCGTCAGCTTGTTTCGGATCAGATTACGGCGCTGCAGCAGAATCAGTTGAAGACTACGCTGGATGTGAGTTTCGCCAACGTGAATCTTTCGGACGCGAAGTTGTTGCTGGCGCAGGCGCAGAACGATGTCCGGGCCGCCGAGGCTGAGCTGGCTCGGGCGATGGGTGTCGCGTTAATAAACACCTCCACGCCGCCGGCCGCATACACGCTTGCCGATGAGCCGATGCCTGCGGCACTGCCGGGCACTAATCGAGCCGCTGTTGCAGGACGCGCTCAACAATCGGCCGGAGCTGAAGCAGCTTCGTCTGGATCAAAATTCGGCGGAAACATTCGTTCATGCGGAGCACGATCTGCGTAAGCCGACGATCTCCGCGCTGGCTGCGGTGGGCATCGTTCCGGCGGGCGAATCCGCTGTTCCGGATCGCTATGGCGCGGCGGGCGTGAATATTTCGATCCCGATTTTCAATGGCGGGTTATTCAAGGCGCGCGAGAGCGAGGCTGATTTTCGCGCGAAAGCCGCGGCGCAGAATGTCAACGATCAGGCGAATCGTGTGGCTCGCGACGTGCGGGTGGCGTACTTGAATGCGCAGACGGCTTTCGAGCGGATCGGGCTCACGGATCAATTGCTGGCGAATGCTCGGATGGCGGCGGATCTGGCGCAGACTCGTTACGATTTGGGGTTGAGCTCGATTATTGAGTTATCGCAGGCGCAGTTGAATGCGACGTCGGCGGAGATTGCGGCGGCGGGGGCTCGGTACGATTATCAGGCGCAGACGTCGGTGCTGCGGTTCCAGACGGGAGACCTGCGATAGGGACAGCAAGATGATTGGCCACGAATGAACACGAATCAACACGAATCGAACTAAGAATTGCTGGCCGCAGATTCACGCCGATTCACGCAGATAAAAACGCACAACGAAACGAATCTTATTCGTGGCGCATTTGTGGCCAATCATATTGCAGTTCTTATCCGCGTGAATCAGCGTGAATCTGCGGCCAGCAATTCTTAGTTCGATTCGTGTTGATTCGTGTTCATTCGTGGCCAAGTGGCTTTGGGGTTTTCTAGAACCAGGCGGTTACGGCTTTGTTGGTGATGAAGGCGAACAGATAGGCGGCTCCGGTCATGTAGGCGAACTGCGCGGCGGGCCAGCCCCAGCCTCCGGTTTCGCGGCGCACGACCGCTATGGTCGACATGCACTGCATCGCGAAGGCGAAGAACACCAGCAGCGCGGCCGCGCCGCCCGGCGTCAGATCGCTGGCGCAGCGCCTGCTGCAGGCTCTGCGGAATGCTCGTCGGTGCCTTCCATGCCGTAGATGGTGCCCAGCGTTCCGACGATCACTTCGCGCGCCGCCAGCGACGTCATCAGCCCGATGCCGATTTTCCAGTTGAAGCCCAGCGGCCTGATGGCCGGCTCGATCGCGTGGCCCGACCGATGCCGGCGAAGCTGTGCTCGATCTGCCGGCGGGCTTGCCGTGTCGAGTAGGGAAGATAGCAGAGCACCCAGATCACGATCGCAACGGCCAGAATCACCGTGCCTGCGCGGCGCAGGAAGACTTTCGAGCGGTCGACCAGCCGCAGCCCCAGCGATCGGAGAGTGGGCCAGCGATACGGCGGCATTTCCAGCATGAAGGACGACCGGCTGCTGCTCAGCACGGTCGATTTCAGCAGCCGCGCGGTGAGAATCGCCGCCAGGAATCCGAGGACGTACAGCCCGAGCAGCGCCGTCACCTGATACCAGGAGTTGATGCGGGATGAACGCCGCGATCACCAGCATATAGATCGGCAGGCGCGCCGAGCAGGTCATGAACGGCGCGATCAGAATCGTGGCGATGCGGTCGCGCTTGTTTTCGATGGTGCGCGTCGCCATGATCGCCGGCACGGCGCAGGCATAGGCGGAGAGCAGCGGAATGAAGCTCTTGCCTTGCAGCCCGAAGCGCGCCATGGTGCGATCGGCGATCAGCGCGGCGCGGGCCAGGTAGCCGGAATCTTCCAGAATCCCGATGAACAGGAACAGGAACAGGATCTGCGGCAGGAACTTGATGACCGATCCCGACGCCGTTCCAGATCCCGTCGACCAGCAGCGAGCGCAGCAGCGTCGTTGGCGATCAGCGCGCCGATCCAATGGCCGGAGATTTCGCGAAAGTGATCGATCCCGTTCATCAGCGGATCGGCCCAGGAAAAAATCGACTTGAAGACCGCGATCACAACCGATCAGGAACACGGCCGGTCCCAGCACGGGATGCAGAAAAATCGAATCCAGCCGGCGCGTCCACAGAGGCGGCGCGGGCGCGTGATATTTCGCGTTGGTGCCGAGATTGGTGGCCCAGGCGCGGCACTTCGGGAATGTCCTGGATCACGGGCAGTTGCATCAGCGGCTTTTGCGGCGCCGCGCCTTGCGTGGTTCCCGCGAGGAACTGAAAAACCTTGTCGACGCCGACGCCTTTCGCGGCGCTGACCAGCGCGACCGGCGAGCCGAGCTGCATGGCGAGCTCGGCCGAATCGATGCCGCCGCCGCCGCGATCGAGATCGTCGGCCATGTTGAGGATCACCAGCGTCGGCAGGCCCAGGCTGAGCACGGGCGCGGCCAGCACCAGGTGCCGGCTGAGATTCGTCGAATCGAGAATCAGCAGAACCGCGTCCGGCTTGGGCAGATCCTTCATCTTGCCGAGAGAACGTCGTGCGTGACGCGCTCGTCTTCGGTGCGCGGATTCAGGCTGTAGACGCCGGGCAGATCGACCACGAAAACTTCGCGGCCGGCGTCGAGCTTGGCTTTTCCCATGCGATGTTCGACAGTCACGCCCGGGAAATTCGCGACTTTTTGCCGCAGGCCGGTGAGCCGGTTGAACAGCGTCGATTTGCCGGAGTTCGGCGGGCCGACGATGGCCACGATGTGGCGGCGCGTGGGAATGGCGCGCGGTGGCGGCAGCGTCGCGACGGGACAATCGTGGCAGTCGCCCATTTGGTTATCGCCGCGTCATTTTAAGAACAACCTCTGGGCGGTTTCGCGGCGCAGCGCGACTTCGGAGCCGTCGACGCGAAAGACTCGCGGATCGCCGCCGGGGGCGGAATGGCCGGGAGTCACGGCGTGGCCGGGGATGAAACCGAGTTCCATGAGGCGCCGCGCGTCGTCCTCAGGGAGATCCAGGCGATCGAGAATGGCGGATTCACCACGCTTGAGGTCGGTCAGATTGCGGTCTTTGCCGGTGGTACGCGACGCTCGGCGCTTCTTGAAATACATCGGGTGGCCTGATCCAATCTCAGGATACACCAAGTAGGACTGGAATGGTCGGATTTCCAGGGAGGTAGGGATTTTGGGGGTTGGAATGGGTATTTTGAACCATATTATGATTGTGGTGAATGAGGAGCGGAAGCCTCTTATCGATCACGATGGCGCTTGCGATCCCTTACGGCTGGGCGCAAACCGTTGCCAGTCTCACTGGAACGGTGACGGATTTCACGAAGGCAGTGATTCCACGCGCGTCGGCTGAGCTCGTGTCGGAGGATGGGAGGATTCGCCGGCAAGCTATTTCGGACGCGAAAGGTGTGTATCGGTTCGACGATATGGCCGCTGGCGAATACCGCTTGGCACTTCAGAGTCCCGGGTTCAGGAGCCTTCGGGTTAGGTCGATTCAGATTGGCTCGGGCGAACAGGCTACTTTGCCGAATCTGATTTTAGATATTTCGGCGGTGTGTGGAGGTGGTGCCGTCCTGGACTATATCCGTATCACCAAGTCTGACTTCGGGAATCTGGGCGGAAGAGTGACTATCGCTAGTGGGCAAACTTATGGCCCGCCGATCGAAAATGCGAACGTGGAGCTACTTTGCGACGAGGGCAAGCCCTGCAGATCCACTAAGACGAATTCGAAAGGCGAGTTTCTGTTCACAAATGTACCACCCGAGGTTTTCTCAGTCCGGGCAAGCCATCCCGGCTATTATCGGGAGACAAGGGAGAAGTACGTCGTCAGAGCGGGCATTGAATCGATCTACTACCCGGTGTACCTTGAGCGTTGTCATTTGGGCGACTGCAGCCCGGACAAGCGTCCGAAGAAACCGATCTCGATTTGCGAGTAAAGGCGTTTACCCGTCGTAAGCTTTTTCCAGCGCGGCGAGATCGAGCTTCTTCATCTTCATCATCGCCTTCATGACCCGGTCTACCTTGGCGGGATCTTTATCTTGAACCATTTTGATGAAATCGACTGGCACTACCTGCCACGACACGCCGTACTTGTCTTTCACCCAGCCGCATTGCACTTCGCCGCCGCCTTCCAAGAGTCGATCCCAGTAGTAGTCCACTTCCTTTTGCGACTCACAATTCACGACCAGGGAGAGCGCTTCTGTGAATTTGAAGATCGGCCCTCCGTTCAGCGCCGTGAACTGTTGTCCGTCCAATTGGAAGGCCACGGTCATGACGCTGCCGTTGGGACCGGGGCCTGTTTCGGTGTAGCGCGCGATCTCGCCCATGGCTGAATTGGGGAAGATCGAGACGTAGAATTGGGCGGCTTCTTCCGCCTGGTTGTCGAACCACAGAAACGGGCTGATTCTTTGCTTGATCATGACGAGGACCTCTTTCGCGATGTTAGTCGATTTCCTAAGATGGAAAACGTGTCGACATGAGTGTCGCCACGGCACGCACGAGTGCGTGCGCCACATGCTTTCTATTTGCGGCTATGGGTTCTTTGACGTACTCGCACCGCGAAACGTGAGCAGGAACCCGATCAGTGCGACCGCGGCGGCAGTCAGGCCCCAGCTTGTCAGCATGCCTCTTTGAATCAACAGGCCGGCGAGCGGCGGCGCGGCGATTTGCGCCACGGAGTTCAAGGATTGCGTCAAGCCCAACACCACACCTTGTTCTTCGCGCGGCGTGGCTTTCGTGATCAGGCTGGTTAGCGTTGGGCGGACCAGGCTGCCGACGGTCGAGATGGTGGTCGCGACGATCAGCACTGGAATCGAGAAACAGAATCCGAGCGTCGTGTAGCCGAGGGCGTAGGCTGCGAAGCCGACTCGATTGAGCGCCCGCTCGCCGAATCGCTTGACCATTCTTCCGAGCGCCGGGCCTTGCAGAAACACTCCGAGGAATCCTGCGTAGGCCCACGTGTAGCCGACCTGCTTGGGTCCGAAAGGGGCGCCGTGCCATTCGAGACGGCGCTCGGCGAACAGGGAGAAGCCGGCGGTGAACATCGCAAAGGCGACGCAGAAGGATAGGAATTGCCAGAGGCGAGGCGCGAGTTCGGGATCGCGGAAATAGCGCGCGTATTCGCCCCATTGAAAGAGCGAGAGACGTCGCCCGCCGGGTGCATCCGCCGCGCTTCCGCCGGATGCGATTGCAGGCGGCGTGCGCGGCAACAGGAAATACGTCGCGAGAATGCTGGTGGCCGACAGCGCGGCGGCGGCGAAGATGGGATCGCGATAATCGAACTGCGCGAGGTAGCCGGAGATCGCTGGGCCGATCAGGAACCCCATGCCGAACGCGATGCCGATCACGCCGAAGGATTTCGCGCGATCTTCAGGCTTCGTCACATCGGAAATATAGGCTTGCGCCAGCGAGAGGTTCCCCGCCGTCGCGCCGTCGATCACGCGCGCCAGAAACACGATCCACAAATTCGGCGCGAAGGCGAGGATCAGGAATCCGATGAACGTGCCCACCTGGCTCAGCAACAGCAGCGGCTTGCGGCCCGTGAAATCCGACGCGCGGCCGAGCAGCGGTCCGGAAACGAGCTGGCAAATCGCGTAAACGCTGATCAACATGCCGACGAGGGCGGGGCTCGCGCCCATCTTCTCGGCATAGAACGGGAGCAGAGGAATCATGATCGTGAGGCCGAGCACGTCGACGGCGACGATCAGGAAGATGGGCAGCAGCGGCGAAGAGCGCAAGATTCATGATGACATGCGCGGCACTGCTTCGCACTCCACCTTCTCAAACGGGCTACGATGAGGTTATGGCGGCCCTGCCTGAACCGCATGCCGAGCCCGAGCATTCGATCGCGCAGCAGATCGTCGAATTGCGGCACATCGAAGCGGATCGCCTGACGCCTCTGCTGGACGAGGAGACCGCCGCATGGCGCTCCGAGCTCGATTGGGATTTTCGGCCGTCGGCGGATCTGGTGCGGCGATTCGTGCATATGCAGGCACTGAGCGGAGTCGCGCTGGTGACGAATACCGGCGGCGGTCCGCGCGTCGACGGCTACTCCTATTTCGTTTGCGAAGAGGGCAAGGGGCTGATCGGCGATCTCTATGTCATGCGGGCGCATAGGACGCTGCAACACGAAAATGCTCTGCTCGAAACCGTGCTGGATATGTTGTGGCGCACGCCCGGTATCAAACGAGTAGAGTCGCAGTTGCTGATGCTGAGCTCGCCATTGGAGCGCGCGGTGCCTCGGCGGGAATATTTTCGATGCACGGCTCGCCAATTTCTGCAGGCGCCACTGGATCCGGTGACGAAGCTGCGCGAGCGGCCGCGGGCGGGAATCGGCATCACGCACTGGAATGAGCGGATGCAGGATCAAACCGCGCGCTTGATCGCGTCGGCATATCAGGGCCACGTCGACTCGCGGATTAACGATCAATATCGATCGCCCGCGGGCGCGCGCCGATTCCTGATGAACATCGTGCAGTATCCCGGATGCGGGACATTCTTCGCGCCGGCTTCCTACGCGGCGATCGACGCGAGCAATCGTCAATTGTGCGGTGTTTCGCTGGCGAGCCTGGTAGCCGACGATTGCGGGCACATCACACAACTATGCGTCGCGAAAGCGGAGCAGGGAACGGGGCTGGGTTACGAGCTGATCCGGCAATCGCTGATGGCGTTGCGCGCTCACGGATGCCGTTCGGTGAGCTTGACGGTGACCGGGTCGAATGAAAACGCGATCCGGTTGTACCGAAGCATGGGATTCTCCAAGCGGCGCGATTTCGGCGCGTATGTGTGGGATCGCCGCGACGCGGGACCGTGGCTTTGATGACCCGCGATTCATTAGCGGAGACCACGAGCCTTACGTTACTGTAAAGAGTGTTCGCAATGGCGTGGTTCAATCGGCAAAAGCCCGGTGTCGAAGGTAGCGGTGACGGTGAAAAGAAGATGCGCACCGAGGGCCTGTGGCTGAAGTGCGAAGCCTGTGGCCAGATTATCTGGAAAAAGGCGCTCGACGACAATTTCCAGGTATGTCCGCAATGCGAATTTCATTTCCGCATTGATGCGCGGGCTCGGATGGCGCTGCTGTTCGACGATGGGTCGTACGTTGAGCACGACGCCGACATGGTGTCGACCGATCCACTGCGATTCTCGGATTCCAAAAGCTATGCCGAGAGGCTCGCGGGCATGCAGGAAGCGACGCAGCTTTCTGACGCGCTGATTTCGGCGACGGGCAAGCTGGCGGGCCGCGATGTGAACATCTGCGCCATGGAACTGAAGTTCATCGGCGGCAGCATGGGGTCGGTGGTGGGCGAGAAAATCACGCGTGCGATCGAGCGGTCGATGGAGCGGCGCGATCCGTTGGTGATCGTCTCGGCGTCGGGCGGCGCGCGCATGCAGGAAGGCGCGGTAAGTTTGATGCAGCTCGCCAAGATTTCGTCGGCTCTGATGCGCCTGGATGAAGCCGGCGTGCCTTATATCAGCGTCCTCACGGATCCGACGACCGGCGGCGTGACGGCGAGTTTTGCGATGCTGGGGGATTTGAATATCGCCGAGCCGAAGGCCTTGATCGGATTCGCGGGGCCTCGAGTGATCGAGCAGACGATTCGCCAGAAGTTGCCCGAAGGTTTCCAGAAGAGCGAGTTCTTGCTGGAGCACGGGTTTCTGGATGCGGTCGTTAAGCGGAGCGAGTTGAAGACGTATATCGCGGATTCGTTGAAGTTTTTCTGCGATTGAGGGCGGTAGTGCATACAATGTGGATGTCATGTCCACGGCGCGTCGATCAACGTTATAACTCCCGAATCCACCATCAAGCGTCTCGACAAAGTGGCGAAATCGGGGGAGCGCAGCCAGTTAATCGATAAGGCTGTGCGGCACTACATCGCGACGGAATAAGGAGGCGTTGCGGGCTTGACTTGAATACACGACAATTCGCGATGCCGATCTGCACCAGGAAATCATGCAAGACTGGCCACGAGTAGAACGCGCATCATAGACATTCATCAATCGCACCCGAGACATACGTCTATCCCTCGACGAGGCGAAATCTACTTCACGAAGTTCGATCCGACAGTCGGTCACGAAATCAAAAAACGCGGCCAGCGTTGATCGTCGCCAAACGAAATAGACAATCGCATCGGGCTGTGACGATGTGGCGGTAACAATCGAAGTCGGCTTCAACTCGAGTGGTCACGTATGCTGGTCGGCAATTGCGGGTTACGTAAGCCCCAGCCCGTTTGACCAGTTCGAACATGGACCGAGTGCAGACACTCCAGAACTCGACCACGATCATGAAACATGGAACGACGCAGAGGCGATAAGATCGCCTCTGTCGACGAAGCTAGATTGATTCGTGATCCGGTCCGGGCGGATGTTGAACGTAGCATGGAAAACTCTGATCGCTCAACTGGATTACTTCTTCCTTTACAAGGGTCGCCGTGCGGTTGAGGCGGCTGCAAACTGAGAATATTGCGATGTCAATCCATAAACCTCTCGCAAATGTCTGAGGATTATCTATGCTGTCATCGTCCTCATGCTCTCCCGAGAAAGATGGGCCTCCTTTTTGCCTCTTGAACGTATGTTGATTTGAAAGATAGATCCACACGTCTGAGCCATCAGCGACGGCCAAAAGCTCGCCGGCATCCATCCCGCCAGTCCACGCGAACGCGGGTAACACGGGGAGCGCGGTAATGATTGTCGAGGAGACTGTTCGCGGCAATTTCATATTGGCTGTCCCATCTTTGGCGGGGCTTGAGTCGAGGGCCGCGCTGAAATTGGATGCAGTGAACTCAAACTGTTGCAACCCGTAGCGAATCCACCGATAGGCACATCGGGGGCATTTCGCTTAACGGCGGCGTCACAAAGAAATAACAATGCGGCTACGATTTCCTGCGTCAATTCGATATACTGGCAATTCTCGCATGCCAATGCTCAGTACACGTTAGAATGGAAGAGGAATCTACGCTCCGCTCTCTCTTTAAATGATTCAACTCTCCGGCGCCGGAAAACGTTTCGGCCACAAACTCCTCTTCGAAAATTGCGACTGGCTGATCACGCCCAAAGAGCGCACCGGCCTGGTCGGCGGAAACGGCACCGGCAAGTCGACGCTGCTGAAGATTCTGTGCGGGATGGAGTCGCTCGACTACGGCGTCGATGACGTCGCACGAAGGGGATCACGCAGGGCTATCTTCCGCAGGACGGGCTTGTCGCTTTCCGGCCGCACGATTTTCGCCGAGTGCATGAGCGTGTTCGCCGATCTGCATGAAATGGAGAAGGAGCTGGAGACGCTGCACCACAGTCTCGGCGAGCTGGACCCGGCGAGCCCCGAATACGCAGCCGCAGCCGACCGTCTGCATCACATCGATACGGAATTTCGCAATCGCGATGGCTACGCGATTGAGGCGCAGGTGGGCACGGTGCTCGACGGGCTCGGGTTCAAGAAGGAAGATTGGACGCGGCGCACCGAAGAGTTTCTCGGGCGGCTGGCAGATGCGCATCGCGCTCGCGAAACTGCTGCTGTCGAAAAGCCGAACATGCTGCTGCTGGATGAGCCGACGAATCACCTGGATCTGGAGGCTCGCAACTGGCTGGAGCAATATCTCACGAACTATCCGTTCGCCTACGTGCTGATTTCGCACGATCGCTATTTTCTGGACGTCACCGTGAATCGCACGGTCGAGATCTGGAACAAGCGCGTCCAGTTTTACACGGGCAACTACGAATCGTATCTGCGGCAGAAGGAGGAGCGCCGCGCGCAATCTTGCAGGCCGCCTACAAGAATCAGCACGACCGCATCGAGCAGCTGGAAGCCTTCATCAATCGCTTCCGCGCGACGGCGACCAAGGCGAAGCAGGTGCAATCGCGCATCAAGGAACTGGAAAAGATCGAGCGCATCGAAGTTCCGCCGGATGAGCAGACGATTCATTTCTCGTTTCCGCAGCCGAAGCTGAGCGGTCGCATCGTGGCCGAGTTCAAGGATGTCTCCAAGAGCTACGGCGAGAAGCACGTCTTCAGCGACGCGAGCTTCATCATCGAGCGCGGCGATCGCATCGCGCTGGTGGGCGTGAACGGGGCGGGGAAGTCGACGATGATCAAGCTGCTGGCGGGCGCCGAGCCGCTGTCGTCGGGCAGCTACACGCTGGGCCACAACGCGCTGCCGGATTATTTCGCGCAGGATCAATACAAGGAGCTGGATCCGAACGCGCGCATGCTGGACGATCTGAGCGGCGCGGCTCCGCGCTCGTCGCAGACGCAGTTGCGCACGCTGCTGGGATGCTTTCTGTTCAGCGACGAGGAAGTATTCAAGAAGATCGGCGTGTTGTCGGGCGGCGAGCGGAATCGCTATGCGCTGGCTCGGATGCTGCTGGCGCCTTCGAACTTCCTGTTGCTGGATGAACCGACGAATCACCTCGACATGCGCGCGAAAGATGTGCTGCTAGAATCGCTGCGCAGGCTATACCGGTACAGTGGTGTTCGTTTCGCACGATCGCTACTTCATCGACAACCTGGCGACGCGCGTGTTCGAGATCGAAGAGGGCCACGTGCACGTTTATCCGGGCAACTATGAGGATTACTTGTGGCGCAAGGGCGGCGGGGCGTCGCCGGTGGTTGCGGAAGTAGAGGTCGAACCCGCGCCGCAGCCCATCGCAGCAGCCGAGCCTAAGAAGCGCGTCAATCCAATGAAGCTGGAAAAGCTGAAGACGCGCTTGAGCGCGGTGGAGAAGCGCGTGGCGGAACTCGAATCGGCGATCGCGCAGGACGAAGCCGCGCTGGCGGATTTCAAAAGCGCGGAAGAAACCATGCGAGTCGCGGCAGCGCTCGAAATCCGTCGCAAGGAACTCGCGCAAAGTGAAGCGGAGTGGGAAGAGCTATCGTCGGAGATGGAAGCGACGGTGTAGAAATCGCACATCCTCAGCGCGCTATCACGGCTCAGTTTCGCTATGATCGCCTTAATCGCGATGCTGCGCATCTGGCTCATGTCGAGTTTTGCCGCAATACTGGCCCTGGGCCAGGCGAGGCTGCCAGATCCTGCCTTCGACAACATTCCGTTCGAGCAATGGCTGAAAGGTGGCGACGAGGCGCACATCGAATGGTCGTTGCGAGTTTTTCGTCCGGACTTGTCGGAAGATCAGCGTTTTGAATCCGCCATTTGGGCTGTCGTGGACGCAAGCGAGTTCGCGAAGCGCCCTGAGCCGGGCCGCATGGTGCTCTTCTTTGAAATACGCGATCGGGAGAATCGGACCTATCGTAGCCATAAACCGCTGATTTTGAAGAATCCCACCAGGCTTGCCGATCTGAAAGATGTTCGATCGTCTGAGCATCTCTGCATCCTGTCCGGCGATTACGAGGTAGCCGTCGCGGTGTACGATTCCCAGTCCAAGGAGCATAGTCTCAAGCGGATGAAGTTGAGAGTTCCCGAGCTTCCGCATGATCTTCTGCGCGACGCCTGGACGGGTCTGCCCAGTGTGGAAATATCCAGGTTTTGCACTCCACGTATTGCCTCGCGGCCATCGTTGACGCTGTCTACGGAGAAGGCGCTGCGCGTCGAGGTCATCGCGAATGCAAACCTGAATCGCGACCCTAAGAACGGCGAGCTGTCCTTAAATGCCAACGTACTTCCTCGGCTCGACTTTATCTCCAGGATGCAGATTCTCAACGGATCGATACATCTCACGGCACTGGATCTGGAGCATCGGAAGGTGACCTGGAGCGGTCGAAGTGGTTTTCACGACGGCAAGGTTGAGACGTATCGGTTCAACGCTGGGGGCAATGATCGGCGTAAGATCAACGCACGCGGAATGGAGGGCTACAAAGATGATGCTCAGTTCTTCGTCTCGCAGGTTCGCAAGCGGCTGGAAAGCGGTGCTCCCGGCGTGGAACCCGCGACTCTTATCGTGATCAGCGCGCCGCTCGCGTTCCGGAAAGAAGTGGATCTAACTCCCATTCAAACAACTGGGCCGTCTGGAACTCGCGTGTTCTACATCCGCTGCAAGTCTGTCAGTTTTTCCGCTGCGGCTCCGCCCGTGTCGATCCCTTCGCCCGCCCAATGGAGTGCGCCGCCTCACTCCAACGATCCGCCACGGCCGCGGGTGCCATATACGAACAATACGGATTCGCTGGTGGGAATGTTAAAGCCGCTACAGCCGCGAGTGTTCGATGTCACCACGGCTGCCGATTTCCGGAACGCGCTGGGCACGATCCTGCGCGAAATCGCCGGCCAGAACGGCCAGAAGTAAGCGTTAGTTATTGGAGATCATCAACGACGGCGACGCCCCGTGGCTCTGCGCGAAGTAAGTGCTGAGCCCGAGGTTCTTGTACACCTGACCCGCGACACCCGACGCCGCAGGACCGCTAACCGCGTTTCCGCCCGTCAGCAGCACGACCACCACCAAGTGATTCTTGCCGATTTCCGTGAACGAACCGAACCAACCGAGATGCGTGGGCGAGCGCGAATCCGTACACGTGCCCGTCTTTCCGTAGATCGGCTCATCCGGATCGAAGCCGATGCGCCGTGCTGTTCCGAACTCCACGGCGCCCATCATTCCGGGCCTGATGTCCGGAATCCACTGGTCGATATCCAGGCGGCGTTTCACGCGAGGGATCAACCCCTGCGCGTCCTGCTGAGTCTTGGGATATTGCAGATAATAAAGCGTCCCGCCGTTGGCCACCGCGCCGATCAGCGCGGCGTATTCGAGAGGCGTGAGCGAGATCCCGTCGCCGAAGCTGGTCATCATTCCCATGCCGCTCTTGGGCACGGTCGCGGGCAGAATCCCGGCCTGCTCGCCTTCGATATCCAGACCGGCCTTTTCGCCGAGCCCGAACAGTCTTGCGTAGTAGCTCATGCGCTCGAATCCAAGCCGCTGGCCCAGGCTCGCGAAGTACTGGTTGTTGGATTTCGCCAGCGCGGTAGTCATGTCGAACGTCGTCTTGCCGTACACGCGGATCAACGTCTGCCGATCGATGACTCCTTCGCTCAGGGCCGCCAGCGCAACGGGAACTTTCACGGTGGAACAGGGCTGATAGCCGCTCTGCAACGCGAGCTTCTGGTTCACGATGGTCAGGACGCGCCCGGTTTCAGGCTGCGTGACGACCACGGTTCCGTTCAGCGGGCCCAGCGCCTCGACAGCGGCGCGGCGAACCGCCAAGTCTTCGCCATCGATAAAGTCGCCTTCAGTCGAATCGGCATAATTGGGGACTCTCCACGGTCCCTTCGCCACCTTTTTGCCGGCCGGAGCCTTCGCCGGGACGATGTGCGACTTAACCGGCGCTTTCGCGATGCGAGGAGATTCGTGCGGGTCGCCACCAGCTTCGCCGCGATCGGGCGCCCGTGCGGCGGCATGAACCGGTTTCTTCTTCTTAACAGGGGTGATAGCGTGCAGCAGAGATGCGCCGCAGGCGAAGGTCGACAGTAGAATGACAGACCGGAACGATAAAGAATGCCTGAATTTGAAGGGCAAAGCTTCTCCCTCTACTTTAAGTTTCGTTACGGAACACTAAGCGAACACGAACCTAGCTATTGTGCAAAATGTAATGGTACTACGTCAAGTCCTTTTTCGGCAAGTGCTCAATGGCTCTATCGGCGTAATGATCTGGTAAACGTGAAAGGGGGCGCCTTTGCAGACGCCCCTCCTGAAAACAAAGTACTAATAATTTAGAACGTGAAACGCAGGCCGACCTGACCGCGGCGGGCGTTGGTCCCGTCCGGGAACCGGCGGAAGCGGTACCGAGCCCCGGCGTCGTCGGCGCGCAGCGTTGTCGCCGTCGCCGACGCGCAAGGCGCAATGACGAAGTTGGGCGCTGCGGCTGTCCCTTTGTTCGCTGCGGTGAAACCACCCGCAGAAACACTCGGTGTTGCTGATCGTGTTGCTCACATTGAACACCTCGAACATCAGAGAGAGGTTCATCTTCTCCCCGATCGGAATGTTCTTCGAAATGCGAGCATCCGCCGCGCGTGATCGGATCGATGCGCAGCGGATTATTCGGCAGGAAGGGCACGCGGTTGTCGCCGCCCAGTCCATTCAGGGTGCCGGTGAACGCCTGCGGCAAGTTGGTGGTGGAAGAGAAGCTGACCGATTCGAAGCTCGGCCGGCCGCTGGCAAGCGTCACGATGCCATCCAGCTCCCAACCGTTCACCACGTACTTCGCGAGAGCGCTATTGCCCTTCATGAATTTCGGGCGGGCGATGCAAGGTGCCGACGAACCGATGCCGTTGGTCCAGATTGCCGTTGCCCTTGTCAAGGCTGTACGCGCCATTGTAAAGCCCCATCGGGCCGCTGCTGAAGAAGAGCGCATTGCTGCCCGGACTCCTGGTTTTCGTCCAGTTCGTGCGACCAGGTATAGGCGATGGTCCCTTGGAAGATGCCGTTGAATCGCTTGTTCAATTGCAACGGACACAGCGTCATACCACTGCTTGCCGCCGTTTTCCACCTGATTGATGTGTCCGTATCGCGTATCGATCGCGGTTGGCAAGAAGATACAGCGGAGTGCTGTAGACCTGGCCGGTCGGATTGTAGTTGGAATCCAGAATGTTGAAGTTGTACACCTGCGAGCTCAGCGGTCCGATGTTGAGATCCCGCACGGTGTAAAGCGCCTTCGCGCGATTCATGATGTAGGACGTGGTCAGGCTCATCGTCTTGGTCAGCGATCGCTCGACAGCGACGTTCAATTGCTCCGTGTAAGGATTCCGCAGATTCGGCGCGGCGAATTGATGGAGCGATTGGAAGCCAATGCACCCGCCGGGCTTGTCAAGCGGGTTCGGGTAAATCGGAGCGCCTGCGGACGTGGGGCTGGTGATGCTCAGGCTCTGCGTGTACACGTCGTTCACAGTGAAAGAAATTGCTGATCAACCCGGTAATGTTGCGCGAGTAGTACAGGCCATAGCCGGCGCGAAACACCGTTTTGGCGTTCAACGAGTACGCGACACCGATGCGAGGCGCGAAATTCTTGCCCGCCGAATGGATGACACCGGTCTGCGCATAATTCGGATTTACGATCGTTGGCTGAGGCAGAACCGAGTATTCGTAGCGCAAGCCGTAGTTGACAGTCAGCTTCTTAGTCACCTTCCAGGTGTCCTGAGCCATAGAAGCCCAGATCCGTGACTGTTGGTGTCGACGAATCGGATTGCCGAAAACCTGCGAATAGCTGGACCAGTGGCTCGGACCCGGCGCGGGGCTGGTGAAGTCCTGCGCGAATGCGGTGACGTTTGCATAGGTGAACGTTCCGGCGCGGTTTGTCAGGCTGTTGGTAAAGTCTTCGGTGTTCGCGATGTCGAAACCGAATTTGAAGGTGTGCTGGCCCTTTACCCAGGAAAGGTTGTCGGCGTATTGAAAGCGATTCTCGCTAGGGTTGAGGCGCGGCAGCACGTTATAGCCGCCCAGCGTGCTCAGGCCCGCCACCGAAAGGCTGACGTTTCCGATCGGGATAACCCTGCTGGAGAGTGGGTCGAAATCATCTGCCTGGCGGTCCTTGAACCAGCCGAAGCGCGCTTCGTTGACGATGTTCCCCTGTCGGGACGTATGTCCACGACAACTTGCCGATGCGGTCACGCACCGAATCGTCGCCATTGGTTCCGACGGCGGCGCCGCTGGTGGATACGATGCCGGTTTGAATCCCATTGACGGAGAGCCATTTCAGGTAGTTCATGCTGGCGCTGAAGGAATTGCGCTCATTGGGGCGGTAGTCGAGCTTCAGGAAATACAGCGACTGATTGCCGTTACGCGGGACCAATCCGAACATGCGCGGCAGGACGCTATTGATGGCCGTGCACTGCGCCGGAGTGGCTGGCGCTGCACATCCGATCCAGGTTTGGGTGGTGGCGTTGACGGATGAATTGATGACGTTATCGACCATCGGGAACGTGCGCCGCTGGATTTCCGTATTGAAGAAGGCGAACAGCTTGTTCTTCATGATTGGGCCGCCAATCGTGCCGCCGGTCTGATGGCGAACTTCCGGAGGATCGAAGGCGATCCGTTCACGATCGAGTAGCGATCGATCGCATCCAGCGTGCGATTGCGGAAAAACCAGAAAAAAGTGCCGTGGATATCGTTGGTCCCGCTCTTGGTGATGGTGTTGACGACGCCGCCGCTCGGCTCGCCCGAACTCCGCCGAATAGGCTGAAGTCAGCACCTGGAATTCCTGCACGGCGTCCTGCGAAATCTGCGCGCCCAGGCGCGTGCGGCCGGCGTTCTCGTTGTAATACTGATTGGTGGTATCGTTGCCGTCGATCAGGAAGTTGTTGCCGCCCGCCATGCCGCGGAACGTAACCAGACCGAAGTCGGCATCCTTGGTCACGGCAGGCGTGAGCGTCACGAACTGGTCCACGCGGCGGCCGTTAATGGGCAGGTCCTTAATCATCCGGTTGTCGACCACCGATGAAGATTCCGTCTTGGTATCGTCGACGATCGCGGCGGTGGCGGTTACGTCCACCGTCTGCGTGACCGCGCCGACAGTTAACGCCACTGACAGGTTCACGGTCTCGCCGACTTGAACCGAGATCTCGTTGGCTTCGTAAGCGGCGAAGCCGGCTTTATTGATCGAGACCTTGTAGCCTCCCGAAGGTACCAAAGCCGGTGCGCTGAAGATGCCGGCATCCGTGGTGGCCAACTCGCGGGTCAGGCCCAGCGAGGTGTTCGATACAACAACTTTTGCGGCCGGCACCGGCGATCCCGAGGCATCGCGAACCGTTCCGGAGATGCCGCCAAGTCCAGCCGTTGCCTGTCCCCAGGCTGCTGCCGCCAGCAGGGCGCTCAGCAACGCTGCCCGCACAAATTTGCTCATAAACTAACTCCTTTGAAATTGAAAGAGACCCTGTAGATGCCGTTCAGTCTATCAGAACAATATTGCGAAACCATGAATTGCAAAGCAATGAATCGAGGCCAAATCTTCGGGGGGAAGCCCACCCATTAGATCACGGACGGCGATCCAGTGCAATCGCCCCGCGGAACAATTTTTGGCCGGATTTTATCGCGACGAATTGTGTTTCCCGATGGCAAGCGACGTCGATTGCAAACGATGAGCGCTCAAAGAGGCGCGACAGCATGGAGCGCGTAAGACCGATTCTGCCGAACCCGACCGTTGGACCGCTCCTTTGCTTGTTGCGCGCGCCCTTACGGGTCGCGCCTCACTGCGGTAACTGGAGCATGTCTTTGAGGCGCACCCGTCAGGGCGCGCGCAACAAGCAGGCGCCCTGAGTGTGGGCGTTGCTAAACCCCCAAAACCAGCTTGCCCGTGGTCTTGCGGCCTTCCAGATCGCGATGCGCCTGGGCCGCCTCCGCCAGCGGATAAACACGCTCGATCCGCAGCACCAGTTTCTTGTCCGCGATCCACTGGAAAATGTCGCCCGCGCGCGATTCCAGCTCCTTGCGCGTCGCGATGTAATTCCCCAGCGACGGCCGAGTCAAGAACAGCGATCCCTTTTGACTCAGCAACAAAGGCGCGACCGGCGGCACCGGACCGCTGGCGTTGCCGAACGAAACCATCATGCCGCGCTGCTTCAGCGAATCGATGCTCTTCTCGAACGTGTCCGCGCCAACCGAGTCATACACGACGTCGACACCCTTCCCCGCAGTGAGCAGGCGCGACTCATCCGCGAAATTGTGATCGCGATACAGAATCGTCTCATCCGCGCCCGCTTCGTGCGCGATCTTGGCTTTCTCCGGCGAACCCGCGGTCGCAATCACACGAGCCCCCGCCATCTTCGCCATCTGCACGATCAATCGACCGGTCCCGCCCGCCGCCGCATGCACCAGCGCGACGTGCCCCGCCTTCAACGGGAAAGTGGTCTGCGTGAGGTAATGCGCGGTCATGCCCTGTAGCATCGCGGCCGCCGCATCGTTAAACGAAACGCTGTCGGGGATCTTGATGAGCTGCGCTTCTGGCACCGCGGCGTACTCGGCGTACGATCCTCGCGTCATTGCCCACGCGACCCGATCGCCGGCCTTCACCGTCGTCACGCCTTCGCCGACAGCCTCGACCGTTCCCGCGCCTTCCGATCCAAGAATCGCCGGCATCGGCAGCTTGTACAATCCTGTCCGATGATAGGTGTCGATAAAATTGACGCCCGACGCCGCGATCTTCACCAGCGCCTGTCCCTCCGCGGGCTCAGGCTTCGGCTGATCGCCAAATTGCAGGGCTTCCGGCCCGCCGGTGTGTTCGATGTAAACCGCTTTCATAATGTCCTCAATTTCCTCCGTAAGTGCACGAATCCAGCATAGAGAATCAGGTACGCCAGCATCACCGGGAAAAACAGCAGCCGCGCGATGGTCGGGATCGCGGACGCGCCGGTCAGCCCCATCCTGTATAGCGCGAAGTTGAACATCGTGCCCGAGTGGCTGTAATCGAGCCAAAAATAATCGCAATTTTCATTCAGCGCGAAAACCTTGGCGCGGAGGCGAGCCGCCAGCACCCATTTCCACTTGGTCATGATCGGCTCGGCTGCACAAATGATGCCGGCGATCTGATACTCGCGTGCCGCGAGCTCGGAATAGAGGCGCTTGCGCGCGGCGCTGCCTCGATAGTCGTTTACGTTAAAGACGGTCCCGTCGCGAAAGCCCTTCGGAACGCCTGCGTAACAGGTGAGGAGGTCGAGCTGGAGTTGATCGCCGTAGAGATCGTAAAGGCCGGGGATCAGCGCATCGAACAGCCGCCGCGAGCCGCTTTCGATGAGAAGGACTCGCGTGAACGGGGGTGTTCGGCGGGTGAAGAAATCGCGCAAGTAGCCATTCTACTTGACGGCGATGGTGGCTACTGTGGAAAGGCTGCCGTTCGTGCCCAATCGAAGCGATCCGGAGGGCACGTTCGTGGGCACTTGCAGGTTGATCTGGACGATTCCGCACAGCAGTCCTGGCGCGCCGCCGGAACTGACGATGTGGAAGTTCCCAAAACTGCCATCGAACAGCGTAGCGGGTTGCACAAGCGGGTTGGTCGCGGGGGAATTCAGTTCGCCGGACATGCAGGGGACCATCGTCTGCCCGAATCCAGTACCCCATAACATCACGGTCGATCCTTTGCTCGCAGGATTCGACGGGCCGTTGATCGTTCCGTCTTCGTTGATCGCCAGAGCCTGTACCGAGCCCCCTGGTTGCAGCCGGAAAATCCCTGTTTCGCTGGAATCGACCGGCACGCTGATCGGTCCATGCGTTGTGCCGCCGTATTCCAACGCGACTGCCGTTGACGATTTGCCGGCGAGCTCAAATGGCGCCAGAACATTCACTACTTTGGATTGCGCATAGACAATCGCCGCCGGCTGGCCATCGAAAAATACTTTGACTCCTGCCAACGTGAGCGGCGCACGCCCCTGCTGATCCGGCTGATATCCGATCCCTTCCAATGGACCGATGCCAAGCCCGGTCAGCGACACAAATGCGCCGGGCGAAATCGATCCTCGCGAGTACAAATTCGCCGAGTTCAGCACATCGCCCGATAAGCAAGAGGGCGCCGCCCAGCCCGGCTCGCCGAAACGAATCTGCGAAATATTCAGTGTCGCTCCGTTCGCATGCCAGGCCAGCCTGATCGTCTTATCATCGGCGAGCGCAAGCCCGTACACCGAATCGTCGATCGCGCCGCCGATGTAGGTTGCATCCAGAAGTTTGCCCATCGAATCGAGATGCGCGACGTAAACGTCCGTGCGCCCGCCGAAGCATGGTTGCGGCGCGGAGTCTGTGATCGGAAATCCAGCGCCCGTGCCCCCAGCCACATACACTCCGCCTTCGCCGCTTAAGACGATCGACGCGACGCCTTCCCGGAGCGATCCATTATCGATGCTCGGAACATACGTCGAATAAACCATCGTCCTCGCATCCGGCGAAAACTTCGTTAGAAAACCTCCCGGTGAACTGTTCCACATCGGCACTAGTGGCTCCGGCTGAAGTGTTCCCGGCGTGGTTGGAAAATCAGGGGAACCCAGTGCGCCAGCGACAAAAATGTTCCCGTCCGAGTCGACCACAATCGTGTTTGCGATACCCGCGAAGTAGGTGGCGTAGAGCACGCGCCCCGACGGATCGAAGCGGGCCAGGAATCCGCCTAAAGGCGTCGACGGCGCATCCGGTGTGACCGGAAAGTCGAGCGAATCGGTATATCCACCGATGACCGCGTTACCCTCTGCGTCAACCGCTATTGCAGTTGCTCGATCCTGCAACGATCCAGCCAATGTGGCCGTGTAAGAAAACTCGGAGCCATCGGCATTGAGGGCAGCGATGAACGCATGATCCGCCGTAGTTCTGCCGGTGATATAGGCGTTGCCTTGCGGATCGACGGCAATCGCCGAAGGCAATTGGAATCCCGCCGGCAAATAGGTCGTGTACAGAAATTTGCTTCCGTCTGCACTTAGCTTGGCGACGAAGCCACTTCCACCGGTACGTATGGCAGCGTTCGGAGTTGTCGGGAAAGAAGCGCCTGCCGTTCCCGTCACGTAGACGTTCCCCACTGAATCTACGGCCAGGGCCGAGCCGGCGTCGGCCTTCGGTCCACCCAGCAGAGAGCCAAACACGATATTCCCCGTCGCGTCGTACTTCGTAATGTGAGCGTCGCCGCACGGTTCGACAAGTGGAAACGGTCCGCCGACGAAGGTGCAAATTTCATCTGTCGACTTCCTTTGTGCCGCCCCCGGTGTTACCGTTCCGTCGCTGCCCGTCGAGTAAGTATTGCCCGCCGCGTCGAAAACAATCTGGAGCGAAGAAGGTATGGATCGAGTCACGATGCTTCCACCCTTCGGTTGCGCAACCAACGAAAAGCCCAAAGCCAATAGCGTCGAGAATATCGCGAACAATCTGGTTTCGTCCCAGGATTTTTTCATTTCATCCCAAAATCCTTTCGTTAGCCGAATTATCGCATCACAATAAGCACATGAGATTCGCCATCGCCCTCATCCTGACGATGCCACTGTGGGCCGCCCCGCCCCCCGAAAAAATTACTCCCGAAAACGTATCGCGACTCAAAGTCGCCTGGACCTACGACTCCAAGGAACCCATCGCCGAATTCCGCCGCGAGCCTCGCTTCGAAGCCACTCCCGTCTATTCCGACGGCAAGCTGTATCTCTCCACACCCGGCGGATTCGTCGTCGCCCTCGACGCCGAAACCGGTCGCGAGATCTGGAAGACCGACCTCCACGTCGATCGCAAACGTAACTACAGCGACTTCGCGAATCGCGGTGTCACACTCGCCGGCGATACGATTTTCGTCGGCACCGCGGACGCGCGCCTTATCAGTATCGATCGCACCACCGGCAAGCTTCGCCCCGGTTTCGGCAAGGAGGGCGAGGTCGAACTGACCGCCGGCCTGCGCCGCAAGCCTGTTTATCAAGGCGAATACGGAGTCAGCTCCCCGCCCGCGTTTTATCGGGATTTGATCATCGTCGGCGCGTTCGTCGCCGACAACAGCCGCGCGAAAATGTCGTCGGGCGAAGTGCGCGCCTTCGACGCGAAATCCGGAGCGCTGCGCTGGACCTTTCATCCGCTGCCGGAAGATTCTCCTGCCGGCGCCGCGAACACCTGGTCGCGAATCGTGGTCGACGAGCCGAACGGCCTCGTCTTCCTTCCCACCGGCAGCGCCAGCCCCGATTATTATGGCGGCCTCCGCCCGGGCGATAATCGCGATGCAAATTCCATAGTCGTCCTGAAAGCCGCTACGGGCGAAAAGGTGTGGTCATTCCAAACCGTGCATCACGATCTTTGGGATTACGATGTCGCCTCGCCGCCGCTGCTCTTTCCTGGCAAGAACGGACCCGCCGTCGCCATCGGTTCGAAGACCGCGCACTTGTTCCTGTTCGATCGCCTGACCGGCAAGCCGTTCTTCCCCATTGAGGAGCGCCCGGTTCCCAAGAGCGACACTCCTGGCGAACAGGCGTCGCCCACCCAGCCGTTCCCCACGCTGCCGCCGCCGCTCGCGCCCCACCAGATCACGGAGAAAGATATTTTCGGAACTACGCCGGAGGATCTCCAAGCTTGTCGCGATCTGTTTCACAAGCTTCGTAACGACGGTATCTTCACTCCGCCCAGTGTTCAGGGAAGCCTGCACGTCCCCGGTCCCATCGGCGGGATGCATTGGGGCGGCGCAGCCTGGGACCCCGCGCATCGCCTGATCATCGCGCCAGTCAATCGACGCCCGTCCGTGATTCGTCTGATTCCGGCGGAGGACTTCGCGAAAGAGCGAAAAGCGCATCCGAAATCCGAGATCACCGAACAGACGGGCGCGCCCTACTCGATGTCGCGCGATTTTTTCAACGCGCCCTCCGGCATCCCGTGCACCGCGCCGCCATGGGGCGAACTCGTCGCGGTCAGTCCCGACACCGGCGCGATCGAGTGGCACGTTCCTCTCGGCGAGATCCAGTCGAAAGGAGCCACCATCTCCGGATTGCCGAATCTCGGCGGGCCCGCAGTCGACGATACCGGCCTCGTCTTCATCGGCGCATCGCTCGATCCGCACATTCGCGCGTTCGATACGGCCAAAGGCCGCCTGGTGTGGACCGCCGAGCTCCCGACCGCAGCCCGCGCCACGCCGCTCATTTTCTCGAGCGCCAGCGGCCGCCAGATGGTCGCGATCGCCGCCGGCGGGTTCGACGATCCAATCTCTAAACTGGATACGAAGTTAGTGGTGTTCGCTCTCGATAGCAAATGAAACACGTCCGCCTCTATATCTTTCTGTACTTCACGTCGGCGATGGCGCTCGATGTGGTCTACCGCTGCCTCGACCACGTCGCGCGCCGCGAGCCGCCCCAATGGGGCGAACATTTCCTCGAACAGGCCACCGGCTATTACCTGGCGATGGTCCTGTTGCCTGGGGTGTTCTTCGTAACGCGCCGCGTCCCGATCGCGTGGTCCTTCACAATCGATCGGCAACACACTTATTGAGCGCGATGCGTCTTCTCGTCCGTGCACACATCTTTAATGTGGGGATCGCGCGCGATTTTATTTCCGCTCTTCGGCCTGGGACATTACTACTACGGCGCGATGCCGATCCGCTACTTCATGGAGTTCCCCTCGCAGCTTATCAATTACGCGATGTGGGTGGCGGCGTTCACCGTGTACACCAACTGGCTGCGCACCAAGGATCTCGAAACACAGCTCGTCTCCGCGCGCCTCGAAAATCTGAGCCATCAATTGCAGCCGCACTTCCTGTTTAATGCGCTGAACGCAGTCTCGGCCACCATGTACGAAGACCTTGGCCGAGCCGATCGCATGCTCGAACGCATCTGCGATTTTCTCCGCGCCACGCTGCGCCTGCCCGATTCGCCGATGGTGCCGGTGTCCACTGAGTTGTCGCTAGCGCGCCAATATCTCGATGTGATGAAGGCTCGTCTGGAAGACCGCCTCCAATTCGAAATCCATTGCGATCCGCAAGCCGAATCCGTTTCCGTGCCCGCTCTTCTGCTTCAGCCGCTGGTCGAAAATGCGGTCGAGCACGGCCAGGACCCCGTCACCTGCCGCCTTAATATCGACATCGACGTCCATCGCAACGGCGCGTCGATTTCCGTGGCCATTCGCGATCACGGCCCGGGTCTTTCCCGCAACGGCGCCAGTACCAACGGCCACGGTCTAGCCAACGCGCGCAAGCGCCTCGCGACGGTCTATGGCGACCGAGCCGCTTTCCAACTGAGCAGTCATCCCGACGGCGGCGCGCTCGTCGAAATCAAAATCCCAACATGATCAAAGTCTTTCTGGTCGAAGACGAACCGCCCGCCTTGCGCAAGCTGGAACGACTGGTTGGCGACGAACCGGATCTCGAGGTCTGCGGCGTCGCCTCGACCTGTTCGGACGCCATCGCCGGTATCGCCGTATCGAATCCTCAGTTGCTGATCCTCGATATCCGCCTGCCCGACGGCACCGGCTTCGAAGTCCTGCAGTCCATCGACGCCTTGCTCGACGCGCACAATTTCCAGGTGATCTTCATGACCGCTTACGATGAGTACGCCGTCAAGGCGTTCGAAGTCGCTGCGATCGATTATCTGCTGAAGCCCGTGTCGCAGGAGCGCTTCTCCGCCGCGATCGCACGCGCGCGGGAGAAACTCTCGACGTCCGCAAAATCGTCAGAGCCGATCGCAAAGTACGCTAGGCGCTTCCTGGTGGAACGCCGCAAAGCCGCCTACTTCCTCCCCGTCGATTCCATTCACTACATCGCCGCCGATCGCAACTACGCGCTGCTGCACACCGAACTCGGCGAGTTCGCGCTGCGTTCCACCATGGATGCGCTCGAAAAGCGCCTCGATCCCGCCGAGTTCGCACGAGTGAGCCGCAGCGCCATCGTCCGTGTCGCCGCGATTCGCGAAATCCGCCAGGGCGACGATATGTCGATCCTGGTTCTGACATCCGGCGCTGAAGTCGCCTGCTCGAAGAAATATTGGACCGCCGCCCTCGATCGCTTGCTTTAAGGAGTCGTCTTCCAACGAGCCGCGACTAAAAGGAGCGGATAGGAGGCGCGACCGTAAGAGAGCGCGCGTCTTCCCAGCCCCCAGCATCAGGAAACACTGAAGTAATCACTTGACAATCGCTGCGTCTCGATCAATACTGAAGTAAAGACTTCACTAATAAGGAGCTCAAATGCCAGACCAATCCACAATCCACAACACCTTCGTAATCGAACGCAGCTACCCCAAGCCGCCGGACCGCGTATTCCAAGCCTTCACCAATGCAGCCAAGAAGTGCCCCTGGTTCGCCGAAGGCGCAAGCCACGAAGTCGAGCAATTCGAGATGGACTTCCGAGTCGGCGGCAGCGAGCGTCTCCGCTATCGCTTCAAGGAAGGCACCCCGTTCAAAGGCGTCGAAATCGCCAACGAGGGTAGCTATCTCGACATCGTCCCCAACCGCCGCATCGTCATGTCGTACGCGATGACCTTTGGCGCAGCCCGCATCTCGGTCACACTGGTTACTCTGGAATTCTTGCCGACAAAATCCGGCACCGACCTCATCTGCACGCATCAAGGCGCGTTCTTCGAAGGTTCCGACGGTCCGCAAATCCGCGAAGCCGGATGGCGCAGCCAATTCGAAAAACTAGCCGCTGTACTCGCGCGCGAAGCCGAAGACTAAATGCGATGCCGAATCCTAAAATCGATATCGATAGCGTTTTTCACGCATTGGGCGACCCCACGCGCCGAGCGATCGTCGACAAGCTGGTCAAGTCGCCATGTTCCGTCTCGCGATTGGCGGATCCGCTAGGCATCACGCTGACGGCGGTAGCGCAGCATCTTCAAATCCTGGAGGAAAGCGGACTTGTGCGCACCGAAAAGGTCGGCCGAGTCCGCACCGCCAGCCTCGGCACCACCGGATTTGCAGCGCTGGAAAAGTGGCTAGCCGACCGCCGTTCGATGTGGGAACGCCGCCTCGACCGCCTGGGTGAATTGCTGTGAGTGTGGGGCAGGCGTTTCCGCCTGCCATTTGATCTGTCGTGATCTGTGGGGCAGGCGGTTCCGCCTGCCAGTTTGCGCCCGCGCGATTCTGGTGGTTAACCTAAGTACCCGAGCGCCTTCAGCACGGCATCCCGATTCTTGGCGATGACCGCTAAGTACGCGCGTGTCGTCGCATCCGGTTTCCTGCCCCCCTGCTCCCACTCTTGCAGGGTCCTGGGATTAATGCAAAATGCCCGCGCAAACTCCGCCTGCGACATCCGAGCGCGTTTGCGAACCAACGCCACGTCCACTTCATCCGGCAATGCCACACGCTGGGTCGCAAGTATCTTCTCACCCCTTACGTGAGCCAGAATCTCTCGGGCGCTTCCCTCTAATTCCAAACCGAGTTTGGTTCGTTTGGCAACTCTCTTCTTTCCACTGCGCGAAGCCGTGCCCATCGTTTTCCCCTCCGGCGATGACTGCTTGCACTATACGCCGCTGACGTATAGCCGTCAAGCGTCCCGACAGCCGACAGTCGACAGTTGAGGCGCGACCGTAAGAGAGCGCGCGTTCGTGGGGCAGGCGTTTCCGCCTGCCAACTCCCACCCAAGTGGCTACGCCACGCGGTGTACGCTAGTACACAGCGTGGCGCCCCAGCGGAATCCCGCGAAGGCGAAAACGAATCTCCGGAAACACGGCGTTCGCTTCGCCGATGCGGTGACGGCGCTCGAAGACGAGAAGGCCATCTCGATTCACGACGAAAACGAAGACGAGGATCGTTGGGTCACGATTGGAATGGATTCGCTGGCTCAAATCTTAGTGGTTGTGTACACATGGCGAGGAGAAGATATCCGCTTGATCTCGGCGCGTCCGGCAACTCCGAGCGAAAGCCAGCAATATCGGGAGGGTTCACGAGGAAGGAATACGACTTCAGCAAGGGAAAGCGTGGCGCGATTCTTAAGGCGCCTCCGGCCAAGACTCGCGTCACGATTCGGCTCGATGATGATGTGTTGGACTGGTTTCGCCAGCAGGTTGATGATGCGGGCGGCGGGAATTACCAGACCCTCATCAACGAAGCCCTCCGTGTCTTCATGCGCCAGAAGCAAGAGCCGTTGGAGACCGTTCTAAGGCGCCTGATTCGAGACGAACTCCGCCGGACGCGGTAGACATCGCGAGACGCTCTCCTGTAGCGCTTACAGGCTCTTTCCGCACTTTCGTGCTTCGACAGCAATCGGTGCCGGACGTAGAATCGTTGGAG
Source organism: Terriglobia bacterium (assembly GCA_963732025.1). Lineage (GTDB taxonomy): Bacteria > Acidobacteriota > Terriglobia > Bryobacterales > Bryobacteraceae > Palsa-187. The sequence goes on from CAVSXU010000007.1 coordinate 655,689, forward strand.
ATCCGTTATGAACCCGACTCGAACCGACGCCCTCAATGCGGTCCTTGACGATATTGCCGAATTCAAGATCCAGTGGGACCAGTATCACGACTATCTGGAGGCTCAGTGGAGCATTGACAGCTTCCTTGCCGGCAAGATCAACAGCTTGCTTGGTTATTGCCAAACGCTCGGCTGGTCCGAGCTCGTTGCTCACTTGCGAGACATGGCGCCACTTCGAGGCAACGCCCCCGAAGCTCTATCGACTCTTCAGGATTTTGTCATTCCAGAGGCACGCAGACTCCTTAGGGCTACAGACATCGAAACACCGCGTAGCCCAACTCAGTGGTTTTGGGATTTCGTTCACCCCCGAATCTGTGAATTGGCGCGACCGAGATTTGAAGCTGGCTTCTTTGGTGATGCCGTGGAGTCATCGTTTAAGGAATTCAATGATGCTGTCAAACGGATCGTCAAAGACATCGATGGCCAAGACCTCGACGGAGTCTCTCTAATGAATGCGGCCTTTTCTCCGCAGAATCCGATCATCCGATTGACGGCACTTACAACCGAAACGGATAAAGGAATCCAAAAAGGCTACATGCTGATCATGGCGGGATCAATGACGGGCATTCGGAATCCACATGCGCACGGCAACGTCAATCTGGACGGCACGAAGGCCATGCACCTCATATGCTTGGCGAGTCTTCTCATGCTCAAGCTAGACGAACGCATGTGAAGCGAGTCTTCTCATTCTTCCCTGCAGGAACCGTTGATAAGTTCAGCGGTGTGTCTAAATCCTAACCCACCGCTGCGCCTTCATCTCAAACCTAGGCAGCGAACCGCGAGCCACGCCAACCACCGGCACCCTCAACCCCAGCGCATTCCGCAAAGCCAATTCCAATCGATGAACCAACCCCGCATCGTCATCGCCCGACGGCTCCACTAACACCTGCATTTCCGACAACGCCCGATCCGTCCGAATTTCCACACGATATTCCGCAACCCCCTCGCACGATCGCAAAATCTCTTCAATCGCACTCGGATATAAATTGACACCGCGCACCACCACCATGTCATCCGTGCGCGCGAGAATCCCGCCCTCTAGAGACATGTCGAACGTCCCGCATTCGCACTGTGCGTCCGACCCGCGCTGCACGATATCGCCGGTCCGATACCGAATCAACGGCGATCCCCAGCGCCCCAGGTTCGTCAACACCAATTCGCCATGTCGCGACGGCGCGCCGCTCACCGGATCGATCACCTCCGCGATATACGACGACTCGATCACGTGCAGCACCCGCTCCCGCTTCGGACACGAATAACTCACCGGCCCAACCTCGGTCATCCCGTGATGATCCACAACGCGCGCGCCCCGCCACAAACTTTCGATACGAGCCTGCGTGGCCTTGATACTCCCGCCGGGCTCTCCCGCGACGATCACGCGACGAATCTTGCACGCGCTTAGATCGATGCCCTCTTCCGCAGCCGTCTCCGCCAGGCGAATCGCATAAGTGGGCGTGCAGCACAGCACCGTCGCGCCGCAATCGAGAACGGTTTGCAGCCGCGCCGCGCTTCGCATCCCGCCGCCCGGAATCGCGAGGCATCCCATCCGCGCCGCCGCATCGAACGCAACCCAGAATCCAAGGAACGGTCCGAAGGAAAACGCGAAGAAGATTCGATCGTCACTCGTCACGCCGCCGGCTTCGAATACGCGACGCCAGTTGCCGCACATCCAATCCCAGCTCTCCGGCGTGTCGACCCACCGCATCGGCTGACCGGTCGTGCCGTTGGTCTGGCTAAATCGCGTGTACCTATTTAACGGATACGTCAGGTTCGATCCGAAAGGCGGATGAGCGCACTGATCTTCCACCAGTTCGTGCTTGTAAGTGAACGGGATGTCCTGGTGGGGCAGGCGGTTCCGCCTGCCGAATTTCCCATCGTAGAAAGCGTTCCGCCCGAAGATCTCGTCCAGCAGAGCCGTTAGCTTCCTTGTTTGCTCTGCCTCAACAGCCGCCCGATCAAGCGGCATTAGAATCAGCGACCAGCGGCTTCCCATGAGCCAGCGGCTCCGGAATATTCCCGGCGAACTCGCTCATCGCCGCATACATCGGCTCGAAATCCTTCAGCCAGTTTCCGATCAGGCAATCCGTGACATCCCCCGCCAGGTGCGGATACTTCTTCAGGAACTCGCGGAAACTGAATTTGTGATCGTAGAACGCATACACCAGCCGACGCATGGATTCGATTCGCTTGCAGAACTCCGCCCCGTAATCCGAAAAACGCGCCGCCGAAAAATCGCCATCCGTCAATGCGAGATCCGCTGCGTCGGCCGCCAACTCGCCGCTGCGGAGCGCTAACATCACACCCGACGAAAACACCGGATCGAGAAACGCGAACGCATCGCCCGCCAAGAGTAAACCGTCCGAGGCGCAGTATCGCGATCGGTACGAATACTCGCCCGTAATGCGAAACGGCCCGAATTGTTCGCCCTTCGCCAGATGATCCTGAATCCAAACGTTCTGCGCGACCTCCTGATAGAAAATCTCCTTCAGGTCTTTCGTCGACCGCATCAGGTAATCTTTTTCCGCGACTACTCCAACGCTGACGACGTCGCCCGCCAGCGGAATGTACCAGAACCAGCCCTTCTCCGGAACGTAGGCGACCGTCGTAGCGCCTTCGTCGACTCCTGCGTCGCGGTGCGCGCCCTTGAAATAGGTCCATACCGCGATCTTGTTAAGATACGCGTCGCGAACCTTCCAGCCGTTGCGCGAAACAAAAAACGCATCGCGTCCGCTGGCGTCAATCGTAATCGGCGCGTGAAACTCGCGTGTCTCGCCGCTCTTATCGACCGCGCGAACACCAATCACCGCGTTCTTGTCGTCTCGAATCGCATCTCGAACGGTGATCTCTTCGATGACTTCCGCGCCCTTCTCCCGCGCATTGTCGAGCAACATTTGATCCAGCTCGCTGCGCAAAACCTGCCACGTCTGCGCGGCTTCATGTTCCAGGTGCGTATGGAAATAGAACGGCACTGAACTGCGGCCATCCTGCGTCACGAACTGCACGCTGAACTTTTTCGTGAAGTGCGATTGCTTGATCTTGTCGAGAATCCCCAGCCGCTCCATGGTGAAATATCCGAACGGCAGCAGCGATTCACCGATGTGATAGCGCGGGAATTTTTCCTTTTCGAGCACCACCACGCGTCGGCCCTTCCGCGCAAGGATGGTGCTGGCGGCCGAACCGGCGGGACCACCGCCGATCACGATCGCATCGTAATTTGTATTAGGCATAACGGGAACTTCGATGTTGCGGCAGGAAGAAATCGTGAAGCAGTTTGTCGACTTGCAGCAGTCCCTCGCGGCTCAATTTCAGATCTTCGGAATCGATCGTCATCAATCCGCGGCTCTCCAACGCGCGCAGCGGAGTTTCGAATCGCTGGCCGACATCGACGCCGAATTTCGATCGGAAATATCCGCGCCGCACATGCCCCAGCTTCATCTGCAAAATCAGCTCGCGAATCATCCGCTCTTCGTCGGTCAACGTCAGCGCCCGATAGATCGGCAGCTTGCCGTCGTTGATCGCAGCCATATACTCATCGAAATCGTGGCGATTTTGAAAGTGTGTCCCGCCGACATGCGAAAACGACGAAACACCCAGGCCGATCATGTCGGCGCCCGTCCACAGCAAATCGCGATACAGGAATTTGGTCTTGGGATCCTTCACCGCCGCGTAAGCGCTGGGGATTGAGTAACCTGCGCGCTCCAGTTCGCTGAACGCGTAATCGACCCAGGCTCGTTTGACCTGCCAATCCGCCACCGGCGCAACGTTCTGGCCGTGGATTTTCATCTCCTTGACCAGCGTCGTATTGTAGGGCACCTCCATTTGATAGATCGTGATGCTATCCGGCGATAAATCAATGGTTTTGCGAATGCAGTCCTTCCAGTTGTCGTCGGTTTCGCCGACCATTCCCGCGATCAGATCGATATTGATCTGCGGAAAGTCGATCGATCGCGCAAACTCATAAGAACGAAGGATTTCCTTGGAGCGGTGGGCGCGGCCGTTGGATTCGAGGATGGCATCGTCGAAGTTTTCGATGCCGAGGCTCAGTCGCGTGACGCCCAAATCTTTGATTACACGAAGCTTGCCTTCGGTCAACGTTCCGGGTTCGCACTCAAACGTAATTTCTTCGGCTTCGTCCCACGGGAGAATCTGCTTCATGCGATCGACGAGGCGCGTGAGCTGGCTGGATGAAATGAACGATGGAGTGCCGCCACCGAAGTAAATAAACGCGGGGTTTCTGCGGGAAATGAACGGCTTTTCGCGGTAAATTGATAACTCGCGAATTGCGGCATCCAGGTAGCCTTCGATCTCGTCCGATTTCTTGTCGGTATACACCTTGAAGTAGCAGAAATGACAGCGCTTACGGCAAAACGGGATGTGCAGGTAGATGCCCAGCGGGGTGCCCGGAATCGCCTCACGATCAAGTGCGGCGTGAGCTTCGTGAACACGCTCCTCCGTCCAAAACGAATAGGGCGGATAGTTGGAAACGAAGTAGTTCCCGGGTGTCGTGGCCTCGGGTGGAGGGATCGGTTGCGGCAGGCGGTCGATTGGAACTGGGGTGTTCAAGAGACAAGTATACCAATCCGAATTTGACCAACGGCTCCGCTCCGAAAAGCCGAGACGACTCTCGGCTCTGCAGGCCTGGCGGCCCGCACCACGTCGGGGCGTTAGCTTCCTGTGGGAGCAAGGCGCTGCGCGCCGTCGAACAGCCTCAACGATCCTTGGGCGAGCGCGCTGGTTCGCGGCCCGGGCAGGATGATTCCGGTTAGATTCAGCGGATCTGCCAGAGCGATTTCGATTTCCTCGCCGACATCGCCGCTGCGTCGGATGTGGCGCAGCAGATCAACGGCTTCGGGGCGCGCGAACTGCTCGCCAACGAAGCCGGAGACGAATCGTCCTCCGCGAATCTCGCCGCGTGCTTCCATTCGGCGCAGCGTCACAAGAAGATCCCGCCATGGCGGCGCGAGGATTTCGCGGGCGAGTAGATCGCGAAACACTACGCCCCAACGATCGAGCAGTTGCTTGGCGAAGAATTCGACGTCGACTGCCTCTGAACCACGATCGAGCAGGGCCCACCGGCCGGTTGCATGACGCGGCCGCGAGAATCGTCCACGACCCTGACCTGCCCTGCGCTTCGGATCGATTAAGGCGCGCAGGTTTTCGAATCCGTCGGCTGTTACTCGGCCAGCGGCGGAGAGTTCCCAGAGCCCGTCTTCGATTTCGCTCGCCAGGCGGCCGGTGTCGCGAACCAGATCGTTAAAGAAAGATGCGCCTCTGCGTTCGAGGGCGATGAGAACGTCGCGTGCTGGATGCGAGAGCGGAACTTCGGCTGGCGCCGACGGTAATAGTCTCACCGCGTCTTCGCGTAGAAAGATGGAGAGCGGCGCCACGCGGGTTGGGCGCACTCTGCGCGAGATGTCGAACTGAAGTTCGCCACTGCACGCTGAAGCGTGCGCCACGTCCCTGTTTGCTGAAGCGTGCGCCACGTCCCTGTTTGCTGAAGCGTGCGCCACGTCCCTGTTTGCTGAAGCGTGCGCCACGTCCCTGCTCGCTGAAGCGCGCGGCACGTCCTGCGGCGAGATGAGTGCGGGCTGTTGCGAACTGAATGCCGGATGCGGGGATAGGCGGCCCCACATGACTTCGCCCGCGAGGCAGAGACGGTCGAGTAATTCAGGATCGTAATTGGTGATGCGTCTTGGCAGCACGGCGGATTCCCAGGCCGCCGCCGAGATTTCGTAACCCTGAAGCTGGCGCAAGACCTGAAACAGTCCGTCGACTCCGTGTAATTGCGTTCCGGGTGCGATGTGCTGCCAGCGGCATAGGAATCGCATGAACATCGCGGAGGAGATCGGTTCAATCTCGCGGCGGAGGCGGCCTAGGGTTAGCCGGTGAATGCGCGCTAGAATTCTTCGGTGGCAGAATTGTTCGTCGCCCGGCGCTAAACCGGCGGAGAACCTTCCTCGCAGGATTTGGCCTTCCGCTTCTAATGCTCCGAAGGCTATTTCGATATCGCTTTGGGGGAGCGATAGGCGCTGGGCGAGGTCTGAGGCCGTGACCGGACCGATTGAGTCCATCCAGCCTCGGACGATTTCGGTGACCTCGTTGATTCTCTTCAGTCGCTCCGTTGCCACCCACATGGCATCATGAGCACCCCCATCTTTAGCACCCCCATCCTTACGGATGGTGCTTGACGCTTCCCCCCCCTCATGGGTGGTGTTTGCTCTGCCGGTTCGGCGCAATTCTTCGAACCATGGTTGCCATTCGGGGACGGGCGGGAGAATGAATAGCGTCAGCAGCGCATCGTGCAATTCATCTGCATCGCGCACTACCGGCCACGCTTCTTCGGCGGCTTGCGCGATTGCCGCGGGATCCAGCGCGCCGATTGCGCTTGCATCTTCCGGCGATAACGTTCGGCGAAGTTGCACGGCTCGGGTGCGGCGTTCTTCCAGCGGAGCGTCATCCAGATACGCGTACGGATTCGCGTTTAGAATTTCGTGGCAAAATGGCGATGGTTCCGGCGTATCCACGGCGACCGTTTTGAGCGACCCATCGTCCATACGTTCCAGAATTCGAATGAGGCCGCGAATGTCCATCGCCTCATGCAAACAATTCGCGATGGTTTCGTTCACCAGCGGGTGATCGGGAATGCGTGGCTCGCCGGTCAGGTTCTCGGCGCAGGCGACTTGATCTGGAAACACGGCAGCCAGCAAATCGTCGGCTCGCATACGCTGCAATGGCGGCGGAACTTTTTTGCCTCCGGCGAATCTCAAGACGGCTAAAGCTCGCGATGCGTTCCACTTCCAGCGAGCCCCGAACATTGGCGAATCGAGCAGCGCCTGCGTAAGGACGTGCTCCACGCTGTGCGCCCGCAGGAAACTGAAGACCGATTCGAGCGGGAAGGAATGCTGATCGCTCAGGGAAAGGACGAGTCCGTTGTCGGTGGCGGCGGCCTGCAGCTCGAAATTGAACGTGCGGCAGAAGCGCTTGCGCAGCGACAGTCCCCAGGCGCGATTGATCCGTGACCCAAAGGGCGCATGGATCACTAGCTGCATGCCGCCGCCTTCATCGAAGAATCGTTCGGCGACGACGCAATTTTCGCCGGGCAGGGCGCCTAGCGCGTTCTTTCCCGCGCGAACGTATGCGACCGCTTGTTCGGCGCCGCGTTGATCGACGGAGCACTCTTTCTTCAGAAGTTCCACAGGTTCATCCGAGCTCACGATGTCTTCGCGAAGCTGGGAGACGGCGGTTGAAAGCTCGCGCGTGCGGCCGGGAGCTTCGCCATTCCAGAAGGGAATTGTGGGCGCGGCGCCATGGGCATCTTCGACGCGGACGCGGCCTGGCTCGATGCGGCGGATTCGCCAGGAAGTGGTGCCGAGAAGGAAAACGTCGCCCGACAGGCTTTCGATGGCGAAGTCTTCATCGAGTGTCCCGACGACCGTGCCTTCTGGTTCCGCGACCACTTGGTATTGTGACGTATCCGGAATCGCGCCGCCGGAAGTGATGGCGGCGAGCCGGGCTCCTCGGCGGGCTCGGAGACGATGGTTTACTTGGTCGCGATGTAGGTGCGCGCCGCGGCGGCCTCGCGATGTCGCGATGCCTTCGGAGAGCATTTCGACTACGGCTTCGAAGTCCTTGCGTTCGAGATTGCGGTAAGGGTAGGCGGTGCGGATAAGCGCGAAGAGTTTGTCTTCGTTCCAGCCGGTTTGGTCGGGGATGTCGGCATCGACCGCTCCCTCTGGTCGCGGCTCACTGATGGCCGTCGGTGCGGGTGGATTCTTGTGCGCGCTCTCTGACGGTCGCGCCTCACTGGCGGCTGTCGGGGTTAGTGTAAGTTGCGCGCTCTCTGACGGTCGCGCCTCACTGACGGCTGTCGGGGTTAGTGTAAGTTGCGCGCTCTCTGACGGTCGCGCCTCACTGACGGCTGTCGGGGTTAGTGTAAGTTGCGCGCTCTCTGACGGTCGCGCCTCACTGACGGCTGTCGGGGTTAGTGTAAGTTGCGCGCTCTCTGACGGTCGCGCCTCACTGACGGCTGTCGGGGTTAGTGTACGTTGCGCGCTCTCTGACGGTCGCGCCTCACTGGCGGCCGACGGGGTTAGTGTAAGTTGCGCGCTCTCTGACGGTCGCGCCTCACTGACGGCTGTCGGGGTTAGTGTAAGTTGCGCGCTCTCTGACGGTCGCGCCTCACTGGCGGCCGACGCAGGTGTATTCTTGTGCGCGCTCTCTGACGGTCGCGCCTCACTAGCGGCCGTCGGGGTTAGTGTAAGTTGCGCGCTCTCTGACGGTCGCGCCTCACTGGCGGCCGTCGGGGTTAGTGTAAGTTGCGCGCTCTCTGATGGTCGCGCCTCAGTGACGGCTGTTGCGAAGCTGGTTTCTGCGGCGCACATCGCTACGATTTGCTGCGCCAGGATGTCGAGCGGCGCTACCGGAATCTCTAAGCGATCGAGTTCACCATTGCGAATCGCCCTTACCAATGCGGCGCATTCGATCAATTCGTCGCGCGTTGTCGCGAAGATTCGCCCCTTCGGTAACGCTCCCACCCAGTGTCCGGCGCGGCCGATTCGCTGCAACGCAACAGCAATCGCACGCGGCGTTCCGATCTGGCAGACCAGATCCACGCTGCCGATATCGATCCCCAATTCAAGCGATGCCGTCGCGACTACTGCTTTCAACTCGCCATTCTTCAAGCGCTGCTCGGCTTCCAGCCGCAAACGCCGCGACAAACTTCCATGGTGCGGCAGGACCGCGCCTTCGCCGAGCCGTTCCGCAAGGTGATGCGCGACCCGCTCGGCCAGCCGGCGTGTGTTGACGAACACCAGCGTCGTCCGATTTTCTTGAGTGAGCTGCGCGACGCGATCGTAAATCTCGCCCCACATTTCCGTGCTTGCGACCGCGCCCAGTTCGTCCCGGGGCACTTCCACCGCCAGATCCATCGCGCGTCGATGGCCGACTTGAACAATTTGGGCCTTTGGGCTCAGGAATTGCGCGACTTCTTCGATTGGGCTTACAGTCGCTGACAATCCGATTTTCTGAATCGGCCTTCCGACGAGAGCGTCCAACCGGGCAATGGACAACGCGAGATGGGAACCGCGTTTGTCGTCGGCCAGCGCGTGGATCTCGTCGACGATCAACGTTTTCACCGACCGCAGCATCTTGCGCGACTTTTCGGCAGTCAATAAGATGTAGAGCGACTCGGGCGTGGTGACCAGGATGTGTGGAACGTTCTTGCCCATCGCTTGGCGTTCGGCTGCGGGCGTGTCGCCGGTGCGGACGGCGGTTCGAATCGGCGCGAGATGGATGCCTTCTTCGCGGGCGAGCGCCGCGACGCCTGCCAGCGGCACGTCAAGATTCTTGTGAACGTCGTTGCTCAATGCCTTGAGTGGCGAGATATATAGTACTTCCACGCCGTTGGTAACATCACGATTGGTAACGTCACGATTGGTAACATTGCGGTTTTCGTCAGACGTGATGCGGGCTTGACGGATCAGGGCGTCGATCGCCATCAGAAAAGCGGCCAGGGTTTTTCCTGATCCGGTGGGCGCGGAGATAAGGACGTCGTTGCCCGCGAGGATCTGAGGCCAGCCGAGACGTTGGGGCTCGGTGACGCCGGCGAAGTTCCCTTCGAACCAGCGGCGGACTAGCGGATCCAGGGGGGCCAAGTCCATAGCTACTCTGATGATACCGGTCGCGTCAAGAGCAGCGGCAGTCAGTTTTCAAATGTGGGCCGGAACTTCTGCCGGCAACCGGTTTGTCCAAAGCCACAGAGCGCTACGAGTGCACTCAGAATCGGCAGGCGAAACCGCCTGCCCCACACAGAACCGGCAGGCGAAACCGCCTGCCCCACGCAGAACCGGCAGGCGAAACGCCTGCCCCACGCAAAAGGTATCCTAAGTTCTTGAACCCGACGCTCTTCGATAGCGCATACGTCAGCCGCCTCCGGGATGGAGATGCGGATACCGAACATCATTTCGTGTCCCATTTCAGCAATGTGATCCGGTTGTCGTTGCGGGCGCGCCTGCGATCCTGGGAGCTGATCGAAGATATTCGCCAGGAGACTTTCCTGCGTGTGTTCAACTTCATTCGCTCCGACCGCAGCCTGGATCATCCCGAGCGGCTGGGGGCTTATGTGCATTCGGTGTCTATCAATGTGATGATGGAACACTTGCGCGCATCCACGCGCCATCCGCCGATTCCTGAAGAAGCGCACCAGTTTGCAGACAAGCGCGCGAGTGCGGACGGGGCTTTGGTGACGCGGGAGCGCAAGGAACTGGTGCGGACCATTCTGGCGGATCTTTCGGAGAAGGACCGCCAGATCCTGCGTTCGGTTTTTCTCGAGGAAAAGGATAAGTCGGAGATCTGTGCGGACTTCCAGGTAGACCGGGACTATCTGAGAGTACTGGTACATCGCGCCAAGACGCGCTTTCGCGAAATCTTTGAAAAGAGTGGATTTGCACAACCATAATTCGCGAAAATTGTTTCATACGTCTGCAACGTTCTTCGGAACGAAAACACTAACACTGCGGGGGCGATGAGGAATGGATCACGCGGAAGCGATACAGATGAAGGCCGTTGAGCGTTATGCGCTTGGCGACCTCTCCGTTTCCGAAGTCGAGGGATTTGAGCGGCATTTCTTCGACTGTTCTCAGTGTTCGGAGGAGCTGAGGATCTTGTCTGTGCTTCAGGAAAATGCTCGTGCCGTGTTTATCGAGCAGAACTCCACGCCCTCGACATCTCTTGCAAGTGCAAGTGTCCCCATGTCTTATCCCGTATCTCACCCCGCTTCCAACCTGCCTGCGACAGAGCGCAAAGCCGCGCGAGCAGGTTGGAGATTTTCCTGGGGCGCTCTATTCTCGCCCGCGGCGCTGGCGCCGGCGATGATCGTGCTGGTGGCGGCCGTATTTCTGGGCTATCAGATCGGCGAGAGCAAAGCGGGCGGGCCGCAATCGTTGAACGCGTATCCTTTGTACGCGGCATCGCGGGGAGCTGAAACTGTCGTGGCGATCCCCGAGGGGGCGAAATTCTTCACGGTGTATATGGACCGGACGTGGGATGGCGATTTTGCGTCGTATCGCGCGGTGATCCATGACGACAATCCAGCGGGCTCGGAGCGTGCGTCGCTACCGATTCCGGTTCCCGCGCAAGGCCGTCTGATGCAAGTTCTATTTCCGTCGCATTCTCTTGCGCCTGGCCGATACGTGCTTTCGATTCTAGCCAAGGACGCGTCCGGTCACGAAACTAAAGCCGCCGACTATTCTTTCACGCTGCGGTTTGAGTAAACTCAAAAAACGGCTCAAATCAAAATGATCAAAACTAAATTTCTGTACCATGCAGAAGCAGTGGCAGCGAGCGGTCACGTCACTCTCCCTTATCAGGAATCGATTGAAATTCAGGCTTCGATGGCCCTGCCTCCCTGCGGCGGCCACGGGACGGCGCGATCGGAAAACTTCCGGCATCGCAACATCCTGTCGTTTCACCATGCCGAATCGCACGTGGTGGGAAGCTACAGCACGAAGGACAAGGCGCACGGGACACTTTCGTCGGTGATCGTCGAGGGACTCAATATCCTGGACGTCGTGACGTGCGACAGGGTGGTGATGCGGTTGACGTCCAAGCATAATGATGGCGGCGGCGAGCCCTCATTCATGATTCACGGTTCGCATCTGGATAATTTGCGGATCGCCGGCCACAAGATTGAGATTCCGCTGGCGACCGATCTATTCTGCGAAAACAGCACGTGGACCAAGCTGACAAAGACGTTCAAGAGCGACGCGAAAGTTCGGAAGGACATGAAGGGATTGACGCTGCTGCAGCGTGAAGATGATGCCTTGCCGGAGTCGAAGGGTATGTTGGGGTTCACGCTGGCTCGAATCCCGGATCAGCTACCCGGCGGATTGAAGCGCAACGGTCACGGGATCTATGTTCCGCATTTCGGAACCGTCTACATTGGCGAATTCTTCATTTGTCAGCGTGCGCGCCGATTGCTGATGCTGCATGTCGAACTCGGCTGTTCGATCGAGGGAGGCATTGGGATCGGCAGCGGCGACGGCAACGGGACCTCCTGGCCATAATGCGATGCCTCGCGTTGGTTTTGATGCTCACCGGCTGTGCGAGGCAGTCTCCCGATTCGATTTACGAAAAGTCAAAATCGCTTCTTGATCGCGGTGAATGGAGGCCAGCGCTCGCGGAAGCCGAAGCTGGAATCCGCCGTGAGCCATCGTGGCGTTTTCGGTTGCTTAAGGCCGAGATCCTTCTATCGAACGGCCAGGCATCCGCCGCGATGGAGACGCTGCACGCGGCTGCGCCTCCCGATTCCGAAGAGTTGCGGGCTCGTCTAGCCATGCATCGCGGCCAGGCGAAATATCTGATGTCGGATTATGCGGGCGCCGAAGCGGATCTGACGGAAGCCAGAAATGCGGCCCACAAGCTCAACCTACCTATCCTGGATGCTCAGATCGAATTGAGGCGCGGAGCGCTCCTGGTTCGGCAAGAAAAGACGTCGCAGGCGGAAGAGAGTTTCCGCTCGGTCTTACGAACGGCGGCAGCCCTGGAGGACTTGCATCTTCAGGTGCCTGCGATGGGAAACCTCGGGTTTCTGTTTTTGAACAGCTATCGTTACGACGAGGCAATCTATTGGCTCAATCGTGCACGGGATACATCCGAGAGGCTGGGGTTGGCGGATTCTGCGGCGCGCGCTCTGGGGAATCTCGGTTGGTGTTTTCACCGCCTCGGCGATCCTGAAAAGGCTTTGAAGTACATGCGCGAGGCGGAGGCACGCTTTCGCAGCTCTGGAAACCGGTACGAGCAGCAGGCATGGACCGGCAACATTGGAGACGTCCTGTTGGACGATGGCGACTTCAAAGGGGCAGCGAAAGAGTTTTCCGCCGCGCTCGCCATCGCGCGCGAGCTGAAGGAGCAATACTGGACCGGATCGTGGCTGAGCAACCTTGCTCTCGCGTCCATTGGCGCGGGGGACTTCGATAACGCTGAACGATACAACAATGAGGCTCTTCAGGTCAGAAAGAATCTGCCGGCGGGGTTCGACTTCCGGTCCCGTGAGAATCGCGCGCGCATCATGGTGGGACGCAAAGATATTGCCGGCGCAGAGGAGCTCTATCGCGCGCTGGTTGAGGAGCGCTCGGGCGATCCCACGGCGCTGGTTGATGCTGAATCCGAATTGGCGGAGCTGCTTGTGAGCAAGCATGACGCGCCGAAAGCCGATGCGCAGTTCCAGTCCGCGCTCGCCTTGATCGAACGCCAACGAGCCTCGCTCACGCGCGACGAATACAAACTGTCGTACTTTTCGGGCCTGATCCGCTTCTATCAAGACTACGTCGATTTTCTGGTTGCCAACGGGGAGCCGACGAAGGCGCTCGAGGTTGCCGAGTCGAGCCGGGCTCGCGTGCTTGACGAAAAGCTGCATAGCGGAGAGTCCAACAAGAGCGTCGCGCGGGACGTGAGCGCGGCCGGACTTCAGCAACTCGCGCGGTCGTCCAATAGCGTGCTGCTCTCGTATTGGCTCGCGCCGGAGCGATCGTTTCTTTGGGTTGTGACACCGACGTCGGTGACGATGCACACGCTGCCGCCTGAAAAGAAAATCACCGCATTGGTGGAGGCGTACGGGACGCAGGTTGAGAATCTGCGCGACCCTCTCGATTCCGAATCGGGCGCCGGCCGCGAACTGGCGCAAATACTACTCGGGCCGGTTCGTCCGCAACTGCGGCCGGGTGTGCGCATCGTGCTGGTGCCGGATCGCGCGCTACACTCGCTCAATTTCGAAACGCTGCCGGATCCTGACCGCCCGTCGCAGTATCTGATCGACAGCGCGACCATTTCTATCGCGCCTTCGCTGGGGGTATTGGGCGGAGCCAGCAGGGCATCCAACAGTAACGGTTCCATCCTACTGATCGGCGATCCTGAACCGGCTGTCGAAGAATATCCGCGGCTTCCCTACGCGAACAAGGAGATCGCCTTGATCGAGCAGAATTTTGCCACGGGCCGCAGCGTGGTCGTGCAAGGCGCGCGGGCGACACCCGCTGCTTATCGCGATAACGATCCGGCGCGATTCTCGTTCGTTCACTTCGCCGCGCATGCGGCGGCCAATCGCGAGAGCCCGCTCGATTCGGCGCTGATTTTGTCGCGTCATGAGGCGGGATATGCGCTGTCGGCCCGCGATGTCATGAATGTGCCGCTGCGAGCCGACCTGGTTACGCTTTCGGCATGCCGCAGCGCCGGGGCTCGCATGTATTCGGGCGAAGGACTGGTTGGATTGTCGTGGGCGTTCCTGCGGGCGGGGGCGCGGAATGTCGTGGCAGGATTGTGGGACGTGAATGACATGTCGACGGCGAATTTGATGTCGGATTTCTACGGCCGTTTGACTCACGGTTCAGCCCCGGCGGATGCGCTGCGCGAAGCGAAATTGAAAATGGTGCATTCGAAGGGCGCGTATCGAAAGCCGTTTTACTGGGGGCCGTTTCAGTTGTACGCAGGCGCCGGACTGCAATCCCATTGACCGTCGTTGCCGGCCCATTGACGCTCGACGTCGGTCGTGACATAGTTGAGAAACTTTCGTTCGGAATGGAGGATTTCGCATGATTCCCAACGTGCAGATGGCTCTCAATCAGCAGTTTCAGCAGGGCTGCTATTTCGCGCAACAAGCCATGATGGCCGAACAGATGGGCAATCTTGCCGGCGCCGCACAGGCGTTTGATCAGGCGATTGCGACTATCGGAAATTCCATGGGCATGGCCGGGCAGTACGGAGTCCAGGTCACCGACAGCGTGTTGTTCAGTTATGCGATCTGTCATTTCAACGCGGCCCGGGTGAAGAGCATGGCGGGCTGGTCGCAGTTCGCTCCCATGCATTTGAGCCAGGCACATCAGGCGCTGAGCCAGGCGATCGCGATCAATCCAGGTTTCTTCCAATATCATTCTGCCGCCGGAGTTCTACTGCTCGCCGAAGGGAATGTTGCGGGTGCGATGCAGTCTTTCCAAAGAGCTGTGCAATTGAATCCGATGGATTCCTGGTCGCAATGGATGCTGGCGTCGCTTTACCAGGTGCAAGGAAACGCGATGGCGTCGAATCAATATTACGCGGCAGCGTCGCGGATCCAACCTGGTTTGCCGCCGCCTCAACAGTTCGTGCAACAGCATCAAAGTGGGCCGCCCGCTTCGCCAGGCTCAGGCGGGTCGGGTAAAGCGAGCCAGCACGACTGGGTGGAAATGGCTACCACTGCTCTGAAATTCGGCAATTCGTTTCTTGGGATGCTGCAAGGGAGCGGCGGCGAGGCTCAGGATCAGCAGCAGGGTTGGAGTCAGTTCGGGTCGGATTATTAGAAGCCGAATATCACGCGGCGACTTCCACGTAATCGACTGAGACCCGGGGCTCCGGAATCGGCTCGCCAATCTCACGCATGGCATCGAAATGCGCCAGCAAGGCTTCCTGGAAATTCCTGCGTGTCTCTTCCACCGTGTCCCCTGCCGACGCGCATCCAGGCACGTCCGGAGAGAACGCGGAAAAGCCCGTGGTCGTCGGCTCGATCACCAGGGAGTAGCGTTTGAGGGTCATTTCAAGCCTGCCTTCTTGAGTATATCGTTCAAGGTTCCGGGCGCGAGTTCTTTCCCTTCGTTGCCCGGTACTGTGACAAGCAGTGGCCGGTCAGGATGCTTGAAGTGGCGGTGGCTGCCTTTTGTTCGAATCTCGCACTACCCGCTTTTCTCAAGGAGCCGAATTACTTCTCGGACTTTCATCGGCATGACGTGGATCGTAGCAGGAAATTACCATCCCGCGGATCCGCATTAGACTGTCGGCAGCATCAGCTTATCCGGGTTCGCCGAGACCTGCGGTCGCAGCCGCTGCAGAACGTACATCTCCATCGGCCTTTATTCTTGGCTTCGATTGGACCTCGCGATTCGCAATCGAAGTGAGCGCTGATCTAGGCGTGGGTCGACGCTGTTGATGCGGCCCGCTTCGCCACTCTGCTCGATGCGCGCTGCCATGTTCACCGCTTTCCCAGGCGTCGTGGGCGAAAGCGGCCGCCTTCCCGCCACGCCAGCGATCACCTGCCCGGTGTGGATGCCCATCCGGATTTCTCACCATCGTGCACGGATTGCACACGTCCGGCAAGAACTGCATGTGCTGTCCGACACCCTGGATTCTAGAAGTGATGCGTAAACAGCGCGATCAGAAGAATCAGTGGGATCGGTACGCCTAGAAAATAGAGTAAGACCGAACGCATGTGAGTGCTCCTTGTGTGTCGTTTGAAAAGCTAAATGAATCGGTTAGATTGCCCGCATATGGTCGCGTTGACGCCCGCCGACCGTGGCGGCAAGGCTCGCGCTGAACGCACCGGCCATCAGAGCGATAAAGATCCAAAGCAGCAGGTGGGCCGTCTCCTTGCGCGCAGTATCTTCCACCTGCCGGGCATCGTTGGTCACCTGCGCGACCCGTTTCTCTGCGTCCGGCTGACTGATGCCGGTCTTGGCCGCGACGAACTGAGTCAAATAGGTTTGGTCGGCTACCGGCGTCTGGCTCTGTCGAAGCGCGTTAGTGAGAATGCGCCCCGCCTCGGCTCGCGCTGCCACGTCTTTTGTTTCGGTGGCAGGGTGGTCGGTGCGAAATAGCTGATCCACGAAATATGCCTGGGGAGCCATCTCGCCAGTAGAATCGCCAGCTCTCTCGGAGGCCGGAATGTGCCCGGCCATGGACGCTGCCGCCGACGCCAGAAACGCCATGCTGATCACGAGTGCGACTGCCCACGCCAGGAATCCATTGGCCGTGTCGCGAAAGTAGACCTCATCTGTATGAAGCGATACCCATTTGGTGCGAAGCCGCCCCGTGAGGTAGCCGCCCAAAGCGGAGGCGATGATTTCGATGAAGATGAGCCAGACAATACCGAGCGCGCCTACCGTCGACGCCGATAAACCGACGTTCGACCAAGGAGAAATAGCCGATAGTCCAAACCCGGCACCGAGCGCCAGGAGAACCAGGTAGAATGCAGCGGCAACAAACGCGCCACCGACCACCGCGCCCCACGAGACGCCCGAGGAGTGTGCTTCGCCCCGCAATGGGGATTCTACGAATCGAGATTCTACGTACGGCGCTGACGGCGTCATGGTGTCCATAAGTTCTCCAATAGAGACCATGCACTTCGAGCGCCGTTCATGTTCGCTAGGACGCGCAGCGACTCAGGGATTGGTGTCGGGTGGGTGGGTTTTTCTAGAACTGCGTCAAGAGGAGAAATTTCTGGTGCGGATGAGAGGACTTGAACCTCCACTCCCTTGCGAGAACATGGACCTGAACCATGCGCGTCTGCCAATTCCGCCACATCCGCACGAGTGATGAAGCTCTTCTATTCTCCGAAACATTGCACCTCGGAGTCAATGTCCGCCGGATGTTATGTTATGTCTGCCTGATGCTCAAGGGGGCTTAATTCGACGTTCGCAGCTCTATAATCAGCCGCATCACCAATTCCTCCACTTGCCCGGCCACACGGCGGAACACCGCTTCGTCGTAGCCGATCGGGTCCTGCACCTGCCAGATGAGCGCCCGCGCAGACTTGATCGTCACCGGAAGCCCGCTCATGTTCACGATGATGTCGAATGGCTCGCGCGCCGCCATCTCCATCCCCTTCGGGAACTGGTCGTCGATCGGAATCCTTTTTTCGAGGAGCACCTGCCGGGTCAGAGGCGAAATGGTGGACGCCGGATTCAGACCGGCACTGCTCGCAATCACGGTGTCGCTGCCATAGGCTCGCGCGAATGCTTCCGCCATTTGGCTGCGGCAGGAATTGCCGATGCAGACGAACAGGACTCGCTTCTTCGCCCCGGCGGCGTGCCCAGTTGGCCGACTGGTTTCCGCCTCGGGCTTTCGATCGGCTGTCCCGGCGCTCTCGAACGGTTTACGCGGGCTTAAGCGACTGCTGCCGCGCATCGGCGGCCGACCTCCTCGATTGCCACTCAAGCCGGGACTCCTGCGGTTTGACGGTACCATTCGAGCGTCTTTTTCAATCCTTCTTCGATGGTGAACCGCGGAGCGTGGCCAAGTTCCGCGGCGGCGGCTGTGGTGTCGGCCATCGAATGCCGCACGTCGCCCTGCGCGCGGCGGCCCGTACTTCGGCGGGACGGTCGACGCCTTCCATTTTCTGCAGCAGCGTCCCAAAGATAGTTGAGCGTGAAGCGTCCGCCGTTTCCGGCGTTGTACATCTTGCCCGCGACGCCCGGCGCGTTCGCGGCTTTGATGCACAGCTCGGCGACATCTTCGACGTAAGGTGAAATCGCGCGATTGTTCGCCATCGCCAAAAATCGTGGGCGACGTGCGCGCCAGCAAATGTTTCATGAACAAGGCTAAGCACGCCGGAGTACGGGCTGGACGGGTCCTGCCGCGGCCCGTAGACGTTGAAGAACCGCAGCGACACCGTCTCCAGGCCGAAACAGGAGTGGAACACCGAAGCGTAATATTCGCCCAGCAGCTTCTGCACCGCGTAGGGCGATTTCGGCTGCGTCGGCATGCGTCTCCACCTTCGGCAGAGTTTCGCTGTCGCCATAGGCCGACGAGGATGCCGCATAAACCACGCGCCGCACGCCGGCCTCGCTGCGCCGCGCGAAAGACGTTGAAGGTGCCGTCGATGTTGACTTCGTGCGAGGGAACCGGATCGTCAATCGAGCGCGGCACGGAAGGGATCGCGGCCAGATGAAACACGGCATCGGCGCCGCGCATCAGCCGGCGCGATCGCCGCGGCGTCGCGGATGTCTACATTATGAAACTCGATGCGATCCGCGAACCTCGTCGAGATTGCGCTCGTGGCCGGTGAGCAGATTGTCGATCACCGCGACTCTGCCGCCGTCGGCGACATCGAGCAGCGTTCGCACCAGCGTCGAGCCGATGAATCCGGCGCCTCCGGTCACAACAAACTTTTGCATGTAGCTCCATTTTACGGTGCCGTGTACGCACGCACTCCTGCGTCTCGTGTCGCCACACATGTCGACACGATTGCGCAGCCTACTTCGCCGAGCAATCGCAATCAGCGAAAGGCCGCGCCACGGCAGCAGTCCATCAATCGCGCCGCCAGAACCACACCGTCTTATCCAACAATTTCAGCGCGAGCCTTGCAATCTTCTTCCGTCCGAGCAGCTTTCCGAAAACCCACCAGGACAGCGCGCCGATCTTGTTGAGCTGGCAGGTTCTGCTCGACGCGGAATCCAGTCTGCTCCAGCATCTGCGGCGAGATCGGCCTTCGAAAAGCGGCGCTTGTGTCCCATCGCCCGGTCGAGCGAGCCGTACAAGCCCTTGCCCTGCGGCACCAGCACCACCAACGTTCCGCTCGGCTTCAAGCAATCGCGCAGCGACTCGAGCACGCGCTTCCGGATCTTCCACCGTTTCCAGCACGTTCACGCACAGTGCGCTGTCGAACTTGTCCGCGTCCACGGCTCGATAATCGGCGGGATTCTCCGGATCGAGCTCGCACACCGTCACGTTCGGCGTCCGCAGAAACCGATTGCGCAGCGCGTGCAGATACAGCGGATCCTTTTCACCGGCGACGTAGTGCAGCTTCGTGCCATCAGGCGGCCGGTCAGATTGCCGAGCCCCGCGCCGATCTCGAGCACCGTATCGCCCAGGTGCGGACGCAGCACGCGCGTCAACCAGCTCAGATATTGCGGCGTGCCCGGTCAGGCTGTTCAGCAGGCCGCGGCCGTAGCTGGCGACGTACAGATCGTCGATCGAGCCAGAAATACAGAATCACGCCCAGCGCCTTGACGCCGTCCTTCCAGCCGATCTTCTTGCCTTCTTCGTAGGTGCGGCCGTGATAGCTGATGGGCACTTCGTACACGCGCAGCTTGCGCTTGGACACCTTCATGGTGATCTCCGGCTCGAAGCCGAAGCGGTCGGAGCGAATCGGAATGCTCTTCAGCAGGTCCGTGCGGAAAACTTTGTAGCAGGTCTCCATGTCGGTCACGTTCAGATTGCTGAACATGTTCGAGACCAGCGTCAGGCCCTTGTTGATCATCGAATGCCAGAACGGCAGCACGCGGCTTTGTTCGCCCGCCAGATAGCGCGAGCCGAACACGGCATCGGCGTGGCCGTCGAGCAGCGGCCGCAGCAGCTTCAGGTATTCCGCGGGATCGTATTCGAGGTCGGCGTCCTGCACCAGGCAGAAATCGCCGTGCGCGCTTTTCGATCGCGGTGCGCACCGCCGCGCCCTTGCCTTGATTCACTGCATGCCGGAACAGGCGGATGCGCGGCTCGCTTGCGGCCAGGCGCTCCAGGATGTCGGAGGTGCCGTCGGTGGAGCAATCGTCGACGATCACCAGCTCGCGCTCCATGTTTTCCGGCAGCGGCGCGGCCAGCACCAGCGCGAGGCTCCGCTCCACCACCGTGCGCTCGTTGTACACCGGAATCAGGATCGAAAGAAGCATGCGAATCCCTCAGTATAATTGGGATTGGCATCCTCAAACCTCAAATCACATGACTCCAACAACGTGGTTCTCGAAACCAATCTGCCCAGCCTGAAGCTGCGCGCCCGCGGCAAAGTTCGCGACATCTATGAGGACGGCGACCGCCTGCTGATCGTCGCCACCGACCGCATCTCCGCGTTCGATTACATCCTGGCCACCGGCATTCCCGACAAGGGCCGCGTGCTGACGCAGATGACGCTGTTCTGGCTGGATTTCCTGCGCGACATGGTCCCGAATCATTTCCTGAGCACCGATATGAGCGGCCTGCCGCCGGAGTTCGAAGGCCGCTCCATGTGGGTGCAAGCGCGCCGAGATGTTCGAGTCGAATGCGTGGCGCGCGGCTACATGTCCGGCTCCGGCTGGAAGGATTATCAGCGGACCGGCGCGATCTGCGGCATCCCGCTGCCCGCCGGGCTTGCGCGAAAGCGACGCGCTGCCCGAGCCGATCTTCACGCCCGCGACCAAGGCGCAGACCGGTCACGACGAAAACATTTCGTTCGAGCACAGCGGCTGCGATCGATCGGCGCGGATCTCGCGGCGCGGCTGCGCGATCTGACGCTGGCGATCTACAAGAAGGCCGCCGACTACGCGCGCACGCGCGGCATCATCATCGCCGACACGAAATTCGAATTCGGCATCGTCGAACGGCGAAATCATTCTGGCGGACGAAGTCCTGACGCCGGATTCGTCGCGCTTCTGGCCGCTCGGAACTTATACGCCCGGCGGCGCGCAGCCTTCCTACGACAAGCAATACGTGCGCGACTATCTGGAATCGATCCACTGGAACAAGCAGCCGCCCGCGCCCGCGCTTGCCCGAGGATGTCGCGCGCCGCACCAGCGAAAAATACAAGGAGGCCTATCGGGCGCTGACGGGCCGCGAACTCTAGTGAACCTGCTCGATATCCTGCTGGCGATCGTGATCGTCGTCGTCGGTGGTCACCGGTTTGCTGGCCGGATTCGCGCGCGTCGGCATCGGATTTCTCGCGGCCATCAGCGGCGTGCTGTTCGGCTTCTGGTTCTACGGCATCCCGGCGGACTGGTTTCATCAGCTACGTCAACTCGTCGACGCGCTCTCGAATCTGCTGGGCTTCTTCGCTGGTGTTTTTGGCGATTCGTGCTGGTCGGCGCGCTGATCGGAAAACTGCTGTCGAAGCTGTTCAAGTGGACCGGGCTATCCTGGCTGGACCGTCTGCTGGGCGGCGCGTTCGGATTCGTGCGCGGCAGCCTGATCGCGATCGCGTTCGTCGCGGTGCTGCTGGCGTTCACACCCAAGCCGCTGCCGAACTGGATGGTCGATTCGAAGATGCTGCCCTATGCCATCGACGCGTCCGACATGTGCGCCGCGCTGGCGCCTCGCGCCATCAAGGATGCGTTCCGCGAAAGCATGCGCGAGATCGCAGAAACTTGGGACGACCAGTTGAAGAAGAAGCACAAGCCCGATTCCAAAAAGTCCGATCTTAGGGAAGTCGCAAATTGAGCGCCGCAGTGCACAGTGCCGATCTTCTGATCTTCGATCTCGACGGCACGCTGATCGATTCCAAACGCGACCTGGCCGATTCGGTGAACGCCACGCGCGCCTGGAAGGGGCTGGCGCCGCTTCGATATCGAAACGGTTCGCGTCCTACGTCGGCAACGGCGCGCCCGTGCTGATTCAGCGGGCTTTCCCGGATGCGATCGAAGACGAGCTGCCGCGCGTGCTGCGCTATTTTCTCGACTACTATCGCGAGCACATGCTGGACGCGACCACGCTCTATCCCGGCGTTCGCGAGGCGCTCGATGCAGCTGCACGCCGCGCGATGTGCCGATGGCGGTGCTCACCAACAAGCCGGTGCGATTCAGCATGCAGCTGATCGAAGGGCTCGGCCTCGAGACGCATTTCTTCCGCGTCTACGGCGGCAACAGTTTTGAGGAGAAGAAGCCGCATCCGCGTGGGAATCGACCTGCTGGTGGACGAATCCGGCGCGGACCGTGCGCGAACGGTCATGGTCGGGCGACAGCGCGGTGGATGTTCGGACGGCGCGCAATGCCAAGGTGCAGGCCTGCGGCGTGAGCTGGGGATTTCAGCCGGAGACGTTCGCGGAAGCTCCGCCGGATTTCGTGATCGACGATATGCGCGAGTTAGTCGCTCGCGTGGGGTAGGCGGCTCGCCTGCCGGTGGTCTAACAATTCACCCAGGCCCGGCTCGTTGAACTCTCCATCACCTTCTCCAGCAACTCCATCCCGCGAGTGCCGTCCGCGAACGTTGGATAGTCTACGGGTGCGGAAGCATCGGCCACGCGAGCATAAAATCGCCGGAAGATTTGCTTGTGCGTATCGTCGTAGCCTTCGCTGTGCCCGCCCGGAAGATCGGCGTACGTTGCCGCGCGGGGATCCATCAGCGACGGGTCTTTCACGATAATCTGATTCGGAGTGTTGCGATGGCCGATCCACAATTCGTCGGGCCGTTCCTGATTCCAAGCGACTCCCGACTTGGTTCCATAGATTTCCAGGTTGAATCGATTCTTGCACCCCGCCGAAATCTGACTCACCGCAAACGATCCACGCGCGCGATCTCCAAGCCGAATCAGCACCGCGCCGAAGTCGTCCGTGGTGATCGCCGTCTCGTTGTAATCTTCCGCGGCGAGTTTCTTCCCCGTGAACGTCTCGACTGACCCCTTCGGCTGCTTGCGCGTCTTGTGAAACGTCTGAAGGTCGGCACACAGCGACGTGATGCGTAGCCCAGTCAAGTGCTGAATCGCATCCATCCAATGCGAGCCGATATCGCCCATCGCTCGCAACGCTCCGTTGGCCGCCGCATCGGCGCGCCAGTTCCAATCGGTATCGAAGAGAAGCCAGTCCTGGAAATACGTTCCGTTCACCGCCAGAATATCGCCGAGCTCACCCGCCGCGATCATGCTGCGAATCTGCTGCACGATCGGATAAAAGCGCAAATTGTGATTGACGCAATGCGCCAGATTCTTCTTCGTGGCGATTTCCGTCAGTTCGCGAGCTTCGGCTGCATTCATCGCCAGCGGCTTCTCGCACAACACCGCCTTGCCGGCTTCGAGCGCCGCTTTCGACATCGCGTGATGCATCGAATTGGGCGTGCACACGTGAACCGCGTCGATCTCGGGATCTGCCAGCACCGCCTTCCAATCGCCTGTAGCTTTCGGGATCATCAGCGATTCGGCGAACTTGTCAGCCGTCGCCTGGCTGGAGGCAGCGACTGCCGCCACTTCGACATTGCCCAATCGGCGGATCGCTTCCGTGTGAACCTTGCCCATGAATCCGGTGCCGAAAATCGCGGTCTTTAGTTTTCGCATGGTTTGGAATAGACGCTAGTCGAGTTTGTAAATCGTCACGCCGCTCAGCAGCTTCGGATAAAAGTCGGTCGACTTCTGCGGCATCACTCCGCCGGCGAACGCGATCTGTGCCATATCGTCGATAGGCGTCGGCTCCAGCAGGAACGCGACTTGCGCGCCACCCGCGACCTCGGCCGCGGCCGCGTCGATGCCTCGAACGTACTTGATGTGACGCTCGTCGCGCACGGCTTCTTCGTTGATGCCGAGCAACCCGCCGAGCACATCCTGATGCAGCACCGGAACGTCGAGCTGTCCCTCCTTGCGCACATGCTGCATCAAACGGACTTCGCCCTTCGTAACCACGCCGATCTGCACTTTCGAAGGGTCCTTCGCGGCCATTCGCTCCTTCACTTTGTCGACCGAGCCCAGTGCCGCCACCGACCAACCCGCCTTCACCGCTTTGTCGAAAAATGTCACGGCATCGAAGTTATCCAGATTTCGGAGCACGCGATGCGTCGCCAGAATCTTCAGTCCCGGCGAGTACATATTGACGAACGTCATCATCACGTACTCGGCGGCCGCGTCACCCGGATTCTCGTTGCGATAGGCCAGCGCCGTCTCATAGCGATGATGCCCATCGGCGATCAGCAGCTTCTTCGGCGCCATCAACTCCTGGATCTTCGCGATCTGCCCAGCGTCGCGGATCGGCCAAACGGAGTGAGTCACGCCATCTTCGTCGTGAACTTTGAGGATCGGCTCTCCCGTAGATGCGGCCTGCAAGACGTGATCGACTGCGCGATCCGGATCGGGATACAACATGAAGATCTGCCCGAAATGCGCGCGCGTTTTGCGTAGCAGCTCCAGCCGGTCTTTCTTCGGACCGCTCAACGTCTGTTCGT
The DNA here is from genome assembly GCA_963732025.1 of Terriglobia bacterium. Taxonomy (GTDB): domain Bacteria; phylum Acidobacteriota; class Terriglobia; order Bryobacterales; family Bryobacteraceae; genus Palsa-187. The sequence goes on from CAVSXU010000007.1 coordinate 680,352, forward strand.
GCCGGAACACGACGTTCGCCGAATAGTCCTCGATCTTGCCGATCCCGATGAACCCTGTCCGCGTCAGGCGCTCGCCGGAATCGGGTACTTGAAACTCCTGCGAATATGCGTAGAACCCCGGCGCCGCATCGCTGAGCCAGAATGCCGTCGCGAATCCAATCTTCAAGATGCTGCGCGGCACGCGTGTAGACGTTGTTCGTGTCATCGTCCGACGGATTGCGCTCGCCGAGAATTATGCGGACCAGATTGTACGGACTCGCCGCGAGATAGCGCGCCTGCATCGCGGGCGAAATCTTGTCGTAGGGCTGAGTCAGAACATTCGCTGGATCGCCGGCTTTAGCGGTGTAGCGAAATGGAGAGAAGGGCTGTACGTTTGCCAAGCACTCAGGATATCTATTTTGGCGATCCACCGCCGGTGGATTTTGGAACTTCATCGCCGGTGAATATGGTCGCCGAGACCGGCAAGTGATCCGATCCCTTGCTCCCGTGCTCAACCTTGCCTTGCTCGATGCGCAGCGGACCGTGCACGATAATCCAATCCAGGTTGAACATGATCACATGCGTCTTCGGCCTGCGATCACCGAACGCGCTCTGCCACCCTTCGGCGCGCAGTTTCTCGCTCATCTCGCGTCCGTTGTACTTGGTGTTGAAGTCGCCGGCGATGACGATCGGCGTGCCTTCTGGATAACGCTTCGCATCCGCCAGGATCTCATCCATCTGCCGCTTCTCGACTCCGGTGCTCCGGCTTTCCAGATGCGGATTGTAGACCACCAGCGTGCGGCCCGCGAATTCCAGTTCGGCGACGATCGCGATTCTGCCGCCGAGTCTCCGTTGAAACAACGGCGAATTCGGCACGTACCGCCGAGGCCGCCAGAAATCCGATTGCGCTTTGAATCGAATCACACGAACATTCTTGATCGGAAACCGCGAGAGAATTGCCTGGCCCTGAAATGACGGATGCTCCTTATCGCCCTGGCTCATTTCCTGCCACGCGCTCGCGTAGGCGTAACGCATCTTCAATTGACGAGCCAGTTCCTCGGCGACGTTTACATTGCCACTGCGGTGCGCGGACAGGTCGACTTCCTGGAGCAGGCACAGATCGGCCTGATCGCGCTCTAATACCTCGGCAATCTCACGCAGGCGCGTGCCGCGATCGATATTCCAATCCACAATGTGAATGGAAGTCACGCCGCGCGCGGGTGGTTTGACGGGTCCACTGAAGTCGCCGGTAATGATTTTGTCGAGATCGGCGACCAGCAGAAGTGCGGCGAGAACCGGTACCAAATCCTATTTTACCGAGGGTGTCGGGACGCGTGTTGCCATAGGAGCGCTGATCAGGATCGGACGAGGACTAACGATCGTCCGAGCAATCAAGGGCGAATAAAAGTGCGATTCATAGTTCACGATTGCGACGCTCAAGATCTCGTCGTCCGGACGCTCCGTCGTCGGAGGCCGATACGTCACCAGCACGTTCGCACGCTTCAATCCTAGAAACCCGTCTCGCGATGCGCGTGGTTCGTCGAGTTGATCGTACAAGATCAAATTCGCGACCTGATCGCCAGTGCCATCGTAGGGATGCATCGACCCCCAGCGCACCGACGCGCGTACGCGCTCGGACAGCGCCTGATGCGCAAACAGCACCTGTCCGCAATCGATTACGCCGAACAGAAGCGCGAAGAACACCAGCAGCACCATCGCTGCTTCGATCAAGCCTTGGCCGCGTTCGCGCTTCATCGTTTCTGGCCCGCGTTCTGTCCCACGTATGGAAACTCGACGCCGGGGCGCCCCGTGAATGTGAACGTCTTGAACACGGCATCGACGGTGTATTCGCGGATAGAAACGTTGACGGCTGTCGGCACTGAGGACGCGTTCTTGTCGTCCATGATCCACCGAACCTCAACTTGCTCCGGCTTCAGCTTGGCGATCACGGGTGCGGCGTCGATGGCAGGTTCGGGATCTCCGTAGACCACCATGTTGCGAATGGCTCGATTATCGCGTTCGATCTCCTGTTCCGAACCGCCGTGATACGTTCGAGTCGCCGCGTAGCGCCCGCCGTTTCCAATCGCCGTGACCAACCCGTTGTAGACGTAGAAGGTATAGCCGAACTGAAAAGTGCCCGCCAGGCACGTCAGCATCACGCCCGCCGACACCGCGAGTTCCAGCATCGCATGCCCGCGCTCACGCGACTTCATTGCGTCAACCTCACTGGGTTGGTAGTCGCGACCGAGCGAGCCGGAACAGTGAACGCGGCAGGCCCGCCAACGGCACGCAAGAACGTGATCTCGACGCTGTTCTCCGGAACGGTCACACGCGCCATCGTTATGGCGGCGGGATCCTTCGGGTCGTTTTCCCACTTAGCATCGCCATCAATAACATGCCCGAATTCGACGACGACCCCAGCGAATTCCTTTGTTCCCAGATTCCATCGCATCGGTACTTTCGTTGCAGCTTCACGCGCGCGCTCGATTCCCCCCGAAGTCCCGTCGAGCTTCAAGGCCGCGGTCATAGCAGCGGCATCGGTAAACACCTGGGCCTCATTGCGGGCGATGTAGACGCGGCCGAAGTCGAAAGCCAGGCCCATCACGGCAAGCAGCAGGAGCATGCTTACCGACATGGCGATGAGCACAAATCCGCGCTGTCGTGAGGATTTCATCCTATCCTTACTAACGGCAGAATGAGCGAGTTTCTTTAATGTGGCTTTGGGCGTTAAGCCGCCACCGGCGAGCTAACCTTCGGAGAAGGCTCGCTGCGCCGAACCAGTAACGCCACGCCGCCCAAAGCGAGCCCTATCGCGATCCACTGCGTCAACGACAAGCTGTAATAAAGCCCCTGCTCGTGAAACCGAGTGAATTCAATCAGGAACCGCAGCGCCGAACTCAGCACCAGATACAACCCCATGATCTTGCCCGCCGAATGCGGTTTGCCGAATCGCCAATAGAGGAAGGCGAACAAAGCGCATTCCGATAGCATTTCGTAGATCTGCGATGGATGCAGTGGCACGCCCAACGGAACTCCAGTGAGATCGGCGGCTTCAGGATTGTGAAACGTGACGGCCCAAGGAAGATCGCATCGATTGCCCCAACAGCAGCCCGCCGCAAAACATCCGATGCGTCCGATCGCGTGGCCGATCGCGACTCCCGGCGCGAATGCGTCGAACGTATCCAGCAGCGGGAGTTTGTTGCTGCGGATATAGAGGATCGCGACGACGATCGCCAACAGCAGACCACCTTGCCACACGCCGGCGGCTTGCAGTGTCGCCAGCGAAAAAATCGGCGGCTTCTGCGGATCGCCCCAGTCGAACATAATCATCAGGATCTTGGCGCCGATCAAACCCGCGAGCGCGCAGTAAACCGCGAGGTTCGTGACCAGCTCGCCTTGAATTCCGATGCGCCGTGCGAGGCGGACCGCGACCCAAAGTCCGGTGAGGAATCCGAGCGCAACCAGGACTCCGTAGGTCGGGAGGTAGTAGCTACCGAGGTGGAAGAGCTTTGGAAACACTCTGATCTCAGAATATCAGACCGCGATAATCGAATAAGAGCTAAACGAATCGCTATTTCGCTAAGGAAAAAGTCACGAGGCTATCGTCTTCAGAATAGCTTGGACCGATTCGAGTGGTTGACGTCGTCTCACACCGGTTTGTAGATCAGGCGCTGTCTTGGAGATACTGGGTGCAAGACAGAGGTTCGCCATGAAGCAATGTTATTACCTGGGGCTGCTGCTCGCCCAATGCGCTTCAATTAGCGTCGCCCAACTCATAACCCCCGCGCCAGCGTGCGCGGTCACCACTAAGGACGCGACATATCCGAAGACACCCTTGATCTATCCGATGACTTCGGATCGTTACTCCGTCCAGTACCAGTTGGGCAATTCCGGAACATGGACGGACGTGAAAACCTACGTCAGCTATTACGGCGGAACCAACGCCTCGCCATTTCGCAGTTCGTCAGGTTATGCAGCCGACACTTCGATGTCATTCGCGAGCATCCCTGCGAATCCAAACACAGCGGTCGCAATCCGCGTGACCAAGCTTTTCGGCACGGCGTTTCCCGCGATTAATCATGTTTCCGTCCGGCCTACGGCGAAAAAAATTCATGTCGATTCCGCGAGCGGCAATGCGGTTCAGATCTCAACGACCACCGCGGCGAATTTTGCGGGCGACCAGTTTATTCTGTGGTGGGACGGGGACGCGCAGCAGAGCAGTAGCATCCAGAGCCTGGTTTTCTTTCTCAATCCGCCGTACAGCAAACCGACCGGCAGCAATGTGAAAGTGGTCGCCGACGCCCGCCGATCTGACGGGCGATCTCTCGCATTTCGACTCGCTGGATTTCGAGGGAACCGTCGCCATCGGTTCGAACCGGCGCAAGGCGTTCGTCGTGCCGGCCAACATCAGGAACGTGTTTCTCGCTCGGGCGCCTGGGTGCAGGGGAAGCTGCGATTCGAGCAAAATGGCCAGGGCAACTCAGCGTAAGGTTTACGGGCCGGGCGTGCTGGACGTGAGCCGCTTCGAGTACGATCTTCGGACCTGCGACGATTCTAGCGGCTACGGCGACCAGGGATATCACGCGCTCTCGTTGCTGGATCCACCGAAGAACACGTCGCCCGATGCGTTCGTGGTGGACGGAATCGTGATCATCGATCACAACCACGCGATGCCGATCGTTGGTCAACAGTTCGGTGAACAACGTCCAATTCTCGGGTGGAATGGTCTCAATGGAGGATGGAGGATCGGCCAGAACACGCGACGTATCCAACCTGTTCGTCCGCGCCGGCGACGATTCGCTGATGATGTGGGGCGATTTCATCACCGTCACCAATGCGACTGTTTGGCAGAATTACAATGGCGGCGTCGTGAACCTGGGGTGGGGCGCCGAATACGCCGGGAGATTACGGGCTGATCGACGGACTGTACGTTGTCAAGACGGATTGGAACAGCCCGACCAATCCGAGCTGGACCGCGACAAGCCTGAACGGCCAGAACAATGCGGTCATCGCGTCGCTGATGGTGCCGGGCACGATGTTCGGGGCCATGCAGCCATCGTTGTATCGAAACATATTCGTGGAGGATGCTCCACAGACGTTGTTTAGCCTGAAGATTCTTTTCCCGGAGTGTGCGGATCCAAATGCGCCGAGGAGCGGGCGAATGCCAGGATGCGGTTCTGACCACGCCGAGCGTTTTGAATCTCAACATCGAGAATGTGTTCAGTCCGCCGTCTATCGTGCAGAATTCGATCGGATTCCAAACCCTTCCGCCGGGTTTACTGACGGTACTCAGGTTTTCCCGACGGCCTATACGCTGACCGGCAGCATGAACGTCGATTTGAGCAACGACGTGTTGACGCTGCCGAACGGATCGACAACTACCGTCACGAGTGCCAATGCCGCGACGACCGGGAAGATCGGCACGAACGGCGTCGGCATAACCCAACGTTATGATCTTGCGGGCGTTGGACGGAGCCAGCGCGGTTGACCGACCAAAACGCTGCCGGGTATCAGGCGTCGTTGGCGCCCGAGATGATTGCGTTTGCGCAGGCTCCGAATGTCGCTCCCGCGCTGGCGGTCGCGCCGAGCGATTGGCCGACGCAACTCGGCGGGGTGAGCATTAACGTTACGGACTCAAAAGGGCAGCGCCGCGCGGCTCCGATCTATTACGTCGCGCCGACATCGGCAGGCTATCTGATTCCGACGGGAACGGCGCTGGGTGCAGCGCAGGTCACGCTGACGCACTTCCAGTGGCGCAGCCTACTCGACAACAGCCACGATCAATTCCATTTCGCCTGGCCTGTTCAGCGCCGATGCCACGGGATCGGGCGCGCCCGCCGGGATTTGGATCAAGGTTTCGGCGAGCGGCGTGCAAACTTACGACTATCTCTTCAATCTCAAGAATCTGTCACCTGCGCCGATCGACCTCGGGATTGGCGACGGATCAGGTATTCCTGTCACTTTACGGAACGGGATTCAGAGGCAACACCGGGAAAGCGACGGCCACTGTCGGAGGCTTGAGCGTGCCGGTGGCTGGCGCGGGAGCGACGGGCGTGTATCTGGGAGAGGATGTGGTCAACGTAGGCCCGTTGCCCGAGCGCTGGCGGGGCAGGGAACCGTCGATGTCGTTCTGACCTTCGGTGGGATAACCGCCAATACGGTATCGGTGGCTTTCCGATGACACTTGCTTGATCGGCGGCTGCGTGGCCACGACGCAGCGCTTTCTGGCTCGGCGCTTCGTGCGAAAATTCATCAATACCTGGGCTGGAGCCGCACGCCATGAACTTTGCGCCGATCGCTGAAGCGCCTCTCGCGGTTCAGATTCATTTGGCGACCGTAGTCCCCGCCTTCCTGTTAGGCACCTGGCAGATCTTCTTTTCGCGAAAGGGCGCGCCCCTGCATCGCGCGATTGGAGCCGTCTACCTGGTGTTGATGACCATCACGGCGACCGCTGCGATTTTCATTCGCCAAATACGCCCCGGCAGCTTTAGTCTGCTGCACCTGTTCGTCATCCTGACGTATTGGAGCGTCTTCAGCGCGATCTGGAACTTGCGGCGGAAGAACATCCGGGGTCACCAGATGGCGATGATCGGGCTATACGTGGGAGGGCTGCTGATCGCGGGCGGGCTGACTCTGCTGCCGGGCCGGATCATGCACAAATTGTTCTTCGGATGATGGCTGCCTAGGCGCCGTCACCATGCAACAGTGACGCGCGGTCCGTTGTCGCTTACAATCACAACAATGGCAAGTCGTTTCATCGGGCGGGGATTCGCGGTGTGCCTATTCATACAGCTCTGCCGCGCCGCTGTGTTGATGCTGCATGGCAGAGTAACCATGCAGGACGGGTCCGTTCCCACCCGCCCGGTCTTCATCGAACGCGTTTGCGGCGATCGGACGGACCGCGTTTCCACCACCAACCCAAAGGGCGAGTATATCTGGCGACGCCGTCGTGGACATGTCCCCCAACCTGACGAAGATGTCGACCAGCCTGGATGGCGGCGCCTTCGGCGGCTTGACGATGGATGAGACGCCACATTCGTCGTGCATCATTCGCGCGGTTCTATCGGGTTACGAATCGAATGTCGTTCACATCGACGGCATGAATGCGTTCAGCAATCCGACGCTGCCGACGCTGGCGCTCTCCCGCGGCGGGTCGCAGCCCAGCGTTGGATACCTATTCGGCGACCGTTCCGCATCGTGCATCGGCGCCATGGGGCAAGGCTGAAAAGGAAATCCAAAAGAATAACTGGCCGGAGGCGGAGCGGCAGCTTGCAGACTGGTGGTGAAAGCTGCACCGAAGTTCGCCTTCGGATGGAAGATGCTGGGCGACGTGTTGCAAGCGTCGCAAAAACCCACCGAAGCGCAAACGGCTTATGAGCAGGCTGTGGCGAACAATCCCAAACTGCTGGCGCCCTACCTGATCTGGCGCGCCTGAAGATCGCCGACCACGATTGGGAGGGGACGGAGAAAATCGCCGAAGCTTTGCTCGCGGCGGATACCAAGCACGAATATCCGGAGGGTTTGGTATTTCAGGCGACCGCGCGCTTTCAGTTGAAGAATCTCGACGGAGCCACTGCAAGTGTCGAAGAAGCGATTCGCCAAGACAAGAATCACGACGTTCCGCTGGCCGAGTACATTTACGGTTTGGTTCTGGAGGCCCGGCACGAGTACGATCAGGCCCGCACGCATCTTTCCCGTTTCGTCGAAATGGATCCGAGGTCACCGCAGGCCTCGGTCGCGCGAGCGCGCATCACGAATCTTGGTAAAGCGGAGAACACTGAGCCGCGTCCGAATTGGAAGGGGCATTGGCGAGCATGAAGCTGGGGCGGCCCAGCCAGGCTTGGGTGCCCGGAGGAACCGCCGCGCTCGCGAAGCTGGCCCTGCTGCCGAGCACGCCGTCGTCACAGGATTTCTTCACGGAATTTTGCCGGGCGATCGCGAAAGAAGGCACGTTCGGGATGTCGAAGGGCATCCCGCAATACATGGAAGCGATGCGGGTGTTCATGGCGGCGGCAGGGGCGCTGGCGCAGTTAGGCGAGAATCATGGCGAATCGACCACGGTTCACCAGTCATTGGCAACGCCCGCCGATCGCGACCGGACCAGTCACATTCTTCAAGCCGTCGGTTGGAAGCTGACTTCCTCGAATTCTTCGTTTCGCGTGGAACCGAGCGATCAGGCGGCGGATGGAGTGAAGCAGCGGGTGCTGCCCGCGCTCGGCGTGGATGAGATCGCCATGCAGCATGCCCTGGAGGACGGGAAGACGTTCTCGTTCGAAGTGCCGTCGGGCCAAGCGAGGCTGATCGGCGGGGACGGCTGGGTGGACATCCTGAAAGAGCGCAACGTTCCGGGTGGAATGGCCGCGGTATTCGCCACCGATGTGAGGTTCGCGGCCGCCTACGCGGCGCTCGGCACCATGAGTACCGAAGCGGCTTCGGCGATGGTTTCCGGCATTGGACTGCGCGATCTGGTGACGAAAGATGCGGCTGCGGCGTATCGCTATGGCGATGCTTTCGAAGTGGTGAATCGCAGGATCGTCACGCCCGGCGGCAAGGAGAACGAAGCGGTCTGGCAAAAGCTGGTCGGCGCAAAGCCGAGTGACGCTTCGGCATTCTTCAAGAACATATTCGATAAGGACCAAGGGCGTCTGGCGGCATTCTATTGGGCGATCGCGCACACGGATGCCGCGCGCCAAAAAATATTTCTCCGCCACGCCGAACGCTACTACGCCTGGTTTCGAGATTCGGAAGAATTGCACGAAGGAATCGGACATCAAACGCGGGGATGGGAAAGCGACCTGTTTCGCGATTTGCCGCTCGACAGCGACGGGAATATCCGGTTTCCCGGCGGACGCCGCGCCTGGACTGCATCGCCGGCGGCTGATGGAGAAGTGTTGCTGGATATCCTGAACGCGAATGCGCTGGAAGCGCTGGTGCCGGTCGCGCATTTGGAAGAGAAGCGCAAAGCACCGCTCGACGAAGCATCGGCGAAGCTGCTCGCTCATCATTATGCGGAATGGCGATCCTTGTTCCCGATGTTTGAACGGATTCCCGGATTGAACGGCGAAGATCTCGCGGCTCTGGAAAAATTCGTCGATGGCGACTCGTAAGGTGTCACCGGCTCAACAGAATATCGTCATGGCGGAATGGCACTCGCTGATGGAGTTGATGATGCGAGGCATCGAGAATGGGCACCTGAGTGGGTCCAAAGCTTTTCGGGATATTTGCTCCGGTCTGGCGAAGGTCGATCCGCGGGCGATCGATCTGCTTCGCGATATGGCTGGCCCCGGCGATCTGGACCAGGTGGTTCCCGAGCGATTGCTGCAATTGAGCGGTGAAGGTCGAGTGGCTTTCGACAAAGTGATCGCTCTGCAAAAAGTTCCCAAGCTTTCGACGGCGAAAGGCGGGGCCGAGACAGCGGCCGCACTCAGCGGAGTGGTGTATGCGGCATCGCTCGATCCGGATGGTCTGCTGGTGAATGAGGACGCGCGCCTACTCGGCAAGCATCAGTTCGCGGCGCGTGGTCTTTTTGCGGAACCGTTACTGGCTCGGTCGAATCAGGCGACTGGGTCGCACGTCACCGGGGGCTTCATGAATTTTCGGGCGTTCGCGGGCGGCCTGGCCCCTGGAGGTAAGTCAGTCGGCTTGCCTCTCGGACAGCCGACGGGGCTTGAGACCGGGACAATTCCTGCGGGGACCGCTCCCGCCGTGGTTGATCCGAGTCCTGCAGAAGCAATGTTTCGAGCGGATGGACGCCTGGTGGAGGTTTACGCCACGATAACGGATTCGGGCGGCCACTTCATCGACGACCTGCCGCGCGAGCGGTTCACGATTGTCGATCAGGGGAAGCAGCCGAAGATCGTCGCCTTCGAGCCAAGGTCGTCCGAAGTATCCGTCGCGCTGTTATTGGACACCACGGGCAGCATGCAGAACGCGCTTCCGGCGCTGAAAAACGCCGCGCTGCGCTTGATCGAAGATCTGCGCCCTTCCGATTCGGTAGCCGTGTACAGCTTCGAGTATTCCGTGCACGAGTTGCAACCGTTCACCACGGATAAGGATTCCGCCAAGCGCGCGGTTCTGCGCACGCAGGCTTTCGGCGAGACGGCTTTGTATGATGCGCTCACGCGCGTAGGTCGCGATCTGGGTGGCCGAGCAGGTAAAAAAGTGATCGTGTTGTTCACCGACGGCAATGATAATTCGAGCACGCTCACGTCGGATACGGCTGTGATGCGCGCGAAGGCCGCGGGCGTTCCCATCTACACCGTGGCCCAGGGCGACGCTGTGACGCATCCCGAGCTCATCAAACAATTGGCAGCCGTCTCGAAATCCACCGGAGGCGAGTCTTTCGTGATTCACGAGCCGCATGAAATCCGCGCGGTTTTCGACAAAGTTTCCGCGGAATTGTCGCACGGATACCTGCTGGTGTTTCAACCGGACGCGTCAGAAGACCGTTCGTGGAGAAACATCGAGGTGGGTCTACAGGGAGTGAAGGGCGGCAAGGTTCGCGCTCGCGAAGGCTACTATCCACAGTGACGCTACGGGCGCCTCGTCCAGTCATCCAAGTCTCTGGTATTCGCAAAGCCTACGGCGCGACCGTGGCCGTCGCCGAAGTTTCGTTCGAGGTCAACGAAGGCGAAATCTTCGGCTTGATCGGTCCCAACGGCGCCGGCAAGACGACCACGATGGAGTGCGTCGAAGGCGTTCGCAAGCCGGATCGCGGCACGATCTCGATCTTGGGGCTCGACCCATTTCGCGACGTCTACCAGGTGCAGAATCGCATCGGTGTGCAGCTTCAGCAGGCGCAACTTCAGAAGAGAATCAAGGTATGGGAGGCGGTGGATCTGTGGGCATCCCTCTACGGAAGCGGTGAATGGCGATCGGCTGCTGGATCAGCTCGGCCTGACGAGCAAGCGGAACGCGTGGTTCATGAACCTCTCGGGCGGGCAGAAGCAGCGGCTGTTCATTGCGCTGGCGCTGATCAACGATCCGGAAGTGGTGTTTCTGGATGAGCTGACAACGGGGCTGGATCCTCAGGCTCGGCTGGCGATCTGGGAATTGGTCCGCGGAATTCGCGAACGCGGGAAGACCGTCTTCATGACGACGCATCTGATGGAGGAAGCCGAGCGGTTGTGCGATCGCGTCGCCATCATCGAGCACGGAAAGATCATCGACATCGGCAGCCCTGCGGAATTGGTGGGTCGGCATTGTCCCGCGAGAACGGTCGTGCTGGCGACCGACGATGCGCTCGCCGAAGAACACTTGCGCGCGATTCCTGCGGTAGAGACTGTGACGCGACAGGACTTGCGATTCACGATTCGTGGGATGGGCGAGGACTTCGTGAGCGAGGTGATCCGTTGTCTGTCTGAGAATCGGATTCGAGTTACCGATTTTCGGACTGAGTTGCCGACGCTGGAGGACGTGTTTCTGAAGCTGACGGGCCATTCGATTCGTGACTAGGAAGAAACGCACAATGTTCCGTGGACTCTGGAAACTAACCTGGTTGGAAATCAAGATCTTCCTACGCGAGCCGCTGGGCGCGTTCGGGTCGATTTTCTTTCCCGTGCTGGTATTCGTCGTGGCTGGCCGATTTCTGGGCGGCGGGCCCGCGCCAAGTTCACTCGGGGTCACCGGATTCGTGCGCGTCGGGCTACCGGTTTTCGTCTCCGTGCTGATCGCCCTCAGCGGAGTGCTGTCGCTGGTCACGATCATTTCGATTTATCGCGAGGGCGGAATCCTCAGACGCCTTCGCGCCACGCCGCTCCGGCCGCAGACGATTCTCACCGCGCACGTGTTGGTGAAGCTTTCGCTGACGATCGTCACGATGGCCTTGATGGTCGCGGCAGGCAAGCGCTACTATCCGGTCTCTGTCAACGTCCCGGTGTTTGGATTCGCGGTCGCGCTCCTGATCAGCACTTGGAGCATTCTGTCGATCGGCTTTCTGATCGCGAGCATCGTACCGACCGCCCGCTTCGCCCAACCAATCGGCGCGGCTATTCTGTATCCGATGCTGGGACTGTGCGGATTGTTTGTGCCATTGCAGTCGCTGCCGCCCGCGGTCCGGGTCGCGGCGCGGCTGGTGCCCTTGACTTACGCGGTATCGCTGCTGGAGGGGATTTGGAAGGGCGAGCGTTGGTCGGCGCACATCGGCGACGTCGCGGCGTTGGTGGTGGTATTTGCGATTTGCACGGCGCTGTCGGCGAAGGTGTTTCGCTGGGAGTAGGGCGGCAGGGCTATTTCCCGCCGAAAAGCCAACTCTTCAGCGGCGCGTACACGAAGTAGATCAGTGCGGCGGCCAACCATATTGCAGAGCTGACGGAAAGCGCCCGCGCTGTTACGCGTACTTCCGGCGTGCGATCCAACTGCAATAACGGGCCGGTTTCGTTCGCCGCGGTCCGATCATATAAAAATAACGGAGCCCCCGCAAACAGCGCGAAGATCGGAAACCAGAACGCCGCGATCGTCACGTTCGTATCCTTGATCGACTCGCTTCCCCACAGAAAGCCGAGAGACTTGATCGCATCCGCGACCGCAAACCCGGCCAACGCGAAGTGACGAATTGCCAGTGCGCGTCCGGCGGATCGCAACCCGGCCATCAAATCGCGCGATCGCTGAATCGCGGCCTTGCCGGTCAGCTTCTCGACGACGCAAATCACCGGCCACAGGCAGTCGCCAATCACCCAGCCGGGTCCCGCGAAAAATACAGCCTGCGCCTGCGTCTTCGCCAAAACCGGCAGCATCTTAAGGCTCTTCCAGAAAACCCGGAACGAAACGAACCTGCGCACTCGAACTTGCTCGTCCACTGCCATCAGCGCGGCGGATGCGCGAAGCACGTTGTCGGAAAAAATGAGCAAGGCGGCGGCTAACAGCGGGATCAGGATAATACGGGCGGGCGCAATCGGCAGCAGTTTCTTGCTGAAGCCTTCCATCAGGCCCGTGATCGTCAGCACAATCGAGTACCCGGGCATCAGCAACAGCGCATACGCGCCGAGATGTTGCAGTAGGAATGCTTTCGATCTCCGCAGCGCCAGGAATTCGGCATCCACCGCGTTATGGAAGCGGCGCGTAAACACGACGGCTGATTGCGGGCGATCTGCCGGATTGCGCGAGCCAGTCCGGCGAGAATCGCGTCCGACACGTCGCGTGGAATCTTGACGACATCCGTAGGCGGAGTCGGGTTTCCGCTTACGTGATATTCGAGTAATTCGTTGGATTTCGCGGTGAATGGCAACTGGCCGCACACTAGCGAGTACGCGACCACGGCCAAACCGTAGATGTCCGAACGGTAGTCGACTTCCTTTCCCAACGCCTGTTCGGGCGACATGTACGCGGGCGTACCCACCAGGCTTCCTGGCATCGTGTGTGCCGCGCTCCCGCTGTCGAACGATCCCGACGAAACGCCCGAGGGAACAGGCATGATCGCGAGCGTCTCCAATTCCTCGGCGGGCGTGTTGATTTTGGGAGAGGGAGGCAGCGTCAAGCCCATCGCGACGGTTTCAAATTCTTCGCGCGGAATTGCAGGCGACGGAGTTGGCGTCTGCGGCCGCTCCGCTGGCGACAGCTCGTGCGGGGCCGGAGCAAGATCGCCAGTCAGGTTTAGCTTCGCTACTCCGAAGTCGAGAACCTTGACGGTGTAGCCGCCGCGGCCATTCGGCTCCAGCCACACGTTGTCGGGCTTCAGGTCGCGATGCACGATTCCATGCTTGTGCGCTTCGGCGAGAGCCAATCCAATCTGATCCAGAAGATCCGCGACCAGCGGCAGCGCAACTTTCGGATTCGCTTTCTGGAAATCCGAAAGCGTCTGGCCGTCCAGATATTCCATCACCAGGTACGGCATGTCGCCGCGTGGGCTCTTGGCGATACCGAAATCCGTGACGTTCACGATGTTTGGATGACGCAAGCGGCCGCACGCCTGCGCTTCGCGCTGGAAGCGAGAGAGAAACTGCGGCTCCGACGCCCACTTCGGCGCAATCACTTTCACGGCTACAATGCGAGTCGTTCCCAGATGCGTCGCGAGATAGACGGTGCCCATTCCGCCCGCGCCGAGTTGCCTGTCGATGCGGTACTTGGCGTCGAGGACTTCGCCGATCATCGAGTGGTTCAAAACGGAGGCCAAGCGGTCATCATAACGGATGCGCGTCGCTGGACCAAAGTCATTGTGGCCGCCTCCTCCAGTCGCGGTCGTGATCGCGCGGCCTTTATTTGCGATTTTTGTGATAGCCTCGACAAACATGAAACGCCGCAATAGCCGCAGAGAGTTTCTAGGACTGGCCGGTGCCGGCATCGCCGGAGTTGTGAGCGGGCCGTGGCTTGGAACGGCGGCCGCTCAATCGCAGAACAGTCCATCGCCGGACGCCGATCTCGTCGTGTTCAACGCGAAAGTCTACACGGTCGACCCGCGCGCGCCGAAAGCAGAAGCATTCGCGATCAAAGCAGGCCGGTTCCTCGCGGTCGGGACCACCGCCGAAATGCGAGCGCTCATCGGCAAAGGGACGCAATCGTTCGACGCGAAACAGATGACCGTCGTGCCCGGGTTCATCGATTGCCACAATCATGCGACCGGCAACGTGTTGCTTTACGAAGTGCTGGTCGGCAATCCGTATGAAGTCGAGTTCGTCACCATCGCGAGCATCGTCGAAAAGCTGCGCGCGCGAGCTCGCGAGACGCCGCCGGGCACTTGGGTCGAAGGATATTTTTTCGACGACACCAAGGTGAAGGACAATCGGCTGATCAATCTTCACGATCTGGATCAGGTTTCGAAGGACCATCCGGTGGTGGTGCATCATCGCGGCGGCCACACCTCGTTCTACAACAGCAAGGCCCTGGAGATGGCGGACATCAACAAGAACACGCCCAATCCGCCGGGCGGAACTTTCGATCGTGACGTGAATGGCGAACTCAACGGCCGCGTGACGGATCGTGCGACGAACGCGATCAACAGGGTAGGCAAGCGAGCGACGTTTACAGCCGAGCAAAATCTACAACGCGATCGTGACGGGCTGGCGCACATTTCGAAGCAGTTCGTTCGCTATGGGCTCACCAGCGTACATCACGAAGGCGGCGATCTGTTCGCTCTGCAACAGGTGCGTGCGCGCGGCGATCTGCTGCATCGAGTGAGCTACGAAGCCGCCGGCAGAGTGCTGGAATCGATGATCACGGGTGGAATTTCGAGCGGCTTTGGCGACGAGTGGATCAAGCTGGGAGCAACCTCCGAGCACACCGTCGACGGATCGTTTTCGGAGAGGACGATGGCGCTCAGCACGCCGTATCCGGGCGTCACGCCGCCGTACAAAGGCAATATCACCGAGACCCAGAAGGATCTCGACGCCTGGATCGAGCGCGTGCATCGCGCGGGCATCCAGGTGAATTGCCATGCGAATGGCGATGTCGCGATCGATATGTTCTTGACGGCTGTGGAGCGCGCGCAGAAGGTGTTCCCGCGCGCGGATGCGCGTCCCAAGATCACGCATTGCACCCTGATCAACGACGATCTGGTGCGCCGCATTAAAGCAGCCGGCGCGGTACCTGCAATGTTCACGTCATACGCGTATTACAACACTGATAAGTTCAGTTTCTACGGCCAGGAAATGATGAAGCATTGCATGGCATTCCGGTCGATGCTCGACGACGGAGTGCAGGTGGCCGCGGGATCGGATTTCAGTCCGGGACCGTTCGCGCCGTTGATGGGCATGCAGGGAATGGTTACGCGCAAAGGTTGGAACGGAGAGATTTGGGGCGCGAACCAGCGTGTCAGCGTCGAAGAGGCTCTGCGGATCAACACGCATCAACGGCGCCTATAACTCGCACGAGGAATCGATCAAAGGATCGATCACGCCTGGCAAGCTGGCCGACTTCGTGGTGCTGGCGGATGATCCTCACACGGTGGATCCGGAGAAGGTCAAGGACATCAAGATCGTCCGCACAGTGACGGGCGGCAACACGGTCTATCAAGCTTGAGCACCAGGCTACGATAGCCGCTGACGCGGTTGGCTACTTCTTCAGTTCGACGTGGAACCGCACTTCGAGATAGGTGACCGAGCCCTCCACGTCTTTGTACCAGTGCGGCGTTCCCGCCGGAATGAAAAGTACATCGCCTTTCGTCACCCGATGGGTCTGGCCGCCATCAATGGTGACCGGGCCATTCGAGGGCCGGACGAGCATCCCTCCGATCACGACGGTTGCGGCGCCATCGATGATGTAGTGGACCTCGGAGCCTTTCGCCGGGCCGGCAGTGTGCGCCATTGCAGTGCCGGCGGCACCACGGCGCACGATATTGATCCGGTAGTGATCGTCATTGGCAACCGCCGACGTCGCCTGATCCGACTTCCCCTGCGCATTCCTCGCGAGGACAGCCATCAATTCGTCAGCGCTCTTGAAAACGGCGGCCGAGCTATCGTCGGCAGCCGACAGCGTAGCGGCAGCGGCGGCGAGCGAGAAAAGAACTGCAACGCGTCTCAACATGGGGCCTCCTTGCACCATTCGAGACTATCATCTCCACTTTCAGAAGCGTGCCGGCGATTTGCATACGTCTTCAAGCACCGCCCGTCAGGGTGGGGGTCAAAAGGGCAGCATCCCCGCGCTGTCGAGCAGTGCTCCAAGACGTCTCTATCGGTGCGTCCAAAAATCACCAGGACATCTAGCTATCGCCACCCGCCAATGATCGCCCCCATCAAAATAAGTGCGACCGTCAGATAGCCGCCGTTGACGATCACATAACTCCACGGCCGACGCTCGAACATCGAAATGATTCCGATCCCCATAAATCCCCATCCGAAGCCTGCGAGAAAGCCCGCCGTCGCGCCCCACGCCAGGGTCGTCTTGGGATCGTTCAGAAACATCGCGAGATTGAACGACATGATCAGGCTCAGCAGGAATGTGATCGCGAACACTTTGCCATCAGGAGGCAAGGGTTGACCCTCCCCAAATCCGTTCGCCTTCTTCCACACCTTGCCGAGTAGCGCGGGCGAATACCACAGTCCGCCGACCAGAAATGCCGACCCGGCCGCGACCAGTATCGCCCAAGGATTCAACGTCTGCATGTTCATTTCGCTGTGCCCCACGCTTTCGCCCAATCGGTGGGGCCATTCACGAACCGCTGTCGCAGTGCGGCAAGCAACTGCGCGTTGCCATCCGCCAGATAGGCGTACGCCTTGTCCCACTCCTCACCGGTTTTCCATCCGGTCTGCGTGAGGCGAACGACGGTCGCGTCTCCGCTCGCGATGAACTGGAATTTTGCGGTGGTCCGCTCCGCTCGAACCGTCGGAAACTGTTCGGGAGCCATCGCCAACATCGTGACTTCCTGTTCCGGCACGAAGCTCACGATCGTACCGCCGCCAGTCTTGCCGCCAGGAAAGTGTGCCGTCCATTCGCCGCCCTTGCGAAGATCGACCACCGCGCCCGGCGTCAGCCACGTCGATAAGCCCTCGCTGGTCGCGAATGCCTTCCAAACGTCAGCGCGATTCGCCGGAATCGGCACTTCGAAAATCAGGGCTTTTTCAGGCGTCGCCTGCTTGACCACCTTCACTTGCGCGAATACGGGTGCGATCGTGATGCTGGCGATGGCCATTAGGAAAAGTGCTTTCATTGGTTCCCCTTGTGGTTAGTTGATCATTCAAGTAAAACGCAGTATCCTAGAAAAGTCAAGACTTTTTAGATGCCAAGACCTTCTGCTACTCGCGACCGCCTCATCGAGTCGGCGCGCTTCCTCTTTTGGGAACGAGGGTTCGCGGGGACCAGCATGGCCGATCTCCTTGGTCACGCCGCCGTGAACTCAGGAAGCTTCTATCACTTCTTCGAAAGCAAGGAGGCGCTGCTGCGGGCGGTGCTGGAAACCTACCTGTGCGCGCTTTGGCCAATGGTGATCGACCCGGCCTTCGCGCAATCCGACGAGCCCGTGGCCCGCATCTTTGCGATCCTCGCCGGATATCGCGAGCGCATTCTTCAGACCGATTGCCAATACGGTTGTCCGCTCGGCCGCCTCGCGCTCGAGATCGATCCCGAGAATCGCCCGGCGCACGCGCTGATCGCCGACAACTTTCGCGGCTGGATTGGCGCGGTGCAACAGTGCGTCGATCAACTCGAGCCGCGGCTTCCGCCGGGGACGGATCGCGAGGCGCTCGCTACTTACGTCCTGGCGGTGATGGAAGGCGGCGTGATGCTGTCGCGATCCTACGGCTCCGTCGAACCGTTCGATCGGACAGTCACGCAGCTAAGGGAGCATTTTCGATTGCTTCTCAAATAACTACTGTTTTGTGTCGAGCGGATGCTTGGACCGTTCGTAAAATTCGTTTTGCAGCCGCAGCGAAACCTGATCGGCCTTTACCGCTCGGAGCGCTTCGGCGATGCTCTGCACCCACGCGTTCATGTCGAACTCGCCCAGTTCCTGCGTAGCAACCGCACCCTCGCCGGCATAATGATCGGGAAACTTCGCGTACCACCAAATGCCGGTGTAAACGGTCGGCGGAAGGTCGACGCGATTCTGATCGGCGCCCGATTCCGATTTCGCGCGATCCATATGCACCAGATCAGGCCGCGAAATCATCAAGTGCGCTGTCTCGGATTCACCGGCGTGCTCGTCTACTTTGGTGCTGCTCTGAAGAGCCGGGCGGCCCGGCGGATACTTCCCACGCATGAACACGTACACGACGTAATCATGCGGCATCGCCATTTGCGCTTGCGCGAAATACGGCAGCAGGTGATTGTTGCCACCGTGCCCGTTGACGATCACGATCTTCTTGCAGCCGTTGCGCGCCATTTCGTCAGTGGTCTCCTGCAGGAGTTCCAATTGCAGCCGCGAACTGTACGCCATGGTTCCAGGTTCCTGGCGCGCCTCGAAAATCTGCCCGAAATAATATTCCGGAAACACCACCGCGTATTCTTTTTCGACGCCGTGCAGCGTAGCGTAGCGGACATTGATCAAGTCCGTCCCGAGCGGAAGGTGCGGCCCGTGCTTCTCGATAATTCCGAACGGGAGTACACACGTGCCGCGCGAACGTTCGAGGGCTTTCGCGAAGTCGCCCGCCGTCAACTCTTCCCATTTAACTGGCAGCGTCTGAGCACATGCGGAAGCGATCAGGACCGATAGCGTGAGAGTCAGTTTCAGTTGCACCCATGCATTTTACGCGAAAACAGGCGCGCCGATGAAACATCTCGCACCGCAACGTCATCTCTCTACAACAGCGGAATTCAAGGGAGGATCCAGCGATGACCTTAGTACGGTATTACATGATCGCGGCTGTCCTGTCGGCGGCTTCGTTCGCCACTCCATCGGCCACGGCCCAGGGGCTTTATGGCGATGAAGGAAAAAACGCCACGTCCGGCGATCTGAATAATCAGGACTATTGGTGGGCGAAATTTGACGCCATGATGCTGGAGATCGCCATCAAACAACGTCAGCCCGAGGGCCGCATCTCGGTCGACCTCGGCATTTCCATCCGGCGCCTCGACGATCTCAGCAAAAAGTTTCCCAAGCATCAGGAGATCGCCAAGTGGAAGGCTCGAGCCATGGAAGTCGACTCGAAAATCAACCCCAACGCCGACCGTCGCGCTCAGTTCACGCAGGAGTGTCCATGGGATGAAGCGAATTTCGCGCAACTGTGGGTGAACCTGCATTGGGCAAAGGTTGCGTACGATGCCAAAGACTACAGCACGGCACTGAGCGATATGCAGAATGTGATGCAGAATTACCAGATCATGCTGGCGCCGGATCGCATGAAAAACTATCCGGAGGATCTGCGCAAATATGTGATCGATTCCAAGCCGGATGCCGACAAGCTGTATAAGGCGATCAAGGAAAAACGCTAGGCCGATGTGGCGCACGCACTCGTGCGTGCCGTGTCGACACTCATGTCGACACGTTTTTCGCACTAAGGAATTTTCGCGGACAGCCCACTAACCCGACTTCATCAATCCCGCGAGCCATGCCGACCAAATCACGCAGCCCAGCATGCCGACGCCGCACAACACGATCCCAATAATCTGTAGAGCCATACGTCCCATAAAGGGCCGCGACAGCATCAGTCGGTATCGCGAGTAATCAGCGCCGGGTTGCAATCCCGCGATCCTCACCAGGTACGTGCCCGCATTCGCATTGAACCGTCCGAACGTAACCTGCATCGTCGAAACTGCGTAGACCGGCTCCTGGAGCGTTGCCAGCGAGTACGACATCGCCACCGACTGGCCGCTCTGCCGATCCGTCAATTGAATCTGGAAGCCTCGAAAATCGGATGCCGTGCGCGGAGCTTCAATCACGACCAGCGTCTCGCCTGCCGATGCCAGCGTGAGTCCCTGTTCATGAACGATAGGCGCCGACGCCAGAACATCCTCGCGATTCCCTCTAATAAGGTTCACTACGCAGAACACCAGGCCGATTCCCAACACCACGAACGCCACGCCGGCGATCGCCAATAACCCGGGCGATTGTATCGTCATTTCGCGCCTGCCTTAATAAGCACGTCCACCATTTCGCTATACCCGCGTTTGCGTGCGATGGACGAGGCGCTATTTCCTTCGGCATCCTTCGCGTTCACATCAGCGCCCGCCGCCATCAACAACTGCGCGATCGCCGGCGAATAAACAACGTGATTCTCGTTGTCGAACTCCTTAGGCTGGTCGATCGACTGCATCAGCGCAGTTCGGCCACTCTTCGTTTTCAGGTTGACGTCCGCGCTTTTTTGCAAAAGAAGCTGCGCCGCATCGGCTTCGAATTGCGTCGCCGCCAGAATCAACGCCGTCTCCCCCTTCCGATTCGACGCGTTGACGTCCGCGCCCTTGCCCAACAGCGCCCATCCATTCCTTCTGGGCCATCCGCGGACGAAGAACCGAGCCGAGTACAGCAGAGCCGTGTTGCCTTCGTCATCGCGAGCATCGACGTCGACCCCCAGATCCAGCATCGCCGTCAGCGCGGGATTTCCTTCGCGAGCCATCAGCATCAGCGCCGTGACTCCACGGGCGTTTTTGACATCAGGCTTCGCGCCCTTTTCCAACAGGAAATGGATCAGTGGCTTTCGCTCTTCCTGCCAACTATATTTCGAGGCCGCCGCCCGCATCAGCACGCTATTCCCGTTACGATCCACCGCATTCGGATCGGCCCCACGATCCAGCAGTGCTTTCACAATCTCCGGCTGATAGCGATCTGCGGCCACCATCAGAGCCGTGTCTCCGTCTGCGCCCACCAAGTTGGGCGACGCCCCACGCGCCAGCAACAGCAAAGCGCGCTCCGCCGAATATTCCTCGTTCGCCGCGATCATCAGCAGCGTCCGACCCGCGTCGTTGCGAAAGTTGGGATCGGCTCCCTCATCCAGCAGCGCCTTCGCGCTCGACGTATTCCCGCCGTCGATCGCCCGCAGCAGCGCATAGTCGCGCCCTCGCTTCATGAACGCGTTCGTATCGCTAACCTTCGCGCCCAGCGCGATCAACAATTTCGCGCGATCCAGATATCCGGCTCGTGCAGCGCGATCCGCCGCGGTCTTGCCCTGATTGTCAGTAGCGTTCAGATTTACGCGATTCGTCGACGCCAACAGCTTTATCATCGCGACCGCTTGCTCGTCCCACTGAACAGTCGACGCGATCATCAGCGCCGTCGCGCCGTCATTATCGCGCGCGTTGACGTCGGCGCCTTTTGCGATCAGGAAAGGCAACCGGTCATCCTTGCCGAGCCGCGCCGCGACCATCAGCCCAGTGCGCCCGTCCTTCAATCGCGCGTTTACATCCGCGCCTTTCGTGATCAGGAATTCGACCAGCGCGCGTTGGTCCGCCCACAAATTCAACACCGTCAATAGCGGCGTCCACCCTTCCTCATCGTGAGCGTTAACGTCCGCACCTCGAGCGATCAGCAGCCGAGCTATCGAATCGTCGCCGCCGATCACGCGATATTCCGATGCCGATCCTTCCGTCGCGATTAAGAGCGCCGTGCGGCCCCGCGCATCGCGGGCGTTTACTTCCGCGCCTTTGTCGAGCAGAAGCCGCGCGACACCAGCGTAATCGTGCGCGATGGTCTTGTCGATATCCAGCGTAGATCGCCGGTGCGCCGACGCGACCCACATCAACGGCGTGAGATTTCCCTCCGCACGAACATTCGCATTCGCTCCGCCGGCCAGCAGCGTGCGCACCTGCGACAGGTCGCCGTTCAGCGACGCACGGCAAAGAGGCTCCTTGGGTTCGTCGATCTGCGCCACGGCAACGCCGGTGAACAAGAGCGCCACTATCCATCGACTCATAAGCGTCAGTACGGCCAAGCCGAGCGTTCGTACACCAGCTCCGGTTCGTCGCCTTTGGGCCGAATCGCGAGGCTGACGATATACTCGCCCGCGCCCTCGGGCTCGTCTCGCTTCTGCTCATCCATGCGGCTGACTTCGAAAATCACCAGCGTGTTTCCGCGAAGCCAATACCGGCCATCGCCTGCGGTACGCTTACCGCCCCACCATCGAACCACCTCCTCGTTTTTCGCGATGTGATGACCCGGCATCCAGCCATCCGCCAGAAGCTGCGCTTGCAGCCGATGCTGAAACGCGTTCAACTCCGGCAGCCGCACCTTGCGCGGTGTGATCCCGATATTCATCTCCCCGATGTGCTCTTTATCGGTCTTACGAGTCCCCAGCCAGTAATAGCGGGATTGCGGAAAGCGCACCGCCGAATCGCCGATCTGATAATCGAAGACGATGGTCTCGATATCCAGTTGCGTGCCGTCGCCCATGCGTCGCGGCGGCTTCAGCTTCAGGGAGGAGCGCAGTTTGACTTCATCGAACGTCATGCCGATGTCGGCCACCAAAACGCCCTGGGATCTTCCAATGGGAATTTCGCAGGACGATCCGAAAACGACCGAAAGCACGCACGCGGAGATGCGCCCGATGGAAACCACCGCCTTCAGTTTCCACAATCCCACGAGCGTCCCGCAAGCCCGATGTGGCGCACGCACTCTTGCGTGCCGTGTCGACACTCATGTCGACACGTTTTTCAAACTAATACGGTTTCACAGATAGCTACTACCGATTCTCCGACATAGCCCGAGTTCGTTCCGCAATATCATCCTTCATCTTCAGCAGCGGCACGCCTTCGGTCCACCACTTCGGAGGCTGGCGATCCATCAACTCATAGTCGAAAAATTCCTTCATGCGGACGGTGTAGTCCTTCATGTTCTCCGGCTTGCGCAACCCGTGATTCTCGCCCTTGTACTGCAGCATCACCACCGGCTTGCCCATCCGGCGCAGCGTATTGAAATACTCGATGCCCTGCGTCCAATCGACCGCGCCATCTTTATCGTTGTGCAGAATCACCAGCGGCGTCTGCACGTTCTTCGCGTGATACACCGGCGAATTGCGCTGATACGCTTCCAGGTTGTCCCACGGACCCGACGTGAAGCGTCCCTGGCTGCTCTCGAAAATCGGCTGATTCGCCGAGCCGGTATTCCAGTAGACCGCGTTATACATCGCGATCATGTCCGTCAGCGGCGCGCCCGCAATCGCAGCGTGGAAAATGTTGGTCTGCGTCACCGTGAAGCTCGTCTGATAGCCGCCCCACGAATGTCCGTGCAGCGCGACTCGCTTGGGATCGACAACGCCGGTCGCGACGGCGGCCTTCACCGCCGGAACCAAGCACCACACCGCAGACATGCCAGGATCGTTCACCTTATACACGATGTCCGGCGTCAGCACCGCATAGCCGTTGCTGGTGTACACCGAGATATTGAATCCGTTGAACGACGGGCACGGCGTAGTTGTTTGTACCCTGCGTCAGCTTTTCGTAAATGTAGACGATCGCCGGATACGTCTTGCCTGGCTGATAATTCGCCGGCAGATACAGCGCGCCTTGCAGCTTGTCGCCCTTGTCGCTGGTGTAGTCGATCAGCCGCATCGCCCTTCGTCCACAGAAAATCCTTCTGCTGCGGATTCGCGTCCGTGATCTTCTGCCCGCCTTCCAGCTTCGCATTCGACAAGTAGATAATTCGGGAAATCCAGCGGCGTCTCGCGAGTGTAAAGATACACGTCGGCATGCTTCGCCTTGATCACGTTCTGATAATGAGCGTCATCCCAATGCAGCATCTGGATTCCCGATGCCCCAGGCTGCACGACGCCGATGCCGCCCTTCTTCGTCCGCTCGCCCAGCGCCGCGAAGTAAATAGGAGCCGACAGATCGATCCCCTTCTCCTCGGCATCCAGCCGGAAACGAGTCTGATAGCGAATCTGATCCTTCTTCCCGTTGCCCGTCAGATTCACGCCCGCGCCGCCGTGAACCGGCGCTTTCCAAATATCCCAGCCGTCCGAAAGCAGCACCGCGCTCGAATCCTTCGACCACCCCAGCGGCCGCCGCGGCAGGCTTCACTACGTTGTGATCGTCTTCTGTATCGATAAACACCGCCGGAATCTGCTTGCGTGATGTTGTACGATTGTCCGCTCGCCAGATCGAACGTGAAGAACGCGCCATCATCGTAATAGAGAACGTGCGTTCCATCCGGCGACGTGCCGAACACATCGCGAGCATGCTTGATCGCCAGCTTGCGCTCGCCCGTTTGCAGGTTGACGGCGTAGACGTCTTCATAACGCAGTCCATCCAGACTCGACGTCAATTCGTAGTTCCGAATATCGGTGCCCACGGCGAACTTGTAATCCGCGGTCGCCGCAACCGCTCGAACATCCTCATCCGCCAGCCGCACGAACTTCTGTTCGCTGGGCCGATACATCGCGAGGTAACTGAAATTCTTGTCCTGATTCTCCTGGACCTGCTGCATCGGCTGCAGACGCTTGTCCTTCCAATGCCAGATCACCATGTCGGGTTGATCGGGATCGTCATCCGTTTTCTTGGCGTCCGCTCCGTTCGCATCAGGCTTGGAAGCGTCGGCTTTCTCCACCTCCGCGCCGCCCTTCTTCTTCGGACGCAATTCGCGAATGCCGAACGCAACTGACGACAGGTCCGCCATCCAATACGGGTTTCGATCCCGCTGATCGTCATGCCCGCCGGAAACGACTTATCCTTCGCCGGATCGAACACGATCTTCTCCGGCTTCCCCGAAAAATTCTTGAACGCGACCAGCGTGTACAGCTTGTCGTCCCACGCCTTGTCATCGACGCCGCGCACCGTCGCCAGCCCGTCGCCTTTCTCAGTCCACGTCAGTCCTTTATAAGAAGCCTTCGCGCTGTCCAGCGGAACAATCGCGCCGCTCTCCATGTTCATGGCCTGAATCCCGTTGCCCGCTTTATCCTGCGCATCGATCAGCCACGCCAGCCAGTTGCCTTTCTTGTCAAAAGCAAATTCGGAAACGTTGCCGATGTTCAGTTCGCCTTCCGTGCGAAGCCCGTAGATGAGCAGATCCGCGCCTTGCGGACGATCGTCCGGCGCAGCTCCCGGAGCTGCAGGCGCAGGAGGCGGACCCGCCGGCGTAGGCGCATAGCGATACATCGCGATCGCACTCGCCTTCTCGCCGCCGAACGCGAATCGCCGAATCTTATCGAACTCTTTCTTGTTCCCGGTCGCGAGCTCGATCAGCACCAGCTTGCTCTGCACCGGCTTCTTCTGTTTCACCAGCGCCTTGCTTTCCCGTGCCGATGGAAACACCAGGAATGCGGCCCATTTCGAATCGTCCGAGATCTGCACATCGCGAGGCGCTGGAGGCGGAGGCCCAGCGTATCCTGCATCCACGCGCGGCGCTTCGCCCACCGGGAATCGCTGCTCCTTGCCGTCCTTCAGCGAGCGGATCACCACCTCCGCGTTGCCTTCGTTCGGAGCCAGCTTGTAAGTAAACCACTGCCCGTCGCCCGAAAGAACCGGCTGCTGAATGCGCTTCCAAGCCAGGATGTCGTTCAGCTGAATGGCTTTTTGGTCCTGCGCACAAGCCAAACCAGCCGCGGCAAGAACCGCAAACAAAACACGTTGCTTCATAGCGAGGATATTATCACGGACCAAGTGGGGTGGGCCGCCAGGCCTGCAAGCCGAGAGTCCTCTCGGCTTTTCTTTAATATGGCGCGAGTTATAATCAGATCTGCGAACAGAAGCGGCATCCAGGTGGCTGGCCGCACTCGCAAATCCCAGTCGTTACCTCTATCACCTTGATTTCTGTAAACAATCTCTCCATGCGCTTCGGCGCGCGAGTCCTTTTCGAAGACGTGACCACCACGTTCCAGCAAGGGCGCCGCTATGCCGTCACGGGTCCCAACGGATCCGGCAAATCGACGTTCATGAAAATTCTGAATGGGTGAGATGGAGCCCGAAAAGGGCACCGTCATCCGCCCGAAAAAGGTCG
This sequence comes from Terriglobia bacterium, assembly GCA_963732025.1. Classification (GTDB taxonomy): domain Bacteria; phylum Acidobacteriota; class Terriglobia; order Bryobacterales; family Bryobacteraceae; genus Palsa-187. Next base: position 706,558 of record CAVSXU010000007.1, read on the forward strand.
GGATTCTCCGCCAGGATCAATTCGCATTCGACCCGTTCCGCGTCTTGGATACCGTGATCATGGGCAATGCGCCGCTGTGGGACGCACTCCAGGAACGCGAGAAATTCTACGCCAACACGGCTGAGTGGACCGATGAAGACGGCATGCGCATGGGCGAGTTGGAAGGCATCGTCGGCGATCAAGGCGGCTACACCGCGGACGCGGACGCAGCTTCATTACTGCAAGGCTTGGATATTCCCGAGTCGCTGCATGAACGAAAAATGAGTGAGCTGCAAGGCGGCCAGAAAATGCGAGTGCTGCTGGCGCAGGCGCTCTTCGGCAATGGAGAAGCGCTCCTGTTGGACGAACCTACCAACAACCTGGATCTCGAATCGGTTCATTGGCTGCAGCGATACCTGCTCGCCTATTCCGGTTGCCTGATCGTGATCTCGCACGATCGCCATTTCCTGAACGAAGTCTGCACCCACACCGCCGATATCGATTATCAAAGCATCATCACCTACACCGGCGCTTATGACGAAATGGTGCTCGCGAAGACCAAGATCCGCGCCAGCATCGAAGCCGGCAACGCGCAGCGCGAAAAGAAAATCGAGCAGCTGAACGAATTCATCCGCCGATTCTCCGCCGGCACGCGATCCTCGCAGGTGACGTCGCGCAAGAAGGAAGTCGAGCGTATTCAAACCTCTGAACTCGCCAAGTCGAACATTCAACGCCCCTTCATTCGATTCCAAAACGAGCGCCCCTCTGGCCGGCACCCACTCGAAATCAAGGGCCTCTCGAAATCGTACGGCGATCTGAATGTGATTCAGAATTTCACGGCCTCCATCGCGCGCGGCGAAAAAATCGCGCTGCTGGGCCGCAACGGCGCTGGAAAAACGACGATGCTTCGGTCGCTTCTCAAAAACGCGACGGGTTATGTCGACGCCCCCGAACGCGAGTTTCCGGTCGACGGTGGAACAGTGCTCTGGGGCCATGAAGTAACCGTCGGCTACTTTTCGCAGGATCACAAGGAGTCCATTCAGCCGGGTTCCACGCTCCTCGAATGGCTGCATGAGTTCGATGAGAAAGCATCGCAGCAGGAACTCCGCGGCCTCCTCGGTCAAATGTTGTTCAGCGGAGACGATGCCACCAAGCGCACCGAGAATCTCTCGGGTGGAGAAGCCGCAAGAATCATCTTCTGCCGCCTGATGCTACAGAAGCCGAATTTCCTGATGCTCGATGAACCGACGAACCATTTGGATCTGGAATCCATCAACGCCCTGAACATAGCACTGCAAAAATACGACGGCACCGTGTTGCTGGTGACGCACGATCACGATGTAGTGGACGAAGTCGCCACCCGAATCTGGAATTTCGATCAGAACGGAATCGAGGACTTCAAGGGGCCGTACGCCGATTACTTGACGGAGAAAGAATCCGTAAAAGCTTAAAGCGACGTGGCGCACGCACTCTTGCGTGCCGTGTCGAGCACCCTCGCCCACTTAAAGATATTTCACGGACAGCCCATTAGAAACTCCGCACTGCCAGCACATCCCGCAAGTGGAGCCAACAAAGCGAAGCAGGCGAGGGAGCGGCCTTAACGTTTTTCCTTCGGCGCGCGAATCTCCGCCAAAGACGCCAAAAATTTCTGCACCGCCGGCGCATCCTGATCCTGCAATCGCGCATACGCCTCGATCTCCGCAAGCTCCGCATCGCATCCGCAATTCTTGGCAATCCAGCGAATAGCGTCCACGCCCTCTTCAAACTCAGCCCCCACATAGGGAGACTTCATGGTGTCCGAACCGGTACTCCTCAGCCGCTCGCGAACCGCCTGATGCAAATACCCACGCGCAGCACGACACAGTTCAGGCGTAGGCTGAAGATCGATATCCGCCAGGAAATGCAAAACAAAGGACGATTGCGATTCCAACAGCCGGATCGCTTCCGCCTGCCGATTAGGCTGATGCCGCATGAATTCCAGTGTCTCTTGCAACACCGGACTATCCGGGCGAATCAGATGCTCCAGTTCGTAGAGCTTCGTTTCATCATCCGATTTCCGCAACTCCTCAAGACCGTCAGCGCGCCGTTTCTCCCGCTGCTTCGCCATCCAAGCGTCCAACTTCGGACCCGGCGTCGCATCGATCGAACCGTCGTCCAGATGAATCTGCGCGAATCGAACGGTCTCAGGAATGATCGAAATCGACAGCGCGATCACGACGGCCCACGCACCCACTCCAACTCTCTCGATGGGAATAGCCACACCGGGAAAAAACGCGTACAGTAAATATGCGACGACGATCACCGGCATCACCGCGGGAATAGCAACCGGCCACCGGCGCTCCGGTGTGTACAGAACAACGATCGCCGCCAACACCGCGGCCCCCGACAATGGATGGAAGATCCAAGCAGCCGCGCCCAGCCAGGGCGGGACCACTTGTTTCGAGCTCGCGATCAAAAGCAACGCGCCGAGAAAAATCCATAACAGCACCGCCCAGCCGCCCGAATACGCCTGCGACATCATGCGATCTGTTTCGCGCCCCGGAACCGGCGCCTTCCCGATCCAAGTAGCGATCGTGCCCAGCATCAGCACCCAGCAGATCAGCGACAGCGCCAGGAAAACCGGCGCGGCCGTGCCCATCGATTTCGCGCTCATCACTTTTTACGCAGCTCTGCGAGCAATGCCAGCCCGCGCGCCCGCTCCGGCGAATCGACATGCGATTGCACGGACGCCTCCGTCGCCGCGATCCCGTCCTCCAAATCGCAGCCGTGCGCGATCAACCAGCGAACGGCGGGAAGAATCTTTTCGAGGTCAGCGAGGCTGTCGCCGTTATACGGCCTGGGATCCTGCTTCGGCCGAACCCGCGATTCCTTCGCGCGGTTCACCAAAAACGTTCGCGATACTTCGCACAATTGCGGCGTCGCATTCAGATCCAGATCCGGCACCAGCATCATCGCCCGCATGATTCCGTAGCTGAGCATGTCCTCGATGTCGGCCTGCCGCCGTTCGATGTGCCGCAGCGCCTCGAACGCCTCCGTCCGTACGCCGCTCTCTTCGTCGAGCAATCCGTACCAGTTCATCACCGGTTCGTCCGCCGTCATCGCCTTAAGTTTTTCCAGATTCGCGGCGCGATTGCGCTCGCCTTCCTGAATTCTCCATTCCTCCTGTGCCTTCGCGCTTTCGGCGCGGCGCTCTTGATCGGCCGCGATCGACAAAAACATTGACGGCCACGGAGCCAGCGACAAAATCGAAATCGCGCCCCAGACCACGATGCTGCCCGTCCCCGCGAACATCGGAGCCAGCGATCGGTTGATAAAGCGCGAACACGTAGAACGCAACCACCGGAGGCAGCAGCGCCGGAATGATCACCGGCCACACGCGAGTCGGCTTCTGCAGCAGATAGACGGCGATCGCTCCGGCCGCGCCCATCAACAAATAAACCGGAATCGACACCTTCGCGGCCCAAGGAGGCATGCGATCCTGCGTTCCCGCCCGGAGCAGCAATCCGCCCATCCAAAGCCAAGCCAGTCCGCCAAACAACATCGCTGCCAGCCACGCATATGCTTGACCAACCACAGCGTCGCCATGAACGTCTTTGCCTACCACCGCCAACATGTAGACCAACATGATCAGCCAGCAAATCAGTGTCAGCGCGAGCAGTAAAACACCGCCCGAGCCCATGCTTGTGGTTGTTGTAGACATCCTGGAGCCTAAACAATAACATCGCCGTAGTTCCGAGAGCGATGGTCCAAAGTACTAAGTCGTTAACTCTGAACGCCGTTACAGCGCACGGAATTTCTGTGAGATCGGCATGTCAAGTGGATCGGTCCATGTGACGATGTATCATTGCTCGGAATGACCCGCTCAAATTCCGCGCTTCCTATTGCTGCTCACCGGACTCTCCGTGTCCATCGGATGGGGAATCCGCGGACAATTCGGCCACGAGTATGGAGCCGCTCTCGCCGGCGCGATCGGTGGCATGGCGATCGCCCTCCTCAGCGGCCGCGAAGACTGGCGGCGCCGCATCCACTACTTCGCCACTCTCTGCGCGATCGGCTTCGGCTTCGGCGGGAGTATGTCGTACATGAAAACCGTTGCCTACGCACACTCGTCGGACTCCGCCACCACGATCTACGGCTTTGCTTGCGTCTTCGTGCTGGGATTCATCTGGGCCGCTCCGGCAGGCACGGGCGTTGCACTTCCCGCATATCTGGATCGCAACGAATTGACCAAAGCTTTTGCACCGCTGTGCACCGTGTTTTGCACCTGGTATTTGCAGGACGTCGTGCGCGGCCATCTTCGCCTGATTCATTCGGACTGGTACGAATTCGTCGCCAGCTTTCGCATGAGCGCGATTCTCGCGGCCGCCGTCGTCATTCTGTTCTGGATCTTTCGGCGGAAATATTGGGGCGTCGGCACGTCGCTCATTCTGCACATGTCGATCGGTTGGTGGGCGGGAAATTTCCTGCTGATACGCCTGCTGCATCTCGATATGAATCCGCCGCGCGGCGACACGTGGGCCGAATGCCTCGGGCTGATTGGCGGCATTCTGATTTGCTGCTGGCATCGCGGACTCGGCGGCGTAGCCTTCGCCACGCTCAGCGCCGGGTTCCTCGGCGGCATCGGCTTCTCGCTCGGAACAGCCGTGAAGATTCTCGTGATGGCCAGCGGCTACAACACCAATTGGCACAGCGTGATGGAGCAGACCCAGGGATTATTTCTCGGCTTCGCGCTTGGCGATTACGATGCTGATCGTCTCGCGCCGCGCCCCGGCCGTGAACGACGATATTCCCGTGCGGCCATGGACCGAAGTCTTCTGCGTCAGCTTCGTTCTGTGGGTGCTGACGTACTTGAATTTCCGTCGCAGCCCCGGCGAGTGGGTAAAGGAAGTCCAGGGCCTCGAACCGAAGTTGTATGGAATCCCGTTGGTCAGCGATCTGCTCCCATCCCGCGGTTTTCTTGGCTGGTTCGACATCGGATATCTGATCATCGGCTTCGCCATCGTATTCGTGTTGATCTCGCACCTGCGGCGCCCGCTGCCGCTTCTCGCGATGAATTGGACCGGCAAAGGCCAGTTGTTCTACCTGGTCTTTCTCTGGTGGATTGTCGCAATGAATTTTGTTCACGTGCTGCCGCGTTTTACGCCGATTCGACTTGTGACCGAAGGCACACTGACGATCAACGCCGCCATCTGCACAATCCTGGTGATCTTCGGATCAAGAGCACAGGCCGCCGCCCTGCCCACCGCCGATCGAGCCTACCTGCCTGCGATCCGCAAGACCTTTGTTTACGGACTGATGGGAGCAATCGCCGTCGCGTTCGTAGGCTTCGGGATCAAGCGCGCCTGTTGGGGCGACAAGCCGGCCGGTGATAGTCAACACCGATCAGATTCGCTTCGGTCCGAAAAATACCAACACGATCAAGTAGCGTGAAGGACGTGGGGCCGGCACTTCTGCCGGCGAGCGGCCTCTATAGGCCGCTCAAATAGGACGCGCCAAAGCACGTCCGCCGCCAATACAATCTTGGTGAGCTATTCCCGACACGGCGCGGCGCGCCCCATGTCGGAGTCTTGCGCCGCGGTCCAAAGCACCGTCCTCTTTCCACCGGGACAAATTGCAGTCGCGCTGCCCGACGCAATGCGCAGCACCGCGCCGCGACTGTAATCGACCTCCTCGCTCATGCCCGTGTCGATCAGGAACAGCAGCCCGAAACGCTGGAACATCTCGCCAGGTTCTCTAACGGTGCCATCCGTAAACCATACTTGCGATGGGACATGCCCCTGCACGAAGTGCTTCACACCAAGCGCGGCCGCGTTGGATTCCAGAAGCTGTTTCTCACTGACGCCCGGAAGCTTGGCATCGATCCACGGTTGTCCCCCAGGGCCTTTTCCGTTGAGACGCGCCTCCAGAATCGAATCATCGCCGACAAGCTGCCGCGTCCCGAATCCGTCCTTTTTCACTCCCTTCTCAAGGTCGGCGTGGAGTTGCACCATGCTGCGTCCACCCGTGTTCCCGCCGTGCGAAAAGAACCAATCGTTGACGCGCGCCGCGAACGGCAGCGAACACAGAAACTGACCCACGTCGGTCTTGCAAGACGCGACCTCTTTGGGGCTAAGCCCATTCGCCTTGAGCTGCGCCGCGAATTCCTTCCCCTTCGGAGCCGAGGGGTCGGCTAGAAATTCGGCTTCATGATTTCCGGCCAGTACGATGACGCGTCCGCCTTTCGACTTGGCCGCGCTTTGCAGAGAACGCAACAGCCGCAGGACGTCGATCGATCGAGGTCCCTTATCGATCATGTCGCCGGTGACCACCAGCACCGCGTCGCGTCCACGCCACTCGACAGCCTCGGGTGTTTCCGGAACGCCCGCGATCAGGCCGGCCCCGGCGATCACTCGCGAGAGACGAACGTAATCGCTATGTGCGTCGCCGATTGCGAAGATTTCCGCTTTGGTGTCGAGTTGGACAACGGCCGGATATTTCAACCAGTCGCGATCGACGTGTGCGCCCGCGGAAGCGATCGTTGCAGCGGACAGGAAGCCGGCGAGCAGGCGGGAGAATGAATACCTCATTCGGATGTTTTTCTATTTTATGGGAATGACTGCGGCAACAACCAGTGACCTGTCGCAGAGAAATCATTAGCGCGCTCTCTAACGGTCGCGCCTCCCTGACGGCCATCAATATCACACGGGCGCCAGTGAGGCGCGACCGTTAGAGAGCGCGCTTCCGTATGCTTACGATTGCGAAATCGACGAGTGTGAGATCGACTCGAACCAACTCGGCAAACCGGTCGTCCCAGTGCGGCCTTGTCGCCGGACTTGATTGGTTTCAGGCTGAATCCGGTCCCCTTTCCTGCGTCGAGGCGGAGGAGCGGACGGATCATGTGTTTCCGCCACCGCCACTGCGGGCGTCGATGATTCCTGCCGTTGGGTTGCATATTGGGATGCATGCTGGCGGGCCGTCCATTCCTCAGCCAGCGCTCGGCGATGGGCGCGCAGGAACTTGACCGCGATTGGCGATGCGGGCGGGTTTTCCTGAAGAATCCAGTCGGGATCGATCGTGAAACTCAAGCTGCCGAGTCCAGTGCGGGTGAACAGCATTGGCAATCCGGAGAAAATCTTGTCGGCCAGCGAACTCTGGACAGACGCTTCGAACGGAGCTACGGTAATTCGGCATTCGCCGAAACCGCGCCACTGACGCCGGATTACTTCGGGGGTTTGCATACCTGTCGCCTCTGTCGCCGATTATGTCCCGTTGGCAATAGGGTCGCAATCAGATTTTAGTACCGTTTTTGTACTACGAGAAAGGTCTATGCGGGATGAACCGTTTGGACTGCACACCGGTACAACCGACACCCAGGCGAGCCCCTAGGTTTCGGCGCTAGATCCAGGTAGAATAGGCAGACCCCGAAACGTTCAAATTCTGACAATCGTGTTCTTTGGGTTCCAAGGCACTTAGAGGTATTGACACAACAGGAGGACAGTATGTTGGGATTCAGACTTACACGCTTATCGTTTTGTTCACTTGCTGTTGCAGCGATCCTGCCGGCTCAGAGCACTGGCAAAGTCGACTTCGCTAAGGATGTGCAACCGATCCTGCGCCAGAATTGCGTGGGCTGTCATGGCGCCGCGCAGCAGAGCAGCGGATTCCGGCTCGACCGCCGGAGTGAGGTCATTGGACGCCGCGGCGTTCTGCCCGGCAATGTCGAGAACAGCCTGCTCTTTTTCCGGATCACTGGGACTGAGTATGGAATGCAGATGCCCCCCACCGGCCCGCTTCGTCCCGAACAAATCAAGACCATCAAGACCTGGATCGAGCAAGGTGCGGAGTGGCCGGACTCGCTGGCGAACGAGATCGAGCTTCCGCCGGTGAATCCGAAAGCAGTCGCGATGATCGAGAGGCTGCGGAGCGGCGATCTGCCAGGATTCCTGAAGTCCGTGGCTGCCGACCCGAAGCTTCTCAACGCTCGCGGACCGGAAGGTTCGACGCCATTTATGTACGCCGTTCTCTACAGCGGCAAGGCGACCATCGAACAACTGCTGAAGCAAGGCGCCGATCCCAACAAGAAAAATGATGCCAACGCGACGGCTTTGATGTGGGCCGCGCCGGACCTGGAGAAAACGCGCGTCCTGGTGGATCATGGCGCAGATGTTAACGCGCGCTCCAGCGACATGCGTACGCCGCTGATGGCCGCGGCTCGGCGTCCCGGCAATACCGCCGTCGTCAAGCTGCTGCTCGATCACAAAGCAAATCCGAATCCCAACGCGCATCCCGGCTGCCGAATCGTCACCGCTGGTGGAAGCCACCAACGCCGGCGACGCCGCCAGCGTGGAACTGCTGCTAAACAGCGGCGCAGACGCGAAAGCTGTGGGCGAGCAGGTTCTCGAGTTGTCGGTTAGCATGCGCTGCCCGAAATGCCTCGCCCTGGTGACCGCCAAGAACTTGGACAAAGAGGCGTATGCGATGGCGCTGCCGCAAATTTCGTTTCTGGGCGACGCCAACGCGGTCAAGGTGATGCTGGATCACGGAGCTCCGGTCAACAGCGTCGATCCGCTGGGACGCACTCCGCTGATGTACGCGGCTGCATCCGACCTGGTCGACCTGGATGTTGTCAGACTATTGGTCGAACGCGGCGCGAACGTCAACGCGAAGGATGTGCACAAGCAAGGCGGCGACAGCGGACTTACGGTGCTGGACATCGCGAAGCTGCACGGCGATACGCCGGTGGTTCAATTCCTGATGAAGTCCGGGGCGAAAAGCGGTGCCCACACATCGCCGATCCTGAAGGCGCGCCGCGAGAATACGATTCCGAAGGCGATCGAAGGAAGTGTTCCTCTGCTTCAGAAAGCAGACGCGGCGTTTATTCCGAAGGCGGCTTGTGCATCCTGCCACAACAATAGTCTCGCCGCGATGGCAGCGGCGTCGGCACGCAGCCACGGAGTCAAAGTGGATGAAAAAATCGCGGCGCAGCAGGTGCAGGCGAACGTGTTCGGCCTCGAAAAGCTTCGGGACATCCTGCATCAGGGGTTCTTCACGCCGGTCGGAGATTTCTTCGGACCCGTCGTCGTCAGCTACATGCTGGTGGGGCTGGACGCGGAGCACTACAAACCGGATCTAAGCACCGACGCTGTAGCGATGTATTTGAAGTCGCACCAATCGCCTGACGGCCAATGGGTGTACCAGGCGGCCGATTCGAGGCCTCCTATCTGTTCGGACTACATCGGGCAGACGGCGCTCGCGATGCGCGCGCTACAACTCTACGCGCCCAAGACGGACAAAGCTGGTTATGACGATTCGATTCGCCGTGCTGCGTCGTGGATCGCAACTGCCAAGCCGAAGAATAACGACGATCGCGGCTGGCGGGTACTCGGGCTGGCTTGGGCAAAGGATAAAGACGGGACTCCAAAGGCCATGAAGGAATTGCTCGCAGTGCAGCGAGCCGACGGTGGCTGGTCCGATCTCGAATCGATGGAGAGCGGCGCTTATGCAACCGGAAAAGCTTTGTACGCTTTGGAGATCGCTGGTTTGCCCCCGTCCGATGCTGCCTATCAACGTGCCGTCAAGTTCCTCTTAAACACCCAACAGGAAGACGGCTCATGGTACGTGCGGACTCGCGCGATGGCGTTCCAGCCGTACTTCGACGCAGGCTTCCCGCACGGTTACGACCAGTGGATCTCGGCCGCTGGATCAAGCTGGGCGACACTGGCTCTCTCCATGGCAGCGCCTCCGGCGTCGTCGACATCGGGGACCACGGGCGGGGCGCGAGTGCGCTAAGCAGTATTTTTTCGACGTGGCGCGGGCCGTTGGCCTGGTGTGTCGAAAGTCTTCTCGACATTTCTTTTCTCCTGAACGGCTCCGCTCCGGACAAGCCGAGACGACTCTCGGCTCTGCAGGCCAGCGGCCCGCGCCACAATCGCCGTTGTCGAGCGTCGTCTCGACATTTCTCCTCCCAACGGCTCCGCTCCGAAAAAGCCGAGACGTCCGGAACGGATGCGTGCCGCAACTCTCGGCTCTGCACGCCTGGCGGCCCGCGCCATGTAATATTTCGGACGCCTCGAAACAATTTTGCTGTCAAACACTTCTAAATTGATGTACGATTCAATTTACGCAACTCTGGGGGTGTAACGTGAACGTAACACGACGCACATTCTTGAAGACCGGAACCGGCGCTGTAGCCGTTTCCATACTTGGCTTCGACGTTCAGAAAGCCTACGCGCAATCGAGAGAATTGAAGATTGCGCGCACCACGGAGACGCGGTCCACTTGCCCATATTGCTCGGTGAGCTGCGGCGTCATCATCCACACCATCGGCGATAAAGCGAAGAACGTCACCGCGCAGGTGGTGCACGTCGAAGGCGATCCGGATCATCCCATCAATCGCGGAACGCTGTGCCCCAAGGGATCGTCGCTGTATCAGGACATTCTCAACGATCGCCGACTGTTGAAGCCGCAGGTGCGGCGGCCGGGTTCCGATCATTGGGAAGACATCGCGTGGGACAAGGCCTACGAAGAGATCGGGCGGCACATCAAGAAGACTCGCGACGAAGGCTTCATCACTACCGACGGGCAGGGCCGCGAAGTGAATCGGCTCGAGAACCATCGCATTCATCGGCGGCTGCACGGATACCAACGAGTTCAATTATCTGGTCGTCAAAACCATGCGCAGCATGGGGCTGACGTATATAGAAAATCAGGCCAGGGTTTGACACGGTCCAACGGTCTCCAGTTTGGGGCCCACGTTTGGACGCGGTGCGATGACCAATGGCTGGGTCGACATCAAGAACACCGACATGATGTTGATCATGGGCGGCAATCCGGCGGAGAACCATCCGTGCGGATTCAAGTGGCCGGTGGAAGCCAAGCGCGTGCGCAACGCGAAGATGATTGTGGTGGATCCGCGCTTTACGCGCACGGCGGCGGTGGCGGACATGTTCCTGCAGATCCGCGCCGGGGCCGACATCGCGTTTCTGGGCGGCATGATTCATTACGCGCTGGAGAATGGGCGCGTCGCCAAGGAATATCTGGTCAACTACACCAACGCTCCCTTCATCATTAAGGAAGGTTTCAAGCTACCTGAGGATGGATTGTACTCAGGTTTTAACGCGGCGACACAAGTCTACGATCGGTCGAGCTGGAATTACGAAGGAACCGGGGCAGGCGCGGGACCTGACTCGCACCTTGGTCAGGGTGCGGTTCCAGCGGCCGGGTGGCGGCGCACCCGCGACTCCGCAGCTGCCACCATTGCCCGCGGACGTGACCGCCGACGCCACGCTTGAGCATCCCCGCAGCGTTTATCAGCTCTTGAAGCAGCAGTACTCGCGCTATACGCCGGAGATGGTCGAGCGAATCACGGGCATCGCAAAGGCGGATTTCCTAAAAGCCGCCGATCTGTTCACGTCGGTTCGCAAGGATGGCGACACCAAAAAGGTCGCCACGATAATCTACGCGGTCGGCTGGACGCAGCACACGTTCGGAACGCAGATCATTCGCACGGCGGCGATGTTGCAATTGCTGATGGGAAACGTCGGGCGCGCGGGTGGCGGCGTCAATGCGCTGCGCGGACATTCGAACATTCAGGGCGCGACGGATATGGCCGGGATCTTCGATAATCTGCCCGGCTATCTCAAGGTGCCCACTCCGGCTGACAAGAATTTCGACGGCTGGATGACGCGGATCACGCCGAAGCCGTCGAAGCCGAAGGAATGGGATTCGTGGAACTACTGGTCGAACACGCCGAAGTTCGCCGTGTCGCTGCATGAAGTCGATGTACGGCGACGCAGCCACCAAGAGCAACGACTGGGCGTTCTCCTACCTCCCGAAAGTGGATCGCGAATATTCGTGGGCTCACATTTGGGACGACATGTATGCGGGCAAGCTGAAGGGCCTGATCGCGTTCGGGATGAACGGCGTCAACATCGGGCCGAATTCGCAGAAGAATATCAATGCGTTGAAGAAGGCCGAATTCCTGGTGGTGTGCGACATTTATCCCGAGGAGACCAGCAACTTCTGGAATTCGCCGGGCATCACTCCCGAAGAAACCAAGAACATCAAGACCGAGGTGTATCGCCTGCCCGGCGCCGGATTCGCCGAAAAGGACGGCACGTTCGTCAATTCGGCGCGCTGGCTGCAATGGAAGTGGGCCGCCGTGCCCCCGCCCGGCGACGCCAGGCTCGATCAGGAGATCCTGTCGCGAATCTTTTTGAAGGTTCGCGACCTGTACAAAAAAGAGGGTGGGAAATTTCCGGATCCGATTCTGAATCTTGCGTGGGGATACACGAATCCGGCGAACCCGTCGCTGGCTGAAGTCGCGCAGCGAGTTGAACGGGAAGGCGCTGGCTGACGTCGAGGACAAAGCCTCGGGGCAAACGATGAAGGCCGGTCAGCAGATTGCCGGGATTTTCATGGCTGCGGGACGACGGGTCCACTGCATCGGGCAATTGGATCTGGTGCGGGTCGTGGACAGAAGCCGGTGCGTTGATGCAGCGGCGCGATCCAGCAGATCCTTCCGGCTTGGGAATTCATCCCAACTGGGCGTGGTCATGGCCGATGAATCGGCGGGTGCTGTACAATCGCGCGTCGTGCGATCTGAACGGCAAGCCATGGGATCCGGATCGCAAACAGGTATGGTGGAACGAGGCGCCAGAAGAAGTGGGTCGGCAACGATGTTCCCGATTTCAAAGTGGATTCGCCGCCCAAGGATCATATGGGTCCGTTCATCATGAACCCGGAAGGCGTCGGACGATTATTCGTGCCGCTGGCGGGGATGGCGGACGGTCCGTTCCCGGAGCATTACGAGCCGTTCGAGAGTCCGATCGCGAATCCGCTGCATGCCAACCAGTCGAATAATCCGGTGGTGAAGCGATACAAGTCCGACATGGACAAGTTCGGCACACCGGAGCAGGGATTCACGATCGTCTGCACCACCTATCGGCTCACCGAGCATTATCATTACTGGACGAAGAACAACCCGATGAACGTCCAACTGGTGCCCGAGATGTTCGTCGAGATTCCGGTGGAACTCGCCGGCGATCTCGGCATCAAGGGCGGTGACAAGGTGAAGGTGTCGAGCGCGCGCGGCGCCTATTTCGCGAAGGCGATGGTCACGAAACGCATTCGGCCGATGACGATCGACGGCAAGAAGGTCTACCAGATCGGCATCCCGATTCATTAGGGTTATCGCGGCATTCAGGAGGATGCGGGGAAGGTGCCGCTCACGGTGGCCAATCTGCTTTCGCCTGCCGTGACCGATCCCAATGCCTACACGCCGGAATTCAAGGGATTCCTGGTGAAGCTGGAGAAAGGCGATAATGGATGAGCAACGGACCGCTCGAAATCAAGGCGATCTCCGGACACGCCGGGACCGTGCCGGGCCGCGATACGTCTCGCGATTACGACGTCGCCAAGCTGATCGACGTCACCACCTGCATCGGCTGCAAGGCTTGCGAAGTCGCGTGCCTGGAATGGAACGGCTATCCGTTTCGCGAGACCGTGTTCGACAACACGTATCAGACCATGCCGGATCTGGAGTGGAACTACTACAACCTGATCCGCTTCAATGAGCACACGGCCGACGACGGCACATTCAGTTGGCTGATGCGCAAGGACGGCTGCCTGCATTGCGCCGATCCCGGTTGCCTGCGCGCCTGCCCGGCCGACGGCGCGATCGTGCAATACACCAACGGCATCGTCGATTTTCAGCAGGACTACTGCATCGGCTGCCAGTATTGCGTCACCGGCTGTCCGTTCAATATTCCGAAATTCAATTCGGAGACGAAGAAGGTTCACAAGTGCACGTTGTGTTCGGATCGCGTGGGCGCGGGGCTGGAACCGGCCTGCATCAAGGCGTGTCCCACGGGCTGCCTGCACTTCGGGTCGAAGGAAGACATGAAGGATCTGGCGGAAAAGCGCGTGACCCAGTTGCAGGAACACACGTCGCACACGAACGCTGGCGTTTACGATCCGCCGGGCGTCGGCGGCACGCACGTGATGTACGTGCTGCACGACATCGAGCATCCGGAAAGGTACGGCGGTCTGCCGAAAGATCCGCACATTCCACTGGCTGGTGCGCATCTGGAAAGGGCCGATGAAGTGGCTGGGAAATGTCGCGATGATCGGCGGGATTCTGGGCGTCGCGATGCATTATCTGCGCTACGGCCCGAAGAAAATTGACGGCGATCCGAAGGACGTCGGGGAGAAGACGGCATGACCGGCGAAGTGCGGCGTTACTCCTATCCCGAGCGCATGTGCCACTGGATCACCAGCGCGGTCTACACGTATTGCCTGTGCACGGGGCTCGCGTTCTACACGCCCTATTTGTTCTGGATCGCGATCGCGCTGGGCGGCGGGCCGACGTCGCGCTTCTGGCATCCCTTTATCGGCGTGGCGTTTTTCGCGGCGCAGATGTGGATGCATCATCTGTGGAGCAGCGACATGCGGGTCACCGCGATCGATCGCGAATGGCTCGACAAGTCGAAAGAATACGCCGAGAATCACGACGAGAACGTGCCTCCGCAGGGGCGCTTTAATGCCGGCCAGAAACTTTACTATTGGGCGATGTTCTTCGGGGCTTTCTTCCTGCTGCTCTCCGGACTCGTGATGTGGTTCCCGGAATATCTTCCCGCAGGCCTGCGCTGGGTGCGCTCATTGGCGATCCTGATTCATGAAGCCTCGGCGCTGATCACCATCGGCGCGTTCATCATTCACGTGTACATGAGCGTGTTCGTCGTGCCGGGGAGTGTGACCGCGATGGTAGAAGGTCATGTCTCGCGAGCCTGGGCGCGCACGCATCACCGTCTTTGGTACGATCGCGTCGCGGACAAGCCGGCTTCGCGCGAATGACGGTCGATTACGAGCGCAGGATCGCGCGCAGCAATGAATTGAAAGCCGCTCATCCTGAAAGCACGGCGCTTCTCGATTTTTATGCCGGGCTGGCGCGGATCCAGCGCGAGATTTTCGATGCCATGCGGTCGGCCGGCGAGACCGATGCGCGTGCGGTCGCCCGCTACTTTCCGCGTCTGATCGAATTCGCGCGGAGCTCCGCACCGGATACGCTCGCCGGTTTCGCGTGCGAACATCTCAGTGAACACGCCGAGCGCGAGAGCCTTATTACCGCGTATTGGGGCGGCGATAGAACCTCGTGTCCGGAGGCGCATTTTTTCGCGCGAACGTTGTTGCAACCGTTCGCGGAATCGCTGGCGGAACGGGGCGCAATCGATCCAGGCGCCTCAGCGACGTGCCCATTCTGTAGCGCGAAGCCCGTCGTCGCCGTCCTGCGAGGAGAAGGCGACGGAGCCAAGCGGAGTTTGATTTGCTCCTTGTGTTCCACCGAATGGGCCTACCGGCGCGTCGTCTGTCCGAACTGCGGCGAAGAGAACAAGGATCAGCTCCCCATCTACATCGCCGAACAGACGGACTACGTTCGCGTCGACGCCTGCGATACCTGCAAGAGCTACCTGAAATCCGTCGACCTGACGAAGAACGGACACGCCGTGCCGGTAGTGGATGAATTGGCCACCGTCGCGCTCAACATCTGGGCGGATGAGCGAGGCTACGTGAAGCTCGAGACCAATCTGCTCGGCATGTGACTGCAAGGTGTCGCCAACCAGCGCGGCTCTTGCTATCCTGTGACAAAGCAACCCACAAAGGACGGGAACCATGAAATATCCTGAAGTGCTTCGCATGCATGGATTCGGAGCGCGCGCATCACTATTGAGCTCCGGGGCTTTTCTCGCTTTCTCCTGCCTGCTTTCCGCTGCTGATACCACGACCGCGGCCAACAAGCCGGTGACCTTCACCAAAGACATCGCGCCGATTTTTCAGGAAAAATGCGAGGCGTGCCATCGCAAGGACTCCATGGCTCCCATGTCGCTGGTGACGTATCAGGAAGTTCGCCCCTGGGCGAAGTCGATCAAGGAACGCGTGGTCGTCAGCGCCAGATGCCGCCGTGGCATCTCGATAAGACGGTCGGCGTTCAGGAATTTCCAGAATGACCGGTCGTTGAATGACGAGCAGATCGCGACCATCGTTCGATGGGTGGATGCGGGCGCGCCGATGGGCGACCCGAAGGACATGCCGCCTCCCAAGCAGTTTCCGGACGAGAACACGTGGCAGCTCGCGAAAACCTATGGCGAGCCCGACCTGATCATCAAATCGCGATACCTACACGATGCCGGCGGTGGGTCAGGATCAATGGTGGCGGCCGACGACGGAAATCCCGTTGACCGAGCCGCGCTGGGTGCGCGCGGTCGAAATGCGGCCGGGGACTCCGGCAGGCCGCAAGATTACGCATCACGCGATCGGCTATCTGTTGCAGACGGAACCGAAGACGGCGAACGCTCCTGGCTGCGGACGATCCGTTCAGCGCGATCGCCGGCGGCGGCATTCTGATGGAGTGGGCGGTCGGCAAGCAATACGACGTGTATCGTCCCAATACCGGCAAGCTGCTGCTGCCGGGCGCGAAGATCTGGTGGGACATCCACACTCACGCGGTGGGCGAGCAGATTACGGATCACGTCGAGCTGGCCGTCTACCTTTATCCCAAAGGCGAAGTGCCGAAGTATCGCACGTACTTGACGATGTTCAATGCGGCATCGTCGAAGGGCGGCAGCCCGCTGGATATTCCGCCGAACACGGTCGCGCAGACCGAAGAATTTCCACGTGCTGAAGCAAGCCGCGCGGCTCGAGAATTTTCAGCCGCACATGCATCTGCGCGGCAAAGCGATGTTGATGGAAGCGATTCTGCCGGACGGCTACTGTGCAGACCATCAGCTACGTCAATAATTTCAACTTCAACTGGATGAACAACTACATCTACGCGGAGGACGCCGCGCCGGTGTTCCCGAAAGGGACCATCATCCACGTCACCGCGTGGCACGACAACACGACGGCGAAGGCGTCGAATCCCGATCCGAACCAGTGGGTCGGCTGGGGCGACCGGACCGTGGACGAGATGGCGCACGCCTGGGTGAACGTCACCTACATCAGCGACGACGATTACAAAGAGTGGGCCGCCAAGCACAAGCCGAAGAGGCCGGCGTCGCCATTCGGGCTGTCGGCCGAATAATTAAGATGCGGCCGCTGATTCTTGCTCTGATCGCGCTCGGCGATGATCGTGCTTCGGGCAAAGCTCCGCGCAGGCGTCATGGAGCCGCCGCACAATTCGGGCCAAAGCGTCACGGCCGCTTTCGAAGGCTGGTACGCGAACCCCGACGGCACCGCCAACATCCTGATCGGCTACTACAACCGCAACTCAAGGAAGTGCTGGATATTCCGGTGGGGCCGAACAATCGCGTGGATCCGGGCGGTCCGGATCGCGGCCAGCCGACGCATTTTCTTCCAGGAAGGCAGTGGGGCGTGTTCACGATCACGGTTCCCAAGGACTTCGGGCCGGATAAGAAAATCACCTGGACCATCGTTTCGAACGGTAAGACGAATGTCGATTCCGGTCGGCCTGAATCCGCTGTGGGTGATTTCGCCGTTCAAGGACGCGACCGGAAATACGCCGCCGTTCATCGGGTTCAAGGAGAGCGGTCCGTTCCTGCAAGGCCCGCCGCGCGGGATCGCCGCTACGTTGACCACGGACGTTCGAAAGCCCGCTTCCGCTTGCCGGTGTGGGTCGCCGACGACGCCAACATGCCGCCGTCGTTTGCGGCGTTCGCCGAGATGATTCCGGCGGTGACGGTCGGGTGGAGCAAGTTCCGCGGGCCGGGCGAAGTGAAGTTCGAAAACGAAAAGCCGAAGGTGGAGAAGATGGAGTTCAAGACTCCGCCGGGCGCGACCTATACGGGCAAGTCGGCAACCACCGCGACTTTCAGCCAGCCCGGCGAGTACATTCTGGAAATGGTCGCGAACGATATTTCCGGCGTCGGCGGCGGAGGGTTCCAGTGCTGCTGGACCACGGCGCAAGTGAAGGTCACGGTCAAGCCGTAGGGAACCACGCGGCCGTCAGTCGATTGAAAACAGGCGATTGAAAACAGGGACAGGCCGCCCTGTCCACGCCGATATCTTGTTCATTCGTGGCCTCGGGTCTCTAGGGGACAGGGTAGCCTGTCCCTGTTTTCAATCGCCTGTTTTCAATCGACTGACGGCCGCGTTCTTCGCGACGTGACGACTACTCGTACCGAAGCGCTTCCACCGGATCCAGGCGCGCCGCCTTGCTGGCCGGCCAGATGCCGAAAAACAAGCCGATGCCGACGCTGACCACGATCCCCAGCCCCGCGGCCCACAGCGGCACCAGCGTCGGCAGATTCGGAAACGCGAAGTGAGCGGCGAGCGAGATCGTGCCAGCCGACAGCCATCCCGACGAGTCCGCCCAAGCCGGTCAGCACCACGGCCTCGGTCAGGAACTGAAAGATGATGTCGCGAGCGCCGCGCGCCGATGGCTTTGCGCACGCCGATTTCGCGCGTCCGCTCGGTCACCGAAACCAGCATGATGTTCATCACGCCGATGCCGCCCACCAGCAGCCCGATGGAGCTGAGCACCACCATCACCAGCGCCACCACCGACGTGACCGAGCGGAAATCGTCCACCAGTCTGATCCGCCGTCGAGATCGCGAAATTGTCCGGCGCCGATAAGCGCAACGTGCCGTTCCTGCCGCAGCACGGCACGCATCTCGTCGATCGCCGGCGGCCAGCTTGCCCGTCCTTGGCCTGCCACCATCAGCATGTTTTCCTGCGCCGTCGGAAACAGCTTGCGCATGGTGAAATACGGCATCAGGATGCGATTGTCGTCCTGGCCGGGCAGCGAACGTGGCGGGCGTGTTCATCACGCCGATCACTTCCAGCTCGTGCGCCGGCCACCTGCGATGTTCTTTCCGATCGCGTCCTCCGTGCCGAACAGAGCTGCTTGTAGACATCCTCGCCGATCACCGCCACCGGCATGTGATGCGCGTTCTTCGGTGTCGGTGAAAAATCGCCCGAACTTCATCTCGGCCTGGCCGCTGTTCAGCGTAACCTTCGTCGGTGCCGACCAATCTGCGGGCTCAGATAATCGTTGCCCTTGTAGCGCGCGCGGTCGACTGAAGCCGTTCGCGTCGGCAACAGATACGGGCTCACGTGCTCCACCGAAGGGCAGCGTTCGGCGATCGCCACCGCGTTTTCGTACGTCAGCGGCTTGCGATTGCGCTCCTCCGCCGTGCGCCCGCCGAAGCTCGGGCCCATCTTCATTTTGAAAACGATCGCCGTGTTGGTGCCCAAGCTGCGGATCGACGCCGGTGACCGCGCCGTCCAGGCCCGGCCAGGATCGAGCCGACCCGATGATGGTCCCCGTGCCGATGATCACGCCGAGCACGGTGAGGAACGAACGGATCTTGTTCTCGCGCAGCGTCGCGAGCGCCAGCCCGATCACGGATAGCAGCAGTTTCATGTACGATAGCTCTCCGACCGCAGCGCCACGATCGGGTCCAGCCGCGACGCGCGCCGCGCCGGATAGATTCCGAAGAACAGTCCGACGGCCGCCGAGAGCGTCACGCCGATAACCACCGCGTTGAGCGGCACCTCCATGGGAACCGGCGTGAAGTTGCGCACCAATCAACGCGATCGGTCCAGGCAATGGTGACGCCGATCAGTCCGCCGATGCCCGACAGCATCGACGATTCCACCAGGAACTGATTCAGGATATCCTGCCGCCGCGCGCCCACCGCTTTTGCGCACGCCGATTTCGCGCGTCCGCTCGCTCACCACCGCCAGCATGATGTTCATGATCACCACGCCGCCCACCACCATGAACACGCTGACGATGCCGACGGCCGCGGCGGCGATCGCGCCGGTCAAGCTGATCCCACGCCGAAACCAGCGTGTCCGAGGAAAGAATCACGAAAGTTGTCGTCCTGCTGCGGCCGCAGATGGCGGAAGCGACCGCAGCAGCATGCGAACCTCGTCCTCGCGCCTGCTCCAGCTGATCGCGGTCTGATGCGCCTGAAACGTCGAAGCTGATCCCTTGCTGCGCTCCGTAGATCTTGAAGTAGGTCTGGATCCGGAATCGAGACGAAATTGTCCTGCGATTGCCCGAACACGCTGCCCTTGGACTTGCCCACGCCGATCACTTCGAAACGGACGGCCGTCGATCTGCGACGGTCTTTCCGATCGGATCGGCGTTGGGAAAGAATCGATTCTTGAAATCCGCGCCCAGAAACACCACCTCCATGTGCTGCTCGTCTTCGGTATCGGTGAACATGCGGCCCGTATTCGATCTCGGTGTTGGTCATCGCGCAGCGCGTTCGCGGTGCCGCCCATCAGCGCGACGCCATCCACCAGGTCTCCCGCATAGGTCACCTTGACGCCGCGCTGCGCCGACGATCCCGGCTTCCTTCACCAGCTTGGCGTTGGCTCTTGAGAACTCGTATTCTTCGCGCGAAAGCTCCGGATTCTTGCGCATGGCTTCCAGAAACTTCTTGGGATCGCGGTCGGCCGACGAACGCGAAGCGCAGCACGCGGAATCCATCCGTTCCCATGGTGGACGCGGTCTCGGCGATGAACACGTCCATGCCGTGGATCACCGACATCACCGCGATCAGCGTGGTGGTGGAAAGAATGATTCCCAGCAGCGTCAGGAAGCTCCGCAGCTTGCTGCCGCGCAGGGAATCGAACGCGACCGATGCGGCTTCGAAAAAGACGCGCTGCGATGTTGGATTGGTGGTTGTTGCACGATGGCTGGTTGTTGCAAGATGATGGATCCGCTACCTTCAGGATACGAGACCGGCTCAGCGATTTGTTCGTTTCACGGCCGAAATGGCGACACTATCTGCGTAAGGTTGTGTCAACGTGTTTGCATCCACTCCAGAACCACGCCATCCACCCAGAAGCGCGGTTCGCGTCGCGCGACGAATCCGACATGGCCGCCGTGCTCCGGCGCGAGCAATCGCAGATACTGGATTTTCGCGAAAATGCCGGATGATCGTACACGTGAAACGGAATCAGCGGATCGTTCTTCGCTGTGATCACCAGCGTCGGGCACACGAATCTTATCCAGAAATTGATTCGATGATTGCGTCCGATAGTAATTGTCTGCCGTACCGAAGCCGAACGCGGGCGCGGTGTAGTATTCGTCGAAATCGTAGATCGTGCGAACCTTTTTCAAGTGTTCGGCCGAGTAGAGATGCGGCGCCTGCTTGCATCGCCGCCGGATCTTGTCCCGCAGGCACACCAGAAAGCGGTTGTGATAGATGATAATTTTCCATCCGTCCGATCGCCTGCGCGCACGAAGCGAGATCGATGGGCGTGGAAACCGCGCACACGCCCGCCAGCAGTTCGCCGCCCGATTCGCCCAGTTCGCCCGCCAGCTTCAGCGAAAGATTTCCGCCCAGCGAAAACCCGGCCAGAAACAATGGCAGTCCGCTCGCGCGTTTCCGTTCCTTCAAAATATGCAGGACATCGCACGTCATGCCCGAATGGTAATTCGTCAGCGCCAGCGATTCCGAGCCGCCGCAGCTCCGCAAATTGACGCGATGCGTCGCGTATCCGGCTTCGAGCGCCGCGTAGGCCATGCGAGCGCATGTATCCGCTGTTGCTGGAGCCTTCGAGTCCGTGAACCAGCACCAACTCGCCGCGCGGCTCGCCGTCGGGACGCTGCGCATGCACCAGCACCTGCGCGTCGGGTTCGGTTTGATATTTTACCGATTCGACGGGCCAGCGGCGTTCGCTATCGGGCCGCCGCCAGATAATAAGCGCCGAGCGTCGACAAGTGCGCGTTCTTGAAAAATGGCTCGAAGGGCTGCAAGGAACTATTCTAAACCGCCATTCTCCGGAACCGCGACCGCGAGTTGCGGTCAAACAGCCGCTCGTCAGCCGTGAGGGCGCCGAGCACGTGGAAGGGTTTTTCCGAAAGCGCTGCGGTCGCGGTCAAGCCGGCAGTTCGATCTCCACCAGCAATCCCGGTCCCGCATTCGACGCATGCAGCGACCCATGATGCAATTCCACCGCGCGCCGCGCGATCGACAATCCCAGCCCACGCCGCCGCTGCCGCGATTGCGATCCGAATCGACGCGATAGAACGGATCGAACAAACGCGGCAGCGCTTCCGGCGGAACCCCGGGACCGTAATCGCGAACCCTCACCTTCGCGTGCCCGCCGCCGTTTTCGAGCGCCACTTCCACTCTGCGATTCCGGCGGCGCATGGCGAATCGCATTGCGCATCACGTTTTCGATCGCGCGTCGCAGCAGTTCGCGATCGCCCATCCACCGTAACGATGCGGCGTCTGCAACGTCAGCGAACAACCACGAGCCGTCGCCTCGATCGAACAATCGTCCACCAGTCCGCCGACCAGCTCATCCAGCCGCACTCGAACCAGCTTGCGCTGCGTCGGATCGCCTTCCAGCCGAGTCACTTCCAGCATCTGGCTGATCAGCGCGTTCAGCCGATCGGCTTCCCTTTGGATTCGATCCAGCGGCAGACCGTTCGATTCGTCCGATCGCGCCAGTTCCACCGCGACGCTCAGCCTCGCCAGCGGACTGCGCAGCTCATGCGAAACATCCAGCAGCAGGCGGCGCTCGGCAGCCAGCAGCGTTTGAATCCGATCCGCCATGCGATTGAACGTTCCCGCCAGCTCGCCCAATTCGTCATGACGAGTCTCCTGCGCGCGCGCATCCAACTGCCCGCGCCCGAATTGATCGACGGCCTTTTGCAATCGCCGCAGTGGCGACGTTAGGTTATACGCGAGCGCGTAACACAGCAGCACCGACAGCCCCAGCACCCACAAGTGAATCGGTTGCAGCGCGGCGAAAAACAGGCTGCGCGGCTCGGTCACCATGAACAGGCAGTATCGTCCGTCCGCCGAAAAGCGCGCGAACGTCGTGCCGCCGCGGCCGGAAAACGGAAATCGCGACCAGTTCTTGGCGTCGCGAACCATGTCAGGGTGGGCTTCGCCCGTCAGTACATCGGTCCCGTTCGCATCCGCGAAAATGATTTCCCTGGCGCGCGATACCCGGCTGAATCGTTCGAGCGCGTCCTTCAGCGCCGGCGCGCCCCCGGATTCGAAAGCGTGCCGAGCCTCCGACAATTCCATGCTCAGCAACACTGAAAACGGCGCAGCGCGAGCCGATCCGCGTGGATTGTACGTGAGTGCCGACGTCAGAATCGTCGCCGCCACTACCAGTACCAGCGTCAGCAGGAACCAACCGAGAATTTTCGCGAATAGCGATCTCATGCTTCAGCCGTCTCCCTCAGCCTCTTCAGCCGACGCGCAAAATTGATAGCCCACGCCGCGCACCGTCTTGATCAGCGTACGATCCGTCTCCAGCTTCCGCCGCAGATGACTGACATGCATGTCGATCGATCTGTCGAACGGCGTCGCCTTGCGGTTGTACATGCTCTCCATCAGCGCGTCGCGCGACACGACGCTTCCCGCCGACCGCACCAGCGTTTCCAGAATGTCGAATTCCAGCGTCGTCATCTCCACCGGCCGATCGTCGCAAAAAACCTCGCGCGTTCCCGGATCGATCGCGACTCCGTTCACTTCCACGCGCCCTTTCGAGCGCACCTGCACGCGCCGCAGGATCGCGCGGATTCGCGCCAGCAGCTCGCGCGGGTTGAACGGTTTCGCCAGATAATCGTCCGCGCCCAGCTCCAGGCCGACGATGCGATCCTCATCCTCGCCCCGCGCCGTCAGCATCAGCACGGGAACGCGGCTCTTCGCGCGTAGCTTCTTCAGCAGCGCCAAATCCGTCCAGGCCGGGCAGCATCAGATCCAGCACAATCAGGTCGAAACTGTTGTTGGAGGCGATGTCCAGCCCGCGCAATCCGTTGTGTTCCAGCGTGATGCGGAACCCTTCGCGCTCCAGAAATTCCTCGAGCAGAGCACACAGCTCGGTGTCGTCATCGATGATCAGAACTCGCGCCACAGTACCTCCAGTATGTAGCATAGGACAGATGCTTACCGCGATTACACGAGCCGTCAGCCCCACGCTCGGTGACTGCCAATTGGAACATCTCGACCGCCAACCGATTGATGTCGACAAAGCTATCGCGCAGCATCGCGCGTATGAAGCATGCCTCGCCGAACTCGGCGCCCGCGTCGTTTCGCTGCCCGCTGCCGGCGATTGCCCCGATGGCGTGTTCGTCGAAGATCCGGTGCTGGTGCTGGATGAAGTCGCGATCGTGACGCGCATGGGAGCCGAGGCGCGCCGCGCCGAATCCGAGAGCCTGGCCAAGGAGGTCGCGAAAGTTTCGCGAAGTTCGTCGGCTGACGGAGCCCGCAACGTTAGAAGGCGGCGACGTGATGCGCATCGGCAAGACGCTGTACGTCGGATGGTCGAAGCGAACCAACCGAGCCGGTATCGATCAGCTAGGCGAGCTTCGTCGCTCCGTTTGGCTATCGAGTCGTCGGTGTCGACGTCAGCGGCTGCCTGCATCTCAAGAGCGCCTGCTGCTATTTAGGCGGCGATCGCATTCTGGCGAATCGCGAGTGGTTCGATCACACGGCGCTCGACGGCTTCAATTTCCTCGACGTGCCGCCGGCAGAAGCGCGCGCGGCAAACGTATTGCGAATCGGCGACACCGTGCTGATCCCCGCGGTGTTCAAGTGGACCGCCGAAGTCCTCAAAGTGAACGGCTATCAACCGAGACTCGTCGATACAACAGAGCTGATGAAAGCCGAAGCGGGCGTGACCTGCATGAGCCTGCTCTTCGACGCACCATAGGAGTTCAAATGCTTCGAATCTTGAGAATCAGCGTGTCCCTAGTACTCGTCAGCTTTTCCTCCGCGTCTGCGAACGATACTTTTGTCCACGAGTCGGCCGGCAATCTGATGTTCGTGCAGAACAACTCGGTTGCGATCCAGCGCGAGCGGCTGGTGGTCGGTCCGCCGATCCAACCCAGCCCAGCGTTCACGGCGACCATCCCGATCCACGTCGAATACGAACTCGAAAACATGAGCGGCGCGCTTGTCAATGCGCGCATCGGGTTCCCGTTAGCTCCCTGTAACCTCGGCGATTACATCAACGCGAAGCACCTTAACTTCATCAGCGGGTCCGCCGCTACCTGTCCGAAAGAACCCAAGATGAATCTCCTGGTCGAAGGCAGGTCTGTAACGGGCCATTGGGATTTCGTGTTCCTTCGCGACGGTGCACCGCTGGGAAGCGGCCCTTCGGATGCCGGTCTCGGCAAGCGCGTCGCATCCCTGATCAATCTGGTTCGCGACCCGGACGAGCGCTTCTTCGCCGAGGACCCAGAGTTCTTGAGAGGCGCGAAGCAACTTTGCGATCAGCTCGGCGGCAAGATGAAAGACGCCGATTGCTCCGCGTTCGAGCGAATCCTGGTGCATCGCACGTTCCTCTGGGACTACACATTTCCAGCGCACGCCAAGACGCATGTCGTCCATGACTATCAGGTTGGCGCTAGTTGGAACTTGCATCCGGACGACGTTTTTCACACCGATGCCTTTTGCCTGAACGATCCGTCCACTCGTCCCGCCTGGACGAAATACATGGAGCGCATCCACCACGACGAAGCGGTGGTTCAAGCGGGGAAATCGGACTCGGCTCCCTATCCGTTAGAGTTCTTCACGGAGTACGTTCTGAAGACCGGCGCACTCTGGGCCGGACCAATCAAGGATTTCGAGCTAGTGATCCGAAAATCATCGCCCAAGCAACTCATCTCAACTTGTTTCACTGGTTTGACGAAGACGGCCCCGCTCGAATTCAGGACCCATCGTGTGAACTTCAAGCCGACCGAAGACCTTCGAATCCTCTACCTGCCTGCCCAGCGTTGAGTCTCGCAGTTCTCCTTGGCTGTTCGTCTTATTCGCGTTTATGAGCGTTCATTCGCGGCCAAGTTTTACTTGGACCCCGCCGCCATAACCGCAAACCGCAACTGCGCCATCCGCTCATCCGATCCCGAAAAAATATCTTCCGGAAACTTTCGATACCGCAGAATATCGTTATAGATCACCACCGGCCGGTCGAAATTCAACCCCATGCCCGCCAGATATTGCAGCCGCATATTCAGATCCTGATTGATCTGCGCATTCACCAGCCAAGGCGCCAGCTCCGATCCGCGCCCCGCATACGTGCTCAGCAAGTCCACCGCATTCGGAAACCCGACCGTCTTCAACGACTTCGCCACCGCCGCATTCGCCGGATCGCTCAATCGAGCCTGCATCGCGTCCACGTTGATCTTCGCCGGCTCCGCCTGACCCAGCAGCACCGTATCGTAGCCCTCGCCGTTGATGTCGTTGCCCCAGATCGTCCCGTTCGGAAACACATCGAAGAACGTGGCGAGCTCGCTCTTCACCGTCTCGGGATCGCTCTCATACAGCGGAACCCACTGCGTCACCACGCCGCCGGGATTCAGATGCTTCTTGACCAGCTCGAAATATTCTTTCGAGTACAGCGTCGCCGTGCCCTTCACCCACGGATGAATCGGATCCGACGTAATGATGTCGAATTTGTCGTTGCTCGTCAGAACGAAATGCCGCGCATCGTCGTAGTAAATCGTCGTGCGCGGATCGTTCATCACGTTGTAGTTCTCGCCGCGAAAATATTGCGTCGCCGCCGGCGGAATCAGCGGCTCGAATTCGCAGATCGTGATTTTCTGAACGCCCGGGATGCACCACGAACGTTCCCGCCGTCACGCCCGCTCCGAACCCGACGATCAGCACCGACTTCGGATTCGGATGCATCAGCGCCGGCAAATGCCCCAGCATGCGTTGCAGCCGCATGTCGTACGGCTCGGTGGACGCCTCCACTTTTCCGCTGACGTGAAAATAATGCGCGCCGCCGGGCAATTCCGAAATCGCGATCGACGAATTGCGCCCTTCGCCCAGGTACAGAGACCTTGCCGGGATCGCTGGTCGTCAACATCCGCCGTCCGTACGCGATCGCGAGCCACGGCACCGGCGCGACGCTTGTGATCAGCCACACCGCCGCCATCGCGGCGACGGCCACGGCCGAAATCCAGCGGCCTTCTCCGGCAGATTCTTCAGCGACACGAACACAGCAGCCGCCGCGATCGCCGCCAGCGCGATCAACACCCGCTGCGAATTCTGCGTGCCCACCCACGGAATCACGCACGATGCTGAATCCCACCGCGCCCAAAATCGCGCCGACCGTATTCGCCGCGTAAACCTCGCCGACCAGCTTGCCGCCGTCCTCGCCTCGCCACGCTGCCGCCGCGAGCGCCAGCGGAAAGCTCGCGCCCCACAGGATCGCCGGCAGGCAGAATCGCCCAGAAGCAGCGCAACAGATCGAGCTGGAAGGTGAACCACGGACTGGTCGATAGCGTCGGATTGACCGGCCAATACGGAATCGAGACCGCAAGCGTATAAGCGGTCCAGGCGATCGCGCCCGCGAGCAGCAATTGACACACCGCCAGCGCCAGCCGCTGGCCGTTTCATATATCGCGACGTTTGCGACGCCGACTGCGCTGCCGATCCCCAGCCCGATCAGAAACACCGCGAGAATGATCGAGAACGTGTAGACCGTCGCGCCCAGCATCAGCGACAGCAACCGCGTCCACACCACTTCCGCGCCCAGCGCGCAAGCACCCGAAATCGCGATGGCGATGTAAACCGTGCGCGAGCTTGCGCGCGCTGTTTCTCGTGGGTGCGATCCATCGCGCCAGTCATCAGGATCCACGGTTTCCACCGGAGCGTACCGAGTCTTCTTCGCCAGATAAAAACTGATCAGCGCGACCGCGAAGTTGATCGACACCGCGACCACGGTAGCCGTCGGCATGTCGTACACCCGCAGCAGATAGAATCCAGCCAGCAGACACCCGAGCACCGCGCCCGCGATATTTCCGCCGTAGAAAAATCCGAGCCACGAAACGCCCTTCGGCGTCGTCTCCACCCAGCGCGCAATGGCCGGCAGCGACGCGCCCATCAGCAGCGTCGGCGGCAGCAGGCAGATCGCCGCGATCACCGCGCGCAGCACGATTCCGAACACGCCGTGCCCCGCGATCGCCGCGTACACCGAGTTCATCAGCGGCAACACGAACAGCACCAGAATCGCGCAGATCCCGATTCCCAACTCGATCGCCGAATACACCCGCAGCGGATGCAGTTTCGCGCGAATGAATCGCGGCAGCAGCAGGCTGCCCAGGCACATCCCGCCCATGTAGGTCCCCAGCAGCACGCCCAGCGAAACCGCCGACGATCCGATCACCAGTTGCAGCAACTGGAACCACACGACTTCATAGATCAGTGCCGCGCAACCGCTGCCGATGAACAGCAGCAGCAACCCAGGCAGATAGCGAGGAGTGTCGGGAAGCGAGGGTTCGGCAATCGCCGCAGCGGTTTTTTTGGACATGAGGCCAGTTCGTTATGGCGAGGTCGGTAGTTCGGATGTTACGCCAGCATCGAATGATACCGCAGGAAGGCCCGAATTCGCTACGTTTGACCGAGAAAATGCTGACGGCCGTCAGTGAGGCGCGACCGTAAGAGAGCGCGCGTCTTCGTCCGAAAAGTAGATGAAGGCATTGCCTTCAAGAACCCCGACTGTCAGGGTATCGTCATTTTCGTTTGGCGAAGATCGCATCTACGGCGATCGTGCCACCGAAGAAGAGAGGTATTTCGTCGCCCGGTTTGTAAGTGACCGAGCGCCCGTCGGGCGTTGAGAATTCGATCTGACGTCGTTGAAGGTCGACCACCCAGAATTCGCGACACCCGTTTTCGAGACAGATCGCTTTTTTGTCGGCGACATTTACGCGCGTGTTCGATGGAGACAGCACCTCGACTACGAGGTCCGGCGCCCCTTCGAAATAGCCTTCATCGTTCGTAGGTGCTAAACGTTCATTGGTTGCAAAGGCAACGTCCGCGATACGGTATTCCCGCTCGTTCCGTGGACGAAAGCCAAATTCGATGTATACAATACCTGCACCAGCGGCGGCTTCATCCAGGAGTCGTCGCAGAATCTCCTGGACCTTCATGTGGCCATACTTTGCTGGAGGCAAGCAGATCAGTTCTCCATGCCGAAGCTCGTAGCGTGCGGAATCCGGCCACGGGAGTTGTTCAAACTCCTCGAACGTCATCAGCTTGGTCGGCGTGCTCGCCATAAAGAACTCCTGTACGAAGTATACCGCCGGACGTACCACTACTCGCTCCGAATCGCCGTCACCGGATCAATCCGAATCGCCCGCATCGCCGGCGCAAAACTCCCCACCAGAGTCATGAAAACACACAGCCCGATCGTGGCCCCGAACGTCACCATATCCCCCGGCGCGACGCCCGCCAACAGCGCCTGCAATCCCCGAGCCGCCCCATACGCCAGCCCAACTCCTACCGCCACGCCGACTCCCGCAAGGACCGTGCCCTCGCCCAGAATCATCGAAAGAATATCACCCGACCCCGCCCCCAGCGCCATCCGCACTCCGATCTCTTGAGTCCTGTTCGACACCGCGAACGCCAGCACGCCATGGATGCCGATCGCCGCCAGCAGAAACGCGATCGCAGCGAATGCTCCCAACACATCCACCTGCACGCGCCGCGCGCCCGTGTTCGCCTCCACGATATCCGCCAGCGTTCTGACGCTCACAACTGGTTGCGCGGGATCGGCTTCGTGAATGATCCTCCGCAGCGATGGCGCCAGACTCGCTACATGGCTGTCGCCCCGCACCACCAGATCCTTCGGCGAATAGAACAATCCCACGCGGTCGTGCTGTCTGTATGGCAGATAAACCTGCGGCTCGGTGTCGGATCGTTCCAGCCCGCGAACGCGGATATCTCCCACCACGCCAACCACCATGCGATCGTAAGCCTTCCGCGACTCCGGCCCGTCCGCGTTGCCGAAAATGAAATGCTTGCCGATCGGATTCTCGCCCGGCCAATACTTCCGTACGAAAGACTCGCTCACCACCGCGACGAACGGAGAAGCCATCGTGTCTGATTCGCTGATGTCGCGCCCGGTTCGCATCGGAATGCCCATTGTCGCCAGATAGCCGGGCGTGACGAAACGCAGCGACGCGTTATCGCGGCTTGAGAAATCCGTTGGATGACCTTCAGCCTCCACCGGCCACACCCCGCCGCCGTTCACGATCGGCAGGAAACTGGTGTATCCCGCGCCGGTGACGCCCGGAAGTCGCAGCGCCTGCGACAGGACCTTCTGATAAAACTGCTCGCGATCGGGCCGCCTCTCGTACTTCGGCATCGGCAGCGAAGTTCGCAGCGTCAAGGCATTCTCCACTCGAAAGCCCGGATTCACCGCTTGAATCTTCATCAGAGCGCGAATCAACAAGCCGCAGGACACCAGCAACACCACCGACAGTGCGACCTCCGCGATCACCAGCGCCGACCGCAGTCCTTCGCGTCGGCCGCCCGCCGGATCGCGAAGAGTCGCGCAATCCGGAAGCATCTTTGCTTCGGCAAACCCGCAGCGCCGGGATCACGCCGAATCCCATGCCGGTTGCTATCGTGATCGCCAGCGCGAACAGCAGCACACGCAAATCGACGGGCGGAACCTCGGCGATCGGCAGATACACCGGCACCAGTTTCGTCAACAGCGGCAGCGCCGCCGTCGCCAGCGCCACCCCCATCGCGCCGCCCACTATCGAGAGCAGCAGGCTTTCCGTCACCATCTGCCGCACCAGCCGTTCCCGCCCCGCTCCCATCGCCGCGCGCACCGCCAATTCCTTGCGGCGGGTCATCGCGCGCGTCAGCAACAGATTTGCAAGATTCGTGCAAGCCACCAGCAACACGCACACCGCCGCGCCCAGCAGAACGAACAGCATCATTTTCGATTGCGGCCCGATATCGTCTTGCAGCCGGATCACGGTCGCGCCCACGTGCGCCAGTTCCTTCGGAAACCTTTGCGATAACTGCGCCGCGATCGTGCGCATCTCCGCCGCGGCCTGGTCGACCGATACGCCGCTCTTCAATTTCGCGATGCCGAATGTATAGGTGTCGGTTCGATCTTCGAAATCCCGCGCGGCGAAGCGCATCGCGGTCCAGATTTGGGCATCGCGATTGGGAAAGAAAAAACTTCTGGGCATCACGCCGATCACCGTGTACGCCCCATCGTCCAGGATCAGTTTGCGGCCCAGAATCGCGCGGATCGCCGCGAACTGGTTTTGCCACAACTGATCGCTCAATACCACCGTTCCGGCAGCGCCTTCCCGATCGTCTTCCTCGGAAAAATAGCGGCCAAACTGCGGCGCGACGCCCAAGGCTGGAAAGATGTCGGCCGTCACCGACGCCCCGTCCAGTCGCTGCGGCTCGCCTTCGCCCACCATATTCACGGTGAGTCCTCGATAGGCGCCCATCCGCTCGAACGAGGTGCTCATGTTCCGCCAATCGCGATACTGCGCGGGTGCTACATCCCAATCCGCGAACCCTTTTCCGCCGGCGACCGCGTGATTCTGATACAGCTTCACGATCCGGCTCGAATCCGCATACCCGAGCGGCCGGATCAGAACGTGATCCACCATCGTGAACGCGGCGGTAGTCGCGCCGATTCCCAGCGCGGCGACGACAATCGCAGTCATCGTGAATCCGGGCGCGCGCCGGAAGGATCGCATCGCGTAAATCAAGTCCTGCCGCAGGATATCGAAGTGCACGGCGAGCGCATTCGTGAGGATTTCGAAGGCGGTTTCGATCCACAACAACCACCGCAAAAACACCGCGGTGTTACCGTGTTTTTTCGCAAAGATTCCGCACATTTCTTCGCCGTACTCCGCGCGAAACGACGCCGGATAGAAGTGCAGCAATGCTCGATAGAGTTTCATCAAGCCCTCCCCGCCGCGAACCCACTTTCCCGTGCGAATTTAACAAGTTGGGTGAGCCGCCGCGTCTCCGCCCGCGCGACGTCCCTTCCTAAAGCCGTGATTCGATAGTATCTTCGCCGTTCGTCATCGTTTTCGGGGCTGGGGCGGTCGCGCGGTTCAACCAGTAAACCCTGCTCCAGCATCCGTTGAATAGATCGATAAAGCGTGCCAGCGCTGAGCTTTAGCTCGCCATTCGTGCGCGCGGCGACGTCCTGGATGATGGCGTAGCCGTGGCGATCGTCATCCGCAAGCGCAAGCAAAATATGGAAAGTTGCCGGAGGAAGGGGTGCCATGCTCACAGTATACCCATACTGGATATATGCGCAACGGTTACATTCGTTGTGAGAATAGCTTCAATCGCAAGCTGTTAGCGACTACGCTGACGGAACTGGCCGCCATCGCGGCGCTGGCGATCACCGGATTCAGGAACCCGAACGCCGCCGCGGGAATCGCGATCACGTTGTATCCCAAGGCCCAAAAGAGGTTTTGCCGCATGATCCGCGAGGTCGCTTGTGCCAGCGCGATCGCGTCGGCGACGCCCGCCAAATCCGCGCGCAGCAGCGTGATGTCGCCGGCTTCCATCGCGATATCGGTGCCCGATCCCATCGCGAATCCGACGTCCGCCTGCGCCAGCGCCGGCGCGTCATTGATCCCGTCGCCCACCATCGCGACCACGCGACCCTCTTGCTTCAACCGCGTGATTTCGGCGACCTTGCCATCCGGCAGAACGCCGGCGACGACGCGATCGATGCCCGCTTCGCTCGCAATTTTCTCTGCTGCTTCCTTGCGATCTCCCGTCAGCATCACGACCTCAAGACCCATTTCGCGAAGCTTGCCAATCGCCGCAAGCGAGCTGTTGCGAATCGCGTCTTGGAACACGAAGTGCCCCGCGGGTTGGCCATCGATTTCTACGGAAACACCGATGCTGACGCGATGACCTTCTACAATTCCTTCCACCCCTATTCCCGGAATCGCTCGAAATTCTGAAACGTCGGGAACCGCGAGACTGCGCGATTTCGCCAGCTCGACTACGGCTCGCGCAAGGGGATGTTCGCTCCGCTGCTCCACCGCCGCCGCTAGCCGCAGCGCGTCATCGCTGATTTCAGAGTGCGTGATGCGAGGGCGCCCCTCCGTCACCGTCCCGGTTTTGTCCAGCACGATGGTATCGACGCGCCGCAGCTTTTCCAGCGTCTCGCCGCCCTTGATCAGCAGTCCCATCTCAGCGCCACGCCCGATTGCGACCGCCGCTGCCGTCGGAATCGCCAGCCCCATCGCGCACGGGCACGCGATGATCAGCACCGCGACCGCGCTCGCCGCGGCTTTCGCAAATCCACTGCCGGCGAACATCCATCCGGCGAAGGTCGCGATCGCGAGAACCAGCACCACCGGCACGAACACTCCGCTGATTCGATCCGCCAGTTTTTCGAGAGGCGTGCGCGAGCTTTGCGCCTGCCGCATCAACCGTACGATTCGGGCGAGCACGCTCGCCTCGCCCAGTGCCGTGGCGCGATAGCGAAAACTGCCGGTAGTGTTCAGCGTGCCGCCGGTCACTTTGTCGCCACGCTGCTTCTCGACCGGCGCCGGCTCGCCGGTGAGCATCGACTCATCCACGAAGCTGGACCCGTCCACCAGTTCGCCGTCGGCAGGGATCTTTTCGCCGGGCCGCACGACGACGATTTCGCCGCGCTTGACCGTGGCCACGGGCACGTCCGTCTCCCAGAAATTGCGGATCACCCGAGCCGTGGCGGGCTGTAATCCGATCAGCTTTCGCAACGCGCTGGTGGTTTGCCGCTTGGCGCGGGCTTCCAATGCGCGGCCCGTGATCACGAACGCCAGAATCAAGACCGCCGCTTCGTAATAGACTTCCGTCGCGATACCTCGGGATTCGAAAAATCCCGGCGCGAGCGTGACGGCCAGCGAATACAGAAACGCCGCGCCGGTTCCGAGCGCGACCAGCGCGTTCATGTCCGCCGATCCGTGAATCGCTGCTTTCCATGCGCCCGCGAATATGTTTCGGCCCGCCCACGCCATCACGAAAATCGTAACCGCGAGCAGAACGTAGCGCGTTGCCGGCGAGTGCATCGCGCTCATGGACAGCCACATGGCTAATCCGCCGAGGGCAAGGCTGACGATCGATTTGATTCCCAACTCGCGAGCTTCCGCGACTTGCGCGCTCTCCCGCTCGGATTGCTCTTCGATAGCGGTTAACCCAGCCGTCGGAAGCTCGGCGTCATAGCCTGTGCCTACGATCGCGTCGATCAGTTTGCCGGGCGCGGTGGATTGGGGATCGAACACCACGGTCGCCTCGCCGGTCATCAGATTCACGGCTGCTTTGGAAACGCCCGGGGTTTTTTCGAGCGCCTTCTGCACGTGCGCTTGGCAGGCTGCGCACGTCATTCCGGTGACGTTGATGTTGACGGTTTCGGTCACTTCTCTTAATTCTTCATGTTAGATGCAGCAGCCTTACTCGAAGATGCTTGGTGGCGCGGGCCGCTAGGCAGGCAGAGGATTAAGGTGTGGCACGCCAGCGTACGCCACGCAGCATAGCCTCTCCGGCGAAATAGCCAAAAGATAACTAGCCCCGCCGGCATCGCAGACGTTACGGTAGGGACTAGGGATACCGTGCAAACTCGTCTCATCACCGCTCTGTTTCTTTCTTCCGCCGCGTGGGCCGGCACCACCGGCAGCATCGCGGGAACGATTAAGGACCAAAGCGGTGCGGTAATTCCCGGCGCGAAGTTGACTGTCACGCACACGACGCAAGGCATCCAGACGAAAACCACTAGCGATTCCAAAGGCGACTACACGTTTCCCAGCCTGCCTGTCGGCCGCTACGATCTGCAGGTGATCGCCGACGGATTCAAGCCGCAGAACCGCACAGGACTGACGATCGATCTCGATAGCGCGCTGCAAATCGACTTGGCGCTGGAACTGGCGCAACACGTGGAAGAAGTCACGGTCGCGGAGAATGACGTGCGCGTGGAGACGACAAGTTCGCAGATGGGCGAAGTAGTGACGGGCAAGTCGATGACGGCGGTCGCGCTGAATGGCCGCAGCTTCACGGATCTGCTCGCGCTGCAGCCGGGGATCGTGCCGACGACGACGCAGCAGCCGGATTCGATCGTCATGGCGGGCGCGTCGGTTGCGATTGCGCCATCCGGCACGCTGAATCCCGGCAATCAATCCATCAGCGGCCAGCGCGAAGACGCCAACGGCTTCATGGTGAACGGCGGCGACGTGAAGGAGTTGATGAACGGCGGCACGTCGATCGTGCCGAATCTGGATTCCATTGCCGAGTTTCGAATCCTGACCAACAATTTCGACGCCGAGTACGGCAACTACAGCGGCGGCGTCGTCAACGTCGTGACCAAATCGGGAAGCAACGAACTGCACGGCAGCGGCTTCGAATTCCTGCGCAACACGGCGCTCGATGCGCGCAACTTCTTTTCGCCGGAGCGGAGCTTTTACCGGCAGAATCAGTTCGGCGGCACGGTCGGCGGACCGATCCGGAAGAACAAGGTGTTCTTCTTCGGCGACTATCAGGGCACGCGGCAGAGCCAGGGCATCGATACCGGCCTGATTCCGGTCCCGACGCTCGCCGACCGCACCGGCAATCTGAGCGATCAGCGCGAGCTCGCTGGACGGCGAAGTGAGCGGCCCATATCTTGGCGAATCTGCTTTCGCAGAAGCTCGGGTACGGCGTTTCGGCGAACGAACCGTACTACACGTCCGGGCTGCACATCGGCGGCGCAATGCGTTTTTCCGAACGCCATGATTCCGCAGCGCGCGTGGTCGGAGCCGGCGCAAACATCTGCTGCAGTACATCCCCGCCCCGAACGTCGGGCGCCGGAACGTTTTCCACCGGCGCGGAAGGCAAGATCCTGCGCGACGACAAAGGCAGTTTTCGCATGGACGCCAACAGCGCAGCGCTGGGGGCTGCTTTCCGGCTACTACTATTTCGACGACTACAACTTGAACAATCCCTATCCGACCGGACAGGGCGGCGCGAGCGTTCCCGGCTTTGCCGCGCTGAATCTGGGGCGATCGCAACTCTTCAATCTGGGCGACACCAAGACATTCGGCGCGACCACGGTGAACGAGCTCCGCCTGAGCTACATGCGCAACGCGAACAATGTCGGTCAGCCCGTCGGCGGCGTCGGGCCGAGCCTGGCTTCGCAAGGCTTCGTCACGGGACCGGGAACTCCGGGAATTGTCGTGCTGGCGCCGAAGATCGAAGGCATCGAGAACGTCTCGTTCAATTCGTTCGTGATGGGAACGCCCATCACGAACCTGGCGCAGGCGAACAACACGTTCGCGATCATCGACAACTTTTCGAAGGTGCGCGGGCCGCACACCATCAAGGCGGGCATCCAGCTCAGCTATCGAACAGGTGAACGTCAATCCGAATCCGCACATTCAACGGATCGTTCCAGTTTCACGGTTCCGAGACCGGCTCGGATTTCGCGGATTTTCTGATCGGCGTCGCCGAGCAATACAATCAGGCGGATTCGCAGACCTACTACGGCCGCCACAAGTACGCGGCGGCTTTCGCGCAGGATAGTTGGCGCGTCCGGCCGAACCTGACGCTGAACTACGGCGTGCGCTGGGACCTGATGCAGTACTGGTCGGAGAAGTACAATCAGATTCCGACGTTCAATCTGGGCCAGCAGTCGCAAGGTCTATCCCGACGGCTCCCACCAGTCTGGTGTATCCCACCGACGCCGGCGTTCCGAATACGCTGGTGCCGCAGAGAAGAACCGTTTTGCTCCGCGCCTTGGGATTGCGTACTCGCCCAGTCGGAAGCGACGGACTCTTGGGCAAGATGATCGGGCGGCCCCGGAAAGACCAGCATCCGCGCCGGCTACGGGATTTTCTATTCCGTGATTCAAGGCAACACCATCGCGATCGACGAGCCGCAGCCTCCTTATGGACTGAGCTACACCAGCCCTGCGCCGCCGCTTATTCGCGACCCCGTTCATCAGCGCCGCCGACGGCACCACGCACGTGCAACCGTTCCCGCTCACGTTCCCGCCGTTGAACGCGACGCGTGAATCATCCGAATCCGAACATCGATTTTTCGCCGTTTCTGCCGCAGGCGGGGATGACCGCGCCGTTCCGTGGCAATACGTATCCCTATAACGAGAATTACTTCTTCTCCATCGAACGCCAATTCGGCCAGCGACACGATGCTGAGCTTGAGCTATGTCGGTTCGCAGGCGCATCATCTGCTGATGGTGTATTCCGCGAATCCCGGGAATCCGGCGCTGTGTCTGGCGTTGAGTAAGCCGAGCGCGGTCGCGCCGGGCACGTCGCACTTGCGGGCCGTTCGCCGAGGATGCGACGTACACGACCGCGTCGGGCCAGGTGTATCACGGCACACGCGGACCGCTCGGCTCGAACTTCAGCAACGACGATTATCGAGGGTAGCTTCGGCAACTCCAACTACAATTCGTTCCAGGCGAGCCTGCGGCACTCAGAGCAAGCGCCTGGATCTGATGTTTGCCTACACTTTCAGCAAGTCCATCGATCAGGCTTCGAGCATTTCCGATATCGTGGATCCGTTCAACTACAGCCGCGACCCGCGCGCTATCGGCGTGGGATCTGACGCACAACCTGGTCGCGACGTATGAATATCAACTTCCGTTCGAACGCCTATCGACACACGGACGCATGTTTACGCAAGGATGGGCGATTTCGGGGATCACGCGCGTCAGCTCCGGATTTCCAGTAACGCTGTCGACGGAAGGCGACAATTCACTGCAAGGGAGTCAGCCGAATGGCGTGAACAATCAAGAGTCTCGATCTGCCGGATGTCATCCCAGGGCCGCTGCAACTCAACTCGCAATCCGCGCAATGGGCTGCCGTATTTCAATACGCGTCTTTTCGCGCCGAATGCGCTGGGGACTCCGGGTAACGCCTCGCGGCGTTCGTTCTATGGACCGGGCATCGGTTAATTTCGATCTCGCGCTGCTGCGGGCTTTCCGGATTTCCGAATCGAAGTCGCTGCAGTTTCGCCTGGAAACCTTCAACACGTTCAACCACGCGCAATTCTTCGGACCGGTTGCGGTGAATGGCGATGTCGATAGCGATTTGTTCGGTCAGGTGATCAAAGCCGCTCCGCCGCGGCTGGTGCAGGTCGCGTTGAAGTTTTCGTTCTGAGGTGTTGTTCTGCCCACCCCCACCCTGACGGGTGGTGCTTGAAGCCTGCGCGGAACTAAACGTCCGTCTTGGCCGCGCTGCCTGTGCCCGGCGCCTTGCCGCTTCGCACCGGACCCGATGCGCTCATCATATTCGGCTCGCCGATACGCCCACCCGCAGGACGGCTCTTTTCGCGAGCTTCCTTGATTTCCTCCGGCGTCCGCAGATCC
Organism: Terriglobia bacterium; assembly: GCA_963732025.1. Taxonomy (GTDB): domain Bacteria; phylum Acidobacteriota; class Terriglobia; order Bryobacterales; family Bryobacteraceae; genus Palsa-187. The sequence continues at coordinate 744,587 of CAVSXU010000007.1, forward strand.
GGCTCGGAAAGCTTTACGTGCGCCTTCGCGCGCTCCACCGCACGTTTGTGTCGTTTCGCTAATCGTTTGTCCATAGTTAACCTAATCGCAGTAAATCGACTACCAGGGCCGTGGCGACCGCCACCCGGACCCGGCCTGATTCGGCGCCAACTTGCGCGCTGCTTTCTTTTTCAGCGCCGCGTCTTTGACAGAGGCGCAATCGGCAGCGTGCAAACGCATCTCGTCTTCCGTGAACGTCCAGGTTCGCTCGCGATCGGTTTCTTCGCGCCGCTCCAACAGCGCGCGGCACAACAGCGGAAGTTCCTGCACACGAATTCCATAATTTCGAATCAGCGCGAGATCCGTGCGCACTGTGAACTTCGTACGCGATCGATCCGCCGCCAGCCCTTCAAACGCGAATACTCGGAATCCGGCGTCCTGCGTGAATCCCGTCAGAGTGAACTGCATTGTTGACACGTCCCTTCCCAAACCACCAACCCTCGCGATTACTTGTGTGTAAGCGCGAGCACCGCATAAGCCGTCGCGGCATCGCTCATGAAGCGCCCGGCATCGGAAGCGGGATCGCGCTCGACATTCGGCGAGTACGCGGCCCAGTTGCCGTCCTTCTTGTTCTGATTTTGAGCCAGCCAGCCCAGGCCGTTCTTCATGTCCGTGCGCGATCGCGGCTCGCCGGCTTCCTGCAAGACGAACATAATCAATCCCGTTGCATATCCGTCGCTAGTAATAGGAAGCGCGGAGCCGTCGCGGCGTTTCCAAGTTCCCATCAATGACGAAAGCGTCCAGCCTCCATCCGGCTGCTGCTTCTTGAAAATCTCCGCGATGAATGCCCGCTTCTGCTCGATCGTCAACAAACCAGGATTCTTCGCCGACGCCCACAGCCCGAACACGCGATTGATTTCCGTCTGCCGATCGAATTCGCGCCGCAGATAATCCTTGAGCGATTCTATCTGCGGACCACCGCGATTGCCCGCGGCAATCGCTGCCAGCGCATTGCCGAAATACGGCGAATCGTCCGCTTCCCAGGGCTCGTTATGGAAATTCAACCACGGGAACGCGCCTTCGGCGCCGGGCAGCTCGCCCGATTTCGATTGCAGTGCCCACATGTTTTTCATGGCGGCCGGTGCGGCGGGCGCGTCGTACATCGTCAAAATCAGTGCATTGAGGATTGCTTCGGTGGTGCGCGATTGGTGCGATCTCGGCAAGCCGCCGCCATCCGGATAGAAAGGTTGGACTTCGCTCCACATCTCGACTCGTTTGCTGATGTTGGCGATCAGCTGGCGCTCGGGCGCCGATAAACCGGACTCCGCCAGCGGATTGCGTAACGCAGATCGCGAAATCGCGTATGGCAGCGCCGTGTGGCAGGACACGCAGAACGTTTCGTGATCGCGAGCCGCTTTCGGCCACGTCGCCCACCATTCGGCGCGCGCATCGAGATACGCTGCGGCGGATTTCGGTTCCCAGGTAGGTAGGTCGGCAGCCGAAGCACCGATCGCCAACGCGCAAGCGAGCGAAAATTGCTTTAGGCCAAGCCTCATGTCTCAGGATAGCATTAAGCCCCAAATAAACGGCTTTCTCGATGTGGCGCCGCACGCACTCCTGCGTGCCGTGTCGACACTCATGTCGACACAAGTCTTTCCTGGTAGCCTGACAGCCGGATGGTTAGGATTCTTTTTCCAGCGCTGGTAAAAACTCGTGTCGACATGAGTGTCGACACGGCACGCAAGAGTGCGTGCGCCACATCTCTGACCACATCTAATGGTCGCCCTGTTTGACCCACTCGATGTTGAAGTGCGCGTGCTTGATGGTCTGCGATGGTTCGCCTTTCGGCAAGTGGTTCAAATAGTAACTATAGGTAGCGTGCAACGAACCGTCCTGCGCTTGAAGAATCGACGGGTAATGAAATGAGCCCGCGCCTTCGCCGCGCATGTCGCGATCCAGATGACGCGTCCACTTCCACGACGCGCCTTCGTCGTCGGAAACCGAAACAGCCAGCGAATTTCGGCCGCGTTCCAGATCGTTGTAGATCATCACCCACGTGCCATCGCGCATGGAGATTGCTTCGACGCTGGTACCGGGATTCGGAATTTCGGTATCGACCACGCGCGACCACGTGACGCCTTCGTCATGCGACGTGCTGGTCGGAATGCGCTTCGGCGCCGGGCCGTTGTCGCGCATATAAGCAACGATGCTGCCGTCGCGCTTGCGGACCAACGACGGCTGCACATTGCCGCCGCCGACCAGGGGATCGCTGGTGGTCCAACTCGCGCCGTTGTCGTCCGAAATCGCGACTAGCGAAAACGAGTAGCCGTCGGAATACAGCGGCACCAGAATGCGGCCCGACGGAAGTTGCAGCGGATGCACGCGCGTCATCCAGCCCATGCGCGAAAAGTATTTATCGTCCGCCTTTTCGGTTACGCGCTTCATCCACGCCTTCGATCGATCAGTCTGTTGATCGGCGGAGTTTGCCAGTTCGGCGATCTCGCGCTTCACCGTCGCCGCGAAATTTCGCGGGATGAACAGCATCTCGTCGGTGATGCTCCATTTCGGCGGACCGGCTTGCAGGTAGTCGGTGGAGATCTTGTACTTCGTCAGCGCCGTCTCCCACTGATTCGCGATAATCACCTGCCAGATCAGCCACAGGCGTTTGTCGCGATCCAGAAACATCGTGGGATTCGTGTCGGGGAAACCAGGCGTGTCGGCGAGCGTGAATTTCGGGCTCCACGTTTTCGATCCCTTGGGCAGGCGGGCAGCTTCGATCTTGACATCGTCCGCATCTCGTTCGCCGGAGCCGTGATACCAGCAAACGAAGAAATCGCCATTGGGAAGTTGGACGATCGACGATGCGTGATTGTGCTTCGCCTCCAGCGGGAAGATTAGCTCGGCTTCGTGAAAAGGTTTATCGGCCGCGAAACACGCAGCGAGAGAGATCGCAAGAGCCAGGAGCCAGCGCATCCCGCTATTATGCACCTGATCGAGATACTGACCTGTAATGTGGGGTGGGCCGCCAGGCCTGCGAGCCGAGAGTCGTCTTGAAAACAGGGACAGGCCACCCTGTCCACGCCGATATCTTGTTTATTCGTGGCTTCTGAGTCGCTAGGGGACAGGGCAGCCTGTCCCTGTTTTCAAGACGACTCTCGGCTCGCAGGCCTGGCGACCCGCCCCACGTTATTTCGCGCGCAACTGCAGCGCCCGGTTCAACACGCTCAACACGGACTGCTCAGCCTTCGGTTCGGCGACTCGCAGACCGTTCTTGCGCAACAGCGCTCCGGCGCCGGCTGCGCATCGACCACCGCATCGGCTTTGACAAACGCCATCACACCGTCCGCCGGCGGCTGATTCCGTTCCAGATAATCCATGCCCTCCACGGTGATCTCCATGCTGCTCTTGTCGTCATTCACCACGAACCCGCGCTGCTTCAAATACCACAGCGTGAAATTCAACTCGTCGGTCGTGACGTGGAGCATGTTTTCCAAATGCCGCATCGATAGACTCGGCTTGAAGGATTTTATGCGCCGCCGATCGTAGAGGATGCACAGCACAGCCGACCGCAGCAGCGTCCCTTTCTGCGAGCGCATGAAAGAATCCGACGCCGGTAAATTTCGGGTTGCCCGATTCATGATCGACGCCCTTGATCTTGTCGAACCCCGCCCTTAGAATCGGGTCCGAAAGCACTTCGTAGGCGAGATTGAGGGCTTCGAACTTCTCGTCATCGCCAGTGTCTGGATTATCCGGATGATACTTGTCCGCGAGCCTCGCGTAGGCGGCCTGGATGGTCTCCGAATCCGCGTTGGGTTCGATCCCCAGCAGAATGTAGTGGTCTTGAAACTTCCCCGAAACAGACGATGACATACGCGCGGCCGGCGATCAGCGGGTCGGGACGACTTTGACGCCGGGCATGGCCGGCATGCTCTCGGCAAGGACGGCCTTGATGAGCCGGGAGAGATCGGACTGGCCGACCAGCACTCGCGCGACTTCGATGCCGGTTCGAAACGAGCGACCCGGCTCGGGATTGTGCTCCGTGCAATGTGTCACGTGACCGAACAACGTGCAATCGCCCATCTGCACTTTGACAGGCACATTGATGTCGAACCGAAGCGGAAGCTCGGCGCAAATCCCGGCTTCGGAAATATCGGCGATCCGGCCCGAGGCGCTTCGGTCCGGCTTCGCGATATCGGTCACGGTCACATTCGCCGGTTGCTTGGTGGCGTTCGTCATACGGCGGTCCATGGTCTACCTATCGGCAGACTTGCGGGAGGGCTTCATATCCGATTTCACCGTTACGGCCGCGTCGAGCCCAGCCGCAAGCGCTTCAAAACCGGGCTTGGCGCCGCTCCACTGTAATTCGATCCACGTTGTCGAACAAATGAATATCGGTCCGGAGCGTCGCCAGCGTCCGGAACAATATCGCCCGATCCTGTTCTCTCACAAGGGTTTGCGCGAGCGAGGCCGCATTGGCGGCGTTCACTTTCCAGTCGCCCGCATTCGCTGGAATCGACTCGATATGGCCGAATTTCGCCAGCACCGCGGCCGTCGATTTCGCGCCCCAGCCGGGCAAGTCCGGGATAACCGTCGGCCGCATCGCCGACCAGCGCCAGATAATCGGGAATCGACGCCGGCGGGACGCCGAATTTCTGGATCACGCCAGCCTCATCGAGCGTCACGCGGGTTCGGCGATTCAACTGGACCACACGAGTGCCGCGCACGCATTGCGAGAGGTCCTTATCCGGCGTGCAGATGATGACGCGGTCCACCCGCGGATCGCGATCCGCCGCCATCGCCGCCGCAGCCAGCGCATCGTCCGCCTCGAATTCCACCATCGGCCACACAACCACGCCAGCAGCGCATCAGCGTGCTCTTCGAGCAACGGGAATTGCGCGAGCAGATCGGGATCGATGCCGTCGCCGGTCTTGTAGCCATGCCACAATTGATTGCGAAACGACTCGATGACGTGATCGGTGGCGACGGCGACGTGTGTCGCGCCTCCCTTAATCATGCCCAGCACCGATGCGAGAACTCCTCGGACGGCAGCCACTTCGCGGCCATCCTGATCACGCGCCGAGGGAACCGCGTAGTAGTGGCGAAACAGCTCGTAGGTGCCGTCGATCAGGTAGACTTCCAATTATTTCGCGGCGCCCTTGTCCTTCTCGCGCCCCCCGCGCAGGATGTCTTCCATCGCGTAATTGCCTTCGTGGCAGGCGTATTCGTAGATCCGATACTCGACGTCCATAGTCAACGGCATCGACACTTTCCACGGCGCCGAAAACTTCGTCGGATCGTCAATGACGGCTTCGTAGCTGATCGTCTTCGCATCCACGCGCTTGAAGCGTTCCACCACGTGCAGCGCATCGCTCTCGTGAATGCCGCGGATCCGAGCGGTGGCCGCGCTGGTGGCGATCATCCCCTTGCCGTTGTAATTCGTGGTGTCGACCACCAGCGTGTCGCCGTCCCAGTGGCCGATAGAATCGCCATTCCACTGGCGAACGCCTTTCGGCAGATGCGGACGATCCAGCGGAATGATGCGGGCTTCATGGATCATTTCGGAAAAGATGACCACGTATCCCGGCGTTTGCAGGATTTCGTACGCGTTGTTGTAGCCGGCTGGAAACATTCCGGCGGGAACGCCGCGCGTGATGCATCGCTCCCAACTGGTGTGGTGCTTCGGGGAGTCGTCGAGATGCGCGAAATCGTAATCGCGCTCGGCTTCTGCCGCGGGTTTTACCGGAACTTTGCCATTCGATGGCTCCACTACCAGCGCGCTCTGCCGCGTCGATAGCCACGTACTTCCGCTATCGAAGAACGCGCGATTATAGCTGCCCGTGTCGCCAGTTCTCGGCGCGCCATCGCCGCCGTTTTCGCGGGCACGTTTTTCCATTGCTTCCGCTTCCTGGTCGGTGATGGTTGCTTTGCCGGCGAATTGCGCCGATCGCTCAAACGGCGTGAGGGTCGCGTTGGTCCAGATACCTTGCAGGTCGGGCTGGCCGTCGGCAGTGCGCGGTGTCGTCCAGGGTTTCTTCTGCGCGTTGGCAGGCGTGATCAGTGTGATCGTCGCGAGGATCGCGAAGCCGGTGACGTGTCTCATGAACCCCTACTTTTGAACCAGAACATTTATCCCGCTCCTTTTGACGTGGCGCGGGCCGCCTGCGGCCCGCGCCACGTCAACGCTTCGGCATCGGCTCGAACATCCCCGAACACGACTTCGCTTTCGCATTACCGCCCTTGTCGATCGCCCGCACGTCGTCACCCGACGGCGTGAAGTTTACCGGACCAGGCCCTATCGTGAACACGCCGTGGTTCGCGGCGATGGGAGCCGCGCCGGCCAGCGTCACACCGTCGAACGTCATTTCCAATCGATGCGCCGCATCGAATCCGTCGAGAGTAATCTTGCCCGGCGTCAGCACCCGTACGTCGCGCAAGACGATCCCAGTGAACATCGGATACTTGCCGCGCACCTTGTCGACCGTCGCCGTGTAATTCGAGTCCATGAAGATCGGATTCTTAGTGTTCTGGATGCAAACGTCTTCGTACACGATATCCTTCACCGCCCCGCCGCGTGTCTCGTTCGACTTAATCCGCAGCCCGTTGTCGGCGCCGTCGATCGAAAGATCCGTCACGCGAATCGCGCTTGCGCCGCCGTCGGTCTCGCTGCCAATCGACATACCGTGCCCCGTGTAGAAACGATTGTGCGCTATCGTCATGTGCCCCGATGGCCCCGCGCCGCCGGCCTTGATCGCCACCTGATCGTCGCCGGTGCTGATGTGGCAACGCGTGATGGTCACGTTGGTCGCGTTCACCGGATCGATCCCGTCCGTGTTGCGCGACGTCTTGGGCGATTCGATCACCACGCCCCACGCGGTGAATCCGTCGCCGTTAAACGTCACATGAAAATTCGGCGAGTTCATGAGAGCGATCCGGTACAGCGTGAAGTTCTTCGACTTCGAGATGACGATCAGGCGAGGACAGTTCTGATTTTCGTTCTTGACCTTGGCTTCCTGCGCGAGGTCCCACCACGAGACTATCGATCCAACAAGCGTTGCGCCGCCGCGTCCGTCGATCACTCCGTCGCCCATCACCGCGGCGTTCTCGACGCCCTCGCCGGAAATCAGCGGCCTGCAGCCTCGGCCACGCTTGTCCACCGTTCCACAGCGCTGCTCACCAGGGGCATCGAAGTCACGCGGGTTACGCGAGGCGTACAGCGTAGCGCCGCGATCGATCAACAAAGTCACGCTCGAAAGTAAACGCAGCGGTCCAGAGACGAATGCGCCGCCCTTGAGCTCGACAGCCTTCCCTGCGGCACAATGATCGATCGCGTCCTGGATGCGCGTCGTATCGAGCTTCGACTCGTCGATCGCGGCGCTGGTGGCGGTCACCACCGAGCATGTAGCCGGGATCACGGGCTCGGTTACGACACGCGTATCCTGTCCGTGAGCAAGCAGCGCAAAGAAGAGCAATGTGGCGAGTTTCACGACTCGCATTCTAGCTGAGTCCATCGTTGAGAATAATTCAACTTTCCTTTTGATGCGGACGGTGTGTATTGTTTGAGGTGGCGCACGCTTGAGCGATTGCGGAAAAACACGGTTTAACCGCTCCCTATGGTCACGGCTCGTTGTCGGCAATATCCAGAATCAGCACGTTTATTGAGCCGCGGCCGAAGGAAGCGCGTGCGCCACAGGAGCTGACAGAGTGAGACTCACACGCAGAACTTTCGTGATCAATGCCGCGGGAGCCGCGGGCGCGAGATACCTTGCGGCACAGTCGACTCCGAGACAAGATTGGCAGGCGCAGGCCGCGGCGATTCTCGCACGCATCAAGCCGCCGAAATTCCCCAATCGCGATTTCGAGATCACCAAGTTCGGCGTCAGCGATCCGATCGCCAAGGCAATCGACGCCTGTTCGGCTGCGGGAGGGGGACGCGTCGTCATTCCGCGTGGCGAACATCTCACCGGCGCGATTCGCCTCAAGAGCAACGTCAACCTCTACGTATCCGAAGGCGCGACCCTCAAGTTCAGCCGCGACCCCAAGGATTACCCCACCGTCTACACACGATTCGAAGGCGTCGAGTGCATGAACTATTCGCCGCTAATCTACGCCTTCGAACAAAGCAACATCGCGATCACCGGAACCGGCACTCTCGACGGCCAGGCCGATCACGGAACACTGGTGGCCGTGGAAAGGCAAGAGCGAAGGATCGCAATGCGCTGTTCGCGATGGGCGCCAAAGGAACGCCGGTGGCCGAGCGCGTATTCGGCCTGGGCCGCACGCTGCGGCCGAATTTCATTCAGCCGAACCGATCGCAAAACGTGTTGATCGAAGGCGTGACCATCCGCAATTCGCCGATGTGGGAGATCCATCCGGTACTCTCGCGCAACGTGACGGTGCGCAACGTCAGCATATCAATAGCCATGGACCGAACAACGACGGTTGCGATCCTGAATCGTGCACCGACGTCCTCATCACCGGCTGCACCTTCGACACCGGCGACGATTGCATCGCGATCAAGTCCGGCCGCAATCGAAGATGGCCGCCGCGTGAACGCGCCCTGCGAGAACCTGGTGATCGAGAACTGCAACATGAAGGACGGCCACGGCGGCGTCAGCATCGGCAGCGAATTATCGGGCGGCGTGCGCAACGTCTTCATTCGCGATTGCAAAATGAGCAGTCCGAATCTGCAGCGCGCGCTGCGCATCAAGACCAATTCGTATCGCGGCGGCTACACGGAAAACGTCGCGTTCCACAACATCACGGTGGGCGAAGTCGCGAATGACGTGATTCAGCTCGATTACTATTATGAGGAAGGCCCGGGCGGGCCGTTCCATCCGATGATCCGCAATGTCGACATCGGCGAGGTGACCTGCGACAAGGCGATGTACCCGCTAAACATGCGCGGCTACGCTTCCGATCCGATTTTCGAAATTAGCGTCTCGCATTGCAAATTTAACGGCGCAGCCAAGCCACCGCTGATCGAGAACGTAAAAGGGCTGCATCTCGACGATGTGATTGTGAACGGAAAACCCTGGAACGCCTGAGCTTTATCGCTAACTTGAGTGGGCCCTCAACTCCCGCTTTAGAAAACTTCGGTTGACGCCCATATCTCCGGCACTTATATTCCAACGAGAGGGTCTCGCGTTTCAAATTCGTTACTTCCTCGCCCTCGTAGGCTCCAGGAGGTCAATATGACCAAGTTTGTCCGTCTAGCATTGATAGCGATCGCCGTTTCGGCGATGATTTTTCCCGCCGCCGCGCAGGAATTCCGCGGCACGTTGAGCGGCTCCGTGAGCGATCCCGACCGGCGCGCAAAATTGCTGGCAGCCCAGGTCGTCCTCACCGAGACGCACACCGGCACCAAGATCGAATCGGCATCGGATTCCGCCGGCCAATACACTATTCCGTTCCTCGCTCCCGGCGATTACGACATCACCGTAACAAAGGACGGCTTTAAGGCCGCGATTCGCAAGTCGGTGCACGTCGGCTCCGGCGATCACCCGGTGATCGACGTGAAGCTCGACGTCGGCAACACGACGCAGTCGATTGAGGTTGCCGCCGATGCCTCCATGATCAATTCCGAAAACGCGTCGGTCGGGCAATCCATCACGCACCAAAGAAGTGGAGGACTTGCCGCTGAACGGACGCACGCCGCTGGTGTACGCGTCGTTGTCGATCGGCGTGCTGGCCACCGGGCAGCCGTCGCTGATTCATCCGTTCGATAGCGCGGCCGCGGCGGGATGGAGCATCGGAGGAACGCCGTCGCAGACCAACGAAATCCTGATCGACGGATCGCCGGACGCGACCTGGGATGGCCGCCTGGCCTACAGCCCGCCGACCGACGCCGTTCAGGAAGTGCGCGTCAAGGCGTTCGATTCCGATGCCGGCTTCGGCCACACCGGCGGCGGCACCATGAATCAGGTTCTGAAGACGGGGACCAATGCACTGCACGGATCGGCGTGGGAATTCAATCAGCCGAACACGCTGATCGCGAATAATTTCTTCAACAACAAGGCGGGATTGGGAAATCCGGTCACGCACTACAATCAGTACGGCGTCACGGCGGGCGGTCCCATCTGGATCCCGAAAGTGTTCGACGGCCGCAACAAGCTGTTCTGGTTTTTCGCCTGGGAAGGCTTGAAGGATAACCAGCCGAACACCACGTTCCTGACCGTGCCGACCGACGCTGAACGCAGCGGCGATTTCTCCGCGCTGCTGGCGCTGGGCTCGCAATATCAGCTCTACAATCCGTTCACGGCGACGCTGAGCGGCACCACCATCACGCGCGCAGCCGTACGCCAGACAACATCATTACCGAAGCCCGATCAACCCGATCGCGCAGGCGTACCTGAAGTTCATGCCCGGAGCCGAACATCGCTGGGCAGGCCGGCGGCTTCAACAACTACGGCAGCACCGCGTCGGTGGGACTCGACAAGTACAACAACGAACTCGGCCGCCTGGATTACAACATGAGCACGCGCAATCGCATCTTCTTCGATATTCGCGCGACCGACTATTCGCAGACCAAGAATAACTACTTCTCGAATATCTCCACCGGTTCGATCCTGACCCGCAACAACTGGGGCGGCAGCCTGGACAACGTGTTCACTATCAACCCCACCAACTTGATCGACGTGCGCCTCAACTTCACGCGCATGAACGAAGCGCATCCGTCGCCCAGCGCTCGGCTTCGATCCCACCACGCTGGGGTTCCCGTCGTATCTGGGGAACAGCGCCGAGCTGCCGCAGTTGCCGAACATGGCGTTTGCCAGCAATAACGGCCTGACCACGTTGGGCACCAACAGCGCGAATGTACTGCCATCGCAATCGCTGCAATTCTTCGGCACCTGGGTCGCAATCAAGGGCAATCACGCGCTGAAATTCGGCGTCGATGTGCGGCAATACATGCTGAACACCTTCAGCTCCGGCAACTCGGCCGGCTCGTTTTCCTTCAGCGCCAATAGCTGGGTGAAAGCATCCAGCAGCGCGTCATCGACAGTGGTTCTGGGCCAGGACGTGGCGGAATTCCTGCTGGGCTTGCCCACCAGCGGATCGTTCGATCTGAACACCTCGGCCGCCTATTACGAGCACTACGGCGCCGTGTTCGCGCAGGACGACTGGCGCGTCCGCAAGAACCTGACCGATCAACCTGGGCGTGCGCTTCGAATACGACGCGCCTTATCAGCGAAAAGTACGGTCGAACGGTGAACGGATTCGATACCACGTCGACCAATCCGTTAGCGGCTGCGGCGACCGCGGCTTACAACTGCGCATCCGATCCCGCAGATTCCCGTCGGCAGCTTCAACGTGCTGGGCGGCTTGACGTATCCCACCAGCGACGGCGCTCTCTACAATCAGCAATCGCATCCCATCAGCCCGCGCATCGGCTTTGCGTGGTCGCCAGAGAAGATGCACAACAAGACGGTGGTCCGCGCCGGATTTGCGATGTTCGTGCAGCCGGTCAGCATCACGCAGCTCGCCATCACGGGCGCGTATTCCACCAATCCGATCCTGCAGCAGTACGGATTCAGCCAGACGACCGCATTCAACCCATCGAACAATAGCTTCCTGACGCCGGCGGCTACGCTGAGCGATCCTTTCCCGACGGGCATCAAGCCGCCCGCCGGATCGTCGGCTGGGCTCGGCGACATTCGCGGGCCAGACGGTGACGCTGCATCGATCCCGAACTCAAGGATCCGTACTCGCTGCGCTGGAACTTTGGCTTCGAGCATTCCTTCACGCCCAACACGCTGCTGGAAGTGGTCTATATGGGCAACCACGGCGTGCATCTGCCGGTGTTCGTGACGCAACTGAACGGCATTCCGAATGCAATATCTGAGCACGCTGCCGACGCGCGATCAGACCGCGATCACCGCGCTGACGGCCAGCGTCGCGAATCCGTTCTCGGGCTTGGCGACATCGCAGAACGGCACCACCACCACAGTCTCGCAATTGCTGGCGCGCTTCCCCGAGTTCCCCGTGGGCACCGGCACGTTCGGTACGGGCGTGATCGAGAACAACGCTCCCGCCGGCAGCTCTTTCTACGAAAGCCTGAACGTCCGCTTCCAGAAGCGATTCTCCGGCGGCATGACGTTCATCGGAAATTACATTCACTCGAAGCTGATCGAACGCCTGGTCTATTTGAATGACAGCGACCCGGCGCCGGAGAAGCGCATTTCGCCCTTCGATCATCCGAATCGCTTCGTCACTGCGTTGGTTTACGAACTGCCGTTCGGGCGAGGCAAGCGCTTCCTCAGCGGCACGTCGCATTGGGAGAATCTCCTGGTGGGCGGATGGGGACTCAACAGCGTCTACACCTATCAGACCGGCGCACCGGTCACCTGGGTGAACGGAAGCACCACCAGCCCGGGCGACTATGTATATTTCGGCGCGCCGATCACGTTCGACAATCGCAACGCCAATACCGCCGCGTTCAACACGTCGGCGTTCGATGTGAAGGCGGCCGACCAGTTCCAGTTCCACATCCGCACCTTCCCGACGACCATTTCGAGCTTGCGCCTGGATGGCATCAATGAATGGAGCCCGTCGATCAGCAAGCGCTTCCTGTTCACGGAGCATTCGGCGCTGCAGCTTCGCATGGAAGCCTACAACGTGCTGAATCATCCGGTGTTCGGACCACCGAACACAACGGCAACCAACGCAGCGTTCGGCACGATCACGACCCAGGCGAACAAGCCTCGCATCATCCAGTTGGGCGCTCGGTTCGTGTTCTAGAAAAACACACGGATTTTAGGCCACGAATGAACACGAATCAACACGAATGAAAACCGGCAGTTATTCGTGTGCATTCGTGTTCATTCGTGGCTAACAGCTTCGTTACAATCGGGCGATGCCTGTTTACGACATCGCCGTCATCGGCGCCGGTGTGTTCGGATCGTGGACCGCCTGGCACCTGCGCCGCGCCGGCAAACGAGTGTTGCTGGTCGACGCCTGGGGCCCCGGCCATAGCCGATCGAGCTCCGGTGGCGAGAGCCGCATCATTCGCATGGGCTATGGTCCTGATGCGATTTACACGCGCATGGCGGCGCGCTCGCTGACTGCCTGGCGGGAACTGTTCGATCGCGCGCGCAAACCGCTCTTTCATCGAACAGGCGTGCTCTGGATCGGCCGCGAGGACGACCCCTATACTCGCGCGACTCGCGATACGCTGACGCAAGAGCGAGTGCCCATCGAGATCGTTCCCGCCGTCGAACTCGCGCGGCGATATCCGCAAATGCAGGTGCCTTCTGCGGCAGCACTCGGGATTCTGGAGCCTGACAGTGGAGCGTTGATGGCTCGGCAGGCTGTCGCGGCGGTGGTCGAGGACGCGGTCGCGATGGGCGTCGAGTACGCCCGCATGTTCGGCGACAACGCCCACCGCGAAATCGATGCCGGTGCTTTCGTATACGCGTGCGGGCCGTGGCTGCCGAAACTGTTCCCGGAGCTATTGGGCAAGCGGATCTATCCAACCCGGCAGGAGGTTTTCTATTTCGCGCCTCCGCGCGGCGACGACAACTTCACCGCGCCGCGATTTCCGACGTGGATCGATTTCACCGATCCTCGCGGCCCCTACGGGTTTCCCGACCTGGAGAATCGCGGAGTGAAGCTGGCGTTCGACCGTCATGGTGACGCGTTCGATCCGGATTCGGGCGATCGAACCGTATCGGCCAAGAGCATCGCACGCGCGCGAGATTTCATGGCCGAACGATTCCCCGCTCTCCGCGACGCCCCCATTACGGAAACCCGAGTCTGTCAGTACGAAAACACCTCGAACGGCGATTTTCTGATCGACCGGCATCCGGATTTCGACAACGTATGGCTGGCCGGCGGAGGCTCGGGACACGGCTTCAAGCACGGTCCCGCGGTGGGCGAGTATGCGGCGTCGCAAGTCCTGGGGACCGCGCCGGCGGAGCCGCGATTTTCGCTGGCGACGAAAGCGGAAACGCAAAACCGCTCCGTTTTCTAGGTCGGAATGACGAAAATCGTTTAACCGCTCCCAGCCGCAGATACACGCCGATTCACGCGGATAAGAAAATCAGATTCTTATCGGCGTCGATCGGCGTGCATCCGCGGCTGGGAGCGGCCTTAAACTGTGCTGGTATCTACTTTCTAAACCCGCCTCTGCCTCCACGCCCACCTGCGGCATTTTCGTTCGCCGGCTCCAGGAACTTGGGATCCAGAATCTTCGCGATCTGGTCCTTCGCGCCTTCCAAATGCGCCTTGGTATCGTGATCCGTCAGCCTTCGCGATCGCCGCGTTGATCGACGCCGTCAGCGCGCGCAATTCGGCGCGATAGAACGGCTTCTCGTCTTCGCTCTTCGCTCCGCCGCGACCACCGCCGCCGCGTCCACCACCGCCACCCTGCTGCGCCGCCGCCGCGCCCGCTGGAGCCGGATTCAGCTTCGTGTTCACGATCTCGAGATACGCGTTCTGCAGATTGCGGCGATACGCGTCGATCTTTACCGGTGCGCCATCCAGTTCTTTCCACACGCCTTTGCGAACCGTCGCGAGCAATTCCGCCGCCGTGTACGCCGCGGTTCCGTCCACCGCCTGCTGCTCAATCAAACGCGCGAAACGCGCGTCGTTCAGCAACGTGTTCAGCACGCGTTCTGCGCATTGCGAATGCGCGTCAGCACGCCGGTCGGCTCGATGCGGCGCAGAATCTCCGGATCGATCATCCATCCCGGCGTCGCGAACGCATTCTCCACCAGGAACTTCACCGCTTCTTCCTGGCGAATTTTCGGAACCAGCGTAAACACGCGGCCTTCCTGCCCGACTACCTTCTCCTGGCTGTTGAATCCGCCGACCACCTGCGCCACGTGGTTCATTTCCGTCTGCCACTGGCTCAGCACGCGGCCGTAGAGCTCGCTCAAATCCTCGTAGGTCTCGCCTTCTTTCCACGCCGTCGCCGGCATCAGCATCTTGGCGACCCGCTGCAGATTCTTCATGCCCATCGCGGTCGATTTCACTGCGTCCGCGTCGCCCACGGCTTCCGTCTCTTCACCAGGATCCGAGCCCGCCGAATTCGCCGTCGAGAAGCGGTACCACGGCGTGTTGTCCTGCTCGCGCGCCCACTTGTCCAGCGTCGCCTTCTCTTCCTGCGGCGTCGCTGCGTTGGGCAGCGGCGTGTAGCCCCACTTCGTCGCCCAAACGTCGTACGGCCCGATGCGCGGAATCAGATCCTCCGGCGCGATGTGGTCCTCCGGCTGCGCCACGTAATTGAAGCGCGAATAATCCATGATCGACGGCGTGTGCCCCATCTTGTGCACCCACTCCTTGTCGCGAATCTTGTCCGCCGGATACATCGAGCTGGCCTTCATGTTGTGCTGGAAGCCCAGCGTGTGGCCGACTTCATGGCACACCACGTATTCCAGCAGGCGGCCCATCAGCTCATCCGGCAGCGGCAGCTTCTGCGCGCGCGGATCGAGCGGACCGACCTGCACGAAATACCAGTCGCGCGCCAGGTTCATCACGTTGTTGTAGAACTGAATGTCCGCGTTCAGAATCTCGCCGGTGCGCGGATCGGAAATGTGCGGACCGCTCGCGTTTTCCGTCGTCGAAGGCAGCCAGCGAATCACCGAGTGGCGCACGTCTTCCGGACTCCAATCCGGATCTTCTTTCGCCGTCGGCGCGTCCTTCGCGATGATCGCGTTCTTGAATCCGGCCGCGGCGAACGCTTCGTTCCAATCCTCCACGCCCTTCTTCAGCCACGGTACCCACTTCTTCGGCGTCGCCGCATCGATGTAATAGACGATCGGCTTCACCGGTTCCGACATCGCGGCGTTCGGGTCCTTCTTTTCCAGACGCCAGCGGGCGACGTAACGAACGGTCCTCGATCGATATTCGTCGGCCGTGTAATCCATCTGCGCCGATGTGAAGTATCCGACGCGCTCGTCGAACAAGCGCGGCATCATCGGCTTTTCCGGCAGCCGCACCATGCTGTGATGCAGCACGATGGTCGCGCTGTTGCCGCGCATCTGTCCGCCGCCGAGCCCGCCGCCTCCTCGACCGCCGCCCGCTGCAGGAGCGCCGCCGCCCGTGCGCGTATAAGTTGCCGTCGCTTCGGCCTCGATATTGTCCGGGTAGGGCGAAATGTGATCGATAAACGATCGCGACGCATCGAACGCCGTCGCGCCCAGTTGCTGGCGCGCGCTGAACTCCGGCACGTCGGTATTGAACAGGCGGCTGACGTCGATCACCGGATCGCCGTCGTGATACGCGGCCACGTTGAACGCCATGATGATGGTCTCGTTGTTGGAATCCTTCACGGCTTCGGCGATCGGCGAATCCGGCTTGGCGGTGACGCTGAAATTGATGTCGCGCAGGTAGACGCGATTGTTGTGCAGCTCCCAGGACACGACACGCGTCGGTGACTTGGCCGCCGCCGTAACCCACGCCGACGGTGGTCTTCGCGATCTGCGAATTCCACAGATATTGCTTGCCGAGTTCCGTCTTGGGGATTTCGTAATAGAAGCGCTCAGCCACTTGGTGGACGGTGAACAGGCCCTTTTTCGTCTTCGCGTCCTTGGTGATCACGCGATCGAACGGTTGCGGATTGGGGGTTGGCAGTGCCGCGTTGGCTCCGCCGCCTCGTCCACCGCCTGCCGCGCCGCCGCCCTGTGGGGGATCGTCCTGCGCGAACAGCATAGTCGCCGTCGCAAGGAAAAAGAGTACACACACACTTCGTTTCATTATTCGGTAAGGCTCCTTGTACACGAACGTTGATTATACCGGGAACGCGAGGGGCGGGGCGTTTGGAGCGGGTCAGATTCAAATGTGGGCCGCCACGAGTGGCGGCCCCACATGTTGGACAATAAACATCTGATGCAAGGCGTCTTCTGGAACTCCGAATTTCTGCGACAGATCGCGGCGGTTCTGAGAGAAGAGCAGTTCACATTGATCGACGTCGGTTGTTCGGGCGGTCTCGACGTTGGCTGGCGTGTCTTGGGCGACAAACTTCGCTGCGTAGGTTTCGACACGAACATCGATGAATGTGAGCGCCTGACCGCGAGCGAGACGCTGCCTTCGGTTCGCTACGTTCCCGCGCTTGTCGGATTGCGCCCGGATCATCCCTTCGCGCTGATGAAAGCCGGCAGGCCCAATCTCGAGCACAATCCTTGGGAACGCCTCAGCGTCCGGCGCAGTAGCGAGATCCGCCTTGCGAAACGTGAGCCCGCGCCTTCCCCGGAATCTGTTGGCTTCGGGACCTCCGCGCAAACTCGATTGGCCGATGCGAATCAGCCGGTCTTCCTGTCCGAGTACTTCGCGGAACAACGTATCGACGACATTGACTTCATTAAACTCGACGTCGACGGACCCGATTTCGAGATCCTAAATTCGCTGGAAGGTGTTCTCGGCGACGCTCGCGTGATGGGGCTAGGAATGGAAGTGAACTTTATCGGATCTGCGTCCAACACTTGCCACTCATTCCACAACACCGATCGATTCATGCGCGACCGCGGCTTCGATCTGTTCCAGCTCCAGGTCCGTCATTACTCGGCGGCTGCTCTTCCCAGCCGGTATATCTGGCCGAATCCCGCGGAAACGGAATTCGGACGTCCCCTCCAGGGCGATGCCCTTTATGTCCGCGATCTCTGCGATGCAAGGAACGCGGAGCTGGCGGCTTCCCTTAGCGCTGAAAAGATTCTGAAAACGGCGGGCATCTTCGCGCTGTTCAGCCTGCCCGATTGCGCCGCGGAAATCCTGCTGACCTTCCGGTCGCGCCTTGCAGCGATATGCGACATCGATGCTTCGCTGGATACGCTGGCAGCGCAAGCCCAGGAATCCATGGGATCCACCGGATCGCCTCTCAGCTACCAGGATTACATTGGCGCATTCGAACAGGACAGCGAGCGGTTCTACCCGCAGCCAAAGATCCCGCTCCAGGACGCTGCTGTTCAATCGTCGCCGCCGTCGCCCATGAAGGGGCGATCGGTACTCGACCGGATTCTTGGCCGTTAAGTCAGTTCTCTTCCGGCGAGCGATTCAGGCCGCGCTTGCGTCACACTGTTTACATGCTTGCCAGGTTTTCGATAGCGACGGCGTTCGCGCTCGGCTCCATCTGTCTCGCGCTGTTCGCGCAAGAGCGCTCGAAATCCGTTTGGGACGGCGTGTATACCGACAAACAAGCGCAGCGTGGCGAGGCCCTCTATCGAAACAAATGCGAGGACTGTCATCGCGACGATCTCTCCGGAGATCCTGTCGAAAACCCGGCGCTCGCGGGCGGGGATTTTCGATGGAAATGGAACGGGCTCACGTTGGAACCGCTCTTCGTCAGAATTCATCGCGACATGCCCATCGACAACGCCGGCAAACTCTCGCGAGCCCAAAGCGCCGATCTGTTGGCGTACATTCTGAGCGTGAATCGTTTTCCGATCGGCCCTCAGGATTTGCCATCCGATGCCGCCTACCTCCGGGAAATCCGCTTCGATGCGGTCAAACCCTAACAAGTTTCACGTGTGGGGCCGGCACTCGTGCCGGCGGACGCGCTTTAGCGCGCCCAATTTGAGCGGCCTAAAGGCCGCTCGCCGCCACGAGTGGCGGCCCCACAAACGGCCTTCGAGTGTAAAGAAATGTACGACTCCCGCCGATGTGTGCCTAGAGGTACGCTGCTTGTCGGTTTATGTAAGCTCCGCGTTGTTCGCCTACGTGATCACGATGATCTGCGCGCTCGTGGTGGCCCGGCGAAGCACCAACTGGAGAATTCGCCTGCTGGCGTTCACCGTCGGATTGCTGCCGCTGTGCCAGGCCGTGGTGCTGATGTCGGCCAATCATATTTGGTTGAACGAACAGGCGGGACGCGTGGCGCAATCGCTGCAATTACTGGTGTGTGCGCTGTGTCTCACCGCCATCCATCTTCTGAATGTAGAGAATCGCGATCGTAGGGATACCGATGCTCGCCTGCGTGTGGCCGAGGCGACTCCGCAGCCTACTGGTTCTCAGATTTCGTAATGTTTCGGCCAACGATTAAGACGTCGAACTGAAGTTCGCCGCTGCACGTTGAAACGCGCGCCACGTCCGTCTGTTTTTCCTCAGAACGCTAGAACGCCTGGCTGGAAGTGATCCCGGTCGCCTGCAACGCTGCGTTCATTTTCTCGAGTGCCGACTTGTGGATCTGCGACACGCGACTTTCATTGATGCCCAGCACGCCGCCGATTTCCTTCATCGTCATCTCATTCGTGTAGTACAGCACGACCACTTTCTGATAGCGCTCCGGCAGCGACTTCATCGCGTCGCCCAACACATTTTTTAGCTGCGAGCGCGCGCAGATCGAATCCGGCTGGGTTTCAGGCTTGCTCGGAAAATCCGGGGCGGGAAGATCTTCGTTTTCGTTGGATCGCGTGGAGGCCGACACCAGACCGACGTTACGCAGGTCCAGCATCATGGTGCGCCAGCGCTCGACGTCCATGCCGAGCTTGGTCGCGACTTCGGCTTCGGTTGGGGCGCGCTGCAATGTCGACGCGAGATCGCGAGTCGCCGCTTCCACTTGCTTATGCCGGCGGCGCATATCGCGCGATGCCCAGTCGAGCTGCCGCAGGCTATCCAGAATCGCGCCCTTGATCCGATGCTTGGCGTAGCTGGGGAACACGACCTGCTTTTCGGGGTTGAACTTGTTGGCGGCGTCGAACAGTCCGAGGATGCCGGCGTGAACCAGATCGTCGAGGTCGACATGCACGGGAAGATTTTCGTGAACGCGAACCGCGATCGCCTTGACCAGCGGCAGATGTTCCAGCACCACGCGATCGCGGCGCGCCAGACGAGCCGTGGGAGCGGCGCTTTTCGAGTGCGCCGGTGCCGGCGTGGGTTCGGCCGTGTGAAGCTCGACCGCAACTCCCATGGGCTTCACGGGAACGGTGCGCGTGCCCGCTGCGGCCTTGGATTTTGCGCTCGACTTGGATCGCGTCGGCGCATTTGAAATCGCTCGCACAGAGACGCGGGCGGTCGCGGTCGCGGTTGCGGTTGCTGCTGCGGTCTTCATCTTCATCAACATCATTTCGACAATCTCCTCAACTTTTTCACTTGCGCTTTGATGAATGCACTCGCCCAGCCACTTTGCCGCTCTAGTGAAAACGCGCGCGTCTGCCGATAAATGGAACGCCAAGTAAGAACGCGTTCTGCTTTGGAATCAATCGGGAACCTTAGTACCCCCAGACCCATCGAAAATGCCGGAGCTGACGCGGGTTGCCGCCTTGCACACGCTTCGATTCCAAATTGGGACCGCATAAACCCCTGTTCCTTCCGAACTGAAACGTTGGTCGTAAAATCGGGAAACTCCGACGTGACGATCAGGTCGGTATCTAGAAGGGTAAGGTCGCCGAGCGAATTAGAACCTCGAAGGTTCACCTTAGATGGGGAGTAATAATAAGCGCAGTAGGGATATGCCGCCTACCTAGTCCTGGCGGCGCTTCAATACTGCGAGGTATGTTTTGATCGCGATTCCACCTAGAAAGACCCAGGTAGCGATGCGCCAGTCGCCTGTCAGGGTAAATCCGGCCAGGATAGCCAGTACGGAGTAGCACGTCATCGCGGCTGCAAATCTCAGATTCAAAATGGGTTTACGAATCCTTACCTAAGGCGCTCATCAATGCGCCGGCATGTTGTATGAAAACGCGAATTGGAGCCGGATCTGGTCACCCTTATAGTCCGGTGGCAGCGGAGGTAATGGGACCGACGCGCTGATCGCCGCCACTGCTGCGCGGTCGAACGCATCGGTGCCGGCGCCTTCCGCGATCACGACCTTGGGGACGCCCCCGGTCCGGTCGATCGCGAATTGGACGATCACGCGTCCTCGCCGGCCGGCTCGGGCGCTCTCGGGAATGATCGCCAGCCAGTTGCGCCGGACGGCCATCAAAACCTGGACCATATACGGCTTGAAATCGACGCCCTTGGGATCGCTCAAGAGCTGAAGGTTGCTCTTGATGTCGCCGGACGAGGGCGCGTGCATCGAGTTCGGGCTCATCACGGAGCTGTCTCCCAGATCGCCGACGATGGCTCCGCCTCCTCCGGTCGGGGTGGACGGCTTGCGCAGCGGTTCCTGCGGGACATCCTTCGCCAGCGGGATCGGTCCGATCGGACTTGGCGGCGGCTTTCATGGGTCCCGGCCCGACCTCTTCGAACATCAGCTTGGGTTTTTCCGGAGGCGCCTGCACGGGCTTCGGGGCCGCGGCCGTGATCGCGGGAAGCGCCGGAACGTCGATCTTAGGCGGCTCGATTTTCGGCAATTCGATCTTCGGCGGCTCGATCACAGTGGGAGGCGCCGGCTGCGCTGCCCGCGCGATCGGTCCGGGAGGCGGCGATGGCCGCAGTTGTCGCGGCGATTGCGGCTGCGATCCGGAATGCATGCTGCGCACATCCAGCTCATGCGTTACTTTGCCGTTGTTGGGATCCTTCTGCGTCAGCTCGAACATTTTCGGCGCGTAAATTTTCACCGACTTCCTGACGTCCGGGATGGGCG
The DNA here is from genome assembly GCA_963732025.1 of Terriglobia bacterium. GTDB lineage: Bacteria > Acidobacteriota > Terriglobia > Bryobacterales > Bryobacteraceae > Palsa-187. Next base: position 766,020 of record CAVSXU010000007.1, read on the forward strand.
GCGGTCCATAGTGATTCAGAATCGTGTCAGGCAATATCACCCACAAGATGATAACGACTACGTGGAAGGCGATCGAGCCAGCCGCAGCCGGCGCGATGCGGCGCGGCGTGATCGGCTCATGCCAAGGGAGCAGGTTCAGATCGGGTTCGTCGGTTTGTGAGGGGCCGGTGAGTGAGGGTGAAACGGCCATGTAATATATCGATCCGCGATCGAAGCGAGAGGTTTCAAGTTTTCAAAGTCTTAGCCACCACGCGCGAATGCTCTTCAATTTTAGCAAGAATGTCGACCGCAACCTCTAAAGCCGCCAATCCCTGTTCTCCCGTGACGCGCGGCTGGGTGCGATTCACCACCGATTCGATGAAGTTTTCGATCTCGAGCTTCAGCGGCTCATCCTTGACGACGGCCAGCGGCGCGAAGCCGATCTTCATGCCCTCGGCGACGCTGAACCGCACTCCATCCTGCCGCGAATAGTCCAGCGAAATGTATTCGTGCGGCTGAAACAGGCGCAGCTTTCGAATGCGTTCCGTGGAAACGCGGCTGGCGGTGAAGTTGGCGACGCAGCCGCCGGGAAATTGGAGCCGCACGTTCGCGATATCCACTTTCGCCGATAAAATGCAGATTCCGGCGGCGCGGATTTCTTCCGGCGTGGACTTGGTCAGCCACAGCACGATGTCGAGATCGTGAATCATCAAGTCGAGTACGACGTCGACGTCGAGGCTGCGCGGGCTGAACTCGCTCATGCGGTGAATTTCGAAGAACAGCGGCGTCGTCACGGCTGATTCGAGCGCGATCACCGCGGGGTTGAATCGTTCCAGATGTCCGATCTGAAGGATCTTGTTATGTGTGGCTGCAGCCGCAACCAACTGCCGAGCCGCTGCCGGATCATGGGCGATCGGCTTCTCCACCAGCACGTCCAAACCGAGTTCCATCAACCGGCAGCCCACGTCGGCGTGCGTGATGGTCGGGGTCGCGACGATTGCCGCGTCGGCGTTATGGGCGAGCTGCTCGAGCGAATCGAAAATCGGGCAGCCGTAGGTTTCGGCGGCCTGCTTGGCGCGCGATTCGTCGGAATCGAAGACGCCGGCGAGTTCAGCATGCGGAGATTGATGGATGACTCGAAGATGATTGCGGCCGAACGAGCCTGCGCCGACGACGGCGATGCGGGGGGTGGTCACTTAAAAAGGCTAGCAGACGATTGCGTGGCTGACCGGCGTTACTCGACGCAGCGCCGGCTCAGAAATGCCGGGATGTCGCGCGAGCCTTGCGTTACGGCTACGATTTCAAGGGGTCGACGGTCGCCGCGATAGAGGATGAGATACGCGCCCACTGGCCAGAACAGGACTGGATAGCCGGTCAGGTCCTGGCGGGTATGACCGATTCCGGGCGTACAGGCCAGGGAATCGAACGCGTCGAACAATTTCGCGATCCAGCGATCGGCTGCGTCCACGTTGTCCGCGGCAATGTAATCCCAGATTTCCTCAAGATCGGAATCTGCATCGGCGCTAAGGGTGTATCCGCTCACGCGCGAGATCGGCGCTGCTGGGACTTGCGCTGCAAGCGAGCGCGCGTCACGGCTGGGTCAACGACCTTGCCGCGATCGAGGGCCGCAAGACGCCGGCCAAGTTCTCCATTGAACGCGGACAACTGGGTGGCGCGCGCGGCATCGTGCTCTTCGAGCAGCCGCAAAGCCTCCCGAACCACCTCGCTGGCCGAGTTATAGCGGCCTGATTGCACTTTTCCGCTGACAAATTCTTCCAGTTGGGGTGTGAGTGAGACGTTCATGGCGAATCACTTCCAGAGTATTTGCGATGACGAAGATTGTCAATGTATGTTATCGCGTAAAACCGGTCACGGCGTATTTATTGGAACGCCGAGGACTGCAGCCGAGCGATCTTTGGCCTGTGCTGGGCTCGAAAAGCCGGGTATCGGAGATCTTGTCTGGCAAGCGGTCGATCAGTAAGGAGCAAGCGAAGAAGCTCGCGCAATTCTTTCATGTCGGCGTCGAGTTATTCATTTAGTCACGCGGCACCTGAGAATCGCCGCGCAGCGTTGAAGCCGATGCCGCCCCGCACACGTCGACATCCAGCACAAACTCGAACCTGACTCCGAGGATTCGCGCGGAACCCTGGATCTTCAACCTCCTCGCTGGAGCAGGTGTGTTCTCCCCATCCTGTGGCACAAGCTCAGTGCCGCCGACGCCTTCTCGCCGACGAGCGAGCGCAGCAAACGCATGAATGGAATACATGGCACGCGCTCCGTCGGCGATGGTTAATTCTCGGTCGGTTTTTCCACGCGATCGATCACCAGAAAGTCGCGCGGTCCTTTCGACGGGTCCAGCTTCAATCCGAGCTGTTGCTGGATCGCAGTGAAGATCGAGAGGCCGCCCGCGGGGTCGGGGGCGATGGGCGTGCGATCGAGGCTCTGTGCATCGCGCTGGCGAAAAGCGTTCACGACGCTGGGCATACTCTGGTCGTCGGGAGTGAACTCGATGCGGAAATCGAATTTCCCCGCGATTCCCGTCTTGTTGATCACGATCCGGTCCATGTCGTCACCCAGCGACTTGGCGAATTCATCCAGGCTTGCCCCTTTGACTTCCCAAGTGGATTGCGCTTCGTTCAAGCCTCTTCGGAGCGCGCGAAAATTGCAAAGCGCGGGCATCTTTCCGTCCGGACCGGCCCCCGGCAGCCTCCCGAAGTCGACTTCAAGACAACTTCCTTCCTGAAACGTCGTCAACTTCTGGCCGCCTCTGCCGATCGTCAACGCGTAGGCCGGAACCTCTCGCGATTCACGGCGGATCTTCAACCGGAACCGGTCTTCGAGCAGCGCCTGAAGCATCGGACCGCGCATCACTTCCTGGCCCGGAGTCCCTCCGATTTTGCGGTGATCTGGTAGCGCTCCGAAGTGACCCAAGCTGGTCCTCCATCGACAGGCGTAGTATCGCGCCGATTCAGGTGACCGCCCGCGAAATTGAGATACGCCATGCGGATCAGATTCATGAGCGGCTGGCACGCCAGGTTCAGCCGATCGGGCGACGGGCCTTGCCCATCACCGCCTCCTCGCCCGCCACGCGCTCCACCTCCACCAGCGTCTCCACTGCCGCACGGTTTGATGGAGGCGACCTCGAATTGCGGGACTGGCGCAGCGGCGGGTTGAGGAACGGCCTGCGGAGCAGGCGGCGCTTGCGCGATCAATACTCGTGCGGGCTTCTTTACGGGATCGGCCAGGGGTGAGAACTGCCTCGGGAAACATCTTGTAAATCGGCGCACGCATTTGCGGCGGCACGATGGGTGGGAACTCGATGCGCGCAACATGCTCCAGCGTTCCCGCAGCGAACATCGCAGAACAAAGCGCGCACGCGAACACCGCACCGGCCATCCTCACCCGCGAAACACGAGACGAACTCACGCCCGCAATTATTTTCTTGATGCGAGGAGTGAGATAACTCCCCGGCATCGCCATCGAAGTCACGTTGACGCGTGTCCCTGCGCGTTGAACCGCACGCGCAACATCCAAGAGATATTCGGAATATTCGCGCGGATCATGTCCATGCTCGATCACCGCCGCGTCGCAGGCTTCCTCGGCAAGCGCCGCGATGCGACCCTCCAGCCACCACGCCAGCGGGTGAAACCAAAATACCGCCCGATTGAGCAGCGCCAGCCATAGCACCAGCGGATCGCGACGGCGCACATGCGCTTGTTCGTGAGCGAGCACTGCGTCGAGCTGCGCCTGCGACCATTCGCCAGCGCAGTCCGGAAGAATCACTTTCGGGCGAAGCAATCCAACAGTGACCGGCGCGGCGCATGACGAGCTGGTCAATTGGTTCGCGCGAATCGTGCCGATGATGAGCCGTAGCAACAGAGCACCTGCGCCAAACAAGTACGCGCCAATGAAAAACGCATTCCGGCTCCAGTGCACCGCGCTCTCGTTTCGAACTGTTGGTTGGAAAGAAACATCGAATCGTTGCGAAGCATCCGCAATTGTCGTCGCGGAATCGACAGCAATCGGCGAAGTTGTTCTTACAGGAGATGCGTTCTGCGCCGGCAACACCGCGAGCGACGCCTTCGGTCCCCACGAAATCCAAAACGGAAGCGCCAACATCACGACCAGAACTCCCACCCACACGGCATGTTGCGCAGCGGCAGCGCGAATACGCAGGGCCCGCAGCACCAGCGCCGCGGTCAGAATTATGAGACTCGAACGGAGCAAGAATTCCACCACAAGCCGTTCCATATCATTTGTCTCCCTTCTTGCGATCGCGAACGAACTCCTCCAACTGATCCATTTCGCCCTTGCTGAGCACCTTGGCCTCGACCATTCCACTCACCAGCTCCTCCACCGATCCCTTGCACAGGCGATCGATAATCTGCCGCACGGCGCGCGCCGCCAGACTGCGCGCCGATTCCGCCGCGCGATACACGTAGGCCCGGCCCTTCTCCTCGTGCCGCAGATAGCCCTTCTGTTCCAGGCGGCGCAGAATCGTGCGAACGCTGGTCTCCTTGAGGTCGCGCTTTCGCGACACCACCTCGTGGACCGCTTCCACCGCGCACGGTCCCTTCTCCCACACCACTTGCATGACTTCGTTTTCCAGCTCCGTCAATGGTGATCGAACGCGCGCACCCGATCGGGTCCGTGTTGTCATGGTACATAACGTACCACTTAACGCCGGCAGCGTCAAGAGTTTTTCACGTAGCCCTAATGATTACCGATAGAAACTGCCCCTCGTCCCTGAGGTCACTTCCCCGCAGACGTGGCGCGGCGGCGTAATTCATCAAAGAAATTCACCAGCAGGACCACGTGCGTTGGGGGTTTCTGGTCAACGGGCACCGCAGTGATGACATGTTTGCCGTCGGGCATCACGCTGGCCGGAAACGGGAACGGATCCGCCGACCACAGCTTCGGGGTATTCGCGCGAAAGGACCCGCCGGTAACCGTGTAATCGGCAACCGACAGATATCCGTCGAGGCTGCTCAGAAACAATTGCTGTCCGCTTCCCCAGGCGGTCGGGGACGTCAATCTGGCGATTTGCACTCGCGGGCCGGGACCGGGAAAGGGCTGCACGTACACAACGGCGCGACGGTCGGAATCTTGCTCGTAGTAGGCGATCCACTTGCCGTCCGGCGAGAAGCGGGGCCAGCGGAGGTCGTGCCCGTCCTGAAGGAACGGCTCAGGGTTTCCAGGCCGGGGGCGTTCGGGATCGCTAAGGTCGAGCGGCAGCATCGAGATTGCATAAGGCGCTTCCTGGTAAAAGCAGGCAAGTTTCTTCCCATCTGGCGAAAACGAACCCGGCGCCCAGTGTCCCTCCATGATCCGCAAGGGGTCGCTCGCAGTCAGAGCGCTCATCCAGTAGATACCGGGACCGGACGCGCCGGTGGTCGATTCGAACGCCAGATGCTTTCCATCGGGCGCCCACGTAAGCGCAGCGGCCGTTCCGCGGACCGAAGCCAGATGCAGCATGCTTTGGGAAGCGAAGTCGTACACGGAAATGTTAGTGGTGGCGATATCCGGATTCGCCGCCAGCGCCAGGCGCTTGCCGTCGGGGGAGACCGCGTAATGGGGATACCGGTCCGCGGGAACGGGAAGTGTTTGATGGGCTCCGGAGGAGTTCATCATCGTAAAAGACCATTTAACGGGCGCGGGAATGTAGACCAGCGTGCCGGTTGCGCTCGAATCGAACTGCGCGAAGCCGTTGCCGTAGTTCCGCCAACCTGCAATATCTTCAATCACCGGCACGGACGCCCCCGTTAATTGCATCCGCTCGGGATCCATCGGAGCGGCGAACAGCGTCCTCTGGTTCATGTATACCAGGTGCCCGGAATCGACCGAAGTCGGCAGGTAACGGAAAGCGAAGCCGCCCTGGAAAAGCGTCACGGGCTTCCCGGTCTTCCGCGATTGGGCGAAGGCTTCCGCGTGATCGTACGCATTGTCCAAGGCGCCTTCCGTGACAGCGAGCCTGCTCAGGAAAATAAATGCATCGCCGCGCGGAAGGAATTGCGGAAAGCGATGTGTGAAGTCGCCGCGCGCCGCGTCGAGCTGCGTCTCAGGTTGCGGCGTCCCTCCCATCGCGGAAACGCGCGAAAGACCGGAGCGCGTCCCCGCGAAAAGAATTGTCCCGTCCGGACCCCACGCCCCGCCGCGCGTGTTGCGCGCTTCGCAAAGCGTTACGGGACCGCCGCCTTCCAGCGCAATCTTCTTCAATTTGGCGTCCGCGAAAAACGCGATCCAGCGGCTGTCCGGCGAAAAGAATGGATTCACGGCTCCCTCAGTGCCGGCCAGAACCGTCGTCACCGGGCTATCGAGCGGTCGCACGGCGAGGTAGCCTTTGCCATCGGAACCGGGAGTAATGAAAGCGAGCCGAGTCCCGTCGGGAGAGATCGCCACCGTCGGCCCCTCGCCGGTTCCGCGCGACACTTCCTTACCAAGGTCCACATCCAGCCGCAGGAACGGCCTGGGTGGCGCCGAGCTGCCCGCCCGCCACCATCCCCACCCGGCGATCGCGAGTCCCGCCGCGCAGATCCCGGCGACGATCCACGGGAGCACCGCGCGGCGAGGTGCGGCTTCCTGCGGCCCATCCGCCTCCAGTAGCAGCCGCACGTCGCCGATGTCGCGCCAGCGGCGGACCGGATCTTTTTCAAGGCAGCGTTCGACCACCGGGCGCACCCGCGCCGGGATGGTCTCGAACGGCGGCTGGTCCTTGAGCACCGCCGCTAGAATGTCAGACGTGGTGTCTCCGCGGAACGCTCGCCTTCCAGTAACCATCTCGTAGACTATGCAGCCGAACGCCCAGATATCCGCCCGCTTGTCGACGCTGTTTCCGCGAGCCTGCTCCGGCGCCATGTAGGGCGCCGTCCCCAGAATCATTCCCGCGCGCGTCGGCGAAATCGTCATGGTCGGCGAGCTTTCGGGATCCGAAGCCGGCATGTCCGCATTCTTCGCGAGACCGAAATCGAGGACCTTCACCGTGCCGTCAGGTTTCACCTTGATATTGCCCGGCTTCAGATCGCGATGGACGATTCCTCTGGCGTGCGCCGCATCGAGCGCGTCCGCAATTTGTTTCGCGATCGCCAGCGCCTCGTCAAGCCGGATGGCGCCCTGCTTCAGCCGGACGGCCAAGTCGGGCCCGTCGATCAACTCCATCACCAGGTAGTTCGGCCCGACATCATAAAGCTGGCAGATATAGGGATGGTTCAGGGCAGCGATCGCGCGGGCTTCCCGCTCGAAGCGTTCTGAGAATTGCTCGTTGGAAACCTTAATGGCAACGTCGCGGCGAAGGCGCGTATCGTGGGCTCGATATACTTCACCCATGCCACCCTTGCCGATCAGTCCGGTGATTTCGAACGGGCCGAGTTTGTCTCCGGCAGAAAGGGGCATCTGGTTGACCTACGCCAGTTTACTCGATCGGAAAGAGCATAGCCCTCGATCGCGGCGCGGTCGATCAAGGAAGTAGGCGAAAAAACTCACGGAGTTTCACGTCGGCGTCGCAATGTTCGTATCGTGACGCCGCCCCTATGAAGCGCCGCGCGACGGCGAAGCCGACACCGCCGTGCATCGGTCGACATCCAATACAAAGTCGAACCTGACTCCGAAGATTCGCGCGGAACCCTGGATCTTCAACCGCTCAGCGGGTGCGGGTGTTTTCTTCTCTTCGGGTGGCAAAAGCTCAGTGCTGCTGCCCTGATCTCTTCGGCGAGCGATCGCAGCAAAGGCATGGATAGAATACATGGGACGCGCTCCGTCGGCGATGGCTCAATTCTCGGTCGGCTTTTCCACCCGATCGATCACCAGGAAGTCACGCGGTCCCTTCGACGGCTCCAACTTCATTCCGAGCTGCTGCTGGATCGCGGTGAAGATCGAGAGACCGCCCGAAGGTTCGGGGGCTACGAGCGGCTCCCCGTTTTGCGTGGCGCGTTGACGGAGAGCGTTCATGACGCTGGGCATACTCTCATCGGGAGTGAACTCGATGCTGAAATCGAATTCCCCCGGGATTCCGGTCTTGTTGATGACGATCCGGTCCATGTCGTCTCCAAGAGATTTGGCGAAATCGTCAAGACTCCCGCCGATGAGCTCCCAGGTCGATTGCGCCCCGTTCAGGCCTCGTCTGAAAGAACGGAAATTGCAAAATACGGGCGGCTTTCCATCCGGCCTAAGTCCAGGTAGCTTTCCGGCAACGAACTCAACGCAACTGCCTTCATGAAATGTTTTCATCTTGGGTCCGCCTCTGCCGATCGTCAACGCATAAGCCGGAACCTCTCGCGATTCGCGGCGAATCTTGAGCTTGAATCGATCTTCGAGCAGCGCCTGGAGCATCGGCCCTCGCATCATTTCCTGGCCGGGAGTTCCATCAGCTTTCGCGGTGACCTGGTAGCGTTCGGACGTTACCCACGACGGGCCGCCGTCGACGGGCGTGGTGTCTCGCCGATTCAGGTGGCCACCCGCGTAATTGAGGTACGCCATGCGGATCAGATTCATGAGCGGCTGGCACGCCAGGTTCAGCCGATCGGGCGACGGGCCTTGCCCATCCCCTCCTCCTCGGCCGCCACGCCCTACGCCTCCGCCGGCGTCACCATTCCCGCAGGGCTTAATCGAGGCGACTTCGAATTGCGGCACCGGAGTCGCTGCAGGTTGAGCTACGGCTTTGGGAGCAGGCGTCGCCTGCGCGATCAACACTTGTGCGGGCTTGTTGATCGGAGGAATCGCAGGAACAGAAACTGCTTCAGGGTACATCTTGAAAATCGGCGCCCGCCCTCGCAGTGGCAGGATCGGAAGGTCGATCTTCGCGGCCCGCTCAAGCGTTCCCGCACCGAACATTACGGAACAGATCACGCATACGGACACTGCACCAGCCATCCTCACTCGCGAGACACGTGACGACGCAACGCCCGCGATGATTTTCTTGATCCGAGGCGCCAGATAACTCCCGGGCATCGCCATCGCCGTCACGTTCACGCGCGTTCCTGCACGCTGCACTGCACGAGCGACATCCAACAAGTACTCCGAGTAATCGCGCGGATCGTGACCGCGTTCGATCACCGCCGCGTCGCAGGCTTCCTCCGCCAGCGCCGCGATCCTTCGTTCCAGCCACCACGCAATTGGATGAAACCAGAACACCGCTCGATTGAGCAGAGCCAGCCACAGGACCAGCGGATCACGACGCCGCACATGCGCTCGTTCGTGAGCCATCACAGCATCGAGCTGCGCTTGCGGCCATGCGCTGGCGCATTCCGGCAAGATCACTCTGGGATGCAGCAATCCTACGGTGACGGGAGCTGCACATGACGCGCTCGTCAGTCGATTCGCGCGAACAGTTCCGATCGCGAGCCGAAGTAGCAGCGCGATCGCTCCAAGCAGGTAGGCAGCGAGGCCTATCGTATTCCAGTTCCAGTGAATCGCGCCGCCGTTCCGGGTTGACGCTACGATCGAGGGTTCGGATAGTTCCAGTGGCATCGACACAGTAGCGGTGGGATTGCCAGAAGTCGACAGCGCCGTCATCACTCTAGGAGACGCATCGCGCGCTGGGAGCACTGCGAGCGACGCTTTCGGTCCCCAGGAAATCCACAACGGGAGGGCCAGCATCACGACCAGCACTCCGACCCAAACGGTATGTTGCGCAGCGGCGGCGCGAATGCGCAGGACTCGCAACACCACTGCGGCGGTCAGCACAATCAGGCCGGACCGAAGTGCGAACTCCAAAGCAAGCTGTTCCATTTCACTTGTCTCCCTTCTTGTGATCGCGAACGAATTCTTCCAATTGATCCATCTCGCCCTTGCTCAGCACCTTGGCCTCGACCATTCCGCTCACCAGTTCTTCCACCGATCCTTTGCAGAGTCGGTCGATAATCTGGCGCACCGCTCGGGCTGCCAGACTGCGCGCCGATTCCTCGGCTCGATAAACATAGGCTCGGCCCTTTTCCTCGTGACGCAAATAGCCTTTCTGCTCCAATCGCCGGAGGATCGTGCGGACGCTGGTCTCCTTCAGGTCGCGCGTCTTCGACACCACCTCATGGACGGCCTCCACGGGGCACGGGCCAGTTTCCCACACCACCTGCATGACTTCGTTTTCCAACTCCGTCAGTGGGGATCGCACGCGCGCGTTCGATCGGGTCCGTGTTGTCATGGTACATAACGTACCACTTAACTTCGAGAGCGTCAAGAGTTTTTTCACGGAGCTTTTTAGCGATTCGTGTAGCCGTTACCCTAACGGAATCAACAGAAACCGCCGAACATATCCCTCAGGACTATATTCGTGCGCCCCATTCTCATCGCCGTCCTGATCGCCGTCGCCGGAGCCGCCAACCTCCGCGCCCAGCGCTACAACTTCAAGGTTTACGGAGAAGAAGAAGGACTCAAGAACCTGGTGGTGCAGACGATCCTGCAGGATCGCGCGGGATTCTTCTGGGTGGGCACGCAGAACGGCCTGTATCGATACGACGGCAGCCGCTTCGTCGCGTTTTCAAAATCCGAGGGGCTGCCGAACGCCCGTGTCGAGGCGCTTCACGAATCCGTCGACGGCTCTCTCTGGGTCGGAACCCGCTTCGGACTCGCGCGCCGCAAGGGCGACCGATTCGAGCCCATCGCGATGAACGTCGCGCAAGGCGTGGTCAGCCGTTCCGGAATCGCGTCGGATGCAACCGGGAAACTTTACCTCGCCACCGAGCGCGGCCTGGTGACCGGCACGCCGACTGGCGGAGCGATGCAATTCGCCCTCATCCCGTCGCCTCAACGCGAATACGAAAAGCCTGAAGAAGCGACCAGCGTTTATGTCGATCCGAAAGGATCGGTCTGGTATGGATGCGGCACCGGTTTGTGCCGGCTCGAGCGAGGGAAAGCGCGCGACGTGGGACCCGAATCCGGCTTGCCGGCCGAGTCCTGGAGCGCGATCATCGGCGATCTCGAAGGCAATTTGTGGATCCGCAGCGATCGTCTCCTGTATGTGCGACAAGAGAGCTCGCAGCGATTCCTGCCGCGCACCGGCCTCCCGGAATCGACCAACACCTTCGCGACGCTGGCGCTGGATCCTTCGGGGCGGTTGCTGGTGCCGAACAACAGCGGCCTCGCGCGTGAAACCGGCACGGGTTGGGAAACGATCGACGCGCGGCAAGGCTTGCCAACCAACGACATCGCCGCCATCATGCAGGATCGCGAAGGGTCCATCTGGCTGGGACTGCTGGGATCGGGCCTGGCGCGCTGGCTCGGCTACAACGAGTGGCAAAGCTGGAGCGATCGTGAAGGCTTGAGCCGCGAATCGGTATGGTCGATTGCGCACGACGGATCAGGACGGCTGTGGGTGGGCACGCAGTTCGGCTTGAATTACGCCGAGGAGCGCAACGGCCGGATGACGTGGCGCCAACAGCCGGTGCCGGGCGTCGAGATGATCCGCGCGCTGGCTTATTCGAATTCGAATCCAAGGGATCCGGGTGTGGTCAATCGGTGCCACGGGGGGTCGTCAGTGCCGAGGGTTATGGTGCCCGGTGCCGGATCAATGTGGATCGGGGCGACGCCGGGGGCTTCGGCGATTGGATCTCGGCACGATGCAACTGCGCACCATCGGACCCGAGCTCGGGCTGACCAGCACCAACGTGCGCAACATCATGGCGGATCGCGAAGGACGCGTGTGGGTCTCGACGCGGGAGGGATTGTTCCTCAAGAATCCGGACTCGCCGCGATTCGAGGAGGTCACGCCTCCGTCGCCCATCGGCGCGGATCAGTCCGAGATGTTCCACACCACGATGATGGATGCGAACGGCCAAATATGGGTCGCGGGCAGCCGCGGCCTCGCGCGTCTGTCGGCCGGGCGCTGGACACGATACACGGAACGCGACGGTTTGAAATCGAACGTGGTCGCGCATCTCGCGGAAGATCCCGACGGCTCCATCTGGATCGGATATTACGATGCGTTCGGGCTCACCCGGCTCACGTTTCCGCAAGGCCAACTCAAGCTGGAACACTTCACCACCGCCAACGGCCTGCGATCCGACAAGTCGATGTTCCTGGGCTTCGACGCGCGCGGCTGGCTGTGGGCGGGATCCGATCACGGCGTCGACGTGTTCGATCGCACGCGCTGGCGGCACTACGGGAGATCCGACGGGCTGATCTGGGACGATTGCAACAGCAACGCGTTCTTCGCCGATCAGAACGGCGCCGTCTGGGTGGGCACCAGCCGCGGCCTGTCGCGATTCCGCCCGCTGGCGTCGCCCGCGCCGAGCGTTCCGCCCCGGTGGTGTTCACGTCGGTCAAATTCGGCGACCAGAGCGAGCGGATGCCGGCCGCACGACGCGCAATATCTTCGAACGTGCATCCATATCGAGCCGTATCAACAGCATTCGCTGCAAGTGCGCTTCGCGGCGCTGACGTTCATCCAGGAATCGGGCGTGTTGTTTCGCTATCGGTTGGCGAGCGTAGATCGCGATTGGCTGGAAACCGCGCAGCGCGAACTCAACTATCCGCAACTTCCGCCGGGCGACTACACGCTGGAAGTGATGGCGCGCAACGCGCAAGGCGTGTGGAGCGCGGAGCCGGCTCGGCTGCAATTCCGGATTCTCTCGCCGTGGTGGCTCACCTGGTGGTTCCGGGTCGGCGCGGCTCGCGGTCGTATTGATGGGGCGGCTGCCTGGCAGCGGCGCACCCATCGGTTGGAGGCGGAACGATATCGACTGGAAACCGCGGTCACGGAACGCACGCGCGAATTGTCGCTCGAAAAGCAACGCGTCATCGAAGAAAAGGGCACCACCGAGCAACAGAAACGCGAGAATCGAAAGGCTGTTGCAAGAGGCGCAACAGGCCAGCAGTTCGAAGAGCGAATTCCTGGCCAACATGAGCCACGAAATCCGCACGCCGATGAATGGCGTGATCGGCATGACGGACCTGGTGCTGGCCACGCCGCTGCTGCCGGAGCAGCGCGAATATCTGGCGACGGCGCGGCTCTCCGCGAACTCGCTGCTGACGATTTTGAACGACGTGCTCGATTTTTCGAAGATCGAAGCGGGCCGGATGGATCTGAACCCCATCGAATTTTCGCTGCGGCAGTGCGTGCAGGAAACTCGCGCATGTTCTCGCGTATCGGCCGAGCAAGGCAATCTGGTGTTCGAGACTCAGGTGGACGAGGAAGTGCCCGAACGACGTGGTCGGCGATCCCGACCGTCTGCGCCAGGTCTTGCTGAACCTTGCTGGGCAACGCCGATGAAGTTCACCGCGAAGGGCGGCGTGTGGATCATGTCGGCGTCGAATCGTCGAGGCGGCGGATCGATCACGTTGCGCTTCGCGGTGCGCGATACCGGCATCGGCATTCCCGCCGAAAAGCGCGACTGATTTTCGAGGCGTTCCGCCAAGCGGACGGTTCGACGACGCGCAAGTACGGCGGAACCGGGCTGGGTCTGGCGATCTGTTCGCGGCTGGTAGAGATGATGGGCGGATCGATTCGCGTCGAAAGCGAAGTGGGCGAGGCAGCACATTCCATTTCACTGCGCGATTCGGACAGGCGAGCCCTAGCGAGTCTCCTGCCCCGCCCGATCCGACGCAGCTTGCAGAAGATGTTGGAAGCGGTGGGCGAGTCCGATGGCACCACGCCGCGCGCCCGATCCTGCGAGTCCTGCTGGCGGAAGATAATCCGGTGAATCAGCGCGTGGCGGCGCGGCTACTGGAAAAGCGAGGGCATCGCGTGGCGCTGGCGGGCAACGGTCGCGAGGCGATGGAGTGGCTGGATCGCGAGGCAGTTCGACGTGATTCTGATGGACGTGCAGATGCCGGAGCTGGACGGGATCGAGCCACGGCGATCATTCGCGAGCGCGAGAAGGGCAGCGGAAGTCGGGTACATGCCGATCATCGCGTTAACCGCGCATGCAATGAAGGGCGATCGCCAACGCTGTATGGATGCGGGGATGGACAATTACGTGAATAAGCCGATCGACGCCGTGAGTTTTTTGGAGACGGTCGAGAGCACCGCGCTAGGGTTCGCGAAGAAGTAGGCTGTGGCGTGGGGCAGGCGATTTCCGCGCTTGCCGAACGTGGCGCGGGCCGCCTACCGTCGAACGTTGGACTATGCCGCCCGAAATTCGGCGCGTTGTGAATCAGAACCTGAGGATCCGGATTCGGTGCAGGAACCGGCAGCCTTTCTTCTTTAAGCACCTCGACGAATTCTTCCATTCCCCATTTCGCTTTGTACAGGCAATCTTCGACGGAACTGCCAACGCCGGTGAATCCTTCGAGGTCAGTCGAGTAGAAGCTGAAGAAGTTCGGATCTTCAGTGGCTTCGATGGTGAGCGAATATCGAATATCCAGCACGATCTATCCTCTCGCGCGACGTTTCGCCGGCTTCTCCATAACCGCAACCGGCTCGGACGTGGTTGCCGAAGCCGCGGGTTTCTTGGCCATCGCCAGACTCGCCTTCAGCGCCTCCAAAATATCCACGACCTTCGCCTGCTGCGGTTCCGGAGTTGCGACGACCTCTTCGCCCTGCTTCTTCGCTTCAATCATGCGAAGCAGGTTCTCGCGGTAGTTATCCTTATACTTCTCGGGTTCGAACTCGCCCGCCAGCGCCTCGATCAGGCTCGTCGCCAGCGCCAGTTCTTTTTCCTTCACCAGACTCAGATCCGTGCGAAACTCGTCCACCTGGCGAATCTCATGCTGAAAATACATCGTGTGCATCAGCACGCCGTTTTGGCCGGGCCGCAGAATCACCACGTGCTCGCGATTATGCATCGCGATCTTCGCCATCCCCACATAGCCCGTCTTCTTCAACGCGTCGAACAGCAGCGCGTACGGCTTTTCGCCGGCTTCATCCGGCGCCATGTAATAGGAGGTTTCGAAATAGATCGGATCCACCTGGTCCGCTTTGACGAACTCCTGGATCTCCATCACCTTCGCGGTCGAAGGCGCGACCTTCTTCACCTCTTCGTCCTCGATCACCACGTAGCGATCTTTTTCGTACTCGAAACCCTTGACGATTTCGCTGCGTGGAATCGGCTTATCTTCGGCCGCGCAAAACAAAACCTGCTTGACGCGCGATCCGTCGTGCTTGTGAAGCTGGTTGAAGCTGATGCTTTCCCCGCGCGCCGCGCTATACAATCGGATGGGAAACGATACCAGCCCGAACGTCAAATGACCCTTCCAAACAGTTGATGCCATGACGGTTCCTCAATCTCACCCATTACTTATATCGAACATTCCGTAGCGATTGTGTTGCAGTTCAATCTCATTAGCAGACATGTCGCTGAAAACCTATTCCGAGAAACGGCATTTCGACAAGACGCCCGAGCCCGCGCCGTCCGACAAGCCCGCTCCGCGCAAACATGAATTGCAATTCTGCGTCCAGCGCCATCACGCGACGCATCTGCATTACGATTTCCGTCTCGAAGTCGGCGGCGCGCTGAAATCGTGGGCCGTGCCGAAAGGTCCGACGCTCGATCCCGGCGGTGAAGCGCCTCGCCATGATGGTGGAGGATCATCCGCTCGCCTACGGCAGCTTCGAAGGCGTGATTCCGAAAGGCAACTACGGAGCCGGCAGCGTGATGCTGTGGGATCGCGGCACGTATGAATTGCTCGGCGACGCCACGGCGGAAGAGCAACTGACGCGCGGCGATTTCAAGTTTCGTCTCGCATGGTGAAAAGATTTCGGGCGAGTTCGCGATCGTCCGCACCAAGCGCGGCAAAGGCAACGAGTGGTTGCTGATCAAGAAGAAGGACGCGTCGGCGCAACCGGGCTGGGATCCTGAGGATCACGCAACCAGCGTCGTCAGCGGGCGCACGCAGGAAGAAATCGCAAGAGGCCTGGAACGGACAGAGGTCGTCAGACACCACCCGTAAGGGTGGGGGCGAAAACCATCACCGAACAGCGAATACGCGAAAGATCCCCGGCACAAAAGCGCCGATGCCGAAAGACCTGACGCCGATGCTCGCCCAGATCGGCAAAGGCGAACCGCCTCCGACCGACCCGGTTGGCTTTTCGAAGTGAAGTGGGACGGCGTCCGCGCCCTCTGCTACATCGAGAACGGCAAACTGCGCATGGTCTCCCGCAACGGCAATGTGATCGACCGCCAGTATCCCGAGCTCTCGATTCTTCCGCATCACGTCGAACGCGACCACGGCTGTCCTGGATGGCGAAATCGCGGCGCTCGACGCGCGCGGCGTGCCTAGTTTTGAGCTGCTGCAGCGCCGCATCAACGTTGCAGAAGCCAGTGCAATCGCGTTGCTCTCGCGCAACCACCCGGTGGTGTTCTTCGCGTTCGATCTGCTCTATCTCGACGGTCACGATCTGCGCGGCGTTCCGCTGGTGGAACGCAAGCGCCTGCTCCAGGAAATCCTCACAGCCCGGCGACGGCATCAATTACTCGAATCACTTCGAAGGCAACGGCGCCGAACTGCTGGCTGCCGCGAAGCAGCAGGGACTGGAAGGCATCGTCGGCAAGCGCGCCAACAGTTTTTACGAATCGCGGCGCGGCTCGGACTGGGTGAAATACAAAGTCACCGCGTCGTCGTCATTCGTGCTATGCGGATTCACCAAAGGCGAACGCGATTACTTCGGCGCGCTGGTGCTCGGCGATTTACGATAGAGGAAAGCTCCTATGGGCGGGCAACGTCGGCACGGGTTTCGATCGCAAAATGATGCAGTTGATTCATTCGAAGCTCGAACCGCTCATCACCACAAAATGCCCTTTGCCGCCCGACAAGAATCTGCCGCGCGATGTGACTTGGACCAAGCCCGAATTGGTCTGCGAATGCAAATTCTCCAATTGGACCGAGGATGGCCGATTGCGAGCGCCCGTCTTCATGGGACTGCGCCCCGACATTGATCCGTCGGAATGCGTTCGCGAGGCTGTAGTCGCCGAGGCGAAGGCAGCGGCAGGCTCTGAACCCGACGCGCCCGTTGAAGAGAAGCCCCGCAAGCGTGAACTTGCTCGCAATTCCAAGAAAAGCGAACTCGCCTTGCCGGAAGCGCAGCCGGCGGAAATATTACCGGACCGCCCCAATCCCACCACTCTTCTCGCGGCCGACGAAAAAGAAGGGACCCGCACCATCGACGGCCACAGCCTCAAGTTCACCAATCTCGACAAGTTTTATTACCCGAAGGATGGATATCGCAAGCGCGACGTCCTGAATTACTACGATGCCGTCGCGCCGCTGCTCGTCCCGCATCTGAAGGACCGGCCGATGTCGCTGAAGCGCTATCCCAACGGTATCGACAAGCCGTTCTTCTTTCAAAAGGAAGCCGCCGAAAGTTTCCCAAAGTGGCTGAAGATCAAGAAAGCGCCCGATGGAATTCATTACGTCATCGGTGACGATCGAGCGACCCTGCTGTTTCTCACGAATCTCGGCTGCATCGATCACAACCCATGGATGAGCCGCGTCGGTTCGTACGAACATCCCGACTATGTATTGATCGATCTCGATCCTTTCGAGTGCCCGTTCGAGAAAGTGGTCGAGGCCGCGCTGCTGGTTCGCACCAAACTCGAAAAAGCCGAGCTAGAAAGTTATCCGAAGACTACCGGCGGCGACGGTTTGCATATCTACATTCCGCTGGCGCCGATTTACACCTACGAGCAAGTGCGATCCTTCGCCGAACTGCTTTCGATGCTGGTCGTCCACGAACGCCCCGGACTCTTTCACGACGCCACGCGCGGTTTCGAAGCGGGAAAAGAATCGCGTCTATTTCGACTGGCAGCAGATCGCGCAAGGCAAGACCATTTCCGCGCCGTATGTGATTAGAGCGTATCCCCGTGCGCCCGTAGCGACCCCGCTCGCCTGGCACGAAGTGACGCCGAAGCTGCATCCCGATCAATTCCACATCGGCAACGCGTTAGCGCGCTTCGATCGCGTCGGTGATTTATTTCAAGGAGTGCTGGATCGTCCGCAGGAACTGGATCACGCAATCGAAAAACTATCCGGCAAATAACATCTGGATGCCGCCACTCATTGCGGCCAGTAGAGTGGGGCCGCCAGTCATGGCGGCGAGTCGCCTTCAGGCGGCTCTCTTCATGGAAATGGTGCGCGCTCTCTTACCGTCGCGCCTCACTGACGGCCGTCAATGTTCGCGTTCGTTAGTGAGGCGCGACCGTAAGAGAGCGCGCGTCTTATGGTCGCCCCACCGGCTGAAACTTCCACAGCGCCGCGCGCACGCCGGTTCTGGTTGCCATCACTTGTCCATCCTTCGTCCAACCCATCGAATGATAATCGCTTTGTCCATCCGACGGAATGCGAGTCATGCGACCCGTGTTCGTATCGATCACCGCGGGAGGATTGAACCAGGAGTCGCGTGGACCCAGCGGCACCAGCAGCCGGCCATCCTCGCGCAAACTATTGGGCGACGCCGGAAAAGGCATCAAGGGAACCGCGGGATCCAATGGGATTTCGCGCTCCTGGCTGCCATCCAGCGGCACACTGAACTGGCGTAACCGGGAGCTCTCGAACACTTCCACGATCAATCTCCCACCCGACGGATCAGCGACCACTCCATCGCCAGAGCGAACTTTCTTGGCTTCGCCGCCCGACGATGGAACGGACCAGACGATGTTCCGCGCCACAAAATACACCGTCTTGCCGTCTGGTGAACAAGACAGCGAGTCAAGCCGACCCTTTCCGGGCGCGATCCGTCTAATCACGCGTCCCGTGGCCGGTTCGGCGAATCCAATCGTTTCAAACGGCGCCGGCCCAATCATGAACGCCATCTCGTGAGATCCGCAGGCGGACAATGGCGCCGTCGTCTCCTCCGTTGTGTTCACCAGTGGGGCCGGATCCCGTCCCTTTTGAATCGCCACCAGGCGTAAGTCGATCGGATTCAGAATCGGCAACACCGCGCGGCCATCTGGCAGGATTGCCATAAGGTCGGCAGTACCCGTGGAGCCTCTCGAAAAACTCGCGAGCCTTTCGACGCTGGTGCCATCCAGAGCAAATCGCACTACTTCAATTGGACGGTCCATAATACCGACGTACAAACTTCCGTCAAGACCGCCATCCAAATACCACACAACACTCGTTGCAGTGAACAACGGGCTGGCGGACGCTCCGCCGCCTGCCGGATACGACACGATAGTCGTAAGCGCCCCGGAACGAATGGCGACGAAAATCGATTTTGCCGTCACGCGCAACTGCCATGGCGAAAATATCGGATGCGGGTTATGCCGTCTCGAACTCAGCGGCTTCAGCGTTCCAGAGGCCAGATCAAGGATGGACAATTGCTGATCCTGCGGCATTGGCTCCCAGGGACTCACCCAGAACGATGAGCGGTCTTCCCGTCCGGCAGCGCTCGAATGGGTGTGTTGCTGGCAGCGTCGATGCGAATCGGAAATTCCTGGAAACGCCCGGTGCCCGGCCAGAAGCGGTATAGCTTTGGCACTCGCTCCGCATCCAGTTTCGCGACCAACAGAGTTCCGTCCGCCAGCGATTCAGCAGCGATGGCGCATCTCGAGGACCAGGCGCTCTTCGCCACCCAACACCGGAACGCTGAAGATTCCCTGGGGCGAATCCGTCGCGCGGTTGTAGTAGATCAACGTTCCGTCCGGCGACCAACTGATGTCCGTGATCAACCCGTGTTCGCGGTCCCGTGTAAGAACCGACCAGTTCCCGGACTCAGGTTTCATCACGGCGATTTGAGAGAGTCCATCCACCATCGCCTCGAACGCAAGCAGGTGTCCGTCGGGCGACAGACGAGGGTTGAGTGCTACCTCTGGCCCGCCCAGTATTGCGCCCTTCCATGTCACCGGCTCGGGGTTGCGCCAAAAGAATCGCGAAGTACCGATCGAAACCGCGGCGATCGCCAATGCGCCTGCGATCAACAGCCACGGCCTACGTCGTGAGGAAGGCAGCACCGGCGCGACGTTGGCTCCGCTGGACGGAGGAGCTTGCAATGCGAACGCAAGATCGCGAGCCGATTGAAATCGCCGGTCCGGATTCTTGTCGAGGCAATGCTCGACGATTCGTTTCAGTCCTGGCGAGATCGACTCAGGTAACTCAGGAGGATCCTCCTTAAGAATCGCGCTCATCACTTCAATCGACGATCCGCCGGAGAACGCACGCTTCCCCGCCAGCATCTCGTAGATCACCACGCCGAAGCTGAAAATGTCCGAGCGGGAATCGGCGGGCAGTCCTTTCACCTGCTCCGGCGACATGTAACCGACGGTCCCCATGATCATGCCATCTTGCGTCTGGGTGGGTGCTTCGGTTCCAAGCGAAGACGGTTGCGTCACTTTGGCGAGCCCGAAATCCAAAATCTTCGCGCGGCCTGCGTTCCCGGATGACTGGCCGGTGACCATGATGTTGTCGGGTTTCAGATCGCGATGCGTGATGCCGGCGGCGTGCGCGGCCGCGAGCCCCTCCGCGATTTGCACCGCCAGGTCGATCGCCTGCCGCTGCGAAAGTTTTCCCGATGCGCGCAGCGTTTGTCCGTCCACCAATTCGCTCACCAGGAAATTCTCACCGACATCGTAGACGGCAACGATGTTGGGATGATTCAGCGCGGCCACTGCCCGAGCCTCCTGTTCGAAGCGCTGGCGGCGGGAAGCGTCGCGCGCGAAATCGTCGGGCAGGACTTTGAGCGCGACATCGCGATTCAACCGCGTGTCGCGAGCGCGATACACCTCGCCCATGCCACCCGCGCCAAGCGGCGAGACAATTTCATACGGGCCGAACCGGGTGCCAGGCGAAAGAGCCATCTGGTATCTTGCCGATTCTAGCGCGTTACCGAGCTGTGACCAGATTGCGCTCGCGCCAGGGAGCGGCCTTAACGATCTTCCGTCTTTGCGATCCACGACCGCCGCGGCGCGCGTATTGTTAGAGTTGAATTATGACGGCGGTGGAGGTCTACGAATTGACCACGCATGGCGGCGCGACTGACTTTGCGCAAGTGATTGCGGCCTGCGAGTCATTCGGCCCCTACTGTCTAATTGGTGGCTTGGCAGTCAATTGCTATGTGGAGCCGGTCTACACACTGGATGCTGATATCGTAGTGATCGCTTCGGGGCTTTGGGGGCTCGCCGCCCACCTTCAGAAACTTGGATTCCGCACAGAAGAACATCCTCACTCGTTGAATGCCGACCCGCAGGGAAGTGAACTCCGAGTTCAATTCATTACGGATGAGCGCTATCAAGCATTCCTCACTCGGTCGGTTAAGGCGGAAGTTCTAGGAATTCGTGTGAGAATCGCGTGCATCGAGGATGTCACTCAAGATAAGCTCTGGGCCTACGGCGACTCACGGCGGCGACTCGGCAAACGCAAGAAGGATGAGCTCGATTTGATCCGGCTCGCAGAAGCCCATCCACAGCTAAAGGTGCTATATCCCCTCGAACTCGTCGAGCAACTCGATCGCGGCTGATGTGGCGCACGCGCAGTGGGGTGGGCCACGCCCCGTCAGTTGATGCGCGACCCTAAGAGAGCGCGCTCTTTCCGTCAGTGATAATCTCCGCAGGCGCCAGTGAGGCGCGACCGTAAGAGAGCGCGCTCTCTCTGTCAGTGATAATCTCCGCAGGCGCCAGTGAGGCGCGCCCGTCAGAGAGAGCGCTCTTTCCGTCAGTGATAATCTCCGCAGGCGCCAGTGAGGCGCGACCGTCAGAGAGCGCGCTCTTTCCGTCAGTGATAATCTCCGCAGGCGCCAGTGAGGCGCGACCGTCAGAGAGCGCGCTCTTTCCGTCAGCGATAATCTCCGCAGGCGCCAGTGAGGCGCGACCGTAAGAGAGCGCGCTCCCTCCGTCAGTGATAATCTTCTTAATCAGGTATCAGGAGGTTCCATGCTGAAACGTGCCGTGATCGCAACCCTGTCGGCCATCGCGCTGTGCGCCCAGCCCGCCAGTCCCCGCGCTCCCCAGGAGCCGATGAAGCCGCTCTACGATCTGGAGAATTCCTACGTCGGCTGGCGACTCCCGCCATCCGAACAAGCCTACGCCTCGATCGACGGCAAGCATCTCAAGGAATACGTCAGCGATCAGGCGGCAATCTCGCGGCGCTATCGCGACAACGGCCATCCTCAATACTGGGGCCGCATCAGCGGCACGGAAGCCGACGCCGAAAACGCGAAGTGGCTGGAAGACAAATTCCGCAAAATCGGCCTGTCCGACGTGCACCAGCAAATGTTCGACCTGCCGGATCAGTGGATGGCCCAAAGTTGGGCCATTAAAGCTGCCTCTGGCAGCAAAACGTTGGAGTTGGGTTCAGCACAACCCGCGCATCGGACAGCGGGCACTTCAGCCGAAGGAATGGACCTGGAAGCAGTCGACGTCGGCATGGCTACGAACGCCGAGCTCGACGCGAAAGACCTGCGCGGCAAAGCGGTTTTCTTCCTCAGCAACGACTACTTTTCGCGCCACAGCACTATCTCCAACGGAGCCTGGAAACGCATCGGCGACAAGGGCGCTGCAGCGATCTTCGTCATCCTGACCATTCCCGGCAACGTTCGAACCCAGTTCTATCCGGTCGGCACCAATGTTCCTTGTTTTTCACTCGGTTACGAAGATGGCGTGGCGATGCGCGACATGATCAACAGCGCGAAAACCGGACCTGCGCCGCACGTCAAAGTGAAGCTCGACGTGAAGATGGTTCCGAATCTCAAAACGTCCACGGTTTGGGGAACACTCCCCGGCATGACCGATGAAAACGTGGTGATCGTCGGCCATCGCGACGGCTGGTTCGAAGGAGCGAACGATAACGGCACCGGCGTCGCGACGATGATCGGGCTCGCCGAGTATTTCGCGAAGATTCCCAAGGAACAGCGCAAGCGCTCGATTATTTTTCTCGGCAGTAGCGGCCATCACGATGGCGCAGCCCTCAGCGGAAAGTGGCTCACCGACCACAAGGAATTTTTCGCAAAAACCGCGCTGCTGATCAACAGTGAACACACCGCGGCGGAGCAGCTTGTGCTCGGCAACGGAACGCTTTCGAAAACCAATACGAGTACCGCGTTGACCTGGTACGTCGGTGGGAGCGCGAAGCTCGGTGACATCGTCGTCAAGGCTTTTGATGCCTTTGGCGTCGCGACTTTAGCGATGCCCGCGCGTACGGCAGCGGGCGAGATGGGCCGCTACCAGACGCATGCGCCGTCGATGCAAGTGATCGACACCGGATATTACTGGCACTCGGATCGCGAAACGCCGGACATCATTCCACCCACGGCGCTGGCAGCGATCACGCGGGCGTACGCGAAAATTATTACCGATCTGAATCGTGTCGATATAAAGGATTTGCAGCGGCCGGTATCGGGCGTCGGCGGCGGGGATCGCTGACTGGAGCTTGCGCTCCGCCAATCGTTCGCGGCCGGCAGCGGAGGCGCGACCGTAAGAGAGCGCGCAAAACAATATGTTTATACAAGTCAATAAATTGACATCGATGATCGCGGTCCTGCTCGTAGCGGGCGCGCTGCTCACCTTGTCTGCGGAAGAAAAAATCGCAACCACGAAAGCGCAAGTCGATCAGTGGATGACTTCGCTATCCAACTGGAACCGTTGGGGCAAGGACGATCAGCGAGGCACATTCAATCTCATCACCCCTGAAAAACGCAAGCAGGCATTGAAGCTCGTGCGCGACGGCGTCTCGATTTCAATGGCGCACACGCTCGACAAAGAAAAGCTTCCCGATAATCCGCGGCCGATCGAACAGAAAATGACGCTCGACGCAGGCGGCCATGCGATGGACCTGTACACGATCTGGTATCACGGCTCCACCATCACGCACATCGACGCGCTGTGCCACTATTCGTTTGAAGGCAAGATCTACAACGGCTATTCGAAGGCCGACAAGATCGGCGAAAACGGCTGCGGCATCAATGGGATAGAGAATCAGAAAACCGGCGTGATTACGCGCGGTGTTTTGATCGACCTGCCGTTGATGAAGAAGGTCGACTATCTGGAGCCGGGCACGGCAGTAACCGCCGCCGATGTCGAGGCATGGGAGAAATTCGCCAACGTCAAGATCGGCAGCGGCGATGCAGTGTTTTTGCGAACGGGCCGCTGGGCTCGGCGCGCGAAGCTCGGACCGTGGAATGTCGCCGCGAGCGCCGCTGGATGGCATGCATCGGTGATGCCGCTGCTGAGGCAGCGCGATATTTCTCTGCTCGGAAACGACGGCGTGAACGACGTGCAGCCGTCTGGAATCGAGGGTTCGCCGCGGCCGATCCATCAATTGGCGATTGTCGCGCTGGGGCTCCCGCTGATTGATGTGATGGATTTGGAAGAAGTGGCCGCGGAGGCCGCGAAGCGCCACAAGTGGGAATTTCTGGTAACGTTGTCGGCAGTCCCGATGCCCGGCGGAACCGGATTTCCGATCAACCCGATCGCGACTTTTTGATGATGCTCTTGCGCGCTCTCTTACGAGTCTGTGTGAAAACAGGGACATGAAAACAAAAAAACAGGGACAGGCTACCCTGTCCCCAAGTGACCCGATGCCACGAACGAAGATATTGGCGTGGACAGGGCGGCCTGTCCCTGTTTTTTTGTTTTCATGTCCCTGTTTTCACACAGACTCGTAAGAGAGCGCGCAAAAGACTGCACCAATAGACAAGGAGGTTCTAATGCGTTTCCTGACTCGCGGAGTCCTGATCCTGGGAGCGGCTGTCTTGCTGGCCGCGGCCTACGCGCGCCTTCAATCCTCGAACATCATGATGAACGCGGCAAAGGCGTATCTCTCTTCGCTCACGCCGGACCAGCGCGCTCGCGGCACGTTCAAACTTGCAGACGACGAACGCCAAAACTGGCACTTCGTCCCCCCCGAGGCCTTCACATACACGCCCAAGGAACGCAAAGGCGTCCCGCTGCGTGAGATGACCTCGGCGCAAAAGCATCTCGCCGAAGCGCTGCTATCGGCCGGCCTTTCGCAGCAAGGAATCATCAAGGCGCACACCATTATGAGCCTCGACCAAGTCTTGAAGGAAATGGAAAAGGGCGGGCCGATGGAGCGCGATCCCGAAAAATATTACGTCTCGATTTTCGGCGAGCCCGTCGACCAGGGCACTTGGGGTTATCGTTTCGAAGGCCACCACATCAGCTTGAATTTCACGATCGTCAATGGAAAGGTAGCGTCGAGTCCGAGTTTCTTCGGCGCCAATCCGGCGGAGGTTCGCGAGGGGCCCCGGGCCGGACTCCGTGCGCTCGCGAGCGAAGAAGACCTTGGCCGGAAGATGATTAAATCGCTCACCGATGCGCAGCGCGCGATCGCAATCGTAGACAAGGTCGCGTACAAGGACATCATCACGTTCGATTCGCGCAAAGCAGCGTTGAACGGCGCGCCGAACGGGCTGCCGTTTTCGAAGATGACTGCGGCGCAGCGCGAGATTCTGACGGAGCTGGTGACCGATTACGCGTCGAATTTTCCGGAGCAACTCGCCGCGTCGCGCATCGATCAATATCACAAAACCCAAGCGAATCTATTCTTTGCGTGGGCAGGCGGCGTCGAAAAGGGCGATCCGCATTACTATCGGATTCAGACGCCGGCCTTTCTGATCGAATACGACGACACGCAGAACAACGCCAATCACATCCACAGCGTCTGGCGCGATTTCAACGGCGACTTTGGATTGGATCTGCTTGCGCAGCACTATCAGGCGAGCCATTAGAGGCGCAGTCAAGCACCACCCATAAGGGTGGGGGTCCAAGGAAATTATCGCCGGTGATGTGACCACCATACTCCCACCCTTACGGGTGGTGCTTGACTGCGCCGGCACGCGCTTCTGCGATTTCCGCCAATAACTCCTCCGTATGTTCGCGGATTGTGATCACGGCTCCGGGATCGGGAATTCGACCACACTTTTCCAACGATTTCCGCGCCGCCGATTCGGCGTCATCCCAACGACTCTCGGCGAAGGCGATCGCAGCTTGGGCGCGTAGCAGAGCGTTCTGATAGACGTCATCGCGCCGCTTTGAAACCGTAGCCACGTCGAACCACTTGCGCGCTGCGGCGGTGCCATCTCCGAATCGTGCTTCGACGATGGCCGCCTGAAGCTGCAGAATTTCGCGAATGCCCGGAGGCAGATCGTGTTCCAGAAGACGCAGCAGTTGCTCCCGCGCCGCCTGCTTTTGTCCTGAATCGATCAGGGCGTTGTAGCGAAGCACGCAGGCGACTACCCAATCGATACTGCCGTCGTCCGGGCCGGGCAGCCGATCGATCAATTCCCGATTCATATCGCGCGGGCGCATGCCGGCGCGCGAGACGGCGCCTAACAACATCAGGCAGCAGAAGCGATCCGATGCGGCATTGGCTTTCCGGAGCATTCGCAATCGGGCCGCGTCATTCACGCAGAACTTGCCGCTATAGGGAACCAGGCCCGCGACAACGCTACAACACGACCACAACGCGATCAACGTCAGTTCGTCCACAATCCAATGCGGCCAACGATCGCGAAACAGGAAAATGCAAATGCCGGTCGCGGCTGCCGTGATCGCTGTGGCTACCGGACCTCCCGCGACAAGCACGATCATTCGCCGGCGTAAGTCGACGACACTGATCGGATCGGCGGCAACAAAGCCGAGCGCCCGCAGCCTGCCGACCCATTCGAGACGCCAGGAATCGGCGCGCCGCTGCCATGCGAAAGGCCATACCGAAAACGTCAGGATCTTGAAACCTTGTTGAACGGCGGCGATCGCATGCCCGGTTTCATGCAGCGCGACGTAGACAAGAAGCGCGGAGAACATCTGCAGCAGAAACAGCGAAGGATTGTCGGGCGTTACCAGGCGAATCATCAGGTAGCCGAAAACTCCACCAATGAACACCATCACACCCTGGAACAGCCAGCGGGCCAGTTTGCTCTCGGCTTGAGCGGCCATTTGCTTAGTCTAGGCCAACTGTGTACGCTGTTTCCTTACGAGGTGATCCATGTTTGATCGGATGAAGATTGACAGCCTGACCCTGCGGCGGCGCGATGCGCTCGCCCTGCTCGGATTCGCGGCGTTTCGCGGGGCGGCGTTCGCGCAAAAAGGTACGGCGTTTCCCAAGGGCGCGATCATTCGCACCATCCTCAAGGACATGAAGCCGGAAGAGCTCGCTGGCGGCGCGACTCTGTTTCATGAGCATATGTCGCTGGCCGAGGATTTTCTGCCGCGCTGGGGCCAGTATCAAAGAGCCGCTCGCGCTGCCGAAGCTGCCGCCAAGGGCACTCCGCCCCCGGCAAATCCATCGGCAAATCGACCGGCAAATCCACCGCAAACCACCGCAACTTCACCGCAGCCTCCCCAGAAGTTCTTCATGGACGATCTCGACCTTATGGTCGACGAAATGAAAGCGGCCAAGGCCGACGGCGTCGCCTGCCTGGTGGACGGCGGCCATGAAGACATGGGGCGGAAGCTGGAGAACTTGAAGATCATGTCGGAGCGATCCGGTTTGCCGATTGTCGCCGGCGGTGGTTTTTACGCGCAACCGTTCTATCCCGCTGAAATCGCTACGTGGAGTGAGGATCAGATTGTTGACGATCTGCTGAAGCATGCCCACACTCAGCCCATCGGGGCATTCGGCGAGATCGGAACCTGGACCCTGATGACCGCGGACGAAAAGAAGGTGTTCCGCGCCATCGGCCGAGCACATGTGAAGACCAATCTGCCGATCTTTACGCATTCCGATTTCGGCCGCGGCGTCAACGAGCAACTGGATGCGTTCGAATCGGTTGGCGTGAAGCCGGAGCATGTTTGTATCGGGCATGTTGGGGGGCTCCGGGAAGCTGATCCCGTGACCGTTAAAGCGATTTGCAAGCGCGGCGCTTTCGTCGGTTACGATCGGCAGGGGGGCGCGGGCGATGCTCCCAATGTGCCGCAGGTGAAGGCGCTGATCGATGCGGGATATGCCGGGAATTTGCTGTTCGCGTCGGATCTTTCGAGCGCCAACCAACTGAAAAAGAACGGCGGGGGTGGCTACGCTAAAACCGTTACCGTGTTTGTTCCCAAGTTGAAGGCTGCCGGTGTCGACGAGGCGGTCCTGCACTCGATTCTGGTGGATAACCCGCGGCGGTTTCTGGCGTTTGTGCCCAAGATCTCGCGAAAGTCGATTGGGGCTTAGGGTTTAGCTCGGCTGCTTGGGTCTCCGAGAAAAGCCGAGACGACTCTCGGCTCTGCAGGCCGGGGGCCCGCGCCACATCTGCTGCCGGTCACAGTAGTCGCGATTTTCATTCTGATTGCCGACGGCTGGGTGATTTTGTTCGTCCCGACGTCCTAATTCACTGCGGCACAGCGCTTTACTGTCTCCCAGGGAAGAACGCAAATCGGGCATTGGCCGGACCTGCGACGACCGATAACTTTTTCCTAGGGGCGATTTCGGAGCTGCCGGTGTTAAACTGGGACCAGCATGAGTTCGCTTTCGCCACGACTGCAAGTTCGGGTCCAGCAGAAGCAGATCCTCACGCCCGGGCTGGTGCAGATGGTCAGCCTGCTGCAACTGAACCGGCTGGAATTGAAGGACATGATTTCGGCGGAGGTCGCGCAGAACCCGGTTCTCGAAGAATCGGCCGAGGGCGGCGAGGAACTGACGCCGGAGGAATTGCAGCCGCTGCTGGAAGCCGAGCGCGTCGGCCGATCCGGCCGATCAATCGATTCTGGAAGTGACCGCCGGTCGCGCGGCGGACGGCGAGGCGGTCGGAATGCCGACGGCGCTGGAAACTTCGAAGCGGCGAGCGATGGGCAATCCGGAGCCGGTGCAGTGGACGCCGGCGACTCGACCGACGACCGCGACTGACGCCGAGACTCGCCGAAGTCAAGGCCGCCGATCCGTTCGACGAAATCGATTTCGGCACTACTTCGACGATTATCTGGACCCCGGCTACAAGAGTCCGGCGTCGGAGAATGTCGAAAAGCCGTCGTTCGAGACGTTCCTTTCTTCGCCGGTGACGCTGAGCGATCATCTGCATTCGCAACTGGC
The DNA here is from genome assembly GCA_963732025.1 of Terriglobia bacterium. Classification (GTDB taxonomy): domain Bacteria; phylum Acidobacteriota; class Terriglobia; order Bryobacterales; family Bryobacteraceae; genus Palsa-187. The sequence continues at coordinate 794,823 of CAVSXU010000007.1, forward strand.
GCTGGTCGCGCTGACCGAGGCGGTCCGCGACGCGGCGGAGAGCATCATCGGCAATCTGAACGAAAACGGCTACCTGATGTCGACGCCGGAGGAGATCGCGGCGGCGGAGGGTCACGAGCCGGCCGATGTGGCGGAGGCGCTGCGCGTGGTCCACACGCTGGATCCGGCGGGCGTGGGCTGCGCGGATCTGCGCGAATGCCTGCTGCTGCAGATCGAAAGCCGCAACGGCAAGGGCGGCGTGGCGTGGCAGATCGTCCCCGATCATCTGAAGCTGGTGGAGCTGCGGCAGTTCAAGGAACTGGCGCGGCTGCTGCACCGGCCGCATGGAGCACATCCAGATCGCGATCGACGTGATCCGGCATCTGGATCCGCGGCCGGGGCTGCGCTATTCGGGGCCGGGCGCGCGGCAGGTGGAGCCGGACGTCTACATTTCCAAAGACGGCGACGATTATCTGATCCAGGTCAACGACGAAGACATTCCGCAGCTGCGGCTGAATCCGCAGTACCGGCGAATGCTGGACCGCGAACAGGAGCCGAATCAAGGACGTCCGCAATTACGTCAAGGAACGCTACGCGTCGCGCGATCCAGCTCATGAAGAACATCGAGCAGCGCAAGCAGACCATTCTGAGAGTCTGCCAGAGCGTGGTGCGCCGGCAGATGGATTTCCTGGAACACGGCATCGATTATCTGAAGCCGATGATGATCAAGGAAATCGCGGAAGAGATCGGCGTGCATCCTTCCACCGTGAGCCGCGCGGTTTCGAGCAAATACGCGCACACGCCGCAGGGCGTTTTCGAACTGCGCTACTTCTTCTCGGAGGCGGTGCAGGGGCCCTCGCGGCGGCGCGACTGCCGCTGCTGATCCTGAAGCGCCGCGTGAAAAAGATGATCGAAGAGGAGGATCCCGCCCACCCACTTACCGACGAACAGATCACGGAGCGTCTGCAAGCGGAAGGAATCCAGGTGACTCGCCGTACCGTCGCCAAATATCGCGAGGATATGCGCATTCCCGTCCACGCATCAAAGACGCGTCCGCATAACTAAGACGCGAGGTACGACGGAGGTTGCCATGAAGGTCAGCTATAAGGGCATCAAGAAGGAGCTGCCTCCAAAACTGCAGGAGAAGCTGGACGCGAAGTTCGCGAAGTTATCGAAGTTGGTGGAAAGGCGCGGCGAAAAAGAGGCGCACGTGGTGGTGACCAGCGAGCGCCATCTGCACAACGCGGAGATCACGCTGCAGTTTTACGATCACCAGCTGGTGGGCATCGGATCGGATGGCGACTCTGTTCACGGCGATGAGCGGCGCGCTCGACAAGCTGGAAAAGCAGGCGGTGAAGCACGCGCGAGCAAGTGGCGCGAGAAGGCTCGGCGACACAACGGCATTCATTCATCCGAGAACGGCGCGCCCAGCCTGAAATCGGCGAAAGCGAAAGAAGCGCCCGCGCCTGCCGTCGAGGTGGTCAAGGCGATTCCGGCGCAACGGGTGTTTCGCGTGAATCATCTGAATCGGCGCAAGCCGATGACGCTGGAGGAAGCCGTGATGGAGATGGAGAACGGCCGCGAGTACATGGTGTATCGCGATGCCGATCGGGAATGCCTTTCGGTGCTGGTGCGGCGCAAGGATGGCAATTTCGATTTGATAGAGTCATGATTTTCGTGGCGCGGGCCGCCTGGCGGCCCGCGCCACATAAATGCCTGCGCCGCGATTTATGCGATCCTCAACGCTAGGGCTTCACGACTCATGGATGTTCGCCAACTCCAGCTATTCCTCGCCGTCATGGAGTGTTCCAGCGTCACTCGTGCGGCGGCGCGCGTAAATCTTTCGCCCGGCGCAGTCAGTCTTCAATTGCAGAATCTCGCGGCCGATCTTCGCGCCGATCTTTTTGTTCGTGCCGGCAAGCGGCTTGCACCGACTCCCGCGGCGCATCGCCTGGCCGAACTCGCGCAAGTGGTGGTGCGGCAGATGCGCCAGATCGAAGACGAATTCGCCAACGATCCGACCGCGGACACGCGTCCTTTCTATTTCGCAACCGGCGCGACCACGCTGATCCATCGACTGGGCGGCCCTCTGCGTCTGTTGCGCAAACAATTCCCCAACACACCGCTCAAGATCACCGTGTCGCCAACGGAAGACATGGTGGCCGGTCTGCTCGACCGGCGTTACGATCTCGCCCTGATTTCGCTCCCCGTGGAAGACGAGAACCTCACCATCGTGCCGTTGTTCGAAGAAGAGTTGCTGATCATCCAGCCATCCGCCAGGCCGGTGCGCGGCTGGCACATCGGATCGATTGAACCGGCCGAAATCGCTTCGGCGCAGTTTCTTCTGTATCCGCAGCGCAGCAACATGCGCACGATTATCGACCGCTTCTTCCATGATGCCGGTATGACTCCGCGAGTGGTGATGGAGGCGGACGATACCGAAGCCATCAAGCGCCTGGTGGAAGCTGGATTCGGATATTCGATTTTCCCGGAGTATGCGCTGCGAGGCCAGCCGCGATTCTTTCGCATGTTCCGCGCGGCGGGTCATCGCATCATGCGGCAACAGGCGCTGGCGATGGCGCGATCGCAGCACCCGCGCGCCGTTACTTCATCCATCGTGCGCTTCCTGCAAACGAATTTGAGTGCCCCGAAGGTATAACCTTGTGGCCACGAAGGCACACGAATAAACACGAATCAAACCGAGCCTTATTCGTGTGCCTTCGTGTTCATTCGTGGCCGAAGCGCTAGTCGTGGGTTTTCTCAACATTCCGTTTGAAGATACTGCTTTGACCCGCCGTGTCCACGACCCCTATATTCCAAACTGGAGTACCTTTTGTGAGCACGCTCGTCCATCGCGATCCCATCTCCCGCGCCGCGAAGCCGGCAGCCGGCGAATCTCTTACTGGAACCGATCTCGCCTCCGCGGTCGAAGCCGAACTGCGCGAAACGCCTTTTATCGACGTCCACACGCACCTGTTCATGCCGTCGCTCGGCAGCCTCGGGTTGTGGGGCATCGATGAATTGATCACGTATCACTATCTGGAAGCCGAATTGTTTCGTTCCTCCGATCTCCAGCCCGAACAGTACTGGGAGATGAGCCAGCGTGAGCGAGCGGACGCGATCTGGCGCGCGCTGTTCGTCGAAAACGCGCCGGTGTCTGAAGCCACGCGAGGCGTCGTCGCCGTGCTGAGCGCGTTCGGCCTGAACACCTCCGCAGCCGATCTGACCGAAGCCCGCGAGTTTTTCGCCGAACAGGAATTGTCGCAGCCACATCGACCGCGTCTTCGAAATCGCCGGGATCAGCGAAGCCGTGATGACGAACGATCCCGTGAATCCGGAAGAAGCCCAACTTTGGCAGGACGGCGCCGAACCCGATTCTCGATTTCACGCGGTGCTGCGGCTGGACGGAATTTTCAAACAGTGGAAGCATTCCTCGCTGGGCGCAAAAGATCGGGCGCGGGAAGTTCGCGATCTTCTCACACACTGGATGAAGCGAATGCAGCCCGTCTACATGGCGGTGTCCCTGCCGGATACATTCCGTTTTCCCGAAGAATCGGTTCGCGCGCGATTGATCGAAGATGCCGTGCTGCCGGTCTGCCGCGAATTCGATGTGCCGTTATCGTTGATGATCGGCGTCCGTTATCAGGTGAACCCGCGCATTCGTCTGGCGGGCGACGGTGTCGGCCGCGCCGATCTATCCAGCATCGAGCGCCTGTGTTCGCGATTTCCCGAGAATCGATTCCTGGTAAGCGTACTGAGCCGCGAAAATCAGCATGAGCTGTGCGTGTACGCGCGCAAGTTCAGCAACCTGATGCCGTTCGGCTGCTGGTGGTTCCTGAACAATCCGTCGATTGTCGAAGAGATTACGCGCGAACGATTGGAAATGCTGGGGACCAGTTTCATTCCGCAGCACTCCGACGCCCGCATTCTGGAGCAGGTGATCTACAAATGGCGCAACACGCGCCGCACGCTGGCGCCGATCCTGACGAACGCGTATACGCTGCTCGCCGACGATGGCCGCGCGGTGACTCGCGCCGACATTCGCCGGGATGTGACGCGCCTGCTGCGCGGCAATTTCGAACGATTCACCAGGCACTAGATGCTGCGGTCATCACGCTATTGCGCGCACCCTGACGGGTGCGCCTCAAAGCACGAATTCTCGGGGCCTCGAGGCGCGCCCGTGAGGGCGTGCGCAGAACGCTCAAACGGTTGCAACTCGCTTAGCGTCCGGCGGCGGTAGAATCGTCGCATGCCCGATAAACCCGGCCGACTCAGTCGACGCGCGTTCGCGACCTCGCTCGCGGTTGCTCCCGTCGTTCTAGCCCAGCAACAACCGGCCGCCGCGCCGAATCCAAACACGAATACGCAGCGCCAAGGCACGCTTCCCGAGGTCCCGCCGTTTCAGGAACCGCTCGCCTTCACGCTGAAGAAGGGCAGGGCAAAGGCCCACCCGTTTCCGATGTCGCAGGTTCGGCTCCTGGCGTCGCCTTTTCAGGATGCGGCCGACACGAATCGCGCGTACATGGCTCGCCTCGGCGAAGATCGCCTGCTGCACAATTTTCGCTTGAACGCCGGGCTGCCGTCGAATGCGAAACCGTTCGGCGGATGGGAGCAGATACACGCCTGGTCGCGAGGGCGAATTGCGCGGCCACTTTACCGGTCATTATCTGTCGGCATGCGCGCTTTCGTACGCGTCTACAGGCGACCAGCAGATCAAAGCCAAGGGCGATTCGCTGGTCGCCGAGCTCGCGAAGTGCCAGTCGAAATACTCAGCGGCGGATATCTGAGCGCCTTCCCGACCGAATGGTTCGATCGACTGGACGCCCGCAAATCCGTCTGGGCGCCCTTCTACACGATTCACAAAATCATGGCCGGCATGTTCGACATGTATCGCCACGCCGGAAACAAGCAGGCGCTGAAGTGCTGGAAGGGATGTCGGATGGGCGGATCGATGGACTGCCTCGAAATCCGAAGAGCACATGCAGGACATCCTCAACACCGAATACGGCGGCATGAATGAGATGCTGTACAATCTCGCGGGCGCCACCGATGACGATCGCTGGGCCAAGGCCGGCGATCGCTTCACCAAGAAGAAATTCTTCAATCCCCTGGCATCGCGCCGCGACGAGCTGCGCGGGTTGCACGTGAACACGCACATCCCGCAAGTGATCGGCGCGGCGCGCCGCTATGAGCTCTCTGGCGATATGCGCTTTCACGACGTCGCCGATTATTTCTGGTACGAAGTGGTCGGCGCGCGCACCTACGTCACCGGCGGCACCAGCAACGGCGAAGGATGGCTGGCGCAGCCGCGCCAGCTTGCGGCGGAGTTGAAGCGCAGCGTGGCCACCGCGGAGTGCTGCTGCGCCTACAACATGATGAAGTTGACGCGGCAGCTTTACAGTTGGACCGCCGATCCCCGGTATTTCGATTACTATGAGCGCTCGATGTTCAATCATCCGGCTCGGCACGATTCGTCCGGAGACCGGCGCGACGCAATATTATCTGTCCCTGACGCCGGGCGCGTGGAAGACGTTCAACTACGGAGGATCAATCGTTCTGGTGCTGCACCGGAACCGGCGTCGAAGAATATTCGAAACTCAACGACAGCATCTATTGGCACGATAGCGACGGCGTTTTCGTGAACCTGTTCATCGCCTCCGAATTGAATTGGGCGGAGAAAGGATTCCGCCTTAGGCAGGAAACGAAGTTTCCTGAAGTGCCGGCCACTACACTGACAGTCAGCGTCGAAAAGCCGGTCCAGCTGGCGATGCGCCTTCGCGTTCCGAATGGTGAAATCGGCGACCGGTCAAAGATCAACGGCAAGGCGATCGACGCGAGGGCGAGCCCGGGCAGCTATCTGACGATTTCGCGGACGTGGAAGAACGGCGATCGAGTCGAGATGGCGCTGCCGATGCGACTCCGCATCGAGACGATGCCGGACGATCCGAAAATGCAGGCCGTTTTGTATGGGCCGATCGTGCTCGCTGGCGATCTCGGGAATGACGGATTGACGAAAGAGATGATCGTCGGGCCCAACGCGCCGTCAAGGCGAAGGATCGCCGCGATGGAAATCCCGGCGTTCCGCGCGACCACGGCCGATCCCGCTTCGTGGATCAAGGCCGGCGATAAGCCGCTCACGTTCAGCACCACAGGCCAGCCGCGCGACGTGACGCTCGCGCCAATCAGCAGCATCATGGACAAGCGATATTCGGTCTATTGGCAAGTCGGATAGATCGAATCCATTTTCATTAGGACAATGTGGGGCCGGCACTTCTGCCGGCAACCGGACTTTAGGCCGGTTTCTTCTTGGTCAACAGAGCCGCCTGAAAGGCGACTCGCCGCCACGAGTGGCGGCCCCACGCCGAAACTGCTTCATTTCGTTACCGCGATTATTTTCAACCTCTCGATCCGAGCCGCCGGCTCGATTGGCCCTCAGCGTGCCCCAAACAAATGTGTCGCTGCCCAAACCACTGACATCCTTACTGCTATCGTGGACGCTATCCACTTGTGTTCCAATCTTGGGGGTTGCGTGCGAATCTAAACGCCGGCGAACCCTCATTGCCGGGAAAAATTACTAACCCTCGAAAATGCCAAATATGACCCAGCCCTCCGCCTTCTCGAGCGTGCCTCGCTCACGCGTGCATCCGCTCCTGATCGTGGCCGCGGTGATCGGCGTACTGTATGTTGCGCGCGATGTGTTCATTCCCCTCGCGCTGGCTTTTGTCGTGAGCCTGATCTGGACTCCGCCGGTCAATTGGCTGCAAAAACTTCATTTCCGCCGTATCCCCGCGGTCCTGCTGGTCGTGATTGCTTCGTTCGCCTTCGCTGCCGATATCAGTTGGGTCATTTTCAATCAACTGGTCGCGGTGGCGAATGACCTCCCGAAATATCAGGTCAATATCCACAACAAGATTGCGGCTCTTCGCAGTCCTGCCAGCGGGGAGTTGGGGAGAGCCGCGGAACGTGTCGAACAGATCGGCAAGGAATTTTCCGACGCGCAAATTCCAGCGCCCGCTCCGCTCTCGGCAAACGATCGGCTGCGTGCCAATCGCAATCCTAACGCTGCGCCCATTCCAGTAGAGATTGCCGACAAGCAGACCAGCCCTTTCGAATATCTTCGCGATCTGGCAAGGACGTTTGTCGCGCCGATCGGCGTGGCAGGCGTCGTCCTGATCTTCAGCGTGTTCCTGCTGATTGAGCGGCAGGACATTCGCAATCGTTTCCTGCGCCTGGTCGGGCTGGGGAGATTGAACGTAGTGACGCAGGCGCTGGACGATGCGACGCAGCGCGTCAGCCGTTATCTGCTGCTGCAATTCGCGGTGAATGCCGCGTTTGGTTTGCTGATCGGCATCGGGCTCCATTTCATCGGACTCCCGTACGCCGCGTTGTGGGGCACGGTTGCCGCTCTGTTCCGAATCGTCCCGTACCTGGGGACGCTGATCGCTGGCGTGCTTCCCTTTGTGCTTTCGATTGCCGTATTCAGCAGTTGGACCGAGCCTGTCCTGATTCTGGTTCTATTCGGCACGCTGGAAATCATCATCGGAAACTGGGTGGAGCCGAGGCTGTATGGATCGCACACGGGGCTTTCGTCCATGGCGATTCTAGTCGCCACGGTTTTCTGGACGATTCTGTGGGGGCCCGCCGGACTGATTCTTTCGATGCCGCTGACGGTGTGTGTCGCGGTGCTAGGCCGCCACGTTCCGCACTTGTCGTTCCTGCATGTGCTGCTGGGCGACGAGCCGGTCCTCACTCCCGATGCGCAGCTCTATCAGCGATTGCTCGCCATGGACCAGGTGGAAGCGCGCGACATCGCCGATCGTTTTCTGGGCGAGAACTCGCTGCACGATCTGTACGATCGCGTGTTTGTTCCGGCGCTTACCATGGCGGAACACGATCGCCACAAGGGGACTCTCGATGCCGCGCGGGAGGAGTTCATTTTCCTGAGCATCAAGGAAATGCTGGCCGAGTTTTCGGATCATGCTCTGCCGATCCTGCCGATCGAGGGGACTTCAGACCGTTTCAGCGGCCGCGTTCTTTGTTTGCCCGTCAGTGACGAAGCTGATGAAATCTCCGCGTCGATGCTCGCGCAGATGCTGGAGAGGAAGGGGATCGCCGCGATTGCATTCCCGATGGAAAGTAAAATTATGGAAATGTTCGTGGCGTTCGATCCGCAGCCTGGGGACGTTGTGTGTCTGTCTTCACTGCCGCCGTTCGCGTTCGCGCAAACCAGGACGCTGGCGCGCCAGTTTCGCGTGAAGTATCCAAAGACCCGGTTGTTTGTTGGCGTTTGGGGATTCTCGGGAGATGTCGAGAAAGCGCTCGGGCGCTTTCATGAGCCTCGGCCGGATGGACTGTTGACGTCGCTTTCCGGCGCTGTCGAGAGCATTGAAGGCTAGCGATGCGCGTCAAACACCACCCGTAAGGGTGGGGGAGTTAGCGGTCACCATCCCCGCGCTCTGACCGGTGGCCCCCGCTACTAGTTCCCTCGGTCCCCCTATCCTTGCGGTTGTTGCCCAAAGAGGCACGACAGTATGGAGTGCGTGCGCTGACGCAAAAAATCGTAACCACATCTCCCTCCCTATCAACAACATCCTCCTCCGCCTCACCCCCATAATTTCGAACCGGCAATATCGTGTAACCAGAGAGGGCTGGCGTTCTCATCGACTTCCAGTCCCACCGGGCGGCGCATTCTAGACACTGCTGACCGTAACGTATTGATCTGCGGATCGACGATGGGCGAGCACCTTCTGCGTTAGTTTTGGCGAACAGTCGTCAGGGGTTGTGGCGATGCCGTTCCGTTGCGGCGACTCAAACCGATTGAGTTCGGTAAGAGATTAACGGATGCGCGGGCCTGCAAAGAACTTATAGCAATCGTGATGTTTTGAAACCCTATGTGTCAGCTTGGGGCGAGTTCGGGGGGCATTTAGTCATGGCAGCTCCAGCAAATGTATTTCTGCAATCGGTGAGCGCGGTACAGTAATTTCTCGCCCTCAGATAACGGACTACGACACGCTTGGTCAGACGTGTCTCTCCTCTCGCTCTGGCTATGTGGGAAGTCTATCTTGATCGACGTACCCGTTCGTGGGAATCTAAGGGAGCCATGATCTACACACGACGACACTTCGGAAAAGTTGCCCTGGCCGCGATCCCGGCCGCGCGCGCGTTGGCGGAGATCAACTCCAGATTCGGCGGCGTGCAAGTCGGTACCATCTCCTATAGCTTTCGCGAGACGAACGACTTGGATGCCATCATTCGCATGACAGTGGAAAGCGGACTCGGCGAAATGGAGCTGATGTCGAATCACGCGGAATGGGCGGCTGGGTGGCAGCCCGCGCCGCCGGCACCGCGTGCGCCTGCGACAAAAGCGCCGGCTACAAAAGCAACTGCGCCGGAAGCCCCGCGCAGAACCGCTCGTCCGCCGATGACCGATGAGCAGATCGTCGCCGCGCGCGCTCGCAATGAGGATTTTCGCAAATGGCGATTGTCGGTATCCATGGACAAGTTCAAGGACGTCCGCAAGAAATTCGATGCCGCGGGAATCGATATTCGGCTCCTGTGCTTCAACATGAATGAGGCGATCACCGACGACGAGATCGAATATGCGTTCCAGATGGCCAACGCGCTGGGCGCCAAGGCAATCTCTTCATCGACGCAGGTGACTGTGTCCAAACGCATCGCGCCGTTCGCGGACAAACACAAGATGATGTTCGGTTTCCACGGTCACGACGCAACTTGGGATCCCAACGAATTCGCGACCCCTGAAAGTTTCGCCACCGCGATGGCGTATTCGAAATACCTGGGAATCAATCTCGACATCGGCCATTTCACGTCCGGCAATTACGATCCTGTCGCCTATATTAAGGAGCACCACGCGCGAATCACCAACCTCCACATCAAGGATCGCAAGCGCGATCACGGCGACAATGTTCCGTGGGGACAGGGAGACACGCCGATCAAGGAAGTCCTGCTGCTGTTGAAGAAGGAGAAGTATCCGATCCCGGCGAATATCGAATACGAATACGGAAAACGCGGAATGGACACCGTGACCGAGATGAAGAAATGCGTGCAATTTTGCAAGGACGTGCTGGCGTAAGGCCAAAGGGCAACCCAGACGTGATGGCCGTCAGTTGAGGCGCGACCGTCAGAGAGCGCGTCTCCAATGCGAAATATCAGTCGGCAGGCTTCGCTGTGGGGCCGCCACTCGTGGCGGCGAGCGGCCTTCAGGCCGCTCACAAGAGTCAAGTGCCGGCTCCACATCTAAGGTCCGCCGCGAGAAAATATGCGCGTCTTTTCAACGTAAAAGGCTCTTTTTGCGTCATACTGAATGCACCCGGCAATCAGGAGGCGTACGATGTTAACCGATTATCGGTTCATTTTCCGCGCAATTTGCGGCCCGCTAGTCTTCATCCCGGCGTTCGGGCAATCGACCGAACCCGCCACGAAATTCGAAACCGCAACGAAGTTCGAAACGGCAACGATAAGCATCAGCCCGCCGCAAAGCACTTCGCGGCCGGCACGAGGACCTTATTTACGCAGTGGACGCTGGGAAATGCGCTCGGCAACCATGGTGGATTTGATTGCCGCTGCCTACAATGTCGACGACGACAAGGTCGCGGGCGGCCCCAGTTGGCTGGAACTGGACCGGTTCGACGTCGCGGCGAAGGTGAACGGCAGGCCGACGGCGGAAGCGCTTCGTCCGATGGTGCAAGCTCTGCTGGCCGATCGCTTCAAGCTGGTCGTCAAGCACGACATCAGGCCGGCGCCAGCGTACTTGTTGACCGTCGGAGAAGACCTCAAACCGTCCGAAGGTTCGGTCTCGGGTTGTCAACCCGAATTCAAGATGGCCGCCGCCAGCCGCGGATGGTCAACGGGGAGTGCCCACTTCGTGGATACATGCCGCAATATGACTATGAGCGAGTTCGCGGAGCAGCTTCGATACATGCCGTCGCAACTCGATGGCAGGCCGGTGGTCGACAAGACCGGACTTGACGGCGTTTTCGATTTCGAGATTTCGTTCTCGACGGCCATGAACGGCGCGAATGGCGGAATGTCGGCGACCGAAGCGATCGAGAAGCAACTCGGCCTAAAAGTGACGCCCGGCATGGCGCCGATGGAAGTGATTTCAGTGGAGCGCGTGAGCCGAACGCCATCACCGGATCCAGCCGGAGCTATCGAAGCGTTGAAGGCGAGCGCCCCGCCTGTTGAATTCGAAGTCGCGGACATCAAGCCATCGGATCCCAGCAATCCTAGGACAAGCCTGCGTTTCCAGCCGGGCGGACGTGTGAACATCAGCGGTTTCCCGCTGACATTTATCATCCAGCAGGCCTACGATTTACGATCGCAGACGCCGGCGGACGCTCCCGGTTGGCTGGGGACGGATCGCTATGACATCATCGCCAAGGCGCCGCGCTCGGCTATCCACACAGACTCATCGCGTTATGCAACCGTGAATCGCGGCGGACTCCGATGTCGACAACGAGATGATCTGGACGATGATGCGCGCCCTGCTGAAAGAGCGCTTCAAACTCGAGATGCATCAGGAGGATCGCCCGGGCACGGGTTACTCGCTGCTCGCGGTGAAGCCGAAACTCAAGAAGGCCGATCCGGACAGCCGGTCCAAGGGGTCGGCCGCTGTGGTGAACTCCAAGGATTCGTCGGGACCACGATCGCTGCAGTGGACATTTCAGAACACGACCATGGCGCAATTCGCAGCGCGGCTTCAGCAGATGAGCCAGACCGGGCCGATCGGCAGAATTGCGTCACCGGGTCTGGATGCGACCGGGCTGGAAGGCGGCTACGATTTCACCGTGACGTTTAGCCCCCAAGCGGGAATGCCCGGCGGAGGGCGCGGAGCACCGATGAAAAAGGACGGCGGCTTGGGGCCTGCGCCGAGCCTGTCCTTCGATCCCGAACTGGGCGCGTCAGATCCCAGCGGCGGACTCACCTTGCAGGAAGCGATCGAGAAGCAACTCGGGTTGAAGCTCGAGACGCAGAAGCGCCCGGTGCCGACCTGGGTAATCGATCACATCGAGCGCAAGCCGATCGACAATTGATGTGGTGATGTGGCGCACGCCGGCGCATTTATGCGCCTTCCAGGCGCCGCGTGCCGTGTCGACACTCATGTCGACACGTTTTGCCGCGGCGAAGCGGGCCAAGCTCCTACTTAATCGAAATCTGAGCGCCACTCTGACTCGTACTGCCCCCGACCGTCAGCAGCACCTCCACCGGCAAGCCCAACGGAGCATCACTCGGAATAACGACGTTCACCTGCATCAACCCCGCCGGCAGCGTTGGCGCGCCTCCCGCGTAAGTAAACTGCGCAGGCTTCCCGCCGATCGTGATCGACACCTTCTGCGCCGGCACCGGTGGCAACTTACCTCCCGCCACGTTCGGATTTGGCGCGATCGATCCATCGACGCCCGGAGGAATCGTCTGTCCCTCGCCAGTCGCGTAGAACGTCAACGCCGTGCCGCGCGTCGCCGGATTCGCCACGCTATTCAGCGTCCCATCCGCATTCGCCGCAATGATCTGTCCCAGTCCATTCGTAGTCGTCGTGAAGATCCCAGGCTTCGTCAGCGCGATCTGCAGAGACACAACTTGCGACGATACGCCGTGATAAACCACGCGCATCTGTGTCGTCGTCTGCCCGAAGACTTCATACGGCACGATCGCTTTGATCAACCCCGGCTCCACCAGCAATAGCGGCGCAGGACTGTTGTCGAAGAACACCTGCGTATCGCCGAGCTGAATCGGCACGGCGACATTCGGCGGCGCAGCCAGATTCGTCCCTGCAACCGCGAATCCGCTTCCACCCAGGAAAACAATTTCACCGGGCGCGACCGGTCCGCCAATACTGCTCGCCGCATTTACGATCGACGATGCGTCTACCGTCGGCGGCGCGGCCGTCACGATCAGCGTCACCGTGATCGACTGCGATGCCGTGGCTGACGACGAGAACGTAATCGTTCCCGTGTAAGTTCCGGGCGCCATGTTCGGCGCTGGAGTCACCGTGACCACCGCCGGCTTCGGCGTGATGCCCGAACTCGGATTCACGGACAGCCACGTGGCCCCGGAAACGGTCGCCGAGAAATCGGCCACCTTGCCGCTGGTCCCGACGCTCAGCGTCTGCGTCGGCGGCGACGTTAATCCGCTCTGCACCGTGTACGTGAGCGAGCCAGGCAGAATGATGAACTGCGGCGCATCGAACACCGTCAGCTCAATGCGTATCGGCGCGGGGCTGTTGAATCCGTTCGCCACCGGTTGCAGTTGTCCGACGTACGATCCCGCTGCGAGCGTCGTCGGGTCGATACTGACCCCGACGTTCGCGGGCGTCGCCGCCGATTGCGGATTCAATTTGATCCAGGTGAAGCTGGGATTCGGAATCGTGAATTGCGTCGGCGTATCCGAAGAAATCGCCAGCGATTGCGCGGGCGGCAGCGCACCGCCTTTCGTGTATTGGAACACCAGGAACGCGGGCGTCGCATACAGATTCGGCGCGGCCACCGGCGGAGCCTGTCCCTTGCAGCTCAAAATGTCTGCGTTCGTGATCAGGCCGTCGCCATTGACGTCGAGCGGATCGCTCGGCTGCGCGGCCGATCCGATCAGCGCGCTCATCAAATCGAAATCGGCTTGGTTGACTTGGCCGTCGGCATTGGCGTCGCAGAATTTCGCGGCCATCACCGTCGTCTCGTCGAACGAAGTCGCGACGCTATCCGATACGTCGAGACGCAGCACGTAGAATCCGGGAGCCACCGGGGTGAACGCGGTTTGCGCTCCGCTTGCGTTCATCAACACAGCATCGGAGAGGCTCGACGAAACGAATCGCCACTGGTAGCTCAACGCGTGAGGCGCGTTATCCGGATCGTTGCTGGCGCTGCCGTCCACCAGGATCGGAGTGTTCAGCACGATGCGCCGATTCGGTCCCGCCACCGCGTTGGGCGTGGCGTTCGGATCTACTAGCGGATCGAACGCGGTGATCGTAACGGTGTCCGTGCTCGATCCGGCTGTGTCAGAAACCTTCAGCACGATGACGAATGCGCCATCGGCATCGGGAGTGAAGCTAGGCCTCGCGGTGTTTCCGCCCACGGTCGCTCCGTTCAGCGCGCTACCCGCAGGCGCACTCTGCACCGACCACGAATACGTGAGCGCGATCCCGCTCTGGCTGGGATCGTTACTAGCCGTTCCGTTCAGAATCACAGCCGATCCTCGGCGCGCGTTCGCCGCCTTGCCCGCGTTTGCATTCGGCGGAACGGTAGCCGTGGACGCGGTAATCTGCACCTGGCTCGGCGCGCTGTTTGCGCTGCCATTGTTGACGATCAACTGGAACGTGTACACCCCGTCGACATCCGGCAGGAAAAACGGCTGGGGCGTGGAAGCATTCCCAAGTCCGCTATTGTTGAGGATCACCAGCGAACTGCCGGTGGGTATGGACACCACGGTCCACGCGTAGGTCAGGCGATTCTCCGACGGATCGTACGATTGCCCGCCGTCGAGCGACACATAGCGTCCCGTCCGCACATTGCGTTTCTTCCCGGCGACCGCCACCGGAACCGAAGTGCCGATGCCGACCACGCCCACCGCCGTGGCAGTGATCGTCGGATCCGTCTGCGACGTGATCTTCACCGTCACGGTTCCGTCGCTCAGTCCGGTGAGATTCGCGTTCACCACGAACTCGCCCTGCGCTGCGCCCGGAAGGATGAACACCGATGTCGTCTGCACCGATTTCCCGGTGATGTCGTCCAGACTCGCCGTCAACGGCCCGCTGGTCGAAACGATCGTCGCGATGTAGCTGTCGTCGATCGTCCCCGTGTTCTGCAGTTGCAGCAGCAGCGCCACCTGGCCCGGCGCTTTGAGTCCGGTGCGCGCCGGGCTGAACGCCGCCGAGATTCCCTTCGCCGACGGAATGATCACGCTCGCTTCCGCGATTGCCGAAACGCTAGTGTTCGCGCGCGACGTCGCCTGTGCCACCAGTCCCAGCGTGCCCACCGACGCGAACGGCGCCGCGCCCACCGCGATCGAAATCGTCTGCGATTGATTCGGCGCCAGCGTGACACTGCCCGCCGCGAGACTCGATACCGCGGCCGCCGGTCCGCCCAACGCCAGATCGAACGTATCCGAAATCGAGCCGCGATTCGTCACCGTCAAGTGCAGCGTCGCGCCCGGATTCGTCGAGCCCGGCGAAATCGAAACCCCCACGCCCGCCGAGACAAGATTCAAGGTTCCTGTTGCGGGTCCTTGAATCTGCGGATTGGCTTGCGATGTCGCCGTCACCGTGAAATTCTTCGCGCCGACAGAAGTTCCCTGCACGGCTGTAACGTGCACCTGTGTCTGCCGGAAATTGGAAAGTCCCGGCGGGACCTGCAAGCTGGTTTGGTCGAACGTCGCGGTCACGCCCGCCGGCGTCGCGATCGTCAGCGCATACGTATCGACGACATTGCCCGCGTTGGTGAGCTGCACCGTGAACGTCGCCGCCGTGCCTTGTCCGCCGGTCACTTGCGTCGGAGTCAGCGTCGTCAGCACACCGATCGTGTTCGTCGATCCCGGCGTGCCGATCGTGCCCGTGCCCGCCAGGATCATCGTGCCTTGCACCGATCCCGAAACACCCGCCGACGTCGCCGTGACCGTGAAGTCGTATTTACCCAAAAAGCCCGGCAGACCAAGCCCGAGATTCACCGGAGAATTTGTCAAGCCGATGTCCGCCAGCGTTGACCGCAAGCCAAGCGGCACGTTGACCGAACCGCCCGCCGGCACTGTGACGCTCGATTGCATCGTGACCCACGTCTGCAGCACTCCAGTGACGGCCAGGTTATACGTAATCGAAGCATTGGTCGGGTTGCTTACGGTAACCGTGTAGGCCGCGAGTTGACCTGGCGCGACAACAAAGGTCGCGGGCGTGATCCCCAGAATCTGTCCGCTGTTCACGTCGACCTGCGCGAGCTTCACCGTCCCCGATCCCGCCGGCACCGTGAAGCTCACGACCCCGCTGAGATCGACCGGCAAAACATCGGCAGGCGCGATTCCGGTGACGTTCGACGTCCACGTGATCGAGTTGACGCCCGGATTCGTCCACGTCAGCGTATCGAATCCGCCACCCGGCGTCACCACTGGCGCGATGCTGAACGAGCTCGGATTGTAGATCACCTTGCCCGTGTTCGGAACCTGCACCGTCGCGTTGTACTGCAGGCTGCCGCCGGTTCCCGGAATCGAATAAATCTGCAAGCCGTGATCCGACGTCGCCGCGTAAAGAAGATTGCCCACGGGAACCAGATTGTCGAAATTCCCCGGCACCGGGAACGTCTTGATGACCGCGTGCAGCGGATCGGTCGTATCCACCGTCATCACCATTTGATTGCCCATCGTGTCGGCGATGCCGGCGAACAGAAATAGATTCGTGCCCAGCACCGTCTGTCCGCCGCCGATTCCGAACACGAGCTGCGTCGTCGTGCTCGAAACAATTTGCGGATTCTGCGGATTGGTAATATCGAGCACCGTGACCACGGCATTCCCGCCCAATGCCGACGATCCATCCGAAGGCAGCGGACTGATCCAGCCGGCCGTATTCCCGACCACCACAGCCGTGTTGCCCTGGAATTGCAGCGAGGCCACCTGAGTGGTCCCCGGAATATTCAACATCTGGCCCGCGGACATGTGTGCGGGATCGCTCGTGTTCACCACCCACACCTGGCCGGTGCCATTGGTAAGCTCCGCACCCGTCATCGTCGACGTGAGCAGATACGCCGTCGTCGGGTTGATCTGAATCGCCCCCGGTCCATAAGTCTCGAACGCGCCGCCAAAGTCGAGCCGTTCACCTCCTGCTCCAGCCCTCCCAGCACCGTCGGATTACTCAGATTACTGATATCCAGCGCGACTAGATCGCCGAACTGCCCGGTGATAAATGAGCCCGACAGGAACACGCCGCCCGTCGGTACAAAAACCGTGTTGCCCTGATAGAAAGGCGTGCGGAAGAACCGCTTGCTAACGATCGTCGATGCGATCAGCGTCGGATTCAGCGGATCCGTCAGATCGAAAGCGATGAAGCTGGGAGCGTTGCCGGTGAATGAGTTCGCCGCGTCCACCAACATCATCAAATCGTTCTTCGCTGGATTCGTCGGATCCGGACGAATCGAGCAATGCAGCACCGCTGCGTTGGTGAGCGAGCCCGCCAGCACCGTCTTCAACAGCACCGGATTCGCCGGATTGCTGACATCCATGATGCTGACTTCGTTCTGATCGCACACATAAGCCGTGGTGCCGTTCAATGCGACATCTTCCGCCGGCGACGCCGTCATCAGCGAGCCCACCAGCGAATAGGGTGTGCCCCCGCTCCCTCCGCCGCTCGTCGAACTCACCGTCAGCGTGCTGCGAACCGTTTCGTTACCGGGAGCAAGCGTTGTCGGAGTCGCTGTCAGCGTCGCGGTCACTGGCGACCCGATGAGCAAATTACCGGTGCCGCTTCCACCTGGAATCAGGCTGTTGGTCACCGGATCGATCACCAAAACGTTGAGCGAATAATTTCCGTTCGCGAGCCCAGTCGTATCGATCTGTCCGAAGTCGACCGTCGTCAGCAAACTTGTGACAGAGAGACCCAGAGTCTGCGCCGTCGGCGTCAACAGCGTGTTATTGCCGGAATCCTTGATCGTCAGCGTCACCTGCACCATCTTGTTCTGATTTACGACATTCGCGATATGCGCCACCACGTCGACTTTTCCGCCCGCGTTCGTGAATGCCGGCGTCGACGTCACATCCTGCACCGATAGGAACGTCGCGCGAGCCGTCATCGTCCCGAACGCCGTCTGCGCGCTGCCCGAAACTCCATTGATCGACGCGTTCAACGAGAACTGGAACGCGCTGCTGATCGACGGCGTAATCGTGATCGACGGATTATTGATCGCCCCGTTCATCGGTATCGACTGGCCGGGCCCCAGCGTGACGGACGCCGTGCTCAGCGTTCCCGTGACGCCGCCCGGCAGCGTCCCCAGGCTCAGCGAATACGTATTGGTGCTGCTCGAATTATTCTGCAGCGAAATCAGGAAGATCGTCCCTACTCCGGGCTGCGCCGTTGCGCTGTTCGGGATCAGGCTCAGGTTGAACGGAAACGCGGCGGGCGACGAAAGTACCGTCGCCAGATTCGCCAGCACGGTACTCAGTTGCGTCAGCGCCGCGCCGATCGTCTGGCAATTCGCCGCCGCGATCGCGTTCTTCGCACTCGTCAGATCCACGACGAAGTTCGCCAGGAACGGCGCATTCATCAACTGAATCAGATTGCCGACATAGTCCACCACCAGTTGCTGTGCAGCCGGACTGCAGGACGATATCGCCGTATTGATCGCACCCGATAATCCCGAAAGCACGGTCGCGATATCGTTGCGACCCAGCGCAGTCGCATCACCTGCAGCAGTCACTGCGGCCAACGCCTGCGCGGCATTGAGTTGCACCGACAAGGCGGTGCTCGCCGTTTGCGATGTTCCAAAAGCCGCCGTGATATTCACCGCCAGCGGCACACCCACCGGAGCGTTCGCCAGCGGTGTCAGCGTCAACGTTTGTTGCGACGTCTGCCCCGCATTGAGCGACACCGACGGCGACAACCCGCTGAGCGAGAGATTCGGGTCGGTCGCCGCCGAAAGCGTCGCTGTCACCGCGACATTGCCGACCGAACTGAGCGTCAACGTGCTCGTTACGCCTGTCGAAGGCGTGGTCGAGAGCGTTGACGGGCTCGGCCGACAACGTCAGCGCCTGAATCGCCGGAACCGTGAACGATACCGGCTGGCTCGCGGTGATGGCCGGATTGCTGGCGCTGCTGACGGTCGCGGTAAAGTTGATCTGCGTGCCCGGCGGGGGCAAGGCTCCGGTCGGAACAATATAAATCCCGTCGATCGCCACCGTGCCCGCCGGAATCACGATGCTCGCCGCGCTGTCCTGCACCTGGAACGCGCCCGGCACTCCCGAAAACGTCACGTTGAACGTGTCCGTCGCAGGACCCGTATTCTGAATTGTCGCGCGGAACGCGGAGGGCAATTGCGCGCCATTGATCGGGACACTGAATACCGCATCCGGGCTCACTGTCAGCATGACTCCCGGCAGCGTCGAATTCAGCGTGACCAGAACGGCCGCTTGTCCCACCAGATTCGGATGTGTGGCGGAAACCGCCGTGACGAAAATCGGGAACGTCCCCGTTTGCAGGCCAGGCGCTGGAGTCGCCGTAACGCCTCCGTTCGTGTCCATGGTGACAGTCCATCCCGGCGGAGCTTCCGCGGTAATCGTGTACGTATCCGCCAGCGAACTCGACAAGGCAGTGGCGAACGTAACCGGCGTGTTCTCATCGGTCGTAAAAGAAGCCGGGCTCGGAGTCACTGCCAGTATGTTCGCCGCGTTCCCTTGAATGGTCGCGTTGTCCACCGATCCGCTGCCGGTAATCGCGACACTACCGCTGAAGCCATCGAGTGTAAATCCGTTCGCGGGCGATACCGTTGCGCCACCGGAAGTGAGCGTGCCGCTGCCCGGCCCCACGTAGACGGTGCTTCCCGTTGCCGTGATCGAAGCCGATCCCGCGAAATTAGGCGTCGTCGTTTGCAGCGCGCCTTGACCCGATCCTCCAACCGTTATCGAAGCGCTCGTGATCGTGTAAGTGTCCTGCGGAAGCGGAGCGCCATTCAGCGTCAACGCGGCGGTCGTAATCTGCAGCGACGGCGTGCCTGTCAGCGTTGCCGAATAACTTGTCCAGTTTCCGCTTGCCCCGATCGCGCTTGCCGCGGGACCATAGAATGACAGATCGCCCGTTCCGTTGACCGAATAATTCACGTTGCCGCTGATTGCCGCCGGAACCGCCGCGCCCGGACTCAATCCCGCCGTTCCGGTTCCCACCGTCTGATTGCTCGAATTCCGAATCGTCGCGTTGGACGCCGTAAGATTCGTGATCTCAAACCCGCTGATGGCCGATGACGACCAGGTTGCCGCGAGCTGATTCGTGACGCGCAGCGATGCCGTCTGCACGCTGGCTTGAATCGCGCCCGCGCTGACATTCGCCGGTCGCTGCGGCGAGCGCGTGTACTGCCCGGCCGGCTGAAACGGAATCGGGACTACCGTCGACGTAAGCACCGGATCCAGCGGCGGATCACCGCCGCTCGCGGCAACTCCCGCCGCCACCGTCGTCACATACGTCGCCCCGCCAATGTACGCGCAAGTCGTGATGGTCGTTTGCGCCAGGAGAGGGGGATGATACCCTTGAACGCCAGCAATTGCCCTAGCAGGCATACTTGCGTCAGAACGAACGTGAGAATCCCCGCCAATAAAGCGGACCCACCGGCGACTTGCGCCTTGCACGTAAGTTTGTCGTTGCTGTTCGTGCAGACTACTTTCGCCACCAGCGGAGTTCCGAATCCCACCCCCGCCAGCGCCGCGATGAGTCCCGCGCCCGTGATTGCCAAGGCTGCCGTATAGCTGACGATTCCCTGATGGTTGCCATCCTCTCCCGTATCGACGGTCACTCCCGTGGCAGGGTCCACCTCATACCACGCGGTCAGAAGTTGTCCATTCAAACTGACCGGCGTTTGCGGCGCAATCACCACTTTGCCGGCCTGAAGCGCTTCGCTCATGCGCGCTTTCGCGTCCGCCGAGTAGGCTGCCGCGTCCAATTGGCCGGCCGAGTTGGGCGCGATCGAAACCAGTCCGATGTTCTGCGCCTTGGCCGCCATGAACAGCGTTGCCGTGCTCAATTCCTGCGTTGTGCCGGGGCCGGTGAGTTGCCCCAGCACCGTGGCTTCGGCGGTGCTCTCGGCGAATCCGCGCAGGCTGTTGAACGCGATCGCGGCCTGCACGTCCTGACCCGGAAACGCGATCACGCGGGCGTCGTCCTTTCGCAAGTCCAGCGCGAAATTCAACGTGCCGTTCTGCCCGTTTACCATCACTTGGTTGGATGCAGCAATCAACCGCGGACTGCCGAAATAGGACTTGACCACTGCGGTCGCCGCGTTCTCCGCCAACGTCGCATCGGAGATGTTACTGAACCCGGCCGCCAGTGACTCGGTCGCCGTCGTCATGCGCTGCTGGCCGACGGTCATCACTTGCTGCTGCAGCAACGGATCGCTGGGCGTCGCGGCCAATTGAGTCTGAAGCGCCTGGAGGCTGGTCTGCAACGCCGCATCGCGCGACGCGAGTTGAGCCGTGGATGCGGGATCGATACGGCTCGATTCCACGTTGATCGTGGTTGTGTCGAACGAAGTGAGCGCGGTGCCGCCGCCCGCCGGAAGCGTCAGAGTTGCCGAAGCCAATCCCTTGCGCGCCGCGTAGCCGATCCGGTCGAGAATGGTGTGCGTGTTCGTAGTCGTGTTCCCGGCCGGATCGGCGGTATCCATTTCCAGAAAAACGCCGGTGACCACCTGGCTGCCGAACGGAAAACCTGTCAGAACCTCCTGATACGGCTGGCCCGTGATCACAGGATCGTCGCCGACATTCAGATCGTTCTGTCCCACGATCAGGAACGGCGTGTAGCTGTTGGTGGTCGCCGTTATCAAAAAACCCTGCGTTTGCGACTGCACCAGATGGCCCAGCGTAAGCGGATGCCCCACCAGTTCCGCCGACGTGAAGCTCTGGGTCAAGGGCGTGGAGGTCGATGAGAACGGTCCAAAGAACCCTTGCTGCGTGATCTCGACGTTCAACTTCACCGTCACCGTCTGATTGAGATTCGCGGGAACATCGACGAACGTGCTCTGCGCGCTGGTGAATGTCTGTCCGATCGCGGCGGACGCGAAATCCGGATCGGCGTCCACCAGGGTTCCCGTGCCGTTGTCGAACTGCACCCAATAATGCGCCGCCGCCTCCGCCAGCAATTTCACATCGGCGGCTGGATTCGAAATCGTCGCGCCTTGCGCCACGAATCCCGTGAGCTGCGTCTGCGCCGGGAACATCGACAGAATCAGTTGCTGTTGGTGCGCCGAATCCAGAGTTCCAGAAACGTATTGTGCTGGAATTCCCGATGCCCGCAGCAGCGCGATCAGCAAGCTCGCTTTGTCCAGCGAATTTCCGGCCAGGCTCCACAAGGTTCCGCGCGCGCCGCGCAGCGCGCCCGCATAAGATTCGTAGCCGACCTGATCGCGCACGAACTGGAAAATCCGGTTGGGATCGTTACCCAGCGCCGCCGCCTTTCCCGTGATGAACGAATCGTTCAGATTGGCGTTGAGCGTGGACGGCAGCAGGCTCGCATTCACCGGCGTCGTCCGGAGAGCGGCGGCAAGCGCCGTCGATTGCACGGATCTGCCATTCCAGTATGCGAACGCAGTCGCGCCGTTGTCGATATTCGTCGTCGACGAATCCGCCAGCGTCACGGTAAGCTGCGCCGTCGCCACGCCGAGCGGAGGAATCGATCCCAGGCTGAACGCGAGTTGCTGCCCGCTGCGGTCCGGCATCGGCGTTGCGCTCTGAAATGTCACGCCCGATTGTAGAGTCGTGGTCAGCAGCGTTCCATCGACCGGATCGCCCCTCAGATTGAAAACGTTATAGGTGATCGTCAGCGTGTGATTTGTGACCGAGCCCACCGTCATCGCCGATAGCGTCCGGCCGACGCTGATCACCGCCCGGAAATCCGGCACCTGCCCCTGCGGGTTAATCTTCGACTTGAACCTTCCCGAGGTATCCGACGCCCCCGGCGAAGCTTTCGACGCGGCTGAAGAGAGCCCAGCCGGAGAAATTCTCGACACAGGTTTGATCGCCGCGGCATCGTCGGCTGGTTGCTGGCCGTAGCCGGCGCTGATCAGTGCTCGCCAAATCGTCAGAAGAATGACAAATCGAGTCAGGTCCCGAAATTGGGGAGTGGCGGACTTCAGGCGCATAAAACTATCCACAACCTAGTGGCCAGGAATTTAAAAACATGACATTCGGACGTGGCGCGGGCCGCCCGGCCTGCAGAGCCGAGAGTTGTGGGGCCGCCACTCGTGGCGGCGAGCGGCGTCTTAGGCCGCTCAAATTGGACGCGCTAAAGCGCGTCCGCCGGCACGAGTGCCGCCCCACAACTCTCGGCTCTGAAGGCCGGGCGGCCCGCGCCACGTTTTCGAGAAAATCCAATTGCCATAGTTTTCCTGGATAATGATCCAGTGGACGCTCTGTTCAGGCGTATCCTCGTTGTCGCTGTCGCCCTTCCTGCGGGACTTGCCTTGGGTGAGTCAGCGCGTCTGGATTCCGCCCACCCCACAACTCTTCAGCTTCAGGCTGGAATGATTCGCGAATTCGAGATCGCGATCGAGGCGGGCCAATATTTCCGCGTCACGGCCGTGCCCGCGCAAGATCACGGCGTCGGGATGGAATTGTCTCGCTCCGGCAAGAAAATCGCGGGCGCATCCAGTCTCGGCGGAAGCGGCGGCACCGCATCGCTGGCCGCTGTTGCCGATCAGCCCACTACATACCTTCTCAAGATCCGGACGCGCGCCTCGGATTCATCGGCGCACGAGGTGCGATTGTCGATCGAAGATCACGCGGCGCAGGCTCGCGATCGCGCCGATGCCGATGCTTTCGCCGCGCTCGCGGTCGCGAAGTCCGCCAGCGATTTCCTTGCCGTGCGCGATGCAGCCATCTCGGCCGGCGACCAGCCTTTGGCAGCGCAAGCATTTCTATCCACGGGCTGGGCGTATCTATCTTCCGGCGAATATGCGAAGGGGGCGGAGTTCGTAAAATCGTCGCTCGCGCAGCCAGCGCTCGACCGGCGCGCGCAAGGCGAAGCCTGGTATCTCGCCGGGCTGTTCGGCATTTATCAGGAGCAACACCAAAGCGCGATCGATGCATTTCAACATGCACTCGCCGTGCAGCGTGAACTGCACCAGCAATCCGAGCTCGCGTCCACGCTGCACAATCTTTCCTGCGCGCAATTCCTGCTCGCCAAGTGCAAGGAGGCGATTCCGCCGGTGGAGGAAGCGCTCACCATCCGGCGCGCCTTGCATGAGCCGTCGCACGAAGCTTTTTCCTTGTTCGCGCTCGCCAAGGATCGCGGTTGTTTGGGCGACGCCCAGGGCGCCCTCGAGGATTACCAAACAGTGCTGCCGTTGTGGCGCAGTCTCAAGGACGTTCGCAATGAAGCGGCCACGTTCAACGATATGGGCGTGATTCACGCGTCGCTGGGCGATTCGGAGCGCGCCACTTCGTTCTACAAATCCGCCATGAGTCTTCGCGAAAAGGCCGGCGACGCGGATGGCCGTATCGAATCGCTGGTGAACCTCGGCCAGCTCATGAATTGGACTGGCAATCACAAAGCGGCTCTCGACGATTTCAAGCAGGCGCTCGCGATTCTGGAAACTCATGATTCCAAGCGCGCTCGCGGCTATGTACTCGAAGGGTTGGGCGAATCGCTGTTGCGGCTCGGCATGCGAGCGGACGCAATCGCAAAGCTTCGGGAAGCGATTGACGATTTGCACCAGTCCGGTGATCGCAAGGGCGAAGCCTACGTTTGGGAAATGCTCGCGGAGGCCGAGGCGTCCGTCGAAAGCGCCAATCGTGCGCTGGTGATTTTTCGCGAAGTCGGCGATACGGTTGGACAAACGCTGACGCTGCCAAAGCTCGCGCGAATCGAACGGGATAGAGGCGATCTCGCGGCTGCGCGCGGCAGTCTGGAGGAGGCAATCCAAATCATCGAGAGTTCGCGCGATGCGGTTCACGATCCCAGCCTGCGGATGGCGTATCTCGCGGCCAAGCGTGACGCTTACGATTTGTATGTCGATGTTTTGACGCGGCTTGATCGCGAGCATTCCGATCCGGCATTGCAGCGGGCGGCATTCGAAGCGAGTGAGCGATCGCATGCCCGCAGTCTGCTGGATGAGTTGTCCGGCGGCGGCGATACGCGCATCGCAACGCTCGATGAAATTCGGGCGCAGGCTTTGGATTCGGATACCGTACTGCTCGAAGTCTTGCTTGGCGTGGATCGAAGTTCTGCTTGGGTCGTGGCTCGCGATTCGTTCCAGCGCGTGGACCTGCCGTCGCGCGATGTCTTGGAATCGGCTGCACGGCGGTTGTATGAATCGTTGACGGCGCGCAATCGCCACGACTCAAGCGAAACGCCGGAAGCGCGCGCAGCAAGGCTCTCGGCCGCCGGGGCGGAAACAGAGCGCGCGGCAGCGGATCTGAAGAAGATGCTGATCGATCCGCTGCAGGCCCGCATCGCGCATCGCCGGGTCTTGATTGTCGCCGACGGGTTTCTGCACTTGATCCCGTTCGAGCTGCTCGGCATCGATGCGGAAATTGTGTGTCTTCCTTCAGCATCGGTTCTGGTCGCGATGCGCCACGGCAGCAAGCAGGTGGCGTTCGGCAAAGGCCCGATACTGGTTCTCGCCGATCCCGTCTTCAGCCCTGCCGATGGCCGCGTGTCCAAGCATGCGGCCATCGAGAAGGGCGGCGACGAATTTCCGCGACTGATCGATTCGCGCAAGGAAGCGGACGCAATCGTTGCAGCCGCCGGTGCAAACCGCGTGCACCAGGCGTTGGATTTCGATGCGTCGCCCGCGCAGCTATCCACGACCTTTGCCTCGCGCGCCGAGACGATTCACATTGCGGCACATGCGGTGGTGAACACGCGCAATTCCGAGTCGTCGGGAATCATGCTATCGATGGCGGATCGCAATGGAAATCCGGTGAACGGATTCCTCAGCCTGCGCAGGATTTATCAACTTCAACTGCACGCGGGCCTGGTGACGCTGAGCGCCTGCGACACGGCGGTAGGCAAGGATGTTCGCGGCGAGGGACTGATCGCGATTTCGCGCGCATTCCTGTTCGCCGGCGCTACGCGCGTTTTGGCGACGCTGTGGAAAGTGGACGACGACGCCACGGCGGAATTCATGCGCCGCTTCTATCGCCATCTTTATGCAGACAACCAACATCCCGCTGCTGCGCTGCATCTGACGCAAGCGGAAATGCGCGCCGAGTCGCGCTGGCGATCTCCGTTCTATTGGGCCGCGTTCACGCTGCAGGGCGATTGGAAATGAGTGTGCGCACGCGCTGGCAATTGACGCCTGAGGGATTCGACAAATTGCTCGATTCGCTGGGGCCGGATCGCCAGGCAGCCAGCCGCGAATACGAAAGTCTGCGGCGCTGGCTGATCGGGTTGCTGACTTGGACCGGTGGCCACGATCCGGAATCGTTGGCCGACATTGTGCTCGATCGGTTGGCGAAGCGGCTTTCGGAAGGCGAGGAAATCGCGAATTTGAAAGCGTGGGTTCGTGTGGCGGCGCGGCGGGTGCTTCAGGAATCGTACGCCAGCGCGCGCAAGGAACAGGCCGGCGCTTACGATGCGCTGCGTTTTTCCGAATCGCCGGCGACCTCCGCTTCAGACGACGCCTGCCTTCAGGAATGCATCCGACAGTTGTCGCCGGCCAATAGAACGCTGCTGGAACGCTACTACGGCTCCGATGGAAACAAGCTGATTCCCGCGAGAAAACAACTGGCAATGGAGCTGGGAATCTCGATTGAAACGCTACGAACCCGCGCCCTGCGGTTGCGCAAGGAGCTGGAGCAGCGCATGCTCGAAAACAGAAATTCGCGGCAGAGGCTGACATGAATTTGCAATTTTCGACACTAAGGAGCGGGCGGAGGATTTCGCCCGGCTTATGAACAATGATCCCAACCGCCTGGCCCGATTTCTTCTCGGCCAACTGAGCGAAGAAGAAAATCGAGCGATCTCGGACGAGATCGTGGCGAACGAACACTTCGCGGAAGCGGTGGAAGATGCCGAGCGCGATCTGATCGACGCCTATGCGCGCGGAGATCTGAACGAGACCGACTGCGTCGCGCTGGAACAGCAGGTGCTTACGTCGGATGAGCAGTTCGAGAAGCTTCGCTTCGCGCGCGCGTTGGCGGGGCGCAAGCATGAGATTCCCGATGTGCCACACGCGCTGGTGATTCCGGACCGGCCTCCGTCGCGATGGCTTTGGGTGGTGATGCCCGGACTGGCAGCGGTCGCGATCGCTGCGATTTTGGTGTCTGGAGTTCTTTATCAGCGCGAGCGGCGACTGAATGCAGAGATCGTTGAGTTGCGGCGCCTGGTCGTGGAACGGGGGCGTTTTGAAAGCGGCGCGAACGGAGCACCTGCGATCGTGGCGTTTTTGCTGTCGCCCAATCAGCGCTCGGCCGGCGTGGCTAGATTGCAAGTACCGCTGGACGCTGCGTTCGTTCGATTGAATTTCGAAGTGCCTCCGCTGGAGCGTGCATGGCATGTAACGGTGGCGACTCCGCAGGGCGAGATCGTGTTCTCCGAGCGGAACATTGTGGCGGAGCGGGCGGGGGAGTTGAATCATGTCGCGGTGCTGGTGCCGGCCGCTTCGATTCCTGACGGCACGTTCGAAGCGACGCTGGCGGCGGAGGGGTCTGCGGATTCCGTCCATTATTCATTTACGGTGATTCGCAAGTAGTTGCTCAAGACACGCACTCCAAGCTATCGCGCCTCTTTGAGGCCAGTCGTCCGCGTTTCTCATTACGATGGAATGGGTAGCATGCGCAAACGCACCAAGACACGCGCTCCATGCTGTCGCGCCTCTTTGAGTGCCATTCGTCTGCGTTTCGGATCTTGATGGAACGGGTTGGTCTCCGATAAATTCCGTCAAGCACCACCCGTCAGGGTGGGGGTATCAGAGCGGGATTTTATCGCCTGGGAGACCCCCACCCTCACGGGTGGTGCTTGACCTCATTCAAGCGAATCCAGGCAAGTTCATCTGCTTCGCCAGCGCCGGCCATCGCGGACTGGATTGCAGCTGCTTCATCAGTGGAGTCCGCAGATACCCGACTACCGACGGATCGCGCTGCTCGATCGCCTTCTCGAACCAATCCGCGGCCGCGTCGGTATCGCCGCACATGGCATGAAACACCGCGAGAGCCATGGGCGTTCCGTAACCATCGCCGGACTCCGCGCGTCAGTTTTTCGACCAACGCTTCGGCGCGGCCGTGATCGCCGGATTGAATCAGAACCGCGGCGAACAACGCAATCACGCGAACATTCCAGGATGCGAGCTGGTAGGCTTTTTCCGCGGCCGCCAACGCTTCCGGAAGTTGGCCGCGGATACGAGTAAATACGCGCCAGCGCCAGGTGGACGTTCCATCGGTCTTGATCGGTCTGCCAGTACCTTCTTGGCCTGCTGCGATCGCGCGATCGTCCATGCCCCGCGGCGTGCAAGCCATTGATCAACGCGATTCGCATACCGAAGTTGAGCGGATCCGTCTTCCACTGCGCGCTCCAATTCCCTCACGGCCTCGTCCAGCCGGCCCAGCGGCATCAAATAATAGAACGCGTAGCACCAGCGCACTCCCGGCGGTAACCGAATCGCCGGCCATGGCGAGCTGGAACCAACGCTCGGAAGCTTTCCAGTCATAGTCGTAAGCCGCGGCGCCGACGCCCAACGCGGCTAGCGCCTCCGGCAAGCGAAGGATCCAGATCCAGAGCCTTGAGCGCGGACGCGCGCGCCGTGTCCCATCACTTCGCGAGCCGGCCGCAACCCGTTGAACGCCAGCGACCAGAAATAGCTGGCTAGCGCCGCATGCGCCATCGCGTATTCAGGGTCGAGCGAAATCGCTTTCTCGAAATATTCCTTGCTTCGCTCCAAGCCTTCCGGCGTTCCGTCGAACTGATAATGCCGGCCTTTCAGCAGCGCCTCAAATGCGGGCAGCGTCGGAGTGTGGCGCCGATTCTCGGCCAGTCTCCGCGGACAGCTTCAATTTCAACGCGCTGGCGATCGCGCTGGCGATCTCGTCCTGCACCGCGAACACGTCCGCCATTTCCGCGTCGTAACGCTCCGACCAAAGATGGTACCCGTCGGCCGCGTTGATCAACTGCGCCGTAACGCGGATCCGGCTGCCGGCGCGCCGCACGCTGCCTTCCAGCACCGTTCGCACGTTCAGCGTTTCCGCGATCTTGCGGATGTCCTGCTTTTCTCCGCGAAACGCGAATGCGGATGTGCGCGCCGTGACTTTCAAGCCGCGGACGTGAGTCAGCGCGTTGATGATCTCCTCCGCCAAGCCGTCGCTGAAATATTCGTTCTCTTTGTCGGCGCTGAGATTGGCGAAAGGCAGCACCGCGATGGATGCCTCGGCTCTGCGCCGGCCTGGACCGGAATGACTTGCGTGGGAGTCCGCAGCGCCTCGAGCGCCGCGCGCACTTCCTGCATATCTTGAAAGCGATCCGGCGGCATTCTTTCGCATGCATCGCATCAGGATCAGCTCGAGCCCCGGCGGCGCGACCGATCCCAGCGGCGTCGGGATCATCCCTCAGCACCGCACTCAACACCGACGCCATGGAATCGCCTGGAAACGCCCGGCGGCCGGAGACCAACTCGTAGACCACGGCGCCGAAGCTGAAAATATCCGAGCGCGCGTCGAGCGGCTTTCCTTCCGCCTGCTCCGGCGCCATGTAGGCTGCCGTTCCGATCACCGTTCCGGCAAGAGTTCGCGTAATGTCGGTGCCGCTGACGTCCAGCCAGTTTCGCCAGCCCGAAATCGAGCAGCTTCACCGATCCGTCGTCGGCGACCATGATGTTGGCGGGCTTGAGATCGCGATGCGTGATCCCTTTGCGATGCGCCGCTTCGAGCGCGGCGGCGATCTGCACCGCCACGCGCAGCGCGTCATCGGCGGGCAAGCGGGCCGTGCAGCGGCTTGCCTTCCAGGTATTCGAGCACCAGGTAGCCGCGGCCTTCGTGCGTGCCGATGTCGTAGAGCGCGCAGATGTTGGGATGATTGACCGCGGAAATGGCGCGCGCTTCGATCTCGAAACGCTCCGAAAACTCGCTGGCCAGCACCTTCACGGCGACGATGCGGCCGAGCCGGGTATCGGTCGCCTTGTAGACCTCGCCCATACCGCCCGCACCGATGGGTGACAGGATCTCATAGGGGCCCAGCCGGGTTCCGGGAGCCAGAGGCATAAGATGCTGATCGATTTTAGCTTACTCATCAACGTGGCGCGGGCCGTTGGCCTGCAGAGCCGAGAGTCGTCTCAGCTTTTTCTTCCTGGCGACGGCTCCGCGCCGAAAAGCCGAGACGACTCTCGGCTCTGCAGGCCAACGGCCCGCGCCACGTCCACTAAGTCACCCACTCGGCTGGTTTGGGGACGCTTGCGACTGCTTGCTGCAGCGCGCCTAGCGTTTTCGCTGCGGCTGGATCGGAAACTTCACCGGACAGCTCGCCTAATAAGATGTGCCACCGCAGTAGCCGTCGATTCTAGGGGATCCGTGCCCGAGCCGTACGGCGCCAGTCGCTCACGCAGCCAATCTAGTTGCTGATCTGGGTTTTCGTGGCTCAGCCGCGCCGCCTCGCGCAATACGTCGCCTCGAAACGCTGTATCGAATTGCGACTTCAAATCCAAGTCGACATAGTCCGGCAGCATGTGGGCACTCTTGGAAAGCCTGTAGTTCAACCGGCCGATGCAATCTTCCAACACTTGCGCTGCCAGGAGCTGCGCGGCGCGCAACGCGCTGTGCCGGTCCTGCGGCGGCGGCAATTTCGAGCCCTCAAGATCCACATATATCTTCGCCTTCGGCTCAGTCCCGGAAGGCCGGATGACGATGCGCGCGTGCTCCAGTTCGTACACCAGAAAATTGCGCGACAACTTCTCGGTCTCTGAGCGAATCGGACCATACTCTTCCGTCAGGAAATCCTGCGATCGCAAGACGGGCATGCTGCCGAATTTCGTCGGCGGGTGGCTGCGCAGCGAGCTCATCATGTCCGCGAGCAGCGCCACGCCCTTGATGCCGCGCATCACGATGCTGCGGGCCACGTTCTGATAATTGCCGCACTGGAGGGCCAGCGCGTCCAGATATTCCGGCAGATATCGATTGGTCGCCTTGAGGCAAGACACGAGCTCGCACAAAATCAGCGCGCCGCCGGCAGCGTCCTTGTCGCGAATTTCGGGCGTCAGCAGCACGCCGTGGCTCTCTTCTCCCGCGATAATCAGATCGCGAGGCGCGCCGTGGACTTGCTCGAAGTTTCCCTCCTGCTCCATATGAAGCAGCACATCCGCGATGTACTTGAATCCGACCAGCAGGTCCGCCACGATCGGGCAGTCGGCCTGCTCGGCGATCCGCTGGATGGTGCGCGTGGTCACCAGCGTCTTGATGAGAAACCCGGAACGCTTCGGGCCGCATTCCTTATCCAGGCACAGGTAATACGCGAGGACCGAGGCGATCTCATTGCCGTTCATGTAGCGCCATTCGCCTCGCGGGCCTTTGGCGAAAACGCCGAGCCGGTCGGCATCGGGATCGGAGCAGAGCACGATATCGGCGTTCACGGATTTCGCCATACCCAGCGCGGGGCTGGCGGCTTCCGGCACTTCGGGATTCGGCATGCGAAACGGAACCGTGGGAAACGTGCCGTCGTAGGTATTTTGCGGTTCGTAAACCTGAACGTCGTGGCCGGCGGCTCTTAGGACGTCGCCGACGGTACCGTCACCGGTGCCGCACAGCGGCGTGTAGACTACGCGGATCGGCGCGATGCCTTTGCGGCCCAGCGCGAGATTGAGGTTGATATAGGCCGGGTGCAAATCTGACGGGCAGGGAACGAATGCGCCGTCCGCCAGCGCCGCAGCGAAATCGACACGCTGGATTTGCTCGACCTTGCCCATATAGGAGGCCATTTTCTGATCGGTCGGCGGGATATCCTGCGCGCCGTGCTCGTTGAAAAACTTGAAGCCGTTATCGTCGGGATGATTGTGCGACGCGCTGACGTTCATGCCGCCCAGCGCCTTCAGAAATCGGATGCTGAAGGATAGCTCCGGCGTCGAGAGGTACTCGCGATCATTCTGGATTCCCGCGATGTACACTTCGAATCCATTGCCCGCGTAAATCTCGCACGCGAGTCGCGCCAGGGTTCGGGAGGTTAGCCCGAGCAGAGGATTTTCGGCTCCCAGGAACGCGTACGTCTTCGAGATATCGGAAAAGATGCGCGTGTCATAGGCGACGACGATTTTCTGCGGCGCGGAGAGGGCGAAGTATCGCGAAGGAAGTTGCAATGGCCTTGCACCGAAACTGCAACCGTGATCGGGTTGATGCGATTCGGTCCGAAGCCTACGCGGCCTCGCCTGCCGCCGGTGCCAAACGGAACCAATTGATAAAAGGAATCCAGGAGCAGGGCGAACTGCTTCTCCGTGACCAGGCGATGGATCGCGTCGCGCTGCGCCGCGTAGAGGGGATTGGTCGCCCACTCCTCAAGAAAATCCACGGCCTGATGAACCAGATCTGCATTGGAAGACAGCCCGGTGAACGATTGTTCCATCTGCGCGCGGTCCGGGGCTCCAGTTGTCTTCTTTACTCTGCCACTCGGGGTGCCTCCAGAGTTCCACTATGTCATGAGCGCGGCCCGGATCGCTAACAGGATGCTGAAAAGCCGACGCCAATGTGAAAACAGGAACAATAAAAACCGGAATAAAAACCGGGACAGACTGCTCTGTCCCCGCAGCTATGTTCCTCTTCCCGCGTACCGACGCGGCCGTGGACAGAGTGGTCTGTCCCGGTTTTTATTCCGGTTTTTATTGTTCCTGTTTTCACACTTGGCGTCGGTTTTTCAGCATCCTGTTAATGAAGTGATTCATCGACAACTGATAACATTGGATTGACCGGATTGGGTCACAGGAGCGTATATGCGGCATCTCTCTCTTCTGGCATTTTGCGCGATTGCGTTCGCGATTCCCGCGGTTCACGCCAAGGAGATCCCGGACTTGCGCGATCAGGTTCGCGACGGTGTGCGGCGAACCGACAAGGATCTGGGGACTCTTGTGCATCGCGATAAGCTGAACGAGCAGCAACAGGCTCGATTCGACGCGGCCGTCAAGGATCTGCACGATTTGGGCGAGGCGTTAACGGGCGACAAGTGGGAGGCCGAACGCGGTCGCCTGGAACGCGCGGTCGATAACATCGAGTACCTGCAGAAGAACGCGCCGATTGCGGAAGGCGATCGGCAGACGCTCGGCATTGACGTGTACACGTTGCAGGTAATTCTCGATAACTGGAAGAAGTCTTAAGCACATAAAGGCGTCGGTTAGTGGGCCGCCACTCGTGGCGGCGAGCCGTCTTCAGACGGCTCTGCTTAACCGGCCTAAAGTCCGGTTGCCGGCAGAAGTGCCGGCCCCACAATCAGCTCGCCTTGCGTTCGCGTCCCGCGGGCGCGAAGTCGTCTTTCGTGATGCCGTGCTTTCGCATCAACTCGAAGAACGCGCGCCGAGCCTTTCCGCTGGAGCGCGCTGCCTCGGCGATGTTGCCGTTCGAGGCCCGCAGAGCTCCTTCCAGATATCCTCGCTCCAGGGTTCGGACCATCTCGCGCTTTACGTCGTGAAATCGTGGCGATGAGGCGGCCGGCTCCGGCTCCTGTTTCAAGGGAAGCAGCGGAAGCTCGGCCGAGCCCACCGGCCCTTTCATCTCAAGACAGGTTAGATAGCGAATGCAGTTTTCGAGTTCCCGAACATTGCCCGGCCACGGGTAGCGGCTCATGCGAGCCAGCGCTTCATCGGTGAACGAAACCGGCGGCAGATGATAAAGATTCGCGTAGTGGGCCACGAAACGGTGGATCAACGGCAGAATGTCCTCGGTGCGCGCGCACAGCGGCGGCACTTCCACCGGTACCACCCGCAGACGGAAAAATAAATCCTCGCGAAAACGCCTCTCGCGAACCGCGGCCAGCAGGTCGCCGTTGGTTGCCGCGATGATCCTGACGTCGGCGCGCAACGCCTTGGCGTCGCCCAGCCGCCGGTATTCTTTTTCCTGGATGAACCGCAGCAGCTTCACCTGATTACAGAGCGACAACGCGTCCACTTCGTCGAGAAACAGCGTCCCGCCCTCGGCCTCGGCGACCAAACCGGCAGCTTGCGGGCGGGCTCCGGTAAACGCTCCGCCGACGTGCCCGAACAGCTCATTTTCGAACAATTCGTTGGGGAGCGCGCCGCAATTCACCCCGACAAACGATCGATGCGAGCGCGGGCTGCTTTCATGAACCAGCCTGGCGTACAACTCTTTACCGACGCCGGTTGGCCCTGTAATGAGTACTTCGACATCGACTTGGGCCAGTTTGGCGAGCCTTTCCACCAGCGCGGTGTGCGCTGCGCTCCGGCCGGTCATCGCTCGGTTGGCCAACGCGGGGACCTCTCGCGGACTGCTTGTTTATAAGAAAAGGCTAAGAATGGTGAAGCTCATGCGCGAGATCGTTTCAATTCGGAATGTCTTTGGGATCTGATCCGGCATGAGGAATTTCCCTAGGATTCTGCAGTTGTCGACTCCCTGCGGAATGTTCTGTAACAAACCGGAGCGTTTTTACGCAGGAGAATACAGGAAAACTTATGAGCCAACAAGCGAGCCTTATCGATTCCGCATCGGCGCGGCAAGATCATCACGCGGCATATGTCCTGGCGACGGGTGAGCGGGCCGTTCGACGCTTGCTCATGCTGCACGACATTTATTCGCCCGCGGGCCGCCGGGTGCTCCTCCAGGCCGGCCTCAAATCCGGCATGCAGGTTGCCGACTTCGGATGTGGAATCGGCGCGACCACGCGCACGTTGGCGGAAATGGTCGGCCCTACCGGAAGCGTCACGGCAATCGATGCTTCTGAAGCGCAACTGGTGCAGGCAGGCAACTTTTGCTGCAACCAGGGCCTTACGAATGTTTCCCTGTGGAAGGCGGACGCGTGCGATACCGGGCTCACGGATGGCATGTTCGATATCGTCTACTGCCGGTTCCTATTGATTCATCTTCCGGATCCGGCGGCCTGTCTGCGCGAAATGCGCCGCGTGCTGAAACCGGGCGGAACGATTGTTGTCGAGGATGGCGACCTCAGTTCGGCCGGCAGCGCTCCCGCGACCGCTCTCAATGAATTCGGAGATCTGTTCACCCGGCTCGGTCCCAAGAAGGGCGTCGATTACCTATTGGGCCGGCATCTCTTCCACTTGGTTAAGCGTGCAGGATTCTTCGATGTGGAGATCGAAATTCACCAGCCTGCCAGCGCGCGAGGAGAAAATCGCGCGTTCCTGAAGTGGAGCATCGAAGAGGCGGGGCAGGGCTGCGTCGACGCGGGCCTCCTCTCGCGCGAGCATCTCGACCGGACTCTGAAAGAGATGCAGGCGGCCATCAATGATCCGAACGTTCTGGTTCTGATGCCTCGCATGTCGCTGGTGTGGGCACGCAAGGGGCACTAGCCGATCGCGGATTTCCAGGCGAAACGCCGCTGCTACTGGACCAGGATCGTGTCGCCGCTCATTAGAAAGATATTCTGTTCCAGTGCTTTCTTGTCTTTTCCCTTCACGTACTGCTTGTAATTGAAGTGAAGTCGCGGGACGCCCTCGCGAATGATTATGATGTCGCTCGTATTGGCGAAGTCCTTGAATTCAACTTGCGCCAGCGCGTCGAAGATTCTTGTCGGGACAATCAGCGGGAACCTGGCTGGACGGGTAATCGCACCGGTAATGCTGTAACGCTTACTGTTGATCGCAAGCACCTCGACAACGATGTCCGGGTTGCGAAGCTTATCGCCGTACGCCTCTCGCAGTTGGCTCGCGAGCCGTTCGGGCGTCAGGCCGCCGGCCTGAATATCGCCAATCAGGGGCCTGGTGATCTTCCCGTCGGGCCGCACGACAGCGGCGCCGCTCAAGTCCGCATCGCGCCAGATCTTGATACTCAGGACATCTTCGGCGCCGATCACGTAGCTTTTCGGATCGACCGGCAGTCCGTTTGCATCAGGTTTGATCGCAGGCTCCTTGGGTGATTCGATATGTTCGGGAGCCGGTGGATTCGCCGGCTTGTTGCCCTGACCGAGCGCGATCGCACCAAACAGACTGGTGGCTGCCAGCGTCGCTAAGCTTCGACGATTCATCTGTTGTCCCCCCTTTGTGTCCCCGCTCATCTTACAGCATTCGATGATGCACATTGTCCTTGTCGCATTGTCCGCAGCCTTTGTGGCGCACGATTTATCGTGCTGGCGCGGCCTTCAGGCTGCGCTCGTGAAGCGGACACTGAAGTGCCCGCCTGCACGATGAATCGTGCGCCACGTCCGGCAGGGATTTGCGATGCAGCAGTCTCGCGAGATTCTTGAAAGTAAATCGCCCGGTGTCTCATTTCTACGTAAGGGCAGCCTCGCGCCCCGCACCAGGAGACGATTATGACCTCGCGCGCTACGAAAGAATATCGAGCCGTCAAGCAACATCGACCCATGAATTCCGTGGTTCGCGCTTTCCCGGTCGCGCTGCTGGCGCTCGCGTTTCCCATCGCAATACGGGCCGACATTAGTCAGACGGCGACCCTTCAGGCGAATAGCTCCCTAAATTTCGACACGGGCGCGACTGTCGCGTCCGGCGGCGACTTGCTTTGGAACGGGAGCACTCTGACTCCACAGGGAAAAGCGAAAGTCGCGAGTTTCGGCAACCTGGGCGTCGCCGCCTTCGCCTTCTTGAGCAAGAGCAGTTTCTCGACGATATCCATCCTTGCCTCATCGAATCCGATCGGCGCGAACCTGTTGGTTGTCGGCGAAGTTCTCGCTGTCTTCACCAACGGAGGCAACGTCGCTGGAGCCGTGGTTACCGCCATCGGCGGCGGATCGATCACGCTCCAATTCACCACCTTCATAACGCCGGCGCCAACCGGGCCCACCGTCACCGCGATCCAGAATAATTCCAGCCGAATTCCCGCCGGTTCGCCGAATTACGGAATCACGCCGAGCTCTATCTTCGTCATCATCGGTACCGGCTTGTCCGATCCCGGCGATCCCGTGCTGCAATCGAGTGCCTCGCCTGGGCTCCAAACCACGCTGAATGGAGCGAGCATCACGGTCACGGTGAAAGGCGTCGTCACGCATCCGCCGATTTACTACACCAGTCCGACGCAGATCGCCGCAGTGCTTCCCGCCGCGACACCGATCGGTTCGGGAACACTCACGGTTACCTACAAGGGTGTGACCAGCGCCGCTCTTGCGATCCAGGTAGTCGCGAGCGCTCTGGGCATCAACACCTACAACTTCAACACGGCCGTCGCGACGGATGCGACCACCGGTGCGCTGCTCACTTACACGAATGCCGGCACACCCGGCGAGACGATCGTGCTGTGGACATCGGGGCTGGGCGCCGATCCGTCGGATAGCGACACCACGTACACTCTATCGCCGCACTCCGTCGATGTGCCTTTGCAAATCTACATCGGCAACATTCCGGCCACGATCCTATATCACGGCTCAGCCGGCTATCCGGGCGTAAACCAAATCAATTTGACGATCCCCACTACGGTTCCCAACGGCTGCTACATTTCGATCGTCGCGGTGTCCGGAGGGGTGTTGAGCAACGGCGCCACTTTACCGATCAACCAGACGCCCGGCGCGTGCAACGATCCGCAATCCGGACTCAACGGCACTCAGATCGGCGGCTCCGGCACAACCACGATCCGGACCGGGTTGGTGTCGCTGGTGCAGACGACCCGGACCGACAAGAACGGCGTTATGACGGTGACGAACAGCACGGACGCTGCGTTCGAGAAGTACGCGGGTATCTACAGCCCTGCGAATTCCGTCTCGCCGGGCGGATGCATCGTGAACAATCTGACTCCGGTTCCGGTGGGCAACATTACTGGTCTCGACGTCGGACAGATCAGCATCACGACGCCGGCCGGCGGGCCGCAGGCGCTGGGTCCGCAGCTTGGTATCGCGGACGCGTTCTTTCTGACGCTGTCGGCGAGCGACATTCCTCAAACGGGCGGCACATTTACCTGGAAGGGCACGGGCGGAAAAGACGTGGGTTCGTTTACGTCGGCAATCACCCTCGCCAATCCGCTGATATCGTGGACGAATTCCAGCGCGGCCGCGACGGTGGACCGGTCGCAAAATCTTAAGGTCACGTGGACGGGCGGGAATCCGGGAACCTACGTCTTCATCACCGGAACTTCGACCTCGACTTCCGGGGTGCTCGGCGGGTACACGTGCAGTGCAAAGGTCGACGACGGACAGTTCACTGTGCCGTCTTATATCCTTTCGGGAATTCCAGCAGGCAGTGGAGGAACGGCGCTGCAAAACGCCATTCAGTTACCGCTTCCCGCGAGTGGTCTCGATTACGGTGACACCGGGGCCACCATCAGCTTCAGCGTATTCACAACCATCAAGTGAAGTGGATGCAGAGTAGTGGGTCCGTTTCCGGCACACCACTTCTCTCGTCATCCCGAGCGCCAGCGAGGGATCTGCTTTTGGAAGCTAGGCAGATGGATGAAACAGATTCCTCGACTTCGCTCGGAATGACAGGGTGGATCCCCGCTGGACTCTGCGAATTTTTCAAATGGACCCACTACCGGATGTTGTAGGAATGGTTTTCTCAATTATAGGATTTTGCAATCGGTAACACGCATGGGCGAGAATGTACTCATCCCATGGGCCCCCAGGCTGGTCATCGCGCCGAGGGAGAGCGGCAGACCGATGCCGACGCCCGGCATCGCCGCCTGTTGGCCATCCTTGCAGCCAGAGCGCGAAAATTCGGATCGCGAGATCCCGAAAGCGCGGCGCAGGAAGCCTTGAAGCGGTCGCTCGAAAATGCCACTTCCCAGCCTGCGGTCGAATACTATTTCGGCGAGAGTCTGCCTGAGGGGGCGGAACCACCAGCGTGGGCGCTCGATCAGCTTCTCGCCTGGCTGCACGGCGTGGTTCGCTATGTGGTTCGGGAAGAACATAATCGTGCCGGGTTCCGTCGCGAAGTGCCGCGCGAGTTTACCGTGCCGAGCCTGGAACCGGTCGATCCCGCGCCGGACCAACTCGACGCATTGCTTCAGCGGGAATTGCACGGAATCGTCTCAGGATGCTTCCCAAAGCTCGACCGGGAATATCAGACGGTATTAAGGATGCGCGTGGACGGAATGAAGTACGGCGAAATCGCGGGGCGGTTGGGGATCAGCGAGAACACCGTGGCCACTTGGGTAAGCCGTGGCATTCGCGCGCTGGCTCAATGCGTGCGGCGGCGAACCGAACGCGTCACCAGCTTCCCTCCAGCTTCGGGGCGAGGTCCTCATGCGTGAATCGCACGTGCCGCACTCGCATTTAGAGGATCAACTGGATCGCCACGCGCGCGGCGAGTTGACTGCGGCGGAAGCGCGAGACCTCGCGCAGAAATCGTTGGACGATCCCGAACTATTTGACGACCTCACGTATGCTGCGCTAGCCAAGAAAGCAATTTCCGAACATCGTTTTCCGAGCAAGACTCGATTCGTCGCCATGATCGCCGCTGCGGCCGCTGTCGTAGCGTTGGTCTCGCTGTATTCCATGAGGTCGTTGCTAAGCCCCACGCCCTCGCCGTCATCGATTCGCGCTGTCAGTGAACCGCCATCCAACCTTGGACAGCCAGTCTTGCTGGGTACAAACTTTGGCCACTTTCCTCCAGCGCCAGTCTTTCGCGGAGCGGAATCCGGCAGCCGGTTGCCTCGCGAGAAAGGAACCGTCGCTGCGATAGGCGATGGCGTTGCGTCCATCGACTTGGGATCGGTCGACGGTCTGGAGAAGGGAACCGAACTGGAGATTTATCGCGACGCGCAAAGTACCACGCCAATCGCACGCTTGATAGTCGAAACCGTTTTTAGAGAACGGGCGCGCGGCAGGATCGTTCCCGCGTCGCCGATTCCGATCCACGGTGAAGCTCGCGTGCCACCCGCCATGCATTTGACGGTGCTTCTCGAACGCGTCGATGCGCTCTGTGCTCTCCACGATTTGAATGCCGCGAAGACGGTGGCCGAGAAAGCTGTGGCCTGGACCGAGTCGACGGCCATTCCGCCTGAAGGCCGTGCGGGGGCTCTGGAAAAACTGGCGGCGATCGAGTATCAAACGAATTCGCTCGCAGCCGCCGAGCAACATTATCTGGCGATCGCGAAATCCGACACCGTCATTTACGCGGAGAGCCGCAATAATCTGGGTGCACTCGCAGAGGAGCGAGGGGATCGCGACGCGGCGCGAAAATTCTACGCCGAAGCCTTGCAAACATTCGGGCACATACCGGGCGATCCTGCAAGCGAGCGCAACGCCGTCGAAAACAACCTCGCCCGTTTCAAAGGCGGCAAGTAGGCGTGCAACCGCGGGTGCTCGTAGGTTGCATGGCGCTCTGCATTTCGATTGCTCAGATCGCGGTCTCTCAAAACGTGGCCGCGCAAGATTGGGCGTCACTCGATCGTCAAGCTGAGGAACTCTACAACAAAGGCGACCTCAAGGAAGCGATTCGCATCGCCAGGCTCGCCATGGACGCGACGTCCGACCCGAAACAATCGGCGCACAGCATGGACCGGCTTGGATTCATCGAATACACGTCGGGAAATCTTAAGGACGGCGAAGCGCATCTGCGGCAAGCGCTGGAGCTTCGCAAAACGAATCCGGGAATCGACTCGCTGGATTATGCCGAAAGTGCCAACGATCTTGCCCTTTTCTGTCGCGACTCCAACCTGCTTCAAGAAGCCCGCAGGCTGGCGGAACAGGCCATCGCGATCCGGTCGCGCATCCTGGGCGCGAAGGATCTGCGCGTCGCCGAAGGCCTGAATACCCTGGCCAGCACCCTGGCGATTGCGGGCGAATACGATCTCGCGATTTCACGATTCGAAGAGGCCCGCGCCATTCACGAATCGCAACCGAACGCGATCGACTCGGGCGAAGAATACGGAACGCTGTGCATCAACCTTGCCGGCACGTATCAGCGCGCGGGAAATTATGCGAAGTCGGAAGCTGCGTTCCAAAGAGGACTGGCCGTTTTGCGCGTGAAACCAGGAGTGAACCATCCTGCCTATTCGGCGAGCCTGGTGGCATACGCGTATCTGCAAGCGGATCTCGGCCATTACGCCGTCGCGGAAAAACTTTACGACGAGGCTGGAGTACTCTTTGCGCGAACAGCTCGGCGAACAACATCCGGTCTACGCCGCGTTCCTGAATAATCGGGCAGCGCTATACGTGGCGTTGGGCAATCTGACGGTCGCCGAATCCGATTATCGGAAAGCTCTGGATCTCAAACGAAAGATCTACGGCCCGGACGCAATAACGGTCGGCGCGTCGCTCAGAAATCTCGCGAGCCTCGTCTACAAGCGGAATGCCAGTGAAGGCGAAAAGCTGTTTCAGGAAGCCGTCGATCTTTACGCCAAGAATCCCAAGGCTCCGCCATTCGAGTTCACGGGTTCTCTGCTCGGCTTGGCCGAAGCGCAGCTCAATCGCGGAGATGTCGCCGGCGCTCGCGAGACTTTGCAACGCGCTTCCGACGCCGCATTGAAGGGACTCGGCAAGAAGCATCCTCTGTATGCGGCCGTGCTTCGCGATCAGGGGCTGGTTCATCAATCGGCGCACGAGTACGCTGAAGCCGAGCAGCAGTTGCAGGCAGCCATCGCGATTGTCGAAGAGACGCACGGCAAATCGCATCCGGATCTGGCGCGATACTGGAAAGCCTGGCTGCTGTGTTCGACGAAGCGGGCGACTATCGCGCCGCCGAACCTCTCTATCGCCGCAGCCTGGATATCTCAGATCGAGCCTTGGCCGACATGCTCACCGTCGGTTCGGAGCGCAACAAGGCTGCGGTTCTCGCGAATCTTCCCGACCAGATCCCGGCGCTTCTCTCGTTTCAGAGTCGAGTGGGCGATCGGCTACCGGCGGCTCGCGCGCTGGCTTTTGAAGCGGTCGCGCGGCGGAAAGGGACAGCTTCTCGACCTCGCTCATGATTGGGGCCAGAGCTTGCGCGAGAATTCGGATAGCAATATTCGAATCGGCTTCCAATCAGCGCCAGGACATGCTGGCGTGCCAGGCCTCGTTGACGATTGCGTTGGGTTATCGCGATCTAAAGCCGGCCGTGGTCGGGACGTGCGCGTTGACGGGCACCGAATTGGAAGGCCGCTACGAACGCCTGCTGCACAATCTGCGAACGCAGTTGGACCGGCGCGCTGAGCGGCCAGGCATTGCAGGCTCTGGACGTGCTGAAACAGCGGATCGATACGCTGGAAGCTCGCTTGAGCCGCGAACTCCCGCAGTTCGGCGCCGCGATCCGGCCTGCACGATTGGAAGATATCCGGTCCCGGCTGCGCACGGATGAAGCGCTGGTCGAGTTCGTTGCCTATGCTGATCGCGGTCGCAAATATGGTGCATTTCTGTTGCAGAGCAACGGCAATCTTCAGTGGATGGATCTGGGGGACGCAGGACCAATCAATCAGCCGGCTCAGGATCTGATTGCGGCCGCCAACGACTGGAGCGTGTCGCTGATCCTCGCATGAAAAGCGCGCCGCGGGATCGGCAGAGGAAACTGCGCGCGATGCGTTGCGTAAGCTGTCCGCGAAATTGCAACCTGTGATCGCGCGCATCGAATCGACCAACGATATTCGGCGCGTCCGGATCGCTTCGGATGGCATGCTTAACCTGGTTCCGTTCGCGGCCCTCTCTGACGGGCGAGGGCGTTTCCTGGTGGAGCGTTTTTCGATCAGCTACATTTCGGCGAGCCGCGAATTAGTGGAATCCTCTAGCTACGGCCGTGCCGGGCGGATCTACGATTATCGCGCTGAGTCCGGGAATGGGCGCGAAGCCGATCGCGAGCAAGAACGCGGGCAGCGCGTTTCGTGCCGATCGCCTGGAACGGCTGGATGGCGCGGATGCGGAGGCTCGCGACTTACAAAAATGGATGCCGAAGGCGCAACTCCTCGGCGAAGGGCAAGCTACCGAGCAGCGGATCAAACAACTTCATCGCCCCGCGCTGCTCCACATCGTCGGCCATGGAATCGTCCGCGGTAACGAAGACTGCGCGCTGGATCCGAAGAGTCCGGGATGTCAACTGACCGGAATCGACCCGGCGGCGCGAGTCATGGGTTTGTCGGCGATCGTTCTGGAAGAAGCGTACGGACGCGGCGGCGATTCGACGCAGGACGGTCTGCTCACTGCGCTGGAACTGCAAACGCTGGATCTGCAGGGCACGGAGATGCTGGTTCTTTCGCAATGCCGGATGGCGGATGGCGTGGCATCGTCGGGCGAAGGCGTGTTCGGCATGCGCCGGGCCGCGGCGATCGCCGGAGTGAGGACAT
Source organism: Terriglobia bacterium (assembly GCA_963732025.1). GTDB lineage: Bacteria > Acidobacteriota > Terriglobia > Bryobacterales > Bryobacteraceae > Palsa-187. Next base: position 837,771 of record CAVSXU010000007.1, read on the forward strand.
TCGTCGCACCGCTGTGGAAGATCGTGGATGCCACGCAATTGACGCTGATGGATCGCTTCTATAAGGAGCTCAGCGCGGGCAAAGGGCGAGCGGAAGCTTTGCGCCAGGCTCAATTGCAATTGCTGCGCAATTCATCAACGGCGAGCTTCCTGCAATGGGCGCCGGTGATTCTTTCAGGCGATCCTGGGCCATTGCCGCCCGCGTTCTTCGCTCACTAACGTCACATTAAGGCCGCTCTTGTTGCGTTAGACTGGACTTCGATCTTGAAAAGGAGTTCCTGATGCGATCCGCTATCCTCTCCGCGATCTTCGCCTGCGCCGCTGTCGCGCAGACCTATCCCTACGACCACATTCATGTCAACGTTCCTGATCCCAAGGCCGCTGCCGATTGGTACGAGAAATATTTCGGCGGCAAGCGGATCACGGAAGCGCCGAACCGTCTGATGTTCGGCAGCACTCGCTTCATGTTCCTCCCGAAGCGGGACGCCAAGCCGAGCAGCGGCAGCGCTATCGATCACGTCGGCTTCTCCTTCGCCGATGTCGACGCGAAGATGAAAGAGCTCGAAGCCGCGGGAATCAAGATCGTGACGCCGGCGCGCGATGTGCCTGGGCTCTTCAAGCTCGGGTTCGTCGAAGACCCGTGGGGTACTCGCATTGAAGTCGTGCAGGATCCCGAACTACTCGGGCTGCACCACATCCACATGCGCGGACCCGATCCGAATGAAGTATTCACCTGGCTATTGGCGAAGTTCGGCGGCCAGCGGACGCAATTCAAAGGTCGTCTCGACGCGATCAAGTACAGCGCCCCGGGCTTCAGCGACATGTGGATTCTGGTTCAGAAAGGCGACGCCGAGCCCAGCGAAGGCCACGCGATCGATCACATCGGCTGGCGGTCAGTGGGCCCGCTCGCGAAAACTATTGACGAACTGCGCGGCAAGAGCGTTACGATCTTGACCGAGCCTCGTCCGCTGCCGTTGCCGAACGGTCCCACGATTAATTTCGCCTATGTCGCCGGACCAGCGGGTGCGAAGATCGAGCTCGTCGAACGCCCCGGCCTAAAACCCGGCGAATAATTCGCAATCGCGCCAACACACAACACCAAACAGAAGCGCGACTAGAAGGAGCGGCCTTCAAAATGTTTTCTCCTTGCGACCTCTCGCGCCGCGGCTTCTTCACCTGGCTGGCCGCGACCGCGGTAACCCTCCGAGCCCAAACCGTCGACCTCATTTCCCCGCAATCCCACGGCGCGCGCGCCGACGGCGAGACTAACGATACCAAACCGATTCAGGCCGCGATCGATCAAGCTCATCAGCGCGGCGGCGGGACCATCCACATCACTGCCGGCCGCTATCTTTCGGGCACATTGAACTGGCGAAGCAACGTCTCTATCTGGCTCGACAACGGCGCGACTCTTGTCATGAGTTCCGATGCGAAGGATTTCAGCGGCGCGCTCCTCAACGGCGACGACGCGGAAAGTATCGCGATTTTTGGGCAGGGAACCATCGATTGCAACCGCACGAAAGGCGGCGGCCCCAAGCCCATCACCTTGCGCCGCTGCCGTCGCGCCAGCATCCGCGGCATCACGATGCGCAGCGCGCCCAGCTACAACATCAGCCTGCTCGGCTGCGATTATGTCGACATCGACGGCGTCACCATTCTGAACGGATTCTCCGACGGCATCGATCCCGATAGCTCGCATTTCGTCCGCATCTCGAACTGCTTCATCGAATCGGTGGACGATGCGATTCCGCTCAAAGCCACCGGCCTCGGCGAGCGTCGCTCCACCGAACACGTTACCGTGACGAACTGCGTTTTGCGCACGGCCAGCATTCATCTCAAATGCGGAACCGAAAGCTGCGGCGACTTTCGCAACATCGCGTTTTCCAATTGCACGCTGGTCGGCGGGATGGGAATGCGCCACGGAAATCCTGGAATCGCGCTCTACACCGTCGACGGCGGCGCGCTGCAGGATATCGTCGTCTCGAACATCACCATGCGCGACGTGGGCATCCCGATCGCAATCCTGCGCGGCAATCGCGATCACTGTGCGGTTGGCGGCGGCCCAGGCGCAGCCGGCAATATTCAGATTTCGAACGTCCGCGCGAGCGGAGCGAAATTGCCCAGCGTGATCGCGGGGATCCCCGGCGCACCCGTGGTCGGTGTTCGCCTCGACGGCATTTCCATCTCGACAGCCGCCGCGCGCACTGGCCCCGGATCTCTGACCGAAATTCCCGAGAAGACGAAGGATTATCCAGATCCCACGATGTTCGGAGCGCTGCCCGCGCACGGAATATTCGTGCGTCATGCGAAGGATATCGTGATGCGTGACGTTCGTTTCGATTGTCCGGCAGACGAGCTGCGCCCGGCCCTGGTCGCCGACGACGCGGAAGGATTACGGCTCGCCAACTTCGAAGGGTCGCTGTGGCTCAACGATGTGCGCGATTCCGAGCTGGAATGCGACCGCAAGATTCGCGTGAGCGGTCGCGCCACCAGGAATCTGTTTTTCGTCCCACGCGTTTTTTCGATCGCGAGAAGAATCTCACGATTGATGATGGTGTTCCCGCCAGCGCGATTATCGTTCGCTAGGGCGGCGGCTTGTCGGGACGTGGCGCACGATTCATCGTGCCGGCGGGCACTTTAGTGTTCGCTTCACGAGCGCAGCCTGAAGGCCGCGCCAGCACGATAAATCGTGCGCCACAAAGGAGTGGTGATGTCCGGCTCATTAGAAGAAGCACGCGTGCTGTTACGATGGGCTCGACGTGAAATTCGTAATCCTATTGATGTTGGCGATGGAAGCCCTGTGGGCGCAAGGCCCCGCGAACGTCCTGATCGTGGTCAACGATAACTCATCGCTTTCGCGTGAGATCGGCGAATACTATGCACGCCGGCGCAATATCCCAACCGCGAACATCTGCCGCATCAAAACCTCGGAAAAAGAAAGCATCACCCGCGCCGATTACAATCGCGAAATCGCGGCGCCCATCGCGAGCTTCCTGCGCAAGAACAAATTGACGGAAAGCATTCTCTTCATCGTCACCACCGGCGGCGTGCCTCTGCGTGTTCTAGGCACCACGGGCGATGCCATGACCACCGACAACGCATCCACCGACAGCGAGCTTACGCTGCTCTATTCCGACATGCACAACAACCGCGTGCATGCGCTTCCCGGTTCATTGCCCAGCCCGTTTTTCGGAAAGCGCGATGCGAAGTTCTCGCATCCCCAATTCCCGATGTACCTGGTGACCCGCCTTCAAGCCTACGATTTCAACGGCGTCAAGGGAATGATCGATCGATCGCTGATCGCCGTCAATCGCGGTAAGTTCGTGATCGATCTTCGATCCGCAGGCGACGAGGAAGGCGACAGTTGGCTGCGGGATGCGGCCATTCGATTACCCAAGGAGCGGACGGTCTTCGACGCCTCGACTAAAGTGATTTACGATCAGTCCGACGTCATCGGATATGCGGGTTGGGGATCGAACGACAAGAGTCGACACCAGCGATTTCTCGGATTTCATTGGCTGCCCGGCGCGATCATGACCGAGTTCGTCTCGACAAATGCGAGAACGTTCGCGCGTCCGCCCGACAGTTGGAATATCAGCGACTGGAAGTCGGACAAGCTGTGGTTTGCGAAGAGTCCGCAGACGCTCACGGCGGACTACATTCTGGAAGGCGTTACCGGCGCGTCCGGCCATACGGATGAGCCGTATCTCGCGATGACGCCTCGACCTGAGCTGCTACTGCCCGCGTATTATCAGGGCCGCAATCTGGCCGAAAGCTACTATCTGGCGATTCGATCGCTAAGCTGGCAGAACGTCGTGATTGGCGATCCGCTGTGTTCGATTGGTCCGCCGAAGAATTGACGTGGCGCACGCACTCTTGCGTGCCGTGTCGAGACTCTTCTCGACACCCTCGTCCGCGCCAGGAAAAACTCGTGTCGACACGAGTGTCGACACGGCACGCAAGAGTGCGTGCGCCACATCGACGCCCTAAACGATCGATTACGCCGGCTGCGGCTGACTGCGCAGAATCCACTTGGTCATCACGTCGACCAACTCTTCAAACACCACGGGCTTAGCGACAAACCCATCCATGCCCGAGGCCTCGCATCGAACCTTGCAATCCACCGTGGCCTGGGCGGTCATCGCGATGATCGGAACGCGCGACCGGCCGTTGAGACGGTTCCTGACTTCTTCACACGCTTCGAAACCGTTCATTTCCGGCATCTGAAGATCCATGAACACCAGATCGTACGGCAGCAGCTTCATCATCTCCACGGCTTCGCGGCCGTTCGCCACCACATCCGGCCGCACCCCGAGCTTCTCCAGCATCAGCGAGATCACCTTCTGGTTCACGACATTATCTTCGGCGACCAACACTCGAACCGGCAGGTTCGAGAAGTGCCCGCTCATGGCATGAACCTGGCGCGACGACGACGCGACGGGTACGTTCCGAGGGACTTCGGCGATCGCCCCGAGAGTCGTCCCCAACCGCTCCTGCCGTTTCGACCAGGCGGAAATCAGAGTGCTGGTGAGTTGCGATTGCCGCACCGGCTTCACTAGACAACCATCGATGCTGGCGCCTTCCAGCACTCGCAGCTCACGCCAATAACCGACTGAGGTAAGCATGACAATCACGGTTTCGCGAATCGCCGGATCGGCCTTGATCGCCGCCGCGAGCTTGGCGCCGTCGAGCCCCGGCATATTGTAATCGGCAAGCACGATCTGATAAGGATCGCCAGCCTGTTGCGCGCCGCGGACCGCGTCCAGCGCATCCTGCCCCGATGCATAACTTCCGTTGCGCATCCCCAGGCTGGAAATTTGTTCGTGGACCACGCGCCGGTTGACTTCGTTGTCGTCGACGATCAGCACGCGCAGGCCCTTGAGATCGCCCACCGGCATCGCCTGCATTGATGGAGCGCCATCGAAAGGCAGCGGCAGCGTGAACCAGAACGTGGAGCCTTGGCCAACCTCGCTCTTCACGTCGATCGAGCCGCCCATGATTTCGATGAGTTGTTTCGAAATCGCCAACCCGAGCCCGGTGCCGCCATATTTCCGAGTAGTGGACGTATCGGCCTGGCTGAATTTCTTGAACAGCCGCTCCAGCTTGTCAGGTGGCACTCCGACGCCGGTATCGGTGACGGAAATACGCATCACGGCGCTTTGCTTATCCTGCCAGTCGTAATCGACGGCGATCAGAACGTGGCCGCTGCTGGTGAACTTCAAGCCGTTCCCGACCAGATTCGTGACCACCTGGCGGATGCGGCCGGCGTCGCCAAAGAAGCGGCACGGCGCGGATGCCGGATATTGCAGGATCAGGTCGAGAGCTTTTTCGTCGGCGCGCGGCGCCAGCATCTCGACGACTTCTTCCACCACCAGGCGAAGGTCGAACGCCAGCGACTCGATCGCCAGCTTGCCGGCTTCGATCTTCGAGAAATCGAGAATGTCGTTGATCACCGTCAGCAGAGCTTCGCCGGAACTTCTCACGGTGTTGGCGTAATCTCTTTGTTCCGCCGAAAGATCGGTGTCCAGCAGCAGCCCGGTCATACCGATGACGCCATTCATCGGAGTGCGGATTTCGTGGCTCATGTTAGCGAGAAAATCGCTCTTGGCCTGGCTGGCTTCCTCGGCTTGTTTTTGCGCAGCGCGCAAGCCGGCGAGTCAGCGAAAGCATCGCGCCCAAGGTAAGAATCAACACGCCCAGCGCGGACAGCAGAAGGAATGAGTAGGAACGGGCGCGGCTGTATTGAAAAATGGTGCTCGCTTCCGTGCCAATGTTCGAATGCCAGCGGAAATCGATCGATGCCAGCCCGCCGTCGGCCGCCATCTTGCCGATTTCGTCACGCATCCGGTCCGCCGCCCAGCGAGCATCTTTCCGGTCTTTGTTGGCGCCGATGCCGAACCAGAAGGCGGCGCCTTCCAGCGGGATCGTGTGGAAGGATTCTTGCGGGCAATCGTCCGAATGCGCATCCAGCATGGAGCTCTGCGCCACCAATCCAACTTGCGCGGTCCCATTGCAAACCGCCGAAATAACGTCGGTGGTGGTAGGAACATTCATGATGCTGGCGCGGCTCAAGCGCTCCCGCGCGAGCCGGACATCCAGACTGATTTTCGAGATAGCGAGCGTGCGGCCGGAGACGTCCTGGTCGCCATTGAGATGAACCGAGTCGAGCGAAAGCAGGATGTAGGTCATCTTCACCCACGGCGCGGAGATGTACATGAGGCCGCGGCGCTCGGGCAGGTCGCCGATGATCGGCCAAAGATCGATCGCGCCGCTGGAGAGCGCCTTCTCCGGGCCCTCGGGCGAGTATCGCCATTCCAACGGAATGTTGAGGCGGCGGGCCGCTTCTTTGACGACGTCGACCGATGGGCCGGTCGGATTTCCGCGTGCGTCAGGATAATGAAACGGGGGCGAATTCTGGAAGCCTATCCGTAAAGGCCGATTCACTCCGCCGCCAAACGAAAACAGAAGAGCGATCGCGATGCCGATAGCCATGACGCATCCGCCGGCGATCAGCCATCGCCAGTGACGGGAAACCCAGTTCCCCGGCATCTGCGGGGGCGCATTTTCGCCTTTCATACGTCTCATGTGACTATCGGGTGGAACATGGGATTCGTTTAGCCTACGTAAGTCTTATCGGAACAAATCGCCCAAACGCTTCCAATCCCGCCGGAATCGTCGTAACGTGCGCTCTACGTTATGGTTATAGCCCTCGAATTCCAGGCTGGGTCGTTCCGGCGGCTGTCGTCCGGGAGGCAAGACCGACATTCCCAGATAATTGACAAAAGCGTCGGCGCGGTTCACCACCAGACTCAGCCCGAGTTTGCCGTCTCCGCCTTCTAGTTCCTGTGCCTTTTCCGGCTCGTGGTGATAGGTGCCGGCCAATTGGACGGGCTCGGGCAGTTGCCAACGTGAAATGGCGAGGCCCGAAAGCTCGGCGTGATCGGTTCCCATGACCTGACGCTCACATTCGAGGGGAGGCATCTTGCTGAGCGAAGCGAGTCCCAAAGCATTTTCGAAGTCCTTGGGAAGACTTACGGCGATGAGCATTTTGCCAATGTCGTGGAGCAGGCCGCTGATGAAGGCGTCCTCGGCGTTGCGAACGGGTAACTCATCCGCGATCAGTTCTACCAGCGTCCCGGTTGCTACCGAGTGAATATTGAAACGCCTCACGGAGAAGCTGCGAGCGGTCTTGGTCCGGGAAAAGAGGTTGGAGAAGGAAGAGCCCAAGGCGAATCTTCGCATGGTACCCACTCCAATCAGCCCGATCGCATGCTTTACCGTGTGGATCGTATGTTTACGCCCGAAAGCAGCCGAATTCGCCAAGTGGAGCACTTGCCCGGAAAGCACGGCGTCTTTGGCGACGACATCGGCGAGCGCATTCGCGTTGCAATTGCGCTGGGTAAAACACGCCAGGAGCTGCCAGATCATGGGAGAAAAATGAGGCAGGCGCTCCAGACTCTTCAAGGTCTGTTCGCGGCTCGAAAGCACAGGCTGCATGGACGGCAGACCTCCCCGATGGGATATCGCCAAGATTTGCCGTTTGTAGAGGGAATTGTAAATAAACCTGCCGATTCCAACATCGGCGGCAGCCAGCCGCGACCATGCTTCGCTTGTGCCTCTAGTGTCCTGTCTCCGAAATTCGTGGAATAAAAAAAGGGGACAGACTGCTCTGTCCCCGCAGGTAGGTGCCTTTTCCCCCGTGCCGACGCGGCCGTGGACAGAGTGGTCTGTCCCCTTTTTTTATTCCACGAATTTCGGAGACAGGACACTAGCAACCGTTATCGGAACAAATCGCCCAAGCGCTTCCACTCAAGTTGGAATCGTTGCAAAAGGCGATCCACGTTGTAGGTATGACCCTCGAATTCAAGGTTTGGCGGGGTGGACGGCGGCGCTGTGGGCGGCAAAACCGACATTCCCAGGTAGTTGATGAACGCGTCAGCCTTGTTCACGACGTTACACAGGCCGATTTTGCCGCTCGCATCCTCTAATTGCCGTGCCCTTTCCGGCTCGTGATGATAGAAGGCCGCCCCCTGTACCGGCTGGGGCAGGTCCCACCGGGCAATCGCAATGCCGGACAGTTCGGCGTGATCGGTCCCCAGGACGTGGCGTTCGCAATCGAGCATAGGCTTCCTGGTGACCGAGGCATAACCCTGGATGCTTTCGTACTCCTTGTGAAGGCTGATCGCGATCAGCATCTTGCCGACGTCGTGGAGCAGGCCGCTGATGAAGGCGTTTTCTCCATCGCGAACCGGCAATTCGTCGGCGATCAGCTCCACCATGGTTGCGGTCGCGACCGAATGGAGATTGAAGCGCGTCACGGAGAATCCGGCCGCGGTCCTGGTTCTGGAAAACAGGTTGGTGAGCGACGTCCCCAGCGCAAACCTTCGCATCGGGCCGACGCCAATCACGGCGATTGCGTGCTGCACCGTGTGGATGGAATGCTTGCGGCCGAGGCATGCCGAATTCGCCAGACGCAGCACTTGTCCTGAAAGCAGCGCGTCCTTGGCGACGACGTCAGCCAGTGCTTTCGCGTCGCAATTCCGCTGTGTGAAACGTGCCAGGAGTTGCGCCATCATCGGCGAAAATTTAGGCAGGCGATCCAGAGACTTCAAGGTCTGTTCGCGGGTGGAAAGAACACACTGCATGGACGGAAGGACTCCTCCCATGCGTTATCGACACTGATTACGTGGTTTGAGAGGGGGGGCTTGTACGATGTGGGGCTGGCACTTCTGCCGACAACCGGACTTTAGGCCGGTTTTTTCCTGATGAAGAGAGCCGTCTGAAGACGACTCGCCGCCACGAGTGGTGGCCCCGCTACCAAATCAACGAATCGCTTCAGTAGGCGCGTCGTGCGATCGCTTCTTGCGATTGCGCTTGCGAGCCAGCTTGGACTTGATGCGCTTCTTCTCGCCCGGCTTCAAATAGAATGAATGCCGCTTGATCTCCTTGATGATGTCTTCCTGGAGAACTTTCCTCTTGAAACGCCGTAGAGCGCTCTCTACCGTTTCGCCGTCATGGACGTGAATTTCCGCCAACTGGAACTTCCTCTCTTTCGCTTCCTGTCGTTAACCCGTGTGCCAACCCGCTTAGTTATGGTCGTTGAAATTCGGTGTCCGGTCAAGTTCCGGATCGAACTCCATCAGCACAGGTCCCGTGAGCGGCTCCAACAAATCCGCTTCCGCGATGGGAGAAGGGCCGTCCGATTTCTTTTCCAGCCTCTTCGCGACCTTTTCCTGTTGCTTTTCCTTACGCAGCTGTTCCTTCTGCCGTTTCTTGAATGACTGCGGCCCACGACCACTCATAACTTTGCTCCTGATTGTATTGAATCACCCGTCCGTATCGAGCAGGCTGTTCAGGGCGACTCGAAAATTCTGTTGGCTCTCCGGAAGCGGCAGCCGGGGGAGCCACGCGCGCTTGCGGGGAACGACATCCTTACTTTAGCACTTTTCAGGACTGCCCGCGCGCTTCACCACGATCCGTTCAAATTCGTTGCACGTCCGCCTGCTAAACGAGTGCGCGCTCCTGCAAGGCTCCTCGCTCATCAATCCAGCAACAATATTTGGTGCGCACCTGATCGCCATTGCGGAAACAAGCGTCCGCCTGAAGCATCCGGCCACGGTCGGACTCCAGCACAATCCGCTTGGCCTCTTCCACGGCTTTCGCCAGCCCCGAACACATCACGTCGACGTAGATCTTCCGGGGACCATCCTTATGTTTTTCGACTGCGCGGACGAAATATTGCATACTCAGCTATCGCATACTCCTCTATCTAAGAGGCTTTCCTGCTGCTCCGGATCGCTTGCGCGACCCCATTGTGTGGCGTTCGCGACGTCGCGCCGCTGTTTTACAACCCCTGCGGCGCGAACCACGTCGCGCGAGGATTAGGCGAGCGAAACCTGCTCTGCCTGCAACCCCTTGGGGCCCATCTTGACAATAAACGTTACCTTGGCGCCTTCTTCAAGCGACCGGTAGCCGGAAGCTTCAATGGCGGAAAAGTGCACGAACACGTCTTCACCGTTCTCGCGCGAAATGAATCCAAATCCCTTACCGGCGTTGAACCACTTCACTGTTCCTGTTTCTTTCATCTTTAATTTCTCTTTTCTCAACGATTTTCTAAAGCGATTAAAGCGATGGATGGCCCGGCGGGATCGATTGAAGATGGTTCAGCGTGCAGTAGCAGCCTAACGAAATGACGTTCAAAGCGATGTAGCAAGGTTCTCTAAAGCTTTCAGATAGTAACACATATCACGCCGTTCAGACAATCGGCTTTCTTCCCTCCCGAGACACGTACACTGGAACGATGCCTTTTAGGGACAGCGACGGCTCGCGAATCTATTGGGAGGAATCCGGCGCGGGCGAGCCGATCCTGCTCATCATGGGCCTGGGATACGCGCACCAGATGTGGTTTCGCACGCGGCCGGTATTGGCGCAGAAGTATCGGACGGTGGTATTTGACAATCGCGGGGTGGGCCAGAGCGATGTGCCGCCCGGTCCATTTTCGATTGCGCAGATGGCGGCCGATGCTGCTGCCGTGTTGGACGCCGCAGGTATCGCGCGCGCACGGATTTTCGGAATCTCGATGGGCGGCATGATCGCGCAGGAATTCGCGATCCGCTACCCGGAGCGAGTGGAGCGGCTGATTCTCGGCTGCACGGCTTGCGGAGGCAAGGAGTCGGTTGCCGCGGCCCAGCCGGTTCGCGATATTCTGATGGCGCGCGCCCGGATGACCGCGGAAGAAGGCGCTGAGGCTATGGTTCCTTACATTTACGATTCGTCGACGCCGCGGTCGCGCATCGATGAGGATCTGGCGGTTCGCCGCAGTGTGTACCCCACGGCGCAGGGTTATCTCGGGCAAGTACAAGGGATACTGGCGTGGAACTGCTTCGATCGGTTGCCGTCGATTCGTGCTCGGACTTTGGTGATTCACGGGGAGAGCGACCAGTTGGTTCCACCGCAGAATGCGCCGATTATCGCCGGGCAGATTCCCGGCGCCGAGCTCGTGATGCTGCCGAACGCGAGTCACCTTTTTACGACCGATCAGACAGACGCGGCGCATGCTGCGATTTTAGGATTTCTAGGATGATGTGGCGCACACACTCTTGTGTGCCGTGTCGACACTCATGTCGACACGAGTTTTTCCAAGAGGCCCGAGACGTGTGGAGAAGTGATGCCGCGGCTTTCTTTGGACCTGCGCGGAAAGTACTCGTGTCGACATGAGTGTCGACACGGCACGCAGGAGTGCGTGCGCCACACCCGTCATTGTCGGGACGGCGCAGATCACCGACACGACAACTCCACTGGAACGCGCACGATCGCCGCTTCAATTGATGGTCGACGTGACGCGCGCGGCTGCTCGCGATGCGGCAGGTTCTGAGCGCGATACCGAACTATTGCAGGCCATCGACTCGATCGTCGTCGTGCGTTTATTTTCCGATTCCACGCCGCGCTTCCAGTCGCCGCACGGCAGGATGGCGAATCCGCCGTGGTCCGTCGCGCAACGTATCGGAGCCGCACCGCGGGAATTCGTTTACACGCCGGGCGGCGGCAACATGCCGCAGGTCGCATTGAATCGGGCATGCGAACGGATCGCACAGGGCGAATCGACGGTCGCACTGCTTACCGGCGTCGAGCCCCTGCGCACCGAACTCGCCGCGCGGCGAGCCGGGGTGTCGCTCGCCTGGGGTGAAGATGCACCGTTTGCGCCCGAGGAATGGGGCGGGCATCGCTGGGCATGGTCGGAGCATGAAGCAGTGCATCGCATGCAAGCCGCGATCAACATGTATCCGCTGTTTGAGCAAGCGATCCGCGGCGAGCGCGGGCGATCGATCGACGCACATCAACAGGCGATGGGGCGATTGTTCGCGAAATTCGCGGCCGTCGCAAAAGGCAATCCGCTCGCCACGCGCCGCCAGGGTTATTCGGCGGAAGAGATCGCGACGGTGACCGAAGCCAATCCCATCATCGGATTTCCGTACACGAAGCTGATGACCGCGAATGTGTACGTCGATCAATCGGCGGCGGTAATCGTGTGTTCCGCCGCAAGAGCCGACGAGCTCGGAATTCCCGATAGCCGCCGCGTGTATCTGCACGGCTGCGCGCAAGGCGACGACCATTGGTACGTCACCGAGCGCGCCGATCTGCACTCGTCGCCCGCGATTCGCGCGGTGGTGAAGAAGACGTTCGACATGGCCGGGAAATCGCTGTTGGATGTCGCGGCATTCGATCTGTACAGTTGCTTTCCGTCGGCGGTCGAGATTGCATGTCAGGAGATCGGTTTGGATGAAGATGATCCTCGCGATTTCACGGTGACCGGCGGTCTGCCGTATTTCGGCGGGCCTGGAAACAACTACGTGATGCACTCGATTGCGGAAATGGTGGAGCGGATGCGCAAACAGCCGGGCGCGTTCGGACTGGTCACGGCCAACGGGAATTACGTTACCAAACACGCCGCGGGTCTCTACTCGACCGAGCCGCTCGCCGAATGGTCGCGAGAAGAGCCGTCGATTCTGCAACGGGAGTTGGATGCGATGCCGAAAGCTCCTTTCACTGAAACGCCGGAAGGCGCGGGTGTTATCGAAAGCTACACGGTGGTTCACTCGAAGACCGGCCCTGAACTGGGAATTGTTGTCGGGCGATTGGTGAAGGACGGTCTGCGATTTGTCGCGAATACGCCGAATGATCCTGCGTTGTTTGCGGATTTGGAGGCTCGCGATGCGTTGGGCTGCGCGGGGATGGTTCGCCAGGAGCGGCGGGCGCAATATTTTTGAGCCCGAGATTTAAGGCACGCTCCCTTTGGTCAACCTTCTGTTGGCGCGCTCTCATAGGGTCGTCGCCCACAGGCGGCCTCGGTTATTGGCGCCGCCAGTGAGGTGCGACCGTAAAAGCGCGCCGACATCAGTACCGGCGGCTCTGCGATCTTGCTCGGGCGGTCAATCCGGATGCTTATCGCACTCTGCAATCGCGGCGGCGGCTTCCTTGTAGCGACGCTCCGTGTCGGGAGTCCGCGGCTCCCAGTGCTTCCAACGCGACAGGTTCTTCTGGAACGTCAGCCGAGCCCACGCGTAATGTCGATTCGACAGCAGCATCTCTCCATAGAGCTGATCGAGGTCGGAAGCAACTTCGGTCGCGGCTAGATTCGGATGGCGAACGGCGAGCAGGCGGGCCACCAGCGGCTGCGCCTCCTGAATCAGCGCCGACGCCTTGTCCGCGTTGCCACCCTTGAAATCCTCTCCGCTTCGCGATTGATCGCGGCGACTTGCTTTACAACTTGGCCGTACCATGCGGCCTGGGTCTCATCGCTTTCCGGCGTGGGGCTCCGGGGCGGGGAATCGCACGCGGCCATAAAAGAAAGATCGAAAAGCCGGTAACGATCGGGAGCAGGCGCACTCATACTAGAGTAGCGATGTATTCCGGAATCAGGCTGAACCGGCCAGACATGAACCGCGCAGAGTCCAAGGGCATCTTTTGCCCGAATTGCGGATGGAGCGATTTTCGGGTCTCGCAGGACTTGCATTTTACCGACAGACTGCTTTCGCTCTTTGCCTTCGCTCCGCTACGATGCCGCAAGTGCAGGCGACGATTCTATCGACCCTGGTTCATGCTCAATCCGTCGAACGAGGCGTCTTTCGTAAGAACGAGGACGCTGCCGCGGCCACGAATCGCGGCGTCGATCATCGAAACGTCGATCTTGCCGTTGAAGCATGAAGCGCCGCTGCTCGCTCTACCCGCCTGTCCCCGCGTCCCTCTTTCGGTTCTCCTGGTGGACGAGGATCGCGCAATGCGAAAACTGCTCGCGATGCTTTTGACTCGCGAAGGATTCACCGTGCACCACGCCGAACATTCCGATGCCGCGATGGACGAGTTGGCCGCCAATCGCATTGATGTGGTTATCGCGAATCTCAAAGAGGATCAACGTTCTCGCACGATTGAAAAATGGCGTGCCGCCCATCCGGAATTGCCATTGGACAAGGTGTTGATGCTTCCGCTCCTATCGAGGCCGCGCACCGTGGTGCAAGCGGTCCAGACAATCGTGAGCGCGTCGCGCCCGTAAGAACTTAAGGCCGCTCCCTTGGCGTAAGCGTTTGATGTGAAAACAGGGACATGATGTGAAAACAGGGACAGGCCGCCCTGTCCACGCCGTTATCTTGTTCATTCGTGATCTCGGGTCACTAGGGGACAGGGTAGCCTGTCCCTGTTTTCACATCATGTCCCTGTTTTCACATCAAACGCTTACGCCAAGGGAGCGGCCTTAATGAGATTCCGACTCCAGCGACCGTTCGATCGCGATCCGTACAAGCTGGCTGCGCGTTCGCACTCCCGTCTTTTCGAACAATTGCTGTAGCGTCGCCTTTACGGAACTGAGCGACACTCCGATCTGATACGCGATCTCCTTGTTCGTCAACCCTTCGAAAACACAGCGGAGCACACGCTGCTCGCGAGGCGTCAGACTCGTACCGGGAGCCTTGGCGGGGCGGCCGCACGGATGTGAACGATGCCGGAACGGGATCTTTCAGATCGATCCAGACATCGCCCGATGCGACGGTTCGGATCGCCTGCAGCAGTGTCGCCGGCGAACTGTGTTTCAGAAAAATCCCCGAGATGCCGAGCGCCCACGCGTGCGAAGAATCCGGCAGCGCTCATTCCCGCCGTCACCATCAGGATCTTGCCTCTGTAGCCGGCGGCCCTCGCCGCTGAAATGAAGCGCGTGCCGGTGTCGTCTTCCAGATCGAAATCCAGCAGCACGATATCGACCGGCGAATGCGCCAGCACCGCCAGCGCTTCGGCCGGCGTGCCGCACTGCGCCACGGTTTCGAAATCGGGCTCGGAAACCAGCAGGCGGCTCAAGCCTTCGCGAAACAGAATGTGGTCGTCAAGCAGTAAGAGTCGTATACGGTTACTTGCATGTGTGGCACACGCTGACGGCTACTGCTGCGCTCGCTCTCCTGTTCGGCAAGCTCTGCGGCGGTCCGCAATTCGAGCACGAAGCAACAGCCGGCGGCCTCGGTCGGGTCATGCCGAAGATCGCCCCGAAAGGATCGCATGAAGGCGCGCGACAGATACAATCCCAGGCCCGTCGCGTCGGCGCCTTTTTGCAGAGGTTGAAAGAGCTTCTTCCCGTCGGGAATGCCCGGCCCGCTGTCGGTAACGCGGATGGATACCCCGCCGCTGCCCGCGGCCGCCGCGATTTCGATGACCTTGCGCGGCGCCGATTCCAGCGCCCGCTGACTGTTCTTGTCAGATTCAGCAGCACCTGAAACAAGCTATGTCGATCGGCCTGCACCAGCGGAAGATCGGCCGGGACTTCCCAGCGAAGTTGGATGTCGGATTCCTCGCAATACGGCTCCAGTACGATTCTCAAATCGGCGAGAACTTCGTGAAGATCGACAGGGATGGGTTCGGAAGTGGTGGTGCTCTGCTTCAGTTCCAGCGATGCGATTTTGGATAGCGTCTCCACCAGCGAGCCGAGCGCCTCGAAATCCTTGTTGCCGGTGAGGGCTCCATGGCGCGCCAGGTTTTCGTGCATCATACCGATGGCGCCGCAGACGTTTCTGACTTCGTGCGAAACCGCGGCCACCAGAATCCGCGAACCCGCCAGCAATTGCTGAAGGCTGGTCTCCTCGCGCTCGCGAAGATGTTCCGATGCATCGACCAGCAGCGCGGCGAGCCTGGGCCCGGCGGCGGTTGCGTACGTGGAGAAGAACACATCGGCGAGAAACGCTTCGCCGCCTTCGCGCTGGCCGCGTGTCTGCATTTCGGTTCGAAAGCCTCGGGCGCTATCGCCGATCAAAGGCACTGAGCCGAGCGCAGGGACGTAGCGAGTGATTCTCCGACCGGGAAGCGAGCCCTCGGCAGCACCGAACAGACGATGCGCGGCGGGATTGGCCAGCAGAATCTCGCCGTCCGCGGTCATCGTGAGAACGGCGGCGGGGCTGCTCTGAATCAGAAACTCGAGTTGCTCTTCGGCCGCGCGCCTGGCGACCACTTCTTTTTCGACGCTGGCAAGGCTCGCCATTTCGCGACGATAGCCGCGCGCGAGATCGCGAGACAGAAATCCGGTGATCGCGAGGACCAGGAAGATCAGAATGTCGCGAGGGATTTCCATATCCATCGGAAACGGATCCAGCCGATCGGAAAGAAAGGTGCAGAAGACGGCGGCGATGACGAGTTGCCACCATGGCAGGACCGTGCCGAGAAGCACGATCGGAAACATGTAGAGGAATCCGAGCGTCGCGTTAAATTCGATGCGCCAATCGGCCAGCGCGATGATGGCGATCAGGATCGCGGCGCGGATGAGCACCGTTCTCGCGTTCCATTGCAGGATTCTTCGGATCACAAGCTTGTCTAGTTTGATTCTACAGCGGAGGCCAGCGAATTCCGCGAAAAGAAATGGTTCATGCTGTTGGTCTCGACGGCGGACTGAAGTTCGCGGCTGCATGCTGAGGCGCGCGCCACGTCAGCTCTTCAGGCCCGGCGGCCCGCGCCACGTACTAGGATGGGGATTCCGGATGCAAAAAATTCACCTGATCACGACCGGCGGCACCATCGAAAAGATTTACTCCGAACAGCGTGGCTCCGTCGAAAATGTCGACAGCAAGATCGAAACTTATCTGGGACGCTTGCGTTTGCCCGATCTTGAAATCGACACGACGCGGCTGATGAACAAGGACAGCCTCGAGATGACGGACGTTGACCGGGCGCGCGTGCTCGACGCGGTGCGCGGGCGCCTGGATGCGCCGATCGTCATCACGCACGGCACCGACACGATGGTGGAGACGGGACTGTACCTCAAGGCTACGGTGGGCGACTTGAAGTACCCGATCATCCTGACTGGAGCGATGACGCCGCTTGGGTTCGAATCGAGCGACGGCCTGCAGAATCTGACCGAGAGTTTGTTCGCCGCGCGCGTGCTGACGGCGGGGATTTACGTGGTGATCCACAACCAGGCGTTTCTTGTGGATCGCGTACGCAAGGACAAACAAGCCGCGCGATTCGTGCCGGTTGACGTTCATTGAGGCCGCTCCCTTGCTCCCAGCGATTTCGCTAGTGATGCGCGTGGCGCACGCTTCAGCGTGCAGCCGTCGGCTTCAGCCGATGGCGTTTTCGGACGGTGAACCGAAGTTCATCCGCTGCACGCTGAAGCGTGCGCCACGCGCATCCCCAAAGAATCGTTGGCTTAAGTCATTGACCCAGTCAACTAACTGCTTGACATCGTCAAGTATTCCATCCATACTCCTTCCATGCAGGCGGAAATCGACCGGGTCCGCACTTTCAATCGCTTCTACACCAAACAGATCGGTGTCCTGACGCCGCAATATCTGGATAGCGGGTTTTCGCTCGCCGAATTGCGGACGCTGTATGAGCTGGCGCATCGTGAGCAGCCATCGGCATCGGAGATCGGCGACCACCTGGGGCTGGATCCCGGCTATCTCAGCCGCATCCTGCGCAGCTTCGAAAAGCGCGGCCTGGTTGCGAGAAAATCCTCGAAGCTCGACGCGCGCCGCGCCGACTTGTCGCTGACACGGAAAGGCCGCTCGACCTTCGATCGCGAGCAAGGGCGCACCAACCACCAGATTGGCAAGATGATTGAATCGCTGGCTCCCGAAGATCGCGCGCAGCTTGTGCAGGCGATGCACCGCGTGCAATCGATTCTTGGCGGGAGCCCGAAGACTGATGAGCCTTACATTTTGCGGCAGCATTGCTCGGGAGACATGGGCTGGGTGGTGCATCGGCATGGCGTGCTGTATGCGCGCGAGGGCTATGATCAGACGTTCGAGGCGCTAGTGGCGGAGATCGCGGCGAAGTTCATCCGCGATTTCGATCCTCAGCGTGAGCGATGTTGGATCGCGGAACGGAATGGCGAAATCGTTGGTTCAGTGTTGGTCGTGAAAGTGTCCAAGACGGTTGCGAAGTTGCGGCTGCTGCTGGTGGAGCCTTCCGCGCGAGGGCTGGGCCTGGGGAGCCGTTTGGTACAGGAATGCATTCGTTTTTCGCGCGACTGCGGTTATAAGAAGCTGATTTTGTGGACGGAGGGTAAGCTGTTGGCGGCTCGTTCGATTTATGAGAGCGCGGGGTTCGCGCACGTGAAGTCGGAGCCGGAGCGGAAGTTTGGTGAGGATCGGGTGTTTGAAACCTGGGAGTTGAAACTTTAAGTGTGGCGCACGCTTCAGCGTGCAGCGGCGAACTTCAGTTCGATGATCCGAATCGCAGGCTGAAGCCCGCGACAGCACGCTGAAGCGTGCGCCACGTTACGCGAGAAGCGCGGCCGCCGTCTCCGAGGCCTTCTCCAACAGGAACGAAACTTCGTTGCCGCAGCCCAGAAAGCGCATGCCTCGATCTTTCCAGAACTTCGCCAGCGCGACCGAACGAACTTGCGTGCCCGGCGCGACGCCGTGCTTCAGGCAACTCTCGCGCACCTTCTCCATCGCGTCGACCATTTTCGGATTCTCGAAATCGCCGGGCACTCCCAGCGAAATCGACAGATCCACCGGCCCGATCATCACCGCATCGATGCCGGGGATCGACAGCAGTTCATCGCGGCGTTCCACGGCGGCTACGGTTTCGATCTGCAACACCACCATTGTGTTCGCGTTGTAGTGCTCGGCCGCGTCACCCAGCGTCACCTTTTCATATTCGAATTGCCACGGTCCCAGCCCGAAGCCGCGTACGCCGACTGGCGGGAACTTAGTCCACGAAATCGCGCGAGCCAGTAACTCCGGCGATTCGACGCGCGGAAACACGACGCCCTGCGCTCCGCAATCCAGCGCTCGCGCGACCAGCGAATATTGCATGTCGGCGACGCGAACCAGCGGCGCGATGCCTACCGGCGCCGCAGCTTTGCAGAGATCCTGAATGGTGGCGAAATCGAAAGGACCGTGCTCGGCGTCGATGAAGGTCCAATGGAACCCGGCCGCGGCCAGCGCGCGAATTGCTTCCGGGGAACGAAGCTGCGTGAAGCCGCAGCCGATTTGCAGTTTGCCCGCTTGCAGGGCTTTCTTAACGGAATTTTCTCGCATGAAAGATATAGTTTAGATCGCCAGCACGCGATGGTCGGCGCACTCGATCGCGGCCGCGTCGTGCAGCCGGTCGATCAGGTCCAGGCCGTGCTCGGCGACGAACGGCAGAATCGAATAGAAGCGCTCCTGCAGATGCCGCTGCGGAAAGAGGAGGTTCGCCAGATACGTCGCGTCGCTGCCCGCGCGCTGGTCACGGCGAAGCAGTTCGTGCTCGATTTTGCGCCGCGTTTTTTCGAGCTGATACAGAATCTTCGCGCGGCTCTTGTCGAGCGCAGCCGCCAGCGTTGGATCGAAGCCCACGAGTTCGTCGCGCAGCCTATCGACAGAACTCTGTGTTTCCGCGGCCGTCTTCGTGAAGGCCGACATCGTGGATTCCGGCGCGAGTTCCCGGGCGACTCGTGTTTCGAACGCCTCTTGATCGACCAGAGTCTGCGCGACACTCATGCGATAACGAGCCAGCAATTTCGCCGCGCGCGGCTCCAAGCAGTGTGAACGCGCTGCGCGCCATCATCACCGGCATTCGCCCCAGCAGGCGATCGTAAATCACTTCGGCTTGCGCGAAATACGCCAGCTCCGCGGGACCGCCGACGTACGCCGCGGTCGGCAGCAGATAATCCTGCACCACGGGCCGCAGCAACGCGTTCGGCGAAACCTCGGCTGCGCGGTCGCTGCAAGTCGCCGAACTCGGAATCCTTGCGGCGCAGCGGAACGCGCTCGCCGTTTTCGAGCAGAAAAAATAGCGACGTCTTCTCTTCGATGTGTACCTGCGCGTGATAACCGGCTGCTTCCAGATCGCGATTGCGCTGCAGCAGGGCAGCCTTCAACTCCGGCGCCATTTGCAGCGCTTTTGCAACCAGCGGCGCACTGATTTTGCGAATCGCGGGATCCAGCGGATCGAGAAAAATCAGGTTCAGCCTCGCCAGCAGCTTTTTCAGAAGCGCATGGAATCCCTGGCCCATCGTGACGCCGGGTTGATACGCGTCGCGAACCATCGCAGCGACTTCCTCGCCATGCGGAAACGCAGCGAGCGACGCGGCCAGTTGCTCCACTGGATAATCCTGTACTGCGAGTCCGCCCACCGGCCGTTGCCGCGCGCTTGGGTTGGCTCCGTCTTCGGCGGGCGGCATGACGCTCAACTTCATCGGCGAGTGCGCGGCGTCGAACGTCCAGGCGTGATTCACTTCCTCGAAATCGTGATCCTCGGTTGCCAGCCAGAACACGGGCACCGCGGGAATGCCCCGTTCGGTGAGCGATCGCGCGACTTGCGCTGCCGTGATGGCCTTATAGATGGTGTAGGCGGGTCCTGAAAATAATCCGACTTGCTGGCCCGTGACGATCGCGACTGTGCCCGGCTGGGCCAACTTCGTTAGGGCGGCGCTATCGCCGATTCTGTGCTGCGAGCGCCTGGACCATCGCCGCGCGGCGATCGTCGGGATAGTCGATTTCAGCGGCGGCGCTGCGCAACGAGTCCGGATTGTGCGGATCGTGCCGGTAAAAGCGCGCTACGCGATCGAAATGATAACGTGAAGTCCGCGAAAAGCCGCGTGGTCCCGGGGAGGTCGGTATGTCGTATACAGGCAGGATCCATGAACGGTCCAAGGTTAACAGATGCAATCAGGCTGACGGAAGGCTCAGGATAAACGTCCCGCAATGAAATTGTCATCGAGAAACGCTATCTTGAGATTGACACTTTAAACATCCATGGACGATCAGCAATTTAGAGACCGCGCGGATCAGGCGCTCGCCGATCTGCATCGCCGCCTGGGACCCGCCTCGGAGGAATTCGATTTCGAGTCGGATTTCAACTCGGGTGCGCTGGCGATCGAGTTCGAGACTCCGCCCGCGAAATTCGTGGTCAGCCCGAATTCGCCGGTGCGGCAGGTGTGGGTTTCCGCGCATTCGAAGAGCTTCAAGCTGGATTGGGACGATGCGCGCGAAGCGTTCGTGCTGCCGGCGACCGAACAGACGCTGGTGGAAATGATCGCGGATGCGATCGGTCAGCAGATCGGCGAGCATGTGACTCTTTGACGTTGTGCTTTAACGGATGCCGGGCGTCTACATCTCGTATCCTTTTTGCGCGCAGAAATGTACGTACTGTAATTTCGCTTCGGGCGTATTTCCGCGCGAACTGGAAGTTCGCTACGTCGAAACGTTGCGCGCCTCGCTCGCTCAAACGGAGTGGCCGTGGACGCCGGAGACGGTTTATCTCGGCGGCGGGACTCCCAGTCAGATGGACGTCTCCGCGCTGGCGTTTTTATTGGGGACGATTCCGGGCGGACCTCGCGATAACGCAAAGTGGCGCGAAGCCACGATGGAGTGCGCTCCCGGTTCGATTACTCGCGACCGCGTGGACGCGTGGCGGACGGCGGGTATCAATCGAGTCAGCCTCGGCGTGCAATCGTTCATCGATCGCGAACTGGCGCGCACCGGTCGCAAGCATAACGCTGCGATCGTCGAGAGCGATGTGCGGATTTTGCGCGACGCCGGAATCGATTCGATCAACATCGATCTGATCGCCGGGTTGCCGGGCCAGACGCGCGAGAGCTGGATTGAATCGCTGGATTGGGTGGAGAGGCTCGGTGCGCCGCACGCTTCGGTCTACATGCTGGAGGTCGACGATGACAGCCGGTTGGGGCAGGAAATTCTCCTGAACGGTGCGCGGTATGGCGCGCGCGATGTGCCGGCCGACGATGCGATCGCCGATTTTTATGAATTGGCGGTGGAGCGGCTCGCAAGCATCGGCCTGGCGCGTTATGAGATTTCGAATTTCGCGCGCGATGGGTCGGAGTCGCTGCACAATTTGAAGTACTGGCGTCGCGAGCCTTATCTCGGATTCGGCGCCGATGCGCATTCGTTCGATGGCGTGGATCGCTGGCAAAACGCCGAGGCGGCGGCTGCTTATGTCGACGATCCGGGCATGCAGAATCACGTGCCGGCCGATCCGGTTGCGGAACGATTCTTCCTGGGGCTGCGCTTGAGCGAGGGAATCGCCTGGAACCAGTGTGGAGCGGACGTTCTGTTCGACGACTCCATCCGGCGGCGCATCGCAGGAAGGCTTGCTCGAATTCGATGGCTCGCGTCTGCGGCTCACCAATCGTGGCGTGATGCTGTCGAACGAAGTGTTCGCCGATTTCGTCAGCGTGCCTGTGTGAGCACCAGGGCATCGACGCCCGGCATGGTGCGGAAGACGGAGTCGAAAGTGACGAAAGTCATCGCGAGCGCCTTTGACATCGCGCCCAGGTAAGCGTCGTTCCAGGCGTTCGGGGAACGATGTCCGCCGTTCGACAATTCGCGAAACGCGCGATCGAGTTGGAACGGCTCGCCCACCAGGGCCACCGTTGCGCGCTCGACGAGTGCGTCATAGATCTTCCACGCGTCGGCTTGAGTTTTCACGCTCAGCTCCATCACTTTCGAATTGGTCAGGAGTCTCAGGAGAGCAAGTTGGGTGATCCGGCAGAAACAACATACACCTTCTGATTTCTCGAACCAATCCATCGCGGCGCGATGGTGTGTGTGCTTATCATGGCAAATAGCGAGCCACACGTTGGCGTCAACCAAATAGGAGTTCATCCATCTCGTGGCCGGTTAGCGGTCTGATCACATGTCCAGGGGTGCCCTTGATCAGCGGCAGTTTCGCCTCGCGGCCCCGCCGCTTCTTCGGCAGCGGCACAAGGGCCAGCTCTCGCTCTACCGCCATCCCAACCAATTTCTTGATGGTCATGCCGCGCATCGCTGCACTCGCTTTCAGCCGTCGAAATATAGGATCCGGAAGTTCAATCGTGGTACGCATAAAAGCATATTCGCACAAAAGCATATCGATAGGCGGGAACGATCGCATGTTATTCTGAATTACCCACGCTTCGGTGGTTGTATGCGCCCCGAAAGTTACTCGACCCCAGGCGGCATTGCCGTCACCCGCACCATCTCGAATATCGCCTATAGCGCGTGGTCTCAGCGGGCTGCTGCGCAAGCTCGACACCCAGCGCGGCGTCTATTTTTCCTCCGGCTACGAATATCCGGAACGCTATTCGCGCTGGGATTTCGCCGCCGTCGCGCCGCCGCTCGAAATCGTCGCCGCCGGACGCGAAGTGCATCTTCCGCCCGCTGAATGCGCGCGGCGAAATGCTGAACCGCATCTTCGAGCCGCTGCTGCGCCGATCATCCGCACTGGGAGAATTTCGCGCTGCGAAAACGGCGCGCTGCAGGGGACGCTGAAGCCGCTGCCCGCGCTGTTTCCCGAAGAGGAGCGCAGCAAGCAGCCGTCCGCATTTTCGATCCTGCGCGCGCTGCTCGACGAATTTCGGCATCCGCTTGCCGTCGCGGCTCGCGCTGGTCGGCGCGTTCGGTTACGATCTGCTGTTCCAGTTCGATCCGATCGAGCTGAAGCTCCCGCGCAACGGCGTCAAGGATCTGCACCTGTTCCTGTGCGACGACATCTATTTCATGGATCGCAAGAAGGAACAGATCGAGCGCTTCCAGTACGATTTCGCGCGCGGCGAAATCTACCACGCACGGCCTGCCGCGCACCGCCGAACGCAGACGCGTCGAAACAGCGCAAAGAAGCGCGCGAGCCGCGGTCCCATCGTCTCCGACCACACGCCCGACGAGTACATGGCCGAAGTCGAAACCGTTCGCGAAGGCATGCGCCGCGGCGATTATTACGAAGTCGTGCTGCGCCAGACCTTCCGCGCGCCCTACTCCGGCAGCCCGTCGGAGCTGTTCGAGCGCATCCAGCAGGCCAGCCCCAGCCCCTACGAATTCTTGCTGCAGTTCGGCGACGAGCAGTTGATCGGCGCGTCGCCCGAAATGTTCGTGCGCGTCGAAGGCCGCCGCGTCGAAACCTGCCCCATCGCCGGAACCGCGCGCCGCACGGGCGATCCCTTGCGCGACGCCGACAGCATCCGCGAGCTGCTCAATTCGACCAAAGAAGAATCCGAGCTGACCATGTGCAGCGACGTCGACCGCAACGACAAGTCGCGCGTCTGCGAGCCCGGCTCGGTGCGCGTGATCGGCCGCCGCCTGATCGAATCCTACGCGGGCGTGTTTCACACCGTCGATCACGTCGAAGGAACGCTCGCCGCCAGGATTCGATTCGCTGGATGCGTTTCTCACGCCACATGTGGGCCGTGACCATCATCGGCGCGCCGAAGAAATGGGCGGCGCAGGCGATCGAAGAATCTGGAAAAGGACGCGCGCGGCTGGTACGGCGGCGCGGTCGGGATGATCTCGCTGGATGGCGATATCAACACCGGCATCACCATTCGCACCATTCATCTGCGCGACGGCGTCGCGAGCTATCGCCGCCGGCGCGACGCTGCTCTACGATTCGGTTCCGGCGAGCGAAGATCGCGAATGCGGCTCAAAGCCACCGGATTCTTCCGCGCGCTCGACGCGGCGCCGCCGGGCGAGACGCGCTACGTGCCGGTCCACCGAGGACGGCGGCGGCGTGCGCTGCTGCTGGTCGATAACGAGGATTGCTTCATCCACACGCTGGCGAATTACGCGCGCCAGACCGGCGCCGAAGTGATGACGTATCGCGCCGGCTTCCCGCTCGATCTGATCGAGCGCTTGCAGCCCTCGCTGATTCTGGTTCTCGCCCGGTCCCGGCCGGCCCAGCGATTTCGGCGTGCCCGAGCTGGTTCGCCACGCGGCGAAGCTGGGAGTGCCGGTGTTCGGCGTGTGCCTCGGATTGCAGGGCATGGTGGAAGGCGTTCGGCGGCGAACTGGGCGTGCTCGGCTATCCGATGCACGGCAAGCCATCGCTGGTGCGGCATCGCGGCGTCGGCGTCTTCGAAGGATTGCCCGAGGAGTTTCGCGTCGGCCGCTATCATTCGCTGTACGCGATCCCCGAAAAGCTTCCCGCGTGCCTGGAAGTGACCGCCGAGAGCGACGACGGCGTCATCATGGGCGTCCGCCATCGCGACCTGCCGATGGAAGCCGTGCAGTTCCATCCCGAATCGATCCTGACGCTGCGAAGGAGATTGCGGCCTGCGGCTGATGGAGAACGTCGTCAATACTTTGGGACGCTCGGTATTAGCCGCTGCGACGGAAACCAAACAGGGCCATTCGTAACACCACGCCGGACACCATTCCGGTAACCGCCCACATTGCGATCATTCCTGCGCCGTAGAATCCCCGCGTCACAAGCAAACTTGTAATCAAGGCGCAACCGCCACCTCCGATCGAGAATGAAACGTAGCCGGTCCAGCCTAGACGGCGATACAACAGCAGAAGCGGAGTACCTAAGACAACAATTGACGCAAAACCGAAAACCCAATAGAGCATGATGATCCCAGCGGCATCCCAGAACGGCAGTTTCTGCGCGCTCGCCAACAGAATCATCGGAGGCACCAGAGGAGCCACGAGGTAACCCAGCAGAACGCGCTCTATCTTCATGCTGCCGCCCCATTTACGCGTTTTCGATTCACTTGAAAACCTCCAGAGGATTTCGGTACATGTCCGGATAGGCAAGGCCCCGTTCGTTCTCCGGATGCTCAATGTCTTGATAAAACGGCGCGGCGCCGAAGCCGTAGACGTCCAACTTCCTAGATCCAGCGGAGATCCCGATTTCGTCGTAGCCGTGCAAACCTTGCCACCTGTTGCCCCAAACGCGGAAGGAGACGGTTACGCGGGTGAGTCCAGTTGCCTTCAAGTCCACACAAAGGTGCGGCCCGCCAGCAGTCTTTTCATAATGCGGATTCTTTACGAACCAGAGCCGAACCATTTCTATGTGCGGAGCCTTCGGATTGTCCGTGTCTTGGATCGAGAGGCACTGCCAGACCATTTCCTCGCTTACCGTACGGTGTTGCTCCAGGAGCGCCAGAACGCCAGCGGCGCCGTAATAAACGAGAAGCGTGGCGCAGACAAGGGTGAAGACTACGGTGAACAGCATTCCCGCCGAAACACCGACGACGCACGCCACAGCGATGAGGACTCGTCTCATGACGCCGTCCCCTTCGCCAGTTCAATCAACTCGATCGCGACTTTGCGCAACGGCCGCGTCAACGGCACCGCCGAAAATCGCAGCAGTGCGATTACCGTTTTCGTCCCCAATTCAAGCAGCCTCGCCGTGCGCGCCTGATCCTTCGAATCATCCGTGATCCAAAAGAAAATCACGCCCATCTGAAACATCCACAGCACTTCCGGCAAGTGCGGCAGCAGGTCCTTGGCAATCCGGACATCGCAATCGACCAGAATCTGACGGAACCATTTCAGATCGATTTCGCGAATCGCGCGAGTCTCCGAGCTGAATGGCGACAACGGATGCTTGGGATCTGCGCCGGTGCGCAGCAGCGCCCGCAGCACGCCGCGATTGGGAGCGAAGTATTCCAGCTTCACCCGAATCGTTTCGCGCAGCCGTCCTTCGAGCCCGGCGGTTCGCGCGACGGCTTCCTGGATCAGCGGCTGCATCTCGCCGCACGCCTGCTCATAGAACGCCATGACCAGCGCATCTTTCGACGGATAGTAGTAATACGCCGCACCCGTCGCGACGCCGGCTTTGGTCGCGATGTCTCGCATCGTAGTCTTCTCGAAACCTTCGTCGCGAAACAGATCGAGAGCGGATTCAAGGACTCGATACTGTGTTTCCTGAGCTTTGGGAGTAGCTTTTACAGTCGGCATAGTATGTTGAACGTGTTCAAAAACAGAATAAACCCACTTTCCCTCCCAGTCAACAACTATTTTGAACATGTTCAAATTCCGTGGCGCGGGCCGCTGGCCCGCAGAGCCGAGAATCGTGGCGCACGCTTCAGCGTGCAGCGGCGAACTTCAGTTCGACGTTCCGAATCGCAGGCTAAAGCCCGCGACAGCACGCTGAAGCGTGCGCCACGATTCTCGGCTCTGCGGGCCAGCGGCCCGCGCCACGCTTATACACGATAATGTGGAAAGTGCTGAGCCGACTCTCGCCATTTCTCATTTCCTTCGCCGTCACCAGCGCCTTCTTCATCAACTTCTGCAACTGGATCTTCCAATGCGGCTGCCGATCCCTATGGGCCGGCGCCGACGCCGCCTGCAACATCCACGCCGAGCATCTACACCATTGCCCCTGGTGCTCCCACGGCGACGCTGGGTATGCATTGGCGATGGCGCTGATCTGCGCCCCGCAACTCGCCGTCGCGCTATTCACGAAATGGAACTGGCCGATGAGAACCGTAGTGGCGACCGCGCTGTTTCCGGCAGTCGGATTAGTCGTCGCGTTCGGATTCGGTTGGGCCGATTCGTACTGGAGACCTTAGTACTTGCCCGGCCAGCTTAGTTCAGGCATACTGGATAAACCGGAATAAGAACAGCATGGATCTGCAACCATCCGACGTATTATTTATCGCCATCGTAATCTGGCTCGCAATCGTCATCGGCAGCGACAGCGGTGGCGGCTTCCGCAAACGGGTTCCTGCCCCTGCGCGCTGACGCCTTTCCCCATCTGATCATTCCAGGCCAATTTCGTGGCTGACGTGATCGTGATCGGCGGAGGTCTGGCGGGTCTCGCAGCGGCCGCGGCGCTGGGCGCTTCCGGGCACACCGTCCGCATCTTCGAATCCCGTCCGCATCTGGGCGGACGCGCCACTTCCTACGAAGCCGGTTCGGAAACCATCGACAACTGCCAGCATATTCTGCTCGGCTGCTGCGTCAATCTGTTGGATTTTTACGAGCGCCTGGGCGTCGGCGACGACATCACGTTCTTTCGCGAATACGTCCTGATCGAGCCGGGCGGCCGGCGCAGCCTGCTGCGCTCGGGCTTTCTTCCCGCGCCGCTGCATTTCACCGGATCGATGCTCGCGCTGACTTTCCTGAACTGGTCCGAAAAGCTCGCGGTGATGCGCGGCATTCTGGCGATTCGCAAGGAATTCGGGCAGCGCGACGATCTCGATCGCATCACGATGCAGCAGTGGCTTGAGGAAAAGCAGCAGCCGCCGCGCGCGATCGAACGGTTCTGGCGTCAGGTTCTGGTCAGCGCGATCAGCGAGGAACTGGATCGCATGGCGGCCCTTCACGGCTTTCAGGTGTTCCGGCTCGGATTCCTGGCTCGGGAAGACGCGTTCGATATGGGCGTGCCATCGGTGCCGCTGGCGCAACTCTATCGCGAGGAAGCCTGGAAGAAAATCGGCAACGTCGAAATACACTTGCGCGCCCCAGTGGAACGAGTAGTGTTCGCTGGAGCCACGTCAAGCACCACCCGTGAGGGTGGGGGTGCGTTGGTTCAATCGGTAAATGTAGGTGGCGAGGAACTCACCGCCGACTATTACGTAAGCGCCGTTCCATTCGATCGCCTGGCAGCACTAGGCATCGCCCAAGCCGCGAACGTAAACGTCGATGGCTTCGAGCATTCGCCCATCACCGGGATTCATCTCTGGTTCGATCGCCGAGTCATCGACGTGCCGCAGGCGACCATGTTCGATCGCACCATTCAATGGGTCTTCAACAAAGGCGACGGCAAGTACGTGCAAGTGGTGGTCAGCGCATCGCGCACATTGACGGAGATGCCTCGTGCTGAAGTGATCGCTCTGGCCGTTCGCGAGCTGGCGGAATTTTTTCCGGCGGTCGCAGAAGCCAAACTTGAAAAGGCGCACGTGGTGAAAGAAGTAAAGGCCGTGTTTTCGCCAGTGCCGGGGCTCGAATCGAAGCGCCCGCTTGTCGAAGACGGCAGTCGGCAATCTGTTTCTGGCCGGAGATTGGACCCGCTGCGGCTGGCCAGCAACCATGGAAGCGGCCGTGCGCAGCGGCTATCTGGCGGCGGAAGCCGTGAGCGAAGCCGCGGGTTCACCGCAAACATTCCTGCTTCCGGATATCGCCTAACGAGCCGCGACCATAGGGAGCGGTTCAACCGTCCCGTGAGATAATACCTGCAATGCGGAAACTACTCCTGCTATTGGTTTGCGCCGTGGTCACGTTGGCCGGGGCCGACACGACCAAGCTCCAGATTGTCGTCACCAATCAGGCCGGCAAGCCGGTCGACAATGCCAGCGTGATCGTGAAATTTGTCGCCGGCCGGTCGAAAACCAAGTTCGGCGCGAAGATTCGCACCGAATGGGACATGAAGACCAACCAGGAGGGCGTCGCCAAGCTGCCGAGCATCCCTCAGGGCAAGATCCTGATCCAGATCATCGCGAAGAACTATCAGACGTTCGGCGAAACCTTCGACGTCGATGAAGAAAACAAGACCATCGACATCAAACTGAATCCGCCGCAGCAGCAGTACACGGTGCATTAAGTGGGGCAGGCAATTTGTGCCTGCAGCCGCCATTTCAGGCGGCAGTCGTCGAGCGTGCAGCCGGCATGAAACCTTGCGCAACAGCCGGCACTCAAACCGCCGCGATGCACTCGATCTCCACCCGGACATCGCGCGGCAATCGAGCCGCTTCCACCGTCGCCCGAGCCGGCGCATTCTCCGCGAAATAGCGCCCATACACCTCGTTCATCTTGGCGAACTCGCCCATATCCTTGATGAACACCGTGGTCTTCACCACCTGCTCCAGCGACGATCCGCAAGCCGCCAGCAAGCCCTTCAGATTCTCCATCACGCGCTCGGTCTGCGCGACGATGTCGCCTTCGATCAATTGATTGGTCGCCGGGTCGAGTGGGAATCTGCCCGCTCAAAAACGCGAATCCGTTCGTCACCACCGCCTGCGAATACGGCCCGATCGCCTTGGGCGCGTTGTCCGTCGAAATAATCTTCTTCATTTAGTCTCCTCTTTTGAAATCGAGCGTGCCAACCAGATCGGCGGCTCGCGAAATGTTTTCCTGCTCCAGAAACTGATCCAGCTCGCGTGCGATGCGCACCGGCGATTGCGGATCCCAGAAGTTCGCCGTGCCTACTTCCACCGCGCTCGCGCCCGCGATCATAAACTCGGCCGCATCGACGCCCGTCGCGATTCCGCCCAGCCCGACCACCGGAATCGTCACGGCCTGCGCGGCTTCGTACACCATGCGCAGCGCGATCGGCTTGATCGCCGGTCCCGACAATCCGCCGAATCCCGCGCCGATCTTGGGCTTTCGCGTGCGCGCGTCGATCGCCAGCGAGACGAAAGTGTTGACCAGCGAGATCGCGTCGGCTCCGGCTTCCGCCGCCGCCCGCGCCAGCAGTCTCGATCCGCGCCACGTTCGGCGACAATTTCACGATCAGAGGCCGCGTGCTTTTCACGGCCGCTCGCACCGCCGCCACCACTTCGGCCAGGAGCGCCGGATCCGCCGAAAACAAGATCCCGCCGTGCTTGGTATTGGGGCAGGAGACGTTCAGTTCGTAGCCGGCCAAACCCTCGGCGTCTTCCAGCACCCGAGCCACTTCGACGTAATCTTCCACTGCATAGCCGAAAACATTGGCGAAAATCGCTGTATCCGCCTTGCGCAGTTCCGGCAGTTTCTCTTGCACAAACGCCCGCACGCCGATATTCTGCAGGCCGATGGAATTGATCATCCCGGCTTCGGTTTCCAACAGCCGCGGCGGCGGATTTCCGTCCATCGGCTCCCGCGATAAACCCTTGACAACGATGCCGCCGAGCGCGCCCAAGTCCACCAATCCCTTAAGTTCGACGCCGTAGGCGTAGGTGCCGGACGCCGCCAGCACCGGGTTCTTAAGGGGAACGCCGCACAGAACGTGGCCAGGCGAGACGACATTTCCTCACAGCATAGCAGCCGCGGAACGTTGAAGCTGCACTAACTTCGGCCGCGAATTTGCCGATGAAACTATAGTGCCAAGCGAGCTACAAAGGAAAACATCTGGTACTAAGGTGTCCGTCCGATGGTCGCGTCGGGTAAATCATCGCACCATGGATATGTGGAGCAGCCCTCGCCCAGAACTACCGCTCTCTGTCGTCGAAGTTCTCGATCTTCACCGCGGTGTTGGTGCTGTGGGTAGTTGGGACCATTCTCTGCTTGGATATGATCCAACACACCTTCAACCTGACCAAGGGAATCGTGTTGTTCGGCGTGGTGGGCGTGGTGGCGTTCGCGATTTCCCGGTTCACCATGAGGCTTCTGGCCCGGCCGCTGTCGTTCTTGCAGGCCGGTATCACATCGGTTCGCGAAGGCCGATTCGAGCCCATCCAGGTGAGCCGCACCGGCGACGAAATCGAATATCTGGGCGAGAGCTTCAACCGGATGATCGAGACGCTGGCGGCCTCGCAAGAGGAAATCCGCCAGCATCAGGAACTGCTTGGAGCAGCGCATCCGGCAGCGCACTGGAGAACTGGAAAAGGCGATGCACGCCGCGCTGGCCGCCAGCCAGGCCAAGAGCGAGTTCCTCGCCAACATGTCGCACGAACTGCGCACGCCGATGAACGGACTGCTCGGCATGGTCGACCTGGTGCTCGATAGCGGCTTGAGTCGCGATCAGCGGGAGCAGCTCGAAACCGCGCAGCGCTGCGCCTATTCGCTGCTCGCCCTGCTGAACGATATTCTGGATCTCTCGAAAATCGAAGCCGGCAAGATGATGCTGGAAAAGATTCCGTTCAACATTTCGCGAGGTGTTGCAGGATTGCGTGAAGTCGCAGAGCGCGAAGGCGGCGCAGAAGCGAATCGATCTGCGCTTCGAAGCCGACGCCTCGTCATCCTACGAAGTCCTGGGCGACCCGCTGCGCGTGCGCCAGATCGTCGCGAACCTGCTTTCGAACGCCATCAAGTTCACCGAACGCGGCTGGGTTCGCGTGAGTCTCGCTGGAAAGTCCGCTGCCGATGGGCGCATCGAATTGGAGATCAAGGTCGCCGACACCGGCTCCGGCATTCCCGCCGACAAGCTGCCGACGATCTTCGAAAAATTCACGCAAGCCGATGGCAGCATCACCCGCAAATACGGCGGCACCGGATTGGGTCTGGCGATCACGCGGCGCCTGGTGAAATTGCAAGGAGGGGAAGTGCGCGTGGAGAGCAAGCCTGGGCAGGGCAGCACGTTCACGGTGACTCTGCCGTGCGAGGCGGCGCCCGAGCGGCTCTCCGGTGCCGGCTCCAGCCGCTGGCAAACGGTGCGGGATCCGCGGCTTCTCACGCCAGGCGCGCGGTTGCTGCTGGTGGAAGACAACCTGGTCAATCAGAAAGTGGTGCTGGCGATTCTGCGCAAGAAGGGCTATCAGATCGACGTCGCCAACACGGCCGCGAAGCGCTCGCCAAGCTGGAACCGCCGGACGCCGCGTACAACCTGATTCTGATGGACGTGCAGATGCCCGTGCTCGACGGCCTGGAGACCACGCGCTGCATCCGCCGCGATCCGCGCTGGGAAAGCATCCCGATCATCGCCATGACCGCGCACGCCATGAACGGCGATCGCGAGCGCTGCCTGCAAGCCGGCATGAACGCCTACATCTCAAAGCCAGTGCAGCCCGCGCATCTGATCAGCACGATCGAGAAGCATCTGGCGGCTCCGGCCAGCCGTCCTCGCGAGTTCAAGCCTCCGGACCGCAATGTGACCGATCGGCTGCATGTTTGACGATTCGGGACTGGTGAATGGGATTCTTCAGTTGTTCCTGCAACTGGCGCCGGAACGCATCGATCGGCTGGGAATCGGCGGCGAACAATGCCGACATCGTCACGCTGGATCAGGAAGCGAAGATGATCGGCGCCGCGGCAAAGCAACTCGCGTCGACGGGGCTGGGCGAATGCGCGCGCCGGATTGAAGAGGCGGCGGCGAAGGGCGATTTCGATCAGGTGAAGCGGGATCTGGGAATGCTTCGGCAGGAGATCCAGTCGCTGGAAGCGTTGACGACCTGACTTTCGGATTTAAGGCCGCTTCCTTCGGTCGCGGTTCTGAAAGACTGCGCCAACAGAACCGTGACCAAAGGGAGCGGGCCTAAGAAATTCCCTGCGGGCCAGCGAAGGCAAGTGCCTGGTGGATGTCGGGCTCTTCAAGATAAGGAAAGTCTGCCAGCACTTGGTCCACCGTGCGGCCGGCAGCGAGGGCTCCAGGATCATTCCGACAGTCACGCGCATCCCACGGATGCAGGGCTTGCCGCCCATGACGTCGGGATCTTGCAGTGATGCGGTCGAACTCCTGCACGCCGCCATCATATCGCACTATCGGAAATCCTATTGCTAAGATCAACTCATGCGGTGCGCGTCGTTGTCCCTGGCCTCAGCATTCCTCGCTCATCACGTCACTGCAGCAGATCTGAGTCAAGGCGAAGTTGGCGGCTGGCACGTGGCCAACATCCCTTCCCCCAATGGCGTCTATCGACTCACGACTCGGCCTTACGATGATCAAGCGCGATTCACGACTCTAGTATTGCAGCACGGCGCGCGCCAGCGCGTGCTGGCCAAATTCGTTCGCACTGGCGACGTGATCTGGAGCCCGGACAGCCGCTTCCTCATCTTCATCGACAAACACTCGCCGCTCGAGCACACGATCAAGATCTTTCACATTGGGCATCGTGTGACCGAAATGAAGTGGATCGATCGTGTGATTCTGCAAGCGCTTGAGTTCCGCATTCCCAGGTACTCAAATCGAGAACTACATGTTCAAGTCCGCTCGACTTCGAGTCCGATTCGATACTTCTCCTGGAGAACGAGGTTGATTTCCTTCCGCCTGGGGCGCCGGAATGGTCCTGTGCAGGGCGTTACGACGCTCTTCAAGGTCGATCTGAATGCGCTCACCGTCGCGAGCTCGCCAACTAAGCCAGCGATCTGATCAACTCCCACGTCTCCCGAACATCCTGCTCCGTTGTCTGCATATTCCCGATCGCCCAGCGCAACACATACTGCCCATGCAACACCGTGCTCGATAGAAACGCCTTGCCGCTTGCGTTGATTTTCTCGTACAGCGCTTTGTTGTCCTCGTCCGATCCCTTGAACCGAAAACACACCAGCGAAAACGGTACCGGCGCGGACACTTCGAATCGAGGATCCTCGCGAATCCATTTCGCCAGCAGTTGCGCCAGGCGAATGTGCTCGCGCAGCACTCTCTCGATCCCTTCGCGGCCGTAATAGCGCAGCACGAACCACAACTTCAGCGATCGGAACTGCCGGCCCAGCGGCACCGACGTAATCGGAATAGTTCACTGCGCGCTCATGCTGCGCGACCTGCAGATACGCCGGGATCTCTTCGAGCGCCAGCGCCCGCCGCATGATTTCCGGCCGGCGGCAGTACAGGATGCTCAGATAGACCGGCGTGAACAGCCACTTATGCGGATTCAGCACGATCGAATCCGCCTGCTCGATTCCGTTGAACCAATGGCGATGCTCCGCGAGCAGCGCCGCCGGTCCGCCGTACGCCGCGTCGACGTGCACCCACAAGCCGTGCTTCCGCGCGATCGGCAGAATTTCGCTCAGGGGATCGGCGCTGGTCGATGCCGTGGTGCCGATCGTCGGCACGACGCAGAACGGTTTGTGCCCGGCCGCGATATCGCTCTCGATCGCCGCAGCCAGCGCTTGCGGGATCATGCGAAAATCGCGATCCGCCGCGACGTGCCGCAGATTCTCGCGCCCGATGCCGACCGCGATCGCGCCTTTGTCGATGGACGAATGCGCGTGCTCCGACATATACAGAATCAGCCGCGGATGTTCGCCCGATGATGCGAGCCTCCGGCGCGGCCAGTTCGCGCGCGGCCAGAATCGCATGCATGCTCGCCGGTGGATGCGGTGTCGTGAATGATGCCGAAAAATTCCTCCGGCAGGGCGAGCCATTGCCGCAGCCAGCCCAGCGTGACTTGTTCGAGCTCCGTCGCGGCAGGCGACGCCTTCCACAGCATGTGCTGCACGTTCATCGCGGACGCGAGCATGTCGCCCAGGATGCCGGGGCCAGACGCAGTGATCGAAAAATATCCGAAGAATCGCGGATGATTCCAGTGCGTGATGCCGGGGACGATGAGGTTCTTGAAATCGTCGAGGATCGCCGCCATCGGGTCGCCTTGTTGCGGGCCTTGCCGCGGGCAGGCGATCGACGAGCGCGCCGGGTTCGACGTTGGCAGCACCGGATAGTCGCGCAGGTCGCGCAGGTAGTCGGCCATC
Organism: Terriglobia bacterium; assembly: GCA_963732025.1. Lineage (GTDB taxonomy): Bacteria > Acidobacteriota > Terriglobia > Bryobacterales > Bryobacteraceae > Palsa-187. The sequence goes on from CAVSXU010000007.1 coordinate 872,710, forward strand.
CAGTCGACGACTTCGTGCGCGGCGGCGCGAAATTCTTCAGGGGACATTTCTAGATTGTGACGGAAATCTGGGTCGTTAGAGATCGGAACAGGATCATTAAGGCCTGCTGGCCGCGCCTTCGTGGCGCACGATTCATCGTGCTGGCGCGGCCTGCAGAGCTGGCGCTCCGGGAAGCGGACACTGAAAGTGCCCGCCGGCACGATCGAATCGTGCGCCACGAAAGCGGCGGATATCCACTAGAAGACGCGGCGCTTCAGGCGCTCCACCGTGAACTTCGCGGTATCCGCGACCGCCATCACGGTCATCACGCCGGCCTGCACCGGATCGGTGACCACCAGATCGGCGGCTTCGGGAACGCTGCCCGCCATGTTCAGGCTGACGACCAGCAGCCCCGCGGCGCGGACTTCGCGGACCGCAACCTCGATCTCGCCGCCCATCAGCGATCCGGCCAGCACGATCGCCTTCACGCGCGGCAATCGCGCGCTCGCGCGCACCGCGGCCGCCAGCGGCTTCTCGCCGACCAGCGGAATCGTGTCGATCGAAATATGTTCGCCGCGAATATTGTGGCGATCGGCTTCGGTGATCGCGCCCAGTGCGACTTGTCCCACCTGCGCGCCGCCGCCCACGATGATGATGCGCTTGCCGTAAACGCTCTCCATCGTGTCGACCTGCGTGGCGTGGTGCACCACCGGCAATCGTCCCGAGCGCGACCACGAGCGGTCTGCAGCATTCAATCGGCCAGATCGATTTCGAAAACGATGCGCGTTTCGCGCGATCTGGATTTGCATCTTGACGCTCATCGATGATCTCGACGCTCAGGATGTTGCCGTTGTGGCGCGCGATCACGCCGGTCAGCTCGTGCAGGATTCCGGGTCCGGAGTCGGCGGTGATTTCGATGCCGGTCTTCATTGTGATGGTAGGATTATACGAAATGGGTGGCTTCGTGAAGAAGTTGAGCGGTCTAAAGACCGCTCGCCGCCATGAGTGGCGGCCCCACAACGTGGCGGCTCAACACGATGTGGCGGCTCAACACAACGCGGCGGCTCGACATTGAGTGGCGTCCCTCACCTTCACCCTGCTTCGTATTTCTTCAAAATATCCGCCCAGCGATTTTGCGACTTCAGCAGCAGTTCGCACACTTCGCGGATCGCCCCGCTGCCGCCGGCCGCCGCCGTGACATAGTGGGCGGCGCGCTTCACCTCGTCGCGCGCGTTGGCGGTCGCGATTGCGAGTCCCACGCGCCGCATGCAGACGACGTCGGTGAGATCGTCGCCGACGAACGCGGTCTCGCTCAGCGCGATGCCGCTCTTCTGCGGCGATCTCCACCAGAATCGGAATCTTTTCGATGTGGCCTTGATACACGTAGGTCATCTTGACCTGGCGCGCGCGTTCCGTCGAGCGCCAGCGAACGCGGCCGCTGATCACGCCGGTCTGGATGCCGTTCCAGGTCAGCCATTGCAGCGCGATGCCGTCCTGCGAATCGAAGACCTTGGTCTCCACCATTTGCCGTTCCGGGCCGGGCACGTTGAGCAGCGTGCCGTCGGTGAGCACGCCGTCGCAGTCCATCAGCAGCAGCTTGATGCGCGCGGCGCGGTCTTGAATTTCAGGACTCATAAATTTTTCCGAACAGCTTGCGCTGATCTTCCAGGAGCTCGATCGTAGGTCGCCGTGTACTCCGGCGCGGCTCGAACGTCGCCCCGTAGGACGCGGGCAGCGATGCGATGCTTGGCAACCGGCCGATCTGTTCCAGCGCCCAGATCGCCGCGCCGCGGCAGGACGCTTCGGGTTCCGTGCAGGCGATCAGCGGGCGTCCGAGCGCGTCCGCCATCATCTGCGTCCACGCGGGTGAATTGAGCAGCGCGCCGCCGGACGCCGCGACTTCCGCCGGCGTTCCGAATCGCGCCTGCAAGCGCTTCATAAATCTCGCGGAACCGCAGCGCGACCGATTCGAGCGACGCGCGCAAAATATCGAACGGCTGTGTCGATTGCGTCAGGCCCGCGATCACGCCGCGCAGATCGGCGCGCCAGTAGGGCGAGCGTTCGCCGGAAAAAAACGGCAGCAGCGTCAGCCCGTGGCCGCCGGGCGTCGCGATTGATCCAAGCCGCGCCTCGACATCTTTGGGCAGCGCGAGCGTGCGTTTCATCCAGGCGAACACGTCGCCGCCGTTCGACAGCGCGCCGCCCATCACGAACCGTTTGCGGTCCACGCGATAGCACCACAAGCCCTGGCGCGATTTCGAGCTGCGGCGATTCGATCACCGCTCGCATCGCGCCCGGTGGTGCCCACCATCAGCGCGAAGCGATCCGGCGCGACACATCCGCTGCCGAGTTGCTGCACGCGCCGTCGCCCAGGGCGGGGAACCACGGGAATGCCATTGAAGCCGGGCCACGCGGCGCGATATTCGGGGAGCAGATCGCAGAGTGGCTGATCCAATTCGGCGGGATCGGCGAGTTGCGCTCGATCGACGCCGATCGCGCGGAGCGTTTCATCGTCGTAGTCGTTGGTGTTCTGGTTCCACAAGCCCGTTGCCGAGACCATCGAGGTGGACGCGCGCGCGCTCCCGAACAATTTTTCGAACAGAAATTCCGGAAACGATAGCCAGCGCTGCGTGGCCGCGAATTCGGCTGCGCGATGCTTCGCCAGCCACAGCATTTTCGCGGGCCAGTAGCTCGAATGTGGAACGCAGCCGGTGATCGCGTGGCGGTCGGGCACGGCCGCGACTTCGGCCGCGCTGCGCGTGTCGAGCAAATGCAGGATCGGCAGCGTCGGGCGTGCCGTCGGCGCCGACTCCCAAAAAGCTGTGCCAGAAGGCGCTGCCGGCGACGGCGACCACCCGCAGTCGCAGCGGCATGAACCTGGCGATGCAGTTCGTCCAGGCAATCGATGGCGAGTTCCGCCAGCGCGCGGGCCGTCGATTTCCGCGCCGCCGTCGGGAGTGGTCTTCGGTTGATAGGGGACGCGCGCGCCGTAGCCTTCCACGGGCTTGCGCTTCGGCGTCGAACAGCAGCGCGCGAACGGAGGAACTGCCGATGTCGAGGCTTACAATGAAGGTGCCGGATGTATTAGACATGCTCGAGCGAGTGCTCAAAAGTATTTCCCGTTATAACATGCTGCCTGGTCCGCAACGTGGCGCGGGCTCGCGTGATCGCGGCGGTGTCGGGCGGGCCGGATTCGGTGTGCCTGCTGCATGTATTGCTCGCAGATCGGCGTGAACGTGGTGGGCGTCGCGCATTTCAATCACAAGTTGCGAGCCGAAGCTTCGGATGAAGACGAGCAGTTCGTTCGTGACCCAGCGCGAGTTGGGATCGGAGCTTGGTGGCAGGTCGCCGCTGCGTCCATGTAGCCGGCCGGACGTTGCGTGACCGGCGTCGCGCGCGACGCAGGCGCGTCGCGCTACATTGGACAGATTGGCGCAGCCCAGGGCAATCTCGAACAGAACGCTCGCAACGCCCGCCGCGAGTTCTTTTCGCGATTGATGCGCGACGGCGTTTGCGATCGCATCGCGCTGGGTCATACGCGCGACGATCAGGCGGAGACGGTCCTGTTCCGCATCCTGCGCGGATCGGGACTCGCCGGGCTCGCCGGGATTCATCCCAGCGACTCGATGACGGATTTCATTCGTCCAATGATCGACGTGACCCGAGCCGAGGTGGAAGATTTCCTGCACAGCCGCGGCATCGCCTGGCGCGAGGACCAGAGCAATCGCGATCCGCAGGTTCGCCCGCAATCGGATTCGCCACAGTTGCTGCCGCAGCTCGCGCGCGAGTGGAATCCGCGCATTGTCGAATCGCTGGCGCAGCTCGCGGATCTGGCGTTCGAGGAGGAGCGCTACTGGGCCGAGCGAACTTCCAGAGGGACGCTGTCAAGGAAGTCGACGGAGGCATCGAACTGAGTCGAATCGATCTGGACGCGATGCCTCGCGCCGTCGCGCGCCGGGTGATCCGGAGGGCGATCGCGCTGGTCAAGGGCGACCTGCGCCGGATCGAATTCGGGCATGTCGAATCGATCTCTGGATGGAACGATCGCCAGCCTGCCCGGAATCCAGGTTTTGGGTTCGTTTCGGCAATTTACGGTTGGCGCCGATCACCACGAGTCCCGTGGCACAGGCAATGGAACCGGTAACCGTAGAGATTCCTGGAACTTACGCGACATTCGAGGGGTCGATCCGCCTCGAAATCGACGCATCGCCTGGAAACGCGTGTGCTAATCTGAAGGCGGAGTTAGCCGAGCCCCGCTTGGGTCGGCTGATGGTACTGAGAAGCTGGAAACCTGGCGATCATTACCACCCAATGGGGAAGTCCCGGGATCGAAAGCTGAAGGAAATGTTCCAGGAAGCCCGAATCCCCTCATGGAGGCGGCTGGATGGCCGATCCTTGAGAGTGGGGGCAAGATCCTGTGGGCGCGGGAGTTCGGCGCGGCGGAAGAATTCGCGGCGGTCGGACGATCGGGGCCGGTGCTTCGAGTTTGGGATCTTGGAAACCCGGGTGTGAATCGGATGGGAACGTTTCGGCGTCCAACAGAGTAGTAATAAGTAGCTTGGAGAATTCATGAATTCAACTGTTCGAAATGGTGTCTTGTGGTTGTTCGTAGTCGGATTGATCGTGCTGGTGTACCTCGTGTTCCAGAAAGGCAAGCCGGCCGGGGCATCGCCGGGGTTCTCGGAATTGTACAGCCAGGTGGAGAAGGGCAATGTCGACGACATTACCATCAACCTCGCCACCGGCGACGTGCACGGACACTATAAGACCAAGGAAGAATTCCGTTCGACCGTTCCGCCGAACTACAACGACTTCCACAAGCTGCTGCTCGAACGGCAAGTGCAACGAGAAGATCGAAAAGGACAACGGCGGGAACTGGGTCACGATCCTGGTGAACGCGATTCCGTTCGTGCTGCTGCTGGGCTTCTGGATTTTCATGATGCGCCAGATGCAGAGCGGCGGCAACAAGGCGCTGAGCTTCGGCAAGTCGCGCGCGCGGCTGCACTCCTCGCAGCAGAAGAAAGTGACGTTCAAGGACGTCGCCGGCGTCGAGGAAGCCAAGGAAGAACTGCAGGAGATCATCGAGTTCCTGCGCGAGCCGCAGAAGTTCCAGAAGCTGGGCGGGCGCATTCCGAAGGGCGTGCTGCTGATCGGCGCGCCGGGAACCGGCAAGACGCTGCTGGCTCGCGCGATCGCGGGCGAAGCCAACGTGCCGTTCTTCTCCATCTCCGGTTCGGACTTCGTGGAAATGTTCGTCGGCGTGGGCGCGAGCCGCGTCCGCGATCTGTTCGAACAGGGCAAGAAGAACGCTCCCTGCATCATCTTCATCGATGAAATCGACGCAGTGGGCCGGCATCGCGGCGCGGGTCTCGGCGGCGGTCACGATGAGCGCGAGCAGACGCTCAACCAGTTGCTGGTGGAGATGGACGGATTCGAATCGAACGAAGGCGTGATCCTGATCGCAGCGACCAATCGTCCGGACGTGCTGGATCCGGCGCTGCTGCGGCCGGGCCGTTTCGATCGCCGCGTGGTGGTGAATCGTCCCGATGTGCGCGGTCGCGAGCAGATCCTCAAGGTCCACACCAAGAAGACTCCGCTGTCCGACGATGTCGATCTGAGCGTGCTGGCTCGTGGAACACCGGGATTCGCGGGCGCGGATCTGGCGAACCTGGTGAACGAAGCGGCGCTGATCGCGGCGCGATCCAATCGCAAGGTGGTCACGCAGTACGATTTCGAACTCGCCAAGGACAAGGTGATGATGGGCGTCGAACGGCGTTCGATGGTCGTCACCGACGAAGAGAAACAGCACACGGCGTATCATGAGGCCGGTCACGCGATTGTCGCGGCGCTGACGCCGCATGCCGATCCGGTTCACAAGGTCACGATCATTCCGCGCGGCATGGCGCTGGGCGTCACGATGATGTTGCCCGCGGGTGACAAAGTGGACATCACTCGTGAGCAGGCGGAAGCGAGAATTACGGTTTCGATGGGTGGTCGCGTGGCTGACGAGCGGTTCCTCAAAATCCGCACGGCAGGCGCGAGCAACGATATCGAGCAGGCTACGGAGCTGGCTCGTCGCATGGTGTGCGAGTGGGGCATGAGCGATCTGGGACCGGTCAGCTTCGGCAAGCGCGAAGAGCAGATCTTCCTGGGCCGCGAAATCGCTCAGCATCGCGATTACAGCGAAGCGACGGCGATCCGTATCGATGAGCAGGTGAAGCAGTTCGTGACGCAGGGTTACGAGCGCGCGACCAAGATCATCGAAGATCATTCGGATGCGGTGGATCGGATTGCGCTGGCGTTGCTGGAGCGAGAAGTTCTCGACGGCAACGAAGTGACGCAGTTGATCGAAGGCCAGGTGCTGGCCAAGGTGGTTCCTCCGCCGACGGGCGACGGGACTCGGCAGCAGCCGCAGCAGGTGATCGCTCCAGAGCGTCCGAATCGGACGCCGAACATACTTGAGGGTGGTCCGCAGCCGGCGTAGTCCGAATGTGGTCGCGACGTGGCGCACGCTTTAGCGTGCAGCGGCGAACTTTAGTTCGCCGTCTTTGTGCCACACGCGAACCCGACTGTCGGCTGAAGCCGACAGCAGCACGCTGAAGCGTGCGCCACGACTGCTCATGAAATCCTTCCCGGTCTACCTATTCGACGTAGACGGCACGTTGGTCGATTCGGCGGCCGATATTTGCGGCGCCGTCCAGCACGTTCTCGCATTGCGCGGACGCCTTGATGTCGAAGACGAATTCCTTCGCCGCTATATCGGCCGGCACTTGGACGATCTATTTCTCGATCTGAAATTCGATCGCTCTGAGTTCGGCGGAATGCTAGCCGACTATCGCACGAACTACTGGGGTCGCCAGAACGGTTCCACTCGGCTCTATCCTGGCGTCGCTGAGGCGCTGTCGAAGCTGGGTGGCCGCAAATCGACAGCCACCACGAAGGGCACTCCGTTCACGCGCATCGTGCTCGAACAGTTCGGACTGCTGCCGTACTTCGACCACGTGCAGGGCACCGACGGATTTCCCGCCAAGCCTGAACCAGATGTGATTCTGAAATCGCTGGAAGTGTTCGGAGCGAAGCCCGAGGATTGCCTGTTCGTCGGCGACTCGCCGGCGGATATGGAAGCTGGTCGACGCGCGGGTGTGAGGACGTGCGCGGTCCGGTGGGGTTATGGGGATCACGCGGAACTCGCGAAATGGGAGCCGGATTATTGGATCGACGATCTGGGCGATCTGGTAGCCTAGGTTTGTATGACAGCCGAACAGCGGACAGCGCTAGGCGCCGTTATCAGCATCGATAAGAGGATCATGCACGGGACGCCGTGCTTCAGCGGGACGCGTGTGCCGGTTCAGACTCTCATGGATTTCCTGGAGACGGGAGAGACGATCGATGAATTTCTGGCTGTCTATCCGTACATCCCTCGAGACCAAGTAGTCGCATTTCTTGGAGCTCACCAAAGACTTGACGATCGAACAACTGATTTGCGCATCTACATAGACGCTTGTATTGATCCGAGAGTCGCTGCACTGTTACCGGATCATGACGTATCGACGGCGTTCGAGCTTCGTTGGCACAAACTTCATGATCGTGAGATCGTCGCGCGCTGCAATGGCCGGTTTGATGTCTTGCTGACGATGGACCGCGGCTTCGAATACGAGCATAATCTCTCGAAGCTACAGTTCGGAATTATCATCGTTCACATTCCTAAGAACAAGGTCGCGTTCTTTCGGCCGCTGCGAAACAGCATGCTTGACGCGGCAAATGCCATTGCGGCAGGGCAGGTAATTCACATTCGCTGAAACTGGATTTGCCCGATGGGTCTAGTCGCTGAGCACAAATTGGCCGCAAATGAACGCTAATAAACGCAAATGAGAAATTAGAGACAGGTCCCGTGCGCGCAGGACCAAGCGAGCGCGATATACGACCAGACGACCAACGAGAATCCGAGCAATGTCCAAAGTCCGCGCCAGCGAGCGTTTAGGACCGAGAAGATTACAGAAGCCGCCCAGACGGCAAGAAATGCACCCAGGCCTAGCAAGTACAAAGCGGTTTAAAGTACTGGAGTACTGCCAGGCATAGCGCTACTTCGAACGACAGCGCGATCGCCCAGTGCTTCATTTGCGTTTATTCGCGTTCATTCGCGGCCAAAGTTTGACGCCAGTGCTTGATCCAGATCCCCGATGATATCTTCCGCCGCTTCGATGCCCGTCGAGATTCGCAGCAAATTATCGCCGATCCCCAGCCGCTGTCGCTGCTTCGGAGCCAAGATCGCGATGCGAGGCGATCGCGGGATACAGCGCCATCGTGTGCACATCGCCCATCGAGGTCGCGCGGACGATCATCTTCATCCGCTCCATCACTTCGAAGATTTCCTTGCGCGCCGCCATCCTTGATCTCGAATGCGAGCATCGCGCCGTAGAGATTTTTCGGGAACAAGCGCTGAATCGTCGCGGCGTCGGGATGCGACGGGTCGCCGCTGAAGTGCACTCGATCGACGCGCGGATGCGTCGTGAGCCACGACGCGACCTTGCACGCGTTCGAGCATTGCCGCTCCACGCGCAGCCCCATCGTCTTCATGCCGCGCATCGTCAGATAGCCTTCGAAGGGACTCATAACCGGTCCCATCGTGCGCGAAATCGTCCGGATGCAATTGAAGTGCGCCTCATCCGATGCGATGCACGCCGCCGAGCACGTCTCCGTGCCCCGCCATATATTTCGTCGCGCTGTGCACCACGATGTTCGCGCCCAGTTCCAGCGGACGCACCAGCAGCGGCGTCGCGAACGTGTTGTCGACGATCAGCGCGGCTCCGGCTCGCTTCGCGATCTCGGCGATCTTGTCGATCGCGCGGCACGCGCATCAGCGGATTCGATAATCGTCTCGATGAGAATCGCGCCGGGCTTTGTATCGATCACGGCTTTCTCGAACGCCGCCAGATCACACGCATCGGCGAACGTCGTGTCGACGCCCAGGGGCGCGAAGATATTCATCAGCATGCTGCTGGTGGCGCCGTAGATCACGTGCGCGGCGACCACTCGGCGTGGCCGGTCGATCAGCGCGGCCAGCAATGCCGAGGTGCACCGCGCCATGCCCGAGCGAAGTCGCGATTGCGCCGTGCGCGCCTTCCAGTTCCGCGACCAATTCCTCCAGCGCGCCCGTCGTCGGGTTGTCGTAACGCGCGTAGCACGGGCCCGCTTCTTCCTTGCCCAGCACGCGGTCGAGCTGATCCATCGAATCGTAGAAGTAGCTGGCGGCCGTGTAAATCGGCGTGGTGACGGGAATAAAGTTGCCGGCCTTTTTGCGGTCGCCGGTGTGAATGAGTTTGGATTCGCGTTTCATGATCGTTTCCACCTGGACGCCGTCCTTCGTATCTTCCAGAATGACTCCGTGGTCGGCGAGATCTTTGCGAATCTGATCGGCGCGCGCGAAGTCGCGAGCCTTTCTTGGCCGCCACGCGCTCCGCGGCCAAGGCGTCGATCTCGGCGTCGCTGAGCGCTCCCTCGGTCGTCGACGGTTTCAGCACATCGAACACGGAATCGAAGCGCGCGAGAAAATCCTGCGCGCCTTGCGCGTTGCCGGCTAGAAATTCGCCCGCGTCCATCGCCGTGTTGGTGTCGCGCACGTATTCGAACGCGGCGGCCAGCGCTTCCGCGGTATTCAGATCGTCGTCAAGCGCTTCGTCAAACGCTTTGCAGCGCTTCGGCGGCGCGCTCGACCAGCCTCTCATTCACGCCGGGCGCGAACTTCGCGGTGTCTAGACGAAGCTTGTAATTCCGCAGCCGATCGATGGACGTCGCGGCGGCCTTGATTCCATCGAACGTGAAGTTGAGCTTCTTGCGATACGGCACTGACGCGAGCAGGTACCGCACCGCCTCCGGCGAATAGCCCAGCTTGATCACATCGCGCAGAGTATAGAAATTCCCCAGCGACTTCGACATCTTCTGGCCTTCGACAATCAGATGCTCGGCGTGCAGCCAGAAGCGCACGAACGGCTTGCCGGTGATGCGCTTCCGATTGCGCGATCTCGTTTTCGTGATGCGGAAACGCCAGATCGACGCCGCCGGTGTGGATATCGAGCGTCTCGCCCAGATACTTCATCGCCATCACGGAACATTCGATGTGCCAGCCGGGACGGCCCGCGCCGAGCGCGCGTCTCCCAGCCGGGCTCGCCGTCCTTCTTGCGCTTTCCACAGAACGAAATCGCGCGCGTCGGCTTTATCGTATTCGTCGACATCGACGCGCGCGCCGGCGCGAATGCCGCTGAAATCGTTGATGCGAAAGCTTGCCGTAGGTCGGGAAATTCGCGATGCGGTAATAGACCGAGCCTTCGCTGACGTAGGTGAATCCGCGTTCGCGCAGCTTCTCGATGGCGGCCACCATGTCGGGAATGTGTCGGTCGCCTTGACCATGTGCTCGGGGTGCTCGCAGCCGCAGGGTCGCGATGTCTTCGAGAAACGCCGTGACGTATTGCGCCGTGTATTCGTAGATGGATTGGTTCGCGGCGGCGGCGTTGCGGATGATTTTGTCTTCGACGTCGGTGATGTTCATCACGTGATCGAGCTTGTAGCCGCGCGCGTGCAGCCAGCGGCGCAGGACGTCCTGAAACGTGAAGGTCCGCAGGTTGCCGATGTGGACGTAGTTGTAGACGGTCGGCCCGCAGGTGTACATCCGCACGACGTTGCCGGAGAGGGGAGCGAAAGGCTCCACATGTTTGGGTGAGGGTGTTGTAGAAGCGCAGGGCCATAGGGGATTTATCTATGGTAACAATCGCGCGCTCTCTGACGGTCGCGCCTCAAAGAAAGACTGGCCAACGACGGCCTCAAGAACTAATTTAGCGCTCCATGCTGTCGCGCCTCACTGACGGCAGGCAGTTACGATAACAGGCCGGCGCGCTCCAGCAGGGCGTCGGGTCCGGATCGCGGCCCATGAAGGAGCGATACAGCTCCGCCGGATCTTCGCTATCGCCGCGCGCCAGAATCTTCTCGCGATAATCGCGGCCGACCGCTTCGCTGAACACGCCTTCTTTGCGGAAGCGCGTGAACGCGTCGGCGTCCAGCACCTCGGCCCATTTGTAGGAATAGTAGCCGGCGCCGTAGCCCACCGGGCTCGAGAACAGGTGCGTGAAGCCGGTGATCATGGCGTAGTCTTCGGGCAGCGGCGACGGGCGCGAACGGCTGCAGCATCCGGCGCGCGATACGCGACCACGTCGTCCGTTGCCATCCCATTCGCGATGCAGCGCCAGGTCGACGAAGCCGAAGCCCGAGCTGCCGCATCTGCGCGTTGGCGGCGCGGAACGTCTTGGCGCGCTTCATCTTCTGGAACAGATCTTCGGGGATGGGCGCGCCGGTTTCCCAATGCCGCGCGAGACAGGTCCAGCGCCTCGCGCTCCCAGCACCAGTTCTCCATGATCTGCGACGGCAGCTCGACGAAATCCCAGGCGACGCTGGTGCCCGCCAGGCTGCGCACTTCCACGCGGCTCAACAGATGATGCAGCAGGTGGCCGAATTCGTGGAAGATGGTCTCGGCTTCGCGATGCGTCAGCAGCGCGGGCTTGCCGTCCACGGGCGGCGTCAGGTTGCCGCAGATCAGTCCCAGGTGCGGCTCGCCCTTGCGCGCGGATCGCCGGTGATCAGCGAATCCATCCACGCGCCGCCGCGCTTGTTTTCGCGCGGATACCAGTCGGCGTAGAACGATCCGAGATGCGCGTTGGTCGCCGCGATCGTGAACCGCGTAGCGTCTTCACCTCCGGGTCCCAGGCCGGCATGCCGTGTCTCTTCGGTGACGCGGATGCCGAGAATGCGGCCGAAGATCTCGAACATTCCCGACGACCACGCGATCCAGCGGAAAGTACGGGCGCAGAGCTTCTTCGTCGAAATCGTACAAGCGCGGCGCGCTGCTTCTCGGCCCAGTAGCCGATGTCCCAGGGCTCGCAGCTTCGCTGCCGGCGAACGCTTCCAGCTCCTGATTCTCTTCGCGGAAGCGCTTCTCGGTCTTCGCGCGCAGGTCGTCGAGGAAGTTCTGCGCGCGCTCGCCGGTGTGCGCCATGCGATCGTCCAGCACCAGGTCGGCGAAATCGCGGAAGCCGAGCAGCTTGGCTTTTTCCTTGCGCAGTTCCAGAATCTTGGCCGATCAGCGGCGCGGTTGTCGTGCGTCGCCGGAAGCCGCGCGCGGTGTTGTAGGCGCGCCAGACCTGTTCGCGGATCGTCGCGTCGTCCAGATACGTCATCACCGCCATGTAGCTGGGACCCTGCAAGCGTGAATCGCCAGCCCTCCACGCCCTTCGATTCGGCCGCAGCGCGCGCCAGCGGCGATCGCCGCTGGCGGCAAGCCCTGCGAGCTGCGCTTCGTCGGTGATCACCATCTCCCAGGCGTTGGTCGAATCGAGAACGTTTTCGGAGAATTTGGTGGTGACCTCGGCCAGCGCCACGTCGATTTCCTTGAGCCGGGCTTTGCCCGCCGCGATCGAGTTCCGCGCCGTGGCGCTTGAACGAGTCGATGGTCTTGGTCAGGAAGCGGTGCATAGGTCCCGGTGAGCGCGCGCGCCTTCGTCGGTGCGCCGCGTAGCGCTGGATCGCCTTCCACAGTCCTTCGTTCAGAGGAATGCTCGAATAGAACGCGCTGACCTTGGGCTGCACGGCATTGAACGCGGCGCGAAGCGCCGGCGTGGTGGCGACGCTTTCCAGGTGCCGCACCACGCTCATGGCGTAGTCGAGCCGCTCGGTCATCATGTCGAGCGCATGCAGCGGATTCGGATCGGCGACGGCGGCCTCCACGCGCTGGTTGCGCGTCGGCCAGCAGTTCGTCGACGGCCGGCTCGACGTCGCGCGGCTTGCACTTGTCGAAGGGAACTTGAAATGAGATCTCGAGAAGGGGTTCATTGAGATTTTAGGGTTCAATAGAGAGACAGCTGATAGCACCCGTAACACCCGGACAAGAGCGGACTCAAGCGAGATAAGCCCGACTGCGCTGCCGCAGCGTCGATTCCGCCGACCGTTCCGCGAACCAATGACCCGCAGGAAGTATGTCGACAGTAACCCAGCGCAATGAATGCCAGGGCCCACTTGCGAGTCATGCCGGCGGATTGCGTCGATCATGGCTGCGTAGTGTCGGCGAGCGTCACATCGACGATGCGAAGGATCGCGCGATTCTCCAGCACGTCGAACACGCCGGCCGCGAGCCCGCAGATGCCGGCGGCGATGGTCGCAATGGCTCGCCAGCCGCCTTTGCGAATCGACGAGCAGCACGCTCAGTGCGAGGAACAGGCCCGCGTAGCACGCGATGAATCCGAAGTCGACGTACTGCTTCACGCGCATCACCTCGCGGTCCGGACTGGGCGCGTCGCCCAGGATCCAGTCGACATCCTGCACGTCGCGGGCGAACTGCAGCGCGAGCATCGGATCGCCAAACCGCGCGGCGGCTTCGAGGCATTGGTGAAAGTTCGGCGGCCGTCCGATCAGGATGAGCATCGCGACGCAGTCAGCAGCGCGAACAGTCCGCTCACCCGTTCGCAGGCTCAACCGAGTGCACGCGAGCCGCATCGCGGGCGAAGTAGGTGAGGATGATATCCGCGCCGGCCCGGCGGATCGAGGTGAGCGATTCCATCATGGCGCGATCCAGATCGAGCCAGCCGTTGCGCGACCGCCGCCATGATCATGCTGAATTCGCCCGAAACCTGGTACGCGCCGATGGGCACCGGGAAGCGGTCGCGAGCCTGGCGGATCAGATCGAGATACGGCATGGCCGGCTTGACCATCAGCATGTCCGCGCCTTCTTCCAGATCGAGCTCCATCTCATGCATGGCTTCGCGGCCGTTGGCGGGATCCATCTGATAGCTGCGGCGGTCGCCGAACTGCGGCGTCGATTCGGCGGCTTCGCGGAACGGTCCGTAGAATCCCGAGGCAAATTTCGCGGCGTAGGCAAGAATCGGCGTCTTTCTGAAACCCGTGCGCGTCGAGCGACTGCCGGATCGCGGCCACGCGGCCGTCCATCATGTCGGAAGGCGCGACGATGTCGGCTCCGGCGCGGGCGTGCGAAAGCGCGGCTTCGGCCAGCCACGCCAGCGTCGCGTCGTTGTCGACGTCGCCATCGACGACTTTGCCGCAGTGGCCGTGGCTGGTGTATTCGCAATTGCAGACGTCGGTCATGACGAGCAGCTTGGGCAGGGCGCTGTTTCACCGCGCGGACGGCGCGCTGCACGATGCCGTTTTCGGCGTAGCTCTCGGACGCCATGTTCGTCTTTCGTTATCGGGAATGCCGAACAGGATCACGCCGCCGATTCCCAGCGCGTGCGCGCCCTCGCATTCCTTGACCAGTTCGTCGATCGAGAGCTGGAAGTTGCCGGGCATGGAGCTGATCTCGCGCGGACGCCTTCGCCGGGGCAGGCGAACAGCGGCAGGACGAAATGCGACGGTTCGAGCTGGGTTTCGCGCACCAGCCGGCGCATGGATTCGGAGACGCGCAGGCGGCGCTTGCGATGGATTGGGAAGGCCATCAAGTAAATTGTACGGGAAGCTTAGGAGCGTGGGTCGCGTTCCCGCGCAAACGGGTCGCTTCTTGCTGGCAGCGGTGTGGCAGCCATGCGAACATGCGCGCTTCTCTTACGGTCGCGCCTCACTACATGCGCGCTCTCTTACGGTCGCTCTCTTTATGGCGCTCTCTTACGGTCGCTCTCTTACGGTCGCTCTCTTATGCGCGCTCTCTTACGGTCGCGCCTCACTGGCGGCCGTCCCTCACGATCTGATGGCGGGGGAGAATGGCGTTCTGCGTGCTTTAGTATCAGCCGTGAGCTCGCAAGTCATAACGGAATCAAATAGTTACAGGGAGAATATGAAGATTCTCCCGATTCCGGTTTTAACCATTTTACCGGTAGCTGTAATGGCTACCGTCCTTTGCGGCTGCCATGCAACCACGGCCGTAGAGGCGAGTAGTACCCGGCATCCCGTGGTTGCTCCCGCGGGCTCCGTTCTCCGGGTCAGGCTGAGTCAAACGCTCGATTCTGGGCGGAGCCGACCCGGGGTTCGGTTCAAGGGAGTCCTGGATTCACCGTTACTCTGTGGATCTGATCTGGTTCTGCCGAAAGGAACGGTAGTGGACGGGCGCGTCATCGCGGCGAAGCCAGCCGATCAGTCGTCGACTCTGGCAGTGGAATTGCTAGATTTCCAGGCAGGCACGAAGCTTTATCCGATCGCTGCGAATGTAGTCACACGTACAACGTCTTCGGCAATGCGACACGCGACATTGGAAGCAGACTCGATCATTGGGTTCACACTCTCGGCGGGTTTACGCTCACAGGCATTTTAGGTATTTAGGTGCAGAACGAGACGAAGAGCAGTACAGAAAAAAAGGGGACATCAAAATGAAAACGACAGTCATGGTAGCAGGGGCGGTAATGTTGAGCTTGGTGGGCACCGGCTGCGCGACCAAAAAATATGTTGCGAAGACCGTGGCTCCCGTGGAGCAGCGTGTTACCGGCACAGAGAACAAGAATGCGGATCAGGACAAGTTAATCGCGAGCGAGCGCAACGATCTGACCGAGATGGATCGTGATCTTTCGCGTACCAAGGAACGCGTGACCGACGTGGACACGAAGGCGACTCAGGCCGGAGCAGCGGCCAAGGCAGCTGACGACAAGGCCCAGGGAGCGCAGACCACTGCCGATGGCGCACAGCGCGCCGCTGGCGAAGTCAAGGTCTTTGCCCAGTCCGGTTTTGACCGCATGGGGCAGAGGATTGATGGCTTGAACAAATTCCAGATGGCGAAGTCGGTCACCGTTTTGTTCGATGTCGACAAGGCCACGCTGACTCCGGAAGCAAAACAGATGATCGACGATCTGGCGAAGCAGACAAACGGATCCGATCGCTACATGATCGAGGTCCAGGGTTTCACCGATAAATCGGGATCGGTCGATTACAATAACCAGTTGAGCGAGCGCCGGGCGCAGGCCGTGGCTCGTTACCTCGCCAACCAGTCCAACGTTGCGGTGCGCCACATCACGATGCTCGGCCAGGGTTATGCCCAGCCGGTCGCCGACGATAAGACACGCGAAGGCCGCAAGCAGAATCGCCGCGTGGAAGTAAAGCTGTGGGTTCCGGACGCCTCGTCTGAAAAGACGGTCGCGTCGAACGGCAGCCAGCAGTAGGTCCGCTCGGTTTGGGTTAGGCCTGGCTCCTTCGGAAGGGGCCGGGCATCAAGTAGTCGCCGGACCCTCCGACCCGGCGGCTTGAGGCAGGTAAGAGACAGGATTTAGGCGGGCAGATCTGCACGGCCCACCGGATGATTTCGGTCATCAATCCTTGTCCTTACCTGCCTTCTTGTTTTTTGTGTGGCGCACACGCTCTTGACGATGCTGAAAAAATGGACGATTAGACGCGAACCGATTCGCTCGCCAAGTCCCGAACGACATCGTAGTCTCACGGATCCTGCATCGTCGAATGCGACCAAGGCGACATGCGATGGGCGAGACAGAGTAAGGCTAAGCCCCCGGCAGCGATATCTCCAAACACGCCCCACCCTCCGCCCGATTACTGGCCGAAATCGTTCCGCCATGCTGCGTGACGATCCCTGCCGCGACCGTCAACCCCAGCCCTGTTCCGCGCGCGTCCAGGCGCGTGGTCACGAACGCATCGAAAATATCCGGCAGCACATCCGCCGGAATGCCGCGACCGTTATCCTCCACCGCGATCACCACCCACGGCTTGCCGCTACGATCCTGCCGCTTCGAGCGAACTTCGATCTTCCCCGACGATCCTTCGATCGCGATTCAGCGCGTTGCGCAGCAGATTCACGAACACCTGCACCAGGCGATCCGCGATTGCCGATCACGCGATCCTCCGCGCGAACATGATTCACGAACTCCACTGCTGACGATTTCTCGTCGATCGCCACCAGCCCCCAAGCTTCATCGATCAGCGGCCGCACTGCAAGCGGCTCCATGTGCTGCTTGCGCATCCTGCGAAAATCCGACCAGGCTCTCGCTGATCTTCTGCAGACGCTGCGCGACGCGCTGCATCCGTTCCAGTCGTTCGAGTTCGTGCGACCGCAGCTTCGCCGCGTGGCGTTCTCGATCAGTTTTTCGATCGACCCGTTCAGCACCGCCAGGGGCGTATTCAATTCATGCGCGACGCTGGCCGAAAGCAGGCCGAGGCTCACCAGGCGGTCCTGTTCCTCCAGCCTCCGCAGCGCGGCGGCCAGCTCGTCTTCCTGGCGCCGCAGCGCCGCGACGGTTTCGTTGCGCGAACGCATGATCTGGCCGATCTCGTCGCCCAGAATTTCGTCCGCGCGGAATCAACTCCCGTTCGCGATCGTCCGCGCTGGGTCGCCGTATCCGCTTCCAGCATCTTCCGCAGCGGACGATACACATACAGCGGCATGATCGCCGACTCCAGCACCAGCACCGCGAGCACATAGATGCTCCCCAGCACCAGAAACAGCGTCAGACGAGCGCGCGCAATCGCGTCCTTGTAAGATTGCTGCGACAGCTTGATCTCGCCCGCAGAGCGCGGAACTTGTGCAGAATGCTCACTTCCCGAGCCCGAGCATCGGCAACCAGCTTCTCAAATAGCGGAATGAGTGAGAAATATGCGGCGCATGTAAGCACTAGGAAGAACAGGTTGTGGAGCACCATCAGCTTCGGCCGGACCTTGAGATTGCCGAAGAATCTTGTTAAACTGTAGCTTTTACTGTCAGACAAGAATTGATTGCTCCGCTTGCGTATCGATTCTACGGCTGTGGTAGAAACTATGAAAGGCCCGAATTCCAGGAATGAACACCGAGGCATTCATGCCGGAAATCATACTTGAGATGGCTGCTATCTTTCCCAAGTCGTCTGACCTCATCATCAAAGTTGCAGGCGCCGTGGTCGGTGTCGGCGCGCTTGCCGGCGTTGGCGGCTTACGCTTACTACACCTATCCGACGGTAATCGACACCGGATTCCAGCCGGTCCAGCCGGTCCCCTACAGCCACAAGCTGCACGCCGGCCAACTGGGGCTGGATTGCTTCTATTGCCACTCTACCGTTTACAAGGCCGCCTACGCGGCGATTCCGGCCGACCGAAACCTGCATGAACTGCCACACCAAGGTGAAGACCACCAGTCCTCGCCTGGAGCCGGTTCGGCAGAGCTACGCAACCGGCCAGCCGATTCCGTGGGTCAAGATTCACAAGCTTCCCGACTTCGTTTATTTTAATCACCAGGCGCACGTCACCGCCGGCGTGAGCTGCGTGAGCTGCCACGGCCGCATCGATCAGATGATCGAAGTGCATCAGGAGAAGCCGCTGAACATGGCGTTTTGCCTGGAGTGCCATAATGACCCGGCGCCGAACGTGCGGCCCGCCGAGCTGGTGACCAAGCTCGATTGGGCAGCCGGATCGCGCGCTGGGCAAAACCGCGCGGCAGATCGGCGAAGAGATTATCGCGGAGAAACATTTGAATCCGCCGACGAATTGTTCGGGGTGTCACAGGTGATCGCTTGATGACCAGCAAGAGCGTGATGAGCAGCAATAGCTTGATCTCGATCAAGGACACCGGGACTCAATGTCACCGGTCCGAAGTACTGGCGGAGCCTGGATCAGCTCGCCGACACGCCCGAATTCCGCGAATGGGTGGAGCAGGAGTTTCCGGCGCGGCGCCAGCGAAATGCTCGAGGGCGAGTCGCGCCGCAACGTGCTGAAGATGATGGCGGCGTCGTTCGGACTGGCCGGTCTTGACGGCATGCCGGCGTCCCGTCGAACACGTTCTGCCGTACGCCAAGGGCGTTGAGGATCTGATTCCCGGCGCAGCCGTATTTCTACAGCACGGTGTATGTCGCTCGGCGGACAGGCGACCGGACTGCTGGTCGAAACGCACGACGGACGGCCGACCAAGATCGAAGGCAATCCGGATCATCCGGTCGAGCCTGGGCGCGGCGACGGCGATGCAGCAGGCGTCGATTCTGGGCGTTGTACGATCCCGGACCGTTCGCTCGCGATTCCTCGAATCCGGCAAGGAGACCAAGAAGAGCTGGGCGGAATTTTCGGCGTACCTGAAGGCGATTTCGCTTGGCGATGGCACGGGTCTGCGGTTCCTGAGCGAGACGGTGAATTCGCCGTCCACTGCTGGCGCTGCGCGCCGAAGCGCTGAAGAAATTTCCCAAAGCCAAGTGGGTCGAGTACGAGCCGATCTCGCGCGACAACGACCGCGCTGGCGCGATGATGGCGTTCGGCAAGCCGCTCGACGTCCATGCCGCAGTACGACAAAGCGAAAGTGATCGTCGCGCTGGATGCCGATTTCCTGGGTCTCGATTCGCCGACGCCGCTTCCCACCAAGCAGTTTTCGAAGGGCCGCAAGGTTGCGACCGAAGCGGATCTCGAAAAGATGAACCGGCTGTACGCGGTCGAATCGCAGTTCTCGCTCACGGGCGCGAACGCGGATCATCGTCTGCGGATGAAGGCCGCCGAAGTGAAGCAGTTCGCGATGGATCTGGCTGCCTCGCTCGGTGCGCAGTTCCGGGATTGAACGTAGTCGGCGGCGGCGACAAGCGCGCGAAATTCCTGGCGGCTCGTGGTGAAGGATTTGAAGGCGGCCGGCGCGGAAGCGCTGGTGGTCGGCGGGCGTGCGGCAGCCGGCGAGTCGTTCACGCGATCGCTGCGGCGATCAATCGAATCGCTCGAGCAGCGCGGCCGTCACCTACGTCAAAACGGATGCGAACTCGGCGGCGGTTTGGATGCGTCTGAAGGCTCTGGCCGCCGAAATGAACTTCGGCGCAGGTCTCGACGCTGGTGATTCTCGGCGGCAATCCGGCTTACACGGCTCCGGCCGATCTGCAATTCGGCGCAGCGATGGCGAAGGTCGCGAATACGATTCATCTCGGTCTCGACGAAGACGAAACGGCGGCGGCCGCGAAGTGGCACGTTCCGGAAGCGCACTATCCTCGAAACGCTGGAGCGATGCGCGCAGCGCTGACGGCACCGTCGCGATCCAGCAGCCGATGATTCAGGCGCATGTACGGCGGCAAGACGGCCGCCGAGATGGTCGCGCTGCTGATCGATTCCAAGGACAAGAAGGCCTACGACATCGTCAAGAATTTCTGGCACGCAGTGGCCGGCGAAGGATCGACAAAGGCGCTGGCGCAAGGCGCTGCACGACGGCATCGTCGCCAGCGCGAAGCCTGCTGAAGCCGTCGAAAGTTTCCGCCGACGCGAAGAAAGTTCGCGGCAGCGATCGCAGCCGAGCCGAAAGCCTCCGGCCAGCGGAATCGAAGTCGCGTTCGTTCCCGGCGCGTCGACCTGGGACGGACGCTTCGCCAACAACGGTTGGATGCAGGAAGCGCCCGACCCGATGACCAAGCTCACCTGGGGCAACGCGGCGCTGATCAGTCCGGCAACGGCGCGCGCGCAGAAGCCTCAAAGACGGCGACATGATCACGTTTCGAAGGGCAACTACAAGCTGGAAGCCGCGGTGATGGTGCAGCCTGGCCAGATGGACGACGCGGTCACGATCGCGCTCGGCTACGGGCGCACGGTATGCGGCAACGTCGGCAAGAGACGTCGGTTTCAACGCGAATCTGATCCGCACCTCGGATGCTTTCTGGTTCGGCGACGGGTTCGCGATTGCAGCAACCGGTGCAACGCATAAGCACGCAACTACGCAAGAGCATGGCACTCTCGACGACACGTAAGAGCATCGAACGCCGAATGCAGCTAGAACGAGCGTCCGGTGTATCGCGAAGGCACGATCGACGAGTACAAGAAGAATCCCGAAGTTCGTCGAAGAGATGCAGGAAGTGCCGCCGCTCCATTCGATTTATCCCGAAATGAGCTACGACACCGGGCAATCAGTGGGGCATGGCGATCGACCTGAACTCCTGCACCGGCTGCAACGCCTGCGTGGTCGCCTGCCAGGCGGAAAACAATATTCCGGTGGTCGGCAAGGATCAGGTTCTGCGCGGCCGCGAAATGCACTGGATCCGCATGGATCGCTACTACATCGGTCCGGAAGACGATCCGCGAGCGGTCGAGCAGCCGGTTCCCTGCATGCAGTGCGAAAACGCGCCGTGCGAAAACGTTTGCCCGGTGGCGGCGACCACGCATAGCCCCGAAGGCTTGAACGACATGGCGTACAACCGCTGCGTCGGCACGCGGTATTGCGCCAACAACTGTCCGTTCAAGGTCCGGCACTTCAACTTCCTCAACTTCCATAAGCACGATCCTGAAATTCAGGGGATGGCGTTCAATCCGGACGTCACGGTCCGCATGCGCGGCGTCATGGAAAAGTGCACCTACTGCGTGCAGCGCATTCAGGAAACCAAGATCAAGGCCAAGGTCGAAGGCCGGCGCGACGATCAAGGACGGCGAGATCGTGACCGCCTGCCAGCAGACCTGCCCGGCCGACGCGATCGTGTTCGGCAACATCAACGATCCCGAACAGCAAGGTATCGAAACTGAAGAAGCAGGAACGCAACTACGCGATGCTGGCCGAGCTCGACATCAAGCCGCGCACCACTTATCTCGCGAAGTTGCGCAATCCGAATCCGGAGTTGGAAGCATGAAATTTGCCGCTGATCAGCGATTCAGCTGATCGCATGCTATCGGTGCATCTGCGTGCATCGGCGCATCAGGAACGAATGTCTGATATCGCGGTCACACAAAATCCGGCTTTGATGGAAGTGAACCCGCCGCTGGTGCGGGCGGACAGCTTCCACGACGTCACGGAGCAGATCAGCTCCATCGTCGAAGGCGACGTCGTAAAGACGCCGCTGAAGTATTGGATCATGCTCGCGTTCACGGGCGGGATCACGGCGCTGCTGGGCGCGATGCTGACCTACCTGGTCTCGACCGGTATCGGCGTGTGGGGCAACAATCGTCCGATCGGTTGGGCGTGGGACATCACGAACTTCGTGTTCTGGATCGGTATCGGCCACGCCGGCACGCTGATCTCGGCGATTCTGTTCCTGTTCCGCCAGAAGTGGCGGACGTCGATCAACCGTTCGGCCGAAGCGATGACGCTGTTCGCCGTGATGTGCGCGGGCATTTTCCCGCTGTTCCACACCGGCCGTCCGTGGCGCGCTTACTGGCTGTTCCCGGTTCCCAACACCGACCTGAACATGTGGCAGAATTTCCGCAGCCCGCTGATCTGGGACGTGTTCGCGGTATCGACGTATTTCACGGTTTCGCTGCTGTTCTGGTTCACCGGCCTGGTTCCGGATCTGGCGACGCTGCGCGATCGCGCGATCACGAAAATCCGCCAGTGCGTTTTCGGATTCCTGAGCTCTCGGCTGGCGCGGCTCGGCGCGGCACTGGCGCAATTACGAAGTGGCGTACCTGATTCTGGCCGGCCTTTCGACGCCGCTGGTTCTTTCGCGTCCACACCATCGTTTCGTTCGACTTCGCGACGTCGGTGATTCCGGGCTGGCACACGACGATTTTCCCGCCGTACTTCGTCGCGGGCGCGATTTTCTCCGGCTTCGCCTGCGTGATGACGCTGCTGATGATCGCGCGCTGGGCGCTGAATCTCCAGAATCTGATCACGATCAAGCATCTGGAGAACATGAACAAGATCATCCTGGTGACCGGATCGATGGTCGGCTACGCTTACGCCTGCGAGTTTTTCATCGCCTGGTACAGCGGCAACATGTATGAGCGGTTCACCTTCCTCAACCGCGCCTTCGGGCCGTACTGCGTGGGCCTACTGGACGATGATCACGTGCAACGTGCTCATCCCGCAGCTTTACTGGTTCAAGGAGATGCGCACCAGCATCCCGGTGATGTTCATCATCAGCATCACCACCAACATCGGCATGTGGTTTGAGCGATTCGTGATCATCGTGACCAGCCTGCATCGCGACTTCCTGCCCAGCTCGTGGGGTTATTTCCATCCGACCTGGGTGGACATGTGCACGTTCACCGGCACCATCGGATTGTTCCTGACGCTGTTCCTGTTGTTTGCGCGGTTCCTGCCGATGATCGCGATGTCGGAAGTGAAGGGCGTGCTGTCGCTACGAAAAGCAGCTTGTTCAAAGGCCAGAAAGCCCCGGCGGTGACCAAATGAACACTCGATCCCCAACGAGATCCGCGAAAAACTCGGCATCGGCGACGACAAGGTTTACGGCGTGATCGGCGAGTTCGACGATCCGCACGATCTGGTGCACGCCGGCCGCAAGATTCGCGAGATGGGCTACACCAAGCTCGACGCGATGTCGCCGTTTCCGGTGCACGGCATCGACGACGCGATCGGCATTCCGTATTCGAAGCTCGGCTGGATCGTGATTCCGGTCGGACTGTGCGGGCACCGCGACCGCGCTGCGGCTTGATCTACTACGTGCGGCGCGATTCAACGACAAGTTCGTGATCGGCGGCAAGCCGCTGTTCGATTTCACGTTCTCGATTCCGATCACATTCGAGCTGACGGTGCTGTTTTCGGCGTTCGCGGCGTGATCGGGATGTTCGCGATGAACGGGCTGCCGCGGCTGTATCATCCGTCGCTCAACTACCGCAATGCGCACCGCGCCACCGACGATCGCTTCCTGCTGGTGATCGAAGCGGACGATCCGAAATTCGACCCGCAACAATCGGCCGAGCATCTGCGCAGCGTCGGCGCGGGGACGGTGGAGGTCGTGGAAGGATGATGAACAGGAGCCAGGAGTCAGAAGTCAGGAGCCAGAGCAACTGGCTTTGGATCGGCGGATATTGCGCGCTGCCGCTGGCTGTGATTGTACTGGCGCTTGCTGTTTCTGTCAGGATGCTCCAGCGTCCAGCGCGATCCTCCGCTCGAAGTCTGGGACGACATGAAGCGCCAGGGCAAGTTCAAGCCGCAGATCGAAAATACGATCTTTCGCCGATCATCGCGATAGCCGCGTGCCTCCGGAAGGCAGCCGTCGCGCGCGGGCATCTGACCGAAGACACGACTTACTACACGGGCATGGATGGGCGACCTGTACGTCGGCAAGAATCCGGTGTCCGACGTGACCTGGCCGCGCTGTTCGAACAAGGGTCAGGCGAAGTTCAATACCTATTGCCCGCCGTGCCACGACAAGGCAGGTTCGGGGCAGGGAATCGTTCCCGATTCACGTGCCCACCTGGCAGCCGGCGAATCTGATGGAAGATCGCATGGTGCAATTCGCCGACGGCGAAATTTTCAACGTGATCACCAACGGCCGCCGCTCCATGCCGGCGTATCAGTATCCAGATTGCGGTGGAGGACCGCTGGGCGATCATCGCCTATCTGCGCGTGCTGCAGCGCGCCGCGCACGCGATCGCATGGCGACGTGCCGGCGGAACAGCGGACGGAGTTGCAATGAGCGAACACGAACCATACGAGCGCGCAACGATCAATTATCAGATGGAGACCGCCGCTGGGCGACCGGCCGCAACATGCTGGCCTTCGCGGCGCTGGTCGCGGTCATCGCTGTGCGCGTTCGGCTATTTGCAGGATCCCGACGCGCTTCTTCCGCTCCTATATGGTCGCGTTCGCGTTCACCGCGGCGACCGGGCTGGGCGCGTTTTTCTTCGTCATGGTGCAGTACCTGACCGGCTCGGCGTGGAGCGTCACGGTGCGCCGGATCATGGAAAACATCATGATCACGCTGCCGGTCGGCGCGCTTCTGTTCATCCCCATCGCCTTCGGGCTGAAGGACATTTATTCCTGGACGGATACCGCGATGGTCGCGGCCGATCCGGTGCTGAAGCTGAAAGTCGAATTACCTGACGCGAGAACTTCTTCCTGCTGCGCACGTACGATCTACTTCGTGCTGTGGTCGATCTGGATTTTCGCGATCTACCGCCAGTCGACCAAGCAGGACACCGAGAAGTCGATCCGCCAGATGCACATCATCTCGCGCTGGAGCGCGCCGGGGTTGTTCCTGGTGGTCGTGGTCGGAACGCTGGCGTCCTACGACTGGCTGATGTCGATGGAGCCGAAGTGGTATTCGACCATCTTCGGCCTGTACATTCTGTCCGGCGGCGCGCTGACGTTCATGTGCGATCGTGACGCTGGTCTGCCTGGGCTTCCGGCGAGCCGGGATTCTGAAGAACTCGATCACGATGGAGCATTATCACGATCTGGGCAAGTGGATGTTCGCGCTGACGGCGTTTTACACCTACATCGCGTTTTCGCAATACCTGCTGATCTGGTACGCGAACCTGCCGGAAGAAACCATCTGGTATCGCCATCGGTCCGCCGGGAAGCTGGCTCGTCATCAGCTCTGGCGATGCCGTTCATCCGCTTCATGATTCCGTTTTTCACGCTGCTCTGCCGCCCGGCCAAGCGCAGCCTGACGATGATCGGCGTGATGGCGGTCTGGTGCATCGTGGTCGAGTACATCGATCTGTACTGGGTGGTGATGCCGGCCTATTACAAGGACGGTCCGCAGATTCACTGGCTGGATTTCGCGACGCTGGCGGCCACGGTGAGCATCTGCGGGCTGGTATTCTGGAGCCGATTCAGGAAGCACAAGATGGTGCCGGTGGGCGACTGCGCTTCGAGCAGAGCCTGCATTTTGAGAATGCGTAAGGAGAGTATCGATGTGCGCGAAGACACGAAATCAGACACGCCGATCCGAAAGAAGGGTTTCGATCGCACCGAGCCGCAGGCGGGCGCGATCGCCGGCTTCGCCATCGGCAGCGTGGTGCTGCTGATCATGACCATCGTTGCGCTGCAGCGTATTTCGACAAATCTGGGAGGAGGCGGTGTACGAAAAGGTTCTGGCGCCGCCGAGCGAGCAGTTGCAAGAGTCTGCACGATCGCGAAGACTGGAATCTGACGCACTACGGCTACATCGGACAAGGCATCGGGCACGGTGCGGATTCCGGTGGATCGCGCGATGGAATTGTTCACGCAGGAAGCGGCGCCGGGAAAATTGTTCTATCCGGCGAAGAATACGGTGCCGAAGAAGGAAGAGCCCGCTGCTGCTGCCTGCCGGCGCCGGTGCAGCGCCTGGTGCGCCGCTGCCGCTGCTCCGCAGCTCCGGAAGAAGAAATAGGCAAGTTAATGAACGTGAATGCACATAAATCGGGTTTGGCCGGCGCTGATCGCGCTGCTGTCGATCAGCCCATGTGTGCCCAAAGGACGTGGTCGCCTTCGGGCAGTCCCGGCGCGCTGCCGCCCGGCGTCGCGTCCGCCGCTGCTCGAAGGCGTCGGCGTCGACGAGCATCTGGGCCGCAACGTCGATCTCAATCTTGACGTTCATCGCCGAAAACGGCTATCCGGTCGCGCTGAAGCGAATACTTTCACAAGGGCAGGCCGGTCATTCTCGATCTGGTTTATTATTCCTGCCCGAAGCTGTGCAATCTGATCCTGAACGGCCAGACCGCCGCGATGCGCGAGATTCCGTGGACGCCGGGCAACGAGTACGAAGTGGTCACCATCAGCATCGATCCGCAAGGAATCGTTCGATCTGGCGCGCAAGAAGAAAGCGGTCTATCTGGGCAGCTACGATCGTCCGGCGCCGGGCTGGCATTTCCTGATGCGACAACGACGGCAACGCGAAGAAGCTGGCCGAGCAGATCGGGTTTCAGTATCGCTAGGATGAGCGCAGCAGCAGTTCGCGCACGCCGCCGGCGATCATGATCCTGACGCCGGAAGGCAAGATGGCGCGCTATCTCTACGGCGTCCGCTTCCGTCCGCGGGATGTGCGTTTCGCGCTGGCCGAGGCTCGGAAAACCGCACCACCATGGCGGTCGAAAAGATTCTGCTGTTCTGCTATCACTACGATCCGCAAGCCGACGCCTACGTGCTGTTCGCCACGAATTTCATGCGCGTCGGCGGAGTGCTGACGGTCTTGATGATCGGTTTTTTCCTGTGGCGAATGATTCGCGGCGGAGCGGAAAGCGTCCGCAGTCGGCTGCGGGCTTGAAAGAGGGAATGGTCTAAATGGAGTGGTTTCGTTCGATCAATGTTGCCTCCGCAAGGGTCCGCGTTCGCGGGCGAAGTGGACACCCTGTACATGTTCCTGTTCTGGCTGAGCGTGGTCCTGTTCCTGGGGATCGCGGTGCCGGCGATTTATTTCGCCTGGCGCTATCGCTACAAGCCGGGCCGCGTGACGCCGCATCAGACGCACAACACGACTGCTCGAAATCGTCTGGAGCGTGCTCCCGCTGCTGCTCTGCGTCGGGATCTTTTTCTGGGGCTTGAACGGCTGGATGAAGTATTCGGTCGCGCCCGGCGAGGCGATGGAAATTCAGATCACCGCCAAGAAATGGCTGTGGCACGTTCGAATATCCGGATGGAACGCGCACGGTCAACGAAATTCACGTGCCGGTCAACAAGCCGGTGCGCTTCGTCATGACCAGCGAAGACGTGCTGCACGATTTCTTCGTTCCCGACATGCGCGTGAAGCACGACATCGTCCCGGGCCGCTACACCGAAGTCTGGTTCACGCCCACCGTGCTCGGTCTGCATCACGTCACCTGCGCCGAATACTGCGGCAAGGGCCACTCCGACATGCAGGCGAAACTGACCGTCGATAACGAGGCCGATTTCAAGAAGTTGCATGCGAAACCGGCGGCACGGAGTGGGAAGATTATAAGACCAAGCCCGCCGATTGGGGCAAGATGCAGTGGGAGCGCAAGGGCTGCGCCACCTGCCACTCGATCGACGGAACGCAAGACGGCGCAGGCGGCCCAGCTGGAAGGGCATCTGGGGCAAGATGGAAAAGATGAACGACGGCAAGAAGTTCTGGTGGACGAGGCTTACGTCAGCGAATCGATGATGCAGCCGCAGGCCAAGATCGTGGCCGGCTTCGAGCCGATCATGCCGACCTTCCAGGGCCTGCTGCGCGAGCACGGATATTCAGGGGCTTGATCGCGTACATTAAGTCGTTGGGCAACAATCCGAACGGCGGTCCGCCCGCGCCGACGAGCTGACGCTGCCGCCCGCGCCAAGCCGAGGCGATCAGAGCACAAGCACAGTGAGGGATCATGGCACATACACTGACATCCCAGCACATATCGCGGACCGGCCGCGGCCGGCGAAGAATTATCTCAACGCGACCACGGGCATCTGGAGCTGGATGACCACGGTCGATCACAAGCGCATCGGCGTGATGTATCTGGTCGGCGTCCTGGCGGCGTTCTTCGTCGGCGGCATGTTCGCCCTGCTGGTCCGCCTGACGCTGCTGACGCCGACGCACATGCTGTTCGGCAAGGTGCTGATCGACCGCCGAGACCTACAACCGCGTCTTCACGCTGCACGGCGCGATCATGGTGTTCCTGTTCATCATTCCGTCGGTGCCCGCGGCGCTCGGGAATTTCGTCTGCCGCTGATGCTGGGCGCGAAGGACGTCGCGTTCCCGCGGCTCAATCTGGCCAGCTTTTATCTGTGGGTCACCGGCGCGGTCATGGCCGTCGTCTCCATGATCTTCGGCGCGGTCGATACCGGCTGGACGTTCTACACGCCGTATTCAGCACCACCACCGACGGCACGCGTCGACCTTGATGACCATGGCCGTGTTCATCCTCGGCTTCTCGTCGATCTTCACCGGCATCAACTTCGTCGCGACCGTCCACAAGCTGCGCGCGCCCGGCATGGGCTGGTTCGATATGCCGCTGTTCGTGTGGGGCATCTACTCGACCGCGATCATCCAGGTGCTGGCGACGCCGGTGCTCGGCATCACGCTGGTGCTGCTGCTGCTGGAGCGCGTCTTCAACATCGGCATCTTCGATCCGAAGATCGGCGGCGATCCGGTGCTGTTCCAGCACTTCTTCTGGTTCTATTCGCACCCCGCCGTCTACATCATGATTCTGCCGGGCATGGCGATCATCAGCGAACTGATCCCGACCTTCTCGCGCAAGACGATGTTCGGCTATCGCGCCGTCGCCTATTCGAGCGTGTCGCTCGCGCTGCTCGGCTTCATCGTGTGGGGCCATCACATGTTCGTCGCCGGCCAGTCGCAGCTGGCCACCGTGGTCTTCTCGGCGCTGACGTTCCTGGTCGCGATTCCTTCCGGCGTCAAGATGTTCAACTGGCTGGCGACGATGTACAAGGGCAATATTTCGCTCGAAACGCCGATGCTGCTACGCGATCAGCTTCCTGCTGCTGTTCGCCATCGGCGGCCTGACCGGCATCTTCCTGGGCGCGCTTTCGGTCGACATCCATCTGACCGACACCTACTTCGTGGTCGCGCACTTCCACTACGTGATGATGGGCGGCACGGTGATCGCCTTCATCGGCGGCCTGCATTACTGGTGGCCGAAGATGACCGGCCGCATGTACAACGAGAAGCTGGGGCCGCATCGGCTGCGCGCTGGTGTTCATCGGCTTCAACATGACCTTCCTGACGCAGTTCTTCCTGGGCAGCCGGGGCATGCCGCGCCGCTATTACAACTACCTGCCGATCAGTTTCAGCCGCTGCACGCGTTCTCGACCGTCGGGTCCTGGATGATCGGCCTGGGACTTCTTCATCACCGCCGCCTACCTGCTGGCGTCGCTGCGCAAGCCGATGGATGCGCCCGACAATCCGTGGGGCGGCACGACGCTCGAGTGGCACGACTTCGTCGCCGCCGATCGAGCATAATTTTGAAGAACAGCCGGTGCTCGAGCACGCGCCTTACGATTACCGGCCGGAACCGTGATAGGCCACACGCATGAGCACATCGACAGTCGATATTCACGATCCGCACGGCCACGGTGGCGGCCACGGCCACGGTGACGATCCGCATCATCAGCATCATTTCGCCACGATGGAGCAGCAGTTCGATACCACCAAGATCGGTATGTGGCTGTTCCTGGCGACCGAAGTCCTGCTGTTCGGCGGCCTGTTCGTCGGCTTCGGCCTGATGCAGGCGCGCTATCCGCAGGAGTTCATGGAAGCGCACGAACACTTGCAGCGGCCGCTGGGCGCGCTGAACACCGTGGTGCTGCTGATTTCCAGCTTCACCATGGTGATGGGCGTGCTGTCGGCGAAGCGCGGCGACAAGCAAGAAGCTGGTGATGTACCTGATCCTCACCATCCTCTGCGCCTGCATCTTCCTGGGCGTCAAGTATTTCGAGTATTCGCACAAGTTCGAAGAAGGCCTGCTGCCGCCGCGCTGGTATCACGCGCAGCCGACCGACACCGTTCGCGACGTCGCCGGCAACGTCAGCCACGGCTACGCGACCTTCTTCGCGTTCTACTTCATGATGACCGGCCTGCACGGAATCCACATCCTGGTCGGCATCGTTCTGCTGGCCTGGATCGCGGTTCGCGCGAATCGCGGCGAGTTTACCAAGGCCTATTACACACCGGTGGATCTGGTCGGCCTGTACTGGCACTTGGTCGATCTTGATCTGGATTTATCTGTTCCCGCTGTACTACCTGATCAAATGAGCACGCATACCGAACACACTCACGACCATCACGCCCACAGCCATCCGGAGGACGGCGCCGGCGTTTACGTCAAGACGCTGATCGCGCTGCTGATCCTGACCGTCATTACGGTGGGCGCGTCCTACATCGACTTCGGCTCGGGCAACATCGTGATCGCGCTGTTCATCGCCACCATCAAGGCGAGCTGGTCGCGCTGTTCTTCATGCACCTGCGCCATGAAAAGCCGGTGAACGGAATGATCGCGCTGGCGGGATTCCTGTTCCTGGGAATCTTTCTGATGTTTTCGTTCATGGACCAGGACACGCGCAAGGATCCGAGGCCGCTTAACCTGGGGCCTCCGGTGTTGAATCTGCCGCCGGGCACGGTTGCGGGCCCAGGGGGCAAGCCGATCCCAGCACCTGCTGCTGCTCCCCCGGCTCCGGAAACCAAGAAGTAAAAGCTTTTCGGCCACGAATGAACACAAATGAGCACGAATAAGAGTTCCGTTTTCCATTCGTGTCCATTCGTGTGAATTCGTGGCTGATCTTCTTCTCAACACTCAAGCCCTCTCGAAATCCTACGGCGCGACGTTCCTCTTCCGGAACATCTCGCTGAGCATCTACGAAGGCGACCGCCTCGGCCTGATCGGCCCCAACGGCTCCGGCAAATCGACGCTGCTCGAAATTCTGGCCGGCCGCCGCGATCCCGACACCGGCGAAGTTTCCATGCGCAAGCGAACCCGCTTCGCTTACGTCGCGCAGGATTCCCAATTCGACGCGGGCCTTTCCGCGCGCACCGTGATTCAAAATGCTCTGAAGCAATCGGCGGTGCCCGAGTCCGAATGGCTCGCCCGCGAATCGGAAACTCTGGGCCGCACCGGATTCGAAGACTTCGATGTCGAGGCCGCGTCCCTATCCGGCGGCTGGCGAAAGCGCCTGGCGATCGCCGAAGCACTGGTGCAGGATCCCGCAATCCTCCTGCTCGACGAACCCACCAACCATTTAGACTTGGCCGGCATCGAGTGGCTCGAAAAGCTATTGCAGAATTCCTCTTTCGCCACCGTCGTCATCAGTCACGACCGCTACTTTCTCGAGAACGTGCCCACCGCGATGGCGGAGCTGAATCGCGTCTATCCCGACGGCTTGTTTTACGTCGATGGAAACTACAGTACATTCCTCGAGAAGAAAGCAGAGTTTCTGCACGCGCAAAGCAAGCGCCAGGAAGCGCTCGAAAATCGGGTGAAGACCGAAATGGAGTGGCTCCGCCGTGGCCCCAAGGCGCGCGCGACCAAAGCCAAGGCGCGGATCGACAACGCGCAGGAATTGATCGGCGAATTGGCCGATTTGCGATCGCGCACGCGCACCGATAGCGCGGGAATCGATTTCCTCGCCACGGATCGTAAGACCAAGCGTTTGATTCACTTGGAGCAGGTTGCCTACGGCTTCGGGGACAAGATTCTGTTCGAAAATCTGGACTTCTCCATTACCGCAGGCATGCGCGTTGGCTTGGTCGGCGCGAATGGCAGCGGAAAGACGACACTTTTGCGGCTTTTCCGCGGAGAAATCGCACCGATTCGCGGCGAAATTCAGCGTGCTGATGGCCTGCGAATCGTGTATTTCGACCAAACGCGGCAACTGGATCCACTGGTCACGTTACGCAAAGCGCTCGCGCCCGATGGCGATTCCGTCATCTATCGCGATCGAGTAATCCACGTCGCTTCATGGGCTTCGCGATTCCTTTTTCAAAGCGACCAGCTCAATCAACCCGTCGGCAGGCTCTCCGGAGGCGAACGAGCGCGCGTCCTGATCGCAAAACTGATGCTGGAGCAGTGCGATGTGCTTTTGCTTGATGAGCCTACGAACGATCTCGATATTCCGACGCTCGAAATCCTGGAAGAGAGCCTGCTCGAATTCAGCGGGGCGCTGGTGCTGGTGACTCACGATCGCTATTTGCTGGATCGAGTATCGACGGTTGTGCTCGGACTCGACGGGCAGGGCAGCGCCGAGCGGTTCGCGGACTACAGCCAATGGGACACGTGGCAATCGGAGAAGAAGCAGCCGAAGCCGAAGAGCGTTACGAGCGCAGCCGCTGAACCCAAGGCGGCCGCGGCAAAGAAGAAGCTCTCGTATCTGGATGCGCGCGAATACGAAACCATCGAGCAGCGTATCGCCGAGGCTGAACATGCGCTGGAGGCGGCGAAAGGCCGCACTCGAAAATCCGGAGATCACCAAGGACGGAGTACTGATCGAGCAGGCGTACCATGCCATGCAAGCCGCTCAAGCTGCCGTCGATTCGCTGTATATTCGCTGGGCCGAGCTTGCGGAGAAGCTCGATGTAAGTGAAAAGCCCTGATGCTTTTCCGTAATTCCGCCGATAGGAACACTGATGCCTTGGTACGACGACTTCTCCGGATTGACGCTGGAACAGATCCTCAAACTCCACGTCGATAATCGCGCGTGGAACAAAACTTTGAGGCTGCAGAGCTCGGCTCTGGTAAACAGCCGGCTGGCGAATCAGATCGATCGCGACAGCTATACGGTCCGGCGCAGTACGGCGCAAGCCGATTCGATCGAATGCAAACGCCGCGCGGATATTCTGTTTCACGAGATCACTTCGCGGCAAGCTTCGGCGGGCTCCGGCCAATCGAGATGAGCCCGGCGCCTCTGCCGGCGACTGGACTTAGGACGGTTTTTCCACGGTGAACAGAGCCGCCTGAAGGCGACTCGCCGCCACGAGTGGCGGCCCCACATTTCGCGCGTGCCCGGAACGGCACGTGCTATACTTAAAACAGTTGGAAGCAAATCTGCTTTATTCCTCTCTGAACCAGCCTGGGCTTTGAAGTTTGCCGGCTCGCCGATTCTCCTTCCTCCAAAAAATTTCCAATGAAAACCTTTTCTGAACTATCTCTCTGTCCCATCCTGCAAACCAACCTTTCCAGGAACAAATTTGTCGAACCAACGCCCGTGCAGGCACAGGCGATTCCCGCCGCGCTCGCGGGCCGCGATGTTGTCGCGACCGCACAAACCGGAACCGGCAAGACGCTCGCGTTCCTGCTGCCGCTGGTGGAAACGCTGATGAAGAAGTCGGCTTCCCGCAATATCCAATCGCTGATCCTGACGCCGACGCGCGAACTCGCGATCCAGATCAA
The DNA here is from genome assembly GCA_963732025.1 of Terriglobia bacterium. Lineage (GTDB taxonomy): Bacteria > Acidobacteriota > Terriglobia > Bryobacterales > Bryobacteraceae > Palsa-187. Next base: position 906,088 of record CAVSXU010000007.1, read on the forward strand.
CGAAGCCCTGATCACAATCGCCGCGGGCACCGGCGTGCGCGCCACGGTCGCCGTCGGCGGCCTGAACGAAACCACCCAGTTGCGCTCGATCCGCGCCGGAGCGCAGATCCTGATCGCGACACCTGGCCGGCTTTGCGATTTTCTTCAACGCAAGCTGGTGAATCTTGGCACCGTCGAAGTGCTGGTGCTGGACGAAGCCGATCGCATGCTCGACATGGGATTTCTGCCAGCGATCAAGATGATCCTCGGCGGGATGCCGAAGACGCGGCAGACGATGTTGTTCTCGGCGACCGTCGAAAAATCCGTCGCACATCTTATTGATTCGTACGTCAAGAACCCGGTGCGCGTCGCGATTGGCGCGGCGTCCAAGCCCACGGAGCAGGTCGACCTGCATCGCTACGAAGTCGAGCAGGATCGCAAGCTCGGGTTGTTGATGAAGCTGCTGGAAGAAGAGCGCGGATCCTTCCTGGTCTTCGCACGCACGAAGCACGGCACGGATCGTCTGGCGAAGAAGTTGGCAGGCGCTGGCGTGAAAGCGGGCCGCATTCATGGTAACCGTACGCAGAACCAGCGCAACCAAACGTTGAGCGGATTCAAGGACGGCGCGTATCGTGTGTTGGTCGCCACTGACGTGGCCGCACGCGGCATTCACGTCGACGGGATCGCGCACGTAGTGAATTACGATTTGCCGCAGGTTCCCGAGGATTTCATCCATCGCGTGGGCCGGACGGGGCGTGCGGGTGCTCGCGGCACGGCGTCGACTTTCGGCACGAGGCAGGAACGGTCGGAGATTACGAAGATCGAACGTGCGCTGAGCATCCGACTGGTGCTGCAAGAAATTGTTGGCGAACTGCCGCGCGAAGTGAAGACACTCGGCGCGCACGCTTCCGCGCATGCTCCTACGCCGGATGTCCGGGGTCGATCGCCGCGAGGGATGGCGAAGACGCTGGTCGCATCAGTGGGTCCGCGTGGGCGGGCGCGATTCGGACGATCGCGGTAACGTGGCGCGGGCTGTCAAGCCTGCAGAGCCGAGAGTCGTCTCGGCTTTCTTTCCGACTAAACGGCTCCGCACCCGAAAAGCCGAGACGACTCTCGGCTCTCCTGGCCTAGCGGCGCGCGCCACAACAGGCGAATCTCGCTACGCGCCTGTGGCAGCCCGACTACAACCGCTGTCAGCAGAAGAACCTCCGCTCTGCGATTTGGCATCCGCACGATCTTTTCGAAGCAAGTGCTTTGCCACTTGCCTTGGCGCGCGGTGGGGCCGACACGCGTGCGGCGAGTCTCGACTCTGTTCAACCCGAAGAAACCGGCCTAAAGTCCGGTTGCCGGCAGAAGTGCCGGCCCCACATTCGCCGTAACATGCGATGTACGACAATAAGGCGGAGGCAACATCATCATGCAACGTACGGCGAGCGCGCACTGGTCGGGTGGATTGAAGGATGGCAAGGGAGCCGTTTCCACCCAGAGCGGTGTTTTGAACAACACACAGTACTCGTTCAGCACCCGATTCGAAGATGGGATCGGCACGAATCCTGAAGAGCTGATCGCGGCGGCGCACGCCGGATGTTTCACGATGGCCTTGTCGGCGGAGCTCGGGAAAGCCGGGCTTACCGCGGAGAGCATCGACACCAGCGCGAATCTGACGATGGAAAAGACGGACGCTGGGTTCACCATCACCAAGATTCATCTCGACGTGAAGGCGAAAGTTCCGGGGGCGGACGCGGCGAAATTCGAGGAGATCGCGACGGGCGCCAAGAAGGGCTGTCCGGTGTCGCGAGTGTTGAACGCAGCGATCTCGATGGAAGCGAAGCTGGTTTAGCGCTGTGAGCGAATCGCTTGTCCGGCAATTCAGCTCGAGGCGTCACCGTGGGATCTCTGGGCAGTACCCCCACCCTGACGGGTGGTGCTTGATGCTGTTCCCCTTAGTTTGATCGAACGGAAACGAGGCTGCCGCAAGAACGCGCTCCATTCTGTCGCGCCTCTTTGAGTGCCAGCATCTTCGCGGACAAATATTACGGTATGGCGGACGCCGCCGCCATCGTTCGCCATTCATGACAGAGCGTTACGAACACATCCAGGCGATTGGCTGCTAGACTTAGGGGTCCCTGTTGTTGTCACAGTTGTACTTAAGCAATGCCCAAACATGAAAATTCATCTCGTCAATCCAAGCGACACATCCTTCGGGACTGCGGTCATAACCCCACGTTGGCTTTACGTGCTGGCGGCTGCCACGCCGACGTCGTTCGGCGATCCCGAAATCTGTGATGAAACTCTGGAGCTTCTTAACCTGGACCGTGTAAATTCCGGCGATGTGGTTGGGATTGGTATTCATACCGAAAACGCGTTGCGAGGCTACGCGATCGGACGGGCCGCGCGAGAACGCGGCGCATGGGTGGTGTATGGAGGAATTCACTCCACACTGTATCCCGAAGAGCCATTCGAACGCGGTGCCGCGCACGCGGTTGTGAAGGGCGATGGCGACATCGCCTGGGGCAACGTGCTGCGCGATATCGCCGCGGGTACGATGGGACGCGTCTATGACGGCGGCAAGATCGATGCCGATTCGTTCAAGCAAGCGCGCTGGGACTTGCTGCCTCCGAACAGCTACATGTGGGCGTCGGTGCAGACGGTACGCGGCTGCGCGAAGCATTGCTCGTTCTGTTCGGTGTGGCGCACGGATGGGCAGAAGCCGCGGCAGCGCAGCACCGATAGCGTGATCGAAGAGATCGTGGATCTGCGGCGGCGAGGGTTTCGCTTCATCGCCCTGGCCGACGATAATTTTTATCCGGTCACGTTCACCGATATCGAACTCGCCAGGAAGCAGGGCAATCAGGCGCGAGTGGATCAGCTCGAAGCGATGCGTGCCGAGCGCTTCGAACTGATGGAGCGGCTCTCGGAACTTCCCGGCGACATGAACTTCTTCACGCAGATCACGATGGAGTCGGCCGAAGACACCACGTTTCTGGATGCGATGAAGAAAGCGAAGATCCGCGGCGCGCTGGTCGGCGTCGAGGCGGTGACGGCGGAAGGGCTGAAGTCGGTCTTCAAGGATTTCAATTTATCCGGCGAGAACTTGGTGAACCGGCTGAAGACGTTTTCCGAACATGGCGTGCACGTTCTCGGCTCATTCATCTTTGGGCTGCCTACCGATCGCGAGGATACGTTCGATGCGACGCAGGTTCTGGCCCAGAGAGCCGGGCTCACGTTCGCGCAGTTCGTAATGCTGACGCCGTTTCCGGGCACCGTCGACTTCGACAAGTGGGAGAAGAATCTTGGCGCGGACATGCCGGAAGTGGATGGCATCCCGCTGTCTCGCTATTGGCTGATTCCGCAGCATCTGCGGCCGAAGATGTTCATGCCGCATCCGACCATGGAATCGGCGGAAATGCGCGAGCGTACTCAGAAGGTGTGGGACGATTTCTATAGTTTCCCGTCGGTGTGGAAGCGGTCGCGCTGCACGCCGAACCTGCGGGCTCGGCTGGCATTCGTGTTTATCTCGAAGCTGTATCGTCAGATGTACGCGAAGACAGGGATTGCGACGGATAGCGCTCGCAAGACTCGATCCAGTAATTGGGCTCGCTGGCTGGCGATTCCGTGCCACAAGCTGTTCAAGTCGGCGCCCATGCCGGAGTTACAGGTGCCTCGGCAGAAGCCGGCGGTGGCTCCGGATTTATTGCAGATTATTCAGTAGCGACGTGGCGCACGCAGGAGTGCGTGCGCCACGTCGTCAGTTGGTCCGAAAATTGGTGAACTGCATGTCGATCCCGAAATCGGACCCGTTCAGCAATGCGATCGCTTGCTGCAGCGTGTCGCGATCGCGGCCGCTCACGCGTATATAGTCGCCTGAGATCGAGGCCTGCACTTTCAGTTTGCTGTCCTTGATCTTCTTGACGATATCGCGCGCTTTTTCGATGGGAATACCCTGCTGCAGCGTGATTTCCTGCTTGACCGTGGATGACGCCGCCGGCGTGATCTCGCCATAGACCAGGCCTTTGAGCGGCACTTTGCGCTTCACCAGCTTCCCCGTCAGAATATCGTTCACGGCTTTCAGCTTGAACTCGTCCTGGCTGGTGAGCACGATCTTCAAATCCTTCTCGTTCAGCTCGATCTTGGAGTGCGAGCCTTTCAGATCGAATCGCTGCTCGACTTCCTTCACCGATTGATGGACGGCGTTGGCGACTTCGGGCATCTCGATCTTGGAGACGACGTCAAAACTGTTGTCAGGCATTTTCAAAGCGATTGTAGCAGCAACGCGCGCGTGATACGTTTGTCACATGGAAGATACCGCTGGTCACTTTAAAGCCCTCGTCAATTGGAACGGAAACAAGGCGGTGATCGGCGTCGCCGAGAATCCGAGCATGGGCTGGTGGCTCATCAAAGGCGGCGGCTGGTGGATTCAAAGTCCGGGCTGCCAGAAAGGGCCGTGGTCGACCTCGTCGTATTACACGTTCGGCGAAGTCGGGGACTTCACCCATTTCCTGACGGCCGATAGCAAAGGTGTGTTGTTCCGCTTGAAGGACGTGACATTCCCACCGGATCCGGAACAGAATGCCAGCTTCCTGTATAAGGGATTCTTTTTCGGCGATGCGTGGGTGGCTGCGGATTCTTCCAAAGGCGGCATTCGAACGAACAGCGTCTGGAATCCGATCATCACGGATCTGCTGCTGCGCGCGACTATCGCGAAGTTCGAACAGATTCAGGAAGAGATTATCGTGATGGCGAAACAGGCCGGCCTGGACCTCGCATCGGTGCTGGATCCGACCGGTGTTTTCTCCGCGGCCAGCGCCGCCTACGCGCTTCGCCGCGGCGATTATTTCGGTTGCGCGATGAGTCTGCTGGGGATTATTCCGGTGATCGGCAAGGCGGCGGAAGGAGCGAAAGTTTACCAGGCTAGCGGGAGGTGGGCGCGTCTGATGGAGCGCCTGACGAATCTGAAAGCGCTGATCCAGAACTCGGCCAGAGCCACGAAGGAAATGCGCTTGGAAGGTAGCGTGGTCCGCGAAGAGATTCAGGGCACAGTCGATCTACGCGTCGCGACCGAGGCGGCACGGGGCACGAAAGCGCCGTCAATTTGGTCGACGATGACCAAGGTCGCAACGGAGGGCGCCGATCTCGCCAAGGAAGCCGAGAAGGGCGGCATGTCGCTCACGGATTGCAAGAATCTGCAGCAGTTCACGATGAAGAACAACGCGGTCGGCTGCGTGCGCTACACGGCGAAGGAGAGCCAGGCTCGGCTGGGCGACGTGCTGAACACCGGTAAGCCTTGCGAGCTGGCGGCGTATCACACGGCGCACGAAGAGTCGACCTACAGCGGCTATATCGTAGTGCACGCCGATCAGGTCGCAACGGCGACTTACAAAGATGGGCAAGGCGTGACGCGCTTGAAGGGATTGTCGCCGGAATACAAGGTGATGGACCACGCGTGCCCCAAGACGGGCGATCGCCTGATCACGCGCAATGGCGAAGCCTATTATTCCGATTACGATTTCATGGGGATGTATCACGCCAACGGAAATCCTTATCTGGATTTCAAGGAACTGAACGACAATCCCGGCATCGTCGCGTTCATGCGGCGCATGTTTCCGGCGTACGGCAACAAGGTCCAGCACGGCATGCAGGACTTCTTCATCAAGGTCGACGGGAGAATGGGAAGGCAGCCGAAGCTCGACGAAACCTTCCTGTTCTTCGAACCGAGCGGCAAGGTGAGCTACGTCGATCTTCTCGATCTGCGCAGGCTCTACGCGAAGTACAACATCAAGTGGCCTTACGACGTGTTCAATAAAACCGAGCGGATTCGGGTGTTGACCAGCACGGCTGTTGGCATGGCGAGCGCGGGCCGGGCATCGCAAGCGGGCCGGTAACCTGTCATCCAGTTTTCATCCGCCGAGAGCGGCTCTCCGGCGATAATTGAACGATGCGAAAGTGGATGCTCGGGTTCCTGATGTGCGCGGCTTCGTTCGTCGCGATGGCCGAAGACAAATTGGTCGGCGGTCCGTATGCGGTGCAAGTGAGCGCGCGCGGCGCGACCGTTGTGTGGGTGGTCGAAAGCGCGCAGGTCACGGTTCAGGCGCCAGGCCAGCCGGTGCGAACCTCGCCCGCATTTCGCGTGGAAAAGACGACGCTCACGGGACTGACGCCGAACACGAAGTACAGCTACGAAGTGGGCGGAGCAGCATCGCTGAAAGGATCGTTCAAGACCGCGCCGCCGCCCGATCAGCCGTACAACTTCGTGCTGTATGGCGATAATCGAACGCGGCACGACGTGCATCGCAACGTTATCGCGCAACTGATGAAACACGGCATTCCCGATTTCGTAGTTCAGACCGGCGACATGGTGGAGGATGGCAGCAACAACTCGCTGTGGCCGATTTTTTTCGACATCGAGCACGATTTGCTGCGCCAGACCGCGTTCTTTCCTTCGCTCGGCAATCATGAGCGCAATGCGCAGGATTATTATGATTTATTCCCAGGCACGCATGCATACTATGCGTTCAATTGGGGCAACGCGCACTTCGCGGTGATCAATAGCGACATCGGCAATTCAGCTGCGAGCAAGGGCGAGAGGGATGCCTTCTGGGCGGAACAGACGAAGTGGCTGGAAGAAGATTTGGCCTCGACGCAGGCTGCGGAGTACCGGTTTGTTGTCGCGCACCATCCGCCGTATAGCGCGGTTGCCAGCCGGCATCCCGGCAATGCTCACATGGCGGCGCTCGCTCCGATGTTCGAGAAGTATCACGTATCGGCAGGACTGTTCGGCCACGATCACAACTATCAACACTACCTGAAAAACGGAGTCCATTACATCGTTTGCGGAGGCGGAGGAGCGCCACTCTACGACGTCGACGCGCCAACGAAGGATATCACGCAAAAGCTGGAGCGGATCGAGAACTTCGTCAAGGTAAGCGTCAATGGGAAGACCGCGAAATTCCAGTCGATCGCCATCGATGGACATACCGTCGACGAGTTCGAGATCAAGGGATCGGCCCAGCCGAAGCTCCCTTAATCATTTCGGCGGAAAGAGCAGCTTTGGCTGGTAGGGCTTTTTTCCGTGCGGGAATACAACGTATCCGCCCGATCCGCCGCCGGAACCTCCGCCGGATCCACCACCGGAGTTGCCGCCCGATCCGCCGCTGGATCCGCCACCTGGCCCACCTCCGGGTGCACCAGGGTTTGGGCCCGCGCCCCCCGATCCGCTTCCGCCATTGCCAGGATTAGTCGGCACATAGGTGCGGCGCAGCGGAAATAGCACATCCCATCGCGTTTGCATGCCCCCGACCGCGGCAAGGATCGGAACATCTCCTTCGCCGAGGCGGGGCGGAACTGTCAGATTGATTTGATAGAGACCGGCACTTGTCAGTCCCACGAAGTTCGGGTTCACCAGCACATTGTTTATAGAAAGACTGAACGGGCTGGTGACAGGCGCCGAGCCGGAGAACGGCTGCCCGGCCGGCACGAACGGATTCGTCGGCCCAAATCCGACGCCGTAGAGTTCGACAACGTCGCCTGCTTGCGCCGGCATTGTGGGATAGCCCATGGCACTACCGCCGGGGCCCAGGATATCGTAGGTTCCTCCGCCGAAAGCTCCTGAACCGTTAAACCTGAGGATGATTCCCGCCACATGTTCGGGGTCGATCAAGCTAAATGAGGGCGAGTACGGATTCAAAATTACAGTAGAAGTCGCGCTGCCGCTTGGCGACGTGACGACGACAGATACCGGGCCCGTAGTTGTGTCGTCGGGCGCCTGGAGATTGATCAGCCCTGGACTCATCGCGTGGAGGTACGCGGCTTTCCCGTTGATCGTGACGCTGTGGCCGATCCAGGATGTGTAAAACCCGGGGATTCCGACGGAAGGGGGTGAAGTCCCATTCGCTGGAATTGCGGTCAGATTGCTTCCATATATCGAGACCCATTCGCCCGGCTGGATGACACTTACGTTGCCGTAAATAGGAACAATGCCACCGGCGTAAATAGTGGGAGCCTGTGCCTCCGCTGCCGGGGTCGCATGATTCGTTTGCGCGGAACCCTGCGCGGCCATTGCGATTTGGAGAGTGCGCAGAAACGGCGGATTTTTCGAGCTCCCGAGAATTGGTTTGGCGAGCCGAACGCTCGCGGCGCGCTCCGCTGTAATATTTCGGACGCCGCTGCCGATGATTGCAGCCGACGCGCCTGTCAGCATCGCCATGGCCGAGCCCGTCACCGCCGCATAAATCTGCCAGTTGCTCGCGCTTCGCTTCAGGACTTCCTTCAATGATGGCGATTGCAGCGTCGCGAAGTAAGCCTCCAGGCGATGATTGAGGTCGGGTTTTCGCGCGGCGCTCATGGATTTAGAAAGTGGGATTACCGGAATGCGATACAAGCTCCGGCGGAGTGTATCGGCCCGAAGATCGCGAGAAGAGAGACATCACCCGTGCCGCTCCTTTATGGTTTCGTTACTTTACGAAACCTACTTCGAGAGTATACCTGCGAGAATCCACTGAAAATACTGCCGTTACGGTATCTTTCAGTATGCCGATCGGCGCACGGGACCTCTCACGAACAGGCTGACACGAGCCTAGTAGTCCGTTGCTGGATTGAAGGTTTTAGTCGGGAACGTGGCTGCAATGGCAGGTGGCTTAAGCAGCGGATTGGTCCGGCCCGCCTGATTCGGATCGAAGACAACGAACCCAACTCCGGGAGATCCGCCGGGCAAGGAGTAATCGTCAGCGGATACGCTGGATTCTTAAAGCCTGGATTCTGCACGACGCTTTGCAGATCCTCGCCGACGGTCTGCTGCCATCCCGAAAATGTATAAAAGGTCCACGTTGTCTTGTCGTCGGAGCAAGGCGCATTGGGACCGGCGCCAGCGTTCGGCTGCACATGGAAAGCCTTGGCATCGGTGGCAAAGGCCCCATCGGTGCGCCAATAGAGATTGCTATTGAACTGTTGAAATGAAGTGAACGGAACGCCGCCGCTATACGAGCATCCGGCTTGCACGCGAAATGGCGGGTTGGAGTTGGTGGCGCGATCGAAATAGAAAATATTGTTCGTGACGATAAACTCTTGCGGGACCACGGACGGCACACCGTTCTGAAAGGGCGAGCTGACAGCTACCATCGCGAGACTCGCGTACGCGAAAATGTTGTTCTTGATGATGTTGGCTTCCTTGGGCGCGGCAGGACCCTGCGGACTATAGACGGCGAATCCGGAGACGCGATACACCAGATTATTCTCGACGTCCACCAGGCCGGTATTGTCATCCATATAAACACCGTGTCCGCCATAGCCGTTGGAATCCATAATCGATGCGTCGGTCACGTCGTGAATCTTGTTGTTTAGAATTTTGTTGCCCGCGGCCGTGAAGACCGAGTTTCCTCCGTCGATCCGAATCGACCCGCCGTCGTTCATGATGCCCTGGAGAAGGTTCCAGACATGGTTGAAGGAGATAACGTTATTGGCGTTGCCGATGCCGCTCGGCTTAATCGTGTCTCCGATGCTTTGTGAAGTTGAGATCGCGCAATGGTAGCCGTCGTAAACGTCGTTATGCGTGTACAGATTGTCGTGTCCCACGCCCTGGCCGATTCCGAACGACGCGGGGATCGTGCGACCGTAGCCTTCCACAACGTTATTCTGCATCGTGGTCAATTGCGCGACGTTCGCGTCCGTGTCCACCGTCGCGAAGGGCTCGCCGATACGGATCCCTAAAGCGCCGATATCGTAAAACGCGCTGTTCTGGATCAGGTTGTTGGCGACCACTGCGTTGATGTTGTTCGAAACGCAATAAGCAGGCGATGACGCAGTGTTGAGGCAGGAGATAAATTCCAGTCCGGAGCCCGAGGTCTGTGTGACGATTCCGGAATCGAAGGTAATGTGTTGCGAGTTCTGGAACGAAACCGCGGCGCTGACATCGGCTTCCAGTTCCGACGATACGTGCCCAAGCGGAGGCAGCGTGTAATTGTCGTGTTCGAACGTCAGGCCTTGGAAGGTGACGTATTGCAGGTTCGAAGCCACCAGCACTTGCGGTAGCTGCGGAATGATCACGGTGTCCGTGTTGGGATTCTCGCCGCTGTTGGCGAGGTAGGTCAGCGTCAAGGGCGTGGTCGAGTGATCCAGAAACCACTGGCCGGGCTGCGTGAGTAGGTCCTGAACGTTCTCGACCAAGTATCGGTTGCCGGCGATGAAACCGACTTCGCTCGCGTTGTTTTGTGAGATGCCGGTGGGGCCTGTGAGATATACGATGTGATTCGCGGTATCCACGCAACTGACGCGCAGTTTAGAAGTGCTGAATTGTTCCCACACCAGCAATTCGACGTCGCCGGATAGCGCTGGATTGCCCGCGGGTTGGTTGCACGGATTTCCCGCCGCCGGTGCAAGATTCTTCCACGTATTCGCAATGGGGTCCGCCGGATCGTACTGCAAGCGGTCGAAGCATTCCCATCCCAAGTTCGTGATGTATACCCTGCAGTTTTGATTCGGCGCTTGCGCGGGCGGAGGCGGCGCGTTCGGCGCCGTTCAGATAGATAGTGTTGGCGATCCTGTAATAGGTCCCCAGTGGAGACGCCGCCGTCGCGCCCAGTCGCGGGCGAAGCCGGCGCGCTCCGTTGTAGAAAAGATTCTCGAAGTATTGCGTGGATGCCGGCAAAGTGGTCGTCCATTTGTTGGCGCCCGCGTTGGTCCAGTTCTGGACGCGAACGCCTCCGCTGAACACCGGCGTCTCGCCTGGATAATTCTGATAGACGATCTTCAGCGTCGGCGAACCCGAATCGGCTGCGGTCAGCATTTCGGTGGCAGGAAGATAGTAGGTCCCGCCGCGAAATTGCACGTTGATCTGCGTTAGCCCCACTTTGTTGATCGATTGCGCCGTTGCGCGCGCCCGATCGAAAGTTGCCAGCGGTCCATCCGTGTTCGTCGAATTGGGCGCCGCCAGCGTGCCGCTCCAGAAATCGCTGCCGTTGGGGGCGACGTAAAATGTGACCGACGTCGGCGCGGCTGATGCGCCTTGAATCGTGATCATCGCGGTCGGCGAAGCTTCCGCGCCATTGTAGGTCGCGATCACGACGTTCTCGCCGCTCGGCACGGTCGACGGAACTACGACGTTGAACTGAAACTCGCCGGGTGCGACTAATCCCGCAAACGTGACTGTCGACTTCGTTCCGCCGATCGTGATCACGGGCAGCGGAGTTAGCGATCCCGATTGCGTGCTCGATCCGGGGACGATTGGCACCGAGGTAGTCCCGAATCCGTTGGCGTAGAGCACTACGGTTTCGCCGGGCTTGGCCGGAGTCGTCAGGCCGGGAAACAGACTGGCTGGGCCGATCAGCGCTCCGCCGACGTGCGTCGCCGCGAGGTACGGCCCACCGTTAAATACGAAGAAGGACGGAGAGAGCGCTTGAGCCGCCGCCGTGTAAGCGGCACTCACGGCCCCGTTGTTGGTGACCACAACATTCACCGGACCGCTCATCGCATCAGGCGGCGTGAGGATGTTGATCTGCGTGGGACTGATGTAGTAAACGTACGCGCTTTTGCCGTTCACCAACACGCTGACGCCCTGCAATTGTCGTTGGCATCTGTCCGCCGACGAAGTCCGAAGCCTGCCAGCAATACCCTGGCGCGCAATCGGGGCTTGCCTTCACCGGCGCGAGATTGGATCCTTTAATCTCCACCCACGTATTCGGCGCGATTGCCGGATTTTCGCCTTCGGCATTCGCAACCAGGGTGATCGCTGGAGCGGGCGTGCTCGTAAGGCAAGTAAGCGGCGGGAGCGGCACGGGCTTGTTCGCCATCGCGAAAAGATCACGGCTGGCCCGATTGTACAAATCCTGCAGCGAGAGCTTGCCGATGATCGTGCTGGGTGTCGGAGGACAGGAATTTGCCTGGGCATATTGAAGATCGTTGAAGGGAACATCGAGATACTGCAAGGGCGCGGTTCCTACGGTTCCGTCGTAGAAAGCGGCGACCGGAGTCGCGTTGAAGAAAGCGGTCAGGACGTTGTACGCGGCCTCCTCCACGGTAAGACCCGTGCAGCCGCCGTTAGGATCGGGACATCCTTCCGACTGCAGATTAGGAGCGCCCGAGACGGGCTTATCGAACTCCGCGCCGCCGAGAAGCGGAGTCAATGGCGGCAAGAGCGCTGTGAGCAGTTTCACGCCGGCGACCCCAATATTGCCAGGAGTCAAAGGGCTGGACGCCGTCATCCCGCCGACTTGAGTGCCCTTCGCGTTGGGGCCGGCCACGCTCACGAAGTACGACAAGATCTCGGTCTTCGCTTCGCACGACATAATCTGATTCTTGGGGCTGGCGGAGCAGTCCTGCGCGAACAGCGTGTTGTCGGGATGCGGCGTGACGGTCTGGCTGAAGTTGGGGAAATCATTGCCCGCGTCTGGGCCAAGGAACAGAGTGACCCCCGTAAAGATCGCTTCGGATGCGTCGATCGCTTGCTTCCAAGCGTCAATGAACACTTGATCCGTGTTCTGGTACGCGCTGTTGGATGGGAAAGAATGCTGTATCAGCGCGGCCCACGTGGCGTCTACGGTCAGGCCGGAAGGCTGGGCCGCACTGTCATTGACGCTAGTAGGGAAGATCATTTCGTCCGACGCGCCGACCGGTCCGGCGATGGCAATGGCGACGAAGGCGGAATTGGACCCGTAGCGGGCGTTGAGGCTGGTAAGGAAAGCCCCCCAGGCGGCCTGATAGACGCTATTCCAGGGCAGCGGAAACACGTTTCCATCCGCGCGTTGCGCTTCTGGAAATCCTAAAAAGGTCACCGTGCCGCAATCAGCCGGAGCGCTGCCTTTCGTGAAAAGCGGGTCGCAGGAAGGGATTTCGGCCAATAGCCATGGCGGCGAATCGACGCCCGGCGTAACGATGAGTTGAATCGTTTTCTGCGCCGAAGCTGCCGCTGCGAAGGCGTCGTCCAGGTAGCTCCAGTCGTAACTAGTGGAGGTGTTGCCGCTGGAGGGCTGAGTCTGGCCCCAGTGCGCTCCCAGAGTTATTCCCGAAATTGCCGGATCGGCTAACAGACTCGCATAGAGGCTGCGAAGGTAAGTGTGCAACTGCGCAAGAGTCGGCGAAGAGCCCGGATAGGAACCGATCGCGTCTCCGATGTCGACATGGACGTAGACGCCCAGTGGTTTGCGAATATCCGCCCAAGAGCGGTTGGCACACAATAGAGCCAACAATAAACAGGCGTTCGAGACAATTCGATTCCCGGACATTTGTACGGCTCCGAATCAGACGGGCAGCTCTTTCGCCTATCCTGCCCGACGACAATTGAGAAACTCGCGTCTTAAATCAGAACACCTTTAAGATAGCTGAGTTTCGCTTTAATTATGCCAGTTCCATGTCCGTTAGCAGGCCGGCTTGACCCACTCCAAAAAAATTTAGGGCCGGGCAGACAAGCTGCCCGGCCCCCTCCGAAAAGTTCTCGATCTGGAATTACCGGATCGCCGCGATAGGCGTGCCGATCACCGTGCCGATGACTTCGCCGGAGATCACGATTTCAACACGCCGATTCTGTTGCCGGCCGGCCGCGGTATCATTCGTCGCCACGGGTTGAGTTTTCCCAAAGCCCGCCGACGTGACCGAACCGCCCGCCATACCCTGCGAAATCAGGTAGTCGCGAACCGATCCTCCGCGTTCTTCGGAAAGCGTCTGATTGTAGGCGTCGTTGCCGACACTATCGGTGTTTCCTTCGACCGCGAGCCTCAATCCCGGATGTCCCGAGACGATGCCAGCTACTTTAGCGAGCTTCTCTCGCGCCTCCGGCCGCAGCGAGAACTTGGCGGTGTCGAACAGCACATCCGACATGTTCACGATCAGGCCTCGAGCCGTATCGCGCGTCTGCAGAATCGCGTTGAACTGGAGCAAGAGCTGCGCTCGCAGACCGGATTTCTCTTTCTCCAGTAGACCCTTCTCTCTGCCGAGGCGGTCCAATTCCGATTGCGAAGTGGCCCGTTGCGCGTCGTTCTCGCGCTTCAAGCGATCCGCTTCGGTTCCCGCAGCCGACGCCCGCAGTCGTTCTCGCGCTTCAGGCGATCTACTTCGGTCGCGGCGGCGCCCAAGCGAAATTCGTTCTGCTGCTTGAGATTGTCGGCATCGGTGTGCGCGGCTGCCAATTTGGCGTCGTTCAATCTGTTTCAAACGATCGGCTTCACTCTGAGCGCCTGCGGTCTTCGCGTCGTTGTTGCGCTTCACGCGCTCGGCTTCGATCGACGCGGCGCGTTGCGCGGCCCGTCTGCTTCACGTTTCACTCGATCGGTTTCGGATTCCGCTGCCGCGCGGCCGTTTTCGGCGCGAGCCGTGCGATCCGCACCCGCTTGGCGTTCGTTTGCGGCCAACTCATCGTCCTGACGCTTCACCGCGATCGCCCGAGCATCTTCCGCGGTCTGCACAGCTTGGCGCGCGGTCATGGTGATGGGCCTCGATCCGGCCTTGCGAGTGCGATAGCCTCCGCCTGCTTCAGATTGCTCACGGCTTTCTCAAACGTATCGGTGGCAAATTTGTCGGCGCCGCTGGTGCGCGCGATCTGAATCGCATTGCGAGCTTCGTAAAGCTTCGAGCGGCATTTTGTGGTTGACCTTAAGGTCCAGCACGTTGGTCAGGTGCTGATACTGGCCGCGTTCCAGCAACTCGTACTTGGCGTCGATCAATTCGATCTTGCCGACCGTATCGGGACGAACTTCGTTCTCCATCACGATCACGTCGCTGGGACGCGAGACTGCGAAGTACGGTTCAGCCGTGACGACCAGGCCGAACACCTGTAGTTCGGTCGTGACGTCCAGCTTGCCGCTGGTGCCGTTGCGCAGAATTTCGCCGAGGTTCGACGTGCGGCCTTCCGGCGTGATCGCCCACAGAACATAGGTCAGATACTCGCGCGCCGAAACTGCGTGGCTTCCGGAAATGTTGCGGAATTCCACTTCGATCTTGATGTAGCCTTTTCGGCTTTCCACCTTGGCTTCGCCATGCGCGTTGGGCATCAGCGAAGTGCCGCGGAAATCGATTTTGGTGGCTCCGCTGCGGTTGCGATAGCTGATGGCCTTCGCGGTCCGCGCGGTCACCGTGACGCGATAAATCGGCGGAAGTCCGGCAGCGGCCCGAGCGGTATTCTCGTCTTTCGTCCTGGCGAGGCGTCTGCGCGGAGAGCACTCCGCAGGCGAGTAGTAAGTGCGATTGAGATAGAGTGTCTTCATGATTGCCTTTTGTATCGTCCGGACTTACTGGCCCGACGGGTGCCCTTCTTCGTGCGCCGAGTACTTGTTCAGCAAGTCAACCAGGCGTTGCGGCGGCCGGGAGGCATGCGGCGCTTCATGTTGACGATCTCGCGGTTCTCGATCCGTCTTCCGTAGATGTTCTGGTTGTCGTCCAGATCCTGCCGCAGCGTTGCGCCTTCGAGCGCGATGCCGGCGAACAAGCCCTGCGATCGCGACCACGAAAGAATGTCGGCATGCATCTGCGCGTCGGTCT
The DNA here is from genome assembly GCA_963732025.1 of Terriglobia bacterium. GTDB lineage: Bacteria > Acidobacteriota > Terriglobia > Bryobacterales > Bryobacteraceae > Palsa-187. Next base: position 921,526 of record CAVSXU010000007.1, read on the forward strand.
GTGCGGTCGCCGTGCGTCCCACCGGGCCTGCCGCGACGGAACCTTCGCCGCCCAAGCGTGAACTTGCTGGTCAACAGTTTGTCTGCTCCGCGCTCGTTCATCACGAGCATGATCAGATCAGTCGAGGAGCCGCCGATCTGGAAATCCAACGCTGCCGCCTTCGATGCGAACTGTCGCCGGCGCGGACCAGCCCGGTCCCACTTTGCTTCTGCACGAGAGATATCCCTTGCCGTACTTGGCGCCGAAGAAGAACGCCGCGGTCTTGAGATCCGGCACGATCACGATGCAGTGAGCGTGTTCCAGCATCTCTTGCGGAATGCCCTTGTCCGGCGTGGCCATGATTTCGGAGAACACGACGCTGGCTGCATCCAAGCGCTTGGTCGGTTCGTTGTCTTTGGCCAGCAGCGGCGTGAGAGCTACTGCAGCGATCAGGAGTAATTTCATTTCGTTCACCTTTTTTCTGCCGTGCGTCTCTCGACTTGTCACGACAGTGTTCCTAAAGGCACGTGCCGCGCCGATCCCTAGAAACCGAATAGTCTCTTGATCCTCGCGTTTAGGTCGTGGACGAACGACGGCGCTGTCACTGGAAGTAACCGCATGTGGTCAAGTGGCTGCGTGCGGTCAGATGCCAGCGCCGGAGTGCCGAACTGTATGCCCAGCCCGAACATGACGATCAATCCGCCTAGGATGCACACCACCGTCGCAAGCGATAACAAGGGAACGAACAGGAAGAATGCTCCGGCGGCGCCCAGGAACAATGCGCCCGAAGCGATCAGCAGAAACCGTATCATCATGTTGTTGCGAAGAGCAGGCGCAGCGCCAGTCGTTCATGGCGCCGTGCCCGCCTCTCCTGTGGGGCAGGCGGTTCCGCCTGCCATCTTGCAGATCCGCTGTGTCAGCGTCCCAGGTATTCGACGTGAGCGTAGGTGCCGAATCGCGGATTGTACGCGAGATACCACCCGTCATGATCCGGGTCTTCGTAGATCACCATTTGATCGCCACTCCAGTTCCAGTCGCCGACGATGTTGTAATCGTAAGGCGCTACGTTCCAGTAGAAGTTGTTGAACCAGAAACGCTCCCGATTGCCGCCGCCGAGCACGAAGACGTGTTGCGGTCCGAAGCCGCCTTCGAAATGTCCGTGCGCCCACGGGCGCTCCAATTGAAAATGCGCGTCGTGCGCGCCGCTATTGTGACCCACCCATTGATCGTTACTGGCGTGAACATGCGGCATCTCCGGATGACCATGTTGGTCGGCCTTTATGCGATTTTCCTGCGCGCCGTTGCTCTGTTGAGCTCGAGCCGGCGTCGAGACTCGTGCCGGAGCGGGAGTCTTGGCTGCTGGGGCCGGGGCCGGACCGCGAGCGGGAATGTGCCCACCGCCCACCGGCGGCGCATGTCCGCCTCCATGCTGCTGCACTTCATGTTGCTGCGCCAGCGCGCTCACGCAAATCAAAACTGATAACCCTAGAATTGTTTTCACTGAATCTCCGTGGCGATGTATCGCCACTGAGACTACGTGGCACGTTATGGGCCGTGAGCGTTTCGACGTGGCGCGGGCCGCCCGGCCTGCAGAGCCGAGAGTCATCTCGGCTTTTCCGGAACCAATCAAACACGAAAGCCGAGACGACTCTCGGCTCTGCAGGCCAGCGGCCCGCGCCACGTGTTAGATATCGGCGCGCGAAATGCCGAGCTTCTTCATCATCGCGTTCAACGTCGTCCGCGGGATCCCCAGGCGAGCGGCCGCCGCGCTAACCACTCCGCCGGTCTCGCGAAACACGCGCAGGATGTAATCGCGTTCCACTTCTTCGAGAGTGAAGCCGCCCGTCGTCTCCATCGCGGCTTCGCGCAGCTCCGCCACGGGAGCGCGCAGATTCGGTCCGCGCGAAAGGATCACCGACCGTCTCGATGAAGTTCTCCAGCTCGCGAACATTCCCCGGCCACGGCCAGCTCACCAGCGCCTTCATCGTCTCGGCCGGGATCTTGTCGATGTTCCGATCCATCTTCGCCGCGTACTTCTTGGTGAAATGCCGCGCCAGAATCGGAATATCCTCGGGATGATCGCGCAGCGGCGGCGTCGTGATCGGGAAAACTTTCAGCCGATAATACAGATCGCTGCGAAACAGCTTGTCGCCCATCATCTGCGTCAGATTGCGATTGGTCGCCGCCACCAGGCGGACATCGATCGGAATCGTCTTGCGTTCCGCCCAACCGCTCGAAAGACTTCTCCTGCAGCGCGCGCAGCAGCTTCGGCTGCAAGATCCAGCGGAATGTCGCCGACTTCATCCAGAAACAGCGTCCCGCGATGCGCCATTTCGAAGCGCCCGATCTTTTGCGACAACGCGCCCGTGAACGCCCCGCGCTCATAGCCGAACAACTCGCTTTCCAGCAGGCCGGTCGGAATCGCCGCGCAGTTCAGGCTGATGAACGGAAGATTGCGGCGCGGGCTGATGCGGTGGATCGCGCGCGCGATCAGTTCCTTGCCGGTGCCGGTTTCGCCCAGGATCAACACCGTGGCATCGGTCGGCGCGACCACTTCCACTTGCCCCATGACCCGCTTCATCACCGCACTGGATGCCGATGATCTCCTCGAAATTCTGCGTGACTTCGACCGAGCCTTGCTCCACGCTTTCCAGCCGGTCCCGCCCGCGCAGGTCCTGCACGAACGTGATCCATCGAAACGGCGAGAGCTTCAACACGGCCGTCGCGATCAGAACCGGAACGCGCGTTCCGTCCTTGCGAATCAGTTCTTTTTCAAATGGAGTGCAGGCCCCGAACCGCAAGCCCTCTTCGTGCGCCAGATCGTCCAGAGCCGAGGTATTCCGGCGGAGTCAGATCGGGCCAGCGCAGACGGCCGGCAAGCAAATCCTCGCGGCTGTATCCGACCAGATCCAGAAACGCGTCGTTCGCTTCCGGAATCCGGTCAAATTCGCCGGAGACGATACCTGCGATGGTCGATTCCGCCGGCATGCGCAGAGCGCGCGCGGCTGCGGCGCAGCTTTTCGTCCCTCTCATGACGATCGGTAAAGTCGCGCACCACCCTGGCGAAGCCCTGCAGATCTCCATCCTCGTCGCGCAGCGCCATCGTGATCGCGTTGGCCCAGAATCGCGAGCCGTCTTTCTTCACGTGCCAGCCTTCGCTGCCCACATGGCCCTCGCCGGCGGCTCTTTTCAGTTTTTCCTTGCAGCGTGCGCGACGCGTCTTCATCGGGATAACAACACAGAATACGTGCGGCCGATGACTTCGTCGCGTCTGTAGCCATAGATGCGTTCGGCTCCCGCATACCAGGCGGCGATCATCCCATCCGCATCCAGCAGGAACAGCGCATAGTCCTGCACCCAGGCCGGAGCAACGTTCTTGATATCTTCCTCGCCGATGTCGGCGTCGCCGGCCGTCTTGTCGCGCAGCACCAGAACATGTCGAACCGGCAGGACATTGCTCTTTGGCGATGTATTCGACTTCGCGAGGCAGCCCGTCCGCTCCCACCAGTTGAAGCGTCCCGACTTGTTCGCCTTCGTCGAGAAATGCCCGCCAGCGTTCGGAGATGATCGGCTTGAAGCTGGGCTCGGCGAACTCATCCAGGTGGCGGCCGACAATCTTCTCGCGGGGAAGCCCCAACAGCTTGCTCGCGCCGACACTGGCCTCGCGGCTACTGACGATCGTCATCGGTGAGCAGGATGGGCGCAGACGGATGGAATACGATCGCCCGGAACAACAGCTCGAGTTCCTTCGGACCGTTTTCGGTCAGCCAGCGCGACGCATCCGGTTGAGAGGCAGTGGAGCTCAGGACGTTTCTCCTTGCCCCGTCGCTCTGGGGAGCCGGCGGCTCGGAGAGCGTTGAGGCGCTCCACAAACTGTGGGAAACCAAGAATGGCGGTCTGCCCCGATGATACCACTGGATTGCGAATCGCGACCTATTTTATGACCGCCGATGGTCGCGTGACCTTGGGTGGGCGACGTCGGACCGGGGATTCGTGAGCGGCCCCAGAGCTAGACGGAGCCCCGCCGCCCTCTCGCCAAATTGACGATAAAGAGCACCAAAGCCACCACCAAAAGTAAGTGAATCAGGTTTCCGCCGAGGCTCATGCTGAACCCCAAGAGCCACAGAATCAAGAAGACAGCGACAACCGTCCAAAGCATAACCTTCTCCTGGTCCTCCCGCGAGGACCCGATATTCAGAAATAGATTTCAGGGCGCCGACCGAACCGTTTGCGTCGTTTATTCGACCGTGGGTGCGCATGAATCTCATAACCTTGAGCGCACGCCACGAACCCTTTTCCACGTTCGATTACAGGCCTGCCTCCTGGCAGGTTGAAAACGAACGGCAAGAGTTCGGCGAGGAACATGCTCAGACAGACGCGGACGAGACGCAAAGGAGACTACACATGAAATCGAGCACGAAAGACAAGATCCAAGGCGCGATTCACGAAGCCAAGGGCACGGTGAACGAGAAGGTGGGACAGTTCACGAAAGATCCCAACCGGGTCGCCGACGGTCAAGACGAAAAGATCGCCGGCAAAGTCCAGAAGAAAATCGGCCAGATTGAAAAAGTATTCGAGAAGTAATCGGCGGCCGATCGGCGAACTGCAAACTGATGCGAAGGATGGAAAATGCTGATACTGATCATTATTTTATTGTTGGTTTTTGGCGCCGGCGGGGGCTATTACGGCCATTCGCGTTGGGGTCCCGGCGGCGGGGCGGGCGTTGGGATCGGCACCATTTTGCTGATTCTGCTGATCGCCTACTTGCTGGGCGTCATTCATTAGAGGTAATAGCCCCGCGGCGTGAGCCCGGGGCTGCTACCCAATGTGCAGGCCCCGCGCTGACGCGAGGGAGTTGGGGGAAATAAATCATGCCGTTAATAAACATAGTCATCGCGCTCATCATCGTCGGAATGGGGTTGTGGCTGATCAATCGATATATCCCGATGGCGTCCAGTATCAAAACGATCCTGAATGTAGTGGTGGTGGTCGCCGTGTGCGTTTGGGTTCTGCAGTCGACCGGCCTATGGGGACCCCTCTCCAGCTATCGCCTCTCGCGATGAGCTTCCATTCATGACTTACGACGGTTACGGACAAGCCTACCAACGGGGATACAGCAAGACTGTGCGCTTACTGCGTTCGCGCGGCGCCTCGGCGGAAAACGCGGAAGACGTGGCCCAATCCGCATGGCTGCGAGGATGGCAGAAACTGGATCAGCTCAGAGACCACGGCATGGTCGTGAGCTGGGTGAACGCGATCGCGATTAATTGCCATCGACGCGTGGGCCAACACGAGGCTCGCTTCCGCGCGCTACCCGACCTGTGCGGCCACATCGGAGTGGACTCGGCTCCCCTGGATGCGGCAAAGATTCTCGATTCCTGCCGCCCCGGCGATCGGCTACTGTTTGAGCAGCAATTAGGCGGCTTGACGACACCCGAGATCGCGAAGAATCAAGGTGTGTCGGCGGCGGCGATCCGGCTCAGATTCCTGCGCGCGCGGCGGGCGGTTCGGGCAAGCGTGGAGAACCAGGCGAGCGCGTTACGCGCATCCTTCCGGCTGGGCGAACACACCAGCGCTTCGACAGCGGAAAGATCGTCCGCTAGCAGACGATCCTACAAGATCGCACTCCACACGGTCGTGCTCCCACGGCCTCAAAGAGGCGCGACAGCATGGAGCGCGTTCCTTCAGTAAACGACAACACTGCGACAAACCGGAACGCGCTCCATGCTGTCGCGCCTCATTGAGCACCATCTGTAAGATCTGGTGCGATTGAGGGAGCGGGCTGCGAGAAACGTATCTCGCAACCGTATTCGGTCATATGACCGAACATCGTCATCGCTAACACGCATATCACCAATAAATCCAACGAATCAGCAATGGACTCCCAACTGCTTCACTGCATTCGAAGGAAGATCATGAAACTATTCAGAACCGCACCGATCGTAGTCTGCCTGGCACTCGCAGGCGCCGCATTTTCACCCATTGCAAAAGCAGACGACTGGAACAAGAAGACCAAGATCACTTTTAGTGCTCCCGTCGAGATTCCCGGAGTCCATCTTGAGGGTTGGGGCGTTCTGCCAGCCGGCACGTACGTATTCAAGCTTCTGGATTCCGTCCTCGGACCGTCACATCGTCCAGATCTTCAGCGCCGACGAAAAGACGGTCTACGCCACGATTCTTGCCATCCCGAATTATCGTCTGAAGGCAACCGACAAAACAGTGATGACCTTTAGAGAACGACCGAACGGCCAGCCGGAAGCGCTTCGTGCATGGTTCTATCCGGGCCGCAACTGGGGCGACGAATTCGTGTATCCGAAGGCGAAGGCGATCGAGCTGGCCAAGACCATCAACACGCCGGTCTTGTTCGTTGCTACCGAACTCCCTCTCGAAGTCAAGGAGCCGGCCAAGTTAATGGAAGCTCCGATGGTCGCGGCCCTCGTACAGGCGCCGATCCTGGCGATCAAACCGACTGGCGAGGAAGTAGTGGTTGCCGAAGTAGTGACTCCGCCGCCCCCGGCAGAAGTCGCAGCCGCTCCAGCGATCGCCCGCCTTCCCGACACTGCGAGCGACCTGCCGCTCATTGCCGGCTTCGGATTCCTGGCGCTATTCGCTGCGGGGATCCTCTGGTTTGTTAGAAAGCGGACCGTCTAGTTTCAAGTCCCCGGCGCGTCATCTCATGGCGCGCCCCTGAACTTGGTCGTTCGAATAAAGGGGTGAGTTAGTGACGCGACAAAGAGTTGTTCCGCTATTAGTGCCGCCGCTACGCAAGGGCCGGCCCGAAGGCGGCGGTTGCTACGAGACAAAAACCCGCGGAATGACAGTGCTCACTACTCCTCTATTGAACAAGGGGACAGCGTTCACTGCCGAAGAACGCGAGGCTTTGGGCCTGCACGGCCTGCTTCCGCCGGTCTTCAGCACGCTGGAAACGCAAGTGGCCTGCGCCTACGCTCAATACCAGCGTTTGCCGGATCCGCTCAGCAAGAATATCTATCTGACCGCGCTGCACGATCGCAACGAAGTCTTGTTCTTCCGCGTGTTGTCCGAACACCTGCGCGAAATGATCCCCATCGTGAACGACCGCACAGTCGGGCTCGCCATGGAGCAGTATCACCATGAATGCCGGCGGCCCCGCGGTGTTTATCTTTCGATCGACCATCCGGAAGGGATCGAGGAAGCGCTCGGCAATCTGCGGGCGGGCCCCAATGACATCGATTTGATTCTTGCCACCGACGCCGAGCAGATCTTCGGCATCGGCGATTGGGGTGTCGGCGGAATCGAAATCGCCATCGGCAAACTCGCGATCTATACCGCGGCGGGCGGTATCGACCCGACGCGCGTGATTCCAGTGATGCTCGACGTCGGAACCAATCGGGCGAGCCTGCTGGCGGATCCGATGTATCCGGGGAATCGTCACGCTCGCGTGCGTGGCGAACGCTACGACGTCTTCATCGACGCTTACGTCAAGGTCGCGACCAAGCTCTTCCCGAATGCTCTCTTTCAATGGGAAGATTTCGGGCCCAGCAACGCGCGCCGCATCCTCGAAAAGTATCGCGGGCGGTATCGAACGTTTAGCGACGACCTTCAGGGTTCGGGCGCCATCACGCTGGCCGCCGCCGTCTCCGCGATGCGCATCTGCGGCACGCTGCTCCGCAATCAACGCATCGTCATTTTCGGAGCAGGCGTCGCCGGCATCGGAATCGCCGACTTGATTCGCGACGTCATGATCGCCGAAGGCTTGTCTGCCGAGGAAGCCACCAAACGGTTCTACTGCGTCGACGTCCACGGACTGCTCACCAACGACATGGGCGACCGGCTGCTGGACTATCAGGCAACCTATGCGCGTCCGGCCGCCGAGGTCAAGACATGGAAACGAGACAGCGCTCCCGACAGCGTGACCGCAAAGACAATCGGCCTGGCTGAGGTGGTTCGGCAAGTGCGTCCGACAGTTCTCATCGGCGCATCGGGAGCCGCCGGGGCCTTTAGCGAAGCGATCGTTCGAGAAATGGCCCGTCATGCCGAGCGGCCGATTATCTTCCCGCTCTCCAGCCCTCCCTCGCTTGCGGAAGGAACCCCGGCCGACCTGATCGCGCTGGACCGATGGGCGAGCCCTCATTGCAACCGGCAGTTCTTTCACGCCGGTGACGCACAAGGGAATCACGCATGTGATCGGGCAGGCGAATAATGCGATGCTCTATCCGGGATTGGGACTCGGCGCGATCGTCTCGCGTGCGCGCCTGGTCAGCGTGGGAATGCTGGCGGCCGCCGCCAATGCATTGTCCAGTCTGGTCGCGGTCCGCTTGCCCGGCGCATCGCTGCTCCCCCACATCGACGATCTGCGGAGCGTCACTGTAACGGTGGCGGTCGCGGTGGCCGAGGCAGCGGTGGAGGAAGGCTTGGCGACGGTCGAGCTGACGGACATTGTTCAACAAGTGGAAGACGCCATGTGGCACCCGGAGTATCGACGCATCGCCGCGTCGTGACACGAATCGTAGCCGTTGCGCTCTAATGAAGGTCGTGATCGACAGAAAACTGCTGAGATCGTTCCTCCGTTGGACCCAGCGAGGCTTTCTCTTCGTCGGGATTCTGGCACTCGGCTATTGCGCTTTCGTGATGGGTGACGCCTGGCTGTTCCAGCATCGCGAAGCAGCCCGTCTCGACGGAATATTACGACAAGACCCCGCCGGCCCCGCGACTCCGGTTGCCGTGGCCACGCAACCAGGCATCGGCCCAGGTGCTCTGATCGGCCCGGATGGATTAATCGGACGAATCGAAATCGCTCGTCTTAAACTCTCCGTCGTAGTCGTAGAAGGAATCGAAAAAACGACCTTGCGGCGAGCCGTCGGTCATGTTCCCCAAACCGCGCTGCCCGGAGAAGTGGGAAACATCGGAATCGCCGCCCACCGCGACACCTTCTTTCGTCCCCTACGAAATATCCGTCACGGCGATATCGTTACGCTCAGCACTGTGCGCGGGGAGTTCCACTACCGGGTCGTGTCGACCAAAATCGTATTCCCCGAGGATGTGGAGGTGTTGAACCCCGACGGAAATCAAATCCTGACGCTGATCACCTGTTACCCGTTTTATTTCGTGGGTTCCGCGCCGAAGCGGTTCATCGTAAGAGCCGAACGCGTCGACTAATCTTCCCGCAGCGCGACCATAGGATCGATCCGCGAAGCCCGCCACGCCGGACCCGCCGCCGCCAGAATCGCGATCCCGCCGACCGAAATCAAAACCATCGCATAAGTAGCCGGATCAGTAGCCTTGAGCCCGAACAGCATCGAGCCAATCAATCGCGAAACCGCCAGCGACAATCCCGCGCCGATCGCCAACCCAATGACCGCCAGCAGCGAAGCACGCGACAGAACCAGTCCGATCACGTCCCCGCGCCCAGCGCCCAGCGCCATGCGCAGCCCGAGTTCCGACGTTCGCTGCGTGACGACGTAACTCATCACGCCATAAATTCCCGCCATCGCCAACAGCAGGGCCAGCAGCGCGAACGTGCTCGCCAGAAATGTCCGAAAGCGCGGAGCGGCAATCGAATCGGAAACCATTTCCTCCATCGTCGTGAACTTCACTGCCATCTCCGGGTTCAAATCGTGAGCCGCTTTCCGAACCGCGGCGGTCATCGCGGCCGGCGCGGAGCCGGTCCTGACGATCACCTGCAATTCGTTCGAATGATACGGATGCTGCTCCATCGGCATATACAGCGTCGGCTGCGGCGGCGACCCCGGCGAGTCCTGCCGCACATCGCCCACCACTCCGACGATCGTCATCGGCTTCGCCGTCACCGCATCCAGTCCGCAGATCAGTTGCCGGCCGATCGGATCCTCGCCCGGCAGGCTTTGCCGCGCCGCGCTCTCGCTCACGATTACGACGCCTTGTGTGCCGTACTGATCCTGAGCCGTGAAGTCGCGCCCGCGCAGCAGCGGAATGTGCATCGCCGCAAAATAGTTCGGGCTGCTCAGCGACCAGTTGGACTCCGGCAGCTTCTCGCCCTCGCCAAGCACTTGCTTGCCCGTGACTGCATAGCTTCCGTTCGATCCGTATTGCCCGGTGGGCAACCCCATCACGGCGGCGGTCGCCTGCACACCCGGCATAGCTGACAGCGTAGGCAAAAGCTTGTCGACGAACGAATGCGCCACGTTCACGTATTCGTTAAGCTCCTTGGCGGGCGCATGGGCGTACATCACCAGCACATTGTCCTGCCGAAATCCCATGTCGACTGCATTCAGCGCCAGAAAGCTGCGAAAGAACAACCCGGCTCCGGTGGCGAGCACGAACGACAACGCGATCTCCGCAACCACCAGCGAATTGCGCAAGCGGTGCGAGCCTCCGCGCAACACGCCGCGCGACGAAAACTCCACTCGCGAAGCCTGCATCGCCGGTAGCACGCCGAACACCAGCGCGGACAAGAGCGAAAGCCCCATCGCGAAAGCCAGCACCGCGTAATCGAGATGGATTTCATCCGCCCGCGGAAGATTCGGAGGCGCGAAACGCAGCAACGCCCGAGTCCCCCACGATGCCAGCACGATTCCGAGAAGGCCGCCCAACGTCGCCAGCGTGATGCTCTCGATCACCAGCATTCTGACGATCGCGGCTCGCGATGCCCCGAGCGCGGCCCGCACCGAAATTTCGCGCGCCCGCACCGTTGCCCTCGCTAGCAAGAGATTCGACACATTCGCGCAAGCGATCAACAGAACCAACAGCACCGCGCCCAACAACAGATAAAGCATCGATTGAACCGATCCCGTAAGCTGCTCCCGCAGCGGCACCGGCACGAACGTCTTGCCATCATTCGACTTGGGAAACGCCAACGCCAATTGAGCCCCGATGTTATTCAGGTTGGCGCGCGCCTGATCGAGCGAAACACCCGCCTTCAATTTGGCGACCGCGCGATAGTTATACGCGGTGCGATTCAGATTCTGCGGCACGTACGGCGCCGACAACCAGATCTCGGCATTCGGCCGGAAATCGCGGCCCTTTCAATACGCTCGCGATTTCGTACACGCGATTCTCCACGCGAATCGACTGGCCCAGCGCGCGCTGAGGATCGCCGAAATTGCGTGCCGCGAATGCTTCGCCCACCACCGCGCTCGAATCGGAGAACGCCCCCGGCGTCTGCCCGAAAATCGTGAAGAACTCCGGATTCACCCAGAAGACGCCGGTAAACTCAGCGCGATCTCGAAGCTGAACACCCACCTCGCCGCCGGAATAAACGCTGATCGCATCGAACACTTTGTTCTGCGTGCGCACGTCCACGAAATCGCCGCCGGTGATTTTCGATCCATTGGGAAAGCCGGTGGTTTTCGTGTTGACGCGGACGATGCGATCCGATTGCGGAAATTGCAGCGGCTGGAGCAGAACCCCATTCACGACGCTGAACACCGCCGTGCTGATGCCGATCCCCAACGCCAGCGTGACAATCGACAGCAGCGCAAATCCGGGATTCCGGCGAACCCCGCGGAGAGACTGAAGAACTTCGTTGGCCATAAGGAGGACTACCTGCGGATCTGAACTAAGTTACGTTCGACGAGGCTGCCAGGCCGCAAAAAGTGAAACTTACTGCGACAACGCTTTGACGAACTCGTAGAGGAAAGTCTGGCCCTCGTAAAAGGATCGGACCAGCATGCGCTCGTCGCGCCCGTGCGAGCGCACATCATCGCGATCCTGAAAGAATCCCTGAACGCCGTAAGTCGGAATCCCGGCGACGCGAAGATAGCGTCCATCGGAGCCGCCCACCGCCATCGTCGGCACCGCGATCACGCCGGGCCACATCGTGTCCGTGACGCGGTTGAATGCCTTCATGATGTCGGGGCGCAGCGGCGACGCCGGGCTGGCGCCTTCGCTGAGCGTGATCGAAATTTTCACCTGATCGTCGGCGATCAGTTTCGTCAATTCGGACACCACTCGCTCCACCGTGTCATCCGGCAGCAAACGGCAGTTGACGTTGGCGGCGGCGAGCTGCGGCAGCGCATTCGTCGCGTGGCCCCCTTCAAGCAGTGTCGCGACGCAGGTGGTCCGCATCATCGCATTCAGCGCAGCCGACGTCTTCGCGACACGGCGCATCGCCTCACGATCGCCATTCGCCACCGCAGTCATGTCCGCAGCCAGTTGGCCCGTGGCCGTCTTCGCCGCCTGCCGGAAATACTCGCGAGTAATCTCGTTCAAATGAAAATCGAACTCGAACGTCGACAGCCGATACAACGCCGTGGCCAGGTGATAGATCGCATTGTCCGGCACCGGCCGCGCGCTATGACCGCCCTTGTTGCGAACCTCCCAGCGTAAATTCACGAACTGCTTCTCGGCCAATCCGATATCGTGCTCGACGCGCTTGTCGTTCACGAGCATGCCGCGCGCGCCTTCGTTGAGCGCAAACTCGGCATCGATAAGATTGCGATGTTTCTGCAACAGCCAATCCACGCCGTTGTAGGGACCTCCGCCCTCCTCATCAGCCGTGAGCGCGAGAATCAAATCGCGATCCGGCTTGTAGCCTTCGCGCTTGAATCGAAGCAGCGTGGCGACCCAAACCGCAGCCTGCGCCTTGTCGTCGGCGGTGCCACGCCCGTAGAAATAGCCGTCCTTTTCGAGAAATACGAACGGATCGACAGTCCAATCCTCGCGCAAAGCTTCGACCACATCGATATGCGCCAGCAGCAGAATGGGTTTTCGAGCACCCGTGCCGTGATAGCGCACCACCACGTTGGCTTTCGTGGGAATCGCGCCGCCCACAAAAATATCGGAAGCGGGAAATCCTGCGGCTTTAAATCGCGACGCAACCGACTCGGCGATGGGAGTGGTGCTGCCGGTGGTGAATCCGGACTTCACCTCGATCATCTGCTTGTAGATTTCGCGCGCAAGCTTTTGCTCGGCCTCGGGAGGCATCGTGTCGGCGGCCCACACCGATAGGCAGAAGAGCGAAACGAGTGCAAGACGCATTGCGCTATTGTGTCACAGGCCGTTTCACCTCAAAGGAGCGGCCTTAACTCTTATCACGTCCGGCGTGGCGCACGCACTCCTGCGTGCCGTGTCGACACTCATGTCGACACGTTTTGTGCGTAACATATCACGCAGCCAAAATCGCTAATCGACCACCGCCTGATACACCAGACTCCGCGACAACGCATGGATCGCCCGCGTCGTCCCGAGATTCTGGTGCTGCACCATCCCCACAAACGCGAGGTCCGTTGACCGGATCGATCCAGAACCACGTGCCCGCGATGCCGAACCAACTGAACGTGCCCGTCGGAACCGCTTCGCCCGCGGCCGCGGCATCCGTCACGACCTGAAAATCCATGCCCCAGCCCGTGCCCGGCGGCATCGTCTTCAGCGGGTCGGGATTCACATGATTGGTGCGCATCATTTCCACCGTGCGCGGCGCTAGCAAGCGAACGCCGTTAAACTGGCCGCCCTGCAGCAGCATCTCGCAAAACCGCGCGTAATCCATGGCCGTGGAAAATAGCCCGCCGCCGCCCGACGGCCCCAGCGGAATCACGGTCGGGTCCGGCCGGTTCGTGTCGACCGCGAGACTCGCTCCCGCGCCCGGTGTGGACCTGCGCGAACCGCGCCAGCTTCTCCTTCGGCACATAGAACGCCGTGTCCTTCATCCCCAGCGGTTCGAAGATTCGCTTGCGCGCGAATTCCCCGAACGGCATGCCGGAGAATTTCTCGATCAGGTATCCCTGCACGTCCACCGCCGATGCTATACGACCAGCGCGTGCCCGGCTGCGCGAGCAGCGGAATCTTCGCCAGACCATCGATCATCGATTGCAGCGGAGCCGCCGCGTTCAGCACATTCCCATCGATGATCATCTTGTCGACCGGATTGGTCGGGCTCAGCACGTAGCCGAGCCCGGCGGTATGCGTCATCAACTCGCGCATCGTCATCGAGCGCCGCGCGTCCTCCAGTTTCGGCGTGCCATCGTCGTTCTTGCCCGTGTAGACTTTCAATGCGGGCGAACTCCGGAATGTAGCGCGACACCGGATCGTTGAGCTGCCACTTTCCTTCTTCGTACAACATCATCATCGCGACGCCCGTGACCGGTTTGGTCATCGAGTAGATGCGGAAAATCGAGTCCTTCTGCACCGCGTCCGCCTTGCGCACATCCAGCTGGCCGACAGCGTTGAAGTGCACGATCTTGCCGTGGCGCTCGACCAGCGTGACCAGGCCCGCGACCTGTTTGTCGTCGACAAGCCGCTTCATCGCGGCGTTCAGCCGGTTCAACCGCTCCGTGGAAATGCCGACCGATTCGGCCGGAGCGGGCGCCAGATCGCGAACCCGCGTCCCCGTCAGTTTGGCGCCGGCGGCAGGGGCGGCGTGATTCCCTTGAGCGAACGAAGTCTGCGAGATCGAACCCGCGAACAATGCGAGCAATCCAAGCGCGAATGGGCGGAACAGACGTGTCATAAATCTCCTTCGTCGATTTTGGCTCCAATCATAACAATTATCACTTGAGGCGCGACCGTAAGAGAGCGCGCGTCTTATTCGTGACAAATACGCAAACCAAATAGCGCGAACCCACGCACGCGCGCAAGCTACTTGCCCTTCTCCCCATGCGCCGACTTCGCCTTCAACACCATACTCTGAACATCCCGCAACAACGATTGCGAATCCATCACCACCCCGTTGCGAATCGTGTACTTGATCCCCTTCACTTGCTCCGCCTTGCCATCCGGCGCCTGCCGAGTCGCACCCGTACCGTACATGATCTTGAAATCGTCCAGCGGATTCGCCGTTAGCACCAGCAGGTCCGCTGCATATCCCGGCCGAACCGCGCCCAGATGACGATCGCCCAGCGAAATCGCCCCGACCTCCGTCGCCGAGTGCATCACTTCCAGCGGACTGAACCCCGCCTGCTCCAGCAACTCCAACTCGCGAATCGTGCCGAATCCCCACAACTGATAAATGAATCCGACATCCGATCCCACCGCCACCTGTCCGCCGCGATTCTTATACGCCTGCACGAAATCCATCCAGCGGTGATACATCTGCGCCCAGTCCGCCTCATCCGTCGACGTCCAGTGATAGAAGTACGAACCGTGGCTGCGCGGATTCGGCTGCCACCGAGCCATTACCTCCGGCATCGTAAATTTCTCATGCCACGGGAAAGTCTTCGCGCGCTCCAGATCGCGATTGGCTTCATAGATCACCATCGTCGGGACCATCGTGAATCCGGTCTTCGCCTGCGCCGCCAACAAGGAATCGATCACATCCGTATGCAGCTTCTTCAAATCCGCCTGGAGCCACACCGCGCCCGTTTGATAGAAGCGATCCGGCTCGCTCGAATAGTTGTAATCCGCCGGCAGCTTCTGGATTTTGCGATCGGTGAATGACGATTCGGCGTAGCCGTAGTGATGCTCGATGGTGCTCGCGCCTTCGGCCGCCACGCGAACCGCGTTCATCGGAAACACCGCTTCCTGCGCGATGTGAACCGCAAGTCCCATGTGCTGCGCGTGCACTTCGTCCGCGACAGCCTTGAAAACGTCCGGGTACTCACCCGGGAGGCCCGTCATCTTCACGCCGTCGATTCCCTTAGCCTTCCACTCCTTCACGATCGCCGGTGCATCCTGCGCAATCGAAAAGCGCGGATCTCTGGGATCGGAACGCCAGAAGGGAAACACGAACATCCGCGGCGCGACAATCTTGTTCTCCGCGCTGCGCTTCTTTTCAGCCACCATCTGCTCCGGCGTCATCTGCCCGATGCTGAACGTCCGCACCGTAGTGACTCCGTGGCCCAGCAGCAACTTGTAGATGTATTCGAGCGGAACTCCCGGGCTGTCGTTCAGATGCATGTGCATGTCGATCAGGCCAGGAGTCACGTACATCCCAGTCGCATCGATCACGCGCCCGTCGGCCACCGGAGCGCCGGCCGCGCCCGCCGGGACGATCTGTTGAATCACGGTCCCCTTGACGACGATGTCGACGGGCCCTCGCGCAGGCGAACCCGTGCCATCGATGAGAGTCGCATTGCGGATCGTCAAAGTGCTGTAAGGGCCGGCAACTTGAGGCTCGGATTGCGCACCCAGCGGCAGTGCAAGAGCAATCAGCACCCAAATCCTCAGATGGATAGATCGAGTCATCCCTATACCTTAGTGCATTGTGGCGCACGCACTCTTGCGTGCCGTGTCGACACTCATGTCGACACCTCTTCACGCGAAACAAACCGTTCAACCCGTTCGAAAGAGCGGGGCCGTGAGCTTCGGAGGGCAGGCGTTTCCCCAAGCCCCGCGTCCCGCGTTCACCGCGTGATATATTCGCCAATCATGAACCGTCGTGATTTCCTAAAGGCATCCGCCGGAGCGCAGCCCTGGCCGCCGGATTCCCGCTAACCGCAGCCGACATGGCGTCCGAGATCCTGGAATACCAGAAGCCCGTCTTCAATCTCCACAAGCTTCTTCAACGCGCCAGTAAAGATCGCGTCCATCGAACTATTGCAGGCGCATAATCAATACTTCCTCCGCACCCGATCCAGCGACGGAGCGGAAGGAATCGTGCAGACGAAAGATATCGCAGATTACATCCAGCTTCTGGCGCACCGCATCATTCCGCACTTTCTCGGAAAGGACGCGCGCGATCTGGAACATCTGGTGGACGAAGTCTACGTCACCAACTCGAATTACAAACTGGCCGGGCAAGCGTTCTGGTGTCCCGGTCGCGTACGTGGAGCAGAGTCTGCTCGACCTGATGGGAAAGACGTTGAAGAAGCCCGTGGGCGAACTGATGGGCGGCGTCCTGCGAAAAGAGATTCCCGTGTATCTTTCCGGCTCGGCCCGCGAAACGACCGCCGAAGAGGAAGTCGAGATCTATGTTCGAGGCGTGGAGAATACCGGCGCCAAAGCAGTGAAATTCAAAATCGGCGGCCGCATGAGCGACAACCATGACGCGTCGCCCGGCCGAACCGACAAGATCCTCGAACTGGCGCAGAAGAAACTCGCGGGCAAAGTGACGCTCATGGCCGATGCCAACGGATCCTACGATGCCAAGAATGCGATCGCGATCGGCAAGCGTTTGCAGGAGATGAAGTATTTGTGGTTCGAAGAGCCGTGCCCGTGGGAAGAATTGAGCGAGACCAAGAAAGTCGCGGACGCGCTCGACATGAAAATCGCGTTACGGCGAGCAGAACTCCAGCCTGTGGCAGTTTCAGTGGATGATCGATAACAAAGTGTTCGACGTGGTGCAGCCGGATCTGAATTACAACGGAGGCTTCATCAGGGCGGCGCGCGTCGCGCGCATGGCGCGCAAAGTCAATATGTGGATCTGCCCCCACAACACGCAAACCGGCGCGGCGTCGGTAAATATTCTTCATTTCGCCGCCACGATTCCCAACATCGGGCCCTGGATGGAATACGTCTCGCGCGGACCGGCCAAGAAGGAATCCTGGTACTCGCCGAATTTCGAAATCAAGAACGGTGTGATCCCCGTGCCGACGGGTCCAGGCATGGGCCTCGAATTCGACCCCGAGTTTCTGAAGACGGCCAAGGTAGTGTGATCGTGTGTGGCCGGCGCTTCTCCCGGCAACCAGCCTTTTAGGCTGGCTTTTCTATTGAAAAAGAGTATGACCCACCACCCCTCGATTCGCATTAGAATAGAATCACTTATCATGCCGAGGGTCTCGCGGTTCGCTGTCGCCGTGTTTGCGCTGCTCCCTGTGTGTGCGCAAAAGGTGCCCACGCTGGCGGTGGCTGCCACCAACGTACCCGCCGCGACCGCTTCGTCACCGAAGAGCCTTCAATTTTTGTGCGGCGTGCAGGCGCCGTATGGCGAATGGTCGCAAATCGCGAAATTCATTTCCGGCATGAGTACCAACGGCTATTCGCTCTCGCCGGATCAAATGACCGCCTGGAAGCGCCATGCCGAAGTCACCAGCGCCAGTTGGAATACGACGCAGACTCGCTACCTGAACCGGATCGACACCTGGCGTAAGCGCACCATCGATCGCCGTTGGACAACCGACGTCGCGTTCTATCCGTTTAGCGGACCCGATGCCGCCAACATTTTCACCTTCTTTCCCGACGCGCACGAGTACGTGCTGATCGGGCTGGAGCCGGTCGGCTGCATTCCCGCCGGACTGCCTGACTACACGCCGCAATATTTCACGGCGCTGCGCCGCAGCCTGGACGCCGTCCTGACCATCAATTATTTCCGCACCAACGACATGCAGCGCGATTTCAGCCCGGACAATCTTCGCGGCGTGCTGCCCGCTCTGCTGTATCTGATCTCGCGATCGGGATATTCAGTGATCAGCGTGGCGCCCGTCGTCATCACGAAGGAGGGTTCCGTGGAACGGCCTCGCGAGGATGTGAAAGCCGAGACGTCCGGCATCACCATCCAATTCACGGACGGCCGCGAGACCCGCAAGCTTTCGTACTTTTCGTTGAACCTGCAGGACTCGCGTTTGAAGCGCAAGCCGGGGACGATGAAGTACCTGGCGAGCATGCCGGAAACCGACACGCTGATCAAATCCGCGTCGTACCTGATGCATCGCCCGTATTTTTCGATGATCCGCAGCACCATTCTTTCCAAGAGCCGCGTGGTGGTGGAAGACGATTCCGGAATCCCCTACCGGTTTTTCGATCAAGCCGCGTGGGACGTCCACCTTCACGGCACTTACGAAAAACCCATCGACCTGTTCAACAACTGGAATCAGGACGATCTGAAACACGCCTTCGACACCCAGAAGATCGAACCGCTGGATTTCGCGATCGGCTACCGGCATGTCACGGAATCCAATCTTCTGGTGGCCGCGCGCCGCGGCAAATAGCCGGGGCCCAAAAAACATTTCCGGTCGAAAATAGCTTAAACTGGATAGACTGCGTCCAGCATCCAGACACCAGCGGGTGTCTTCCGGGCGCGAGCTTTCCTCGTAGTCTTCCCACTCGCTAAGGTTTGGACCCGAAGTCTGTCTAAGGTATTTCAAGAAGGACCCTAAAGCTAAGGCAAAAGCCGCCGAAAGATTAATATGAACCTCTTAACCAGCCTGCTCGCCTTGTTCTTTTATGCTCCGGCGCCGGCCGCTCCTGTGTCCGTCCCTACAGCCGCTCAGAAGGAGGACGTATCGCATTGCTTCGTGGTCCACGACATGTACAAATCGGAAGAGCTTCGATATTTTGTCGACGCGGTCAGCAAGTGCTCGCGCGAGTATGAGGCGGTGTACGTGATGGTTTCGTTTCTGGACGCGAAGGGCGCGCGTATGGACGACGGGGTTTGGGCGATCTACTGGTGCCGGCCGGGCAGGCATGAGGTCCACGAGTTCGGCATTCCGGCGCGAGCCATGGGATTCCGCAGCGTGGTGCTGCGCAAGATCACCGTCGATTCCGTGGAAGCCTTGAGGTGATGTGGCGCACGCATGAGTGCGTGCGCCACATCCTACTCCCCGTAGAAAGCGTTGAAGAAAAACTTGTACGCCGCCTGCGATTGCCCCCGCCACTGCGGCTTGAATCCGAGCAGAATCACATGCCCCTTGCCGTAATCCGCGTCCAGCGCCGCCGCCTTGCCCTGCAACCGATCCGCGCCCGCCAGATACCCGCTCGCCAGCGGCGACCGCTCGCGTCGGATAGCGCGCCAGCACCGTCCCCTTGAAATCGGTCTTCGTGTCGAACGCCGGGCCGCGCTCGAACATCACGATCGGATCCGGCGTGCAGCCCCGCCGTCAGCGGATTCTTCGCATCCTCGATATGCACCGTCAGCAGGCAGCCCGAGCAGAAGAACTGGTTCGCGGTGCAGCCCCGCCAGCGCATTCGTCACCGGCAGCTTGAACTGATTGATCGCGAACATGCGACGCGTTGTTGAACGTGATCAGCGTGCCGCCGTCGCTCACGAAGTCGCGCAATTCGTTGCACGCCTTCCTCGCCGATGCCGCCCGCGTAGCGCTGCGGAATCGTGCCCGGCGCGGTAGCCTTCCAGGATCTGGCGCTCATTCGATATCGGGAATCACGATCACGTCGTAATTCTCGTGCAGATGGCCGCCGGTGATGTCGGCGTTATACAGGCTCGTGAACGGGAACTTGTACTGCTCCAGAATCCAGCGCGTCCAGCCTTCGTCCATGCTCGCCGTGCCACGGCCGGTACAGTCCGATGCGCAGCGGCTTCACGGGCTTGCCTGCTTCCTTCGCAGTCACGGCCTTCAGATGATTCTCGGCCAGGATGCGAGTCGAGCTTCGCCTTGTCGATATCCGGACGCCGACGATGTCGTCGCCCGCGAACGCCACGCTGCCCTTCGCCGCCAGGATCTCGTTCACTGCGCGGAAGCTCGCGTTCGGCGATGCGATTGAACGGCGCGGCCAGCCCGTTCATGTTCTTGACCGGGCGCAGCGAATCGCGAAACTGCTTGCGTCAGCGGCGTGGTCATGGCGTGGACCTCCACGCCCATCTGATACGGCAGCGTCCAGCCCGTGACATCGTAGGGCCGCTGCGCCAGCGGCGGATACACCTGCGGCTCGAACAGTTCCTTCACCAGGCCGGCGAACGGCTGATTCATCAGGATCACCCACGCATCCGGCTTGACCGACTGATGCACTTCGATGCCGCTGCAGCATCAGCTTTTCCATCAGCAGCGCCGCCGTGGGCGCGTCGTGCTGCTCGCGCGGAATCTCGTAGGCGAACGGCGGCTCCTTCTCGAACTTCTCGATGGTGTCGCGCGCCGCGCGGTATTTGTTGTACTGCATCTGCTCGCGATACTTCGACGGACAGATTCAGCACCGCCATGTCGGCTTCGTACATGTACTTGCAGGCGTCGGCCAGCCGCCACCAGCCGCCCTTCCACGGGCTGGAATACAGCATCTCCGTGCCCAGCCCCTGCCGCGTCGCCGGGAATTCGTCGACCGTGTAGAAATGCGGCGTCGCGTAGCGATACAGCGCCGTCTCCGTGAAGAACGAAATCGTGTGGCGGAAATTGCCGATGTTGTCGATGTAGCCGGGATACCACGACGTCGAACGTCTCCTGATGCATGGAGCCCGGCAGGCCGTGATCGTCCAGATACTGCGCGATGGTCATGCCGATCAGGTTCAGCCATCGCAGCATCAGCGGATGCATGTTGCCGGAGATCGGATCGGCGAACGGCGGCAGATAAATGCGTCCGGGGAACGGCGCGGTCTGGTGCTGCGTGTAGAACACCAGCGGCTGCGTTTCGAGCGTGGCCTTCGTGATCACGCGCGACTCGATCATGTTCAGCATGTAGCCGTCGCGATTGTTGTCGTGGCCCACGTATTCCTGCTACAGCACCGGCAGCGGGCTCACTTCGTACGGCGTGCCGAGATTCTCGCGATACCAGTTGGCGACGATGTTCTGGCCGTCGGGATTGATGGAGAACCACAGCTCGACGATCAGGTTCTGGCGAATCTCCTTGAATTCCGGCTCTTCGCTGGCGACCAGGTCGTAGCCGAGCTGAATGGTGTGCTGATGGTTGGCGACCTCGCTGGCATGCAGGCCGCCATCGATGTGGATGATCGGCTTGATGTCGCGCGCCAGCGCGTGGGCCTGCTCGTCGCTGATGCCGCGCGCGAGCGCGAGACGCCGCGAGACGTCCTTATAGTGATCGAGCTGCGCCAGGTTTTCGGGGTCGGAGATGAACGCGATGTACCAGTCGCGGCCCTGCGTGGTCTTGCCGACGTTGACCAGCTTGATGCGATTGGACGATGCGGCCAGCTTCTTGAAGTAGCCGAGCGAGTCTTCGTAGGTGGCGAGATAGAAATCGTCGCCGGGCTTGTGGCCGAGCACGGATTCGGGCGTCGGCACCTGGCGCAAGCAGCACGCGGCGCGACAACGACTGAAAGAGCGCGACAAATGGAGCGAGTTTCCTTTCATCGGACATCCACCGCCAGTTTGTATTGATCGAGAGATCGTCCAGCTTCGCCGCGCTGAAATCCTTCGTCCGCAGATCCACCGCGAACTTCCGCAACTGCGCGACGTACGTCGCTTCGCTGCGCGACATCGCCGGCATCCTCCACCTGCGCCCGCAGATCGTCGAGCACCGGAATCCGGTCGCGCTGGAACGCATCCAGCGCCGTTTCCAGCTTCTTGCCCTCCTCGGCCGCTCGCGGCCCGCGCGCCGTGAAGTACGCGCGATTCAGATCCGCAGCCGCGTCAGTTCCGTCTTCACCGCTTCCGCCTCGCGCCGCCATGCTGCTCTGCTGCGCATTGCCGCCACCGTCGCCCGCCGCGCCCTCCACCGCCCGCCGGCGCTCCGGCGCCATCGACGGGTTGTAGTAGAGCGCATTGAAGAAAAACTTGTAAGTGCCGTGCGA
The DNA here is from genome assembly GCA_963732025.1 of Terriglobia bacterium. Classification (GTDB taxonomy): domain Bacteria; phylum Acidobacteriota; class Terriglobia; order Bryobacterales; family Bryobacteraceae; genus Palsa-187. The sequence continues at coordinate 943,745 of CAVSXU010000007.1, forward strand.
CTGCCCGCGCCACTGCGGCCGGAACCCGAGCATGATGATGTGGCCGGTGCCGTAGTTCGCGTCGAGCGCGGCGGCTTTGCCCTGAATCAATTCCGCGCCCAGCAGGAATCCGCTGAGCAGCGGATTGCGATCCTTCACGTAGCTGGCCAGCACTTTGCCGCGGAAGCCGGCTTGCGTGTCGAACACCGGATTGCGTTCGAACATCACCGGCGACCGTCAGCGGCAGCCCGGCAACCACCGGATGCTTCGGCTCCTTGATCTCGGTTCTCAGCAGCGAGCCGGAGCAGAAGAACTGATTCTGCCGCAACCCCGCCACCACGTTCGTCACCGGCAGATTGAATTGGTCGATGGCGAACAGCGTGGCGTTGCCGAACGCGACCAGCGTGCCGCCCTTCGTCACGAAATCGCGCAGCGCCTCCGCGCCCTCTTCGCCGATGCCGCCCGCGTACTGCCCGGGCACCGTGCCCGGCCTGCATGCCGTCCATGATCTGGCGCGTGCCCATCTCCGCGAACACGATGGTGTCGAACTGATCGCGCAGATGGCCCGATCTGAATGTCGGCGTTGTGCAGCACGCGTGAACGGGAAGTGGAACTGCTCCAGAATCCAGCGAGTCCAGCCCTCGTCGATATTGCCGCCCCACGGTTCGTAGATCGCGATGCGCGGCTTTTTCACGGGCCACGATTCCGGCGCTTCCTTCAGCGACGTACGCGTTCACGCCGTCCTTTTGCAGAATCGCGTCGACCTTGCCCGGTCGCGTAAATCGTCGCTGCCGGTCTTCGAGAACGTGACCGTGCCGCCGCCCGCGAGAATATCGTTCACGGCTCGCATGCGCCGCGTTCGAGTTGTGCGAGAAGCGAACACCGGACCCGCGCCTTCCACCTTGCCCGCGATCGGCTCCGATCTTGTCGAGCTTGCGCAGCGATCGCCCGCGCTGTCCTGCGCCACCGGCTGCGTCACGGCGATCACTTCGACGCCCATCTGCATGGGAAGCGTCCAGCCGGTCACGTCGTACGGGAGTTGCGCAGGCGGCTTGTTGCCCGCCCGCTGCCGGCGCGCCACCTGCCGCCGCTGCGGCCGCCGCCGCCACCACCTCGACCGCCGCGGCCACCAGCGCTGCAGGAGCCGCCGCCGCCGGAGCGCGGAGTTGCCGCCGGCGCTGCTGCTCCGCGACCCCCACCGCCTCGACCTCCTCCACCTGCCGCGCCACCTGCCGCAGCGATCGCCGGCGGCAGCACGGATTCGAGGATACTTCTGCACGTCGAACAATTCCTTCACCAGCGCCGCGAACGGCTGATCCATCAGCACCACCCAGTCGCCTTCCTTATACGTCGCGCCGTTCGCCGTGAAATCGTCGACGTCGCCTGATGCACCTCGATCCCGTCGATCATCAGCTTCTCCACCAGCATCGCCGCGGTCGGCGTATCGCGCTGCTCGCGCGGAATGATGTACGCGTACGGCGGATCCTTGGTGAAGCGCGCGATCACGTCGCGGCCCGCGCGATAGCGGTCGTACAGCAGCTCCTCGCGATTCTTCGCCGCCGTATCCAGCACCGCCATCGACGATCCGAGCATGTAGCGCACGGCATCGCCCAGCCGCCACCAGCCGCCGCTCCACGGGACTCGAATAAAAGACCTCGGTGCGCAGATCCTGCTTGTCGCGCGGGAAATTCGTCGGTGGTGTAAAAATGCGGCGTCGCGTAGCGATACAGCGCCGTCTCGGTCAGGAACGAAACCGTATTGCGGAAATTGTTGACGTGGTCGACGAAGCCCGGGATACCAGTCGTCGAAGCGGCCGCGATGCATCGCGCCCGGCATGTCGTGCTCGTCCAGATACGCCGCCATCGACGTGCCGAACACGTTCACCCAGCGATACATCAGCGGATGCGGGTTCAGCGAAACCGGATCGCCGAACGGCGGAATCCAGATGCGCGCGGGAAACGGCGCCGTCTGGTGATGGTTGTAGAAGACCGTGCGGATAATATTCGAGCTCGGCTTTGCGTGATCACCTGCGACTCGATCATGTTGTTCATGTAGCCGTCGCGATTGTTGTCGTGCCCGATGTATTCCTGCCACAGGCCGGGCATGTTGCTCACTTCGTACGGCGTGCCGAGATTGCTCGCGATACCAGTCGACCACCATGTTCTGGCCGTCGGGATTGATGGAGAACCACAGCAGCAGGATCACGTTGTCGAGAATCGCGGTGGTCTCGGGATCGTTGCCGGTCACCAGGTTGTAGGCGAGCTGAATGGTGTGCTGCGCCGGCGCGACTTCGGTCGCATGCAGGCCGCCGTCGATGTGGACGATCACCTTGCCGTTGTGCGCCAGCTCGTGCGCCTGCGCGTCGTTGAGCCCCTTCACCAGCGCCAGCCGCTGCGCCGTGTCCTTGTATTTATCGAGGTCGGCGAGATTCTTGCCGACGAAATGATGGCGATGTACCAGTCGCGGCCCTGCGTGGTCTTGCCGACCTTGCACCAGCTTCAGCTTGTCGGTGGACTGCGGCCAGCTTCTGAAAATAGCCGAGCGATTCGTCGTAGCTGGCCAGGTAGAAATCGTCGCCCGGCTTGTGGCCCAGCACGGATTCCGGCGTTGGCGGTTGGGCGAGAGCGATGGCGGACGTAAGCAGGAGCAGCGCGAGAGCAGACTTCATAAGGGCTTAGACTATCATGATGGTCTTCACGAAGCGACTTCGGCATGGGGTTATTTCGGGCGCCATCACCTGTAGCATCCGCATCTGGACGCGTCCGCATGTTGCCGTGGGCAAGCGATATCGCATGGAAGAAGGGGAGATCGAGGTCGATTCCATTGAGCCGATCGATCTCCACGACGTTACGTCGGATTTGGCGCGCGAATCCGGATTCGATGGGCTCGCCGACTTGCTTAAAGTCGCGAAGCACGGCAAGGGTCAGAACGTGTACTTGGTCCGATTTCATTACATACCGTAGATGTGGCGCACGCACTCTTGCGTGCCGTGTCGACACTCATGTCGACACGAGTTTTGTCCAACGCTGGAAAAAGAATCCTAACGACCCGGTTGGGAAACGCTCAGGAAAAGCTTGTGTCGACATGAGTGTCGACACGGCACGCAAGAGTGCGTGCGCCACATCGGTACGATAGAATCGATTTCAATATGAAGTCCACCACCTTGCGCGCGTTCGTTCTCGCGATAAGCTTTGCCGTTGCGGCTTTCGCACAAGTAAAACCAACGCTGAAGCCCGCCGATTACGGCAAATGGGAAACGCTCGGCGCTGCCACCTTGGCGCCCGACGGCAAGTGGATCTCGCATGAAATTCGCCGCACGAACGGCGATAACGAATTGCGCGTGACCGCAACCGCCGGTGGAAAACCGGTCACCATCGCATTCTGCTCCGGCGCGGCCTACTCGTTCGATTCGCACTGGCTGGCTTGCGAATCAACGGTATCCGAAGCCGAGGCGGATCGGCTGAAGAAAGCGAGCAAGCCGGCCGCGCAGAACAAGCTACAGATTCTGGAACTCGCGACGGGCAAGGTGACCGCCATTGACGATGTGCCCGCGTTTGCATTTTCAGGCGACGGTGTGTACGTCGCGTTTCCGCACTATGGCGGATCGGCCGGAGGTCGCGGCGGCAACGCAGGCGGCGGACGCGGTGGCCGGGGCGGCGACAACGCCGAGCGCAACGATCGCGTGGACCCCACCGGCACTACGCTGACGATTCGCAATCTGATGACGGGCGTCGATACCACGTTCGGCAGTGTGACCAGTTTCGCGTGGCAGGACAACGGAACAAATCTCGCGATGACCATCGGCGTCGAAGGCCGCACCGGCAATGCGATTCAGGTGTTCGATCCGAAATCGGGCTCGCTCAAGGTGCTCGACAACGGGCCGGCAGTGTTCAGCGCGCTGGTGTGGCGAAAGGACTCGAGCGATCTCGCGGCGTTGCGATCCGTAAAGCAGGACGGGTTCGATGGCGAAAGCAACCTCGTGCTGGCATGGAAGAATCTTGGCGAGAAGAAGTCGGCGAAGATAGACGCTCCGCAGCGGATCGTTGGATCGCGCCCGCCGCAGTGGTCCGAGGATGGCGAAATCGTCTACGTCGGTATCGCCGATTGGCAAAAGAAAGCCGGGGGCAAGGGCGACGACGATCCGTCCACTGTCGAAGTCTGGCACTGGAAAGACGAGAACGTGATCAGCGAGCAGAAGTTGACAGCGGCTCGCGATCGCGATCGCAATGTGTCGGGGGCGTGGCACGTTGCATCCGGCAGTACGCTGATTGCACTATCGAACAACAATCATGAAGACGTGCGACTGCCGAAGCGCGGGAATCGCGCGCTGGCGCTGGACGGAACACCGTACGTCACCGATTCGATGTTCGGCCGCCGTTTCGACGACATATACAAGGTCGACTTGAAAACGGGCGCGCGGGCGCAGGTCGCCAAGCATTTGATTCCGCCGGTCGACTTCAGCCCCGGTGGCAAATACGCGCTGAATTTCAAAGAGGGCCAGTTCTGGATTTACGATCTGGATTCCGGTGCGAGCAAGAACATCAGCAAGGACGCGGCGACCACAACAGGCTTCGCGAACAAAGAAAACGACTATCCCGTGAGCCAGAAGCCGCCTTACGGAATCGCAGGCTGGACGAAGGACGACCGTAGCGTGATCGTCTACGATGCTTACGATCTGTGGGAGCTTTTCCCGGATGGCGCAAAGCCGCGCAAATTGACGGATGGCGCAACGGATGAGGTTCGACATCGTTACGCCAGGGTATCGTCGCGCGGCGGCGGACGCGGTGGGCGCGGTGGCGGGGGAGAAGATGCCGACGGAATCGATCTGGCGAAGCCGGTTTATCTGAGCCTGGAAGGCCGCTGGACCAAGAAGACGGGCTATGCGCGACTCGACAACGGCAAGGTGGATCGCGCGCTGTATGTCGACAAGGGCGTTCGCGGATTAGAGAAAGCCAAGAACGCCGATGTGTATGCGTATCAGGCGGGGTCATGGAATGAATCGCCGAATTATTTTGTCGCGGGCGCGGATTTGAAGAATGCGGCCAAGGTCAGCGACACCAATCCGTTCGCATCGCAATACGCGTGGGGCAAGGCGGAGCTGATCGATTACAAGAATTCGCATGGCGATCGTCTGCAAGGCGCGCTGTATTATCCGGCGAATTACGAGGCCGGCAAGAAATATCCGATGCTGGTGCAGATTTACGAAATCGAGAGCAATCAGCTTCACAATTGGGGCGCGCCGAACGAGCGCAACACCTACAACGCGACCGTGTGGTCGCAGAACGGATATTTCGTGCTGCGGCCCGATATCACGTTCAGGCCGCGGAATCCGGGGCTTTCGGCGCTGGATTGCGTGACGTCGGCGGTGAAGACGGTGCTGGCGAAGGGCGCAGTCGATGCGAAGAAGGTCGGGCTCGTCGGGCATTCGTGGGGCGGCTACGAGACGACGTTCATCCTGACGCAGACGGATATGTTCGCGGCGGGCGTGGCGGGCGGGCCACTGACGAATCTCGCGTCGAGCTACGGCGAGATTTATTGGAATAGCGGCGGTCCGGAAACGAATCACGTCGAGGTCGGCCAGGAACGCATGGAGGTTCCGCTCTACGAAGATCCACAAAGCTACATCCGCAACTCGGCGGTGTACTTCGCGAACAAGCTGGCCGCGCCGCTGCTGCTGAGCGTCGGCGATAAGGACGGCGCATCGGATTGGCATCAGGACATCGAACTGTATAATTCCGCGCGCAGGGCGGGGAAGAACGTGGTGATGCTGGTGTATGAAGGCGAGAATCACTCGGTGGCGCAGAAGGGCAACCAGCTCGATTATCATCGCCGCATCAATGCCTGGTTCGATCATTATGTGAAGGGCGATCCAGCCGAGCCGTGGATCAACGAAGGCGTCAGCGTGCTGAAGCGCGAGCAGGAGTTGAAGAAATCGCCCGCGCCGAAAGACGCTCCCACGGGATTGCAATAATCGAGCACGACTATGCAAGACGTCCTGTTGGTGATGATTATCCTGTTCCTGGGGCTGGTCCTGTTCACGATCAGCGTCTGGTCCGTCACTGACGCGCGGCGTCGCGGTAAATCCGCGCTGGGCGTGTGGATTCTTGTGATCTTCTGTTTCCCGGTGGGTACCGCCGTGTGGTTGCTGCTTCGGCCCGATCCGATCCAAAGAACCTTTCGCGCGCGCGTCTAAGCAGGTGCGCTGCCTCGGTCATCTCGATAGCACCCCTTGAGGACGAAGAAGTCGGTGGGCCCACCGATAGCGCTCCATGCTGTCGCGCCTCACTGGCGGCCGCCAACGTTCGCGGTCGTTATTGAGGCGCGACAGTATGGAGCGCTATCGACGTGTGGGCCCAACGATTTCGGCTGACTCGCCGCGGCTTCTGACTTGCGGCGCTGGTGTATCCTGTAACATTCTGGCCTAACTAACCACCCATGCGAAGAATCATTTTCACCACGTCTCTGCTCGCGATCGTTCTAGCCGCGACCATGACCCCGCAATCGAAATCGAAGGCGACCGCCAAGATCGCGGTACCCGCCGCGCCCGCTTACGGTAACGCCGATTCGATCTCGCAGGAAGAGATGAAGATTTATCTTTACTTCCTCGCGTCGGATCAGCTTGAAGGGCGCAACCTGCCGTCGCGCGGATTCGACACCGCGGCGCTTTACGTCGCCAGCCATCTGGCCGAATGGGGCCTCAAGCCCGGCGGCAGCACGACCGGCACCAACGGTCCGCTGCAACCTTACTTCATGCCGTTTGAGTTGGTGACGAAGTCGGTGATTGCCGAACAGAGCAAGGCGTCGCTGACTGCGGCCGGAGGCGCGGGAGCAGGTCGTGGTGGCCGGGGCGCTGGTGGAGGAGGTGGCGGCGGCAATGGCAATGGTGGTGGCGCTCGTCGCGGTGGCGGAGGGAATGGCGAACCGCGCACGACGGATTTCGAATATGGCAAGGATTGGACGATCGGTGGTGGCGGGCGTGGCGGAGCGCCCCTGGATGCGCTCGACCTGAGCGGCAAGCTGGTGTTCGCCGGCAACGGATATATTGTCAACAAGACCAGTACCGATCCGTTCCAGGGTCTCGACGTGAAGGGCAAGATCGTCGTTGTCGCAGGACTTCCCGCCGAACTCGCGGCGCAACAGAACGCGGGCCGTGGTGGGGGTGGTGGCGGACGAGGAGCGAATCCGCTCGGCGAAGCTTGCAAGGATTTCATGAATCCGGAACAGGCGGCGGCGAAGAACGGAGCGCTCGCGGTGATCACGCTGCCGAATTTTCAACAGTTGACTCAGCAGGCGAATCCGAACGCCGCCGGCGGTTTTGGTGGAGGCGGCGGTGGTCGCGGCGGATTGAATGGACCCAACTACACGGTCCCGAAACTTCGCGCCGATGCCGCGTGTCCCGCTGTGCCGTCGATCAGCGCGGGTCTGACGCTGACCAACGCGCTTTTCCAAGGTGAGAAGGAAAGCGCGCAGCAGATTTTCTATGCCGCGGGCGCGAACACGAAGCAGACTTCGTTCGAACTGGCTGCGGAGAAATCCATCAAGCTGCACGTCGCCGTGAAGAGCGAGTCGAACCACGCCGAAAACGTGGTCGGCATTCTGGAAGGCGGCGATCCCGTAAAGAAGAACGAATACGTCATCATGAGCGCCCACCTGGATCACATCGGGATCGCGCAGCCGGATGCGAATGGCCACACCATCAACAACGGCGCGGATGACGATGGCTCGGGTTCGGCCGGGCCTGATGGCGGTCGCGCGATCGTACGCTGAAGGCGCTGCGAAAGGCATGCGGCCGGATCGCACGATTATCTTCCTGTGGAACGCGGGCGAAGAGAAGGGCCTGTGGGGCTCGCAATATTTCAACGAATATCCGCCGATCGATTTGAGCAAGGTGGTGGTCGATCTGAATATGGACATGATCGGTCGCACGAAGGGTCCTGGCTTTAGCGATCCCGATGTCACGCACGTGCTGGTCGAGCCGGGCGAGATGATGGTGATCGGCCCGAACATCTCCAGCGACGATTTGGAAAAGACGCTGGAATCGGTGAACGGGAATTATCAGAAGCTGAAGCTGAATCATTTCTGGGACGCGACCAAGCCTGACGCGACGCACGACAATTTCGGTCCGCAACCGAACGGCCAGCGCGTGTTCTATCGCAGCGATCATTACAACTTCGCCAAGATGGGAATCCCGATCGCGTTCTTCACCACCGGTCTGCATCCGGATTATCACCGCACGACGGATACTCCCGATAAGATCGACTATAAAGAGATGCAGGTGATTTCGAAGACGCTGGCGGCGGTGGGCTGGACGATCGCGAATCAGCAGGGTCGTCCGCTGTTGAAGGACTTGCCGGAACAGTTGATCAAGGATATGAAGACGGCGAAGGAGCAGGGGTGGGGGAAGATGACACCAGTGCTCGCGCCGCTGCCGGGCGAGCCGTACTAACGATCTAACCACGCGTAATATTACGGAGCGACCCAATTTGCGCATGGGAATCAATATTGAACTTCAGACTGAGAGGGGTGAGGTGTTAGAGCGAGTAACGGACTCGCAGAATCTCGTAGGTCGATTCCTCCCGCCGAACGACAATTGGGACTGCCCAATGTTAGCTTCCATTGATCCCTACGGTGACACGATATTCAATCGCGTTCAGATGGATCGCTTTCTCCGAGAATGGAGAGCACTGGGTCATCAATCTGACTCAGACGCGCAGAGTCTAGTTTGGACAATTGAGCAAATGGCAGTCCGCTGTAGGGACGAGGTCCATCTTTATCTGAAGTTTGTAGGCGACTGATGTCCTGGTTTCAAGACTCTGGCCGCCTGACGTGGCGCACGCTTCAGCGTGCTGCTGTCGGCTTCAGCCGACAGTCCGATCTCGAAGACGTCGAACTGAAGTTCGCCGCTGCACGCTGAAGCGTACGCCACATCCCTAAATGCAGTATCCTGTGCCCCATGGCACGCTTCTCGACGATCACTCTCACCGCAGCCCTATTAACCACCTCCGCGCTCGCGCAAACGACACCCGAACAGTTCTTCGGATTCCAGCTCGGAGCCGACCGCAAGATGGCTCGCTGGGACAAGATCGTCGACTACTACGCTGTCCTCGAAAAAGAATCCGGCGGCAAGATGAAGGTGATCAACATGGGGCCCACCACCATGGGCAACCCGTTCCTGATGGTGATCATCACGTCGCCCGCGAATCACGCCAAGCTCGACCGGCTGCGCCAGATCAATCTCCAACTCAGCGATCCGCGCGGCATTCCCGAATCGACAATTAAAGCCCTGGTCGCCGAAGGGAAGCCGATCGTGGTGCAATCGATGAGCCTCCACGCCAACGAAATCGGCGGCACGCAGATGGCGCCTGAGCTCGCCTACGACCTGATCGCGCGCAAGGACGAAGAGACGCAGCGCATTCTGGATAACGTCATCTTCATCGAAGTGCCGTCGTTCAATCCAGATGGCGAAATCATGGTGACCGATTACTACAACAAATTTCTCGGCACCGAATATGAGGGCGGCAATCTGCCGTACCTGTATCACAAGTACATCGGTCACGATACGAATCGCGACGCGTTTCAGACCAACATGATCGAGTCGAAATACATGGCGAAGATTCTGTTCACGGACTGGAAGCCTGAAGCGTACGTCGATCATCACCACATGGGCAGTTACAACGCGCGCATTTATCTGCCGCCGTATGCCGAGCCCGTTCGCCCCGGTGCCGATCCGCTGTTGTGGCGCGAGCTCAGTTGGTACGGCGCGCACATGGCCTACAAAGAGGAAGAGGCCGGCGAATCCGGCGTCATCAACGGCGCGCAATATTCGGGATGGGGGCATTTCGGATTCCACTGGATCACGCCGTTCCACAACATCGCGGGGATGCTGACGGAATCGGCCAGCGCGAAAACCGCGACGCCGATGTACATTCTGCCCGAACAATTGCAGGGTGGCCCGCGCAACATGCCCGCGTATGAAGAGGAAACGATTTTCCCGGATCCATGGAAGGGCGGCTGGTGGCGGCTGCGCGACATCGTCGATCGGCAGAAGATCTCGGCGTGGGCCGTGCTCGACCTGGCGGCGCGCAATCGCGAGACGGTTTTGTGGAACGCATACTTGAAAGCGTCGCGGCAGACGCAGCGCGGCGCGGAGGGTAAGCCGAAAGCGTACGTGATTCCGATGGGCTCGCAAGGAGTTCAGCACGATCCATTGACGGCGACGCTAATGATCAACAAATTGTTGGTGCAAGGCGTCGAAATCACGCAGGCGAAGCAGGCGCTGACGACGGCGAACGGAATGGATTACGCCGCCGGATCGTACGTCATCTCGATGGCGCAGCCGAAAATGGGGCTGATCAAGAATCTGCTGGGTCGCACGTTTTATCCCGACAACGATTGGACGCGCAACAAAGACGGCTCGCCGTCGCGTCCCTACGACATGTCGACGGACACGATGGATGAGTTCATGGGCGTACGCGCCGATCCTATTGATGAGACGATCTCGGGCGATCTTCAGAAGCTGACGGGTCCTGTTAAAACGGTGGGCAAAGTCGGCGCAGGATCGACGCTGTTGATCGACGGGCGTTTGAACGATAGCTTCCGAGCCGTGAATCTCTTGATCGACAAAGGCGTGAAAGTGCGCCGCGTCGACAAGACGGGCAACGGAGTTCGCGCTGGCGACTTCATCGTTGCGTCATCACCGGCGTTGGCCGCGATCGCACAGGAAACCGGCGTCGATTTCAAGGCGATCGCGCAGGCCCCCACCTCCGCGCACGACGTCAAGAAGCTGCGCGTCGGCTTGTATCAGCGCTATTCCGGCGGCAATATCGACGAGGGTTGGACTCGCTGGCTGATCGAGGATTTCAAGTTCTCCTATGCGACCTTGATGGACGCCGAAATCAAGAAGGGCGATTTGAACGCGAAGTTCGACGTCATCATTTTGCCGGACGATTCGACGGCGGCGATCACTGGCGATCGCGGCACTCCAGGTGCTCCGCCCGCAGGCAGAGGCGGAGGTGGCGGCGATGGCGAGGGTGGGGGCGGGCGAGGCGCGCAAACGTATCCGCCCGAGTTTCGCAGCGGCGTCGGCAATGAAGGCGTTACCGCGCTGAAAGCGTTCGTGGAAAAGGGCGGGACCATCGTAACGCTCGGCACCGCGAGCAATTTCGCGATGGAGAAGCTCGGCGCGAACGTGCGCAACGTGCTCGCGGGAAAATCGACCAAGGATTTCTGGAGCCCGGGTTCCACGCTGCGGATGAAGTTCGACAACGCGAATCCGGCGGCGTACGGAATGCCGTCCGAGGGCGTCGGCGTGTTTCTGCAAGGCAATCTCGCGTTCGATATTACTCCTGGCGAACACAACGAACACTACGAAGTGATCGCGAGCTATGCCGATCGCGATGTGTTGCAGAGCGGCTGGCTGCTGGGCGAACAGAATCTGGCGAAGAAGGCGGCGATGGTGGTCGCGCGCCAGGGTTCCGGCAAAATCGTGTTGATCGGATTCCGTCCGCAGCATCGCGCGCAGACGTACGGGACGTTCAAGCTACTGTTCAATGCTTTGTTGAATTGACGTGGCGCACGCTTCAGCGTGCTGCCGTCGGCTTCAGCCGATGGTGCTTTCGGACGGCGAACTGAAGTTCGCCGCTGCACGCTGAAGCGTACGCCACGTGGAATCACTCCCGCAACGCGACCGTCGGAGCCAACCCGGCCGCTCGCCGCGCGGGAATCCAGCACGACACCGCGGCGATCGCGAAGAACAATCCGACGATCGACAAGAACGTCACCGGATCCGTCGCCTGCACGCCGACCAGCATGCTGGTCATCACTCGCGTCAACACCAGCGCTGCCACGATTCCGATCCCGATACCCGCCGCGCTCAATCCCAATCCATGCCCCACTACGAGTCCGAAGATGTTCGACGGCGCGGCGCCCAACGCCATGCGCACTCCGATCTCGGCGGTTCGCTGCCGAACGAATGTCGAAAGCACGCCGTACAATCCGACGCTCGCGAGCACGACCGCGATCACGGAAAACACGCCGATCAGCAGCAAGCGAAAATCGCGTGCCCGCCTGCGCGCGATCCATCCACACCGACATCGGCTGCATTTCGACGATCAAGGAATTCGAGTCCAGTCTGTGAGTCGCCGCGCGAACCGCGGCGGACAACGCGGATGGATCGCCAGTGGTGCGCAGAGTCCAGCGGAACACTCTGCCGAAATTCTGGAATCCGTCGGTGAAGTAAATCTGTTCATGGCCCACTTCGGATAGCGAAGTGGCTCGCTGATGCGCCACCACGCCGATGATCTCCACCCATTCGGGTTCGGGCGTTTGCAGACGAATCAGAATGCGTTTCCCGATCGCCGATTCGCGCGGATACGCTTTGGCGGCCAGCAGTGTGTCGATCACTGCGAATTTGCGATCGGGCGCATTGTCCGCCTCCGTGAACGTACGGCCCGCGATCAAAGGCGTGCGCATGGTTTCGAAAAATCCCGGCAGCACGGTTTGCGCGTCGGTCGCCTGGAATTTGCTCGGATCGGCGAGGGCGTCCTCCTTGCCCCAGCGAATCGTCGAATATCCGCCTGCCAGCGGAACCAGTGTCGACGCGGTGACGCTTTCCACTCCGCCCAGGTCGTGCAGCGCGGTTTGGATTTCGCGGACCCGCGCTTTGCGCTCCTCAGGTTTGGGAACGACTCCTCCACCAAAGCGCAATAACTGAAACGTCAATAGATGATTGGGATCGAAGCCCGGTTCCACATGTTGCAGCGCGATAAAGCTGCGCACCATCAAGCCCGATCCGATCAGCAGCACGAACGAAAGCGCGACTTCGACCACGGCCACGATGTTGCGCAATTTTCCTCCGGCGAGCCCCGCATTGCGCCCACCGCCGCGCAGCATCCCCATCACATCGGGCCGCGATGCGCGCAGCGCCGGAGCCAATCCGAAAATCGCCGCCGCGCCTAGTCCCGCAAGAATCGAAAACCTAAGCACCGTCGGGATCGATCGCGATCTTTATCCAGCCGAGGCAGATTCGCCGGACTGATCGCGATCAGCTCCTGGATCCCGGCATACGCGAGCCCGATTCCAAGGATCGTTCCCGCGCCCGCCAGCATCAGCGATTCGGCCAGCATCTGCCGGATCAATCGCCAGCGGCTTCCGCCCAGCGCGGTTCGCACCGCTAATTCGCGCTCGCGCAACGACATTCGAACCAGCAACAAATTAGCAACGTTCGCACAAGCGATCAGCAGGAGAAACGTGACCGCGCCCATCAACGCGAGAATCGCGGGCCGAACCTCGGCCACCATGTGCTGCTGCATCGGTTCGATGTGATAGTGGAAATTCCCCGTGCCGTACAACGGAAAGTTCTTGCGAACGCCCGCCGCAGCCAGTTCGCCCTGTTCCTGCACGCGGTCCAACGAGACGCCCGGTTTCATGCGAGCCACGCCGCGCAGAAAATAGCCGTTGCGATTGCGATTGTCGTAGTTCACGCGCAGCGCGGTGAACATATCGGGATTGCGGTCCACATTCGAACTCGCGCGAAATTCCAGTTCGAAATCCGGGCGCCAGCGCGCCGATCGACTACTGGCGCATTCGGCCCGCCATTCGGAATCGGATGGCCGAAGATGGACGAATCGCCGCCGAATCGCCGCTGCCAATATTCGTAGCTGATGATCGTGATCTGCGGCAATGGCGGCGGTGGCGTGGCGGGAGCAGCGGCGGTCGGATCGGGAGGAGGCGGCGCCTGTCCATCGGCATCCTCAAAATCCCGCCCTGCGACAATCTTCGCGCCCACCAGCCGCAGGAAATTCGTGGTCACGAGCGCGTTCTTGATCTGCTCCGGCGTTCCATCCTGCCGCGGAATGATTCCGCGGAACGTCGCGACCGCGGCCATATCCTCGAACACCGCATTGGCCCCGGTGGACGCCGGCGTCTTCAAGTCCATGTAGTTTTCGTACGACTGGCGCTCATCGTAAAGGTTGCGCGTCCGCAAATCGCCGCCGACCACCACCAGACGGCCGGATCCTTATACGGCAGCGGCCGCAGCAGCACCGCGTTGGTGACGCTGAAAATCGCCGTGGATGCGCCGATACCCAGCGCGATCGTGACGATCGCCGTCAGCGAAAATACAGGACTTTTCAGCAGCGTGCGAATGGCGAATTGAAAATCTTTGAAGGGCACGACGTATTACCTTTCGTATCTCAATCTTCTTTATCGTTTATTATGGACGGTTGGTATTCGAATTCGTTTCAAGGGTGAACCCGCGATGATTGCACCCGTGATGTTCCTTTTCCTGGCGCAGGCCGCTCAGACTACACACGCCCGCTCCGCAGGGCCGCGGCGCGCAGGCAACGCCTGCTACAACGCAAACACCCGCCCCGGCTCCGGCTGCCGCGGCGCCACAAGGACGCGGTGGAAGAGGCGGCGGCGTGACGGACCTGGACCTGCCATCGGCGGCGAGATCGACGAGACGCCCGTGGTCACCAAGCATTCCATTAACGTCGGCGGCAAGACGCTGAATTACACGGCGACGGTCGCGCAGATGCCGTTGAAGGACGCAGCCGGCGAGACCGAGGCGCACATTTTCTATATGGCGTACACGCTTGACGGCGCCGATCCGTCGAAGCGTCCCGTCACGTTCTGCTACAACGGCGGACCCGGTTCGGCGTCGCTGTGGGTGCACATGGGCGGCATGGGTCCGCGCAGTCCGATGCTGCAACCGACCGGCGGAATGCTGCAGCCGCCTTATCGGATGAAAGACAATCAGGACACGTGGCTCGGCGAAACCGATCTGGTGTTCATCGATCCGGTGGGCACGGGCTACAGCCGCGCCAAGACGATTGAGGTCGCGCGCCGCATGAACGGCGTGCAGGGCGATATCACGTCGGTGGGCGAATTCATGCGGATGTACATCAACCGCACCAATCGCCAGTTGTCGCCGCTGTTCATCGCCGGCGAAAGCTACGGAACATTTCGAACGGCGGGCGTTGCAGGATATCTGGTCGACCGCGGCATCGCCTTCAACGGCGTGGTGCTGATCGGCACGACGCTGAATCTGGAGACGATCTGGAGCCGCAGTGACGATCTGGTGTATCAGCTCGAATTCCCGACGTATGCGGCGGACGCCTGGTATCACAAGAAAGTCGCGCCGGATCTTGCAGAAGCTGGATCTGCAAGGCGTTTCTGAAAGCCGCCGAAACATTCGCGATGACCGATTACGCTGTCGCGCTCGGCAAGGGCGACGATATCACGCCGGCCGAACGCGCAGGCGATTATCGCGAAGCTGCAGCGCTTCACCGGCCTCGATGCGCGCTATCTTGAGGAAACAAATCTGCGCTGGGACGTGCGGCACTTCACGCGCCAGCTTCTGCGCGACAAGCATGAGACCATCGGCCGTTACGATGGGCGCCTGGCCGGGCCGTCCGCGATGAACACCAACGAGACCAGCGATTACGATCCATCGAGCACGCTGATCACGCCGCCGTTTGTCGCGACGTTCACCGATTACCTGCGCAATGAGCTCGGCTACAAGACCGACATGACTTACTACACGCAGGGCGGCACGCAGCCGTGGGATTACGGCCAGGGCAATCAATTCGGCGATACCACTGCCATGCTGCGCAACGCGATGACGAAGAATCCGTACATGAAGGTGATGATCGCGGCGGCGTACTACGATCTGGCGACGCCGTATTATGCGGTGGAATACACGTTCAGCCACATGGGTCTGAATCCCGATATGCACAAGCAGATTCGGTGGGATTTCTACCAGTCGGGCCACATGTTGTACATCGACAGCGATTCGCACACGAAGCTGAAGAATGATTTCGCTACGTTCGTGCAGAGCGCGCTGCCGGCGCTCCAATAGGTTCTTATGTGGCGCACGCACTCCTGCGTGCCGTGTCGACACTCATGTCGACACGTGTTCTTTCTAATGGTGCTAGCGTACGCGGTGCGTGCAGCCGACTCCTCGGCCTGCGGCCCCTGCCACGCGTCCATCGCGCGAACGTATGCCGCCACCGGCATGGCGCGATCCTTTACGCGCATCACGCCGGCACTTTCGATAAACGGCGCATACGATCATCCCGCGTCCGGCATTCATTACGAAATGCTCGCGCGCGACGGCGGCTATTTTCAGCGGCAGTCGCTCGCCGGCAGTGAGCCGTTCGAAAGCCAGGTCGATTACGTGCTCGGCTCCGGCAACCACGCGCGAACCTTTTTGCATCGCAAATCCGACGGCACGCTGATTCAATTGCCGCTCGGTTGGTATTCGGAGAATGCGGGAACATGGGCGATGAATCCGGGTTACGATCGTGCCGATCATCAGGGACTCAGCCGCCGCATCACGTACGACTGCATGTTCTGCCACAACGCTTATCCGGAGATTCCGGCGAACGTGAATCCGCGCAGCGTTCCTGTTTACACCAAAATCCCGGAGGGAGTCGACTGCCAGCGCTGCCACGGCGACGGCGCGAAGCATATCGAAAGCAAGGGGCGCGTGGCGGTCGTCAAGACGGAATCGTGCGAGCAATGCCATCTGGAAACCACCAGCTCGCCCTTGCCCGCGTCGATTGTCCGCTACGAACGTGGCCCATTTTCTTATCAACCGGGCGAGCCGCTGTCGAATTTCATGCTGCATTTCGATCGTGCGCCCGAATCCTCAAGAGGACAGGTTTGAGATCACGAGTTCTGTCTATCGATTACGCCAATCGCAATGCTTTTTGAAGAGCGCGGGCAAGCTGACCTGCACGACCTGCCACAATCCGCACGAGACGCTGCGGGGCGTTGCAGCCCAGCAGCACTTCGCGAAAGTTTGCCGCCAATGCCACGCCACATTACAAACACCGCACACCGCGTCCAACGATTGCACCGGTTGCCATATGCCCAATCGCCGGACTGACGACGTGGTACACGCTGTGATGACGGACCACTTGATTCAGCGGCACAAGCCCGCTCGTGATTTGCTTGCGCCGCGCGCTGAAACCAAGGTAGACGCGAATCCCTATCGCGGCGAAGTGGTTCCCTATGGCGCGTCCGACGAACTGTACACGGCGATCGCGCAAGTCGCGCAGGAATCGAATCTCACGACCGGGATCGTGCGATTGCAGGCGACGATCGAAAAATATCGTCCCGCGCATGCCGAGTACAATCTGCAACTGGGCGATGCGCTCGCGAATGCAAATAGGTGCGCCGAAGCGATTCCCGTGTACGAACGCGGTGCTCGCAGCGATCCGAAATCGGCCGCGCCACTGGAACGGCTCGCGCTGTGCCAGTCGGCGCTGCAACAATATTCGTCGGCTGAATCGACGCTGGTGCGAGCTCTGAATCTCGCGCCGAGCGCGGCGGCGTGGATACAACTCGGGGGCGTTCGTCTTCGTCAAGGCAAGGTCCCTGAAGCTATCGCCGATTTCGAGAAGGCGATCGCGCTCGACCCCGAATCGCCGGATGTCTACAACACGGCCGGTGCGGTCCTGTTCGAAACCGGCGCTGTCGCGCGAGCGGAGAGCGCGCTACGCCGCGCGATTCAGCTTCAGCCGAATAGCGCGCCCGCGCACGGCAATCTGGCGAATCTTTTATCGGCGACGAATCGCTTTGAGGAGGCGCGCGTACACTTCGAAGCTGCATTGCGCTACAAGGAAAACTACAATGGTGCGCGCTATAACTATGCGCTCGCGCTTACGAAAGTGAATCGCCTGAGTGACGCTCAGGCGCAAGTCGAAGCGATCCTGGCCGGCGCTCCCGGCAGCGCCGGCGCGCATGAGCTGCTGGGCAATATTTTCGGCGCTAAAGGGCAGATTGCTCTGGCGATACAGCAATTCCGCGAAGCGGTCCGCATCCTACCCGATTTTGCTCGCGCGAATTTGTCGTTAGGTCAGGCGTTGGTCGATTCCGGTGACAGGGCGGGCGCGCTGCCCTACTTGCGAAAGGCCGCGGGACAGAGTTCGGATGCAGCCTCGCGCGATGAGGCGCGGAAGATGCTCGACAAGCTCGGCTCGGTTCCGTAGTTGGTTCTTCGACCAGGGAATGTTAGTGCGCGCGCCCTGACGGGCGCGCCTCAAGGGCCCCGAGGATTCGTGCTTCGAGGCGCATCCCGTCAGGGTGCGCCCCAAACGTTATCACTCGAATAGCTTGCTAGTTTTCCCCGTCGGCCTCACGCGTTATGGTCTTTTTTCTTTGACAGCCTTATACAGCCGATCCGCCTCAGGCTTCGAATCGATCACATAATTTCTAAGCTCGTCCGGGTAATTCTTCATGCGATCCGGCCGCAGCATGAATTGATAATTCTGCATCACGTTCTGGAGGTTACCCAGTGTGGTGTTGTAATCCTTTTGCTCGAATGCATACTTGGCCCAGTGCAGGTTCACCCAGAGCTGCGCGAAATTGGCCTCGTCCCACGGACACTCGGGACCGAAGGAGGCTCCGCGATTCGCGTTGGGATCGATTTTCGAATCCACTTCGGCGGCGCGCGCCTTCCATTTCGCGATCTCCTGATGCTTGGGGAATCGCTTGCTGAGATCGTCGAGACGGCGGATGGAACTCGCCAGATCCACCGCGATGTGACCCTCGGGCTGGTGCTGTTTGATGGCCATCTCCAGCATCATGGCGTCGAACTTCGCCCACCAGTAATCCTGATCGTTGAGATCGCCGGATGTGGCGGTCTTGCCCGCGTCCCCGTAGAGTCCTTGGGCGCTGGCCGCCGGCGTCAGCAGCAATGGCACGGTTAGGGCCGCGGCAATCGTGAAATTCCGTAGAGATCCGATCATTGATTCCCCCTCATGTGATACTGACACACTATTTCACTGGGACGCGCTGCTTCACGTCCTCGAACCAGTTGAGAACCACTTCGATTGTTTCCCTTGCGGGCCCGCTGGACGTCGCCCCAGGCGGCGCGAACCCGATGAAGTGCTTGCCGTCGGGAAGGATGTCATAAGGTCTGACGGACTGAGGAGCCGTCATGTTAAAGCCCGACTTGGGCGCACGCAGCGGGCGGCCGAAGCTGAGACTCGGCTTGGTGGTGACGCTCACGCTTTCGAAGACAGTGGGTCCCCCGGTGTAAAACAACTCCTTTCCGTCCGGCGACCACAGCGCATGATGATTAACCCCCTCCGATGGGACTTGATAGCGAGCGGCCGAGGGAGGGAACGATTGAACATAGATGCGGTCCACGATCATCGAGGAGCTATCCCGACGGTTGGCAGGCAAATTGAGTTCCTGATACGCCAGCCAGCGGCCATCGGGCGAAAACACGGAGCTGCCCAGAAGGAAGCCCGGAGTTTCGGCTAACAGCGTCGCCTTCTTATCCCGCAGCGAATAGGTCCACACTGCGCTCGCGCTGCCTTTCACCTCGGTAAATGAAAGCGTCTGCCCGTCCGGCGTCCACGAATCCGGAATGTGAGAGATCCCCTTCTCGGGTTTGGTGAGGCGCTCGGCGGTTCCGGTGCCGTCGGCAAGTTGCCAGAAGATGCCGAGGTCGCCTTCACGATCCGACTGAAACGCGATCCGTTTGCCATCCGGGGACCAGATTGGATCGCGATTCGTTCCGGTCCCCGGTAGAGTGAGACGGCGCGGCGCGGCGGCTCCGGACAACTCGTAGATCCAGATGCTCGATTCCTTGCTCTCATTCATTTGATAAGCCACTCGTTTACCGTCGCGGGAGACCCGAGGAGCGAGGTATACCCCCGCTGGAAGATTCTTGAGGCGCTCAACTTCGCCCTTCCTGTCTACCAAGACCAGAGCGACCTGACCGGTGTTTGCCGTGCCCGCAACCGACCCGGGCAGGTAGATCAAGGAGCCGGTGTTCGAAAATCCGAACTGCGCCCCGCCGGCGGGCGTTCGCGCGATTCCCTCTACAACGCCAACGGGTCCTCCGGTCATCTCCAGGTGGCGCAAGTCGAAAGGCTGGGCGAGCAAGACACCGTTCAACGCGTACACCAGGTGCCCCGTCGGCAGATAGCGGGCGTCGGTGCCGCCTTCGATGACCGTCTTGCGCACTCCCGATTTCAGCGTCTGCACGACAATTTTCGACTGGTCCCACGCGGCAGTGCTGACGGTCGCGCCCGGCGCCACCGTAAACAGGACGGCTTGCCCACCAGGCAACAGCTGAGGTCCCTGAATCTGTTCTTTGTCCTTTGGCTGGACCAGAGGCTCGGGCTTGCCGCCGTTCGGGGAGACCCGCAGGATCCCCCGGTTTTGTTCGGCGAAGACGATGCCATCCGAACCCCAGGTCAGGGCCCGAGGGGCGACATCCTGGCAAATGACCACGGGCGCGCCGCCGCTGAGGGCCACTCGCTTAATCACCTCTTCCGCATTCGACCAGAAGACCAGTGATTTTCCGTCCGGCGAAAAGGCGGGAAGGGCGACGCCTGTCGCGGATTCGGCCCCCGGAATCACCCGTGCCTCCCGTTCCTGCAAGGAGCGCAGATATAGCCGCCGGTTAGCCACGTAAGCGATCTGCGTGCCATCCGGCGAAATTGCTACGTCCAGGCGGCCAGTGTTGGTGATCTGCTGGCCTTCTCCCAGCGGAATGGTGAAGCGGGTAATCGTCGGGGGAGGCGATGGTTCGAAGATATACGCGCCCGCGCCGACGAGAGCCAGCAGCAGCACGGCGACAATCGCCCAGGGAAGTTTTGTGGGGCGGGCTTTAGCCTGCAGCGGGACTTCAGTCCCGCTCTTTGCATCTAAGAGCTCCCACACGTCGCCGATGTCGCGCAAGCGCTTTTTCGGGTCCTTCTCCAAACACTTCTTCAGCAACCGCCGCACTTCGAACGGGACGCGATCGAGATCGGGGGCTTTCATCACCACCGCTGCAAGCGTCTCCGTCACGTCATCATGCTTGAAGAGATGTTCGCCGGTGAGCAATTCGTACACGACTACGCCGAAGGCCCAGATGTCGGCACGTTTGTCGACCAGCTTGCCTTTCGCCTGTTCGGGAGCCATGTAGGCAGCGGTGCCCAGAATCATGCCTGCATGAGTCGCGGTCATGCTCAGGGTCGGCGAGACTTCGGGCGAAGAGCGTGACGTTCCGCTATCATCGTTGGCGCCCATTTTTGCGAGTCCGAAATCGAGCACCTTCACAACGCCATCCGGTGTGAGCTTGATGTTGGCGGGCTTCAGGTCGCGGTGAATTATGCCCTTTTCGTGCGCGGCTTCGAGCGCCGCCGCGATCTGACGGGCGATGCGAAGAACCTCGTCTAGAGGCAGCGGACCCTTCGGGGATTCGCCTTCGATCAACTCCATCACGAGATAATCGGGGCCGACATCGAACAGCGTGCAGATATTGGGATGATTCAGCGCCGCGACGGCGCGGACTTCGCGATCGAAGCGTTCATTGAAACACTCGGCGGATATTTTGACGGCGACGTCGCGGCCGGTGCGGGAGTCGTGGGCTCGATACACTTCTCCCATCCCACCTTTGCCGATCGGCGCAATGATCTCGTAGGGCCCGAGTTTATCGCCGGCGGAGAGGGGCATGAAGCTCTGGATGATTTTACCGCACAGCGGCAGGCGGTCCCCAGAAAGCGAACAGCACGGCGGCGACGATGCATGCGAACGAGGCGACGTAATTCCAGCGAATCGATTCGCCCAGGTAGAAGTAGGCGAACCCGACGAAAACGATTAACGTGATGGATTCCTGAATGATCTTCAATTGGTAGGCGGTGAATTTGCCGTAGCCGATGCGGTTCGCAGGGACCTGGAAACAGTACTCTCCTAAAGCGATCAGCCAACTGATCAGCACCGCCTGCCACAGCGGGGCGTTGCGATGCTTCAAGTGCCCGTACCAGGCATACGTCATGAAGGTGTTCGAGATGAAAAGCAGCGCTACGGTGACCATTCGAGGCCATCGTAACACTGCCGTTTTTCTTCGTCTATTTCATAGTTGATAAGAAAGCGCGCTTTCAAACCGCGTTTACGCTCGCGGTCATCGTCATCCCTCTAACGGTTGCGCCGGCCAGTGTCTAGAATGAGCCGGGCTGTAGGTGGACTGGGAGGCGTATGATGGCGCCCAATCTCTCGACTGAAGGATAGCCGAGAGGCGCGAATTCGAGGGTCGAGTGAAAGGGTATGTGGCTGAAAGCGCGCGAAATAAAGTGGGGCGGAGCGCTGCTCCGCACGCGAGCGCCTGCTCGCGTAGGGTTGCGGGGCCCGGCGGCCCCGCGCGGGCCAGGCGACCCGCCCCACGAAAGCTATCGATCGGCTAGTTTGCGGCCCGCGGTCAAATTGTCGAAATTCAGGATCGCGTTGAACACCAGGAAATAGCTTCCCTTGGTTTCGGCGCGCCAGAACGGATTGTTCGAGAACAGCACCACGTGGCCTTCGCCATACGACGCGTCGATCACCGCGGCGTGCTGCGCCAGTTCGCCGCCGTTATCGAGCAGTCCAGACACCAGCAGTTCATTCGCGTTCGCGTAGCGCAGAATCACCCGCGGCCGAGCGGCCGGAGGAATCACGTTTACCGGGTTGCGAAGCTGCTCGTCGGTTAGCGGCGTGGCTTCCCAAGTCTCGGCTCGCGGATCTTCCGGAATTTCTGTTGGAATGCGCCCCACCACGATATCGGCATCATCGGCAGTGCCGCGGCCCGTGGCGCGTTCGCCGCCGCCACCGCCACCTCGTCCACCGCCGCCGCCGCCGCCCGCCATGTTCGAAACGCTGAAGATCGGCGGATTCGACGCGAAGATCGCGAGGTTATCGGCGAATCCGTAGACGATCGGGCTGGCCGCGTCGACCATCTTCGAGCGCACCGCCGAACCCGTTACTTTCAGTCGCGTTCCCGCCGATGTCGAAACGCCCGGCGTCATGCCGAACGTGATTGGGAAACCCGTGGAATCATTGGCGGTGATCAGCAGCCCGCCCTTGCGCACGAACTCCTGCAAGTGTTCGAGGCCCTGCCAGCCCATGCCGACGCGCATATCGTCCGTCTCATCGGTCTTGGCGAGGTTCGGTGTCTGCGGCGTCACCTTCCACGGCAGAGGATTTCCGTACATCGGCGATCCGTTGACGATCGCCTGCGCATTGCCGCGGCCGCCGCCGGGCGCGAACACGATCACGTCGTATTTCGCGCGCAGATCCGCAACTTTCGCCGGCGTCTGGATACTGATGTATTCGTAGGGAACGCCGAGGCGATCGAATTCCAGGCGCCACCAGCCCTCGGCCTGCGTGCTGTTCCAGGTGTGCATGATCGCGACACGCGCGGCGCGCAGCGGGTGCGTTTTGACGCTGGGCGCGGACGCGACCGCGTAGGCGGGAACACCGAGCTCGGACGCGGCCTTGTTGAGCTCCGCCGAATCGACACCGCGCACGATGAACGATCCGCGATTGTATTTTCGGCCGTCGGCTTCGAAAGGCTCTTCGGCGGCGTCGAAGGTGGCTTTCGGCAATCGATAACGCAGCGTGATCAGCGCGCTATCGGCGTTGTGGTTGATCAGGAACGTGCCGCCGCTGCCGCGAACTCCGCCGGGCGATTGCACCTGGCCGGGAACTTTTTCCATCGTGGCCTTGAGCACGGCCACATCGGTGACGCGCGCCACCTGGACGTTGCCGAGCTCGCCGAACGTCCAACCGGTATCGTCGTAAATGCTCTTCTGCGGATCGTTCACCGCCCAATATTGATAGTCGAGCAGAGTATCGGCGATGCGGCTATAAGGCTGATCCATTCGCAGAATGTAAGTGCCCGCTGGGAATGTCCTCGGCTCAGGCTTGGGCTTTTCGGCGGGAGTGGTGCGCGCGTTGACGTTGGGAGCGGGACCGTCGCCGGCGGCTGCATCCGTCCCAGCGGCGCCTGCACCGCCTCGGCCACCACGACCTCCGCGAGCCGGAGCTTTCTTGGCCGGCATCAGCACGGTGAACGGCGAAGTGGCTCGCGAAATCTCGCAGCCTTGATCCTGCAACATCCGCAACAGATCGGCCTGCGAGCCGAGCCTGGGATCGTCGGAGGTAAACACGTACGCAGCAGGACCTTCCGTCATCGGCTTTTCGATGGACCGCTTCGCTTTGAGATAGAAATTGTGCAGGAACAGCTTGTTGTTGGTAGCGAAAAACGCGAGCGCCGTCAGCACGCCGGTCTCTTCGTAGTTGTTGTTGTTGCGCTGCGACCACTTGGCCTTGGGCAGCGGCGGATTCTGTTTGAACCACGTGCGCTGGTATTCGTTGGGACGCAGCGTGCGCTCTTCGGTATCGGCGCCGCCGTTGCCGAACGTTTCATAGAGGCGGCTGATGCCATTGTGCGTCGCCGCGATGAACATCAAATAGCTGGGCGACCAGGTATCGAAAGTGCCGTGCGTGAACACGCCGGGCATGCCGAACTTGGTCATCTCGCTGACGTTGTTCCAGCCCATCATCTGCCATTCGTCGGTCAGAATCGGATCGATCCAGGCGTTGTAGGGGCCGTCGCCGATCGTATTGTCGTAGAGGTACGGCACGGATTCGTGCAGGTCATGCAGCACCTGCGCCTTGAATCCGACGAACGTATTCAGGATGTTGCGCGTTAGCTGTAGCGTCAGGCCCATGGCGTCGCGATTGTTATCATGCGCGACGTAGTGGCCCCAATACACCAGGTTCGGCCACTGCTGGCCGGGGTGCGAAAGATGCCAGCGGTAAATGTCAACCATGCGATCGCGGCCATCCACTTCGACGATAGGCGTGATCAGCGTAATCACGTTCTCGCGAATGTTCTTGATATAGGCGCTTTCGTCGACCGCCAAACGATAGGCCAGCTCCATCAGGGCGGTGGGCGCGCCGGTTTCGGGGGAGTGAATGGTGCCGGTGATGTAGTAAATCGGCGTGGAGGCGTTGACCAGCTTGTCGGCCTCCGCGTCGTTCAGGTTGATAGTGCGGGGATCGGCAAGCTTGGCGAGTCGCGCCTTATTTTCGTCGAGGTTGGCGATCAATTTTTCGGAGGCGACGGCGACGGCGATCATCTCGCGGCCTTCTTCGGTCTTGCCGATGGAAAAAACCTTCACGCGCGGGCTGGCCTTTTCGAGCAGGCGCATGTAGCGATAAACCTCGGTCGAATACGGCAGAATCCCAGGGGCGCCGGCGACGTCGCCGAGTACGACCTTCGGAGTCGGCACGGTTTTCGAGGCAGGCAGATACTCGGTTAGAGGCGAGTTGAAGAATGTCTCGGTGGTGTACTCGCGGATCTTCTTGCTGTATTCTTCGTCGACAGGCTGGTTGGCGTCGCGAGCGGGCCGGAGCGTCAGAACTGTGCTGGGTTGGGCGAAAGCGGGCGTGAGCGCGGCGATGCCAACCAACATCGTCGCAGCGAGGGAGAAACTCTTCATTTGAAGAATATACCGTGAAACCGCGGTTTGCCGCGCGATTCGTTCGCCGGGCCAACGTTTCTGACGACGACCCGACTCTTAAGCCGGTTTTTCCACGGTAAGTAAGCCGCCTGAAGGCGGCTCGCCGCCATGAGTGTCGGCCCCACAACTGGACTAGTACTTTTCCTAACAATCCGGACGTCTTGTTTCGCCAATGCAGTGATATACTAGCCCCGCAATGCTTTGCCGATTTCTGGCTCTGTCTTCGTTCGCGCTCTCTTTCCCTGCCTTCGCGTTCCAGATTGCCGGCCCGATTGACGCTCGGGTTGCGCCTCTACGTCCGGCCGCCACGCCGGAGTTGGAAGCGCCGCGGGCGCACTTGCGCGTCGATGCATCGCTCGTGTTGATTCCGGTGCAGGTCAGCACCGAAATCGGCAAGCCTGTCGGCGATCTCACGAAGAACAATTTCCGCATCTTTGAGGACGGCGTCGAGCAAACCATCACGCACTTCGCGATGGACGACGCGCCGATCTCGATCGGCATCGTGTTCGATTCCAGCGGCAGCATGCACAACAAAATGCACAAGTCCTTGGAAGCCGTCGCCACGTTCTTCAAGACGGCGAATCCCAACGACGAATTCTTTCTGGTGGATTTCAACGAGCGGCCCAAGCTGGTGGTGGGATTCACGCCCGATTCCGGCGACGTGTATCGCCGCATCAGCCGCGCGCATCCGTTTGGACGGACATCGTTATTCGATGCGATCCAGATGGCGGTGCGCCAAATGAAGCATGCCAAGAATCAGCGCAAGGCGATCGTGCTGTTTTCCGATGGCGGCGATAATTGCAGCCGGCTGACGTTCGGCGGGATCAAGCGCCTGATGCGGGAGGCCGATGTGCAGATGTACTCGATGGGGATTTTCGAGCCGGAGGAGGTGCGCAAGCTCCCCAAGGAAGAGCTGGAAGGCCCCAAGCTGCTCGACGAATTGACGGAGCTGACGGGTGGCCGGAACTATCGCGTGGATAATCTGGGCGACTTGCCCACGATCAGCGCGAGGATCGGCGAACAACTGCGCAATCAATACGTGATCGGGTACACGCCGGGGGCGGATCGCAACGGGAAGTACCGGAGCGTGACGCTGTCGGTGGTGAATACGGAACTGCCTCGGCTGCGGGTACAGTATCGGACTGGATATACTTCGCCTGAAGAGTAGTTTCGTGAAAACGCGCGCGCCCTTACGGGACGCGAAAACGCGCGCGCCCTTACGGGACGCGAAAACGCGCGCGCCCTTACGGGACGCGCCTCATTGGCGTCACATCGTTTCCTGCCCCGAAATTACCAAACGAACCCAAATTCCCAGGTGCTCTGAACACGTATGTCATTGTGCGCGCGATGGTTTTCGCTATAGCATGAGGCTGTGAACGCTCCGCGCATTTTCGCCGCGATGTTGAGCGTGGTCCTGTTTGCGGCAATCCTGTTCGCCTTCCAAAAACCATTTCGCGAGTATCAGGGGCAGGAGTACAGCAACTTCCCGCTGCCTCCGGACGCGTCCGAGAATACCGAATTCGTGTTCGCGCGGCTGATGTATCCGCAGGGCAATTGGGGAATTTTCGGGCGATGGTCGCGATTCGACTGGCGCGAGGGCCGGAGCGCGTGGACCAACGATTATCCTCGATCGGATCGCCATTTCGTGACGGCGCTGCGGCGGCTGACGCGGGTGCAGGCGCGGTCGGTGGAACAGCCGGTGAATCTGGAAGATGGCGACGATGTGTACAACTGGCCGTGGTTGTACTCGGTGGGTCCGAATCATTGGCGATTGACGGACGCGCAAGTGGACAAGCTGCGGGATTATTTGAATCGCGGCGGGTTTTTATTGGCGGACGATTTCTGGGGTGAGGAGGACTGGGCGTATTTCGAGCGCAGCATGGCTCGGCTGTTTCCAGGGCGGCCGATTGTGGAGATCGAGAACGGCGATCCGATATTTCACAGCGTGTTTGATTTAAGCGATCGATATCAGGTGCCGGGCGAGTGGAGTTTGCACGGGATGCCGTACCTGAACGGCGGGAGCGTGCCGCACTGGCGTGGGGTGTATGACGATAAGGGTCGGGTGGTGGTGGCGATTTTGTTTAACCATGATACGGGGGATTCGTGGGAGTGGGCGGATGATGCTGGTTATCCGGAGCGATATTCGGCGTTGGGGATTCGGACGGGGGTTAATTATGTGGTGTATGCGATGACGCATTAGCGGCGTGCCGCGTTCGGTGCACGATTCGGCGGTAGAATTGGAGTCGACGATTGAACGCACGATTTTACGTCGACCCTGCGACGGGTTCGCCTCACATTTATGGACACAACGTGGATGAGGCTGAGGTCCTTGATGTCTTGGAGAGCGCGGGAGAGGATCGTCCTGGTAGTGATCGATCCAGAATCGCCTTGGGACAGACGGCGTCGGGACGATACTTGTGTGTCATCTATGTGCCTGACCGTGAATCCCACGGCGTATTCGTCGTTACGGCGTATCATTCGGAACTGGGAAGCCCTTGGTGGCGTACCGCCGACGCAGAAAGAAGAAACAACAATGAGCCAAAACAAATTTCCTGAGGGGTGGGACGAGAAGAAGGTGCAGGCGGTGATCGCCCACTACGAAAACCAGACTGAAGATGAGGCGTTGGCAGAGGATGAGGCGAGCATGAAGCCGTCGGAGACGGTTATGGTAGTACCTCGTGATCTAGTGCCGAAAGTGCGGGAGTTGATCGCAAAACGGCAGGGTTAAGGTGATTGGGGATTTTGAAGCTCCAATAAATACCGTGTCGGCACGGCCGTAAACGCTTGGATGGTCGGCTGCCCTAAGCGCTCGCCGGAATTTTCCTGTTCGACCACGCCGATCGCGCGCCCCCGGTGACTGAGTACGGGCCCACCGCTGGAGCCGGGGTGGGTCTTACTCGAAATAACAAGCGAGTCCCACTTTTCTCGCCAGTCTTTTGTGACTTGTCGCACTTCCGCGCTGACGTGGTCGAGATTTGGCAGTAAGTTCGGGATAGGTGGGTACCCTAACACCAACAGTCGGTCCATCGGTTTAATTACTTCCTTTCGCCATTCGACACGAACCGGAATCAACCCAGCGGGCGGATCGCATCGGATCAATGCCAAATCTGGCTCATCGGCGAACACGGCATCTAAAGGTCCTTCTGCGATTTTATTGTTGTCCCGATTCATTATGCGAAGGATCTGGCGATTGCGAACTACGTGAGCTGCTGTGACGATCCAACCAAGATAGTCAGCGCAAAAGAAGCCGGAGCCGCTATTCTCTCCGTTGACCCCGCTTACTATGACATGTACGACCGCGCCGCTATATCGATCGCAGACGTATTCCAACCCCATCGTTTGTTCGACGATTGACTTATCATTCCAGGCTCTCCGAACCGTCTATGTTCAAACGAACTTCAGCGCGGTTGAACGGGAAGTCGAGCAATCGCGCTTCGATCATGCGCTGCACGCAGTACCCACGTCCACCTCGTCATGTGGCGCTAACCGCGCTACGATTTCGGGTACCTGAATTAAATCGCCACGCGGCCGACTAATCAGAAATTCCGCTATTTGGTAAATTATCTCGTGCATTGTGAGTCGTTACAATGCGGATAACTTCTTCTTTAGGCGGCTCGTAGGATAAAGCTTGCCGCCTCAATGAGGACATCGGTTCGAGCGACCGGTCTACCGAAGGCGCTGTTACTTGTAGGTTGGACCCACGCGGATGGTGCCCACGCCCGTGGACCAGCCGGTTTCTGAATTCGAAAATGTCGTCGATAACCTGCGCTACTGATTGGTGGGGAGGTCTGTAGTAAGAGTCGCCGAGTCCACTGTAGATGTCCGTCTCTGCGCCGATCCCCGCGAGGATCCGGCTCTTGATGATGCCTGGTGGGCACGGCTCATCGCCGTCCGCGTACAGAGCCTCGATTCCTGTTACCCAAATAGTAAATTGAAGATCGTTGTCTCGTAGGCGTGTGTAGCCGTGGTCGTAGTATCATAGCTCGCCGAAGGTGCTGTGGCCCTTGATCTCTGACCTTGCGGTAGTTAGGCCACAAATCTCTAAATTCTAGGAGATCACTATTGCTAATGCTGTTCAAAACCTTCAGATCTCTGCAGATTTATGGGAGGATCGGGTGGCGCAAAGCTAAACACGTCGAGTTCTTGGTTCGGCATGATGCGATACTGGACGACCGAAAATGGCGTGCGAGTCGGCTTTGCAAGCCTCAAGCATGCGAATGCTGCGTAGAGAAGCTCCTTCGAGTCTTCGTCCTCCTTTCCCATCCCAAACGGGGATCCGTATTTGTGGACTAGTCCCACGTTCATTCTCTCGAAGAAGCGAAGCGTCTCATTTGGGACGTAGTCCTTCCACAAGGAGAAGTGGTCTTTCCGAAGGAGTCCCCTTGCAGAGTCGATTGATACTCGTTCGTCGATCTCGAATGGCAAGCTTGTTTGCTCATCGTTGAGGTCGATGAAGAAAGGCGTAATACCGTACTTCTCGACGTTAGGTTCCTTCACCTCGGTCCGCTCCTTGCCGTCTGTCGGTCGACATTTTCTCCAATTGAGTGCGGGCACGTCGGGAGTGGCCGAGGCAGTCGTGCCCGATTTGTGATCTTCGAAAACTCTAGGGTTTCGGAACGTTCTACGGCTCGAGCGCCACCGTCGCCTTGCCGGCGGGACCTTCGTAAATCAGCTCGAGCGAACGGATCCCCTTGGTCTTGCCACCGTACTTAAAGAAGATCAGTCCGGCCTGGGGCAGGGCACGATCGCCCTCGGTCAGCACGGACTGTTGGACGGTCTTCGACCAGGAGCGCTGCAACTCGATCGGAGGCTTGGGCGGAAGCGGCGGGGGCGCGCCGGCTTCCTGGCCACCTTTTCCACCGCCTCCGATGCTGGTCTTCGAACCCTTTTCCACTTTCACTTCGGGCTCCCACTCGGGGTCGCGGACGGAGTGGAAGACCAGGACGTCGGACTGGCTCGGCAAGGGCTTCTTGGCGCCGTTGACGCGGAGCGAGAAGTCGTCGATCGACAATTTGGTGCGCGTGCCGGCAGGGCCGTAGAGCGCGAGTTCGACGCAGATGTAATCTTCGCTGTTGAGGAGGAGCTTGGCGGTGGGGATCGCGTGACCCTTGAACTCGGCTGCGATGGTGACGGAGCCGGCGTCGCCGTGGGCTTGGTAGTCGGAGGGGGAGGCTCGCGGAGGGAGGCCTCGGGATTCGTTGGCCGGGGCAGGGGGATCCTGGCGCGAAGAGGGTCAGGGTTGCGAGGGTCGCGATGAAGATCGTGGGTAGTGCAAGGTGCCGCATTTCGTTAAGTAACTATGATAACTGACGGTGGCGGAAAGGAGACGGGTCGAGATGACCGGTCCCTGACGGTCGCGGCTCTGAAAATGGAAAACGATCCGGGCCGTTAAGGCCGCTCCTTTCAGTCGCGGTTCTGTAAGACACGCTGCCTCAGAGTTGCTGTTTCGGCGAACCGGCGATCGACCGCTCCCTCTGATCGCGGCTCGTGAAGCAAGAAGGCAGGCGGAATCGCCTGCCCCACGAAGACACGCGCTCTCTGACGGTCGCGCCTCTGTAGGACACGCTACTCAGAGTTGTTGTTTCGGTGGCGAACCGACCATCGACCGCTCCCTCTGGTCGCGGCTCGTGAAGCGCACAGGCGGTTTGCGCCGTTGTGCGCGATTGATTAAGGCAAGACGCGCGCTCTCTGACGGTCGCGCCTCACCTGACGGCCGTCGGCGACGACAAACGAGATAAGCTGAACGGAGCCGAATCATCGGCGACTTTTCGAGAGGCGGAAAACGAAATTGAAACTGAACGGAGTGGCGGCGCTGGTGACGGGCGGGGGATCGGGGCTGGGTGCGGAGACGGCTCGGGTGCTGGCACGGGGCGGGGCGAAGGTCGGGGTGTTCGATATCGACGGCGCGAAGGCGGAGGCGGTCGCGAAGGAAATCGGGGGCGTGGCGGTGCAGTGCGACGTTTCGGATGCGGCGGGCGCAGCGGCGGGGATCGCGGCGTGTCGCGAGAAGCATGGCGCGGCTCGGGTGCTGGTGAACTGCGCGGGGATCGGGTTGGGCAAGCGGATCGTGGGGAAAGACGGACCGATGCCGCTGGAGGATTATGCTCGCGTGATCCAGGTGAATTTGATCGGCACATTCAATATGCTGCGGCTGGCGGCGACGGATATGTCGAAGCTGGAGGCGATGGGCGAGGAGCGGGGAGTGATCGTGTCGACGGCGTCGATTGCGGCGTATGAGGGGCAGGTGGGGCAGGCGGCGTACGCGTCGTCAAAGGGCGGGATTGTGGCGCTGACGATGCCGGCGGCTCGGGAGCTGTCGCAATTTGGGATACGGGTAATGACGATCGCGCCGGGGATTTTTCGCACGCCGCTGCTGGGGAAATTGCCGGACGAGATTCAGAAGAGCCTGGGGGAGTCGGTACTGTTTCCGAAGCGGCTGGGGGAGCCGGCGGAGTTCGCGGCGATGGTGGAGCACATTATCGCGAATGGGTATTTGAATGGTGAAGTGATTCGGCTGGATGGCGGACTGAGAATGACGCCTCGGTAAGCGGGGTGTTCTAACGGGGGGAGGTTCGGGTTGTGATATGTTGGAGGCGTCGAGCAGAGAACGCCGAAGGGCGGGAGTAATTCAGTGGTAGAATGCCAGCGTCTACCGCACGTCCCTTTAGTTTCAATCATCTGCCGGCCTTACTGACTTCCTTACTGACTTCAGCTTTTTGATACTGTCTGTTTTAAGAGGGAGGTGCGAGTGGCGCGCGTCAACATTCTCAAGCAGGTGAAGTCTGGAGACACGCTGGAGGCTCGTCGCGATCCCGCGCAACGAAAAGGGCGGCTACGATTGGAAGGCGCTGCCCGAGGGCCGCTACTTCGTCGAGTGGTACGAGCGCGGCAAGCGCAAGCGCGAAGCCGGCGGCGGAACCGCGGCTGAAGCCCAGGAGGTCGCCGCCGCCGGAAGCACACGCTCGAAGGCCGGGCGCTGGGACTCGAGAGCGCCGAAGAGGAAGAGGCGAAGCGCACGGCCGTTCACGTCGCGGTGAAGCACTACCTCGAATCGGTCGAGGCGCTCAAGAAACCGAACACGCTTCGGAAATACAAAGCGGTGCTCGACCGCTTCGTCGAGTTCCTTCCGCCGAACGCCGATCCGCGGAAGGTCACGCGCGACGATCTCACCGACTTCATGGTGCGGCTCAAGAGCAAGCACAAGCTCGACAACAACACCGTGATCCACCAGATGGTCATCGTGGCGCAATTCCTGAAGCGCCACGGCAAAGGCGGGAGTGACGAGGAACCTCGGACTGCCGGAGCGGGTGATCAGCCTGCCGCGCGAGTACGGCGACGCCGATCTCAAGAAATTTTTCGACGCCTGCACGCCAGCGGAGCGCGTGCTCTTTTCGACGTTTCTATTCACTGGTTTCAGAGAGCAGGAAGTCGTGCATCTGTTCTGGTCGGACATGAACTTCGACGCTCAATACGATCCGGGTGACCTCGAAGCCGGATCTTGGGTTCTCGCCGAAGCGCTGGGAGGAGCGGGAGGTTCCGGTGCCGAAAGCGTCTCATCGAACTCTTGCGCGCTCATCCGCGGCGGGAGAACTGCCGATTCGTGTTTCCGTCGCCGGCGGGGAATCGGGAATGGCACATGCTCGATCACTGCAAGGAGATCGCGAAGCGCGCCGAGCTCGATCGCGACGAAGTGGGATCTCAAGACGTTCCGATCAACATACGCGACCCGCATGCTGCGCGCCGGATTTCGATGTGCGACCGTGCAGCACTGGATGGGACATCGATCGCTCGAAACGACGATGCGGTATCTCGCACCGGCGAACGACGTGCATGACCGGCTGGATAAGGTGCAGATTGCGGGCGTGTTGGGTACAGATTGAGCCCGGCCCCGTGAACCTAGTCTGACGTATTTGTTCGAGTGCTTGATCCGATCCCAGCGGCAGGGAGGTGATTTCCTGCAACTCTACAGCTCTTCTCTTGCCACCCGATCCTGTTCGGCAACGGGATCGATGCTGTTCGAAATCAATGATTCGTATGAGTCTGCTTTTCTGGAAAGCTTTGCTTGTTCCAGCCTCTCTCGGACCTCTGTGATACGGCCTTGGTAACGCGTTCTAAGCGCCTCCTCGTCCTGTATCCTTTGCAAATATGGCGAGAGCATCCCCAAGAGCACTGCCATCTTCAATCGCAACGTTCAATCCCTGGCCGCCGTTGGGAGGGAAGAGATGCGCGGCATCTCCGCATAGGAATGCGCCGCCGGAGGCCATGACCGTGGCGCAACGAGCGTAGATCGTATACGTCCAGAGATCCTTAACGTGACGCAGGAACAAGTCTCCTCCAAGCCGTGACTCGCTATAAGTGTAGTGATTTGGTTTGCGTCAAGATTAGGCGCACGCGGGTGCGGAAGAGCGCCGCTCACCTGAATCGACCAGACCCAGGGACCGGCACAAAGACTAAGCGGCTTGTTTGCGAGACAAAGAAATGAGCAAAGTTGTGGTCCAGCGTGGTATCGAGTTCACACTCTGAGTAGAACGCGATGTCGTCGTAAGTTTCGCCTGGGAAGGGAATATGCAAATCTTGCCGCACGCGACTCCTCCCTCCGTCGCATCCGATAATCTGGCGCGTCAAGATCTCGCTGGTGGAACCGTCGTGTCCTTGAATAGTAACTTTGAAGAATAGGCCCTCTGTTTTAACCGACGCGACGCGCGTTTCCCATTCGATGCTCGCTCCCGCTGCGCTCACTTTCCCCATGAGGAACCGCTGAAGATCCGATTGATCCACGGACAACCCATATCGGTGCGTACGATCGTCCCAAAATGAAACTGAACGCCGTAGCGCCCCGTTTAAATAGGTACGTTTTCCTCTCAATTCGATTGCAGTTTCGGTTACGGGGCCGGCTACGCCCAACTCATCCAGGATTTTCATCACCCTTGGTTGAATTCCGGTCGCACGACTGAAACTCGCATCGTCTCGGGCCGCATCGACAATCCTCAGACTCAGGCCCGTCTGCAGAAGACGGATAGCAAGAGTTAACCCCGCTGGTCCTGCGCCAACGATCAGTCGCTCACACGGTTTCAAGCTCTGTTCCTGAACCCGTCGAGTGTCTAACGCTGATCTCAACCCGATTGTCGTCGGGATCTAGTACGACCATTCGTCTACCCCATGGCGATTCTTTCAAGGGCGAGGCGATCCTAACACCATGACGTTCAAATCGAGCGGCGAGCTCGTCAGCGTTTTCCACGGAAAAACCCAAGCGCACACAATTCCGTGTTTCCTCGCCTGCGCTGGCCGGGTAGATCTCCAAAACGTAAGAGCCCTGCTCTGCGGCGAAATGCTCGGGACCCTTTCCGTGTCGATGACGCACGAACGATAAGCCCAAAGAAGTGTAGAAGGCCACCGACGCATCAGGTTGGACCGCTCTAATCATGAGAAGATTGAGATCCGGTGAACGCTGTAACTCCTGGACATCGACATCCGCCCCGGAACTCCGCTTTGGCCCACCATGCCCCCCGACGAGCGCCGCGAACTCGTCAATCGGTGTGTCCGGAGTCCCGCCCCCTGGCTCAACGAAACCTTTCGGCGTGAATAAAGATCGACAGCCAACGACCGCGCAATACTGTTCTCCTCGTTCTCAACGAGTCGTACCAACTTTTCAGGTAAATAAACTGGGCGTTTTTTCATAAATTACGTGTTGGTGTTACGATGGGTCGCGTTGGGTCCGCCGCGGGATGGCAGAACCGGTCGTTGTAAAAATCAACGGGTCGAATACGCATACAAGTCAATAAGATTAAGATACCACTGCAAGGGCCGATCTCCGTAGGTTGAGAGAAAGGTAGCCCGCACGTCGACCTCTTGCTCTATCGCAGCAGTTCGATAGCAAGAACCAATGTTCTCTCACCGCCTATGATGATAGAGCACTCGATTAGAATGGTCAAAGTGACCGGGTTATGGGTCGGGTGTCTGAGGATTGTCGACGCCGTTGGTGGAAACCTGCCGTCGGCCTCGAAAAACTTCTAACGGGTGATCCAAGTTCTCGCACACAAAGCAGGGGAGGTTTCAAGACGTGACGATTCCACATAGCCCAGTACCCGAACGTCGTCCCAATGGGATCTCTTCATCTCGAAATCGCACGCTGAGTACACATGCGTTCATTCACTCGCCGTAGGCGCCCATCACAACAGATTGTTGTGATAGACAGCAAGAAACGCCCCAAGCAAGAGGACGATCCCGATACCAAACATCAAAACTTGCCATCGTAAAAGCACCCAGGTTCGACTCCCGAGCTTCCGGGTTGCTTGCCGGTTGGCCTTCAATTGCTCATTGATCCACTCTCGCCCTAGCCCCTCCGACTCCATCCTCTCCCGTTCTCTTGCGATTCGCGCGGTTCGCCGAAAATCCCAAAGCCGGTTCAGCACGCACCAGAGACCCGCCGCCACCGACAAAAGCAAAAGCAGGGCGCCAAGTACCAAGAGAAGACGCCCCCAGCCGTGCTGCTTAAGGAAGGTGGTCGTCTCTAACCAATGTAACCGCGAACCCCAGAGACGCCAACGCGAGCGTGAGAATCAAATTGACCGCATATCCCACTTGCGCGATGGACACGCCTTGCCAGCGAACGAAGCTTCCCTTCGACTCACGCACGATCCACTGATCTTAACACTCCACATTAAAATCAGCAGTACATCGAAACCTCTGCCCAACTCGGTGGCAAGTAAACAGGACCAAGGAAAATGGCTCTTCCAAAGCGGTCTCAAATGAGGGAAGAGCGCGAACAACCCCCGCTCCTGGGGGCAACACTATATACAAACTACTCAACTGATGTTACCTTCTCAGAAGCAAGGAAGCTCCGAACACATCAACAAGAAACACTCCGTCGATCCACTTTTTCGCCACGATCTTTCAGGAAATGGCCCCAAAACTCGGCGCCACGATCTTAATGGAGCCAAACTGGAATGTGGTAGGGCAGATTACCTTCAAGAATGGTCGAAGACGTTACTTTAGGTTCTCCACACTAGATCTCAACCCCGTCGGGGCCTCGGACGTAGCGAAGGATAAGGACTACGCTAATTTTTTCATGAGGGAGATGGGATACCCGACGGTGCCGGGTAAGACATTCTATTCCGCCGAATGGTCACGAAAGATTTGTCCAGGCCGCAACATCGATGCTGCATATCGTTACGCATCCACGCTTCGTCTTCCAGTGATCGTTAAGCCGAACAGCGGGAGTCAAGGGGTTGGCGTGGCAAAGGTGTACACAAAGCGGCAATTTTACCACGCAATGCGGTTTATCTTCAAACGAGACAAAGTGGCCCTAGTTCAGACTCCGCTGTCAGGGCGGGACTACCGAGTTGTCGTTTTAGACAACAAGATCATTTCTGCTTATGAGCGAATCGCGCTCAACGTCGTTGGCGACGGTCGATCGACCGTACGGCAGTTGCTTCGGAAGAAACAGCAGCACTTCGCAACGACTGGTAGGGATACTCACATCCGTTCCGAGGATGAGCGAATTGCAGAGAACCTGAAAAGACAGGGATTAAGTCTAACATCGGTTGTTCCATTAGGTGAACGCATCTATCTCTTGAACAACGCCAATCTTTCTACTGGCGGCGACGCAGTCGACGTGACGGATACCATCCATGCTGGCTTCAAGAAAATCGCAATTCATTACCAAGAGACATGGGACTTCGGCTATGCGGTGTCGATCTAATGGTTGACGGCGATATCTGTGAACCACCGGCGCGATACTGGATTCTCGAAGTGAATGCGGCTCCCGGACTAGATCATTACGTCAAGACCGGTAAGGCTCAGGAGCAAATCGTTAGAGACATGTATTTGAAGGTTCTGAAGGCGATGCAATAATCTCTTCTCGACAGCCGATGAGTGGACAATTCATCGGCGATTTTATATCGTTAGATTAAATGAAATGGCTGCCGGTTAAGACGCGACCCATATTACCACCGCGTGACGATGTCTACGACATTCTAGACAGATATCTGCCGCCGCTTCGTGATGGGATGTCCTTTTTATTACATCCAAGATTGCCGCGATTCATCAAGGTCGCTGCGTACCGATCCGGGAAATTGTGAGCAAGGAGCAATTGATAAGAAGAGAAGCAGAGAAGTGTGTGCGTTCGCATCTGCGCGCATGGAAGGAGTTATACCTGACGATCAAAGGTCATACTTTGATTGCCAATGCCGGTATCGATGAGAGTAATGGAAATGGCTATTATATCTTGTGGCATGAACGACCGTCGGAGCTCGCACGCGAGATACGGTCGTATTTGTGTAAACACTTCAAGTTAAATAACTTAGCGGTAATCTTAACCGACAGCCACATCACGCCTCTTGAAAGGGAGTGCTTGGAATTTCAATCGGCTTTTTCGGCATTGAGCCGATTTATGATTATCGTGGAACGCCCGACATCTTTAGGCAGAGTGCTCAAGCACACGAGCAAGAACATCGTGGATGCAATATCGACGATGGCCGTTCTCCTCATGGGCGAGGGACGGGAGCGAACGCCGATGATAATCTTGCGAAACGCGGAATTCATTCAATATACCGATAAGAAGTCTCATCGCCGGTCCGTCGTGCTCCCCAGGGACGATTTCTACGCGCCGTTGTGGCGAGTGTTTTACTGATCGCAGGGTAGTGTCCGCACTTGAATTAAAAAGATGACAGTCGAGACTGTGCCATCTTGTCCAGGCGGGCCGACAACATGCCCGGTCCTGAAAACAACGAGTCGACGGAGACGGTATGCGGGCCTCGATAAGAGAGGAGAAGTCGGCTAGCCGTCCGGCGGAGCCGGAGAAACATCGGCGTGCGGATTCGCTGTGCTACGCGTGTTTCTCTAGAGTAAAACTGGATGGAACGGCGTTCACAAATAGATGAATCGTCACCAGCCACCGACGTTTAAGCGGAGCGCTCGATGTTCATTCCTGGGATTCGACGGGGGTATTTGCGCGATGGGGCGGACCGCAGTCGAGAATCTACGACAAAGCACGAGAATTTCTTTGGCGCGATGATCGTGAGCGTCGAGTGCGTTCTCCCAATGGCCTGCCTGCACGTAGCGAGACCAGACGACCTGTAGGCCTACGGCACGGCATCTGTGCTCGATTTCAGCGCGGCGATACCGGCGATCACGCACAACGAGTTGCGCCGGCAGACTATTTCCCTCAGCAAACTGCTCCTTGCGATACACGATCTCGGTAGTGCGATCGATCATGTAGAATTCGGGGTTGAACACGTTGCCCGTCGTTTCCATTGTCTGGCTGGGCTTCAGCTCCGCTAATCGGTTGGGATCTTCGTCAAGTGAGAAGAAATGCTTCGCCTGGTGTTCCGTCAATTCGAGATTCATGACGGAGAGCAGAAGCAATCCACTATCCCTGAGATGCCGGCAGCAACTATCAAGCATGCGCATATTTTCCGTATCGTCGGCATATGAGCCGATCACATCGTAGAGACAAATCACGGCGTCAAAGCACTGCTGGAGATCGAGCTCTCTCGCGTCGCCCTCGATGAAGCGGGCGCCGCCTAAGCGCCGGGTTGCTGCTGATTCGCGTGCTTGTTGAAAAGACCCTCCGAGATAATCGACGCCAGTCACATTCATGCCCAAAGTCGCGAGTTCTAACACATGGCGGCCGTTGCCGCAGCCCACATCAAGGAGAGTGTTGTCGGCCGAGAGGTTGCAATTCTGAACCACGAACCTTGCTTCGTCGAAAGCGTGCTGCGCCCAGAGCTGAGTCGCACCGAGTCGCATACGGGAATAAGCCTGTTTGGTTACTTGATCGCTTGCCTTTATCATTTTGTCGATTTCTGTTGGGCTCAACTCGATGGGCGTCTGGTCCTGGAACGTGAAGGCGAACCATTCCCAACCGTCGTCGATGTTGCCGAGTAGCCACGGGACAGATTCCCGTGCTGCTGCGAGCATGGCGGGGAGTTGCGAATGGTCGAGAAAAAAGTTGGTGTTGATCCTGGACACTTCGGAAGTCACGTCAACAGTCGTGTCCTCCCTTACATAAGTGGTTTGTTCAATTCCGATGCTCTTCAATTTCTTCTTGTTCCTACCAATCCGTTCCGGGGTACAGCGCCGGCGCGTGGCTTTTTCCAGCGCCCGGATGGCATATGGGTTTGCCGTTAAGAGTCCCCACGCGAAGTGGTCCGAGAATCCCCAGATTGAAAACAGCAGTGTCTTGCCGACATCCAGACGTCGATGAGACTCATGAATGACGAGCTGTGTGACCCACGAGACAACGCCATAGTTCTTGACCTTCACCCGCACCGCGATCGCGTAGCCGATCACTAGGCCGTTAAATTTTGCGAGAGCGATTTTGGCATCCGGCGTCAGCCATTCACGAAGCCGTGCGGGCGACAATTTGACCCGTTTGCCTGCGCTGTACGGGGCATTGGAACTCCAAACTCCATATTGATTGGAATACAACGTCGCCAATTCCTCGACCAGTTCGGGTGCGGCAAGCGGCCCGTGAACAAATGTGTACTCATAACTCATCAAAAACTTCAATTGTAGCGGAGGGAACGGGCGACGCGCTGCGAAGAAGGCCGCCTAAGCGACTGCCCGCCTGGGACGAATTGCGCCTAACCTGCGGCTGTGGACAACTTCCTCTTGAAATAAGTCGAGAAGTGAGGTAGCGGACACGTTGACATCGCTCGCCCGTAGCATATGAT
This sequence comes from Terriglobia bacterium, assembly GCA_963732025.1. Taxonomy (GTDB): domain Bacteria; phylum Acidobacteriota; class Terriglobia; order Bryobacterales; family Bryobacteraceae; genus Palsa-187. The sequence goes on from CAVSXU010000007.1 coordinate 983,688, forward strand.
AAAGGACGTTATCATATACCAAAATGAACGGGGGATTGATCCCAAAACCAGATCAAAAGTTAACCGCCAATGCCCGTTCCGGCGTCCCGGCGGTCGTTTTTGGCGCTGGCGAAAATGCCGCACTCCGCTTCATTCAATTTTTCACCGCCGAGATCAGGAACGGGAATACGCGGCGTGCGTACCATCGCGCCGTTTGCGATTTTTTCACGTGGTCTGAGGATCTTGGCCTTGCGCTCGATCGGATCGGACCGGTACACGTCGCGGCGTACATCGAGAAATTGCAAAAGGAGCTTGCGCGTCCGAGCGTGAAACAACATCTCGCTGCGATCCGGATGATTTTCGATTATTTGGTACTCGGCCAGATCATCCCGATGAACCCCGCGGCTGCCGTGCGTGGACCGAAGTACAGCACGCGGCGCGGGAAGACGCCGGTGCTCTCGGCCGAAGAAGCCCGGCAACTGCTCGATAGCATCGACACGTCGAACGTCGTCGGCCTCCGCGATCGTGCGCTCATCGGGCTCATGGTCTACACGTTCGCGCGCGTTGGAGCTGCGATGACCATGAATGTCGAGGACTGGTATTTTCAAACGCGCCGCTGGTGGGTACGGCTCTATGAGAAAGGCGGCAAGCGTCACGAGATGCCGGCGCATCACAATCTTGAACTGTACGTAGCCGCGTACATCGAAGCCGCGGGTATCACGAGCGAGAAGGACACTCCCCTCTTCCGGACGGCCAAGGGCAAGACGAAGCACCTCACTGAACGGCGTTTGAGCCAACCTGAGGTGTATCTCATGATCCGGCGTCGCGCAGCGGGAGCCGGAATACAAACGCTCATCGGTTGCCACACGTTCCGCGCGACCGGCATCACGGCGTACTTGAAGAACGGCGGCAAACTTGAAGTCGCGCAGCAGATGGCAGCGCACGAGTCGGCGAGGACGACTGGTCTCTATGATCGCCGCGGCGACGACATCTCGCTAGATGAAGTGGAACGGATTGTGATCTGATCGATCACCTACCGGTGGAGTTGATCGCCGTGATCTCCGAAGCGGATAACGCGCCGGTGCAGATGCGAACGTCGTCGATGAGGCTCTGGGGAAATCCGGACTAGGGATTTGTGCTCCAATGGCTAGAACACCAGCTCGGTTGTCGACGTTGTGCCGCCTCTGGGGGCGAGCTTGCGTGCACTAAGCTGTAGTTTTGGAGTCATTGCCTAATGAAGGAATCGTTTAAGGAACAGTTCCGCGACTTCGTCCAGCTGCAGGGAATTAATTTTGACGAGTTGTCCGACACGTCCCGCTCGAAGCAGATGGCTCGCTTTTTTGCCACCCGTGTTCTTGAGCCGCTGAACCCCACCTTGATCCCCGAAGACGCAGAAGAGTTTGAGGCGTGCGTCATAGATGGCAAGGATGATAGCGGAATCGATCTTCTCGTCATCGACGAACAGTCAGTCGTCATTGTGCAAGCAAAATACGCAGGCGCGAAGAAACAGAGTCGCAAGCCGTCTGAGGAAAAGGCTGACTTTGATCGTTTCCTGAGTGTCTTGAAGCGAATGGTGGAAGGCCCAAAGATCCATGCAATGAATCAGAAGTTGCGCGAGGCGTTGGGTGAGGTCGATTTCGAGAACGCTAATTTTCAACTTTTTTACATCACTTTGCGACAGGTTTCGGAGGATCTCCGCATCCTCGCCGATCGCGGGATCGAACCTGTCTCGGGGATTTCTGACCTGCACGAGCGCACCTCAGTCGAATTGCTTGATGAGGAGGGTTTGAACATACGCCTTCGCGACGCGTTGAGTGCGGCAGCTGGGCCGAGTGACGTTTCTGTTCAATTCAGTGAAAGCGAGGATCATCACCCATGGATCGCCTTCACAGATGGGAAGGAGCGAACCTACTTGGGACGCGTCACGGGGAGCGAGCTCGCAGTGATGTTCCAGCGATACAAGTCGAGGCTGTTTGGCCTGAACATTCGTAACTACATAGGCGACAACATTACCAACCGCACGATACGGAAGACGGCGACTCAGGAGCCGAGCAAATTCTTCTTTTTCAATAACGGAGTTACGGCGCTCGCATCTGGCGTCGAAATCGACCCTTCTAAGCCACGAACTCTGCGATGTCGCAGTTTCAATATCATAAATGGAGCCCAGACCGTAAGGTCTCTCTCCAAGGCGCACGCCGACGACCCGGATGCGTTACGGGAGGTTAGCGTTTTAATTCGAATAATTGAATATCCGTCTAAACTAAGCCAGATCGAACAGTCCTTCCTGGACAACGTCACACGATTCAACAACACTCAGAATGCAGTAAAGATCTCAGACTTCCGAAGTAATGATCCTGTGCAACAGGATATCCGGGCAAAGTTCGACAGGGTGCCCGCACGGAAGGGTAAGAAATTTATTTACAAGAATAAACGCTCGACTGAAGGCCAGTCGAAAATCGTGGTCGGAATGGAAGAATTTGCAAAGACCATTTACGCTTTCGAGTATGGCCCAGCTGATACTTACGGTGGGACGCGACACCTTTTTGACGCAAGTAAGACCGGCGGCTACACGGCTCTTTTTGGACGGGATGGCGAGGTTTTACCAGCGATTTCAGAAGAGACCTTCCAGCGCTACCTCGGCACCTGGTTCTGCTGTGAGTATTCGTATGATCTCCTAAGAGTAGAGTCCACCATTACCCCGCACCCTGCACTGGAGCGAAAGTGGCTCGTGTTCTACGCAGTTGGTGAGGCTATTCGTGTCTTCTATGGCCACTTGGATTTGCCGTTGGGCGGGGCCCTTCAGAAATTAGCATCGCCCAATTGGCACGAGGAACCAGATACCAAGGGTTTTAAATTGGTCTTGAAGAAGTACTTCCCAATTGCAGTGTTCGCACTGAAGAATGGCTATGATACGGCGGCAAGGTCATCTGGCTTTGCTCATCGGAATTGGTTTCGGGATAAGGATACGCTAACTGCGATTCGATACGAGATCGACAAGCTCTGGCCAATGTTTAAGGCAGAAAGCTCCAAATATAGCTTTTAGCTGCGCGTAAGCTACCAGGTCCGCTCTCCGTTTGGAGCCTCCAAAAGCACGAACAAGGGCGGCGGCCATCGAGTCAGGCACCTCCCGCGCGGCGTCTGTGATCTGATTCAAGATATGAAAGTAAGCGCTACGGCTCAGGATGCCGAACCATCAGCCTCGAAGTAGCAAAATTCCGACCCGAACGCGAATGCTGAATCAACCATCGCGATGAATGATGGCCCTAGTGCCTTGCCGAGACTGGCAAAGCCTTCCAACATGTAGCGGAAGGAGTCATCTAGGATTTCGTATTTTGTATGCCACACGGCGCCAAACGTTCCTATCGTTGTTTGGAGGTACGGCAACAGCCGAACCATCAGCCACCCCAGTTCCGCACACCGATTGAAGTACAGGATAAACGCGTCTTGATCGTCTGTCGGGCCGATCTGTGGGATCTTTCCTTCAGCGATCAATCGCAGTTCTTGCACGAGCGAAATTCCGCCGCCGTGTACCTCATGATGGAAGAACTCATCCCATGTTTTCAAATTCTCTTGATCACCAATCGGCAATCCCGAAGTCTTACCCATCAAACGGTTCGTGATTCGGTTTTCGACGTCCTTCCTATTTCTCGTGAGCTGCTTTTTGTATTCCTTCGCATCTTCGGGTTTCACCTGTGGAGCGCCGATCACGCCCGGAAATGTAGTCAGATTTCGTGCGACGCCTGCCAAGAGGAACGTACGATCCTTGAGATCACGCATCAACGCGTAGGCATCAAGGGGGTAGCCCTTGAAACAAAGCAGCTCACATGCCCGCCAACGCCTGAATAGGTTCGAGAATTGCGCAAGCGCTACAGGATAATTCAGACATGCTGGCGGCCACCCACCTTTGGCGACCTGATGCGCCGCGAGCGTAAGCGTGTCGACGAAAAATCCACTGAACGCGTCAACGAGCGTATGATGTCCACGATACGTCGCAACAAGATGGGAGGACACTTTGTCCTCGCGAGCGAATATTCCGATCATGCTCCCGCCGACGCACCCGTCCACTGAAAAATTGTCCGCCAAACGTTTTTGCCACTCGCCAATCGACATCCCTTGCGGGCTGGGTGTAGCCATATTCCTTATTTTCCCACCTTCTGCGTTTTTCATTTTTTGAAACTAGTTCGCATCTATTCCGGCAAACGGATCGTTGCCGGATCAAGGAACCCGTTAAGCCAGTTCCGCGCGCACCCGTTGCCCGAAGCGGTCAGCGGAGCGCGGCCTCGCCTATCGGCGAGGCGGCAGGGCGATAGCGCCGGCTGCCCGGATTTTGGTAAGCGGTCTGCTAAGACGGCGATCCCGAAACGATAGTGAAGTGGCGATAGCAAAAAATACGGGCAGCCGGCGGTAAGCAGGCAACGGGTGCGCGCCCCAGTTCAGGCGATAGCCCATAGTTTTCCGCGGCCATCTGAGCCGCGCGGTAGTTTTCGCGGGTATGGGGAGGACTCTAGACCCTACCCTATACCCTGCTCCAGACCCTGATCCCCTGTTTAGGGAGCCGATAGGCGGGATTGTCCTGCGGTTCGGCGGGGTCGACAGCATCGTCGCCTGGTTCCGGCGCATCCGACGTCGATGCGACGGCTCGGCGATGCCGGTTTCCGGATTGGCCAGCTCCGTTTCCAACTCGGGGTCCGGGCGAGTGGGCTCCACGTTCTCCTCGGGAGCTGTCCCGCCGCCGAAGAATCACCGCGTCATCCGTCATGACAGCGTCTTCGTGGGGCGGCGCGACAGGGACTAATGGGGCGTCCGCGAGAACCGCAACTGGTTTCAAAAGAAAATCAAAGCCCTGTTGTTTTTTGATTGCAAAGTCCTCGAACGGCAATCCTTCAGCGATCTCCTTTTGGATGGTACGCCGGGCGGCAATCACCGCTATACTCTCCGTCATCTCAGGAGAGAAGTTGGGGTGTGCCGCACGGGTTTCCTGGCGCTTCGCATCTACAATGACTTCGAATGCGGCGCGATTCTCCTCCACGTATTGATCGGTTTCGCGGGAGCAGTACTCGTAGTATTCGGATTCAAGAATCTGATGGGCGTCCTCTGCGTCGCGGCGTTCGCGCTCCTCGCGCTCCATCTGTTGGCGAGCGACCCGTTTCGCACTCGTTTCGAAGCCATCCGGAACGGATGTATTGCTCTCGATTAGTCGGATGTAAAATCCCGGCGGATTTGTGATCGGGAAACGAGCGTTCTTGACCATATGGTCGGTGTGTTCGAGTTGAGCCACGACATCTTGTCCGGGCTTGAGATTCGCGAGAAGTTCTAACGCCTTCTTCTCAGTGATGCCTCTGCGGGTGAACTCGGCGACGAGTTGCGGATCGAACTGCGGCGTCGCCGAGCTCGCCATTTCAGTTTTTGGCCCGCGACGTTGTCGTCCAATTTGCGAATCACCGAGTTGATGAATTTCGGTTTTAGCGGAACTATTTTCGATGCGTTTCGACCGACGTCCGCCATTCGCGACGGCGAATTCGGCGTGCGCCTTTGGACCGGGCGTGAGATACATGATCCAGTCCGGTTTGTTCTCGGCGTCGATCGTCGGTTCGATATTTCACGGCGGTGATGTAACCGGATTCTTTGTGAGGGCGAAGCACTTTCGCCATCTGATCTTGAACCGGCTGGCGTTCGAAGTGGCGGAGCTGCGCTGAGAACGTGCAGTACTCGGAGTACGAAATTTTCGCGTGTGGATAGTCGTTCTTGAGCGCGGAAAAGATTTTGTAGCTGATGATTTCGTAAAAGCGTTGCGCTGCGGGCGGAAGCTCTTTCATGTACGCACGATCGAGCGGACGAACCGGTGCGTTGTTGAGCACTTCCCGGTAAGGCTCGTTGAGAATTATGTAAACCGCATCCGCTCTCCTCCCGTCCGGAAGTTGTTCGCCGGTGAAGACGACGCTGTAGCGAGTGAAATCGGCTTCAAGAGTTTTCTTTGATGCCATCGTTTCCTCGGTACTCAAATTTCGCGGTGATGAATGCGCTCGCATTTTGGCGAAGGGCGCGGCGAACTTTATTGGTGTCTCCGCCGAGGTCGAGCTGATCGGCAACATCGCGCAGACTCCCTAAGCAGATCATTTTGGGAAGCGGTCTCCCCTGCTCATCGATGTGGTGGTTGATGACGATCGTGTCCAGTTTATAGGCGAGCTGCCGGGCTTGGCCGTATCGGTCGCTGTAGGAGACGATCCATTTCAACTCGACCTTTCCGTCGGGGGTCGTCTTAAGAATTTGGATGTTCACATTCCCCTTCTTCGCGAGATTGTGAACTGGGAGCCTCGAGAGTACGGTTTCCGTTCGGATGATGTCGAGAGCTGCCGCGTCTGCCGATGCGATCTGCGCGGACCGGTAATGGCTGACTTCCCCTATTTCATGGTTAGTTACCTCCATTTCTTTTTGAAAAAATTTCAGCAACAGCGACTTATCTGTTGTTGATGTTGTTTTAAGTCTATACAGAGTTAAAGAGTTAGGCAATCACAACCTGTTGATTTATAAGGGCTATCAGCCGCATTTCGTAGCGTCAAAGCGTGCAGAGTCGTAGAGCCATGGCGTGCAGTTCGTAGCGTCAAAGCGTGCAGAGTGTAGAGTCATGGCGTGCAGTCTGTAGCGTCAAAGCGTGCAGCAGTGTAGAGCCAAGGCGTGCACGCTGTTGAGCAGCGCAGGCATGACGTGCGACATCGAGCTCCAAATCCACGCACTTCGATTTCAGCCTACAATCGCGACGCGTAATTGACAGAGCAGGGGATCAGCCTTAGGGTTACCGGAGCAGGTCACAACCATCACTAAGGAGAATCAAATCAATGGATTGGGTAAGCTTCGACGAGATCAAAAAAACGGTCACGCTTCAGATGGCGATCGAGCACTACGGCATCCCGTTGCGCCGGGTGAACGCGAACACGCTCCGGGGCAAATGCCCGCTGCCGACCCACGGATCGGAGAAGAGCAAGGAGAGTTTCACCGCCACCCTCACCAAAGGCGTGGGCGGCGCCTGGGCATGCCAGTCGCAGTCGTGCATCAAAGTCGCGCGGCCGCGTCGGCGGCAACGTTCTCGATTTCGTCGCCGCGATGGAACAGTGTTCCGTCCGCGATGCGGCGATCAAACTGCAAACCTGGTTTCTCGTTCCGGCCGCGGGCGATCATCGCGCGACCGGTTGGCAAGGAACCTCACGCGGAAATTTCCGCGGGCAAGGAACCGGAGCCGACAACTCGTTTCAGAAAAAAATAATGGAGTAGGGGAGAGTGAATCAAACAAACCACTCACGTTCACGCTTCAGAACATCGATCACACTCATCCGTATCTCACGGAGAGGGGAGTCACGGAAGAGACCGCGCAAACATTCGGCGTCGGATTTTTCTCCGGCAAGGGATCGATGCATGATCGCATCGTGATCCCGATCCACAACGCGAAGGGCGAACTCGTCGCGTATGCCGGGAGATCGATCGACGGATCGGAACCGCGCTACAAATTTCCGGCGGGCTTCCACAAGTCGCTCGAACTCTTTAATCTGCATCGCGTGAAAGGGGAGTTGTCGGTCGTTCTCGTCGAAGGATTCTTCGATTGCATGAAAGTGACGCAAGCCGGATTCCCGTGCGTCGCGCTCATGGGTTCCACGATGAGCAAGGCGCAAGAAGAACTTCTCGGGGAAAATTTCGGCGCATGTCGTCGTCATGCTCGACGGCGATGAAGCGGGGAGCGGAGCCGCGGTAGGAGATCGCGGACCGGCTGCAACGCGTCGTGTACCAAGTGCAGCTCGTGGATCTGCCGCACGGCGTGCAGCCCGATCAACTTTCAATCGAGGAACTTCGGCGGCTGCTCGATGAGATTTCGAGCACAAGTTAATCCCATGCGCTTGCGGACATTGGTCCTCAGGCGCTTTTTAATTTACACGAAGCACTCAACGGCAATGAGGTGCTAGTCGGTCGATCCCGCCGCTTTCCCGAACTCTGACGATTTTTGGTGAGCCTCCCTGGTGGCCTCGTCCGCCTTCGCGGAGTCCTCGATCGCTTCAGCGGAGTGCTTCTGGCCGGCGGAATACGTTCCTGAACTGAATTGTTGCGCCGCGGAGCGATGACTTTCGGCAGCTTTTTCGTGGCAGTAAGCGGCAGCTGTATGTGCTTCTCTTGGCATGAGTGGTCCCCTTTACACGACCTTTTGCCGGTGTGTTTCGGGCACCGCTCAAAAGATGCGGGCACGCGTTTGGCCATAACAGAAAGCCACTAAATGATCACGATCCCGGGATTTGGAAGGTCCGAAGTGGCGGTATGTCGTCACCGTGACGTCAGGCAGCCGGATCTGCTCAAGTCGACCTCACGGCGATTTTGCGGATTTATTTTTTCATGTGGGTCCGCCCTTGAAGGAATCGGGCAAATCTGGCTTCAACCCCGGCGCGCGCCTTCGTGTACCGTTCGTTGCTCGTTTGTTCGATCCGGCTGCGCCATTCCGAGCCTGGCTGTCTGGTTGAAGGGGGATAGGTGGCAATTTGTTCCGGTTCGGCCGGCCGGCATCCATCGTCATCGCAAACAAGTGTTCTCACCCAAGCTCTGTAGTCGGGAAGATCTTGAATTGATGGCGCCCGGAAACACCATCGCGAATTCATCGTTGAGACGGTCGGCGTCCGTGCTTGATACGCGGAACGTGATCAGGTTCGCAGCGTTCGTGAAAATGGCGGTCGCCGTCTCACGCGAGAGGCTCTCGATCCCTTGTGTCGCAACGGCCAAGACCAGATTGAATTTTCTGGTCTCAGCGAGGATGGATTCGAAATCGCCGATGAAGTTTTGCGCTTCTTCGGCGAAAAGCAAGTGGGGGACCCGTTCGGATTCGGGAATGTCGCTGCGAGACAATGCCGCAAGCTTTTCCTGCATCACAATGAGCGATCCGAGTAGCATCGCGTTATCCGCGCCGATCGCGCCCTTTGAAAGATCGCAGAGAATTATCTTCCGGCTCATCCATCGCGTCCCGGAAATCAAAGCTCGATCGGGTCTGGCCGATCACCGCGCGGAGAAGGGGATCGGTCGTGAATGCCCGGCACTTGTTGAGCACCGGCTGAAATCGCTTCTTCACGAAAACGGTTCTCCCATCGATCGTACGTGTTATGGAAAAAGTCGAGCACGGCGGGATTCGTCACCTCGGCGAGAACGGTCGCGCGATAGGCCGTGTCCGTGAGTAGTTTGGGAAGCGCGAGAATTGAAACCGGTCGGGGTTGCTCGATGAGCGCATAGAGGCCGTTCCGCAGAATATCCTCCATGCGCGGTCCCCACGAATCCGTCCAGAGCTTTTTGAAAATACTGATCACGTTCGAGACAACGAGACCGCGCTGGCTTCGGCGGCGGCAGTCGAGCATGTTGAGCGCGAACGCGCGCTCCTTGTCCTTCGGATTGAAATAGATGACATCGTTAGTGCGATGCCGCGGGAATGTGGTTTTCTAAAATATCTTCGACGAGCTGCCCGTGAGGGTCGACGACGGTGACGCCGTGGCCGGCGGCAATATCTTCCGCGATCATGTTCCGCATGAGCGTACTTTTTCCGGAACCCGAGCCGCCGAACATGGCGAGGTGACGACGCCTTGCGGCTGGCACGATGTACACCGGCTTGCCGTGATGGAAAGCGTCTTCGCTGCTGCCGATGAGGACGGGGTCAAGGTTCATCGTTCAAGAATTATAAAGAGCAATCGCCAATGGGTCGAATGAATTTCTGGGGATTGCCGAGTTGTCGTGAGACAGCCCCTGAATCCCCGTGGCGCGCCTTGCGCCACGGAGTAGGGGACCGCTCATCCAACGATCAGCGACTGAAGAACGTCGCGAGATCGTTACCGCCCGGAGCGTTCTTCCGCGGACCGGGCTGATACAAAGCCAGCAAGCGGTTCACCTTCCGCTCGCGCAACGGGTTCCTTGAAGATTCGCTGCGCGCACTTTGGTTCGCCGTGAGACGGGATTTCCCCCGCCGCGGTTGCAGGATGGGCGGTTGAAAGTATTGAAGCAATTGAGACGAAACAGTGCAAGGTCGAATGGAATCGAGGAGACGCTTTCGCTACGCTCTAATGAGGTCCAAGAGCTGGCGCGACGTGACAATTCTGGTCGGAGGTATATCGTTCGGAAAGTGCTTTCGGTTGCCGGTCACGAGGTAGTCGGCGCGGGCAGCTCCGGCGCATTCGTAGAAACGGTTATCGGATTCATGCGGCGAATGGGAAAGCGTGGTCGTCACAATCGTCATCCGTCCGGATCGTGCGAGAGCAAGCGCTAGTGCGATTTTTCGCCGTTCAATTCCTTGGAACTTGGAACGATGCAAGACCGTCTCATATTCAGCCAAGACAGGCTCGGAAACGCACCAGACCAGCTTGCCGTTCATGATTAGGTCGAGCACGGCGGCATTCGCCCCTTGCGTGGTTAGGAGTGCGGAAACGAGCACGTTGGTGTCGAGAACGACCTTGGTCATTTCCCGTTGCGGTTGGATGCTCGTCGCCTTGGCATAGTCTTCCTGGCCGCCTCTACCTCGGCGTTAATCGCGCGCGCGCTCATCTTATCGAGTCCTGCTCGCTTGGCGTCTTGGCGGATTAAACGAAGGATCTCTCCGAACTGAGCTAAGGTTGCAGGAGAGGACCGCTGCTCATCTTGTTCCAATCGGCGGAGGCCTTCGCGGAATAGTTCGCTCATGGTGCGGCTCTGCTTCTTAGCGAGCCGTTCGGCGGCTTTCAGCTGCTCGGGCGCTAGTGAGATGGATATGGTTTTGGTATTCCTCATGGTGTTACTTACTACGACTTAGTCGTGCTCAGTTCTTTCATAATAGCCGTTCATCGGAATCCGTCAACTCCCTGGGTGGGGAGATGGCACAACGGGCGTCAAGGAAATCGCTGACTTCGCGGAAAGCCGGCTTTCAGGTCGAACTCGCGCGGCGGATGCTCTCGCCTAGCGTGTACGCTTCTTTGCGCGCAGCTTGGCGCCTTCCTCGTTCAAGGAAGCCGTGAACTCTTCGTGAGTCTTGAAGGGGCCGTACGAGCGACCCTCCTTATAATCCTTTTCGCTTGCGGCGATGCCACGGTCAATGGCACGGTGTGTCTTCTTCGTTCGGGCAGTTTTCGTTTGCTCGCTAGTGGTGGGTGATTCCCGAATCGTAATCATGCCAGGACGGGCAGTGATCTCGACCCGATCCCCGGCCTTGAAGCCAGCGCGGCGGAGTACGCTCCACGGGACAACGATCTCAGTGTTTGGTTTTAGAATCATTTAGTCGGTTAGTTTAACCTTGGGCATTGAGCGACTGCACGCCGCTGTAGTCAACGGCCATGCTCTAGATTGTGACCGCGATCCGGGGATGCTCCTCTGAAACATCCTCAACCTCAACGGAATCCTTCGGACCCTCCGGCAACGATTTCCCTTCTTCGATGAATTCCTCGACGATCATGCGGACGACATCGTTGATATTCTTGAGAGCTTTCTCGCGCGTCTCACCCCAGGTTGCGCCGCCCAAATCCTGAAGGGCGGGGCAGTACGCGTGCCATCCCGAAGGATTCCCGTCGAAGTCCTCGTCGGGTTCCACGACTACTTTGAAGTTGTAGGTCTTCATGTCATCACATCGAGCCGGGTTAATTTTGCTTTCAGTGTAGCCCCCCGGGGTGGTCCGTCAAAGACCATAAGTTATACGCCGCTTTCTTCGTCGGGTTGGGCAAGATGGGGAGAATTGATTCGATGCTTTGGCGTGAGGCCGTGGCTGTCAACGTCCTTGCTGGTACCCTTCGGCGGGGCGTTGTCGCGGTCACCCGTGCGCTCGGCTCTGGTGAATCAGTAGAAAGTTCAGGAGTGCCGCGCTTCTTCATGTTCGCTATTTCGGATGTTTTTTGATGTCTTCGAGCCGGTACGTATCATCTACAATTTTGAAATAGAAACGCCAATCTTTCGTGACGCGCGCTTGCCACAGATTGCGAGCTTCATCGTATTTCTTGGCGCGGAGCGACGGATGGTGAAGATTCTCGGCAAGAAAGTGAAGCTGTTTCCGAAAGGCTTTTCGAACAGCGAGAGGAGCGACTTCCAGGGCGTCGAGCACCCGGTTGGTAAAGTCGATCTTCATCGACTCGATGACTTACGCTTCTTCGCCGCTGCCCGTCTCTTATGCAGATTGGCATCGATTGAAGCGATGGCAGCCGCAGCCGTCTCGAACGGTCCATAAGATCTGCCGGCGGTGTAGTCCTTCTCGCTCGCAGCGATGCCACGGTCTATGGCGCGCCGCTCGGCCGGTGTGTACTCGTCGTCCGCAGCGGGGAGCTTAGGAGCGAGTGTGATGACCCCACCGGTGGCGCTAAATTCTAGATCTTGCCCGTTCTTAAAACCCACCTTCCGGCGAAGGGCGAGTGGGACGACAAGCGGAGCTTTGTTGTTGTTCTTTACGGCGACGGTCATGGTGTTTAATACGTCCGGGACACCCGGTTTGTTTCCAGTCTAGAGCGATCCAGCGATTCCGTCAAACGCAAATGCCCGTCAAGCGACATTCGCAGCGGCCTTCGGCAGGAGCGACGCAACCCCAAGTTCTTCGAACGGAATGAATATGTAAGCGTCTCGCGCGGCGGCTCGGGGGATCAGCGGATGGAGATCTTTCCGGAGTTCCTCCGCTCGGGATCGTGTCTTCGTCACGATCGCGACAAGAAAGGAATGCATGCCGGGGTATTTTTTCGCATGCAGGCGTCGCTCGTAATAGGCGACGTACCCTTCGATTTTGGCCGCCATCCGCTGATGGCTCATGGTCGAACGGTCCGCTTCCAAGAAAACATGAAATTTATTTCGTCCCTCCGGTCGTCCGGCGTGCTTGAGCACGAAGTATACATCCGGCCGTACCGGGATCGCGGGTTCACCGTCGGAGATTGGAACGCTGTCCCAAAGCGTTTGACCCTCCGCCCAATGGTGAATCGTAGTCGCACCGGTCCTCGTGAGCACCAACAGGCGCGCATGAATGTCGGCGATAAACAGCGCGTGCCGGATGCCGATTTCCGTGAGCTCTCGGTGGCGAAGCCGCTTTTCCGCGAATTCACGCGGAGCGTAGCCGTGGTCGATCAACACCGGAATTCCTGCGGAGCCGACTCCATAGACCTGTTTCTGCATGAACCGTGCAACCGTCGCGAGATAGCGACGCTCCTTCAATTTGAAGAGTCGTCCCCAAAGCGCCCGAACGGATCTCCCGGAAAGTTCGGCTAGATGATCGATCGTAGCTAAGCGAAGCAGGTGCGTGAAATGCAAGAGTTCGATATCGCTTTCTTGTAGTTCAAATCCGTTCTTTGCTGGCATAGGAGTGTGAGTTCTAGGACTACTGCCGTGGGGTTTCAGAATTCTAACACCGCGTATTCGAAAAATGAAGATGCGGAAGAATGTGCTTGTTTTCATAAACCGATTGCAGTAACATATGCAGCATTACCAAAAAAAGGAGCGGCAAATGGTGAAAGAAGCCGATTTCATTTCGCGCTGGGGCCACTTGATTGAAAATTTCCAGGCGTCGTCCTTGGAATTCTACGATTCAGTCGAGAAAGGCGTCGAATGTCGGGGAGTGCCCGAAACTCATTGGACCCGTGTCGAGCATAAAGAGGCCGGTGTTGCCAGTGCGAAACGCGTCTATCTTCGCATGCATCGGGGCAAGTTTGCGTTCGATATTTGCGCCGCACCGTTTGGCACCGGGTTCTTCGTTTCGTGGTGGTTGACGACCCCACCTCTCAAATTCGGATTTCTCTACACGCTGTTGTTCTTGGGTGCAGTCGGCTTTGCGATGAATATCGCGGGCGGCATTGGACTTGGGATCGGTGTCGCGCTCTCGGGAATGACACTCGGAGCGTTCCTCGCGGTCGGTTGCGCGGGCCTAGGGGTTCCGGCCATCCTCTGGATCTTGGGGAATGCGCTCCGGCAGGGCGCTATCCCTGGAGAGAGCACGGTACTCGCGATGCCTTTGATCGGATGGATCTACGCGAAAGTTTTTGCCCCGCCGACCTACTACGCGATCGACACTGCCCTCATGTTCCAGCAAGCCGTGCACAATGCAGTTCTCGAAGTCATGGACTCAATGACAGCCAACAAGGGCATTCGTGCACTTTCGGAAGCCGAGCGCAAACCGATCATGAAGACGTTTGCGGCGTCCGTCTGAAACGTTAGATATGCCCTGCGAGTCCTCCTCAGGCTGGGAAGCTCTCACGCGCCAATTCTATGACTGGGAGATCCGGGGCAGAGGGTGGAAGGTGTGGGACCGGCCGGTCGATCCCGAGCCGCCATTCCGTCCATTCTTCGGGCACTTCCTTTCGCAGTCACCGGGCGCGATCGATGACGGTCGGAAAGCAACCGCTCTCAGCAGCTTCGTCGGTAGCTTTTTCAAAGGCAGCGGCAGTGCGAACCCGGTTGTCCCGCCTCCCATCGACAAGGAACCAGAGCTCAAATACATGGATGATCTTGTGCCGCTCGTGGAAGTGCAGGTAGTCTTACCGCCGGACACGAAGATCACGAAAGACGCCGCAGGACAATTCCTGATGAGTCTCGGTCACGTCCATCGGCCGGCCAGCTTCGAAATCATCGGTACGAGCGATTCAATTATTGTGCAGTTAAGTGCTGCTCGCCGCGATCGACGGCAAGTACGGGAACAGCTCCAAGCATATTTCCCTGAGGCGCTGCTGTCCGACCGCGATGGTTACCTTGAAGCGCTGTGGGACCGAACAGGTGGCAAGGAAACGGCGGCGGTCGAATACGGCCTTTCAAAAGAGTTCATGCGCCCGCTAAGGGCATTCGATCGTTTTGATCCGGACCCGTTGGCCGGTTTGATTGGCGCGATGGCGGAACTGGGCAATGGTGACATCGCCGTTTTCCAAGTGCTCTTTCTCCCCGTGCGGCACGCGTGGCCGGAGAGCATCATTCGAGCCGTGACGGATGAGGCCGGGGAATCGTTTTTCATCGACGATCCGGCAATGGTGAAACTGGCCGGAGAAAAAATATCTTCTCCACTCTTCGCAGCGGTCATTCGGGTTGCCGCTCAGAGTCCAAAAAGCGCTCGGGCGTGGCGGATCGCTGAGGGCATGGGTAAATCGCTTCGCCAATTTGCGGACGCGGCAAGCAATGAACTGCTGCCGCTTGCAAACGATGACTATGACGAACAACAGCATTGCGAAGATGTGGTCACGCGCAAGAGCTGCCGTCATGGACTGATCGTCAATCGCGATGAGCTGGTTTCGCTAGTTCACTTGCCGTCAGCTTCAGCGCGATCTGCGAAACTCAAGCGCGAAGAGCGTAAGACAAAGGCGGCGCCATCGCTCGCCTTCGGTCATGCGCTCAAGCTCGGTGAGAATCAGCATGCCGGCAAGACCGTGACGGTATCGCTCAGCCCCGAGCAGCGCGTTCGGCACATGCATTTGATCGGTGCCTCCGGCAGCGGCAAATCGACATTGCTCCTGAACATGATTATTCAGGACATCCAAAACGGGGATGGGCTCGCCGTCCTCGATCCGCACGGGGACTTGATCGACCAGGTGCTCGGCCGCATTCCGGAAGAGCGCATCAATGATGTCGTGCTCCTCGATCCCTCCGACGAAGCGTATCCGGTCGGATTCAACATCCTTTCGGCTCACTCCGATCTCGAACGAAATCTCTTGGCGTCGGATCTGGTGTCGGTCTTTCGCCGGCTATCGACGAGTTTCGGCGATCAAATGATCACCGTCCTCGGCAATGCGATCCTGGCGTTCTTGGAGAGCAGCGAGGGCGGGACGCTTTCCGATCTTCGAAGGTTCTTGGTTGAGCCGGGGTTCCGACAACGCTTTCTCACGACCGTTCAAGACTCCGAAGTCGTGTACTACTGGGAAAAAGAATTTCCGCTCCTTACGGGAAAGCCCCAAGGTCCGATCCTCACGCGCCTCGATACGTTCCTTCGGCCGAAGGTGATCCGGCACATGGTCTCGCAGAAGGAGAATCGTCTCGATTTCGCGGCGATCATGAATGGCCGGAAGATTCTCTTGGCAAAGCTCTCTCAGGGATTGATCGGCGAGGAGAATTCGTATCTCCTGGGAACACTCGTCGTGTCGAAGCTCAACCAAATCGCCACGAGCCGACAAAACATGGCCGCCGCCGATCGCACACCGTTCTACCTCTATATAGATGAGTTCCACAACTTTGTTACGCCGTCGCTCGCCGCCATATTGTCCGGCGCCCGAAAGTACAACCTCGGTCTGGTACTCGCCCATCAGGAATTGCACCAACTCTCAAACCGGGACAGCGATGTCGCGAGTGCGGTAATCGCGAATCCTTTCACCCGCGTCTGTTTCCGCCTGGGCGATTTCGATGCCAAGAAACTCGAAGATGGCTTCTCGTTCTTCAAGGCCAAGGATCTTCAAAACCTTAGCGTCGGCGAAGCGATCGTCCGCATGGAGCGGGCGGAATACGACTTCAATCTGAAAACAGTTCCGCTTCCAGCTCTCGATGCCTGTATCGCTGCGGACCGTCGCGAGCGGATCGTGGCATCATCGCGTGAGCGATACGCCGCACCACGCGAATCGGTGGAGGCACTCCTCCGTGCGCGCCACGCTTCGGCTGACAAGGAACCTGAGACGCAAAACAGGAGAACGAAGATTCGGGTGGCCGTTCCACTCCCCGTCGAAAGGCCGGTCGCGGGGCCGCCTGATGAAACGATTCCGATCGCAATTTCGACTCAGGGGCGCGGCGGTGAACATCACAAATATCTTCAGCAATTGATCAAGCGCTGGGCGGAAGGACGCGGCTACGCGGTGACGATTGAAAAGACCGATCCTCGATGGGTTGGGATCGGTAGATGTCGCTCTGGAGAAGGGGAGTCGGTCAATCGCCTGCGAGATCTCAGTCACGACTAACGCGGCGCACGAAGTCGGAAATGTACAGAAGTGCCTCGCAGCTGGGTTCGCGGATGTCATCTTCATCTCATCAGAGAAAAAACAGCTAACCATGGTGCGACACGCACTCGTCGCGGCTTTGAGCACGGCACAGTATCGGCAAGTGAAGTTCTTAACGCCAGAGGAAGCGTTCTCCTTTATAGACGGCCTGGAGGCAACGGCGACCAGTCCGGTTACATCGATCGATCCCAGCGAGCTCCTCACGGCAAAGGAGGTCGAGGCCATGCTGCGGATCGACGTAAAGACGGTCTACAGCTATGTGCAGCGCGGACTCTTGCCATACGTGAAGATCCAATCAAACGTGCGCTTCGTGCGTTCCGATATTCTGAAGTGGATGGAGGAGAAGCAGTATAAGCCTACTCCTCGAATTTCTCGGAAATAGTACATCCGCCAATGATGAATGATGTTCACTAACCATACTTCGCTAAAGAGCTGTAACCTTTGATGTTCCGACACCCGATGTTGTCCGTCACGTTGAAGGGCGTAAGCGAACTCTCCCGGAATGAGCCCTCCTGGGAGACTGGCGAGTTGTGCGACGAAAGTCAATCCTTTCTTATAGGAATAAATCGGAGGAACTGTGGTGCCAATCGAGTCCAATAATGAACGAGATGATCAGGTCTCGACCGTGATCGACCTTCCAACATTGAGTGCTAATCTTCCTCCCGCTCCCGCGCCGGAGCTCGCTCGAGAGAATGTTGTCAATAGCTTGGGATCGCTTCTTAACGAGGGAGTGTATGTCGCAGCCGTCGAAGGCCCAGAAGGTGTAGGAAAAACTACCGTGCTTGCGCAGTTCGTGCGCCGGCATGCTAACAACGCTGTGTCTGTGTTTGTGTCCTCCGCGAACAGACTTAGTTTCGATGCGGATCTTATTCGAATGGACGTGGCCAATCAGGTGTACTTTGCCGTGACGGGTGAAGTCTTGCAACGTGAGAAGTATGAACCCGCGCTCCTCAAGTCGAACTATTCAGATATGCAGCGGATGGCCAAGCGTAAAAAGTCGCTCGTCTATTTTGTAGTCGACGGTCTAGAGGAGATGGACGGAAACTTGCGGGACATCCTTCTTCAGCAGCTGACGGACATACTTCCGATTGGGGTACCGCAGTTCAGATTTCTACTGACCGGCGATGCAGCGCTCTACTCATCCCTCTTCGGTCCGAAGCTCCCGATCAAGTCGTTCCCCTTGACGGAGATCAGTCTCGAAGAGTCGAAGGTCCTATTTTCCAGCCATAATCTTACCTCTGACCACTCACGAGAATTATATAGCCTTTGTGGTGGCATGCCGGGACGCCTCTCCAGCGTGCTACGAGCCGCCCAGGCGGGACTGAGTATCCCCGCATTTCTGCAGGACCCACCGCGCCACAATCCAGAGTTTTTTCAAATTGAATGGAATCAAGTTCGAGCGGACGACGACGTTCTACGCCGCATTCTCGCTCTTCTGGTTCACGACGCGAGGCCGCGCACGGTTCCGGATGTAGCAGAGATCTTGAGTATCCCGATCGAAGCCGTACAGCGTGAGGTTGCGAAAGTTACGTTTCTTGCGGTCGACACATCAAATGGGCAGATTCGCGTCGCAAATGCTGCCTTACGGAGATTTATAGGTGAGCAACTCGCCGATCGTAAGGCCGGCGTTCAGAGGGCATTAATAAAGGCCCTTCTTCAGAGTCCGAACAGCGACGACGCGGTCCTCCACCTCCCCGAGTATCTCGAGGACGCCGCTCAGTTCCAAGACGTGGTTACCTTGCTGACTCCCGCTCATATTCTGCAGGTTCTGGAGCGAAGCCGAACTCTTTCTCGTGTCGAGGATGTCGTACACAGGGGATTTCGCAGCGCTGAGCGGCTAGGGAGAGACCCGGATTTACTTCGATTCGGCATTCAGTATTCAGTGATTGCAGAACTCGCGGCGTCAAATGTTTGGGAGTCGGAGGTTGGCGCGCTTGCATCACTCGGGCGCGATGCCGAGGCGCTTGCGCTGGCGAATAACGCTGTTCTTAAAGAGGATCGGTTGCAGTTGCTTGCGGCGCTGGCGCATGGAACTTGGCTAAGGGGACAGACCGTCAGTTCGGAACTGCTGGATCAGATTCGACTCCTGATTGATAATCTCGACTCTCGAGCGGTTGGTCGGCGTGCGCAGCGCATTGCCAGCCAACTAACGTGTGTTAGCCCAGACCTTGCCACTGCTCTGCTTCGCAAAACGAAGTCTGGGGCGTCGGCAGATAACGATCTTGATCGAGCATTTGCGCACCTTACAGTCACTGCCATATATGATCAGAAGGACGAGCGGCGCAGGAGTGAGGCCCTAGATAACGTCGCCGTTTCACAACAGGACCCGCAAGCGAAGGCGATTCTCCAGGGGGTCCGCGTTCTGTCTAGCCGCATGACCGCCGGCGACGTGTGCGCCCGTGTTGACCTCATAGAGGACCCCGATGCAAAGATTAAGGTGCTTCGTTATTGGTGCGTATTGAACGGCAGTCGCGCCGACGCCGATTTGGTGGCACAGCATGCGCTTACGACGGCCCTCCGCACCACCTCAACCACGCTCGATGCATCGCTCCTTGCCGATGTCAGTGTGGCTTTGGCCGGCGCAGACCACCCCGAACGAAGAAGGAATTTGATCGACGCGCTCGATGGAGTGCGAGGGACCGCCGAGCGCCTTGGTCCTTCAGTTGATTACGTGCGGCTCCAGCTTTCGATCGCATCGGCCGAGTGCCAGCTCAACCTTGGGATGGCGGAAGGCCGGCTGATGGAACTGATCGATTACGTGGCGCGCATCAGTGATCTGCCATCCAAGGGCGAAGCCTATGCGCACTTCTTGGCCGCGCTAAAGGTGTTGGTTTCACACGGATCACTGGCGTCCGGAGATTCGCTCGAAAAACAGTGCGCCAACGAACTCGAGACGGTTGTACTTCAACTGGCCTTGTCCACCGCCGATCATTATCGCGCGCTGAGCGGCATTATCACCGCATTGGCGACCGGATATCTTGACAAAGCGCTGGAGTACACGCGGATAGTTAATACTGAACTTCGCCGTGACACGATACTCGTCGATGTCGCAGAGGCTCTCGTCCGGCGTCCGGCCACCGATGTTAGTACAAGCGAACTGTACATGGTGCTTAACGAGATCCAGCGGACTGTCTATCGGGACCGAGCCACACAAATCATTATGGAGCGCTTCGCAGATGAGGGAGAGATTCCTGACGCACTCATCCACGCACTGCTGCCGTTGATCTCTTCTCTCCCAACACTAGGCGACTCGATAAGTGCATGCCGGAGCATGGTCTGGGCCGTCAACATCCTCCAGCGGCATTCGACAGACAAGCAGAACTCGATTTGTGAGGATATTCGTGCGCAGATTCATCGGAGATGGTCTCAGATCGATATCGGGTGGCAACGGATTGACTCGGGCTTTCTGATTGCAAAAGATCTCGCAATCACGTTTCCGGAGGACGCGTGCAAAATACTTACGGAAACGGAGGCGCTAAAAGATGACTGGAGCATCGCAGCACATCGGCCTGCGGCCGCCTACGTGGGTTGTGTTGCGCTCGTAATCCGTGCTTTTTGTGGACTTCTCCCCAGAAAACTAGAGACTGACGTCGATATCAAGGCGTTGTCAGCCCTTATCGACATACTGCCCGCGTATGGGGAGCGCGCCGTATTGTGGGCGGATCTATGCATGCGATGTTCGCTGGCTGGGAGGTCTGACCTGGCAGAGCGTCTGGCCAAGGAATTTCTTATTCCGGCACTCAAGCATGTCCCAGAGGCGGACAGTGCTTATCGGGTACGCGTTGTCATTCAGACTGCGCCAGCGCTGTATCGTATACAACCGGTCACCTGTCTTGCGACGCTTGACACTCTAGAAGCGGACGATCGGGACTCCGCACTTCGCGGGATTGTGCGATTTCTACTCTACGCACGCGTTCCATTAGATCCGATTGAGGCGCCGGACGGTCCTGACAGCGAGGTGACTTGGGAAGTTCTTCGCGCCGTGACGGACCTCCTCGAACGGATGGAAACCGATTGGATGATATACGCCACCGCCAAGGACGTTGCCGACGTGCTTGAGTCATCCAAGAATAAGTACTCAATCAACGTTCCGCAACGCGAAGATATTGCAAGCAGAATAGAAGGTGTCGCTCAAAGGAAACTGCCCATCAAACGGCAGATTGTACATAGGGGATATCAGATTATCACCGCGGCGCAGGCTTTGCGAACGCGAAAGGGGAAGCCGGCGGAGTGGACGGGTTTAATTGACGAGGCGCGGAATCTTGAAAACATTGCTGACCGCTCCTTGGTCATGCAAATCGTTGCGCTCTGCCTACCACCTGGCATGCTTGCGCAAAGCACTCGATTGCTCGGCGAGGCTCGTGCCGCGATCGAGAGCATCCCATCGGACCTAGACAGATTTGACCATTACCTCGGTCTCGCCGAGGATCTGCGCCGTGTAGATAGCGGCCAGTGCCGTGAACTTTTGAATGTCGCTGCGGCTGTCTTAGCGGGCTCGTCCGGGGATATCAGGAAGCACCAAAGACGTCTGGTAGATCTAGCCTACAGAATCGATCAAACGTTGGCCAGGAATCTGATCGATCGTTTCGATGACGATGAGGCCAAGCGAGCAGCCCAGGCTCAAATGCGACTGCTGGACGTGAGGAAAAATCTCGGTAGCGATGAAGATGCCACCAAAGCCCTTAACCAAATACGTTCTCGAGACCTCTCAACTTTGGGATGGTCACTTGCTCGCGCTTTGAACGCGGGGAGGTTCCAAAGCTTCCATCCCAGCGACATCAGGCCCTATCTCGAGGCCGTTGCGTTGCTACCGCTCCGGGAATCTTATTCCACCATTCTCTGGTACATCGAGAATGCTGTTACCCGCTTCGCAAGAACGGACCAGGCCGCCATTTTCTTGCGGCCGATGCTCGACGCAACAATCGTCGGCGCAGAGCTCGCGGGGCAAGTCGCAGGTAAGGGACTTGTCCGACTCCGAGCTCTCAAGAATCAATCGACACACTTGTCGGTTGCGCGAGGCCTTCTAGTCTCGCCTGGAACTAGGGAAGAGGCCATCCGCGTACTGTCGGTGTGGTTCGAGCGGCAGCTGGGCCGGTTCGTAAAAATCTGCGATCCGTACTTTGGCCCGGATGACCTGCATTGGCTGCAGATCATTAGAGCTGCCAAGCCCGGGTGCAGGATCTCGATCATGACCGCGAAAAAGAATCAACCGACTCCCGCACCTGGGGAGGAACTTGCGGACGTCTATTCGAACGGTTGGCGCCAACGCTACGACCAAACTCCTCCCGATGCGGAGTTGACAATTATCGGCGGCGAGCGAACTAAGGACACGCCGATCCACGACCGTTGGATCGTCACTGAAGGCGCCGGTCTTCGGCTGGGGACGTCTCTGAACTCGCTAGGCATCTCCAAAGATTCTGAAATCTCAGAAATGTCTCCCGAAGATGCGGCACAAAAGCTATCGGAAATCGATCAGTACCTAACCCACGAAAAGACAGTGCACAGGGGAGAAAAGTTACGGTTGTTGAAGTTCGACTTGTAATGAAAGATCGATCGCGCAGAACCCTGTTGCAGATGTGCCGCTTGATTGAAGCGCTGCCGATTCTTGACCGAGATCCTCGGCTCGGACTAGCTTGGCGTTCTCGAGAACATACTGTCCATGGACAGTATGATAAACTGCAGTCGTGAGAATCTGGGTTCTCAGGCTGGGTTTACTGTCCGATTTACTGTCTGTTTTTGGCTCCGAACATAGGGATTTGGCAGACAGTATAGACTGGATAGACAGTTTCTTAGAAGTGTAAGCGGTTTGGAGTCAGCTAAATAGCAGAAACGCCAATGGGCGGGAGTAATTCAGTGGTAGAATGCCAGCTTCCCAAGCTGGACGTCGCCGGTTCGACCCCGGTCTCCCGCTCCAACTTTTTCAACGACTTGCACAAACCCGGCTTCACTCTGTGCTCCGTTTGTGCTCCGTTTACATCACTTGCAGGCTTTTCTCTAACTGGTTCACCGTCGCCAGCCTGCTTTCGACCGGCGATTGCGTATAGACGTTCTGGTTCACATCGAGGCTATGGCCGAGCTGATCGGCGACCAGCTTCCCATCCACCCCCAGCGCCTTCATCAAGCGTTGCATGCGTCCGGCGCATCACCAGAAAATTCGCCCAGCCCAAGCCGACCTTCGCCAGCTTCGGATGCATCGACCGCCGCCAGCAATTGTCCTTCGACAGCGGCGTCATCCGCTCGGAAGGAAACACCCAGGCATCGTCGCGGGTTTCAACCGCGAACTCGCGCCAGACCTCGATCTCCCGCAGCAGCCCTTCGGACAGAGCCGCCTTCCGAACCGATTGGTCCGTCTTCGGCGTGTCGATCGTTCCGCGATAAACCCGCTGCCGGATGTCCGCATAAGTCGCCGTCAACCGGCCCCACGTCAGCGCGAAGATTTCACCGGGCCGCATCCCGGCCAGAATCGCGAGCTTCGCGATCAACCGCTCCCGCTGATCGAGAGCGGCAAAACATAGTTTGCACCTCCTTCATGGTCATGACGCGGCGCACCGGCTTCGCCGCTTCCTTTGGCGTGAACAGCAGCAGCGCCGGATTGCGCTCAACATGACCCTCAGCCACGGCCATATCGAAAATCTGCTTCATATCCCACCGCAGATGATCGACGACCGAAAACGACAAGCCCGCCTTCGCCTTCTCGTCGAGCAGGTCCTGAAGCTCGTCGCGCCGGAAGCTCGGACAGCTCCCGGTCTCCGAAACGGCGCTACCAGATGGACTGATACCCTGTTCACGTTGTTTTCCCGCGTCGAGTCCTTCCACTTCCGGCTGTAGTAGGGGAAGTAAATCTCGGCCACGAACTCGCCAAACTTCCAGACTCTGATTCTGGTTCCGCTTGGCATTGACCTCAGTGACGATCCGATCCACTGCCTCCCGCGCTTCCGATTTGGACATATCCTTCACCAAACCGAGCACGCGGCTTTTGCGCCTGCGATCGACCCACCACATCGCCGACCCAGCGGCCACGTTGCTTCTTTACCGAACCCTTTTGGTACCGGCTTTTGCGCATTGAATTCTCCTTATGCGCGTTTCGCGGCACCCCGTACTGGCGATGCCGAATCGTAGCACCGCGAAAGCGTCGTTCGTTCGTCTCGATCCATGCGAGGAGAGATTCCCGCCGCACAAGCTTGCGGCGACCCAGAGAAACGGCCGGAATCGGCGGGCAACCCGGCACACGTCCGGCTACGGCTTTGCAGACGTGCGCCTTCGAGCAGTGCAACAGCACCGCCACATCCGCCAAGGTGAGAAGGTCAAAATCTTGCACGCTCATTCTCGCTCATCCTTAAAAAGTCCCTGCCCGTTCGTGCCCCGCTTCAACAACTGTCATCGACGATCCACTGGATTAACGCTTCTTGATCGAATCTCACTGATCGACCGTGACGGACTACTGGGATTTCGCGCCGATGTACCAAGTGCCGGAGGCTGTTCTGGGATCGTCCCAAGAATTCAGCCGCTTGAGCAATCGTCATCAATCGCGGAAAGACTCTGCCGTCGCTGGAATCTCGAATTTGGGGAATGATGCGCGTGGCGATTCGGGCGGCGACTTCGGCAATCACTTTTTCGTCATAGAACATGGCATCCTCGATTCCTCAGCTCGACATTTCCTACTCCCGCTCGAAAGGCTGTCGATCAAACGGATCGCGTAAATCATACGGATCGACCGCGCGCTCGGAATGGTCCGCGAAACGCGGCTTCTGCGCGGGTTGCTGGATGTCCGTGGTAATCCGCTCGGAATGAATAGGAGTACGCGCCGGAACTCGGCCTGATGCGCCTTCTCTGATAAGCATCGACTCCGTCTCGCTGCCAAGGTTAAGTCCGGGACGGTCCGCATCCGTGAGGCTCAGCACCGCCGCGCTCGGTTCAAAATTATCGCCATACTGAGCTTTGGCGAAGCCGATCATCTCGTCAACCGACGCGCCTTCGTGAAGCAGCACTCCAACGTCGCGGAAATCCATCACCGTCGGATCTTTGCTGATGCGAAACATTTTCTCCCCGGCGAGATCGGCGAGTGATGCCACCGCCAGACCGTTGCTGGCCCGTTCCGGTGGATGAATTTGCGCCATGGTTTCGCCACCCGTGAAAGTCATTACGAACGGCGTCGGGCCGCCGACCGCGAACTTCGCTTCATTGGCACGACCAATCATCTGCGCGTCGCGAAGGAATGGGACCGCTTGTCGTAACGACTCCGGATCGAAATTCTGAGAAGACTTCAACTCGAAGTCGGGAGAACCGCGATGCCCTAAACGCACGCCGAGTGCCGCGTCGCCGTAGAGCACCCAGTGCTTCGGCAACTGCTCGCCCATCTGGTTCCAGAGTTCTTTCTGTGGTCCTGAAAATACGTGAGAGTTTTCACTAAATGTTTTGGTCAAGATGACGTCAAAGACCTCTTGGGCATCGGCGGGACCGGCGTGTCCCAACTGATCAGCCGCCGATGCCAGTATTTCCAAGCCTGTCGCGTGAATAAGACTGCCGGAGATTCACGGAGGGTTCGGAGTAAAAATCCTTCACCTAGCAGGTCGATCAACTCCTCCCAGTCTTCCCATCGACCCAGGTTCATAACGGTCACGGCCAATTGCCTGAGGTCCTGAATCGCTTGCTCAGGCGTCTGGGCTAAATCACATTTTCGAGCGAGGCGGGTAAGCCGCAGGATATCGAGGGCCATAAAACGTGGGATCGAGAAAAACGTAACTCAATCCCACGCCATTGCAACCGATCAGTTGAAGAAATTTCGTGGGTGCCAGTTTCTTCGATGACGGCTTTGCAGGAGCTGCCTGCACTTCTCCCAAGCCGCGCGGCGCATGGGCCGCAACGCCTCCGCAATCAGACGCTCCACCGCGCGGGCCTCATGAACGTTGTCTTCGCAGGCCTTACCGATTTCGCCCATGAATCGGCCAACGTCAGATCCATCGAGCTTTGGATGCTGAATTAAGAAGCTTCGTCGTAAGTTCTCGAACATAGCTCTCACCTCCTTTCTGTTGTGGTATCGCCGTCACGCGAGCTTCGTCGCGCTTTGGTCTGAAGTCCTGCCGGAACGCCACCGGGCACCAGCGGCGATCGTTCCATCGGAACAAATCTCCATTGCGCCAAAAAATCGCTTCGGCCTTCAATTGGTTCTCGTGACCGCCCCGCATCAGCCGCGTAAAAACGCGCGTGGGACAGTCGTAGTCGAGGTGCTCGCTGTAATTCTCGCCCCGGTTGTGACCGAACCCCGTCTGGGAGCCGTGGTTGATGCTAGTTCCAGTCTGTCCCCCGCCGCGCTTCACAATGACTTGGCCAATGGTCTTCGCCATCCACTCGTTGGTCTCAAAGGACCCATTGGAGTGCGCCCAGCGGCAGCCGGACAAGTCGAGCAACCCTTGTGCCTTGTCCTTGTCGTGGAATTGAGCCTTGAGAGAACTGGTCGATTGCGAAATGAAAATTGGAATAAGGCGTCCGGACCGGGCCGTCCGGGCATGCTTTTCATCAGCGTCGATGGCGTACTCGGGATATTCGTCATAAAGCAAATAGACGGGCTGAACGAATTGAGGTTCGAGAGTGCTCAATTCCGGGCGTGCTTGGCACGCTCGCGCCGCTAGATCTTTCAGAATCATTCCAGCGATCCCGCCCTGTGCATAGTTCTGAACGTCCATATCCAGCAGGAGAATGCCGCCGTGGTTGAGAACGCGGTCGAAATCGAAGGTCGTGCTCTCAAAAAACATTTGGCGCAGCGGATGCGATAGCAAAGTATTGAGGAGGACTTGTACCGTAAGCGCCCCGGAAGCGCGCCCTTGAGCCGGGGACTTCGGCCACTCAGTCATGACGAAGCCGTACACGAGGCCGGTGAATTCGTAAGGCGCGTTATCGCCGAGCTTGGCCTGCGCTTTCTCAACTTGCGCGACGGCATACAGATCATTGCTTTCGGTGTCCGCCATCGAATTCGGCAGCGTATTCACGAATTGCAGCAGCAGCTTGAGGTCGAACCGATTCGAAAGGATGCTCTGGACGGAGAGCCCGGCCTTGATGATTTTCTCCGCGTAGCTGCGCCAGAACGATTCGTTCGAAGCCGTTTGGCCGCCTTGCCTTTGAATCAGGTCAGACACTTTCATGAGCAGAGCGGTCACATTGGTGACGTTCGCTTTGCCGTTGCCGAACAGCTTTTGTTCGGCGTCGAGCACATTGATCGCGTTGATCGGCGTGTCGGCCCAATCCGCCGTAGGCCGCATCAGAATCACATCTTGTTCTCGCCCCCACTGACGGATGAGGCGCATGTAGTCCTTGTAGTCGGTCGGCTTCGGACAAACGACAACGCCGCCCGCTTGACTCGCGAGCAGGCTTGCGTGGATATAAGCCGCCGTGGTCGATGTCTTGGCCGAGCCTTTCGACCCGGTGATGATTGTTCCGTCGAACAGGTGTTTAAGTCGGAGTCCGTCTCGTCCGTTAAGGTCGATCAGCTCCATTTCGTCAGGCCAAATGTACATGGTTGCTCCTTGGTTGAGTGGTGAATTACTTCGTGACGAACTGCGAGGAGGTGGTCCCCGTGGCCGTGTGCCCGCCGAAGTTTACGAGCACTGGGCTGAAAGCTTTGAGGTCCGCTCCGCAGGCCTGAAGGTATTTCCGCCAAAACGCCTCCAAGCGAAGCAGTTTGCTGGTAGTGAACTGGCTTGATTCAACGGAAGGACTCGTCACAAACCAGACGCCCACGCCGTTGAGTTTCGGTAATCGACCCGCCCGCCGTTCCGTCTCGATGATCTTCAAGATTTGCTCATCGGAAATGACAATATGGGCGAGATCGACTTCGTCCCCTTCTTGGAGTCCATCTGTCCAGATCACGACTTGCTTGGTCGTCTTGGCCGGATATCCATCCAGAACGTGCGCGGCAGCCTGAAGAAATCCGATGATCTCGGTTTTCTTCGATGGAATCGACCCTTTCAGCACGTTGTTAAGAATCTGCCGTTGTTTTTCGCGCTTCGCCTCGACCGCCGGTTCGTATTCGCTCCGCTTGTCGAAGAAGAAGCTGTAGGGGCGGATCGTGAAGTCAATGGCCGGAGCGCCATTTGCCAACCCCTTTTCGTTGATAACGGAGCCGTAAATGTGATCACCACCCTCAGCCGTATGGAGAACTTGCACCCAGCCACCGTCGTAGGGATTACGGTCGCCGTGCCAAGCCGTCGCCGAAATATCAAAACCGGCGAACAAGACCCGGTCCGCGAAGCAGTTGGATGCGGTCAAGAGCGATAGGAGAATGCGGCACAAAGCTTTCATTGGTGCATCTCCCTTTTTTTGTCTCCTGCGCTAATTTGTAGGAGTGACGGAGACTCGGACAATGCCAATTCCGCCGGAACCGCCATCTCCGGGAACCTCATCTCAAAGTCCCGATGTCGCGAATGGCGCTGTACGATATGCATGTAGAGGCGCATGAGCGACTTTCCATCGGCGATATTTTCGAACGCAGCGTTTCGAAGACTTGCGTAAACGGCCTTCCACTCGCTCTCCAGAAGTTGTCGCGCGTGTTTGAGACTCTCTACCCGATCCGCATACTCGTCCCGACCCCTGCGTGCGATCCGGACTTCAGCCAAGCCGTGGTCAACCCGCCACCAACTCATGAGGATCGTTACGAGCGCGAATCCCCAGCCCAAAGCCAGAAACAGCCAAAATGCGGAATCGAATGAATCAGACATGGATCGTCCCCTTTCCCTTCAGTTCGCGGATGAACACCTGAGGCGCAGCATTGGCAGGCGAAAGTTTGTGATTCTGCATCGCGTCGCGCCGCACGATCGCGGCAGACGTCAAAATCGCGAACAACACCACCACGAGAAGCCAGCTTACAAATGTCTGGAAGAGCGTTTTATGCGGCTTGGCAAGCCAGACGCCGGTTTCGTGTGACAGAAAGATGGTTACTGCGGATGCGCCCGCCGCCAGAATAAAACGTTGCCAGTCAGGCACCGGCATTCGCTCAAGAGCGGAACTCATCAGCGGCCACTCGCCAATCGTGAACAGACTGCCAACGACCCAAAACGATGCGCGTGCGCTGAACGGTGCGCTGTGCTCGGGTGGTTCTTTGCCATCGTGATCGACCTTGTAACATTCAATCTCATCGTCGAGAGCGCGCTGACGTTTTGCGAGTTCGGTTTCCTGACGACTGAGTGCAATCTCCGCCTGGTGTACCGCGGCTGGGATGCGATGCCGGTATTGAACGCTGATTGCCGCCAGCGATTGGTTGCGTTTTTCCACCCATTGCTGCACCCGAGCAATTCCGGGTTCCAGCGTTCCTACGGGGAGCGAGTCTCTCTTGTGCTTTGAGGCGTCGGTCCGTGCTTGGAACCAGATGATGATCGACTGGAAAGCGCCAATCCCTTTTCGGGGAATTGATCCATCAATACGACGCATGAGTATTACCCTCCTGATTGGGAACCTTTTTGGACGGTGAATTCTCCCGCGTGAATTCGGTCTCACAATTCCGGCAGATCGCTCGGAAAGTATCGCTGGCGACCCGAACCTTGCTAACGAGTGGCTTTTGACACGCGCAGGCGTAGAGGCGCAAGCGAGATCCAGCCCCTGGACCGCGCGATTTTCCGTTGCGTTTGCCGATACCTAGGGGGCATGGACGAACCTTAGCGGCGCGGGGAAGTCCGATAAACGCTGCTGGACCAACGCCAATTCCGGGACCGCGGGGGACAGAGAAAGCCGGGCGACCGTCGGAGGGTGGTGGTACAGCGGCGATTTTCGCCCACACTTCCGGATCAAAATCTTCGATCTTGTATTCTTGACCGGCGGCTTCTGCACACACCAACCCCAATTCGCGAGCTGCAAGCTTCCATTCGGTGCCATGTCCAGCCGTTGAACCAGCCAAGATGTGCGCGAGTTCGTGAAAGGTCGTCCCTGCTAGTTGAAGGTCGGACTGTTCGCAGCTTGCGCTGATCTCAATGAACTCATGGTGCGTGCCGTTCTGCCACGCCTTATAAAAGCAAATGCCCCGGACTCCGGGCCGTCCTGACCCATAAGTTAGTTTTGCTTCCAGCAGTAGACGCTGTTTTGCTTCATCGTTTAAACGAGAAACCGCGATGTTTCGAATTTGATGAAGGTGTTCTTCATGGGTCACGCCGTGCTGATTAGCTTGTGCTCCAATGGCGGGTAACTCTTCGCTGGCCCAATTCGTCCCATGATTGTGCGAAGGGTTTTCTTTTCGGTCGCTGACCCTAAGGGCGGCTGGGACGATAATCTCGTCGAATCTTCGATCTTCGTGGTGAAAAGAATTCGAAAGCTCAATGACGTTCATTTCCCGTCTCCTTCACGAATCGCGGTATTGCCTGACCCCATCCGTGGCCACCGTAGGATCAGTCAGGATCTCTTGCCCGAACTGATTGTGAAGCGAGTGGCGGACAAATGTTAGATACGACTTCTGAACTTTTCTGAACTTCCATTCGTTCAGCCCAGGTGTCCGGTCGAAGTGAGATTAGGCCCTGCGGCTAGGGCGGAAATCCGCGATCGGCGTTATCGACCCTGCTCTTTCGAAGGAGGCAATGACTGCCGCGTACTGGATCGAGACGGTGTCCGCTGACGGGGCGGGGCCGGGACTTGCTCGCCGTCCTTAAACCACTCTGTGGAGTAGACCCGCCCGGTATCCCCCTTCCGCAAAATATGCGCGGGACCATTTTCACGATGCAAGCTCGCCATTTTTAATCCATGTCTCGTGGATCATGACACCTGTAAAGGCATCGCGGGCGATCGACGCAGGCCCATCGGGTCGATGTTGCTTGCCATCCATCCTCCACGTCTCGAAGACGGCCATGCCGGTTTCCGCATCGCGGCGGATTGTCACCGTGTACGTCTCCTCGGGCAGCACAGGCCGTCTGTTCTTTTTCGCGGTCATGATTTCCAGTCGAAGATCGTTGTGTGACGGGGATTGAACCACACTCGTCCTTCGTTTGGAAGGAAAATGGTGACTGGCTTCCTTCAACACAACGTTGCCGCTTCCCAAGACGGACAGGGCGACTAGAGGCGGTGGTACGGTGAAGAACTTGTCAAAACGCATGGAATCAGACGGACAAGCCGCCGATATTGACTATCACTTCGACGACGAGTCCTTCACCGGGACGCGCCACTACCGGCTGGAGAAGCGCGGGGAACTCCTGACGCTATTCTGCGACGGTGTGCCGGTAAGTGATCTGGTTTCCAACACCAAACTCTTTGAGGACAAGGTTCTCGAAGTTCTGGAATATTTCGCTTGCCAGTCAGGAGAGCGCCTAGAAAAGATCGAAGTTGAAGCTGCCCTCCATTGTGGTGACTTGGATGGCTACCTGAGGAGAATTCGGTTACTTCTTGAAGATAAGAAACCGTGGCGATTCATCCGACGAACCGGTAACGGTCAGGTGACGTTCTTACCGAAGGTCACACGCTGTGATCCCCAATCGAGTTTCGTGCAGGATGAACCGGCTAATCTCGCGGTATCGTTTGCGTATCGCCTGCCCAAGCTCGGTCGTTGCATAGGACGAGATCAGGAAATAGATGACGGCCTCGCTCGCTGGCTGACCGACCGAGAGAACCCGCTCCTCGTCTGGGGACCGCCGGGCATCGGCAAGACGACGCTTGCGCGAGCGATCCTTCATCGTCCCGAGGTGCAGGTTCGTTTTGAAGAACGCCGTTTCCAGCTCCGTTGCGATGGGCTGAAAAGCGCAAGTGAAGTGAAAGCGCGGATGGGTCTTGAATGGTTTGGGCAGAGGCCTTCCCCGACGGTTGGCGGCAGGGTACTCCAATCTCTAGCCGAGGCTCCCGCTGCCATCCTGCTGGACAACTTTGAAACCCCGTATCAGGCAGATCCCGCTGAATGCGAGGAATGGATCAAGACGCTGCTCCAAGTTGAGAACGTCTGGATCATCGTCGCCATTCAGGGTCGCGAAAAGCCTGCTGGTATTTCTTGGAGCGATCCGTTAGAGCCAAGCCAGCTCTCTTTGGAATCTGCCCGAAGCCTCTTCTGCTCGATCACGGGACTCGCATCCGACTTCCAGTCCGCTGACCTTGACCAGATTCTCGATGACTTGTCCGGTGTTCCGCGAGCCGTGGAACTGCTGGCACATCAGGCAGGCGATCCGCCCAATCTCGATTGGCTCGCCAAACGGTGGGAAGCCCACGGAACCGGTTTGCTCAAGCGAGTCGGCGGCGCGTTTCGAGATACCAGTCTTCCTGCAAGCTACGAATTTGCAATCGCAAGTCCTCTACTCGATGACGGAGCAAGGCGTCTGCTGCGCGTGTTGGCGTGTCTACCAGCGGGTATTCATGAGAATGATGTTTCAAAGATCACCGACGCGGTCGGCGAGACGACACCCTTGGATGCCGCTGCGCAACTTATTCAGACGGCCTTGGCTTTTCACGAATCAGGCAGGGTCCGGCTCCTTGCGCCGATGAGGGATCATGTCCAGCGCCAGCATAAGGCCAGCGCCGAGGAAACGTTGTTGGCGCGTGAACACTTCCTACAAGTGGCTTACCGCGACGGGTACGCTCTAGGTAAGGCTGGAGGCTCTGAAGCATTTTCTCTGCTCTCCAGTGAATTCCCGAATTTATTGTGGGCAGTCGAGGAGAGCCTGGAAGCTGCGCTTGATCGACATCGAGACCACAGCCCAGACTACAAAGGAATCGTGCTCTCGGAAGGGAGAGGATTTGCTGCTCTTCAAGTCTTGGTTTTATTTAGCAGCACCAGCGGTATTGGCCAAATCTCCGAACTTGTCGAACAGGCAGTCCGCCTTACTGAAGAAACAGGTGACACATTCCTAAGCACCATCTGTCTATCAGCTTTGGGGGAGATCGCAAGGCGTGGGTCAAACTTGGTTGAGGCGGCGCGGTGGCACGAGAGGGCGCTGTCGTCCGCGCGCGCAGAGGGAGACGTTATCGGCGAAGTCGATGCGCTTGTATCTCTAGGTGACGTCGCCCGCTGTCGACGGGATTACGTTGATGCGCGACGAATTTTAGAGGAAGCCTTGACTCTGTCTCGGCGAGAAGGCCTCGTCATAAACGAAGCTCGCAGCCTCCAAATCTTGGGTCATACGGCATTAGACCAGCAGCCCGGTAGCGACGAAGCGGGCCATTGCTTTGAAGAAGCTCTGCCGTTGTTCCAACAGCTCGGAGACAAGATCGGCGAAGCCTCGTGCGTCTTCCATCTAGGCGATATTGTCAAAACGCGGCTGAATTCTGAGGGCGCGCGCCAGTATTATGAAGAAGCATTGGGATTGTACCAAGAGGCGGGCGATATCGCGAGCACCGCTGACTGCAACTTGCGCCTCGCCGATTTCGCGGTGGAGAGATCCGACTTTGCCGAGGCGAGGCGGTGTTTCAAGGATGCTCTGCAAGTTTACCAACGCTTAGGCCGGTGCGAGCCATATCAAGTCAAATGCAGAATGGGTTTGGGCGTAATCGCGATAAGGGAGTGTGACGACGGGGAGGTGCGGCGGCACTTTGAAGAAGCACTCCCATTAGTTCGGCGAATCGGGGACCGCTCAAACGAGGGGTTTTTACTCCTGTGGTTCAGCTTGGACGCTGCACAGCAAGGCAAGTATGCGGAAGCACACCAGCAGGCTGATGAGGCGCGATCGATCTATCAGCAGTTGGGAGACGAACAGGCTGAGGCGCAGTGTACTCTGGTTCTGGATAAGATTGCCGCCGATCGAGAAGTTGAGTGATCGCCATCGGCTGACGTTTCTTAACACTCCAACTGGCCGTAAATGAACGGTTACTCCCCCTCGCGTTGGTATCGTCTTCGATCCAATCCAAGCTGTACCGCCCAAGCGGTACGGTTGGATCGCCACTTTGGAATACTGGGTAGCATGTTCACCCCCTTCGATGACTTCACAGACGGCGATCTCATCAGGCGCGTCGCAGCGTTGCGCCGCATCCGCACCGGGAGGCCGATGAGCTATTCGCGCTATTCCGGCGAGATCACGTTGATGCTGGCTGAGCTGCTGGCGCGGGGAGTCGAGCTGGATGAAAAAGGAAACCGGCTATTCATCATGGTTGAACCGCACCGAGTACGAGGGCCAAGTGCCTAACGTCGTCGAGCTTCGCTTGCGATCCTTCAACCCCACGAGCAGCGAAAGAACCAGCGAAGCGGCGACTAGCTCGTCGTGACCGACTCTCGCCTTCGGAAAAAGATTAGACGGGAAGTGTCGTGACGATTACATTCGGGGATGGAATCTTCGAAACCGCAGTCTACTTCAGTTTTCGCGTCGGCCCTGCAGCTCGGTTGTTTACTATTCTGCTTACTAGTCCAAGCGGTGAGTGCACAGGCCGAGCCCAAGGACTTCGACAAAGACTTTTCGGTCTACCTAGTTAAAACCCACATTACAATGCTGGACCTCAAGACAGTGTCACTCAGATCGGTTGTGCTCGAAGACGTTCCGCTTTTCACGATTGACGACGTCATTTCATATTCCAAGAGCACCCATCACATCGCCCTTACTGAACGCGCATTTGATAACTTCCTCGCCGCCGGGTCAGGGAGACCATTCGCCGTCTGTATTGGACGCAAACCAGTTTACTTGGGTTTTACATGGCGCGACATCAGTTCGCAGGCATTTGACGGTGTAGTCGCTCTTCCCTTCGTGAGAACAGATCACACGATTTGCATTCAGGTGGGGTACCCAATCGCAGACCGACTCGATGTGAAAGACCCGCGCGCTAATCAAGCCGTATTCGTTTCAATCGCGAGGCACGGCAAGCTGAAAGAGTGAGCCTGGGTTCGCTGGAAGACTGAAACGAGTGACGTTTGAGTGACGTCGCTTGGCGCTTGATGGCGTCGTTTCGTGTTGCTTCGTGCACTGCATGAAGGCAACCCGTCAAAGTCAATTGCACTGAGCCATTTTCCAGCCGGTTTTTTTGGAGCCATTTTGGAGCCAGTTAACAGCGTTTTCAGTGCGTTTCGGTGCGTCACCGTGCGCTCATCTTCTCTGTAAACCGTTTTCCAAGAGGAGCTTATAGGGTTTACAAAACCGCTGCTCTACCACTGAGCTAAGTCGGCGAAACTATTTGCATACAACGACATCGGACGATCTGTGCAACGCGCTCAAAAAGGCTGGAGCCACTTTGGAGCCACTTAAGATTGACTTCAAAGCCGCTCCCTGCCAACAAGGAGCATGATTCGGTTCACCCGCCATCGGAGCAGCAAGCTCAAAATCGTTCCGTATCGCCATAATCGTGTGGGTTGGACAATAACCGGCCACTACGTAGACGGCAAGCGGGTTCGCCATTTCTTCGCCACACGGGACGCGGCGGACGCCTACCTCCACGAACTTCGCGTTAAGAATGAGAACCTCGGCACGAAGGCCGCCGGTATCAATCCGAAGCTGCACGTCATGGCCGTCGAATGTTCCGAGCGCCTCAAGCCCTACGGGCAGACGATCGCGGGTGCCACCGAGTTTTACATCCGCCACGCGGACGCAGCTCGCCGCAGTTGCAAGATCGAAGAACTCACGGCGATGATGCTGAACGTCAAGAAGGCGGACGGGAAGAGCGCAAGCTACCTCCGATCCATGACCGCCATTTTCAACCGCTTCAACAAATCCTTCGCTGGCCGACTGGTTTCGGAGATTAACGCAGCTGAAATCGACGATTGGCTCCGGGCAATCCCGCTTGAACCGCTGACCCGCAACAACCACCGGCGCGTCTTGTTCACCTTGTTCAAATACGCCCGTCTCCGCCGTTACTGCACGGAAAACCCGGTCCTCGAAACCACCAAGGCCAAGATCAAGTCGAAACCCGTGGAAATGTTGACGCCAGAGCAGACCCGGCAATTGCTGGAATCCGCCGACCCGACCATCAGGCCCGTTCTTGCCATCGGCGCGTTTGCTGGCTTGCGCCCCGCAGAAATCACGCGCCTCGACTGGCGCGAAGTTCAGCTCGACCGCGGATTCATCGAAGTGACGGCGGCGAAATCCAAAACCGCCAGCCGGAGACTCGTAACGATTCTTCCAAATCTGAAGGCTTGGCTGGAACCCGCTGCGAAGCAGAACGGTCCCGTCTATCCCGTCAATGGGCGCAAACTGACCGATGCCGCCCGGAATAGCGCAGGCCTGAAGGATTGGCCGTCAAATGCACTGCGGCACTCGTACGCTTCGTACCACCTCGCAGCGTATCAGAATGCAGCAGCTCTTGCCCTCAGTCTCGGCCACACGACGACCTCAGTTTTATTTGCCTTTTACAGAGAAGTGGTCCGCCCGGAGGACGCAGCGGCGTACTGGTCGATCCTTCCCGATTCGCCTTCCTCCGCGCGCACCGTTGCTTTCCCGTAGAATACAGGGAGCGCCTCGCACTAGGAGCTCGACAGGGACAGCGTGTTAAAACATAATCGTAATCTCATGTTTGGAGGGCTCCAATGATATCGGTGACCGACTACCGGATATCGGGGCACGAGTCCTTTCCGTGTCGCTACGCATGGCTTCCGAAAGCCGTGCGGGAACTGAGCCAAGATCCCAAGCTCTTTTCCGACGACGAGCAGGCCATGGTCGCTCTCGGCGTAGGGAAAAATATGGTTCGTTCGATTCGCTTTTGGATTTACGCGACCGGCATAGCCGCCCCTGAAAAGAAGGGGGGTGGGTACTCGCTCACCGATGTAGGCCGCTTTCTACTTGGTGACGCTGGCCTAGATCCCTTCCTAGAAGACACTGCGACCCTATGGCTTTTGCACTGGAACCTTTCAACAGACGTCGCGAACCCGCTTCTTGCCTGGGATTATTTACTCAATCGTTGGCATGAACCCGAGTTGATTCGCAGTGTAGCTCTCAAAGCACTTTTCAAGGAAGCCTCCAAGCTTGACGACGGACTCTCTATGGTCACGCTAGAGCAACACTTGGACACATTCCTCCACACCTATGTGCCTACCCGCGGTCGAAAAGGTGAGGTTCAGGAAGACAATCTCGACTGTCCGCTCGTGGAGTTGGAGCTTATCGCCACAATTGGGGAGCGGGGGGTCGGAAAGAGAGAGGCCATTTATGCTTTTCGACGGGAGGAAAAACCCGACATTACGTTAGAATTATTCTCTTATTGCCTGGCGGACTTTTGGAGCAAGAAACATTTGAACGAAACAACTCTACCACTCCGCGACGTCGTACACGGCCACGGCAGTCCCGGTCAGATCTTTAAGCTGCCGGAAGAAGACATTCGGGTCCGTCTTGAGCAGCTCTCCCATCAACCCGACGGGCCCTTTGCGTATATTGAATCAGCCCAGTTTCAGCAGGTTCGTAAGCGAAAAGAACCTAACAAAGGAACGCTTCTCAAAGCCATCTACAGATCGGAACGGGATGCCTAGCAAACGAATCGCCGACCTGTTTCATATCCGCAATCGGTTTTTGCGATCTGCTCATCTTGAGCGTGATTTTCAAGATCCGTCCGCGCTATCCAGCTACGTCGTCACCGACTTTACTCGAACTTGCTTAGGCAGGATGGCGAACGGCTTAAAGTCGCGTTCGGGACAGCGCGCCTGGCGAATGACTGGAGACTACGGATCTGGAAAGTCCAGTTTCGCCCTTCTCCTCGCTCATTGTTTTGCAGGCAACACTAAGGCCCTTCCTCGGGAACTTCGTCCCCTGACTGATTTCGAAGGAATTGGTAAGCCTAAATTCCATCCTGTCCTCGTCACATGTAGCCGACAACCGTTAGGCGTCTCGATCCTGCGATCTCTACATTCGACTCTGACTCAGATATACGCCCGCGGTTCGAAATCCAAGATTGCGTTAGAGGTCCAACAGCTAATCGATACCAAGAACGGGCCTTCTGAGGATCAAATCTTTGAACTCATCCTTGATATAAACCGGCAGATCATCGCGGACAACAAGGCGAAGGGATTGCTTCTGATCCTGGACGAGCTCGGGAAGTTTTTGGAGTTTGCCAGCCTGCACCCGGAGCGGCAGGACGTCTTCCTTCTCCAACGCCTAGCG
Source organism: Terriglobia bacterium (assembly GCA_963732025.1). Lineage (GTDB taxonomy): Bacteria > Acidobacteriota > Terriglobia > Bryobacterales > Bryobacteraceae > Palsa-187. Next base: position 1,021,519 of record CAVSXU010000007.1, read on the forward strand.
GAAGCAGCAGCCCGAAGTGGTGATGCCCCTCTGTACGTCGTCTGCTTACTCCATCAAGGCTTCAACGCATACGCAGGGCAGTTGAATCAAACGGCGCAGCGCGAGTGGGAAAAGGTAGCGGGAAGGTTTGAGGAGATCCTTTTCAATCAACCAGTCGAACAGATAGCACATCTGAGCGCGTCAGCTCTCAACGTCGACACCGACGAGATTCCACGTTCGTATCATCAAGAGCTCAAGGAATCCTTGCACCGCACCATACAGTTAGGCTGGTTCGGTGCGACAGACTCAAAGCGTCTCGTGGAGACAGCACTTCGACTCTATCCCTTACATCCGACCATACTTCCAGTTCTGATTCGAGTTTTCCGACGGTTTGGACAAAACGAGCGCTCGCTTTTCAGTTTTCTTCTGGCCAACGAACCCTTCGGCTTGCAGGCCTTCTCGAATGAAGCGATCAGTCAGGCTGGCTGCTATCGTCTTCACGATCTGTACGACTATGTCCGAACTAATTTTGGCCATCGCCTTTCCGGGCAAAGCTATCGAAGCCACTGGAATCTCATCGAGTCGGTAATCGAAAGTTTTGCTACCGAGGATGAAGAGCAGATCAAAGTTCTAAAAGCCGTGGGAATCCTGAATCTTCTGAATGACACGGATCTTCTACCGACGGAGGAGTCGATCATTTGTGCCTTGGCTGGATCGGATAAAGATGAACAGCGTGGGGTACGGGCAACAATTTCCGCCCTGCAAAAAAACAAGCGAGTACTGTATAGCCGCGGGCACGCGCGAGGTCTCTGCCTTTGGCCCTACACTTCCGTTGATTTGGAAAAGGCATACGAAGACGCGTCGCGTGCCATCGATACGCCTCAGCACGTCGCCGGTCTCATTAAGGACCACCTTTCCGCCAGACCGCTAGTCGCGCGTCGTCACTATATTGAAACGGGAAATCTTCGCCACTTCGAGGTGCGGTACAGCCAGATTGACGATCTGCCAACACTGACGGGCTTGAATTCAACCAATGCCGACGGATTCATCATCGTTCCCCTGTGCGAGACGGCCCAAGAACACCAGCAAGCACTGCAGTTTGCAAAAACTCCGTCGGCAGAACAGCACCCGAATTGTCTCGTCGCCGTTCCTCAGCCATTAAACAATTTGGCAGGTTTGGTGCAGGAAGTTCAACGATGGGACTGGATATCATCCAATGTCCCGGAACTGAACGCCGACAAGTACGCTTCCGAAGAAGTGTCCCGCCAGAAGGCAGGAGCTCAGTTGGCGCTTGAAAAGCGAATACGCGATTTCGTCGGATGGAGCCGATTCAACGACAAGACCTCCCTGAAATGGTTCCATAAGGGCGACCCGCTCAAGATTAACAATGGGCGTCAATTGCTCAAGCACCTCTCCGATCTTTGCGATAGCACATTCTCTGATGCCCCAGTTATCTTGAATGAGTTGGTCAATAGACGTTCTCTGAGCTCCGCCGCCGCCGCCGCGCGCATGCGACTGATCGAACGGATGTTCTCCCATGGAACCGCCCACCTCCTCGGCATGGACGAGCACAAGAAACCGCCGGAAATGTCGATGTACCTGTCCGTCTTAAAGAAGGCAAATCTTCACCGTGAAACGGAAGATGGTCATTGGCAGATTATTGAGGCGGCCCGTAATAGCAGCGATCCCTGCAATCTGTCGCCCACCTTCCGGCGCATTCGTGAACTTGTTCAATCGAAGCGAGCGGGTCGCGTCAATGTGGGAGCTTTATTTGATGAACTGCGACGACCGCCCTTTGGCGTCCGCGATGGACTGCTTCCAATTCTCCTGAGCGTCTTTGCAATCTCCCATGAGCGCGACGTGGCTTTTTATAAGGATGGATCTTTCCTTCGGGAGTTTGACGGCGGCGCAGTGCTCCTTTTGACGAAGGACCCGGCCCGCTTTGACGTTCAGTACTGCAAGATCGACGGCGTCCGAGCTGAGCTCTTTGAGCGATTGCTCACCGTGTTAGATGTGAAGTCTTCTCAGGGACGCCAAGCTGAACTGCTCGATGTTGTGAAGACACTGTGCGTTTTTGTTGCGCAGTTGCCCGCTTACGTCCTGAATACAAAGAAACTTCCGGACTCCACCCTTAGCGTCCGGAATGCGATTTTGAATGCTCGGGAACCGGCTACGCTGCTTTTTGTGGACCTGCCCAATGCCTGTGGTTTCGACTCGCTTGTGGGCGACTCAGCGCCTTCCAAACCTGTAAAAGCATTCGTGCAGACGCTGAAAAGCAAACTCGACGAACTGCGCTTCGCATTCCCCGCGCTCCAGGATCGAATTCGCGAGCAACTTCAAGAAGTCTTCGGCCTCGCGGGCTCATCCGACGAAATCAGAGTCGCAATTGGCCGACGCGCTCAACAGATTCTGGTCTCCGTCACAGAGCCGAAACTACGTGCCTTCTGCCTGCGGCTGACTGATTCCGCCCTTGCCGAATCTGATTGGATTGAATCCCTCGGAAGTCACCTCGCATTCAAGCCGCCATCCAAATGGCACGACGCCGAGGAGGACCTATTCAAATCGGAATTACCGCAATTTGCATCGCGCTTCCTTCGCGTCGAGAGCATCGCTTTCGGCAAGGGCAAGCCCAGCAAAGACGCCATCGGAGTTCGCCTTTCGATCACGTACGCAGACGGTGTGGAGCACGAGCAGGTTGTTCACTTCACCAAGCATGAGGAAGTTTCGATTCGCAAAATTGAAGTCGAATTCGAGACCCTCCTTAGGAATGACAAGCGGTTAGGCTTAGCAGCACTTTCACGCGCAGTTTGGACAACAATGAAAGGCACGAATGGAAACGGAAACAGCTAAGACGACTCGACATATACTCTGCATGTCAGGCGGTAAGGACAGCACCGCGCTGGCCCTCTACATGCGTGATCGCCAGCCCGACATGGAGTACGTCTTCTGCGACACCGACAAAGAGCTTACCGAGACCTACGAGTATCTAAACCGGGTCGAAGCATTTTTGGGGAAGAAAATCATCCGCCTGAACGCAACGCGCGGGTTCGATCACTGGTTGGAAGTTTACGGGGGTTACCTCCCATCCCCAAACATGCGGTGGTGCACGAAGATGCTTAAGCTGAAACCCTTCGAGGCCTATGTTGGAACCGAGGCAGTCGTCAGTTATGTTGGTCTTCGTGCCGACGAGGATCGAATCGGTTACATCAGCACCAAGCCCAATATCAAAGCAGTCTTCCCGTTCAAAGAAGATGGCGTCGACTATGCCGGTGTGATGAAGATTCTGGAGGAAAGCGGTATCGGAATGCCGCCCTATTTGAAGTGGGGGCGTAGTCACTCAGGCTGTTACTTCTGTTTCTTTCAGCGCCCGATTGAATGGGTCCGACTCCTAGAAACTCATCCGGATCAGTTCGAAGAAGCTGCAAAGTACGAGAAGATCAGCACCATACCTGGCAAGACGTTTACCTGGAGTCAGGAGATGCCCCTAAGCGAACTCCGGAAACCGGAGAACATCGCTGCAATCAAGCAACGGTTCGCTGAGAACGAGGAGCGCAATAAGAAGAACCGCGCAAACAAGAAACTCGTGGAGATTCTCGCGGACATGGAGGACGAGGATGACGGACCGAAGCCATGTCTGATTTGCCAGCTCTGAAAGGTCACTCTCAATGCCAACATACGGTGAAGCCCCGCGCGGTGATGCATTAGTAGCCCAGATCCAAGCACGGGATTTCTGTCAATATACATTCGAGCTCTTCCCCGATCTTTGGGCCATTCCGGAAATTGCCACGTACTACTCTGGTCGGACATGGACGTCCCTTAAGTTCACGAATCCCCCGCCGCCGACCATCCCAAAGCAGTCGGGTATTTATATGTTCGTTGTGGGCCCGTATAGTGGCAATTTGAAGGACCACTCGTATGTGTTTTATGTTGGGCAGTCGGACAATCTAAGGGCTAGATACCGGCAATATCTGGACGAACAGAGGGGCCTGGGCCCCCATCCACGCCCGAAAGTTGTTAAGTTTCTGTCGCATCTGAAAGACTATGTGTATTTTCAATACACACTAGTCCCAGAATCTGAGTTGAACGATGCCGAGAATCTGTTAAAGGATAATCTGTCCCCCCCTGGCAATGACCGCAAAACTATCTTGGGGAGATTGACTACCTCATGAAGAGTACTCACTTCCCCTGTGTAAAAGGAACGATGGGTGATTGGACTTATTATGTCACCGTGATGGCCGTCTCCGACACGGTCCACTACGTTCGATACGCCGAAGAAGTATGCCCGAATAAAGACCTTGATCTGATGATTCAGCGCGAAGTAAGTGCGAGGTCTAAGCAGATTGTTGATTACCTCCAAACCCAAGACCAACGGTTTTTTGGATCATTAATCGTCGCCGCTTACGATGGGAAACCCAAATTCCTGCCCATCTCATTCGCAGATGGGGCCCTACTTGGCGAGCTGGAAGGAAAAATAGGGATTCTTCAGTTTGACGGCTCGGAACAATACTATGCGGTTGATGGTCAGCATCGTTTAGCTGCGCTTAAAGCAGCCGTGGAAAAGGCCCCTCTACGCTATGAGAATGATCAAGTATCTGTAATCGTGATATGTCACGCAAAAGACGCGGAGGGCATGGCTAGGGCGCGAAGGCTGTTCACGACGGTCAATCGCTATGCGAAGAAGACATCGCCCGTTACGAACATTGTGATGGATGAAGACGATGGCGTGGCCGTCCTTACCCGAAGACTCATCAGAGAAGAGCCCTTTTTCGCCGCTCGAGTAAAAGTACTTACGCAGCGCCCCAACCGTCCGCCGAAGCTAGCTACCGGCGAGGCAATGCAGGTCTCTGATAAGCCCTACTTGATGGCTGTCGGAACATTCTACAAATGCAACAAGGCATTGCTTCCAAAGTCTCTTGAGAACGCCTTTGCTAAATCTCAGCAGATACCCGAGTACGAAACTCTCGAAAAGGGCTACGATGCCATTTACAAGCGATGGAAAAGCCTAATTAAAGCAATAGAGCCGTGGAATAGCCTCCAGGAAAAGACTGTCTTATTAGACGAATACAGGACGCAAGACGGCGGACATGTCCTTGCTCGACCTGTGGGACTCGTCTCGCTTACTCGCGCAATTGGAGAGGCGCTCGATGCGAAGGTTTCCATTTCGGTCATCGCAAAGGCTGTGGCTAAGCACTCTCAACTCAATAAGAGTCCCTGGGCTGGATTGTTGTGGAATACGACTTCGAAAAAGATGTTGGCCGCGCAGGAGCGAGTCAATCTGGCGGCCAATGTGTGGAGGTTGCTAATAGGCATACAAGTCGACTACTCGGCTTTAAATGCTCAATGGAGGGCAATGGTCGATCCCCTCAACGAGCAACCGACGCTCAGGCTTCCCAAGGCCACACATTAGGTGCCCCTCTAAGAGCTCCGTCCATATCCATGACCGACTCCAAGATAGTTACGAAGGCATTTGACGTGATCGAAGCGTGTTCGTCGGGCATCCCGAGGGTAGAAAGTCATAAGGAGCCCCTATGAAGTGGCTTCAATTCTTGCGTCACTACGGTCCGATTGCCCGTAATGACAATATGTATGACGAGACGATCCAACGGTCGGCGCGTCGTCAGAGAATCTCGCCGATCGATTTTGAACACCCGATGCAGGATCTGGTCTTGCGGTGCTTCGACCAACGCACAACGGACCCCGTTTCGGTAATTTTGACGGGAACTGCGGGTGACGGGAAAACTCACCTCTGTCGCAAGGTTTGGAACAAACTCGATGGCAACGAGAAGGATTGGGGCTCTGACAACGCCTATCTCAGCTTGAAGTTCAGCTACCCGCGTGACCGTCAGAACTGGCCGAATCCCGACGAGAAGGAACTGTTTCGAGTTGTGACGATCCACTTCATTCGCGATCTTAGCGGTTGGGCTTCTCAACAAGGAGGAGACTGGGAACCAGAAAAGGAAGTGCTCCTCCAGAAGTTTTGCCACTCTCTCTTCAATCCGGATGCTGATGAGATCTTCCTGATAGCCGCCAATGACGGACAGTTAATCGAATCCTTTCGGCGCTTGAAACAGACCGAAGAGGTCTCGAAAGCTCGGCAACTGTTTGAGGACCTCCTTGTCGAAGACCGCCAAGGACGTTCTGGCGTTCGACTCCAATTCTTCAATTTAAGCCGTGCGGATTCGGCAATGCTCTTCGATCGTGCGCTCGACGCCTTTCTCAACCATGAGGGGTGGACGGAGCTCTTAGCCGCAAACGCGAATGACACCGAACTATTCGGACAACGTTGCCCTATTCGACACAATTACGAACTTCTTAGCTCTGACCTTGTCCGCTCCCGTTTGCGCTGTCTCCTGGAACTTTGCGATCACAATGGGCTCCACGTTCCTGTTAGGCAAATCCTGCTTCTTTTGACTAATGCCGTTCTTGGACATCCCGACGCCAAGGACGGATTAATGAACGGTACGGACGTACCGAAGCTGATCGGCGACGGGATAACCTCGAAGGCGAGTCTTTTTAACAATGTCTTCGGTGGGAACCTTCTTGAAAGCAGGCGACTAGGTTTTACCATCTTCGACTATCTGGAGCGATTTCAAATCGGCCATGAAACCTCGAACCGCGTCGATAATATTCTGATCTTTGGAGAACAGGACGACCACCTGAAACACTATTTCGAGAGGCTGGTTGCGAATGACTCGTTCTATGGAGCAGATAGTCGATTCTATGCGGCGAAACGGGAATACATCGAAGGCTCGGACGAAGGCAGCAACAGCCAAGTCTTCCTAGATCAGCTCGTCGCGCAGCGACGAGGGCTCTATTTCAAAATCCCAGCCGAGTGGCAGGACGAGTTGAATCTCTGGGAGTTGACTGTGTTCAAGTTCGCGGGAGAGTATCTCGCCGAAATTGTTCAAACACTTCAACGCAACAGTCCGGTCAAGCGGCATCTTCTCGCCCGTATTGTCAAAGGACTAAACCGCGTTTTTACCGGGATGTTGATCAACGCTGATCGTGAACTGTTCCTAGCCACCAGCGGTAACAATTCACAGGCCAAGGTAAGCCGGATCTTACTTGAACGTGTCTCGGTCGATCCGAACAAGGGCGAAAAGATCGTGCTCCGGCGCGACGAGACGAACGGCAATCTTTTGCTGACGGTTTACTTCACGCCAAAGATTTTTGAAGACTTCCACCTGACACTGATCCGTTACGAGTTCCTTTCACGTATCGCGCTGGAAGGCGCGCTTCCTGCCAGCTTTTCGAAGGAGTGTTACGAAGACTTGTTGGCCTTTAAGAGCCAGCTCGTAGCAGGCTTCTTGAGAAGGCAATTAGACGACGGCGTAACCGCCAATCCTTCTACCGTTCGGCTCAACTTCCTGGCCCTCACAGAACAAGGCATGCCGGAACCGAAGTCCATTGAGGTGGCCGTATGAGCGCGATCCCTCAGCCTCTCCCCATTCCAGCCGGATTCGATAAGTCTTCGTCGATGTGGGTGGACGAAGCTATTTGGGGACACCGCTTATACGACGAGCAGACGCCCTGGATGGTTCTGCTGGAGTTCTTGAATGTTTTTCATTTCGAATTAAGCAAAGGGCGTGCGCTTTCAGAACCAAACGGACTGAATAGACTTGCCTACAAAGCAGCAAAGCGGCTCTACCTTCGCAACATCCTCTTCAACAACCCGCATCTCGCCGAGATCCGGATCAAGGTCCCGCACGACGTGAACCGCTGGGAACAGTGGCTCGGGAAAATGGCAGACGCTACAGGTCTCAACTTTCCAAAGTTTGAGTACCTGAAAGACCGATTCAATCAGTTCGACGACTTCTGTGATGTCGTGTCCCTCGTTCGGTCGACCAGCCTGGAGGTCAACGCCAACAAACGCTGGACTTCCATATTTGTGTTTCCCTTCGGACGACACTGTCTCTACGAAGATCTCGATAAGAAGGCATCGACCAACGATCGACGGTTCTTCGGTCGCACCGGGGAAGTTCTTTACCTGATGCTCTGTCGTTCAAAACGCCGCGACGAGTTACTTATTGCGCTTCAGCAATGTCTTTCACGGACCGATTCTACTTGGGATTCAGTAGTCAAGTGCCTCCAGCCGAGCGATGAAGAAGATTTTGGAAGTGAGAGAGCCAATGCCTTCTTACCCTACCCGGAACACCCGTGCTTCGATGAATTGGCTGAGGACTGGCTCGCAATCCTCAAGCTCAATATTCCCGGCTTTGATGTTCTTCCCCATTTAGTCAACCTGGCCGGCCTCCATCTCATCAAGTATCAACTCACCGTCGCCCGGCAAATCCTGGGAATGGATTCCAGACCCCTCTTCGTCTGCGAGATCGTCGCGCCCAAGAAAACTCTCGTGCGTGAAGTCTCCGCGAGCTGTTACCAAGACAACAACTTTCTTCCCACCAAGGCCGTCGAAGCTTTCATTTCAGCAATCGAAACATCCCCTGAATGGCAGAAAGCGGCGTCTGATCATGGCGCTTATGAGAAGTGTCGGCAGCTCCTTAGCGAACGCGTGCGTTGGGATGAGTACGAAGGACATCCCGACCCTGCCTTGCTCCTAGCCGCATTTCGTGAGGCTGCTATGAAGCGTCATCGGCAGCATGTCGCCAATGTCCACCGAGTATATGGACGGGAGATTGGCTTGGTCTCCAAGCGGGGCACGGTGAAGCTGCGTTACGCACCGAATGATGCTCTTCTTAAAACGCTGCTTTTCGCCAATGTCGATAAACGAATCGAACTGCACCGTCTCCTGGATCGACTCTACCACCGATATGGATTGATTTTTGGTGACAAGGAAGGCGAACAGGAACTCTCAAAAGGGGACTTCGACAAGAAGGCATTCAACGCGAACTCCCGCCGCTTCGAGCAGCGATTGGATAGCCTTGGGGTTCTCAAGCGTCTCTCGGATAGTTGCGCCTATGTCCTCAACCCCTACCAAGAGAGAGCGCAATGACCGGCATCGACCTCATCGGTAAAGTGGCGGCGTCCTACCTTCGCGACCGGCTCGCGGAGGATGACTCCTCTGGGATTGCTCGATATTCTGCTCGATTCCCTCACTGCAGATCAGACTGCAGCGGTCGCAAAGACCATCCTCGCGGATCACAGTCTATACTCCTCCGTAGAAATCAAGCTGCCGATTCATTTTGTTGGCGATTATGGACTACCAGAAGAGGTGCTGACAACCAAGCGGACGACGTTTTTTCGAAATGCCGACTGCAGCAAGTCTGCGCTCTTAGTCGCGAATACAGGGGATGACGAAGATCAATCTCTGAAAGAACTTACGAACGTCGGTTCTCAGGAATTGCAATCGCAGCCCGAGTTGTGGGTAACAATCGCGGCGGAGGGATTGCCGATCACCGATCAACACCAGAAATGGTGGACCAAGGCGTTGCAGGCGTTATTGGAGGTGAAACAGCTCCCCCTCGATCGCTTTTCCGAATACGTCATTGCAACCCACAGGCCATCGAGGACGGTCAGCCCGTCTTAGCTGCATTAGGCGTTGCTCTGCCCGCACTCCAAATCCCGCGTGACACCGTCTTTTTCCGAACCCTGAACGATAAGACTGCTGGTCATCTTTCAAAGTGGAAGACGCTCTACACGCAAGCGATCAAGAAGCGCTCCTGCTATCTCCTTAAACAAACGCCCACTCAAAATCTTCTACTGGAAGAGGAGCTTCAAAAGTCGTTCGATCAAGTTCGCGACGCGATCCCAAATGATCTGCATAGGATCGTCGAAGAGTATATCCATGCCGACAGCGGGTGGAACACCCACGCACTCGCCCTTGCAGAATGCGAATGGGAGGCGATCAAGCCTCTGTTCGATGGTCTCAAGCGTGAGGCGTTCAATCTCGGCAAGGCCACACTCGATTTTTATGATGAGCGCGAAGCGGAACTCCTAACGAACGACGAGCGAGACTACCTTGCCCGACTCCGCGACATCAAACGAACCGATGCCCAGGAAGAAGATGAAGAGTTCTATAAGCGGCACCGTAACGAGCTTAAGGAACTTCCCGCCCTCAAAGGAAGGTGGGATCGATTCATTCTCGGGACACCCGTTGAGACCGATGATTTCCTACTGGGCATTACGCTCTGCCTCAAATGGCTCTTTGACCAAAATCTTTCTTCTTCGAAGCGCAAGCTGAAGATTTCGTCTGATCGCCGCACGAAGAGGGACCTCCGAGATATCAACTACGATGCCGGAATATTCTTCGCAACCCGTTATCGCGGACTCAAAGACCTGTTCGGCCGAGGAGTGTCTTGGGAGTTCGGGGAGCTCATGAATTTCGAGGCCATCAGCGACCAATGGAAAAAAGCATCCAAGCCCTACGTAAACGATTCTGGTGCCCGAGCTGCACTCCAGCTTAAATTCGTTCTGGAACTCGAAGTCGAACTGACAACGGGAAGTTCACAGAAATTTTCAAAACAGCTTGTCTGGACCTTCGATCCGAACACCGTAGCCAGTGAGTTTCCAGGAGATTGGTCCCGCTTGGTCGAACACCCGTTGGTATGGTGTAGCGTTAGCCGCGAGCCAATCAGCGTAAAAGGCAGGTTTCAGTCCTTAGATCTGCATAACGTGAAGACGCTTTACGCAGCCTTCGGAAAGGACAGAGGTTCATTTGTCGCCATCTACAAGAAGGATCAAGATATTGCGGCTGCGTGGCCGAAGGCACTCACCCAAGCGCGCGAGCAGGGATGGATTTCAGACACAGCTTCCACCAAACTTCTGGGGCTCTTCAACGCGTTCGTTAAGAGCTACTCCGCGGCAATAACGGGATTCGCGACGGAGGGGCTCGCTTGTAAGTCCCTTGTGACGCAGGCGGAGGATTTCGGCACTCTGATCGAAACGCTCTGTAGGGATGCCAAAGGAGACCGCAATCGCATTAATCTCCTGCAGCCACTGCTCGCCCTCGGTACAGTTGAAGTCGAAGGGGGCAAGGTCACGGCGATTGTCGCGCCTTGGCAACCGTTGCGGCTTGCGGCAATGGCCAATAAGGCTACTCAGGTTGCGGCGCTTATTCGTCATCTCCTAACCGCCGACGAGGTTCTCTTTGGGGATCCACCTCTATTCTTCAAGGAGCTCCAACAGGAACTCGCTCATCCCTACTACCCCGAGCTTGTTCTAGGGTGGAACGATACTAAGCCAGAGCTGCTCGTCTCTCACCGATCACCATCTCGATTACAGCCTTCACGAATCGCCCGTCGTCAGCAACGACGGCAATGACGACACAAACGAAAGCCCCGCGGAAACATCGTCGCTGATCGTCGATTTGACGAAGCGTTTTCTCGCCCTCTATCCTCATGAACGGGCGAATCTTCGGTTGTCCTCTACAACTGTGATTCAGCCCGGCTGCCATACGCTCTCGTGGATAAGATCGCCGAGCTTCACGAGGACGATGAGGACATGCGCTGCCAAATCATCCTGCGTCATCGGAAGCGGGATCAAGCTTCGCGAACTTTACGAGAAGATCATCGAGTCATCGGACTGCCGATGTCGACTCGTTCGTCACGAGCGAAGCGACCAAGGACTTCATGGCCCGTCTGCGAATAGGCATCATGGCTGACCAGGCCCCCGTGCGTGATCCCAAGGATGGCCCGATCACCGATATCGTTTTCCTTCAGGACGTAATCGCACGCCATGCCGGGGTTGAGTGGTATTCGGAAACCGCTGAACCCGTCGATTCAGCCACATTCATTCCCGCGCGATGGTCCCGTCGTCGACCTTCTGCCGATCGACGACATGAAATCCGTTGTCTATCTAAGCTGTCCCGTTCAAACGCGCGAAGGTTGGTCGTTCTTGACCGCGATTACCACCTTCTTCAGGGAGACTGGGACGGTAACGAGAATCGTCGATTGCTCCCCGCACGAAAGCTCGACTTCAACGATCCGAGCACTGCCAGCATCTTCAAAGAGATTCACAACCTCGGCAACTGGGTGGTCAATTATGATGAACTGCTCGACCGCCGCCAACTGGTCAACCAGAACGTAAAGGTCATTCGTTACAAGCAGTGCGCCACGCAAGGGCGCAACATCCTCATTTCTTCGACCGCGCCGCTCAGCCTGCTTCGCTCGATGGTCTTGAGCCGCATCAAGGATCTGAACTTAGAGCTCTCCGACGGCGACGCACGCAAACTAACTGAGAAGTTTATCGACGACGCGAACGACGTCTCCGGTGACATCGTCTTGCGTGCCGCGAAACGGGGTCGAAACGCCAGCGAATTGATGGGCGTCGTTCTGAGTCGATACCTCATCCGTAGTGAACTCGGCACGAATCGGAGATTCGGGTGGTATTTCCTCGATGACTACGCCGAATGGCTTGGGCAACAGGAAGAGCAGATTGCGGACCTTCTCGCTCTCGCACCACATCAAACTCCAGACGGACGGCTTCAACTTGCCGTCATCATCTCCGAGGCGAAGTACATCGACATCGCCAGCCTCGCCCCCAAACGGAAAGAGTCCCAAAAGCAGCTTCGCGACACTTTGCGCCGGATTAGCGACGCGCTCTTCGGCAACCCAAAGCGTCTCGACCGCGATCTCTGGTTGTCTCGGTTCTCTGACCTGATGCTTGAATGGCATTCAGTTTCCGTCGCATTCACCGATCGATCTCGCCGAATGGCGACGAGCCGTGCGAGAAGGTCGTTGCGGAGTTTACTTGCGTGGCTATTCCCATATTTTCGTATCTGGACCGTCTGATGCCGCTGAGTGCTCTGACTTTGGCGTAGTAGCCGAATCCGACGACTCGTTCCAAGAAGTGTTTTCGCGGGCACGCTTGCGAGAACTGGTCCTCGGGTACTGGAAGGGCTCTGATCCTCTTCCCATTCGAAAGGCTATCGCAGACAAGGATATCTGGTCATGAACAAACGTATCGCAAACCGTCGGAAAGAGTTGAAGTTGTGTATCGACATCGATCCACCGATGATACTTCTGGCGATGAAGGTTCAGAAGGAGGAGGAAGTAAAGTTCCAGCACCCGGCCCCGCACCGTTCACGCCAACTTCGAGTGGCCCCGTGCCGTCGGGCTCCTCTAGCAACACAGTACAAGGCACCACAAACATGACCACAACAACTACCTGGGCAAATCAGAATTTCGCTGCACTTCTTGGGGCTTATCAGGCCGGTGCTCAAGACAGTTCGGCGGACGCGGAATGGCTCAAGAGCGTCGAGAATCTCTGCAAGGGCGCGTTGCAGCAATTCCAACTACAGTCGAAGCTCATCAGCAGTTCTCTAACACCTAATGCGGCTCTCTTGAAATTCCGGGGCAGTGCGAATCTCACGGTTGAACAGGTCTTGAGGCGTCGGTCTGAGTTTCTGACAACGCACAAGCTGAATGTGATCTCAGTCCGCGCCGAAGCGGGGATCGTTGCAATCGCAATCGCTCGCGCGAACCGCCGCGATCTTGCAGCTGCCCGATGTCTGGAAGCGCTGGAATCCTGATTGCACACAAGGAAACCACTCTCTGTTGATTGGCGTTAAGGAAGAGGACAGCAGTCTTCTTTATCTATCACCGAAAGCGAACGCGCCGCACACCTTAATTGCCGGTTCCACTGGAAGCGGCAAGTCCGTGCTGATGCAAAACATCATCCTCGGGATTGCCTCCACGAACACAATCGAACAGGCCCGTATCACTCTCATCGATCCGAAACTCGGTGTCGATTACTTCGCCTTCGAGGGATTGCCTCACTTGCAAGATGGTGTCATCGACGAACAGGAGAATGCGATCACGAAGCTCAACGAACTCGTTGGAGAGATGAACCGACGATATACCGTCCTGAGAGAGAACCGCGTTTCCAATATTTTCGACCTCCACAGCAAACCCAATGCGACTGAACGGTTTCCTTTCCTGTGGGTCATTCACGACGAGTTTGCGGAATGGATGCTCACTCCCGACTATGCGGATGCTGTTTCCAACATTGTCGGCGAGACTTGGCGTTAAGGCCCGAGCCGCCGGAATTTCCCTGGTATTTGCGGCACAACGTCCCGACGCGAATGTTATGCCGATGCAGTTGCGTGCCAATTTAGGCAACCGTCTCGTTCTCCGCGTGGATGGGGAGGGAACATCGGAAATCGCCCTCGGTGAGAAAGGTGCAGAGCGTCTCCTCGGAAAGGGCCATTTGGCCGCGAAACTGGAGGGAGAGCCCGAAATTGTGTTCGCGCAAGTTCCGTTCGTTGATGCTGAGTTCTTGTCCCAGGCTGTCGCGGCATTGTCGGCACCTTAAGGGCGCGTAGTTCGGGCAGAAACCCGAGGTCGTTGCATGGAAATATCGATTCCACGCCATCGTACAGCTATTCGGCGGCTGGGTCATTCTCGGCCCGTCGCGTTGGCACGGACGCACGGACTCATTTCTCCCGACCTCACCTTTTTTGATTACGGTTGCGGATTCGGCGAAGACATTCAGCTCCTCAAGGAGATTGGCGTTCAAGCTGAGGGTTGGGACCCTCACTATCGCCCCGACGATCTCGTAAGTCCCGCCGATTGCGTCAATCTGGGTTACGTATTGAATGTGATCGAGGATTTGGGGGAGCGGGAGGAGACGCTTCGCCACGCCTTCGATCTTGCACGACAAGTCCTCGTCGTTTCAGTCCGTGTCGACCAATCGCTGAATTCGGGCACCGAGTTTTCCGATGGTCTGGTTACAAACTCAGGGTCGTTCCAAAAGATTTTTACGCAAAGCGAATTTAAGGAATATGTCCAGACGGTGCTCGGTCGAAAACCGTACATGGCGGGGCTGGGCGTTGCTTATGTTTTCAAAGAAGAGTCGCTCGAATCGGCCTACTTAGCGCAGCTCTCGACGACCCCTCCCCGCCGAGAGCGTCTCGATCTTTTCGCGCAGTTCGCTAATGACTCGGACGGAGCCGCTTTCATTGAGTTAACCCGATCACTGGGGAGGCCCGCTCTTCCGTCGGAATTTGATGCCTACTCTGCACTCGTGCGTCGCTTTGGGTCGTCGCAGCGGATCGAACGACTCGCATTGGGTCTCATCGATTCCGCAGTTCTTTCTGAGGCAAAGCAAACCAAGAAAAGCGACATCCTCACATTCTTCGCGATGCTTCATCTGCGTGGTATCCGGCCTCCACCGTTTCGGATGCTTCCGGCGGAAACCCGCGCGGACATCAAACTCCTCTGGCGGTCTTATGGATCTGCGTGCGAGGAGGGGCAACAGTTCTTGTTCCAGTTAGGTAAGCCGGAGCTGATCCGAGACGCTTGCCAAGCCGCCACAGTCGGGAAACGCCTCCCTTCAGATTTCTACGTGCATTGCTCAGCCGAAGGAGAGATGCCTGCTCTGCTAAGGGTCTTGCTCTTCGTCGCACACCAGGTCGTCGGGGAGGTTGACTACAACATCGCAAAGATATCTCTCGACGGCAGGAAAGTATCGTTTTTGAAATACAAGGACTTCGACGACATACCCCCATCCAGAGCTTCTTCATAGTATTCGGGTCCACCTACCCAACGCTTCCTATGCGATACGTGACTACTCATCGTCCGACAATCCGCCCATATTACACCGGAAGGAATCCTTCGTTGACCCGCTCTATGAGAACTACCAGGCTTTTGCCGATCTGACTCGTCAGGAAGAAGAGTCTCGGCCTTTTGTCTCGGCCTGAAATTGGTTTCAAGCAGCAATGGCTCAGTTTGCTCGTGGAACATCATCTTCGAATCGTCGGACATCACTTGCTCGAAGAAGAACCAGTCGCGCCATCTTCCTGCGTTCAGTCTCAGCCGCTCGACGCAGACTAACTGTTTCCGCCAAGCGCATTCCGATGCGATTCCGGTCTCCTAATGTGACATGCTCCGTTCTTTTCCGCTCCGCCCCACCCGTCTCCCGCCCCTGATCGGGGCTACTGCGTCCGTCGCTAGCATCGGTCGCGCCAGGGAAAACCGTCCTGTCACTCCCGCTGCGACCCGCTCCGTCCGCTGAGCCGGGCGGCGCTGCGCTCTTTGTCCTTCTGTTTCGGGCTCCGGCCCTCAGCCCGGTGAAGGGCCCGGAAAGCCCTCAAACAGAAAGGACAAAAAACATGAAAACGGAGCAAGTCAAACAAGTCACCGACAAAGCACTCGAACAACTCATCACCGCGCTGGAGCAAGGCCAGAGCGCAACCCTCACCCGCTATCTCGGCGGCGATGGCGCGATTCCACCGCTACAGCTTCAACAACGTCATGCTGATCTACACGCAGCGTGAAGACGCCTCGCACGTCGCCGGGTTCCACTCCTGGCGCAAGCTGGGCCGGTTCGTCCGCAAAGGCGAGAAGGGCATCCTCATTCTCGCGCCGATGATCTTCAAGCACGCCGAGGCGGAAGCTGCGAAGACCGACGAAGAGAAGACGATCGTCCGCTTCAAAGCCGCCTACGTCTTCGATGTCAGCCAGACCGACGGCGAGCCGTTGCCGGAATTCGCCAGCGTTCAGGGTGATCCCGCCGATCATCTGGAACGATCTGAAGCAGTTCGTCTCCGGTCGCGGAATCTCTCTCGAATATTCCGACTCGATCGCTCCTGCGCGGGGCGTTTCGCGTGGCGGCAGCATCGCACTCCTGCCCGGACTTTCTCCCGCCGACGAGTTCTCGGTTCTCTCCCACGAGATCGCTCACGAAATGCTGCATCGCGGCGAGCGCCGGACGAGCACCAGCAAGACCATTCGCGAAACCGAAGCCGAGGCCGTTGCATTTGTCGTTTGCCAATCTATCGGACTCGAAACCGGAACCGCCGCGAGCGATTACATTCAGCTCTATTCCGGCGACCGCGAAACGCTGGCCGCTTCGCTCGAATTCATCCAGCAGACCGCATGCGAAATCATCGCCGCCCTCAGCCCCCAAGCCGACGACCAGCCCGATTAGGGCTGGCTTGCGCGAAGCGATCGGCGCTTCGCGCATACAGACGCACATGGCGATTCTGGTTTCCGCGCGTTAAGCATTTCGATTCGCTTGCGCTCAGCGACGTGCAAACAATCGTTCGTTCCCTCCCAAAAACGCCTTGATCGGTCATTACTCGGTTGTATAAATACGTTCCTCGCTCAACGATGAGCGGGCCGGGAATTCAAGCTCCGCAATGCTCGTTCAAATCCGGCCCCCGCGCCGGAGAAAGGGAGGAACCCATGCGTTTTTCTAAAGAATTCAAACTGCCTCAGCTACCGACGGACATCGCACCACCACCGAACAAGCCCGTGCCCATGCGCCCGAAGACCGACCCGATCCCCGACGAGAGCGAACGGCTGGCCGATCTCAAGATGGTTGCCCGGAGACTCGGCGTGAGTCCCCGCTTCGTCCAAACCCTCGTGCGCCGGAAACAGATCCCGGTGATTCGGATGGGACGTCGCTGTACGCGTTTCGATCTCGACGAAGTCCTCACCGCCGTTCGGAGATTCCAAGCTGAGGAGCAAGGCAGATAACTTCGATCCTCCGAAGAAAGGAGCGCGGGGAAGCTCGTCGAGTTTCCCCGCGAGGCCGGGACGTTCCCGCCTTTGCCTTCTTTGGAGATTTGAAGGATTCACCTTAACATTACGTATGCTCACCGTCCGCGCCATGTCGAACGGCACTGGTTACGCAAAGAAACACCTCGAACGGAACGACTATTATGCCGAGGGCGAACGCGTCCTCGGGGAATGGTTCGGACGCGGAGCCGAGAAACTCGGTTTGCAGGGCAAGGTCGAGCTCGAACAGTTCGAACGAGTCCGGCAAGGATTGCATCCCGAAACGGGGGAAAAACTCCGGCAGCGGAAGAGTGCCGACCGCATGGACCGAAACGGCGAAAAGAAAAGCCACGGCAGAAATCTTTACGATCTTACCTTCTCAGCGCCGAAGTCGCTTTCCATCATGGCGATTCTTGCAGGGGATGGGCGTCTCATTGAGGCGCACGATCGCGCGCTCAAAGAAGCGTTGGTTGAAACTGAACGCTGGGCGGCGACACGGGTACGCACCGATAGGGAGAACGGGAATCGCGTTACCGGAAATCTGATCGTTGCCTGCTATCGACATGACGCGAGCCGCCGCCTCGACCCACAAATCCATACCCATTGCGTCGCAGCTAACATGACGCATGACGCCGAAGAGGATCGGTGGAAGGCATTGCAGGCTTCGGGAATTTACGAGCGCCGCGCATTTCTATCGGAAATCTATCGCAACCGGCTTGCGAATGTGGTTCAGCAACTCGGGTACGAAATCGAAGACCGGAAGAATGGATTTGAGATCAAAGGAGTCTCGCAAAGCCTCATCGAAAAGTTCAGCCAGCGAAGCAAAGAGCGGGATGAAGCTATCGCCGCTTTCATGCAAGAGCATGGCCGTGCGCCTTCAGATGACGAAATCGCCATCCTCGTGCGCGATTCGCGCGCCGATAAGCTGGCCGAAATCTCCACGGATGAAGTGCGGAAAGCCCAGTTCGCGAGGCTTACGCGTGAAGACGTGCGCGAGCTGACGCAGGTTCGCGAACAAGCCGACCGTAATCACGGCAAGAATAGGCCGCACAGCGTGGAGGCTTCCCTCCAGCACGCGTTGGATCACGTTTTTGAACGCGTATCTGTCGCGAAGGATTTTGAGGTTCTTACCGAGGCTCTCGTGCATGGACGCGGACAAATCCACTTTCCCGAACTGAAGCGAGCCTTGAAGTCCCGTGAAACGACCGACCAGATCATTCGAGCCGGAGACGAAATTGCAACTCACGCTTCGCTGGACCGCGAACGCGAGATGATCGACTTGGTCAATGCGTTTCAGGGCAGCTTGGAGCGCTTAGGCCGCGAGCCTCACGATTTTCAACTTTCACCGAGTCTTACCGCAGAGCAACGCATGGTCATCAAATTCGTGCTCGATACCAAAGATCGCGCGGTGAATGTTCAAGGCGCGGCGGGTGCTGGAAAGACAGCGACCTTGGGCGAACTGCGACGCGCCTTCGAGGAGAATGGCCGCGTGGTCTGGGCAGTGGCACCGACAGCTAGCGCCGTCGATGAACTTTCCAAAGTCGGTTTCGGGTTCGCTCAAACCGTCGAACGGTTCTTGCTGGACGTTGACCAGCACGCCTATTTGCCCAAAAGCGCGATCGTCGTTGACGAAGCCGGGATGCTTTCGGCGCGACAGATGCACGAATTATTGCGTCTGACCGTGCGCTTGGATGCACGACTTGTCTTTTGCGGTGATACACGCCAAATCCAATCCGTTGAGGCGGGGGATGCGTTGCGCATCCTCGAAAAGGAATCGCGCCTCGCAACCATCGGCCTGGGTGAAGTGAAGCGCCAGCAGAATCGAGATTATAAGGATGCAATCCGAGCACTCCGAACCAACCCTTCCCAAGGATTCGACCGACTGAACCGTATGGGCGCAGTCAAGGAAGCCCCGTCATTCGATCGTCCGCTACAAGTTGCCGAAGCCTACCGTTCCGCCGCCAGTAATGTGCTCATCGTTTGTCCGACCCATGAGGAGATTGATCGCGTCACTCGGGCGGTGCGCCATGTTTGCCGCGAACGCGGGCAACTGGCTGCGGAAAGAAAGCTGGAAAGATTGGAGCCCCTCAATTGGACGCAAGCCCAGAAACGGGATACGACCAATTACGTGCAAGGGCAGGTTCTTGTTTTTCATAAGGCGACCAAAGAAGCTCAAAAGCACGAGTCTCTGACGGTAGAAAAGCAGGAAGGCGATGTCGTCTTCACTCGCAATGCCCGTGGCAGGCAAATCGAGATCACGAAGAAACAGGCTAAATGCTTTGGGGTATTCGTTCCGCGTGCAATCGACGTTGCGGTCGGCGACTGGATTTCCATCGAAGCCAACTTCCGAAAGGGGCCGTACCGGCTGACGAACGGCGACCGGAGCCGTGTGAAAGGGATCACCGAGCAAGGCGCTTTGCAACTGGAAGATGGACGCACCATGCCGCAAGATTTTCGGCAATTCAATTACGGCTATGCCGTCACGGCCCATAGAGCCAGGGCAAAACCGTTGATGAAGTTATCATCTCGGGCGACCGTATGACGCGTGAACTTTTCTACGTCGCGGCCTCCCGAGGGAGGCATCGCATCACGGTCTTTACGGGCGACAAGGAGAACCTGCGCGAATCGATCGGCATTTCGGGCGAGCGGATGTCGGCATTGGAACTTCTACGTAAACAAGCGCGCACGGTGGACCGGACGCGCTCCGCTGAGCGTCCCCGGACGTTGGTCGCAAAAATCGCCAAAGTGGTGGAGAAGATTTGGTCGAACGTTCCCCCGTTCGTCAGAGGGCGCGAGTTCGCTCATGAACGGCAGGGCGGTAGAGAGATGGGCAGATGATAACCACGAAGGAAAAAGAGCAGACGTACAAGACGGTGCCGGAAGGCACCTATTACTACGGCATCATGTTCATTGATGGCGATGTGCACCGATTGCTGATGTGGAACGACCTGTTCAACGTTGAGGGAACCGACCGTATCATCACCATGACGTTCCGGCTTTTCGATGTCACGATCAAGGGGTCAGGTCTCATCCAGTTGATCCGGGACGCCAAGCGTCACCGGATCGACATCATCACGGTATCGCCCCGCCACCAATCGATGCTTGGCGGCGAAGGGGTGGTCGTTACCGATCTCTTCTTCAAACCGGCGCAAACCTGATTTTTTTGCGACCATGAAGTTGACGGTGCCCGGACCATCGATTAACGTACCTGTATGACTATAAACCTGAAGCCCGAACTGGAACAATTGATCCAGAAGGATATCGAACGCGGCGCTTACCGCAGCGTCGAAGAATTCGTCGAGCGGGCGGTCCAGATGCTCCATGACGACGAGGACTTGCTCTGGGAAAGCAAGGACGCAATCCATCAGGAGATCGGACGCGGTTTGGCCGAGCTGGATCGCGGTGAAGGTATTCCCGGCGACGTTTCCCGCGCCCGTCTTCAGGAAAAGAAGGCGGACTGGCTCAAGGGACAGCGCCCGCCTTCATGAGCAGCTACATCGTCTCGCCGCGAGCGGACGAAGACATCTTTGAAGTCTGGCGTTACTTGTACGAGCGAGCCGGTGTCGAAATCGCTAATCGGGTCGAGTCCGAGCTCTACAACGCTTTCGAACTACTCGCCCAGAATCCCCGGATCGGACATCAGCGTTCGGATCTCACTTCTCATCCCGTCCTCTTCCTGACGGTCTATTCGTACATGATCGTTTACCGGCCAAACACTCCGCTCGAAATCGCGCGTGTGCTCCATGGCAAACGTGATCTCAGGCGCATACTTCGGACCCAGCCCTAGCCATCGGGCGCGGATCGGCGTCGCCCTGCCCTTCCATCGTCAACCGTTCCGGGCCGTTCGTCCTTGAGACCTTCCGCGCGCCCGAGTTCGCCAAGAATGCGTTACACGGTGCACGGCAGGAGACGCGCCTTCGTTCTTCCGTTTTCGCTTCGGTTCACGTTTCGCTTCGCTTTCCCCGGCAGTTCAGACTGACCGCGGCATCACGGCGCAGCCCCTCGCGGCACCGTCGCGCCCATTCACGCGCTCCGCCGTTCAGGGCGACTCCGGTCCCTTGACGGGCTTGTCAGCACTCGTGATGTCCCAGCAACGGTCACGCCAGCAGACGGCGGCTGTCAGGCCCGTGTGCAGCGTGCGGCCAGACTGAAATCCCGGAAGCTCCGCTTTGCTCCTTTCGGTCTCGGGTTCGTAGTTCCGTTCCTCTGGCGAGGAACTACAGAACCCTCAACCACGAAAGGAACAAACTATGAACCCAGCGAAAAACTCAGAACAACCGAAGGCGGCTCCCGCCTACGAGAACCGTGTAACCGTCACCGGCTACCTTGGCCGCGACCCGGAGGTGCTCGAAGGCCGAGCCGTCCTGTCACTGGCGACCAAGAAATCGTGGAAGCCCCAGGACTCCGACCAGTGGCAGTCGCGCACCGATTGGCATCGGATCGTGGCTTGGGGCCCGCTCGCGGAAATCGCTCGCTCCCTCGCCAAAGGCGATCACGTCTCCATCGAAGGCGAACTGCGGACGAACCAGTACGAGCGCGACCTGCAAGTAAACGGCGGCGACATCGTGACGGTCACGATCAAAACCTCCGAGATTCGCGCCCGCGCCATCGTCAAGCTGGCCGCCAAGACCAAGGCGACCCAGCCCGAAGCCGTAGCTGTATGAACGCAATGTCGCCTCGCTCCCCTTCGGGGGCGGGGCGACAACCAACCCCAAACGAAACACAACAAATGAAATACGAGATCATAACCAACAGAACCGAGTACCAAGTCCGCCGTTACATTGTCGAAGCCGACAGTGTCGAAGAGGCCGAAGAATTCTTCGAAAACTGGAAGGCCGAGGAGGTGTCCTCCAACATCGTTGATGCTGAGGAAGAGGTCGATGAAATCACACCTCTCGATTATTCACCTCCCAAGCCTTCTACTTGAGGTGAAGACCAACCCCGGCTCCTTCACCGGAGTCGGGGGTTTTCTTTTGCACGATCTCCTACAAATCCCCTTTCCCTCGCCCGCCAGCGTGTTTGATCGTCCTCGGTCGTCAATGGTCTTCGATGAACGTCCCGCAGGGGCGGGACGCCATTGACGATCCTGTGGGCGACCAAGAAATCCTCATCCCGTAGATGAGGGAAAGGGAATGAACGGAAACGCACCGCGATCTGGGGCTAGGCTCCAGATCGACGGGGAGGCCGAGAGAAAATCAAAACCGGGGACAAAGGCACGGAAGAATTGGAGAGAGACACCATCCCTAAGCTTTGCTTAGGCACTTCGTGGCGCGCTTTTTTAGCGCGCGAATGGCGCAGCAGCAAGAGACGTTCGCAGGAAGCAGCCGACTCAGCGGTGAAGACAGGCGCCTAAATCAGGGGGATGGGCCGAAAACGGCCTTCAGCGGATCGGTGAGCACTTTGGCGAGTAAAGCCCGTCACGCGCTCCCGAGTGAGTTCGCCCGAGGGATTTCACTGCAAAACAACGGCAGGGATTTGAATTCTCTGGACGCTATTGAGAGAATTAGTATTCTGTTCAACTCTGGAAGGGGACGAGATGGCCGCAAAGAACCCAGCACGTGTATTCACCGCATTCGATTACGATTACGACGAAAGTCTCAAACATCTGCTGGTGGGCCAATCCAAGCATGCGGACTCGCCTTTCGAGATGCATGACTGGTCGGTGAAAGACCCCTACCCTGGCGACTGGAAGGCGAAAGTCCGAGCGAAGATTCGCGCCGTTGATCAGGTCATCGTACTGTGCGGGGAGCACACGCACAAAGCAACTGGCGTTGCTGCGGAATTGACAATTGCCAAAGAAGAGAACAAACCGTACTTCCTTCTGTGGGGATACTCGGACAAAACCTGCACGAAGCCTACATCGGCTTCGGTGAACGACAAAATTTACAAATGGACGTGGGACAACCTGAAGGCGCTACTCGGCGGAAGTCGCTGACTTCAAAACGTGAGCTATCTTATGCGACGGGCGCTGTGCGTCGGCATTGATCAATACGGTTTCGGCCCCCTGAATGGGTGCGTCAACGACGCGCAGCGAATGACGGCGGTTCTCGAAAAGCAGCAGGATGGTTCACCGAATTTCGATTGTCGGACGCTCGTCGCTCAACACGGAGGGGTCAACGACGCAGTTACTTGCGCGATTCTGTCGGATCACTTGGAACGACTCTTCGCGGACCCCGCAGACGTCGCGCTTTTCCATTTCTCCGGCCATGGAACGATAAATAACCTCGACGGGTATCTGGTAACGCAAGACGCCAAGAAATATTCGGAAGGCGTTGCGATGAGTAATGTTCTGAAGTTCGCTAACGATTCAAAGGCAAGAGAAGTCGTGATATTGCTTGATTGTTGTTTCTCTGGACAACTCGGCAATCTGCCAGCCGTGGACAATACGAAGGTCTTCCTGCGGGAGGGTATTTCGATCCTGACAGCCGGTAGAGGGAATCAGGTTTCCGTTGAAGCGGACGGCGGTGGCGTATTTACGTCCCTCGTGGTCGATGCGTTGGAAGGCGGAGCCGCCAATCTGCTGGGAGCTGTGAGTACTCCCGCCGTCTATGCCTACGTAGAGGCCGCCCTGGGAGCATGGGATCAGAGGCCCTTGTTCAAATCACACGTTTCGAGCGTCCTTGAACTTCGACACTGCAAACCGCCGATTGACCGAGGAATCCTTCGACGTCTTCCCGTGCTATTCCCGCTTCCGGCAGAGGAATTGCCCCTTGATCCGGCCTACGAACATACGTCGCCGACCGCCGACGCAGCGAAAACTTCCCAGATGCGTGAGCTTCAGGCGCTCGCGCGGTTGCATCTGGTCGTCCCTGTAAACGCCCCACATATGTACGACGCCGCGATGCAGTCCGCCGCGTGTCAGCTCACTCCGTCAGGGCGCTATTATTGGCGGTTGGCGAAAGACAACCGGATTTGAAAAAACAATATGGCAATAAGCGCATCGGTGGTTTCCATGCGCTGGCACGGCCAGAGGAACTAAATGGCGCTTCTTAACGAATCCAACCTTCGCTCTTTGGCAAAGGCGCAGGCTTCACGGCTCAACGAATCGACCGCGAGTGCCCTTCGCAAAAGCATGTCGTCTTCGGCTGCGCTGTCCTCCTTTGATATATTTCTATCGCACAGCTACCTCGACAAAGAGTTGATCTTCGGCATATCTCTCTATTTGGAGCGTCTCGGGTATAGCGTATACGTGGACTGGAGGGAGGATTCGCAGCTCAACCGGGATAATGTAACGAAAGAAACGGCGGAAGTCGTCAGGGGCAGAATAACGCAAAGCAAGTCGTTATTTTTTGCGACAACCGACAGCGCCAAAGATTCCAAATGGATGCCTTGGGAGCTGGGATATATGGATGGCCAGAAGAGCAAAGCCGCCATCTTGCCGGTTTCGCCGAGCGAAACTTCGAGCGATAGGTACAGGGGGCAGGAATATCTCGGAATCTATCCCTACATCACTGCGAACAATGATACCAACGGAAAATCGCGGCTATGGGTTCATGAAGACTCAGAAACGTATGTGGTATTTGAAAAATGGCTCTCGGGCACGTCGCCACGGAAGCGGGAGTAAAATCGTATGGCACGCCGCGCTCTGCTGGTTGGCATCAATAGTTACGACAACGGGTCCTCCCTTACGGGTTGCGTTCTGGACGCGACCAAAATGAAGGAGCTGCTGGCGCGCAACTACGACGGCAGCCCCAATTACGATTGTCGCCTCCTGACCACCGACGCAGAACGTGTGACGCGCGCGCGTCTTCGTGAGGTATGGGGGCAGCTATTCGACAACTTCACGGACGACATTGTATTTTACTTTTCCGGGCACGGGACGCCTACCGCTATGGGCGGCTTTGTCTGTACTCAGGACGCCACGACGCACGAGCCGGGTCTGCCAATGGATGAAATTCTCCTTCTTGCGAATCGTTCCCGAGCGCGGGAAGTACTACTTATCCTCGATTGCTGCTTTGCAGGCTGGGTAGGAAACCCGGCCAATCTACAAGGCCCAGCAGGAAGTGAAAATCAGGCGCAACTGCGAGAAGGCGTTACGATTCTTGCGGCTTCTCGTCCTTCGGAAGTGTCGCGCGAGGAAACCGGGGGACACGGCATTTTTACTTGGCTGGTCATAAACGCACTTCAGGGTGGAGCCGCTGACGTTCGTGGCAGGGTGTCAACTGCGGCTATCTACGCCTATGTCGAGCAGATATTAGGGCCGTGGGATCAGCGCCCCATGTACAAGTCTCACGCAGATCGGCTTTCCCCCGTGCGTCTCTGCACGCCAAGCGTAACGGATACCTTACTGCGCGAGCTAGCGGACTATTTTCCAACGGTCGTAAGCCGATATCAGCTCGACCCGAGCTACGAAGCCAGCTCTTCGTCGGCGGTGCCGGAGCATGTGACCATCTATGACAAATTAACGCAGTACAGAGATGCGAGGCTGCTTAGAACCGTGGGTGGGAACCATCTGTACTACACGGTCATGGCATCTGGAGCCGTCGAACTCACTGAATTGGGGCAGCTTTATTGGTTGCTAGCCAAGGAAGGCCGGTTGTGAAGATAGGTATCACGGGCCATCAGGAGCTGGACAATGAGGAATGGGTCCGAGCCGAACTGCTCAAAGTGCTTCGTTTCCCTAAGACCCTGTTGACAGGGATCACATCTCTCGCCAAAGGCGCAGATCAACTTTTCGCCGAGGCCATATTGGAGTGTGGCGGAACTGTGGAGGTGATCGTTCCCTTTGAAGGCTATGACGATGAGTTCGATGAGGAGGGCCGAGCTACATATCACAGATTGCTGGCAAGAGCCTCCGTAGCGGAAACGCTTCGCGGAGACGCCTCCCACGAGGAGTCGTACCTTCGAGCAGGCGAAAGAGTTGTCGATTTATCGGATCTGCTCATTGCTGTATGGGATGGCAAGCCTGCCGCCGGACTGGGCGGAACCGCAGACATTGTTGGATATGCGCGAGAACAGCGCAAGCGACTAATTCATATCAACCCCGAGACTAAGACTTTGACGTATTGAAGAACTCATGGCTGTGCTCCATTTGTGCTCCGTTAGCGAGCTGAGCGGAGCACCGAGTGAAAACCGGCGAATTCTCTATCGCCAGAACGAGGTGCAGGAAACGCTATGGTCTTTGTTTCCAATTTACCGTCGTCTTCCCAAGCTGGACGTCGCCGGTTCGACCCCGGTCTCCCGCTCCAGTTTTCAATAACTTAGGAAGTTCCACTCTTCAGTCCTTACTGCGATTACTGCGTTAAGCTCATCTGATCCAATTTCATCGCACCCCGGTAGCTTCAGTTTGAGGAGACCGCCGGATCATCCTCTTCGTCGTCAATCAACCGCTCCAACTTCAGAACTGCCTCCCTTCGTTCTTCGAGACTCGTGAGCGTGTACTCGTTTTCGTTCACGTCTACGGTGTTCCCCATGTGATCGGCGCGGATCTTCGCGTCGACGCCCGCCTTCTTGGACAGAGTCGCGAACGTGCGCCGCATGACCTGGAAGTTGGCCCAATCCAGCCCGTGCTTTTCAAACGCTGGCTGTATCTTACGACGCCAGACGTTGTCCCTCCCGAGCGGAGTCATTCCAGACTCGGAAGGAAAGAGCCAAGCATCGGGACTCGCGCCCGCCCTTAGAAGGAGCCACTCTGCCATTAGCTTTGTCGTGCCAAGACTGAGAGCTACCTCCCGACGAGACCGCGTCACCTTCGGATCATCGATTTCACCCCGGTAAACCCGCCGCTGCACATGAAGCACGGCGTTTTCGACGTCGCCCGGCTGCAATCCAAAGACCTCGCCGGGTCGCATCCCTTCGTATACAGTCAGTCGTACGGCCAACTGTTCCCGAAGCTCCAGAAGGCTCAAACAGTGCCTGACCTGTTTCCCGGTCAAGATCCGCTTGATGTTCGGCTCCAAGCACCGTGGTGTGTGAAGCCCTGCCGCGCCGTCGATCGATATTACTCCGTCGCTCACGGCCAGTCGAAAAATCGCGCGCAGTTGCCATCGGAGATGAGAAACCACGCTACGCGACAGCCCACGCTGAGCTTTCGACTTCAGAAATGCTTGCAGGTCGTTCCGGCTCAGCTCGGACATCTTGAGCGTCCCTAGATCCGCCATCAGATGAGTTTTGATCAACCCCTCAGTCGTCATTGACGTTGATCCTTTCCAGTACCCATCTTTTTTCGTCGGCAAGTAGGTTTCTTCAATGAACCTCTCTAGCGTCTGGTCCGTATCCGCGCGACGCCTGACCCTCTCGTTGAGTGGCCGAAGAATTTCGTCCAGCGCAGCACGGGCTGCACTTTTGGTGACGCGGGAGCGGAGACCGAACTCCCTCGACTTCGGTCCATCGGGGTCCCTCCATTGGCCATACCAATACTCCTTTCCGCCCCGCACACGGGACTTTAAGCTTCCTTGTTGGTGTCGTTTTCGACGCATTTAGATTTCTCTTTCCTGCGTCCAAAGCGGCGAACCATGGCATGCGGCGTATCGTATCACGCGGCCACGCCAGTGCGTTCAACGCTGTCTTGCCAAGATTCGAGGGATTTTCGGCGGACAAGTTTTCGTCGCCCGACGCAGATGCAGGGTAGAGGCGGGACGCCGCGAACCTTGCCATTGATCAAGTTAGCTACATGGGCCTTCGAACACCGTAGTATCCCTGCGACTTCCTTGATGGTCAATACTTCCGAACTCTGGGTCTTTTGGTCCATTAGTGATTCTCCTGTTCTCTAACGTTCAGGAAAGCCAGTATGAGTGGGGGAAGCGATCTCGACTAGACCGAAGACGCATCGTTGTTGACGCGTTTTCGGATCAAGAACGAGAGGATGCGGCGGTTCACCTGTTCACTCGATTGGCCCATAGGGTCGTAGCGGCTTTGCTGGCCGCCGCAGAACGCGTCATCCGGCCTTTGGAGGCGTCCGATTTGGCGTACCACTTTTTGTTAGCCGCCCGGTGTCGACAATCGCGTCCTTCGGGCGATTCTGCGCAGAAGTTTTTACGCACTGTTGATTGGAACATGACTTGGCCGCAGTGTTTGCAGACGCCGAGAATTCTGAGCCGACGCAGCTCCCGCAATGACGCATTGATAGCGTGACTTGAGAGCATTAGCGTAATCTCGAAAAGAGCGTCCGTTGACTCATTACGCTGAGCTTCTTCCAGAACCTTGAGCACGTGCTCCACCTCTTCAGTGAGGTGTCTCCCGACATCTTTCACATTGATCGGGTCAGCCTGATCCAACGTCATTCGAGGATCGGGCTCACGTTTGGTTGCGACGCGAAGAGTCCGGCGCGCTCGAGGCTCGCTGTCGATGCACAGCGCTAGAGTGTTGAGAGCCTTGATGAGTCGCCCGATTGGGCTACGCTGGAGCGCGAGGGCGGTGACCACGCGCTTATTGTGATCGATGATTTTCTCGGATTCAGCGCAGCGAGCCGCTTCCCATCCGGCTTGAAAGAGCGCATTCAAGTGCCCGAGCACTTTGCGCGAAACACGAGTTCTGATTTTCTGCGCTCGTTGGAGAAAGGCTTCTCCAACCCTAAGCAAAACGAGTTCGCTGACCATAACTCTATGACTAGCAGCACCGGGAGCTTGGATTCGTTGAATTCCCGCGCTGTTCCGCTAACTTCTCGTCTACGATACTACCGGACGGCCTTCACTGCTTCCGTACCCGCCGATTGGGGATCGGACGACGCTCTGATCAAGATTCGCTTTGAAGGCAATCTAAGGATTCGTCCCGATTCTGCCGAACGGACCAAATGAAAGGCGCAAACGATGTTGTCTCTCAGGGGATCTTCCGGCCAACCGGATGGTGGCGCGGGTACGTCGTCCTCAAAGCCAAGTCGATACGAATGGCGCTTTGCGCTCTCAAAGCACCAGGGGATCCAGCGAATGAAAGTTACGGCGCGTTGGGTTGCCGTTCTGGTGATGCTGGCCTCTCTGCGTTCATCAATGCCTCTCGTCGGCGACTTAACCGCAGGCGATTGGATGCGATGCATTCTCGTTGGCCTTGCGACGTACGCAGTTCTTCACCTCGGGGTTTGGATTGTCGACGGATTCGTTAAGAATCGGGCGACAAGAGAATAGCGGATGCACGCGCGTGGCCTAGGGATCGTGCTGTTCGCGTCTTGGCGTCCTCATGCTGCTCTCAGGTTCAGCCGACGAAAGATCATCCCGGCAACGCCCGCAAGTACGGCTCCAAGGATGGTACCCGTCAGCATCTGATTGAACGACTGCTGGGCAATGGGGACAAGCAACTGATCCAAACCTTGTAAGGTGGCACCGCCGGTAACGACGATCCCAAACGGAAGCTGCCCGACGAGGAGGGCCGATGGGCGAGTTAGATACCCAATGATCGCGCCAATCATCGCTCCCGCGACGCAGAACAGCCACACGGGTATTACGGTCCCATCGTTCACGGATTGGTCGCGGACCAGGTGCGGGGCTAGGTTTCCACAGCCACTGCAGAACCTTGCTTCCCCAGCGATTTCCTTTCCGCACGCGGAACAAAACATTGAAGCTCCTCCAGGACGGCACCGAGGCTCAATTACATTTTTGCGCGGCAGCAGAAGCCCAGTGTGCAATGGTTTGGCTATTTGCGTCCGTGAGGTTGATCGCGAGGTTCAAGTCTTGCGAATACGCCTCCAGCGCGGGAAGCGACTTGCCCATGTTCGCCACGCCCTTCTGCAAATCAAGAAGCCGCTGAAGTGTAACCGCGCCGGATGGTACCCCACTGAACAGAGGACCGCCCGCGATTTCGCCAAATGCGCTCATCAGCGCTTTCTCGGTCAGTTCGCTCCCAGTTGTAGGCATGAGCTTCGCCGCGAGTGCCCCGTAAGGAAGTTCTAAAGATCGCGCTTGTGTGTAAAGATCTCGGATGCGCGCAAGGTCGGTTGAATTGAATGCGGTTGCATCCTGCGGGGGAATTGGAACGGCGTCCATCTGTCGATAAGCGGCGAGACTCGCTTCAAGTCCGCGTTGCGCCGAGAGAGTGAGCAGCGTTTGCGGGGCGTTTGAGATCTGGGCCTTGAGGATACCGAGAGTCAGATTCGGCACCGCCTTGCTTAATGATGCACCGCCGGTCACACCGGCCTGAATTGCTTCGACCATCGCCCGAGCCAAAGCATCCTGCACGGTCGTGTACGTTTGTAGCGCTTTCGACGTCCCAAGAATGCCGGAGACTCGAACATTCCCGCCTCGCGCGTCCGAAGAGCCGATCACATTTTCGCGCGTCCACACCGCGGCTGCAAGTTGAGTGAGAAGAACGGAGTCCTTAACCTGGGCTCCTTTTTCGTCGAAGAAATAGAATCGTTGATCGGCTACTGTTCCAGCCCACTGGACTTTGTAGAGGTGTCCCTGAAGCAGAATCGCGTACCCGGAGTCAACAGTGTCGCTACAAGCTGAACCATTCGCAGGTGCTGCGGACACGGGCTTGACCGGAGGTACGCCAGGGGAGGAGGGGTTAGCCGAAGTGGTGAGCATGCCGCGAGCGAGTTTAACAACAGCCTGAGAAACGTATTGCGCGACGACTATCTGCTTCGTGACGCCTTCTGGGGGGCATTGCACCATCAGGTTGAATTGGCAGCCCTGGGTTCCGAGCGGAATAAAATCGATCGCGTAATTCTTGTTCCCAACTTTCAAACTGTACGAAATATGCATCGCGCCAGAGTTGTTTAGAATGCGACCGGGCGTGATGTCTGACGGTGCGGCGGCAAAGACTTCCTGACTTCCGTTGGCGAGAAAGGCAATGGATTTCGCACTCAGCGCCAAGTCACCTCGCTCGCAGTTCCGAATCCCCTGTTCGTGACAGGCCCCGATCATGATCCTTGCTCCGAGTGAAAGCGCCTTATCCCATACATTCGTCAAATCAGCCTGCTGATGCGGCTGGTTGTCCATGAAGAGAATGCGTCCGAGCCACACCCACGGTTCTCCGTTCGTGGGCCGTTGGCTTGCGGCCGCCTGAAAGTCCGCATTCGCGGTTGGCCAATCCTTGGTCTTATAAGCACTCATGGCTGCTTGCATGCAGCCGTCATAGTCGCCGCAGGGAGAAGATGGTGTACTCGGCTGAGAGTTCGACGATGGCGTGCCGCCGACAGACGCGCCAGGCGATGACGGCGTTGGATTAGTACTCACTATGGCCGTGTCGGTGGACATCACCGGCTCGATGCAAGTTACCGGTCGGCCAGGGCGGCCTTGTCCCCGGCTGAACCAAGGTGGCCGCACGAAGCAAAAGTCACTGAGGCCCGTTAGCATCCTCGGAACCGTCATCCCGACGGTATCGGTTTGGCCGCTTCCATCCGTGACCGTCACGGTGCAATGCAGGGGAAACGCGTTACTTGGAAAACGGTCAAGATCAACCATCAGATACGGTACGTTACGCTGATCGATGGGTCGCCCCAGGCCGTCGCGCTTGGTCAGGTTCTTAGAAAGATCATAGGAACCGCACCTGGGTGCCCAGGTATAGGGCGCCTTTCCCCCAATCGCCTCCGCTCGAAGATGGCCGTCAAATGTGTTGGAAAAGGGAACCTGTCCGAGTTGCCAGCTTGTGTTCATTATCATTAGCGAGGCCTCCCACGGCGTATCTCCTTGTGGAAGTCGTCCGAGAGTCATGACGAGCTGTGACTTCGCGTTCACGTCGATCTCAAGGATTGTTTCTTTGAGAAACTTTCCATCTACGAACGGAGAATCGTTCAGCGTCGGATATCCGATCGTGACGTAAACGATCGTGCGATCGTAGCCGCCGAATTGGATCGAATCCTGAACATGGTCCGCGCGGGTCTCGGTGACCTTCCATTTCACGTTCGGAAGTAAGAGCGTCTGCATGAAGCGAATCTGCTGTGCAGCATCGCCCATCATGCCTTGCATGTACGATTCCCAGAAACCGGGCGTGTTCGATAAGGTGGCTATCTTGGCGTCGTAGTAGTCTTTCGTGAGCTTCGGCCAAAGAACCTGCGGATTCTGCGCCTTTATTTGAGACACCTCGCCCTGGTAGCCGTAGGACAGGTCAATGACCGTCTTGAAATCCTTTTTTTGTAGCGCCTCAATATAGCGCGTAGCGACGCTGCCACTCGCGTTCGCCTGAGCAAACGCCGTTGATGCAACGTACACCGTCACGAGGAAGAGTGCAAGAACGCCACGCACGGAAGCGCAACGCCCATCTGCCGAATTCCAGTTACGACCAGGGAGCGGTAACAGCATATTTTTTACACAATCCTCCTGCCACCGAGCGTTATTGCACACGTGTAAGCTGCAACATCTTACCAAATTTCGAGATTTCTCGGTGACTATGTGACACCGAATCGACGCTGCTTTTACGGGCGAGGACGCTCAGTTTGTTTGAGCTTTTCTGGATCGAAAGTGAAACGATCTCGTTGGTGGTCATAATTCGACTGCCATCCGTGCAACGCAGACCACACTTGTCGACGTATGGGACGTTCGATTCCGTTGTCGGCGCGGTTCGGGTTTTTCATCGCAAACTCGCCGAGGGCTCTGCCCCACTCTTCACCCTTGAGGCTGGAACGCGGTCGCTTCGAGTTTTTTCGGTAATTCTCTTCAAATGCCCTACCGCTCTCGATTCCGGTCCAGTTGGCGAGTCTCACGCTGGCTCCAGAAAAACCATGAGTCTCGTCGATTTGAGCGGCGACTTCCGCGAGTTCGCCCACAGTGAAATTGGCAAATTCAAAATCTGGGCGGTGAACGTTGATCGAGCCCACGATGTTGTCCTGCGCTACTTGTCGCCGGATTACCTTGAGTGCAGGCTCAGAGTCCCCATCTACGGAGATCATGCTGAAGCGTCGAAAAGCCCGATCCTCGCGTAGCATCGATTCAAGTTTCAGGGGGACATTATTCCTTCCTGTACCGATACCGCCATGTAAGTTGACGAGTTCGACCGCGAATCGATCGGCCTCCGAAAGCATCACACACGCGGCGAAGAACTCCGTTTCCCCTTCTAGGTACCAACGAATGGCGCTACCGGTAAACAGTCCGAAGGTGTATGCAATATAGGGTTTCGCCCGAAGAACGTCATCGAACGGACGGTCGGCACCAAAACGCTTCGCGCGGGCTCCTGGATACCAGTGGCCAAACGCTTGGTCCTCTTCCAGCCAGTGCGTGTTGAGTGCTTCCTCAAAGGCTCGCCTTATCATTTCGGCGATGTGACGAATCCAAAGCGCACCCGCAATAGCGCCTTTGAGCTCTTCCCTTTGCTGCCATGAAGCAACGCGAAGCATGACGTACAAATACGTGTTTCCATCCATCCAGGCCGCCGTTTTTCGCAAGTCCTTATGGTGTTCTTCCCACACCTGCGGATCGAGAGTTTTCACGAGGGCAAGGAGTTTCCCTCGATACTCGTCCACTCTTGCGCGGTGGCCCTCAAAACTCAGCCCCGCGCCAATTGATACGCGGGAGATCAAATCCGGCCAATAGACCGGCTCCGCCAAAATCGCAAGATCGACGATTCGATTCCACGTCGCCGATCGATTACCGATCTCTTCCAGTGACGGCAGAGTCTCGACAACGCGCTCTACAAGGCCGAGAATCGCATCCCGGCGAAGCGAAGCAGCGGTCGCTACTCGAAGCTTGCACGCCTCAAGAATTTGATGGATAACGAACAAGCGAAACGGATGGTACGTTGGCTTGCCGTCCTCCCTTGCGCCGTCACCCGTGAGCCAGCCGCGTTTTTGGAGATCGCTTGGTTCGCCGCCGCCGACGCCTGTAACCGGAACGCCTTTTTCCTTAACGAAGGTCAAAAAGGCGCTCTCATCTAACAGGTGATTCTGTCTGAGCAACTCCAGGTCGTCCGCCCAATCTGTCGCGCATCGAAGGATCGCGTTAAGAGGGTCGATTGACGGGATGGACACATTAAACCTCCGTGAAACTCCGAAACCGGCTGCCCAGGCGTCAGCGCGCGTCGGCGGGAATGATTCTTTACAGATTTGATTGTCGCGCAGCTCATCGGGCGCGTGAGGATGGCGTTTCCGCGCCGTGTGCGGCTCGCTGCGTAGCTGTGACGGGTCAGGTGAGACCAACCTGCCATCAATGCGAGTGGACGGCTCTGAAGCGTGCCAAAAATGGCGATTTCACGATGGTGAGTATGTGCGATCGGCCCGCAGCCCAACGTGAGATGTTTCCGCGCGCGCAACGATAGTTACTGTATAAGTACTATATAGTAGCGAACCCCCCAATTCGGGGATATAGGCGTCCAGTCGCCACAACCAGTCATTCTAAAGGCGTTCTTGAGGTGCATTTCGGGTTTTCGAGCGTCTCCGAAATTACGAAAACCCTCCAGAAATTACGATTTTCGGTTGGTTCGCTTCGAATTTTGGGATTTGAAAATGGGCTGGCTGCTCCGAAGAACTACATCTTTGAGCGATTGAAAGCCCCGCTCCAGGACTGCCAGCTTCTTTAGTACGGTGTCCCGGTTGAACTCATCGGTCTGGCTCCGTTGGGCCGGACGCCCCGCTTCCTTGGTCGGAATTCCAGCCCGCTCAAGGTCCGTGAATAGATCGGAAATCGGTACGCTCAAAGCGCCAGCCACCTTGGCTAGGCTACTGAAGCTTACATTTTTCTCGCCTCGCTCCAGATGGCCCATGTGGGTCCGATGAACGCCGCAAACGTCGGCGAATTCCTCTTGGGACCAGCCGCGCTGAACCCGTAGCTCTCGAATTCTGCGGCCCAGGCTCTTGATCAAATCGTCCACTCTCACGAGTCTTAAAGACTGGAGGCCAATGGGTCTACAGTTATCTGGATAGTCGTCCGATAGATAGCGCATCCATGTATCGCCCCGCACATCGGGGCGGCGAAAAGCGAGGCAAACGTGGCGGCTAGTCTGTCCGAAGAACAGAAGCGACGAATCGAAACGGAAGAACAATCTCACGCGGCTGAGGAGCGATATCGCGACGAGGTACGCAACTCCTTGCGGCAATCGAAGTCCGGAAAGCATAAAGCGAACCTCAAACTCATCGTCTTCGTAACGGCGGTGTTGATGCTCGGAGCAATGTGGATCGTGTCCAATTCACGCTCGCCTCAGATTAAAGCGGAAGACACGCCGAGCACGCCCCAAGTGATTTGGTATCCGGTCTCTGCGCCGCTGGCCACCGGCCAATTCCGGGTTCCCGCACAAAACTACTTGGCTTGGCGCTTTGTCGTGCCCTCTACTGCGATTCGGAACTATCGCGTGAACGGACACTATTCCGTGGTCGGCGGCACGGGCAACGACATACAAGCGGTCGTCGCTACCGAAGATGAGTTTCAAAACTGGATCAACGGGCATCAGTCGAGGCCGTTCTATGCCTCGCCGGGCAAGGTCACGACTGGCGATCTCAACACCGTGCTTCCTCCGGGACGCTACGTGCTTGCGTTCAGCAACCGCTTTTCGGTTCTCACCGATAAGGCGGTTTTTGCCGAGATCAAGGCGACTTACGAGCAAATGAAATGAGGACAAATCTGGATCAGCAAGGAAGGTTACCGCTGACAAGGCAATTTCGACGGCGCCGTTGCGGGTATCGAGACTGCGTCTGGTTGCTCGCGCTTGGTCTCGTGGCGGGTCATTCGTGGGGACAATCGCCACCTCCGATGTGGTTAGACGAGCCGCTCCAGAATTGGAATGCCGCGCCAACCCGCGTCCCGAAAGCTCCCAAGGGATTCGCGGATTTTAGCGATCCGATGTGTAAAGGCGTGCCCGCGCCCCATGTGGCGGCAACGCCAGCAGAACGAGCCGTTAGCGCAGCGGGGTGGCTCTTGGATGGACCTGAACAGAGACACGGCCAGACGCTCTTGATCGCCGCAAAAACCGACATCGACGGGATGTGCCGCCCGATGAACTATCAATACTTCATTTTCGTGGCGGGAGAATTTGCGGGTACAGTCTCACCTGTTCCCATGAACTCACGAGTCGACGGTGCTGGCTTCGGAATTCGTTTCAGCAACGAGCTTGCGATAGTGGCCGACTTCCAGCGCTACGCGCCATCGGATCCGATGTGCTGTCCTTCACGCACGTCCCGAGTGTCATTCGCGATCGAGTGGCAAAACGGAAGGCCGGTCTTGGCTCCTCAAGCGATTCAAACGATCCCACGCTAAACGTAGACGAAAGCGTCTGATCGATTACTCAACGTTTTGGTCAGGAGGCTGGCAGGCGCAAATGAATGTGGCACCAAATTCACTGATACGGTAGATTTCTGTCAGAGACGCCGGTCCACCGAAACGGTCGGGCTTAGGCTCGCTCCTTATGCCGACGACGCGACGGATGACGTTGTGTCGCTCGACAGCGCTTAGCGTCATCGCGAAGATTCGGGTTTCGTCCCGCAACGCGGGAGATTCCTCGATGGTTGCAAATGCGAGTCTCTTCGGGCAGAGTCCAGCGGCAAAATACGCGTCCATCAATTCCGCTATCGAAAAGGACACATCCGACACATGCTTCCAAGGCCCATTGACGTCCAACTTTTCCACGGCTCTGCTGTAGGTGGAATCGAGGAATTTCACATCTCGCGAGGTCAGATCCTTAAGCATTCCCGGAAAGGCCGGTGAAACAGGCCGCGTTTGCCCTGGGTCTGCTGCATTCGCGAGCATCGCCGCCCACTTTTCTTGAAGCGACTCATCGTCTTGGAGAAGCGCTTCTTGAACCGCAGGTATCCAAATGGCGTCTGGTATCGCATCAGGAGAGAAACCCGCATCTGCAATAGCCGTGTTAAGCTTTTGCATCAGCTTCAGTTTTCGAATTTCGCGTCGGACCTTGAGACGATCTTCCCAAGCGCCGCCAATCTGGTCGAATGGTCCGCCGAACAACCGTTCGGCGAGATTCGCGAAAGGCTTGAGTCCTTCGGCAACCGCCTTCACCATGTCCTTTGTCGAATCATCCACGCTTAATTCCTGATAAGCACACTGCGGGATTTGGGTAAACTGGCAGGTATTGTAACATCTAAGCATTTCACATCGTCGTTGCGCGAAGCACGTGGTCGTTCCGAATTGGGCGGGCCGCACACCTTCGTAGGTTTTGGGTCAGTCCTGAGAGTCATCGCCCTCGTCCCTCATCGTTTTCGGATGCGAGATCACGAATGCTGTCAAAGTTGTCGTTTAGTACCTCGTTCTCTGCTTCTTCCGCCTGGAAGATCGCTGAAATTCTGGGGGTTCCACGAGAAATGTTCTTTTTATTTCCTTGCCGCCTTTGCTCATTTCCCGCTTGCAATTCTTGTGATGTGAAGGATAATCCTTGGAGGGTCTCGCACAGCCGTCTGTGTCCGTGCTTTGGGCTGGGTAGTACCTGGAGTACTTTCGAAGAGACTCCCCTGGACTCTTTCGTGGAGTTCGTCGGCATCGTCCTGCACGCCCTTTGAGGAGGTTGAAACAGTGGCCCGCCGCTCCCAAGATCGTTGCATGCTTCTATTGCTCGCGCTTTTTTCGCTCACTTCGCCTTGCATTTTTGGTCAACTGACAGTCGTCTCAGCTGCGAACTTTGCGCCAGCCCTTGCCCCAGGGTCAGCCGCGAGCGTATTTGGGTCTGCGTTTACTAGCAGTAGTGGCCAGAGCGCGACGCCAGATGG
The DNA here is from genome assembly GCA_963732025.1 of Terriglobia bacterium. Classification (GTDB taxonomy): domain Bacteria; phylum Acidobacteriota; class Terriglobia; order Bryobacterales; family Bryobacteraceae; genus Palsa-187. The sequence goes on from CAVSXU010000007.1 coordinate 1,059,406, forward strand.
AAACGGACGTTTCCCTTTTTCGTTTCAAGGGGTCACGGTAACGGTCAACAGCCAAGAGTGTCAACTCTTCTATGTTTCACCAACGCAGATTAACTTTCTAATTCCTCCGAACGCTGTAGTCGGGCAAGCACAAGCATCGATCACGACCGAAAGCGGATCGACACTTCCGGCGCTCGCTAGCATCACGGCACATGCCCCCGCAATTTTCCAGATTCTGCGAAGCCGCGGCGCTGTCGAAGATTCGATTACTGGTCAGCTCGAACCGTTCGATGTCATTAATAATTCCAGGTTGAGTATTTTCGCGTCAGGATTGAATTCCGCAGGAGACCCCGTTCAGGTTAGCGCGTACGCTCGACTAGCGAACGGCTCCATCCAGAAAATCCAGGTCGATTATGCAGGGCCTCAGGGGCAGTATCCTGGACTCGACCAGATTAACGTAACGCTTTCGCAGGATCTTGACGGGCAAGGCGAAATCCGTTTTTTTCTGATGGTGGGCACTGCCGAGAGCAATCACGTGCCGACAATCGTTCGGCCCGCGAACAACCTTAGCCAATTGACCATAACTCCGGGGAGCGCGCCGCCGAACACGGTTATCTCAATGGCCGGGCAAGGCCTAGGAACGTTGGATGGCGGCCAATCTCTTGGAACGCCCAGATACCTGGTGACGCTTGAGCAGTCGGGCGGTGTAGTGATGACGGCCACACCAAACTACGTCTCGCCGTCGGAAATCAGATTCGCGACTCCGTATGATCCCCTTCCTGATGGTTCCAACCGGACTGGAGACTTCACCGTATGCCTAACCTCCGATGGCCGGAAAATCTGTTCTGAAACTCCACTTACGCTCCTAACCTTAGGAACTCCCAGCAAGCAGTTAGGGGCGACTGCGGATTCGTACTTCGCTTCCGTGCTAAGCGCCATCCCGCCGCCCAGTTCGACTTCAGTCGCCGCGCAAAAGGCCCTCTCGTTCGCTCAGGGAATGATCTCGTCTCTGCGAGCGCAGGTTGCCCAAGTGACGGCGGGCCAAAGCGTGGCTCTACCCGTTTTTACGCCGACGGGGTTGCAGACGACAATCTTCAACGCGGATTCTCTCGGAAAATTTGAGACATTATTAAATAATTCTGCTTCAGCTGCAACATCAGGATCAGGGCAACTGCGGGCCTCGAAGTCGACTGCCCACGATGGTGTCGGTGTCTGTTCGGCGGCCGAAACTAGCCTTTTGAATGCAGCCGATGCCTACAGAACTCTTGATAACTTGGGTTCGGCGCTCCGCTCTATAAGCGGAAGCAAACTTGCCCAAGGTGCGATGTGCTTCGTTGACCTCAATACGGACGGAGCTGCCGGAAAGATTTTCGACATCTCTCAGACCGTGCAATCGGTTTCGCAATTCGTTCTCACGTTGGCACCAATTTGGTTCAAGCGAGTCGACATCTCTCCCCCGTCTATTACACTCGCGACCAATTCATCGTCCGCCTTCACCGCTAATGGCATTTTCGGGCCTCAGTCATCCACGATTATTCCCGACCTCATCGGAACAGCTGGTGCCACTTTCGCGAAGAAGCTTCTCGAGAACACATCCGAAGTAGAGGCGCTACACGCCGCCTTCGACTCTTTGACGTTGGAACTCCCGCAGTCGTGTAAAAGTCTCTTGCCGCCACAAATCGACTTGGGCGGCTATGCTGACGCGCAATTCGATTCTTTCCTGGACCAACTTGTCGATCTCCTCATGGGCAAAGAGGAGCTCGTTCAACTCATCCAGACGATCCAGGACGAGTTATTGGGCACGGATTTCGGTGAAATCACTGTTCCATTGTCCCCTGCGACTGTGTCGGTGTCAGGTGCGATTCCCTCTGTACTTCAAGTTAGCTGGTCGAATGAGTGCCAATATCAAGGCAACGTCGTTTCGGGCCCAACCCCGACTTCGAATCCCATCTCTCTTCAGTTCTTTCCGGTCCTAATCCCAGGTGGATTGCTGGATTTTTCTGGACAACATGGGGTGCTATTTGCGGATCAATCTCAGCCAACGACCAGCGTTCCAGTGACCATACTGGATCCTGCAAAAGTGCTCAAGCCGGTGATCCACTTCACGGCATCTTCAGGTTCGCAAAGCGCACACGAGGGTGGCACGCTGAAACTAAACGCAACTTCTATAACGGTGCCAATCCTCTTCGACGCTTCTGCGAGCACGCTGCCTCCGGGAAGCGTTCTCGAATGGTACATCAACAACCAACTGAGGGGCCAGCAGCCGCAGTTTACGTTGTATCTGGGAGCCAGTCAATACCACGTTGAAGCCCGCACTCATGATCAGCTCGGGAACCTCAGCTCCGCGGCGATCGACATTACTGTCACCACGATCGCTCCGCCGATCGCCAGTTTTAAGATGGTCGCCTTGTCGAGCCCAGGAACTCCAGCTGGTACACCCGTCTTAAACAGCACTAACCTAAGTGTCTTCACGCTGCAGGGAAACCAAGTCGGCGTTGAGTTCACATCCCTCAGCACCTCGTCGTCCCCAAGCAACATTGCATCTCAGGTCTGGTCCGTGGACGGCAAGGCCTTCGGGAGTGGCGCTACTGCCCAGACGTTATTAGGCGTGGGCACTCATACGATCACGCTCGTAGTGATTGACTTCGCGGGCAATAGTTCTACTGCATCAGGTTTGATCTCGGTCGTTTTGGCGGGGCCGCCCCAGGCTCTTTTCGATTTCGACTGGAGCGGACAAACTGGTAGCAATGGATCTTCTGTTTCGTGGGGCATCCCCGCCGGCAACCCCATCGACATTCATCTTCGCGCGGACCGAAGCACAGCAGCGGGCGGTGTCCGCAACTACCGATGGACAAGCAATGGCGCTTTGATTGGGACCAATAAAGACGAACTCGTGAGCTTTCCCAAGGGGGCTTTTGCGCTTCAACTAACCGTAAGCGATGGCGTCGGTAACAGTACGTCGGCGAGTGCCAATATTACGCTGACCGAAGTTGCAAAGTCCCCACTTGCGGCGCACTTCAGCATGAGCGGCGGCGGGCAGAGCGGGAACGACGGCCAGACCCTGACCTACTCCGTGCCGGTGAACGGCAACGTGAGCATGACCTTCACCAGCACCAGCACGCAGGGCAGCGCGGCCATTAGCACCTACGCCTGGAAGAGCAATGGAACTTCGATCTGTTCCAACTCCTCCAGCTGCACGGCCTCGTTCGGAACGCCGAGCAACAGCATTACGCTGACGGTGACCGACAGCAACAGCCTGACGTCGACGGCCACCGGTCAGGTGAACATCACGCATCCGAGCGGACCGACGGCGCACTTCTCGATGAGCGGCGGCGGGCAGAGCGGGAACGACGGGCAGACCCTGACCTACTCCGTGCCGGTGAACGGCAACGTGAGCATGACCTTCACCAGCACCAGCACGCAAGGGAGCGCGGCGATCACGACCTACGCCTGGGCGAGCAATGGAACTTCGATCTGTTCCAACTCCTCCAGCTGCACGGCCTCGTTCGGAACGCCGAGCAACAGCATCACGCTGACGGTGACCGACAGCAACAGCCTGACGTCGACGGCCACCGGTCAGGTGAACATCACGCATCCGAGCGGACCGACGGCGCACTTCTCGATGAGCGGCGGCGGGCAGAGCGGGAACGACGGCCAGACCCTGACCTACTCCGTGCCGGTGAACGGCAACGTGAGCATGACCTTCACCAGCACCAGCACGCAGGGCAGCGCGGCCATTAGCACCTACGCCTGGAAGAGCAATGGAACTTCGATCTGTTCCAACTCCTCCAGCTGCACGGCCTCGTTCGGAACGCCGAGCAACAGCATCACGCTGACGGTGACCGACAGCAACAGCCTGACGTCGACGGCCACCGGTCAGGTGAACATCACGCACCCGAGCGGACCGACGGCGCACTTCTCGATGAGCGGCGGCGGGCAGAGCGGGAACGACGGGCAGACCCTGACCTACTCCGTGCCGGTGAACGGCAACGTGAGCATGACCTTCACCAGCACCAGCACGCAAGGGAGCGCGGCGATCACGACCTACGCCTGGGCGAGCAACGGCACGGCGATCTGCAGCAACTCCTCCAGCTGCACGGCCTCGTTCGGAACGCCGAGCAACAGCATCACGCTGACGGTGACCGACAGCAACAGCCTGACGTCGACGGCCACCGGTCAGGTGAACGTCACGCATCCGAGCGGACCGACGGCGCACTTCTCGATGAGCGGCGGCGGGCAGAGCGGGAACGACGGCCAGACCCTGACCTACTCCGTGCCGGTGAACGGCAACGTGAGCATGACCTTCACCAGCACCAGCACGCAGGGCAGCGCGGCCATTAGCACCTACGCCTGGAAGAGCAATGGAACTTCGATCTGTTCCAACTCCTCCAGCTGCACGGCCTCGTTCGGAACGCCGAGCAACAGCATCACGCTGACGGTGACCGACAGCAACAGCCTGACGTCGACGGCCACCGGTCAGGTGAACATCACGCACCCGAGCGGACCGACGGCGCACTTCTCGATGAGCGGCGGCGGGCAGAGCGGGAACGACGGGCAGACCCTGACCTACTCCGTGCCGGTGAACGGCAACGTGAGCATGACCTTCACCAGCACCAGCACGCAAGGGAGCGCGGCGATCACGACCTACGCCTGGGCGAGCAATGGAACTTCGATCTGTTCCAACTCCTCCAGCTGCACGGCCTCGTTCGGAACGCCGAGCAACAGCATCACGCTGACGGTGACCGACAGCAACAGCCTGACGTCGACGGCCACCGGTCAGGTGAACGTCACGCATCCGAGCGGACCGACGGCGCACTTCTCGATGAGCGGCGGCGGGCAGAGCGGGAACGACGGGCAGACCCTGACCTACTCCGTGCCGGTGAACGGCAACGTGAGCATGACCTTCACCAGCACCAGCACGCAAGGGAGCGCGGCGATCACGACCTACGCCTGGAAGAGCAATGGAACTTCGATCTGTTCCAACTCCTCCAGCTGCACGGCCTCGTTCGGAACGCCGAGCAACAGCATCACGCTGACGGTGACCGACAGCAACAGCCTGACGTCGACGGCCACCGGTCAGGTGAACGTCACGCATCCGAGCGGACCGACGGCGCACTTCTCGATGAGCGGCGGCGGGCAGAGCGGGAACGACGGGCAGACCCTGACCTACTCCGTGCCGGTGAACGGCAACGTGAGCATGACCTTCACCAGCACCAGCACGCAAGGGAGCGCGGCGATCACGACCTACGCCTGGAAGAGCAATGGAACTTCGATCTGTTCCAACTCCTCCAGCTGCACGGCCTCGTTCGGAACGCCGAGCAACAGCATCACGCTGACGGTGACCGACAGCAACAGCCTGACGTCGACGGCCACCGGTCAGGTGAACATCACGCACCCGAGCGGACCGACGGCGCACTTCTCGATGAGCGGCGGCGGGCAGAGCGGGAACGACGGGCAGACCCTGACCTACTCCGTGCCGGTGAACGGCAACGTGAGCATGACCTTCACCAGCACCAGCACGCAAGGGAGCGCGGCGATCACGACCTACGCCTGGGCGAGCAACGGCACGGCGATCTGCAGCAACTCCTCCAGCTGCACGGCCTCGTTCGGAACGCCGAGCAACAGCATCACGCTGACGGTGACCGACAGCAACAGCCTGACGTCGACGGCCACCGGTCAGGTGAACGTCACGCATCCGAGCGGACCGACGGCGCACTTCTCGATGAGCGGCGGCGGGCAGAGCGGGAACGACGGCCAGACCCTGACCTACTCCGTGCCGGTGAACGGCAACGTGAGCATGACCTTCACCAGCACCAGCACGCAGGGCAGCGCGGCCATTAGCACCTACGCCTGGAAGAGCAATGGAACTTCGATCTGTTCCAACTCCTCCAGCTGCACGGCCTCGTTCGGAACGCCGAGCAACAGCATCACGCTGACGGTGACCGACAGCAACAGCCTGACGTCGACGGCCACCGGTCAGGTGAACATCACGCACCCGAGCGGACCGACGGCGCACTTCTCGATGAGCGGCGGCGGGCAGAGCGGGAACGACGGGCAGACCCTGACCTACTCCGTGCCGGTGAACGGCAACGTGAGCATGACCTTCACCAGCACCAGCACGCAAGGGAGCGCGGCGATCACGACCTACGCCTGGAAGAGCAATGGAACTTCGATCTGTTCCAACTCCTCCAGCTGCACGGCCTCGTTCGGAACGCCGAGCAACAGCATCACGCTGACGGTGACCGACAGCAACAGCCTGACGTCGACGGCCACCGGTCAGGTGAACGTCACGCACCCGAGCGGACCGACGGCGCACTTCTCGATGAGCGGCGGCGGGCAGAGCGGGAACGACGGGCAGACCCTGACCTACTCCGTGCCGGTGAACGGCAACGTGAGCATGACCTTCACCAGCACCAGCACGCAAGGGAGCGCGGCGATCACGACCTACGCCTGGAAGAGCAATGGAACTTCGATCTGTTCCAACTCCTCCAGCTGCACGGCCTCGTTCGGAACGCCGAGCAACAGCATCACGCTGACGGTGACCGACAGCAACAGCCTGACGTCGACGGCCACCGGTCAGGTGAACATCACGCATCCGAGCGGACCGACGGCGCACTTCTCGATGAGCGGCGGCGGGCAGAGCGGGAACGACGGGCAGACCCTGACCTACTCCGTGCCGGTGAACGGCAACGTGAGCATGACCTTCACCAGCACCAGCACGCAAGGGAGCGCGGCGATCACGACCTACGCCTGGGCGAGCAACGGCACGGCGATCTGCAGCAACTCCTCCAGCTGCACGGCCTCGTTCGGAACGCCGAGCAACAGCATCACGCTGACGGTGACCGACAGCAACAGCCTGACGTCGACGGCCACCGGTCAGGTGAACGTCACGCATCCGAGCGGACCGACGGCGCACTTCTCGATGAGCGGCGGCGGGCAGAGCGGGAACGACGGCCAGACCCTGACCTACTCCGTGCCGGTGAACGGCAACGTGAGCATGACCTTCACCAGCACCAGCACGCAGGGCAGCGCGGCCATTAGCACCTACGCCTGGAAGAGCAATGGAACTTCGATCTGTTCCAACTCCTCCAGCTGCACGGCCTCGTTCGGAACGCCGAGCAACAGCATCACGCTGACGGTGACCGACAGCAACAGCCTGACGTCGACGGCCACCGGTCAGGTGAACATCACGCACCCGAGCGGACCGACGGCGCACTTCTCGATGAGCGGCGGCGGGCAGAGCGGGAACGACGGGCAGACCCTGACTTACAAACTGCCGGTGAACGGCAGCGTGAGCATGACCTTCACCAGCACCAGCACGCAAGGGAGCGCGGCGATCACCACCTACGCTTGGAAGAGCAACGGAACTTCGATCTGCAGCAACTCGTCGAGTTGCACCTTCCCGTTCGGAACGCCGAGCAACTCGATCACGCTGACGGTGACGGACAGCAACAGCCTCACATCAACGGCGACCGGGCAGGTAAATATCACGCACTAGGCGTGAGTGGCAGTGTCTGTACGTCGAGATAAACCGACGTGCCCACCCATGAGGATTGGGCGTTTTTCAGAACGTTACGCCAATAGACGCGCCATCAGTGGCGTCGAAGGCAACCGACGGCAGCCCTCGACGCGGCAACAAGGGGGGCAGCCCCATCGCGAAGCTCAATCCGACGGCGGGCTTTTAACCTTTGTTAATCGTCGTCAGAATCGTCTTCGCCAGCGAGATCACGAATGCCATCCAGCTTATCGCTGAGCGCTTCGTTCTCGATTTCGAGCTCGTCAATTCGGTCCTGCAAATCTGTGATCGATGGATTGCGCCGATTCCTTCGCGTGCTGGTACGTTCATCTCTATCGCGTGACATGCTTTATCCGCCCTTTTCCTTGATCTGACGATCGTTCACCGATTCTCGGATCGTGACCGTTGTTAGATCTTAGGCGCGAATCACAGATGCGGGAGGCTACACGTTTTTGCTTTTTTTCTCGTGAGGCCCACGTTTGCTCGCTCGCAACCGTCGCCGTCGAGCGAGCGCGGCTACTGCACGTCGGAGCCGATGACACCTCCAACTTCGTTCGTAACGAGGCATCTCGGAAAACGTGGCAAACACCTTTGGATAGATCGCGGCCCATGGGGTTCCGTCGCGCCTCATCTCCACAGCTAGTGCGACCTCGCGCGTCGCCTTCTTGCCGGGAGGTAGACAGGGAACGAGTAGGGAAATGAGATAGCGGGCCAATCGCGCGGCTTCCGGCTTCTTGATCGGCTCCGATGCATCCGCCTGAAGGGCCGTTGCAACCTCGCTCAGCAATCGACGGCGACTGACCGGTAGAGGTTCGCGCTTCCCGCCCTTCGGCACCTTCGTGCGTGCCATCAGCATCACAGCTCCGGATTTTGGCAAGCCTCAGATGCGCGTTCCGCTGCTTGGTATGCCCTTCGCACCGTGCCGACACCCAGACGCAGGGAACGCGCTATCTGCCGCCATGACGCGCCTGCGAGCCGAAGCTGCGCCACTAACTTCGTCGGAACGGTCACCCTTGGCCGACCTGCGGGTCTGTTCTTTCGCTCGGTCGTCATCCTCGCATCACTCGGTCGCCTGCGGGGAAGATACCCTTCGTCTCGATCTTCGGTTCTTTCGCCAGACGCAACTTTCGCGCTTCCTGCAGGGCTAGGTCCCGCCCGAGATTACAGTTTTTGCATGCGATTCGTAACGCTGGATCGATGTAGCCGTGTGAACAGGGGCATTTCCGTGCCTGCGCTTCGACCTGGTCTTGTGTAACGGGCGGTGAGGATGGCCGCGTCCTTCTTCTGAAATCTTTCGCGAAGGCTTTTAGAAGCCCGATGGGATTCTTCCACGGATTGCGGACATGCTGGCGCACTTCCGCAACATACTGCTGGACCGATACCGCCCGTAACTCAAGGCACTCTTTGATCCAAAGCAAATCACTCTGTGGAATGTCGTGTCCCGTCTTGTATCGAACGATGGCCTTCAGCCAGTCTTCTGGAGTGGCATAGTCGATTGGATCAGGAAGCGGCTCATCATCAATCGAGCTTTGAGCGTGTTTTTGCGCGGACACTTGGCGAATACTTACCACGACTGCAGGTGTCCGCGTTGAATCTTCAATCACTCTTCCTTCGTGATGATGATTAAGACTTCTAACTTCAAGGGCTGACACCGGTGTCACCCCTCCCGTGACACCTTTGTCGTGGCTACCCGTGTCACATGTGTCATCCCCTCCCACGACACGTTTGTCACTCCCGTGTCGACGTCTGAAATCCTTCGGGCGCATTGACGGGTGCCAGAGAAATATGTGGTCGTTCGCCGTCTGACTCTCGTTTGGACGACGCCGCGGCACTACCCAGGAGCCAGCCATCGTCCACGAGTTGGTTTCTCCATCGCTGAATGGTGCGACTGGAAACGCAGAGAGCCTTGGCACAATCGCGATTCGACGAGAAGCAACGCCCCTGAGCTCGATGCCATAGATGCCCATACAGGCACTTCGGGCCGGGCTTCAGTTGTTTTGAAGCTAAGATCGAGTCGGGTATTTCGGCGTGTGGGCACCAGAATTCTCTTGGGTTGAAAGAATCGACTGAGTGCTCAGGAAAAGGACTTGAATCTATCGAATGAACTGATACACTTCTCTTGTAAGGTTGCAAGGTAAACGCCCCGTTGAGCGCCGCTCTGACCAGCGGCGCTTTTCATTTTTGCGGGGTGCGTTTAGATGGGATTCAAATCAACGAAAATCGCAGAGCGAGCGTTACTGCGATTACTGCGTTAAGCTCGCCGTTTTACAGCAAGTGCCTGTTTTAAGTGGTTTGTGGTAGCCATGATTCACCGTCTTGGTCGCAATTGTTCTTTGTTTCCAAACGGCGCACAAGTTCCCAAGCTGGACGCCGAGGGTTCGAATCCCTTCTCCCGCTCCATCTTTTCAATAACTTAAGATCAAAGCCTCATTTGCAGAAACCTACTTTTCAAGGTAACAAGGTAAGGCGGATGTCAGAATCCATTGAAAACCTATGACCTTGAGGAATTGACGTACGTCGTGCCAGGCTGGATGTCATTCTGGTAAGACTCGGGCGGAAGCTATAGCGTCAGCGCGAAGCCGGGACGATGTTGGTGGATGATCGCGAACCGTTAAAGAAGGGCGAGGCACCTGCCTGGCAAGCAGGTGCGCGATGTTCCTTGAGATCACCTAGTCCCTTACCCATCGCATTAAGGGGTGAATCGTTCCCGTTTTGCGGCTATGCGCAATGGCCGCCACGGCCCTGACGGTCGTCCGGCGTACTCTGCATCCGAAGGCAGAGCTATTGGCTCTTGAAAAGTGACCTCCACAACTGTACTCGGCGTTCCAGCGAAATCACCTGCCGGCAAGAACGTCTTTGCGCCTCTTGAACTCTTGGTTCCATATGAACATCGAGGCGAACCGGAGTTGTATTTACAGTAAAGCGGTTGAGACGCAGGATTTGAAGCGAGGAGTGAGTGCATCAGCAAACGAAGCACTATGGGGCGTTCCTGTCGATATCGCTCAAAGTGGCGAATTCCATAGCTGATGGGGCCGCTAACCGTGCCCGGCCAAAAGAATACCCGCCTGTTAAGAAATTCCACGAAGCTATCAAAGGTGTACCCATCCTCGAAACTGATGTTTCCCTTGTGAAGAGGTGCTTGGTCCCGCACCAGGATCACGGTTTCACCAACCGCGAGTCGTTCGTGATGGCGACGTCGGTGCTGCAAAAGGTCATGCCGTCCGGCTGCCTCCATAAGGGAAGCGGCGGGACACAGTTGGTTGGTTCCGAGTATATGCGCTAAGTTCGCTCTGTCCGTAAGATGATACAGATACGGGCGAGTTGCTTGATACACGTTTGTCAGCATGTCATATTCGCCAGGTTCTGCGATCGATAATGCTTCTAAAGTCGAAGCGAGTAGAAATAAGTGAAACTGGCGCTGCAGCTACCCGTTCCACTTCCTCAATGAAGCGGATGGTCTCTTGTGATAACTGTTCATACCTGCGAGCGTCTACATTCGCAGGATCCAAGTAATCGGCGAAGGTAATCGCAACGTCCGTCGGAGCATTGAGGGCTGCGCTTTTCCTGAGAAGCACCCAGTCGAACCTTGCGACACGCCGCTGCCGGTTGGTTGTTGACGTACGCTCGTTCGCCCGCAACTCATCGGCTGGAATCCCGGATGTCTTCGACACATCCTCCCACTCCAGTTCGTGACGCATTGGACCGGAACTACCGTCAGGCGGGTTCTGGACACGAATTGGAAAAGTGCGGCACACCATTATTGTGTTCCGAACCCGAATGGGCGAGATACCGGCTTCCGACAAGCAACCGCTGACAGTAGTATCACGCGACGTGACGTAAGGATACGCTCCGTGAAAGATGCTCAACCCAGTGCCTTGCGTTCCCTCTACCAGCACTCGGCCACCGCGCTTGTACGTTTGTTCCAGGAGTTCCCAGGTGTCGGCGATGAACGGCAGGAGTTCCGGCACATCCTTCGCGAGCTGAACACGTTTTCCCCGATCCATGATTCTTCTCGCCGTCGCAGTGCCGACCCCTTGCCCTGTGGAACTAATTCGTTGTTGCAGGCCGCTTTCCGCTTTTCGATCTTTCTCGACGATAATCATTACCTGTGGGTCGATTTTGAGCCGTTCATGATCAATCTTGCATTCGTTAATCTCCCGGAGCAGGGACTCAGGATTGATGACCGCGCCTGGGGCAATAATCAATTTTGCGGAGGCATTTCGAAGGGTCCCGGACGGCAATTGATGGTGGATGTAGGGACCGGTTTCCAGCAACACCTTATGGCCGGCGTTAGGGCCGCCGACTCTCACTAACACTGCGTAATCGCGCGAGAGGTACGACGCAATGTGGCCCTTTCCTTCGCTGCCATACTGACCGCCAACGATGACATCCACCAGGCGGGTATATTCCCTGGCAAACCAACCGAGGTGGGTCGCCGTCCTCACGAGTACGTCCCGTTCGTCACATGCCTTGGTATCAATCACCACGTCGGCGGTCTTCTCTAACTCCTGGACGCGTTCTTCCGTGGCATTCTTTTCCACCTCTTTAAACGACTTCAGCTCCTTCAGACCGCTGTCGCGCCGCTTGTAGCGCTCGGCGAGTTCCTCTTGAGGTGCCTTCAGATGTATGTGGGTAACTGAGAATCCGTAAGCCTCTCGGATTGCCTTTATTTGAGGAAGAATCCGGACGGCATCAACCATAAAAATGGAGGCGGCCTCGATCGTTGCGTGGCGGTTCACAAGGCTGATAAGCGCGTCTCGTACCCAGCGACCCTGAGTTTCACGATCAAGGCGGTCGCCGAATTCCTGTAAAGCGCGGCGCTCCGGGAGTAAAGGTGCCCCGAGGCGCTTCAGTGCCAGGTCGACAAGAAGATCTTTTGTCTTCAAGACGTGAATCCTCTCGTAAGGAAACGCTTTTGCGAGCTCCCTGACGAGCGTCGTCTTGCCCGAAGCCACACTGCCGGAGATTAGAACTATCTGGAACGGCACGCTGTCCTCCTCATATGACTTCGTCAGGGACTTCCCTCGGGAATTCGAACGAGGACTGTGGGTGCAAGTTCCCCGTGCGAGATGGGAGGTCGTAAATCGTGATCTTGATGCCCCTTGAGATGAGCACCTCACGCAGGATGCCGTCGATGATGTTCCAATCGCCACCCGCTTCGCCAGCTCCGATGCGTGGCATGTGGACCGTCGCAGACTGCTCTAGTGCCGCGTCAGCAACTTTCTCAAGCGCCGAGAAAAGGGCGCCGTATCTTAGACGAGGTCCCCGCGCAGCTTTTCCGAAGCCGTGTTGCGCGACTAAACTCACCAGCGAAAGGTCTGCACGGACCTTGAAAAAATGGGTGTTTCCCAATTTTAGATTTTGCCGACCATAAGCCCACTTAACGAAAGCGGCCTGGGCGGCAGGCCATTTCTTGCGCGCTTGCTTGGCGAACCCGCCCCCCCCAAACCGTGGCCTGGTCGTTCACGACCTGAAGGAGCAATTTCCGCTCTGCGCCAAAGGGCTCAGTCGCGTCGCCCTGCAGAATCCGAAGGGATTGCTCTATCGCGAAATTCTCGGGCGCGGGCGGGAAGGCTAGCGCGAGTACGCGGGGCCTTGGTTCGCCGCTATTAGGTGAGATTCCAAGGTATTCAATGAACCACGTCTTGCCGGCGCTCACCCATTTGGCATCCTCACGCTCGGTCACCCCGATCGCGGTGCAAGCGGAAGCCTTGCTCGATCGCGGCAAGAGACTCCCCCGATACAGCTGCGGATCGGCCTTCAGCGCCGACGACTTGATCTGATATTCAACCATATACCTGGACGCATTCGCGTCGAGCCGCGACAGGAACGCGCAACATGGATAAGCGCTCATCCTGATTAGCCGATTGGCAACGGCTTCGCATGAGACACGGTATTTTCGGCGAAGATCCAGGACTCTGTCCACACTTGGCCGTATGGTCGCTTCTTCCTGTAGAGTGCCGAAGGGCATTAAGATCTCGGCTGCCGCTATGTTGCACAACGATTCAAGCTGCCAATCGTCATCCTTCATTTGCTGGTGCGTGGCCCGGTTCCTTGTTTCAACCGCGCAGTCGGGAAAAAGCGTATGCCCAAGTTCATGAGCAATCGAATAACGCATTCTGGCGGCGGGGCGTTGCGGGTTGAACTCGATCTTGAATCGTCCGTCAGACCCGCTGGTTGTGCGGGCGTCCATAACGGCTTCGGTAGGAAGTACCTCCATGCCGCACATTTCCGCAAGAGCGAAAGGATTATAAGGAGGCCCGCTCCAGCCACGCTCAATAGCATCAAGGACCAGCCTTCTCGCGCGGCGGATGATGGCATTGACGGGATCTGGTTCGTTCAAAGCCAGAACCGATGGGTGACTCCATTTCTGCTCTTGTGATTGTTGCGACGGCTTTTGCGTGCGAGTTCGCAAGTTGTCAAAGAGCTTGAGTGCCTCGGCAAGATTGATCGTGGGCGCAGGTGCATCCTGCTCCGCAGAGAGGGTATCATCCCTCTCCAACAGTGTCTTTAGGTCCTTTTCGATCGTTCTCGCACCGATAACGTCGGTCTCATTCAGGTTTTTCATGGGCGCAACCTATCGTTTACATACTCCTGAAGTTTCTTGACGGCGCGCAGTCGAATCTGTCTGATATTCGCCGCAGACTTGCCGGTCTGGTCGCAAAGCTGCGACAACGCGGCATGTGGCATCCTCTGATGCGGTTGATCGGCTCTCCACCAAAACATTGTGCCGCGAAGGACGGTCTGCTCGACATCGGACAGCGATCGGAAGCCGGACTTCAAGAGATCGAGCCTGACAGAATCCGGCGACTCCGCGTCTTCGGCTTCGGGTGGGTCAGCGACCAGGCTACTTTCATCAAGTTCATCAGTGAAACTTGCTTCAGGCTGCCCTCTGTACCGGTCGTTCACGAGGTTGGCAACGATTCTGAGCAGCCACGCGCGTAATTTCTTCTCCTGGGACGGTCCGTCACAGATTTCTGTATGGTTGAAGGTCGCCGCGCGATCAAACGCTTTCATGAACGCTTCCTGCATCAGGTCTTTGACCCCCTCTCTCCCCAACAGGTAGCCGTGGTTGGCCATCGAAAGACGCATTAGAAAACGGTGATGACGAATGTAAAGATACCCCCATGCCTCTCGCGCCGAACCGAAGTCTCTCGTTTGGTCCGCCATGCGCCGGACCAGCTCAAAATCCGAGATTTCTGCGTCTGACAGGCCCATGGGTTGGCTAAATCTTTATAACGGAAAACCGTGACAAATTATAACGCGAAAGCGTGACACACTCCGTTGTCACGCTTTATCGTTCTCCCTGCGTAGGCTGTTTTTTGAGGATCTCAGAGGCTTCGAAAGCGGGAGGAGGTGAAGACCGTAGTGAGAAAACCCAGTGGATTGACACCCGGTGAAACCGTCCCGGTGTCCGGCCTGTATCAGCAGATCGGACCCCGGGGCGGCAAGGGTACGGAGGTGACTTCCGTGAAGGGAGAGCCGTTGCCTCCGGCGCCCGTCAAGGGAACCACGTATAAACTCGTGGACCCTGCCAAGCACAAATCCGCGAAGTAAAGGCGCGCGCGAGGCAGGCCGGCCCAACCCGGCCCACCAAGCTTATCACCGATGTTGGGGCGCTAGAAGTGTGTGTGTACATAAGGAGAAATAAAAATGTCCGAGCATAAGCATGAGGTGAAGATTTTCATCGATCAACAGGCGCATCATTCGCCGAACCCGACGGCGGGCGCGGCGCTGTACGCCTTGGGCAATATAAAGCCGGGAATGGAGCTGTTCCGCGAAGTGACCGGCGACCACGAAGATCCGGAGCTGGACAACGGGCCGGAGGCCGTCCACCTGAAGCAGGACGAGCACTTCCACAGCGGGCCGCCGAAGGTGTACCACATCATCGTGAACGGCCGCAAAAAAGAGGTCTCGACCAAGACACTGACCTTCGACCAGGTCGTCGCCCTGGCCTTCAACCCCGTGCCGAGCGGGCCGAACGTGCAATTTTCGGTGACCTACCGGAAGGGGCCCAAGAAGAACCCCGAGGGCACAATGACCGAGGGCGAAGCTGTACGCATCAAGGACGGGATGATCTTCGATGTCACAGAAACCAATAAGTCGTAGCGCCGATTTAACACGGCTCCGTAATGAGGGCTATGATCTTGAAATCCGGTCGGACCACTTGCTGGTGAAGGACGTGCCATACGTGGCTGCCGGCCGGATCGTCAAGCGCGGAATCCTCGTGATGCCGCTGAAGCTGGCGGGTGACGTGACGGTGAAACCCGAGAATCACGTCACCCACTTCATCGGCGAATTTCCGCGCCGAGCGGACGATACGCTGATCGACACAATCGGCAACGTCAGCAACGCGCGGACCAAGCTGGGCGAGGGCGTCGAGATCGACCAGACGTTCTCGGCGAAGCCGATGCCGAGCGGGTTCTACGAGAACTACTACGACAAGGTGACGCAATACGTCACCATCCTGTCTGGCTACGCGCAGAAGATCGAGCCGGGCGTGACGGCTAAAAGGTTCCGCCCCGTCGCGGCCGCCGGCGACGAGGAGACGGTGTTCAAGTACATCGACACCGCCTCGACCCGGGCCGAAATCGGCGCGGTCACGGCGAAGCTCGCGACAGTGAGCAAGATCGCGATCGTGGGGCTCGGCGGAACGGGCTCTTACGTCCTGGACCTTGTCGCGAAGACGCCGGTACGCGAGATACACCTGTTTGACGGCGACGACTTTCTGCAGCACAACGCTTTTCGGTCGCCCGGCGCGCCGTCTCTCGATGAGCTCGCCGCAATGCCGAAGAAAGCCGCGTATCTGAAGGGCATTTACGAAAAGATGCGCAACGGCATTTTCGTCCATGAAGACTATATTTGCGAGGGCAACGTCGACGCGCTGCGGGAGATGAGCTTCGTGTTTTTGTGCATGGAGGGGACGGCCAAAAAGTTTATCGTCGAAAAGCTCGAAGAATTCGGGCTTCCCTTCATCGACGTGGGCATGGGCGTTTATCTCAGCGAAGGTTCGCTCGGCGGCATCCTGCGGGTGACGACCAGTACGCCGGCGCAACGCGATCATGTGCGTAAGCGCGTCTCGTTTTCCGACGACGCCGACCGCAACGAATACGACGTCAATATCCAGATCGCCGACCTGAACGCCTTGAATGCCACGCTGGCGGTGATCAAGTGGAAGAAGCTGATGGGCTTTTACCAGGACCTCGACTTCGAGCACCACTGCACCTACACGATCGGCGGCAATATGTTGCGCAACGAAGATGTGCCGGCCGAGGCCGCGGGTGGTCAACCATGAAAGAGCCAGCTATGAAACCGCCGAAGACACTCAAGCACGAATTCGTAGAATTCATCCCCGACGTGATCGAAGAAGGGAAGGTGTTCGTGTCGATCGAGTACGCGACGGCGGTTCACAAATGCTGTTGCGGCTGCGGAAAGGAAGTGGTCACGCCGCTAAGCCCCACGGATTGGAAGCTCATCTTCGACGGCAAGACGATTTCGCTCGATCCATCGATCGGGAATTGGACCTTCCCCTGCCGGTCGCACTATTGGGTCAGAAATAACAGAGGAGTATGGGCGGAGGATTGGTCTCAGTCCCGCATCGATGCCAATCGCGTGGATGATCGCCGCACGAAAGACAAATACTACGGCGTCGGCGAGAAAGAGACGGCGATGCCTCCGAAGCCTGAGACGCCACCATCCGTGCCACAAAAGGCCACGTGGTGGCGGAAACTGCTGCCCTGGTAGGGCTCGGGCCGGAATAGCCGAACAACACTAAACTCCGGTGACGGATGGCCTCAGGTATTTCAAGGTCCCGGTATCGAAAAAAGCCGTTGACGCCGAGAGTGCGTGGATACGCGCCGAATTCTCTGGATCAACCGTAGAAGAGCTAAACGAGTGGATTGGACAAGCTAAACGCGTCGCGTTCACGCGTCGAGGTCCTGGCCGGAAGCGCGCGAGTGGGCAGTTGCTACTTCCTCCGCCAGAAGAACCTGCCGAGAATGAACCGCCGATAATTTAGTGGCGGCAAGAACCGTTCCGGGCTTGGATGCCGGAACCGGCGCGCGGGAGAACTGCATGGCGATTTTTTTCATGCCTTGCCCAAACGCTTCTTGGCGTCCGCCGATAGTGCCGGGACTGTATAGAAATACATCAGCAACGCACGGCATAGCGACTCAAGTAGAGGCGCATCTTTCGGGTCGAGGTCGCCCAGGTTCCCGTGAGCACCGAAGTTACGCAGATCCTTGAGGCCGTGAGCCACTTCCTTAAGCGATTCTGGCAGCTTGCCGGAGCTTACGAGGTCGTCGATACGGTTGTGAAGAAACTTTCCCTCGGCCTTGTGGTCGATACATATCTGGTCGAGCACGCGGCCAAGTAAAACAGCAAACGCATTCGGGCTTACCCGCCGGACGCGCATTGCGGCGTCCCACTCGCGCTGAATGTCGGGTGGCAAGCCCAACGGAGATTCCGCGGCGCTCGGGTAAAGGGTCTGGTCGTAGCCTCCCATTCCAGAGGAAACATCGGGTTGCTGTTATCCTCGAAGTCCTCTGTCTGTCGCGCCTCCGCCAATACCTGCATCGTGCCTTTGTTGCCGCAGTGTCTGCATTCGATGGGGAAGGAGGTAGCGTCCATTATGTGATTATCCGCTTAACGCACGAAGACCATTTGCGCCTTGCGTGGGAATTCAGGACAGCTGCGGGGTGTTCCCCGGATTTCAGCGCGCGCTCGCCGAATATAGCAAGCTAAAACCACAACGCTACGCCTAGTTTAGCGGCCTGAAAGAAGGAGATTAGGAATAACTGTTTACGGTCACAGCCTGCCTCAAACCCGAGGAGGCTTCGATGAAACTACTATTCGCTTTACCTGCTGGTCGTCCTGCCGCTGAGCATGGCCGGTGTGTACGGTGTCTTTCTCTGTATCTCAGGAAGTCCATGGCCCTCCTGCTTGCCATCGAATTCCGTCGAGCGTTGGAATTGCCGAGAAACTCCGAATTGACTCCAGAATCGCTCGAAACTCCTCGGGAGCCTGGAGCCGACTCCTGGTTACAAAGGCCCGCCATTGGATTTGCTTGGCGGAGTTAGTGCCCAGTTCAGCCAGCAGATCATAAATGGACGCGTTGGACCAAGTGGTTTGACGTCGCGCGAAGGTCCCCATGATGGCGGCGCGAAGCGTCGCAGCTTCAAAGGTGAATGTTCGCGCCAAAAACCAAACATCGTAGAAGTCCTTCATCCTGCTATTGAGGATGCCAAGGGAGAGCATTGCTTCGATCTTCTCGGCGATGACAGACTCCATGGAATAGGCGCGAATCCGAGGCGCGGGCATTTCGAGGAGAGTTGGATAGTCAATTTCTTGAGGCGCTGGAGAAACGAAATCTCCGAAGCCAATATCGATCTGAATCGGGACGCGGGCCTGTGCCAGATTCGCAGTCAACCGAATGCGTACGCCGTGATAGATGTCATCTTCTTTGATCGCCTCCGCCGTCAGCGTATCTACAGCGAATATCAGCCCGTCGCTTGTGTCTGGGATCGAGCAAATATCGCGAAGCATTTCACGGCAGCGATCCTGAGACGGTTCGCCGAAGCCGAGCAGGTCCAGGTCGCGAGTCGGACGATGCGGCGATTCGGTCCACGCGTGGAAGAGCATTGCACCTTTAAGAATCAACCGGTCGCGATGCTCGCTAAGGCTGAGCCTATAAAGCAAGCGTTCCAGGGCGTACCGAGTCAGGACGAGGGCAAAGTCCTCATTCCCGCGGGCAGCGAGTTGATAGAGCCGCTCGCGTACCGATGCCGCAACATTCTTGGCCGGAGGCTTTTTCACAGCAGCGCCTCCAGGTACGGCCGGAGGACATTCTCGACGCGGCTCACGCGGGCGGCTTCCAGAATGGCCGACGGCGTAGCCTTCTTACGGCGAAGGCAGTCACGAAGGGCTTCGAGCGCCACGTCAAAACCAATTTTGTTGCGGTACTTGAAGCAATCGGCGACGGTCTTCGCTATGGACGTAATGCGCACAGGCACTCCTTCAATGACGTGACGTGCTTGCCCGTACTCGAGTGCATTACCGGAGAAGCGGACCACGCGAAGGGCGGGAGATCCAGATTTTGGAGAGCGGTCTTTGTTGCCGATTGCGATCCAGACCTCAAATGGGTTCTGAGTGCCGAGGTCGTGAAAGCGAAGTGCAGATAGCAGGCAGATGACGCCGTGTGGCACGCGCTTGGCGACCTCGGCCAGCGAATGATGCTCGGTGAGGGGAGCGTTCGCGGGAAGGTAGAGGCCGCGGGAGGTCTTTTGAATGAGCCCTTGCTCCTCCGCAGTGCGCAGATAGTGGCGAGGGATGGCGTGAGGAGCGAGATCGCGAGGCCGGAGAACCCCGGCCTTTCGGGCCAGGGCGGCAACGCGGTCGACGGGACTTTTGAGAGCCATGGCTTCATTGTACTATATGTCGGTAGATATTATTACTTCCCGACGAATCGTTCTCTGTTGGTGGTACCAGAATGCCCGGTCGGTGTTCAACCGACTGTGACAGAACTGTGCCCGAACCCCATCTGTTGAAGCGTCTTGGGTTGACTGTCGAGCGAAGAGCAGATTCCCCAGATTGTTGTAATTGTTAGGATTCGGCGAAAAATGATGGAACTCTTGGAAGCGACGAGGCTCCCTTGGGCGCACGTTCGCGATTCTCGGCGCGGGCGGCTGTACGTATTCGCATACCACTCGCTAGGATCTACGTCAACATCATTCCACTATGGAACTATATTGACCGCCAATTTAGGCCGACACCGATCTGACACTGGCCGCGGACTCGTTACCTTGTTTACCTCAATAAGGTGGCTCGTGAAGACCCATCGTTGAAAACAGAAGACTTTCCTGACCAGAAAAGAGCGCCTTTGACGCCTAACTCCTCTATTTACAATCGAAATCCGTTTTCCCAAGCTGGACGTCGCCGGTTCGACCCCGGTCTCCCGCTCCAACTCTTGCATGAGTTGCAAGCCGCAGGCTCTACGCCAATAATGGGCTCACGCCAACAGTGGCGGCGTTCAGATCGGTGAAAGAGAATCGACCCCTGCCCGCTCCGAAGAAGTCTTTCGTTTCAGGACCAGCCCAGCCACACTGCCGATTCATCAGGCGAGGCGATCGCCCGCAGCGGGACTAGAACGGTAGATCCGGCTGGACCTGCTGCAACATCACGGACTTCGTGAGATACGGATACGGATTGACCGCACTCCCGCCCATGCGAACTTCAAAGTGCAGATGTGGCGAGGTCGTGCGGCCTGTATTCCCCGACCGCGCGATTACTTGACCGCGGCGGACTTCCTGTCCCGCAATGACATCGAACGCGGACAGATGCGCGTACCACGTCCGAATCCCGTTGCCGTGGTCGATGGTGACCATCTTGCCGTACCCTGGGCCTTCGTACTCGGCCATGTACACGATGCCGTCCGCGGCCGCGTGCACCGGGGTACCCATTGTGGCCGAGATGTCGACACCATAATGGAATGCGCCCTCACCCGAGAAAGGATCCTGACGGTCGCCGAAGCGGCTCAGGATGCGCCCGTTCACCGGCCACAGACTGGGCACGGTATTCTTCTGCCAGGCCCGCGCGTAGTTATGACTTACTCGCGAAAGGCTTGCCGATTTCAGGAAGTTGTATTCCTCGATCGATTCCTTGAAGGTCGGCATCAGCGGACCTTCATCCGCGATGTCGTCCGTACCTTCGATCTTGCGCTTCAGTCCCAGCGCCATCGTCATTTCGCTGGCCAACATCTGGAATGACGCGAGCTGTTCTTTCTTCTGATCGTCATCCCGCTGCAGGGCCTGGTAACGATTCCGGAGAGTATCCACCTCGCTGCGGAGCGAATTGTAATTGGAAATCTTCCAGGTCATCCGCAGGTAGCTGGAAACCATCCCGAACAGCGACACGCCGCCGAAAAGTGCAAGAGCCAGAACGATATACAGGGAATGGTGAGGGATGTGGATGCGTCGCAGTCTTCCGTGCAGGGAGTGCGCGAGAACGACTACGAAATAGTGCTGCTTCATGAATCTCCTAATGATCCTTTTGCAAACGCCGAGATCTTGGGACGCGATCTCGAAGCTTGTTTCAGCGACGCGCCCGGAATTTCGTACCGGTACCGCAGCGCCAGAGAAATACGACAGGCTTAAGAGGCTGACAGAAAGTTAATGAATTGTCATAATACCGGAAACGGAAGGTCCGTGTCAATCCCCGCCCCGGTGGGGGGGAGCGTTAGGGTGTTCGTTCAGTCGGCTCTCAGCATGCTCACTGGGTCGATCCGGACGGCCCGAATCACGGGAGGCAGCGCTGTCAGCATCGCCGTCCCGATAACCGTCAGGACCGGAAGTGCCAGCAAATTCAATTCAGTAGCTCTTACTTGGTAAAGTAACGATTCAATATGCCGCACCGACCCGAGGCCCAGTCCCACACCGGCTACCCCGCCGACCAGCACCATCGCGAAAACCTCTCGCGTGACGCGTCGAGCGATATCGCCGGCCTGGGCTCCGATCGCCAGCCGAATGCCGATTTCTCGGCGGCGCTGCAGAACCGAGTAGTCGAGCACACCATAGAGTCCGATCCCGGCCAGCACCAACGCCACACCTGCGAAAAACATCGCCAGTAGCGCGAGCAGGCGTTCGCGAACCGTTTGCGCCCGGACCAGATCGGTTTGGGAACGCAGATCGCTGACCCGGAATTCCCCACGCGCCTTGGACACCTCGCCGCGAAGAACCGCCGCCATCGCCATCGGATTCGCCCCGCTGGTTCGCACTATAAAGGTAGACCACGTCCAGTTCACGAGTGCGCCAGTGCTGGCTTCCACGGCCCGAAAGGGAACATATGCCACTGGCAAGGCGGCTTCCCGCAGTTTGCGATACGGCGCGTCGCGCACCACTCCGACAATGCGGTATGACGCGTGACGCCGCAGCATCTCGAACGTCCTCCCGATGGGATTCTGGCCGGGAAAGTATGTCTTCACGAATGTTTCATTCACCAGGGCAGTCCCTGGATCGGTGTCGCCGGGCAGGAAGTCTCTCCCATCGATGAGCGGGATCTTCATGGCATCCAACCACCCCGGCGAGACGTTCAGGAAGTAGGTGAGCACATCCGTAGGCGGCGCGCCATTGATCGAAATGAAATTGTTCCTGGCGTAGCCGCTGAGCAGCGCCCAGCGCGCGATCGCTACGTTATCGATGCCGGGGACTGCCCGCAGCCGTTCGGCTACCTGCTCCCAATAAACCGGCGGTCGGGGCGGCGTCGCGGTGGTATCCAGCGCGAGCACGCGTTCCGCCGAAAACCCCATGGGAGAATGCGCCAATCGGTTGAAGGAAGCCGCGAACAGTCCCGCGACGAACAACACCATGAAACAGAATGCGACCTGCACTGCGATCAGTCCGTTCATCAGGCGGCGGCGCGAATGCGGACTGCTGCCCTGTGCGTCGCCGCCTCGCAGCGCGCTCGCCGGCTTTACTGAGGATGCGCGCAGCGCCGGCAACAGCCCGAACAGGAACGTGACGGCGAGCGTTAAGCCCACGCCGAATCCGAGCACCCGCCAATCGGCGGGCAGGATCAGCCGAATCTGGTTGTCCCCCGGATCGATCATTCCGACGACCAGCGGCGCCGACCACCACGCGAATATCGCGCCGATCGCTGCCGCCAGAAACGCCAACCACGCGCTCTCCACCAAAACCAGTTGGATCAGCCGCGCTCGTCCCGCGCCGATCGAAACGCGCAGCGCCATCTCCCTGCCTCTTGCCGACGCCTGCGCCGTCATGAGATTCGCGACGTTCGCGCACGCGATCAAGAGCACCAGAGCCACCAATACGCTCAGCGACAGCAGCGCCGATCGGTAGTCGTGCTGCAATCCGGATGCGCCCGCCGCCGCCGGGTCCAGCATCAGTTTCTGGTCCAAAAACCGGTCGATGCTTTCGCGGGTGATGCCGGCGATGCCTTTCAACCGCTCCTCTTCAAAGGCCCGCGAAGTCGCTGCCAGCTTCTGGCGGAGCGGCTCGATCGCGACGCCCGGCTTCAGGATCGCCAGCGTCCGGTGCCAAGTCGCATCCGGCGCCGTGGCAGCGCGGTTCATCATGGTGGGAACAAAAATTCCCGTCACGATGCCGGTTTCGGTCCCGGTAAAATTCTCCGGCCCGACGCCGACGATTTCATAAATCCAGTCATCCATCCGGAACGTGCGTCCGACCGCTGCCGGATCCCGACCGAAGCGGCGCGTCCAATAGTCGTAGGAAAGCACAGCCACCGGATGCGCCCACCTCGTGACGTCGTCGTTGGCACTCAGGAGCCGTCCCAGCGACGGGCGAAGTCCGAACGAATCGAACATCCAGCCAGATACATATTGCACGAACGCCTTCTCGATTTCCGGACTCGGGGAGTAATTCAAGTCCAGGTGTTCGGCGAGCGAGACCGCAATCAATTCAGCTTGATCGCGCACCGCGGCGCGCATCCGATCAAAAGCCGGATGTGCCCAGACGTCGTAGGAATCCGGCTTCCCGTCGCTGCCGATTCCGTGGCGGTTCAAGTCGAATAAGCGATCGGCGTGTGCAACCGGCAATGGCCGCAGGAGCAGTGCATCGACCAACCGGAATGCAGACGTGCATGCACCGATTGCGAGCGCCAGCGACAAGATCGCGGCCGCGGACGAGACCTTTCGTTTCACGATCTGGCGCCAGCCAAAGACCGCGTCGGCGCGCAACGAGTCGAGCCAGGGAATCAGGCGGAGATCGCGGCTCTGTTCACGAAGCTGGAGGGAAGAGCCGAACGCGCGGCGAGCTTCGGCGGGATCGCGACCCTGCTCGATTGCTTCATCTATATGAGAACGCAGCTCTTCGTCGATGTTGCGGCTCACGCGATCACCGCTGAATACGTTCGTAATGCGTGACCAGAGCGACATTTCAGGCCGTCCTTAATACTCGATTTACGGCGGAGGTGACGGCCTGCCAGCGCGATTCCTCGGCGACAAGCTGTTTCCTGCCGACGGCGGTGAGCTCGTAGGCGCGTGCGCGGCGGCCGGATTCCTTGGTGACCCATTCGGCGCGAATCCAGGCGGCTTCTTCCATGCGATGCAGCGCCGGATAGAGCGAGCCTTCTTCCACGCGCAGAACTTCACCGGAGATGTCCTGAATCGCGGTCATGATGGCGTAGCCGTGCAGTTTCGGGCGGCGCAGGAGGATCTTCAAGACCAGCAGATCGAGGGAGCCTTGGAGGGAGTCGGTTTTGGGCATACTAAGTTGTCTGTATATAGAGACGTCTTAGTATGGGGAAAAGTTCGAAAGAAAACTATCGAAGATGAAGCTTTGTGCAAGAATAATCAGATTCCATGAGAGTCGGCTTAATCGGTACCGGCGCGATTGCTGAGAAGCACGCGCAGGCCTATCGGAATATCGGTTACGAACTCGCCGTGTGCAGCAATCGTGATGTCGAACGCGGCCGCGCTTTTGCGGAACGTCACGGGGCTCGGTTCGTCGACAACTGGAAGTACGTCTGCGCCGATCCGACGGTCGATTTCGTCGACGTATGCACGCTGCCGGATTTTCGGCTGCCGATTATAGAGATGTGCGCCGGACTGAACAAGCCGGTGCAGGTGCAGAAGCCGATCGCCGCGGAGCTTGCGACGGCGAAGAAGATGATCGAGCTCGGCGTCGTTATTAATGTAGTGAGCCAGCACCGCTTCGACGATTCCAGCCAATTTCTCAAACGAGCCATCGATACAGGCCGATTGGGCCGCATCCTCCAGGCCGACGCTTACGTAAAATGGTTTCGGCCGGATTCGTATTACGCTCGCCCCGGCAAGGGAACGTGGGCGGTGGAAGGCGGCGGCGTGCTGATCAACCAGGGCATTCACTCGGTCGACCTGCTTCTATGGTTCATGGGTCCGGTAAGAGATGTGGCTGCGCAGTGGCAGGTCGGTGCGGCGCACAAGATCGAATCCGAGGACATCGTGAACGCGCTGCTGCGTTACGAGTCCGGCGCGACCGGTGTGATTCAAGCCGCCACCGCGTTCTGCCCGGGATATTCGGAACGGATCGAGATCCACGGTACTAAGGGCACTGCCGTCATCGCGGGAGACCGGCTGGTTAGCTGGGATGTCGAAGGTGATTCGGGTAAAGCAGTGCCGCTGCAGTCGGCCGGTATGTCGGGTGCATCGGACCCGATGGCGATTTCGCTTACGCCATTCGAACGGCAGTTTCTCGATTTTGGCGAGGCGATTCGAGTGGGCCGCGCGCCGCTGGTTTCGGGCGAAGAGGGTTATCGGGCGCTGGAATTGGTGGATCGTATTTATCGGTCATGCCGATGATTCAAGTGTTTCCAGCTCGCCGTCCGAAAAAACTGTCGGCTCAAGCCGACAGCAGCACGCTGAAGCGTGCGCCACGAGAAAGCCAGAGTGCCTGAGCAATTCCGAACCGTTCGAGTACCCGCTTCGAGCGCCAATCTTGGGCCTGGATTTGACACGCTCGGTCTTGCGGTAGACGTCTATCTCACGTGCCGGTTTCGCGCGGCATCGCAGCTCGGCATCACAGCTTCCGGTTGCGACGCGGCCGAAATCTCTACCGCCGACGACAATCTTATCTGGCAAACCGTGCGGCAAGTTGCGCCGGGACTCGGGGCGATTGAGTTGGAAATCGAGAACGAGATCCCGCTTGGCAAAGGGCTTGGGTCGAGCGCAGCCGCTGTTACTGCGGGCCTCGTCATTGGTGCGGAACTATCGGATCTGGGGTGGGATCGCCAGCGTGTGTTCGAGGAAGGGGCGCGGATCGAAGGCCATCCCGATAACGTTGGGGCGTGCGCATTCGGCGGGGTCATTGCGAGTGCGATGGCCGAAAATTGCGCACACCTCGTTCGGCTTGACTTCCCGGCGCACTTCCGAGTTGCTGTCATCGTCCCCGATTTTCGTGTTCCGACTTCCGCGGCGCGGTTGGTTCTGCCCGAATTGTACTCGCGCCAGGACGCGATCTTCAATCTCCAGCGCACGGCGCTGCTAGTGGCGGCGCTCGCGGCGGGAGACAGTCGCGCATTTTCAGCCGCGCTGGACGATCGCCTGCATCAGCCGCAACGCGCCGGGCTGGTTGCAGGCCTTGACGAAATCACTCGGCTGCGGGCGCCTGGTCTGCTCGGATGTGTGCTGAGCGGCGCGGGCCCATCGATTCTGGTTTTCTACGAACGCGGCTGCGAATTCGTCTGCGAATTGCCGCGGGCAATCTTGGCGGCGCACGGGCACGAGTCGGAAATTCGTTGGACCGAAGTCAGCGAGACCGGCTATCAGCTTTTGGGTGGTGGGTCAGTTTCAAATGGGCTGTAATAAGACGTGTCGACATGATTATCGACACGGCACGCTGCGCATTTGAAAGGCGCATGGATGCGCCGGGCGTGCGCCACATCCGAGCGCGCCGAAAACCTATCAGGCCGGTTTCCACGGCTAGCTGAGCCGCCTGAAGGCCGCTCGCCGCCACGAGTGGCGGCCCCACAAGGCAGCTCGCCGCCACTGGTGGCGGTCCCACAAATGTGCCCGAGTTACAATGGACTACTTTGCCAGCGAACCGACTGATCCACGAGAAGAGTCCGTACCTGCTGCAGCACGCGAATAATCCAGTGGACTGGTATCCCTGGGGCGAAGAAGCGTTCGCAAAAGCGGCTCGCGAAGACAAGCCGATTTTCCTTTCCATCGGCTATTCGACGTGTCACTGGTGCCACGTCATGGAGCACGAATCGTTTGAGAACGAAGAGGTCGCGGCCGTTCTCAACCAGAACTTCGTGCCGATCAAAGTGGATCGCGAGGAGCGCCCCGACGTCGATCGCGTCTACATGCTGTTCGTGCAGGCATCCACCGGGAGCGGCGGTTGGCCGATGTCGGTATGGCTGACGCCCGAGCTGAATCCGTTTTTCGGCGGGACCTATTTTCCGCCGGACAATCGTTACGGGCGGCCGGGGTTCCGCTCGATTCTCGAAAACCTGGCGCGGGCCTGGCGCGACGATCGGCAGCGTGTCGAAGAATCCGGCGCGCAGGTGGTCGAACAGCTGCGGACCTACGTAGCCACGTCGAGCGCGGTCGGATCCGAGACGGGCGGACGCCGGCCAGCGAGGTGTTGGATTCGGCGTTTCACGCGTTCCGCCGCATTTTCGATTCGAAGCTCGGGGGGCTTCGGCGGCGCGCCGAAATTTCCCCGGCCCAGCGTCCACAATTTCCTGCTTCGCTATTTGGCGGCCACCGGAAACGAAGAAGCGCTCGACATGGTGACGCTGACTCTGCGGCAGATGGCCAAGGGCGGAATGCACGATCAGCTCGGCGGCGGATTTCATCGCTATTCGGTGGACGATCGCTGGTTCGTTCCGCATTTCGAGAAGATGCTGTACGATCAGGCGCAGCTCGCGGTGTCCTATCTGGAAGCGTTCCAGATTACGCGCGACGTGCAGTTCGCCTGGGTGGCTCGCGATATTTTGTCGTACGTGCAGAGCGAACTGACCGATCGCGATGGCGGATTTTATTCGGCCGAAGACGCCGACAGCGCGAGCGATGCCGCGCATCCGAATCAGAAATCGGAAGGCGCGTTCTATTTGTGGACGCGCGCCGAACTGGAGGACGTGCTGGGTCCCAGCGACGCCGCGATCTTCAGTTACCGCTGCGGCGTCGAACCGAGCGGCAACGTCGAGGAAGATCCGCACGGCGAGTTCACGGGCAGGAATATTTTGTATCGGGCGCATTCGGTGGAAGAGACGGCGCTGCATTTCGAAATTCGCACGGAAGAGGCGCGCGCGGTTCTGCAGAGCGCTGTCGTGAAGCTTGCAGGAACTCCGCTCGGCGCGCCCGCATCCGCATCTGGACGACAAGATCCTGACGGCCTGGAACGGGCTGATGATTTCGGCATTCGCCAAAGGCGCGCAGATTCTGGATGAGCCTCGTTATGTGGATGCCGCCCGGGGCGCGGCGAGCTTCATGCGCCGGAAAATGTGGGACGCGGAGCGCGGCGTGCTGTTGCGGCGGCATCGCGACGGCGAGTCGGCGATCGACGGCTTCCTCGACGACTACGCGTTTTTCATCAACGCTCTGCTCGATCTGTATGAGACCGGATTCGAAGCGGAGGATCTCGCGTTCGCCGCGCAACTCGCCACGCGCGCGATGGAGCTGTTCGAGGATCGCGAAAATGGCGGCTTTCTTCAGCACGCCGGCGGGCGGCGCGGATCTGGTTCTGCGCCTTAAGGACGATTACGACGGCGCGGAGCCTTCGGGGAATTCGGCGATGGCGCTGGCGCTGCTTCGTCTGGCGCGCATGACGGGGCGCGAGGATTTTCGAGCATCGGCGGATCGAACGCTGCAGGCTTTCGCGTCGCGCATGAAGACCGGAGGAACGGGCGTTCCGCAGATGCTAGTCGCGCACGCGTTCGCGTTGGCTCGCCCGATGGAAATCGTGCTGGCGCGGCTGGGCGATGAATCGACTCGCGACGATCCGGGGATTCAGGAAATGTTGCGCACCATACGGCGTCACTTTCTGCCGTCGGCGGTGGTCATGATGGGGAGCGAAACGGCGATTGCCGTTACCGGCGATTGACGGTCGCGCAACTGCGTATGTTTGCGAGAACTACGCGTGCAAGTTGCCAGTGACTGACGCCGCGTCACTCGATCGGCAACTCGCTGGTGAGTAACGCGCTGTGAAAACAGGGACAGGCCGCCCTGTCCACGTCGATATCTTGTTCATTCGTGGGCTCGGGGTCACTAGGGGACAGGGTAGCCTGTCCCTGTTTTCACAGTGGCCCGCGCCACGTTCGTCCGACAAAACATAATCCTTCAATCGCAGGTACAATCGAGCGTATGCGACGCTTTGCCCCCGTGATCCTCCTTGTCCTGGCAGTTGAACTCAGCGCCCGCCAACCGGTCCGCGCCCGCCACGCGATGGTGGTCGCGCAGGAGCCGATCGCGGCCGACGTCGGCGTCGCGGTTCTGAAAAGCGGCGGCAATGCGGTCGATGCCGCGGTCGCGGTCGGATTCGCGCTGGCCGTCACGCATCCGTTCGCAGGAAATATCGGCGGCGGCGGATTCATGCTGATCCGCCTGGCCGACGGCCGCACCACGTTCATCGATTTCCGCGAGCGGGCGCCCGGAACACGCCTCGCGCAACATGTATCTGGATGCAGCGGGCAAGCCGACGCGCGACAGCATCGAAGGCTGGCGGTCGTCGGGCGTTCCCGGCACCGTGCGCGGATTCGAACTGGCTCAACAGAAATACGGCAAGCAAGAAATGGGCGGACGTGATGGCGCCCGCGATCGCGCTGGCATCGAAGGGATTTCCGGTCAGCTATTCGCTGGCCGAATCGCTGAAGGGCGCGAAGAATCTCGCGGCGCTACGAAGAATCCAAGCGCATCTTCCAGACGAACGGCAAGTTCTACGAGCGTCGACGAGACTTTCAAGCAGCCCGAGCTCGCCGCGACGCTGGAGCGCATCGCGAAAAACGGCGCGAAGGAATTCTACGAAGGCGAGACTGCGCAGAAGCTCGCCGCCGCGATGGCGAAAAACGGCGGCCTGATCACGCTGGCCGATCTGAAGAACTACGCAGCCGTCGAGCGCAAGCCGCTCACCGGCAAATATCGCGAACTACGAAATGATCACCGCGCCTCCGCCCAGTTCCGGCGGCGTCGGGATTCTGCAAATGATGGGGATGCTGGAAGGCTCGGGCTATGAGAAGACGCGGCGCGGGCTCGGCCGCGAGCATTCACTATGTCGCCGAAGCCATGCGGCGCTTTTACGCCGATCGCAGCGAATATCTGGGCGATCCGGATTTCGTCAAGAATCCCGATTAGCGGCCTGCTCGATCCCGCCTACATCGCGCAAGCGCCGCGCATCCATCGATCCGAATCACGCCACGCCCAGCGATCAAGTCAATCCCGGCCATCCCGCGGGCAGCGAGGGCACGGAGACCACGCACTTCACCGTGGTCGATGCGGAAGGCAACGCCGTCGCGGTCACCTACACGTTGAACGGCGGCTACGGCAACGGCGTCACGGCTCCCGGGCTCGGTTTCCTGCTGAACAACGAAATGGACGATTTCAGCGTCCAAGCCCGGCGAGCCGAACATGTTCGGCCTGGTGCAGGGCGAGGCGAATGCGATTCAGCCCGGCAAGCGGCCGCTTTCGTCGATGACGCCGACCATCCTGCTGCGCGACGGCAAGCTGTTCATGGTGGTGGGCGCGCCCGGCGGATCGCGCATCATCACCGCGGTGATGCAGGTGATCCTCAACGTGGTCGATTTCGGAATGAACGCGCAGGATGCGGTGGATGTTCCGCGCTTTCATCATCAATGGAAGCCGGACAAGCTGTATCTGGAAAAGGGATTTTCGCCGGACACCGTCGCGCTGCTCAAGGCGCGCGGGCATGACGTGGATTACTCGCCGGCGTGGTGGTGGCGCGCGTCGAGGCGATCGTGATCGAAGCGGCTGGCTCAGGGCGGCAGTGACGGACGCGGCACGGGGAAGGCTGCGGGATTTATGATGCGAGTCGACTGCGCACGCACTCTGCGTGCCGTGTCGACACAGCCCGTCGCGGCGCATTTCAACCTGGACGATGCGTTCCAACGTGCACAAGTGTCGACCGCGCAATGCTCCTAATCATGATCCGCGCCCTCTCGACGCATCTCTTCGTCGAACATCGCCTGACCACCGTCTGGCTGGATCGCATCTGGGACGCCGGCATTCCGCTGGTCGAGATCTTCTGCGCGCGCCAGCATCTGGACTATCGCGACAAAGCGCAGATCGCCGAACTGGGGCACTGGTTTCGCGATTCCGAGCTCAAAGCTGCATTCGCTGCACTCGCCCATGTATTCCGACGACGTGTGGGGCCGCACCGGGCCCGACTCCGTGATCAACATCACCGAGCCCGTGAAGATCCAAGCGCCTGCAAATGGTGGACGAGATCAAGCGCGCGCTGGAGATCGCCGAGATCGTGCCGTTCCGCTATCTGATCCAGCACCTGGGCGTCGCCGGCGAGGAATACGACGAGCACAAGATCGACGCGGCGTTTTCCGCGCTCGAGGAAATCAGCTTGTTCGCGCGCCAGCGCGGCGTGGAAGTGCTGCTCGAAAACACGCCCAACGCGCTATCCAGCGCCGAACGCCTGCTGATGTTTTTCGAAGTGACGCATATGGATCTGAACGTGTGCTTCGACACCGGCCACGCCAACATGAACGAAGGCGTCGAGACGGCGTTTCGACTGCTGAAGAGCCGCATCCGCTCGACCCACGTCCACGACAACAATGGAAAGGACGACTCGCACCTGTTCCCTCTGCATCGGCTCGGAAGGCGGAACCATCGACTGGCGGCGCACCATGGACGGCGCTGCGAATCGCTGGACGGACAGTATCCGCTGCTGCTGGAGTTGAGGGAAGTGCCGGAGATGGCAGCATCCGCTCGACGTGCGTGCGCGAATCGTTCGAGCGACTGGAAAATGTGACCAAAATCGAACGAATGAGTCCTGAACAAAAATCCCGCGCGTAACCGTCGCCGACGCCGGCCGGCACGCCGGCGAAACCGTCGAGATCGCCGGCTGGCTGTACAACCTGCGCCGCAGCGGCAAGATCTGTTTCCCGCAGGTGCGCGACGGCACCGGCATCATGCAATGCGTCGCCGTGAAGAGCGCGCTGCCCGAGGAGCTGTTTGAATCGCTGAAGGACCTGACGCAGGAATCGTCGCTGATCGTTCGCGGCAAGATTCGCGCCGAGCAGCGCGCGCCCGGCGGATACGAACTGGACGTCGAGAGACGCGGAGATCGTGCAGCGCGTGCCGGAATCCGATCCCTATCCGATCACGCCCAAGGATCACGGCATCGATTTCCTGATGGACCATCGCCACCTGTGGCTGCGCAGCCGCCGCCAGCACGCCGCGCTGCTGGTCCGCCACGAGGTGATCAAGGGCATCCGCGATTATTTCGATTCGCACGGCTTCATGCTGGTGGACACGCCCATCTTCACGCCCGCCGCGTGCGAAGGCACCACGACGCTGTTCGAGGTCGATTACTTCGAAGACGAGAAAGTCTATCTGACGCAATCCGGCCAGCTTTATAACGAAGCCACCTGCGCGGCGTTCGGCAAGACCTATTGCTTCGGCCCGACGTTTCGCGCCGAGAAATCGAAAACGCGCCGGCATCTGACCGAGTTCTGGATGGTGGAGCCGGAGATGGCCTACGCGATCTGGAAGACGTGAAGCGCGTCGGCGAAGAGCTGGTCGTGTTCGTCATCGGCCGCGTTCTGGAGAATCGCCGCGAGGAGTTGAAGGTGCTGGAGCGCGACGTCTCCAAGCTGGAAGCGGTCAAGGCTCCGTTCCATCGCATGAGCTACGACGATGCGGTGAAGAAGCTGCAAGTCGAAGGGCAGCGAGATCCAGTGGGGCGGCGATTTCGGCAACACCGACGAGACGCTGCTCACCGACGATCTGGATCGTCCGGTGATGGTGGATCGCTATCCGACCGCGGTCAAGGCGTTCTATTTCCAGCCGGCGCCGGATCGTCCGGAAGTCGCGCTGGGCGTCGATTTCATCGCGCCCGAAGGTTACGGCGAAATCATCGGCGGCGGCCAGCGCATCCACGATCTGGATCTGCTGCTGAAGCGCCTGGACGAACACAAGCTGCCGCGCGAAGCGTTCAACTGGTATCTCGATCTGCGCAAGTACGGCAGCGTGCCGCACGCCGGATTCGGCATGGGCGTCGAGCGATTCGTCGCGTGGATGTGCGGCCTGGAGCATATCCGCGAAACCATCGCGTTCCCGCGGATGCTGTATCGCACCGCGGCCGTAATGAAGAACCCTGGCCCTGGCCGCCCGAGCTCGACGCCGTCATCGCCGCGCCGAAGCATCACCGCTGATCTTCGAGAACGAACAGGTGCGCGTGCTCGACACGCGCATTCCCGTCGGCGACACGGTCCCGTCCACACGCATCGCTGGCCCGCGGTTTACAACACGTCCGCTTCAGCCATTTCATCCGCCGCGATGGCGAAGGCAAGATCCTGTTCGACAGCCGCAAGCTCGCCAATCCCTGCCCCCGCAGCATGGCTCGATTGCCTGCCGCCGCACAGCATCGAAAATGTGCGGCGATGCGTCGAAGATTCACCTGCTCCAGTTCGCGATCAACGATCAGAGTCTCAGAATCGATAATCGATCCTATGCGCCAATCTCACATCGCCATCATCGGCGCGCCCATGGATCTGGGCGCGGGACGCCGCGGCGTCGACATGGGGCCTTCCGCGCTGCGCGTCGCCGGGCTGAACGAGAAGCTCGCGCAGCTCGGCTACGCAGTCGACGATCTCGGCAACATCGTGGTCGACCAGCCCGAGAGTCTGCCCGCCGGTCCCGTCAACGCGCGCTATCTTCCGCAGATCGCCCACACCTGCGCGCGCCTGGCGGAGATGGTCGAGCAGCGCCGCCGATCACGGACAAGTGCCGCTGGTGCTGGGCGGCGATCATTCGGTCGCGATCGGAACCGTCGCCGGCATGTCGCGCAATTTCTATCGCAAGCAGGACAAGAAACTCGGCCTGATCTGGATCGACGCGCACGCCGACATGAACACTCCCGAATCGAGCCCCAGCGGCAACGTGCACGGCATGCCGCTGGCGTGCATGCATCGGCATGGGGCCGCACGAGCTGACGCATATCGCCGGCTACGCGCCGAAGGTCGATCCGGTCCAACGTCGCGATCGTCGGCCTGCGCAGCGTGGATGACATCGAGCGGCTGAACGTCCGCGGCGCGGGCGTGCATGCGTTCACCATGCGCGACATCGACGAGCGCGGCATGCGCAGCGTGATGCAGGAGGCGATCGCACGCGTCTCCGACGGCACCGCGGGCTTTCACCTTTCTTTCGACATGGACGCGGTCGATCCCGCGGAAGCGCCGGGCGTCGGCACGCCGGTTCGCGGCGGCATCACTTATCGCGAGGCGCACCTGGCCATGGAAATCGTCTGCGACAGCGGGCTGATGACGTCGATGGAAGTGGTGGAGGTGAATCCGGTGATGGATGAAGCGAACCGAACGGCGCTGCTGGCCGTCGAACTGGTGATGTCCGCGCTGGGAAAGAGGATTCTTATGATGCAAATTGCGTGTGGCGGTCCTGTACGGCGGCCGCAGCGGCGAGCACGAAGTTTCGCTGCGCTCGGCCGAATCGATCATCGCCGCGATGGATCCGCGAAGTACGACGTCCAGCGCATTCTGATACGACAAGGAAGGCCGCTGGCAGCCGCGCGCGATTTCGCCCGAGCCCGGCGCGAATCCCGGACATCGACGTCGTGTTTCCCGGTTCTGCACGGCACCTTCGGCGAGGACGGAACTGTGCAGGGCTTGCTCGAACTCGCCGATCTGCCCTACGTCGGCGCGGGCGTGCTGGCATCGGCGGTGTCGATGGACAAGGAAGTGATGAAGCGGCTTGCTGGTCGAGCGCGGGCTTGCCGGTGGCCGAGTACATTGTCCGTCGCGCGCGGCCGCTTCGTTCCCGAAGACACGTGCGGCAAGTTTCCGTTTCCCGATGTTCGTGAAGCCCGCGAATCTGGGTTCGTCGGTCGGCATTTCGAAAGCGAAAACGTGCGAAGAGCTGGTGGCGGCGCTCGAACTCGCCGGCGCAGTACGATCGCAAGATCCTGGTCGAGCGCGGCATTCACCGGCCGCGAGTTCGAATGCTCCGTGCTGGGCAACGAAGATCCGATGGCGGCGGTTCCCTGCGAAATTTTCCCGTCGCGCGAGTTTTACGATTACGAAGACAAGTATCTTCTCGAACGAAGCCGCAAACCGTGGTTCCCGCCGACTCACGCCGGAGCAGACCGCCGAAATGCAGCGCCTGGCCGTCGCCTGCTATCAGGCGGTCGAGTGCGAAGGCATGGCGCGCGTCGATTTTCTGATGGAGGCCGCCACCGGGAAATTCTTCATCAACGAGATCAATACCATTCCCGGCTTCACTTCCATCAGCATGTATCCGAAAATGTGGGAGGCGGCGGGCTTGCCGTTCGCGCAGCTTATCGACCGTCTGATCGAGCTCGCGCTGGAGCGCCACCGCGAGCGGCAGAGCGACGCGATACTCCCGGTAAGTGACATCGCGATAAAGCCATGCCGTTCTTCTGCTTATTCCTGTTGCTGGCCCTCGCTCGCCGATGACGATCCGCCGAATCGCGGCGCTGAGCTCGCGCGCGAACTGAAGAAGTCGTCGACGTGTTCGTCGCCATGGATCAGCAGGCGGCCGATCCCGTTCCGCCCGACGTCGCGTTTTATCAGGGCGCGATTCCCGGAATGCTGCGCACGCTCGATCCGCACTCGATCTTTTTCGATCCCGGCCAGTTCGAGCAGTTGAAGCAGATGCAGAAGAGCGAGAGCAAGGGATTCGGCACCGTCGTCAGCGTGCTGCCGGGCCGCGTGATCGTGCTGCAGGCGCTGCCTGGAACGCCCTCCGCCAAAGCCGGCCTGTCGGCCGGCGACGAGATTCTCGCCATCAACGGCTATCATCTGTCGCGATCTGGAATTCGAGCAACTGGTCGCAGCTGCTGACCGACGCCCGCCAGAAGCCGGCGCTGCTGGAAGTCCGCAAGCCCGGGCAATGCGCGCATCGTGCAGATTCACGCTGACGCCGGAGCTGGTGGATGCGCCGAGCGTCGACCGCGCGCTTCATGCTCGCGCCCGGCATCGGCTACCTGCGCGTCACCAGTTTCGAGGTCGCCACCGGAAAGCTGGTGCAAGGAGACCATCGAGAAACTGGGCGGCGAGAATCTGAAGGGCCTGGTGCTGGATCTGCGCGACAATCCCGGCGGAGTGGTGCAGCGCCGCGGTCGAAACGGCGTCGCTGTTTCTGCCGCCCGATCAGCTGATCTTCACCATCAGGGGCCGCAGCGCAGAAGACGGAAGAGGTGCGCGTTCCGGAAGATGCGAAGCCCTACAAGTTTCCGGTCGCGGTGCTGATCAACGGCAAGAGCGCCAGCGCTTCCGAGATCGTCACCGGCGCGCTGCAGGATCACGATCGCGCCACCGTGCTCGGCGAGCCGAGCTACGGCAAGGGCCTGGTGCAGAGCGTCTATCCGCTGTCGAGCGGGACCGGCGTCGCGCTGACGATCGCGTTTTACTACACGCCCAGCGGCCGATCGATTCAACATCCGCTGCCCGGCAGCACGCTCGAAACCACGGCGGCTCCATGAAGGGGAACTATCACACCGATCCGGGCGCAACAGTGCAAGGCGGCGGCGGCGATTCAACCGGATGAAGTGATTCTTCCGTGCGGGTCAGGATCGCTTGTCGATGGTGCTGGACGCCAGCGGCTCGCTCACCAGTTTCGCCACCGAATATTTGCAGCAGCACCAGATTCACGAGGATTTCGAAACGACGCCGGCGATTCTGGACGAACTGCAGTTGTATTTGTCGGAGCGAGACATCCGCCCGGGCATCGGCGATTGGTTGAGCCATCGCGACTGGATTCAGAGCCGCCTGCGCCAGGAGTTGATGACGCTCTCGTTCGGCGTCGCCAAGGGCGACGAAGTGGAGATGGAGCGCGATCCGGTGGTGCAGCGCGCGCTGAAGATACTGGTTCATTAATCGCGTGTCGCGGAGATAATATCATCGCGCTCGCATTGAGAAGAATTGCCGCTGCAGAATGCCTCCTAATCTCACGATCACGCAGATCGGACCCGAGTCGGACACTCGTACTTCGAAATCTGTTCGAGCACTACATTCACGACATGGCGGAGTGGTTCGAAATAGATACCCAGGCCGACGGCAGCTACTCCTACGACACGTCTTCAATCTGGAGTCACGGCTACGACGCGTACCTGGCCAAAGTCGGCGATTCGCTCGCGGGCTTCGCGATTATCGGATCCGCGGACGAGTGGCTGGACGAAGGCGGCAAAGACGTCCACGAGTTTTTTGTCATCCGGAGATATCGGCGGAGCGGCGTTGGGCTCAGGATGGCGACGTTTCTTTGGAACGAGTGTCCCGGCGAATGGCTGGTCAGAGTCCTCGAAACAAATCCCGCCGTCGGCTTCTGGCGGCGAATCATTTCGAACTACTCAGGCGGCGCATTTACAGAGGAAGCGCGCATCGTGAATGGGCGCGCCTGGCGATTCCTTCGGTTCGGAGCTACCGAGCGGGAGCGGAGGACAACCGGGTTCCTGGCGTGATGATGACTTCACCGGTCGACCGCAGCCAGATCTCGTATACGCGATCGGGCTCCAGGCGCATGTAGGGCGCATCGCCATGGATGGCCCGCACACCGTGGTCCTTCGCCAGTTTTTCGTCGTTGGCGAGTTCCCAGAATCGTTTCCAAAGTTCTTTCTCGAACGCGTTGGCTGCCGGCTGCTCCGCGTAGACCTCCGGCGCCTGACCTTCCGCATCGATGACGAATCCGTCTTCAGCCCGCATTGTGCTCGAAAAGATTCGCCGGAATAGCATGAGCGCCTGGCCTTTTAAGGGATCGCTTTGCTCGATGAAGTGATCGTCGAACTTGATCACCAGAGTGTCAAAATAGACTTCTTGCCCTGGAAGCGTCAGCTCTCGGGAGACGCTGATCGGTTTGCCATTGGCATCGGTTTCCGTGAATCGGATGGTGGTTTGTAGGTTGCCCTAGTGGGTCCTTGGCTTGCCGCAGAACTTCAACCCGGGCGCGGCGGTCGATGTGTTTCAGGATCTTCAAATAGGCTTCCAGTCTCTGCTTCTCTTGTTCGAGCTTGCCGATGGTCTCTTTCTGTTCGCGGATCTGGTCCTGCAGCGCCCGTTGCGGCACCACCACCAGTTCATATCCCAGATAGACGCTGACGGCGGCGACGGCCACCAGCACAATCGACCACAGGAAAGACTGAATTGGGAAATGACGTCCATCGCTCATAAGACTCGATTCGCGATTTCGCTCGCTGCGAGCGAGTATACCAGCGAGCCCAAGGGGCGCAGGAGTTGCTCCGTCTCAGCCCGCTTACTTCCCGATTTTCGCCGCCACCGCTGCCATGCTCGCCATCTCCGGATCGTGATCCGCGGATCCCGCCACCGCCAGCGGCATGTACAGATACAAACTCGACCGCTCTTCCTGCATTCGCTGGAACCAGGTCCGCATGCGGTCATGATCGCCCAGCGCGCCGCACAGCTCCACCGCCATCAGGCCTTCCACGTACTGCGTCTTGTGAAACGCTTCCAGTCTGTCGAGGACTTTCCGCGCTTCGCCGCGACGTCCTTCGCGCGCGGCGGCGACTCCAACAACGCGATGAACGATGGCAGTTCGGCGAACTCCGGATTGGATGTCCGCATTTTCTCGACTTCGCGGTGCGCGGAAACCAGGTCGTGCTTCGCAAATAGGCCTCCGCCTTTTCCCAAGTCAGCAAATAGAAGTTGGGAAATAGTTCCTCGCCCTTTGCCAAGTGCGCGAGCGCGTCATCGTAGCGGCGTACTCCCAACAGCTCCATGCCGATATCCCAATA
The DNA here is from genome assembly GCA_963732025.1 of Terriglobia bacterium. GTDB lineage: Bacteria > Acidobacteriota > Terriglobia > Bryobacterales > Bryobacteraceae > Palsa-187. The sequence goes on from CAVSXU010000007.1 coordinate 1,098,319, forward strand.
GATCACCAGAGACAGCGGATCCAGTGCCAGCGCGGCGCGCATTTCCTTGGTCGCTTCTTCGAGTCGCCCCTGCGTTTCGAGCGAGTGCGCGTACCAATGCCGAGCCCAGCCCGACGCGGATTGAGTTGCATCGCCCGCCGGAACTCGGCTTGGCCGCCGTCGATATCCCATTCGTAATCCAGCTTCACGATTCCCAACGAAGTGTGCGCCTCCGCCAGATTGTCGTCGAGCGCGACCGCCTTTTCGGCCGCCGCCTTCGCCTTCGGCATGAACTCCATGGGCGCTCCCGCGAAGTTTTCCGCCAGGTAGGCGTAGGAATCCGCCAATCCGGAGTACGCCAGCGCGAAGTTCGGATCCCGCTCGATGGCCCGCTGAAATCGCTCAATCGCCTTGTGATAGGAAGCCGGCTCCTGCTGATTGAAAAAATAACGGCCCTCCTGATAGCTGCTGATAGGCCTCGGGATCGTTGGTGTAGCGCGCTGCGGAACTTCACCGGCGCGCAGTTCGCTGGCGATCGATTGCGAAAGCTCGTGCTGCACCTTGAATACATCGCGCAATTGGCGATCGTAGGTGTGCGACCACAAGTGGGTTCCGTCGCTCACTCGATTGAGCTGCGCGGTGATGCGAAGCTGATCGCCATCTTTTTGCACGCTGCCTTCGAGCACCGCGCCTACGTCGAATTGCTTCCCGATCTGGCGAACATCGTTGGCTTTTCCCTTGAAGACGAAGGCGGACGTGCGCGCCACGACACGCAGATTCGGCACGCGGCTGAGGGCGTCGATTATTTCTTCGGTGAGTCCGTCGCTGAAATATTCCTGATCGTGCTGCGGGCTGAAATCGACGAAGGGAAGCACGACCACTGACGAGATGGTTTCGGCGGAGATGCCGCGCGCCAGATTCTGCGACACCAGAAATCCACTGACGATCACGAGCACCACGATCGCAAGGCCGGCAACCCAAGGTAGCCAGGCACGTGAGCCGGCTTCGTGTTTGACGTCCGTCGGTTCGATTCGTCAAGGGGATTCGGCTGATTGGCGATTCAGCAACGAGTTTCCGAGCGTCGCGCCACGCGTCGAGTTCGGAACGCAGCGCGTAAACCGACCCCTGCCGAGCATGTTGATGCCGGTGGATCGGCAGCGCTTCGTTCTTTTCCCATCCCTGGACGGTGCGAACTTCGCGCCCCAGATACGCCGCGATTTCTTTCCATGAATCCAGCCGGTCCGACATTGGTTTTCGGAACGCCCAGTATAGCGTAACCGGATGCGCAAAAGAGCGAAATTGCCTGTATTTCATGGGTGTTGCGTGCCGTTTCGCTTGAAGCGAGCGGCGCGAAAGTGAACAATCGACCCATGCGGCGCCGAACCGACCAGATTACGGCAGCCGCAAATTTAAGGAGACCAAACTAGATGAAACTGAATTACCTGATGACCCGAACCAGCGGGACCGCCGCCTTGGCTGTCACTGCTCTTTGCCTGTTCTTCGCCGGCAATGCGAAAGCCGATTGCAGCCAGCTCGCTCGGCCGCGTGCGATCGCAACTTTTGCCGATTTTGCCGACGATTCCGTACATGCGTCGGCCAAATCACTGGCCCGTACATCGCCCGACCCCGAGCTGTCCGGCTCGGCGAAGGGACTCGACGCCACGAATTCGATCGTCGGATTGTGGATGTCGACATTTAGCTCTCAAGGACAGATTGTCGACCAGGGTTTCGACATGTGGACCAGCGATGGCCTGGAAGTCCTGAACGATACGCCTCCGCCGGCGACCGGAAACGTTTGCCTGGGAACCTGGGTGCGGATCGCGCCGACCACCTACCTGTTGAAGCATCCTTCGTGGACTTTCGACGACGCGGGCAATCTCAACGGCACCGCTATGATTCGTGAAACGATCACGGTGGATCCGTCCGGCATGACCTACAAAGGTACGTTCACCATCGACATCCTGGGGCTGTCGGGCAACCCGCTTCAGCATCTCAGCGGAACCATCTCGGGCACCCGAATCACAGTAGACTGAGGAGGTTTATGCCCGGCAAATGTCCATTCACGTTTTCGGTTGCGGTGGTCGCGATGCTCATTCAGAGCGTCGCGGCCGCGCAGCATGCTGATCACGGCAGTCCTGAAAAGCCGGTCACATTGCTGACCGGCCTCGGCGGTTGGAAGCATCCGATCGCGACCGAAGAGCCCCGAGGCACAGAAGTATTTCGATCAGGGGCTGGCGCTGTTGTACGGATTCAATCGCTACGAGTCGCTGCGGTCGTTCAAGAAGGCGGCTGAGCTGGATCCAAAAGCTCCGATGGCGTACTGGGGAATCGCGGCGTCGCTGGGGCCGTACGTCAACATGGATGGCGATCCGACGGTTCAGATGAAGGAATCGTGCGAGGCGGTGAACGCGGGGCTGAAGACTCGCAAAGCAGCGTGGTAGAGCATTCGTGGCTCGAGGCGGCGGCGACGCGCTGTCCCGATTTCGCCGATCCGCGGAAGTACGTCGCGCGCGATGCGCAGCGCTGGCGGCGAGGCTGCCGGACGATCCCGATGCGCAGACGTTCTACGCGGAATCACTGATGATTCCGGTGCGATGGAAATGGTACGCGACGGCAAAGCGGCCGAGGGTGTCGACGAAGCGGAGCGCGTTCTGCAAGCGGTGCTGCGCCGCTATCCGCAGCATGCGGGCGCGAATCATTTCTATATTCACGCGGTGGAATCGTCGCCGACTCCGGAACGCGCGGTGCCCAGCGCGCAGCGGCTGATGGGGATCACGCCGGCGATGGGCCACATGGTTCATATGCCGGGCCACATCTGGTTGGTGCTGGGCGATTTCAATAATACGGTCGCGGTGAATGAGCAGGCGGTGGCGCAGGATCGCAAATATTTCGCGCAGACGGGCGTGACCGGCAGCTACGCGATGTACTACGTCCACAATCTGGATTTCCTCCTTTATGCGCGCACGATGCAGGGCCGCATCGCCGATACTGCAAAGGCCGCGCGCGAGATGTCGGAGGGTCTGGCGCCGATGCGCTCCTCGCAGGAGATGGCGGAGATGGCTGACGTGTTCGGAACGATCGTCACGATGTCGCAGATCCGCATGCAGCAGTGGGATGCAGGCGCTGGCGAGTGCGTCGCCGAAATCGAAACTGGGCGCGGCATTTTGGCATTATGCTCGCGCGCTGGCGTTCGCGGGGAAGCGCGATTCGTCGTCGGCGTTGCGCGAGCAGGCTGAATTCGCGGGGATCGCAAAGACGCTGGATCGCGAAGTGCAGTGGGGCAATAACAAGTTGGGCAACATTCTGGACATGGCGTCGATCGCGTTGGATGCGCGACTGGAATCGTCTGCGGCGAAAGCGGTTCCGATGTGGGCGCGCGCTGTTGAATTGCAGGACGCGCTGGTCTACGATGAGCCGCCGGCCTGGTATTATCCGATGCGCGAATCGCTGGGTGCGGCAACGCTACTCGCCGCCGATTCGGCGGGCGCGGAGGTGATTTTTCGCGAGGGGTTGCGGCGGAGTCCGAATAACGGTCGCATGTTGTTCGGGTTGCTGGAGAGTTTGAAGGCGCAAAAGAAGACGGATGCGGCCGCGTGGGTGGAGCGCGAGTTCACGAAGGCTTGGGCGGGCGCGGATTTGAAGTTGAGTTTACGGGAGCTTTGATTTGTGGTCCTCGTTTCGTCTAGAGGCTGTGCTGGGATAACCGTACTGCTACCCCCACCCTTACTGGTGGGGTTTGACTAAAGCGATGCAATCGCCGGGCGAACCTGTTCGGTAACCCAATCCGTGGCCATCGCCGACGCGCCAGAAGAGCGCAGCGGCGCACCGTCCAGGATAGCCTCGACAAAATTGTGGATGCATGGATAATGCACGTTGGCTGGCGCTGGAATGGATTCGCGGCCTCCAGGGAATACCAGCGCATCGCCGTTCAGCGGCGAGAGATCGATCTCGCCATCGGTGCCGCGAATCCGAAATTCGTCACGATCGATTCGCGAATGCCAGCGGACGTCGATGAACCCGCGCACGCCATTTTCGTAGTCGATCAGACACAGACGCGTTGTCCTCAACCGGGATCGCGTGGACCAACGTGGAGAAATGTCCGCTGACTTGACGTGGCGCTCCAAACAGGTAGTTCATCAGATCGATTCGGTGCGATGCGATGTCGTACAGCGGCCCGCCACCGGCTTGCTTCGGGTCGGCGAGCCAGCTTCGATGACTTTCCGACGGATCCATCCAACCATGGCACGTCGCTTCGGCGAAAACGGGACGCCCGATGGCTCCGGCCTCCATCAGTTCCTTCGCTCGATTCACGTTGGGATACATTCGGCGATAGTAGGCGATGCCGAGCAGACGGCCGGATTCGCGGGCCGCTTGTTCCATGGAACATGCGTCGGCGTAGTTCATCGCCATCGGCTTTTCGCAGAGTACGTGCTTGCCAGCGCGCAAGCATGCGATCGATTGCGGAGCGTGCAGGAATACCGGGGTCGCAACGTAAACGGCGTCAGCTTGCGATCGCACGAGAGCGACCTCGAGAGTGCTCCAGGAGGGAACACCGTAGGGTTCTGCTTTGCGCGGATCTCGCGTGACGATTCCGGCGAGGTTGCTTCGAGGCTCGGCAAGGATCGCGGGGATCACGCGCTTGGTCGTGATGTCGCCGATGCCGATGACCAGCCAGTTGAGCATAAGTTCTAATTTACAGGTTGCGATGCGGGATCATCGCGACAAAACGTGTCGACATGAGTGTCGACACCGCACGCAGGAGTGCGTGCGCCACATTTCCTGGCATTTACACTAACTGATCCCCGCACATCTCCAATAATTCGATGGCTTCGAGGCAACTCTGTGCAGTGCTGTTGGTCGAAACTCCCGGAATCTCATCGATGGGTTCCAGCACGGCAGGACCTGAGAAGTGCGTCGTGCCGTAAGTGGGAACGCGGACCAGACTCCACGCTTTTTTCGCCAGCGCCGCGTTCTTCGATTCGAGATAGACATAACCTGCCAGCCGTCCGAATTGCGCGTACTCGCCTGCCGCGCCTTCGTTGCCCGTGGCGCGATCGCGCAGCCGCGACGTCCTTGGTGGCCTTCGTCAGCAGGCAGTATTCCTTCCACGCTTTGCGCCAGCCCGCGTGATCGATCAACTCGTTCAATTCGAAAACAACTTCGGCGCCGCCCATGATGGTGGTCAGGTTGTAGACGCCGAACCCATCCTGAACCAGCGGAACCATCTTGCCGGTCTTGGGATCGTATCCATAAAGTTGATCCGGTCCCGAAAGAAAGCCATACGGCATCGCCGCGATCGAATCCATGCCCGCGACGATCTTGTCGCGATACTTGGTCTCGCCGGTGCGCTCCCACTCCGTCATCCAGTTGCCGACGAAGGCGAGCCAATCGGGGCCGCCGCGCACTCGCGCCGGATATGGATTGCCCGGAACCACGGGCGAGGCGAGCCGCATCGGATCCAGTTCGAGCAAGTTTATAATCGATATCGACGACGGCGCGCATCAGATCGCCGGTGCGCTCGTCGGTGGTCAGGTAGTAATAGAAACGGCGATAAGCGGCCTGGCTGATTCGCGATTCCTTCGCGCCGCATCCCCAATGGCGCACGTTGTGCCGCGATCCGAGCCCCTGAAACCGGCCCAGATGATACGTGTCGACCTCGCTGGTGTGGCGCGTCATCGCTTCGGCCATGCGGAACGCGTCGGCGCGTCCGGTTCGCAAAAAGTGATACCAGAGCCAGACGTCGGTGCCGAGCTCCGTGTTGTCCCACGCGAAGCCGCCGACATCGTAGCGCCACTGTGTGACGCGGCCCGTCGTGCGCGTGCATCACGTCGCCGTAATTCCAGAAGCCGTACCAGTGCCGCTGCTCGACTTCCTTGTGATACAGCGCGAACGCGGCGTCGAGATGATCTTCGATTGCGGTTCGCGCCGCACTCGATCGCGATGGGAAGGCTCCAGATGCCAAATACTTTCGTGGCGTGAATGTGCTGCGGCGATGCGATCAACAGCGGTGGTTGCTGGCTGATCGTGGCGTGCTTTGCGGTTTCCTCATGCGATGGAACACCGGCGCTAGGGAAAAGCATCAGCTCGCTGGTGCGCGCAACGCCGTGCGGAGTACTGAAGCCCGGCTGCACGTCTTCGTAGCTCGAATCGAGATCGTGAGCTTTGGTATCGTAATGCCGCAGATCCATCGCGGGGACGTCGGGCGACCAGAGCCACACGCGAAGTTCAGCGGCGGCAGTCGCGCCATTGCGAACTTCGAGCGCGGTGGGATGCGATTGCCACATGTTCTTCAAGCCGACGCTCAAGCCGCCGGAAACGTCGCCGACGAAGACGAGCCCGGTCGCGCGGCGGCCCCACGCCGCATCCAGCCAGCAACTTTCGGGATTGGTGCGTTTCTGAATCACGAAGCCGTCGGCGTTGGGCTGCACCAGCTTGTACGAATCCCAAATGGCCCAATCGGTCAGCAGCTTCTGACCGGCGGCGGGGAAAGCTTCCTTGTTCGGCAGGCGCTTTCCGTCGAGTTGTTGCGCGAACAGACTTCCGTTACTGCCGTCGGCGCCGGGCATCGTTAGAACACGTCGGCCGGTCGCGGGCTGCAGCGGCTCCGCCCACACACCGTCGCCCTCGCCAGTGAATTGTACGTGGCGATTGTGCATCTGCTCGCGCATCGGAACGGAGAACCCCACGCCGAGCCCGCGAATGAAATCCTTTTCGTGATCGCCGTCGAAGACGATGGTGTGGATCATGCGGACGTCGCTTTGGCCCGCGTAGAAATAGAGGCGCACGGTGAATGGCAGCCATTCGCGATTCCCTTGCGCGGCTTTGTGGACGCCGTCGATCTTCACGACGGAGCGCACCGGGCCGGTTTGCTCGACCGTCACGGTTTTGATCTCGCTGAAAAAATCGTCAAAGCGAATGGCAGCCGAATTCGAACGATTTTCGAGAGTGCACATCAAGCGGCCTTGGCGTGCGACTTCCTGGCCGCCCAGCTTCATCGAACCAATGAAATCGGGACCTTCCTTGTTGATGGTGCATTGCAGAATGCCTGTGTCGATATCGATGGCGCGCGCGCTTTGCTGAAGTTTGATTGTGATTGCGGGGGCTGATGACGTGCCGGGCGCGAGGCGCAATTCACCGGTTGCGTTGGCGGGCGCTGTTGTGGCGAAGCCGACGAATTTCATCGAACCATCGGGCCAGTAAGCAAGCGGCCATTGTTGAAGGGGAAGCCGAGTGCCACTCGCCGCCGTCAATGCGAAGCTCTGCGTTTTCGAAACGGTGCCGCGAGGGAAGGGAACTCCCCAACTGACGCCGGCGGCGAGCGGCGGGGCGGCGCCATCCAGCCAATGCAGGGCGACCGAATTTGCCGTCTGTGCGTTAATCGTTTGTTCCGTAACCTCAATAGCAACAGCCGCGGCAGCGACTGTTTCGATCGCTTCTCGACGTGACAATTTCATAGGAACCTCTCTGCTGCTGCTTTGCATTTGCGAATTGTTTCGAGCGATCCGTCCATGTGCGGCTCCAAAGACACCGCGCCATCATAGCTCGACGCGCGCAGAGCCGCGAAGTGCGCGCAGTAATCGATCAGCCCTTCGCCTGCCGGAACGAACGCCGGCCGGACGCCGGGGGTGAACGGCCGCAGATCCTTCACGTGGACGTTTGCGATCCAGCGAGCGGCACTGTCGAATTCGTGGATGGGATCGCGGCCTTCGAACCAGGCTACGTTGCCGGGATCGTAGTTGAGACGCAGGTTTGGTGCGCCCGTTCGCTCGATTAGAGTGGCTGCGGTGCGCGATGAATCGGCCCAGCACATCGGCTCCGGCTCGATCATCAGGAGCAAGTTATCTGCTGTGGCCCGCTCGGCGGCTTGCGTCAGCCAATCAACCACTTGTTGTGGAACCGGCTGCGTTGGCAGAGATGACGCGTTTTCTTCCGTGGCGCCGGGCTTATGGAACCCGAATACGATGAGCCCCGGCAATCGCCAACGATTGGCGCATTCGGCGGCGCGCGGATAGATTTCCGACATCGCCTGGGCGAATCCCGCTGCATCGTCGACCAGCTTGAACAGACCTGGCGAGAGCGCGGTGATCTCGACGTCTTGCTCGGCGGCGATCTGTTCCACTTCGCGAAGTTCGGATGGGTCGCACAACGGCGCGCGACCGGATTTCAGAAATCGAACTTCGTAGCGGCGCAGGCCGGCTTGCGTGCCGATGCGGACGGCCTCGGAAAAATCGCGGCTTATTTCGTCGGCGACGATTCCAAGTTTCACGCTACCTCCACTGCGCGTCCGGTCTTTGCCGATTCGTAAACCGCCGCGACGATCCGCATATCGCGCACGCCGGAAGCAATCGAGACCTCGGCGGGCTGTCCATCGCGAGCCGCCTCGAGGAAAACGCGATGCTGATTCAGCGGATTCGTGGCGTCGCCAAACGCTGGCGGCCGGACTTCGGTGCGCTGCTCTTCACCTTCCGCTCCGCCAAAGGCTTCGGTGAGTCCACCGGAGTAATGCACGATGCGCCCATCGAATGCTCCGTTGCTGGATGCAGTCGCGAGCCACCGATTCGAGCGGTAATGCACGCGCCCGCATGTTCCGTGCACCGCAAGTTCCTCGCCGTCGGCGCACCAGGCGGTATCGAGCGTGACGAGGGCGCCCGAATCCATCTGCAATATCGCCGACGCGATGTCTTCGCCTTCCAGGCCGGGGCAGTGCAACCGATTCGTGAACGCGGTCGCGCGGGTGACGCGGGCTCCGGTGATCCATTCGAAGATATGGATGTAGTGCACGGCAAGTTGAACGAAACAACCGCCGCCGGTGCCTTCGATGGAACCGCGCCACGTGGTTCTCCCGTCCAAAGCCTCGCGCGACCACATCATGCCGCCTTTGTGCATCAGACGCGCATAACAATGCACGACGTCACCGAAAAATCCTTTCGACGCCATGTCCCTAAGGTCGTGAATCAGCGGCTGATCGAAATAGCTCATGTACAGGCCGACGGTTTTTGACGATGCCGCGGCGGCGCGCTCGATGGCTTCGGCATCGGCCACGCTCGCGGCGACGGGCTTCTGAAGCAGCAGATGTTTGCTTGCATGAATCGCTGCAATCGCTTGCAGCAGCGTGTTGCGAATTCGGCGTGCTGATGATCACGGCGTCAACGTCGTTCTGGAGCGCCGCCGCGAACTCAGTAGTCGCCAGTGGCGCGTGATCGTAAACGGCTGCCGCGCGTCGCGCGCTTTCGAGATTCGTATCGACGCACGATACCACGCGGACCCAATCGAGATCGCGATAGACGCTCAGGTAATGCGCCGCCATGCCGCCGCAGCCGACGATGGAGACGTTCAGCACTTCGGCTTCCACCTGATTTCTGGTGAAATAAAACGCGATCGTCATACCCGCGAGCGTAGCGAAAAGCACGCAAACAGTCTGCATCGCCGACAAGCGGAAGGTAGAGAATCAGCACGCCGCAGAACATCACCGACGCCGCGATAACTTTATCCGTGATGCCGCGTTCGTGGAAAAACAGCCATCCGGAAAACACCGACAGCACGATGCCGGCGCGCTTGATGCTGACCGTGATCACGACCGCGATATAGGCGTAGGATGCGAGCTGAAACAGCAGCGAAACTGCGTCGGACAATGCCGCCAGCGAGATCCATTTCCAGTTGTTTCGCGATGCCGCCATGAAATCGCCGCGCTGTACTTTGGCCATGATCCAGAAGGCGATGGAGAGGCCGATGCCGTAGGCGAGCGCTTCGGTAAAGACGTCGCTCATGGTAACCAGTTTCTTGTCGAGCGGATTCGTCAGAGCGAAAATGAACGATACCAGCAGCATGTATCTGCTGCCTTTTTCGCGAATGACTGCTTTCGCCGGCGCCAGCCATCCTTCGGCGAACAGGCGGCGATGCATCGCGAGCGACCCGACCACGATCAGCGCGACACCGATTAGCTTTAGCGGCGCCGGTGTTTCCCCGAGAATGATGAAACCCGTCGGGATCAGAAACACGGGCGTGAACGACAGAAACGGCACGCACATCGAAAGCGGCGAGATCTGGAGCGCGCGAAAGTACAGCAGCATCACGCAAGTGATTAGCAAGACATCGAGCAACAGATATGACAAGGAATGTTGCAAGCGGCTTGGGATGCAATGCAGCGATGCCGAACAGCGGTCCGCCATCGCGAATGACGACGGTGGCTCCGCCGACGACGATCCGCCAGGCCAGCACCAGAGCGAAAACTACGGCGACGGCGGTGCGAATCCAGAACGTCGCGGGCACCAGATCGCGCCCGTCGAGCGCGTGTTTGCGCGCTACGTCGGTCAGGACATTGGTGATGGACATGGTGGCGGCCATCGCCAAGCCGATCGGCGCGAGTGAGGAATCGGGCATTAGCGGACGATCATGCTTTACCTTGCGAACACCATCGCCTCTTAGAACGTGATGCGCGCGTTGAACTGCAGCTTGCGCGGCTGATTGGCCTGCGTCGTCAGCGTGCCGAAACTCGCCTGATCCGGATTCAACCCGGGCGCTCCGAAGTGCACCGCGTTGTTGATGTTGAAGGCATCCGACTGGATCGCGAGTTTGACCCGTTCTCGTGATCGCGAACTGCGCGGCGCAGGCTGATGTCGATATCCATATTGTGCGGCGCGAAGAAACCGAAGACTCCGGTTCGGGGCAGGTTGCCGACGGTGTACGGCGCGGGATCGACGAACGCGGCCTTGTTCAGATACGGAGTCGGCGACGAACCGAGGACGTTGCCCGATCCGTAGTCGCCGTTGATGCGAACGTCGCCGCTGAACGCCGGGTTGTAGTTGGGAATGCAGGTGCCCAGAATGCCGCCGCTGGTGCAGCCGGTCGCGACGATCGCCAGGGGCGAGCCGGTGGCGAAAGTGTAGACGTCCGGAAATCATCCAGTCGCTGACGATCGCGCGGACCGCAGTCACGGATGCGGGTCGAACTGTTTGCCTTTTCCAAAGGGAAGCGCGTAGACGAACGTCGCGGTGGCGACATGCGCGTGATCGATCGCGCCGAGCGATTTCTCCAGCGAATCGTTGAAAGGATTTCGCGGAGTCGCGATATCGTCCAGCTCCTTGCTGAACGTGTAGCCGAACGAAAAGGTCAGGCCGCTGTTGAATCGGCGGTTGAGCGACACCTGCAGCGCGTGGTAGCTGGAATTCGCGAGATTGGCCCAGGGATCGCTGATGGTGCCGTATTGCGGGAAGGGCCGCAGCATCTGGCCGACGGTTCCAACGAAATTGGAGAAGGGCAGTGCGATGCCGGGGATGATCGCGTTGGCTTGCGCGATGGTGGTGGGGGTGGCGGTGGCGGTCAGCAGCGAACCCAACGCCAGATACTGCAGCGGAGCGATATTGGTTGGCTCGCCGCCGGGGCCTGCGCCCGGCAGGAAGTGTCCGACGCTGCCTGAATAGGCTGCGCCCAGCGTCGTGTTTCCAGTGATCGAGCGCTGAATGCCGAAGTTCCAGTTTTGGTAATACGGCGGTTTGCCGCCGAGATCCGGATCGCCGTAAGTGACGGTCTGCGCGCCGGTGGGATTGCCGGTAATGAAGCCGGCTCCGTAACCCGGCGTTCAGGAACGGCGGCGGCTGCGCGAACGCGGGCACGCCGTTGTCCCAGTAATAGGCGGGAACGCCGCTGCTGGGGCTGACCGAGGAGTTGGTGCCGTTGTAGCCGAGCTGGCTGAGTCCTTGCCGCGAATTGGTGCGTCCGCCGACGCCGCCGGCGTGCACGTACGTCAACGAGTAGCCGCCGCGAATCACGGTCTTGTCGTTGAGGCGATACGCCATCCCGACGCGCGGCCCAAAGTTGAGGTAGTGAGTGTTGACCGGAGTGCTGCAGTTGCAGCTGTCGGCGCCGTTGCCGGTGAATTGAAGCGCGCCCAGATGATCTGCGCGGCCGGATTGGGCAGGTTCGGGTTGAAGAACGACATGATGTTGTTCACTTCGTAGAAGGTTCCCATCATGTCCCAGCGAAGGCCCAGGTTGAGCGTCAGACGCGGGCTGACTTTCCAATCGTCCTGGACAAACAGCGCGTAATCTTTGTAGCGGCCGCCGGTTTCGGCGACGGCGTTCTGCGTGATGCCGCTGCCGTCGACGGCTCCCAGCAGGTAGCTGGCGAAGGAATTGCCGGTGGTGGCGAGCAGCGTTCCGGTGGGTCCGAATCCCGCGGTTTCGTTGTTGGAGAAATTGAAGCTGGCGAGAGTGCCGGTCAGCGGAGTGTTCTCGTTGTCCTGCAATGCCTGGAACTGGAAGCCCATCGTCAGCGCGTGCTTGCCTCTGATCCACAGGATATTGTCCTGCAGCGAGAACGTGTTCGCGGCTTCGTTGAAGGCATGCGCGTTGGTTCCTGCCCAACTGCTGGGCGAATTGGTGCCGGCGAAGTTGATGTCGGGAAACGCCTCGCTCGCGATTCCCGGCGGCAAGCCCTTGAGTCCGGCCTTCTGCGGATAGAGCCCGCGAGGCGGTGTTGCTGAGCAGCGGAATAAAGATGCGGTTGAAGGAGTAGCTGAACTGGTTGACGATGTTCGGCGAGATGGTGTAGGTATCGTGGATCTGCGCCATCCTGACGTGTTCCAGCACGATGCGCGCTTGCGTGTAGGGCAGCGGCAGGACGCCGGCTTTGGTTAGGTCGAGGCTTCCGGTGAAATTGGTGGTGTATTTTCCGTCGGCATAGAAACCGAACAGCCGATGCTTGTCGGACAGGTTCCAGTCGACCTTGTCGGTGGTGTTCCAGGTGTTCACCTGGACCGGAAGGCTGGCCAGGTAGTTGTTCTGGATGTTGCCGTTCGTGGTGAGCTGGAAGATACGGACGCCAAGCGATTTCGAGACTTTGGAAATCAGGTTGGGGTCGATGATGTTGCCTTGAAACGGCTGTCGGGTGCAGACTCCTGCGCGGTGCAGGTGGTCGAGTTCGGATTGTAAATCACCGCCGGGAAACGCGCTGAAATCGCCCCTCAGCTCGGCCGCGGTGGGGATGGATTGCAGGTACCGGAATGGATCCTGAGAGGTATCGATAGCCGTCGTAGCCGCCGAAGAAGAACAACTTGTTCTTCTTGATGGGACCGCCGATGTTCGCGCCGAATTCGTTCTGATGTTCGACCGGCGTGGCGGCGGGGAAGAATCCGCGCGCGTCCAGATCGGTGTTGCGGAAGTATTCGAACGCCGCGCCATGGAACTGGTTGGTTCCCGATTTCAGAACGTAGTTCTCGACGCCCTGTCCGTCGAACTGCGCTTTGGCGCCGTTGGTTTCCACCTGGAACTGCTCCACGGCTTCCACCGAGACTGCGAATGCCAGATAGCGCGTGTCGCCCTGCGGTGCCCGCGCTGGTTAGTGGGAGCCCTTCCAGATAGACTTCGTTCTGATTCAACTGGCCGCCGTTGAACGCGGCCGTCGACGGGCCGGCGGCCTGCGTGCTGGCGTTGTTGACGCCGGGCGACAGCGCGACGAACTGCGTGGGATCGCGAGGCACTCCGTTCATCGCCAGCGGCAGCGCCGAGTACACGTCGTTCCCCATCGATAATCCAAGGGTCGGCGTCTTCGGTGTGCAGCAAGGGCGCGCCGCCTTCCACGGTTACGGTCTGATTGGCGGTTCCCGACTTGCAGCTTCGTATTCAATCCGATGTTCGCCAACGCTTCGAGAACCACGTGTTCCTGCGTGACGGTTCTGGAATCCCTGCGCTTTGACGATCACCGTGTATTCGCCGGGCTGAAGCGGCGTGAGTACGAAGAATCCGGCGTCGGTTGTCTTGGCGGTAGTTTGGACGCCGGTCGCGACGTTGGTCGCGGCGACTTCGGCTCCGGTGACCACCGCGCCCGAGGGATCCGTGATGGTCCCTTGAATGGTTCCGCCTCCGCCGACTTGAGCGATGGCGAACGCGCTCATCAGCAGCGCGATCGTGAAAATGCAAAGACGTGTTTGCATTGCGAGACTCCTTCTACTGCGAAAGACTAAAAGACCCCGGGTGCTCAAGCTTTGTACTGGCAGAGACTAGCATGGCTTGCGGGCACTCACAAGGCAGTCGTGAGGTACAGCTCATGTTTCGCTATGCAAACTATCGTTCCGCCGTGGCGTCGATAAGAGTAACACTTTGATTACAAGCCGGTTAAACGCTTGTCTGCGGCCTTACATTTCGAACGGCATGGACCTGAATGCACGTTTTGTATTGCGAATCGCGAGACGTTTGATGGATAATGCCCGCACGACCTCATGAAGACTTCCAATCATAGCCGCTACATGGTGAAATCGCTGGTGCATGCCTCGCAGATTCTGGAGGCGTTCCAGTCGGCGGGCGACGTGCTTCGGCTGCGAGACGTGGTGCGCGCACCGGATTCAACAAGGGCATGTGTTTCCGCCTGCTCTATACGCTGCATCAATGCGGTTTTCTGGACAAGGTGGCGGAGAATCATTATCGGCTCGCATCCGAGATGCGGCGACGGCGTCTGTATCGGATCGGCTACGCGGCGCAGGGGCAGGATGCTTCGTTCGATCGCGAAGTGCGCGCGAGCCTTGCCCGCGCCGCCGAACGCGAGCATATCGAGCTGATCGTGGTCGACAATCGCTACCAGCCGAAGATCGCGCTACGCAGCGCGGATTATCTGATTCGCGAGCAAGTGGACCTGGTGATCGAATTTCAAACGGACGAAGTGATCGCGCCGGCGATCGCCTCGAAGTACATGGAGGCCAACATTCCGTTTATCGCGATCGACATTCCGCATCCGGGCGCTACCTATTTCGGCGCAAACAATTACCGCGCGGGACTGATGGCCGGCAATTATCTGGGTCGATGGGCGAAGCGCCACTGGGCGGAGGAAGTCGACGAAATTCTGCTGATCGAATTGCAGCGCGCCGGATCGTTGCCGAAGGCGCGGATGCGTGGGGTGCTGGCTGGGATCACGGAATCGATTCGGCTGGGCGAACGATGCCGGACGATATCAGTCGACGGCGACGGTCAGTTTCAGACGAGCCTGGAGCGGGTTCGCAAGTATCTGCGTGAGACTCGGGCGAAGCATATTCTGGTGGGCGCGGCGAACGATTCGAGCGCGCTGGGGGCATTGCGGGCGTTTCAGGAAGCGGGTCGCGCCAACGATTGCGTGGTGCTGGGCCAGAATGCGGAGCCCGAAGCGCGCGCCGAGTTGCGGGCGGCGAACACTCGGCTGATCGCTTCGGTGGCGTATTTTCCGGAGAAATACGGCGATGGTCTGATTCGGCTGGCGTTGGATATTCTGGCGCATAAGCCGGTGTCGCCGGCGGTGTTTACGAATCACCAGATTATCACGCCGGAGAATGTGGATCACTTCTATCCGAACGATAGTTTGTTGATGGCTAGCCCGGAGGTTTATTCTCGGTAAGGCTACTGAGGGAGCGGTCTTAAGGAGTTTTCACTCCAGGTAGAAAACTTCCTTCATCATCGCGAAGCGTTCGCCAGGTTGTTGATCGAGCACTGGCTCGAACAGGTTGCTCATGAATTCCTGCCAGCGCTGATTCACTGGATCGCGATCGAGTTCGTCCCAGGCCTGATCGAAGTTCTCGACACGCAGCGTCAGGAACAGATCCTGACCGCGGCGGAAGATCGAATAATCGGAGACGCCGACGTCTTTCAGTTTCTGAAGCAGTTCGGGCCAGACGCGCTGATGTTCGCGCTCATAGTCCTCGGCCGCTTCCTTCCGAATCCGCAGTTTAAATGCGTAACGAGGCATGATCTCAGATCCGCTTCTCTAGGCATAACTGGTGATCGCGGCCATGATTCTTCTCGCTTCGCTCCGCTGTGATCTGCGTTCCAGATATCCGCTTTGCCGGAACGCGTCCATCGGGTTCGCGGGCAGGCCCTTCGACTCCGCCCATTCGCGAATCAACGGGCGAACATCGGATGAAAAAGCGTCCTGCAGACAGCGCTCCGCATCGACCAGTTCGCATCGTTCCTGACAGACCGCGAGGCGTTCGTGATCCACCAGCGCCGCCTTGGCGTACAATTCCAAGGCCATCGTAACCGTCTGGATCATGGCCTCGATCTTGCCCTTCAGGTTGTGGCTCTGGTCGATCATGTAGGCGATATCGGCGCGCTTGCCTGTCTCCCATTCGAAATGCGAGAATCTCGTGGAAGATGCGGAACACCTGGTAGGGATCGATGGAGCCGAGCGTCAGATCGTCGTCCGCATAGCGGCGATCGTTGAAGTGGAAACCGCCCAGCATATCCAGATCCAGCAGCCAGGCGACAATCTGCTCGATATTTTGCGCCTGGTAGTGATGGCCGGTGTCGACCAGGACTTTCGCATTCGGCCCGGCCGCCTTGGGCGAACAGCAGCGCCATGCCCCAATCGGCGATATCGGTGTGATAGAAGGCCGGCTCGAACGGTTTGTATTCGATCAGCATCCGCTGATCCTTGCTCAAGCGCTGCATGGGCGGCGCGCAGTCCGTCTTCGAACCACTTGCGGCGATGACGGATGTTCTGCGTGCCGGGATAATTCGATCCGTCGGCGAACCACAGCGAGAGATCGCGACTGCCCAGGCGCTTGCCGATCTCAATGCTGTCCAAAATATGATCGAGCGCGGCTTTGCGAATCGCCGGATCGGGATTGCCCAGCGATCCGTACTTGTAGCACTGATCCTGAAACGATGTTGGGATTGATCGCGCCGATGCGCACGCCGTGCTGGGCCGCCAGATGTTCGCACCGCCTCGGCGTCGGAGACTCCGTTCGGCAAGTCCCACAAAACATGCAGCGCGACGCTGGGGCAGACTCCGGTATGGCGATGCACCTGGCCCGCATCGCTCGAGTTTCTCTTCGATGGTGGTGGCGGCGGCGGGCTGCAGAAATTTGCCGAATCGAGTGCCGGTGTTGGCGAATCCCCACGAAGGCAGCTCGATCTGAAATTCGTCGAGGGCTCCGATAACGGCGTCGCGTTTGTCGCGTGGTGAACATTCTTACAATAGTCTCTCTCATCATTAGCACGTTGCAGCGCGTCGTCAATCGAATGCCGATAGGCGGTGAGTTGTTTTGCAGAGTAAAACGCAATTCCGGGCTTATCGATGTGTCGCTGATCGCGCGAAGCTGGGGGAGGGCCGTTTTCAAGGCCCGGCTCCAGCGCAGGGTCGTGCGAGGTGGTTTTTCATATCAAAACGACTCTGAACCGCGCAGGGCCGACGTTGAGGATGCAGGAAGCAGAAGCTATAGTGAACGGGAATGCTCTCTGCCAGCCGCTACCTCTACGTAAACGATCTTTGGGACGACGAAAAAGCCAGAGGACTTCGCCAGCGGAGTTGCTGGTGTATCGATCTAATCTCCTGGGCGCCGACCAGCGAATCACGAACACCGGCGGTGGCAATACATCCGCGAAGTTGACTGGAACGCGATCCACTGACTGGCGAGCCGGTCGAGGTGTTGTGGGTGAAAGGGTCGGGCGGCGATCTGCGAACCAGCACGCTGGCGAATTTCGCGTCGCTATCGCAGAAGCAGCTTGCGCAGTTTGCAGGCGGTCTATCGCGAAGGCGGAGGCGCGAGGGCCGAAGACGCCCGCCGAAGATCGAATGGTCGGGTTGTATCCGCATTGCACGTTTAATCTGAATCCTCGGGCCTCGTCGATCGATACTCCGCTGCATTCGTTCGTGCCTGCGAAACATGTGGATCACATGCATCCGAATTCGGTGATCGCGATTGCCGCGTCGCGACGATCGAAGGAGTTGACGGCGAAAGTTTTCGAAGGTGCGATCGGATGGACACCGTGGCTGCGTCCAGGATTCGAGCTTGGGCTTGAAATGGAAAGGGCGGCGAGTGCCGATCCCGCGCTCAAGGGACTCGTGATGTCGCAACACGGCCTGATCAATTGGGCTGACGATGGCAAGGAATGTTACGATCTGACGCTGCGGTTGATCGAACAGGCGGCCGCGTTTATTGAGGCTCACGACAAGGGCGAGAAAACGTTTGGTGGTTCGCGATATTCGGCGTTGCCCGATGCGCGAACGCGACGCAGTGCTGGTCGAGTTATTGCCCTGGTTGCGCGGGCGAGTTTCGCAGGCGAAGCGGTTTGTCGCAACCCTGCAATCCGACGCGGCGATTTTGCGCTACGTGAACAGCAACGATGCGCCGCGGCTTTCCGAATTGGGCACGTCATGTCCCGATCATTTTCTGCGCACGAAAATCAAACCTCTCTATGTCGCTTGGGATCCGGGGACGGGCGATATCGAGGATCTCAAGAAGAAACTGGATCATGGGCTTGGTTCAGTATCGAAAGGATTACGCGGCTTACTACGAATCGTGCAAGCGTTCGAATTCTCCGGCGATGCGCGACGCGAATCCGACCGTGATTCTGATCCCGGGGATCGGCATGATCGCGTGGGGCAAGGACAAAAGCGAATCGCGCGTGACGGCGGAGTTCTACAACTGCGCGGTGGAAGTGATGCGCGGCGCGGAGGCGATCGACGAATACATCGCTCTGCCGCAACAGGAAGCTTTCGACATCGAATATTGGCTGCTGGAAGAAGCCAAGCTGAAGCGGATGCCGCCCGAAAAGGAGCTGGCGCGCAATATCGTGCTGGTGGTCGGGGCAGGGAACGGAATCGGCAAGGCGGTGGCGCATCGACTGGCGAAGGAAGGCGCCCATGTCGTGTGCGCCGATCTGGTCGCGGACGCCGCCGAGGCTACCGCGAAAGAACTGACTGCGATTTACGGCGTGGGAATCGGCGTCGCTGGTACGGGTATTTCCAATTGCGGACCCGCGATCGCGTTGCAAGTCGACATCACGGATCGCGCGAGTGTTCGAAACATGTTGGCGCAGACGGTTCTCGCCTATGGCGGATTGGACAATATTGTTGTGACAGCTGGAGTCTTCCTGGCTCCCGACCGCGCGGGTCACGTCACGGATCCACAGTGGCAGACCACCTTCGATGTCAACGTGATGGGCAGTTACCTGATCGCGGACGAGGCTCGGACGATTTTCGCGCGTCAAGGACTGCGCGGCAGCATCGTTCTGACAACCAGTGTCAACGCGACCGTATCGAAGAAAGGATCGCTGGCGTACGATGCATCGAAGGCAGCGGCGAATCATCTGACGCGGGGCCTGGCCGTGGAACTGGCGCCGCTGATTCGCGTGAATGCGGTTGCGCCGGCGACCGTGGTCGAGGGTTCCACAATGTTTCCGCGCGATCGCGTCATCGCTTCGTTGGCGAAGTATGCGATCGCATTCGAAGAATCGGAAGATACGGAGGCATTGCGGCAAAAGCTCGCGAAGTTTCTACGCGAATCGGACGCTGACGGGTGCAGCAATCACTCCCGCTGATCAAGCGGAGGCCGTGTTCTTTCTATTGTCAGAGCGATCGTCGAAGACAACGGGTCAGGTTCTGCCGGTGGATGGCGGGTTGGAGAATGCGTTCGTGCGTTAGCTCCCGACGATTGGTCAAATAAAGCAGTGTGGCGGAGGAAGAGGGATTCGAACCCCCGGAACCCTTTCGAGTTCAACGGTTTTCAAGACCGCCGGTTTCAACCACTCACCCATTCCTCCGTTCACGATTTTACCTGATTCGCTGCATCGCGATTACATCCACGCAGAGAATACGCGGAACGGCAGTCTGGCCGGCATCGCTGTCGGCGCAAAGCATCCTATCCCAGACGAACCTACCGCAGTCGGCTACTTCGTCATTCGGCGAAAGGCAACGATGGGCGGCTCGCTGCGCGTGCCCTCGACAATCGGAGCCGGATCTGAACTGCCGAGCGGGACTACTTCGTAATCGTAAATTCCGAGGCGCGGCGCGTCGTAGGGCGTGCGCGGCGTGGGCTCCGCGATCACCCGTTTGGCGACGATCGTCCATTTTTCCTCGAGCGTATCGCCGATGGCTTTGTCTGATCTGGATCGAACAGGTTTGAACAGGGGCATTAGCTCCATTGTTTCATGCGCCAGCCCACGCTGCTGCATTTTGTGTCACTATTATGGTGTAGTTCGGAAGTTCGCTGATTTTTTGGCATCTATCTGCATTGTCCGGTTCGACCGCCTTTGTCTGTTCCTGCCTCGATTTGCCCCGCTGTAACCTCAAAAGGAAACCAAACACGTGAAAAATATTTTCGTAGGAAATCTGAGCTTCAATGCTACCGAAGACTCCGTCCGATCGCTGTTCGAGCAATACGGAGCGGTGGATCGCGTCAGTATCGTGACGGATCGGGACACAGGTCAGGCCAAGGGATTCGGATTTGTCGAGATGAGCGGCGATGCGGAAGGGCTGCGCGCCATCGAATCGCTGAGCGGCCGCGAACTGAACGGCCGTGCGCTTACTGTCAATGAAGCGCGCCCGAAGGCCGATCGGGGTTCCGGCGGTGGTGGTGGCCAGCGCCGTAACAATAGCTGGTAAGTAGCGATTCTGCGTGTGGGGCAGGTGTTTCCGCCTGCCCATTCGCGTGAGCAAGGGGTTACGAACGCAGCAGACCCAGCGGATCGCCAAGTTGATAGCCGGGAAACACCGGACCCAAATCCTTCTGCCCCAAATGCCCGCGGATCAATTCGCCCAGCACCGAGCGAAAGTCCGTGGTCACTGCCAGATCGCGTCCCTCGAAGAGCTGCTCTTTTTCGAGACCGGGCCACTTGCCGTAAACCTTGCCGCCTTGCACGGGACCGCCCATCACCATCATCATGCTGCCGTGGCCGTGATCGGTGCCCGCATTGCCGTTCTCTTCCACCGTGCGGCCGAACTCGGACATCGTTACGACCACGATGTCTTCCATCCGGTCGCCCATATCCTGGCTGAACGCCGCGAGCGCGCTGGAGAACTGGCGCAGCATGTTTGCGAGCTGCTGATTCTCATTCCCGTGGTGATCCCAGCCACCGACTTCGGCGAACGCGGCCTCGACCCCGGCGTCGGCTTTGATCAGCCGCGCGAGCTGCTGCAGATTGCGCCCTAGTTCGCCGCCCTGAAAGTATTGCGCTCCGTTCTGCGGATTGTCCGGATTCCGGTTGATGGATTGAATCAACTTCATCACGTCGAACGCGTTCTTGCCGGTTCGTCCCCACTTGGCGTCGGTGGAAGTCGAGTACATGCTTTCCAGAATGGAGGCGGCCTCCTGGTTGCCCATGTTGAACTGTTGCGAATCGCCGATGGCGATAGCCTCGCGCTCGCCGCGAAGCGTCCGCGCCACCTGATTCCCCATCGAGACCGCTCGCAATGGCGACGTGTCGGCCGCGGCCGGGGGCAGCGCGCGATTGAGCCACCCGTCGCCCATCGTCTTGCCCGACGTTCCCGATTCCATGTAATCCTGCGCGTCGAAATGCGATCGCGATGAATCGGGCGAGCCGGTGGCCTCCACGATCGCCAGTTGCTTTTTCTCCCAGAGCGCCTTCAGCGGCTGCATCGCGCCGTTCAGAGCGAAACGGCCGTCGAGGTCGATCGCGCCTCCATTAAACGGGCCATTCACATTGGATTGTCCGGGAGACGCGATGGCAAGGGTGGGCCGCAGGTCGTGATATCGCTTCTCCGCGAACGGCACCACGATGTTCAACCCGTCGGCTGCGCCGCGCAGGAAAATCGTCACCAGCACCTTGCGTTTCTTGCCTTCGACAGCGGCAGCGCGCGCCAGCCAGGAGGGAACCGCGCCCATTCCCGCCATCACGATTGCCGAGCCGCGCAGAAAAATGCGTCGCGTCGATCATGACCGTCTACCTCCTCTGAAAGTCGGGTGAGCCGAGCACCAAGGATGCGATAAATGGCGGAGTCGGGGTCTTGCCTTCGAGACCCTTTTCAATGGCAGCTTGCGTTTGCGAAGAAGCCTCGCGACCCAGCAGATCGCGCGCGATCGCGGCCTGATCCTTGCCCGTCAAGCGCGAAGTATCCAGCGCTATTCCGGGAACCAGCCCGGTGGCGAGCGATGCCGAGAAATTCATCCGCCCCATCACGCCCGTGGTGCTGAGCCAGCCGTCGCCAGTGTTGGGATATCCGTTCGGCTCCAGCTTGCCATAGAGCGGTTCGCCCAACTCGGCGATCTTCTGTACCAGCGTGAAGGTGTCGGAGGCTTCGCCGCCCATGGCGCGCACCGCGCTCACCACCATTTCGAAAGGCGACTTGATCTTGGCCTGCCATGCGCCTTCGGAGAAAAATTCCGGCGAGGTGAACATGGTCTCCAGCACGGCGCGCAGATCGCCGTCGGTCTTGGTGAACGTCTGCGCCATGCGATCGACCAGGGCTTGCGGAGGATCGTCAGCGACAAAGCGCTGCGCCAGCTCGCGCGAAATGAATTTCGCCGTGGAAGGATGACGAGCCAGAATTTCGATTACCTCGAGGCCGTCCTGCTCGCCGCGGCCCGCGGGGATCTTGTGGCCGAGCACGGTCTTCTCGCCGAAATCGTGCATGAAGGGCGCGAACACGAATTCCGGATTCGTCGAGTTGCGAACGGTCCACCCAGTGAAGCAGCGCGCCACTGCGATTACGTCCTCCTGGGTATAGCCGCCGTTCACGCCCAGCGTGTGCAGTTCCATCACCTCGCGTCCGTAGTTTTCGTTCAGCCCGTGCGCGACTCGCGAAAAGGGCGTCGGGATGATCGAATTCGGCACTCCGTTCAAGACTGCCGCGGTTCGGCGCGAACGGTCCAACCTCGAACGCGCCGGGCGCAACGGATTCCCAGTTGTCGAGATAGTACAGCATCGCCGGATGCCGCGCCGTCGCCAGCAACAGATCCTTGAAATGACCGAGCACGTGCGGCCGGATGGCGTCGCGCTCATAGCTTCCGATCAGCACATGCTCCAGATTCTGAACCTGCGGAAGGTTAAGGTTCTTACCCTGATCCACATTGAAGTGGTTGAACCAGAAATCGACCAGCACTTCTTCCAACTGCCGGTTGGAATACAACGCGCGAAAAACCTTGGCTTCCTTGAGATCCTCGCTAGCGACCGCACGAGGCGCGCGCTGCCGTTGTCCTTCGCGGCGAAGCTCGGGAAACGCCGACAAACTTTGGGGCGGAAGCGCGCGAGCTACTTGTGCTCGCCTCTCCGGATCCAGGTAGGCGAACAGCGCCGCCATCTGATCCTTATTTCCGGACCTCGCGACGCTCACCTGATCGGGATTCAGAAGGTCCTGCAGCTGTGGGTTGCGGAGGCGATTGTCCTTCTGGAATTGCTCCTGCTGTCTTCTGCGGGCGTCTTCCAATAGTTTCTTGTATTCGGGAAGATCGTCCAAACTCTGCTGGGGAATTTGCAGGAGCACTTGGTCCCGCTTTGCATCATCCAGCGTCGATAGGATCGCTTTTCGCTGTTCAGCGGTTCCAGTGCGCACCTTCCGCATGTCGTCTTGCGAAAGACCGCCGTTGAACGACGTCTGGTTCATCATCATGATCGGCTGCGGCTCCGGCGTGTATTCTTTCACGACGTCGGGCATCGCCATCCGCAAGGTCTCCAGCGGCTTGAGCTTGGCGTCGAGCGCGGGATTTTCTGGAATCTGATCGGGATGCAACTGACGTTCGATCCACTTCGCAACACCCAGCCGGCGGACTTCTTCAACGTCGCCAGGGCGCGGCCCGAACGTCAATCGGTTCAGCGCTTGTACGATCTTTTGATCCTGGGAGAGTTTTTGATCGAAGGGTCCGGATGAACGGCCCAAGTGAGGAATGCTGGTAACCAACAGCGCCCCTGTGGCTATCGTCAATACCAAGTGCTTCATGGACGCCGCACCTCCGCGGAGGAATGAATTTGCACTTCCCGGCTTGTGGCTAGTATACATCGAACCACGATTTGAGCGCGAATTATCGTGTTAAATGTCCGGATATTCCCAATCTCGCGGCTTGGCTTTCGCCATTAACGGATCAGGCAGAAGTGCCGTTCCCGCATTTCAAAGTGACCCACCGCCTGACGCAGAGCCGCCAACGTCGACTACTCTAAGATCGGGGACTGCCCCAATCCGCTCGCTCACGATGATTCTCAAACAGTATTACCTCGGCTGCCTGGCGCACGCATCTTATCTGATCGGCGATGAAACCAGCGCCACCGCCATCATTGTCGATCCGCAGCGCGACATTCACCAATACCTGACCGACGCCGACAACCTCGGCCTTAAAATCCGCCACGTCTTTCTCACTCACTTTCATGCCGACTTCATCGCCGGCCATTTGGAGCTTCGTGAACATTGCGGCGCCACCATCCATCTCGGTTCTCGCGCCAAAGCCGAATACGCTTTCGTCGCGATGAAGGACGGCGATACGCTCGACTTCCCGGGTCTTCGCTTGCAAATTCTCGAAACTCCCGGCCATACAATCGAGTCCATTTCTATTCTGGTTTTCGATCTGGCGAAGAGTTCGACGCAGCCGCACGCCGTCCTCACCGGCGACACTTTGTTCATCGGTGACGTTGGCCGCCCCGATCTGCGCGCCTCGCTCGGCTGGTCAGCCAACGACCTCGGCGCGCATCTTTACGATTCGCTTCACGACAAACTTCTCGCACTTCCCGATGAGACTCTGGTGTATCCGGCCCACGGCGCCGGATCGCTCTGCGGCAAGCAGCTTTCCTCCGATACGGTGTCTTCGCTGGGCGATCAACGGCGTTTCAATTACGCTCTGCAGCCGATGTCGAAGGAGGAATTCATTCGGTTGGTTACAGCGGACCAGCCCGATGCTCCGCCGTACTTCACTTATGACGCGATCCTCAACACTCGCGAGCGCGCCACGCTGAACGAAAATCTCGAACTGGTTCTCCGCCCCATCGATCTCGCCGAGGTCCTGCGCCTGGGCGACGCCGGTGCGCAGATTCTGGATGTTCGCGATCCGGCGGAGTACGCCAAGGGGCATCTTGCCGGCAGCATCAACATCGGACTCGGCGGCCAGTACGCGACCTGGGCGGGCACCGTGCTCGACCGCACCAAGCCCATCGTGATCATCGCCGAGCCTGGACGCGAACAGGAAGCCGCCATCCGTCTGGGCCGCATCGGTTTCGATCATCTCCAAGGCTATTTGCAAGGTGGCATGGAGGCGCTTTCCGACCGGCCGGATCTAGTGTGGCCAACCGAGCGGCTCAGCGCTCCGATGGTTGCGGAGGAATTGGCGGGCGCGGATGCTCCTCTGTTAATGGACGTGAGAAATCCGCGCGAATGGACGGCGAAGCATATCCCCGGGAGCGTGAACATCCCGCTCAACCATTTGCAGGAGCGCATCGCCGAAATCCCGCGCGATCGGCGCATTGCAGTCCACTGCGCGGGAGGCTATCGTTCGTCGATCGCCGCGAGTATTCTGCATCAACATGGAATCACCCAGTTGACGGAAATGGCAGGCGGGCTTGCCGCCTGGGATGCCGCCCAATTGCCGGTCGTCTCTGAAGGCTGAACCCGGTATCAGAGCGGTGTTCAGAGCCGTGACCACAAAATAATGGTGTAGCCGGTCTTTCCTCCTCAATAAAGAGTATCGACACGGCACACGCGAGTGCATGCTCCACAGAAAATGTTTCCACGTGGGACACAAGCGGCCAATCGCAGCAGGATGACAATCAGCAGGTTACGTTTCCATGAGACTCGCAACACATTCGATCCTATAATAGTGCCCGGATGCGGTTGTTCAACGGGTTGCTCGGGGGAGGGCGTAGCGGGTTGTTCGCGGTGATCGTGTGCGCCGTGCCTGCCTTTTCGCAAGCGATCGTGGATCGCGTGCCTCTGCCGCCGATGTTCAATCGCGTCGAACCCAATTCAGGCGATCGTTTGTTGGCCTGCTCGCTGGAGCCCGTCAAGCCTTCTCTCAGTTTCGGATTTCGATTCCGCGCCGGCTACGTTTTCCGTGTGCCCATGAGCCAGTTCAATGAGGCCGCGCACCGCTGGACAGTGCTGATCGAAATCATTCCGGACGGCGCTGCGCGACCGGTTCATCTGGTGGAAATTCACCGGATGCCCGCGACTCCCAAGGCCAAGCTGGAAGCCGAATCCGGTGGCGGATATTTGTTGGGCGAAGGGCATTATCGCGTGCGCTGGGTGCTGGTGGACGATATCAATCGGGTTTGCCGCAAGGATTGGCAGGTCGACGTGAAGCTTCATCACGGCGAGATGAGCGCGAAGGTCGCGATGCCGCCCAACAGCGTCGCCGAAGTCTCGCTCTTGCGCGGAGTCGGCAGTGCGAATCGACATCCCGATCCCGGGCGTCCCATCCGGTTGACAGTGTTAGTCGACGCCGCGCCGCTCTATCAGCGCCGCTTGACGAAGGCCGTGTTGAGCCCCGGCGACAACGTGTTCCTGCTGAGCGCGGTGTCGGCTCTGCTCGAACGCGTCCCGACGTCTTCGGTACGGGTGGTGGCCTTCAATCTGGAGCAACAGAAGGAACTATTTCGCCGCGATAATTTCGTGCTCGAATCGCTGGAAGAGATGTCGCGATCGCTCAGTGACCTGCGTCTGGCTGCCGTGGATTCTCACGTGCTCCGCAATCCCGAACGGGCACGTTCTGTTCGTGGCGAAGCTGATCAACCAGGAGCTCCACGCGACGCCGCCGTCGGACGCTGTCGTTTTTCTGGGTCCACGCGAACGCTATCAGGACAAGGTACCTTCGGAAGCCATCGACCCCGTCACCAATCCAGCGCCGCAGTTTTTCTTCCTGCGTTACCGGCCGTTTCAGAATCCGAACCGTTTGCTGCGGCCCGACCCGTGCGATGATTTGGCGCGCATGTCGTCGGGAGACGCGCAGCAACGAAATCCGGGGCGGGGAAATCCCTGCGTGGCGGCCGGGGTGTTCTCCGATAATAACGGCTCTTTTTCGAGCGACACGGTCAGCCTGGCGGTCAAGATTCTGAAGGGGAAGACCATCCAGATTCAATCGCCCGGCGAATATGCCCGCGCCATCGAACTGATCGAGCGCCGAGTCGGGGTGACTGCCGCGCCGCAGTGATGTGGCGCACGCACTCCTGCGTGCCGTGTCGACACTCATGTCGACACGGCACGCCGCGCATGAAAGGCGCATAAATGTGCCGGCGTGCGCCACGTTCGCGAGGCCACTGTTAAACTAAGGTGCCATGCGCAAGTTTGTACTCGCACTCTTCATAACCATCACCCTGCATGCTCAGCCAAAACCTTCGTCGGCGCCAGCCAAGCCGAAACTCGTCATCGGCATCGTGATCGATCAGTTCCGCTACGATTACCTGACGAAATTTCGCGACGAATACACCGGCGGTCTCAAGCGGCTGCTCGACCAGGGCGCCGTCTTCACCAACGCGCACTACATCCATGTGCCGACCGTAACCGCCGTCGGCCACTCGACTTTCCTTACCGGCGCGACCCCCGCCATGAGCGGCATCATCAGCAACGAATGGTGGGATCGTTCTACGAATAAGCGCGTCACCAGCGTGTCCGACGAAACCACAACCATGCTGGGCGGCATGGGACCGTCGTCCTCTCCGCGCCGGCTGCTGCAATCCACGGTCGGCGATGAGTTGAAGATGTCGGGCAAGGGCGGCAAGGTGATCAGCGTTTCCATCAAGGACCGCAGTGCGGTTCTGCCGGGCGGGCACATGGCGGACGGCGCATACTGGTTCGATCCGCGCGTCGGCAACTTCGTCAGCAGCACCTATTATTTCGACCAACTCCCCAAGTGGGCTTCGGAAATGAACGCCTCGCGGCCCGCCGATAAATTCGCCGGCCTGGATTGGATGGGGCACAAAATGCCCGCCTCCGGTGTCCTTTTATATGACGCGATTGATACCAGCCCGTATGGAAATGAACTGGTCCAGCAATGTGCCCTGAAAGCTCTCGCGGCCGAGAAGCTCGGCACCGGCGGCAAGATCGATTTGCTCGCCGTGAGCTACTCATCGAACGACTACGTGGGTCATCGTTACGGTCCCGACGCCCCGGAAGTGCACGACATGGCGATTCGCGTCGACAAGCTGATCGGCGAACTGCTCCGGGCCGCGGAGGCACAGGTGGGCGCGGGCCGCATATTGGTGGTCCTCACGGCGGACCATGGCGTCGCGCCGTCGCCCGAAGAGAATCAGAAACGCAAAATGCCCGGCGGGCGTCTCACAACCCGTCCCCAGAGCGAGGCCGTGGAGAAGGCGCTGTCGGCCCGATTCGGCGATGGCCGCTGGGTTGCTGATCTCTCGGATGGAATCTATTTGAATACCGATACCATTGCCGCCAAGAAGGCCGACCTCGCGGAGGCCGAACGCATCGCCGCCGACGCCGTCCGCGCCTTGCCCCACATTTTCCGCGTGTATACGCGGACGCAATTGCTGAACGGCTGGGTCGCGAACGATCCTATCGATCAGCGCGTGCGCAACGGATTCAATGCGGCGCGATCGGCCAACATTACCGTGATCACCGACCCGTATTATATGGGCGGCACCAGCGGTTCCACGCACGGCACCCCTTTCGATTACGACACGCACGTCCCAATTCTGTTTCTCGGTTCGCAAATCAAGGCGGGCCGCTATCATCGAAACGTTGCGCCCAATGACATCGCCTCGACGCTGGCCACGCTGCTCGACATCGAAACTCCCAGCGGGAGCGTCGGGCGGGTGCTTGACGAAATGCTCAAGTGACCGGAGAATGTAATAACAAGGAGTCTCTCTAATCTCATGTTTCGTTTGTCCACAGTTTCGGCGCTCGCAGTGTGCGCAGCCGCCCTCGTGTTTTCTCCGCTCGCTTCGGCACAAGGCAAAATCGCGGTGATCGACCTCCGCAGGGCAATTCTCGATACCGCCGAAATCAAGAAGGCGTCGAATGATATGGAGAATCGCTACAAGCCCAAGAAGGATTTGCTCGATAAGGCCCAGCGCGAATTAGCCGACCTGCAGGCGCAGGCGCAATCGAGCGCCGGCAAGCTCAGTCCGCAAGGCGAATTGGATCTGCAAACTCGCGGCAAGCGCAAGGAAACCGAAGTCCAGCGCATGCAGCAGGATCTGCAGGACGACGTCAATCACGACCGCGACACCATCATCCAGAGCGCGGGGACGTCGCATGACGGAGATCCTCAAGAAGATCATGGATGAGAAGGGTTATGACGCGATTGTCGATACGACGCAGTTGGTGACGTTCAAGCCTTCGCTCGAGATCACGAACGAAGCTATCGCGGCGTTCGACAAAGCGTATCCGCTTAAGAAATAGCGTGAAGAAGTAGTCTGTGGGGCAGTGGGGCAGGCGTTTCCGCCTGCCGGCTTGATTGTGGGGCAGGCGGTTCCGCCTGCCAGTGTTGATCGGGAGCAATACCATGGCAGGATATCTCGACACCTACGGCGTTGCCGAAGGGAAACGCGAGGGCAGCATCAAGCGCATCGTGATCTGGAGCCTGTCGATCGCGATTGTCGCCACCGGCCTGTACTTCTGGTTCCGCAACTATCGTCAGGAGCAGGTGGTGAAGCATTTCTTCTCGCTGCTTCAGGAAAAGAAGTATCAGGAAGCCTACGCGCTGTGGGGCTGCACGCAGGACAATCCCGTGCAAGTATTGGGGTCCCGACAAGTTCAACGAAGAGTGGGGACCATCGAGCCCGTACGCGGATGTCGCGTCGATCAAAGTGGCGCATGAGGATGTTTGCGGCAACGGAGTCGTGTTCGACATCCAAAGCCCGAAGTCGACGCCGCAAGGATTGTTTGTCGACGACGGCACCAACACGCTGAGCTATGCACCCGCCGCCCGCTGCCCAGGCCGGCATCTCCAGATCTGGGAATTCATCAAATCGCACTTCGGTTGAGGCTGTGGGGCAGGCGGTTCCGCCTGCCAACTTCCTTTAGCTCGCTCCCGCATACACCTTCATACGACCGGCCGAGTCCTGGTACATTTCCACAAGTTTATTGGTACGCAATACGAAACTTGGGCAATTTTATTTCGCGAACTGCATCTTAGTATTGAGAGGAAAGGCAACCCGATGACATTCAAAACTTCCTTCCTGATAAGCACTGCCCTCGCATGCGCCGGACTCACCACCACTCTGATGGCGCAGGACACCGCTAGCATTCCCGCCGCCCGCGGCGTCTATTACAAAGGCGACTCAGGCTGGGTCGGGCTGTCCGGCACGATCCTGATGCCGATACTCTCCGGCACCACTGCCGATCTGTTCGGTGTCGGCTCCAAACAGGCGATCGCCGAAGTGCCTGGGATGCACGCCGCGCTGCAAACCACCAACGCCCGGCCCACCCTCTACGTTCGCGGATTCCCGCTCAACTACGGCATCTATCTGGTCAAGCAGACGCAGAAGGCGGAGTATCGCGAGATCCACATGCCCATCAGCCGTGACTTCAATGAGTACGCGCATCTGCGATCCAAGGATTTGCGCGAGATCGAAATGCGTTCGGTCGGCAACGGTTTGATCGCGGTGACGCCGAGTAAGGATTTGGCGCCCGGCGAATACGCGATCGTATCCGCGCTGGAAGGGAACGATCGCTTCATCAAAATGGGTTTCGATTTCGGAGTAGCCGGCGGCCTGCGCAAGTAGAGAACGGTGGCGCACGCTTCAGCGTGCTGCTGTTGGCTTCAGCCAACAGTCCGTTTCAAGACGTCGAACTGAAGTTCGCCGCTGCACGCTTAAGCGTGCGCCACGTTACCGAGCCGCCTCGCAGTACTCGTGCCCGCACTGCTTCAATCTGCGATCGTACTGGCGATCCTGCGGCTCCACATCGACATTCATCGTGGGGTCGCCATAGTAAAACCGCAGCACATACAGCGGAGCCCACCGATCCTCTAAGCCGTTGTCGAGGAACAGTACGCTTCCGCCCTTCGGAATCGGCAGCCGAAGTTTGGTAAGCGACTCGTTCAGCTCGCGAATATGCTGCTGTTCGGCGATCGGATATAGAAACGAGCGCGCGGGATCGTGCGCGTATACGTTGAACAAAACATAGAGCGTGAAGACGAATGCGGCGACGCGTTCCGGCTCCCAGGTTCGCGGCGGCAGTGGCGCTCGATTCCAGACGTGTTGCAGAAGCCAATCGCGGCTGGCGACGATCGCAATCGCCGCGAACATCACCCATCCCAGCATCGGCAAGTACATCACGAAGAAGCCGCGGTAGTTGATGAAGTTGATCGGCAGCGGCGCGAGCGTGATGATCACGGCGGCTAATCGGAGATCGCGCCGCTTGGCGAGAATCGCAATCACCCAAACCAGCAGTAGTATCCCGGCCGCTTTCGCCGTGCTG
Source organism: Terriglobia bacterium (assembly GCA_963732025.1). GTDB lineage: Bacteria > Acidobacteriota > Terriglobia > Bryobacterales > Bryobacteraceae > Palsa-187. Next base: position 1,129,354 of record CAVSXU010000007.1, read on the forward strand.
AGGGTGCCCGGTTGGAGCACGAACAAGTCATCGAGCAACTGGCGCGTGGTCAGAAAGAACTGGCGAACGGAGATGTGGAGCGCATATTCCGGGTTGCCGCTGAATGCCGTGCCCGCGCCGGTGCGCAGTTTCGTCGCGACGATGGTCATCGCGAATGAGATCCACAGCGCCGCGGATCGCGGGAATTTCTTGTGATACAGAAGCTCGTACGCCAGCAACACCACCGGCAGCGTCGCCGCCATTTCTTTCGAGTTCAGCGCGAGTACATTCAGCGCGACGAACAATGCCGACGTTTTCCATGAAAGCGGTCCGCCGCCGCTCCGCCCACGAATGTAGACGCACAGCGCCGCGACGTAGAAGGTGAAACACAGCACGTCATAAACGGTTCCACCGGAGACGTAGATGTCCATGATGCGGTTGTGATACGCGCCGATCAGCGCCGCCAGGATTCCGATTTCAGGCGAGTCCGTCAGCAGCTTCACCAGCCAGTACGTCAGCGCGATATTCAGCAGCAGGAAACAGTAGATCGCGATGCGATAGGGCATTGGGTGCAGGCCGAAGATCGCGAACAGGATTCGATAGAATGCGCCGCCGGCGGGCCGATAGACTTTGGTGAACGGAGTCAGATTGGCGATGATGAGATGCCGCAGCGGGAAGTCCCAGGCGCGGTACAGGTTCATCAGGTCATCTAGAGTGAAGTAGGTAAGCAGGCCGCGCCAGGCACTCCAGAGAAACCAAGAGCCGACGGCGGCGATCGCGAGGATGGCTTTGAGCGGTCGGGGCAATCAACATGTTTAGCACGTCGGTGGCGCACGCTTCAGCGTGCAGCCGTCCGCTTCAGCGGATGGTGTTTTCTGACGGCGAACTGAAGTTCGCCGCTGCACGCTGAAGCGTGCGCCACGAGGCTACATGACTTTGTACACTGTGCCGATGCCGTGCTCATACACAGGCTTGAGCCGCGGATTCGCCCGGACAACTTGCTCGATGCGCGCGCGCCCTTCTTCGCCGACCTCGCGACCCAGATCCTGCGTCGTGAAGTAGAAATATTGCAAGTTTCGCGAAACGCAATACTCGGCTACGTTTTTGTAAGCCTCAATGGGGGAAGTCTGGTCATCCGCATACCACCACTTGGTCAGCAACGGCAGATAATTGCCGCGATGGCCGGTATACAAGTAGAGCAGGGGATCGTCGTAGGAAAGCACGTTGGCATCGGGCGGCAGGTTCGCCTTCATCCACGTGTAAGCCACCCTCTGGTCTGCCAGCTTCGTGGCTTTCTGTTCGGCCGATTCGTTGAGGTACTTGAAGGTCACATAGCACTGCGTGACCACCGCTCCGCCGAGCACGATCGCGACTCCAGCCGCCATCACACCCGCCACCGCTCGCTGTCCGAAATCCTTGTGCTTCAGAGCTCCCTTGACCATGTCGGCCAAGTGCTCGCATTCGGTGACCAGCCCGGCGAGTAACAGAGGAAGTAGCGGCAGTACGAACCGCTCATTTGGAGGAAAATGCCATGCAAGCAAAATGCAGCACGAGAGCAACGCGAATGCAGCGTATTCCTGCATGATCCCGCGCCGAAACAGGCGCACGACGCCCACGATCATCGCCACGGCGATCACCTGCGTCAGGATCCGAGCCAACAGACCGGGGAGGATGCTCGGCAGCACCAGCGATCCCATGCCATAAAGCAACCCGTCAAGGTTCTTCCAGAGCACAATGGCAAGATTATTGATTCCAACGTTTAGGAACTCATAGCTCGTGTAATCGGTGTAGTACATGAGCGTGTCATCCATCGGATGAACGTGGTGCGCGCCCGTCCAGAGGGTCCAGGCGATCACTGCGGTCAGCATTGGCAAAACGAACCCAACGGCTCGTCGCCAGTCTCGTTTAAATGCAAGAAACATTGGGACCGAAACCAGCAACGCGATCCCAGCGGTCCTCGACAGGTACGCGCAGCCGGCGAGTACTCCTGCGGCGATTGCCCAGCGGACTCCCGGCTTGCGAATCACGATGAAGGTCGCGACGACGAAACACGTGAAGAATACCTCGGAGAACATGGTGCAGCCGAACAGGATCAGATACGGGTTCAATGCAATCAACGAGATGACGATCCAGGCTCGGGGTTCTCGTAGTCCGGCCGTCAGCAGAAAATACGAAACGAACCCAAAAAATGCGACTAACACTAGCCAGCTCATACCTGTAGATACCACGAGGTTATCCGGGAAGTTCGGGTTGAACCTCCATATCATTGACAAGTAAAGAGGATAGAGTGGAGGAGCTTTGGTCTGCGGAGGATTTTCGGGCAGGCTGGCGATCCGGAATTCGCCATGGGCGATAGCTTTTCGCGGTGACGAACAGGATTCCATCGTCATGGAGGTAAGAAAATTGAGGCATCGCCCTATTCCTCCAGGCGAACTGCGCGGATGGCAGCAGGAGAAGCAGGAGAATCAACAGTCTGCGAGCCGAAAAAGACATCTAGTGTACGGTAGCAGAACCGTCGATAAGGTTGCTAGATCGGAGTTGTCACCGGTCTGGACCTTACGGAAATCCCTGCCATGTCCCTTTGGATGTGGTGTAGCACTAAGGTCCGGGAAGTACTTCAGAAATCAGGTGGCTGAGCGTTTTCAGGGAGCGCCTTAGGTCATTAGCCTGATTCTTTGAAAAGCGGTCCGGTGATAACTTTGATTCAGCGGCAGAGACTGTCGCGCACCTATAGGGAGAGGAGAAACAGGATATGAAAAAGCTCATTTTGAAACTGAGGATTCTGGCGGACACACGTGGACAGGACCTTATCGAATACGCGTTGATGGCCGGCTTCGTTGCCGTTGCCGCCGGCGCGATCATGCCGGGCGTTGCGACCAGCATCAGCACGATCTTCTCGAAGATCGCGTCGGTGATGAGCGCTGCTGCCACTCAGGGTAGCTAAACCTTTAAACAAGTTCTTCGCCGTTGGGGAACGGCCGGGCTCACCAGCTCGGTTGTTCTTCGGCGGCGATTTGCTTTTGGGGGCGTATTTTGCGCGCTCTCTTACGGTCGCGCCTCACGGGCGGCGAAGCGCTTCATGAGGATTGAAGCAACGCGCTCCATGCTGTCGCGCCTCTTTGACGGCTATTGCGAGCCGTCTGGATTACGGCATCTGCTGTAATACTTCAATGGGTTGCGGTTGCTGGTTGAAGTAGTCCTTCCAGATTTCCTTCTCTGTCGAATTCCCAATTCTTCTGCTTCTCCGATCACTTCCAGATTCTCGATTTGAATCGATTTCCGGCCGCAGATTTTCCGTTACCCTCATCGTTCCTATGTCCAGCGAGTTTGCGATCCAGCCCAGCCTTATTTCTTCCTGCTTGTGAACACCGCAGGTCGGCCAGATTCGCTCCAGGCATTCGCGATCGGTTGAAAAATGGATGGGGGTTCGAATCGCCGTCGGAGTCGATGCGGTGAGCGAGTTGATCTGGGTCGGATTCCAGTCGATCGCATCCACCAGCCGGTCATGAACCACATCCGCCATGCCCAGCCCGACGCCGTTTCGATAGCTGTGCTCGCTGAATCCGCGGATAAAGATCCGGTCGATATGTGGCGCCGTATCCCATAGATTCGATTCGCCATTCACGCCTCGGTTCACGACCTTCGTGTCCATGCCCGCGCCCGAAAAGTTCTTGCCGATTTCGTCCAGGATCAGGATGTTCAGCGGGAACGGGAATGCGCCCCATCCACGACTTCACCAGCGCCAGAAGCTCCTCTTCCTTGCGCTCCATTTGATCGACCGGGACCGCGGTGAGCTGGGCGGTGTGGTGGTTGGCGTCCTCCAGAATCGCGAGGCCGCCGAGGATTTTGCCGCTCTTCAGGACCTGGCGGCCGACGGTGCGGATCACATGTTCGAGGCCGAGCTTGTACGCATAGGTGTGATAACGCTGGGCGCCGGCGAATTTGCCGAGGCCGATCGCCATCATCTTGAAGAGGCCGCTTTCGATTTTGCCCGCGAAATCGGTGTGCCATTTGACGCGGCCGATCAGGAAAACGCCGGCGGCATCGAAGGCGTTGCGATCCATGAAGGCCTCGATTCCATCAGGCGTGCTGCCGAGCGAAACCACGTCGAGCGAACTGATGACCGGGCATCCCATGGCGGCTTCGTTGATTCCGAAATGATCGAGCACGGCGGCCTGGCCTTCGGCGTTCGCGGCTCCGTGGCTGCCCATGGCGGGGAAGAGGAACGGCTGGAAGCCGCGCGATTTCCAGAAATCGACGACGTTGCGGACGATGGTGGCGAGGTTGGCGATGCCTCGGCTGCCGACGCCGATGGCGATGCGCGATCCGGGCGGGAGATTGGCGCCGAAGTGGGCGGTGGTCAGCTCGCGGGCGATGGTCGCGGGGATGTCGTGAAGTTGGTGGTCGGGGAAATTTTGGCGGATGGTGAGGAGGCGGGAGAAGGGCATAATGGAATCATACCGAACGGGTTGGTTCTGTGTAACGGGGCGAACCTTCTTAAGAATCTGCATGCGACTAGGCTAATCTTAGGTGAGACCGCGATGAACCTGACGATCAAACTGCCTGATGAGGACGTGCAAGTGCTGGAGGCGAAGGCGACGGCGCGAGGCGTCTCGGCCGAAGAATACGCGTTGCAAGTTATCGAGAGGGATTTAGCTCCAGAGTGGCTTCGAGAGTCTTGGACCGACGCCAAGGAAACCGGACTAGATCGACTATCGATGGATGAGATCGACGCGGAGATTACGGCGGCACGTCAGTTCAGGCGGGAGATTCGACCACAGCTCGGGTCGTGATCCGGGTTGTTCTCGATACGAACAGCATCATCTCGGCACTGTTGCAACCCCTGGGACCTCCAGCTCAGGTGTTTCTTGTTGGCTATCGGCGGATCGATTCAACTTTGTGTTAGCGGGAGTGTGTACGCCGAGTACGAGGAAGTTGCACGCCGGCCACGGCTGCGCCGCGGTGAAAACGTGATCGCGGCGATGCTTAACGCCGTTCGCGAAAAGGGTCTCTGGGGCCGGCCGACCGAAGCGATCCAGGCATGTGGCGATACCGACGACAACATCTTTCTCGAATGTGCAGAGGCGGCGCAAGCGGAGTACGTGGTAACCGGCAATATCAAGGATTTTCCCGCGTCCTGGCACGAGACCCAAATTGTGACGGCGCGCCGCTTCCTGGAAATTATGTCGGGTGAAAATTAACTGGAATGAAAAAGAGAGTTCCCAAATTCAAGAACGAACGCTCGGAGCGAACGTTCTGGGCGACCGCGGGTTCGACGGCGTACGTTGATTGGACGTCGGGAGAGCGAAAGAACCTCATTCGGCTCAAACCATCGTTGAAGACTGTCTCGCTGAGGCTGCCGGTGTCGATGATCGAAGACTTGAAGATACTGGCGAATAGCCGGGACGTTCCGTATCAGTCGTTGCCGAAGGTGTATTTGGCGGAGCGCCTTGCGAGCGAGCGGCGAGCGCGATCGTGATTGGGCGCGCCCCTAGGCAGCGTTTCGATAGATCAGGGCGTCGTCGATGAATTGGCCATTGATGACGTTCTTCGAAAAACGAACTCTTGACACTCCCGGGCCAGTGCGGAGTGCCTGGCGGAGTAGTTGCACAAGTTGATGATTTGTATCCATCAATCCAATCGCTGAAAGAGGCAGCCGGTCAGCCTCTGGTCCGAGTGTAGCCCGAGCATCTTCGATTTTTCTGTAAATGCCTTGAGGCCCCTCAGTCGCCACTTTGGGAGAGGCAAAATAAAGCCGCCACTCGTTGATATCGGACAAGAAAAACCACATTGCAACAGGGATCTCCAGGCCGAGTTCATCCAGCTTTTGTGTAAGCTTGGCACCGACGTCGATCATTTCATCGGTCAACTGCTCTTTTACCACTGTGTTTTCAGCCATGGGAAGATTCCGTAAGCAGAATTCGTCACGGCATCGAACATGCCCCGTGCTACCGCTTCCGTAATGCCTACATCGTACCGCACAGTCTCACTCCAGTCCTGCACGGTTTTCCAGTTGATCTTGAAATTCGAATCTACATTGGCGCGATCCTCCATTGCCGACTTAACGCCCGAAATCGCCAGCAGTTCATCAAGGCGGTGCGTGTAGAAGGAATTCACTAACTTTCTATCCGGAACCTCGTGTAGTCGGAATTGCTTGGCGACACCTGCCTTCAGAGCGCACTCGATACAGTAGCCCAACAAGTAGTAAGCCGCGTCCCATTGGCCAGCCGCGAGCAACACTTCAGCGTCTCTGAGCCGTAGCTCCGCGAGACCCTGGAGATGTATGCGGTCCATTTCGAGCTATCTTAGCGCGACGAGTTTGGCGAGGTGGCCGTAGAGGTTCAGGACCGGGTGGTTTGCGGCGGTGTAGAGGTCGGGGATGCCGGCTATCGATAGCAGGTCTCGCATGGGTGAAAACCAGACTGCTCGGCGATCGCTGTAGGTTCGGTGGGCGGCTTCGCTGTCGAAGAGTTTCACTAGCTCGGTTAATACTTGATCTCGGCTGGGGATTTCGATTCTTGGACCTTCGGGTTTGCGGGCTCCGGACCAGGTGATTTTGACGGGTCCGGATGTTGCGGAAGGGGGAGCATGGCGTTCGATGAAGAGGACCTGGGTTAGGAGGTCGGATTTTTCGAGGTAGAAGTTTGCGGCGTCTGAACGCGCTCCATCCTGTCGCGCCTCTTTGAGCACTAATTGAGCACCCCTAACGATCTCCTCATTGACAAGTTCGTCATTTTCGAGGTCTCGGAAGGCTACTATATTCGATACGATCTGCGATTGCGGCCAACTCCACGCCGCCAGGCGAGCGACGTAGTCCGCAGTCTCACTACGCCAACGCGTCAGGTCTAGCGCTCCTTCGTCATCGCGCGCCAACAGCAAATGCGTCCGGAAGAAGTCGAAATACTCGGGTGAATTGGACTGCGAGGGCGCGGCATCTCGCGCCGCGACGCCGGTGTCGATTCGCGCGTTGCGGCTGTGCCACGCTACCTCGCGATTGAACTGCGTCACGGGATCGGTAACCGGCGCGGGGCGGTGGCTGCCGTCGAATCCCACGGTGAATTTCGGCGATTCGGCGCACACGCCGTTGTCGATACTGCGCATCACCCAGGTGCGCGATTGTTGGATGAGGCGCTCCCGGCTGGACATCGGCGAGCTGGTCACCAGTTGGCCGACGGCTTCGATCGATTCCTCGAAGTACGACGAAAACACGCGGGTGTCCTTGCATCAGCTCCGGCAGGCGCGCCGAGAAGGCGTCGATGACGGCGGGCATGTTTTCGATCCCGCGAATCTGCATGAGTACTCGCGCGAACGGTGTGATCTGCGCGGCGGATCGGAAGCGCGGCATGTGCGCGGCGAAGAATCCTTCGAGCAGCTCGCGGCCCGGCGTGATGCGCGCGACGTCGAGCATGGTGACGTAATAAATCGTGAAATCGGGGACGGTTTGTTGGCCGCAGCCGGTGGACAGTTGGATCGGCAGCTCGATGCGCTCGAACAGTTCGCGAGCGGCGCGGTAGTCGAGGCGGATCATCGACTCGACGGCTCGCGCGCGCAGCGAGGCTTGATCGATGCCATTGCGAAACGCTCCGTGCAGGGCGCTGGTGGTGGCGCTGTCGCCGGAGCCGCGCTTCAAGGCGATTCTTTCCTGTGCATTGCCGGCGAGTGCGAAGGCTTCTTCGAGAAGGTCGTGCTGCAGGCGGCGATCGGGGATCAGGCCGGACTCGACCAGCGTGATGAGCGCGTCGGCGCCGAATTCGGGCGCGACGGTGGACATGCGAGCCATGGCGATGATCGCCTGCACGTCGCTTCTATCGGCTCCGGTGTTGTTGGTTTTTTCGGGCGAGGGTTGGGCGTGGAGTGCCAAACACGCTGCGCACGCGGCGACTAGCGTCCGCCCGGAAAACATATTCTCTCAGGATACAGGAAAAGGCTTTGGTTACGCCCGCTTCCTTGGCGCACGCGCAACTTGGTCGCGGTTCTGGAAACCGGGCGCTTCGCTGACTGTGTTGCCGGTCTACCACGCGCTCCATCCTGTCGCGCCTCTTTGAGCTCCATCCTGTCGCGCCTCTTTGAGCTCCATCCTGTCGCGCCTCTTTGAGCTCCATCGTTGACCATGCGGGATGCCGGTTTCGGGCCGAGATATCCCGGCCCTCCACAGGGTGTCGACATGAGTGTCGACACGGCACGCAGGAGTGCGTGCGCCACATCAGGGATCTCAGGTGATATATTACCCGGAGTATGAAAAGGCGAACATTACTGGCAGTCGCAATGTGGTCGGTTGTTTGCGCGGGATTTAGCTTTGCACAGCCGATCATCACCTCTGTTCTCGACCCTTATACGGGCGGCACGAAACTAGCGCCCGGAGGCCTGGCGGTTATCACGGGAACCAATCTTGGGGTTAATCCGTTGGTGACCGTCGGCGGTGTGAACGCATTTAACCTGGTCCCGCCGCAATTAGGCACGACCATGACCATCCAGATTCCGGTGAATGCGACGCTGGGTAGCGCTGTATCTGTCGTCGTTACGACCGGTGTGGGTCCGTCCCCTGCGTTCAATATTGCGCTGGTCCAGTATGCGCCGGTGCTGATCAGCACTACGAGCGGTGCGCAGACGTCGCCCAGGCACGGGAACGGCGTTGGCATTACCGCAGCGACGCCGGCCGCGCCCGGCGAGAGTATCAATTTTTATGCCATCGGACTGGGGCCGACAAGTCCCGTGGTGAACACGGGGTCAGTGGCTGCGAATGCAACCACGACCACCACGACGACGCCGACGGTCACTTTTGGCGCAAATGCGGCCGTAAGCGCGAGCGTTTCGCGATTGGCGAACGGTCAAGGATTTTTCGGCGCGACGGCGCCTAGCGGACTGGCGGGCAGCAGCCAGGCGCTGATCGGGATTTATCTGGTGAGCACGACGGTGCCATCGGGAACGGCCACGGGCAGCTATCCGGTGACGATTTCGATTGGAGGGGCTACCAGCAATGCCGTGAATGTTGCCGTCGGGCCGGCGCCAACCGGGCCGGTGATTTCGGCGATCGTCGGCGAATCCGGAAAGACGGCGCTGTGCCCCGGAGATATCGCGATCCTCAGCGGGCTGAATCTGGGGAACACTCCGACAGTCACCGTCGGTGGCAAGACCGCGTTTAACGTCGCCCAGCCGAACAACGCCAATGAGATGACGATTCAGATTCCGGTGGACGCTCCACTGGGCGCAACCAACGTCACGCTCGGGCTGGGAACGGGGCAGACTTCCGCTGCGTTTCCGATCACGCTCACGGCGGTCGCACCCGCGCTGCCTTACGGCGGCAACGGCACTCCATTTTTGCCAACGCATCAGAATGGCACGGCGGTGACGCAGGCGAGTCCCGCGACACCGGGCGAGACGGTTTTCGTCGCGGTGTACGGACTGGGGCTGACGAATCCGGTCGTACCAACGGGAACTGCGCCAAACTCCAATCCGCCCCCGAGTACGACCGCCGCCGTCACAGTGAACCTCGGCGCCTCCGCGCCCCTAAGCGCAAACGCGTCATTGACCAATCAAGTTGGATTGTATGTCGTTTCCTTCGTTGTGCCAACGGGCGCGACCACAGGCGGCCTCGCTACATGGATTACAGCCGGGGGGGTCAGTACAGGCCTTGTGACTCTGCAGATCTTTACCGGACCGGTCATCACAAACGTCGAGAACGCGGCCAGCAATAATTCGGCGGCGCTGCCGAACGGCGGCATCGCCCAGGGGGCGATCTTCATCGCGATCGGAAGCAATCTGGGGCCGCCGACCCTTTCCGTCGCGTCGAGCGCGTTTCAAAGCAATCGCTGAGCGGCACGTCGATCGCCGTCACGGTGGGCGGAACGACGGTCGCCCCGACGCTTTACTACACTTCGGCGGGCCAGGTCGCCGCGCTGCTGCCGTCGATTACGCCGTTGGGGACCGGGACCATCACGATCACCTACAACGGCACGGTCGGCCTGGCAGCGCCGATCACGGTGGTGCAAAACAATGTTGGTATTTTCACGGCGAGCTCGGACGGGATCGGGGCCGGGATCGTCACGTATCCCGACTACAGCCTGGTTTCGCCAGCCAAAGCGGCCAACTGCGGCGGTGTTTACACGGTTTGCGGGGCTGCCAATCCGGGCGATACGCTGACGGTTTGGGCGACGGGGCTGGGTCCGGTGAGCGGCAACGAATCGGCGGGAGCGGGACTGGGCGTCGATATGCCCAACGTCAATGCGCAACTGCTGCTGGGCGGGGTATCGGCGAAGATCGTGTTCAAAGGCCGGGGATGTTGTATCGGGGAGGATCAGATCGCGTTCGTGGTGCCGGACAACGTGCCTACGGGGTGCGCGGTTCCGCTGGCGATTCAGATTGGCAACCAGGTCAGCAATTACGCCGTCATCGCGATTGCGCCGAAGGGGAGCCGCACGTGTACGCCATCGAATTCGAGCCTTCCGGCGAGCGCCATTCCGGTTCTAACCACCAGTACCGGGCCGATCAGTCTCGGTCAAATCCAGGTGTCGCGTCAGCCAAACATAAACAACCAGGGACAGATTAACGGCAACATCGATATCGGAAACGCGTTCGTGGCGACCTTTACCGTGCCTGCGGGGATCCAGCCGTTCATTGTTTCTTACCTGGATGATGGACCGCCCGGGACATGCGTGGTGTACAACACGCCCAACATTCCTGACGGAGGCAACTACCTTACTAATTTCGTCGTGCTGGATGGCGGCCCTTCGATCAAGGTCGCTGGTCCCAACGGAAGCCAGACGATCGCCTTGACCGGCAACGATATCACGCTGGCGCCGGGGACGTTTCTTTCGCCTGGAAATTACACCTTCACCGGTACCGGTGGAGCGAACGTGGGCACCATCAACGTTCCGTTCACGATTCCTACTCCGCCCTCTCTGACGGGTCTGACGAATGGGACGAACCTCAACGTAACCCGCGCGAATGGTGTCACGTTGAATTGGACCGGCGGCACGGCGGGTGCAATCGTGAAGATCTCGGGGAATCAGTCGACGGACAACAGCAACACGGTCGGCGCGAGTTTCCGATGCTTCGCCGCTGCGAACGCTGGCACGTTCACGATTCCGCCGAGCGTGTTGCTGCCGCTCCCGGCAGGCAATTTCGGCGGGTGGGACTTCAAGCCTTATGCTGTTGGGACTTTCTCTGCCACGGGTTTGAGTCTGGGAGTCCTCGAGACGTGGTACGACACGGTGATTTTCACGACGGTTCAGTAGCCATTTAAGCTCAGAATGATGCGCAGTCAAACACCACCCGTAAGGGTGGGGGCCTATCGACGTTATCGTCGTCAATTTCAAATGCCCCCACCCTTACGGGTGGTGCTTGACGGCGCATCCCGAAACCGGCCTAAAGGCCGGTTGCCGGCAGAAGTGCCGGCCCCACATGACTAACACGGCGAATCCGAAGCTTCGATTAGAATAGGACTAACGAGGTCTTGCAGTGGTTCGGAGCGTTCGCCAGTAATGAATACCATTCTTGTCATCGACGACGACGATAACCTGCGGGATACCGTCGGGTTGATGCTGGAACAGGAAGGTTACCGTCCGATCCTCGCGGCGGATGGCAAGACCGGTTACGAAAAAGCCCTCAGCGCTAAACCCGACTTAATCCTGGTGGATTTGCGGCTGCCGGGGATGAGCGGCATCGAAATCTCCAAGCAATTGCGCGCCGGCAACGTGCAGACGCCGATCATTGTGCTGAGCGCCGTCGGTCAGGAAGTCGACAAGGTGCTGCTGCTGGAGATCGGAGCCGACGATTACGTGGTGAAGCCGTTCGGAGCGCGCGAATTGCTCGCGCGGATTCGAGCGGTGCTGCGGCGCACGTCGCCCGATTCGCGAAAGATCGTTCAATTCGGCGATTCGAGCATCGATTTCGAACGGCGGATCGTGATGCGCTGCGGCGAGCCGATCAAGCTGACGCCCGCCGAATACAATCTGCTCACGTACTTTCTGTCGAATCCCGATCGTCCGTTGACGCGCGACATGATTCTCAATTCGGTGTGGGGTTATGAATCGTTTCCGAACACGCGCACGGTGGATGCTCACGTGGTGAAATTGCGGCAGAAGTTGGAGCCGGATCCGAATACGCCTAAGCTTTTTTTGACGGTGCATGGGGTGGGGTATCGATTTCTTCCTTGATCGTCAGACAAGGCAGGCAGGCGGAAACGCCTGCCCCACACGCACTTTACAAATTATTTACAAGATCACGACGGTTGAAGAAAACGGGCTGCCGATAATGGAATAATGCCGCGAACTGTGTTGATCGTGGAAGATGTGGAAGCGTGTGCCGAGACGCTGGAGGTCGCCTTCAGCGGAGTCGACGACATCCGCGTGGTGAGCGTGATCGGCGCCGATGAGGCGTGGCGCATGGTGGATAGCGCTGGCGAGCTCGCCGCGATCGTAACCGACCTGCAGATGCAGGGGATGGATGGTTTCGAACTGATCGAGCGCGTGCGCGCTCACGGGCGGCACGGCGCCGTGCCGATTGTAGTGATTACCGGGTCGGCGGATCCGGAAGCGCCCGAGCGAGTGCACCGGCTGGGCGCAAACGCATTTTTCTCCAAACCATATTCGCCCACTTTGGTGCGCGAGAAACTGGAGCAGTTGCTGCATGATCACCAAACGTCTTCTTCTTAGATCGATACTAGGCTTGGTTGCGGCGAACATTCTCAACGCGCAATCGACGCCCGAGATGCGCGAGGTGCTGGACCGGCTGCAGAAGCTGGAAAAGTCGAATGGCGAGCTGATGGGCGAGATCCAGTTGCTCCGGAACGAATTGGCGGCGGCGCGGCTGGCGGCGAATCCGGCGCTCGCGAATTCTCCGCCGGCGATTGGGCGCAGCTATTCCCTCATCCCATTGGCCGATCCTAAGGCGACCGATCCCAAGGCGACCGATCCCAAGGCGACCGATCCCAAGGCGACCGATCCGAAGGCTGTCGAAGAGGCGGCGGCGTCCGATCACGATCAGATCGCAGTCGATAAAACGCGCATCGAAGAACTGGCGCAGACGAAGGTCGAGTCATCGCAAAAACTGCCGGTGCGCGTCACCGGGATGGCTCTGTTCAACGCCTACGGCAATAGCCGCTATAACGGCGGGAACGAAAACACGGCGGTTGCATCGCTTCTGCCAGGCGACGCGACGCAGGGCGGAACGCTTCGCCAAACCGTGCTCGGGATTCAATATGAGAGCCCGAAGAGCGTGTTGGGCGCGCGGGTCACGGGGAATTTGTTCGCGGATTTCTTCGGCGGGTCGGGCGATTCGCTGAATCACCTGGTGCGGCTGCGCACGGCGACCATTACGCTCGATTGGGGATCGACGGCGGTGACGGTCGGCCAGGATAAGCCGCTGATTTCACCTCGCGATCCGAATTCGTACGCGCAAGTGGGCGTTTCGCCGCTGACGGGCGCGGGCAATTTATGGCTGTGGCAGCCGCAGGCGAATATCGAGCAGCGTTTCAGGTTTGGGACCAGTTCGGGACTGCGAGCGCAAGTCGGTGTATTTCAAACGCGCGAACTGGGCGACGAAGGCAACGGATATAACAACTACGTGCCGCCGCCGCCCGGAAACTTCACGATTCCAGCCGAGCGGCCGGATCCGGGCGTCGAGAGCCGACTGGAATTCTGGCATCGATGGGGCGAGAATACGCGCATCGAGATCGCGCCCGGATACCACTACAGCAGCAGCCACGCGGGGTCGTCGAACATTCCGACACAGATCTATACGGTGGACTGGCTGATCAAGCCGTTCGAACATTTCGAGTTTTCAGGATTCTATTACACCGGCCAAAACGTCGCCAGCCTGGGAGCGCTGCCGCAAGGCTTCGTTTTCGGATCCACCGGGCGTGGCGCACGTTGTACACAGCACGGGCGGTTGGGCGCAGATTCGGATTCCGGTGACGCAGCGGCTGGCGTTCGATTTCTACGGCGGTACGCAGGACGATCGCAATCGGGATCTGTATAACGGCTATATCGGATCGAACCAGGGTTATTTTACGAACGCGCAGTATCGCATCGCGCCGAACGTGATTTTGAGTTTGGAAGGCGGGCAGATTCGGACGCAATACCTGGGGACGTGGACTCGATTGAACAATCACTACGATCTGGCGGTTGCGTATCTGTTCTGAAGATTTAGCCGCGAATGAACGCTAATGAATAAAATACTGATGGGTGTGATCGCTCTGGCTGCAGGGTTGAATGGCGCTACTGTGCATGGGCGCGTCGAAATCGTTTCGTCGAAAGATCCGGATGTTCGCAAGCATGCCGACTTTTCGGGAGTCGCGGTGTGGCTGGATCCGATTTCGGGCGGCGCTCCGCTGCCGAAGCCGCGCAAGGCGGAGATGGTCCAGCAAGGGAAACGATTTCTGCCGCACGTTCTGGCGATTACCGTGGGCAGCACTGTCGATTTTCCCAACTACGATCCGATCTTTCACAACGCGTTTTCTAACTACGACGGACAGGTGTTCGACGTGGGGCTGTACCCTCCGGGTACGACTCGGACGGTACCGTTTCGCAAAGAGGGAATCGTGCGGATCTTTTGCAACATCCATCCAACGATGAGTGCAATCATTATCGTGCTGCGATCGCCCTACTATGCGGTATCGGCCAAGAACGGCGAGTTTTCCATCGCCAACGTGCCGCCGGGCCAATATCGCCTGCACGTGTTTCATGAGCGCGCGACGGAACAGACGCTGCACGATCTGGAGCGGACCGTGGATGTAGCGGCGGCGGATACCGGACTGCCGAGCATCACAGTGTCTGAAAGCGGTTACCTGCTGGTGCCGCACAAGAACAAATTCGGAAAGGATTATCCCGCCGGTGCGGGATCGTATTCAGGAACCAAGCAGTGAGCTTTTCGCGACTATCTCTACTTTGGAAGATCCTGCTGCCGACCTCGATCGTGCTGACCGTCGTGTTCGCCGCCGCGGGTTGGATCGTGCAGAGCAACGTGGTGCGCACCACTTCGGACAGCGTCGAGCACGAAGCTCGCGCGAGCTTTCAAGCGTATAAATCGTTGTGGCAGGCTCGCGCCGATAGCCTGGCGACCGTCAGCCGAATTCTCAGCACGATGTCGGATATCAAGCGCGTTCTGGGCACCGGCGATGCGGCGACGATTCGCGATACGGCGAGCGAAACCTGGGGCAAAGTATCGGCCGAGGACGCGTTCTTTCTGGTGGCCGATCCGCAAGGGAAAGTGGTTGCGTCGCTCGGCGCGTCAGGCGCGTTTCCGCCCAAGGAAGATTTCCCGGAAGTGCAGGTGGCGCGCGCGCGCTTCCCCGAGCAGGCATCGGGATTCGTCGAACGCAGCGGACGACTGTTCCAGGTGGTGATCACGCCGGTGTATGTGCAGGCGGCCGACGGCGCGGGATTGTTGGCGGTGCTGGTGGCGGGCTACGACGTCGATCAGCGGCTGGCCGCGCGGCTGAAGGAAGAAACCGGCGGCAGCGATTTTGTGTTCACCACCGGCAAACAGGTGATCACGTCGACGCTGGCTTCGGGCACTATCGCCGCGCAATTGATGGAACGGCAAGCGACGCCGAATGACGATTACCTGGCGCTGGCGACGCCGCTGATGGATGTGCGCGGGCAATCGATCGGGCAGCTCTACATCGTGCGATCGTTCGAGGAAGCCAAGCGCAGGATCGCGACGCTGCGCACGGAGATCGTGGCGTTGTGGCTGACGGCGATGGCGGCGGCGCTGCTGGTCACGTTCCTGGTCGCGCGAAGGATCATGCGGCCGGTGGCGGAACTGGATCGCGGCGCTGCGGAGATCGCTCGGCAGAATTACGACTATCGCGTCGGCGTCGATAGCGGCGACGAACTGGGCCGCCTGGCGACCACATTCAACGGGATGTGCGAATCGATCCAACATGCTCGCGAAGATTTGACGCGGCAGGAACGCATTTCGACCATCGGCAGATTGTCGACGAGCATCGTTCACGATCTGCGCAATCCATTGGCGGCGATCTACGCGGGATCGGAAATGCTGGTGGATGGAAATCTTCCGGCGCCGCAGGTGAAGCGGCTGGCGACGAATATTTATCGGGCGTCGCGACTGATTCAGGAGATGTTGCAGCAGTTGCTGAACGCGTCGCGCGGCCGGACGGGAACGGCGGAGATTTGCGCGGTGAACGACGTGGTGGCGGCGGCGTGGTCGGCAGTCGAAGCCAACGCCGATTCGAAAAAAGTGGCGATGACCAGCGATGTGCCCGAGAGCATCGAGTGCCCGATGGAGCGCGCGCGCATGGAACGCGTGTTTCAAAATCTGTTCGAAAACGCGGT
Organism: Terriglobia bacterium; assembly: GCA_963732025.1. Classification (GTDB taxonomy): domain Bacteria; phylum Acidobacteriota; class Terriglobia; order Bryobacterales; family Bryobacteraceae; genus Palsa-187. The sequence goes on from CAVSXU010000007.1 coordinate 1,145,628, forward strand.
GGAGGTGATGCCGGAGGGCGGGACGGTGAGCATCACGCTGGGGAGTGCGCCGAACGGCGATGAGTCCGAGATGTCGCAGATCGAGATCGTGGTGAAGGATACGGGTCCTGGAATTCGGCCGGAAGTGCGCGCGCGATTATTCCAGCCGTTCGTGACGTTGGGGAAGAAGAACGGACTGGGATTGGGATTGGCGTTATCGCGGCAGACGCTGCTGGATCACGGCGGGGATTTGTGGGTGAATGGCGCGGAGATCGCGGGCGGCGCGGAGTTTCATATGCGGTTGCCGGTCGAGAAAACGAAATAGCCGCGGATGCACGCCGATTCACGCGGATAAGAAAATCATTTGCCTGCCTAAGATCGGCGTGAATCAGCGTGCATCGGCGGCCATTTTTGCTGCTGTGATAATCTGAGGCCAGTCCGAGGATTTCATGAGATTCCGATCGGCTTTGCTCGTGATTGTCGCGGCACTCTGCGCATGGGGCGTGCTGCGCGCGCAGCGGCCGTTCCGCGAATACCAGGCCACCGAGTACACCGATTTCCCTCTTCCCACGGACCACGACAACAAGACCGAATGGACTCGGGCGCGCTTGAAATATGGCAGTGTCTACGGTCAAGGCGGGGGATTTGGCGGCGGATTCGGACGGCGGCGCGGCGGCGATCTGAACTGGACCATCGATTATCCGCGCTCGGATCGTCATTTGCTGGAAGGCGTGCGGCGGCTGACGCGCATCGATACGAGGTCTGTCGAACAGGTTGTCGAGCTCGATGGCCAGGACGATATTTACAACTGGCCGATGCTCTACGCGGTCGAAGTGGGGCATTGGGTTCTGACGAACGATCAGGCGACGCAGTTGCGCGAGTTCGTGCTGCGCGGCGGCTTCCTGATGGTCGATGATTTCCACGGGTCCGAAGAATGGAACGGCATCAACGAGTGGGAAGTTTTCATGGAGAGCATGATGAAGGTTTTCCCGGATCGCCCGATTGAGGATCTGCCGGACGACGACGCGATTTTTCACACGATTTACGACCTGAGCGAGCGTTTTCAGGTGGCTGGCTGGCAGTGGTCGAGAAGCGGGCTGACGTATGAAAAGGGCCCGACGGGGCGGCCGGAGCATTGGCGCGCGATCCGGGACGACAAGGGGCGGGTGATGGTCGCGATCTGCCACAACATGGATTTGGGCGATGCGTGGGAGTGGTCGGATGATGCGCGGTATCCGGAGAAGTGGGCGTCGCTGGCGTATCGGATCGCGATGAATTATTTTACGTACGATTTGACGCACTAAGGGAGAAGGAGTCAGGAGTCTGACGACCGCGAGTGTAATCTATGTTTCCAGCGGAACTCGAACGCGAGGCCTTCCGATCCAACGATGAATTCGGATGGACTCGCGCTCAGATCCCGGTTGCGGTCAAGACTCTGATTGATCAGAGAAGGGCGATTCTTGGCGGGGAGCTATGGTGGGTCTGCGAAGGAGCATGGAGCGGGCTCATCCCTCAACGGACTGGGCCGCCAGCAGTCTACCCGTGGACTACGGAACGCTTGCCAGGCGAGCCATGGCCCGAGTTCATTGAGCGCGCCGCGGCGGACACAATTGCTGCTGTCAAGCGTTGGCCGTCTCCAGATGATTTACCTCGAGATCTCGAAGGTCAGATCCTATACAACATCACATGGGTTTCAGAGTCGGAGTTCGAGAATCTTCGTCAGAACTAATCAGCTCCGTGCGCAGGATCGAATGGGATGTCGACCTCGACGTAGCTGCCCGGTGTAGCGGCGTTGACTGCGGCGGCAATTTCAGACAGCATCCTGCGTACGGGACCCCAACGTCCGAGCGTCAGCACAACCAGTGCAATCTTGCGACCTCTCAGATTCTGTTGGTGCTTGATGCTCTGATCCGAGGTGACTACCACGTCGAATCCTGCCTGTTCAGCAACGCTGAGTAAATCGCCGTTCCTCAGCCTAGCCCAGCCGCGCTCTCGGGCTTCCGTGACCGTGTGGCCAGCCAGCGCGCCCGCGACGCCGCGTGGGACATTATTGTCGAGCAGAATCAGCACTGCTCAGTAACTTGGCTCTTTTTCGAGGCTCTGCGCAGCAAACTCAAGTACGGCCTGGATCTCCTCGCGTGAAACGGGATATTGCTCCATGATTTCGTCGATTGTCATACCGTCTTCCAGGTTTTCGAAGACGAGTTTCACCGGCGTCCGTGAATTGCGGAAAGTCCACGCTCCGCTGACTCTACCGGGGACGCTTTCCACGGCCGAGCATTGCGACCAATCGAGAACTGGCATGTGGTCTCCTTCTTCAGAATACCGCCTATTGATGCCAGTTTACTCATCCCATGGATTCAGGATGCGCACGCGCGTGGCCTCAAAATCCCTCGCGTTTCTTGTGACCAGCGTGAGATCGTATTCCAATGCTGTCGCCGCGATCAGGCCATCAATGCTCCCCACCGTTGCGCCTGCATGTTGCGCCCCGGCCGACAGCACAGCCCAACGATCCGCAATCGACTTGGTCACCGGCAGCAATCTCGATTCAAACGACGCAACTAAGTCGGCCTGCCATTGCTCCAATTGCAGTCGCCGTTTTCCCGCTGGAAGCAGCTCAATCCCACGGCGGATCTCCGCGAACGTCAAGACGCTTGCAAACAGCGATTCGTCGTGTGCGGCGCGCAACCAGCGATCCACGTTCCGATCAGGATCACCTGTTCGCGAGAATTCCGAGAGGACATTTGTGTCTAGCAGAAACCCAGTCACAAATCGACTGGCCTTGGTTCATCTTTCTGACGCTCGATGCTAAGTTGGGAACCAAGAAAGGGTGCTTGGGTCAAGAGATCGTAAATGCGCTTTCGCGGCTCCCCGACGATGTGTCCAGTTTCGCGCCGATGCTTTTCGCGCCATGCGTGAACGCTTTCAACGATCAGTTCGTCCACCGAATGAAAATGGCCGGTACGAAGTTCTTCTTGTACCAATCGCTCGGTTTCGGGCTTAAGTTGAACCGTCACATCTTTAACCTACGCGTATCGCGCGTCTGGCGCAAGGGCATCGTAATTTTTGACGTAGGGTACTATCTTGCGGCGTAAAGCAACTAACGATATGGTTGGGTTATGACCGTTGAAGCGATCAAGGACGCAATCGTTCACCTCAACGAACAGGAACGCAAGCAGATTGCAGACTGGATCGAAGAGATGGAGGAAAGCGCTTGGGATCAACAAATGCGGCAGGACTTCGCTCCTGGCGAGCGAGGCGCTCACCTCTTGCCTGAGATCGATCGTCAAATCGACGCTGGCGACTTCGCGCCGCTCTCTGAAGGGCTGCGACGGCGTAGTTGAGCAGAATTCCGAGTGCGATTCCGCTCGCATGCTCTGCCTCAGTTCTGGGGCTTGTACGACGGCTTACCTGTCGACATTCAGGAACGAGCCAACAAGACGTACGCGTATTCGAAGCAAACCCACAACACCCTTCGTTGCGGCTGAAAGCGATTGGTCCCTACTGGTCCGTCCGCGTAACTCGGGGCTACCGAGGTTTAGCCCGCCGCCGAGGTGACGACTTCTTTTGGTTCTGGATCGGGTCCCACGACGAATACGAGCGGATTCTAACGCGGTAGTTGGGATGCTGTGCTAATCTTCGTTTAGGTATCGATGCGCGCTCGCCCGGTTGTGTTGCTCGTGGTCGCTGGCTTTGCGACGTGGGGTACTTGGGGCGTCCTGAAAGCGCAGAAACCCTTCCGCGCATACGCCACCGCAGAGCAGCACGCCGAATTCGATCTTCCTCCCGACTACGAAAAAATAACGGAGTGGACGCGTGCCCGCCTGATCTATCGATCGGTCTATGGGATGCATGGTAACTTCGGCGACGGATATCGCCGCTGGACCATCGATTATCCCCGCTCGGACCGCCTGCTTGCTGCAAGGCATCCGGCGGCTGACGCGCATCGACACCCGGTCGGTGGAGCAGATCGTGGAACTGGACGGCACCGACGACGTCTACAACTGGCCGATGCTGTACTGCGGTGGAGGTCGGCTACTGGAATCTGACCGATGCGAATGGCGTGCAGCTGCGCGAGTTCCTGCTGCGCGGCGGCTTCTTCATGTGCGACGATTTCCACGGCACCATCGAGTGGGAGAACTTCGATGGCCAGCATGAGCAAAGGTCTTTCCGGACCGGCCAGTTGTAGATATTGATAACAAAGATCCGATCTTCCACGTCATATATGATCTGGACGATCGGTATCAGGTTCCGGGCGCGCAGTGGCTCCAGACCGGGTCGCATTACGAATACGACGGCTTCGAGGCCAAGTGGCGGGGGATCTACGACGACAAAGGACGGGTCATGGTGGCGATCTGCCACAATATGGACCTGGGCGATGCCTGGGAGTGGTCGGACGATCCGCGGTATCCGGAAAAGTGGGCGTCGCTGGCGTACCGCATCGCCGTGAACTACTTTCATGTATGATCTGACGCATTAGACACATGTTCGAATTTCTCTTCAAATATCCGGCGCCGGTTTTCTCGCGCGGCACCTTCGTGCTGCTGGGCGGATGGCCGATGTGGCTGCTGGTGCGTTGCGATTGCTGCCGCGGCGGTTGTTGCTCGGGTGGCTGGTGCGGCGGCGCTCGGCGGGATCGGCTGCGCGTGACGGGAGCCGCGTCCGATCGGCGTGTGGCTGTTGCAGACGTTGCTGGCCTCGCTGCTGCTGTTGATGCTGTGGCATCCGGCGCTGAGCGTCGCGACGCTGCGGCCGCAGCAGAATATCGTGGCGGTGGTGGTCGACGATTCGTCCAGCATGGCGATCGACGATGCCAACGGCGGGTCGCGCACGCAAGCCGCGGTCGAGCGTGCTGAACTCCGGACTGATTCAAGTCGCTGCAGAAGGCTTTCAGGTCCGGCTGTACAGGTTGAGCGATCATCTCGAGCGCATTCGAGAAGCTGGACCAGCTCAACGTCGTCCGGGCCAGTCGACGCACATCGGCGAGAGCCTGAAGCAGGTGGTGGCCGATGCCTCGAGCCTGCCGATCGGCGCGGTGGTGCTGCTGAGCGACGGCGCGGACAATTCCGGCGGCATCGATCTCGAAACCATCTCGGAAATCCGCCGCCAGCGGATTCCGGTTCACACCATCGGATTCGGGCGCGAGAAGATGGCGCACGACGTCGAGATCACCGACGTGCAGATTCCGCCGCGCGCGCTGCCGGATTCGCGCTTGGCGGCGATGGTGAGCTTTCATCAGCACGGATACGCGGGGCAGAAAGCCAAGATCACGCTTGAGCGACGGCGGCAAAGTCCTTGCCAGTCGCGAAGTCACGCTTAAAGCCGACGGGGTCGAGCAGACCGAGCCGATTCTGTTCAACGCGGGAGGCGCCGGCGTGCAAGACCATCGAAACGTCCATCGATCCGCTGCCGGACGAAGAGAACGCAAAGAACAACAAGGTGACGCGTCTGGTGAACGTCGACTACGCGCAAGCCGCGCATCCTTTATATGGAAGGCGAGCCGCGCTGGGAGTTCAAGTTCCTGCGGCGCGCGGTGGAAGACGATCGCAACATCGACCTGGCCACGCATCCTGCGCACCACGCAGAACAAGATTTACGTGCAGGACGATCACGGCGATGCGCCCAAGAATATTCGAAGGACGGCTTTCCGACGCAGCGTCGAGGATCTGTTCGCCTTCGACGGGCTGATCATCGGGTCGAGCGAGGCGGCCTACTTCACGCCGACCAGCAGGACATGATCCAAGAGTTCGTCGACCGCCGCGGCGGCGGGCTGCTGTTCCTGGGCGGAAGAGATTCGCTGGCGGACGGCGGCTACGCGAAGTCGGCTGTTCAACGATCTGCTGCCGGTGACGCTGCCCGACCGCAAAGGAACGTTTACGTGTTCCGATCGCGGGCGCTGCACAGCCAATCGTCGAACTGACGGCGGCGGGCCGCGACAGCCTGATCACGCGCCTGGAAGAAGATCCCGACAAGAACGTGGAGCGCTGGAAGAAGCTGCCGTACCTGATGAATTTTCAGGATCCCGGCGAGCCGAAGCCGGGCGCGGTGGTGCTGGTGGATGTCGCTTCCGCAAGCAGGGCGGCACGGCTTCCGCTGCTGATCATTCAGAATTTCGGCCGCGGCCGGACGGCGGTGTTCGCGACCGGCGGAAGCTGGCGCTGGCAGATGCTGCAGCCGGTGGCCGACAAGAGCCACGAGATGTTCTACACGCAACTGCTGCGCTGGCTGGTGAACGATACGCCGCGCCGTGACTGGCTCGACGCCGAAGCAGGTGCTGGCCGACGAATCGAACGTCAAGCTGCGCGCCGAAGTTCGCGATCACACCTATCTGCCGGCGGGCGACGCGACGGTGGAAGCGCACATCCTGGGGCCGGAAGGCATCGCGGAAACGGTCGAGATGCGGCCCGAGCCGCTGGAGCGGGATGTATACGTCGCGACTGGACCACGCCGAAGCCGGGATCGTATCTGGTGGAGGTGATGGCCAAGCGCGGCACCGAAGAGATCGGGCGCGACGTGCTGACGTTCCGCCGCGAAGACGGCGTCGCCGAGAATTTCCACGTGGAGCAGAATCGCGAGTTGCTGGAAAAGCTGTCGTCGGAAACCGGCGGACGGTACTACAAGCCGGAGGATGCGCAGAAGCTCGGCAAGGATATCAACTACTCGGAAGCGGGCATCACGGTGCGCGAGACGCGCGATCTGTGGGACATGCCGGTCGTCTTCCTGCTGCTGCTGATGCTGCGTCGGCGAATGGCTGCTGCGCCGGAAGTGGGGTGTGATATGAAGTCGGCCGCGAATGCACGCGAATGAACGCGAATCGAAACGCAAAGCTTATTCGCGTGCATTCGCGTGCATTCGCGGCTATCTTTGCTGCTTGTTGGTGCCGCGGTGCATGCGGAGACTTTCTATCTCACCGTCGCCGGCTGGGCGGCGAGCCGGAATACGAGCAGCGCTTCACCGGCTGGGCCAAGGAATCGACAAGATGCTGAAGAGCCGAACCGAACGCGCAAGATCGAAACGCTGATCCGGCGCGGAGGCGACCAAGGCCAACATCGAAGCCAAGATTCGCGATATCGCCACGCAAGCCAAGGCCGACGATTCCGTGGTGCTGATGCTGATCGGCCACGGAAGCTTCGACGACATCGATTACAAGTTCAATCTTCCGGGTCCGGATATCACCGCTACCGAACTCGGCGAATCTGCTGGACAAGATTCCGGCGAAGCACAGCTGGTCGTCAATATGACCAGCTCCAGCGGCGGATCGCTGATCGCGCTTGGAAGACCCAAGCGCGTGGTCATCACCGCGACCAAGACCGGCACCGAGAAGAACGCCACCGTATTTCGCGCGCTACTGGATCGAGGCGCTGCGCGATCCGGCCGCCGATACGGATAAGAACGAAGTCGATCACCGCGCTCGAAGCGTTCCGGTACGCGGAAGCCAAGACCGCGAAATTCTTCGAAACGCAGAAGCGCCTGGCGACCGAGCATGCGCTGATCGAAGACGCCGGCAAAGGGCGAAGGCGTGAAGACGCCGTCGCCCGAGAACGGCGAAGGGCTGATCGCGGGGCACTTCGCGGTGCTGCATCTGGGCGCGGTGGCGGCGCAGGCGAACGATCCGGAGAAGCAGCGCTGCTGAAGCACAAGGAAGAGCTGGAGCAGGCGATCGACGAGTTGAAGTATCGCAAGGCGTCGATGGATCTGGCGGAATATCGCGCGAAGCATTGCAGCAGTTCCTGCTCGAGCTGGCGAAGACGCAGGAGGAGCTCGACAAATGAAGTTTGTTGTTGTTCTGCTGGCTGCATTGACGTGCGTTCGCGCAGGCTCCGCAGAAGACGAGCGCTCCAGGCTGCTCCGCAATCGGTGGCGACGCCGACAGTGGCGCAGTGCGAGACGCTGCGGCATCACGGCGATCCCGACACGACAGCGTTGCTATCAGCAAGCTGACGCGGTCGAACGATCCCGGCGATTCAGGCCGAAGGGTTTTGGGGCACTGGGCGACTTCAAGCAGGCCAACGACGACTTTCCGCGCCGCCGTGAAAGCTCAGCCCAAGGACCCGAACTCTGGACGTGCGCTGGGGCCGGATGTTCATGGAGCACTGGCAGCCGGCGGACGCGACGGATCTGTTCAAGGAGCGCTGGAGATCAACAAGGATAACGCGCCGGCGCTGCTCGGGCTGGCGCTGGTCGCGGCCGACGGCTTCGCAGGCAAGGCCGGCGGAGTCTGGCGGAGAAGGCGCTGAAGGCGATCCGAAGCTGGTCGAAGCGCACGAACTGCTGGCGCGCGTCGCGCTCGAAGACAACAATCCCGAGAAAGCCGAGACGGAAGCGAAGAAGGCGCTGGATCAATCTCGCCCGAAGCGCTGGACGCGATGGCGATTCTGGCTACCGTCGACTGGCTGGACGACAAGCCAAACACGCAGTGGATCGATCGCGCGTCTGAAGATCAATCCGATGTACGGCGAGGCCTACGCGACCGCGGGGCATTTCTTCGTCATCAACCGCCGCTACGACGAAGGGATCAAGGCTTATCGCAAGGCGCTCGAGATCGAAGCCGGATCTGTGGAGCGCGCAAGTCGAGCTGGGCGTCAACCTGATGCGCTTCGGCCAGGAGGCCGAAGCCCGGCAGGCTGCTGGAAGCAGTGCTTCAACGCCGGCTATCAGAGCACCGGGATGAAAAACTCGCTGAAGCTGCTGGACAGCTACAAGAATTACGAGACGTTCACCACGCCCACCACGGTGCTGCGGCTGGACAAGAAAGAAGCCGCGCTGCTGCGGCCGTACTTCCAGGCGGAACTCGATCGCGCCATCGCCACCTACGAGAAGAAATACAAGTTCAATCGACACGTCCGGTGCAGCTCGAGGTCTATCCCGAACCACGAGGATTTCGCGGTCCGCACCATGGGCATGCCGGGACTGGGCGCGCTGGGCGTGACGTTCGGAAATTTCGTCGCGATGGATTCGCCCAGCGGCCGCAAGCCGGGCAGTTTCATTGGGCCAGCACGCATGTGGCACGAACTGAGCCACGTGTACGTGCTCGCGATGACCAACATCGCGTGCCGCGCTGGTTCACCGAAGGCCTGGCGGTGTATGAAGAGACCGGCACGGGCATCCCGGATTGGGGCGATCGCCTGGATCCGGCAGCGATCATGCGCGATCAAGGACAAGAAGCTGCTGCCGATCGCCGATCTGGATCGCGGCTTCATTCATCCACCTATCCGGCGCAGGTGATCGTGTCGTATTTCCAGGGCGGCAGGATTTGCACGTTCATCAACGAAAAATGGGGCTACGACAAGGTGCTGGCGATGATCCACGATTTCGCCGACCTGAAGCCGACGCCGGACGTGATCGAGAAGGAATTCAAGATGAAGCCGGAGGAGTTCGACAAGCAGTTCCTCCCCTGGCTGGAGGCGCAGACCAAGACGCACCGTCGACGGATTCGACGAATGGAAGAAGGCGATTCGCGGCATATCCGAAAGCAGCCAAGGCGAAGAATGGGACGACGTGATCAAGCAGGGCACTGCCATTCGCGATCTGTATCACGGATTACGTCGAGGCCGGCAGCGTGTACGAATTTCTGGCGCGAAGCTTATCTGGCGAAGGACGACAAGGCCAAGCGATGGCCGAGCTGGAGCGTTATTCGAGCGTCGGCGGACGGAATCCGGGAACGCTGAAGCAGCTGGCGACGCTGCAGACGGAGCTGGGCAGCAAGGCGCGAAGCCGCGACGGCGCTGGAGCGGCTGAACCTGATTTATCTCGAAGACGAAGCAGCGCACAAGAAGCTGGGCGACGCTGTATATGGACTGGGCAACCCGGCGGCGCGATTCGCGAATATCAGGCGGTGCTGGCGGCAGAAGCCGATCGACCTGGCGGGCGCGCACTATCGAGCTGGCGCGCGCGTTCAGGCCGCCAAGAAGACGAACGAGGCGCGCGACGAAGTGTTCTCCGCGCTGGAAGCCGCGCCTGGATTCAAGCCGGCCCAGAAACTGCTGCTGGAACTGAACGAGAAGCACGAAAGCAATCCAAGAATAACAGAAAGAATAAACCACAATACTCTAATGTCCACAACCACTGCTCACACCCTCGACTCCACCGAGCTGAAGGACCGCATCGCACGATTCCAGGCCGTACGTGACGATCATTCTCGTCCAGATTCGCAAGGTGATCGTCGGCCAGGACGAAGTGATCGAGCAGGTGTTGATCGCGCTGTTCGTGGGCGGCCACTGTCTGATCACGGGTTTGCCGGGCACCGCCAAGACGCTGCTGGTGCGCACGCTGTCGGCAGACGCTGGGCCTGGAGTTCAGGCGCATCCAGTTCACGCCGGATCTGATGCCGTCCGATATCACCGGCACCGACATCATCGAAGAGGATCCGACCACGGGGCGCCGCACCTGGACATTCGTGCCGGGGCCGATTTTCGCCAACGTGCTGCTGGCCGACGAAATCAACCGCACGCCACCCAAGACGCAATCGGCGCTGCTCGAAGCGATGCAGGAGCTGTCCTGCACGGTGCGCGGCAATCAGTACAAGATCCGGCCGCCGTTCTTCGTGCTGGCGACGCAGAACCCGATCGAACTGGAAGGCACCTATCCGCTGCCCGAAGCGCAGCTCGACCGCTTCATCTTCAATACGCTGCTGGATTACCTGTCGCCGGAAGACGAAATGAAGGTGCTGGACCTGACCACGACCACGGCCAAGGCGCAGGTGGAAGCGGTGACGACGCCGGAAGAGATTCTGGATTTCCAGCAGGGTGGTGCGCATGGTGCCGATCGCGGATTCGGTGGCGCGCTATGCGGTGAACCTGGTGCGGGCGACGCGCGCGACCGATGCCAGCGCTCCGGATTTCGTCAAGAAGTACGTGAACTTCGGCGCCAGCGTGCGCGCGGCGCAGTTCCTGGTGTTGGCCTCAAAGACTCGCGCGCTGATGCGGCATCGCTATCCACGTGACTTATGAGGATGTGACGTCGTTGATGCGGCCGATTCTGCGGCATCGCATTCTGCTGAACTTCCAGGCGGAATCCGACCGCCTGACGCAGGACGACATCCTGAAGAAGCTGCTGGAGGCGATGCCGGCGCCGAAGGAGTAGGTCGCATAGAGACCCGAGAGATTCAAGATGTTGCAGCGATTCCTCGATCCGTCGGTGCTGGCCGGCATCTCCGGCCTCGACCTGGTGGCGAAGACCGTGGTCGACGGGTTCATTTCGGGCCTGCACCGGTCGCCCGATTTCGGATTCAGCCAGGAGTTCGCCGAGTATCGCGCCTATAACTCCCGGCGACGATCTGCGGCACGTCGACTGGAACGTGTTCGCGCGCACCGAGAAGATGTTTCTCAAGCGGTATCGCGGCGAAACGAATTGCCAGGTGACGATTCTGCTGGACGCCAGCCGGTCGATGAAGTTCGGGTCACAACGATTGAACGCGAAGGCGCAGGGGCCGGCTCCAAGTTCGAAAAGATCGAGTATGCGCGATTTCTGGCGGCTTCGCTCGCTACATGGCGCACTTGCAGCGCGATGCGGCGGGGCTGATCGTGTTCGATGATGAGGTGCGCGAATTCGTGCGTGCGTCGTCGCGGCAGGGGCAGCTCGCGCGGATTCTGAATGCGCTGAACAACGCCGAGCCTGGGACGCGTACCAATTTCGAGAAACCGTTTCATGCGTTGCAGGAGTTCCTGCGGCGGCGCGGACTGGTGGTGGCGATTTCGGATTTCTGGGAAGCGCCGGAGAATATCGTGAAGACGGTACAGCCGCTGCGCTATCGCGGCAATGAGCTGGTGCTGTTTCACGTGCTGGATCCGGAGGAGATCCGGCCGAAGCTGCGCGATCCGGTGTTGCTGGAGGATCTGGAGAGCGGCGATGCCATGGAGGTTTCGCCGGACTACACCACGCACGAGTATCCGGCAAAGATCGACGCGCATATTGAGGATTTGAAGACGCGCGCGCGAGCGGCGCGGGATCGATTATTTCCTGGTGGACACCAGCCGTCCGCTGGATGCGGCGTTGCGGGAGTATCTGGCGATTCGGAAGGGGAAGCTGTGAGGATGCAGGGGCCGGGGGCCGGGGGTCAGGGGCCAGGAAAGCGTTCGGGGGCCGGGAGTCAGGCACCAAGAAAGGGCCGGGCCAGGGGCCAGGGGCCAGTTAAGGGAATTCTCTTTACTGGGCCCTGGTCCCTGGGCTCTGGGCACTGATTATGGGATTTCTTGCTCCATGGTTTCTGGCGGGTGTCGCGGCGGTCGGGCTGCCCATCTGGATTCACTTGCTCAAGCGGCATCGCACGGACCCGAAACTGTTTCCGTCGCTGATGCTGTTCGAAAAGCGCGAGCAGAGCTCGGTGAAGCATCGACGGCTGGAATATCTGTTGCTGTTCGCGTTGCGCGCGCTGATGATTTTGTTGATTGCTTTGCTGTTCGCGAATCCGTTCATCCGGCGGAGTGTTTCGGCGAAGGACAGCAAGAAGATGACGGTGATCGCCGTCGACCGTTCGTTCAGCATGCGTGTCGGAACGCGATTGCAACAGGCCAAAGATGAGGCGATGAGCGTCCTGGGCAACTTGAAGCCCGGCGAGCAGGCGCAAGTGATCGCGCTGGCGGGAACGGTTCAGGCGCTGACGCAACCGACTGCGGATGTCGGTGAACTACGTGGAGCGATTAGCTCGATTCAACAGAGCGACAGCCGGGCGTCGTTCGGTGAACTGGCTCGGTATACGGCGGACCCTGGCGGAATCGGTCAAGATGCCGATCGAGCTGCATGTGGTGAGCGATCTGCAGAAATCGGCGATGCCGCCGGGATTCACCGATCTTCGGCTCGATCCAGAGACGAAGCTGGTGCTACATCAGATCGGCAAGGCTGAGGCGAACTGGAGCGTCGAGAATGTGGTCGCGCCGCGTCGGGTTTACGACACCAAGAAGGCTCGTGTCGTCGCGACCATCGCGAGCTACCGAGTCGAGGATCCCGCCGGGAGTACATCACAGACGATTCCTCCGGTCAAGAAAACCGTGTCCCTGCTGGTGAACGGTAAGGTTCTGCAAACGAAATCGGTTGATGTGCCTGCCGGGGGGCGAGCGTCGGTCGAGTTTCTGGGGCTGGATGCGCCATACGGGTTCAGCCGCGGCGAAGTCGCGATCGATGCGGCTGATGGACTCGCGGCGGACGACAAGTTTCCGTTCTCGGTGGAGCGTACCGATCCTCGCAAGGTTTTGTTCGTTGACGATGGAACCAAGCCGCGCGGCCAGTTGTATTTTCGCGCTGCGCTGGACGCGTCGCCGGATGCTGCGTTTCAAGTGGAATCGATGCATCCGGAGATGGCGGCGAATCAGCAGCTCTCGAATTTTGCGTTCGTCGTGCTGAACGATCTCGGCACGCTGCCGCCGGGTTTCGAAGATCTTCTCAAGCGATACGTGAGCGGCGGGGGATCCTTGCTGATCGCATTGGGGCCTTTGGCCGCATCGATGCCGAAAGTTCCGGTGCTGGATGAATCGATCGAGGCGCCAAGCTACGCGGCTCGCGAGCGCGACCGGTTCTTGTCGGTGGTGGAAATCGACACGGGTCATCCGGCGCTGCGCAGCGTCGAGCGATTCTCGGGGGTCAAGTTTTATCAGGCGATCCAGGTGACGTCCGCCAAATCGCATGTGCTGGCGCGATTGAACGATCAGACGCCGCTGGTGCTGGAACGGCAGGTGGGCGAGGGCAAGGTGCTGGTATTCGCCTCGACCTTCGACAACGCGGTAAACGATTTGCCGATTCACGCGTCCTGGGTACCGTTCATTCAACAGAGTCGCCGCGTATCTGGGCGGCGGCGGCGCGGAGCAGCCGGTGAATCTGCCGGTGGATTCGTATGTCGAGCTGCGTTCGGGGGATCAGAAGGGCGCGGCGGCGGAAGTGCTGGGACCCGACGGGAAGCGGCGCTTGTCGCTGGAGGAAGCCGCGAAGGCTAAAAATTTCCAGCTCGATAGCGAAGGGTTTTTCGAAATGAAGACGGCGGGCGGAAAACACATGCCTGATCGCCGCGCATGCGGATCGCCGCGAATCCGATCTGACGCCTATGACTCAGGAGGATCAGAACCTGTGGAAAGCGACCGGCGAGGGTGACACTTCGGGCGGCGGCGCGTCTGGTTCGGAGGACGGGGACGCGGGACTCGGGAAAAAGTGGGGTCTGTGGCCTTATATATTGTTGCTATTGTTATTGATAGCGGTGGCTGAATCGGTGGTCGCCAATGGGTATCTGCGGCCTCCGTCGGAAGAGCAAGTGGGAAGACGAAAGGAAGCGGCATGAACACGCGCGACCAACTGAATCAATATCTGCGTGGGCTGGAATCGCGTCTGCGTTGGCTGACGGTGTCGAAAGGCGCGGCGATCGGCGCCGCGGTCGCACTGCTGGTCACGCTGGCGATGGTGTTGATCACCAACGCGATGGCGTTTTCCTCGACCAGTCTTCTGATTGCTCGCGCGGTGCTGTTTTTATCGCTGGCGACTGCGATCGCGCTGGGATTGGTGCTGCCGCTGATGCGGCTGAATCGTCCGAAAGCGGCGCGCCGCGCGGAGACGACATTTCCGCAATTCGAACAGCGCCTGCTGACTTTTGTCGAACGGGATAAACCCGAGACTCGCGATCCGATGCTGGACCTGTTGGCGATGGATACCGCGACGGTCGCGCAACGGACCGAGCCTGCCAAGGTCGCGCCGCCGCGATCGATTTTTGCGTTCGCCACTTCGGCGGGCGCGTTGGGCGCGGTACTGATCTGGCTGATCATGGCCGGTCCGGGATACTTCGGCTACGGAGCGTCGCTGCTGTGGGCGGGAGTGCCTTCGTCGGGAGTCAAGGGCGCGTTCTACGACATCACGGTGGAGCCGGGCAACAAGCTGGTACGCCGCAAATCGGATCAGATGGTGACCGCGACGCTGATGGGTTTTCAAGCGCCGCAGGTGAAGTTGTTCGCTCGCTATAAGAGCACGTCGAAGTGGGAAGAGACTCCGATGCTGCCGCGCGCCACGGGCTCGGCTTACGAATTCCTGTTCGCGTCGCTGCCGGAGCCGGTGGAATATTACGTCGAAGCCGCGGGCGTGAAGTCGAAGACGTTCAAGCTGGACGTGATCGATCTGCCGGGCATCAAGAAGTTGAAGGTGACGTATCACTATCCTTCGTGGCTTGGCTTGCCGAGCGTCACGGAAGATCCGGGCGGAGATTTGCGCGCCGTCGCCGGGACGGTTGCGGAATTAACGGTCGAAACCGACCGGCCGCTCAAGAGCGGGACCATCGAAATCGATGACGGGACGCACATCGCGCTGGAACCTGTTAGCGGCAATACGCTGACGGCGAAGGTGACGATCAGCAAAGACGCGATGTATCACTTTGCCGCGAACGAGCAAGGCCAGAATGTTCGCTTGAGCGAGGATTATTTCATCGAAGCTCGTGAGGATCATGCGCCGACGGTGCGGATCACGCATCCCGGGTCGGATGCTCGCGTGAGTCCGATTGAAGAAGTGCAGATTCAGGTGGCGGCCGAGGACGATTTCGCGCTCGATTCGATGGAACTGCATTATTCGGTGAACGGGACTGCGGAGAAGGTGGTGCCGATGCTGCCGAACAAGGGCGTGAAAACGGCGACGGGCATGACGACGCTATCCCTGGAAGATTTCAAGCTGGAGCCGGGCGATGTGATCGCGGTGTACGCGACGGCGAAGGACGCGCGGAATACGGCGCGCACGGACATGTTGTTCATCGAGACCCAGCCCTTCGAGAAGAATTACACGCAATCGCAACAGGGCGGCGGAGGCGGCGGTGGTGGTGGCGGGCAGCAGGATGAGAGCCGCATTTCGCAGCGCCAGAAGGAAATCATCGCGGCGACCTGGAATGAAATTCGCGGCACCAAGGGCAAAGTGAATTCGGAGGAGGACGCGAAATTCCTTTCCGAGATCCAGACCAAGCTGCGGGAGCAGGCGCTTTCGCTGGCGCAGCGCATGCGCAGCCGCGAACTGGCGGGCGCGAATCAGGAATTCACATCGTTCGTGAAAGACATGGAAGCGGCGGCGAAGGAAATGACTCCGGCGTCCGACAAACTCAAAGCCAAGTCCTGGAAAGATGCGCTGGAGCCGGAGCAGAAAGCGCTGCAACACTTGCTACGCGCCGAAGCGACCTTCCGCGATATTCAGGTGGCCTTCGGAAATCAGCAGGGCGGCGGCGGTGGAGGCGGGGGAGCCGGCCGTGATCTGGCGAATCTTTTCGACCTCGAGCTGGATACCGAAAAGAATCAGTACGAGACCGGACAGCAGCAGGGATCGTCGAGTTCGGAACAGCGGCAGAAGGAAATCGACGAGGCGCTGCAGAAGCTGGAACAGCTCGCGCGTCGGCAGCAGGAACTCGCGCAACAACAGAAGAACAGCAAGCAAACCTTCGAACAGCGCTGGCAGCAGGAAATGCTGCGCCGCGATGCCGAAGAGTTGAAGAAGCAGATGGAGCAGTTGTCGCGCGAAGGGCAGCAGGGGCAGTCGAGCTCGCAATCCAGTTCGCAGTCGAGCTCTTCGCAATCCAGCTCATCGCAATCGAGCTCTTCGCAATCGAGCCCCGGGCAGCAATCGCAGAGCGGGTCGCCGCAGTCCGGATCGCAATCGCAGCAGCAACAACAGCAAGCAACGGCAGCAGCAGCAACAGTCGGCAGCAGGGTTCGCAGATGAGCCGCCTGAATAATGCGAACGATCAGCGATTGCAGCAGTCGCTCGATCATTTACAGCAGGCGACCGATAGTATGCGGTCGGCGCAGCAGGCCGCGTCACAAGGTGGGGAGCAGGGCAGTGCGCAGGCGCAGGCGAATGCGCGGAAGGCCGCGGACGCGCTGAAGGAATCGCAGGATCTGCTCACTGGCGCGCGTCGGCAGGAAGCATCGAATCAATTGGGCGGATTGAGCCAGCGCGCGGATGGGATCGCGGCGCAACAGCGCGATTTCGAGAAGCGCTTGCGGCAGGCGTTCGGCGATCAGATCAATGGAGCGAATCCGGGGGCGGGTGGACCGGCAGCGGCGGCGGCTCGTCAGAAGGCGTCGAAGGAACTGGCTGACGAGAAGGACAAGATGGCGGGCGAGGTCGCGCAGCTTGAAAAAGATATGCAGAAGGCGGCTCGCGATATGGCGGGGACGCAACCGGCGGCGACGGGTCGGGTTCGCGATGGTTTGAGCACGCTGCAGGGTGACGAAGTGAAGAGCCGCACGGAGTTTTCGGCTCGGTACATCCGGCAAGGGCTCGGCGGGTACATGGTGAATCGCGAGGCGCCGATCACGGAGGCGCTCGACAAGGTTGCTCAGGATCTGAAGGCGGCGCAGGGTGCGCTGGGGCAGGGCAAGGGACAAGGTTCGAACGACGCGGAACGGTCGCTTTCGCAGGTCGAACGCTTGCGGGCGCAATTGGAACAGATGTCGGGCAAACAGCCCGGTGGCCAGCAGGGCGGCCAACAACAAGGTAACCAGCCGGGTGGGCAACAAGCGGGTCAGCAAGCTGGCCAACAGGGCGGCCAGCAAGGCGGGCCAACAGGGCGGCCAGCAAGGGGGCCAACAGGGCGGCCAGCAAGGGGGCCAACAGGGTGGTGGACGGCAGAACGGCAGCAATCAGCAGGGTGGGGGCCAGAACGGGGGCCAGTTCCAGCCTTACGGACAGCCTGGAAACGCGAACGGCGGCGGCGGGCAGTGGGGCAATCGATTCAACAACGGGCGATTCGCTCCGGAGGGGATTTTCGAGCCTAACACCGGACGTCCGGTGGATCCGCAGCGCGCGATTCAGGCGGCGACTCGTGAGCTGAATGATATGCGCCAAGTGTTCAAAGACAATCCCGAGATGTCGCGGCAAATCGGCGAAGTGGAACGCGACATTTCGCGGCTCGCGGTGGGCGACATCAGCTCGGCGGAATTGCAGAACCGGCTGAATCACGAAGTGCTGCCGAATCTGGAATCGCTGGAAGTGCAGCTTCGGCGGCAGGTGGAGCAGCAGAACGGGGAGCAGGTGCGTAGCGGGTCGACGGACAAGGTTCCGGCGGGCTATGCGGATTCAGTTGCCGAGTATTTCAGGAAGTTGAGTAAAGGGAAGCCGTAGCACGGAGCCGGACCAAAAGGACGCCGGACCGGGCGCTCCGCCCCACTTCAAAGCCGGGCAGGCGGAACCGTCTGACCTACAAAGTCACAAAGCCCCGAAGAAAGGCAGGCGGAAACGCATGCCTCACAAGCGGGAACGCCTGCCTCACAACTAAACTAGTAATAGTCGATGGAAACTTTGTATGGGCGTTGGATGCTGGCGTGGGAAAACCGTTTGTGCTCGGTTTCGACCAATCGTGTCGTCAGGCCTTTCGATTGGGGACTTGAGTGGACCAACGCGTGGCCCATTGCGAAACAGAATCCGCGCAATGGTCACGGTCCTGCATCGTATCTTCGCGTCCTGAACGAGGCTGCGCTTCAATCGAGCGAGGAGTTTTTCGCGTACGAGACGCCGCGCGACTTCTCGCTCGACAACAATCTGCTTCGGTTCACCAGTGCGGTCGACACGCCGTATCCCGAAAACAATCGAGTGCACGCGCAGTTTTTTCCCGCGCAGGGAAGGCTGGCGCCGGAACGTCGAGGGACGCGCAAGGTCGCGACGCTGATTCTGCCGCACTGGAATGCCTCTGCGACGCAGCACAATGCGCTGGGCGTCGGCCTGTCGAAACTCGGCATCGCGGCGCTGCGGCTGAGCATGCCGTATCACGATTACCGCATGCCGGCCGAGCTGCAGCGCGCGGATTACGCGGTTTCCGCCAACGTCGCGCGCACGATCGACGCAACGCGCCAGGGCGTGATCGACGTGCGCAGTTGCGTCGACTGGCTGGTCGCACAGGGCTACGAACGGATCGGACTGGTCGGCACCAGCCTCGGGTCCTGTTATGGATTCCTGGCAAGCGTTCACGATCCGCGCATCGAGGTCAACGTATTCAATCACTGTTCGACGTATTTTGCGGATGTGGTGTGGGAAGGCTTATCGTCGCAGCACATTCGGCAGAGCCTGGAGCCGTCGGTCTCGCTGGAGGAGTTGCGCGATTGCTGGTCCGCGATCAGCCCGCCAAATTACATCGAGCGGTACGCGACCATGAAGAAGCGGACGCTATTTATCTACGCCCGCTATGACACCACGTTTCCGCTGCGATTTTCGGAGCAGGTGATCGAGAAGGCTCGCGAGCTACGGTTGGATCATAAGGCGGTCGTATTACCCTGCGGGCACTATACGCTGGGCGAGACACCGTTCAAATTTATCGACGGGTATCACATCTGTAGCTTTTTGAAGCGGAATTTGTAACGCGAGGAGCGCACGCTCTAGCTTGCGCGCTCTCTTACGGTCGCGCCTCACGGGGGTCGCGCCTCGGGGCGGCCCCGAAGAGATTTCACGCTGGGACCGGGCCGCCTAAGGTACTGTTTTCTCCCTACGCCCTAGCCTTGCGGACCTCTTCCGCCGATGGGGTGTCTATGATGTTCTACCCGGCCACAAGCATGCGCAAACTTGTCCTCACTTTCTCGGTCGTGATCAGCATTGGCACTGCTTTCGCTCAAAAGGCGCGGCAGGGATTCGATTCCGGCACGTCGCCGAATCTGCCGAACACCATGGATGTAACACCTAGCCGCGGGGTTGGTCCATTCGACCAAAAGCAAGCCGCGGATTGGCGCGATGCCGCCGAAACACTGTGCGCGCAGAGCCGCTACGCGGAAGCCGAGAAGCTTTACGGCAAGCTGCTGGAGGAGCGCGAGCACGCGCTGGGCCTCAACAGCCCGGAACTCGCCCAGGACATGAGCGACCTGGGCCGCGTAACCTTCGCGCAGGCTAAATACAATCAGGCGATCACATATTATGAGCGCTATTTGCAGATCATGGAGACGTCGAAAGGGCGGCAGGATTTCGCGGTAGTCGCGCCGCTGGGCAAGCTGGTGCAGGTGTACCGGGGCCTCGAAAAGTACTCCGATGCCGAGCGATACGCGCGGCGCGCGGTGACGATCGCGGAAGCGGTGAAGGGGAACGACGCGCCGGAACTCGCGGCTGTCCTAACCACCTGGGGCGATCTGTTGAGAGCGCAGAAACAGTTTCCGCAGGCGGAGCAACAGTTTGTCCGCGCGGTGAAGATCTACGAACGGAGTACCGGCCCGGCGGTGACGGAAATGCTACCGGCGCTCGACGGGCTCGGCGAAACATATCTCGAAATGCACCGCCCGGCCGATACCGAAACTTCCTGGCGGCGCGCCCTGTCGATCCGCGAGAGCGTGATGGGATCGTCCTCGATCGAGGTCGGCGAGACGCTGGACCGGCTCGGCAAGTATTATTACGACCAGAAGAAGTTTCCGGAAGCCGCGTATTGCTATGAGCGGACGCTCTTCATTCGATCGAAGCTTCATGGCGATCAGGCACCCGATACGCAAGCGACGCTGACTGAGGTTGCGAGCGTCTATGGTGCGCAGGGCCGCCACGACGACGCGGAACCGCTGTTCCGGGCGATGCTGAGCGCGAAGGAATCGGAACTGGTGACCAGCGTCAATTCGCTGGCGGCTTTGATGTCGAGCCGCGAAAAGAATGCGGACGCGGAATCGCTGTACAAAATCTCGATCACGGTATTGGATAAAAAAGGATTCGTGAGCGCGCGCAAGGCGGTCCTCAGCCCTTCCGATCCGCCGTCGCCGCTGCTAGCGGAGACGCTGGATCAGTACGCGGCGCTGCTTAAGAAGATGCGCAAGAAGTCGGATGCGGCGCGAATCGAAGCCAGGGCGCGCATGCTGCACGGGATTCCCGATTCGAAGGCTTCAGGATCCACCTCGGCGTCCAGCGTGTCGACGGGAGGTGTCGGCTCGTCGAGCGTGCTGGGCGTGAAGAAGAAGTAGTCATACGACCAACTTAGTACTAGAGAAAATCGCTCAAGCCGCCGATAGTAGCGGTGATGCTGAGCATATTGTCCGAATCTTCCGCTCCTGCCAAGCATGAAGCCCGCACTCCCTCGCGAGCAGAGGAGAGGGTGATGCCAGTGCCCAATGCCGAACCCAGGGATTCCAAACCCATGGATTTCAAACCCATGGATTTTAAACCAGGTGATCCCGAACCCGTGCAAGAATCCTCCGAAGAATTCGAGATTGTCATGGGACGCGGGCAAATAGCCGGCGTGGCGTTTGTCGTGACGGTGGCGCTCGCGATCTTTTCGTCGGTCGCGTATCTGGCCGGTAAGTCCATGTCGCCGAAGAGGACTGAGCCCGCGCTGGTAGTAGTCGACACGCGACCCGCAGCGCCCGTGCCTCCGGCCGCTCAGCCGGTCCCTCTGATCGAAGCAACGATCGCTCCGGCGCCTCTGCCGAAACGTCCTGCATCCAAGCCTGCGCCCGCCGAAGACTTGGTTGACGCGCCGATGTTCGACGACCCCGCGATCGGCTCCGTGTATTTGCAGATGGCGGCTGTCGAGCGGCCTAACGCGGCGATCTTCGTCGATGGGTTGCGCGCTCACGGATTCCGTTCCTTTGTCGCTCCCGGCCCGGACGCGAGAATCTTTCGCGTGCTCATCGGTCCGCTGCCCACGCCGGCTTCGTTTGAACAGGCGAAGCAGGAGCTCGACAGAATCGGATTAGTTACGTTCGCCCGTAAGTACGAGAAGTAGGGGATCGCCGCGGAAATCCTCCACGGAACGAACTCAATTTAGCCTGTTCCCTCTGCTCACGCTTCCGAACCTTGCCATCCCGGCGATTCTTTTTAGCATCATTAGAAAGCACTCCTTAACAGTCGCGCCTCACTGGCGGCCTTCGAGGGAATCTCGTCTGCATTTACAATGTCAGGTACATGAGCACAAATTCCTTGCAGGATAAAGTTGCCGTCATTACCGGCACCAGCGGTGGGTTGGGACGCGCGATGGCGCTCGCGCTGGGCGGCGCGGGCGCAAAGCTGGCGCTGGTTTCGCGAGATCGCGCGAAGATGGAAGAGACTGCGGCGCAGGCTGCGGCGGTGGGAGCAGAAGCCGCGGTGTTCCCATGCGATGTCACCAAGGAATCCGAGGTGCGCGCGCTGGAGCGTGACGTCATCGCGCGATTCGGGCGAGCCGACATCCTCATCAATAACGCCGGTATCGCAGTTCGTAAGACCGTCGTCGATTACACACTCGATGAGTGGAACAGCGTGATGGACACCAACCTGACGTCGGTGTTTCTGATGTGCAGATCCTTCGTGCCGCACATGAAGGGTCGTGGATATGGACGCATTATCAATATCGCCTCGATCATGGCCCACGTCTCGCTGCCGCTGCGGGGCGCGTACTCGGCGAGCAAGGCAGGGATCCTCGGGCTTACTCGCGCGCTCGCGCTGGAAGTGGCTACGGAGGGGATTTCGGTGGTCGCGATCAGCCCGGGCCCGTTCGCGACCGAGATGACTGCGCCGCTGCGATCTCAACCGGACCAGTTAAGCACCTTCAATTCCAGTGTCCCCATGCAGCGATGGGGCGAGCCTGACGAGGTCGGCAAGCTTGCCTTGTTCCTTTGCTCGGAGGGAGCAGGGTATATTACGGGAACCGACATCGTGATCGACGGCGGTTGGGTGACGCGGTAGCATCTTGCCGGCCGACCTCAGCCTGACTCTTGCGGTGGAAGCTCTCGCCGGTGCGTTGCTGGTGGGGCTCCTGGTCGGCGCGCAGCGCGAGTCGGCGGGAGGAGATCGGCACCCCGGATTGCGCGACTTTATTTTGGTCGCGCTCGCCGGCGGAATTTGCGGCGTGCTGGATATGGCGTGGCTGGATGCGGCAGCGCTGCTCTCCGTCGCAGGCATTTTCGGCGTGCTGCACTACGAAGAGCGCGAGCATCGCGCCGGCATCACCACCGAACTTGCAGCAATCGGCGTATTTCTGCTGGCGCTGCTCGCGGCGTCGTGGAAGGTGCATTTCGCCATGCCGCTGGCGATCGGAACGGCGATCGTCGCTGCCGCTTTTCTGGAGGCTCGCGAGCGCCTGCACAAGCTATTGCGCGAAACCATCACAGAAACCGAGTTCAATGCGACGCTCGCGTTCGTAGGCATCGCCCTGGTGGTGTATCCGCTGCTGCCTCAGGGGACGTTTGGGCCTTACTCGTTCTTTTCACCGCGACAGGTGTGGCTGTTCGTCATCCTGATTTCTTCCATCTCCTATGTCGGATATTTTTTCGAGAAGTTTCTTGGCGAGGAGAAGGGCCTGATCTACACCAGCATTCTCGGCGGACTTGCATCCACCACTGCGGCAACCATTCACTTTTCAAAAATGCAGAGAGCGTGTCCGGAGGAAACGATCGGCCTGTGGCGGGCTTTCGTCATCGCCAACACCGTGCAATTTCCGCGAACCTTGTTGATCGTCGTGCTGGTGAACGGCGATCTGGCGATTCGTCTCACGCTTCCGCTCGCCGTCATGATGCTGTTGGGGATCGTGCTTAGCCAGATTTTGCGGATTTGGCCGCACAAGCACACGACGGCGCCTGCGATGGAGCCGGGAAATCCATTTCGTCTGTTGCCGGCCCTGCAATTCGGAGCGCTGTTCACGGCCATCGTGTTCGTGAGCAAAGCAGCGAGCGCCCGGCTCGGCAGCGGAGCGTTTCTTGGTACCAGTTTGTTGGGTGGACTGGTCGACGTCGCCACCGTAATTGCTCCGGCTGCGGATTTGGTGCGAGCGCACGAACTGGAACTGGGGTCGGCAGCGATCGCCGTGCTGCTTGCGCTCGCGTCGAACGCTGCGTTGAAGGTGGTGCTGGCGGCGATGGGAGGGACCGCGCGCTTCGCGATGTTGGTGCTCGCATCGTTCGTATTGTGGGCGGCCGCTGGTACCGCCGCGTGGTGGGTCACCGATCGGGTGGTTGTGGGTCACTGGATCGGTTGAACTAACTTCGCGAAAACGTTGACGCTTCGAGCGGCCCTACGCTACCATGGATCTGCGGGGTGGAGCAGTCTGGTAGCTCGTTGGGCTCATAACCCAAAGGTCGAAGGTTCAAATCCTTCCCCCGCAACCAATCCTTTCAATCGGTTGCACGGATTTCCTTCGCTTTTACCTCCATTTTTGCTAACAAATTGCTAACAGCAGCACAGTTTCTCAACGATTCGGCGGGCGGCAATCAGGATTTGAAATCCGCGTACGGACAGGATGCCAAATCAGTTACGCGTGTCCGGTTTTCGTATTCCGTCGCTGCCAATTGCTAACCGATTGCTAGCAGCCGCTTCCGATTTCCGGCGGGCTGCGTCCATCGATTTTTCGTACCTGTCGCTGGCTTCTCTCCCTCGGCCGGGAAACAGGTGCCCGTAAGTATCGAAGGTAACGTGGATGCTGGAGTGCCCCATCTGATCTCGAACGTATGCGGCCGTCTCGCCGTTGGCGATCAACTGGCTCGCGAAAAAGTGGCGGAGGTCGTGAAACCTTGTTCCCGTCAGTTCGGCCCGCTTAACGATCGGCCGCCAAATGTCGGATTCAAATCTATCTGGATCAATGAACCCGTGGCAGTCTCCTGGGAAGATGAATCCGGAATCGGCGTTGCCGACTTTGAGGTCGGCGAGGAGCCGCATCACGCTGTCGGTGGCCGAAATACCGCGCAACGACTTGCGAGATTTTGGCGGGCCGAGGTACCACTCCCACTTGCGAATGCCATCCTGGCAGCGCCGTTTCGAGATGGCATGTTGGATGCGGACTTCATTATCGAACCATCGAATGTCGAGGAACCTAAGACCCAGAGCCTCACTTCGTCGCATTCCGCAGAAAGCGCCCAGGTACGTGATCGGGTAGCTGACGCCGCCAATTTCCTTCGCGGCCTTGATCAGGGCCCACGTTTCCGCCGGCGTCGGAGGAACAATCTGCCGGTATGCAAGTGGCGGCAACTTTACGCCCAACGTAGAATCCGCAAAAGCCAGACCGCGCCGGAATGCGCTTGGGCCCTTCCGGCCTGCAAGCATATTGCGCAACAACATTACTGCGTTGTGGATCGTCTTCGAAGCGAGTTCATCCTCGATCATCCCGCTGACAGCCGCATCGATATCCTCGAACCTGACGCGCGAAACCTTCATTGAACCGAGCCGCGGAATCAGTTGTTTGTCGATTAGGGAGCTATAACCGGCTTCCGTAC
This sequence comes from Terriglobia bacterium, assembly GCA_963732025.1. Classification (GTDB taxonomy): domain Bacteria; phylum Acidobacteriota; class Terriglobia; order Bryobacterales; family Bryobacteraceae; genus Palsa-187. The sequence goes on from CAVSXU010000007.1 coordinate 1,170,686, forward strand.
TGCCACGGAGTTGGCGGCGGCTTAACAGCCACTCCTTCGCGAATTGCTCGAAGCTCAGGGATGAAGGTCGAGAGTAGGTACCTTTGTGGATCTCGGTCAAGACTTCACTCAAACGCGTTTGCGCATTGCTCTTGGTTCGAAATTTTCCCTCCCAACGGAGCACTCCCTCGGTATCCCGGTACATGATCGCCCAGGTCTTCCGAGAACCGATGGGTTTGACGAGGTGACCGCCTTGGCTCATGGCTATTGCACTGGATCGAGCGCTGCCGCTCGATAATATCGCAGACCGGACGGCGTCGGAGCCCGTCTGCGTCCAGGCGTGTTATTGGCAGCTTTCCAAGTCGATTCAGCCAGCAGCCGCGGCAAAATAAGAAAACTCGCACCAATGGTGCGAGAACTTGGCGGTCGTATCAAGTTTAGGGAGGAGTGGTCCAGCCGCCGGAAGCCGACCAGACCTTTTCGATAGCGCGCCTCTCGCGCGAGCCGCGGAGAGGTCCTCTCGATAAATCGCTTTATGGCTTCGCCAATTTCATTGGGGGCCGCGGTTGGCGGAATCGAGCCGAAGGTGCGTTCAAGAACGCCGTCCATTAAAGGTGTCTTTCGGCAAGGCTGCGTGGAATCTGAATAGCCGACGAGAAACCGGCGGATAGCTGGATCGGAACTGGTCAGGCTTTACGCTTCGTATACTTCGCGAAAATGGAATCCATGTCGTCGCCAACGCCATACCCGAGCTCGTGGCTGATGCTACGGACCCGATCCAGTCTGACGATCAGAGCGTCGCGGCTGCCGACTGGCAACCGGTTCGCGGTCGCAACAGCCTGGTTGAACATTCGCACCAGTGCATCGAAGTAGCTCTCGTCTTGATAGCCGAGGTCGCTCGAAAAACCGGCCGCCTGCTCGCAATAGAAAACCATCAACTCGGCCAGTCCGGCGGCGTCCGCAATCGCCTTCTTGTATTCGGCAATTGCTTTCTTGGCATTAAGGACTGACGTATCCTGGTTCCGAAAACTGTCCGGCCAAAGGCACCGGGCGATCGTTTCCTTGTAAGGGCTCAGCGCGTCCTCGCCCAAGCCGAAGCGAGCGTGAAGAAACATCCGATTGTCTTTGTGCGCGGCGTAAAGATCCTGGATCAATCCCAGCAAGCCTCTCCGGTCGAAACTCGCGAGCTTTGCCTTCACGTCGGTCCACGTGGGTTGTGATTTTGCATGAGATGCCATGGCTCTGTTCGATTCTAACGAGCGAGAGAAAACGGTAGAGGACGTGCCGGCCGGCGTGATTCAGAAGAGGTAGCCCCGAGCTACCCAGTAATGCCAATCACCGATGGCTTCGGCGGTGGATTCGTCCGGATCGAGCGGAGCCAGTTGGAATAGAGGCACCGCCATGTTCCGGCCCTGCCAACGAATGAGCACGAGCATATCCGTGGAACAGGCGTCCTCCGGCGCCAGGCGGCGGACTTCGACGGTCTCTCCTTTTTTGAGGGGAGACAGGAGGTTCGCGACGATGCACTTTGCTGAGAACGGGAAGCGGATTTTGTTTTCCAGGTAGTAATACCAACTCATCGCTTGCTCTTCCGATCCATAGGCTTCCACGATGGCTTCGTTATGGATGCGGTCTTCGCGGATCGGGTCTTTGGTCGGCTTTCTCATCATTTTACTTCCCGAATCCGGCGCACCGACGTCCGACCGATGTCCAATCGCCGGGCGATCTCGGCTTTGCTGACGCCCGTTGCGATAGAGTTTCCGGGCCCGATGCCTTCAACGTCGCGCGGGTCCGGACGATGGGGAATTTCCGCGCGAGTGCCAGCACGCGATCTGATTTGGCTGGTTGTTGCACAACGTACTCAGCATCTCGCCTCTGTAAACGTTATGCAACACCTTCTTTTATGGCCAACTCCGATTCCTCGGCAGCGACCAGATATGAGGTAATATCAACGAAGCTGTGGGCTGCCAGCGGATCGGTGAGGCCCGTTTTAATGCCCCGGCGGGTCCCGACAGGGCGCATAACGGGAACGCGGCAATGACCGAAAACGGTTCAGAATCTCTTCCATTCGAACCTCCAGAGCAAGAGAATGTCCGTCTCCGCGAGGAGAATGCTCGCCTGCGGCGACTCCTAGCGGTTCACAGCATTCCGATTCCGCAACTGGCACTAGAGAATCTTCTTCCAACCAAGATCGTTGAGCCAGGGTCTCCAGTGGACAAGCAGGAGCGTGCTAGAAAGAGAATCGCGCTCTTTCGAAGCCTGTTTCGCGGCAGAGAAGATGTCTACGCACGGCGATGGGAGAATGATGATGGCCGACACGGATATATGCCGGTGGTCGTAAAGGACTGGAAAGCTATCAACAAAAGCCGCCCGGAGGAGCGGAAGAAAGTCGACCGGAAGACGCGGAAGTTTATCCCGCTCACCGACGCTGTCATCGAGAACCACCTCCTGGGTAAGGAGGCCGTTGGCGTGTACCCTCTGCTGCCAGACGAAACGTGCTGGTTCCTGGCGGCAGACTTCGACAAGAAAACGTGGGAGTATGACTCCCTGGCTTTCCTTGAGATTTGCCAGGAGTTGAACGTGCCCGCTGCCTTGGAACGTTCTCGTTCCGGGAAGGGCGGCCACATTTGGATCTTCTTTGAGCGCGCGTTACCGGCGATCACCGCGCGCAAACTCGGATGCCTCCTGCTTACGCGAACCATGGAGCATAGGCATCAGGTCGGTCTTGATTCCTATGATCGCTTTTTCCCCAACCAGGACACGATGCCCAAAGGAGGGTTCGGGAACCTAATTGCGCTCCCCTTGCAGTTCGCGCCGCGCAAGGCGGGCAACAGTGTATTCATTGACTCCGACTTTCGTGTGCTCCCCGATCAATGGCAGTTCCTCTCGACAATTCGGCGACTAAGTGCCGACACCGCTGAGGAGATCGTCGCGGCAGCTCAACGCAAAGGCGACTTGATCGGTGTCCGGATGAGCATCGCCGATGACGAGGATACACAAGACCCATGGACTTTGCCACCTTCCCGCAAACGGAGGGAGAAGCTGATCGAAGGGCCTCTGCCAAAGACTGTTCAGGTCGTTCGCGCGAATCTTGTTTACGTCGAAAGCAAGGATTTACCGCCAGCTATGCTGAATCGGCTACTCCGGTTGGCTGCATTTCAGAACCCAGAGTTTTACAAGGCTCAGGCCATGCGGCTCTCGACGTACGACAAGCCACGTGTAATCGCCTGCGGCAAAGAATTTGTTCAGCATATCGCTGTGCCCCGTGGATGTCTGACGGAGACCTTGGCTCTTCTTGAAGCGCAGAAGATCCGGCCCGAAGTCCGGGACGAACGGTACGCGGGCACGGCGATTGATGCGAAGTTCCAGGGTGAGCTTCGACCGTTTCAGGAGGAAGCGGTCGCGAAGATTACCGCTCACGATGAGGGCATCCTCTGTGCTCCGACGGCGTTCGGCAAAACTGCCGTTGCGGCATGGCTGATCGCGAAACGAAAAGTCAACACTCTGGTTGTGGTCCATCGGCAGCAGTTGCTCGATCAGTGGCAGGAGCGGCTTGGGATGTTCTTGGATCTACCAGCCAAATCCATCGGGCATATTGGTGGCGGAAAAACGGATCGAACGGGGTGTGTGGACGTCGCTGTCATTCAAAGCCTCTACCGAAAGGATCAAGTGAAGGACTTCGTTGCCGAATATGGCCAGGTAATCGTGGACGAATGCCACCACATTTCCGCTTTCACGTTCGAACAGGTCATGAGGCAGGTTAAGGCCAAGTATGTTGTCGGCCTGACCGCCACTCCGACGCGGAAGGACGGACACCATCCGATCATTTACATGCAGTGTGGCCCCGTGCGGTTCAACATGAGCGCCCGGACGATGACCGAGACGACGCCCTTCGAGCACAAGGTCACTCCCCGCCACACAGAGTTTCGAATGGCGCCGGAACTCACCGAGCTCACGATTCAGGATATCTACGCTGCTCTTGTCGACGATGCCTCGCGCAACGAGATGATCGCCGGCGACATTGTTCACGCCATAGAATCTGGACGGTGCCCGCTGCTGCTGACCGGCCGGACAGAGCACCTCCAATACTTCGCCGCCAGGCTTGCCGGTGTCGCCAAACACGTCTTCGTCTTGAAGGGAGGCATGGGAAAGAAGCAGCGTCGGGAAACGTCGGCGGCCTTGGCGGCAGTGCCGGAAAACGAATCGCGAGTGATTCTGGCCACCGGAAGTTACATCGGCGAAGGGTTTGACGACGCGCGACTGGATACGCTATTCCTGGCCATGCCGATCTCCTGGAAAGGCACGCTGCAGCAGTATGTGGGCCGATTGCATCGTCTTCATGACAACAAGCGATTCGTGCAGGTCTACGATTATGTGGACAACTACGTTCTGATGCTGGCCAGAATGTACGGGCGAAGGCTAAAGGGCTATGCCGCGATTGGCTATGTGATCGAGCAGGAGACGCCCCCTCCTTCCCCCTCTTCGGGCGCACATCCGTAGACTTGGACCGGCATCGGTGCGTGCACCGTCAGGTGTTCAACACAACGATCGTGTAGTATTGATACAATGATTCCAGAATGGTCAGCCAACGGTGACCTTCCGCCCGGTGTGCATTTCGCCACTTGGCCGGAGCTTGAGGATCGGCTCGCCTTTAATCCGCGGCGTCATCGGATGCTGGCAGGATTCCGGCAGGCTTGCGAGGAGTTGCGGAAAGCGGGTTGCCGATTGGTTTACCTGGACGGCAGCTTTGTCACCCGGAAGGAACGCCCCGGCGACTTCGATGCTTGTTGGGACGTTCAGAATGTCGACGACGCCAGACTCGATCCAGTCTTCTGGGATTTCTCCCGGGGCCGCGCGGCGCAGAAGCAGCGGTTTCTGGGAGAGCTGTTTCCGGCGCAACTGCCTGAAGGTGCGACCGGAAAGGCGTTCGTGGATTTCTTCCAGGTGAATAGAATGAGCGGCGAACCGAAAGGGATTCTGGCAATCAGGCTGGGAAGGAGCAGACGAAAATGATCAAGAACGAAAAGCAGTACCGAATCACGAAGGCACAAGTCCGGCGGTTTCAGGATGCAGTCGCCGAGGTGGCCGGTCAGGCGCGCCCCTCGAACATCAGCGCACGATTATGGGAGGCCCAACGCGAGGCGGCTCGGAGCCAGATGGAGGAATTAGGAGAGCAGGTTGAAGCCTACGAGCGGCTCAACGCCGGCCGCAGCAAGGGAGTGGTTCTCGAAGGCGTCGAGGACTTGCCCAAAGCCCTGATCCGAGCACGAATAGCGGCGGGAATGACGCAGGAGAGCCTGGCGCGCCGCCTTGGGGTCAAGCCGCAACAGGTGCAGCGCTATGAGGCGACGGAGTATGGGAGCGCCAGCTTTACCCGGATTCTGAAAGTAGTGCAGGCCCTCGGGCTGAGCATGCCTAGAGCGGTACGACTCGTTCGCAACCCTTGAGTTGCTCGCCGTTCAAATCTGCCCCTTCTAGGTCGGCGAAAAACTGCAAGCAGGTGCCGGGAGCGGGGGTTACTAATTGTTCGTTCCCGCCGATTCGCCATCCTCGTCGATCATTCGGCCGCTCGATCAACTCCCATTCCTTGGGTCGTCAACCCAAAGGTCAATTTCGACTCCCAATCAACTCCCATTACCCGTTTCCGAGGGTTTCTTAAGGCTCTTTCGAGTGCCACTCGTGCCTTGTTATGAACTACATAGCCATAGACAGGTACGCTCATAACCCAAAGGTCGAAGGTTCAAATCCTTCCCCCGCAACCAAAATTTAGATACATCTACTTTGGTTTCCGCCTCCGTCCAATTGAGTACACCCGCTCAGTAATCTCTTTGAGTTCGGATTCCGCCTCGGAGATCAAGGGGTCGGCAATGTCGGCTCGGCCTAACCTACGGGCGACGTACCCAATCATGCGCTTCCGGGCTGGCGAGGTGCGAGTGGCGAAGACTTCGGGCAATTCCTCCTGATCCATCAAAGCCGATAGTACGGATTCCAGCGACTCGAAACGGCTGAACCACGGGAGTCCTTCTTTCAGGATCGCTGTCCGAGAGTCGTCGAGGCATTGCAGTAGATTGCTACCGTCCGGTTCCACGTACCATGTATCACGTCTCGGAAGGATCGGTTGGTCGATTCCCTTTCAGAAGCCGATGCCGGAAATGGCAATGGTATTCCTGCGGCTTGACCGAAGGATCGGGTCCTTTCTTGACCGGGTACTCGAACGGAATCGCCCGAAAGAATATCCCTAAGTTGAGAGCGAACGAGAACGTCGTGCAGCCGACTCCCTGAGCGAGGTAGCTGTTGAACGATTGGTAGTTGATAACGTGGATCTGGTCAGAGGTAAGCCGCCATGCAGTCTTTGGACTGAACTCCGTGAACCCCTCCCGGCGCAGGAGCGGCCAGATTTCGTGCTTGATCTCCCTCGCCACAACTTTGCTGTCCACGAGTTCTGTCCTCTAAAACAGCATAGCGGTGTGCGGACTCTCAGTGGCAGGATTCGTCAACCTCAGGCGGAATGGCATGACAAGTACATTCGGAGCGTTGCAAACCCCCGCAACCAATCCAGCATGGTGCGCCGCGAGATCGAGATCGACGAGGACACTAACCGCCTTCTTACGGAACTCGCCTCGGAGTACAAAGGTGATTTGGGCCTAGCCTTGACGGATTTGCTTCACGGCCGCGAAGGATTGGAAGATTTCGCCGAACGAAGCGAAGCCGCCCACGAAAATACGCTACGCGCTCTGCGCGACAAATCCGAAGCCGATTTTCGGGAAGGCCGGACGGTCACCTGGGAAGACGTCAAGGGCCGAAACGGCTTGTGAAGATTCTGTTCGCCGCAGCGGCGGCCTAAGCTTTCGACGAACTCCCCCAATCCACCAAGAGTAAAGCATCCAGCTCCTTTGAACTGCTGGGACAAAACCCGCGGATATACCCGGTGCGGAGGCGCGGGTTAATGCGGGGATACCGATATTTTGTCGCCGGCAGACACTTGATCTACTACAGCGTGAACTCCCAGGAGTACGCATCACTGCGGTCATTCTTGGTGTGATGCGCCGGGCATAAAGGAACCACGAGCGCCCGGGAGGGCCGTTAGGGAAAGGATTGCCGGCTTTAAGCCTCTGCTTAGTTTCTCCCCGACCTCACAGTTCACCATAACATCGGCGGAGTGTGCGACGTAGAAGCCTTTTTCGTTCGACTTGTGGCACGACTTGACTCGCAAAGCAAACTCCACCTCGTTAAGGGCGCTCAAACTCGAAATCTTTGCCAGCATCGGCCGCACCGCCATTCGACGATTTCTCGGCCAGCCCCGCGACGCCGTCTTCGCCGAGCAAGCTGTAACCCTTGAACGGAACTACCCGTTAAACTGCCCGCCGGCAAGTGTTCCGGAAACACATGATTTTTGGCCGATTATTCTCCTTTTGTTCATCCGCGTGTCTTCGCTGATGCCGGGGGCGTGTTACATAGCGGCGTTATGATCTATAGGGCTAGAATGAGAAGGGTCAAAAATAGCCGATTCAATGACTTTCGCAACTACCGAAGAGCTTGCGTCGGCTCTTATCCGTCTGGAGGACGATGCCCTCAGGCAGTTCGCCGAGGTATACGGACCTCGTCTGCGGGGATTCCTCTTGAACCGTGGGTTGACGATGGCGGATGCGGAGTCGCTGGCGGTTTCGATGATCACTGATATCGCCCTGAAAATTCCGGAGCACTACATCGAACAGCAGGGAAGGTTTGATGCTTGGGTCTTCACACTGGTTCGGAACAGTCTGATTAGCTGGCGACGGCGGCAACCGCCAGCATCAGAAGTCGTGACCGAGATGTCGTCTGAGCCGATACCCGCTGATCTCGATTTGGTTGACGCGGTGCAGGCGGGTATGAAGAAACTCAGCCCGGTTGACCGTGAAATCATCAGCCGGCGCGATCTTGGATATGTTGAGAGTTTTGAAGAGATTGGAAAGGATCTGAACTTGGATCCGCGGGCCGCTCGCATGCGGCGATCGCGGGCATTGCGCAAGCTGGGGACGATCTTGGAGGCCGATCCGATAATTCGTGCGCGACTTGCCCAACCGCGCAAACTTAGCGGGTCCGGGAGCGGCGCGTGAGTACCGAACAGAATATCTTTGCCGATGATTTCGACGATGTCTCCAGGTGGATTCTGGATATGGTCGAACTCGACGAGGACCGCCAGGTATTCGAGAAATCCGCCGCCGACGTTCCCGCTAGTTCGGCGGAATTCCTGGATCGGGCGCGGGAAGCGACGGCTGCGGCGGCTACGCTGTTGAAATGTCGAGGCTGGGCGCAAAGCGAAGGCTTCCTTCCCCTGTCCTTTGCCGCGTATCTGCAGCGGCTGGAGGGGCTTGCCGAGGTGTCGCTCGAGGCATTGAAGAGGCACTTCGGGATTTCGCGCGTGGAGCCGATAGACGAATCGTCGGTTAATGGAATCGGAAGTCTGTGGGAAGCCCTGGGCTTCTCGTGGGAAGAGGCGCGCGCAAATTTGCGCATTTCGCTGCTGGGGGCGGACGCGCTTGCGCTCGGACGTTCGGTCCGAATGCGAAGCACCTCCGGCAGTTCCGCCATCGAGGGGTTCGACAGGAAACTGCGCGAGGTGGAATCGAACCAAACGGAAGCGTACCGGGAGCAGTTGCATCGCCTGGAGACGCTGCTGCGCAAAGGTTATCGGAGTAACTCCGAATGATGAAAGATCCCGAAGTGGTTCTGGATGAGAGCCTGGCTGTTCAAAGGCGCTCGATATTGGCGCGGCTCGGCGAGGATTGGAATGCGCCAGCGGAAGAGGAGCGAAACGTTCTGCTGCGCTTGATCGCGGCGGCGACGTGCGGATTGGTCGCGGAACCGGTTTCCAAGCAACCTGATGTGGGAAATCTCGATCTCAGTCACATCCGGCTGCACAGCATGGATGACGTGCCGTGCTTGTTCCTAAGCGGCGCCTTTCCGGAGGCGCGCGCGCGGTTGCAGGACTTTTTCCGCGTTCTGCCGGTGGGCCGATTGGCCATCGTGATCGTACTGGCGGACGAGTATGCGGATGCAGCGCGGCAGCATTGTCCCACTCGCCAGTCGTTGGTTTTGGCTCGGCACGATCTGGTGGAGTTGTTGTCGTCGCAGAACGGCATGGGCTGGATCCTGCAGCGGCTGCGGCAATCGATCCCGCTGCTTTCGCTGGTGCCCTTCAATCAGCTGCGTCCCGTGGATCGCCACATGTTTTTCGGGAGATCGTTCGATGTAGAGCGGCTGATTTCGCGCCCGGATGCGAGCTTCGCGATCGCGGGGCCGGAAGGTCTGGGCAAGACGTCGTTGTTGCGGCAATACGATCGGGAGCTGGTTCGCACCCGGGATCCCCGGGTAGCCTCGCGGTTCTACATCAATTTTCTCAGTTGCTCCTCGGCCGAGACCGAAATCGCCCGCTGGATCGGTGTGCGTGTAGGAGAAGGGAAGGCCAGCGCAACTCTTTCGGGAAGCCGCGACGAGATGCTCCGGTTTCTCAGAATCCAGCGCGCGAAGCACGGTGGACGTCCTCTGGAACTGCTCCTGGACGATGTCGATGATGTGTGCCAGAGCGCGGTGTTTCAAGCGCTCGGCGAAGCGAATAAGGACGGAGTCTGCCGTCTGGTGCTGGCGGGACGAAGCGGGCTGCTGGAGCTGATGCTTTCCAAAACGTCGGATTTGAAAGGGCGTCTCGAGCTGATTCGCCTGGAGCCGCTCGAGGACGATGCCGCGGCGGCCCTGTTGCTGGAACCTTTCCGGGATTTGGGCTGGGAAGTCGAGGATCCTCATCAATTTGTCGAGCGCGTTTTCAATCTTACCGGGCAGTTGCCGCACCTGACGCAGTATTACGGCAGGAAGATCTGCGAGCTGATGATCAAGCGGAGAGCGAGCCGGGTGAAGCTGGATTTTATCGAAGAGGTGAAGTGGGATTTCGAAACCGTGAGTTTTTTTACCGCGTCGCTGGGCGGCATCCGCAATGAGAAGCTGAAGCGGCTGGCTCTGCTGGTGTTGCGCAGTAAACCTCGTCACGTCACCATGTCGACCATTGAGCATCTGGCCAAGAGCAACGATATCGAGCTCGAAGAGGACGCCGCGGAAAATTACTGTAAGCGGCTGGTGCTTGAGAGTGTTCTTTCCTGGAGCAAAGGCGCCTACCGGATTTCCAGCGACGCGCTGGCGGAATACGCCGAGCGCCAAGGGATGTTCCATAGCCTGGGACCACGAATTCCCGGACGCGGCAAGAGTTCCTAAAGTGCTGCGATGGTGCCTCTAAAATACATCCGAGTGAGCGACGAAGTTCTGGACGCCTTGGAGTCTTCCCTCCTGCAAGGAGACTTATCCGTGCTGGTGGGGCCACGATTCGCCGGCAAACGAACGGCATTACGCTCTCTTCAAACGCGGCTGGAGCACCAGAACGCCACCACGATCATGGTGGATCTTCTCACGCCGCCGGTGCCGGCATCGGAGAAGGAGTTGACGGATCGTCTCCTTAAAGCTCTCCCAAAGTCTGTCGTGCCCGAAGAGACCTGCGGCAGCGTGCAGAAGGCGCTCGAATATTTTTCGGGGCAGATGATTCTGTTCCTGTCGAATATCGACGCGATGCCGCAACAAATCTCGGAGGTTCTTCTGCAATCGCTCGAGCAGCGTGCTGAACTGGGAAAGATCGTCGCATTGCTTACCGGAGAAACCGATCTGCGGCAGTTGGTGGGTGGAACCCGGCGAGGTTTCAATGTTGCGCACCATTTCTTCGTGCAAGGGTTGGACGAAAAACATTTTCGCCACCAGGTCGACCGCTATTCGAAACAGCGTTACCGGTTAAGTTTCGAGGAGCCGGAGCAATGCCACAAACTGCTGTATCAAGCGACCGGCGGAAACGCGCAACTGGTCCGAAGCCTGCTCGAGATGCTGCCTTTGCGCAACGAAGACGGCTGGCATGCGAATGAACCGCGCGTGGACTCTGAAGCGCTGGTGGTCACGCCGGCGCAGATCAAACAAGCCGCCGAACGTCCACCCGACAGCGCGCAGCGGATCTTTCGCAACGCGACGCGGCATTTGTGGCAAGATCCGGCCTGCTGCGCACAGTTGGAACAGCTCCTCGAACATCCCCGTGGATTCGAGCTCCCCGACGTGACCGTGGAACCCGGGACGCTGGAGCTGGCCGGGGTCGCCGTGAGGGAATTCGGCGAATGGGACGTGAATGTGGCGGGGCAGGCCGGTTACCTGAAGTTCTCCTCGCCGCTGTTCGAATCCTTCATTCGTTCGCAGTACGACGAAGTGAGTCGAGGCGATCTGTACGCGCAGGGCGGTGACTGGGAGACAGCAGCGGAGCGCTACTCGCGTGCGCCCCGCGAACAACGGATCCGGCCGCGTAGCAGCGACGATCGTGTGCTGGTGGATCTGGTGGTGCGGTCGCTGTGTTTCTCGCTCCATCTTCGCGCGACCGAGGAGTCCGAAACGGTTCCAGCGGTCGATCGCGTCGAGAGCCTGTTCATGATCGGCTGCCGGTGGCTGCTGGGATTCGAAGAGATTTCATGGTTCCGGCGTCAGGCGAATCTGAGCGGCCAGATGGAATGGGTCGAGCGGAAGAGCGAGCTGGATAGAGAACGGACGGACGCGATGCTGGACGCTCTGAAGGACGGCGTGGCGGAAGCGGGGGAAATCGAAGTCCCGCCGCTGCTGGGGGACGCCATCGGAGTGGCCTTGCGCGAGCAATCGACGAACGAGCTGACAGTGGTCCTGTTGAGCGACACGAAGTACGGCACGCGGATTTCCCCGGTCCGGCGGGCCATGGTCGATCGGGTAATCGACAATTTTGTTCGCGCGCGCGATCACGCCGTTGAGGTTGACGCCAAGTCGAGGAGGCTGGAGGTTCTTCATCAGTACCGCGAGATTTACAACGGCATATACGAAACGTTGGGGGCCCGGAGGCTGCCCATTGACGATGTTTTGGATTTCGTCGCCGAAAAAGTGATGCCTCTCGGTTATCGGGTTTTCGGCTGCGCGCATTATGACCGCGTGAATCAACAGATGATCTGCGGCATCTACCGCGAACTCGACGAGGTCAGTAGAGTTTGGCCCAATGCCGAGATCGAGCAGGCGAATCTCACGGTCGCGCAAACTCAAAAGCCGGCCGTGGTCTCTGATTCCAAGAATCGAGACCTGCTGATTCTGCCGATTCTTTTCCGGCAGATTAGTCCGCTTTCGACAGGAGCCGAGGTCGCTCAGGTGACTCACACGATTTGCGTCCAGCGCAAGGATTTTGAGCCGCTTACGTTCGAGGAGCGCGCCGACCTGACCGCCTTCGGAGAGCAGTTGATGATGGCGGTGCGCCATGGCGAACGGATTACTCTGGTGGAAGCGACGCTCGATCTGATCAAGGAGCCGGTGGCCATTGTGGATCCGGCGTTCCGAGTTCGTTATGCGAACCTGTCGATGCGCGATCTATTTCCCGAGAGCCCGGACGGCTGGGAGGAAACGCAGCATGCTCGGCCGGCGGAGTCGATCATCAAAGGAGCGAAGGCGGACCGGCTGCTGGATATGTTCGCGGTTGCGCTGCGAGGCGAGGACGAAGGCGGACTCACCGAACAGATCAATGTGGATGACCACGACGAGGGAGCCTCGGACGAGAACGAGCGCGCCCTGGGTTTGGGTCTGGGTACCAACGAGGGCTACTACGGCCGCATCCACGTGGGCCATATCGAGAATAGCCGGCGTCGTCCGATCGGCGCCGTGGCGCACGTACGCGACTTTCGAGATCAACTAACGATTTTCCGGAGCATCAGCCTGTTTTTCGCAGCCCAATCGGAGGAAGTGCTGCATAGTCTGCTGCTCCAATACGCCCGTCCGCAGAAGGCGTGGAGACGGTTGTACCGCCTGGATCCGAATAATCGCGATCGTTTGATCGGCGCCGGTGCGGTGGGGTCCGAATTGCCCGAATTGGAGCGGGAATTCAGCTCCGGGAAAGTCACCATCGAGCGCAGTCGGGAAACGGACTCGGCGTTCATCTGTTTCGATCGGCGGGCGCCGGTTTTGTTCCAAGCGTGGGCGAAGCCAGGGCAGTACACGAAGTATGGCGTGCCGATCGAGGCTTTGCCGAATCCGCCTTGGGTTGGACTGTTGAAGAAGACCAATTCGAGCATGTGGCTCGACGTTCCTTTTGGCGGGGACGGAATGGGAAAACTCAGCATGGCCTGCGACGAGCAGATTCGGCCGGAGGAAATCGAGTACTGGCGGATCCTGGGTGACGCCGCGGGACTGGCTCTTAAGAATCTCAGGCGTCAGGCAGAAGGACAGAACACGGCCGCGCTCGCCGCCGAGCGTGTTTTCCTGGCGTCCGTCGCGCACAATCTGCACACCAGGATCAGCAGCCTCTATACCGTGCAGGCGCGTTACGCGATTTTAGCCCGGCAGAGTCCGACGCCGAAGCTACTGGAAATCAATGAGATGTTCAATCGATTTCTGGGAAATCTGCAGTCGGTGATGGATCGGGTGAAGCAGCAGCTTGGCGCGATTGAGGTAACGCGAAGTGAATTCGACGTGGTAGCGCTATTGCGCGAGACCTTCGAACAAAGGGATCTGCACGTTTCGGTAGCCATCGAATCCACGGGAGAGCATCGGATTCACGCGGACCGCAGTTATCTCTCGGACGTCGTCGCCGAGATCATCCAAAACTCCGCCGATGCCGCGTCGGATCCGAAGAGTGTGCAGATGAGAGTGAAGGTCGAGGAATACCTGGCTGGCAGCACCCCGTGGACGCGCATCGAAATCTCCGACAATGGCCGCGGCGTTCCCAGCGAACTCAAGTCCAGAATTTTTGAGCTGTTTTTTACCCATCGCACGAATGGCACGGTGGGTACCGGTATCGGACTCTATTTTTGCCGAAGAGTGATCCATGCGCACGGTGGAACCATCGTCGAAGAAGGGACACCCGGGGAAGGGGCGCGATTTGTGATCGAGATCCCATACGATGCGCGCGAAAGGAGGAGCTAGAAGATGTATAGGGTTTTGGTCGTCGAGGACATTCCCGACGTGCAAGAGGGCATGATCGCGGCGCTGGTCGAAATCTATCAGGAATGGACGGTGGATGCGGCAAGCTCCGTTTCGGAAGCCATGAAAATGATCGATCAGTCGGTGGAGGAAGATTTGCCATACGACGTCGCCATCCTGGATTTCCATTTGCCCGAACAAGTCGGGCATAATCCTCAGCCTTCGCTGCATCTGACGCGTTATGCACTGGAGAAGCTTCCGGAGGCGCTGGTCATCGAAATCACTGCTTTCGCGGGCGATCCGCTTCTGCAGAAGGACTTGCTGAATCCAAACTTGCAGGATCCCGATCGCCGGATGGTGTTTATTCCCAAGCGGAAGGGCGCTCCGCTGGAAGTCGCCGATCTGGCCGTCCAAAGAGTGCTGGGCGATCCCATCGAGGAACAAATGAACGACATGTTCGGGCCGGAGCAGTCGGTTCATTCCGGGCGCCGTTCCAGGTCCGCGAACACGGACAGCGGGTTGAGCCTCACGCATCGATTGGCGGATCTGCGCGGCCGGATCGTCCATTCCTGGGAACATCTATCGCCCGAGTTGCAAGCTCGAATTCGCAAGAAATTCAAGGTGGATCACACGGCTTCTCCTGTACGGATTACAATGTTCTGAGTAAGGCGCAGAACTGGAGGGGCCATGTCGTGGGAGGAGTGTAGCCGGCGAGTCAAGGCTTTGAAGGGGAAGCGGGCGTCGAGCCACTTCGAGGTCTACTACAACCTTCGCAATCCCAAGCGCAACCTCGGATCGGGTGTCGCCGGGGTACGCAGTCCGGCTCTCATTTCCTGCTACATCGACGGCCTGGAACGGCTGCATCGCGCCATGATTTCCGCGCCGTTTTCGCGAAACCACGGCGATGACGGCCGGCCGGTGCGGGTTTATGTGTTCGAAACCTCCGATTTAAATGAGTATCGGGGAGAGCCGTTCACCTCCACCGACGAAGAGGATCTTCCTTTTATTGCGCTACCCTGCCGCAGCGCTCAGCCGACGTTGCATGGCGAGCATCAGTACGCTTCGACCTGCGCCGTGCATGAGGCGACCCACGTTTTCAATCACTGGCTGCGGCCGATGCAGGAATCGAGCTCCTGGCGCTGGTTTGACGAGGCGGTCGCGGTATTCATGGAAGCCTGGGTCTATGCCGGTAATCCGGATCACCTGCGCTTCGGCATGAACTGGAGCGATGCGCCGGAGGCGCCGCTCGATCATCCCCGGCATCATTATTCCGCCAATATATTCGCCTGGTATTTGGCGAAATCCTTCGGTCCAGAGATCCTTTCCGAAGCCTGGATGCACGGCAACAAGAAATTCAGCGCGCTGGACGCCATCGCGGATTGCGTAAAAACCAGACAGGCGATTCTCTCTTCCGACGATCCGAAACAGCGGGATGTTGTTTTTTCCGACTATTGCGTGGACAGCTATTTCCTGGCCGATTCGAACAGCCGCGGATTCCTGCCGGAGCTGCACGCGCGCTACGGCGGCCGGGCCATCACAGAGAGCTTCGGCATTAAGAAGACGACCAAGAAGGGTCCGGCCGAGTTTGCCGTGGACCATCTCTCGTGCCGCTACTTCCTGTTCGATTTGAGCGACGACGTCGAAAAGGTTTCCGTCACCGTCGAAACGCAATCCGTGACCGGAAGAACGTTCCTGCGCGCCGCCTTGTGCGAAGTCAGGGAAGATATGAGCCACGGCAGGATCTGGCCGATGGATCCAGGGGAGGGGCGTGCGGGCTGCGTCACCTTCACGACCGGCGCGGTCGAGGTAAACCACGAAGATCTCGATCACCTGGTTCTGGTGGTGAGCAACTGCGGCTACCGTTCTGCCGCATCGCCGATCCGGCGCGTGGATGGGATCCCGTTCGGCGTTCAGATCGACGCCGAGTAGGGGCGCCAGTCAGGCGTCGAGATCGACGCAAATACCCGTTTCTCCCGGCTCGGGATAGTGCGCTGTGTACCGATATTCGTGCTGCAGGTCTTTATCCGCCCATCGGCGATTGAAATCGGAATCGTAGTTGAAGAACAGATCGGCGGGACCTTTCTTGTTCACCAGGATTCTGGCAATCGCGGGAGCATCCGGATGTCCGTGCCTGGCTCCGCTGGATGAAATCAGATATCGCGATGTCGAAACGCGCTTGTAGAAGTCGCTGCTGTTGTTCTTCGCGCTTCCATGGTGCGGGACCTTTATCAGATCGACGGGGAAGATTCGTCTCGACGGGCCGGCGATCTTTTTGAGGCTGTCTTCGATGTCGCCCGGCCAGGCGTCGGCGGCCAACAGGCACACACGTCCGCGATAGCTCGCCAGCAGCGCAATGCTGCTGCGGTTGGGGATGCCTTTGTCTTGCAGGAACGGCTCCAGGGCAAGCTTGCGCACTTCGTCGCCTAGAAATCCGGGGCGGTAGCGCGCCGATTTTTTCAGAAGGTCTTTCGCGGTGAGGCCGGAACCTGGCAGCAGATTGTATTCCTGGAGCACCTTTTTCCAGCCGATGCGCAGTTTCGCCAGGGCTGCCACGCCTGGCGCGAGCACGGTCAGTTTCATTTGCCCCGCGAGATTGCAGACCGGCGGAACGCCGCTCGCGGGAACCCCCACCGCGGCGCTTTTGAACGATCCGTTCCAGCTACCCTTGCGTCTCTTCTCCAGCTCCTTCAAATGGACCGTCAGAAACTCCCCCTCCAAGGGTCCAAGCATGCCTGGAGCCAAGTGTTTGTAAGCGTTAAACCAGACTTGTTGCATGTGAAGTCCCTTGGGCGGATCGGCGAGCAGCTTGAGAATTCCGGCGATGTGATCGGAATCGACGTGCGTGATCACAGCGAGTTCGAAGCGGCGCTGATCCAGCGGGAGTTTTTCGATTTCGGTTCTCAGCATCGGCTCGGCGCCGATGGGTCCGCCGTCGATCAGGATGCGTCGCGGCTTGGCGCGGCTACCATATTCGATCCACAGGCAATCGCCTTCCAGGGCAGGGAGCATTCGAATGCGAAACATAAGATTAGGATTTGCGTACCAGCTTCCAGTCGGCGTCGCCGGAAGCGTTCAGGCACAGCACCATACACATACCGTCCGCCAGCATCTCCCGGCGAACTCTCAGGAGTACGTCCCCAAACGACTCACCATTGGCGACCTTGGCCAGCTCTTCCAGGAACCGCTCGGCGATCTTCACCGCGTTTGGCCCATAAATCAAATTGGTGGTGGACACGATAATTCCCGCATTACACCGATCCTCGACCGCCGAGGCGACGCTGCCGAAGGCGAACTCGGAACGGTCGGTGGAACAGCCCAGCAGCAGAACCAGCGGCGTGCCCGTAACCTTCGGGCCAAAAACGTGTTCGCGCGTAAGGTAGTCCGTTCGAAGCCCCTGGTTGTCTTCCATCGTTTGATTGGCTTCTGGACCCATTTCCAGGGCGGTTCCATTTTCTTCTTCCTTACTGTGGACCAACAGTAGGAGAACGCCGGGATTGAGTTTCTGGACCATGCTCAGCCAGTGTTTCCAAGTAAGAGCCCGCTTCAGGCCACGATTGCGTTTCAGGAAATCCCTAACGCAGTGCTTATCTGCCTTGTCGATTTCCTTGCTGTAGGCAAACAGCGCCGGCGCATTAATAATGGCTTCCCGCGGTCGCGGATCCGCGTCGAATACGTCCAGACGAGCCACGGCATTCGCTGGAAAATCCTCACCGGTCTTCATCGCGTGCCACTCGATGACGCGGCTCAATCCCCAAAAACCCAGCGGGCAGACGAACGGTGCCGGCACGGTATCCAAGGCATGGCACTGAGCGGTACAGGAACCCGCGCGCAAGGCTTCGGCGGCATGCGGACACACGGGTGCATCGTCTGCCGGCGGCTTTTTCGAATAAATAAATTCGACGGGGAATCTTGTGTCGCCGGTGGACGGCACCACCTGCAATCGCCCGCCATCGAGAATGGCGGGGTGCAGACGGTTTTTCAGAAACGCATGAATTCGATTTCCGTAGAGCGCCAGGCTTCGCAGCAGCTCGGCCGCCTCCGGCGATGAAACATCGTTGAATTCGCGAAGGTCCCACATACCTTCGTCCAGCTTGCTGTGGATTTGTTTCACAGCGTCGCGAACGGTTCCGTCCGACACGCGGATAAATCTGCCGTCGTTTCCGCAGACGGATTGAAATCCCACTCCCTGTTGTGTCGGATGCAGGACAATGGCTCCGTCAAATCGCGAACGCTGCGCCAGATCGCCGATGGCTCGAAATGCATGCGAGCGCCGCAGTTCGATGACTCCGCCGGATTTGCCGCCCGCCGCCACCACCGGCCCCGATAGCGTCGCCGCTTCGATCACCCGGTTTTCGTGGAGCACGCATATGCTCGCATTGAACTTGCTGAGCGCCTCCTTTATCTTGAACTCGAATCGGCACGGCGCGGAGTCGCCGCTGGACGAAGGCAAGAAGGTCACGCGCACTTCCGGCTGCTTCATGATCTGCGGCTCGAACATGACCACCGTCAGCACGTGTCCTCCAGCCGACGTCGGCGGGAGCTCCGATTCGTCAAACGCCCCGGCCACGCCCAGAAGATTGGCTTTGGGAACACCGATGTGAATGTCCACCTGATGAGGGCGGCCTTTCTGAAAACGCTTGGTGTGCTTGAGCCCGCCGTCTTCGGTCGGGATGAACACCCCGGCTTGCAATTGACGCGCCGGACCCGCCGGGCCCTGGGCGCGAAATCGTACTTTCCCCGGCTCGTGCACCCGCGTCACCAGGTTTACTACGCCGCGATCTTGGTCGTCGTCGTAGTTGTCGTCTCGATCTTCGGCCTCGTCATCCTCTTGATCATCCATCGTGAACTCCGTAGAGTGACGAACCAGCATTGGCCTCGCCGCGTTCGCGAATAACGAGTCGTGGATTAAAGTCCTGGTGGCGAATACCAGCGGCGCGTTGGCGAAGCCCAAATGGCGGCCTCCTGCCGCATGGCAAGCGGCGGCGAATGGCTGGTTATCCGATAGCGCGAGGAGCAGCCTGTCTAACCACTCGTCCGCCCTTGTCGCCAAGGTCAGAACGAATGCCTGAGCCTGCACGAGTTCCAGAATTCGCTGCCGGTGGCGATCGGCCTGGGCCCACGTCAAGGGTCCCGATCCTTGAGTGACCACAACCGCGTGAGCGTGAATAGAGTGAGGTGACCTTGAAATGGTTTCAACGGCGCCCTGCAAGTCGGTGTCGAGGATGAGCAGGTCTACGGTGCGCCGCTGTTCCGGTAGATGGACCGGCTCGCTTATAGCGCGTATCATCTGCGACGACTCCGCTAACCCCGCATAGCGCTGGCGCATGGAGGTCGACATCATGCCGACGCGAACCGGGTAAATCCAATCGATGCCTTGAAACGACTGCGGGAGTGAGACAAACACGGACCGCGCACCCACCGGAAGCATGCGGAGTTGATCGGCGATCCATGCAGTGTCCGCCTCTAGCGGCTTCCCTGATGCGAACAACATCTCAAGATCGAAGGGTCCACGCAACCCCTCGGCTCGGAATTTGTCCCACTTGTCCGCCAGGGCCTGTAACTGGGGTGCCAGGAGATTCTTGCCCGTCTCGGTGGGGCGTGTCCATTGCAGCAAATCCAAGTCGCCTTGATGGCCGGCGGCCGGCCCTTGCAATCCCGCCGCAGCCAGGGCCTTGGCAAGCAGATCCGCGCTGAGATTTGCGCGGCGCGCGGCATTCACCCATGTGTCACGAAGCATGGAAGACTCGCTCCCTGTGGAACACGCTATAGAACGGAGGATGGGGCGCCATTCCGATTCACGCGTCCAGAACTAGGGCGTGACGTCCATCACCGCATCGCCGGGAAAATGTTTCCGATAGTTTTTGCGGTTAAACGCGGACTCATGCACCAGGGACTGAGGCGGTAGGGTGCGGCGTCCCCAAAAGTTCATCTTTCTGCCGGTCTTTTGCGTCTTCCAGTCGTAGTGTTTCCTCCATACGACCTCTGCGATGTTCCACCAGCCCTTGAGCGATTCATGAGCGTCCGCATTTTCATCGGGCGGCACATAACGGCCGCCATTCTTTCCCAGTACTTCGTCGACCTTTGCCGGATTCAATAGCAGTCCATTGATTTCGGCATGACGAAGCATCCATTTCAGGGCGGCCTTGGATAATCCACTCTCCTTTTCCGGATATCCTCCGCCGACGTCGCAATGGACGCCGGGAAACCAGACTTGCTTGACGTCTCGCGGCCCCCAGGCTCCATTCAGGTTAGCGGGCGCTCTCCAAAGATGATTGCGAAAAAATGCGCGCTTCTCGTCGATCGCGACGGCGTGACGCCCAATCTGGATGTCCGGATTGTTCGCGATATACGGGAGGTGGAGCGGGTTCTCTATCCAGCCCACCGAGCTCACGCTATCCCAAACGCCCACGAAATAGGGCTTGCATTCGACGGACATGGTGCCGCGAAACTCGTCGCCGAGCTCGAAATACTGCTTGACGGCCTCCTGCTGGCCGGCGTCGTCCCGATTACTGCGCTGGATCCCGTTCATCATCCGGATCGCGTAAGGTACCAGGGTTTCGTTACCCTTGCGTATCAATCCGTACATCTTCAGCAGTGAAGCCACTGCGCGAACCGTATAGGCGCCGCGGCTGAAGCCGAACATGAAGAGCCTGTCGTCGGGCTCGTAACGCTGCATCAGAAAAACGTAAGCGTCGCGGATGTCATTCGCCAATCCGTAGCCGATCGCCATCCCCAGAAGCTTGGTGACTTTTCGAGAAAATGTCGTGATGGCGCCGGCCGGCTCCATGGTTCCGAGTCCGGGGTGATAATAAGCGACCTGTCGCGTAGGATCCTGGATCAAGCAGGAGTAAAGCTTGACTACATTCGTATTATTACGAGCGAACTCATTTGCGGTGCCATCACAGCACACAACCACGTTTTTAGACATGATTTAGGACGGATAAAGAAAGGATACCGGTCCTTCGCCGCCGCCGCAAGGTGCTTTGTCGCGATTGTGCTTTTTGTTGATTTAATCCTCTGACGGATTTTGACTGGCGTAAACTATGAACCACTCACCTTACTTCGCCTTGATATCGTAGCTGACCAAATGATCCTGGTCGCGCAAGTACAGCTTGCCATCCGCGATCACCGGCGGCGACCACGTCGGAAGCGAGCCTTTCGAAATCGTGAACCGCGAAATTTCCTTGTACCCATCCGGTGTCGCCTCTGCCAACCCGACGACGCCTTCTTCGCCGAGCAGGTAAAGCATCTTGTCCGCGTACGCCACCGATCCCTTGCCCACGCTGCGATTCTTCCAGGCGACCTTGCCTGTCCCAAACTGCATCGCCGTCAGGATCGAATCGCTATAGCCGTAAAGATAATCGCCCACCAGCACCGAGCTCGAATAGTGGTTCTTCATGTCGCCGCTGAAGTAGACTTCCGACATCGTCTTGGGCCCCAGCTTCAGCAGGGCGCAGCCGGTGCCGTACGCGCTCGAAAGAAACGTCTCGCCGTCGCGATAAATTGGTGTCGCGATATTCGCCGTGCGGTTGGAAACCTTGCCGTAGCGCCACAGCGGCTCGCCATTGTCTTCCTCGATGCCAATCGCCGCCGAGCCGCTCAGTGCGATCACCTGACGCACGCCGCCGACATTGGCGACGATCGCCGACGAATAGCCCGCGCTATCGTTGCCGGATTTCCATTGCAGCGAGCCGTCGGCTTTGTTCAGAGAAACCACCGATGCGCCACGCCCTCCTGGCATAACGATCAGCCGTCCGCCGTCGATCAACGGTGATTCGCTGTAACCCCACTGCGGAATCTCGCCGCCGAATTTCTGCGCCACATTTTGCGACCACACGATCTTGCCGGTCGCAATCTCCAAGCAAACCACGACACCGTCGCCGGTCATCGCATACAGGCGATCGCCATCCAGCGTAGGAGTGCCGCGTGGCCCGTCGCCGCGATCGTTACGGAAGTCGCGGCTGGTGGCCGTTTCCCAAATTTTCTTACCCGTCTTGACGTCGAGCGCGAGCACGAATTCCTGCCGTCCTCGCTGACCCTGTGTGTAGATTCGGCCCCCGGCGATCGCGAGCGATGAATAGCCTTCGCCTAGGCCTTCGGTCTTCCAAACCACGGGCGGACCGCCTTGGGGCCAGGATGTGAGCAGGCCGGTTTCAGCGGAAATTCCGTCACGATTCGGCCCGCGCCACTGCGGCCAATCGGCGGCTTGCAAAATACATAGGGAAAAAATGAGGAAGGGCAGGCAGCGGATCACGCTAGACTCCTTGCGGGAATCTTAGCACGGAGAGCGATTTGCCCATGCCGTGCGCACTCTTGCGTGCCCTATCGACACGTTTTCTTACCCCGCGTGAACCGCGGCAGAACCGATGATCAACGCGGCCAGGTTCCACGCCACCACCAAGGCGAACAGGATATTGATGCGGATCAGCAATCGCTCGCGACCCCGGCGCCAGCAGTAATAGCCCAGCCCGATCGCGGCGATCTTGACCGCCAGCAGCCCGCCCAGCGGGTGCGGCGCGTATTTCAGCGCCAGGCGAACCAGTGGATTCCCCTCCTGCACTCCATTGAGCAGAAAGGCGATGGTGGTCATGAAGTCCAGCACTTGCAGGTACGAGTATTGAAGCAATAGCTGGTTCATAGTTCGTCTCCTATTCATATCCTACATGAATCTAGACGGAACGCCTTAGCGGAGTAAATAGGTCATCCGCCCCAATCGCAGGTTGGCTAAGGTTTCAGTACCTTAGTGGTACTCCTCGGTAAATGGTACTGGCAATCGTAGCACGCACTGACGAAACGGAGCACGTTTCGGACCACCCGTGCGCGGATGCTTTAGCCTCCGGTGACAATCCGGATGACCCGCAAGTGATTCCCGCCCAGGATCTTCTTGATATCGGCTCGGAGTACCCGCGTTTCAAGAGCGCGTAAACCAGAGCGGGCATCTTCGAAATGTCGTCGAGCCCGTTCGGGGGACCTTGAATGCCGTCGAAATCGCTGCCGATGCCGACGTGATCGATCCCGGCGATCTTCACCGCATGATCGAGTGCGCCGCGACATCGTCCACTGTCGCCACCACCTTCAGCCGATGCGCGAACTCGTCGTCGATAGTCCTTCGCGGCGTAATCGTCGAGCGCTTTGCCGGTCAGGTTGGGCAGTTGCGACAGCTGCGAAATGGACGCGCGCAGCGCGGCCGCATCCTTCTCGATTGATGAATCCTTCGCCGAAGTTGATCCCGATCACGCCGCCGTTCTTGGCGAGCGCGCGCAGCATGTCGTCGGTCACATTGCGCGGAACATCGGAGATCGCGCGGCACGACGAGTGCGAAAGGATCACCGGCTTGCTGCTGACCGCGAGCGCGTCGTAAAACGTTTTGTCGGAGACGTGCGAAATGTCCACCAGCATGCCGAGCCGGTTCATTTCGCGCACCACCTGCTTGCCGAAATCCGTCAAGCCGTTGTGCTCCGGCGTGTCGGTGGAAGAATCCGCCCAGTTGTTGTTGCGGAAATGCGTCAGCGTCATCGCGCGGATGCCCATGCGATAGTACATGCGCAGCACGGCCAGATCGTCATCGATCTGATGGCCGCCTTCGAGAGTAAGGAAACGCCGCGATCTTATGCGACTTCACGATGCGCTCGATGTCGGCGGCGTTGGTGGCGAGCTCGATCTGGTCCGGGTGCGCGTCGAGACACGCTCTGCATCGCGTCGCGCAATTCGAGCGTGCGGCGCACTGCCTCGGCGCCCTTATAATAGACCGGCACCCACAGCGCGAAGAACGGAGCCTTCATCCCGCCTTCGCGAAGCTTGGGAAAATCGACGTGGCCGGAGGGCAGGCGCTGCGTCAGATCGACGTGACCGATGAGTACGCGCTGCATGGTGTCGATATGGCTGTCGATTCCGATTGCTTCCGCGCTGATCCTGCGGGCACGGACCATATCATCTTGCGCGTAAAGACAAAGTGAGCTTGCGAGAACGATGAGAAGCTTAGTCATTCCCGGCTATTGTGACACGCGGCGGGCTAGATGTACTTAAGGATCGACCTTCGCGATGACGCCGCGCTTTTCGAGACTGGTTGAAACCATATTCGCCAACCCCAGCCCGCCTTTGGATGCGAGTGCTTTCGCGAAGTACTCGTCCGCCATCCCCATCGCCGAACTGGAAGTCTGATCTTCGCCCGTGCCGAGCCAGCCTTCTCCGCTGTCTTCGTGCATCGATTTGAGAATCTGACCGATCATCAGCGCCTCAAACTGCGTGGCGGATTCCTGGATTTTTTCCGGCGAGTCCTTGGACTTCGCAGAGGCGGCGAAACCGTTCGATGCCGGAGAGAGAACGCTGTTGATGATCGAGTCCGACATATCAGTTACCGTTCCTGCGCGCGCCTTGACTTTTGAGGCGCATCCGTCAGGGTGCGCGCACTAATATCAACTCTTCGATGGGTCATTAAATTACCTCGACCTCAGCTTCAAGCGCTCCGGCGGCGCGCAATGCTTGCAGGATCGCGATCACGTCGCGCGGTGTCGATCCGATATCGCCCAGCGCGCGCACCAGTTCTTCCACTGTGGCGCCTCTGCCAAGCATCACGCTCTTCGATTTCTCTTCCTTCGCGCCGACTGTCACCTGCGGAACTACCTGGGTGGTCCCGCCCTGTGAAAATGCGTTCGGCTGCGACACGGTCTCCTGCGTCTGGATCTGCACCGTCAGCTTGCCATGCATGATGGCCACCGGCGATACGCGCACCTCCTTGCCCATGACGATCGTACCGGTGCGTTCATTGATCACGACGCGCGCGGGACGATCCGCCACTACTTGCAGCGCTTCCAGTCCGGCAATGAATTCGATTGCACGATCCGCGTATGCGGCGGGTATCGCCACGCCGATCAGTGCGGAATTATCGGCGTGCGCGATGGGATGCGCCTTGTCGCCAAACTTTTCGTTGATGACGGCGCTGATTCGCAGGGCAGTTGTGAAATCGGGCTCGCGAAGCTGCAGCTTGATCGAATTCTTCGGAGTGATGGAAGGCGCGAGCCGCTCCACGATTGCGCCACCGGGCACGCGTCCCACCGTGGGATGATTCACCGTTTGCGCGTTCGACGATTTGCCCGCGACGAATCCGCCCGTAACCACCGATCCTTGCGCCACCGCGTAAACTTGTCCATCGACGCCCTTCAAGCTGGTCATCAGCAAAAGACCGCCTTGCAGATTCGACGCGTCGCCGATCGCTCCCGCCGTAACATCGACGTGCATGCCTGGCTGCCCGAACGGTGGAAGGGTCGCGGTCACCATTACCGCCGCCGTATTGGTGACGCGCACAATGGCGGGATTGATCGAGACTCCCATCTGCTGCAACATATTCCCCAAGCTCTGAGCGGAGAACAACGTCTGTTGGTGATCGCCGGTGCCGTTTAGTCCGACGACCAGGCCGTAACCGATGAGCTGGTTATCGCGCACGCCTTCGAGCGACACGAGTTCCTTCAGACGAGTGCCCGAAGTCGGCACGGTTTCCGCCGGCGAGCCGCGCAAGATAAACGGAATGGAGAACACCGCGAGCGCAAAGAGCACGCGCCAGATAGACACGCGAGCGCGACGGGAGCGGGATGGCGACACGGGCAACGATGCAATCACGAAAATGCGATCTCCTAGAAGGGCAGCAGGCCCAACAACAATCGATACAGGATGAATGGCCGCTTCACCGCATCGTTCACGATGCCTTTTCCGTTGACCTGGATTTCCATCTGCGCCAGGCGAGCGGACAACACGGTGTTGGTAGTGTCGAGGTCGGTGGGGCGAATGACGCCGCGCACCGTGATCACTTGATTTTCCGAATTCACATTCAGGTGCTTGGTGCCCTCGACCACCAGATTGCCGTTCACCAGCACATGCGTGACGCGAGCCGAAACGATCGTCGTCAAGTTGGTTTGGCGGCTGGTTGTGCCCGATCCATCAATCGATTGGCTGGATCCAAGGTTCGCCAAATTCGCCAGCGCCCCCGTGGGACTCTTTATGCCGGCCAGCGACGTAATGCTGGCGTTAGCGGCGGAGGCTCGCGAGGTTTTCGATGCGCCGGTGCTGACCGCCGAAGCGCTCTCCTGCACCAGAATCGTCACGATGTCGTCTACGTTGCGTGCGCGCAGGTCCGACGATAGATTCGAGAATCGCGCAGCCGGCGACCATAGCGATCCACTGTCTGCGACTTGTCCGTTCGAGACTCGCGGGACGGACGCTTCCATAATGTACTCGTCGAGCGCCGAGGGCGGGGGGGCTTTCTTTTTCTTGGCGGGTTTTTCCGCCAACGCCACAGTAGCGCACAAAATCAATGCGAAGAGAGTGCGTTTCATTGAACCTGACCTTTCGGAGCCGGCGCCTGGCCGATGCTGACGATGCCTTTGCCCGTAACCTGCGCGCGAAAATCCTTGCCGCTGGATGGATTGCGCACCAAAATGCTTGAGCCCTTCATGCCGGAAGATTGCGCCGTGCCCTCGATCTGCAGATGCGCTGCGCCTTCGAATACCTCGACTCGGACGAGTTCGCCGCGCAAGACGTCGGAAGGACGTTCGATTTGCGATTTGCGAATCGCCGTCATCGCCCGCAGTGACATCCGGGGAACGCATCCGACCACGTCATCCAGATCGCGCACCAGCGCGTCGTCCAAAGGATTGCCTTCGAAGGTCTCCAGTCGAACCTGCGACGGAAGAACTTGCTTGCCGGCGGCGATATCGTAAATCGCGACCACTCGCGTCATCGTCGCGGAGATCCGCACCCGAGCCCACACCGGGAAGCGGCCGTTGTCGCTGTAGCGCACGAAGCCGTTCCACAGCATTTCGGATTGTCCGGGCGCGGGAAGTTGCACGCCGTTGCCCGGAAATACCAGTTCGCCACTGGGAGCTTCGCGCTGCGACGATGAGACAACTTCAAGTTTGATATTGCTCATCGCCAGAGTCTTGAGAATTGCGTCGCGAATCTGCGCCGCCTGCGGAACGAAAGTCTTGCGCGTGAAGCACACGTCGGCAAGCCCGTGAAGTTCCACACCGCGATTCTTTGCGATCCGTTCCAGGTCGGCGCCCTTGAAAACGCGCGGCGCGCCAGACGATGCCACGTAGCCCAACAGAAAATCCGCCGCAAATTGTCCGAACGCCGGGACCGCCGGAGTCACATCGCGCGCAAACACCATTTCGGTGTCGAGTGCGCGGCACGTCTGCGGATTACATCGCGAATAAAAGAGGAATCATGAACGTCATTTAGCGCGTGAGATTATTCATCTGCTGATACATTTCGTCCGACGCCTTGACCACTTTCGAATTCGCTTCATAAGCGCGCTGGCTGACGATCAGGTTGACGAACTCGTCGACCACGCTTACGTTCGATTGCTCGGTGTAGCCTTGCAGCAAACTGCCCAGCCCTTCCTGCCCGCCAGGGCTGCCGACAATCGCATCGCCGGATGCGTTGGTCGGCGTGTAGAGATTTTGCCCCAGGTTATTCAGGCCCGATGGATTCGCGAAGGTCGCAAGTTGAATTTGTCCCGCCGTGGCGGCGGCAGTCTGGCCGGGAAGCGTATAGCTGACGGTGCCGTCGGTCGCGATGGTGATCGTCTGTGCGTTCTGCGGCAGCGTGATCGCCGGCTGCATCAGGTTGCCGTTGGTATCGACCAATCCGCCGTCGCGATTCATGTGGAACGTGCCCGCGCGCGTGTAGGCGAGCGTGCCGCTCGGTTGCAGAACCTGGAAGAAGCCATTGCCCTGAATCACAAGATCCAGCGGATTGTTCGTCTGCGAAAAATCGCCCTGCGTGAATACGATTTCGTTCGATGCAGCGCGCGTTCCCAGGCCGAGCTGCAAGCCGGTGGGCACGACGGTCTGTTGCCCGGCGGCAGCGCCCGGCTGAATCACGTTCTGATACATCAGATCCTGAAATTGCGCGCGGCGGGTTTTGAAGCCCGCGGTATTGGAGTTCGCCAGGTTGTGCGCGATGTTATCGACATTCAATTGTTGGGCTGTCATCCCGCTGGCCGCGCTGTACAAAGCTCTGATCATTTGCGTCTCCTGTCCTTCGAAATCTTTATGCGCCGGTGGCCACGCGAGCCACTTCATCCAGCGACTTCTTATCCATATCCGTCGTGAGCGTGATGGCCTTCTGCAACATCTCGAATTGCCGCATGACGCTGACCAGCCGCACCGCGGATTCTGCCGGCGCGACGTTCGATCCTTCAATGCGCCCCTGCTCCACCGTGACGTCGGTTGCCGGAATCGGCGGATTATCCTTGTTGCCGACGAAATAGCTGTTGCCGATTTTCCCCAGCGCCGCCGTGTCTTTGAAATCGACGATGTCGAGCTTTCCGAGCGATTGTCCGTCCTGCGTGAGCGTGCCGTCGGATGCGACCACGATTTCCCCCTGCCCCGGGATCTGAAGCGGCTGGCCGCCCTCGCCGTTCACCGTGTGTCCGTCGGCTGTCGTCAGTGTCCCGTCGGTCGAAACTTTGAACGACCCGTTGCGCGTGTAGAGCGGACCCGTCGGACCGTTCACGCTGAAGAAGCCATGGCCGGACAACGCGAGGTCCAGAGGATTGCCGGTCGGCTGCAGCGTACCCTGGCTGAAATCGGTCCACTGTTTGCGGATCATCGGCATGGTGGTATGCGATGCCGAGCCGCCGACCTCGTTGTCGGCCGCGGAGAACAAACTGTAGAACTCGCGATCGAGCTTGAAGCCGCCCGTGCCGGAGTTCGCCAGATTGTTGGCGAGCATATCGAGCTCCTGCATGCGTGCGCGCAGACCGCTGGCGGCTGTGACCGAAGTTGTGTTCATGAAAAAATCCCGTTCATTGAAAACTGTGAACAGCACAAGTGCACGCGGCTCGCCAAACTTTCCTGCGAAGATTTCCTAGAAAACTCAGCGCGATTCGCGATATGCGATCCATAAGCCCGCGCCTCGCGCCGTCAGCTTTCCGACGAAGTCGCCGGAGTCCCGCCGCCTGGTGCACCGCCAAGGCCGCGCCAAACCGCTAAATCATTGAAAGTGGGTCCGAAACATTTGGTCCACGATATGCATTTAGGAGCGCATCGCTATGACAGGTGTTGCTCACTCCGTTCGTTCGGCCGCGGCTCGTGTAACTCCCGATACGAGTACTGCCAGTTCAACGACCAATACCCACGCGTCCGGCAAAACTGCGGGTAACACGCGGATGATACGCGCGATTGCGGGTGACGATAACGCGCGTGTGTCGCGGAGCACAGAAGAAGAGCAGCCATCGGCGAGCTTTCAATCGTATCTTCGTGAGTTCTCTTCAGAGAACGAAAGTGAAGATTCGAAGCAGGGCGCCAAGCAGGACTCTAAAGACGATAAGGGCGACAAGGCCGATAAACAGGATACGAACTCGGCGAACACCAACGCTGCGCCCTTCGAAATCGCCGCGGCACCTAAAGAGATACTTCCTCTCACGCTGAGCATCTTCAAGCCAATCGAAACGGTGGCGCCACACAAAGGCGAATCGCCCAACGGGACAGCGCCGTTGATTCCGACGGACGTTCGCGAATCGACGGGCGACGATTTCGAATCGACGCAAGATAATTGCGACGCGGAGCTAGGTCGCCGATCGCAATCCGACGTGCGGCCAGCTCCGGCAACGCAACAAGTCGACGCGCAAGAAGCGACATCGTCGAAGGGCGACCTCGCGTTCGCGGCCAAGCTCACACCGAATGCAGGCGAACCCGCCGAGCAAGCGTCGAGTGCGCCGAAGTCCACCGCTCCTGTTCAAAAGACGATCGTCCCGGCGCAGGGTCAAACAAATGCTGCCGAGCCGAGCGCGGACAAGCTGCATCCCATCGCGCCGAGCGGACCAGCCACCGAATCCGCAACCAAGTTGGCCACCGTATTTCTACAAGAGAACACCGCCGCGCATTCATCGGCACTGTCGAAAATCGAAGTAGCCCCGCCTGTAAACGCAACCGCCCCTGCGGCCCGCCTCGAAGAAGTGATCGACCTGCGCCCCGGTCCCTCGACCTCCGCCAGCGACATCACGGTACGCATCGCGGATTCCGAGCGCGGCACTGACGTTCGCTTTGTCGAACGAGCCGGCGAGGTTCACGTGTCGGTCAGAACGTCGGATGAAGGAATGGCGCAATCGCTGCGCAGCGGCTTGAACGATTTCGCATCGCGCCTGGAACAAGGCGGCATCAAGACGGAACTGTGGCGGCCCAACTCCAACAGTAATTCCGATAGTTCATCGCAGGATCAGCCCGGCCGCCGTCCGCACGGCCAGCGCAATTCGCAGCGCAATCCGTTCGCCAGCGACCAGGAAGACACGCAGCAAAATTCGAAGAAACCGAAATGGGTGGAAGCTCTGGAGCTGTCCATCGGGAGGCAGAAATAACATGCAGATCGATTCGTCCATCTTTTCGCAAGTGAGCCCGCGCGATGCGGCTTCACTGGCCAACCCGACCTCGGCCAGCACGTCCGCGAGCACCGCGGCCAGCGCCAACGCAGCCGCGCAAAACGCCGCGATCGATAGCACCAGCGCGCTCGCCAATGAGAATACGTTTCTGCAATTGCTGGTTGCGCAAATCAAGAATCAGGACCCGACGCAGCCGATGGATAGCAGCACCTTCCTGACGCAGCTCGCGCAATTCAGTTCGCTCGAGCAGTTGATCGGAATTCGCCAGGACGTTTCCAGCCTCGATGCGTCGGCGACAGCCGCGAGCACTGCGACCACCCCAACTTCGTAAGCCAAATAGAGAGGAACCCACCATGTCATCGTTTTCAACCGCACTATCCGGATTGCTCGCCAACACCGCCGCGCTGAACGTCACCGGCGACAACCTCGCGAATATGAATACGCAGGGCTTCAAGGCCAACTCGATTCAATTCGAGGATATGATGCAGCAGGCCACCGAGTCGCTGCAAATCGGCGCGGGCGTGGGTAGCACGTCCACCACCCGTAGCTTCGTGCAAGGCGGAATTCAAACCACCAACGGCCCCATGGACGCCGCGATTCAAGGCAACGGCTTCTTCGTCATTAACGATGCCTCCACCGGAAACACGCAGTACACGCGCGATGGCGGCTTCAGCCTGAATGCCGCGGGGCAATTGGTCACGAAGGCGGGCGCGCTGGTGCAGGGATGGAACGCGGTCGGCGGCGTGCTGAACGCCACCGGCGCGACCTCGGCCATCACGGTTCCGCTCTTGGCGTCGCAGCCTCCCGTCGCGACCACCAACATGTCCCTCAACGCGAATCTGAACGCGAACGCGGCGGTGGGCGACACGCTTCTCCACTCCGATTCAGGTAGTCGATTCTCTCGGCGCAACGCATACTCTATCGGTCACATTCACGAACACCGCGTCCGGAGCGTGGAACTACGAAGTGACGATGCCGGGCGAAGACGTGACCGGCGGCAAAGCTGGAACTCCCAGTTCGCTCGCCAAAGGGACTCTCACTTTCGACGCGAACGGCGTGCTGAAAACTCCCGCTGCACCGGGTGCGGTGGCGGTGAAAAACTCTGCCGGTCTCGCCGACGGCGCAGGCGACTTCGCCATCAATCTGAATCTTTTCGACGCCAAGGGCAATGCGACGCTCACGGGGTTCGCACAGGCTTCGGCATCCTCCGGCACCTCGCAAGACGGCGTGCAAGCCGCGACGGTGACCGGAGTCTCGCTCCAAAACGGCGGCCTTCTGGTCGCCACGTATTCGAACGGCACGCAGACTTCGCTGGCGCAAGTGGCGGTGGCGGCGATTTCGAATCCTGACACGCTGATCGGGACCAATAACAACAACTACACTCTGGGTGCCGATTCAATCGCGCCTTCGGTCGGCACGGCGGGAACGGGCGGACGCGGCAGCATCACGGGTGGCGCGATCGAATCCTCCAACGTCGATATGGCGACCGAATTCACGAACCTGATCGTGTTTCAGCGCGGCTATGAAGCGAGTTCGAAAGTCGTTACCACCATCAACCAGATGGATCAGACGCTGCTCGCGATCAACCCGTAATTCTTCTGATCAATGGAACCGACCTTGTTGAACGAACACATCGCGCGCTTCGAGCAAATCCCGCTAAGCGTCGAATCCGAATTGGGCAGGTGCTCGATGCCAGTGCGCGAGATTCTCTCCCTCGCGCCTGGCAGTTTAATCAAGCTGAGCACTCCTGTGGGGTCGAAGGTGGACGTGCTCGTGGGCGGCGCGCCGTTCGCGTTCGGCGATGTGACGCGCCTGGGCAGTGCGATCGGTGTGCGCCTCACCGGTTTCGCAACGAAAAAGCAGGACTGACACGACTCGATGGAAATGTTCCAACAGCTTTTTGTGATCGCCCTCGTGCTGGGCACGTTGTGCGGCGGCGTCTGGCTCCTAAAACGCAAAGGCCTCGCATATTCGAGACTCCGCAGGCCCAATGGCGCCGCGCACCAGCGAATGGAAGTAATCGATCGGCTGGCGCTCAGCCAGCATCATTCGCTGCATCTGGTGAGGCTCGGCGATCGCACGTTGTTGGTTGGCATTTCGCCGAACGATTGTAAGCTGCTCGAATCGGGCAGGGAATTGACGGGCGGGTTTAGTCAGACGTCCCTTGAACAAACGCTTGCGCACACAGCGGGGCGCGAGCGGTGAAGACAGCTTTGAAAGTGTTTTGGCTGACTGCGGCCTCGTCGGCGCTAGCGTTCGCCGGCAAGTCAGGCGCGAACCCGAACTCCGCGCTCGACGGTATGGGAGTCAACGGAGGCTCCGGCCTCAGCCTGCCGATGCAGATTGCGCTGTCGATGACGTTGATGGTCCTGCTGCCGGCGGCCATCATGTCCATCACGCCGTTTCTGCGCATCACCATCGTGCTGCATTTTCTGCGCCAGGCGCTGGGCACGCAGAATACGCCGTCGAATCAAGTGCTGATCGGCTTGTCGATGTTTCTGTCGATGCTGATCATCCAGCCCATCGCCACCGAAATCTATCACACGGCCTGGGAACCGATGGACCAAGGTAACCTCACGGCCAGCCAGGCGTTCGACGAAGGCTCGAAGCCGCTCAAAACATTTCTGTCGCGATTCGCGCGCGAGAAAGACGTCAAGCTGTTCGTCGATATCGCGAAAGCGCCGGCGCCGCGCAATGCATCCGACCTCGGACTCACCGTGCTGATCCCGGCCTACATCCTTTCCGAATTGCGCACCGGCTTTCAAATCGGCGCAATGCTGTTCCTCCCGTTTCTGGTGATCGATCTCGTCGTCGCATCGGTCACGGTCTCCATTGGCATGGTGCAACTTCCGCCCGTGATGTTATCCGCGCCCTTCAAGATTCTGCTGTTCGTGCTGGTCGACGGCTGGAATCTCGTCGTCGGCTCGCTCGTCAAATCCTTCTACTAAAGGCAAACTTCTATGACTCCCGAAGCTGCTGTCCAACTGATTCACGGAGCGCTGATGGCCGCGTTCTGGCTCGCCTCGCCGCTATTGCTGATCGGCTTCGGCGTCGGCATCGTCATGAACCTGGTGCAAGTGGCGACGTCGCTGCAGGACTCGGCGTTCAGTACGTTCCCGCGGCTGGCCGCGTTCCTCGGCGGCTTCATCGTGCTGCTGCCGTGGATGTTGAAACATTGGGTGAGTTACACCACCACTCTCCTGGGCGATTTCGCCAAGTATGGACATTGAGTAAGTGAACGATGGGCACTGAGCTAAACCTCGACACAGGAATGCTGTATTCGTTCCTGCTGGTGCTCGCTCGCATTTCAGGCGCCTTCATCTTCGTGCCGCTGCCGGGAATGAAAGCCGGACCGCAAGCGGCACGAGCCTTACTCGCCGTTAGCATGACGTTCGTCTTGTTCGCGAGCTGGCCCAAAATCGACGGCTCGCAAATGAACATCGGACTGTTGATCGGCTGGGTGATCGCCGAAGCGGGCTTGGGAATCGCCGTCGGCCTCGCGACCGCGTTTCTGATGGAAGGCTTTCAGATGGGCGCGCAAATCATCAGCCTGCAGGCCGGCTATAGCTTTGCGACGACGATCGATCCGACCTCCGGCGCCGACTCCGGCGTGCTGTTGAGCATCGCGCAAACCACGGCGGGCCTATTGTTTTTCGCGACCGGAATGGATCGCCAGGTTCTCGCGATCTTCGGGCACAGCCTGACGTCGCATCCGCCGGGCCACTTCATGGTTACGCCGGCAATCACGACAATGTTGATCCAAGCCGGAGGCGCTGTGTTCGTCACCGGATTTCGACTGGTCCTGCCGTTAGCCGGACTGCTTCTCTTGGTGGAACTTTCGTTGGCGATGCTCGCGAGACTCAATTCGCAACTTCAGTTGATGATGCTTGCGTTCCCGATCAAGATGCTGCTGTCACTCGCGCTGCTCGCCTGGCTGGTGATGATCTTCCCGAAGGTATTCGCGCAAGGCTCGGGCAAAATCCTGCAACTCGTACAGGCGCTGCTCGCCTGACGAATTAGACGGACCATGGCGAGCCAGCAAGATAAAACAGAAAAGCCCTCTGGCAAACGATTAGAAAAGTCGCGCAAAGAAGGTAACTTCGTCGCCTCGAAAGAATTCGTCGCCGCAGGACAATTCCTCGCCTTCATTGCACTCGCTGGCGCGTGGTTTTCGCACTGGCTGTCCGTGATGAAACAAATGCTGCACCAATCGCTGGCGCAGGCGTTTCATGGCGAACTCACCATGACCACGCTTCCCGGATTGTTCTGGAGCCTGGTCCAGCAGGCAGTGGTTCCGGTCGGGATTCTCGCGGGCCTGGCTGCGGCGACCACGTTCGCGCTGCACTTGTCGGTCACCCGGCTGGGATTTTCGTTCCACAAGCTCTCGCCGGATTTCTCGAAGTTGAATCCGATGGGCAAGATCAAGAACATGACCTCGCAAGCCCCGGCGGCCGTGCTGCAAGCGGCCCTGATGCTGCTGGTGTTCGGTGCCGCGATCTACGTCACTGCGGAAAAGAACGCGGAAGTCTTCCTCACGCTGCCGTTCGCGAGCCTCGACGTCGGACTGCAAACCGTCGGCGCGTCATTGAAGCAACTCCTGTGGAAGGGCGCGGGATTGTTCGTCGTATTCGGAATCGTCGACTTGTTCCGTCAGCATCGCAAGCTGATGAAGCAACTGAAAATGACCAAGCAGGAGGTCAAGGACGAATCCAAGGACTCTGACGGCAACCCACATGTTCGCGGACGCATTCGCCGGCTGCGGCGCGATCTGGCTCGCCGCCGCATGATGAAGGAAGTCCCCACCGCGACCGCCGTGATCGTAAATCCGACTCACTTCGCCGTTGCGCTGCGCTACAGTCACGAATTCATGGCGACGCCGGTAGTCGTGGCGAAAGGCAAGAATTACCTCGCGCTGCGCATCCGGCAGATCGCGATCGAAAGCGGCGTTCCGCTGGTGGAGAATCCGCCGCTGGCGCAGGCGCTGTATAAATCGGTCGACGTCGGCCACGAAATTCCCGCGCATTTGTATCGCGCAGTAGCGGAAATCCTCGCCTACATTTACCGCCTGACTAACGCGCGGCGCCCATCCAGCCGACAAGGCCCAATCCTACGCTAGCGTTCGCGGTCGCCAGTGAGGCGCGACAGTATGGAGCGCTAATGACACGCGACCATTCGGTTCCGTGGGAGCCGACAAAGCGAAACAGGAAGGGAGCGGCCCTAACGTTCTTCGCCGCCCCGCGTGCTACGAAATCAAATGATTGATCAGATGACTGACAGCCAAAGCGACATTCGCTTTCGCCTGCGCGGCGTCAGCAACCGCAGCCGCGTCGTTGTTCAATGCCGTGCCAGTCGCCTGAGCCTGCACCATCACCGACGCCCGTTGCTTCTCGATGGAAGCCGCCATGGCCTCCCGAATCTGGTCGGCTTGCGAAATGGGTTGCTGAGATAGAAACATCGCGAGCGCCCAGCTCATAAAACCATCCACGCCATATTCCAGTTATCGGCTCCCATCTCGACCGGCATTAGCGTAGATGAGATCATGGAATCGCGCGATATGGGTAGAGTTGAAAATCGCCGCCACGCTCGATACGAACTGGAAGAGCCTGGATTCCTGCGCGTCATGCCGCAGCCAGGCGAAGCCACTCACGTCGGCGCGTTCGTCATCACGATTCTGGATGTTTCCCAGCAAGGCTTGCGTATCCGCTCTTCCCGGCCTCTTCCGGACGGCACCTCCGTTGAGATACGTTGCCGCGGCAAGCGAATCGTTGGCGAAGTGCGCTACGCGCGCGGCATGAACGAAGCCGAAGTCCACATGGGCGTTCGAGCCGACAGCGTCGACGGACTGTCCGAGGATGTCGACCTGACCCTGCTATTTCCCGATCTGATCCGCCGCTGAGTGTTAGATGTGGCGCACGCACTCGTGCGTGCCCTGTCGACACTCATGTCGACGCGTTTTCCAGGCGACGGTCCATGCGCGATGCTACTGCGGCTTCGGCGCAGCGGCGGTCGGTTGCGATGACGGCACGTCGCCCTTCACCTGGCGATTCTTGAACCGCCAGCCGTTCGCCGTCTTTACGATCTGATCCTTGTACATCGACGCCGACGTGATCGCCGGTGGTTTCGCGCTGATGTCCACCAGCAGCAGGTATACCGCGCCGCTGGCGCCGTCCGCCGTCGGCGTAATCGCGAGATTCGAATTCCAGTGCCGCATGTTTCCGCCCTTCATGCGTTCCTTCCAAGTGTTGATGAACCCGACCAGCGCGTCATGACCATTAAACGTCTGGAACACGCCATCCGGCGTGAACGTCGCAGCCCACCCCTCAGCGTCGCCCGAATCAATCGCCATGTTGTAGCGCGAATAGAGTTGTTGGATCTCCATATAATCGTCCGCGGTCATTCCGCTTTTCTTCTGTTGCGACCAGGCCAGCGTAACCAGAGTCATCGTCATCACGGCCGTTACGATTAATTTTCTTGAAGTCGTCATAATCATCCTTTTTGCGCTGTCTTGTGGGGCAGCCACCAGTGGCTGCGCGGCGGCTTTAGCCGTCGCAAATGCCTTTTAGTAACTGTCGTTTAGTAACTGTCGTTTAGTAACTGTCGTTTAGTAACTGTCGTTTAGTAACTGTCGTTTAGTAACGTTGATAAGTGCCCTTGATCGCGACCTGCTCCACCCCCGGCCTGCTGAAATCGCAAACCCCAGTCGGAAAAATAGTCTTCATCCGATCCTTCTGCGCACTCGTGAACGTCACCTTATAATCCGTAAAATTCACCGGCTTGACCGCGCACTTCAACACGTCATCCGTGAGCGGAGCCCCCGCCACCAGCCGAGGCTCGCTATGCACCGGATACAACGTGTTGCACTTCGTGTTCGGATTATCGAACGAAGCCGGCTCCACGATCTTGTTCCCTTGCGCATCCCAGCAGGTGTCCACTGCATCCGCCGGTTTATGCTTCACCACTTTGTCGATCGAGAGCGGCGCCGGATCGGCCGCGATCCCGTCCAGCCACTGATTCATCGCCTCGGTGGTTCCCAGCGCGCGCTGGTCCGCCCCGAGCCAAACCGATGTGTTGTCCGTCCGCCCATTCGCTTTCTGCAACCGCGCGCGAATCACGAAATCGCGTTCCCGGCTATGAATGTCACCGCGAGCATCGTTATAAGTTCGCGCCATCATGATCGGCACATTCGCCAGCGCGCTGTTGTACGACGCGTTCAGTCCGCTCTCATACGCGGCCTTCAGCGCCTTGCGATCGCCTTCCATTCGCTGCGGAATCAACCCGCCGTCGATATCGGTTCCGCCGATCTTCTCATTCACCTCCAAAAACTCGTCCACCGAAATCGCGCCGCTGTTCAACGCCGCCAGTCCGTATTGCAACCCGACATTGTCCGTCGGCCGCAGCGCGAAACCCGTCTTCGGATCGCGGCCATAAATATTGGCGCGAATATCCTGCGTGGTGCAGCGCGCGCCCTTCGGATTCTTCGTCGGATCGTAAATCAGACTGATATCGGTCAGCGCGCAGCCGCGAGCATTACTCGGCACGCCCAGCCGGCCATACGCGTTGTTCCACGCCGCCGCGGTCCCGGGTGTGAATCCCTCCACGGCGGTCTTCTTCGACTGCGTCCACACGGCCGCATCCAGCTTCGGCCAAACCGTCGTCAGCAAAATACTGTCGATCGTATGCAGTGACGAATCGGGGAACGACAAACTCGGCATCAAGCCATCCAGCAGCCCTGGATACATCTGCGTGATCACCAACTGCTGGATCGCGCCGCCCGATCCGCCCTGGCCCACCGTCCACTTCGGAACGCCGTAGTGCTCGATGAAATATTCCTTCAGCATCATCAGCGTTTCGCCTTGCAGCACCGCATTGCCGCGACGCCCGTTCACCAACTCGGACGAAATCAGAAACGCGAAGCCCTTCGACAACGCCGCGTGGTTCATCACTCGCGATCCGCCACCGCCCCCGCGCGCGCCCGCCGCGACCGCTGCAACCGGCGATGGCTCCGAGCCTTGAATGTACTGCGTGCCCGAACTGCCGCCGAAACTGACCATCAGTTTGCGATTCCAACCCGAGCTCGGCCGGTAGTGATCCGCATTCACGCTTTCAGGCGTCGGATCATCCAAAATCGCCAATTGATAAATCGCGCGATTGACCACGCCCGAATCGACGCGCACGATATACGGCACCGTCTTGCCGTCGTTGGTCGTAGTCGTCACCAGATCCGTCGGCCGAGGGCCCGTGGGATTATCCAGCGGCTTGAACTTATCGTCCGACGCGCGGTAGAGATACCAGATCTTGCGAGGAGCCGAACAATCGGCATCGGTCGCCTTGCCGAGTCCCGATTGCTCGGTGTTGCATTCGAACGGCGTCAGGTGCGGTCCGGAAAGGATCGGCCCCGCGGCGGGATAGTTCGTGACCGTCAGTGTCGCTTCGCCCTTGAAGGGAGCCTTCACGCTCGCCACCAGTTTGTTCTGTCCGACACTCAACCCGCTGACGAGTCCTCGATACGTCCCGGTCGCCGCATCGCGACTGATCATGCTGGAGACATCCTTCCCGTTCAGCGTAAGCGCAACTTGGGTCATCGACGGTTCCGGCAGTCGCCTTTACTTCAATCAGCGCATCGCCGCCGCTAACCAAATCGGCGCGGCTGGAAAGGGTGGTGATGGAGAGGTTGGATGTTCCGGCGGCGTTGATCACGCCGATGATTGCTGTTAGAGTCAGAACGCGAACCCACATAGGTTTCTCTCCTCCAGGGGATTCACTAGATTATGTCACGAGTGTCGTGCGTCGCAATCCTCTCATTGGTGACGACCGCGGCTGCTGTGGGCCAAGAGCCGAGCTTCTCGGCTGACGTTAATTTGGTCCTGATTTATGCGAACGTACAGGATCCCAAGGGTCGGATCATTCGCGATCTGACGAAAGAGAATTTCGCGATCGAAGAGGACGGCAAGCCTCAGGCAATTCGTTGTTTTTCTCGCGAGTTCAACGCGCCCATCACGATCGGCCTTTTGATCGACACGTGCCAACAACCACGCACTCTTCCAGTCGAGAAAGCGGCGAGTTACACACTATTGGACAAAGTAATCGGCCTCGCGGACAAGGCCTTCGTGTTTGATCTTGGCCGCGGCCTGTATTTAGCGCAGGATCTTACAAATTCGCACGACAAGCTCAAAGCGGCGATTTCTGGCTTGATACTGAATGCGTACCAAGGAGGTGGAGGATGCCGCATACTCGAAGGCGTTCAACAAGCTTCTGAAAAACTGAAGCCGGAAGGCGGGCGTAAAGCCATCATCCTGCTTTCTCACGGGATGGACCGAAAGAGCAAGTTTCCCTCTGGGACAGCAATCGAATTTGCGGAGCGTGCGGATGCGATGGTTTACTCGATCCCATTTGAGCCCGAGCTCATGCGGTGGACTCTTTGGGACGGGGCGATTTTCGTGAAGCGCGGGCAAGATGTGCTCCAGCGATTATCGCGAGACACCGGCGGCGGATATTTCCCGATCACCAAAGACCAGCCGATCGAGAAGATCTTCGGACAAATCGAAGAAGAGCTGCGCTCGCAATACGTCATCGGCTTCATTCCGGACAGCTCCAAATCGAGCCCCGACTATCGAAACCTGCGCATTACCGTGAATAAGCGCGACCTCACAGTACGCGCGCGCGACGGCTATTACCCGAAATAGATGATGTGCCGCAATTCAGGTCTTGCTGCAGCGATGTGGCGCACGCACTCCTGCGTGCCGTGTCGACACTCATGTCGACACGAGTTCTTCCTAGCCACCCCTACTGCACCACACCGACCCGAGTATCCGATTCAACTCCTAGCTCAAGCCTCATACCGCTCCATAGCATCCCGACGACCTTCTGATTCGTAGCATCACCGATGCTATGTGGATAGCTGACATGAGTCCACAATTCAGGCTTGGACCGATGTAGCGCATCCATTGTGATGTGGCGCATCCATTGCAAGGCGTGCGTGCGCCACATCACGATTGCAGACGGCAGCGAGCTACGGCGGTTTTCCACTCGCCTAGCAGCTCCTCGCGGCGATCGGCGGACATTTGCGGGTCGAACACACGCTCGGCGCGCCAAAACTTTTCGACGTCAGCGACGCTCTTGTAGACTCCGGTGGCGAGCCCCGCCAGATAGGCTGCACCCAGCGCCGTGGTCTCGATGTCGGCGGGCCTGACGATTCGCGAGCCTAAAATATCGGCCTGGAATTGCATGAGAAAATTGTTCGCGGCCGCGCCGCCGTCGACACGCAGCTCCTTCAGCTTGTGGCCGGTGTCGGCTTCCATCGCGGCCACCAGGTCGCGGGTTTGAAACGCGATGCTTTCCAGCGTGGCGCGTACCAGGCGGGCACGATCGGTGCCCGCCGTGATGCCGCACAAAATCCCGCGCGCGTTCGAATCCCAATACGGCGCGCCCAAGCCGACGAACGCCGGCACCATATAGACTCCGCCGGTATCGGGAACCGACGAGGCAAGCGCTTCCGTTTCCGAGGCGGCTCCGATCATTCCCAGCTTGTCGCGCAGCCACTGCACGGCGGCTCCCGCGACGAAGACGCTGCCCTCGACCGCGAATTGCGCGTCGCCCGTCGGTTGAGGCGGCGCGTGTCGCCAGCAATCGATGCTTCGAGATCGGCATCGACGCGCCCGAATGCATCAGCGCGAAACATCCGGTCCCGTAGGTGTTTTTCGTCAATCCAGGCGAGAAGCAGGCTTGTCCGAATAATGCCGCCTGCTGATCGCCCGCGATCCCGGCGATCGGAATTTCAACGCCGAAGTGTTCGGCCGCCGCCATGCCGCAAATTCCCGACGAGCGTACGATCTTCGGCAGCATTTCCTGCGGTAATCCGAATACCGAGAGCAGATCGGGATCCCATTCGCCGGTCGCGAGATTCATCAGCATGGTGCGCGATGCGTTGGTGGGATCGGTAACGTGCGAGGCGCCGTTCGTCAGCTTCCAGATGAGCCACGTGTCGACGTTGCCGAACAACAGATCGCGAGGATGGGCGCCAGTGGCATCGATGATGGAGCGGATTTTACTCGCCGAAAAATACGCGTCGATGATCAAGCCGGTTTTCGTCTCGATCATTTCGCGCGGCTTCAACGCGTCGCAGTAGGCTGCGGTTCGGCGGCACTGCCACACGATGGCGGGGGCGATCGGTTGGCCGGTCTTGCGATCCCACACGACCGTGGTCTCGCGCTGGTTGGTGATTCCGATCCCCGCGATCTCGGACGCTTTGATGCCGGCTGCGGCGAGTGTTCGACGCGTGGCATCGAGTTGCGCGGCCCAGATCGCGTTGGCGTCTTGCTCGACCCATCCGGGGTGCGGATAGACGCACTCGATAGGCGCGGACTCCATCGCGACGCGGCGTCCCTGGTCGTCATAAAGCGCGGCGCGCGCGCTGGTGGTTCCTTCATCGAGAGCGAGTACGTAAGGCACTCACGAATTATACAGAGAACATCGTGAGGCTCCAATGAGGCGCGACCCGTAAGGGCGCGCGCTGGGATGGACTGATTAGAAGCAACTATAATGAAGCTTATGTTCTTTCGCCGGGCGACGCCGCATAAATTCGATTTCGAAGAGCGCATTCGCGATCTTAAGACTGCCGGTTTCGATGTGCAGAGCGAAGGGCCGGGGCGGGCTCGTGTGACGCGCGGCGGGCTTGGGGCGATTGTCGAAGACGCCACCGGCAAAGGCAAGGACGTTGGGGACGTGAAGATCGGCAAGGCGGGTGTGTTGATCGGCAATGAAATCGGAGTCCTGACCAGCCGCGGCTATCAGATGTTTCTGCGC
Organism: Terriglobia bacterium; assembly: GCA_963732025.1. Lineage (GTDB taxonomy): Bacteria > Acidobacteriota > Terriglobia > Bryobacterales > Bryobacteraceae > Palsa-187. The sequence continues at coordinate 1,212,822 of CAVSXU010000007.1, forward strand.
ACGCCGTCGGGCCACGAAATTCCCGCGCTGGCGCCGCATCTCAAGAAGCTCCACGCTTTCGATGAGGATTTGCGCGAGTCGCTTGGACTCACCAGCATGTACAATGTGTCGCTTGGCACCACGACCGAAGCGCACATGTACGATCGCGTGGAAGATCGCGATGCAGGCGAGCATCCTCGGCCGTGGGAGAAGTAGTTTCATCGCCGGGAAACGTTGGCGCGAGCGCGACCGTCATACTATAGCCGGGTGATCGCCGCATGATCGTTACCCTTTCACTAGCGCTGCTTCTTTTCGCCGAACCGCCGCCCTCTGTCGAGCCGCCCCCGTCTGTCGAACCTACGCTGCTGGAGGCGGGCTACCTGCAGATGTACGATCTCGATTTCGATCGCGCGCATCGTACGTTTCGTCAGTGGGGCGAGCAGCACCCGGACGATCCGATGGCTCCCGTGTCGGATGCGGCGGCGTATTTGTTCGCGGAATTCGACCGGCTGCATATTCTCGAATCCGAATTCTTTCTGCATGACGACGAGTTTCTGAATCGCGCCAAGCCGGCGGCCGACGCGCGTCTCAAGCAAAGCTTCGAAGCCGATCTGGATAAGAGCAGGCAACTCGCTGACGCGGCGCTGGCTCGCGACCCGCATAATCAGAACGCGGAGTTCGCTACTCTGCTGCGGCTCGGGCTGCATTCCGATTACCTTGCGCTGATCGAGAAACGCTACCTCGCATCGCTGACCGATGTGAAGGCGAGCCGTGCGATCGCGGAGAGACTGATCGCGTCCGATCCCGGGTATAGCGACGCTTACCTGGCGATCGGCGTCGAGAATTACCTGCTGAGTCTGAAGCCCGCGCCGCTGCGGCTGCTGCTTAGGCTGGGCGGCGCGCAAACGGACAAGGATCGCGGCATTCGCGACCTGTTGTTGACCGCCGAGCATGGTCACTATCTGCCGCCATACGCCAGAGTACTACTGGCCGTCGCGGCGCTGCGCGATAAGAATGTGGCGCGAGCCAAGGAGTTGCTGCAGGGATTGGCTCACGAGTTTCCGCACAATCGGTTGTATGTGCAGGAGTTGGCTCGGTTGCGTTAGGCGATCGCGGCACTCGTCATCTAAAAACCACCTGGCGTTGAAAATGACCTCTAATGGTCAGTTCGCGGGATTTCGCCAATCCTTGCGGCCGGCTTTTGGGTGAAATTGCCGTCGTATCAATCGGATGTTGGCGATTCAGCTTGGCCCTCCATCTGCACTTATCACCCTCCGAATCATGGGCCTATGGAAGGTGGAACAATGCAGCACAGATTGACTTGTTTAACGATGCTTGTTGCGGCTGTGATGCCTGCTTTTGGAGGTCCGGTTTTGGTGAATCTGGGCACTGCCAGTTCCTTCGGACTTCTCGGTGGCACGATTTCGAACACAGGGACTTCCGTCGTGATGGGCGATGTCGGGGTTGGCAACGGAGCAGGTACGATTACGGGATTTAACCCGACCGGAACCACGGCGGGGGGCGGTATTGTGGTCGCGCCCGGCTCGACGCTCTCTAACAACGCCTACATCGACTTCGTGAACGCGTTCACGACAGCGCAGCTCTTGGCATCGACGCAGTCGTATGCCGATCTTACGCTGGACCGTACGTTCATCGGCAACAATGTCTACACGTTTTCGACGCCCTCCATCTCATCCACTACGGGCATCACGCTGACGTTCGACGCGCAGAATAATCCGAACGAAGTTTTCGTGATCAGGACCGAGGCGGCATTCACCGCACTGGGGGCGTTAAACTTCAACCTGACGAATCAAGCACAAGCGGCTAACATCTTCTGGATCGTGGGGACGATCGCCACCATCAGCGTCGGAAGCTCCGGGCCCATCACGTTTGATGGAAATATTCTAGCGGGACAGACCTTCACCATGTCGGCAGCGGCGGGCGGCAGCGGAATTCTAGCGGGCACAGTCAACGGTTGTGTGTTCGCGGAGAACGCGAATACCTTGGCCGGGACTACGAACGTCAACGGCTGTAGCAGCAGTGCCGCGACGGCTGGCGTCCCCGAACCGGGGTCCATTGGATTGGTAGGGCTCGGTTGCGTGTTGGGCGTCTTGGCTTGGCGAAAATCCAGAGCATCCAGGCCGGCGTGATTGGCATGCGCGCGGCAAGGTATCGAAGTAATCGTCCAGAATCGATACCTTCACGGGAAACTCTCATTTCCCGCGCTGATCCAAACGGGCGCGGCCGGATGCGGTGATTCTTACGATCGATTGACCTTCGACGGCCACCGTTTCAATCCACCCGCGATCGTTCGCGTCTTCCCAGACCGGAAGTTTCGGGCACGAGGTACGCCACGCACTCATCACCTCGTCGTAAGTGCGCTCGCGGCTCGATACCCACTCCAGCAGATCGGTGATCAGAGCTTCGACTGTGTCGACCATGATGCTTCCCGCTACAGGCTACTTCGCTACCAAGTGCTCTGAAGGTAGCCGATGAATCCATTGAAGTTGATTCGGTGTTTCCGGCACCGTCAGTCCGCGAGCTGCGCTAACGGTTTCAATTGCCTTGTCCACCCCGATGCCGGAAATGACAAGCGCTCCGGTCGCGATCATTCCTGCACGTCCGACACCTTGCCGGCAATGAACGACTACATTCCTGCCAATTTCAAGCATTTCGACGATCCTTCGGAGCATGGCCAGCGCAGCCGGTCTTGACGCCGGCACGTCACGATCGGGAATCGGAAATGAGACAAATTCAAGGTTCTTCGCCTTGGCGATTTCGCTTTCCCGCAGCAGATCTAATTGCTCGGCCTCTTGCTCCTCAAGCAATGAAACGACGACGTTGACGCTAGCGCGCTGCCAGTTGCCTAACTCGTCATCGAGCCAATCTCCACCTCTGGGGCGGGAAGCCAAGGCTAAACGCCCTCGCCACGGACCTTGTAGCCAGTACAAATCAGGGTTCATCGCTCTTCTCGATTATCTCTCGCGGGAACTTGTGAATGTCCTCGCCCCTCTCCACAAGAACATCAAGTCGGTGATGGCCATCAAGAACGGTGCCGCGACGTGGGGCCGCCACTCGTGGCGGCGAGGCGCCTTTAGGCGGCTCTGTTCAAAGCGAAGAAACCGGCCTAAAGACCGGTTGCCGGCAGAAGTGCCGGCCCCACGTGCTTACTTCTTCCCGAACCTATACCCCAAAATCATCTTCACCAGCAAATGATCCGTCGAATGCGTCACGCCAACTCCCACGCCAAAGTTGAACTCCCAGTTCTCTGAAAAATTCAAATCGACCGAAGGAACGAACTGCTGTTCCTGCTCACCGCTCGGGAAGAGCCGATCGAAAGCCCCCACCACTCCATAGTATTCAAATCCGCCCTGGACCTTTTTCGTGAAATCGAAGCCTACTTTGTAGTTCGGCGAAAACACCAGGCCGTCGCGCGTGCCCGGCCCGTGAAACGAACGGTCGAACGTCGGATTGAATGACATGTACCAGCGACCGATCTGCTTATCGACGATCGGCCGGATTTCCAGCGTCCACGTGTCGCCCGAAAAAAGGGGCCGCTGATAGCCGAGCTCCAGCGACAGGCTGACGCCTACCGGCCACTTCCATTCTTCTGGTACGCGCACCCGCGGACGAATGTGATCGCCTACCCACTTGTATCCCTGGTTCGGACCCGCGCTCGTGAAAATGTACCAGCCCAGCTCGAACCAATCGGTGAACCCGTGCGTGATTTCGACGGTCTCGTGTTCCTGGTGATTGGTCGGCAGCGAGCCATCCGACGTGACCGTGCTGCCTTTCACCGTGAAATTGCTGTGCAGCTCCACCATCGTGCATCCGGGCTTCACGGTTTCCGATGGATAAACCTGAACTTCGTAGTTCCCTTGGCCGAAAATCGGCAGCGCGAGCGGGCACAAGAGGAGGAGTAAAAAAAAGCGGTTCATGTGGATGAATGGCTCAGGTTAGCATGCGCCGTGGCGCTGATAGTGGGGCCGCCACTCGTGGCGGCGAGTGGTCTTTAGACCGCTCACATGGGACGCGCTAAAGCGAGTCCGCCGGCAGAAGTGTCGGCCCCACATGTTTCCGCACCAGTTCCAGCGCCTTTTCGATCACCTCTGGCGAACCGCCGAAGCCATCCAGCCATACGATCTCTCGATCGCGACGGAACCACGTCCACTGCCGTTTGGCGTACTGTCGCGTCTCGATCTGCGTCGACGCGATAGCCTGTTCCAAAGAAAGTTTTCCTCGCAAATGTTCGATTGCCTGGTGGTATCCCAGCGATTCGAATGGCTTTTCATCGCCGGAACAGCCTGCGGCGATCAGTCCCTGTACTTCTTCGACCAGTCCTGAAAGAAACATTTCCCTGGCGCGTGCATCCAAGACTTCGTGGAGAGCCTTGCGATCCGGATTGATTCCCAGCTTGAGCGTCAAGTACCCATCGAGCGCGTCACTTCGCTCGCGGGGCGGCGCGGGCACTCCCGTCAACATCCGCACTTCCAGCGCGCGAATCAATTTGTGAGCATCGTTCGCATGGATGCGGGCCGCAGCGGCGGGATCCAGACGCCGCAGAATCCGATGCATCGATCCATCGCGCCGGGTTTCCCTCGCCGCGAGCCTCTGCCGCACAGCGTCGTCCTTTTCGGGAAGCAGCGGCAGACCATCGAGCAGCGCCCGCAGATAGAATCCCGTTCCGCCGGCGACAATCGGAAGCCCGCCTCGCGCCGAAACTTCCGCGATGATCGCTGCGCGCGGTTCGCGCATAATCGCCAGCCGAGTAACCCTCGGCCGGATCCAACACGTCGATCATATGGTGAGGAATACCGCGCCGCTGATCCTCGGGCGTTTTGGCCGTGCCGATGTCGAACCCCCGGTAGAGCTGAAGCGAATCGCAGTTGACGATTTCGCCGTTGAACTCGGCCGCCAGACGCAGCGCGAGCGAGCTTTTCCCGGCCCCGGTTGGGCCCGCAATCGTAACCAAATGAAGGACTGAGGGTCGCAGGTCCGTGGGCTCGGAGAAGCCGATATACTAAGTCTAGCGCGCCACGGGAAAAAGACGAGAAAGAATTGACGCGAAAAAGAGGACGCGAATGTACAGAGCAGTTTTAGCACTTCTGGCCGTCGGAGTTTTAGGGACCTGCCCGGCCTGGGCCCAGCCCGGCGCGAGCGCTCCCAAAACGGACAAAGCATCGGCCTACTATCACTACACCGTCGCCCACATGTACGCGGAAATGGCAGCCAGCGGCACACCCGGCGCGACTCGCGACAACACGCGCGAGTACCTCAACAAGGCCATCGAGAATTACAAAGAGGCCATCAAGGCCGATCCCAGCGTGCCTCTGTTGACCGAAGAATTGTCCGATCTTTACATCGCCTCAGGCCGTTTCCGCGAGGGGCAGAGTGAAGCCGAAGATGCGCTGAAGCAGAATCCGAACGATGTGAATGCGCACCGCATGCTCTCGCGCATCTTCACGCACCAGATTGGCGATCAGCAGAATCGCATCGACGGCGCAATGCTGAACAAAGCTCTCGAACAGTATCAGAAGGTCACTGAGCTCGATCCGAAAGATATCGATTCGCTGTTGATGCTCGGGCGTCTGCAGAAGATCGCGCACAAAGATGCGGAAGCAGAGAAGAGCTATCGCAAGGCACTGGCGCTCGATCCCGAAAACGAAGATGGCCAGGTCGGACTGGCGACGGTGCTGGCCGATTCCGGCGATAACGTCGCGGCCACCGATATCCTGAAAAAGCTCGCCGAGAAAAATCCCAGCCAGCAGAGCCTGCGTCAGCTCGCCAGTTCGTATGAACAGATGAAAGAGTACGGACTCGCGGCGGACACATTGGGCCGCGCGCTAGCCACCAATCCGCAGGACGCGCTCGATCTAAAGCGCGCCATCGCCGAATATCAAGGGAAGGCGAAGAAGTACGACGCGGCCTTGAAAACCTATCAGGAGATTGTCGCCGAGGAACCGCGCGATGCCGGCTCCTTCCTGCAAATGTCGCGCCTGTACGCGCAAATGAAGAATTTTTCCATGGCGCGGGAGATGTCGGAAAAGGCCCGCTCGCTGGAACCGGACAATCCTGAAGTTCGCGTTAATGAGGTTGCCATTCTCGAAGCCGAGGGCAAGGTTCCCGAAGCGATCAAGGTACTGAACGACATTCTGACCAGCACGTCGAGGAAAACCTACAACGCGGCGCAGCGCGCGGTTCGCTGGGGATTGCTGGGTGAATCGGCGCGGTTGAATCGTTCGATCGATCAGACCGACGCGGCGGTGGAGGCCTATCATCAGATGGCGGATTTGGATCCGGAAAAGGCTCCGCAGGTCACGGCCACCATCATCGGCACCTATCAACAGGGCAAGGAATTCACGAAAGCCGAACAGGAATCCGAAGCGGCTCTGAAGAAGTGGCCGGAAGATCGTAGCGTGCGTGCGACGCATGCGCTGGTGATCGCGGACATGGGCAAAGCCGACGCCGCGGCTTCGGAAATCAAGAAGCTTCAAGGTGGAAAGCCCGACATCGAATCTTACATGACGCTCGCGCAGATTTACCAGAAGGGCAAGAAGTACGACGAGGCCGCCAAGGCCTTCGATCAGGCGGAAAAGATCGCGCAGAGTCCCGAAGAAAAGCACGACGTGTGGATGAACCGCGCGGCTCTGCTCGACAAGGTAAAGAAGCCCGACGCTTCAGAGGCCGAGTACCGCAAGGTTCTGGCGGTCGATCCGGAGGACGCGGGAGCGTTGAACGATCTCGGCTATGCGCTGGCCGAGCGCAATGTGCGGCTTCCGGAAGCGCTCAAGATGATCAGCAAAGCGATCGAGTTGGAGCCCAACAACGGCGCTTATCTGGATAGTCTCGGCTGGGTGTATTTCCGCATGGGCAGACTGCCCGAAGCGGAAGAGAATCTGCGCAAGGCGATCCAGTTCACGCCGCGCGATCCTACTGTTCACGATCACCTGGGACAGGTGCTGATGCGTGCATCGAAGGTCAACGAGGCGATCGCGCAGTGGGAGATTTCGCTCAAGGAATGGAACTTGAGTTCGCCGGCGGATCTGGAACCGGCTGAGGTCGCCAAAGTGCGGAGTAGCCTGGAAGGCGCCAAAGTTCGGTTGGCGCGCGAGGGTTCGCCAAAGAACTAGCGTTCGTCGTGGCGCGGGCCGCCCGGCCTGCAGAGCCGAGGGTCGTCTCGGCTTTTCTTCGTTGCCCCGCTAAAGCTCAAAAAAGCCGAGAACGACTCCCGGCTCTGTAGGCCAAGGGCTCGCGCTACGTAGTATGGACCAAAGGCTTGACACGGATTACGTGCGCACGTATTATGTGTGTATGAACCTCACTCTGTCCGTAGACGACGAGATCGTCCGGCTCGCCCGCAAGCGCGCGGAAGCTCTCGGGACAAGTGTCAATCAAATGGTGCGTGAGTACCTTGAACAAGTCGCGGGCAAACGTGATCCCAAAGCGATCGCGGCTGAATTCGTAAGGCTTTCGCGGATGTCAAAAGGGAATTCACGCGGCTGGAAATTCAACCGCGAAGAGATCCAAAGATATCCATGAGTGCCGCTGAACTTGCATTCTTCGACACAAACATAATTGTGTATGCTGACGACACCTCCGTGCTGGAGAAGCAGAATCGTGCAATTGAACTGATTGATGCTTATCAGCAGCAGGATTTGGCGGCGATTTCCATTCAAGTCATGCAAGAGTACTTTTCTGCCGCCGTTCGAAAGTTGAAGATGGATGAAGAAGCGGCTCAGCGAAAGGTCGAGGTTTTGTCCCAGTTACGAGTCGTGAGTTTGTCGAAGGCGGATGTGATTGCCGCCATCGAACTCTTTAGACTTCGACGGATTTCAATCTGGGATGCTCTCATCGTCCAAGCGGCCAAAGTCGCCGGCGCAACGATTCTGTATAGCGAAGACCTCCAGCACGGAGCAACCTTCGGCCGCGTTCGTGTCGTCAACCCATTTTTGGAAATCGCGAATCAATCGTAACTTCCCTCGACGAACCACTCGCCTCGCCGGCAATCCCGATGCATCCGCAGCACTGCGGCGGCGGTTTCGACGTCCCACTCCTCGCGATCCCACGGATCGCCGGTCCACCAATCCCCCGACGTTCGCCACGGACCCGCACAAGCAACCACGCGCCCCGCGCCTTTCGAAAAATAAACTCGCGATGGCCGCCCATCGATCCCGCACCAGACTTGCGCATGCAACCGTGGACGGAATCGCCGCAACACTAACCATTGCTGCGCCGCGCTTTGAGGCGCGACCGTAAGGGAGTGCTTTCTGGACGTTCCTCCAAAATTCCCTAATCGAAAACTATCCGGCCGATGCGTGTCGATCAACTCCGGCACTCCCAGATTCGCCGCGCCCACCAGCCCACGAATCCGAGCCAGCGTGATCTCCAGCTTCTCCGGCTCGGGCGATGCCGGCAGAAACAAGCCGTGCTGCGTGGCGCGCGATTGCACGGGCTTCAGATCCAGCCGGATTTTTTCGATCGGCGATTCCGGCGGCCGCTCCGCCAGTTCGAGCTGCAGCAGTTTCAGAAACACCTGCGCGCTCAGCATCGGAACCGGCAAGTCGAGCGTCAGCGAATACTCGACCGGCCGATTCTCCAGCCGCTCCATCTTCAAATTCAAACAGATTCGATTCACGCCCAGCGAATGCGCATCGATCCTGGCGCACAAATCGTTCAACATCCTGCCGATCAACAGCAGCAGCGGCTCCATCAAATCGAGCGCCGACTCCGGCTCGCATTCTTCAAAAAATTCAAGCGCGCCTTTCGCGACGTGCAGCAGCCGTTCGCCTTCGCCGCGCGCCAGCCTCTGCATCGCCAGGCCTTCGTCGCCCAACCGCGCCGCGATTCCCAGCGGAGGCAGCGCCGCGAATTCGCCGAACGTGCGGATGCCCCAGGTGTCCAGCGTGCGCGCGAACTCGGGCGATCCGCCCAGCACGAACAGCGGCAATCGCGACAGCCTCTCCGCCTCGCGGCCCGGAGGAATAACCGTTACGCCTGAAATGCCGCGAGCCGCATGCATCGCCGCATCCGGATTCCTGGCGATCGCCAGGTTCGCCTTCAGCCCCATCCGCAGTTCGATCGCCTGGGCGATCTGTTCGGGAGTCCCGTAAATCAGCCGCAGCCCGCGGATGTCGAACACGACGGCATCCTCCGCCGCCACTTCCATCAGCGGCGAAAAATATCCGGCTACCTCCACCAGCAGCGGCAGATTCCCCGGCGAATGCAAACAGGCGAACATCTCTATACTGGCTTTGTCTTATTCCCATGCTTTGTGGCGCACGCTTCAGCGTGCTGTCGCGGGCTTCAGCCTGCGATCCGAAACGACCAACTGAAGTTGGTCGCAGCAGGCTGAAGCGTGCGCCACATAATGATTCTTCACATTCCTCGACTCGATCCTCATCCCCTCCATCAACCTCCCATGCCAAATAACTTGGTCACGACCAAGTTGTACCTTCATCGCCGCCGCCGTCGACGCATTGAAACACGATCCTATAGCAAGCAAAGCGGTTTTCGTCGTCTCCGCCGCGTGTCTCAGCCGGAACCACGCTGCCAGCGGAATTCGCCTTGAAGCTTTAGGTGAAGTATCCGCCAAATCAATCGCCACAATTCCAAAGCCCCCCGCCTGCGTGAGGAGATCGGTCGCCTTCAACGCATGCTCGACGTTTCCTCCGCATCTTATCCATAGGACTTGAGATAACCGGACGCCGGCTGCAGCCGCGCTGGCCGGGTCGAAAGCTCCATCTGTGTCGATTAGTGCACAGTATTCGCCTTCGGCCGTCGCCTCCGCCAGCAACGCGCACAACATCGTCGATCGCCCGGATGACGCCGGACCAGCGATCTCGCTTACCGCCCCGCGAGGGATTCCGCCCAGCGTCTTGCCGAGAAATTTGGGTTCGTTTCGCAAAATCGCACTTGCGGGAAGGACGGCGCTGAGGGCTGACATTCGCCTTATGTTCGCCTATAATGAGGGCGGTGTCAATGCCCGATCCGCCGCAGAAGAAGACACGTTTTACGAAACGTGCAAGGCCGGAGCGTTCCGTCTGTCGCGATGCGGTTTGACCACGATCTCCACGTCCTGATTGAGCGATACGAGAAAGCGAAGCAATCGTTTAACGGAGAACTGGCGGAACTGGCCTCGCAGCATTTTCGAAACATCGGGTTGCTTGATGCCGAACAGATCAGCGGCATCGATCTGTTTAAGGCCGCGCTCCCTCATAAGCGTGTCGATCTTAAAAACAAGCTGCGCCTTGACGAAGTGCTCCTCGGCATTCGGCACGCCCAGGTCCTTGAACACGTTCCGGCTTCCGGTTTCGTATCGTTTGCTGCTCATGGCTTCTCCTTAGCAATCTGTTCAGCGTCTCGCAGACGCTGCTTGATCAACTCAGTATCGCGGCGGGGAGTTTCCCGGCCAGTCTTCGATTTTTTCTGGAAGGCATGAAGGACATACACTGAGGTTGCAGTTGCGATAAACATCGGCTCTCATCGACCCCGCGATTTGCTCACAAGGTAGGGCGGCGCTTTGGCCGTTCGAATACGCCACACGCAACCCGCGTGAACGATCCCGGTTCCGCGCAATCCGCAGCCTGTACAATCTTCGCAACATGCGGCTCGATCACGGGCCAACTGATCGCCGACAACGAAAGTATGGCGATCTTTCGCCCCGCCATATTCTGCTGGTACGTCAGCGATAGATCGCCCGTCACCATTACGTCGAAACCGGCCTCTTCGGCAGCATCGAGCAACTGACCATTCTTAAGTCCAGCCCAACCGAGGTACGCGGCGGTGAATGTTTCGTGGTCGAAGATGGCCGAAGATCGTGCGGGATGTTCTCGTCGAGAAGGACTTTCAATGCTGCAACAGGGCTCGGTGAGAGTGCGCGAACGCACGAAGCGCTACGATCGTCGCCACGGGCAGGGTTGGAAAACTGCCGTGAGTTTGCTCTGGCGTCCGCCCGCACTCCTCATCGACCAGCACCACATCGGCGGGAATGCGCGTTCCCTTGACGACGGGGGCTCCGCCGACCTTTTCAGGGTCAATCTCAACGAGTTCGCATTCGCTCCAGTCCATCTTTTTTCCTAGCACTCCTATCATATCGCCTCAACCCTCGGGCTTGGTGCGGGAGGCACTGCTGACGCTGAGATTCGCCTTATATTCGCCTATACTGGTGTCGGTGGCAATCCCATTTATTGAGCTCCACGCCCGATCCGCTTTCAGCTTTCTCCGCGGCGCTTGCCTCCCCGAGGAGTACGCCGAACAGTGCGCCGCTTTCGATCAGCCAGCCATGGCGCTGGTCGATTTCGACGGTGTCTACGGAGCGCCCCGATTCCATCAGGCGATGCAGAAAAAGGGACTGACGGCGTACCTCGGCGCGGAGATTCTGGGTGTCGATGGCGCTCGCTACCCGCTGCTGATTCGCAATCGCACCGGCTATCAGAATCTCTGCCGCCTGATCACGCGCATGAAGCTGCGCACCACGAAGCATCCGAAACCTGGTCTGGAACCTGCGGCGACCATCGATGAGCTCGCTGAGTTTTCCGAAGGCTTGCTCTGTCTCACTGGCGATCACGATGGTCCGCTGGCTCACGGTTTGCGCGATGGCGCATTGGAAGGGGGCAGAAAAACCATCGAGCGCCTCCAGCGAATCTTCAAACCCGAAAATGTCTATCTCGAATTGCAGCGCCACTTCCATCGCGATGAAGAAGTCCGCAATCAGGCTGTGATCGAGCTGGCTCGTTCCATGCGAGCGCCTCTCGTCGCCACGAATGCTGCATGCTACGCGCAACCCTCTGAACGAGAACTGCTCGACGTGTTCACCTGCCTCTACAACAAGACCACACTGGCGCGCGCGGGCCGCCTGCTCGAGCAGAATTCGGATCGCATCCTCAAATCGACAGGCGAGATGGCGCGCCTGTTCGCCGACGTGCCGGATGCGATCGTCAACACCGTGAACATTGCCTCGCAACTCAAGTTCACGCTGGCCGATTTGGGCTATCAATTCCCGCACTACCCAGTTCCCGATGGCGAGAGCGAAGCGAGCTTCCTCCGCAAGCGCACCGAAGAAGGCGCCCTATTTAGATATGGGGGGCGCTATGGCGACCCCTCCACGGATCGCTACAAAAAAGCCCACAAGCAAATCGAGCGTGAGCTGGCCCTGATCGAAAAGCTAGGCTTCGAAGGCTATTTTCTGATCGTCTGGGACATCGTGAAATACTGCCGCGATCAAGGCATCCTGGTGCAAGGCAGGGGATCGGCCGCCAACAGCGCGGTGTGTTATTCGCTGCGCATCACGGCAGTCGATCCCGTCGGCATGGATCTGCTGTTCGAGCGATTCCTCTCCGAGCAGCGCGGCGAATGGCCCGACATCGACCTCGATCTTCCCTCCGGCGATCGTCGCGAGCGTGCCATTCAATACGTCTACGATCGTTACGGGAAACTGGGCGCGGCGATGACGGCCAACGTGATCACCTATCGAGGACGCTCGGCCGCGCGCGAAGCCGGCAAGGTGCTGGGCTTCGATGAGCTATCGATCGACAAGCTTTCGAAACTCGTACCGATGTGGGGATGGACCGACGAATCCGATACGCCCGAAAATCAGTTTCGCGAAGCCGGCTTCGATATGGCGGACGCGCGCGTGCGCAAGTTTCACGATCTGGTGGTCGCGATGCAGGATCTGCCGAGGCACCTCGGCCAGCATTCCGGCGGCATGGTGATTTGCCAGGGCCAGCTCGATTCGGTGGTGCCGCTCGAACCCGCCTCGATGCCCGGCCGCGTGGTCGTGCAATGGGACAAGGAAGATTGCGCCGACATGGGCATCGTGAAAGTGGATCTGCTGGGCTTGGGGATGATGGCGGCGCTGGAGGAATCGATCGATTTGATTCGCGATCACTACGGCGAAGAAGTCGATCTCGGAAATCTGCCGGCGGACGATCCGGAGGTTTACGAAGGCTTGCGGCGCGCCGATACCGTCGGATTGTTTCAAGTGGAGAGCCGCGCGCAGATGGCGTCGCTGCCGCGCATGCGTCCGGAAAACTTCTACGACCTGGTGGTGCAGGTGGCGATCGTGCGGCCGGGGCCGATTGTCGGCAAGATGGCGCATCCATATCTGATGCGGCGGCAAGGCAAGGAACCGCCCGATCCGCTGCATCCGATATTGAAGCCGGTGCTGGAGCGAACGCTGGGCGTCCCGCTGTTTCAGGAACAGCTTTTGCGGATGGCGATGATCGCGGCCGATTTCACGGGCGGGCAGGCGGAAGAGCTGCGGCGCGCGTTCGGCTTCAAGCGCAGCGTGAAACGCATGCAGGATATCGAAGGCAAGCTGCGCGCGGGCATGACGAACAAAGGCATCATCGGCGAGGTGCAGGATCGCATCGTACAATCCATCACCTCATTTGCGATGTACGGATTTCCCGAATCGCACGCAGCGAGCTTCGCGCTGCTCGCTTATGCCAGCGCGTATCTGCGCACGTACTATCTGGCCGCGTTCACGTGCGCGCTGCTGAACAATCAGCCGATGGGGTTCTATCATCCGGCCACGATCGTGAAGGATGCGCAGCGACACGGCTTGCGAGTGCTGCCGGTGGATATCAACAGATCGCGAGCGAAGTGCACCATTGAGAACTTGACCGAGAGCTTGACCAGCCAAAGTGGGGCCGCCAGTCATGGCGGCGAGCCGGTTTCCCAGCCGGCTTGTCTTTCCTTCAGTCAAAGCAGGCCAGAAAGCCTGCTCGCCGCCATGATTGGCGGCCCCACAGATCCACCCAGAGTTCTTCACATGCGCCTCGGCTTTCGCTACGTCCGCGGCCTGCGTACACGAGCCGCCGAAGCCATCGAAGCCGCGCAACCATTTACAGACATCGAAGACCTGGCGCGGCGCGTTCCCGAACTCGACAAATCCGAGCTCACGCAACTAGGCGCAATCGGCGCGCTCAATTCCATTGGCGCCGCCCATCGTCGGGACGCACTATGGAAAAGCGCGCGCGCGGCACGACCGGTGCAGCCACTTCTGCGCGAAATTCCTGAAACTGTGGGGCAGGCGGTTTCGCCTGCCGAATCCCCGCTCCAAGCCATGACCATCGAAGAGCGTCTCATCGCCGATTGCGAAGGCACCGGCATGACTATCGGCCGCCACCCGATGGCGTATCATCGCGCCGAGATGAATCGGCTGGGTGTGATTGCCGCAGCCGGACTGCATGCGATTCCCAACGGCAAATTCGTCAAGGTCGCGGGCAACGTGATCGTGCGGCAGCGTCCCGGCACCGCCAAAGGAATTCTGTTCATGAGCCTGGAAGACGAAACCGGGATCTCGAATGTCGTGGTGATGCCGGATGTGTTCGAGCGCCAGCGGCTGGAGATTCTGAACAACGCCTGGGTGATCGTCGAAGGCCAGATGCAGAATGTCGACAACGTGATTCACATCATGGCGCAGCGTATCGCGCCGATTCCGCGAGCGATGGAGATCGGCTCGATCTCCCACGATTTCCATTAGTCAGGTGGCACGCTGAAGAGTCTGTGTGAAAAACAGGGACAGGCTACCCTGTCCCCTAGTGACCCGAGGCCACGAATGAACAGGATATCGTCGTGGACAGGGCGGCCTGTCCCTGTTTTTCACACAGACTCTTCAGCGTGCGCCACATAATATGGAAGAAAAGCCTTCCATGCCGCGTCTGAATTACTGGTGGTCAATCTGAGTGATCGCGAGATCAGCGCCGCGATCATCGAAGCTTGCCGGTCGGGTGATCGGGACGCATTCCGCGCGCTCTACGATGCATACAAGGATCGTGTGTACTCCATCGCCCTGTATTTCTTCCATGGCGACGCGGCTGTGGCGAGCGATGTCACGCAGCAGGTATTTCTCAAACTGATCACCAGCATCGGGCAATTTCGCGGAGACGCGGAATTCTCGACCTGGCTGCATCGGCTGGTGGTGAACGCATGCATGGACAATGCGAGACGCCGCAAACCCGAGACAGTTCCGGATCGTACGCGAATGGAAGCGATCGCCGGACCTGATTCGCCGGAGCGCGATTTTGAACGAGCGCAGATGACGAAGTCCGTACAGGCGGCCGTCGCGTCGATGCCCGCGAAGTTTCGGATCGCGGTCCTGTTGCGCTACTTCGAGGATCTTTCGTATGAGCAGATGGCGAAGGCGCTGCAATGTTCGATGGGGACGGTCGCGTCGAGGTTGAATCGCGGTCATAAGATGTTGGCGGAGCGGTTGAAGGAGTTGGGCCGCAAGTGAGAGACGGTTTGAGTAACGACGACAAATTCGGAATGGCGATGCTGGAGCATCTGCCTGTGGTCGAGGCGCCCGGGGAGATTTGGGTGTCGATCGAACGTACGCTGGACGGAAGACGGCAGGCGACAAGATCGCCTGCCCCACGCCCCATCTGGCGATGGGCGTTCGCAGCGGCGGCGATGATTCTGACTCTGGTCGGCATTGCGTACTGGAACAAGACCCGCTGGATTGAAACGAACGCATCCTCGCGCGCCGAAATCAGGATCGGCGACATCGGGACCGTGGAAGTCGAGCCCAACACTCGCGTCCGCGTGATCACCGAGAAGCCTGGCGAGCACCGGCTGAAGCTGGCGCATGGCGAGATTCGCGCGAAGATTTCCGCGCCGCCGCGGCTGTTTTTCGTCGACACAGCGTCGGGCACGGCCGTAGATCTCGGGTGCGAGTACGCGCTGCATATGGAAGAAGACGGAATCGGATTGCTGCGCGTCACGAAGGGCTGGGTGTCGTTTCAATGGAATGGTCTCGAATCGCTGGTGCCTGCGGGCGCAAGCTGCAAAATCAAATCCGACGCGGGTCCGGGTGTTCCGTCCTTCGACGATGCGGCGGACTCTTTCAAGCAGGCTCTGGAAGACAACGAACTGAATTCGATTCTGGCGAGAGCGCGGGTTCGCGATACGCTTTCCCTGTGGCATCTGCTTTGGCGGATGCCGGAGAGCGACCGCGCGCGGGTATACGATCGAATTGCGGCGCTCACTCCGATACCCGCGGGCATCTCGCGGGATCGGGTTTTGAAGCTGGATCCCGAGGCTTTGGCGAAGCTGAAAGAAGAACTGGCGTGGACGTGGTAACAGGCCGAATAAAATCGGGAAGAAAACTCGGGCGTGTCCGTCTAATAGGCGTATTGATTATGGCCACCACGCTCGCCATGATGATCGCCGCCGGGCGCGTATTGAATTCGAGGCAGCGTCGGTGAAGGCGAACAAGCTTAACGATCGTATCGTCACGATCGAGGTCGGCCCCGGTGGGCGATTCACTGCCAGAGGCTACACGCTGAAGTTGCTGATCCAGCGCGCTTACGGAGTGATGGGCTGGAATATTACGGGCGGGCCAGGATGGTTGGATGCGGATCGGTATGACGTGAATGCGAAAGCGATTGTTCCCGGAAACCTCACCGAGAAGCAATTACAGCCGATGCTGCGAGCGATGCTGGCGGATCGTTTCAAGCTGCGGCTTCATGAAGAGTCAAGAGAAATGTCCGGTTATGCGCTGGTCGTGGCGAGAGGCGGTCTGAAGGCGAAACTCGCAACCGCTGGAGAGTACAATTCGGATGCGTTCCGCTTCAACGCAATCGGGCTGACGGGGCAGGTATCGATGCCGGACTTTGCCCGCTACGTCGCAGGCAAACTGGGTCTGGTGGCGGTCGACCAGACCGGGCTCGAAGGCATTTACGACTTCAAAGCCGAGTGGACCGCCGAGGCCGAACAATCTTCGGGCGTGTTGCCCAGTGGGGATCAACGCGATGCGATGCGGTCGGCTGTGTTCACGGCGGTGGAGAAGCAGCTTGGGTTGAAATTCAGCGCGCAAAAGATCGCTGTGCGAACGCTAGTGATCGATGGCGTGGAGAAGGCAACGGAGAATTGATCCTCATGAAGAGCCTGATGAAAAATATGAGGCGACTTGTTCTGATCGCGTGCGCCGCGACTGCGATGGCGCGTGCCGAAGGGTTCACGTTCACGATCGGCAGTCCCGTGGCTGCCCAGGAATTTCAGATGAAGAGCGCGGCTTTCGTGTTTCGCGCCGAGGGCTGCGCGGATCCGGCGAAGCCATTAGTCTCGGCGACGGCGGAAGGGCTGGTGAAAGGCGCTCGAAAGTCTATCGTTCTCAAGATTCAGCCCGGATCGAAGCCCAACATTTTCGCGATCTTTCAAACGTGGGGGCCGGATGGCGATTGGGTGGTGAACCTCAAAGGCACTTGCGCGAGTGCGAACGCCGGAGCTGTGGTGCCGATCGGGCCGAAGGGATTCATTCGAGAATCCGCGAAATTCTATCCGCGTCCGGCTACCGACGCGGAAGTGGATGCATCGCTGAAGGCGCTGAGTTCGAGTCACTAAGGCCACGTATTGCGCGCTCTCTTACGGTCGCGCCTCACTGGCGGCCGTCGAAGTACTGCGTTATGGCCGCGCTTCATTTTAGACTAGCGCTCCATTTGCCCGCTGCTGCGTCGGATGGCTCCGAAAGCCGGAGCCATGCTGTCGCGCCTCAGTGGCGCCGTCGAAGTCCCTTAGAGTCAGAAAGGAAAAAATGAAAGCTACAACTCTGTCTGCAATTCTGATCGTGTTGGCCGCTATGTTTCTGATCGCTGCCGATACCAACCCGGTACATCCGAACAGCCTCACGGTTCACGAGTGGGGCACGTTCACGTCGGTCGCGGGCGTGGACGGATCGGCCATGGATTGGGACTCGCTGCGATGCAACGACGACCTGCCGCAATTCGTCAACGCCGAAAGATTCCGCGGCTTCAAGTGGACCGTTACTGGAAACGTGCGGATGGAGACGCCGGTCCTGTACTTCTACAGCCAGCGCGATATGACGGCCCGCGTCAAAGTTCAGTTTCCGCAGGGTGCCATGACGGAATGGTATCCGAAAGCCGAGAACAAGGCATCGGGCTTCACCAATGGCTCGCTCGCATGGGACAACATCGTTGTCCAACCCGGGTCGACCGCGAGTTTTCCGAAGGAGAGCGCTCCCAGCCGATACTATGCGGCGCGCGAGACCGACGCGTCTCCGGTTACGGTGGGCGATCAACACGAGAAATTCCTGTTTTATCGCGGTGTCGGGCGTCTCCAGGTTCCGTTGTCGGCTCGCGTTTCCGACGACGGCAAAGTCGCCGTGGAGAATCGTGGCGCGGACGACGTCCCGCTTGTGATTCTGTTCGAGAATCGCGCAGGGCATCTGGGATTTCGCAATGTGGGCGTGCTCACGGGCTCTGTGACGCTGAAGGCGCCGGCGCTCGATGGCTCGCTCTCGCAATTGTTGTTCGATCTCGAAACCAATCTGGTCGCGCAGGGGTTGTATCCGAAAGAGGCGCGGGCGATGGTGGAGACGTGGAAGGATTCGTGGTTCGAGGAAGGCTCGCGGTTGATTTACGTAGTTCCGCAACACTTGACCGACACGATTCTGCCGCTGCAGGTGGAACCCGCGCCAGAGCAAACCACTCGCGTTTTTGTCGGCAGGATTGAGCTGATTACTCAGCAGACGACGCGGTCGGTTAAAGAGGCTCTGGCGAAGAACGATTGGACGACAGTGAATCGGTACGGCCGGTTTCTCGAACCGATCTTCGCGCGCATAGGGATGCCGCGCCCATCGGCGGCGAATTGTCCGTAGGCGGAGAGATTTCGGTTTGATGGGCAGGCGGAAACGCCTGCCCCACGCTGATCGGCAGGCGAAAACGCCTGCCCCACTGCCCTAATGCCCTGAACTGGTTCTAACGATAGGTAGATATATATGTCCGCAGCCTCCGGTCTCAAGGCGACCGCGCTCAAAGCCGCAGACCGCCTGTCTCAGTTTTCGGTGGCGCTTCCACAGGCTCTATCTTTATGCGCGCGCGAAGATGATATCTCCGTCAGCGATCTGGCGGAAGCCGTGGATCGCGATGTGGTGATCACCGGAACCCTGTTGTCGCTGGCCAATTCGGCGTTCTACTCGCGAGGCGCGGCGGCGACCAGCCTGCGCCCGGCGATTGTCCGCCTGGGCATTCGAAAAACCCGTAATGTTTTATTGGGGCTATCGGTGGCGAGATCGTTCAGCGCGGTGCAGATCCCCGGGAAATGGTCGGCGTCGCGATTCAATGAACACTGCCTGGCGACGGCGATGTTTAGCGATCTGATCGTGCAGAATGCGGTGACTCAGGATTCGGAATGGGCGTTCGGCACGGGGCTGCTGCACGACATAGGACTGCTGCTGATCGGCGCGGCGTTTCCCGATCGGCTGAGCGCTCTTGCAGCCCACAGCGCGAACGATCAGGAACTGGTGGAACATGAACGCGAACTGCTCGGCTTCACGCATTTCGAGCTGGGAGCGGAGTTCCTGGCGAAATGGAATTATCCGTCGACGGTGCAGCAGGCTGTGAAGAATTTTCCGGGCGCCCCGCTTGAATTCGCGAAGCCGCTCAGTTTATCCGGCGCATTGAAGGCGGCATCGGTGCTGGCCGATTCGAACCACTACGCGCTTCCAGGATCGGTGGAGGTGGAGGACGCGACACCGGAATTGTTGAGCATGCTCAAGATCTCGAACCCTGCAAGGTTGATGGAAGCCTTTCGCTATGAATGGCAGGCGTTCGAAGAATGCTCGGCCGCGGCGTTGGCCGGCAAGTAGCGAACGCTCCGAAACGTCGGATGGAGCCCAGCGGCTAATGCTGGATCGTAATCAGGGCTCCAGCGGGCGTGGTTTGGCCTGCGTACTGGGATTGAATGACGCTATCTCCATCCGGCAATGTCGACGGAATCATCACATTGAATTGGAATAACCCAGGCGAGATCAGCCCCGCGAAGCTCACATTCGCCCCGACACCACCGATCGTGAGCGGCGGCAAAGTCGGCAGATTTCCGGATTGCGTCAAGGAGCCCGCGACGACTCCCGGATTGGTCGCGCCGTAGCCGTTGGTGTAAATCACAATCTGTTCTCCCGGCTTGGCTGGGGTGGTCAATCCGGGAAAGAGGCTGGTGGGTCCGATCAGAGCCCCGCTTAGATGCGTCGCGACAACGTACGGGCCGCCATTGAACACGAAGAAGGAAATCGACTGGGCTTGCGCCTGACTGGCGAAAGCCACGCTTTGAACGCTCCCCACCGTGACTTGAACCTGGACCGGTCCAGCCCCGAGGTTGGGCGGAGTCAGCACGTTGATTTGTCCGGAACTGATGAAGTATACATACGCGGCCAGTCCGTTCATGCTGACGCTAATACCATCCAGCGACGTGGGAAGCTTGTTGCCGACGAAATCCGAATTCTGCCAGATGCGGGCGGTCGATCCGAATCCCGATCCCTTAATCTCCACCCAGGTATTCGGCGCAATGATGGTGCTCTCGCCGCCTTCCGCGTTCGCGACCTTGGTGATGGTCGGCGCGCCTGCCTGACCCGAACCGAGTTTGCTGATATAGCCCGTGCCGGAGGCCGCACCCGAGCCTGCGGCGAGTCCGGAGCCGCTCACTGGCAACGTCGAATCGCTGGTTTGCACGGCGACGTAAATGTTTCCGAACGAATCCGCGGCGAGGGCCTTCGGCGAGATACTCCCGGTCGCACTCAAGGGAGGTTCCTGTACGACGATCGGACTGCCATCGAACGTGCTAACGCCGAAGAGCGGCCCGCTGGCTTGGGTCGCATGTTCTGCCAAATCGATAGGACCGCTTTTCGCTTTCCCCGAACCGCTGCATGGTTCCATGATGTGCTTGATGACGATGAGCCCGCCCAGAGCGGTTCCAGCGGTGCCATTCACGAAGCCGACGCCTGAGACGAGCGCCAACTCCTCAATCTCCGTCAGGTCCTTTTGATCCTTCTTCAACGAGTCCGAAAGCGGGCCCCAATCCGCGCCCTTGCATTGATCAGGCGCGGGAGTGAACCAGGAATAGTCGTCGATTTGAGCGGAAGCATGCACGGGGGGCCGGGCCTCATCCCCTTCGGCATTGGGGA
Source organism: Terriglobia bacterium (assembly GCA_963732025.1). GTDB lineage: Bacteria > Acidobacteriota > Terriglobia > Bryobacterales > Bryobacteraceae > Palsa-187. The sequence goes on from CAVSXU010000007.1 coordinate 1,233,721, forward strand.
GAGCGAACTTGGCGATGAAAGGCAAGGCTGCGCCCGTGCCCACGGGCAACGGCGCTCCGGTGGCCGTCGGGAAATCCGGTGACGATGCCAAGCCGCCGATATAAACCGTAAACACGTCGCTGGGGTCGGCGATAACGTAGGTCGCGTAATCCGCCTGCGACCCGCCGTAATAGGAGATGTATTCCAGAACAAATCCATTAGCATTGACCTTTGCCATGAAGCCGTTGATCGCGCCCGACAAGGTGGGCCAGCGCGATCCGTCAAATGTGGTGGGAAGATCCGTCGAGGAAGTCCAACCGACGACGTTGGCCTCCCCAAGCGAATTCACGGCGACTCCTTCGAGGACGTCGGAACCTTTGCCGCCAAGATAGACCGAGTAGACCATCGAGGATCCGTCGGCGCTGAGCTTGGTCACGAACCCATCGATGCCGCCGGACAAAAACATCCCAAATCCCCTGGCGGGAAAATCAAACGACGCCGTGGCGCCCACCACGTACACGCTCCCCTTCGAGTCGATATCCAGACCGCGGCCGATTGCCCCTTGGCTCCCGCTTAGGTAGGTGCCGTAGACGAACGCATTGCCAGCAGGATTCAGCTTGACGATGAAGGCGCCGAGCGGACCCAGCAGCGCTGTCTGAAACGCCCCCTTCGTGGTGGGGAAATCGGCGGAGTTGGTGGATCCCACGACATACGCGTTGCCGGTCGCATCGACCTTGATTTGAGCAGCGATATCGTGTCCGCTGCCGCCGATATAGGTGGAGTAAACGATCGCGCCGGTGGTACCGTCGAGTTTGGTGACGAACGCGTCCGTGTTGGTTTTATTGCTCGACTGGATTGGTCCTTTGGTCGGGAAATTGGTCGAAGTGGTAGTGCCGGTCACATATACGCCACCCTGCGAATCGACTGCGGTAGAGGTCGGCTGATCGCTGCCGTTGCCGCCTAAGTATGTCGAGAAGAGCACCGGGTCGATCACCAGCGGCAAAGTGGTATCGTAGGCGTCCACGCGAAAACTCACGTTCCGCCCGCTGACGCGGTAGCCGCCGGCAATCAGCTTGCGGGCTCCGTCGATCTCCTGGTAGATTTCCGGACGAAGCTGGCGCAGTTCGCCGCTGGGAGTCTTCATCACCAGGTCGCCGTTCTTCGCGAGCTGAAGCGTCCCCGGACCCTCGAAGCGAACGCGAATGTTTTTATAGTCCGCGCCGGGAGCAACGATGAAGTCGTGTTCCAGTTGCTGTTCCTTCCCGTAATACACCAGATCGACGCCTGGATACACTTGCGTGTAGCGGACCTTGGCGTACCGTTTCACGCCGGTCACCCAATGGTCGGGATCGGCACCAGTTAGGTAGTTACTGACGCCACGCTGTTCCTCAAGCGGGCTCATGCTGGGCGTGGCGTTGGATCCGATGAGCCGGATCGTCAGGTTCGACGGCTGCTTTCCATCCTTGCCATCCTTTCCATTCAGGGCCAGGACGGATGTTCGATCGGTGAGGAACAATCGGTAGTTCGCGGTGCGGGCCAAATATCTCACGCTGGGATCGGTTTGTCCCTGGTTGGGTTCGAAGCTGACTGGCTGCGCTACACACGCCAATCCGGCAGTCAAGAATACGGGAAGCAGAGTAGAAAGGCGATTCATATGGGTTCCAAACACAATGATACGGCGGCGCCGAGCGTTGCATATTAGTGGTTTGTTCAGAAATTCACGGGTTTCGTGGACTGTCCGGCGATATTGTTAGCGCGGCGCTGCGCGCGCCCTAACGGGACGCGCCTCAAGGGCTGCGAGGATTCGTGCGTCGAGGCGCACCCGTCAGGGTGCGCGCCATAATGTTATGACCGGAATATCTTACTAGTGTTGCGACCGAACGATTTGTCGGGAATGTACAGCACTTCCTTCTTACATCGGAGGACGATCGAGCCGCCTCCACCCGTCGGGATGGGCGTCACCCGAGCTCCATATCGGCGGTGTCGATAGCCAGTCCATACCGGTATCCCCGCCGATCGGAGCGCCCGGCGGCGCATCCGGCGCGTGGGCTTGCCTGACGATCTCGCCCGGCCGATCCAGGAATCGCTTGATGTCCGAGGCGAGCAGCGTGTTTTGCGCCTCATCTGCTTCATTCGCCGACGCGGTCGCCTTCAACTTCGCTGCCAGCTTTTGCAATTTCAGCGATGCGATCGCGCGAACCTGCGAATTCGGCGCGCCGGTTGCGAGCCACATCACGCGGTCGACCAGCACCCGTTCCTCGGCACGCTTGATCTCGGCTTCGTACGGCGTCGCGGTTGCCGCGCCGAAAGTTGCCTTGGTCAGCCGATCGATCACTTCGGCGAGTCCCGGCAGTGCCGGATCCACCGCATGCTGCGCGACCATGCGTGCCGCGCGCTCGAACTCCAGAACGAATCCGATGGTCACGTCGGATGCCACGGTGGCCGGACTGATCGGATCGAAGCCTTCTCCGGTGGTGCGCGGGAACAATTCGCGATGGCGGCCGAATCCCGGCGGGCGCGGCGGAATCGCATCCAGAACCTTCTTCGGAATCGTCAGCTCCGCGGGATTGAGCGTGGCGGAAAGAGCATCCAGCGCTTTCTGCTGATTCGCGGCGGTTTCCCACTTCACGGGAGTGCGGCCATCGCCGCGCATTGCATAGATGTAATCGATGCCCGCGACCATCGATGCCGCCGATTCCACCGAGTAGCGGTGATACATGTAGATGGGTACCAGCGGCTCTTCGATGGTGGTCATGGGAGCGCCCTTGCGAATCGTCTGTTCGCCCAGGCGGCTGAGCGCGGCGCGGCGAACCTTCATCAGACGATTCAACTCGTCTGCCTGATTCACGCCGTTCGACCACTGGTCGGCTCTGGGATGCGCGTTGGTGTCCTGATTCGTCAGATAGCGCAGGTCCTTGGCCCACGCGTCGTCGAGGATGCGCGCGAGCGCGGCTTGCTCGTCGCCGGGGGGCAATTGACGATAGCCGAAATTGATCGCGACCTTGTCCCATTCGCCGATCCGCGCCGGATAGGCGTGGGAGATGTCGATGGTTCCGTTGTCGAGCAGAGTTTCCTGCGGATGCGGATAATCCATCACGGAAATCCAACCCGCAGTGCTGTCGTAATAATTGTGGCCGAGCCCCAGCGTGTGCCCGACTTCATGCGCAGCGAGCTGCCGAATGCGCGCGAGCGCCGTTTGATAAAGGATGTCCGGTTTCTCGGTGCCGGTGGCATACGGCGAAAGCAGTCCTTCGAAGATCAGGTAGTCCTGGCGATCGCGCAAGGAACCGAGCGTCACGGTCGCCTTGATGATCTCGCCGGTGCGCGGGTCATTGACCGTTCCTCCGGAACTCCATCCCCGTGTAGATCGGTGGACCCAGTTGATCATGTTGTAGCGAATGTCCATGGGATCGGCATCGGGCGGCAGTACGTCGACCTTGAACGCGTTCTTGAAACCGGCTGCCTCGAATGCCTGCGCCCACCAGCTCGCGCCTTCGACCAGAGCTTTCTTCACGTCTTCGGGCGCGCCGGAATCGACCCAATATTGAATCGGCTTGATCGGCTCGCTTGGCTCGGGCGCGTTCGGATCTTTCTTTTCCAGGCGATGATGACGGAGGTAGCGCATCACCATAGGCTCGCCGATCGGAGTGCTGTAATCGACGAAATTCAAGCCGCCGTAGCCGGCTCGCGGATCGTCGATACGGGGTTTGAAATTGCCGTCGGGCAATTCGACCAGGGAATAATGTTCGCGCAGCGTGACGGCTTCCGATGTCGGGGTCACGCTCGCGACCGTGCCGGAGAAGAGGCCGCCGCCGAATCCGCCGCCACGTCCACCGCCGCCGGCTGCTTCACCGGTGCCGATGGAAGGCGGCCCTTGTTGCGGTCCACCGCCTCCGCCGCCGCGACCGCCGCCACCCGCGTCGTTGGCGAACGTCAACGTCACTTCAATCTCGGTATTTTTCGGGAAGGCTTTGGTGCGCGACATATAAATCGCGCTGCGCGTCCGATCGACGCGATAGGCGCCGGGCCGCAATCCCGCAGCAGCGCCGTGGCCGTCGCGCACGATGAAATCCGTCGCGTCGACCAGCACGTGTCCGTTCGATTCCGCCGCGACCGTGAATCCCCAAAGGATGGATTTGGCGAACGAGTCTTCGACGGACTTGCGCTCGGCCGCATTCGCGCTGGACGATCGGAAGGATTCGTTCGATTGCACCAGCATCACCTTGGGTCCGACGCGCTGGAATTGGACCAGCCGTCCATTGCCTTGCTGACCGCGGTCCAGACCGAGATCGTTCGAGCCGAGACCGGCGGCGAGTCCCGTCGTGTAGAGAAAGTCGCTGTTGAAGCGCGGGATCTCCAGCCACAGCGTGCCGGTACGCTCTTCCCAATAGAGCGGGAAATAGCCGTCGAGTTTCTGCATTCCGGTGGTGCGTTCCTCGATCGACGGTGTTCGTGCTGGAGTCTGCGCACCACCGCCGCCTCCACCTCGGCCGCCCTGGGGTTGCTGGGCGTAAAGAGAGGACAGCAAAAACACAAATGCAATTAGAGATCGTGACATGGGATCAATTCCTCAGGGTTCTATTGTATGTGTGGCGCACGCACTCCTGCGTGCCGTGTCGACACTCATGTCGACACCTTTGGATAGCCAGGAAAAACTCGTGTCGAAAAGAGTCTCGACACGGCACGCTGAAGCGTGCGCCACGTAGAATGGACTTCTGACTATGAAACGGATTGTTCTGTTGCTGAGTTTTGCTGTCGCGCTGTTGGCGCAACCTGCCGCGCGCAGCGCCGCCGACACCGCTGAGCGCCACGAATTCGTCATCGCGAATTTCAAGACGGAGAGCGGCGTGACGCTGCCGCAAGCTCGCGTCGTCTACGGAACCTACGGACACCTGAACGCCGCGAGAGACAATGCCGTCCTGCTGCCCTCGCACTACATGGCGAATCAACATGGCTACGAATGGTTGATCGGGCCGGGGCTGGCGCTGGATACGTCGAAGCTATTTCTGGTCGCGACCGAATTGTTCGGCAATGGACGATCGTCATCGCCAAGCAATACGCCGGAGCCTTTCCATGGTCCACGATTTCCCGTCACCACGATTCGCGATAACGTCGACGCGGTGCATCGTCTGTTGACGGACGAGTTGAAGGTGACGCATCTCCGCGCGATCATCGGATTCTCGATGGGCGCGCAGCAGGCGTTCCAGTGGGCCGTGAGTTATCCGACGTTCGCGGATCGCATCGTCGCGACCTCGGGCACGGCCAAAACCTATCCGCATGGAATCGTGCGATTGGAAGGGCAAATTGCAGCGCTCACGGCGGACGTCGAATTCAAAGGTGGCGATTACACCTCGCCTCCGCAGAAGGGCCTGGAGGCGTTCGGCATGGTGTGGGCCGCCTGGCTCTATTCGCAGGAATGGTGGCGCCGCGAGACGTGGAAGGCCGCGAATCCTAACATGACGTTCGAGCAGCAGATGAACAGTTTTCGCCGGCGATTCAGCGCCGATGCGAACGATTACATCTTGCAAGCAAGAACATGGGAGAAGCACGACGTCGGCACCACTCCTGGTTTCGGCGGCGATGTCGAGAAGGCGTTGAGGTTGATCAGAGTTCCACTGCTCTACATGCCGTCCGAGACGGACCTGTACTTTCCAGTCGGCGATGCGCGCTATGAAGCGCCGTTCATTCGCCGCGTCACGCTGATGCCGATTCCCTCGCTCTGGGGCCATACGGCGGGCGCGGCAAGCAATCCCGCGGATGCGAAGTTCCTGAACGAGAATATTTCACGATTTCTGGAGGGCGGCAAGTGAGACGAGCGTTATTGTTCATCGCGATCGCCGCGAGCCTGCGCGCGGAATCGGGCACGTTCACCATTCACATGATTCTGCACGCGATCGGCGAGGAGCGATGGGAGATCGCGCAGAAGGACGGCGGCTTCGTCCTGACTGCGACCACCGAGCAATCCGATCGCGGGAACAAGCGCACGACGACAGCGACGCTCAGGATGGACTCTCGCTACACGCCGCAGAGTTTCGATCGCGGTCCGGGCGCGACGGCTCCAACTTCAGAGCCGCTGGATTACACAGGCATGCACTCGACGTCATTTGCGGTGCAGACGGCGATGATGCGCCACTGGATCGCAAATGGAAAACAGAAATCGCTCGCGTCACACGGAGCGGCCAGCGATCAGCCGATCCGCATCGAAGCTGCCGGACACGACGTCATCTCGATCGGTGGGAGGAAAACCACACTCGATCGCTTTACCGTGGCGAATCTGATGTTCGGGCGCGAGATTGTCTGGATGGATGCGGAGCAGAATCTCGCGGCCGCGATGACCTTCGCGGGTGGTTTGCCAATCGAGGCGATTCGCACGGAATATCTAAGCGCGCTCGATTCGCTGTATCACGCGGGCGTCGCGCAGGAGATGGCGAATCAGAAGGCGCTGCAGCGGGCCGTTCCAGCCGAAGCCAGCGGCGCGATCGCGATCCTGGGCGCAAGGATGGTGAGCGCCCTTACTGGCACGCTGCCGATCGAAGACACATCCGTGATCGTGCGCGACGGGCGGATTACCGCGATCGGCCCACGAAGTACCACCGACATACCGCGCGGAGCCAAGGTAATCGAGGCGAAGGGTAAGACGATTCTTCCCGGGCTGTGGGAAATGCACACCCACTTTTCGGGCGTCGAGTTCGGGCCTGCATTGTTGGCTGCCGGTATCACGACGGCTCGCGATTGCGGCGGCGAATTCGATTACCTGGTGGCCCAACGCGATGCGATCGAATACGGCGGGGCCATTGCGCCGCGACTGCTGCTCGCCGGATTGGTCGATGCCGGCGGCGCGAAAGCGTTCGGCCATGTCACCGCCGAAACGCGGGACGAGGGCAGCGAGGTGGTCCATCGCTATTCCGCGGCGGGATTTCAGCAGATCAAGTTGTATACTTTCCTGGCTCCGGATGTCGTCGATGCGATTGCCGCCGAAGCGCATCGTTATCACATGACCGTTACCGGGCACGTGCCCCAGGCGATGAACGCGTTCGAAGGCGTCGCGGCCGGGATGGATCAGATCAACCATCTGAATTACGTCTCGAACATGATGCGAGCGCCGGCCGAAGGTGGAGCAGGGCGAGGCGCGGGTCCCGTCGATATTTATTCCGAGGCGGCGCAAAAGGCAATCCGGTTTTTCAAGGACCACAAAACCGTTATCGATCCGACGGCCGGATGGGGCGAGATGGCGAGCCACTCGAAAGATGTTGACGTCGCCACGTTCGAACCCGGCATTCTGAAATCGCCCTTCGTACTGGATGCGAAGTATCGCGGCATGGGCGGGAATACCACCGCCGAACAAATGCATTCGCGAATGGCGCAGACGCTGGCAGTGATCGGCGCGCTGCACCGCGCGGGCGTCGCGATCGTTCCGGGTAGCGATACGGGCCTCGTCGGCTACGGACTGCATCGCGAATTGGAATTGTATGTAGAAGCGGGAATGACTCCGTTCGAAGCAATTCAGTCCGCGACTATCGTGTCCGCGCGGGCGATGAAGCTGGACAAGGAGGTCGGCACGATCGAAATAGGGAAGCGGGCGGATCTGATTCTGGTGGATGGCGATCCCTTCCACAACATCGCGGATCTTCGCAAGGTGTCGCGCGTGATCGCGAATGGGCGCATGTACGATCCAGCGAAGTTGTGGCAGAGCGTGGGTTTTCGCCCCTAAAGCATTGGCCGCGGATGCACGCAGATTCACGCTGATAAGCCGCCATGTCTTATCCGCGTGTATCGGCGTGCATCTGCGGCTACGTTTTGTTGCGTATCAAGCCCCGAACTGGGCGAACGTCACGATGTGGCCCGCCGGATCCTTCACGCCGAATTCTTTCGATCCATAGAAGGTCGTACGGTCGGGCATCGCGATCTTGGCGTCTGCTACCGCGCGCCTGGTGGCTTCCAGATCGTCAACCTCGACATAGAGAAACGTCGGGCCCTTGGCGAAGTTCTTGTGACCGCCTTCCTCGGCCTCGACGCTCGCGTACGTCTGGTACATCAACTCGATAGAATCCTTTTTCAGGATCGCGAACACCAACCCGTTCTCGCCGGGCACATCCATCGTCTTCTCGAAGCCAAGCTGCTCCCAGAACTTGATACACGGCTCGATGCGATCGGCCAGTAACACCGCGCTAATTTTTTTCACGGCCATGGTTATTTCTCCTTTGCCGGCTCTTTGCCGAATTGGGCGAACGTGATGATGTTGCCGCCCGGATCTTTCACTGTGATCTCCTTCGATCCATAGAACGTTGTGTGAACCGCCGCGACCACCTCGGCGCTCTTCGTCGCTGCGATCGCCTCCTCCAGATTCGCGACTTCGACAAACAGAAACGCGGGGCTGTTGAGTAACGCCTTGCGCATCCCCGCCGCTTCTTTATCGAGGCTGGCATAACTCCCGTACATCACTTCGAGGTCGCCTTTCTTCATTTGCGCGAACGCAAGTTTGGCACCGTCCGGCACTTCCATCGTCTTGACGAAGCCCAGGCGTTCCCAGAAGACTACGCACGGATTTACATCCGGCACATACAGATTCGCGGCGAGCCGTTTTACGCCGGCGTCGCCCGCCTGCGCGGCGATGGCGGTGCTCAGCGCTGCTGCCAGTATCCATTTTGCTTTCATAAACCCTCCTTGATTTGCTCTTGCTTTTCTAACTAGTCTGAATTAGACTAGAATCATCATAAGAGAGGAGCGGCGAGCTTGTCAAGAAAAAAAGATGACAAATCCGATCTGACCATTCCCGACCTTGTGCTGCTCAGCCTGCTGGCCGAAAAGCCGATGCACGGCTATCAGGCGAACGCCGAACTCGAGCGCCGCCAGATTCGCGATTGGGCGGGAGTATCGCGGCCGCAAGTGTATTATTCGCTCGACAAGCTCGCCCGCCTGGGTATGATTCGCGACGCGCGCGACGATGAATCGCCTGAAGGTCCGGAGCGCCGCGTATTTGCCACGTCAGCCAAAGGACGGGCGGCACTCGCGCATGCTCTCTCACGCGACGATTGGACGACGCAGCGTGAGCGCCCGCCCTTTCTAACCTGGCTCGCATTATCCTGGCAGGCTGAACCAGGCGTGTTCGAAGCTCAACTCGCGCGGCGTGCCGGGTTTCTAAAACAGGAGTTGGCTCGTGAAGAGGCGACGCTGTCTGCGATTCTGGCCGAGGTCGGCCATCGGCATCACGAGGCGGTCTGGATGGTGGAACTCGTCATCGATCAGTTCCGCTTGGAATTGCAGTGGCTGCGCAAGTTATCGCGCGAGGCGAGCCGCAGAGCGCCTGCACGTCATGCTCCCGAGCGGACCTGATCGCTATGACGCCCGCCGCAATTCGATCTGCTTGTGAATCGCGCGCGTCTGGTCGAGCGTCGGGAACTCTATTCCTGGCAGTAAGGTCTTCGCGGTACCGGCAGCCACGGCCCAGCGCAACGCTTCCTGAAACGTTTTTTTCTTATCGATACTCCACACGAAGGCGGCGGCCAACGCATCGCCTGCGCCGATCGGGCAGACCGCTTCGATGCGCGGCGGCAGGGCTTCGAAAATGCCGTCGGGACCATATCCGATCGCGCCTCGGCTGCCTAGCGAGAGAATCACGGATTCGGCGCCCATGCCCTTGATCCGTTCGATCGCCTCCAGGCATTGTGTGCGCGTGATCAGCGCGCGGCCCAGCAGCCGTTCCGCTTCAGGCTGATTCGGCGTGATCACGGTCGGCTTACTTCGATCGCGTGAACCACAGCGCTTCGCCGTCGCTATCCAGCAGCGTCTTCACGTTGTGCTTCTTCGCCATCTCGATCACTTCGCAGAGAAAGTGAGGCGGCACGCCAGGCGGAATGCTGCCGCAGATCATCAGCCAGTGCGCTTTCTTGAGATGAGTGCTGCACGGCGTCGCGAATCTGGTTGATCTTCGTGCGGCTCCAGCGGCGCGCCGATCTCGTTCAGCTTCACGTGAGGCCCTGGCGATCCGAAATCGTGAAGTTGGTGCGCGTTTCCTGCCGCACCCGCACGATCTGATACGGGAATCCCATCCGCCCCAGCGACTTTTCCATCTTTGCGCCAGTCTCGCCGCCGGACGTCAACAGCGCCATCGTTTTGCCGCCGAACTGGTGAATCACATGCGAGGCGTTGATGCCGCGTCCGCCGGCTGCTTCCGTGCGATCGAGAATATAGCCGCGATCTTCGAACACGAGTCGATCGACCGTGATGGTGCGGTCGACTGCGGGATTGATGGTGAGCGTGAGGACCAAGTTAACATGGTAACCTGAGCCGCGAATCCCATCCGAATTCCCAAATTATGACCGGAGCCTATGTCGCACTGGTGTGCGTGTGCTTCTTCTGGGGCACCACCTATGCGGGAATCCGCATGGCGCTCGAATCGTTTTCGCCGGTCACGCTGATCGCCTTGCGCTACACGATTTCCGGCGGCTTGATGCTGATCGCCGCGCCGCTCATGGGCGCGCATTTGCCGCGAGGGCGCGAGCTCTGGTTGACCATCGGATGGGGAGTGGTGACGCTCGGGCTCGGCAACGGATGTCTGGCGTTCGCCGAGCAGTGGGTGCCGAGCGGACTCGCCGCGTTGTTCGTCACCACGTCGCCATTCTGGCTGGTTGGTGCCGAAGCGCTGGCGCCGCGAGGCGAGCCGCTGCATTGGCCGACCGTTCGCGCGATGGTGATCGGCGTGGCCGGCGTCGCGTTTCTGGTGGGACCCGCTGCGTCGCAATTCAGCACCAATCCCAAAGTGCTGGGCGCCTTTCTGCTGCTGCAATTGGGCTGCGCGGGATGGTCTGTCGGTTCCATCGCGCAACGAAAAGTCGTGTCGAAAGCGCATCCTTTTGTTGCGGGTGCCGTTCAACAATTCGCGACCGGAATTCTCTTCGCGATTCCGGCGCTGCTTCGCCGCGAGCCGATTCACTGGAGCACGCGCGGCGTCAGCGCGGTCATCTATCTGATGATTTTCGGATCGATCATCGGTTACAGCGCCTACATTTACGCGATGGACCGGCTGCCGGTGGCCGTCGCGTCGATTTACACGTACGTCAATCCCGTAGTCGCGGTACTCATCGGCTGGGTGATTTTTCACGAGGAATTCGGAACGCGAGAGGCAATCGCCATGGCGATCATTTTCGTTGGCGTGGCGCTGGTGAAACGAGCCTCGCTCAGGGCCGGTTATACCGCCGAGTGACGTGGTTGCTATCATCGAAACAGAGACCCCTCCTCACATGACGGCATCCGCACCTGCGCGCGCAGGAAGTGCCCGAGTCCTCGGCTTCCTAAGCTCCACCGTCGGCAAGAAAGCCGTTATGGCGATCAGCGGAGTCGTTTTATTCGGCTTCGTGGTCGCGCACCTGCTTGGGAATCTTCAAATCTTCCTCGGACCCGACGTGTTCAACACCTACGCCCGATCCTTGCGACACTTGCCCGTCCTGGTGTGGAGCGTGCGCATCGCTCTGCTGATCATGGTCACTCTACATATCTGGATTTCGCTGCAACTTGCAGTCGCGAAAAGCGAGGCGCGGCCGATCGGCTATACGAAACACGTCTCGGCAGGATCGACGTACGCCTCGCGCACCATGTATATGAGCGGCCCGATCATTGCCGCGTTCGTCGTGTATCACTTGCTGCAATTCACATTCGGTGTCGGTGGGACCGCGTTCGAGCGATTCGACGCCTACGGCAACGTGATCAACGGATTTCGAGTGCCGGTGGTGTCCGGATTCTACGTGATCGCGATCGGGTTGCTGTGCGTTCATCTGCGCCACGGCTTGTGGAGCATTTTTCAAACGCTCGGGTTTCATCATCCGCGCTATATGCAGCGGTTGAAGACCATCGCGGGCTTCGTCGCGCTGGCGATTTTTCTGGGATTTGTGTCCATCCCCATCGCCATTGTGTTCCGAATCATTCCGGAGATTCTATGAGGCCGGAGATTCTCTGATGGACCTCGACGCCCGGATCCCCAGTGGCCCCATCGAAAAGGCTTGGGACAAGGCTCGCTTCGAGATGAAGCTGGTGAATCCCGCGAACAAGCGCGGCTACGAAATCATCGTGGTCGGATCGGGACTGGCGGGTGGATCGGCGGCGGCGACGCTGGCTGAACTCGGCTACAACGTCAAGTGTTTCTGCTTTCAGGATTCGCCGCGGCGCGCGCATTCCATCGCGGCGCAGGGCGGCATCAACGCCGCGAAGAATTATCAGAACGACGGCGATAGCGTTCATCGCCTGTTTTACGACACGGTGAAGGGCGGCGATTTTCGCGCGCGCGAAGCGAACGTCTACAGGCTGGCGCAGATCAGCGTCAACATTATCGATCAGTGCGTCGCTCAGGGAGTGCCGTTCGCTCGCGAATACGGCGGCGCGCTGGCGAATCGCAGCTTTGGCGGCGCGCAGGTTTCGCGAACGTTCTATGCGCGCGGGCAGACCGGACAGCAGTTGCTGCTGGGCGCGTATCAGGCTGTCGAGCGGCAGGTGGATGCGGGCCGGATCAAGATGTTTCCGCGCACGGAAATGCTGGATCTGGTGGTGGTGGATGGACGCGCTCGCGGCATCGTCACTCGCGACCTGGTCACGGGTGCGATCGAATGCTACGCGGCCGATGCGGTGGTGCTGGCGACCGGCGGCTACGGCAACGTCTACTATCTTTCGACCAACGCCAAGGGATCGAACTGCACGGCAATCTGGCGAGCCTACAAGCGCGGGGCGGCGTTCGCGAATCCGTGCTTCACGCAGATTCATCCCACGTGCATTCCGGTTTCCGGCGACTACCAATCCAAGCTGACGCTGATGAGCGAATCGCTGCGCAACGACGGCCGCATCTGGGTTTCCGCGGCGCAGGGCGACAAGCGTGCTGCGTCGCAGATTCCCGAATCCGAGCGCGATTATTTTCTGGAGCGCCGCTATCCCAGCTTCGGCAATCTGGTGGCGCGTGACGTGGCTTCGCGCGCCGCGAAAACGGTTTGCGATGAAGGACGCGGCGTGGGCGAGCACGGGCTCGGCGTGTATCTGGATTTCGCGGATGCGATCAAGCGTCTGGGCCGCCACGTGATTGAAGATCGCTACGGGAATCTGTTCGAGATGTATGAACGCATCACGGCGGAAGATCCGTACACGGTGCCGATGCGCATCTATCCGGCGACGCACTACACCATGGGCGGCTTATGGGTGGATTATCAATTGATGTCGAACGTGCCTGGGCTGTTCGTGATTGGCGAGGCGAATTATTCGGATCACGGCGCGAACCGGCTGGGAGCCAGTGCGTTGATGCAGGGCTTATCAGACGGTTATTTCATCGTGCCGTATACGATCGGGAATTTTCTGGCGACGCAGGATCACGCGAAGATCGATGTCGCGATGCCTGAGTTTCAGCAGGCGCGCGATGGTGTCGCGGAGAAAACGCGTAGGTTGCTGGGGGCTCGCGGGACGCGCACCGTCGATTCTTTTCATCGCGAGTTGGGGAAACTGGTGTGGGATTACTGCGGCATGTCGCGCACGGGTCCGGGGCTGGAGGAAGTAATCGGCAAAATTCGCGAGTTGCGCGGGCGGTACTGGGTGGATGTGCGCGTGGCGGGCGCGGCTGAAGAGATCAATCAGTCGCTGGAGAAGGCGGGGCGGGTTGCCGATTTTTTCGAGCTGGCGGAGTTGATGTGCATCGATGCTTTGCAGCGCGACGAATCGTGTGGGGCGCATTTTCGGGAGGAGCACCAGACGGCGGATGGCGAGGCTCAGCGGGATGACGCGAACTACAGCTATGTGTCGGCTTGGGAATATGCGGGCGAAGGGGAAGTGCCACGGTTGAACAAAGAGCCTCTGTCGTTTGAGTATGTGCATCCTAGCCGGAGGAGCTACAAGTGAACGTGGCGCACGCACTCCTGCGTGCCGTGTCGACACTCATGTCGACACGAGTTTTCCCAGGAGGCTCCAGGCGTTTGGAGAAGAGATACCGCGGCTTTCATTGGACCTGCGCGGAAAGAACTCGTGTCGACATGAGTGTCGACACGGCACGCAAGAGTGCGTGCGCCACATCATTATGAAGCTCATCTTCCACATCTGGCGTCAGCCCGACAGCAAGTCGAAGGGCCGCATGGTTCGCTATGAAGCGGCGAATCTCAATCGGGAGATGTCGATGCTGGAAGCGCTCGATGTTTTAAACGAGGATTTGATTCTCAAGGGCGAAGACCCGGTCGCGTTCGAGCACGATTGCCGCGAAGGCATTTGCGGGTCGTGCGGATTCATGATCAACGGGATCGCGCACGGGCCGCTACCGAAGACCACGGTCTGTCAACTCTCGCTTCGTCATTTCCGCGACGGCGAGAATCTCTATCTGGAGCCGTGGCGCGCCAAGGCGTTTCCCGTGCTGCGGGATCTGATGGTCGACCGCGGCGCGTTCGATCGCATCATTGCGTCTGGTGGGTATGTTTCAGTCTCGACGGGAAGCGCGCCCGACGGCAACACGATTCCGGTGCCCAAACAGGCATCGGACGACGCGATGGACGCAGCCGCCTGCATCGGCTGCGGAGCCTGCGTCGCGGCTTGCCCGAACGCGTCGGCGTCGTTGTTCACGGGCGCGAAGATTTCGCATTTGGGGCTTTTGCCGCAGGGGCAGCCGGAACGCGATTCGCGAGCGCTGCACATGGTGTCGCGCATGAATCAGGAGACATTTCGGGAGTTGCACCAATATTGGGGAGTGTGAAGCGGTGTGTCCGAAAGGGATTCGGCTGGAAGTGATCGGGCAGATGAATCGCGATTTTATTCGCGCGAGTTTGTCGAAGTAGCGATTCTATGGCCGCAGATGCACGCTGATTGACGCGGATAAGGCGAAAATTGAATCGTCCAACTCGGCGGTTTGTGCGAAACTGCTCATGAACTCTGAGCTAGAGTGTGGTTATCCGCGTGAATCGGCGTGCATCTGCGGCTTCCCTACGCTGCTGCATGTGCCGCTGTTGCGTGCCTCAGTTTCGGGGCGTGCTCCCGCGTTTGCGCCCGCAGCGATTGGCGGATGCGCAGTAGTCGAACCCGGATACCCGTCGGCGTGATCCCGGCATCGCGAGCCATTTCTTCCGTCGAATATCCCTCGAGTG
Organism: Terriglobia bacterium; assembly: GCA_963732025.1. GTDB lineage: Bacteria > Acidobacteriota > Terriglobia > Bryobacterales > Bryobacteraceae > Palsa-187. The sequence continues at coordinate 1,248,792 of CAVSXU010000007.1, forward strand.
TTTGCTGGATGAGACTTTGATCCTTGCGGGAACAACGCTCCACCATGCGGCGCAGTTCGAACGCCGCCATGTCCATCTGGTAAGCGGGGTTTTGTCCGTCAATGGACACTTTCAGAGGGCCGCGGAAGCGCGCGCGGAACAGGTTCCGGGCAATCGAATTAACCCAAAACCCGAGCATCCGCGGATCGCGCAATTGGGCTCGATATTCCCATCCACGCACCCACGCAGCCTGTGCAATTTCTTCCGCCTCTTCCACCGGAGCCCCATGAGCCAACAAGTACCGGCGGGTGGCGCTGTAACCCGATTCAAACGCTACACCGTATTCGTCTTGTTTCATCGGTTTTCAGAAAAGCAATCGGAATGCCAGTGTAGAGGACTGCATTTTCAATAACTTGAAATTTCATGTAACGAAATGCCTGGCGGAAAATTCTGCATGCCTGCAACTAACTCTTCCCGGTCTTGCTCCCGATATTATTAGGGTGCGCCGACTTCTCTTTCTGATCGCCAGCTTGATCTTAGGCGGCGGCCTCTGCGCCGCGCAATCGCATCCCGGGTGGTGGACCTTCGCCGCGCCTGACTCGAATTCGCTGATCGGCATAGGCTGGTCGAGTTTGCGCGATTCCGCATTCGGCGACGTCGTTCGCGCGGAGCTGTCGAGCTCGGGTAGCCTCGGTTTTCCCGACCTGCCGTGCCTGCTGAATGCGCACGATTTTCTGATCTCGTCGCCGCCGTTGCTCGCTGGGGCGAATGGGGCGTGCACGCCTGCGGCCTTGCGGACTGATGCGCTCGCGCAGGGCATGAAACCGGTCACCTATCACGGAATCGCGATGTGGATCGCGCCGGGCAAGACTTTGAGCGTGGCGCAGTTCAGCGATCGGGTGGTGCTGATCGGCCTTCGCAAGAGCCTGGAGGGTGCGATCGACCGCAGTCTTGCCGAGACGCACAGCTATTCGCCGCTGTTGATGGCCGGGGCGCGGCTGGCTCACTCGAACGATGCTCATCAGAACGATTTATGGGTTGTCGCGACGGAATTGCCTGATCCGGTTGCTGGAATTTTCGTGCCGCTGGATGTGCCGGATGGCGGCAGCCTGCGTAATTTCGAGGGCGGATTGTCGACACGCGACGGTTTGAGTCTGGACGCCGTGGTCAACGCGGGATCGGACAAGGCGGCGGTCGAGTTCGCGGGAAATCTTCGCCGGTCGATTCCGCAGCTTCCGGCGATCGCGAAGGGATTGCAGGTGGCGACGAACGGTGGCAGCGTCGCGCTGTCATTGAAGGTGGCGAAGGACGAACTGCTGTCGAGCCTTCGACAGTCGCCGGAGCCTCCGCCCGCAGTGCCTGCGCCGGTTGCTATTCCTGTTAACTCGGTGGCGGTGATCGCACGCCGTGGCGGTGGTCGCACCAGTGCCGCCTCGACCGGAGCCGGTGAAGCCGGAGGCGGCCAGATCCGAACGGGTTGCGGCCGAGCCTCAGGTGATTCGTATCTTCGGGCTGGACGACGGTCCTCGCGAGATTAAATTTCCGCCTAAGGAACCGCAGTAATCGCGATTCGTACGGCCGTTTTCTAAGCCAATTGAGTCGCCTAAGGGCGACTCGCCGCCATGAGTGGCGGCCCCACAACTAGTGTAAACTCATGTGTAATGAGGGTTTCCGCTGGCTTGGCTGTTCTCCTCACCGCATGTAGTCTGTCGCCGGCGCAATCCTCGTCGAAGCAGCCTTCCGCTGCTGCTAAAGCAAACCCGGCTCCCGAGACGCCGCGGCTCAGCATCGGGCCCAAATTACCGAACGAACCCAAACCTGCATCCGAAAAACTAACTTACGACGTCGAATGGCGCTTGATTCACGCGGGTACGGTGGTTTTCGAAACGCAGAAATCGCACGCGGAGCTGCGGCTGGATTCGGCGGGCATGGTGTCGGCGCTGGTGAAAATCCACGACATTTATTCGTCCGATTTCGAGGACGGCTTCTGCGGGACCAACAGCGTGATGGATTCGCAGGAGGGCAAGCGTCATCACGAGGCGAAGGTCACTTTCGATCGCGTGCGCGGCCGCGCTACTTATCTTGAACGCGACGTGCTCAAGGACTCCGTGCTGCATGCGGGCGAAATCGAGATTCCGAATTGCGTGCATGAAGTTGCCGGCGCGCTGCTCAAGCTGCGGACCATGACGATCGACCCGGGGCAATCGGCGCAGATCCCGATGAGCGATGGCCGGCACTCGGCGCCGGTCAAGGTGGAGGGCCAGGATCGCGAGGAAGTGAAAACGCCCGCTGGCTCGTTCAAGACCATCCGCTATGAGGCGTTTCTGTTGAACGGCGTTATCTATCCTCGCAAGGGCCGCCTGCAGGTGTGGCTCAGCGACGATGCCCGCCATCTGCCCGTGCAAATCCGGCTGCGCATGAATTTTCCGGTCGGTTCGGTGACGCTGCAATTGCAGAAGGAGGAGCGGCAGTGAGAAAAGGAGTCAGGAGTCAGGAGTCAGGAGTCAGAATCCTGGGCGCGCTGCTTATTTCAATCGTGGTGGGACTTGGACAGGCGGTTGCGCCGACCGCTCCCGCCGCTCCTACCGCTCAGCTCGCTGCGAAGGATCTCACCACTTTCTGCCAGCGAGCCCAGCAGCTTATGGAAGCCGGCGGAATTTCCGTGCCCGATCTACACAACGCCGCGGCTCCATTGATCGAAAACGCGAAGCAAGCCTGCATTCAGCTTCAGGCGAGCGCCACCGCCGCCGCGCCCACCTATACGCTGCTGATGAACCTGCGCGCCTACAACTCGCTGGCGGATTCGGTGCCTAAACCGTTTCCCTTTCCCGAAGCCGCCAGCCGGCAGTTTGCCGAATTGCGCGATCAATGCGGCGCGGCTCGACGCGCATTTTCGCGCGCTGATCGCGGTGAAGGAAGCGGCGATCGTTGCTCCGGATCGCGACAATCTGGATCGCTATACCGACGCGAATCGCAAGGTGCAGCCGCCGAATCCGAAGAATCCTCGCGTGGTGTTTATGGGCGATTCCATCACCGACATCTGGCGGCTTAACGAATATTTTCCGGATCGCGATTTCATCAATCGAGGCATCAGCGGCCAGGTCACCAGCCAGATGCTGGCTCGCTTCAAGGCCGACGTGCTCGACCTGCGTCCGGATGCGGTGTTGATCCTGGGCGGGACCAACGATCTGGCGCGCAATGTTCCGCTGATCGCGATCGAAAACAATTATCAGATGATGAGCGATCTGGCGAATTTCTACAAGGTCAAGGTGATCTTCGCGTCGGTGCTGCCGGTCAGCGACTATCATAAGGACAGCAATCCGGCGAATGAACGGACCGTGCTGCGGTCCGCCGCTCTATATCAACGCGCTGAACGATTGGCTGGAGAAGCTGTGCGCCCAGCGCGGCTATACGTATCTGAATTACTTCGACTCTGTCCGGGACAATCGCGGCATGCTGCAATCGGACTTGAGCGACGACGGGTTGCATCCTAACTCCAAGGGGTACCGGGTGATGGCGCCGATCGCGCTGGAAGCGATTCAGAAAACGGTGCGGCCTGCCCCACCACCGGCGCCGAAGATCGTGCCGGGGGCGAAACCGGTGAAGGGTCGGGGAACGTCTAAGTAAAGGACATGTCTCGGAAGCTATCCACGAGTTCGCTTGCCATCGCCCTGCTGCTGATTGCAACAAACGTATTCGCGCAGCTCAACATGAGTGCTGACCAGGTGTACGCGTTCATCCGGTCGTCCATCCAACTGCATCATGACGACCGCAAGGTCGCCGAGTACGTCAAGAAAATCAAGTTGAGCGACCAACTGGAAGAACGCCGCGTCGAGGAATTGCAGGGCATGGGCGCAGGACACCTGACGATCCTGGCGCTACGCGCTCTCAGTTCATCGTCATCGACGCTGCCGCCGCCTCCGCCGCCGGTGCCCGCCGCCTCCAAGCCCGTCATCCCGCCTCCCGATTCCGTCGACCAGGCGCGCATCCTGCACGACATGATCGACAACGCGCGCAACTACTCGAAGTCCCTGCCCGACTATTTGTGCATCCAGGTGACGCGCCGCCATTTCGATCCCTCGGGTACCGAGAACTGGCGAATGTTCGATACCGTGCAGGAACAGCTCAGCTATCACGACCAAAAGGAACATTACGTGGTCACGATGGTGAACGGCCATGCGGTTTCGAATGTCGAGCATCAACGCCTGGGCGGATCGACGTTATCCGGCGACTTCGGCAGCATCTTCACCGAGATCTTCGCGGTCGAAACGGCCACCGAATTCGAATGGGACCACTGGGCGACACTGCGCGGCAAGCGCATGTACGTGTGGGCGTTTCACGTGCCGCAGTCGCGATCGCACTTCACCATTTACGACGACTTCGCGAAGCGTCAGATCACCGCCGGGTATCGCGGATTGATTTACGCCGATCGCGACAACACGATGGTGATGCGCTTCAAGTTTGAGGTGGAGGATATGCCTCAAGATTTTCCGGTGAAGGCGGTCGGGCTCGACGTGAACTTCGATTACATCGACATCGCCGGTCATAAGTATGTGCTCCCGTTGAAGACGGAAGTGAAATCGACCGCGATGACGCCTCGCGGCAAGTATATGAGTTGGAACGAGGCGGAGTTCCATCTGTATCGCAAGTTCGGCACGGAGAGCAGCATCACGTTCGAGACGCCGGATGCGCTGCCCGAAGATGCGACCAAGGAACAGCCGGCGGTTCCGGATGCGAAGGACGCGGATCCTAAAGATAAGAAACCCGTCACGCCCGATCCCGTGACGACAAAGAAGAAAACCCCATGAAGTATTTGTTTTTGCTTTCCATTTTCACTGCCGCACTGTGGGCGCAGCGTCCCATGACCGTGGCGGAGCTTACCGGCTTTATCAAATCTTCGGTGGAGCAGAAGCTCGACGACAAGTCGATCGCCGAAGCTCTCAAGAAGATCAAGCTCAGCGAAAAGCTGGAAGCGAATACGGTCAGCGAGCTGATGTCGCTGGGCGCCGGGACGCGCACGTCGGCGGCTCTGCGGGATCTGGCGGCATCGTCAGCTAGTCTTCCTTCGCACGTCTCGGCCGCGCCCGCTCCCGTCGTGGCGAAGCCCAAGCCCGTAATGCTGACCGAGCCGGATTCGGTGGAGCGCGAAAAGATACTCGACGCGGTTCGTGAATATGCTCTCAACTACACCCAGAGCCTGCCCAACTTTATCTGCAACCAGACGATCCGGCGCCAGGAGGATCCCACGGGCACCGGCGATCACTATAGGTCCGTGGACAGGCTTCAGGAGCAGCTCACCTACTACGATCACCAGGAAAAATACAAAGTGATGGCGGTGAACAACCAGATGGTGGAGAATCGCGATCACATGAAAATGGGCGGCGCGATGTCGTCGGGCGAGTTCGGCAGCATGATGTACGAAATCTTCGAACCCACGACCGCCGCCGAATTCGAGTGGACCAAATTCAGCAAGTGGGACGGCGTCATCGTCAACGTATTCAGTTACCGGATTCCGCAGGATCGTTCGCACTACAGCATCACTTATAACGGCGAGAAGAGCATCATCTCGGGTTATCACGGCCTGGTCTATGCGCGGCAGGACAACAATTCCATCGTGCGAATTACGCTCGAATGCGACAGCATTCCGCACGACTTCCCGGTGCAGGACGTGAAGCAGGATTTGCGCTACGCGCTGGTGAAGATTTCGGATCGCGAATTCGTTCTGCCGTCGCAGTGGGAGAGCCATTCGCGGGATCATCACGCGCTCGCCTGGAACACCGCGGAGTTCAATTTGTATCGCAAGTACGAGACCGAGACGACGATCAACTTCGTGACAGACGATAATGACGATAAGAAACCCGATCAGAAAGATGACAAGAAGCCGCCGCCCGCTCCGGCCAAGCCTCCCGTAAAAAAACAACCGTGATCAGAAAACTTGTATTGGCCAGATGGTTCGCTGGAATCGCGCTGGTATCCTGCCTGGCTGTTTGCGCGGCCGGACAGGGCTCCTTGCCCGATGTGCCGTTGCCGCTTACCGAGCCGGAACAGAAGACCGTTGTCGCCGACATTATCGCGAAAGCCTTCGATTACGAAAAGAATTTGCCCGACATCGCTTTCACGCAGCTTTCGCACCACAGCCTGGACGCCAAGGGTTTCAACCAATGGAAACGGCTGGAGACGATCGACGAGAAGGTCCGCATTGTTCATCGTACGGCCGAATATACGATGGTTTCGCAGAACGGGAAGAAGGTCGGCGGATCGGAAAAGCGTCCCGCAAATTTGGTGGATGTGCAGCAGTTTACCGACATTCTTCACGACGTCTTTGACCCCAAGGTGAAAGCTGAATTCGGCTGGACGGGCTGGGACTCCGTGCGCGGCCACCGCACCCACATGGTGACGTTTGGACTGAAGAAGGAAAACTCGACGTTTACGGTGGGGAAGAAGGGGATCACCGCCGGGCTGGCCGGTGTCCTGTACGCCGATATCGACACCAATGCGATCCTCCGGATCGTGATCGCGGCGACGGAAGTTCCCTTGAAGTATCCGATTCAGGGGACGACGTGGGACATGAATTACGATTTCGTCCGGGTCGGCGATAAGATTTATCTGCTGCCGGTGAAGGCGGATGTCCGCGGAAAAGAAGGCAAATCGCAGACTTGGGATGAGGCGGAGTTGAAAGATTTCAAGAGGCCGTAGAAGCCGATTTGCTCTTTAACGTGGCGCACGATTCATCGTGCCGGCGGGCACTTTAGTGTCCGCATCACGAGCGCAGCCTGAAGGCCGCGCCAGCGGAATGAATCGTGCGCCACGACGAAACTGACGGCCGTCTAATGTTCGGCCTTCGCGGGCTTCTCGCCGCCCTCCGGCGTGTCGGGAACGTCCGCCACTCCCTGCTGATACTTCACGATCACCGAAATCCGCCGGTTGGACGGGCTCTCCGGATGTTCCTTGTCGCGAAGGTTCTGGTCGGCGAACCCGCGCACCTGCACGATTTGATTCGTGCGCGTGAGCGATGCCTCCATCAGCCGGCGCGCGGCGTTGGCGCGATCCGCCGATAACTCCCAGTTCGAGTAGTCGCCCTTGGCCGCGAAGGGACGGCGAATCGGTGTGGCCTTCGATCAGCAGATCGTTCGGGCATGCCCTTGCAGTTCTTCCGCCAGGCTCCGTATCAATTCGCGAGCGGCCTCGCTGGGCTTGGCGCTGCCGGACTCGAAAAACATTCCCTTTTCGCTTTCGATCAGTTCGACGCGCAGCCCTTCGCCGGTGACGCTCATCTTGACGTAGTCTTTGAGCTTCTCGAATTCAGGGCTATTCTTCACCGCCTGCTCCAGCTTCTCCTTCAGCTTCGACATGTCGTCTTTGTTGACGGAAACCGTCTCGCCCGTGCCGGCGCTCGCGCTGCCGGAATGTTTGCCGGTGCCGGACGGATCCTGAAAATAGGCGCTGATCGCTTTCTTCACCTGCTCGCTCGAATTCAGCAGCCACAGCACGATGAACAGCGCCATCATCGCGGTGACGAAATCGGCGTAGGCGACTTTCCATGCTCCGCCGTGATGCCCGCCGTGGCCACCTTTTTCCTGATGATGATGATCGGCGGGGTGTCCTGACCGTTCATATTTACGCCGCCACTTCGGCGGGCTGCTCAGCGGATTGCCGCGGCGCAGCCGACCGCCGCGCACGCCGCTTCCACTTCCTTGAACGACGGCCGCACGTCGCCCGGAATCGAGCGGCGCGCGAATTCCACCGCCAGCACCGGCGCCGATCCTTTGACGAACGCGATCACGCCCTGACGCAGGCAGCGCAGATAGTCGCCTTCGGCGTCGTTCAGACTTGGTCATATTCACGGCCAGCGGCCCCAGGAATCCGTAGCACAGCAGAATTCCCAGGAACGTTCCCGACCAGCGCGGCCGCGACTTTGTGGCCGATTTCCTCCGGCGGTCCGCCGAGCGCGCCCATCGTGATCACGACGCCCAGCACCGCCGCCACGATTCCCAGCCCGGGCAGCGCATCGGCGACGGTCGCAGAGCGCGCGATCGGCTTCGAGGCTTCGTGATGATGAACGTCCATGTCCATCTCCATCATCTGGTCCAGATCGAAGGCCGGCACGCCGCCGCTGATCGCCATGCGCAGCGTGTCGCACACGAAATGCACTGCGTGATGATTGCGCCAGAAACTTCGGATATTTGAAGAACACCTTGCTCTTCTCCGGATTTTCGACGTCTTCTTCCAGCTTCACCATGCCGTTCTTGCGCGCGTGCATGAACAGCTCGTTCAGCATCTTGAGCGTGTCCAGATAGAGACGCCTTGGTGTACGGGCTGCCCTTCAACACCCCGAGCATGCCGTGCATGATCTGCGATGACGGTCGACAGAGGGTTGGCGATCAGCAGCGTCCCGAGCGCGGCGCCGCCGATGATGACCAGTTCGGCCGGCTGCATCAGCACGCCGAACTTGCCGTGCTCCATCAGATAGCCGCCGACCACGGCTCCGAGGACGACGAGAAATCCGATGATTGCAAACATAGAGTAGTTAGGCGGGAGCCAGTACCCGCCACAGGCCTTATCGGCACGAACGCGGGATTCTTTGACGTGGGTGACCGGGACAGGCCGCCCTGTCCACGACGATATCTTGCTTATTCGTCGTCTCGGTCATAGGGGACAGGGTAGCCTGTCCCGGTTCACCGCATCGGCCTTGAGGTGCGCTAAACTGCGAATGACATGCGGATATTTATCGCTCTCATCATGCTCGCGGCGTTCGGCATCGCGGCCGACAAATCCGAGAAGAAACATAAGGACGACTGGAAGCCGATGTTCGACGGCTCGACGCTCGACGGCTGGAAGGCCAACGAACATCCCGAATCGTGGACCGTGAAGGACGGCGCGATCCCCGGCGACGGCGCCCGGCAGCCATCTGTTCTACATGAAGGAGAAGTGCGTCAACTGCGAGTTCAAGGCCGAGGTCAAGATCAACCACGGAGGCAACTCCGGGATGTACTTCCGCACGGCGTTCGGTCCGGGTCTCCCAAGGGTTATGAGGCGCAGGTCGACAGCACGCATCCCGATCCGGTGCGCACGGGCAGCCTGTACAACTTCGTCGAATATTCTGGACAGTCTGGTCCCGGACGATACCTGGTGGACGCAGCACATCATCGTCGAAGGCAATCATATTCAGATCTTCGTGAACGACAAGAAGACGGTCGATTTCATGGACGAAAAGAACACCTTCACCGACGGCTTATCTGGCGCTGCAGCAGCACAACGCGGGCAGCGTCGTCGAGTTCAAGAACCTGATGTATGAAGACTCTGCCGCCGCCGAAGACGCCGCTGGCGGGCACGTGGCGATTGAATGTCGAGAAGTCCAAGTTCAGCGTCGGGCGAACTGCCTACAGCAGCTGGAGATTCGCATCTGGAGGAGCGCGACGGGCTGCGCTATCAGTCGGCCAGCGTCGCCGCCGACGGCCAGAAGCACGGCGTGAATTACTTTGCGCCGCCTGGATGGATACGATTACGTCGCGGCTGGATCGCCTGACTACGATCACGTCGCGATCGAGGAGACCGATCGCCACAAGGTGCATGAAGCGCTGAAGATGGCCAAGATTCGCAAGAAGGAAACGGACGATCACATCTTTCAGGTAGTCGACCGCTGGGGTTCAAGGAAGTCGGCCGCGCCTCCTACACGATTTCGGCGGATGGCAAGACGCTGACGCGAGAAGGCGTCATCCAACGCACCAATGGCGATCAGTTGCACTATACGGAAGTATTCGAAAAGGTCGAGCAATGAGCCAAAGCATGACGACGACGCGATGTGATCCTGACCGCTGCTGCGACGCCACTGGCGCTGGCCGCCGAGCAATCGGCGCAGCAACCGGCACGTAGCGCAAACGACAAGATGCAGATCGCACTGATCGGCGCGGGCGGACAGGGGATGTCCGACGCGCGCGTGTCGATCGGCCAGGGCGCGAAACTGGTGGCCGTCGCCGACATTTACGACGGACGGCTGGCGCGCTCCAAGGAAAACTGGGGCAAGGATATCTTCACGACGCGCGACTATCGCGAAGTGCTGGCGCGCCCCGACGTCGATGCGATCATCATCGCCACGCCGGATCATTGGCATCAGAAGATCAGCATCGACGCGCTGGACGCCGGCAAGAACGTGTATTGCGAAAAGCCGATGGTGCAGCGGCTGAGCGACGGTCACGACGTGATCGACGCGCGCGCAGAAGAGCGGGACGGATTTTCCAGGTCGGCAGCCAGCGAGTCAGCTCGATCGTGTATCAGAAGGCGAAGGATCTGCTTGCGCAAGGCGCGATCGGCGAATTGAATCATGGTCGAGGCGTGGTGGGATCGCAACGACGCGATCGGCGCGTGGCAGTATTCGATTCCGCCCGACGCATCGCCCGCCAACATCGATTGGGATCGCTTCCTGGGCCGCGCTCCCAAGGTTCCGTTCGAGCCGATGCGCTTATTCCGCTGGCGCAATTATCGCGACTACGGAACCGGCGTTGCCGGCGACCTGTTCGTGCACCTTTTTTCAGCGGCATGCACTTCGTCACCGGCGCGATCGGTCCGACGCGCGTTTACGCGACCGGCGGCCTGCGATTCTGGAAAGACGGCCGCGACGTTCCCGACGTGCTGCTGGGCCTGTACGACTATCCGAAGACGGATCGCACACCCGCATTCAACCTGGCGCTGCGCGTGAATTTCGTCGACGGCGCGGGCGAGAACTCCGGGATTCCGCTTCATCGGCAGCGAAGGGATCATGACGATCGACGGCGGCGTGACCGTCGCCAAGCAGCCGCGCGGCGCAGCGAGCCGGGCTATCACGATCGGCACATTCGCCCAAGCGACCGCAGGACGAGTTCCTGCGCGAGTATCGCGAAAAATATCCGCCGCAAGCGCGCCAATGCCGACTCGATGCGGCCGCAAGGCGAGGAGACGTATTCAATCCGCCTCGCGGCTACAACGATTCCGCCGATCATCATCGCAATTTCCTGGAGGCCGTGCGGTCGCGGAAGCCCGTGGTGGAAGACGCGACGTTCGGATTCCGCGCCGCCGGGCCCGCGTTGCTTTCGAACGTCAGCTTTTTCGAGCAGCGCATGTGCGAATGGGACCCGGAATCCATGATTCAAAAAGGATAACGATGCCGCTCGGAGTCGAACGCCAGGATAGCGACGGATCGCTCAGTGTGATCACGCTGCGCGGGAAGCTGATGCTCGGCGAAGAGGCCGCGCAATTGGAGACGCTGGTTCCGCAGTTATTGAAGAGCGGCCGCAAGAACGTCGTGTTCGACATAAGCGGCGTGACGCATATCGATTCGACGGGAATCGGGCGCTTCATCGACACCTATTCGCGATTGGGACAAGCCGGAGGACAGATGAGGCTCGCGGGCGCAAGCGGAGCCGTGCGCGATTCGTTCCGCGTGACTCGTCTGGATACGGTGTTCAAGTTTTATCCCACGGTCGCGGATGCGTGCGAGGGGTTGAACTGAAGATGCTTAGCCGTCACAGGTTCGTGCCACCAGATTTCATTTGAGCAATTACCGCAGGCCAGTCCTCGGGAGGACTGCCGCAAATGGGACAAGTGCACGTGGAAAAATGGCAAAACAATACGCATCCTTCGTATTCAACCAACTTGGGATCGGGCAGCCCACTGGCCCCGAGCGTACCATCGGGAAGAAGGTACTGGTGACAGATGGCGATCTTCGCTCCGTTTAGTAAATAAGGGATGCTCTGGCTTCGCGTGCCAACCGATTGGTGCGAGGGCCCGGCACTGTCTTTAAAAGGAATTCCTGGTCGAGCTCTTTTCTCGATGATCGCCCGTTCATAGCCGACGTCTTTGAACATCCGTAGTAAAGTGGAGGTGTGAACGAGCCGCTTTGAAGGATTGACCATGCTGTCTGAACTCGAACTCGGTATTCAACAACACGTTATGGAGTATCTGAGCGGCGGCGCTTCTCTCAGCGAATTTGAAGATTGGTTTGTTCCGGCTTTATGGGACTTGGATGGCGAAAACGAGGGCACCCGCAAACTGGCGGGCACCGTGCATATTCTCATCTCGGAGTTTTCTCGCGGCGATCGGACATTGCAGGAATTGCGCGAGGGGCTCGCCGAAACGATCCGGACAGAGGATGAAAATCGGTACGGCGACCTGATCCAAGGCAATGGGCAGAGTCACCTGTTATCGCCGTCGCAGCATAAGTGAGTACGAGTTGCTGATTGTCCGTCCCGCGGAAATTGTCACCGCCACTACAGCGGCTTCGTCGGCTGCTTGATCTCGAAATTGTCCGGCGTGAACATCACTTCCCGCACCTGACCGCGCGGGCCGATCGGACCGATCGACTTCCCGTTCCACAGCACTTCGATCCCGCCCGCGTTCCCGACCTTCATCGTCGCGACGTCCGAACCCGCCAGCGTCTTGGTCTGGCTCGGCTCCAGAATGCCGGAAAAAATCTTCTTGCCGTCGGCGGTTATCGACAGCCAAGTTTTTTCCGTCGCCGAAAGACTCACGACCACGCGGTTGACGCCATCCGGCCCGGTCGACGTCGTGACGTTGAGCTGCGGCACTTGCGCACCGGCAGACGACTTCACCGGGACCACCACCGATCCTCCCGAACGCGCAACTCCGCGAACTGAGGACAGGCTCTCCGGCGCCTTGTTCCACCACGCATAAAATCCGGAACACAAAAGCAGCACGGCGACCAGCGCGGCCATCGACACCCCGACCGGGCCTTGCGGCAAGTAGCGCCGATTCCCATCGCGCACGATCGGATCGACATTGCGCACCGGTGAACGTCCGTTCTCGATCGCAGCCGCAGTGGAACTGAAGTTCAGGCCGATACCACCCGACGGCGCGCTCGACGAGTACCGCGGATCGGCGTTTGGGAGGGCTGGAGGTTCTTCCGCAACCACCAACGCTTCCACACCCGACTGCAGCAGCGCTTCATCGATGTTCAGAATCGCAGCATACTGTTTCACGAAGCTCTTGTAGAAAAAACTTCCAGGAAGGCTCTTCAGGTCGTCCTGCTCGATGGCTCGCAGATAACGTTGCGTGATGCATAGCTCTTCCACGATCTCGGCCATGTCGCGACCTTGACGCTCGCGTTCAGACCGTAGGATAGCGCCGACGGAATTCATGATTACGATACCTTTATCACACTTCGAACTGATGATGCTGGAGTACTATAATACAACAACCCGCGCGCCGCAAATCGATGCCCGCCCAGACTTTTTCCGACCCTCCCGATAGCACCAGTTTGCCATCAAGTACTGCATCACCTATTCCATCGGCCGTGATCGTGCCAATCAGCGTAGTCGTCGTGAATTGGAACCGGCGAGAGCTGCTGGCGGCCTGCCTCAAATCGCTGGAAAATCAGACGTTTCGCGATTTTGAGGTGGTTGTCGTCGATAACGGATCGACCGACGGCTCGGTTCAACTGGTCCAGGATCTTGCCAGAACGTTCCCCGTGCCCCTGAACCTCATTGTTAACTCGAACAATCGAGGCTTTTGCGCTGCAAACAATCAGGGATTCGCCGCATCGCGATCCGAGTTCGTGGCTCTTCTTAACAATGACGCGGAAGCCGAGCCCGAGTGGCTCGCGGCACTCGAAGCGGGCGCTCCGCAGCGACGATGCGGTCGGCATGGTGGCATCGAAGATTCTGGTCTGGGAAGATCCGCGGCGCATCGACAAGGTGGGCCACCTGATCTATCCCGACGGTCAGAATCGGGGACGCGGAACCGGTCAAATCGATCAGGGCCAGTTCGACCGCGCTGGAGGCGATCCTGTGGCCGGATGGATGCGCGGCCTTGTATCGCCGTGCGATGCTAGATGAGGTCGGCGGGTTCGATGAGGAATTTTTTGCATACGCCGATGATGCCGAGCTGGGACTTCGCGGCCGGATCGCCGGGTGGACGTGCCTGTACGCTCCCGGCGCCGTGGTTCGCCATCACCGCGGAGCAACCCTTGGATTGGATTCGGCGCGGCGCATTACGCTGATTGAACGCAATCGCGTGTTGTTGGTCGTCAAGCTGTTTCCGTGGAATTTGATTTGGCTAAACGGCGCTTACTATCTGACAAGAATCGCCGCGGGGCTGTGGGCCGCCCTGCGAAATCAGGGGGAGCTGCGCCATTATTCGGGGACCCAGGGAAAGCTCAGGGCGGCAATGGCGCTGGCCAGGGGGACGCTCTCGGCGATTCCGCTGATTCCATCCATGTTGCGCAAGCGGAGAGCCTTCCGCCCGAAACACCGGATCACGCCGAGCCAGCTCCGGAACCTGTTGCTGCGCTATCGAATTTCGCTGCGGGAGCTCTCCCGGAATTCGGCATAACGCGAACACCTCCCGAACACGGAACTTGCCCCGCCTGTTCATCCGCCGATGCGCGCGTGCTGTTTTCCGCAACCGACCGCCTGTATCGCACCACCGACAAAATTTTCCAGATCGTCGAATGCCGCAATTGCCGTCTGATTCGCCTGGACCCGCAGCCTTCGCCGCTCGAGCTGCGCGACTACTATCCTCCCGGCTATTGGTTCATTCCTGAGACAACCGCGGCCGACCGCCTGGAACATCGCTATCGCCGCTTCGTGATGCGCGACCATCTGCGTTTCGTCGAACGCGCCTTGAACGAATCCGACGAATCGGGCGTGGTTCTCGACGTCGGCTGCGGCGGCGGCCTGTTTCTTCAAATGCTGGCCGAGCGGCGCAAGGTGCATGCCGTGGGCCTGGATTTTTCGCTGGATGCCGCCAACGCTGCCTGGCGGCGCGCCGGTGTTCCCGCCGTGTGCGCGACCCTATCCCGCGCGCCGTTCGCGGCCGAAAGCTGCGCCGCCATCACGATGTTTCACGTCCTGGAACATCTCTATGATCCCGCCAGTTATTTGGATGCAGCGCATCGACTGTTGCGGCCCGACGGCCGCTTGATCCTGCAAGTGCCGAACGCCGCCTGCTGGCAATTCCTGTTATTCGGCGAACGCTGGAACGGCGTCGACGTCCCGCGCCACCTGATCGATTTCCGCCGCTCCGATATCGATTCGCTGCTCGACAGTTGCGGTTTCGAAGTTCTGCGCCACAAACATTTTTCGCTGCGCGACAATCCCGCTGGCATGGCCACCAGCATCGCGCCCGGCCTGGATCCGATGGCTCGCCGCCTGCGCCACGTCGAAGAGACTTCGCGCCAGCGGCTGTGGAAAGACGCACTCTATCTCGGACTGGTGTGCCTCTCGCTGCCGTTCACTCTGCTCGAAACCGCCTGCCGCGCCGGTTCCACCATCATGGTGGAGGCTCGCAAGAAATCGTGAACACTCGACCAGGCGGGCCCTCGGGTTACGATCGCCTGCGCGACCTGATGCCCGCGTGGTTGCGGCGCTGGGTGCAGCACTATGAGGCCGTCATGGAGGATGCAATCGCCGATTTCGCGCGCACGCTTCCCGATAACAAACGAATCCTGGATGCGGGCGCGGGCGAGTGCCAGTACAAGCACTATTTCACTCGGCATCGATACTGCGGGATCGATCTGGGCGTGGGCGATGGCGCGTGGAATTATCGCGGTCTTGATGTGCTCGGCAATCTCGATGCGCTGCCGTTTCGCGACGCCGCGTTCGACGCCTGCATCAACATCGTCACTCTGGAACACGTGCAGCGACCTGGCAAAGTGATTTGCGAAATGGCGCGCACGCTCGCGCCGGGTGGAAGGATTCTGATCGTGACGCCGTTCGAGTGGGAAGAGCACCAGCAGCCTCACGATTATTTCCGCTACACGCGGTTCAGTTTGGAAATGATGATGAAGGCGGCCGGGCTGACCGACATCGTAATCACGCCGCTGGGCGGAATGTTCCGGCTGATCTCGCGGCGTCTGTTCAATGCGTTGCAGTTTTTTCCAGGGCCATGGATGTTCATCGCAGCGATCTTCTTCGTCCCGCCTGCGCTGATCTTGCCGCTGTTCGAGCCGTTGGATAAGCAAAAGAATTTTACACTGGGGTACCTGTGTTCAGCGCGCAAGCGCTGAGAGAGCTGACGAGCCTGCCATGAAGACAATCCAAGAACGAGTCGCCCGCGTAGGGCATCGCTGCGAAGTGGTGATTCCCCGAGATATCCTGGAAACTCTCAATCTTAAGGCCGGCGACTTCGTAGTGCTTGTCAAGTGCAAGAACGGCGTGCTGATGAAGGGGAAACAAAAGATTGATCCCGACGATACACTGACTCCTGCGGAAGCCAAAAGCGTACGCCGAGGTGAGGCGCAACTCAAGCGCGGGGATTCGAAGCCATGGAGCGAAGTAAAACGCGCGTTATCGCTTTGAGGTTTCAGGCGACGCCAAGAACGGCTGGAGCTGAGTGGGGCCGCCACTCGTGGCGGCGAGCCGCCTTCAGGCGGCTCTATTCACGCTGGAAAAACCGGTCTAGAGTCCGGTTGCCGGAAGAAGTGCCAGCCCACGTCGGATCGGAAAACACCAGCCGTGGAATACTTCTAAACTGTGTGTGATGGTCCGTCTCATCGTTTTCCTGGCGCTCAGCGCGTCCTTGCATGCTGCCGATTTCTCGGGAAAATTGGCATTCGAAATCACGCAGCAGGTCGTCGCTTTCGGCCCGCGACCTTCAGGATCAGAAGCCAATCGCAAACAACAGGACTACATCGTCTCGCAACTCAAACAGGACGGCTGCGAAATCACCGACGATAGCTTCTCCGCCAAAACGCCGCGCGGCGCAGTGGCGATGAAAAACCTGATCTGCAAATTCCCCGGCAAGAGCGGCAAGGCGATCGTCATCACCGGCCACTACGATACCAAGCTCTACCCCGGCCGCAAATTCGTCGGCGCGAACGACGGCGGATCCTCAACAGGATTGTTGCTGGAACTGGCGCATGCGCTGGCCAAGCAGCCGCGCGTAGACGATGTTTACATCGTGCTGTTCGACGGCGAAGAAGCCGTCGGCGATTGGAGCGACACCGATAGCGTCTACGGCAGCAAGCACCTCGTCCAACGCTGGCGCGCCGATGGCACGCTCAAGAAGATCAAGGCGCTGATCAACGTCGACATGATCGGCGACACCAGCCTCAACATCAAGCAGGAGCCCAACGGCAACGCGGCGCTGACCCGGCTGGTGTGGAGCACGGCCGCCGATCTCGGCTATTCCAAATACTTCGTCGACGATTCGCAAGACATCGAAGACGACCATCTGCCCTTCGTGAAGGCTGGCGTCCCGGCAATCGATATCATCGATTTCGATTATCCGCCGTGGCACACCGATGACGACACGCTCGACAAACTAAGCGCGCAAAGCCTGGAGATCGTCGGCAAGGTTGTCGTCGAAGTCCTTCACAGACTCGAAAAGTGACGCCCGGGGCCACGCGGTAATGATAATCTGGCGATGAGATGATTACCCGGCTGCGCGCGGAAAACTTCAAGTCGTGGAAGGATACCGGAGATCTGCGCCTCGCGCCTCTGACCGGCTTGTTCGGCACAAATAGCTCGGGAAAGAGCAGCATTCTACAGGTGCTGCTGATGTTGAAGCAGACGGTCGAGTCTTCGGACCAGCGCCGAGTCCTCTTTCTGGGCGATGACACATCTCTGGTGGACCTCGGGACATTTGCCGATGTTATTCACAACCATGACGAAAGCCTGCCCCTTGAGGTTGGGTTGGCGTGTCAGGATAGCAACGGCGAAGTGCGCCTTGACGTGGCTATCAAGGAGGTTGATGATTATCTTCGTCTAGCCAGGTTCGAGTACACCTCGGCGAACAAAATAATTCGAGTCAAAGAAGGTCCCGACGGATACACCCGTTCGCGAGACGAAGGACCAGAGAGCCCGACTGCCTCACCGTTCTCACTCGGCTTACTTGACGACCCCAGTTGGAACATCCATCTCAGCCTTGAACGAACATTCTATCTGGGGCCTTTGCGGCAGCGCCCCCAGCGCTCCTATAGATGGGGGGGGAACGAGCCGTTCGGGGTGGGTAAGGACGGCAGCGAAGCGGTGCAGGCACTGTTGGGGACGAGGCACGGACTTAGAACGACAGGTAGTGTCCGCGAATGGCTCAAGCGAATGAATCTCATCGAATCGCTGCGAATCGAGCGTATCGCGCCGAATCGGAAAGACTACGAAATCCGCTTGTGTAAGAACGCCGGCGGCGCAGAGGTGCTTCTCCCGGACGTCGGATTCGGAGTCTCCCAAATTCTACCCATTCTCGTGCTGTGCTATTACGCCGAAGAAGGATCCACCCTGATCCTCGAACAACCCGAGCTTCACCTCCATCCCGCGGCACAGTCCGAGCTTGGCGACCTTCTTATCGAAGTTGTCAAGGACCGCAAACTTCAAATCATCGTCGAGAGCCATAGTGAACACCTGCTCCGGCGCATTCAGCGGCGCGTGGCAGAGGGGGCATTTGAAGCCAAGGATACAGCCCTCTACTTTTGCGAGATGGATAACGGCGAATCAAAAGCTACCGAACTCCAGATCGGCGATGACGGCTTCATCAAGAACTGGCCAAATGACTTCTTCGGTGACGAAATGGGCGAACTCTCGGCGTTGACCGAGGCCGCCATCAAAAGGAGGCTCGCTCACGCAAAATGACGTTCGTCGTCGATACGAACGTCCTCGTGGTCGCGAACGGAAGGGAGAGCCCGCAGGCATCGCTCGAATGCGTCTTGGCGTGTGCACGACGACTTCGCGAGATTTCTACAAGCGGCGGTATCACCCTGGATCGGAGCGAACTGATTCTTGACGAATATCGACGTTACTGCATGTTTCACGGCGAGATGCAACCCGGTGATGCCTTCTTCAAATGGGTGATCGATCACTACTGGGATGAGCGATTCTGCAGCATCGTTGAGCCTACGGAGTTTCCCGATGACCAGCGCCTCGCCAATTTTGATGCCTCTGATCGAAAGTTTGTCTGCGTTGCCCTCGCCCACCCTGACAAGCCTCCAATCCTTAACGCAGTCGACTCTGACTGGCACGATGTCGTTGCGCCACTCGCAGAACATGGCGTCACCGTCGATTGCATCTGCGACTAACTCCGCAAATCGCGACCCGTCATCTCCTTCGGCTGCCCGACGCCAAACAACCCCAGCACCGTCGGCGCGATATCCTGCAGCGACCCGCCGGCCCGCAGCGGGCGCCGCTCCTCGTCCACCACGATAAACGGCACCGGATTGGTCGTGTGATACGTGTGCGGACCCTTGCGTCACCGGGTCGATCATCATCTCGGCATTGCCGTGATCGGCCGTGATGATCCAGCGCCCGCCCTTGCGCGCGCAGCGCGTCGTAGATCCGGCCCAGGCCCGCGTCCACCGCCTCCACCGCCTGCACCGTCGGCTCCATCTTGCCCGAGTGCCCCACCATGTCGGCGTTGGCGAAGTTCATCACGATCACGTCGAAGTCGCGCTTCTCGATCGCGCTCGTCACCACTTCGGTGATCGCCCTCGGCGCTCATCTCCGGCTTTAGATCGTACGTCGCAACCTTCGGAGAAGGCACCAGTTCCCGCTCCTCGCCGGCGTACGGTTTCTCGTTGCCGCCGTTGAAGAAATAGGTGACGTGCGCGTACTTTTCGGTCTCCGCGACCCGCAGATTCTTCCAGTGCATCTCCGCCATCACGTTGGCCAGGATGTTGTTGGGATGCTCCCGTCGTCAGCACGAACGGCACCGTAAGCGCCTTGTCGTACTGCGTCATGGTGGTGAAGTGCAGCTTCAGAGGAGCTTCGGTAAGCGCCTGAGTCATCTCGCGTCCGCGATCCGCGCGATAGTTGAAAAAGATGCACGCGTCCTCTTCGCGGATCCGCCCGACGGGTTCGTTGTCGCGCGTCGACGATCGTGACCGGCTCGATGAACTCGTCGGTCACGCCGCGTTCGTAGGAGCGCTTCACGGCCGCCACCGGATCGGTCGCCTTCTCGCCGCACGCCGTCGACCATCGCCGTCCTTGGCGCGCTCGATGCGATCCCAGCGCTTGTCGCGATCCATCGCGTAATAGCGCCCGGAAACCGTCGCGATGCGGCCGACGCCGATCCGCCGGATCTCCCGCTGCAACGCTTCGATGAATCCCGCGCCGCTTTCGGGCGGCGTATCGCGGCCGTCCATGAAGCAGTGGACGCACACGTCGGCCACGCCCTCGCGCTTCGCCATTTCGAGCAGCGCGTACAGATGCGTGTTCATCGAATGCACGCCGCCGTCGCTCAGCAGACCCATCAGGTGCAGCCGCCGCGTGCGCGCGTGCTGCATCGCCGCCAGCAGCGTCGGATTCTCGAAGAACTCGCCCGACGCGATCATCTGGTCGATGCGCGTCACGTCCATGTGGATGACGCGGCCCGCGCCGATGTTCAGATGCCCCACTTCGCTGTTGCCCATCTGCCCATCCGGCAATCCGACGAAGGGCCCCGAGGTGTGAACCAGCGTATTCGGAAATTCGCGCAGCAGGCGGTCGTAATTCGGCTTGCGCGCCGCCGCGATGGCGTTGCCTTCCGACGGCGGGCGAGTAGCCCCAGCCATCGAGAATCGTCAGAATCAGCGGGCGTCCCGTTCATCGGATCATTGCCGGAACGCCTTGCGGCCCGCGAACCGCGCCGCCGAGCCCAGTTCCTCTTCGATCCGCAGAAGCTGGTTGTATTTCGCGATGCGATCCGTGCGGCTGGCCGAGCCGGTCTTGATCTGGCCCGCGCCGGTGGCCACCGCCAGGTCGGCGATGAACGCGTCTTCGGTCTCGCCCGATCGGTGCGAGATCACCGACGTGTAGCCGGCGTCGGCCGCCATCTTGATGGCTTCCAGCGTCTCGGTCAGCGTGCCGATCTGGTTCACCTTGATCAGAATCGAGTTGGCGATGCCGCGCTCGATGCCCTGCGCCAGCCGCTCCGTGTTGGTGACGAACAGATCGTCGCCCACCAGCTGGATCTTCTTGCCGAGCATCGTCCGTCATCAGCTTCCAGCCGTCCCAATCGTCTTCCGCCATGCCGTCTTCGATCGAAACGATCGGATACTGCCGCACCCAGTCCGCCCAGAACTCGACCATCTGTTCGGAGGTGCGCTCGCTCTTGTCGGATTTCTTGAAGACGTACTTCTTCTTGTCGGCGTCGTAGAACTCGCTGGCCGCCGGGTCGAGCGCGATGCCGATCTGATCGCCCGGCGTGTAGCCGGCCAGCGTGATCGCTTCCAGCACCACTTCGAGCGCTTCTTCGTTCGATTTGAGATTCGGCGCGAAGCCGCCCTCGTCGCCCACCGACGTCGAATAGCCGCGCTTCTTCAGCACGCCCTTCAGCGTGTGAAACACCTCCGCGCCCCAGCGCAGCGCTTCGGAGAATTTCTCCGCGCCGTAGGGAACGATCATGAATTCCTGCGGATCGACGCTGTTGTCGGCGTGCGCGCCGCCGTTCAGGATGTTCATCATCGGCACCGGCAGCAGGCACGCGCCAACTCCGCCGAGGTAGCGATACAGCGGCGTCTGCTGCGAAGTCGCCGACGCGCGCGCCACCGCCATCGACACCGCCAGAATCGCGTTCGCGCCCAGCCTCGACTTTGTTCGGCGTGCCGTCGAGCGCGATCATCAGCCGGTCGATCTGCGATCTGCTGCTCGGCGTCCAGCCCGAGCGAGCGCGGGCGCGATGTGCTCCGCGATATTCTCGACGGCGGTGCGCGTGCCCTTGCCCAGATAGCGCGATTTGTCGCCATCGCGAAGCTCGACCGCTTCGTGCTCGCCGGTGGATGCGCCGGAGGGAACGGCCGCGCGGCCCATGCTCCCGTCGGCCAGATAAACGTCGGCTTCCACGGTCGGATTCCCGCGGGAGTCCAGAATTTCTCGTCCGATGATCTTTGTGATTTCCATGTGCTGAGTCTAGGTTAAGATGGGGCTGTCCAGTTGGGCAAGGGTTAAATTTCTCGGGGGAAATTCGCTGGATGATTCGACAATCGATTGCAGCCATGCTTGCAGTGGGGATCGTGTCCGCCGCGACCGGTGTTCCGCCCGATTACGAGCGCCAGATTCGTCAGTTTCGCGCGCAGCGCCAAGTCGAAATCGCGGGCAAAGATGGTTGGATTACCCTTACGGGACTGTTCTGGCTGAAGGAGGGCGAGAACCGCGTGGGCGCGGACGAATCCTTCGAGGTCGCACTCCCGGCGAGCGCGCCGAAGCGCGCGGGAACCATCACTCTCAAGGCCGGGGAGGCGAAATTCGTCCCTGCTCCAGGCGTCGCAGCCAAGGAATTGGTGTTCAAAGCCGACGACAGTTCCAGCGCCGTGGTGCTCGGCGCAGTGAAGTTTTTCGTGATCCAGCGCGAGGACAAGCTGGCGGTGCGCGTGAAAGATAGCGACTCCGCCGCGCGAAAACAGTTCACGGGCCTGGTTTGGTATCCCATCGATCCCTCGTGGCGCGTCGAGGCGAAATTCACGCCGTGGCCGGATCGCCGCGTGATCGAGTTCAACACGGTCGCCGGAGTCAAAGAGCAAATGGTGAGCCCGGGTTCGGTGACGTTCACCAGAAACGGTAAGGAGTACCGGCTGGATCCAGTGATGGAAGACAAGCGCCTGTTCTTCGTGATGCGCGACGCGACCAGCGGCAAGACTACCTACGCCGGTGCGCGATTCCTCTATGCCGCTCCGCCCGCCGGCGGATTATCGAAACCTGGAACCGTGTGGCTCGATTTCAACCAGGCTGTAAACCCGCCATGCATGTTCACGCCGTATGCGACGTGTCCGCTACCGCCGCCGCAGAATCGGCTGACGATGGAAGTCACCGCCGGTGAGAAGTTGTACGGCAAGAACCACGCCGCTCATTAGGAGGCGCGACCGTCAGAGAGCGCGCAACTTAATCACTGAAGGATGCCCCGAATGATACAATCCGAGGGTTGAAGCCGCACAAGTTCCTCATCATTCTCCTCCTGTCGTTGGCGATTGCATTTACCGCGGCCGCGCAGATGGATCGCAAGACCAAGGCAAAAAAAGAGGACAAAGAGCCAGTCACGCAAGCCTTGGCTCTGCCGAAAGACCCGCCCAGCGCCGCCATTGGCGAAACGGCCCACTTGGTGTTCCGCACTTCCACGCTGACATCGAAAGGGCTGCTGTCGGCGCAGGTTCATGAAGCGCTCAAGGCACTCCTGCAGGAAAGTCGCGGCGCGACCATCATCAAACTTCGCGCCTTCGTCGCCGGCAGCGGCGATCTGCGCCGCGTGCAGACGCTGGTCAGCGAAGTCTTCACCGAACACAAGCTCAACATCCCCGCCTTGAGCACCATCCTGGTGGGCGCGCTGCCGATGGAAGGCTCGCAAGTTGTGATCGAGAGCATCGCGGTCGACAAAAGGATCGCGAATCCGAATGGACTTGCGTTTTTTTCGGGACAGCAGGCAAAGGATCCCAAGCAGTCCGTCGCACAGTTGCGAACCGCGACCGAAGCCGTCGGCGTGCCGCATGAAAACGTCGTGCGCGCCACGTGCTTCCTCAGTTCGCTGGACGATCTCGCGGTTGTGAAATCGGCGATCGCGGCGGCATTCCCCAGCGCCTCCGCGAATTTCGTTCAGCAGCAGCGCCTCGGTTTGGAGCCCTTGGTTGAGTGCGAAGCCGTCGGCCGCCTGGAGAAATCGCCGGGAGCCGAGATGAAGTTGGCAAATCCGCCAGCGCTCGCGCAGAATCCAAACTATTCGCAGATCGCGCTGGTGGGCTCCGCGAAGATCGTGTTTAGCGGCACGCAAATGGCGTTTGGCGATCAGGAAAAGGACTTGCGGTTGGCGTTCGACCGACTGCGCAAAGCGCTGGAGACGCAGAGCGCCGGCTACAAGGACGTGTTCTGGTCAGGCGTTTATCCAATGACGAAAGGGATAGCGGATAAGACTCGCGCGATTCGCTTCGATTACTACGATCGCGCGCGTCCGCCGGCCAGTACGCTGCTGCTGTTCGAGGGGTTGCCGTCGCTGGACGCAACGGTTGCAATAGAAGTCGCCGCCGCTGTGAATTGATGTTGCGCACGCACTCTTGCGTGCCGTGTCGACACTCATGTCGACACAAGCTTATTCCGTAAGTCACAAGGATCGAAACCGGATTCATCCTTGAGCTTGACAAAGCTTGTGTCGACATGAGTGTCGACACGGCACGCAAGAGTGCGTGCGCCACACTACTCCTCCCGCAAAACTTCCAATGGCTTTTGCCCCAGAATGCGGAAGCTCGCCACCCAGCCCGCCGTGTTCGCCAACAGCGCCGTCATTATGATCGCGAATAACGCCGCCTTCGGCTCGAACTTGAAGTGCGCGTTCAGCAACCGCTTCAGCACCAGGCTCGAAAACGCTGTCGCCAGAATCGCACCCATCAAACCCGCGACCACTCCCAGCGTCAGAAACTCCACCGAGAAAATCCTGCGACGTGGCGCCGCGTCGCGCCCAGCGTCTTCAGGATCACCACTTCGCGCACCCGCCGGAAGCGCGTGCCGGCGACGCTGGCCGCCAGAATGATCGCGCCCGCCAGAATCGCGAAACCCGATAGGAACCGGATCACCAGCGCGATCTGATCGATCACCTGCTGCACGATCTCCAGCGCGTCGGCGATGTTCACCACCGTCACGGTCGGGAATTTCTCGAACGCCGCGCGCTGGAACGCGCCCACCTGCGGCAGGGTCGATGCGCACGCCGCCGTAGAACGATCACCGGCAACCCGGCCAGCGCGGCCGGATTGAACACGAACGAACTGGTCGGCATGAAGCGGCGCTGTTCCCACTCATGAATCGCGACCACCCGTGCGCTGAACGTGCGTCCGCTCGCCTGCATTTCGATGCTGTCGCCGGGTTTGATGTCCAGCGCGCTTGGCCATTTCCGTTTGCACCGAAACCACCGGCGTAGCATTCGGCGCGAGCCCATCCTTCTTCCACCACGCGCCTTCGATCACGCGCACGTAATCCGGCTGCACGTCTTCCCACATCGACATTGACCCGTGTATCGATCGCGCTGTGACGTTGCCTCACCGTTGATCGCTGTACCAGACGTGTCGCGACACGCGGAACGAATTCGGCCGCGCCCTGCACGCCCGCCTGATGCGCGATCAGTTCCTTCAGCGGTTCCACTTGCGCCTGCGTGACGCCGACCAGAAACACATTGGGCGTCCCCGGCGGCGCGGTCTGGATAATCTGCGCCGACCAGCGAATTCTGCACCAGGTACACGGTCAGCGTGAACATCACGCCCAGCCCCAGCGCGACCAGAATCGCCTGCGCCTGATTGCCTTGCCGATAAAGATTCGCCAGGCCCTGCCGCACCAGCGACGGAATCCTCCACGGCGAGTTCTTGCAGGAACCCGCGCACCGATCGGAGCAGCAGCCACGCGACGATCGCGAGCGCAAGCAGGCTGACCATCAGTCCTCCCGCGAAATATCCGCCGACTCGCGGCGAATCGGCGAGCCACGCGGCGATCGCCGCCGATGCCGATCAGGATCACTCCGCCGGTCGCCAGCGCCGCTCGCGCTTCCACCAGTCGTTTGCGCCACGGAAGCTTCGCTTCCGGCATGTCGCGCCGCAGAATCAGCGCGGGGCGGATTTTGCGGATCGCGAGCAGCGGCGGCAGCGTGAACAGCAGCGTGGTCAGCATGCCGACCGCGATTCCCTGCGCCGCCGCCGCGAGATGCCAGCCCGCTTCGAGCGCCGATCGGGAAATACTTCTTGATCAGCAGCGGAAACACCTGTTCCACAGCGCGCCCCACGGCGACTCCGGCGAGTCCGCCGACGCAAGCCCAGCATCAGCGTCTGCAGCGTGTAGATCCGGATGATCTCGGTCGACGTCGCGCCCAGCGATTTCATCACCGCGATGTGATCCATCTTCTGCTGCAGGTGCGCGTGCATCGCCATGCCGACGCCGATCGCGCCGACGATCAGCGCGATCAGGCTGACCAGGCTCAGAAACGTGGTCGCCTGATCCAGGCCGCTGGTGATGATGGGATGCGACTGGCGGAAGTCCGGCGACCATCGCTTCCGGCAGCGTTCGCCGCAGCGTCCGCCGAACTTCTTCCACCGGCGGCGCGCCCGGCATCCAGCTTGAACAGATAGCGCTGCGCCGCGCGGCTGCCGAGCTGCATCAGTCCGGTGCGCTCGAACGCCTCGCGCGACATCATCAGCCGCAGGCCGAAGTTCAGGCTGCCCGACATGCGGTCGGGCTCCGGCACGATCACGGCCGCGATCTCGAAAATCCTGCCGAGCCGATGCGCACCGATGTCGCCGGCTATGCAGATGCAGCCGCATCAGCAGATCGTCGCCGGCGGCGACGGTATCGGGCTGTCAGCGCCTGCGCGAGCGGCATCGGCGGATCCAGCTTGACCTCGCCGTAGTACGGATATTTCGACGGGATCGACAGCCTTCAGCGCCGCCAGCACCGGCGTCGCGTCGCGGACTCGCTGGTCGGTGAGGGCGCCGCCATGGAAACGGTTTCGGTGATCAGCGTGTGCTCGACATCCTGCGACGCGAGCGCGTCCAGATTCGCGCGTCTGCTGATCGCGTCGGCATC
Organism: Terriglobia bacterium; assembly: GCA_963732025.1. Classification (GTDB taxonomy): domain Bacteria; phylum Acidobacteriota; class Terriglobia; order Bryobacterales; family Bryobacteraceae; genus Palsa-187. Next base: position 1,275,212 of record CAVSXU010000007.1, read on the forward strand.
GCGAATTGGCGCGCCGTCAGATCGGCCGCCATCACGGTGCGCGCTTCCTTGGTCAGCATCGAGTGAAAGCTCTCGCTGAATCCGCGCACTCCGGAGAGCGCGCCGACGCCGGCCGCGACGGCCAGCACGACGAACAGAAACTTCGTCAGCGACGAGCGCGTCTCGCGCCAGGCGATGCGCCCGGCGGTGCGCAGAGAAAGGTTCACGATTGTCCAGCGTCGCCACTTGCGGCAGGCTCGCGAATCTCGTCGGCGACGATCTTGCCGTCGCGCAGCGTGACGATGCGGTCGGCGTGTTCGGCGAGCGCGCGATCGTGCGTCACCAGAACCAGCGTCGTGCCCTCGCGCTGGTTCAGCGAGATCAGCAATCGAGCACGTGCGCCCCGTTCACGCTGTCCAGATTGCCGGTCGGCTCATCGGCCATCAGGATCGGCGGCTTCACCATGAACGCGCGCGCCAGCGCGACGCGCTGCTGCTCGCCGCCGGAGAGCTGCACCGGATAATGATCCAAGCGATCGCTCAGGCCGACGCTGTTCAGCAGCTCGCGCGCGCGAGCGATCCCCGACCGCACGTCGCCGCCGGCCAGTTCGTGCGGCAGCAGAACATTTTCTTCCGCGGTCAGCGTCGGGATCAGTTGGTAGACTGAAACACGAATCCGATCTTGCGCCCGCGCACCACCGCCAGCTTGTCTTCGCTCAGGCCGGTGATGTCGGTGCCGTCGATGACGACGCTGCCCGACGTGGGCGTATCGAGGCCGGCCAGCAGGCCGAGCAGCGTGCTCTTGCCGCTGCCCGAGGCGCCCATGATCGCGACGAACTGCCCGGCGGGAACCTCGAAATCGACGCCGCGCAGAATCTCCACGCGATGCGTTCCGGTGTCGATGACTTTTGGTGAGACTGCGCGCTTCAAGAATTGCCATCGAGTACTCCTATTATGATGGCAGTAGTGAAACTTTCAAGTGTCGGGATTTGCAATTTTCGTCGCCGTGGCGTTGTCCGTGCTCGCGGCGTGCTCGCGTGCTCACGATGCTGCGCCCGAAGTATCCAGCGATTCGCATCCGCAGCCCGCTCCCGCGCCAGCCGCCCGGTGCTCGACAATCGCAAGGTGCTGGTCGTATTCGGCGACAGCCTGGCGCCGGCTACGGCCTTCCCGCCGGCCACAGCTTTCCCGACGACTTGCAGAAGAAGCTCGATGCCGACGGCTACGCGTGGCACGTCGTGAATCTCGGCATCAGCGGCGATACGACCGAGGGCGGCGTGGCTCGGCATCGATTCGGCCACGTCGCTGAAGCCGGCGATGTGATTGTCGAACTCGGCGGCAACGACGGGCTGCGCGGGCTGCCGCTGGCGCCGCACGCGCGAGAATCTGGAGCGGATGATCGCGGCGTTTCAGAAGGCCGGCGCGAAAGTGGTGCTGGCGGGCATGACGCTGCCGCCCAACTACGGGCCCGATTACATCCGCGAGTTCCAGAAGATCTACAGCGACCTGGCGGCAGAAACATCACGCCAAGCTGATTCCGTTCCTGCTGGCGCGATATCGTCACCAAAGACATGCGCTATATCCAGCCGGACGGAATCCATCCGACCGCGCAAGGCGCGGAGATCGTCGCGGGGACGGTGCAGAAAGCGGTGCAGCCACTGTTGGGCAAGAACTCGCCTAACGATCTGCCGGTGCAGCGGCCTCAGCGGCCACGCTAATATAGGCTCTCATGTCAACTCTTCCCGGCGTGCAGGCGCGCGACCTGCGCACCTACCGACACTTCGATCTACTGCTGGCGATTTTCCTGGTGGTCCTGCTGATTTCGAATCTGGTCGGCCAGAAGCTCTGCCTGATCGGACCGTTCGTGCATCAGCGGCGCGCAGATTCTGTTTCCGCTCACCTACATCTTCGGCGACGTCTTCACCGAAGTTACGGCTACGCCGCGTCGCGCCGCGCGATCTGGCTGGGATTCCTCGCGAACGGATTGCTCGCGCTGATGGGGTTGATCACGGTGTGGCTGCCTCCCGCGCCCGGCTGGCCCAATCAGGAAGCATTCGCGACCGTGTTCTACAGATTCCGCGACTGATCGTCGCGAGCCTGATCGCCTACTGGTGCGGCGAATTCGCCAACTCCTATCACGCTCGCCAAGATGAAAATCTGGACCGGCGGAAAGAAGTTGTGGACGCGAACGGTCGGTTCGACGGTCAGCGGGCCAGTTCGTCGATACGATTCTGATCGTGGCGATCGGATTCGGCGGCACGGCGCCGGTGTGGACGCTGGTCCGCAACGCCGCGTCGGCCTATTTGGTTAAAGTTGTCTACGAAGTGGTGGCGACTCCGCTGACGTATGTCGTGGTCGGCTTTTTGAAGCGCTCCGAAGGGATCGATGCGTTCGATTACAAGAGCAACTTTAATCCGTTTCACTTGGGGACGCATTGATGGATAGGTAGCGCTCCATGCTGTCGCGCCTCACTGACGGCATGGGACGATTGCGAACTGACGGCCGTCAGGGAGGCGCGACCGTTAGAGAGTGCTTCGTAGCGTCCACGCGGCTCCAAACTCCTCCGCCGTCACGAATGACTTCTGTGTCCCCACCGCCAGCGTCGAAAGCGCGGCATAAAGATTCGCGCGCGAGATCGCTTCCAGCTCATCGAATCCGCTCGACAGAAAATGCGCCAGGCTGCCGATGAAGGCGTCGCCCGCGCCGGTCGTGTCCACAGGCTTCACTGCGAACGGCGCGATGTGCTGGTCGCCTTCGGCGCCGCGAGCAGCGAGCCATTCGCGCCCAGCGTAACGATCACGCGCCGCCAGCCATTAACGAGCAATCGCGCAGCGGCATCATGCGCGGAGGCAAGATCGCGCACCGCGACGCCGCTCAGCGCCTCGGCTTCGGTTTCGTTCGGGATCAGGTAATCGGCGAGGCTCGCCGCGGCTGATGTCGAGTGGCTGCGCGGGCGCAGGATTGAGAATCGTCTGGATGCCGCGTTCGTGAGCGAAACGCAGCGTGTGATACACGGTCTCGAGCGGAACCTCAAGCTGCAGCACGATCATGTTCGCGCGGCCCAGCAAGCCCGAAGCCGCGTCGATATCCGCGGGAGACAGCCGATCGTTCGCGCCCTTCACCACGATGATGCGATTCTGTCCGGAGCTGTCGACCAGAATCGGCGCGACGCCCGTGGAGACGCCGGGCGTGATCGTCACATGCGTCGTGTCGATGCCGGCGTCTTGGAAATTCTTCAACGTGGCTTCGCCGAACAGATCGTCGCCGACGCGCGCGACCATCGCGACCTCGGCTCCGCACTTGCGAGCCGCCACCGCCTGATTCGCGCCCTTGCCGCCGAATCCGAGACTGAACTCGCGGCCGAAAATGGTTTCGCCGGGGCGAGGATAATCGTCGGTGAACGTCGTCAGGTCGATATTCGCACTACCAACGACCGCGATCATTCAGCGGCTACTCGGCGCAATGGCAATCGACTTCCGCCAGCAGCTTCTCCACCAACTCCGTGAATTCGTGTGTGGCCTGCGTGTAGAGTTCGCCCGATGCGCGGCTCGGGAAACCGGAGTGGACTTTGCGAACGCGGCCATCGCGGCCCAGGAAGAATGTGGTCGGCCAGGCGTCCCAATGCTCGGCTTGCGCCAGCTTTTCGGGCGCTTCGTCGGTGGTGCCGCCGAGCAGCACCGTGTACTCGATCCCGTAGCGTTTCAGGAACGCCCGCAGGCGCGTCGGATCCTTCAACTGGTCGGCTTCTTCAAATGACAGCGCAACAATTTCCAGCCCTTGCGCTCGATATTCTTGTACATCTCGGCCAGAAACGGCGCTTCGTCATGACAATTCGGGCACCAGCTTCCGGTGATGTTCACCAGGACTACTTTGCCTTTGAAGCGATCGTCAGTGTCGCTGACCAGCTTGCCGTTGAGGTCGGGGAACTTGAAATGGAAGGGTTCGGTCGCATCCTTGACGCCGGTGTGTTTCGTCGGGTCAGACGGTTCGGGCAGTCCCTTCGCGCGAGCTTCGGCCGGTCGCATCGCGGTCATTTTGCCTTTGCCGTTCAGAGTCAGCGCAAGGTGCCGCCGGGCACGGGCGTGATTTCGAGAAGCGCCGGGCGCATGCCGGAAAAATGGCTCAGGACGAATTTGCCGTCCTTAAAGGAACCCGTCAGCGTGCCCGCGTCGCCGTCGACGCGTAGAATCGTGCCGGAAGCTTCGCTGCCTTTTTGGCTGACGATCAGGCTCCACGCTTGCTCGCCTTTCGAGCTGTTGACGTCGTGGACTTCCCAGACGCCGTCAATGTTGGGAATCGCGGCGGGCGAAAGTGCCTGCCTCACAGGCCTTTGCAGGTTGCGCGTGAAACGGATAGGGAGTGGTTGTACGCGCGCGCGTATATTCGCCATCCAGCTCGCCATTCTTCAGCGTGGCCTTAAGAGTCGAGGCAAGGTATTCCCATTTGATCTCGATCGCGCCGCCGGAGGATTTTCCGCTGCTGGAGACCAACCGCTCGTCGCCGTTGAAGAACGTCGCTTGTGGATTGGTTTCGCTTCCTGCAAACTCGATCCGGAACGGAATATCGAGGCCATTGACCTTGACGGTCGCCTGCCAAGTACCACTGAGCGGCTGCGCGGACAACCCAGCAGCCGCGAACACAACCAGGAGCGCTGTTGTGAGCTTCATATTCTCTCTAGATGACCACATTCCCGATCGGGATGCAGAAAACTCAGGCAGGCGGAAACGTCCTCCCCCGCCTACTGCACAGTAATCCCCGACGCCTTCGACGTCTTCCCGCCGATCGTCACCGTCAACGGAATATTCCCCGGCGCCAGGCTCGCCGGCACGATCACGTTGATCTGATACAGCCCGGTAGTACCCGGCGTCATTCCACTAAATGCCACCGACGATGCGGGAGCTACCGTTGTACCGAACGTCACCACCGGCGTCGTTGAAGTTCGCGCCAGCGGTTCGACGGCAGGCGACGGATCGCCGCTCGCCGGCTGATTGCTTACCGGCCCCAGACCATTCGCATACAGCGTGACGTAAGCGCCGCGCACCGCGGGATGCGTCGGCGTGATGATCCCGTAACTCAAGTCCTCGGCGGCAACCTCGCCCGGCGCGATCTCGAAAAACGCCGGGGAATAGGCGGCCACCGGAGCCGTGAATACGTTGCCGATCGCGGAGCTGATGCTCACTTTCATCTGCGCCGACGCCTGCCCCGCCAGTTCCCACGGAACCTGCACGTTGATCTGCGTATCGCTGGCGTAACTGAGATGCCCGGGAACACTGATCCCGGCGGTGGGCACATCGAAGCTAACCGATGCGCCGTCGATCGATAGCGGCAGCCGCGCCGTCACGGTGCGATCGGTGAAATCGCTGAGCGCGGTTCCCACGATTGTGACGTAGGAGCCCGGCGCAATCGGAACTGTGGCATCGAAACTGGCGCCGTTCTCCACCTTGGTGATCGCCGGGGCCAAGCGCGCGAATCCAGTAAACGGGAGCTCCATTCCCCCCGCATCGACGGTGTAGTTATAGAACCCCGGTTGCGATCCGAGCACCGCCTGCGCCACCGCGATCCCGTACTTGTCGGTGGTGGCCTGCGCGTTCTGGATCTTGCCGCCGTCGGTTGCGGTAAACGTGACCGGCGAGTTTACGATCGGCGCGCCGAAATCGTCGGTCAGCTTGATCGCCAGATTGCGGGGGTCCGTCGCCTCGCCAGGCAGCCCGTCGAATCCGCCGCCAACCTGGAACAGATTCGCGGCAGTGCCGTCGGGAATAATGTACATGTAGGGGACGCGCAGGCTGACTCCGGTTCCCTGAATCTGCATGAACGCCGAGTATTCATTCGGCGGCGGAACCGTTCCCGAAATCGTGACGTTGACGACAGCCGAGGCGCCCGCGGCCAACGGAACACTGGTCTTGTCGAAAGCGACCGTGGCGCCGCCGATCGCTCCATTGCTCGGCAAGTTCGAGATGGCCAGCGTGACGGCAGCCGTCCCGTTGTTCGTCAGCGTGACGGCCTTGGTCGCCGGAAACGTCGGCATGATTCCGAACGATAGCGACATCGGGCTCGCAGTAACGATCGTGTTCGCGGCCGCGCCCGCATCCAGAAGGCCCGCACCGAACGATTGAATATCGACGTTGATAAAATCGCCATTCGAAGCGTCATCGGTGGAAATCGCTTGGGCCGCGTTGTTGATCAGCGCGGAGCGAATTTGTGTCGGCGTCCACGTCGGATGCTTTTGCTTCACGATCGCGGCCGCTCCCGCCACCAAAGGCGCCGAGAAACTGGTGCCGTCGGCGGCCACGTATCCAGTGGAACTGTACACGTCGCCCTGCGGATCGTAACTCTGCGCCGCGGTGTAGATACTAGTGCCGACCGCCACCATATCGGGCTTGATCAGCGAATCGCCCGTCGATGGCCCCAGCGAAGTGAACCCGGCGAGTTCGTTTGCGTCCTGGTTATCGATTTGCTCGACTCCGGCGGAATTCATGGTCGCCAGCGCCAGCGGATTCGCGTCGACGTAGGCCTTGAGCGCGACGCCGTCGGAATTCCGGATCACGATGAACGGAATCATGTTCGGATCGTCAAACGGATCGTTCGGCGCAATGGGCGCTCCGTTGGTGTCCATATAAATGATGGCCCCGAACGCGCCCGCATCTTCCACGTTTTGAATCTTGGTGGCATAGCTGCACGTGCCGCGCTTGATCAGCACGAAGAATCCATACAGGGAATTATCCGGAAACGCCGAGCATCCCAGTCCGTTGTCGCCCACCTGCACCAGATCCAACAGCGGCAGCGTAAACGCGCCCGGATAAAACGTATTCGCGTCGCCGGTTTGGCCCGCGATGTTTTGCAGATTTGGGGGAACGTTGCCGGGCAGGCTCACGTTAGAGATGAAGAAATGCGAGTTGGTGGACGCACCGACGCTAATCACACTAGGAGCATTCGAAGGCGATTGGATCGTATTGAACGAAGGATAGCCAATGCCGAAAAATCCATCGTTGCCAGCCGAGGCGACGATCACCGTGCCGGCCTGCACCGCGTTCTCGCATGCCGTCGCAAGCAGGTCGCAAGGCACACCCGCAGCCAGCCCGCAGGCCGCGCCGGTTTCGAGAGGACCCGTAAACGCCTCGCCGCCGATCGAAAACGAGATGATGTCCATGCCGTCTTTAATGGCGTCGTCCAGCGCCGCGACGATCACGTCATCGGACGTCGAATCATTGACGCCCGGCGATCCGAAAATCTTGTAGCTGCCCAGGAATGCCTTCGGCGCCATGCCATTAAATGTGACCAAAGCCGTGTTCGAATTTCCGGCAGCGACCGCCGCGATCGCCGAACCATGGCCGCTATGGTCGCGAGCCGTGATATCGTCGGGCCGCGAATCGGCGGCGGGATTCTTCGGGTCGCTGCCCGCGGCAATCTGTGCGATGTAGCTGCGCGCCACGATGACCTTGTTATTGGTGAACGCGCAATCGCCCGGCGTGCACTTCGGGAATCCAGCGGGAATCGTCAGCGACGAATCCTGAAATGCCGGATGATTCTGATCGATACCGCCATCGATAATCGCGATCTTGATTCCGGCGCCAGCGTTAGAGACTCCGCCCACCGCGCCCCAGGCTACGCTCGCATTCAGCAGCGGAAGCGCGCGATTCATTTGCCGCTTGTAGGAACGCAGCGGCACCACGCCGCGGACGCCTGGCAGAGCTCTGCAGTTCCGCCAGCCGGCTGGGCTGCGCGACCACGAAGACCGCGTTCATGGCCGTGGTGACGGAACCGGCCACGGTGAAATTTCGCGAGGCGAGTTCCCGCCGCAGATCGTCATGCCGAGCCTCGATCTGGCGGCGATAATCGCCGGCGGCGGCCGAATGAACTCCGCCTTGTGAACCTTGCGCGGCTGCGAATCGCGTCGCCACTGGTTCGTCATCAAGGATCAGCGCGTAGCGCACGGCTCTCTGAGGAGCTTGCTGGGGAGTCTGGGCGAAAACCGCAGCCGACAGAATGAGAGAAAGAAAAATAAGTCGCATTAGTTTGGAATCCATCGCATCACTTGAAATAAATTGTTGTAATCGTCAGTCCACACGCGCGTTGCGCCTGCCTCTGGTACGGATAGGACGCGTTTCGAGACCCCTTGGTTCCCAAGCACCGCTCCGGCAAGAAAGTCGCGATTGCGGCTCATCAGAATCCACACCGATTCCAGCGTCTGCCGCGATTCATCCTTGGGACTGCGAACTTCCAGCGCGGGCAGATCGTTCGCGGCCGCCAGTTGGGCCACTACCGGCGCAAGATCCAGGTATTGATTCGAGACGTGGATCGCCAGCGTCCCCGCCGGTTTCAAATGACGGAGATACAGCGTGAACGCCTCTTTCGTCAGCAAGTGCACCGGAATCGCGTCTCCTGAAAAAGCATCGACCATCAGCACATCAAATCCCTGTGGAGCTTCGCCCTCCAACGACAATCGCGCATCGCCCAGGGTTATATCAATCTTAGCCGCGCTATCGCCAAGATAGGAAAACTGGCGATGCGCGATATCGATCACCTGAGGATTGATTTCGTAGAAGTGGAATTCGTCGCCGGGGCGCCCATACGCCGCGAGCGTGCCCGCCCCCAGCCCGATGACGCCGACGCGTCTCGGCGCGGCAGTGGAATTTGCCCTGGAACCAAGCGCGATGCCCGCACCGGAATCGTAGCCGTAATACGTGGTCGGCGTCCTGCGCTGGTTCGGCGCCAGGAATTGCGAGCCGTGTTCGACGATGCCGTGAAACAACGTGCGCATTCCGTTCGAATCCACCACGCGGAGCGACCCGTAGAAACTGCGGTCGAGTTCCACGGCGTCTCGATGGTACGCCACCACCTGGCTGACCGCCAAAACCACCATCGCGAGGCCGACTGCCGACCACAGCAGTTGCTGTGCGCGTCCCCGATCCCGATTCATCCACAGCGCGAGCACCGCGACAGCCGTCAACGCGACCGGCAATTCGTAAATCCCCGCGAAAATCAGCGGCGCGATCAGCCCCACGAAGACCGCGCCGATCGCGCCACCCAGGGCGATCATCAGATAGAAGGAAGTGAGCTGGTCGGACGCATGGCTTGAGTCGATGCAGCTCGCCATGGCAGAACATGCAGCCAAGGAACAGCCCGCCGCAGAACAGCGGAATCGACACGATAGTCGCATCGCTGAGCTTGATATCGGAAATGGCGTAGGCGACGGACGCAAGTGCGATCGCCAGCAGACGCAGCGACAAATCGCGCCGGTACCACTCCGGTTTTTCGAACGCCACAATGAATGTGACCAGATAGATCGCCAGCGGGACAACCCACAGCAACGGCACCGGCGCGACGTTTTGCGTAAGCTGATTGGTGGTCGCGAGCAGCAGCATTGATCCCGCGGCTGCCAAAGCGATCCACTCGAGGTAAACTCCTCTAGCAACGTTCTCTGCGCGAGTTGTGGGGCAGGCGGTTCCGCCTGCCGATCTTGTTGAGACGAACGCCGTCAAGCCGCACAACGCCGCGAACACCACAAATCCAATCGACCAAATCCGATCCTGAAGTATGCACCGCCAACCTCGGCTCAATCAGCAGCGGATAAGAGACCAGTGCAATCAGCGCACCCGCATTCGACAAGGCAAACAGTCGATACGGCGACTCCCCGGATCGCGCATACCAACTCTGCAACAGCGGCCCAGTTGTAGACAGAAGAAAATAAGGCAGCCCCAAGACGGCAGCCAGCATCCACAAAATCTCGATCGCTGGATGCCCCACCGCCCCCGCGACCGGCCGCCACCGAGACCCAGCCTCCACCGGCAGCATCGCGATCGCCACCATCAGCAACACAACGTGCAATATCGCCTGCCGTCGCGCAAGCAATCGCTTCGTAAACCCACCAGGAGTACGAGTATCCCGCCAGCAGCGCCGTCTGAAAGAACACCAGGCACGTAGTCCACACCGCGGCCGACCCGCCGAACCACGGCAAAATCTGTTTCGCGAACATCGGCTGAACCGAGAACAGCAGAAATGCGCCCAGGAAAATGGTGGAGCCAAAGAGGAAGGTCAAATAAACTCGCCGCCGGATCACGTATACGACATTAACGCGGGACCAACACCTCAAGTCTCGACGTGAATGGCCGTTAAGTTCTAAGGAGGCCTCGAATGAGCGGTAACGCGACCGGCACGTTGTCCAGTCTCACGAATGACGCGACCTGGCGAAGTCTTCTCAGCGATCTGACGCCATACAATCGCGCGCGGCTCGAAGAGCGGTTCGCCTCGGACGGTTTCCCGCCGTTCTTCGCCTACGTGATCGAAGCGGTTGAGAAAGACGCCGAGATGCGGCCGCATCAGCCCCGTCACATCGCCGCTGATGGAAAGCGTGGTGCCGAACGCCCTCTCGACTCCGTCCATCCTCTCGCTGCCCGAGGCCATCCGCCTGGGCAAAGCTGCGGCGAAGCTTGACGATCATCTGGACGCCAAACTCCTGAACCGCCTGACCGATCAGCAAAGAAAACGCTCGGCGGAGCTACCCGAAGTCGAGGTCTCGCGCGCGCTGGAAATGATCGACGAAATCTCCGATTGCCGCCGCTTGGTGATGCCTCTCGCGAAATTCCTGAAATTGCCGCAGCAACACTTGCGATCGAAAGTAGTCAAGTTGATCGCGCGCGCCAGCCAGAATCCCGATTGGGCGGAGACTCTGCTCGCCGACGCCGATCCTCGTGTCCGCTCGAACCTCATCGACGGCATTTCGCTCCAAAGCGGCGCGCAGATCGACTCGCTATTGCGCAAAGCCGCAACCGACCCGCATCATCGCGTCGCGACCACCGCGCTGCTCGAATTATGGCGGCGCGGCGACGAATCGAGCGGCGCGGAAATTCGCAAGCTTGAAGCGGAAGGTTCCCCCGCGCATCGCCGCGCGGCGGAATGGGCCTTGCGTCAGATCGCCGACAAAGCCGCATCGACAAACCAGTAATCCTGTAAACCAGTAAAATGTAGATGAGGTGTCCGCGATGCCCACATCCACCGTTCAACGTGTTGCTCTCGCCGCTGTCCTGATTTCATCCGGCTTCGTCTGTGCATGCGCGCAGGCTGCCGCGCTTCCACCGCCCGCCAGCGACATCGCACCATCCGCCGGTGCCCAGACCGCGACCGCCGTCTTCGCGGGCGGCTGCTTCTGGGGTGTCGAGGCCGTGTTCGATCACGTCAAGGGCGTGAAGGAAGCCGTTTCGGGATACGCCGGCGGCAGCAAACTCACCGCGCATTACGAAATCGTAGGCTCCGGCCAGACAGGCCACGCCGAATCGGTGAAGGTCACTTACGATCCTTCGCAGGTCACGTACGGCAAGCTGCTTCAGATATTTTTCTCGGTGGCGCACGATCCCACGGAGGTCAATCGCCAAGGCCCTGATGAGGGCACGCAGTATCGCTCGGCGATCTTCTACGCCAATGACGAACAGAAGCGCGTGGCCGAGGCTTACATCCAACAGCTCAACAACGCCAAGCTCTTCAAGCACAAAATCGCGACCCAGCTCACGGCGCTGAACGGGTTCTACGCGGCGGAAGATTATCATCAGCATTACCTGGAACACAATCCGCGCCAGCCCTACATCGTCTATAACGACATTCCCAAGGTCCGAAATCTGAAGAAGGAATTTCCGGAGCTGTTCACCGGCAAGGAATTCTAATTCGATGACCGATCGCGAACTCTTGCGCCACTCACTGGCGACGCTGGCTTATCGTGCCGGAAAAACCTTGCGAGGCGCACCCGTCGAATTCGCCGATTTCGACGGCGCCGAAAAAACGCCGCGCCAGATCCTGGCCCACATGGGCGACCTGTTTGATTGGGCGCTGTCGATGGCGCAGGGCTCGCAGAAATGGAATAGCGTCGACCCTCTTCCGTGGGACCAGGAAGTCGCGCGATTCTTCGCATCCCTGGCAGCCTTCGACGCGTATCTGGCCTCCGATGAGCCAATGCACGCGCCCATCGAGAAGTTGTTTCAAGCGCCAGTCGCCGATGCCATGACGCATACGGGACAGCTCGCCATGCTGCGCCGCCTCGCCGGCTGCAAGATGAAGGGCGAGAATTACTACGTCGCCACCATCGAGATCGGCCGAGTAGGTCTCGAACAAGCCGCCGCCGCAAAAGAATTCTGAAACGATGTGGCGCACGCACTCGTGCGTGCCGTGTCGACACTCATGTCGACACCCAGCCTCAAACGCCCATCAAATCGTGCGCAACTAAATCACCAACCCGAGCCCGGCCCGCGCGTCTCTACCTACAAGGAAGCCCATGCGCGCCGACCTCCAATACGCACTCCACACCCTCCAGCGAAACCCCGCCTTCGCCGCCATCGTAATCCTCATCCTCGGCATCGGTATCGGAGCCAATACCGCGATGTTCAGCATCGTCGACGGCGTCCTCCTGCGCCCGCTCCCTTTCCTCGATGCATCGCGACTGGTCGCCGTCCAGGAGGTGGTCCCGAAGTTCGCTCGCATGGCGCCGACGATTCCGGTAAACGCCATGCACTTCGAGGAATGGCGCAAAAATTGGCACTCGGCTGAAGATCTGGCGATGCTGTCGAGCTACAGCGCCAACCTGACCTCCGGCGGCGATCCGGAGCGCGTGATCCTCGGGCGCGTCTCCTACAGTTTGTTCTCCACGCTCGGCGTGCATCCCCAGCTCGGACGAAGCTTCCGCGCTGAGGAGGACCAGCCCGGCCACGACCATGTCGCCCTGATAAACCACTCGTTGTGGCAACTCCGATTCCACGGCGATCCCGCCGTGCTCGGTCAGAAAATCCTGCTGGATGGCGTGCCGTATGAAGTAATCGGAGTCTTGCCCGCCGCTCTCCAAGTCCCCAGGATCAGCCAGCTCCAGGCCATGGCGTTCGGCGCGGATTCGCCCGAAGTGTGGAAGCCGTTCGCGCTTCTCGACCGGGAAAAGTCGACCATGGGCGATTTCAATTACGCTTGCATCGCGCGATTGAAGCCCGGAGTGGGGATCTCGCAGGCTCTTGACGAACTCAACGCGGTTCAGGCGAATATCTCGCGCGATCTTCCGGACCATAACGAGCTGCGCGCGGCGATGTCGCCCTTACAGGAACAGATCACGGGACGGTCGCGCCAAGGATTGCTGCTCTTGCTGGCCGCCGTGGGCGCGGTGTTGCTGATCGTTTGCGTGAATGTTGCTAATTTGTTGCTCGCGCGCGCCACCGGCAGGGCTCGCGAATTCGCTGTCCGCGCGGCGATTGGAGCCAGCACGTCACGACTGCTTCGTCAAATGTTGACCGAGAGTTTCCTGGTCGCGATTCTCGGCGGCGCGCTGGGCCTGGCGATCGCGGCGGGAGCGCTGCAACTGATCCTCGCGAATGCGCCAGTGGATCTGCCGCGCCTCAACGAAGTGCGCCTCGATAGCCGTGTGTTGGCAACCGCATTCGCGCTGACGCTCGCCTCGGCGGCGATTTTCGGCCTGATTCCCGCCTGGCGTAGCTCGCGCATCGATCCGCAAAAAGGCTTGCGCGCGGGGGGCCGCGGCGCGACCAACAATCGCCAAAGCGGCCGCTTGCGGGCCCTGCTGGTGGCCATCGAAACCGGTTTGTGTACCGTATGCCTGGTCGCCGCCGGGCTGCTGCTGAATAGTTTCGTTCGGCTGCTGCACGTCGACAAAGGTTTCGACGCCGAACACGTGATTACAGTCGACATCAATCTGCCTTCCGCGCGCTACCCGGACCTGGCGCGCCGCTCCGATTTCATCCGCAAGACCATCGAATCCATGCAGGCGATTCCTGGCGTCTCGGTGGCGGGCGTGTCCAATCTGTTGCCGCTCGCCGGCGAAGGCAGCAACAACATTCTCAATCTGGAGGGCGATACCACGCCGATCAGGGAGCGTCCTATTGCCGATTTCCGATTGATCAATGAAGACTTTTTCCGCGCGCTGGGAATTCCCCTGAGGCAGGGCCGCGCCATCGAGCCAGCGGATCGGACGCATCCCGTCAGCGTGATCTCGGCAGCAGCGGCGCAGCGGCTGTGGCCGGGGCAGAATCCGCTCGGGAAGCGTTTTCATTTGGGCGATCCCTCGGCGCCCGCGCTCGAAGTAATCGGCGTGGCTGGCGACGTTTCCGCCGGGGGTCTTCAAAAGCAGGCGAATCCCACGGTGTATCTTCCCTACTGGCAGCGCTTCGACCAACGCCGCTGCACGTTGATCGTGCGCACCTCAACGGAACCCTCCGCAATCGCCAGCGCGGTCCGGGTGGAGATTCGGCGCCTCGATCCCGAGATCCCCGTTCCGCAATTCCAGACCATGGGCGAAATCGTTTCGGCATCGGTAGCGCAGCGGAGATTCCAGTTGACGCTGGTGATGCTGTTTGCTGCCATCGCGCTAGGTTTGGCGAGCCTCGGCATCTACGGCGTGGTTTCGTATTCCATCGCGCAGCGCAAAAATGAGATGGGGATTCGCATGGCCTTAGGCGCGACAGGATCGGATCTCCGATCACTCGTCTTGCGGCAAGGACTCGCGCCGGTCGTGATTGGCTTGGCCGCCGGGCTCGCGGCAGCGTTGGCAATGGGGCGCGTAATGAGTGGACTGCTCTTCGGAGTCTCCGCGACCGATCCATTGACGATGGGCGCCGTCGCCGGAGTATTACTGACAGTCGCGGCAATGGCGTGCTATTTTCCCGCCCTACGTGCAACGCGAAGCGATCCACTAGTCGCACTGAGATACGAATAAGTCACGTGTGGGCCGCTAAGTGGGGGCCGCCACTCATGGCGGCAAGCCACCTTCAGGCGGCTTTTTTCAGCGCGTGCCGTGTCCACACTGATGTCGACAACGAGTTATTCCAAGCCACCACGCCTACTGCACCGACCCAAGTATCCGATTCAACTCCGCAATCCGCTGATCCAACTCCTTGCGCAAAACCTCATACCGCTCCATCGCATCCCGACCAATCTTCTGATCCGTCGCAGTTAGTGATGCTGTACAGATAAGTGATGTGAGTCTGTAATTCCGGCTTGCTATACCGAATCGACGGCGTGATCAGATGCCCCGCCAGCGTCTCCAGTGCATCGCGCTTCGCCCCCGTCGCGCTTCGCATCTCCGTCCGCAGCCGAGCCACCGTCTTATTCACATCGCTCACCAACTCGCGAACGCGCATGTTGTGTTCGAATTGCTCCCGCAGCGCGGCATCCGTCAAACCCGCTTTAATGATGCGCGGATCTTCAATCAGCGTCAGTGGCTGTGTCGACGTCCACGATCCAGCCGTGACGCGAACCGAGTACTTACCCGGTACAGCCTCCGGGCCGTTCGCACCCTCAGGACGATTCGCGCTCGCCCAAGGACCGCCATAACGAAGATCCCAAGTGAAGCGATGCATCCCCGCCGACTTTTCCAAACGCGTCGGGCCACCGCGACCGCGACCGCCGCCTTCCTCATCGTCAGCCGGAGGAGCATCGGCGGGAGGATCGTCGGCCGCACTACCCGCGCTAGTAAGCGTGCGGATCGTTTTGCCGGATCCATCCACGATCTCCATGGAAACCTCGCCGGAAGGCGCGCTCGGCAAATAATAATCGATCATCGCGCCCGGCTGCGGATACCGTAGAGCCGACGGATTCAGCCCCCCGCCTCCACCGCCGCGCACCGTACGAACCGCCTCGCGAGGCTTGAACAGAATCGCCGACGTCGTGCCCGCCTCACTCAACTGATGCAGCGGAGTCAGATCGTCCAGAATCCAGAAGCTGCGCCCCTGTGTCGAAATCACCAGGTCCTTGTGCGCGATCTTCATGTCGGTGACCGGCGTCACCGGCAGATTCATCTGGAACGATTGCCAATGGTCGCCGTTGTCGAACGAAACATAAATGCCGAATTCCGTTCCCGCGTAAAGCAATCCCGCGCGATCCGGATCTTCGCGAACCACGCGAGTCGGCTCATCCGCCGCGATCCCATTCTTGCCGTCGGTCAGCCGCTTCCAAGTCTTGCCGTAATCGTCGGTGCGATAAATGTACGGCGCGAAATCACCCAACAAATATCGATAGATCGCGACATAGGCAGTACCCGGCGCGCAGCGGACTCGGCTCGATATTCTGCACGCGCCCGCCCGACGGCAAATCCTTCGGCGTTACGTTCACCCAAGTCGCGCCGTCATCGCGCGTCACATGCACCAGCCCATCGTTCGATCCCGCCCAGATCAAACCCTTCGTCACCGGCGATTCGCGAATCGAATACACCGTGCTATAAACTTCTTCGCCTGTCGCGTCGCGCGTGATCGGCTCGCCGCTGGCTTCCTGCGTTCCCGGCGGATGCGCCGTCAGGTCAGGACTAATCTTCGCCCATGTCACGCCGCCGTCGCGAGTCCGATGCACGTATTGCGAGCCGTAATAAACCACGCGCTGATCGTGCGGCGAAACCTCCATCGGCGAAACCCGCTGGAAGCGATACGTGACCGTGCCGCCGCCGTTTCCATACAGCGATTCCGCGCCGATCCAGTAGCGATCCTCCTCCGGCGTGTTGATATTCTGCCGGCTGAACTGCCCCTTGCAGCTTCCGTAAACAATCTCGGGATTCGAGAGATCGGGAATGATCGGACCGGTCTCGCATCCCGGACCCGTGCGAAATTCCTGCCCATTGCCGAGCGGCAGACTCGGCACGATCACCGTCGTGTTGTCCTGCTGCGCGCCGTAGACGCGATACGGATATTGATTGTCCACCGCGACCTGATAAATTTCGGCGGTGGGCTGGTTCGCCTGCGTGCTCCAGGTTTTGCCGCCGTCGATCGAAACGTTCGCGCCGCCGTCGTTCGATTGAATGATGTAGCGCGAATCCTTCGGATTGATCCAGATATCGTGATGATCGCCATGCGGCGCAGTCGCGCGCCGGAACGTTCTTGCCGCCGTCCGTCGACTGGAACCAATTCTCGTCGCCCACCCACACGACGTCCGGATTGTTCGGATCCACGCCCAGCGTGTCGTAGTAAAACGGCCGCGTGATGATCGCGCCAGCGCCGTTCACCAGCGTCCACGTCGCGCCCGCATCTTCCGATCGATACAAGCCCGAACCCGGCTTCGCTTCGATCAGCGCATAAATTCGATCCGGCTTCGCTGCGGAAATTCCAACATTTGAGCGACCGAACAATTCATGCGGCAGTCCACCGCCGAGCTTCGTCCAATGATCGCCGCCATCGGTCGACTTGTAGATTCCGCCTTCCAAGCCGCCGCTGATGATGGTCCACGGCTTGCGCTGCCCATGCCACATTGATGCAAACAGAACCTTCGGATTGCCTGGTTGAATCTCAAGATCGGCCGCGCCCACGTCATCGGACACGAACAGTATGTTCTTCCAGGTTTTCCCGCCGTCAGTGCTGCGATAAATGCCGCGCTCCTTGTTCGGCACGAACGGATTGCCCAGCGCCGCCACGTAAACCAAATCCGGATTCTTCGGATCGACTCGAATGGTCGAGATCTGGCCCGTGTCGCGAAGTCCGATGAACGTCCAAGTCTTCCCGGCGTCTGTCGACTTGTACAGCCCGCGTCCGATCGACACGTTGCTGCGAATCTTCGACGAACCCGTGCCCGCGTAAACAACGTTGGGATTCGACAGCGAAACCTCAATCGCACCCATCGACGCGACCGGGAAAAACCCGTCGGAAACGTTAATCCAATTGTGCCCCGCGTCGGACGTTTTCCAAACGCCGCCGCCGGTCGAGCCCATGTAGTAAGTCAGCGGATCCGACGCAACACCGGTAACCGCAGTCACACGGCCGCCGCGATAAGGGCCGATAAGACGGTACTTCATACCGGACCACAAAGCAGGATCGTAAGTTGCCGCTTGCAGACAGCATCCGATCAAAATCGCACCAAAAACTTTAGAAAGCGTCATAGTATGTGGGGCAGGCCGCCTGGCCTGCGCCGGACCGCCTGGTCCGGCTTTACTGCGTCGGTTTCGCAAATCGAGAATCCTCCACGGGAACATTAGCCTTCACCTCGGCAAGCTGAATCGTAAACCGCCCATTGGTCCGCGACAGCGTCCAGCGGAACGGAACCTTCACGCCGGCCACGTCACGATAATCGGCGTAATCCACCTGCGTCGGGTTACGCCCCACAGGCGTATCTGCATACCGAACCATTCGTATCAGCAATCCCGTATCTTTCGCGAAATAAAACCGCGCCGTCGGATGGGTCCCGTTCGCCGCGCCGTTCAGTACTTCGCATTCGACGCCATTCACGGATTCCGCCCGGCCGCGGCGTAACATCGGATACAGTTCCTTCAAGCGCAACCCGATCGCGAACTCCGCGTCGAGCGCAGCCGCGCCCGCGCCCGTCGCATCCATCTCGCGGCCCGGACGGCCTGTATTGCCCATCCAGCCGATGGTTCCGTCGAACGCCGTCATACTGTCGCCGTTGGCGCTGTGGGTGATCGTGATGCGTTTATTCGGCGCCTTCGTGAACAATTCGATCGACTGCTTGCTGCCCATCGCCGTGATCTCGCCCTTGCCCACGCGACTAGTCACTTTTCTAATCGCGGCCTCGCCGCCAACTGCCGAAACGTACTTCGCGATGATCTCATCTGCCGTCGCTTGCGGCGGTCCAGCGGCAGGCGCCGCTTCCGTTCGCGGAGCTGGATCGGATTCAAGAACCGGCGGAATCGCGACCGGCCGCTCACTGCCGCGATGGCAGGTGTTGCACGTCACCTGCTGCCGTCCGTTGAACGAATTCTTGTTGATCATCGCGGTCATCTCGATCATGGCCCGAGCCGTCTTCTTCGCCGGCTTGTCGTCGGCTTCCGGCTTGCCCTGCACGTGACACGTCGCGCAGTCGACGCCGAGGGATGCTGATATCACGGCCATCGCGCCGTTGAGCTGATCCGCCGGCGTGCCCTTAAGCACGGTGATGTTCTTGTAGACCTCTTCCGCCGTCTTTGTATCAGCCGCAAGCGCGGCCACCCCGACCGCAACCAGCATGAGAAATCGTTGCATGCCATTCCCCTTCTCAAGAATTGTATCAGCGCCAGCCTAGGCGGCTTCGCGGACCAAAGTGACAAGTTCTTGATTCGATGGAACTACGCGGGAAGGAAACCAGCGGTCACGCAATCTCAGGAATGGCTGTTCGGCGAGCCACGTGGTCGCGAACGCAACCGCGACCGTCGCGAGAAACGTCGCGATCAGGTTTACGCTGATGGGGATCGCGATGCCGCGCGCGAGCAGCCTATCGTCGGCGAATAGCACCGGCCCGTGCCACAAATAGAATCCGTACGACACTTGTCCCAATCGAGCCATGCACTTGGCGGCGATTCCTGGTGCTGACTTTGCCGTCTTACGCGGATGAACCGCGCTTAGTAATAGCAGCGCGAATCCGATCGATATCGACGAAAATCCAAGCGTGTACATCCACGGATCGGATTGATCCAGGAACGCCGCCGGTGCGAGAAATACGATGCTGATCTGCGGAAGCCACTTGCAAAAGCGTTGCATGAATCGTTGCACGCGCGCTTGCTGAAATGCGCAGTAATACGATAGCAGTACGCCGGTCAAAAGCGAGTCCATTCGCAGATGCGATGGAAAGATATGCACGTAATCGGACGTCGCCGGGAACGCCAGCCAAGTGGCAATCCGAAGCGAGAGAATCGCAGCGCAAGCCGTGATGATCCCCGCCGGTAATGTTCGAAACGGATCGTCGCCGCCGCGCCGTCGCCAGCAACACAATCGCGAGCGTCAACAGCAAATAGAAATGTTCCTCAACTGCGAGCGACCAAGTGTGCGCCCACAGCCCCGGCGCGTAGTTCTGCACGAACACGATTTCCGCGAGCGCTTCGCGCAGATGGATCGACGATCCGGCAACCGCGGTTACGATCAGCGTGACAGCGACCAGCAAGTAGAACTGCGGATAGATTTTGAAGCCGCGCCGTAACAGGAATCGCCCGGCCGCTACGTGGCCGGCCTGTTGATACTCGCGAAATAGCAGACCCGAAACGAGAAAGCCGCTCAGGACGAAGAAAGAGATCGACGCCGATCCATCCGAGGTGCGAAACGAATCGGCGCGCCTTCGGAATGCCTGGCGAAGACGAGCAGGATCGCAACAGCGCGGAGAATGTCGAGCGTCGGATTTCGCACCCAATCGCTTAACGGCTGAATCGGGGGAAAACATTAACGGGTGGTAGAGGCGCGATCGTCAGGCTGCGCTTTTGTGGGGCCGCCACTCGTGGCGGCGAGACGCCTTCAGGCGGCTCTTTTCGCGCCTGAAAAAAACCGGCCTAAAGGCCGGTTGCCGGCAGAGTGCCGGCCCCACGAAGACGCGCGCTCTCTTACGGTCGCGCCTCACGGGGCGAAACTCGACCGGGCCTGTACGCCCCAATGTCCGTCTTTCAACGTCACGACGTAGAATGACGGGAACTTGCCGATCAATTTTCCGGCGGCATCATAGCGCACGAAAACCACGGCGAAGTGCACCTTCTCAGCCCCCTGCTGCACGGTTTTCATCGATTCCCATTTGCTGTGATCCCAGGGCGCGAGCCGCTTGGCGTAATCGCCGCTTTCTTTCGCGAACTCGGCGGCCGAGTTGTACACGCGAACGTTGTTGCTGGCCAGGCGAACGTGCGGATAGTTCAGCGATCTCCGACCATCGTTTTGCGTCCTTCGAATTGAACGCCTCCATGAAATTGTTCATGGCCTTGCGAGCCGACGCTTCCGGCGTCTCCGCTGATAAAGATCCGGCTAAGAGAGATCCGGCGAACAGCGCCGCGGCCAGCCAGCGAATCATCGTATTGCGGCCCTCAGGCTCTTTGCTTGGCCACGTCGATGCCGCGCGATTGCAGGATCGCAACGTGCGCTCGAGCTGCTGGATCTTCGCCGCCTGCTGCCCATTCTCGCGCCGCAACCGATCGAGCTCATCCGCCTGATCGCCACTCACGGCTGCGGCGAAACACCCGTGCCCGCCGCCGGTGTTGCGGCTGCCTGCGCCGCCGGCGGACGGCCCAGATAGCGCGACGCTTCCTGCCACCTTGCCCCGTCCGGACTCTCCACAGTCATGTGAACTTCCACGTCGCCGCTCTTGCGCACCACCGTGAAATTTCCCGACGCAAGCATCTGTCTCGACAAGGCACGATGGTCTTGGTCTCGCCGCCATCGGAGATTTCGAGCGAGCCCCGCATGGCGTCCCGCACCAGCTTGGCGGCATTGTTCCATTGGACTTGCAATTGCCCATCATGCTCGACCACTGCCAGCGTGATCGGCTCGGTCAGGTTGATCTGCATCCAGTAGCGGACGCCGAGCCCGGCTGCGAGCAACACCACGGCGGCCCAGGCGACCAGCAGCGGCCATTTTCGGCGCGGCGGAGTCGGCGGAAGAAACTGCGGGCCTGTATAAGCCGGTCCGGTCGGCGCGACCAAGGAGGTGTCGGAGCGCGTGCGGCACGACGGCGCCCGCGCCGTCGGCGGTCCATTCGCGCTGCCGTCGGCTTCGGCTCGATAGAAGCTCTGGAATCTTACGGCCGCGATCTCCGCGCGGCGCACGATCCGGAGCGCGATCCAGCACCCCGGCCAGCCGATCCGGAAAGTTGAATTCCAGATAGCTCTTCTCGCTCTTCACCGTGCCGTCCGCCTCGCGCACGAAGAATCCCGCACGCATGCTGCCGCCGCGGCCGGGACGAATCACCAGCGTGATCTGCCACGGCGTCGGGAAGAAGATCGAGTAGAGTTCGAGATCGGAATCGGTCAGCGCGATTTCGCTGCGCGTGTGCGAAAGAAACCAGCCGACGGAGATCAACCCTTCGAGTTGCAGACTCTTCCTTTTCGCGCACCAGTTGATCGTTGAGCGCGACACGATCCTTGTCCGAAAGCAGAAACGCAGGACCGCGCGCATGTTCGCAAGCGATGGGCCGCATCGCCAGGATCCGCACGGTGCGGCCGTCGCGCATGCCGTACAGAATCCCGCCGACCTCGATGCCTCCGCGCGACAGCCGCTGGAATCCCTCGGCGACTTCGTGGCGGATCTCTTCGATGACCACCAGCGAATACTCGATGGAGATGGGACTTTCGGCAACGCTCCAGGATCCGAATTTTGTATCGCTCACGCGCGCGCCTCCGCTATCTGCCCGGCGAGGAGACGGCTGATCGCCCCGCCTTCTTCGCCGCTATCGACTTCGTCACTTTCATGCAGATGGTAATACAGCGTGGAGCCCGCCATTCCGCCGGCAATCAGCAGCGCCAGCACCAGACATGCAATCGTTTGCGCGTTCCAGACCCGGTCATGCGAGACTGCCGATACGGTCCCGACGACGGTAACCAGCGCCAGAGCCAACGTCAGCCCCAACTTGGTGTACCACGGCATCAAATCGAGATGGCTTTGGCCGCCCACTTGACTCCACAGCTCAAGAATCGCCACCAGGGCAACCAGAAATTCCAGCATGTACGCAAGACGTAATAAATTTGGGGGCATTAGATGAGCGCGATATTATATTGTACGGCCAAACCTCGGGGGTGGGTTTCAAATGTGAACCGAGCCTGAAGAGGTTGCGGAAAAATGGGGAAACAGGAATAAAAAAACGGGGACAGACTGCTCTGTCCACGGCCGCAGGTAGGTTCCTCTTCCGCGGAACCGCCGCGGCCGTGGACAGAGTGGTCTGTCCCCGTTTTTTTATTCCTGTTTCCCCATTTTTCCGCAACCTCTTCAGGCGGCTCGGGGGAATGGGTCAGTTTGAAATCCTGGCTTCGCTTTGACAAGAAAGGGAAGCGCCTTCTGGCGTGTTGATACCGTGGAAGACAATCTGCACGATTCTGCCGGATTCTAAATCGGCGTGAACCTCGGTCTGCTGCCTGATACCGTCGCTGGATTCGCGTTCGTAGCGATAGACTGCCTGCCGACTTTCTCCCGGTTTTCGGCGACCATGCCACGGATGCCCACCGGACAAAAGAGAACTGCACTTCGGGGGAGAGTAGATCATGAATTACAAGAGCAATCGCAAAGCTTTTCACCAATCCGTGGACCTGTCCGTGCTGCTGGGGCGTTTGTTCCGGAAAGATGATAATGCGCGGGTTTGGGGAGACTTGCGTTACCTCCGACCCGTTCAAGATCAAGCTTGGTTGCCTGCAAACTAAATCAGGCGCTTGTTGCTCGTAGGTTGCCAGGTCAGCCCTCAAACGCGCGATTGCCTCTCGCTGCTCCTGAGGAGTGGGGGGCTCAAGAGCACTGCGGCTTTGGGCAATAGCGCTCATCGCCAAACAGAAGAACACGAGAATCGCGATATTCATCACACTGTTGACGCCGGTTACGAACGCACGGTTTCGTTGCGTTGCATCAGGAAATTCAACCCGCTACCCAAAAACTCATATACAAACCTGATCTCATATAAAGATGGATGACCGTATAAACATGGACGACCTGATCTCCTTTCTTCGCATCCCCAGCATCAGCGCGCTGCCCGAACATGCCTCCGATGTGCGGCACGCGGCGGAATTCGTTCGCGATTGGCTGGCGCGCGCGGGCCTGGATAACGCGCGGCTGATTGAGGATTCAGGGCGGAACCGGCGGAAATCCGCTGGTTCGTGCCGAATCCCTGCGAGCGCCTGGGAAACCGACGCTGCTGCTGTACGGGCATTACGACGTGCAGCCGCCCGATCCGCTGGATGAATGGATGTCGCCGCCGTTCGAGCCGGCGATTCGCGATGGAAACATCTACGCTCGCGGCGCGGCCGACGATAAGGGGCAGCTTTTCATCCTGATGGAAGCGGTCGCGCGCTGCCTTCGCGATAGCGGGACGGTGCCGGTGAATGTGAAATTCCTGATCGAGGGCGAAGAAGAAACCAGCGGCGAGCACCTCGACAAATACGTGCGGTCGAAGCCCGGCGGCCCCGACGAACTTGAGCGCCGATGCCGTGGTGATTTGCGATACGTCGATGTTCGCGCCGGACTTGCCGACGCTGACCACGGGGCTGCGCGGCATCGTCTACGGCGAAATTCACGTGCAGGGCGCGCGATCCGATCTGCATTCGGGCGATTACGGCGGCGCGGCTCCGAACGCAATCGAGGCCGCTGCGCAGATCATCGCGAAGTTGAAGGATCGTGACGGCCATATTCTGATTCCCGGTGCTTTACGATCGCGTGGAGAAGCCCGCGCCGGCCGAAGTCGCGGCGTGGAAGACGCTGCCGTTCGATCCCGAGGAGTATCGCGAAAAAGAAATCGGCTCGACGGCACTGGCGGGCGAGCCGGAGTATCCGATCTTCGAACGCGTGTTCGGGCGCGGCCGACGCTCGAAATCCACGGCATTCGCGGCGGGTTTACGGCGGAGGGCGCGAAGACGGTGATTCCCGCGAAGGCGGTGATCAAGATCAGTCTGCGGCTGGTGCCCGATCAGCGGCCCGACGAAGTGATCCAGCAACTGGAAAGCGCGATCGCGGCGGCGGCGCCTCGCGGGGTTACGGCGACGTTCAAGTTGCTGAGCGCCGCGCCCGCATCGGTGGTCGATCCGGATCATCCGCTGATCCGCAAGGCTGCCGACGCGATGACGAAGGTGTTCGGTCACGAGACGGTTTACGTGCGCTGCGGCGGGTCGATTCCGATTGTCGGGTTGTTTCAAAGAGGCGCTCGGGATTCCGAGCGTGCTGGCGGGATTCGGACTGCCGGACGACAACATTCACGCGCCGAACGAAAAGATGTCGATCGCGAATTACGAGCGCGGCATCGATGCGATGGTCGAGTATTTCAAGCTTGCCGGGGCTTGATCCCACTAGTGCTCCGGCCGGTCGATCGGTTGGCAACTAAGCGGAAAAAAGGGGCGAAAAAAGGCGAAAAAAGGGGGACAGACCACTCTGTCCACGGCCGCATCGGCCCGAGGGAAGAGGAGCACACCTGCGGGGACAGAGCAGTCTGTCCCCCTTTTTTCGCCTTTTTTCGCCCCTTTTTTCCGCTTAGTTGCCAACCGATCAACCGGCCGGAGCACTAGTGGGCTTGAAATACGTGCGCGGGAGAATCGCCGCGCACCACGCCTGGGCTTCCGCGAAAACTTTGTAGTCGCGGAAAAAGAAAACGCTGCCGTGGGCGTCGGGCGGGACAGCGTCGCGATTCGCGAAATAGCTGGCGCCCGCGGGGTTCCTATCGTGATCCGCGCTGCCATTATGTATCCGGTACAGAACCAGATGCCAATGATACTGTCGGCTGCGCATTTCAGAGATCAACGCATCCAACGGCGTCGATAGATCCCCCGCGATTACGGCCGCCGTCCGATCGCCGAGTTCGCGGATCGCCGGCAAGGGATCGCAACCGAGCGTGATCAGTCCCACAGCTTGCGGAATTTCGTTGCGTCCGGTGGTGGCGCAGTATACTTCGTAGCCGGCTGTGCCGCAGCGTTGCCGCGATTTCGGCATTGCCGCAATCGAGGTGAACGGCCGTGCGCACGGGCACGTGGGAGTAGAGATATTCGAGCAGCGCGATTTCGGGAAGGGCCGCGCTCTTCGCGTTCGCGTCGCAACGGACAATGGTTTGCCCGGCGAGCGCGTGCAGATTCTCGATGATGTGGATGGAAGCCTGCAGGAGCCCGGCCTCGGTCTCCATAAGTTTGCCGATTCTGAATTCGACGTTGGTGGCATTGGCCTGCCGCTCGAGTTCAGCCGCGCTGAGCTGCTCATGCACCGTGATGTTGAGGGCGTGTCCAGTCATTTTCAGGACGCGCTTGATGCTACTGAGCAGACTCATGTGCAGACCATATATCTTAGCGCGCTCCCGTCGGGGGACTTGTGGCTGACTGTCTGCTTCGCGGTGTCAGCTCCGCAGAAGTAGCACTCCATTCTGTCGTGCCTCACTGGCGGCCGTCAGGATGCGTCGACGGCCGCCAGTGAGGCGCGACAGAATGGAGTGCTACTTGGGACGCAAATATCAGACCGCTGCGTCGTATCCGGCGAACGCATCCTCGAAGCGATTGTCCGCCGCTCGGCCTAGCTCCATCGATTGCTGGAGCCATTCCACTACCCCCTTGTCGGAAAAAGCCGGCGCGATGCGCGCTGCATTATTGCGCATCTCCACCTGGTTTTTGGCGCTGCCCAGCCGATCCATTGCGTCCTTCAACTTTCGGCTGTCATACGGCGCCGTTTCGCCGATTCCGAAATGCTTCACGAATCGCGATCCGCAGGTGCTGGCGCTGCCGACCACCAGAATCGGCGTCTGCGAAACCGCAGTGGCCAAGGGGATTCTGCCCGGCAGGCTTAACGATGCGATGGAGAGATTCTTCTCCGCGGGATCGAACGTTCCTGTCGGCACGATGACGAACGGATATTCAGGCAACTCCGCCGCCAGCCTCTCTTCGGAAACGATGCCGCGCGGTGTGATGCGGGCTCGCGAGAGTTGCTCCTGCGGGAATTTCACGAACGGCGAGCGATGGTTGCCGAACCAGGTGATCGAATAGCCTGTCGGCTCCAGCGCGGCGCACAGACGATCGAACCAGGATTGATCCCAAAAGCTGCCGAGCATCGCGCCGCGCGTGCCGACGGTAACGGGCTGCGTGGGCTGTCGCGCGATCAGGTTGTCGGGCGCGACCGCTGGCAGCAGGAAGAACGGCAGTCCGTATTTTTTCTCGTAGGCCGCGCGCAGCTCCGGATGCGTAGCCAGGCGGAGCGAGCACCGTTGCAGGAATTCACGCATCAGCACGTCGGGAATGACGTTGGCGGCGACATTCTGATCGTCCATCACGTAGGCACACAGGCGCGCCCCGAAAACCTCGTGGAGCGCGATGGCGGCCATCGGCTCATCCACTAGAAACGGCACGCACAGAACATTGCGTACTTTGTGGCCGCCGAACAGGCGCAGGATATTGCGGAACGCCTCGGGACGAATTGTTTCCCAGGGAGCCGAGCCGGATTGCCGCAGGCAGAGGTTCCAGTCGCCGAATTGCGGATCGCCCCAGTCATTACGAAAGCGGAGCGAAAAAATATTGCGGCGGCCCTGCAAAATCCGTTGGACGATGACGCCGGTGCCGTGGCGATCGTTAATCTCGTTGGTGGTGATCACGACGTCGATCGGTTCTTGGGTAGCGAAGTCGGACTTCCAGGCGAGTAGCGTCGCGAGGTCGCCATTCAGGCGCTGAGTGCGGATGGCGGCTGGTTCGAGGGAGCGCATCGGAGTTTAAACACGTTCGGGCAACAGATCTTCGAAGCGCCGGTCGAACGGAGCGCCTTTCGCCAACGATTGCCAGATCCATTCGCCGACGCCTGTGTCGACGAATCGTCCGGCGGCGGCCAGTCCGCGTCGCCGCATCGCGAGGTTTACTTCCGGCTGGCTGATGTGGCGAACAGCCTTGAGAAAAGATTCGCGATCGTAGTCCGCCACCACGCCGATCCTGAACTGTTCCACAAAATGCGCCGCGGCCGTGTTGCGGCTGCCCAGCACGATCACGGGAATGTGCGCGGTGCACATCAGATACACCAGCCGGCTGGGCAGGCTGAACTCGGCCATCCAGCGGCGGTCTTCGGCATCGTCCATGGTGCCGGACGGCAGCACCGCGAACCACATGGATCGCAGCATCTCCACCAGCTCATTGCTTTCCAGACGATCCGTCGGATAGATTCCATCGGCTCGCCAGCTTTCGGCCGTGCCGGGCAGGGAAGAGCCGCCCGGGTAGGAAAGCGTCACGCCTGAATTTCGTACCGTGCCGCGCAGCAGTTCGGGCGAACGTGCGCTCCAAAGATTCCCGATGATCACGCCGTGTTTGGCATCCGGCGGCGTGGCGGGGGAATGCAGTCGAGTGGGCAGCATGTGCGCCGGCGCTGTCGGCGGCGTGTAGTAAAAAGGCATGCCGAATTTCCCCGCGTAGGCATTGAGCATCTCCGGCGAAATCGCCAGCCGCAGTGTGGACTTTTCCAGCAACTCCCGCATGGACTCGTCCGGAATGCCACTGATCGCGACGTTCTGGTCGTCCATGATGAAGGTGCACATCGGCGCGCCGAAGATTCCCTGGACCGCGATCGCCGTGAGCACGTCGTCGTGCAAATACGGGACACACAAGACCCGGCGAACCACCATGCCGCGCAGAGCGCTCTCCACGCGGGAGAATACCGCATCGCGCGAACTCGAGCCGTGCACGATCTTCAGCGGCAAGCCGAAGGTCTGTCTGCCGCCGTGCTGGTCCTGGGAGCGGATGGATACGATGTCGTCGTCCGCGGCGAACAGCATTTGCAGGAATACGCCCGTGCCGTGATGATCGTTCACCTCGATCGGTGTGACGATGACGTCCACCGGGTGCCCTCCCAAGGGGGGCGCCTGTCCGGAGGAGGGAAGTACCCCGGCCAGTTGCTTGAGAAGATAGTCGGTTCCAGGCTGATCCGCGGGCATCGAAACCGAGCTTACCTCGGATGAAGAGGCGAATGTTGACGCACCGCAGACTTGAGGAACGGTGCGTAGATCGGGTTCCAAACGTTGCCCCACATCTGAAACCGATCCACTGCGCGGTGTTACGACACTATTCCAATCCCGCGCTGCGCGCCGAAACCTTCGCGACGCTCGACCAATCGCTATCCGCCTGCCCGTGCGCGATGGCGGAAATCATGTGATCGCGAATAAGGCTGGCCAGCGGCATCGGCGCGCCGCATTCTTCCGCCAGCGCGAGCGCCAGCCGCACGTCTTTCAATCCCAATCTCAGCGCGAAGCCTGCGGGCTCGAACTTCTCCTCGGCGATGATCCGCCCGTAGTTCGCATACACGGGTGAGCCCCACAGCGCGCTCATGATCTCGAGAAACGCTTGCGGCTCGACGCCCGATTTGCGCAGCGCGGCGAACGCCTCGCCAAATGTTTCCAGCATGCTCGCGATCATGAAATTCCCGCAGAGCTTCACCGCGTTCGCGGTCCACGCCTCTTCGCCCAGCACGAAAGTCTGCCGACCGATCGCATCGAACAGCGGCCGGCAGCGCTCGACGACCGTCGCGGAGCCCGCGGCAACCACCAGCAACCGTTTCGCCTCGGCGGCCTCGGGACGTCCGAAAACAGGCGCGCTGACGTAATGTTGTCCGTGGCTAGCGTGTTCCTCGGCCAGTCGTCGCGCCATCTCAGTGCTTATCGTGCTGAGCGAGACGTGGACCGCGTCCGCTTTCATTGCATGCAAGATTCCGCTGTAGAGTATGGCTTCCACCGCCGCATCGTCGGCCAGCATCGTCATCACGACATCCGCGACACCGGCAGCGTCGGCTGCTGTGTCGGCCACCTTAGCGCCGTCTGGTTGCAGCGCGACAGCTTTTGCGCGCGATCGATTGTACGCAATCACGTCGTGTCCAGCACGCAGCAGATTGCGAGCGATCCCCGAACCCATCTGCCCAAGTCCAATAAATGCGATCGTCATGTGGCGCACGCACTCCTGCGTGCCGTGTCGACACTCATGTCGACACCTCTTGTCGGTCTGCGATAGCCCATTATTGAACCTCCTTCATATCCCACACGCGTGAAACATCTTAGATCGGCCGCGATCTCGATCGAAGCCGACACGTCGCCAGGATCCACAACTTCTCCCACGTAGGCACGCGAACCCGCCGCGACAGAACATCGTACTTCGCCGCGACGATCTTGTCGAGCAGTCGCGAATAAATCCCAATCAGCGCCTTCAGCGAAGCGCGACTCTCGGGATCGATCATCTCGACCAGCGGAGCCGAATCGCGATAGTACTGCTGCGCACGCTTCGCCTCAAAATCCATCAACGCGCGAAAACTCTGATCGTAAGTGAACTTCGGAGCCGGCACACTGAACCGCTCCAGATCCTCGGCGGGCAGATAGACGCGGCCTTTCTCGGCGTCTTCGCGCACGTCGCGCAGGATATTGGTGAGCTGAAACGCGATGCCGCATTTTTCGGCCAGCTCCAGCGCCTTCGCGATTCGATCGTCGAATCCGAAAATGTGAATGATCGTCAGCCCGACCACGCTGGCCACGTGATAGCAGTAATCGTAAAGCTCCTCGAAAGTCTGGACGCGGCGCGGCTCCAGATCCGAGCTGACGCCTTCGATCATGTCGAAGAAATACTGATGCGGGATCCGGTAGCGCTCGACCGCGTCGAACGAACGCCGGCCACAGCGGATGCTCTCTCGGCTTGCCCGGCAAGCGCCAGATCCAGATCGCGCTTCCACGCGGCGATCGCGAAGGCCCGATCGACGTCCTCGTCATCTTCCACTTCGTCGTCGCTCAAATCGTCGCAGTAGCGCATGAACGCATAGATCGCGCACATCGCCTTGCGCTGCGGCCAGGGGCAACAGCAGAAAGGAGTAATAAAAATTCTTGGCTTGCAGCCTGCGCGACCTGCGTACACCACTCGTAGGATTCTTCGAGCTCGGTTGGCTTCCGCTTGGAACCCCGCACAGGACTGATGCCCGGATCATGCCGCCCGGGAAAACGCCCGCCGCCGCAGCGCGCCGAGCAGCAGCCCGACGCGCTCGACTTTCGAAATCGCGGGCCGAGCCGCCAGCACATTGTAATCCTGCTGCTCGATCTTTTCGAGCACCTTCAGGCCGCCGCGGCTGAACAGCTCGAGATCGATCGCCAGCCGCCGGTCCACTTGATCGGCCAGCGGCAATCCCTTGAAGAACAAGCTCGCGCGCGACGTCGCACGGCTTCCTTCATCGCCGCGCGAAAGCGATCGTCGAAGCGTCGCGGCGGCAATCGCCTCCACCGACGTGCCGTGCTTCGCCAGCAAATCCAGCGGCAGATACACGCGATCCTTCCGCCAATCGACCGTCACATCCTGCCAGAAATTCGCGAGCTGCAGCGCCGTGCAGGTGGCGTCGGAAAGTTCCTGACGCGCGGCGTCGCGATAGCCGCACAGGCCCAGCACCAGGCGCCCGACCGGATTCGCGGAATAGCGGCAGTATTCGAACAGCTCCTCGAAATTGCGATAGCGCGTGACGGTCTGATCCTGCTCGAACGCCTTGATCAGATCGTCGAAAGGCTCGATGCGGAAGTGAGTGCGCTGCGACGGTGTCCTGCAGCGCCACGAACACCGGATGCGATGGCTTCGCCCGCGTACATCGCCTGCAATTCGCCGCGCCACCATGCCAGCAGCCGCAGACTTTCTGCGGTATCGCCGATTTCGTCGCCCAGATCGTCGGCCCAGCGGCAGAACGAGTAGACGTTGTAGAAATCCTGATGCAGGCGCTTGGGCAGCAGGAAACTGACGACGTGGAAATTCTCGTAGTGATGCGTCGCCAGCCAGCGCGTGTACGCGAGCGATTCCTTCGAGCGTCCACGCGCGATCCAGCAGCTTCGGGTGACGCGACGAAATCCGCAGGTGAGGTACGTAGCAGGAACACCGTGGCTCTCGTGACTTAGGGAATGATCGCGGTCTTCAGGTGGCCGTTGTGGCTCATCAGGTGCTGCATCACTTCGAGCAGGTTCGTCAGCGGCTCCACGCGATTCACGAAATCCTTGGCGGAAACGTAGCCGCGGCTCACGATGTCCAGCGCCTTGCGAATCAGCGCCGGCGTGTGATGGAAGCTGGCCTTGCAGGTCAGCTCGGAGTAATGCAGCAGGCTGGTATCCAGACCGGATGTCGGTGCCGCTGGGGCAGCCGCCGAAGAAGTTCACCACGCCGCCGCGCCGCAGCAGCTTGACCGCGAGCTGCCAGACTTCCGGCAAGCCCACCGCTTCGATCACGACGTCCGCGCCGCGTCCGCCGGTCATCTCGCGAACCGGACCGCAGAACGTCCGCGCCATCGCTATTCACCACCACTTCGTCGGCGCCCATCTCGCGGCGCGATCCAGCTGCGTCTGGCCGGCGCCCGATGGCGATCACGCGCGCGTTGTAAACCGCCTTCGCGAGGCGCACGAACATCATGCCGATGGGCCCCAGGCCGATCACCGCGACGGTATCGCCGGCGCGCACGCCGGTTTCTTCCAGGCCGCGCAGCACGCACGCCAGCGGCTCCACCAGCGCCGCGTCCTGATAGCTGACGTGCGCCGGAATTTCGTACATGTTCTTCTGCACGATCCGCTCCGGAATGCGGATGTATTCGGCGTAGGCGCCGTTGTTGAACAGCAGATCTTCGCAGAGATTTTCCTGGCCGCGCTGGCAATAGAAACAGTCGCCGCAGGGAGCCGAATTGGCCGCCACCACGCGCTGGCCGACGTGGAAGCCGCGAACGTCGCTCGCCCATCGCGACAATGTCGCCGGCCAGCTCATGCCCGAACAAGCGCCGGCGGCTGGATCATGCGCGCGTGATAGCCGCGGCGGAAAACTTTGACGTCGGTGCCGCAGGTCAGCGCCGCGCGGACGCGCACCAGCACGTCGCCCTTGCCGATCTCCGGGACATCCACCTGTTCGATCTGCAGCCGCTCCTTGCCATACAGCACGGCGGCCGTCATCTGCTGACTAGTCACTCACCTTTAGGACTCACCTCTGTGGCTGTACTACTATCTTCAACGATACTTCATCCGGATGCAACGCGCGCTCGATTCCCTGGTGGATCTGGCTCAGCGGAAACCGGTGCGAAATCAGCTCCTCCACCGGCAGAGCCCCGCTAAATACCAGATCCGCCGATTCCTTCTGCAGGTCCACCGACGCGCTGTAGGACCCGCACAACACGCGCTCTCCCATGCAGACATCCGCGCCCGACACTTCGATGCGCTCCTGATGCGAAGTTTGCGCGAACAGCAGAATTCGCGCTCCCGGCCGCGAGCAGGCCACGGCCTGCTCGACGATTCCCGTGCGCCGAGGCCGCGATGATCACCAGATCCGCTCCACGGCCTTCGGTCATGCGCGCGAACCGAGCTCTGATCCAGATTCGCTTCATCGCGCGGATCGAACGCCGCCTCCGCGCCGAATTTGAGCGCCAGCCCGCGGCGGCTCGTCCATGGTGTCGGTCGCGACGAATGCGCGCGCCGGTGCGCGCCACCATCATGGTGAAAATCAGCCCGATGGGCCCCTGGCCCAGCACCACGACCACGTCTTCGGGCTGCGGATCGATCTGCTTGATCGCCCTTGAGGCACGTGTTCACCGGTTCGACAAAACAAGCCTGGTCGAACGAAACGCCGTCCGGGAATTTTTTCGACGCCCTGTTCCACGATCCAGTCCATCGCGCGCACGTATTGCGAGAATCCGCCGCCCGCCGGCTCATATCCGGCCGTCACGCCGACCTTCTTATAGACGGGGCACTGCGCATAAAGTTTGCGTCGGCAGTAAAAACATTTTCCGCAGGGAATGTGGTGGAACACGATCACCCGATCGCCGGGCGCATAGCGCGTGACGCCCGCGCCCACCGCCGCCACCACGCCCGCCGTTTCATGGCCGTAAATGCGAGGCGGCGCCAGCAGGTTGTATTCGATTTTCTTGAGATCGGTGTGGCAGATGCCGCAGGCTTCCACGCGAATCAGGATTTCGCCGCGCCCGATTTCCGGCACCGGAATCGATTCCACCTCCACCAGCTCTGCGCCTTTGTACACGGCGGCCTGCATCGTGTTTGCGAGTGCGGTCGTCGGCCCGTCGGTCTTCGTAGCGACGCGGCTAGAGTCGGCAGTCAGCAAAAAAATCCCCTAACGATTCTGCGGCAATGCGGCAGTTGCGATCCAAGCGTAGCAGAGCGGGAACCCTCGTAAAAGGCCGCGCCAGAGCCGCCAGGGCGATCCGCGTCCGCGAAAACCGTCCCGCCGCGTCGCGATAAAGATTGAAGTCCAGCGGCATGTCTTCGAGCGCCGTGTCGGACACCGCGCGAATCGCGTAAAACGGCACGCCCCACTCCGCGGCCTTCCGCGCGATCGCCGCCGATTCCATGTCGACCGCGGCCGCGCCAGTGCTCTCGCGCAAGGTCGCGCTTTTCGCCAGCCGTCACCGCAACGCGATCGATCGAATGCAGCTCGCGCACGATATCTCCTACGCGTAGCGCCGGATCCAGCGCCCCGCAGAATCCCGTGCTGACGATCCCGTCGACTTCGATTCTTCCTAGCCAATCCCTCGTCCACCCGTTCGCTTACCCGGCCCGTTGGCGATCAGCAGCCAGCGGTCGCCGTTAAATTCCGCCTGCGCTGCAAACTGCGTGGGCCAATCCCACGCCTTCGCGCCACCGAACCGCCTGATAATCCCGTCAAATTCGCGTTTCTCCGCGCCCATCACCAACCAAGTTCTCATCTATCTTGGCGAACGACGTGGCGCACGCTTCAGCGTGCAGCTGTCGGCTTCAGCCGACAGTTCCGGTCTCACGTCGAACTGAAGTTCGCCGCTGCACGCTAAAGCGTGCGCCACCACACTCCTAGCAATATCCATTCGCCCGAAACCACTCAATCGCCCGATTTATCGCCCCCCGAGCCGGCCCCGGCGAATATCCCAATTCCCGCGCCGCCTTGTCATGACGAACCCACATCTTCTTCCTCGACATCCGGACCCCGTCCAGCGGAGCCATCGGCTCCTTGCCCGTCACACCCGCCCACGCCGTCGACATCGCGCCAGCCGCATAAGCGACTGCATACGGCACCCGCATCTTCGGGGCCTTCACCTCAGCCAGCTTCGCGGCCATGCGTCACGATCTCTTCCAGCGTCAGATTCTCCGATCCCAGAATATAGCGCTCGCCCGCCACCCCGCGCTCCATCGCCAGCAAATGGCCATCGGCGACATCCCGCACATCCACGACATTCAATCCCGTATCGACGAACCCCGGCATCGCGCCCCGCACAAAATCCACCAGAATCTTGCCCGTCGGCGTCGGCTTGAAATCGTGATCGCCCACCGGCGCCGTCGGATTCACAATCACCACCGGAAATCCGTCCTTCGCGAATTCCAGCGCCACCTGTTCCGCCATGAAATTTCGACCGCTTGTAGGCCCCGACATCTGATCGAGGTTCACCGGAGTCGTCTCGTCGCTCGGCACAAACTGTTCGTCGCCGGTGTGCAGTCCGATACAGCCGACCGTACTCGTGTATACGACCCGCTCCAGCCCCGCGGATTTCGCCGCGTTCAGCAGATTGCGCGTGCCCTCGACATTCGACCGGAACATCTCTTCCGGATGCCTGGTCCACAGCCGATAATCCGCGGCCGCATGATAAGCCACGCGGCAGCCCTCCACCGCCCGCGCCAGCGAATCGGCATCGCGCAGATCGCCGACCACAACTTCCGCTCCATCCAACTCGCGCACCCGCGAAGGATCGCGCACCAAAATGCGAACATGCTCGCCGCGATCCAGCAGCTTACGAGCAATATGCCAGCCAACGAAACCAGTCGCGCCGGTAACTAAGTGTTGTTCGATGTGGCGCACGCACTCGTGCGTGCCGTGTCGACACTCATGTCGACACCCTGGTGGGCCGTCCGGCAAAACCGCTAGCGGATGGGGCGCACGCCCACGAACTCAAATGCGCCATGCCATACGCGAGTGCCGTGTCGACAAGCAAGTCGACACGCTTTTCGGTGTCCACGGGCGCCTTAACTCAGCAGCCAGCTCAGCGATTTAAACGGATCGCTGAACTTCGAATTGATGCCGTAAGCCGACGACGGCTCATATCCGCAGTGCACCATGCATTGCTCGCAGCGCGGATCGTTACCCGTCCCGTAGTTGTCCCACGGCGATCTTGGTCATCAGATCCTCGAACGTATCGTGATGCCCGTCCGTGATCAGGTAGCACGGGCCTTTCCAGCCTTTGACGTTGTAGGTCGGCATGCCCCACGCAGTGCAGGGAAGATCGCGATCGCCCTTCAGAAATTCCATGATAGACCGGGCTCGACGCCAGCGGGAAGCGCTTGGAAAACTTGTCGATGTCCTTGAACTTCTCGTAGACATCTTCGCGCGTCATGAAAATTTCGCGATCGTTCACCGCCGAATATCCATATGCCGGCGAAATCGCGTGGCCGTCCACCTTGTACGTCTCCAGCAACTCGAACAGCTCCCAGATTTCCTTCATGTCGGTCTCTTTATAGACCGTCGTGTTGGAGAAAACTTTGAACCCGCCGGCCTTGGCGGCCTTCAGACCCTTCGATCGCTTCCTTGAACACGCCTTCGCGCTCCACCGAGATGTCGTGATTCTTTTCCATGCCGTCCAGGTGGACGTTGAACACCAGACCCGGATGCGGCTTGAATTCCTTCAGCTTCTTCGCCAGGAACATTCCGTTGGTGCAGAGCTGAATGTATTTGCCGCGATCCAGAATCGCCGCCACCAGCGGGCCGATCTCCGGATACAGCAGCGGCTCGCCGCCGCAGATCGAAACCATCGGCGCGTTGCACTCGTCGACGGCCTTCAGGCATTGTTCCAGCGACAACCGCTCGCGGATGCTCGATTCATATTCGCGAATGCGTCCGCAACCCGTGCAGGTCAGGTTGCAGGCGTGCAGCGGTTCCAGCATCATCACCAGCGGGAAGCGCTTGTTGATCATCGGATGCGGCTTGCGCTCGCGAGCCTCACGCTCTTGAACGCCGGAATCTGCGAATGGACGATCTTGAACGGATTCGACGAATCCTCCGCCGCGGCGTTGTTCTTCTGCCACTCCGGCTTCGGACGGATCTTGTTCTTGGCGATGTAGGTCGCCATGTCGGCGACCTGGGAAAGCGGAACTCTCATGTATTGGCTTCTCCGTTGAACTTGTTAAACGCCGCATGGTAACGTGGGGCCGGCACTTCTGCCGGCAACCGGCCTTCAGGCCGGTTCTTCCAAGCGAAAACAGCCGCTTGAGGGCGACTCGCCGCCGACGCGCCCACCTATTGCACCCCGCGCGTCTTCAGATAATTCGACAGCGCCAGCACCGGAAAAGAATTCCGGTACAAATGATATTTCAGATAAAAACGCCGGGAAATCCGGTGCCGGTCGACAAGACTCATCCCAGCCACCGGCCGTTTTGTTCCATGTGCCTGCGCTGCGTTTCGATCAAATACTCGACGCCGTTGTGCAGGCTGTTGCTGGTCGTGTCGCCGCCGGCCATCAGCCCCAGAATCGCCCACGCCGTCTGCGATGGCGTGCTCTGCGCAGCGACAAAGGTATTGCTGGTCGTAGCTCTCGCAGCTTTCGCCCCAGCCGCCGTCGGCATTCTGAATCGACACGCAGCCATTCGCCGGCGCGCAGAATGTAGGCTTCGCGATCGCTCTCGCCCGCGGCCTGCAATCCGCGCAGCGCCAGAAACGTGCCGTAGATGTAATCGACGCCCCAGCGTCCGTACCAGCTGCCGTCGGTTTCCTGCGTGCGTTTCAGAATGCGACGCCGCGCTGGATCGCCGGATGATTGCGCTCGATACCCGAAGCGATCAGGCCTTCCAGCACACGCCCCGTAATGTCGGGGCACGTCGGATCGAGCATCGCGTTGTGATCGGCAAACGGAACCGCGCTCAGCAAGTTCCAGTTGTTGTCGACGTCGAACGCCGCCCAGCCGCCGTCTTTCGATTGCATGGCAAGCAGCCAGTCCACCGCGCGCTCGCACGCAGGCGTCATGACCGCTCGACGCGCGCGACGTGCGCCAGCGCCAGCAACACCTGCGCCGTATCGTCGATGTCGGGATAAAATTCGTTGGCGAATTCGAAATACCAGCCCGAAGGCTCGACGTTGGGACGCTTCACCGCCCAATCGCCCTTGCGCCGCACTTCTTTCGTCAGCAGCCAGTCCGCGCAGCGGGTCATCGCATGGTCCGGCGCGATTCCGGATTCGCCCAGCGCGTACGCCGCGATCGCCGTATCCCAAACCACCGAGAAGCAGGGCTGAAAGAAGAATCCGCGCTCATCGTCCACCAGCAGATTCGAAGAATTGCTGTTCGGCTTCCTTCACGTCCGGATGATCCTTGGGATAACCCAGCAGATCCAGCGCCATGATCACGTACATCATCGGCGGATAGATCGCCGCGACGCCGTCGGAGTAGCGCGTGCGTTCCAGCATCCACTGCTCGGCGTGCTGGATCGCCTTGGTGCGAAGGCCGCGCCACATGCGCTTTCCCAGAATTTCAGGAACCGGTCGGCCTTCAGGAAGAAATTGCGCCAGCTCAAGAAGCCTTCGTCGTTCGGAAATTCGTAGCGGCACGCCGGGAACGAACAGTTCCTTGCAGCGTAAATCCCGCGGGCACCGGGCGCTGCGGATTCATGGCGTGCACGATCGACAGCGGAATCACGATCGCGCGCGTCCAGGACGACATCTCGATAGATGAAGTTCCCCAGCAGCATGATCTCCGGAGGAATCGACGGCGTATGCTCGCGCGGATACAGATCCGAACAGGCTCAGATTGACCTTGACGTAGCTGTTGGCGCGCCTGCAAGCCGCCCAGCGCCAGAATCCGTTCGCGCGCTCGCGTCAGATCGCGGATCGTCATAATCCAGCCCCGCCAGCTTCAGCGCAGTATACGCCTTGACCGTGGCGCTGAGTTCCGAAGGGCCGTCGGCGTAGATGTTGAAGCCGCCATCGGGCAACTGCCGCGCCAGAATCGAGCGCACGGCTTTGTCGATCAGCGGCCGGGTCGGCGGATTCCACACGCCGTCCTCCGGCGGATGCCGCCACAATTCCAGCAGAATGAAATCGGATTCGAGCGTGGTATCGGCCGTGAGATCGCCCCACCAGTATCCCTGCTCGGCTGCTGCAGACCGAGCAGATAATTCGACCGCGCGGCGCATGCGCTTCCGCGCAGCAGACCAGGCGGTCAGCGTGTCGGCGACTTTGGCACGACTTCGGGGACTCATATCGGATGCGATCGTGTAGTCAGCTTTGAACAGCCGTTCGCGTCCAAGCTCCGACGGAAGATTGAAGCGCACGTCTTCTTCCTTGATTTCCATCTCTTCCAGATCGATCAAACCCGCGTCGCTGCAGCGACTCGATCAGCTCCTCGCACCAGATTCTCCGGCGCCGAAGCCCCGGCCGTCACCGCCACCGTCTCGACGTCATCCAGCCATTCCGGCTTTGACTTCGCTCAGATCGTCAATCAGATACGCGGGCACGCCCATGTTCTCGCAAACTTCCACCAATCGCCGCGAATTCGAGCTGTTCTGCGATCCCACCACCAGCAGCAACTGGCACAGCGGAACCACGGCTTTCACGGCCAGCTGCCGGTTTTCGGTTGCGTAGCAGATATCCTGCGCCGTCGGGCCCTGAATTTTCGGGAAACGCTCCTTCAGGCGCTCCACGATGTCCTTGGTTTCATCCAGGCTGAGCGTGGTCTGCGTGATGAAGGAAACGCGCTCCGGGTCTTTCACTTCCAGCCGGTCGACATCCTCCATCGTCGAGACCAGAACCGTCGATTCCGGCGCTTCGCCCAGCGTGCCGATCACTTCGTCGTGGTCCTTGTGGCCGATCAGAACGATGGTGTAGCCCTTGCTCGGCGAACTTGACCGCTTCCAGGTGGACTTTGGTGACCAGCGGGCAAGTCGCGTCGATCACTTGCAGATCGCGCTCGCGGGCCTGCGCCCGGACCGCCGGGGAAACTCCGTGGGCGCTGAAAATCACCCGCGCGCCGCTGGGAACCTCTTCCAGTTCCTCGACGAAAATCGCCCCCGCGCCGCGCAGCTCGTCCACCACGTGGCGGTTATGGACGATTTCCTTGCGCACGTAGATCGGCGCGCCGTACAGGTCCAGGGCGATCTTGACCACGTCGATCGCGCGCACCACGCCGGCGCAAAACCCCCGCGGCCTCAATAGGATAATCTTCTTAGTTGAGACTGCGGCGGGCACACTGGCGGCAATTGTCATAAGAAGATTCCATTATAACAGTCGTTTTACAGCGAAGTCAGATGTGGGGCCGACAACTTCTGCCGGCGAGCCGTCTGATGTGGGGCCGACAACTTCTGCCGCCAAGCCGTCCGATGTGGGGCCGGCACTTCTGCCGGCGAGCCGTCTTTAGGCGGCTCTCTTCCTACGACGCCGCGATAGCACACCCAACACCCCCAACCCGAGCCCCGTCAATCCCCAGCGAAACCGGCTCCGGCACACCCAGGAAATCTGTACGCCATTGCCGATAACGGCGAACGCGCCGCTCGGCTGATCGGTGTCGAAAATCTTGAACGGTCCGGCCGGGTCGCTTTCGTTCACGCGCGGCCCGGTCACCCCCGTGTTGCTCAGGCTCCAGATGCCGTCGGTATCGCTAGCGCCCGGCGTCGCCAGCACCCAGTAGCGAGTTCCCGTGAAAAGGTCGATCGCCAGGTTGGAAGTCAATGTTTGCAGACCGCAGCAGCCTCCAGCGCCTGGCAGCCCCGTCACTTTCCAGCTCTCCAAAATCGAGCCGGGAAGGCCGGAGTTATCGGAGTTCAGCGTGATAACCATCGAGTGCGTGCCCACACCGACTCCTATCGCGATATCGATTCCCTCCAGTTGCTCCGAGATCGTCGGCAGCAACGAAAAGCCTTGGGCAAGAAAGGGTCCAGGGTCGGATCCTTCAATGGTGTAGCCCACCAGGGCGTTGTACAAATGGATTGGATCGTTGCTTAGATCGCTGTACAGGACATCGTTGGCGAACACCGGACCCGCCAGCAGGCACGCAGCAAGCATCACACTCTTCATGCCCTAACCTGCGTAATTTTTGTACCGAATTTTCAGGCGT
This sequence comes from Terriglobia bacterium, assembly GCA_963732025.1. Classification (GTDB taxonomy): domain Bacteria; phylum Acidobacteriota; class Terriglobia; order Bryobacterales; family Bryobacteraceae; genus Palsa-187. The sequence goes on from CAVSXU010000007.1 coordinate 1,315,578, forward strand.
GCGGACGAAGCCGTAAGCGCAGGAAAACATTGCCTCCAATGGGCCGCGACCCATATACGCCTTTCAGCGCATCCGGCAGCGAATAAAGACTGAAGTTCGCGCCGATGCCGGTTTCGACGTGGCGGATCCATTCGATATCGCGCGTGTACCCGATGGTATACGCGCCGATTCGATAAACTCCCCGGCACCCACAATTCGTCTTTGTCGACCAGTTCAATCCGCCCGGTCAAGAAGTTCCGACGCCGAATCGGCAAGACGCTTTCGACCAGATACGAATTGAGATTATGCTGCGAGATCGTGTCGTGATTGCGGCCCCAGATCAGGCTCGACGACCACCTCGCTGCTTCGAGTAACTGATCGATGCGGTGGAGCGAACCTGATCGCCCGGTTCCAGCGCCTCCGGCTGCGCGATGCGGCCCATGCGAAACCTGCGCGGCCCAGTTCTCGCTGGGGAAATACCAGACCCGCCCGGCCCACGAATTGATCGGGCCGGAATCGATATTCCAGCGATTTTCATTCGGGCTCGGATGCCGTAAAATCCGCTGGCCTCGAATTTGAATTTGCGATACGCGAGCCCGGCCGTCACCACTTCGTTCGCGATATGCGTCGAGTCCTGCCAGTGATGCGATAGCGGCGCTTGCGGCATTTCCGCGGCCGAAGCGCGATGCGGAAACGCGACCGGGCCTAGCGCGGGATCGCCAACCGGCGCGAAATACAGATCGATCGTCGCGTGTTCGGAAATCGTTCGGGCATAATGAAATCCCAGCGCCATGATGAAATCGTGCGGATGCTGGGCGTCCACCAGCGGCTTTCCATAAGCGGTTTCGCCAGTCTGGAACAGCAAGGGATAGCGGCGATCCGTGACGGTGGCGGGTTCCAGGCTCAGCATCACATCGGCTTCGAAGGTGGCTTTCGACGCCCAGGGGATGCTGAAACATCCCCATGAACCAGTTGGTCGAATAGAGCTTGTCGCCGCCGTGGGCCCGATTGCTGGGTATCGACCAGGAATCCGGTGCCCATGAACATCGCGGTCCAGCCGTGCCGGGGTTGGTCATGATCATCGGCATGGGCCACGACGCGGGATTGCCGGCGGTACCCGACGCGAGGTTCATGAGGTACATTCCGGAATCGTTCATGCCGCATTCATGGCATCGCCATAGTTTGCGCTTGCAGAAGTACTGCAAAAAGCTTGCAGAAAAGCGTGCTAAATACACACTTTCTGAAAAATGGCATACACGTCTCCTTATCAGGCTTTAGAATCAGCGGATTAGGAGAGCTCAGAGGCGGAGCGGGGCGGAAATGCGCGCTTCCTCAGGATCGCGCCTCACGACGAACGGCGAGTCGACCGAAATGAAACTGATCGTCGACATGGTCAGGCGTGAAAGCGGCGGGCAGAATCGCTGTGGAGTGCGTGCGCTCCAGGACCAATTCATGTGCGCATGCGGCGGCGATTTTGATCGTGATGGCAGGAAGATTCGCCGATTCACCGCCGCGCACGACGCGGCACATTCGATGGTGCCCGCGAGCAACGCGACGATGAGTAGAATCGCCAACTTCATCAGACCGATTATCTCATTGAACTGGGAGCATCAATTCGCCGAAGGCTTTTCGGCGCGATCGATCACCACGATCTCGACCGGTCCTTTCGCCGATTCCAACTTCAGTCCGAGTTGTTCCTGAATGGCGGTGAAAATCGACGGCCCAATCGAAGCGGGCGGCGTGGGAGGATCGAGCCCCGGCGGTAAGCCGAGCGTTTCAGCCCCGCCCTCGCCATGATCCGGTGTCCAATCAGCTTGCGTCATAGCGATCGCTGAGGCCGGTCTTGTCGATCACGGTGCGCGATAACTGTCGTGAAAGTGGGACGGGAAACCGGGAAACCGGGACAGACGGACATTTCTCAGATTACGGCGGTGACCTCGAGTCGCGACAGGTGAGCGCAGGCCATTTGCATCGACGACCCGAGAAATGCGTGCGGTCTCCGATTCCACCTATTCCTCGGGTCTCCGTGGGGAAAATATGCTTGTCCAGCGTCCCGTCTGCGCCTCCGATCTTGCCGAGAAGACCCGGAGAAATGTGAGAAATGTCCGTCTGTCCCGGTTTTCTCGGTTTTCTTCCGGTTTTCCCCGGTTTTCCTCCCGGTTTTCCTTCCCGGTTTTCCAGATTTCCCGCGGGCAATGCGTCTCCCGGTTTCCCCTTTCAGTCAGGCGCTCATAGTCTTCAGCCCCTTCATCCAGAACAAGGATCGTCATCATGCTCCTGGTCGTGATACGCTTTCGCACTCACAGCTTCGTAGGAGAGCTTCCCTGCCTTCATACTCGGTTCGGGTCGGAAAACTCAAAATTTTGCAACGATGGTAACGGAAATCCATGAGTGGTGTTTGCGAGAAGTCGAAGTAGTCGAGAAAGGCCAGGGTGATTTCTTCTGGACCGACAACCATGTCCCTTTCTTCGTCCCAGTAGTTGTGGGCTCCGGCAGGGCTCAGGCGCTTGATGAGAATTAGCGATCTTCGCTCGGGAACGACACGTATGGCGGGCGGAGGGATGTCTTTGCCTTCCGCTGGTCCCTCATAAAAGAGCTCGTCCACGACCAGCGCAGTGAATAGCAACTCCCGGAGCCGACCAAACGCATCGAGTGAGCCGCCGACATTTTCGCGGTTCGAAAAATAGACATTCCAAAGGTTTCGCGAGCACTCTCGATATGCGTTTAATCAAATTTGTAATGTCTCTCATGGCCACATCGGCCCCCCTGGGCTAAACGGTGTTCCGCCGGTCGGTGGGGCGACCCGCCATCTATTCTCGTGGCATGACACTGGCACTCTGGATATGGCGTTTGATTCCACACATACCAATGGTAATGTACACCTGTGGTACCGCCGTGAGTTGGCGAGGGCATCGAGCGCCTCAACGCCGCAGGAGACGCCGCCAGAGTGGGAGTGGCGGCTCCACGCCCTCCATCATCCACACGGATGAGCCGATGGAGTTGCGCGTGGTGAGCAGCGACTTTCCGTCGCCCGAAAGAGACAGCCGGCCGGTGGCTACAAAATTTTCTGCGAAATCGAGAGCGCTCGGAGGATAATCCTGAATTACTCGCTCGCTCCCGCTCGCAATGTCAACGGCGGAAAGTCGATAGTGGTCCCCGACCCTATTGAGGAAATACAGAACCGCGCCATCGCGCGACCAGCCGATTGAAGAAGTAAGGCTTCCATAGGGACGCTGGATCAGGGTCCGCTTCTGCGCGCCGTCCGGAGAAACAATTCCAATTCCGTCATTGACGCCGAGTGTGATCCACTTGCCATCGGGGGACCAGACGGACGGGATCGCGCCAGCCTCGCTAATCACTACCGGCGCAGCCGGGTTCCCCACCCGCACCTTCTTTAACAGGTTTCCCACGCGGTATGCGATCCAAAATCCATCGGCGGACCAGGTGGGGGTAACCGCGGTCTCATTGTCCGGAGTTACCGGAGTCGGGCGCCCTCCAGAAACCGGCGAAATCCACGCGCGCCGCCCACCGATGTAGACGATCCGCTTGCCGTCGGGCGAAAACTCGGGAGAACGAAACTCCGCGGCGCCTTGCCCACCGAGGTCGCGCGACGCAACTAAGCGGCGCTCCCAGGAACCGTCCGCGCTGGAGAGCCAAAGGCCCTGCTCGCCGCCGCGATCGCTCACGAAAACAAATTCGCCGCCGCCGCGCGACCATGCCCCGAAATACTCCATCCAATCGGTGGCCAACAGATCCTTCGGCGCCGAGCCATCGATGGGGAACTGCACCAAATCCTTGACGTCTATGATCTGCGAATACAGGATCCGCCCGTCGGGACCTACCGAGGGACTCGAGACCGAGACGTTATCGGGCGTGAGCGGATAGGACGCATCGGACTCACTATCCAAAATCAGAAAACGCCCTCCCGAGTCGCGGGAGCTCGCGGCAACGATCAGGTGCCGGTTGTCGAGTAACCAGTCCGCCCCGGCGTGCAGGCCGTCCATACGCACCTCGCTGTGAATCTGGCGGGCGACGCCGCTGCCCGGAGGCCAGGGCAGGATCCACATCTGCGCATCCTCGGCGAGGCGAGTTCCGGCGGACAGCGCCAGCAACTTCCTGCCATCATGCGAGAAGCGCAAACGGACACGGCTGCTGGGGGGCAGCGAAAATCCGCCTGGGATCGGCTGCGGCGGCGCGCCAGGAGGGGAGGAGACGTAAAGGGCTAAGGTGTCATTATGGTTGCCCTTGGTCAACACCAGCGTTTGGCCGTCGGCCGTCACGGCTGCACCGTCGATGGCAAAAAAGCCGCCCAGGTCCTTGAGCAGCAGTTGCGGCTCTCCTCCCGCGGTACTGGCTGTCCACACGCTTCGACCGTTGCCGCCGTCCGTGATGTAGACGCGAGATCCGTCGGGCGAGTAGAACGGTAATGGCACGGTGGAACCTCGAAAGATCGCGGCTGGTGTGGTCGCGTTCAAGCTCTGAATCATCACCTGTTCGACATCGTTATACGCGAAGCTCTTGCCATCCGGCGCCCAGCGCGGTGCGACAAAAAACGCTGTGCGGGAGACCATCAGCCGATGGTGATGCTTAGCGAGGTCGATAGGCGGCGCGACGACGTAGGCTCCTAAGATCACCCCTCCCACTAAGATCACCCCTCCGATCACCGCAGCGGTTGCGGCGAGTGCGAATGGCCAGCGGCTGCGATGCTTCGGAGGGGCAGCGGAAATCTCAGCAGAGGACTTCGTAATCGCGCTTCCGCTGAGCGCCTGGAGAGCAAACCCCAAGTCTTTGGCCGACTGGAACCGGTTGGCCGGGTCCTTTTCCAGACAATGCGCGACGATCTGGCGCAGCCCAGCGGGCACCGTCTCCGGCAGCTCCGGCGCGTCCTTACGCAGGATGGCCTGCATCGTGTCCACCGAGGTCTCGCCGTGGAAGACGCGCTGGCCCGTCAGCAGTTCATGCAGAATTACGCCAAAGCTGAAAATGTCGCTGCGGTGATCGGTGGCCACGCCCCGCACCTGCTCCGGACTCATGTAGCCCGGCGTGCCCATCACGACTCCAGCCTCGGTGTGCACAGTCACCGTTTGGTCCACTGGCGCCGTGCTCTTGGCCTGCACTTTGGCCAAGCCGAAATCGAGGATCTTGGGCCGTCCCTCGCGCGTGAGCAGAATGTTGTCCGGCTTCAGATCGCGATGGACGATTCCGGCATCGTGCGCTGCCGCGAGTCCACTCGCGATCTGTGTCGCGATATCGATCGTTTTGCGCAAACCGAGTTCGCCGCCATGCAGTGGCTCGCCATCCACCAGCTCGCTGACAATGTAACCTGGACCCACGTCGTAGACCGCGACGATGTTCGGATGACTCAGCGCCGCGACGGCACGCGCCTCCAGTTCGAAGCGCTGGCGGCGCGAGGCATCGTTCGCCAACTCCGGCGGCAGGATCTTGAGCGCTACATCGCGGCCCAGCCGGGTGTCGCGGGCGCGGTACACCTCGCCCATGCCTCCCGCGCCGATCTGCGAAACGATTTCGTAAGGGCCGAGCTTGTCACCGGGAGGGAGAGGCATTTTGAGAATCAGTTTAGTTTAGTCGATCAGAAAGGAGTTGATTTCAATGGCGGGTTGAGCGTGCTGCCGCACGTGGGGCAATGAATTATTTGACTCGCCAAGGCGCTAGCGAGCAGCCACCCAGCGAATCCCGACGTCGGCGGCCGAGCGGACGCGGTCGATCAGTTGGGCGGCATGATGTTGGATATGGCGGATATTGACGAACTGGTGCTCCAGCTTGGACATGCTATACCAACTGAAGCCACATTCGGCGCTGTCGAGATCTAACGCGTCCACGGCGTTATCGATCATCCGATCGCAGAACTCGCAGTACTCGAGCACCTGCGCTTGCGTGTACGGCTCGCCCACGATGCCGTCGCCCTCGCCGCGATGTTGTTCCCACAGCCGAAACGCAGCTTCGTCGCGCTGAAGATACAAGTGTGCAAAGAACAGCGTGTGATACGACACCTGCCAGAACGCATTCTTGTGGCTGGTGCTCAACCATTCCTCGGGCGGGCAGCGCTCGATGGCTTCGCGGAGCATCGCCAGCGACGCGTGATACTGGCTTTTCAGCACGGCTTGAAGCATCGGGTGCTTGTGGTTCACCGGCTCGATTGTACATCGAGGCAGCCTTCGCGGGCACCTGGCCAGCTACGGTTACGAATCGCGATCGCCTGATCGCAACCATTCGGCGCAGCCAATCTACTGCGTGACTTTCGGGGGCAGGCTATGGCGCTACCGTGGTCAGGCTTCCAGCCGCCTTCGTCGCACAACTCGCCGACGTGGCCTGGTAAGTGTATTTATTCGGCGCCAGACCTTGTTTAATGGTGCACATGGTGTTTCCGCCGGATTGAATCGAGCCCTCCTCGCATACACCGGCAGTGTCGAAGGCTACCGTCCAGTTCGCGATGCCCCCAATCGAAACCCAGTTGACGGCGACGCCCGGCTTGAGCGGCGCATTTTGCGCTGCAGTCGGCAAATCCGGCGGAGCGAGGGTAACAGCGCCCGATTTGCAATACACCCCTACCGCGTCCATCACCTTACTGGTGGGCACCTTCGACTTGGGGTTGAAGCCGCCGCCAACCCCGCTACCCACATCCACTTCAGGATCGCTGCAGCCGTAATCCTTGCAAATGTAAAAGAACTGCATCGCTGTATTCGCATCTGAGTTGTCCTTGACGTGGCACTCCGAAATCCAGTTGCCCGTGTCGGAGTCGCCCTTCTCGGTGCACGGAGAGATGCCAAGAAACTGGACTTGAATCCCGTTCAGCCAGACCAGATGCTGCCCCGGCGTCGGGTATAACGCAATCTTGTTGTTCTGGCCAAGAGCTAAGTTGATCGGCTTATCGCACCCTGACAGAAAGGTAACGGCCAGGACGATCAGGAAACACACTACGAGAGTGAAGCGCCTTGTGCTCATCATTCGTTTAATGCTCCTTCGGTTGCAGCGATTCTATACTATTTCAGCGCGCGGCGATACGCTGGCGATACTTTGGATCGGCCCTCACCTGCTTCAGATCCAGCGCCAGATCCACATCCACCGTCGAAAGTCCCTGATCGATCAGTTTCAGCACCAGGTCGAGCGCCTCCTGCTGGCGACCGAGCACGGCCAGCGTTTGCGCCTTCGTGAATTGCCCTCTCTGCTCCAAGCCGCGCTGATCGGCAGCCTTCAGGTCGGCCTCGGCGTCGCTCTTTCGTCCCAGCTTGGCGTGATAAAACGAGAGCGTCACCCAGTTTGCGCCGGGCTTCGGGTTCACCTTCAAGGACTCTGAGAGAATCTCCGCCGCCTTCGCGTAGTTCTCCGCCTGCTGCCTGGAATCTCCCACCATTGCATAGCTGTCCGCCAGGTTTCGCCAAGTGCGGTGATTCTTCGGATTCAGCTCGATCGCCTTGCCGTAATCCTCGATTGCTTTTCGATAATCACCGCGCCCGAAAGCCAGCGACCCCATGTTCGAATACGCCAGCTCATTCGGCGCGCGCTCGAGGCTCCGCCGGAATGCATCCTCGGCGTCCTTATCCTTATGCATTAACAGGTACGCCGTTCCCAGGTTGGTGAGCGGCAGTGCGACCTTCGGCGCCACGGCCGCGCCTTCGGCGAACGCGTCGGCAGCTTCCTGATATCGCGTCTGCCGGAACAGGCAAAATCCCAGGACGTTGTAGGCAAGCCAATAATTCGGCCGCAGACGCACGATCTCGCGGTACACGGCCTCCTCTTCCTTCACCTGCCCCATATCCGCCAAGGCTCGCGCCTTATAAACCAGAGTCAGCGGATTCCCCGGATCCAGTTGTAGCGCTTTGGCGAACCGATCCATCGCCGGCTGGGTCTTTCCTCTTTCGAGATCCACTACCGCCGCCGCGAGCACTCCCTTTGCCGACTCCGAATTGTATTGCACTGCCAGCGCCGCGTTCTTTTCCGCCAGATTCAGGAACGCCTGGTCCTGGCCGAGTTGATATTTTCGGATATAAGCGAGTGACAGGTCCGCATAGCCCAGCGCGAACTTAGGCTCCGCATCCAGCAGCTTTTGATATTTGCCGATCGCGCCGTCAATCTCCTTGTCGTTCGGCTGGCTCCGCAACTCCTCGGCCTCGCCGAACAGTTGATACGCTGGCGCGGGCAGCTTCGCCATTTCGTCCTGATCCTTCATCGCGGACGCCACCGGAGGCACGTCCAGCAATTCCGCCGCGAAAATCGAGGCCCTCTCCGCCAGCCGGCTCACTTCCGCCGGCGCGAATTGCGCTTCCTTCTTGCGCAGCACCGCTCCGCTGGCCGCGTCGAACACCCTCAGCGCCAGCGAGTATCCCAGTCCGCGCGTGTGCAGAGACGCGCCCAGCACCAGGTTCGCCCCCAATGAAGTCACCACCTCCGACATCGCCTTCGGTGGCGCCTGCCCGCCCGCGCCCGGAGCCATCACCGCGAATTTTTTCAGCGTGGCTTCGGCCCGCGTCAACTGGTTGTCGATGGCGTCGAGCACCGTGCGCAGCAGGGGCTTAGTCTTCTCATCCGCTTCCGGAGGCCATGCCAGCAGCGCCACGAAACGCTGCTCCGGAAGCGGATGAAGCACGGAGTTTACCTTAGCGCCGACCTCCGGCCAACGCAGCCAGCTCGCGACGGCACCGGCAGCAATCGCCGCCGTCACACCGATCATTGCCCTTCGCGACGAGGGCTTGGCCGCGACCGGCGTCCGGCTCCCCACATCCGGCTCTCCAAACGTCGCCAGCGCTTCGCCGGCCGATTGAAACCGCTTTGCCGGGTCGGATTCCAGGCAGCCCCTGACCACCGCTCGCCACTGCGCAGGGACTCTTTCGAGATCTTTCGAAGGTCGGTCGTCCGTCAGCATCTCGTGCAGCACCACGCCGAACGCGTACACATCCACCGCCGGCGTGGCGATGCGACCCTCCAGCAGCTCCGGCGCGATATACCCCGTCGTGCCCGCGACTCTTCCCGTCTCGCCCAGCGTGTTGTCCGATTCGAAAAGCCGCGACAACCCAAAATCCGTAATGGAGACTCTCAAGTCGTCTCCGGCCCCCTCCAGCATCACGTTACCCGGCTTGAAGTCGCGATGAACGATGCCAGCCTTGTGCGCCGCGTCCAGTCCCGCCGCCATCTGCCGCGCAATCTCAAAAATCGTTTGGGCGTCGATTCTTCCCGGCCGCCTCATCCGCGCCCGCAAAGACTCGCCTCGCAGGAGTTTCATGGTCAGGAACAGCAGACCATTCTGTTCGCGAAAGATATCGTAGGTGGGGCAGACATTTGGATGGTTCACCTCGCGCGCCAGCAGCACTTCGCGCTCAAAGCGCTGTTGCACCAGCGCATCGGCGCCCACCTCCACGCGCAGCGTCTTCAACGCACAATGTTTCCCCTGCAGATGTTCGTCGGAGGCCTCGTAGACTTCCCCCATACCGCCGCGCGCCAGAAATTGAACTACTACGAATCGCCCCGCCAGCCTGTCGCCGCGCCGCAGCCGGGGACCGAATGGATGAATCGATTGCGTAATTTCGTTTTCGGCCAAGATGATCGCTATAATACACCCGTCCCAGATCACTGACGTCCCAGTCTTCACCGCGCTTCCTTCGGCACTGGCTATTAATGAATTGAAGTTGGCTCCGCGGAAGAGCGCGATCGTTTTGTGGCCGGGGAGAGGTACGGATGGCTATTTCGCCAACTTATGTGTTGTGCGTGAGATGCCCGCCAAATAGCGGGGGCGCGGCGGAGGGTGTCGACATGAGTGTCGGCACGGCACATAGGAGTGCGTGCGCCACATCGGCGCGCACCTTACAACGTGGCAGTCGGCGACATCCGTGTCGCCGTGCGTCGTTCACTCAGCCTACCGTTTCACCGATCTGCGAGGCACATGCGGAGTAAAAGCGTGCGGCTTTCGATTGATCTCGACCCGCCCTGTCGAGGCCAGGCTGCCCGTCTGCCCGGACCATAGGGCGAACACCATGCTCGGAATCGCCGGGTTCCCCGTATTCGTCGTCACGAAAAAGGGGACAAAATGATTCCCCGAGGCCGCCAGCCCCTGGTAGTCTCCAATGAAATTAGCATCTCCTGAGAGCGGCGCGCGCAGCATATCGAACGGTCCCGCCACTGGCGTTTCCAGCCACGTGTTGCCGCCGTCCTCCGATACGATCTGCCACAAGCTCGTCGGTAGTGCGCTGGCATCCTCGGTGGCCTGCCGAAAATCGTAGTAGATGATTCCAACCGTGGATCGCGAACCCAACAACAATTTCTGCATTCCCACGGCTATGACCGGGTTAAACGCCTGCACATCCGGAACCTGATTCACCTGCACTGGCTGCGACCACGTCCTCCCGCCATCGACAGACTTCGCAAGAGCCACTCCCTCGCGCTGGCCGCCGCTGAATCGCGAATCTTCCCAGGTAATGTAGATCGCGCCGGAAAGCGTGTCCACCGCTGAACTCGGTATCCCATTCCCAGTGCGAACGCCCGCTTGAGTTCGTGCATCAACGACGCCGATCGCGAGATTGGAAGACACAATCACAGGAGTAGACCATGTAAGGCCGCGGTCTGTCGACCGGATGGTCGCGATCGATGTAGTGTTGGATGGCCCATTTGTCACGAAAACATCCACCAGCGTTCCATCCGGCAAAACAACAACCTGGTGGTCGCTCGCGTAAAAGTTCGCTCCCGGGTCGATCATCAGGCGCGGCGCCTCCCAGCTAAAGCCTCCGTCCGTCGATCTCGCAAACCAGCCGCCCACATCGTTCGCGCCGATGCCTCTGTCCCACACTGCATATATGTAATGTGGGTCCAGGGGATCAGCCGTAATCGTCTCCTTATCGTCACCGCTAGTGGGGTCGATTGTGAAAGGGTTACTCCAGGAAAATCCGCCATCCGATGAATAACTGGAAAGGACCTTGGTCGCGAAGTTCGTGATGTCTACACCAAGCGCGATCTGGTGGGCAACACCATTGGGTGAAATCGTGATCCAGGGATCGCTGGCGCGTTCACTCGAGCCGCCCACACACTCTGAGAACCTGGCATAGCTAGGCGTCCAGGTCCTTCCTCCGTTCATCGACACGGCCGTCAGATTCCCGGTCGCGGCGCCGTTCGACCAGCGGTCCTGCTGCCATACGCCAATGAGATGCTGCGGATTCGTGGGATCGACAGCTACGGACGGTTCCACCGCCGAATTGATGTAATCCGTTCCCGTTTGTGGAGGCAGGCATCCTGGAAAGAACGTGCTGAGTCCGGATACTGCCGACCAAGGATCTGGAACAGGCAGATGTCGCCATTCTTGCGCGAGCAGCCCAACTCCCACGATCGTTCCGCACGCGGCCGCGATCCACTGCCACATGAGCGTGATCATAGCCCTTGCAGTGGTGCAGAGCAATACCAGGAATCCAGTATTCTCGTATCCGAGCGTGGCCCCGTTGCATAGCGCACTGCGCACTCCCTGTTAGAAATCGAAATCGTCGCGCGTCGCTGATGAAATGCCACTGGCTCAAAGCTGGGCGAGCAAGGGAATCGCAAAACGGGTACGGCTACGCAGGGATGCGACCCGAGTGCCGCGCCCGACACTGCTGCCGCACGCGCTCCATTTGCCCGCTGCTGCGTTAGATGGCTCCAAAAACCGGAGCCATCCTGTCGCGCCTCTTTCAGTGCGAATGCGGGTGTCCCCACGAATGTGCCATTGAGAGCAACGTCCCCTGGCCCAATAGCCAATTTGGGTCGAAGCGCTGTTTGACGGCTCGCATCGCGGCGATTTCTTCGGGCGAATATTGAATTTCCAGCAGATGGGCTTTGCGTTTCCCGAGCCCGTGCTCCGCTCCGACGGTTCCGCCGAGCGCAACGGCTTCTCGCGCCAGGTCGTTCATCAGCGATTTGGCGAGCTCGAATTCGCGGTGCGAATCGCAAAACGTGTTGATGTGAACGTGGGCATCGCCGATGTGGCCGAAGATCACGTAGTGATCCTTGAACGAGCTGTCCAGCGTGTTTCGATAAATGCGCATAATGTCGCGCGTGTGCTCGATGGGCACGGCGTAATCCGTGCTCAGCTTCATGAAGCCGCTGTTGCGGATGCGATTGTTGACGCGCTCCGGCAGGGAATGACGGAACTGGCGGAAGCGCTCGCGATCGGCTTGCGACGTGGCGAACCAGGACTCGTCTTCGAGCGCGCCGGTCAGGTCGAGATCGACGTCGCCTTCCTGCTCGATCATGATGGCGGCGGCGTGGGGGACGTCCATCATTTGCAGCGACGCGCGGTCCAGGTATTCGAGCATGCGGAGGCCGGGTGTGGGTCTCCAACGATCGACCGCATCGAGAGCGGAGTCTTCATCGCGAAAGAAAATCACGCCGGAGATGAGCTCGCCGGGCGCGGGCAGCAATTTCAATTCGGCCTGCGTCACGACGCCGAGCGTGCCTTCGCTGCCGATGAACAGGTCGACCCAATCCATGCCGGGCGCCAGCCGGTAACCGGCGGAATGCTTGGTGGTGCGCGGCAGGCGGATCGCCGGGACCTCGAAATCGACGGGCTGGCCTCGGCGGACTTCGAGGATCTGGCCGTTCATAAGGACGACTCGTAGGGCGAGCACGTGTTCGCGGGTTGCGCCGAAGCGAAAGCTGCGGGAGCCGCTGGCGTTGGCGGCGATGTTGCCCCCCAGCGATGATGTGTTCTCGGTGGGATCGGGCGCGTAGAATTTTCCCGCGCGGGCGGCGGTGGATTGGAGGTCGCGCAGGAGAACGCCGGGTCCGACGATGGCGGTCTGGTCGCGAATTTCGAGATGGTTGAGGCGGGTGAGGGAGATCGCCCAGCCGGATCGGGGGACGGCGGCGCCGGTGACTCCGGTGAGTGCTCCCATGAAGGTGACTGGGATTTGTTCGGCGGAGGCTCGGGTTAGGATTTCGAGGAGTGCGGGTTCGTTGTGGGGCGTGAAGATTTGGTCGGCGTGGCCCGAGATCTGGGAGGCGTCGGAGATTTCGGGCATTTAGTTATTGTCGCTAAGAGTGGGGGTAGGGGCGGGCTGGCTTACCAGGGGACAGTCTGTCCCGGTTTCCCCCCCGGTTTCCGGCGGTTGAGGCTCATGCGCAGCATCGACCGGTGTGATAATCTTCGTCAAATGGTGCGTAGGGATATGCTGCCCGTCGCAATTGGGTTTTTCGCGGGTGGGGTTCGACTCCTCGGCGAATCCGCAAGTTATCGTGCTGAGATTGAGGACTGGCGGAAAAACTACGATCGCGATCTCCGTTCGGAAAAAGGCCCGCTCTGGCTGATCGCGCGTCATGATGTGCCGGACGGCAAAACCGAGATTGGTAGCGACGCGTCGAACGCCATCGCGCTGCCGGACCGCGCGCCGAAACGTGTCGGCATCCTCCAGCGCCAGGGCGGCAAGGTCACTTTCGAACCGGCTGCTGGAATCGCGGTGATGCTGAACGGGAAACGGATGGCCGGTCCGTCAGTGCTACGCATAGGGCTCTCGTCCAACGAAAGCGACAAGCTCGTCTTCGGGGACTTCGAAATCGGTTTGTCGGAGTCGGGCGGGCAATACCGGTTGACGGTCCGTGACCAGCAGAGCCCCTATTTTAAAAAATTCCATGGGGCGGTCTGGTTTCCCGTGAACGGCGGCTGCCGCGTGGAAGGCACGTTCACAGCCTATCCGGCGCCCAAGGAGTTGAAGATCCCCGATACCGGTGGACGGACAAGGATCAGGAAGGTACCCGGCTATGTGACATTCCGGCTCAATGACGAATCGCTGCGCCTGGAACCGATCGAGATTGACAACGTTTTTTTCTTCATGTTCAAGGACCGCACCACGGGCAAGGAAACCTACGGCGCCGGACGATACCTGGATACAGAGCTGCCGAAGAACGGCAAGGTCACACTGGATTTCAACAAGGCCTATAATCCGTACTGCGCGTTCAATCCCTATTCGTCATGTCCCATTCCACCGAAGTCCAATACGCTGACGGTGCGTCTGGAAGCAGGGGAGAAGTATCGCGGCGAGCACTAGTCGCCGAATAAGGGAATCCGGGACAGAGTGTCCCTGTTTATACACAGACTCTCCAGGTCGCGCGCGGGACTGGAGTCCCGACCCACAAACGACACTATTGGCGCTGGTGGCTTAGGAGTTCGATTTTTTGCAGGATTCGATTGAGCTGAGCTTCCTGAATTGGTCTCGCGATGAGGAAGCCGCCGCCCATCTCCATGCTTCGCGCGAGTTCCGGATCGTACGCGTCGCTTACCAATACGAATCCGGGAACGTGCGTCCGAACTCGCTCCTGCGCATCGACGCTATGGCGCACGGAGCCACCGTGAGACGAGCGCAGAGCCCAAAACACGGCGTCGAACCGCAGGCGCTGCGCCAGATCGGAGGCTTCCTCCAGACTCGCTGGCACCACTCGATGGCCGCGTCCGCTCAAGACTTTCATCATTTGCCGCTGCCCCGCGGCATCCGCGTCGACCAACATCAGCGTGAGCGAACTAGCGGTCGCGCCGGCTTGATCCCGGCTCGCATCATCGCCGGAAGTGCGCGACAGCGGCAGATCGACCTCGAACTGCGCGGAACCGGAGCGCGAACGAAAGCGAATCTCGCCGCCGTGGCTCTGAATGATGCCCTGGCAGACGCCGAGCCCCAGCGCGCCGGTCTCGGCGGCCACACCGTTTGAGGGCGTGGCGAAAGGGTCCACGGTGAACTCGGGCGCGAACTCTAAGTCGGGATCGTCGACATCGCGGCGCGGCGGAATCGCGTAGCTGATCTCGACCAGCACTCGTCCGCCGATGGCGGTGCTGGCGGCGGAGATGGTTTTTCCAGGCGCGTCGGCGGCGCACTGTTCGGCATGCACCAGCAGGTTCAGAAACACCTGCTCCATTTGTCCCTGCGCGCCGATCACCAGCGCGGGCTCGGCGGCCAGACGATTCTGCACGCGAAGCCCAAGCGTTCGCCATTCGGGATCGCGAAATGCCATCAGGCCGGCGACCAGGGCGTTCACATCAATGGGCCGCGCCGAAGAATCTTCCGGCCGCGCGAAGGAGATCAGCCGCGAAACGATTTCAGAGGCGCGCTGGCTTTCGCCCGCGAGCAGTCTCAGATCGCGTTCCGGGATCGCGCGTCCGCCGTAGGCCGTGAGCGACGTGGCGAGTTGCAGGATGCTCTCGATGGGCGCTCGCAATTCGCTGGCGACGCCGGAGATGAGTTGTCCGGTGGCTGCCAGTTTTTCGCTGCGGAAGAGCTGCTCGCGGATGGTTCGCTGATCCTGAAGTTTGAGCGATGCGGCCACCTGATTGGCAAGGTGTTGCGCGGCGGATTGCTCTTCGACCGAAAAATATCCGATGCGGCGCGCGTTGCCGACTTCGAGGACTCCCATCACTTCCTGTTGCGCCAGCAGCGGCAGGAACATCGCCGAGCGGGGCAGATTCTTTTTCGTGGTGATTTTCACGAGCGGGCTGCGGCGAACGTCGGGCACGTTGAGCAGCGTCCGATTCTTGAAACAAACGACGGCGCCCGCGACCAAACCTTCGGGCGGCGAATCGAGCGGCACTGCCATCGGTTCGGGATGGTCGTGCGTGGGGACGCGTTCGAGCGATTTCGTGCGTCGGTGATACAGGTACAGGCGGACCGCGGTCGCTTGCGTTACGGTCGGCAGAACGCTGACCAGTTTTTCCGCGATTTCGGCGGGCGACGCCGCGGCGATGATCTCTTCGCTCAGCGTGTGAAATGCGCGCATGGAGCGGCGCTGCGAACCCAGGCGATGTTCGCGAAACCACCAGAGCCAGGCAATGATTCCGAGGACGGCGATCACTCCGAGGGTCGCGAGCGGAGGTAGCGCGAAGCCGAGCGAGATTACTTCGACGGCTTCGGGGCTCGCCAGCATCACCTGGAATCCGTCGTCATGCGGGGGTTCGAGCGAATACTGGGTGGCGAGGCCGGTGAGACGGACGCGCTGGCCTGCATGAAGTCCGTGCAGTTCGCGGGTGCGCGGCGCCTGCGCACGCGGAAGAAAGACGGCGATGCTGTTGCCGTGATCGGTAAGTTCGAGAGTCTGGCCGCCAAGGTTGTCCGAGACGCGGTCGATGGTGCCGGAGGTTCGGACCACCAGGCCGAGATAGCGTAATCCATTGAGCTCGGCGACGCTCACTTCGAGAGGGCTGCGGAGGCGTTCTGTGTGGGGACCGGTCTTGAGGGGGCGAATCGAGGTAGGCGCCAGCATCGGAAATCCCGCGCGGCTTTGGATGGTGCCGGTGGCGTCGATCCAATCGCCGGGCGCGAAGGAGCTGAACTGTTCGCGATCGGCGCGCAGGATCAGGCCATGGTTCGTGGCATCGCGCAGGGGTAGATAGTAGGTATCGAGGGCCCAGATGGGATCGCCTGCCACCTGGCCGCGCACGGTGATGGAGCGGCCTTCGTTCGCTGCCAAATCGTCAGGTCCGATGCGCGAGGTTGCCTGTTCCAGAGTCAGGAGGTCCTGCGCGAAAACTCCGGACGTAGGGATAGCCAGGCAGGCCCCGATCAGGCACGGGAGGACTCGCGCGCAAGCTGCCATTCAGGCCGAATCATAGCATGATAAAACCCCGTAACTGGCTTGGAATTGCGGTTCTACGGGGGTTTCTAAGAGTGCCTAATGCATTGCCCGAGTTAGGCTAGGTAAACTTACTGAGGATGAAAGGCTTGATCGGTCGCAAGTACGTCATTTCGGGGCGGGTGCAGGGGGTGGGATTCCGCTATCACGCGCAGCGCGCGGCACGGGAGTTGGGGGTGACGGGATGGGCTCGGAATCTGGAGGATGGCCGGGTGGAGGTGCAGGGGAATGGGACGGTGGAGGTGCTGAATGAGTTTGAGGCTCGGTTGAGGATGGGGCCGATGGGATCGGATGTTCGGGGGTTTGAGATGGTCGAGTGTGGGGTAGTGGATGGGGAGGGGTTTAGGATTCGGTAGGCGTTACAATTGAGTCGACATGTCGACCATCTTGAGGTCGCTAGGTTGGTTCTTTTTCGCTTTGTCGGCGACCGGACTCGTTCTGAGCTTCGCATCGCATGTCGCCGCGATCCTCGGATTGGCGGGGCCCCTTGACGAGCATGTGTTCGCGCTTCACGTCGGTATCTTTGTTGTCGGCGTCCCAGCCGCATTAGCATCGAATTGGCTGAACTTTGATTTTCCCAGGAAGCATGTGTGGCGAGCAACGTTTCGAGGCTGTCCGCCGTGGATGAGATATGTGGCGATTGGGATCGTCGTCTATTTATTGCTTAGCTTCGCGTGGTTCATCGCCAACGCGCAGCGTCAAAGTCCGCCAATTGGTCACAGGCCGTTCGAGGCTGTGCGAGTATTCTCAGGCCAATGGATGTTGTTCTATACGGTGGCGACGTCGATCCTATACTCTGCACTTCACGTAAGAGAGCGAGACGCCGGACGTAGATGCACGCTTGGTCATTCGGTAGGTCCGCTGGCAGAGTTCTGTGAGCGATGCGACAATCCAGCCATTGAATCGTAAGAGAAATAGGAAACAATTAATCCAACGCCAGGACACGAGAGACCTACTTCTGGTGCGCTCGATGTTCGTGGGAGCGTTCCAAGTCGAGATCGGCGCCGGCAAAAGGTGAATTGAGAAGAAGGTCGGACAGATTATTGAAACGCGCCTGCGCCGGCCGTGAATCCTGGATTGGCCGTCCCACCAGGCCCTTGGAAGCCGCCAGCATCGCATTTGTTTGCGAGTCGACCGAATGCCAGAATTCTTCCTCTGAAAGCTCTTTGGACGCGAGGCCCTCCATCAGAAGGCCTTCAAGTTCGTCCTGGGTTCCTTCGAAATCATGAGCAGCCGCGTTCTCCACAACGCTGAGCGCAGCGTCGAGCGCTTCCGTGGCTGATGCGTAGGCTCCGGCGTTTACGACCGCCTGAAGTCGCTGCTCCTGTTCCGGAGTGAGTTGTATGGCCATCGGCTTATCCAGCGATCGCTCCTGCCGATCCTCTCATCACAATACCTGTTTTCACAATACCTGATATGGGCTTTACCGTCACTTCGGATGGTAGAATTGTCGATTCCCATGGATCATCTGAAATCGCTCATCCGGGAAGTCCCTGACTTTCCTAAGCCTGGAATCAATTTCTACGACATCACGACGCTGCTTAAGGACGCGAGGGGATTGCACGATCTCATCGACGCGCTGGGGGCGCAGTTCGCGGGGAAGGGAATCGACAAGGTTATCGGAATCGAGGCGCGCGGGTTCATCTTCGCTCCCGCGGTCGCGTATGCGCTAAATGCCGGGTTCGTGCCCGTGCGCAAGCCCAAGAAGTTGCCTGCGGCGGTGGAGCGGATCGAATACAAGCTCGAATACGGGACCGATGTGCTGGAAATCCATGTCGATGCGATTCGGCGGGGCGAGCATGTGCTGATCGTCGACGACGTGCTCGCGACGGGGGGCACTGCGGCGGCGGTGACTTCGCTGGTGGATAATCTGGGCGGGAAAGTGGTCGGGCTCGGGTTCGTGATCGAGCTCGATTTCCTGAATGGGCGCGAAAAGCTTCCCGAGAGAGATATCAAGGCGCTGGTCCACTACTGAGGTAATGAGTTCACTCATCACGCCTCGGAAGCTGAACGGACTGGCACATAGCCGCGTGCCGTCACCTGCCGGGACACCGAATTTCCGAACGAATGAGATTGCCGGAGGACACCAAGAGTGTCCGAACGCACCACGACCTGTTAGCACAGGCCGTGGATTCTTACTTCGGACGGAAAGGAGGGACTATGGTTACTATCGTAATCACTGTCGCGGCCGTGATCGCATTCACGGTCACGATTACCGTTCGCTTCAAGCGGCGATAATCATGCAGGCAGGGGATGTTATTCCCCAGCTTCCTCTTTCAACATACACCAGATTCTCTGTTCGTACAAGCCCTTACGGTACAAGGACTTTCCTATGAAGCGCATCAAGCTTCGATCGCTCGCGAAGATCAATCTGGATCTGCGGGTGCTGCACAAGAGTCCCGACGGCTTTCACGAGCTGCGCACGGTCTTTCAAACCATTTCGCTGGCCGACACGATCGAGATCGAATACGAGCCGGCCCGGCGGACCGAGCTATCGATCGACGGCAACGTCGACATCCCCGACAACCTGATCCTTCGTGCGGCCCAGGCGGTGCTGGACGCGATGCGGGTACACGCGCGGGTCCGGTTCCGGCTGACGAAGCGGATCCCGATGGGCGGCGGGCTGGGCGGCGGATCGAGCAATGCCGCGGCGGTGCTGCTGGCACTTCCGGTGCTCGCGCGCTGCAAAGTATCTGTTGAAGAAATTGCCGCGGAACTGGGCAGCGATGTGCCTTTTTTCCTGACGGGCGGCACGGCGGTCGGCGTCGGGCGGGGCACCGAATTGTACTCGCTGCCGGACATTGCCAGGAGCCGATTCTGGTGGTCGCGCCGGGCGTTCATGTGGCCACCGGGCCGGCTTACGCAGGCACTCGACCGAAGTTTGACTTTCACCGGATCGTCAAGTAGCATTAATAGTTTCCAGGCCTTCGTGCGGGCGCTTGGTGAGCGCGCGACGCGCGCGGGCGGCGAGTGCGCTCAGCGCGAACGATTTCGAAGCGGTCGTTTTCCGGCAGTATCCCCAGCTCAAAACGATTCTCAGGCAAGTTGTCGGAATACGAGTGGTCTCGGCGGTGAGAATGACGGGAGCGGCTCGGCGATTTTCGCGATTTTCGAATCGGTGGCGGAACGCGAGCGCGCACGAAACGTGTTAGAAGGGGATCGGGTGTTTCACGGCTGCCGGATGATCGACGGCGAAACTGGTGAGCCGGCGCAGCTATCGTCGGCTGTGGCGGCGGCAGTCTGCGCGAGCATTTGACGTCAGCAACGAGCGGATTTATGGCCGCCCCGAAGCCGGTACGCGCGATGAGGTTTAACCACTTCAAGGTATTCACGGGCAACGCCAATCCCGCCTTGGCGGCGGAGATCTGCTATGAGCTGGGCTGCCCGTCTGGCCGCGGCCAACGTGAAGCAGTTCTCCGACGGCGAAGTGCACCTGCAGATCCAGGAAAACGTGCGCGGCGCGGACGTTTTCGTGGTGCAGCCGACCTGCACTCCGGTGGACCAGCACCTGATGGAATTGCTGCTGATGATGGACGCGCTGAAGCGCGCCTCAGCGGAGCGCATCACGGCAGTGTTACCCTATTATGGGTATGCGCGGCAGGACCGTAAGGACCGGCCGCGCATGCCGATTTCGGCGCGCCTGGTGGCGAGTCTGCTGGAGCGCGCCGGAGCCGACCGCATTCTGGCGCTGGATTTGCACGCCGCGCAGATTCAAGGCTTTTTCGATGTCCCGGTGGATCATCTGTTCGCGGCGCCGGTGATGATCGATTACTTCGACGAGCTGCGGGGCGAAGGTGTGACCGTGGTTTCGCCGGATGCGGGCGGCGTGGAACGCGCCCGGGCGTTCGCCAAGCGGATGGATTCGCCGCTGGCGATCATCGATAAGCGGCGGACGGAAGTGAATGTGGCCGAGGTGATGCACATCATCGGCGACGTGGAAGGGCAGCATTGCCTGATCGTGGACGATTTGATCGACACGGCGGGGACGCTGGTGAAGGCGGCCGAAGCGTTGCTGAAGCAGGGCGCGAAAAGCGTGCGGGCCTGCGCGACGCATGCGGTGCTGTCGGGCCGGCGGTGGAGAGAATTGAGAATTCGGAGATTGAAGAAGTGATCGTGACCAATTCGATTCCGTTGTGCGGAGCAGGCGGACAATTGCACGCGGATCAAGCAGCTGTCGGTGGCTCCGCTGCTGGCCAAGGCGATCCAGTCGATCCACGAGGATGGCTCGGTCAGCACGTTATTTGTGTAGAGCAGAGCAGTTTATGGACCATGAGGCAAGGACGATGAGAAAAGATATTACGATTGAGGCCGAGCCGCGCGACGTCGCGCGGGAAGAATGAAGCGCGGCGGCTGCGCGCGGCGGGCTCGGCGCCGGCAGTGCTGTACGGCGTCGGCGAGCGACGCCGTGGCGGTGGCGGTCAGTCCCAAGGAAATCAGCAAGATCCTGCACAGCAAGACCGGCCACAACACCATTTTCAATCTGGCGGTGAAGGGCGGCGAAAACACGCCGGTCATGATCGTCGACTGGCAGACACGATCCGGTCAAGGACACGCTGCTGCACATCGACCTGAAGCGCATCGACCTGACCAAGCGCATCTCGCGTCAAGGTTCCGGTGCACACCATGGGCGAGCCGAAGGGCGTGAAGCTCCAGGGCGGACTGCACGAAGCTGATCACGCGCGAAATCGAAATCGAGTGCCTGCCGGACGACATTCCGGAGCAGTTCACGATCGATGTGATCGAAGCTGATGATCGGCCAGAGCATTCGCGCCAGCGATATCCCGCTGACCGGATCGATGAAGCTGGTGAGCCCGGCCGATGCGGTGATTTCGCACGTCGTCGCGATGAAGGCTGAAGAGTGAGCCGGCGGCCGCGGCTGCGGAAGGCGCTCCGGCGGCTGCGGCCGAGCCCGAAGTCATCAAGAAGGGCAAGAAGGAAGAGGAAGGCGCCGCGGCCGACGACAAGAAGAAGAAGAAATAAGCCAGGGGCCAGGGGCCAGGGGCCAGGTGGCCAGTGCCGACGATGGTCGGACTCTGGTCGAGTTTCTGATTGTCGGCCTGGGGAATCCGGGCGAGGAGTACGAGAACACTCCGCATAACCTGGGGTTCATGGTGATCGACCGGCTGGCGGAATCGCATGCGATTCGGGTGAGCCGGAAAGAGAATATGTCGTTGGTGGGGTTGGGCGCGATCGGCGGAAAACAGCGTGGCGCTGGCCAAGCCGCAAACGTATCATGAATCTGAGCGGCCCGGCGGTAAAGGGGCTGCTCGAACGGTACGAGTTGAAACCGGACCGCTTGATTGTGGTGTACGACGAGCTCGATCTTCCGTGGGGCTCGCTGAAGATCAAGCCGAAGGGCTCGGCGGCGGGACACAAGGGAGTCGAAGAGCGTGATCGGCAGTTTGGGAACCAACGAGTTTGCGCGGGTTCGCATAGGAATTCATCCGGATCATCCGGTGAATGGCGAAGCAGTTTGTGCTCGCGCCGTTTAAACGGGCACAGAAGCAGGAAGTGGAGGAGACGGTCGCGCGCGGAGCGGCGGCTGTGGAATCCATAATCGCTGAAGGCGTCGAAAAGTCCATGACGGTGTTTAACCGTCGCGCCCAAGGCTTAAAAGAAGAGGAAGAATGAGAGTTTACGAAGAGTTGTTCATCGTGAAGCCGGACGCGCCGGAAGAGGAGGTCGACGCGCTACATCGACCAGGTCAAGGAGCTGATCACCACCGGCAAGGGCACCGTCGACAAGGTCGACAAGTGGGGCGTCCGCAAGCTGGCCTACCGCGTGTCGAAGTACAACGAAGGCATCTACATCCTGATCCAGTTCAGCTCGTCGCCGGAGCTGGTGAAGGAAGTCGAGCGCCGCATGCGCGTGACCGACATGGTGATCAAGTTCATCACCGTGCGCATCGACGAGAAGATGAAGAAGATCGAGAAGCGGAAGAAGGCGCGCGACAAGCGCGCGGCGCGGCGGCCTGCGCCGCAGGTGGCGGCTCCGGCTGCTCCGGTCCGGGCGCTCCGGCGGGTCCCGCGGCGGAACATGCGTTGCCGGGTCACCTGGCGGTCCTGCGCCGGAGCGTCCTGCGCCGGCGCGCCTGCGCCGGCTGCGGCACCGCATCCGGCGACCGAAGCTGCACCAGAAAGCATTGCCAGCGAGCCATCGCGGAAGAGACGAAGGAATAACACATGGCGGAACACAAGAGGCGGAAGACCGATCAGCGGCTCGCAGCGGCCCACCGGCGGCGACAAGGCGATCGCGGGCAAGAAGCAATATTTCCGGCGCAAGAAGGTGTGCCGGTTCTGCGTCGACAAGATCGACGACATCAACTACAAGGACGTGCGGCTGCTGAGCTCCTTCATCAGCGAGCGCGGCAAGATCACGCCGCGGCGGATTTCCGGCGTGTGCGCGCCGCATCAGCGGCGGCTGGCGGAAGCGATCAAGCAGGCGCGCAACATCGCGCTGATGCCGTTCTGCGACGTCGATCTAAGGAAGGAACACGATATCATGGAAGTCATCTTAAGAGAAGACATCGATAAACTGGGCCAGCGCGGCGAGGTGGTGAAGGTGACCGCCGGGCTACGCGCGCAATTTCCTGCTGCCCCGCCGGATGGCCGTGGCGGCCACCGAATCCAACAAGAAGATCGTGGAGCAGGAGCGGCAGGCGCACCTGCGCAAGCGAAGCCAAGGTGCAGGCCGACGCGCCGGAACTCGGCAAGCTGATGGCGAGCGTGGAAGTGACCATCGCGCAGAAGGCCGGCGAGAACGATCAGTTGTTCGGCTCGGTGACGGCGGCCGACATCGCGGCGGCGCTGGAAAAGCAGGGCTACACCATCGACCGCACGAAGGTGCAGCTGGACGAGCCGATCAAGACGCTGGGCGATTTCAAGGTCGCGCGTGAAGCTGCACAAAGAAGTGACGGTGGAAGTGCCGGTTCACGTGGTTCGGGAAGACTAGGGCCCAGAGGCCAGAGGTCAGTGGCCAGGAGCTGTCGACGGAGCAGCTTGTTGCACGAAGCCGCGCTGGGACGCATTGGCGTCGACCGGCGGCTGGTTCAAACTATTCTCGATTCGCGGCGACGCCGCAGCGAGTGCTGCGCGTTTGCCGCGTTCCAATCACGATCAGGACCGCATCGATCTCGATCCGCTGCTGGTCGATCTGTTGCGGCACTTTGATACAAAGCAGGTCGACTCGCAGCAGGCCGACCTTGGCGCTCTGAATTACTTCATCGACATCATCCGCCGCGATCCCGATGACATTCCCGACGAACTGATCCAGGCGCTTCTGCCGTTCGGCGAGAAGGCCGTCGGGCCGCTTCTCGATCTCTACGAAGAACTGGGCGAAGAGCAGGGCGCGGATGTCGCGTTCCTGCTGGCCGGGCTGCGCGTGCGCGATCCCGCGTGCTGGCGCTGCTGCTGGAGCGTCTGGAATACGACGCGGCCGATGGCGCGTTTTGCCTGGGCTTGTATGGCGATCCGGCGGCGCGTCCGGCGCTCGAAAAGATGCTGGCCGAGATTCCCAGCGAGGATAAAGAAGAAGTGGAGCTGCGGCGCGAGATCTCGCACGCGATCGAGCAACTGGATCCGCCGGCGCCGACATACGTTCAACCGAGCCTTCGACATTCTGTCCGAGTATCCGGAGACGCGATGCCGGCTTTCGACCTGCTGCCGGAAGCCGAGCGGCTGGAGATGCTGGGTCCGAGGATCCGAAAGTTCGCGCCGGCGCGGCGCACAGCTTCTTCAACTCGAGCTGAACGCGAAGTCGAAGGCGGCGTTGCTGGAACGCGCGAAGTCGGATCCGACGCGACGGTGCGGGCGCGAGCGTGGGAAGCGCTGGCCGATGTTGCTGAGGATCGCTGCGATCCGGATGCGATGATCGCCGTGCTGAACGACCCGTCGCGCGAGATTGAGGAGCGCGGCGGCGCGGCGGTCGGTCTGTATGCGTGGCCGATCGCGACGACGTCCAGAGCGGGATCGAGAGCGCTGTATGAGATGGGCGGCAAGGCTCGGGTCAAGGCGCTGGAAGCGATGTGGCGGTCGCTGTAGGAAGCCGTACGCGAAGTATTTCGCTCCGCATCTGGATGAGGACGATCCGAAGACTTGTTCGCGAGGCGTTGCGCGGCGCGGGATATTTCCGGCTGACGCGCTACGCCGACAAGATCGCGAAGTATTTCGATCGCGAGGAGCCGTTCGACAATCTGCGCGACGACGCGCTGTTCGCCTATGCGCTCGCGATGCCGGGGGAGACGACGCGCGGCCGGGTGCGGGGGATGCTGCGCAAGATCGATTCGCTGGCGACGTTGACTCCGTATGAGACGGAGCTGGTGCAGTTCGCGCTGGATGAGCGGCTGCGGCTGCACGGGCTGGAACCGGTGTTCGCGGCGGAAGTCGAAGTCGGATGAAGAGGAAGCGCCGGAGCCTGTGGCTGCTGCGCCTGCGGGGAAGATCGGTCGGAATGATCCTTGTCCTTGCGGGAGTGGTAAGAAGTACAAGAAGTGCCACGGCGCGTGAAACCCGAAGAATTTAGCCACGAATGAACACGTATGAACACGAATAAGGCTTCTTCGTCTTATACGTGTTTATTCGTGTTCATTCGTGGCTAAAAAGGTTTTTCAGAACGCGAATGATAGCGACGAGAAGCCGGTCTGTGCGCGGAAGTTCTGTTGCGACGAGAACTGCTCGTTGTAGCCGTAATACTGATAGCCCGCGTTCCAGCGAATCTGCCGATTGATCCTTACGGATAGGCGCGCTTGCGGTGATACGAATCGTAGTGGGAACGTTTGTGCGGTGTAGAACTGGAACGGTAGCCCTGTAACCGCGCCCGGAATAAACGGTTGGGGAACAAAGCCAGCCGCCGTCGACCTCCCATCGCCCACATCCTGCGTGTGGCTATAGCCCACCGAAAGATCCGCGCGCTTCAGAATCGCGAATCGAGCCATCAACGTTCCCGTGTGAATATTGCTGATATACAGCGATTGTCCGCTGGTCAATTGTTGCGACACGAAGAAATCGATCCCGCCCAGGCTGTTGTAGTGCAGCTTCGCGTAGCCGGCGTCGATCGCAAACCACTCGTTCGGAGTCCACGACGCGTCCAGTCCATAATTGCGCGACTTCGAAGCGAAGCTCGTCAGTGAAATCGAGTTGTTGTTGTAATCGGTCTTCGCATATGCCGTCACGCGCCAGGTTTTCTGCTTGTACTCGACGCGGCCGCGGAAGGCCTGATAATCCTTGTCGCTGATGGGCGCGTAAGGCTTGTTGTTGTGGCCGATATCGCCATCCAGCAGGATCGCCAGTCCCTTCAACGGACGAATTCGAAATCCGAACGTGCCGTCCTGAAGAATATTCGTTTGCGTCAGCGGAGTATTGTTCGGAGGAACCGGCGGGCCCACCGACAGATTCTGCTGATCGTCCAGCGCCGCGATTCTGCGGTCGCTATATTGATACCCCACGTGAACGCCCAACCACTTGTTGGGACGATATTCGATGTCGGTCGAATTCGCGATAGTGCGAATCCCCAGGTACGTGAACTGCAACACCGGAACCACCGGGCTGCCGAGGAAATATTGCGAATACGCCGAATCGCCCTCCGTGCGGATGTTGTAGAGCGATGTCTGATTCGTCACTGTGATCTTGTCGGTGGGGAAGAACGAGACGTTCAGGTTGCCGGTGGCGGCTGGACGGCTGGCGGTCCCGAACGCTAGGATCTGCTGCGTGTTCAGCGCGCCGACGAACGTGGTCCCGGTAGCGAGCTCATTCTGCGTGAACGCGCGATTCCCCGCGACGTAGGTGAATCGTCCATTCACCGCCCACAGCTTGCTGGTGTTGTGAAACAAACCGACGCGCCAGTAGGGGCTGGTTCCGTGATACGGCTCGACGTGGCTGTAGGACGTGAGCGTGTTCAGATCGGTGGGATTGTTGCCGACCTGTGGGCGCGAAAATCTGGGTGGGAGTGTCCTGCTTGTAATCCTCCCAGCCGTGCATCACGTGCAATCGCCAGCCCATGAAGCCGGCTTCGGCGCCCAGGCGATATTCGTTCTGCTGCTCGCGAATGTCGGCGAATACGGGGTACTCGTCGCCGCGCACATCGAAGAGTTGCACCGTCGAAAGCGCGGGCCCGCTGTTCACGTTGCGCGAATAGCCCAGGAAGAATTTGATGTTGCTCTGCGGGAACAGCGTCAGGTCGTGATCCTGCATGTCGCGCGTGGTGTCGCGAGCGTGCTGGCCGTTCGAAATGGTCAGCGCGGGATTGAAATACTCGCTCTGCCGCCACACCAGATCGTAGCGATACAGCTTGTTCTTATCGATCCGCAGCGAGACGAACTCGTAGGGATCGTTGCCGAGCCCCGACGTCGTGATCTGCAGGTGATCGAAAAACTTGCCGTGGCCGTCTTTCGATTGGATGGTGAGCGAGCTCGACAGCAAGCGGATGCCGTTGGTGTAGTTCGCGACGGATTTGTACATACCGACGTCGCCGCCGATAGTCGCCCAGCGATAACCGAGCTCGAACGAATTCAGGATGTTGTAGCCGCTGACTTCGTCGCCGCGAGGATTGCCGACCGGTTCATTCGTCGGCGCGACGGGGGGTTGGGCGCAGAGTGAAATGGCCGAGAGCAACAGTAGTACGGCGTTGCGCGCTCTCTTACGGTCGCGCCTCCCGGCGGCATCGAGATGGAGGCTGATATGGGTATGGGTCATGATCGCCTCCTATCGGAAAAAATACCTGGTGTTCGCGCCGTGGATCTTCACGTGACACGTGGTGCAGTTCTGATATCGCGGATCGGCCAGGTTGTGGGTCGACGACGGCATCTGCACGCCGTGATTGAATTGCCCGAACGATCCGAAAGTCCCTTGTCCGTTGTGGCATTCGAGACAGAGCGTGAACACCGTCGGGCGCTTCAGCATTTTGGCGATTGGTCGAGCCATGCGGCGAGTGGCAGGCCTCGCAGCCTTCCACGCGGATGCTGGCGTGTTCGAACAGGAACGGGCCGCGCTTATCGCTATGGCATTTGATGCAGGCCTCTTCGTTGGCCTGATGCTGTTCGATCATCCGCGGGCGCGATGCCGCGCGCCAGGTGGGATCGAAAGCGCCGTGGGGATTATGGCAATCGCTGCACTGGACCGTGCCTTCGTTCACGCGATGCTTGAACGGCATGGAGAATTGCGCGCGAACGGTGGCGTGGCAGGTGTAGCAAAGCTCGGTCTGCGGCTTGGCGAGAAGTTTTTGCGGAGTCTTCGATTTGTGAATCGAATGGCAACTCGAGCAGACGATGTCCTCTTTGGTGTGGACGCTGCGCTGGATATTGGCGCGCGCCAGGGTTTCGCCGTGGCAGCGCAGGCAGGCGTCCAAAGTTTTTTGCGGGCCGAGTTCGGAGAAGGCGATGATGGTCGCCTTGCCGCCGCGCGCTTCGACGTGCGCCTTGCCGCCTCCATGGCAGCTTTCGCAGCCGGTGTTTTCAGGTTTCTCTTTTCCTGACGCGATGCTCTTGTAGTGAGGATTGCGGTAGAAATTCGCCCAGACATCCGGGTGACAGGTCTTGCAAACGGCGCTGCCGACGTAGTCCGCGGCAATCGCCCAAGGAGTCGCGAGCGAAGAAGCAAGCAGGACAACCCGAAGCAACTTCATGGCTCAACTATAACCAAGGGCAGGGAAACGTGGCTTGGAAGAAAGAAGCGGGGGAGAAAAACTGCTTGCCGCTGTGAAGGAAAATGACCGCAATCGAGATAGAATCATGGCTGCACATGAAGAGCCAGACCCATGGACACCGTTACGTCTGGGCTATTCTGGCTGTTTTATTTGTGTTCACGGAAGCGATATATCTACCGTTGCCGGTGTTGAGAGGCAAGCAGGCACTGTTCGGTTGGGATTACAATCTGCTGCACGCCCGGCGGTTGAAATTCGCGCAGGATGCTTTGGCGAGCGGCCGGCATTTTTTGCCGGGCTGGTATCCGCGCGAAATGATGGGCGCGCCTTTTGCAGCGAATCTCCAGAATTTCCCGTGGATTCCGTCGCACTTACCGCTGCTTGCGTTGAATTCCGGAGGTCGCTTACGGCGCGGGAGTTGGGATTGCGGCGGCGCTTGCAGCGTTTTTCACTTACCTGTTTTGCAGGCGCGTTGGTTTATCGACGCTGGGAGCTGCTGCCGCGGCGTGGACATTTGCATGTGCCGGATTCTTTGCCTCTCGCGTGATGATCGGGCAGCTTTTGACCCTGGAGGGCTATCCTTCGTTGCCGTTCCTTTTGTGGCTCGCCGATCGGGCTTTGGATGCGCGCAGGGCCGCCGCTGCTCGAAGAGACTTCGCGGCACTCGCACTCGGCACCGCCTTCATCGTGATGGCCGGACATCCGCAACTACCTGCTTATGCAGTCGCGGCAACCTTGCTGTATATCCTTTGGTGCGGACGAGGTTGGCTGCGCGTGAAACTGTGGGGCGCAATGGCGGCGGGGATCGGCGCGACCTTCGTCGTCTGGTGGCCGATGCTCTTACTGATCCGGCGAAGCACTCGAGTACTCGCTCTGGACCCTGCATCCAACGACATCCCCTTGCCCTATCACCGCTTGCTCGGCCTGATTGTTCCAGGAATCGATGGCTGGCCGGCTGGCGTAGGGGTTCCCGCCGTACATCCTTTCAATGCATTGCTCGATCCGGCGTATTTCTGGGACACGTTTGCTTACGTCGGGATCATGCCATGGATCGCGGTCTTGTCGCTCTGCGCCGCGTTCGCAGTCAAACGCCGCCTTCCTTCGTCGCGATGGATGTTTCTGATTGCGATCGGAGCGGCTTCGCTGATGGGATCTTTGCCGTGGCTGGAACCGCTGCGGCGCGCGGCATCCGCGACCATCCTCCGCAGTCCCGCCCGCTTGCTTTACCTGTGCACGTTTGTTTTGTCGATTGGATTTGGCGCGGGGCTCGATGCGTTGCTGCGATGGAACCCCTTCGGTCGTCCGATATTCGCTCAAGCGGTGATTGTCGTCGTACTCGGTTTCCACGCTTGGGATTTGGGCGGAGTTGCACGACTGTTTATTCTGCCTGTCGAACGGCAGCCGCAACCGCTGACCGAGTTTGCCGAGATCCTGGCTCGCGAAGCGAAGGACAGCCGCGTGGCGATCAGCAGAATTCTGTCACCGGGATTTGTGTACGAGCATGACGATCCAGGGGGCTATGACTCGATTTTCCTGGCGGACACGTATCGCGCTCATCTGGCAGCGATCCTGGCGCCCGCGGGTCTCAATACCGAGGTGATGGATGCCGCGGCGTGGCCGCCCCCGGCCCTCAGCACAACTGGTGTTCGATTCGTAGTCACCTGGGATACACGAACAGATTTGGAGGCGGTAGCAGCGGCATCGGGCCTCCACATGTACCGCGTTGTGGATCCGGCGCCTCTCGCCTCTTTCCGCCCGATGGGTAGCGGCGTCGTTGCCTACACGAGACCCGATAGCGACGAGGTTGAAATCGACGCGATTTCCCAACAGCCTGCCTTCGTCTCGCTGCTGGAGGCGTTCGATCCGGGTTGGGGCGCTGAAGTCGACGGTATCGCCACGCCGGTCACGAAACAAGATGGATTCAAGATAGGGGTGCCAGTGTCCTCCGGGCACCACACAATTCGTCTGCGCTATCACACGCCAGGGCGGGGAACGGGCGCGTTGATCTCTGCCATTAGTGTCGTGCTGGCCGCTGCATATCTTGGCTTC
Organism: Terriglobia bacterium; assembly: GCA_963732025.1. Taxonomy (GTDB): domain Bacteria; phylum Acidobacteriota; class Terriglobia; order Bryobacterales; family Bryobacteraceae; genus Palsa-187. The sequence goes on from CAVSXU010000007.1 coordinate 1,345,821, forward strand.
GGGCAAAAGCAAAAGGAGCCAGAAGCTGGCAATCGCCAGATTCTGACTCCTGGATTTCCGATTTCTGAATTCGCGGACTATCTTCCTTCGGACGTGTAGCTGATCCCGACCATCGGGACGAAGTCCTGCAGCCAGCCCCAGCCGCCGACCTTTTCGCCGCTGTTCGGCACGATCGACTTTCTTCGGGAACGGCGTCAGATAATCGTGCAATTCGAACCGCAGCGAGACTCGCGACGCGAGCTGCACTTTCACGCCGGCGCCCAGCGCTCGACCACCGGTGTCAGGTCCTGTTCCTTGCTCAGGATCGCGACGTTGCTCAGCGTTTGGAATGCCACCTCTTTACCATTGCCCTGGTACATCTTCACTCCCGCGCCCAGCTGCGACGAACGGACGAATGCGCGATGCCGTTGGTGTTCGTGTACCAAAGGACATCGTAATGAAACGCGTGCGAGATCGCACCGAACGAGGCCGACTGGCCGCTGCCGTTGAGCTGCAAGTCGGGCGCGTTGATAGTCGTAGCGAACTTCACCGCCCCAGTGGCCGTTGCCGTTGTTGGCGAGCCATGCTCCGCCCGACAGTCCCATGCCGAGCTTCGCCGCCGCCGATCCGGCCGACCCGCTGATGTCCTGCGAGGTGTAGAATCCGCCGCCTACTCCGCCGCCGAACTCCCACTTTTGAGCCATCACGAGTGGCGCAGCGGCCATCGCGAAACACACTGCCAGCATCGAAATCTTTTTCATAGTGAAATCCTTTCCGCTAACGATTCGTTGAGGCCGCCGGAACTTAGTCGACGACGCGTAATTTGAGCGTTTGAGCCATGCTTCCCTGGGCAATGGTCAAAGGCATACCTAAGCCCGTCGGAGTGCTGGTGGGAACAGTCACGTTGAATTGGCACAAGCCCACTTGACCCGGCGTCATCCCGCCGAAGACTACGGGGAGATTGGTGTTGCCGAGAGCGACTTGCGGTCCGATCACGGCCATTCGCCAGCGGGTCGGACGGAGCCGGCAATGCCATCGGGAATCGGAGGATTCGTGTTGCCGCAGCCGGTGAGATAGATGACCAGCGTATCGTTGCGATGAATCGGATTCGAATCCGTCACCAGCAAGATTGTTCTGCGCGCGAATCACCGTCGGGAGATTCGTTTGCGGGCCGGCGACGCCGGCCAGGAAAACGGCGGGCGCGGTGGGCTGCACCACCATGTTGTAGTTATCGCTGATCCCGCCGGGCGTGTGCACTTGCACCGTCACATCGCCAAGAGCCTGTGCGGGCATCTGCGCGTTGATCTGGTTCGCGATACGAAGATCAGCGGCATCGGCTGGCCATTCACGGTCAGGCAGCTATTGGCGAGCGCGGTCGGCAGCGGGATCTCGCGTGGTGGCGAGATTGGTCGCGCTCAACTGATTGCCGTAGATCGAAATCAAGCCGCCCGGAGCAGCTGCGGAAACACCGTCGGCGGCGCTGACGATCTTGGTCACCTGCGGCGGCGCGACCGAAGCGGCGTAGGTCCACGGCAACACCGTGAATCCCGACGTGGTCAAAGAGACCAGAGCGTTCCGGCTCGGCAGAGGCGCCAGGCTGCGGGTGAAGGCGCTCGGTGGCGGCGGCGGCACTGGCGCTGCCGGAGCTGCGGATCGAGGAAGAGCCCGAGGAAGTGCTGCAGTTGTTGGTGGTCGTGCTGCCCGTAACCGTCACGGTGCAAGTCTGAGTGCGTGGTCGTAATGCTGGTGCCGACGATCGATGGTGCAGGTCTGCACGGTCGTCGATACCCGACGGTGGTCGTGGTGCAGCTCGTCGAATTTGTCGTATTCGCCGGCGGCTTAATGGTAGGCGAGAGGATCGGCGCTTCCACCATCGCGGTCGGTTGAATGCCGACGCCGGTGCTCAAGTTGATCTGTTGAATTACGCCAGGCGCGGCGGAACTCGGCGCGGTCGTATAGTAGCCGCCCTGATCGACGAACGCGAATCCCGACGCATTGCCGTTCTGACGTCGGCAGGTCCAGCAGGCTCACGCCGGACGCATCCAGCAGGTGATTTCCCACAACGTATTGGTTGAAGCTCGATGCGGCGTAGGAACCCACCAACGAGGTGTAGTCCTTGCGCGAAACCGTGAACGAGTCGGCATTGGCATCGTAAATCATCACCGATCCGTCAGCGCCGGCGATCAGGATATGCGCGCCGTTGCTGGAGGAAGCCAGCGCTGTGTCCAGAGGCCAGACTGTTCTGATACACGCCGAGACTGGGCAGCGGAGTGGCCACGCGGCTTGTCATATCGATCCGATCGATTCCGGGGTCGGCGCCGCTGCCGCGGCGCACATGGACGAGAATCGCATTGGCCGAGGTCGCGACGGATTGAACGTAGTCGCTGGGCAGTACAATAGGAGTTGTCGCCTGCAGAGTATCAAGGTCGAACACCGGCATCATAGAAGGAGTGGTCGCAGCCGACCAGCAGGTATTGCTGATCGAAGGTGATTGCCATCGTGGTGGGAACGGTGCAGGTGCGCAGCGAACCGGACTGCGTATTGGTATTCGCGTTGAAGATCTGCACCAGGTTCTTATCCTGGTTCAGGACGTAATACACGTTGCGCTTCGGATCGGCCAGCACATCGACGATACGGCCCGGGAGATCGACGAAGGCCCCGCGCTGCGAAACATCCTGCGAGTTGATCAGTACGCGTACGGCCTTCGGGAAGTTGGCGGCGACCGTGGATGAAATCGTCAAGGCCGCCGTAACGGTGCCTTTCTGGGCCGAAAACGCGTTGGGGTCCACGATCACCGTGATCACGGCCGGCGTCACGCCACTGGTGGGCGAAACGCTGAAGCCAGGCGGTGCTCGAAGAGATACTGAAGGGAGTATTGCCGCCGCCCGGATCTGTGATCGTCAGGGTTTGGCGAGCGGTGTTGCGGTTGCAAAAGTTCCCGCGAAACACCAGGTCTTCGGCCGAGGCCGTCAGACGCGGAGACGGAATTCATGTTGCCGACGGGCAGGACCAGCACGCCGCTATCGGAAACACCGTAAACCGTATTGTGGTCACTGGTGAGGACGCTCTTTCCCGCCAGATTTTCCGGCAGGTGAAGGATATCGTGCAGCGTCAGGTTGTCGGCGTCCAGAACCTGGAGCATCGGCGTACCCAGAGTCGTCGAAGTGGCGCCCGTCACCGGAATCTGCGCGTAGATCAAACCTCGCGAGGAATCGATCACATGACTGCCGACGTTCAGCAATCCCGCGGCTCTCTGATACGAGCCTCCCGGATTGCCGTTGAACTCGCCGATGCTGATGAAGTTCGAGTCCATCGTCCACCATGCGAATGTCATCTGGCTTCCGTCGTCCGCCAGGCTCACGGCACGCGGGCCCGCCGTTGGGGCTGGATCCATAAGGAGTGGAGCGAATCGTGTGATTGGCCACGGTGAAGCGAAACACCAAAAAGCTGGAATCGCTGCCGCCGACACCGGCGATGGTCATACCGTCCATCGAGGTGGTGATGCTCGCCTGCACGATGTTCGTGGGAAAGCTGGCGGGAGGTTGCGGAATCGAATTCGTCACGATTTGTGCCACCGTCTGCAGCACCTGCGTGGTGCCGAGCGCCGGATCGAACAGAATAAATTCTCCCGTGGTGACCACCAGCGCCTTGTCATCCGCGCCGAACGCGACACCCAGCGGCGGATTGCCCAGGGCGAACGTCTGCTTCGCATTGGAAGCCGTAAGATCGATCAGCGTCAGCGCGTTCGTCTGCGATCGCGGGCGCTGCGTTATTGCCATAGTGCGCCACCAGTAGCCAGCGCTTGTCCGGCGAGAGCGAGATCGAGCTCGGGTTCGCCGCGACATTGATGGAGGTTTGAATGTTATTCGAAGCCAGCGACATCACGTCGATCCGATTCGCGGTGAAGTTGGCGATGTACAACACGCCGCGCGATTCGTCGAGCGCTAAATCGGCGGCCTCGCCACCGATCGCCACGACTCTTCCAAAGGTACCGCCCAGCGCGGCGGTAGTCATCAAGACGGCGCCGATCAAGATCGTCATCAAATGAGACGCTGCCCAACGTTGGGCCAGAGACCAATGATTGCGAAACATAACGTTTGAAACTCCATCCTCTGCCGGTCCTCTTGGAAGCCCGGCGCTGCATAAACTTTCAAAACTTTTCAACAAATTCAAACTGCGTATCTCAGACACACGTACCCTAAGCCGCCCCGCGTTTATTTTGCTCCCGCTTTGCGATTCAAGCCGGCGACGGCGGCCCCTACACCGCCTGTAGAGGCTGCCGCCCAGCGAATTCGCGACTACTCGTCAACGCTTTTCTTGCGGCGCAGCACGATGATCCCTAGAAACAGGACCGCCAGTACGGCACATACGATTCGAACAGTGGAAGTGTCCATCGATCTTTCTCCTTTCGTGACAATAGTGATTTCGGCTCTTCTAGCCCTAACCTTTAGGGCGTACCATGTAGAACCAACCTTAGATGTTGTTCATCATCGGTATCAGTTCCCGGATAATCTTCATTGCGACCGGACCCACCGTCACCACGAACAGCGACGGCAGAATGCAAAAGAAGATCGGGAAAATCAGTTTGACGCCCAGCTTGGCGGCCTTCTCTTCGGCCACCTGGCGAGCTTGAATGCGCATGAAATCGGCATGCGCGCGCAAGCTTTGCGCGACGCCGGTACCGAAGCGGTCGGCCTGAATCAGCACCGCCACCAGCTTCTTCAAATCGTCGACGCCGGTTCGCTCGCCTAAATTGCGCAGTGCTTCGACGCGGCGCTTTCCGGCTTTCAATTCCAGGTTGACGATACTGAACTCTTCGCTGATTTCCGGGTGAGCGTTATCCAGTTCTTTCGCCACCTGCAGAATCGCCTGGTCGAGACCCAGTCCGCTCTCGACGCAAACCACCAGCAGATCGAGCGCATTCGGCAGGCCCCTGCGAGATTTCTTTTTGCCGCTTGGTGGCCATGCGGCGCACATACTCGTTGGGACCGAAGAATCCGATGGCGGTCGCCGCCAGGATCATGGCGAACTTATTGCCGGTTTCGAAGTTGGACGCGCTTACGAACGCCGCCGTCAGCAAGGGGAACGAAACGCCGCAAATCGCTTTCGCGCCGTAGAGAATTCGTAAGCGCGCTTTCATTGCGAACGCCGGCCCGGATCAGGCGGCGCTGCATCACCGTTACGTCTTTGGGCGATTGCGGAATGAAGTTCCCCATCTTCTTGATCAGGTCGTGAAACGCAAGACTGGGATGCGACGGCATCTGCTGCGTCCTGGTCGATGCCGCCCACCACGCGTTCAATCGCTTCCTTCGGCTTGACGTACAGCTTCATGCCGGCGAACGCCACCGCCACTGCCAGCGCAAGAAAGACGACGAAGGTCATTACAAATGGCATGGCGTTAGACCTCGATGTTCACGATTTTTTTCATGATCAAGTAGCCGACCAACTGCAGGCGATACGCCGAGCCCAGCATGATGTTGCCGATGTCGTCGGTGAAGAAAAACTTCACGTAATCGGGATTGGTGTAGAACATCAGGACCGCGACCGCGATCGGAATGCAGCTCAGCGCGGTGGCGGTCATGCGCCCGTGCGCGCTGACGGCGCGGATTCGGCCGCGCAGCTTGAAGCGCTCGCGGATGACGTAGGCCAGCTTGTCCAGAATTTCGGCCAGGTTGCCGCCGGTGCGCTTTTGCAGCAGCACCGCCGAAACGAAGAAGTGTACGTCGAGCGAAGGCACGCGCTGCGCCAGCTTCTCCAGCGCGATTTCGATCGGCAAGCCCGAGGTTGTGCTTCTTCGAAGGTGCGGCGGAATTCGCCGGAGATCGGCTCGGGAAATTCGCGGTGAATCATTTCGAGCGAAACGGAGAAGGCGTGCCCGGCGCGCATGGATCGCGAAATGAACTCGAGCGTATCGGGAAAGATTTCTTCGAACTTGTGCAGCCGCGACTTGCGCTTGAACCACACCATCAGGAACGGGCCCGATGCCCGCGACGCAGCCCAGTGCCGATCGCGAACACGTGCGGCGACAGGCAGGAACAGCCAGCCGACAGCGAAGCCCGCCGCGAAACACACCAAGGTGAGGTGCACGAATCGCGCCGGCTGCCAGCTGCATGCCCGCCTGTTCCAGAAACATGCCGAGCTTCGGGCCCAGCTTGTACTTCTCCACCAGCATTTGCGCGAAGCGGTTCTTCGGCGCATCGATCCTGCTGCACGACCGAGCTTTCGACCAGCGCGCCCTTGGCCTTCTTCTTGTTCTTGCCGACGCCGGTCAGACGGGCCTTGATCTGGTCGACGTCCGACGACTTCACGTACTTCGACACCATGTAGTACAGGCCCATGACCACGGCCCAGATGATGACGACCAGACTAATAATGAAACTCATCTCAGACCTCCACCACTTCGTCGAACAGATCGGCGCGCAGACGAATTCCGGCGCTCAGCAGCTTTTCGTAAAATTTCGGACGAATGCCGGTGGCGGCGAAGCGGCCCACCACCTTGCCGTCCGGATCCAGACCGCGCTTTTCGAATACGAACAGATCCTGCAGCGTGACCACTTCACCTTCCATGCCGGTGACTTCGGTGATCGAAACCACGCGGCGCGAGCCATCGCTCAAACGCGAGGCCTGCACCAGAATGTTGACCGCGCTCGCGATCTGCTGGCGGATCGACGTCAGCTGCATGTTCGAATTCGCCAGCGACACCATCACTTCCAGTCGCGAAACGGCGTCGCGAGGCGTGTTGGCGTGGACCGTGGTCAGCGAACCGTCGTGACCCGTGTTCATCGCCTGCAACATATCCAGCGCTTCTTCGCCGCGGACTTCGCCGACCACGATGCGGTCGGGGCGCATACGCAAGCTGTTCACCAGCAGTTCGCGCTGGCGGACCGCGCCGTGACCTTCGATATTCGGCGGACGCGTTTCGAGGCGCGCCACGTGCGGCTGCTTCAACTGCAATTCGGCCGCGTCTTCGATGGTGACGATGCGTTCTTTGCCGTTGATGAAAGCCGAGAGCGCGTTCAGCAGCGTCGTTTTACCGGCGCCGGTTCCGCCCGCGATGATGATGTTCATCTTCGCTTTCACCGCGGCTTCCAGCAGTTCCATCATGCCCGGCGTCAGCGCTTTGCTTCTCCACCAGATCGGCGCGGCATCAGCTTGTCTTGCGAAAAACGGCGGATGGAGAGCAGCGGTCCGTCGACGGCCAGCGGAGGAATAATCGCATTGACGCGCGATCCGTCGCTCAAGCGGGCGTCGACCATCGGCGTCGATTCGTCGATGCGGCGGCCCACCTGGCTGACGATTTTGTCGATGATGCGCAGCAGGTGCTGATCGTCGCGGAAGGTGACGCTGGTCAGTTCCAGCAAACCGCGCCGTTCGATGTAGACCTGCTTATAGGTGTTGACCAGAATGTCGGAGATGGCGGGGTCCTGCAGCAGCGGCTCCAGCGGCCCCAGTCCGAAAACTTCGTCCAGAACTTCGTCGCTGATCTGCTGTTTTTCAAGCGAGCTGAGCAGCGTCGGCTCGGCGTCGATCAGCGAAATCACCGCCTGGCGCACTTCGGCGCGCACGCGCTGGTTGTCGATCGTCGCCAGCGCTTCCAGGTTGATCTTGTCCACCAGCTTGCGATGCAAGCGTGAACTTGAGTTCCTGATATTCCGGCTTCAGGCTGGCCTTTTGCCGCCCCGAATTCTTCAGCAGTCTCTGTTCCCAGGAGACTTGCTGGGTGTTTTTGTTTCCGTTATCGAGCGATGAAAACATACGATTCCGTTAAATCCTTCATGCCTGCGAAAAAGCCGGCTTCATGCTTCGCGACGGCGCCGCGGGCTTTCTGTGACGCCCGTCAACGCGCCGCACAAGCGAGTCGCCACGCTCTCGATCGCTTTGCCCAGATCGCCATCGCCGCCCAGCGGCTGCCCCAGCGTGACCACGCGGTGCAGCGAAAAATAATCGTTGGGAAGCGTGGCGTGCACCGGGCAGCCGAACAGCTTCTCCATGTCGGCGGTGCCGATATCGTCGCGCCGATCCACGCGATTCACCAGCACCTGAAATCGTTCCTTCGGGAAACCCGAGCTGCTCCACCAGCGTCAGCGCCTTGCGCGTCAGGTGCAGGCTCGGCAGTTCCGCGGTCGAAACCAGGAACGCCCGCTCGCATTCCGAAACCGCCATCAGGCTGGTGCGATTGAAAACCGCCGGCAGATCGAGAATCACCCAGTCGTAGAGCCGCCGCGCATGATCGATCAGCACCCGCAGCCGCGCCGAATCGATGCCTTCCGCGTACGGCGCGGCCGGCGCGGGAAGAATATCGACGCCGCCGTAATTCACGGTGAGCGAATTCCACAGCGCCAGATCCATATGTTCGGCGTGCTGCAGCGCGTCCACCAGCGAATAGTTGTGGCTCAACTTCAGATAGAAGCCGATGGTGCCGCCGGTCAGATCGAAATCGGCCAGCAGGATTCGTTTGCCGGTCAGCCGCTGCAGCGAAAATGCCGTCTGCGTCGCGATGGTCGATGCACCGGATCCGGGTTTGGAGCTGGCGAATCCGACCACGTGGCCCGCTTCCGATGGCGCCTGCGCTTCCGGCGCAACCAGCCTCCGCAATCGCGCGACCGCCTCGCGTTGCGTCGCCAGATCGAACGGCGCGTAGAGAAATTCGATCGCGCCCGCGCGCAAGCGATTGCAGTATCGCGGCCGAGTCGTTGTGCGTATGCAACCCGACCACGTGAATCGGCGGCGTCAGGCCGGCAGCGAAGCGAAGCAGTTCGGTTGCCGCCGCCAAATCCGTCGCCAGATCCAGCAGCACCACGTTCGGCTTGAGTTGCCGCACCCGGATTTCCAGCGTCTGCTGGGGCGGATAAGTCTTGAGATCGGCCAGGATCTGGAACGCCCGAGTCTGCGGAAGCGTCGCCAGAAACTGCTGCGCCAGGTCGCGGTTCGGCGAGATCAGCAATGCCGTCAATTCCGCTTCGTTTTGGCCCCGTGCAATCATGTCAGTTTCGATTTCCGATCGTTACATCCGACTCGTGCATTGCCCTACTTCTTCGATTTCTGCGTCGGCGGAGGCTGCGGCACGTCCTTCGGATCCAGCCTCACCAGGAAGTCCCGCGGCATATAAAGGTTCGGCACGGCATCGGTGGAGTTCAGCGGCTGGTGACTTCCGGCGTCACCAGCACCACCAGATCCGTGCGATGTCTTCTGTCTCGTCCTTGGATTTGAACAGCGCAGCCGAAAATCGGCAGGCTGCCGAGAACCGGGATCTTGTTGAACACGTCGCGCTCCTGATTGTTCACCAGGCCGGCGATGACGAAGCTCTGCCCCTCGCCCATCTCCACGTCGGTCTCGGCGCGGCGGGTAGAGAGAGCGGGGATCGTGAAGCCGTTGAGCGTGACGCCGTTCGCGAAATCGAGCTGGAAACTTCCTGTTTCAGGTGCATCTTGATCGTGTGGTTATCGGTAATGAGCGGCGTGAAGATCAGCTTGATGCCGAACTCGCGGAACTGAATCGTGACCGCGCCCGAATTCGCTGCCGCCCTGCAGCACCGGGATCGGAAATTCGCCGCCCACCAGGAAGTAGGCTTCTTTGCCGTTGGTCGCGATCAGAGTCGGCTCCGCCAGAATCTGGATGATGCTCTCGGCTTGCAGCGCCTTGATGAACGCGCCGATGCTCAGCTTCGGATTCAGGGCGAAAAGGTTCAGCGCTTGTGTGATGGTCGTCTGATTCGCGTTGGGCTGCGGGGCCGATGCCGGTGGTTCCGCTGAGCGACCGGCGGTCCGAACTGTCCCGTCGTCGACCGATGTTGCGTCAGCCCCGGCATGCCCAGCAGGTTGACGCCGTATTGCAATTCCTTGGAGCGGTCGATCTCGGCGAACTTGACGCGCAGCAGGATCTGCTTCTCCACCACCGAGTGTCCCGATCTGAAAGTTCGGCACGATCGTCTTGGCGAACGGAGTCGCCAGCGACCATCGCCGCGCTCCTCACATCCTTGTTCGAGACGTGCCCGTTGAGCGAGATCGAATCGCGCGACGTGCGCACTTGAATGTCCTCGTTGGGGAACGATTCCTTCAGCAGGCGCCGCAGCGGATCCACGATTCGTGTCCACCGTGACGTTATAGAACGTCCGCTGGCCGCGACTTGCTCCACACGATCATGCGTGGCGTTGCCGAGTCCCTTGCCGTGCAGCAGGATCTCGCGCGTCGTGACCGGGCTGGCATCCAGAATCTCGGGATTGCTGGTCGAGATCTGGCGGATGTCGGAAGGATAGTCGATCACGACGCTCTTGCCGACGGTCATGCGCAGGTCTTCCGCGCTCTGCGCGACAGCCACAGCCGCGCTCGCGCCGATCAGCGCCGCCAGCAGCGCGCCCCGTTGAATGAAGTGTTGAATGAATCGTGATCGCATCATGACTGTTTTCCTTGCCTTAGTAATTCCTAATTGGTCTTCGGGCCATTGGGAATGTTTCCACGGTTCGCACGTTCCCGCGGATCACGACGATCTGATCCGGCGGAGGCGGCGGCGCGGGCGCTGCAACGGGAGGCGGCGGAGCCGCGGCCACCACTGCTTTCGGCCTGGGAGCCACCGGCGCGACGCGGCTTCACCGGCGCGGCGGACGCTGCGCCCGTGTACAACTCGGTTACATAACGGCCCATCGTCTTCTCGACCGTCTGATCGCTCGAATTGCGCAGCACCAATTGGATCTTGCCGTCGCTGCCGGCGAGCGTCAGCGTTTCCGCCTGCTCCGGATCCACCAGCAGCGTCACCGTCGGGGCAGGCATCGCCTGGCCGCGCGCGTCGGGCTGCATCGTCTGGCCCGCCGACAGGACCAGAATGTTCTGCAGGCACGGTGGAGGTCATGTCGCCTTCGCCGTTCGGCGGACGGCCCGTCACCAGCACGTCGACCTTCATTCCCGGCAGTACGAAACCCGCCACGCCGGCCACGTCGTTGACGCGCACCGAGACGGCGCGCATTCCAACCGGAATCGTCGGCGCGAGGCCGAGGCCGCTGCCTCGGATCGCCAGGCGCCCTTCGAGAATCGGTTCATCGAGCAGGATGTTCGAGATCACCGGACGCTCCAGCACATCTTCGACTTTCGTGAACGCGCCCTTGGGAAATCCTTCGGCGCTCATCTTCACGATCTTCACGTCCGATGCGCGGACCATCACGCCCACGCCCAGCGGACGAGTGGCCACCACCAGGTCCTTTTGATTGGTCGGTGTCGGTCTTGGCGGTGCTTCCCGAGTGTGCGGTCATCTGGTAGAACACGCTTGAGACAACCAGCGCGAACACCAGGCTGACTCCCAACACTGTTAGAAATCTGCGATCCATAATTTCCTCTCCTCTTAACCTTCCGCGCCTAACCCTTCAAAACGCACAGGCCGCTTCTGCCGTTGTGCGCGTTTTAACCCTTCGGCACTAACGCCAACCAAACGCCGAGCGTGATCGCCGGCGCGTACGGAATCGATTCCTTAAATTGCCTTGACTTCAGGCGAATCCCCGGTCGTCGTAACCGTCGGAGCCGCGCCCGACCCATCCCTTAATGGCCCGGAACAACAGAACGCACAACGCCAGCACTCCGCCGACTCCGGCCGTCCACAACGCGGCTTCGAACAATCGCGTCGGTGCCCAGCAGCGCCCCGAATCCCGCCATCAACTTCACGTCGCCTCCGCCCATTCCGCCCAGCAAATAGAAAATCAAAAACACGCCGAACCCGACCGCCGCGCCACCCAGCGCATATCCCGCGCCCGGCCACAAGCCGTTCTGTCCGATCTGCCACCCAAATCCGCCGGCCAATGCCGCGGCCGGAATCCAGTTCGCGATCCGCCGCCGCGCCAGATCGTCAATCGTCGCCGCCAGTCCCACCAGAACCGCGATCCACACCTGCGCCGTCATCGCGTCTGCCGAAAGGTGCCGGAATGCTCCGGCACCTCCTTCCCGCTTTTTTCCGCGATGATTGGACTCGCTTCCGTCACTTTTACTTTTCTCTTCTTAATCGCCGGACCACCCAACATCAACGGCGCCAAAAATCCCGACTGCAACCAAAACTCAGCGAGCGCTTTTCCCGACGGGAGCCGCCAGCTCATCGGGTCCATCCACTCCATGGGGATCGGTGAGATCCGCATCGGAGAACGACCCCGATATCCCGTACCCTTAGGCCGCGGGACCGAATTGTGCGACTTCATCCGTTTGCTCCCATTACTATTTCGGCCGCATCGGTTGTTTTCATTAGCCCGTTCTCCCCTGAAAGCCGTGATCCTTAGAACCTTGGTTAGGTGCGGAAGTAGGCAAGAAACCCCCTGTCGTACAGTCCGGCAACTGTTTTGCGAGGGAATATGAAGGCGGGAGACCGCGGTAGAGACTCAGTACTAAATTCCTGGGCGAGCTAAGAAGATTCGCCTATTTTTGCTGTGGGGCGGGCGTTTTCGCCTGCCTAAGTGATATGGGAGGCGCGGCGGTGTAAGGATGTGTGTTCCGCGCTCAATCAGCAACGATCGGTGCAGTCGCACTGCGCCGAACCAGCAAAATCCGCTTCCCGTCATCCACCACGATCCGCCAATCCGGACTCAGCTTTAGCAATTGCGATAACGCGCTCTCCACCGGCAGTAATGCAGCCGTGAAACCGTACTTCGACATGATCTGCTGCCAATCCGACTGCCCGTTGATCACATGGATGTACTGATTGCCGACCTCGGGACCATAGAAATCGCTGCGACCGTCGACAAACACCTTCTGCTGGGGATTCGTGAAGATCAGGAAATCCGCCCACTGGTCCGTCGTCAACAGGCGCGAATTCAAAAGCTCCGAAGCATGCTCATGAACCATCTGCACCGGAAACATCGTAGCGGGGAAATCCTTCGGCCACTGAATCGGATGATTGATGACGATCAGCGAACCCACCACGATCGCCGGCCACGCGCTGGATCTACGAAATCCCGCCAGCGAATCCGCCGCCATGCTGTTCACGATTTTCGCCAGCGATCCCTTGCCTGAATCCGCCGTCCACGCCTTCCACCATTCGGCGATTTCGGCCGCGAGGATGGGTGCGACTATCGTGACGAACACCGGCACGTGCCGCACGCTACCCAGTGACATGTGCGCGAAAAAGATAATCCACAGCGGTTCCACAATTCGCCGCTGCTTCAGCAGCAGGCCCGCGACGATCAAGCCCACCAGCATCAGCGCTTCGAACTGCAACATGTTTTCGTTGCGGAAGCTGGGCGATTGGAATTCCTGAATCACGCTGCGGATCCAATCGGAGCGAAGGTACTCGCCGACATGGACGTGCAATCCGTAGCCATACGGATTCACCAGCGACGCCGCCGCGCAAGCTGCCGTGAGCAATCCATAACGCGTCGCGTTGTCCAGTGCCCCTCGCCATCCGCCTTTCGAAATCCAACCCTCGACCGCCATTCCCGCGGCCGTCAATCCCAGCACCGCAATCAATGATAGAAATCCGCCATGCAGATTCGTCCACACGATCGTGATCGGAACCAGCAGCCAGATTCGATTGCTGGGCGACTTGCGATCGGCTTCGATCATCCAAACCGAGATCGACAACAGCAGCATCGTGAAGATGTGCGGGCGCGCCAGAAAGTGGATCGAGGACGAGCCGACGGCCATCAACGCAATCACGATCGCAACGAAAAGATGCGACCCGCGCCAGACCATTCGTCTTAATAGTGTTGTCGCGAAGAGTGCGATCACCACGCCAGCGAGCAGCACGATGCCCTTCAATCCAGCGAGTCTGAACAATGACGCATCGATCACATCGGTCAGCCATTCCCACGCATACCAGGCGGCGCCGGGCTTCGAGAAGGAATACAAGTCGTGATGCGGAACGCTGTGATGATTCAGAATCCATTCGCCGGTGCGGATGTGCCAGCCCACGTCGCCGTCTTCCAGCAGACCTTGCCAGCCCGACGATGAGCTCATGAAAACCCAGCCAAGAATCGCGACGAAGAACAGGTCGGAGAGCGAAGGGATCAGCAAGCGCGCCCAGCGCTTCGTGAGGACCGATTCCATGCTGCGAACGGGCGGGCGCACGCCGGCCAAGGTTTGTGGCGAAGTCATCCACTTACCTATTCGCCAACTTAGGGCTGGTACTTTAGGCAGATTGATGGCTCGTTAACGGTTGCGGCTCTGAGAATTGTCCTAAGTATGGTGTCGGTGATTTTGTTGGAGGCGCCTCCGTAAGGGTGCGCGCCCATAACGTCATGGTTGGGACTCCGCCGGCATTTTTCTTCAATGAATTATTCAAGATGCGCGCGCCGTTACGGGACGCAGCTCATGACGGCAAGACGAGCGCTCCATTCTGTCGCGCCGCAGAAAACGCGCGCGCCCTAACGGGACGCGCCTCATAGCGCTCCATTCTGTCGCGCCGCAGAAAACGCGCGCGCCCTAACGGGACGCGCCTCATAGCGCTCCATTCTGTCGCGCTGCAGAAAAACGCGCGCGCCCTAACGGGACGCGCCTCATAGCGCTCCATTCTGTCGCGCCTCACAAAACGCGCGCTCTCTTACGGTCGCGCCTCACAAACCAGATTTTCTTTGCAGGCCTGCGCAGCCGGTGAATCTCAACCGGCACGATCCGTCAATTGGCCGCAACGGCACGGCATCGCCACAACCCCGGACGACTGTTCGCCAAAACTATCGCAGAAGGTGCTCGCTCACCAGTCAACCTGAACTGCAGTCGGTTATCACGTTGCGAGGAGGGTTTTCCTAGGACTGCCCCGCGCGGTCTGACTGGAAGCCGATGAGTGCGCCAGCCATCTCTGCTATGAGAATACTCGGAGGTTGAAAAAACGAGGTGGGCTGAACCTCGATGTTGTTGAATCAGTATGGTGATTTTGCTGCGGATTTCCAGAATCGGAAAAAAATGGCAGCATGAATGCCGGCACGGCACGCTGAAGCGTGCCACGACTAAAAGGAGGGGCCTTTGAGGAAGCGCGACCGTTAGAGTCGGTGTGAAAAACAGGGACAGGCTGCCCTGTCCACGCCGATATCTTGTTCATTAGAGGCGTCGGGTGGCTAGGGGACAGGGTAGCCTGTCCCAGTTTTCACACGACTTGTTTTCAGGACGAACCCTCCGCCCGTGCAACCTCTTCATGATGCTCGACCCCCAACAGCCGGCGTCCGTGCACAGCCAGTTCGAATCGATCCTTCACGCCCGTCTTTTCGAAAATGTGCATCAGGTGGACTTTCACAGTCCCCGCCGTAATCGAAAGCGCTTCGGCGATTTCCTTATTCTTCAAGCCGCCGCACACGTGATGCACGATTTCCTTTTCGCGAGGCGTGAGGCGTGGAGCGGCGCGCCTGTCGAAAGAATTCATCACGTTATCCGATAATGAATTCTCAATCCACACGTTGCCTTGTGCAACCGAACGCAAGCACTCCAGCACCGACTCTACAGGCAAGGTTTTCTTCAAGATGCCGCGCGCGCCGATTTGCAGGGCGCGGAAGCAATCGATCTCGGCCAGATCGTTCACCCACAGGATCGGCTGGCATCGTGCCGATATGCTCTTCACGTCGGAGAGAAACTGAAAGATTGCCTTGAGTCCGGCGGATTGGTCGATCAGGATGATCTCCGGATGCCTAACGCGCACCGTTTCCAGCGCTTCCGACGGATTTGGCGCCGATCCGATGAACTCCAGATCGTCGCATCCAGCCAAAATCTTGGCTAACCCCGCGAGGACGATCGGTTGCGATTCGCAGGCGAAGACAGTTAGCCGATTCACTCAGTATTCCCCTTAGTTAACGGTAAGTCTCGCGACCTAGCACCTAGTACAACCATCGCATTTGGCATCCGCGATCCTCCCTATAGAGGGTTAGATCGACTGTGACCGAAAGTGGGTATAGGTACTAAGTGTCGATTCTCGCCCGGAGCCAACAAGTGCAATCGTTTCATAGTTGCGATCCTTGTGACGATGCTGGAACTACGCCCTCCCGCAGTTAGAAGACTATGCAGATCGGATTTTGGTTCCAGGATTCTCATAAGTACTAGTGTCGATGCGAGTCCGGTCGTATCACCCGTGTGACGATGAATCGATCCTCGTATCAGGAATCGATGAATTGCCGTCGCAGCCCCGTTCAGTTCGCCAGGGCTTCCATCGCTTGTTGCGCTTGTTGCCAGGGAATCGATCCCCATAGTGCGGCGGCGCTGGCGCCTGCGGCTCTCGCCAAGGCCCATCTTCCTCCCACCACAATGACTTCTTCCACAACGACAATCCCCGATCCTGCCGCGACGTACACCACCCCCACCACGACGACCGCCGCCAGCGCCGTCGAAGCCGCAATCTGGAACCAGTTCTGGTCGAGTTCCATTTCGTACGTCACCGAGCTCGTGTAGGCGAATCCGTCCAGCACCCCGAACTTCACTTCACGCGTATACGATTGGCGCATGAACCTGCCGTTGACGCCCCAACCCCGATCGAAACTGAATTCAACTTCGTCGTCTTCTTTTCCGATCGTGGTGCTAAACCCCAGCGAGACCTGTCTCTTCTCACGGTCGATCGTCAATTTCGGAGTGAAGATCCTGGTGACGAAGAGGCTGTACTCAATGCTGTCGGGCCCTTCCAGAATGTGCGACGACTTTACCTCAATCTTCGGTGTCGTGCCCATCTTCTGTACCGTAACCGAACCGCTGATCGTGATCTTCGTGTCATACAGGAGACCGGGGTCCTTTAGCTCGGGGCCTTGCTTTTCCAGCGTGTACTTCGCTGCCGGAAAGCGCACCTCGAGCGCTTTCTCCATGGCGATCGCATCGGCCACCGTGGGCAAGGACACGTCTCCGAGCGGGGAGGCGATCGAGGTTGGCGCGGGCTTCGCCATGCCGGGCGTAGTGGTCGATGCCGGTTTGTATGTCTTGGGTCCGGTGGGGCTGGATTGGGGCGTGCCTGCTGGCGTCGCTACCGGCAAATCGGGAATATTCAAATTCATCCCAACCAGAATCCGGTGGGATTTCGGAAGTCGATTCGCTTTGTCGATCAATGGCCAAAGGGAGCCCTTGCCATAGTGCTGCTGGGCGATGTGCCACAGTGTATCGCCGCGCTTGACCCGGTACTTCGTCATTTGCGCTACCTCCTAGCCCTGTCGCAGAGGCATCGTTTGCGCGCTCTCTATTTGCGCGCTCTCTCACGGTCGCGCCTCATGTGCGCGCTCTCTCACGGTCGCGCCTCATTTGCGCGCTCTCTCACGGTCGCGCCTCATGTGCGCGCTCTCTCACGGTCGCGCCTCATGGGACGCCCGTGGCGATGACACCGATATTATTGCTGCTTCGTGCCCGCTATCTTCCCTGGCATGTCGGCCAGCACATAACTCATGACCGCCAGCGTCGCGATATTCTTGCGAAAATCCTCGGGATTCACTTTATCAAGCGTGTCCGCTTCAGTGTGATGCCAATCGAAATAGTGCGCACCGGTGGTGGTGAGGCCGAGACTCGGAACGCCGTCGCGTGTGATCGGCGCGATATCGGAGCCGCCTCCGCCGCGTGTGATTTGGCCGGCGCCGATCCGTTCCAGCAGCTTGCCGATGTCCTGCAGCGTTGTCATCGACGCTTGCTCAGCAGCCGTCGGCGCAGCGGGACTACCGCCGTCGCGCCGTCCGCGTCCGCCGCCTCCGCCCTCGCCACCGTAGCCGAATCCGTTGGGCGGTTCCGCGCCGCCATCCATTTCGATCGCGGCGACGTGAGTTGAAATTTTGTCCCCCAACCATGCGCGATAGGCCTGGCCGCCGCGCCCGCCATTTTCTTCATTCACCCAGAACACCACTCGAATCGTGCGCCGCGGTTGCAGTCCCAACTTCTTGATGATCGCGACCGCCTGCAGGCTGGCGATGATGCCGCTGCCGTCGTCCTGCGCGCCTCGTCCCACGTCCCAGGAATCCAGATGTCCGCCGAGCACCACGACTTCTCCGGGGAGTTCGCGCCCCGGGATCTCGGCCATCACATCGAAGCTGTCGGCATCAGGTTCCAGATGCGCGGACATTTCCAGCGTCACGCGAATCGGAACTTTGGACGCCTGGAATCGCGCGAGCATCATCGCGTCTTCGAGCGTGATCGCCGCCGCGGGGATTTTCGGCTGCGCTTCATCGTAAGTGAGCGCGCCGGTGTGGGGAATCTGCATGTTGAGCGGCGTGATCGACCGCACCAACACCGCAACTGCGCCGAGGGCGGCGGCTCGCGACGGCCCATTGCTTCGATAGGCCACTGTCTGGCCATATCCTTCATAAGCCGCGTTGAATAGCACGATTTTCCCGCGAATTCCGGCCGGTCGCAGTTTTGTGAGTTCGTCAAAATTGGAAACCACCACCACATCGGCTGTAATTCCGCCTGGCGGCGTGCCGACGCTCATTCCCAAACCCAACATATGGAGGGGTTTGTTCTCCGGGGCCAGCATTCTGACCGATTCCGCGCCACGAACCCAATGCGGCACTTTCACCGGAATCAGGCGGACATTGCTGAGTCCGTCGCGCTTCATGGTTTCTTCCGACCATTTGACGGCGCGCTCCAAGGATACCGAGCCGCTGATGCGATTTCCAATACGATCGCACAAATAGGCGAGCTTATCGTAGCCATCTTTATCGGCGAGCGCCGCATCGATCAGTTTGTTCGCGGTTGCGCGGTATTGCTCGGACAGACTTTGGGCGGACGCGAAGCAAGCCGCAAACAGGATTAAAGAATGCGATTTCCAAAATGTCATCTGCGACATCGTAACACGCGTTTCGGGCCGGCTCTTGCCCAATAGAATCGCGACTCTAACCGCACCGGAGATCGTGTTTCGTGCAAGCGGTTGAAGAAAAGCCGAGACGACTCTCTGCTCTGCAGGCCGGTGGCCCGCGCCACGTTCATGGTCGGTCTTTCCAAACTTTTTTGGGGCAGCCTCGTCTTAATGACATAGACTGTCTATGTAATGGCTCTGGAACGCGAGGACATCCCACCAGGGACTCTGGAAATGCTGATTCTGCGGACGCTGTCGCGCGGCTCGCCGATGCACGGCTTTGAAATCGCCGATTTCATTCAGGAAACGTCGACCGGCGTATTGCAAGTCGAAGAGGGCTCGCTCTATCCGGCGCTGCATCGGATGCTTCTGAAGGATTGGATTGACGGCGAGTGGGGAAAAACGCAAGAGAACCGGCGAGCACGCTATTACACAATCACGAAGCAAGGCCGCAAGCACCTGACAAGCGAGCTGGATCGCTACGTTCGTGTCAGCCAGGCGATCGCGCGCATTCTGCAGCCGGTATAACGCGATGACCCCTCGTGGATTGCTTCGCCGGATCAGATCGTGGGCCGATCGCGACAACCAGGTGGCGGGTTTGCGGGAAGAGATGGACTTGCACCGCGACTTGCGCGCGGACAAACTGCGTCTGACAGGACTTGGGGCCATGGACGCCGGGTTCGCGGCGCGCCGTCAGTTCGGCAATGCAACCGTTTATCAGGATCAGATTTCCGACTTGTGGGGGTGGAATATGTGGGAGGGTTTCCTTCAGGACTTGCGGCAGGGTGTGCGTGCGTTGGCGAAGGCCCCGGGTTTTGCGGTGATCACTATTCTGACGCTCGCGCTGGGACTGGGGATGAACACGGCGATCTTCAGCGCCGTGAACGCGGTCATCCTGCGGCCGCTTCCTTATCCGCAGCCGGAACGTCTGGTATCGCTGTGGGAAGAGAATACGAAGCGCCGCGATTCGAGCCAGAGCTTCAGCAGCAGCGGCGCGCAAGTGGGATCGGCGGGCGCCAGCACGCGCACCACGATCTCGGTGGCGAACGTCGGCGACTACGTCGCGTCCGGCGCGTTCGAAAACCTGGCGACGTATTCGGTGACGCCATTCAATCTCACGGGAATCGGAGCGCCCGAGCGCATCGCTGGCGAATCCGTCACGTGGAATTTCTTTTCCGTGTTGGGTGAGCTGCCGGCGCGAGGCCGCGCCTTCCAACCGGAAGAAGACGCGCCGGGCGCGAATGCCGTCGCGATTGTCACGAACGATTTCTGGATGCGGCGGCTGGGAAGCGCGCCGGACGTCATCGGCACTTCGATCCTGTTGGACGCCAAGCCATACACAATCATCGGCATTCTGCCCGCCGGATTCACCTCACCGGCGCAGATCGCATTCAAGACGCCAACCGACGTTTACGTCACTGCCTCCTATTCGAAGGACTTGTTGGTGAACCGCGGCGACCATGAAACGTCCGGTGTCGCTCGCCTGAAGCCGGGCGCTTCCGTCGAGGCTGCGCGCGCTGCTCTCAACACGGTTTCGGCGAATCTGGGCAAGCAGTACGTCGCGACAAATTCCAATATCCGCGCGGCGATCGCTCCGCTGCGCGACGATTTATCGGGCGGCGTGAAACAGTCGCTGCTCGCGTTGCTTGGCGCTTCGGGACTGATCGTGCTCATCGCATGCGTAAACGTCGCCAACCTCCTGATGGTGCGCGCGGCCGGGCGGCAGCATGAATCGAGCGTGCGCATGGCACTGGGTGCGGGTCGCGTGCGCATGATGCGGCAACTGATGACGGAGAGCCTGTTGATCGCGATCGCGGGCTGCGTCGCGGGCATCGGGCTCGGCCGTATTCTGATAAAGGCTTTGACGGCGATTGCCCCGGCCGGGATTCCGCGCATTGACTCGGTCACGATGGATTGGCGAGTGTTCGCCGTAGCCGCCGCGCTTGCGGTGATCACCGGATTGTTCTTCGGAATGGCGCCAGCCTGGCAGGCGTCGCAGGCAAAGCCAATCGACGCACTCAGAACTGCGGGACGCAGCACAGGAGGATCATCGCAGATTCGCTGGCGCACGGGATTGACGATCGCCGAAATCGCGCTCTCCTTAATTCTGCTGGTAGGAGCTTCGCTGTTATTGCGCAGCTTCAGCACACTGATGGGCGTGGATTTGGGATTCCAGCCGGACCGCGTGATCGCAATGAATATTGCGCTTCCGAAATTACGCTATGCGACGCCGCTGGCGCGCCTGCAATTCTTCCAGAGCCTGGAAGACCGCGTCCGCGCGCTGCCTGGCGTTCAGGGCGTGGCGTACGCGAATCGAATGCCGTTGCGAGGCGGGTGGTCATCGGGCATCACGATCGATGGCGATCCGGAGCGAAATGCTTCGCCCGATTTCCAGGCCGTCAATCCTGGATACTTCCAAACGCTCGGCATTCCTTTATTGCGAGGGCGAGCGCTCAACGCGCAGGATACAAGCGAGACCATCCCGATCGCCGTGGTGAATCAGGCTTTCGCCAAGCAACTCCTGGAGGGACGCGATCC
Organism: Terriglobia bacterium; assembly: GCA_963732025.1. Taxonomy (GTDB): domain Bacteria; phylum Acidobacteriota; class Terriglobia; order Bryobacterales; family Bryobacteraceae; genus Palsa-187. The sequence continues at coordinate 1,367,040 of CAVSXU010000007.1, forward strand.
GATCGGCCACACAATGCAGCGCGCCCCCACGGCGCCGAAGATCTCGATTGTCGGAGTGGTCAACGATATTCGCCGAGCGGGCAAGGACGCGGACATCAAGCCGGAAGTCTACTTGTCTGCGGCGCAGATTTCGCTGTATCCGGTGCAGGTCGCCGACTTCGCGGTCCGCACGGCGGGCGATCCGCGCGCCATGGTGAATGCGATTACGCGCGAAGTTTGGGCGATCGACAAGGATCAACCGGTGACCGGCGTGCGAACGATGGACGAGATTATCGATCTCGCCGTCGCGGAACGCCGTTTCCAGACGCTGCTGCTGGTGATCTTCGCCGGCGTTGCGGTTTCGCTGGCGATCGTCGGTATCTATGGTGTGCTGACGTACTCGGTGAGTCAGCGCACGTCTGAGCTTGGGATTCGTGTCGCATTGGGGGCGGCGCCACGGGCGATTTTGAGTTTAGTGATGAGACAGGCGGGCGCGCTGATCCTGTTGGGGATCGTGCTGGGAGTGGCTGGGGCCTATGGGCTCACGCGATTTCTGGAGGGGTTGCTATTCCAGGTGAAGACTACCGATTGGAAGGCATACTCGGCGGCCGTGGCGATACTTTCGGTCGTCGCGATCGTTGCAGCGCTGATTCCTGCGCGCCGGGGATCGCGCGTGGATCCTATGGTTGCGCTGCGGCAAGAGTGAGATGGCGGCGGAAACACATGCTCCGCGAAGAGGCGCGCTCTCTTACGGTCGCGCCTCACTGGCCGCCCCGAATGTGCGCGTTCGCCAGTGAGGCGCGACAGTATGGAGCGCTAGCGCACAAAAGGCCGGGCGATTTGGTCAGCGGGGAGCCTGATCGAGTTTGTCGAGCGGAAGGCGGGCAAGAAAAACCGGGTCTTTGAACGGGATGCCCTTATCGTTGCCTCGACCGATGAACCACAGGTTCCCGTTCCGCTTGTCCAGCAACAACACTCCCTGATTGCCCTGGAACAGGAATCCCACGGACACGATCGTGATGGAGTCAAACGCGCCGGAATCGGCCGATGCTTTCGCGGCGGGTCGAAAAGAGAGGCTGGAGCACAACGATGCCAAGCAGCAGCACGATGAGCAATAGAGTGGCCCTCAGGTTGCGGTCGAACGTATTCATATTCTTTCCTCGGTAACCTGATGCCGCGACACCACTCACGCGGTGAAGAATATTCACCGTGTCGGATTTAGGTGCGGGCCGGCAATCGTGGGGTGAAATGGGTGCGTGAAATGGGGACAGGCCGCCCTGTCCACGCTGCCGTCTCGTCTACGCGAGGCGTTTGGCGCCAGGGGACAGGGTAGCCTGTCCCCATCTCACAACACCCATTTCACAGACGACTTTTTTAAAGCGACTACGCCGGAAACGGCATCATCGGGCCGAGGTCGTCCGTGGCTGGACGACCGCAGAGGAACATCATGATGCGAATATCAGGTTTTTTATTCTTGAGCGTGCTCGCCGTAAGCTCGCTACCCGCGCAAACACCGACTCTTGTTGGCAATCCCCCCGCATCACCGTCGGTGGACTCCGCGGATCAGGACAAGAACGTCCAAGCTTATATCTCACTGCTGAGATCCGATGTGAGAAAGAAGAAAGCGCAGGTCATGGGATTGGCCATGAACCTCGACTCCGAGGGCTCAGCGAGATTCTGGCCGATTTACCAGGAATTCGAAGCGGAGCTGATGCATTTCTACGACGAAGTCGGAGCAGCGATTAAAGAGTATGCTGCTCATTGGGACTCACTCTCCTATCCAATGGCGGACAAACTTGCAACCAGGGTCCTCGACCTGGAACAGCAGCGCACGGACTTGAAGCGGAAGTATCACGGCAAATTCAAGACCGCGCTAGGTCCTATCGCGGCGATGAAGTTTCTCCAGGTCGAGAATCAGATCGAGCGCGTGATCGATTTGCAAATCGCGTCCGAACTTCCCATCGCGGATAAAATCCAGCCATGATCCGACTGACATCGGCACTTAGCATCAGCGCATTGATCGCGATCGGATTCGGGACGGCATGTTTCGGCGGTGACGTCCAGTCTGTCCCCACGCGAGGGGTCGACTTTTCGAAGTTCAAGACGTATCAATGGCTACCCACAAAAGTGCTGGGGAAGCAGGGAATCATTGAGGACGACCCGGACTTGACTCCGTTGATCAAAAAAGCACTCAATGAACAACTGGCAAAGAAGGGTTTTACCGAGGTTGCGCAAGGCGGCGATATCGAGGTGGCCACGTTGATCCTTATGCAGCCGGTTCCGCAGTTGGAGGCCTTGATATACGGCCCCAGTCCGGATACCGATTGGGGTTCGACTCCTTTTATAAGCTTGGGCCGCTACAACCGGCATGGGACCCTGGGCGTCAACCTGATCGACCCTAAAGCCAAGAAAAGCATTTGGTTGGGATTGGCGAGCCGGGCGCTGGGGAAGCCTTCCAATCGAGGCAACGATATCGCGAAGGCGGCTTCCGATTTGTTTAAGAAGTACCCTGGGACCAAGTAGCGCCTCTGTTGTCGAAAGAGGTGCTTGTCCCGCTGCAGCGCACAATTGCTTCGCTAGGCTGCTACTTTTGGTTTGGCAACCGCACTGCGCCGCACATACGGGACCGCTGTCGCGCACTGCTTAACGTCCGATTCGAAGACAAGAAACTGCTGACCTTTGACCTTTACGACGATAAAGCGATCGTCGTCTGATGGGCCTATCGTCTCAAACACTTGACCCTGCAGAATCGGCAGCGCCGTGTCTTGATTGTCAAGGAAAGAGAGCACCAGGATCTGCCGATCGGCTCGATATTGCATTTCAAACTCCCAACGACTTTGCTGCCGCGACGGACGCCAAGCTGATCTCTCGACGGCCGGCAAATACTGCTGGCGCGTAGGGATTTTCAGCCCATGATCGCGATACCACTATGGCGGTTCTCCTGGTAGATGAAAATCGCCTGCCATCCGTTCCATACTTTTTGACAACGCGACATAGACCTGAGCCATGCGGGGACCTGAGCCGTGCGGGACAAATTTTTTGCGTCAGGCTCTCGGCAAACCGCATCCTCGGTCTGTACGGGGAGTCCTGAAAATGAGACTTACGACTATGCGCCAAGGGCGAGAAGCGGCTTCACACAGACTCGGGAGTACGGCCCAGAGGCTGGTTGCGCTAGCTGTCGTTCTCGCGGGCGTCCTGCCGGCGCGTGGGCAAAGCTTCGATGCCAGCGCATTTATCGGTGGCCGGTTCGGCGGCGTGTTCAACATTGAGGAGACCGGAGTGCCCAATTTTCGTGCGAATCTGGGAGATAGTCTCACTTTTGGGGCTGGCGGAGGGTTTCGCTTCGACCAGGAGGATTGTGTCGGTTGCGGACTCATCGAGTTTCGGTGGATGAGGCAGGATACGCATCTTACGGTGAAGCAGGATCCGCTGGCGCCTCCGATGGTTAACCCGTTGGGTGCGACTGCGACTGCCTTTCGAGCACCGGTAACGCTCGATCATTTTTTAGGCGATTTCACACGGGAATGGCCCATGGAAGGGGCCAAGTCCGTTCGACCATTTCTCACCGGAACCCTGGGGGCTGTTCACATTTCGGCTCCGGCGGCCGGCGCCACCCGGTTTGTCTTTGGCCTCGGCGGTGGGTTCAAGGTGTTTCCTACTCATCACTGGGGATTAAAGTTCCAGGCGGAGTACTTGCCGATCGTCTTGCACGGCGCGCTGGAGCCGATCGTCTGCACCGCCGGGACCTGCGCCGTAGCGCTCACGGGTGGCATCGCGAATCAGTTCACTGTGAGCTTAGGGCCCGTGTTTCGATTCTGACCGGTTCGATCAGGCGCTACTGTTCCGATCCATGCTGTGAGAGTGCGGCATCACGCCCATCCCTACAGGCTCTCACTTTAAAACCCTCTCTTCCCGTTCACACCTCCCCCGTTCAGACCACGGAAGGCCGCGAAGTCAGATTCAGGCCGGTTTTTTACGCTAGAGAAGAGCCGTCTAAAGACGGCTCGCCGCCACGAGTGGCGGCCCCACAAAGAGCTTGTTGAAAAACGGGGACAGTACCCAATTTCAGCCGCATGTCCCTGATTCATCAGAGGGCCTCGACGTGAAATTGGTGCACTGTCCCCATTTTTCAACAAGCGTGCGCCGGAATCCATCGTTGTCCTCCGAAACGCGAGGTTAAGGAGGACGACCAGGATTCGGGCGCACCAGTGTTGGATCTTGTTGCGACCGAGTTTTCTCCGACTAGCTCTTCACCTTGGGTGGGAAATTCTTCAACAGCTTGGCCGCGCCCTTTTGCAGGTTCTTGAGACGCTTTTCAGGCTTTGCGGTAGAATCCAGCGTCTTGGAAGCGGTTCCTCGCCAGATTAAGTTCTTCTCCTTGGCGTCATATACGTCCAAGTCGATTTGTCCGATCGCGATCGTTGAGGTTTGCCCGGTGGTCATGCCGCCGGCCCCGCCGCCGTACCAGCCTCTACCCCAGCCGCCCCCATACCCCCAGCCGGTGTCGTACATCGTAATTTGCTTTTCAGAGCCAATGGATATCTGGTACCCGATCACAAGGTCGGCGGTATCTGACTCCGTCTTCGTCAGTCCTTTCTTGGCGAATTCGGCGTCGATCGCGCTTTTTACTTGCTGATCGGTGATTTGATCCGGTTGGTCCGCGCCCTTAATCTTGCCCCAGTGGTACGTTTTGTACTTCGTGAAATCGGTGTTGGCGGCGAAATTATAGCGAACATCCTGCGCAAAGGCAGAGAGCGTCGCCAGCGAAATCGTGAGCATGCTTAGAGTCAGCCTCATTTGTAAATCTCCTTTGTTCCGTCTCGTGGAGTTGACCCCAAAGACCGGCGATTGTTCCTCCAGAGCTGGCAACCTCGTGATGCTGATCGAGTGAGACGTGGTCCAAAAAGTGCTGTCCTCGATCTCTGAAAACAAACCACTACAAAAAAATAAACCCGCATGTAGGGCGGGGCAGTCAATGAGGTATGACAAACGCGATTCGGGCGCCGACGTTGCTCTGCCTCCTTGTCTTCAGCCTGGTCCTTGGGCCGGTTTTTCCAGGAGGGAACAAAGCTGCCTGAAGGCGGCTCGCCGCCACGAGTGGCGGCTCCACATCTTAGGTCAAAAATAATGCGCCGCGATGATGATCCTGCTCATCTTGACGCCAGAGGGGTCGTTAGTAGCCAGTGTATAGATTTGGCGGAAATCGCCCCAAAACGAAAGGATCATTCAGATGAAGAAGATCGTCAGTTTCCTTACGTTGAGCCTGATTTCCGGGCTCTGCGTCTACGCGGGCGAGGGACCGCAGGCAGATGTGTTCCTAGGGTATTCGTTTCTCCGGGCCAACTCAGCCCAAACGATTCCTGCGTTCACCGCGAACGGAGGAGTGGGAACGTTCGCCTGGAACTTTAATCAGTACATCGGCGGCGAAGCCGAATTTGGCGGATATCACAACGGGAACATCAACAGCCACGAGTTCGACACCACGACGTGGTCATACCTGTTCGGGCCAAGATTCTCGCTCGGCCGTTCCAGGGTGATTGATCCTTATGTTCACGCGCTCTTCGGCGGCATGGACGCGCACACCAGTATCTGCTGCATTGCGCCGACCACCGGAACGGGACAGACCACCGCCGGCACCCGAGTCGCGAAGGACCAGAACAACTTCGCGATGGCGTTCGGCGGCGGATTGGACATCAAGTTGAGCAAGAGCCTCGTCCTCCGGCCGATTCAGCTCGACTACGTCATGACCCGGTTTCAGGCTCCCGATTTGAGTAATCTGACGGGACCCTCGACAAACCGGAACCAGCACGACCTGCGCTTTGCCGCCGGCGTTGCATTCAATTTCGGAGGCGCTCAATAACCCCTTGAGTCGCTGCAACGAGCCCTTCCCATCCTGGCATCGTCGTCGGACGCACGACATCCGGGCGGGAGAGGGCTCGTCGCTATTCACGAAGCCGAACGGTGGTACCATGTTCGGCAATGCGTTATCTCGCTGTTTTTGCCCTTGCCCTAGCCTTCGTGTGTGTGATCGGAGTTGCGGCGCAGCCTTTTTCAGATGATCCCGTGCTCTCGCCTCGCCTTTCCAAGGGCGCGAGACCGAGCGGATCGGCAGCGTCCCTGCGCGTGGACGTCAACCGGGTGATGGTTCCAGTCATCGTGACGGATTCCGACGACCACATGGTTGAGGGCTTGAAAAAGCAGGACTTTCGGGTTCTGGAGGATGGCGTTCCCCAGGACGTAACCGAGTTTTTCGAGAATGATTCCCCCGTATCGGTGGGTATCGTCCTCGATTCGAGCAACAGCATGCGCAACAAGTTCGACTCGGCGCGTCAAGCGGTAGCTGCGTTCCTGAGGCGCGGTCTTCTCGGCGACCGATCCTTCCTGATCGCCGTGCACGATCGGCCCGAGTTACTGCACGCCTCCACTTCCGACGTTGAAGAAATCGAGCGCGAGATGAAGCCCATGCAGCCGTACGGCTGGACGGCACTGTACGACTCGATGTTCCTTGGAATCGATCATCTGAAGAAGCAGCCAACGGACCTCCGTCGTGTGTTGCTGGTTCTTTCCGATGGCGGCGACAATAACAGCCGCTACACGGAGTCCGAGATCAGGAATCTAGTCCAGGAAAGCGACGTTCGCGTTTTCACGATCTCTATCCTGGAGCGATCGGCTGCATTGGAAAAGCTGGCTGAACGAAGCGGAGGGCGAGCATTCCGCGTTCACAAGATCGAAGAGTTGGTGGACACGGCGGCCGAACTCAGTTCGCTGGTTCACCGCGAGTATGTACTAGGGTTCAAGCCAACCGCGAAAAATCGCGACGGGAAGTATCACACCGTAAGAGTCGAATTGACGCAACTCGCGGATCGAGCGCGTTTCCATACTTCCTGGCGACACGGCTACTACGCGCCCATTCAGTAGGATCGTCGCCGGCACCTGCGGGTAGCATTCAAGTCTGCCGGCAATAAAGAGCCGCCTAAAAGGCGACTCGCCGCCACGAGTGGCGGCCCCACAGCCGCGACCGAAATATAAATCACACAACGGGAGCCGAACATCCTCAAAGTGGGGTGCCGTGAAAACGCGAGGACATGCGTAGAAGGCCCAGAGGAATCCATTTCGGAGGACAGTTTATGCCTAGAATGTGCCTGATCGCGATCGGTTTGCTCGGCGGGATCATCTCCCTTCAAGGGCAGGATGGGCGGCTCAACCTCAACGTTGGGGGCGGCATAGGGGTTCCACTCAATCCAACGGCGGACTTCGCTGGTGTTGGCGGGAACCTCAATCTGGGAATCGGCGAGAATCTCAACAACAACAATGCCATCATCGGGCAGTTCATGTGGCATGGACTTCCTCCGACGGTGGGAATCAAGACACAGCTAGCCGGCGGCAGCGCGGACAGTGGTCTCTACTCGCTCACCGTCAACTACAGACACAGCCGCTCTTTCAACAGGACGCTGGGCTGGTATTTTATCGCAGGCGGCGGCTGGTACTACAGGCACACAAAATTGACGCAGTCTGCGACCGTGCCGGTTGTCTGTCAACCTTACTACACATGGTGGGGATTCCCTTGCGTTGGAGGAAATGAGGTCACGATCGCCGAAGCTTCCGCCGGGACGAGTGCATTCGGCGTGAATGGCGGACTGGGCGCAACCCTGCGGCTGAGCGATTCGAATTGGAAATTCTACATCGAGTCGCGGTACACGTACGCAGGCAGCGGACACGGCGTTTCCACACAGGTGGCTCCCGTTACCTTCGGCATCATGTACCGTTGACGTTCCAAATCGCCAGCGCTAACCTCCGCCGCCCTGGCCGGCGACGAGCAACTGAATCTCTGACTTCTCGATTCGATACTTGGCAATGCGATTCAACAGAATCTTGCGGCTGATCTTCAAGTCACGCGCCGCACTCGACTGGTTGCCGCCGGCCTTGCGCAAGGCGTTCACGATCGCGATTCTCTCCATCGCGTCGAGGCCGATACTTTCTTCCGTAAGGCGGGGCTGCGACGGCTCCGTCCGGGTAGCTTCGCGTCCAACGTCGCCTGAACGTCGGCCAGGGTGACCGTGTTCCCGCGTGCCAGCAGCACCAACCGGGCTACCACATTCTCGAGCTCGCGCACGTTTCCCGGCCAATCGTAACTTTGGAAATGCGGGAACAGCTCCGGAGAAAGAGTGAGATCCCTGGTTCCGTGCTTCTGTTTACTGACTTCGAAGAAGTGATCGATGAAATCCGGAATGTCCTCCTTACGTTCACGCAGAGGAGGAAGTAGAAGAGGCACCACGGAGAGCCGATAGTACAGGTCCTCCCGGAAGACCCCGCGCGCCACCATATCTTCCAAATTCCGGTGAGTAGCCGCCAGGATCCGCACATCTACCTTCAATTGCTGGGTTGCCCCGACTTTTTCGATCTCTCGTTCCTGAACCAGGCGCAGAATCCGCACTTGCAAATCCAGGGGCATCTCGCCGATTTCGTCCAGGAATAGCGTCCCGCCCTCGGCGGCTTCGACCTTTCCCTTCTTATGCGTCAGCGCTCCGGTAAACGCGCCGCGCACGTGGCCAAATAATTCCGACTCCAAAAGCTCCCTCGGAATCGCACCACAGTTGATGACAAGGAAGGGACGTCCCCGGCGCGGGCTGCTGGAATGAATCGCCTTCGCCAGCAATTCCTTGCCGGTTCCCGTTTCACCTCGGATGAGCACGGTGGCGTCGGTAGGAGCGATGTGCGCTGCCGCATCGAGGACGCGCATCAAGGCGTTCGACTTTCCCAGGACGCTCTCGAAGCCGTATTTGCGATCGACATTGGTGCGTAGCGTCCGGACTTCCTCAATCAGCCGTTTGCGCTCGAGCACGCGGTTGATCAGAGCGTCCAGTTCGTACGGGTGCAACGGCTTGGTGAGGTAGTCGTAGGCTCCGCACTTCATGGCTTCGACGGCCGACGCGACCGTACCAAATGCCGTCATCAGAACCACGGATGTTTCGGGATGGTCCGTGCGCACCGTTTTGAGAAGTTCAAGGCCGGACGGCCCAGGCAGATTGAGGTCGGTAATGACGAGGTCGAACGTGTCCTCTTCCAGAATCTCGCGCGCCCGGCTGACGTCTCCGGCAACCGAAACATGATGGCCGAGACGCTCGACCTGAGCCTGGATTACCCGGCGGAGGTTGACATCGTCCTCAACGATTAAGATTCTTGAATTCACAGGCGCTGTCCATTGTACAAGGGTATCGTCAGGGACGACAGCATCTTGTGAACGCCGGTACGGTCCACGCTGATCGACCCTCCGTGCTGAAGCAGCGTCCGGCGCGCCGATAACAGCCGCAAATCAGCCGCGGTATCGTAGACGGAAGTGAAAAGGTCGCCCCGCTCGGCCAGGTGGGATGCGCGCACGGTTTGCCGAAGGACCTTCAACTGAATTCGCGCCTGCCCATCTGCCTGGTCAGCAGCCAACATGATTTCTCCGCCATCGGGCATGGACTGCATCGCGCGAACGACAAATGGAACGATCAGATTGAGAATCTGCGTCTTATCGCACCAGACACGAGGCAGATTCGGGTCTACTTCGGTTCGTATGGCGATGGCCGGGTCGGGAACTTCACGAACCGACAGATGTACGGCTTCGGCCAACATCGACCCAATATCCGTGGCCTGGAAGTGGAGTGGCAGCACCTCAGTGCAGGCACTGATTTCCGTCAAGGCGTGCTTCACGCGGCGGCATTCTTTCCGAATAATGTCGAAGAACTCCGCTGATCTGGAAGCGTCCAACCCGTCCTCTTGCAGGATGAACGCGGCCCCCTCGATACTGGCGAGGGGCGTACGGATTTCGCGAATCAGCTCAAAGGCGATTTCAAATACTTGTTCGACGCACACCTGGGATTCCAAGTAGGCGCTTGTCGACTTCGGTTCTGGCGCGGGAGCCTGGTTGACCCGCGTAGTAGCTCTCCTGCGCTCCTCGACAAAAGCGAACCCGACTACGAGAAACGCGAGTACCTGAGCCTCCAGGCTGACGAAGGAGCTGGATAACAGGAGACTAGCGATGAGGGTGTGAGCGACACCGGCGAAGACGGCAAGCCCCAGGCCGACCTTCCAGCCGAACTCGAGACCTGCGATTACAATTCCGGCGTAATATAGGCCCTGGGCGAGCTGTGGCCAAAACACGGTATGCGAGCCAAGCGCAGCCAGCAAATCGGCGGCGGCCGGAACGATCGCGAGCGCAACTATGGGCCACTTTCCGATTGCCATAAGCTTGGGCTCCAAGAGGCGCACGAGGCTCCTGGGAGTCAACGAGAGGATGAACAATCCCATCGCGCGGTTTTACAATTCGTCTTCTTACCTTTTTCCGGCTGGTTTCGAGAATCCGGGAAAAATCGGACTGGGCTCATGGAATCTCCACACCCACCTTATTGAAGGCGTGGACTATACCTCGCTTTCCCTGGTGAAATAAACCATCTTTCCCGGCCCCACAACATCCATCTTTCGTAAGGCAAAGGTGGCCAAAATGACGGCGTTACGCTTCCCTATCCTCTTCCTATCGAGCTTGGCAGGTGCCCTCCTTGCACCGTTGGCGTGGGGAAGCGATCAGGGCGTCGCGAAACAACCCAAGATCGGACTGGCGCTGGAGGGTGGCGGAGCGCTAGGTCTGGCGCATATCGGCGTCCTTGAGTGGTTCGAGGAACATCACATTCCCATTGACTACATCGCCGGCACGAGCATGGGCGGCTTGATTGGTGGAATCTATTCGACGGGGCTTCCTGCCGGAGAACTTCGAAAACTGGTGGAGGGTCTGGATTGGAGCTCGATGCTTAGCGGGCGTCCGGTGTATCAGGACCTCGGCTACCGGCGAAAGGAGGACCTGCGTGCCTTCCAGAACTATCTCGAATTCGGATTGCGCCATGGCTTCGATGCACCCGGCGGCCTGAACTCCGGCCAGGAAATCACCTTTTTGCTCGACAGACTCACGCTGCCGTATTCCGACGTGAAATTCGATGCGCTGCCGATCCCATTTCGCTGTGTCGCGGCCGATCTGGTGACAGGGAAGCCGCACGTTTTTGCAGAAGGTCCACTGGGAACGGCGCTCCGGGCCACGATGTCGCTCCCAGCCATTTTCACGCCCGTAATGCAGGACGGCCGGTATTATGCGGATGGCGGGCTGTTGAACAACCTGCCCGTCGATGTCGTGAAGCAAATGGGAGCGGACATTGTGATCGCGGTCACTCTGAAACCATCCCCCTTCAATCCAGGGAACAGCCAGTCGATGTTCGGGGTGATGGGACGATCGATCGGCGTGATGATCGAAGCCAATGAGATTCACAACGCCGAGATGGCCGACATCATGATCTCCGCCAATCTAACCGGCTATACCTCCACGGATTTCACGGCCGGAGAAAAGATCGTAGTCCAAGGCTATGAGGGAGCAGCCCGAAAATCCACGCTGCTGTCCCGGTTGGCAGTCGACGACAGCACTTGGGATCGCATCGTCAAGGACCGCGAATCGCGGCGCCGCTCGGCCAGGACGCCGGAATTCGTTGCCGTGGAGGGAGTGGATCCATCTCTCAGAAAAGCGATCGAGCACGCGCTCGCCGATCAGGTCGGGGAGCCGGTTGTGCCTGAACATCTGGAGCGGCGTTTAGATTTGGTGCCGGGGCGAGAGCGGTTTTCGAGCTTCTCCTATCGCATGACAGATATAAATGGGCGGCCCGGTCTGGCAGTTCGGGCAGACGAGAACACCTATTCGCCACCATTTCTCAAACTAGGCGTCTCGATAGACGGCGCCGATCCAAATAACGTCCTCTTCACGGCGAACGCGCGGGTTACCGTCTTGGATGTTGCTGGATTCGGGTCGGAATGGCGGACAGATGTAAGTCTGGGTTCGACGTGGGGCCTCTCCAGCGAGCTTTACCGGCCGTTGACCCAAGGAAACCCCTGGTTCGTGGCGCCGCGAGTCTACGGGTCCAACTCCCCGTTCGATCTTTACGATAGATCCACGCGCATAGCGGACTATCGGGTGCATCGGTACGGCGGGGGAGTTGACATTGGCTATGCGATCGATCGATTCAGCCAACTTCGGATCGGTTACGACGGCGCCTATCTGGACAGCGCGTTACGCGTCGGAGAACCGACTCTTCCTACTCCCGCGGGACGGTTCGGCTCCGCATCGATCCGTTACGAACTCGATCGGCTGGACAGTCCGGTGATCCCGCGTCAGGGCCAAGCTGTTAACGCGAGGATGGCGTGGACGGAAGCATCTCCGGGCGCGACACATGGATTCCCAGTGGCGGAGTTATCCGTGAGTTCATTCCTCCGAGTGTCCAAGCCGGCGTCGGTGTACATCCAAGCTCTGGGAGGAAGCACCTTTGGCCACGACGATACTGGATTGCCTCAATTCTTCCTGGGCGGACCCGGCAGGCTGACTGCGTACGGAGTCAATGAACTGCGCGGCAATCAGTATTTCCTGGGGCGTGCCGGTTATGTGCATGAGTTGTTCAACCTGCCGCCGCTCATCGGGAACAAGGTCTACTTCATGTCCGCGTTTGAGCTGGGGAAAGTCTACGGCCCCACGCCCGCAGGGATCCCGGTTTCGTCAAAGCTTCCAGTCGACGGCACTGTCAGCCTGGTGACGGATACACTCTTCGGGCCGCTGGCGGTCGGTACCGGCGTGGGCGACACCGGTCATCGGGAGTGGTTTTTCAGACTTGGTCGAATTTTCTGACGGATCGATTTACGAACTATTTTTTAGTCTACTTTTTGGTCAACCAGGAATACTGCCAAGAGACGGAGACGGTACTGTAATTTCCGCCAATGGCTACGTACGCGCCCTTGCTGTAGCTGAGTTTGACGGATTGATGGGCACCCGCCGGTATCGCGACCGCAGCACCTAACCTGGAACTTCTTTGTTGGTCATGACCTTGCACGCCATTCACGGCCGACTGACCGCCAGTCCAGAAATTGGCATCCATCGATAGCCAAAGCCGGGGCCTGAGGTAGTATCCAAAGTGAGCTTCTCCGTTTGGAATCGGTGCCTGTGTGCGCACGTTGTCACCTGGATAAAAGTTTCGATTGGAACCGTAGACCCAGACGCCTCCGTATAGGTCCAGCATCCATTTGCCCCAGCGATGTGTAAGAGCGACTTCCGGCTTAACTCCCCAGCGGTTGCCGCCCCCGTTGAGCAGCCGAGCTGGATCGTATTGGCCAGTTGGTCCAGAAACGATAACACTTGCTCCGATCGTGGTCTGCTCGTGCCACGTCATGTACTCCCGGAGCGGCATTGCACGCCCTCCATAGAGATTCCAGGCGAATCGGACGCGGCCGTCTGCCAACCCAGACCTGCGAACCTGCACGTCGGCATTGTTAACGGTCGCTTCGAAGTTACCAACCGCATAAGGGACAAATACTGTGACGTTCGCCGACCTGCCGAAGAAATCGAAGGAATGATAGTAACTCAAGATCTGGGTCTGGAAGCTGCCCTTCAAGTCCTCGATCGGCAGGAGAGGATCCACAAAGATAGGACCCTGGCTAAATGTATACGTGAAGGTAACCGCATTTGAGCCGACGGGCGTGATGAAATATGCGCGGGGCGCGAGTTCCTGCGCGCCTGCGATGCTGCTGCAGCAGATCAGGACAATCCGGGTGAAATAACGCGCCCTGTCTATCGGGAGGCCCAACGCCAATCGACGTTTCACATTTCAGCGCCTGCCCGATAGGGTCTGGACAGGAACTGGCGTCTCGTCCGTCTTACTATCCGTCGCGAAAACCGCACGTCTTCCGCCGACGAGGATCTTGTCGGCATCGACTTGGCCGAATAATCGAATCAGGCTGGCAACCAAGCCGGTCCAACCGGTTTGATGGCTGGCGCCGAGCCCGGCGCCATTGTCGCCATGGAAGTATTCGAAAAACAACACATGGTCTTTCCAATGTGGATCCGTTTGGAACTTCTCAGTGCCGCCGTATACCGGACGCCGCCCCGACGAGTCCCTGAGGAAGATGGCAACCAATCGGCCGGCGATTTCGGCAGCCACGTCAAAGAGGTTCATCCACTTGCCGGAGCCTGTGGGGCATTCAATCTTGAAGTTGTCACCGTAATAGGCGAAATAATTCATCAGGGCACGGATCAGCAGGATGTTCATCGGCATCCAGACGGGCCCGCGCCAATTGGAATTGCCGCCGAAGAGCCCGGAGTCAGACTCAGCGGGCGAATAGTTCACGCTATATACCTGGCCTTCCGCGCTGAAGGTGTAGGGATGCTCGGCGTGAAATTTGGAGATGGCCCGAATCCCGTAGGGGCTCAGAAACTCGTTCTCATCGAGCATTCGGGAGAGGATGCGGCGGAGTCTCTCCGTATTCACCAGCGCAAAGATACCGCGATCTTGAACTCCCCGATTGCCCTCACCGGTGGAATGAATGTAATCCCGCAGTTCGGGAGTTCGGGCGAAACGGTCCCTAAAGAAGGCCGAAACTTCAGGAATTCCCTCGCGTTGCCAACTTTCGATGACGGTCGTGGCACAAAGAGGCAACAGACCGACCAGGGATCGAACCTTGAGCCTGGTCGCGCTGCCATCCGGGCGCCGCAGCACGTCGTAATAGAAACCGTCTTCCTCGTCCCACATGCCGTGTGAACCGTTCTGGTTCAAGGCGCGGGCGATCCACAAGAAGTGGTCCACAAACTTAATCGACAGGTCCGCGTAGCTGGGATCGAGGGCGGCCAGCTCCACGCTGATTTCCAGCATGTTCTGGCAGTACAAGGCCATCCACGCCGTGCCATCGGCCTGTTCTAAATAACCGCCTCCCGGCAGCGGCGCGCTTCGATCGAAGACACCAATATTGTCCAATCCCAGGAATCCGCCTTCGAATACGTTCTTCCCGAAGCGATCCTTGCGGTTCACCCACCAGGTGAAATTCAACATCAACTTGCGGAACGATCGCTTGAGAAACTCCACATCCCCTTCGCCGCGGAAGGCCTGTTCGGATCGGTAAAGAAACAGCGTCGCCCAGGCGTGCACGGGCGGATTCACGTCGCTAAAGTTCCATTCATAAGCTGGAATCTGTCCGCTCGGATGCAGGTAGTGCGGGTGCAACATCAACTCGAGTTGTTGTTTTGCGAAATCCGCGTCGACAGGCGCGAGGGCGATGGTGTGAAACGCCAGATCCCAAGCGGCGTACCATGGATACTCCCACTTGTCCGGCATTGAGATAACGCTGTCATTGATCATGTGGAACCACTCGCCGTCACGAATCTGACGCGATCCGGGTTCCATCGGATCGGCACCGTGCTCCCGCAGCCACGCGTAGACATCGAAACTGAAGTATTGCTTGCTCCAGAGCATGCCGGCCAAAGCCTGGCGCAGAACGCGAGCTTCATCTTCGGTAGCCTTCTCAGGTGTGATCGTCCGGTAGAAGCTATCGGCCTCTTGCCGGCGCAGTTTCATCGTCTCGGCAAATTGCTTGCCGAAAGGCGGATTGGTGAGAGAGGGCGCTTGATCGCTAAGACGCAGGAGCAGGACTTCTGTCTTTCCCGCGCCCACCGTTAGCTGATGATGCGCGGACGCCTTCGTCCCGGAGTTTTCGAGGTTGATCGCCTCGGCGTGTCCATGCACGACATACCGGTCGATCCCGTCCTTGACGAAGGGGTCGAGATTGGGCTTACCGAAGATTCGTTCGCGGTTGGTCTCGTTCTCAGTGAACAGGAGTGGGACGTCGCCGGCACCGTAGAGATAGCGATCGCCCAATATCGGGTGTGAGGCGACGATCACCGTCTCTCCCTGTATGCCGGAGATATCGCCGAGTCGCGGTTTCTCGATGCCCTGCGACCAAGCCCAGGTATTGCGGAACCACAACGTCGGGAGGACGTCTACGCCGGCGGTCTCCGAACCACGGTTGGTGATGCTGATCTGGATCAATATATCTTCGGGAGCGGCCTTCGCGTACTCCACAAGCACATCGAAATAGCGATCGTTTTCGAACACCCCGGTATCCAGGAGCTCATATTCAAACTCCGCTCGCGTCCTCTGTGCGTTGGTTTGGACCAAGTCGAGATACGGGAAGGGACGCTGCGGATACTTGTACAGGAACTTCATGTACGAATGCGTCGGTGTATTGTCCAAGTAGAAGTAATATTCCTTGACGTCTTCACCGTGGTTGCCTTCCCGGTTGGTCAGACCGAAAAGACGTTCCTTCAAGATTGGGTCGCGACCGTTCCATAGAGCGAGCGCAAAACACAGGAGCTGGCGATCATCGGAGATGCCGGCGAGTCCGTCTTCGCCCCAGTGATAAGCGCGGGAGCGAGCATGATCGTGACTGAAGTATTCCCAGGCGCTACCGTCTTCGCTATAGTCCTCGCGCACGGTGCCCCACTGGCGTTCACTCAGGTAGGGGCCCCACTTTTTCCACAGTGCTCTCCCGTCGCGTGATTCCTGCAGCCTGAGGACTTCGGCCGCCGCCTTCTTATTCATCTTGGTTTCTCCGTCCTCCGACGGCTGCGCCATCGTGGATTTTCCTGAGTCGTGTGCCGACGAACGGCATCATCCAAGTGATCGCAGGGCAAGGCACTTAGATTTTTTTTGTTCAGCAGAGACCAATACGCGCATAGGGACTCGACATATCATGGATACCCGCGCGATTACGCTCGCAAGCACTCTCCTCCTGCTGGTCTGGCCCATTTTCGGCAGAGACAAGTCTGACGTGATCGTGCTGGCGAACGGAGATCGAATCACAGGAGAAATCAAGAACCTCGGGTCCGGCGTGTTGACGATAAGTGTCGGCTACGTTGACGGCGATCTCTCGGTTCAATGGTCCCAAGTGGTTCGTATCGAGAGCACGCAACTGTTTCTTATCGAGATGCAAGACGGATCTGTCCATACAGGGACGTTAGCAACTGCCGAATCCGCGCCTGGCGGCCCCACGACGTTCCGGATCCTGGAATCTGAAACCGGGGCGAAGTTGACCGCCGAAAGATCGCTGATCGTCAAGATCGAACAGACTTCCAAATCCTTTTACAAACGCCTCAGCGGGGAACTGAGTCTGGGTGTTGTTTTTTCCAAGGGCAACGCTGCGACGCAATACACCTTTGGCTCCGAGCTTGAGTATCTCAGGGAGCGTTGGGGAATGGAAGGGACTTATAACTCCAACTTATCCGCCAATTCCGGCTCCTCTACGTCTACTCGAAACCAGACGTACTTGAGCGCGTATCACTTGATGCGTCGAAAGAATTATTTCTATTCCGGGTTTGGAGGCTTCCTGCAGAGTTCTGTCCAGGGTATCGACCTCCAAACGACATTGGGGGCCGGCATCGGACGTTACTTCAAGAATACCAATCGCGTGCGCCTGTCGGTGATTGGCGGCATGGTTTGGCAGAGCGCCGCGTACAGTTCATCCGTTGCCGCGATTCCGCGGCAACAGATTTACGGAGGCGTCATCATCACTGACCTGAACGTCTTTCTATTCAAGAAGACCAACCTTAAAGCTACTGCCTTGATCGCTCCGGCCTTTTCCGACTTCGGCCGCGTCCATTCCATGACGAACGTGACTTATTACCTAAAGCTGTTTCACACCATCGATTGGAATTTGTCGTTTTACGGAAACTGGGACACCAGGCCGCCCGCCCACCTTGCTGCCTCGGATTACGGCTACAGTTCCGGACTGAACTGGACGTTCGGCGCCAAATGACGCAGCGACCTTATGGATGAGTTTTTCATCCGCGCCTTTCACCAATTGCTGGAGCGGCCGGCCGGCCCGTTTCGCTTCCGATTCGTATTGCAGCCGGTGGCCGCCGCGGTGATCGCTGTCCGCGCCGGTATGAGGGATGCCGGCTTGAATCGTGACTCATTCCTTAAGAGTTTCCAAGCCGAGCCAAGCAAGCGTTCTGCGCTGATTCACGACGCGTGGACGGATATCGCGAAAGTGTTCATCATCGCGGCCATCCTCGACGGGATTTACCAGGTGGTCATGTTCCGGTGGTTCTATCCGATGCAGACTCTGATCGTGGCGTGCATACTGTCCATCGTTCCGTACGTTTTGATCAGAGTACCCGTGATGCATTTAATGCATCGCCACCTTCCACGTCGTAAGGATTGAACGACCGGCGATCCTCGAGCAGTGGGGCACCGCTCGAGGATGTGTGTTCATTCGAAGATGCGCCTAGGCGCTCGCGACCGGGCAACGGGTGGATCTTGCAGGTATGGTTTGAACGGCCGATCGAGCTGAGTAGCGACATCTCGATCCACAGCGTTCCAAAACCCGGCGCCGGAGTTCGTTCCGGGCCCGGAACAGGCGCGACTTTGCAGCCGGAACCGTGATTCCCAAGCGTGAAGCGACATCGCTTATGGGAAGCTCGTACACGTCTCGCAACAGAACGACATCCCGGAAGAGCGTAGGAATCCGGCGGATCTCCAGTCCTACCAGGCTCGCTACCTGGTTCTGAATCAATCCAAGTTCAGGGTCTGATGAGGCGGCCGGCAGGTCAATCGTGCCCTCCCGTTCAGAGCCATTATTGTATCCATCCAGCGGAAGCAGTCGCGCGCGTGCCCGAGTCCGCAAACGCATCATGCAATTGTTGGCCACGATACGCGACAACCAATTCGGGAATTCGGCGCCGCCCTTGAACTGATCCAAATGTTCGAACGCCTTCCAGAAGGCATTCTGGACTTCTTCTTCGGCCTCTCCGCGATCACGCAGCAGAAACGTCGCGAAACGCAGACAGGCTCCTCGGTGTCTTTGAACCAGTTGTCCAAAGGCTTCTCTGTCGTGTTCCCTCGCCATTCTTACTAAATCGGCGTCGCTCGCGATGCCCTCATTGATCTCAAGTACCTTAGTTTCTGTCATTGAATTCCATTCCTCCCCACCTAGTCGCAGCAAGACATAAGGCATTCCTGAGACCCAACTAGCGGCGTGGCCAAAGTGTGTAGTTTCATTAACTTGGCGGATACGTCGCACCGCCAGGTCGCCATCACTGGGCTAGCAGGGACTAGGGTGAATCCTCTACCTGTCCCTAATGGCGCAAAGCTTTGGGGAGACGATCACTACTAACGTGGGGTCCAAGCAAACTACGGGTCGACCCGTGAGGGCCAGACACTCATCCTCGCCTGTTCAGGGCGACCAAAGTTACAAAGTGGTGACGCCGACTCCATGGGCTAGTTTGCGAGTGCGGCAGTGCCCGGCGGCAATTCCTTGAGTGGAGTGACTCGGGTGGGAAACTTCAGGGACAACTGAGGACGTCAACGATCGACGTGCATTTCGCCCGTTATTAAATACGGCTTGCGATCAACAGATTTCGTGCGCGGCCGCGACCGCCATCGAGAGCCATCAAAGATCTCACTTACAGCGATTGCTTCCGCGCACAGTTTGCTCCCGCGAGCTTATTCCTTGGGGTACTTGTTGAGGTAGTAAGTAACACTCGCCTGGAAGCGCGGCGCGACCCACTTAAACCCATCCTTCCGTTCCAAGGAGCCGTAAATATATTCAACGCCGAAAAGGTAACTTTGGGACGGCTGAACAATGATGTTCGCAGTCGCGTAGTTGCTGATGTGATAATTGGTTCCCGGATCGCTGGCCGTGTTGTTGATCCTGAGGTAACTATAACTGACAGTCGAGCGAACGAACTTTGTCCAGAAGTGTTGGTATCCGGCGGTACCCGAACCGCTCGGCGTCGCGACGAGGTTTCCGTGCGCGTCGATTCCAACATCCGAGCCCAACCCATAATTGTCGTTGTAGTAATTCGAAATTCCTTTGCCGAAGATAGCTTGAAACACCACGTTGTCTTTCTTGTTCCCCCACACACCGGAAAGTGACCCGCCGTATCCGTCCACGTGGTTCATCAGATTAGTTACCGCTGCATTCTGCACTGTGCCCCCGACCGAGCGCGAGATTCCAGCGAAGTACAAGTGTCCATGAGAGTTCTCGTAGCGGTAAAATCCGATTAAGTCGGGGCGCAAAGAGGACGCCACTGGTGTGCCAAATTGTGTAGCGAATGGCGCGTCCGTACCAGATTTCTCTACAGAGACGCCGATGCTATTTTCCTTACCCAGCGGCTCCGTATAGCGAATCATCGGGTTTCTGGTCCCCATCATGCCCGGAGGGCCTTCAAATTCGAGGGTGTCCGGGAAAGCATCGGGATCGCCAAAAGAGCTCCAAGTCTGCCCGACCAGGAGGTTCTTGTACTGCGCGTAAAACTGTCGCATGCGAAGCGACGTACGATCGTAGCTACCCAAAAAGTCGTACTCCAGGTATGCCTTAACGGTGTCATCGCCGCTACCGACGGGTTGGAGAAACTCGGTTGAAAAACGAGACGGCCGCATCGAAACGGTCGCGTCAACCGTGTGCGGTTGGGGACTGGAGGGAAACGTCGCGGGTACGTATTGCCCGTAGTAGGTTCCAGCCTGATTCGCATCGACGTACACATCCGTCTTGACAAAGCCGCTGAGTTTCACCAACGTGCCGGTACCCGGCAAGCGAAAGAATCCGCGCAGGGCTGGATCCATTTCCTCATTGTTGATCCGGGCAGCGCTTTCCGCGTTTTGGTTCGCGGCTTCTCTGGTTCGAGTCAGATCGCCCATATGGTCAGTCGGTACTTGCGGCGGCGGTACCGCTGCGGGCTTGGGTGCTGCGGCGATCAAGGGCTTAGCGGGTGTGTTCTGGGAGCTTTCGAGATCGGTGATTTGTCTCTGGAGATCCTGCATCATTTGTTCCAGTTGCTGGAGCTTGGTTTTCAACTGAGCCACATCCGGTTGTTGTGCGAATAAGCAACCGCTCGCGAAAAGAATCGCGACGAACACAGATCGCATGCCCCGCCTTTGCATAGAGACTCCCCCATTTAAATAATGGCCACATCCTGGAACGTGATTCTTTTTTAGTGGCGAAGGTTCGCTCCGTAAACCACGTGAACTTCACTACTTGCCTTGAACACCCAAGCCGCATATGGCCCCAGTGACAGTCGTAAGGATTGGCTTGATCTTGCAAGGCCATGGTGTCTCAAAAGGAACAATGGCCTGCTGCTCTGGACGGTTGCGATACGCCCATGCCACGCCGAATCGCGACTCCGCCTTTTTGGCTAGGCACGTGCAATTAAACCATGCGCCGCTGATTGCCAACAGCGTCAGGCATAAGACTTAAGGAGGAACGTCCAAATGAACTTATTGTTTGTATTCGCTCTCTTTTTGTTGTTCGACGCCAAGAAGCAAGAACAGTCACGCTCGGCGAAACAAAGCAGCCAATAACTGGGTGTTTCTGCCAAGACACTGCACTTGCTCAGACGAAGGAGGCGAGCGACATCGTTCCGAACGCGAATTGATGGATCAAGAAGTTCGACAATGCGGTTCCCACAGTCTATTAGCCGGGTTGTTGAGGATGGCGCGGTGCTTGGCGTGTGCGGGTCGAGCGCCGCAAAAGGTCCTGTTCCACAGGGAACGAGCGATCACTTGACTCGAGTCCCTCGCCTCCTATCGATATGATTTGGCGCCAACGAAAACGACTTCGAGTATTCCTCAGGAGTTCATTGTGGATCGCGCCGGTCTTCTCAATGCTGGCAGCACTTGGATGTGCGCGGCTGACTCGCAACCTGAATGAAGTGCTGTCGTATCCGTTTCTGGATTTCGGGATACAAGGCGCCCGGGGGGCGGTTGGGATTGTCGCCGGCTCGATGCTCACTTTTGTCGTGTTCTTCTTTTCGGTCCTGCTGCTGACGGTGCAAATCGCGGGCGCGAATCTATCGCCTCGCATTATCATGCGTCCGTTCCAATCGAAAGTGCTGAAAACCGCGTTGAGCTTGTTCGTATTCAACTTCATTTATTCCCTGGCAGTGATGGGACGATTGGAGGAGCGCGTTCCTCAACTGCAGGTGTTTCTCACTCTCTTGCTCAGCGTCGCGAGTACCTGTATGTTTCTCTTCGTCGTTGAATATCTGGGAAAAGAATTGCGCCCGGCCGCGGTTATGACGAGAGTCGCCAGGGAAGGTCTTGAGACAATTCGATCCGTCTATCCCTTGCATTGGATAGGTTCTTCACGCCAGCCGGCGGCGGCCATCCCAAGTACTTGGGATTACAAATCCGTCGATCACACGGGGCAGGCAGGGGTAATCGTCGCTTTCGATTCGCGTGGGCTAGTTGCATTGGCGGCCGCCCATCGGTGCCTGATCGAACTGGTGCCGCAGGTCGGAGACTTTGTCGCGAGGGGTGCACTCTTGTTTCGAGTGTACGGCGCCGGCGAATCATTTAACAGTCAAAAAGCCCGGGGTGCTATAGAGATCGGCCGTGAGCGAACCATGGAACAAGATCCTGTCTTCCCGTTTCGAGTGATTGTAGATATTGCCGAGAAGGCGCTTTCGCCGGCCATCAACGACCCGACCACTGGAGTACTGGCAATTGATCATATTCAAAGCTTGCTGCAGGAAATCGGCAGGCGAGATCTGAGCACCGGTGTCTTATGCGATCCACAGGGAGCGCAGCGCTTAATTCATCGGACGCCGAATTGGGACGACTTTGTCTTCGTGGCGGTTGCAGAGATTCGCCAATACGGCGCAACGAGTGTCCAGATCGTCCGCCGCCTGCGCGGCATGCTGGAGCACCTGATCCGCGCGTTACCCAGCGATCGCGCCAGGCTTCTGGAGGAGCAACTGGAGTTGTTGCATATCACGGTGCAAAGGGCGTTCCCTGAAATGGGGGATCGCGCGCACGCGGAGGTTGCGGATTTGCAGGGATTGGGTGGAGCGGTCAGACAACCCAGCGCATCCGTCGATTCCGGAAACCGGAATGGAGCGTAGAGCCCAGCTCGGCAAGGAAATAAGAGTTGTCCGCACTCGGTCTCAGCGCATGCCTTCGCGAACGTCCATCAGTAGACGATCGGCTGTTTCAAGGCGGATCAAACCAATGCGCGGGTACTCGATATCCAGAACCACTACTGTGGTTCAAGACTGGGCCGATAAAGCACAGGAAACGGCAACTCGCAACAATGGCAGGTGAAATTCAAGCGGAGCTATTTCACAGGCAGAAGTTATGGCTCGTCGTCGGTGCGAATCCATGTCTTATCGGGGTTGTAGCGTTCCATCTTCTCCAGAATGCTAAGCGTGTTGGGTCCCAGGTCCTTTTGATAGACGATGCCGTCATGGCTGACGATAAACGTCTTGACGCCCGTCACTCTGTACTGTGCCGGTGCAGCGGCTAACGCGAACCCGCCTATCATGGCCCCATTCACAAGGAAGTCCACCGCTCCTTGGGGCGCCGCCGGACCCTGGCCCTTTAGGACTTTGAAATAGTAACCATGATAAGGCTGAGTCTTATTCGAGTAGCCTTGCGCCAAGGCAATTGCGACTTCGTGCCCAACGGGGCCGCCCCAACTCCCATCCGAGTCTTGCCACGCCAAGCCGTCGTGTTTCCCTGGAGTGCTGATGATCCGTTGCGCGTACTCGTTCAAGGGTGAATTGTCGTGCCGTTGCAAAGCGTACTCGTTTTGCGCTTCCACGAAGCCACGGCAAACGTCAATAGCATCCAGCTCGTTGTTGCCTACCCTCCGAAAAAGGATCTCCTGGCGTCCGGACTTCGAATCAAAATACCAGTTGCCGGTTCGCTTCACCATCGGGATCGGTAGCGGCCAATCATCATTTCCGACCACGAGTGTCGCTTTATTCGCGTTTTTCGGATCAAATGTGACCGATTGTTTTTCCCGGGCCATGGTCGCGAACCTAACGGCACGGTCTTTGTCCGCCACCGGATCATCGGAAGCCACGATATCTCGCCCATCAGGCCCGAGAATTTTGATCATGGCAGGTAAGTCGTAGGTTGCTGCCGCTTCGATCAGTTCCTTCGCAGCCTGTGCAGGGGTAGCAAAGGCCTTGGGTCCCGCTTGCGTCGCCTCAGGTTTCGCTTGGGGTGCGCCGGATAACAGCACTCCCATTGCGAATGAGATCGCGACAATCTGAGAGGTTCGCTCCACGTTCCGGCCAGCAGCTTTCGCAATAAGTGCACTCATTGTATTCACCTCAATAACAGAATTGATAACGCTCATTTACCTTCGCCGCCCACCGCCGCGCGAACCGCCACCGCCGCCGCCGCCGCGCGACCCTCCCATGCTGGAAGATCCGCGCGAGCTGCTGGCACGCGCTCCGCTGCCGCTGCTGCTCGAGCCACCGAACGCACCACCTCCGCGACTTCCCGAACCGCTGCCACTGGAAACCTGCCGATTTCCGACACGGTCACCACCACTGCCGCCGCCTCCTCGATTCGCGGCCGTATTGCCGGCGCTGGCTCCGCGGTTCGCGCCTGCGTTGCCGGCACCGGATCCGCGATTTGCGCCTGCGTTGCCGGCTCCTCCCGAGGCGCGATTGCTGTTGCCTGCGCCCTGGTTTTGACGAGCGTTCGACTGACGCGAACCGGCTGAATCTCCGCGAGCGTTGCCGCCGAATTTATTAGCAGTCGCCCGGTCTCCGTAGGGTGCTCCGCCGCGGTGCGAGGGATTGTGCTGCCAACTGTTGTTTCCGCCGCCGCGGTTGCCTCCGTTGACTCGGTTGCCGCCGTTTACACTATTTCCTCCATTGACGCGATTACTAGTGCGGTTGCTATTGTTGACGAAGTTGTTGTTGTTATTGATATTTATGGTGTTATTGCCTCCGCCCCATCCGCAACCGTAGCCCCAGCCTCCGTGAAACATGGCTCCCATCGCGATGCCGACACCAAATGACAGCGCCATGCCCGCGGCGTAATAACCGGGCGGGGGATAGTAGACGGGAGGGTAGGCGTAAACGGGCGCCGCGCCCCAAACCACGACGGGGTCATAGCTGGGAACATACACGACCTTCGGATTGGCCTGCTCGATGACGACCACACTTTTGTTCTCTACGACCTTGGTTTCTACTTTCATCTGCTCTGTGGATTTTAGTTTTCCGCCGTCCTGGGCCTTCAGTCGCATGCGCTGCACGGCGTCCATCACGTCGGCTTGCTGGGCAAGGAATGCGTTTCCAAGCTCCGATGTCCATTTGATGTTGTCTCCCAACTGCTTCACCAGATCCGGAAGAGCTCCCATCGCCTGCACACTGGGATCCCAATTCTCTTTGGCTAGAGCATCCGCCAGGGCCTTGTCTTTCAGACCCTGATGTTTCGTCAACCATTGTTGAAGCTGCACGATCTCCAACGGGTAGGTGGATGCCGCCAACACCTGCGCCAGCAGCGGGTCGGGGTAAAGGGCGATCGGCGCCACCAAGCTGTCCAACTCTGCTGGAGGGATCGGCGGTGGGGCTGCCGCGTCCTGGGCATTCGCAGGAGGGCTTGGCTGTTGCGCTGTCAACAATGTCTCACCCGGAATCAGCAGCGCAATACACAAAAGCGAAGTCAGGCGAAGAAAATTAACGTGATTTGTTACGAGCATCGATGTCTCCTGGTGCCACTAAGTTCCGCCGGAAGCCCGGAGGACCCTCGAGCACTAGCTTCTGCCCGCACCAAGCACCTCCGACGTTAGGACTCGACAGGTGAGGCGATTGATTTTTTTGTTTCCAACTTTGTGAATCCAATGAGTCTCGCTACGCGGCTTGGACCTCGATCCGGAAGACGCGCACCTGTTTCTCGACTCCCGGACAAAATGAATCCGTCTTAGATGGCCGGAAATCTTCGAGATGTTGGTATTTACATGCGGGTCACTTTTTTGTTTGCAGGCTTGCTCTGTTGCACTCTCGCGAGGGCTCAACCGTCCATCCCTGGGTCCGCTCCGCACTCGGCCCAACCGGCAGCGCCAGGAGATATCCTTGGCCGGTCCACACCGAAGGGGACGGTTCTAGGCTTTTTAAGAGCGGCGCATAAAGGGGACGACGAAGCAGCCGCTCAATATCTGAACACTCGTTTGCGCGGCAAGGCGGCGGCTAGTCTCGCCCACCAACTCTTCGTGGTCCTGGACCGTCGTCTACCGGCCCGTCTCAACGAATTGAGCGACCGCCCGGAGGGGTCGCTGCCTTTTCTTACCCGGCCAGATGAAGATCTAGTGGGAAGCGTAGTCAGCGGGAGCGATAAAATCGACATCCTGCTTGAAAGACTCCCTCCAGACAAGGGCTCCGTATGGTTGTTCTCCAAAGAGACTCTGGACGCGATTCCAGTGCTCTTCGGAGAAGTCAGCCCGGTATCGATCGAGCGCTTTGTTCCTCCGTTCCTGGTGCATACGCGCGTCGGGCAGGTGGCGTTATTCGAATGGCTCGGCCTGTTCCTGGGCCTGCCGTGTCTGTACCTGATCAGCTCACTCTTTAGTCGTTGGCTGAGTGCCTGCGCCGGCTATTTGCTCCGCCGGTTCCATCGAGATTCAAGCCTGGCTGATCCGAGGTTTTTTGCCATGCCCGTGCGCCTGTTCTCGATGGCTCTCGCTATCTGGTGGATGCTTTCCGCAGTGGCGCTTTCCCTCATATCGCGGCAATTATGGGCCGGAATCGCCACGATCCTTACGATCGCCGCAAGCGCCTGGTTGGTGATCGTACTGAATCGGCGCGGTGAGGTACTTGTCCGCCAGCGCCTTGAGCGAACGAATAAGAGCGGGCCGAAGTCGATACTGCGCCTGGGACGGAGAGCGATCGATTTCCTGGCGATATTTATCGGGCTGCTGGCGGTGTTCCACTACTTCGGCGTCAACACCGGCGCGGCCGTAGCCGGACTGGGCGTCGGCGGTATCGCGGTGGCCCTGGCCGCGCAGAAGACTCTGGAAAATGTAATTGGCGGGATTTCAATTATCTTCGACAAAGCGGTCCGTATCGGCGACACGTTGAATGTAGGAACCACGATGGGGACCGTCGAATCCATCGGGTTGCGTTCGACTCGCATCCGCACACTCGACCGCACGGTGGTGAGCGTCCCCAACGGGCAGCTTGCGAACGTCCAGTTGGAGAACTTTTCGGTCCGCGACAAATTCTGGCTTCATCCCATTCTGTGCCTGCACTATGAGACGACCGCGGAAACGATGCGCTCCGTCGTCGAGGGTATTCATCATTTTCTGACCTTGCACCCGCTGCTTGAGCAGGATTCGATTCGTGTGCGCTTTTTCCGATTTGGCGGGTTTTCTCTCGATATTGAGATTGTCGCTTACGTAATGGCCGATAGCTGGAACCACTTTCTCGAGATCCAGGAAGATCTGTTCATGCAGATGATGCGAATTGTTGAAGCCGCCGGCGCACGGATCGCAAGCTCTTCCCAGGTCTTGTACATGACGCCTGACGCGAGGCCGACGCCCAACAATCCGCAGCCCCCTTTGACGTCGGGGGACAGGCAAGAAAAGTTCACGGTCAAATAGCTAACCGTTCCTTCGAGGCGAAATAGTGTGGATCTCGAATCTGGGGAACGGCATCTTCATGCCGAATGGCACTCGAAGCCCTGAAGGGGATTTGTATGAAATCGTCATTAGCACATCATTGCCCACTTCCGGCAAAGCCAATCGGCGCAGCACTTTGCACGGCCCTTTTCGCAATGTTGTTGACAAGTTGCGGCGGCGACACGAAAGACGTGGCGACTGTGCAGGCATCCGCGCCACCCGTTACCGTTCTGGTGGCTCCGGTCGTTCAGAAAACGGTGCCGCTCTTTACCGAGTTAACGGCCCGCACGGATGCCACAGATTCGGTGGACATACGCGCCCGCGTGAAGGCATTTCTTCAGACGCAGAACTACACCGAGGGCACGATGGTCCAGGCAGGTCAGGTAATGTTCACTCTTGACAAGCGGGAGTACGATGCCCAGCTCATGCAAGCCAAGGCCCAACTGGCCAAGGCCGAGGCCGACCTGGCACAAGCGCGAGATAGGACCGTGGTGGAGGTCGCTCAGGCGAACTTAGAGATTGCGTTGGCACAATTGAACAAGACCGATCAGGATGTCAACCGGCTAAAACCGCTTGCCGCGATCCGTGCGGTCCCACAGCAAGATTATGACAATGCATTAGCGGCACAGCGAGGAGCAGCGGCCGACGTTGAAGGTAAGAAATCCTCACTCAACACGGCCAAAGTCAACCAAAATGCGTCGATCCAGACCGCCCAGGCCGCGGTTTCCGGAGCGAACGCGAGTATCCGCCAAGCCGAACTCAACGTGGAGTATTGCTCCATCACGACGCCGATCTCCGGCATCGCGGGGACACGCCTGATCGCGCCGGGCAATCTCGTCGGGAACGGCGAAGCGACCTTGCTCACTACCGTCTCTAACGTCAATCCCATGCGCGTGTACGTAAGCATTAGCGAAAGCGATTACCTGATGTATCAACGAATGCGATCCGCGGGCAAGATGAAGGGCGGGGGAGGGGAGCTGCAGCTCATTTTGGCGGACGGGTCCACCTTTCCGGAAAAGGGCCGCATCATTATTGCCGATCGCGCGGTAGACGTGAAGACCGGGACGTTGAGCTTGGTCGCCGAATTTCCAAACCCAAGCGCCCTGTTACGTCCCGGCCAGTTCGGGCGTGTCCGGCTCGCGGCCACCGTGGCGGAAGATGCCCTCCTGATTCCCCAAAAGGCGGTGACGGAAATACAGAGTTCGAAGGTCGTCTACATCGTCGGCAGTGATAACAAAGTGACGCTCCGCAGCGTCACTCTTGGCGATCGCGTAGGGCAAGACTACATCATCACTGACGGCGTGAAAGCCGGCGAGCGGGTCATCATTGAAGGCCTTCAGAAGGCTCGTCCCGGGGCCGTCGTGAATCCCACTGAACAGCCGGTTAGCGCCGAGAAATCCAGCGCGTGAAAGGAACTGTAACGTGGCGAAATTCTTCATCCATCGTCCAGTCTTCGCAATCGTTATTTCGTTAATCATACTGATCGCGGGCGGCATCGGCATATTCGTGCTCCCCATCGCCCAATATCCGCAGATTTCGCCGCCCACGGTGGAAGTCGAAATCAACTACCCTGGCGCCAACGCCGAGACGGTGGAACAATCGATCGCAACCAATGTGGAGGCCGAAGTCAACGGCGCGGAGAACATGATCTACATGTCCTCCAAGTCTTCCAGCGATGGGCGTTATGTGCTGACGTGCACATTCAAAGTCGGGGCAAACCTGGATATGGCCAACGTCGACATCAACAATCGAGTAAACAAGGCCACCGCGAAGCTGCCGCAAGAAGCCATTAACGCTGGGATCTCGATCAAGAAAAAATCACCCGATATGCTGTTGGCCATCTCGATTTACTCTCCCAATAGCGCATACGACGAGACCTTTCTTTCCAATTACACCTCCATCAACCTGGTGGATCCGATCGCGCGTATTCTGGGGGTCGGTTCGACGATGATCGTCGGCCAGCGTGATTATGCGATGCGTTTCTGGGTGCGCCCCGACAAGCTTGCCAAGCTGGGGCTCACCGGCAGCGATCTTGCGAATGTAATCAGTGAACAGAACATCGTGGCGCCGGCCGGGCAAGTAGGGCAACCACCGGCCAAATCCGGAACGCAATTTCAATACACCGTGAATGTCAAAGGCCGTCTGATCGATGCTTCCGAATTCGGGGACATGGTGGTTCGCACTCTTCCGGACGGCTCCATTCTGCGAATGAAAGACGTCTCGCGAGCCGATCTTTCCGCCAAAAGCTATACAAGTTTTGGCCGCAAGGACGGCATTCCCGCAACCGTCCTCATCATCTATCAGCTTCCCGGCGCCAATGCGATTCAAACCGTCAATAACATCCGAAGCCTGCTTGACGAGACGCGCAAGACCCTGCCGCCCGGGCTGGAGTTCCGCATTTCGCTGGACACTACGGAGTTCGTCAAAGTGGCCATCGACGAAGTCTTTCATGCCCTGAGAGACGCCATTATCCTCGTTCTGATTGTCGTTTTCATTTTCCTGGGCAATATTCGAGCGACATTTATTCCGATGCTCGCCGTACCGGTCTCACTCGTCGGAACATTCGGCGCGTTTGTCGCCCTCGGTTTTTCCATCAACACCCTCACCATGCTCGGGGTCGTCCTGGCAGTCGGCATCGTAGTGGACGATGCGATCGTTGTGGTGGAGGCGGTCGAACACCATATCGAACACGGCCTGAGCCCGCTGGCGGCCACCGAACGAGCGATGGACGAGGTCAGCGGTCCAGTCATTGCGATCGGTCTGGTATTGTGCGCCGTGTTCGTGCCCGTCTCGTTCATGGGGGGCATCGTCGGCCAGTTGTACCGCCAGTTCGCCATCACCATCTCGGTATCCGTGATCCTTTCGGTGATCGTGGCTCTGACGCTTACGCCCGCGCTGTGTCAAATGCTGCTTCGCCCGCGCAAACAGATCCGCGGCCCGGTCGGCGCATTTCTGAGAGGGTTCAACAAGCTGTTCGAAATGACGACGAACGGATATCTCGGCGGTGTTGGCTTTTTCTTGAAAAGAGCGGTGATCGGCCTGGCCTGTCTTGCCGCCCTCTGGTTCGGAGCCGGCAGGCTCCTCATGAAGCTGCCCTCGGGGTTCGTTCCGAACGAGGACCAAGGCTACTTCTTCGCCGTCTTCAATCTTCCCGATGGAGCATCGATGGAACGCACCGATCAACTGATGCGGCGCGCCGAAGCAGATCTGAAGGGCATTCCCGGAGTAGGCGAAGTCCTCACAACGGGCGGACTCAATCTGTTGACCAACGCCTATACGTCCAACAACGCTTCGATCATTATCATGCTCAAGCCGTGGCACGACAGGAAGAGTAAAGAGGAACAACTGAAGGCGATCATCATGGCCGCGCAAAAGAAGTTCGCTGCGTATCCGGAAGCGATCTCCCTGGTATTTCCGCCGCCGCCGATAAACGGTCTCGGCAACGCCTCGGGATTCGTCTTTGAACTGCAGGATAAGACCGGCCGGTCCCCTCAGGAATTGGCGGTCGCCAAAGACACGGTTGTAAAGGCGATGGCCCAACGCAGCGAACTGACTGGCATCTATTCGGCCTACAGCACCTCCGTTCCCCAAATCAAGCTGGAGGTTGACCGCGACAAAGTGCGGACCTTGAATATTCCGGTGAATAGTGTATTCCAGGCGCTGCAGATTTATCTGGGAGGTTTGCAGGTCAACGATTTTAATCTCTTTGGCCGAACCTACAAGGTAATGCTGCAGGCGGAGCAGGACTTCCGAAAATCACCGGAGAGCATCAAGGACATCTACCTTCGCTCCGGCGACAATTCGATGGTGCCGATGTCCACCGTGAGCAAGATCAACATGATGTCGGGCCCGGATATCCTGCAACGCTACAACATGTTCCGGACCGCGGAGATTAACGGCGCGAACGGGCCGGGGATCTCGACTGGCCAAGCCTTGGAGGTGATGGATGACCTCGCGGCGAAAGATCTCCCGCAAGGCTACGGCTATGAATGGACGGGAATCGCGTATCAGGAAAAGGAAGCAGGCGGCTCGCAGGGACCCATCTTCGGTATGGCGATGATATTCGTATTCCTGGTGCTCGCGGCCCAATACGAAAGTTGGGCAGTGCCTTTCTCTGTGCTTCTCGGATTGCCCATTGGAGTATTGGGCGCGTTTATCGGGGTCAGCATAGTTGGCCTGGAAAATAATGTCTACGTACAAATCGGCATCGTGACGCTGATGGGACTCGCGGCCAAGAACGCGATCCTGATCGTTGAATTCGCCAAGGAAGGTCACGAGAAAGGATTGAGTCTGGCAGCGGCAGCCAGAGAAGGCGCTAAGTTGCGCTTCCGCCCCATCATGATGACGGCATTCGCCTTCATTTTGGGCGTTGTACCGCTGGTAATCGCGAGCGGGGCCGGCGCCTCAGCACGCGTGAGTATCGGCATCGCGGTATTTGCGGGCATGCTGATGGCGTCCACTGTCGGCTTGTTTTTTATCCCGATGCTTTACGTGGTGATTCAGGGAGCGGCGTACTTTGTCTCTGGCAATCGAAAAGCGATTCAAGGCGTCCCCCCGACGGAGATTGGGGCTCATGCGTTAGAAGGGGTCCATCACTGATGCGTTGCTCACTTCTCATCCCCCTCCTTGTCCTCAGCGCAACGGCAGCTCTTACCAGCTGCACGGTGGGCCCCAATTACAAACGGCCGGATGTCCCCATGCCGGCGCAGTTCAGAGCGGGCGAACCTCAGCCTCAGCCAGTCTCGCTGGGCGACGCCAAATGGTTCGATCTATTCCAGGACGATGCGTTGCGCGCCCTCATCCAGGAGTCCCTCCAAGCGAATTACGACATTAAAATCGCCGCACAACGCGTGCTCCAGGCGCAGAGTCAAGTGACGGCGACGCGCTCCGCTCTCTTTCCGCAACTGAATGCTCAAGTTGGCGCTTCGCGAGTTGGTCTCGACTCACCCATCCAGTCGACGGCCGGCGCACTCGGCGCCGCGTCGTGGGAGCTCGACCTCTTCGGGAAACTTCGGCGGGCCACCGAGGCCGCTCGCGCCGACCTCCTGGCCGTAGAGGAAAACCAGAAGGCCGTGATGCAGGCCTTGATTTCGGACGTCGCGTCGGCCTATTTCGACCTGCGGGAGTACGACTTAGAGATTCAATTGGTTCGCGAATCGATTCAGACCCGGAAGGAGTCTGTCCAACTAGTAACCTCTCGTGAGGAAGGCGGCGTCGCGAGTCTGCTGGACGTAGATCAGTCCAAGACCCTGGTTTATTCGGCTCAAGCCAATCTGGCTCAGCTTGAGGGCGCTCAGGAGCAAACGGAGAATCTCATCAACTTACTGCTGGGGCGGCCACCGGGGACAGTAACTCGCGGCAAGAGCCTCGTCGAACAGCCTCAACCGCCGCAGGTGCCTGCCGGTATTCCATCGGCGCTCCTCGAACGTCGTCCCGACTTGCGGGCCGCCGAACAGGAGCTCGTCTCGGCGAACGCCCAGGTCGGCGTCGCGAAAGCCGCATTCTATCCAAGCATTAATCTGACGGCTGCCGGTGGCTTTCAGACGTCCGATTTGGTCGGCATCGTCAGCAGATCTGGAGGCGCCTACTCGATGGGTGGGCTGGTGGATCTTCCGATTTTCGATGCCGGCCGAAGGTCCGCGAACTACAAGATCGCGAAGGCCCGGCGCGAGGAGCTCCTGATCGGTTATCAAAAAGCCATCAATGGCGCCTTTCATGACGTATCGGATGCGCTGGTTGGCTATCAAAAGAACAAAGAACACACGGGCAGCCAGACACTGCTCGCGGAAACGCTGCGTGACCAAAGCCGCCTTGCTACCCAGCGTTACATCGGTGGTGTTTCCAGTTATCTTGAAGTGCTCGACACCGAACGCCAGAGGTTGACCGCTGAACAAGACCTGGCTCAGGCGCAGCGGGACGTGCTCACGTCGCTGGTTCATTTGTACAAAGCCTTGGGTGGAGGATGGCAGTAACCAGACATATCGCGCTTAAAACTACATCGCGACGCGTTTTCCGGCATCATCAGGTTGCCAGACAGCCAAAGCCACGCCAGATGACGATTCTCTTGCCAAAGCCGCTGGGACGGATCGCCGTAATCACCCCTTGCTTATGCTACGTGGCGAGCGCCGCGAGTAACGCGGGCGCGGAACACGGACTAACACAACATGCGATCGAAATCGCGCGGCCGTTTGGGTTCCCGATTACGAACTCGATGGTCGTCACTTGGATAGTCGCCATTGGTCTG
Source organism: Terriglobia bacterium (assembly GCA_963732025.1). Lineage (GTDB taxonomy): Bacteria > Acidobacteriota > Terriglobia > Bryobacterales > Bryobacteraceae > Palsa-187. The sequence goes on from CAVSXU010000007.1 coordinate 1,400,506, forward strand.
ATCATCTTTGCCCGTCGAGCAACTCGGGACATGAAACAAGTCCCCGAAGGCGCCCAGAACCTTTTGGAATGGCTGATCTCAAGTCTCTATAGTTTTCTGGAAGGAATTATCGGTTCCCACCTGGTCAAACGGACCTTTTGGTTCTTCGCCACTATCTTCGTTTTCATTCTGGCGACGAATTGGTTCGGACTCCTCCCCGGCGTGGGCACAATCGGCTGGGGACACAATACCGCCGACGGATTCATCATTGACCAGCCCTTGCTACGCGGCGCAAATGCCGACCTGAATTTGACACTGGCGATGGCGCTGATCTTCTTCGCGTGCTGGCTGGTGTGGGCGTTTCAGGAAGTCGGACCCGGTGGCTTCCTCAAGGAGTTGTTTGCGCCCAAAGGCGAAACCGCCGGCCTGATGAAGGTGCTGCTCGTCGTGGTCTTTTTCGCCGCCGGGTGTCTCGAAACCATTTCGATCCTGTTTCGGCCAGTCTCACTCAGTTTTCGTCTCTACGGCAACGTCTTCGCCGGCGAGAACATGCTCGAAACCATGTCGAAGCTGGTGCCCGGCTTCGGGTGGCTGTTGCCGATTCCGTTCTATTTCCTGGAGCTGTTGGTCGGATTAGTGCAGGCGTTAGTCTTCATGCTGCTGACTGCTGTATTCACGCTGCTGATTTGTCAGCACGAGCCACCATCACTTCCATCCACGGCTGGAACCGAAGCATGATACTGCCGGAGAGACCGGCCATCCAAATAAAAAGTAACGAAAGGAATACACAATGCCAACGTTTCCATTGATCGTAGCTAATGTCGGCACAGTTGGCCCTAGCATTGTCGGGAGCATACATGTCGGGCTGGCCGCGGTGGGCGCATCCCTTGGCGTGGGTCTGATCGGCGCAGCTGCCTCCTCCGCGGTGGGAAGGAATCCCGGCGCGGCTACAAAGATTCTGGTGCAATCGATTTTGGCGATCGCATTTGCCGAGGCGATCGTCTTCTATGCCTTGTTCCTGGTGAAGTAGGCAACGACCCGGGTCAGACCGATGCCACTAGTGTCCTGTCTCCAAAATTCGTGGAATAAGAAAAGAGGACAGACTGCTCTGTCCCCGCAGGTATGTTGCTCTTCCCTCGGGTCGACGTGGCCGTGGACAGAGTGGTCTGTCCCCTTTTTCTATTCCACGAATTTCGGAGACAGGACACTGGCACTTCTACTCATGGCGCCTCAGGAAGGCGGGGGACAAGTCGCGGAAATCGCGCGGACATTCGGCGTGGACTGGACCCACCTGATCGCTCAAATCATCAGTTTTGGCATCGTGTGCGCCGTGCTTTACGCGGTAGCGTATCGGCGCATCCTGGTCATGCTGGAGGAGCGGCGCAGCCAAATCGCCCAGGGCTTGGCGAATGCGGAAAGAATCAAGACGGAGTTGGACCGGACCGAGGCAGCCCGGCAGAGCGTTCTGGCGCAGGCATACGCTCAGGCCGCCGAAGCCATCGAAGACGCGCGGATCGCGGCGAATCGATTCAGGCAGCAAGAGATGCTCAAGGCAACCGCCGCTGCCGAGCAAATCGTGAATAAGGCGCGCGCGTCCGCCACTCAAGAACGCCAGCGCATGCTCGCCGAGCTCAAACGGGAGGTCGGACGGCTGGTAGTGAAAACCACTGCGACGGTGACTGGAAAGATTCTCACCCCGGAAGATCAACTGCGACTGGCGGAAGAAGCCGCCAAGCAGGTTGCCGCATAGCGATGATCATCACCAAACAAGTCAAGCGAGAAGCGAAGCAGTTATTCCGGTTGTGTCTCGTCGGCGGGTCCCTGGATGAGCAACGTGTCCGGCAAGTAGTTCAGAATATGATCGCCGCGCGTTATCGGCGCTGCCACGCCGTCCTCACTCGTTTTCTGCGCCTGGTTAGACTCGAACAGGCGCGATACACCGCGATCGTAGAGAGTGCCACGTCATTGCCGCCATCTTTGCAGTCTTCTACGCAGTCGGCTCTAATTCGCCGATACGGCCCGCGACTCCGCACTTCATTCGTCGAACAACCGTCGTTGATCGCTGGAATGCGCATTCAGGTCGGCAGCGACGTCTATGACGGAAGCGTCCAGGGCGGATTAGCCAGATTAGAGCGGGCTTTTGACACGAGGCGGCTGTGAAATCGCTATTCCAGGAAATCGAAGCACAAATCGCGGAAGCAAAGGCGACGCCGACCCCGGAAAATGTGGGCATTATTCGCGAAGTTGGCGATGGCGTCGCCAAAGTGGAAGGCCTGTCCGACGCAATGCTCAACGAGATGATCGACATGGGCAAGGGCATCATCGGCCTGGCTTTGAACCTCGAAGAGTCTGAAGTTGGCGTGATTGTCCTGGGCGACTACACGCAGCTCGAAGAAGGCAACGAAGTCCGCACTACAGGCAAGCTGCTGCAAGTACCCGTCGGGATGAAACTGCTTGGCCGCGTCGTCAATACGCTGGGCGAGCCTCTCGATGGAAAAGGGCCGATCAAGAGCGATGTCGCTTATCCCGTCGAAAAAATGGCGCCGGGAATCATTCGCCGCCAGTCGGTAAGCCAACCGATACAAACCGGCATCATGGCGATTGACGCGATGATACCGATCGGGCGCGGCCAGCGTGAATTGATCATCGGAGACCGATCCACAGGCAAGACAACCATCTGTGTGGACACGATCATCAATCAAGCGCGTCTCAACCGCGCCGGCGAAGAGTCAGGCGACAAGAGCTTTCGTCCCGTATATAGCATCTACGTGGCGATCGGCCAGAAGCAATCGACCATCGCCCAAGTCATCGCGGTTCTCGAAGAGACCGGCGCCCTGCCGTACACCATCATCGTAGCGTCACCCGCTTCTGATTCGGCCACGAATCAGTACCTCGCCCCGTTTGCCGGAGCAGCAATGGGGGAGTGGTTCATGGACAACGGAATGGATGCCCTGATTGTTTACGACGACCTCTCCAAGCATGCGGTCGCGTATCGCCAGGTCTCGTTGATCCTGAAACGGCCGTCGGGCCGCGAGGCGTTTCCAGGAGATGTGTTCTATCTGCATAGCCGTTTGTTGGAAAGGGCCGCGCGTGTTGGTGAGAAGTACGGCAACGGCTCACTCACCGCGCTGCCTATTATCGAAACGCAAGCCGGCGACGTCTCGGCATACATACCTACGAACGTCATCTCCATTACCGACGGGCAGATCTATCTCGAGTCGGACTTGTTCTACCAAGGTGTGCGCCCGGCGATTTCAGTCGGGTTATCCGTCTCGCGAGTGGGATCGGCTGCGCAGGTCAAGGCGATGAAGCAAGTCGCCGGACAACTCAAGGGTGACCTTGCTCAATTCCGGGAACTGGCCTCGTTTGCGCAGTTCGGCTCGGATCTCGATGCCAAGACTCAGGCCCAGATCGATCGTGGCAAGCGCATTATGGAAGTCTTCAAACAACCGCAATACAACCCAATCGCCGTAGAGGCGCAAGTAGCCGTCCTGTGGGCCGTGCAAAACGGCTATCTTGATCAGGTTGCGCTCGACCGAATCAAGGAATTTCAGGACAGATTCATCGATTTTCTCGCAAGGCAGAGGTCGGAATTGCTCTCGAGGATCGCCAGGGAACGAACGCTCAACGACTCGCTGCAGAAGGAGCTAAAGGCGGCTCTGGAGGATTTCGGGGAAGTGTGGAAGGCAATACCGGCCCGGTGAGTTATGCCCAGTCTTCGTGACATCGGCCGAAGGATCAAATCGATCGGGAATACTGCGCAAATCACGCGCGCCATGCAAATGGTGGCCGCATCGAAAATGAAAAAAGCTCAAGACGCTGCGCTGACGACGCGACCGTTCGGACAATTGCTCTATCATATTCAGCGGCGCGCGACGGTGCACGCCACCGATTTCTCTCATCCGTTGACGTCCGTGCGCGAAGTGAAAACACGTGCCGTGATTCTGGTCGGTACGGATAAGGGGTTGTGCGGCTCGCTTAACACGAATCTGTTCCGAATGGCCGCCCGGTTCGACCCTGAAACCACAATGTACATTGCCGTCGGGAAACGCTCCGCGCAATTCGTTGCGCGCACGCGCCGCCGATTGACGGCGGAGTTCAGCATAACCGATTCACCGCGCTTCGCCGAAGCCCGCCCTATCGCCACCCTGTCGCGCGATCTGTTTCTGGAGGGTAAGGTCGATGAGGTCCAGATCGTCGCGACACGGTTCATCAATACATTGCATCAGCAGCCCGTTACCGTAGAGTTCCTGCCAATTGGTGAAATCAAGAACCTCAAGATTCCCGGCGGGGAACCAGACGGGAATTCGCCAAGCGATACCACCGAGGTGATCTTCGAGCCGAGTGCAGCGAAGGTGCTCGGCTATCTTTTCGGACACTATCTCAACATATTGATTTATCGGGTTCTCCTGGAAGCCAAGGCGAGCGAGCAGAGTGCCCGGATGGTGGCGATGACCAACGCCACCGATAATGCCACGGCGCTGATCAAGGATCTTAAGCTCGAATACAACAAGCTGCGTCAAGGCAATATCACGAAGGAGCTACTGGAAATTGCCGGGGGCCAACTCGGCAACGGGTAATCCGGAGAACAGGAAATCAGGCGTGACCATGAACAAAGGCAAGATTACTCAAGTCGTGGGTCCCGTTGTGGACGTTGAGTTTCCGGAAGGATTGCCCGGAATCTACAATGCTCTGACAGTCGACTTCAAGATCCAAGGCGAACCAGTGAAGCTGACACTCGAGGTGCAACAGCACCTGGGCGACAAATGGGTCCGGACCGTTTCGATGTCAGGTACCGAGGGCCTCAAGCGCGGTTACGATGTCTTCGACACTGGCGAGTGTATTTCCATGCCTGTTGGTGAGGGCGTGATGGGGCGAGTGTTCGACGTATGTGGCAATCCGGTCGATGAGCGGGGACCCGTGAAGGCCGAGAAATATTATCCGATTCATCGCGCGCCTCCAAGCCTCGTGGACCAGTCGACTTCCCCGCAACTCCTCGCCACGGGAATCAAAGTGATCGACCTGATCTGTCCCTTCTTAAAGGGAGGGAAAGTCGGTGCGTTCGGCGGCGCCGGCGTGGGCAAGACCGTGGTCATCATGGAGCTGATCAACAACATCGCCAAGCTGCACGGCGGCGTGTCTGTATTTGCCGGCGTAGGCGAGCGGACCCGCGAAGGCAACGATCTCTACAAAGAAATGTCCGAGGCCGGTGTGATCAAACAGGATGACCTGGGGGCTTCGAAAATCGCTCTGGTATACGGTCAGATGAATGAGCCGCCGGGCGCTCGCCTGCGCGTCGCTTTGGCCGGGCTCGCCGTCACCGAATATTTTCGTGACGAAAAAGGTCAGGACGTCCTGCTGTTCATCGACAACATCTTCCGGTTTTCGCAGGCCGGCTCGGAAGTTTCGGCGCTACTCGGGCGAACCGCCAGCGCCGTGGGTTATCAGCCGACCCTCGCTGCCGAGATGGGCGCTCTGCAGGAACGAATCACCTCAACAAAAAAAGGGTCGATCACTTCTTTCCAGGCCGTCTATGTGCCAGCCGACGACTTGACCGACCCGGCACCAGCAACCACCTTTGCTCACCTGGACGCCACGATCGTCCTCGAGCGCGCGATCGCGGAGCTCGGGATCTATCCCGCGGTTGACCCGTTGGCCTCGACTTCCCGTGCCTTGGCGCCAGAAATCGTTGGTCAGGAGCACTATGACGTTGCACGCGGCGTGCAAAAGGTGTTGCAAAAATTCAAGGACCTGCAGGACATCATTGCGATTCTCGGCATGGACGAACTCTCGCCCGAGGATAGACTCACTGTGCTTCGCGCGCGAAAGATTCAACGCTTTCTCAGCCAGCCCTTCAGCGTGGCGCAGGTGTTTACCGGGCGTGAAGGCAAACAGGTTCCTGTCGCGGACACGGTGCAGGGCTTCAAGGAGATTCTCGAAGGCAGGCACGACTCCGTTGCCGAGGGGGATTTCTACATGAAGGGCGGGATCGACGAAGTGGAGGCCAGCTAGTGTCCCGTCTCCGAAATTCGTTGAACAAGAAAAGGGGACAGACTGCTCTGTCCCCGCAGGTATGTTTGTCTTCCCTTGTGCCGACGCGGCCGTGGACAGAGTGGTCTGTCCCTTTTTTCTTATTCAACGAATTTTCGGAGACAGGAGACTAGAGGAGCGCACGCGCCATGGCCGATTCGCTGAAATTGGAAATCGTCACGCCCGAGGGAAAGCTGTACTCGGACGACGTGGAAATGGTGACGTTACCTGCCGTCATGGGGCAGATGGGGGTCTATCCGCTTCACACTCCGGTCACGACGCAAATGGAACCCGGCGAAATCATCATCCACAAAGATGGCCGTGACCTGTTTTTCGCCACGGGTGAGGGACTCATCGAAGTCACGGCGCATCGCGTCTCCGTGCTCACCGACCTCGCCATCGCGGCTGACCGTATCGACGAGGCGAAAGCGGAAGAAGCGAAGAGACGTGCGGAGGCGCGGCTGCAAGAAAAGCTCTCAGATGAGGAAGTCGCTTCCGTCAATGCCTCGCTGGCGCGCTCTCTAGCTCAGATTAAAGTAAAGCGTCGTCAGCGAAAGTAGATCCTAATGCACTTCGCCACTAGTGTCCTGTCTTCGAAATGCGTGGAATTAAAAAAGAGGACAGACTGCTCTGTCCCCGCAGGTACGTTCCTCTTCCCACAGGCCGACGCGGCCGTGGACAGAGTGGTCTGTCCCCTTTTTTAATTCCACGCATTTCGGAGACAGGACACTAGGCAGAAGCGTATCTATGCCGGTACCCAATAAGCCCGCGGCATCAGGCTGGGGAGCGCGTCTCTCACGAGCCGTACCAGGTTTACCCGAACTGCTTCACTATCGGCGCGCCGACCTCCCGAGTGACCTAGTCGCGGGTGTCTCCGTGGCAGCCGTCGCCTTGCCGGTTGGCGTCGCCTACGCTCAGCTTGCCGGGTTCAGACCGGAGGTGGGCTTGTATGCGAGCATTCTCCCTTTGATCGCATACGGACTCTTCGGAACCTCCCGGCAACTGATCGTTGGTCCGGACGCGGCCACTTGCGCCATCATCGCGGCAGCCGTGGCGCCATTGGCGGCGGGAAATGAAGATCTGTATTTTTCGCTTTCCACCGCACTCGCGTTTCTCGCGGGCGTGTTTTGCATCGTGGCCCGATTCCTGCGGTTGGGCGTGCTGGCGGACTTCCTTTCCAAGCCGATCCTGATTGGATTTCTGAATGGCATGTCGATCAGCATCGCTCTCGGCCAAATCGGAAAGATCTTCGGATTCTCCATCGAGAGGCAGGGCATTGTTCCGCGGCTCGCCGAATTCGTATCCAAGCTTCCTCTCACCCACTTGCCGACGCTCTCGATTGGATTGGCGGCGTTCGTCGTTCTGATCGCGATTCCCAAGCTTATCCCGCGTCTGCCTGCGGCACTGGTGGCCATGATTGTAACGGGTATCGCGGTCAAGCTTCTTGGACTCGAGGCAGCCGGAGTGCAGACCATCGGAGTTGTGCCGTCCGGCCTTCCCCATTTCAGGCTGCCTTCTTTTTCTCTCGAATTCCTGCCGGACCTTTGTGGAGAAGCGGTCGGTGTCGCTCTCATCGGCTTCACCAGCATGATGCTCACTGCCCGTAGTTTCGCTGCGAAGAATAAGTACGACATCGACGTCGATCGCGAGTTCGCGGCGCTCGGAGCAGCCAACATCGCGGCGGCCATCTCGCAGGGATTCGCGGTCAGCGGCGCTGACTCGCGTACCGCGGTCAACGATTCCGCCGGCGGCCGCACCAGAGTGGCGGGCTTGGTGACCGCGGCCACGGTGGCGATGGTTCTGCTTCTTTTCACGGGCCCGCTTCAATACGTGCCGTCGGCGGCGCTGGGCGCCGTGCTGGTAGGCGCGGCGTTCTCCCTATTGGATCTCAAGAGCCTGAAGTCGCTCTATCAAATTGACAAGCGAGAATTGGCCCTCTCTCTCCTGGCTACGCTTGGCGTGGTCACGGTGGGCGCGGTAAAAGCGATCCTTGTCGCGGTCATTCTTGCGCTTCTGCGTTTCGTCAAGCTGGTTTCGTCGCCCAAAGTTGAGATTCTTGGCGTAGTCTCCGGCATGCCCGGGTTTCACTCTATCGACCGCCATCAGACAGCGGTTACCATTCCTGGCCTCCTGCTGTTTCGCTTCAACGCTCCCATCGTGTTTTTCAACGCGGCCTTTTTCAAACGCAATGTTCTCGAAGCGGTGGAAACAGCGGGATCCGGACTTAAATGGATTGTCGTCGATATGATCCCGATCACGATGATCGATCTCACCGGACTCGAAGCGGTACGTGACGTGGTTGAGACGTTGCGAGCCCGCGGCATTCCACTCATTGCCGCCGGGCGCGAAACCGAGTGGAGGCAGTGGGGGGAGGGTCGCGGTCTCAAGTTCGCGTACAGCACGTTCCCAACAATCGACGCAGCCATCCAGGCGTTCCAGCGCGAGACTCACGTGGTCAAAATGTGACGCGATGACGAATTCGACAACGCCGGGGACCTTGCGCCCTGAGACTTACTTCCTTTGATTCTCGGCTTCGAAATTCGCGGATGCGTTTCGGCGGAGGTCCGCTTTCAGGAAGTCCTCGGTTTCAGGCAGCGCAATCTGGAATTCATCTTCGCGCTGGACTTGAAGCCGCAGGTTCGACCCACGGCACTCCACGAGATGCCCGCCGCAAATTCGGTCTTCTGAGATGAAGTGCAAGTGGTAGCCCGGCACGTTCAACGATTTAGCGTAATCAGGCGTCCAGAATCCGACCAGCGTTCCCGAAACATTGCGGAACTCGAATTCGGACTGGACCTCTGCTGCTCGGATCAACGGCATGCCCGCTTTGCTTCGGCACCTGGCTTGCGCGCGCACGTATTCGAACTTACCATCGGCTCGAAGCGCGAACAATCCGTTGTCGGAATTGCGAAGGCCGTCGAATCGCGACGTGAGAGCGGCTAGATTCTCGCATCGATCCAACTTGACCACCAGTTCGGGGACAAACGTAGTAACTGTCGCGAAAGGGCTCAGGACGTCATCGTTAACTTCTCTGACCGAACCGTCGGAGCGCACTTGAAAGAAACGGCCGTCGACCACCACCATTTCGCCGTCAAGATCTGCGAACGTGCCTAGTCCAAGATCGCCGTGCTCGCGTAGCGTCCCGACACGCACAGCCCCTTGATGGATTCCTTCGACCAGCGCCGTTGACGTGGAAACTTGATATGCCTTATGGTGCGCAATGTCAAAGTAATCGGACAGCGCTTTATTGACGATGAGGTCTACCGATTGCCGGGTTTTTCCGGAACGCTCCAGCAGCCGTTCCCAGACCTCCGTCAATAGTGTGCAGTCCAGCCGGTGCATTCGCGCTCAATCCTCGGCCCGCGGCCAAGGTTGCCTTAGTGTCCTGTCTCCGAAATTCGTGGAATAAAAAAAGGGGACAGACTGCTCTGTCCCCGCAGGTATGTTCCTCTTTCCCGGTCCCGAGGCGGCCGTGGACAGAGTGGTCTGTCTCCCTTTTCTATTCCGCGAATCTCGGAGGCAGGACACTAGATGATCCCCGGGAGTAGAGTTGTTTAACAAAGCACCAGGGAAACGGCCAAGCCGCCTTCGGACGTCTCTTTGTATTTCGAGTTCATTTCCTTGGCCGTGAGCGCCATTGCGCGAACAGTCGTGTCGAAGTCGACGCGGCGATTGGCGGGGATTTCGTTGCTCGCGATCATGAAGCCCGTCCACGCTTTTACTGCGCCGAACGCGCAACGCTCGATGCAAGGAATTTGCACGAATCCGGCAACCGGATCGCAGGTCATTCCGAGGTGATGCTCCAGTGCGGATTCAGCGGATTTGCCACCACCTGATGGCCAAAGTCGCTGCGCTTGGGCGATCAGGGCGGCGCCCATCGCGGACGCAACGCCGATCTCCGCCTGGCATCCGCCTTCCGCGCCGGCGAGGGTGGCGTTGTGTTTACAGAGGTAGCCGATCGCCGCAGCAGCCAGCAGTCCCTCCCGGAGTTTCTCCTTTGGCAGCTTCCGGCCGCCCTCGCCGAGCGCGTAGACCAGTGCGGGCATGACTCCTGCGGATCCGCCTGTCGGCGCCGTGATTACTAGGTGGCCGCGCGCATTCTCTTCCGAGCCGGCTATGGCATACGCCGAGACGACGCCGAGTCCTTGTTGCCTCTGATACCGGTCCTCCATCGCCCGTTTGTAGACTTCGCCAGCCTTGGTCTTGAGTTTGATCGGCCCCGGCAGAACGCCCGGCGGCGCTTTGAGGCCCGCGTTCACGGTGTTGACCATCGCGTTCAGAATCTTGTCGAGGAACGCATTCACCTCCGCCTCGCTCTTCCCGGAAACAGACACCTCGTTCGCCATCACTATCTGCGCGATGGAGAGCTTGTTCTTCTCCGCGTGCTCCTGCAACTCCTTCATGGTGGAGTACGGGTACTTGGGCTGGCCTTTCTTCGGAGGTTGATATCCCTTCCATTCGATAAAGCCGCCGCCGACGGAGTAGTACTCTTGCTCGAACAACACGGAATCCCCGGCCATCAGCTTGCAGGTCATCGTGTTCGGGTGCGGGAAATTGCCCTTTGGGTCATCGTAGATGATGTCTTTGAGCGAGACGTTGAAGCTCTTGTCACCGAGCTTCACCGGGAAGCTCTGGTCGGGATTGTCTCTCAGGTCGTCCAGGAATAGTGGATCAACCGTAGCCGGCTCCTTGCCGATGACGCCGGCCAGAGAGGCGCGCTCGGTCCCGTGGCCCTTTCCCGTGGCGCTGAGACTGCCGTAGAGGTGGACTTTAATGCCGGTGGCCTTGGCAAGCTGGTCCGCCGGGAGCTTGGTGCAGCGCTGATAGAAATCATAAGTGATGCGCATCGGCCCGATGGTGTGCGAACTGGATGGTCCGGGCCCGACCTTGTAGAACTCGTCGATGGTGGTCATGACCGGTCCCTTGGACTTTTTGACGACGTCCAGATCCGCGAGGAAATGTTAAGGTTGCTTGGCGGTGGCGGCGGGTCGCGCCGCCAACCTGCTGGGCCTTTTCCTCCGCGGTGCAGCCGGTAAGCACCGCAGCCGCGCCGATAGTGGCGCTGCGCATCAGAAACGCGCGGCGATCGACGCCCTCGGGAACTTCGGGCAACTCCGGAGGAATAAACGTTTTGTCGTTCGCGTTATCGGTGTTCACAAATCACCCCTGTTTGTTGCCACGAGCTTCGGCAGATGGCTAGCAAGCAGATGATGTGTAGGCCGCGCGGATCGATTTATTTATCGAGACACGTCAATACCGTTCCGCGATAAATCGTCTGTTCCGCAATGTGGCCTCGTCGTCGTAGGCCCCCTTGTCGGAGCGCTTCGGCATTTTCACCTTGTCTCTCGGGACCTTCTGATACGGAATCATGCTCAGCAAGTGCGCGATGCAATTGAGCCGGGCTCGCTTTTTGTCATCCGATCGCACGATGTACCAAGGGGCCGTCTCGGAATCGGTTGCTTGCAGCATCATGTCACGTGCCCGCGAGTACTCATACCAGCGCGAGCGCGACGGCAGATCCATAGGACTCAGCTTCCATTGCCGTAATGGGTCATCGATGCGAGCTTGAAATCTCCGCTCCTGTTCTTCGTTGCTTACCTCGAGCCAGATTTTTAGCAGTTGGATCCCAGCCGTAACGAAATAGTGCTCCACTACGGGGCACAACTCGAGAAAGCGTCGATGCTGCTCTTTCGTGCAGAAGCCCATGACGTACTCCACTCCGGCGCGGTTGTACCAGCTTCGATCGAAGATCACGATCTCGCCGGCTGCCGGGAAGTGCGCCGTGTAGCGCTGCATGTACATCTGACTTTTTTCGCGATCCGATGGAGCGGGAAGAGCAACGGTTCGGAACACACGCGGGCTGACACGCTCAGTGAGCGCTTTGATCGTGCCGCCCTTTCCGCGCCGTCGCGGCCCTCCAACACCACAATGATGCGCAGTCCCTTATGCTTTACCCACGCTTGAAGTTTGCAAAGCTCAACTTGAAGCAATCGTAGCTGTCGAGCGTATTCCTTGGCGCTCATTTTCTCTTGTTTGCCCTCTTCGGACTTCTTTCGCTTTTTCATAATTTGTTTTCCTCAACGCATTTGAACAACCGCTGGTGGAACGAGCTTCAGCGCGCACTAGGGAGCATTTAACCCTACCGACCTAAATTGGCCGCACACGCGCTCAATAGCATCCTCCGACGGTGGTTCGATATCAGAGAGTGAATAGTCCATGCCGAGTTCCCGCCATTTGAATCGACCCATCTGATGAAATGGCAGCACGTCTACCCGTTCGACGTTACCCAGCCCGGCAGCAAACGCTGCGATCTGGGCGATGTCGCTAGGGTCATCGGTCAAACCGGGCACCAGCACAAAGCGAACCCAGATCGGCATTTTTCTTTCTGCCAGCCGGCGGGCGAAATTGAGGACCGGGTCAATCTCCATTCCAGTCAGCCGCCGGTGTCGCTCCTGGCCCCAGGTCTTGATTCCGAGCATAACCAGGTTGATCGCGTCCAGATCATCGTCGGCGAGACGGTCACCCAGGTACCCGTTCGTCTCCACAGCAGTGTGGACTCCCATGGTCTGCGCAGCCTTGAGGAGCTTGATCACAAATTTGTGCTGAAACAGTGGCTCACCGCCGCTGATAGTAAATCCACCAGACATGATGTTCAGCCCGAAGCGGTATTTGCGAAGTTCCTCCGCGGCTCTTTCGACGCTGACAGGCAGGCCATTCTTCATGTTCCAGGTGTCGGGGTTGTGACAGTAGAGGCATCTCCAGATGCAGCCGGCCGTCCACGCGACCACGCGGATCCCGGGTCCATCTACGGCCGATCCGGTCGTGAATGAGTGAAGGAAACCCATGTCTCCGCTCGCGAGCACTGCCCGCGTCTTGGCCTCCGGCACGCTCCGGCTGTGATCGACTCGAAGTACAAAAGGGCTCTTGGCTCCCAGTTGATCTGTGGTTGCGTTCTCAGGCATTGCGTTCAGCTCCGTGAAACGTGCGATTGATGACATCCATTTGCTGCTCGCGCGTGAGCCGCACGAAGTTGACTGCATACCCGGATACACGAATCGTCAGGTGAGGGTATTTCTCGGGATGCTTGATCGCGTCCAAAAGCATGTCGCGATTCAGCACATTAATGTTCATGTGATAACCGGTGGAACTGAAGAACGCGTCCAGGATGCTGGTGAGATTCTTGACGCGGTCGCCGGCGACCCGTCCGAGGCCTTGGGGCACCAGGCTCGCCGTCAGAGAAATGCCGTCTGCAGCGTCGCGATAAGGAATCTTGGCCACCGATGCCGCCGAAGCATGAATACCGTGCGAATCACGTCCGTGCATCGGATTCGCGCCGGGAGCAAATGGTTCGCCCTGGCGACGGCCATCCGGAGTATTGCCGGTAGCCTTGCCGTAAACGACATTTGAAGTGATGGTCAGGATGGACTGCGTATGAATCGCGTTCCGGTAGGTCGGGTACTTCCTCAACTTGTCATGAAAGTCGAAACCAGCCACGAAGCGAGTTGGTCTACCCGATTGTCGTTATTGCCGAACTTTGGGAAGTCTCCCTCTGTCTCGTAATCCGTCACCAACCCCGTCTCGTCACGGATCACGCGAACTTTCGCATATCGGATCGCCGAGAGACTGTCGGCGACTACCGACAACCCCGCCATCCCGAACGCCATCGTCCGCAGCGGCGCATAGTCGTGCAATGCCATTTCGAGTCGCTCGTAGGCATACTTGTCGTGCATGAAGTGGATGACGTTCATCGCGTTCACGTAAACGCCCGCGAGCCAATCCATCATCATTTCCAGCTTCTCGATCACATCATCGAAGTTGAGCTGGTCGCCTTTTATGCCCTCGACCGGCGGCCCTACCTGCGCGCCGGTTAGTTCGTCTCGCCCCCCGTTGATGGCATACAAGAGACATTTCGCGAGGTTGGCGCGTGCGCCGAAAAACTGCATCTGCTTGCCTAGCATCATTGGCGAGACGCAGCAGGCAATGGCTCCATCGTCACCCCAGGCTCGACGCATCATTTCATCGCTTTCAAACTGCAGCGCGCTGCTGTCGATAGCGACCTTCGCAGAGAACTGCCTAAACCCAGCGGGCATTCGAGGCGAATACCATATCGTCAGGTTCGGTTCAGGCGCGGGACCCAAGTTGTAGAGCGTCTGGAGAAAACGAAAACTAGTTTTGGTGACGAGCGTTCGTCCGTCGTCTCCCATGCCGCCGATCGACTCCGTAACCCAGGTCGGATCGCCGGCGAATAACTCGTCGTACTCCGGAGTTCGCAGGAAGCGTACGATGCGCAACTTAATTACGAAATCGTCGATCAGTTCCTGCGCCTGCTCCTCGTCGAGCGCACCTGACGCCAAGTCGCGAGCGAAGTAGACGTCGAGAAATGTCGACACGCGACCGAGAGACATGGCCGCGCCGTTCTGTTCCTTCACCGCCGCTAAGTAAGCAAAATAGAGCCACTGGACAGCCTCGCGGGCGTTATGGGCGGGGCCTGATATATCGAATCCGTAACTGGCCGCCATCTGCTGCAATTCGTTCAGCGCTCGAATTTGTTCACTCAGTTCTTCTCGATCGCGGATGATCTCTTCGGTCGACATCTCGCTGTCGAGGTTGCTTCTCTCTCGTTGCTTCTGTTCGATCAGCCGCGCCACGCCGTAGAGCGGCACCCGCCGATAGTCGCCGATGATGCGGCCCCTCCCATACGCGTCCGGGAGGCCAGTCAAAATGTGCGAGTTGCGGCACTTTCTGATATCTGGCGTATAGCCATCAAACACAGCGTCATTGTGAGTCCGCCGATATTTGGTGAACGCCTCAACAACATGGGGGTCAGGTTCATAACCATAAACCTTCAAGGCGTTCACAACCATCCTCAGCCCGCCCTGCGGCATAATCGCGCGCTTAAGCGGCGCGTCGGTCTGGAGGCCTACAATGACTTCGTTCTCGCGATCGATGTAGCCTGGGCCATGCGCGGTGATGGAACTGGGGATCTGAGAAACATCAAGAATTCCTTTCTTGCGTTCCTCGACGAAGAGTTCATTGAGCCGCTTCCAGATGTCGCGGGTTCGATTCGTGGGGCCCGCCAGAAACGACTCGTCCCCCTCATAAGGTTCGTAATTCTGCTGGATGAAGTCTCGAACGTTGATGTCTTTCTGCCAAAGACCTTTTCGGAATCCTTCCCAAGGGCTCGCTGAAGCGACGGGTTTATCAGGCGTGGCGACTGTGGCCATTTCAATCCTCCAACAAAATCAAACGTTGGCTTCGAGTAACCCCAGCAGCAGCCCAGTATGCCGGGCGATCATGAGTTCCTCATTGGTGGGAATCACCCACGCGGAAACCTTGCTTGCAGGCGTCGATATCCGGGGACCTTGACTCTGGTTGGCCCTCGTGTCGAATTCGATGCCAAGCCATGCCGAAGCCTCGCAAATTCGCCGCCGGATTTCTGGCGAGTTTTCGCCAATGCCGGCAGTGAATACAAGTCCATCTATTCCGCCAAGCACTGCCGCGAGTGCCCCGATCTCCTTCGCGACTCGATAGACAAAGTAGTCGACCGCCAGACGCGCAGCAGGCTCGGTTCGCGTAAGCAGCTCGCGCATGTCGCTGCTGATACCCGAAATCCCGAGCAAGCCAGATCGCTTATACAGAATCGTCTCTACCTCTTTCGCCGAGAGCTCCAAATTCTGGAAGAGATAAAGAATGACACCGGGATCGATCGCGCCTGGGCGCGTCCCCATGCAAAGACCGTCCAGTGCAGTAAAGCCGAGACTACTGTCGACGCTTTTTCCGTTCCTCACGGCACACAGGCTGGCGCCGCTTCCCAGGTGAGCGATGATGACGCGTCCCCGTGCGATCTCAGGCGCTTCGCGAGGCAGCACGGACGCAATGTATTCGTACGACAAGCCGTGAAATCCAAACCTCTGGAGTCCTCCGCGACAGACTTCCCTCGGCAGCGGAATTAACTCCGCAACCGGCGGCTGCCCGCGGTGAAAACTCGTGTCGAAGCATGCAACCTGTGGCACGTCAGGCAAGCGTTCAGAAACCGCCTCAATCGCAGCCAGATTGTGCGGTTGATGCAGCGGGGCCAGTGGAATTAACCGGCGGAGTTCCCCAATGACTTGGTCCGTAATAAGCGTCGGACCTGAAAACCGAGTGCCACCGTGCACGACACGATGCCCAACCCCTACGACTTGCGCACCGTGATACGTCGCACTAAGCCATGTAGCCAATACGCTAATGGCGTCGCGACAATTCCGAACTGGAGCCTCGGTGTTGCCGTCGACAAGAATCTGTCCTTCGGAATCTTTGACGCGGATCTTTGGCGATGTGCCGATGCCCTCAATCTGACCGCGCGACTCCAATCGCCAGTCTTCTCCTTCCGGCTGCCGGTAAACGGAGAATTTCAGGCTGGATGATCCGGCGTTTAAGATGAGAGCGTAGTCGTCCATGACTTATTTGTGATTCAATCTTTCCCGCCGAGCGTGAGCCACTAACATCGCCACCGCGCAACTGGCGATTCGCGATCGCACACTGTCGGCGCGGCTCGTCAAAATGATCGGAACGCGAGCCCCAAGAACGAGTCCCGCACTCTCCGCGTTCGCCAGTAACGTAAGCTGCTTCGCGAGCATATTGCCGGCCTCCAAGTCCGGGACCAGGAGAATGTCGGGGCTTCCGGAAACATCAGACTGAATTCCCTTGATGTTGGCCGCGCGTTTGCTGATCGCGTTATCGAAAGCCAGAGGGCCATCCAGAATTCCGCCGGTGATCTGGCCCCGCTGCGCCATCTTGCAGAGAGCCGCTGCATCAATGGTGGATGGCATCTTTGAGGTAACGGTCTCGACCGCCGCCAGGATCGCGACTTTCGGATTGTTCACGCCCAGACTGATGGCGAGATCGATGGCGTTCCGGCAGATGTCCGCCTTGTCCTCGAGCGAGGGAGTAATGTTAATTGCAGCATCCGTAACGATGAGCACTTTGTAGTACGTCGGGATGTCCATGATGAACACATGGCTGATGCGGCGCTCGGTTCGCAGGCCCGCGTCACGTGCGACAACCGCGGCCAGCAGTTCATCGGAATGCAAACTTCCCTTCATGATCAGTTCGGCGCAACCTTCGCGAACCAACTCTGCCGACTTGACAGCGGAAGCGTGACTGTGCGGCATATCCACGATCTGTGTGTGGCCGAGATCAATTCCCGCGTCCTTCGCGACGCTCTCGATCTTGCTCTTGGGACCGACCAGAAGCGGAATGATCAGACCCTTCTGGCCTGCCTCAATCGCTCCTTCCAGTGCGGTTTTTTCGCAGGGGTGCGCGACCGCGGTTGGAATCGGATCCAAAGCCTCGCATCGCGCCAGAAGAGCTTCATACTTTCCCGTTCCAGGATTCATGCAGCCTCCAGCGTCGCTATCGGGACACGCACCGCTGGTCCGGTCTCCTTCAGCAGGAAGGTAAAGGCTATGGCTAACGCTACGCCGTAAAGGAGTGGTTGAAACGTTACTTGATAGCCCTCCAGTCCCGGCGTTTTAGAGGAGACGCGTTGCATGATCGACCCGAAAATCGGTCCGACCAAAGCACTGGAGGTGAAACCCAAGAAATTCATCAGGCCGGTTGCCGTGCCGCCCAATCTCGGAGAATTCGCTTCTTTGATCACCGTGTAAGGAATCATGGCCGCGCCCGACGCCACGCCGGCGACAATGCCGAGAACGTAAGGAGGGAGGATATCGGCAGGTCCGTAGAGGATCCACAACAGGCAGACAAACAGCACACACGACCCGCCCACGATGACGGGTTTCCTGCGGCCAAGTCGATCCGAGATCAGGCCTAGCAATGGACACCCAATGATCCAACCCATGGGCACCATGGCCGAACGGATCACCGCATTCGCGTAGGTGAACCCGCGCGCGTCCTGCAGAAAACGCACGCCCCAGATCATGTCGAGGATGTTGGTCGGGATGAAAAGAAGTCCGGCAATAAGGCCGCATAGAATAGATTGCGGATTCTTGGCAATCATCGCCAACGCCTTCGCCGGACCTTTGAACCAGTGATCGCGAGCCGGTGGTGTTTCTTTTTTCGGAAGTACGAAGAAAAGAGCAACGGCAAGGAGCAAGCCAACCATCCCCATGCCGATCCAAATGCGATTCCAGGCGATGCCCTGCCAGATCAGTGGGCCGACGAGAAACTGGCCCGCCGATCCTCCGGCCATGCCGAGCATTTGTGTCGCCCCAATCAGCGTCGCGGCCTGAGACGCGGGAAAATGCTCACTGATAATTTGAACAGCGCCGACAAACGAAAACACGCCGCCCGCCCCCTGGATGAACCTTCCCACGTTGGCCGCAGCCAAACTCCCAGTGGCGAACAGCAGCGCCCCAATCGCCGTCATGAGCGCGGCTGCAGGAATCACCGCTTTGACGCCGAGCCGGTCAATGGAGGCGCCGGACACCAGGCCGAACGGAGAGTAGCCGTAGTAAAAAAGGCCGATGAGAGACGCGACGCCGACACCACTCAGGCCGAGAGCCTCCGATAACTGAGGCATCATTACGGCTGGCGCCGACCGCAGAGCATATTGGTACGCGTAATAGAGTGCCGTAAGAAGCCAGGCGACCCAGGCAGTGCTCCATTTACTCTTCACACGGCTTACTCGGAGTAGTGATTCGCGGTTGAGATCGTGAGGTGTTTTATTTTTCCCACGACGCCACTGCCGGGCATTGCCCGGGCCCGTCAAGCGATGTTCAGTGATCGGGCATTTAGTCGATCACATAGGAGTGTCCGAAAAGCGTTTGCCATGACCTCGGATACCGAATCGGATCCGTCAAGCTGGTAGTGGGTCAATTTGATTCCGTTACCCCCGCGGCTTGCCAACATTGATCAAGCACCGTCCCGTCAGGGCGGGGGTTGCCGACAGATTGTCAAACTGACCCACTACCGTCAAGCTCGACGCTCGACTCCGTTTCCTGGTAAACCGCGGCGAGGCAGATTTGTATCTCAGCGCGATAAGCTCGACGTCGCCAATTCTGGAAATCCGCAGCAAAATCACCCTACGAATTCAACGACATCGCACTTTGGTCGACCACCAATTTTCAAGTCCCGAGTATTCTCATAGCAGAGATGGCTGGCGTTCTCATCGACCTCCAGTCAGACCGCGCGGGGCAGTCCTAGGAAAACCCTCCTCGCAACGTGATAACCGACTGCAGTTCAGGTTGACGATGGGCGAGCACCTTCTGCGAAAGTTTTGGCGAACAGTCGTCCGGGGTTGTGGCGATGCCGTGCCGTTGCGGCCAATTGACGGATCGTGCCGGTTGAGATTCACCGGCTGCGCAGGCCTGCAAAGAAAAAAAATATCGAAGTCCGCCAGTGAGGCGCGACAGAATGGAGCGCTATGAGGCGCGTCCCGTAAGGGCGCGCGCGTATTGTGATGCGCGACAGAATGGAGCGCTTGTTTTCAGAACCGCCACCCAAGGAAGCGGGCGTCGGCATTACAGTCACCCCGGCACCCTTGGGCCGCGATATTGAAGTTCCGTTCCGTTGACGCCGCTGGCGGTGCGCTCCCCTTCAACACCAAGACTCCCTTTTCGAACGCGGCTCTCTTCAACTTCGTCAGGGCCTGCCATTAGACCCGACGCGAGGAAACCACCGTCAACCGCCATAACGTGCCCTGTAATGTAGCTTGCGTCATCGGAACACAGAAAAACCGCTGCGCCGGCGACCTCCTCAGGACGCCCGTACCGCTTCATCGGTGTACGGTTGATCCATTTTTTGCGAATTCTCGGCGGATGCGTTTGTTCCACAAGTGGAGTGTCTACGGGCCCGGGCGCAATGACATTCACGCGAATTCCAAGACTTGCCAGGTCGACCGCCATCGCCCGGCTCATGGCTACGATGCCCCCCTTGGAGGCAGCATATGCAGATCCTCCCGCATTGCCTACCAGGCCCGAGACGCTGGCGAGGTTGACGATAGAGCCCCCGCTCAAAGTTCTCATCGCTCGAGCGGCTGCTTGTCCAACGATGAACGATCCCCGCAGGTTCACGGCGACGATATAGTCAAATGCCTCCAGCGTAGTCTCCAGGAATGCGATGTCACGCCCGATTCCGGCTGAGTTCACAACGCAATCGAGCCGTCCGTAATGCGCCAGCACGGAACGGACCAGCAGGTCCACGCCGTGTGGATCGCACACATCCACGCGAAACGGCACAAGTCGTCCCGGCCCCAAATTGAGGGGACCTCCAGTGATGTCCGCGGCGACAACAGTGGCGCCCTCGGCAACCATACGTTTGGCGATCGCCTCTCCGATTCCGGACTGGCCTCCGGTGACCAAGGCAACCTTGCCGTCTAATCGCATGCCCATCTTGTAACTCCTTGCACGGGTCCCAAATAGTGCGCGACGGTCCAACGACTGCAAATTGTGACAATAGCGATCGATATCCGTTGTTTCTTTATCGTCGGTGCCCGACGGTGCGTGGCTAAATGGAAACCGCACCAATGAATGGAAATAACTCCTGCGAAGCTTCACGGTTGTCTCCGAATTTATCCGTAACCTTGGGGCTCGCTGCCGCTTGTGAACAGTCGGATAGGGTCCGCAGTGCCGATTTTGGAAAAGCGTCGTCGACTTCGAGATTTGTTTTCTACCTGCAGCACTAATCCCTCATCCGCGACACTCGATCTGTTGCGCCAGAAAGTCCACGCGCCGTGCCAGCAGGGTCTCTGCAAAAAGTCTCGGGGGGGACCTTCAGATGGGCTGCGGGCCACAGGCCGAATCGTTCAACCTGCGACAGTTCACACTCTGATTCCGGCGCCTATCGACACCGGCGGTCCCCTCAGTCATCGTTCCGAGACCCGCGCCTCTGATGAGCTCGTTATCGGTGTTACCGGGTTCCGCCAAATCACCACGTTCACAACTTTTTCTACACCATAACAACGTCACCCTTCCATTGAGTGATTCATAATTTATTGCCTCGCGGTAGCCACAAAATGTTGAGTCACCAACTTATCGCCGTGAATCCCTAGGGCGGATCGACACGTTGCTTTGAGCGAGCCGGAACTTGCATTGGTGCTCTGACCGGAGGTGAAGTCGTGAACAAGATTCTCCTAGTCTTGGTCTTGCTGGGCGGTGTGGCCCGCAGTCAAAATCTGATCGAGGGACTGAACCGGAGCCACCCACTGCAGCTGCGACAAACCGACATGGTTGCTCTCGAATCCACCGTTCCTCGATCGGATCTACGATGCAACGTGGTGCCCATCAAGCCGAAACTGGACCTCGATTTTGTTTTTCACTCCGGCTTTCGCGTAATCACGCCACTCAAGGATGTGAATCGGGAAGGGCAAGGGAACGAGCTTACTACCGTGTTCCGCGTAATCTCGGAGGACTCGCCTGATGACCCCATTTACATGTCGCAAAAGGTAAGAATCCCGCCGGGCGAGACCAGCGAGGGACATGCTCTCGAAATCGTGGGAGCCTTCGTTCTTGGCGAAGGTAGGTATCGAGTCAATTGGCTCATGCGAGATAAGGAAGAGCACGTTTGTTCTTCCTCGTGGGATGCCGACGCTAAGCTGGCCGGCAAGGAGACTCTACTCACGGAATGGGTGCCTAAGGGCGTGATCCGGGCGGACGAGAAAGATGTTTTCAGGCCCGAACCTCCTGCTCTCCGCGAACCTCGCGAGAACCTGCTCAAGGTCGACATCATCGTGAATTTCAGCCCGGGAAACTCCACTTCTGTGCGCCTGGCTCCAAACGACATTCAAAGTGTCGTTGACATCCTGCATCAAATCGCGCGTGATCCTCGCTTCGGGTCGTTCTCAGTTGTGGTTTGTTCGCTGGCAGCGCAGAAAGTCATCTACAAGCAAGAGCTCTCAGGCCGCATAGACTTTCCGGCGATCGGGGATGCACTGCGATCGCTGAAACTCGGATCCGTTGCCGCGAAACAACTCGTTACCAAAGACGGCCTCTCACACTTCATTGCCGATATCATTCGTGAAAACTCGACCAATTCCCATTCGGATGCGGTAGTGTTGGTCGGCACGAAGACGTACGGGTTGCAACTTGAGTCCCGCGAAATTAACGACTCGCTGAAAGAACTTGGCCGGCCGTTCTTCTACCTCTGCTACAACGGCGATCCCCTATCCAACCCTTGGGCCGATCCTCTTGGGAGCCTCCTGAGGCGATCTCACGCGTTGGCCTATGAGGTTACGCATCCACGTGATCTGTTCAATGTTTGGTCCGACGTCGTCTCTCGCATCATGAAGAGTAAGCAGCCAACCGGAGACTGATCGTTCAAGCACCGTCCGTCAGGGCGGGGGTTGCCGGCAGATTGCCAAAATTGACCCATGACCGCGATTCAGGAGGTTCCTGAGATTAAAGCCCCCTGTAATGAGAATTTGCATCTTTATGGAAGGGGCAGCATCTTTCGTTCGGTGGTGGGAATCAGCCGTTCCCTGGAGCGGCACGGAGGTAATCTATGCGATTCAGAATTCAAGCGATCACGCTTCTGCTGGCGCTCGCCGGCACGATCATTGCGCAAGATGTTCCTAAGGCTGATCTGTTCCTCGGCTATTCCTTCTTGCGTGCGAATCAAGCCCAAAATATCCCGGCCTTCACCGCGAACGGCGGAGTGGGAACGTTCGGTTTGAATTTCAACCAATACATCGGATTTGAATCCGAACTGGGCGGATATCACAACGGGAATGTAAACAATCACGAATTCGACACCACGTCGTTCTCCTATCTCTTCGGACTGAGATTCTCCCGCAGTCGTGCCAAGACCGTCGATCCGTATGTTCACGCTCTCTTCGGCGGCATGAACGCCCACACCAGTATCTGCTGCCTCGTGCCGACGACCGGTACGGGAACAACCACTGGGACCGGCACTCGACTCGCGAAAGATCAGAATAACTTCGCAATGGCGTTCGGTGGCGGCCTCGATATTAAACTCAGCAGATCTGTCGTACTCCGGCCGATCCAATTCGACTATTTCATGACGCGCTTTCAGTCGCCGGACATAAACGACCTGAGCGGCCCGTCGACCAACCGGAACCAGCATGATCTGCGTTTCGCCGCCGGGATCGCTTTCAATTTCGGAGGCGAGCGCCCAGGACCACCGCCTCCCCCCCCGCCGCCTCCCCCGAGCTTGAAGTCGTGCCCCGGAGGGACGTCGGTACCGGTCGACCAGTCGTGTCCGAAGCAGAACATTGGCCTGAATATTCGGCCCACCCCCAGCGAGGTTTGTGCCGGCGAAGTGTCCAGTGTTGCTCCGACCATCAATTTGCCAGAGGGCGCAACCCCTCAATGGAGCATCAACGGAGAGGCGACCAGTCAGGCTCCCGTATTTCAATTTGGTTCGACCGGGCGCAACCCGGGTTCTTACAGAATCGGCCTGATCGTGAAGGCGGATGGATACAACGACGCCACGGCGGAGACCTCCGTCAGAGTTCGCGATTACACGCCTCCAACCGGCACTTTGAACATTACTCCTGCAGAAATCTGGGCGGGAGAGCGAGCCAGTCTATCGGCGAACTTCGCGCCTGGGCAGTGCGGCGGGAGGGTAGGCGACGTCGCATATTCAACGCCAGAGGGTATCGTCAACGGAAACGAATTTGATTCCACGACAGTGCGTTTCGATCCAGCCGACAATTCCGAGCAGCGTAAGACGATCACGATTACCGCCAAGGCGAGCGACCAAAAGGGATCGGGCACCGCGACCGGCTCCCTCGTCGTCAAGCAGAAAGCTGCCATTACGGCCCATCGGCTTCCGGACATTCTATTTCCAGCCAAGAGCGAGCGCGTGAACAATTGCGGCAAGCGCGTCCTTCTTGAAGAACTGAAGGGGTTGTTCGAAGCCGACCCAGGCGGCAAGGTTGTATTCGTTGGACACCTTGCGGAAGGCGAATCCAGCAGCAGCAATTTGGACTTGAAGCGTGTCTTGAATGCTGCGGCCGTCATCAGCGCGGGACAAGGGATCTGCAGCCAATTCCCGTCGGCCCAAATCCTGGCAGCCCAGGCCGGGGCAGCCGACAACGGAGTCACCTTCCAGCCGCACTTTTGCGGAATATCCACCAACGTCCAGGAACGCCAAGGTCAGGACGTAGACCAGAGCGACGCCTCGGCAAAATACCGCCGCGTCGAGGTGTGGTTCGTCCCGACCGGTGGTCTGGTTCCGGACTCGGCGAAAGATGCAAAGGACGCTCTAACCTTGGGCGTCGCAAGTCTGGGCTGTCCGAAGTAGGACAGCTCCGCGGTGAAAACAGGGACAGGCCGCCCTGTCCACGACGATAAAAAAAGGGGACAGACTGCTCTGTCCCCGCAGGTAAGTTGCTCTTCCCTCGTGCTGACGCGGCCGTGGACAGAGTGGTCTGTCCCCTTTTTTTACAGGGTTAGCCTGTCCCTGTTTCACACAGACTCGGAAGATCATGCGATTCTACGTACTCTTGTTAACGGCATTGACGCCTTTGATGGCGTCGCGATGGCAGGCGATCGGGCCGTTTGGCGGTTCGGTCGCCTTCGTACAAGTTGATCAGCATCGCGCAACAATCCTCGCCGCGACCAGCAACGGGCAACTGTTCTCATCCACCAACGACGGCGATTCCTGGAACCCGCTTCCGTTCCCGGCTGAGCGCCGAGCCAACTTGCACGCCTTCGTGGTCGACCCTTGGAAACCAGGCGTGTATCTGGCGGCGTTATCGAGCGACACCGAGCAGTATTCGGGAATCCTGCGCACTGCGGACGGCGGCCTCACCTGGAAGCGAATCCCTGACCCTCGGCTCAAGGATGTTTGGTCCGTCGCTCTCTACGATCAGAATTCGCGATGGATTGTCGCCGGCACTGAAACAGGAGTCCTTCTAAGTAAGGATGCCGGTGAGACGTGGGTTTCGCTCAATGCAAGCGAGCCACAGATGAAGCCTGTGGTGTCTCTGTCCTTCGATCCCGCCGAGCCCAATACGATCTATGCGGGAACTCCTCATCTCGCATGGAAAACAACCGACGGCGGAGCGACCTGGCGCTCCATCCACAAAGGCATGTCGGACGATTCAGATGTCTTTTCGATTCTTGTCGACGATCGGATGCGGCAGCGATTATTTGCCGCCACCTGCGGCGGCCTCTATCGAAGCCTCGACGGGGGAGGGAATTGGACACCGCTGACCCGCCCGGAAGGCACCTCTTATCGGACTTACTTTATCGCTCAGCACCCTCGTTCGCCCAAGGTATTGTTTGCGGGCACGGCTGCGGGATTGGTCAAGTCGGAGGATAGCGGCGTAACCTGGCGAAAGCTGTCACCGGTCTCCACCCGGTCAATCGCGTTCGATTCGGAGCACCCCAACCGGATCTACGTCGCGACGGATTATGCCGGACTCTTTCGGAGCGATGATCTCGGCGAGTCGTTTGTGTCGATCAATGATGGCTTTTGTAATCGCACACTCAGCTCGATTACGGGATTCGGAAGCGCACTCTATGTCACGTTTCAAACCTCGAGCGAAAGCGTTAGCCTCGAACGTCAGGAGTCTGATGAGCGGTGGCGCGAATTGGCCCCGAGTTCGGAAGTCCTGCAACACGGGGTACTGAAACTCGTATCGTCGGATTCCGGCGTTCTCTTCGCTCTCAAGGCAAGTGAGCTATGGGTTTCCTCCGCTCCTGGGCAACCCTGGGCTCCCTTGCCTACTCCCTCGCCTGAATCCCGTCTGAAGGACCTGTTGTTCGTATCCTCCGACGGCGCGACCCTTCTTCTCTCGACCGACGACGAGGTGTATCAAAGCTCTGATTCAGGATTGACATGGAAAAAGATCCGAGTCTGGTGGAATCCTCAGGATCATCTCGAGATCTATGACGCCGTCAGCATCGGGAACAATGGGCTCTTGGCCGCCAGTTCTCAAGGACTGCTCCGGTCCTATGATTTGGGTGCATCCTGGCGCCCGGAACGAAGCGTTTTTGGCACCGGCAGTGTGCGAACAATTTGCAAGAATCCCGCACGAAAAGGCGCCCTTTTTGCAGCGCAGTTTGGCACAATTTTTCAGAGCCGCGACAACGGTGGATCCTGGACGCCGCTGGCTCCGGCGGATGAAACCGTGGGTGCGATCAAGGCCTTGTTGGTACTGCCCGATAGTCCAAACCGGCTCTTTGCCTTGGTTCAGGGACGCGGCGTTTACGCAATAACGCTGCCATAATCAACCTTCCATCATGCGAGATATCTGAGAATAGTACTATATCTACTAGATCCAACAGAACGCACGGGCCATTACGGCTCATACCCCTTGACAACTACTGCATGAACTGAAATGATTGCGTTTCCACTCGCACTGCGGGACGGCTTGACGTAGATCATTCCGGGCGCTGGTTAGCCGTCCGGTCGGAGGTGATCATGGAGAGGAAGAAAACCGGTGTCCAACCGCGAATCCGGTCCGAGACGCGCGTGCCTTTAGCGTCGCGAACTCGACCGGATCCGGGGACCCCGAGTCTTTCTTTCCCTGTAGTTGCGATCGGCGCCTCGGCCGGTGGACTGGAAGCTGTTCGGGCCGTTCTCGCTAAACTCACGTCTAACTCCGGAATGGCGTTTGTCGTGATTCAGCACCTGGATCCGAGCCGGAAAAGTGCCCTCGCCGAGCTGCTCTCAAAGTCGGCCTCGATTCCCGTGCTCGAAATCTCAAATCGAATCACGGTTAAACCGAATCACGTGTATGTGGTACCGCCTAACAAGAGGGCCTCTATCGGAAGAGGCACACTTTCGCTCGCACCGATCGCCGGCCGGGACCGGCACCATTCTATTGATAACTTCATGGAGGGTCTGGCTGCGACGCTGGGCGATGCAGCCATCGGAGTTGTGCTTTCGGGAATGGGGACCGACGGCACCCGCGGCCTCGCCGCAATCAAAGCCGCAGGCGGGTTCACATTTGCTCAGGATCCCAAGAGCGCCCAATGGCCAGCCATGCCGGTAAGCGCGATCGAAGCGGGAAACGTCGATTTGGTTTTGCCGCCGGCGCGTATCGCCTTCGAATTGGAGCGCCTTGGTCGCCAAACTTCCAAACCGTCAACGCAGGGATATTCGACTCAAGAATTCAACACGATGATCCAGATCCTTCGGGCTGCGACGGGCGTCGACTTCCTCCGCTATAAACAGGACTCGGTGGCTCGCCGCATTTTTCGCCAGATGGCGCTCAAGACCGTGGGCGACTTCGGCCAGTACGTCCGGCTCCTGCGGCGCAACCCCGCGGAAGTGGAGTCGCTGGCGGATCAGATTTTCGTTCCCCTTACAAGCTTCTTTCGAAATGGTGACGATCTTGAGGCATTGCGGAAGTCAGTCTTATCCCGCGCGCGTGCACCGCGGATGGAACCGCTGCGAGTTTGGGTGGCCGGTTGTTCCACCGGAGAGGAAGTCTATTCGATCGCGATCCTGCTGCGGGAGGAACTCGGGTCTAAACTGAGTCCAAAGATGGTCCAGGTATTTGGGACCGATATTCGAGAAAACGCCGTCCAGCAAGCCCGCGCTGGTGTCTACTCGCCGGCTGCCGTTGCCGGAGTTTCCGCTGCCCGATTGAAGCGCTTCTTTGTTGAGTCTGAACGCGGCTATCGAATCAACGATGAGCTGCGGAGCTTGTGCGTCTTCGCGCGTCACGATTTGACGAGCGATCCTCCGATTTCAAACCAGGACTTGATCGTCTGCCGCAATGTCCTGGCCTATTTGACGCCCGCTTACCAGGATCAAGCTTTGGCTGCGTTCCGCTACGCGCTGAAGCCGCGAGGCTTCCTCTTCACGGACAGTCTGATGGCCGGCAGAGCCTCCAGCTATTTTGTGGCGAAGGATTCCAACCATGGCGTGTTCTCACGCCGGCCGGATGACAAGAAAGCAGTCCGCGAAGTTCGCGTCCCCGGATCGAATCGATCCAACAAATCGGGCGTAAGAATTCCGCGCGCCGTTGGGGGGAGCGTTGCGACCGCAGTCCTGTTGGCGTCCAACGAGCAACTGAACGCCGCGAATGAGGAACTGGCGACCGCCAACGAGGAACTCCGGGTTTCCTATCAGGAAAACATTGCGTTGGGCACGGAGCTCCTGAAGAGCAATATTGCCCTGAAAGCGCTGGCCGAACACCTCGGTACGCTTCTCACTGGCGTGGATATTCCCGTTGTGTTGTTGGATGCCCATCTGCGCATTGTGCGATTCACGTCAGCCGCGGCTACGCTTTTCCATCTGTCTCCCTCGCAGGAGGGTTCGTCATTCATCGGCTCAGCTTCCAACCTGGGCGAGACCCGTTGGGAGCGTTTGCTGGCTACCGTCACTCGCCGCGGAAAAACCGTGGAGGAACCATTCCAACATCGGAATGGCCTTTGGTATTCGCTGCGGATGAAGCCTTTCGGTGAAGTGAAGAACGCGGCCAGCGGAGTACTCATGGTTCTGCTGGATGAGGACCAAATACGCCGATCCCTCCTCACTGCCAGCGGCTCACTCGCCGACAGCGAATCCCTGGTAGAGACTCTGCTGGACGCTGCACGGCGGTCGATTCTTGCCGTTGACTCGAACGGCAGGATTATATGGGCCAACCACACCACGACCAGCATGTTCGGGCACGATATTTCGGAGCTCAAGGGACAGCCACTTGAATTGCTTGTTCCCGAGGTCTACCGCGAGCGTCACAAGAACTACCACGAGGAGTTCCTGGCGGACGCAAGATCCAGAACGATGGGACTTGGAACGGAATCCCACGGCCGCCGCAGTGACGGTAGCGTATTCCCGGTCGAGATAGAGCTTGGCGTCATCAAGAAAGGCGCCACAACGCTGGGCGCGGTTTTTGTAAGCGACATCACGGAGCGGAAAAATTTAGATCTGGCGATTCGCCAACGTGAATTGGAACTCAGCGCCCTCTTTGACAATTCGCCCGATGCTCATCTGCGATTCGATTCGAGTTTTCGCATCACGCACGCCAATGCAGCGTTTGCCAATGTGGCTGGAATTCCAGCGGAGGAAGTCATAGGGAAGAGACTTGCGGAATTTTCGCTCTCTCCCTACGGAATTCAGAATGTGAGCCAGGCGATCGAGCAGGTCTTTCAAAGCGGCACACCGCAACAATTTCAACTGGTGGTCTCGATTCCCTCGGCGCCCGATGTGACGGGCTACGACTTACGGTTTATCCCCGAGTTTTATCCAGACGGTTCCATCTCCGCGGTTATCGCCGTGGGCCGGGACATCACGCAAGAAAAAAAGGTACAGCAGGCGCTGCGCCAGCGGGAACAGGAACTGAGCGCGCTGTTCGACAACTCTCCCGATGTGATCGTGCGCTTTGACTTAAGCCTTCGAAATCTTTACATGAACGCGGCGTGGGAGAAATTGACCGGATGCTTGCGAGAAAGCGGCGTGGGAAAGACATGCGCGGAACTCGGGCTGCCTTCCTATGTAGTCAAGCTCCACGAGCGTGCCTTCAGGCAGGTTCTCAAGACTCGGAAACCGCTCACGATCGATCGCAACTACCCCACTCCCAGTGGCGAGGCTGAATATGAGGCGCGCTACATCCCGGAATTTGGCGAGACGGGCATGTCCTCGATCTTAATGATTGCGCGCGACATCACCGAGCAGCGGCGGCTGCAACGACTCGCAACCGCAAACGAGCGCGACATTCGCGCGCTCACATCCAGACTGATGACTGTCCAGGAACAAGAACGCCGTCGTTTCGCCCGCGACATTCACGACTCTCTCTGCCAGCACTTGGGCTTGCTCATTGCCGAGATTGGTGCCGTGAGCGAGGATCTCCCCACGGCCAATCCGGCCAAATTACCGCTTCGCGCCGCACAGGAACGCGCTCTTCGCATTGCGGACGAAGCCCGGCAGATCGCGCGACAACTCCATCCCGCGATTCTCGAGGATTTGGGTTTGGTCAAAGCTCTCCAGCATTGTGCGACGATTTCAGCCAAACGGATGGCGTTCGCGTCGCCTTCCGAATTCGCGGCGTGCTCCAGCCGCCGTCGCTCGAGGCCGCATCCTGTGCATACCGGATTGCGCAGGAGGCCCTCAATAATGTAGCCCGCCACGCGCAGGCCACGCACGTGGCAATTCTTCTGGCAGGGCATCGCGACCTTAATTTATCGGTTCGCGATGACGGCGTCGGATTCGATCCGGCTGCAGTGCGGGGCGCGGGCGGACTCGGTTTGGTCAGCATGGAGGAGCGTGCGCGCATGGCTGGTGGAACGCTTTCCGTCACCGCGCGGCCTGGCCGCGGAACGCGTGTGCGGCTGATCATTGCAGCGGCACGGAGGCATCGCATGAGCCGGGCTCGGATTCTCTTAGGGGACGACCACGATCTTATTCTGCATGGCTGCAGGACCACGTTGGAAATTGATTACGAAATCGTCGGTACTGCAGCGGACGGTAGGGGTTTGGTGGAAAGCGCGCTCCGTTTGAATCCGGATTTGGTTATGCTCGACATCTCGATGCCGTTACTCAACGGTTTGGAGGCGGCACGCCAGATCAAGACAAATCGCCCCGAAATAAAGCTGGTTTTCTTCACCATGCACACCGAGCGTTTGTACTTGCAGGCTGCGTTCGAAGCTGGAGCTTCCGGGTACATGCTCAAGTCGGATGACCACAGTAAGTTGCGGCGCGCCATCCGCGAGATCCTGGACGGTAAGATCTATGTACCCGAATCCATGCCTGCTGAGTTCAGGAACGCCCGGGATTCCGCTCAACTGGCGCGAGCTCTCGCGCTGACGGCGAGGGAACAACAGATCCTCCAGTTGATTGCCGAAGGCTCGTCCACCAAGGAAATCGCCCATACGGTCAACATTTCCGTGAAAACCGTTGAATACCACAAGGAACACATCAAGCGTAAGCTGGGCGTCACGACCCTTGCCGGTCTGATCAGAAACGCCATCGCCGGCGGCTTTTCATGAGGGACCGGTGGTTTTAACCAAAAGTAATGTGCCCCTGGTATAACTAGTACTTTCCCTAGTTCCTTATCCTAAAGGCCAATAGTATCTTTTAAAATATAGCCGTAAAACGCAGGCATTGGCTCGCGGAATCGAATTGAATTAAGCAGATTAGTGACTGAATCACGAACCAGGAATGGTGCGATACATGTCGATCCTAAATACCTCCCCTACTGCGGATCCACTCGTTAGCAGTTCACTTTCCAATGCCTCAGGAGCGCCGAGTGCTCCAAACATCACTTCTAAAATGCGGCCATCTCAAACATTCAAAAGGGACATCAGCAGCGAGGAACCTGCGCGGAGGATCCTCCAAGAAGAAGCTCGCTTTTCGCAAGGAAGACGCCTGTCATCCGACCGGCGAAGATCTGTCGCGTGATTTACACGTTCGGGAATCCGCAAGCATTCTCGGACAGGTGTGTCACGACATTCGGCAGCCCGTTGTAGCCCTTCTCGCCTGCGTTGAGTTGTTGACGGACTCCCTGGGCACGGCAATGACCGAGGAGCAGAGGGAATTGATTGCGTCCATGCAGGCCAGCAGTCGATGCATGTTGGAATTGGTGGACGACTCCTTGGCGCTTGCATTTTCGGCGGTAGGAACGCTGGATTTTGAGCCAACCCTCGTCGCTGCTATTGCTGAACAGAATGTCGCGAGAAATCGTTCGGCGGCTGACCGGCTGCAAGCTCACTTTGAATCTCAGCGAAAAGAAGCCGATCCAGAGACGGTGCTGGTGCCTGATCGATCAGGAGCATCTTGATTCTACGCTCTTGCGGCGGTTGGGATTTTTCTGAAAACGCTCACTCAAACGACTCGCATTCCGTGCCCAAAGAGACGATACGAAGGCCCCCGGTTCCGTCAGGCATGGGAGGTGTGACGATCCTGATGCTTGGGCCGATGGGCTTGGTGTTGCAAAACCACTCGCGCAGCTCATCGATCTCGGCAGGCTTGAGCTCGGAAACCACTAGCTCCTTGAGTTGACTTGTGCCGGCTGCGGTCACAACCATGAGCTGCTCCTTCGATGACCCTCGTGGGAATTTGGACGTCAGCCACGCCAACGTGGCGATCTGCGCCTTCCGACAAGATGATGCTCTGCATCGGCGAGAAGTTCTAACACTTCTGGCTCCGCTGAATTGCGATTTTCCAATTCTCTCTCAGTGTAGTTCGAGGAGTTCGTGCGTTTTGAAAACAGGGACAGGCCGCCCTGTCCACGCCGATATCTTGTTGATTCGTGGGCTCAGGTCACCAGGGGACAGGGTAGCCTGTCCCTGTTTTCACACAGACTCTTCAGGGCGCCTCGACCACAAGAGCGGTTTCACTGATACTTGCTGGCCAGCTTGGCCCGCTCGCGCCGCATTTTATCTTTCGCCGCTGCGGAAGGTGGCAAAGCCGCCATTGCCTTGTAGAGATTCTGTTTGGCCTCGATGTAGGCCTTGGCGCGGTCTTCGATTTTCTGTTTGAGTATGGTTCGCCAGACGAGATCCTTGGTATTTGGGTCGATCAAATCGACGACCAGCGTGCCTTCCGCATAGCTGTTCACGACATACTCTTGGTAGGAGTAGCCCCATGCTCCGTTCCAGTAAGGTGGATATCCACCCCACATGTACGACGGACCATAGTCGATCACGGTAACGTCCTCCTTCTGGCGGCGTGCTACCCAAAACCGCACGGCCAGGGTCGCCTGGCTCCCCGCCGGAACCTCCAGGAGCCCGCGGGTTTCGAGCGCGCCACTCACGAAGTTCTTGAAGCGCTCGTGCATCTCAGGTTCATCCAGCCAGCCCGAATGCTCCAGGTCGAGTCCGCCTACGATGACAAAGGTTTTATACCGCAGGAAGTCGACATCAGGGTCGAAATCACTCTTGGCGCTCCCGGCGTTGCATGGGGCAAGAAATATCAGGAGAGCGATACCGATTCCAATGGCTGGCCGCATTTGTGAGATTCCCGTGCGCGATATTTTTTTACAGCTCGTACATGGACGCTGCGAGCCGCTTCAACCCGCGATCGCGAGCGATCACATCGAGCTGGATGGAAGTCCAGTCGACCAGCATGACGGCTTCGTTCCCCTCACCATCGTATGTCTTGAGGTAACCGCGGCACGATTCGCAGTAGTCAATGCGCAGCCCGCCTTCGCCTTCTACCGTAATGATGGAGATCCGGTGATCGTCCTGGCTTTCGCAGAACGGACACTTGGTTCGCTGGTAACGCCAGCGGGAACCGCAACAACCACACGAAAGGTAGCGCTGGCGACCCGGATCGAACCCGACCAACTGGGCCATGGCCGGCGGCGATCCACACGTTGGGCAATAGCTGCGGAGCCAGCGATCTTCTCCGCGCCATTTGGCGAACTCATGCACCAATGGGCGCAGATACTGAGACAGCGCGGTCCAGCCGATGTATCGCAGCAGGCCGGGACTTCGGGAAGTGAAGGGATCGTCGTTCAGCAACCACGCTACGATACGGCCCGGTGCTGCCAATTCGCTGCGCAACTCGGCTGCTACGATCCGGGTTTCGTCCGCTATCGATGGCAACGGACTTGCGGTCAGTCGTTCGACCTTCGAGCGAATCATTTTCTCGGCGGGCAGGCAGTCGATTGAGAGTGCCGAGCTCCGCAGCAGGGGCACACCTGCCACAAAATCGCCTGTGTAGTCGTCCCATGCAGGCATTTCAGAACTCGCGACCGTCATTCCTGCCATCTCGGCGTCGATCTGCCTGTGCAGGGACGCGACAGGTTGGAGATAGGGATGGCTGGTTACCCAAGTTTCTTGATTCATGAGTTTAATGTTGAGTCACGAGCTCAATGATTCCTGGAGAGTCTCGTCTTTTGGAAGAACCGGCATAAGCCGTGCGCCCAGGCCAAAGAGGAAGATGGTCGCGGCGATGAGACCAACCGAGATGCCCCATTCGAAAATCGATGGTGAATATGTCGATGGAGCGATCTGCGGCATCGGACCTTTCAAGTCCATGGCGAAGAGCACTGCGTTCGTGCGGTTGAGAACAATCCCCATCGTGGTAAGTAGTGACGCGACGAGAAGCACTGTCCGATTCGCCCGCTGCGACGACCGGGCGAGCAGAACCAGCGGAACCATTCCGCCCAGGACGATCTCGATCGCGAAGAGCATCCCCAGGCCGCCCGAGAATGCAGTTGCCAGCTTGCCACGAAGGACCATGTCGCCGAGGCGAAACACCAGGTAGATCAAAAGTGACCAGAAGGTGATGGCTCCCATCGAGGACAACTGCTCGATCCGGAGCCGGCGGGCCCAGGCTTTAGCGATGCACATTTCGATCAGGATGACGAGTGCCGTGCCCGCTGCAATCGACGACAGGAAGAAGGATACGGGCATCACAGGGGACCACCACTGCGGCGCGAGCTTGGTCGGCATCAGCAGTAGCAGCGAGCCAAGCGAACTTTGGTGCATGGTGGAGAACGTCACAGCGGCGATCGCCAATATGGCGGGCTCAAACTTTGTGCCGCTGGCTCGGAACAGGTATGCGAGGATCGAAAACAGGACTGCCGCCCCCGCCGCATAGGCCAGGTTGCGCGAGAGCAGATAGACGAACAATGTCATCGCGAAGGCCACATAGACGCCCGACCAGCGTCGCCAAAGCTCCATCGCTCTCTGAAGCCCCCATCGCTCGAGCGGCACGGGCAGGAACTCCATAAGCAGGATCGTGACATAGAGACCGACGCACCAGGAGACCTCGAACATCGCGGACTGCTCGGGAGCCTGGAGGGCGAGTTGATAGGAGTTCCACGGCGCGCCGAGGTCGGCGATGAGGGTGACCATCACGAAGGAGTAGCTCAACAGACCCATGAGCACGGCCGATCGGCCCATGGAGTATAGGTCCTTACGCTGGAAGACGTAGATGATGCCGGCGGTCGCGAAGGCGCCGGCAGCGAGGGCGATCCAGACTAAGTCGAAGACAATCCAGAGACCCCAGGCATAGGTGTCGGAAAGATTGGTGCTGCCGCCCATACCTAAGACGAAGCGGGCGATGATCGAAATCAGGCCGAACGCCATCAGTGCCAGCAGAATCTTGTTGAACGGTGTCCAAAGAGGAGCTTGCAGCAACTCGAAGCTGGGGTGATGGTCGGATGATCGTGATCGACGGCGGGTTGCGTTTCCGTCCGCTTCTGCGCCATCGCGGCGGTCTTGCGCTTCAGGAAAGAATACGTGCCGCCGAGGAGTGCCCCGACCGCCAACACGGCAGGCGGAACAGAATGGAGAGCTGTGCTGGAGAATGCGGGGTACGGCTTGGAATCCAGAGTTGGGAACCCCAACTTTTCGAACGGAACCGAGGAGAGATACATCACGCTGGTGCCGCCCGCTTCGTTCTCGCCATAGACGTGGTCTACGTATTTTTCGGGTCGTTTGGCAATGCGGCGGTGCGCCTCCTGAAGCATCTCTTCCCGTTCACCGAATAGGAGAGCGTCAGCCGGGCAGGCCTTGACGCAAGCCGGTTCCCGGATCGTTTCGCGAAATCTCTTGCTTTCGTCGTCGGTGAGCGCTTGTCCGTTGCGGCTCTGGGGAACCGGTAGATCGGATCGGTCCGCACAGTTTGTGCACTTCTGAATTTTGGGCGTGAGGGTGTCCCATTGAGACGTGGGTACTCCCCAGGGACATGCCCACATACAATAGCGGCAGCCTATGCATTGGTCCGCATCGTAACTTACGGTTCCGTCCGGCTGGCGTTGCAATGCCGTCGTCGGACAGGCCGAAGCGCACGCGGGCTGCAGGCAGTGAAGGCACCGCCGCATCGTGAAAAGATAGTCGATTCCACCGGGTGACTCTTCGTTGGGCAGCTCATGGAACGTGATCAAGGTCAGGGTTTTGGCGCTGAGAGTAATCGGGTTCTGAAGCCCAAAGACTCCGTCGAATTCCGTCTGCTCGCCATCGCGATCGTTCTGATGCTTGCATGCCACCTGACAGGCGCGGCAGCCGATGCACTTCGTGATGTCGATCAGCGTCGATTTGACAGGTACCGCGTTCATGCCCTTCTTCCTTTGACACGGGATTTGGTTGTCTGCTGGAGCGACTTGACCACATTCACCAGGCAGGCCTTGGTTTCCTGCGTTCCCGCGCCGGGATCGACTGCGTCGATGGTGAGATGGTTGACGCTCACGCCAGTCGACAGTCCCTTGAAGCCCCAGTTATACGGCATCCAGACGATGGTGACTTCGCGTCCGTTCACCTGCAGCGTTTTCATTCTTGCTGTAACCAGGGCTTTCACTTCGACTTCGCCGCGCGCCGACGATACCTTGACCAGGTCGCCCGTTTTCACATCCAGTTTGGCCGCCAGGGTTAGCGGCAGCTCAATCATAGGTTCGGGAACGAGTTCGTTCAGCCACGGAATGTTCCGTGTCGTGGAGCCTGCGCACCAATGCTCGGCAACCGTGGAGGTCATCAAGACATACGGGAAGTCTGCCACCTTACCGATGGGATGGTAACCTTCCACGCGCGGATATTTGAGCATCGGGTTGTTGCGGACGTTAGGGTGCAGAAGGTTTTCCACCGGACTCTCTACCGGTTCGTACATTTCGGGCAAGGGGCCGTCTTTGGGCACGTAGCTCGCATCGCGAGGAATGAGCGGATTCTTCGGATCGGGATCTTCGTAGACGGCGGCGAACAATCGCCCCACGCCTTCGGCGTTCATGTGAAAGGAGCGCCGGCCGTTGGGAGTGTCCGGTCCGTCGGTCAGAACGGGAACGTCCGGCACATCATGACCGGCCCAGCGCTTAGCCGCTGCATCCCACCAGACGATGGGTTTTGACCCTGGATAAGGCTTGCCATTTCGATCACACGAGGCACGGTTGTAGAGCACCCGCATATTGTTCGGCCACGTCCACGCGAAGTTCGGGTAGAGGCCCAGGTTCCCTGGATCGGTTCTGGAGTCGCGGCGTTTGGAGAGGTTTACTCCCTTGCTGAATACGCCCGCATAGATCCAGACTCCCGAGGAGGTGGATCCGTCAGCCTGAAGGTCGCCCACTTTGCTGACGAGTTCTCCTGCCTTGAGGCCTGCGCTCGGAATGTCGCGAAGGGCTCGGCCACTCATTTCGCGCAGCACGTCCTCCGGAGTTGTGTACGTCCAAAAAGACTTCTTGATGATGTCGTCTTTGGGATCGGTTGAATCCTTAAGCAGGTCCCGCACGCGTCGAAACACCTTGTCTACAATCTCGCCGTCGGGCTTGGCCTGCCCCGGGGGTTTCACGGGAGCGTAGCGCCACTGGATCATCGCGCCGGAGTTGGTGACGCTCCCTTGCTTTTCCATGAAGAAGGCGGCCGGCAGTAATAGGACTTCGGTGTTAATGGACTTGGGATCGGCGCCGGGGCGCTCCCAGAACGCCGCCGTTTCGGTTTCCCATAACTCCTGGACCACCAGGAAATCCAGTTTGTCCAGGGCATCGAACGTCAGCTTCAAGTTCGGCGTCGTAACCGCCGGGTTCTGGCCGACGATCCAGAGCATCTTCAGCGACCCGGCAAGAGCGCTCTCGAATATTCCAAACGTGCTGTAGTCCTTCGAAGCGTTTCGCTTGGGAAGCCAGGCGTAGGCGAATTCGTTCTCCGGAGTCGCGGCATCTCCGTAGAAAGCCTTCAGCATGTTGACGAGGTACTTTCGCCGCAACGTCCCGTTGTTGTCCGTCCAGGCAGCCAGTGTGGGTTCGGTGTGGACGGGATACGTTAGATAACCCGTGGTGTAGTTGTTCAGAACCCCCATGTCGCACGCGCCCTGAACGTTCGGTTCGCCGCGAAGCGCATTTACGCCGCCGCCCGGTTTGCCGATGTTGCCCAGCAGAAGCTGGAGGATAGTGAAGGCGCGGATGCCTTGCACACCGGTGGTGTGCTGGGTCATGCCTAAGGCATACAGGATCGAACCGGGGCGATTCTTGACCATCGTGTCCGCGATGAGTTTGATCTGCGTCGCCGGGATTCCGGTCATCTGCTCGCCGGCTTCCAGCGTGTAGCGGCTGAAGAATTTCCTCAGCCGCGCGAAGATGCATTGTGGATCGTCCAGACTTCGTGCGGCACGGGGATGTTTCGCGCCATCGAGCTGGTAGCCCCAGCTTTCCGTGTGGTACTTGTGATGCTCCCCGTCGAAACCGCTGAACAAGCCGTCGTTGAAATCGAATGCCGAGTCGCCGAGGAGGAGCGCGTTCGTGTGGATTGTGACGTAATCTTCGTCATAGAGCTTGTTGACGAGTACGTAGTTGATCATCGTGTTGAGAAGCGCCGCGTCGGCGCCGGGGCGGATCCGCGCATAGATGTCGGCTCCCGCGGACGTCCTGGTGAATCGCGGGTCGACATGAATGAGGATGGCGCCATTCTCCTGCGCCTTCCGAATCCACTTCATCGCCATGACGTGGTTCTCGGCGACATTGCTGCCTTCGACAAGGATGGCCTTGCAATGCTGAAGGTCAGCCCAATGGTTTGTCATCGCACCGCGCCCGAACGTTGCCCCCAGACCGGGGACTGTGGGGCTGTGTCAAAGACGGGCCTGATGTTCGACGAAAGCAAGCCCGAGCAGGCGAGCCGCTTTCTGGAATAGGTAGCACTCTTCGTTCGTGTTCTGAGCCCCGCCCAGGAACGCGATGGCGTCTGTCCGATTGACGGGGACGTCGGCGTCGCCGACTTTCTCAGTCGCAATCCAAGTGTTGTCGCGTGTCGTCCTGACTTTGCGCGCGATGCGGTCGATGGCATCTTCCCAAGTGATGTCCACCCAGTGGTCGCTGCCCGGCGCGCGGTAGCGAGGCGTTTTGTTTCGCTGCGGCGACGCATGCGTCGGGAACATCGCCATGCCCTTCACGCACAACGATCCGCCGTTCACAACGTGGTCGTAGTCGCCCTCCAGCTTGATCAATTTCCCATCGCTTACGGATGCGACCATGCCACATCCGCACGAGCAGAAGTTGCACGAGGTCGTAAACTCGCTTACTTCCTTAATCTTTAGCTTCTCCGTGGCGGCCTTGACCGTGGGGATGTCGAGCAACCTGCCGAGGGCGAGCCCGGCTCCGGCGCCTGCGGTCAAACGAAATAGATCACGCCTGTTAACGCCGGTCGTAACCGGTTTGTGTGCACCTGGTTCTATCTGATTCGCTTCGCCACATTCGATTCCATCTTTCTTAGGCGCATCCATAGATGGGTTCCTCACTTGAGACGCGCCCTCACTTGGCCGACAGAACGACGGTGCTGGCGCGCAGCATTCGATCGAGTGATTCAATCGTTCTGGCCGCGGATTCATTTTGTGCTCCTCCTTGCTGAAAACACTCGGAATTCGCATGGCGCGGAGAAGCCTTTGAAGTTAGCTAACCGATGCATCGCGGAACAGCAGATTTCTTGAACCTGGGGCGCTCCTGAAGCATGAACATATTGAACCCCCGGCTCCAGAGGCGATGGCAGTCAAGTTAAATTATGCTGAGAAGAGCGTGAGCCAAAGCGTGCCTACTCCAATTGCTTCCCAGCGTCATGACACTCACGGCAAGGCGCTCTCCCTAAACCTCGACCAGTCGATCTACGGCACGCTCGCTGAAATCGGCGCCGGACAGGAAGTGGCACGCTGGTTCCTCAGTGTGGGCGCGGCCTCCGGCACGGTGGCCAAAACGATTTCCGCGTATGACAAGAAGGTGAGCGACGACATCTACGGCTCCGGGACGCGCTACGTGTCCAAGGAACGGTTATTGGCGATGCTCGACCACGAGTACCAACTGCTTCTGGAACGTCTCAGCTCTACCTACGGGCAGGGAAGATGCTTCTTCGCGTTTTCGGACACGGTCGCGGCTCGCAACTATAAGGGCGACAACGAGCAGCACGGTTGGGTTGGAATCCGCTTCCAAATCGAGCCCGGCTCCCCGCCCAGCCAGATGCTGCTGCATATCAACCTGCGCGATCCGGCCGCGGATCTGCAGCAGCAGGCCATCGGGACCCTGGGCGTCAACCTGATCTTTGCCGCCGTCTACCAGAGGTCCGACATCGCAACGTTTCTGACGGGACTCTACGACGATCTGTCCATCGACCGAATCGAAATCGATGTCATTGAATTCGACGGCCCGGCGTTCGTGAACCAGGACGCGGGTGCGTGGTGCCTGGGTCTTTTGGACCGCCACATGGCCCACGCGATCGTCTTCGACGAGAAAGGGCGTGTAGTCGAGCCATCCAGCGTGCTGCGCAAGCGGCCTCTTCTGGTGATGCGCGGTACGTTCGACAAAACGCAACTGCTCGACCCCGCTTGGCTGCAGTGGAGCAGCCGCATGCTGGTTGCGGAAAGCGGGCCGTTCGAACGCGAGCCAGTCGGGCTCACCGAACTCTCCATACGCCACATCACCCGCGGAGAGGAAGTCTCAGACGTCTCCATGGATCGCAGGCTGGAGTGGGTTCGTAAACTGACTTCCCGCGGCCCGGTGATTGCCAGTGACTTTCCGGAAACCTACCTGCTGGCGCAATACCTCCGGCGCTATTCGGTGGAGCCGGTGCGATTCGTACTGAGTGTCGCGGCTGCGGCGAAGACCCTCAACGAGGCCTTTTACCAGACGCTGCCCGGAAGCTTGCTGGAAGGACTGGGCCGGCTCCTGGCGAGCAACGTGAAGGTCTACGTGGTGTCCATGCAACGGGAAGCGTTCGAGTCGGCTGTGCAGGATACTTCGGGAAAGCTCACCGTGCGGGATTCAGGCGAGGACTTGGTGACCCTCGACGATCTGAACCCTGGTGAGCCGGGCTGTCATCTGCTGAAATACTTGCGTGCCTCTAACCGGATCGTCCCCTTGGAGGAGCCGCCTTCCTCTTCTACCGCATAAAAACTGATTCTGTAAAAAACAAACTGATTCTGTAAAAAACAAGAGTAAGCGGATCAAGAAAAGCCAAATTTCTTGAATCTAAGCCGCTTCTGAAGCATGGGACATATTGAAGGCATGCGCTGGCTGCCTGAGGTCGCCGTGACGGTATACGGACGCCAGGTAATCCCCTGCGTTCCGTAAGGCGTTGTAGTGCGCCGCTTGGAGTTCGGCCAGACAAGTGCCCGGCAGTTTATGGCAACTCAATGAGCGAAACCTGTCGAAAATCCGCCGAGGCGCACGAACAGGTCTGCGAAACCACGTTCGGAATGGTTCCTGCATTTGGCTCTTTAGGACGACGCGCAGTGAAAGGGGGCTGGCAGTGAAACGGATACAGCGGGGTTGGGAGAACGTTGCGAGGGCGATAGCGATAATCCTGGCGCTCGCGCTCACCCTGTCGAGCGCGACACGCCGTCCATACACTCGTCATGAAAAAGCCTTTTTTGCAAACCCAGCCACGGTCCAGTTCGTTCGCCCCGGGCTAACCATCACTATCAACTCCGCGAAGATCGCGGCGGATGGAACCATTGCGGTGGTGTACACCCTGACCGATCCTGCCGGACTTCCGCTGGATGCGGCTGGTATCACCACGCCGGGAACCATCAGCCCAAGTTATATCGCGGCCGTGTTGCCGAAGAATCAGGCCGAGTATACCGCGTACACAACCAGGGCCGCCTCCGGTCCAGCCGTGCCGTCGACGAACCAGCCGAGCGCGGATTCAGGCGGCGTCGTTACCAATCTCGCAGCGGGGCAATATCAGTATGTTTTCCAAACGAAAGCGCCCAGCGGGTTCGACCAGACCGCCACGCATACCATCGGCATCTATGCTTCGCGCGACCTGACCGTCTACGACTTGGGCACCAACTACGCCAGCGCCACATTCAACTTCGTGCCGAACGGAGCCAGCGTAACCAAAGTCCACGATGTGATCAGGACGGCAAGCTGCAATACGTGTCACGACCAGTTGTCCTTCCACGGCGGAAAGCGCCGCGGCCTCGACATGTGCGCGCTCTGCCACACCCAACAGTTGGTGGATACGAGCACGGGAGGAGTTCTCGCTCTGAGGGTCATGATCCACCAGATCCACATGGGCGCCTCCACGCCGAGCGTGATTGCAGGGACGCCTCTCATAATAGGTGGGACCGACTTCTCGAACGTTGTCTATCCGGCTGATCCGGGCGACCCGCGGCGTTGCGAGACTTGTCATTCGCAAACTACCGGCGCCACCCAGGCAACCAACTATCTGACCAAACCCACGCGGGCGACTTGCGGGGCCTGCCATAGCGACGTCAATTTCGCCACCGGAGCCAATCATCCGGGCGGTCCTCAGTTTGACGACAACCAGTGCGCGAACTGCCATATTCCACAGGGTGAAATCGATTTCGATGCATCGATCAAGGGTGCCCACGTGCCTCCCACGGAGTCATCCCTGCTGGGCGGCATCGCGGTGGCGATCACCAAGATCTCCAACGGAACTGCCGGCTCGAAGCCGACGGTAGCCTACACGATCAAAGACGGCTCTGGAAATCCGCTGGCGCCGTCCAAGCTGAGCTCTCTCAGCTTCGTGATGGCGGGGCCGACATCGGACTACGGCTACACCAGTTTCGGCAGCGACGTGACCACTCCCGGCTACGTCAGCGAAAGCGCCTTAACCGCGGGAAGTTGCGCCGCGGATGGCTCCTGTATGTATACCTTCATTCACGCCGTTCCGGCCAAGGCGACTGGAACCTATTCCATCGGAGTGGAAGCGCGGCGCAGCGAAACCGTGCTCGCGGGCACGACTTCGGCACAGACGATTCAGTACGGAGCCAAGAATCAGGTGGTGAGCTTCGCCGTGGATGGTTCCACGGTGACTCCGCGGCGCGAAGTGGTCGCCACCAGCAATTGCAATGGCTGTCACGTAGCTTTATCTCTCCACGGAGCGTTGCGAAATCAAACCGAGTATTGCGTGCTCTGTCACAATCCGTCGAACACGGACGCGGCCACGCGAGCTGGCGCCGATGTGCCCGCGGACGCGCTTCTTCCGCCACAGGGCATCAACTTCAATCTGCTGGTGCACCGCATCCATACGGGAGCCAATCTGCCTCCCGATCGGCCCTTCGTAGTCGTAGGCTTCGGTGGAAGCCACAACGATTTCAGCGGTGTTTTGTATCCCGCAATGTCCCCGACCGGCTCATCTGGCGATACGCGTAATTGCGCCATATGCCATGTGAACGACAGTCAATTGAATCTTCCCGCGGGAAAGAATGCCGTGACCGATCCACAAGGGCCGATCAATCCGGTGCAGCCGATCACGTCGGCGTGCACGGGATGCCATGTGGACATCGCGACAGCTTCACACGCTCTCAGCAATACGAATCAATTGGGGGAGGGCTGCCCCGTGTGCCACGCATCGGGTTCTGCATTCGCAGTCGACCAGGTGCATGCCCAGTACTGAAGCCTTCTGGCTGGTGCTAATCGTCGCGAGCTGTGCAGCGGGGCAGACCCCTCCGCCTCCAGCCGCTCCCGCTCCCGCTGAATCGCCATACGCCGGATCGGAAGCCTGCGGAGCCTGTCACGAAGATATCGCCAAAGCTTTCGCCAAGACTCCGCACCACGCGGTGGATGTCGCGACCAAGAGTGCTGCAACGGCAAAAACTCCCGCCACGAAAAGCAATGGGAAACATGAATGGGAGGGCCGAGCCTGCGAAGCCTGTCATGGACCTGGACAGAAGCATGCCGAAACGGCCGACGCCGCCAATATTCGTAATCCTTCCAAGCTCACCGCCGCCGCTACCGATGAAATTTGCCTCACGTGTCACTTGAACCAGCCCACTCACATGGGCCGATTGCAAAGCAGCCACGCCAAGGATCAAGTCGCCTGCACCACTTGTCACAAGGTTCACGCCGACGACGGACATTCGCTGGTGGTGCGCAAGCCTGCCGCAGTCAATCAACAGTGCGCCGGCTGCCACGTCAATGTATGGGCGCAATTTCAGCGGCCCGCCCACCACAAACTTCCCGAAGGCGCGATGACCTGCGTCGATTGCCATAATCCGCACGGCAGCATCCGGCCCGCGATGACGCAGAGTTTCGCCGCCAATGAACCGGGGTGCCTGCGCTGTCATGGCGATAAGCGAGGTCCGTTTACCTTTGAGCATGGCCCCGTGCGCTTCGAGGGATGCGCCACCTGTCATGAGCCGCATGGTTCGGCGAACCCCCGTATGCTGGCGCGCCAGGAAGTGCGGATGGTGTGCCTGGAATGCCACGCGAATCTTCCCACATCGAACAAGTCCGGAACCGTCGGCGTGGTGCCCCCGTCATTCCATGACCTGCGGTCGCCGCGTTATCAAAACTGCACCGTGTGTCACCAGAAGATCCACGGAAGTTATGCGGATCGGAATCTGCTGCGATGAGATTCCTGCTCATGATCGCGATCGCCGGACGAATGCTCGCGCAGCAATCGCCACCGCCGTTGAGGACGTGAAACCGCCTGCCGCGCTCAAGACGTGAAACCGCCCGCGGCTCAAGATCCCAAACCGCCTGCCGCTCCAGACTCCAAACCGCCTGCCGCTCAAGACTCCAAACCACCCGCCGCAGCCGACGCCAAACCGGCCGATTCGAAACCAGCCGAATCTCCCGTCCCGACCAGCGAGTCCTGGTTGACCGGATCGGTCGACGTCGGCTATCGCTGGGTCGGAACCGGGGGAAGCGATGCCGCCTATCGCTCCTTTGTCGATTTGGGATCCGGACCGAAGCTCCTGGGCGTCGACTTCACCATCACCGATCCCAAGCATCGCTGTTCGACACGATCGTGGTTCGCGCCGCGAGCTGGGGCGGCGATCCCTATCAGACCTTCCATCTCGACGCCAGGAAATCGAAGCTGTACGATTTCAGCGCGGATTATCGCGACATCGCCTACTTCAACGCATTGCCTTC
Source organism: Terriglobia bacterium (assembly GCA_963732025.1). Taxonomy (GTDB): domain Bacteria; phylum Acidobacteriota; class Terriglobia; order Bryobacterales; family Bryobacteraceae; genus Palsa-187. Next base: position 1,445,129 of record CAVSXU010000007.1, read on the forward strand.
CTACGCCGATCCCCTGTTGTCGCGCGGCATCATCCTCAACGAGCAGAGTTTCGACACGCATCGCAAGCTGGCGAGCATTAATCTCGAATTGCGGCCTGGAAGCTGGCTGATTCCCTATTTCGCCTTCGACCACGATGCCGGTTCGGGCACCGGCGTCACTACGTTCGTTTCCGATGCCAACGAGTATCCCGTGCCCACCGCGTTAGAGGACCGGACCAATCTCTATCGCGGCGGCGTGCGGATCCAGCTCGAACGTTTTCACGTCACCCTTGAGGAAGGCGGCACGACGTTCAATAACAATCAGCAGGTCTTCCAAAATAACGGCGTGACAAATTTTGGCAACGTCTACGAATCCGTTCTTCGGGCAATCTCTCAACCTGACGAGTCTGACTGCCGCCTACGGCATCGACGGCAGCAGCGCCTATAGCAAGGTCCTACTGACCGCGAATCCGTTTTCGTGGCTGGACTTGTACGGGCAGTTCCTCTTCAGTCAGCCCGATTCGAACGTTCACTATCAGCAGATCAACACCGGCAATCTGGTGTTGCAGAGCCAGCTCCTGTTCTATACCAGCCAGTCCTATCTGGTGTCCGCCGCTGCCAAGCTTCCTCACACCACTGGAAGCTTTGGCGCCGAAATCCGCCCGCTGCATCGTCTGCGAATCACCCAATCCTGGCTGACCGACCGCCTGCATAACTCAGGCTCGGCAACGTCCCAGAATCAGCTTATGAACACGGGAGTCTCGCAACAGATTGCGGCGGCTCTGACGTCTTCGCTGGTCACCAATTACAACCAGATAGAAACGAATCTACTCTTCGACGCGACCTCCAAACTGATGTTGCGCGGAGGCTATCGTTACGTATGGGGCGACGCGAGTGACGCCGTTCTTCCCCCCGCCGGGCTGGTCAGCGCGGATCAAGGCTCGCTGCGGCGCAATGTGGGGATCGGCGGCTTGACGTATCGTCTCATCCAGCGCCTGTCCCTCACGGCCGAGGCGGAAGTTGCGTCGAGCGGGGCGGCGTATTTCAGCACCAGTCTTTACAACTATCAAAAGATTCGCGCGCAGGCGCGCTATCAAGCCCTCAAGTCGTTGAGCGTGACCGCCGATTTCAGCGCGCTGATCAACGAGAATCCGCGCGCAGGCTTGAACTCGGCTGGCGTCAATTACGATTACCGCGCTCAGCAGGAATCGCTCTCGTTCTTCTGGGCGCCTCACAAGACTTGGGATTTCGAGGGCTCCTACACACGCTCCACCGTTCGATCGGAGATCGGATATCTGATCCCGCAGGATCTGTCGGCTGCCATTCTCTATATCGCGATGACGCGCATTCGGCGACCGCGCTATTTCATTGGAATCCTCCCGCTGCGAAGCTTCCCTTCGGGAAGCTCCAGGGCGTCAAGCTCACCGCCGGAGGATCCATGTTCATTTCCTCGGGCAGCCGAGCCACGCGATACTATCAGCCGCTCGCAACGCTACTCGTTCCCTGCGCCAAACACGCCAGTCTGTTCGCCGAATGGCGATACTATGGCTACGGCGAGCCTATGTATCTCTATGAAGGCTTCCGCGCCCAACTCGTGACCGCCGGCCTGAGGTTGTCGCGATGAAAACCATCATCGTAGCTCTCGCCTTTTGCGTAGCTCTCGCCTTTTGCAACATCGCCAACGCTGCCCCCGCGTCGATGGATTCCGCCCGCGGCGCCCAACTTTTTCAGACGCTCGGCTGCGTCCAGTGCCACAGCATCAATGGACAAGGCGGCAAGGTCGGTCCCGATCTGGGCCGCCACATCGACCACGATTTCACGCCTTCCACCCTGGCAGCCACCATGTGGAACCATGCACCCACCATGTGGGCCGCCATGCGCGACCGTAAACATTCCCGTGGGCAATCTCGACGAGCAAGCCGCCGCCGACCTGTTCGCTTTCTTCTACTCCGCACACCTCTTCGATAAGCCCGGCGACGCGGCGCGCGGCAAACAGATCTTCGCCGCCAAGCATTGCGCCGAATGTCACGCATCGACGAAATCCAAACTCCCCAGCACCGGTCCCATCGCGCTGGTCAATGATATGTGGAACCACGCCTCCACCATGAAGGAGGAATTCAAGAAGCGCGGCTTCCGCTGGCCCGAGCTCACCTCCCAGGAACTGACTGACATTTTGGTCTACCTGCGCAGCACTCCCTCTGCGCAGCCTGTCCCCACCAACATCCGAATCGATTTCACCGGCGGCGAAACCGTGTTCCAGTCGAAAGGGTGCGTCGCATGTCATGCCGGCAAAGGCAGCGGGAAGATCGACCTTTCCGTGCGACTCAAGCATGCGACGCTCACCGATATCGCCGCCGCCATGTGGAATCACGCACCGCAGGATGGCGAAAACTCCCGCGCACCTCGAACTCGGCGAAATGCAGAGCCTGATCGGATTTTTATGGGCTCGCGATTTTTTTGAAGATTCCGGCGACGCTTCCCGCGGCCGTCGAGTCTTCGAGACCAAGCATTGCGCCGGGTGCCACGCATCCGGCGCGAACGGAGCACCCAGGTTTTCAGACCTCAACCGCAGGTTCAGCGGCGCGGCGATGGTATCCGCCCTGTGGCACCATGGCCCGCAAATGCTCGAACAAATGAAGACCACCGGCGTTCCCTGGCCGCGATTTGAAGGCTCGCAAATGGCCGATCTGATCGCCTATCTCAACAACGCGAGCCATCCCCCAAAGCCATGACTGATTCTCCCAGCACCAACCAGCCCCGTCGCCCGGTTCTGACTCTTCTGGCCAGCCACTGGATCAGCATGACCGGAGCCGCTCTTGTCACTTTTGCCGGCGTTTCCTGGCTATTTCTCCTGCCCTTGCACTTACGGGGTCATGTCGATAATCCCTATATCGGACTGCTGATTTTCATCGCGATCCCAATTGTCTTCTTCCTCGGGCTCGCGTTGATTCCGATCGGAATTGGGCTCGCGCGCCGCAGACTCGCGCATCACTTGTACCAGGAAACCGATCGCCGCGCCGCGATTCGGCGCGCGGGCATTTTCTTTGTCGTCATGACCCTGGCGAACGTGATCATCGGCAGCCAGCTCAGCTACCGCGCGGTGGAGCACATGGAAACCGTACAATTCTGCGGACAATCCTGCCACGTGATGAAGCCTGAGTTCACGGCCCATCAGTTCGCGCCGCACAAATCCGTCGAGTGCGCCACCTGCCACGTCGCTCCCGGGGCCGGCGGCTGGATCCAGTCGAAAATGTCCGGCACGCGGCAGTTAGCGGCCGTGATGTTGAACAACTTCCCCCGGCCCATCGAATCCGCCATGGAAAGCAACCGCCTGGTCTCCTCGGAGGAGACTTGCGAAGGCTGCCACGCGCGCGATCGCGTGATTGGCACTGCCGTTCGCATCATTCCCGAATTCGCGAACGATGAAGCGAATTCAGCGTCCAGCACCACACTCGCGATGAACGTCGGCGGCGGCCGGACCGGCGGCATTCATGGAGCGCACATGGGACCCGGCGTCCAGATGCGCTATGCGGCTTCCGACAAAAAAAGGCAAACCATCCCGTGGGTGGAATATCGCAACACCGAAACGAACGTGACCAGAACGTACACGGCGACGGGCGCCAAGCCGGATGGACTGGCTCAGTTCGACATGCAATGTGTCGATTGCCACAATCGCGCTGCCCACTCCTTTGAAAGCGCCGAGCGCGCCCTCAATCAGGCCCTCGCCCGCGGGTCTATTTCGCCTAGCCTTCCTTTCGTCAAGAAGACCGGACTTGCCCTGCTCCAGGCCGAATACAAATCGGGTGATGAGGCTCCCGGCCAGATCGCGGACGGACTCCGCGCCTTCTACTCGGCCAGCTATCCGGCCATCGCGGCCGAGAAAAAGCAGGAAATCGACGCGGCCGGGAAAGTCCTCGCTTCCATCTACAGCCGCAATGTGTTCCCCGATCTCAAGGTCACCTGGGGAACCTACGTGAACAATTTGGGCCATACCGATTCGCCCGGCTGCTTCCGTTGCCATGACGGCGACCACTCCACCGCCGATTCAGCCAACCCAAAAACCATCACGCAGGATTGTACCGCGTGTCACCAGATGCTTTCCGAGGACGATACCTCGGCTGCAATGTTGAAGACCCTCGGAGTCGTAAATTCGAACAAATAGGAGAACCCGTATGCGAATCATCTTCACCACCCTGGCGTTGGCCGCTCTTTCCGCCAACGTTGTCCTGGCTGCCGATGCAAAGGCAGGCAAAGCGGCCTACGACAAGTCCTGCAAGTCTTGTCACGGAGCCGACGGAACCCCCAACCCATCCATCGCCAAGATGATGAAGGTCGATATGAAACCCCTCGGTTCGGCTGAAGCTCAAGCGCTGAGCGACGCCGACATCAAGAAGATCATCACAGACGGAATGGGCAAGATGAAGCCCGTCCCCGCTGCCAGCGGCGCTGCGGACGACGTCGTTGCCTACGTTCGAAGCCTGAAAAAGTAACCCCAGCGGCCCGGCCACCCTCTTGCATGCGCGAGTCGCTATCGGTGTGTGGGGACGGCACGTCTGCCGGCAACCGGACTCTTAGGCCGGCTTCGCGAGGCTGAACAGAGCCGCCTTTGAAGGCGACTCGCCGCCACGAGTGTTGTCGTACGTGCGCCGCGCAATAATAGAGATCAAACACCGCCCGCAACGAAAAGCAGGGCAAATGTTTGGCAGTGAGCGGCGGTTTTTCGAGGGTTAGGGCCCCCATGTTGTTGAAAAGGCGGGGGCATTTCAGTTCCTCCTCTCTCGCTTTGAATCGTCTTCACCGTGGCCGTGAGCCGCACCCTCCGAAAAAAAAGAGTCCCATAACCCTCCACAGAATCTCCTTAGCGAGTCATCTGGGCATGGATGCAAGCTCCGCCTGGGGAACTCCAGCACGGGGTTAAGCGAAGGCATCTGACGTGACGAGGGTAATCGTGGACAAGAAACGCGTTTCCCAGATTGGGCGCTGGCTAACGGTGACAGGTCTGTTCTTGCTGGCGGTCTACGCAGGCAGCCTGCTTTATCGTGGCGTCTCTTCTCGTCGCGCGCTCCAGGAATTTGATAAAGCGCAGCGCCTCGCCGAAAACAAGGATGCGACAGCCGCGGCCAATCCGCCATCGATCGACCTGCAGGCGTACGAATACGACAAGGTCGACTTCAGTTTGTGGTCCAAGCAGAGGGTCACCGGGTACAACGAGAGCCTGAAGCACTTGGGCTCACCCGTGGCGGTCTTACGTTTTGAAAAGTTGGATCTGCGTGTTCCCGTTTTTGAGGGGACCGACGAAGTTTCGCTCAATCGCGGCGCTGGATGGATCGAAGGCACGGCACGCCCGGGAGCGGCGGGCAACATCGGAATCGCGGGACACCGTGACGGCTTTTTTCGCGGGCTAAAAGACATTGCCACGGGCGACAGGATTGAGCTTGCCACCGTGGTCCGCGCGGCAACTTATATCGTGGACCAAATTGAAATCGTGGTTCCGACCGACGTTAGAGTCCTTAAGCCTCGCAGCGCGCCATCTCTGACGTTAGTGACATGCTACCCGTTTTACGTCATAGGCAACGCTCCGCAGCGGTTCATCGTACATGCGGCGCTGAGTCAATAGCTGTGAATAGAGGAACTCTGGAATGAGGAGTTTAGTGGGTTTGATGCAAGTAAATCAGAAAATTCAAGGGAGAGGAAAATCAAGTGATAAACAAAGTCAATAGGATTGCGATATTAGCTGTAGTCTCCATCTCCACCGTGGTTGTAGCGACCGCCGTGGCCCAGGACAAGATGCCGGAGACGACAACGCAAAAGATCAAGACCGGAAGCGCCTCCGTCACCGAGCATCTGGACGGCACGGTGGTGCAGGTTGAGGGCAACCAGCTCGCGGTTCGAATGAAGAACGGGGATTTGCGGGACTTCGTCGTACCGGACAGCCGTAAATTCGTTATCGACGGTCGTGAATTGTCGGTCCACGAGATCAAACCGGGGACCGTACTCCATGCGACCGTGACCACCACCTCCACTTCGGTTACGGAGCGCACCACTACGGTCGGCACCGGCAAGGTTTGGTTTGTTTCCGGAAATACGGTGATTCTAACCTTGCCCAATAACGAGAACCGGGTATACAAGGTCACCGACGACTACAAATTCACGATCAACGGCAACCAAAACGCCGGCGTGACTGATCTACGAAAGGGTATGACCGTCGCGGCGCAAAGGATCACGGAAGTACCGAGAACGGAGATTGCGCTCAACACCACGGTGACAGGACAAGCTCCGCCGCCTCCGAAGGCGGTTGTGGCGCAGGCGCCGCCGCCAACCCCCAGAAGGGAAACTCCGCCTCCGACTCCTGTAGCAGCGGCACGCCCTGCGCCTGCCCCTGCTCCTGCCCCGGAGCCAGCCCACGTGGAAGAACCTGCGGCCGAGCTGCCGCATACTGGAAGTCAGCTTCCCCTGGTTGGTCTCCTCGGGTTGCTCTTGACTGCCATTGGCTTGGGATTGCGCACGATTCGCTTCGCGGCAAAGATCTAAAGATCGCGAAGCCGCTGGAATTCGGAGGGCCGTTCACAATGTTACTTGTTCGAGAGAACGGGGCATGTTGGACGACCCATCCCTCCTGCCAAATGATCAAGCCAAATCCTCGGCGACCGGTTGTTTCCCGCGCCAAGCGGTTGGCATCGTGAAGCTCCGCTAGGCCGGAGTACGGCGTCGTTGCGTATTGAGTGATTTGTTGCGTCCATCGATATGGCGGCGCGCGAAGCGACTGCAGAATGCTTGCACAGAAGCTTGCTATCGCGTTGCAAGCATCGTTGCTGATTCGATGCAGTCCGGCGGTGATTTTCGGGACTCTGGGGTGCGGCTCGGATGTCGATTTCAGTGATCTCGGTCTGTGACGAGATCGGTCACGGCGAGTAGCGCGCGCCGATACGGCGAGTCGGAAAATTCGTGGATGATTGCGCGAGCCTTGTCGGTAAATTCCTGCGCACGGGCTTTTGCGCGTTCGACGCCCGAGTAGCGGTGCAGGATTTGCAGGATCTTGCCGAAAGGCACCTGATCGTAATTGCCATCGGCGAGCACGGTTTCCACCAGGCGGCGCTCTTCGGGCTCGCAGGTTTCGAGCGCAAAGATGAGCGGCAGCGTGACCTTGCCCTCGCGCAGATCGTTGCCGACCGGTTTGCCGAGAATCTTTTCGCGCGACGTGAAATCGAGCACATCGTCGATCAACTGAAACGCAATGCCGAGATTCCACGCGTATTCGCCAAGGCGTGCTTGCGCGGATTCGTTGGCCCCGCCCGCGATCGCGCCGAGTCGCGCACAGGCGGAAAAGAGGCTGGCGGTCTTGCGATCGATCAACTCCATGTAGTCGGCTTCGGTCACGGCGATCTTGCCGATGCGGTCGAGCTGGAGCAGCTCGCCTTCCACCATCATCTGCGTCAGGTTGATTAGCAGGTCGAGCACGGCGAAATTGCGCTCGCGCAGCGCGGCCTGAAACGCCTGCATGTAGAGCCAATCGCCCGCCAGGACCGACGTGTGATTGCCCCACACCACGTTGATCGAGGGACGGCCGCGGCGCGTTTTCGCCATGTCGATCACGTCGTCATGCACCAGCGTCGCGGTGTGGATCATCTCGACCACGGCGGCCATGCGGATCAGGCTCGGATTGGTTTCAGAGGCGAATAGTTTTCCGCAGAGCAAAACCAGAATGGGCCGCAAACGTTTGCCGCCGCCGGATTGAAGATACTGGCCGATGTAGGTGACGGCTTCAATGGATGCGATCGATTCGAAGCCGATCTCGCGCTCCACTTGGTCGAGGTCGGTACGGACGAGATCGTAGATTTCGAGAGCAGTGAGGGAGCGACCGAGGTTTCCGAAGGCCATAAGGAAGAAGCAGACAGGAGTCAGTAGTCAGGAGTCAGAATAGCAATGTTCGGCAGTTGGCTGTGGTCGTGGCTGCGATGGACTCGAGAGATTCGTTGCGAATCGCCGCAAGTTTGCGGGCCGTTTCGACGACGAAGGCCGGTTCATTGCGTTTGCCGCGTTTCGGAACGGGCGCGAGATAGGGCGCGTCGGTTTCGATCAGGAGGCGGTCAGCGGGCGCGCGTCGCGCGGCTTCCTGAATGTCGAGCGATTTCGGAAACGTGAGGATGCCGCCGAAGCTGAGGTGGAAACCGAGTTCGAGGGATCGCTCGGCTTGCGCGGGAGTGCCGGAGAAACAGTGCATGATGCCGCCGAGGTGGAGAGGCCAATGCTCGGCGAGGACGGACAGCGTATCGTCCCAGGCTTCGCGGGTGTGGATGACGATGGGCTTACCGGCGTCTTTCGCGATACGCATTTGTTCGATGAAGACGTCGCGCTGGACGTCGCGAGGCGAATGGTCGTAATGATAGTCGAGACCGATTTCGCCGATTGCGACTGCTTTGGGGTGCTTCAGGAGTTCTTCGAGGTTCTTGAAGGTTTCGGGGGTCGCTTTGGCGGCATCGTGTGGATGAACGCCGACGGTGCAATAGATGGGCGCGTGACGATCGGCGAGGCGGATGCCTGCTTCGAGATCCGGTGGACCGTCGCCGGTGCCGATCACGACCATGAGTTCGACTCCGGCGTCCAGCGCGCGCTGAATGGTTTCGTCGCGGTCGGGGTTGAATTGTTCGTTGTCGAGATGGCAGTGGGAATCGATAAACATGATCTGGTTCTGGTGGGGTGGGCCGTCAGGCCGAGTTGTGGGGCCGGCACTCGTGCCGGCGGACGCGCTTTAGCGCGTCCAATTTGAGCGGCCTAAAGGCCGCTCGCCGCCACGAGTGGCGGCCCCACAGGTCGGCCTGACCCCACAGCTATTTCAATCTTGCCCCTATGGGGACGTCTTCGAGGAAGCTTACCAATGCGGGATCGCCTTCGCCTAGCGATGCTGCGACGATCATGCCTTGCGATTCCAGGCCGCGTAGTTTGCGCGGCTGGAGATTCGCGACGATTGCCACCTTGCGCCCGATCAATGCCTCGGGTTTGTAAGCTCCCGCGATTCCGGCGACAATGCTGCGCGGCTTATCTTCGCCGATGTCGACTTGCAGGTGCAGCAGCTTGTCGGAATTCTTGACTGCGGCGGCGTCTTTCACCAGGCCGACGCGAAGGTCGACTTTCAGGAAATCGTCAATCGTGATTTTTCCATCGTCAGTTTTTGGAACTTCCGGCTTCGCCTCCGACTCGGCGACGCGGGCACCGTTTTACCCAGCACTGCTTGCTGCCGTGCGTACTCCTCGACTTCAAGCGCTCGCATTTGATCGATGGAAATTTTGGCGTCGGCGCGCGGAAACACAGCCGACACCGACCCGAGCATTTGCCCGCCTTCGAGCCTGCCCCAATGCAGATCCTTGGTGCGGATATTCGCCAAGGGTTCGGTGAAGCCAAGCTGCGACCAGATCTTGGCGGCCGAATCCGGAATCACTGCCGACAGCAAAATCGTGATGATGCGAAGCGATTCCGCCGAGGTGTAGAGCGTCTCATCACACAGCGTCTGGCAATCGGAGTCGCCCTTGGAAAGTTTCCATGGCGCGCGCTCCACGATGAATTTGTCCAGGCGAGCGATCAAGCCCCAGATGGTTTCGAGAGCTTTCGCGAATTCGAGGCGCTCGAAAGACGCGAGCGCGAACGCGGTAGCCTCCGTCGTCGCCTGCGCGATATGCGGATCCCCGGAAGACTTCGGAATCGCGCCCGCACGATATTGATGAATCATCGACAGCGTGCGGCTCGCCAGGTTGCCGAGGCCGTTCGCCAGATCGGAATTGTAGCGTCCGACCAGCGCGTCGAAGCTGAAGCTGCCGTCCTGCCCGAACACGACTTCGCGCAGCAGGAAATAACGCAGCGCGTCGGTGCCCAGGACGCGCTGAATCGGCGTGGCTCGCACGATGTTGCCGCGCGATTTGCTCATCTTGTCGTTTTCGAAAAGCAGCCAGCCGTGGGCGAAGATTCGTTTCGGAAGATCGAGACCGGCGGCCATCAGGAACGCAGGCCAATAGATCGCGTGGAAGCGGACGATCTCCTTGCCGATCAGGTGCAGGTCGGCGGGCCAGCGGTCCTCGCCGTGAACAGCCGACATGTAGGTGGTCAGCGCGTCGAACCAAACATAGAAGACGTGATTCGGTTCATCGGGGACCGGAACGCCCCATTTGATGGCGGTGCGGCTGATGGAAAGATCGGTGAGCCCTTGCTTGACGAACGCGATCACTTCGTTGCGGCGCGTCTCGGGCTGGATGAAGTCGGGGTGCGATTCGTACAGGTTGAGCAGCTTATCCTGAAAATTCGAAAGGCGAAAGAAATAATTTTCCTCGGTCACCGTTTCGGTGAGGCGGCCGCATTCCGGGCAGGGATCGCCGGGCTTCGCCTCATTGACGTAGAGATTGTCGAAGATGCAGTACTGGCCGGAATAGCTTCCTTTATAGACGTGGCCGTTGTCGCGGCAGCGGACGAACAGATCCTGCACGCAGGCGGCGTGGCGATCGCTGGTGGTGCGCTCGAAGCGATCGACGCCCAGGCCAAGGATTTCCCACTGTTTGCGAAACTCCTCGCTGATGATGTCGGTGTATTCCTTCGGCGTCTTGCCTTGCGCGATGGCGGCGCGTTCGACGTTCACGCCGTGCTCATCGGAGCCTGTTGTCAGAATCGTGTCGAAGCCTTGCATGATCTTGAGGCGCTTGATGGTATCGGCGGCGATGGTCGTGTAGGCGTGGCCGATGTGGGGCGCCGCGTTGGTGTAGTAGATCGGTGTCGTCAGGTAATATTTCATGCTTGTTGTCTTAAGTATGCTTTCGATTCGCGGCGGCGATCACCTTCTGAAGCGGCGCGCCTGTCTTGGTCGCGAGCGACTTGCAGTCATCGTACTCGGGCGCGAAATCCATTCTCTGAAATCTTGATGCGCACACTTGCCGTATTCGGTGTCGACAGAGACCACGCTGCGCACCAGGACGCGTCTCTCGGCTGCGTGAGATTCGCAATCCCGATAGTAGATGTCTCGGCGAAAACGATTTGCGCGAGGCGTTCCTGGTCTTCGGGTTTTGCGATGACGCGCAATAGCGAGCCGGGGCGATTCTTTTTCATCTGCAGCGGCGACAGCGACGCGTCGAGCGCGCCGGATTCCATCAGCCGTTCGAGAGCGTAGCCCAGAACCTGCGGACTGGAATCGTCGATATTGGCTTCGATCACGCTGACCAGCGTCGCTTCGGGCGCGCTGGCGGATTCGCCGATGATCGCGCGGAGAACGTTCGGCTGCTCCTTGAAATCGCGATCGCCCGCGCCGTAGCCGATCGACGAAATGCTCATCGCGGGAAGCGATCCGAATCGTGTGGCGAGCGTCGACTGCGAGTGCCGCGCCGGTGGGAGTGGTGAGCTCGAATTCCGGTCCGCGCGCGTAGATCGGTTTGCCTTTGAGCAGCAGCGGCCGTGGCGGGAGCGGGGATAGGGAGCATCCCGTGTTCCGTCTTGACGGTGCCGCTGCCGGTGTTGATGGGTGAAACGTGAAGCTGGTCGATGCCAAGCAGATCGAGAGCGATGCAGGCTCCGGCGATATCGGCAATGGAATCGGCTGCGCCTACTTCGTGGAAATGAACCTTTTCGATCGCGACGCCGTGGACTTGGGCTTCCGCTTCGCCGAGCCGCTGGAACACCGCGCAGGCGTCGCGCTTGGCTCGATCAGAGATGGGCGCGGCCTCGATCAGCTTGACGATGTGCGAAAGATGGCGATGCTTGCTGGGGCTATCGGTTATATCGACGCGGAATTTGGTGGAGGCGATCCCGCTGCGCATGGTCTTCTCGGCTGAGAACTTCGCGCCCGTGTCGAAACTGCGCAGGGCATCGAGAACTGCTTCAGCGGGAGCGCCCGCATCCATCAGAGCGCCGACCGTCATGTCGCCGCTGATTCCGGAGAAGGCGTCGAGATAGCAAATTTTCATTAGTGAGAAAAAGGCAGGCGGAAACGCCTGCCCCACAATTACAATTATACGGTTTGGATCCGGACATCTCGCGTCTGCAGAAAAAGCTTGTGTCGACATGAGTGTCGACACGGCACGCACGAGTGCGTGCGCCACATCACATCGATCAGGCGACGCGCATGTTTGGCGAGAGTGGCACCGGCGTCTCGCGGCGCTCGTTCATCGATTCGGCCAGATCGACTCCCTTGAGCGTGATCGAATAGCGGCCGTTATCGGAGCGCACCACGTATTGGCCTTCCTTGAGATACCACAGCGCGAATTCCAGATGCTCGACGGGTACGCCTAGCAGTTCCTCGAATTCTTTCATGACGATGTAGGGCTGTTCCGGCTGGCCGACTCGCTTGCGATACAGCAGCGAAAGGATTCCGTGGCGTTTGCGGCGCTCGCTTTCGAAACCATGGGCGGCATTGCTCTGGTCGAAAATCTTCCAGGTGACGCGGCGCGATTCGCGATGCTTTACGTCGAACGCCGCTCGCAGGGCCGGGTCGCTCAGTTCGCGATAGGCGTCGGAGATTTTGCGAAACTGTTCCGCATTGCCGGTTTCCTGATTATCGGGATGAAAGCGCTGCGCCAGGATCCGATAGACGCGATGCACCGTGTCGGCGTCAGCGTTGGCGCTGATCTGCAGGATCTCGTAATGGTCGATGAACGGGCCTTCTTGCATCGTTGTCTTTGATAGATCGGGTTTGCTAGATCGGCTTTGTTAGGTCGGATCGAAGTAGACCTTATCCTATATAGATCGTCTGTTAGGGCCAGATCCATAGCAATTTAGTACCGGTTTTCGCGCAAAAGTGGCTGCGCGTGCGAAATCGGCGTGTCCGGATAGGACTAAAGGGTCTCTCGGGCTATCTTGTCGGCCTGCTCGGCGCGGAAAGCGCGCAGTTTTTCGCGAAGTTCGGGGCGCGAGTTAGCCAGAATCGCGATCGCCAGGAGTGCGGCGTTGATTGCGCCCGGTTTGCCGATGGCGAGCGTGCCTACGGGAATCCCGCCGGGCATTTGGACGGTGGAGAGCAAGCGAATCGAGACCTTTGAGCGACTGGCTTTCCATCGGAACGCCGAGCACCGGGACGAGCGTGTGCGCGGCGAAGACTCCCGCGAGGTGCGCCGCGCCGCCGGCTGCGGCGATGATGACTTCGATTCCGCGCACTTCCGCGGTGGTCGCGTATTCGGAAGTTAAGGCAGGGCTGCGATGCGCCGACATGACTCGCGATTCGTGGGCTACGCCGAACTTCGCGAGGGTTTCTGAGGCGTGGCTCATCGTGTCCCAATCGGACTTGCTGCCCATGATGACTGCTACGAGTGGTTTATCACTCATTGGAATGGCTCCTTGTGAACGTGCGCGGTACAACACGCGCGCTATTAACGTGCGGTCAACACGCGCGCTCTCTAACGGTCGCGCCTCACTGAATCGTTATTGTCCTTGCGCGAGCGTGAAGCCGGCCTTGCCGTCGTAGTTGCGAAGGCTCACCGTCATCCCGACTTCCAGGCCGAGCGCGATCACGCGATCCTGCAGCGCGACCACTTGTTTCGGTGTCGCAGTGCCGCCGGTCGCGATGAAGCGGCAGCGGAAGCTATCGGTGCAGAACGTGTCGGGCGAGCCGTCGGGCCACACCTTCATGCCGCGATTCGCGATCAGTTCCAGCTTCAGGCCGTCGCCTGACGCCTTGCGCCGATCTTCGCCGCGAGATCGTTGGCGTTCTTCGAGGCCCACTCGACATAAACGTCGACGCCGACCAGATCCTTCTTCGGCATCGCGGCGTCGCTTGCGTGTCGCCGGCGCTGATGCAGGCTTCTCCGCGTAATGAACCGGCCTTCAGCGTCTGCGGCTTCTGGCCGAGCGCGCGACCACGGCCTCGGCGAATTCCTTGGTCCCGACCTTCTGCTTGCTCTTGCCTTCCGCGAAAATGTCGTAGGTGTGGATGCCGTCTTCCATGGTGCGCAGCCAGGCGTTGTGGACGCGCTCCGCGACATCGTGTCTGGCCGATGTGGACCAGCATCAGCACGCGCGCCCTGCAGCAGGCCCGACGGATTCGCCATGTTCTGTCCGGCGCGGCGCGGAGCGGAGCCGTGAATCGCTTCGAACATCGCGCACTGGTCGCCGATGTTGGACGATCCGGCGAGTCCCACCGAGCCCGCGATCTGCGCGGCAACATCGGAGAGCACGTCGCCATAGAGATTCGGCATCACGATCACGTCGAACGCTTCCGGCGTGTCGGCCATTTTGGCGGCGCCGATGTCGACGATCCAATGTTCCTTTTCGATCTCCGGATACTCGGCGCCGATTTCGTCGAAGATCTTGTGGAACAGGCCGTCGGTCATCTTCAGGATGTTGTCCTTGGTGAAGCAGGTGACCTTTTTGCGGTTGTACTGGCGCGCGTATTCGAACGCGTAGCGGACGATCTTTTCGGAGCCGGGGCGCGAGATCAGCTTCAGCGCGACCATCTCGTCGGGAGTGGTCTGATACTCGATGCCGGCGTAGAGATCCTCTTCGTTTTCGCGCACGATCACCACATCCATCACCGGATGCTTGGTGCGGACGAACGGATGATAGGACACGCACGGGCGAATGTTCGCGTACAGGCCGAGCGTCTTGCGCGCGGTCACGTTGAGGCTCTTGTAGCCGCCGCCCTGAGGCGTGGTGATGGGGGCTTTCAGGAAAACTTTGGTGCGGCGCAGGGATTCCCACGCGCTGGGCTCAATGCCGGAGGTGTTGCCGCGCAGGTAAACCTTTTCGCCGACTTCAATGGTTTCGATGTCGAGCCGCGCGCCGCCGGCTTCTGCAGGATGTGCGAGGGTCGCGGCCATGATTTCGGGGCCGATGCCGTCGCCATGCGCGACTGTAATGGGAGTTGGGGTGTTGGTTGCCATGTTTTGGAGGTGAATATTCAAGATAACATGCGCGTTTCGAGCTCGGCTACAAAAACGTTCGAGGAGTTAGGATTGCATGCACGTGTAGTGTCCTTACCGCCTAGAGAAAATTCTGAATTGACGCGGTGCCCAGTTGCGCCATGATGGATCTACGCTCATGCGGCGACGAATCAAACTCGACCTCGACGAAGCCCTAACTCTAGAGATGAGGCGCGTGGCGAAAGAACGCGGTGTGTCGCTTTCGGCTCTTGCTGCAGAGGCCCTGAAGTTGGTGATCGCGGAGCGGCCAGAGGCGGGGGGAAATGAGGTGCCTCGCACGAACGAAAACACTCGATACACGTATCAGTGCATCGAACTGAGCGGAAAAACTTAGCGGTAGTCACCGCGTCCATCAGACAGACACTCCCTTGTGTCTCGAAACGCGCGAATCCGAGATCAACAATTTTTCCATTGACACGCCAAGGAATATACTCTACTATGTAGATGATTATGGTCAGCTTGCTGGGTTAAAGGAATCTATGGAGAAACGAGAACATCTGGGTGAATTTGAACAACTTGTGCTTCTAGCTATTTTGCGCCTCGGGACAAATGCGTACGGTATGAGAATTCGTCAAGAACTTGAGGACCGTGCAGGTCGCGCGACCTCAATTGGAGCGCTGTACATCACCCTCGAACGGCTTGAGCAAAAAGGCATGATCTGCTCAGAACTTGGCGAGGCAACCCCCGAGCGTGGAGGCCGAGCGAAGCGGTTTTTTACCCTTGATCCATCGGGTAGAGAGGCGCTTAAGCACTCCTTGGAATCCATAAAAAGCTTGATTGACGTCGGTTTTAGCATTCCGGAGGCCATATGAAGGTCAAGTTGCGGGTTGCGATTTGCCGGCTCACGTTTTATGCTCTCCGCGGCCACGGAAACGCGCTCATTTTCGGTGCTCGATTGTTGAAGCTTCCTGTCGCCACAACGGTCTGGTTCGTCACACGTGCAAATTACCGAAAGTTAGAGCAACTGAAGGGCGCGCTCAGTGATTTGTCGAGGAGAGCGAATTCTTTTGAGCAAGAATGCCAAATGTTTCTCAATGCTAAAACGCGCTTTGATGTTCAGCGGAGGCATCTTTCAGAGGTAAGTGCCGAGTTGACGCGAGAGAAGACATGCCTCGTGGCCGCTGCTCAGGCGTTGCTAATGCCCCACCCAGCTATAGCCCCTTGGAATTACTTACTGGCGTCCATAAGCGAAAGGTGCTTCGGTTTCCGACGAAAACTCGAAGGCTTTTCGAGGATCTTGGCTCAAGTCGAGACGAGTCCGAACTTTTATTGGGAGTTGCTCCTTTGGTTCATACTTCCTGCCGCCTCCGCAGGCGAACAAATGGGCGATTTAAGCGAGGAACACCGATTGCGAAGCGCAGCCGACGGTGAAGTCTGCGCGAACACATGGTACCGGCGCCAAGTGATTTCCTCTGCTAAAGCACGATATGTGGGCCAAGCTGGAGCGCTTGGTCGCAATCGGAACCTTGCTTGACTTCTTGATTCGATGGCTAACGCGTGGGAAGTAGAGAAGACTGTGCCGCGATTGTTCCGATTCGTCTGGATCCCCATCGTCGCCGCATTACTTTACCTTGGCTGGGTATTCGGGTTCCAACGCGGAAGATTCGGGATCGGCTCACCCGCGCCGCAAGCTGCCGACACCGCCGCCAGGCAGGAATTCGACCGCACCTACTCGGGCGACTCGGTCAAGATCATCAATTTCTATCCTCGCGACACGATTCTCACTGAAGGCAACAAGACCGTCCTCTGTTACGGCGTGACGAATGCCAAGTCAGTTCGAATCGATCCTCCCGTCGACGGTGTGAGTCCCGCCCTCAGTCGCTGCGTTGAGGTCGAGCCGAAGCATGAGACTCAGTACACGCTTACGGCGACCGGTGCCGATGGCCGCACTGTGTCCCAATCGACGACGGTGCAAATCGGAACAGATACCGCGGCGTTGCCGAAGATTACGGCATTCAAGATCGAAAAGTGTTCCAGGGATTACACAGGCGACGCAATCTTTTCGATGACGTTCGCCGATCAAAATGCCGAGGAAGTTTCCATCGATCCTGTGGCGTTTCAGCCTCTGCATGGTGCGCCGTTTGGCAATTTTTCGGCTCGAGTTGGGAAGACGACAACGTACACGCTCACGGCGGCAGGCAAACATGGCCATGTAGCGAAGAAGCAGTTGGTGTTGGATCCGGGCCAGTGCAAGTAGGAGGCAGGCGGAAACGCCTGCCCCACAAATAAAGCAGGCGCGCGCGCAACCGAAGAAAGCCGAGATGACTCTCGGCTTGCAGGCCTGGCGGCCCGCCCCACGTCTCACTGCATCCCACTGCGTCACGGCGACCTGGGATTGACTTCCTGGGCCAATCTTACATAAGCTTGCGGATGATCCATTTTCAAAGGGGAAGCTTCATGCGCCGCATCCTGATCCCGCTCGTACTGGTTTTGCTGGCTGTTTCCATCCCGATTGCAGCCGACCAGTTGCCTTACCAGAAACCCTCGAAAGAGGTTCTCGACATTCTGAACGCCCCCACGTTGCCGGCTCTCAGCGTGAATCCCACGCAGACCTACGCCACGCTTTCGCGTAGTCGAGCGCAACCCGTCGATTGCCGAAGTTGCCGAGCCCATGCTGCGCCTCGCCGGAATCCGCATCGATCCGCGCACCAACGGTCTGCATCTGGCCCCGCACAGCGTCGCGATCGAAATCGTCAAGCTTCCGGAAGGCACGAAGGTGAAGCTCGCGCTGCCGCCGGGCGCGCAGGCGGGTCCGCTGCGCTGGTCGCCCGACGGGAAAATGTTCGCGTTCTCGAACACGGGCGCGCATGGAATCGAGTTGTGGGTCGGCGATCCGCACCGGCAAAGCTCACAAGATCGAAGGCGTGAAGCTCAACGCCGTGCTCGGCGATCCCATCGATTGGCTGCCCGACAACAAGACCGTGATCGTGAAGACCGATTTCCGTCGACGCGCGGCCGGCTCCGGCTGAGCCGCGCGTTCCGAAGGGTCCCGCCGTGCAGGAAAGCTACGGCACCTCGACCGGCACCGCGACGTTTGAAGATCTGCTGCAGAATCCGCACGACGAAGATTTGTACGAATACTACGCGACCTCGCAGGTCGCTTCGGTCGAGATCGAAACCGGCAAGGTCACGCCGCTGGGCAAGCCGGGAATCATCGAAGGCATCAATCTTTCGCCGAACGGCAAGGACATGCTGGTCACGCGCGAGCATCGTCCGTTCTCCTATCTGCATCCGAATCGCCAGTTCCCGAAGGAAGTCGAGATCTGGACGCATCCGAACGCGGGCGCGATGGTTCACAAAGTGGTGAGCCTGCCGCTGCAGGAGCGCACGCGCGAACGGCGGCGTGCAGACCGGGCCTCGCGACATCCACTGGATGCCGACCGAGCCGTCGACGGTGATGTGGGTGGAGGCGCTGGACGGCGGCAATCCGCAAGAGAAGGTTCCGCATCGCGACCGCGATCGTGGCGATGAAGGCTCCGTTCGCGGGCGAGCCGTCGGAGATCTTCAAGACCGAGGAGCGATTCGCGGGCATCCAGTTCGGCAAGGATTTCGTGTTGGTGGAGGACCAGGCGCGCATTTCGCGCATCGTGCGCACATTCGAGATCGAATCCGGCGCATCCGGGCGAAGCCAAGCTGATCTGGAGCCGCAATTCGCAGGATCGCTATAAGGATCCCGGCCGTCCGGTCGCGAAAGGCGGCGGCGGTGGCGGACGCGGCGGTGGCGGCGGCGGACGCGGAGGCGGCGGTGGCGATCGTCCGCTGGTTCAATCCGGCGATGACGATTCTGCTGCAAGGCGCGGGCGCATCGCCGCAGGGCGATCATCCGTTCCTGGATCGCTTCAATCTGACGACGCTGAAAGCGGAGCGCATTTTCCAGAGCGCACCCGACAAGTACGAAACCGTCGAAGCCGTGCTTGACGATCAAGGCAAGAGCTTCATCACTCGCCGCGAGAGCGCGACGGAGCCGCCGAATTACATTCTGCACAACGGCTCGACCGAGAAGGCGCTGACGGCGTTCACCGATCCCGCGCCGCAGCATTCGCCAGATCACCAAGCAACTGGTGACGTACAAGCGCGCCGATGGCGTGCCGCTTTCGATGGAGCTGTATCTGCCGCCCGGATTACAAGCCGGGCACGAGACTGCCCGCCGTGATGTGGGCGTATCCGCGCGAATACAACGATGCCGATACTGCGGGCCAGATTGCAAGGCTCGCCGAATCGGTTCACGACCATCACCGGATATTCCGAGCTGTTCTTCCTGCTGGACGGCTACGCGGTTCTCGAAAACGCCGCGATGCCGGTGGTGGGAACCATCGACGTCGTGAACAATACTTACGTCGAGCAGATTGTCGCCGATGCGAAAGCTGCCATCGACAAGGCTGCGGCGATGGGCGTGATCGATCCGAATCGCGTCGGCGTCGGCGGCCACAGCTACGGCGGCGTTCATGACCGCGAATCTGCTGGCGCATTGCAATCTGTTTCGCGCCGGGATCGCCGAGAGCGGCGCCTACAATCGCACGCTGACGCCGTTCGGATTCCAGAGCGAGCAGCGCACCTTCTGGGAAGCCACCGACACCTATGTAAAGATGTCGCCGTTCTTCTTCGCCGAACAAGATCAAGGATCCGATCCTGCTGATCCACGGCGAGGCGGACGACAACTCGGGCACGTTCCCGATTCAGAGCGATCGCATGTATCAGGCGATTCGCGGCAACGGCGGCACCGTGCGGCTGGTGTTTCTGCCCGATGAAGCCCACGGGTATCGTGGCAAGGAAACCATCGAACACGTTCTGTGGGAGAAGTTCCGCTGGTTCGAAAAGTACGTGAAGAACGCGGGTCCGCAGACTTCGCGCGGCGAGTGAGCTGGCGCAAGCCTGCCGCCATCGCTTATGTTGGCCGCAGGCGTGGGCTGGGCTCAAGCCGGTGCGAATGGGGAGACTCCCGCGGAGTCTGCCGCTTCGGTGCGGCAGATCGCGGAAAAGCGCGCGGCCGAATGGGAAACGCTGGCGAAGGCGTTGGACGCCAAAACGGCTCGCATGTTGCCGTGCGATCCACAAGCGAAAGAGGCCGTCGCAGCAGGTCAGCCGGGCGTCGGAGGCCCGATTGGCCGCGATCGGCGACATGTTGAAGGCGGCCGCTGACGCAGACCAAGGTCGGATATCGAGCGAGTTGCGATTAACGCTGACCGCGGAGGATGCTGAGCCTGCGCGAGGCTGAATCGGAACGCACCGACAGCGAACAGGCGCGTACCGCAATGAGACGGCCAGCTTGCGCGAGCTACGGAGAAGCGCAAGCCACCGCGAAGGCTTGGAAGACGCGCGCAAGAAGCTCGCCGATATCCTGGCGCTGGCCACCCGGCGAACCGAACATCGCGGCGGAGCAACTCCAGGTGCGCGCGACGCTCGATATTTCGCTGCGCGATTTGCAGGTGGCGCTGCAATCGCGGCAAACGGCGCTTGCAGAATGAGCAGGCGGCGCTGCTTGCCGAAGGATCGCGCTGGCGGGAATATTACGCGGCGCGTCTGACTCGCGCCCAAACCGAGTGCACCATCACGAAAAGCCCCCGACGAAAGAAAAAGCCATGATCGCGCGCGGCCGAGGTTCGGTCACGCCGCATTGCGCAGGTTGCGCTGGCTGGTCTGATAGCGATGATGCTGTTTGCGGCAGGCGAGCCCCGACAGCTATCGCAATGCCTATCGGGGGTCTGGCGGCTGGCCGATCCGGCTATTGGAGCGCGACGCGGCCACCGCGGGGGAGGCACTGGGAGCGAGGGCGGATCGAGTCGCGGCCGAGGCTGCCAAGTATTGCGAAGCGAACGTCGCGTATTTCTGGAAGCTTTCGCGCGAGCGAGTGATCAGAAGCTGCCGTGGGTCGAAAGTTCGCACGGTAGAGCTTCTGCCACGCTTAGACGGGTGGCTCGCCGGCTACGTCGCCGCGGAGATGGCGCAAGTCGTGCGCCGGGCGATGGAGGTGTTCGCAAACGATCCCTGACCCCGGGCTTGCAGCAGGTTCGGAGCGTGGAGGAGAGGGAAAATGTCGCGCTGCTCGGGCTGACATGCGCGCGATTGCGGCACGGCCAGAAGGCGACCGACGATGTCGACCGCGCCACCGGGGCGATGGAGCAAGCGCGGCGGCGGGCCGGCGAACATGAACCGTGCGTTCGCAGCCAATCTTGAAAAAGATGGGCGACGACACTGCCGCCGAAGCCGCCGCATGGACCGAGTATTATCGAAAACTTTCGGACGGCGCGCGCGCGAGTCCGCTGACGCCGACCTGCATCGATCGATTTCCGCGGGTCTCCGCGGATCGTGCTCCGCGAACGCCATCCCGTCTGTGACGCCGCTGCCGTTGGCTCGCTACACCGGTGATTGGGTGTTTCCGACGGGGGGCATGTCGTTCGGCGGCAAGCCGGAATTTGTCGATTTGGTGGTTCGAGAGAACAATGGCCAATGCGATGGGCGCATGCTCGCGAAATTTATTCTGCCGCCTGGAAGCACAGGGCGATCCATTGCTGCGCTTCGAGTTTGCGGGCGAGTTTGCGAATTCCAAGGCCCAGAAGTTCGAACTCCAGACCAGCGACGGGACGAAGGGCACCATCGAACTGATTCCGGGCGCGGCGTTCAATCTCCTGGAAATCAACGTTCAGATCCCGACGCGAAGCAGGGAAAGATTCGCAAAGCCAACGTCGTGCTCGTGAAGAAGTAGTGGGCTGGCTCCCCGCAATCAGACCGCGTTCGCCAGCCGCGACACGAGTGACAAAGAGGCGCGACAGCATGGAGCGCGTTCTTATGGCACTCTCTCGATCGAAACGCTGGTAATTTCGATGGAGCCTTCCGCGCGCGCCTGACCGACCGGTCGCTGATAAAACAGCGTCAAGGAGATGAGTTCTTCCCCGCGACGAAAGTGGCCGAGGTCCCTTCAATAGCGATCCGCTGATCGCCGATCCTCCACTCGACCCCCGATGGCGAGGGAAGTCCGTTCGTTCGCGACTCCCAACGCAACGCATAATGCGCGCGCGCCTCCAACAACAACACCTGGCTCAGCAGAGCAGCAGATTCCGGCTGCCTGCCATCGAACATGATGCGATGCGCCCGCTGCGGCTGCTCGATCGGCGTGTGCGTCACTCCCGGTGATTCCACCAATCGCCAATCGAAGCCGTGATTCAGCGGGCCGCTGGTAAAATCGCCATTCGTGATGCCGGAGGGTTCGCTTGAACCCGAGCGCTCGCCAAAGCTGACGCGCCGAAACAGTATCGTTGGCCGCGATGAGGGAATCGTCGGCTGCCAACAACAATCGGACGATCGCCAGGATCGCTGTAAGCCGCAAGCTTCATCGCGGCCGGCCCGGTCGCATCCGGATGCGATTCCAGTACGTAGGCGAGATACGCCGCAACCACTTCGCGCCGATCCGGAATCGCCCGCGTAAGGATGGTAGATGAATCCCCATGCGCCAACACAGATCGAACGCGGGCCGTCGATCGCCGTAGCTGACGTCGAGCGCGTTGCGCATCGCCTTCCAGAAGTTCTCGGAATTGTTTTGGCGGAAATAGAAATTCGCGAGCGTCCAACCCGGCTCGAACTGTCGATCGACTCGCGCCGCATCCAGCAGCCATCTTTCCGCCGTCGCGAATTATCGCCGCGAATCTCTGCCGCCAGTCCCAGCCGAATGCGAGGCGCCGAACTCAGCGGACTCAGCTCGGCTGCGCGTTCCAACAAAGCCGTTGAATCGGCGCCATCGTAATCGAGTTGAAGCGCGCGCAGAGCCAGGTATTCGGTGTTGCGCGGCTCCATCTGGACTGCTCTGGCGATCGATTCCGGCGTGTGTTGTTGAAATTGTTGATCGGCGAGCGGCGAGATGAATGGAGAACCACGCCGCGGCGGCGAGCGGCGCGAGCAAAAGGAACGGAAAAAATCGGGCAACGTAATACATTTGGAGTACGTGAATTTCTCTTGCCGGTTGTAATGACCGACTTTATACTATTGGTACGTGATTTCAAAATCGCTGTTATCTTCCTCTTTGATTTTGGCGGCGTCGGCCTTCGCGGCCGCTCCTGCCATCGGGATTGTCACCGCCAACGGACACGTCACGGTTGAGCGCTCCGAAGTTTGGGGCAACTCGACACTGTTCGATGGATCGACGGTGGAAACGAAATCGGCGTCGTCCGAATTGTCGCTGCGCAACGGCGTGCGGCTGCAGCTTGGAGCCGGTTCGCGAGGTCGCGTTTGGTCGGATCACCTCGCGCTTGAACGCGGTGTCGGCCAGATCGCCGGCGCGAAATCGTACGAATTGGACACCGCGGGGCTGAAGATTCACGCGGCGGACGATACCGCTCGGTTTCGAGTCACCACCGGCAGCGTGGTCGAAGTCTCGGCGTTTGCCGGCAGAACTCGCGTAACCAATGGCGCAGGGCTGCTGCTCGCGTCCATCCCCGCGGGTCGCAGCATGAGTTTCGCATTGAATGCGGCAGGGCAAGCGGGCACCGGGACGCTGACACGAACCGGATGCTTGCTCTTCAAGGACGGCCACTTCATCATCCAGGACGAAAATACGCAGGAGGTGGTCGAGTTGAACGGCACCGGGTTGGCGTGCGAATGCCGGCAATCGAGTTGAAGTCACGGGAACAGCGGGAGCGACGAAACCCGCGGTGAGCATCGCGACGTCGGTGCTGAACGTCACGAAGGTGACCCTGAAATCGCAAGGCGGATGCTTGAGCACGGCAGCGTCGTTGAACGCGCAGACCGAAGCGCCCGCGAAGCGGCGCGACCTCCGCCAGCACAACAACTCCTAAAGTTTCGACTGCGCCCTCCGGCGGCGGTGGCGGGATGTCCACGGGAGCCAAGATCGGAATTGTTGCAGCCATCGCGGGCGGCGCCGCGGGAGCGGCCATTGCGCTCGGCGGAAAAAAGAGCTCGACCAGCCCGTAGGCAGCTTCTATAATGAAGAGTGCCTCAATCCGCCAACGCCTTCGTCGATCAAAATAAAGACCGTCTTCTTTCCGAACTCAAAGATCTTCTCCGAATTCCCAGCGTCAGCACGCTGCCCGAACACGCCGGCGACGTGCGCCGCGCTGCCGAATTCGTCGCCGAGGCATGCCGCACCGCCGGCCTCGAAAACATCGAGATCATCGATACCGATCTGCATCCGCTGGTTTACGCCGATTGGCTCCACGCACCCGGCAAGCCGACCGTCCTGTGCTACGGCCACTTCGATGTTCAGCCGCCCGATCCGCTCGATCTCTGGACTTCGCCTCCGTTCGAGCCCGTCGAGCGCGACGGCAATCTCTACGCGCGCGGATCGGCTGACGACAAAGGCCAGATGTACATGCACATCAAAGCCGTCGAGGCGCTGCGCGCGGTGAACGGCACGCTGCCGATCAACCTCAAGTTCCTGATCGAAGGCGAAGAGGAAATCGGCGGCAGGGTCGGTCGCGAAATACGTCGCCGAGATCGCCAAGAAGAATCCCGAGAAGCTGAAGGCCGATATCGCACTCGTGTCCGACACCGCGCTATTCGCCGACGGCCTCCCGACCATATGCAACGGTCTGCGCGGCCTGATGTACACGGAAATCGAAGCGCACGGCCCCTCGAAAGATCTGCACTCCGGGCTCTACGGCGGCGCCGCTCCCAACGCGGTATTCGGACTGGTCGAACTACTCGGCAAGATGAAGGATGCGACCGGCCGCATTCTGATTCCGGGCGTCTATCAGGACGTCCAGCCTCCCAGCGACGCCGAAAAGAAAAGCTGGGCGTCGCTTCCCTATGACGAGCAGGACTACCTGACACGCGAGGTCGGCGCAACCGCGCTTACCGGCGAGAAAGGCTACTCGACTTTCGAGAAGACCTGGGCGCGACCGACCCTCGAAGTCCACGGCATCGCTGGCGGATTTACCGGCGCCGGCGCGAAAACCGTGATTCCCGCCATCGCCACCGCGAAGGTCAGCATGCGCCTGGTCCCGAACATGGACCCGGAAAAGACGCTCGCGTCATTCAAGAAGTTCGTGAAAGAGAACACGCCCAAGGGCATCACGACCGAAGTTCGTCTGCTCAGCTACACACCCGGGCTCGTCGTGAATCCCGATCATCCCGCGATCCGCGTGGCCGCGAAAGCCATCGGCGACGTGTTCGGCCGCGAGACCGTGTTCGTCCGCAGCGGCGGCGCGATTCCGATCGTGACCGACTTCGCGAAGCACCTCGGCCTGTCGACCATCCTGATGGGATTTGGCCTGCCCGACGATTGCCTCCATTCACCCAACGAGAAATACAAAATCGCGAACTACTTCGCGGGAATCAAGACGATTGCCCACTTCTTTGAAGAATACGGGAAATAATCCGCCCGAGCCGCCCGCGCAGACGGGGTCGTCTAGCCAATCAGAAGGAGTGGTCCGGTCCGCCGGCATCGTTTCGATCGCCGTGCTGATGAGCCGCGTCACCGGCCTGGTGCGCGAAAGCGTGATGGCGCGGCTTATTCGGCGCGGGCCTGATCTACGACGCCTTCAGCCTCGGCTTCCGCATTCCGAATCTGACGCGCGACCTGTTCGCGGAAGGCGCGCTCTCCAGCGCATTCGTCCCCACCTTCACCGAATATCTTTCGACACGCAGCAAGGAAGAAGCCGCGCGGCTGGCGAATCTCGTCGCCACCGCTCTGATCATCGTGGTCGGCGGATTGTGCGCGCTCGGCATCATCTTCGCGCCCACGCTGGTGCATCTGCTCGCGCCAGGCTACGCCGCCGTGCCCGGAAAATTCGAGCTCGCCGTCACGATGACGCGCATGATGTTCCCGTTCCTGCTGCTGGTCGCGCTGGCGGCGCAGGCGATGGGAGTACTCAACGCGTCGAACAAATTCGGCGTGCCGGCGATGGCGTCGACGTTCTTCAACATCGGCTCGGTCGGATTCGGACTCGCGCTCGGATTCGGACTCGGCCCGATCCTGCACTTCTCGCGCATCGAAGGCATGGCGATCGGCGTCGTGCTCGGCGGCGCGCTGCAATTGTGCTGGCAGTTGCCGAGCCTGCATCGCCTTGGATTCCGCTTCCGCCCCGCATTCGACTGGTCGGATCCCGGCCTGGTGCGGATCTTCAAGCTGATGGTGCCGGCGATTCTCGGCAACGCGGCCGTGCAGATCAACGTGATGGTCAACACGAATTTCGCATCCAGCGTTTACGATCCGCATCGCGGCTTCGACGGCCCCGTAAGCTGGCTGAGCTACGCCTTCCGATTCATGCAGCTTCCCCTCGGCCTGTTCGGCGTGGCGATGGCGTCGGCCACCTTGCCCTCGATTTCGCGCAGCGCCGCCGCGGGCCGCATGGACGAATTCCGCCAGACGTTATCGAAATCGCTGGGCATGGTGTTCCTGCTGACCGTGCCGTCGTCGGTGGGATTGATCGTGCTGGGCAAATCGATCATCGGCGCGATTTATCAAGGCGGAAAATTCGAGCTGTACGACACGCAGCAGACTGCGATCGCGCTGTCGTGTTACGCGGTGGGGCTAGCCGGATACGCCGCGCTAAAAGTGTTGACGCCCGGCGTTCTACGCGTTGGGCGACGCGCGCATGCCGATGATCGTGAGCCTGTTTTCGGTCGCGATCAACTACGCAACGGCGTTCACGATGATCCGCTGGGTCGGCTTCGGGCACGCGGGACTGGCGATGTCGACATCAGTGGTCGCGCTGTTCGGATTCGTCGTGCTGTTCGCGATCCTGCGAAAGCGAATCGGCGGAGTGTACGGGCGCGACCTCGCGGCGGGGATCGGCAAAGTCCTGATCGCGTCGGCGGTGATGGGAGCGATCGTGTGGACCAGCAGTCATTTCGTTGAAGTGTGGCTGGGCGTGTCGCGTGTTGGCCGACTAGGAGATCTTGTGATTTCGATCCCGCTCGGGTTCGCGGTTTTTTATGGGACGTGCAAGGGGTTGGGCGTGAGTGATCTGGATATGGCGATTCGAGCGTTTACGTCGCCCGTAAGACGAAGGCTGGGGAGGGGATGAATCGATGTGCGGATCCCTATCCGTCAGTGACTAGAGAGCAACTGTTAGGACGCGCTTGATTGCTAGCAACCTCGATCCAGTTTGCACGCCGAACGGTGTTGCGAACCATCTTGTTCCTAGTGGGTTGATCGGGTCGACGCGCCCCTCGATCAGGCCAAGAGCGATCATTTGATTAAGAACCTTGCCGTAATCACTCCTACTGAGAACGGCAGTTTGTAAGCCTGGACGGCCAACACTTGGTCCTCGGTCCTCCAAAGCCTCACGGATGATGAGGTTCGCGACAGCAGCGGCAATGGACTCCGGCGGTGCACCACCGCCGATAGTCTGCGGTAAGATGGCTCGCATCAAGCTGTCCCATCTGACCGTCTGGGTGACAGTCCCGTAAGCGTCTGATTCGAAGTCGACGGTAATGCTCGTTGTGTCACTTCCTTGCGCGAGTTCATCAAGGCCTTCTGGAGCGACCTTATTCTTGGCGACAGCGAGTTCTTCATTCAATGATTCGATTTCGCGTCTGAGGCGAAGCATCTCCTGTGTTGCCCCTTCGCCTGGCAACAAGTCAGCGCGTACCCAGCCTACTCTCGGTTTGAGCTTCATTATCGACGCCATTCCAAGAGTGACCGTGCCTGCAAGTTCGCCCGAAGAATTCCAATATTTGGCGTGCCGTGCACTTTCAATTTTTTGCCTGAAAGCCGCGAGAGCCGCCTTACCCTCATCTGTCGACTCAGTCTTGCTTGCGGGGATCGTGCCTGGAGTCTTGTGCAGGAATGCTAGCGCTGGAAGTCCGGCCTGGACCGCATAGTCGTACTCCATTTCCGTATAGCTCTTACCCATTGGCCCTTTCGATCCATATCTTCCTCCCACAATGACGACATAGTAATCGCATCCAGCAATGAACCGTTGTATGTGACTCCAGGAGTCTTCGTCTGCAGCCGGAAATAGCTCCATTCCGGTTGGTATGCAATCGAGCGCCAACAGGGCTTGCATAACTTCGCGTCGCTCTTCGTGGAGATCCTCGTACGTCGAACTGACAAAAACCTGATAGCGCTTTTCCATTATGTGTTCCCAATCTTGGGCGTCGTGAAATCGAGATATTTAGATTCTACAGACTCGGCACCCGAGACGTTTCCATATAAACTGACAACAGAGGTCGAATGACCAAATACGAAATCATCCTCTACTGGAGTAACGAGGACCAAGCCTTCATTGCCGAAGTCCCCGAACTCGCTGGCTGCGCAGCCGACGGCGCCACTCGCCAGGAAGCCCTCGCCAACGCCGAAACAGTGATCGCAGAGTGGATCGAGACCGCTCGCGAACTCGGGCGTCCGATTCCCGAACCCAAAGGCCGTCTCCTCTTCGCCTGAGCCCTACGACGTCTCCCGCAGCCGCCCCACCGCCCGCCGCCACGCCAACACCAAGACAATTCCGATCAAGATCAGCCCGCCCGACAGTCCCATCCACAATCCCGCCGCGCCCAGCCCATAGTGAAAACACAACAGCGCCCCCGCAGGCAATCCGATGATCCAATACCCCGCGAAGTGGCAGTACGCCGGCGTACGAGTATCGCCCGTCCCCCGCAACGCTCCCGTCGCTACCACTTGCAATCCGTCGAACAATTGAAAGAACGCCGCGACGCGCAGTAGCGTAGCGCCCGCCGCGATCACCGCCGGGTCCGGCGTAAAGATCCGCGCGATCCACTGCGGAATGGTGAGCAGCATGATCCCCGCGATCGCCATCACGATCGCCCCAAGTGCAATCGCCGTCCAGCCGGATCGCGCCGCTCCGTGCGGATCACGTCGGCCGATCGCATGCCCCACCCGCACCGATGCAGCCGAGCTGATCCCCAAAGGAATCATGAACGTCGTGCTGACCGTCGCGAGGGCGATCTGATGCCCGCCCAGCGCCATCGCGCCGATCCTGCCGATCAGCACCGTTACCGTCGCAAACACAGCCGTCTCCAGGCCGATTTGCAGAGCGGCGGGGAATCCAAGCGTGAGCAGCCGCCAGATGCGCCTGAAGTCGGGCTTCCATGACGAGTGCACCAAGTGCGGATCGTGCTTCAAGATCACCACCGCCAGCACGATCATCATGTACACGCGCGAAAATAATGTCGCCCATCCCGCGCCGGTCGCGCCCATGCGCGGCGCGCCAAGATTCCCGAACACGAAAATCAGATTGCCTGCCAGGTTCACCAGATTCGCGGTCACCAGCGAGATCATGATCGGCCGCACGATGTTCATGCTTTGCAGGTAGCGCCGCATTCCGAAGAACAGCAGGAGCGGCAGCGCGCTGAAATTCAACACGCGCATATAGGGTGTCGTCGTGCGGACCACCTCAGGGTCGATGCCGAACGTCGTCAACAATCGCAGGCACAATTCCACCGCCAGCATCACCGGTGTCACCAGCAGGATCGCCAACCACACCCCATTGATCAGCGAGTGCCGGCAGTCCTCCAGATCGCGCGCGCCAAAAGCTTGCGACACCAGCGTGTCCAGCCCCAGCAGCAAGCCGCTGGCGAACATGCCGATCGCGTAAAACATCATCGTTCCCAGGCCCACCGCGCCAATCGCGTCCGCGCTGAAATGCCCGACGCACATCGTGTCGACGATGCCCATCAACATCCAGCCGAGCTCGGCGCCCACCAGTGGCGCGGCCAGCCGAAGCATCGCGCGCAGTTCGGTGCGCTCGGATTGAATTAACGCCGTGGTCACTGTTACCACGTTAACGCGTTGCCTTGGGGGCACCGCGGCGGAGGCCGCAAGGCATGTCCAGGATGGGTCTGCGACCCACGAAAGTTTTGAAAATATTGGCGCGAAGACGAACAACGGGCGAATGAGGGGTATTTTTCGACCTGGGAGCCGAGAGTGGCCCCGGCTTTCTTACTTCAAGTCCTTGCGCTTCCCAATCGCATACAACGCCTTGTCTGTCCGCAGAAATAGCTGCCCTTCCGAAATCGCGATCGTGCTCAAGCAATACTCGTCCATATTGTTTTCCGCGACGATCTCGAATTTCGGCCCCGCCCGGAAGACTGTCGTGAGTCCGTCTTCGTTGGTGATGTAAATCTTCCCGTCCGCCAATATCGGCGACGCCGAATAGGTAGACGCCTTCAGCCGCTGTGCGCCGTAAATCTCTTTCCCGGTCTTGGCGTCCAGGCACCAAACGATGCCGCGATCGTTAATCGAAATAAAATAATTGCCGTCCACCACGGGTGTCGGCACATCCGGCCCGTTGTTGAATTGCCACAGTAGATTTGATTTCGTGATGTCCCCGCCGTTTCCAGTAGAGCCGCCGTGCCCGCCGATCTTGAAAGCCTGCAACGGGCGCTCGCGCGTAGGCGCGAAGACGATGCCGTCGCGATACGTGGCCGACGCGATTGTACGATAAGCCGCGTCATTCGTCGGATTGAATCCCGTCATCCGCCACATCTCTTCGCCGGTCTTGAGATCGTGCCCCGTGACAACGTCTCCGCCGAGCACAATCAGCTGCGCGCCCTCCGGCGTCTTGACCACCAAAGGTGTCGAATAGGAGTCATGCGATTCGCGATTCGCCATCGTCGGCCGCTCGATACGCCACAGCGTCTTGCCCGACTTCTTGTCGACGCGCAAAATATACGACGCATCGCGCGTCTTCATCCCGTGAATCACCTGGACGTACAGCGAGTCTTCATGCAACAGCGGGCTCGACGCATAGCCCCAATTGAGCCCGAACCGGCCGTAGTCTTTTTGAATATCGCGCGACCATTGCTCGTTGCCGTTGAAATCGAAAGCCTTCAGCATGCCGGTGCCGGTCATCACCCAGACGTTCATGCCGTCGGTGACGGGCGATGGCGTCGACATGTTTTGCTTGCGTTCCTTGTGATCGCCGTCGCCCAACAATTTCTTCCACGCGATCTTCGGCCCGCGCCGGTCGACGCACCACAGATAGAGGTTGCCGCCCTCCGCTACATTGAGAAACACGCGATCGCCCCACACGATGGGAGTCGCGCCGCTCCACGCGGGCAGGGGAATTCTCCAAGCGATGTTTTCGCTGGGCGACCATTTCACCGGCAGGTCAACCTCGCCGCTGGTCGAGTTGAGATTCGGCCCGCGCCACTGCGGCCAGTTCTCCGCCGAGGCTAGTGGAATCAGCAGAGCCAGCAGCCATCTCATGAAAGCAGCATACAACGCCGGTGTTTGTGGCGCACGCACTCCTGCGTGCCGAGTCGACACTCATGTCGACACGTTTTCTGCTTATGTGGGGCAGGCGGTTCCGCCTGCCGTCTTCATTCCGCCCGCAATGTCTCCAGCAAGGGCGCGCGCGATACCACACGAACCGCCGCCAGTGACGCGACCATCCCCGCAACCGGCACCGCGAGTAACAATAATGCCAATGACGGATTCGGTAAATGCCCGCCGCGCTCAAAAAAAGCCGGAGCGATCGCGATGAACGCGCATACCGTGCCGATCACTGTACCCGTAATCAAGAGAAACGCGTTCTCGGCAATCACCATCTTTCGTAAATCTTCCGGCCGATAACCCACCGCCCGCAACAGAGCCAACTCCTTGCGCCGCTCCATCACATTGCGCAACAACACCGCGCCCAACCCGAGCGTCCCCAACAGCAATCCCAATCCGCCAAGAGCTTGAAACGTCGACAAATAAGTATTCTCGACCCGATGATAGGCAGCGAGTTTGTCCGCCGTCGACGTCACGTCGAATCCATAGTCGGCAAGCGCCTGTTCAAGTTTCGTGTCGGTGCCCGGCGGCCCATCGATAAGGAACACACGATAACCCTGGACTTCCGGAAAGGCGCGCTCGAACGGTTGCATTCCGACGATTAACTCGCTTTGAAAAATGGTGTCGTTGAGCGCCGCAACGATTCGCAGCTTCGCCCCGTTCACCTCGACGATGTCGCCGACGTTTTTGTGCAATACATACGTGAGCGAGTTGGCATCCACGGCAGCAGGAATCGGATCGCCCACCACGTACTCGTCGATGGCGGGCAAGTAGCCGCGCGGCGCCCCCAGCACACGAGGCGTGCGGGGTTCGTACAAATTCAAACAGCTAGCATCGTCGCCGGGCCGCAAACGAAACGCGTAGAACTTTGCATTCGCGATCTCGCGAAGATTCAGATTCTCGCGACCCTCCGGCGTATTCGGATCCCACAAAATCGGCAACTGCGATTCTGCATAAAAGGGATATCCCTTGAGGGACGCCGGCGGTCGCCGAAACGCGTCCAACGCCACAACCAGAAATACAGCGGACGCGATCAGCGCAATCGACAACACGCTGCGCCCCGGCTTATGTGATGCGTTCCTAATACCGAGACCGACGACACTCTCCACCATTCCCGATTGCGACCGCAACCGCGCCCACGCAAAACAAATCCCGGCAATCAGCAACAAAGATCCCGCCCCAAAAAAACCTTCCGCATCCGAAACTGTTTTTGAGACTGCTGCAGCAATCAATCCAATGCCGCTAACGGCTGAAGTCGCGGCGACGATGTAGAGCAGTCGAGTCCGGCGCTTCGGCTCCGCATCGCTGCCATGCGATCCCGAAAGCAAATCGCGAGCCGATGCTCGCCGCAAACCTCGCAGAGTCAGAACGATGCAGAAAACCGCAACCAGCAATCCGCCGATCGCCCCGTAGACTAACGAATTGGGCGTCAAATGCAGAGTTAATAATCCAGTGCCGACGGCGCCCCGCCACCACGTCCGCAGGCCGTACATCAGGAACGCCGCATACGCGATTGCGGCACCTGAACCAAGCAACGTTCCCTGCAACGAAAGTGCAAGGCCTTCTGCAACGAACATCCAACGAATTTGTGTCGCCGCGAACCCCATCGCGCGCAATGTGCCGATTTCACGCAGCCGCTGCTCGATTCCCAATTGAAAGAACAACCCCGCGAGCAAGAGTGCCGAGACGACGAGAAAAAAGCTGAAGTAAGTGAAGTATTCGCCAAAATCCGTCGACCCGCGCGCCGATTGCAAAGCCTGATCGCGAGGAGTCGCAAACGCCATTCCAAGTTGCAGCGGATCGACCGTTGCGCGCAGCGTTCTTGCGAATGCACCGGCGTCGGAATTGTTTTCGATGCGAATCGAGGTTGCGTGGCCGAACCGTGAGCCCCACAAATCGGCTGCGGTTGAAATTGGAATAGCCGCTTTCGGTGTCGTCCTATATTTCTTCCAATATTCTTCATCTCGGGGACGGACGCGCTTGAGATCGATCGGAAACGGCGGGTCCCAATCGCTGAAGCTCTTGGCCTCCGTAATACCGGGATACTCGGGGACCGAATCACTATCGAGACCTGGGATTCCGTCGACCAGTCGGAATTGATGGGAACGCGTCGCGAGTGTGCCAGTTGGGTCCCAAGAGAAATAGTCAAGCGTTACTGTGTCGCCGACTTTCGCGTTTAGCTCTTTTCTGGCCCAGTCATTGAGCGTAATCGCGTCATGCTGCGGGTTATCTCCCCAGCGCTGGCCAACCACCACGGAGTATGGAATCTCTCGATCGCCGATGCGGATTGAATTCGCGAGGTAAGCGAACAGCCGTTTCCCGGGAATCTTTGCCGCGAGCGCGTCGCTAATGAGTCCGCTCTCCGTTTCTACCGACAATGCATTCTTATCGGGAAGCGATCGCACCTTGATCCCGAGATCTTCCAGCGTCACCGCTTCTTTCGGAAACGTTGTCGATGCCAGCAGCAGTGTGTTCACTCGGTTCTGTTGGGCGAGGTCGCGCTGCAGGCGCCGTAGGGGGACGAAAATCGCTAACACATCGCCTTGCGTCGGTTGCAACGAAAACTCGCCTAGCTGTTTCGAATCGAGCACTGCGCCGGCTGACAATCGGATCGTTCGTCCCGTATCTTCCTTGCGGCTGTGCAGCGATTCCAGCGGAATCGCCGAGGGCTTCTCGACTCGCAGCAGCAAGGCGTCGCCGGTGGTGGCGTTTAGCTCTCGGGCCAACGCGGTGCTGAGTTCCACTCCGTTCTGAGTGGCCACGCCGTGGAAGTTCCAGAAGCGGTCGTCGACACCATACACGTTCACGTTGGATGCGCGACGTCCGCTCTTCTCGCTCGTCACGATTCCTTGCATCGCGATCATTGGCGCGGACCCCGCCACGTCTTGAGCAAGAGCTTCGCGGAAGAATTGCGCGCTGGTCACTACGCCTTCGGTTTTCCCTAGTCGGTCGAGTGCAAGGTCGCGCAGGCTCGCGCGCACGGAATCGCCTACCAGCAGTGCTCCGGAAAGCACTGCAACAGCGGTCGCGACACCCAGGATTACCGCAAGATTTGTGCGCCAGTAATAGCTCAGGTTGCGGCGGACGAGCGTTAGGAAGGTCATGGCGCGCCGCCAAAAACGTGTCGACATGAGTGTCGACACGGCACGCACAAGTGCGTGCGCCACATCGATGCCAGAATTTCCATCAGTACACTTCCCAACAGCCGGGCGTGATTAGTTCTACGAGATGCCTGTCAGGATCTCGAAAATAAATGCTTGTGCCGCCCAAGGGCCATTGCACTCGACTTTCGATCCCGATACTGGCGTCAGTAAGTTCCCGCTCGCACACTTCCAGATCGTCGGCGGAAATCTTGAACGCAAAGTGCGACTGACCGGCTCCTTCGTGTCCTGGGATGATGCCGCCGGGAATCTGCACCGGCTGGGAGGTTCCACCTTTCTTGAACAACAGCAGCACGGCGCGGCCGGGCAGGGCTAGCGCACAGAAGCGATCGTCTCCAGCGAGCTTTTGCAGACCGAACAAGTCCTGATAAAACTTGGTCGAGCGGCGGACATCTTCAACCGTTAGCGCGGTCTCCACCACTCCGTTAATTCTCATCGCGCCTGCAATCCGCCCTCGATCATTTCCATCGACTTCGGAAATCGCGCGGCCAATTCCGCGCTGTGCGTCACAACGATCAGAATCGCTTTCGTCGCGCGATTGATTTCCAGCAGGAGGTCGGCTACTTGTGACGCGGAATGGCGATCGAGATTTCCCGTCGGTTCGTCGCACAGCAACAGCTTCGGTGAACGGATCAGCGCCCGCGCGATCGCGACCCGCTGCTTCTCGCCGCCTGACAATTCGCCCGGTCGATGATCCAGGCGATGCGACAGGCCTACGTTATCCAGCAAGGATGTGGCTCGGTCTCTGGCGCTCGTGTCGGTTTCCGCGACCATCTGCGGAATCAGCACATTCTCCAAAACCGAGCACTGCGGCAGCAGGCAATGATCCTGAAAAACAAATCCAACTTCCTTGTTGCGAAACGCCGACAGGTCTTTGTCGGAGAGCGTGAATGGATCGTGGCCATCCAACACGACGGTTCCTGACGTCGGCGGCTCCAGCGCACCGAGGATGTAAAGCAGCGTGCTCTTGCCGCTGCCTGAGGGCCCGACGATGGAAATCGATTCGCCCTGTTCCATTGCCAGTGAAATGTTTGTCAGGATGGGCAGCGGGCCACGCGGCGTCGGATAGGATTTGGAAATACTGCGCGCTTCGAGCATCATTCGTTATCAGGCAGGCGAAACCGCCTGCCCCACACGCTCGAAAATCGCGGAGGTCTGATTCGCCATCTGCGCCACCGTGTAATGTTCGCGCACTCCGCGATAGGCGTTGGCCGCATGCTCCGCGCGAAGTTCGCGATCGCTAATCATTGTCAGCAAACCCGCGGCCAGGCTTTCGGGATCTTCGGGCTCCACCAGTATTCCTCCGCGGGTGCGCGCCGCCATCTCCGGAAATGCTCCGTGGCGCGGCTGCACGAACGGCACACCGGCGGCCATCGCTTCCAGTACGAACAATCCTTTTGGATCGGCGTAGACGGTGGGCGTCGAAAGAACATCCAGGCTTTGCAGATAGGCGATCTTCTGCACCCGATCGAGCACGCCGCGATATTGAAATGGCAAATTCCATTGCTTCATCTGGCGCTCGATGCCGTCGAGATACGCTTGATGCTCATGCGCCATGTAGCCGGCGGCTTCTAGCGTGCAATTGGGCTCCTGCCGGCGCACGATGCGATACGCTTCCGCGAGAACATGCAATCCCTTCTCCGGTGCGATGCGCGCGAAATAGCCTATTCTCACGGGCGTCTTGGATGGCTCAGACGCGAACGGCACAGGTTCGCGATAGCCGTCCGTGTTCACGCCGACGCGCGCGATTTCCATCTTGTTCGGCGGAATTCCAAGGTACCGGCCCATGAACCCCGCATAGTAATCGCTGACGGCCAGAAAACAATCGACGTGCGGAATGTTCTTGCGAATCAAATCCAAAGCCCGCAATTTGTAGGGCTCCGCGAGGCCTTCGAGAAACAGATCTTCGCCTTGCAGCGTGCAGCAAATGGGAACACCCAGTGCCCGCTTCAACGGTTGTGCCAGCGCGATCAGCAACGTGTACGGCAGGTTGATGACATCCGGCTTAGGCTCCGATTCCAGCCATTCGAGCATCTTCTGGACTTCCTTGTTCAGCCGCCCGTGTTCGCCTTCGAGCATCGATACGGTCATGCCTCCCAGAAAATGCGGGTCGACGGGGATGGTGCGTTTCGCCGCGGCGTGCAGCGCGAAGTTCGAATCCCATAGGCGATCCAGCAGCCACGGAGTCTTGCGAAACAGCGGCCAGTTCTGTTCCAGATAGACGCTGATGCCGCCGAAGAAAACGCGCTCCTGGCTGACGTTGGGTTCGTCGGTAAGCGTCGGGGTGTAGAGCGGAACCAACGTAACGTCGTGACCCTGGCGCATCAGTTCGCTGGCGAGCGAATTGTCGCGCAGGCATGTTCCGCAATACATGCCCGCGGCGCCGGCAGTCAGTTGAAGAATGCGCACGCTTTAGCCCAGGATATCAGGGAGTCTAGCCCCCTCCATACGCTACGGTGCTTCAGCATGACTTTCAACGGAGTGCGTTCGCCAACCCTACTTTTGACTCAACCCACCGTCAACCGCGATCACCTGCCCGGTGATAAAAGTCGTCGTTGTCAAAAAAAACAGCACAGCATCTGCGATATCCTCCGCCGTTCCCGCACGACACGCGGGGGTCTTCGCGATCAGACGAGCCTCCAGCTCATTCGGCTCGCCAAAAACAATCGCGCCCGGCGCTACCGAATTCACGGTGACCTTCGGGGCGAAGCTTTTGGCCAGCGCTTTCGTCATCACGATCACGCCGGCTTTTGAGGCGCAGTAGTGCGCGTTCTTCGACCACGGCCGCAATCCGCCCAGCGAGCTGAGGATCACAATTCGCCCGCCATCCCCGGCAATCATGCGCTTCGCGGCCTGTTGCGCGCAGAAGAAGGCGGCTTTCAGATTGACCGAATGTATGAAGTCCCAGTCGGCCTCGGTGACCTTTAACGGATCGATCGTGGTGAATCGACCGGCATTGTTAACCAGCGCGTCGATGCGTCCGAAATGTTTTTCGACGTTACTGAACAGCGTTTCAATCTCGGCGACACTCTCGAGGTTCGCCTGGAAGATCGCTGCATTCCCCTGTGGGGCAGGCGTTTCCGCCTGCCCGCTTCCAACGTGTGGGGCAGGCGTTTCCGCCTGCCTTCTTCCAATCGCATCGCACTCCAACGCCGTCGCGCGAGCCTCCGCCTCAGACCCGTTGTAATGAATCGCGACCCGCGCGCCTTCGCGAGCCAGTCGCAGCGCGATCGCGCGTCCAATGCGTTTAGCAGCGCCGGTGACGACGACGACACGTCCGTTGAGAAGCATCGTCCTATTGTCGCTGGCCCCAGATTGCTGTCAACTCAAAGCCAGATTCGCCGACGCCCGCATCGACATATCCCCGAATTCGCCGCGCGCGAGTTTCGGAAACGCCGCCGCAGCAATCATGGCGGCGTTGTCGGTGGAAAGCCCAGGCGCAGGAAAAAAGACAGGATACAATAGCCGCCGCGCGTTGGCCGCCGCACGCAGTCCGGAATTACAAGCGACTCCGCCCGAAATGATCATGCTCTTCGCGTGGATTTCCTCGGCGGACCGGACCGCCCGCCGCAGCAACTCCTCGATCACCGTGTATTGAAATGACGCAAGAACGTCGAGCGTCGCGCGCGGCGTCACGCGCAGCCACTCCTCCACCGTAGGCTGCGGCGTCGTAGCGAGCAGAGCGCGCCTCTCCGCAATCTCCGCGTCCATTGAGCGACCTTCCATCGAGCGAGCCTCCACCCACCGCAGCACCGCCGTCTTGATACCGCTGAAACTGAAGTCGAGCGTATTGCCGCTCATCTTGGCGAGCGTGAACTTCACCGCGCGCGGATCGCCATGCGGCGCGAGCTGGTCGATCACCGGGCCGCCTGGATAACCGAATCCAAACAGCTTCGCGACCTTGTCGAACGCCTCGCCCGCCGCGTCGTCGCGAGTGCGGCCCAACAGACGATACCGAAATCCTTCCAGCACCTCATAGAGATGCGTGTGGCCGCCACTGACCACCAGAGCAAGCGCCGGCAGCTCGATCGCGTTCTGACTCACGACCGCGTGGATGTGCCCTTCAATATGGTTCACGCCGATCAGCGGAATCTTGTGGACCATCGCCAGCGCCTTCGCGTAGGTGAGTCCAACCAGCAGCGATCCAACCAGGCCGGGACCCTGCGTAACCGCGATCGCCGCGAGATCCGCCAGTTGTGTAGAGGATTGTTCCAGAGCCTCGCGCACGACGGGGACAATCGCGCGCAAGTGCTCGCGCGAAGCGAGTTCGGGCACCACGCCGCCGTACTTCGCATGCGTCGCCATCTGTGAGGCGACGATCGACGAAAGAATCGCGCGCCCGTCTTCGACAACGGCGGCCGCGGTTTCGTCGCACGAAGATTCGATTGCCAGAATTCGATAGGGGACCTGCACTTGATTTCAGTCTACGAGATGTTTCCAATACCTCTCCGGATTTTCGAGAACGCCGCGCGTGATCTGATAGTGGCTTGTGTCTTCCAGCCGCACACGGGTGAGTCCGGAGCCATCGAAGCTCACAATGTCCGCGCCGGGATAGGTCAATAAGATTGGCGAGTGCGTCGCGACAATAAATTGCGAATGTCCGGTGACCGCATGGTCGTGCATCAGGGCAAGCAGCGCAAGCTGACGCTGCGGAGAAAGTGCCGACTCGGGCTCGTCGAAGAAGTAGAGACCATCGGTGATGCGGTTTTGAAGGATCGCCAGGAAGGCCTCTCCATGGGACCGCTGATGCAGAGACCGCCCGCCGTACAGGCTATAGGGATCGCCGTCAAAGTCCGGGTCGGCTTCACGTTGTTCCAGCAGCGAGGCGAAGTGCGCCTGGAACTCGGCTCTCAGGAAATAGCCGTTCCGAGGTTTCTTGCGAAAAGCGATTTGGAGGGCACGGGAGAATGGACTCTCCTGCTCCGGACCATGCGCGGAATCGAGCTCGTTGCGGCTGCCGCCGGAAACGGGGAAGCGGCTGCCGGCGGCCAGCGCCTCGATCAGGGTCGATTTTCCGGTTCCGTTTTCTCCCACAAAAAACGTCACGATGTTGGAGAAGCTGAGATCCAGATTGCGCAGGGACGCGACGTCGAACGGATGCCCGGCGTCCGGCGGTACGCGCTCCGGCAGCAACGTGGCCCGGGTTAAATAGGGAACCATACAAACAGACTATCTTGAAGACTTGCGCCTTTCCGATTTCGACTACCATCTCCCCGAGGAATTGATCGCGCAGCAGCCGCTGGCCGATCGCGCCGGCGCGCGCATGCTGGTGGTGGATCGACAGACCGGAGCGTGGCAGGATCGCCTGTTCCGCGATCTTCCAGGCTATTTGCACGCTGGCGATTGCCTGGTGCTCAACGATTCGCGCGTATTCCCATCGCGATTGTACGGACATCGCGAACACGGCACAGGCGGCCGCGTGGAAGTATTTCTGACCAAACCGATTTCGGACGATGGAGCCACCTGGGAAGCGCTCGTCCGGCCGGGCAAGAAGATGCGTACTGGGGAACGCGTGATCGTGTCGGACGAATTATCGATAGAGATTCTCGGTCGAGGCGAGTTCGGCGAACGCACCGTTCGATTGCGCCCCACTGGCGATTTATTCGAGGTTTTGGATCGCGTCGGCCACGTGCCCCTGCCGCCGTATATCCGCCGCGCCGATACTCGTGACGATCGCGATCGTTATCAAACGGTATTCGCGCGGGAGCGCGGCTCGGTCGCGGCGCCCACTGCCGGGTTGCATTTCACTCCCGAAATTCTGGACAAATGCCGCGTGGCAGGTGCAAATGTCGCGCACGTTACACTGCACGTCGGACTGGGAACATTTCAGCCCCTACACGACGATGAAATCGAGCGAGTGCACTTGCACTCGGAATCGTTCACAGTGCCCGAAGAAACGTTGCGTGCGATGGACGCGGCGTCGCGAGTGGTCGCGGTGGGAACCACCAGCGTACGCGCAATCGAAAGCGCAGCGCGTGCGGCAACAGCGGATACCAGCTTGTTCATTTACCCGGGCTTCGAATTCCGCAGAACCGGCGCGATGCTCACCAATTTTCACTTGCCGAAATCGAGTCTGATGGTCCTGGTGTGCGCGTTCGCGGGCAGGGAATTGGCGCTGGCGGCCTATCGGCACGCTGTCGATCAGCGGTATCGATTTTTTTCCTACGGCGATTGCATGCTGATTTTATGAACACGCACTGGGACGAAAACAGGGACAGGCTACCCTGTCCCCTAGTGACCCGATGCCGCGAATGAGCAAGATATCGGCGTGGACAGGGCGGCCTGTCCCTGTTTTCGTCCCCCTGGTCAATTACAATCACGCTGGTGGTTTTCAACCACTCGTGCGTCCATCAAATGAATGTAAATAAACAACTTATCTGTGGCATCGCGATTGCTTCACTGAGGGCGGATGAGACGACGAATCGCATTTGCCGCACCGATAGCGATGACAGCGATGCTGGCACTGAGCGCCTTTGCGCAACAGGCGCCGCCGCAGCGACCTTGGTCGGAGCAGATGCCCGCGCCGCAACAGCCCGGACCGCCGCAACCCGGGCCTGGTCCGATGTCTGGTCCTGGACCGAACCTTCAACCCCCAACGAATGACGACGGTGGCGCGCCGGATCGCGGCGTGGCTCGCGTCAGCTTCATGAACGGCAATGTCTCGGTGCGGCGCGGCGATTCGGGCGAATTGGTTGCCGCGATCGTCAATGCCCCGCTGGTGGGGGGCGATCGCATCGTCACGTCGGACACAGGCCGCGCCGAAGTTCAGTTCGATGCGTTGAATCTGGTCCGCCTCGGGCCCGCCACCGAAGTACGGTTGAGCGAGCTGGCCTATCGCAAATATCAAATCCAAGTCGCGACCGGCACCACGATTTTCCGTATTGTTCACGAGTCCGATGCGCAGGTCGAGCTCAGTACGCCGAGCGTCGCGGTTCGTCCGCTCAAAGCCGGCGTCTATCGCGTAAGCGTACTGCCGGACGGCACCAGTCAGATCACGGTGCGTCTCGGCGACGCGGAAGTGTTCAGCCCGCGCGGTTCGGAGCCGCTGCATCAGGGACAAACGATGGTGGCGCGCGGCTCGGCTTCCGATCCCGAATTTCAATTGAGCACCGTTCCCGCGGACGACGAGTTTGAGCGCTGGTGCATCTCGCGCGATCGTCTGCTCGAAAAATCGACCAGTTCGCGCTACGTTCCGCGCGATGTCGCCGGCACGGAAGATATGGAAGGCAGCGGCCGCTGGGTCAACGATGGCAGCTATGGCAACGTATGGACGCCGAACGTGGCGGCGGCGGACCCGGGCTGGGCGCCGTATAGCTGCGGACGCTGGGTATGGCTGGATTATTACGGCTGGAGCTGGGTCGGATGCGAATCGTGGGGATGGGCGCCGTATCACTATGGGCGCTGGTATCACGCGTCGTTCGGATGGGCTTGGTGGCCGGGACCGATCTACCAGCCGTTCTACTGGAGACCCGCGCTGGTCGGATTCTTCGGCTGGGGTGGCGGAGTGGGCATAGGCTTCGGCTTCGGATTCGGCAATCTCGGTTGGTGTCCGTTGGCTCCGTTCGAAGTCTTCCATCCCTGGTACGGGCACGGATACTACGGCGGATTCCATGGAGCGAATGTGGTGAGCGTGAACGCGTACAACTCATTCCACAACGCGCGCTTCAACAACGCGGTGACCAGCGTGCGAGCCAACGAATTTGGGCGTGGAGGAGTTAACAGCGGGAACATCGTTCGCGCTCAGGCGGGCGATCTGGCAAGAGCCGGCGCGGTTCACGGACAGTTGCCGATGACGCCGACGCGGGAGAGCACGCAGTTCTCGAATCGCGCGGCCAGCACGCAAGGCCTGCCCCACACTTCGGACAGCACGCGTTTTGCGTCACATATGCAGACGTCGCAGACCAATCGAGTGTCGTTCGAGCAGCAGCGGCAAGGGTTCTCGCAAGGTGCAAATCAGGGCATGCCGCGATCGAGCGGAAGCCCGAGTGGCTTTAGCGGCGGCGGAGCTCGGACAGGTGGA
The DNA here is from genome assembly GCA_963732025.1 of Terriglobia bacterium. Taxonomy (GTDB): domain Bacteria; phylum Acidobacteriota; class Terriglobia; order Bryobacterales; family Bryobacteraceae; genus Palsa-187. The sequence goes on from CAVSXU010000007.1 coordinate 1,487,360, forward strand.
TCGCCTACGAACAGTGGCGGGGCAAACAGCGGTTGGCAGCACTTCGATCCGTCGGCCAGTCGCGGCGCGGGCAGTCAAGGTGGGTTGCGCCCATCTTCTCCGCAATCGTCGCCTCAGTCTTCGCCGCAGTCGGGACAAATGAACGGCGGATATCGAGGATCTCCTGCCGGCTCGCAAGCCACACCATCGCGCGGTTATGCACAGCCTCAGCCGCAGAGCCGGCCGAGCTATTCGCAGCCGCAACCGAGAAGTTATAGCCAACAGCAGCCGGTCCATATCAATCCGCCGATCGTGCAGAATCGCGGCGCGGCTCCTTCCGGTGGTTCGAACTCCGGTGGATCGCACCCCAGCAACAGCGGCGGCTCGCGTAGCAGTGGCAGCGGAGGCCACACCGTACACCACTAAGACTTTCCGAATGTAGTTCGTGATTTTCTTCTTCCCTCGTGTGGCCCGGTAGGATGTTTATCTACCGGGCCCTTTTTTATCCGCTCACAGTCGCGGCTCGTTGCCCGGAGCACGCCTTCGAAATTCCGTAGTACAGTTGGGTTAAAATTCATCCCACAGAATGCCACTCGACATCGGCACCGTCATGGGCCCGTATCAAATCGTCGCCTTGTTGGGCGCTGGTGGGATGGGCGAGGTCTACCGCGCCCGCGATTCGCGCCTGGGCCGCGACGTAGCCCTCAAGATCCTGCGCAGCGACGTCATTCGCGATCCCGACTCGCGGCGCCGCTTCATCCATGAGGCGAATGCTTCCGCCGCCCTCAGCCATCCCAACATCGTCTCCGTCTTCGACGTCAATCTAGACGGTGAAACGCCGTACATCGTCAGCGAACTGGTGGAAGGCGAATCGCTGCGCAAACTTCTCGATCGCGGACCCGTCCCGATTCGCAAGCTGCTCGACATCGCCGTGCAAGTTGCCGACGGCATGGCAGCCGCGCACGCAGCCGCCATCGTGCATCGCGACCTGAAGCCCGAGAATCTCCTGCTGACGCGCGAGGGCCGCGTGAAGATTGCCGACTTCGGGCTCGCCAAGTCACTGGATTCCCTGTCGGAAAAAGGGCCCGACGATCCCACCATTTCCATGACAGCGCTCGGCATCGTGGCGGGCACGGTCGCGTATATGAGCCCGGAACAAGCCAGCGGACAGCGCATCGATACGCGTTCCGACATCTTCTCCTTCGGGCTAATTGTGTATGAGATGAGCAGCGGAAAGAAAGCCTTTGTGCGCCGCTCCAAGGTGGAGACGCTGGAAGCCATCATCAATGCCGATGCGCCGCCGCTCGCCGCCGAAGTTCCGCTGCCGCTCAAATGGTGCATTGAGCGCTGCCTCGCCAAGGATCCCCAGGAACGCTACCATTCGACCTTCGATCTGCATCACGAACTGCGGACCATTCGCGATCACTTGGCCGAAGCCACCAACCTCTCCACCGGGTCCGTTCCGCAACCGGAGAGCCCGCGGTCTGCGACCTCGTGGATCGCGAAAGCCGCAATTCTGGCCGGCGTTCTCCTGGCAGGGGCAGCCGCCGCGACAGTCTGGCTCGCGCCCAACGGCCCCGATCTCTCGGCCATCCGTTTCCGCCCGCTCGCCACCGGATCGGAATTGGAGGACTGGCCCGCGTGGTCGCCGCAAGGTGGCGTCGTCGCCTACCACGCCATCGTGGATGGGCGCGCGCAGATCTTCACGCGCAGCCTGCAATCTCCCGCTCCGGTCCAAATCACCCACTGCCCGTCGAATTGCGAGCGCCCCGTGTGGTCCGCCGACGGCACCCGGATCTTTCTTCGCGCCAGCGATTCGGTCCGCCCCACGCAAACATCCTCGCGCGGGGTGTGGGTGGTGGGCGTCGCCGGTGGAGATCCGAAACCCGTAGTGCCCGATGCCGAGGCCTACGCTCTTTCTCCCGATGGCAACACGCTGGCATTCATCCGCCGCAACAGCGATCGCAGTGGAATTTCGGTGTGGACTTCCTCGCCACCCGGCGAGAATCTAAAACATTACGAGCCCGCGCCATTCGAAGGCGTCGACACCGGCACGGGCCTGCGGCTTTTGTTCGCGAAGGACGGCCATTCGATTCTGTTGTGGGGGCGGTTTATCGGCCAGGGCTCGGAGTTCTGGATGCTGCCTTACCCGGCTGAATCCGGCAATCCCCGGCGCGTGCTGGAATCGCTTCAGGAAGCGTTTCCCGTGCGCGGCTTCGACTGGGTCAGCGCGGATCGCCTCATCGTTGCGGCCGCGCTTCCCCCCTCAGCCTACCGCTCCCATTTATATCTGGCGGACTTAAACGGCGGAGCCGTCATGCCGCTTGCGGCCAGCATCGGATCGCAAGCCGCCCCGGCCGTATCGCCCGACGGAAAACAAATCGCCTACAGCGAAATGGATTTCGACACCGATATCGTGGAAATTCCATTGGATGGTTCGCCGATGCGGAACCTCATCGCCACCGGACGTCTGGAACATTCCGCGGTATGGTCGCCGCGCGGCAAGGAGTTCGCCTACGTCACGGATCGCAGCGGCGTCGACGAAATCTGGGTCCGCAACGTCGAGACCGGACACGAGCAGCCGGTGGTGGCGCCCGGCAGCTTTCCAAGAGGCAGGAACGAATTTTTGCTCAGTCCCGTCTACTCGCCGGATGGAGAGCGGATCGCGTTCGTTCGCCACAACCGTTCCAACCCCAAGCGCGACGCGACCGAAATCTGGATCGTGTCGGCAAGCGGCGGAACCCCGGTCCCGCTCGCCGATTCCAAAGGAGCGCAGTGGGCGCCGACCTGGTCGCCGGATGGCAACTGGATCGCCTACACCTCGCAGGGTCCTCCCTCCGACGTCCGAAAACTTCGGGTGGGCAGCAACGAATCGGGAGAGACGCTGTGGACGCGGAGTATTGTGGTGCTGCAATGCGTGCCCGAATGGTCGCCTAAGGGCGACTGGATCGCTGTGTCGACCAAAGACGGAGTCGTCCTGATCAAACCGGATGGAAAGGAAAACCGCCTCCTTCGCAGCCGAGGGTTTGCCGCGATGACTTGGTCGCGCGATGGGGCCACTCTTTACGGCCTGGATGAAGGCGACCCGCAGCAGCGAATCATCGCTGTGGAAGTGTCGAGCGGCCATGAGCGCGAAGCGGTCAGGCTTCCGCCCGCCGTCCACCTGGGAGCCATCTGGATCCCCGGCACAAAGATGAGCCTGTCGCCCGACGGCAAGAGCCTCGCCGCGACGGCGATTCGTCAAAGCGGAGACATCTGGTTACTGGAGAACTTCGATACGCCTTCGCTATGGAAGCAATTTTTGCGCTGGCCAGGATCGCCGCATGAGTGACGATTTTGTTGGCACGCTCGGATGGAGACGCCGCCAAGCACCGCCCGTCAGGGCGGGGGTCTTCTGGGCGAATACCCCGCTCTAACGAGCGGTGCTTGACGCGAATTATTTGCGTGTATTGGCGGCCAAAATCTACCCCGCGAACCCCTTCCAGCACAATTGAGCCCCCAGCAGCACCAGCACCAGCGACAACGCGAATCGCAACTGCCGCGACGGCATCCGTGACGCGAGCATCGATCCCACCACCGCCCCCGCCACTCCGCCGATCGACAGCTTGATCAACACCGGCAAATTCAGCGAACCCAATGCCGCATGAATTCCGCCGCCTACCAATGACAGCACCAGTCCAAAGAACAAATCCGTCCCGACCACTTCCGCCGAATCCAGCTTCGTCAAGCTCATCAGCGCCAACGATCCCAGCGCTCCCGACCCTGCCGATGAGAATCCGACTTCCGCGCCGATCGGTAGCGCGATCAGCCCCAGCCACTTCGGCCGGTCCGTCCGCGATTTCGCGCGAAACCGCATCAGGTTCGCCAGCGCCACCAGCATGATGGTGAATCCCACAATCACCAGCACCCAGTTCATCTGCACGCCGTGCAATAGAAACGATCCCGCCAGCACGCCCGGCAGCCCGCCGCCAAGCAGGTAAGCCAACGCGCGCCAACTCACCTTTCCGCGAGCCCAATACACCGGCGCCGCCACGATCTTGACCACCGCCCCGAAAATCAGCGCCGTCCCGACGCACTCCTTCGGCGGCAGTCCCAGCAATAGGATGAGCAACGGCGTCGTGAGCGATCCCGCCCCCACGCCCGTCAGCGCGATCGCGATTGCGATGATGAACCCCAGCGCTAATTCCATTTACTCCGTCCGATGTGGCGCACGCACTCCTGCGTGCCGTGTCGACACTCGTGTCGACACCTTCCCCAGCGTCCCGCACGCCAGTTTCTTGCCCGGCCATCGCGCGGATCGCAAATCGTCCGTCGTCGTGGCGCGGGCCGCCAGGCCTGCAGAGCCGAGAGTCATCTCGGCTTTTCGTACGCCGACTCTATCGTCACGCATAACTACTCCGCCTGAATGTGAATCCCGCACTCGAGTTTCTTGCCCTGCCATCGCCCGGATCGCAAATCGTCCGCGCTCAGCTGGCAGCGAAGTGCACGGCTTGCATCCGATGCTCGTATATCCCTGATCGTACAACGGCAGCGCCGGAATCGAATGCAACTCCAGATAACGCCATACGTCGCGATTCGTCCAAGCCGCCAGCGGACTCACCTTGCGAATCGCCTTTCCACTCGGCAAGCTTGAAATCGTCGGCCACCTGAAGATTCGCGCGAGTGGGCGATTGTTCCCGCCGCAGCGCCGTGAACCAAGTATCAAATTCCTCGAGTCCCGCGAATAAAGGTTCCACCTTGCGCATCGCGCAGCACCGATCCGGCGCCGTCTGATTCAGAATCCCGAACCGAGCCTCCTGATCCGCCACACTCTGCCGCGCTTCCAATTTACGCAAGTTCAAATTCCAGGCGCGCGACATCCGATCGCGATATTCAATCGTCTCGTCAAAGTGATACCCGTCTCCAGAAACAAAACCGGAATCCCCGGAAGCTGCCGGGTAACCAGATGAACCAAAGCAACACAATCGTGCTGAAAGCTGGAAGTGACGCAGGCCCTCGCGCCCGCGGCCAAAGCCGCCGCAATAGCCGCGTTCGCGTCATCAACCAACCGCTCCAAACTCATGCGACGACACTCCAAACAGAACCGGCATTAAATCCCCGCATCACAAAATCATCCCCCCAGCCACAGTCGCATTCGACACGCCGATCAATCAAAATAAAACTCCCCGTAATCCGATTCTGCTTGTACGAATCGTAAAAAAGAGGCCGAGCCGCACTAATCCGAACCCGGCCGATATCATTCATCGCCAGCAATCCCTCCGCCTCCACCCGAGCCCCCACCGTCTGCGTAGTATGCTTCACCAAATAATCGCGAGCCGGATCCAGCCCCTCCCGATCGAACCAAACCACCGTAGCCTCAATATTCTTGGAGCGAGTGGGGCAGGCGGTTCCGCCTGCCAATCTTCCCGCAGCCACTAACATGTCCCCCCGGCTAATATCGATCTCATCCCGCAAAGTAATCGCCACCGACATGGGAGGATAAGCCTCTGCAAGATCCCCATCGAAAGTAGAAATGCGAGCAACCGTCGACCGCAATCCCGAATCCATCGCGACCACCTCATCGCCCGGCCGAATCATTCCCGACGCAATCTGCCCCGCGTATCCGCGAAACGTCCGGTCCGGACGAATCACGCGCTGCACCGGCATGCGAAACGGACTCGTCAGATCGGGAATCGGCGCGGCCGTGCTTTCCAGATGTTCCAGCAGCGGCGGCCCCGCGAACCAAGGCATATTCGAACTCGGCTCGACCACGTTGTCGCCAAGCAGCGCGCTCATCGGCAGAAAATACGGTTCGATCACGCCGAGCGAATCCAGCACCGGCGAAAACTCCGCGCGAATCCGGTCATAAACATCGCGGCTGAAGTCCACCAGATCCATCTTGTTCACCGCGATCACGAAATGCCGGATGCCCAGGAGTGCCGCGATGGAAGCATGCCGCATCGATTGCGGAGTCAGCCCGCGTTCGGCATCGGCCAGAATGATCGCGAGATGCGCCGTGGACGCGCCGGTCGCCATGTTGCGCGTGTACTGCACATGCCCCGGCGTATCGGCCAAAATAAACTTGCGTTTCGGAGTCGCAAAGTATCGATAAGCGACATCGATCGTGATGCCTTGCTCGCGCTCCGCCCGCAGCCCATCGGTGAGCAGCGCGAAATCGATCAGCCCATTCTCACGCCGCACGCTGCGCAACTGATCTTCGTAAGCCCCGCGAGCATCATGCAACAGCCGCCCAATCAGCGTAGACTTGCCATCATCCACGCTCCCCGCCGTGCTGATCCGCAGAAGGTCCTTGGCTTCCTCCGATGCCAAGAACGAATCGATCTCAAACTCTTTGGGTTCCATCCGCGTGAATCTGCGTGAATCGGCGGCTAATGTCTCGGTGGCGGTCATCAGAAGTACCCCTCGCGCTTTTTCAACTCCATCGACCCCTCACGATCGAAATCAATCACCCGATTCTCCCGCTCCGAATTCCGCGCCACCACCAACTCCGCGATAATCTTCGGCACCGTGTCCGCATCCGAATACATCGCCCCGGTGCACGGCGAACAACCCAGCGACCGCATCCGGCACTTCACCACCTCATACCGATCCCCAGGACCAGCCGTGACAAACGGAACCTCCGGCATCGTCAACGTGTCGCCATGCGGCCCGCGCCGCACCAGCATCCGCCGCTCCTTCGCGTAATACAGCGGAACAATCGGAATCCGTTCGACATGGATGTACTGCCAGACATCCATCTCCGTCCAGTTCGACAGCGGAAACACGCGAATGCTCTCGCCCGGATCGATCCTGCTGTTAAAGAGGTTCCACAACTCCGGCCGCTGATTCTTCGGATCCCATTGCCCCAGCGTGTCGCGCACCGAATAAATCCGCTCCTTCGCGCGCGATTTTTCCTCGTCCCGCCGAGCCCCGCCGAACGCCGCATCGAAATTGCCGTCGCGCAGCGCATCCAGCAGCGCCGTCGTCTTCAACAATCCGCAGCATCGTTCCGTGCCCAGCCGATTCGGATTCGCCCCATCGTCAATCGCCTTCTGATTCGTGTGAACGATCAGCTTCGCGCCAATTTCTTGCACCATTCTGTCGCGGAACTCGATCATCTCTCTAAACTTGTATGTCGTGTCGACATGCAGCAAAGGGAAGGGAATCGGCCCAGGGTGAAACGCCTTCTGGGCCAGGCGCAGCATTACGGAAGAATCTTTACCGATTGAATACAGCATGACAGGACGTTGGAATTCGGCGACAACCTCCCGCAGGATGTGGATGCTTTCCGCTTCCAACGCCTGTAAGTGGCTGATTCTCCATGGCATGGCAGTATTATACGCGACTATCATTCCATTGTCCATCGACAATTATAGATTCGCTTGGAACCGATCGGATTCTGGTAAAATATTACTTATACGTTGCAAACGTATGAACGACATGTAGATATAGTCCTTGACGCACCGCTAGATATTGGGGCATGATTGCCAACAGCGGCTTTTTCCAGTACTAAGGCTGCTAAGGTTACTACGGAGGGAAGTGTCAGATGGGACAGCTCGGAACAGGTGTAGCAATGAAACTAAAAGACTTACGCCGGCCGTTGCCGGTCGCGGAACGTATTGGAGTGGATTTCCCCCGCCACTTCACCAGCCGGCTCGAAGCCGGGAAAACCCTTATGACGAGGTCAAATGGGAGCTGCCGCACCGCCTCCATCGGAAACGACAAAGGCGCTGTGATTTTCGAACAGCGCGACGTCGAAGTCCCCGCCGATTGGTCCCAAACCGCCACTAATATTGTTGTCAGCAAATATTTCTATGGAAAAATAGGCTCGCCCGAGCGCGAAGCCAGCGTTCGCGATCTGGTCGCCCGCGTGGTCGACACGATTCGCGGATTGGGGCCGCGATCAGCGCTATTTCAGGACCCAAGTCGATGCCGCCAACTTCCGCGATGAGCTGGCGCACCTGATGCTGACCGCAGAAAGCCTGCTTCAATTCGCCGGTCTGGTTCAACGTCGGCGTGAAGGAGCCGCGCGGCTACGGCTGGTATTACGACGAAGCCACCGACGGCATCAAGAAGCTGAACGCAGGCGAAACGCGTCCGCAATGCTCGGCCTGCTTCATCAATTCGGTCGGCGATACGCTGGAATCGATTCTCGATCTCGCGAAAACCGAAGGCATGCTCTTCAAGTGGGGCTCGGGCACCGGCACCAATCTTTCGACCCTGCGCGAAGAAGACGGCCTGCTCTCCGGCGGCGGCCGCGCCTCCGGTCCGCTTGAGCTTCATGAAAGGCTTCGACGCCTTCGCGGGCGTCATCAAGAGCGGCGGCAAGACGCGCCGCGCCGCGAAGATGGTGATCCTCAACGCGGATCATCCGGATATCGAAAAGTTCATCTGGTGCAAGGCCAAGGAAGAAAAGAAAGCGCACACGCTGATCGACGCCGGTTACGATTCCTCGCTCGACGGCGACGCCTACGGCTCCATCTTCTTCCAGAACGCCAACAACAGCGTTCGCGCGACCGACGAATTCATGCAGGCCGTGGTCGACGACGACGAGTGGTGGACTCGCACGCGCCTCACATGTTGAAAAGCGCGATCGCTATCAGCGCCCGCGACCTGATGCAGCAGATCGCCGAAGCCACGCACCAGTGCGGCGATCCCGGCATGCAGTTCGACACCACCATCAACAAGTGGCACACGTCGAAGAACACCGCGCGCATCAACGCGTCGAATCCGTGCTCGGAATACATGTTCCTGGACGATTCGGCCTGCAACCTGGCGTCGCTGAACCTGATGAAGTTCGTCGGCCCCGACGGCGCAGTTCGACGTCGAAGGCGTATCGCCATGCCATCGATACCGTGACCATCGCGCAGGAGATCATCGTCGACAACGCGGCGTATCCCACCGAGAGGATCGCCAAGAACTCGCACGATTTCCGCCCGCTCGGCCTGGGCTATGCGAACCTGGGCGCGCTGCTGATGTCGATGGGCATTCCCTACGATAGCGATCAGGGCCGCGACTGGGCCGCCGGGCTGACGGCGATCATGTGCGGCCAGGCCTACCTGACCAGCGCTCGCATCGCCGCCGATTCCACCGGTCCGTGCGCCGGCTACGCGGTGAACGAAGAGCCGTTCCTCGAAGTGATCCGCATGCATCGCGACGCGACCGCTGGTATCGACAGCAAGCGCGTTCCGCAGGCGCTTTATCGAAAACGCCAAGCAGTGCTGGGAAGAGGCCTATGCAGCTCGGACGACTAGCCGGCTTCCGCAACGCCCAGACCACGGTGATCGCGCCCACCGGGCACCATCGGCTTCATGATGGATTGCGACACGACCGGCATCGAGCCGGATCTCGCGCTGGTGAAGTACAAGAAGCTGGTGGGCGGCGGCGTGATCAAGATCGTCAACAACACCGTTCCGGCCGCGCTGATCAAGCTCGGCTATACGCCGGAGCAGGTGAACAAGATCGTCGATCACATCGATTCCACCGGCACCATCGAAGGCGCGCCGTTCCTGAAGGACGAGCATCTGCCGGTATTCGATTGCAGCTTCCGTCCGCAGAACGGCATGCGATCGATCCACTACATGGGTCACGTGCGGATGATGGCCGCGGTGCAGCCGTTCATTTCCGGCGCGATTTCGAAGACCATCAACATGCCCGAGGAGTCGACGGCGGCAGAGATCATGAACGCCTACATCGAGAGCTGGAGGCTCGGGTTGAAGGCGGTGGCGATTTACCGCGATAATTCGAAGCGGGTGCAGCCGATGAGCTCGCGGAACATCGAAGGGCGCGAAGCCGGCGAACGGAGCGCCGGACGTGTCGGTAGAAGATGCACGAGAAGATCGTGTACCGTCCGGTGCGCCGCAAGCTGCCCGACACGCGCGCGTCGATCACGCACAAATTCTCGATCGGCGGCCATGAAGGCTACATCACGGTCGGCCTGTACGAGGACGGCTCGCCCGGCGAGTTGTTCATCACGATGGCGAAGGAAGGCTCGACGATTTCGGGCCTGATGGACGCCTTCGCGACGGCGATCAGCTACGCGCTGCAATACGGCGTGCCGCTGAAGTTCTTCGTCGACAAATTCAGCCACGTACGATTTGAGCCGAGCGGGTGGACGGGCAATCCCGACGGTGCCGTACGCGAAGTCGATCATGGATTACATTTTCCGCTGGCTCGGCGGAAAGTTCCTGGGTCCGGAGTATGCGGTAGGCGAAGCCGGCGAATCCCCGAAGCTCCGAGTCACGGAGCCCGATCCGCAACAGGCGCTGCCGTTCCCGGTAGTCGCCAGCGATGCGCCGTCGTGTTCGGAATGCGGGGGGCTGATGACGCGCAACGGGTCCTGCTACAAGTGCGAAAACTGCGGCGGGACCAGCGGGTGTAGTTAGAAGGAAGAGACGATGAACACCATAATATTTCGCGAAGAACCATTTACACAAGTACAAATACTGGACGTTCTGGACAGCATCAAGGCCAAGCTCGACGAACCAGAGATCGACTACAAGAAAGCTTCAGCGCTCGTGAGTGGTCTTCGCGAGGAACTGAGCCTGTACGATATCTATCACAAGATCGATCCTGGCCAACAAATGCCTCCACCGGACGATCTGGATCACGTGCTGGCGCTCGTTCGATCGCTAGAGAACGACCTCAGCGAAAAAATCAGCAACCGTCGACACGCGCTTATCCATCTAGGAGCGGTCTTACAGATTGTCGCGGGAGCAAGATCTCGGTTGGGCTGCTAGCCGAACGCCAACACTGAATGCTGAAATAGTCGTGACCGACTACAGCTTCACCACGATCTTCGAGCTCCTCCCCGAAGGCGGCGTTGGTCTACAATCTGATAGGTGAGATTTTCGGCGACATCAAGCCACCAATGTATGGGTGCCGCTGAAATTTGAATGGTCTCGCGCGAAGGCGCACCTCAACCACGAAAAGCACGGCGTCTCATTTGCGGAAGCAGCCACTGTTTTCCGCGACATATTGTCGATAACCATCGATGATCCGGTCCATTCGTTTGACGAGGATCGTTACATTACGATCGGAATGTCCGGCGAGCGCCAACTGCTGACAGTCATGCATACTGAAAGAGGCGATCGAATTCGGTTGATCAGCGCTCGGCGAGCGATAGCACGGGAACGAAAACGATATGAACACATCGAGCCACAAGAAATCTGAAATGCTCCCGGAGTACGATTTTTCGAAGGGTGTACGAGGCAAGTACGCCGCTCGTTATGCCAAGGGAACCAACGTCGTCGTCATCGACGAGGATCTTACCACCAAGTTCCCGAATTCCCGATCTGTAAACCAAGCGCTACGACGTCTGCTCGAAATCGCGCCCGCTCGTCCGCCTCGTCGCGCTTCGAAAGACGCGTGACACTTCGCGGCTACACCACGATCTTCGAGCCGCGACCATAGGGAGCGGTTCAACCTCGACGGCTCACGCCCGTGACGTACCTGATCACCTTCGCCTGCTACGGTGCCCGCGTCCATGGCGACGAATCACCGACCGTCGACCGCCAAGCACAACGTTCCCGGCAGTCCGCTGCTCGATCCGAACTTCGGTCGCGCTTCGCTCGACCGCAACCGATGGACCAGCTTCCATACACCATGGATCAACACCGGCGAGAACCGTGCTGATCGCCCTAGTCGTGAACGTGCCGCGCAACGCGGATGGAAACTCGTCGCCGCGCACGTGCGCACCAATCACGTTCACATCGTCATAGGCTCAGACGCAACACCAGAGCGGGTTATGAACGACCTCAAGTCCTATGCGAGCCGTCTCCTCAACTCGGCCGGTTTCGAAACTGCGGATCGTAAGCGCTGGGCGCGCCACGGAAGTACACGATCGTTGAGTGATCGAAAGCAATCGACCAAGCAGTGACCTACGTCATCGAAAAGCAGGGCGAGCCAATGGCGATCTATTGTGCCGAATAGAGGCGTTGAACCGCTCCCTATGGTCGCGGCTCGCGGACGCGTACCAAGTTCGCGTCAAGCAGCCACACAGGGCTTGTCCGCCAAGCTCAGCGCCCACGGCTAGCGCCTCCGAGAATCGCCTCAGCTGAGACATCACTCCGGAAACGCGTCATTAATATCACCCACAGTCCATTCCAGCGCTGAGACACTCCAGGATACAACCCGACAGACAAACGCGATCCTCGAATCGCAGGTTGCCGCCGAGCAAGTCCGCGTCGGCGACGATCCAGCGATAGTTCTTGTATGGTCTAGCCTGCCCCATGACTTGATTCTAGCTTGCTACGTTCATCACTTCCGCTCCGAAGGCTCCACCACCACACCCTCCCGAATCGCATCCGTAGGATTCAACACCACCACATCCCCCACCTTCAACCCCGAATTAATCTCGATCTCCGCCCCATAATCGCGACCCAGGGTCACCTTCTGAAAGTGCACCTTATGATCCGCCCCCACCACCGCGACCTGTGGACCGCTCGACGGCAGCATCAGCGCATCCGCCGGCAGCATCAGCACGTTCACCGCATGCGGCAGCGAGAACTTGGCCTTCGTGTACATCCCCGGCAGCAATTCCTCTTTTGGATTCTGCACCAGCAGCACCGCCAGCATGGTGCGCGAAGTCGAGTCCACCTCATGCGTGATCCCCGAAACCTTGGTCGAGAACACGCGACCCGGCAGTTCCTGGACGCGCAACTCCGCGGGAACGCCATCGTGAATCATCGACGCATACGTTTGCGGAATGCTGACGAACACCCGCAGCACGTCGATCTGCGCCACCCGCATCAACTCGCGTGACGATGTCGTATTGCCGGAAGTAATCAGCGTGCCGATATCCGTATTGATGCTGCGGAACGTGATCACGCCGTCGTATGGCGCCACAATCTGGTCGAACACCTTCAGGTTTTCCAGGCGCTTCAGGCCCGAATCGTTCGCGGCCACCGTGCTCTCGGCCGCCGTGATATTTTCTTCCGCCGATTTCACATTCGCCTGGCCCAACTCCAGCGCCGCCATCTTTTCGTCGTAATCCTGTTTCGCGAACACGCCCTGATCGGCCAGCGTCTTCCATCGATCCGCCGTCACCTGCGGCGAGTTTCAGATTGCTTTTCGCCGCCACCAGTGCCGCGCGCAATTGCTGAATCGCCGCTTTCGATTGCGCCAGCGTCGCGCGAGCCTGATCGATCTGCTGATCCAGTTCCGGCGTCTCGATCTCCAACAGCAACTGGCCCTTCTTCACGCGATTGCCGATGTCGCACCGGCCGCTGTTTCAGATACCCGTCGGCGCGCGCGTAAATCGGCGTCTCCACCATCGCGACCGTTTGGCACGGCAGTTCCACCGTCGATGACGACGGCGCGACGTGCACTCGCCCCACGTTCACCACAGGTGCGCGACCGCATCTTCGACCGACGTCGCGGCCAGCGCCTTGTCGCGAACACCGCGCTGCGTCAGTTCATAAACGATGCCCGCCGCGAGCCCGATGCCCACCAGGAACAGCACCACGAAGAACCCGGCGTGCGATTTGTTCGCTCCACGTTTCAGTAGCCCCGCGTTACCCGTCTGCTCGAAACTCGAATGTCGAACCGCTCCCTTTGGTCACGGCTCGTTATGCATCTGCCTTCACGATGCGGACAATGAGCCGCGACCAAAGGAAGCGGTCCAACGCCCGGGTTTCACACAGACTCTCAATCACTAGCCCACCCTATTCAGTAGCCTCAATTTGGTCGAACATTTTCGGAGGAGTCTTCCGCAGCAGGCTGTACACCACCGGCACGATGAACAGCGTCGCGGCCGTCGCGAACAGCAGGCCGCCGATCACCGCGCGGCCCAGCGGCGCGTTCTGCTCGCCGCCCTCGCCCAAGCCCATCGCCATCGGAACCATGCCCGCCAGCATCGCCACCGCGGTCATCACCACGGGACGCAGACGCGTGCGGCCCGCCTGATACGCCGCCGTCAGTCGCATCCGCGCCTTCGCGCCGCAAATCGTTGGCGAACACCACCAGCAAAATGCTGTTCGCCGTGCCCACTCCAATGCTCATGATAGCGCCCATCAACGCCGGAACACTGACGGTGGTGTGCGTGAAGAACAGCATCAGCAGGATTCCCGCCAGCGCGCCCGGCACGCGCCATCAAGCATGATGAACGGATCCGTCCAGGATTGGAAATTCACCACCATCAGGAAGTAAACCAGCAAGATCGCGAAGATCAGTCCGTACCCCATGCCCGTGAACGATGCGCGCATGGTGCCCACCTGCCCGCGCGTTTCGAAAAAGCTTCCCGGCCGGCAGCTTGGGTCTGAATTCCGTCCAGCACTCTGGTCGACGTCCTCGCGACAGCCGCCCAGATCGCGATCCTGCACGTTGGCGTAAACGTCGTAAACCGGCTGCACGTTGTAGTGATTCACCACCTGCGCCGTGTACGCCGCGCTCGCATCTGCGCGACGATTGCTCAGCAGTTGCGTCTCGTCCGTCGCGTCGAATGAATCGGCGTGTTCATCAGCGCTTCTCGGAGTATCCATTCGATAGGCAGGCGTTTGCACCACCACCGGATAATCGACGCCGTTGCCGGGATTCACCCACCAGTTCGGCGATTGAGCTGCGCGCTGGAGCTGAGCGAAATCAGCATGTCCGTTGGCGACGTCCTTCTGCGTGAATGCCCATCTGCGCTGGCGCGCGCGCGGTCCACGTTCGAAGCGCATCAGCGGCACATCGTTCACCTGATGCACGTGAACATCGGCGGCGCCGGGAATCTGCGCGATGCGCGCCGGAAATCTCCTGCGCGATCAGCGTGATTCTTTGGCAGCATTGCGCAGCGGCCCCACCACTTGCACGTCAATCGGCGCGGGCAATCCGAAGTTCAGAATCTGTCCGACAATGTCGGCGGGCTGAAAGAAAAACGTCAGATCCGGAAACTCGCGAGCCAGCTTGCGCCGCATCTCGCGCACATAATCCCAGGTGGACCGATGCTCGCCCGGCTTCAGCGAAACCAGAATTTCGCCATCGGACGGGCCCGAGCGTCACGCTGTCGGTGAACGCCAGATTGAATCCGCTGTACGGCAGGCCGATGTTGTCCAGAATGTCCGGCGATCTCATTCGCGCGGAATAATTTTGCGGATGGAATCCTCCACCTGCGACGAAACTCCGCTCGGTTTCCTCGATGCGCGTGCCGCCGGGGCAGCGCACGTGCAAGCGAATCTGCCCGGCGTCCACCTGCGGAAAGAAATCGGTGCCGATGAACGGATACAGCGCCGCACGCAGGCGACCGACGACCAGCACGAAGCAGCACCACCACCAGCTTGCGATGATGCCAGCGTCGAATGCGAGCATGCCCGAATAGCCGTCGCGCATCTTCTCGAAGCCGCTTGTTGAAACGCGTGATGGACCGTCCCAGATGATTCCGCGCGTCACGCACTTCCGCTTCGTCTTCCGGCCCTGCGATAGAGACGCAGTTCGGCGGGAATCAGGTAGCGGATCATGGTCGGCACCAGCGTTCGCGAAAGCAGGTAGGACGCCGCCATCGCCAGCACCACCGCCAGCGCCAGCGGCGTGAACAGATACTTGCGCCGCGCCGGTCAGGAAAACCACCGGCACGAACACAATGCAGATGCACAGCGTCGAAACGAACGCCGGCACCGCGATTTGCCGCGCGCCATCCAGAATCGCCGGCATCACGCCTTTGCCCATGCCCAGATTGCGATGGATATTTTCGATCTCGACCGTCGCGTCGTCCACCAGAATTCCGACCGCCAGCGCCATGCCGCCCAGCGTCATGATGTTGATCGTCTCGCCCAGCGCGTACAGAATCGCGAGCGAGGTCAGAATCGACAGCGGAATCGAAATGCAGACGATCAGCGTGCTGCGCCAGCTTCCCAGGAACAGCAGGATCATCAGGCCGGTGAGCAGCGGCCGCGACCACGGCTTCTTTGACCACGCCGTCGAAATCGCCGCACGCAACGAAAATCGATTGATCGAACAGCGTGCGTGACTTGCAACGCCGGGGGCAGGGAAGCGAGAATGCGCGGCAGCGCGGCTTTGATCTTGCTGCACGATGTCGATGGTCGAGACGTTGCCGTTCTTCAGCACCGTCAGCAGCGCGCCGCGCCGCCCGTCATGCCGCACGATGTTGGTCTGCACCGCCGCGCCGTCGCGCACCTGCGCCACGTCGCGAAGATAAATGGTGGTGCCGTTCACCGTTTTCACCGGCAGATCGTTGAACGCCTCGGCGAGCAGCGGGCTGTTGTTCAGCTCCACGCGATATTCACGCGTGCCGATTTTCGCGCTGCCCGTGGGCAGAATCAGGTTCTGCGCGTTCAGCGCTGTCGAAACATCGCTGGCCGAAAGCCGCGCGCGTACAGCGCCTGCGGATCCAGATCCACCATGATCTGCCGCGGCTTGCCGCCGTACGGCAGCGGAAAACTCGCGCCCTGCGTGTTCGCGAGCTGCGTGCGCAGAAAGTTGTAGCCCAGGTCGTAAGCTGTCCTCTCGCTCAGCGTGTCGCTCGAAAGGCCGAGCTGCAAAATCGGCACCGAAGCCGCGTTATAGCGGATCACGTTCGGCGGATGAATGCCCGGCGGCAGCGTACGCCAGTGCCGATTGCGATTGCGCGGTCGCCTGCGCCACCGCGGCTTCAATCTTGGCGTTCGGATGGAAAAACAACTTGATCGATCGCGAGCCCGGGCAGCGATTGCGATTCGATGTGCTCGATATCGTTGACGCCGGTGGTGAAGCCGCGCTCGACGCGAGTGGTGATCAGCGTCCGCCATTTCCTCCGGCGAAACGCCCGCGTAAGTCCAGATCGCGGTGACGACGGGAATGTTGATGTCGGGGAAAACGTCGGCCGGCATTCGCACGATCGCCAAAATGCCGAGCAACAAAATCGCCAGCGCCATCACGACAAACGTGTAGGGACGGCGCAGCGCGAGTCGAACAATCCACATAAGAGACTAGTCTGACAGATCGTCGTTGGATGGTTGAATGTGGCGCACGCTTCAGCGTGCTGTCGCGGGCTTGAGCCTGCGATTCGGGACGTCGAACTGAAGTTCGCCGCAGCACGCTGAAGCGTACGCCACGGTGTCCTATTTATACCTCCCCACCATCGCGCGCCACCGAATCCCGATCAGCGCAACGAACGACCCCATCCCCGCCAGCGTGCTGACCTTGGTCCCTTCCACGTTATTCCAAACCACCGGGACCTCCACCGCCTTGTGCCCCAGCACTTTCGCGATCACCAGATCCTCCACATCGAAACTGAATCCGTCCAGCGTCTGTCTCGAAAAGATTTCGCGCGCCGCCGCCGCCTCGAACAATTTAAATCCGCACTGCGTATCGCGAAACGGCAGCCCCGTCACCACGCGCATCAGGAAATTGAACACGCGACCCGCCGCCTCCCGCATTGCCGATTGATGTACGCCTACCAGCGTGCGATCCAGCGCTCGTGACCCGATCGCGACCTTCGCATTCTCCCGCTCCGCCGCCGCGATCAGCTTATCCAGTTCGCCGATGGGAGCCGACAGATCCGCGTCCGTCGTCAAGATCCATTCGCCGCGCGCTTCGGTAACTCCGTGGCGCACCGTGAATCCCTTGCCGCGATTTCCCGGATTGCGCACCAGCCGCAGGCTCGGATAACCCACCTGGCGCTGTTGCACCAGACTCGCGGTCGCGTCCTGCGATCCGTCATCCACCACGAGGATTTCCGTGAAGGAGAATTCCTTCGAGCGAAGATAGTCGATCACCTTTTCGAGTGTTGCGGGCAATCGGGCTTCTTCGTTGTAGGCGGGAATGACGATCGAAAGAGAGTGCAATAGTGAATTCTACCCTGCGCCTTGTGGCGCACGCTTTCAGCGTGCTGCTGTCGGCTTCAGCCGACAGTCCGGACGTCGAACTAAAGTTCGCCGCTGCACGCTGAAGCGTGCGCAAATCGAACTTCACACACCCGTCGCCAACAGCGCCCCCCAATGAAACCCCGCGCCGAATCCCGCGAAAACCACCGTCTCACCCGCGCGGAATCCAGCCGCGACATCCCACTCCGCAGCCGCAATCAGCATCGATGCCGACGATGTATTTCCATATCGCACAATATTCGAATAAAATTTCTCCGGCGCCACGTCGAGCGCCTTCGCGACGCGCACAATCAGATTCTGATTCGCCTGATGCATGATGAACGCGCCAACCGACGTGCCCGCCACCTCATGCAAATCCAGCACTTCCTTAATCACCGCCGGAATCTTGCGCGACGCCTGCATGATCACCACACGACCATCCATGTGCAGCGGCGCGCCGAATTCCAATCGCAAATCCCGCGCGAAAGCTCCATCGGAATGCAAAATCGATTCCCCGATCTTGGCGACGCCGTCGTTGGGATCAACGTCGTGATCAATGAGACACGCGCCCGCGCCATCGCCAAACAAAATCGCGGTGTTCTTGTCGAGCGGCTCGCGCGCCATCACCGCCGACATCTTTTCCGCAGCCACCAGCAACACCGGGCCACACGTAGGCGCGAACTTTGCGGCCATCGCCATGCCGAACAGCGACCCCGCGCTCGCCATCGGAATATCGATCGCGGGAATTCCGGCAAGCCCCAATCGCGCGCCGGTTTCCGCGGCCGGGCCAGGGAAACGCCGCTCGCTCGACCCGCTCGAAACCAGCAGCATGCCGATCTTGCCCGCCGCCAATCCCGTGCGCGATCAAGCAATCGGTAGCGGCATTCACCGCCAGGTCCACTAACGATTCCGATTCCGCCGCGTACCGGCGCTGCTCGATTCCGGAAACTTCCTTGATCCACGCCGCGTCGCAGCCGAGGCGCGCCGCCAGTTCCGCGTTATCCACAAAGCGCGACGGAACGTACGCCCCGAAGCCCCGCAGGAACGCCATTGAATTACGACGCTCGCGAGCCGATGTACTCGGCGATGCGCGCCAGCGAATCGAACTTGCGCGGGTTCAGATCCGAGTCGGGAACCTTGATCTTGAATTCCTTTTCAAGCCCGCTGACCATGTCGGGCAGCGCGAACGAATCCAGTACGCCGGATTCGAACAACGATTCATCGGGATCCGACGGCACGTCTTTCTGCGCCACTTCTTTAACGACGGTAAGAATGCGTTCTTCGGTAGTCATGATGCACCCGGATTTTATCACGCCGGCGTGGCGCCCCGACGCCTCAAATGCACGTGTCCGCCAGTGAGGCGCGACAGCATGGAGCGCTAGGGGACTAAAAGGGCTCGAAACAGAGATGAATAAATCTAAACGCGAGTGGTTTGTGCTTTTCCTGCTTCGACAACCGGCTTGGGCGTTTGCGATTCGTCAGTTCTCGAATCCTTGGTTGGCGTTGTGACGGAAGGGTTTTCCCGTGTTATACAAGCTGTACACACAAGTGTGCCGCAAACGAAAAGTTGAGTGGGTGCACCGCAGCGCGAGCACTTTCCCATATGAGCCTCCTACCACCTTTGGTTCAAGAGAATCGGTCTAGCAAAGTAGTCGATTACGAAAATTATTCTACCTATCCCGAGGCGCTTGCGCAATAGTCATTTTGGCAGTATTTGGAATTTTTTTCATAGGGCCCGAAGCTCATGCCATGATCGGAGACTCATGCCATGATGGTAATCCGTGCCTGAACCGACTGCCTCGTTTCCGTCTCGCGTCAAAGGCGCGATGATCGCCGCCGCGCTGCTGGCAGTCTGGGGCGCCATCGAGAATTTCCAGCTGGAATCCGCCAGCACTTTGCGCGATCCCTACATGGTGGGCGTGCAGGCCGATCGATTAGCGGGAGTGATGCAGGCGATTCCGCGCGATGCGATCGTCGGCTACATTTCTGATCTGCACGACGCCTCGACGGCCGCGCAGGCGATGTTCAATTCCGCGCGCTACACGCTCGCGCCGCGATTACTGGTGGTGGGAACGGATCGCGATTTCGTGCTCGGGAATTTTACGAAGCCCACCGATTACGCGGTGTTCGGGCGCGAACACGGCCTGCAATTCGTACAGGATTTCGGCAACGGAGCGGTGCTGTATCGAAAGGCGTCGCAGTGATCGAGCGAGCACCGCGCTGGGCGGTAATCCTTCTGCTGCTGGGCGCGGGGATTGCATTTTGCATCGACTCGTCGTCGACACTGTTCCTGTTCATCCACAACCGCTGGGCTGAATTGCTAGCCGAACTAACCCTATTAGCGCTGCTGACCTATTGGCTGCGTGTTTGGCTTCGTGGCGCACGCACTCCTGCGTGCCGTGTCGACACTCATGTCGACACCTTGTGGCTACCCATGACCGCCCTGCTAATCGTCCTCGCCCTCGCGACCGGAGCAATGAGCAAGCAATGGGATCTCAATCCGCAAGGTCAATGGGACGCCTGGTCCATCTGGAACCTCCGCGCCAAATTTCTCGCGGAGCCGGCTCTCGCTTCCCGAGCCTGGTCGCCCCTGCTCGACCAACACCCATCCCGAATATCCACTGCTGCTGCCGGCCGCCGTCGCGCGCACTGGATTTCCGATCGCCTCGGCTACGCATTCTTTCTGTCGCTGATCGCTGCCGTTACCGGAGGTATCGCGATCGCGCGGGGTCCGCTCGCAGGTGTCGTCGCGGGCTTAACGCTCGCAACGTCGGGCGCGCTGCTGCACGAGGTTCCGGCGCAATATGCCGATGTTCCGCTGGCCGCCTATCTCAGCTGGCGCGCTGGTTTTCATCTTGATCGATAAGCCGCTCTGGGCCGGCGTGTTCGCCTCACTCGGCGCATGGACCAAGGACGAAGGCGCGCTCTTCTGCGTCGCGCTGCTGGTTCTCCTTGCGATCTTCCGCCGCAAGGATCTTCCGCGCACCGTGATCGGCATGCTGCCGGGCGCGCTCGTTCTATCTCGGCTTTAAAACATTTCTGGCGCCGCACGTTACCGCGCAATTTGGACCCGGAACGCTCTCCCGACTCGCCGATTTCAGCCGCTGGTCGATCGTCCTGAAAGGCGTCGCGACGCAAATCGTTTCACTCGGCGCGGGCTGGTTTCATCCGATATTTATCATCGCGGCGCTGGCAATCGGCGTAAGATTTCGTAACGACTCGCGCCGCGACGCATATTTCGCCACCGCGCTCGCTGCGACAATCCTGCTAGGTTATTGCGCCACCATGGTCGCCGCGTCCGCCGACGCGGTCTGGCAGACGAACACCGCCGCGGGCCGATTAGTCGTGCAATGGTGGCCCCTGGCTGTGATCGCGATGATTACGTGGCTGCGTCCGGCCGAAGAATTAACCGCGTTGTCAACTGCCATTCGGGTAAAGAAGCGTAAGTGATGCGCCTATGGCTTCTAGGATTCATTAAAATTTACTTATGATGCGTGTGGAATGATTACAAACACCGATGGTTTGTATATCATTGATCATGCTGCCCATCATGATGTTGCCGCTGCACTTGCTGCTGTTGAAGCAAGTTCCTGCCGGCACACCACTGCACGTCCGGCTCACCACCGCCGTTGGGACATACGCAACCAAATCTGGAACTCCCGTCAGCGCGGTACTGATCGCGCCTGTAGTCGCTGATAACGACACGTTGATTCCGGCAGGCAGCACGCTCGCGGGCACGGTGACGAAAGTGAAGCGCGTCGGATTCGGAATCGTGAATGAGACGGCGACGCTTGCTTTGGATTTCGATCGCATCATTTTGCCCGACGGCGGAATGCTTCCGATCTCGACACGGTTGCGGCAAGTGGACAACGGGCGGGAGAAGCGTCGCGCGCGACGGCAGCATGCTGGGCGTCCGCGCCACCAACAGCATCGCGTATCGAGCCAGCGGCTATATGCGGACGTTGATCTGCTACGAAGTGCACATGCGTGTGGTGTCGCTGGCATTTCGAATGTTATTCGTGCAGGTGCCGGAGCCCGAGATTTATTATCCGCCGGGATCCGAGTTGACGCTGGCGCTGACGGATCCGATGCTGGCCGAGCCGCAGACCGGAGCCAATCGACACGACGGAGAGCTGACGCACCAGGAACGCGACGATCTGGAACGCATCATTGCGGATCTGCCGATTCGCGCGTATTCGCGCAAGACCAACATGCCGTCGGATCTGATGAATATGTTGTTCGTCGGATCGCGCGAGCAGGTCTCGGCCGCGTTCATCGCCGCCGGATGGACGGAAACGAAACCGGTGTCGATGCGGGCCCGCATCACCGGCTTGCGCGCGGTCGCCGAAGCTCGCGGATTTCTGGCCGCGCCGATGTCGACGCTGCTGGTGAATGACGCCGAGCCGGATCTCGCCTGGCAAAAAGGCTTGAACGATTTCTCCAAGCGCCACCACATCCGCATGTGGAAGCAGTCGGAGTTGTGGAACGGTCAGGAAGTTTGGGCGGCGGCGGCGACGCGCGATATCGATTACGCGTACATGCGCCCCGGCCATATGTTCACGCACCAGATCGAAGAGAATGTCGACCAGGAGCGCGACAAAATCGCGCACGATATCGAGTTCACCAGCTGCACCGATGCGGTCGATTTCTGGGAGCGGCCGGGATTCCCGAGGCTCAGCTACAATGCCACCGGGAGATCTGATGAGCTCGGATGCCCGGCTGGCGGTGATTCGGCTGAATGGGTGCGGCGCGCCGCATTTGTCGGACGATCCGAATGCTCCGCAGCTTCAGGCGCACGGTGGAAAGTGGCAGCGTTTCGCGCGCCGCGAGATCCTGAGCGTGCGCAATGATTTTTATCGTCGCAATATGTACTGGCGTGGCTACGAAGCCACGCGTTGGACGGTTTCGCTGATCCGCAAGCACAGGCAGCCGGCATCGAAGCCCCGCTGATTTCGATGTGTCAGAACCGGTCGCGAATTCGTTTTTTTCCAAGCTGCGCAATAGCAGTTGGCTGCGCTAGGTCGAACGAACACGGTTCAAGCACCGTCCCGTCAGGGCGGGGGTTGCCGGCAGCTCGGTTCTGTTCGTCCAGTCACAAGCGATTCTTCCAGCAGCTTCTTCGATTTACGTAAATCCGCTTGCAGCCCACTGCTATTCTCAAATCGCAAAGAGAACTTCGTGGCCACGAAGCGTTGTACTAAGTTGTTACTGAACTTCCGGAGCCCCTAAAAAGGCTGGCGGCGCCAGCTCGTAGCATGGTGCCGACGGAAGATTCCTTCAAATCGATTTGATAATCTTCAGTCCGATGCATGCAGGGTTTTGATCGGCTGAAATCAGAGAGGAAGAATTGAAAACGTGAGCTTCACATGGCGTCGCTGAATGGCGGCCCCGACCCTCCGTTAGATGACTCCTCGAAATACTGGCGGCCGACAACGCAGTGGTGAACAGCCCGCGCGTAAGTGCGCTAGCCCCGGCCGCCCACAACGCTAATTCTCGCGACATCCGTAGTGTTTATGTGGGGCCGCCACTCGTGGCGGCGAGCGGTCTTTAGACCGCTCAAGCAGGACGCGCTAAAGCACGTCCGCCGGCAGAAGTGCCGGCTCCACATCCGCTTGCGCCAAGGGAGTTGTTCGGCCTGGCGCAGCGTGCGTTAGAGCGAATCGGACACTGCCCATAGCCCGCCGAGGCTACCCACCTGCGGTCATCTTCGCGACTTTCTCCACGTCTTATGGGTTAGAAGGAGCAGGAACACCAATGAAATCCTCAACATTACTTTCGCTTTTCGCCATCGGAGGCATGATCGTTTCAACGGCCGCGGCTCAAACACCCGCGCCCGCCGACCAGTCCACTTCGCAATCGGCGCAGATGAAGTCGCATCGCAGAGCGATGGGCGGACCCCAGATGGCCCGCCTCACCAAACAGCTCAGCCTGACGGTCGACCAACAGAACCAGGCTCGCGCCATTTTCCAGGCGGCCCGCCAGCAGGCCAAGAGCGTGGCGCCGCAGGTTCGCACGGAACGGCAGCAGATGGCGGACGCGATCAAGAGCGGCAATGAAGCTCAAATCGACCAGATTACGCAGCAGAATGCGCAGTTGAACTCGAGCACTCGCGCGATTCACGCCAAGGCGATGGCGAAGTTCTACTCGATTCTGACGCCGGATCAGAAGACCCGGTTCGATACGCTGCGGGCGAACGGCCGGATGAACGCCAACGGCAAGTTCAAGGCAAATAAAGCCAAAAACGGCTAACCCGCTGTAATCCCCGCTCGCCGGAAGCCGTCAGGGAAAGGTAAGGAGCCTATTACCCCTGATGACTCGTTTCCTAACACTTTCTCTGATGGTTTCCGGTTTGGCGCTCGCCCAGACGCCCCAGGTCGCCCAGCAGGGCACGGCGCCCCGGCCCCATATGGGTGGCCAGCGCGAGACCCCGGAACAGGCGGATGCGCGGTTCGAGCAAAGACTCGCGCAGCATCTGAACCTTTCCGCGACGCAGCAGAATACGCTTCACACGACGCGTGCCGACGCGCGGGTTCAGTCGAAAGGCCTGCATGAGCGGATGGGCACGCTGAACACGTCGCTGACAGAGGCGATCAAGAGCGGCAACGAGGGCCAGATCGATAAGATTTCGCAGGATATCGCGAGCCTGCATCAGCAGCAGACCGCCATCCACGCCAAGACCACGGCGAGGATTTACTCGACGCTGACGGCGGACCAGAAGACCAAGGTCGGCGATCGTCTGGGCATGCTCGGCGGCGAGGGACCGGGTTTCGGTCCTGGCTTCGGTCGTGGACCCGGTGGCCCGGGCGGACAGGGACCGCGCGGCCGTCGCGGCCCGGCACCGGTGCCGCAGCAGTAATTCGCAAATGTGGGGCCGCCACTCGTGGCGGCGAGCGGTCTTTAGACTGCTCAAGCAGGACGCGCTAAAGCATGCTCGCCGGCAGAAGCGCCGACCAGCGTTGCCACCAATTCTGCAGAGCGCTCCCTACGTCGCGCCTCATTGACACCGTTTGAGCTCTTCTGGGATCAGATTCAACTTATCCGGCCATCGCGTAAGCCGAACCCGCGCCCTCTTCAGGCTGCGCGGTATTCGCCGCGAGCCATAGCGCCAACTGGTCCAAATGCGCGCGCGTCTCGATCAGGCTGCACACCGGCAGTCCCGTGAGATCCTCGATCTCGTCGGCGCACTTCCCGCCGGGAGAGTGGCGAACCAGTAGTCCGACCAGATCGAGCATGTCAATCGAGCGCAGCCATGCGGCTTTTTCACGAACACCTTCGAGCGATGCATGGTCGGTGTCCGTCACCAGGAAAATCGCATCGGACGCGCGCAACACTTCCAAAGCATGCGGCTCGCGAGCACCCGTCAGGTCGGCCAGGACTGTCCGATATTTCTGACGGGCGTATTCAAGAACTCTGCCTACCTGTAGCGGATGCGTTTCGCGGGCATCCAGAGTATCCAGCCCGTCGACGCTGCTCACGAATGCGCCCCAAGTGCGGCCGTCCAAGCGGCGCGGCGATTGCGGGCGATCCCACAGGGAATATCCGCGCGAGTCCAAATCGCGAGTATCAAAATCGGCCAGCAACACGGCGCCCCCAAGGCCCTCCGTCAGGGTGCGGCTCAGTTGCTTCGCAACCACACCCGCCCTGGATTCGCCGTGCGCTGGCACGAAGGACGCGATAGTACCAGGCGCGCGCTCCAAGTGCGCGGATGCCCGATTCACATCCAAGAGAACTCCCGATTCTCGCAAATTGCTTTCCACTCGGGCTTCCTTATTAGCAGTTGATTCGCCAAAATCCGAGCGCTGAAAATGCAGCGACTTTCGACCGCTTCCGAGCGCGTGCGGGCGTGCGGCCAATGTGTCGCATTCCGTGGCGTCCATTCGAGACACATTGGCGCGCAATTGTGTCGCCGTTCGATGTCGAAGTCATCCAATTTACATCGCGTTACGGTGGCACGCGGCGTGCACCTTACCTGTCAACCTCGAAATGCTGCTGTATAAGATTGGTCTGGCGATCGGTGTAGTACTGCTTCTGTGCGGTACTGCCTTGATCTCCGCCAGCTCGACGCGGATCCGAACATCGCCTACACGTCATCGCGCTGTTGGCATTCGGATTGGAACTCGCCGACGGCTCGACCATGGGATTCGTATTCATTCTGCTGGCGCTGCCACAACTGAATTGGTTGGAGACGCTGCTTGATGGCAGGTTCAGCGCAGATGATTCTGATCACCGTGCGCCGTCAGCGCGCCGATCCTAAGACGCTTTTGCAATCGTTGGCCGCCAATTCCGCCGCCGTGCTGGCGACACAGGTATTTCTTCATGCGCCGAATTTCAGCGCGTCGACGCGCCCATCCGATTGATGCTGGCCTCGGGCGTTTGCTTTCCTGACCTGCGATTTCTCGATGTCGTGAAGCGCGACATCTGGTCGTTTCCTTATTACCCGGTCGCTTCGGCGATCGCCGTCCTGTTTCCGATTTCCGCCGCGCTGCCTCCTCTGGTTTATTTCACGTGGCGATCCTGCCGCTTGTACGAACGCCGGCTCAAGAAGCAGCGCCAACATTCGCGCGACGCCTCGTCACTGCATCTCCGCACCATCGAGACATTGGCCTTGCGATTGAAGCACGGGATCAGCCGGCTTCGCGCAAGCCCCATCGCGTTCAGGTGTATTGCGTCGAGATGGCGAAGGAACTTGGACTCAAAGAAACCGAGGTGGAAGCAATTCGAGCGGCTTCGCTGCTCTACGACATCGGCGAAATGGCCGTGCCTGAAAACATTATTCTCAAGCCCGGTCCGCTCACGCCCGACGAATACGAGAAGGTAAAAATTCACCCTGCGGTTGGCGCGGAAATACTGGATCGTGTCAAATTTCCCTACCCGGTAGCACCCATAGTACTGGCGCATCATGAACGTTGGGACGGCGCTGGATATCCCAACGGATTGCGTGGCGAACAAATCCCGCTGGGCGCCCGCCTGCTGGCCGTGGCGGACGCGTTCGATGCGCTCATCTCGGCGCGCCATCATCGTTCCGCTGTCACGGTCGAGGCGGCGCTGGCGCATCTGGATACCGAAAGCGGCCGCGCCTACGATCCGCGCATGGTCGCGCTGCTGCGAAGCAATCATAAACACTGGGAGCGGATGGCGACGTCGCCTCCGGAACGCGGATTCGTCGATTCCATTCTTCTTGCGCAGCGCGAAGTGAAAGTGGTGACGGAGCTGACTCAGAAATTGGGCAGTTCGCTTGAGTTGTCGGAAACTTTCGCGTCGCTGAAGCCCGGTTTGCGATCTCTGATTCAGTTTGAAACGCTGGCGGTGTGGGTGGAGCGGGAAGGCGCGCTTCTGCCGGAATTCGTCGCGGGCGATCATCTTGCGCTGTGGACTCGCTGCGGATTCCGATGGGCGGGGGCGTATCGGGCATGGTCGCGGCGGAACGGAAGTTTATGTTGAACGGCAACGCGGTGTCGGAATTCGCGCGGCTTCCGCTCGAATCCTGGAGCCAGTTCCGCTACGTCATGGCGGCGCCTCTGGATTTCTCGGGACTGCGCGGGACGCTTTCGCTGTATCGTTCCGGCGACCAGAAGTTCACGCCGGAAGATGGGCGCATTCTTGCGGCGTTGGCTCCGAAAATCGCCATGGCCGTCGCGAACGGATTGAAGTTTCAGAAAGACCACGAACCAGGCCGCCACCGATTGGCTCACCGGGCTTCCCAATGCGAGCGCGTTGTTCGCCCGAATGGAAGCGGCTCTGCCTCCCGTGGTCCTGATTTGCGATTTGGACGGATTCAAATCCGTGAACGACAGGTTCGGGCACGTCACGGGAAATCAAGTGCTGGAAGCCCTGGCGGCGGGCTTCAAGAAGATCCTGCCGAATCGGCGATTTTGTCGCGCGCATGGGTGGCGATGAGTTCGTGCTGCTGCTGAATGAGATGCGGCCGGAGGAAATCGGCTCGCGCATCGAGCAGTTTCGGGGGATGGTGCGCGGGGTCGGGCGGGAGGTTACCGGAGCCGACGTGCTGGATGCCAGCTTCGGTATCGCGCTGCATCCGCAGAATGGCACGACGCCGAATGAGCTGCTGGCGTTTGCGGATCAGCAGATGTATCGTCGCAAGTCGGAACAGAAGGCCGGGGTGCGGCGGTTCGAAAAGTCCGCTTGAGTCCGTGAGCACGTGTTCCCGCCTGCTCGTGTTGTAGGGCAGGCGATCTCCGTAGCTGCCGTTCTGTTTCGTGGGGAAAGGGATTCGACATGCTAGTGTTTATAGGGCAGGCGATCTCCGTCGCCTGCCATTCTTGTTTTCGTGGCAGCGCCGCCTGCCAGCTTGTCGTGCCTTTTGCACCTGCTTCCGCTTGCCGTGCTTTGTGGGGCGGATCCCCGAGCGCGTGCGACCACTGGTCGCCATCTTATCTATCTCCCCCCCAGCGCTTGCTTCATCACCGCGGCATCGTGAACAGCGTTGTTCTGCACGGACTCTTGATCGCTGCCGACTGCTCCACCAACTTCTCGCCAGCCAGCATCTTCGTCTTGTCATTCGTCATCTTGCCGAGGTTGAGGTGCAAACGCCTTGTCCGTAATACGCGATGCCGAGACGGTTCTGATCGCCCGCCAGCAGCGGCGTAGCCGCCTTCATGTTCCGGTCGCAATCCACCCAGACTTGCTTTTGCAGCCCACGTAGCCCGCCGTAAAATACCCGGTCGCGAGCGCGGCGTTGCGCTGCTTCTCCCAATCGCTATCGGAGAATCCTTCCGGCTTGGACTTCGCTTTCATTGCGGCGATCAGCTTATCGGCGTACTGGCTGGACCCGCCTCTCCACCAGCGCCTGCAACGCGACCGTATTATCCGGCTTGCCCTTGATGATCTTCGTCATGCCCGCGACCTGCTTCTGCTTCCCTGCCGCGCCGCCGGCTTTCCCCAGCGCGATCAGATACGCATTGGTTGCGATGTCGTCGATGTACTTGCTCTTCGGGTTCTGTTCGATCAGCGCGTCGATCAGCTCCACGGTCTTCGCGGGATCGACGCCCGGCTGCGACGCCACGAATCCCAGCGCGTACTCGGTGTAGCCTTCCACTTCTTTGCCGTAGTCGATGCTCTGCTTCCAGTGCTCGGCTTCATCGGCTTCTGCCGGCTTGGCGGCGGTTTGGCCGCGCGCGCCAGTTTCACCGTTGCAGCCGCTGACGTCTTGGTCGCATCGGGATCTTTCTTCGCGACAGCGTCTTTCAGTTTCGTGTACGAGTCTTCCAGATCGTCGGCCGCAACCAACCCGGTCAACGAAAAAAGCGCTACGGCCAGCAATCCAAAGTCTCACGGGCTGTATCTCCTTATCGAAAAATCGATTATACAACCCGAATCGACGTTAACGCACTCGTATCTTACTTCAATCGGAGTCGGATGGCGAGTGGGGAAGCAGAGCCGTGACCATTCGGCACCAGGGGAGCCGACAAGCGAAGCAAACGAGGGAGCGGGTAACGTGATCACATCACGCCGTGCTCAAGCCGACCGAGCACAACCAAAACTGCAGCCCTGCCTTTTGCAGTCGCAAGCAGCGACACCGGCGTCGCATAGTCGAGGTCCCGCACGGGCGTGCCCATCCAACCCAGCGCATCGTTCTTATCGCCGATCACTTCGATTGCGCGATCCACAACCGACGACTCGGCAATCGTAATCTTCAGCGATTGTTCTTGGTGAACAGGAGCACGCTTCCGTTTGTCGAGCGCCGCACCCATTTGACGAACCGTCTGTGCCATAGGTCCCGCGCTATGATAGCGCCGCAGGCTGGCGTCTCACTTCTCGCGTCGATGGCGCTTCGACACACTTTCGAGCCACGATGTCGGAATAAGCGCACACAGTGCGAAGAGGGCACCGACTGCGATTAAGTGAGTCGAATAGACAGGCTGGCCCAAGTAATTTCTCCCAGTAAACGGGACGCGGCCCAGCCTCCATATCCCCGCGAGCACCAAAAGCACGCTGAAACCAAACGCTACAAGCCGACGCTTGAACCAAACCTCTGGGGGGCTACCGAGCACCCTAGGCTTGTGTCGACCGGCATGGAATGACATTTAGCGGCGCCCTAACCATTCTCCAACTGATCGAGTCTGCGCGTCGGGATAACCCGGGAGGGTATCACGGGCCTGGGCCGCCTCTTGGACTCTTCGGCGACGCCAGGGTGCGCGATATAATCCCAGCATGCCGAACATCGACCATCACCCGCCAGGAACATTTACGTGGATCGAACTCGCCACCTCCGATCAAAACGCCGCCAAGACGTTCTACTCATCTCTTTTCGGCTGGACCATCAATGACACGCCGATGGGCCCCGGCGATTTCTACACCATCTTCAGAATCGACGGCCGCGACGCTGCCGCTGGCTACACCATGCGCGCCGACGAGAAAGCGATGGGCATTCCTCCGCATTGGAATCTCTACATCGCGGTCGACGATGTGGATGCGTCCGCGGAAAGCGTGCCCGGCCTGGGCGGCAAGGTCATCGCGCCTCCGTTCGATGTGATGGACGCCGGCCGCATGGCGGTGATGCAGGATCCCACCGGCGCTATTTTCCAGCGTTTGGAAATCGAATAAGAGCGCGGGCATCGGTGTCACGGGCGTCGACGGAACTCTGTGCTGGGCCGATCTCAACACGCCCGATCCCGCCAAAGCGAAAGCGTTCTACGAAGCTTTGTTCGGCTGGAACATCGCGCTCGGCGACAACGATAAATCGGAATATCTGCACATCAAGAACGGCCACGAATATATCGGTGGCATTCCGCCCGTTCGTGATCCGAAGATGCCTGCGCATTGGATGATTTATTTTCTGGTGAGTGACGTCGACGCGTCCACGGCGAAGGCGCAAGCGCTGGGCGCGCAGGTGTATATGCCCGCGATGGACATCGAAAAGGTCGGGAAGATGGCGGTGCATCGCCGATCCGCAAGGCGCGGCGTTCGCGCTGTTCACGCCCTATAAACGAATGAAGGTGTGACTCGCTCTATTGCGACGTCAGCCTGCCGGTTCCGCTCGATCAGTCCTTCACGTATTTGCTGCCTGAAACGCTGCGGCATCGCGTGCGCACCGGTTGCCGCGTGCTGGTGCCGTTCGGGACGCGCAAGCTGACCGGCGTGGTTCTGCGCACGCACAGCGATCGTCCATGCGCGGTTCGATGCGCGAAGCGTCTTGCGGCTGCTGGACGAAGAACCCGCGCTCGATGACGAGCTGCTGAAGCTCGGCCGCTGGATTTCGGCGTACTATTGCGCGCCGCTGGGCGAGACGCTGCGCGCGATGACTCCGCTCGCCGGCGACATCCGCCACGGAAAGATTTATTCGCTGACGAAATCCGGCCGCGATGCCGCGCGCCAGCTTCATCTGGGTGCGGACGACGACGATCCTGCCGTGCAGCTTCTGCAAATGCTCGACGCGCGGCCGCTCTCCGAGTCTATCCTGACGCAGAAGATCGAAAAGGCGGCGCGGTGCTGCGATCGCTCGAAAAGAAGGGATTCGTCGAAGTCGAGGACGTCGCGGCCGAACGCGATCCTCTGCGCGCCGGCTCCGCGCGGCTGCGCGTCGAGTTCGTCACCCGTCCGGACGATACCAAACTGCCGAAGGCCGAGCGCGAGCTGCTGGCCTATCTCGAACTGCATCCCGGCACGCACAATCTTGCCGACCTGGAAATGACGATCGCCAAGGCCAGCACCGCCGCCCGAGCCTGGCGCGGCGAACTGGTTCGCCTCACGCTCGAACCGGTCGGCGCGCCATCCTATCCCGACCCGCGCCGCCGTCATCCTGAATCCGCATCAGCAGGACGCCTTCGACCAGATCCGGCCTCGCGGCGATGCCGGCACAGTTTCAACGTTTTCCTGCTTGCAAGGCGTGACCGGATCCGGCAAGACCGAAGTCTATCTGCGCGCGATCGAAGCGGCGCTGGCGCTGGGCGAGGCGCGCTGATGCTGGTGCCGGAGATCGGGCTGACGCCCGCCGTGGCCGGGCAGTTTCATCATCGATTCGGCGAGCGCGTCGCGATTCTGCACTCCGCGTTTCACGATTCCGAGCGCGCCCAGGAATGGCGGCGGATTCGCTCGGGCGAGGCCGCGGTGGTGGTCGCGACGCGATCCGGCGTGTTCGCGCCGGTGCGGAATCTCGGGCTGATCATCGTCGACGAAGAGCACGACCAGAGCTACAAGCAGCAGGAAACGCCGCGCTATCACGGCCGCGATGTGGCGATCGTGCGGGCGCGCGGACGCGGGCGCGGTGGTGGTGCTGGGATCGGCGACGCCGAGCCTCGAAAGCCGCTACAACGCCGAGCGCGGCAAATATACGCGGCTGCTGCTGCCGGAGCGCATCGAAAAGCGCCCGATGCCGAGGTCGAGCTGATCGACATGCGCCAGGAGTTCCTGGAAACGCGCAAGCAGGCGACGTTTTCGCGCGCGCTGATCGATGCCGTGACCGAGCGCCTGGAGAACGGCGAGCAGACCATGCTGCTGCTGAACCGGCGCGGATTTTCGAGCTTCGTCGCGTGCCGCGCCTGCGGCGAGCGCTGCGAGTGCGTGAACTGCTCGGTCACGCTGACCTATCATCGGCGCGACCGGCGCATGCTGTGCCACTACTGCAATTACGCGGCGCGCGTGCCGGAGCGCTGCCCGAAATGCGACAGCGAATACATCCAGTTCATCGGGCTCGGCTCGGAGCGCGTCGAGGATGAGCTGCACGGGGCGTTTCCGCGGGCTCGCATCGCGCGGCTGGATCGCGACACCGTCGGCGGCAAAGCGCGATTACGAAACGATTCTTGCGGCGTTTCGCGATGGCCGATTACGATATTCTGGTCGGCACGCAGATGATCGCCAAGGGTCACGATATTCCGAACGTCACGCTGGTGGGAATCGTGAGCGCCGATATCGGCCTGGGGCTTCCCGATTTCCGCGCCGCCGAGCGAACGTTCCAGCTGCTGACGCAGGCCGCCGGCCGCGCGGGCCGCGGAGAAACGCCGGGCATCGTGCTGATCCAGACCATCAATCCCGATCATTACGCGATCCGCTGCGCGGCGGCGCAGGATTACGAGGAGTTCTACGCCAAGGAGATCGAGTTCCGGCGGCTGATGTAGTATCCGCCGTTCGGCGCGCTGGCGAACGTGATCGTGCGCGGCGTCGAGCGAAGAGGAGGCCTTGCAGCGCAGCGCGGCGCTGGCGCGCCTGCTGGATCCGCGCGCCCGAAGGCGTGCGCGTGATGGGGCCCGCCGCGGCCGCGCTTGCGCGCCTGAAGAACGAGTATCGTTATCAGATGCTTCTCAAAACGTCGAGCCGGAAGCAGCTCAACGAGATCGCCGGTCAGTTGCGCAGTTACGCCGTCGCCGAGAAATGGGGACCGGCGGCGCTGGTGATCGACGTCGATCCGGTGACACTGCTCTAGCGTGTGAAGCAAACATGTTGGCCACGAATTCACACGAATGCACACGGATGAAAAGCCAGAATCTTATTTGCGCTCATTTGCGTTCATTCGCGGCCAAGAGTTTGTTTTGATGCCCGACTTCCTAACCATCGACGAAAACCTCCGCACCGCGATGCAGTTTTTCGGCAGAGCATCCGGCGCCGGCACCGTGCAGCCGGTGGACGGCGGACTCGCCATCTACTCGGGCCTGGAATACGGCGTCTTCAACATCGCCTTAATCACGCGACCGGTCGCCGATGGCGAACTCGAAACCCGGCTCGCGGAACTCGGGCGATTTTTTCGGCAGCGAACTCTGCGCTGGTCGGTATGGCTGTGCGAGGACATGCTCGATTTCGCGGTTCGCCGACGGGAGCGCCAGATTTTTGCGAATTATGGGATGCGGCCCATCTCGCAACCGCCGGGGATGCTCGCACCAGCGTTACGACCGCCCGCGCACCGCTGCCGAAAATCGAAGTGCGGCCCGTGAACGACAAAGCAACGCGCGCGGCTTTCGCTGAAATCACTTCGATCGCATTCGAGATCCCGTACGCCATCGCGCAAGCGGTTTATTCGCGCGAAAAGGCCTGGGGCAGCAATGTTGCGGATGGCGATTATCAGGGCTTCGTCGGCTATGTCGACGGACGAGCCGCTTCGATCATTGCCGTCGTCGCGGCGGCCGGAGCCATCGGAGTGTATTCGCTCGCCACGATGCCGGAGTTTCGGAAACGCGGCTACGCGGAAGCGATGCTGCGCGCGGCAGTCGGCATGCTTTCCGCGCAGACGGGACTCACGCAGGTGATCCTGCAATCGACCGAAGCCGGCTACGAATTATACAAACGCATGGGCTTCCGCGACGTCACGAAATTCACCGTGTACCTTACGAAGTGATCTAGTTACTCACGGTGACCGCTGTGGGGCCGCCACTCGTGGCGGCGAGCGGCCTCTTAGGCCGCTCAAATTGGACGCGCTAAAGCGCGTCCGCCGGCACGAGTGCCGGCCCCACAGCGGTCAGCGTCGTAAACTCAAGACAGATGCGGCCACGAGTGCACACGAATAAACACGAATCGGAATCGCAAGGCAAATTCGTGTTCATTCGTGTTCATTCGTGGCCCAAGTGTTTTGCTGCGCTTGTCTTGCTCATCGCGCCTGCCTTCGCGCAATCCCCTGACTACCAGGCCGACGGAATCAAGAGCGCTGGACGCGAAGAAATATCCGCTCGCGCTCGATCTTTTCACCAAAGCCGTCGCTGCCGATCCACAGGATTACGCCGCGCATTTTCACCTCGCGCTCAGCTACAGCCTGCTCGACAAATACGCCGATGCGATTCCCGAATTCCGCAAGGTTCTCGAACTGAAGCCGCGTCTGTACGACGCCGAGCTGAACCTCGGGATGTGCCTGCTTCGAGTGAAAGACGCCGCCGCCGCCGCGCCGCTCTTCAAAGACGCAGCCGAGCAGAAACCGAAAGAATTCCGCCCCGTCTATTATTTAGGCCAGGCTTTGCTCGATCAACACCAGTTCGCCGACGCCGAGCGCGCGTTCACCGCCGCGGTCGCTTTGAATCCGTCCTCGCCCGCTGCCGAAGTCGGCCTCGCGCAAGCCTTGGCGCAACAAGCCAAACTCAGCGATTCCGAACCGCATTTCCGCAAAGCCGCGGCGCTCGATGCCGGATACAAGCCCGCCCTGTTGCAACTCGCCGAGCTGTACGAAACCGCGAAGCAGCCTGCCCAGGCGATCGCCATCTATCGCGAGTTCCCGGAAAATCCCGGCGCGCAGGAGCGCATGGGCGCGCTGCTCGCACAGTCCGGTGACGCGACCGAGGCGATCGCGGCCCTCGAAGCCGCAGTCGCCAAATCGCCAACCTCTGCCAATCGAGTCGCGCTCGCGCAGGCATACGAAAAGAACAAGCAGCCCGAGAAAGCTATTCCGCTGGTCACCCAGGCCGTCGCAGCCGAGCCCAACGATTTCGAGCTGCGCATGTACCTCGGCCGCCTGCTGCGCGATCAGCGCAAGTTCAACGATGCCGCGACGCAGTTTCTGGCCGCCTCGAAACTCAAGGCCGACGCCTTGCAGCCGTGGAACGAATTAGCCGGCGTGATGATCGTGGGCGAGCAGTATCCGCAGGCGCTCGCCGCGCTCGATCGAGTCCAGGCGTTGGGTGGCGAAACGCCGGCGCATCTCTATCTTCGTGCGATTTCGCTCGATCACCTGCATCAACTGAAAGAAGCGCTGGCGAACTACAATAAATTCTTGGAGCAAAGCCAGGGCAAGATGCCGGATGAAGAATTCAAATCCCGCCAGCGGGCACGCATCATCCAGAATGAGCTAAACAAGAGGTAGGGCGGACGTCAAGATCCGCGGGCGACGTCTGGTCGCCGAAACATATGCATTTGATGATTCTGTTGTTGGCTCTCGATCTGACGACGATCCGGAATGAGCCGAATCTCGAACACCGCAGCGACCTGGCTCTCGACTACGCCAACACCGCGATCGACGGCGCGCGCGAGGCGCTCAACGCCGGTGAGGATGCGAAATTCCTCGCGGCGCTCGGCGAAGCCCGCGAAGCGGTCGAGCTTTCCTGGCACTCGCTCACCGACAGCGGCAAATATGCGCGCAATAGCAATTCCTTCAAGCGAGCCGAAGTCCGCACGCGCGGCCTGATGCGGCGGCTGGATGGGCTGCGCGACATCGCGGGTATCGATGAGAAGACGGAAATCGAAAAGGTGCACGCGCGAGTGGCGGAGATTCATGATGAGCTGATTCAGGGCATCATGGGGAAGAAGGTCAAGAAGCAGGAATGACGATGCGACGGCTCGCAATCTTCGTGTTGATGCTATCGAGCGTCTCCAGCGTGGCGTGGGCGCAGGCGAATCGCGACTTCCTCACGGCCGACGAAGCCGACCAGATTCGCGAAGCGCAGGAACCCAACGCGCGCATGAAGCTGTACCTCCACTTTGCCCGCCAGCGACTGGACCAGGTGCTGCAATTGCTCGCGAAGGAAAAGGCGGGGCGTAGCGCGCTGGTGCATGATCTGCTCGACGAATACTCGAAGATGATCGAGGCGATCGACACGGTTTCGGACGACGCCATCAAGCGCAAAATGACGATCGACATCGGGAATGGACTGGTGGCGACCGGCGAAAAGGAAATGCTGGCGAAGCTGCAGAAGATCGACGAATCGCAGCCGAAGGATTTCGAGCGTTACGAGTTCGTTCTGAAGGACGCGATTCAAACCACGCAGGACAGCCTCGATCTGACGCAGGAGAATTTGGGCGATCGCGCAGCAGCCGCCGCGGCTCGCGAAAAGAAAGAAAAGACCGCGCGAGAGGCGCTGATGACGCCGGAAGAGCTTGCGGAGAAGAAGGTCGAGGACCAGAAAAAAGTCAACGACGACGTGAATAAGAAGAAAGCTCCTACGCTACGTCGTCCCGGCGAGTCGACAGCGCCGCCGACGGAGAAGAAACAGCCTCAGTGATATTCGCCGTTCCGACAATCTCGACGGCCGCCAGCCTTGCGCGCTCTCTTGCGGTCGCGCCTCCCTGGCGGCAATCGACGTAGCTGTCCGCCGTCGAGGTCACCGTCCGAGAATTTCGGCGGCCGCCAGCTTGCGCGCTCTCTTACGGTCGCGCCTCCCGCGGCATCGACGTAGCTGTCCTAGAATTTTGACGGCCGCCAGGGAGGCGCGACCGTAAGAGAGCGCGCAACTAGCTTGCCTTCAGGGTTCGCGCCAACCTGCGACCCACAGGTTCATTGGGTCCCCTTGACTCACTGCAACGTAGTGAATCGCTCGTTCGCGCGCCTCGGTGTTCGGAAGAACCCGCATGCTGGCATGCCGTGTCCAGCGTCTCCGCTCGGGAGCGTCAAGGGCGGCTCTGTTCAATGCCCTGCTCGCATATTCCTTGAAGTCTCGCGCGATCGCTTCAGGAAGCCGATCGGCATCGACGACCACATGTATGTGATTCGACCGCGCGTGAACCGCGAAGAGCTGCCATCCCCTGAAAGCGCAAACGCCTGTTATCGCCTCCAGTACAATTTGTCGCCGACGTTCGTCAAGCAAGTATGGCGGCTGTAGCATCGCAGCGCGTTCGTATCGTTCCAGCCCCGGATGTTCGCCGATCACGCGCGATCCAGGCTGATTGTGTTTCGGATCGACGGAACCTCGGTAGTCGCCGTGAAGGTGGGGACCGTAAGTGGAAAAGGTGATCAGGTAGGTCACTGCGAGGGAGTGTTTCGCGCGCCTGGAAATTCTCTGCGCGCTCTCTTACGGTCGCGGTTGCGCGCTCTTACGGTTGCGCGCTCTCTTACGGTCGCGGTTGCGCGCTCTCTGACGGTCGCGCCTCACTGGCGGCCGTCGACATTGCGCGCCCGGATCACCCCGTCAACCCCGCCGAGCCAGCAGATCCCTCAACTCATTCATAAACGCCTCGACATCCTGGAAATCCAGATACACCGACGCGAATCGAATATACGCGATATTGTCCACCTATCGCAGCCGCTTCATCAGCATCTCACCGATCGCCGTCGACGGCATCTCGCGCTCCGGACTATCCGCCAGCTTCGATTCCACTTCGTCGATCGCCTCGGCCAACTTCGCCATCGGCACCGGCCTCTTCTGGCACGCCTTCAGCAGCCCTTCCAGCACCTTCTGCCGATCGAATTTCTCCCGTCGCCCGTCGCGCTTGATCACCATGTAGGGGATTTCGTCGCTGCGCTCGTAGGTGGTGAACCGGCGCTCGCAATTCAGGCATTCGCGACGGCGGCGAATCACTTCGCCTTCCTTGCTCTCGCGCGAATCGATTACTTTATCCTGCTTATGCCCGCAGAATGGACAGGTCATTTGCCTTCCGCCGCCGCAGCTGAGTCCAGATGCCTAAGATTACGAAATTTGATCCCTTCGTGAAAAGCCAGCGCCACTCCCAGCGGCACGATCGTCACGAAAGTAGTGATCCACAGGACCAGGGCGATACCGCTGGCGGCCTCGAACGGGATGCCGAAGAATTCGGTCAGCACCACTACTGTTGCGATCTGCATTCCGCCACCTACTCCGGGGATCTGGACCGCGCTGCCGAACGCCACGAAACCCAGCAGAATCACGACATCGGTCAGCCCGAGAGTCGCCGTCGCCGGGAACGCCCGGCAAGTGCAAAAAAATGCCCCCGCGATCACCAGCCATTCGACCACGGTGTAGAGGACCAGCAGCGCCGTATAGCTCGGCTTGCGCATCGATTGCATGCCTTCCTCGAACGAGCCGAGCACCGACGCCAATTTCGCCACGATCTTTTCGGGCAGAAACCGCAGCCCCCGAATCAGCCGATGCAGCACCACGCCGCGCATTTGCCTTAGCGCGATCAGCAGCGCCAGCGACGCCGCACCCAGTCAGCACGACCGCATACCCGCCCGCTTCGAGGATGACGCGCATCTTCGGGCCCGGCTGGATGGCGCTGTGGGATACCTGGGTCAGCGCGATCCCGAAAATCAGCAGCACCATCAGCAGGTCTAGAATGCGCTCCACGATCCATGCGGCGATCTGGCTGGAAAACGAGACACCTTCTTTCTTTGCAATCAGATACGGGCGAACCAGCTCCCCTGCCCGGCCGAACAGCACCACCGCGGTAAATCCAATGCACGTCGCTGTAAAAATGCGCCACAAGATTGGGGTCTTTCCTGAGTGGGCGCAACATGATCTCCCAGCGCAGCGCCCGGCCGACGTAAGTGGCCAGAACCAGGGTGATCGCCGGGAGCAGCCAGCTCCAGTCGACGTGGCGCAGGACCGATCGCGAACTGGTGCCAGTCGAATCCGGAGGTACGCCATCGATGGACGATGAAACGCCACAATCGCGGCGAGCGCCGCCAGCGCGATCGCCACCCCCAAGTAGCGTTTTTTCAAGCCGGCAGCCCTCAGGCTGCATCGGTTCGGTAGTTCAGCGCAGGCGCCTGCCGGCCCGAAGTCCCGAAACCCGTGGAGGGGGTTCACCCTCAAAATGTGGGGGTTCGCCGATTCGAGAACCGTGTTTGGACCGTTGCGGGCTAGAATGTAAATCGAACTTCTCATGCTGGTTCTTCGTTCTTATTACTGGAAACTAATAAACCGGGCTCCGGCCCGGGAACGAAGAAACTTATGGCGGCTACTGCCACAGTTGCACAGGTTAACACGAGGGCGCAATTCGCTGCGCCCGGTTCTGGAGCTGCGACCGGCTTTTGGACCGGCCCTTCTCCCGCGCCGCCAGCCTCGGCGAGTCGCGGACGGCGCTTTTGAGCGTCGAAAACCAACTGGTGGAGCGGTGCCTCAGTGGCGAAGAGTCCGCCTGGGAGGACCTTGTCCGGGTCCATACGCGCCGTGTCTACGCGATCTGTTACCGCTTCACGGGCTCGGATCATGAAGCGCAGGATCTGACGCAGGAAGTTTTCCTGCGCGTGTTCCGGTCGCTCAAGAGTTTCCGCGCCGGCGAGGGTTCGTTCACCGTGTGGCTGTCCCGGCTCAGCCGGAACCTGCTGATCGATCATTACCGCCGGACGAAACTGGAACGGTCGACCGATTCGATCGAAGAACAGCTTCCGATGCTGGAGGAGCGCACGGCGCTGTCGTCGCGCACCGAAGGACTGGTGGCCGGCCGGGAGGCCAGCGAGCTGCTGCAGGCCGCGCTGCAAAAGCTATCGCCGGAATTGCGCGAGACAGTGATTTTGCGCGATCTGGAAGAACTAGAATATCGAGAGATCGCTCAAGTGTTGAACGTGCCGGAAGGCACGGTGAAATCGAGATTGAATCGCGGCAGGGCGGAGTTGGCTCGCGTTCTGCGGCGCAAGGTTAGTGTTTAAGAGAATTTTATGACGTGCGCTGAGATCGAAATTCTTCTCGCCGACTACGTGGATGGAACCATCCGCGGCGCGGAGAAGCTCGCTCTCGAAACGCACTTGAAGAGCTGCCAGGAATGCGCGGAATTAGCCGCCGATTCGGCTGGCGCGGTCGCCTTCATGGAGCGGGCGTCCAGCGTGGAAGCTCCTCCGGAATTAGTCACGCGCATTCTGTTCGAAGTGACCAGCGGACCCAGCGCCGCGCAAGTGAAACCGTCCTGGACCCGGCGGATCTTCGGCAAATGGCTGGAGCCGGTGCTGCAGCCGCGCTACGCGATGGGCATGGCGATGACCGTGTTATCGTTTGCGATGCTGGGGCGCTTCACCGGAATTCATCGGCAGTTGACCGCCGCCGATCTCGATCCCGTCAAGATCTGGATGGCCACCGAAGATCGCGCTCACCGAGTTTGGGAACGCAGCGTAAAGTATTACGAGAAC
The DNA here is from genome assembly GCA_963732025.1 of Terriglobia bacterium. GTDB lineage: Bacteria > Acidobacteriota > Terriglobia > Bryobacterales > Bryobacteraceae > Palsa-187. Next base: position 1,527,782 of record CAVSXU010000007.1, read on the forward strand.
CTGCGCGTGGTTTTCGAGATCCAGACGCAGCTTAAGGAATGGACCGACGAACAGCGTCCCGACAATCCGGGGGCAGTTAAAGTTCAGGACAAGAAGTGATCAAGAAGTGAACAAGAAATGAGCACGACACCAATTACCGTGGGTTACTGCCGCCAGTGCGGTAAGGCACTCGACCAAATCACCGTCCGCAGCGCCCACGGAACCATTTATTGCGAGGAGCACGTACCGAAGGACAACCCACCCATGACACCTACGAATGCACAGACCGTTCCGCCCCGTGGAATCCTCGTCATACACGAACCCGTACACGGCTCCTGTTGGCGCTAGCGTGCCGCCTCCGATCCCGAATGACGTCTCGCCCGGGCTCGCGTTCGGACTCGGACTGATTCCCGGCGTCGGCGCGATTTACAACGGCCAATACGGCAAGGGTCTGATGCACGTGGTGATCTTCGGTCTGATCATCAGCATTTTGGATAGCGGAGTGACGCACGGCCTCACGCCTTTGCTGGCGCTGCTGCTGGCCGGATTCTGCTGCTACATGCCGTTCGAGGCTTACCACACGGCGATGCGTCGCCAGCGCGGCCTGGTCGCCGATGAGTTCTCCAGCATTTTTCCGATCCACGGCGGTTCGAAGTTTCCGATCGCTCCGGTGGTGTTGATCGCGCTGGGCGTTTTGTTCCTGCTGAGCAACCTCGATATTCTCGACTTCGAACGTCTGATGCGTTACTGGCCCGTGATGCTGATCGCGCTGGGCGCCTACATGTTGATCGCTCGCATGGGCGACTCCAGTTCGACCGATGGAACGAGGAGACCGGTAATGACCAGCAACTTTCTCTGCGCCATTCGCGGCCCCGTCCTGATGATCACGCTGGGGATTCTGCTGGTGATCGATCAAATGGGCTCCTTGTCCTTGGGTTTCCAACGAACCTGGCCCGTGCTCTTGATCGTGTTCGGATTATTTAAGCTGGCCGAACGCGCGGGGACAAAAACCACATGAAACGCACATCCGTTGTGGCGCCGCTGCTGCTGATCGGCGTCGGTGCGCTGTTCCTGGCGCGCAACCTTTATCCCGAGCTGCCGCTGCTCGACTATCTCGCCAAGTATTGGCCGTACCTGCTGATCCTGTGGGGCGGACTGCGGCTGGCCGAAGTCCTGTTCTGGGTCGCGACCGATAAGCCGCTGCCGTCGCGCGGTGTTTCCGGCGGCGAGTGGATCCTGGTCATCTTCCTCTGCATTTTCGGCGGAAGCCTGCACGCAGTTCGCGGACTCAACACCTGGTGGCCGCACAATGTGACCATCGGCGGACTCGACATGTTCGGCGAAAGCTTCGAGTATCCGGTGGCCGGCGAAAAGCAGTGTTCCAAGAATCCTCACGTCGTGATCGAGAGCTTTCGCGGCAACGCCAAGATCACCGGCGTCGATTCGGATTCGGTGAAGGTAGCCGGGCATCGCACCATCCGCAGCCTGGACCAGAATGGAGCCGACAACGCCAATCGCGACGCCGCGTTTGAGCTGGCCGGCGATAGCAATGAAGTGATCGTGCGCAATAATCCCGATCGCCTTTCGGGCGGCAGCGTGCGCGTCACCGCCGATATGGAAATCACGGTGCCGAAGGGCGCCACCATCGAAGCGCACGGCCGCTTCGGTGATTTCGACATCAGCGATGTCAACGGTTCTGTTCAGATCATCTCCGACAACGCGGGCGTCCGGCTGCAGAATCTGGGCGGCGATGCGCGCATCGATCTGCGCAGAAGCGATGTCATCCGCGTGGTCGGCGTGAAGGGCCTGGTCGACCTCAAAGGCGCCGGCCACGACGTCGACTTGCAGAATATCGAAGGACCGGTGACCGTCGCGGGGTCCTATACCGGCGTACTGCAATTCCGCAACATCTCGAAGCCGATGCGCTTCAATGGCGAGCGAACCGACTTCACGATCCAGAAGCTACCGGGCCAGGTTCGCATGGCGGCGTTAGGTGATTTCGTGGGCTCGCATCTGGTGGGACCGGTGCATATCTCGGCGCGCTCGCGCGACATCAACGTCACGGACTTCACGGATGAAATGGAAGTGGTGGTCGATCGCGGCGATATCAACCTGCGGCCGGGAAGCCTGCCGCTGGCGCATGTCGACGTGCAAACCCGGACGGGCGACATCACGATGTCGCTGCCGCCTGGGGCGAAATTCGATCTGAACGCGACAACCACGCATGGCGACGCCGAGAATCAATACGGGTCGCCCATTCGCGAGCAGAGCGAGGGCCGAGGCTCGTCGCTACGCGGCACTGCTCCCGGTGGTCCGACGCTGAGCATGCGGACCGAACACGGCAAAGTCGTGGTGCGAAAGGCGTCGGGAGAAGATAAGCCGCTGGTGTCCGACGCGGACGAGAGCGCCATGCCGAGGCCTGCGTTACCTGTGGTGCCCAGCAAGCCGCTGCGTAAGGTCGAGCAGTAGAACCGAGTTTGGCCACGAATGAACACGAATTGACACGAATAGGGATGCAACGCCGCCAACAGAACCGTGACTAAGGAAGCGGGCTTGACGGTCTTGTGATCGAGACAGATTTGTAGAATCCGCTATTATCGAGTCATGCTTCGGAACTTCACGCTTGAATATTGGCGCGATGACGGCTGGTACGTCGGACGAATGAAGGAAGTGCCTGGAGTCTTCAGCCAGGGCGAAACGCTCGCAGAGCTCGAAGATAACATTCGTGACGCCTATCAGCTCATGAAAGACGACGCACCGATCGTCGAAGTCGCCTCACCGCTGACCAAAGAAATCGCCGTCGAGGTTTGACGCTAGATTCCGAGCTGCTTCTTGATCTGCTCAACCAGCGTTTTCTTAACCTCTGTGTGACGAGGCACCGGCGCGCTTCTTCCGTTCTGCGGATTGAAGTACAGATCATGCCGCCCGCCAGGGCGTTTGAATACGCACTTGGAATCTGCCAGCAGCTTGATGAGTTCGCGGCGTTTCACTACAACCCGATACTAGCGTCCTCACGAAATGTTCACAACGACTTTGTTTGTGCATTGCTTGGCCACACTTAGCCTCTCGATAAACCTGTGGAGAACGACTATTTGTAAGCTCATCGTAACGTCCTGAATGCAAACGACCGAAAATGTTTTTTTCCGCGATTTTCCACAGAAACATTTTGCCGCTGGTTTGTTTTTGAAAGCTGACCGTTTTATCTGCGTGCATCCGCGTGCATCGGCGGCTAAAATCGGTACTTGCCCCGCATCGCCATCGTCTCCGACATCCACGGCAACCTCCCCGCCTTCGAAGCCGTGCTGGCCGACCTCAAGCTCACCTCGCCCGACCTTGTCCTCCACGGCGGCGATCTTCCGCACGGCGGTGCGCAGCCTGCTGAAATTGTCGATCGAATTCGAGACCTTGGCTGGGCGGGCGTCCTCGGGAACACCGACGAAATGCTTTTCGATCCGGACTCGCTCGCGAACTTCGCAGCGCAGTCGCCCAAATTCCAAGCGCTTTGGGATGCGATCGCAGAGATGGCGGCGTTCACTCGGCAAGCCTTAGGAGCCGACCGCTTGGCGTGGCTGCGCCAACTTCCGCTCAGGCAAGTTCAGGGGCCAATCGCGCTGGTGCATGCGAGCCCGGCCAGCACGTGGCGATCGCCGATGCCGGAAGCGAGCGATGAAGAACTGGCGTCGGTCTACGCGCCACTGGGCCAGCCGGTCGCTGTGTACGCGCACGTCCACCGGCCGTTCATCAGAACGCTTTCCTCCATGACCGTCGTCAACACCGGCAGCGTGAGCATGCCGTACGACGGCGATCCGCGCGCGTCTTATTTGCTGTTCGATGATGCGACGCCCACGATCCGGCGCGTCGAGTACGATGTCGGTCGCGAGATCAGCGCGCTTGCCAACTGCGGCATGCCGCACGCGGATTGGGTCGCGCGGATTCTCAAGAGCTCGCGTCCGGAGATGCCTTAGGGCTTGCCGCGTGTTGTCGTCACACGCGCTCCATCCTGTCGCGCCTCTTTGAGCGCCAACTGTATGACGTGTGTGGTGGAGGGAGCGGGTGGCAGTTCTCCAGGTCGGCTAACACGCTGAATGGACGTTACTTAATCCCTAAAGTTCGATCGCAACTCTGCCGATGGACTCTCAGTGGGAGAATCCTATCTGGGCCGAGATACCGACGTTCATCCGGAGACGCCAGCTCATCTGGACGCGCTGCGGCGCATGCAGAACGCGGATGGTGGCTGGGGATATTTTCCTGGCAAACAAAGCTGGCTGGAGCCGACGGCGTACGCCGCGCTCGCGCTGCATGGCGAACCGGCAGCCGATCGCGCGTGGACGCTGGTCCAATCCTGGCAATTGCGCGATGGCGGATGGCGGCCTGCCGCCGATGTACAAGTTCCTAACTGGACCACTGCTCTCTGCGTCACGATGGCTACGCTTCGCGGCGAATACGGGGATGTTTTCCAGAAAGGCGTGGAGTGGCTGCTGCAAACTTCCGGGCAGGAATCCACGCTGCCGCATCGCATCGAGGCGCGGTTGGGACTGATGGATCCGGAACGCGATCTGAGTCTCAAAGGCTGGCCGTGGAAGACGAATACTTCTTCGTGGGTGGAACCGACGGCACACGCGATCGTCGCGTTGAAGCAGGCGGCGTCGAAGGTATCGTCGAAGAATCTTGCGGCCTTGCGGGAACGTGTGTGGTCGGGCGAAGCGCAGTTGCTCGACGTTCGCGGAAAAGACGGCGGGTGGAATTACGGAAGTCGTGCCGCTCTGGGCGTTGAGTTGCCCTCGTACCCGGAGACGACTGCTCTAGCGTTGCTTGGATTGCAGGGGGCGAGCAAAGGCAGCGATCTGTCGCGATCGCTCGCGCGGGCATCGCAAATGGTAAGCGATCCGATGCAGGGCGCGGAGAAATCGCGATTGTCGCGCGCGTGGCTGCGTGTCGCACTGCGATTGCACGGCGTGAGCGTTGACCTGCCGTTGGGGCAACCGCTGCGCGACGTAGTGGTGACGGCGATCGATGCTATCGGGGCGGGCGCGGGCGTCGAGGTATTTCGCACGGGAGAACCATCGTGAGTACGCCAGACACCCTCAGCAGACGCGATTTGATTCCGGTGGTCGGCGCGAGCATGCTCGCCGGGTTCGCGGGACTGGCAGGCGCGAAACGGCCGGCGATTTATCGGCCGGAATCGTCGTCGGTCGCGATTATCAAGGCACGATCCGTATTCCGACGATCTGGCGAGCCGGATGCTCGAAGGCGTTCGCCAGTGCGGACTGGACGTTCGCGGGCTGCGCGTGCTGCTGAAGCCGAACATGGTGGAGTTCGACCCGGCGACGTGTATCAACACCGATGTCGCGATGGTGGCGGCGGCGGTCGAGGTGTTTCATCAATTGGGCGCGGCGGAAGTCGTGATCGGCGAAGGCCCGGGGCATCGGCGCGATACGTATGCACTGGCGGAGATGGCTCGGTACCGCAAGGAAATTCCGAAATTCGATGAGACGTTCGTGGACCTGAATCGCGATGATGTCACGCCGGTTCAAGGCTTTGCCGATCTGGGCGAGATTTATCTGCCGAATACGGCGCTGCGCGCGGACCTGATCGTTTCACTGGCAAAGATGAAGACGCATCACTGGGCGGGCGCTACGCTGTCGATGAAGAACTTCTTCGGGCTGGTGCCGGGATCGGTGTACGGCTGGCCGAAGAATCAATTGCACCTGGTGGCGGGCGGGATCGACAAATCGATTGTCGAGTTGTCGCGCATTTTCCGGCGGAGCTTTGCGATTGTCGACGGGATTGTGGGCATGGAAGGCAACGGTCCGATTCAAGGGACTCCGAAGCCGGTGGGCGTGATGGTGATGGGCTCGGATCTGGCGGCCGTCGATGCGACGTGTTGCCGGATTATGGGCATCAATCCAGAGAAGCTCGAATACTTGCGGGCGGCGTCGGAAAGCCTGGGGCTGATCGACGAGAAACGCATCGAGCAGCGCGGCGAAACGATCCGCAGCGTGCACACGAAGTTCGAGCTGATCAAATCCAAACAAGACATCCGGTTAGTGTAACGCTGACCCCTACTTGAGACCCCCACCCTGACGGGTGGTGCTTGACGCACGTTATCCTAATAACTCACATGCGCAAGCCCGTGATGGCCGGTAATTGGAAAATGTACAAGACCGCGGCGGAAACCACCGCGTTCTTTCAGAAGTTCACTCCGATGGTGGCGGCGTCCACGCACGCGGAAATCGTGATCTGCGCGCCGTTCGTCAATTTGCCCACGGCCGTCGACTGCGCGCGATCGAGCGACATCGGCATCGGCGCGCAGGACGTTTTCTGGCTGAAGGAAGGCGCGTATACGGGCGAGGTGTCGGCTCCCATGCTGGCCGCGGTCGGATGCAGATGGGTGATCGTCGGGCACAGCGAGCGCCGCCAATATTTCGGCGAAACGGATGAGACAGTGCTGAAGAAGGCGATTGCGGCGCTGGACGCGGGATTGACGGCCGATCGTGTGCGTCGGCGAGAGATTGGAAGAGCGAGAAGCGGGTGCGACGGAATCGGTGTGCTCGGCGCAATTCGACGGTGGAATTTCGGGGCTGACGCCGGAGCAGTTCGCGCGCATTGTCGTGGCCTATGAACCGGTGTGGGCGATTGGGACGGGGAAGACGGCGACGGCGGAAATCGCGGCGGAGACGCATCGATTCCTGAGGGCGCGGGCGCGCGCGAATTTCGGCGCGGAGGCCGCGGCGGCGTGCAGGATTCTGTACGGCGGCAGCGTGAAGCCGGATAATATTAAGGGACTGATGGCGCAGCCGGAGATCGATGGGGCGCTGGTGGGCGGAGCGAGTCTGGATCCGGCTTCGTTCGCTTCGATTGTTAATTTTTAAAGCCCTCTCCCTGATGACACGATTCACCCAATTGGTTTTTGCAGCAGCCTCGATGACGGCCGTGGTCCTGGCGGGCGATGAGGCCAAGCCTCGCCCCAAGCTGGCGCCGGAGGTGCAGGCAATCGTCGACTTGGCGCAGCCGGCTGCGCCCGAAATCTTCGCGCATGTCATGGTGAGGCTGGTGGAATCGGGCAAGATTCCGCAGCGCGAGTTACAGGTTGAACTGCTGGAAGACGCGTTTCATTCAGCGGGGCGCGCGACGGAGCCCGTGCGCTTGATCGCGATTCCGGGTACGCCTCCGGATACTCGCGAGATGTATCGCGGCAAGGCAGGCGAGCTGGGTCTGGACGCGATCTCGCTGCAATCGCGAATTGTTCGTAATGTGTTGACAGTCGATCGTGCGAAGGCTCGCGATCTGTTCGGACAGATGCCGCATCCGGTGCTGGATCCGCGGCCGTGCGAAGACGCGATGGTGGCGGACGTCACGCCCTACTACGAAATCGCGGCGGCGGTGGCGCAATCGGCATTCACCGCAGCGGAAAAAGAGAATGACGCGCATTTGCAGTTCCTTTCAGGGTTGCTGTCAGCGGCGAAATCGCCGGGCGAAGTTGCGGCGTTCGCGGGTGCGGTCCAAAATGTGACGTTCACCAAAGCGCAATGGGAAGTTGTGCTGGCGGTGATCGCGCGAAAGCTGGAGACGGTTGGCACGGACTATCGCTCGTTCGCGGTTTCGTTCAATGCGATGGAAGGCTCGATTTCGCGGCTGGCGGATTTGGCTCGCGCGAATCGGATGGAATCGGTGGATGGGTTGTTGGGGAGTTTTCGCAAGTATCTGGTGGCGCAAATGACGGCGTCGCGATGTAAGCCGGATATTCCGGTCGCGATTGGGGAGATGGAATGGTTTCGCGTTGCATTGTCCGGTGATGAGACCACTCCCAAGGAGCGGAAGGAAGCTTTCAAGGCGCACGCCTATTTCGAATCGGACGATGTGAAGTGGATCGCCGAGCGGTTGCCGAGGATGGGCGGGAAAGTGAGTGCCGAGGAGATGGCCGATTTCCTGCGGGAGTTGGCGCTGTGGACTCCGTCCGGATCCGACGTCGATATGCTGCACGCGCGGGCCACGGTTCTGGCGGCGTTGTTGCAAGTAACGAAGCCCGGGACGGATCGCGATCGCGTCGCAACCTTGTGCGTGGAACTGTTGGCGTTATCAGGAGCGCAACGACAAAATCCGGCCGAGTGGATGTGGCAGGTGAAGCAGCTCTCAGGCGCGATTGGCCCAGGTGCGCCGGCGTTGCTGAACTATTTAGCGTCCGGCTTCGCGTCGAGCGGGACGTCGAAGTAGAAATAATCCTTGCCGGACGCCGCGTCTTTCAATCCGCTGAGAACGATTTTCGATCCCGGAATATGCGTCGTCTGAAAGTAGAAGAAACCCGAGGCCGTGCTTCCATCGGTGAGCATTTTCGCGGCGAAGGCTCGAGTCTCGATCTCGGGCGTGTTCAGCGGGCCCTTCTTTGCGCCACGCGGAAATGGAAGGGGATTCGGGCTGGTGCCGGGCATGCGCGGTCGTTTCACCTCGACGCCTACGTAGGGAATATCGGAAGCGGGCGTTGCTTCAATGCGTCGATTTCCGATATCGACGTATTCGGCTTGGAGGTCAAGGCGAAGAGTTTTCCCGGTATCGTTTTGCAGGATGACCAGCACGGGCACGACGCCGTATTTCGGAGGATTAACCTTGCCGAATGCGGTGCGGCACTGCTCCTCCGTGAGGTAGGGAATGGCCGCGATGGTGATTTTGTCGAGCGTCTGATAGCCGGGATATGACGAGGCGGGCCCGACCTTGAACGGGATTTTGTCGTCGGCGAAAGCGGCCGTTATACTCAGGAGAATAATCGGAACCAGTCTATGCATGTGTGTCTTTATTGATTATGCGCTGTAAATCATGAACCCAAATCATGAACGATAGACGTGCGCATGCCTGATCGCGTTACGAAATCGCGAAAGTTGCTGACGCCGTTGGCCTGGATCTGGCGCGCTGGAACCGCGATCGATCAGGCGCGCAGGCGAGCGTCGATGCGCAGGCTGAAGACGCCGGTGGTCAGCATCGGCGCGCTGACGATGGGCGGGGCGGGGAAGACTCCGATGGTTCTGCACCTGGCGAAGCGGCTGCGCGAAATGGGGCGGAATCCGGCGATTCTGACGCGCGGGTACAAACGCATTTCGCGGGAGCCGATCGTGATCGTACCGCGTGGTGCAAAGGCGTCGACGGAATTGACCGGCGATGAGGCGCAGATGTTCGTGCGCGCGGGCGATGCTCATGTAGGAATCGGGGCGGATCGCCATGCAGTGGGTTGTCGCATGGAGGCGGAACTCGCGCCGGACATTTTTTTGCTGGATGACGGGTTTCAGCATGTGCAGCTTCATCGGGATCATGATGTGGTGTTGGTGGATGGCAGCGATCCGGAAGCGGGCGGGACGTTTCCGGTAGGGAGACTTCGTGAAGGGTTGTCGGCGTTGGGGCGTGGGACCGAGATCGTGGTGACTCGGGACGGGGTTGATGCACTGCGGGGGTTCGGGCTGCAAGCGCCGATCTACAAATCGCGCGTCGTTCCGGTTGAATGGATGAATAGAAAACCGGCTGGACCGGTGGCCGCGTTCTGCGGGCTCGGCGATCCGCGCTCGTTCTGGCGTACTCTCGAAGGGCTGGGGATCAAGACGGTGATGCAGCGCGAGTTTGCGGATCATCATCGTTACACGGGCGCGGAGTTGGTGGCGCTGGCGAAAGACGCGGCATCGCTGGGGGCGGCGACGCTAGCGACAACGGAAAAGGACACGATGAATTTGTGCGAGGGCGCGGCGGACTTGGTCGCGCCGATCGACTTGTGTTGGTTGCGGATCGGAATCGAGATGGATCGAGAGGACGAATTCTTGGCGCGAATCATGAAGGCGACGGCTTGAGGACTGCGATTTTCGGAGGGACGTTCGATCCGATCCACACCGCGCATTTGATCGTGGCACGCGAGGCGGCCGAGACATTTTCGCTGGATCGCGTGCTTTTCATTCCAGCCGCGAATCCACCGTTGAAGGACGCCGGCGCGAGCTACGAGGATCGGTACAGGATGGTGGAATTGGCGTGTACGGGCGAGCCTCGATTCGTGGCTTCGCGTCTGGAAGAAGGGATTGAGAAGAGCTACTCGATTCACACCATCGAGCGGGTGAAGGCCGAAAACGGGCAGGTGTTTTTCGTGATTGGCGCGGATGCTTTCGCGGAAATCGGCAAATGGTATCGATGGCGGGACGTAGTGGCATCGGTCGAATTCATCGTCGTCGCCAGGCCGGGGCACTCGTTCACGATTCCTGAGGGCGCGCGGGTCCATCGACTGGAGACGGTTGCGTTACCGGTGTCGTCGTCGGAGATCCGGGCTTCGCTTGCGCGCGGGGAATTGCCGGCGGAGTTGCCCGCCGTGGTGTCGGAGTATATTCGGCAACGCGGATTGTATGGTGACATCGCACGCTGAAGAAGTTGCCACCGCCGCTTTTTCGTTGATCGTCCTGTTGGAATTCTGCCGCGGGCAGATCGAATCATTTTTCGCCTTGACACTGACGAAGGACTTCGTCATACTTCCTTGCATGCCGTTGCTTTGCCTCGGCCTACGGAGGCCGAACTCCCCATTTTGCAGGTGCTGTGGGATCGCGGCCCGCTTTCAGTTCGCGATGTGATGCATGCGTTAAACGAATCGAAGCCGACCGGCTACACCACGGTCCTGAAGCAGATGCAGATCATGACCGACAAGGGATTGGTTGAAAAGGACGGGTCCCAGCCGCCCTCAGATCTATCGCGCCCGTTGCTCGGAAACACAGACGCAGCGCCAATTGCTGAGTCATCTCGTCCAGCGGGCATTTGGCGGGTCGGTCAAATCGTTGGTGCTGCAAGCGTTGTCGAGCAGGAAATCGACACCGCGAGAAATAGCGGAAATCGAAAAGCTCCTCGATCGCCTGGAAGAAGATCGAATGGATCCGGGTCGCAAGCAAAAGGTACGGACGGAAGGAGAAGAGGAATGACTCCAATCGCTCAATCCATCAGCATGGCTCTCGTGCAATTTATCTGGCAAGGTATCCTGATCGCCTGTCTGTTGTGGGTCGTTTTGTTTCTGCTCCGCAATCGATCTGCGGGAGTCCGTTACGTCGTCAGCTGCGTTGCGCTCGCCGCGATGCTGGTTTTGCCCGCGATTACGGCGTATTCGATTTACGATTCCGCGTCATCGGCTGCCGCTAGCGCGGCCTTCACGTTAACCATCCGAACAGTATGGACGGGCTCCGTTCCTGCTCCATCGGCCTGGATCTCGACTCTCGCCAAGTTGCAGCCGTGGGTCATGTGGGTGTGGCTCGCCGGCGTCGCGACTTTGTCGTTTCGCCTCGCGTGGGCCGGCGGCCAACTCGCGATTCTTCGACGCCTGGCATCGCCTGCCGACTCAGCCATCGTTTCGATGACATCTCGCCTCGCGTCGAAGATGGGGACCAGGCGGCCCGTGCGCGTCCTCATCGGAGCGAGCTTCGACGGGCCAAGCCTCGCAGGTTGGATTCGGCCGGCGATCCTGTTGCCGGCCGCGACGCTTCTGAACCTGACGCCCGATCAACTGGAGGCTATTGTCGCGCACGAAATCGCCCATCTCTATCGCTACGACGACATCGTCAATATCTTTCAAACCTTCGTCGAAACGGTACTGTTCTATCATCCGGCGGTGTGGTGGGTGTCGGGCAGAATCCGTCATGAACGTGAACTGTGTTGCGACGATCTCGCGGTGGAAGCCTGCGGAGATGCTTGTGTTACGCACGCGCCTTGACCACTCTCGAAAAAATGCGACTGACTACGCCTCGTCTCGCGCTGGGCGCAGCGCAAAGCGCGCTGGCGTTTCGAATTCAAAGACTGGTCGGATCGCGGCCCCAGGAGTATCTGCCGTCGAGTCTTCCCGGTGTTTTAGCTTTTGTCTCGCCGTAGCCGGTGTCGCAATCAACACGAAACCCGCTCACGGCGCCACTGCTCCGCCGGTTCGAGTTGAATATCCCGCGGCCGCACGGACGAAAGGGATTCAAGGCACGGTGCCCGTGGAAGTGAAAGTCGACACCAGTGGAAAAGTGAAGGCCGCGCGCGCTCTCGGCGGTCCAACGGAGCTACAGGAGGCAGCCGTCCAGGAAGTAGCTACTGCTGAGTTCGCACAAACACCCGCGCCTGCCACGAAACGCGTTGACGTGGCCTTTCAGATCGCTCCGAAAGTGAACAATGCGCAGCCGCCCGCGCCCGCGGCGAATCCGGATCCGAAAACCTTCGCGACGCTGGAAGGAATCATCACGGGTGTGGGCGGCCAGCCGCTGTCGAAGTCCATCGTATCGCTGTATCCTTTCCCGCAACCGCTCTATTCAGCAAAACCATCTGGGGTGACGACTACCGATCACGATGGCAAGTTCAGTTTCGACGGGATCGCGCCTGGCAATTACACGCTGACGGCAGAACATCCCGGCTATCTCATGGGATCCTACGGCGCCAAGCGGACCACTCAGTTGTTGATCGGATACACGGCCATTCCGATCGCGGCGAGCCAGCATGTGACCGGGATCAGCATGGAATTGATTCAATACTCCACCATCAGCGGCAAAGTGTTGGATGAGGATCGGGATCCGTTGCCGCACGTAACCGTGCAAGCAATGATTTCCCGATATGCGCAAGGACGTCGCCAATTGTCGCCACTCGCCACGGCCCGAACCGACGACCAGGGCGAGTTCAAGATTCCCAACATGGGCCCGGGGCCGGTTTACCTGAATTATCTTCCACCGCCAATGCGCGCCGGACTGCAAAAACCCGGACAGCCGGAGCAAGGTTATTTGAACAGTTATTATCCAGGCGCCACGGACTTCAGCATGGCGACGCCGCTCATCGTGATGCCTGGCGTGGATCTTCCCGGCGTTACCGTGATGCTTCGGAAGGGAATGATCTACCATGTTCGCGGAAAGGTCACTGGCGACATTCCACCGGGGCGGCCTCCGGTGGTCCAGATCTTCACCGGAGGCGATTTCATCGAGAGGATCCTCGGCTCCAGCATCGTGCGCGATGGATCCTTCGACATTGGCGGCCTGTCGCCGGGATCCTATACGCTCGGCGTAATCGCGCCCAACGACGGCAGAAGGGGTGGCTGACGACGCAGCATCTGGACATCACCGGAGACATTGATGTGGCGCTGAATATCGGTACGCCGCTGAACATTTCGGGTCAGGTAAAGCTCGAAGGTCTGCCCGCAGTGGCGGGGAGCCCGTCTGGCGCGGTATCGCTCAAGGGGATTCAGATGACGCTCCTCGCTACGGGTTTCGGGAAACCTGCGGTCACGGGCGACGATGGCAGCTTCACGTTCACCGGAGTTCGCCCCGGTAAGTACACGATCGGCGTCGCAGGCATGCCGCCCGGCGGATATTTGAAGACGATCCTATCCGAAGGACACGACGTGATCGACGGACTGGAAATCAAGAGCACTGCTCCGACTCTCGACGTTCGCATCAGCATGTCGGCCGCGGAATTGGGCGGCCAAGTTACCGTGGCAGCCGGTGAACAGTTGAACACCGCGGAGATGGTGTTGATCCCCGACCCGCCGCAGCCCCAGCATCTTTGGATCTACAAACGCCAGGCCACAAATCCTGGCGGAGAGATCACGATCAAGAACATCGCGCCCGGAAGATATCGCCTCTGGGCGATCGAACAGCTTGAACGGTTCGTGCAATTCGATCCCGAGTGGTTCCAAATCCACCTGGACCGCAGTATCCCGGTCACGTTCGGCGATAACCAGCGCCAGAGCGTGTCGCATAAAACGTACTCCCGTCGTTCAGATGACGGAAGATGACCAAAAAGCCCGGCACTAGCAGTGTGCGACGAATGGTAACGTTTCCCACTGACAAGGTGTGCGCGGTTCTAGAGAGCTATGTGGATGATCTATTAGCTTGTACAATACGGCAAGGTGACGCTGCTTACCAGTTCGCTGCTCACGGTGGAGCAGCCGTGTTCCGAGTTGTTTTCGGTGGTCGCGCTGATCCCTGCTTACAAACCGGGCCGCGGCCTGATCGAGATCGTGACGACTTTGGCTAACTGTGGATTCCGGGCGGTGGTTGTCGTCGACGACGGCAGCGGCGCGGCGCACCGTCCGATTTTCGATGAGCTTGCCGGAATCGCGGACGTGCGAATCGTTCGCCACGCCGTGAACCTGGGCAAGGGAGCGGCGCTCAAAACCGGCATGAATTACGCGCTGGTCGAATTTCCTGAAATTGCCGGCGTGGTAACCGCCGACGCCGACGGACAACACGACCCGCCAGATATCGTGAACGTCGCGCGGGCCTTCACCACCGCGCCCGATGCACTGGTGATCGGCTCGCGCGAATTCGCCGACGGCGTTCCGCTGCGCAGCCGCTTGGGCAATCTACTCACCCGGCGCGCGATGCGCGTGCTGGTTGGCCCCTCGCTGACCGATACGCAATCCGGCCTGCGCGCGGTGCCGAGGGAATTGATCGAGCGGCTTCTCCGGGTGCCGGCTTCGCGCTATGAATTCGAGCTCGAGATGTTGATTGTCGCGCGGAATCTGCGAATCAAAATGGTGGAGCAACCGATTCGCACCATCTACGAGCCGGGAAACCCGACCTCGCATTTTCAACCGCTGCGCGACTCGATGCGGATTTATTTCGTGCTGCTGCGCTTCAGCCTGATCTCGCTGAGTACGGCGGCGCTCGACAATCTGGCGTTCTATCTATTCATCCACGCCTCGGGAATGTTTCTGTGGTCGCTGGCGGGTGCTCGCATTCTGGCCTTGATGTATAACTACACGCTGGTCCGCAAGGTGGTGTTTCATGACCATGAACCACACCGCGTCGTTCTGCCCCGATATCTGGCGGTGGGTATCGTGTACATCTCGGTAGCTTACGGACTCATTACGTTTCTCTCAAGCTACCTGACGGTCGCAGTGATTCCCGCGAAGATCATCGTCGAGAGTCTGCTGTTCATCGCGAACTTCGCCGTCCAAAGGGACTTTGTGTTTGCGCGGCCTTCCTCGGCGAAGGCGCTCGCGTAGAATCCGCTCATGTCCCGATTCCTTTCGATCTCTTCACTGCTTTTGGTGGGGCTGCTGGCAGTGGTCGCGTTGATCTATGGCGGCCACCTGCGCAATGAATTTCATTTCGACGATGTCCACACGATCGTCCAGAATCCGTATCTGCGCGACATCGGGAACGTACCGCGATTCTTCGAAGACACCGACATGTCAAGCGTGCTGCCCGCCAATCGAGTCTATCGCCCGGTCTTGTTTACCTCGCTCGCGATCGATTACCGACTGGGGCGCGACCTGGCGCCGCTGTGGTTCCACGTCTCGACGTTGATCTGGTTCCTGGTCGAGATCTGGCTGATTTTTGTTGTGAGCCGCAGGATTTTCGACGCGGTTTCGCCGCAGAGCGCGAACCAGTGGCCGGCGCTCTTTGGCGCGGCGTTGTTCGGACTGCATCCGGTGATGGCGGAGACCATCAATTACGTGATCCAGCGCGCCGAACTCCAATCGACCTTGGGGGTGGTGGCGGGTCTGGCGATCTACATCTGCTTTCCAGGCTTGCGAAAGTACGGGGTCTACCTGGTGCCGGTCGCGATCGGGATTCTCGCCAAGCCGCCGGCGCTGGTTTTCCCCGTGCTGCTGTTTCTGTATCTCATCTGGATCGAGAATGACCGTCCGGTTCACGCGCTGCAGCGGCTGTTGCCGTCGATTGTCGTCGTGGCGGCGCTGGGAATTCTCTCGGCGAAGATGACTCCGCCTGCGTTTAATCCCGGGGCTTACTCGGCATGGGGATATCGGATCACGCAGCCGCTGGTGATGTTTCGCTACTTCATGAAATTCTTCGTGCCGACGGGCCTCAGCGCCGATACGGACCACGTGCCGCTGACCAGCTTGCTCGACGATGGAGCGATCCAGGGTCTGCTGTTCCTCGCCGCTCTGATCGGCGTCATCGTGTGGACGGCGCGACGCCGCGAGACACGGCCAATCGCTTTTGGCCTTGGCTGGTTCCTGGCGACGCTGATTCCTACATCGGTGATGGCTCTGGCGGAAGTGGAGAACGATCACCGTATGTTCTTTCCGTTTGTGGGACTGGCGATCGCGGTCCCGTGGGCGTTGATGCTGATGCTGCGCCGCTGGCCGATTCCGCGGATCGTTGTCGTGCCCGTGTGTCTGCTGTTTCTGGCGGGATTCGGCTACGGAGCCTGGCAACGCTGCGAGGTTTGGAAAACGGATGAGTCGTTGTGGCGCGACGTGACTATCAAGAGTCCGCACAATGGGCGCGGCTTGATGAATTACGGCCTGACTCTCATGGCTCGCGGCGATTTCCGCGGCGCTTCGAGTTACTTCGAGCGCGCCGCCGTCTATCTGCCGAACTACTCCAATCTCGAAATCAATCGCGCCATCGCCGACGGCGGGTTGAAGCTTCCCGCGGAGGCGGAGAGCCACTTCGTCCGCGCGCTCGCGCTCGATTCCACCGGCACGGCTCCCAGATATTATTACGCCCGCTGGCTGCACGAAAATGGACGCTACCAGCAGGCGGCCGGGCTTCTGCGTGAGGCGATCGAACAGAATCCGGCTTACCTCGATTCCTACTATCTTCTGATGCAGGATTATTTCGACGATGGCAACGCCGACGGAGTTCGCGGCCGTGGCCGGGCAAATGCTGGCGCGTTTTCCCGCCGATTCGGTGGCGAAGAGCTGGCTGGCACAGGCGGCCACGGCGCGCCCGACGCCCGAATCGTGGCTGAGCCGATCGCTGGCTCTTTATCAGCAGCAAAAATATGCCGAGTGCATCGCCGCCGCGCAGCAGGCTCTTGCACTGCGTCCGAATTATGCCGATGCGTGGAACAACATCTCGGCCGCTTACAATGCCCAAGGGAAATGGGACGCGGGGATTCAGGCGGGCGAGACGGCGGTGATGCTGGATCCTAATAATCAATTGGCGAAGAACAACCTTGCCTGGGCGCGAACCAATAAAGCCAAGAACGCGAAATAGAATTACGCATCGTTCAACGCGCAGCGCAGCATTTCTTCCAGGCTCGTTTCGATTTTCAAGAGTTCTCGCAGATTGGACTCATGCACGCGACGGCGATTCAGCCGCATCGCTCGAAGACTGCCGGACTGCAAGGGAACCCGCACACCAAGGGCTTCGCCCGCGCGCATCAGCCCGAACGCCACGGTGTAGGGCACTGGAACAAGCCGGGCGCGCCGGCCCGTCAACCGCAGCACCGTCTCGACGATCTGCCGCATCGCGGGTTCGGTTTCGTTGAAAAGATTGTAGACCGATCGACGTCCGCTCTCGAGGATCGCGGTCATCGCTTCGCAGAAATCGGCGATGGCGAGCACCGGTACCACATCGCGGCCACCGTCCACCAGCGGAATTGTCCGCGAATCGTTTCAGCGTGGCCAGATATCCTCCGAACGAACCGCCGGCGCCGATCACCAGGCCCGGCCGTGTCACGGTCTCTTGCTCGGCGAGAAATAATTGCTCGATTCGGTATTTCGAAATGCCGTATTCACTGACCGCGTCCGGCCGCGCCGAATGCGAGCTGACCGAAGATACGATGGCGCCCGCGGCTCGCCTCGAGAAGCATGCGCGCGCCGGCCAGATTTGCTTCCAACGTTCCCGGCCGAAAATCGTGCGCCGCATGGACGATGGCATCCGCGTCGCCAAATACCGCTGGATCGATCGGCTCTCCCAGGCGAATGCACGGCAAATCGCCGGCCGCGCTCGCACTGCCGCGCACATGGTATCCGCGCGCCTTCAAGCGTCTTCGCGAGGCTCGATCCCAGAAAACCGCGGATGCCGGTGATGAAAATGTTCATGGCGTCCGCTCGCGAATTCCGGTGGCGATGCGCAGGGCGTTCGCCATGATGGTGAACGTCAGATTCTTCGCCGGCAATCGCGGGAAGCACGCGCCATCGGCCACGTAGACACCGCGCGTTCCGTTCAAACGGCCGTCCGGGAAAAGTTGATAGCGGTCCGGCGATTCGCGCATCGGCAGAGTGCCGGCGTAGTGAATGCTCGATCCCATCGGCGGATATTGGCACAGCCGCCTCGCTGTATAGAAACCGATTTTACGCAGCGCGGCGATCAGGCTCAGCTCCGCCGCGCCGCGCGCTGGACCGCCCGACGCCGGTTGATCGTAGTTCAGCTCCAGCGCGCCATCGTGCGCCAGCCGCAGATAGTTTTCCGCGTGCGGCGCCGCTGGATAGAACATCATCAGCAGACCGGTCGCGGCGGCGAGCCGGCGCAGACACGCGGCATTCGCCGAAATCGAGAGCGGCAGATCGAAAAGAACGTCGCTGCGCAACGGCCCGGCGGCGCCATAGATAGATGCTTGCAGCAACGCGCCCTGATACTCCTGAATCGCTACCAATTGGCCGAGTGAGCTGTCGCGCGCATCCAGCTTCTGCCCCACGCGGCTCAAGCGGAATAGCGGAAGACACGTCATCGGGTTATCCAGCAGCGGCAATCGCGATTCATAATCTTGATTCGATTCGAGGACCAGCTTGGCCGAGTTCAGCGCGCCCGCGGCCAGAATCAGCGTGCGTCCTGCGAACGTTTGTTGCGCGCCCGTCGCCAGATTCCGCGCCGTCACTTCGACGCTGGAATCGGTTTCCGTATAGCTCACAACCAGATGTTGCGGCTCATAGGCGATCTGATCGGCATCGACCAGCTCGCGCAGGGTGTACACAGGATTGTAGACGGCGGGATCGTAAGGTCGAAAAAATTCGTAATTCCCATACGCGTACGGATCCCGGCCTCGATGCGGACGAGTCAGTACCGCCAACCTCATCCGGCCTATCGCGATTCCATTGCCGCGAAACAATTCGCGCCGGCGCTGATAACCTGCCAGCAGATCCGACGCGAATCGGGAAAGCTCAACCGCGGGCTGCAGATCGTCATCCGTTCCGAACCAGGGCGCCAGATCGTCATTCACGCCGCTTATGCCGATGTGCCGCGTCAGCTCGGCGTAAAACGGATCGAGATCGTCGAGGCCGATGGGAAAGCCTGCCAGGTCCTGTGAAGTAAATCGGAAGACGCCCGCGCCCCAAGCGTTGGCGAGGCCCCCTGCCGCGAAGCTCATTGCCGCGGCGAAGTTGCGCGATCGGACCGGCGACAGCGATGGAGCGCCTTCGATCACATACTTCATCCGCGGAGCTTTCAACTTTAAGCTGACGGGTTCGCCGTCGAGATTGCGCAGCGATTCGAAGTTTTGCCCAATCAGCAGATCGAAAAGATCGGCTTGGCGACGGCGCGCCTCGTACAAATTGTCGGCCGGATTGTCGGACGGCGATTCCGGGTTCTTCCCAGCATCCAGCAGCAGAACGCGCTTTCCACGCAGCGCCCACGCCGCCATGACGCCCGCCGGACCCGCGCCGGCGATGATCGTGTCAAACAAGGCGATGCCGCCGGATGAGATATGCGCCCTTCACGTACTTCGCCGCGGTTTGAAAAAGGGAACTCGCCAGACCCCAGGCGGCGCGCGGACGGCTCTCTCCGTCGCCGACAAAAAAACCGTAATAGGCCGAGCGGACTTCCACCAGATAAAACAGAATTCGAATCTTTTTCGTCAGCGCCGGCGGCCCTTTGCGAGTGCGCAACACCAACTCGATCGCCTCCGCGTCCAACTCGCGAGCCACCACCGTATCCGCCAATCGGCTCGCGCCCGGGCAATAAATAGCGTTGGCCGCAACGTAGCGATCCACCACCTCCGATGGCGGATCGTCGCCGAAAAACACGCGGTGCAAGTGCCTTGCTTCTTTCGCTAGATCGCCGGGGTTGTTGGATTGCACGGCTCTTCTCTTTTGCGAATGGTCAAGTGCCAATGAATTGCGAAGACGCGATCGAGCGGGCGCAGGATCCGATCTGCCGCTCCCACGGCCGAGGTAAGAAATCCAGGAAAGAAAGTCCGCAAGTTCACGCCTCCTGACATAAGATAACTGAACCACGGCAGGAAGCTGCGTTGTTCCAGCGTGAGGCTGGGAAACTCACTAGCAAACCGATCGCGATCGCGGTCGAAGACGATCCACGTGAGGGCCTGGTTCGAATCGAGCATGGAATTCCCGGCGGGAAAACTCCAGGAAGCGGTCTTATCGTCGTAAGGCTCGGGATGCACCTTGCCGAAGAAGAAACGCGCGAACGGCGTATGCGTTTCGTCCACCATCGAAATGACGCCGCCCGGCACCAGCACGCGCGAGGCTTGCGAAAAGAATAGCCCGACATCCGGAATGTGATGAAAGACATGCGTCAGCAGCAGGGCGCGCACGGAGCAATCGGGAAACGGCAGCTCGCGTCCATCGATCACCATATCCGCCAGGCCGGGCGTCACATCAGACGTAATGATCCCCGGCCGAAGTTCCTTAATGTAACTGGAGCCGCTGCCCAGCTCGACGATGGGGCAATCGCGATAGCGCTCCGGCACGCTGTCGGCATCGGCGAGAAGGCGCGCATACCAAAGATCGTAACAGCGGCGGACTAGCGGCTTATCCTTTATCATGCTGCGCTGTGCCGCAAACCACTCGGACGTGCCGAGGGTCATGTTCTTCAATCGCGGATCTTGCAGCGCGCAGCCCAAAGCATTATTGTGTCAGACCAGACTGCTTCGAACCCGATTGTTCTGTAAGTTTGGATTGGCGGCCCATCGCTTGAGATCACACCGAGTCTCTGGAGCAGACTTTGGATAGAATCATGGTCAAGGACAAAACCTCCCCAGATCAGACTGGCCGGGAAGATTCTATTTTGCCCTTCGGGGGGAATCGACATGAACCGGATAGCATTCTCGCGGTGTCCACTGGCGACGGCTGCGCTATTGATGGTTTGGCCCGCAGTCGCGCAAACCACGACGCCGATTACGCTGGTAGGTGTATCGGGCATCGCTTCAGACGCACCCGTCGTCAGACCGGTTTCGATCCGGGGGACCGGGAGCGTGAGTCCATTCGGAAGCGCGGCGGTGAGTTTCAACGGCAACCAGGATCAAATATCCGGGTTGACCCAAGGCACGTTCGTCATCTCTTTAAACCGAGTCGATAGTTTCAACATCACAGGCTCTCCACAGATGGTCGGCAACGTGACGAACCTCACTTTGCCCGGTTCCATCACGGGAGGGACGGGAGCGTTTAGCGGAGCCTCGGGATTAGTGACGTTTACCTTCAGGTACACAGCAAAAGACTCCAGTACCGGCACGTTTTCCCTGGCTGGTTCCGGGAACATCACCGTGGGGAAGACGACCACGGCAATCACGCTCGCAGGTTTCAGCGGCCCAGGCGCCGTAAACAACGCGGTGAGTGGCACGCTCCAAGCCAGCCCGCTCGGGAGCGTGGCGCCATTTGGGACTGCGACGGTGAACTTCAATGGCAGCGCAACCAGTTCGCATGGCACAAATGGCCCGGTTCAAGGTGCGTTTACGTTTGTCTTCAACGCCAACGACAGCTTCGTCGCCTCCTTTGCAGGTGTGTTCAATCTCTTCGCCAGCGCGGCGACCAATTTAGCCTGCACCATCACCGGTGGAACGGGGATCTTCAGCGGCGCCACGGGGTCGCTCGCGGCCAGCTTCGGGCTGAACTCGAACGGCACTTTCGTCCTGACTGGGACGGGCAAGATCACTCAGCCAGCAGCGGGAACATCAAGCATTACGTCGGTGACGACGGCAAATGGCGGCCCACAGATCGCGCAGAACACTTTTATCGTGATCAAGGGAAACAACCTGATACCCACGAATACGCCGGCGAGCGGCGTGAATTGGAATAGCGCGCCCTCCTTCGCTTCCGGACAGATGCCCACACAACTCGGTGGCGTGAGCGTTACGGTCAACGGAAAGCCCGCGTTCCTGTATTTCTACTGCAGCGCTGCAACGGACACGGCATGCGCGCAGGACCAGCTCAACGTTCTGACACCGCTCGATAACACGATAGGTCCCGTGCCGGTGGTCGTTAACAGCGGACCAATTGCAATCCCGCCGTTTTTTGCGAACATGCAGACGGTGGCGCCTTCGTTGCTTTTGTTCGACACTACGGGTCACGTCGCGGCGACGCATTTAGACTACACTCTAGTCGGTCCCGTGACTCTGTATCCCGGATCGTCGACACCCGCCAAACCCGGAGATACCATCGTGCTGTTCGCAGTCGGTTTTGGGCTGCCGGCGACTCCGCTTATCAATGGCTCATCCAGCCAGTCGGGATCTCTCAGCGTGTTTCCGGTTTGCCAGGTAGGAGGAACGGCAGTAGCGTTTAGGTTTCGCCGGGATCATCAGCCCCGGATTATATCAATTGAATTTGAACGTCCCGTCATCCGCTGCAAACGGCGAGAACACGGTAGATTGTACGTACAACGGGTCCACCACGCCGCCGGGGAATTTGATCACTGTGATGCGCTGAGTTTACGCCGCAACTTGCGTTAGGGCTTTTAGTTCCGAACCGCTTCGCTTCGGGTTGACGAAGCCCTAGGATTGATATTGGGTAATCCTCTTGAAGATCCTAATATTCGGCGCAACAGGAATGGTCGGCGATGGAGTCTTGCGATGGCTCATCGCGTCATCGAAAGTGGAACGTATCGTGGCTGTGTCGCGCAAGCCGCTCGCGGTGCGGCACCCGAAACTCACGGACGTTATTGAAGAGGACATGTTTCACCTTCAGCATTCGGACACTCTCAAGGACTTCGATGCCTGCTTCTTCTGCCTGGGCGCGACTTCGGTGGGCATGACCGCGGCGGACTATCGCCATCTCACGTTCGACTTGACCATCGCGGTGGCGCGCCAGTTATTGCCGTCGAACCCGCGCATGGTTTTCGAGTACATCTCGGGTGAGGGCACAGGCTCCGATTCGCGGCAGGCGTGGGCGCGCGTGAAAGCGGAGACGGAAGCGGGCCTTTTGACGATGGGGTTTCGCGATGCTTATGCCTTGCGGCCGGGATTTATCCAGCCGATGCGCGGATCGAAAAGCCGCATGCGATCCCTGCGGTGGCTCTATGCGCTGACAACTCCGTTTTATCCGTTCCTGGAACGTTGGCTGAGCGGCTTCGTCACTTCCACGGATCGATTGGCGCAGGCGATGCTTTATCTCGCGATCGAAGGCGACGCGCGGAAGATCCTCCATACGGGAGAGCTGAATCAGTTGGCGCAAAAGGAAGCGCGGGCGTAGCACTGGATGGGCGCAAGCGCATTTCCGAAACATTTCGACGGGAAGCGATTCTTCAATCCGGATGCTCCACCGGCGCGGGGCTTCCTCGATCTCCTGCGCTGGAAGTTCACCAGCCGGCCCGTGCGGTCGCCGGATTTCGTCCACGATGTCAAGCAATGCAAGCCGCCCGCTTCCGTGGGCGATCGCGACCTGAGAGTCACCATGGTCAATCACTCGACGGTCCTTCTTCAACTTCGCGGCGTGAACATCTTGACCGATCCGGTTTGGTTGGAACGCGCGAGCCCATTCCAATGGATCGGTCCGCGACGGCGGCGTACGCCCGGCGTGCGATGGGAAGATCTTCCGCGCATCGATCTCGTCCTGCTTAGCCACAATCACTACGATCATCTCGATCTGGCCGCGCTGCGAAAGCTCGCGAGACTTGGAACTTCTCAATTCGTCGTTCCGCTCGGCGTCGGACGATTGCTGCAATCCAACCGGATCTGTCCGGTGCACGAACTCGATTGGGGCGATATGCTCACACTGACTGGAATGGCGATACATGCCGTGCCCGCGCTGCATTTTTCAGCTCGCGGACTGTTCGATCGGAATGCGAGCTTGTGGTGCGGATATGTGATCGAGACGGCGGGGTGCGTCCTCTACTTCGCCGGCGATACCGCGTTCGGCAGCCATTTCGATGCCATTCGCGAACGATTCGGAGCTCCACGTCTCGCGCTTCTGCCGATAGGAGCTTACGAACCGCGCTGGTTCATGTCGCCCGTGCACATGGCACCGGAGGAGGCGGTCAGGGCGCATCTGATTCTGGGCGCCAAGACCAGCATCGCGATTCACCATGGTACGTTTCAACTCGCCGACGAAGCGCTCGACACGCCGAAGCAGCGTTTACGCGAATGTTCCTCTGGCGATTCATTCCTGGTGCTGGATAATGGACAGTCTGCGACACTCGCTCTATGACTGGTGATTGGAGCATCGACAAACATACGGTTGCGTTGATCAGCATCATCGGCAGCTCGCTCGACGTGCTGGGAGCTTTGTACCTGGCTTACGATCTGTTGGGCGGCGAGCACGGGCCTCTGCGAACTCTGACCCGCGCCGTCACCTACGGCGCGCTGTTCGGAACGGGTTACGGATTGGCATTGGGACCCGTGTTCGGCGTGGTGACAGGCATCGCGCACGGGATCACGCTCGGCTGGGAATATGCGCGAGCCTCGCGAAATGAGCCCAGCCCCGGCCTGTGGTGGGATGCCTTCATGAGCGCGATTCGCGGAGCCGGCTTCGGGTTGGGCGCGTCCTTCCTGTTCGGGCCTCGCTTCGGCATCGCGTTCGCCGTCTTGAGCACGATTGGACAGACCGCCGCGTACCGGTTCGGCATCCGGCCCTCGGCCGATTATCGCCCGGCTTCGCGCCCGCGCCTGAGTCTGTTCCTTCTGCTTGCAGCCGCGAATCGCACGGTTGGTTACGCGATCACCGGATACCTCAGCAGCCTCGTCGCGCAGCAAAGGGAACATGCCATTGCGGTCGGGCTGAAAACCGGATTAGCGATTGGCGTGGTGACCGCCATCGCCGGATGCTTCACTCCGTTTGTGGAATGGACTGCCGATCGAGTGCCGGAGAAGCGCATGGGAGTGTTCGGAATCGCCATGATCCTTACGGGATTCGCGCTTCAATCGACGCAGTACTGGGTCGCGCTGCTGGATGTGAAGGTTCGTTAGTCGCGCGGGCCCCGAGCCTCGTTGAAATAGATCCGCCGCGCATTAGCGGTGGGCGCATCCGGGCCAACAACAGGGGCGTCGTTTTCCATCCTTAAGACTGGAACAGCCCCACTCGATTCGTCGGTCTCTGGTTTCCGCCTTTTTAGCCGATTCAATCCAGCATATCCACTCATTACGCGCGAGCGGTGTAATGTCTTCCCAGGCTGTCAGTGCTTGCGGGTCGGATGTGAGTGCTCTTTTAAAATCGGCGGGCAGGTTGTGTACTACACCGCTGGAAATTTGTTTTTTCGACACGGACAAGCTCTCCTTTTGTAAGGACCAGCGGCGCTAGGATCTCTCGCCGAGGAAGCATGTGGCCCGTATGGGTAGGGGCGGGCGGAATCCTCTTCTATCTCTTCGTCGGCTTTTCTACAGAGCAGGTGAAACTGCTCGCGTCAGTGGTGTCGCCCGAGCCTTTGTACCACGCCTTCTGCGGATAGGAGCATAGCGGCCGTTTCATGGCAACGCCTTTGGCCGGTGCATCGTCGACGTATTTGGTGGCAACCACCTGCGTCGGAGCAACGCCGTCTTCAACCCAGTGGATCATCGCCGCGAATAAATCTTCCTCTGGTTTGCCGGACGTCACGCGCGTGCCGCCATTGGCGGAATTGAAGGCGCTGGGCCCGTCGCCTCCGCCGCAGTGCATCACGCCTGGAGCCATGAAGAGCCTCGCGAATTCCTGCTCCTTATTGGTCCCGCCGAACTGTTTCCCCAGCTTGCTATAGAAAGCGAGCGTCTGCGCCGGCGCGACCAGCGTGTCCGCCCAACCCTGGTACATGACCAGCTTTCCGCCACGCGCACGAAAACGGCTTACATCACCGCGCGTCACCCCATTCAGGGCGGGTCCCAACTCCGCGTCGACTTTGGGCATATCCCGTTCGAAATCGAATTTGCGCCAGTCCCAACCGGCGCCAAAAACCCATTTGAAGAGGCCGTCAAAAGCAGGCTCGCCATTGGAACCCGCTTGGGCGAAGCCCCAGCCAGAGCGGCCAGGGGACTCGCTTCCCGGCTCCCATCCAAAATAGGTCGGCTTGCCGGCGCGATCTACCGGACCCGAATAAAAATCCTTTGCGGTTTGAACTTCGGCTGCCGTGAGGCAGGTGTCTGAATCCGCGCCCTTGCACGTCAACTCGGCGGGATCGAATTTACACGCCAGTGGATCGCCGATGAAGGGGTCGGTGGAAAGGCCATTGCTCTTGGCGCCGCAGGCAGTCAAGGTAGCTTTGTGCAGAAGCGCCAACTTCGCGTCGGACAATTTGTGACCGGGCAGAAGATTCGCGGACGAATAATCCCATATCGCGAGGGCATGGCCCCAGGTGCGGCTGATCACCGGCGCGCCTACCAGGATTCCCGAATAATCCTCGGGATAATATTGCGCCTCGATCAGGCCCTGTTGCCCGCCGGTGGAACAGCCGGTGAAATAAGAATGTTTGGCGTCCTCTCCGTAAAGCGCCTTGGCGATTGCCTTGCCGGTTACGGTCATCACGTGTGTGGACAGCATCCCCCAGTCCTTCCACTTCTCGGGATGGCCGATGAGCGGATCACCGTTCAATGTGGAGGCTGGGGCAGTGCCCATATCGGTAGTCGCTGACGCGTAGCCACGCCGCAGACCCGCTTCCATTCCTGCATAGCCGGCGCTCAGCGAACCTGCATATCCGCCGTTGCCATTGCCATGGAACACGCCCTTCCACTGATCGCTCGGCAGCCAGATCTCGACGTTGATGTCGGAATCCGCCGAATTCTTCACCAAGGCGACCACCCGGCAGAACGCAGGGAAGTCCGGCTGCTTCGCCCTCCCCGTCGGAGAAAACTCGCCGAGGCCAAACCGCTGCGCGCTTTTGATGACAGTGTTCGGGAGCTTGAGGTTAGCGATGTCTTCACAACTTGCGGCCCGGCCGGGCGACGCGAGGGCCAGCGTGGACACGGCGGCCGCCGTAATCGACAACAGGCGCCGTTGCGTGTACGTGTCTTTTCTCATCAGCTACTCTCCTCTTCCAGGCAGTCTACCGCAACACTGACACTCTGCTGACGACGTTCGCGATCGGCGAACGAGTGATTAGGTAGATCCAGATTTTAGGACGGATCTTACGGCTAGTGGACTTCTATCGCCGTCACCCGATATCCAACTCCGGCACTTGCGATCTCTTGCGCCCAAAGAAGGGAGATTGACCTGCCACTGCGCTCCATACTTTTCGACGCCAACTCGAACGCATCGGGACGCTCCGTGAGAATCACCAGGACTTGGCCGGGCGCATAGTGCCGGTCACCAGCTACTTCCGGAAATCCCAGCATGGAATTTCCAATCGACAGAAACGCGCACATGATCGCCTGGAATTCCAGGTTGTGCGGTGAGGACTCGTCGTACCAAAACGAAGGATACTTTTCGTAGGGTAACCGCTTCTCGACTGTCTGAACCACCGTCGCCACTCGACCGGTTGCAGCCATCCAATTGCTCGGATCGCGCCATGCGATCCCGCCAACGGCGGGTGCCAGACAGAATGCCGATGCGGAAAGGCACAGCGCCATCACGGCCAGAGCTGCACGTGATCTTGGTCTGAGCAACCGAATCCCGAGCGCGCCGGCCAAAAAACCAGTCGGAACGACGGCTCCCAAGACCGGCGGTTTTACATACAGCCCCGGTTTCGCAAGAGGGGCCAGAGAGATTCCGCTCGCGATCGTTAGCACGAGCCAGAACCAAGGTCTGCTCAAGGGCATTGGGATCGAGAAAATGGTCACTCCGAGAACGATGAATGCTCCCGGGAGCAAGAAGCTCGTGAAGTAATCGAATTGGAGAATTCGACCTGGGCGGATCGTCATGTAGACCATCACGGCGAAAAAGTACAGGTACATCAAGAGAAGCTTGCCCGTCCCTGGGCGGAGGGCAAGCTGGCGGCGGAAGTACGGGATCGCCAAGATGAGAGACAGCGCGGCCGCCAGAGAAGGGAAGACCAACCAGTCGGCGTAGGTCACGCTGAACGATTTGCTTGCCCAAAGACTTTCCTTCATGTGAGCCATGAATCGCGCCATGTCGACACTGCTCCGTTGGAACGCAAGCCAGCCGACCCCGAAGATCCGATAATGAATCAGCATCATCGTGGACGTGATTGTCACGATGCCCGCAGTAAAAACCGTGGACGCGTAAATACTGTCCTTAAGGCTCTCGCGCAGTCTTGTCGGGACTTGGCCATCCGCGTCCTTCGCAGCAAGGTAGAAGGCGAGGCAAGCCGGGGTGAACAGGAGCCAGAACGGATATGAGTACACGGCGCCTGCCCAGCTCAGTCCTGCGAGAAAACAATACAGCCATCGGCGCGAGCCGATCGCGGAAACGGATCGCAATAGGAGGGCGAATGTGAGAAGGCAATACGCGATGCATCCTCCCGTGACGTACTCCATCCCGTTGGCGGCAAGAAAATATGGGTGCACGCCCAGAGCGCACGCCGCTAAGAAACCGGCTTGCCGTCCACTAAAGCGACTGACGATCGAATAAAGCGAGAATATCGACGTATAGTAGGCGAGGAAGTGCAGAACGAGTGTGCCGTAGACGGCGCCAAATAAGTGCACAAGGGCATAGCCGGGGAGAATCCATGGGAGCCGTTCACCCGGGTAGCCGGCCTGGAGTTTTTGATAGTGCGGAAAATGAATGAAGAGACCGAAATAGTAAAAGGCGTCGGAGTCGCCGAATCCCTGGAACGGCCAATTTCTGTTCAAGACAAAGAGGAGGACGGGCGAAGCCAGAAGTATGGCAACGTAAAGGCGGGTTTCGCGCGAAGAAGCGGTCTCGATCCGATCGTAAGCGCCGATGCGTTCGTTACGAATCGTCGGGGTGGTAGGAAGCCGCACCAGAGATCAGTGTAATCGATGGTTGTCTTCGCAATAAATTCTTGTCAACTCTTTTGATCGGGGCGAGAGAGCCTGAATCCTAAACAGAATGTGGCCTTCGAGGGAAGACCAGCTTCGGTGCTGCTTTGCCGAGTCAAGGATAGGACTTGTGGGCTCTCGGTCCTCCCAAAACCAGTCGAATTACCCGTTCAACGACGCAGTTTGTCATTGAAACAGAATCGCCTTGTGCGCGATCTATCACAATGTACGCTCGGCCATGTTTTCGGCAGGTTGGAATCTCGCAGACGTCCAATGACAACTTACCGTATTCGTTTTTTGCCCTCGAAGTTTTGGGGGCTGAAGCGTTGAATCAGAGGGACCGTTATGTGGAGTCGGAGGAACATCCGGTGAGGCGAAGTATCGAGCGATCAGTAGTTTACAAATAGACAACTTAGGGAGAATCACCATGAGAGATGTTCGTCTGCAAGCTTCGTGTGCCCTGCTATGCTTTCTCAGCGCGACCGCGATCCATGCCCAGCAGCTACAATCTACTACAGCAGTTCCGAAAATCGTGCGGTTCAATGGATCGTTTCGACCTGTCCTTGGCCCAAGCCAGTCCTCGCCATCGGTCGAAAGCGTAACGTTATCGGTGTATCGCGATCAGACCGGCGGGTCAGCGCTGTGGCAGGAAGTCCAAAGCGTTTCGGTCGATACCGACGGGCATTATTCGCTGCTCATGGGATCGACGCTGAATGAGGGAATGCCAATGGAGTTGTTCACGTCCGCCGAGCCGCGTTGGCTTGGAGTGCAATTCAGTCGACCTGGCGAAGTGGAACAGCCTCGCGTGCTGCTGGCGAGTGTTCCGTACGCCTTGAAGGCCTCGGACTCCGAGACGTTGGGAGGAAGGCCCGCTTCGGCATACCTTCTCGCGGAGACCTCGGGTTCCACGACGGGCGGCGCAGCGTCATCGAACAGCACGGGAAGCGCGCTTGCAAGCACGACTCCGGCAACTGCTAAGACAGCCGTTACCCCCAAACTCAATAGTGGAACCGCCGGCGCTATCGGCGTGTTTGCCAATTCAACCGATTTAGTCAGTTCGGTCATGGTACAGGCCAACGGATTTATCGGAGTGGGGACGGTTCCTGGCGCGGGAGCCGCGACTGTGCCGTCGCTGGATTTGCGCACGGCACCTTTTTCGCAGATTGGAATGGCCCAGACCACTGACTATCTGACGTTCTTTGCATCGGACAGTTTCGGCCCCGCGATCTATTGGGATCCCGCAAAGGACCTGCGTCTCGGAAAAGGTGGTGTTGGGCTGTATAACGCTTTCGGATTCACCGAGCAAGTGAGAATTCAGTCGAGCACCGGCAATTTAGGAATCGGGACCCAGAACCCGAGCTCTAAACTCGACGTCGGGGGCGACATCAACTTCAGCGGCGCTCTCAGTTTTCAGGGAAGCCCACTGCTAAGGCCGATCCTGGGAGGTAACAGCCTGTTTACCGATAACCTCGGCGTGGGAATTGGAGCGCTCCAAAATAATACGACCGGAACTTTCAATATGGCTATCGGCACCAACGCGTTGCAGGCGAACACCACGGGTCTAAGCAACATGGCCATGGGGAATCGAGCTCTTCTATCCAATACGACAGGAAGCGCCAACAGCGCTACCGGCGTGGATGCGTTGCGAATGAATTTGACTGGCAATGACAACACCGCCGACGGGAACTCCGCGCTGAACTTTAATACTTCCGGCGGTGAAAACACGGCAATCGGCGCGACCGCCCTATTTCAAAATACTGTCGGTAACAGAAACATCGCGGTAGGAAGCCAAGCGCTGCTGAATAATACCGCCGGCGGCAGCAATACGGCGATCGGATACCTGGCGCTTTCGAACAATGTCAGCGGAAACAGCAACATCGCGATCGGCTTTCAGGCAGGGAATGGTGTCACAGGAAGCAACAACATCCACATCGGAAACGCGGGTCTGGGGGGCGACAATGCATTTATCAGGATCGGAACCCCTGGAACACATACAGCGTTTTTCACGGCTGGAATTCGTGGCGTCACGACGGGCTCGAATGATGCGATTCCCGTGGTCATCGATTCCAATGGCCAGCTTGGCACAGTCAGCTCGTCGCGCCGCTTTAAAGAAGACATCGAAGACATGGGTGGGGCAAGCGACGGTCTGATGCGCCTACGCCCCGTCACCTATCGCTATAAGCAACCATTTGCGGACGGATCGAAACCAATTCAATATGGCCTGATCGCGGAAGAAGTCGATGAGGTCTACCCCGAATTGGTGGCGCATTCCGCCGACGGTAAGATTGAGACGGTGAAATATCAGGTCCTAGACTCAATGCTGCTCAACGAAGTCCAACGGCAGCAAGCGGAAATCCGCAAGCTCGAGCAGCAGAATCAGAGTCTGCAGGAGCGGCTGGCCAAAATCGAGGGGGCGTTGAGCGCGACGCCACGCCCGTAAACCGGCGGATCTGATCGAGCACGATCGTACCGAATTGACTTACGCCCTTGCGGTCGCCTTCCGGCGACGGTGAGGGTGTTTGTCCATTTCAGGTGGATGCAGTCCCGCGATAGGCCATGTGTATCTAGAAAGGTGCGAGGGCCGTGGCGGTGAGTCGCCATCGTGCCGCTTTCTTGAACGGAAACCCCGGTCGCCCGGCGGAAGTGCGTGGCCCCACGTCTGAAAATTGCCCCGCTACCGACCTGTTGGTCTTATCGGAAGCGGAAGAAGTGCTCCTGGCATTTTGTGCGACAGATGGCTAGCTGCTGGACGTTGAGTATCGGGCCTTGCGGCTGGGCGCATGTCTGGCGACCACGGGAATCGTACGCAACTCCGCCGCCGCACCGTCGATCCAGATGGTGTAACGAGGATTGGGAGCCCACGAATAGAAACGCAGCACTTCCATCTCGCAGCGAAATTGAGGATCGTAGTACGGCGGCAGTTCTACTCCGCGATGTTCCAGCGATCGTCCGCCCATTCTTCGCAAGATCGAGGCGGACCCGTTGCGGTGAGTCACCGTACTGAGTCCCACACCTCCACCAAGCGCGCGAGCCAGGCCATAGGAAGCGAGCGCCATCCGCAAAGCTTCGGCAGTAGCTCGAATCTCCTCCGTGAGCGCCCATCCGCCTAGTTCGACGTAGGGGTACTTGAGGCGATGAGCCAGTGCTAACTCACTTTCGATGGACGCCTTCAGGCGCTTGCCCCAAATCGGTGAATGAGCGATGGCGGAGTCCGCAACGGCCAACTCCGGAAATGTAACGCCGCTGGTGTGCTCACAATAGCGCGCACAGCCTCGTACGTGATCATTGTCGAGGATCAGAAGATGCCAACTGCCATCATCGATCGAGAGTTGATGCCGGCCGTGAGTCAATTGATCGGGCTGAATCGCTCCCTCTTCCAGATAAATCCTTCCGCGCAAAACCTGCATTTGCCTGATGAGATCATCGAAGCGGGTTGGGTCTGCACAAACATCTTTGAAGTACCCAGGGACCTCTGAGGAAGAAGGGGCTAACAACAACATTTGGCGGGAGGAAGCCGTAAGTCCTCTCATTCGGCGAGTAGGTACACAATCGCGTGTGGTCACCGACAAAGCAGCTCCTGGTGATGTGCAAGTACAAGCGAGATGCAGTCCGTGCAGGTCTCGCAGTTCACTACTTCACTTCGATGGTGAGGAACTTAGCACGTCGTATGCCACAGTACTATGATGGCTAAGTAACACAATTTAGGCCTCGCACTAAGGCGACGCCTTGAGCAGCCGGGGACTTTTACCTAACCAGCCCGTAAGATTTTCTGCCCATCCATGCCATGGCCAGCAGTTCGATGACGACGCTGCAAATAGGGAGGATGGTAGACTCGCGGGAACCAGTTCTGGGGCGCATTTACGTGGACTTCGACCAAGAAACCGTATTCATCCTGCTTTGTGCTGGTGACGGTCCCTTCGATACGCACATCCGATGCGCCAATGACGACGGTCGAATCTTTTGGCAATGCCCGGTCGATCTGGAAAAGACCACCGGAATGCCATATCTCCAGGAGGACGGCGCTCTCGGAACCGGCGGTGTGCGCCGATTCAGAAGTCCAACGAAAGTTGCAGAGGTCCAAGCACGCAAAGTGCGGCTCATGGCGATGTTTTGAGGGACGCATGTGAGTTCGCATAAATTCCGTGGTGAATTTAATGTGTGAAAAATCGGCAGACGACTGGGCCCGAAGGCCGCAGTCATCTGCCAGATGTTGTTGAGTCGGAGTCAACAAAGTTGTTTCTTTTCTATGTCTTGGATTTACGGCGCAGGCGCGTACATCCAATCAAAAGCCCACCCACGACCATGAAGGCGAAGGAGGTCGGCTCCGGCACTGTTGGTGATGCTAGAATTCCAACCGTCGCTTGATCGCTCGAAACGACCGTTTGGCCGGCCAGGATGTCGGCGAGGACAGTCTGAAAGTCAGTGCTGTTAAACGTGGTGCTGAAGCTGCCTTGGATCGGAGCGGTTTGGTTGCCATTCGTCGTCTCGGTTAGGACGCCAAAAAAGTCCATCTCGATACCGACTCCAGTGACCGCACCGCCAGCGACAGGGCCGTTGTTAGTCAAGTCAAACGGCGAAACTGCCCCGCCTGGAAGGACGGGAGTGCAAGTTTGTCCTGCCGCAGCCGGAGCGAAGCAATCCGCAGACGAGAAATCGCCCGGTAGCAGCTCAGTCATCGTGATAAACCATCCATTTGAGAACGTCATGAACAGAATATTCACCGGCATTCCCGCTTGCGCATTGTGACTCGCCGGACACGGGCCGTTCCCGTTGAACGCGGTGCCCGTCTGGCATAGAGACGCCGCCATCATCGTAGTACTGGCCAACGTCGGAGGACCGGCAAAGTCTCCGCTAGCCCCGGTCACTAAGTAACTTCCGAACCCGCTGCCATCGACCGACCCCGTAAGGACCGTGGGCGGGTTCGTGGGCGTGGGTGTACCGGTGAAATCCAAATCAATGTACTGTAGATTCACCGCTACCTGCTGTAAGCCGACGAGCGACACGTTAGATCCTGGAAGGATCGGCGTGGCACTCGCGTGGGGTACCAGGACGAGCGGCAGCCCTAACATCAAAACAGCGCCGAAGCGCGACAACTGTGTTTTCAATTTACACCTCCGTGCAAGATTTTCAGATCGGTTCCGATTGAACGAACCATTGGTGCGGAATAAGCAAACCGATGGCCATGCGGTAAGGTGAAGCACCCCCATTGGTTCTAGGGCGTTTAGCCCATCAAGCCTTCGGAACAGGCAGGAAAACTATCAGCAAATTCTGAGCGCCGTGCAGATTGTGACCTAACACGGTCATCCCGGTCAGCCCGCAGGTCCATGCAAGGTTGAGGGGAAGAGCATCTAGTTTTTTCTAAATCTGACGCTAAGGCTTTAGCATCAGCAACGTGGCGGCAGTCTGCCTGTTTTCGCGGAGGGGCCCGATGAAAACAAGTCGTTGCCATGCCACGTGCCGTGGCAGTCACCGAGCTTGTGCAGTACATTTCTTGAGCACCCAGGCAAGGTGCAAATTATGCGCTTGCTGAGATCTACAGCGCGACACCGGAATGGACGATCTAGTTGTTTGATGCAGAGCGCGGATTGAGAACGCGTCGATCCCGTTCGAAGGGACATCAACAGCTTATGAATGTTGTGCCTAGCCTGGATTCGGCTCGCGGGCGATTTGCGCTGCTTGCGCCTCCGCAGGCCCATGTGCCCTCCGATTTCTCCCGCGTCGATCGGGGCCACGACTGGCACGGTCGGATGCTCGGGCGAATGCAAAAAGTGCGCGGAACGGTTTACCTGGAAGAAGGGGCGATCAGGAAGTCTCAATTAACGGCCGATGGCCGTCACCAAATTCCCGTTGATGACCGGGCGTGGCACGTGTTGGCGTTGGATGACATCATGAGAATCTACGGATGCTCGCGATATTTTGCTCATCTCAACACGGTAAGATTTTCGCGGCTTGGTGTCGCCAACAGTCCGCTGGCAAAGTCGAAGATATGGGGAAGTCGATTCCGCGATGCCGTCGAATCTGACATTGATACGGCACACAGGCGCGGAATTGCTTTTGTCGAGGTCGGCGGATGGGCCCTTAGGCCGGACCTTCGCTGCAGTGTGGAAGCGTTGCGCATTGCTCTTGCGACGTATAGCCTGGCGCGAACCCTGGGCGGATGCATAGGAATCGCAACGGCAACGCAACGGCACGGATCATCTTCCATCCTCCGCCGCATTGGCGGGCGGCCACTGCGTTGCGGCGGCATCGACCTGCCTTCGTATTACGATCCCCAATACGGATGTGAAATGGAGATCCTGCGGTTCGATTCCAGCGAGCCGAATCCTCGCTACGAAATCTGGATCGAGGAACTGTCCCACTATCTCAAGACGGCGCCTGTGATCCATGCCGAATACGCGGCTCCAGTGCGAATGCCGGCTCCGATCCGAGTTCCAGAAGTCGTCAGATTTGAGCCGACTCTTGTGGGCGCTGTATAATTACACAGTGCTCGGAGGCTGGGAAAAGCCACTGTCTCATCGTGGACCCTAGGGAACGTTGTAAAGGAGCGATTGCGGTATGTTCCGACGGGCTTGTAGCGAATGGGAAGAGATCCTCGGCTCCGAAAACTTCACTTGCGCGGATGCGAGTTTACGCGCGGCCTCCGCTTGCACATTTGCAACGCAGCAGAAAGTTTCCGCGATCCTTCGTCCTGATAGCCGCGATCAGGTTCAATCCTGTTTGCGCGTGGCGACGCGTTACGGAATCCCCATTTATCCCGTAAGCAGCGGTAAGAACTGGGGATATGGTTCACAGGTTCCACCTTCCGACGGATGCGCGCTCATCGATCTGCGGCGCATGAAGAGGATTCTCGATTTTAACGAGAACCTCGCATACGTCACCGTTGAACCCGGAGTCACTCAGCAGCAATTGTTCGATTATTTGCGCGAGCGCAACTCGCGGCTTTGGATCGATGCGACCGGTTCCAGTCCGGAATGCAGCCTGGTCGGAAATACGATGGAGCGCGGCTTCGGTCATACGCCGTATGGCGATCACCTGGCGAACGCGTGCGCCTTCGAAGTGGTTCTTCCGAACGGCGAGATTCTCGAAACAGGCTCGGCTCGACTTGAGGATTCGCAATCCGCCTCGGTGTATCGATGGGGGGTTGGGCCGAGCGTGGATGGCTTGTTCACGCAATCCAGCTTAGGCATCGTGACGCGCATGACTGTATGGTTGATGCCCGCGCCGGAACATTTCCAGGCATTCTTCTTTAGTTGCGAGCGCGAAGATGGACTCGCGGATATCGTCGAAGCCCTTCGGCCACTGCGGCTGAACGGCACCTTGCGGAGCGCGATTCACATCGGCAACGACTATAAAGTTCTGGCCGGAATCCAGCAGTATCCGTGGGATGAGCCGATGCCCCTTTCGCCGGCGCAAATGCGAAAATTCCGCCGGAAAATGAATTTCGGGCCGTGGAATGGATCGGGAGGATTGTACGGAACGCGGGCTCAGGTCGCTGAGGCCCGTCGCGCGGTGAAACGGGCGCTTTCCGGCAAGGTCAAGAAGTTGCAATTCCTGGACGATCGACTGCTTCGCTTCGCCTCCCGCTTCTCGCGTCCGTTTCATTTGATTACGGGGTGGGATCTCAGCAAGGCGCTGAAACTTGTCAAGCCGGTATATGGGTTAATGAAGGGGATCCCCACCGATCGATCCCTTGCCAGCGTGTATTGGCGGAAGCGGACTGCGCCTCCCGCGCAAATGGATCCGGACCGAGATGGCTGCGGGCTGCTGTGGTGCGCCCCGGTCGCACCCGCGGAAGGCCGTCACGCCGAGATTCTGGCGGAACTTTCGTCTGAAATCCTCTTGCGGCATGGATTCGAGCCGATGTTGTCGTTCACGATGATTACGGAGCGCGCGCTTATCTGCGTGATCTCCATTACTTACGATCGAGAGGTCGGCGGGAGAGGATGACCGCGCCCGCGCCTGCCACGACGAGTTGCAGGATGAACTGATGGCGAGAGGATACGTGTCCTACCGCCTTGGGATCCAATCCATGCACCACATGAACGATCAGGGGACATACGGGGACTTGTTGACGGCGCTGAAACAGCATGTCGATCCGTCGGGAATTCTGGCCCCCGGCCGATATTCCTCTACCAAAAAGGCGCAGGATCGGGATGAAGTGATAGCAACAACCCGCCGATAGTACTAGTGGAATCCACCTAGCTGGAGGCGTCATCTTGATTCGAGTCGCTAATGTTTCTAAACACTACGATGGGAAGCGCGGTGTCACCGCGCTGGAACAGATCGACCTGACCATCGAACAAGGGGAAATGGTCGCGGTCGTAGGTCCGTCAGGCTCAGGAAAGTCTACACTTCTCAATTTGATTGGTGGGCTGGATTGCCCCACTTCCGGAAACGTCTATGTAGAAGGGAAATCCCTCTCTGGGATTTCCGACCGCGAACTCACGCAGATCCGGCGCGACAAGATCGGGTTCATTTTTCAGTTTTTCAATCTCTTGCCGACCCTGACGTGCCTGGAAAACGTCGCCATACCGCTGCATCTGCGCGGGTGGCCGCGGGTCCGCATCGAAGAACGTTCGAAGGAGTTGTTGCATCTGGTTCTGCTCGGCGAGCGTATGGAGCATCATCCGGATGAACTTTCGGGCGGCGAGCGGCAGCGCGTCGCAATTGCGCGGGCGCTCTCGGTGTATCCGCCAATTCTCCTCGCCGATGAGCCAACCGGGAATCTCGATTCGAGCACGGCGCAGGATGTGCTTGCGCTGCTTCGCAATTTGCAGCAGAGCCTGCAAGCCACGGTGATTATGGTTACTCACGATCGCGGCGTCGCCGAAAGCTGCCCGCGAATCATCCGCATCCAGGACGGCCGCATGGTTGAGGATCGCCGTCAATGATCCTGCTGCGGTTGTTGAGCTGGCAATACGTTCGGAAACATCCGCTCCGATGCGCGATGACCACCGCTGGGATTGTGCTGGGCGTCGCCGTTTTCGTAGGCATGCACACCGCAAATCAGAACGTGCTTGCCGCTTTTTATCAGACGGTGGACCGCATCGCCGGCTCGACGCAGTTGGAAATTACGTCCGGCGAGACCGGCTTCGACGAAGCTGTTCTGGAGCGCGTTCAAGCGGTTCCCGAAGTTCGTGTGGCGGTCCCGGTAATCGAAGAAGCGGCTCGTTCGGGGATCAGTGGACAGGGAAGTTTGCTGATTCTCGGCGTCGACATGGCGGGGGACAGGAATCTTCGCGAGTACAAGCTCGAAGGCAGCGGTGAAGATGAAGTCATCGACGATCCTTTGGTATTTCTGGCGCAGCCGTATTCCATCATCTTGAGCGATGTGTTTGCGAAGCAGAACCATCTGGTCGTCAACAGCCGCTTGTCTCTGGGCACGATGGAAGGCGAGAGGGAATTCACGGTTCGAGGCATCATGAGCCCCGGAGGGTTGGCCAGCGCGTTCGGGGGCAACCTTGCGGTGATGGATATCTACGCGGCACAAAAGGTCTTCGGACGCGGCCGGCACTTTGATCGAATCGACATCGCTGTCCAGGAAGGCGCCCGCGTGGAGGACGTCCAAGCCAAATTGCGAGGGGCGCTTCCCGGTTTTCTGGTGGAGACGCCCAGCGCGCGCGGGGCGCAATTCGAGTCCTTGTCGCGGGTTTATGCGATGAGCGGAAACCTGACCAGCGCATTCGCGTTGTTCATCGGCATGTTCATCATTTTCAATACGTTTTCGATTGCGGTGGCGCAGCGGCGAAACGAAATTGGAATCCTGCGAAC
This sequence comes from Terriglobia bacterium, assembly GCA_963732025.1. Classification (GTDB taxonomy): domain Bacteria; phylum Acidobacteriota; class Terriglobia; order Bryobacterales; family Bryobacteraceae; genus Palsa-187. Next base: position 1,566,224 of record CAVSXU010000007.1, read on the forward strand.
TCTGGGCGCGACTCGCGGTCAGATCCGGGCGGTATTTCTTGGCGAAAGCGTGGCTGCGGGGGTGCTCGGCTCCATTGCAGGAATCGCGCTGGGCCTGGCGATTGCGCGGGGAATGGCCGGCTACATCGGAGGATTGCTCGGCGAGGTTTACGGAGTCGCGCAGGGAGCCGAGGAGATGGCTACCAATCCCAAACTTCTGCTGTTCGCGCTTGCATTGGGCATCGCAACCAGCTTGCTCGCGGCGGTGATTCCCGCGTGGAACGCCGCGAGAATCGATCCAGTGCTCGCGTTGCAAAAAGGCAAACATCAGATGGTGTCCGCGGGAGAGAGCCGGGCGCGGAGAATCGCGGCATTGATCGCACTGAGCGGCCTGCCATTCTGCATGCTGTTCGGGCGGCTGCATGCTTCGCTCTATATCGCCTACGGCCTTACGACACTTGCCGCGCTGTTGCTGGCACCCTCGCTATCGCAGTGGTTGATGCGTGTATTCAGGCCGATCCTTGGCAGGATCCTGCCCGTCGAAGGCGCGTTGGCGGCCGACAGTCTGATTCAGGCGCCGAGGCGAACTTCCGGGGCAGTCACCGCACTGATGCTCTCGCTGGCGTTGGTCATCGCGCTCGGCGGGCTGGCTCGCGGAAGCTACCACGCGATTTCGAACTGGCTGAACGTGGCCTTCAATCCGGATCTTTTCGTGACGGCATCCGAGCGAATCACATCGCGCAGCTATCGCTTGCCGGCGGAGGTGGGAGACCAACTTGCGGCGATTCCGGGGGTCGAAGAAGTTCAGCGGGTGCGCAGTCCGCGCCTCGTGATCGACGGAACGCCGGTGATGGTCATCGCCGTCGAGACCGAAAGCTCGGGCCGGCGCGTGCCCCTTCCGGTGGTCGCTGGACGGTCGGAGGAAATGTACAGGCTGGCATCGCAAGGCAAAGGTGTCATCGCTTCTGAAAATCTTTCCGTCCTGCACGGATATAGGCTTGGCGACATCCTGGAAATTCCATCGCCTGATGGGATTCTGCGTTTGCCGATCGTCGGGATCATCCGGGACTACTCCGATCAGCAAGGCAGCCTTCTTATGGATCGTTCGCTTTATATCAAACATTGGCACGACGATTCCGTTAACATCTTCCGCTTGTATCTAAGGAAAGGCGCCACCACTGCCGCGGTCAAGAGCGAGATCCTCGATACGCTGTCGGATCACCGCCGCATTTTTGTGCTTGGCAATGCGGATCTGCGCAAGTACGTCCTTGACATCACGGATCAATGGTTCGGACTGACGTACATACAGATCGCTGTCGCGGTATTGGTGGCGATTCTTGGGATCGTCAACACGCTGACCGTCTCGATCACCGATCGCCGGCGGGAGTTGGGAGTGCTGCGCGCGATCGGGGGAATGCGGACCCAGATTCGCCGCACGATCTGGCTGGAGGCAATGTCGATCGCAATGGTGGGATTGATTCTAGGATTGGTGCTCGGCGCGGCAAGTCTGTATTACGGACTGGCGATCAGCCAACGCGACGTTCTTGGCTTCCATCTGTCGTACGAATTTCCTTTTCAAATCGCCGCCCTGTTGCTGCCGGTGATCATCGGCGCTGCGCTGCTGTCCGCGCTCGGACCCGCCGAATCGGCTGTGCGGGGCTCGCTGGTGGAAGCGCTGGAATACGAATGACGGGCGGGAGAACGACGAATTCTGTTGCGGCTTTGTAACGGTGGAACCTGCAAAACCCTCTAACATCAGCGTCCAAATGCATTTCTTGAAATCGGCCATGATCGCCCTTGTGTTCGCACCTAGCCTGGTGCATGCGCAGACTGCCCTCGAGATCGCAGAGAAAGCGCAGCAACGGACACGCTCCCAATCCGAGCGGTACGAGGGGACGCTCCAGGTGATCGACTCCAAACGGAAGATCACGGAAAAACGTTGGACCTTCGACCGCCTGGGCTCGCATGGGAATAGCAAGACGATTCTTCGATTCACGGCGCCAGCCGAGGTCAAGGGCGTAGCTCTGCTGATTGTGAATCATCCGGATCGGGCGTCCGATCAATGGATGTGGACGCCTGCGCTGGAGCGCGACCGGCGCGTGGCCCTGCAGGACCGGTCCGGCCGTTTCTTCGGAACGGATTTCAGCTTCGAGGATCTTGAAGAACGGGATGTCAGCCAGTTCGACTACAAACTTGCCGGTGAGGACAACGTAGGCGGGACAGCCTGTTGGAAACTGGAGTCGCGCCCCAAACAGAGCAAGTCTTCGCAATACACTTCATCGCTGCTGTGGATTCGGAAAGATAACTTCGTGGTCATCCGAATTGACAACTCCAAGAAAGACAAGTTGCTCCGGCGCATCGAGTATTCCAATGTGGAAAACATTCAGAACATCTGGACGCCGAAGAAAATCGAGGTTACCGATTTATTGCGCAACAGCCACACAATCCTGGCCATCGACAATCTGCGATACAACACGCCCGTGAAAGAATCGGATTTTAGCGTGGAGGCGCTGCGACGCACGATATGAGTTCCTGGCGCAGCACGGTGGTGGTCCTTGTGTTTTTCGGTGGCGCTTTGCGCGAGCCGGCGAGCGCGCAGGATTTTTCTCAGCGAGGCTACCTGGAAGCGCAAGGCAGCATCTTTCCCCAGACCACGCCCAACGATTCTTCGCATGCCGTCGGTGACGTCATCTTCCGCTGGGACGTCAATTATAAAGTGGAACCATGGGTAACGTTTTCCGCCGGTATCCAGGCGGAAACAGACACGCACAATCAGACGGAACGAACCTTCCACCTCGACTGGCAGGACCGCGGACTGCTGCGGCCCGCCTTCGAATTGCACAGTTTCAAAGCGACGATACACCGGGGGCACGTTACCGCCGACTTGGGAAAGCAATTCATCCGATGGGGCACGGCGGACATTCTCAACCCGACGGATCGGTTCGCGCCACGTGACTACCTGACCGTGGTCGACAACGACTTTCTTGGCGTGCTGGGCGGGCGCGTAGTTGTCGAAGGCGGAGGAAATTCCATCGACATGGTAGTGACGCGGTTCACTCCCAGCCGTATGCCGCTGCTAGATCAGCGTTGGACTGTATTGCCTCCCGAACTCACCGTTCCTGTCGAGAACGCCGCCACGCATTTTCCTGGAGGACCGCAGTACGGAGTGCGTCTCAAACACATCGGCCGTGCCTTTGAGGCGTCCGCGAGTTATTTTGAAGGCTACAATGACGTCCCTCTTCTGGGGCCGGCATCGCCGCCGGATTCACCGATCTTGTTCGCGGAGCGTTTCTATCCAAAAATCAGGATGTATGGATTAGATTCGGCAATTTCACTGCCCTGGTTCACGATAAAGACCGAGGGCGCCTACTTCCAGTCGCGCGTGCCTCCGACTGTCGTCCACACCCCAAGCGGACGACTACATTCTCTATGTAATTCAACTCGAGCGCCAGGTTGGTGAGTGGACCTTTGTCGGTGGTTATTCCGGGGAAGCGGTCACTGAATCCCGCCAGCCTCTCAACTTCGATCCTGAACGCGGCCTCGCGCGGGCTTTTCTGGGACGCGTCGGATATAACATCGACACGCGCAGGAGCGTCGCTATCGAAGCAGCCGAGCGGCAGAATGGAGCGGGCACATGGGTCCGCGCCGAATACAGCCACCTGTTAGGCGCACATTGGCGCGCAACCGCTGAGGCGGTCGGCATCGCGGGCCGCTCGGACGATTTCCTTGGACAGTATCACCGAAATTCCCACTTCATTCTGAAGGTTCGCTACAGCTTCTAGTGCCGTCAGAGGCAGGAACATCAACGTTGCACGTTACTTCGCGTCATCAATTTCGATGCTGCCTTTAGTCGCTCCATTCACCAATCCGACGGTGATGACGACTCTTTGACGTTTGGCGGGATCCTCGGCGGAAATCATGCCCCCTAAGTCGCCGTTCCGGAAGGTCGTCACTTTGTAGCCGGTAGCTCTGAGCTCATCCCCATAGTAATTAACGACCCTACTCGCCCGGTCCGGCGTGGTAAACGTAAAGGCTTCCTGACTCTCCTTTTCGTCATGAGACGAGTAGCTGTTCTTGGGCGAAGAACCCGGATAAACCGGAATCCACGAGGGCAAATCGTGAGTCACGCCTAACCCGGCTTGACCCACGGCAGGGGACCTCGAGTTGAAACCAGTGACCTTGGCAAACTGACCCGGAAACATCAGTTTGCCGCCAAATAGGAGCAAGATCAAGACGACAATCCCGCCGAATACGGCCACAAGCCACTCCAGTTTACGGCTTTTGCTTTCAGCTCCAACCCGTACCTGGACGGGAAAAACCGGTGGCCGCACAGCCGGAGGTGTTCCTGGCGCTGAAGTGGAAGACATGCCTCTCCTATACTCTCCGTGATCCCATTAGGAGAGTCATGCAACGGCTTTTGTGTTTCATGGGATCGTCCGCGTTAAGGGTCGACGACGATTGCCGTGAACTGCCTCATGACAAAAGACGCGGGGTGATTGCCAGTAAGATCGTCGTTCTCGATCCTGGGCAGGATGAGTTCGCCCTGCCTTAGGTCCACCCAAACCGACATTTCGGATTCATTTCCAGAGACTTGGCGCCCCTCGGTGGCGACGCCGAGCCACTTCGACAGATCGCCGGCATAAATGCCAAATGCAAAGTGTCCCGATTCCGGCTTGTATTTGAGACTGAACCTATACCGCCCCGGGGTCTGTGCGATCAGCGGTGCGTACATCGCCCCCCACGCGTGCTGACCGTCCGGCGTTCTTACGGCGAAGCCGTCGCGGACGTGTTCTATCGTCGACCTCTCTTCTTTGTTGACCCACGCTTTCCAACGCTCCAAAGGAAGAAAGCCAGGTACTGCGGCTCGCTGTAGAAATCCATTCCCCGCCGAATCGAATGTTCCCTCGATCGAATGTCTGGTTGATGTATTGGGAGCCGCCTTGAGAAGGGTCATCGAATACGCATGGCCGCCCCGACTAAATGTGACGGATGGAAGGCGATCTACCGTCATTCCGAATTTGTGCCAGCAATTGTCTAAAGTACTGGCGGCTTGTTGAGCCAGCGTCGCACGGTCCGATAAGACGACGAGCAAATCGCCGGGCTCCATGTGGGCGTCACACGCGTGATCGGGACTCGCACCAAGCTGGGTGTATTCAGAGTGATAAGTAGAGTTCAGAGCGCGATAGTCGAGAAACGCTGGTTCCTTGTCGTCATACAGGAAACGGATCGGATTCCCATCACGTACGGATTCGATTCGCTCCCGGGCCCGCATAATGCGCTCGTAGTCGCTTCTGAATGCGTGAGGGCCGGAAGGCGTCATTGCGGAAAGAGGAACCGAGTTTGGGGGCGGAAGGTATTGTGCTTCCCATATCAGCAACACACAACCGGCTAGAGCGAACAAGGTTCCGGCGAGTTTGTCTCGTACGATCAAAACCAGGGAGAAAATACCCGTTGTGATCCACGCGAGCTCCCGAACAGAGGTGGGCCAGATAGGAGCGAAATGACGTGAATAATCGGACCAGAGAACGCCGGACATGACGATGGCGCCGCAACAAATGAGAGCATAAGTGCGGGAGCCCAACTTGTCGATCGCCCCCCAAAATGAGACTCCAAGGAACGGAAACAGGAACGGAAGCAAATAGCAGGCATAGTAGCGAAGCGCAAGAGCCGGCGTCCCGCGGCTTTGGATGAACCCCATAAGCGCCAGTACCGCCAGGAAAAGGACCGAAAATAACACTCTGCTCTCGCCTTCTTTGGAGCGATCGCGCAGTTGGAACGGGAATAGAACGATTGCGATTGCCGCGGCCAAGGCCGGGAGCCACAACCAGGGCCATAGTCCCTCAGGAGCCCATATGCTTACGAACCATGGATTCTTGATCCCCATCATCCTGCCGAGGAACCGCAAAGAGGGTGCGTAAAACCAGAAGTTGCCGTCGATGACCACATTGATCGCTCCGAGGACAACCGTGACGATTGCGAATCCGCCGCCAAGCCACAGCGCCCCATACACGGCGGACTGAATGAGCGGAGTGCGATTCCAAATCCATCTGAGCGCAACGAAGAACAGGAATAGCAGAGGTATCAGTACAACCAGGAACAGATTCGTGTATACCATACAGGCGATTGCCAAACCGCCCAGCAGCAAACTCCACGTCCATTGGGACTGGACAGCCGCCCGCGTCAGTAATGCCATCGCGAGGAGACAATATGCCACGCCGGCGCCATCTACGTAATCCGAACCTGTGGCGTACCACACCAGCGGGTACATGCAGAAAAAGATAGCGGTTAGGAAGGCGCTCCGCCGGTTGCCTGTCAGTCGAAGAATCCAAAATAATGACACCGTCGCGATCGAGTGCACCAGCCAGTGAAGGACGTAGTGAGCAATCACCGGAGAGAAAAGGTGATGAACGAAATAACCCGGCAATATCCAGGAAAGCCGCGATCCGTAGTACAGGTTAGGAAATATGCTGCGCTTGAAATTTACCAGGTTGCAAAACAGCCCAAGGTAGACCCATGCATCGATCAAATCCGGTGATGGGAATAGCATGTTGTCCTGGCGCCAGAGCACGGCGATAGGAAGGACGAGCAGGATTAGCACCTGCGGCCAATTTCTGTCCGGAGACGGACGCGCTGGCGAAGATTCCATAATTGAGTTCGACTAGGATCCTGTTTCGCGGTTTTCCCTGTCGGTCACCGCTTTCTGCACACAAATAGCTTGGGTGTGCCATAATCGCCAGCGGCCGGCAGTTCCACCATTCAGAAATTGGAGAATCTTCCGAATCTCCATGTGGATGATGGGCGCGCCGCTCCACGATGCGGCGGAAGACTGACCGTGCGCGATCGCCTGACCACGCCAAAAACCCGGATCTGCCGCAATGTATATCGCTCCGCCACTCTGCCCCCGGGTCCGAAGAAACGCTCGCAAGGCCGGAAACAATGCCTTGGGATGATTAGTATACTTCGTCGGGAGTCGACGCGTCTACCGGGACTTCGTATAATTTGGAGGTTTGCCTATGGAAGTGTCCGTAGTCATTCTGGCCTACAACAGCTCGGGCAGCTTGGCAGCGCTGGTAAAGCGTCTGGGTGCGGTGCTGTCACTCGAAACCATCGCGTACGAGGTCATCCTCGTGAACGACGGAAAACAGCGACGGAACGTGGTGGGTCGTGCAGGCGCTGACAGGGCGCATTGGTTTCGATCGACTGCCTATTGACCTGGGGTACATCGCGATTTGCGGCGGTGCCGGTACGCCATGATCCTCGATCCGTCGGAGTCTCCAATTACACCTTTCGCAAACTGTTGAATCACTCGCTGAATATGATGACCGGGTTCAGCACGTTGCCGCTGCAAGTCGCGACGTATATCGGCTTTACATTTACGCTGTTTGGCGTGCTGGTGTTGGCGTACGTCCTGGGTCGCTACGTGGTGCACGGAGATCCTGTATCCGGTTTTCCGTTTCTCGCATCGACAATCGCAATCTTTTCGGGCGCGCAGTTATTCGCCCTCGGCATCATCGGCGGGTATCTTGCGCGCATCTACGTGTAGACTTCCGAGCAACCCGCCTACGTAGTTCGTGAAGCCTCCGCGAGAGAGCACACACCCTTACAGGGCTTCAAGAATTGCACGGAAGCGCGGACGAACTGAAGCAAATCACCACAAAGTGACCCTTGCGAATAACCCAACTCGTGACGGACCGATCGATCATGCAGCGACTTCCCACGATCTGACTTCCAAGCTGGCCTACCGCCCGTCACTTCGCTATATAATCGCTAGCTGAGGATAGACCATGAAATTTCGCAGCCTGATCGAATCCGCCAGTGTTGTCCTTTTGGCGGTTGCGTCCGTTTCGGCGCAGACCTCTCCTGCGCCCGCGCCAGCTCCCAAGACAGGCGCAGTCCCTCGCGCCGCGGACAAACATCCCGATCTCTCGGGCATCTGGTCGACCGCCACTCGCACACCCTTCGAACGTCCCGCCGCCTTTGCCGGAAGGGCGACCATCTCGGATGACGAAGCCCGCAAGTGGGAAGCCAGACAAAACGAGCGCTGGGAGGATGAAGGGTCGACAATTGACGGCGGTCGACCGGTAACAATCCAAGGCGGCGCCTACAACGTCCTCTTCTACGACAATGGATCTGAACTGTCGCGCATCGGCGGTCAGAAACGGACCTCGATGGTTGTCGATCCGCCTGACGGCCACGTTCCACCCCAGGTTCCGGAAGCACGCAATCGACTGCGGCGCCCCGCCTATGTCCCCGGCGACTACAAGACCCTCTCAAACGACACGCGCTGTCTGGTCGGAAACACTCCCTCCGTACCCCTGGTGCCCGCCCTCTACAACAACAACATCGAGATCGTGCAATCCGCCGACTCGATTCTGATCGAGGTGGAAATGGTACACGACGCCCGCATCGTCCACATGAATGCGAAACACCAGTCCCCGAATGTCCTCCAGTGGTTCGGCGACTCCATTGGACATTGGGAAGGCGACACACTGGTTGTCGAAACGACGAACTTCAACGACCACACACACTACCGTGGTGCCTCCATGAATCTGAAGGTCACCGAGCGCTTCACGCGCGTAAGCGACAAGACCATTGAATATCGGGCCACCCTGGATGATCCCTCCACGTGGACGAAGCCCTGGTCCATTGAATTGGCGTTTAACGCCGTGCCCGGACCGCTCTACGAATACGCCTGTCATGAAGGCAACTACGCCATGGTGGACATTCTTGGCGCGAAGTAGCTGCCCTCTTAACAGACTGCTTCGACTGGATTCGAGAGTCTCGCACTTTACGCTTCGCTGCTGCTAACGCCGTGGGACCATGCCGATTGCCGCATTCTGCGGCCATGCCCTGTTACGGGGCGATGATCGCTGCCACGGTCCCGGTTTCGGCAGAGCTCGAATCGGTCTTTACGATCACGATCTTCACAATGTTGCCGGTGATCGTCGGTCCCGATTTCGTTACCGAGCTCGACACCAGCACCGCCACGTAAGCCGGTACTGTGTCGGGCGGCTTCACGCTGTTGCCCGTGCGGCCGGTCCAGGCGCCACCCACCGCAGGCGGATTCGAACTGGTCGAGTCCGCGAAACCCTTGAAGCTCGACGGAGCCGACCCACCGCTCATGTCGTTCACTTTGTCCCATTGCGAGCCCGAAAACGTCACCTGCGTGCCGACGGAAGCTTCCAGGTCGCCGATCACAAAGCTCCCGCTATCGAGGAACGCGAATACCAGTTGGGTCAGCGGAGCCGACGCGTTCCCTGTGAAATTCGCGTCGCCGCTATAGGTCGCCGTGATCGTGTGCGTCCCCACCGCGAGCGTTGTCGTCGTGAACGTGGCGTTTCCTGTCGGATTCAACGTCATCGTTCCCAGAACCGTGCTTCCATCCTTGAACGTGACACCTCCCGTCGGAATCCCCGATCCCGGCGCGATGGGTGACACCGTCGCCGTGAAGGTCACCGATTGTCCGCTGCTGGAAGGATTCGAGCTCGACGTCAGACTTGTCGCGCTGTTGGCTTGCATCACCGCTTGCGAAAGCGGCGCCGAGGTGCTGATGAGGAAGTTGTTATCGCCTCCGTAGGCGGCCGTGATCGAATGCGTGCCGGCCATTAGCCCTGGAGTCGCGAACGACGCGTGACCCGACGCATCCAGCGCCACCGCGCCCAGCGTCGCCAAGCCATCCTTGAATGTCACGGCTCCCGTGGGCGTGCCGGCCGGGCTTGCGACCGTAGCTGTGAAGATCACGACCTGTCCGAAACTCGATGGGTTCAAGCTGGTGATCAGCGCTGTCGTGCTTGCTGCCTGATTCACCACTTGGGAAAGCGATCCGGTGCTGCCGGCGAAGTTATTGTCGCCGCCATAAACGGCGGAGACGGCGTGGTTGCCCGCTGCTAGCGCCGCGATCGCACTGCTGGTCGCGCTGCCGTTGGTGAGAGCAACCGGCGCCCCGAAGTTATTCCCGTCGATTCTGAACTGCACAACGCCCGTGGCGGTCGATGGCGTCACTTGGGCGGTGAAGCTGATTGAATCGCCGAACGTCGACGGATTCTTGCTCGATGAAATGGCGGGCGCTGCCGTTGCCTTGTGAATATTGACGCTCATCGGTGCGCTCGCGGCCGAGGCGTTGTAATTCGTATCGCCGGCTCGCGAGGCTGTGATCGCGCACGAGCCCGCGCCCGCCGTAACCGTGATCGCGCCAGTCGACGGGCTCACCGTGCAGGCCGCCGATCCGGTCGCATCGAAGGTGTACGCTCCGGTTCCGCTGCCGCCCGTCGCGGTCGCAACTAGACCTGTCTGACCAAACGTTGCATCCGTGGGAGCATTTACCGTGACCGTCGCCTGTGCGGCTTTGTTCACCGTGAATGAACGCTGGACGTCGGCCGCGGCGTTGAAGTTCGCATCGCCAGCTTGCGAAGCGGTCACGGTGCAGGATCCTGCGCTATTGACCGTCACCGTCGTCCCGGAAACCGAGCATGCGCCCGACGCGCCGAACTGCACTGTTTGCGTCGATGCTCCGCCCGTTGCGCTAACCGTAAATGGCGTGTCGCCGAATGTCTTGTCCGCGAGCGGCGTAAACGTGATCGCCTGATCCGCTTTGGCGACCACAAACGCTTGATCCACGGGCGGAGCCGCGTTGTAATTCGTGTCGCCCAGCTGCGAAGCGCGAACGGTGACCGGGCCCGCGCCAGTAATGTGCACCAGGTTTCCCGTAACCGTCGCCGGTCCCGACGCGATGCTGAAGCTGACCGCGAGTCCCGAAGACGCCGTCGCGCTCACCGTGAAATCCGCATCACCGAATGTCTTGCCTGTCAGCGGGCCGAACGTGATCGTCTGGTCCGCTCGATTCACCGCTTGAATCAACGCTGGCGATGTGCTGGGCGCCGACGTATTGTCTCCCGCATACGCCGCGGTCAGACTATGCGAACCGGTGGTGAAATTCGAAATGTTGAAGGTCGCCATGCCGTTCGGGATCGAGAGTAGCCGTGGCGACGGTGGTTCCTCCATCGAGCAGTGTGAGCTGTCCTGTCGGTTTGGTTGCAAGACCGTTACTGACGGTGCCTGTAATCGCTACCAGTTGACCCGACTGCGAAGGGTTCAACGATGAGACAAGCGTAGTCGCCGTCGGCGCCGTGAAATTCACGTCAAGCATCGGGTGCAACTCGATGCCGTTCGGCGCGACCCCGGTCTGTCCGTGAAGAATGTCGAAAAACCCGACTCCCTTCACCTGCACCGGAAGATTCGCGTTCTGGAAATCAACCGTCGGCGAGAGCCTTGCATCCACCTTGGCGCGCGCAGTTGCAACGCCCGCTGCAAACGGAGTTCCGGGAACCATGCAGCCCGGCGCGGGAACTTCGCCGATGATCGTGTGGCCATTCCCGTCGTCCAAAACCATGTGATAATCGGCGTCGGTTTCAAATTTGTAGAAGGTCAGCGTCCCGGTAACCTGAAACAGAGTAAACTCGGTCGGTTGGATGCGAGTGGCGGATTCGCCGTCGGTACCCCTCGGCCTGTCCCCGATCGGAGGGAACGGAATCGGAATCGCCGCCAGGCTGCTGATCGTCGTCGGGACGACCGTAGTCAAGTCGATTGACAACGCCCCCGCATCGGTTCCAGTCTTCACGTTCCAGTACTCGACCCCGCAGGTTGGACTCTCCACTGTCATCGTGACTGGAATATTCGCGACCCGGCTTTGGTCGTCGGTCACTTTCCCGACCAGGTACTTGACTCCCGTGGGAATATCGGCGCCGACTGTGGCGGTGAACGAATAGATGTTGTCGTGCGCAGTCAAGTCGCCATGTGTTCCATCATCGAAGAATTGCTGCGTAGCGGAGCCGCCGATGCTAGTCAAGTCGGCGCTCACGGCAAGGTTTGTGCTGGACGGACTGGTAGCCGCTGTAACACGCACTGTAAGCAAGCTGTCCGCACCCGGCTGAACCGAATCCGGAGTCGCAGTCCCCAACCCGGTAATCAGACTCGGATCCGCCACGCAGAAATTCGGCGGCGCCGAGCTGTTCCGTGGAATTGGCGCGAAGACATCGAAATCGTTGGAATTGTTGCCGGTGTCGACACATCCGTTGCCTTTGCGAATGGCCGCGGTCGTGTTGCTGAGAGTGCCGGTGGGACTTGTCTGGAAGCGACTGGCCCCGCTGCCATAGCCAACCAAATCGACAAAGGTGCCATGCGCCGGGCAGACCGCACTCGAAAGCGCCGTAGTGCTGTTGACGAGCGCGATCTTAGCCTGAGTCGAACTCATCGCAATGGCTCCGGTTACGTCCGGAGTCGGCAGATTGGTGGTCCCTCCGGCCCCTGGGATTCCTGAACCAGGTAGTAGTGTCCAGGTGCGAGCACACACGGTGCCGAGGGGCACAGATGCGTCACCGACCAAGAGTTTCCAGCAGCAGCGGTGGCGTATTGGACGGACCAGGTACTGATGTCCACCGTCGCCGTGGACTGATTGAAGATCTCGATGAAGTCGTTCTTGAAGGTCGATCCCGAATTTCCGCCGCCGCCATAAACCTGGCTTATTTTGACCGTGGTGGGAGGCGGTGGAGACTGCACTGTCAGCGCAATTGCCGAGGACCCGGTGCGGCTCTGGGCGTCTGTGATCGATACCGGCAGCGACTTCGCGCCCGCGCTTGTGCCGCTCGCGATTGTGGCCTGGAAGGAAAATACGTTGTCGCCGCCAGTCGCATCGCCATTGGTTCCGTCGTCGAAGAACTGCTGCGTCGCTGAACCGCCGATCAAGCTCAGGTTCGCGTGCACCGCAAGCCCGGTGCTCGCGGGATTGGTCCCGGGCGTTACATTGACGGTGAGCAGTGTTGACGCTCCCGGCAGCAGACTATTCGGATTCGCGGCCGTCGCGCCAGTCGGCGGCGTCGAAAGCGAGGTGACCGATAGCCCGATGATCGCGCTGCCGCTGCGTAATTGCGTATCCGTAATCGTTGCCGGAATCGACTTCGCTCCCGGCGTGGTCCCGCCGGCCACCGTCGCTTGGAATGAGAACGTGTTGTCGCCCGCCACCGCATCGCCATTGGTTCCGTCGTCGAAGAGCTGCTGCGCCGCGGAGCCGCCGATGCTGCTCAGATCGGCGATGACCGCGAGCCCCGTACTCGGAGGATTTGTCCCCGGCGTGACCGCCACCGTCAAAAGCGTCGAGCTCCCAACCAGCACCGAACTCGGAGTGGCCGCGCCGGTTCCGCTGGGGTTCGTGCTACCGCCGCAAGGGTTCGGCGTGGAGGTAGTATTGCGCGGATTGGGTGCGGTCAGCGTGAAATCGTTGGCGTTGTTGTTCGAATCGACGCAGCCCCCGCCATTACGGATGGCGGCAGTGGTGTTGGTGAGTGCCGCGGTAGGAGTCCCCTCGAAACAACTTCCCGTTCCCGTTCCCGTGCCATATCCAATGAAATCGACTACGTTCGTTGTGGGACAGGCTCCAGTCAGGGCGGTTGTGCCGGTGACCAGCGCGACCTTACCAGCGGTGGCGGACATGGCGATGGTGCCGCTGGCGTCCGGCGTCGGCAGATTCACCGTGCCACCAGCGCCTAGGGATTCCTGCACCAGCAGATAATGGCCGGGTGCGAGGGACCCGCTCGGCAGGTTCGTCACTTGCCAGCTAGTGCCTGCCGCGGACGCGTACTGCACGGACATGCCGCTCACGGGTGCCGGGGCCGCGCCCGCGTTGAAGACCTCAATGAAGTCGTTCTTGAAAGTCGATCCCGCGTTGCCGCCGCCTCCATAAACTTGACTGATCCTCAATTGACCGAAGGAGAGGCTCGCGCTTGCGAGAAGAAGGAGAATTCGAAACATGGACGAGACCCCGTTCAGTTGCACACAAGATTTACGATCCGAGGCGGATCTGGGAAGGCGACGATACATGGACTCTATGCTCCTTGGGGAACTATCGACAATCGTAGAATCACCTATAATGCCACAGCGATGTGACCATAGCGTGACATGCCATGAGCGTCTTAACGCCACAGAGTCGATTCAATACGCCATGAAGCCGTTGTCTCTGCCAAGTCCTGAGGTCAGTTCAATGCGTTCTGGCGGAAGTGCTTTGCAAGTTCATATGAATCAATGAGATTCAGCGCGTGAGCACCACCAACGGACAGCTCTTCACTATCGGGGGGCGCAGGACGTTTTTGCCAGAACTCTCGGAGGCTAACAGCGTCCGGTTTACTGGCCAATCTCGAACAACACGTTCGACGGCGAAGTCTTACCGGACGCCGAGACCGTGATCGAATACTCGCCCGGCGGCAACTGCGGCACTGTGAGATTCACCTGGAATTGCCCTGGCGCAACCAGTCCCGCGAACGAAACCGGCGCATCGGTGGTTCCAATCGTCACGCTAACTCCTGTAATCGGGACGGGCGAAGTAACCGCACCGGATTGAGCTGGCGCCAGCCCCGCGGCGTAGAGCTGAATGATGTCGCCTGGTTTCGCCTTGTGCGTTCCGGGCACCACGGCGGGATCGCCCATGAGGGAATAGTCGAGAAACAACGCCGCCGCGTAGTCCTTTGAGCCCGCCTGGTAAAAGTACAGGCTTGGTTGAATCTGCGCGACCTGCACCGTTAAGATGTTGCTCCCTATCCCCAGGCGGAAGACCTGGACTGTGATCGTGCCGCTGATGTTGGACGGGGCCTGCGCGTTCACTTGGCCCTGGCTGATGAAGTACACCGGTACGGGTGCGCCGTTGACCCACACCTCCACCCCATTCAGGTCGGTGGGAAGAGTGGTGGAGCCGGCGAAATCGCTGTCGCCCCAGATCCGCTGGGTTTCCGCGAGATCGGTGCCTTTCACGTAGAACCATCCCCCCGGCACCACGGGACCGCCGTCGATCAGGTTGTCGCTCACCGAAGTGATCACGGGCCCGTTCGAAGGAGCGGCATCGCCCAGCAACAACACCAATGCATCCTGGGGACTGGCGCCGCCGCCACTACTGCCCTGCATCGCGTTCTTCACCGGAAAGTCAGTGGACGTTCCCTCTCCCGCGATGTGGATGTTTCCCAGCCGATCCACCGCGATGCCTCGCCCCGATTCACTCCCGCTGCCGCCGATAAAAGTCGAAAATAGAAGCGCCGTTCCGCCGGAATTGATTTCCGTGACGAATATGTCGAAGGC
This sequence comes from Terriglobia bacterium, assembly GCA_963732025.1. GTDB lineage: Bacteria > Acidobacteriota > Terriglobia > Bryobacterales > Bryobacteraceae > Palsa-187. Next base: position 1,581,320 of record CAVSXU010000007.1, read on the forward strand.
GGTTCGTGTGCCTTGAATCGCATTCATCAACGGGAAATCGCTCGAGTTGGTGCGCCCGGTGATGTAGACGTTGCCCGCTGGGTCGAGCGTAATTGCATACGGGTCGTCCGCGGAGCCGCCTCCAAGATACGTGGAGTACACCAGAGCCGAACCGGAAGGATTGAACTTCGAAACGAATATATCGTCCACTGCGTGGCTCGCAAGTTTGGCGTCGATCGGGTTCACGACGGGGAAATCATCCGAGGTCACGATGCCGGTGACATACGCATTCCCGGATGAATCGATAGCAATCGCCGTCGCATAGTCGGTGGCGCTGCCACCCAGGTAGGTCGAATACATCAGCGCCGATCCCGCCGGATTGATCTTCGTGACGAATGCGTCCACACTGGCGGCATTGGAACCTTGAAAGGCGGACTGCAGCGGGAAGTTCGTCGATGCCGTATAGCCGGTCACGTATGCATTTCCAGCCGCGTCCACCGCGATTCCATTCCCTTCATCGACATTGTTCCCGCCAAGATACGTGGAGTACACCAATGCCGTTCCGGCCGGATTGATTTTCGTGACGAACGCATCGGACTGCGCGCCCCTGGCGCTTTGAAACGCGTTTGCCGTTGGGAAGTCGGTCGAAAACGTAGTCCCCACGACGTACGCGTTGCCTGCGGCGTCGATCGCGATCCCGCCAGCGGACTCGTTGGCGTTTCCTCCCAGGTACGTGGAATACGAAACCAAACCGCTCTGGTTCAGTTTGGTTACGAACGCGTCGACTGAGCCGCCGGTCTTCGCCTGGATCGCGCCCTTCGTCGGGAAATCGAGCGATCCAGTCGTTCCTGTAACGTAGACATTCCCCTGGACATCCACTGCGATCCCTCTGGCCTCGTCCGTTCCATTCCCGCCGATGAAGGTCGTGTAGAGCTTCGCGCCGTTGGGCCGCAGCTTCGTCACGAACGCATCTTCCTGTCCGAGAATGCCGAAATTGGCTGACCCCACGCCTCCAGCCACATACGTGTTTCCGATAGAATCGGTCCCCACCGCGTAGGCGTAGTCGAGCCCGGTCCCACCGTAATAGGACGAATAAATCAGCGGCGGATCGATCACCAGTTCCTTGCCGTGGTCATACGCTCCGACGCGGAAGCTGCCCACGCTCCCGTGCAACATCCATGCACCGGCAATGCGAACACGTTTTCCCGCGAACTCCTGGTAGATCGACGGCTTCTTGTGGCGGTATTCGCCCTTCCCCGCCTGGATCACCAGATCGCCATTTCGATCGATCTGTACGTGATCGGCGCCCTGAAACGACATCCGGATGACTTGCGGATCGGCCCCGGGCGAGACGATCCAGTCGTATTCCAGATTCCCTTCCGTCCCGTAATAAACCAGATCGATTCCCTGGTAAACCTGGGAGTACCGGATCTTTCCAAACGCGGGCACGCCAGTTCGCCACTTTGCCGGATCGTTGCCGATGAAGTAGTTACTCGTCGAGACCTGCGGGGCCTCCGCCTGAATACCGGCTTCGAGGTTCGATCCGGAGAACTTCGTGTGCAACGGCAACTGGCCCTTTGCGGAGAATACGGTTTCTCCGGAACCGACATAGAACGCATAGGACCTGCCTCGTGCCAGATACCGCACCTCTGCCGATGCCTGGCCAACATTGGGTTCGAAGCTCAGCGGAGCGTTATGCCACTGGACGGCCGGTGCGGCCAGGACTGTGCCGGCAAGTAGAAGAAAACATGCACGCATGCGTCAACTCCTCCGGCGTAAGTCACTCCGTAAATCACACCGTAAATCACACACGGAGTGGCGCCACGCCGCAAAACGCCGGGCTCGTCAGATCACGCCAGCGCTAGATTAAATGACTATCACAATCGACGTTGGGCCGCCACTAGCGGTGACCGTCGGGCAGCGGAGCACGGGAGGCCAGTCAGTTTCCGCCGCGTCCGCCCCCTGGCGCCGGTGTGACGTTCGGATTCACCGTGAAGTATCCGACTCCCGCGTCTGTCATCACCTTGTTAAACTTCGGCACTTCATCCCATAACGCATTGACGTCCGCGATCCCCTTCTGCAATTGCGCGGAAGCTTCGTCGATGTCAGCCAATTGACGCGCAGTAGGCGCCGCCGCATATCCGTCGATCGCATTCATCACGCGATTGATCTTCTGCGTCACCGGCGGCGGTGTATATACAGCCGGAGGGCCGGCATTACCGCCTCCACCGCCGCCTCTGCCTCCGCCTTGATTCGCGAACATCGCGTAAACTGGCTTCACCCTCGCCACCAAATCCTCCGCGGCCTTCTTGACGTTGTCAGGCACGGCGGGCGCATTCGGCGATTTCCAGCTATCGGTCAGCGCGGTGAGCGCGGTGTTAATCGCGGTAATTCTGCGGCTGGCCGCGTCCGCATCGTGGGTCATCGTGGTCAATGTGCCGAGCGCTTTGCGGCGCTTCGCGCGATCCGCGTCAGAGAATTGGACTCGGGGATCTTCCTCGATCTTGATGGTCCGCGTATCCGACTGGCCATTCTGCGTGATCGTGACCGAATACTCGCCAGGATCGACAAGGGAACCGCGCGCCGGACCACCGCCGCGTCCGCCGCCACCACCACCACCACCGCCTCCGCCTTCCGCATTGGCTTCGCCGCCGGCGGGAGCTCCGAACTCCGTATTCAATTCGCCGCCGACTCCCGCGCGTCCGCCGGCTTGTGCCGCTTCAACCGGAGCAGCCGGCGCAGCGTCAGCACCGCCGCGACCGCCCCTGCCTCCGCGGCCGCCGCCTCGTCCACCGCCTGCGCCCGCGCGACCACCCGCTGTTCCCGGACCGGCATTCGCCGGCGGAATCGGGTTGTCGTACCGCAAGTCCCATTGGACTCGATTGATCACGCCCGCTTCCGCTCTGGCGTTCAACTGGCGAACCTGATTGCCTGCTTTATCCTTCACCGTAATTTGCACGGGACCCGCGGCCTTCGCAAAATAATCCAGCGTCATCCCCGTAGGCGCATTCGGCGCGAAAAATAACGCCGAGCCGATGAAGCCGCGATAATTCGCCATCTTCCATTCGATTGCCGGACGCGTCTCGAACAGCTTCAGGTCAGACGTCAGCGTCTGATTGTTGACTTGCTCCAGCGCGGTGATGTCGTCCATGATCCAGATGGAACGCCCATGCGTCGCCAGAATCAGATCGTGCTCGCGAGGATGAACCTGAATATCGAAAACCGGCACCGTCGGCAGACCGTTCTTCATCCGATGCCAATTCGCTCCGCGGTCGAACGTCACGAAGATACCGAATTCCGTGCCGGCGAACAGCAGGTTTTCATTCACCGGATCTTCGCGAATCACGTGAACCGTTCCCGCTTCCACGGGGATGCCGTTCGTGAGCTTGGTGAACGAATCGCCATAGTTGGTGGTGCGGAAGATGTAGATCGCGAAATCCCCGCTGCGGTGATTGTCGAAGGTGATGTAGGCGGTCTGGGGATCTTTATGCGACGGCTCGATTCGGCTGACATAGCCCCCCTTCGGGATGCCCTGCATGCGGCCGACCACGTTGCTCCACGTCTTTCCGCCGTCGCGCGACATCTGCACGTTGCCGTCGTCGGTGCCCACCCACAGCACTCCCGCCTTGGCCGGTGATTCCGCGATCGCCGTGATGCACGGCCACGCGGCGACCCCGTCATTTCGCGACAGCGTGTTCTGATCCACTAGCTTGCCGAGGATCATCATCTTGTTGCGATCCGCGTTGGTAGTCAGATCCTCGCCCAGCCGCTCCCACGTGTCGCCGCGATCCGTCGACTTGAACAGATGATTTCCGCCGTAATAAATCGTCTTCGGATCGTGCGGGGAAATCATCATCGGCGAATTCCACTGAAAGCGGTAACGTGGCGCCGCATCGTTATCTTCCTGCGGCCGGATCGATTTCGATTCGCTGGTTCGCAAGTCCCGTCGCGACAAATTACCGTCCTGCGACTCCGCATAAATGATGTTCGGATCCGTGGGATCGATGCGATTGTAGAATCCATCGCCGCCCTGCACCGTGATCCAATCTTCATTGCCGATGCCCGTCTGCTGCGTCGACGAACTCGGCCCGCACCACGAGTAATTGTCCTGCAGCCCGCCGCAAACGTGATACGGCTTCTGATAATCAAACGCGACTTCGTAGAACTGCCCCAGCGCGATATTGTTCATGTGCCGCCAGGATCGTCCGCTGTCCATGGTTTCCCAGATGCCGCCGTCATTCCCCGATAACAGATGATCCGAATTTGCAGGATCTATCCAGATCGCATGCACGTCGCTGTGCACCCGCGCGAATCGCGATTGATCGAACGTCTTGCCGGCATCTTCCGACATATAAATGTTCACGCCGCCCAGCCACACCTTCAGATCGTTATTCGGATCGACGCGAATCTGACTGAAATACGAGGGCCGCGGGTTCGTGTCGCCCATCCGGGTCCAACTCGCGCCCTTGTCGTTCGATCGATAAACGCCGCCCAGCGTCGAGTGCTCGACAATGGCGTACACGATGTTGGTGTTCCTGCGGTAAATGTCGAATGCGCAGCGCCCGAATTCGCCGGTCGTGGGCAGGCCTTTCGTCATCTTCGTCCAGTGCGAACCACCATCGGTCGATCGATATAGACCGCTGCCAGGCCCACCACCGCTGTAGCCGAACACAGTGCGCCGATGCTGATACGTCGACGCGTACAGAATATTCGGACTCTGCGAATCGATCTGCACATCGTTCGCGCCGGTATCCTCATCGATGAACAGCGTCTGCGTCCATGTCGCGCCGCCGTCGGTCGACTTGTAAATGCCGCGCTCCTTGTTCGGTCCCCACAAATCGCCCTGCGCCGCAACGTACACGATATTCGGATCGGTCGGATGGACCACAATCCGTCCAATATGATGGGTCTCTTTCAAGCCGAGGTGCGTCCACGTCGTGCCGCCGTCCATCGACTTGTAGACTCCATCGCCCCACGACGCGCTCTGCCGGTTGTTCGGCTCGCCCGTGCCGACATAAATGATCGGACGGATTCGACGGCGCAATCGCGATGTCGCCGATGGAGGGATTGGTCTGGTCTTCGAAGAGAGCCTGCCATGTGACGCCGCCGTTGGTCGTCTTGAATAATCCGCCGGCCGCCGCGCCGATGTAGATAATGCGCGGATCGGATTCGACGACAGCGATGTCATCGAGACGTCCTCCCATGGTCGCGGGACCGATACTGCGGAATTTCAGATTCTTGAGGGCGGTCTCGTAATTCGCCTGCGCGGAGGCGTTAGATTGCGCAAAAGCGACTGCTATCGATGCTAGTAAGAACGCCGAGTGCTGGGCGAGGTTCCTTGGGCTCATGGGTAGCCATTTTACTCTCTCCAGGACACCAGTTGATGCTCGATACGGTTTTCGACCACGGATCGCAGGCGTTCGCAAAATTGCTGGGGCTGTTACGTTGAAGGACTGATCCCGTCTGCTCCCCAAAAAAACATGTCGCGCGGCCGACTCAGGACACTAGCGTATAATCGCAGTGCGGACGCGAGCTTGGAACGCATGTTCATCTCGCGCTAACCGCCACTTGCAAAGAAGGAGCGAGTTAGTGACAACACAAAACCGATTGAGCGAATTACTCGATAAAAGAGACGGTGAGATTGCCGCCAAATGGCTGGAATTACAGGCATCCGGAGGCCGGAAAAGGTCTGCAGCCGAGCAACAGGAGCTCACTCGCCAATCGCGTGAATTGCTCAACGCGCTGAAAACGGCCGCCCACAATGGCTCCGTCGATGATATCAGCGGCCCAGCGTGGGAACGCGTCAGGGAATTGCTCACCGACCTTTCCGCCAGCCGCGCGAAGAGGTGGATACACGCCGTCGGAAACCGCATCCGCTGTTTTCTCGCTGAAACAAGCTTTTTTCGCGGCGATTCGCGAAGAATACAGTAATGATGCGGACGCGCTTAAAGCCACTTGGCAAGCCACCGAGCTTCTGGACAAGCTCGCCTTGCTCACCACGGAAACATTTCAGAAGACGCGCGAAGACGTGATTTCCCGCCAGCAACAGGAGTTGCTGGAGCTCTCCACCCCGGTAGTCAGGCTTTGGGAAAACGTGCTGGCGCTGCCGTTGATCGGCACGCTGGATAGCGCGCGAACGCAGGTGGTGATGCAGAATCTGCTGGACGCGATTGTCGAAACCCGTTCCGATTTCGCGATCATCGATATCACCGGCGTTCCGGTGGTGGACACATTGGTGGCTCAGCATCTGCTGAAGACCGTGGCGGCCGCACGGCTGATGGGCGCCGATTGTCTGATCAGCGGCATCCGGCCGCAGATCGCCCAGACCATCATTCACCTGGGCGTCGACCTGACCAACGTCACCACTAAGGCCACGCTGGCGGATGCGTTCGCGATCGCTCTGAGGCGCAGCGGCCAGACAGTGGTGAAGATCGAAAAGCGTCAGGCAGCCGAGGCCAGGTAAGCCGTGGAACGAATTCCCATTCTGAAGATGGGTGAGTTTCTGCTCGTCACCATCCAGGTGGACATGCACGACCGGCTCGCGCTGACTCTGCAGGACGATTTGACCTCGCAGATCGTGAAACATCGAGCCAGCGGCGTACTGATCGATATATCCACCCTGGAGATGGTGGATTCCTTTATCGGACGCATGCTGGGAAGCATCGCGGCCATGGCGCGCCTGTTGGATGCGCAAACGGTGGTGGTGGGAATGCAGCCCTCCGTGGCGATTACGTTGGTGGAGCTGGGCCTTTCCCTGCAGGGAATTCGCACCGCGCTGGACGTCGAGAAGGGCATGGCCGCCCTCCAGGCGGCCGTGTCGGAAACCTCGGAGGAAGACGCGGATGAAGGTCTCTGAATTCTGAATCGATGGAGTTGCGGACTTCCGAGGACATCGTTCTGGTGCGCCAGGCGGTGCGCAAAAAGGCGGTGGCTCTGGGATTCGGACTGGTCGATCAGACCAAGGTGGTCACGGCTTCGAGTGAACTGGCGCGCAATACAATCGATTATGGCGGCGGCGGCACCGTCCAATTGGAAGTGGTGCAGAACGACCGGCGGACCGGTCTGCGTCTGGTGTTCGAGGATCAAGGCCCGGGCATCCCGGACATCGAATCTGGCTCTTACCGACGGTTACACGTCCGGGAATGGAATGGGGCTTGGGCTTGGGCGGAGCCAAGCGCCTCTCCCACGAATTTGAGATCTCCTCGAAGCTGGGCGAAGGGACCAGAGTTTCGATCTTGAGGTGGAAGTAGAGGTGCCAGAGTCCATTCGGATCGCGGTGGAGGAACCGAGCCAGACCGCGCGAGGCGCGCCGGGTCGCGCGCAGGTTGGCGGAGAAGATCGGGCTTCGACGACACCATGGCCGAAGCAGATCGCCATCGTCGTCACCGAGGCGTGTACCAACCTGTTGAAGCATGCGCGGCGGCGGCGAGGTTCTGCTGCGCAACACCGGTGACGATGCGGATACCAGCCCGCGACACTGGAAATGCTGGCGCTGGACCGAGGGCCGGGGATGTCCAATCTCGAGCAGTGCCTGCGAGACGGATTCAGCACCGGCGGTTCTCCCGGGCAGGGGCTGGGCGCGATCGTGCGCCTTTCCACGGCATCGGACTTTTATTCCGATCGTGAGCCGCGGTACCGCGTTGCTCGCTCGATGGTCGATCGCGCCTAACCGACACGGCGGTCGCACGATCGCGGAAAACGCTGCACATCGGCGGCGATCAATGTCTGCAAGCCCGGCCAGGAAGTTTGCGGAGACTCCTGGGGGATGGTGCAAACCGAGGACGAGTCGATATGTCCTGGTGGCGGATGGGCTGGGGCATGGACTCGAGGCCCAGACGGCATCGCTGGAAGCGGTTCGGATGCTTCATTTGAGTCCGGACCTTCCGCCGGCCGCGCTGAGTGGAGCGCGCTCATCAGGCGCTTCGCAGTTCGCGCGGGGCGGCCGTCGCAGTGGCGCGAATCGAGCGAGCCAACGGCATCAGTTACATTCGCGGGCGTCGGGAATATTTCGGCGCAGATTTACTCGGGCGCGCAGCCCGGCCAGCATCTGGTTTCCGTCAACGGCACGGCCGGCCATCAGACGCAGCGAATCCGGGAGTTCAGCTATCCGTGGCCGGACGAATGGAATGCTGGTGCTGCATTCCGATGGGCTCTCCAGCAGCACGGGTCTGGAAACGCATCCCGGACTGGCGCTGCGCGATCCGAGCCTGATCGCCGGCGTGCTTTATCGGGATTTTGGCCGCAGGAACGACGATGCTACTGTGGTGGTAGCGAAAGCGGCTTGAGATGAGAGACCAGTGAGCCTCCCCATCCTCTCCGTCACCATCCATTACGAGCACGACACGGTCGCGGCTCGGCAACGCGCCCGGCAGATCGCGCGCCTGCTGGGCTTCGACGCTTCCAGGATCAAACCCGGATCTCGACCGCGGTTTCGGAGATCGCCCGCAACGCCTTCAACTATGCGGGGGGCGGGCGCGTTGAATATCTGCTGGAAGGCCGTACCGCGCCGCAGTTGTTCATCATCAAGGTCATCGATTCCGGTCCCGGCATTCGCGATCTTGACTGCCATCCTGGAAGGCCGCTACCAATCGACCAGACCGGAATGGGACTGGGCATTATCGGCGCCCGGCGGCTGATGGATCAGTTTCAAATCGATTCCATACCCGGCCAGGGGACCACAATCTGGCTGAAGAAGCTGCTTCCCGAAGCGTCGCCGCCTTAGTTCGGGCAGCCTGGACCTTGCAAAGATCGCCGGCGCTTTGATCCAGGAGCGCCCGCAGGACGCCTTTCAGGAATTGCAGCATCCAGAACCAGGAGTTGCTGAGGGCGCTGGAGGAGATCCGAACGCGTCAGGCGGAATTGACGCGGCTGAATCGGGAACTGGAAGATACCAACCGGGGCGTGTCGCCCTGTATGCCGAGCTGGATGAAAAGGCGGATCACCTCCGCCGCGCGGACGAATTGAAATCGCGATTCCTCTCCAACATGAGCCACGAATTCCGATCGCCTCTGAACTCGATTCTGGCGTTGAGCGGACTTGTTGCTGGATCGCTCCGATGGCGACCTGAACGGGGAACAGGGCCAGCAGGTGGGTTATCGTCAAACGGGCCGCGCAGGATCTGCTGGAACTGGTGAACGATCTGCTGGACCTGGCCAAAGTGGAAGCCGGAAAAGTGGAGGCCAAGCCGGTGGAATTTGAGGCGGCCAATCTGTTCGCCGCGTTGCGCGGTATGCTGCGGCCTCTGCTGCTGAACCAATCGGTCGAACTTGATCTTCGAGGACGTGGCTGCACCTTCCCCGCCTCTATTCCGACGAAGGCAAGGTGTCGCAGATTCTCCGAAACTTCATATCCAACGCCTTGAAGTTCACTGAGCGAGGCGAGATTCGCGTCTCGGCGAAGGCGGCCGGTGGCGAAGACTGAGGTCCGTTTTTCCGTTGCTGACACCGGCATCGGGATCGCGCCAGAGAACCTGGATTTGATCTTCCAGGATTTCGCGCAGGTGGATCATCCCATCCAGAGGCGCGTGCAAGGGAACAGGACTTGGCCTGCCGCTCTCCAAGAAACTCGCCACCCTCCTGGGCGGAAGCGTAGCAGTGGAGAGCCGGATCGGCGCGGGATCCGTATTCACTCTGCGAAATACCGCTTCGCTATCCGGGAAGAGTCGGACGCGCCTGCGCCCGCGCCGCTCGAATGGGTGCGCGATCCGGAAAGCCTGCCTGATCCTGGTGGTGGAAGACAGTCCGGAGATGATGATGACGTACAAGAGCTATTTGAAAGGTTCGGGATTCCAAGTCATGCCGGCGGCCACCATCGGGAGGCGGAGGACATTCTTGACCGGATTCGGCCGGGTGCGATCGTGCTGGACATTATTCTGCGGTCGGAAGATAGCTGGGGCTTTGTGCGCTAGAGCTAAAGCAGAACGAATTTACCAAGGATATTCCTCTGGTGATTGTCAAGCTAGCACCGAGGACCAGGCGAAGGGGTTCCACCTCGGTGTGGACGGTTATCTTGTTAAGCCATGGAGCGGTTCGAACTCATTCGGGAACTTGAGAGCGTTGACGGGTCAGCCGCCGTGGCTTCAAGCGGGGTTCTCATCGACGATGAAGAGCGTGACAGTTATGTTTTAAAGCAAAGCCTCAGAAGGTTACCCGTGCTGACCCTGGAGGCGTCCAGCGGCACGGAAGGACTTCGAGGCCGCACAAAGCACAAGCCCGGCATTATATTCTTAGATCTCGGTATGCCGGATCTCACGGGTTTTGAAGTGCTTGAGAAATTGAAAGAGTCGCCTGACCTGGCCGGGATCCAGGTAGTCATCGTTACGTCTCGCGCGCTTACGCAGGCGGAGCGCGATCAACTGCAGAGAAGAGCGATGGCCATCGTCGGCAAGGACAAACTTGAATCGACGGATTTCGCCGAACTCATTCGCCGAGCCCACACGGGAAAGGAACCCGCCTCTAACAGCTGTTGGAGAACCGGGACAATGTGAAGCATGGACTCCATACTTAACGTCGACGACTACACGCCAGGAAGGTATGCCCGCACGAAGGTGCTGCGGCAGGCGGGCTTCGATGTTCGCGAGGCCGCCACCGGCAAGGAAGCTCTTCAGAAGGCCCTTGAGTACCGTTCCGTCCATCATTCTTCTGGACGTGAATCTGCCGGACATGAGCGGATTTGATGTTTGCAAACAGATCCGCAGCTGAACCCGAAGATTTCTGCGACCACCGTGGTGCATATTTCGGCCACCAATGTTCATTCCACCAGCAGGTGGAAGGGCTGGATTGCGGCGCCGACAGTTACTTGGTGGAGCCGGTGGATCCTCTGGTTCTGGTGGCTACCGTCAAAGCTTTCCTTCGCGCGCGCCAAGCCGAGGAAGCTCTCCGGCGTTCCAACGAAGAACTGGAACGGTTCGCCTACCGCGTGGCGCACGACTTGAGCGAACCTTTGAGGACGCTGATCGCGCACACCCAATATGTAGAGTCAGAACTCGGTTCGCAAGTTACGGAGCGAGTCGCGGAGAGCCTCCACTTTGTGGGCGACGCGGCCCAGCGAATGCGGCTGTTTATCGACGGGCTCTTGCGCTACGCGCAGGATATGAAGTCTGGTCTGCAAATCGGACCCGTGAAGTGCGAAGCGATGCTTGCTCAAACAATTCGAACCCTCGACGCGGCCATCCAGGAGAGTGGAGCGCGCATCACCCACGATCGTCTGCCGGAAGTAGCGGCGGATCCCGCGTTGGAGCATGTGTTTCAGAATCTGCTCAGCAATGCGATCAAATATCGGCGGCATGGGGTGACGCTTGAAATCCACGTTTCGGCCACGTGGAGCAGCGGTGAATGGCAATTCTCAGTGCGGGACAATGGCGCGGGGATTGATCCCTTGCATAAGGACGGGATTTTTCAGATCTTCCGGCGTTTGCACGGCCGCGAGATTCCCGGCACTGGAATCGGGCTGGCTCTGTCGAAGAAGATTGTGGATGCTCACACCGGCAGGATTTGGGTCGAGTCCGATGTGGGCGCCGGCTCGACGTTCTATTTCACATTGCCGCAAGAGACACCGGAAATCCCAACCACTAGAGTGCCAGAAAACGCCCGATGACCCTGCTTGCAGGTGAATGAACTGCCGGGAGTCAGCTGCTGGGCGTCGGCAGGGTCACTGTGCGCGACCAATAGGCAACGATGGATTTGACGGCCGCCACAAATGCGTGGAGTTCCAAAGGCTTGACGACATACGAATTGGCATGCAATTCGTACGCCAGCCGACGAGGTTCTTGCGCCTCAGACGTGCTGAACATCACCACCGGGATACTCATAAGAGCGGGGTCCGTTTTCACCTGCCGTAGGACTTCATGACCGTCTACTGTCGGTAAATTCAGATCCAGAAGCACGAGGTCCGGGCGCGACCCCAGACCCTTGGCCGTTTGCCGGAGAAGATCGATCGCTTGCTTTCCGTCCGTCACGACGCGAATGGAATAGTCAAGGCCGCTCTCTTGTAGCGCATACTCGGTTAATGCCGCGTCAGATTGCTGATCTTCTACCTGCAAGATTTGTATATGACGGTTCATGATATTGTCGGACCGCGTTCGGTTCGCGGCAATAACAGTGCATCCCGTTGGCCGTTCGTTGTCTATTGTTGTCCAACGTTGCCCCTTGTCGTGATTTTTCCGAGACAGTAATGGGTAACTACCGGCGGTCCCTAAGCGGTCCCTAAATTGCTCTGCAGGCAGGGGCAGGCTCGCACGCGAACCTGTCAAGAAAAGGGGAGCATGCTACGCGATTTCGTCTTTCTGGTTCTATTCTTCATGTTGCTGGGGATTTGGGCTGCCGGCTGGCTCGCATTTCATATCGCCGGCGGGATGATTCACCTGCTGCTGATTCTCGCCGTCGTATTCCTGATCGCGCACGTCTTTCGCGGACGTCGCGCGGCCTGAACATTCTGCTTACCGCTCGATCCGTGGACGACTAGTGCCCTGTCTCCAAAATTCGCGGAATAAAAAAGGGGACATCCCCGTACCGAGGCGGCCGTGGACAGAGTGGTCTGTCCCCCTTTTTTATTCCGCGAATTTCGGAGACAGGACACTAGGGTGCGTCGGGCAATTGCGTCTGAAGTTCCTGGACCAGCTTCTTGGGCTCGGTGCGCTCCAAGAGAACCGCGATCTCGGCGTCGTCCGCGAAGCTGATTCCGTGGTGGGCGCACAGTGCTTCCAGCATCTTCATTGTGGCGGTGCTCTCGGCTTCTGCCAGAAGATTGATCTGCAGATCCAAATGACTTCGCTGATCGGCCTGTGCGCTGGCACGATTTTGACTTGTCAGTATAAATAGCGAGAGAAAGATCGCTTCGAGCGAGGTCACCAGAGTGAGTAGCTGAAACGGGTAGGGATCAAATACGAGCACCGAGCCCAGCATGCCGGAATTCACGATCATCCAGCCGGTAAAAAGGAAAACGTGGAGCATCGCGAACCAGACTCTTCCAGCGGTGCGCGCCACGCGATCAGCCCAGCGCTCGCCCGTGGAACGTTGCGCCAGCGCGGAGTGTTCCAGAGCGCAAACTTCCTGGATGTTCCGCGATGACGCCCCGGATCGTGTTGCCCCTGTATTCGCACTGGTCGCCGACTTCATCGTATTCGATACATGCGTTTGTGAATTAGGCAAGTGGTCCTCGGACTCGCGTCGCGCCAACTTCGAGGGAATTCCAAATCGGCTTTACGGCGACGTTACGAAGTTTTCCTACTCGCCGTCTCAGCTCATCAATCCGCGTTACAGGACTGCGCGATCTGCGAACGAAATAGGGCAGGTGCCTCCGCCGCCTGCCCCCTCGTGCGCCTAACGGCGCGAACCGGAACCGGTCGTGGCGGGGAAATCGGCGCTGGCCTCTCCAGTCGACGAGATATCTTTGGCGCCACTATTTTCCAAAATATCTTTCGCCCTGGTGATTTCCTGGGACGTATCGCAATGAACGGATAACAGAACGCCGCCCTCTTTGATCTGCCCCGCATATCGCTTGGCTTCGTATTCAGGAATTCCCATTCCTACCAGCGCGCCGATCAGGCCGCCTACAGCGCCACCCACTCCCAGACCCGCGAGAGCGCCCATGATCGGACCCGCCGCGATGAACGGTCCAACTCCTGGAATCGCGAGAGCGCCGATACCGGCAAGCAGTCCCAGTGTTCCCCCGATCGCGCCGCCCGCGGTAACACCCGTGGCGGTGCCTTCCGGCGCCTTCGTATTCTTGTCGTGCGCGAATTCTTTCGAGCTGTTGCTGTCGGGAAGCAACACCGAAATATCGTCATTCGAGAACCCAGCCGCCAACAGGCGGTCGACGCTTTGTTCGGCCTGAAGTCTGGATTTGTAGATCCCGAATACTGCTGTCTTTTTTCCTGCCATGATATTTTCTCCTTGTATCTTTCTTAGAATCTTGCTTCGATCGATTAGGGCTTCGACGGCGGCTGCACCGTCATCTGATTGACTACGTTGTCGCCGCCGGCAACTTCGGTGGCGCTCGTCATGATGGAACGAGCCTCGTCATCCGAACGGACGGGACCCTTCAGCGTCACGATTCCGTTTTGGCTGACAATCTTGACGTTGTGGGCATACACCGAAAGCGACTTGTTGGCCATGATCGATCGCCGGACTTTTGCCGTGAGGTCGCGATCGGTGGCGTTCATCTTCTGTTGATCCGCGGTGACGGCGCCCGGTTTTTGATCGCCTTTGTTGTTGGCGGTGTTGTCGGGCTTTTTCGTATCCGTGGATTGCGCAGGCAGAATAGCGGGCGACCACGCGCCCGACATTAAAGCCAGCGTCATGAAACTTTTCGCAGCGGTTCGTAGAATATGCATAGCTGCCTCGGATAATGCACGCGGGCGACCAATCGTTCGATACGCGAGAAGCAAACACCGAATTCAATGCGGGTACACATAATCGAAGTGACGCGGGAGCATTAATGGGAAGAAGAGGAAAATTCTGCGCGGCAAATTACAACGCGTCTGAATAGTTATTCGATGGGTTGCTTGATCGCCCGATGGATCGCCCACTCCGCGTTGGTTCAGATTTGTCGCCCCAAATTGGGCCAACCAGAGGCTGACAAACAAAAGTCGACAGGTCGGCCCACGACATCGGAATCGACGAGTCGCTCCAACCATGGTGGTCGGGAGATGGGATCTCCGCTTCATCTGGACTAAACTTAAGCCCATGGGGCTGCCGCGATGATCGGCCAGACGCTAGGCCATTACCGGATCGATTCCAAGCTCGGCGAGGGCGGCATGGGCGTCGTGTATCGTGCGTTCGATACCCATCTCGACCGTGCCGTCGCCATCAAGGTGTTGCGCCCGGATGCCACGGCCAGCCCCGAGCGCAGGCGCCGCTTTGTGCAGGAGGCGAAATCGGCTTCCGCCCTGAATCACCCCGGCATCATCCACATTTACGACATCGACACCGCAAATCTGCCCGAAGGTCCCACCGACTTCATCGCCATGGAGTTCGTGCCAGGCAAAACGCTCGACCAATGCATCGGCAAGAGCGGACTGAGTCTCAAAGATACATTGAAGTATGGAATTCAGATCGCCGACGCCCTGGCGCGCGCCCACGCCGCCGGAATCGTCCACCGCGATCTGAAGCCGGCCAACATCATCGTGGCCGACGATGGCCGGGTGAAATTGCTCGACTTCGGCCTGGCCAAGCTGACGGAAAAAATCGACGACGATCCGGAAGGCGCCACGGCCACCATGGCGAGCACGAGAAGCCCCTCAAACCGAAGAAGGCACCATCGTTGGCACCGTGGCCTACATGTCGCCCGAGCAGGCCGAGGGCAGGAAGGTCGATGGCCGCTCCGACATTTTTTCCTTCGGCTCCGTTCTTTATGAGATGGTCACCGGGCGGCGCGCTTTCGAGGGCGCTAACAAAATCTCAACGCTTTCCGCAATCCTGCACAAAGAGCCGCAGCGCCGCCAGCGAGATTTCACCGGCCGTGCCGGTGGAGCTGGAAAAGATCATCGCCCGTTGCCTGCGCAAGGATCCGGAACGCCGCGCCCAGGGCATCGCCGATATCAAGCTCGCTCTCGAAGAGCTGAAGGAGGAGTCCGAGTCGGGCAAACTCTCGGCGCAAGTTGCGGCGGCCGCGGCCGTTCGCCCGCCGCGCCGGATCGCCGCGACGCTTGGTCGCGATCGCAATCGGAGTGGTTGCGCTGGTGGTTGCCGCGGCGGGACTTGCCTGGTGGCTGCTGAAGCGGCCTGCTTCCGCGCCGGCGCGCTCCGAATGGGTGCAGATCACGAACCTGCCCGACTCCGCCGTCCAGCCGGCGCTCTCGCCGGACGGCCGCATGCTCACCTTCATTCGCGGCCCTTCGAGCTTCATTACGTCCGGGCAAGTCTACGTGAAGATGCTGCCCAGCGGCGAGCCGGTCCAACTCACCCACGATGATCGCCATAAGATGAGCCCGGTTTTTTCACCGGACGGTTCGCGCATCGCATACTCGGTTGGAGGGCCTTGGGACACTTGGGTCGTGCCGGTTTTGGGGGGAGAGCCGCGTCTGTGGCTCCCGAACGCTTCCGGCCTTGGTTGGATCGGCAAATCGAAGCTGCTGTTTTCCGAGATCAAAGATCAGGGCTCTGCATATGGCGATCGTGACCGTCCGATGAGAGCCGGGCCGGGTCGCGCGATCTCTATGTGCCGCCCCATGAACGCGGCATGGCCCATCGCTCTTATCCCTCGCCCGACGGCAAACGGATGCTGCTGGTGGAGATGAACGAGCGGGGAGTCATGGTGCGGTGCCGCCTGGCTCCCGCTGGACGGCAGTTCGGCAGGGCAGCAGGTCGGCCCGCCCAACGGCCAATGCACCTTTGCCGCATGGTCGCCCGATGGGGAGTGGATGTACTTCAGCTCCGATTCCGGCGGCGCCTTCCATACCTGGCGTCAGCGGTTCCCCGATGGCCAGCCGGAGCAGATTACTTCGGGGCCGACCGAAGAAGAAGGACGTCGCCATGGCGCCCGACGGCCGCTCCTTCATCACGGCCGTGGGCTTAACGCAGAGTTCTATCTGGCTGCACGACGGCAGCGGCGATCGGCAGATCTCGCTGGAAGGTTACGCCTTTGACGCCCAAATTCACCCCCGATGGGAAGCGGCTGCTCTACCAGGTGCGAAAAGGGGCTTCCAGCGAATTGTGGGTGGCGGAACTCGATTCCGGACGCAGTGAGCCGTTGCTGCCGGGCTTTGCCATTGTCGACGCCGGGTGATGGCGCCGTGGGAGGCTACGACATTTCCGCGGACGGCCGTCAGATTGTTTTGGCGTCTCCTGATAGCGGGGGTAAGGTGCGGTTGTGGCTCTCGCCGCTCGACCGCCGCTCGCCTCCCCGGCAAATTCCCAATGTCGAAGGGGAGAAGCCCCTTTTTGGCGCGACCGGTGAAGTCTTTTTCCGCAGGCTCGAGGGGACCTCTGCGTTTCTTTACCGCGTCCAGCAAGACGGACGCGGAGCTGCGGAAAGCCATCGATCTGTCGGTGGTTGGCATGCTCGGGCGCTTCTCCAGATCGTAACTGGCTGGTGGTCGGCACGCATGCGAGCGGAGGCAACTCAATTTTCCGGGTCGATGGCGGCGCTCCTGTGAAGACACAACTTCTGGGCCCGATTACCCTCGGATGGTCGGGGGACCGGAAGCATCTATTTGTACAGGAGAGAGGTAGGAATGGCGTGGACAAGGCGTACGTCTTCCCGTTGGCGCCCGGCCAGATCGTCCCCGAAAGTATCCTCCATGGGCTTCCATCCGAGCAGGAGATTTTGAAGCTGCCGGGTGTGCGGATGATTGCGGTGGAAGATGTGGTGCCCGGCCTGACGGCCGATATATACGCTTATCACGCGAGAGAGCGTGCAGCGTAATCTGTATCGGGTTCCCCTGCCGTGACATCCCGTTGCGCGGAAACAGGCAAGCAGGCCGGCGATCAATCGCAACGCGCAGGTCAGGTGAACTGCCTCACCAAGTCAGCGGCCGCCGCGGGCTGAGCACTCCGCGATCAAGCTCGTCCCGCGCGCGATCCACAATTCGTCATCAGCGCCGGATCGCCACCGTGCGCGGCGCCGAATCGCAAGACACGCGCCGATGAACTACGCTTGGATGTTCGTTGCATCCGCGCTCCCATTTCCGTTGCACGCGACACTGGTAAACTTCGTGACCAACGGCGACTTCGAAACCAGCGCGCCCAGCGCCTTCCTGATACCGATTCTATCGGGACCTCCCATCAGCCCTTGCGGCTGAAGGGGAAATCGTTGCAGCAAGCCTAGCTCGAAGTTTTTGCGAACTCCCTGCGAAATTTGGCGATTTCTTCCGTAGATGGCGACCAGTCCGTGTCGCAGGTATTGCAGTGGAATACCAACGCTCCCGATTTTAGCGCTGCTTCGAATTCTTCCCCGCTGTATGTCACCGTCTGATCATGGTCGTTCGGGCACACAATCTCGAAGTCGATTCGATCGCTCATGAGCCTCCCGCGAGTGGAAATTTCCCTTTAAAAAGGTTCAAATCGTGCCTCGCCGCCCGGTCACCACATTGAACACGAGTACCACCAACGCCACCACCAGAAGCAAGTGGATCAACCCGCCTCCAATGCTAAGGCTGAATCCAAGCAGCCATAAGATCAATAACACGACCATCAATGTCCAAAGCATAAAGTCTCTCCATTCTGCTCGCTATGCAAAGCACGTTTGGGACCGAACGCGCGACGTGCTCAGTTCGGCCCGAGGTTACGCTGAAGAGTCTCACTTACCGCTTAGTAACGATATATAGTCAGGCGACCACGCATGGTCATTGCGACTTCGGCATCAAGACCACTGGCGAAGGAAGCACGGCAGAATCCCCCTCCGGACGATTCGCAGACCGGGCCTTTGCTTGCACTACGCAGTTTGAACCTCGCTGACCATTTGTCTCTGAACACAACATTTGTCTCCGAACAGAAGGACGGGATTATGCCAACACAATACGAAGACGGTCTTATTTCCGAGAAGGCCGCAGGCGCGATGGATGTCGTAACCGACGTCGTCACGGAGGTTCGGCGAGAGGCGGCCCTGCTCAAGACCGGTGCGCTGCAGAACGCGATTTTTAACAGCGCAAATTTTTCGAGTATCGCCACCGACGAGAAAGGTGTCATTCAGCTATTCAATGTCGGCGCGGAGCGCATGCTGGGGTACACGGCGCTCGAGGTGGTCGACAAGATCACGCCTGCAGATATTTCCGATCCTCAAGAAGTGATCGCGCGCGCGAAGGCACTGAGCCTGGAGCTAGGAACCCCGATCACACCTGGATTTGAGGCGCTGGTCTTCAAAGCTTCACGCGGGATCGAAGACATTTATGAGCTGACGTACATCCGCAAAGACGGCAGCCGCTTTCCGGCGGTGGTCTCGGTCACAGCTCTGCGCGCCGATCACGACGGGATCATCGGTTATCTCCTGATCGGCACCGACAATACGGCGCGCAAGCAGGCGGAAGAAGCGCTGCTGAAGGCGGGCGCGCTGCAGAACGCGATTTTCAACAGCGAAAACTTCTCGAGCATCGCGACCGACGAGAAAGGCGTCATCCAGCTATTCAACGTCGGCGCTGAACGGATGCTTGGGTACACCGCCAGCGAGGTAGTGGATAAAATCACGCCGGCCGACATTTCCGATCCGCAGGAAGTCATCGCGCGCGCGAAAGCGCTCAGCCATGAACTGGCGACGGCGATTACGCCGGGATTCGAGGCACTCGCGTTCAAGGCGTCGCGCGGAATCGAAGACATCTACGAATTGACTTACTTTCGCAAGGACGGCAGCCGTTTCCCAGCGGTGGTGTCCGTCACCGCTCTGCGCGACGCACAAAGCGGAATCATCGGCTACTTGTTGATCGGCACCGACAATACGGCGCGCAAACAGGTGGAAGCCGAACAGAAGCAACTCGATCAGCGCCTGCGCGATCAGCAATTTTATACGCGTTCGCTCATCGAATCGAACATCGACGCGTTAATGACTACCGACGCGCGAGGGATCATCACGGATGTAAACCAGCAGATGGAAGCGCTGACCGGCTGCACTCGCGATGAGTTGATCGGCGCGCCGTTCAAGAATTACTTTACCGATCCGGATCTCGCGGAGGCGGGAATCAAGCGCGTGCTGAGCGAAAGCAAGGTCACCGATTATGAACTGACTGCGCGTTCGCGAGATGGCAAGGAAACGGTGGTTTCCTACAATGCCACGACGTTCCACGATCGTGACCGGAAGCTGCAAGGCGTATTCGCGGCGGCGCGCGACGTCACCGATCGGAAGCGCTTCGAGCGCAGACTGCAGGAGAACAACGTCGAACTCGAAAGAGCCATGGCCGCGGCGAAGAAGGCCAATCTCGCGAAATCCGATTTCCTGTCGAGCATGAGTCATGAGCTTCGCTCGCCGCTTAACGCCATCCTGGGCTTTGCGCAGCTCATCAACTCCGACACGCCGCCGCCCACGGCGTCTCAGGCGTCGAGCATCGGTCAGATTCTCCACGCCGGCTGGTACCTGCTGGAACTGATCAACGAGATCCTGGATCTTGCGCAGATCGAGTCCGGCAAGCTGGCGTTATCGCGTGAGCCGACATCGCTTGACGAGGTTCTGCTCGAATGCCAGTCGATGATCGAGCCGCAGGCACAAAAGCGCGGGATCCAAATGACGTTTCCTCAATCGGGCATCGCTCATTTTGTCGACGCCGATCGAACCCGGCTGAAGCAGGTTCTGATCAACCTGCTTTCGAATGCGATCAAGTACAACCAGGCTAATGGAACCGTCGTCGTGGACTGCGCCTTAATCGCGAGTGACGGGAACAGTCCGGAACGGGTCCGCGTCAGCGTTCGGGACACGGGCAGGGGATTGGCTCCGGACATGATGTCGCAACTCTTCCAGCCATTCAATCGTCTGGGACAGGAACGGAGCACGGAGGAAGGCACTGGCATCGGCCTGGTGATGAGCAAGCGTCTGGTCGAGCTGATGGGCGGCCTGATCGGTGTCGAAAGCACGGTTGGAGCGGGAAGCGTGTTCTGGTTTGAGCTGAACTCCACGAATGAGCCACAACTTGCAATTGACGATTTGCCGCCGGCGACCGTCGCCCAAGCCCAGGTTGAGGACGGTGCTCCGCTACGCACCCTGCTCTATGTGGAGGACAACCCCGCCAACCTGAAGCTGATCGAGCAGTTGATCGCGCGGCGTTCCGATATCCGGCTGCTGAGCGCCCGGGACGGAAGTCTCGGCATCCAACTGGCGCGCGCCCATCAACCGGACGTGATTCTCATGGATATTAATCTCCCCGGCATCAGTGGGATCGAAGCGCTCAAGATCCTGCGCGAAGACTCGGCAACCGCGCACATCCCCGTCGTGGCCCTCAGCGCGAATGCGATGCCTCGCGATGTCGAAAAGGGATTACAAGCCGGTTTTTTCCGCTATCTGACGAAGCCGATCAAGATCGATGAGTTCATGGCCACGCTGGAGGCGGCGCTGGAATCCGCGGTTCATGACGTCGCTCGAAGTCATTGATTTCGGACCGACGGCATGATTAGTCCGGTCGACATCCTGCGGGCCAAGATCCTCGTCGTCGATGACAAGGAAGCGAATGTCCGTCTGATCGAGGGCATGCTGCGCGTCGCCGGCTATACCTGCGTCCACTCAACGACGGATCCAACGGAAGTCTGCGAGCTTCATCGCAAGAACCATTACGGTCTGATCCTGCTGGATCTCCAGATGCCCGGCATGGACGGATTTCAGGTGATGGAAGGATTGAAGGAAATCGAAGCGGGCGGGTACCTGCCGGTGATCGTCATCACCGCGCAGCCGGACCACAAGCTGCGTGCGCTCGAAGCGGGAGCCAAGGATTTCGTCAGTAAGCCCTTCGATCTCGCCGAACTTCGAGCGCGGGTCCACAACATCTTGGAAGTGCGCCTGCTGCACATCGAAATGAAGGATTGCAACAAAGCCCTGGAGGACACTGTCCAGGAATTGGAAGTGAGTCGCGAGGTGGTTCGCCTCAAAACTCTGGAAGATCTGAAGCGGAGCGAGCAGGAACTTGCCCTGGCGCAGGAAACACAGGAAAGCTTGCTGCCACGCGCTCTGCCTCAATTCGAAAATTTTCGTATCCATGCTTTTAACCAGCCAACACGGTATGTGGGCGGCGATTTTTACGATTTCGCGCAACTGAGCACGGGCGAATGGATGGGAGTTCTGGCGGATGTCTCCGGCAAGGGGATGCCGGCGGCGCTGTTAAGTTCGATGGTGCTGGGCGCTCTCAGTATGGAATTTCGCTCGCCGGCTCAACCACACGAAGCGCTGAACCGCGTAAACCAACTCATTTGTGAAAAGTCGCTGCCTTTCCAATTTGTCACGCTGTTCCTCTTTTTGCTGAACCAGGATGGGGCGGGTCAATACATAAGTGCCGGCCACAACATTGCGTACTTGTTCCGATCGGCAACCAAGAGGATCGAAGAACTGGTCCCCGACGCGTTCTTCCTGGGGATGTTCGAGTCTGCTTCCTACTGCTCCCGCCCGTTCCATCTCGAAAAAGGAGACATTCTGGTGATTTATTCGGATGGGCTCACGGACGCGGAGAACTCGGAGGCGGAGATGTTCGGAGAGGCGAGATTGCTTGAAATCATTCGGCGGGAAGCCCCTCGTGGAAGTCAGGCGGTGGAGAAGGAATTCCTGAAAGCTATTGCGGAATTCACCGCGGGCATCCCGCAAACAGACGACGTCACATTCGCGATCGTTGAAAAAGTATAGAGCCGGTTCACGGCTCCGCATCGCGTTTGCGAGTTCTAGTCGGGGACGTGTGCTATATTACCGAAACCAGAATGCCGAAATCTGCTATCCGATTCCCAAGCGCCAGCTGGCCCGGAACGAGACTACGATGAACAAGACAATGGCTGCCGAGCCTGGGAGACGAATTAGGTTAGCGATCGCCGTGCGGGGTATTTCGTCTGCATCGTCGGCGTTTCTCGTCATATTGACGATGCTCTGCTTGACGCCGCTCTCCCAGGCGGGGACCATTTTTCAGACTGGGTTCGAATCTTCGGAAGTTCCGTCTTATTCCACGGGGCAACTTTCCGGTAACAACGGTTGGGCAGGCACGACGGCCGCCGTGGTTGAGAATTCGACAGTGTTTTCCGGATTGCAGGCCGTCTCACTCGACACCACGGGATTGGCCGGCCAGTCTTTGATCGGTCACAATCTGACATACGACTCGAGTAGCGATCCCAATCAGATCGTCGTCTTCGATATAGAGTTCATGGAAAGCACCTCTGGGAACCGATCCAATTGGGACCCCCTGAATGTCGGAGCAAACGGTCTAGTCGTCGCTCAAATTGTTGTCCAAACGAACGGCAATGCGGTGCTTGGCGTCCTGGGCCCTTCTGTCGGCAGCATTCCTGTCAGCAGGGGAACCTGGAACGATTTCCAATTGGTGCTGGATTTCCAAACTCAGACTGTAACGGGATACGTAAATTCCCAATTGCTTGGATCGGGAACGTTCGCAAATCCGACCACGGTTCTAACTCGCGTGAATATAGGACTGAACAGCGCGCCAAACGGCGATAGCGGATACTTCGATCAGCTGTCGGTAAGCAGCATTCCCGAGCCGGGATACGCGGGGTTGGTAGCCGCGGGTCTCGCGCTGATCGCCGTGCGCGCCAGAGCCGGGAAACGTCGCATGCTGCGCTGCAGCTAACGCCTCTCCAGCGCGCTGGAATTTTGAACAGCGCCCAATCGCGACTCTTCATGGAAGACGCGGGCGTCTCCGTCCCGCTTGCGAGAGTCGGAAGAGATTGACAAAATTTCCGGAATCCGGGCTCGGCTGGTTTCACGATCATTACTCGGCGCATCAGGGCGTTGAGCACGATCAGATGAACATCCTTTGCATCGGTGCTCGTACGGTGGGATCGGCCGTCGCGCTGGACCTGGTGGACACATTCCTGGCCGCGAAGTTCAGCGGTGAGGAACGCCATATCCGCAGGCTTGGTAGAGTGGCTTCATTGGAACCGAATCCCGTCAACCGCTAGAGGAGGTCCACATGAGCGTGACGCAACTCATTTCGCCTACCGACGAGGCCGGACTCGATCAACTTTGCATCGACACGATCCGCACGCTATCCATCGACGCCGTGCAGGAGGCGAAGTCCGGGCATCCGGGTACGCCGATGGCGCTCGCGCCACTGGTGTACACCATTTGGAATCGGGTGATGCATTTCGACCCGAAAGACCCGATCTGGCCGAATCGCGATCGCTTCGTGCTGTCGAACGGACATGCATCGATGCTGTTGTGGTCCGTGCTGCATTTGACGCAGACGCAGGCCGTGGACGCGGAATATGAGAATCTCGGGCAGCCTTCGGTGTCGCTCGATGACGTGCGCCATTTTCGACAGCTCGACAGCAGGGCGCCCGGGCATCCGGAATATCACTGGGTATCCGGCGTCGAGACGACGACCGGGCCGTTGGGACAGGGTGTCGCCACCAGCGTTGGAATGGCAATCGGTGAAAAGTGGCTTGCGAATCGCTTCAATCGCCCTGGGTTTGAGATCTTCGATTACAAGATTTACGCGGTCTGCGGCGACGGCTGTTTGATGGAAGGAATCGCGTCGGAAGCGGCGTCGCTCGCGGGCCATCTCGGGCTCGATAACCTCTGTTGGATTTACGACAACAACCAAATCACGATCGAGGGCAGCACGCGCATCGCTTTTACGGAGGATGTCGCGGGGCGCTTCATGGCATACGGCTGGAATGTACTGAGGATCGGAGACGCGAATGACGTCGAGCGCATTGAACACGCGCTGGCGGTCTTCCACAAAACGAAAGACCGGCCCACGCTGATCATTCTCGACAGCCACATCGGCTACGGATCGCCAAATAAACAGGACACGGCGGCGGCGCACGGCGAGCCCCTCGGCGACGACGAAATCAAGTTGTGCAAACGCGCATACGGATGGCCGGAAGACGCGAAGTTTCTGGTTCCCGAGGGCGTCTACGCGCATTTTTCGACGGGAGTAGGCGCGCGCGGCGCGAAGGCACGGACCGATTGGATGGAATTGCGCGTGTCTTATCGCGCCAAGTACCCCGAACTCGCGACCGAGATCGATTTGATGCAGAGGCGCGACCTGCCGGCGGAGTGGGATCGCAACCTGCCGGTTTTCCCGGCTGATGCAAAGGGCGTGGCCGGGCGGGAAGCATCGGGGAAAGTGCTGAATGTTCTGGCGCAGAATATCCCGTGGTTTATGGGCGGATCCGCCGACCTGGGACCTTCGAATAAGACGACATTGACGTTCGCCGGCGCCGGCGATTTTCAGTTGGACAATCGCGGGGGCAGGAATTTTCACTTCGGCATCCGCGAGCATGCCATGGCGGCGACCGTCAACGGGTTGGCACTTTCGAAAGTACGCGCGTTCGGAGCCACGTTCTTTGTGTTCAGCGACTATGCTCGTCCGGCGATCCGGTTGGCCGCGCTGATGGAGCTCCCGTCGATTTTCGTCTTCACGCATGAAGCAATGGGCGACGGCGAGGACGGTCCGACGCATCAGCCCGTCGAACATCTGGCGTCGCTGCGAGCGATACCGGGACTGGTGACACTCCGCCCAGGAGACGCGAATGAGGTGGTCGAAGCGTATCGCTACGTCATGCAACTGCGTCACAAGCCCGCGGTGCTCGCATTATCAAGGCAGCCCCTGCCGACGCTCGATCGCGCAAGGTATGCATCGGCGGCGGGATTGTCGAAGGGCGCCTACATCCTGGCGGATGCTCCGGGTGGGAATCCGGAGGTGATTCTGATCGCGAGCGGCAGCGAAGTCAGCATTGCGGTAGAGGCGCACGAGAAACTCATGGCGGAAGGAATCCGTTCGCGTGTAGTCTCGATGCCATCATGGGAAATCTTCGACGAGCAGCCGGAAGCGTATTGCAGGAGCGTACTGCCCCCGGCCGTTACCGCTCGAGTTTCGATTGAGCAAGCGTCCACGTTCGGATGGGAGCGCTATGTCGGATCGTCGGGCCGGATGATCGGGATGCGGACGTTCGGCGCATCGGCTCCCCTCAAGGAACTGCAACGCAAGTTCGGATTCGAGCCTGGCCGCCTGGTCGCGGTCGTCAAGGAGATGCTCTCGAAGTAGTAGCGCTGAGATTCATCGTGGCGCGACCACGGCACCACCCGTTCGCGGGCGTTCGTGTCGACCGCGATGGAGCGATCCCAGGCGTCGTCCGGCGCGAGTTGGAAGAGATCGGATCCTCATCCCGGATCGCAATTCATGCTGGGCGGGACGTCGAGTCGAGCAGTTCCGCTGCATCGCAGCGAACTTACTCTGTGCTCGCAATCCGGTGTTAGGGAAGTGAAGGGGCGGCGTCCGCCTTCAGTTTGAGCGGATCTTGCCGCTGTTTTTTTAACAAATTCCTTCCGCTTAGATCGCAACGAGAGATATTCGCGCGCTTCCTTCGCAAGCCGCCGCCGTTCAGTCGAATTGAATATCGCACTGCGGACGACGCGCCAAATGACGCGCGGGCGGAAGTAATGTTCGCCGTTGAAATTTTCAATCGCGTTGACCAGCTGCTTCATCCAAGCCCGGATATTCCAGCCGACATTCAAAGCCATCTCAAAGATCGCTATCCATCGTGGAGAATTAAACAGCCATCCGATTTCCGTCCGGCTTCGGAATCAGACAGCCGGAAATCTTGGTTGTGGTTTACGCATCGTCGGTGCACAGGTGTTGCGGTGGGGCGATTCCAGCCAAGCCCAGAACTCTCGTACGCTTTTCTGCTCATCCCGGTGAGTGCAGCTGTTTCGGGTTTCAGGCTGATCTTAAAGGACCGCCAAAATCACCGTACGGACACGCCTGGTCGAACGGGATGGGTCACCTCGTTGTTCTCCGTGGCGGAGGGTGGCGGTGACGAAAGCAGGCCCCAACGCAAGTCGGGGAATCTGTCATGAGTCGTCAGGATCCCGACCGCTTTCGCCAGCGTGGCCGCACTTTCCCCCGTCAGCCATAAAGTTGCACCGGCACCGTAATATAGTGTTGCATCGCCGACTCGTTGCGATTGCTTTTCCTGTGGCGGACGCTCGACGGTCGAGAGACGAATCAGGAATTCCTGCGGGTCTCGGCGAACTCCAGACCCCGCAAACATGTGGAAGGGTACTTGAAACGACGACGCGATTGTCGATAGGGGCGTAGCGGCTTCGGCTAACGCCGGCGAGATCGAGATGCCATCCGGCGCGGCGTCCAGTTGCACGACAATGGCGTCACGCCCCGTCAATACACTCGACCAGAATCGCGTGAACGCGTCATTTCCGTCGACCTGAACTCGAATTGCAATCAACGCCAAGAACAACGCCACGACCGTGGGTGCGGAAAGCTGACGCAGCAACATCGGTCTCGCCGTGGGAGCGATCGCCACGGTCGTTGTTGGCGGATCAGGCGAAAATTCCGGGACAAACTTCGGCACATAGGAGCCGGGCGGCAATTCGATTCGGAAGCCTGCTTTGGATCCGAAGCGCTCGTAATGCGCGGACAGGCGCTTTCGGACGTCATTGGCGCGAACCCGTACCACCGCATCCGATCCCGTGTCATAGGCAGGATCGCGTTTCAGGAGGGCAACGCCAATCGTGCGCTCCTTAAGCAAATCCTCCTGACCCGCAAGTGTCTCGGAAGTCACGAAGCGGAGAAAGGCGGAGCTTCGCGCACTGCTTCGAAACGCCGATCCCTTGAGGATCGAAATCAACTCCAACTCGATTGCGGTTTTCGAATCCGAACCGGACGACGCGATCGAATGCGGTATTCGCGCCCGCAACAGATCGGAACTCACGCCTTGAACAGCAGCGGCGGGCGCGCGTTTCGGTTCTGACAGCATCGCCTCCATGGTTGATTGAAGCTCGATTTAGAATATCGCTTGCGACCCGATGAGTCCACTGAATTCTGGATCAATACCCTGTGACAACGGGATGAAGCGACGACATCGGCCGCGACGCCTATGTAGCAGAAATCATTCACAATGTCTGGGTCGCTGAACCGTTTAGAACGTAGCGGTTCCACGCAATCGCGACTATAGTTGACACTTGAGCGACTTGTCGAAGCAAGCCATCCTCGATTCTCGCGTCACGACTGACCCGGCCGCAGTGCAACCGGCTGCCCACCCCAGTCAGTGGAATCGCTGGCGATTCCGCGTGTTCATTTCCGCCTGGGTTCTATACGCCTCCTATTACTTCTGCCGGAAGAATTTCAGCGTCGTCATGCCGATGATGGCGCGCAACGATCACTACAAGACTTTTGACCTGGCGAATCTCGTTTTCATTTTCAGCCTGGCCTACGCCATTGGACAGTTTCTGGCGGGTTGGCTCGCCGACCGGTTCGGCCCCAGGTTGATCGCCACCTGCGGCGGGATATTGTCGGCGATTTGCACCGCCGCGATGGCGATTCCCGGACCGCACGCCGCCCTCCTATTTCTTCAGATCGGTAACGGCCTGGGGCAAGGCTGCGGATGGTCGTCCTGCCTCAAAATCCTCGGCGCGTGGTTCGCGCGAAAGGAACGTGGAACCGTCACTGCATGGTGGGGGACCTGCTACATCCTGGGTGGGTTTCTCGCAACGGTCTTCGCGACATTTGTCGCTACGCAAGCCTTCCTTGCACCGGAGCTCGGATGGCGGCGAGGCTTCCTGTTCCCGGCGATCATTCTGGGTGGCGGCTCACTGTTTTTTGCCTGGAAAGTCAGGAGCCAACCCCAGGATGCGGGACTTCCGGCGATAGAGGATGCCGAGGTGGTTCAGTCCGGCGATGTCTCGTGGTGGTCGGTGGCCAGGAATCCCGAGGTCCTGATCCTTGCGGGCATGTACTTCTTTCTGAAAATCACTCGATACTCGCTGTTGTTCTGGCTGCCCTTGTACTTAGTGCAAAGGATGCAGTACAGCGATCAATGGGCGGGCTACACCTCGTCGTTATTCGAACTGGTTGGATTCCTGGGCGCGCTGATCGCCGGCTATGTTTCCGATCGTCTGATGAACGGCCGCCGCTATCCAGTGGGCGCGACGATGCTGTTCGGCTTGGCCGCCGCGCTACTGATGCATCCAGTGATCGGACGACTTGGGCCGATCCCGATGGCCGTAAGCATCTCGTTACTCGGCATTTTGATTTATGGCCCTGACCTGCTGATGTCGGCGACGGCATCGATCGACGCGGTAGGTCCGCAACAGGCGGCACGGGCGTTGGGAATAGTGAACGGAATCGGGTCGCTGGGGCAGCTCATTTCGGCCTACGTAGTCGCGACCATCGTGAGCCGTTTCGGATGGGATCAACTGTTTACATTTTTCGTAGTGTGCTCGGTGGCGGCCGGCGGCTTGCTGACGCTGCGTTGGAATAAGGGGGTGGAATGAAGTTCGATCATATCAAGGCGGTGATTCTGGATTGGGCGGGAACCACGGTGGATCACGGCAGTCTTGCGCCGGTGGCAGCGCTGCAGCGCATGTTTGCGGAGAACGGACTCGCGATCACTGCCGCGGAAGCTCGCAAGGACATGGGCGTTCTGAAGAAAGATCAGATTCGGTTCATTCTCGCCGGCGATCGCGTGAAGGACGAATGGACTCGATCCCATGGCGCCGCACCAACCGAAGAGGATGTCGAGCGGTTATTCCAGGAGTTTCTACCAAAGCAGGCCGAGATCCTGCCGCAGTTCAGCGAGCCGATCGAAGGCGTATGCGAGACGGTGAACGCCTGGAAGGCCGCCGGTCTGCGAATCGGATCGACCACGGGATACACGCGCGAGCTGCTCGACATCGTAAGCGCCGCCGCCGCACCGCGCGGATATGTACCGGATATGAGTGTGACGCCGGATGAAGTGGGCGCCGGCCGGCCGGCTCCTTTTATGTGTTACCAGAATGCGATCGCGCTCGGCGTTTATCCGTTGTGGTCCTGCGTCAAGATCGGCGATACGCCAAGCGACATCGCGGAAGGCCGGAACGCCGGTATGTGGACCATCGCCATCTCACGAACGGGAAACGAGATTGGACTTTCGAAATCTCAACTCGATGCCTTGCCCGTGTCCGAGCAGAAGACTCTGGAGCAGCAGGCGTGCGTGCGGCTTCGCACGGCGGGTGCACAGTACGTTGCAAGTTCATTGGGCGATTGCACCACCTTTCTGTCAGACATTGAGCGCCGGCTGACCGCCGCCGAGCGACCTTAAACCTAATAACCGAAATCAAACAGGGGTAAAGAAAATGTGCAGATCCATGCTCTCGCTATACGTGTGCCTTCTCGTCTCGATCCCGTTAGTGGCTCAAAACGCGAGCCTTGGCGGAACCGTTGTCGATTCTCAACAGTCTGTCGTGAAAGGTTCGGAAGTAACGTTGATCAACGTCGACACGAAAACTGATTTCCGTACGTCGACGACCGATAGTGGACGATTTCTTCTGCCGCCAGTTCCTCCTGGCCATTACGAAATCAAGGCGTCGGCCCCAGGATTCGCGGTTTTCCGGCTGACCGGAATCACGTTGGAGGTGAACCAATCTAAAGTCCTGACGATCGAGCTCAAGCCGGCAACCGTGGTGGAGACGGTCAATGTTTCCGACGCGCCACCCGAGGTCACGCTGGACCGTGCCGACCGCAGCCTGGTGATCGACCAAAGTCTGGTCGAAGCCATTCCGCTCAGCGTACGAAATCCGCTCCAGCTCATCAATTTCAGCGTGGCCGTTACGAAAGGCGACGACGGTTTGTCGGGTCAGAACATCACCAGCGAAAGCCGCACCAACACGTGGCGTATCAACGGCGCGAAGGGTTCCACCACCGATATCAAGATCGACGGCGCCACCGACACTACCGCTTACTACAACCAAGCCGCGGGAATTCCCGGCGTCGATACGGTACAGGAATATCGAGTCTACACCGATGCCTACGCGCCCGAATTCGGACGGACCAGCGGAGGCATCGTCAGTTATGCGCTGAAATCGGGAAGTAACGCGCTGCATGGATCGCTGTTCGAATTCCTGCGCAACAGCGACCTGGACGCCAACGGCTTTAACGCTGATAAGGCCGGACAACCGATCGCCGAATTTCGCCGGAATCAATTCGGATTCACGCTCGGCGGGCCGGTCTTCATTCCGAAAATCTACGATGGACACAACAAGACCTTCTTCTTCGCCGCTTTCGACGGTCTGCGCGATTCGAGCGCAGGCTCGTTCACAGGCACTGTGCCAACGGACCTGGAACGCAAAGGCGATTTCTCGAAGACCACCGATTCGAACGGCAATCTCATCGTGATCTACGATCCCAGCAGCACGCGTCTCGATCCCACCGCGCCCGCCGGCACAACCCGCTACATCCGCACGCCCTTCCAAAACAACGCGATTCCAGCGAACGAGCTGAACTCGATCGCACAAAAGCTGCTCTCGTATTATCCGGAGCCGAATCAGCCTGGGGTCGGCAAGAGCAGTGTCAATAACTACTTCTCGAACGCGCCCGGAACCAACAACAACAATCTATTCGACACCCGCATCGACCATCAGTTCTCCGAGCATCAAAGCATCTTCGGTCATCTGAATTGGTTCTCGAATAACATTATTCAGAACAACTACTATGGCAACAGTCTGGCGGCCGTAAATTCCAACGATCGGATTCCGGGGATCAACGCTCTGTTTCATCACACCTGGGTTGTTTCCCGGCGCGATCGTGGTTGAGCAGCATTTCTCCTGGGCGCACAGCGAATCGAATCGGACCGAACCCGTGCACGTCACGCCGGGCGACTTGGGGTTCCCCTCGAACGTTGCCCCCGGGTTGACGGCAACGTACACGCCGCAGCTTTCGTTGACTCGCGCCAGCTCACTCGGCGACAATTTTCCTTTCGAGGCCAACAAATCGTCGGTCTATGAGTATTCCGCCGCCGCCTCGTGGCTCAAGGGGATTCACACGTTCAAGTTCGGATTCGATGCGCGCCACTATCCCGTCCAGCTCTACGATCCCGAACAACTTGGGATTTCGGCGAGCAGCAACTTCACGGGCGGTTCGAATCCCAACGCGGCCCTGGCCAATTCGGGCAGCGGAATCGCCGACCTTTTGCTCGGCGCGGCGACAGTGACCAGCGGATACGAGCCGCAGACCAACTCGGCTCACAACTACTTCGGGTTCTACGCGCAGGATACCGCGAGGCTCACGCGCAACTTGACGCTCACCTTCGGGCTGCGCATCGGGTATGAAACCGGCGAAGTGGAGGATCACAATCAGCTCAATTATCTGGACCTTGCGTCGCCTTCGCCGATCGCTTCTCAAGTTCCGCAATTGCCGGGATTGAAAGGCGGCGTCGGTGTTCCCGGAATCAACGGCTCCAGCGATCTGTTACAGAATCCTCGCGGCTTGGCCTACGATCCGCGTATCGGAATCGCTTACGCCATCAATTCAAAGACCGTCATCCACAGCGGGTTCGGCATTTTCCATCATCCTGCCGCGGCATGGCAACAGTTTCCCAACGCGCTTCAGACTACGCGCATTTCAACGTCGATCGCCGCGCAGGCCAATGGTGTCACTCCATTGTTCAATTTGAGCAATCCATTTCCCCAAGGTCTGCCCACCCCGGCCGGAAACGACGCCGGGCTCGCGGTCTATCTGGGTCAGAACATCGCCGGACCGCTGCACACGCAGGATCTGCCGTATCAGAACAACTGGTCTTTCGATATCCAACGTCAGTTGCCTTCAAACTTCGTCGTAACAGTCGCGTACGTCGGCAATACAGGTGTCCATTTGATGACGCCGATTCAACTCAACCAGATCCCCGACGCCGATCTGGCGCTGGGATCGAAACTGCTGGCCGTGGTGAATAATCCCTTCTACGGCGTGATCACGGATCCGAACTCGACGTTGAGCGTCCCAACGGTGCAGGCCGCGCAGCTTCTGCGTCCGTACCCGCAGTTTCTAAACTTCAAAGCTATCAACGTTGGCGCGGGACATTCTTCGTACGAAGCCGGCCAACTGACGGTGGAGCGCCGCTTCGCGCAAGGCTTGGCGGTGACGCTGGGATATGCTTACAGCAAGGCGCTCGACAACGTCGGCGAGATGACGAGCGTCGCGGGTACGATGAACGGCTTCCAGGACAACTATTGCTTTGTGTGCGACAAGGCGCGGTCGGATCAGGACCAGCGGCACGCCCTTCGATGGAGCACGCGTTACGAGCTGCCTTTCGGTCCGGGAAAACCGATGCTGAATCACGGGCTACTCTCCGCTGCATTGGGCGGCTGGGCGGGCGGCGCGTTCTTCACCTTCGACACCGGGCGTCCGGTAGCGGTTAGCTCGCCGAATAATTCCAATTCACTCGGCGGAGGCACGGGAATGCGGCCGAACGCGACCGGGATCTCCGACGTGGCGCCGGGCGGACCGAGCATCTCCGATAACGGTTTGTATTTCAACCCCGCGGCCTTTGTTCAAACGCCGCAGTTCGCGTTCGGCAACGTCAGCCGCTATCTGCCGGATGTGAGTGCGCCGAGCGACCGGAACTGGGATATCCTGATCGAGAAAAACACACAGATTCACGAGTGATATCACGTGACCTTCCGCGCCGAACTATTCAACGCCTTCAACAACGTGGTATTCGCCGGACCGACGAACAGCTTTACGTCGTCGACGTTCGGGCACATTATTCTAAGCCAAACCAACTCGCCGCGCCAGATCCAATTCGGTCTGCGGCTGGCGTTCTGAGGAGACCATCCATGCTCCGGACGCCAATCCTTCTTTTTGTCGCGCTTAGCGCCGCTACGGCGTTCGCCGCCGATTTGATCGTGATCAACGCCAATGTGGTCACGGTCGACAAATCCAAACCGCATGCCGAAGCGTTCGCGATCGAAAGCGGCCGCTTTACCGCGGTCGGAACGAATGCGGAGATCAGGCGTCTGGCCACTGGATCGACAAGAGTCGTCGACCTGAAGGGCAAAACCGTAACCCCGGGATTCAACGATGCGCATCTGCATCCCGGTCCGCGGTTCCCGGATGAATCGCCGTACTCCACGCCGTGGCTCGGTCCGGACAAAGTGAAGAACATGGACCAATTGGTCGCGGTGTTAAAGAAGAAGGCCGACGCGACGCCGAAGGGAAAACTGGTCTCGGGTGACCGCTATGACGACGAAAAATTAGGACGTCATCCGAATCGTCATGATCTGGACAAGGCTTCGACGATCATCCGATCAGCATCAGCCAGGCTTCGGGTCACGTGATCGCGGTGAATTCGTTTGTGTTGAATACTTCGGGAATCACGAAGGAAACGAAGGACCCTCCGGGCGGCGCATTCGATCGCGATCCCGATGGAACTCCGAACGGAGTGATTCGCGAAGCGGCGCGAAGACTGCTGACGCGAGGCTCGTCAGTGCAAATCTCGGAGGATCAGCGCGTCGCCGGGCTGCTGCGATGTTTTCACGAATATGCCGAGCGCGGTATCACCAGTGTCGGAATTGCCGGCGGCGGGTTCGAAAACTTCAAGCAATACCAGGCCGTTCGAGACGCGGGTAATCCAGTGCGGATCGGATTCATGTTTTCCGATTCGAATTTTCGCGAGTTGCAGGCGCAAGGCCACAAGTACGGCGAGGGTGACGACCGCCTGCGCGTGACGTCGATCAAAGCCTTTCACGGGAACTCGCTCAGCGGGCGAACCTGCTGGCTGAGCGAGGCGTATTCGGACCAGCCGGGTTACTTTGGGATACCACCAGCGCGTTCGCAGGAGCAGCTCGACCAGATGTTCCAACAAATGCACGACGCGGGTTGGCAGATCGCCACACATTCGAATGGCGATCGCGAGATCGACATGGTGCTGACGGCGATCGAGCGCGCGCAAGCGAAGAATCCCCGGCCTGATGCGCGGCATCGCATAGAGCATGCAAGCGTTATGAACCAAAGCCTGCTCGATCGGGCCAAGAAGGCGGGCGTGATTCTGGTGTTTCACTCTTATATGTGGGAGCACGGCGATAAACTGGCATCCTACGGCGAGAAGCGCCTGGCGATGATGCATCCTCATCGCACGGCAATGGATATGGGGATTCATCTTGCGGGTCATTCCGACTCGACGGTTTCTGCGGCCGATCCGCTGCTGCGGATTCAGGACATGGTGACGCGCAAAGGCGCTAACGGGAAGGAGTACGGCGCCAATCAGCGCGTCAGTGTCGAGGAAGCGATCGAGGTGTGGACACAGGGCGGTGCGTATGCGACGTTCGAGGAAAAACTCAAAGGGTCCATCACTCCGGGAAAACTCGCCGACTTCGTGGTGCTGCGCGCCGATCCGCGCAAGGTCGCGCCGGACAAGATCAAGGACGTCATCATCGATTCCACCTGGATCGCCGGACAGTCTGTATTCGCCGTTTCAGCGAACGCGGCAGCCAAATTGCGTCACCCGCCGCCGCTCGGATTTTTCGGCGATGGCGATGAAGAAGATAACCTAGCCCGGGATAATCTTGCTCACGAACGCCTGACTCACGATCATGAATAAACTCCTGTTTACGCCAGGGCCGCTTACCACGAGCCCAACTGTCAAGCAATCGATGCTACGCGACCTGGGTTCGCGCGACGCGGAGTTTATCGAAATCGTGTGCCAGATTCGCGAGCGTCTGCTTGCCCTGGGAAGCGCAGCGCGGCCGGATTACGAATGTGTCCTGATGCAGGGCAGCGGAACATTCGCGATCGAATCCGTGATTTCTTCGGCGATTCCGCGCGATGGCAAACTGCTGGTGCTGATCAATGGGGCATACGGCCGGCGCATTGCCCAGATCGCGCGAGTTCACGGGATTGCGGTGGAAACGGTCGATGTCGAGGAGAATCGAAAGATCACCGCGGCGGACTTTTCGGTTGGCGAAGGGATCACGCATGTCGCGATAGTGCACTGCGAGACGACGACCGGCATCCTCAATCCCATTGAAGAAATCGGTGATGCGGTCTCGCGTGACGGGGCGAGCTACATTGTCGACGCGATGAGCAGCTTCGGCGCGATCCCCGTGGACTTGGCCGCCGCGCACATCGATTTTCTGATTTCGTCGGCGAACAAGTGCATCGAGGGCGTGCCCGGGTTCGGATTCACGCTGGCTCGCCGATCTGCGCTGGAAGCAGCGAAAGGCTGCGCCAGGACTGTGAGCCTCGACTTGCACGCGCAATGGGCCGGACTTGAAAACGACGGACAATTCCGCTTCACGCCGCCAACCCACGTGCTGCTCGCATTTCGCCAGGCGCTAACAGAGTTGGAGGAAGAAGGCGGAGTCGCGGGCCGGGCCACGCGCTACCGGCGAAATCATGAGACGCTCTGCCGCGGAATGAGCGCACTGGGATTTGAAGCATATCTCGGCCCTGAGGATCAAAGCTACATCATCACTTCGTTTCGATATCCGAAGGACGATAGATTTCGGTTTGAGGAATTCTATGCGCGATTGAGCGCACTCGGCTATGTCATCTATCCCGGTAAGCTGAGCCGCGAGGAGTGCTTCAGAATCGGGACGATCGGCCGCCTTTCGACCCATGACGTGGAGGGATTGCTGGAGGCGATCCGCACTGTAAGAGCATGAAGCTGTAGTCCGCTCCGATGTGGGCGCGGGATCACTTGCTGATCACCGCCGTCAAACCAGCGGAATTCGCGTCATCCCTGCAACCCTAGATATTGAAAAGAAAAATGGTGCGGGATGGCGGGGATCGGTCCATTTGCAAGCGTGTGCACGCGGATAATTTTGCGTTGCCGCGGCATATGTACACATTACCGCGTGGAAATTGAGATCGGCGGAAGTCATCCCCACTTCCCCGCACATGGTGTGATTTCAATGCACCAGCACGCGGAGATAGGAGCAGTCTATGTAGGTTTTTTTGCTAGCGTCTTTGCTCAGACCGGCCCGCGTGAAAAAGCCGCGTTCGCAGTGTAGTTCTGAACGGTTCCGTGAGTATTAGTTGAGTGGAAGTCGGTTGGATCGACCGAAAGCTTAGGAATGTTGAGTAACATGCCTTTTTTAAAAGTTGCCAAAATCAGTCCGCGACGAGCATCACGTCTCGGGATGTTTCCCGCAGATAATCAGCTTTTTTCACGACACGAAAAATACAAAACGTGTGCTACTTTGAGAACGAATGACACAGAAGCCCCGTGGATCCGGCTCATTCACTCAATTTGAATTAACGGCTCGATTTCCAGCGCTCCGAGGCAAGGAACGGTCTGCCCGCCTCCTTCATCCCCAGCCTTCGCCGCGGGTGAACGAGTCACTAGTCTCCAAGCTGGGGGGGGCCAATACCTTGGCCGCAAAGCGAGCCGTGGCCGGTTTGCAAGGATTCCGAAGCGCGCGATTCTCTGTCCGGTTCGTGCCCACACTTACCAATACCAGTGATCCAACTCCTTAAATGCGATTTTCCCGAAATTCACTTTCCGGAGAGCTCGGAGCTATTGCAGATACTGTGGTGTCCATGTCATCACGCCGTTCCGGGCGCAGCATCCAATCAGCATCCGATCTTGTTCTGGTACTGGCGAGGTATGCCCCTAGGAGATTGGGCGAATTCGGTGGCGCAAAGCAAAGATCAACAGACCGGATTAACTCCCTCGCCTGCTAAATTTCATGTCGAGCCGATTGTAGAATTTCCGGCATGGGAGGAGTTGCCTCGACAATTGCAATCGCAATTCAGGAAGTGGTCTCCGGAAGACGAATTGATTGATCCCCCGATCGCCGATGGCGCCGAACTCTACAGTGGCGAGTTGAGTTGCGCGCCAGGTTCAAAGGTAGGCGGTTATCCGCACTGGATGTTTCGGGACAATACTCCGGACTGTCGTTGCGGAATCAGGATGGTGCATCTGTTAACCCTGGCGTCGGCCGAGTATTTGAAGTCCGGCGGACGCTGGGGATGGGGAAAGTCGAATGCCACGAACCCACGAAAAGAGGCAACAGGACTGGACATTCCCAAGTTCGGCAAGGCATTGTTTTTCTATTGCGTGCACTGCCCGCGTGGCCCCTTGGACTTACTGGTCGAGAGCTGGTAACCCGGCCAGACGATCAATGTAGTGGCGGAAACCATAACAGCATCCCAAGCCCGACCAACAAGGCAACTCGGTCCACTGGTGCTCCCCCAAGGAACTCGGTCTCCAGTCCATCCTCGACAATCTGCAGATACATGTTCGGAGCCGGCGGCTGCGACCTCTGCTGGACGGAAATTCGATAGTGATCCGCAATTGGAAGTGAAATCGCCGGCATAAGAAAAGGCGAGATGTACGGGAGCCTCTCAGCAATCTGATGTTCTATGAAACACAGGAAAAACAGGAAAAACAGGGACAGACGGACCTTTCTCACATTTTTGGAGAAGTTCGACTACAGTTGCGGCCAAATATGAGAAATGCCCGTCCGACCCTGTTCCCCCCTGTTTTCCGCGTTCTCCCCTCCTGTTTTCCCGTGTTTCTCCCTGTTTTCCCCGTAACTTTACTTCCACGCGGCTAAATCGAGCAACCGCGGCGCGTGCTTGAACTTTCTCGTCAGCTTTCTGGTCGCGACATCTACGTTGTCGATATCGGTGTTAAGATTTTCGAGATCCACAATCTCGTTGAGATACAGTTGGCGAGAATCTGGAGACCATACAGGTGCTCCGGCGAAGTAACGTCTTCCTCCCGAAGACGCGAACATAGGTCGCATTGCGGATCCGTCAGCACGCGATGTGAGACACCTTGTCGGGAAATATTCCGGAGTTCCATGCCGGGTTGGCGGCGGCCCTTCCGAAATGTCAAGGTATGCTATCCATTCCCCCGACGGCGACCATGACGGGTTCTGTCCTCGCGACAGACGTCGCGCTGCTCCAGTTCCAAGATCCACGATGTCGATCTTGGCTTCGTGATTGTCCTCTATCGCTGCCGGAGTATCGATTTGGCATGCGATGCTGCTTCCGTCAGGCGACCAACTCGGGCGGCTTCGGATTGAAACGCGTCCTCGCAATGCCACAATTCGGTCGACTCTCGTTGCCACATCAAGCACGTGCAGGAGCGGTTGATCGCCCGGCCCATCCCTGCTGATGAAGGCGATCTTGGAGCCATCGACGGATAGCGACACGCCGTAGGCGTGGTCGACGGTTGCATATTCGGTCCAGGTCTTGTCGACCAGCGAATATGTCGCAACGACCATTCTTGACGGGTTATAGGACTTGATTCGCGCACACGCGACGATCCGCCCGTCTCGCGAAAGGCTCGGATAGATAGGGGAATTATCAGAAGCGCTTGGCCGCCCTGGCTCCGGTTGAATTCTCCAAGTCTGGTCCGGAGAAGTGACCATTAGTGCGAACGGCGACGCGCCCAGTAACAAGGTGGCGCCCGCAAGTCGCGGTAACTCGTCGGGCTTTGCATCGATGGTCAGTGGACTCCAAAAAACCACGTACGCGGCGCATGCGCAACCAAGCGTCAGAGCCGCAAACCAACGTTTGCGCGTCAGACTGCCTCGCAGATCTCCCGTAAATCTACTGGTACCACTGTCCTGGGGCATTATGATATCCTGGCGCGGCTCTTTCGGCTGGAGGAGCGATTGATCCAGCAGGGTCCTGGCTAAGCATGTTGTAGGTGAAGGTATTGCTGTTATACCCGTCGAAAGCGGACGTGAGATCGTTGAGAAAGAACTGCCTATAGTCCTTCCCGCACGAAGGACAGTTAAGACGGTTCGCTGGACTTGCCCAATAATTCAATTCATCCACCAGCCGATCTCTCTGCTCCTGCGTCGTTGTACACTGCCTGCAACTGCCGTAGTTTCTGTCGTCGTTCTTCATCACCTGTTGGTTTTTTGAAGTTCCATTTCCATTCTTGTCTCGTTCACCCAATATGCCGTAGGTATCGGCGCTTCCATCTTCGTTCACCGCTTTGATGTACGTAGGATGCCAAGCGCTGAGCGGGATCATCCCGGCGATTCTTGCCAACAAGGGACGGATACACACACCCACAGCTCTGTCGTAAGCGTGCGGCGAAACCATCTTGAGATCGACGCCTGATCGGGCGAAGATGGGCGGCATGGGCAAGCCTACTGATCGCCGATCCGAGATGAGGCGGATCGTGGAGGAATTCCGATCCAGCGGTTTGACGCGGCGCGAGTTCTGCAGTCAGCGTGGCATTGCGCTCACGACATTCGATTACTGGCGGAGTCAGTTTCGCTCTAAGACGAGACTGGTGAAGGTAGAAGTGGCTCGGCCGGCGGAAGCGGCGCAGAGCCTTACGCTTCGCCTGGCCAACGGACGGAGCATCGAAACCCTGGCGCGGTTTGATGAGGAAGAGTTGGCGCGGCTGATCCGGATTGCCGAACGCGCGTGATGATTCACCATGCTTTTCGGCGTGGGGCTGGTCACCAAAATCTACCTTGCGGTCGAAGCCGTCGATATGAGGAAGGGGTTCGAGGGTTTGTACGGAGCGGTGCGCGATCAGCTCGGCCACGATCCTTTGAGCGGCCATCTATTTTTATTCACCAACAAAACTAGGACTCGATTGAAAGCTCTGGTATGGGACGGCAGCGGATTGTGGGTGTGCGCGAAACGTTTGGAGAAGGGACGTTTCCGATGGCCTGATGCGGAAGGCAGGCACAGCGTCACCATGCGCTCGGAGGAGTTGGCGATGCTGGTGAACGGTCTGGATGTGAAGCAAACCCGTCAGCGAAAGTGGTATCGCAAGAGCGCGTAAAAAGCTCTCGCATATTATTAGAAACTCCCTTAAAATAGAGCTTCTTTTATGGCTGCTGCTGACCCGCAGATGCGCATCGCGACATTGGAAGCGGCGCTGCGAATTGCCAGCCGCGAACTGCACTGGGCTCAATTCACGATCCAAAAGAAAGAAGCCGAGATTCAACAGCTGCTGGAGCGATTGCGCAAGCAGCGCGTCGGATTCCTGGGACCGGCGAGTGAAACGTTGAGTGATCTGCAACTGGAGCTGCTGGTCGAACAAGAGCCTTCCACCACGCGCGAGGAAGTAGAAGCGGAGTCCCGCCGTGAGCCGATCACCGAGCCGTGTGAGGGCCAAACTCAACGTCGACCGCATCCGGGCCGCAAGCCTCTGCCGGAGAATCTGCCGCGCATCGAAGAAGTGATCGTGTGCGAAGCGAATTGCACGCGCTGCGGCCAAGAAACCAGGCTGATCGGCTACGACACGAGCGAAGTGTTGGACCGCGAACCGGCCAAGTGGTTTGTGCGTGTGACGAAGCGCGAAAAACGAGCGTGCGGAAAATGTTCCTCGGTGCGGATGGCCGAACTCGCGCTGCGCATCGTCGATAAAGGACTGGCCAGCGATCGCGTGGTGATCGAAACCGTGGTTTCGAAATATTGCGATCATGTTCCGCTGTACCGGCAGGAAGCTATGCTGGAGCGCGAAGCGGGCGTGGAGATTTCGCGCGCGACGTTAGATGGCTGGGTGATGCGCGTGGGCGAACTGCTGGAGCCTGTAGTCGGCGCCATGCGCGCCGATCTGCTGCGCGCGTCCTATATACAAGCCGATGAAACCGTGGTGCCGGTGCAGATGCATGATGGCAGAGGCTCGGATCATCAGGCGTATTTATGGCAATACGGGACTCTTTCCAACGGGAGAGGCGGCGAGGTGGTGTTCGATTTTCAACTGGGCCGCGGCCGCGATGGTCCCGCGAAATTCCTTGAACGTTGGAATGGGATTCTGCAAACCGACGGTTATCAGGCGTATGACAACGTGGGTGGACCTGGTCTGATTCACGTAGGCTGTTGGGCGCATGCGCGGCGCAAGTTTGTGGACGCAGTGAAGGTGAATCCGAAAGACGGCGCGGCGATCGCGATGGTCACGCGCATGGACGCGTTGTTTTTAGTGGATCGCCACGCGCGGCAACAGAAGCTGGGCATGGACGAACGCGCCGCATTGCGCGGCGAACATGCGCGGCCGTGGGTGGACGAAATTCATTCCGAGTGCGTGAAGCTGCGCTCGCAACTGCTGCCGAAAAGCGCGTTGGGCGAAGCGGTGAGTTACACCTTAAATATGTGGCCCAAACTGCGGCGGTGTTTGGATCACGCCGAAGTCGAGTTGTCCAATAATGTGGCGGAGAACTCGATGCGGCCGGTAACTTTGGGGAGAAAGAACTGGCTGCATGTGGGAAGCGCGAAGTCCGGCCCCAAGGTAGCGGCGATCATGTCGGTGGTGGAATCCTGCCGGCGAATCGGGCGCGCCGGTCAAAGAATATCTGCTGGCCGTGCTGCCGGGGATGAATCAAAGGAAACTATCGGAAGTCGCTACGCTCACCCCAGCCCGATGGAACGCCGCTCGCGCCTGACCTGGATTGGCCGAACGGATGCGGCGCTCTTCGGTCGGTTCGAGCCCGTTGGTTGGGCCTAACGCCGGACGCCGCAACGAGGGCAGGCTGATTTCGCGCAATCCCTCGGCGACGCTCTTGATTTGATTCATGCTGTGTGGCGTCGTGGCTTTTAGGATATCTGAAAGCTGAAGATAACCGGCTCTACGTTCAAGAGCGGCGGAAACACGCTGGGAAATCAGGGTGGACCGGGTCGTCCAACAGTTCGGGCTCGTAGATTGACCGCGCTTGGCGTATCGCGAAAATTCGGAGTCAGATCGTTCGCTTGCGAGAGCGCGCTCTCTGACGGTCGCGCCTCTTAGCCGCTCTTTGTTAGTTACGGCTCGTGAGGCCCCTACTCGAACGGCCATCCGCGTGCAAACCACCAGTGGAGTGATGGAAAGGTGGCTTATGCGAAGACAACTTATGAACACGCTGGCTGGTGCGGCTCTGGTGACGATTCTTCTCGCGATTCCAGCGGTCGCGCGCGAGCACAGCGAGCTCAACGGTACCTGGACAGTGGTACCGGCGAAGAGCGAATTTGCCGGACAGCCGGTCATTCAAACTGGCACGGTGACCATTAGAGATCGCGAAGGAATTACCATCATCGAGCGAAGTTTCGTGTATGAAGGGGCGGGCGAGACCTTCTTCTATCGCGACGCCATCGGCAATGAGCATGGCGGAACCATTCACTCGGGCAAGGATCTGAAGACGAAAACCAAGTGGGATCACGACGTCCTGAAGGTGACGACCACGGTATCCGGCGCGGCGACGGTGGAGAGCTATACGTTGGGCACGGATGGGACGATGACTGTGAGCGTCGAGAGCCCGGGGCGGAAGACGATCAATCTCGTCATGGAGCGGAAGTAGCAGAGGGTACGGCGCCGACGAGGGTCCTCGCAGACAAAGGTCTGTGTGAAGACTTGCCGACGATGACCACTCCCTGACGGTCGCGGCTCTGAAAGACTGTGACTACGTCGTTACGTAAATAGAGCTGTCACCCGAGTACTTCCGGGGCACCCCCGTCCTTACGGACGGTACTGCACGTCAACGTGTCGCCGCCACCAATCAACATCCGCCGGTTGGATCAGCCGGTTGGTTTCTACCGATGAAGGTCGAGGCCGAAAGATGGCGAATCCTCAGTGCCCGTGATCTTGATCGGCACCACCGCTCCGGCGTTCTTCTTTTCGAAAAAGGGATCGACCGCCTTCAGCAGAAATGACTTGACGCCGGTGGTGGTCTGCGACAATTTCGCATCCAGTCGGGCGGTGCCATGAAGTCCAACCCGTGATCGGCAAGCCGATAGTTGCCGGTCAGAGCGACGGAGACGCCGGGGACCCGGAAGCCCAGCTTGTCGAAATGCATGACGGCGTCG
Organism: Terriglobia bacterium; assembly: GCA_963732025.1. Lineage (GTDB taxonomy): Bacteria > Acidobacteriota > Terriglobia > Bryobacterales > Bryobacteraceae > Palsa-187. The sequence goes on from CAVSXU010000007.1 coordinate 1,624,392, forward strand.
GCGAGCGCGAATTTCCCCGAGAAGTCCGAAGCCACGGTATTGCTCGGGTCCTCTTCCGGATCGCCCTTGCCGCTGTGGCTTAGTTTGTTGACCTTTTCCTGCACATTGAGTTGCGAAAAATGTGCCGAATCGATCTCGAATGCCCCGTTGAGCTGCAGTTTCTGCTCAATCGACACCTTGGCGGGTGGGATGACCAGTTTCGCGTGAAAATTGACGACGCCTTTCATCTGTGGTTTGCCCTTGGCGCCTAGTAAAAGCATGTCTTCGAGACGGCTCGCCGACGCGATCACGTCCAGAGTCACGGTCTTGCCTTTCACGCCTTTGGTGCTTTCGACGCCGCCTCGCGCAACGACCGTCGACTTGTTGAATTGGGCGTTCACGGGCTGAAGCAACGTGGAGCCGTTCGTGCCGTCGATGATCGCGTGGAACTGGGTGGTGAGATGGATCGGATTGCCGCTGATATTGACGCGGAAGTCGGGCGTATCGGTGGAACCGTCGGCCTCGATTTGCTGGAGAACTCCGCGATACTTTCCGTCCGACGAGAGAATTCCGGAAATGCCCTTGAACACTGACAGGTCGGCGTTTCGAAAGGTATAGGTCCCCGAAACGGGTGTGTCGCCGGGCTCGTCCGACGCCCACGGGCCGAACGTGCCGTTGCTGTGAATGTCTCCAGGCGGGCGGGCGTTTGTGAGGACCGACTGAAACGTCATCGCATCCGATGGGCCGGCGCCGCGCAAACGCAGCTTCTGAATATCGAACTCCAGGGGCTCTTTCCACGAGTCTTTCGGGATCAGCGTAAGGACGGTTCCATCGGCAACGAGCTCGTCGACGACGTAGTCGGCGGGATTTTTAGGGGACGCATTCGGCGTGCGCTGCCTGTGTTCGCCTCGCGGCGGGACGTGGATCTCCAGACCTTCCAACGTGACGCTGCTGATATGGTGTCGCAAGCCATTCAGGAGATTGCCTGTCGCGGTAAATTTGCGAATCGTGATGAGCGGGGGAACGTCAGTACGGCCGTCGTGACGGAAGACAAGGTTTTCGCCGGTGACGACGATGCGCGGCAGAACGGTCACGTTCAGACTGCTGAACTGGAGGTCGGTGCCGAATTTTTCCTGGAGCGCGGCGATGGCTCGTTCACGAGCGATTCGGGAGAGGGGACCGGCGGCAAACCACGCGGTGATGATTGCTATTACAAGGATTGCGGCGGCGATCGCGATCAGCCGGCTGCGCCAACGGCGCGTGTTCAGATGCCTCGGCATCTCTTGGATTTTCTGCATCTGTGGATTGGGTAGGCAATCCGACAGCCAAAGGAAGGGAAATGTGGAGCTGGCGGAGGGGCTTGAACCCCCGACCCTCTGATTACAAATCAGATGCTCTACCAACTGAGCTACGCCAGCGTAGCTTTCATTTTACCCAAGTACCACGGTTAAGGTATACTCAAAATTACGCCGTGCGTCTCTGGACGGATCCCTTGCAGTCGAATTGGCCGGGCGGGAGCGCGAGTGAAGTTCGTGTTTTAAACAAGAGTTCTTAACAAGTTGGACAGGTGGGTGAGTGGTTAAAGCCAACAGACTGTAAATCTGTCCGCCCTTGCGGCGTACGAAGGTTCGAATCCTTCCCTGTCCACCATTTATTAGAATTTGAGAGCGCCGTTATTTCGATTTGAAGGGCGCGCTCTCTGACGGTCGCGCCTCACTGGCGGCCCGTAGCCGGGTACGATGGAGAAGAGTTTTTGAATAAGCCGTTGTAGCTCAGTTGGTAGAGCACGTCCTTGGTAAGGACGGGGTCACCGGTTCAATTCCGGTCAACGGCTCCAGATTTTTCGGAAGCACGATGCTCGGTGCTTCAATCCAGGGGGAACCGCATGGGAAAAGAGAAATTCGATCGCAGTAAGCCGCACATCAACATTGGGACGATCGGTCACATCGATCACGGCAAGACGACGTTGACGGCGGCCATTACCAAGACGCTTTCCAAGCACAATCCGAAAAACAAGTTCCGCAGTTTCGATTCGATCGATAACGCGCCGGAAGAAAAGGCTCGTGGCATCACGATCGCCGTGGCGCACGTTGAGTATGAAACGGCGAATCGCCATTACGCTCACGTCGATTGCCCCGGTCACGCCGATTACATCAAGAACATGATCACGGGCGCGGCGCAGATGGACGGTGCGATTCTCGTCGTGGCTGCGACGGATGGTCCCATGCCGCAGACTCGCGAACATATCCTGTTGGCTCGCCAGGTGGGTGTGCCGTACGTCGTCGTCGCGCTGAACAAGGTCGACATGGTGGACGATCCGGAACTGCTCGAGTTGGTTGAGCTGGAAGTTCGCGAGCTGCTGACCTACTACGGATTCCCGGGCAACGATCTGCCGGTGGTTCGCGTATCGGCTCTCGGCGCGTTGAACGGCGAAGACAAGTGGGAAAAAACAGTTGACGAGCTGATGGATGCCGTCGACAAGTACATACCGATGCCGGAGCGCGTTACGGACAAGCCGTTCCTGATGCCGGTCGAAGATATTTTCTCGATTCAGGGCCGCGGCACGGTGGTCACGGGCCGCATCGAGCAGGGGATTTGCAAGGTCGGCGAGGACATGGAGATCGTCGGGTTCACGGATACTCGCAAGACGGTTGTCACTGGCGTCGAAATGTTCAAGAAGCTTTTGGACGAAGGGCGAGCGGGCGATAACGTTGGCCTGCTTGCTGCGCGGCATCGAAAAAGATGACGTGGAGCGCGGACAGGTGATCGCGAAGCCGGGTTCGATCAAGCCGCACAAGAAGTTCAAGGGCGAAGTTTACGTGCTGAGCAAAGATGAGGGTGGTCGTCACACGCCGTTCTTCAAGGGATACCGGCCGCAGTTCTATTTCCGCACGACAGACGTGACGGGTGTCGCGCAGTTGCCGGAAGGCATGGAAATGGTGATGCCAGGCGATAACGTGGCGCTGGAAGTGGAACTGATCACACCGGTCGCGATGGACAAAGGGTTGCGGTTCGCGATTCGCGAGGGTGGCCGCACAGTGGGCGCGGGTACGGTGACGGAAATCATGGCGGACGCCCCGGTAGCGAAGAAATAAGGACGTATTCATATGGCAAGAGAACAGATCACATTGCAGTGCGGTGAGTGCAAACGCAAGAACTACACCAGCATGAAGAACAAGAAGACCATGACGGAGCGCGTCGAACTGAAGAAGTTCTGCCCGTTCTGCCGTAAACACCATCCGCACAAGGAGATCAAGTAAACTGGTAAGTTGAAGTTATAGGGGCGTAGGTTTAACGGTAGACCAGCGGTCTCCAAAACCGCGAGTGGGGGTTCGAATCCCTCCGCCCCTGCCACCCGCTTACGCGGGGTTTGGGCCGCTTCGGCAGAAGCGCTGGTTTGTAACAGCGATGGGCGCGAGTGGCTTTGAGTTGCCCGCGGAAAGCGTTTCCAAGAGATCCAGGAGAAGAGTTTTATGGCAGAAGAAGTCAGCACGATGCAGAAGGCCGCCGGTTGGCCGGCCGCATGTGAAGAATTACGTCGAAGAACTTCAGCTCGAAATGAAGCGGGTCACGTGGCCTCCGTGGAAACAGGTGCGCGCGACCACCGCAGTGGTAATCGCGGCTGTGTTCGCGTTCGCCGCCTACTTTGCTGTGGTCGATTTCGTGGTGGGCCGCGGAATCCAGAAGCTGTTCGACACGTTTACCAAGTAAAAAGGCGAGTGGATGCCAGACGACATGAATCATGAGGAACACGTGCCTGACGAAACGCTCGAAGTAGAACATCAACTCGAAGCAGAGCATCCAGCCGAAGCAGTGCATCCAGAAGACGAGCACGTGGCTGAAGAAGCCAGCGTCGTCGTGGAAGAACCCGTTGCCGAAGAGTCCGCGGCTGAAGAAGCGCCGTTGGAACTCTCGACCAAGCAGTGGTTCATCATCCACACCTATTCGGGATTCGAGCAGAAGGTCGCCGATTCGTTAAAGAGCCGCGCCGATGCGTTCGGATTCGCGCCGCAGATCGGCCAGATCCTGATCCCGACGGAAGAAGTGGTCGAGCTGCGCAACGGTAAGAAGGTCACCAGTAAGCGCATGCTGTATCCCGGCTACGTACTGGTCGAGATGGACATGAATGACGAACTGTGGCACGCCGTCAAGGCGACGCCGCGCGTCACTGGATTCGTGGGCGGAGGCAACGCGCCGGTTCCGCTTACTGCCGACGAAGTGAATTCGATTCTGTACCGGCAGGCGAGCTCTGCGGAGCGGCCGCGTCCGAAGCTCAATTTCGAAAAGAACGAAAACGTGCGCATCATCGATGGGCCGTTCAGCAATTTCTCGGGCAAGGTGGACGAGGTTCATCCCGAACGCAACACACTGCGCGTGCTGGTCACCATTTTCGGCCGCGCGACGCCCGTCGAACTCGATTTCCTACAGGTAGAAAAGGTTTAAGCCATGGCAAAGAAAATAACCGATTACGTGAAGCTGCAGATTCCCGCGGGCAAGGCCACGCCGGCGCCGCCGGTCGGAACCGCACTGGGCCCTAAGGGCATCAACATCATGGAATTCTGCAAGGCCTTCAACGCGAAGACCTCGGCGAAGGATCAGGAAGGGCTGATCATTCCGGTAGTGATCACGATCTTCTCGGATCGCTCGTTCACGTTTATCACGAAGACTCCGCCGGTGCCGGTGCTGATCAAGCGCGCGGTGAATATCGCGAAGGGCTCGGCTGAGCCGAATAAGAATCGCGTCGGCAAGATCACGATCAAGCAGGTGGAAGAGATCGCCAAGATCAAGATGCCGGACCTGAATTGTTTCACGGTGGAGGCAGCGATGAATTCGGTGAAGGGTACGGCTCGGTCGATGGGCGTGGACGTCGTCTAGTCGCGCCGATTCTGCTGAGAGCATTCAGCCCGCTGCCGCACTCATTATTCGTTAGAATGAGGGAGAGCAGCCGGGCATGAACGTCGAAAACGTCATCAAAGAACTTCAGGACAATCTCCTGGTAATTGCCGAGATTGAGCGGCGTCAATCCGCGATGCTTCTGGAACACGCAAAGCTCCACGCCGAGAGCGCTGTATTTCAGCGTCGCACCGAACAGAATCTCGCTGAAATCACCGACAAGCTTAATGGCTTGATCGGTTACATCGACGGCATGGGGCCGTCGGAACGAAACTAGCGAAGCAGTCCGTAGCGTCCTAAAGAGGCACAGATGCACCGAAGCAAACCTGTTCATTGGTTCCTGCCTACTTTGTTCGGCCTGACCGCAGTGAGCGCGTTGGCTCAGATTCAAGAGCTCGCGACGACGCGAGACGGCAGCCAACTTGTCTTTTCTACGCCATTTCGGCAAAAGGGAACGGAGCAGTTCAGTTCCTTCAAGATCTTCCAATACTCAAGCGGATCCTATTCACTGATCGCCCAGACAGCGCCGTTTGTTTCTCTCCCCAGCGGTACGCAGGAGCAGGACGATTTTCACCTTCCGAATATGAGTGGAGACGGCAGGATTGTTACCTGGGACGAATCGGCCCAATGTCAGGCGGGTTCTGCACCGTGTCCCACCAGCGTCTTCAAAACCGGGACGATCCGAGCGTTCGTTACCGGTGTTCAATTACCCGACGCCCTCCTGGCCGGTTCCGTGCGCGTAAGCCCCAATGGTCGATATTACCTGGCGTTTTGTTGCTGGAACAGCGGGAACGCAACTCCTCTACAGTTGTACGATTCCGTCACCGGGACGCTACAGATAATCGCCGACTACAAGGCTGTTGACGAAGCCGTGCAAAACATCGCCGATGACGGGAGCCTGATTCTGTATTCCCCGACAACCGGGAATTACGTTTATTGGAAAGACGGGATTGGGCACGAGTTGCCGGCAAAGGGAAACCGCGAGACGCCGCGCATGAGCGGAGACGGCTCCACGTTGGTCTATCAGGCACTCGACCCACAGACAGAACGTGTCAAGCTCCTTGCGCGGGATCTCAGAACCGGCGTTGAGACGCTGGTGTTTTTGGGGCCAGGAGGAGTTTTTGGCGGTGGCATTGGGCCACCGTTGTACGTAGGTCCTTATTTTCGGCCTTCGATATCGCAAGACGGACGGCGCGTGCTGTTTCGCTTGGCGCTTTCGAGTAATATGCCGCAAGCATTTGTGATGAATACCGATGGTAGTGACTTGCGGCAGTTGACCACCGAAGATGCATCGATTTCCGAGGTGATTCTGTCGGGCGACGGACGTGTCGGCTACGCCACCACCCAAAACGGCGCGCTTCTGCGGATCGATATCGATTCGGGCGAAATCCAACGACTGTCACCCGACATGCCGCAACTGTTTACCGTATTTCCGAATTACACCGCCGTTCCGGGTTCGCGAATCTACGTGCGAGGACAGGGGCTTATCGCGCCGGAAGGCGGAAGCCTGGTAAGTCTCGCTGGGGTGGCCGCGCCTGTGATCTCGTCTGCGACGAATCTCGTGATGCTGCAAGTTCCGTGGGAGTACGATCCGAGGAATCCGCTCACGCTCATTCTGACGGGTCCGCAAAGTCCGTTCGAGTTCGCCACGCCTTTGCAATCCGCGCCAGCCTTTCCCGCGATCCTGGATGTTTGGAGCGCTGATTATGCGAATGAGCTCTCAACTTCCGGGAAGCCGGCGGTCGCGGGTGACGTGGTGGTGCTCGACCTGATTGGACTCGGGCCGGTCTCTCCAAGTCCAGCGACAGGCCAGCCTGCGCCACTGGATCGACTGACTTCGGTACAATCGCCGTTGTCCTGCAGTTTTTTTGCCGGCACCGTTGGGCTGGGCCAGGCTGAAATTCTGTTTGCTGGTCTTACGCCGACGCTGGTCGGAGCCTATCAAATCAATCTGCGAACGCCGACGTCGATCCCGAGCGACTTGCAGAACGTCGGTATCGCGTGCAGCGTGGAGACCAGCGCGGGAGTGGTGACGTCGCAGCCGCAGTATTTCTCTTTGAAGCGGTGAGTCATCGCAAGGCCGGTTTCGCTGAGAACTCTCGGCGAAGGACTGCCCTTACCCGTTCGAATGAGTGACGTGGCTCACGCTTCAGCGTGCGCCAGATCCGCTTAACTAATCGCCTTGGCGCGAAAGCGCTGCAACGCCACGACGATGAACACTACATCGATCACCGACAACACCGCCACGATGGTCGGTATCGATATATGCGGATACTGCGGCGTCAGCGTCCCGCGCAGTCCCTCGCTCGCGTACACCAGCGGATTGATCAGCACCAGTTTCTGCAGGATCGGAAACGTCTCGAGCGCCTTCCACGGATAGTACGCGCACCCGAACATCATCATCGGCGCCAGCAGCATGCTGAAGATCAGGCCGATCTGTTGTTGTCCGACGCTGCATCCCAGCGTGAGCCCGCCTGCCGAGGAAAACAGCGCAACCAGGAATGCGATCAGAAAGAACATCGCCAGATGTTCCGTGCTCAACCCCAGGTCACCGCCCAAAATCAGGCGCGCCGGAAGCGCGACGATCACACCCGAAATCAACGACTGGAGCACGCCCGCCATCATCTTCTCTATGGCAATCCATTGGATGCCGATGGGTGCAAGCAGCCGGTCCTCGATTTCCTTCGTGAACTGAAACTCCGCAATCAGCGGCATCGCGACTGCCATCACGCCGGTCATGGTCATCGAAATCGCCATGATGCCGGGGAGCAGCATTCCCTTGTAGCTCATCGGCATCATTCCGCTACGCGTCATCACCTGCCCGAAAACGAAAACCAGCAGGAGCGGCTGAAGCATGGTTTGAAGAACCGTCGTGACGATGTTCCGACGCGCGACGTGTACATCCCGCGCGAATAGCGCTGAGAACGCTTTTGTGGTCGACATTATTGGCGCAGGCTCCTTCCGGTGTGATGCAGGAACAGATTCTCCAGGCTGGGCTCCGAAATGTGAACGTCATGGAGTTCCGCCGAATACGCAGTCGCCGCACCGACGATATCGCCGATGAGTGCGCCGCCGCGATCCGCATAGACGTCGGTTTCTTTGGCGCCGCCGGCGCCAGGAGCGGCCGGCTTCTCCCGAACTTCGGTGACACCGGGCAGATGCTTCAAACGCTCGATCAACTCGGGCGGCGTGGCACTGAAACGCAGGTGGAGGATGTATCCGCCGGGAATCGTCGCCTTCAACTCCTTCGGCGTTCCCAGCGCAATCACTTTGCCGTGATCGATGATTGCGAGCCGATTACACAGCTCGTCAGCCTCGTCCATATTGTGCGTAGTAATGAGAATCGTCTTGCCTTTGGCGTTGTATTCGCGAATGATGCTCCACATCAGCAGCCGCGTCTGCGGATCCAGGCCCGTGGACGGCTCATCCATAAACAGAACCTGCGGATCGTGCATCAGCGCGCGCGCCACTGACAGCCGTTGCATCATGCCGCCCGAAAATCCGCGAGTCAGATCATCGGCGCGCGGCGTGAGCTGGAATTGTTCCATCAGTTCCGCGGCTCGCCGCTTTCGCTCCGCCGGAGGAATTCCAAAATACGCGCCGTGGAACAGCAGAATCTCGCGGGCAGTCAACGCGAAATCGAGATTCGGCCGCTGTTGCACTACACCGATCAGTAGTTTGGCGCCGAACCGGATCGCCCCAGATGTCGATCGACGTGCCGTTCGATTTAGAATCGCCTCACCGCTGGTAGGGCGAACCCGTGTGGTGAGAATGCCGACAGTTGTGGACTTGCCTGCGCCGTTCGGTCCGAGCAATCCGAAAATCTCGCCTGGTTCGATCTCGAGCGATACTCCGTCAAGTGCAGTGACCTTCGGCGGCGGCGCTTTCTTATCGCGCTTGAACCCCGTACGCCCCGCCATGCCCATTCCCATCGCGGCCATCGGCGGCGGCGATGTATAAACCTTGCGCAAATCCGTACAACGAATCCCCACACCCATGAGTGTCCCTCCGGTTAGACGTTATTTACCGCTTTGCACATTATCTTGCACATGTGACCTGCGGCGCAACCGGCCCACCCCGATAAAGCCCTTCATCTTGCCGATCTGGTAATCCTTGCCTATGATTTTTTCGACCGCGAGATGCTTACTCACCGGGAGAGTGAACTTCTTGGAGTCGAACATTTCGTGCGTGGTTTCCACTTCGCCGGACTCTGTCAAACGCCGCAGAACGGTGTGGATGGTGGCCAACGGATTCGAATACGAATTCATGTCGAAGCCCACAGATTCCAGGCTCTCGCGTATCTCTGACGCAGTGAGCGGCTCCGCTGCCTTCTTCAAAATGGCGCGGACGCAATCCGTCATCCCACCCGCCACCATTTCCGAGTCGGTCGCAGGAAGATCGGGCAGGTTCTCGCCCACCAGCGGAGCGATGGCCCGCATCGCCTGAATCAGCGCCACGATCTGTTTATCGCATTGCTCCAGTTCCTGGTCCAGCGCCAGCTTCCGCTCCTGCACCCTCCAGTTCCGTCCGCGCACTTTCGAAGGAGCTTTTGATAATCGAAGCTCATTGCACATACAGTATATCATGTGTAAACGATACGTGCAAGTGCAAAAGACACATTTTTACAGACGCCGGTTTAGAGACGACGACCGCTCGCCTTATCGAACCGATGGATCTTGTCCTCGCGGAATCGAAACCAGACCGGCGTGTCGAAATCGAGCCGCATGCCGGCCGACACGCGCGCCGTGATCTGTGCACTCGCCGTCAGTGAAAGCACGACGATCGTCTCATTGCCCATCTCTTCGGTGACGTAGACGCGCGCCGGCGACCAACCCGGTTGTTCGGTCAGTCGACAATTCGACATCTTCTGGCCGGATGCCGAGGACGCATTTGCCTGACTTCCGATCAGGTTCATGCGCGGGACTGCCGACGAAACCCGCGACGAACGTATTCGCGGGGCGATGATACACGTTCGCCGGCGTGTCGTACTGCTGAATCTTGCCGTCGCACATGACCGCGATGCGATGCGCGAGCGTCATGGCCTCGGCCTGATCGTGCGTGACGTAAATCGTCACGATGCGCAGTTCGTGCTGCAGATGCTTCAATTCGGCGCGCATTTCGACGCGCAGACGGGCGTCGAGATTCGAGAGCGGCTCATCCATCAGGAACGCTTTCGGACGGCGGATGATCGCGCGGGCCAGCGCGACGCGCTGGCGCTCCCCTCCGGAAAGCTGGCGCGGCTGATTCGCCAGCAGATTCGTCAGCCCCAGCCGTGCGGCGACACTCTGTTACCTTGCTTTGCGATTTCGGCCGCAGGGCGTCTTGCGCACGCGCAGCGGATAGCCGATGTTCTGCGCGATGGTCATGTGCGGATACAGCGCGTAACTTTGAAACACCATCGCGATGTCGCGGTCGCGCGCTTCGCGATGCGTGATGTCGGTGCCGGCGAGCCGGATGGCGCCCTCGTCGGGCGCTTCCAGACCCGCGATCATGCGCAGCAGCGTCGATTTGCCGCAGCCCGAGGGCCCAGCAGCACCACGAATTCGCCGTCGTCGGCCGTGAGCGAGACGTCGCTGACGGCTTCGCGCGCGCCGAATCGTTTGGTGATGCGATCGATTTCGAGCGCCATGTTAGCCTTTCACCGCTCCCAGAGACAATCCCCGCACCAGATATTTCTGCGCGGCGCGTCGCGAACACCAGCACGGGCAGCATCGCGACCACGCCCGCCGCGCTCATCGCGCCCCACTTGATTTCGTATTGCGTGACGCGCGAGGCGATGCCGACCGGCAGCGTCATCGCGGCATTCGGTCTGCGTCAGGATCAGCGCGAACAGGAATTCGTTCCACGCGACGACCAGGCAGAAGACGGCGGTCGCGGCCAGTCCGGGCTTCACCAGCGGCAGCACGATTCGCAGCAACGCGCCGACGCGCGTTTCGCCGTCGAGCATCGCCGCTTCCTCAATTTCGCGCGGCACTTCGTCGAAGAAGCCGCGCATCATCCAGACCACGAACGGCAGGTTGAACGCGGTGTACACGATCGCGAGGCCGACCAGCGAATTGAGCAGGTGCGACTTCGCGCAGCATCAGGAACAGCGGGACGATGGTGACGATGGGCGGCAGCATGCGCGTCGAGAGAATCCAGTCGCCGATGCTTTCGCTCCAGTTGCGCGGGCCATTCGAAGCGCGCCAGTCCATAGGCGGCGGGAACGCCGATCAGCAGCGCCGCCAGGGTCGACATCGCAGCCAGCAATACGGAGTTCAGTGAAATATGTCGCGAACGATCCGCTGCTGAAGCGCTTCCGCGTAATGCTGCAAGCGTCGGCGTGAAGCCGATCCACTGCGGCGGATAGGCGAATTGATCGATTTCGTGCTTCAGCGAAATCGTGACCAGCCAGTAGACCGGCGCGAGGCGCGATCAGCAGCGCCACGGCGCGCCGCAGATATCGTAGCGACCGTCTTCATCGTGACCCTCATCAGCCGCATCAGCCCGCGCGAGAACAACATCGTGGCGGCCAGCAGCACGAACGACATCGCCGCGGCGTAGCCGAAGTTCGAAAATCGAAATGCCGTGCGGTAGATGTACAGGCTGACGGTTTCGGTCGCGGTGCCGGGGCCGCCTTGCGTCAGGATGAAAATCTGATCGAAGATGCGGACCAGGTCCATCGCGCGCAGCAGCAGCGCGAGCAGGATCGTCGGCTTCAGCAGCGGCAGCGTCACGTCGCGAAAGATCTGCCAGGCGCTGGCGCCGTCGATGCGCGCGGCTTCCAGCGGCTCCGGCGGGATCGCCTGCAAGCCGGCGGAAAGCAGCAGGAACAGGAACGGCGTCCACTCCCACACGTCGACCAGGATCACGGACAGCAGCGCCGAGTGTTCGCCGCTGGTCCACGTGAGCGTGCGATGTATTGACGCCGAGTCTGGCGCAGCGTGCCGTTCAACACGCCGAATTGCGGATTGTAGATCAGCCGCCAGGCGACCGCGGCGACCACCGGCGGCAGCAGCATCGGGACCAGCAAGTCCGGCTCGAAAGAAGGATCTCGCCGCGCGCCAGCGAATCGATCAGCAACGGCCAGCGCGAGGCCGAGCAGCGAATTCGACGGTCAAGCGCGACCAGCCGTCAACACGATGGTCTGCGAGCGCGGCGGCGGCGAACAAGCGATCGCCGAACAGGCGCGCGAAGTTCGCGAACGTGAATGCGCCGTCAGCGTCGGTGAGGCTGACCTTGACGGAATAGATCAGCGGATAGATCGAAAGCGCCAGCAGCACCAGCAGCGGCCGGCAGGACCCACGGCAGTCCCTGCGGAATACGGCGCGCGCTTCATTTCGCCCGTTCCAAGAATCTGCGCGATCTCGCGCGCCGCGGCGCTGCATCGCAGCCGCCGGATCCATGGCGCCGGCGTTGGCCTTCGAGAGATAGATGCCGAACGCGTTCTCGATTTCATTCCACTGCGGGGTTCGCGGACGGGGACGCGCGGATTCGAGCGAGGCGAGCTGCGCAGGAAACGCCCGGAACTTCGCGATCAGATCGGGCGGATTGAAACACGCTGCGCCGCGTGGGAGGATTTCCGCGCAGAGCGGCCTGCTTCATCTGCGGGGCATCGGTGGCCCAGAACAGAAAGTCGAACGCGTCGGCCGCGTGTTTCGAGGCGGCCGGCACGGCGAGCAGCCACGTGCCCAGTTCGCCGACGCCCGGGACGCGCTCGGCGGGCATGGGAGCGAACTCGATCTTGCCGGCGACTTTCGATTTCGACGGATCGTCCATCGCGGCGATCCAGGCGGGCCAGTTGATGCTCATCGCGGCGGTCGATTGCAGCAGGTGCGCGGAGACCTCGTCGGCATTGAATCCGGCATATCCGGGCGGCGAATATTTGCCGAGCTCCAGCATGAACCGCAGCGCGTCGATCGCCGCCGGCGAATCGCAGACCGGCTTGCCGGATGCGTCGAGAACATCGCCGCCGAAGGCCCACAGCAGCGGCATGAAATCGGCGACGACGGCATTGCCGGGCGCGGCGCGCATCACGTAGCCGAACATTTTTTCGCCTGTCGCCGATGGTCTTCGCGGCGGCCAGCACTTCATCCCAGGTCTTCGGCGCGGCGAGGTTGTACTTGGCGAACAGATCCTTGCGATAGAAGAACAGCTGCGAATTGCCGACGTACGGCAGCGCGTAAAATGTGCCCGTCCGGTAAGGATTGCGGCAGACGTCGACGCACGAGCGTGACGAAATCCGGCGTCGGGCTCGTGCGGCAGCGGCGCGAGATTGCCGTCCTTCGACCAGCGCGGAAACCACGGATCGTCCATCATGATCGACGTCGTAGGCGCCGGTGCGGCTGGTCGAGATCGAGCTGCTCTTTTTCGAAAAGATTCGCGTAGGGGAGCTCGACCACTTCGACGTGGACTCCTGCGCGCCGCGCCCCATTCCTTCGCGGCCAGCTTTGAGCGCGGTGCCCTTCGACGCCGGCGTTCACGGCGATGGTGAGCGATCTTTCCGGGCGCGCGATTGCAGGCGCGCCAAGCACAGAGCAGAGATCAACGATAGAACGCGAGCGCGGCATGCGAGTCGATTGAGTTTATCGCAAGCGGTAGAGGATCGAAAAGCCGGTGCGCGCCGACCTCCTGATATTGCGCGAGCCACGCCGCGAGATACGGCTGGCGGTCGAGCGCGAGCGCGGGGTTGTAGGGGCCGAGGCCGTCGACGACCCAGGTCGGGCGTGAGGCTGATCAGTTCGGCGCGATTGGGCGCGGTGAATTCGGGCGCGACTGGCAGCGTTCGAGAAGAGATGGCGATCGGCGAGGACGCCCGAGATCGGCTGGCTTTCGAGAAATCGCGTGCCGGCGGGAAGGCCGGAGTAGATGAAGATGTCGGGCCGGAATCCCCAGACGAAGAGCGTGTCGCCGGGGTGCGCGAGCTCGCGTAAGTTGCGCGGCGGCTGCGCGGCTGTCGCGATCGATGGCGAGATCGCGCAGGTTCGCGCCGCGGCAGGGTGAAGTAGGCGGAGCCGAACGGACGAACGGAATCGCGAGACAGACGCCATCAGCGCGAGCGCACGACCATCCTGCGACTTCGCGACAGCAGCGCCCATCCGCGCGCCGCGGCGATCGTCATCGGCGGCAGCAGCAGGAAATAGTAGCGTGGGAAGAATCGCAGGCCGAGGATGACGCCGGCGAACGACGAGCGCGATCCAGGCCGCGAGTCGCCATTTGCGATCGCGCGCATGCGCGACGATCGCGCCGATCGACCAGCGCCGCCTGAAACCCGATCCAGTCCGCGGTGCGCTTCAGACCTTCCGCAAGCGGATTGTCGACGAACGTGTTCGACGGCGTAGATCGATCCCCACTGCCAGACCTGCCGGTAATATTCGGTCGGCCGAGCCGTGCAGCCACATCCAGCCGAGCGCGATCGCGTTCGGCGCAGCGAATCCAGCGAGCAGCATCGGCGCTGCTCGCCACTGCCAAAGCGCGCATGCGGCCAGAACGAAGATCGCTTTCGAACTGCACAGCAATCCGATGCCAGCAGCCACGCCGCTCAAGAACGCGCGGCCGCGCCACGCGAAATAGATCGCGAGCGAGGTGCGGCAGGATCAGCAGCATGTCGGACGCGAGCGGGATCACCGCCGACGGCAATCCGAAGGTCAGGAAAAATGCCGCGAAGACAGCGGCGAAGAAGCCTTCGCGTCGCTCCATTTGCGATCGCGCGAATTGCCAGCGCGGCTGCGGCTACGCGATCACATACGCCGCTCCCGCGAGTCGCAGCAGCGACGCCGGCGCGCGCGCCCCACAACAAACCAATCCACGCGACCAGCGGCGGCTTATCGAACCATACATCGCTATAAAGCGTCTTCCCGCGCGCGACTTCGCATCGCCGCCGCCAGCGGCAGATTATCGTCGGCCCAGAGCGTGCGCGTGGCACAGTCGCGCCGCGATGACCACGGCCGCGAAGATCCGAATGTGACGCTCCGTGCGCACCACAAGACTATAACGCGCTACTCGCCACGATTGTGGAACGTCACGACCGCTTGATACGCGGCCTCAGAGGCGCTGGAGCCGCGACCGTCAGGGAGGGTCATGCCGCTGTATCGCACGGATTATGGAACCGATGCTTCTCGCCAGACTAACGACTCATACACGTGAAGCAAATGGACCGCGATCTGGCTATTTCTTCTAGCCGAGCTTCTCAGCATGGCGTGCTGGTTTTCGGCATCGGCGGTCGCGCCCGCGTTGTCAGCCGCAATGGCGGCTCGACGATTCCGGACGCGCCTGGCTCACCATGAGCGTGCAGGCGGGATTCGTTGCTCGGGGCGTTGCTATCTGCATTACTGAGTTCTGGCGGATCGAGTCCCTGCGCACGTTCTGTTCGCCTGTTCGGCAATCGCCGCAAGCGCTATCCACTGCAGCGATCTGCGTTGCGGCGGACGGACTCGATTCGACCGTCGCGCTACGGTTCGCAACGGGATTCTTTCTCGCGGGCGTCTATCCGGTCGGCATGAAAATCGTCGACCACGCTGGACTAACGACCGATCGAGGACTCGGCATCGGACTGTTGGTCGGCGCATTGACGATCGGTTCGGCGGGGCCGCAACTTGCTGAACGCATCGGCACGACTCGACGACTGGCGATTGCTGCTGTACATCGCGGCGACGCTGGCGGCCATCAGGCGGTTTGATCGCTGCGGCTATTCGTGCGCGAAGGACCGAATCGCTCTGCTAGCGCCGCCGTTTCGATGGAGCTACGCTGCGGCGATCCTGCGCGAGCGTCCGGTGCTGCTCGCGAATCTCGGATATCTCGGCCACATGTGGGAGTTGTACGCGATGTGGGCCTGGATCGCGGCTTATGTCGCACGCACCGCAATAGCGTTCCTGCGATCGCCGCCGGCGCGCCGGGCAGTGTTGATCGCCGGCAAACTCGCTGACCGCGTCGGCCGCACCACCGTCACCATCGCGAGCATGGCCATCAGCGGAGCGTGCGCGCTCGCCGATCGGATTCGTCTATCACCTCCAGCGCCGGCCGCTCTCGGCCGCCGTCGCGATCGTATGGGGATTCGCAATCGTCGCCGATTCGGCCCAATTCTCGGCATGCATCACGGAACTCGGCGCGCGCGAATATGTGGGGACCGCATTGACGCTGCAAACCAGCCTGGGATTCCTACTGACCATGTTCACCATTCGACTGGTGCCGTGGGTCGGAGGCGCGAATCGGCACCCAATGGTCGTTCAGCGTGCTCGCGATCGGCCCGGCGGCAGGGATCGTCGCGATGCTCGCGCTCCGCCGCAATCCGGCAGCCGTCTGAAAATCGCCGGCGGCAAGCGATAGTGTTCTTCGCCGTGGCGCGGGCCGCCAGGCCTGATGTGTCGAGAGTCTTCTCGACATTTCTTCTAGTGCACCCCCGCAGGGCCGCACCAGGATCTTTTCCAATCGTGTTATCCTGACGATTCATGCACGGCTTCACCACCTCGTTTCGATTTCGCTACTGGGCTTTAGCGTCTGAATCGCGACGAGTGGGCTGGCCTGAAATCAAACGATTTCGAAATACGGCCCACTCGAAAGAGTGGGTTTTTTGTTCTTTAGGAAGGAGTAGCCATGATTATCTCGATGAGACTGCACGCGACCGGAGGAAGTGGACCAGGTGCGCGCGCGCATCGAGGAGTTCGGCTACAAGGTCCACTCGATTGAAGGCGAGGAGCGCGTCGTGATCGGCGCGGTGGGCGTCGGCGACGTCACCGCGTGCCTGGAATCGCTGGAAGCGATGCCGGGCGTCGAGAAGGCCGTGCGCATTTCCGCGCCTTACAAGTTCGTCAGCCGCGAGTTCCGTCCGGCCAAGACCGAAATCACGGTGCGCGGCGTCACCATCGGCGGCGACGAATTCGTGGTCATGGCGGGCCCGTGCTCGGTGGAAAGCGAGCAGCAGATTCTGGAATCGGCCGAGATCGTGGCGCGCGCCGGCGCGAAGCTGCTGCGCGGCGGGGCGTTCAAGCCGCGCACTTCGCCCTACGATTTTCAGGGCCTGGAAGAGGAAGGGCTGAAGCTGCTGGACAAGGCGCGGCGCGCGACCGGGCTGGGCATCATCACCGAAGTGATGAGCGATCGCGACGTCGAATCTGGTCGCCGAATACGCCGACATTCTGCAGATCGGCGCGCGCAACATGCAGAACTTCGCGCTGCTGAAGACGCTGGGCAAATGCGGCCGGCCGGTGCTGCTGAAGCGCGGCATGAGTTCCACGGTGAAGGAACTGCTGATGTCGCGCCGAATACGTGGTGGCGCACGGGAATCCCGCAGGTGATGCTGTGCGAGCGCGGCATCCGCACCTTCGAAACGGTGACGCGCAACACCTGCGACATCGCGGCCGTCGCGGCGCTGAACGAACTGACGCATCTGCCGGTGATTCTCGATCCCAGCCACGCCACGGGCAAGCGCAGCCTGGTGCCGGCGCTGTCGCGCGCGGCGGTCGCGATCGGCGCCGACGGCTTGATGGTGGAGATGCATCCGCGCCCGGAAAAGGCGATGAGCGACGGCGCGCAATCGCTGGACCCGAAACAGTTCGCCAGCGATGATGCAGGACCTGAAGCCGTACATCGAGCTGTGGAAGCGAATCGCGCAGTGACAGAGGCTGCTGCGGCGGTGTAACCTTCGTCGTAGCCGCTGCGCGTTCCGACTTACAATCGCTCGCATGAGCACCGCTTCAGCCGTGGCAACTGGCGGCGCTGCAATCTTGTTGTGCGGCGGCGTGCTGCGTGTTCGCGCACTGGGGCGCAGCGTCCGCGCCGCTTCGATGCCGCCGCGTTGATCGAGTGCCTGCCGCCGGATCAGGCGACGCACGTGTACATCGACGTCGATGCGCTGCGCGCGCAGCGGCATGCTCGATCTGCTGGCAGGATCGAAGGCGGCGGAGGAGCCGGACTACCGCAGATTTGTCGAGCAAACCGGCTTCGATTACCGCACGGATCTGGATGCCGTGCGCGGCGGCGTTCTGCACGGCGATGTGTATTTCGCCTTGCGCGGCCGGTTCGAGTGGAAGCAGCTGGCCGAATACGCGCGCGATCGCAGGGCGGAAAGTGCTGTGAACGCGATGTGCGAGATGCCCGCCAGCACGCCGGAGCGGCATATTTCGTTCTATCCGCTGAAGTCGGACGTGCTGGCGCTGGCGGTTTCGGCGAAGCAGGACGCGCGCGGTCGATGATGATCGGCCCCAACCAATGGCAGACTCCACCGCAGCTGCCGCCGGAGCCGGTGTGGATTTCGGCGCCGGCGTTCGCGTTCAGCGACGTGAAGAATCTTCCCGCGGGCACGCATTCGTTTCCTGAGCCCACTGGCGCAGGCGCGGCGGATTGATCTTCGCGATCGGGCCGGACGGGCAGATCGGCTTGCAGATTCGGCTGGACGTCACTTGCGCCGATGCGGAATCCGCGGCGGCGCTCGCGGCGACAGTTGACGAATACCACCGAGCTGCTCGAAAAGATGCTGGAGCGCGATCATATGAAGCCGAATCCCGCCGATTTGAGTGGCGTTCTGACCGCGGGAAAGTTCCAGCAGCAAGATCAGCGCGTGACAGGCGTCTGGCCGGTCGAGCGCGCGTTTGTGGAGAATCTGGTGAACGGGAAGATCCAATAGCGTGGCGCGGGCCGCCAGGCCTGATGTGTCGAGAGTCGTCTCGACATTTGCTGACTAGTAGGGAAACGTCGCCTCGACAGGCGACGCTGCAGGCCAGCGGCCCTCTGCCACGTTAAGTGCCAATATTTCGGAGGGAGCCCTTAACTGACCTGCGACGGACCGCAAATGACATTTTCGCAGCCGAAGTGGCACACGCACTTGTGTTGGCCGTGTCGAGACGTTTCCGAGGTTAGACTTCAGTGAGCAGGTGGAGGATAGAACCGCACCAGGAGCTCGATCCGCGAACCGCCTGGATCTTCCACAGTGTCCGATCTCAGTGTGCTGGTCAGCTTCAGACCACCGGTCGTAGATTGCGGCGCTGACGAGAAAACGATATCGGCTTCGGTCCCGTTGCTGTTAATCCGTTCGCGCCGCGTTGAGCCCGCGGTGACGCGCGAGTCGACGATCGTCAGACCGCCAGGCACGATGTGCAAGGAGAAGTAGCCGTCGGCGGCGAACTTGAATACGAGATCTTCGCCTTCGATCGCGTAATCGAAAGCGAAATGCGCGGGAGTCGCTTTCGCCGCAGCTCGCGCCATCGGCGCTGCAATGCGGCAGGAGCGATCTGCCACCCGCCCCACCGCCGCCCGCGGCCCCTGCTGAGCCGGACTGGTTGACGCTTGAACCTGCACGCTTTGGGCCTGCCGTCTTGCGCCGGCAATTCGAGCCGGCCGATTTGGACTGCGGAGCTGTTGGTTTTGGCTCGCGACAAACCTTGCGGTTGAATCGGCTGAGGCAATTGGGCCAACTGGGTCGAGTCGACGGTCGGTCTAAGCGGGGCCGGTAGTGGCGGAGGTGGTGCAGCCGCCGGCAGTCCGGCGACTGTGCCCGCGATGCTTACGTCTTTCTTTGCGCCGGCCTTAGGCTTCTTCTTTTGCGTCGCTGCGTGCACGCTCGTCCTTGCTCTCCGTTTTTCGCTGTTCCTTTTCGAGCGGTTCAAGCCGATCCGTAAGCGCCCTCGCATCCGATTCGGCCGCCGCCTCTTCTTGCTGGGCTCTTTGATGGGCGACGGCTGGCTGTCAGGTACGGACGCAGCCGTGGAGGCGGCACGGGTGCAGACGATGCCGAAGTCGACGGCTGTACGTCTGACCGGTTCAATTGCGCGATCTGCTGTGTCTGGATACTCGACTTCGTCAAGAACACGGCGAGCAAACTAATCCCCACGACAAACGACATCGCGAAGCCCCAGGCCAGCGGCTTCTTCCACCCGCCACGAACCGCGCCAACTGCACCTTCGGTCGGCGCGAGCCTGGCAATCAGCCGCTCGCTTTGCGCCCGGCTCGTCCAGCATCTCCTTCAGCGCCTGCTCGCGCGCAAGCTCGTCGAACAGCTCCTGATCTTCGAGCGCGGCCTCGAACAGCGGCTTTCGCTCGGCCTCGGTGAGCGAGCCGGTGGCGTAGCCGCCGATCAGTTTGCGGATTTCGTCGCGCGTCACTCGTTACTTCTCCCAATCGCCCCCAAGCTTCTCGAGCAATCTGCTTGCGGCACGGAAATCCCAAGTGTAAAGCGTATTAGATCGACGCCACCTTCAACCGCTTCTGAATCTCCGGGAACGTATAGCCCTCCAGCTTCAGACGAAACAATTCCCGGCACCGCTCGCCCAATTCCTCCAGCGCGGCTTCCAGGCGATCCAACGTTCGCGCCGCGCCGCCTGCTCGAACGGATCCGGCCGCTTCGGCCGGCCAGCGGCAGGTCGTCCACCGAAACCTGCGTGTTCTCGCCGCGCCGGACGATCTTTCGCCGCGCGCCCAGATCTTGAACCGCGCGATCTCCAGCGAAAGCGGCAGCAGATCCTCCACGCGGTCGAGCGTCGGATATTTTTCGTGCAGCACCAGCAGGACCTCCTGCGCCAGATCCTCGGCGGCGTCCCTCGATAATCTGGATGCCGCGAAGCGGACAATCCTTTCGCGCAGCCGCTCCAGTATCTCGTCGCGTTCCACGTGTGCTTTGTATCCATGACCGGTCGAGTGACACGTCTCACCATTATGCAGGCGGCCGCGCGGCGCCAATGGAACGCGTCGTTGGCCGCGCGACTGCAACTATTGCACATAACGCCTCCGTCATCTTGCCACAATAGGCCATGCAGGTTCGGGTGCTGGCTTTCGTGCTGGCCGGAGGGAAAGGGACTCGGCTCTATCCGCTGACCAAGGAACGCGCCAAACCGGCGGTGCCTTTCGGCGGACGCTATCGCATCGTCGATTTCGTGCTCAGCAACCTGATCAACTCCGGAATCTATTCCACCTACGTTCTGATCCAGTTCAAGAGCCAGAGCCTGCTGCAGCACCTGCGCGAAGGCTGGGAGGTGAGCGGCCTGCTGAAGCAGCACTTCATCATTCCCGTGCCGGCGCAGATGCGCTCGCCCGGCGAGGACTGGTATCGCGGCACCGCCGACGCGATCTATCAGAACATCAATCTGATCGAGCAGGCCGATCCGCACTTCGTGGTGATCTTCGGCGCCGATCACATCTACCGCATGAACATCCGCGAGATGATGGAGTTCCACATGCACAAGCGCGCGCAGGCGACCATCGCCGCGATTCCGGTGCCGAGCGGAACAGGCCAGCGAATTCGGCGTGATCGAGACCGGCGCCGGACGGCAGCGTGATCGGCTTCCACGAAAAGCGCGCCGACGCGCCCACCATGCCGGGCGATCCCGAGCGCGTCTACGCGTCCATGGGCAACTACATTTTTTCGACCAATCTGCTGCTGCGGGAGCTGTACGCGGACGCGCAGAACGCACCGACAGCTCGCACGATTTCGGCCGCGACATTCTGCCGTCGCTGGTGGGCCGCGCGGAGATGTTCGCTTACGATTTTCAGACCAACCGCATTCCCGGCGATCCGCCGGCGCAGGAGCCGTACTGGCGCGACGTGGGGACCATCGACGCGTACTACGACGCCAACATGGATCTGCGCGCGGTGACTCCGGCGCTGAATCTATACAATCGCCAGTGGCCGCTGCGCACCGCCGGCTATTCGGACGCCGCCCGCGAAATTTATTTTCGACCAGCAGGGCCGCCGCGGCCAGGCGATCGATTCGATCGTCGCCGGCGGCACGATTCTTTCCGGAGGCATGGTGCGCAATTCGGTGCTGGGCCGCGGCGTGCGCGTGCACTCCGGGCGCGCTGGTGGAGGATTCGATGATGTTCGACAACTGCGACATCGGCCGGCGCGCGCGGGTGCGCCGCGCGATTCTGGACAAGAACGTGCGCGTCCCGGAAGACGACAGCGATCGGCTACGACCTGGAGCGCGACCGCCAGATGTACTACGTCACCGACAGCGGCATCGTGGTGATGGAAGGACACCGGTCGACGGTGGAAGTCGCGCACGATGCTGGTGTAGCAGAACTGTGGGGCCGCCACTCATGGCGGCGAGCCGCCTTCAGGCGGCTTAATTCACGTTGGCGATTTTTCAGAGCCGCGACCACGCTGCGCTTGCGCCAAGGGAGCGGTCCAGCCTTCACGATGCGCTCCCGCCTGGCAAATTGACGACGGTCAGTGACGCGCCACCGTCATCGCGTTTCGATGCCAACAAAGTCGCCGTCAAGCCCCGACCCGTAAGGGCGGGGATACTGCCCAGGAGTCCACTAGTCTGGCGCAGGTGACGACTCGGTCCGTTTCTGGTCCAACCCCAAATGCGATCGCAGCACCGGGTCGAGCCTGGCCGAATCGTCAGCCATCACCCGGCGCACATATCCTCCCCGAACCGCCAATTCGCGCCTCTGTCTGTCAAACAGCCGGCCCGCGTTCGACGAATCCCCGTACAGAGGCAAACACTTGAAGTCACGATCAGGAAAGTTGTTCATGCCTAGGTAATACCAGAGCCTGTCAAGCGTCCCAGTCCGCCCAACCTCGGAACGCATGGCAAACAAGCGACTTCCGCTCGAAAAATCGCTGGTGACGATCACCCGTGCAACGATCAATACGCTCCGCGAGCCAGCAACACCGCCGCCACCGTCCTCGCCAGAATATACAAATCCAGCCATGGCGACCAGTTGCGGATGTAATACGTATCCAGCGCCTGCTGCACCTCCACATCGCCATCGCTGCGCGCCGAAACCTGCCACAATCCCGTGAGCCCCGGCAGCACGCGCGTCCGCAACGTGCGAAACTCGCGCGGAAAATGTTCCAGATGATAATCGGGAAACGGCCGCGGACCCACCAGGCTCATCTCGCCCTTCAGAATGCTCCAGAACTGAGGCAGCTCATCCAGGCTGGTTCGCCGCAACAATTTCCCGATCACCGGCAGCACTCGCGGATCGTGCCGCAGCTTGAAATACCGCGACCACTCCGCGCGATCCTCCGGGTGCGACTCCAGCCATTCCTCCAGCAGCCGCATCGCCATCCACGATACATGGTGCGCAGCTTCCACACCGCGATCCGCCGGCCGTCGAACCCCTCGCGCATCTGCCGATAAAACACCGGACCGCGGCTCGCCAGCTTGATCCACACCGCCGCGATCGCCATCACCGGCAGGCTCGCGATAAACAGCGGCAGCGCGATCGCCTGATCCATAAATCGCTTCAGCGCCATATTCCGCCGCAGCAGCAGATTCTTCTTGATCTCCAGCCCGAGACCAGCCGAGCCGCCGAGCCGCCCGCCAGATCGCGCGCCGTCACCCACAGGCTCGCGATCGCCGCCAGATCCGGCACCACGATCACCCGCGGAAAATTCAACTCCTGCAGCAGCGCCCGCGATCGTCCTCGCCAGCCCGCTCGCGCCAGATCGCTCAGCGCCACGATCGCCGCCTCCGCCCGACGCTCGAAATCCGTGCGCGAGCCCCAGCGGCCCCGCCACCGGCACGCCCTCCACCACCGTGTTCCACGTCGCCGGCCGATTATCCAGGAACGCGACCGGCTTCAGCCCCAGTTGCGGCTCGCCGCCGCAGCGTCCGCGCGATCCGCGCGTCCCGTTTCGCCCGCGCCCAGCACCACCACCGGGATCCCCCACCGCCCGCGCCGCACCAGCATCGTGCGCGCCACGATTCCGCCAGCGGCGGCAGCACCAGCGCGAACGCAAACGTGGCGAGCAGCACGCCGCGCGAGAACACTCCGCGCGCCACGATGTTGTCCCACGCCACCAATCCGCCGAACACCGCCAGCGTCGCGAGCATCCTGCCTCCGCAGCCGCTCCACCGGCCCCAGCAGGTAGCCCGGATACAAGCCCGATCTGATAGTGGATCACCGGCAGCAGCAGAATCGCGACCGCGACGCCGAGGTATTGCTGCGGCCCGATCCCGTACGTGAACACGTTCTTGAACAGCGCCGCCAGCAACCCGCGCACGCCGAGCCCCAGCCCGAACGCGAACTCCAGCGCGAGCACATCGACGCCGCAAGGATCACCCACGGCGCCCAGTGCGTGGCGCTGAGCGGATCGAACGGCGAGGGCTGGCCGCGCGGCTGTGCTCATTCGATGCGTTCATGTCGACCGCGTGCGCAGCAACTGCGCGAGCGCCAGCACCGCGAAACGCGGATTATGCACTCAGATACCGGCGCCACAAACGGCGAGGCTCCGTCGCCAATCGGAACAGCCACTCCAGCCCGCTCCGCTGCATCCAGCGCGGAGCCTGCGGTTTCGACCCCGCCAGAAAATCGAACGCCGCGCCCACGCCCAGCATCACCGCCGCCACCCGTCCCCGATGCGCGTTCATCCAGCGATCCTGCTTCGGCGTGTTCAGTCCGATAAACACAATGCGAGCGCCCGACATCGGCGATCGCCTGCGTGGTCCGTGCGATCTTCCTCCGCCGTGGGCGCCGGAACGGAGGCGATTCCGCGTACGCGACGTCCAGCGCGCGGAAATCGCGCCTTCGCCCGGCGCACAATTCGCCGAGCACAGCTGCGCTCCCGCCGTAGAATCCCACGGGGATTCCCGCCTCGGCCGCGGCCTCCAGCACCACCGGCATCAGATCGGGTCCATACACGCGCGTCGCCCCGCGCACCCCAAGCATGCGCAGCAGCCAGACCAACGGCATCCCGTCCGAGGTGACCAGGTCGGCCGTGATTCATCACGCTCGCGAAATTCCGCCGAGTCGTGCGCTTCCATGATGTTGTTGACCGAGGCGCAGCAGACGTAAGCTGGAGCGGCCGCGGCGCGCCCAATCCAGAATCTGCCGTGTGGCGTCCGTGATAGTTGGTCGCATCGACGCGAACGCCCGAGGATGTGGCGGTTTCCATGCGGCGCTTCAGCGTCGTCCGGACCGCGTTGACAGCTCCGCTGCGATCCATTCAGAGGTCGGCGCTGGTCCGTTTCATGGCGTCGAAGTTGGCATCCGAGCGAATCGCCAACCGTGTGTTGTCGCTAGTTGCGCCCGCGAACATCCCTGCGGCTTTGTGACGATCGATGGCGCTTATAATAGACTGTCCGGCGATGCGCGACACCAGGCGATGAGCTCATTGATGAAACCCGCTCGATCCGTCCCGAGGTTTAGCGGCTCGCGCATTGGAGCGAATCAGACGTGATGCCTCGACGCAATCTCGATGTAACAGTAGGAGCGGGATCGATCGCCGTCACCCGCGCCTCGACGGCCCGCCGTTCCGGGCGAAAGCCATCTTGCGGCAGATCGCCGCGGGGGATTTCTCGCGGCCGCGTCGAAGGTACGACCGAGCGGACCGTAGATGTTCCGGATCGGATCAATCGTGGCGGCGCGTTCGACTTCTGTGAGCGATCGGAATGCGTGAGCGGTTCGGCATCCCGCAATTACAAGTGGCGGAAATCTCTCCTGGAGATTTCGCGCGAGCGCCTCAACGACTCGAAGCGCTCGACGTATAAGAAAAACCGGATGACCCTTCGCGCGCTCGCGGCCTCCAGATCGTATGAGCATCAGGGTGATCGGCTGTAGACCCCTCGCGTAACGATCCAGCCTAATATGCGTTTCGAGAACCCATTCCGCCCAGTTGGCGGCCGGCGCGTAGACTATATCAATTCGCGTTCCAGGCGATGTCCTGTGTCTTAGATCGACGCAAGCGGGTGACGACGCCATGCGCTGCGAGACGCGGTGACCGAGAACGGTTGCTATCGCGCGCTGCTCCCAGAGTTCGCGTCAACCGCCGACTCGTGAGTCGAGCGCATTGACCATTCTCCGAGAGATGTTCTTCTTACCGAGATCAGTCAGCTGCCCTCCGCTGGTTTCGATCGCACGTCATAATATCACATGAGCATTTCGTAATTTCTGTCTGCCGTGTAGTTTGGTTCGAACTCTTGCCGGGCCGCCGACGCGCATTCCTGGACTTCGTCCGGGATGACCGAACGCCCAGCGAACTTGCTGAACAAGATCCTCTGCATCGCCGGGACGAAACAGGCAGCCCGTTGCGATAATCAGTCGACGAGTTCGGCCATCGGACCCAAGTTCGATCCGATGACGGTAACCCGCAGGCCAAGGCCTCAAGAAGCGTCATGGGCTGCCCATTCATACCAAAGCGATGGAAACACGAGAACCGTGGCGTCTGCATCAGCGGAGACTTCCTCCGGCGGCTGTGGCCAAGCCAGTCACGTCCGCGGCCAACCGTCTCATCAGCGGGCCGTCGCCAGCGACGAGAAGCGGAATATCTGCCCTCGTCCCACGCCTCGGCGAGAGTTCGTATCCCTTTCTCTTCGGCAAGCCGGCCGACGAAGAGCGCATAGCCGCCATGCCGCCGCCGAACGTGGATCGGGGAGAACGAATTCGGTTTCACGATGATCGATTGCGGGAACCCGCCGCGATAAACTTGCCGCGTACGAATTCGGTGGGCGCGATGTAAAATCGATACCCTCGGTTCCACGTCCCAACAGCTCGATGCGTAGTGATCATCGTACCACTGCCGCAGTGGCAGCCCGGCTTCGCGATAGCACCGTGAGCGATCGCTGGAAGAAAGGACCGGCTCGATGCAGTCCTCGCAAAGTTTACCGTTGCGCATGAAGTCGCGCCTGGACATAGCAGACGGAAATTGTGGAGAGTTTGAACGACCGGACATTGGCCCCGCAACGAATAGTAGCCGGAAGGAGATATCAATGGAAACGTGTTATGGAAGTGCGCGACTTCTGGCATTCGCCTGAGATGACCTCCGGAGGCGTCTATAGGATTGATTCCAGACGGCCGACAACCCGGTAAGCACGCCGGTATAGATGCGCCATTATGGTCCTCGTAACGGACAACACGATGCCTCTGCCCTTTCGAGGAGCGCCCCTCAGTCGCAAAGACCTGGTCTTCGCCTCCCGGCCGCTGATAAAATTGTGGACGTTAAAGGATCTTCACTGGCTTCTTGCCTGACCGCCCACAAATGGAGTCTTTCCGTTTGCTCGATTGCGAACCAGGATGGATAGGGGATTCCTGACAATCTCCTCGAACGCGCGATTCCCTCGATGTCGTCGGCAATGAGTGACGCCCTCCAGGACGCAACGACGGATGAACCTGCGAATTCCCACCTCATGTGGGCGTAGGTATGGAGACTATCGTGAATAAAACATCGGGTGCGCCGCACTGGCGGAAGACTCCGGAGGAGCATTCCGGGCGGACCCAAGGCGGAGCGTCCATCGCGCTCGAATTCGATCGGCACAAAACAACCGACATAGGCTGCCGCATTTGGAGCCAGCGGTGGGAGATCAATGCTGGTAAGTGCGCCTTCGCATTTTCCGAAGAGCCTCAAAATATAGGCGGACGTGACGCCATAGCGACACCGGTCTCCACTACCGCCCGGGCTCGAATTCGTCGGCAGACTTGATAGCAGAGCCGACCCAGAGTGCTCGATCCGTTGTGAAAGGAACCAAACGGCATCGCTGTCTGCGATAGTGACGCTGACCGCGAAGCGGTCTGCCGTTCGAGACCCCAGGTCGCGGAGTTATCAACCTGTTCTGGATAGGTGGCAAGCAGATCCGCTAACGCCGTGCCCATTTCACCCGCACCGTGAAGCTGGGCAATACCAAAGGCCGGACTGAACCGATCGAACCAGACACTCGCCTTGTTCTTGATGCGTGCCGAAAACTCGTTTCCGCCGCCCATCAACGCGCGGCCTTTCGCTACGATACTTGCCACGATTTACCTGAGGAAACCAAACGAGGACCTTTGAGTTGAGACTGGAAGATCATCTGGCTGCCCCACCCGATGCCGAAGATCGTCCAAAAGGGAATGCCCGCCATCGGGCCTTCCAGAAACACATCGAAGCCTGCAGCCACGGTGAATGCGATCCAGTACGAGATAAGCCAGGCAAAGAGACCCGACCAGAATGTGGACCCAAGCCTGCGTGCTGCCAAATACGCGCGGAACATCGAGACGACCAAGTTAGCTGCACGACGATCCACAATATGAACCCTGGAACGCCCGATCTTGCCAAGAAAGTAAGGTGGGAGCTATGCGGACTACGTAACGGTTCGTCCCGTGTTCCGACCTGAAATCCATCACTGCCGCGAGATTGATTCCGTACCCCTTCCCCGTCCAAAAATAGGGTCATCAATGGTGTAGTCGCGAATCAATCTCCACCAATTCAAGCGCCAGCCCTTCGTGCTCTCCAGATCGTTTCGTTCGCTGTCGCCGACAACGCTCAACAGACTGTCGCTGAGCAAGTCCAAAGAAAACTCTCTAGATGCTCCGGACGGGGTAAAGCGCACATCCAACGCCGCCATGGCCAAAACTACGATGACTAATGCGGCCACGATAAGAACGAGTCGTCCTACTTGCGGTCGGAGCGCCAAGATGAACACGGCTGCGCTCAGGAACGCCACCAGGCCGCTACGGACGTTCATCGCGAGCATTGCGTCGACGAGCTAAAGCAACGCCCACCACGTCTGCCCTCCGCCGAATCCAAGAAGTGAAAAGGCAAAGATTCCCGCCAAGTGGACGCTATATTCGTCACCTTTAATTAGAGGAATCGAAACCGTCGTTCCCGACCATACGGGTAGCCAATCGCGAA
>CAVSXU010000008.1:0-1975122 GCA_963732025.1 Terriglobia bacterium
CACCACATCCCAAACCGTTTCCTGACAACTCTGACGAACCGTGTCCCGGTGACCGAACGTCGCCCCATATTGTCTTGGGCACAGACTTCATCACAGATATTGCTCTGTTTTCTTTGGCGGTGAGAAGCCCGCTGTCGTCCAGAGCCTGGAGCTTATCCCCACGAAATGACACTGCATACGCTGAGCGAGGCATCGCCATGGCTGCCACGGTCTCCTAAAAATCGAACCTGGAGAACTGATGGCAACCATCCCTCGCTCGCCGGCGGAGTAACACCTGGTTGAAGGCTGAAATCTTTCTCACCACACATTGCCGGGAGGCGCAGGCTTTGCCACTCAACTCATCGAGCTTAAGACAGCGCTCTTTGCGCGAGCGCTCCAGATTCTTCAGGATTGCCCGGAGCAATGCGATGCTCTTGGCTACCGTTGTTGCGAAGCTTTAAGAACAATTTGAGCATCGCCTCCTGTATCAATGGCACGTTGATTGGAACTATCGCAATATCTCTCACCGGACAGCTTCCGCCTTTGATCCCGGTAGAACGATAATCGACGACGTTGCTTTTCGACGATCTCAGCCGGGCCAGGAGCATGATGGCATCGTAACCGAACGACACGCCCACCTCGAAAGAGAGGGTCTTCTGGCACGGTGCCGGTTCCGATTTGCGCGACCACCCAAAGCGGTAGCCAGTCCCCATCATTGCCGTCTCGGGTCCGTCGACTAGCCGGGACATCCAGCAGACCCGGTGCTTCGGGCGAGATCAACGAAGACAGTGACGTCAAGGTCATCGTCCATCGATCTGAACTTGCGGTGCGCGGCGAACCTCCCCCGCAGCGACGCAGAAGTTCGGTCATCGCCTGGGATTGATTTCGCGCTCGAGACCTCATTTGGCAGCCCTATCAGACCACGAAAAGCCGTCGGGGTTCAGTGGAGAACTCTCAGGAACGTCTATGGACAAGCCACGGCGGCAGAGCGCAAACAGGGCCTCCTCTATTACACCTCGCAAAGGGATAAGGTTCATGATCTAGGGAAACAGTTTGGATTCTCTCTGGAAGCGAGCGCTGGTGCCTTCGCAGTGCTCTCCCCGAATAAGCGCGAGCGCGACACGTATTCAGATCTGGCCATTTGCATGAAGCATGTGCATAGCGATGCGCCTGGCAAACCTCGCGTGTGTGCCTATCCTAAGAATCGGGACAAGGCGTTACTCGTCCTGCTCGGGCAGACCCGCAACGAGTTCTAAAGGGTAGCAAGGTGCTGAGTTTCTACTTCAACACCATCGACCCGAAGGATCTACGCTGGGTCACGGTTGACGGACACTTGGTAAGTGCATGGGTGGGACGAACATTGAGAATGAGGCAGGCCGGAATCACCCCCAGAGAATATGCTCGAATCCGTGAACATGTCATGGAGGTTGCAAAATTGGAAGGGATCGTGCCCTGCCAGTCTCACTCCATCATTTGGGTTGTACAACGACGACTAACCAAGTATCCAGATCAGTTCGTGTTTGATTTCTGAGCCTGGGGAAAAGAAGGAGACGTAGATGAAAAACATTCTTTGCCTCAGTTCTGGGCGGATGCCCCAGTATCGTCTGGACATTCTTCGGGCCATCGCTCTGCCACCGCACGCCATCATCCAATTCCGATACAGCGAGCAATTGGTTGAACCAGGATTGCGCGATGCCCTTTCAAACGATCGATGCACTGGCCGTCGCGTTCTCATCGGCCACGTCGATGGAAATGCCTCAAGATTTCTACCGGAGAATGTTTGCCCGATCACCCTTTGTCGCGAAGCCTTCATCCAGAAATCCCAGCGGTCGGGTTCGTACTTCGTCCTTAGGATGGCCCTTGGTTCGATGGTGCTCAGTCACGATTGGCAAGGCGCGCAGGCCGAGATCGAGCCACTCCGTCCACGCAAAGAGGACGAGGTGAACCCCAGCACTGACGAACATCATCCGGGGTTGTCGGGCTTCTGGTGCTTTGAGACCTCACTGACCACGACACCGGAAGGCAATCTGGATTCTGTCGGCATGTGGGAGGCAGTCGTGAAGCAGTTGTGGCAGAGCCCGGACTTTGCGAAGCAGCCGTTCTTCTTCGGCGTCGATGGACTCTACACAAACGCCGACGGCTCATCCGAACGCCAGCCGATGTCCGAGGGGCGCTTCACCCTCCGCGCCGACAAGGAATATGAGCTTCGGTTGCTCCACTGGCATCCAGAGGCAGACTCGCGGCCCTCGCTCGACCGAGGCACAAAAATGGTGGTTGGAATCGAGTCCCCCCAGTTGCGTTCGATCACCAGTCCACAATTGCCGATTGATTCGCCGTACGACGTCAAGGCCTACCGTGTGCGCACGGGCTCCGCGACTAAGGAGGAGTTCTCGTCGTTTGTGATTCGGGTTGATGGGGATGATGGAAAACCGGCTAACGATCAACCTGAGCTATTTCTTCCGGTCCAAATTAGACCTTCATATCTCAAAGTGCTAGCGGTCACAACAAGCCTGGCAATTCTGCTATGGCTTCAGCAACTCGTTCCGTTGATCCTTAAAGGCCCTGTTGATCGATTGACCGCGCTTGCAACGTTCCTTCTCTCGGCTCTGGCGGCCTTCGTTGTTGTCTTCGGTCTAAAGAAGCCACTTTCTTAAGGCTTGCTCGCCGCGACAACTTGCAACGGGGCGATCGGCACCCTTTTCAGGACACGCCGTTTGAGGTCTTCGTATCTGCCGCAGGTTGAGGCCGATGCGAGGACAAATTCCCGAGATACAGGGACCACGGCGGCTACATCTCGAATTTCAGGGAACTGCGCCCGTGTCAGATCGATTTCGGATTCATTGGGGAGCCTATTCCAGTAGTGCTCGATGCCATTGACGAAGCCCCGAAGCACGATTCCACCAAACAAGTCCTGGACAACGAGCGCCGTTACAGCGCACTGGCCCCAGGCCGGATTTGTGGTTGACCATCCCGTTGGGTCATAGGATGTACGCCGATTCCAGCAGCCAGCGATGATCTTGCTGATCTCATCCGGCAAAGGCGTCTTGAGCGATCGTCTCATTGCCCGCGCCATTTTACTTCCCTCATTCTGAGCTTAGCGCATCCAACCGTCGTCGGCCAAAGATTGGATGTGCCTGCCATCCGAAGCTACACCTGCCGGGCCATGTCGTCAATGCCGAAGCGGCTCCAGGCGTAGCGCCGGGGCCCGTCGCTTGCATGCGGTTGAGCCTTAAGCCAGGCAGCTTTCTCCGTTGAGGATGCTTGACCTCCCGTCTGCCTTTCGGGGTCTGGTCGTTTTCTCCATCAGCGCCCGGCCTTCTCGTAACCTGACGCGATCATGGGCCGGTCGGCGTGCCCGTCAACGCCGCTGCCCGCTCCATTCGGCTTGCGCTCCCGTGTTGGCCGTTCCCCTTCGGTGACAGGCCCCGCTCTTCGCCCGGCCTCTTCATGCTCGCGTCACGAGAAACCGCGGCGCAGAAAAAGGAGAACAGACAATGCAGAACACAGAACGGCAGGACATTTACACCCGCATCACCGGGCAAGATCATCGCTTCCCTCGAACAGGGCGTCCGCCCCTGGATGAAACCGTGGAGCGCCGAGAACGCCGCCGGGAGGATCACTCGCCCCTTGCGCCACAACGGCCAGCCCTATTCCGGCATCAACATCCTGATGCTGTGGGCGTCGGCGGTCGAGCAGGGCTTCACGTGCCCCGAGCTGGATGACGTTCAAGCAGGCGATCGAGCTGAACGCCCACGTCCGCAAGGGCGAGAAGGGTTCGCTGGTCGTGTATGCCAACACCATCACCAAGACCGAGGAGGACGGCGACGGCAAGGAGGTCGAGCGCGAGATCCCCTTCCTGAAGGGCTACACCGTCTTCAACGTCGAGCAGATCGAAGGCTTGCCCGAGCACTACTACGCGAAGCCGGAGCCGAAGTTCACCGGCCCTGGAGCGCATCGATCACGCCGAGGCGTTCTTCGCCACCACCCACGCCGATATCCGCTACCGCGGCGGCCGCGCCTACTACGCGCAGGAAGCCGACTACATCCAGATGCCGCCGATCGAGAGCTTCCGCGATGCCGAGAGCTTCTACGCCACGCTCGCGCACGAAAGCACGCACTGGACGAAGCACCCGATCCCGGCTCGACCGCGACTTCGGCCGCAAGACCTGGGGCGACGAAGGCTATGCCCGCGAGGAACTCGTGGCCGAACTGGGCTCCGCTTTCCTCTGCGCCGACCTCGAACTCACGCCGGAAGTCCGCGACGACCACGCCTCCTATATCGCCTCGTGGCTCGAAGTGCTGAAGAACGACAACCGCGCGATCTTCCAGGCCGCAGCCCACGCGCAGCGCGCCGTCGATTACCTGCACGGGCTGCAGCAGCCAAGAGCAGAGGCCGCCTGATGGCGGCCTTTGACACGCATAGAATGTACGGTGCTTGCACCTTCTAATTCGTTGACTGGTAGCCCCGAAACAGCTACCCGGTTATCAATGATTTCACTCAGAAAACATGACCGTGGTTTCACGCTTCTCGAACTTGCGGTTGTCTTGGTGATCGTCTCCGTGCTCATCGGGATGGCCATGACATCCGGGGTTGCAGTCATCGAATCGGCGCGCAGTCAGCAGACCCTAAGCAAAATCACGACCATCAAACAAGCGCTTTACACCTACCGCGCCACCCATAATCGACTACCCTGTCCCGCCAGCCTGACACTGCTGCGTGCCAGTTCCAATTTCGGTGTTGAAGGGCCCAAAGGGGCGAGTTGCTGGGACGCGACCGCGGGCAATGCCACAGCATCATTAAAAACCTCCGATGCAAGCACGGTGGAAGGTGCCGTGCCGGTGCGTACCCTTGGCCTGCCGGATGATATGGCGTTCGACGGCTGGGGCTACCGCATCCTTTATTCGGTGGATGTGACATTTACGGCAGCCAACGGCTTCCTCTCCTCCGGCCCCGATACCCTCTGTTCCAAGATCCAGGTGCTCGATGGCAGCGGGGCCAGTGGTTACCGCACACAGCATGCAATCTATCTGCTGCTCTCGCACGGCAGCAACGGCAACGGCGCGTATACGCGAAACGGTGTCGTCAGCAACCTTACCAACACCGCCAATACGGACGAGCAACAGAATTGCCATTGCAACGGTGGGACAACTTACGACGGCAAGTATGTGCAGAAAGACATCACGGAAGATTCCACAAATGGCAATAATACGTTCGACGACATCGTCGATTACACCATGCGCTGGCAGATGCAGACGATACAGGACGTGCCCATCGCCACCAGCAAGCAGACGGGCGTGCCTTCAGGGATTGCCGCACCGATCCTCAACGGCTCTCCGGCTATGAATGGCGTCCTGTTTCAAAACGTGGGCGACAACTTCTCATTCCTCCCAACCGGCAATATGTCGCCTTATCCCCCCTACACAGCAAACATAAGCGGGTTCTGGTGGTCACCGGACAATAGATTCCTGCTTACAACGGGTACTGCTGGGGGGAACAACAGCAGTTTCTTAATGTATTCGGTCAGCGGGCAGACCATTACGCAAGTTTCTGCACTTCCCGGTATGCCTGCACCCCCCTATTATACGTTTGGGGCGGCATGGTCTCCCGATAATGCGTATCTCGCCGTATCCAACCTTACCGCACCTTATGTATACGTTTACAAACGCTGCGGAAGCATTTTCTCTCTTTTGCCTAGTCCTCCTTTTCCTGCATTTGTATATGCAGCCACGCCCCTTACCTGGACACCGGACAGCAAGTTCCTGATAAGTTTTAGCTACTGGTATGTGGGCATCTACCAGCACGGAACCGGCGACACCTTCACCCTCGTACCCATAACCACCTTGTTTCCAGGTAGCATCCAGGGCGGTGGTCCGCTCGCCTTCTCTTCCGACGGCGTTTATGCCATCGAAGAGGGTACTCCATCCGGCGTTACAACTCCGTTTTATGTCTACAAAAAATCCGGTTCGGTTTATAATTCTCTGACCACCTTTACTTTGCCCATTAATAGCGGTGCGGGTGGCATTGCTAACGCCTATACATGGTCGCCGGATACCCATTACTTTGCTGTCGGGCAATATAACGGCTCAGCTCCTTTTGTGTATGTTGTCACCCGTACCGGCGACAGTTTCGCAGCGACGCCGGGCGGTCTGACCACTCCGGCAACTCTTTCCAATATCCTCTCTACTTCATGGAGTCCGGATTCGAACTATCTCGGCGTGGGGGGGTATGACTACTCGTGGGATAACAACGGCATTGCTCTTTTTAAAGTGAACGGTGGCACCTTCACGCCGCTTTCGCCAATCACCCCGCCGACCGGCTACCCGAATTATGCGCATGGCTTTGGGGTTCAGTTCTCCAACTAGCGCCATCCCATCCGGTAGGGCCGTAACGTCACCTTCTCGCCATTTGTCTCTTGGAGTTAAGCTGCCATAGGCGAGTTGTCTGCCGGTATTTAACAAATAAACACTCTTTGATGATGCATTCTTCGAGCGCAGGTTCGTGGTCGAAAAGGATGGACGCGCCGGAACGGGCCTGCGGGTCACGCGATCCGGAAAAACGCTTTATCCCGCGTCGTTGATCGGCACATGGATCCTCTTCGATCTGAAACATAGCTGCACGCGGCGGACTCAGCTTCGGCTGTGGACGGCTCTTCCAACGAGATAACCTATTCTGAACCAAATGATGCATGCCAGCCAATACAGGACCAAGATGACATCCATCAGCCAGTGGTCGCGCGCGACGCTGATACTTTGCGGTTGAAGAGAGGCCAGAAATACGGTCAGGCTATGGATGATCGTTTGAGATGGATGTATTCCCGCCGCGTCGGCTAGGATCGCTTTCGCCAACATCGCGACGCCGAACCAAGACGCCACCGAGAGTCCTGTGCCCAATATGATCGTGTACCAGAACGGCGGTGAGAAGTGTTTGATGAAGTTCATAGTCTCCTCCAATCCTGGTTGGGTGTTTCCATCCTTGGGCGGCTCCGGTTATTGATAGCTGACGGGAAAGCATCTGGCAACAGGCTCCCTCGAACAATGGATTTCATCCGCTACGCTGGTTTCATGCCGCTTCTTACGCGCAGGGCGTCGTCGATTCCCTCCACTTGCTGGGACAGGCGAAGGCGTAGTGGCAGGCCGCCTAAGGGCAGCCCGCTGTCCTCCTGCCGCTCAGCGTTCTACGCTGGGAAGTCCTAATTTTTCGTTAACGGCGCCTGCTTAAGCCTGGCGATGTCCTTCAGGCACGGGATGTGTGGCGGTCCTTGGTCTTAACTTTGAACGATGCGCCAGCAATTCTCCGTTTTCCCGTCGCCGAACACGCGTGCATGCCTCTCTTCTATGGGCACGTTGCAGTCGTCGCTTCGCTAAGGTCAATGACGGATTTTCCCCTGCCTGCGGCATTCCTCGCGAAACAAAATCCTATGACCCACTCGCTATCACGCCTGCGAACACGGTGCCATAGAGAGGTTGCACGGTGCGGCCTCCTTAACAGAAAAGGAGAAAACTTTATGGCTAACACTACTTCTAAGAAGACCAAGACCGGCGAACCCGCCAAACCTCCCGTCGCGAAACTTCGCGTCGGGCTCATCAACGCCAGCGTTTGGGAACGCACAACCGAAAACGGGACGTTCCACAGCGTCACCTTTGAGCGCCGCTACCGCGATGCCAACGGCGACTGGCACTCCACCCAGAGCTTCGACAAGAGCAACCTGCTCATGCTCGCGAAACTCGCCGACCAGGCGGATACCGAGATCGCCCGTCTCACCGCTGCAACCCGTGAGCAAGCCGCCGCATAAGCGGCTTCTCACTGAAGGGCGGCAATCCTGCCGCCCTTCTCAAATTCAACCGAAAGGAATACGACCATGGTAAAGACAACAGATCTCACGATGGACCAGATCGATACCGCGTTGGCGAAAAACGGTTATACCTGCACACGCTCTGACGTGGTGGTCCAGTCTTTCCTTTCGGCGCGATTGTCTCGGAACGGTCCTCGAAGTCAAGGGTTCGCTTCGCCGACCTTCGGTACGCCCTTGACATCTGCGGGCCGTTCCAAGCGCTGCCTCCGGGTAGGAAGGGAAAGACCAGGTCCGAACGACGAGGCGCTCAGCGTAACCTTTGCTAATCTCGTTCGCGCTGTTCTTCTTCGTCACGCTCGCGTTCGATGCGCTCGCGCCAGATCGCTTCGCCAATGCCACTCGCGACGCCGAAACCAGCAATCGCCGACCATCTTG
Source organism: Terriglobia bacterium (assembly GCA_963732025.1). Taxonomy (GTDB): domain Bacteria; phylum Acidobacteriota; class Terriglobia; order Bryobacterales; family Bryobacteraceae; genus Palsa-187. The sequence continues at coordinate 8,208 of CAVSXU010000008.1, forward strand.
CCCCTGGGTCCTTCATCTTGTCCGCCGCGAGAATTCCGGCGATCATACCGGCCATGTGGATCGCCCCAACCGTCACCGTTCCCCGCGCGAAGGCGTGGTGATGCCTTCGGTGAGGCCGGGATTGCGACGCCCTATGTTGCCATGACGGCGGAGGAGCATTGGAGCTGCCAGTCATACTATTGATCCTTAGGTTTGGGTGAATCCGACGCCACCGGCACGGGAAGTTTGCCCTTTTCGCGCAGCGCAACAAACCACTGTGGCGGCTTGCCTTTGCCAACCACGTAAGACTGGCTGGCATCGGCGGGGTTCGCATAGCGATCACCGGCTCGCAGAACCGTCTTACTGACTTTGGCCTTCCGGCTTGCATCGAACGAAACGCTGATCTGAACAGTCGCAGCGATTTGACGGATTTGTTCCATCGCATCGTTCTTGCGCTTTTCAGCCCGCGTCTGAAGTAGTCCCTGGGCGGTCGCAATGACTTGCGTTAGCTCGGGGTCGGTGAGCTTGGTTAGAGTTTCGGTATTCATACGTTTTCCTCCTCGGGTTTGTGAATATGAATGCTGTCAACGTGGGCTGCGTCCTCGGGCTTAAGCCCGTCTTCCGCCTCCGTTCCTTCCTGTACGAACTTGGCTTTGTGCCGCCGCAGCAATTCGTAAAGAGGCAGGAGCCTCCGGCCTTCGATGACCACGACGTTTGCGGCGAAGACGAGCTTCAACTCGTCCGTGGGGCTGAAGTCTACTTCCAGGAGCGTGCCGTAAGGGAAGGCGTGACGGGAGCCATCTCTGAGCCGAACGTCGAGCATGAGGTCATCCTCATCGGTGACCCGGCTGAAGCTGAATGACTCGCGGACACCATCGTCTGTCGTTGGTGATTCTTTCGTCTGCCGCCCCGTCAGGCGTTCAAGAACGGAGTTGGAACTTCGGGGTGGTTCATTGGGTTCGGCCATGGGTGTGTTCCTTTCCGGGGCGCGGTAACGTCATGTCGCGCCCTTTCTCGCGTAGTACCTGGTAATTTTGCTTGATTGCATCGCGGAGCTTCTTGGTTTGCTTCGGCCTTGCTTGGGGCCCTTGCCCATCGAGCAATTCGGTAGCTGACAGGCGCTGGCCGCTCGACTTAACCGCATCGAGCATCGCTGCCTTGTCGTCCGTGTATAGCCTCACCGACTCGCGCCCGCGCGATACGGATACATAAAATTGCTCCCGGCTTGCCGCCGCGAGCGCGTCTTGCCCCATCGCAACGAACACCTTGTCTACCGTCTTGCCCTGCGCCGCGTGGCTCGTGCTTGCATATCCATACGTCAGGTGGCCGTAATTCTTCGGCACAACAAAGCCGTTGGAGAAGCGGATATCGCCTTCTCGCGTGAAACCCTGGACTTGATACACCGCGCCGTTATTGAGCCGTGCCTTGTCAATCTTGCCGGTGCGAGCCGTTTCCGTGCCGTAACCGTTCTGCGTGATGCGCACTACGTCACCGGCAGCAAGGCAGAGTTCACCGGGGCGGTAAACCTGGAAACGTTCGGCAGCACTGAGCTGCAAATCGGTTCGCTTGCCGTCAGTTCGCTTCACTCTTACGCCGCCGCCCTCTTGCCCTAAAACCTCGACCTTCTCGCCGCGCTTGAAACCCTTCGCGTTCTGGTGAAACTGGACCACAAGGCCCTTTTGGTAGAGCTTTGCGTCTTTCCGTTGAGCGTTGGTCCAGTTGGTGCTTTCGAGCGCCGTTACGGCTCGTTCGCTCTCGCTCAGCTTGCCTTGCTTACGCAAACCCTCGCGGATGTAAGCAGTGATCTGGTCGCCCTCTCTATGAGTCGGGGCGACGGCGAGGGCCGTCTTAAGTGTGCCGTCTTGCTTACGCTCCGCCACCGCCGCCAGATAGTCACTGGCCATCCTCTGGTAACGCGCGTCGCCATCGAGTTCGACGATCGCGCCCATGTTGTCGAGTGCCGCGACACCGTCTGCGAACCTCGTTCCAACTTTGCCGGGGGCATCGCCTTCGCTGATTGCTTGCACTGCGGCGCGGTAGCCCGCATGGGTTTGGCGCTTCACCCCTTTGATCTCCGCGAAAGGAAGGCCTGCTTCCTCTTCGATGATTCGTAGTGCATCACCTCTTACGACCGCCGTATGTTGCTTTTTGTCACCCGAGAGAATGACGCGGCAGTTCTGTTCTTTTGCCAGGGCAAAGATGCGATTCGTATCCTTCACCGATAGCAACCCCGCCTCGTCAATCCAGACCACTTGACCCTTCACCTGCTTGCGCAAGTTCTCGTCGGTGAGCAACCGCTCTACCGTGTCCGCACTAGCAAACCCTTCGCCGCGGAGCACCCCGCGCGAGGCTTCCGCCGACGGGGCATAGGTGAAGACCTCATGCCCACCCTCACGAATGGCGGAAATTGTCTCTTGCATCAAACGCGTCTTGCCGGTTCCGGCACCGCCGCGGAGTCCGATGACCTGATCTCTGGAAGAAAGAATCTTCTCCGCCGCCTCGCGCTGCTCGGGGCTCAAGCCCGACTCTACGGTGAGTTTTTGGTTGGACAGTTTCTTACAAGCACCGCGGCCACCGCGAGCGAATCCCACCATCTCGGTTTCCTCGCGGTACACCTGTTTTGTCGTCGCGTAACGCACGCCGCCGACGTCCTTCACGATCACATCGGCGGCATCAGCTTCGCGACGCACGGCGTCAACACTCACGCTCCCGACGCCGTGCATGAGCGCTTCCGCTAACAGTTGCTTTTCGCGAACGACTGAGGCCCGCTCGAACGAATGCTCCACTGCGTGGTCGAGCGCCTGCTTGGCCGTGATGCCCTCGCCTTTGTCTTGGCCTTTGGCAGCATTTAGCGCCCGCTGGTCACCTTCGGTTAGACGCTTGTTCCACTCCGCGCGCAGTTCGCCAATGGTCAGATCGGCGTTCTTGGCATTTCGGGTCTTGCGACCCAGTTCTGCTTTGCGCTTGGCATCGGTGATGCCGCGCTTCGCGGCCTCTTCTTCGATGAGCTGTGCCCGCCTGGAAAATTTGTCCGTCAGTTCGGCATCAATGCCTGTAAGCCGAAAGCTCTTGCCCTCCCGCTCGACGCCGTAACCCAGGTCTTTCAGCTTGCCGGCGAGCCTCGCATGAAACGCAGACTGATAGTAGTTAGCGTCGCGCTTGATAGCACTAAACTCACCGGCCTTCCAACAGTTCTCAACCGAGTCATAGCTCACGTTCATGGCGACCGCATGGACGTGCAGTTGCGGATCCGGCACTCCGTCCGAAAGTGGGCGAGTCGTTCTATGAACGAATTCGCCCCACACCATGTTGCCCGTCACGCGGTCGGGCAACTGGCCACCCTTACGTACACGCACCGCCATAGCTTGCTCGACCTCTGCCATCGTCTCGCGCACCGATTCCTGAAACGCCGTCCGCACGCGCCCATCGCCGCCAAGCTCGTAGGCAAGGGTCACGGATTTAGGAGCATCAAAGGTAAAGTCATAGGTCACGCGGCGATTCGCTTTCATCCGCGCGGTGAGCTGCTGGCCCGTTTCTGGGTGCTGGTTATCGCACAGTCGATCAAAGCTCTCTTTGTCGATTGGCCCTTCAAGGCCTAGAGCCTTAGCTCCCAGGCCGTGCCACTCGCCAGAGATCTGTTGGCCGTCCTTCATGTAGTAGTCCGCTTGCGCCAACTCCTGCTTGAAGTAGTCCTTCGCCGCTTGGCTGTTCGATGTGTGGTTGATGAATAACATCGGCTTAATCCGCCACTCTCAGAGGCAAATGCGTTAATTAACGCTTTCGTTAATCATAGGCACAAAATGGTTAACGAACCCTTAAGAATCCCCGCAATTAGAGGCAAATTGCTGGGATCACTAAAGTCTAAAGAACCTGTAGACATCTCTCCTAAGCGGTGCTTAGGGCCGGTTTGGGCCCTGTTGCGGGCTTCGTATGTGCCCGCGCCAGGGCCCTTGCTCGCCAGATTGCTTAGGGGCTTCGTCATCGCGTCTTACCCCTCAGCGTTTACGAGCCTTCGAGCGAAAGCCCATAAACGCGGCCATCAGGCACCAGAGCCCGCCGATGAAAATCGCCAGAATGATGATCTGGGCGATGGCCAAACGGACCGACTCAGTGAACAACCAGATACTGCTACTGAGCCTCATTTACTTGCCCTCTTGGAAGTAGGTGAATCGATGCCCGCAACTCGGGCAAGACACCTTACGGGTTGCACTCCAAAGCAGGCCAGCGATAAGAACGGGGACAAGGTAAGGCGCAAGTATCATCGTCGCTATGTATTGGGTGCCGAGCACCAGGCCTGGGACGACCATTGCGCCTGCCGCGACGATCTGATCAGTCGTTGCATCAACATCTTGAAAACATTTTGGACAGGTCATTGGGTTTCTCCTCTCTCGTGGTCTAAGGGTTGGGGCGACCGGATTAGGACCGCCCAAGCCGACGAACGACAGGCCCTTATCGGACCAGTCGCTTAACCTTGGCTAGGTGTCGACATGATCCGTGAAGATGTCAGGCAGGTCGAGAAATCCGTGCGTGATGACGCCGACAATGACGCCCCTTACGACTCTCGCCCCGTGCTTGTCGCCAAACTTGGCTCCCATCTCAAATGAGGGTTCGCAGACCTCTGCTACGCCGTTAGCGAAGCTGCCTCCGTTGAGCGCATTGATACCTCCATTGATTGCGCCGATCGGGAGGGCAACTAACGTGCCCGCCACGGCAAATATCCAACCCATCGCGGACTTGGGTTCATATTCATTACTCATGTGCTTCTCCTTGTTGGTTGGTGTTGGTCTTGGGTGGCTTGCCTTGCGGCTCACCACCCTGGAAGGCTTCCTAACGCGAACGCCCTTGCGATGGCGGCGGGACGCTCGGGGTTTGTGCCGGCGGCGCAAACTGCTGGGCAGCGGATTGTTTGACTCCGGCATTCTGGAGGGTCTGTCCCGCCTGCTTGATGTCGGCCTGAGTGTTGGCCTGCACCCTGCCATCACAAGGGGAGAGGGCAGGGCGCTCGCCCTGCTTCACTCCTAAGTCCTTATGTGCCGACTGGCTTCCCTGGTCGCCCTTCACCAGGGTAAGGTTCGCCTGCTTCTGATCCTGCGTTACCCCGTTCTTTGCGAGTCCTTGCCCGGCAGCGTTTACCTGATCGCGAATGTTGCTGCTGTTGAGGATTCGGTTTAGGCCGTCATTCGGGATGCTACTGCGTGGTGGTCCGAACTCGTCTCGCGCCGATTTCATTTGCCCACCCCCACGGGATCAAGCATGGCCCGCACTTCAGGCGAAAGCTCCGCCTCCTGCTCGGCCATCTTGGGGACGAGACGCATGAGCTCGATGCTCGACTGCGCGATCGAATAACCCTGGTCCTGCTTCGTCGCCTTACCCGTCGCCGCACGACGGCGGTATCGAGCTTCGATGAGGGCATCCTGCTGATCCAGGATGTCGTTCTCAGCGATTTGTGCGTCGAGCGTTTCTTGACAAAAGATCGATATGCCGCCGATGATTAGCCAAGTCGAAACCGTGGATTCATGAAACTCGCTCGCCACGTAAGCAAGAACAAAGAGAAACAGCGGCTCAAAATACTGTTTGATGACTTGTTCAGAAAATCCGGTGAACCCGAGGAGGCGTTCAAGGTGAGGCGTACCGGAGTAACGGCTATGCCAGATTTGACCGCGACGACGTTTCAACCAGATGGCCACCCGATGCCAGACGGCCATGCAGATCGATGCCGTATACAACGTCCCCATCACCGTCGACATGCTTTCGTGATGGAGGGCACTGATGATCCAGCCACCGAGACCGCTGTAGAAACCTGTCATCACGATTCCGAAAAACAGGTTCATCTTCGATGCGTAACGCGTCCCGAAATCATGCCGCAGAAACACCGCGAGAGACTGCGTGTGGACGGCGGCGATGAACCTCGCCGCGCCCAGGCCAAACTGCGCCATTCTGAAGGTCGATGAGACTCCAGCCAACCCGACGCCTGCTCTTTTCAGATCCATAAAATTCTCCTTTTGCGAACGAACTACGCCTTCTGGTTGAAGGCGGTTAAGATGTAGTTCTTGCCGTTGGCCTTGAAGATCCGGCCACCGCCATGCACGATCGTTTCGACGATGTATGAGTTGCTCTCTCCTCCCTTCTTTAGGACTTGAAATACCGCTGGCTCTACGGCGTACTCCAGGCTTTCTGAGGAGCCCGCACTCGTTGTGCTCGACCCGGTATCGCCGCGATTGAACCCGGAGTTTTGTTTGTGCGTCCAGGCCTTGCCGATGATGTCGGCGGCCCATTTGTTGGTCTCCGCGCTCGAATTCGCGCAGAAGAATTTAGTCTGTAGAACATCTAGCAGGCTAGAGGTTAAAGCCTTGCCCTTTTGCTCACCGCCGAGCGCGTGGTGATAGTTGGCGACGGTTTGAGATAACAGCAGAATGCACGCCCGCGCAGAGCGCCCGGTGGTTGCGAACAGGGGTATGTGCTCGTTGATGAACAGATGCGCTTCATCAGCCACCAGCGCGACCGGGCGCGGATTTTTGGCGACATCCCTTCTCTCAACCGCATCCTGCCAAAGGAACTCCCAAAGCGTCTGAGCAGCGAGCCCAACTTTCCCGAACAGCTTGACAGGAAGATCGATCACCACGATGTAACCGTCGAGCGTGAACTCAGGGGTGATGTTTAGGCCTGTGCCGAAGAGCTCCGCCATCGCGCCGCGGAGAAACCCATCGGCCATCGACGTGAACGTGCTCACGATGCTGCTGCGCGTTTCGTTGGCGAGTTGCGGGAACTGGGAGAGCCAATACTTTCCTGTGATCTTGAGATCAGACCTCTGCCGTTGCGTGAGGCTTTCGTTGTTGACAGCTTCCTCGACGAGCCTGTAACAGAGCGACGAAGCTTGCCAGTTTTCGTCGTCCACCTGAGCGGCGCTTGTTGGCGCGCTCGAAATCACGTCGTGCAGGAGTTCGACCGACAGGTTCTGGGTGGGACGTGCCAGCAGGCAAAGGTCGACGCAGCAGGTTAACAGCTCCTTCAACGTGTCTCGCCAATATTGTTGTCTGTTACCCTCGTTGTCCTTATCCATCGCCTCCTGAATCGTGATGAGGGTGGCGACGATGTTCGCCGTTAGGCCACCACCGCGAGAAGGGAGCTTTTGGAGGTAGGCCAAGAAGTTGAACCGCCACGGTTCCTCAGGGGCGAACCGGATTACGCGCTTTGCGCAATTTGTCTCCTCGGCGTAACGGCGGATGAGTTCGTATTCCCCAGGCTTAGCCGTAAGGACAAGCATGCCCATTCCGGCACGCATATAGGCCTTGATGAGGGCTTGTCCAGGTCCAGACGTCTTGCCGCTGCCGTTTCCTCCGCTGATATGCACCCCCTCCACGGCGTGCCCTACAGTGAAGGCATCCTGCGGAGTAAGCATCAAGAGTGGGAAGTTGAGGTCGAATGAGTTCAGCGGCTGAAATGTTGGCGGCTCCGACGGTGGCCGAGTCCCTCTTGCGATCCATTCCTTAAACAAACTCATCATGCGGTTGCGGCTCCTTTCCGTGCGGATGTCCACGGCCTAAAGTCGTACCATCGCGCCCTATCGGGCTCGTAAAACGCAACATCGGGACAGCACTTTTGCATAAGCACACTTCTCCTGTTCGTTCTCACGTTCTTTGACAAATGGACGTTCGTCGATTAGTCGACGCGGTAAAAAGCCCTGTCGCAGACTAGGCAAAGGGCTTGAAACTCGTCACTTGCGACTCGCACTTTTACCGGCATGGGACATCTACAGACGTAAAGTCGAAGCCGACCCGATCCGGCTCCTCTTGACTTGCCGCCCCGTCTGCCGATACCCAAACCGCAAGGCTTTCTTCTTTTCGGCTGTGCCGCCGACCAAGGAATTTTCAGCGGATTTCCGTCTTCCGGCGATGGAATCTTTCTGAGCACGGCGACAAGTTCGGCGTCGAGATCTTCGATTCGCGCCTCACCTACCGCTATTGGCCTAACCAAACCAAGTTTCTTGGCCGCCGCCTTCCACTCCGGGCCATGGCCGGCCTGGTATCCGGCTAGGACGTGTCCACACTCGTGAGCCACCGTAACCCACAATTGTTCGAGGGACTCTTCGCAGAACGCGGAAATCTCGATTACATCCTGGGTCTCGGTGCGCGACCAGCGGCCGTAGTAGCAAGCCCCGTAAACTCCAGTTTCGCCCGCACCATAAAGGAGTTCTGCGCCTAACACTTTGGATCTCTCTTCTGCGTTTAAACGCATTCCCAGCAGCTCTCGCACCGAACGAAGATAAGCCTCGTGAGTTAGGATCTTTGCGGAGTCGATTCTCGTATCTCCATTGTGGATTACGTTTAGCATTGGTGTCGCCGTTCCTTAGTTTCGAACTTTAACATGCATCTGGCGCAATTCTAAGGTGTTACGGGTAACACGCGCATTACACCCATGCGATACTCTCTGCAAGAGGACCTAGCGTTGAAGGATCACCACAATCAACAGCCAAAGAACGAAGAGGTCGTGGCAGAGATGAATCTCATATTGGCGACGCCTCACTTTTCCGCCTCCCCCGAAATATCTAAGCTCTTCGAATACCTTGTTAAGAAACGCCTTAGCGGTATTGCAAGCCCCAATGAGTTTAAGCGTTCAGTGATCGCGGTTGAGCTTTTCGCCAAGGGTGGCGATTCTAATGCGGAGACTAGAGTGGGCGTTTATGCCAGTCGATTGCGCAGGGCGCTCCGAGATTACTACGCCACAAAAGAGGGAAGCATGAGGCAAGTTCGTATCAATATTGAGCACGCGTACGTTCCGGAGTTCACTAAGGCTGGCTTGACTACCTCAGCTTCGTCGGAAGCGAACTTGCAGGAACAATATGAACGCATCTCATTGCCGGGATACGCATATGACGACGTCAGGGGGCAGCTAACCATATACGCTCCATTGCCAGCGCCAACGCCTTCTTTTCTCTCGCGGCAATCTATTTTAATGGGCCTCGACACTTGGGGACAACTTCTTGAGATATATCAAGCCACTACAGGAGCCTCATTACCGTATTGGCCGCCCCACGGCAACATGATAGAAGAAAAGGACATAAGGCCTCTTCAGCTAACAAGAAGCATTCCGCTCGCTCTTGCCCTTCGTGTCGCTTCCCTCTTGCCTCTCTCTTTAGAGTCCTGGCCATCTGAAGTCTCTGCAACACTCTCGTTTATCGGTTTTACGATCCGTCACATGCCCGACTACATCTCAGACTATGATTTGCGGTTACTTTTTCCGAATACCGAACAAAAGTGCGTCGCGTTTCCTGGGAAGGGTCCGGTGCCGATTGGCGAAAGACCAACTCTAGTAGATACCCTACTCGACTCCACAAACTATTTTGCACAACGCCCCCTCAACTCGCATGCTGCGAGGAAGAGCCTGATGGACCCATGGTACGAGCATTTCAATACCTGGTTTCGAACATCCTTAGGTTCGGTTCACCACTACCTTAAACACTTCGATGACAAACTCGCGAAAACACCTAAGCTAAACCCTACCGCAGAGGAATTCTACGCCTACCTATTGCGACTGAAGGATACTTAAAACATTGTCTGTATCTCCCATGTATCGCGTTACACGACAACCTTTTCATGATCTTTGAGTCTTTTCCTGTGAGGACATTCTGCTCGGAGAGATTCTCCTCAACCAGCCGAAAAGAAGGATGGCCTGTCCGTCCGCTTTTACCTGTTCGGCAGGACTAGGCCACGTGAGGGATCGATCATGAGACGTCGACTGAAGACCGGCTGCCGAACTGTTACATCTTCCGCCTTTCAAGAAATGATCAACGCCCGCCAAGAAGCGCTAATGAGGGTTATTGAGGGATTTCAGGATGTCACCACGTTTTCCGAGATCGCCGACAAGATCGGCTTTTCGCACGAGTTCGTTCGTCAGCGCCTTGTGAGCTTGTACAAAACGAATCCTAGCACCCTCTTCAAGGTAGGGAAGCAATACCGCGTGCCCCGGTCGACCGCAGTCAGCTTCATCACAAGCCTGTTCGGCTAAGCCCGCTTGCTACGCTTGAACGTCACAACTTTGGCTGGCTTCTTCATCAGCTCGATTTGAAGCCGCATCTTTGCGACCGCTTCGCGCGATGCGTTTTCCGCGATGAGTTTGGTGGAGCGGATGGAGTTCCGATAATGCTTCAGCGTCACGGCGATGCTTTCGTGTCCGAGCCATTCGCTTACGAACTTCACATCCGTCCCCGCGTTCAGATGCTGGATCGCGAACGTGTGCCGCAGGCAATGGGGCGTGACGTGATGCGTAAACGGCCGCTTCAGGATGCCATCCATTTTATCTTGCGTTTGCTCGAACAGCTTTTGAATATCCGCACGCCAATTCGTGATGGCGGTGTCCTGTCCACCTACGCCCGTCCAGAACCAATATCGCTTCCCGGCCCTCTCGCCCTTGAACGGCAGCGCATGGAACATCATGACAACGTGATCGGGAATTGGCGAGACGCAGCGCTTGCTGGTTTTCTTCTGGATGAAGTCGGCATTCCAACCATCGCCCGTGGTGTCCCGAACGATCTCCGCGTGATTGAACTTCACCGCGTCCGAGATTCGCATACCCGTCCAACGCATGAGTTCGACCAGCGCCCGCAACTCAGCGGCTCTTACATCCGGGTAGAGATCGATCATGTCGAGGACGCGCTCGTACTCGGCAAGTTCCAGGCCGTGACGCTTAGTCTCGTTGTCGTCTTCGTCGTTGGCGGATCGCACGGGCACATTCTTCGCCTCGTTTTCGGCGATCCATTTGTGCTTTTTGCAGAACCCGCTGAACGCCCGCAAGCGCTGAAGCTCCGCACGCTTCGTGTTGATGCCCAGCGATTCCTTTTCGCTGCTCAAGAGGTTTACCCAGGATTCAGTGAACTTGCTCACAACTTCAAAATCTTCGAGAATGCGAATCGATGTGTACCCATGCTCCTTCGCGAACGGAACCAGGCGGCTCTTCAGCAGGACATCATATTTGTGGAGCGTTGCGGCTTCGATCGGCTTCAGCGACTTCCCGCCTTTCGCTGTGATGAACCGATTGATAGCGTGCCCAATCGTGATCTCACCGGCACTTGGCTTCGCTTGCGCTTCAGCGATGCGTTGACGTTTGAGCAGATCAGCTTTGACGATTTCCGCCTGTGTCCAGTCATTCGTGCCAAGCGAGAGATGACGTACTCGTTCCGGTTCGTGCAAGAGATACCCGCTAACAACGATGGGACACGCGCACGTGTCTCGCATGCGGGCCCGCTTGGTTGCGGGAAAGTACGTCGGCTCAGAAAGAGAGCACGCGGCTCCATGACGGCGATAGCTTGTGAGTTCGTTCCTTCCGTTCAACGCCATAAATCAATGGTACATTAGGTGGTACATGAACGGCAATACCCCATGTATCACACTGATAATAAATGGCGGAAGCTAGTGGGAGTCGAACCCACCTGCGGCACTAAGTGCCCCACACTGGTTTTGAAGACCAGGCCCAGCACCGACCAAGACTAGCTTCCGATTGCGATTTTAACAGGCCCGCACGTGCTTAACGAACGCGGTCGAACGAGAACGCGCGCTCTCTAACGGTCGCGCCTCAACTGAAGGCCGCGAACGATACACTCAAACCATGACCAAGTTGATTCTCGTTCTCGCACTGGGATGTGCCAGTCTCGCATCTGCCCAATTTGTTAGCCCGGAGGCAGACACCTCAGTGACGATCGCTGGCAAGAAAATCTCTATTCATTACTGCGCTCCGCAGATGCACAATCGCAAAATCTTCGGCGGCCTGGTGCCTTACGGCAAAGCCTGGCGAGCCGGGGCCAACGAGGCTACTGCGCTTCACACCGACACCGACCTCACCATCAAGACGCTGAACGTCCCCAAAGGGAACTACACGATTTTCGTGTGGCTGGATCAGAAACAGTGGCAGCTCATCATCAATAAGCAGACCGGGCAGTGGGGCTTGGAATATCATCCGGAACAGGATCTGGGCCGCGTTCCGATGGATATGAACAAGCCGCCCGCTCTTATCGACGTTTACAAGATGACTTTGTCGAGTGCTGGTGGGAACAACGGCAAGCTGCAGCTTGAATGGGAGAACACGATTGCGTCGGTGCCGATTGTCGTGAAGTAGTAGTTGCGTCGGACTATTCGCGAACGCGCTCCATGCTGTCGCGCCTCTTTGACGCCATCATCGCGCTAGACGACGCGGCTGGAATGGCGCGGATTCTTTACGAACGCACCCCATACCACAGTGTTTCTTTGACGAGATGATCGTGCTGAAAGAGGCGCGACAGCATGGAGCGCGTGGCAAGTACGTTAATCTACGTTATTCATGTCTCATTTCGATCTCGTCTGCCTCCGCCCGCCAGGAAATGATCGACAACGGGTTCGATCCCGATTTTCCTCGCGGCACTCAAGAACAACTCGACGCGATTAAGGCGAAGCCTGCCGCCTGCGCCCGGTCCCGATGTGAAGGACCTGCGCGACCTGCTCTGGTCATCCATCGATAACGACACGTCGCGCGATCTCGATCAGGCCGAAGTCGCCGAGCGAGTGCCGGGAGGCATTCGCGTACGGGTCGCTGTCGCCGATGTCGATAGCGCGGTCGAGAAAGGCACTCCGATCGATCAGCACGCGGCCGCGCAGACTTGCACGGTTTACACCGGCGTCCGGAATTTCTCGATGCTGCCGGATGAACTGTCGACCGATCTCACGTCGCTCAATGAGAACCAGGATCGCCGCGCGATGGTCGCCGAATACGTGGTCGACGGCGACGGAATGATCGCGCCAGGGATCGATCTATCGCGCTCTGATTCGCAATCATGCGCAGTTGGCTTACAACGCGACCGGGGCGTGGCTCGAAGGCACTGGACTGAAGCGCCGCCGAAGGTCGCGGCATCGGCGGATCTGCAAGCGCAGTTGCAGCTACAGGACGAAGCGGCGCAGTGTTTGAAGAATGAACGGCACACGCATGGCGCGCTGGATTTCGACCGCGTGGAGCCGGAATTTGTCGTGGACAATCATGTGGTCCAGGATGTTCGCGAACGCAAACGCAATCGCGCCACGATGCTGATCGAGGATTTCATGATCGGCGCGAATGAAGTGATGGCGCGCACGCTGGCGCGGGCCGGCTTGTCGATCATTCGCCGCGTCGTCAAGACGCCGGAACGATGGAATCGAATCGTGGAGCTGGCGGCGCGCTATCAATTCACAGCTTCCCGCAGAGCCAGATTCGATGGCGCTCAACGGATTCCTGACGAAAATGCGGAAGGCCGATGCGGCGCACTATTCCGATCTTTCGCTGGCGGTGATCAAGTTGATGGGACCGGGCGAGTACGTGTTTTCGCGGCCGGGCGCGGAAGATCAGGGACACTTCGCGTTGGCGGTGCAGGATTACACGCATTCGACGGCGCCGAATCGCCGGTTCGCGGATCTGGTGACGCAGCGCCTGATCAAATCCGTGATCGACAAGACGCCGACTCCGTATTCCGATGGCGAGTTGTCTTCGATCGCCGCCAATTGCACGGAGAAAGAAGATGCCGCGCGTAAAGTGGAGCGGAGAATGGGCAAGCGGATCGCGGCGGTCGCGCTGTCGAATCGTATTGGCATGACGTTCAGCGGCGTGATCACGGGCGTCACTCCGAAGGGCACGTTCGTGCGGATTTTTTCGCCGCCGGCGGAGGGTTTGCTGATTCATGGCGAGCGCGGTGTCGATGTGGGCGATCAGATGAAGGTGAAGCTGGTGAGCACGGATCCTCGTCACGGATATTTGGATTTCGCTCGCGCGTAAGTTGATGTGGCGCATGCAGTCTTGCGTGCCGTGTCGAGACTCATGTCGACAGAGTTTTTTCCGTAGGTCACAAGGCATGCAGATCCTAGTGTCTACACAAGCGTTTCCTCGCCCTGGCATAGGGTGTCGACACGAGTGTCGACACGGCACGCAAGAGTGCGTGCGCCACGATCTTGTAATAAGCTAGCCCTATGTCGAAATTCCTGTTCGCCGTGCTACTCTCCACCACTGTTGCTCTTGCGCAATCGACGCCTCCGGCGCCAATGAAAGCCGTCTCCGATAAAGAAGCTGCCATGAAAGCCGATCTGCGCGGCGAAATCGATCACATGCAGAAGCAGGCGCAGGTGATGGTCGACAGCGTCTTCAGTTTCGCCGAGCTCGGGTTTCAGGAGTTCGAGACGTCGAAATACCTGACGGCGATTCTGGAGAAGGAAGGCTTCAAAGTCACGCGAGGCATCTACGGCATCCCGACCGCGTGGGTCGCGACGTGGGGCGAAGGCAAGCCGGTAATTTCGCTCGGCTCGGATATCGACGATATTCCGCAGGCTTCGCAGAAGCCCGGCGTCGCCTGGCATGAGCCGATGATCGAAGGCGCGCCCGGCCATGGCGAAGGCCACAATTCGGGTGTGCCGCTCAACATTCTGGCGGCGATCGCGGCGAAAAAAGTGATGGAGCGCGAACATCTCAAGGGCACGCTTCGCTTGTGGCCGGGCGTGGCCGAGGAACTGGTGGCGACCAAGGCCTTCTACGTTCGCGAGGGCATGTTCAAGGATGTCGACATCTGCCTGTTCGCGCACGTCGGCAATAATCTCGGCGTAACGAACGGGCCCGGCAATCAGAACGGCATCGTTTCGATCGAATACATGTTCAAGGGCGAAAGCGCGCACGCCGCCGGATCGCCATGGCGCGGACGCAGCGCGCTGGATGCGGTGGAGCTGATGGACGTCGGCTACAATTTCCGCCGCGAACATTTGCGGTTGGCCACGCGCATCCACAACGTGATCACTAATGGCGGCGATCAGCCGAACGTGGTGCCGCAGAACGCCGCGACCTGGTATTACTTCCGCGAAGCCGACTACGAACACGTGATGAATCTGTGGCGCATCGGCGACAACATGGCGAAAGCCGCGACGCTGATGACCGATACCGAATACACGTCGCGATTGCTGGGCAGCGCGTGGCCGGGCCACTTCAGCAAGCCGATCGCCGAGGCGATGTACGAAAACATCAAGAAGGTCGGGCTGCCGGTCGTGGTCGGAGGACGATCAGACGCTGGCGAAGGCGCTGCAGCGCGAATTGAAAGTGCCGGTGCGCGGGCTGGCGTCGAAAATCCAGGAGCCGCGCCCGCCGCGACCGCCTGTCGCAACTGAAGACGGCGGCGGCGAAGAAGGCCGCAATCAGCCGACCGGCGGCGGATCGGACGACATCGGCGACGTTTCGTGGACCGTGCCGACCGTGACGCTGAGCTATCCGTCGAACATCCCGGGCGGACCCGGCCACAATTGGGCGAACGGAATCGCCATGGCCACGCCGATCGCGCATAAAGGCGTGATCGCGGGCGCGAAGGTGCAGGCGATGACGATTCTGGATATCGTGACGCATCCGGAACTGGTGCAGGCCGCGAAGGATTACTTCAATAACGTCCAGACGAAGGACGTGAAGTACAAGAGCTTCCTGCGTCCCGACGATAAGCCCGCCATCTGGATGAACGAGAAGACCATGGCGATCTATCGCGAGAAGATGAAGCAGCAATACTACAATCCGGACAAGTACAACAATTATCTGGAACAGCTCGGCATCAAGTATCCGACCGTGAAACCCGCCGACGCGACCAAATGATTTCAGCCTCAAACACCACCCGTAAGGGTGGGGGTCTCATGGTCACGATCCCCGCTTCCCTGAACGAGTGGGGCTTGACGACGATAATGTCCATGAGGCCCCCACCCTTACGGGTGGTGTTTGATTCGTTCGTGACCAAATGTTTCTCCAGGCTTGAAAGGTATTTTCGATGAAGACTCTCGCGCTCATTCTCTCCCTCTTGTGCATTTCCGCGTTCGGCCGCGAGGCCAAGCTGACCCGCTATCCCAGTTATTATCAGGGCCGCGTCGCGTTCTCCTACATGGGCGACATCTGGACCGCCGACGACAACGGCCAAAACGTCCAGCGTCTCACCGTGCACAGCGCGCGCGATATCTATCCGCGATTTTCGCCCGACGGAAAATGGATCGCTTTTTCGAGCGACCGCAACGGCAACCTCGACGTCTTCATCATTCCCGCCAAGGGTGGCGACGCGAAACAGCTCACGTTTCATTCCGCCGACGATAACGTGCTCGGCTGGACGCCGGATTCGCGCAACGTGCTGTTTTCGAGCCAGCGCGGCGAAGATTTCATGGCGAAGCTCTATACGGTTTCGGTCGACGGCGGCCTGGAGCATAGCGCCGGCCCCGACATGGGCATCGCGGGATCGTATTCGCCGGACGGAAAGAAGCTCGCGATCAATCGCAAGGGCCAGGTTTACTGGCGCAAGTATTATCGCGGCGCCTACAACACCGACGTCACGGTGATGGATCTCGCGTCGAAGAAGTTCACCGATCTGACGACGTTCGAAGGGATCGATTCGTGGCCGATGTGGGCGCACGACGGCTTCATTTATTTCGTCAGCGATCGCGAGGACGGCAAGATCAACACGGGCCTGACGAACATCTGGCGCGTTTCCGAAGGCGATGGCCGACTCGAAAGAACGCCCAGCAGATCACGACGTTCAAGTCCGGCGACGTGCGATTTCCCTCCATCAGCGCCGACGGCAAGACCATCGTGTTCGAGCACGAATTCGGCGTTTCGAAGCTGGATGTCGGCGACGCGCAAAGTGACGCCGATCAAGATCGACATCTCCACCGAGGTTCAGGAAAACATGACCGACATGCGCACGTTCACGTCGCGCGTCGATCAATATCAACGTCGCGCCGAACGGTCGGCGCATCGCGTTCTCGATTCACGGGGAGATTTTCACGACGCCCGTGGATGGCGGCGATCTGACGCAGATCACCGACGATCCGGCGCGCGATAAGGATCCGGTTTATTCGCCCGACGGAAAGCAGATCGCGTTCATCAGCGATCGCAGCGGCCGCGAAGAGATTTACCTGGTCGCAGCGGATGGCGTGGGCGGCGCGCAGCGCATCACGGATCAGGATTCGATCAAATCCAACCTGAGCTGGTCGCCCGATTCGAAGCTGCTGGCGTTCAATACACTGGACGACAAGCTGTTCGTCTACGACGTGGCCGTCGAAACAGACGCGTTTGGCGGCATCGTCGACGAAGGGCAATATCAGCGGGGCGGTGTGGTCGCCCGACGGAAAGTGGATCGCGTATTCGAAGGCCGGATGCGTCGCGCTACGACCAATATTTATCTGACTCCAGTCGTCAGCAGGGCGGGACAGGAACGCGTCGTCACGTTCGATTCCGATGGCTCGCGCCAGCCGAAATTCTCGGCCGATAGCAAGAAGCTCTACTTCACGCGATTCGCTGGCGGCGGCGGCGGTCGTGGAGGGCGGGGCGGTGGTGGCGGCGGTGCGCAGATTTACGTGATCGCGCTGGAAAAGCAGGATCACGATCCGGAAGATACCGACACAGCGGATGCCGATGCGGAAGCTGCGCCGAGCACGCTCCTGCTGGTCGTGGCGGCGGTCGCGGCGGAAACGCCGCGGCGAATGCTCCCGGTAAAAGATGCCGTGATCGATTGGGATGGCTTGAAGCGCCGCACGCGCGAAGTCACGCGCATGCCATCCGGCGTGCAGGCCTACGTTCCAGCGACGGATTCGCGAACGCTGATCTTCGTCACCAGTGAAGGCGCGGGCCTGCGGACTGTTCCCGTGATTTATTCGACGACAGATGACGGCCGCAGGCAGACTCGGCTGTCGGCGGGCGGCGGCGATGCGGCAGCGGGCGGTGGCCGAGGTGGTCGCGGCGGCGGTGGTGGCGGAGGCGGCGGCGGAATTCGCAATCTGAATCTGACTCGCGACGGCCGCACGCTGTTCTATGAAGAAGGCGGCAGCGTCTATTCGATCAACGTGGGAGTGGGCGGGGCCACGGGCGGCGGGCGCAATGCTGATCCAACGGCAGCGCCTCCGGGTGGGGCCGGCGCGCGTCGTCAGATCACGTTCACCGCGAAAGTGAAGGTCGCAAAGCAGGCCGAATGGGCGGAGATGTTCTCCGACGCGTGGCGCACCATGAAGTACCGCTTCTACGATTCCAACATGCACGGCTACAACTGGGATGGCGCGCGCGCGAAGTATCAGCCGCTGGTGGAGTACGTCGCCGACAAGTATGAGCTGATGAACATCATCAATGAAATGATCGGCGAGCTGAACGCGTCGCACACCGGCGCAGCAGTCGGACCCGGCGCTCGCGAAAATGCGGTGACGACGTCGCATCTTGGCCTCGACCTGGTGCCGGATGAGACCGCCGGCCGATTCAAGGTCGCCTACGTCTACGAAGACGGTCCGTGCGACAAGGACTGGGTGAAGGTGAAGGCCGGCGATTATCTGATCGCCATCGACAACACTCCGGTGCTCGCCACACGAATTATTGGAAGCTGCTTTCGAACGAGCGTCTGAATCGGCGAGTGCTGGTGACGTTCAACAGCAAGCCGAGCGAAGACGGCGCGTGGAAATCGCGCGTGGATCCGATTACGGCCGCGGCCTACAGCCAGCTTCGCTATGAGCGATGGGTGAAGGATCGCCGAGCCGACGTCGACAAGTTGTCGGGCGGCAAGATCGGCTATCTGCATATTCAGGCGATGGATCCCCCGTCGCTCGCGAAGTTCGAGAAAGAGATCCACGAGAATCGCGATAAGAAGGCGCTGGTGATCGATCAGCGTTGGAACGGCGGCGGCAACATCGAGCAGGAACTGCTCGCGATCCTGGTCCAGAAGGAATACCAGATCTGGCGTCCGCGCGGCACCGATGAAGATGGCCGTCCGTTCGCGGGATACTTCGGCCCGAAGATCGTGCTGCAGAACTGGCGCTCGGCTTCGAACGCGGAGATGTTCCCGGCGGGGTTCAAGGCGCTGGGGCTCGGCAAGACGGTCGGCACGCCGACGATGGGCGCGGTGATCGGCACCGGGAGTTATTCGCTGATCGACGGATCGACGGTTCGGACGCCGGGAGTCGGCGTGTTTCTCGCAGACGGCAAGCACACGAACATGGAGAATTACGGAGTGCAGCCGGATATCCGGATCGAGAATTCGCCGGAGGATAATCTGGCGGGTAAGGATCGGCAGTTGGAAGCGGCGGTGGCGGAGTTGTTGAAGGAGCTCGGCGGGAAGTAAGAGCTATCTCTGAAGCACTCACGGTCGGAAGCGAGTGCTTGATTACGCTAGCGGCGGACGCGGGCGTATTCGTGCTCGACGTTCCCGATTCCGCTGCGAATTTCGGTTTTCTCGGTGCCTAGCAGAGCACGATTCAGACGCTCCAGTTCCGCCAGGGCCGTCAGGGATTGCGACACGGAAACACCGACGGAATAGGTCTCTCCAACCGGTTCGCAACGCACCACTTCGCCGAGCATCAACATGTCGCCGGTCTCGATCTTCACTGCCGCGCCACAGGGGACCGGCAGGGGAAGTTTCAACCGCAGGCCACTTCCGGACATGTCAACAATGATTCCCAGGAACCTGGGCGAGCCCAGAACTCCTAAGACGGTGACGCTGACGGATGTATCGGCAGCAAGACGCTGTTCCAGTCGCTGTTCGGGGCGGTGTCGGGTTCGATGAAGTTCCACGCAAACCTTATCGGCCACGGCGGGGGTCTTGAACTGAAACGCCAACTTTTGTGTGCAAAACATTTTATGGGAATATGGTTTATAAATATTGCGCGCCGCTCTGCCGCGGAGAGCGCTATCGAGGGCTGACTCATAACTGATTTCTTAGGCTGGCGATCTCCCAGGCTTCGCCAGACGCCCGATTGCGTTTGACAGCCCAGCCCCCAATCCGCTAACCTGAAGACGTTCGCAACTCGCACGGAGAAGGTCTGTCTACATGAAAACCGCAATTCCATCGCCCGACGACATCGAGCGCCAATGGCACATGATCGATGCCGAGGACGCGGTGTTGGGACGGGTGGCCAGCAAAGCCGCCACGATCCTGATGGGCAAGCACAAGCCCAGCTATACGCCGTTCCTCGATACGGGCGATCACGTGGTCGTGGTCAATGCGGCGAAGGTCCGGCTGACCGGGCGCAAAGAAGAGCAGAAACTTTATCGCCGCCACTCGGGTTATCCGGGCGGATTGACGGAAACCAAGGCGCGCAAGGTGCGCGCAGACGCGTCCGGCGCGGATGGTGGAAGAGGCGATTCAGGGAATGCTTCCGAAGACCAAGCTGGGCAAGCAGATGTACCGGAAGCTGCAGGTTTACGCGGGTCCCAAGCACCCGCATCAGGCGCAGAAGCCCGTCGAACTGGCGATTGCGCGGTAGTATAGGAGATATGATTTAGAGTGGCGTTAGTACAACATTTGGGAACGGGCCGCCGCAAGACGAGCGGTGGCGAGAGTATTTCTGCGGTCGGGCAAGGGCAGATCACGGTGAACGGCCGCACGTTCGAAAATTATTTCCCGAGCGAGGCCTCGCGCGCGATCGTGCGGCAGCCGCTGCTGGCCACCGAAACCGCGGACAAGTTCGATATTTTGATCACCACCGCCGGCGGCGGTCCCACGGGCCAGGCCGGCGCGGCGAAGCTGGGAATCGCGCGCGCGCTGCTCGAGTTCAACGTCGAGCTGCGCGCGCAAGCTGAAGGAACTGGGCATGCTGACGCGCGATGCGCGCCAGCATGAGCGCAAGAAGTACGGGCAGAAGGGCGCTCGCAAACGCTTCCAGTTCTCGCAAGCGCTAGATTGCCGCGTATCCTCGCCGATTAACGCGATGTTATTTGTTTTTGGGCGCATGTTCATGTCGCGCCCGTTAGTTGTTCAACCATCCCAGGCTGCAAATTCCGCTTTGGGCCGTAGCACGGGTTCTCTAAACCGACAAGCAAGGAGGTATTTTTGCCGTCGATTAGCATGAAGGAATTGCTCGAAGCAGGCGTTCACTTCGGGCACCAGACCAAGCGCTGGAATCCAAAGATGAAAGAATACATCTTTGGCGAACGCAATGGGATCTACATCATCGATCTGCAGAAGACGCTGAAGCTGTTCAAGGACGCGATGCGGTACGTGCGGCGAAATGGCCGCGCAGGGCAAAACCGTGCTGTTCGTCGGCACCAAGCGCCAGGCGCAGGAAGCCATCGCCGAAGAAGCCACGCGCTGCCAGCAGTACTACGTGAACCAGCGCTGGCTGGGCGGACTGCTCACCAACATGACCACGGTGCAGAAGTCCATCAAGCGGCTGAAGGAACTGGACGCGATGGCCGCCGAAGGCAACTGGGAAGGCCGCGCCAAGAAGGAAGTCGTGCGCCTGGAGCGGGAGCGCAAGCACCTGAACCAGAACCTGGCCGGCATCAAGGACATGAACGGGCTGCCGGACCTGCTGTTCGTGATCGATTCGAACAAGGAAGCGATCGCGGTGGAAGAAGCCCGCAAGCTGGGCATTCCGGTGGTGGCCGTGGTCGACACCAATTGCGATCCGGACAAGGTGGACTACGTGATTCCGGGCAACGATGACGCGCTGCGCGCGATCCGCCTGTTCACCACCAAGATCGCCGACGCCGTGGTCGAAGGCCGGCAGCTGGCGAGCGAGCAGGATTTCGCCGCCGAGAAGCTGGTCACGGGCGACGAGACTCCGGTGGAAGAGATTCCGGAATACGCGCAGTACATCGATCCGAAGTACGCCGAGCAGCTCATGTCGGAAAGCATGCCGGACGAAGATCTGCCGTCGATGTCGCTGCCGCGCAAGGGCCCGGTGTCGGAAGCCGCGCCGAACGAAGCGTCCGACGCGGAATCCAGTAGATCAAATGCGGGCTTGCATCGCCTGACGCTCGCGGCGCCGATATAGCTCGGGCGCGCAGGCAGCGGTGCCTCAAGTCCGTATCAAGAGGAAATTATGGAGATCAGTGCACAGTTAGTAAAGCAGCTCCGGGAGCGCACCGGGGCCGGGATGATGGAGTGCAAGAGCGCGCTGGTCGAGGCCAAGGGCGACCTGGCCGAAGCCGAAGTCGTCCTGCGCAAGAAGGGCATCGCGTCGGCGGCCAAGAAGTCCACGCGCTCCACCAAGCAGGGCGTGATCGGCAGCTACATTCATCCGGGCGCGCAGTTGGGCGTGCTGATCGAAGTCAATTGCGAGTCCGATTTCGTGGCGCGCACCGACGATTTTCAGGAGCTGGTGCACGACCTGGCCATGCAGGTGGCCGCGGCCGATCCGCAGTTCATCCGCAAGGAAGACGTGACCGCAGGCGGCGCTCGACAAAGAGCGCGACATCCAGCGCGCCCGCGCGCTGGCCGAAGGCAAGCCCGAGAAGATGCTCGACAAGATCGTCGAAGGCCGCATGAACAAGTACTACGAAGAGGTCTGCCTGTACGAGCAGCCCTTCATCAAGGAAAACACCACCACCATCGCCGATCTGATCAAGACCAAGATCGCCAAGCTGGGCGAGAACATTTCGGTGTCGCGCTTCGTGCGCTTCAAGGTGGGCGACACGGCGTCCGGCCGATACATCCGGATCCGAGACAGCCGCGGCCGAGTAGCCCGTGCCTCAGATACCGGCGCATTCTTCTGAAGCTGAGCGGCGAGGTGCTGGCCGGCGAAGGCTCCTTCGGCATCGACCCGGCGCGCGTGCAGGCGCTGGCGGAGGAAGTCGCCGAAGTCGCGCGCACCGGCGTGCAGATCGGCCTGGTGGTGGGCGGCGGCAATTTCTTTCGCGGCGTGGCGGCGGCGGCGCAGAACATGGATCGCGTGGCGGCGGATCACATGGGCATGCTGGCCACCGTGATCAACGCGCTGGCCTTGCAGGACGCGCTGGAAAAAGCAGGGCGTGCCGACGCGCGTGATGACCGCCATCGAGATGCACGAGGTGGCCGAGCCGTACATCCGCCGCCGGGCGATCCGGCATCTGGAAAAAGGCCGCATCGTGATCTTCGCGGCGGGCACTTCGAATCCCTATTTTTCGACCGACACCGCGGCGACGCTGCGCGGCCTGGAAATCCACGCCGAGGTGGTCGCCAAGGCCACGCGCGTCGACGGCGTCTACGATAAGGATCCGCTGAAGCAATCCGGATGCCGTGCGCTTCACGGAGATCGGCTACTCCGACGTGCTGGCGCAAGAATCTGCGAGTGATGGACGCCTCGGCCGTGGCCATGTGCCGCGACAACCAGCTGCCGATCGTGGTTTTCAATTTGAACGTGCACGGCAATATAATGCGAATGGCGATGGGCGAGCCGATCGGCACGCTGATTCACTAAGACAACAGCTTATGAAACCATGACAACCAGAACCAGCAGCACCAGCGAATCACACTTTCAAGAGCGTCAAGGACGTGGAGAGCCACGCCAAGACGCGCATGGACAAAGTGCTGCCGGATTTGCAGCACGAAATGGCGGGCATCCGCACGGGCCGCGCCTCGGTGAGCATTTTCGACAACATGCAAGGTGGATTACTACGGCACGCCGACGCCGCTGAACCAGGTCGCCAACCTGCACGTGCCGGAGCCGACGCTGATCACGATTCAGCCCTGGGATGTTTCGCAGATCGGCGCGATCGAGAAGGCCATCCGCACTTCGGACCTGGGCCTGAATCCGGCCAACGACGGCAAGATGATCCGCGTGCCGATTCCGCCGCTGACCGAGGAGCGCCGCAAGGAAATCGTCAAGCGGCTGCACCACGTCGCCGAGGATCATCGCGTGGCGCTGCGCAACATCCGCCGCGACGCCAATGAGCATCTGAAGAAGCTGCTCAAGGACAAGCCCATCAGCGAGGATGAAGAGCGCCGGGCGCTGGACGAGATCCAGAAGATGACCGACGCCCACATCGGCAAGATCGATCCGGCGTCGAAGGCCAAAGAGAAAGAGATCCTGGAGATCAAGTAGACACTCATTAGGAGTGACTGGATCCATGAGCGCCACGAAGATTCTGCTGACAGCCGAAGAATTCGACAACTACCCGTTCGAGGAAGACAAGCGCTACGAGCTCGACGAAGGGGAGTTGATCGTGATGACGAGACCCGCTTACCGGCACAACGAGATTCTTGGAAATCTCTTCTTTGAACTCAAGACCTACTTCCGTGGGAATCGGATAGGCCGGGCGCTGATCTCGGAAAATCTTTATGCACTGTCTCCGATGACACGCAGATCGCCCGATGTGTCGGTGATTCTGGGAAACCGGCGGGAGGAGTTGAGGGACGCGAAGGTTATCCCGATTATTCCTGAAATCGTTGCCGAAGTGCTGTCCCCAAGCGAGACGCCCCGAATGATTGAGCGCAAGATCAACCAGTATTTCGAGGCTAGAGTCAAAGAAGTATGGATGATCCACCCGAAGTCCCTCCGGGCAGAGATTTGGGCCAGTCCCGACAGGGTGGATCGCGCACTCTCAGGTACCGACTCCATCACCTCACCGCTGCTGCCAGGCTTCGCATTGCCGCTGGCTGAGTTGTTCGCAGAGCAGCCCTGACGCACGGGCGCCCTGACAAGCCACATCAAAAGCGCTTAAACGCATATAATGCCATCGTAGAGAGAAAGGCGGCTCGATGAAACTCTTCACAATGGGCATCGCGTTGATCGCGTGTCTCCCTGTCTTCCCACAGGCTCCGACGACGACTCCGGGACAGGCCTTCACCATGTTTCGCACGCGCGCTGGATTCCGTGTCGTCGTGGACGACGGGCGCACGCTCGAAGCGACCGCCAAGAGCGCCGAAGCCCTTAAGCCGTCCATTCCTGCGTTCGTGGTTCGATTCAAAGGCGATGTCGAAATCACAATCAACGGCATGGAACTCCGAGCCGACCAAGTGGACTATCACTGGAATACAGGCGAGTTCGAGGCGTCTGGGAATGTCCACGTGAAGCCTGTGACTCCGTAGCCTCGCTTTTCCGACGACCAACGATTTAGCTCGCTTGCGACGGGTCTCAAAGGCCTGGCGCGAGATGCTGTAGAATTGCAAGCTGGAGGCTTGTATGCTTCACAACGGATTCACCCGCCGGGGATTTGCCGCGGTCGCTGCGGCCGGATTTACCGAATTTGCATTCGCGCAGCGCGCCAACGTCGCTGGGCCCGCACCTAAAGACACCGTCTGGCTAAACGCCAACGAATTTCCCGACGGTCATCCGCCCGCCATCCTCCAGGCGATCCAACGCGTGGCCGGCGAAACCAATCGCTACCACTACCGCGAATTCGACGATTTCTACAAAGCCGTCGCGGCCAGTGAAAAGCTGGACGCCAACCAAGTCTTCGTCGGCGCCGGATCCACCGAACCGTTGCATGACGTGATCGAAGTATTCACGTCGCCGACGCGTCCGTTCATCACCGGATGGCCGTCGTTTGAAGCGATGGCCGAACTGACCGCGCTCAAGGGCCACGCGGTGGTGAAGGTTCCGCTTCGAGCCGATCATACTTCCGACGTGAAGAAGCTGGTGGCCGAAGCCGAGAAGGCCGGCGGCGGCGTCATTCACATCTGCAATCCGAACAATCCGACGGCGTCCGTCACGAACAAACAGGATCTCGCATGGATCGTGGCGAATCTGCCGGCGAACACGATCCTGCTGGTCGACGAAGCCTACCTCCACTTCTGCACTTCGCCGGATGTCGAAAGCGCGATGAAATACGTGCGCGAAGGCAAGAACGTGATCGTCAGCCGGACGTTCTCGAAGATCTACGGCATGGCAGGCTTGCGGGCCGGGTTACGTCGCGAGCCGGCCCGATATCATCGAAAAGCTGACGCCGTATCGCAACAACGTGATCAGCATCATCGCGGTGCGCGCGGTTCTCGCGGCGTTCGACCTGGGGCCGAAGTTCATCGACGAGCGGCGCGAGAAGAACGCCCGCATCCGCACGGAGACCACCGCGTGGCTCAAATCGAAGAACATCAAGTTCATTGAGCCGCATTCGAATTTCATGATGGTGGATGCGCGGCGGAGCGTGAAGGAAATCGCGCCGCTATTGCTCGCCAAGGGTGTCGCGATCGGACGCCAGTTCCCGCCGTATGACAACATGATGCGAGTCACGATCGGCACGGAGAGCGACATGGCGAAGTTCCGCAATGTGCTCGCCGAAGTGATGTCGGTCTGATAAATTGGCCGCGGATGCACGCAGATTGACGCCGATGATAACGAAGATAAGTATCCGTTTATCAGCGTGAATCGGCGTGCATCTGCGGCTAAATGTTCCCCCAACTATCGGATGCTACCCTGAAGGGAATGAGGGTCATCGCGTCCGCATTACTTTACACGGTCGTCCTTGCAGCCCAATCGCTTAAGGACTTCGAGAAGAAAGTCACCGAGTTCACGCTCCCCAACGGCCTCCATTCCTGATCATCGAGCGCCATGAAGCGCCCGTGGTTTCGTTCCACACCTACGTGAACGTCGGCTCGGTGGACGATCCCAGCGGCCAGACCGGCATCGCGCACATGTTCGAGCACATGGCGTTCAAGGGCACGCCAGACCATCGGCACCAAGAACTGGCCGAAGGAAAAGGCCGCGCTGGATGCCGTCGAGCAGGTCTACGACCGCCTGGATGCAGGAGCAGCGCAAAGGCTTCCGCGCCGACCCCAAGAAGATCGAGGCGCTGGAGGCTGAGCGTGAAGGACGCCATCGCGAAGGCCGACAGCTTCGTCGAACCGAACGAGTACGACCGCATCGTCGAATCGAACGGCGGCGTCGGAATGAACGCCGGCACCGGCGAGGATTCGACCAATTACTACTACAGTTTCCCGTCGAATCGGCATGGAGCTGTGGTTTCTGCTCGAATCCGAGCGCTTCCTGCATCCGGTGTTCCGCGAGTTCTATAAGGAGCGCGACGTGGTGCGCGAAGAGCGGCGCATGCGCGTCGAATCGAGCCCGCAGGGCAAGCTGGTGGAGGCGCTGCTGGCCACCGCGTTCGCGGCGCATCCCTATCGAGAACATGCCGGGCGGATGGGCCAGCGACATCGAGAATTTCCGCCGCACCGAAGCCGAGAAGTTTTACAAGAGCTACTACACGCCCGGCAACATCACCATCGGCATCGCGGGCGACGTGAATCCGGCCGAGGCGAAGCGGCTGGCGGAGAAGTATTTCGGGCGGCTGCCGCGCGGTCCGCTGCCGCCGCTGGTTCGCACCGTGGAGCCGCCGCAGGAGGGCGAAAAGCGCGTCGCGGTGGCGTCGCCCGCGCAGCCGTTTCTGGTGATCGCCTACAAGCGGCCGGATCAGTATTCGCCGGACGACGCCGCGCTCGATGTGCTGAGCGACGTTCTTTCCGGCGGGCGCACGGGCATCATCTACAAGGAAATGGTGCGCGACAAGAAGATCGCGCTGGGCGCCGGCAGCCAGGCCACGTTTCCCAGGCGGAAAATATCCGTCGCTGTTTCTGTTCTTCGTCGGCTCCGTCGTCGGGCCACACGGTCGAGGAGAACGAGAAGGCGTTGTACGAGATCATCGAGCGCGTGAAGAAGGAGAAGATCGATGCCGACGACTCTGCAGCGCGTGAAGACCAAGCTGCGCGCGGCGCTGATCCGCAAGCTGGACAGCAATTCCGGGCTGGCGTCGGAGCTGTGCAGCTACTCGGTCAGCTACGGCGACTGGCGCAAGCTGTTCACGGAGCTCGACGACTACAACAAGGTGACCGCGGACGACGTGCAGCGCGTCGCGCAAAACGTATCTGGTCGCAGAACACGCGCACGGTGGCCTACACGTTACGCCCGCGAAAAGGCGCGAAGGGAAGGTGCGAAATGAGAACGCCGAGTCGTACTTGCGCTGCTCGCTGCCGGCGTGCTGTTCGCGCAGCGGCTCCGCAGCCGGCCGCCGGCTTCCGTCTTACAAGGACCTGAAATATCCGCCGCTGCCGCAGGTGAAGATTCCCGGAGCCGGCGCAGTTCACGCTCTCGAACGGCATGCGGGTGTTCCTGCTGGAAGATCACGAGCTGCCGCTGATTCGCGGGCTGGCGCTGATCCGCACCGGCAATCTGTTCGATCCGCCGGACAAGCGCGGCCTGTCGGAAGTCATGGCGGACGTGCTGCGCTCCGGCGGCACCAAGTCGAAGACCGGCGATCAGATCGACGAGGAGCTGGAGAATCATGGCGGCGTCGGTCGAAAGCAGCATGGATGAAACCAGCGCCAGCATGACGTTTTCGGCGCTTGAAGGAAACCGCGCGACGCGGTGCTGGCCACGTTCAAGGACGTGCTGACGCAATCCGGAGTTCCGCCAGGACAAGATCGATCTGACGATCTCGCAGGATCGCAGCGGCATCGCGCGCCGCAACGACGACGCCAGCGCGATCCCCGGCCGCGAGCTGACGAGCATCCTCTACGGCCGCGACAACTCCTACGGCTGGCAGATCGAATACGAGCATCTGGCGCGCATCCATCGCGACGATCTGATCCAGTTTTACCGGCGCTACTACTTTCCCGAAGAACATCATGCTGGCGGTGTACGGCGATTTTTCGACTGCCGACGATGAAGGACAAGCTGGAGAAGCTGTTCGCCGATTGGAAGGTGGAACAGCCGCCCGTGCCGGCGTTTCCGGCGGTGACCGCGAAGCCCGCGCCGGGCGTTTATCTCGCCGAGAAGCCGGACGTCACGCAGACCTTTTTCGCCATGGGCGAACTGGGCGGAACGCTGCGCGACAAGGATTATCCGGCGCTGCAAGTGGCGGCGCAATATTCTGGGCGAGGGATTCAGCAGCCGCCTGATGTCGCAGATCCGCACCAAGCTGGGCTGCGTCTACGACATCGGCGCGGCGTGGGCGGCGAATTACAATCATCCCGGCACGTTCCGCATCGGCGGCAGCACCAAATCGGCATCGACGACGGAAGCGCTGTCAGGCGATTCAAGCGGAAATCGAAAAGATGCGCACCGCCGAAGTGACCGAGCGCGAGCTCGACGAAGCCAAGGAAGGCGTGCTCAACAGCTTCGTGTTCTTCTTCGACAGCCCGGCGAAGACGCTGAACCGCGTGATGCGCTACGAGTACTTCGGCTATCCCAAGGATTTCCTGTTCGAGTATCAGAAGGCGATCGCGGCGGTGACGCGCGCCGATGTGCTGCGCGTCGCCAAGGAACATTTCGTGCCGGAGAATCTGGCCATCGTCGCGGTGGGCAATCCGAAGGAATTCGGCAAGCCGCTGAGCACGCTTGGGCAGGTCACAGCCGCTCGATCTGACGATTCCGGAGCCGAAGCAGGAGACGGCGCAAGAGCGACGCGGCCAGCCTGGCTCGCGGCAAGGAATTGCTGCAGCGCGCGCAGCAGGCGATGGGCGGAGCGGAGAAGATCGCGGCGATCAAGGACGAAACCGAATCGGCCGAGATGGCGATGGGCCCGGCCGGCGGCATGAAGGTGAAGCAATTGAATCGCTACATTTTGTCCGGCCAAATGCGCACGGATCAGGACACGCCGATCGGGAAAGTGATCGTGTACACCGATGGCAACACCGGATGGCTGGTGAGTCCGCAGGGTTCGGGACCGCTGCCGCCCGTCGGTGCTGCGACAGGTGCAAGGCGAGGTGTTCCGGAATCTGCCGCATATCATCCTGGCGGATCGCGATGCGTCGACTGAAAGTGAACGCGACCGGCCCGGCTGCGGTCGAGATTTCCGGCCGCCGGCGGCCTGAGCGCGAAGATCGAATTCGACACCGCGACGGCTTGCCGGCCAAACTCACGTATCGCGAAACCAGCGGAGGACAGCCCGCATCCATTGAACAGAGCTATTCCGATTGGCGCGACGCGGGCGGAATCAAGGTTCCCTTCAAGACGACGATCCATGCAAGACGGCAAGGAAGCGGGATCGGCGATCGTGCAGGATTACAAATTCAACACCGGATTAAAGGCCGAGGAGTTAAGCAAGAAGCCATGAAGGTATTTGATATTGACGGCCGCGAGCCTGTGTTCTTGCGCAGGCGCGTTCGCGCAGACAGCGCCGAGAAGCGCGGCAAGGAATTGATCGATCAGGCGGTGCAGGCGCTCGGCGGCGAGAAGTTTCTCGCTATGCAGGACCGCCTCGAATCCGGTCGCGCCTATTCCTTCTATCACGAACAGATGACCGGGCTTTCGATCGCGAAAATTTATACGCGCTACATTACGGTGGCGCCCAGTAAGTCCGGCGAGAAGGTCGCGCAGCTCGAACGGCAGGCGTTCGGCAAAAGCCGAAGAATCCGGAGTCCTGTTCAACGAAAACGGCGGCTGGGAGATCAACTGGCGAGGCGCGAAAGAGCTGCCGAAAGATCGGATGGAGCGCTATCACGACACCACCCTGCGCAACGTCCTCTATATTTTCCGCCAGCGGCTGCATGAGCCGGGAATGATTTTCGAATCGCGCGGCGCGGATGTGTTCGAGAATCAACCCATCGATATCGTCGACATCACGGATTCGCAGAATCGCCTGATCACGGTGTATTTTCACAAGTCGACCCATCTGCCGATCCGGCAGGTCTACGGGCACGTGAATCCTGAGGATAAACGTCGCGATGAGGAAGTGACGATTTTCGCCCGCTATCGCGAAACCGGCGGCGTGCAGTGGCCGATGCAGATGCGGCGCGAGCGCAACGGCGAAAAGATCTACGAGATCTTTGCCGACACAGTGGCGATCAATCAAGACCTGACGGACGATCTGTTTACCGTGCCCACCGGCGAGACGAAGACCACACAAAAACCAAAAAAGAAGAAGTAAGAAGCCACCGAAAATAGGGAGAAAACAGGGACAGGCTACCCTGTCCCCTAGTGACCCGAGGCCACGAATGAACAATATATCGGCGTGGACAGGGCGGCCTGTCCCCGTTTTCTACACAACTCGTCAGCAGGTACATCGCCTCACTGTCCAGCGGACCGCCCACCAAGCGTGAAGATGTTCAGCAAGTTCGGCAGCGCGTAATTCCCCTCATGACAGGCGTATTCGTAAATCGCGCCAGCCGATCGCGTCATCGTCAATTCGCCCTTCCAGGCCCGCGTAAAAGCCGAAGGATCGTCGACCTCGAAACGATAAAGAATCGTATTCGCATCCAGAAAGCTGAAGCGCTCGACCACATGCAGATTCCGATCCCATCCATACATCCCGCCGGCATCGCCGTAGAACCCGCCGCCGTCGTTGAAGTTCGTCGTGTCGACGACGAGAGTGCCGCCTTCCCAACGTCCCAGTGAATCGCCGAGCCAGAGCCGCACACCCGCCGGCAAATGCGACTGCCGATCCAAGTGAATGACGCGCGTATCATGCGGCATCTCGACGTTGATGATCACCGCACCGCCGGCCTGGATGATCTGGTAATTGCTGTTGTACCCGTACGGAACCATAGGAGGCACGGCAGTGGGAAACGTGAGGCATCGATCCTGCAGACCGAAATCCTTCGCGCGCGCAGGATGCAGAAGCGCTTCCTGGCGACGACGCTTCTCAGCCGCCGCTGCCGGTGTGAGAGGCGGAATGCGGCCGTCCGGCGGATCTGTGACGACGGAGGTCCGGAGCGACCTCAATACCTTCTGTCCAGGTTCCCGAAACGCGGCATTATAGGTGCCCCCGAAGCCGGTCGAACCGGGCCGAGGAGGACGGTCTTCCTTCTGGGCCTCGGCGTTTCGTTCCACGTCCGCCACGTCCTGTGGCGAATAGAACTCTTTGTCCTTGAATCGAGCTTGGCGCTCGATGGGAGTGGCCGTGGAGGAATTCCAGGTTCCTTCGAAGTTGGGATGCGCACCCGACAAACCGTTTTGCGCGATCCGCCGGAAATCGAAATCGCCAACAGCGCCAGCAGAATTTCACTAACTTAGTAAAACACAATGGCTCCGAGTCGCACTGCCGTCTCCGTGATAAAAGGTACCATAAGGAAGGGCAATGAAAATGGGGAAGCTTGACACAGCTACGGACATAGATTGGATGGCTTGCGAATTGATTGAGCAAGTCCCCGGCAAAGTCTCAGGGCGTCCCGTCGTACGCGGAACACGCATTCTGCCAGACGCCATAGTAGACAGCTTCGACCTGGGAGAAACCATTGAAGAACTCCGCGAGGGTTTTCCCTCCCTCTCAGTAACTCAGATTGAGCGGCTGATCGAGTTCGCCCACTCTCAACGAGCGCAACCTCGGCCGTGAAGGTATTGCTAGACGAGAATCTTGATCACAGCTTACGGAAGTACTTGAGCGGTCACGATGTCGTAACGGTCAATTATATGGGTTGGGCTGGGCTCAAGAACGGGGATTTGCTGCGCGTCGCTGAAGAGAACGGCATTGAAGTTCTTCTCACGGGTGATCGAACGTTGAGCCTCGAACAGAACCTCGCCGGACGACGACTGGCAGTCGTGGCCTTGTCCGCCATCCAGTTACCGATCATCAAGAAAAACCTCTCAACCATCATCGCGGCGATCGATCACGCTGTCCCAGGGTCGTTTCAGGAAGTGGATTGCGGCACGTTCAGCCGGAAGAAGCCCATTGAGTGACGCAGAGTTGGACGCGATCCTTCGACGTATGCTTGTTGACGAGATGGCGGATGCTACGATGAGGCGTTTCCACGATCATCTCCTTGGAGGTCCCGAATGTGGCTCTTTACCCGCTACGGTTTCTATTCGATTGCATGTGCACAGAAGGAGGACGGTTCTAGAGATGTGTCAACGATGATGGTTCGCGCACGGCGGAAGACCCATCTCCACGCCCTTCAGAAGCGGTTCGCGCAACTCGCGGCATCCGAGATCGTCTTGCTGCCAGGCAGGGATTACAAATACCGTTTGATCGTTGCGAAGGATGTCTGGGCAAAGATCGTTGCGGAGTTAGCTTCCGAACAGGAATGGTCGAATTTCAAGAACGAAGCGACGCGGTTTGGCGGTGCCGGGAGTTCCGACTACATTCACGCACTCCACGAAGTTTGGGGGATCATGAACGACTTGCAAAGAAGGGAACCCAAGCAGAAGTCCTAGGCATTGAACGTCGTCTCTCGCCAGCCCGCATACGCCCTTTGAATCACGTCGGTGAGTGCGGGGGTTTGTGTTGCGATTACGTCGGCACCCAGCTTGAAGCGATATTTGTCTCGCTTGAACTCGCCCCCAAGGGCTCCAGTCATTGTGTCGAGTTCAGCCGTTTGCGGTGTGCTTATGTTAAGGCGAACGGTGTTCTTTTGAGGTTGAAACGTCAAGAAGTTGTTGCCGTCCTTCGCCGCGCTGATGTGATTCTGGTTGTAGATTAATGTCAGAGCAGAGTCAATCGTTTCCGCGATCTTGAAAATCTGATCTACCAACGGCAGAGTGGCGGGTGCACGTTCGCGCCAATCTTTCGGATTGGCGGGTTTTCCGGCCTCATCCTCAGCGTCGAAGCGCGTGGTAAACGTTAAGGTGACTTGGTCCTCGACCTCCAGAGCCTGGACTTGAATTGCGATGAAGTTAAAGGACTTTTGGAAATGCTCAACGACATTATAAAATCGCGCGTTGAAATTTTCCGCGACAAGCACGGGAAAGCAGTTCGGCTTGTCCTTCTGGAAAAGCCAGTACTCAATCGTTCGGACGATGTGAGATGCGTCGATAGCGCCGAGTTGAACCTCAACTGCGTAATGGGTGCCTTCTTTGGAGTCACTGAACAGTAGATCCAATTTGCCACCGCTTCGAACTAGTACCTCCTTGCCCTCCAATGTCAGAGCATCTCCCAAGGTTCAGCAACGAAGGATCTTGGGCTAAGCGGTCTTGTAGCCACTTTTCCTTTAGGCCCGGGTCGGGATGCGTCTTCAGGCTTATCTTCTTGGATTATACATACAAAGGAGAATTCGAAGGCTCTGACATGATGGATTTATATCTACACAAAGGCGAAGTCAGAGCAAGTCCCCGGAAAAAAAGGAAGGGCAGGCGAAGATGCCTGACTCACTGATTCCTGAATCCTGACTGCTTCTTCGAACTACTTCTTGTGGATCACGATACTCCCGTTGTAAGTCACGAACTGCATCTCCGGTCCGCCGCCGTTGATGCTCCCATACATCGCCTTGTCCACCTTCACGTGATACCGGCCATTGCCGTCCTTGCGATTATCCTCCACCGTCGGCGCGCGCCCGGCGTCCAGCTTCACGTCGAAGTCCGTCCAGATGTCGCCGTTGTCAGTCTTCATCTTGAGATTCGCTTTGACGTCCCCCGGCAGCGTCACATCGATCGCCCCGTTCATCGTCGAAAAACTCATCGTCTTATTCGGCGTCACCTTGGCTAGTGAAACCGTTATTTTGCCGTTCATTGAATTCGCGATCACCGATCCGGAAACATTCGTCACCGTGACTGCGCCGTTCATGTTCTGCGCGTCGATCTCGCCCGAAATGTTCTCGACCACGATCGCGCCGCCGTTCAGCGTCTCCAGCCGCAGCGATGTTTGCGACGGCACCTGAATCACCACATCCGTCGACCGGCTCATGCCGCCATGAATCGTCACGATGTTGTTGTCGGAGGTAATATCCAATCCTCCACTGTTATTGTCGATGCGATGCATGCCCGCAGGGATATTCGCAGGCTGGCGGCTCTCGCGGATTCGACTGGAGCTGCCACTTCGCGTAGTCGATTCCACGATCGCATCGCGTCCCTCATACCCGCGCACCGTAATTCCCCCCTGCATCATCTTCACGATCATCGTGCGAGGCTTCGCCGCATCGCCAAACGGCACCGTGATCTTGTCGCCGCTATCCTGCGCCGCCACATTGCACACGATCAACACCCCAAGCGTGCCCACGGCTGCCACCGCAATTGCCGCCCGTTTTGTCGTTGTCCAGACTCTCGTCGTCATCTCATTTCTCCCTGTTTTTGATCAATACGTTCCCATTCAGCGTCTCGAAACTCAGCTCCGGACCCCCGCTGCCAATCCGAACCCCTGTCATCCGGTTGCTTTTCCAAACGAACCCGCCATCGCGCCGCTCCGGCTGTGCCAGCGTCGACGTTGCCGGCAGAGTTGTCACCGCGAAATCAGTGAACAGCCCGCCGTTCATCGTCTTCATCCTGGCGTCCGCGTTCAGCCCGCCGCGGAACGTAACGTCCAGCGTTCCGTTGACGCTCTTGAACGATGTCGCCGCTTTCGGATTGCGCGCGTAACTCACCTTCACGCCGCCATTCACCGTGTGCACCGAACCCGAGCCTTCCACTTCCCGCATCTCGATTCCGCCGTTCACGTTGCTGATCTTGTAATCGCCGGACGTGCCCTCGACAAGAATGCGCGCGTCGTTCACCGTGCGCAGTTCCAGGAACAGATCGCGCGGCACCCGGACCTTGAAGTTGTAGCTGAAATCGTAAACCTGCCGTCCGCGAAAGTTGATCGAGTTGTCGGCGCAATGGCAGCGAAACGGACCATCCACCATCAACTGCACCAGTCCGCCTTCCTGCTTCACCGCCAGCGAAATTTCTTTCTTGGCGATATCGATGCGATCCTGCGATCGCGCACGTAGCGACTTCTCCACTTCCACCTCCACGGTCGCGCCAGTCGATGCCGAAACCTCGATGTTGCCGCTGACATTGTCGATGATCAGCTCGCGAGCACCCGTGAACGTCTTGCGCTCCGTCGATTTGTCCTCGATCTGCGCGCTCGCAACACCGGCCAGCGCCGCTGCCATGATCAGAATTACGCTTCTCATAGCAGTCTCTCCGCCGCCTGTTTCGCATGCTCGCGAACCGACGAATCCACACCGTCTTCTTTACTCAGCGCGACCAGTTCGGGCACGGCTGCCTTATCCTTAAAGTCCACCAGCAGATCGATTAGTTTGATCTGCACCAGCGGTGCAGTCTGCTTGCGAATCGATTGCACAACCGCATCGCGAGTCACCGGACTGGATCCGAACGTATGCAGAGCCTCCACCGCGGCCAGCCTTACGCCCACGCTTTCGTCCTGATTCACCGTCGTCAGCAATGCCGACAACACTTGCGTATCCGATGCCGGAGCCTGATACGCATAACTCACTCCGCGCAGCCGTTCTCCCGCCGACTGCTGCTGCATTAACGACAACGCCACCATTTGACGCATACTGCTTACCTCTCCGCGCAATTGCGATAGTTCATTGCCCGAAGCTGCCGGGTTCGCAATCGGAACCTGGCCGCCGGGGCGAAGTTCATAACCAACCAACAAGCCGACAATCAACATCGCGAACCCGGACGCCATCTGCCATTGCGGCTGCTTCGGCCACAGAGCCAGAATCCGGTCGCGAATCGTACGCTTCGGCACCGACTCCAATCCATGCCGATAAGCCCCCAGCGTTTCGTAAAAACGGGCGCGCATATTCGGGCTGGGATCGAAATCGCGCGTGGATCCAGGAATCAGCGCGAGACTCTTCCACATCGCGCCCAGCCGCTGGGCCTCCTCGCGGCACGGATTGCATTCGGCGATGTGCGCCTCGAATGCAAGCTCCTGAGCTTCGCCCAGCGATTCGCTCCAGTATTCCGACAATAGAAGTTTAGTTTCGTCGCAAGTCATTTTCATTCCACCTTCGATGTGGCAGCCGATGTGGCGCACGCACTCCTGCGTGCCGTGTCGACACTCATGTCGACACCCTCGTGTGCTGTCCCCTCAATGCCCATTCGCCCCACTTCGACCACGCTTACTCCCGCCGATGTGGCGCGCGCCAGCGCAATTGTGCACCTTTTAAATGTGCGGCGCCGTGCCGTGTCGACACTCATGTCGACACCCTCGTGTGCCGTCCGCTCAATGCCCATTCGCCAAATCCCGCCGCTCTTCGGCTAATACAAAATAAGCCTGCTCCAACGCACGCATCGCACGAAATACCCGAACCTTTACCGTCCCCACTTCGCACTGCAAAATCGTCGCGATCTCTTCGTACTTCATGTTCTGAAACCGGCTGAGCACCAGCAACTCGCGCTTATCCACCGGCAGCCGATCGAGCGCCCGCCGCAACAACGCCAAATCCTGATTCTTCGCCGCGCTCTCTTCGGGACCCGCTGCCGCACTCACCGGCTCATTTCGGCGATCGTCGAATTCGTCGATCCCGATCACTTCCGCTTTCCGCTTCTGCGCCTGATCGACACTCGCGTTCCTGGCGATCTGATACATCCAGGCCGTGAAGGATTGCGCGGGATCGTAACTGGCTCGATAGCGAAGCATGCGAAAAAATACATCCTGAACCAGATCCTCCGACAATTCCCGATTCCGATTCATCGAGACAAAGTAGCGGAACAGCGGCCGATGATGGCGCTCGAACAGCACCGCCATTTTGGCCACGTCACCCGTTCCTACTTGCCCCATCAGGGCGTTGTCTGTTCCGCTCACGTTCGAATATGGATACCCGTTTGCACTGCGAAGGTTACAGCGTTGAGCGCACAGGCCGTGTGCCGTTGTGCGCGTTAGATGTGGTGTTACGATGAACGCACATGCTCCTGCCCGTCTTGTGGGCGGCCTGCGTCATCGCAGGCTTACTCTACGCCCATCAACAGAATATCCCGCAGTCGACCGCGTTGGCGGTGCTGCCGGCGTTCTTGTTGGAAGCGACTTTCTACTACGCACTGGCAGTCGACAAAGTCCGCAAGCGGATCGAAAGCCTTGCGCCACTTACAGTTGCGTGTGGTCTAACGGTGGCCGCGATAGCTCCATATCTAGCCGCATCGATCGCTCTGGGGTCGTTCCAATGGCGATCAGCCCTCATTTTGACAGCTCTTTGTGCGGTAGCGTGCTTTACCATGATTTTTCCGCGAAAGTTACCGCGGACCACCGCGATTTTCGACGTGCTCTTTCTCGCTTTCATGGCGGCGGTGATGCTGAGGCACGTGTTTCCGCAGTTGTACGTAAGCCCGCATCCGAAGCTCCCGCTGTCCGCGCTGGGCCAAGCCATGTGGGTGCGAACGGGCGTGTTCGTGATGCTCGCCGTTCGAAAAGTACCGGGAGTGGGATTCGGTCTTTGGCCGGATCGCCGGCAGTGGAAAGTGGGCGTGCTCTATTACTTAGCATTCCTGGCAGTGGCAGTGGGGATCGCCTGGTGGATCGGATTCGCGAAGCCGCGCTGGCCTCCATGGGGTTGGGAAAAGACCGCGCTGCTGGTGGTCGGGGAATTTTTCGGCGCCTTATGGGTGCTGGCCCTGGGCGAGGAGTTCTTTTTTCGAGGATTGTTACAGCAGTGGATGGGAAAGTGGCTGAAAAATGAGCAGCTTGGACTGTTGGTCACCTCGCTGATCTTTGGCGCGTCCCATCTCTGGTTTCGCGGATTTCCGAACTGGAAGTTGGCGATTCTAGCCGCGATCGCGGGTGTTTTCTACGGGATGGCGTTCCGCCAAACGAAAAGCATCCGCACATCGATGGTGACGCATGCCCTAGTTGTAACAACTTGGCGCGTATTTTTCGCATGATCGACCTACTCCGAACGCAACAGCCGTATGGGGTTCGCTGAAGTCGCGCGCCGCGCGGGGAGAAAGCACGCGACCGCGGTTGTCGTGAGCGCAAGGATTGCGACCGCTCCAAACGTAATTGGATCCGTGCCTTTAACACCATAGAGCAAACTGCCGAGCAATTTCGCGACGCCTGCGGCTGCGATCAATCCTGCCGCTGCACCGATCAGCGAGAGGCGAAGTCCCTGGCTCAGGATCATGCGCATCAAATCCCAGGGACGCGCGCCAAGCGCCATTCGCATTCCAAACTCATGCATGCGCTGGCTCACCGCGTACGAGATCACGCCGTACATTCCGATGGTCGCTAGCACCAGCGCCAGCGCAGCAAACAATCCAACCAGAAAAAGCGAGAACTTCTGTTGCGCCACCGAGGCGTCGGCGATCTGCGCCATCGATCGGATGTCGGACACCGCGAGGCCGGGGTCGATCCGCCGCACCGCACTGCGAAGCGCACTCGTGAGGCTGACGGGATCCGCATTCGCGCGCAGCACAACTGACATGCTGTTAGAGACACTCGGCTGTTGAGTGAGCGGCCACCAAAAGGCGTTTTTCGCGGCCGCGCTATCGGGATGGTCCTTCACGTCGCCGACCACGCCCACGATTCGCATCCAGTCCTTCTCGGCGGCCTTGTCTGAAAAGGATATGCGTTTGCCGATCGCATCTTCGCCAGGCCAATAACGCTGCGCCATGACGTCGTTGATCACGATTACTGCGGGCGCCTTTGCGTCGTCCTGTTCGGCGAAGAATCGCCCGCGCAGCAGCGGAATTCCCAGAGCGCGGAAATAATCGATCGAGGCCGCATGATAGCGTGCTGTCGTCCTGTCGCTGAAATCCGGCGACCGGCCCTCGACAGCGAATCCGCCCGCGTTCTCGTCGTAGCCGGTCCACGGCAGATCCGTGCCGATGCCGGCGGAACGCACGCCAGGGACGGCTTCGAGTGCCGGGATCAGTCGATTGTAAAACTCGAGGATCACGGGATCTTTCGAATAATTCTCGAAAGGCAGTGAAATCGAAGCGGTCAAAACCTGTGGAGCGCGAAACCCAGGATCGGCGTTGAGCAAATTTACGAAGCTGTGCAACATTAATCCTGCCGCGATCAAAAGAACGCAGGCGAGGCCGGTCTCGCCGATGACAAGAAAGCTTCGCAGCTTTAAGTGCCGGGCGCTGCTGGATGCATTCGGGCCGCCTTCGCGCAGGCTCTGCTGAAGATCGGTGCGCGACGCCCTGAGCGCTGGAGCCAGTCCGAACATCAGGCCCGTGAGCACCGCGATCGCGAGGGTAAAAGCGAAGACTCCAGAGTCCAGATGGATCTCCGAAGCGCGTGGAAAGCCGGCGGGAAGCAACGCGACCAGCGCCCGAACACCGCCAACCGCGAGCGCTGAACCTACGACGGCGCCCGCAATCGCGATCACCAGACTCTCCGTTAGCAATTGGCGGACGATGCGCGATCGGGCGGCGCCCAGCGCCGATCGCACGGCAATCTCGCGAACGCGCGCGCTAGATCGGGCGAGCAAGAGATTCGCGGCATTCACGCACGCGATCAACAGCAAGAGACCCACCGCGCCGAGCAGGACAAACAGCATTCGCTGCGTGCCGCCGACCATCTCGCGATAGAGCGGCACAAGATGCACGCGCCAGCCTTTGGCCGCCGGATGTTCGTTGGCAAGCTGCGACATCATCGCGTTCATATCGATGGCGGCTTGTTCCGTCGAGATACCTGGCTTCAAACGCGCGATCACCTCCATATAGTGCGAGCCGCGCTGATTGGGGTTACCGCGAAATGGGAACGGCATCCATAAATCCACCGTGTCGCCGTCGGCGATCGCGTGATAGTCATTGCCGGGATGCTGCACGCCGGGTGGCATGATTCCGATCACAGTGCAAGGCTGCGCGTCGAGCGTGATGAGACGGCCGACTATGTTCGGATCGGATTGAAAACGCGCGCGCCAGAGATGGTCACTCAGGACTGCCAGTCGTGTTTGGGGATTTTCGTCATCGGTTGTAAATTCTCGCCCCCGCGCCGGGGTGAATCCAAGCACCCGGAAGTACCCGGCGGTGACGGCAAACGCGCGCAACATGACAGGCTCGCCAACTTCGGAAAGCTGTACATCGGAACGCGTGATTCCGGCGATGCTATCGAACGAACGATTACGGGAGCGGAAATCGCGCAGGTCGAACGGGTTCATTGGAAACTTCGGATACGTGTCGCTGTTCAGGAAGATACGCACGATGCGATCCGGTTGCGCGTACGGCAGGGGGCGCAGAAGAACACCTTGGATGACGCTGAAAATCGCGCTGTTGGCTCCGATCGCCAGCGCCAGCGTCATCACGATGATGACGGTGAACCCGGGTGTCTTGCCCAGAGTTCGAATCGCATACCGCAGATCGTTCACGATGGTTTCGATTTGACTGAGACGTCGCATGTCGCCGCACTCCTCCTGAATTTGGCATCGCGGCCGCCGTGGTGACGCGCCAATCCGCCATAATCCATCCTTGATTTTCCAGACAGTGCAGCACGAGGCAAAGAGCGCCTTGCGTGATTTGCAGAGCTTCGTTGGAGACGTGTTGAATGTGTTTCGCGATCGCCCGGCCGTGCCGCGGTTCATGCGCGATGGTATGAGGAATCAGCAGGTCGAGCGTTCCGTGAATCAAATCCGAGGGGTTCGCCATGTGTTTGCAGGCAGCCCTAGACAATCTACATTGAGATGCCCAAGCAATCTAGAAGACGAGGGCGGAGAGGATTCGGTTGGCAAGAAAACAACCGGTCACAAATTGTGACCGGTTGAGAAGAGGTATGATGGACGGGATTCTATGGCGTCCAAAGCGTTAACAAGGACGGCCGCGAATCGGGTCGCCGTACCCGTCGAGCTTATTCAGCGCCGCATTTATGTTGTCCGCGGGCAGAAGGTCATGCTCGATCGCGACCTGTCGCAACTTTATGGCGTGCTGACGAAGGCGCTGAACCAAGCCGTGAAGCGGAATCTTGAACGGTTTCCGCAGGACTTCATGTTTCAGTTGTCGCTGGAAGAGGCGGAAAACGTCCGGTCACAAATTGTGACCGGTGGTCTCAATCATCGCGATCCCCGTTTTTTGCCGTATGCGTTCACGGAACACGGGGTGTCGATGCTGTCGTCTGTGTTGAAGAGCCGCAGAGCGGTGCAGATGAACATCTTCATCATCCGTGTGTTTCTGAAGTTGCGCGAAGTGCTCGCGACGAACAAAGGGCTCGCAAAAAGAATCGATCAACTGGATGCCACGCAAAAGGACCACACCGATCTGCTCGCTTTGCTCGTCCAAGAAATTCAACACATAACCGCAAGTGTGCAGAACAAATTCAAAAAACTTCAAGCACCCCGAAAGCGTAAGGCCCGCATTGGATTCAAAGTTAGCTAGCGGAGCCTTCGGACGCCACCAGCACTTGCATTCCGCCCGACAACTCGACGGGAGCGTCCAGCATCCATACATCGCCGGCCTTGGTGCGGGATCCGCCGATCTCGCCAGCCCCTTCGATCACGATTGCCATCGCCGGAAACTTCGCGGGCATTTGATTTCCACGTCCGGCATTTCCAAGTGAAACGGCGAAGTGCTCGCAGGATACATTCGAACTCACGCGCGCCGCGTGCGAACCGAGGTGGCTCACCTTGACACCCTGGTCGAGATGCAATTCCCGGCCGCGACCGTAGTCGTAAAGGCGGTAGGTGATGTCGGAGGCCTGTTGGATTTCGCATAGAACGATTCCCGCGCCAATCGCGTGAACGACTCCGGCAGGGATGAAGAATGTATCGCCAGGCGCCGCGTCGTGCCATTCGAGCAAGCTTTCTATCTCGCCGGATATGGCGGAGTCCCGCAGACGCTCCGTCGTGATGGGCTCGCGAAATCCGGCAGCGATCTTCGCGCCAGGTTCAGCGGCGAGAACGTGCCACATTTCTGTTTTGCCGAGGCTGTTGTATTCGCGT
Organism: Terriglobia bacterium; assembly: GCA_963732025.1. Taxonomy (GTDB): domain Bacteria; phylum Acidobacteriota; class Terriglobia; order Bryobacterales; family Bryobacteraceae; genus Palsa-187. Next base: position 50,317 of record CAVSXU010000008.1, read on the forward strand.
GCCGCGGCGTCATCGGGATGAACCTGTACCGAAAGGTTCGCCGACGTGAACAGGAATTTGACGAGTAGTGGGAGTTCGCCGCCGGCCTCGAACCAGACTTCGCCGGTTTGGGCTGGCTGGTTCGGGAACCAGGGTTCGAGCTGAGTTACACCCCAGACGCGTTCGCTGAAACGACGGTGTTATTTTGCGGATTGGCATTGACTGAAAATAATCCCATTAAGGGCGTCCCTTGCTGCTTCGCGCTGTGGCCCGCAACAATGGTCGCGGTTCTGAAAACAGCGCGCTCTCTGACGGTCGCGCCTCAACTGACGGCCGTCACGAAAAGGGACATTACGCGCGGGCCGCGATGAACTTGTGCATGCGATCCAAGCCGCGCTCCAATTCATGCATCGACGTCGCGTAGGAAATACGCACGTGATCGTTGGTTCCAAAGGCTTCGCCCGGCACCACGGCGACGTGCGCTTCGGCGAGCAGCTTCGCCGAAAACTCCAGCGAATTGGTGATTCCGCCGGTGTAGGCGCAACTGATGTTCGGATAGGCGTAGAACGCGCCGTCCGGCATGTTCGCCTTGACGCCTGGAATCTGGCGCAGCCGCGCGACCACGAAATCGCGGCGCGTGCGATACTCCGCGAGCATCGCGGCAACCGATTCCTGCGGTCCTCGAAGGGCCTCCACTGCAGCCTTCTGCGCAATCGAATTCGGATTCGAGGTGGAGTGGCTTTGCAACTTCATCATGCCGCCGATGATGGGCGCGGGAGCCAGCGCGAAACCGATGCGCCAGCCCGTCATCGCGTAGGTTTTCGAGAGCGATCCGGCCACCACCACGTTGTCTTTCGCGCCCGGAAACGCAGCCATCGAATACGGCTCGCCTTCATACACGAAGCGGTGATAACACTCATCGGTCATCACCCAAAATCCGCGATCGCTGGCGATAGCGGCAATCTTTTCGAGTTCCTTGCGAGCAAACACGGCGCCGCTGGGATTCGACGGCGAGTTGATGATCACCATCTTGGTCTTCGGCGTCACGCGCTTTTCGATTTCCGCAGCCGAGACCTGGAAGCCCTTGTCTTCATCGGTGTCGACGAACACGCAGGTGGCGCCCGCGTAATTCACGACGTCTTTGTACGTGACCCAATAGGGAACCGGAATGATGCATTCGTCGCCCGGATCGAGCAGGGCCTGCATCAGATTGAAGATCGCGTGCTTGCCGCCGACGGTCACCATGCATTCCTTGGTGTTGTAGGCGGTGCCGTAGTCGCTCTTGTGGCGATCGCAAATGGCCTGCTTCAGATCTTCGATGCCGCCGGTATTGGTGTACTTGGTGAAATTGTGTTCGATCGCATCGAAGGCGGCCCGTTTGATGTTGTCGGGCGTCGGAAAATCCGGTTCGCCCGCGCCGAAATCGACCACATCGACGCCGCTCTTGCGCAGGCGATCGGCTTCGGCCGAGACCGCCATGGTCGACGAGATACTGATCGATGAAATTCTATCTGCGAGGTCTTGTAACGTTTGCATATGTCTTGTTCCGTTGCCTTACCCCCGCCCTTACGGACGGTGCTTGACGAATCTGGCCGCGAGACGCGTTTCCACGGCCGGCGGTACCAATCCTGAAATATTTCCGCCGAACGAAGCTACTTCCTTCACCATTTTCGAGCTGATGAACGAATACGCTTCGCCGGCCATCAAAAACATGGTCTCGATTTCGGGCTGAAGGCGCCGGTTCATCAGCGCCATTTGCAATTCGAATTCGTAATCGGAGATCGCGCGGATGCCGCGGAGAATCACTTTCGCGCCGCGCTGTGCGGCGTAATCCACCAGCAGTCCGTCGAAGCGTCCAATCTCGACGTTCGGGTACGGCTTCAGCACTTCTTCGAGCATCCCAGCGCGTTCTTCGACAGTGAAGAGAGGCTGCTTGGCCTGATTGCTGAGAATCGCAACAACTAACCGATCCACCAGCCGGCTGCCACGGGCGATAAGATCCAGATGCCCGTTCGTTAAGGGGTCGAAAGAACCAGGGTAGATGGCGACGACGCTCGTTGGCACGCTGTGGCTCGCACGGCTGAAAAATCGATTGTAGCAGTTTTGGAATTTACACGGCCCGATGCTGAGCGGCTGCGAGAGACGACCATGGCTATCGGAACAACGATTGCAATCAGCAGCCATGACGCGGGGGGAATAGCAATGAAGGCGAAAGCGGCCTGCGCCTTGGGAGGATGTAACGCGACATTGCCGTAGACCGCCAAAGAAGTCACCGCGATAACTAGCGTCATGCCAAAGAGGGCGGTTCGAATGCGCGTCGACCAAGTCTTCGAAACCATATTCGCCCAAAATAGCGCGACAAACGGAGAGGCCACCCAAAGAGCGAAAAGCGTCATCAGAAGTCGAGATTCATTACGACGGGCCGCATAAAGCAACAGGCCCAGTGAGCCCAATCCCGCGACCATAGCGATCGTGCCGGCCAGCCGCTGGGTTGTCGACGGAAGAGTCATGCCAATCAGCAGCTTACTCCAGATGCTTTGCAATGACAAGTACTCTGTTGCGACTAAGAATCAGTGGCTGGAGGGCGGAGCGTGAATTACGTCCGGGAAATCGACAGAGAGCCCAATCTGGGCACCGATGCGAGGACTCGCGATATATTTGCCGCCCAACATGCCGAACGTAACACTCAACCCCTTGCGAATCTCGTATTGCCCGCCGACCATGCCCTGGAATTGACTCCGTCCCAGATCCCCGTTGTTCGTATATGCGCCGAAAATTTCGGCGCCGAGGGTCAGGTGTTCCGAGAAGTCGTGCAGGATGGAGACACCGCCGGCGTAGACGTGGCCGCGCGTGGTTTCCAAGCCCAATACTCCGGTGCTGGTATTGCCGGCGAACAAGTATCCCGCGTTGGCGTTGACCCGGGTCTTCGGGGAAATCGACTTTTGGCCGATAAAGTTTAGCCAGTAATCGGTCAATCCCGAGCCGAGCTGCTTGCTCGTATCGCCGGTAGGAAATTCGACATAGAAGCTGGCGCCTAACGCTGGAAGCTTGGAATTGGGCGACTCCTTGTGAAACTCCCATTTGATACCGAGGTTCAGATCGCCGCCGCCCGTGGAGTTGGGTGCTCCGATGGCGCGAAAGATCGCGAGGTACGGAAAGTCCACGTCGACCTCCAGGTTGTGCGGCAGGCCGTAGTTGATCTTGTAGTTCGCGGTGTTTTGCCGAAGGTTGGGAAATTGAAGCTGCAGCGCGTCGAGCTCATTGAAGAACTCGAAGTGCCACTTGCCTTTCTCGGTGACCGACGGATCGTCGGTGTAAAACGGGAGCTGAGCCGCCAGCGGCCTCGCGATGGCGAACGCGAACGTCAACAGCAGCAGGCGGCTGCGCACTATCGGTTCGGGGAAAGAATTTCTCGCGACGTGATCTCGTACTTGAAATTATCCGCGTCCAGGCAATCCAGGCGATCGCCACCGGTTTCCGCTTGCGGATACATCAGGAAGCCGACGGGGGCGCCGGACGATTCAGGCAGCGGGACATCGTGCGCGAAGTTGTACGCCATCCAATTCATTTCCCATGAGCCGAAGAGGCGCGCGCGGGCCTTGCTGACCATTTCGTTGTCGATCGCCAGGTTTCCGGGAGGCTCCTCCAGCACGACTTTGCGAACGTCGGCGGGATCTACGGGAACCCAGCCGTAATTGGTGATGTACACTTCGGCTCGGCAGTGCTGCGCTTTGGTGATGTTTTCCGACGAGGTGCCCAGGCACTTGTATCCGAGTTCAGACTTCGCCACACGGATTCCGTAGACGTCTCGCGCAGGCAGACCCGCGGCGCGCGCCAGCCCGACATAGAGAGCATTGAGATCGGCGCATTTGCCGCCGAGGTCGTTGGACTCCAGCATGAAACGGATGTTGCCGACGCCGCAGCCGCGCGTTTTCGGATTGCGAAACGTGTTGTCGACGATCCATTCATAAATGGCGCGCGCCTTGTCGAGATCGGACTTGGCGCCGCGCGTGATTTCCATCGCCCTTGCTTTGACGATGCCATCGGTCGGCAGCATTTTTGTAGATCGGCGGAAATACTGCAACTGCGCCGAGTCGGTCTTCGTGGTTTTGCCGGGACTCGAGAGATTCACCGCGTAGTTCTTCGTTGTGACTCGACTGGTGAGTGTGAGGACGGGCTTTTCGCCTGCCGGAAATTCCGCGGTGACGATTCCGAGCCCGTCGGCGCTACCTGCGACGATGCGCGCCTTTCCGCTTTCGACTTTGTAATCGTTGGAGAGCGTTCGCTGAAACGGAGTCTGGCTGGAGAGCGCAGCCGGGAGCCAGACGCGCGTCGTCCCTTTCGGCTGCACTATTTCGATACGAGTGGTTACCTCAAAGGTCCGCCACTCCGCGGGGATTGTATCTTCCGCGAGCAGCCGTTCAGAGGCCGGAAATGCGAGAGCCGCAGGCAACGCACTCGCGGATAGCAAAAAATCGCGCCGATTCATGGGAGATCCTCCAGCCAAATGTCGAACTGCTAATGGCCATTCTACCGAACGCGCTGGTGGTGCCGGATGCAGGCGTTCGTCAGCGACGTGCGACTCTAAGGAGTGCTTGCCTTCGTGGGGCAGGCGTTTCCGCCTGCCAGTTCATGAGGTACCCGGCAGTCTCCACAGCTCTATTGGTTCGGCAATCGCGTCGCGATGTACCACTGGTTTCCCTGCGGATCGCGCACCGCCGCATAACGATCGCCATAGGATGTGTCCGATGGCGCGGTCATCGATGTCGCGCCGGCCTCGATTGCCTGCCGGTACACCGCGTCGGCATCGGACACATAAAGGTGGATCGCGCAAGGCATCGGCTGCCATTGACCGTGCGCCTCGCTCATCTCCAGAAGCGAATCGCCGATTTGCAGCTTCGCGTGCGCCACGGTCCCATCGGGCGTCGCATGCCGCATCACTTCGGATGCTCCGAAGGCGCGCTTCAGAAAATCGATAAATCCAGGAGCCCCGATTAAATGAAAGCAAATATTCACCGAGTGCGAGCCTTCCGGAATGTGACTCGCGCCATGAGCGGTCGCGATGTACCAGTTGATTGCCCGCGCCGTCGCGAATGTTGCCGCTCCGTTCTCCGTATGCCTGATCCTGCAGTTCGCCGATCGACGTGCCGCCCGCCGCGAGTGCCCGCGCATACGCCGCGTCTACATCGGGAACGTACACGTGCAGCGGAGTCGGCCGTGCTCCGTATTCATCCGGCGGATTCTCGCCCATTTCGACGATTGAGTCGCCGATCCTGACTTCGGCATGCATGATGCTCCCATCGGGGCGCGGAACACTGAGCAACTCCGTCGCACCGAACGCCGCCTTCATGAAATCCATCAGCCCGGCCGACCGGGGCGCGAGCAGGTACGGCGTCAGGGTGCGGAATCCCTCTCGAATCCAAGTCCTTGGTGGGGCAGGCGCTTCCGCTTGCTGTGGGGCAGGCGTTTCCGATTGCTGTGGGGCAGGCGTTTCCGCCTGCCTACTTGCTTGCTCGGCCTTTGCTTCCGTCGTTGCCATATTTTTCTCCCTAATTGCGTTTGCGATTACATCTCGTTTCAGTTGCGCGCGAAAATCCTCGTCAGGCAGATCGCGAACCGCTGTCGCGACGCCCATCAGAGCGGTCACTTCCGGGCCGTGCGATAGCGCGACCGTTCCCGCCGAGCATCGCCACGACCGCTTGATCGAGTTGTTGGATCAGGTCGCGCTCAGCCATTTCGTTCCCCTAATCGGTCGCGTAAATTCTGCAGCGCTCGAAACTGAAGCTGCTTGATCGCGCCTTCGCTCCGCCCAAGATCTTTGGCGATATCCCGAATACTTCGTTCCTCCACAAATCGCATCTCGATCACGCGCCGCTGGTCGGCCGGCAAATCCGCAACGCTGCGGAAAATCTGCGCGCGCCGCTCCACTTCCTCCAGATCGTCTTCGATCGCCTCCGGACTGCCGCCGCTTCCTCGTCGGCATGCTTTTGTTCGAGCGCTGCCCGGTTCGCCCGATCCACAATCGCATTCGCCGCGATTCTGTAAAGCCACGCCGAAAACGGCACGCCGCGCCATTCGTACTTCGCCAAATTCCGTAGCGCCTCATGAAATACTTCGGACGTCAGATCCTGCGCCTCCACGCGATCGCGCAACCTGCTCACGGCGTACGCGTAAACTCGTTCGAAATGCAGATCGTACAGCGCCGCGAACAGACGCGGATCTCGTTGCGCGGCTTCGACCATCTGCCGTTCGTCGATTTCGATTTGCGGATCCGTCGGCGGCCGCGTTGCCATTGTCTTTTCTTTGAGCCAACTAATCCCCGGACGCGCTCCATTCGGTCGCGCTCACTTCTGAAATAGGGACAGGCTACCCTGTCCACGCCGCTGTATCGTTTACGCGAGGCGTTGGGCCGCTAGGGGACAGGGTAGCCTGTCCCTATTTCACAAGTGAGGCGCGACAGAATGGAGCGCTCGTTTTCGCCATGCGGCTATTCCTTCAATGTGATAACCGTCGAGCGCCTCAAAAGTTACGGCGCCCACCCAATATGTATCAGGATAGTTGTACGTGGCCGCCACCCTCCTTGAATATCTCGACCGCGCAGCAGCCCTCGACGCCGAATTTATCGTTCACGACGACGGCTTTCGCGGCCGCTCCTATCGCTATTCCGAAATCGCGAGCATGGCCAACGCATTGCGGCACGAACTGCGGGCGCGCAACATCCTGAAAGGCGACGCGATCATTCTGTGGTCGGAAAGCCGACCGGGCTGGGTCGCCGCGCTGTGGGCGTGTCTCGCGGACGGAATCATTCTCGTCCCGGTCGATCCGCAATCGTCGCCCGCGCTGTTGTATCGGATCGCGGAGAAGGCGCAGCCGAAGCTCATTCTGGTCAGCGGATCGCCAGCCGGACTCTCGAAGTCGGCGAGTGTACCCGTTTGGAATCTGGATGAATTGAGGACAGCTCGGGCGACCACTCGCCAATCGCGGCGCGTGCTGGACAAACTCCCTGGCCGGAACCGGCCGACATCGCCGAAATTGTCTTCACTTCCGGCACCACTGCCGAACCCAAGGGCGTCGTCATCACGCATGGAAATCTGCTGGCGAATCTGGAGCCGGTCGCGCGCGAGATCGCGAAGTATCGAAAATACGCCGGACCGTTTCTTCCGCTGCGCATTCTGAATCTTCTGCCGCTCAGCCACTTGTTCGGGCAATCGTTGGCGCTACTGATTCCGCCGCTGATTCCCACGTCCGTCGTTTTCATGACGGGACACGGAGCGCAGGAAATCGCGCGGCAGATTCGATCGCGACGCGTCTCGGCGCTGGTCGCCGTGCCGAAGATCCTCGAAGTGCTGCGCGATTTCGTCGTCGCATCGATTTCCGGAGGTCAACGATCCCAAGCTCGCGCGCGGACCCTGGCCGCTGCGATGGTGGCGATTCCGCCGCGTGCATCGCCTGCTCGGCTGGAAATTCTGGGCGTTCATTTCCGGCGGCGCGCCGCTTGCGCCGGATGTCGAGCAGTTCTGGTCGAAGCTCGGGTATCTGGTCGTGCAAGGCTACGGGCTCACGGAAACCGCGCCGATCGTCACGCTCAGCCATCCCTTTCATGTTCGCAGCGGAACCGTCGGGAAGCCGCTCGGCGGCGTCGAAGTCAAAATCGCCGACGACGGCGAGGTGCTGGTGCGCGGCGGCAACGTGACCACCGGATATTATCAGCGCGCCCGAAGCGACCGCGGCGGTATTCGAAGACGGCTGGTTCCATACGGGCGACATCGGGCATCTCGACTCCGAAGGCCATCTGCAGATTCGCGGCCGCAAGAAGGAAATGATCGTCACGCCGGAAGGGCTCAAGGTCTTCCCGGAGGATGTCGAGAAGACGCTGAATCAGATTGCCGGCGTGCGCGATTCGGCGGTGATCGGCAAAGATCGCGTGCATGCAGTGCTGCTGCTGGATGCCGGGCGCGAACGCCGACGAGATCGTTCGCGAAGCGAATCAGCGGCCTGGAAGATCATCAGAAGATCCGCTCGGTCTCGGTGTGGACCGGCGACGATCTTCCGCGCACCGCGACCACTCGCAAACTGCGTCGCGCCGAAATCGCCGAAGCCGTCGCGAAAGGCAGAACCGAGAGCAGCCGCGCCGCCGGCGAACGAATTGCCGGCGATTCTTCAGAAGTACGCGCCCGGCCGAACGATCACGCCGGAGACCACGCTCGACGAACTGGGGCTCAGCTCGCTCGATCGCGTGCAGTTGTTGATGGACCTGGAACAGAAGTTCGAAAGCGGCATCGACGAACGCGCGTTCACGTCGGCGAGCACCGTGGCGGATCTCGCAAAGCCCGCGCCCGCTGCGGCGAATCGCGAGCCCGAGCTGGTCAAGTTCCCGACCTACAATCGATCCTGGATCGCCCGCGCCGCGCGCCGCGTTTCGCAGCCGTTGTTTCTTGCTGCCGCTCACGCGAATCTTCGCCCACATTCGCGTGTCAGGCCGCGAGAATCTCGAATCGATTCGAGGCCCGTGATCTTCGCGTCGAACCATCAGAGCCATTTCGATGTGCCCAGTGATTCTCGCGAGCCTTCCGCCGCGTTGGCGCTATCGCGTCGCGACCGCGATGGCGAAGGAATTCTTCGACGCGCACTTCTTTCCCGAGCGTTTTCCGCTTGGTCAGCGATTCCTGATCAGCCTGTACTATCGCCTCTCGACATTCTTTTTCAACGCGTTCCCGATTCCGCAGCGGCAGGCCGGCGCGGGCGAAACCATCCGCTACATGGGTGAGCTGGCTGAAGAAGGCTGGTCGATTTTGATTTTCCCCGAGGGCGATCGGACCCACAACGGTGAGATTCGTCCGTTTCAGCCGGGCGTGGGGATGATCGCGTCGCACTTGCGCCTGCCGGTGGTTCCGATTCGCATTGAGGGTTTGGATCGCGTGCTCAACCGGAACGCGAAGTTTCCGCGAATGGGTCGCGTGAATGTCAGGATCGGCCCGCCGCTGGATCTGCGCGGTGAATCATTTGCGGATCTGGCTCGCGTGGTGCGAGGAGGCGGTTCAAGGAATGAGCCTCAGCTCTTCGAACTCTTAGTCCGGAATTCGTGCTGCATGATCTCGAGCGCCGCCGCCGTGCCTTCGAAGCGCACCACTCGTCCGCGCGCTACCAATTTCAATGCGCACTTGTTATCCAAATGCGCGGGCCAACTGATCGTCAGCTCCATGCGCCGGCCGGGCAGCAGAGTCTGGTCGGTGGTAAACAATACTCCCGAGCTGGACATGTTCAAGGTCTTGCCCGCGCCTTCCGGCTCTCCATCGCGGCGCGTAAGCAGCCGATATTGGACGTCGCGCTCAATCGACAGGCGCTTGGCGCCGCGGCGGTCGGGTTGTTCAGTTGTATTGTTCATCAGGGAAACGCCCATATCGTGTTAAGAGAATGACAGTTACGGCGACATGCGCCAATAGGTGGTTAGCCTCAATTCCCGTGGTACTCGGGTAATGACGAATGGGTAGGCCGCCAGTTCCGCGTCCGGTAGCTGCGATCATTGTGGAGTAATGGCCCGGAAGATAGAATCGCTGTTCCTGGACGGCCCCGCCGGCCGACTGGAAGCGCTGCTTGAAGAACCAGAGGACGAGCTCTCTGCCGATTCCCAGCCTCGCGAAGCGGCCCTGGTCTGCCACCCGCACCCTCAGCACGGCGGCACGATGCACAACAAAGTGGTCTACCGGATCGCCCGCGGGTTGCGTCGAGCCGGAACTGTGGTCCTGCGTTTCAACTATCGCGGCGTCAATCTTAGCGAGGGCGCGTACGACGAAGGCGAGGGAGAACTGGATGACGCACGGTCGGCACTCGCCTATTTGCGCAATCGCTATCCAGGCCTGCCCTTCACGCTGGCGGGATTCTCATTCGGATCGCGAATCGTGTTGCGTCTGGGCCGGGAACAGCCGGGCATTCACCGCATCATAGCCGCAGGTTTTCCGGCGATTTACCAGGACGTCACGTATCTGGACGCGCCTGTTCCGCGGATCTTTGTGCAAAGCACGCACGACCAGTTCGGCTCGGTCCCGATGATCGAAGCCGTGGTTGCCGGGCTCGCCGAGCCTAAGCGATTGATTCTGGTGGAGGCGCAGGATCACTTCTTCACGGGCGGACTGGATCGGCTGGAAGAAGAGATCGCAGGCATAGGCCGAGAGGTCTAGGGTGTCGTAGGAAAACGCTACTGCAAGCCTTAGAACGCCGCGAGGCGAAGTTCGCGTTCCAGGCGCCGTGTCGCGCGCTGGCTGATCAGATCGGCGACCTTGCCGAGCAGTTCAGGAATGTCTTCCGGCTTGATCAGCAGCGAATTCTGACGACTGCTCGGGAGCCGGCCGGGAGTTCTGATAAGTCGTGATCAGCGCCGTGGCCGGCTTATAGACCATCATCCGCGCGTGGGCAATCACTTGCAGTCCGGCTTCCGGCGACTCCATCTGTAAGTCGCTCAAAACAAGCTCGTATTCGCCTTCGTCCAGCTTGCCGACGGCTTCCGCGGCACTGGCGGCGGCGTCCACATTGTACCCGCCGGCCTCCAGCACGGTCTTCAGTGTCAGGCGCGAAGTCGGATCGTCATCCACCAGTAGGACTCGGGCCAGTTCGTACTCGGAAATACCACGCGTATAGCTCATTTTGCGACCGGCGAGGACTCTAGGCCTTCGCCAGTTCCAGTTTAACCCGAAAGCCGTAATTCCGACCTTCAGAATTTTGTAGATGTCTTAGAATGAGTGGTATCTATTTGATTCAAAGTAGCTTATCTGCAAACACGCGAGCGAAGATTTCGTCCACGTGAATCAGATACCGATCCAGGGAAAAGGCCTCTTGAATCTTTTCAACTGATAGATAAGAGAGGATTTCCTGAGTCTTGCTGCACGGCTTCGCGGAAATCGCCTCCGGATTCCCATGCCCGCATGGCGTGGGATTGAACTAAGCGATACGCCTGTTCCCGCAACATTCCGGCAGCAGCCAAATCCAGCAAAAGCTGCCCGGAGAAGATCAATCCGCGAGTCGCATCCAGGTTCTGCCGCATGCGTTCCGGATGTACCCGCATCCCGTCGACCAGCCAACAGCTCTTGGCGAGCATGTAGTCGACCAGGATCGCCGAATCCGCCAGAATGACGCGCTCCACCGACGAATGCGAAATGTCGCGCTCATGCCACAGCGCGATGTCTTCCATCGCGGGCCCAACATTGCCGCGCACCACTCGCGCCAGTCCGCAAATCTGTTCGGCTGTAACCGGGTTGCGCTTGTGCGGCATCGCCGACGATCCCTTTTGCCCGGCGCCGAACGGTTCCTCGGCTTCGCGAACCTCGGTCCGCTGCAAGATGGCGGATTTCGAGCGAGATCTTTTCGAGCGTTGCGGCGATCAGCGCCAGCGCCGCGATCCACGCCGCATGCCGGTCGCGAGCAATCACCTGCGACGCGATTGCTGCGGGCTTCAAGCCGAGGCCCGCGCAGATTCGCTCTTCGGCGTCGGGGCCGATGTGCCCGAATGTTCCCACTGCGCCCGAAATTTTGCCGACGCGCAGATCCTCGGCGGCGGCTTCGAAGCGCGTGATGCCGCGCGTCAGTTCGTCATACCAGAGCGCGATTTTCAGCCCGAACGTGATCGGCTCGGCATGGATGCCGTGGGTGCGGCCCATCTGCGGCGTGTGCTGGAATTCGAACGCGCGGCGCTTGAGGATCGCGCACAGCTCGCGCGCGCCTTTCACGATTAGCGTCCGAAGCCTGCTTCAGTACCAGCGCCTGCGCCGTATCGACGATGTCGTTCGAAGTGAGTCCGTAGTGCAGCCAGCGTGACGCGTCGGCTGCGCCCGCAGCGCCCATTTTTTCGGCGACCGCCGTGGTGAACGCGATTACGTCGTGCTTCACTTCACGTTCGATTTCGTGAATGCGTTCGACATCGAAGGATGCGTGCTTGCGCAATGCCACGGCGGCTTCGCGCGGAACCTGCCCGGATTCGGCCAGCGCTTCGCTCGCGGCGATCTCTACTTCCAGCCATTGCAGAAACCGGTTTTCGTCGGAAAAGATGCGGCCCATTTCAGGGCGCGTGTAGCGAGCAATCATGTCTTGATAGGTGAACTGATCAGAAATTCCCCGCCCTGGTGATAACGTTATTACGCACTCCCTGGACGAGCCTGTATGAAAACAGGGACAGGCCGCCCTGTCCACGCAGATATCTTGTTCATCCGTCGCCTCGGGTCACTCGGGGACAGGGTAGCCTGTCCCTGTTTTCATACAGGCTCGTCCAGGGAGTGCGTAATAACGTTATCACCAGGACACCCTAGTAGGTAAACGGCCCGATCACCTGTTTCGAATGCGCCACGAACAACTCGGTAAACAGGCTGCGTCCTTCGAGCGCCTGCACCGCGGCCTGGCGCACCAGTTCCGGATGATTATTGTGTTCGCTCAAATGGCCCAGGATCAGCTTCGACGTCTCCAGATCCAGATGATCGCGAATAAACCCGCACGCGGCGTCGTTTGAAAGATGGCCCACGCGGCTCATCACGCGCTGCTTCACCGACCACGGATACGGCCCGACCTTCAGCATTTCGAGCGAATGATTCGATTCCAGCAGCAGCACGGTCGATCCCCGCAAATGGAAGGAAACCGACTCCGGCAGATAACCCAGATCCGTCGCGATCGAAACTTTGATGCCCTCGGCGCAGAGCGAAAAGCCGACGGGATCGGCGGCGTCGTGCGGAATGGTGAAGCTGGTCACGTCGATATCGCCGATGACGAAATTCGCACCGGCCCGGAAGAATTCAAGATGCGGAGGATTTTCCACCCAGCCGATGGCATCCGCCGTGGGCCGGGTCAGAAACACTGGGATGCCGAGCGTGCGTGCGATGACCTGCATCCCGGAGATGTGATCGGTATGCTCATGAGTGATCAGAATCGCGGTCAGAGATTTCGGATCGACGTCGATCGACTTCAGTCGCTCGAAGGTTTCCTTGCGGCTGAGTCCGGCGTCAATCAGAAGACGGGTCCGCTCGGTTGCAACCAGAGTGCAATTTCCGCTGCTCGAAGATGCCAGAACCGAGACTTGAACTATGGTGGGGCTCCTCCATCTATTATTCACTTTATCGATGGCGCGTGTTGCCAGGCCGAAGACAGCGCTCCCTTACGAGTCTGTGTGAAAACAGGGAAGTGTAAAAACAGCTGGAAACCAGCGTCCGCCGGTTTGGCTCGCGAGCATTTCCAGCGTCGGGCGCGACAAGTCCGCATTCGCCCCGGCTCCCGCACTGGATTGATCCACGGGGTAGATCGCAATGCCGGCACGTCCATACTCCGCGCTCAAGCCGCGCACCATGGGCGTGAAATCGACAGCTTGCCCGGCCAGGCTGCGGGCGCTGAGCGGCAAACCGTGCGTTACCCAGATCAGGCTCTTTCTACCCGTGACCTCGCGCATGTGCGCGCTCAGCGATAAGAGAGCTTCGGTGGTCACCTTGGCGCGAAGCAGGGGATCGCGCTGATCGATGTTGCGAAGTCCTTGAAGTTTTCCCACCGCTTCATCCAGCTTGGCGGCCAGCGTCGCCCCGGTCCGTTGCGCGGTTTCACGGAGTTCCGCTTCATTGGCTGGAATGGGACTGACCGGATAGAGCTCGCCCTGCCGATCCAGGATGTAAATGTAGATGCCCTCAGCGGATTCCAAACGCTCCAGCGCCTGGTGAACCGTGAACCAAGCGGAGGCCATCGTCCCCAACCTTTCGTTCCAGCGATCCAGCACAATCACCATAGGCATGGGCGGAGGGGAATTCGCGAACTCCGCCAATTTTCGATTTCCGGGACGCCGAAAGAAAGCGACATGACGCGGCCTGCCATCTTCGTGGACGTAGACCTCGGTAGAGCGAAGATCGGTGACCGGATCGCCTTTCGCGTTCAGCGCGACGACATTTAGCTTGACCAGCCTGCGCGGCGTGCCCGATTGGGATGTGAACTCCGCTTTGGTTTGCGCCAGAGCGCACGGCGGGACTGCGATGGCCAGCAGCACGGCGAGCGCAGTTCGCATGGTCGGAGTATACAAGCCGCGGCGAAGCAGCGTCAGCGCCGAATGGCAGTAATGGTTCAGTGTGTCGGCAACTCGCGCCCATGTGCGCAAGCCGCAGTCAAGCACCGCTCGTGAGAGCGGGGGTACTTGGGACGTTATCATAAAAAGATATGAAGGCTCGCGTCTACGTTTCGTTCAAGAGCACCGTGCTCGATCCGCAAGGGCAGACGATTCGCGGCGCGCTGAACGGGCTGGGGCACAAGTCGATTCGAGCGGTGCGGCAGGGCAAGTATTTCGAAGTCGAGATCGCGCCGGCGTCCGGCCGCGATCAGGCGGAACGCGAGATGGACCAGATCGCTCGCGACGTCCTGGCGAATCCGGTGATCGAGGATTACCGAGTGGAGTTTCTAGACTAAGCCGTCGATTAAGACGTAACTGGATCAAAACTATGTGCGGAATTGTCGGTTACATCGGGCCGCGCAAAGCCGTCCCCATCATTCTCGACGGGCTGAAGCGTCTGGAATATCGCGGCTACGATTCGGCCGGAATCGCCGTGCTGGAAGATGGCGACTGCCTGGCGGTGCGGCGCGCCTAGGGGAAGCTGCGCAATCTGGAAGACGTGCTGCGGCTGAGCCCCATCGACGGCACCTACGGCATCGGCCACACGCGCTGGGCGACGCACGGCCGGCCCACCGAAGAGAACGCGCATCCGCATCGCGATTGCCACGGCGACATCGTCGTGGTGCACAACGGCATCGTCGAGAATTATCTGGCGCTGAAGCAGCAGCTCACGGCCGAAGGCCATCGCTTCGTGCACCGAAACCGATACCGAAGTGATCGCGCACCTGGTCGAGAAATATTACGACGGCAATCTGGAAAACGCCGTTCGCGATGCCGTGCGGCAACTGACCGGCGTGTTCGCGCTGAGCGTGATCTCGCGCAAGGATCCGCAACAAGATCGTGGCGGCGCGCTCCGGGTCCGCCGGTGGTGGTCGGACTGGGCGACGGCGAATATTTCGTGGCGTCCGACGTGCCGGCGATCCTGAGCCACACGCGCGACATGTTCTTCCTGGCCGACGGCGACATGGCGGTGCTGACGCGCGACGGCGTGCATCTTACCGATTTCAACGGGCGGCCGGTGAAGCGCCAGGTCTCGCACATTCTGTGGGACCCGATCATGGCCGAAAAGGGCGGCTACAAGCATTTCATGCTCAAGGAAATCTTTGAGCAGCCGCGCGCGGTGCGCGATACCACGCTGGGCCGCGTGGGCCAGGAATCGGGGCGAATCTTTCTCGACGAGATGGATATTTCGCCGAAGGAGTTCAAGGAGTTCCAGCAGGTCCGGATCATCGCCTGCGGCACCAGTTGGCATGCGGCGCTGGCCGGCAAGTTCATGATCGAGCGGCTGGCGCGCATTCCGGTGGAAGTGGATTACGGCAGCGAGTTCCGTTATCGCGATCCGATTGTCGGCAAGGACACGCTGACCGTGGTGATTTCGCAATCGGGCGAGACGGCCGACACGCTGGCGGCGCAGCGCGAGGCGAAGCAGAAGGGTTCGAAGACGCTGGCGATCTGCAACGTGGTCGGGTCGATGATCACGCGCGAGGCCGCCGGCACGCTGATCACGCACGCGGGTCCCGAGATCGGCGTGGCGTCGACCAAGGCGTTCACGGCGCAGTTGACGGCGCTGTTTCTGATGGCGATGTACCTGGGGCAGGTGCGCGAACACGCTGGACGATGCGACGTCGCACAAGCTGGTGGACCAGTTGCTGCACATCCCGGCGCAGCTCGAAGACATTCTGCGGCGCGATGCGATTTACGAGGATCTGGCCAAGGTCCTGTTCGCGCCACCGATTTTCTGTATCTCGGCCGCGGCATGCATTTCCCGATGGCGCTGGAAGGCGCGCTGAAGCTGAAAGAGATTTCCTACATTCACGCGGAAGGCTATCCGGCGGGCGAGATGAAGCACGGCCCGAACGCGCTGATCGACGAGCAATCTGCCGACGGTGGTGCTGGCGACGCGCGATCGCATCCGATGAAGCGAGCCGCGTGCTGTACGAGAAGACGCTGTCGAACATTCAGGAAGTGAAGGCTCGCGAGGGAATCGTGGTGGCGGTGGCGTGCGAGGGCGACGAAGAGGTCGCCAAGGTGGCGGATCACGTGATCCCGATCGGCACGACGCACGATTTGCTGCTGCCGATTCTGGAGGTGGTGCCGCTGCAGTTGCTGGCGTATCACATTGCGGTGCGGCGCGGCTGCGACGTGGATCAGCCGCGGAATCTGGCGAAGAGCGTCACGGTGGAGTAATGGCCGCTGATTCAAAACGGATGCACACGGATTCACGCCGATGAAGATCAAGGCTTTGTTGTTCGGGCTGGCGACCATGGTTGTGTTGCATGCCGCCCCGCCAACTCAAATCGACGATCCTGAGGCTTTCGTCAGGACAATGTACGAACGTCTTGTCGCGAACTCGCACTATGATCCTCCCACCGATATATTTACCCCGCGGCTAAAGGCGCTTTTCGCGCGAGATCGAAAATGGGCCAAAGGCGAGGTGGGCTGTCTCGATTTCATGTTTTGGGTCAATGGGCAGGACTACAAACTCAAGAACGTGCAGGTCAGCAGCCGCCCCGTATCGGGCCGCGAAGATCGCCGAACGATCGTGGCGAGCTTCGTGAATCTGGGCACGCGCAACGAGCTCCATTTCGATTTCCAGAAAATCGGGGATAGTTGGCTGTTGGACGATGCTCGCTCTACTACCAAGGCATCCGCCTGGACGTTATCCAAGATTCTCAACTGTCCTCACTGAGAATCAATTGGCCCAATAATTCTTGAAGGGAATGCGTACTCACGCGTTTCGGCGACACCATTCAATGGAGCGCTATTTCCCGCCGGGCTTTCTGAAGATCGTCTTACTAAAGACAACAAAGCTCGGCGCATCCGACCGCGCGGCGACGATGTCCGGAAAGCCGTCGCCATCCAGATCCGCCACAGCCATTCCATAAATCGCGCCCTTGGCATCGCCGAAGGGTACGCGCTCGAATTTGCGGCCCGAGCCATCGTTCCAATAAATCGCACCCGGCGCTTCGACGTAGCCGACGATGATCTCGGGCTTCCCGTCTTTGTTCAGATCCGCCGCGATCATCGAATAGGGCAGCGCATCCTTCTCGGCGATTTTCAACCCTGCCGAAAATTTCCCGCCGCCTTGATTGAAATAAAGAATCAAGCCCGCTTCCTCGTGGCACGCGGCGATGTCGAGCTTTCCATCGCCGTTGAAATCCGCAATGGCGATCGCCCGCGTCGAGCTTTTCGCCGGACCGAACGGCAGCTTGCCGCCGAAGTTTCCCTTGCCGTCATTGAAGTACACGACGCTCTGACAGTCGTCGCGGCACGCCACGATCAAGTCCACAAAGCCATCGCCATTCATGTCACCCGCAAGAATCGTCGACGACGTCTCCGGCGCGAACGGCTTGCATTGAAAATGCGCCTTGCCGTCGTTGAAGCAGACCTGTGCAGGTCCAGGCCGGTTGGCCACCGCGATATCCGGGAAATTGTCGCCGTTCAAATCGGCAAGAACCACGTTGCGCGTGGGCCACATCGGATCGCCAAACGTACCGCCGAGTTTGAAATGCCCCTTGCCGTCGTTCAGCAGGACAACCTTGGGATCCGGCGCATCGTTGCTGATCACCATGTCCAGAGAGCCGTCGCCATTCAGGTCGGCCAGCGGCGCCGAATAACTTCGATCGGGGTTGTTCGGCAGCGGCGCACCGGGCTTGAAGTGACCGTGGCCATCGCCCAGCAGAATCACATCGGCGAGCGGCCAATGCCGTCCCTTTCGCCAGCACGATATCCAGTTTGCCGTCGCCATTCAGATCGCCGATACTGGCATTCGCCGTCGTCTCGGAGACGGATTCGAGCATGACCGGATCATCGAAGGAGCGTAGCGCGGCTGCGGTCAGAATCGCTGCGCCAATGAATATCCAAGAGAATCTGCGGAGAATCGACATGGTTGCAGTGTATCTCTTAAACTTGAACGGAGACTTGGGCAGGGACTCGTGCATCAGTTCACTCACCTCCTTGAAATTCGAACGCGCGGCAAGGGGTTGTATCCCGTCACTAGAGACGTTGCAACCTGGACCGCGTCTTGTCAGGCCAAAACTGGATTGCTCACGATCTTCTGCCAGCACACCTCCGCATCACTCGTGATTCAGGAGAACGCCGATCCCGACGTCGTGCTCGATCTCGCCGATTACTTCGAACGCCTCGTGCCTGAAGACGATCCCGGATATCGGCACACGTGCGAAGGCTCGGATGACATGCCGGCGCACATTCGCACAGCGCTTACGCAAACAAGCTTATCGATTCCGGTGATCGACGGACGAATGGCGCTCGGTACCTGGCAGGGAATTTACTTGTTCGAACACCGGACGTCCGCGCATCGTCGCAGCGTCGTGCTGCATTTATTAGCCACGAATGAACACGAATGAACACAAATAAGAGCAAGTTCTTATTCGTGTGCATCCGTGTTCATTCGTGGCCCTCTTCCGTCGCTGTTTACTGAATCAACCTTCTGTCCCGCCGCAAAATCGCCGGCACATCCAGATCGTCGAATAAAGGCTCCGGCGGCTGAGGGCTGCCGTTCGCGGTGGCGGACATCGTCATGGAAACGTCTTCCCGCGCTGGTTCGGGTTCCATCGCGGCCTCGACGTACACCGGTTCCGATTCCTCAAGCTCCATCTGCGGCGGCTCAGCGGGCATGGCGTGCGCCTGTGGAGCCGGCGCAGCGGTGGACATGGAGACCGATGTCCTCGAATCCCGCCGCGCGATGGTCGGCAGATTCTCGCGCTCGAACCCGGTGGCGATTACGGTGATCTTCACTTCGTCGCCCATCGCTTCATTCATCACGACGCCGAAGTTGATCTGCACGTCTTCGTTCTGCGCGGCTTCGCGAATCAGCGTGCAGGCTTCGTTCACTTCGTGCAGGCCCAGGCGGCTGGATCCGGTGATGTTGATCAGCACTCCGCGCGCGCCGCGCACGCCGCCGGCTTCCATCAGCGGACAACTGATGGCCTTCTGCGCCGCGATCACCGCCGCGTTCTCGCCGCTCGCCGTCGCCGTGCCCATCATCGCGTAGCCCATGCCGAGCATGATGCGTGCGAATGTCGGAGAAATCGCGATTGATCAGGCCCGGCGTCGTGATGATGTCGCTGATGCCCTGCACGGCCTGCCGCAGAACATCGTCGGCGACGCGGAACGCCTCGAAGAAGCTGGTGCCCTTGGGAACCAGGTCCAGCAACTGATCGTTGGGAATCGTGATCACTGTATCGACGACGCTCGCCAGCTCGGCAAGCCCGTGATCGGCCTGCTTGCGGCGCTTGGGTCCTTCGAACGCGAACGGCTTGGTGACCACGGCGACCGTCAGCGCGCCCAGTTCCTTCGCCAGCGACGCGACCACGGGCGCGGCTCCGGTGCCGGTGCCGCCGCCGAGCCCCGCCGTGACGAACACCATGTCGGCGCCTTCCAGCAGATCGATGATCTTTTCGGTGTCTTCGAGCGCGGCCTGCCGGCCGACCTGCGGATCCGAGCCCGCGCCCAGGCCGTTGGTGAGCTTCGAGCCGATCGCCAGCTGATTGGGCACCGGCGACGCCGCCAGCGCCTGCACGTCGGTGTTCAGCACGCAGAACTCGACGCCGGTGAGTCCTTCGTTCAACATGCGCGCGACCGCATTCTAGCCGCCGCCGCCGACGCCGAAGACGCGAATCTTGGTCTTGGGCGCGACTTCTTCTTCAATCATGAATTTCAAAGCATCGAGTGCCATAATGTGCTCCTTTTTGTGACTGCTACTTCGCGACCCAACCCATCAACCCCGGCAATCCGCCGCCGCGGCGGCTGATGCAATTTCAACTTCGCCGAATACATCGCGAGCCCCGCCGCCGTGGTCCACAGCCGGATTCTTCAACTCCTCCGGCCAATCGCCAAATCCCTTGCGCCAATCCGTTGCCCGCCTGGCAATTCAGAACGCGCTCCGCCATGTCGCACATGCCGTTCAGAAACGCGCCGCCGCCGGTGAGCACGATCCCTTCCAGCAGATTGCGCTCCATGCCGACGCGCTGCAACTCCGCGCGAACGTACAGGAAAATTTCTTCGGCGCGCGCTTCCAGGATCTCGTTCAGCTCGCTGCGGCGAGCCTCGCGCGGCGGACGGCCTTCCGGCGACGGCACTTCGATCAGGCTCGAATCCGCCGTCAGGCCCAGCAACGCGCAGCCGTATTGTTGCTTCAGACATTCCGCGTCTTCGTAGGTGACCTTGAAAATCGCCGCGATGTCGCGCGTCAGATGATCCGCCCACACCGGGATGCTGGAGGCGAGCAGCAGCGCATCGCCGTCGTAGACCACCAGGTCGCGTCGAATGCAGCCCCAGATCGAGCAGCGCCACGCCGCGCGCGCGCTCTTCCTGGATACAGGCACGCGTACGCGGCGGCCATCGGCTCGAACACCGTTTCTTCGACCGCGAGTGCCGGCCAGGTGCGTCGCCGCGACCACCGCCTGATGCTCCTGAAACGACGCCGTGACGATGTGGACGTTCGCTTCCAGGCGCGAGCACACGCCTTTGTGCGGCTTGCGAAATCCGGCGCGCCCATCGAGCGTGAAATCCTGCGGCAGCACGTGCAGCAGCATGCGATCCGCGCTCCAGCGAACACCTGCGATGCGAGCTTCACCGCGAACGCCATGTCCTCCGCATCCACTTCGCGCGGCCGGCCGAATTCGTAAAGTCCGCGGCTCTGCGCGCCCGCGATGCCCATGCCGCCGACGCCGACGGTCGACGCTCTCCACCGAAACCTGCGCGCCGCGCTCGGCATCCACCACCGCCGCGCGAATCGATTCGGCCAGCGCATCCTGATCGGTCACGCGGCCCTTCGCCCACCCCGCGGCGTGCGCCAGGCCGTGCGACAAGATAGCGGATGTGATCGCCCTCCAGCGCGCAGATGACGCAGCGCGTGCGGGAGCTTCCCGCATCGAGCCCGACCGCGAGCTGTGTTCTTGGCTGCCATTTATTCCACCACCGTGATGCGATCTTCCAGGCGCAGATCGAGCTCGCGCGCGTCCGGCATGCGTCCGCTTGATCTCCGAATAATGTTGACGAAATTCTGCATAGCGCTAGCGCGAAATCGTGATCGCCCAGCAGCAGCGTCACCACCGGCCGTCCCAGGGCACGCATGATTTTAAGATTGTCCGGATCGGAAACGTCGATCTGCGAAATGTTCGCCGCCGCGTCGCCCAGATCGCGAGTCAGGCGCAGCATGCGATGCACGCGCTTGCGCCGTTCCTCGACGGAATCGGACGCGTGCACGCCCGCCAGCACCGGCAGCGTGAAACCGATCCGGCGCGGGCGGCAGAATCACGCCGTCTTCATCGATCAACCCGAAGCGCGACGATCCCAGCGTCACGAACGCCACCGGCGTTCGTTCTGAGATCCGCACGATCACGCGGTTCGGCCACAGCCGCGCGATGGATGCGTCGCGCACCCAATTCGCGGCGCGCAGCGAAGTGCGCCGATCGTCCAGCGGAAGCAGATACACGCTGCGGCCCGGATCATCCGCGAACACGCCTTCGATCTGCGGCGCGAGCGTGCGTCGCGCCGGCGATTTCCAGCGTCGGCGATTCCCACGAACCCTCCGGTCCATTCAGCGCGAATCGCGAATCGCGGATCAGGAATTGTTCCAGCCGGTGAAAGCCGTACATCGTCGCGACCAGCACCAGCAACGCGCAGATCGAAAACATCACGATGCGCGCGGTCGGGAATTTCGCGATCCGGCTGCGAGGCGGCACGCACCGTACGCGTCCGCGCCGCGAGCCTGGACTCGGTCGTCTCCGCCTCGCCGTTCCCGAACCGTCGATTGGTCTTGCGCGCCATCAGTTCCTTAACTTCTCCAAAATCTTTTCCGATGCCTGCGAGACACTGCCCGCGCCCAGCGTCACAATCGCGTCGCCGGTGCTCGCCGCCGCGATCACCGACGTCGATTCCGCGCTCCATCGCGCCCACGTAATGCGCGCTGCGATGCCCGAAAGCCGCGAATACGATCGGCCAGCGCCTCGCGCCGTCACGCCTTCGATCGGCGCTTCCGACGCCGCGTAAATATCCATCACATGCACCGAATCGGCCTGATGAAACGCGCGCGCGAAATCGTCCATCAGCGCGTGCGTCCGCGTGTAGCGATGCGGCTGGAACAACACATGAACGTGCGCGTAGCGGCAGGCGCGAGCCGCCGCCAGCGTCGCGCGAATCTCCGTCGGATGATGGCCGTAATCGTCGATCACCGTGATGCCGCGCTCCACGCCGCGAATGCTGAATCGCCGGTCGACGCCACTGAAACCGTCGAGCGCCTCGCGAATCGTTCTCGATCGGAACATCCAGTTCCAGTCGCGACCGCAACCGCCGCGGCGGCGTTCAGCACGTTGTGCGCGCCGGGCACGTGCAGGCGAAAACATCCCAGGTCGCGGTCCGCGAAACATCAGATGAAACTCGCTCGCCATGTGGCCGGTGGACGAATGCGTCATCCGCAGATCGGCCTGCGCGCTGGTGCCATAAGTAATGATGCGGCGGTTCACCGTCGGGCAGAATCTGCTGGACGTTGTCGTCGTCGATGCACAGAATCGCCGCGCCGTAAAACGGAACCTTGCTGACGAATTCGGCGAACGCGCCGCGAATCTCGTCCAGGTCCGTGTAGTGATCCAGATGCTCGCGATCGATGTTGGTGACGATCGCGAGAATCGGCGCCAGCTTCAGAAACGATCCGTCGCTCTCGTCGGACTCGACCACCAGATAATCGCTCTTGCCGACGCGCGCGTTCGCGCCGCCCATCGTGCCGACGCGCCCGCCGACGACGATCGTCGGATCGAGGCCGGCGTGGCTCAGAATCGCGGCGATCATCGAAGTGGTCGTGGTTTTTCCGTGGCTGCCCGCGACCGCGATGCCGAATTTCTGGCGCATCAGCTCGGCCAGAAGCTCGCCGCGCGGGATCACGGGAATCCCCAGCCGCCGCGCTTCCACGACTTCCGGATTGTCCGCGCGAACCGCCGAGCTGACCACCACCGCTTTCGCGCGCGCCAACGTTTTGCGCCGCGTGCCCTTCGAAAATCGTGGCGCCGCGATCGGCCAACCGCTGCGTGGTAGGCGAGAATTTCAGATCCGATCCGCTGACGCGATAGCCCAGTTCCAGCAGCACTTCGGCCAGTCCGGACATGCCGATTCCGCCGATTCCGACGAAGTGCACGGGCTGGGGCTTAAAAAACATTTCAATAATGTATTGTTTCGGCTTTGTGAACGCTTGTCAACGTGGACCGCTGAAGCGATTCCAGGACGTCGGCGGCTCGCTTGCGCCAGCTCCCGGTTTCGCGAACGCCCGCGCCGACTGTCCCCATCTCTTCCAGCAACCCTGGCGTCATCCGCCAGACTTCCCCACTTCTTCCACCAATCGCGCCCCGGTCAATTCCGATTGCACGCAACAGCCGCGCCGCCCCGGCCTTCTCGAACGCTTCCGCATTGCGCAACTGATGCTGATCGCTCGCGGTAGGCAGCGGAACCAGAATCGACGGCTTCCCGGCCGCCGCCAATTCGCTCACCGCGCCCATGCCCGCGCGGCTCACCACCATGTCCGCTTCGGCATAACGCGCGCGGCATGTCGCTCAGAGAAAGCAGTAATCTCGCCGGCGATCCCCGTGTCTCGAAACCGTGACGCAATCTCTTCGCGAGCCGCCTCGCCCGTCTGATGAATCAATCGCACCGGAATCTTTCGTACGCCAAAGCGGCCAGCTCTCCTCCACCGCCTGATTCAGCGCGCGCGAACCCTGGCTGCCGCCCGTGATCAGAATCGTCAGCGTCTTCGCGCGCAGCTTCACCGGCACCGAAAAAAATTCTTCGCGCACCGGCATCCCCGTCACTTCCGCGCGTCCCTTCGGAAACCATTTCTCCGATCTCCGGAAAACTCACCAACGCCCGAGCCACCCAGCGCCCCAGCTTGCGATGCGTGAATCCCGGCACCGCGTTCGGCTCCATCACCACCACCGGCATCCGTTTCCACAGCGCCGCCAGCAGCACCGGCCCCGCCACGAATCCGCCCGTCGAAAAAACCGCCGACGGTTTCGCGCGATCCAGCATGCGAGCCGCCTGCCACACGCTCCACGGCAACTCCGCCAGTGTCGACAGCGTCTTGCGAAGTCCCACGCTCTTCAATCCGCCGATCTCGATCCACTCGATGGGAAAGTTCTCCGCGGGCACCAGCTTCGCTTCCATGCCGCGCCGCGTTCCGATGAAGCGCACTTCGTGGCCGCGCGCGCGCAGTTCGCGCGCCACCGCCAGCGCGGGGATCACGTGTCCCCCGGTGCCGCCGCCGGCCATCACGAATGTCGACATCTTCTATGTACACAGACGCTCTATTGTCCTGTATCCGAAATTTGTGGAATAAGAAAAGGGGACAGACTGCTCTGTCCCCGCAGGTATGTTCCTCTTTCCTCGGGTCGACGCGGTCGTGGACAGAGTGGTCTGTCCCCTTTTCTTATTCCACAAATTTCGGATACAGGACACTATATGCACAGACGCTTCAACTCAACCTTCGTTCTCACTCACGCTCAACAACATCCCCAAACACAACAGCGTGCTCAACAGCGAACTGCCGCCATAGCTGATCATCGGCAGCGGAAATCCTTTGGTCGGCCCCATGCCCAGCGCGACGCTCATATTCATCAGCGCCTGCACCACGATCGACACCGTCACGCCCAGCGCCAGATATTTTCCGAAATCGTCGCGAGCGTGCAGAAACAAGCGCGCGCCCCGCCACAGGATCACCAGGAATCCGGCGAGCACCGCGGTCGCATCCCCACAGCCCCAATTCTTCGCCGACCGTCGCGTAAATAAAATCGGTGTGCGCGTCCGGCAGGAACATCAGTTTCTGTTTGCCCTGCATCAGGCCGACTCCGAGCACGCCGCCCGGTTCCCACCGCGATTTTCGATTGCCTCGGCTGATAGCTGGCGTCGCGCGATCGCTGGCCCGATCGCAGATAGCGCCTTGATCCATCCCGTGCGGATCGACCAGTTCGAGCTTCGAGTAATCCGGATCGAAGATACGTGATCATGCGGTCCATGCGCAGCGGTTTCGAGATCACGGCGAGAAACACCAACGCCGCGCCCAGCATCGCGACTCGCAGCCATGTGGCGCCGCTCCAATCCCGCCACCCAGAACACGACACCGCTGTGATCACCGGCACCAGCGCGGTGCCCAGATCCGCCACCACCACCAGCACCGCGAGCATCGCCACCGCGACGAACGCCTGCCGCAGCGTGCGGCGGTCGTTGATCGCCTGCAGCCGCCGCGACACAAAATACGCGAGGAACAAAATCAGCGCCGGCTTGGCAAACTCGGATGGCTGCATCAGTTTCATGCCGCCGATTTGAAACCAGCGGTGCGCGCGCGCGTCCACGAAGTACACGATCACCAGCAGCCCCAGCACGACGCCCAATCCCGAAAACGCCCACGCCGGCGTGTTCATGCGCCGATAATCCGGCGCTTGAAATACATCAGCAAAGCGAACGAGCCCACCGCGAATACCAACTGCCGGACCACGAAATGATACGGCGGCACGTGATAGCGCAGCTCCGCCACCGCGCTCGATGCGCTGTACAACATCACCAGGCCGAACCCGACCATCGCCAGGATCGTCAGAAACAGAATCCAGTCGGTTCTCAGTCTGGCCATGCGATCTCCTGCACCAATCTGTTTGAACACGCGTCCGCGATGCTCGTAGTTTTCGAACTGATCGAAACTCGCGCAAGCGGGAGCCAGCAAGACCGTGTCGCCGCGATGGGCATGCTCGCGCGCGTAACCAACCGCGCATCCATCGTCCCGCAGCGAATCATTTCGAAATCCGAACGATGCCGCGACCGAATGAGCCGCGCCCAAAGGAAGCGGTCCAACCCCGAGGGCTAACAACTCCTGAACCTTCGTAGCAATCTGCGATTCGATTTTCTCCGCCGCCGCACCGATCAACAACACCCCGTGAGCCTTCCGCTACAGCGGCGCCGCCAGAGGAGTGTAATCGCTGTTCTTGTCCTTGCCGCCGAGAATGATCCACAGCCCGCCCTCAAACGCCGCGATCGCCTTCAACGTCGCGTCGACATTCGTAGCCTTCGAATCGTTGAACCATTCGATGCCGCCCGTCTCGCGCACGAATTCCAGGCGATGCTCCACGCCCGGGAACGTCGCCACAGCCGCGCGAATCTGTTCGTGCGTCGCGCCCGCGAGCTTCGCCATCGCCGCCGCCGCCATCGTATTTTCCAGATTGTGCACGCCGCGCAAGCGAACCTCGGCGCAGGGCATCAGCGCCGCGCCATCCAGCATGATGTTGCCGTTTTCGAGAAACGCCCCCGGCGAAACGCTCTGCGTCGAACTGAACCACACGGGTTTCGCGCCGCCGCGGCCCGCGTAGCTGCGGCAAATCGCGTCGTCGGCATTCAGCACGGCGAAATCGCCCTCGCGCTGATTCGCGAACAGCCGCGCCTTCGCCTCCGCGTAATTCTCCAGCGTGTAATGCCGATCCAGATGATCCGGAGTCACGTTGAGCGCCGCGCCAATATGTCGCGTGAAACGTCTCGATGGTTTCCAGTTGAAAGCTCGACAGCTCCAGCACGTTCCATTGCCCGGCGCGCGATGTCTTCGACCATCGATGCCGGCGGGCGCCCGATATTTCCGCCGACCTGCGCCGCAATTCCGCTCGATTCCAGAATGTGACCGGTAAGCGCAGTCGTGGTCGTCTTGCCGTTCGATCCCGTGATGCCGATGATGCCGCCTTGCAGATACCAGCTCGCCAGTTCGAGATCGCCGATCACGCGCACGCCTCGACTGCGAGCTTCATTGACGATGTCGAGATCGGCCGGCACGCCAGGCGACAGCACAATGAGGTCCGCACCGGCCAATGCCGCGCCGAACTCTGCGCTTCGATCGTCATGTGTGCGATCGGCCACCGGCCTCTCGGTTGCCTTCTCGTCCACCGCTCGCACTCGCGCTCCCTTCTCCAACAGCAACTCCACGGCAGCGACGCCGCTCGTCGCCATCCCGATCACCACGACTCGTGCGCCGTCCAACTTCATCGAAGTTTCAACGTCGTCAGCGCGAACAGCGCCATGAATCAGTCCGACGATCCAGAACCGCGTGATGATTTTCGATTCCGTCCAGCCCAGCTTTTCGAAATGATGATGCAGCGGCGCCATCTTGAAAATTCGTTTGCCGCGCAGCTTGAAGCTCGCCACTTGCAGGATCACCGACAGCGCCTCGATCACATACACTCCGCCGATGAACAGCAGCAGCACTTCCTGTTTCAGCAGCACCGCTACCGTTCCCAGTCCGCCGCCGAGCCCCAGCGCGCCCACGTCGCCCATAATCATTTCCGCCGGGATGCGCGTTGTACCAAAGGAATCCGAGCGACGCGCCGGTCATCGCTCCGCAAAAAATCGTCAGTTCGGTCGCGCCCGGCGTGCGCGCGATTTCCAGATAGCGCGCGAATACCGCGTTGCTGGAGATATACGAGAGCATGGTCATCGCGCCGGCGGAGATGATCATCAGCCCGATCGCCAGCCCGTCCAGTCCGTCGGTGAGATTCACGGCGTTGGAAGATCCCACCAACACCAGAATCACGAACCGAAGAAGAGGCAGAACGCGAACACGATAGGTGAACGGATTCGCCAGCAGCGAGTGAATCAGCAGATCCGGCTTGTAATTCTTCAGGAACGGAATGTTCATGCTGGTCGAATAATTCCCAGCCTTGCCCATCGCCAGCAGCAGGAAGCCCACCAGCAGCGCCGCGACCACTTGCAGCGCAAGTCTTCTGCCGCGCCGGTGATCCCCAGATTGCGTTTGCGCGCGACTTTCGTATAGTCGTCCCAGAATCCGACCGCGCCGAAACTCGCCAATCCGAACAGCGCGACCCACACCGCGGGGACATGCAGATTCGCCCACAGCAGCGTCGGGACGATGATCGAGAAACAGATCAGCAATCCGCCCATGGTCGGCGTGCCGGCTTTTTTGATGTGATGCGGAACGTCTTCGCGAATATACTGGCCGATCTGAAACTGCTTCAGCCGCGCGATGAACCACGGCCCCAGCAGCACGGACAGCAGCAGCGCGGTGATGCTCGCCATCGCGGTGCGAAACGTCGCGTAAAAAAACTCGCGGAACGGCGTATGCGGATAGAGATGGAACAGCTTTTCGTAAAACAGCCAGTAGAACATTGGTCAGTTCGCGCTCCTGATGAAATTCTTCGAGAGCGCGTTCGACATGCACGCCGCGCGATCCTTTGAACAGAATCGCGTCGCCCGGTTGCGCGAGCGTGCGCAACATCCGTCCGGCTTCCGCTGGGTCCTCGAAAAAAAACGCGGCGCCGGCCCGAAGGCCTGCACGCGTGGCTGCGTCCAGCGTGCAACAAGCCGCGCCGCGTATTCCAACGAGCACATCAAGACCCTGCTCCGCGGCGTAAGTCCCGACGTCGCGATGCAGAGGCTCAGCCCAGCGGCCGAGTTCGAGCATCTCCCCCAGAACCGCGATTCTGCGCCGCGCGGGCGTGTCTCGCAACACGTCGATCATCGCGCGCGCCGCGTCCGGGTTGGAGTTGTAGCAATCGTTAAAGATCAAAATTCCTTTGTGATCAAAGCGTTCGCCGCGCATTTTTCCGGGCCGAAGGTTCGCGACCGCATCCACTAGCCGGCTCGGCTCGATGCCGTACAGTCCCGCCACCGCGATGCCCGCCAGGATGTTCGAGACGCTGTGACGTCCGGTAAGCGTTGTAGAAAACCTTGTAGCGCCGATGCAAAAGTGCGTGCTTGCGAGCGTGTACTTCGACATCCTCTGCGCGCACGTCCGCTTTTCGCGATTGCCCGAAGAAAATCGTGCGTCCGCGATGCGCTTCCGCGAACGCGGCGACTCTCGGATCGTCGGCATTCAGCACCGCCGTTCCCGTATCTCCCAGCGATTCAATTAGTTCGCGCTTGGCCGCGGCGATGCCCTCGATGTCTTCGAAAAACTCGATATGCGCGTGACCCACATTCGTAACCACGCCGACATTCGGTTGCGCGATTTCCGCCAGTTCACGAATCTCGCCCGCGTGATTCATTCCGATTTCAGTGACCATGACGCGCGCGGTTTCGTCGAGGCGCAGCAGCGAGAGCGGCAGCCCGACGTGATTGTTCAGGTTGCCTTCGCTCTTCGTCGTCTTGATCCCCACGGCCAGCATTTCCGCGATCACGTCCTTCGTCGTCGTCTTTCCCGCACTGCCTGTAACCGCCACCACATCGCCGCCCCACATCTCTCGCGCTTGCGCCGCCAGCGATTGCATTGCGCTTGAGCGAATCTTCCACTCGCAAAACAACATCGCCAGCAACATCACGATCCGCCACCACCGCCACCGCGCCTTTTTGGATCACCTCCTTCACGAACGCGTGCCCGTCATGATTGGGACCGCGCAACGCGAAATACAAATCGCCCGGCTGAACCGTACGGGAATCGATGCTCCATCCCGTCACCATCGCGTTCGAATCGCTTTGCAGCCCCAACATCTCCGCCACGCGCCGCAGCGGGATCTTCCGATTTCTGACCCCTCGTTGTTTGCGTCCGTTCCGGACCGTCTCCTGACTCCTTCTTCAATACCTCACGCGCTACTTCACGATCGTCAAAATGAATCGTCCGATCCTTCAACACCTGATAGGTTTCGTGGCCCTTGCCTGCGATCAGCACGACGTCGCCCGGCTGCGGCCTGCTCGATGGCGAGGCGAATCGCTTTCGCGCGATCCGGCTCGATCACATGCGGAGTGTCGAAGCGGCGCAGCCCCACCAGCGCGTCATTCATGATGGCGAGCGGATCTTCCGAGCGCGGATTATCCGACGTCAGCACCACGATAGTCGCTCAGTTCGCCGGCGGCCATTCCCATCAGAGGGCGTTTGGTGCGATCGCGATCGCCGCCGCATCCGAACAGCGTGATGACGCGGCCGCGTGCCGTGCGCAGGCTCACCAATTCGCGTGCGACCTGGATCAGGTTGCGCAACGCGTCGTCGGTGTGCGCATAGTCGACGGCGACCAGAAACGTCTGGCCTTCGTCGATGCGTTCGAATCGTCCGGGCACCGCGCGGCAAGCGGCGATACCGCGAGCGATGGTCGCGAGATCGATTCCGTAGCTGATGCCGACGCCTGCCGCAGCCAGGATATTGAGTACGTTGAAGCGGCCGGTTAACCAGGATTCGATGGCGTCCGGCTGCGTCGGTCGCGCCTGTCGATACGTCAGATCGAAGCGCAGTCCGTCGAAATCCATCGACGATGTTTTCCGCGCGAATCTGGGCATCCTTCGAATTTCCGTACCAGAGCGTGTTTGCCGCCGGTCGTCATGCCGGCGCTTGCGGGATCGTCCGCATTCAACACGGACCACTCGGGGGCGGGGGAGCCTTCCGGGGCAAACAGCAGCCGTTTGGCCGCCGCGTACTCGTCCATGGTGCGATGAAAATCGAGATGGTCGCGGGTGAGATTCGTGAAAACCGCGGTGTGAAACTGAATACCGAAGACCCTTCCTAATGCGAGGGCGTGTGAAGACACTTCCATTGTAATC
The DNA here is from genome assembly GCA_963732025.1 of Terriglobia bacterium. Taxonomy (GTDB): domain Bacteria; phylum Acidobacteriota; class Terriglobia; order Bryobacterales; family Bryobacteraceae; genus Palsa-187. Next base: position 80,936 of record CAVSXU010000008.1, read on the forward strand.
GCCTGGCGCTTGCCCGGCTCCGCTTTCTTCCAACTCAGCCGCGAACCGCATCACATCCAGCGACTCCGGCGTCGTGTTGACGACCTCCCTGCGCTCGCCCATCAAGCGCGATTCGATGGTGCCGAGCAATCCAGTCGCAAATCCAGCTTCATGCAAGATCGAGTCGATCAGATACGAGGTCGTGGTCTTGCCGTTGGTTCCCGTGATTCCGGTGAAGGCCACGCGCTCGTCCGGGCGCTTCATAAAAGTTGCGCGACGCCGTAGCAAGAGCGCGGCGTCCATGCTCCACTCTGGATCCATCGTTGCGCGATCGAGCTGGCGGTTTCCGCCGGCGGCGGCAACTCACTCACGAATGCAAGCGCGCCACGGGCATCCGCATCCTCAACGAAGCGGCGGCCGTCGACGCGAGATCCCGCGAAAGCGAAAAACACGAAATCCTTCTTCACATTCGCGCGAATCGTATGCGATACCCGCGACTTCTTTTCCCGCCAAGTCCAACGAAAGCGGCGCCGCAGCTTCACGCCTTCGAGAACCCGGCCAGCTTCATTTCGCGTAATTGGACGCGCACGCGCGTACCCGGGCGGAGCGCACTTCCAGCGGGCGGGTCTTGATTCCGCACCAGCCCGGCTCTGACGCACCCGTAGTTTCGACTTCCATTCCCCTCACGGACGATTCCTGCAGAACGGACCGCAGCGTCATGCCGCGAAAATCCGGAACCTGCGGCGTATCGCACCCGCTGCTAAAAAATGCCGCCGGCCTACGTCTGACGCGTCGGAGGAACGTGAAGTGTCAGTCGAAGCCGGCGGCGGAGTGACGGAGGAAAATATACGGCTTGCACCGTCGGAAGCATCGCCGAGACCGGCGATGGCAAGGTCGTTGTGATCCGCGGGCTTGCTCAGGAATCGAGCGAAGCACGCAGCGCGGAGTCAGGTAAATCTTTCGGAACATCCAGCATGCGCAGCGCGCTCATCGCGACATCGCGAAACACCGGCGCGGCCACGGGGCCGCCGTATCCTGCGTTCCGCCGGTCGTATTGTTGAGCGTCACCGCGATCACGATCTGCGGATTCACTACCGGAGCGAATCCGACAAAGCTTGCGTTGTACTTGTGCGTGTAGACGTGGGCCTTCAAATCGTAGACCTGCGCCGTGCCGGTTTTGCCGCCCGAAGTATAGCCCTTCAGGTTCGCGACGTTCTTGCCCGTGCCGCGCAGCACCACGCCTTCCATGAACCGGCGCATGGTGATGGCGGTGTCCGGCCTGAGCACTCGCCGGGGCTTTTCAAACGCGACACGCTGCTCCGCTTCGCCCGGCTTTTGACGAGCCAGCACCAACTGCGGCTTCACGATCATTCCGCCATTGGCGATCACGGCGCCCGCGACGGCGAGTTGGATAGAAGTCGAGCTGATCTCATGCCCCATGGCTACCGATCCGATGGAAGTGGGGGTCCAATCCGCTACGCGGCGCAACATCCCTGTCGATTCGCCGGGCAGCTCGATTCCGGTTTTTCGTCCGAATCCAAACAGCGCGGATGTATTCGTACATGGTCTGGTCGCCGACCTTCATGCCAACTTGAATCGCGCCAATGTTGCTCGAATGCTCGAATACTTCTTGCATGGTGATCGTTCCGTGGCGGCCCGCGTCGTGGATGATGCGGCCGCGCAGGTTAAACACGCCATTGCCGCAATTGATCAAAGTGTCGGGACGAAGACGCGTGGTTTCGAGGCCCGCCGAGATGGTCACGATCTTGAACACGCTGCCCGGCTCGAACGGCGTCATCACCGCGAGATTGCTGCGCGCGCCTTCCGGCTCGTTGGGCCCGGCGGTATCGTTGGGATCGAACGTGGGAAAGTTCGCCATCGCCAGAATTTCTCCGGTGTACGGATTCATGGCGACAACCGATCCCGTCTTGGCGCCGCTGGATGCGATCGCGCGAGCCAGTTCACGTTCGGCCTGGTACTGCAGATTCGAATCGATAGTCAGCGTGATGTCCGCGCCCGGCTCGGGCTTGCGCGCGACCACGGAATCGTAGGGATTCTGCTTGACGTCGGTGAATACGCGAGTCAAACCCGGAGTGCCGGCCAGGTCATCATCGAAACTGGCTTCGATGCCGGCGGTGCCGCGCTCGGAGACGTCGTCCGCATTGAGAATTCCGGTGGTGCCCACGACGTGGGCCGCCAACGAGTGGTGTGGATAGAAGCGGCGGATCTCAGGCCGGAACTCAATCCAGTCGAGTCCCATGCTGCGCAGCCGCGCGGCTTCATCCGCGTCGATCTTGCGCTTCACCCACAGGAATCCCGAACCGCGCAGATAGGAGCTCTCCAGCTTTTCGTACAACGCGCTGGCGATTCAGATTCAGGACGCCCGCCAGAAGGTCCGCCGCCACACCCCGATCCGGAAGCTTTTGCGGATTCACGCACACCGATTCGGCGGGCATGCTCTTGGCCAGCGGCTGCCCGGCGCGATCCAAAATCGATCCGCGCATCGCCGGCAGTTCCTTGGTGCGACTTTGCTGTTGTTGCGCCAGACGCGCCAGATCGTCGTGCTGGATTACCTGCAGCGTGACCAGGCGCGCGAAAATTCCGCCCGCCCAGAGGAGCAGGATCCAAAGCAGCCAGCTCAGCCGCCGAGTGGATTGAGTTTTCCGCCATGACATGCTTTCTCGATGCGCCCTCCGATGGGCCGCACTACTTCTGGTTCATGGCGACGCGTTCCGCCCGTGCTATCCAGATAGACGACTTTCTGCGACGGCGGATCGATGAACTCCTGATCGCGCGCAAGTTGTTCCATTCGCGCCGGCGAAAGCAATTGCGCTTCTTCGAGCTCGAGCGAGGATTGCTCGGCGGCGAGACGCAGCGCTCTCCGTTCGCAGAGACTGAATCTGATAGCCGGCCAGCAGTCCGTAAGCTCCAGGCAAGCAGCACGCGCGACCAGCAGCACCGCCGCGCGTCACGGCCGAACCGATCAGCTTCCAGCAGATTCCGCGCGCTTGCGGATCGGCGACGCGCACCACGCCGGTGTTATCGATTCGCTTCACGAAGAAGTAGATGTCCTCATTCGCGAAGGCGGGGACGCGCGTCGAGCGCATCGTTTGCGACGGGGCGTGCGAGCGGGCGTCTGTTGCGGTCGAGACCGCGCTCGAAGAATCGGTTGAAGATGTTCGCTAGTGTTGCCATGTTTGCCTCTTACTGTTATCAAATCCCGTCCCGTCAGGGCGCGGCTGCTGCCTGTTAAATCAATTCCACTGCCCGTAGCTTCGCGCTGCGCGAAGGGGGATTACTCCGGATTTCCTCTTCCGCAGGCCGCACGACGTGCCGCGTCAGGATTTGCGCCTGTCCGCTTCGCGCCATCGCCTGAAAACTTTGCTTGACCTTGCGATCTTCGAGCGACATGAACGTCAGCACCACCGCCCGTCCGCCCGGCTTCACCAGCCGCGGAATCGATTCGAGCAGTGCGTCCAGTTCCTCGTTCTCGCTGTTCACCGCGATGCGCAACGCCATGAAGGTTTGCGTCGCGGGATGAATTTTTCCCGTGCGTGGCACGGCCTGCTCGATCAGCTTGGCCAACTGACCGGTCGTTTTGATTGGCCGCGCCCGCACGATTGCTCTGGCTATCTTCCGGCTCCTCCTTTCCTCGCCGAGGTTGTAGATCAAATCGGCGAGTTCCTTTTCTGATTCGTAGTTGACAATGTCGGCGGCGGTTTGTCCCTGGCTGCGATCCATGCGCGAATCCAAGGGCCCGTCCGCCATCAGCGAGAATCCCCGCTCGGCATCCGTCAACTGATACCTCGATACGCCCAGGTCCGCCAGCAGCCCGTCCACTTTGTCCAGTCGCGGAACCTCGGCTGCCAGCACTTCTCCCACCACGGAAAAGCTCGTTTGATGAAAATGAATGCGATCTGCAAACGCCAGCGTATTGGCGCGCGCCATCGCCAGACTCTCCGCATCGCGATCGCAGGCCAAAACTAAGCCGCCGGATCCCAACTCGGTTAGCCGCTCCGCGATCGCTCCCGCATGCCCACCCAAGCCCGGCCGTCATATCCAGATACACGCCGTCCGGACGTATCGCGAGATACTCCAGACACTCGGCGAGCATGACGGGCACGTGCTGCATACATGGCCGCTACTTGAACCCCTTCTTGCGTAGTGTCTTGACCTTGTCGGCCAGGTTGACCGTGGCGCGCTGCATGCGCTCCTCGAAAATTTTCTTGCCGAAGGCGTTGAAGCCGCCGTTGTAATAATCCAGCCAGACAGTCTGGCTTTCGAGCTCCAACTCGCGCCGCAGATTCGGTGGGCAGCAGGATGCGGCCGTTGCCGTCGATATCGGCTGCTGCGCCATAGTGGTTCGCCAGGAAGCTGACGTCTTCGGCGATTTCGGCGTCGTCGCCCGCGTTTTCAAACAGAATTTGATTGCGCTGCCACGTACCCTTCGGATATATTCGAGCTAGCTTCATGTCGACCGTCGTAATGAAAACCGTATCTCTCGCCGAGCGCCTTCAGGTATGCGACAAACTCCGCCGGGAGTTTGAGGCGGCCTTTTTCGTCGCATTTGGCGGTGAATATGCCCAGGGGCGGCTCCGCCACAGTCGACATTTGGCCATTCTGTTCCACAGCAGAAACACCACTTCGGTCCACATTAGACCACTTTCAGAGTGTAAGGCCGGTTCTCATGGATTGCAAGAGGGATTGTTAGTTTTTTATTAGAGGGCAAAGGACTTCTCTGTTTGTTCGCCTTGGTTTCGCCGAATGCCCGCTTCGACGTGGATCGCGTTGTGGCGCACGCACTCTTGCGTGCCGTGTCGACACTCATGTCGACACAAGATCTTCCTCGCGTCAACAGGGTGTCGAGAAGAGTCTCGACACGGCACGCAGGAGTGCGTGCGCCACATTCACTTCCCCGCCACGACTACCAACCTCGGCGATCCCAGTTCGAACGGACACTTATCGAATCCGCCGAAAAGCGATTGCGTTGCGAATCCGGTCTGCTCCAACATGCGCCGCGTCTCGGCGACCGTGTAGACCGCGCTGGAGGCTTTTCGTTTATCCGCTATACCGTTGCGGACGAACGTATACTCGATTTCGAGGCGGCTTTCGATGGCGTTGTATCGCCTGGAACTCAGGAATAGAATGTCCCCCAGTTCCATCCACGATCGCTCCTGCAATTTCGGCAGCAGCGATTCGGCCGAACAGCCGGTATCGATCACAAACCGTCCGCCCGGTTTGAGCGATCTGTTGACAGCCGTCAGGAATGCGATCGTCCCGGCGTGATCGAGATAGCTGAAGCTGTTGCCGAGGCAGCATGCGCCGTCGAATTCCGAGTGCCACGGAAGCTCGCGCATGTCGGCATGGACGAATTCGGCATCGGGATAGGATCGCGCTTCCGCGATGAACTCCTCGGCAAGATCCACGCCCGTCACCTTGAATCCGCGCTTCGCCAGCGCGATCGAATGCCGGCCGTTGCCGCACGGAACATCCAAAATTCGGCCGCTGGGCGGGAATACATCGGCAAGAAATCCGACTTCTGCTTCCGTCATCTGAGGCGGGATTGCGCGTCTCCACATATCGAGCGCCACGCCTTGAAAAAAGTCCTTGTACCAGTCCTTGCTGGCGCCATTGTCTAAGTTGTGTTGCATTTCATCTTCCCTGAAAATCGTCAGAACACACGTCTACTGTGCGAAAGGCCGACGGCTTTGAAGCCGGGAGTTGATTAGCGGACTACGTTAAGGAGCGTCAGAGGCGAATTCCAACATCAGATTAGCACGATCGCATCCACGCTTTAGGAAAGCCGGATCTTAATGGCGACGCAGAGGGCGAGTTCGTGCTCCCGGCAATAAGCGGCGACGCGGCGCAGCTTGGCGCTGGTGTAAATGCAACCGGCGATGACGGCGATAAGGACGGCGATCGAAACCGGGTGTTGCGCGTTCCAATATTCAGCCCGCGACGGGAACCACACCAGCTTCCAATAGGCATAAAAGCACAAGCGCAGAATCGCGAACCCGGCCACGATCAGAAGCGCCAGAGCGGTTCCCAGAGAGAACATGATTCGTCTTTCCACGATCTCCGCTTCGGCGATCAGGTTGGCGATCCTGTCCTTTTGATCGTCTCCCGCAAGGGCGCGCAAAACCGATAATTGCTCGTTCAGGCGTTGCAGCAATTTCATTCCCTGGACGCCGAAGAAGGATGTGAGCAGATCGGAAATATCGAGGTAGGCGTCTACGCACGCCGGTGTAGGGTCCGACATTCGCACTGTTGAGAGGACAAACTTCCAGCGCGCCAATTTGCAGTAGTAGATCGCGAGCCCGCTCCATCCGGGGCCGCGATCGGGACGCGGCGGCGGTGGAGCATTCGCCCCTTGAAGGCTCCACATGGAAATGATATTCCCGATCGCATAGGCCAAAATGACGATGACGAGGCTTACTGCGAGCGGGCTTTTCGCGAGGTCGTCTCCCAGGATTCTGGATGGCTGGGGAACGCCCCAAATGATCGCCGAGCAGAGCACAATCACGCCCGGAAAGATGTAGCCGAGGACTTCGGTCAGGCCGAATTTCTCGAACAGGTCTTTTGGGGAGGCTCGCGGCGCCTCTCCGGCGGCTCCTTCGGGCGACTCTGCCATAACGGGAACAGTCTAGCAGAGAGTCTTTAAGGCCGCTCCGTAGCGCTCCATGCTGTCGCGCCTCACTGGCGGGCTCGAATGTTTGGGGCCGCCAGTGAGGCGCGACAGCATGGAGCGCTATGTCGCCGGAGCCAACAGAACCGTGACCAAAAGATCGGCCATAAACGCGGCTTTCGCACGGTCGATCGCGGCGCTAGCGTGCCACCGGGAGCGGCGTCGGCGGACGCGATACATGCCCGGATTTGGCCTCGTCAATCTGCACGTTCTGGCTTTCGAGCGTCGTGCCCGTGGCCCACGCGAGCTGCACCTTTGCCTGGACATACAGAGCCTGCGCCTGGACCTCGGCATCCTCGGCGGCCCACATATCGCGTTGCATCAAAATGACGTTATACGGAGTCGATGCGCCGACAGCCAGCTTCTTCACCTCTGCGTCCGCCGTCTGTGTTTGCAGATCGCGAGCCTTGGCCGCAGCCTGATATTGCGCCCGCGCCTGACTCACCGCCGTGAGCGCGGTCTGCACGTCGACGCGAATCTGATTGATCAGCCGTTGGACAGACAGTTCGTTCTGGCGCAGTGTCAGCTCCTGCGTGATCATATTCGCCTGCGCGGAGCGGTTGCGCAGCGGGATGCTCAACTGCACGCCCACCGTATAATTCGGGAAGTTGCGGCTTAACAACTGCGACAGAATATCGCCATACCCGCCGATGAAAAACTTATCGGCGTTATGCGGTTGGATCAGGCCCGTGGCCGGGTTGACCTCGGTGTTCACCCCGCCGGCCAGCGCGTTGTTGCGGAGGTCGCCGATGGCGTTGATGGTCGGCAGCAACTGGTTGCGCACGCCCTGCAGATTCAATTTCGAATTGTCGATCTGAATACGGCTCTGCGCCACCTCCGGACGATTCTCCAGGGCCCTGGCCACCAGATCCTGATACGGCTCAATCGGTTCGACCGCCGGGACGCTGATGTGATCGGTGGGGATGATGCGCGCGGTAGCGATGGCCGGATTCGCCAGGCCGTTGCGGCTCAGCGTGCTCTTGAGAATGGTTTCCTGTTGCAATACGTTGGTTTCCGATTGCACCAGCGCCTGCTGATCGGAGGCCACCTGCGCCTCGGCTTGCACGATCGCGATCGGCGCCAGGGTTCCCACATTCACCTGCGCTTTATTGTCGTTCAGCAGCTTGGTGGAGACGGCGATCGCGCGCCGCTTCACGTCCGCGTCGTTGTTGAAGTACACCAGGTTCCAGTACAGCGATGCGACGTTCGCCACAACGTTGATCACCTGCTGCTTGAACACGTAATCGGCGGCCTTTAGATTGTTCTTGGCGATGCGGATGGTCCGGTTATTCAGGCCGCGTCCGAATCCCTGGAGCAGCGGCTGGACCACCGAAAGATCCAGATTGGAAGTGGTGGCCGGATTGAAGGTGTTCTGGTACGCGTTCTGGAACGTGTTCAGGTTGTTGTAGCCAAGGCTTACCGTTCCGCCGGTCGAGAACGTCTGCGAGATGCCGAAGTTCGCGGTCTTGTTCACGGAAACCAGCGACGTAATACCGGTGGTGACGGTGTTCTGCTGCGGCGTCGTGATGTGGCCGTATTGAACGGTGCTGGTGAACTGCGGATCGTAGCTGCCGCCCAGAGGCAGCGAACTGGCCGCGCCCGACGACGCGATTCCCGTATTTCCATTGCCGATCACGCTCGATGCGCCTGTCGGAACACCCGTGGTGACATTGGTCGGGATGCCCTGAATCGACGCGCCCGATTGCGCGCGCAGGAGATCGGCGTTAGCGAAGGCGAACTCGTAGCGCTCCACTTCGATATCCAGATTGTTCTCGAGCGCCAGCGCGATCGCGTCGGTCAAGGAAAGATACAGGTTGCCGGCGCGCAGCAACGAATCGATACGCAGCGAATTCGACACGTTCACCGGCGGGACCACTCGCGGCATGTACGGATACTGGAAGCGCGAGTACCAATGGGCGCCGTCGCTTTCGAGCCGCGGCGTGGTGTCTTCCTTGATGGCGTCGGCGGACTGGTTTTGTTCGGAAGCCTGTTGCTGAAGTTGTTGTTGCTGAGCCGTTGCTGAAGGCGCCACCGATAGGCAAACGCACAATACGGCCAGGTAAGGTTGGATCTGTCTCATGATTGGTCCCTTGACAAGGCGATTCGGACGCGATGAATGTTTCATCCTATCACCGGGCAAAGCGGATGTCATTGAAAGAGCACGCCTGTTATAGTAATTTCGTGTCAACTTCCACCATGCAGGCGTTCCGGGAGACGGGCGCCTATCTGACGGGTCATTTCCGCCTCACCAGCGGTTTGCATTCAAACGAGTACCTGCAATGCGCCTTGGTCCTGGAGCGTCCGGTCACTGCCGAAAGGCTAGGTCGGGAACTGGCGGAGGCCCTACGTACGAAACCTGATCTGGTGGTTTCGCCGGCAATTGGCGGGTTGATCATCGGCTATGAGGTCGCGCGGGCGCTAGGGGCACGGTTCATCTTTACCGAGCGTGACGCGGCAGGAAAGATGACGCTGCGGCGCGGATTCTCCGTGCGTCAGGGCGAGACGGCGGTGGTGATCGAGGATGTCGTGACGACGGGCGGTAGTACTCGCGAAGTGATTGAATTGCTTGAAGCTGCGGGCGTGAAAGTAGCCGGCGCGGGATCGATCATCGACCGCAGCGGGGGTAAGGCGGATCTGGGCGTTCCTCGGGTGGCGCTGGCGACGCTGAACGTGACCTCGTGGACTGCCGAGGATTGTCCTCTGTGCAAAGCTGGTCAGGCGATCGAAAAACCAGGATCCAGAAAAAATTAGCCGCGAATGGACGCGAATGCACGCGGATGAAAACATCGTGATGGTGCGAGCGATGCTGGGTGTTCGCAATCGCTAGGGAGAAAAGAGCTGGCCGTTAATGAACGTGAATGAACGTAAAGCCAATCCGTTTTGGTATTCGCTCTCACGTATGTCTTCCTATTTATGTTCATTCACGTTCATGAACGGCCAAGCTGTTTTTGTGTTCATTTGCGTGCATTCGCGTCCATTCGCGGCTAAAGCTGTTCCCGGATGAGGCGCATCAGGATCACCGTCAGCTACGACGGCACCGAGTTTCATGGCTGGCAGGTGCAGCCGGGGCTCGTGACCGTTCAGGGCGCGCTGGAGGATATCGTCGGACAGATCGAGGGCGCGCCGGTGCACGTTGCCGGATCCGGGCGCACCGACGCTGGGGTCCACGCCTTCGCGCAGGTAGCGGCGTTTTCGATTTCCAACCCGATTCCGGTGGAGAATTTGAAGAAGGCGATCAATCGTCTGCTGCCTCGCGACGTGCGCGTGCTCACGGTGGAAGAAGCCGCCGATGATTTTCATCCGCGCTATGACGCGGTGGCGAAAACCTACGAATATCGAATCCTGCGCGCCGAGATCTGCTACCCGTTCGATCGCAAGTATGTCCATCATCATCCGTATCCGCTGGATGAACAGCGCATGATCGACGCCGCGCCGGTGCTCGAAGGCGAGCACGATTTCAGCGCGTTCGCGGCCAAAGACGATCGAGATACGGAGGGGCGCTCGAAGGTGCGCACGGTTTTCAATTCGCGCTGGGAGAAGTGCGGGGATCGAATGATTTATCGCGTGCGCGGCAGCGGATTCCTGAAGCACATGGTGCGGAATATCGTGGGAGTGATGCTCGAAGTCGGCAAGGGAAATGTTTCGGAGGACGATCTTCGCGCTCGGTTGCAGCCGGGGTGTGGGATTCATCCGGGCCCGACGGCTCCGGCGCGGGGGCTGTTTCTGGTCAGCGTCGAGTATTAAGCTACTCAACAATGAGCGGCTTGTTAAAATTCGGCTCCCATATGTCTATGCGAGAGCAATTTAGTTCCTGCGATACTGCGAAGCTGTCTTGATGACATTGATTCGCCCGCGTGAACTACGATTAGGAGAGCACTTCGATGCGCGACAAAGTTAATGTCCTCTATTATCCTGAGTTTTTCGTTGAATACCCTACGCTAATCAAAGCGATGTTGTTTTTCGACGAACTACACGTCATGGATCGGCCGTCGCTGGCATTTGGTGACGGCCGCGGGCAGATGCTCACGATTGGCGCACAATCACCGCTTCGTTCGTATGAAGCCTCGTTCCGCGAATCGGGTGTACCGTTTTACGTTCACCCGGCTCCTGGCGGTCCCGTCGAAGGGAAATGGTATGAGCAGATAAAGGCCGATGTGAATGATGCGGAGTTTCTGAAACGGTTTCAGGACGGACTCAAGAATTCGGCCAGGTTTCGGCGGCTTCAGATCCAACCCGGTAACTATGCTCCGTTCGGTGATGAGAATGATGTGGCCCGGATGTTGATAGCTGTGGACGTCAGCCTGGATCTTGCTTCGCACGGAACTGCGATGTCGCTTTTCGAAGATCATACGATTCGGCCGATCGATCTCTCCACCACCGCAGGGTGCGCCAAGCATCTTATCTGGAAGGCAGTCATCTGTTCGGCGAAACTGAATTTCGCGCTGACAGCGGGCTCCCAAGAAGGCTTCCAGCCACTCGCAGACGAGAATCCTTACGGGGATTTGCTCGGCGCGAAATACGCGCGCGCAATGACTTCGCTCCGGCCGGAAAAGAACAAGGTCCAGCTCACGGATCTTAGCTTCGCCATCTTCGACGAACTCGTGCCAGCGGAGATTTTGACGAAACTTTCGCTCGGTGAGGTGATCAAATACCGGCAGGAATCAGAGAGTGCTCGAGAAGAGTTTCTGGAGCATCTTGGCGCGATCCAATCGAAGCAAGCCGCCATCGGCGCTGATGGCGATTATGCGGGCGCGATCCGCAGCTTGGTTACCAACGAGATTGTCCCGGCTGCTAGAACGTTTAAGAATAAGCTCCAGACTACTCGGGAATCCCTGTTCGGTTCATTGGCGACAGGGACGCTTGCATTCTTGGGGTCGTCTTCCGCAGTCAACGTTTTCGGTGACGTATCCTGGAAAACGCTTCTGCAACTCGCAGGTGCTGCCGGAGCATTTATGGGAACCGCTGCGGTCAATGCTTGGCTAGCTGAAAGGGCCACTAGGCGGGAGTGCGGCATTTCGTACATTCTTTCTCTCGACAAGTAATTGCAGGTAATTGATCCCGCGTTGACCTTTTTCTCTAGAATCTTCGGAGATGATTAGCCATGCTAACCCGGTGAGCGAACCCGCCTGCCCCGCGACGCCTCGGGCTCTTGCACCTAGATGGCCGCCTTTGACTTCGCCAGACGATGAGAGCTGAAGTTGGACAGATCCAAACCGTGCCGCCGCACGCTGATCGCGCTCACTGCGAGATACTACAGTGTTAGGCTACCGTATCGTTGGGCACGCCGACGCAGGCGATGGGTTGGCCTTTTGTAATGGGCGGCGTCGCGACGATGTACAGCACTTTCCCGGCGACAGGCGATTTCACGTCGGCGATTTTCTTGCCGAAGAAATCCGTGATGTGCGCGAGCGTTGCGCCCTTCTTCACCGTCTCATCGCGCTTCACCTGTGGATAGAGCAGGCCTGTTTCAGGGCTCGCAACCACCGGCGCGGGATCGAGAAAGACGGGCTTCTTTACGCGCTTTGGTTTGCTGCCCATCAGGCCGCCGTCGGTGATTTCGAGATAGCGCATCACGTTCTCGCAGCCGTCGGCGATCAGCTTCGCCGACTTCTCGTCAGGCACGCCGAGGAATCCGGCTTCGACAGTCACCGCTGGTTTTCCGCGTGTAACTGCCGTGTTTGAGCAATATAGCGATGCAGTCGGATCCACCGGGCGGCTGCGGTCGACCACAATGTGATCGAAACCGCAATGTGCAACCAATTCAGCAATTCGAGCGTTCAGGGCCGGATCCGCCGTCACCGTTTGATAGACGTATGGGCGCAGCGATTCATTGCCGTCGCCGCAATGCAGATCGAGAAGATAGTCGCATTGATCGATCACCTGGGTGGTGATCGCGTGCGCGATTTTTTCGGATGGCGTGCCGTCGGGGTTGCCGGGATAGACGCGATTGAGATTCTGCCCATCAAGCGGGCTGAAGTAAACGGTGCGGCCGAGGAACGACGGCATGTTGGCGACGTGCACCATGATCACGGCGCCGGAAAGTTTGCGGGCGTTGATTTTCGGGCGCAGCATTTGGAGGGCGAGAATCGGAGGATATTCGTAGCCGTGGTTGCCGGCGACCAGCGCCAGCACGGGTCCGGGCTTTTTGCCGTTGAAGATGGTGATGGGGATGACAGACGTGCCGAGGTCGAGAATGCCGCTCGCGGCTTCGCCGGGACGCGCTGTGATGTTGCCGATTTTCAGATCGTTTTGCATGCGGCTTTATCGTATCAGTTGCTTGAGCCTAGCTTCCTTTGTCGTGGCGCGCGCTTCAGCGTGCTGCTGTCGGCTTCAGCCGATGGAGTTCGGAGCGGCGAACTGAAGTTCACCGCTGCACACTGAAGCGTGCGCCACGTTTACGCTCGCAAGGCATCGGCCGGATCGATACGCGTTGCACGTCGGGCGGGCAGGTAGCTGGCAGCAATCGCCACCGCCAGAAACAGCACGGCACTGGCGACCAGAGTGAACGGATCGGTGGCGCTGGTCTCATAGAGCATGGTCGACATCACACGCGTCAATGCAATCGATCCCGCCAGGCCGATGACGATGCCGATCAGCGTCAGCACCAGGCCGCTGCCGATCACCAGACGCAGAATGTCGAATCTGGCGGCTCCCAGGGCGATGCGAATTCCCATCTCCTTGGTGCGCTGCGCCACCGAATACGCAATCACTCCGTAGATCCCGACCACTGCCAGCACGAACGCCGTCATCGAGAAGACGCCGATCAGCAGCATCGTGAAGCGCGGCGATGCACTGGCGGCTTCGAGTCGCTCTTCCATAGTCTGAATCTCAGTCAGCGGCTGGTCGGGATCGGCTGCGGCGACTTGCGCACGCACTGCCGACGCCAGGCTGTGCGGATCGAGCGAGGTGCGAATGCTCAAGAACAATTGCGGCGAGGCCAGTTTCAGATATGGCACGTAAACTTCGCCATCCACGGGGAGCGCGAGTCCTTGATTCTTGGCGTCTCCCGCGACACCCACTACTTCGTACGGCACCGGTTGAACGCCGATCGTCACGTGTTTGCCGAGAGGATTTTGATTGGGCCAGAATCGCCGCACGATGGTTTGATTGACGATCACCACCGGCGGCGCATCGGCAAGATCGTGATCGTCAAAGGAGCGCCCGGCAAGCAGCGGGATGCCCATCGTCTTGAAATAGTCCGGGCTGATCGACTGAATCAACTCGACCGGCCTCTGGCCCAACGGAACGGCTGGTTGTCCTTCGAACAGATACGGCGTCGCATGATTCGCGAGTACGGGCAGAGCGGTAGAGATGGACGCGGATCGAACGCCGGGGACGCTCTGCAGGTTACGCAGCGCGTTCGTGTAAAACGCGATCTTCTGCTGCGCCTGTGGATAGCGAGAGGACGGAAGATACGTCTGCATCGTCAGCGTGCCCTTCGCTTCAAAGCCGGGGCTCAGCGTGCGCAAACGCATAAAGCTGCGAACCAGAAGTCCGGAGCCAACCAGCAGCACCATCGAAAGCGCCACTTGCACGATCACCAGCAAGCCTCGCGTGCGTTCGCGCCGCCGGTTGCCGGTACTGCCGCCGCCTTCGTCGCGCAGAACCTTGTTGAGATCGATGCGCGAAAGCTGCAGAGCTGGCGCGAGTCCGAACAGGATTCCGCTCAATACGGAAATTCCGAGCGTGAACGCGAGTACCCGAAGATCCATGGAAACTTCGGCCATTTGCGGGAAATTGCTGCGGCTATACGCAGCAAGCAGGCGCGTGCCAGCCTGCCCGAGCGCAATTCCCGCGATGCCGCTGACCATCGCCATCAGCACGCTTTCGGTCAGCAACTGGCGCATCAACGCGCCTCGCGACGCGCCGAGTGCGGTTCGGACGGCGAATTCTCGAGTGCGCCCAAGCGCGCGCGACAGCAACAGGCTGGCAACATTCGCGCAAGCGATCAGCAGCACGAATCCCACTGCCGCCGAAAGAATCAGCAGCGTGGAGCGGACGTTGGCCACCAGGTTCTCCTGCAACCCGACCACGGTCATCGCGACACTGACGGTAGCATCGAAATTCCCCGGGTTGTCATGCTTGTATTGCTGATAGAGGACTTCAGTTTCCGCTTGCGCCCGTTGCCTTGCGACTCCTGGCTGGAGCCGTCCGACCGTTTCGAAATACATTCCTCCAATGGCGATCCGAGCCGGAGAGACGATGCTCAACTCCATAATTCGAGGCGCGAAAATGTCTACTTTGCGGCCCAGCAACGGCGTGCTGAAATTGGGCGGCAGGACGCCGATGACGGAGTAATCCTTCGAATCGAGCGAAAGGTTCTGGCCGATGGCATTGCCGTCGCCAGTGAAAAGCCGATGCGCGAGCTCGGAACTGATCAGAACCACCTGAGCGCCGCCCGGCTGGTCCTCTTCAGGACGAAAGACACGGCCGGCGACGGGCTGCGCGCCCAGCACATCGAACAAGTTCGAGGTGACGCGCTCGGCGACGATTTGTTCGGGCTCGCCGCGGCCACTGAGATTGAAAGACTCGCCCTGATAGGCGGCCACGCCGGTGAACGATCGATTATGCCCGGTCAACACAGTCAGATAAGGGAGCGAGAGGTAGCCGCCTCCATCGCGCTGGGTAGCGATTCTGACCAGATGGTCGGGATTTTTGTAGGGTAGGGGGCGGAGGAGAAGTGCGTTGGCAACGGTGAAGATTGCGGTGTTCGCGCCGATGCCGAGGGCGAGCGTAAGGATCGCGATCGCGGTGAAACCGGGGTTTTTCGCGAGCGTGCGGAGCGCGTAGTGAAGATTTTTCATATCCGCTCCCAGCGCGATCCATCTGTCGCGCTTTCGAAATGCGCGCGCCCTAACGGGACGCGCCTCAACTGACGGCCGCGAGCGATCTCGCCCGCGCCGCGCCTGCACGATTTTAGGATAGACTCATCGTCGAATGCGTGTTCTTATAGCGGATAAATTCGAGCAGTCGGGTCTGGACGGACTGAAAGCTGCCGGATGCGAGATTCATTTTCAACCCGGATTGAAGGATGAGGCGCTGGCGAAATCGGTAGCGGAATTGCGGCCCGATGTCTTGGTGGTGCGGTCGACCGCAGTAGGCGAATCGGCGCTGATTCCGGGCGCGTTGAAGCTGGTGGTTCGCGCGGGCGCGGGCTACAACACCATCGACGTCGCGACAGCATCGC
Organism: Terriglobia bacterium; assembly: GCA_963732025.1. Classification (GTDB taxonomy): domain Bacteria; phylum Acidobacteriota; class Terriglobia; order Bryobacterales; family Bryobacteraceae; genus Palsa-187. Next base: position 96,787 of record CAVSXU010000008.1, read on the forward strand.
GCCGAGGCATTTATGTTTCGAATTGCCCTGGTAAGAATTCAGTGGCGGTGGCTGAACTTGCATTTGGCCTGATTCTGTCGCTGGACCGGCGAATTCCGGATAACGTCGCATCGTTGCGCGCTGGCAAATGGGACAAGAGCCGGATTCTCAAAAGCGCGTGGATTGTTCGGGCGAACACTGGGATTGATCGGGACCGGGCAAATCGGCCGCGAGATGATTCCGCGGGCGCGGGCCTTCGGACTCAAGGTGATCGCCTGGAGCCGAAGCCTGACCCCGGAGGCGGCAGCGGCGTTGGGTGTCGAGTACAAAAGCGTCGCCGCTGGAAGTCGCGCAGCGAAGCCGATATCGTCAGCGTTCACCTCGCATTGAACGCGCAAACGCGCGGCTCGATCGGCGCGGAGTTTTTCGCCGCGATGCAGCCGGGTGCGTATTTCGTAAATACGGCTCGCGCCGAAGTGATCGATCAGGATGCGCTGAGCCGCGCGATTCAGGAAAAAGGCATTCGCGCGGCGCTGGACGTTTTCGCGAATGAGCCCGCCGGAGGCACCGGCGAATTTACCGCGGCGATCGCGAAGGAAGTTTACGGCACGCATCATATTGGTGCATCCACCGATCAGGCGCAGGAGGCGATCGCGGCGGAGACCGTTCGGATCATCACGACATTTAAGGATACGGGCAAGGTTCCGAACGTGGTGAATCTGGCGAAGTCGACACCGGCGACGTGTACGCTGATCGTGCGCCATGTCGACCGGCCGGGCGTGCTCGCCAGCGTGCTCGACCTGATCAGCGGGGCTCGCATCAACGTGCAGGAGATGGAAAATATCGTGTTCGAGGGCGCGGAGGCAGCGGTGGCTCGGATTAATCTGGAGAACGAACCGCCGGAGACGCTGCTGGCGCATATTCGCGAGTCGAATGTGAACATTCTGGAGCTGGGTGTTATTCGCCTGTAGATGCGTGTGAAAACAGGGACAGGCTACCCTGTCCCCTGGTGACCCGGCGCCACGAATGAACAAGACATCGGCGTGGACAGGGCGGCCTGTCCCTGTTTTCACACAGACTCTGTGGCCGCCTCGATTGTAAAACTCCGAAAATTCCTACACTTTTGCGCGAGACCGGTATATAGTTGTTGCACGCTTCCGCGAAGTAAGCGGCGCAACGGAGATTTAGTTCCTTGAAAATTAGTTTTGCCGGGAGATGTTTGCCGGTGCTGTTTGTCTGCGCGCCTTGGGTGGGTGCGCAAGATGGACTGGGTGCGCAAGACGCAGCACCCGTGCTGCCCGTTGTGGCTGCGGCGCCGCTGGTTTCATTGCCTGCGTACACGCCGCTCGATCTGAAGCACAAGTATCTTTATTCGTTGAACGAAACGATGGCGCCCGCACGTTGGCTCGGGTTCACGATTCACGCCGCGCTGGATCAGGCCGAGAAATCGCCGAACGCTTGGGGCAACGGCGCGGATTCGTTCGGTGTGCGCGTCGCTTCGCATTTCGGGAAGAGCTTGCTGCGCGAGAATATCGCATTCGGCGTGCGGGCCATCGATCACGAAGATCCTCGCTATTTTCGGTTGGGCAAAGGCGCCGGCTGGAAGCGTACGAAGTACGCGTTGTCGCGAACGTTCATCGCCCGCAACGATAGCGGCGCGTGGATGCCGGCCTATAGCCGGTTTGTCACCAGCTTTGCGACACCGATGCTGATTCAATCCTGGCAGCCGGAGGGGTTCAGCGCGGCGCGCGGATTTCGTGGTGGGTCGATCGGAATCGGCGCGGGATTCGGATCGAACCTGTGGCAGGAGTTTTGGCCGGACGTGAAGAAGCAGGTCAAGTTTCTTAATCGCAAAACAGCTTGGCCGCGAATGAACGCGAATTAACGCGAATAAAACAAGGTCAAAGCTCGGTTTCAAACGAGGAGCCGCCATAAGGACGCTAGGCCGGTTTTTCCCAGGTCAACAGAGCCGCCTGAAGGCGACTCGCCGCCACGAGTGGCGGCCCCACGCCGAAGCTGGCCGCATATCCTTAATCATCTTGTTGTTATTTGCGTTCATTCGCGGCCAAGTGTTTTCCGTGCGACGCCTACGCTATTCTTAGCCCATGGTCCGTACTCGTATTGCGATCGTTGTGCTCGCCTTCACCGCGCTGGCAGCACGTGCCCAGATGACCGAGATCGCCGGGCCGCGCATGCGCGCCCACGTGAAATTTCTGGCGAGCGATCTTCTCGAAGGCCGCGGCGTCGGCGCGCGCGGAGGCGATCTGGCAACGGAATATCTCGCCGCGCAATTCGCGCTCGCCGGCGCGAAACCCGCTGGCGACAATGAACGGCAGCCGACTTATTTCCAGAACCTGACGCTGGTCGGCGTCGCGCCGCAGCCGGACACGAAGCTCTCGGCAACTACGGCGGACGGCAAGACGTTGTCGTATCGCTGGCTCGACGATTTCGTCGGCGTCACGAATTCAGCAGAAGAACGGACGTCGTTCGATGCCGAAGCGGTGTTCGTCGGCCACGGCATCGTCGCGCCGGAATATCAGTGGGACGATTACAAGGGCGTCGACGTGCGCGGCAAAGTCGTGGTGCTGTTCACGAATGAGCCGCCGTCGAACGATCCGAAATTCTTCACCGGAGCGGCGCTGACCTATTACGGCCGCTGGACCTATAAATACGAAGAGGCGACGCGGCACGGCGCGGTCGCGGCGATCATCATTCACACCACGCCGACGGCCAGCTACGGCTGGGAAGTGGTGCGATCGTCATGGGGCCGCGAAGATCAGCAGGTGAAACTGGCGCCCGGCGCGCCTGCGCTGGCGTTCGCGGCATGGGTCACGCAGGAGAAAGGCGATGAGATCGCGGCGACGGTCGGCAAGACCGCCGATGAGTTGCTGAAGATGGCGGACACGCGCGGTTTCAAAGCGATGGCGCTGCCGATGCGTTTTCGCGGCACGCATGCCCAGCCAAGGTTCGCGAGATTCACACGCGCAATGTGGTGGCGAAGATCGACGGCAGCGATCCGAAGCTGAAAGACGAAGCCGTGATTTTCAGCGCGCACTGGGATCATCTGGGGATCGGCGATCCGGTGAATGGCGATGCGATCTACAACGGCGCGGCGGATAACGCCACCGGCTGCGCGATGATGCTGGAAATCGCGCGCGCGTGGGCGGCGCTGCCGCAGAAGCCGCGGCGGTCGGCGATATTTCTCGCGGTGACGGCGGAAGAGGCGGGGCTGCGCGGGTCGGAATATTACGGCCAGCATCCGGTGATTCCCGCCGGGAAGACGGCGGCGGCGTTGAACTTCGACATGTTCATGCCGTTCGGGCGAACGACGCGACGTGAACGTGAACGGCGCGGAGCGGACCACGCTGTATCCCATCGTGGAAGAAGCCGCCAAGCGTTTCGAGCTGACGATTTCGCCCGATCCGCGGCCGAGCGCGGGCACGTACTATCGCTCCGATCATTTTTCGTTCGCGCGCGTCGGGATTCCGTCGTTTTCGATCGACGATGGCGAGCGATCTGGTGGGCAAGCCTGCGGGCACCGGCAAGAAGTTGTTCGACGAGTTCGAGGACAAGCATTATCATCAGCCGTCGGACGAATATCGCGACGATTGGGATTTCTCGGGGATGGAGCAATATGCCCGCTTCGGAATGCTGATCGGGGTGAATGTCGCGAACCTGCCTAAGCTGCCGACGTGGAAAGCGGGCGACGAGTTTCTGGCGGCTCGGGTGGCGAGCGGGGTGAAGTAAGCACGCCGAATCGCAGTGCTGTTAGCATAAGCCTGAATGCGTCGGGTCAATCTTCGCTTACTGGGCTTCTCTGCGGCGATAGCATTGGGCGCGATGGCGTTTTTCCTCCGGTATTCTCCGTTCGCGAGCGACGCGGACCCGACGTTGAGATTCCTAGCGCAGTGGGGATTCGCAATCATTTTCGCCGTGAGCCTGACAGCTTCGGAATGGCAGCATCTTAGACGGGAACAAGCGGAGATTCGCGCACGCGGATTGGCCCACGCGTCCGAACCGTTCCAGAAGGGCCAATTTGGCGTCGTAGTCGTCACCACCGGCTTTAAACTTTGGGATGTCCCGGAGGCGATCCAAAAGATCGCGGCCGAGACTCCCCTCGCGCCGTTCATCAACGTAAGAAGGGTATCGAACCGGGACTCTATTCCGCTGGATAAGTTGAATGCGTCCGTAATTCTGCGTAATGAGGAAGCCTACGAATCGAAGGATGCCGTCCTCGACGCGGCGACGCATCCCGCGCGATGGTCGGAGTCGAAGCCTCGCGTGTTTTTCAGCGAGCTCGATCGATGGCCGATGCGTTCGCCAACCAACGCCGAGATGGCGCGCTTCATTGTGGGTTGGGCGCTGTACTGCAAACAGTTCTATCAGGAGGCACTGGTTTTCCTCGACCCGAATCCCGGCGCCGACTCAGCATTTCTCCGCGCGTGCGCTCGCTTGCGCCTCCACGACCCGAATGCCGCCGCACTGGATCTTCGGCACGCAATGACGGTGTGGGATCGACGGCTGTATCCCGATCTCTGGATGCGCGTCGAGCACAGCCTTGCGCTGTGTGCTTTTCAAACCGGCAACTTCGAGGAGGCCGTGTCCGTTTCACGGGGACTCATGGAGGTTCGCACCATCGAGCAGTATCGCGTCGGCTGGTCGTACACGGCGAACAATCTCGCGCTCGCGCTGGCGAAACTTGGACAAACGGACGAAGCACGCCACCTGCTGCTGCGCGCCGCCGATGCTCTTGAACAGGCAGGTTCCACGGCCTCCGCCCTGCGAGTTCGGGAAAACCTGGTCGATCTGGACGCCGCATCGACAACTTCCACTCGCGAGCTTTCCGCTGAACTCCTCGAAGCCCGGCGTCAGATCAATCAACTGATCGGAATCCCGGAGGGCCCGTTCATTCGACCGAAGCTGCGCATTGCGCACAGGCTGAATCAAGCCACCAGCATTTCCGGCGACTTTTACGGCATTGTGCCGCGGCAGGACGGCAGCATCGGCATCTATCTTGTCGACGTGGAGGGGCACGGCGTCAAAGCGTCGAGCACGGCCGTCGCGATCGGCAATACGCTCACGCGATCCGGACTCAATTGGGGAACCGGCGATCCGCATGCGGAGCTGGAACGCGCCGACGCGCTGGTCGAGGACGAACTTCGTCATGCCGATGTCGCGGTGTGCATGAATTTCCTGGAGGTGGATCCGTACTCGGGCCGGATTCGATACGCGAATGCGGGTATGCCGGCGCCGCTTCTTTTCCACATCGGCGAATCGCAGCCGGAAGCGCTGCAAGCCGTCGGGATGTACGTCGGCAACGGCTATCGGCGGACCCGAGCGACTCCCGCCGAAGTCACGGTCACCGCAAAAGATGGCGACGTTCTGCTGATGTTCACGGATGGAATTCCGGAAGCGGTGGACCAGCGCGGCCGGCCCTTTGGGCAAAGCGGAATCATCGCGGCGGTGAGCCGGGCGGGGTTGGAAAATCCGGAAGCGATTGCGGATGAAGTGCTCCGCGCCGTTCACCGGTATACGGGGAAGACGCTTCCCGATGACGATCAGGCGATTCTCGTGCTTCAGATCGGGGATCCGCTGCAAGGCGCGCGCAACGCGGACACACCCACGCTTGCTCTGGTGGATTCCGTGGCTTCGCCTAATTCAGGTTGGGAACGCCGGAGGTACGAGTTGGTGAACGCGGTCGACACGGGCGCTGTGACGACCACAATATTCAAGGACGCTTTGCTCGAATGGATGTCGCGTGGCATCCCATCGCTCGATCGCCGCCGCGAAATTTGGGGCGCGACGTGGGAAGCGATCAAGAACGCCATCAAGCACGGAAGCGAACTCGGCGATGTGATTCAAATCGTACTGTCTCAGGAGGTGGCGCAACAAGGAGGTGGACAGGTCACAATCACCCTCGTTCAACCGCTTCGCTGGACGAATTGGGACGAGAAGCTCGGCACCCGCCGCCGCTCGGAGGAAAAGGATTTCGAGAAGAACGTCGGGACGCTCATGATCCTGCTGGCGGCGAACGAGGTCCACGTAACCGACCAGGGGCGCCGCGTCGAGATGTCGTTTGCGGAACACGGCCCTGGGGGTGACAATAGAGGTGAATAGATTATGACCGACTCCGTGGATATCCAAGGCGAATTGAAGAGTGGCGTGCCGGTCATCAGCCTGAATTACGGACCCGAGCAAATGCTGAAGGATGGACCGGAGCTAGGGCAGGAACTGCTTGCAAAATACGCGGAGCTCGAAAGCCAACAGGACCGCAAGAGCCCCTCGGTCGTCATCAACATTAAAGCGACCACTGCCGGAAGCCCGCTCATCCGCGCCTTGGTCAAGCTTCACACGGCCGCGAAGGGGAACAAGGGGCGATTGATTTGCGTGGGGTATCCGCTCGACTACCTGCCCAGCCTGACCAGTCTGGGGCTGCTCAACCAGCCGGATTTTACGGTGGACGACGATGAAGCGAGCGCGATCGCGCGCCTGCAGCCGACCGCCGCCTAGCCGCTTGCCCCGATTTCTCAAACCGGCGGTTTCCTTAAGGTTTCCTGAAAGTAGATTGCATGCGGAAGGGGCGATTGAAATCCGCCCTCGTGGTGCAAAACAGCCGGTAATCGGTGACGTACACGCGTCGCCATTCCGGTAGTTCTTTCGCGATTTTTGCCGTGTTGGAACACCGGAACGGGATTCCGCGGGCACCTCTTGAATCGCCCCCCTATAAAATCCAATCACATAGCGATCCGCCGGAGAATAGAAACCATTGGCAGCGGGATTGCATTATGTAATTGCGGAATAGAAAACAATGAGAGTCTCAAGGAACCCAGGTCGCTCCTCTCAGCACCTTCCCAAAGCAACATCCTAACCCCAACCCTCAGTAATCCACACTAGCCTACCCGACCCGGTTCCTTGAGCCTCCCAGGGGTTCTCCAAACCCCTCACGCATTGGCCGCAGATACACTCCGATTCACACCGATAACCCCAAGAAGATAGTTAAGGAACTTAGTTTTCGTTTTGTCCGCGTCCATCTGCGTGCATCGGCGGCTAAAACTGGTTCGCGGCTAAACTGGTGTCCATGCGGATCGTCTCCCTCATCGCCAGCGCCACTGAAATGGTCCACTCTCTCGGACTGGGCGAATTCCAGGTCGGCCGCTCCCACGAATGCGACTTCCCGCATGCAATCGCGGCCCTTCCCGTCTGCACCACGCCGCGCTTCGATATCTCCGGCGACAGCCGTGAAATCGACAGCCGCGTAAAATCCACTCTGGCGAGCGCGGTTAGCGTCTACGAAGTCTTCGACGACGTTCTGGAACGCCTCCAGCCGACCCATATCGTTACGCAGACGCAATGCGCGGTGTGCGCCGTCAGCCTCGCCGATGTCGAGCGCGCACTGAGCGATCGCTACCAGACCAAACCGCAAGTAGTCGCCCTGGAACCGAATTCGCTGGCCGATATCTTCGCCGACGTGCGCCGGCTGGCGGCGGCATGCCGCGTCGAACGCCGCGGCGAGGAGCTGATCGAATCGATGCAGGCGCGGATGCGCGAGATTTCCGTCATAGCGAAAGCGTCGGGCCAGCGTCCGCGTGTCGCCTGTATCGAATGGCAGGAGCCGTTGATGGCCGCCGGCAACTGGGTGCCTGAGCTCGTGACGATGCTGGGCGCGGTGAATCTGTTCGGCACGGCGGGCGGGCATTCGCCCTGGATGCAATGGGACGAACTGGCGGCCTCCGATGCGGACGTCATCATCTGCATGCCCTGCGGTTACGATTTGGCGAAGGCCCGCGCGGAGATGCATTGGCTCACGGATCGACCCGAATGGGCGGGACTGCGTGCGGTTCGCGAAGGCCGGGTATTTGTGACGGACGGCAATCAATATCTGAATCGTCCGGGGCCGAGAATCGTCGAGTCGCTGCGGATACTGGCGGAAATACTGTATCCGGAAAAGTTTGAGCCGACGCTGGAAGGTCCGGGCTGGGAGAAACACAGGTGGTCGCCGCCAACCACATGGACTTCCTAGCGTCAGCGTTGACATCTGTCCCGGCCGAACCGAAGCTGGATGCACTTTCGTCGGTTGATTTGAAGCTTAGCGCACGGATTTCGCGGATCATGGGAACAATTAAGAAGTCGCAATTAGAAGCCCTGTCTGCGCAACTCGTCCATCCCTCGGCGCAACGATCCACGGGAGATGGGGCTCAAGTCGATCCTTTAGTCGCCAGCGCGGAGAACGCCATCGCGGGCACCGCTGCGGTGGCATTGGTTCCGCAAGTGTCTACTGATAGCAAGATTGATCTGGTCCCAGCAGTCGCAACTGGAGACGCCCGCAAGGAAGGCGCTTCGAGCGGCGGCAGGCAACGTGGCGGTCGAAAGCCCACCGTGATAATCAATGGTGCTGGGCTCACAGAACTGCTAGGAAAACAGTCCGCAGAAGCATTCGCGCGGACCTTGGGATTATCTGAAGATACGATCGCGCGCGCCGAGAAGGGCAATTCGGCAAGCAAAAAAAACCATCAAGAAGATCATCTCTAAGCTGGCTAAGTTAAAGAACCTAAAGCCACAAGAACTCGAAAAAAAACTAACCGCAAAAACCGCAAATACCTATAGTTTCTGCGGTTTTTGCGGTGTTCGTCTATGAGAATCTGTGAACGGCAGATTTGCTCGCTCTTGCTTCACTCTTTGGAAAACTGCCACGGGCGCACAGAGAACTGAGAGATGTGCGCAACAAATCACGAAAGTGACGGATGCGGAGTTATGCCAACGGTCAGAATCTTAAATCCAGCAGCCGGGGACGGCTGGACAACCGTCAAGCAAGCGCAGGCGTACGTCGCGAGCGGCGCCGCTGTTTGGCGCAATAAACCCGACGGGAGCTTGGCGATTAAGTTCGCCCAGTTCCGCGCCGCGAATTCGACCCTCGAATGGGACGGTATCGACCGCAGCGACGCGCCTGCGACGTTGGAGCAAATGGAAGGCGTCCCACTCATGAATGTGAAGCTTCCGGTGCATCAACGCCCGCAACTTGATGCACGCGGCCACCGGCGAAGAGCCTAATGCTTTTGCAATGCAACCAGGCAAGGAGCAATTCCGTGTCAACCAATTCATACCCCGTTGCTGAAACGTCTCGGATCCTGAACACGAGCGATTTCACGATCCGACGCCTTATCAAGACAAAACAACTGCGCGCTATCCGCATCGGTGGGCAGTGGCGCGTCTTCGAAGACGACCTCCGCAATTACCTCGACGGCTGTGCGAACCGTCCGCGCAATGAACGCGTTGACGTCGGTGGATCAGCGCATCCATGTGCGCCACGAACCGCATCGCCGGCACCGTTGGCTCCGTGATGATCACAGTAACCGAAGAACAAAAAAACAGAAACAAGGAGAACATTAGAATGTCTTGCAGACAAATTGAGAGAAGCGGCCGCGGCGGCGGCAAATGCCCGAAGTGTGGAGAGAAGCCCACCACCAATAAAGTGCATCTGGTCGGCGTCTACAAACCCGTGGTGTATTGCAACCGATGCTGCCCGGAGTGCAAAATCAAACAGGCGGAAGACAAGAGGCGTGGCGATGAGACGTTGCGCAAGATCGAACAGACCACGCGCGGATACGAGAAACAAGCTGCGCAACCGAAGCCGGAGCCGCTAAGCGAGTTCCAGAAACTCCAGCAGGAAGTTGCAGCGAATAAGCAAGAGATCGACGCGCTCAAAAGCAACTTCGCCGCTTTCGTGGCCTCGGCGGGCTCCCGGCGCTAGGGTTTCGGATCCCACGTTCGACGAGCCCGCGAGCACCATGGTCGCGGGCTTTGAATTCCAAAAAAAATACCTAATTCATGCCAATCCTCGAACGCAAGCCGTTCGAAAACGCCGGCGCGATTCGTGTGTGCGTGGAGGCGGTCAGCAGATGATTGCCTTGTTGACGTCCGAGGAAGCGGCCGCGATCTTGAAGGTTTCAGTGCACACGCTGGAGAGTTGGCGCGCATCTCGCATCGGACCCGTCTACACGAAAATGGGCGGTCTTGTTCGCTATCGCAATGGCGACCTCGAAGAATATGTAGAATCGCGGATCAGGAGAACAGACAGTGCCACTCAGATCACGGGAAGGAAATTGGCATTGCCGGTTTTGGCTCGACGGCCGCGAGTACAGTGGGAACACCGTTGGCCGCCACAGAACGCAACAGGAACGCCGCGATGCGAACCGAAGCGAAGGCCCGGGAATTAGTCATGACCGGCCGAGCTCACGAACTCCGGTTGCAGGTCAAACCGTTCAATGATGCCGCGCGCGAATTTCTCAAGTGGGCGGACGGAGAGTATGTTGAGCATCCCAGTTCGGTGAAGCGCCTCAGGACTTCGTTCGTGAGCATCATGGAATTTTTCGGCAACGTTCCAGTCGCTTCGATTTTGCGCGGGCACGTCAATGATTTCAAAGCGTGGCGCCGAACCGAGCACGAAGTGCGCGAAATCACAATCCGTCACGATCTCCACGCGCTGTCGAAGGCGTACGGTTACTTCATCGATCACAACTGGCGCGCGAGAATCCCGTCCGCGGCGTCGACATCCCGAGCGATAAAGACGCCGTCCGAATGCACGTGCTCGACGCGGTCGAAGAGTCGCTCTATTTCGAGCGGCCCGGCAGTCAGCAGCGCTCAATGACCTTGGTCGCCTAGTGCTGAACCAGGGATGCCGGCCCGATGAAATACTCGAGCTGCAAACTGGCGATGTCGACCTTGAACGGTCGACTATGACGATCCGCACTGGAAAATCGCGAGCCGCGCGGCGAACCTTGCGCCTGACGATCGAAAGCCGGGAAATATGTGCGAAACGCGCCGGAGCAGCCAAATCGATTTGGTTGTTCCCCGGCAAGGTTCCCGGGACGCGGCTGGTGAAACTGAACGGGGCCCATGGGCGCGTGCTCGATGAACTCGCAGATTGCAAGTGCGGCCTGCCAAAACATCGCCACGTATCGGACACCGACGGAAAGATTATCAGCGGATGTGGTGCGTTCAAGGAAGTGTCGCGGCTCGCCTTCGTGACCTACGATCTGCGCCACACTTTCGCGACGCGCGCGACCGAGTCAGGAATGCCGATAGCGACGCTCGCAGCGATTTTGGGCCATGGTGACCTACGCAGCGCCACGAAGTGCGTCCACGTGCGCCAGGAAGCGCAGGATCGGGCAATGGATCAGCTCGATAAGGCCCGAAACATTCCAGATGAGAAACGTTCGTCCGGTTGCTGGCGGTGAAAACCGGGATAATGCGGGAATCAGCGGGAACGTCCCGGAAGGGTAAATGCAAGCAAAATCAACTAAGTAGTTGGAGGCGCGGACCGGAGTCGAACCGGTGAATAAAGGTTTTGCAGACCTCTGCCTTACCACTTGGCTACCGCGCCGAGCCTACTTCACAGATACCGTGCGGCTCGCCAAATGTCAACTCGCGACATCGCCGCCTCCCGCGTCGAACCGAGCCGTAAAGTGAAACGTGGTCCCTTTTCCCACCTCGCTATCCAGCCAGATTTCGCCGTCGAACAGCCGTACCAGGCGCGAGGAAATCGTCAATCCCAAGCCCGTGCCTCCATAGCGCCGCGTGATCGATCCGTCCGCCTGCGAAAACGCGTCGAAAATCGCCTGCCACTTGTCCGCTGGAATCCCGATGCCCGTATCCGCGACGCTGAACCTCAGCCGCACGCCCGCGCCCCTACGCTTCTGATCGCCAGGTTCCAGCTTCACCAGCACGCGCACCGATCCCTTTTCGGTGAACTTGAGAGAATTCCCCGCCAGATTTACGATGATCTGCCGCAGCCGGCTGGGATCGCCGCAGAGCGCGTCGGGAACGTCCGGCGCAACTACGCATTCCAACTGCAGTCCTTTTTCCTCAGCCTGCAACCGCAGCGCCGTGACAGTCGATTCCATCTGATCGCGCAGAGAAAACGGGATCCGTTCGAAATTCAACTTTCCCGGTCTCGATTTTCGAATAATCGAGCAGATCGTTCAACAGCGTCAGCAGCGAATTCGCGGAGAATCGCACGGCGTCGAGGCACTCACGCTGTTCGGGCGAAACGGCGCCATCCAGCAGCACGCCCGTCATCCCCAGAATTCCGTTCATCGGCGTGCGGATTTCGTGGCTCATGTTGGCGATGAACTCGCTCTTGACGCGGCTCGCCAACTCAGCTTCTTCCTTTGCCGATTCCAACTCGACAGCTCGATGCTGCAATAGGAAATTCGCGCGCAGGGCATCCCAGTATTCGGCATTCAACGCGGCGGCCTTGTTGAACAGGAACGCCAGGATAAGTGCGCAGGCCGCCGCCGCGCCGAAATGCGCCCGCTCCCCCGCCGCGACGTTCACGATGATCACCGGCCCCAGCGCCACCAGCATGAACAGCCGAAGCGCGAACAGCTCCGCGGCCAGAACCGTCATGACGGTGCTCGTGATCCCCAGAACCGAGATCGTCACCAGCAGCGTCTCCGACGTGCTTTCGGGATAAACGTAATTCGTGACCGCGCCGAAAACTCCCCACGCGATGCCGCCGATCACGATGATCGCGCACAACATCACGCGCCACTGATGCAGCCGATCCGCGTATCGACCGGTGTGAGCATTCAGCAGCCAGAGCCGCGCCAGCGTCAATACGACGTTCACAACCAGCGCCGAATAAAATACCACCGGATGTAGATGCGCGTAATTCGTCGCCGCCGCGAGAATTACCAGAACTAAGAGGTCGAACCAGGCCCCCGGCGCTGCGCGGCGCGCCAAATCCTCGCACGCGCGAGCCTCCAGTGCTGAGTTCTCTTCCGCTGAAAGCTGCGGCACGTCGGATTCGTCGGCTTCCGCCGGACCAGGCCGCCGAGCCCCCTGCAAACGGGCTAGGAGCCCGCTCGATTGAATCAGTGAAGACACTTTAGCCAGCTATCGGCGGAAAACTGGACGAGAAGCAGTACTTGTGTCCCCGATTTACGCGCCAATTGCGTGACGATTCAATTACTTCTGATTATTGGTGGTAGTCGAAGTGGATGTCGACGGTCCGCGTCGACGTCCGCCCGGCCGATCGGGCCACGCTGGGCGAGCGCCTTGCATTTGCTGCCATTGCTGGGCCGTCAACACCGTGCGCAACTTCAAGGAAAACTGCGAGACGGTCCTGGTCAATTCCGCTCGCGCGCTTGCCAGCCGGTTGATTGCATCATTGGCTTTGGCTTGATCGACCGTGTCTTCGTTGAATGCAGCCGCGAGATCGGCATCCGCCTTATTCACTGCACGCTGCACATCCATCATGCGCGGGCGAAACTCCTTGCGAATTTCAAGAACCTGCTTTTGCTGCGCCTCGCTGAGATTCGCGTTTTTCGAAACGTCGCCTTCCCACCATTGACGCGGTCCGCGGCCAAAGCCCTTTCCATCCGGGCGTCCGCCGGGCGAACCCACTGGTTGACCCGCAACCTGCGGCGGTTGCGCGACCAGAACAGCGCCGAAAACAAAACCACAAATAACGATGGCAGCGAACGGTTTCCACATAATCTGCAACTCGATCTCTACTGATTATCCTCAAACAAGGTGTGGATCGGCGCGGCCACGCTCGGTTCCGCCGATTGCTCCATCGAATACACCTCTGCGAACAATTGCGTATCGGCCGCATCGGGCGGCGCCAGATGCATCGGCGTCGACGCGGGATAATACACCGCGATCCCGATCGCCAACAACGCCGTTGCCGCCAGAGCCGGCGCCCATGCCAGACCCGTACGCGGCTTCTCATCCAATCGCGAGTAAATCTTGCGGCGCTGCGCAGCCAGAAAATCGTTCGACACCGGCGCGGGCGCGGCGATCTCCGCCTTCATGCGCCGCATTTCGTTCCAGCGGCTCTGGCAATCGACGCAGCTCTTCAGGTGCTCGTCCCGCGAAACATCGCCGTCAGCCGCGACGCCATACAACCGATCGACCAACTCGTCCGTCTTCAAGTGCCCGTTCGTTTCGTGTCTCATACGTCAACTCCCCGCTTCATACGTCAACTCCCAGCTTCTTCCTGTTCGCGTACAGATCGCGAAGATCCACTCTCAGCTTCGCCACCGCGCGGAACATGTGCGCCTTCACCGTGCCTACGTCCAATCCCAGAAGCGATCCGATCTCTTCCAGGCTCATCTCCTCGAAATGCCGCAGCGTGAATACCGCCCGCTGCCGTGGCGATAATTTTTCCAGCGACGCCGCCAGCCGCGCGCCGATCTCGCCCGCAAAAAAGTAATCCTCGGCTCCCGGCGCAGTCGACGCCGCCATCGACAAGATCGTCTGCTCGTCTTCTGACGATGGCCGTTTGCGCCAGAACTGCCATTTTCGCGACCGCAGCCGATCCAGGCAAGTATTGACCGCGATCCTGGTTATCCAGCGCGCCGGATCGTCCAGATCTTTGGCATCGTCCTTCTTCAGCGCCTGATACGCCTTGAGGAAAACGTCCTGTGACGCGGAATCCGCCTCGTCCCGATCTTGTAGAAACCGCTGGCACAAAGCGTACACCCGCCGTTGCTCGGACGCCATCCAGGCGCCAAAATCCCGCAACTGCAAAGGCTCGGTTCGTTCCGCCAGCAGAGGCTCTGCCATCAGCCCCATCATACCCTCCAGGACGGGTTTATTTTACAGCGGTTTACACCCCCATTTGTGTGAATATGTTCCGTGTGGCAGGCTTTGCCGCCTGCCCGTTTCCGTTGAGGCGCGACCGTAAGAGAGCGCGCGTTTCGTGGGGCAGGCGTTTCCGCCTGCCAGTTCCCGTTGAGGCGCGACCGTAAGAGAGCGCGTGTTTTCGTGGGGCAGGCGTTTCCGCCTGCCAATCCCATTCTTGCGCGCCTTCCAATCGCGGCTTCCATGAGAAGGCCGATTGAGTCAGCGATTGCGCGTCCCCCGTCAGGCAGGCCGCCAAGCCTGCGCGCGACCGCCTGGTCGCGTCATACTAACGCAATGCGAGCGCTCGACTCCCTAGCCACTCAAAAAGGCCAATTTACCCGAGCCAGCGAAAAAACCACCGCCCAACTCCTCCACCAGTTCTCCACCACCCGCTTCCCCCACGCCGCCGATCTGATCCGCTTTCATGAAATCGTCCTCTTCCTGCGAGCCTATCCCCAAAGCCTGCGCGTGCTCCGCCTCGCTGACCACATTCTCTTCTCCTTCCCTGATCGCCTGAGCCGACTGAACCTGGATCTCTTTGAAGATCCAGAGGTTTCCGGCATTGCCGGAACGGGATTGTCGACCAACTTCAGCTATGAAATCGCAAAAAGCCTGGTCGATCGCCACCGCCGAGCCATCTCCATCGACTGGGAAAACTACGAACACGCCGACCGTCTAGGCTCCGTTCTCCCCGCTCTAATTCCGCAATCGCGCGAAGATTTTTCCATCTCGCCGCATCCCGACGCCCGCCGCTGGTTCGCCTCATTGAAGGGTGGCCTGCACACACTACTGCATCACGTCGATCGACAAGTCTACGATCTGCTGGAAATTCCGTTACGCTGGGAACTAGGCGATTCCCAGGCCTCGCGCTCCCGCACCAGAATTCCGACGCGCAAAATCTTCTATCACGACCGGCCATTCCTAAAGCGCAGCGACATCTCGCTAGCCGCCGAATTCGCCACACCGAAAATCCCTGTCACGAAACTGAACCGCGCACAATCCGAGAAGATCCTCGCGACGATTATCGATACATCTTCGGTCCGCTACCGCGAACTCTACGGCTTCACGCATCCCGACCTCGCGACGGTGCACCACGCCGATCTGGGCCGAGGCATGGATTTCTTCTTCTTCGGCGTCCAAAAAGAATTTCGCCTGCAGCGCGATTATCACGCCGGAATGTATTTCAAGAACGGAGTACCTATCGGTTACGTGGAACTGCTGACGAAAGACGGGACGATGGAGGTCGGCTTCAATCTCTACTACACGTTCCGCGAAAGCGAAACCGCCTGGCTCTACGCGCGCCTGCTAAAAATCTTCCGCGAGCGCCTCCACGCCAGGCGCTTCTGGATCGACCCCTACCAGATCGGCGACGAGAACGACGAAGCTCTCGACTCTGGCGCCTTCTGGTTTTACCGCAAGCTAGGCTTCCGCTCCACCTCAAGAGCAGTCGCGAAACTAATCGAAAACGAAGAATCCAAAATCTCCGTCGACGTCCCGGCTACCGTACCCACGCCCAAAACTCCTGAAAAGAATCGCTCGCAGTCGCTCCTCGGTACGAGACAGGATGATCGCCATGAAGTGCAGACAGGGTTAGGATGGTAAGGAAGAGGAATACGATGGCACCTTTAGACTGGTCGCAATGTCCAGCGGTGGAGAGCATCCCCGGCAAAGTCAGTGGCGCTTGGGTGTTTCGCGGGACTCGTGTACCTGTCTCGGCAATTTTGAAAATCTCAAGACCTCGCCACTACGAAGAAGTTCTCGAGAACTTCCACGTTAGCGTGAACGAATTCAGACTCGTGCTCGACTTCAGCCGCGCAGAGTGCGCTGGAAACGTCGCGTGTCGGATGAAGGTAATTCTTGATGAGAGCGTCCCTCAAAAGCTGCGTTTGCTCATTGAAGGTGGGCACACCGTCGTAACTACGTGGTTTCAAGGTTGGTCGGCTTGAAAAATGGGGCATTGCTGGACCAGCCGAAAAAGCAGGGTTCATCTTTGCACGGCCGATCAGGAGTTGAGCTACCAACAGAATCTAACCGACGGAAATAGCGCTGGTGGTCTTGAGTACGAATAACTGGAGCATCATCAGGGCGCGCATTGCCGATATCGCCGTCGCTATCGAAGGGGCGACGCCTGGCAGTTATACCGAAGTAAGAATACCTAAGGTTTGAGCGTGAACGCGATATTTGGATGGTTGCGTTCTGTTCTGCTTGGTTTAGCAGCGTTTTTTGCGGGACTGCCTCCGATGTCGAAGGCCACGGCTGCACTCGAATGGTCAAAGGTATTAGTTCCATTGATTGTTGCCCTAGCCGTTTTCTTTGCAACAGGTCTTTTCTACTATTGGCAAGTTCGGCTGGCAAAGCAAAAGCTCCGCCATGAATTATACGATCGCCGATTTGCCATCTACACCGCCTTTCAGAAGTGCTGTTCGCACTCGTAGAAGCGGACGATGACGCAATTAATGCACTCTTTCGAAAGGCGACGGTCGCCCGTTCGCGGCTCCCTTTCTGATCAATGATTCGCTGATCGAAGCATATCGACAGTCTATTGGCAGCTGTGACCAAGGACGTCGTCGCGAACATCAATTACCGTCAGTCTGTGAACTTGACGACGCTTAGCCCTGAAATCGTTCCGGATTACCTCGCTAGAATGCGCGCCTTGGGAGGCAAAGCCTGAACTAGCCCATCGCATCTCCGGAGTTATCAAGACTTTTCCAAGGTCCTACGACTGACGGACTTTTGGAGATGAAACGAGACGAGTCTGTTCCACCTCGCCGGCTCAAATTCGCTTCACATCCGCCGGTTTCAGGCGCGACCGTCAGTGAGTGTGTATATGTTAATCGCCTTTCATGTCGACCTCCGAATCCACCGATCGAATCTCCTCCGCCCTTAAGTGGACCATCTGCGCCGTAGCCGCCCTCGGCTTCCTGGTCGACATCTACGCGATCCTCGTCGCCCCGCTCATCCTGCAACCCGCGCTCCTCGAACTAGGCCACCTCCGCCGCGACACCCCGGCGTATCGCGATTGGGCCGCCTACCTCTTCTGGATTCCGCCACTCGCCGGCGGATTCTTCGGACTCATCGGCGGCTATCTCACCGATCGCATCGGCCGCAAACGGATCCTGGTCATCACGATCATGATCTACGTAGTCTCCGCCGTCGCTGCCGGATTCGCGACAACGCTCGGCTGGCTGCTCGTCTGGCGCACGCTCAGCTTCATCGACGCCTGCGTGGAATTCGTCGCCTCCGTCGCTTGGCTCGCCGAAATCTTCCAGGAACCCAAAATGCGCGAGCGCGTCCTCGGCTGGACACAGGCATTCTCCTCGCTCGGCGGCGTCGCCGTCTCGCAAGCCAACTATCTGGCGAATCACTTTAGTGCTTCGCTTCCCTCGATTTACAACGGCCACTCCGCCTGGCGCTACACGCTGATTTCCGCGGTGATCCCCGCGATTCCGCTCGCCATCATCCGGCCATTCCTGCCCGAATCTCCGGTATGGAAACAAAAGAAAGATGCCGGCACGCTCAAGCGCCCCAGTTTTGCCGAGCTCTTCCAACCCGCGTATCGGCGAACAACTATCGTGACGGCCTTGCTGTTCGCTTGCGCTTACGGTGCAGCTTTCGGTGCAATTCAACAAGCGCCGCAAATCACGCCGGGATTGCAGGAAGTCGTGAAACTGGCACCCGCCGCGCGTGGAGAAATCGTCGCCAAGGTGCAACAAATGCAGGAGTGGGGAGGACTCGCCGGACGCATCGCGCTGGCGCTCCTCGCCGTCTGGATCGTCAGCCGCAAAGCGCTCCTGCGCGTGTTCATCATCCCAGGATTATTCATCGTGCCCTACGTGTTTTACGGCCCCGCGACACAAAGCCTCGAATGGTTGCGCTACGGAATGTTTTTCGCGGGCTTCTGCACCGTCGCGCAATTGAGCTTCTGGGGAAACTATCTGCCGCGAGTCTATCCCGTCCACCTGCGAGGCACCGGCGAAGGCTTCGCCGCGAACGTCGGAGGACGAATGCTCGGAACCTCCGCAGCCTACGTCACGACGCATTTGCAAGTCATGATGCCCGGCGGAACCAGTTCCGTGAAGCTCGCCTACGCCGCCGCCGCAGTGGCGTTATTCGTCTATTTGCTCGCGCTGATCCTAAGCTTCTTCTTGCCCGAGCCCCCGAAGACTTTGGCGGACTAAGAATTCAGCGTCGCTAGAAACTGCTGAACGGATAACCCGGCTTTGTCGATCAGTGCGCGTAGTGTTCCGCGGTGCAACCTGTTGGTGTTGCGGGATCGAAAGAGTGGCGACGAGACCCAGCTTTCGTCATGATGATGTGGCTTCCCCGTTGGCGAACGACGCGCCATCCACACCGCTCGAAGACTTGAACGACTTCTCGCGGCCGCATCAGCGGCACTTGCGGCATTAAACAGTGATTTCGATTTCGCGCATCTCAACCGTGGAAGGCATCCCGAGTTCCGCTCGGGCCGCGAGACACTCGCGGGCTGCGTCCGCGATATTCGATCTCCGCTTCGGCCGCCGTTTTCCCTGGCTGATGCATCCCGGAATCGAAGGGCATTCCGCGATGAACATTCCGTCTTCGTCTTGATAAATATTGATGCGCAACTTCACGCTATGAGAATAACATTGGATTCTCGGTCTTGAGCGCCAACGCATCTTCCAGCGCCGCGCCGATTCGCAGCAGCATGTCTTCATTTTTCGGAGCGCCCAAAAGCTGCATTCCTAGCGGCAACTTCGACCCCGAAAAGCCGCACGGCATCGCCAGTGAAGGAATCCCCAACACATTGATTCCGCGCATCATCCGCGTCGTCGCGAGCCTCACATCGTCACTCACGCCGCCGACTTCCATCGTCGTCTGCCCGATCTTCGGAGCCGCCGTCGGGGTGCACGGCGTCAGCACGCAATCGACGCTCGACCACAATTTCGAAAACTCCCCAACCAGAATCTTCCGCAGCCGTTGTGCATCGACATAATCCGCTCGCCGACAGCAATCTGCCTTGATCGAGCAGTGCTAAAACGTCTGCTCCGAAGTCTGCTCGGCGGTGCAGATGCGGCCGCAGATTCGCGACCGCTTCCACCAACAATACGATGCGACCCACCGTGTTCAACGCATCGATATCGGGCACACGAACGTCGACAATTCGTGCACCCAACGCTGCAAGCGTTTGCACCGCATTTCGCACCGCTCCTGCAACGTCCAAGTCCAAACGATCGAAATAGAAATTCTCCGGCAGCCCGATCCGCAGACCTTTGATGTCGACGTGCTCCGGCGGCACGTATCCGCTCGGCGCGTCCAACATCGCGTTGAAACGAAATCGCGGCGTCGCGAACATACCGAGTCATCGGACCGATGTGATCCAGCGTAATCCCCAACGGAATCACGCCTTTAGTGCTGACGCGGCCGTAAGTCGGCTTCAACCCCACGGTTCCGCAGAATGACGACGGAATGCGAATCGAGCCGCCGGTATCGGTGCCGGTCGCCATGAACACGAGGTCCGCCGCCAGCGCCGCGCCCGATCCGCCGCTGGAACCGCCGGTGATTCGTTCGACATCCCACGGATTTCGCACCGGCCCGTAATGCGGATTGTTCGACGTGATCCCGTACGCCAGCTCATGCAGATTGGTCTTGCCGACCATCACAGCGCCTGCATCGTCCAATTTCTTCACAACATCGGCGTCGATTTCCGGCACGAAATCGGCGAAGATTTTCGATCCCGCGGTGGTCCGGACGCCGCGCGTCATCATCAGGTCTTTGTGCGCGATCGGCAAGCCGTGTAGCGGTCCGCGGTCGATGCCTTTACCTAACTCATCGTCCGCCAAAGCGGCACGAGCGCGCGCCGATTCTTCGGTCACCGTAATAAACGCATTGATTTTCGGATTCGCCGTCGCAATGCGCCGCAAGGATTCGTCCACCATCTCGCGCGAGGAGAATTTCCGCGCGCGCAACCCTGCCGCTGCCTCTTGGATATTCATTCCGGAGCCCACATTTCCGTCCCCGGAGGAATCGACGCGCGCAGCGGTTCCCATACGCGCTCCAACTGCTCCAAAACCGGCACGATCCTCTCGATGTCCGCCTCTGGAATCGCGGGCTCCAACGCCTGGGCGACTCCTCTCCAATCAGTCATCCTTGCTCCTTGTCTGAGTTGTTTGAATCCATCAGTTCGCACCCGCCCAGACGGTCTCCGGGACGCACCTGGTGGGCTTTTGAGTCGAGTCTCCCGTCACGGCGAAACGCCTTCGCCCCATGATCTGGACATTCAACTTCCGATCGCGAATTGTCTCCAGCAGATCCCGAGCCTCTTCCGGCGCGCCGAGGGTAGCGGCGCTCCTTCCGTGCGCGGTATCCAGAACGACGACCATTGTGCTGTACCAAGCAACCGGCGAGCAAACTGTGCCGTTGCCTAGATTCAGAGTTGGATTCTCCGACTGATCGACATCCGCCCAGGTGACAGCACGCAATCGTGACGCGCGCAGGGGCGAGTCGTTGGACAGATCGTCTTCGACCGGATGCCTGGATGGAGGGGGTATTGTCGGAGTTCGATTGGGCTTATTCGTAAACCGGGTATAAAGCGGGAACGTACGATTTGCGTGCACTCCCTCAATTCGATGCCAGTGGGCATCGCGAGCCTCATACAGCGAAGTGATCCAATATCCGTCGTCAAATGATTGGCGAATGAGTTCCGCGCGGCCGTCACCATCGAGATCTACCAGATCTTCAAGTCCGTTCTTGTCTATGTCGAAGTAGCCGTCCATTTCGGAGGGAACCGGTCGGCCGCCCTGGTCGAACATCAAGACGGTGACATGCATCGACGGAGCCAGCCCGTTTCCGCCCGTATTCCACGCGTAGATCAGGTCGAGCGCTCCATTGTGATCGAGATCGGCGCTGAAGAATCCGCCGCCGAAAGTGTTCCAGTGACTTGAAAATCGCCACGGCAGGCCTGCGGTGTCCTTTCCGGTGATCGAGAGGGTATCCTCGCTTTCCAGAACAATGAGTGCGCCTCCGACGCGCACTTTGGCGCCGGCCTCCATTTTGAGTGGGATTCGATGCTGGCCGAAGCGGCGGGAAAGCTCATTCGCATCAAGGGGCATATAGCCCTTCATGTAGCCTGTGCAGAGCGTAGACGAAAACAGAATCGTCGTGGCCAACGAGGCCGCTATCCTAGACGTCTTCCACACACCAGACATTCTGACTCCTGTCTCCTGAATATACAATTGAAGTGATGATCGCTTCGGAAACACGAGTCGCGGCGACGCCGCTCACCCACCTCAGCGAAGAAGAACGGATGTTCCAGTCGACCGTGCGCAAGTTCGCGCGCGAGCGCATCGCGCCGCACGTCCGCGAGATGGACGAAGCCGGGCTCTTCCGCAAAGACCTGATCAAGGAATTCTTCGAGCTTGGCCTGATGGCGATCGACGTTCCCGAAGAGTACGGCGGACAGGGCGGGTATTTCTTCCAATCGATTCTCGCGATTGAGGAATTGGCGAAGGTGGATCCGTCGGCCGCCGTCATCGTCGACGTGCAGAATACGCTGTTCAACAACGCGATCGTGCGCTGGGCCAGCGAAGAGCAGAAGCGCAAGTATCTGCCGCGCCTCGGCAAGGATACCGTCGCGAGCTACGCGCTTTCTGAAGCCGGCTCCGGCTCCGATGCGTTCGCGCTGGCGACAAAAGCCGTTGACGCGGGCGATCACTATCGCATCACCGGCCGCAAGCTCTGGATCACCAACGCCGGCGAAGCGGGCCTGTTTCTGCTGTTCGCCAACGTCAATCCCGAAGCGGGCTACAAAGGCATCACGGCGTTTCTGATCGAACGCGAGTTTCCCGGTTTTCAGGTCGGCAAGAAAGAAGACAAGCTCGGCATTCGCGCGTCGTCCACTTGCGAACTGATTCTTGACGATTGCAAGGTGCCGAAGGCCAACGTGATCGGCGAGGTCGGCAAGGGCTACAAGATCGCGATCGAGACATTGAACGAAGGCCGCATCGGAATCGGCGCGCAGATGCTGGGGTTGGCGCAGGGCGCGCTCGATCATGCGCTCGCCTACGCGCAGCAGCGCAAGCAGTTCGGCAAGCTGATCTCGGAATTCCAGGGCGTGCAGTTCGATCTGGCCGAAATGGCGATCGACGTCGAAGCCGCGCGCCTGATGGTCTACAACGCGGCTCGATTGCGCGATGCCGGTTCGCCGTTCGTGACCGAAGCGGCGAT
Organism: Terriglobia bacterium; assembly: GCA_963732025.1. Lineage (GTDB taxonomy): Bacteria > Acidobacteriota > Terriglobia > Bryobacterales > Bryobacteraceae > Palsa-187. Next base: position 119,596 of record CAVSXU010000008.1, read on the forward strand.
GTGCAAATACTTCGCGTCGCAGGTGGCGGAGCGGGTGGCGTCGCGAGCGGTGGAAGTTCTGGGCGGCGTCGGGTTTACGAAGGATTATCCGGTGGAGAAGTTGTATCGCGATGCCAAGATCGGCCGGATTTACGAGGGCACCAGCAACATGCAGCGGGTCACGATCGCCAAACAGTTGTTGGGGAAGTGAGTGACCCCGCCGTTACGGGTAGTGTGAAGCGACGCCCACCTGAAGTGACCCCCACCCTTACGGGTGGTGCTTGAAGCGGTGGCGTTTCGTCGTAACGTGAAGCAGTGGAGGTTTTATGCGCGTTTTGGTTCCGTTCTTTCTGATTGCGGGCTGGACTGTCGGCAGCCGACTCCGCGAAAGATCCGTCGCCGACTCAGATCGACGACATCATTCAGAAATTCGCCGCCAAAGAAGCGGCGTTCGCGCAGGCTCGCGAGAGCTATACCTATCGCCAAAGCGCGAAGCTGCAGCTGCTGGATGACGCCGGCAACCTGACCAACGAGAAGTGGGAAGAGGTCTCCGACATCATGTTCACCGGCGACGGTAAGCGCTCCGAGCACGTGGTCCGGTCGCCGGTTTCAACGCTGCAGCGCATCCAGATGGACTCCGGGGGATCTCGAGGATATTCGCCACACGCAGCCCTTCGTGCTGACGACGAACGAATTGCCGAACTACTGGGTTCGCTATCTGGGCCGGCAGAAGGTGGACGAGATCACGTGTTTCGTGTTCGCCGTAAAGCCGAAGAAGATCGAGCAGAGCAAGCGCTACTTTTCGGGCGAAGTCTGGGTGGACGACCGGGATCTGCAGATCGTGAAGAGCTACGGCCGCGGCGTCGGCTTCCAGAAGCGGAACGAAGACCATCAATACCCGAAGTTCGAAACTTATCGCGAGCAGATCGACGGCAAGAACTGGTTCCCCACGTACACCATCGCCAACGATACGCTGCATTTCAAGGACATGGATGTGCGCATGAAGCAGACCGATCAAGTACGAGGATTATAAGCAGTTCAAGTCGGATATCAAGATCACTTACGGCGATGAGGTTAAGGACGAGAAGAAGCCGGAGACCAAGCCTCCAGTGCCGCCGGTGAAGAAGCAGCCGTAGTCGTTTGCGCAGGCGGAAACGCTGCTCGCATGGAACCTGCGAGGGTCAGGCGTTTCCACCCGCCCGTTTCGCCGCAAGGAAAACTTGTGCCGACATGAGTGTCGACACGGCATGCCGAGTCGAGTGCGTGCGCCACATTTAACGGCAGGCGAAATCGCCTGCCCCACGAAATGACAGGCGGAATCGCCTGCCCCACGAAAATGACAGGCGGAACCGCCTGTCCCACAAAAGCAGAGCGCAGGCGACAACATCGCCTGCCCCACGGAAGAAACAATACAATGAGGGTTTGAGCCTACTCCTATGACACGCTGTCCTGAAGGCCATTTTTACGATCCTGCCAAGCATGCTGCCTGCCCCTGGTGCGCCCTTCCTGCTGACGCCGGGCATGCCGAACAGAAGACTCGTCCGATGCGAGCCGAGGCGGCGCCTCCTCCGCTTCCGGCTGTGAGCGGTCTGCATGCGGCCGTTCCTTCTCCAGCGCCGCCGCCACTTCATACACCGCTGGCTCCGCCGCCTGCGCCGAATGCGACCGTTCGCGTGGGCGGAAACGCGCGAGTGGGACTCAAGCGGGATCCCGTGGCCGGATGGCTGGTGTGCCTGGAGGGTCCCGACCGCGGCCGGGACTTCCGGCTTCACGCGGAGAAAAATTTCATCGGGCGCGCGCCGAATATGGACGTCGTTTTGGATGGCGACAATACGGTCTCGCGCGAGCGCCACGCTATCGTCATTTTCGACCCTAAAAAGAAAGTGTTCTGGGCGCTGCCCGGCGATGCATCCGGACTTGTCTATCTGAACGGCGAGATTGTGAATGCACCGGTCCAGATGAAGGCCGACGACATTCTGGAGATCGGTTTGACCAAGCTGGTGCTGATTCCGTTTTGCGGCGATCGGTACAGTTGGGCGAGCGAGGCGGCGGCTCCGGCCGGGAACTGACGCGTTGCCCATGCGATTCCTGCCCGCTAACGCGCAGCATATCGGGGACCGGCGCACCCAACAGGACTCCTTCGGTTTCGGCGATCCGGAGAATCGTGAATTCGTGGAGCATGGCGGTTTTCTGGCGGTGGTGTGCGACGGAATGGGCGGCATGGAATTCGGCGACGCCGCCAGCAAGTGCGCAACGCGCGCGTTCCTGGATGCCTATCAGCAAAAGACGGTAGGCGAGAGCATTCCTGCGGCCTTGGAACGTAGCGCGCGGACGGCGAACGACGCGGTGGTCGCGCTGGCGCATTCCTACGGACTGACGGAAGGCATGGGGACGACGCTGATCGCGACGGCGCTGCATCGCGAGTCTTTGTATTACGTGTCGGTGGGCGACAGCGGACTGTTTTTGTCGCGCGGCGGCAGCTTGCCGATGCTGAATCGTCCGCATGTTTTCGCGAATCTGCTGGACGCCGCGGTGGCGCGCGGCACGATGTCTCGCGCCGATGCGGAGATGCATCCCGAGCGCGAATCGCTGACTAGTTTTATCGGGACGGAATCGCTGGATGAAATCGATCGCAACGTGGAGCCATTTCCGCTGGAGGATGGCGATGCGATTTTGCTGGCGAGCGATGGATTGTTCAAGACGCTTTCGACGGAAGAGATGATCGCGTGTCTGGAGGGGAATCCGCACACTTGGCCGGAGACGCTGGTGGCGAGGACGATCGCGAAGAAGCGCGACCATCAGGATAATGTCACGGTGCTTTCTGTTGCTGCTGAAGCGGACGAGGTAATCGCGGGAACATTCGATCCGCGCGCGCCCACGGTGCGTCGCACTACTACGGTGCTGCCTCCGCCTGCGGCGCCGGCGTCCGCAGCAACTCCGGCACCCACCGGCTTTGATTCCTTCTACGCATCGGCTCCAAAAGCCGAGACGACTCTCGGCTCTGCAGGCCCGGCGGCCCGCGCCACGTCTTCTCGTTCACGGACGCCGGCTTGGATTGTCATCGCGATTTTGGTTTTGGGCGCGGCGGGCGCCTGGTGGTATTTCCATCGGCTTCAATTCTCGCGGCTGAGCGCGCAGCCGGCGGTGTCAGGCCCCGATTCGAAGGTAAGCGCTCCGCCCGCGGTTGTTCCTCATCCCGAAATCAAGGTCGATCCCGATGCACCGGTCGCGCGGCCCGTGGCGGCGCCGGAGGGAAAAACCAAATGAATTGGCGCACGCTCTGCGTGAACTGCATGCAGGACGATTCGGGCGATGCAGTGTGTCCGAAATGCGGCAGCCCGTTCGATCTTCCGCCGAAAAATTCGCTGCAGATGAAGCCGCGCACGATGCTGCACGAACAGTACCTGATCGGCCGCGCGCTGGGGCATGGCGGGTTCGGCGTGACGTACCTGGCTTGGGATATCGGCCTGGAAGCGCGGCTGGCGGTGAAGGAATATTTGCCGAGCGGAGTCGCGGGGCGGGCCTCCGGCGAGACGAAGGTGCTGGCTTATTCGGAATCGACGCAGCAGGAATTCGAATGGGGGCTGGACCGGTTCCTGGAAGAGGCGCGCACGTTGAAGAAATTCAGCGCGTATCCGAACATTGTTTCGGTCGACACGATTTTTCGCGACAACGGCACAGCGTATTTGGTGATGGAGTTCCTGGACGGGTGGACGCTGGAGGAATTCCTGAAGCGGCGCGACGGCAAGATCACGTTCGAGACCGCGCTGCGCATCATGCTGCCGGTGATCGACGCGTTGAGCGCGATTCACGCCGAGGGCGTGCTGCATCGCGACATTAGTCCGGACAATATCCATTTGACGCGCGACGGTAAGGTGAAGCTGATCGATTTCGGCGCGGCTCGCAACGCGCTTGGGCAGAAGAGCCGCAATCTTTCGATCATTTTGAAGGAAGGCTACGCGCCGGAAGAGCAGTATCGCGCGAGCGGGATACAGGGGCCGTGGACTGATGTGTACGCTACGGCCGCGACGATTTATCACTGCGTCACGGGCCGGATTCCGCAACCGGCGCTGGATCGTCTGGCTGAGGATAAAGTGCAACTGCCGAGCGAGATGGGAATCCAGATCGATCCGGAGGCGGAGCGCGCGATCATGGCGGCGCTATCGCTGAAGGCGAGCGATCGGTTCCAGTCGATGGAAGATTTCAAGGCGGTGCTGACGGGGAGCGCGAGCGTTTCGGCGATGATGCTCGCGTATCATCCGGGAGTGGATCCGGCGGTGGAACCGGGGATCGTCAGGCCGTCGTCGCAGCGGTTGCCTCCGCCGCCCTCTTTGGTCCCCCCGCATACGTTGCCGCCTCCGCCGCCGGCGATTCCTCCCGCGTCGTCGATTTCTTCCGCGAGATCGGAGCCGGATCGGCGATGGATTGTGCCGGGCGTGTTGGGAATGGTCGCGCTGGTGGCGATTGTGGTGGCGATCGCGATACATCGTCCGACGCCGCCGGGGCCGATTGTTCCTGGGCCGATCATCAATAAAGATGGTCCGGTTACGCCGGGGCCGGATAATCCTAGTCCAGAGAAACCGAATCCGGATCAGCCGAGTCCTGAGAAACCGGGTCCGGATGCGCCGGGTCCGAGCCCGGGGAATCCGACACCTGATACTCCGGCTCCTTACAAACCCGCACCTGGCAGGCCTGCGCCGGAATCACCACCGTCGAATCCGGGCAATCCTCCGATTCCGAATCCGTCTCAACCGGGGAATCCGCAGCCGAATCCGCGGGATCCTGGTGGTCCGCCAGCAAATCCCCCAGCGAATCCGCCCGCGGGCGATTACGATTCGTTGATCGCGCAGGCCAAGGCGGCGTGGAGCGTTCGCCAATATTCGCAGGTCCAGAATTTGCTGCGGCAGGCGATTCGCTTGGATCCGAACAAGCCTCGGGCGTACAGCGGGCTGGGCGAATTGCAGTTGTATATTTTCAACGATCTGAATGGTGCGTCACAGAATGCGCAGGCGGCGATCGCGCACGGGGGCGAGGCGGTCTTTCATGTTCGGCACGATCACAGCAGCGATACGTTCACGGTGCAGTGCACGGGGAAGCTGTATGTTTCGCAAAACGCGGTGAGGTTTGTGCCGGATACTGGCTCGCATGCGTTCGAGGCTCGCAAGGGGGATCTTCGCGAGGTGAAGAGGAATCGCGGGGTTACGATCGGATTCCGGCAGAAGGCGGTGGACTTGCATCCGTTCCACATCAAGTTGGCGAACGGGCAGAATTACAATCTGGCGCCTTCCAGCCGGGAGGCGGATGCGGAGCGGAATTTGATTCTCACTTTGGTTGGGGAGCATTGATTGTTAGTGGGGCGGCCACTCCTGGCTGCGCGATGGCTTTCGCCCTCGTGGAATCGCTAAAGCGATTCCGCCGGCAGAAGTGCCGGCCCCACAACTACTGTTGCGATCTTGGATCGCTGCGCGTGTCGCCGCGCTTTACTTGCGCGCGACGCCGACCCTGATCCAGATTGTCTTCCGCTTTCTGCTTCGCCGCGTCGGTCACCTTGATGTGATTCACCACTGCCTTCGCACCCGCCGTCTTCGCCATGCGAGTGGCCGCGCCCTTATGCTGCAGGACGTCGGTGGTGCCTTCCCAGGTCGCGACGCCGCCTTGCACTCGCACCTTGAATCCATCTTTGCCGATTTTCGATTTCTCCAGTTTGGCCTTGATCGCCGCTTCGATTACCTTGTCCTGCTCAGACGTGGTGCCTTGCGCGGGCGGCGGCTTCTTCGTCGCGGTCGATTTCGGCGTGGTCGGCTGGGCCGTTACGGTCGCCAGCGCCAGTATCGTCAAGATCCAGAGTCTCAGCATCATTCGCCTCACTTGTCGTATTAGTTCGGAACGGCGCGTGATAATCTCAGAGGATTGTGAAAAGATTGCTGCTCGCCGCCATGTTTTGCGCCGGCCTTCCGCTGTTTATCCGAGGCCAGAGCACCCCGAAAAGCACCATCGACAAGCTTTCGCCCGCCGATCTCGCGCGCGGCAAGCAACTCTACGAGAACCAATGCTCGGTGTGCCACGGCATGACGGGAACGGGAGGCAAGGGGGCTCGGCTGGCGCAGCCGACGCTGCGTCACGCGTCCGACGATGGCGCGCTGGCGGCGGTGATCGCCAACGGAATTCCGGGTACGGAAATGCCGGCGGCGTGGCAAATGACCGAGCGCGAGATTTGGCAGGTGGCTGGATACGTGCGGTCGCTGGGGCGAATTCCTGTCGTCGTGCTGCCGGGAAATGCGGAGCGCGGGCGAGCGCTCTACGAATCGAAGGGCGGCTGCGTTTCGTGTCACATCGCGAAGGGATCGGGAAACGCGTTGGGGCCGGAGCTAACGGAAATCGGGGCGAAGCGGAGCGCCGAGTATCTTCGTGAAGCGCTGGTGAAGCCGGGCGCGACCGTTCCCGAGCAATTTCTGATGGTCAGCGCGACCACTCGCGACGGCAAGACGATTCGCGGCGAACGAATCACCGAGGACATTTTTACGATCCAGATTCGCGATGCCGCGGGACGCATGCAATCGCTGCGCAAGGCGGATCTGACGAACTTCAAGAAGCTGCCGCATGAAAGCTTGATGCCCAGCTACGAATCGAAATTTAGCGCGGCGTGAATTGGACGATCTGGTCGCGTATCTGGCGACGTTACGAGGTGGCCAATGAAGTACGTTGCTGCTCTGGTGTTGGTGCAGCGTGTCGGTTTCGCGCTCAAGTGGTGCCGTTCGATCGCATCCGCAATGCGCGTTCGGAACCGGGCAACTGGCTGACCTATTCGGGCAACTATCGAGGCGCAGCGATTCTCGCCGCTCACGCAAATCACGCCGGCGAACGTCGCCGGGCTGAAGCCGAAGTGGATGTATCAGGTTCACAATGAGGGCACGGTGGAAACCACGCCGCTGGTGTTCGACGGCGTGATGTACATCACGGAACCGCAGACGGTGGTGACGGCGCTCGATCTGCGCACCGGGCGTCAGCTTTGGACGTGGGAGCGAGTGCTGCCGAAGGATCTGAATCCGATCGGATTCGGGCGGGTGAATCGCGGCGTGGCGGTGCTCGGGAACACTGTTGTATGTCGGCACGCTGGATGCGCATCTTGGTCGCGCTCGATGCGCGATCGGGCGCGGTTCGCTGGGATGCGGAGGTGGCCGATTACAAGACGGGACATTGCATCACGGTCGCTCCGCTGGCGGTCGACGGGAAGGTGATCGTCGGCATCAGCGGCGGCGAGACTGGGATTCGCGGATTCATCGACGCTTACGACGCGAAAGACTGGAAAACGTCTGTGGCGATTCTGGACCGTTCCCGGCGAAGGCGAGCCCGGCAACGATACCTGGCATCAGAAGGATTCGTGGAAGACCGGCGGCGGATCGACGTGGGTCACCGGCGCTTACGATGCCGACCTGAAGCTGATCTACTGGGGCGTCGGCAATCCGGGCCCGGATTGGAATGGCGATCCTCGGCCGGGCGACAATCTGTACACCTGTTCGCTGGTCGCGCTGGATGCGGAGACCGGCAAGCTGAAATGGTATTTCCAGTTCACGCCGCACGACACGCACGATTGGGACGCGACCGAGATTCCGGTGCTGCTCGACACGGTGGTGCGCGGGAAGCCGCGCAAAGTGGTCGCGATGGCGAATCGCAACGCGTATTTCTATTTGCTGGATCGGGCGAGCGGCGAGTTTCTGTCGGGCACGGTTTACGCGAAGCAGACGTGGTCGAAGGGGCTCGACGATAGCGGGCGTCCGCAGGTGCTCGAGGGCTCGGAGCCGACGGAATCGGGGAACCTGGTGTGGCCGAGTTTGTTCGGCGCGACGAACTGGTTCAGTCCGAGCTACGATCCGGGCCGCAAGCAGTTTTACGTCGCGACGCGCGAGACCGGCTCGTATTATTACAAGGGCGAGGCCGAGTACAAGCCCGGCGGATTCTTCGCGGGCGGCGGCGAGCGCGTGCTCGATGCGGACGACGGGTACGGGGCGATCCGCGCATTGGATGTCGCAACGGGAAAGAAGAAGTGGGAATTCTACATGTCGTCGCCACCGTGGGCGGGGGTGATGAGTACCGCGGGCGGCTTGGTTTTCGGCGGGTCGACGGAAGGGAATTTCTTCGCGCTGGATGCGATGACGGGCAAGGCCGTGTGGGATTTCCAAACCGGCGGCGAGATCAGGGCGAATCCGATTTCGTTTAATATCGACGGCAAGCAGCATGTCGCGATCGCGGCGGGGCATGCGATTTTTGTTTTTGGGTTGTAGTTATGGTCTCGGCGACTGCGGCCTCATCACCTGGAAGACTGAAGATGGCCGAATCTTAGGCAGCTTGACGAGCAGCTTTGATGATGTAGGCCGCGACTTGCCACAGCCGACCTTTTCCCGTAGATTGAGGTCATGGAAGTCCGCTTCACGCCCGACCAGGAAGCGCAGCTTGCGCAAATCGCGACCAAGTCCGGCACTGATGCCGAGCGGCTTGTGAAGGACGCGGCTCTTCGACTACTTGAGGAAGATGCCCGCTATCGCGCAGCCGTGCGAGAGGGAATCGCGCAGGCCGACCGGGGCGAGTTCATCGAAGAAGAAGAGATGGACGCTCGCCTGGAGCAGATGCTGCGTTCCTGAGAAATGCGCATCCGCTGGACGCCCGCCGCCGCTGCGGATCTGCAACATATCGCCGACTACCTCAAGCAGCATCATCCGCGTTATCGTCAGCCGACGCTGCGCAACTTGTACGCTGCGATTCGTTCGTTGCGTGCGTCGCCCTATCGTGGCCGAACCGGGGACCAGGAAGGCTAGAGAAATCTTGTTCCCCCCGCTCCCCTACGTAGCGGTCTACCGGGTGAAAGGCCGGAGCATTGAAGTCCGCCGGATTTACCACGGCGCACAGGATCGGCCTTGACCTGGAAACGCACGCCTTCGCGCTGCTGCAAAAACGTCACGATCTCCATCGCGAAGGCAATGTGCCCATGTCATTCACTGACGACGACGGCAAGCCATACAAGATGGACGCCAAGGATATCGAGATTCCCGAAAAATACGCCGACCTCGAACCCTTCCGCTACTAAGCGCGCTTCTTGATAGTCTAGTCACGCGTGACTAGTTCGCTTTTTCGACGGCTGCTCTTCATGGCGCTCGTGCTGGTCGCCGCGACTTTGTTTGCGGTCGACTACACGCTCACTCGTTCCCCCGACCAACTTGATGCGACTCAGGTTCGCCAGCGAATCCTGGCGATCTCGCTTGGTTCAGCGCTGCTCACAATCTTCATCGCGTTCCTGGTCTCGCGATCGCTCAGCCTCCGGGTCCGCCACTTGAAGCACATGGTCGAAAGCTTTCCGGGCGGTGCCCGCCACGACCGCCTGATCAAGGATTCGAGCGACGAACTTGCATCGCTCGAACGATCGCTCGCCGGTGTTGCAATGGAATTGCAGCGGATTCTCGATCGCCAGCGATTTGAAGCCGCCCGCCGCGAAGCCCTGCTTTCCGGCATGGCCGAGGGCGTTCTCGCCGTCGACCGGGAACTGCGCGTCACGTTTTGCAATTCGGCGTTTCTCCGCGCCATCGAGTTTCGCGGCGCCACCTTCGAAGGCCGGTTTCTGCTAGAACTGATTCGCGACACGACTCTGCATGAGCTTCTCCGTTCGGTTCTTGCGAATGGCGAGCCACAGAAACTCCGTCTTAAAACTTCCGCCTACAATGCGCGGACGTTTGAAGCGAATGCCACTCCGCTCGAGACTCCATCGGGACCGGGCGCCATCGCCATCCTGCATGACATCACCGATCTCGAACGCCTGGAACAAGTGCGCAAGGATTTCGTGGCCAACGTTTCGCATGAGCTGCGCACGCCGCTGGCCGGGATCATCGGGTACGCGGACACCCTGCTCGATGGCGCGCTCGAAGATCTGAAGCGCAACCGGCAATTTGTCGAAATCATTCGCAGCAATGCGGTGCGGCTCAACAGCATCGCGGCCGACCTGCTGATTCTTTCCGAACTTGAGTCGGGTGCCGAGTCGACTGAACCGGATATCATTTCCGTCCGCGGAGTGCTCGACGCCGCCCTGATGACGGTGGCGGCCGAGGCGCGCGCGCGCGATGTCACCATGGTTCGCGAAGAGATCCAGAACATCCAAGTCGCCGGCGCCCGCTTGCGGCTGGAGCAGGCGATTCTCAACCTGATGGCGAACGCCATCAAATTCAATCGGCCCGGCGGCGAAGTGCGGGTGCGTGCCACTCGCGATGAACACGGGCGGGCTGCCATCGTCATCTCCGATACCGGCGTCGGGATTCCTTCGCAGGATCTCCCCCGTATCTTCGAGCGCTTCTATCGCGTGGATAAAGCGCGGTCGCGCCAAGTCGGCGGCACGGGGTTGGGGCTGTCGATCGTCAAACACGTCGTGGAGCGGATGAACGGCACGGTTGCGGTCGAAAGCCGATTGGGCCACGGCACCTCCTTCACCCTGTCCCTGCCGTCAGTTGAGCCTCAAGTGTCAGAAAAAGTTCATTCTTTTGAAACACTCCCTTCATGACACAATCATCCTAGATGGGTAGAGTTACATCTGCCCGTCGGAGCCGAAAATCGTAACAACCAACCAGAGGAGCGTTTTGACGATGAAGAAGATAGAGGTTTTTGTCTGCCTGGGACTTTGCCTAAGTCTTGCCCTACCCGCGTCGGCCACTGAGCCGATTGACGATAACCCGGCTGAAGCAGCCGCCACGACGACTGTGGCGACCAGTGAACTGGCGGAGCTCAAGAAAATGCTGCTGGACCAGCAACGTCAGATCGATGAATTGCGGCGCCAGATAGCGGGCGATAAGAGCGCCCCGGCGCTGGCATCAGCCCCTGCCTCAAACCCTGCGTCAAACCCGGTGAAAGCGCGCCCGAGTCTGGGTGAAGTAGCGAGCATGGCTCCGATTGTCCCGCCGACCCCAGCCCCGGCCGCTGCGCCGGCGCCGAAATTTAATCCGACGATGGCAGCTTCGCCGGCTGCTGCGCCGGCCGACGAATCCTCGCCGCTGCAACTCAAGATCGGCGACGCCTACATCACGCCGGTGGGCTTTATGGATATGACCTCGGTCAGCCGCTCGACGAACGCCGGTTCGGGCATAGGCACGAATTTCGGCGAGCATTCCGTACGCGAATACGCAAGCCGGAAGCCTGACGGAAACGCGGCTCACCGCGCAGAACTCGCGGATCGGGGCGCGCATCGATGCGATCGCGAAAGGCTGGAATGTGCTCGGCTATTGGGAGTCTGACTTTTTAGGGCAAATTGCCAATCCGCCCAACGGCGGCCTCGCTGTCACCAGCAATCCTTACGTTTTCCGTATGCGGCTGTATTGGGTGGATGTCAGAAAGGACAAGTTCGAGTTTCTCGCCGGTCAGTCCTGGAGCCTGATGACGCCGAACCGCAAAGGGATTTCGCCGCTGCCAGGAGACATCTTCTTTGCGCAGACGATTGACGTGAATTACCAACTGGGTTTGACCTGGGGACGCATTCCCGGATTCCGGTTCGTTTATCACCCGTCAGAGAAAGTCGCGTTCGCTGTGGCGCTCGAAAATTCCGAGCCATACGTCGGCGGCGGCAACGGCGGCAGCCCCGTGACGCTTCCCGCGGTAATCTCCGGCACCGCTAACGCGGTTTCGGGCGCGGTGCTTGGCGGCCAGATCAACAACGGATCCAGCACCATCAGTGCGGCGGCGCTATTCCCGGACATCATCGCCAAGCTTGCGTTCGATCCAACCAGCAGATTTCACTTTGAAGTCGACGGCGTGCTGATCCCTAACAAGATCGCGTTCCCCGTTGGAACCGCTCCGTTCCCGACATTCTCGAAAGTCGGCGGTGGCGGATCGATCAACTTGAGCTTCGCTTTGACGAAGAACTTCAAGCTAATCACGAACAATTTCTATAGCTCCGGCGGCGGGCGCTACATCTTCGGCCAGGCTCCTGATTTCATTATTCGCTCCAACGGCAGCCTATCGCTGGTGCACTCGGCTTCGACCGTGACCGGTTTTGAATCGACCCTCGGCAAGACATCTCATTTACGGTTACTACGGCGGCGTGTACATCAGCAGGAATATGGCTCTCGACGCGAACGGCACCACCAAGATCGGCTACGGCACGATCGCCAGCGACGGCCAGAATCGAGCCATCCAGGAAATCACGTTCGGCACCAATACGACCTTGATGAGAGATCCCAAGTGGGGCGCCCTCAACCTCATGTTCCAATACTCCTATCTCCAACGGAATCCGTGGCTTGCCGCTATCGGTGCGCCTTCCAATGCGCACGTCGACATGGGCTTCGTCAACCTCCGGTACACGCTTCCCGGCGCAGCCCCGACGCTGGAAAGTAGTCATGAATCTGTAACACAAGATTGAGACAATTGAGGAGAGAATATGATTCGAAAAACATGTGGGGCAGTGTTGTTGTTGGCCCTCACAGCCTGCGGGGCGTGCGGTCAGATCCTGATCAACGCGGGCGGCGCGACGTTCCCGTACTCCGATGTACTCGAAGTGGTTCGACGAATACCACAAGAAATTTCCGAGCGTTCAGATCAACTACCAGTCGATCGGCTCCGGCGGCGGCATCCGGCAGGTGACCGCGGGCACCGTCGATTTCGGCGCCAGCGATCGGTCCCATGACGCGATGACGAACTCAAGGAGTTCAAGGACAAGCATGGCTTCGGGATTCTGCACTTCCCGACGGTGCTGGGCGCGGACGTGCCGGTCTACAACATTCCCGGCGTCACGGCATCGCTCAACTTCACGCCGGAAGCGCTGGCGGGAATCTTCCTGGGCAAGATCACGAAGTGGAACGATCCGGCGATCGCCGAGGCCAACCCGGGCGTGAAGCTGCCGTCCGCGCAACATCGTGGTCGTCCACCGCTCCGATGGCAGCGGCACGACTTACATCTGGACGGACTATCTTTCCAAGGTCAGCACGGAATGGGAAGACGAAGGTCGGTACCGGCGCAGATGGTCAACTGGCCGGTCGGGCTCGGCGGCAAGGGGAACGAAGGCGTTGCGGGGTCAGTGAAGCAGACGCCGAACTCGATCGGCTACGTGGAACTGACTTACGCGATTCAGAACAAGATGACGTACGGCAAAGTGAAGAACGCCGCGGGTGATTTTCGCTGAAGCCAGCCTGGCTGGCGTGACCGCCGCTGCCGCCGGCGCCGCAAGGAGATGCCGGACGATTTCCGCGTATCCATCACGAATGCGCCGGGCAAAAGGACCTATCCGATTTCGACCTTCACCTGGCTGCTTGATCCCGGAAAAGATCACCGATCCGGCCAAGAAGAAGGCGATCAAGGATTTCCTGGATTGGATGCTGACAGACGGGCAGAAGATGACCGAAGCCTTTGGCTTATGCTCCGCTGCCGAAAGCGGTCGCTGACAAGGAACTGAAGGCGATCGCCAAGATCCAGTAGTTTGATTGGATAGAAGATTCGAATGTCAGCCTCCGCGCCCATCGCTGTAAGCCCGCTTCCTCCGAGGCGGCGCGGCGGACCGTTTGGCAGCGTCTGCGCGGCGGCGACGAAATTGCGTATGTCATCACTTTCCTTGCGCGCGACGCGTTATCGTCATCACGGCGCTGCTGGTTTACGAGCTGTTCGAGAATTCCGCGCATGCTCGCGCACAAGTTCGGGTGGAAGTTTCTTACCAACCAGACCTGGGATCCGGTGGCTCCGAACAGTTCGGCGCGCTGCCTTTCATTTACGGCACGCTGGTGACGTCGGCGCTGGCACTGCTGATCGGAATTCCGCTGGGCGTCGGCGCGGCGATTTTTCTGGCCGAACTGGCGCCGCCCGAGATTTCCTCTGGGCTCACCTTTCTGATCGAGCTGCTGGCGGCCGTTCCCAGCGTGATCTTCGGATTGCTCGGGATTTTCGTGCTGGTTCCGATCCTGCAAAGCATGGAGCCGGCGATCCGGGCGCGTACTCGGCTGGTCGCCTCTGTTTACCGGGCCGTTCTACGGCGTGAGCATGTTGGCCGCCGGCGTGGTGCTGGCGGTGATGATCATTCCGTTCATCATCTCGATCTCGCGCGAAGTGATTCTGGCGGTTCCCAGCGAGCAGCGCGAAGCCGCGCTGGCGCTGGGCGCGACGCGCTGGGAGACCACCTGGGATGTGGTCGTTCCCGTTCGCGCAGAAAGGGCATCATCGGCTCGATTTTCCTGGCGCTGGCGCGGTCGCTGGGCGAGACCATGGCGGTGACGATGGTGATCGGCAACGAGGCGCAAGATCCACGCGTCGTTGTTCGCGCCGGGCTATTCGATCGCCGCGGTGATCGCCAACGAGTTCACCGAAGCCACCGGCGACCGTATATATCAGCGCGCTGATCGAACTTGGCCTGGTGCTGTTCGCGCTGACGATCGTCATCAACGGCGGTCGCCGGCTGCTGGTGCTAGCAACCGACGCAGGAAAGGCGCAAGCGTGACGAGTCTTCACACAACTGCGCCGCAAGATCGTGAACGCCGTGATGCTCAGCCTCACCGGGCTGTGCACATTCGTCTGCGGCCGGCGTCCTGGTGTTCATTCTCGGCTATCTGTTCGTCCACGGCGGCAGCAGCCTGAACTGGGATTTCTTCACCAAGCTGCCCACGCCGGTCGGCGAACCCGGCGGCGGCATGGCGAACGCGATCGTCGGCAGCGCGAAGCTGCTGCTGCTGGCGACGCTGATCGGCGTGCCGATCGGATTCCTCGGCGGCGTGTATCTGGCCGAATTCGGCGGAGCGACGTTCTCCTTCGTCGTCCGCTACGTCACCGACCTGCTCAACGGCGTGCCGTCCATCGTGATCGGCATATTCGCCTACACGCTGATCGTGCTGCCGCAAAAGCATTTTTCGACGCTCGCCGGCGGCATGGCACTGGGCGTGATGATGATCCCCATCGCCATCCGCAGTTCGGAGGAGTTTCTGCGCGCCGTGCCGGTGTCGCTGCGCGAGGGCGCCATGGCGCTGGGCGCCTCCAAAGCCAAGGCGATTTTCACGGTGGTGATTCCGGCCGCGAAAGACGGGATCATCACCGGTATCATGCTGAATCTGGCGCGCGTGGCCGGCGAGACGGCGCCGCTGCTGTTCACCGCTTTCGGCAACCGTATCTGGAGTCCGGCTGGGAACAGCCCACCGCCTCGCTGCCGGTGATGATTTACACTTACGCCATTTCGCCCTACGAGGATTGGCACCAGCAGGCCTGGTCCGCCGGATTCGTGCTGCTGACTGCTGGTCTTGACGATCAATATCGTCGCGCGAATGATTCTCTCCAAGAGAGGCGCACGTCGCAGCAGGTGATCCAATGCAGGCTCCTAGCCACCCAACCCAGCTCCGAATACTCGACAATGAGAAGCCAGACCTTCGCCTATGCAGATGGCCGACGGAAGCCAAGCCGCCGGCGGGCGAGCCGTCCAAGCTCAGCGCCACCAATCTGAATTTCTACTACGGCAACTTTCAAGGCTCTGCACGGCATCTCCATGCAGGTCTACGACAAGCAGCGTCACGGCGTTTCATCGGACCCTCCGGCTGCGGCAAGTCGACCTTCCTGCGCACGCTGAACCGGATGAACGAAACCGTCCGCCACAGCCGCGTGGAAGGCGAGATCCTGCTGGATGGCGAGAACATTTTCGAGCTGGAAGTGTCCGACGTGCGCCGCCGCGTCGGCATGGTGTTCCAGAGGTCCAATCCGTTCCCGAAATCGATTTTCGACAACGTCGCCTACGGTCCGCGCATCAACGGTTCTGCCAGCCGGTCCGCGCTGCGCGATCCGGTGGAGCAGAGCCTGCGCCGCGCGGCGCTGTGGGACGAGGTGAAGGACAAGCTGCACCAATCGGCCTACGGGCTTTCCGGCGGCCAGCAGCAGCGGCTGTGCATCGCGCGCGCGCTGGCGGTGAATCCGGAAGTGCTGCTGCTGGACGAACCGTGCTCCGCGCTCGATCCCATCGCGACCGCGAAAATCGAGGACCTGATCTTCCAGCTCAAGGACAGCTGCACCATCGTGATCGTCACGCACAACATGCAGCAGGCCGCGCGCGTCGCCGATTACACCGGCTTCTTCCTGATGGGCAAGCTGATCGAGTTCGACAACACCGCCGTGATCTTCAAGAACTCCGGCCAAGAAAGAAACCGAAGATTACGTGACGGGCCGTTTCGGCTGAGGTCTTACCGACGTAACCAGAGAGCCGATATCGTGCGCCACTTTGTCGAAGAATCTAGAACAACTTGAAGACCAAGCTGCTGGAGATGAGCTCGCTGGTCGAAGCGGCCATCCAGCGCAGCATCAGCGCCGTCACCCAGAAGGACCGCAGCGCGGCCGACGAAGTGTTTCGCAACGAAGCGCGCATCAACGCAATCGAAATCGAAATCGACGAGTTCGCCATCAACCTGCTGGCGCTGCAGCAGCCCATGGCGGCCGACCTGCGCCTGATCGTCGCCGCGCTCAAGATCAATACCGACCTGGAGCGCATGGGCGACCTGTCGGTCAACATCGCCGAGCGCGCGCATGTCCCTGATGGCGGAGCCGGTGATCAAGCCGATGATCGACATCCCGCACATCGCCGGCCTGGTGCAATCCATGGTGCGCAAGAGCCTGGATGCGTTCGTCAAGCGCGACGCGGACCTGGCGCGCAGCGTGCTCGCCTCCGACGACGCCGTCGACAGCCTGCGCACCGCCTGCTATCACGAGCTGGTCAGCTTCATGGAAAAGGATCCGCACAATATTCAGCAGGCGCTGGATCTGATGGCGGTGACCCGGAACCTGGAGCGGATCGCGGACCACTCCACCAACATCGCCGAAGACGTGCTGTTCCTGGTGAAGGGCATCGACGTCCGCCATCACGCGGAAGCGCAGCGCTAGTGTCCTGTCTCCGAAATTCGTGGAATAAAAACGGGGACAGACCACTCTGTCCACGGCCGCGTCCGCCCGAGGGAAGAGGAATATACCTGCGGGGGACAGAGTAGTCTGTCCCCGTTTTTATTCCACGAATTTTGGAGACAGGACATTAGCCAATGGCAGGTGCCTGCCCCACAAAACACGAAAGGCCACCCCTGCGGGTGGCCTCTCCGACTGAAACTTTTCCTGCCTCCTGGATCTTTGCGGCTCCTGGTCAGGGCCGGTTGACGTTTTCCGCCTGGAGGCCCTTGGGACCCCGTTTTACCTCGAATTCCACTTCCGTGCCCTCTTCCAACGTCCGATACCCCGACATCTGGATGGCAGAGAAATGCACAAACACATCCTCGCCGCTGGCGCGCTGGATAAATCCGTAGCCCTTGGCGGCGTTAAACCATTTCACGGTACCCTTTTCTCTCACTACTGATATCTCCTGTTCCATTCCCGGCCGAGCCGGTCGTTCGAAAAACTTCGGCTATTGTCTCACGTAATCCTTTTGGTTGCAATACTAAAGAAGCCATCGGCGCAATGGATGACCGAGGGTCGCAAGGTACTACGTAAGTGGTTCCTGGAACCTTACGACCGCCCTGTTGCCGGGCTCCCATCCGGCCGATAACTAAATCAGGCCGACTGCCTCAAGACGTCGGGGACGCGGGGTTCCCGAGGCCGAAAACGCTATGCAAGCTTATAGAAACAATAGATATTTTCAGATTCTACCGATCCTGATGGCAGGTGCCGCCATCCTCACGCTCCAAGGTTGCGGAGGCACCGATTTCAACTACGGCAAGGTGCGCAATATCATCGAGGGCAGCCCGATGCGCCTGGATGCCGAGTACGTTTGGCTCACCGCCGCTCAATACGAGTGCGGCATTCAGGAAGATCTGTGGCAGGCACCCACCGGCTATTCCGGGCTACCTGGCCAGACCGGGGCCGCACGCGTGACACGCAAAGGCAACGACCTCAAGTTCAGCGACGACGTGATGGTCGGTGAAAAACGCTTTCCCTATGTGCAGATTCGCGGGGATTTCAACCTCTTCGTCAACGAGATCACGAACGACAAAGCCGGCCCCGAGGAATTCACGCGGCTGGTGGAAACCAAAGTCGCGGCCGTGATCAACCATTCCTGCTTCCCCACTCCACTGCCGATCATGGGTGTGCGGAAAGGGCAGTTCACGCAGGACTACTCGCCGATTCTATTGTTCCGATACCGGGATGGTTGGTCGATCGAGAAAGTCATTCACAATTAGAGTAAATGTGGGGCCGGCACTTCTGCCGGTGGACGTGCTTTAGCGCGTCCTGTTTTGAGCGGTCTAAAGACCGCTCGCCGCCATAAGTGGCGGCCCCACATCCCTACTCGATCCTGCCCTCGCGATTGAGCTTCAGTCGCCGCCCTCGCCAGATCACCGTATTGCCGAACAGTCCCGCGCACCAGACCGCGACCGAATAAAGATCCCGCAGCGGAATCGCCCACCACAACCGCAACACATCGCGGCTGCGCATGACGAACCATCCCGACTCGATCGCCATCATCATCCGCACGGCCAGCAACGCGAGCGCAATCTGCCATGCGCCCAACGCCAGCGCGACCACCGCCCACAGCGTCGCATAGGTAATCGGCAATCCCACATAGCCGCCGGATTTCGACACGCGAATGGTGCGCGCCCAGCGCACCTGATGCCGCCACACGTCACGCCACGACCCGCCGAGTGCGTCTCGACAACCACATCCGACAGCACGCACTTCAAACCCAATGCGTGGATCCGATGGCCGAGCTGATAATCGTCGGCGAGATAATCGGCGAGCGCCGCGAACCGCCGATGCGTCTCCGAGATCCAGCGCGGCGGAACGCCATGCGTCGATCCCATCGCGAACTCGTCGACGCCCACCAGCGCGCGCGACCAATGTCGACGGCGCGAAATCCGTGGCCACGCCGAGCCCTTCGAATCGCGCCGCGAACGTCGACGCCGTTCGTGCGAAACAGACACGTCACCAGGCCAACGTTGGGATCGGCAAGCGGCGCGGTAACGCGATCCAGATAATCCGGCTCGACGCGAATGTCGGCATCGTTCACGATGATGATCGGAGTAGCGTGCCGCGGCAACCAGATCCATCAGCACGCCGACCTTCGCGTTGGGCGTCTGCGTCGTGACACTCAACCACGCGCACACTCGGGAAATTCGCGGATAACCGCGACGGCGGGATCGTCCAGGCTGCTGACGCCGCACAGCAATTCGAACTCATCGCCGTCTCAAGGCGACGTGCGAAGCGATCGCCTCGCGAAATCCCGCGTCCAGCCCCGCGGACGGGTTTCAAAATCGAAACCGCCGCGCCTGATTCTCGGCTCCTGACTCCTGGCTTCTGACTTCTTCTCGAACAGCGCACGCGAGAATCGCGAACAGCTGATACGCCGCCCGCGATCGCCGCCACTGCGATCAGAAGAATCATCTGGCCAGCAGCGCCACGCCGCAGGCCACCAGGCAGGCTCCCAGCCAGCGCCGCGAATCGACCCGCTCTTTCAAAACGAAGTCGGGCGAGAATGGTTTCAAGCACCAGCGTCGCCGCGGATACCGGCACGGCGAAACTCAGGTCCGCCGTTTCCAGCAGCGTCATGAACGCGAAGAAGGAGATCGCCATGAAGAAGATGCCGAGAATCAGGAACTTCTTCTGCGCCAGCGTCGCCAGCAACCGCGGCCATCCGCGCGGATGGAAATCGTGGATCTCGCCGTGGCGCTTCATCTCGAGGCTTTGCAGCAGGTCGCCCATCACGGTGCAGCCCACGACCAGTGCCACCAGCATCCACGCCTTCACAGATCACCCTCTTCATGAGGTGCGTCATGCGTATGCGCGTCGTGATGTGCGCCCCGATGCCCACCAGAATGGTTCCCGCGACGATCAGCAGCGTCCCCGCCCAGCGCTGCGGTGTGATTTGTTCGTTCAGGAAGAAGCGGCCGATCAGCGCGCTGGCGACGTAGCCCAGCGAGGTCACCGGCAGAACGTAGCTCAGGTCGGCCCAACTCAGCAGCGCCATGCGCGACAGCAGCCAGAGGATCAGCAGCGAGATGCCGAGCATCACCCACGGCGTGAAAATCGCGGCGAGATAATCCATCACGGTGTTGGTGACGCGGCCGTGCATGCCGCGGGCGAGCGCGAAATTCCCGAACGCGTTGCTCAGGATGACGATCGATGGTGAAGATCCGCGTCTTCCAGACGAAGGCGACTTTGGGCACGATCCGTGGTCCGTCATCCCTTTGCTGTCGCTCGCGACTCATCCCTTTATTGTGCTCGCAACAAGCGGCCGCCCGCGCTATCCTACGTGCGCGCGTTCTTCGGCCAACCGCCCGGCCTTCTGCTCGGCGACGTACTTCTTGCGCTTGTGCGCGCAGGCGACAGGTAACGCCTTGGCTTCCTTGTAGAGCCGGCTGCGCTCGTGATTGTCGAAAATCGCCTTGCGAACGATGCGCCAGGCGGCCTTCGGACGGAAATAATATTCGCCGTAGAAGCGCTCCACCCACTCCACCAGTTCGTCTTTTTCGAGAATTCCGGGATAGATGACGTTGGGCAAGCTGATGGCCTTCGTCGTCCGCCATGTTGATGCTGCACCAGGTTGTTCTTCTTGGCGTAATCGTAGAATTCGGTGCCCGGGAAAGCGTGGGCGATCGAAACCTGAATGGTCTCGACGTCCAGCTTCTTGGCGAAATCGATGGTGTTGCGCAGCGTCTCGCGCGTCTCGCCCGGCAGCCCGACGATGAAATCGCCGTGAATCACCAGGCCCAGCTTGTGGCAATTCTCGGTGAAGCGCTTGGCCATGTCGATGGTCGCGCCCTTCTTGATGTTGCGGAGGATCTGCTCGTCGCCCGATTCATAGCCGACGATCAGCAGCCGGCAGCCGGCTTCCTTCATCGCCTTCAGCGTTTCGTAATCGGTGGTGACGCGCGACGTGCAGGACCAGGTGAAGTTCAGCTTCTTCAGTTCCGCGCGTCACTTCGAGCGTGCGCGCCTTGCGGTAGTTGAACGTGTCGTCGTCGAAGAAGATTTCCTTCAGGCCGGGGAAATTTTCCAGCACGTACTTGCACTCATTCGCGATGTCCACCGCCGAACGCAAGCGCCAGCGATGGCCGGAATGCGTCTGCGGCCACAGGCAGAACGTACACATCGCCGGGCAGCCGCGCGTGGTGTAGAACGAAATGTACGGATTCAGCAGGAACGGAACGTTGTAGCGCTTGAAATCCAGATCGCGCTTGTAGACTTTCGAAACCCACGGCAGCTCGTCGAGATTCTCGATTACCGGACCTTCGGGATTGTGAACGTTCTCGCCGTCCTTGCGATAGCTGACGCCGGGCAGTTCGCTCAAGCGGCGTGCCCTTGGCGTAGGCGACAATCTGGTGATCGAACTCGCGGCGCACGATGAAATCGATGGCGGGCGAAGCGTCCAGAACTTTGTCCGGCTCAATGGTGACCGGCGGTCCGACGAAGCCGACCTTCATCTTCGGATTCGCGTCCTTCATCATGTTCGCGATGCTCACGTCGACGTGGAATCCGGGCGAGGAAGTGAACAGCACCAGCAGTTCGAAATCCTTGGCCATGCGCGACGCGTCTGCTTCGATCGAAACGCCGTGCGGCGGGCGCGTCGAGAACTTTGCTGTCTTCGAGCATGCCGGCGGGATAGCACAGCCACACCGGATACCAGTACGACTCGATCTCGCGCGTGGAGGGCCAGCGCGAGCCCGCGCCGCCGTCGAAACCTTCAAACGAAGGCGGATTCAGAAATAGCGTTTTCATGGGCACGGCGGAAAATCTCCTAATGGACAAGACGAATGTCGCGGAAGCCGACGGCGTATCGTCTTCGGCGGTATCCGGCTTGCTGAAATTGCTGAAATCGATGCTCAGTTCGGCCCGGCCGACCAAGCGGGTCTGTACCGTGCTTTCAAAATGCTTGGGGATGGCCACGCCGTCCTGGATCTCAAAACTATTGCACGAATTCGACTTTCTTCAAGAAAACTGAGACGACTTCACCAGTCTGCCCGCTTCCCGCACGGGCATTCCCGTTTCGGCGTCCAGCCACAATTCGCCCTTGAACAGCCCTTCGGCTTTTCGGACCGGAGTAAGCTGAAAAACCTCGATCTGGCGGCCGTCGATCACGGTGGTCGCCCTTGTGCTTGAACTTGTAATTGGCAGGCGTGATGGCGGTATCGTGCGGCTGGGATTCCTCGGCGATGAACCGCGAGATCACCTCGTTCTTGATGGTGTTGTCGCCCGAAAAGCCCAATCCCTGGTAGGTAATCTTGCCAAGCTTGGAAATCGATCGTAGCGCCTGCAACTCGCCTTGCTTCGCCAGCCGGGGGAGGGTGGCGGCAATCTTAACCTGCATCTGTGCGCCGCGAAGCGTTTCCTGCTTGGGTCTTGGACGCGTCCAGGAACTTGGTGACAATCGCCTGGCCGGCGACATCATCCCCAGATACTTCGCAAGGGTACATCCCCAAGCAAATCTTGCCGGGGCCACAACGGTCAAAGCGGTAGCGAAAGCTATAGAGAGGAGTATGGATAGAGCGCAACGAGACTGTCCTTCGAACCATTTCAGTTTAGCAGATGAGACCCGCCGCCGATGTGGCGCACGCACTCGTGCGTGCCGTGTTGACACTCATGTCGACACCTTTTCCTCTCAGTTTCCCGCCACTAAAGCCCAGTTGAACGATCGTTCCCCATGCCACCATGCCGATTCGCCATGCCACAGCATCGTGTCCATGGTCAGACGCCGGCCGTCGGAGCGGACCGTAATCAGACCGTCAAGATCGGTGCGCAGTATCGCCGCATGCCGTTCGGCGAGCCTGGCCAGAACATCCGCGATGCGGATGCCCGAAGGAGTTCTCATATCCTGCTGAAACAATGCCGATCGACGGGGCAACGGCATCGAGGAAAGGCTGCGAAGTCGAGGTTTTCGAGCCGTGATGGCCCAGCTTCAAGACGTCGGAATGCAGACTCGACGTCGCTCGTCAGACGGGACAGGATCCGCGATTCCATGGGGCGTTCCATGTCGCCAGTGAGCAAGAAGCTGTGTGCGCCAAAAGTGAGCCGGAAGACAAGCGAATCGTTGTTGCCGGATTTGACTGTGGCGTATTCGGGGGGCGGCGAAAGAATCTGGACGGCTGCCCCGCCGAAGGGGAACGGTTCGGACGCACGCTTAGAGATCACGCGGCATGGAAGCGAGCCGCCTGATCGACTACTCGCTGGAGCGGATTCGCTCCAACCCAGACTTCGTGCGGACGAAAATTCTCGATCAGCGCGGCGGCGCCGCCCGAATGATCTTCATGAGCGTGCGTCACGACCAGAACATCAATACGCCGGATGCCCGCGATTCCACAGATAGGGCGACACGACGTCTTCGCCGGTATCGAGATTCGGCTTGCGCTGATGACTGCCGAATTGCAGCACGCCGCCGCCGTCGATCACCATGATTCGACCGTCGGGAAATGTCACCAATAAACTGTCGCCCTGTCCGACATCTATTGCAGTTAATTCCAACGTATTTACAGCGATATTTGGCGGAAAAGGATGCCAGACCAGCAACGCAAAACGTCGTCAGTACGATTGCGGCACCCGACACGAATGGCCAGCGGGTCGGCCATTTTCGCAGGATGATGGCCAGGGCGACCAGCGCGGCGCAGCACGCTAAGCTCAACAAAATCGGCGGGTCGGCGATCCGCCAACCGGGCTCGATATGCGCGTGTCTGTCGGCTATCTTACTGGAAAGAAGCAACATCCATCCTGCAAGCCGCGCCGGTCCTGCCCAGTGGGTAAACAACGAAACGAACCCAAGCGGGACCACCCCATTGAGCAGCGGAACGATCAGCAGATTCGCTGTAAGTCCTGAAAACGAGACGCGATGGAAATACTCGGCCATCGGCAGCGCAAGCCCGATTTGAACAACCGTGGAAATGACGCACATTTCGCAAGAAAACAGCAACACTCGTGCAACCAGCGATGCACAGCTCAATCGACCATCGCAGGGGCAAGCGCGTCCACAATGCGAAGGTCTCGGCGACCAGGCGCATCTCGATGCGGAACTGAGCGGCGCGGGGTTCCAGATGCGGATCGATATCGACATTCGCCACGCTTCGGCTGGCGGCCGCGAGGGGGCCGAAGGTCGATTGGAGGATCGGCGTCGCCAGTGCCCCGATCGCGGCAACGCACAGGAACGAAAGCTGGAAACTCGCATCGAACATCTGGCCCGGGTCCCACAACAAGTACACCAGCGCGACCGCCGCCAGCAGGTTCAGCACGCGCCCGCGCCGGAAGAAGAATCGCGCGATCAGGTACAGAGTGAATCCGCCGGCGGCGCGAACCACCGGCGCCGAGAACCCCGAGACCAGCGCGTAAACCCAAGCAGCAGCGGCGGTGATCGCGAGCGCGGGCATTTCGGGCAGCGAGCAGAGCCGCAGCAGGAACAGCAGCACTCCCGCGAGCACGGTCACGTGGACTCCGCTGATCACGAGCGCGTGAAACGTGCCGGTGCGGCGGAAGTTTTCCGTCCAGACTTTTTCGAGCTTGGAGGTTTCGCCGATCAGCACGGCTTCCATCATTCCGGACGAATAGTTGTCGTTGCCGTAGAGTGTCTCGATTCGATTGAGCGCGGCGACGCGGAGCGCGAATACCGCCGACATGAATCGCGATCCGCAGCGGCCCGGCAGGACTCTGCGCGGACGATCCTCGCGGCATGGTCGCGGTCCAATAGATGTTCTGACGCGCGAGGTAGGCCGCGTAGTCGAATGAACCGGGGTTGTTGAAATTGTGCGGCCGGCGGACGCGCGCGTCGATCTCGACTCGCTGGCCGTAGTCGAGACGCTGCGGCGGGTCGTCGTCCGTCAACGCGAGCGTTACTCGGGCGCGGGCTTTCAGTTCGGAGTCGAGTTCCAGTGTGAATTGTTCGCGATTGGTGGAGAAGACGGTTGGCTCGACTACGCAGCCGGAAAGGATTACGGTCTCGCGGGAGCCGGCGTCAATTATTGGGGGTGGGCCGGGGCGGTGCCAGGCTTCGGCTGCGATTCCAATGAAGTAGAGTGCGAGCGCTATGCACGTTGGTGCGAGGTAGCGATTGCGATCGCGGGCGGCGATCGCCAGGATTACGAAAGCTGCGATTGGCCAGGCGGATTCGTGTGTCGTGAATCCGAATAGACGGCCGGTTAGGATGCCTGCGGCGACGCAGACTAGCGGAAGGAGGAGCGGTTCGCGCACGGTGGTTCATTGAGTAGTTCTTGGCGGGTCGGATAATTCTCCGATTGAAAGGCGCCGCTCCTTTTAGTCGCGGTTCTGTTTGGTGGCGGGTTGCAAGAGGTGTCGACATGAGTGTCGATACGGCACACACGAGTGTGCTGCGCCACATCATTTCTTGAAAATTACTCTGGCTAGTCCTGGGCGGAGTTCTATGCGCTCCATGTTGTAGTCCAGATCGAAGGGCTCATTGATGTGCGCGTCGGGATACAGCGGCAGGAAGAACGTCTTTAGCAGGAAGTCCAGCACCGTCTTGGTCGCAGAGACGCTGGATAATTCAACACGCGTTAAGAAGACCGTGCAGCGACCGCCTGACGATTCCAGGCGCACGGTTACTTTCAACGGCCGTTCGCCTTCGATCAATTTCGCCATGAACCAGCCGGTGGTCAAGCCCTGCGCCTGACGCATCTTCAGGAAATTGACGGTCGCGGTTCCCGTGGCTGTGTTCGCTCCCAGTTCAAGTCGAATGTCGCGGATTCCTTCGGGGATGATTTCGGGCACTCGGACTCGGGCCCATGCGTTGATTTCGCCGACCGGGAAGTTCACGATGGAGCCGCGCGGAGCGTGGCCTGCTTCGATCCTGTCTAGCTTCTTGCGGGCGCTGTCGTAGAGCGGATCGGCGGCGTGGAGACCGGGAAGAAAAAGCAATTGGGCCACGAATGAACACGAATGAACACAAATGAAACGCATGGCCTCTTAATGAGCTACCAGCGCGTCGGCGATTGTCGAATCACGCTCGGTGGCGCGGGTGTCTTTCGGCAGGCCTCGAGCTCGTGAGAACGAATCCATATCCTTGTACTCCAAGACGAGCAAGCCCTGCCATTTCTTTCCACCGGGGTAACGATTCGTGTAGATACTGTAACTCGCGAGGCCGCTTCCCAGTGCGGTCTTGATTTGCGGGATTAGATTTCCGTTGGCGAAGTCACGAAACGCGGCTGGATTGGCTGCGTCATACGGGACCACGAAATACACGCTACTCGCGGGGGGCTGTGGATCGGAGGACGGCGGTGAACGCCAGCCCAAATCGGCTGGGCTCGAATTCAGCGGCCATGCCAGCTCGAGCGCGTCGCGAATCAGGCCGCCGGGGCTGGCGCGTTCGATATCTTTCCAGCGGGCGACTTGCGCGTAGCTGGTGAAAGACAGGAGCGCCATCGCGTCCCACTCGTCGACGTCGACATACCAGTTGATGAGGAAGTGATAGTCCTTCAGGAGGCCGTCTTGCTTCCAATGCTCGAATCGCTGGATGCCGCTTTCGGTCATGAATTGGCGGAAGGCAGCGCGTCGAGGGGGCGGGCAGCGGTAGGTGACGATGAGTTCGGTGGGGCCGTCGGTGGGTGGGGGTGCAGGTTGCGGCTGTTGGGCCAGGAGCGTGGCCGCAAGACCGAGAGCAACTGGCAAGGTGCTGAAGCGCATACTGCTTCGATTAGACCATCTTGACGGTTAGCGAGCGCGGCCATGATTCTTGCATGCCCCTTGCGAGTGCGTGTGAAATCTGTGACGATGACCGCTCCCTCACGGTCGCGGCTCAGAATGCTGATGATTCCGCGAGAGCCGTTTTCTGAGCCACGCGCGTAAGCAAGCGGTCATTTTCACTTTTCACACAGACTCTTACGGGTCTGAGTTAAAACCCGAATTTTGGACCGCTTCCTCGCTTGCTTCGCTTTGTCGGCTCCCACGGAGCCGAATGGCCGGGACTCAGAAAGGCACAAAGCCGGCAAGAAAGCCGGCTCGCCGCCACGATTGGCGGCCCCACAATTACAAGCGGCAGTCGCTAACGATTTGAATAGAAGTTCTCATTTCTGTTCAAGGCGGCGGATGTTTATGCCCAATCTTCTCCGCTAATTCGCGGCTATGAAAGTGTTCTGCGCGGAAAGAACCTTCCAGACACCATTCCGCTTTTCCATGACATGTTTGAGGTGGTTCTTCAGCACCTTCGCGTTCGGGGGGCTGCCGGGCGGCGGTTGGCGGAAGCCAGAGACGTGCACATCGAAGTCGACGATCATGTAATTCGGCCCGAGCAACTGGATCCTGCGCACGTTGGCGGTGGCTCTACTGCCCTTCAGAATGCCGGCCCAGATATCCACGTGCTCCTGTACGATCGCCGATTTGCCATTAATGACTTTGCCGGAGGGGTCCACGAGTTCTGCTTCGGGCCAATAATTCTCGCCGTAAGCAGCGCCATCGGCGTGGTTCCACGAGTCCGCGAAGCGCTTGACCATGGCATCAGCCGCAGCTTTCGTCTCGTTGTCAGCCGGCGTAGCCGCCGAAACGTCTGGCATGACAGCTAACAACGTGAGGATTGCCCAGGCAGCGGCCAATTGCTTCATTTGGTTATCCTCTTTCCCCGGAATGAGAATAGAAAATCAGGTTCGTTGGTGCCGCATGAAGTATACCCCATGTGCCAGACTTTCCGAACGTAGCTGTGATTAACTTACCGGCAGGCGAAAACGCCTGCCCCACAGGAAGGGGCCGGACCGGAGGTCCCGCGCGGATCGGGCGATCCGCCCTACTTTCGGAGAGAGGCTATACGGGGGGCGCGGCTCTTGGGGCTGTCGAGGCTGAAGCCTCTTGCATCGCCTAGTTGCGTTCTGACGTAGTTTTCCGTTGCCGCTACCGCTGCTTGCAGGTCTTTGTTTTTGGGAATGAATGAGGCCCAGGCTATCGAATCTGTTGTGGGATCGAATTCCCACAGACCCACCAGACGTCCGCGATCGAAAATGGCGTGACTGTGCAGGTCGCCGAACGCGCCTACCTTTTCGAATCCTTTATCGGCGTAGAATTCGCGGGTTTGGTCCGCCGCGTCGACGAAAGTTTTTATGTCGCGGCGGAACAGCGTCAGGCCATCGATGCTGCCGACCAGCGTATAGTGCGCTTGCTTGGGGACTTTGAACGATTCGAACTCATCGCGATGTTGCGGCAGAATGAAACGGTCGCCTTCGAACGCTACTAACTTCAGTGTTTCGAACGCGGCCTTGGAAGCTTTCACGCTCAGGGCGGAGAACGCCTGAAATTCGGCGAGGGTTGCGCCGCCGGTCCAGGTGAAGTAGCGGCGCGCGATCTCGACATTCATCTCTTCGGGCGACATCTTGAATTTCGCCAGCGGATTGGGACGCCACAGTGCGTACTGATAACGCTGTTGATCGAGACGGCCGTTGGTGGAGACGCGGCGAATGTCGCCTGTCGATTGGAGCCGGCCGATCGCGATCGGCAGCGTCGTGGTTAAACCCTTCTTTTTGCCTTCTTCGCCGAGACTGCGCGATGCCTTGCCGGTCGCTTCGCGAATGCCTTCGGGATCGAGTGGACCGTCTTCGAGCGCTTTGAGAACGGCTTCGGAGAGCTTGTCGATTTCTTTTTCCGTCACGCCGAGTTTGAGGGCGACTCGCATGTCTGCGCCTTCAAAAGGCTGGCCGGCTTTGAGCGCGAGTGCGAAGTCGGTTGTGGGGAGGATGTAGGTGCAGCCCCGCACTGCTGGGAGTTCGTGGATTTGCAATTTCGCTACTGCTTTGTCGGTGTCTTCGCGCGTGATTCCGGCGCGGGCGAAGAGGGCGAGATAGGTTCCTACGCCGCCGAGTCCTCGGACCCAACCGGTTTCGGTCAGGATTTCAGCGGGGGATTTGCCGTGGAGGCGGCCGTCGAGGCCTTGGCGATGGGACCACCATGCTCTTAGTTTTTCGTTCATAAAACACGTCTCCGTTTAGCGAAAACGGCGCGCTCTCTTACGGTCGCGCCTCCCTGGCGGCTGTCAACGATACCTGGAGGCGTCGGAAGGCGCGATCGTAAGAGAGCGCGCATGCTCTAATGGTCGGGGCCGCCGGCTAGGGCGTCCAGCATGTATTGCACTCGCTCCGGCGAGCCCGTGAACAGATCCTTCGGAATCGTGCGGTACTTCACCATCTGTTTGTAGATCACGTTTTCCAGGCGCGAGTTGATTCCCCAACCCGCGATATATTGCAGCCGCAGGTCGCCGTCGCGATTGATGTCGGCTCCATGAACCCATGGGTCAAGGTCGTGAAGATTTCCGGCGTAGGTTCCAAACAGCGCGCCAATCGAACCGATATCGATATCGCGCAGCGACTGCACGACAGGCGCGTAATCCGGGCGGCGGATGCGCTGATCGATCTCGTCAAGGTTGATCTTGAGCGGGCCTTCCTGGCCCATGAAGACCATATCGTAGCCCTGGCCGTCGATGGTATTGGCCCATACAGTAGCGTATGGAAAAACGTCGAAGAAGGTGGCGAGCTCGCTCTTGATGGTTCGCACGTCGGTCTCGTAAAGGGGCACGTACAGCGAGAACATGCCGCCTGGATTCAGGTGCGCCTTGATCTGCTCGAAATATTCCTTCGAATAGAGGCCGGCGGTGCCTTTCACGAAAACATCCAGAGGATCAGAGGCGATGATGTCGAATTTTTCGAGCGTCGTCAGTACGTAGTGGCGCGCGTCGTCATACACGATGTGCGTCTTCGGATTGTTCATCACTTCGTAATCCTGGCGGCCGAAGTAGCGCGTCGAGGTAGGCGGGATCACGGGCTCGATTTCGCAAATGGTGATTTTTTCGATGCCGGGATAGCGCGTGAACGTTCCGGCTGAGACTCCCGCGCCGAAGCCGATGCCCAGCACCGATTTCGGATTCGGATGAATCATGCCGGGCAGATGGCCCACCATGCGCTGCAGTTTCATGTCGTAGATTTCGGTGGTGGCCTCGACGTGGCCGTTGACGTTGACGTAGGTGGCTCCGTTTTGCCATTGCGAAATGGCGACGGAAGAATTGCGGCCTTCCTTGGTGTAGAGGATGGTCGATTTGCCGGCGTTGATCGCCATCTGGCGTCCGTAGGCGATCAGCTCGCCGGGCACGGGATCGAGATTGATGGTGAGAAATACGGCGGCTGCCATCGAAGCGTGCAGCCAGACGAATGCCTGTTTCGAGCCGTTACGCAACAGGTACGGGATCAGGACGATCAGGCCGCCGAGGGCCGAGGCAATCAGCAGAACGCGCTGCGAATCCTGTGTGCCGATCCACGGGACCAGGATGAGACTGACGCCGAGCGCTCCGATGATCGCGCCGAGAGTGTTGGCGGCGTAGACTCCGCCGACGAGACGGCCTGGGTCCTCATTCGAATCGGAATCGGGACGGGCGATGGCGGCGCAGCCCAGAGGGAAGCTCGCGCCCCAGAGAATCGCGGGTGGGAGGATCGCCCAGATAACTCGCGCTAGGTCGAGTTGGAAGGTGTACCAGGGATTCGTCGATAGAAACGGATTGATGGGCAGATACGGGAGTGAATCGGCGATCATGAACGCGGTCCAGGCGATCGCCAGGGTGAGGAGAACTTGCGACCAGCCGAGAGCGGCGCGCGCGGGGAGAATGCCGGGCCGGGCTCGCAACGTCCAGGATGCGCCGACGCTGCCGAGCGCGAGACCGACCAGGAAAACGGCGAGGATAATCGAGAAAACGTAGACGGTGTTGCCGAGCAGCATGCCGAGGAGGCGGGTCCACACGACTTCGCCACCGAGGGCGCAGGCGCCGGAGAGTCCTACGACGATGTAGACGGCGAGGTTCGAAGACGATGGTTGGTTGGGCTGCTGGGCGCGGATGGGAACGTCGGTGGTCGCGAGTTCGTCACCTTTCGCCATCGCGAATGCGATTAATGCGACCGCGACGTTGATCGCTGCGCCCGCGAAAGTCGCGATGGTGGTGTCGTAAACACGGAGCAGATAGAAGCCGGCGAAGAGGCAGCCGAAGACTGCGCCGAAGGTGTTGACTCCGTAGAGGACGGCCCATTGCGATTCGCTGCGGACTGAGTCGCGCTCGATCCAGCGAACCATTGCGGGGAGGGAGGCGCCCATGAGGATGGTCGGCGGGAGGAGGCAGACGGTGGAGATGAAGCCGCGGAGGAGCATGTTGGAGAGGCCGTGCTCGACTCCCGCGAAGTAGGCTCGGTCGACCAGCGGAATGCCGACGCGGACCAGGATGGCGAGGATCGCGATACCTAATTCGAGCATCGCGAACATGCGGCCGGGATGGCGGCGGGCGAAGGCGGATCGCGGCAGCCAGATGCTGCCGATGCAGAGGCCGCCCATGAAGGTGGCGAGCAGGAATCCCATGGCGACGGCAGTGGATCCGATCGCCAATTGGAGGAGCTGGTACCAGACGATTTCGTAGATGAGGGCGGAGCAGCCGCTGCCGGCGAAGAGGATGAGAAGGATGGGGAAGGAGCGCGGGAAACGGTTCATAGGTGAAATTCGGGTCGAATCACATGATACAGGAACATGTGCGCGGCGCGGCCGCGCCTCGATGGGAAACGGCAGGCGGAAAACGCCTGCCCCATGAAGACGCGCGCGCTCTTACGGTCGTGCCTCAACGGGCAGGCGGAAACGCCTGCCCCACGAAGATGCGTGCTCCTTACAGTCGTTCGCGATGGAAAAAACTTGTGTCGACATGAGTGTCGACACGGCACGCAGGAGTGCGTGCGCCACATCCCGATGTTAGATTAAACACAGATGCAGAAAACCAGCAATCCGGCGGAATTGGCGGCGATCGCCAAACAGGTGCGGCGCGAGTGTATCGAGATGATCACCGCGGCGAAATCCGGGCATCCAGGCGGCTCGCTTTCGGTGACCGATATCCTAGTGACGCTGTACTTCGACGTGATGAGCCACGATCCTTCGAATCCGAAGTGGAAGGATCGCGACCGGTTCATTCTTTCGAAAGGGCACTGCTGCCCGGCGCTCTACTGCGGTGATGGCGGAATGCGGGTATTGTCCCGAAAGATCAGCTCAACACGCTCCGCAAGCTGGGTTCGATTTATCAGGGACACCCGGATGTGCGATTTCTTCCGTCGCTTGAAGCGTCGACGGGATCGCTGGGCGAGGGCATCTCGCTGGCGTTGGGGATGGGGCTGGCGGCGCGCGCTCGACAAGAGCCCGTCGCGGGCGTATGTGGTGATCGGCGATGGCGAGAGCCAGGAGGGCCAGATCTGGGAATCGGCGATGTTCGGCGGCTTCCACAAGAACGACAACGTGTGCGTGATTGTCGATAACAACCGCATCCAGCTGGACGGATTCGTGAAAGACATCATGGCGATCTGAGCCGCTGGCGCGACAAGTGGCGGAGCTTCGGCTGGCACGTGATTGAAGTGGACGGCCACGACATCGCGGCGCTGCAAAAGGCGTTCGCCGAAGCGGCGGCGACCAAGGGCAAGCCGACGGTGCTGATCGCGCACACGATCAAGGGCAAGGGCGTTTCGTTCATGGAGAACAATCCGAAATTTCACGGCACAGGCGCCGACGCCGGAAGAAGCGCAAAAAGCGCTACAGGAGCTGCAGTAATGGCTACGATACCCGAGACCAAACCGAAGTACGAACTGAAGCTGGGCGCGGCGACGCGCGAGGCGTTCGGCAAGGCGCTGGTGGAGCTGGGCGCTACGAATCCCAACGTGGTGGTGCTGGACGCGGATTTGTCGAAGTCCACGTACACGGCGGAATTCGGCAAGAAATTTCCCGAGCGCTTTTTCGAGTGCGGAATCGCGGAATCCAACATGGTCGCGATCGGAGCGGGCCTGGCGCAGTCGGGGAAGATTCCGTTCGTGTCGAGCTTCTCGGTGTTCCTGTTGAACAAGGGGTTCGAGCAACTGCGCGTCACGGCGGCGTTTCCGCGACGTGAATCTTAAAGCGGTGGGCACGCACAGCGGCATCTCGATCGGCGAAGACGGGCCGATCGCAGATGAGCATCGAGGATATCGAGCCTGGCCTGCTCGCTGGCGGGTTTCGTGGTGATGTGCCCGGCCGACGAAGTCTCGATGATGAAGCTGGTGAACGCGGCGGCGGCGTATGACGGTCCGTTGTTCATTCGCGCGGGGCGGGCGAAGGCGCCGATCATTTACCAGCCGGATCAGAATTTCGAAATCGGCAAGGCGATCGAGCTGCTGGATGGCAAGGATGTCACGCTGATCGCGACGGGACTGCTGGTGGCGGAATCGATTCGCGCGGCGGAGACGCTGGAAGCGCGAGGGAATTTCGGCGCGCGTGATCGACATGCACACGATCAAGCCGCTGGATCGGGATGCGATCGCGAAGGCGGCACAGGAGACTGGCGCGATCGTGGTGGCGGAAGAGCATCTGCTGGATTGCGGATTGGGCGTGCGCGTGGCGCAGGTGGTGGCGGAGACGACTCCGGCGGTGATGGAGTTCGTGGGGATCAAGAATACTTACGCGGAGTCGGGTGCGCCGGATGAGTTGCTGGACAAGTACGGGCTGCGTGCGGTGAATGTGGCCGAGGCGGCACGGCGCGTGGTGAAGCGCAAGCGCTAAGAGCTAGACGGACATGGCAGAAGGCGACGGATTGCACGGCGAAGTTGCAGCGGGCTGGCCGGCTGCTGCATGACGAGATCGGTCCACTGCTTTCGGCGGCTGGGCTGCGGCTGCAATTGATCAAGATGGATTTTCCGGAGACCGCGGCGATGGTGCAGGCGGTGACGGAGACTCTGGATGCGGCGATCGATCGGGTGCGGGATGTTAGCCAGGAGTTGAGCGGCCGCGAGGATGGGCAGGTGAAAACGCCTGCCCCGCGAACGAAAGCACTTGGTGCGCGGAGAACGGCGCGATCTTGAGGTCGTACGCGGGTCTGGAGACCCGCCCCACGAAAACGCGCGCTCTCTTACGGTCGCGCCTCAAGGGGAATTGGCAGGCGGAAGCGCCTGCCCCACTGATTTTGTATCATACGGTACGCTAAACAC
This sequence comes from Terriglobia bacterium, assembly GCA_963732025.1. Taxonomy (GTDB): domain Bacteria; phylum Acidobacteriota; class Terriglobia; order Bryobacterales; family Bryobacteraceae; genus Palsa-187. The sequence continues at coordinate 153,462 of CAVSXU010000008.1, forward strand.
TGTACAATTGTCTGGCTATGCCATTCGATGTCCTGCTCGTCGATGATCACAAGATCATGCGGGACGGCATCAAGGCCATTCTCAGCCGGAGCGAGGAATTTCGCGTGGTAGGGGAAGCCGAGACCGGCACCGATGCCGTGCAGTTCGTAAAGAGGCTGCATCCGGCCATGGTGTTGATGGATATCGGGCTACCCGGCTTGAACGGCGTCGAGACCACGGCGGAGATTCTGCGCCATCATCCCGATTGCAAGGTCGTCATCCTTTCCATGTACGACGACGAGAATTCCGTGGTCAGCGCGATCCGCTCCGGTGCGCGCGCGTTCATCCTGAAGAAGGCGTCGGATAGCGATCTGCTGGAGGCGTTGCGCGTGGTGGCGCGCGGCGGGGCTTATTTGAGTCCGCAGGTTTCGGACCGGCTGCTCACGCGAATTCAGAAGGGCGATCTGGAATCGAAGCCGGCGCCGGCGGCGCTCGAGTCGTTGTCGCCGCGCGAATTGCAGGTGCTGCGGCTGGTGGCCGAGGGCAAGACCAGCAAAGAGATCGCGGTGATGCTGGATCTGCGGGAACAGACGGTGCGCAGTTATCGCAAGACGATGATGAAGAAGCTGGGCGTCAATAATGTGGCCGGGTTGACGCAGCTCGCGCTTTTCGACGGGCATCACGCAATTACCGTTTGAAAATGCGCGGATTGAAAACGCGCGGGTACAGGCCGCGGCCGAAAACGATTGAAATTGATGGAACGCGAGTCGCCCTGGGGATCGCTGGCGGTCGCGGACGCTCACGTTCATTTTTTCTCACACGGATTTTTTGCGGCCCTTGCTTCACAGACGGCCGGTTTGACGCGTCGACGCGATCGGCGCGCAGCTTGGATGGAAGATGCCGGCGTCCCGCGCCGGAGGACCTGGCGTCGGCGTGGGTCAATGAGCTGGATCGTCACGGTGTCGCGCATGCGGCGCTGATCGCGAGCGTGCCTGGCGATGAAGCGTCGGTCAGCGCGGCGGTTCGTGCGCATCCGGATCGATTCTTCGGATACGCGATGGTGGATCCGGTACGCGCGTGGCACCCCGAGCGACTGGCGGACGTCGGCGTGGCGTGCCTGTTTCCGGCGATGCATCGATATTCGATTCAGTCGGAGGACGCGCGGCGGGTGTTCGAATGGGCGGCGGAGAATCGGCGAGCGGTGTTCGTGCATTGCGGCGTGTTGAGCGTGGGAGTGCGGAAGAAGCTGGGGCTGGAGTCGCGATTCGATATGCGGTTCTCGAATCCGATCGATCTGCACGCAGTGGCGCTGGAGTTTGCGACGGTCCCGGTGATCGTGCCGCATTTCGGGGCGGGGTATTTCCGGGAAGCGCTGATGCTGGCGGATCTGTGCCCGAACGTTTATCTGGATACGTCCAGCTCGAATGCGTGGATGAAATACCAGGAATCGCATTTGGATTTGCGGCAGGTGTTCCGGCGCGCGCTGGACGTGGTGGGGCCCAAGCGGCTGCTGTTCGGCACGGATTCGTCATTTTTTCCGCGCGGTTGGCATGCGCAGATTTTCGAGTAGCAGGCGACGGCGCTGTATGAGATGGGCGTTAGCCATGCGGATGCTCGGGCGATCTTCGGCGAAAATCTCCTGAGAATATTCGCGCGCTGATACGACGAAGTAGTTGTGCCTGCTCCCTTCTCATTGCCTAATGCTCCCATCTCATGGCCTAATGCTCCGATCTCATGGCCGAAGCGCAAGCCGGCGTTTGCTTATCCGATTCTGCCGATGCCGAGAACGGCGGTGTTGATTCCGGGGTATCGTTCTAAGGGTCGGGCGCGGGTGTTCGCGTCGGGATGGTGCGCGCGGGCTGCGAAATTCGCGCCACAGGCGATTGCGGCGACGCTGGCTCAGTTCGAGGCGATTGCAGGGACCGATATTTCGTTGACGCACGCGGTGATCGTGGTGGGGCGATGGGAAGATGCGCGGGTGACGGAGGCGGTTCGGGAGAGGCTTTGGGCGCGATTTCGCGTGCCGGTGTTCGAACAGATCGCTGAAGACGGGGTGTTGCTGGCGGCGGAGTGCGAGGGGCATTGCGGATTGCATTTGACGTCGGGTGCGGCGCTGGGGGGCGCTGGGGAAATCGAGGAGAAGCGCTGCGGATGCGGGCGGACTACGGCTCGGTTCATCGCGACGGGGGATTTGCGGGTGCGGGCGGCGGGGCAGTAAGGGCTGGTTTTCCGTTGAAGAAAGCCGCCTGAAGGCGGCTTGCCGCCATGAGTGGCGGCCCCACAAGGACGCCCCCACAAGTCTGGCTCACGTCGGCGAGGGCGTGTCCGAGTTAGAGCGCAGAAGAGCTTCTTGATCTTTACGTCTGCGAATTCTTTTCAAGTCCCAGTAGGACAGTCCTGCGAATACGGCGATAAATAGAACTTCCAAGTACCAGGAGAACAGGGGCACTATCAGCAGCAGGGCTATAAACCCTCCGGCGAATTTCGATGGTCGCCATTCGCTCGCTTTGAATCGATCCGTCCCGTCGTCCGTCATTCTGAGTCCTGACTCCTGACTACTTCCCCGATGATACACTGGGCTTTACATGGCCATCAGCAAGGATCTGCTGGAAATTCTCGTCTGCCCGCTCTGCAAAGCGCCGGTGGAGTTGAAGCAGGACGAGAACGGCCTGAAGTGCGTCGAGTGCAAGCGGGTTTATCCGATTCGCGACGACATCCCGGTGATGCTGGTCGACGAAGCGCGCATCGAAGAATAACGCGTGGAAAGTCTTCTCGATCGGCTGCCGCCCGGCTCGCGGATCGCCGTGATCCGTTTGCGGTCGCTGGGCGACTGTGTGCTCACAACCCCGCTCTCGCGCTGCTCAAGAATCATCGGCCCGATCTGAAGATCACGGTGATCGTCGAGCCGCGCTTCGCCGCGATGTTCGAGGGCAATCCCGACATCGATGAAATTCGCGAGGACGCGTGCCCGGCCGATCTTGCGCTGAATCTCCACGGCGGCACGCGCAGCATGTTGCTGACGCTGCGACTCGCGCGAAGTTCCGCGCCGGGTTCGCGCATCATCGCTACAGCTTCATTTATTCGCACAAGATTCCGCGCGCGCAGGAGATTCTGGGCGTCGAGCGCCGCGTGCACACGGCGGAACATCTGGCGTCCGCGATGTTTTGGCTGGGCGTGCCGCAAATCGGAGATTCCGCGCGCGAAACTTATTGCGCGAACCCGCGCCTGCGATGCCGCCTTACGCCGTGATTCATCCGTTCGCGTCGCGACCTGATAAGACCTGGCCCGCGGAGCGATTCGTCGAAGTCGCGCGAAAACTTTCGGGGCTCGAGCCTGTGTTTCTCGCGGGACCCGGCGACGACACCGCGCCGTTCGAATCGTTTCGCGTTTTGAAGAATGAACCGCTGGCGCGCGTGAAGAGCCTGATGTCGGGCGCGTCGCTGTTCATCGGCAACGATAGCGGGCCGGCGCACATCGCGGCGGCGTTCGGCGTGCCGGTGGTGGTGTTGTTCGGATCGTCCGATCCACGTGACGTGGGCGCCGTGGCGGACCGAATCGCAGGTGTTGACGGGCCTCACGAATGTTTCGTGCGATCGCGTGTTGACGGCGGTCGAGGCGCTGAAGGTTCGTGTATGAGCGAGCCACGTGACTGAAGGTGCGCGTGTGAAGGAACTGGGGCGGCTGCTGCGCTATTCGCGGCCGTATGTTCCGCATCTTGTCGCTGTCGGTTATCTTGATGGCGATCGTGGGCGCGGCGCAGGGGCTGACGGCGCTGCTGATCGGGCCGATTTTCGATCGCGTGCTGAATCCTGAATCGGCGATGACGCGCCGGTGGTGCTGTTCACCATCCCGATTCTCAAGCACCCGGTTTATCTGAACGACCTGCTGCCGCGTCAGATTCACAACGTCTGGACCATGGTCGCGGTCAGCATCCTCGCGGTGTTCCTGATCAAGGGATTGTGCGATTACGCCGGCAATTATCTGATCAATTACGTCGGATTTTCGGCGGTCACGGATCTGCGGCAGGCGGTATTCGATCGCGTGGTGCATCAGGACGCGCATTTCTTCGAGGACAACTCGACGGCGCGCGTGATGTCGTCGATCATGAACGATCTCGAAAAGATCCAGGTGGCGACTCTCGCACATCCTGGCGGATTTGCTGCGGCAGAGCTTCACGGCGATCGCGCTGCTGGCGCGTGGTGCTGCAAACGGACTGGCGACTCGCGCTGGTGAGCCTGACGGTGCTGCCGTTCGTGCTGGTGCCGACTGTCCAGCTCGGCCGCCGCATTCGCCGGACGACGCGCCGCGCGCAGGACGATGCGGCCGAACTGAATCAGGTCTTGCAGGAAACGCTCAGCGGCCACCAGGTGGTGAAGTCGTTCGGGGCGGAAGAGATCGAATCCAACCGTTTTCGCGATCGGGCGCAGCGACTGCGCCGCAGCAATCTGCGTTACGTCGCGCAGCAGGCCATCGCGTCGCCGCTGATCGAATTTTTCGGCGCGCTGACGATCGTCGGCCTGCTGACTTACGCGCGTACGCAGATCAACGCACGGCGAGATGACGGCGGGCGAGTTCGCCAGCTTCGTCATCGCGCTGCTGATGCTGTATGAGCCCGTGAAGCGCCTCGCCGGCATCCACAATATTTTCCAGCAGGCGCTGGGCGCATCGCAGAAGGTTTTCGAATATCTGGATCGGGATCAGCAGATCAAGGAGAGTGCCGCGCGCGGTCAAACTGGCTCGCTTCGAAAAAGCGATCGTGTTCGAAAACGTCGAGCTTCCACTATCCGAGCGCTCCGGACGGCTTCGTGCTCGATTCGATTCAACTGGAAGTGAAGAGCGGAGAAGTGGTCGCGCTGGTGGGCCCGAGCGGCGCGGGAAAAACCACGCTCGCGAATCTGGTGCCGCGATTTTACGATGTCGCAGAGGGGCGCGATCCGCATCGACGGGCGCGACGTTCGCGAGCTGCGGCTGGCCTCGCTGCGCGACAAGATCAGCATCGTCGCGCAGGATACGTTTCTGTTCAACGACACGGTGGCGAACAATATCGGCTACGGCCTGGCCGGATGCGACGCCGGAGCAGATCCGCGAGGCGGCGCGCAACGCGCTGGCCGAAGAATTCATCCAGCGCATGCCGCGAAGGCTACGACACGATGATCGGCGAGCGCGGGCCAGAAGCTGAGCGGCGGCCAGCGGCAGCGGCTGGCGATCGCGCGGGCGCTGCTGAAGAACGCGCCGATCCTGATTCTGGATGAGGCGACCTCGCATCTGGACACGGAATCGGAGATGCTGGTGCAGAAGGCGCTTGCAGAATCTGATGGAGCATCGCACGGTGATCGTGATCGCGCACCGGCTTTCCACGGTTCGCCGCGCGGACAAGATCGTGGTGCTGGATCGCGGGCGCATCGTCGAAACCGGCACGCATGAGGAACTGGTGAATCGCGGCGGAATGTATCAGCGATTACATGAAATGCAATTTTTGGAACCGGATACTTTGGCAAACCCGGCGGTGAATCCGTGAGTCAGCCTTCTCAAAGCACGAAGCCCTTCGCAGCATGACCGGATTCGCGCGCGCCCGCCGTCCGCTTGGCGATGGCGAACTGGTCGTCAGCGTGAAGAGCCTGAATCATCGCGGCCTGGATGTTCAGGTCCATCTGCCCACCGCGGCCGATCCGTTCGAAAACGCGATTCGCGCGATGGTGAAGAGCCGATTGGTTCGCGGTCACGTCGAGGTGCGCGTCGCATTTGCCGCAAAGCACCGCCGATGTCGAGCGGCTCGGCGTTGAATCGCGCGCTGCTTGACCAATATCTGCGCGGCGTTTCGCGAAGCAGCCGCCGCGCACGAAGTCTCGACGCGCAGCCCGATCTGAACGCGGCACTGCGGATTCCCGGCATGTTCGGCGATCCGTCGACAGCCGAGCCTCTCGAAGGCGCGGAAGCCGCGCTGCTGGATGCGCTCGAAGCGGCGCTCGATCAACTGAACGAATTTCGCGCGCGTGAAGGCGCGGAGATCGCCGCGGAGATGCGCCGTCACAACGCTCAGTGTCGCCGCTGCCGCGGACGAGATGGAACAGATCCGCGAGGGCGCATCGGCGGTCTTTCAGAACCGGCTCGCGGAGCGGCTGAAGGAGCTGCTGAAGGGCGTGCAGATCGAGCCGCAGCGACTGGCGCAGGAAGCCGCGATTCTGGCCGACCGCAGCGACATCGGCGAGGAACTCGCGCGGCTGAAGATCCATTCGGCGCAATTGGCCGGGTTGCTCGACGCGGGCGGCGAGGCCGGCAAGAAGCTCGATTTTCTGCTGCAGGAAATGAATCGCGAGACCAACACGATTCTTTCGAAGACCAGCGGCGCGGGCGAAGCGGGGCTGCGAATCACGGAACTGGCGCTCGCGGCGAAGGCGGCGATCGAGAAAATCCGCGAGCAGTCGCTTAACCTGGAATAACCCTTTCTCGAATGACGACACGCAATGAAGATCGGTCCAGCGGTGTTCATCATTTCCGCGCCTTCCGGCTCCGGGAAATCGACGCTCACGCGCGAGCTGATTCGAGCTGGTCCCCGAGCTGCGCTTTTCGATTTCCTACACGACGCGGCAGCCGCGCGGCCAGGAACGGGACGGCCAGGATTATTTTTTCGTGACCCGGGAGGAGTTTGAAGCAGCGGCTGGCGCAGCGGCGAGTTTCTGGAGCACGCCGAGGTTTTCGGCAACTATTACGGGACGCACGCGAGCGAACTGGACCGTGCGGCCGCGGAAGGCGTGGATTTGGTGCTCGACATCGATGTCCAGGGTGCGCGACAATTAAAAGGGAAGATTCCGGCCGCGGTGTCGATATTTATTCTGGCGCCCAGCCGGGAGATTCTCGAACAACGGTTGCGCGCCAGAAGCCAGGATTCCGAGCAGGTGATCGAACGGCGTCTGCGCGACGCGGCCGAAGAGATCCGCAATTATACGCTGTACGATTATGTGCTGGTGAATCGCGAAGTGGAGACGTCGGTGGATACGCTGGTGTCGATCGTCAAAGCCACTCGCAGCCGGCGCGACCGGATGGAAGAACAAATCCGTCCGATCCTGGAGTCGTTTGAAAATGCCTGAGACGAATTTCAAGAACACCGCATCGAGCATGATTCCGGACGATCCGGAAGCGAGCGCTTACCGATTTATCATCGTCGCCGCGAAACGCGCGCGCCAGTTGCAGAACGGCGCGCGCAGCTTTCTGCCCACCACTTCGAAGAAGCCCACCGTCGCTGCGATGGAAGAAGTGCGCCGCGGCCTGGTGCAGTACGAAGATCCCGCCATCCAGCGCATGCGAAGCAGAACGCCACCGGAAGAGTAACTGAACCGATGAACGTCGCGCTCGGCGTCGGCGGCGGCATTGCGGCGTATAAGGCCGCGGAGCTGGCTCGCGCGCTGATGGAGCGCGGATTCACGGTGCAAGTGGTGATGACGCCGGCGGCGGAGGAGTTCATCCGCCCGCTGACGTTCGCGGCGCTCACCGGGCGCAAGGTCATCACCAATCTGTTTTCCGGCGGCCAGCGCGGAAGACACGCTTTCGAGCGCGATCGAACATATTCGCGTCGCGCAGGAGAATCAGATTCTGGTGGTCGCGCCGGCGACGGCGGATCTGCTGGCGAAATTCGCGCACGGGCTGGCGGACGATTTTCTCACGACGATGTATCTGGCGTTCACCGGGCGCGTGGTGCTGGCGCCCGCGATGAACACCAACATGTGGAATCATCCGGCGACGCGCGAGAATCTGCGCATCCTGCGGGAACGCGGCCACGTGATTGTCGAGCCGGACGATGGCGTGCTGGCGTGCGGAATGGTCGGGCCGGGAAGGCTGGCGGAGCCGGAGCAGATCGCCGACGTCGTCGGTGCGTCTCGGCAAGAATCCTGAACACGGCGCTTGCGCGATCTGGAAGGCGAGACGGTGCTGATCACCGCCGGCCCCACGCAGGAACCGCTGGACGCGGTGCGTTACATCACCAATCGATCGAGCGGCAAGATGGGTTACGCGCTGGCCGAAGAAGCGCAGTCGCGAGGCGCGCGGGTCATGCTGGTTTCGGGGCCGGTGAATCTGCCGCTGACGCCGCGCGGCGTCGAAATCGATACACGTCGAGACCGCTTCCGAAATGCGCAGCGCCGTGATGGAGCATCTTGACGAATCGCACCATGATCATCAAGGCGGCGGCCGTCGCGGATTATCATCGCGCGAATCCGCCGCGCGCAGAAAGAGAAGAAGACGGCGGCGCGGCTTTCGCTGGAACTGGATCCGACGCCCGATATTCTGGCCGAGTTGGGAAAGAAGAAAGGCGACCGGTTGCTGGTCGGCTTCGCGGCGGAGACCGAGAACCTGATCGAGGAGGCGCGGCGCAAACTGGAAAGCAAGAATTGCGACATGGTGGTGGCGAATCTGGTGTCAGCCAAGGATGGACGAATCGGGCATTCGATTCCGACGAAAACGAAGTCGTGCTGGTGAAGCGAACCGGCGAATCGATTCCGGTGCCGCGCGCGCCGAAGCGGGCGATCGCGCGGCGCATTTTCGACGAGATGATCAAGCTGCGCCTGGCGCTACACGCCGCGAAATGAATCGCGCCAGATCATGACTCGCGACGAAATTCGTGACTAGCTCAGCTTCTATCGCGACCTCGGCGTGAAGGAAATCTACAAGCGGGCTGCCACGAAGGCACCGCAAGAGGCCGTCGCCGAAGCCCGTCGTCCGAAATCGCAAATCGCCGCGCCGAATCGCAAATGCCGCGCCGAAGATCGCTGACGTGGTCTTGCCGACGCTTCGCCGCCCGGCGACACGCTGCTCAAGATCATCGAAGACATCGGCGATTGCAGGCGCTGCCGCGTTGTGCGCAAGGCCGAAACAAGATCGTCTTCGGATCCGGGAATGAGCAGGCGAGGCTGGTGTTCGTCGGCGAAGGCCGGGCGCGGATGAGGATGCGCAGGGATTCCCGTTCGTCGGCCGCGCCGGGCAGTTGCTGACGCAGATGATCGACAACACGGCGTCGAAGGAAGGCATTCCGATTCACGCGGCCGGACGTTTATATCTGCAACGTCGTGAAGTGCCGGCCGCCGGAGAATCGCACGCCGCTGCCGGATGAAATGGAAATCTGCGGGCAATTTCTGTTTCGCCAATTGATGACGATTCGTCCCAAGGCGATCTGCGCGCTGGGATCGACCGCGGCGAAGGCGCTGCTCGCGACCAAAGACGGCGTCACGCAGATTGCGCGGGCACTGGCACAAGTGGCGCGACATTCCGGTGATCGTGACGTTTCATCCGTCGTATCTGTTGCGCCCCTACAATCAGAACGCGAAGCGCGAGGCTTGGGACGATTTGAAGAAGGTTCTGCATTTCGTCTACGACTAAAGAGCGTCGGGAGAACACTGGGAATACGCCGCGAGTCGTCGGACTGTTTCATCACATTTGAAGGTCCCGAAGGCAGCGGGAAATCGACGCAACTGCGGATGCTGGCGGCTCGGCTGCGCTCGGAAGGTCGCGAAGTGTTCGAAACGGCCGAGCCCGGCGGCACGCCCATCGGCATGCAGATCCGGCGCGTGCTGCTCGACGCGAAGAATCAGGAAATGTTCCCCGTCACCGAACTGCTGCTGATGTTCGCCTGCCGCGCGCAGAATGTCGATCAGTGGATTCTGCCGGCGCTCGCGAAGCGGCAGATCGTGCTCTCGGATCGCTTCACGGATTCGACGCTGGTGTATCAGGGCATCGCGCGCGGGCTGGGCTCCGAAGTGGTTTACGAAGTCGACCGCATCGCGTGCCGCGGCCTGGTTCCCGGATCTGACGCTGGTGATCGATGTCGATATCGAGATGGGCTTGAAGCGCGCGCGCGCGCGCAACCAGCGGAATCAGGACGCCGAGAGTGTCGAAACGCGGATTGACGAACAGGAGATCGGCTTTCATCGAAAGGTTCGCGACGCGTATCATCAGCTCGCTGCGGATGAGCCGAATCGCGTGAAGTTGATCGACGGCGGCGCTGGCGAAGACGCGGTCGCGACGGAAGTCTGGAAACAGTTCGCGGGTTGCTGAGCCAGAGAGTTAGTGTCGAATGGTGTCGACACGGCACGCAAGAGTGCGTGCGCCACAATCGTAAAATAAACAGATGGATCATCTGCCGCGGCGGCTCGCCTTCATCGCGATCGCGCTGACGCTGACGCTGGCAGGCGGCACGATCGGCTTCGTCCTGATCGAGCATTATCCGGTTTTCGACGCCTTCTACATGACAATGACCACCGTGACCACGGTGGGATACGGCGAAATCCACCCGCTCAGCCAGGCGGGGCGCGTCTTCAATTGCCTTCTGATTCTGTTCGGCGTGATCACGCTGTTCCTGGCGATCGGCGCGATGACGCAGACGGTGATCGAGCTGGAGCTGAATCAATTTTTCGGAAAGCGACGGGTCAAGAGCATGATCGAGAAACTGGAAGGCCACATCATCCTGTGCGGCTACGGCCGCGTGGGGCGCGGCGCCGCGGAGGAACTGAGGCAGGCCGGCGCGAAATTCGTGGTGGTCGATCGCGATGACGAGCGAGTGGAGCGCGCGATCAAGGCGGGAATGCTGGCCGTGCTGGCGGACGCCAGTCGCGATGAGACGCTGCGCGACGTCGGCATCGATCGCGCGCGCGGGCTGATCGCGACGCTGGCCTCGGACGCCGACAATCTGTTCGTGATTCTGACGGCAAAGACACTGAATTCCAGGCTGCATCTGTCGGCGCGCGTGGCCGAGGAGAGCTTCGGAAGCAGAAAATGCGGCGCGCGGGCGCGGACTTCGTGTTCGCGCCGTACAACAGCACCGGCCATCGCATGGCGCAGGCGTTGCTCAAGCCGCACGTGCAGCAGTTTCTCGATTTCACGACGCAGAACATGGGGCTCGACGCCGGGCATCGAACAGGTGCGCGTGACTCGAGGCAGCGCGTTCGCAGAATCAGTCACTGGCCGACATGCAGGTGCGCAGCGAACTGGGCGTGATCGTGCTCGCCATCCGCAAGGACAGTGGAGAAATGTTGTTCAATCCGCCTTCGGAATCGAAAATGGTCGGCGGCGATCACCTGATCGTGATGGGGCGGCCCGATGGTTTGCGCAAGCTGGAGCAATTGCTGACGGGAGTCGCGGCGTGAAGGTCGTGACAGCCCAGCAGATGCGCGAAGCCGATCGGTTGACGATCGAGCGCGGCACTCCCGGGCCAGTATTGATGGAGCGCGCCGGGCGAGCGCGTGGTCGAAACGATCAAGCGCGAATTCTCGCCGCTCAAGAAGCAGCGGGTCGTGATTTTCTGCGGCAAGGGAAACAACGGCGGCGATGGGTTGGTGGTCGCGCGATTGCTGGAAGGGCGCGTCAAGTCGTTGCAGGTGGTGCAGGACGACGGACCCAAGAGATATCGAAGTCGACCACAAGGCGACTATCGTCGTGGATGCGCTGCTCGGCACGGGCGTGGAAGGGCCGGTGCGCGGGCGATACAAGGAACTGATTCGCGCGATCAATGAGGATTTTCCGAAAGCGAAAGTGGTCGCGGTGGATATTCCATCGGCGATGCAGGTTCGCGCCGATTTCACGGTGACGTTCGCGGCTCCGAAGGTCGAGATGCTGCTCGGCGAGGGTGCGGGGAACGTCGGGCAGCTGATTGTCGGCGACATCGGAATTCCGGACGACGTCTTGAAATCGGATCTGTATTTGTCGGAAGCGGGCGATTTCAGGAAACTGCTGGTGCCGCGAAAGGCGGATGCGCACAAGGGAAACTTCGGTCACGTAATGGTGATCGGCGGAGCGCGTGGCAAGGGCGGCGCGGCGGCGATGAGCGGTCTGGCTGCGCTTGAAAGCGGGCGCGGGATTGGTGACGGTCGCGTGCGCGAGCGATGCTCGGCTCGCGCTCGAATTGATGTGGCAGCCGCTGGGCGCGGTGGATCTGGCGAAGATGACGGTGGTCGCGATCGGCCCGGGACTGGGCGTGAATCGCGAGTTCGTGGAGACGGCTGATCGAGGAGACGGGCGAAGTGCAGGTGCCGCTGGTGCTCGATGCGGATGGGCTGAATTCGATCGCCGGTGCCGAGTTTCGCGGCCGCGGGATTGCAGACGATCCTGACGCCGCATCCTGGTGAGATGGCGCGGCTGCTTGGGCATCGAAGGCAGGGTCGAAGATCGACGGACCGGCTGGCGTCGGCGCGCGGGTTTGCCACGCGAGCGTAATTGCTGCGTCGTATTGAAGGGACATCGCACGTTGATCGCGTTTCCCGATGGGCAGGTTTGGATCAATCCAACGGGATCGCCTGCGATGGCGAAGGGAGGATCGGGCGATATTCTTACTGGGCTGATCGCAGGATTCGTCGCGCAGTTTCCCGATGACATCGCGACTGCGGTTCGCGCGGCAGTGTGGCTGCACGGGCGCGCTGGAGAGATCGGTGCGGAGGAACTCACCGACAAATGCCTGCTCGCGACCGAGTTATTGCATTATTTGCCGAGGGCGATTCGTGACTGTCTTTGAGATTCACAGTCCGAGGAAGAGACCATCGAGCTCGGCCGCCGCATCGCCGCATCATTGCCTCGCAGGGCACGTTGTTCTGTTGATCGGAAACCTGGGGGCGGGAAAGACGACGCTGGCGAAGGGGATCGTCAGCGGATTGGGCGCCGTCGAGCCGGAAGAAGTTTCGAGTCCGACGTTCACGCTGATCCACGAATATGGTCCGCGCGTTTATCACATCGATTTGTACCGGCTGGACCGCGCCGAGCAGGTCGCGACGCTGGGGCTCGACGAGATTTTCGATCGCGATGCGGTGGTGTTGATCGAATGGGGCGAGCGGTTTCCGGAACTGCTGCCGGCCGAGCGGATCGAGATTCGTTTAACGACGCTCGGATGGCGATCGGCGCGAAATCAAAGTGATAGAGTTGAAATGACTCGGAGTCCGCATGGAAACACTTGCGCGAAATCTCACCTACGAAGAATGGCTCCAGATGCCGACTGTTCAGGATGGCACGGATGAAGTTGTCAATGGAGAACTTCGATTCATGCCTCCTACGCGTTTTCCTCATGGCGCTGATTATTCACCGATTCTCGATGCGGCTATCGCGACAAGTCGATCGAAAGACTGGTCGAGATTATCGAGTTCAAACTTCGGGTTAATGATTGGGCGAGAGCCATTGACGTGCCGATCTCCGGATATGGGTTATGTTCTGGCGCGACAAATGAGCGTTGCGCGATGGCCTCTATTGCTCGCCTGCAGACCTGATCGTGGAGGTATTGTCGCCCTCTGAAACGAAGCGGCAAGAAGCTGGGAAAGCTCGACGGACTATGCGCGCATTCGGGTGGCTGAAGCATGGGTGATTTCGCCGCCCAAGCCGAGAAGTGTCGAAATTTACCGTCTCTCGGACGGCAAACTCGCGTTCTCGCAAAATCGTCGACCGACGGCGAACTCCGACCCGTCCGGTTTCCAGGTGTTTCAGTCCCGTCTGCGGATATTTGGCCTGAGTAGATCGCATGAAACCATTCTTAATCGCTCACTGCAGCAGCTTGCACCGCCTTCGCTCAAATGACCGTCAAGGTCCAGGACGATCGTATCCACATCGATCTGAAGGGCCAGCCCTACACCGATTTCATCTTCAAGGGCGGCGAGGCGATGAAGCCTTACCTGTATCCGCTGCGTGCGCCATCGGGCACCATCGTCACGCGGCGTTTTCCGCTCGAAATCGTTGCGGGCGAGCCGACCGATCACCCGCATCATCGCGGATTGTTCTTCGCGCACGCCAACGTCAACGGCATCGATTTCTGGAATAACGAGACATCCTACAAATCGCCGCCGCCGCGCGGGCGAATCGTGTTTGAGAAGCTCCTGAAATCGTCGGGCGGCGCGTCGGCGATGCTGAGCGTGCAATTGGGCTGGCTGGATCCGGATGGCAAGAAAATCCTGAGCGAAGTCCGCACGTTCAATTTGCGCTGCGAAAAGACGGCTTGCATCACAGATGTTGTCACTGAGCTCACGGCAACCGCTCCGGTGGTTTTCGGCGATGAGAAGGATGGAACATTCGGTCTGCGTCTGGATCCCGCGCTTCAGGAAAACAAAGTGATCAAAGAGAGCGGCGTGAGCCGGACGTATCCCGGCACACCTGGCGTGATCACCAACGCGGAAGGCGTGCAGCATGAAAAGGAAGTCTGGGGCAAGCCGTCGCATTGGGTCGACTACTCGGGTGAAATCGGCAGTGAGAAGCTGGGCGTGGCGATTCTCGATCATCCCGGGAACTCGCGTCCTGCGCGCTGGCACGTCCGCGCCTACGGACTTTTCGCCGCGAATCCTTTTGGATACGGCACGTTCACGAATGACAAGACCAACGACGGAAGCGTGAAACTGGAGCCTGGACAAACGCTCCGGTTCGCCTACACTGTGGTGGTTCACTCGGGCGATGCTCAATCCGCCGGCATCGGCAAGATGTGGGATGGCTTGTCCAAGAACGTACCTTCCGGAGCACGTTAAGCTTCCATAATCCACAAACTAAATTATCAATAGAATCTGATAGTTACGAGCAATTCCTGTCACTCTTCTCCTGAGTGTGCTAATAATATGGTTTGGGTTCGTTTCGTAATCGGCAGCGCTCCCAGCTACCGGAACAAATTCTTGAGTAAATCCAACATGGAGGTTGAACTATGAACATTCGACCGCTACACGACCGCATCGTGGTGAAACGGATCGAAGAAGAAGCAAACGAAGATCGGCGGGTTGTTTATCCCGGATTCGGCGAAAGAAAAGCCGCAGCAGGGCGAAGTTGTCGCCGTCGGCAAAGGCAAGCACGGCGACGACGGAAAGCTGATTCCGCTGGATGTCAAAGTCGGCGATCGCATTCTGTTCGGCAAGTACTCCGGCAGCGATATGCAAGGCGACGGCGACGAGCATCTGATCATGCGCGAGGACGAGATCCTTGGCCGTGATCGAAGGCGCCGAGAAAAAAGCGAAGGCCTAGGGTAAAGGAGACAAATATGGCTGCAAAACAGATTGTTTATAGCGAAAATTCCCGCCAGGCGATCCTGCGCGGTGTGAATCAACTGGCCGACGCGGTGAAGGTGACGCTGGGACCCAAGGGCCGCAACGTGGTCCTCGAGAAAAAGTTCGGCGGACCGACCATCACCAAGGACGGCGTGACCGTGGCGAAGGAAGTCGAGCTGAAGGATCCGCTCGAGAACATGGGCGCGCAGATGGTGCGCGAAGTGGCGTCGAAGACCTCCGACATCGCCGGCGACGGCACCACCACGGCGACCATTCTGGCGCAGTGCATCTTCCGCGAAGGCGTGAAGAGCGTCGCGGCCGGTGCGAATCCGATGGCGCTGAAGCGCGGCATCGAGAAGGCCGTTGAAGTGGTTGTCGAGGAAGTGAAGAAGTTCTCGAAGCCGGTCAGCGGCGACATGATCGCGCAGGTTGGCACGATTTCCGCCAACGGCGACGCGACCATCGGCAACACCATCGCGGAAGCGATGAAGAAGGTCGGCAAGGACGGCGTCATCACGGTGGAAGAATCGCAGACCATGTCGACCGAGCTGCAGACCGTCGAAGGCATGCAGTTCGATCGCGGCTATCTCTCGCCCTACTTCATCAGCGATCCGGAGCGCATGGAGTGCGTGCTCGAAGATCCCTACATCCTGATCCACGAAAAGAAGATCAGCAACATGAAGGACCTGCTGCCCGTACTGGAGCAGATCGCGCGTTCGGGCAAGCCGCTGCTGGTGATCGCCGAGGAAGTGGAAGGCGAAGCGCTCGCCACTCTGGTCGTCAACAAGCTGCGCGGCACGCTGAACGCTTGCGCGGTGAAGGCTCCGGGCTTCGGCGATCGCCGCAAGGCGATGCTCGAAGACATCGGCGTCCTGACCGGCGGCCAGGCGATCTTCGAAGAAACCGGCATCAAGCTGGAAGGCGTCCAGCTGAAGGACCTGGGCCGCGCCAAGCGCGTCACGGTCGATAAGGACAACACCACCATCATCGACGGCGGCGGCGCAGGCGAAGACCATCGAAGGCCGCATCAAGCAGCTCCGCGCGCAGATCGAAGAGACCACTTCGGATTACGATCGCGAGAAGCTCCAGGAACGGCTGGCGAAGCTCGCGGGCGGCGTCGCGGTGATCAAGGTCGGCGCGGCCACCGAGACCGAAATGAAAGAGAAGAAGGCTCGCGTCGAGGATGCGCTGCATGCAACGCGCGCGGCGGTCGAAGAAGGCATCGTTCCGGGCGGCGGCGTGGCACTGCTGCGCGCGGCGGCGGCTCTGGACGGCCTGAAGGCGGAAGCGCGACGAGAAGATCGGCGTCAACATCATCCGGCGCGCTTGCGAAGAGCCGGTTCGCCAGATCGTCGGCAACGCCGGCTACGAAGGCGCGATCGTGATCGAGAAGATCCGCGCCAACAAGGACACCAACTTCGGCTTCAACGCGGCCACGGCGGTGTACGAGGACCTGGTGAAGAGCGGCGTGATCGATCCGACCAAGGTGACGCGCTCGGCTCTGCAGAACGCGTCTTCGATCAGCGCGCTGATGCTGACCACCGAAGCGATGATCGCGAGATTCCCGAGAAGAAGGCTGCTCCGATGCCGCGGCGGTGGCGAGCACGGACCGGGGATGGACTACTAGGCTGAATCGCGCACAACGTTGAAAAACGCTGTGCGCTTGCCACTGCGTGGCGGCCATTGCGCCTTGGCGCAGTGACGCTGCGGGATCAGAAGTAAGCGCGAAGGGCCGTCTCGAGAAATCGGGCGGCCTTTTCGTTTGGAATGCGCGATGGCGATAGCCCTCAGAATCCTCTCAGTTTCCCGACGGAATTCTCTCCACGTGGTCGACCACAAGGATGCTGACCTGTCCCGTACGCTCTTCCAGCTTCAAGCCGATTTGATCCGCAAGCATAGCCGGCAGCGAGGAATTGCTAATCGCCTTCTCCACGCCGCGGCGCACGTCGGCAGGATCGTCGGAGGATTGATCCAACAGACGAATCGAGAAATCGAATGATCCCTGAATGCCGGTTTCGTCCTTCACACGCAGCCCGGCAGTCCGCGTCGACAGATAATCCGCCAGCGCCGACATCGAATAGTTTCGAAACACCAGGTTGGAACCGTCGATCGCGATACCTCGGCTGCTCGCCGATCCGGCCTTCACCAGCTTCGATCCGCCGTCCTTCGCGACAAGCGCGTAGGATGTGACCGGCTTGGCCTCGCGATGAAATTCCAGCTTGCAGCGATCGATCAATAATGCCTGGAGCATCAGCCGCAACTGCGCAACCGGCGCACGTGTTCCGGAATCCGCTGTGACGTCGTAGTGTTCCGTGTTCAGCCAATTGGGACCGGAAATGTTCGCCGCCTCTATGCCGAATGCTATCGATAGCAGGTCCTGCATGGTGACTGTTTGCAGAGTTATCGACCCATCCGCCATCTCAACACTTCGGGCTGCCGGCTCCCTGGAGGCGGGGCTCAAGGCGAAGGCTGCGGCCTTAAACTTCGGCTGCATGACGGATTGAGCAAACAGCGCCACGGCGAAGAACGCGGCGAGCGGGATTCCCTTCCTCATCGCTCCAGTATTGCGCAAAACCACGCCGGCCCGTGATGGTTTTGTCACAGGTAATTTGGCTGCTGGACAGGCTCATGATTTTCCGTGAGGATGGCTTAAGTATTGTGTTTTCAGTAGGGTGATAGGCCATGAAACTCAGAAGTATGCCGGCTTAGAAACAAGAAAATCCTTTACTTCGTGAGGGGGCCATGTTAGCATTGACACAATTCTGTTTGGCCTGTTCGACTCCGGTCGACGGCCATTATAAAGTCGTGCGGAGCAAGTCGGAGCGGAGGGTTCTTGAAACGTACAACCATCGGTCGCGGGATCGCGACGTTTTTTCTGTTTGCAGGTCTTCACGGGATCGCTTCGGCTACCATCCTGTTCATCGGCGCTTTTACCGCTGACGGAAACGAAACTGCTTTCCTGATAGATGCCCCGACGGACACCACTCTCACCGTGCAATCCCTCGGTTATGGCGGATCCGGAATTCTTCTGGGCGGCGGGTTTGCGACCAGTCTCGCGCTGTACGATTCCACACAAAGTCAGCTAGACCACGACTTCTTGGGTGGAACAGCAATTGGAGCCAGTTGCAGCAACGGAGCGCAGCAGGATTCGTCGACGCACCTTTGCGAGGATGCCGGCTTTGCATTTCCGATCCTTGCGGGCGGCTACGTCGTGTACCTCACGGAACAAGGCAACGATGGGCCGGATCCGCTGAGCAACGGATTCCTCCTGGGGCCGTCCGACAACTTCTCGCCTGGTCCTTTCATCGATCCAGGGGTGCCCGGCGGAGCTCAGCGTACTGCCAATTGGGCCATCGCCTTCGATTCCACGGCTCCAATATTCATCACGCAAGTCAACATCCCCGAACCGTCTTCGGCACTTCTCGGATGCTTCGGACTGATCGCCTTGGCCGTCTTTAAAGTGCGCGTCAGATCGCGCTCGTAATTATCAACGCCTCACCGGGCCACTAGCGCCCATCGAAAGGATAAATCAACTATGCGAAGATTTTCCCAGCTTGGAATTTTCGGGCTTTTGATCGGTTCTGTCTGTGCGTGGGCTGGAGACGGCCTGTTGACTGGCGACACCTACATTACTTCGGCGAATCCGTCCGCCAACTTCGGAACCGCGGCGACCATGTTTGCCGGGTCCGGCGCGACTCCGCTGTTTCAGTTTGGCCTGTCGACGCTCGGTTCGTCGGTTGAAAAGGCGACCTTACTCGTTTACGTTGACCGAGTATCGACTGCGGGAAATATCTCTTTCGCGTTACTCTCGGGAACGTTCGGCGAAACTACTGTCAATTTCACAACCGGCAATCCCCTCATCGGAGCTCCGTTCACCGGATCCATGGCTGTTTCCGCCGCGTCGGTGGGGACTTATATTGCTATCGATGTGACCACACAGGTGCAGGCTGCGCTTTCCGGCTCCGGAAATATCGGGTTCGCGATCGTTCCTGACGCCACTGTGCTGGCTCAGTTCGATACCAAGGAAAACACCGCGACCAGTCATCCACCACAACTTTCTGTTGTTGCTGGATCCGTTCTTACTTCCTCTAACTTCCTGCCCGGCGATACTCCCGGGACCATTTTTGTAAGCCGGAACGCGGGGAGCAATCCCGGGAGCAACTTCTTTCTGCAGTCGGGCTCGCCCGCGCTGGGGGCCACTGACGTCACCGGCGGCGACATTTTCCTGGCTGCCGGCCCCGGAACCGGTCTTGGCGCCGGCGGGAACGTCCATCTTCAGACGGCGGGAGCGAACGATCTGAGCGGCACCTCCGACAATCTGGTTGTGGATCGCGAAATTATTGTTGCCCGAGGCAAGCAAATGACGCTATCGGCGCCTGGTTTCACGTCTCTCATGTCGATTCACCTCGTCGGAACGCATACCGCGGGCGGGCGAATCTTCTACATGATTCGCGCCACGGACGGCGGAAGCCAAATCGCCACCGAAGAAGGCGTGATTCAATATCTGGCAACTGCCAATTCGATCACCTGCACGGTTCAAACCACCGACAAACTGCATCTTGGAACCGTCAATTCCGGATGCACTCCCGGCTTCTTCAATCCGGGTAGCCAGCCCGGCGTTTCCATTTTTGACAACGTAACGTTCTCTTCTCCGGCGCCGATCGTTGTCCATGAAGTCTACTTCAGAGTTGAGAATGATTCGGGCAGCTCGATTCGCCTCGAGCCGTAGGTTGAAACATCCAAGTCGAAATCTGTTGGTGCTTGACCAGCAGTAAGCAGAACTAGGCCGCTCGAGAAATCGGGCGGCCTTTTCGTTTTCGATCGTATTCCTGGTCCACATCCAGGGAGTACAAGTTATTTCCGACGAGCCCTTCCGGGGTTTCGTGGAGAGAAGATCAACGCTAGCGCCACTTCTTTGTGATGTAGTCAGATGCCTGACAACGAAGAAGCGAGTATGGATGCGGAGTTGGTCAGAGCATGGCGAGAGCTGACTGCCCTGTTGGAGGAACTACACTACCCCACCGCCAGTCGTTTTTATCAAGACCAGGTGAAGCTCTGCGACGCGATCAAATTCGCCGAGACGGAGTGCGATCTCATGCGCGCCAAGCTGTGGGCGCTCCAGAAATCGTAAGCCAAAGCATTAAGGCCGCTCCCTCGCCCGTCAGAGTCTGTGTGAAAACAGGTGCGTGAAAAACAGGGACAGGCTACCCTGTCCCCTGGTGCCCCGAGGCCGTGAATGGTCAGGATATCGGCGTGGACAGGGCGGCCTGTCCCTGTTTTCACACACGCCCTAAAACTGATTCCAGAGGAACTGGTTATAGACTTCGTGATGAAATTGCACTTCCGTTGATTTGACCACCGTCCCCAACAACCGTGCGCAGCGATCGGCTGAGGCTTGCTTCAAATCCGCGTAGCGGCCTTTCACGTCGGCGCCCAGCAGCTTCGTGGTCCACTCCGCCTTTCGGAAATCCGCCATCGCATCGTAAATGTTGTCCGGCAGATACCGATCCGCGTTGCGCAGATTCTTTACCCTCGCGATCTCGCCTTCGATTCCCGTGCGGAACACCGAGTACAACACCATATACGGATTTGCGTCGGGACCCACCGAGCGCACTTCGACTCGCGCGCTGCGCTCGTTGCCGATCGGGATTCGAACCATCGAGCCGCGATCGGTGGCCGAGGCCTTGATCTGATTCGGCGCTTCGAAATGCGGATCCAGGCGCCGGTAGGCGTTCACGCTCGCGTTCAGCAGCAGGCAGAGGTCGTTGCCGTGCGTCAGAATGCGGTCGACGAACTTCCAGGCATACGGGCTCATCTTCTCCACGCCCTTTGCATCCCAGAACAGATTCTTGCCGTTCTTGCTGATGGAGACATTCGTGTGCATGCCACTGCCGTTGACGCCGACCACCGGTTTCGGCAGGAAGCTCGCGGTGAGGCCCATCTTGGTCGCCACCTGGCGGCAGATCAGTTTATAGATTTGGATCTGGTCCGCCGCAGCGACCACTTCCGCATAGCTGTAGTTGATCTCGAATTGCGACGGAGCCACTTCCGGATGGTCCTTCTCATTCTCGAAGCCCATGGCGCGCTGCACTTCCGCCGCGCTGTCAATGAATTGCCGAAGCGCGTCGCCCGGCAAGGAATGATAATAGCCGCCGGTGTTGACGTAATCGAATCTTCCGGTTTCGGCGTAGTGGCGCTCGGCATCGACGCCGTTGAACAGAAAGCCTTCGATTTCATTGGCGGCATTCAGCGTCAACTTGTCTTTCGCGTAAACGCTTTGGGCGTACTCTTTCAGCACTGCGCGAAGATCGCCAGAGTAGGGCTCGCCGTTCTTGTCGATCACTTCGCCGAACACCAGCACTTTGCCTGCGCCGAAAATATCAGCCGGCGCCCAGTAGAAGGCAGCCCAATCGATGCCCAGCCGCAAGTCGCTTTCGCGCTGCGCCGTAAAGCCGCGAATCGAGGAGCCGTCGAAGGTCAGATTGTCCCAGCTCTTCACGAGGAACTTCTTGTCGTAATCGAGCATGTGCAGCCGGCCTTCCAGGTCGCTGAACAGAACCGTGACGGCCTTGATCCGCTTTTCGGAACGTCAGATACTCGAGCCGCTCTTCCGGATCTGTTCAATGGGGATGCGGTTGGACCGCTGCTCTTTGGCTTGGAGATTCAGTTCTTCAAGTTCGGCGTAGGAGAGTCGGAGAAAGTCTTGCAGTTCGTTGTTCATGGTCTCTTTCGTGATGGTGAAGATCTTGTGACCTTCTATTGTCGACAAAAAGAGATCGTTGAGCAATTGGGGGGGCTGCTGCTCAACTGGCGCCTCTGGGGTTCATCCCTTCAGGATCCCGACACTCCCATCGCCAAACACCATGAAAATCTTCTTAAAGCCAGTCGCCAGGCGCAACTGAGAATAGATGTAGTGATATGCCTCTAAGCATGAAATTCCTCGGGCGCTCATGATAATGAGCCATCGATCACCCGCGGGCCTCGGCGCCCGCCTGCCTGCCTCGGCGCTGAGCAGCTCAAGCAACTCACGTGTCATGTTCAGAAGCAGAAGCGGGTCTGAATCGGAATTGTGCACGAACCCAATCATTTTTGGCGCGCGCTCGGATTCGTTCGTCAAAATTCGAATCCTGACGCGATTCCCGTGGATGGAGCCTTTCTCATCTCGACCCGGCAATGCCCGCGCGAGAAGAGTTGGTATTTCCTCTTCCAGCGCGGCAGCGGTTTTCGATGGCAAACGGATGGGAGCGGTGACGGCCAACAACACGGTCATGCCGTCCGGCACGGTTTCGCCAAGCGTGGCTTGCAGACGTTCCATCAGCCTGGTCGCAACCTTATCGAACCTCAAACCGGGCTTGGCTGCGTTACCCCGACCAGCGCCGCGCCGTTTCAGAATTGCGATATCAACAGCAACCCGTTTCCCAGCGACCGTGATATAAGCGTCGAGGGGTGCGGATTTTCCCTGTAGATTTTCCAGAACAGCGTAGTGAATCGTCATGCGCGAAGCAATACGAGGCCGCGGGCAGAGCGCTAGTGCTGTCCGGCGACCGTTGAGGGATCCGCCTCGACACCCCAATTCCTCCAAGCCTCGGCACCGTAGACGTTGCGGAGTTCGATCGTCGAGCGGCCGTCGTTGATTTCTTTCGACAGAATCACTTCACCCACACCTTCTTTCACCTTCGAACCGACAACATCGATATCGTCGCCGACTTCGAAATTCGCCTTCAGGAACTTCAGAAAGCTGCGCGGGCCGACGTAGATTTCCAGGCTCGTGTTTTTATTCTTGATCATTAAGTGGACGCCTTCGAGCGGCTGTCCCGTGGGAACTTCTCGCACGGCGGTGACGGTGCCACTCACTGCAACGGTCGTCGCCGGGTTGTAAGCGGGATCGCCCGCTGCTCGCGAGAGAGATCCGAATATCATCGCGCCAAGCGCGAGTGCGGACACACGTAGCTTCACGTTTGCGAATTGCATTTTGTATTTGCTCCAGTTGGTGGAATCTTGGCGGTTTTAACCGCCTTTGGTTTTCGCTTCTGAACTGCTTGCTGTCGATTGAAAAGGTGAATTTCAGTTCATGCAGGTTACGGCTCTTAACAAACGTTTACACTGAAAACCGTTTATTTCCATCATGTAACCTCGCGTGACGTTTCGCCGTCAGGACCGCCAAGACTATTCCGTGAAACCGTTGTCGATCCTCGACCAAGCTTCATCGAGTACATCGAATCGCTGGACATACGGCCTCGTTGTAGCCGCATCGAGAGATACCTCTAGACGTAGCGGCCGAAAAGGTTAAAATGATTTTGGATGGCCGAATGGCGGAACTGGCAGACGCAACGGACTCAAAATCCGTCGATCTTCGGGTCATGAGGGTTCGACCCCCTCTTCGGCCACCATCCACTTCCTTGTAACGAACCCTGGGCCAGTCTGAAATGTGCGCCGGCGCAACCGGAGGCGTCGCGTGGCAAGATGGAGCATGCGCCGCCAAGTTCTCTTCGCCGTTTTCGCCATCACTTCCGCTACACTCCTCGCTCAAACCAAGCCGGTCATTCCGGAACAGTATTACCGAACCTTCTCTCACACAAATCCTGTGTTTCAGCGGATCAAACCAGGCGAAGTTGTTCTTACGAAGACCCTCGATTCGGGCGGAAAGAATTTTCGCGGCGATCAGAGTTCGCCCGGCAGCAATCCGCTCACCGGACCTTTCTTTATCGAAGGCGCGGAATCCGGCGATGCCATCCTGGTGAAGTTGCGCAACGTCCGCCTCAATCGGAACTGGGGTTATTCGGCATATCGTCTCGGACTGTTTTCGCTCACACCGGATTACGTCGAGACGATTTACCCGAACCACTACAAGATGGACCTCGTCCAAAAGGGCCGCGATAGTTCGCTGCTGTGGGACCTGGACCTGGAGCAAACTACAGTGCGGCTACATGAACCGGCCACATCGAAGGTGAAGCTGGAATTTCCAGCGCGGCCGATGCTCGGCTGCATTGGCGTTGCCGCTCCCGGCGATTTTGCGCCGACATCCGGCCCCTCCGGCAACTACGGAGGCAATCTCGATTACAACGAAGTCGGCGAAGGCGCCACGGTGATCCTGCCGGTCTATCATCCCGGAGCATTGTTGTTCATGGGCGACGGGCACGCGCTGATGGCCGATGGGGAACCGACCGGCACGGGCGTGGAAACGTCCATGGACGTTGAGTTTTCGGTTGAAGTGAAGAAGAACGCACATGTCACCGGGCCACGCCTGGAGACTGCGGATTACCTCATCAGCCTGGGATCGCAACCGGAGTTTGTCAGCTCGCTGGATCGCGCGCTGCAAGTCGCGACGACGGACATGGTCCGATGGCTGACCGCCGATTACGGTCTGGAGCCGTGGGCGGCGCATCAATTGATCGGCGCGGTCGGCAAGTACGATGTGGTCACGGTGGCGGGGACGATGGCCCTGAAGGTTCCCAAAAAGTATCTTTCGAAATAGCGCCGCGACGTGAGGCGCGACCATGAGGCGCGACCATGAGGCGCGACCATGAGGCGCGACCATGAGGCGCGACCATGAGGCGCGACCATGAGGCGCGACCGTGAGAGAGCGCGCATGCGCATGCTAACGATATCTCGGCGACAGTCCCCTAACGCTACGCTCAACACGAGTTCTCGCACGCCACCCGACCAGCACACCCGCCACCAGCAGCAACGCGCCCGTACCCGGCTCCGGTATCGGCTGAAACTGGAGATTCGGACCCACATAAGGATTTCCGGCAGTTCCCGTCGGCTCCGAAAGACTACCGACCGCTCCAGTCGGGTCGAAAATCCCATGCGTGCTGCTGAAATTCGGATCGATCGTAGGAGATCCGTTGTTATCCAGCAAGGTATCCGTCGAGGTCTGGCTATAGTACGCCGCCAGTTTGTACACATCGCCGTCGATCATCAATACCGGCGCCGGCAGCGACACATACAGAAATCCTGGAACTCCACTGTTCGTCGTCCCGGCCGTCACGGTTGCATCGGCCACCATCGTGTTGCCCGCAGTCACATCCCACAGTCCGATTTCGTGATCCGTATTCAGGGCGTTTCCCGACGGATCGTAAATGCCGAGTGCCAGCACGAACCCATCCAGTCCATTGACGGTCGAGAGCGTGAACTCCGCTCCCAGCGAAAACCCGAAGCTAGGCGAGCCGCCAGTCCTGAGCGATCCACTATCCGCATCCGTAATGAACGATGTATTCGCTTTGCCGATGCCAGGCACTATCAAAGCGGTCAGAATCAGTGTATATAGTTTCAATTCGGCCTCCGTCGAGGTTTCAGTATCGTAGCGGAGTGTGCTAAAAGTAACGAAAGAAAGCCGGAATTTTGACGTAAGCTGTTTACGGAACATGTTCAGCGATGCAGCGGCGCGGGCTCTCAGGGTGGATGGGCGATTCCTCGTCGATCCTCAGCGTCGCCTCGTTCGCGGCCCGGATTCCGACCTGCACTTGCGGCCGAAGACCTTCGGCGTCCTGGAAACCCTGATCGAGAATCGCCGCCGAGCGGTTTCCAAGGACGAACTTCTCACGACCGTCTGGGCCGGGACGGCCGTAACCGACGACGTTCTTGTCACCAGCATCACGGAAATTCGCCGGGCGTTCGGTGATGACCCGCGCGCCCCGACGTTCATTAAGACGATTCACGGCACCGGCTATCGATGGATCGCTTCCGTCGAAGAAGTGGAAGAAGTGAGAGAAGTGGAAGCGGCAAAGGAAGTGAGCGTCCGCGCCGAGCCCGCCGTGGAAGGCGTCCATATCCCGCGGAGGCTGTTCAGGACCGCCGCCATCGCCGGAGGCTTCCTTGCGCTATTTTCAGCGGGCGCTCTTGCGCTGCGGAATTGGACCCCGGTGGAACACCAATCGGAAATTGCCTGGTGGAAACTCGACGAATCGGCCGACGACACGGTGATCGATTCGTCCGGGCACGGCAACGACGGTCGGATTTATTCTGGCGTGCAACGCGTTTCTGGACGGCGCGGTGGCGCATTGCAATTTGACGGTCGAGGTGACGGCGTCGCTGGCAAAGCCGGCAGTTCGATGCCTGTTGGAAATTCGCCGCGCTCGATTACTGCCTGGCTCAAGACGGATTCCACCAATGGCGACTTTACCAGTTTGCTCCACTATGGGTTCGACGGATTGAAGCCGCCCGGAGCGAATTTCGCTTTGGTGCTGACGCCAGACGGAAGAATACGCGCGGGAAACGGCTTTCACACCGGCTTCGTGACTGGACAAGCTCGCGTTGACGATGGCGCATGGCACTTGGTATCCGCCGTTTACGATGGCGCACCATCCATGATGGAGCACCTCTATGTCGACGGAATCGAGGACGCGAACGGACAGCTGCGCGAACCGCCTTCCACAATAAACGGCGGCACGTGGACCATCGGCAAGTTCCTTGGCGATGGAACGCGATTTAGAGGGACCCTTGACGACGTGCGAATGTTCGATCGCGCATTGTCGCCCGCCGAAGTCCAAGGGTTGTTTCGATGCTTCTCGGGATCGACGGATTTGACAAGCCCCAGCGCCTACTACTATCTGCCTGTGATGGGCGGCGCTGCGAAAATCGAAAACGGAGAGATCGTGAATTCCGGACTGGATATCGGTGGAATCCAACTCGCGCAAAGCGATGGCGCGTGTGGCGCTGCCTCGCTTCACGGGGCGCCGATCGGACAGGATCTCTATCTGTCCGCGGAACTAAATGTTCCCGTTGGGCCGAACGGCCTTCAGTCAGACGCCGGAATCTATTTCCGCAGCCGCCAAGCCCACGCCGGCGACGGAATCATGGGCGGAACCTCGGCCGGTTATTGGGTGCGATTGAACAGCGGCGGCCGGATCACCGTACGCTGTCTGAATCCTGGACGAGTGGTTGCATTTGCGAGCCTGCCGAACTTTGTGCCGGAGGAATACCACCGGCTGGAATTGATCGCGATCGGCGCTACTCTTAAGGTCGGCCTCAATGGCAAGCTCGTCGAATTCGATCAGGACGGAAAACTCACCACGATCGTTTCGATACCGTCGGTATGGGAAGGTCCACCGAAGATTGGCGACAACAACAGTACCGTGGGCGTGGCGTTTGCGGCCGATCTCAATCGCGGGAGTCTGGGAGGGCAGCGCGCGCGAAACTTCATCGTCCACGCCGCGACGCCGACGTCCGCCGCGCAATTCCTCGCGAAGCCCAGCGTGAGGCCGCGATAACTACACATCGGAGAAAAACATGTCTATACGACCAGTAAAGCGGCTCATCAAATCCAAGCCGACCCGCGAGGGTGCAGGCGTGCACTTGCGCCGCGCATTCGGGTTCGGCAACACATCCGAATTCGACCCGTTCCTTTTGCTCGACGATTTTCGCAACGACGTTCCCGAGGATTACCTCGCGGGATTCCCCTGGCATCCGCATCGCGGCATCGAGACCATTACTTACGTGCTCGCCGGAACTGTCGAACATGGCGATAGCCTGGGCAACCGCGGGGCGATCGCTCCCGGCGACGTGCAATGGATGACCGCCGGCAGCGGGATCATCCATCAGGAAATGCCGAAGGGCGATCCCACCGGTCGGATGCACGGCTTCCAGTTATGGGGCAATCTTCCGTCATCTCTGAAAATGACGCCGCCGCGCTATCAGGAAGTGAAATCCGCCGAGATTCCTGAAATCACGGATGACGACGGTACCCACGTGCGCGTTGTCTCCGGAACGTTTTGGGGCAAGACTGGGCCGGTGGATGGCGTCGCCGCCGAACCCGTTTATATCGATGTGTCGATCGCGCCAGGACGCCGCAAGAAATTGCCGGTCGAAACCACTCGTCACGCCTTCGCGTACGTGTTCGCGGGCTCCGGCAAATTCTGCAATGCATCGAGCCCGCTCGCCGTGCCGACGGAAGGCGTTGGATGGCTCGAAACGGTGCCGCCATCGGAAGCCGACAATCGCTCTCTGGTTGTTTTCGATCGCGGTGATGAGGTCGAAATTCAAGCGGGCGAGGAGGGTATTCGGTTTCTTCTCGTCTCGGGAAAACCGCTGGGAGAACCCGTCGCCTGGTACGGCCCGATCGTGATGAACACGCAACAGCAGCTCCAACAGGCCTTCGAGGAGCTTGAGCAGGGGACGTTCCTGAAACATAAATCCCAGGGCTGAGAGTTATGGGCAACATCGCCCGGCCTCCTTGCGACGAAGCCGCGATTCTCGCGGGTCCCTGCGATCGCGCGACTACGACGAACGGCCCTTGGATATTAGCCGCCACGATTCTCGGGTCGAGCATGGCGTTCATCGATGGGACCGTCGTGAACGTCGCGCTCCCCGCCTTGCAATCCGCCTTGAATGCCACGCTTGCGGACGTGCAATGGGTGGTGGAGTCGTACGCGCTGTTTCTGGCAGCGCTGCTTCTCATCGGTGGGTCGCTCGGCGATTTGTATGGCCGACGCAAAATTTTCGCTGCTGGTGTCGTGCTGTTTTCGGCAGCCTCCGTCTGGTGCGGATCGGCGCCCAACATCGCGCAGCTCATCGCCGCCAGAGCGATCCAGGGAATCGGCGGGGCGTTGCTCGTCCCCGGAAGCCTCGCGCTGATCAGCGCGAATTTCTCTCAGAAGGAACGTGGCCGCGCAATCGGAACCTGGTCCGGATTTACCTCCATCACTGCCGCCATCGGTCCGGTGCTGGGCGGCTGGTTCGTCGAGCACGGCTCATGGCGATGGGTGTTCTTCATCAACCTGCCGATCGGCCTCGCTGTGCTTTTGTTGGTGTTGTGGAAAGTGCCGGAAAGCAAAGCCGTTAGCCATGATCAGCGGTTCGACTGGCCGGGCGGTATTCTCGCGGTCTTCGGCTTCGGCGGAATGGTTCTCGCTCTGATTCAATCGATGCCGATGGCAGGCGTCATCGGCTCTATCGCATTAATTGCATTGGTGTTTTGGGAAACGCGCGCATCGTCCCCGATGATCCCGCTCCAGTTGTTCCGATCGCGCAACTTCACGGGAGCCAACTTGCTGACGCTGTTCCTTTACTCCGCGTTGAGCGGCATGTTGTTCTTCTTTCCGCTCGATTTGATCCAGGTGCAGGGATATTCGCCCACCGAAGCCGGTGCAGCGTTGTTGCCATTTATCTTGCTCATGTTCTTGCTTTCGCGTTGGTCGGGAGGACTGCTCGATCGCTACGGCGCAAAAGTCCCTTTGGTGGTTGGTCCGCTCGTCGCAGCGGCTGGATTCGCACTGTTCGCGCGACCCGGCATCGGCGGTTCGTACTGGACCACATTCTTCCCCGCAGTGCTGACGCTGGGGCTCGGCATGGCGATCAGTGTCGCGCCGCTCACGACGACCGTAATGAATGCCGTGGATCAGAGCTTCGCCGGCGCGGCATCCGGCATCAACAACGCCGTCTCACGAGTAGCCGGATTGCTGGCCGTGGCCGTTTTCGGCGCGCTTCTAAGTGGTGTTTTCCAGAGCACTCTGAGCCGGCAATTGGATACGCTGCATTTGTCGCCGCAGGTGCGCGCACATATCGAGGCGCAGGGATCCAAGCTGGCCGCTGCCGAAACATCGGACCCGCAAGGACGGCAAGCAATCGAGGAAGCCTTCATCGCCGGCTATCGAAGAGTTCTGTGGGTCGCTGCCGGGCTCGCGTTCGCCAGTTCCTTATGCTCGGCTGTGCTGATTTCGACGGAGACGCGATCGGAACACCAATAGCCCCACATCGAATCAGCTTAGCGAGCAATGGTTCGAAGCAGGGCGCTCAGGCCATTCCACAAAATCTGAACGCCGATACAGACCAGAATGAACGACGAAATCCGAATGATCACGTTCATCGCCGAATCGCCCAGCACGCGGCCGATCCGTTCCGCGAACCGGTAGCTCAAATAGATGGAGATCGCGATCAGCAACGCACCCAGCAGCATGCCTCCAATCAGCGGCCATCGCCATTCCGATCCTTCCGGGCGATTGGCGCCAACCGCAATGGCCACGGAGATCGATCCCGGCCCCACCGTCAAGGGGAGCGTCAGAGGATAGAACGCCTGCTTCGAATAGTCGGCCTCATGGCACTCTTCAGGCTTTTCACCTCCATCGGTCTTGTCATCATCCGGTTGACGCAAAAGCGCCCAGCCGGTGGAGATGACAACCAGTCCTCCGCCGACCTGAACCACCGGAAGAGATATCCCGAAGAAGGCCAGGATGTGCGTCCCGATGAAGATCGATGTCAGGATAAGAATCAAGCCGTTCAAGGCGATCATTCGCGCCAGCGCGGATCGGCCCTGGCTCGACAGCCCATGAGTCAGGGACAGGAAAATCGGGGTGTTGCCGATTGGATTGACGATCGGGAACAGCGCCCCCACCACCAGCAGGGTATTCTTCGCGAGATCGCTGAGCGCGGCATCCATCATCGTTTTCTCTACATTACCTTCAATCGCCAACATTGTTATCGTGTGGGCCGCGAGAAAACGGGGCGGTGCAAATGCCAGTGGTCACGGCAGCCGACTCGAGAACGCACTCCCTTGCCCCGCCAAAGGCCTTTCGTCCTATGATGATTCATGATGCGTGCCTTGTTGCTGTCGGACTGGCAAGTAAACGTTCCGGTCTTCTTGTTCGGCAAGAAGCAGCAAGAGACGCGTTATTCCGTGTTCGCCATTCCGCGGCCCCTCCCGTCTTGCGGAAGGAGAACTTCATGACAGACAATCCCAGCATCCTGGTAGTCGATGACGAACCGGATTCCCGGTCGCTCTTGACGGGGATCCTGGTGTCGGAAGGCTATCATGTACGCGCGGCCGATAGCGGCAGGTTGGCGCTCGCGTCTGTCGACGCATGGTTGCCCGAACTCATACTCCTGGACATTCGCATGCAAGGCATGGACGGGTTGGAGGTTTGCCGACGGCTTAAAGCGGGCGACAAGTCGCAGTCTGTTCCGGTTATCTTCATCACGGCGGCGAGCGACTTGGAAGATCGAGTGACTGGGCTGGCCGCCGGCGCGGTCGATTACATCAGCAAGCCGTTTCAGCGAGAAGAATTGCTGGCTCGGATCCGAACGCATCTTGAGCTCTCCCGGCTGCGCGAAAACCTGGAGAGGCAAGTCTCGGACAGGACAGCGGAACTGAGCAGCACGGTTGATCAGCTACGTGAGAGCGAGCAGCGATTCCGTAATATGGCGGATACGGCGCCTGTGATGATCTGGGTTTCCGATACAGACAAGCTGCGCACATTCTTCAACAAGACCTGGCTGACGTTTACCGGCCGCAGTATGGAAGAAGAATATGGCGATGGCTGGAGCAAAGGAGTGCATCCAGATGACCTGGAGCGGTCCCTCGGAATCTACACCTCCGCCTTTGACGCCCGCAGAGACTTCAAAATGGATTACCGCTTGCGTCGGGCAGATGGAGAGTACCGCTCGGTGCTAAGCAGCGGGATCCCACGTTTTGCCCCCAGCGGTGCTTTCGCCGGTTATATCGGCTCGACGATCGATGTCACGGACCTCAAACGAATTCAGGAGGAGGCGCTCTCCAAGCAGAAGCTTGAGACCCTCGTTTCTCTTACGCGTGGCATCGCGCATGACTTTAACAACATGGCCGGCGCCATTCTTGCCCTGGCGGAACTTGCAGAGAGTGAGCTCGCCGAGCGCCTGCCACCCACTGAAGAAATCCATCAGATCAAAGAGGTTGCGCTGCGCGCATCCGAGATCGTTCGCGAATTAATGATCTACTCGGGACAAGAAGAAGCCAAACTTCAACCAGTTGACTTGTCCGGCCTGGTCGAACAGACATCGGGGCTGCTGAAGACCTCGATTTCCCATCGCTCTTCGTTACACCTGGATCTAGGCAGCGATCTGCCCTCGGTGCGGGGCAATGCCACGCAAATCCGCAGGCTTCTAATGAATCTGGTGATCAACGCGTCACAAGCAATTGGCGACAGGGATGGAGCGATTCACGTGAAAACGTCCTTCGCCAAGGGCCGCTCATCTTCGACCGCCGACCGTTTTCGAGACTCTCAGGAGGATTACATCCGGCTGGAAGTCTCCGATACGGGTTGCGGCATGACGGAAGAGGAGAGGGTCAGGATATTCGATCCGTTCTATACAACGAAGCCCGGCGGCCACGGGCTCGGACTCGCCGTCGTGCAGGGCATCGTCCACTCGCATAACGGCGCGATAAGCGTATCCAGCACAATTGGAAAGGGCACCACATTTGAGGTCCTGTTCAGGCCTGACGAGGCGTGCTCTGAGATTGCGTTTCCTGTTCCTTTCGATGCCGGCGCGGAGCCAGCAACGCCAGTCTCAGGAACAATTTTGTTCGTGGAGGACGAAGACCAGCTTCGAATCGCCACCGCAACGGCACTCCAAAAAAGGGGATTCTCGGTTATTAGCGCCGCGGACGGCCCGACGGCCCTGGAGCTTTTTCAGGCTCAAGCAGAGGATATTACTGTCGTGGTTTTGGATTTGGGGTTGCCCGGTCTCCCAGGTGAAGAGGTCTTTCGCCAAATTCGAGCGATCAAGCCCACAATGAAAGTCATGTTCACGAGCGCCTATGATGTGAAGGCTGCCGATACTCTGTCCGACCACTGCACACTGAGATTTCTCCAGAAGCCGTACAGATTTTCCGATCTCTTCGCGGAGCTTCAGGAAGCTCTATCCGAGCCCCCAAGGGTAGTTTCAGCGAACGGACCGAATTAATATATTCTGCAATTGCTTCTCGACGTGCATGATTTGGATGAGTTTCTAAATTCAAAAGCGCCGACAAGGATTATAATGTTTGCCAGGCCGCGTTAGAAATCGAAATTGAGGCGTTGTGAACAAACGATCCTTAGTCCGGCGGGGCGCGCGAAGTGTGATGCATGCTCTGCGTTTGCGTGGACCTCTGGCGGCCGAACCCACGGCTCGGGTCCTGCACGCTCTGGTTTTGGCTCTCGCCATCTGGTTCGCCCTGTGGAGTATCGCCACGCTGCCGCATTATCCAAACCTGGCGGCCCGGTTGGTGAGGCTCCGATTCGTCATTCTTTCCCTACTGCCTCCGGCGACGACTTTGATTCTCCTTCGCCTTGGTTATTTCCGGCAAGCCGCCTTCTTCTTCCTGGCCGGCGAATGGGCGCACGCCACCTATAACATTGCGGTCAGCGGTTCCATCCAGCTCACCAGTACTGCTTACTACATCACGATCCCGATTATGGCAACCTGGCTGCTGGGCTTCAGAGAGGCGTTCTGGACTGTCGGCATATGCCTTGGCAGTGCGCTGATCTTGGCATTTCGCCCAGCGCCCACCAGCGTTCTTCCAGGCGCGCCATTACCCCCATTGCTTTTATGGGCCAATCTGGTGCAGCTCACATTGAGCGCTGCGGTTCCAGTCGGCCAAATTTTGCAGACCCTGCGGGACACACTGGCACAGTCTCGCGGCGCCCAGGAGGAACTCCAGCGATACAAGCAGCATTTGGAGCAAGTGGTGGAGGAGCGCACTGCAGACTTAGTGATAGCCCGTGACCAAGCCCTGGCGGCCAGCCGTGTCAAGAGCGCATTCCTGGCGAACATGAGCCACGAACTACGCACACCGCTGAACGCGATTCTGGGTTTCTCCAATCTCCTTCGGGACGGCCGCGCTTCGGTACAGCAGCGCCACGATCTCGACATTATCAACCGAAGCGGAGAACATCTTCTCGGTCTCGTCAACGACGTGCTGGATGTGGCGAAGGTCGAAGCGGGCCGCAGCCAACTCGAGGTCACGCCCTGCGATCTCGGAAGACTCATTGAGGATGTCAAGGAGATGGTCGAGCCCCGCGCCTTGCAGAAGGGCCTGGCCCTGCGAGTGGAACGCCCCCAGGCTCCGCTGTGCGTGCGGACAGATCCGTCGCGCTTGCGGCAGGTGCTGATTAACCTCCTCAATAACGCGGTCAAGTTCACCGATCGGGGGTCTGTAACCCTCCGGATGAAAGCCGCTCCCGCAATCGAAACGGGTGAAGTTCTACTGATGTTTGAGGTCGAGGACACGGGCGAAGGTATCGCGGCCGGCGATCAGGCTGCGATCTTCGACGCGTTTGTCCAGGCCAGCGCGGCAAAGCGCCACGAAGGCGCCGGGCTGGGCCTGACGATTTCGCGGCAGATTATCGAACTGATGGGAGGCACCATCGAGGTCGAAAGCGTGCACGGCCAGGGCTCGCGCTTCCGTGCCGAGATCAAGGTGGAACGCGCGCAAGAGTCTGACGTAAAACGAGGCCCGAACTTGGAGCGCGTCGTCGCGCTAGCCGAAGGACAGCCGGAATACCGCATTCTGATCGTCGAAGATCAGGAAGAAAACTGGATGGTATTGGAACGGTTGCTCGCGAATGCCGGGTTTCGGGTGCGTGTGGCGAAGAACGGCGCGCAGGGAGTCAGGGAATTTCGCGAATGGCGCCCGCAGTTTATCTGGATGGACCTGCGCATGCCGGTGATGGACGGCGTCGAAGCGACGCGTCTCATTCGGGCCTGCGAAGGGGGACACGAAGTGAAGATCGTGGCGGTAACGGCTTCGGGATATGCCACTGAGCGGAGCCAGATTCTGGCGGGAGGCATGGATGATTACCTCCGCAAACCGTACCGGCCCGCGGAGATTTTCGAGTGCATCGCCCGCCATATTGGGGTCCGCTACCACGTCAACGATGGGGCTGCAAAGGTCAGCGAGGGGGCTGCAAAGTCCGATAGCGAGCGAGTCGGAGAGTTGAGGCCCGACGACTTATCTGCTTTGCCGGACGATTTGCGAAACGAGCTTCGAGATGCCTTGATCATGCTGAATCCGGCGCGGATAGCGACGGCGATCGAACGCATTTCCCAGGAAAACGGGGCTTTAGGTTCGATCCTTGCGGGCTACTCGAGACGTACCGCCTACTCGGCTATATTCGATGCAATGATGGAGGGCAAAGCCAAAGCGGTTACCCTGCCGATTGCGGTTGAAGTGCGGCACTGATTACCAGTGGCGCTCGATTGGATTCCGGGGCAGCTTCTTTCGAATGCAGTCCGCGAAAGAGTTCCGGAAGCGAATCGATATGCCTCGGTCTGCTTTTTTGCTCTTACTGTCTTTCCTGCCCCTGGCTGCCCAGAATGCCTCCATTACGGGGACGGTCAGCGATCCGCAACAGGCGCCGATTCCCAACGTTTCGGTCACCCTGACCAACGTGGATATGGGCATCGCGGTCCGCGCCAACACCAACGTGGAAGGCAATTTCGAGTTCGGGTTCGTCCGCCCCGGTAATTACATGATCAAGGTGGTACATCCCGGCTTCCGGGCCTTTCAGCAAGGCCCGATCAAGCTCGACGTAGATCAGCGGGCGCGCGTCAACGTGGGGCTCGAGCTGGGCGAAGCGAAGTCCGCTGTAAATGTCGAGGCTGGCGCGAGCGGGGTGCAGACCGAATCGTCCACTCTCGGAACAGTGACCAACACGCGCAAAATTCTGGAGATCCCGCTGAACGGCCGCTTCATTCTCGATGTGGCGCTGCTCGCGCCGGGGACGATGGTGCCCAGCACCAACAATCGAACGTTCCTCGCCGTGCCCAGCGGGGTCGGCATCTCCGGCATCAACGCCTCGGGAACGCGCGAGGATTCCACCAACTACCTGTTGGACGGAATCAACCTGAGCGACATGGCGCAGAACCAGATCACGTTGCAGCCGAACATCGATATGGTGCAGGAGTTCAACGTCCAGATGAACTCCTTCAGCGCCGAGTATGGCCGCAATGCGGGGATTATCGTCAATGCCGTGACTAAGCCGGGCTCCAACGCCATCCATGGGTCGGTCTACGAGTTTCTGCGCAACCAACGGTTCGACGCGAAGAATTTCTTCGATCCGCCCGGGCCGATCATCCCGTTCAACCGGAACATCTTCGGCTATAGCGTGGGCGCTCCGGTGATCAAGGACCGCACGTTTTTCTTCACCAGCTATGAGGGCCGCGTCGGCCTCGAGGTGGCTTCGATCAAGACCCTGGTGCCGAGCGACGCGCAGCGCGCCAGCGTCACCAACCCGATCATCCGGCAACTGCTCGGACTGATTCCCACCGCGAACGATCCCACGGGCACGTTCTTTATCGGGTCCGCTCCTCGCACTCGCCGCCAGGACCAATGGAACGGCCGCGTCGACCACAACTGGTCGCCCAAGGATTTCCTATACGGGTCGTTCATTATCAACCGCGACAACCGCGTCGAGCCGACGCTGCAAGGCAACAACCTGCCCGGATTCGGCGATCAGCGGCCGGCGGAGCGCTACTTCCTCTCGCTCGGCTACACCCGGATTCTGTCTTCGAGCCTGACCAACGAATTGCGCGCCGGTCTCAACCGGTTGGCGATTTCGTTCAGCGAGGCTTTTACGGAAGATCCTGCTACACTCGGCATCGCATCCCCCTCGACGGTTTCCCCGAATATCAATGTTCCCGGAGCGATGAGCTTCGGCGGCATCAACGGAGAACCGCAGGGGCGCGGCGATACTACCTATCAGTACGGCGACACCGTCGGCTGGATCCGCGGCAAGCACTCCATCCGCATGGGCGGCGAGTTCCGGCGTTTCGCCAACGACAATCTCAATAGCGGCACCGGAGGCGTGCTGACATTCGGGACAATGGCCGCGTTTCTGGCCGGCACCCCTACTCAGGCCACGCAGACGTCCCTGCCGGCCAACCCCGCGCTCCACGTGAACGCGTTCGGGGCGTTCATCCAGGATGATTACAAGGTCTCGGCCAGGCTGACGTTGAACCTGGGCCTGCGCTGGGAGTACAACGGCGTCCCCTACGAGAAGCACGATCGGCTCTCGATCTACGATTTTGCGAGCAATTCGCTGGTGCGGGTAGGCGTAAACGGGGCTCAGCCTTACCGGCAACAGTTCACGAATTTCGGGCCGCGCGTCGGGTTTGCCTACGATCCGTTCGGCGGCGGCAAGACCGTGGTTCGCGGCGGATTCGGCATTTATTACGATCAGCCGACCACTAATATCGTGATTGGCCTGGGCGCCAACCCGCCATTTTCCGCGGCCGTGAACAACACTTCCAACATCAGCTTGTCCAACCCGTTCGCCGCGCCTCCCTCGGGCGGGTCGGCCATCAACGCCATCGATCCGAACTTCCGCGACGCCATGATCAACTCGTACAACTTCAATGTGCAGCATGAAGCGGCGGGAATCGTCTTCCAGGCGGCATATGTCGGAAGCGAGGGCCATCACCTCCGGATCATTGGCGATTGGAATCAGGGCATCAACGGCGTCCGCCCGATTCCCGGCTTCAGCAGCATCACTATCCAGCAATCTGTCTCGAATTCCAACTACAACGGTCTCTGGCTGAGCGCCAACCGGCGGCTCACCCGCAACCTGTCATTCAACACGTCTTATACCTTCTCGAAGTCGATCGACAACAACTCGGTCGGCAGTTCGAATCCGCAGGCGCAGGATTTCCGCAACCTTAGTGCCGAGCGCGCGCTGTCCGATTTCGACGCCCGCAATCGATTCGTGCTGAGCGCGATCTACTTTTTGCCGTTCCACGGCCACGGCGCGTTCCTGTCGCGCCTGGCGCAGGGGTGGAGCGCATCTCCTATCGTCAACCTGCAGTCGGGAAATCCATTCAGTCCCATCATTCAGGTGACGGATACGCGCGGGAGCCTGGAGGCGTTCGACCGGCCGTTCCTGGTGCCGGGCGTCCCTCTAATCCTGCCGAATCCCTCACCGAACCAGTGGATCAATCCGGCGGCGTTCGTCCGGCAGGCCACCGGGTTCGGCGATGCCGGCCGAAACATTCTCACCGGTCCCGGATTTGCGGATGTCGACCTGTCGATCGCCAAGGACACGAAGATCAGGGAACGGGTATCGCTGCAGTTCCGGACCGAGGCGTTCAACCTGTTCAATCATCCGAACTTCGGCCAGCCGCAGAACAATTTGGCGGTCGCAACCTTCGGTCAGATTATAGCTACAAGAACGACCCGCGGGGACTTGGGAAGTTCGCGCCAGATTCAGTTTGCGGTGAAGCTGCTGTTTTAACATTGAAGCTCCTGTTTTAACATTGAAGCTCCTGTTTTAATGTGTACGAACACGCCCTCCGCGGCATCATAAGTGTTGTCCCATCAGCAACCCGAATCGGAGTACTATATCGCATGCCCTGGCAGTCGGCGCCCACACTCGGTTTCCATGAAGCACAAACAGAAGTTACAAGCCTAATGCCGGATCCAAAGTCTTCATCCTGGTTCTATCCCAAGTCAACCGGCGACCCGGGTCGCGACCGCAATGCCAGAACTTTGCAATTCTCTTGTTTCCTGTTAATCTGCGCCGTCAGCGTGCTCGTGATTTTGAATACGATTGACAAGGATTGGCAAGAAGCGCGATTACTGGTTTTCGCCGTGGCTGGCCTGACTGCCGCCGCAGTCATGAATCGTGCCGGAAGGTCGGATTGGGCGGGGCGAGCGCTTTTTCTGGCCTCGCTATTGACCCCAATTCTGCTGGTTTTCGAGGCGCATGACGGATTTCGCAGTCACGCGATGCTGGTTTTCCCTGGGTTGCTGCTCATCTCCCTGATGTTGCTGGATCGCGCCGCCTACGCGACGACGGCGAGCATCGTCCTAGTCGTGGTGACGGCCTTGGGGATTGCCGTAAGGCAAGGTCTCACGCACGCCACACAAGGCACAAGCTACGAGGCCATATTCTTTGTGGATCTGAACCTGCTTGTCATCGCCCTCATCGGTAGCCGGATCGCCCGCGACACCCAGAGGAACGTTTTCGACCTTCGCGCCGGCATCGACCAGTTGTCTGCCGCGAACCTTGAATTAACTCAAACCAGAGAGCATTTGCTGGAGAGCGAACACCGTCTGATGAGTGCGCAGCGCTTGACTCATGTCGGCAGTTGGCACTGGAACCTGGGGGCGGATCAAGTGGTGTGTTCCGAAGAATGTAAACGCATATTCGGGCAGCCGGAAGACTACGCGCCGAGTTTAGAGGGACTGCTCCAAATCATCACGCCGCATGACAGGGCGCATGTGGCCGAGGAAATCCAGCGCGGTATCGCGGAGAAGACCGGGTGCTCCGTGGAATTTCGGATCGCCCGGCCGAACGGAGACTTGCGCACGGTTACATTCACCAGTCAGGTGTTACTCGATGAAGTAGGCTCCCCACGCCACATCTTTGGCGCCTGCCAGGATGTCACTGACAATCGGCGCGCGCAACAGGAAACCTTCGCCCGTCAGAAGCTGGAAAGCGTAGGAACGCTGGCCAATGGGATTGCCCACGACTTCAACAACCTTCTGGGTGGAGTGCTGATGCAAGCCGAATTGGCCTTGTCCAAGCTGGCCGCTGAAGCTCGTCCGGAACAGGAGCTGAGAACCATCTGTTCCGTGGCGATGCATGGTTCCGAAATCGTCCGGCAGTTGATGATGTATACGGGACAAGAGAGCGGGACGCCCGGACGGGTAAACGTTGCGTGGACGGTGAAGGGGATGGCCGAACTCCTCAAGTTTTCGATCTCGAAACACGCTGCGCTGCACACTCATCTTGAGGAGGATCTGCCCACCGTGTCAGCCAGTGACGCGCAGGTCCAACAAATCGTGATGAACCTTGTCATCAACGCATCGGAAGCGATTGGCGAACGCGACGGCGCGATCGAATTGAACGTGCGGCGTTTCAAGGTAGGACAGCACCGGCTTGCCTGGATTCCGAGAGAGTTGCCAGAGGGCGATTTCGTGCAATTGGAAGTCACTGACACGGGGAGAGGCATGACTCCGGAAACGCAGGCTCGCGCATTTGACCCATTCTTTACGACCAAGGCATTAGGCCATGGTCTCGGACTTGCAGTCGTCTCTGGAATTATCAGAGGCCTGGCAGGTGCGATCCATCTCGCCAGCGAGCCGGGGAAAGGCACGACCTTTCGAGTATTGCTGCCTTGTGCCGAGAGCTCGGCAAACGCTTCTCCCGACCCGAACTCTCCTACCGAATCGACACTCATCGATCAGCCGGCGATAGTGTTGGTTGTGGAGGACGAAGATTCGTTACGGAGCGCGACTGTGAAGATGCTCCGTCGGAGTGGGCTCTGTGTCCTTGAGGCGCCGGATGGCACTACTGCCATTGCGGCGATTCGAGGCGACATCGCTATCGACGTACTCCTCCTGGACGTCACTCTTCCGGGAACTTCAAGCCGAGAGGTCCTGGCGGAGGCCACGCGCCGCCGACCCGCTATGCGAGCGATCGTCACCAGCGCCTACAGCAAGGAATTCGCAGTTGCATCGCTGCAAGCGGATGTCGAGCGCTTCATCCGGAAGCCGTATTCGCTCCGCGATCTTGTGGGAGTGGTACGTCAAACGCTCGCCTGAGTGTGGTGAAGGGCTCACTCTTATACGATTGCGTTGTCGTGAAGGATTCGATCTTCAAATCGGGCGGCTTTGGGGCGCGCGCCAGCTCACGCGGATTGCGCGGACGGAAGTCCGATGCGCCGCAACAGGTCCTGGAAATTTGGAGTGCGCCGCAAGTCATCCATGCTCGGGTCTAAGTGAAGGTAGATGAGCCAGTGAGAGTGCTCTTCGTAAGCCTTCTCCAGGTATTCGATCGCGCGCTCGTTTTCTCCCAAGCCAATGTGGATTCCAGCAAGGAAGTAGGGGGCGACATACTTCTGTTTTGCCAGCGTTGTCAGCTCATCGAGCATCTCGGATGCTTCCTTCTTCATGCCGGCCGTACCCAGAGTATGCGCCAGGGCCGCGCGCATCAGAGGACTGCCGCCTGATAGATCCACTCCCTTTTGACCCTCGGCTGCAGCCA
Source organism: Terriglobia bacterium (assembly GCA_963732025.1). GTDB lineage: Bacteria > Acidobacteriota > Terriglobia > Bryobacterales > Bryobacteraceae > Palsa-187. The sequence continues at coordinate 194,137 of CAVSXU010000008.1, forward strand.
GTTCGTAGCTTCCCATTTTCCTGAACGCAAGTCCAAGAATCCAATGAGTGACGGCATAGTTCGGCTCCAATTCGAGGGTTCTCTGGAGCTGCTGGATGGCTTCCTCGTACCGGCGGGCGCAATAGAGATTCCACCCGACTGCGACGCTTATAATGAGCGATAACGGATCGAGTTCCTGGCCCTTCTCCATGCTGGCCAATGCCTCTGCGTGCCTCCCCATGGTCATCGCATACTCGGCGTACCAGTGGTTGGCCGTCGGGTAGGTTGGACAGAGTTCGAGGCTGCGCCTGAACTCTTTCTGGGCCTCTTCCCATTGCCAATCGTGCAGCCAGGATACGGCCGCCACGGAGGTGTGGGCTTCGGCGAGGTCCCGGTCGAGTTGCAATGCGGTTGTCGCGGCCATTTTCGCCTTGGGGAACGCTTTCGTGGGCGGCAGATAGCTGTTCCAGCCGAGGAGCACATAGGAATCCGCCACGCCCGCGTAAGCGAGAGCATAGTCGGGGTCCTTTTCGACCGCTTGCTGAAAATACTCGATTGCTTTGTAGAATCCCTCTTCAGTCCACCTATTCCAGTAATGACGACCTTTCAGGTAAAGCCGGTAGGCTTCTGGATTCTCGGTGTGGTGTTTCGTGAGCTGCTTCTTCTCCGACCGGCTCAACTGTGGCCGCAAGGTTCCGGATATCTCGTCGGAAATATGATCTTGGACGGCAAATATGTCGCCCGGCGTGCGATCGTATTGCGCGCCCCACAATTGAGAGCCCGTGGCCACATCCACCAATTCGGTGCCGATGCGTAAAGAGCCGCCGCGCTGCATCATTCTTCCCATCAGGACGGCCCGAACATTGAGCTCGCGACCAATGGCTTGAGGATCAATGTTCTGGCCCTTATACCGAAGTACCGTGCTTTGCGCGATGACGCGAAGTTTCGGTATCCTCGCGAAAATGTTGATGAGGCTTCCCGTGATCCCGTCGCTGAGGTATTCGGATTCACTGTCGTTACTGGCGTTTCCGAAGGGCAAAACCGCCAGCGAGTCAATGATCTTGGAGACCCGCGGCTGGCGGGGAGATGCTCGCCGCACAGCCGAAGTCGTTGCCGTCCGCTTGCTTGAGGATGAGTAACTTGCGGTTGGCTGAAAGGCCGTTACAGTTATATCTTCCGCAGCTCTCCGGCCCGATTCGTTGTCTCGCTTAAGCCGTTGGAGCTCGGCTCGCATGTCGGCCGCGTGCTGATAACGCAGGGAGCAGTCCTTCTCCAAGGCTCGGTGGATCAGTTCCTGGAGAGCCGGGGGGATATCGGGATTGACCCGTATGGGAGCGATCGGATTGCGATTAAGTATGGCTTCCGAAATCAGTCCTAAACTGTCGCCGCGAAAGGGCAAGCTCCCGGTCGCCATCTCGTAAAGTACGGTACCGAATGAGAACAGATCCGAGCGGCCGTCCAATTCCTTGGCCCGTACTTGCTCGGGAGACATGTAGGCCACAGTTCCGATGGTCGTCCCCGGACTGGTGAGAAGCTCTTCGGGCACCACGTCCAGCAATTGTGTTTCCTGCGTTCCGAACTCGTTCGAGGACGCGGCCGAAAGCATATTTTTCGCCAGGCCAAAATCGAGAATCTTGGCGAGCCCCCGCTTCGTAACGAAAATATTGGCGGGCTTGATGTCGCGATGAATGATGCCTTCCGTGTGAGCCGCGTCGAGCGCATCGGCGATTTCGATCGCAATGGCGAGAATACGTTCGACGTCTAGCGTGCGCGCGGCGATCAGGTACTTGAGTGTCACGCCATCCAGGTACTCCATGGCAATGAACGCCTTGCCTTCGTGGCTGCCGATTTCGTAGATGGTGCAGATGTTCGGGTGATTGAGCGCGGACGCGCGCCGCGCTTCACGCCGAAAACGCTCCAGCGCTTGCGAATCCTTGGCCGCGTCTTCAGGAAGGAACTTCAGAGCGACAAACCGGCCAAGTTCCTTGTCCTGGGCTTTGTAGACGATACCCATCCCGCCGCTTCCCAGTTGTTCCATGACAACGTAGTGGGAGATGGTTTGACCGGTTGCCGAGTATTGAGTCACGGGAGCACACGTAAGGCCAGTGCACAAAACGACTTGTGCTCACGCGTCGTGCCGCGCGGCTGACGTTCTTGATCGACCTATGTCAGGTCTAAGATGCGCTATTCCGTGAAGCCGGTGTAAAATTCGTTTGATGGGCCGCTCTGAGACGGAGTCGCGACCTTGCCCAGCGCGACCCCCAGCAGAATCCGCGCGGCCGTCAGAGTCTGTGTGAAATCAGGGGCAGGCTACCCTGTCCCCTAGTGACACGAGGCCACGAATGAACAAGATACCGGCGTGGACAGGGCGGCCTGTCCCTGATTTCACACAGACTCTGACGGCCGCGCGCAAGGACGTTGTCTCTGCCCGAACTTACTTAGGTTCGGCGACGACCCGAAGATACGGCTTCAGCGTCTTCCACCCATCGGGGTATTTTTGCTTCGCTTCGTCGTCGGAGACGGCGGGCACGATGATGACGTCTTCGCCCTTCTTCCAATTCACGGGCGTCGCCACTTTGTGTTTGGCCGTGAGCTGCATCGAATCCAACACGCGAAGAATCTCATCAAAATTGCGGCCCGTCGTCATCGGATATGCGAGCATCAGCTTGATCTTCTTGTCCGGTCCGATGATGAAGACGGTACGAACCGTGGCGTTGTTGGCGGCCGTGCGGCCTTCGGAGGTATCGCCCGCTTCGGCCGGCAGCATGTTGTACAGCTTGGCGATCTCAAGAGTCGGGTCGCCGATCATCGGGTAATTAACGCGGTGGCCTTGCGTCTCTTCGATGTCCGCCGCCCACTTGCCATGGCTGCTCACCGGATCGACGCTCAGCCCGATCACCTTGGTGTTGCGCGAGGCGAAATCCGGTTCGAGCTTGGCCATGTAGCCCAGCTCGGTTGTGCACACGGGAGTAAAATCTTTCGGATGCGAAAACAGGATCGCCCACCCATCCCCAATCCACTTGTGAAAATCAATTTCGCCTTGTGTTGTTTGAGCTGTGAAATTGGGTGCTTCGTCATTAATGCGTAAGGACATCTGAGTTCGTCTCCTGGGCCGCTGCCGAATGCGGATTCCGTCCCGCGCGAGCAGCCACGGTTGCATTGTAGGCTGACGGCCCGTATTAATGTCAACCGCACAGGCCCTCCGATAAAATATAAAATATGTCGCCTGGGTTACTGCCCGATTATTGATGTTTCACGCACTGATCGCTTCATTGTGATATCTTTCCATTAGCGGTCGGGCTGATTTTTGCGGAAATAGGAGTTTTTATGACTGCGATCGAGCGAGCCAGACGGTTCGTCCAGAACAAGGGACGCGTCATCGCCTTCAGCGTTGTACCGCTGGCGGCGCTTACGGGATTGTCCGTGCCCGCGCGAGCGTCGATCACTTTTGTCGGGGCCGCGTGCGACGATTCAGCCGTCAATATGCCTGGAGTCGGCAACACCGGCAACACAGTCGTAAATCACGCGCACTGCACTTCGACCAACTTGGCGTCCGGAGGCTTCGTGAACGGAGTTTCCATCAGCGGCAACGACGTGGCCGATTTTACGGAACTCACGCACGGAGCGGGCCAGAGCACCAATACCTTCGGTATGACGTTCGTCGCGGGCGGCCAAATCGTTGCTTCCGGCGGCGGCTTCAACGGCAATATACCGGTATCGTGGGACGTCAATGGTGTGTTGAACAGCGGGCTCGCGGATGGCATCGGCTGGAGCATTCAATTCCTGGTGAACGGTACCGTAGCATTTTCGACCAGTTTTAATGATGTCAGCGGCAGCGGCTTCAGCGGAAATAACCACATCCACGTGGACCTCGCCTCAGGGAGCATCCCCTACGTCATCCAGCTCACGGCCCTGGCCGACGCTGCGTTGACGGGTGAACTCACCGTAATGATCCCGCCCGGAGCTTCCATCGATATCCAGTCCGTGGGTACTCCCGAACCTTCGACATGGGCGCTGGTGTCGTCGGCTCTCGGCGGCTTGCTGTGGTGGCGGCGAAAGTCGCGGCCCAAGTCTTCCGCGGTTTCGCGCATCGTCTAGAACAAATGCGGCCTAACGCCGCGGCGTTCTAACATCGAAAAGTGACTTCCTCCGGCGCGCGCCTGCTTCTGGTTTTGCCCCAATTGCCGCAGGACCCCGCTAGCGGCGCCGCGCGTTCCACTCGAACCATGTGCGAAATGCTGGCGAGCGCCGGTTTCGAAGTTCACGCCGTCGCGACGACAGCCACCGAACGCGCCATCAAGTCCGACGTGGTGTCTTACCTTGGCGCACTGGGAATCAAGCCAACCATCGAACGCAGCACCCGCGGCAAAACACGAGCGCGACCCGAGTTGCGTTTCGATGATCGCGGCGTGCGCTATCGGCTGCTCGATACGGGTACGCGCGGAATGCACGCCTGGCAGGAAATTCTAGGCCGCCAGTTCGATCAGATGTTCGATGACGAGCTGCATTCCTTCCAACCGGACATATTGCTGGGCTTCGGCGGCCTGCCCGGCGACATCCGCCGCTATGAGCGAGCCAAGCGGCAAGGCGTCAAGCTGGTGTTTGCCCTGCGCAATGAAGGCTACCTCAAGAGCGCGGAGTTTTTTCGCCCCATGGACGCGATTCTCACGCCGAGCGCGCACCTCAGCCATGTCTATCGCACCGCGCTTGGAATCGAAAGCTCGCCGCTGCCGATCCCGATGGAACTCGACGACGTACTCGCCGAGGACCGCGATCCCATCTTCGTCACGATGATCAATCCATCGCCCGAGAAAGGGCTGATGTTCGTCGCGCGCCTGGCCGAGGAACTCAGCCTTCGCAGGCCCGATATCGCGATGCTGTTCATCGAGTCGCGCGGTTCGGGCGGGCGACTGGTGCAGGCAGGGATGCTCGGCGGTTTCGATCTGCGGCGTCATGAGAATCTGATGATGTCGCCGCCGATGGCGCAGCCCAAGGAGATTTACGTTCCCACGCGCGTCCTGCTCGCACCCTCTTTGTGGCACGAACCGGCGGGACGCGTGGCGGCCGAGGCACTGCTGAACGGAATTCCGCCGCTGGTGAGCGATCGCGGAGGATTGCCGGAGACCTGCAACGGCGCGGGATTCTATCTTCCGATTCCGCCCGAGATTACTCCGCAACAGCCGATTCCGGTGAGTCCGGAAGTCGTGGAGCCGTGGATCGAACTGATCCTGCGGTTGGAGGACGATGCGGACTTCTATCGCGAAGAATCCGAACGCGCCTTGCAGGCCGCGTCAATTTACCGTCCGGAGAATCTGGCGCCGAGGTACGTCGATTTTTTCAATCAAGTGATTGAGTAGGACGTGGCGCACGCACTCTTGCGTGCCGTGTCGACACTCATGTCGACACGTTTTGTGCTGCAAAGATGTCACGCGGACAGCCGACTATCGCCCCGCTCCTCCGCCCTTCATGATTTCCGCCAACGCCCGCAGCCGCGCCGCATCCGCCGGCGACTTCGCCGAAGCAGCGTCCTTGCTGAGAGCGCTCCCGAGCGATTTCACCGCCGCGACGTCCTTGCTCGAATGCGTCGATTCTGCGCTGGCGATCGCACTGTTCAGCGCCGCGATTCGCGCCGCCGGCAGCGAGTTGCCGCGAGCCAGCTGATCCAGATAAGCGCGCGCCACTACAAAGTTCGCGGGCCAAACGATCTTCGGCTGGTTCTGCACATTCAACTCCTCGAAATGCACCTGATTGGCTGCGTCGATTTCATTCTGCGTGATGAACTTGTTCGGCACCAGCTTGAACACGTCCACGCCGCGCGCGATTTCCGACCCGTAGATGTAGCCGTTGTACCAATAGACCGACCACATGCCGCCCAGCGTGCGATGCTCCGTGTCCACCGGACCGCGATCGAAATACGCGATCTCGACGGGATGCGAGGCGTCCGTGAAATCCACCATCGAAATGCCGCCCTGATACCAGGCCTGCACCAGAATGTCGCGGCCCGGAATCGGCACCAGCGATCCGTTGTGCGCCACGCAGTTTTCCTGATCGGTCTGCGGCGCGGGCATCTTGTAATACGACTCCAGCTTCAGCTTGCCCTTGTTCAGGCTGAAAATCGCATCGGCGCCCCAGTTCATCGGATCGGTCGCGCGGCAACGCGGCTGCGATCCGCCGCCCCATTCATCGGTGAACAGCACCTTCGTGCCATCGTTGCTGAAGTTTGCCGAATGCCAGAACGCATAATTCGGATCGCTGACCGCGTCGATGCGGACCGGATGCACCGGATCGGAAATGTTCAGCAGGATTCCGTTGCCGGAACATGCTCCCGCGGCCAGCCCCATGGCCGAATACACCGTGATGTCGTGGCACTTGTCGGTGCTGGAAGTGGTCTGGGTGCCTTCACCGTGATTGCCGCCCTTCCAGAGTCCGTTGAGCGCGCCGGTCTGGTTGTCCGCGAAAATGCGCGGGCTCGACACGATCTTCGCCAGTTCGGGATGCGCCAGCGGCACCTTGATGATGTCGATGCGGAACAGCGCGGTGTCGGGATTCGCCGTCGGATCGCCACTCGAACAGCCGGCGAGTTCTTCCGACAGACGAACATTGCCGGTGCCCGAAATGTAGATGTAGACGTTTTCTTTATCCTTCGGATCGATCACCAGCGTGTGCGTGTGCGATCCGCGGCAGCTCTGCACGGTGGCGACTTGCTTCGGATTCGCCATGTCGCGTTACGTCGAAGATGCGGACGCCGCGGAAACGATCGGGATTCGCCGGATCCGGCGGACGCGGCGCGCGCGGCTGTCCAGGCGCCGGCGGCGGAGGAGGCGGCGGCGGCTTGTATCCCGCAGGCAGCGGAATTCCCTGCGTGCCGCAATCGATCCGGCCGTTCGAGGCCTCGGCCGACATGAACAGCAGATGTCCGTAGACCGAGACATCGCCTTGACCGCCGGGGCAAACGAGCGACGTCCGCAGCAGCGTTTTCGCTGGGCTGTCGATGTCGTAAAAATTGATCCCGTTGTAGTTGCCGACGAACAGATGGTTGCCGCTGAACGCGAGATCCGAATTCGTCGAGCCGTAGGAAACGCTGGGCCCGCGCGGCGGCTGCGCGTCGCCGGGACGATCGGCGCCCGTGCCTTCCGGAGTCTCGCGGGGCGGCGGCGCTGGAGTCGTGACCACTTCATTGAAGCCCGGCGGCTTCGGCAGCGACGCGATCCGCTGCATGCCGAACGATGCTTCGGCGGCATCGTGCAGTCCACCTTTCAGTCCGATGCGTGGATCGTCGGCTGCGGCTCGCGGGTTGGACGGCGTGGCGGTGTTGTTCTGCCCGTTGCAGAGCATCGTTAACGAGAGTGCCAGGGCCCCTGTGACAGCACTGCGCGCGATGAATTGTCGGATCATTGTTTCTCCTTCAGCATGCTCTTCATGATTTTGATTTCCGCGGTCTGCGTATTATCCACGTCGGTGACGAAGTCGAACAGTTGGCCATCCTGGCCCGCTGCCGGGGTGTCGAAAAGATCCTGCACCATGGTCAGAGCGCCGCCGTGATGCTGGATCATGCCCGTCAGAAACAGGCGATCGAAGGTCGGCGCCGGACGATTTCCCCAGCGCCTTCATCTGTTCCGGCGTCAACATGCCGGGCATCATCGGCATGGAGTCCATGTCCATATGTTTGGCGTCCATGTGGCTCATGTCGTGCTTCGCCGGGACGGCCTTGCCGTGCATTTCCAGCCACTGCTGCATGAAGCGGATTTCGTCGGACTGCGAAATGCTGATTCGCTTACCGAACGCCAATAGCTTTTTGTTGTGAGTTCGCGCGGGCATCAGCGCCGTCATTTCAACGGCTTGCTGATGATGATGAATCATCCCTTGCATGAACAGCGTGTCCGCTTCGGTTGGTTCGCGAGGAGGCGCGCTCGCCGTCGCCGGGGTAAGGATTTTATTGGCGTGGCCGGGAGCGCCCGGTTGTACGATCACCGGTGGCTGGGCGAAAACCGTCGCCGCGCTCATGGAAATCAGGGCTGAGGAAACAAGCCAAAACCGAAGAGCCATGAGTCACTATAAACCCTGGGTTACAGATCGTCAAACGCACGTTCGCCGGATTCTAGTTACGCGGTGTTGCAACCAGAGTGCGGCTCGGCCGGACGTGGCGCACGATTCATCGTGCCGGCGGGCACTTTAGTGTCCGCTTCACGAGCGCAGCCTGAAAGGCCGCGCCAGCACGATGAATCGTGCGCCACAAAGGCATGAACATTTGTCGGGGCACAAGGTTACGGAACCGCCGGCGCCTTTAAATCCAGCGTGATGGTCTCGCCTTCGTGAATCGTGACCTCCTGGCCGCCTTCGTCCGGCGGGGGCGAACCGGGATCCGTCAAAACCAGACGATACTTCCCCGGCGGCAGGTTCGACATCGTGTACTGGCCGCTCGGATCGACCCCGGAACCTCGGCTGGATCGAACCGACATGTCATCGTCTATGCGTTGCGCGTAGACCGTCTGTCCAGCGGGTGCCGATCCGCGAATGGTTGCCATGTTCGTACTCAGGACGACTCTCAGCGAGCCCGCGGCTCCGCCCGATAGATCGATCGCGGCGCTGGTGACGTCCGTGCTCCCCAGCCACGCCGACTTTACGAACACGGACGGACCGTTCACCTGTAAGCGCCAAACTCCGGGAATCACACCTTTGAGCGTGAAGCTGCCGTCTTCTCCAGCCTGAGTCTGGGGAAACGGCATTCCCGTCTGATGGAGCGGAAACAATTGAATATTTACCTGGTTCAACGAAGGCTTGCCGTTGATAAGCGGTACGCCGAACGACCCGCTGAACCCGCGACTGCTCACCGAAATGCCGACTGCATTGCTGCCGTTCACGGCGCCGAGGTTTCCCTGATTGCTCGGCGCGGCGTTCGAATTCGTGCTCGAACTGGCGTCGAGCTCCACTTTGCCGCTGATCTCGAATGCGGTATGCAGTTCCAGACACCACATCGAGCGGTCGATCGTTCACTTCGACCCGCTGCGTCGCGCCCGCGGGTTTGTCGTCGGAATCGTTCGCGAACGCCGTCAGTTCGTAGGAACCCGGAAACACCTGGCGGAACTCGAATGTCCCTTTCGCGACATCGACGTTCGCGCCTGTGAACATACCGTTTATGCGCGAGCGATCCGCCGGAATCAGTTGCAGGTTCACATTGCGGCCCTTCATATCGACACCCGCCGGCGAAAATACGCCGTGGATCTGCGTCACAGCCGCGGGCCGCATTCGAAAATCGACACCCGATTTTTCGTTGCCCGGCGTCAACTCCACTGCCTCGGCCGCCTTCGCGTCGGTCGCCAGTGGATAGTACTGCATCGGATAGGCGCGCGACGGCGGCGGATCCGGTCCGGCTGAAAACGGCCGCGACTGAAACACCTGCATCTGGCATTGTGCGGACAGGATATATTTCCCGGGCGGCACTGCGTAAAACCGGTAGTCGCCGTCTTCATTCGTGGTCGGGTTTCCTTGCATAGGAACACCCTGCTCGGGATTCTTCACCGGATGCGGCTGCACAAAGCATCCTTGAATAGGCTCGCCCTCCTCGTCGGTAATTCGACCACTCACGGAGGCGCCGGGGATCAGATCCACCGCGATCGGTCCAGCCGTTTCACCGGCTTTCACCTCGACGCTTTTGACCACTCCACCGAATCTCGCCTGCGGATAGTTCTGGTGCTGGATCACGACCCGATATTGGCCAGCCGGAAGATCGGTGATCGCGAACGTGCCGGTCGCGTCGGTTACGGTCCCCTGCGGTCCCTGGTTCCTGCCGGCGTTCGCGGCACCGATGCCTGACACGAACATAGCGTTGATGGAAACCGTCGCCTTTTTCAACGGCATTCGCGTGACAGAATCGCGAACGACGCCTGTGATACTGCCGCCCTTATCGCTATTTGGTGCTTGCGCAAACATGCAACCGCCAAGCAACCATCCTGCAAGCAATATGCAAGGAGATTTCATGGCTTCAGGATCTCCCTCGCCTTGTCTTGCGGAATCAGCTTCGGATGCACCTGAACTTTTGCGCCTTCGCCGACCTCTATTTCTTCGCCCAACGCGTCCAGCAACTCGACCGATTCCGGATTGCGAAAACTCGCCGCCGCCATTTTCTCCAGCGCGAATATCTTGTATTTGCCGGGCGCGACTCCGTTGATTTTGAATTTGCCGGCTATCGTCGGCCGGAACACCGTAATAGAAGCGGGCAAGATTGTGCAATGCTCCGATCGCTCCCAGCACGATGCCAGCCCGCTTCGCGTCGGAGTCACCGGCATCGACCTCGCCTTCCACGATCGACATGTTGGAGCTGATGACGATGTTGAGCGGCGCATCCAAGCCCGGAGGAATCTCCAACCGCTTGAAGAGATAGTCCTTGTCGCCGAGACGCACCGACTTGTCGAACATCGCCGTCGCCAAGCCCGGGGCTGCGGAAGTTCCGAGATTTGGGCTTCCCAGGCTCGGATTGATGTTCAAGGTCCACTCGCCCGGCGGAACATTTTGGATGGCGAAGCTGCCATCTTTTCCGACACGCGCCGAATGTTGTTCGCCGCGACTGGCCCTCCCGGGAGGCGGGGCGAGCGCAACCGTGAAACCCTCGGCGGGGCGCGCGTTCGGCCCCTCCGATGTCAGATGTCCCTTGACGCCGACCGCCGCGACCATCGTGAGGATGACATCGTTTGTCCCTTCGACGGCGTCGAAGGTCTGCGACGCATAATACATCTTGCCCTTGGCGTTCACACTGGCTTGAATTCCGTAACGTCCAGGGGCCACATCGGGTATTTCGAAATGATAATCGGGACCCGTCGCGGCAGTGCCTTGCGTCCACCCCTGCTGGTTGAGGTCGGCAGGGCCAAGGCTGACTGAAACCAACTGCCCACGGTTCATGCGCATCGGACGCCCCGGACCGTTGTTGACGGCGAAGCCGTTTGGCGGACCGTCTGCAATTTCAGGCGGGTCCAGTTGCGGCACGCCAACGATACGGCCGGTGATCTTCGCGGGATGTTCCGTAGTCAGATGGAAATCGATGCCGGTCAGAACTTCGCCCCCACGTACAGACAGAGGCTTCGTATCTTTGGAATCGCGCGCGCCGCCGAAATACTGTTGGACCAGGATCTCGTGGGTCATGAAGACATTCTGTTGGTGCGCCTCCGGCTTGCACAGCACATAGTACTCGCCGGGATCGACGTTGGAGATCTTGTACTCGCCGCGATCGTTGGAATTCGTTCCCCGATAATTCGCCAGCACGCGCTCGCCCAGATTGCGCGCGCTCCGCAGCAGCGTTACTTGGACGTTTTGCACAGGATCGCCATCGCGATCGACCACTCGGCCCGAGATGGTGGCGGAATGAATGAAGCGGAGTCTCAGATCGCCGCGGGCCTCGCCCGCGCCGAGCGTAATCAGATCGCCCAATTCGCGGAGACTGTTCGCGCCATACGTCGCGGTGCCAAGTCCTTGCTTAGTGGCGCGCAGATCGTACTTGCCGGGAGGCAGCCCGTCGAAGACAAATTTCCCCGAACCGTCGGTTCGCGTCGTCGCCCAAGATCTCGGCGTGCCCTGCCAGGTCACGGTGACGACGGCTCGCCGAACGGGATCGCCACTGCGTGAATCGATCACTGTGCCGGAAATCACACCTGTGCCACGGGGTTGCGCACAGGTTATCCCGCAAATCGCCGCGAATAAAACGATTAATCGGCGCGGGCGTGGCATTGTTTCCATTAGACGCCATAACCCACCCGAAAAGTTTCGGCTGTGGGCCGGTTTCTCGTGTTGAACAGAGCCGCCTGAAGGCGACTCGCCGCCACGAGTGGTGGCCCCACGTCAAACAGAACACTCCTATCGCAAAGGGATGCAGGTCGAGATAAAGGTGATCGGCTCCGAACCGCAATCGATGGGTCGATAAAACGTCAACATGCGGCCGAACACGATCACGCCGGTCCATAGGATTAAGGAAAGCGCCGCGATCAGTTTGGCGGATCGCTCCGCCTCTTCGCCGGGCCCCACCAGTTTCGTTCGCCGAAACACCGCGCTATAAAACGTAGCGACGTTCAGCCCGGCCAGCGTCATGAACAGCATTTTCCAATGGAACGCCGGATTGAAAATATATTGGTCCGGCTCGGTCGCCAGAAAAAAGAAGCCCGTGACGACTGCCAGCAGATAGCCGCCCACGCCCCACGGCACCAGCTTGTGCAGCGCGCTGATCGGCACTCGCTTCCCCATTCCGAGCAGGCGGAGGTCGAACATTCCGATGGTTCCCATCAACAGAGACAATCCCAGAAAGTGCACGGTCTCGCTCATCGGCCAGCCCCACTTCGAGGTCATGAACGGCTTCGCCCAGGCGATGGCGCGCAGCGCGTGATAGACCCAGTGCTGAAACGTGTACATCACAATTGCCGAGCCGTCAGATGTAGATAAGTGTAGGCCAGCAATCGTCCGGCTGTGATGGCGCCGGTCCAGCAAACGAGGGATGCGATCGCCAGTCGCTTGCTCTTACGCGTCACCGGACCCAGGTCAAGGCTCGCGTCGCCGAATACGGATCGCACGATCGAGCGCAGTCCCACAAGAGCCAGCGCGATAAACGTGAGCTTGAGGTAGAAGACCGGATTCGTCAGCGCCTTGGTCGGGTAGGCGATCAGAAGCAGCACGCCCGACACGGCGTTCATCCAAAACCCGAGCCATAGAACAGGAAAGAAACGCCTCAGTTCGAGGAGCGGCACGGCCGGCGCGAAACCGAGAATCCGGAGATCCACCGCCGCGCTGAGGCCGGCGACAAATCCCATGCCGACAGTGTGCAGCGTCAGGATCCCCGGGAATGCCCAGAGCGACGTCGATTCGCGAATCCAGGTGCTTAGAGCGGTCGCCTCAAGCCAGAAGAAGAAGGAGTGCATTTACGATTGTCGATTCGCTCCTCCGTTAACTTTAGCCGCAACAGGGCAATCGCTGCCAAACCCACGGCCATCGCGAGCCAGCTTGCGGGTTCGGGCGCCGCGGCTGCGTCCGCGGTGCTCACGGAGACGTTGTCCAGAAAATAGAAGCTGGGAACGTTATAGGCCCTGAATGAAATGGTGTCGTTGCCCGTAGCCACTTCATCGAAGGCAAACTGATCGAAGTCGAAGAAGCCCGTGCGCCCTGCCGCCGGCTCGTCCAGCACCATGATGCCGTTCCAGAATGCCTGAAAATCCGCTGCCGGGTCGACCGCCACGAACGCGGGGCGCACGCGACCGCTGGACAGATTGTCGCCATTCTCGTCGCCTACGAACGATTCCGCCAGAGAGAAGCTAAACGTGTAGGTCTGACCGTTCACGGTGGCGATGGATTGCGCGAGCGTATCGTAATCGCCGGCGGTCGTCGCGCCGAATTGAGTGTCGAAGAGACCTGGGCTTATGCCGCCAGAGCGGACTTGCAAATCCGGACCTTGAGTGGCGAGGTTGACATTCCATGAGGTGAAGTCGCCGGTCTCAAATCCTGGGTTGAGTACAACATTGCCTGCGTGGACGGGGACGAAACACGTTCCCGCTAAAATCGTTACGAATGCTAGATTTTTCATGGTTCTCACTTCCACCTGCGTGGTGTGAGCCATGAAGTGAACGGCCCGCTGGCATTTTTCTGTTGTCGATGACGATGACAATCGCCAAGTGAAACTATGAGCTATGTCGCCTGTTGGATTTCGAGCGCGAGCTTCGCGCCTTTCGCAACGATACCGCCGCGATACTTCAGCTTCCCGTTGATCATGAGCCCCACAGGCTTCGCCAACGGATAGTCGAACGCCAGCACGTCGCCTTCCTGCAAATCGAGCAGCGCCTTCAACCCCAGCGTCGGGCCCTGCAGGCGCGCATCCAGGTGAATCGCCGCGGGCTGAATCAAATTCAACAGCCGAGTATGTTCATCGTTGGTGGTTTCCGCTTTGCGCACCACGCGGTGTTGATCGAATTTCTGCCGAAGCATCTTGACGACGACGGACGGAATTCCGATGTTCATCATCCCCGATGTCTCGCCGATGCGAACCTCAATGCTGATCCCCACCACTGCTTCGTTCTGCGCCAGGATCGGCAGAAGCTGCGGTTCCGTTTCGTGGCCGACGATCACGAATTCCGTGGGCGCAACCGCGGCCCACGCGCTTTCCAAATCGCGCAGGATCACGCGCAGTAGTCCATCCAGAATGCTCCGCTCGATTTCCGTGGTCTCGCGGCTGATCGACGTGGGCCCTTTTAGGGTTCCCCCCAGCAACATTTCGAGCAACGGAAACACCAGGGACGGACTCATTTCCAGCAGCGCGTTCCCGTCGTAAGGCTTCATCGCGAGTGTGACCAAACTGGTGGGCGAGGGCAGGAAGTGCGCGAAATCGACGAACGAGAGTTGCTCCACCGAGATCAGATTCACTCCCACATACGACCGCAGGTACGCCGATAAACTGGATGCCATGCTGCGCGCGAAGTTTTCGTGAATCAGGCGAACAGTGTTCAACTGATCTTTCGAGATGCGATCGGTACGGCGGAAATCGTAGACCGGCGCGGATTTGTCTACCGCGCTTTCGTCAGCGTTGTTGCGGTTGCCCGGAAAGGCTTTGTCGGTTTCGTCGTGGCCGAGTGCGTGATCCATAGATGGCCATCGGCAGTTTAGGCGAGATGTTGGAGGAGGAAAACCCCGAGCCGAGAAGGGACGGGGGAAGGATTGCTTTAGCCGCTCCCTATCGACATAGCGCTCCATGCTGTCGCGCCTCACTGGCGGACGCGAACATTTGAGGGCTATCGTCGAATCGCCGGACAACACTCTAATGGCTGGTCAGCGCGACCGCCAGCGCAATAAACGACTTGATCCCGGGCACGATGCTGCTGGCTTCCGAGTATTCCTCCAACCGATGCGGCATTTTCTCGAGCGTCGCGCCGATCGCGACTCCCGGGATGCCCATGCTGATGGCAATATTCGCGTCCGTCGAACCGACGTCTTGCGGAATAATTTCCGGCTCGCCCTTCTTGCGAAAGAAGTTGCTGGTAGCAAGCGCGGTCTGCACCAACGGATGATTCAGCCGCTCCTTCTGCGGCCGCGCCTTCGAATAATCGACTCCAAATTTCTTTTCCATCCGGAACCCGACGCCTTCCTGTTCGGCCACACGCCGCGCGGCGGAAACGACTGCGGTCTCAAGGCGATCCTGCGTTGCACTATCCAGCGAACGAAGGTCGACTGTGAACCACGCTTCCCGCGGGACCGCGTTCACCACGGTTCCGCCGCCGATCATTCCCACATTCAGCGTCGGCAGCTTGAAAGTCCCGAGGCCCTCGGCCACCGGCGGTAGCGGAATCTCATACAGCGTGGTGATGGCTTTCGCGACGGCTTTCGCCGGGCTCGGTCCGCCGCGGCTTTCGAGCGTGTGCGCGCCGGGCGATGTGTAGAAGAATTTGAAGTTGTCGATCCGCAGCGCGCCGTACCAGACGTCCAGCGAGGAAACATCCGCCGCCACGAACAGGTCGGGTTTGTAGCCGCTGGTCTCCAGCCAGTGCTTGGCGCCCAGCAATCCCAGTTCTTCCTGAACGGACGCGAGAAAAATGAGATCGCCTTTCGTCTTGACGCCGCCCCGATTCAGCGCGCGGAACATTTCGAGAACCGCCATCAGGTTCGACGTGTCGTCGCCCATTCCCGGCGCGCGCAGAATGTCGCCTTCGCGCTTGACCTTTATATCCGTGCCCTCCGGAAACACCGTGTCCGTGTGCGCCGCGAATACGACTGACGGGCCGCCGCCGGTTCCCTTGCGAACGCCACTGACGTTGAAGATGTCGTCGGTCTTGATCTCGCTCAGCCCCAGCTTTTCCATTTCCGCGCGAACGTATTTCGCGCGCGCCTGCTCCTTGCCCGAAGGCGCCGGAATCTCCACCAGCCGGATCCATTCGTCGACGATGCCGGTCGCGCGGTCGTCCACCGACTGCATCGCCTTCTTCATCTCCGGCTTTTCCAGCAGCGATGGCTGAAACCAACCCGTTTGAGCGGACAGCATCGACGCGGCCAGCAGGCAGAGAGCAGCAGAATTCCTTATGCGCATAAGAAGAATCATACTTCGCCAAGTAGCGCTCCATGCTGTCGCGCCTCAGTCAACGGTTCGCGGCCTTCAGTGAGGCGCGACAGCATGGAGCGCTATTTGAGTTTTTCCGCAGCTCCTTTAGGCCGGTTCGTCGCCGCGAGTGACGCCCACACATTGGAAACCCGCTACCCGACCATCTCCACGAAGTTCCGTTCTTCGCGCAGGATCAATCTCCGCGATTGCGCCATTGCGAAATTTTCCCGAGCTTCCGGGTCCGCCTTCAGTCGCTTCCGGTAGGCCTCGTATGAAGCAAGACTGTCGAATGCAATCAAAGCCCAGGCCACATCGGTCGTGCCTTCATACGGAAGAAAATATCCGATCAGGTGTCCGCCGCATCGTGGAATAATCCGAGCCCAATTTTCGGCGTACTCCTGAAATCCGTCGCGCTGGAACGGATCGATCTCATAGCGAATGATACAGGTGACGCGTGGGATAGCCATGAGAGCAGTATGGCGCTGGTCATACCGGTATACTTCGTCTATCATCAAACTGTGGATGTTGATCGGCAAGTGGACGCCGCCGTGGCCCGAATCGCCGCGGCCATCGGCGAGCCTGCACGAGCCCGAATCCTGTTCTGCCTGATGGACGGTCACGCGCGAACCAGCACGGAACTAGCGATGGTCGCCGAGGTCAGTCCCTCCACTGCGAGCGTTCATTTGAATCGGCTGACAGCGGAGCGCCTGATCAAGGTTTTCATTCAGGGAAAGCATCGCTATTACAGCCTGGAACGCCCCAGCGTGGCCCGCGCGCTGGAAAGTCTGAGCGTTCTCGCCGGCCGCTCGCGCGACAAGTTCGTGCCCAACACTCCGAGCCGTCTGCAAGCCGCGCGCACCTGTTACGACCACATCGCGGGAACGCTGGGCGTGTCGATTCACGATCGTCTGGCGGCACTCGGCTGGCTCTCGACGAGTTCGGCGCGAGACCGCGACAACTACAACGTCACTCCCGCCGGAGCGAAAGGGCTGGCAACGATCGGTATCGATATCGAAGCAACACGCGCGCAGCGCCGCCGATTCGCCTACGCCTGTCTCGATTGGAGCGAGCGCCGCCCACACATCGGTGGATCGTTGGGCGCGGCTTTTCTGAGAGTCGCGTTGCAGCGGAAGTGGGTGATTCAGGATCTCGACAGCCGGGCGTTAAGCCTGACAGCACTGGGGCGGCGCGAAATGCTGGCTCGATTTGGAATTTAAGGCAGATTCGTGGCGCACGCTTTAGCGTGCAGCGGCGAACTTCAGTTCGACGTCCGGTACTCCATCGGCTGAAGCCGACGGCTGCACGCTCAAGCGTGCGCCACGAAAAATTATCCGTGAGCGGCGGTGGCGCGGAGCGCGGGTTCGTGGAACTTGCTCACCGCGCGAATTGTAAGGACGATGAACAACACCAGCAGCAAGCCTTGTGCAATCGCGAACGGCGGCTCGGTTCCCGTCGGAGCCAAGCTCATGCAGCGCAGGCACTTTCAGGAACAACTGAACTACCAGGACGAAGCAATTGAAATACTGCGCGATCGACGCAGTAATCACATAAGTCTTCCGCCAACCGCCTTCCATGTGGCGCGAGTACCGCGCGAGGATCGCGATCGCCAGAACCACCAGCGACAGGATGCCGATTGCATGCGACGGCAGGAAGTGCGGGGCCGGCAGGAAGAAGCCGGTCGCGCTGGTGAGCACGGTCGTAGTGAGGAAAACCGCAGTCAGACCGTCGACTCGCCTCCCGCCCATCATGGCGAATAAAACCCCGAAGCCGGTCGCGATTCCAACCAGGCTGATCAGGACGTGCACGAGTGTAAACGGCGCTAAACCAGAAAACATTTGGGCCCTCCTTGTGGGTCTTATTCTACTCCTCTTATTTCAGGCGAACGCAAACCAGGATGTGTTCGTCGCGCGCATAGAACCGACCGTCGGAGATAGCGGGATACGCTCGCACGACTACCTTGGCCGAGCCGAAAATTGCGGCGTGCGCCGCCGGGCGAAACGCGTCTGGCTTGGCGGGCGCCATCACCAGCTCGCCATTTTCGCGGAGAATCAGCAGGCGATCGCCCGCCAGCGTCACCGTTCCCGCGCCATACGCGTCGACGTCCCACATCACCTTACCGGTGCGCAGTTGCACGCAGCGCAGCGCCTGCCCTTCCTCCTGTCGCCCATGGAATCCGTAGAGGAAGCCATCGCGATAGACACAAGTCGAATAGTGATTCGACATCGTCTCGTCATTCGACCAGATCTTCTTGTACTCGGAGCCGTGGACGTCGAGCAGCATCGCGCCGGTGCCGTAGCTCGCCGATACGAATACCTGATTCCCGATAATCAGCGGCGTGGCCGCGTTGACCGATGCGGACGAGCGCGACCGCCACGGAATCGAGAAGCGCACTTGACCGTTGGCCGGATCCAGATCGACCAACCCCGCTCGCGTGAAAAAAAATCCATGACGCAAGCCGTCGATGGTCGCGACGGAGGGAGAAGAGTAGCTGGCCTCATCATTGGTGGATTTCCAGACGATGCCTCCGGTCTTCGCATCGAAAGCCACGATCCCGGCATTTGCGCCGCCAACGTGTACCAGCACTTTCCCCGCTTCGACGAGAGGGGAACCGGCGGCTCCGAAGAATCCTTTCCTGACGCCGAACTGAGTGTTCGTGGCAACGCTCCAGCGTGTCTTTCCAGTGGCGAAATCCGTCGCGGTGAGTACGCCCTGCGCGCCGAACGTGTACACCGAGCCATCGGCGATCACGGGCGCGGAACGCGGGCCTTCATCGAAACCGAAGTCGTCGCGATAGTTGGTCGGATAGGCGTTGCTCCAGATTTTCTCGCCTGTCCCGGCGTTCATGCAGTCGATAATTTCCTTGCCGCCCGAGCGATGGAAAAGGATCAACTTGCCCGGCGGCCACGACCGGCGCGGCGAATCCTTCTCCCACATCTTTGCGCCACAGGATTTGTGGACCGGCGACCGGCCACGTCGCTGCGAGGTCGTTATCGGGATACACGCCGTTGCGTGTCGGACCGAGAAACTGCGGCCAATCGCCGGCGAACATCGCGGCCAGACCAAGCGAGACGAGCGCAAGGGTACGAAAGCCCATCAGGCTTTGAGTATAGCTTTGCGTAATTGCGTGAAAGAGTGACATGGACCGCTTCCTTACGCGCGCGGCTCAGTTACCCGAACCCCATACCGGGGAAAACGGAGAGGAGGGAGCGGACAAACAAACACAAGAGCTACTCGTGCCGAAGAGCGACCATTGGATCGATGCGCGACGCTTTCTGTGCAGGCAGGAAACCCGCGACCAGCGCCGCGCTCATCAGGATCGTCACAGCGACCGTCATGGCAGCCGGATCGTTAGGCTTCATTCCGTAGAGAAACGATTCGACGAACTTCGTCGTGACCAGCGCCGTGGGAATGCTGATCGCGAGTCCGACGATCGCCAACACCAGCACGCCGCGCAACACCATCCATACAACGTTTCCGCGCCGCGCGCCCAGCGCCATTCGGATGCCGATCTCGCCCGTGCGCCGCGCGACGTTGTAAGAAACCGTCCCGTACAGCCCGACGCAGGCGATCACCAGCGCAAGGATCGCGAACGCCGTGCACAACTCCGCGAACACAATCTCCTGATTGATCGTCTGGTCGATTTCCGCCACTTGGGTTTTTACGTGGCTGACAGGTACTAGCGGGTCTGCCTGATGCACGATTTCCCGCACGGCGTTGACGTGCCGCAGCGGGTCGCCGGTTGTGCGCAATTCATACACCATCTCTTGCAGCCGTGGATAGCCCTGGTTATAGGCGATATAGATCACGGGCCGAGCTTTGTCTTTCAGACCGCCGTAGCGCACGTTCTTGCAGATCCCCACGATCTCCATGTCCCGCGCAGTTTCGGGATGCTTTAAATCTCCCCGCAGCCTGACCTGCTGGCCGAGCGGATTCTCATCCCCGAAGTTGAGCTTGGCGAACAACTCGCTCACGACGGCGACGCCCTTGGAGCCGGGCTGGTCGTGCTCGTCGATGTCGCGGCCGGCCAGATGCGGAATCTGCATGGTCCTGAAGAATCCAGGGCCGACTCAGCCAACATCCGGTTTGACGTGCGTCCGGCTCTGCTTTCCGGTGTGATGAGATGACTGAGGCCGAAGCCGGCTTCAATCAACGGTTGATTGGAGAGGCTCACATCGTGCACACCCGGGAATAGTGCTGAATCGCTTTTGCAGATCGCCATAGAAGGCCGCAATCTCCGGGTCCTGGTGGCCTGCCTTGCGCGCGTTCAACTGGAACAGCAGAAGATTTTCACGATTGAATCCGAGCTCGATCGACTCCAGATTCGTCAGCGTGCGCACGAACAGGCCGGCCGCAACCAGCATCAGCAGCGAAAGCGCGATTTGCCCCACCACCAGCACGTGGCTAAGGCTCGACGCGCCGCGACGCGGACGTGCCCGACCGGCGCGCACTTCCTTCATGGCTGTGATCACGTCAACTCTTGTCGATTGCAGAGCGGGAGCCAGACCAAACACCACGCCCGTCAAGAGCGAGAGCGCGATCGCAACACTCAGCACGTGCCAGTTCAACTCGGCATGCAATGTGAAATTTGTCTGTCCATTGGCTAACAGCACCGTCAGGAAGCGAACTCCCCAGATCGCGAACAGAACTCCCAGAACTCCGCCGAGCGAAGCCAGCAGCAGACTCTCCGACAACAGTTGCCGCACCACTCGAAATCGTCCTGCGCCCACGCTCAACCGCAACGCGATTTCGCGGCGCCGCGCGGCGGCTCTCGCCAGGAGCAGATTGGCCACGTTCGCGCACGCGATCGCCAGGATCAATCCTGCCAAGGCCAGCAGCACATAGAGTGGCTTGGAATATTCCCTTCGAAGACTATCCAGGCCAGCCGCGCCAGGGTCGACCCGCAGCTCCGGCAGATTCGCGCGCTCTACATCGGTGGAAGCGGTGGTCGCCACCCATTGGTGAAATGACGGACCGAGAACGGCACGCGCTTGGAGTAGACTCACACCCGGGCGAAGCCGCGCCATGATCTGCGTCCAGTAGTAGTTGGGATCCGTGTAGCAGATCCCCGGTCGCTTCCACATGTATCGGGAGAAACACATCGGGAGCCGCGCCTGGATCCACGCCGAAGAATCCGGGCGGCGTCACTCCTGCCACCACGAAGGGAATGTTATTGATCAGAATCGACTGTCCGGCGGCGTTCGCAGGCCCGCCGAAACGCCGTTGGCTGAGCGCGAAGCTGATCACGACGACCGGCGGCGCGCCCGTTCGATCGTCATCCGGAATAATCAGACGCCCAGCGGCGGGAGTAACGGCGAGTCCTCGAAAATAGTCGCCGGAGACATACTCGCCGTTCTCAAGATCGGCATTGCCCTTGAAAATAACATTCAGACCTCGCGCCGGATGATACGCGAATACGCTCGAAAAAATGGAATCGGCCTTGCCGAAAAGTTCGAATGCGGGAAACGGAAAAATGCCGGCTGTCGTCCCCGACTTAGGATCGTCGTAAGTGTTGCCGTTGATCGAATGCATCACGAAACTGCCCCATTTCGCCGACTTCGCGTGCCAGTTCAAGCACCACCAGCGATTCAGGATCGGCACACCGGCAGCGAGCGCATCAGAATCGAATCCATGAAGCTGAAAATCGCGGTGTTGGCTCCGATGCCGAGCGCGAGCGAGAGGATCGCCAGCGCGCAGAAGGCCTTGTTGGCCGACATCGTGCGCAGGGCGTAGCGAAGATCCTGGGCGAACTGTTCGAGCATCGTCCATCCCCAGGCGGAGCGCGTGTTTTCCTGCACCAGCGTTAGGTTGCCGAGCTCGCGTTTGGCAGCATGGCTCGCGGCCGCGCTGTCGAGCCCTTCGGCGCGATGCTGTTCGGCTTCTTCTTCCAGATGGAATTGAAGTTCTTCCCGAAGTTCAGCCTCTTTATCGTGGCGCCGGAGCAGCCAGTTCAGTTTTCGAAAGAACGCCATCATTTCTGCCTCCTGGTGTCGTCGTTAAGAGCTTCATCGCACGAGAACTTTCCTAGCCGCGTGTTTTTAAGACCGGATCGAGAATCAATCCCATCGCGCGAGCGAACGCCGACCATTTCGAATGCTCCGTAGTGAGCTGTTTGCGGCCCGACGGCGTGAGCCGATAATATTTCGCGCGCTTGCCTTTATCGGAGAGCTCCCACGAAGCCGCGATCCAGTCTTTCGCTTCCAGTCGATGCAGCGCCGGGTAAAGCGAGCCGGTTTCCACCTGGAGCAGGTCCTCGGATGTTTGCTGAATATGTTTGGCGATCGCGTGGCCGTGGCTGGGTCCGGTGAGAAGCGTCCTCAGGATCAGGAGGTCGAGCGTGCCTTGCAAAAGCTCGACACGAGTGGGCGGTTTGGCGCTCATTATGTAGTCAGTCTACTGTATGTTTAGTAGTATGTCTACAGCAAAGTTTAGCGCTCCATGCTGTCGCGCCTCACTGACGCCGTTCAATATTCGGGGCCGCCAGTGAGGCGCAACAGCATGGAGCGCTAAACGCCCATAGATTCTGACGGTTCACGTTCATTGCCGACGTTCGCCAAATCAAACAAAAATCTTATGAAGGAAGCGCGCTTCCAAGCCGCGTTTACGCTCGCGGCCATCGTCATCCCTCTTGCGGTTGCACTGGCCAGTGTCTAGAATGAACCAGGCTGTAGGCGGACTGGGAGGCGTATGATGGCGCCCAATCTCTCGATTTGAGCGTAATCGAACATTCGCCCCAGGCCATGTCGACCGAAAGGCTATGTTACTGCCGCGGCTGAGGTTGCGCGCCTATTTTTTCTGAGTTTCGCTTTCTTCCTTGCGAGCGCCGCCCAGAATATCGACCATCGCGTAGTTGCCTTCGTGGCAGGCGTACTCGTAAACCGGACCGGGCGTGGCGCGGAACGGATACTCGATGGTCCAGCTCTTCGAAAACGTGGTTGGATCGTCAATCGTAGTCTTGTAGAGAATCGTGTTCGCATCGACGCGCGTGAAGCGCTCGATCACGTGCAGGTTCTGCGACGAGCCGCGGAAATTCACCTGCCGATTGAAGTTGATAGTGTCGACCACCAGCGTGTCGCCGTCCCAATGACCGACGGAATCGCCCAGCCACTTCCGTATGCTGTCCGGATTGTGCGGGACATTCATGCGGACGATGCGCGCATCATGGACCATCTCCACCAGGATCATGATCGTATCCGGCGTCTGGACGATCTGATAATTGTTGTTGTAAAGCACGGGCAGCATGGGCGGTCCCGAGCTCGATCCGAAGCTCATCAGGCAGCGTTCGGAGAGCGGACGATTCTTCGCCGAATCGGTTGCGCCTCCGCGTCCGCCGCGCCCACCAGCCAGCCGCGCGCGAGCCTCAGCCGTCATCGGCGGAACGCGGCCCTCCGGCGGATCGATCACTAATGAAGATCGCTTCACGCCATCGACACGCGCCAGTTCCGAACCGCGATCGATAAACAATGCGTTGTAGCCGCCGGTTTCGCCCGACCCGGCGCGGCGATGGAAATCGGCATCGGATTTACCGTCGGCATTCGTTGCCTCGTCAATCTGCGCCTTTTCGTATTTCGCTGCCTCTTCTTCCGTGAGCGTGGCCTTGCTGGCGAGCGCAGCCGGACGATCCATCGGCGTCAACGTCGCATTGGTCCAGACGCCTTGCAGATCCGGATGACCGTCGGCGGTTCGCGGCATCGTGAATCCTTTGGATTTGGCCGCGGGTTTCGATGCGGTTTGTGCCGAAAGCGGCGCGCTTATGATCAATGCAAGCGCGGGGGCAGCGAAGCTGGCGAGCAACGGTCGGTGGTTCATATGAATGAGCATCTCACATGGATGAGCATCTCACAAAAGTTACGAATTGCGAACGCTCTGGCGGCGTGGCGCGGGCCGCCGAGCCTACTGTGTCGAGAGACGTCTCGCCATTTCTTCAGGCGAAGCTACCGCTCGCAGTCTCGATCCTCAGTCCGTCTATTTTTCCTGACAGCCCGGATGTCCGCAGTTGCAAAGGATATCCGCCGTCTCGGCTTCACCTTCGCAATACGTGCTGCAATACTTGCTGTCAGGTTTCGCGTCACAGCGACAACTCGGGTGAGCGCACTTGTTGGTCGTCATATGGGACCCTCCACAAGATAGAGCGCTCGCTGAGACGAAGTGTTACTGATGTTGGTGGCGGAGGAGGGACTTGAACCCTCACTCTCCTTGCGGAAAAACGGATTTTAAGTCCGCTTGGCTTGCCCGTATACTACTGATAAATACACTTTTACATTCTGCAAGATGTGAAACTGTGTAAGTAACTGTGTAAATTTCGTTGCTTTGAAATCTCCCGCCACACCAGCATCTTATCAGCGATCAAGGCGTAGCTGGCATGCGAGCTCAGCACTGAACACCAAGAGACGAAGAATGGTGGACGTGAGGGTCGCTCAATTCTTGTACAGGAGCGTGGGTGTCCAAACGTACTTGCCGGTTTTGTCGATATAGCCGTACTTCCCGTCTTTGGTGGAAACAAACGCAAGACCATGGTGGAAGTCCTCAGCGCGCGTTGCCGTCATGGGTTCGATGACCATTTTCCCTGTGGTATCGATGTATCCCCACTTACCGCCGATGACGACCGCTGCCAGCCCCTCAGAGAATCGAAAGGTCAAGTCGAATCGGGGTTTGATGACAGTTTTGCCGTTGCGATCAATGTATCCATACTTCTTGCCGAACTTCCAGCGCGACAATCCCTCCACGAAGTCGCCCCATACAGTGGCGCAGTCCGTCTCACCCGCTGACACCAGAGGCTGAAGAACCATGGTGCCGGTCGTGTTCACGTATCCACAGTTGTGTTTTCGATTGACCGGCGCAAGTCCCTTACTGAAGGAACTTCCCCATTCGAATTGGGGATCGATCACCCACTTACCCGTCTTGTCTATATAGCCCCAGCCATCGTTGCCGGAAGCCGACTTCGTGACGGCCGCGAGCCCCTCGGAGAACGGGTAAACATACTTGAATTCGGCTGGAATCGCGATTCTGCCGGTCTTGTCGATGTAACCCTTCTTGTCGCCTACTCCAATCACCGCCAAGCCATCATGAAATGAACTCTCCGCACTGTCACTGCCGATATTGCTGTGCTCGCCGAAGCTAGTTTCCTGCCGTTCGTCGATCACAACGGAGCCCGTCTTGTCGATAAACCCCCACTTTGCGTTAGCACCCAATTGCAAGCCAGATATCTGGACACGGGCTAAACCCTCCGAGAACTCTTGGGCCCAAGGAAATTTTGGTTCGATCACAACCTTACCGGTCATGTCGATGTAGCCCCACTTTTTATCTCGCTCGAAGCGAGCCAACCCCTCCGAAAAATCGCCCACCGCATCGAAGCACATAGGTATCACGACTCGGCCATTTTGATCGATGAAGCCACCTCTGCCTCGATCTTCCACCGGAAAGAGGTGATCGCCTTCACGCAAAGTAGGTCGGTTAGCGTTGGTTGCCGCCGTGCACTCCTGATCCCGCGGTGCATGTTCGGGGGCGAGCATGCCGTCCGGCGTGACCTCCCGACCCGAACAGCCGCCGAAGTTTTCCTTGTACTCGGCGCATTCTCCCGCTGAAAAATCCGAGGGGCTCCATTTCAACAATCCGGAGACTCCACCGTAACGCCAAAGAACCATGTGCTTGTCGGGAAAAAGAATCCAGTAGGTTTCCGAGTAGGTATTGCCCACGAGGAGGAGAGCGATTTCGTCCTGGTGTTCGCGCACCTGCGCAATGAGATCCTGGCGGTCGCGAAACTGCATGTCTTCTGCGAAGGTTTTGAGCGCCTTGTCTCCCAGCGAACGATCTTGCACGTAGGAAATGCGAATTGGGACGCGAGGATATTCCTGCATGTACTGGTTCAGCCAAGGCACTGACAGGGCCAAACTCTCGTACTTCTCGGCTTGCGCGAGAAAGCCTTCGATGCCTCCAACCTTGCCTTGCACTTGTTGTAGAACGAGCGCCACACTGACTCCGGGCGGGAAGGAAGATTTGCGAAGTGTAGCGTGGAGATTTACTTGCTCCGGCTCCCCTTTATAAGTAGCGGTTCCGTATTCCTCGCTGTGATACGGATTGATGTCAGAAGCGATCACTTCGTAGCGAGCCCTGAGCGCAGCCAAAGCGTCACCAGCTCGATCCTGTGAGCCGCGCAGTTTCCATTCGCGCTCGATGGATCGTTTGGTTGTTTCTACGAGTTCATACGCGAACGTCGAGCCTCCCAAACGGTCTTTGTTCGGCGACTTCTTTTCGAGCAGGTTCGCAACAGCCCTGGAAATGTCGGCGTTGTATGTCTGCCCGTTCAGGCCCTGGATCGACCAGGGAAGCATGAAGGGGTAGTATGAGTGCGTTTCTACCCTTAGTTTGGATCCGTCGTGGAACGTCACATCCACCGTAGCCCCTGGGTAGTCGTCCGTTCTGACGTACGAGAACAAAGCGGGTACCACGCGTGCGACTTGTTGGGGGTCCTTGATTGTGTCGGACAGCAAAGCCCGCTGGCTTGCTGTTGCTCGGGCTACCTCCAATCTGAAGCGTCCTTTGGGGTCGCCGATTTGTTCGTTGAGCCATGAGGGAGTTGCTCCCAAATTGGAAAGCTCCGGCCGAGGAATAGGTGGGGCAGTGAGCGCAGCGATCAGCGCCTCCACCTTTGACTGCTCCACCCGCTTGCCATTTGAAACGAGGGCGCCGTTCTTGGCACGAATCACGATGGTCTGATCTTGGGGCGTCCCGAGTCCGCCCCAGCCGGTACGGATTGCGATCTCTCGTACAGGAGACTGAGCCACCCCAAATCTTGGCAGCGAAAGAAGAAGAACACAGGCCAAGTGCCACCGAGATGTGAACGGTTTTGCCTCCAAGTTTCCATTATCGGCCGAATGTGGGCGATTCGTCCTCGACACGCAGGATGGTGCCATCCCTATGCCGAAGAGACCCGCAGTCTTTTCGGATTCGAACCGAGGACAAAGGGAAGTTGGTGCGGGCGGAGGGACTTGAACCCTCACGGGCCTTGCGGCCCAACGGATTTTCATACCCGCCACGGCTTTCGCCGCCGCCCACTGCTTTCGCAACGGGATTTGGGGTCTGGACTATCCCTTCACCGTGCCCGGATTTGGCTCCGGGTGTCAGGTGCTGCCCGTCTAGTCTCTACACCTTCCCAGCCTTTTTCGGGCTGGGCTTGGCTCGGGATCGCCATGTTACAGGGTTCCCCGACTTTGAGCAGTTCTGCATCGCCGGTTTCCCGACGAGCACTCAAGTTTGCGCTTAAGTCCGGTGCGTATGCCATTTCGCCACGCCCGCACAGTTTCAAACGTAGCACGAAACAACGGCTGACCCCGTCGGACTTTTAAGTCCGTTGCGTCTGCCAGTTTCGCCACTCCGCCACTTCGATAACTCGCTACGCCC
Source organism: Terriglobia bacterium (assembly GCA_963732025.1). GTDB lineage: Bacteria > Acidobacteriota > Terriglobia > Bryobacterales > Bryobacteraceae > Palsa-187. The sequence goes on from CAVSXU010000008.1 coordinate 221,567, forward strand.
ACTTTAGCAAAGCGGGGTAACCGATCACTTCAGTACAAATATCGAGATGATTCTCGACTCAACAGGCCCTGCGGTCGCGCCACGCCGAAATAGCCGCAAAGTGGTGTAGTGTAGACGGTATGAAAGCACTCGCGATCATGTTGGTAGCGGTAACCGGCGTCGTTAGCCTATTGGCTCAGGAACAAATCGGCGCAGCCTTTAATCCACCGTGGACCGCCGCCCAGGTGATCCACGCCGAGGATCTTTCGCGCGCTCTCGCCGATAAAAAAGAAGCCCAGCCCACGATTTTTCAAGTCGGCTTCGAGATCCAGTTTAAGACGCAGCACATTCCCGGATCGATCTACGCCGGTCCCGGCCGCATCGATGCCGGTCTGGATCTGCTCAAGAAAGCCGTCGCCGGCGTGCCGAAGGATCGGACAATCGTGCTGTATTGCGGCTGCTGCCCGTGGGACCATTGCCCGAACATGAAACCCGCGTTCAAGGTGCTGCACGAACTCGGCTATGCGAAAGTGAAGGTCGTCGAGATTCCGCAGAATTTCCAGAAGGATTGGATCGACAAAGGTTTCGCCGTCGAAGGGTCCGCCGTCAAATAGCGATCACGCCCACTTCGCGCTGTGATCGGCCGTAACCGCCCACGTCTCCGTCCGGTGAATCCAACTTGAAGAACGACCAAGGCCCCTCCACCCACGGATAGCGCCAGATCACGCTCTCATCCACTTCGACACCCAGCCCCGGCCCGCGCGGGACCACCAGTTCGCCGCGTTCGATCATCGGCGGCTGCTTCAGGATTTCGCTGGCCAGCGGAAACGGATACATGAACTCGCGAACGTCGGTCGAGTAGCAGGGATACTCCAGCCACCGAACCACGCTTTCCGGCCAGCACACGCCCAGGTGCGCGGCGGCGACCACTTCGAGCGCCGTGCCCCAACTGTGAAACGCGAATCGGAGCCCCGCGCGCGCGATCTCCGGAAACAGGTGCCGCGCGGTCGCGTAACCGCCCTGGCAGATCAAATCCATCTGGACGTAGTCCACCGCGCGGCTCTCGATCAGATCGATAAAGCGCAGTTCGTTCGGTTCGTGCTCGCCGCTCGCCAGCGGCGCGAGATCGAGTTTGCGCAGATCGCGCGTAAGCTTCGTGATCGTCCGGCGGAAGCGGCTCCTCCAGCCAGCGAATGTTCGGATTCCGCCATCTGCCCGGCCAGTGCGCGCGACCGTTTCAGGCGAGTAGCTGCGGTCGCCCATGCGCCACCAGGTGTGGGCGTCGATCATGATGTCGAAATCGGGACCAGCCGCCGCACGCACCTGCACGCACTGCCTCAACGTCTTCCTCAGGCCCGCGGCCCGGGCGCATTTTGTACGCGCGAAATCCTATCTCGCGAACCCGCGCCGCTTCCGCCGCATAGCCTTCGGGCGGCATGTACATGCCCGCGCTTCCATACAAACGGATGCGATCGCGAACCCGCCCGCCGATCAATTCGCTCACCGGAAGATTCGCCGCTTTGCCGGCGAGATCGTATAGAGCGATTTCCACCGCGCTATAAATCTTGCTCACCTCCGCATCCGACCCCGGTCCTTGCTGGAACAGAATCCGCAGCGCGTCGGGATCGGCGAGAACGCGCCCGGTGAGAAACGGCGCGATCAATCGATCGATAATCTGTTTGGTGTGCAGGCTCGCCTGGCCGGGCGCATAGCCGATGAGTCCCTTGTCGCTGACGATGCGGACCAGCATCGCGTCGCGCTTGACGATGGTTCGCTCGCCGCCATAGTAGGCGAGACGCAGGGGTTCGGGAAAGGGATAGGAAAGCAGGTACGCTTCGACAGCGGTGATCTTCATCAACGGAGAACCGCTTCAATTTTACAGGATGGGACGTGGCGCGGGCCGCCCGGCCTGCAGAGCCGAGAGCCATCTCGGCTTTCCGGCGCGGAGCCGTCGCAAGGAAAGGTTCTGCGGCCAGCGGCCCGCGCCCCCATAATCTCGGAGAATTATCCCAACAGGCCACCGTGACCCAGGCAAGCCACTTCCCAGTTCGAGACGCGGTAGCGGGCGAGCATCGGAGGCATCACCAAATCGACTACGTTCGGTTTCGCTGACCGGAAGCATCCGGGCGCCGAGATCACGGGCGCTTCGTCCTTGTATCCCAGCAGGAACAGATTTCCGGGCTCCACCGGAGCCAGGAAGCGCTCCAGATGGCACCCAATTCGAGTCATCGCGCGCCCGACCACATCGTCGGGACCCGCGGGAGCAGTGGTTGAGGCGATCAGCGTAAGCGTCGGTTTGGTGCGGAGCAAATGCTGCAGATTGCGCGCCACTGCTCCTTCCTCTTCCACCGTAGCCATCGCGAAACTGGGCGTGATACCGAAATGTTCCAGGCGCTGGCGCATGATCGGCTCGAACAATTGCCGCGCGCGGTCGCCATGCACCGGATCCGAATACAGTACCGCCACCGAGGGTGTGCGAATCGGACGTGCCTGCAAAATTGGACCGCGCTCACGCAGAATGCTGACGATCGCCTCCAATTGGGACTGCGGAATCGCAAAGGGCGCGCTTTTCACGGTGGCGATTCGCGTTCCGGCCCGCGCAAAACTGAAATTCACGCCGGTAGCGATCACCAGGCTCGCGATGCAGTTGATCTGCCGCAGTAGTTCATCGTCCACCAGCACACAGCAGTCTTCGGTGGTGAAGAGATTGGCACGCCCTCCGGCGGCCAGGCGGATCTCCATGCATCCGCAGCTCATTTCCCCGGCGACTTGGCAAACGGCCTCGTCCTCGCCGACTTCGCCTTCTTCCAATTCTGTCACCCAAACCTCGCCGAGTCCTTCGGCTTCCAGCAACCGAATGTCGTCCTCGCTCAATACATGCCCTTTTGCCAACAACTTACGGCCCCCTGGCCGGAAGATCGTATTGGACAGTATTCGGCCCGCGGATTCTTTGACACCAACGGTTAAAGCCTTCATTCGGCCTCCACTCTTGCTCTGGATACTCAACCATGCTCTTTAAGAGAAAGAGAGTGCTCCAGCGAGTGAACTAGCGCCAAGTACAGCCAAGGCAGCTCGGACGGCAAAATGGTTGCTTCAGCATAATAGTAATCGAACCGAGGGATTAATCTCAAGAATATTTGCAGATTTTATCGATCGTGAAACCGCGAAACCTCTATTTATGCAGCACGGGAAGGAGTGAAATTTCAGAAATTGCGATCAACGGCGAGCCTTCGGGCTTCTGGGGAATCGCTGGGTCGTCCTTTAAACGCTTCAACATAGCGATTTCGTCACAGGCCTGAAACTTGGGACAGCGCAGGCAATCCTTCCACGCCTTGAGCGGCAATTCTCCGCGGTCGATCTCTTCGAAGCCTAATTTTCGAAAAAATCCATCCACATACGTGAAAGCAAACATCGAGTGCAGCTCGTTGGCGCGAGCCTCGGCCTCCAGCGCCTCCACGATCATCCTGCCGATGCCCTTGGTCTTGAGCCGCGGATCCACCGCCAGGCTACGAACTTCGCCCGAATACGGCGTGTAGAAATGCAGCGCCCCGCAGCCGGCCAGGCGGCCATCGTCAATGGCGACCAGGAAATCGCGAATGTTCTCCGCCATTTCGAACTCGGTGCGCGGCAGCATGATGCCGCCGGACGCATACGTATTGATGATGTCGAGCAATGCCGGGATGTCGGTAAGCTTCGCTGCGCGGATCTCCGTCATGCCACCGCCTCCACCATGCGCGTCCCGACCGCCTGCTTTGCAAGCAAACTTGCAACGATATTGCAGTGCGCCCCCGGTGCAATCACGACTTCGCCAACGCCTCCACGCAGCCCCGACACCGCTGCCCCGATCTTCGCTTGCATCCCGGCACTGGCGATCCCCTTTTCGATCAACTTGAGCGCATCGTTGGCGGTGAGCACCGGTAAAGTGTTGCCATCGCTGCCGCGCACGCCTTCCACATCGGTGAGGAAAATCAGCTTCTCTGCGCCGAATCCGGCTGCGATCGCCGCCGCTACCTGGTCGCCATTTACGTTGTAGGCGTTGCCCTGCGAATCACCGCCCACGCACGCGATCACCGGCAGATACCCGGCGCCGATCAATAGCTGGATCAACCGTGGATCCGAACTCACAGGCTTGCCGACATGGCCCAGCGCGGGATCGAGCGGCTCAGCATCCAGAATGCCCGCGTCCAGTCCGCTCAATCCCACTGCGTTTGCTCCCGCAGTGCGAAAAGCCGAGACCAGTTCGGAGTTTACCGTTCCGGCGAACACTTTCAGGACGGCATCCAGCACTTCTGCCGTGGTCACGCGCAGCCCATTCACGAAGCGGCTTTCGATCTTATGCTCGGCCAGGAATCGCGTCATCTGCTTACCGCCGCCATGCACTACCGCGATTTCATGATCGCGCGCCGCTGCCGTAATCTCACACGCCAGCCTCGCCCGCGATTCCGGCGAGTCGAGCAAAGCGCCGCCGATCTTGATCAGCACCTTCATAGCAGGCTGGTCGTTTCGGGGAATCCGAGCGCCAGATTCATGTTCTGTACAGCCTGCCCCGCCGCGCCCTTACCCAAATTATCGATGGCCGCGACGATCACCGCCCGCCCCGTCTTCGCATCGAATTGCATACCGATGTCGCAGAAGTTCGTGCGCGCCACGCTTTTCACATCGGGCACCTGCCCAGGCGCGTACAAGCCGAATCATCGCCTCGTCGCGATAACGCTTCATATAGATATCGAGCAGATCGTCGCCCGATTTCACATCTTTCGTCCGAAAATAAATCGTCTCCAGAATTCCGCGATCGATGGGAATGAGCTGCGCGGTGAAGCTCAATTCCGCTTCGTCGAGCTGCGACGTCCGCAGGATTTCCGGCACGTGGCGATGCTCCAGAATCGCGTAGGTCGAAAAATTCTCTGTCGCTTCGCAGAAGCTGGTTTTCAGCGAAGGCTTGCGGCCCGCCCCGCTGACTCCGCTCTTCGCATCGCAGACGATGCCCGCTTCACGCACGATCACGCCCGCATCCAGCAGCGGCTTTAGTGCGAGATTCGCCGCAGTCGGATAGCAGCCGGGATTCGCGATCAGCCGCGCGCCTTTGATCCGTTCCCGGCAAAACTCCGGCAACCCGTACGCCGCTTCGGTCAGTAACTCGGGCGCAGTGTGCGGCTCCTTGTACCAGCGCGTATAGTTCTCGGGAGTGCCGAGGCGAAACGCACCACTCAGGTCGATCACCTTCGCGCCCGTCGCCAGAAGTATCGGCGCCAGTTCCATCGAAGCCTCGGCCGGAGTCGGCAGAAACACGGCGGCGAGCCCCTCGGCCTTCACCGTTTCTGGCGTGCAAGGCAGTTTCCGGAACCGCGCCGGACCGATGGGCTGCGCGCGATACTCGGAATCGCGATGCTCGAGCAGCACCGGCTCGACATGCGGATGGCGCGAAAGAATCGCGACCAGTTCCTGCCCGCTGTAGCCTCTGAATCCCGCGATGCCCACGGGTGTCTTTGAATGATTATTCACTACTGTGAATAATTATACTACTGACCAGCCTCGATTTTCTCAGCCGGCAAATGTTAGTTTCTGGAACTGTGCGTTGTCTCGAAAAAGAGACGAGCGTCGGCGCCTCTGAATAGGCGTCACGTCGGTGATCGCATCTTCGGGCGAACATCGACTTGTGGCGCGTCAGGAATCGCGCGCCGGTACCGTTCTAGTCGCTGCGCAAAGCCTGCATCACATCCACCCGAGCCGCCCTCGCCGCCGGCATCAGCGATGCAACCACCGCCGCTGCCATCAGCACCGCCGCCGAACCGGCCACCACCAAGGCTCCCGGAGCCTGCGTCTGGTTAACCCAGCCCTGCGCGAGTGTCATCAATCCATACCCGCACGCTATTCCTGCGACGATTCCGATCGCGGCGATCACCGCACCCTCGGCCACCACGCGACTCACCAGTTGCCGCGGCTGGGATCCGATGGCCAGGCGAATCCCGAATTCGCGCGTCCTTCCGCTCACCGAAAACGCCAACACGCCCGCCACTCCCACTACCGCGATCAACAGCGCCACGCCCGCGAACCCTCCGAACACGATCGTGTTCAACCGGTCCGGCGTCAACACTTCGGAGCGCACGTCTTCGAGCGTCGCTGCCCGCTCCACCACCTGATCGGCCGACAACCCCCGGATAGTGCGCAGCATCGGCGCCGCCACCGCGTACGGGTCGCCGTGCGTATGCACAAACAGCCGCCCTCCGAATAACTGCTGTTCGAAGGGCTGGTAAACCGTGACCGCGCGGCCCGGCGCAACCTTTTGGTCTTCTATATCCGGGACCACGCCGACGATCCGCATCGGTTTCATATCGACGCCGACGAACTTCATCACCGGATCGGTCCACGTCAGGTGCCGGTTCACGGCGTCCTGGCCCGGGAACATGCGTTCCGCCACGCTCTTGCTGATCACCACCACGGATTCGCTGCCTTTGCGATCCGCCTCATTGAAATCCCGCCCCGAGAGAATCGGAACGCCCAAAGCGGCGAAAAATGCCGGCGACACCACGCGCCACCTTGCCCGAGGATCGTTTTCGCTCGACACTTGGCCATCCGCGGTGAATTGAAACTCGGGATCCTGTCCCGCATCGCGCCACGGCACGGAACTGCCCACCGCCACTTGGTCGACGCCAGGCAATTGCATCAGGCGGCGGATGCATTCGCGGTAGAACTCGCGCACCTGATCCTGCGACTTCCCGTATTCCATGACCGGTACGTTAACGGCCAGGACATGGCGTGTATCTATTCCGCTCTGCGCCGTCTGCAGCGTCATCAGCGTCTTGAGCAGCATACTCGCGCCCGCCAGCAGCACGAACGACGCCGCGATCTGGACCACCGCAAATACCCGCTGCCGCCCCGTCGCGTTCCCGGTGACGCGCGCACTTCCGGTTGACAGTCCGAATCCATGCGACGACTCGCCCGACGGCAGCCGCGGCACGTACGCCAGAAGCACGGCGGCGAGCAACGCCAGCAGCCCGCCCACCCAAAGCATGCTCGAATCCACCGTCAAATCGAGCGCTCTCACCGAAAACCTGGAAGCATAGCGCGCCAGAATCGAGACCATCGGCCGCGCGCTCAAAATTCCCAGCAGCGCGCCCGCCCCGCACAGCAAAAGACTCTCGGCGAGCAGCGTCCGCCGCAGCGCAGCATTGCTCGCGCCCAGCGCCGCGCGAACGCCGAGTTCCCCCTCCCGCCGCATCGTCCGGGCCAGAATCAGATTGGCGACGTTGGAGCACGCAATCACGAACACCAGCACGCTCGCTCCCATGAGAACCAGCAGAATCGTTCTGGCGTTCGACGTGATCTGATCGCGCAGCTTCACGGCGCTGATCTGGAAATGCGCCTGTGCCGGATAGTCTTCGTGATGGTCCTTCACCATCGCTCTCGTAAACCGTGTTCAGCTCCGCGCGGGCCTGCTCGATGGTCGCGCCCGGCGCAAGGCGCCCGAACAGCTCCGTCATTCGGTGCACGCGTCCAGTCACCATCGTCGCCGACAAATGATGGGGGCTGGTCACGATATTCGCGATGATTTCCGTATCCGCCGGATACGGAATCGACGGCTCCAGGACCCCAACAATGGTTGCCGTGCTCGCCGGCCCGTAGGATTCGAGGCGCAGCGACTTACCCAACACCGACGGATCGCCGTGAAACGCCGACATCCAGAATCGATAGGTCAGCACTACCGCGCCGGCCGCTTTCGGCCCGTCATCCCGCGCGTCCAGCAGACGGCCTAACACGGGATGAAGCCCCATCGTCTCGAAATACGTTCCGCCGACCACGCCGGCGCGGATCTCCCGCGGCTCTCCCATCCCAACCATGCTGAATCCGATGGTGGAGAAATCGCCGAATTCACTGAGCGTCTTCACGCCCGCCCGCAGATCGTTCAACTCCGGTACCGAGAAATTCACATTGTCAGCGCCGATTCCCGGAGCGCTCTGGTGAAGGTAGATCAGCCGATCCTCGTCGCGGTTCACCAGCGGACGCAGCAGCACCCCCCGGACCAGCGTGAAGATCGCCGCGTTCGCGCCGATGCCGAGCGCGAGCGTAACAATGACCGTAATCGTGAGCCCTTTGGTTCGCGCCAGCGACCGGACCGCGAATTTGATATCCCGCAAGAAAGTGGTGACGTCCATAATCGGATCCTCCCTCAGTTTAAAGAAACTGACGTACCTCAACGGCCGCCCGACAGGCGACGGCGGCCTTGCGCCCCCACGACAGCGCCTCGTCCAGGTTAGCGGCTTCCAGCAACCAAAAACCACCCACGTGTTCCTTGGCTTCCAGATACGGGCCGTCGGTGAGGAGCACCTCGCCATTGGGCTGCGCTCGCAGGGACTTCGCCCTGGCCGCGGGCTGCAGGCCGCCAGCGAAAAGCCTGACACCGGCAGCTTTCATCTCGACGTTGAGTGAAGAGATATCGCGGCGCATCGCCTCGTCCTCGCTAGACCCGTCGTAGCCGTCGGGATGGTGAATTGCAACCAAATACTGCGCCATGATTTCTCCAATTAACCGTCTTCCAGCAGGCCGGCCTGACCTGCCTACACTAAGTTGACGAATGGCCTGGCCCGAATTCTACAAGTCGTCGTAAATATTTCGTTCGTCCGCTCGGAATCGTCGCCGAAGCGCCGGTCGGGGCGCTCACGCGTTTTGCTGGTGTTGGCGCGATGGGTGAGGTGTGCCGCTCGGCAGGCTGCTGTATGGGATCTCGCGCACCTCGCTTCTCGCCCCGCAGGCGATGACACCCTTGCCGGCCCACGCCAGCGCCTCATCCATGTCAGCGCATTCCAGTATGCAAAAACCACCAACGTGCTCCTTGGCTTCCAGAAACGGGCCGTCGGTGATGAGTACTTCGCCATTGGGTTGCGCCCGCAGCGACTTCGCGTGGGTGGATGGGGCGAGGCCGCCAACTAAGAGCCTGACACCGGCAGCGATCATCTCCTCGTTGAGCGCGTTGATAGCGTGAACCATCGCTTCGTCCACTGTGGACGGGTCGTAGTTGTCGGGGAGGTAACTTGCAACCATATACTGTGGCATAACTTCTCCTTTTATCCTGTTTAGGTCTATCCTGTTTCGATCTTGGGCCGGGCCGATCTGACCTGCCTTCAATATAACGACGAATGGCCTGCCCCGAATTCTACAGGTGGCCAAGAAAGTTTGTCTCAATCGATGAACATCGCCTGCTTTAGTTTTCTCGACAGCAATTCGTGTTCCCGACGGTTTTCCGTCATCGCAATGGCGCGTTGAAGCTCTTCGCGAGCTTCGGCATAGCGCCCCAGCTTCACCAGCAGATCTCCCCTGACACTGGGTAGCAGATGATAGTTGGTCAGCGCGGGCTCAGCCGCGATCGCATCCAGCGCGTCGAGCCCGGCGGCCGGTCCTTGCGCCATTCCGACTGCAACCGCGCGGTTCAGCGCCACGATTGGAGATGAGGTGATCTGAAGCAGGGCGTCATAGAGAAGAACGATCCGCTCCCAGTCTGTCTCCGCCGCGGTGTTGGCTCGCGCGTGACAAGCAGCGATCGCCGCCTGCAGGGCGTAAACTTGGGCGCCGCCACCCAGATTCTGCGCGCGATGGAGCGCAGCCATTCCTCGCTGGATCTGCGCATAGTCCCACAAAGAACGGTCCTGTTCCGACAAGAGAACAGCCTCTCCTGCTGGTCCGCGGCGCGCCGCGGTACGCGACGCCTGCAACTCCATAAGCGCGACGAGGGCATGGACCTCGGATTCTTCGGGAAGCAGATCCGCCAGCATGCGTCCGAGCCGGAGTGCATCTTCACAGAGTGCGGCCCGCATCCACTCCTCTCCAGAGGTTGCCGTGTATCCCTCGGTGAAGACCAGATAGACCACGGAGAGGACGGATTCCAGCCGCTTCCTCAACTCGTCGCCACGCGGAGTCTCAAAGGGAACATGCGCCTCGGCCAGGGTCTTCTTGGCTCGGAAGATGCGTTGTCCTAAAGTCTTCTCCGGAACCAGGAAAGCTCGAGCAATCTCGGCTGTTGTGAGGCCGCAGGCCAAGCGTAGCGTGAGCGCAACGCGCCCTTCGACGGCCAGCACCGGATGGCAGGCGGTAAAGATGAGGCGAAGGACATCATCATCGATGACTTGGTCCAGAGCTTCATCCATTGCTTCACCGAGCCGGTGCTGCTGGAATTCCAGTTCTCGCCCAATCTCTCCGTGCTTCTGCTCAAGCATTCGACCGCGGCGGAGAGAGTCTATCGCTCGCCACTTTGCCGCGGTCATCAGCCACGCCGCGGGTTTTTCCGGAATACCTTCCTCTGGCCATTGTTCAAGAGCTGAAACAAGCGCATCCTGAGCGAGTTCCTCGGCAACGCCGATGTCGCGGGTAACGCGGGCGATTCCAGCGATGAGACGTGCAGACTCGATCTTCCACACGGCCTCAATCGTCCTGTGAATTTCGCTCATGGTTTAACGTCTGCAGGGAAATCGACCGTCTCAAAGAGTTGGCGTACCTCGATAATCTCGCGGTTGGACATCGGTGCTCGTCTGGCCCATTCGATCGCCCCTTCTCGTGAGCGCGCCTGGATGATCCGGTTACCGCCGGTCACCTCCTTAGCCTCGGCGAATCGACCATCTGTACTAGAGCAATCCGGTGTTATGCGCCGCGGTGCGCTGCGACGACAAAGAATTCCGAAGCATCTTCAGGAGCTCCGCGAGTTGAAACGGCTTGCGAATGAAGTTGCAGATTTGCGGCGCACGCATTGAGCCCTCGATCACCTCCTGGCTATACGCGCTGGTCAGAATCACCTTTATATTGGGCCGGACATTCGCGGCTACGTCAACCACTTCGCGACTGGAAGCCCCGGGAATCGTCATGTCCAGGAGAATCGCATCAATGCTGGCCCCGTTCGCGCGAAGAAGATCGATCGCAGAAGTGCCATCGGCGGCTTCGAACACCTCAAAGCCGCTTTTTCTGAGCATCTTCACGACAGGTTGGCGAAGGTTGCCCTCGTCTTCCACAACCAGAACCGTGCCATGTCGAACTGGGACCGCATCCCCACCGTCACCGGACATCGCGCGGCCGCTTGCGCTAGCCGTGGTCTTCGCGCATGGCAGGAATACTTGAAATGTAGTGCCTCGATCCGGTTCACTCGTAAGCTGGATGGCTCCGCCGAGACTCCGCACGATCCCCTGCACAACCGCCAGCCCCAGTCCACGGCCGGCGGATTTGGTGGTGAAGAACGGGTCAAACACCTTGGCCTGCGTTTGCGGGGACATACCGCAGCCAGTATCGGTGACCTCCAGTTGCACGTAGTCACCATCCGGCAATGCGATCGCCGCCGATTGCCCTTTCAAAGTCACACGCCTTGTGATCACCCGAATCTCTCCGTCCCGATCTCCAATGGCATCCGAGGCGTTGGTGATGAGGTTCATCACGACTCGACCAATTTCCGCGGCACTCGCTTGGATGTCCGGAAGATCGTGTTGAAGCTCGGCCTGGATCAAGGCGTGCTTGGTCACCGAAACCTTGAGCAGGGACAGCATTTCATCGACCGTCTTGGAAAGATCGACCGGTCCGGGTACCGAATTCTCTTTCCCGGCGTAGATCATCAACTGCCGAACGATTTCGGAACCGCGCGTTGCCACATCACAGATCACCTTTAGCTCTTCCCTGCACGATGCGCCCGCATCCATCTCCGTCACGGCCATCTCTGCCTGAGCCTGTATCGCGCCCAATAGGTTGTTGAAATCGTGAGCGATCCCGCCCGCCAGCGTACCCACGCTCTCCAGTTTCTGGCGGAACAGCGCCTCCTCCTGGGTGCGTTTGATTTCGGTGACGTCTTCGATCATGGCCAAGCCATGGTGCGGCTCGCCATTGGGACCAGTAATCATGGAGGCGGTCAGGTTGATCCAGATGATCTCGCCGCTCTTCTTCACGTACCGCTTCTGGATGCGGTAGAAGGGTATCTCGCGTTTGAACAGCTGCTCGGCGAGATAGACATCCGTTCGCACGTCATCCGGGTGCGTGATATCGACAAACGACAACTGGAGCAGTTCCACCTCGTCGTAACCCACCATTCGACAGAGAGCGCTGTTGGCTTTTTCGAAGCGATAATCCTTCGCGACAAGGGCGAGCCCGAGAGGTCCATCTTCGAACACTCTACGGAAGCGCTCTTCACTCTCTCGCAAAGCTGCTTCCGATTTCTTTTGCTCGGTCAAATCCTGCATTGCACCGATCACACGCGAGGCATTGCCGGACGCATCGCGCGCAATGTATGCACGGTCGTAGACATGCGCCCATTCCCCATCCGCGCGCCGGAACCGGTATTCAGCGCTCCAGCTCGACGCGTCGTCAGCGATGACCGCCTTGAACCCGTCGACGGTTCGAGCGCGGTCTTCCGGGTGGATGCGATCGATCCAAAACTGCATCGACTGCGCGGTTTCGGGTCTGCCATAGAGCTCGAAATAGGTATCGTTCCAACTTACGGTTCCGGCCTTCAAATCGAAATCCCAAATGGCGTCGTTGGTAGCCTTGGTTGCAAGGCGCAGCCGTTCTTCACTGCTCCGCAGCGCTGCTTCGGCCTCGATCAGACTTGCGACTTCCACCCGGCTGCGTTGCCGTTCGGCGACCACAGCCGCCAACACCAGAATCGCCGCGGAGTAAGTGGCAATCAGGAGGCGAAGATCCACTGCCGGAAAGGCGTTCGCCCATTGCAGTTGGAGCCACAGAGTGGTCGCAATGATTGCGTTCGCGGCCAGGGCCAGTGTGGCCAAACGGAGCCCGCGAAAAAGCGTCAACGCCAGCAGAGGCAGGAAAGTCAGATAGGTGATGTTGAGTCCGAAACGGGGCTTGGATTCGACAGTCATCCAGAAAATGGCGCCCCACACCAACGATTCCACGCCCAGCTCTATCCAATTCCGTGTAGAAATGGGCTGCCGTTCTCCCCTAGGTTGCAAGCCGACCCATTCCTTCAATGGTTCGGACCAGTACACTAACACGGCGGGCGCTAAGGACAGAATCGCGGCAGTTCCTCGCAGCCAACTATCGAGGGCGGCGGGAAGGCCGGGAAGCGGCTGGATTCCAACAACAGGCAATACCAAGCTGTTCAAAAATGCGGGGAGGGCGGGCGCCAGCACGGCACCCGCCAAAAACGCCAATGTGGATCTCTCTCCCGAAACCCAAGATTCGCCGCGCGCAATCTTCCGGGCCACCATAAAGGCGCCCGCTTGAGAGAGCAGAAACACCGGTGTAATGAAAACCGCGCCTCGCCAACCAAAAAAAAGGGCGAACGACGTGAGAAACACGAGCTGACTCCACACGAATCCGCGCCACCCGAACATGAGCGTAAGCGCGAACAGAATGGCCGGCCTGTATGCGATCGTCGGCGTCAGCAGGGTTCTCCAAAGCGATCCATCGACAATGCCGCAGACCCCGGCACAGACGACCATCACGCCCAGGATTCGCACGTCTATCGACTGCATAACACGATTAACGTGCCTCGAAATGCGGGTCACCCCGATATTCTATATGGAACCTGGCCAAGCCAGTCTGGCGAATCTGAAGACGCACGCAATGAACGTCTTACCACTGCTCTGCCTCTTGACTCTGGAGCCGCTCCCTGGGGTAGATCTGCTCACTCGATTTGCCGCATAATTCGTTCCACTTCGCCGGGATAAGAAGGGAGCGGATTATAGGTGAACAATTTCTCGTGAAGCGTCTTGCCCCGGTAAGCCGGGTGCTGCATGACGCGTCGTGCCAGGAATTCGATGCCCGCGCCAACGGAAGAAAAACTCTGACGTCCCGGATGGAATCCCCAAAGGTTGTTCTCCGGTTTTGCGGCCTTGCCGCAACCGGTTTCGCGAATCGATATGGCGGGAAGAACTCGATAGTCCAGCCCGTAGGCGTCCGCGGCATGTAAGTAATCGGACGTGTGATATGGCGCTTCACAACGATAGTACTTGAAGAACTTCTCCAGACGCGCGAACCGCTGGTCCGGTTGTAACGCGTGAGGACCAGTCTCGCTCGCCCGGTTTACTGGAAAATCTGTCGGCGCTGCCGCACTCAAGAGCAACCCGGCTGCCACGGCACCGACACCGCGCACGGCTGCGCCGACGAACATGGTCCATCTCCGGCAAGACTTCGCAATGCCTCCCCTGGCTTTCAGACCAGCCACAGTCCGGCACGAAGACAATCTGATAATCACAACCACGATAAGGTAATCGACGGGAAGGAGTGTGGCCTTTACCGCTTGGCGATGACCCGGCAGAGTCTGAACTCTGTAACTATCTTTTCATAGTCCGGTACGAACCTTTGAGCGGCTTCGATCGTCTTATTGAATATACGGAGAACGAGACGCCAAGGAGATTGTATGGCTGCATCGAGATTAGATGAGCTGCACGCTAAAACGGAGCAAGAATTGGTTCACGTAATCAACCGCGAACTCGACCTCGGCATCCGGGAAGCGCGAAGGGCCCTTAGAGCCGGCACGCGGAGCTTCGCTCACGATCACTACGCAAACGCGCGGCGCGCACACGCGAGAGTAGCGCGTCTGATTCCTCTGATGGATGAGGTCCAGGGAGAGCGACAGGGACCAGAACAGGGACTGCAACACCTTCGAGAGATGCTCGACGGCTTGTCTGTTCTGGACTCGATGCCAGCGCCCATCAAAGAGAACATTGCTCCTCTTGCCCGGGCTTTGTGGAAAGCGAGAGGCTGCCCAGAGGGCTCGCCAGAAGACGATTGGTTTAGAGCCGAGCAAACCTTGAAGACTCAACGAGAATCGCACGCCGTTTGTTGCTGACGCCGTCGGTCGCAAGATACCTTTGGATCCCATCAGTGCGCTCCCGGCAGTTGGCCGCGGGACAGGGTTGACTTCGGATTTCCGGAGGTCCAGTATTTCAGGCAGGGAGGAACACGTAATGCAAACTCCTACACTTCAGCGAGGGGTTGAGCTTCACGAGACCGTGCGGGCTGTGCTTGCCCAAAAGAGTCAGACGATCTGGTCGATTTCGCCCGATGCCAGCGTTTTTGAGGCTGTTGCCAGCATGTCAGAGAAGCACGTTGGCGCACTGGTTGTTCTGACAGCCGGACGACTTGCGGGAATCATCACGGAGCGCGACTACGCGCGCAAGGTGATTCTGAAAGGCAGACAGTCCCGTGAGACCAAAGTGCGAGAGATCATGAGCGCACCCGCGATGTACGTTACCCCGGAGCAGACGATCGGGGAATGCATGCACCTCATGACTTCACGGCAGATCCGGCATCTGCCCGTTCTCGAAGGCGAACGCGTTAGCGGAATCCTGTCCATCGGCGACATCGTGAACTGGATCGTCAGTGCGCAGGACGACACCATACGCCACCTGCACAACTACATCGCCGGATCGTATCCCGGATGAAACTGGACGCGGAGCTGGCGTCGACGCGGGTTACCACCCAACCTGTCGCATCCGTTCCATGATGTCAGCACTGTATTGATTCATCCACACCGGTTTCCTTCTCCTCGGCGAGGGGAGACAAGCTGCAAGCCTTGCTGATTGATCGCGATTGAGCTGCGCCGCCGTGGTGCGATAGTGATACTCCGCTGCCGCTTCCGCCCCGTAGATTCCCGGTCCCCACTCGATCACGTTTAGATAGAGTTCTAGCACACGCTTCTTGCCGAGAATCCAATCCGCCATTGGAGCCAGAGTGTACTCAAATATCTTCCGGACCGGGTTCCGATGCGTGGTGAAGAACAAATTCTTCACGAGCTGCTGGGTGATCGTAGACGCGCCGCGTTTCACTGAGCCCGTTTCGGCGCTCTCCTGGGCGACTTTCTGAACCTGTCCCCAGTCGACTCCGTGGTGCTTGTAGAAATGGCCATCTTCCGCTGAAATCACTGCGTGCTGTAAGTCGGGTGAAATACGCGAAAGAGGGACAAATTTGAGTCGTTTGCGGTATGCCTTGCGGTTGAACATCGCCTCCACATGCCGCTGGATTTGAACGCCGGTTGTCGGGGGATCGAGGTAGCGCAACGCGACAAGCGACACCGCCCAAAACAGGTAAAGACCCGCGATCAGCATGAGCGCCAGTCTCAGGAGACGCGCGATCCATCCGCGAGCTTTCTTGTTCGCCACGAATCCTCAGTATTGCGCACTGATGCGGCGATGCCTTGCGGGACGCCAAGTTGTCGGCCGCCGGAGTGAGTGGATCTTAAAACGGTCGCTGTCCAGCCCAATTTCCCGGCGGGTTGTATTCACACACCCACACTTCGCGGTCACCACCTCGCGCCATTCCACATCCGACTTCCGTTGTCGCCCGCCAGACGATCTGGGTGTAGTGGCCGCAGGTCCCGTTGCAACGATTGGATCGGTAGTCGTAGTTCCTGGATTCTGACGCCCAGTAGTCGACGACTTGCGCAGGCGATGCACGTGCGCCGATGATCTCGAAGAGATTCTCGCCATACGGCGACTTGGGCTGGTGATGAAATTGATTCTTCGCGAGGAGGCTTTCGGCCCATTCCTGCGCGCGTGCCGCGAGGCGGTCCGACCACGCAAGGGACGTCAGACCTAGTTTGTGACGCACGGAGTTGTGCGCGGCAAGCATTGTGTCCGAGAGGAATCGGGCCTGCGCGAAACCCGTAAGCGAGGTGACAAAGAGAAAAGAGAGCTGGAGTACAACGCGCATTAAATCAGCCTCCGAGGTACCCTAGCGACATCAACGACGCGTGGCGAATGCAGCGAGACGGATACGCTATTCGTGGGTGTCGGATGCCATGCCTCCCTCCACACGATACCTTTTAATGGGTTGACAGACTGGGATCGCTTCCAACTTTCCCGCGCCGTTCTCCGGGAACCCGGGTAGAACCGGTTGGCGCTGCTCAAGGCCCCCCGGATGAAACTGGACGCTTCCTTTGATATGCTGCGGGGCGAAGGAGTCCTCCCTCATGAAGGTTACTCTTCGCAGCTCATCCTTGTTGTTCTTGTTGTTCAATCTCTTGTTCGGACTCCCGGTGCATCGAAAGCATTAGTCATCCGTCGACACAAGAGCCGCTTCGATGTTTTCGGCACGGCGGTTAGAGTCCGAGTTTGCCCTGGATCTAGGCGCCTCGGAGGAGGCGAGCCGTTTTCATGATCGCGCCGAGCGCAGCACCGATTCGAACGGCGGCCTTTTGTAAGGACCATCGCGCGCGCGCGTTTTCGACATCCTCCACACGCTCCGGCCGAACACCGACACCGACGACGTATCCCATGATCCATTTCCTTCCGGGCAATGCACTGACGACTTTCAATTCCCAGGGAGCCTCGATCGGTCCGTGAGTTTTGAACACGGCATCGAAAGCCTTGTGCGCGGCCACTTGCAGGAATTGCGTCACGCGCGTTGGAAATTCGCGCCGTTGTTGCACTCGCTTAAGGATCGAGTCGATGACCTGTCCGGCGCGAAGTGGAGCGGCTAATATATTTGCCGTTGCCACCGCATCTTGAATGGCCAGATTGATGCCCACGCCTCCAGCGGGTGACATCGCGTGGGCGGCATCGCCAATACAGAGCAGACCGGGAAGATGCCATCGGCGTAACCGGTTGATCTGCACCGTCAGCAATTTAAGCTGATCCCAGTCTTTGATTTCGCCCACGCGATCGCGCACGTACGGCGCGATTTGCGCGATATTCTGGCGAAACGCGGCGAGACCCTCCGCTTTGATTTGCTCCAGCGTGCCTTTGCGGATGATCAGTCCGGCTTGAAAATAATCGCCCCGGTCGATCAGGATCAGCGCCTTGCCGTAATTGATGTTGCCCAATACCTGTTGTGGGTCGTGAGGCTGGCGCGAGATTCGAAACCACAGCACATCGATGGGAACGCCGAACTCCTGCACGGGGAGTTGCGCGGACTGCCGCATCGTAGAATTCCTACCGTCGCAGGCGACCACCAGATCCGCTTCGATATGCAAAGGGCCAGCAGGGGATCGCGCCTCGACGCCAGCGATTCGCTGGCCGTCGCGAATCAATCCAATGCCCTCGTGTTGCATCCGAAGGTCGAAGCCATCGAAGCGCTTAGCGCGCCCGGAGAGGAAGTTCAAGAAATCCCATTGCGGCATCAACGCGACAAATTTGCAATGGGTGGGTAGGAACCGAAAATCGGCAGCGTCAAAGTCGAAATCGCCGATGCGCGCGCTGACAGATGTTACTCGCTGGTGCGGAAGTTGAAGCAAGCCGTCGAGCAACCCCAATTCGTGCATTATGTCGAGAGTTGAAGGATGGACTGTGTCACCGCGGAAATCCCGGAAAAAGTCCTCGTGCTTTTCGAGAACCGTTACTTTGATGCCTGAGCGCGCCAGCAAATAGCCGAGCATGACGCCGGCCGGTCCACCTCCGACTACACAACAACCGGTTCTCAACGATTCCATCGAGGCCTCTGCCGATTAGACTCGGCAGTGCGCGCTGATGTTACCGCAAACTCGACACTCTGCCATACCAATCTCGAAGAAACCTGGCGGTGAAGGTCCTACGAGTTCAGCTTCCAGCCATTCTTGCCCACGCCGAGAAACAGAGCGTTCGGAGCCGTGGGCGCAGATAGGCAGGTTCTCAAAACACTGCCGATCTACGGTTTGACGACCTTGCGAGGACTCTGCATCCTGACGCGGTTGCAGTTCGGGCATTTCCACTTGCGATTCCCGTGGTAGATATGCCCCTTCAGTTCCTTCATCGGGACTCTGCATTTCTTGCAAGTCATTCAGGAGCCGTCCTTCAGCGTTTCCTCGGCAGGCGAGAAGAATACGAGCGCTTCAAGATCTTCGGCGATCTGATGAAACCGATGCGGCTCCTTCGCCGGGATGAACGGAATGTCGCCGGAGCCGACAGTCGTTTCGAGGTCTGCGCCGGAGAAGCGGGCGCGACCTGCGGCGACGAAATAGACCTGGTCCTCAGCGTGGGGATGCTGATCGTCGAGATGGCGGATCTCCATTCCGGAATGCTAACACCCTACTGGCTAATTTCAGATGCTTCAAAGGAGACATCGTGCCAACGCCAGTAACCGTTGATATGAATGACATGAAATTTCGGTTGAGGTAACGGTTCCCGCGAGTGGACTAGGATTCATGTTCGCCTCGTGTTTGCCCACGCCGCTTTCCGCAGAGGGCGGCTCCCATATTCGTCTGATCTAGCAGAGCGCCGACGACTGAGAAGCAAAATTCACATGACGCCTCCGGCTATACAATAAGTGAGAGATTCTTACCGGGAGGCTGCATGCGTCTTCGAGATTTCCTCATTGTGGGTTGCCGTCTGTGTTTGCTCGGCGCTACGGCGCTCACGCTCCCGGCGTTTGCTCAAAGCCAAAATAAAGTCCCGCGGACGCCAGACGGACATCCGGACTTTCAGGGCGTCTGGGAAAACAATATCGCCACTCCGCTCCAACGGCCCCAAGAGATCGCCGACCGTCCGACCCTCACCGATGCCGAAGTGACGAAGATGCGGCAGAAGGCCGAAGAGCTGTTCACCGGCAAGTCGGACGCAGTGTTTTTCGACGGATTTTATCCGGCGGTTTTAGCGAACGTGCTCGGTCTCAGGCAGGGTTTCAAGAGCTCTGATGGTGCGACTGGGGATTATGGCTCGGAATGGAATGATGCGCGAACGTGGGAGAACCGGACCTCGCTGATCACCGCCCCTCCGAACGGCCGCATTCCGGCGCTCACATCCAAGGCGATCGCGGCCCGTGGCGCGGCAAGGGGAACGGCGGGGCGCATGGACAGCGTGAAGGACCGGCCTCTAGGCGAGCGCTGCATCACCTACGGCTCACCGCAGTTGACTGCCGGATACCAGAGCTATTACCAGATCGTGGAAACACCGGGCGCGGTTATGATCATGACGGAAATGTTTCACGACGCGCGTGTTGTGAAAATGGAGGGCTCTCACCCTCCGGCAAACGTCCAGGGATGGTTGGGGGACTCCATCGGCCATTGGGAAGGCGACGCGCTGGTGGTGGATACGACCAACTATCGCCCTCGTGCATTTCAGAGCATATCGAGTGAGAAGCTCCATATCATTGAGCGATTCACGCGGCAGGATGCGAATACTCTGCGCTATGAAATTACCGTGGACGACCCGGATACGTATGTAAGCCCGTGGACGTTGATGATCCCGTTACAGCGATCCTCGAAGCTGGTTTACGAGTATGCCTGCCATGAGGGCAACTATGCGATGACTGGCATTCTGGCTGGTGCCCGTGCCGAAGAATCCAAGAAACCGACTGCCAAGTAACCTCGGAAATAGACACCGGACGGATACTGCAAGATCCCCTCCGGTATGTGCGGCGAGGCGAATAGCTGCTTACAAATTCGGTTGGCGAAAACTCGAGCCGTTCGATTCGCTAGACACCGAAGCTAACACTGCTTCTAGTTTCGCCAGTCGATCCAGGAGGCTTGCACGTTGCTGTCGCTGTTCGTTGACCGCTTGTTCCATCCACCGAATCTCGGCGTCTTGCCGCTGAAATTCGTTCAATAGCATCGAATCAAGCACCTGGTACTTCACTGTCTCGATCTGTCCATCCGCAGAATGAGCCACCAGGTCAGGGTACACTTCCGCAACTTCTTCCGCGATCAGCCCATATTGAATCGGCTTGGAACCATCGGCGAAAGGTTGTTTGTAGCGGAATGTCACGGGCCGCAATCGCATCAGATCGCGACTGGCATCACCCATGTTCTGGATGTCTTCTTTGAATCGCCGCGATGAACTAATCGTGCCCAACTGGCCATTGGAATCGATCATTACGGGGACGGCATCGTTATTGAGCGTCGTGACCCCGCGCACCCCTGCCGCGAAGAACGACGTCTGTGTGCCTGGCGTTCCAATGCGGATCGCTCCGCTATCACTCGCAGCCCCAACGTTTCCGATATGAATGTTGTTACTGTTGCTGCCGGAGACGACGCTGGCAGCAAGATTCCCGATCGCGATGCTGTTGGTCCCGGTCGTTCTATTGGCGAGTGCGCCGATCCCCAACGCGAGGTTGTTACCAGCCGCGCCACCGGGCAACTGCAGCATCGGGCTCCCTTGAAACCGGATGCTCCCACTAAAGTTGATATCCCCTGCCACATCCAGCTTCGAACCGGGACCCTGCGTCCCGATTCCCACGTTCCCCGTGCTCGACTGAATTCTCATTTGCTCGATGAATCCGAACGGATTATAGAGTGACGCACCCCCTTTGCCAAAGCGCATGTCCTTCGCCGGGTCCCAATAGATCGCCGGGCCATAGACGTCGGAGGCGAAGAACGTCAGATAATCTGTCGTCCCCGCGATCCCCATCTGAGGCAATGCACCGGTTCTCACATCCAGCGAGATCAGCGGATTCGTCGTCGCGATACCGACAAAGCCGTTGGTCTCGTAGATGGCGGAATTGATTAGGTCGGTCGTACTCGCGAATTTTCCGATGTAGTTCGCATTACCGGCGTTTGCGCGAGGCTGGTCTGCCGTAGCCTCGGGAGCCACCGACCCATTGGCCCGACGACCAATCGTCGGAACACCAACTCGGGTGGGAGTCCCGGTCGCGGCGGGCCGCGTTTGTTGCGCCTGGGCCGCGCATGCGCACAACAAACCGATCGACGCGGCAATACTTTGCAGTTGAATATTCTTCATGATGATCACCTCAGTGGACGAGTGGACCCTTCTGTGTGCTGGATATTAAACTCAACGCGGTTTCCAGCTTCACAATCCGCTCCAACAGACTCTCCTTCAATTGCTGTTCGTCGTCGATCTCATGTTGCAGCCGACGCAATTCCGCTTGTTGACGCTGAATTCCATTCAGCAGCATCGGAGACAAGACCTGATACTTCACGGTCTCAATCCGACCACCCGCCGAATGCGCTACCAGGTTCGGGAAGACTTTCTCAACATCCTCCGCAATCAGTCCGTACTGGATCGGCCGGGTGCCGTCGGCAAAGGGCTGTGTGTAGCGATAGAGTACGGGTTTCAGTCGTAACAGATCCTGGCTGACGCCCATCTCCTCGACATCTTCCTTGAAGCGACGCGAGGAGCTAACCGTGCCCAGTTGTCCATTGGAGTCGATCACGACTCCGACCGCATTGTTGGCGCCGGTTGTCATGCCGCGCACTCCTGCGGCGAAGAGCGACGTCTGTCCATTCCCGACTCGGATCGTCCCGCTATCACCGCCGGAGCCGAAGCTTCCGATGTGGATATTATTGCTGTTGCCACCAACGACGTTGAGCGCGGCGTTGTTTCCAATAGCGATATTGTTGGTCCCCGTGGTCCTGTTTCCAAGCGCGTCCAAGCCCAGTGCAAGATTGGCGCCCGCGCCGCCGGGCTGTTGCAGCCATGGGATTCCTACATACCGCAGGCTCCCGCTCAGATTGAGATCGCCCGCCACATCCAACTTCGACCCCGGAGCCTGCGTCCCGATTCCCACGTTCCCCGTGCTCGACTGAATTCTCATTTGCTCGATGAATCCGAACGGATTATAGAGTGACGCGCCCCCTTTGCCAAAGCGCATGTCCTTCGCCGGGTCCCAATAGATCGCCGGGCCATAAACGTCGGAAGCGAAGAACGTCAGATAGTCGGTAGTCCCCGCGATCCCCATCTGAGGCAATGCGCCGGTTCTCACATCCAGCGAAATCAGCGGATTCGTCGTCGCGATACCGACAAAGCCGTTGGTCTCGTAGATGGCGGAACTCACCACCGTCCCCGCGTTCAGGAATTTGCTGATGTAATTCGTCGGAACCACGGCGGCTTGGTTGATTGTGAACGTCCGTCCCGCGATCGTAAGCGTTCCGCTCCTGTCGACTCCGGTTGTGTTTGGCGCCGCGGAATATCCAACCCCTCCGTCGCCGGCGCCGCTCGCCCCCGAGGTGATAGTCAGCCAAGGCGCATTGCTGACCGCATTCCACGAACAGCTAAAGGAAGCAGTCACGTTTACCGAATTGCTGCCGCCCGCTGGCGGCAGCGTCGCACTCGTCGGATTGATCGAGTACCCGCACTGCGTCGTGAACGAAAATGTCGGACTAACCGCGCTGCCCACCGCATTCTTCGCGACGACGCGCCAGTAGTATGTCGTTCCAATCGCCAATCCCTGCGCGACAAAAGGCGGAGCGGCGACGGTTCCCGCCAGCACAGGTGGGGACCCGGTGCCTATATCCACGTCGTAGACTGCGTTAGGTGACGTGCTCCAACTGAGCGACACGCTGGTCGAAACACCAGCCGCCAGGTCTGCCGGCGATAGCAGCACCGGCGGCGTGGGAACGTTCATGACTCCGTTGACATCGATCGCCGATGTGGAGAAGGATCCGCCGCCCGTGACGTTCACCATGTTGAGCACTTGCTCCGGCGCCGTTGGCGAAACGTCCACCGTAACCGTGATCGGAGGATATTGATTGCCAGCCAGCAGCACATCCGAGCGCGAGCAGCTCGGCGCCGCGCAAGTCCATCCCGATCCCGACATCGAACGCAGCGTCAGCCCCGCTGGAATCAGTTCAGTCACCGTAACCGTCCCGCTGGTAGGTCCCGCCAGTTGAGGATTCCTCACCGTAACGTTGTAAATCCCGCCGACCAGCCCCGGCGGGAATGCCGAGTTATGGCTCTTCGATGCCAGCAGCACGGGTTTACCGCCGATCGCTGTCAGAGCACGAATCACTCCGCTGTCCCCATCGATAATCAGGAGAGCTCCGGACACAGGATCCATCGCGATGCCAGAGGGAAATCCCATTCCCGTGCTGTTTGCCGCCACTCCATCTCCCGCGTAGGTCTGCGTCCCGTTGCCCGCCGCGGTTGTGACCACCCCGTTGGTCGCTACTTTGCGAATCCGATAATTAGAACCGTCGACAATAAACAGGTTCCCGGCCGCATCCAGCAGGCCGGAGTTGGGCTGCGCGAATTGAGCTGCGGTAGCCTGTCCGCCGTCTCCCGAAAAGCCATAATTTCCGTTGCCGGCCACGGTTGCGATGTTTGCGTTGGCAGTCACATGGCGGACGCGGAAGCTGAAGCCTTCGAAAATGTAGAAACCTCCCGCCCCATCGCTCGCGAGCCCGCTCGCATAGTGGATCTGCGCGCCGGTCGCCGGTCCTCCGTCGCCCGAATCGCCTATATTGCCGTTCCCAGCGACCGTCGTGATGATTCCATTCACCCCGATTTTTCGAACGCGCCCGCTATCCCCGCCGATGAGGAGATTGCCGCCGGTATCGAACGCGATCGCTCGCGGCGGCGATAGTCCCGCGAATCTGGCTTGCAAGCCGTCACCGCTCTCGATAAAAGACCCGTTCCCCGCCACGGTAGTGATCACGCCCGTGATGGCGTCCACTCTGCGCACCCTGAAGTTCTGGCTGTCGGAAATAAAAATGTTCCCTGAGCCATCGATCGCAATGCTATTGGGCTGATTCAAAGTGGCGGCGGCGGCAGGTCCTGAATCGCCCGAGAATCCCGAGTAGCCTGAGCCCGCGAACGTGGAAATGATCCCGCTCGTCGAAACCTTGCGAACCGTGTGGTTGTACGTACTCGCCACATATATCGACCCATCCGGTCCCAGTGCGACCCCGAACGGTTGGCCGAGTTGCGCGCCCAGCGGAGGCCCTCCATCGCCCGAATAGGCGATGATCCCGTTCCCCACAATGGTGTTGATAATTCCGTTGGGCGCGACGGTCCGAATTCGACCGTTAAAACTGTCCGCGAAATAAAAAGTCCCCGTGGAATCGAACACCATCGCCGTAGCCAATTCAAGCTCTGCGTTCACAGCCAGCCCGCCATCGCCCGAAAATCCGTCGACGCCCGTTCCCGCGAAAGTGGAAATCGTTCCTGTGCTGTCTACCCGCCGGATTCGGGAGGAGTCGTCGGAAACATAGACGTCGCCCGTCGAGGACACAGCCACAGCAGCGGGACTGTTCAGCTCAGCGTTCACGGCCGGGCCGCCGTCTCCCGAGGAACCTGGATTTCCTGTTCCGGCAACCGTTGAGATCGTCCCATTGGCGGCTACTTTACGAATTCGCTGATTGCCTAAGTCGGCGATGAAAACGTTCCCAGCTGTATCCGCGGCGATGCCTGCGGGAAAGTAAAGTCCTGTAGCAGTCGCCGGGCCGCCGTCACCCGAATATCCCCCGAACCCGTTCCCGGCGATGGTCGTGATGATCCCGTTGGGCGCAACCTTGCGTATCCGGTAGTTGATCGTATCGGAGATAATCAGGCTTCCGTCGGGGGCAATGGCCAAGCCGGTTGGACCGTATAACGTCGCGTTAACGGCCAAGCCTCCGTCGCCTAAAGGAAATTGAAAGCCGGTCCCCGCCACTGTCGAGATCGTGCCTTCTAAATCGATCTTCCGAACCCGGTTATTGAACTGATCCGCAACGTAGATGTTGCCTGCCGAATCCACTGCGAGTGCGCTCGGGTGGTTGAAGACCGCGAGCAATGCTGGCCCGCCGTCTCCTGAGAATCCTACCGACGACGTGGCTCCCGCAATTCGCGTGACGACGCCCGAGCTTGCGCTCCTTTTAAACACGCCGTTGCTCGATGCGAAATACAAATTTCCCGACGCATCGACCGTCAGGATCTGCCGGTAATCCAAATTGAGCGATGCATTGAGCGATGAAGGCACCAAGTTCGGCAATCCTCCCCCAGCCACGGTCGAGAAAAGATAGCCCGTCTGCGCGCAGCCGATCGACTCAAACAAAAGAAACAAAATCCACGGCAGGGAAATCCACCTGTAAATTAAGCAATCTGTTTTCTTTGCCATCAAGTCAAAGGCCTTTTGAGAATTGAAAAGAGTTGGTTTCCCAGCATAAGCTTTAGCGCGCCTGGATGTAAACTTACCTCAAACATCTCTTAATCAGCCTTGGACAAACCATCGCGTACCGGTTCGGCATACGGCCCGCAGTGGGTCGCGCGGCTCGATGGAAAGATTCATTTACGAAGTGCGCCACGACTCTCGCTGCAAATGAATCAGCGGCAACTTATCAGATAGGAAGACGTGAAAGCGTCTATTTCGTTTTCGATCCACAACTGCGATGGAAGAGACGGAGCCCCACCTGGCCACGCGACCAACACGGGGAAGCGATAACCTCTGAAGATGGCCTATACGATCGTTGCGCGAACCGCCGAAGTACCGGGCGCGGAGCTGTTCTACCTGACGGCCGGTCAAGGGCCTGCAGTGATTCTGTTGCACGGCTACGCCGAAACCAGCTTGATGTGGATGCCTCTCATTCCAGCGCTTGCCGAGCGATTTACGGTGATCGCGCCGGATCTGCCGGGCATCGGTGATTCGTCGATTCCCCACGACGGTTTGGATATGAAATCTGCGGCGGCCCGCATTCACGATCTCGCCCGCTCACTGGGCGTTCAGAAGGCGTGCGTAGTTGGGCATGACATCGGATTGATGGTTGCCTACGCCTACGCGGCGCAATTTCCAAGCGAAGTCGAGAAGCTCGTGCTGATGGATGCTTTCCTACCAGGCGTGGACGGTTGGGAAGCCATTTACAACCATCCCGGCCTCTGGCATTTTCGTTTCAACGGTCCGACTCCGGAAGCCTTGGTAGAGGGCCGCGAGCGGATCTACTTCGAACATTATTGGAACGACTTCGCCGCCGACAAGACGCGTTCCATCCCAGACGCGATCCGCGAAGTATACGCCGCCGCTTATGCGCGTCCCGGCCGAATGCGCGCGGGTTGGGCGTATTTTGTTTCGTTCGGGCAGGCCGCGAAAGATTTTGAGGAACTCGCGCGTAGGAAGCTTGCGATGCCGGTCTTGTCGATCGGTGGTGAAAAAGCCAACGGCGTCGCGCTCGGCGAGCAGGTGAAGCTGGTGGCCTCCAATGCAAAGGTCGTCGTGATCAAGAATTCGGGACATTGGCTGATGGAAGAACAGCCGGGGGAAACCATGGCTGCCCTGCTCGAATTTCTTTCGTAAGGCGCCTAATAAGGTTCAGATCGATCCACCGCCAGATCGTATCGTTCGCGCATTCGCAGGGTGCGTCGAGGTCGGCTGCCAAATTTCATCTGTCATGGCGCAATACGAGACTGGCTGAATGTGACTCTGACGTCACGCGAGGGCGTATCGAAATCTGATCAGCGAAGCGAGGCGCGTTTCTCGGCACTGATCCAACTGCTGTGCGAAGATCAGAGACGAGGGCGGGCATGTGCGTTTTCGTCTACCTAACGAGTCTGTGTGAAAACAGGGACAGGCAACCCTGTCCCCTAGTCACCAGAGGCCACGAATGAACAAGATATCGGCGTGGACAGGGCGGCCTGTCCCTGTTTTCACACAGACTCTAACGTGCGCGCCACGACACTAACGATTGGAGTCCATCATGAGTGTTAGAACGATTGCCGGCAAGTTTGTGGAGTTGTGCAGGCAGGGCAAGAACTTCGACGTCATGCGCACTTTGTACGCGCCTGACATTGTTTCGGTTGAAGGCGACGGCAAGGAGACCGCCGGCCAAGATCCCGTAATCAAGAAATCCGAGGACTGGGTCTCCGACAAAGCCTTCAACGGAGAAACCGTGGCCGGGCCGTTTTTTAATAGTGCGAACCCCGACCAGTTCGTAGTCTTCTTCACCCTGGACATCACGCCCAAAGCCACCGGTCAGCGCGTCACACGCGAAGAAGTCGCTGTCTATACCGTCAAGAACGATAAGATCACGCGCGAGCAGTTCTTCTACGACGGCGAGCATTGATCCAACATCGGGGAGTCGTCAAATGGACGAGGAACAGATCCGTGAAGCCCGGCATAAGCACTGGCACGCGTCGGCAGCCGGCAACGCAAAAACCGGGCACGATATATATACGGTGATGATGCCATTTGTGATTACCCGCAGTTAAAGCATCACCAGACCCCGCCGGATCGCTTGGGAAACAGCTTCGGTCCGGCTGGATGCGCCGAGCTTCGCAAAGATGGATGCCACGTGCGTCTTGACCGTATGCTCCGAGATATTCAGTCGGTGTGCGATCAGCTTGTTGCTGAGCCCTTCCGTCAGCCGGTCCAGCACTTCCAGTTCGCGATCGCTCAGCGGTTCGGCAAGCTCGTCCGCGACCGGCTGTTGCTCCGGCAGAAGTTCCGCGAGCGACCCTGGCATGGTGACCACCAGTCCCACGTGAACCGCATGAATCGCGGCTTCAATCTCTTCCGAAGTGGCGTCGAACGGAATCACTCCTCGAATGCCGGAGCGCAGAACGGAACTGACGACAGCAGAGTCGGCCACGTTCAACATCAATGCAACGGGAATGGGTACGTCTGCCAGGACCGCCCAATCGTGGTCGCTTGACTTGCCGATCTCGATCAGCAGAACATCCGCGGCGAGTTCGGATGGCGCAAGTTGGGATACATCGATTGTGCCGGCGAATTCAAGCGACGGAATCGAGCGCACCAGACTTTCCAGGCCCGCCCGAACCACGCTGGATCGCGACCCCACCAAAACACGAATCACGCCGCTTTCACCGAGGCGGGAGCCACTCGCGCCGCCACCGTGCGCATGTTCTCGCTCGCGCCCCGGCGGAACTGAAGCTCCAGAATCCCTGCGGGGCTCGCGTGAATAGCCATCTCCAGATCCTGGGTCGAGCGGAATCGCTTGCCGCCCGCGCCCACCAAAATATCACCCTGGAGAAGAGAAGCCCGTTCTGCGGCCGAGCCCGGGATCACTTCCAGCACGAGGAGCCCGAGTTGCGAGCGCGCGCGATCCAAGATAACGAGTTCTACGATGACCCCTAGTCTTGCTTGCGTTCTGAACAGCCCTCCGAGGAATGCCGCCACGTCCAGAGATGGAATCGAAAACGCCAACCCGCCCGCAATCATTGTATTGATTCCCACCACCTCGGCATGGGCGTTCCCCAATGGCCCGCCGGAGTTTCCAGGGGCGAGCCGCAGTTGGCTAACGACCCATCGATCCTCAAACCCGCCATTCGAATTGTGAACAACACCGATGCTGGCTGCGCCGGAGAACCCGAGTGGATTCCCGACAGCGACGACCAGTTCGCCCATACGCAATGCGTTCGAATCGCCACATGCGGCCGCAGGCAAGCCGGAAGCCTCCACTTGCAGGACCGCCACATCGCGCCGCCGGTCCGCCTTCACAATCCGTCCTGGGGCGCGGCGTCCATCCCACATCTCGACTTCAAGCTTCCCCGAACTTCCGGCGCCCTTCACGACGTGCGCATTGGTAACGATCAGGCCTTCGTGCGACCAGATAACGCCCGAACCGCTGCCAATTCGATGCGCCCTCACCTGGACCGTGGACCGGCGAAGTTTTTCTACTACTTCTCCAAAGTCGCCGCACACCATGTCAGCTCTTTCTGCTGGGGCGCTCTCCGATGCGGACGTTCAGGTCCTGCATACTGCCGGCGCGAAGTACGTGGAACTTGACAGTTTGGCCCGGCGGCGTGCGCTCCAGAAGTTCAGCCAACGCTTCCGCACCGGCGAGGGAATGTCCGCCCGCTGCGATCAGCACGTCTCCTAGAATCAATCCGCTGCTGGCGGCCGGCCCTTCCGGCTCAATCCCCAGCAACATGATGCCGAAATCCTGGTGGAGTTCTTCCTTAATGTCGGCCGGCAATGCTACCGGCTGAAGCGCAACTCCGAGAAAACCGTGGCCGACATAGCCGTGCTCGGCCAGGCGTCCTGCGATTCGCTCAATGGTAGCGCCAGTCACCGCGAACACCGAGCTCCGCGATAACCCGGTGGAGATCAAACCGATTAACTTGCCGCCTGCGTCCACTGCTGCGCCACCGGAGAGTGTCGGATAGACGGAAATATCCAGACGAACGAATGGGTTGATCTTTCCCCCTCGCCAGGTTTTCCATTCTCCGGAAACGCCGCTGATGATCCCGAAGGTAGCGATCGGCCCGGTGTTGGCGGTGCGGCCAACTGCCAGCACCAGTTGTCCCACCTTGAGAGCCGCATCGCCAGCGAATTCGAATGGACGAAGACCGCTGGCCTCGGTTTCCAGCACTGCAAGGTCGGTACCAGAGTCGCGCCCCCGCAGTTTCGCCGCGACGATGCGTCCGTCAGGAAGCTGCAGCTTGATGCCCTCTTCCAAGCGAATACCTTCGCTAGAGGTCACGATCAAATTGTCCCGCCAGGCGATCCCACTCGATCCGATTCCGCGCCTGCCGTGCACTGCGACAATGCTCGCGGCGGCGAATTCGGAGGCTGCCGCCAATTCATTCGAAAGATTCACAAGTTCAGTTGCCATGACTCCAGCTTGCGGCCGATGGGCCGAGGAGTGCATCGGAAGAAAGAGTGATCTTGAGTCGTGCCTTAGAGTGACAGTTCGGGAAGTGCACCCGCCCATCTCTTGCTTTTAATAGGTTGTGCAGGTAATGGGCTGTGCAGGCACACGCAATCCTTCTGGCGGCATTGCTGTTCGCCGAATTTCCTGCGCCATCGGCATCTAGTCACGAGGGCCGTCGTGTGTCGCGGCTCACCCCGCTACCTGCGCCCGCCGCTCCATCTCCCTCATCACGATGGCATTGTTATCGAGCATCAAAGCGCGAAGACCCGCAATCTGTCCGCCGGTCAATCGCGGGATCAGACCGGCAAGTGCGGCGTCCAACGCGCAAATCGTCGCTGGGAACGTTAAACGCCGAGCGAGAAAACGTTTGATCACTTCTCGTGTCTCGCTCTTGTATACTTCCATGACGCCTGAAGTATAGTCTTCTTTCCCGACAAAGGATAGTGCCCCTTTTTGCACTTGCCCCCGACGCGCGTCACTGAGGCGCGACCGTCAGAGAGCGCGCCAAGTGTTATCTCTACAACTACCCTCGGTAGTTGTTTATTCGAAAATGAGCCGCTATCGGAGCGAACCGTGCGCTGCGTAGTGAGCCGTTACTCCAAACCCTGGGCTCGTTGCATACGAGAGAGACGGAGGAACCCTATGCGTTGGACGGCGACGTTGTTCTTGATGTCCATCCCGGCGGTCTTTGCCGACGATCGGGAAAAGGCCGACAAAAAGGCCCTGGATCAGCAGGCGAAGCAGTTCGTCAAGGAAGCCAAGGAGCTGGAGAAGTCGGGTCAGCTTCTCGAAGCCCGGACACATTACGCCAACTCCCAGTCCTTCACCGAAACCAAGGAAGCCACCGAAGCGATCAAGCGTATCGACGGCGAAATTCGCAAACGTGTCAAGGATGCCCTGAAAAAGGCGCATCAGCTTTACGACAAAGGAAATTTCAGGCCGGCCGCCGAGGCCCTCGAAGAAGCCGCACAGCAAGGCGGCTCGGGCTCCATGTATTCCTACAACCTGGCGTTGTGTTACCGGCGTTTAGACGACCTGCCGGCCGCCTTGGGACATCTGGATCAAGCCGTGATGGCCACCTCCGACCCGAAGCGAAAGCTCCAGATGAAGCAATTGCGGACCGCAATGGTGACGGGCGAGCCGCCGTCGGCTTCCAAGCCAGCCGCGATCGCCGGTGACGACCGTGATCGTATCAACAAGGTGAATCAAATGATCGATGGCATCGGCTTCGAAGCGTTCCTCGAAGAAGCGCCGCCCGAGCTTCGACAGCCCGGCGATCCGTCGCCAACAGTTTCGAAATCGGCTCGCCGCAGTGGCAGCTTGTGCCAGGCACTCGCCGCGTTTAAAGGTCCGATAGCGCAAACGCCGGCGATCACCTACAACCTGGCGAACTGCGCAGAGGATAACGATCGTCCCGCCGATGCCGCAAAGCTCCTCGCCCGATATCTTGAAGCTGCGCCCGCCGCTAACGATGCCGATCGAGTTCGCCTGCGCATCGTCAAACTCAACGAGCTGTCCGCGCTGCCCGGACCGAAGGGCGTACAGGTCCGCGGGCTCTATGCGTCGTCGTCGCGATCCTTGGAATCGCGAAAGTACGACGCCGCGCTGGCGGACATGCGGAAGTCCGCAGAAGTGGCTCCGGACTTCGCGCCGTCCGAGTGGCGACTTGCTTTGATGAACGAAGCCATGGGGAACGTGGACGAAGCCAAGCGGCACTTCATCTCGTATCGCCAATTGGAAACCAACGCCGCCAGCCGGCAGGAAGCCGATCTCCATCTGGAAACGCTGGACGTGAAACGCGCCAAGTATGACGAGGAGGTCGACAAGGCTTCCGAAATTCTCTCCGACCTGTTCAATCGCGCCATGAACCTGACCTTCAACGGCCTGGAGAATCGAGCCGGACTATCCAAGCAGCGCGCGAAAGAGCGAGCCAAGGTCGCGCAAAAACACAAAGTCCGTGTCATCGGCGGATTCGCGATTCCCTTCGCCTACGCGCAGCAGCAACTCGCCGAAGCCGGCGAGCATCTGGCGAGCGCGCTGATCCTGTTCCCGCTCGGCGCGGAAGCGAATCAGTTGATGGCGCTGGTATTTCTACAAGCCAACGACGGCCGTTCGTCGATGCGATCCTTCGACGCCGTCGCCAGCCAGAACCTGCCCGTTTCGTTTTACGCCGAAATGCGCGGCCACAAGCAGGACCACGCCGTGAAATGCGAACTGACGCGCGACGGCCTGCGGCTCATTTATCTTTCGTCCTACGACAAGAAAGCCAAGCCGACCGCGCCCGCCAAGGCCGCCGGCGACGACGGTCTCGGCGACATCGTGGTGGATCCGTGGTCGGAGAGGCCGCAGGATTTCGAAATGCTGACGGTGAAGGCGTCGGACATCAAGAGCATCCAGACCAAGAATGCAAGTCTGGTCATGAAGCTGGCGAAAGAGGAACTCTACATTACGCCGATTTATCTGCCGGCCTTTCCACCGTCGGACGGACCCGCGGGACGGCGCTTCGGCAACAACTATACGCGACTCTTCGTGCGCTACCCGGGACTCGAAGAATCCAAGCTGGGCACCGAAGGATTAACGGCAATGGAGAAGGTGAAACTCGGCTACGACATCGCGAATGCCGGTTACGGAATCGCGACGGGCTTGAACCCACTGGGAGCGATCGGCGCGCTTCAATCGTTCGTCCAAATCAGCCGCGAGATTCACGGCGTCGCGAAATCGTTGCACGTGTCGTTCGCTGCGTGGATTAAGACGATTGAGGATCAGCAGGAACTCCAATGGGGCAATACGTTCAAGTCGATCCCGACGGAATCGGCGAGCATGGCGTTCATTGAAGAAGTGAAGTAGTAGGTATATACATAAACAAATCACCCTAAAGGAAGTAAGGCTCTCGGCCGAATCCTAAATCATATGGATCGGCGAGCTGAAGAGCGCTTTCAGGTGTACTCTCCCGCGCGGGTCATCCGGCTCGACGACACGGACCGGGAGATGGAATGCTTCCTGACAGACATCTCGGCATCCGGATTACGGCTGTTATCGGACGAAAACCTGCCGTCCGAAGGCATCATCCTGGTGGAGGCCGAAAACCACCTGGTTCTGTGCAACGTTCGCAATTCCATGGTCCGGGGGAACCGTTTTTCGGTGGGCACCGAGAGAATCCATACGATGTCAAGGATGGAACTCCCGCCGGCTTCGAGTTTGTCCGAAAGAACCGAGGCGGTGATTCAAGACTTCCATCTTCGGCTTCGTAAGGGCCTCGCGGGCCCCAACCCAGTGCAAGTCTTCAACGGTTCCATCGACGATTTTCTGGGCGCACCCCAAGTGATTCCAAAGGAGATTCCGGATCAGATCGTCGAGGGAGCCTCCCAGGCAACACTCGAACAAGCTCAGGTCAACATGTCGCCTGAGGCTTGCCCACCCCTGCCCCTATTGCCTGGCGAATCGGTAGCCGCGCATCCTGATCCGACGTCGGCGAGTCCCGCACTTCAACCAGGGATGATTGAGCCTTCACCGGCATCGACGCTCACGAGCATTTTGCCTCCCAATCGGCCGGATCCCATCGTTGCAATTCAGGAAATTCGGCGCGATGAGGATGAGATCGCACAGCACCCCGCAATCGCGACGGTGACTGAAATATCGCCCCCCCCGCCGGCGACGCCTGTATCCACTGCCGTATCCCCAGACCAACGACGATTCCTGCGCGCCTGGTCGATCAGGATTGGTATCGCTGCCGGTCTTATCATGCTTGTCGGGGAAATCCTGGCTTATGGACCGCTTCGGCTGAGCGCGCATATCTTCTCTGGACCAGTGCATTCCAAACTCGTGCAGGCTAACCCCGTGCATGCCAACCCCGAGCATCAAGTCGTGGCTGAACGTACCCCGCCACCGGTCGCGCCGACCGTCCCAGTTTTGGCAGCCATAGCCCCTGTGACTCCAACGGTGGCGATGGAACGCGTTTCCGGAGTCCGGCATGCCTCCATCACCGTGACGGAGAGCACTTGGGCGACCGTATTTACCGACGGCAAGCTGTCCTTCGCGAAACTACTGGTTCCCGGCCAGACGCAAGAGATCGAGTTCCGCAATGCAGCTTTGCTGCGTTTCGGTAATGCTGGCGCGGTCCGCCTTACGATGGATGGAAAGCCAATCGGACAAATCGGAGAGCAGGGGGCAGTGCGCGTCGTCGAACTCACTCCGAATCGCTTCAGATTCTTACCGGCACCGGCAGCCACGCCAGTCACCGAATCCGTCAAACAGCGCACGGACACTTCCACCCAGTTAGCGAACCTCGGTTCGCGCGGTGTTCGTGGCAGCCAGCAATAGCCGGCGCGAAATGATCTAGAGTAGATCGACGGAGGTGGAATATGGCCGCAGCAGGCGCAGCAGCAGCCGCCGCAATCGCCGATGCGATCAAGGCGTCGGGAGTCCTGGTCCGGATTGCACCGGAGGAGTTCGCGAAGGTCTTGAGACTGGTGAAGGACCCGCTGGTGGTCACGGCCGAGGGCGGACTTTTCGGCAAGAGCTACCAATACCTGATGAGTTACAAAGGGCTCGCGTTTTTCACGAAATCGAGTGAGCCGATGACGCTGCCGGTGGACGCAGAGGTGGTGCGGGCGAATCGGATTTCGATACCGGGATAGAGGCGCAAGTCGGCAATTTGCCAAGCTTGTAACTAATCTGAGACTAGTGGTGTGTCGGCCGCACTAATCCAAGAGTGCGACTGCCCAACCCCACACAGCCGTTTTCAGAATTTTCATGGCAATTTGAGTACGCTTCGGAATATCGAACCCCGAAACGTTGTCAGTGACTGCAGCAGCAGTAGCGCCTCAGTGACTGACACCAATTATGGTGTACAATGAAACAGCTTGAAGTGACACCAAAAATGGTATAGAATACAGATGTGGACGATCCTCGCTTCTCCGGCTCCCGGTGGCGGCAAACCGATCAACAGATTTGTCGCGGAACTTGGGGCCGAGTCGGAAAACAACTTGACCGCGATCTTGGAGAACCTTCGCGTCCTCGAACGTCGCTTTTGGACTCGACCACAGTTCGACGTTCTGCACGGCAACGGCTATGAAAGAATGGGCGAGATCCGATTTAGCGGAGACCGTAAAGCATATAGGATCTTTGGATACTTCGGCCCGTTGCGCCTGCAGTTCACACTGCTCCTTGGGTTCGAAAAGAAGCGGAATCTGAAACATGAAATCGATTTGGCGGCGAAGCGAAGAGACTTTGCAGAAGCCAATCAAACGTTACTCTATGAATTTACAATCGACATCGAGCCTACTGAAGAAGTTAGCCGATAAAAAATATCGTGACGCGTTCGTGGCATCTCGTATTTCCCAGACTATCGCTATTCAATCTCGGGTTCTACGTCAACAAGCTGGGTTGAGCCAGGACGAACTGGCCATCCAACTTGGCACAAGTCAAAATGCTGTTTCGCGGATTGAGAGTCCAACCTATGGGAAGGCGAGCATCTCGACCCTCCGAAAGTTGGCGTCGTTTTTTGATGTTGCGTTAGTCGTTCGTTTTGCTGCATTCAGTGAGATCGCGAATTGGGCTCAGAACATTTCTCCGAGCTCGATTAGAGTCCCCTCCTTTAAGGCCGACGTGATGCTATCGGAGTTGGGGCAGCAATGCCCAAGTGGTTTAACGTCTGCCTCAGAATTGCACGATGCGACAACTGCGTCCGACGATTCAGGAAGCCGGCGACTGGCAGGTGTTTTCCCTGATTGCGAACCCAGTTCCATCAACACTGCGGCATATCTGCCGGCAAGGAAGCCTGCCGCCAGCACGGGTACACTCGGTCGTCACATGACCAACGCCGGAATTCACCCGCTTCGGACAGGAATAACAGCCACATGATTGACAAAGAGAAAGATATAACACTTACCAAAGCCGCTAACCGGACTGAGGTTACGATAGAAGTCGTCGAACAGCCAGGCGGCATTTATCAGGTATATGCTAACCACGTGATTGTGAGCTATACCGGCCATGACGTGCTGGTGAATTTTAGTCAGCTAAGACGTTTGCCCGAAATTAAGGCTTCTGATATGCCGACTAGCCGGGTAGAACAAAGGGCTGCCGTCACCATGGCATGGTCCGAAGCGAAGGCACTTCGCGATCTACTCACTGGAGTGATCCAGTTGTTTGAGAGTGCAAATGGACAAGTCAACCCAACTCCTACCGTCCCGTAACATGGAAGATGGAAGCGCACACTACGACCCCTGGTAGTACCGACCACCCTCCTGTAACCTGACTTGTTTCGCCATCGCTCGATCGCGACCCGTGTCCTTCGAAAGAGAGCACTCTTGAGCGTGCTCGGACACCTCGAGCGCGGCCACAAGTTATGTTCCGCACTTTAGCTCTCTCTCTCTCGCTCATTCTTTCCGTCAGCCTCGCCACCGCACAGTCGCCCAACACCGGCGCGATGATCGTCAACATCACCGATCAATCCGGCGCTATCGTCAAGGACGTCAAGGTTTCAATAACGAACACCGCCACCGGCGCCGCGCGCGAGGCCCTCTCGGGTAACGATGGCAGCGCCACCATTCAAGCCCTGTCCCTCACGGGAACCTACACGGTCAACGTATCCAAAGACGGATTCGCCACCGAAGAACTGAAGGACATCACGCTGCGCTCCGGCGAAACCGCCGCCCTCAACGTGAAGCTGCTGGTCGGCAACGCCAAGTCGGATGTCACGGTGTACGGCACCGCCGAAGGCGTACGCGCGGATCCGCAGATTGGCCGCCGCCTCGACAGCGCGCAGATCGACGAGACACCGCTTCTCGGCCGCAAAGCCTCGACCCTGCCGCTGCTCAATTCCGCGTTCCGCCAAGCGAAAGGAACAGGCGATCTGTTCGTCAATCAGACCTACTTCGTCACCGGCGCAGGCTCGCGCCGCACCACCACAAGCACTCTCGACGGCGCGAGCAACGATGAGGCCTGGGGCCGCCAGACCCCAATTGTTGCCGTGCCGCTGGGCGCCATTCAGGAAATGACGGTTCTGACGAACGCGTTTTCGTCCGAGTTCGGCTGGACTTCGGGCCCGGCGATCAACATCGTGACGAAGTCCGGCACCAACGTCTGGCACGGCGAAGGGCTGTACCTCAATCGCCCCGGCGGCCTCCAGGCAAGCACCTTCTCGACCAAGAATTTCTGTGCGCCGTCCATCTCCACCTGCGTCACGCCCAGCACCCTCACGGCGATCAACCCGGTGGACGTTCCGGATACGCTTGGCCAGGTGTCCGGCTCGCTCGGCGGAGCGCTCATCAAGGACAAGACCTTCTTCTTCGCTGCAGCTGACTACACGCGGCAGGATCGTACCACGTTCCTGTCCAGTTCCCTGCCCGTGTTCGTGTTGCCCGCCAATGGCGACCTCGCCTACACAGGGCATTATCATCAGGCCCTGGTCGACAGCCGGCTGGACCAGAAGCTCACTTCGAACCAGAACCTGATGCTGCGCTTCAATCTCGATCAGTTTAACGATGACAATCCGCAGGACGCCGTCGGCGGCACCAGCGCGCCTAGTGTCGCACGCAACTACGAGCGGAAATCCTGGACCGGCCAGGTCAACCACACCACCATCCTCAGCCCCACTCTTCTCAACGAAGCGCGCTTCGCTGTTCTCGATGGCG
The DNA here is from genome assembly GCA_963732025.1 of Terriglobia bacterium. Lineage (GTDB taxonomy): Bacteria > Acidobacteriota > Terriglobia > Bryobacterales > Bryobacteraceae > Palsa-187. The sequence continues at coordinate 259,334 of CAVSXU010000008.1, forward strand.
ATCCGGTCACGGAATGGGAAGCGCCCGTGCTCTCCACCGCCTACACCCGCGCCGGTACCGTGCCTTTCACCATCGGACAGTCGCGATTCTCCAACCTCTTCGGTCATCAGTTGGAGTTCTCGGACACACTGTCCTGGGTGCACGGAATCCACGACGTCCGTTTCGGGGGTGACGTGATCCACCACACGTCGGGCGGCTTTGGAAGCGAGCCCGGCACCGCGATTCTGGGCACGTTTACCTTCAAAACCACCACCACCGCGCCTTTCGATCAACTGACGCTGAACGACGTGCAGAGCTACACGCAACCGATCAATTTCGGCATCAGCACCTACAACCTGACGCAGTGGCTGTATTCGATGTTTGTGCAGGACAATATCCACCTGCGCCGCGACCTCACGATCAACGTCGGCCTCCGCTATGACCGGCAGACATCCACCGACGCGACCAAGGACTTCGCGCCGCGCGTCGGTTTCGGCTGGCATCCTCGCGGCGATTCGCGCACAGCGATTCGCGGCGGCTATGGCATGTACTATTCGCAGATTCAATCCAATCTGTTCGCCAGCTATCTGACAGGCGGTCTGGACGGATTGACCACGTACACAGCGACGCCTGGACAATTCGGCTTCCCCACGTGCCTGACCGGAGCCTGCCTGCCCTTGCAGTTCGACCCGAAGACTCTGCCGCCTTCGGAACTCCCCGCGCGCGACATCACGATCCAAGCCGGACGCCGGTCCTTCTACGAAGCGCAGTTTGCGAAATACGGACTGAATTTCGACGCTCTGCCGAACTATCCCAATCAGCTCGTGAATCCCCGCAGCCAGGTATTCTCGATCGGAGCCGAGCGCGAAATCGTTCACGGCTTGTTCGCCAGCAGCGACTACGTACACCAGCACTGGACCGATCTCGACCGTACAGTCGACTTGAACGCGCCAACGGTATTCGATCGCACCGCGCCTGGACAAGTCAGAACCGTGGCTGCCGCGAATGCCACCCGCCCGATCCTGCCGGTCAACGGCGGTGTCCGGCAGGTCAACGTGCTGATGAACCTCGGCGTCGCCGATTACAACGGATTGCAGAACCAGGTGAGCTATCGAGGCAACCCGCACATGTTCGCCTCGGTGAGCTACACACTTTCCAGTGCGACCAATACAACCGAGCCGGACGGCAACGGCGTCGGTCCCAACGAGAGCAACATCGTGGCCCTGGGCGAAGTGGAGCGCGGGCCGAGCCTGCTGGATCAGCGCCATCGCGCCGTGATCACCTACTTGTATCGTCTGCCGTTCCACATCACGGCCGGCACACTGATGCAGTTCGCGTCTTCACGTCCATTCACAGCGACCACCGGAGTCGACAATAACGGCGACGGTATTAATAATGATCGTCCCGTCGTCAACGGCCAGATCATCGGCAAATCTACCTTCCGCAGCACTCCGACTTCCGATGTCGGGTTCTTCGCCGAAGAGCGCATCAAGCCGTCCGAGCGCACCACGATTCTGCTGAGGATCGAAGGCTTCAATATTTTCAATCACGGAAATTATTTGGGCCGCGGCCAGACGGTTTATGGCGATACGGGCACGCCGAATCCGACGTTCGGCCAACTGGCAGCGGTCGGCACCGCGACCAACGCAATCCCGGCATTCGCCAACGTTGACCCGCCGCGCATGTTCCAGTTGCAAGTGCGCTTCATCTTCTAGTAGCGTTACCCTCAATCGCACCCGTCTCACAATTGGTGCTCAAAGAGGCGCGACAGCATGGAGCGCGTGCGGGCCGCCGGCCTGTGTTCAAGCACCACTCGTGAGAGTGGGGGTTCGCTACTACTCGTGAGAGTGGGGGTCCGGCACCACCCGTTACGCCAGCCGTCTCGGCCGTCTGCTGTGCATTTAACAGCGAATTATTCTCACCAAAAACAAAAAATAAACTGGTCAGATTTTTCTGTGTTCGATATTCGGATAAACCACCAGGAAAACGGCACTTAGCTCTGGTATTTTCACGACAACTGGGTGACAATGTTGGCATCCGCGAGTTCAGCAAGAATCCGGACGAAAGGCGGGCCGTGAACAAGCTGACTACGTTCTTGATGTTTTCGATGTGCTCAATCTCCCTAAGCGCTCAGATAACCCTTGGGCCGACAGTCACTACATTCGGCATTCTAGGCGGCTCCGCCGTGACCAATAGCGGCTTCACCGTGATCGGAGGGAACCTGGGCGTCAGCCCAGGCAGCGCCATCACTGGATTCCCACCAGGAGTTGTGAACGGAACGATCCACGGACCGGATGGTGTATCCGGGCAAGCGCAAATCGAACTGACCACCGCATACAATGCCGCGGCGGCAGTTCCCTGTACAGCCAACTTGACCGGAGTGGATCTGGGTGGCCAGATTCTCACGCCGGGTGTCTATTGTTTCGACACCTCGGCGCAATTGACAGGGACGCTGATCTTCAACGGGCAAGGCAATCAGAACTCGCAGTTCATCTTCCGGATCGGGAGTACATTGACGACCGCAACCAGCAGCAACGTGGTGCTCAACAACCTCGCGCAGCCGGCCAACATTTTCTGGCAGATCGGGAGTTCCGCGACGCTCGGAACTACGTCGGGGTTCGCAGGAAACATACTTGCGCTGACGTCCATTTCGTTCGGCACCAATGCCGTCATACAAGGACGAGCCCTCGCCCGAAACGGAGCCGTGACTCTGTTGGGAAATACGCTGATTCTTCCGGTCGCGAATGCTCCTCCGGGAACGCCGGGTGGCCCCGCATTGCCGAGCGCACCAGCCCCGACATCGTTGATATTAGTTTCGATCGGCTTGATCTGCGCGGGAATTTACCAGGCGCGCGCTCGCCTTATAAATCAATTCCGAAGAAATTGATCTCGCGTCAAACAGTTGTTCTGCTCACTGCTCTGGCATTGCTCGTGTGCTATGCCTCGACGCTGCGAGGAATGATTCAGCAATGGTCCAGCGACGACGACATGTCGCACGGATTTCTGGTCCCGCCGGTCATTCTGTGGATCGTCTGGCGAGAACGCAAACGCTGGCGAACGTTGCCACCTGAGCCCAGCCCGTGGGGTTTCGCTCTGCTCGCATTTGCTGCCGCGTTGCAGTTCTCGGCGGTGCTCGGCGTAGGTTTGTTTACGGGCGCGTTGGCGTTTCTGTTGTCGATTGCCGGAGCGGTAATTTGCCTGGGCGGATTCGTCTGGCTTCGCGTTTTGGCGTTTCCTTTGTTGCTCGGCTTGTTCGCCTTGCCCAAGCTGGCGCTGGTCTACAACCAAATGACGCTGCCTTTGCAATTAGTTGCCAGCCGGATCGCGGCGGGAATTTTGCAAGCCGCAAGGGTCGGCGTCGTTCGCGACGGCAATATTTTGGACGTCGGCGGACACAAAATCGCCGTGGAAGAGGCCTGCAACGGCATCCGCTACCTGCTGTCGCTCGGTTTCATGGCAGTGGTGCTGGCCTACCTATTCGATTCAAAGACTTGGATGCGGTTGGCCTTGCTGGCGGGCGCCGTGCCCGTGGCAATCCTTGCGAACGCGATTCGAGTGGCAGCCGCCGGTTGGCTGCCGGCCCTCGACAGCGGAATGCCGCACGTTGCCGCTGGCGCTGCATTATTCGTGCTCTGTTTGGTTGCATTGTGGTTGCAGCGCGCCTTGCTAAATTACACGTTTTTCCGTGCATCCAACCGCTAGCAAATTCGATCATCTCGGCACCGCCGTTCTACTGGTTTTGGCGGTGCAAATTGCCATCGTTCGCTCCTTGGCGACCAACGAACATCTCCCGTGGCCTCCCGACTTTGAACGATTTCCTGGCAGATTCGGAACCTGGGTATTGTCGCGCATGGATCCGATCGATCCTGCAATTGCGAAAGAACTAGGCTCCGATCGTTTGGTGAGTCAGAGCTTCCTCGAAATCCCGGGTGGATCCTCAGCCAGCCTGCTGGTCGCCTGGTTCCAAACGCAGCGCGACGGCGTTCGGCAACCGCATTCTCCCAAGGTCTGTCTGCCGGGCGCGGGCTGGACACCTCGCGTCGTGGACGAAGTTACGCTCGACACGCGCCCGCAACCGATTCGAGTCAATCGCTATATCGTGAACAAGTCGACGGAAAGCGCCGTGGTCCTCTATTGGTATCAAACGCCAAGACGCGCGATTGCCAGGCGAGTGGGCCGCGAAATTCTGGTTGGCCGCCGATGCACTTCGAGACAGACGCACCGACACTTCGCTGGTCCGCGTGATCGTCGGAGTTACCAATGGAGGAGACGACGCAGCCACGCAAACCGCTGCCAGATTTGCTCGCGACCTTTACCCGATGCTGCACGAATACTTGCCGCATTAGTCAAAGCACCACTGTGTCGTGGTGCTTCATTCGATGCTATGCTGAAACCGATGCCGGGGAGCTATCATCTCGTCCCTCCTTATATCGAAACGCTCCGTCCCTATGAGCCCGGGCGCAGCATCGAGGAGGTCAAGAAAACCTACGGCCTCAGCCGGGTAGCCAAGCTCGCCTCGAACGAAAATCCGCTCGGGCCTTCGCCGCTGGCGCTCGATGCAATCGCGCGAAACCTCAAGAGCCTCAACTACTATCCGAACGGCGGCCTCGATCTGCGCGAGCGCCTGGCCGAGGAGTTCGATCTCAAAGTCGCCAACGTGATTGCGGGCAGCGGATCGGACGGCATCATGTCGAACATCATCCGCACGTTCCTGTGCGATGACGACGAAGTGCTCACCACCGAAGCCGCGTTCATCGGATTTCAGGTGCTGGCGCGATCGCGCGGCGTCGCGTATCGAACCGTTCCTTATCGCGACTGGCATTACGATCTGGTCGCGCTCGCCGCCGCGATCACCGAGAAAACCAAGATCATCTACCTGGCGAATCCCAACAATCCCACCGGCACGATTTTCACGCGGCACGAATTCGACGAATTCTACAAGCACGTGCCGAGCGCGTTCTGATCATCCTGGACGAAGCCTATTTCGAATACGCGCAAGGACAATCCGCGCTATCCGGATTCGATGCATTATCGCTACGACAACGTCATCACGCTGCGGACGTATTCGAAAATCTACGGGCTGGCCGGGCTGCGCATCGGATACGGATTCGCGCACGAAGAGCTGATCACGAATCTGCTCAAAGTGAAGCTGCCGTTCGAGCCGAGCGCGCTCGCGCAGGTCGCCGGCATCGCCGCGCTGGACGATCGCGAGTTCGTTCACCGATCGCTCGAATTGAATGTTCGCGGGCGCCGGCTGCTGACCGACGACGCTGCGGCAGATGGGATTCGAAGTCGTCCCGTCGGAGGCGAATTTCGTGATGGTGCCGCTGGAAAACGCCAGACGCCGCGGAGTGGCTGACCGAAGCAGTTCTGCAGCGCGGAGTCATCGTCCGTCCGCTGGGCGCGTTCGGATTGCCGCATTGCGTGCGCATCTCCACCGGCACGGACGAAGAGAATCAGATGCTGATCGACGCACTGGAACAGTTGCAGCTGAAGGAGGTCTTATGCCAGCAGCTAGCCAGGAGCCAGGAGCCAGAGTCAGGAGCCAGCGGTCAGACCGATTTTCTGCCGCTGAACGGAACCGATCACGTCGAGTTTTACGTCGGCAACGCGCGCCAGGCCGCGCATTATTATCGGTCGGCATTCGGCATGACGCTGACCGCGCTATAGCGGCCCGGAAACCGGCGTGCGCGATCGCGCGAGCTACGTTCTGGAACAGGGAAAGATCCGCTTCGTTCTGACGACCGCGCTGCGCCCGGATCATCCGATCGCCGACCATGTTCGCGCAGCATGGCGACGGCGTGCGCGACATCGCGCTGACAGTCGACGATGCGGATTCCGCGTATCGCGAGACGACCAAGCGCGGCGCGCGCGGCGTTCGCGAGCCGTTCACTCTGCAGGACGATTCGGCGAAGTGCGCATGGCGTCGATCGCGGCTTACGGCGACACGCTGCACACTTTCGTCGAGCGGCGCAATTACAAAGGAACGTTCCTGCCCGGCTTCGCCGCGGTTGAACGGTCCCGACACAGTGTCGCGCGCCCGACCGGGCTGAAGTACATCGATCACATGGTCGGCAACGTCGGCTGGAATCAGATGAACGAGTGGGTCCAGTTTTACGAAGACGTGATGGGATTCAAGCTCTACCAGACGTTCGACGACAAGGACATTTCCACCGAATATTCAGCGCTGATGTCGAAGGTGATGTCGAACGGCAACGGCCGCATCAAGTTCCCGATCAACGAGCCGGCGGAGGGCCGCAAGAAATCGCAGATCGAAGAGTACATCGAGTTTTACAAAGGCCCCGGCGTGCAGCACATCGCCATGGGAACCGGCGACATCATCGGCACGGTCACCAAGCTTCGCGATCAGGGCGTCGATTTTCTGCGAGTGCCGAGTTCGTATTATCGCGAGCTGACGGCTCGCGTCGGCAAGATCGACGAGCCGCTGGATCAGCTAGAGGAACTGGGGATTCTGGTCGACCGCGACGACGAAGGCTACATGCTGCAGATCTTCACGAAGCCGGTGGAGGATCGGCCGACGCTGTTCTACGAAGTGATCCAGCGCAAAGGCAGCCGCAGTTTCGGCAAGGGAAATTTCAAGGCGCTGTTTGAGGCGATCGAGCGGGAACAGGATTCGCGCGGAAATTTGTAGTGTGGGGCAGGCGGTTCCGCCTGCCATCTGCCCAATGCTGGTGTCGCCATGCGTGTCGACACGGCACGCACTAGAAAATACGCTGAAAAGTGAGCCAGCTAAAGCTGGCTCGCCGCCAGGAGTGGCGGCCCCACAATTTCGCGAACTAATGATTGGCCTCGCGCGTCTTTGCTCATATGCGACTGATCGCCGACCTTCGCTACGCCCTTCGCACACTCTCTAAGACTCCCGGATTCACTGCGATTGCGATCCTTTCGCTCGCGCTCGGAATCGGTGCAAACACAGCGATGTTCAGCTATGTCGACGCGGTGTTGTTGCGTCCGCTGCCCGTGCCCGACTCAGGCCGGATCGTCGAGGTGGACGCTACGGCTCCCGGCACGCGGCTCGGCCGGATCGCCTATCCCGATTACGTTGAAATGCGAGATCGGACCACGACGCTGGAAAGCGTGGCTGGCTACGACATGTTCTTTGCCGGCATCGCCACCGACCCCAAGCAGGTTCCCAAGTACAGTCTGGATGTCATCGTCAGCGGGAATTTCTTCAGCGGCCTGGGAATTCCCATGGCGGCGGGACGAGCTTTCCGGGCTGATGAAGATGCAGTGACCGGCCGCGACCTGGTGGCCGTGATCAGTTATCAAATGTGGGATCGGGAATTCGCACGCGATCCGTCCGCGGTCGGGCGCAAGATTCGCGTCAACGGCGCCGATTTCACGATTGTGGGTGTGTCGGCGGAATCGTTTACCGGGCCGCAGTCGTTCGTTCTTCCAGACATTTACGTGCCGTTTCATTCGTTCGCGCAGGCGTTGCCCGGGCAGAATGCCGATTACTTAACTACGCGCAGCGACCGGATCGTGACCATCCTGGGGCGATTGAAGGCGGGCGTTGGCGCCCAGCAGGCGCAAGCGGAATTGAAGACCATTGCAAACGATATCGCCCGGCAATATCCGGACACGAATCGCGACCGCACGGTTTCGGTGTTGAGTTACGTAAGGGCGCGCTACGAGAACGATCCGGCGGATGGCATGCTGTCACTGATGTTGCTCGCCATCACTGGTTTGGTGCTGCTGATCGCTTGCGCGAATGTCGCGAATCTTCTACTGGCCCGCGGCACAGCGCGCGCGAAAGAGATGGCGATTCGGATGGCGATTGGCGGACGCCGCGGAACGCTGGTGCGGCAGCTCCTCACGGAGAGCTTGTTGTTGGCGCTGGCGGGAGGAATCGCGGGCATCGGCGTCGGTTATGCGGGTGTTGCATTTCTTTCGTCGATCGAGTTGCCATCGGACTTCCCAATCGCGCTTGAAACGCGCATGGATACCCGACTACTGATCTTTAGCTTGCTGGCTTCACTGGCCACCGGCGTGATCTTCGGCTTGGTCCCCGCCTTGCGCGCGACTCGGCGGGACCTGGCGTCGGCAATCAAAGCGAGCGATAGTGGACCGGCACGTATCTCTTTTCTGCGCGGACTTCTTTCGGGACGCAACGTGCTGGTGACGGCGCAACTCGCCCTGTCGGTTGTCCTGCTGATGATCTCCGGCGCCTGCGTTCGTGAGTTTCAGGTGGCGCGTCACCTCAATACCGGCTTCCGGATGGATCATACGCTGTTCCTTACCATCAATGCGAAAATCCAGCGGTACGACGAAGCCAAAGCTCGTGATTTCTTCAAGAAGCTGCACGACCGCCTGAGTCAGATCGGCGGCGTCAGCGACATCGCGATGTCTTCGATGATTCAATTCAACAACGGCCAGGAATCGCGTAATGTTATGTTGGACGGCGCGCCAAAGCAGACCGCGGCGGAAGACAACCCGTCTGCGTGGGCGTACAAAGTGGATGACCACTTTTTCCCGTTGATGGAGACTCCCATTGTGCGGGGACGCGCCTTCGATGCGCGCGATATGGCGAATTCGCCGAAGGTCGCCGTGATCAATGAGACGATGGCCAAGAAGCTGTTCGGCGCTAACGATCCGATCGGACAGCGCATTCGCCTGGACAAGGCGGAAGGGCCTTTGGTGCAAGTGGTCGGCGTCGCCAAGAATGGGTTGTATCTCTATTGGGCGGAGACGCCGCAAAATGCAGTATGGACTCCGTTCTCACAAGACTATAGCTCGCAGATGTTTTTCGAGATGCGTACACAGGGAGATCCGGCTTCCTACGCGGCCGCCGTGCGCGAGCAGGTGCGCGCGCTCGATCCCGATATGCCGATTTTGCGCATCAGCAGCGTGCAAAGTTATTACGATTCGCGCGCGATGTTGGGGCCGCGCTTGATCGCTCAGATCGTGACCACCAGCGGCCTGATGGGATTGCTGATGGCGGTCATCGGGCTCTATGGTGTGGTGGCGTATGCGGTGAGCCGGCGCACACGGGAAATCGGCATTCGCATGGCAATCGGCGCAACGCCCCAGGGTATTGTCCGCATGATTCTCAATCAGGGCGTAGTTCTCACGGTGCTCGGGCTGGCGATTGGGATATTGCTGATGATCCCGATCGCACGCACCCTGCTGCCGAACTTTGTGGTGGGGACCAGTGCTTTCAGCGCGGAGATTCTGATCGGCGTTCCGGCAGTTCTCGCCTGCGCCATGGCCGCCGCGTGTTGGATTCCGGCCCGGCGCGCTGCTCGTGTGGATCCGACTAAAGCTTTGCGCGCGGAGTAGGTGTGGGGCGTACGCTTCAGTGCGCTGCGCCAACTTGTTTCGGACGGTGAACTGAAGTTCACCGCTGCACGCTGAAGCGTGCGCCACGGCGCAAGCTAAACTCATAGTAATGGCCGATCAAAAGTCCCTTCTTCGTCCGCCTACAGAAGTGTTGACTCGTGGGTTCGACCCGAGCCTCTCCGTCGGTTCCGCGCGGCCCGCCGTGTTCCGCAGCTCAACCTACGTTTTTTCGAGTCCGGAAACCGCGGAGCGCGCCTTCGACCTGATGGGCGGCCGGGGCAAGCTGGAGCCCGGCGAGAACGTCGATCTGGTCTATTCGCGCTTCAATCATCCGAACGCGCAGATTTTCGAGGAACAGATCGTCCCTCTCGAAGCCGGCGCCGAGGCCGCGCTGGTGTTCAACTCCGGCATGGCCGCCATCATGACGGCGTTCTTTGCGTTCCTGCGCCCTGGCGACACGATCGTCTACACGGTGCCCGTTTACGGCGGCACGCAGAAGATGATCGAGAATTTTCTCTCCACCTGGGGCGTCACCGGAATTCCCGCGCCGGCCGGGCAGACCGATAAAATCGACGAAATCATTCGCACGGCGAAGAACCTCCGGGTGGTGCTGATCGAAACTCCGGCAAACCCGACGATCATCATGACCGACATCAAGCGGGCCTGCGAGGCTGCTGCCGAAGCCGCGGCTGGCGAGAGGCCGCTGGTCATGGTCGACAACACGATGCTCGGTCCGGCGTTTCAGCATCCGCTGGAATTGGGCGCGGATATCGTGCTGTATTCGGCGACCAAGTACCTTTCAGGATTTAGCGATTTGATTGGTGGGGTTGCACTGACTCGCGACCCGGCTCTGATTCAGAAGATGCGCTCGCTGCGCAGTCTGTTCGGCAACATTCTTCAGCCCGATGAATGCTGGATGCTGGATCATCGCCTGCCCACGGTGGGACTGCGCATGAATCGCGCCAGCAAGAATGCCCAGCGGATCGCCGAACGGCTCGCGCCGCATCCGAAGATCAAGAAGGTTTTATATCCGACTCTGTTTGACGACGCGGAACAAATCCGCATTCGCCTTTCGCAGTGCGATTTTCCGGGAGCGATGTTCTCGCTCGAATTGCGCGGCGGAAAACCGGCCGCGTTCGAATTTCTGCGCAACATTCGGCTGGCGCGCAACGCGGTTTCGCTGGGCGGTGTGGAGACGCTGGTGTGTCATCCGAAAACCACGACGCATTCCGGCTTCACCGAAGAGCAGTTCGCGCAGGCGGGCGTAACCGATGGATTAGTGCGCGTGTCGATCGGCATCGAAGACTGGCGCGATTTGGTTGCCGATTTCGAGCAGGCTCTGGAAGCTGTCTAAGAAGACTGTTCCGATTCGCGAGGCTGTTTTCGATTCGGAGGAATCACTAGGCTCGCTCAGCAAACCCTTCATCGTCAAGAGATTGCTATCGAAATGACGCGGTGCCGCACGGCTCAAGCGCCTGCGTGGAAGCTTTGGCTGCCCTGCGTTACAAGCTCCCCGGCCGAAATCGAAGGTTGCAGCATTTCCGCCGTGGGCGCAATACCAAACATATCCAGAATCATCGGACATACGGAGCGGAGGGGAATTGTTCCCAACGCCACTGAATGCTCACGGCCAATTCCCCGCACCCACAAGATTCCGTGAGGATGGTGCATGCCGCTCTTCACGGTCTCGCGGACCAGATAGAACACGTCATGGAATCGAAACGAGCCTCCGTTCGGAAACAAGAGACGGGTGTTTTCGGGCACGGGCTGGAAAACCGCGCTGCCGGTGAGCAGCATTTTGGCCCCAGCCTCATACAGCACGTGGAACCCCGGCTTGCCCGCGACGGTGCAGGACTTCAGAAACTCCGCGCCCGTCCGCGCCGACTCGGCGGAATCGAAGTAGATGTGGAACTGCTCGGCCATGACAGGAGTGACTTCGGTGGTCCCCCGCAATCCGATTTGATCGGGAAATTTCGATAAATCACCCGGCCGGTGTGCGTGCTTCCCGCCCGTTTCTTCGGCTGCCAGATAGGGCTGCTGCCCAAGAGCAGAACTCAGGATGACGATGGTTTCGCGGCCGGCAAGCTTTAGAGCTTTCTTAACCAGCGAGTCCATTTGCTGATAGCCGTAGAGAATGGCCTGGTCGCGGTGGTCGTTCGCTCTCCGTGTCCTTGAACTGAAATTTTTCGGGCTCGAATTCCCGCCAGTAAACGTGCTGAAAATGGGCTGTGCTATTGACGAAAAACGTCGAGAAGGCGGGCCGGTATTTTTGCTGATACCAGGAGAACAGGTCCCATTGCAGTCGGTCGAGCAGGCTCGCGCGCTTCCAGCGCCCGCCGGAGACCCGCTCCTTCAGTAATTGGCTCGCAATGGCTGCTAGGGTGCCCAGCGATAATCCGTGCGTGCACATGAACTTGAGGAATCCAGAAGTACTGCGCCTTGGATAAGGGCACCTTGTCGTTCGTATGTTCGCCCACGCTGGTGCGGACGAAATCAAAATACCGACGTAAATCATCCGGATAAGGATCCACCCTGGATGACCAGGCATCGGGCAGGACCCAGCCGTCAATCGGCCGATTGTACTTCACATTCATGCTTCCACAAACCCACACCCGATGACCCGCCGCGCTCAGAAGGTCCCAGACATTTGGGCTTTTCAACTTGTAGGATTCGTCCAGATTGTGCAGTCCATGCTGCGCAAGCGATAGGCCAGTATGGACCGTAACCCATTGAATCCAAGGTTCAAGATCCCACTGGCTTTCCTCAGCATCCGTGACGAAGACCCCGCTTTCTCTGTAGAGGCGCTGGAAGTTCGGCAAATGCCCTTCCGCGATGAACCGGTCCATCAAAGAAGGCGTCAATTCGTTGAATTCGAGAAGGATGACACGGGGAGTGCTGGGCATGTTGCAAAGCACAGTGGCAGTGTCGCACCGAAGTTCTCAAGATATTTTCTAAGGGAAAGTCCTATTGCGACGCTACGTCGGCAATATTCGCCCGAGATAGTACGATTTCTTGCCGACCCTGACAACGAACATGGATTCCGACGCGAGATCGTCCTGTATGCAACATCTTCGTCGCATCGTCGGCCCGGCTTGATTGTTTAGATACACGCCGCCTGCCGCGATCAGCCGCGTCGCTTCGCCTTTGGATTTTGCCGCGCCCGCGCGCACGAGAAGATCCGGCAATCGAAGCCCGCTTGCCATGGCACCCGCGTCGATCGAGAACGACGGAACGTCCGCGAAAATATCCGCTAGATCGCTGTCGCTCAAACCGCTGATCTCGCCGCCGAACAGTGCCTCGGACGAGGCGATGGCCTGCGCCAGCCTCTCTTCGCCATGGACCAGCCGAGTCATCTCCGCGGCGAGCCTTTTCTGCGCAACGCGTTGCTCAGGTGCTTGCAAATGTGTTGCAAGAATCGTCGCAATTTCGTCGGCTTCTAAAAACGTGAAAAGCTTCAGCAATTTCTCGACGTCGGCGTCCTCGGTGCGAATCCAATATTGATAGAACTGGTACGGACTGGTCCTCGCCGGATCCAGCCACACCGCGTTGCCGGCGCTCTTGCCAAATTTTTCGCCCGAACTGGTGGTGAGAAGCGGAAACGTAATCCCGAACGCTTCGCCGGCGCGAGCCTTGCGAATCAGTTCGATGCCGGCTGTGATGTTGCCCCATTGATCGCTGCCGCCGCCTTGAATCGTGCAGCCGTGGCGTTCGAAGAGATGCAGAAAATCGTTGGCCTGGAGCAGCATGTAGCTGAACTCGGTGTACGAGATGCCCTGGTCGCGATCTTCCAGCCGGCTGCGCACGGATTCCTTCGCGATCATGTAATTCACGGTGAAATACTTGCCGACGTCGCGCAGCCATTCGAGGTGGCTGACCGGTGCTGTCCAATCGGCGTTGTTCACCATCAGCGCGGCATTCGATCCTTCAAAACTCACGAATTGCGAAAGCTGCTTACCGATCGCGTCGCAGTTCGCACGAATTTCTTCGAGCGACATGAGCTGGCGTTCCGATGCGCGAAAGCTGGGATCACCCACCATGCCGGTGGCTCCGCCGACCAGTACGATCGGCCTGTGCCCGGCGCGTTGAAATCGTGCGAGCATCAGCGCGGGCAGCATATGGCCGACGTGGAGAGAATTCGCCGTGGGATCGAAGCCGACGTAAATCGTCGCGCCCGGTTTCGCTAACAGCTCATCGAGAGCCTTCCGGTTAGTGACTTGTTCGATGATGCCGCGCTGCTCGAGCTGATCGAGCAGCCCTGTCGATTGCATCTATTTATTGTAATGACCCCGCCCTCACGGACGGAGCTTGAAGCACTTGGGACGGGAAATCGTGACGTAGGGCGGAGCGCGGCTCCGCACCGAAGCGCCTGCTTCGACTGGTCTGCGCGGCCCGGCGGCCGCGCGCAGGGCAGGCGCCCTGCCCTACTTAATTCACTGCGGGCAGTTCTTTCACGATCTCGCCGACGAAACCCTTCGCATCGCCGAACAGCATCAGCGTGCGATCCATATAATACAGCTCGTTGTCGATGCCCGCGAATCCCGGATTCATGCTGCGCTTGATGACCATCACGGTGTGCGCCTTATCGACGTCCAGAATCGGCATGCCGTAAATCGGACTGTTCTTGTCGTGGCGCGCGCCGGGATTCACCACGTCATTCGCGCCGATCACCAGCGCGACATCGGTCTCCGGGAAATCGGGATTGATGTCTTCCATTTCATGCAGCTTGTCGTAGGGGATATCGGCTTCGGCCAGCAGCACGTTCATGTGACCGGGCATGCGGCCCGCGACCGGATGAATCGCGAACTGCACGTCGACTCCGCGCTTCGTCAGCGCGTCCGTCAGCTCGCGCAGCTTGTGCTGCGCCTGCGCGACGGCCATTCCATAACCCGGCACGATGATCACTTTGCGCGCGCTCGCCAGAATCGACGCGGCGTCTTCCGGCGTCGCCGATCGCACCGGCTTGGTCGACGCCTTCGCGGCCACGCCCTCCTGCACCTGTCCGAACGCCCCGAACAGCACGTTGGCGAACGAGCGGTTCATGGCCTTGCACATGATCACCGAAAGAATGAATCCCGACGATGCGTTCACGGCGCCCGCGATGATCAGCAGACGATTGCCCAGCGCGAATCCCATGGCCGCGCACGCCGCGCCCGCGTAGGAATTCAGCAGCGCGATCACGGTCGGCATGTCGCCGCCGCCGATCGGCAAAATCAGCAGCACGCCGAACAGTAGCGACAAGCCCGATGAACGACGGGAACACCCAGGGCGGCGTCGGTTCGACGATCATCCACACGCCGAAGCCCATCGCGATCGCGAACAGGACCAGGTTGACGAAATTCTGACCTTTATACGTCAGCGGACGCGTCGGGACAATCTCCTGCAACTTCCCGAACGCCATTACGCTGGCGGTGCAGGTCAGATATCCGAGCAGGATTTCGATGACCAGCGCGACCATCTTGCGCCGGTGGTCGGTTCGCCCAGCGCGACGTCCTTATAATATTCGGCGGTCCCCACCAGCGCTGCGGCCAGCGCACCGAACGCGTGCGACAGCGCGGTCAACTGCGGCACCGACGTCATCGGCATCAGATACGCGAGCGGAGCGCCGATCGCCGCGCCGATCGCGATGCTGATCAGGATCCATTGGTACTCGATGACTTCGTGCCGCAGCAGCGTCCCGACGATCGCGAACAGCATGCCCAATTCGCCCGACAGCACGCCGCGCCGCGCCGTCACCGGCGAACTCAACCACTTAATGGAAAGAACAATCGACAGCGCAGCGATGATATACGCTGCCTGCCAGACACCGCCGATGGGAGGCGTCATGCGCTCTTCCCCGCCGTCACTTGAACGGCTTAGGTGTCTCTTTCTTCTTGAACATCTTCAGCATGCGATCCGTGATCAGAAATCCGCTGACGATGTTGATGGTGGACGACACCACGGCCACGCATCCCAGCACTTTGCTCAACTGCGGCGAATTGCCCGCGCCCGAAATCAGAATCGCGCCGACCACCGAGATCGCGGAGATCGCGTTGGTCAGCGACATCAGCGGCGTATGCAGCAGCGGCGACACGCGCCGCACCAGTTCCAGTCCCAGCGGGACCGCCAGAACCAGCACGTACAGACTTACTTCAAGTTCATTGTCCATTTTCGTTTGGAAGCTTCACGCAGTGCCCTCAAGCCGTAACGCCCAACAGCGCCTGCACTCGCGGATTGACCACTTCGCCGCCGCGCGTCACCAGCGTCTCGCGCGTGATCTCATCGGCCGTGTCGATATTCAACTGGCCGTCTTTGCCCACCATATTCTTCAGAAATGTCACGATGTTGCGCGCGTACATCTGGCTGGCGTGATACGGCACCGTCGCCGGAACGTTCGACGGCCCGATGATCAGTCACGCCGCGCTCGATCACCGTCTCGCCCGCGCGAGTCAGCTCGCAATTGCCGCCGCGCTCCGCCGCCAGATCGACGATCACCGATGCCGGGCGCATCGCGTGCACCATTTCGCGTGGTCACCAGCAGCGGCGCTTTCCTGCCGGGAACCGCCGCCGTCGTGATCACGACGTCCTGCTCGCGCATCACCGCCGCCATCTGCTCGCGCTGCTTGCGAATCGTTTCGTCGTCGAGAGCGCGCGCGTAGCCGCCTTCGCCTTCGCCCTTCGCGCCGCCTAGATCGATGCTGACGAATTTCGCGCCCAGGCTTTCGATCTGTTCCTTCACCGCCGCGCGCACGTCGTAGCCGCTCACGACCGACGCCCAATCGCCGCGCGGTTGCGATCGCCTGCAATCCCGCGACTCCGGCTCCGATCACCAGCACGCGCGCCGGAGCGATCGATGCCGGCGGCCGTCGTCATCATCGGGAACATGCGCGGCAGCGCATTCGCGGCGATCAGCACGGCTTTGTAGCCCGCGATCGACGCCATCGACGACAACACGTCCATGCTTTGCGCGCGCGTGATGCGCGGGACAAATTCCAGGGAGAACAGCGTGACGCCGGCCTGCGCGTATTTCGAAACCAACGCGAGATCGGTGAGCGGATCGCACAATCCGATCGCGATGTCGCCATTCGAGAGACCCGGCGGCGATTCCGGCACACGAACGTGCAGCATGATCCGCGCGTTCTTGTGAACCTCATCCGCCGAGGCGACGTGCGCGCCGCGCGCGGCGTACTCTTCGTCGGGAAATCCGGATTCGATCCCGGCTCCGGCTTCGATCCACAACTCGATTTGAGATTTCTTCAGTAAGTCGATCGCTCGCGGCACCACCGCCACGCGCCGTTCTGAAGGAAATGTTTCTTTGATGACTCCAACGCTGAGTGACAACTCGCCCTAACCCTCAACTCATCATATCGTTTTCGATAACGATGGCGGACGCGTGGTAGTGTCTCGGTTTCAAATCGTCGCGCCGGCACTCTGCCTGCGGATGCCTGTTTGAGCGGTCTAAAGACCGCTCGCCGCCACGAGTGGCGGCCCCACAAGACGGCGCTCGGGCCTAATGGATGTCAATTTTGAGCAGCTGCGTCCGAATGATCGTGGCGCCACGCCCAATACCGCTGACGTTCTTCCTCTTTGAGTTTCGCGAAATCGTTGTACTTGCGGTGATTCTCTTTCACCCAAATTCGATACGCGCTTGATCTTCGTGATCGTTCCACTCATGGTCGTCATTATTTTTCTGATCGTGATAGGTGCATGTGTCTTGAGCGCGGAGCGCGGTTGGTGTCAGCAGTGCCGGCATCATCAGTGTTCCAGTGAGAAGTGCAGCGTTGAGCAAACGGAATGTGAATGTTCTCATGCCTGCGACTTGAGCAATTCTTACTCCAAGGCCTGGGTTCCTGTAACGAGCAGAATCCACAGAGGATACTTGTCAACGACGCAATTCCGCGAGTCTGGCATCGAGCGCCGCACGCCTGAATTGCGAATATTTTTCGGGCAGGCAGGCGGAAACGCCTGCCCCACGAAGCGGCGCGCGTGCGATTAGCGGATATCGATTTTCAGCAGTGCGTCCGAATGGTCGTGCCGCCATCCCCAGTAGGATTGCTGATCCGATTCTTTGATCTTGGCGAAGTCGTTATACTTGCGGTGATTCTCAGTCACCCAGATGCGATACGCCTTGTCTTCGTGATCATTCCACTCATGATCATCGTTGTGCTTTTTATCGTGGTACGTGCGGTGGTCTTGGGCTTGCAACGCGGTTGGGGTCGACCAGGACCGGTGACACCAGCGCGCCACTCAGCAGAGACACCTTCAGGAAGTGGGAGATAATTGTTCTCATACGCTTCGACTGTGCAGTCTTGAGTACCGGACGAGAAAGCAGCGATAAAGCTCAGATAACACAAGACATGTGTTCTTGAGGTCGTTCTCAGCTCAGCCTCGAAATGACGCCCGGACGTCGCGCGATGCGCGATTCAAGCTTGGGTTCATGATAAACGGGAGGAATCAATTGGCAGACAGTCTTGAGCTTTACAAGAAGCTCGTAGCGACCATTCCCGGCGTCGAAGTAAAAGGCGCGACCGTGCCATACACGTCGATCAACGGGAACATGTTCAGCTACCTCAGCAAGGAAGGCAAGCTGGAACTTCGGCTTCCCGAACCCGAGCGCGCGGCCTTTCTCAAGAAGTACAAAGCCAAATTGTGCGAGGCCTATGGCAAGGTTCAGCCTGAATACGTCGAGGTTCCCGACTCGCTACTTGCTCGAACAAAAGAATTGGAGAAATTTTTCGAATGTCAGTCACGCCTACGCAACTTCGCTCAAGCCGAAGCCAACGACGAGGCCAAGGCGGTAAGAAAAAACCCTAACCCTACAGTCTCGATAGGATTGAATTCCGCTCGGAAAGAAGTCTCATGGTCCGGGGGATATGCCATATGAAACCGCGAAATTCGGGCCGCGAGCGTCGCGACCCTCGCTGGTTTGTCCATGCGCCTTGCCCTGGCTGACGACATGATGATCGAGCCAAACTCATGGGCAAGTGGGAACTGCAAAAGTCGAAGAGCTCCGAGGCTGGCCCCATGTGGATGGTCGAGGACGTCGATCAAGAATCGGGACGAGTTCATCCACATAACTCGCCTGGTCGGCGGGCAGACCGTTTCCGATTTCGAGTGCAACGTCGGCCTGGAATGCGCGATCAAGGATTCCGGGAAGTCCGCCACCGTGATGATGTACTTCAACGGAGCGAAACTGGTCGAAACGGAAACCAAGGGCAGCCGAAGTAGTGAAACGCCGGTTCTCTCTGTCGGGCCAAAGCAGACATGCTGGAGGTGGAGGTGATGCCGCTGGTTCCGCCGGGCAACCCCGAGAAGCTGGTTTTCAAGCGAGTAGCGGTCCAGCGGCGAAATAAAGCAGCGACGTGGCGCGGGCGGCCACGCGTGTGGTGTTGAAGAGTCGTCTCGACATTTCTTTTCACTGAGTGAGCAACCATCCAGAAAAGCCGAGATGACTCTCGGCTCTGCAGGCGTGGCCGCCCGCGCCACGTTGAAGCCAGGCTGAAGGCTAAGAGCGCCGATTGAAAGTTCTGCAACATTCCGTTGCTACAATGGTTCGCGGGGCACGCACCACAGAACATGAGCAATATCATCGTTCTCGGCGCGCAGTGGGGTGACGAAGGCAAAGGCAAAGTCGTCGACCTGCTCGCTGAGCGTTTCGATATCGTCGCGCGTTATCAAGGCGGCCACAACGCCGGCCACACCGTTTTCATCGGTGAGAAGAAATTCGTCCTCAAGCTGATTCCATCGGGAATCCTTCGCCCCGGCGTGCGAGCCGTCATCGGCAACGGCGTGGTGATCGATCTGGCGGCGCTGCTGCAGGAAATGGACGCGCTGCAAGCCGCCGGTATCGACGTCGCCAGCCATCTGCGCATCAGCAATCGCGCGCACGTGATCTTTCCGTTCCACCGCTTGATCGAAAAGATGTCGGAGGCGCGCGAGAATCGAATTCCGATCGGCACCACCTCGCGCGGCATCGGACCTTGTTATGAGGATAAGACCGGACGCCGCGGCATCCGCATCGCCGATCTGTACGATCCCGAAAGTTTCCGTAATCTCTACGACGATCCTCGCAGAGGACAAGCGTACGCTCGCCAGCATTTTTCTGCCGGATGAGCCCGTCGATTACACGGAGATTTGCGAACAGACCATGCGCATGGCGGAGCTGATCCGCCCGCTGGTGTGCGACACTGCGGTTCTGCTCGCCGACGCGATGGCGCACGGCAAGCGGATTTTGTTCGAAGGCGCGCAGGGCACCATGCTCGATATCGATCATGGAACGTATCCCTTCGTGACGTCGTCCAGCGCGACGGCCGGCGGCGCCTGCATCGGCACCGGCGTTCCGCCTACTCGGATTCAGGGAATCATCGGAGTCTCGAAAGCCTACATCACGCGCGTCGGCTCCGGGCCGTTTCCCACAGAGAGCACGGACGCCGCGGGCGATTTGCTGCGTCGCGAGGGCAACGAATTCGGCGCCGTCACGGGCCGGCCTCGGCGATGCGGATGGTTCGATGCGCCGCTGCTGCGCTATACCGCGATGGTCAACGGATTCGACACGTTGATGATCACCAAGCTCGACGTGCTGGATCATCTGGATGAGATTCCGGTGTGCATCGGCTATCGCCTGAGCGGCGAGGAAGTCAGCGAGATGCCCGCGACCTATCGCGCACTCGAAGCGATCGAGCCGGTTTACGAAATGATGCCCGGGTGGCGAACGTCGACGCGCGGCATCGCGCGTTTCGACGAACTGCCGGATAAGGCTCGCGCGTATCTGCGATTTCTGGAAGAAAAAGCCGGAGTGGAAGTGGGTGGGGTTTCGACCGGCCCGGAACGGAATGAAACCATCATCCGAGCCGGATCGAAGTTAGAACGGCTGATCAGCTAGTCTATTGTGGGGCAGGCGGTTCCGCCTGCCTTCCTTACTTCAATCTGGGCAGGCGATTCCGCCTGCCGTTTTCACTTACCGATGGTCTAACTTAACGATGGCCGCCGCCATGGCCACCACCGCCGCCGTGAGCTGCCATACCGCCACCGTGGACTGCCATACCACCGCCGTGCACTACTGCACCGCCGTGATATACACCGCCTACGTGAGCGTGTGCCGACCGTAACCATAACCATAGCCGTAGCCATAAAACCGACTGCCACCCGCGGATACGCATAAGGATATGCATATGGCGCGTAGCCGTAGCCATAAGCGTAAGGATAGGCCGGATACGGATAAGCGTACGGGTACGCATAAGGATAGCCATAAGCGTAAGGAACCGGAGCTGCATAGGGAACGGAACGCCTACCGCTACTCCCACACGCACCTGAGCCTGAGCCTGCGGCGGTGCTGCCACCGACATCAGGGCGCTCAACGCGATCGCCGGAATACCGAATCGTTTCAATAAGGTCTTCAGCACGTTGTCACCCTCCTTTCTCTTCCCTCTGCTTCTTAGACGCGGGAGCCCGTCTTGCGGATTCCCTTTCCTCGCTTCATTAACAACACTATATATTAAGAACTGACAATGCTGTTAACGTGTTGACAGGTACAGAGACGTCTGAGAGGTGTATGAAAAGAACGCTGCTTCTGATCACATTGGGCGCACTCGCGGCTTCCCTTGCCCTGCCGCAGGAATTCCCCCAAGGCCAGCCCGGCCGGGTCCCCAGGGTCAACCGCCAAGGTCAACAGGGTGGAGAAGGCGATGTCCCCGGCCGCGCAGCACGTCTCAGCTCGCCACTGGAAACGTTAGCTTCCAGCCCGCTAGCGTGGACGATTGGATTCCCGCTACGCTGAATCGCCCGCTCACCACCAGCGACCGTTTGTGGACGGAGGCCAATGCGCGCGCCGAGCTGTCTCTCGGTTCCACCACCATGCGCCTGAGCGGCCGAACCAATTTTTCATTCATCAACCTGAACGATCGCATCGCGCAGGTGCAGCTCTCGCTGGGAACCTTGAGCGTCCGCGTCCGCCGTCTTGCCGATGATGAGGCGATCGAGATCGACACTCCGCAGGTTGCGCTCTCGCTGCTGCGGCCGGGCGAGTATCGCATCGACGTGAATGAGCAGGGCGACACGACTGTCGTCACCGTGCGATCGGGCCAAGCCGAGGCGACATCGGGCCAGGCATTTACGATCAACCCGCGCCAGCAGGTCCGTATCGCAAGCGCCGGGGAAGGCGTAGCGCCGACATTCGATACGACGCGATATGCCGCCCGCCGATCAGTTCGACATATGGGCTCAGAGCCGGGATCGTCAAGAGGACATGTCGCAATCGTCGAAATATGTTTCGCGCGACATGCCGGGCTACTCCGATCTCGACGCCGCCGGCACGTGGCACAACGATCCGGCCTATGGCGCCGTCTGGATGCCAACTGGCATGGGTCCCGGTTGGGCCCCGTATCGCACTGGACACTGGGCCTGGATCGGACCTTGGGGATGGACTTGGGTCGACGATTCGCCGTGGGGTTACGCGCCCTATCATTACGGTCGATGGGCCTACGTCGGCGGCGGTTGGGGATGGATTCCAGGGCCAGTGGTTGTCGCCGTTCGCCCGGTTTACGCACCCGCGTTGGTCGCCTGGGTTGGCGGGCCGAGCTTCGGTGTCTCGGTCGGAATCGGCGGGGGCGCTGCCGTGGGTTGGTTTGCGCTCGGGCCTCGCGAAGTTTATCGTCCCGGCCTATCGCTACAGCCCTGGCTTACATTGAACGCGTGAACGTCACGAACACGGTGATCGTGAATCGCAGCGTGTTCGTGAACGCCGGGGGTGCGAATGTGGTCTACGCGAATCGCGGAGTCAGCGGGCGCGGTGGTCGCCGTCCCGGGTGGCGCCTTTGTATCCGGACGCCGCGTCTCGGAAGTCGCCGTGGTGGTTCGTCCGGAAGCGGTTGCGCGAATCCAGGTGAACACGTACGCCGGAGTCGCCCCGCAGCGTGAAGCCGTCCTCGGTGGACGCGCCGCGGTCAGCTATCGGCCGCCCGCGGTGGTGGTGAATCGAACCGTGGTCACGCGCGCCGTGCCACCCGCGCCTCGCGTCGATTTCGCTCACGAGCGCGAGGCAATACAGAACAACCAAGGGCGTCCTTTGGATCGCGCCGGATACAATCAGATCCGCCAGGCGTCTCCGCCGCCGCAGCAGTTGCATTATCGGCAGGCTACTCCTGCGGCAGTGACTCAGCAGGGAACGCCGCCGCCGATACGCAGCGGATCGCCAGCCGGGACTCCGCCGGCCCGCACTTTCGATCGGCCTGGGACCCCGGCGCCTCAAACAACCACTCAGCCGCCGCCCGCCCGCACGTTCGAACGATCCGGGACTCCGGCGCCTCAAACGACCACTCAGCCCCCGCCCGCACGCACGTTCGAACGGTCCGGGACTCCGGCGCCTCAAACGACCAACTCAGCCGCCGCCCCAACGAACCTTCGAGCGTCCGGCAGCAGACTCCTGCGTCGACTCCGACGCCTCAGCACACGCAGCCGCCTCCGCAGCACAATCAAACGCACCCGGAGCGCAAGCACGAGGAAAAGAAGCCACCCGAGAAGGACAAGGACACCAAGAAACCGTAACGACGTGGGCGCGCGCACTCTGCTCTTGCGTGGCGTGTCGACACTCTCGACACGTCTTCGCGTCCTGCCGCTACTGCCCAGGAGCCGTAGTCGCTTCCTTAGGCACCACTAACCGAATCGTCTGCTTCCGATCCTGATCCACACTCACCACCGCAATCGGAATCGCCGTACGCTCCGCCGCCGCATAAATCGTGGGAGTCACCTGCAGAGGCTGCCCCTCCACCTCCACCGCCACATATCCACGAATCGGCTGGTCCGAGGCCTTATGCTTGATGATCTTCAAAAACACGCGATACTCCCCCGTGGGAGTGTCGCGCACCATGAAATACGCCAGCCCGGCGCCTTCGGCATTTACGTTGAAGTCCCCGTTGAATATCGACTCCTGCATCTTCGACGGATCCACTTTCGCGCCCTTCGCGCCCTTGGTCGTTGGTCCGATCGTCCTCCACGTACACCTGCACGAAATCCGAATCCGCCACCGTGAACCGTCCCACGGCGAGTAAGGGCTTCCGCATCTCCAACTGATCGTTACGATCCTGCGCGTTTTTTAGATCCTGCTGCAATTGGCGATTCTCGGCTTCCAGGCGCTTGTTCTGGCCGCCGGCCTGCTCCGCGTACTCCTGAAACTTCTTGAGCACCTCTTCCAGCTGCTGAATCCGAGCCTTCGCCTCCTCCAGCGTCTTCGGATCGACACCCGCGGGAACATCGGGAGCCTTGGCCGTGCCCTTGTCCTGGCTGTAGAACGGAAACAAAACCAACATCAGGAAGCAGAACGCCCCCAGCGCCCCGCACAACACATCGAGCAGGGACATGTTGAAGATGTTGATCTCGCGATTGCGGGCCTTCATAAGAGTCTGAGTGAAAACCGGGACAGGCTACCCTGTCCCCTAGGGATCAGAGGCCGCAAATGAACAAGATATCGGCGTGGACAGGGCGGCCTGTCCCGGTTTTCACTCAGACTCTTATGAAGGCCCGCAATCGCGACCGTGGAGTCGCCAACCTTCGAAGCCGCGACAGTATGGAGCGCATTCATACCGTTCAACCCGCATACAACCGATTAATCAAATTCCGCAGCGTATAAGTACCAGCCTGGTTGACCGCCTTCTCCTCCTGCGCATTCACCAGGTAAAGGATGTACACAATAATCGCGCTCTCCGCCAACGCAACCATGGTGCAATCGAAACCAACCGACAACGTATGCGCGATCGTCGACATATTAATCTTCGACGAATCCTCCGGCACTGACGCCAGCGATGACCCCAGCCCAATCACTGTCCCGATGAACCCCAGCGTCGGAATCAGCCACGCGATGTAGCGCACCAGGCCGTAGCGCATGTCGACGCGATGCTCAATCAGCTCCAGCGAGCTCGTCATCACTGCTACCGTCTGATCCACCGAACGTCCACTCTGAAATTGCAAAATGCAGAGGTCGATCAGCGAGGGCAGAAACCCGTGCTCGCCATCGAATTGATTGGCGACGCGATGGCGCAACTGGCTGAGATCGTGCGCCTGCAAAACGGTGTGCGGGTCTTCCGGCAACAGGCCGACCTGGGTGAAGGAAATCTCGCGAGCGCCCACACGCCAGCGCACGAACAATTCGCCCAGCGCCAGAAAGAAGAACATATGCTCGAAATTCTGGATCGTGAACGGGTAAGGAAAGTGCGGCGACATGCGATCCAGCACCAGTTGCGCCGCGCGTCCGTTGGGATCCAGCGCGGCAGTAAGGATCGCAATAAACAGGACGCCCAGCGCCGCTGAACAAGCCATGGTAATCCGGCGATCGGGCAACACCCAGAAGGGCTGCCGCAGCGCGGAATTAGCGATCGGAGTGGCTGGAGTCATCGAGATGTGTGGAGCCGCCACTCCTGGTGTGGAAACAGGGACAGGCTACCCTGTCCCCTAGCGATCCGATGCCACCAATGAACAAGATATCGGCGTGGACAGGGCGGCCTGTCCCTGTTTTCATACCAGGAGTGGCGGCTCTCTTGACGCGCAGGAGTCATACCGATCGCGTCACCGATGGCACCCAGGACAAACTTGGCCGACCGTCTTAATGGCGCCACACTCGCATCGAACAATTGGCCCCGACGGAGGTGGCGGAGGACCAGCGGGAGCACGCTGACCCATAGCAGTCAGCGGAGGAGGAACCGGTGGCAATTTCGGCGGCGATGACGCAAGTGGTGGAGGTGGATATGGAGGAGGTGGAGGAGGCCCCGCACGCAGCGGCGGAGGTACCGGAGGTGGTGCCGGCGGGCCCATACGCCGCGTCAACGCACCAGGATTCTTCAATTCCACCGCATCGATCAAATCCTTCAGCGCCAGCGTCACCGAACCGAAGCGAATCTGATCGCCAGGCAGCAACACAGTCTTCGCGATCACCGACGCCTGACCCCCTCGAATCAATTCGGTTCCATTACTCGATCCGCGATCCCCCAGCATGAGTGAGCCGTCGTCTTCCAGCCAGATTTCGGCATGCACACGGCTGACCGAATCGTCGGCGATGGCGATGTCGCTCTCGCGCCCGCGGCCGATGGTGAATCTGCGTGGCATTGGTGATCTGGATTAGGACACCGTCGGATCGGCCATTATATCGCCATCTGCTCTCGCGTTAATTCCACGCCGCGGCCTTCATGCGCCAGCGTTGTCGATACCTTCAGAAAGTCGTCCGGGTACTGAGCCATCTCATGGCGAACCGCGAATCTGAGCCGCGCGGAATCGATTTGCGACAGCCCGGCGACACACGGCTCGTCCATCAGATTCATGACGGCGGGCGCGAGCAGCCCATATTGCTGGAATATCGCCGGTATTTTTTCCGGCAGGGCTCCGATCGCCTCGGCGGAATTGCCGTTGAGCGGCGTATCCGCGGTCAAATGTAGATCGCGAAGTTGCGGCGCTACCTGCGACGCAATCATGTCCACTGCTTCTTCGCTCATCGAACGGTAGGTGGTGAATTTTCCGCCGGTGATTCGCAGGATTCCTTGCGCGTCGTGGAAAATGTGATGCTCGCGCGTAGCCCGCGTCGCGGATCCGTGCGAAGCCAACAGCGGACGCAGTGAGCTGAACGTCGCCAGCGGTTCGTGTTGCACACTCGTTGGAAAAACTGCTGCGGCGATGTTGCGTAGATACTGGATCTCTTCTTGCGAGATCTGCACGTCATCGGGTGAGCCGTCGTGATCCACATCGGTGGTGCCGATCAGCGTGCGGTCGCGCTGTTCACCCCATGGAATGAAGAAGATGATGCGACCCGACTCTTCGAAATAAGCGACCGCGCGATCGCTCGCGTTCAATCGCGGCAGGATAATATGCGATCCGCGCACCAACCGCGGCGCCGGATCGTGGGCCCAGGGGCCGGTCGCGTCGACTAGCGATTTGGCTCGCGTTTCGAAGGAGTTGCCGCTGATTCGATCCTGCAATTCGACGCGCCAAATGTCGCCTTCGCGATTCCACCGCGAAACACCGCAATAATTCGCACAAGACACCGCGTTTTCCACCGCCTCGAAAATGTTCTCAAGAACCACGCGCGCCGAGCGAACCTCTGCATCGTAGTACTCGGCCGCGCCGGTCATGCCCGGAACCGCAAGCCCCGGTTCGATTCTGTGCACTTCGTCAAGCGAAATGCGGCGATGTTTGGGAAACGCATCGCCGGTGCTGAAAGCGTCGTAAAGCGTCAGTCCGGCGTTGTAGAAAAGCTCGCGCCCGAAGCCAACCATCGGTAAGAGAAATTGCAACGGTTTTGCAAGATGTGGAGCAATGCGCAGCAGCACCGCGCGTTCGCGCAAGGCTTCGCGAACCAGGTGAAAGTCGAACATCTTCAGATATCGCAAACCCCCGTGAATCAGGTGCGAGTTCTTGCCGCTGGTGCCGGAGCCGAAGTGATTCCGATCGACTAAACCTATACGCAGCCGGGCGTTAGCAACTTTCGCGCGCAACGCCAGATCACGAGCTGTGCCCGCGCCGTTGATGCCACCGCCAATGATCAATACGTCGAGCGTTTCCGAACGCATCCGATCAATCGATTGTTGGCGCGTTGTTGGTGAAATCGGCGGCCGCAAGTATCCATAATAGGCTGATGCGGTTGGATGTCCTGCGCGGTGACTTCGCGATCGTGAAGCTGGACGCCGCGGATCCGATTCCGGAATGGGCCGCGGGAGAGTTTGTTTCTATCACGCGGACGCGAGATGAGTTATCGATCGTCTGCGAATCGCCGGGCGGCGAATGGCGATGCCTGAAAGTGGAAGGACCGCTGGATTTTTCTCTGGTCGGGATTCTGGCTTCGCTGGCAGAGCCGCTCGCCAAAGCCGGCGTGCCGATTTTCGCGATCTCTACTTTCGATACCGACTACATTCTGGTGAAGGCTGATAATCTGGAGCGGGCGATCAGGGCGTTAAGATCAGCAGGACACACCATCTCATGATGAGACAAGCGGTTTGTTTGTTCGCTTTTGCGTGCATGCTTTCTGCACAGGAACGCGAGGCGCTCGATGCACTCGCGAAGGCCGAGAAGTGGATCGATTCCGATCCGGCCGCAAGTCTCGCTACCGCGGAAAACGCCGCGGCTGCCGACTGGTCACGACGAAAGTGGTTCTGGCCGGTGATGCTGAGGGCGCAAGTGAAGCTCGGCAAGTGGGATGCCGCCGATTCTTTGGGTACAGAGGCAGTGAAAGAGATCGAGGCGGGTCGTCTGTTCGAGCATGCAGATGAAATCGGCGACGAGGTTCGATTCCGCTTCCTGTTTGCCGATGCTTTGGAACATCGCGATAAAGCTGCGGAAGCGCGGGCACAGCGCAGCCGCGCGGAAGAGCGTGCCAAAGCTGCTTTGCTGGCGACCCAGGGAAGTACGGCGGCGAAGTTGATTCGCGTCAAAGATCTTGATGGGAATGTTGTATCGCTTCACGATCGCAAGGGCAAAGTTGTGATCGCGCTGTTCTGGGCTACCTGGTGCGCACCTTGCATGAGGGAACTCGAGGCGATCCAAGATATTTACCCGCGGTTGCGGGATCGCGCGGAGGTGCTGGCGATCAATGTCGATGATATGCCGGAGGTCGTGAAAAATTTCGCAAAGAGTCATGAGCTTGGTTTTTCGGTTTTTACGGCGAAGGGGTCGGAGGTTTTTTCTTATACGAATGGCGCGACGTTGGAGGACTCGAATATTCCGCAACTTTACGTGATCGATCGGGAGGGCGATATTCGTTTTCACGTTACCGGGTTCGATGACGATGGCTTGTTTGCGTTGCGGGTTGGTTGGATGATTGAGGCTGCGCTGAGGTAGCGTGAGGTCGGTCTTGAGCGCGCCGGCTGGACATGCGCGCTCTCTTACGGTCGCGCCTCCCCTGACGGTCGCGCGTCGGATGACGGTCGCGCGTCGGCTGACGGTCGTGCGTCGGATGACGGTAGTGCGTCGGATGACGGTCACGCCTCAGCTGACGGTCGCGCGCATTTCACACAGGTTGCGGCACGGGTTTCGGCTCCCGCACTGCGTTGAACTCGCAGCCTAGAAACAGAATCACTCCTAACACGTACATCCAGACCAGCAGCGCGAGACCGGCTCCGACTCCGCCGTAGAGCACGTTGTAGTTGGCCACGTCGCGCACATACCAGCCGAAGGCTAACGTCGCCGGCAACCACAGCACTGTTGCCACCAGCGCTCCTGGAAGAACCTGGCGGAAGCTCTGTTTGCGCTCCGGCCCGGCGTAATAGAGCACCGTGCAGGCGAGCACGATCGCGGCGAAAGCGAACAGGAATCGCAGAGCCAGTCCCGCCAACACCACCCAGCCCGAAAGATCGGCGACGCCTTCGATTCCGATCCAGCCGAGGAGCGCACTTTCCGCGCGCTTGCCCATAACGATCAATGCCGATGCGCCGAGCACCGGAAGCGCCGAGGTGAAGACGAGCAGCATCGCGAGCAGGCGTTCTTTCACGAACGACCGCCCGTCAGTGGTGTGATACACCGCGCGAAATCCTTCGAACAGACTGACGATTGCCCCGGAAGCGGCCCACACCGCCAACACCACGGCCACCACCAGCAACCATTTGGGACGCTCTCCGTGAACCACGAATAGCGCCTTGACGATGTCGTCGGTTCCGGGCGGCACCACGTCGTAAAGCAATCGCGCGATGGTTCGTGAAACGGCGTCAACCTGGAGCTCGACCAGAATCGCCGCGAGCGTGGTGAGCACGGGAAAGAATGCGAGCAGCGACGAATAGGCCACGCCTTTCGCCGTGCTCAAGCAGCCATCGCGATACAGGCCGAGCGTGGCGGCGCCGAGGCAGGACCAGAGCCGCGCTACTGCTCCGGACGGAAACAGGTGGAGCTTAGGCTCATGCGTCATGGCTATCCTTCATTCTGACTGAGCGCCGACTATTCTGATTGAGCACCGAACTCTGTTATCCCGCAAGCGTATCGGCGCGATGTAACGGAGTGAATACAGGGACAAGTGAAAACAGGGACAGGCCGCCCTGTCCACGCCCATATCCTGTTCATTCGTGGCCTCGGGTCACTAGGGGACAGGGTAGCCTGTCCCTGTTTTCACTTGTCCCTGTATTCACTCCGTTACATCGCGCCGATACGTTTGCGGGATAACAGAAGCCACGCCGCCAGACACAGCGCCCCCGCGGTCAACAAGCGGCACGCAATCAATTCGAACCCTCCGTTGTAATCGAGTTGAACGTCGCAGACTCCGTTGCAGGAAGGGCGCAGCCACATCAGCCCGATGCCATCCTTTTCGAGACGAGCGCGGCGCCCGTTCACCGTGGCATGCCAGCCCGGGTGGTACGACACCTGTATCGAAAGAGCCTGGCCGTTGGATGCGCTCGCCGAGATTCGAATGTGGTTGCGGCCCGTCCACCTCATTTCCGCCGCGGGCAGCGTCCGATCAATCACCGCGGCATTGAACGTTTCGAGATTTGCAATGTCATCGTCGGTCTTGGGAGCGCGGCGGATAACGGCGCTTTCGGGAATCACGTGAGCGAGCGAAGCCGAAGCTTGCGGAACACGATAGATGGTGACGCCGCCTTCGCTCCAAAGCTTGTCGAGGAGGCCGTCGAACTTGCTTGGATGCGCAAATCCCTTCCAATACTCCTCGCTATCGGCCAGCGGGATTGCCACCGCGCCGGCGCCAAAGGCTTGAAGCCACGCGATCGAAACCCGGGCATCGCGCGCCGCGTTCCCGCCTCCGTTATAGATCGCATCGAGTCCGCGCTGCTCGGCGCCGTTGTAGGCAATACTCCAGGAACTGCCCGAGAATTGCGGAACGGTAGCGTAAGCATCCGCCCATATGGCGATGGATCCCGGAAACATTACGCGAGTGCCCGGCAGATTCCGGTCCGCCCAGGTCGAAGCGCGATACTCAATGGTTTTCGTCACATCGCCTGGGACCAACCAGAGCCTGGCGCGATCGCGATAAACAACGACTTGTTCGAACGCGAGGCCCACAAACAGAAACACGAGGGCGCGGCGCGCGGGCAACGGCACTTTTCTGAGCCAATGACGAGCGGTAAACGCGAGCAGCAACGCCAAGGCGATTTCCATCTCGAATTTGTAGCGAAATGACTGCGGCAGAAACTGCCGGTGCAACCACGTAAAGATGACGGGGATGCTGGTGGCGAGGTAAGCGAAAAACGCAAAGAACCTCATTCGCCAATCCGAAGTCCAGCGCGGCAGGTAATGGGCGAGTACGGTCCAGCCCAGAATTACGATCGCGAGGGCGGTGATGGAACCCGCTGTCCAGCCTTCCCGATGCAAGCCCCGGCTGGTGCTTTCCCGCATCGCCGAGATCAGTGAAGGTGGAAGGAACGCCGCACTCAAAGCGTAGGCGAGTGCGCCCACAATGATTGTTATCGCGATATCAGGGCCATAATTTTCGCGGCCGCGCGCGGCAATCAAACAAAGGACAGCCAAGCCAGCGACGACGGGCGCGAATGCGCTCGCGTAGGTGGACAACGCAATCGTCAGGGCGGCGGCGGCGTAGTAGCGCCTCGCTCGCGTTTCAAAGGCGCGCACCAGCAAATGAATCGACAAAGGGAGAAACACCAACGCCATCAGATGTGGCGTCTCATCCCAAAACGTCACCATGAATAGGCGGCGTGATTCCCACAGTCCGGACCAGTGAAGGTCGGTGTCGGGTGCGAGGATTTGACTGGGCGCGATCAAGGAGTATAAGGTCGCGGCCGCGAAGCTATATTTTGCGGTTCGAGTAATGCGCCAGGCGGCAAAAAACAGCGTGAGAGGGACCAGACAGTAGGCGATGCCCGTGACCATGGCAAGAGCGCGCTCTTCCGGCAACTTCGCGGCACTCGATAGGATCCGGGTAAGCGCGGGAACCATGGGCGCGTAGGTAAACTCGAATGGAATTCCACTATCCCAAAAGGGCCACCAGGTGGGCCGCCACCAGCTATCGCCAGCGTGCTTTGCGAGGGCGATCCAGAATCCCTGCATCGAATTCATATGCGCACCGGCGGCGCCCGAGAAGAATTCGCGGCAAATATAGGCATTCATCCACAGCAGGATGGCTGCGCAGATCGCCGCCCACACGTACTCGACGCGAGTGAATTTTTCGCCGGGCGGCTTGACCACTTCGATCATATTAAGGCATTGAGAGACGCGGATGGCGGTGGTTTTTCGATGGCGGAACCGAGTTGCGACTCGCGAATGTGTTGAGTCCTCTGACGGCGGTGGTGCTGTTGGCGCTGTGCGCGTGGGGATTCGTTCGCTCTACGCCGATTTTTCGGAGCAAGTGAGCCGTCTGAAGACAGCTCGCCGCCACGAGTGGCGGACCCACTTCAGCGTCGTGTTATTCTGAAAAAGTCTTGATAGAGGAGCGGGGGCGATGAGTAGCTTCGCGCGTAATTCCGGCGGGTTCCGGAGCGCGGGGTGAAAGGCGCGGCTTCGCCGAAATCGTCCGCATGAAAATGCGAAAACGCCGACTCGCGGCGTGGGCGGTTGGTGAGCAAGGTTAACACCTGGTCACTGTCATCCGATTCCTTGGTATCGGATGGAGAGCTATCGGGAACGGCTCGCACTCGCCTTCCTGTTGTCTCTCCATCCCTGTAGAAGTTAGTACCCCCGCCCTTACGGGACGGTGCTTGACGGACGGGTTTGGCGACATATGAATATTTTTGAGCTGACGCGCGCGTTTATCGATATCGATTCCGTGACGCCCCATGAAGAGGCGTTCGGGAATTATTTGTTCGACCATATTTCGACGATTGCGGCGCGGACGGGTGGGCGCGTGGAGCGGATGCCGGTCGCAGCCGGGCGATTCAATGTGCTGGCGACTTGGGATGCGCCGGTGGTCACGTTGTCGACGCACATGGACACGGTGCCTCCGTTCTTTGGTTCGCGCGAGGATGACGAGTTCATTTGGGGGCGCGGCGCTTGCGACACCAAGGGCATGATCGCGTCGATGATCTTCGCGGTGGAGGCGCTGGTAGCGAGCGGCGAACGTCGCGTCGCATTACTGTTCGTGGTCGATGAGGAGCGCGATAGCGCGGGCGCGTTGGAAGCCGCGAAACATCCGCGCGGCAGTCGCTATCTGATCAACGGCGAGCCGACGGACAACAAGTTGGCGCTGGGGTCGAAGGGCGCGTTGCGGTATGAGGTGATCGCGCGGGGGCGGATGGCGCACTCGGCGTATCCGCAGTTGGGCGAATCGGCGATCGATAAATTGCTGGATGCGCTGGAGAAGATTCGGCGGATTCCGCTGTCGCACGATGAGATGTTCGGGCCGAGCACGCTGAATATCGGCACGATTCAGGGCGGGCGCGCGCCCAACGTGATTCCCGATCACGCGACGGCCGAGATTTTTTTCCGCCTTGTCGACAATGGTTTGGCGACGCAGGACGCGATGCGGGCTTTGCAGGATGGGACGATTGAGCTGCACGAGATCCGTTGTACGCCGGCGATGAAGTTCAAGCGGGTGGACGGATTCGAGACGATGGTGGCGGCGTTCACGACGGATATTCCGGCGTTCGACGGGACGTGGGGCGAGCCGCTGCTGATTGGGCCGGGGAGCGTGCATGTCGCGCACACGGATGAAGAGCGCGTGGCGAAGAGGGAATTGATCGAGGCGGTTGAAATTTATAAGAGCTTGGTGAAGAGGTTGATTCATGAGTGAACCGAATGAAAGTTGGAGTATTGGGCGCTACCGGGATGGTGGGGCAGCATTTCGTGAAGTTCCTGAGCGGACATCCGTGGTTCGAATTGGCGTGGCTTGGCGCGAGCGATCGTTCGGCGGGCAAGCCGTATCGTGAGGCGACCACGTGGCGGCTCAGCGGAACGATGCCGCCCGAGGTGCGCGACATGATCGTGGTCGAATGCAAGCCGCAGGAGGGCGCGCCGAAGCTGATGTTCTCGGCGACGGATGCGTCGGTTGCGACCGAGATCGAGCGCGCGTTCGCGACGGCGGGGCACACGGTGGTTTCGAATTCGCGCAACCATCGCATGGATGAAGATGTGCCGCTGCTGGTGACGGAGATCAATCCGGAGCACTTGCAGTTGCTGGCGGGACAGCAGAAGAGCCGCGGGTGGAGCGGGCAGATCGTCACGAATCCGAATTGCTCGACGATCGTGCTGACGATGGCGCTGGCGCCGCTGAAGCAGTTCGGGATCAAGCGGGTGATCGTCACGACGATGCAGGCGCTGTCGGGCGCGGGATATCCGGGCGTCGCGTCGATGGATATCAACGCGAACGTGGTCCCGTACATCGGCGGCGAAGAAGAAAAAATGCAGCAGGAAACGCAGAAGATTCTGGGCGATTTCGTGGGTGGGCGAGTGGAGCCGCTGGCGGCAGCGGTGAGCGCCGCGTGCAATCGGGTGCCGGTGGTCGACGGGCATATGGTCGCGGTGTCGGTGGAGCTGGAGAAGAAGCCGAGCGAGGCGGAATTGATCGGTGCGATGCGCGGGTGGCGCGGGATTCCGCAGCAGAAGGGGTTGCCGAGCGCGCCGCCGTGTCCGGTGATTTACATGGAGGAGCAGGATCGTCCGCAGCCGCGTCGCGATGTGGAGCGGGAGAACGGGATGGCGGTGTTCGTCGGTCGATTGCGGAAGTGTCCGGTGCTGGATTATAAGTTCATCGCGCTGGGGCACAATACGGTTCGGGGGGCGGCGGGCGCGGCGGTGTTGAACGCGGAGCTGATGAAGTCGGAGGGCTGGCTTGATTAGTGATTATGGAGACGTGGGCTGCCTTTCGGCAGCGGCGATCGCTAATGCGATCGCGCCGGCAAGAGTGCCGGCCCCACATTGCACGTCATGATCGTGATGAAATTCGGCGGAACGTCCGTCGAATCGCGAAAGGCAATCGAGCGGGTCGCGGGAATTGTATATCGGCAAAAGGACCGGCATCCCGTCGTGGTGGTATCCGCGATGGGGAAGACGACGAACAAGCTGCTGTCGATTGCGGCGGCTGCGGTAAAGGGTGATCGCGACGCCGCGATGAGTGCGCTGGATGAGTTGCGCGAATTTCATTTGGGCGAATCGAAAGGGCTCCCTGCGGTTGCCGAGGTCGAATCGCATTTCGAGGAATTGAGCGAGTTGATCAAGGGACTGGTGGTGATGGGGGAATTCACGCCGCGCGCGAGCGACGCGGTGACCTCCTATGGAGAGCGGCTGTCGAGCCGGATTGTCGCGTCCGTGTTCGAGGATTGGGGGATGAACGCGGTCCACGTGGATGCGCGGCGGGTGGTCGTGACGGATCATCGTCACACGCAAGCGGCGCCGCTGTTTACTGAAACTAACTTGCGGTTGGCCTGCTATGATTTCCGGACTGCCCGGCGATTCCGTGGTCGTCATGGGTGGATTTATCGCGTCGACGGAAGACGGCGTGACGACTACGCTGGGGCGTGGGGGATCGGATTACACTGCGGCGATTGTCGGCGCTGGCATTGGCGCGGAAGAAATTCAGATCTGGACCGATGTCGACGGGATGCTTACGTGCGATCCGACGATTCTTGCGGGCGGCTATCGCGTGAAGACGTGCTCGTTTGCGGAGGCGGCGGAGCTTGCATATTTCGGTGCGAAGGTGTTGCATCCGGCGACGGTTCTGCCTGCGATTGAAAAGAACATTCCAGTACGGATTTTGAATTCGCGACGGCCGGAGTCGGAAGGCACGCTGATCGTCGCCGAAGCGTCCACGGGTTGCGATCCGATTCGCTCGATCGCATGCAAGCGTAATATTACGCTGGTGAACATCGTGTCGACGCGCATGTTGATGGCTCACGGATTTTTGCGGCGCATTTTCGAGGTGTTCGATCGATTTGAGACGCCGGTGGATATGCTGGCGACGTCCGAGGTCAGCGTTTCGCTGACCATCGACAATATTGGATCGCTGGATGCGATTCGCAAGGAATTGGAAGAGTTTGCCGAGGTGTCCGTCGAAAGCGATCATGCCATCGTGTGTATGGTCGGCGAAAATATTCGCCGGATTCCGGGCGTCGCGGCGCGGGTTTTCAGCGCGCTGAAGGATATCGAGGTGCGAATGGTTTCGCAGGGGGCGTCGCGGTTGAACATCAGCCTGGTGATCGCAGCCGCGGACCTTACGCGCGCGGTAGAATCGCTGCACCGGGAATTTTTCAGTAATCCGGATGGGAAGTTTTTTGAACCCCCGCCCTTACGGGACGGTGCTTGACTGGACTCGCTCACGGGGCGGGGTTGACTGGGATCGAATGAACAGGCTTGCCATTGTCGGGTACGGAAAGATGGGGCGGATGATTGATGCTCTCGCGCCGGAATATCGGCTTTGAGGTGCAGGCTCGCATCGACCTGGATGGCGATTTTCAGCAAGCAGCGGGCGCGGACGTCGCGATCGAGTTCAGTGTGCCAGACGCGGTGGCGGGTAACATCGAAAAACTCGCAGCGTTGCGAGTGCCGATCGTGACCGGCACCACCGGCTGGGCGAAGGAAATGGATCGCGTGGCGGCTGCGATCGCGAAATACGATTCCCTTTTGGTTTGGAGTCCGAATTTTTCCGTCGGCGTGAATGTGTTCTCGCGATTGGTTCGCGAGGCGGCGCGATTGCTGGCGGATCAACCGCGAGTACGGCGGCGTGGGCGTGGGAGATTCATCATCACACCAAGAAGGACGCGCCGTCGGGGACGCTGATCAAGTTGGTGGAAGACATGAAGGCGGGCGGGTACGCGCGCGACATCGACGCGAGTTCGAATCGCGCGGGCGCGCATCCGGGGACGCACGAAATCGGGTTCGATTCGGCGGCGGATACGATCACGCTGCGGCATTCGGCTCGGAGCCGCGAGGGATTTGCGCGGGGGCGCTGAAGGCGGCGCAGTGGGTGATTTCTAATCGTGAGAAGAAGGGCGTTTTTGAGTTTAGCGATATTTTGTTTGGAGGTAAATCATGACAGTCACGTCTACATTTACGGGATGCGGCACAGCGTTGGTGACTCCGTTCCGCAAGGATCTGTCGCTCGACGAGGATGCGATGCGCAGACTGGTGCGTCGACAGATCGACGCTGGCATCGATTTCCTGGTGCCTTGCGGCACCACGGGCGAGAGTCCGACGCTGTCGCGCGCAGAGCATATCCGCGTGGTCGAGATCACGGTGGAGGAATCGAACAAAAAGGTCCCGGTGCTTGGTGGCGCGGGCGGGTACAACACGGCGGAAGTGATCGAGCTCGCGAAGGAATTGAAGCACGTCGGCGTCGACGGAATTCTTTCGGTGACGCCGTACTACAACAGCCCGACGCAGGAGGGTTTGTATCAACACTACAAGGCGATTGCGTCGGCGGTGCCTCTGCCGATGGTCGTGTACAGCGTGCAGGGGCGCACCGGTTGCAACGTCGAGCCGCTGACGCTGAAGCGCCTGGCGGCGATCGAGAACATTGTCGGCGTGAAGGAAGCGTCGGGGAATATCGGCCAGATGGCTCGCGTGATTCACGAAGTCCCGGATAGCTTTGTGGTTCTGAGCGGGGACGATTCGATCACGCTTCCGCTGATCGCGCTGGGCGGGCGGGGATTGATTTCGGTGGTGTCGAACGAGATTCCGGCGGAGATGACGCGGCTCACGCAGCTTGCGCTGAAGGGCGATTTCGCGGGCGCGCGCGCGCTGCAACGCGAGTGGCTGCCGCTGATGGAAGTGAATTTCTGTCGAGTCGAGTCCGCATTCCGGTGAAGGCCGCGATGGCGATGATGGGATTGTTCGAGCCGGTGTGGCGATTGCCGATGACGCCGCCTTCGGAGGAGAGCAGGAAGAAGATCGAGGCGGTGCTCGAAGAGCTGCGGACTGCTCGGTACGCATGCAAACTGAAATCGAATCGCTGTTCGAGGAGAAGCCCGCGAGTTATTCCGAAGAAGCATTTCGCGCTGTTCGCACGGTTCAAGCAAGCGTTGAACGAGGGCGCGATACGATCCGCCGAGCCCGACCCATCGTCGCGCAAGCGGGTGGCGCGTGAATGCGTGGGTCAAGAAAGGCGTGCTGATCGGATTTCGCATGGGCGCTGTGGTCGACATGTCGATCGACTCGGCGCGGCAGCCTTATTTCGATAAAGCGACTTGGCCGGTGAAGCGGGTGACGGCGGAGAGCGGCGTGCGCATCGTGCCGGGCGGGTCCAGCATTCGCGACGGCTGCTACATCGGCAAAGGCGTGACGTGCATGCCTCCGATGTATATCAACACGGGATCGTGGGTCGGCGACGGCACGATGATCGATTCGCACGCGCTGGTGGGAAGTTGCGCGCAGATCGGGAAGCAATTGCCACATTTCGGCGGCGGCGCAGATCGGGGGCGTGCTGGAACCGGTGGGTGCGATGCCGGTGATCATCGAAGACGATGTTCTGGTGGGCGGCAATTGCGGTGTGTATGAAGGCGCCGTGGTGAAGCGGCGCGCGGTGCTGGCGAGCGGCACGATTCTGACGCGGTCGACGCCGGTGTACGACGTGGTGCGCGGCGAGGTGCACTCGGCGAAGGGTGACGATCCGCTGGTGATTCCGGAGAATGCGGTGGTGGTTCCAGGGTCGCGCGCGATTTCGCATGGCCACGGCAAGGACATGGGGATCTCTTTGTACACGCCTGTGATTGTTAAGTATCGCGATAGCAAGACGGATTCGCGTGTGCAGCTTGAGGATTTGCTGCGGTAGTGGGGTAAAGCGACGATAACGACTTGCTGACGCGCGGCGCCGAAGAAAAGCCGAGACGACTCTCGGCTCTGCAGGCCTGGCGGCCCGCGCCACGTCGGTTCGCGCGGACAGGTGTCGACACGAAGGGCGCGCTCTCTTACGGTCGCGCCTCAACTGGGGGCCGTCGGTAAATCGCGTTAGAACGGCGCTACTTCCGGGTTGTTTCCGGCGCAACCGGGGGGCTTTGGAATACGTCAAACAGTTATCCATGAGTCACTTGGGATGAAGAACCATATCGCCATCATCGGCGGCGGCATTGGCGGTGCGGCGACCGCGGTCGCACTGCAGCATTTCGGGATTCGCGCCACGATTTATGAGCGCGCACCAGAGTTGCGCGAAGCCGGCGCGGGCATGATGTTGTGGCCGAATGCAACGCGTGTGTTGCGCGAGTTGGGCGTACTCGAGGATATGATTCCGCTGGGCGGACGCAGCACGAGTTTCCTGGTTCGCGCGCAGGACGGCCGAGTTCTGATGAACCTGCCGCTCGGCAATTTCGACGTTCCGGCGCTGTGTGTCCGCCGAACCGATCTCCTGCAAACGCTACGTTGCAAGCTGCCCGCGGATTCGATTCGCCTGGCGCATGAATTCTCGCATCTGGAGCAGCCGAGGCGCGGCCGTCCGTTTGCATTTCGCGAATGCAGAGTCTGTCGAGCACAGCGGTGTTGTCGGCGCGGATGGAATTCGATCTCGCGTGCGTGCGGAGATTCTCGGCGCGATCGCGCCCATCGATCGCGGCTACACGGTCTGGCGCGGCATCGCTCGCTACGACGGCGCGGCGATCGGGCACGACAGTAATAGCGAGACTTGGGGACGCGGCCATCGCTTCGGAATTCTGAGTACCGGACACAATCGCGTGACCTGGTACGCGACGGCCAATCGCAGCGCCCAAGAATTGACGACCACGTTTCGCGATTGGCATGAGCCGGTGCTGGATCTGATTCGCGGAACAGAAACGATTCTTCGTCATCCCGCGCTGGATCTCGCGCCTTTGCGCCGATGGTCCGACGGAGCACGTCACGCTGCTCGGCGATGCAGCGCATGCATGCACTCCGAATCTTGGACAAGGATGTTGCATGGCGCTGGAAGACGCTATGGTTCTCGCAAAGTGTGTTGCGAAAGAAGCGTCCATAGCTCGCGCGTTTGAGCGATACGAAACGCTGCGGCGACCACGAGCCTCTCACATTCAGCGGCGATCGCTTCTGATGGGAAGAATTGGACAGTGGGAGAGCGCGGCAATGGTGGCGAGGTCGCAAGTTCGTGACGCGCAAGCTTCCGCGCGGGCCTGTTCGAATACAATTTGCGGCGAGTCTACTCGTATCAAACCGCCTTATGAAACTTAGATTCTTTTTTTGGATGACGGCGACGGTTTCCATCTTGGCTGCCCAGGATCGCGCGATCGACACGGAACGCAGCACCATCACGATTCACGTCGGCAAGGCTGGTCTGCTGTCGGCCGCTGGACATGAGCATTGGGTCAATGCTCCCATCGCTTCGGGCACTGGTCGAACGAGACCGCTTCGCGCGTCGAATTCACAGTGGAGACCGCGAAGATGCGCGTGAAGCCGGATCCGAAAGTCGACGCCAAGACCGAGGCGCAAATTCAGAAAGACATGGAGGAGATGACGCTCGATATCGCGCATTTCCGCGAGATCAAGTTTCAGTCTTCGCGTGTCGAAAAGGCCGGCGGAGCAGTGGAACGTCGACGGGACGTTATCGCTGCACGGTGTATCGAAGCCGGTGCGGGTGAGCGTCGCGCGGGTCGGCGAAGCTTACACGGGCCGCGTCACGATCAAGCAGACCGATTTCGGCATCAAGCCGATTAGCGTGGCGGGCGGGACGATCAAGATCAAGAACGAGATCGATATCGAGTTTCATGATTTTTGTTCGACGGTCGATTTGATGCGCGCCCTTACAGGCAGGCGGAAAGCCTCCCCACTAAGACGCGCGCTCGCTTACGGTCGCGCCTCACTGGCGGCCTGAAAATTGGCTCTATCCGGCTACTGCTGCCGGCGCTTTTTCCGCCTTTCGCCCGCACCTGAG
Source organism: Terriglobia bacterium (assembly GCA_963732025.1). Classification (GTDB taxonomy): domain Bacteria; phylum Acidobacteriota; class Terriglobia; order Bryobacterales; family Bryobacteraceae; genus Palsa-187. The sequence goes on from CAVSXU010000008.1 coordinate 299,292, forward strand.
TTTCGATCCACGAATAGGTTCGGGCCAGGCCGTCTTCCAGCGAAATCGCCGGCTCCCAGCCGCAGCACTTTCTTGCAGCAGCGTGTTGTCGGAATTCCGGCCGCGCACGCCCATCGGTCCATCGATGTGCTTCTTCGGTCGATCTTGATACCCGGCGATCTTCGCGACCATATCGGCCAGCTGGTTGATGGTCACCATGCGATCCTGCCCCAGGTTCAGCGGCTCGCGGAAATCCGACCGCATCAGCCGGTAAATCCCTTCCAGGCAATCGTCGATGTAGCAGAACGAGCGCGTCTGCTCGCCGTCGCCCCAGATCTCGATCTCGTGATTCCCGGTCAGCTTCGCCATGGCGATCTTGCGGCACATCGCCGCCGGCGCCTTCTCGCGGCCGCCGTCCCAGGTGCCCAGCGGCCCGAAGATATTGTGGAACCGCACGATGCGCGTCTCGATCCCGTAATCCTGCGGCGTAGTGGTAGCACAGCCGCTCGGTGATCAGCTTTTCCCAGCCGTAGGCGTCCTGCGGCTGCGCCGGATACGCGTCCTCTTCCTTGAGCGGCGTGACGTTGGCGTCGGTCTGCTTGAATTCCGGATACACGCACGCCGACGACGTATACAGATAGCGCTTCACGTCGTTCTGATGCGCGGCTTCGAGCGTATGGATATTGATCAGCGCGTTGTTGTGCAGAATCAGGGCATGATGCGCGCTGATGAATCCCATGCCGCCCATGTCCGCGGCCAGCGCGTACACTTCGTCGACGCCCCGCGTGGCCTGCAGGCAGTTTTCCCAGCGGCGCAGGTCGAGCAATCACGAATTCGTCCGCGTCCGTCGGCGCGTATTCGGGACGCTTCAGGTCGACGCCGCGCACCCAGTAGCCGCGCGCCTTCAAGATAATTCACCAGATGGTGCCCGATGAAGCCACCGGCGCCGGTGACCAGAACTCGCGGTTTCAAGATATGACTCCTTCGTTGGCGGCAGACTAGGCTCTGGCGACGACTTCGCCGACGCTTCGCGGCCGGCTCCGCCGGAGCCGTCCTTGCCCGCACGCGAAATAGTCGGCGACGCGCTCGAAATCCGCTTTCGGCAGCATCCCCCACCAATCCATAAACACCGGACGCTGCGCCCGATCGCTGCATGTGCTCGGGACGAAGCGCCTTAAATTCTTTCCACGGCGTCGCGATCACCAGGACCGAGGCTTCCGCGGCGCAGGCTTCCATCGATTCGCGAATACGTCACCGACGCCGCCCAGCGCGCGCTGCGCATTTTCCATCGCCGCCGGATCGTAAACGCACACGCGGCATCCTTCGTTCGCCAGCTGCTTCGCCAGCATCAAACCCTGCGATTCCTCGATCACTTCCGTATCCGGCTTGTACGAAATGCCCAGAATGCCGACGGTTCCGCCTCGGCAGGCAGCATTCGAGAATCGCGTCCGGCCAGCCGCGTGCACCTGCCGCTGATTGACCTGATCGGTCGCTTTGGCCAGCGTCGCATCCACGTTGTGCATTTCGGCGAACTTGGCGAACGCCACGTTGTCGCGCGGGAAGCACGGTCCGCCGTAGCCGAACGCGCCCTTCAGATACTTCGGCCGATGCGCGTGTCCAGGCCGATCGCCGCGGAGACCACGTCGGAGTCGCGCGCCCGGAACCTGTTCGCAAATCTCGCGCGAGCATGTTCGCGTAGGAGATCTTGGTGGTCACGAAGGTGTTCACCGAGATCTTGGTGAGCTCCGCATTCACGAAATTCATACGCGCGACCGGCGGATTGTTGGGGCACACCGTCCGGTACACGATCCTCGAGCAATCGCGCCAGCGCGCTCGTCCGATTCGCCGATCAGGATCATGTCCGGCGTCGACATATCGCGAATCACGCTGCCCAGCGCGATGAATTCGGGGTTGTAGCACAAGCCGAAATCGGGCCCGCACTTCTTGCCGGAGATCCGCTCCAACAGCGGCAGGATCTCGCCGCCGGTGGATCCCGGCATCACCGTGCTCGAAATCACCACCACGTGATACGCGGACTTGTTGGCCAGAGCGCGCGCGATCGGCTCGATGGCGTTCAGGACATATTTCAGAGAAAACGTTCCATCGGGACCGGACGGCGTCGGCACCACCACGAAGGTGATCTCGGTGCTGCGCGATCGGCCGAACCGATGTCGTCCGTCGCCGACATACGCGACGCGTTCCTGCGAATCATCTCGTCCAGCCCAGGCTCGCGTACCGGCGAGACACCCTCGATTGATCGCGGCGACGTGCAGCCGGATTCACATCGACACCGACCACTTCGTGGCCCTTATCCGCCATCACGCCGGCCAGCACAGCGCCCAACTTCCCCAGACCAACTACCGAAATGTTCATTTGAATCCTATTACTTACGAAACTGAATGATGTATTTCCGCGTCGTCCAAGACAACAAGACGAGTCAAGCCATGATAACTAAATTTCTGCCTAAGGGCAAAAAGCTGGTAGGGGGCTTTTGACTACTAGACACCCTTTACGGACGGTGCTTGAATCGCCAAGCGCCTCGGCGGTCATCGCCAGTCATAACTAATCCTGGCTATTCAACCGATCCGGGTGCGGGGCTCGGTTTCCTTCAATTCGTCGTTGGCAAATCCCCAATCGGCTCGATTGAAAATCATGGGAGCGTCGTAGCGGTTCATGATGCACGCCCAATCCACCACTTCGCGATAGTCCACCCACGAGAGCCCCTTCGCCGCGATCCGATCGAACAGCGCCTTTTCGCCCTCGGGCGTCCAGCCGGATCCGGATCCGTGTTCGATGTGGTAAATCCGCATCGGGTCCTGGAGGATTTCCTCGCGCGCGCCGCCATGGTGCGCCATCCAGCAGAAGATGGAATCAATATTCATCGAGAAAAGGTCGAGTTCGGGATAGGCGCGCAGGTCCATCCAGCGATCCTTCGCGATCAGCGTAAAATCGCCGCAGGCGTTCGTGTGCAACTGGACTGCCTGGTCCGGCGGAGATTGGTGCAGGACGATACGCACGCAATCGCCGGCCTCCCGATTCTCATCCCATTCGATGGCAGGGATGAACAACATCGGCTCGCCCGTTGGGGCTTGCCCCTCGTGCGCGGCGTCGCGTAATCGCAGAGTGTAGAAGTTGCCGGCTCGAAAGAGATTCTTCAACCGAATTTGTCGCGGCCCGGTGACGGGGCCTTGGAATGCAACCCGCCCGCTGGCGTCCTCAATCAGCAACTCCAGCTTCCCCGCTCCCGGCCCTGGGGCGACGTGGAGAGTCAACAGCCGGTCCGGGCCATCGGGCACGCGCAGGATCATTTCGGCATCTCGCAGCGCGGCCAATCCCTTTAGCCCCTGGCGCGTGTTGAAGGCGCACCAGCCGCGTCCCGTCCAGATTCCCTGACCCGCGTCCACCAATTCCGGGGCATTCGCATCCGCCTGGTAGCCTTCCGTCCCATTCCAACTGCAACCGAGAAGTCGAAGCGCAAGCTTGCGATCGTCGGCGATCTTCTTCGGTGGTCCCCCGCCGCGAACTTCGAAGGAAGTGATGAATGGACCCGAAACGTGGGCCACGGGAATTCGAAGCGTGCTCCGGCCGCTCACCTCTTGTACGTCCAGAACCTCGCCCCATTGATCGCGGATTTCCACCTGGCACGCCTTGAATCCCAGCGCCGGCCCCGGCTCTACATGCAGGACAAGTTCGGCGGGCAGTTCCAGGGGAGGAAGCCACACTACCACGCTCCGTTCTTCCATCCATCTAAAAGATTCCCCGCCGTAGTGCTCGAGCGCATACCAGCCGGAACTCCAGACAGCGCGCATTCCGGGAGGCAGGATGTCAGCCGACTCGCCCGTGTCGCGCCGTGGTCGCTTGAGCACCCGTGCCGAGAAGGAAAGTCCACCGCCATCCTGTTTCAACTGCAGCTTGTCCAACCGTTCCGGAGACATCGGAATTCGGAGTTGCACATCCTGGTTTCCCCGCCATAGTTCACGGGCGATCCGCAAACCCCTTCCCATGCGTGCGCCCCACGTCTCCGGCGCGTTAATCTTGGGGGCCGGAAGATCCGCGACCTGACTGGATGTCGCACTAGCGACGGAGGTCGCCTTCACTTTGCACCGGAAGATACGAAAATTGAGAGTCCGCAAGTCCGCGCGGATTCGATTTCCGCCGTCCCTGGTGTGCAGGAACACGGGGATCGTTCGACCTTCCGATTTGGGAAGCGCGAACGTAATCACACTCCGTCGCTTCACTTGAATCTTCGATAGACTTTTCCCGGCGGCGTCGCGTAGTTCGAGCAAGAACGGGCTCATGTTCACGCCCGGTCCGGGTTCGACGTCGAGAACAAGAACTCGCGACTTGTTGGCCGGCGAATCGTGCGCGGACGATTCGCTGGCGGGCGAAATGATCAGCTCCGCGTCGTTCTCTACCCAGCGGAACGGCTCGTCTCCCGACATTTCCCGCTGGAACCATCCCCCGCCCAACCTCACCGGCCCGGCCAGCGATGCGATGTCATTCGCTTCCAGCACGCGCGATCCGTCCGTGCCCAGGCGAAACGTTCCTTCGCGCGCGTTCAGGCGAATCAAATGCGATTCACAATACGCGAGTTGTTCCTCAACGGGCGCATGGACGGGAACGTCCGCCATGACATCCCATCGGTTGACGCGATACATCTTGCCCGGCTCCAGCCGCTTTTCGGCGATAAACTGCATCAATTCATCCGAGAATAAAATGTCGATGTTAGTGGCGAGCACATACTCGCCGTGCGCGCGCCGAATGCCCACGTTCTTGCCGATCATTTGGTAGAGCGGCAGAGCATCCCAATGGCGCATGCGCCGGTGGATCGAGTGCGGAACTTCGATAATGCGAACCTTGCAGAACTCGCGATCGTCGGGCCAATCGAGCACTTCTTCCAGGCGCGGCCGGTCCGGCGGAGGATTCCATTCGACAATGATCAGCTCAGCTTGCAACCGATGTCGCCTGCATTGCCCGATCAACCCGTTGATGAATGCCTGAGTGCGGCCGAGCGGATTCCCGCCGTGATCGTCATTGCGAGTGGTGACGACTACCGAGAGGTAGGGTTGATGTCCGGCGGAATTACCTATTGTCTCCGGTGTCGTCACGTGACCATCAGGTTCGCCGCGAGGAATCAGGGACGCCTGTCAGCAGCAGATGCCAGCCGGCCATGCGTTCGAGAGTTCGGAAAATCCACTGCGGCATCCACCGGAAATACCAGACTTTGACGTATCGATATTGCACGTAGTCCGGAATCCGATAAGGAAAAATGTGATCCGCACGAGCCTCGGTCGCGCGCAACCCGCCCGCTTCCAGCAATCGCCGTCCCTGCGCTCGTGAATACACATACGTCACTGGGCAGCCGTTTTGAGCTTCGGAATTGTCGGCGATCAGCTTGTCCAGCTTCCAGAATTGTCCCTTGCCATAGGTAAACAAAATCCAGATGACTTTCCAGGACCAACGGTTGTAGACCATAATCTTCACGGTCGAATCCGGTTTCAGATAGGGTGGCAACTGCGCCATCACGCGCTCCGGATGCGGCGTGTGATGGATCACTCCAAAAGAATAGATGAGGTCGAACTTTCCCGCCGGAACGTAATCCGAAAGGTGCTCGCTATCCGCTTGGATGAATTGAATCCGATCCGCGAGGCCGAACACCTCGGCACGGCGGCGCGCCATCTCCAGCGACTTCTCGGATAGATCGACCGCGGTTACTTCCGCCCCCGCCCGCGCAAAATTGATCGTATCCGTTCCCAGCCCGCAGCCGATTTCGAGCACGCGCTTGCCGCGCCATTTCGCGAACTCGGCGAACTCCGGGATATGCGGCTCTACTTTGTATTTGCGCTGCTCGACTTCGTCAAAATACTCTTTGGTTCCTTGCGGCTTCGTCGAATGACGAATATTACAAGGCCGCGCATTCCAGTAATTCTGGACGTCGGTTAACGGGACACTGTCAAATATTTCGGGATTTGATAAGCTCATGCAACTGCTCAATAAGACGTCAAGACTCGATCCTACATTGTAAGGCAATCATTCGGCCAGCGCAGCCTCGCAATTGTGAAAACAGGGACAGGCCGCCCTGTCCACGCCGATATCTTGTTCATTCGCGGCCTCGGGTCACTAGGGGACAGGGTAGCCTGTCCCTGTTTTCACACGGTGCTTCATTGCGTCACCCTTTTAGCTCCTTCGCGATCGCTTCCGCGATCTTGCCGTGGAAGCGGCCGTTCTCGATGAAGATTTCGTTGGTGTGCATGCCCGCCACCAGCACTCCCGCCAGATACATTCCTTTGCGATCGCTTTCCAGCGTCTCGGGATCTGTGTAGGGGCGCTTGGCTTCGGGGTCGAAGCGGATGCCGTGCTTCTCCAGAAAATCGGTATCCGGGCGATAGCCGATCATCGCGAACACAAAATCGTTCTTGATGATCTTCTCGCCTTCGCGGCGTCGCCAGAACCACGGAATCTTCGCGAATTTCGACGACCGTCGACCGCGAAATACGCGGGGATCTCGCCGCTCTTGATGCGATTCTCGATGTTCGGCTTGATCCAGTATTTCACGCGCTGATGAAATGCCATCGCCGCGATGCACCATCGTCACGCGCGCGCCGCTCCAATGCAGTTCCAGCGCCGCGATCGCCGCCGAATTCTTCGCGCCCACCACCAGCACATCGTGATTGTAATAGGGATGCGGTTCCTTGTAGTAATGAATCACCTTGGGCAGATCCTCGCCCGGCACGTTCAACATGTTCGGCACATCGTAATAGCCGGTGGAGAGAATCACCTTCTTCGACGCGTATTCGATGCGGGCAACCGTGCAAATCGGTCGCATGCGTGACGAACGCGCCGTCGTCGCCCGTGATGTGGTCGACGAGCTGATATTGGCGGATATCGAGCTGATAGTGATCGGCGACGCGGCGGTAATACTTCAAGCGCTTCGGCGCGCACCGGCTTCTCGTTCAGCGACGTCATCGGGATGTCGCCGATCTCCAGCAGCTCCGGCGTGGTGAAGAACACCAGGTTGGTCGGGTAGTGATAGAGCGAATTGACGACGCAGCCTTTGTCGAGCAGGACGGCGTCGACGCCGCGGCGCTTCAGCTCGATGCCGCAGGCCAGGCCCGTGGGGCCCGCGCCGACGACGACTACGTCGCGATCGTTTCCACGTTCTACAGCATCCCCTCGACCGACTGCGTAGACCTGCGCCAGCGCGGCAGGCAGCGCCGACGGATCCTTGCCGCCGGCTTCCGCCATATCCGGCCGGCCGCCGCCTTTTCCGCCGACCGCCTGCGCGACGGCTCCTGCCAGTTTCCCGGCATGGACTTTCGAGGTCAGATCCTTGGTGACGCCGCTGACGATCGAGACATTCGAGTCCTTCGACCGTCGCCAGCACGACGACCGCGGTCTTCCATTTGTTGCGCAGCGAATCGACCAGGGTGCGAAGCTGCGGCGCGGTCGAACCGTCGACGTGCGCGGCCAGAACCTTCACGCCCTTGATGTCGCGCGCCTGAGCTTCGAGCGCACCGGCTTGCGACTTGCGCCAGCTTGGTTCTTCAGCTGCTGCAGTTCGTGTTCGAGCGCCTTCTCTCGGCGCGACTAGTTTCTCGCACATCGATTCCGCGCGAGCTTCGCCAGCTCCTGCCTGCGCTTCCTGGAATCGGCGCAGCGCGCCTTCGCCCGTGATCGCCTCGATGCGGCGCACTCCCGCCGAAATCGAGCCTTCGTAGACGATCTTGCAGATCCCGATGTCGCCGGTGCGGCCGACGTGCGTGCCGCCGCACAGTTCCTTGCTGAAGCGTGTCGATCGAAACCACGCGCACTTTGTCGCCGTATTTTTCGCCGAACAGCGCCATCGCGCCGGTTTGCAGGGCCTGATCCAGATCCATCACGTCGGTGTGGACTTCGCGATTCGCCAGAATCTGCTCGTTCATCAGCCGCTCGACTTCGGCGAGCTCGTCGGCGTCCATGGCGGTGTAGTGCGTGAAGTCGAAACGCAGGCGCGATGGCTCGACCACGCTGCCGGCCTGCTTTACATGTGTTCCGAGCACGGTGCGCAGCGCCGCATGCAGCAGATGCGTGCCGGTGTGATTGCGCATGGTCGAGTGGCGCGAGTGCGGGTCGACGCGCGCGATCACCGTCTCGCCTTCCTTCACCGGGCTGACGATTTTGACTTGATGAACGGTCTTGCCGGGCGCGGCCGCGTAGGTCGATTCGACGATCGCCAACGGTTCGCCGGTTTCCGGTGAAAGCAGCACGCCGGTGTCGCCGACCTGTCCGCCGGCTTCGGCGTAGAACGGCGTTCGATCGAGCGCGATTTCCGCGCATCCCGCGCACGCACTCACGGGTGGTGCTTGACGGCGATTGACCGCGTCTGCCAGCGACTCCAGCGTTTCGCGGCCGACGAATTCGGTCCGCGGCAGCGCCTGATAGACGGGATTGACCTGCGCCTTATCCGCGCCCTTCCAGCTCGCGCGAGCGCGGGTGCGCTGCTTCTCCATCTCCGCGTTGAAGCCTTCGCGGTCGATGGTCAGCCCGCTCTCGCGAGCCATGTCTTCCTGCTCATCGAGCGCGAGGCCGTAGGTGTCGTACAGCTTGAACGCGGCCGCGCCGGGCAGCACACCGCCGCCGACGGCCTTCGCTTCGTCCTGGAAGAACTTTTCGGCGACCTGAAACGTGGTCGCGTAGCGATGCTCTTCGTCCTTCACCACGCGCGCGACGCGCTGGATGCTCTCCATCATTTCCGGATAAGCGTCGCGCATGTGCTCGGCGACGAAGCCGGTCAGCTTGATAGAGATACGGATCGACGATGCCGAGCATGCGAGCATTGCGCATCGCCCGCCGCATGATTTTGCGCAGCACGTAGCCGCGGCCTTCGTTCGACGGCAGCACGCCGTCATTAATCAGGAACGCAGTGGCGCGCGCGTGATCGGCATTGATGCGCAGCACGGTGTCGGTGCGATCGTCCTCGCCGTAGGTCTTGCCGAACAGCTCGCCGGCTTTGTCGATGATCGGGCGGATCAGGTCGGTATCGTAATATCGAAAGCTTGCCTTGCAGCACCGCCGAGAGACGCTCGAGTCCCATGCCGGTGTCGATGGAAGGCTTGGGCAGCGGCGTCAGCTTTCCCGATGAGTCGCGGTCGAACTGCATGAACACCAGGTTCCAGATTTCGACGAAGCGCTCGCCGGCGTCGCCTGGGAATTCCACATCCTCTTTGCCCGGCGGAGCCGGCATGGGGGCCCAAATCGTAATGAATCTCCGAGCACGGCCCGCAGGGCCCGGTGTCGCCCATCTGCCAGAAATTGTCCTTCTCGTCGAGGCGGAAAATCGCGGTCCTTGGAAACGCCGGCGACTTCCTGCCACAGCTGTTCGGCGTCGTCGTCTTCGCGAAAAACCGTGACGTAGAGCTTGTCTTTGGGCAGCCCGTATTCCTTCGTGATCAGCTCCCAGGCGAAGGCGATGGCCTCGCGTTTGAAGTAATCGCCAAAGGAGAAATTGCCCAGCATCTCGAAGAACGTGTGATGGCGGCGCGTGTAGCCGACGTTATCCAGATCGTTATGCTTGCCGCCGGCGCGGACGCATTTCTGCGAGGTCGTGGCGCGCGCGTAATCGCGCTTCTCCTGGCCCAGGAACACGTCCTTGAACTGATTCATGCCCGCGTTGGTGAACAGCAGCGTGGGGTCGTTGGCCGGCACCAGCGAGGAGCTGCGCACCACGCGATGGCCGCGGGCGGCAAAATAATCGAGAAACTTCTGGCGTGTCTGGAGCCCGTCATGATCTTTCATTCAATTGTGGCATGCCACGCCAAAGTCACGCCGGCAGAAAAACACGTAAACAAAAGAAAAGGGCGCGTTCTTGTGGAACGCGCCCCTTCTTACGGAACTGCTTAGGAACTGCTTACCAGGTATAGCGGCCGAGGAACTGCATCTGCCTCGGCTGAGTTAGCGTACCCGAAATCTTGCCGAAGCTCGTGATCGAGAAGTCGGAGGATCCGGTACCGGCGGAGTCAAAGACCACCGAGTTGGTCAGGTTGAATGCCTCTCCACGAATCTGGAGTTTGTGGTGCTCCGAGTAAGGCATCGTGAACATCTTGCCGACGCCCATGTCGATGTTGAACAGCCCAGCACCGCGCAGATTGTTGCGCCCACCGGACTGACCCGGCATAGTCCTCTTGGAAAGCAGACGGAACGCCTGCGCCGGATTTGCCCAGAGGTTCGGACCAGTGATACAGGTGAACCCCGTTACGCAGTTCACATTCCCAGTGTTGACGACTGCCGGAATCGGGACTCCATTGGGCGTTGCATTGCCGCCCAGGTTCCAGTTGGTGGGCCAGCGCTGGCCGTTGGACACGTTGAACGGCAGGCCCGAGGTCTGGCGATACGTGCCGTCATCTGCCAGCCGCCGACGAACGCGTCGACGATCTTGTTCATATTGGCGCCGTACTTCATGCCGCGCCCGAACGGGAAGCTGGTACAGTCCGTAGGCGTTTACCTGGTGAGTGGTGTCGTAGTTGGAAACACCGCTTCATTTGGCTCGGGTTCAAAGTGTTGATGACGAACGCCGGAGAAGGAGCCGGCATTTTCCTGAGACGGATGCCGAGATCGATCGACTTCGACCAGGTGTAGTTGACGTCGAACTGAAGTCCGTTGGCTGAAGCGCTTGCGGATGGTCCACTGCATCGCGTGATAATCGCCAGCGCCGATTGAGCTGTAGGCCGACAGAGCCGAGAACTGCGGATTGAACATCATGAATGGGCCGTAGATTCCGCACGCCATCTGATTTACGCGTGCCGTTGGAGGTGAAGATGGTCCCGCCGGTGCTGCAATTCGCGGCCATTGTCGGCATTGTTGAGCGTGTTGGTGGCGTCGCCAGTGTTGCTGTTCTTGGTGATCGAGTGGTCGGATCGCCGTGGTAATCAGTCCCCAGACCTGCGTGGCCGTGAGCAGGCTGGATTGCCCGGCGGCCGTCGCCCACATATTTTCGAAGAACGGAATCTTAGGCAGCGTTGGCGATGCTGCCGCCTTGTAGATCGAGCAACGTCATCAGTTGGGTCATCGCCTGGTAGTAGGTCTGGCCCGACTTGGGATCCGTCATGTTCGTCGGCATCGGCCAGATCGCGGTTGATCAGCGAGTGCCGCGAGAGCCGGCCGACATAGGAACCCTGAACGAAGAAGCCGTGGCCCAGAATTCGCGGCCGATGCTGAAGTCCAGGTTCATCGTATACGGCGCCTTCAAGTTGTCGTCGATGCTGTTGGTGATCGCGAAGGATCCCGAAGAGCCGGTACGGATGGATAGACCAGCGGCAATCCGCCTTGGCGCCGGAGGCGGCACGATTGCCGCCGGAACCGTAGAAGAACGGTATAGCGCGGAACCTGTGCTCGACTCAACACGTTCGGCTGGATTCGAGAAGCTGCTGGAAAGTCCGATGGCGTGCTCGCTGAACGTCTGCGCCAGCGGCTGTCCGATCGATGTCGTAGTACAAGCCGGCGCCGGCGCGGATGGAGGTCTTGCCCGGTCCGCCGAACAGCCATTTCGAAAGACCGCTCTCGCCCTTCGGCGAGTAAGCCAGCGCCAGGCGCGGCGCCCAGTTCTTATGGAACGGGATACATCGGCTTCCCCTGGCTCGCTGGGATGAACTCGATCAGACCGCGCGTTCTGCTGCGAAAGGCCCTGTGTCGGCGAAATTCGCGCGTTCGCCCAGCAAGTCGCGATAGGAATATTGGTGGACGCCTGCTGCCCGTTGGCTTCGTAAACTGGAGGCTCGAAGCGAAAGGCGAATGCCGGCCGTCACGGTGAAGTTGCGCGTGACTTTCCAGGTATCTTGAATATAGATCTCGCCTTCGTGATTGACGAAATTGCGGCTGATCGGAGCTCCCGGCGGCAATCAAGGTGCCATTGATCAAGATAGTTATAGTTCGCCGTGCCTTGGCGATTCCAAGCCGAGGACGCGCCGCGATCGCGTACTCGTAGCTGCTGCGTAAGTCGCCGCTGGAGACGCCCAGTGACGCGGGTGTCAGGTCGCTTCCCGAACCGGTCAGCCAGGAAGGATTCGAGCTCGCGTTGCTGAATGAGTTCGGTTGATAGTTGAGCGACTGGTTCGAGATCAGCGCAGACACGCCACCGAACCGGATGTCGTGCGCTCCGTGGTTCCAGGAAAGATCCTCGCCGATGGTGTGCACCGGAATGATGCGGGTCGTGCCTGTGCTGGTGCCAATATGGAGTGCTCGAGGCCGCGGAACCATTCGTAATTGGCTCGCTCAGAACGCCCGGGGTCTGATTTCCGGCGCGCGTGAACCCGTAGTGGAAGGTGTTGACCAGGTTGGGCGTGAGCACGTCGGTCCAGCCTGCCGCCAGGCCCTTGCTGTTGGCAAGACTTGACTGAATTCGGCGGCTGGCCGGGGAATTGCGGGAGTGCCGTTGTTACGCCCAATCGTTTTGAAGATTGCCGCGGATGAAACAGTGAATGTCTTTCCGGCGTTGTCCGGTTTGCAGTCGAACTTCGCGATGTACGTGTTCTGAACGTTATGCGCGGGCGCGTTGAAAAGAGTACCAGTGGTGTTGAGACCGATCGCCGACCGCGGTGTTGTTCCCGAGCGGATATGTCTTGAGGTCGGCCAGCGCGGCCGGCGCTGACGCCGATCCCGCCCGGATCGATCTGCTTGATCTGGTCGGGCGTCAGCTTGCAGCGATCTGGCCCGCCGTGTTGTGGTATATCGAGATTCCCTGCTTCAACGTTTCCGTGGGAACGGTGCGCGTCGACGCTGGCGGCGCTGGCGTCGCGGCGGCCTTCGTAGTTGAAGAAGCAGAACAGCTTTGTTCTTCTTGATCGGCTCCGCCGCCAGTGCCGCCGAAGATGTTGATCAGCAGCGGAGCGATCTTCACGCCCGCCTGGTTGTTGAAGAAAGTGTTGGCGGCGGTTTCCGTGCCGCGGCGGTATTCATAAAGCGATCCGTGAAATTCGATTGGTGCCGCGACTTGGTCACCAGCGTGATCTCGGCGCCGGAGCCGCGTCCGTTGTCCGCGTCGCCGTTGGTCGTCATGGTGCGGAACTCTTCCACCGAATCGAGCGTCACGCGCAGCACGCTGGTGAATGCCGTGCGGGCGTTCTGATCGTTGACGTCCGCGCCATCCAGCGTGATGTTGCCCTGATCGGACTTGCCGCCGTTGACCGAGCCGTTGCGCGAGCCGAGTGTCGACCCGACGAACCGAAGCTGGTGACGCCGGGCTGGAAGGTCAGCAGGCCGCGACGTTGCGCGCGAACAACGGCAGCTCGATGATCGCGTGCGTTGTGATCGCGTTGCCGAGCGAAGCGTCCGTGCGTGTTGATCTGCGTGGCTGCGGCCTCGACCGTCAACCGTCGTGCGTGGTGATGCCGACCTTTTCGAAGACGATCGGGACGGTCGCCGGCTGATTGACCAACAATTCGATCTTGTCGATGATCATCGTCGGCGAACCCGGCTGCCTTCGCCACGAGCTTGTAAGTGCCCGGCGGCATCTGATTGCATGGTGTAGCGGCCCTGATCGTCTGACTTTGGTCTCGCGCTGGCTGCCGGTCTGGCCGTTGACAGATCGTGACCGTCGCGCCGGGAATAACCGCACCGGCTGGATCGGTAACGACTCCGCTCAACGCCGGTCAGTTGCGCGAACGCACCCGACGGCGAACAACAGGAATACAAATAGCAGTCCTAAAGATTTGCGCATGTTAGACCCTTCCCTCTAACCCTGAATTAACCCTAAGCAGAAACACCAGTGCTCGCACACATGGGATTTAGATGGTTGTATCAGATTTGCTGGGTTGTGTCAATCAAATTGACACACGGCGGCGAGGCTGCAGCTAACAAAGTGCGCAGGTACACGACAAAGTGCTAACACTGCTTAGGACGTATCTTACCAGCCCACGGGTTTGCCGCGATTTTGCTCGTCGAGCCACTTTTGCAGCGGGGCGAAGTAATCGCGAATCGCCGTCGCGTCCATCTGCCGTTGTCCCGTCAGCGTCTCGAGCGCCTCCTGCCATGGACGGCTCTCGCCCATCTCCAACATTGCATTCAGCCGCTTGCCCGCCTCCTGATTTCCATAGATCGAGCAGCGATTCAGCGGACCGGTGCATCCCGCGATCTTCGACAAGGAGCGATGAAACTGGAACTGCAGGATGTCGGCAAGGAAGTACCGGGTGTACGGTACATTCGCGGGTACGTGGTATTTCGCGCCCGCGATCGAAATCCTGTTCGTTGCGCGCCACCGGCGGCGCGACGCCCTGATACTTCAGTCGCAGATCCCACCACGCCTGGTTGTATTTCTCCGGCGGGATTTCGCCCGAGAAAACCTTCCAGCGCCACTGATCGATCATCAGGCCGAACGGCAGAAACGCGATCTTCTCCAGCGCCTTGTTCAGCAGCAGGCCGATGTCCTTCGAAGCGTCCGGCGGCTTCGTCGATGAACCCGATCTTGACCAGATATTCCGGCGTGATCGACAGCGCGATCGTGTCGCCGATCGCTTCGTGGAATCCGTCGTTGGCGCTATCGCGAAACAGCACGGGCTGCTTGTCGTAGGCCCGCTGATAGAAATTGTGGCCCAGCTCGTGATGGACGGTGTTGAAATCCTCGGCCGTGATGTCGATGCACATCTTCAGCCGCAGATCTTCTACGCTGTCGATGTCCCAGGCGCTGGCGTGACACACCACGTCGCGATCCTGCGGCTTCACGAACAGCGATCGCTCCCAGAACGTCTTCGGCAGCGGCGCGAATCCCAGCGACTTGAAAAAGCTCTCGCCGTAGCGCACCATCTGCAGCGCATCCGTCTTTTTCGATGTCAAGATCTTGGTGACGTCGTAACCGGGATCGGCATTCGCTGGCGCGACCAGTTTATAGATGTTCGTCCAGTCCTGCGCCCAGATGTTGCCGAGCAGATGCGCCGGAATCGGACCGTTTTCAGGAACCGCCGCCGCTCCGTACTTTTCGCGCAGCTTGGTGCGCACATAGGCGTGCAGCGACAAATACAGCGGCCGCACCTGATCCCACAGCCGGTCGAGCTCCTTGGCGAATTCGTCGGGCGGCATGTCGTATTTCGCGCGCCACATCGCGCCCGTGTCTTTGAATCCCAGCTCGCGCGCGCCTTTGTTCGAAAGAGTCCACGAAGCGTTTGAAATCGGGGCGCATCGGGACGCGAAATCGGATGCCAGCCGCGCCACGCATCCAACAGCTCAGCTCGCGTTGGTGCTGGACGC
This sequence comes from Terriglobia bacterium, assembly GCA_963732025.1. Classification (GTDB taxonomy): domain Bacteria; phylum Acidobacteriota; class Terriglobia; order Bryobacterales; family Bryobacteraceae; genus Palsa-187. The sequence goes on from CAVSXU010000008.1 coordinate 314,484, forward strand.
CATGATGCGCGTGATGTCTTCGATATCGAGACACGTTTGTTCTGCAGCCTTGGCTGTCCGGGCAGTATTTGCCCTTGCCGTAGGCGCCTTCGAGCGATGCTGCCAGCCGCGTGACTTCCTGGCTCTCCTTCGGATCGACTGGCGCCGCGAGCGTCAGCCCGACCTTCAGCAGCATCATCTTGCGCGCCATATCGGGCGGCAGTTTCAGCATGATCGAAACGCATCGCGCCTTTCGCCAGCCGCACTCCTTCGGCGATAGCGCGCTCATCCGCCTGCGGCCGAGAGGACTTCGCTGTCGTAGGTGATGAAGTTGGCGCGAATCCAATCGGCGTGGCTGCTTCGGTGTTGAGAAGCAGCAGCTTCGCCTCGGCGTCGTCGAGGAATTTCTTGGCTTCCTGAACGGTCGGCGGGCCGGCCGCAAAGGCATTCAACGCAAATGACAAGGCGCAATGATAGGAATGAAGCGCGGTTTCATATCGACATCATCATATGTCAATTGAATTGCCGAGATGAGGTCGGCGGATCACGGCTTCTTTTCGTAGGATTCTTTCAATCCGGGCATGAAGTAAGGCTTGTTACTCTGCGTCGACCCTTCCATGAAGACGACACTCGTCGAGATCGTCAGGCTCTGGCGAATATCCAAGCCGCGCCGGCACTTCTCCCAATCGGGACCGTTGCCGCCGAGCAGCGTGGCATCGCGAGTGGCGCGCCAATGCTCGACGCTGGCGTAGCGAGTCATCAGATACACCTCGTCGTAATCTTTAGCGGGGCTGGCTTCCCGAGTTTCCGGATCGAACACCTGCCACATCCCGATGATCCGCGACCCGATCTTTTCGAAATACGGCCACACGTTTTCCTGGCTCGCTTTCAGGAACTGATCGAAGGTGCCCTTCTTGATGTGGAAATTTCGCAGCGTGACGATTTCCTGGCCGGCCTGCGCGACATCGTTGCGAACCGGTTGAGGTTTCGAGGGATCGGGAGCGGGATTTACAGCGCCGCGGATCTGGGCGAAGGCGGCGATCGGGGAGAGCAAGCAGCGGCGAAAAGGACAGATGAGCGATCTCATGCCGCTCATCTTATATCAGTTATTTCTACCGGTTCAGTTGCTTCCGCCGAGCCGTCTCGCATACTTGAGATTGCCTGACCAGACTTCGCGAATCACTTGGTCCAAGCGCTCGCTTCGGCAATGGTAGGGGTCGGAGAAATTTTCCCGATTTTGAGTAAGCTCGTTTGGGTAGTCGAAGTCGTAGGTAATGGCCAGTTTGCCTGCGTCGAGTTTGAACCGCGCGTATTCATCCTCCAAATGAAAGGCCTGAACGCGCTTTTGCAGGTCGACATGAGTCGGGAAGATGATAAACGTCAATTCGGCGTTTTGATTCTTCATGTATTGCGCGATCTCCTCCAGCTTTTGATGATATCGCCGGGGATACACATGGCGGGAATAGAATCCATCGGTGGTGGGTCCGAGCTCAAACGCCCAGAAGCTGTCGCGATTTTCGGTGACGGCTCCGATCTTGGGATCGTAACCGCCCCACTGCGCGGCGACGCCGAAGAGTGAGGCCTTCAACACCGTGCGATTGATGAAATACGAGGCCGGCGCGCGTTCGATGGTCAGGACTTCCGCGGTTCGGTCCAGTTGTTCGTAGTCCGTGTAGAGATTGAAAGCGAGCCCGATATAGACGTGGCGAAGCCGCGCATGTTCGGATGCGAACCAGAAGGACGAGACGATCTCTCGAAGCGTTCCGCCGCCATAGGCGAGGTTGAAGTAATCCTGGCCGGTCAACGCCTTGACGCGATCGGGACTGACCGCCAGCATCCGGGAGTCTCCCAGCAGCAAATTGGGAGAGGGATGTCTGGCGAACAGCGGCATTTTCCACAAACAATAATTCAACGGGTAAGCGGTCCGCGGTTTGACATCGTCGGAGATTAGCGAACGATCTCTCAGGAAGTTGTAGGGATCGGCCAGGACGATGAACTGCGCGTAGACAAGAAACGGCATCGCGAACCAGCACAGTCGTTTCAGGAAATGTGCCATGCCAGTTGTCAGAACTGAAAATAAATGAACTGCTGCGATTGGTTGAACGCCCCAAAAAACAGGATCAACACCAGTGCGGCGTAGTAGGTTGCCCAACGCACGCCCGAGCCTTGCTGAGCGAACCATTCGCCCACGGTGCGCCTTCCCTTGCGCTCGTTTTGCAGAAGATGAGCGCCGAACAGGATCGCGATCCCCAACATCGCCAGGTACAATTCCTGCTGGTTCTGGCCCAGCAGGATGAACTCACGGACAAACGTCACTTCGCGCAGGTGAGCCGGCACGGAGGCCAGGTTGTGAAATAAATGACCGACGACGTAGAAAGCGTCCTGGACGTTGTTGGCGCGGAAAAAGATCCAGGCGAAGCAGGTGAGGCAGAAGGTTCGCAGGACCGCGCCAATCGGGAACCCGGGGCGAGTTTGTTCCCGCGGGAACAAATGCCTGAACCAGTTGCCCACAACGATTTCCGCGATGAGATAGAAGCCGTTCAGGCCTCCCCAGATGACGTAAGTCCAACTGGCGCCGTGCCACAGCCCGCTCAACACAAAAGTGAAAAAAAGATTGAAGTACCAGCGGGGGCGGGAAACCCGGTTGCCTCCCATCGAAATATACAGGTAATCGCGAAACCAGGTGGACAGGGAAATGTGCCAGCGCTTCCAGAATTCGGCGATCGAGCGGCTGAAATACGGCCGGTTGAAGTTCACCATCAAGTGGAATCCCATTACCTTGGCCGAGCCTCGCGCGATGTCCGTGAAGCCGGAAAAATCGCAATAGATCTGCAGCGCGAAGAACACCGTCGAGATCGCAGGGAGATTCCCGGATAGTGGCGCGGATCTTTACACCGTGTTCACGAGACGGCGCCAGGCGGTCCGCGATGAACACCTTCTGAAAGAAGCCCCAGCAACATCAGCTGCAAGCCTTCCACCACCCTTTGGTGATCGAAGAAATGTTCTTTGTGAAACTCGTGCAGCAGGTTCTGCGGACGCTCGATCGGTCCGGCCACCAGTTGCGGATAGAACATCACATAGAGCGCGAAAATTCCGGGATGCCGCTCCGCCCGGTAATTGCCGCGATAGACCTCGATCGTGTAACTCAAGGACTGAAACGTATGGAACGACAGTCCAATGGGCAGCAGAATATTGAGAAACGGAATGGGGTCGGCCACGCCCCACCAATCCGTGAGCGCGCGCAGGTTTCCATTGAGAAAATTGAAGTATTTGAAGAACGCCAGCACGCCCACGTTGGCGATCAGGCTGGCCGTGAGATAAGCCTTTCGGCGCGGCTGGGGGGAATCCTCGATCAGAATTCCGGCTACGTAATCGATCAGGATCGTGAACGCCAGGATCAGAATGTAGACCGGGCGAAACACCATGTAGAAGTAGCAACTGGCGGCCAGCAGGAGAATCAGCGCGTGCGATGCGGCAACGGAATATGAGAGCCGTGACGACCGGAAAAAAGAGGAGGAATTGGCCCGAGTTGAAGAGCATCGCTCGTTTACCGCAGCGCTCCGGTCGAGCCCAGCCGCGGAAACGTTCATGTTAGCATCCCGCTCCCCTGGAGGAAAGCCGGAAGCCGCGCGAGGAGCGAATCTGAGCGGTGGCGGCGAGAGGCAGGAGCAGAAGGGGCAGCAATGAGAACTCTCGTGCCGCTCATCACATACGACTCCGCGCGGCCACCGCGCTACAATCGAGACGGATGGACGAGACGGCACTTCCCGACGACAAAAGAGCGAGGTTGGCCGTGTACCGCTACTGGCAGAGCCGACCGGTACACGAGCGGATGGCTGAAGTCACCCGATTGTCACTGGCTGCCTACGGGTTAGAGGAAGCCGACCGGCCTAGCCTCCGCGAATGCCCTTGGGTCGTCTTGCCATGGCCTCCGCCCGCGGAGAGTTAAGCCGCAGGTCCGCCACTACTTTACGCCGCCTTCGCCGGCGCGCAGCACCAGCCCCGGCAGCATCTCCGCCAGAACGTCTTCCACCCGATCGGCAAAGATGAACTCCATCTCCTTGCGGACCTCCTCCGGCAGATCGCGCAGGTCCTTCTGATTGCCGCGCGGCAGGATCACGCGCTTCAATCCCGCGCGCCGCGCCGCCAGCACTTTCTCCTTCACGCCGCCGATCGGCAGCACCAGCCCGGTCAGCGTGACCTCGCCCGTCATCGCCGTATCGCTGCGCGCCGGAATGCCCGAGTAGATCGACGCCAGCGCCGTCGTCATCGTCACGCCCGCCGACGGTCCGTCCTTCGGAATCGCGCCCGCCGGCACGTGGATGTGCAGGCCCGAGTTCAGGAACAGCGCCGGATCGATCAGCCCGAACTCCGCGCGCGTGGCTCCACACGATAACTGCGCGCCGTCTTCGGCCGATTCCTGCATCACCTCGCCCAGCTGGCCGGTGATGGTCAGATCCTTGCCGTTCGGCAGCAGCGCCGCTTCGATGTACAGCACATCGCCGCCGGTTTCGGTCCACGCGAGCCCCGTCGCGACGCCCGCCGGCAGGTCCTTGCGAGCCTGTTCCGGCAGAATCGGCTCCGGCCCCAGCATCTCCGACGACATCCTCCGGCTTCACGATCACCGCGCTCGGTGTCGCCCTCGGCGAACTTCAGCGCGACCTTGCGGATCACGCGGCCCAGCGTCTGCTCCAGCCGCCGCACGCCCGCTTCCCGCGTGTACGAGCCGATGATCTTCTTGCAGCGCCTCTTCGGTGATCTCGAACTGCTCGGCCGTCGACGCCGGTTTGCGTCAACTGCCGCGGCAGCAGATACCGCCGCGCGATCTGCGACCTTCTCTTCTTCGCTGTAGCCGGACAGCCGCAGGATCTCCATGCGATCCAGCAGCGGCGCCGGAATCGTATCCAGCGTATTCGCCGTGGTGACGAACAGCACCTTCGACAAATCGAACGGCAGGTCGAGATAGTTATCGCGGAACGTCTTGTTCTGTTCCGGATCCAGCACTTCGAGCAGCGCCGACGCCGGATCGCCGCGGAAATCGCGGCCCAGCTTGTCGACTTCGTCCAGCATCAGCACCGGATTGGTCGCACCCGCGCGCCGCATCGCCTGAATCAGACGGCCCGGCAGCGCGCCGATATAGGTCCGCCGATGGCCGCGCAGTTCCGCTTCGTCATGCAGGCCGCCCAGGCTCATGCGTTCGAACTTGCGCCCGAGCGCCCGCGCGATCGATTGCCCCAGCGACGTCTTGCCCACGCCCGGCGCGCCCACAAAGCACAGGATCGGAGCCTTCGCTTCCGGATTCAGCTTCAGCACCGCAAGCTGTTCGAGAATGCGCTCCTTCACCTTCGTCGATTCCGAAGTGGTCCTCGTCCAGCACCTGCCGCGCCCGCGCGATGTCCAGATTGTCGTCGCTGCGCTTGTTCCACGGCAGCTCGATCACATATTCGAGCCAGGTGCGGATCACGTTGTACTCGGGCTGCGCGGACGGCAGTCTTTTCCAGCCGCCCCAATTCGCGCTCGGCTTCCTTGCGGACATCCTCGGGCAGATCGGCCTTGGTCAGCTTCTCGCGCAGACTCGTCCACTTCGGCCTGGTCCGGATTCTTCTCGCCCAGCTCCTGCTCGATGGCGCGCTTCTGCTGGCGCAGAATGTAGTCGCGCTGCTCCTTCGACATTTCGCTGCCGGGCTTCTTCGGTGATCTTGTTGCGCAGCTCCAGCACTTCCACTTCGTGCGACAGCCAGCCGTGAACCAGCGCAGCGCTTCCACGCGCGACGGCGCTTCGAGCAGCGCCTGCTCCTGCGCCGTCTCCAGGTTCATGATCGACGCGATCATGTACGCCAGCCGCAGCGGATCTTCCTGCGACGTGAACATCCGCGCCAATTCCTGCGGCGTGGTCTCTGGCGATCTGAATCAGGCCCACGAACTTCGACCCCATCTCGACGATCGACAGCGTCAGGCTTCCGTCTCGCGGCTGGAATCGTCGGGCAGCGGCAGCGGCCGGACCCGGGCCGTCATGTGGCCGTTGGTCTCGTCCACCTTGACGATCACCACGCGCTCCACGCCCAGCACCAGCACTTCGAGCTGATCCTTCTCGCGGCCCGACCTTGCGAATCACCGCGCGCGTGCCGATGGTGTACAGATCGCTCGCGCCCGGCGCATCGACCGACGCGTCGCGCTGCGTCACCACCACGATCTCTTTGTCTTCGGTCGCCAGCGCCGCTTCCACCGCCGCGATCGAAGCCGGCCGCCCCACCGACAGCGGCATCAGCAGCCCCGGAAACAGCACCGAGTTCTTCAACGGCAACAACGGCAGCGAGCTGATTTGGATGTCTTTTTCAGCCATGATCATTGTTCCTCTTCGCATTCCGTCAATCCGTCACCCTTCTCTCTCTTAAGATGCTTCGGCCCGGCGCTGCGACTCGACTTCAAACACCAGCTCATGATCTTCGTTCCGTCGACCAGCACTTTCTGGCCGTCGCGAATCTCGCCCGCCACCAGCTTGCGAGCCAGCGGCGTCTCCACTTCCTTCTGAATCGCCCGCTTCAGCGGCCGCGCGCCGTACGCCGGATCGTAGCCCGACTTCACCAGATGCTCGCGAGCCGCATCGATCAGCGTCAGCTCGATGTGCCGCTCGGCCAGCCGCGCCCGCAGCGTCGCGAGTTGGATATCGACGATCTTCTTCAGCTGAGCTTCCGTCAGCCGGTGGAACGTGATGATCTCGTCCACCCGGTTCAGAAACTCCGGCCGGAACAGCCGCGGCAGTTCATCCTTCGGCGCATTCGACGTCATGATCACGATGGTGTTCTTGAAGTCCACCGTGCGGCCCTGGCCGTCGGTCAACCGCCCGTCGTCCAGCACCTGCAGCAGCACGTGGAACACGTCGCTGTGCGCCTTTTCGATTTCGTCCAGCAGCACCACCGAATACGGCCGCCGCCGGACGGCTTCCGTCAACTGGCCGCCTTCGTCGTAGCCGATGTAGCCCGGAGGCGCGCCCACCAGCCGCGAAACCGTGTGCTTTTCCTGATACTCGCGACATGTCGATCCGGATCATCGCGTGCTCGTCGTCGAACAGGATATTGCGCCAGCGCCCGCGCCAGTTCGGTCTTGCCGACACCCGTCGGACCCAGGAACAGAAAGCTGCCGATCGGCCGCTTCGGGATCTTTCAATCCGCCGCGCGCCCGCATCACCGCATCGGCCACCGCATCCACGGCTTCGTCCTGCCCGACCACGCGCTTGTGCAGCTCCTCGGGCAGATGCATCAGCTTCTGGATTTCGCCTTCCAGCAGCTTCGAAAGCGGAATGCCGGTCCAGCGGCTGACCACCTGCGCGATGTCTTCCTCGTCGACTTCTTCTTTCAGAAGAGTCGTCTCGCGCTTTTGTGTTTCCAGTTGCTTTTCGAGGCCGGTCAGCTTGCCGTACTTCAGCTCGGCCGCCTTGTTCAGATCGTAGGCGCGCTCGGCCTGTTCGATTTCGAGTTTCACCTGTTCGATCTGCGCGCGCAGTTCGCGCTGCTTGCGAAGCGTTTCCTGATCGGCCTTCCATTGCGCCTTGCAGTGCGGTCGATTCCGGTCTTCAGCTCGGCCAGTTCTTTCTCGATCTTCGCCAGCCGCTCCCGCGAAGCCTTGTCGGATTCTCCTTCTTCAACGCCTCGCGCTCGATTTCGAGCTGCATCTGCCGCCGCAGGATCTCGTCGAGCTCGCGCCGGCATGGAATCGATCTCGGTGCGCAGCTTCGCCGCGGCTTCGTCCACCAGGTCGATGGCCTTGTCCGGCAGGAACCGGTCGGAAATATAGCGCTGGCTGAGCACCGCGGCCGCAACCAGCGCTCGAATCCTTGATGCGAACGCCGTGATGCGACTCGTAGCGTTCGCGCAGCCCGCGCAGAATCGAAATCGTGTCTTCCACCGACGGCTGGTCGACCAGCACCGTCTGGAATCGCCGCTCCAGCGCCGCGTCTTTTTCGATGTACTTGCGATATTCGTCGAGCGTGGTCGCGCCGATGCAATGCAGTTCGCCGCGCGCCAGCATCGGCTTCAGCAGATTGCCGGCGTCCATTGCGCCTTCGGCCTTGCCCGCGCCGACCACCGTGTGCAGCTCGTCGATGAACAGGATGATCTGCCCCTCGGCCGCTCTGGACTTCCTTCAGAACGGCCTTCAGGCGCTCCTCGAACTCGCCGCGGAACTTCGCCCCGGCGATCAGCGCGCCCATGTCGAGCGAGACCACTCGCTTGTTCTTCAGTCCCTCCGGAACGTCGCCGCGCACGATGCGCTGCGCCAAGCCCTTCGACGATCGCCGTCTTGCCGACGCCTGGCTCGCCGATCAGCACCGGATTATTCTTCGTGCGCCGCGACAGGACCTGAATCACGCGGCGGATCTCCTCGTCGCGCCCGATCACCGGATCCAGCTTGCCCTGCTGCCGCCAGCTTGGTCAGATCGCGGCCATATTTTTCGAGCGCTTCGTAGGTGGCTTCCGGATTCTGCGTGGTCACGCGCTGGCTGCCGCGGACTTCCTGCAGCGTCCTCATCAGCCGGTCGCGCGTGATGCCGAGGTCCTTGAAGACTTTCTCGTCGGCGGCGGCCAGGAGAACGTGCTCCACCGAAACGTAGTCGTCCTTGAACTGCTTGGCCTCGTTTTCGGCCTGGGTCAGCAGCTTCTGCAGGCGGGGCGTGACGTAGATCTGATCCAATCCGGCAGCGCTGCCCGACACCTTCGGCAGCTTGTCCAAGTCCTGCCGTCAGCCGGTGGTGAGCCGCTTCGAGCTTCACGTCCGCCTTGATGAGGATCGACTGCGCAAGCCCGCCCTCCTGCTCAAGCAGAGCGATCAGCAGATGCTCGACATCGAGCTGCTGCTGGCCGTTCTTTTGTGCCAGGGATTGGGCGGCCCGCATGCCCTTCCTGAAGTTTTTCCGTGAATCGATTGAAGTCCATGCAACCCCCTCAGCTCCTTTAGCTTATCATGATGAGTAAACTAGAAGCAAATAATCTTAGCGTTATGTTATCAGGTTAGATGTCGCAAGGCCCCCTCGGTCGCAACTTCTTTGAGCACTCCCAGGGCCCCAAATTTCCAAACGAACCCAACAACGTGAGCCATGGCGCCTGAACTTCGCTACAATGGAGTTGTGAACTACGGCACCGCATCTCTCCCGTCGGCTTCACGTCCTTCTTTGTTCGGTTCAGACTAGCGCTGCGCGTCGCCGCGGCCGAAAACCCTCCAACTTACAACTGAATAGAAAAAGGAGTTCTCATGCGAACCCTGGAATCCGTCCGTGCAGATCTGCCGCATCTGGTCACGGCTCTGCCTGGACCCAAAGCGAAGGCGATCATTGCCCGCGACAAAGCCGTCTTATCGCCATCCTATACCCGAGGCTACCCGCTGGTGATCGACCACGGCGAGGGCGCAATCGTCGAAGACGTCGACGGCAATCGATTTCTCGATTGCAACGCCGGGATCGCGGTGGTTGCGACCGGCCATTCCCACCCGAAAGTCGTCGACGCGATCCGCAAACAAGCCGGCAAGTTTCTCCACATGTCGGGCACCGATTTCTACTACGAAAACATGGTCGAGCTGGCTGAGAAGTTGGCTGCGCTCGCGCCCGGCGACAGGGCCGAAGCGCGTCTATTTCGGCAACTCGGGGACGGAGGCGATCGAGGCCGCGATCAAACTCGCACGTTTCCACACGAAACGACGACAGTTCGTGGCGTTTTACGGTGGATTTCACGGTAGAACCATGGGATCGTTGTCACTGACGGGATCGAAAAGCGTCCAGCAACGCGGCTTCTTCCCGACGATGCCTGGCGTCCACCATACTCCCTATCCATATGCTACCGAAGCTCGGCAGCGACGCCCGACGCATGCGCCGCCGAGTGCATCCGCAATATCGAGGATGTCCTTTTCCGTCATAAAGTTGCCCCGGAAGACGTAGCCGCATTTGTGGTCGAGCCGATCCAGGGTGAAGGCGGCTATGTGGTTCCACCCAAACGATTTTTCGACGAACTGCGCAGGCTCGCCGACAAGCACGGCATCCTGATCGTCGCCGACGAGGTGCAATGCGGGATGGGCCGCACGGGTAAGATGTTCGCGTCGGAGCACTTCGGGTTCGTTCCGGACATCATCGCGACCGCCAAGGGCATCGCCAGCGGAATGCCGCTCGGCGCAATCATTACTCGCGCCGATGTGATGAACTGGGGACCCGGCGCGCACGCATCGACCTTCGGCGGCAATCCGGTCTGCGTCGCGGCGGCGCTGGCGACCATCGAGCTTCTCGAGAGCGAGCTGATGGCGAACTGCCGCCAAAATCGGCGCACACATGAAAGCGCGCCTCGACGAATTCCCCAAACGATTCCCGATCGTCGGCGACGTTCGCGGATTAGGACTGATGATCGGGATCGAGATCGTGCGCGACCAGAAGACGAAAGAGCGAGCCCCCGATCTTCGCGACAAGATCGAGATGCTGTGCTTCGAACGCGGCCTCCTGGTGCTAGGCGCGGGGCCGAACACGATTCGGATCTGCCCACCGCTGGTGATCACCAAAGATCAGGCGGATTTCGCGGTGGACACTCTGGGTGACGTAATTAAGTCACTGGTGGCGTAACGCGATCATTGGATCCACTTTCGACGCCCGGCGCGCGGGCAGATAGCCGGCAACGGCCGCGACGATTACCATCACGAGCGTGGCACCGGCGAATGTCGTAAAGTCGCGTGGAGCGACACCGTAGAGCATCGATTCGACGTAACGTGAGACTGCGTAGGCTACCGCTAGTCCACTCGCCACGCCGAAGAACGCGAGCCAGCCCGTTTCGCGCAGAATCATTTGTGCGATAACGCCTCGATCCGCGCCCAGCGCCATTCTGATGCCGATTTCGGATGTGCGGCGGGCGACCGCGTAAGCTCGCACACCGTACAGTCCGATCGCCGAGAGCAGCAGAGCCAGCGCACCGAAAATGCTTGATAGACTCGCGAATAATCGATCCTGGCGGATCAGGCGATCCACTGTCTCTTCTTCGGTGGCGAGACCGAGCAGTGGCACATTGGGATCGATCTCCGCAATGGCGCGGCGGACTTCAGCGGCGACGGTTGACGGAGTTTCGGTGGTCTTAAGTTCGACAGCAAAGGCCCCGAAAGCGGTCGGGCTTTGCTGGTAGCTCGTAAAATACGTAGGGCGGTGCGCTCCGCGAATCTTGTTGTATTTGCTGTCGCGAACAACACCGACGATTTCGTACTCCTGCACATCGTCCCGGAAATGTTTGCCGACCGGCGACTCATCCGGGAAGTAGGTGCGCGCGAGTGTCTCATTAATCACTGCGATCTAGTGGCGCCGGCACGGTCGCGCTCTTCAATTGTTCGGCCAAGTAGCAACGGTATGCCCATGGTTTCGAAGAACCCGCGGTAATGCTGTTCATCCAAACCTCACGGAGGGCGGGATCGGCTCGGGGAGCAGCTCCCGGCACACTGATGTTCATTCCCATCCGGAACCTTGCAACGGTAGGATGCGCGATAGAGCTACGGATTTCAGGCCTGCGACCTTTTCGATCCGATCCAGTACGCGTCTAGCGAACTCCAAAGATCGCGCGTTGGTGTAGCCGGACGCGCCTGGAGCCAAACGAAACACAGTCAGATTGTGGATGTTCATGCCGAGGTCAACGGCGCGAAGGTTTAGCAGCGTCCGCACATAGAGACCCGCGCCCACGACAGCAACGAGCGACAAGGCGAGCTGCGCCACGATGAGCAAATTCGAAAGGCCAAACTTCGGCGAGCGGTTATCGCGCCGCAGGCCGGGTTGAACATCGACTTGAACGGCACGGATCGCCGGCGCAAGTCCAAAGAGGATTCCTGTAAATAAAGTCACGCCAGCCGTGAACCCAAGGCCGCGCCGATCGGGCCGGACATCGAGCGTCAAATTAGGGAACCCGTGGATCAATAGAGCGCCCACGCGATACGCGAAAATGACGCCCAGCGTGCCGCCGGCAGCAGCCAGAGAGCAAGCTCTCGGTGAGAAATTGCCGGATCAGCCGTCCCGCTCCAGCACCGAGCGCCATTCGCACCGAAGTTTCCTTCTTGCGGGCTTGGCCGCGCGCGATTAGGAGATTCGCCACGTTCACACAAGCGATCAGCAGGATCAAACCAACGGCTGTCATCAGGACCAGGAGAGGTTTGCGGTATTGGCCGCGAATTGCGTCGAGTCCCTCGCCACCCGTTCCGAACAGTACGACGCGGTCGTGTTGATCGGGAAGCAGCGACTGCTGGAACAGGGCATTGATCTCGCCACGGGATCGAGCTTCCGTTGCACGAGGAACGCGCGCGGCGATCTTCACCCACGTCTGAGAGGAGTCGAAAAATATGTCATTCGTGACGAAACGGGCCGCGATCTGCGGGATCAGGTGATTTGGAAACCTTACGTCCGGTACGTAGCCCGGCATCAAGCCGAAGAAATCTTTCGGTTCCACGCCGACCAGCGTTAGCGGGACGTTGGCCAGCACGATCTGCTGTCCGATGACAGCCGGGTCACGTCCGAAGCGGCTCTCCCAATAGCGGTAGCTGATGACACACACCGGTGCGGCTGACTCGCGATCATCGTCATCGGTGATGGCTCGCCCGATCGCCGGCGCGACGCCCAGCACCGCATAGTAATTCCCGGAAACCGATTCGCCGACAGCGTATTCGGCGCGGCCTCCGGCAAGCATGCTGAGGTTATCGAGATAACTGAACCCGATCGCGCCGGAGAGAGCCCGGGAATGGCGGATTTGTTCGAACATCGGGTAGGAAAAGCCGACATTCGGATACTTGTCTTTATTGCCCCGCCACGACAGCATCACAACCTCACGCGGGTTTTTCACGGGGAGTAATTTGAGGAGAAGCGCGTCAAGCACGCTGAAGATCGCGGTGTTGGCGCCGATTCCGAGCGCAAGCGAAAGCACAGCAACGGCGGTTACCAGGGGCGTCCGCCGCATCATACGCAAGGCGTAACTCAAATCGTTGAAGATGCTTTCGAGCCAGACCATCGTCGTCGCCTCCCGCGTGCGTTCGATTTGAAGCGTGAGATTTCCGAAGCGGAGTTGGGCTTCGCGGCGCACTTGCTCCGGTGGAAAGCCCGATCGCTCCAGTTCGTCCGCGCGCATTTGGATGTGGAATTGAAGTTCGTCGTCGAGTGCAGGTTCGTCGCGCTTGAGCAAGGTTGCGGAGAGCCGGCGGATGAATTTCATTACTCGCATAGACGTCTATGTGAACGGCCGAATTGGAGTATAACGTAAAATCGGGAGTTCATGAGGATTCTGGATGTCGGCTGCGGCATCAATAAGAAAGCGGGGGCGATCGGCATCGATCGCAACCCCGGCACGCGCGCCGACGTTCTCTGCGAGCTCGACCATTTCCCTTACCCATTTCGCGATTCTGCGTTCGACGGCCTGCAAGCCGTGCATGTGATCGAGCATGTGTCGGACGTGATCAAGTCGATGGAGGAATTCCATCGCCTGGTGCGCGCCGGCGGCGAGGTGTTCGTCGTCACCCCGCATTACACCGATTTCAGCTGCTTCTGCGATCCGACCCATCGCTGGCACCTCAACAGTTTTTCGCTCCGCTACTTCGGCCGAGACAACGCCGGCTACGGCTATTACTCGCGCGCACGTTTCGATGAGATTTCCGTCCGTGTAAAGCTACTAGCATTGTGGCGATGGTTGGGATTTCAGTTTCTGGTCAACACGTTTCCGCGCTACCGGCGGTTCTGGGAGCACTACCTTTGTTACGTCGTGCGCGGAAAAGTAATCGAATGGCGGCTGAAGGTAATTAAGTGATTGGGGCGATGTTTGACTGGCTGCGGGATCGACGCCGACGGCGCGTCTGGAGTCCCGACCTGGCGCTGGGACGGCGCGGCGAAGATCTGGCGCATCGATATTTGCGCAAGCAAGGATTCACGATCGTCGCGAGAAACTATCGCTTGGCGGCAGGCGACGCCGAGGCGGACGTCATTGCTTTCGAAGGGGCCGGCGAAACACGGGAGTTAGTGATCGTCGAGGTGAAGTCGCGGGCAACGAGCGAATTCGGGCCGCCGGAGCGCGCGATCGGCGAAGAGAAGCGGGCTGCGCTGGTCCGCGTCGCGAAGGCTTACGCGAAGAAGTCGGAGACTCCACTGGAGCAGGTTCGCTTCGATGTCGTCGGAATCATCTTGAGCGACCCGCCCACGATCGAGCATCATCGCGGAGCGTTCAGGTTGACGAAGCAATTTGAAGCGCGAAGTCATGCGAACATTGGATAGAGGCGCGAGTCATGAAGATTGCGGCAAAATACGAGAATGGCGTGTTCAAGCCTCTTGAGGACGTGAAGATCCAAGAGGGCGCCCTGGTTGAGGTCTATGTACCGCAACCGGGAAGAGCCAGGCCGGTGTCAATTGCGGATCTGGGGTTCGTCGGAATGTGGGCGGACCGCGAAGACATTCCCGACGGCGTCACCTACGTGAACTGCCTTCGCGACAATCCTCCCGGTTACCCGCGATGAATCCGCGCTTCGTCGTGGCACCTGGCAAGTTAAATTAACTACCATCGTTAACCGTTGCGCGCTCTCTGACGGTCGCGCCTCACGCGGCGACCGCGTCTTATTCACGTTTATTTGCGTTCATTCGCGGCCAATTGCTTTTGCGGTAATGGCTCGGGCTAGAATCAAATCAAATGGATGCTGAAAAACGCCGCCTGATCGAGGCCGCGCGCCGCGAGCTCCACTGGCGGCGCTGGGGCCCTTATCTTTCCGAGCGCGAATGGGGCACGGTCCGCGAGGATTACAGCGCGTACGGCACCGCCTGGGATTATTTTCCCGTTCGAACACGCGCATCTGCGCGCCTATCGCTGGGGCGAAGACGGCATCGCCGGCATCTGCGACAACCACCAGCGATTGTGTTTCGCGCTCGCGTTCTGGAACGGCCGCGATCCGATTCTGAAAGAGCGGCTGTACGGCCTCACCGGTCAACTCAGGGCAATCATGGCGAGGACGTCAAGGAGCTCTACTACTACCTCGACTCGACGCCCACGCACTCCTACATGAAGTGCCTGTACAAGTATCCGCAGGCCGAATTTCCGTACAAGCAACTGCTCGAGGTGAACCGCGGCCGCACGCGCCAGGATCCGGAATATCGAGCTGATCGACACTGGCGTCTTCGAGGAGGACCGCTATTTCGACATCTTCGTCGAGTACGCCAAGGCCGACGCCAACGACATCCTGATCCGCATCACGGTGGCGAATCGCGGGCCGGAAGCGGCGCCAGCTTGCACGTGCTGCCGACGCTGTGGTTTCGCAATACGTGGTCCTGGGATCCGGATTCGCAAGCGCCCCTTGCTCGAAGCCAGCGATTGCGCTGGCGAGGCGAGCATCGATATCCAGCACGAACGCTGGGCTCGTACCGGTTCACGTTGCGACGGCGCAGCCGCCGGACTGCTGTTCACCGAAAACGAATCGAACACGCGCGCGCTGTGGGCGATGGGCGACGCCGCCCTACGTGAAGGACGCGTTTCATCGCGCGTGATTCAGGGCGAGCAGGACGCGGTGAATCCGGCGCAGCAGCGGCACCAAGGCCTGCGCCTGGTATCGCTTCGAACTGCGCCGGGTCAAACGCAGATCGATTCGCATGCGGCTGGCCGAGCGCACCGAACCGTCGCTGCTGGTCCACGATTTCGACGGAATCTTCGCGCGAGCGCATCGCCGAAGCCGACGAGTTTTACTGCTTCGCGCCCGCCAGCTCTTTCCGAAGACGCGAAAAGGGTCCAGCGGCAGGCGTTCGCGGGGCTGCTGTGGTCCAAGCAGTTTTATCACTTCGTGGTCGAAGAATGGCTGAAGGGCGATCCCGGGCCAGCCGCCGCCGCCGGCCAGCCGTCTCGACGGGACGCGATTCGCGCTGGATGCATCTGTACAATCGAAGACATCATCTCGATGCCGGACAAGTGGGAGTATCCGTGGTACGCGGCGTGGGATCTGGCGTTCCACATGATCCCGTTCGCGCTGGTCGATCCGGATTTCGCCAAGCGCCAGTTGAGCCTGTTCCTGCGCGAATGGTACATGCATCCGAACGGGCAGATTCCGGCGTACGAGTGGGCGTTCGGCGACGTGAATCCGCCGGTGCATGCCTGGGCCTGCTGGCGCGTGTTCCAGATCGACCGCAAGCTGACCGGCCACGCCGATTACGCGTTTCTCGAAAGCGTGTTCCACAAGCTGCTGATGAATTTCACCTGGTGGGTGAATCGCAAGGATTCCGAAGGCAACAATATTTTCGAAGGCGGATTCCTGGGGCTGGACAACATCGGCGTCTTCGACCGCTCCGCGCCGCTGCCCACCGGCGGGTATCATCGAACAATCCGACGGCACCAGTTGGATGGCGATGTTCTGCCTCAACATGCTGAAGATCGCGCTGGAGCTGGCGGCGCAAGGTCGATCCGATTTACGAAGATATCGCCAGCAAGTTCTTCGAGCATTTCCTGTACATCGCGCACGCCATGAACGGCATCGGACGAGTGGGACTGTGGGATGAGACCGACGGCTTCTTCTACGACCGGCTGCGACTGCCCGATGGCGCACTCGCAAGCTGATGCAGCGTGCGTTCGATGGTCGGGCTGATTCCGCTGTTCGCGGTCGATACGATCGAGCCGGCAGTGATCGCGAAGCTGCCGGGATTCCGCCGGCGGATGGAGTGGTTCATGCAGCATCGCCCGGATTTGTGCGGGAACGTCGCCTCGCTTTCCAAGCGAAGGCGTCGGATCGCGGCGGCTGCTGAGCGTCTGGTCGAGCGCGGCTGGTCCGCGTGCTGGAAAGGATGCTGGACGAAACCGAGTTTCTCTCGCCGTACGGAATCCGTTCGGTGTCGAAATATCACGAAGCGCATCCGTTCCGTTTGCAGGTGGACGGCGCAGAGTATCGCGTCGACTACGAACCAGCCGAATCGCGCACGGGCTTGTTCGGCGGCAACTCGAACTGGCGCGGGCCGGTTTGGTTCCCGGTGAACTATCTGCTGATCGAATCGCTGCAACGGTTCAATCACTATTTCGGCGACGACGTGCAGGTCGAGTTTCCGACGGGCTCCGGCACGAGGATGAACTTGGGCAGTGTGGCGCGCGAGCTGTCGCACCGGCTGTCGCATATCTTCCTGCGCGATGGCGATGGACGCCGAGCCGTGTTCGGCGGAGCGGAGAAATTCCAGACCGACCCGAATTTCCGCGACCACGTTCTGTTCTACGAATATTTCCACGGCGACAACGGCGCGGGCATCGGCGCGAGCCATCAGACCGGCTGGACGGCGCTGGTCGCGAAGCTGCTGCAGCAGAGCGGCGAGGTGCCAGCGAGTAGGCCGTAGTCGTTGTGGCGCACACACTCCTGTGTGCCGTGTCGACACTCATGTCGACACCCTCGCGCCCTAGAACGCTGTTTACCCCAATTGGAAAAACTCGTGTCGACATGAGTGTCGACGCGGCACGCAGGAGTGCGTGCGCCACAAGGTATCCTAAAGCTTCTGACCATCCCCAATCCAGTTCCGACTGCCGAGCAAAAGAAGCGCGCCCTGTGGATGATGATCACGTTCACCGTGATCGCGGCGATTGGCCAGACGTACATGAAGGCGGGCGCGGCCAAGTTGAGCGAAAAAATCTCGCTGGATATCTTGCTTGCCGACACGCCGCTGCAGATTGGCTTGGTTCTGTATTGCGCGGGCGCACTGCTGGTGGTCCTGGCGCTACGGCATGGCGAATTGTCGGTGCTCTATCCCGTCATTTCGTTGAGCTACGTGTGGGTTGCGATTCTGGCAGTCACCGTATTTCACGAATCGATGACGCTACTGAAGGCGGGGGGCATCGCGGCGATTATCGCGGGCGTCGCGATCCTGGGCGCGGGTGAACACAAATGACGCCGGTGTCGTCGATGGTTTCCGTGGTGATCGGATCGGTGATCGGCAGCATCGCCGCCGCGGGATTAAAGGCAGGTGCGCACAGACTGGAATTTTCGATCAAAGGTCTGCTCTCGAACTGGCAGTTGATTGCCGGTGGCTTCGCTATATTTGCTTTCGACGGTGTTCTTCGTACGCGGATTGCGCCACGGCGAATTGAGCGTGCTGTATCCGATGGTTTCGTTCGGGTACATATGCAACATGTTGTGGTCGAAGATATTTTTCAATGAGCCGGTGACGAAGATGAAGATCGGGGCGCTGGCGCTGATCATGCTCGGGGTATCGCTGCTGGGGTTTAGCGCGACGTAGTATATGCGGGGTTTGAGCGGTCTAAAGACCGCTCGCCGCCACGAGTGGCGGCCCCACATTTGCTGAGCAACTACGCGGAATTAATCCGGCACAAATCCTCCACCGACATATTTCCGCCGCAGAAAACCAGCACCACGTGGCGCTCCGACGAAAAGTGGTCCTTCAACCGCTCGGCCGCCGCCAGCGTGCACGATGCCGCGGGCTCCGTCATCACTTTCAGACGCTCCAGAATCAGCCGCTGCGCCGCGATCGCCTCGCTATCCGGCACCACCGTGACGCTTTCGAGCAGATTCTTCGCGATCTCCAGCGTTCTCTCCGAGGGCGCCGGCGCGCCCAGCGTTCGCGCGACCGACGTGATGGAATCCATCGTCACCGGATGCCCCGCCGCCAGCGATTTCGACATGCAATCGGCGCCCTCGGTCTCAACGCCCCAGACCCGCACGGCCGGCTTCAACCCTTTCACCGCGGTCGCGACGCCGCCCATCAATCCGCCGCCGCCGATGCTCAGAATCACATCGGTCACCTGCGGCACATCGTCCAGAATTTCCAGCCCGACCGTGCCTTGCCCCGCCATCACCAGCGGATCGTCGAAAGGATGAATGTAGGCCCAGCCGTCTTTCTCGAATTGCTCGACCTCGGCGAACGCGGCTGAGGCAGTCGCGGCGAATTTGATTTCCGCGCCGTAGCCGCGCGTCGCATCCACGTAATTCTTGGGCGTCGATTCCGGCATCAGGATCAGCGCCTTCAGGCCCAGCGCCCGCGCGACATAAGCCGTCGCCTGCGCGTGATTGCCGCCGCTGACCGCGACGATCCCGCGTCCGCGCTCCTCGGGTCGCAAGCTCAGCGCTTTGTTGAACGCGCCGCGAACCTTGAACGATCCCGTCTTCTGGAACACTTCCAGCTTCACGTAGACGTTGGTCTTCAGGCGTTCGCTCAAAGTGGCACTGGGGGTCAGCGGGGTCCGGCGGACGCAAGGCGCGATGCGCTGGCGCGCGGTTTGGATGTGGGAAAGCGTAACTGAATCGGACATGAATTCCCAGTCTAACGTGGCGCAGCCCTGCGCCACATTAACCTGGGAACGATGAAAGACACGCACGCAACCATCCAATACGCCGGCAACGAATATTTCATCGGCGTTCCCCCCAGCGGCCACGCTATCCCGATTGACGTCGATGGCGAGCGGTCCACGGGCCCCGGCCCCCTCGAATTCCTGCTGGTCGCGCTGGGCAGTTGCACCGGCACCGACGTGATCTCCGTGCTGCACAAGAAGCGCCAACACGTGACCGATTATCGCGTCGAAGTCCGTGGCGAACGCCGTGAAGAATATCCGCGCAGCTTCAGGAAAATGGAGGTTCGCCACATCTTCCGCGGGCGCGCGATTTCAGAGGACGCCGTCGCCAAGGCGATCGAGATTTCGATCACCAAATATTGCAGCGTCGCCGCCACGTCTGCGTCCCACCGTCGAAATCGTGACCAGTTATGAGATCCACGAGGATCCAGTTCCACAGGAAACCGCGTAACCATTTCGCATCGGCAGCGTAGTTACACCCAAGGAGTGTTGCGTGTCGACATTTTTTAAAGACTTCCGCTACGGCGTTCGAGCCCTCACCGCCGCGCCCGGGTTCACCCTGGCAGCGATCGTCTGCCTCGCCCTGGGAATCGGAATGACCACCGCGATCTTCAGCGTCGTCCACGCTGTCCTGCTGCGCCCGCTGGGCTTTCGCGAACCCGACCGCCTGGTGCGAATCTACACCGAGTTCCCCCAATTCCCGAACGGCGGTCTGCGGCGCTTCTGGACTTCGCCGCCTGAATACGACGAACTGACGCGCGAGACGCAATCCTGGGAATCGCTCAATGCGTGGCGAACCGGCGGAATCAATCTCGCCGGCGGAGCCGATCCGATTCGCGTGACGGCGTGTTACATCACTGGCGATATGCAGAGAATGCTGGGCGTGGGGCCATCCATGGGCCGCGTAATCGCGCCGGAGGACGATGCCGTCGGCGCTGCCCAGGTCGCCGTGATTTCGCAAGGCTTGTGGCAGCGCGCGTTCGCGAGCGATCGCTCCGTGATCGGGCGAACCGTGCAGATCAATGGGAGGAACGCCAACATCATCGGCGTGATGCCGGCATCGTTCTCGTTCCCGCCGGGTGAGCTCGACGCTCCCGAAGTCTGGCTTCCGTTCCAGCTTGGGCCGCCCGATCCCCGGCGCCGAGGCAGCCACTTCCTCTACCTGATCGGCCGCTTGAAACCCGGCGTGACGCTTAAGCACGCGCAGGAAGAACTCGATCGCCACGTGGATCAATCGGCGGCCCGCCTGGGCCCGAATCATCCGTTCAGCAAGGCCGCCCACCCTCTGATCACCTCCGCGCTGCATGAAGAAGTGGTTCGCGGCATCCGACCGGCGCTTTGGACTCTGATGGGCGCGGTCGCATTCGTGCTGCTGATCGCCTGCGTCAACGTCGCAAATTTGTTGCTGGCGCGCGCCGAGGCCCGTCAGCGCGAGATCGCGATTCGCAAGGCGCTGGGTGCGGGCGTCGGTCAACTGATCCGGCAATTCACCATCGAAGGATTGTTGTTATCGCTCAGCGGGGCCGCCGCCGGATTAGGACTCGCCTATGCGGGATTGAAGGTGATGGTCGCGGCCGGCAAAGCCAGCATTCCGCGCGCAGCCGAAGTCACTATCGATCCCGACGGTTCTGGTCGTAACGCTGGGTGTCTCGCTGCTGACCGCATTGTTTTTCGGTTTGGCGCCATTGGCGCAGATCGCGACCGGAACCCTGCACGACGCGTTGAAGGCCGCCGGTGGACGAACCGCGGGCTCGGTGTCGTCGAACCGATTTCGTGGAGCCCTGGTGGCAAGCGAGCTCGCGTTCGCGCTGATCCTGCTGATCGGTACCGGACTGATGATCCGGGCGTTCTGGAAACTGAGTGAAGTACACCCGGGATTCCGCCCGGAGGGCCTTCTCACGCTGCGCGTGAATCTTCCGCAGGCGACTTACCCGACCAACGCCAATGTCGTGCATTTCTGGGAAATGGCGCAGGCGAAAATGGCGGCGATTCCCGGAGTCGATTCCGCCACCGCCATGAAAGGCCTGCCGCCCGAGAAACCAATCAATGCCAACGATACTCAGATCGAGAACTTCACGCCGGTGCCCAACGGCCCTGGCAACAACATCGATTACTGGCAGATCGTCGGCGACCACTTCTTCGAAACCATGGGAACGCGCCTGCTCGAAGGCCGCTATATCGACGCTCGCGATACCGCGGAAAGTGCTCCGGTAGTGGTGATCAACCAGACGATGGCGCGCACTTATTACGAAGGCGCAGAGCGCGCTCGGCCATCGCATTCGGCCCGGTTTTCAGGATCCGTGGCGCACCATCGTCGGCGTGGTGGAAGACGTGAAGAATGCGGGGCTCGATCGCGGCGTCGGAACCGAAATTTTCCTGCCCTACAAACAAGGCGGATTCGCCGGCCCTGCGATCTATTTTGCCGCGCACACGTCGGGCGATCCGGCTGCGCTGATTTCCGCGGCTCGCAATGCGATTCGGGAGGTCGACCCAGCGCTGCCACTGTCGCAAGTCAAGACGATGGACGAAGTGTTGGCGGGCGCAAAATCGAGGCCGCGCTTCCTCACCACACTGCTCGGACTGTTCTCGGGAACCGCACTGTTGCTGGCGGCGGTCGGACTCTACGGAGTCATTTCCTATTCCGTGACGCGGCGCACCAGCGAGTTCGGAATCCGCATGGCGATGGGAGCGGAGCGTGGCGACGTCGTCGGGCTGGTTCTGAAGCAGGCCTTGACGCTCGCCGCGATCGGCGTAGTTGCAGGAGCGATCGGCGCGCTGGTGCTGACGCGGCTGATTCGTGGCTTGCTGTTCGGCGTCAGCTCTTTCGATCCGATGACGTTCGCCGCAATGGCCGCAGTTCTCCTTGGCGTGACGGCGCTAGCGTGTGTGGTTCCAGCGCGCCGCGCGACCAAAGTAGATCCGCTGGTCGCCTTGCGCTATGAATGATTGTGGGTAAATTTGACGATCTCTCGGCAACCCCCGCCCTTACGGGACGGTGCTTGAACTAAATTGTGGGGCAGGCGTTTCCGCCTGCCCTTTTTAACAACTAATGCTTCAGCCGGCTACAAGCGGTAACCGCGCCGGTCGGATCGATCGCCGAATTACCTTCTTCAATCGCCACAATCTTCCCATTCGTGTCGATCACGAATGTCGTGCGATTCGCCAGGTACCCCGGCCCCAACACGCCGTACAACTTCATCACGTCCCGTTTGTAATCCGACAAGAACGGGAAATCGGCGTTCAATTCTTTCGACCAGTGGTTGAGAGTCGCTATGAAATCTCCGCTGATCGGTAAAACCTGTGTATCCGTATCTTTAAATTTGCCAATACCAGACTGGTAGGCTGTGAATTCGCGTGTTCAACCACCGGTGAACGCGGCCGGGAAGAATGCCAGTACCACGTTCTTTTTCCCGCGAAAATCCGAGAGCTTCACGGGTTTGTTGTTGTTGTCGGGCAGCGTGAAATCAGGAGCTTCATCGCCTACCTTGAGTTGAGTGTGTTGCGCGGGAGGCTGTTGCGCGATCAGTCCGATCGCCGCCACCCCCAACGCCAACGTCAGGAAAGTTGTTTTCATAGGACCCTCTCGCGCAGTTTATCACGCCGTCGAATCGCGGACTCGTGGTGCCGGCCACCTGGCGGCCCGCGCCAGGCCACAATCGGCACCTATCTCGCGCGACGCGCGTTCACCACCGCCCCAATCACCGCGATTTCCGAGCTACGCTCCACAATTTCGAACACATAGCCTTGCAGAGGGCTCATCTTCACCATTTCATGCACGCAACGATTCAGAAACGCCACGTTGATGAAACGCGCGTTCGGCCCGCAGATGTAAAACTTCCCGGGCCCCGTCATGTGAATACTGGTGGACGTCGCCGCTGCCAATGCGCGATGCCACAAAATCGCAAACTCGCTGCAGCGCGGGTCCTCGCCGGTCTTGGCGGCCGCGAAAACCTCTTCCGGTTCCATATCCAGAAAACGCAGGCGCATCGCGCGATGCCCCATGATGCTCTCCAGATGCCCCAGCCCGCCGCATCCGCAGAATTTCTCGTTAGGATCAAGCGTCACCACCATGTGCCCGCCCTCCCACACGCCATCCGCCGCGGGATAGCGTCCAAATCCAATCCCGGTACCCAGCGTCCACACGCGAACAACTTTATCCAGCGCCCCGTGCGCGCTGGCGATTCCCGATGCCACCACGTCGGCATCGTTCGAAATCGCGATCTTGGCATGAATTCCGCGCTCGGCGAGCGCCGCTCGCATGGCCGTTTCCATCGGGAAACCCTTGAGCTGTTGCAGGTTGGGCGATTCTTCGATCACGCCACAACGCACGATTCCGGGATACGCCAGGCCGATCGCTTCCACCGGCTCGCCCTCGGCCAGCGCCTTCAGTTCGTCGGCTTGCAGGCGGACCATATCTTCGGCGGGCATGCCTCGGAACACGTCCTCTGCGCTTCCGGCGGGATAGCGAAGAACATTGCCGACAACCCGGTTTTCCTCCACGACACCCAGGGTCAGGTGATCCGTGATCACGCCGCCGATGCTTCGCGCCATGATGATGACTCCTATATCCGGGCCAGCTTGTTCAACCCATTGAAAGCGGCCGCCTTGTAGCATTCCGCGAGCGTCGGGTAGTTGAACACGGTATCCACAAAGTAATCGACGGTGCCCTTCAAAATCAGAACCGCCTGCCCGATGTGCACCAGCTCGCTGGCGCCTTCGCCAATGATATGAACGCCCAGCAGTTCTTTCGTTTCGCGATGGAACATCAGCTTCAGCCGGCCGGTGGTATCGCCGCGAATCTGCCCGCGCGCGATCTCGCGATAATACGCGACGCCGACCTCGTACGGCACATCTTCATCGGTGAGCTGTTCTTCGGTTTTTCCGATGAACGAAATCTCCGGGATCGTATAGATTCCGTAGGGATAAGCCGCCGGATTCGTGTGCACCGTCTTGCCGCAGGCGTTCGCCGCCGCGATGCGCCCCTGCTCCATCGACACCGACGCCAGGCTGGGGAATCCGATCACATCGCCCACCGCGAAAATATGCGGCTGCATCGGTGCGGAAGTTTTCGTCGACCTTGATTCGCCCGCGCGAATCCGCCTCGATTCCCGCTTTGCCCAGATCCAGTTCGTCGACATTGCCTTGCCTGCCCGACTGCAAAAAGCAGTGCATCGCCGTTGAGCTTTTTCTTGCTTTCAAGATATGCAACAACGCCGCCTTCCGGCGTCTCCTCGACGCTCGAAACTTCTTCGTTCAGCCGCAGCGTGACGCGGTTGTCGCGCAGGTGATACGACAGGGCTTCGACAATCTCCGCATCGGCAAACTCAAGCAAACGCGGGCGCTTTTCGACAAGAATCACGCGAACACCCAGGACCGCGAACATGCAAGCATACTCGACCCCGATCACGCCGCCGCCCACTACAATCAGCGTTTTCGGAATTTCGCTCATCTGCATGATCTGATCGCTATTCACGATATTGCGCCCGTTTATGGGCACTTTTGGCGAAACCGCCGGCTTGGTGCCGGTCGCGATCACCACGGTTTCGGCGTGATAGTCCGCCATCGCATGCGGGCCGGAAACGCGAATCGTATGCGGGTCGATAAAGCTGGCGGTGCCGAACAGAGTCTCGATATTGTTGCGCGAAAGCTGCGCTACTGTGACGTCGATTTCGGTGCGGATCACGTGCTGCACGCGAAATGCGAGATCCGCCATCGAGATCTTCTCTTTCACCCGATAATTTACGCCGTAGATGTTCTGATAGCTGTAGCCGGACAGATGCATCACGGCTTCGCGCATGGTCTTGCTGGGGATGGTGCCGGTGTTGATGCAAACACCGCCGATACACACCGCGTTTTCAACCACGGCGACGCGCTTGCCCGATTTCGCGGCTTGAATCGCGGCCCGCTGTCCTGCGGGACCCGAGCCGAGGACGATCATGTCGAAGGACTGCATCGTTGTTATGTTCCAGTATAAGGAGTCGTGGATGGGGCGTCAGAATCTCAAAATTACAGAAAGATGTCTGCATTGAGGCCTACAATGGTGATCGGGACAATGGAGGAAACACTTCACTCGGTTGGCGAATCGATTGAGCCGCCCGCTCCGGATTACAGCGAGGACGGTGTCGATCTTTCGCTGATTCGCTGGTTCTTGTCGCTGACACCGGCCGAACGGCTGGAGTTCGCCGAACGGCACAACAACGAGATTCTTGCGATTCGTGAATTGAATGCAAAGTAGCTTCTCAGCGATTCTACGCGCCCTTCACGCTGAACGGGTCGACTTCATTTTGGTCGGCGGTTTGTCCGCCGTTCTGCACGGCGCGCCGGTTCATACCTTTGACGTCGACATCGTCCATTCCCGCGAGGGGGTGAATGTTGAACGTCTCCTGAACGTTCTTGAATCGCTCGATGCGATGTTTCGTATGCAGCCCGAGCGCCGCATTCGCCCTTCCCTGAGTCATCTTGCAGGCAAGGGGCATCTGAATTTGATTACGAAGTTCGGTCCCCTTGACGTGCTCGGAACCGTCGGACACGATCTCGACTACGGTGCTTTGCTGGAGCATTCTTCGGAGAAGATCATCGCCGAGGGCATTGCGATTCGCGTGCTCGATCTCGAAACCTTGGTCGCGCTGAAGGAAGATATTGGAGGTGAAAAAGATCGGGCCACTCTCCATGTACTTCGCCGCACTCTCGAACAGGAGCGCCGTCGCCGTTCGAGTTAGGACCAAGGTCCTGATTGCACCAATTCCGATTGTCGCACCCCAGAATATGTAGATCGTACAGCATCGGCCCGCCGTTTCGATCCGGTATGCTGTATGCAAGATCCATGCCCTCCCGACGGGATTTGCTTCAGATGACCGCCGCTGCGCTTGCCATACAGGCGGCGCCGCGCGTTCAAGCTCAACCCGCATCTTTCGAACTCTCCGAGCTCTCGATTACGCAACTTCAGCAAGGCCTCGTGACCGGCCGCTGGACCTCGTTTCAACTAGTTCTGCAATACATCGCCCACATCGGATTCAGGGATAAACAAGGGCCGACCATCAACGCCGTTCTCGAATTGAATCCCGACGCTGCCGTCATCGCAGAGGCACTCGATCGCGAGCGCAAGGACAAAGGTTCGCGCGGGCCGCTCCACGGCATCCCGATCCTGATCAAGGACAACATCGATACCGGCGACAAGATGATGACGTCGGCTGGTTCGCTCGCGCTGGCGTCGTCGGCGCGAAAGATGCGGAACTTGTCACGCGCCTGCGTGCGGCCGGCGCGATCATTCTCGGCAAGACCAACCTCAGCGAGTGGGCCAACTTTCGTTCCAGCCACTCGACCAGCGGATGGAGCGGACGCGGCGGCCAGACGCGCAATCCTTATGCGCTCGATCGCAATCCATCGGGATCGAGCTCCGGTTCCGGCGCGGCGGTCGCGGCGAGTTTGTGCGCGGCTGCGGTGGGCACCGAAACCGACGGCTCCATCGTTTCGCCATCGTCGATCAACGGCATCGTCGGCATCAAACCGACTGTCGGATTGATTCCCGGCGCGGGCATCGTGCCGATCTCGCATCGCCAGGACACGGCCGGTCCCATGGCGCGCACGGTGATGGATGCGGCGATTCTGCTGGGCGCGCTTGCCGGTGCAAGCTACGGCAAGGCGTTCGATCCGGACGGCTTGAAAGGCGCCCGCATCGGTGTCGCCCGGCAGGTTTTCGGATTCAACGATCATGTGGACCGCGTGATCAATGAGGCGATCGCCAAGCTCAAGGAACTTGGCGCGGAGATTATCGATCCCGCGAACATCCCTACCTACACCAAGCTGAGCGAGCCAGAAAACGAGGCGCTCCTGTGGGAATTCAAGGCTGATCTAAATGCGTATCTCGAAGCGCGGCCGAATGCGCCCGTGAAGTCGCTCAAAGATATTATCGATTTCAACGAGCGCAACCAGACCCGCGAAATGCCGTACTTCGGGCAGGACTTGATGATCAAGGCGGAGGCCAAAGGTCCGCTGAGCGATCACAGGTACCGCGATCTAGTCACGAAGCTGAATCGGTTGGCGAAGACCGAGGGTATCGATGCAGTGATGAGCAAGCTCGCGCTGGATGCCCTGGTCGCGCCCACCGACGGCCCGGCGTGGCCGACGGATTACGTGATCGGCGATCATTTCGTCGGCGGCTGTTCCACTCCAGCGGCGGTAGCGGGCTATCCACATATCACGGTGCCGGCGGGCTACGTGTTCGGATTGCCGGTGGGGCTATCGTTCTTCGGATCGCCGCGAACCGAAGTGAAGCTGATCAAGTACGCGTACGCGTTCGAGCAGGCGACCATGCACCGCAAGCCGCCGCAGTTCTCTGGCGAGCATTAAGTTATAGCCGCAGATGCACGCTGATGCACGCAGATACGGAATCGTTTTTCTTTTGCTGACCGGCTGTGCCAAGCACTACAAGATTGAAGGACTCGTTTTGCAAACGGATTTGTCCCAGCGCACAATTCTCGTTTCGCATCGTCCCATTGACGGCTACATGCCCGCGATGACGATGCCATTTCACGTCGCGCCTCATGAGGATTTGTCGAAGCTTGCGCCCGGCTCGCGCGTGAATTTCGATCTCTATGTCGACAAGCACACGTCGATTGCGCGCCATCTGAAACCTCGCGTAACGAAGCTGGAGGTCGACGGCAAGGAGTTGCGGCTGCCTCCGCCGGCGAATAAGATTGCTCTCGGGGCAGTGGTTCCCGATTTCACGTTGACCGATCAGGCGGGCCGCGCCGTGCGCCTTTCTGATTTCAAGGGCCGCGTGATCGCCATCGATTTTATCTACACGCGCTGCCCGCTGCCGGACGTTTGCCCTCGCCTGTCGGCGAATTTCGCGTATGTGTCCAAGAAGCTGCGCGGTCAGAACGTGCAGTTGCTCTCCATCACCATCGATCCGCAGTTCGACACGCCCGCCGTGCTCGCCGAATACGGGCATCGTTACGGGGCCGACGGCGAATCCTGGCGATTCCTGACCGGCACAATGGATCAGATTCGCGAAGCTGCCGGAATCTTCGGGTTGGTTTATTGGGCCGAGGAGGGTTCGATCACGCACACTGCGGCAACTGCCGTGATCGGGCGCGATGGACGACTGGCAGCGCTCATCGAAGGCTCGGGCTATCGCGCGGAACAATTGCGCGATCTCATACAAAATAGTTTGGAGGCGAAATAGACGGCGCGCCGCTACGTCTGGATCGTCGACCCGGAAGGCAATCGCCTCGAGCGGTACCAGCCGGTTGAGGCTATTGCTTCACTAACACAAGCTTGAACGCGGCAACATCGTTGCCTGCCATCGCGATCTTATCGGCCTCGGTTATGGTCGTGCCGTCGGCCGAGAGTGTGATCGTGCTGGTCACAATCAGATCGGTTCCACTGGCGTTCAATTTGCCGACGATGATTAGCGCGTCGCCTTCCCAGTGCGCGGCGCTCTTGATTTCGCTACCGCCCCACTCGTAGGTGATTTCCTTGCCGTCGGTGGTGTATTTGCGATCCACCTTCTCCTGGCCAAGCGGGCTCGATTGCTCGTCGGTAAACGTCACGGCAGGCCCGCTCTGAACGATCTTTCGCGTGAAGGACTCCGGCGCGGGCATTTCGCCGAATTCACTTTTCTTCGGGTCGATTTTCCAGTTGCCGTTGAGATTGGGTTTGTCGGCCGCGAGCGCGAGGCTGGCGGCAAGGGTCAAGAGGGCGAGTGAACGCTTCATGCTTTGGATAACCTCCACGGGCAGAATAGCCGGGAGGAGGCGAAGCGTCGCGCGTAAATCGGCGAACGGCGTCGGATAAGGGACGAACAACGTGGCGCGGGCTGTCAAGCCTGCAGAGCCGAGAGTCATCTCGGCTTTTCTTTTCTCTCAACGGCTCCGCGCCGGAAAAGCCGAGACGACTCTCGGCTCTGCAGGCTTGACAGTCCCCGCCACGTTATTTCTTACTCGCCGCCGACCTTGGTCTTCGGAACCGCCGGATCCAGCGCGATTGCTAGAGCAGCCGTCGCCCAGCCCGTCGCCATCGACGAGATCCATTGGTCGTGGCCATAGGGGAATCCGCTTTCGAAATACGGCTGGAATTTCGGCGACCGGCTGGCGACATACCAGGAGCCGTCCGCGCGCTGCTTCGAAAGCAGGAACTTCACCGCGCGATCATATGCCTGGTCCTTCGTCGAAAAGCCGCCGCCCTGCGTCAGCACGAACATGGTCTCGCCGGTGGAGTAGGCGTCGCTGGCCAATTCCGCTCTTTGGGACCATCCACCATCGGGGCGCTGCGTGTCGAGAATTGCTTTCACCTGCGCTTGGAGCGATTTGGAATTCTCGCCCGCCCAGGCGAGTCCCATCAATTGCATGTTGCGATCCTCGGTGGTCAAAGGCTTCGCAGAAGCCAGCCAACCCTTGGCTCGCGCGATTCGTTCCTTCATTTCGGCGGCGCGGCCGGGAGGTCCATACGCGGTCATGGCGCGGATTGCCAGCGCCGTGCGCGCGAAATCCGAATCTTCCACCGGCGGGCGAGTGCTGTTCATATGCCAGCGCCCATCGCTATACTGCTGCGCGATTACGTTCGCGAGCAAGAAATCCGTGACGCGATTCGGGGGCATGCCCTCGGCGGCCATTGCTGCCAGCGCGTAGGTTGGCACGTCCGGCGATCCGGGGGTGTCGGCACGTTCCAGAAATGCCGGTCCGCCCGCGCCAAAGAAGGCCTTGTTCATTTTCTGCCGTTCGTCGGCTGCCGCAGCGTTAATATGAACGCCCCGTGTCTTCGCGACACTGACGATAAAATCGGTGATGTTCTGGTTGTGGCAGGCCGAACATCCGCCGTTCGCGAAAAAGCTGCCGTTGGATTTCTCCAGCAGCGCGAGTCCGCGTTCGACGGCCGGTTTGAGCTCGACCGGAGCCGGCGCCGGCAGCGAAACCGCAGCCTTGGCGGCGGATTCCGGAGCACCGGCCTTTTTCAGCGCGTCGATGGCGGCGCGGTCGCCGGTCTTCTTCGCCCAATCGAGCGCCGTCTCGCCGTATTTGTCTTTGGCTTTCAAGTCCGGATTTTTCGCCAGAAGAGCGTTCACGACATCGGTGTGGTGATGATCCGAGGCTACCGCCAGCATGATCGGCGTCATACCGCGGACGTCCTTCGCATTCACGTCCGCGCCTGCGGCCAGCAGGGCTTTCACCATTTCCGGATTCTCTCCCACCATCGCGTTGCTCAACGCCGTGAAGTTGCCGAGTTGAATGGGACCGTTCTTCACATCCTCAAACTTAGGCGCTGAGACGGCGTTGACGTTGGCTCCCTTGGAAAGCAGGAATTTGACTGCGGCTACATTGCCGTTTCCCGCGGCATTCATCAACGGCGTGAAGCCCACAATCATCGCGGCATTAACGTCGATTCCGGCGTCCACAAAGATGCGGATGGTTTCGAAATCGCCGCCCTGCGCCGCCGCGATCAACCCATTGATCTTGCCGCCGTTTACCGCCTTCACATTCGCGCCCTTCGCGATCAGCAATTTCACGATCGCCGCCGAGCGATCACTCATCGCGGCCAGCAGCAGCGGCGTGTTGCCCTGCTTCGAAGCCGCGTTGACGTCGGCGCCGTGGTCTACCAGCAGGCGAACCTTTTCGATATCGGTGACGGACCACATCAACGCCGTGGAATCGAAGGCATTTTTCGCGTTGACGTCGGCGCCGCGCTCGATCAGCAGCTTCATGGAAGCCGGCGAGCCAGTGACGGCGGAAATCATCAGCGGCGTGATACCGCGGTCGTCTGCCAGATTTGCACTGGGTTTGTCTTTGGCGAGAGCGCCGAGCTTGGTCAGGTCGTTGGCTCGGATCGCCGCGAAAATATCGTCGATTTGCGCCGCCCAGGTTGCCGGCGCAAGCGCCAAAGTCAAGAAGACGGCGCAATTCTTTGCTAGGTTCATGTTTATCCCCGTATCCCTATGGTGAATCTGATCGCCTTAGCGTTGCGTGGCGAAGCCAGAAACACCCATGGGTAAGATGTTAGCTCATTGTGCGCACGCCTCTTTAAGCGTGCGCCACATCGCTATACTCTCACATCGAACGCTAGGCCCTCAATCATCTTGTCCAGCGCACCCTGCGCCTTTTCCGAACGCGCATCCAACTCCTCGACTTCTTTCCTCAGCTTCTCCAACCGATCTTCCTGATCGTTCAACTGCTTGGTATACCGCTGCAGCAGCGCCTTCTCTTCCGCACTCCCCTTCAGAGCCTTCATGTTCTCGCGCAGACGCTGTTGATCGTCGAAGATCTTCTGCGTCTCCTTCTCGCGAGCTTCCTTTTGCTCATCCAACGCATCGACGCCGGCTTTTGAGGCGAGAACGTTCCGCAGCGCGTCCTCGATCGATTTGTCGATCGACTTCTGCCGAATGAATGCCGCTAGCGTCTCCTCGCCGATATTCGATACCTGATACGTGGTCTGCAACGGCTGCGCTTCCTTCACGGTCAAAGACGCGGTCTGTTTGGGGTCCACGTGCAACTGAAATCGCATCCATGCCGAAGTGATCTCGGCGGGCTTCACGTCGCTGCGTAATTCGAAACCGGACCGAACCGGATGCTCGACAATCACCGTTCTCGGCGAGCTGTCCTCATTGCGAAACGTGTACGTCTTCGATTCGATCGCTTCGTTGTGCATCGTCATCACGCCGCGCACGATGCTGACGCGAGTCACCCGCTGCTGGTCCGTGTCCGATTTCGCGCGTACGTTTAGCGCGAGGTCGGTCGCATACGATACCAGCCGCTTCTCGCCCGGCTTGATCGGATCGAACAGGCCTTCGCCGGCGAAAGTTTCTTCTTCGAGGACGCTGAAGCTGCCGCCGTCGAGCGTCAAGCCACTGGTGTTATTGAGCCACAACGCCCGCTGCGGACGCGGCAGCCCCGCACGTTCGTTCCACACGGAAACCTTGTCGGCCACGATGGTCGATTGCACGATCGGAACCAGCGCGGAGCGATTCTTAAGAATCGTGATCGGATCTTTGAGTTTGTATTCGAACAGATCGCCGAGTTCCTGTGCGCTCGCGGCGGCTTGAATACTGGATCGCGCGGCGTCGATATTGGCCGAGCTGCCCGCGGGTGCAGGCGCAGCCTTTGCGAACTGTTCGAGCCGGTTGAATTCGTTCGGGCGTCCGCCCAACGCTCCGCCGCTGCCGAGATTGCGCCGCGTACCTGCCCATTACCGAAGCGGATTCGGTATTTATGGTCGAAGCTGACGCGGTGACCATGACCGACTCCGATGTCGTCCCAAGTTGCAGGTGAACATCGTTACGGCTGTTCGGCGTCACTCCGTTCATCACCGTGTTCCGAAAGCCTGGAGACTCAACCTCAATCCGTGAGTTCGCCGACGGAAGAGCTAATTCGTACCGGCCCGACCCATCCGCGGTCGTTTCGCCCTGCGAACGCACCGTTCGCGTCGAACACTTTTACCCGAGCTCCAGCGATCGCGGCCCCCATTGGATCCTGAATCACTCCCCCCACCGTGCCATTCCCTCCGACCAGCGTCGCCTCATAAGTCTGCGGAGCGATCGCCGCAGCCTCCGGCAACGCCACCACTGGCCGACGCGCATAATACGGTTGCGACAAATTCTGTATGAACGATTGCGGCGCGCCCGCCACCAGCGATAACTGCACCTTCTCCCAATCCTGTCCGACCGTGTTATCGACGATCGCCCAGCCTTGCAGCAGTGGCGCCTTCTTCGCATTCAGTACGATGCGATACGTCGCCTTCCACACCGGCACCTCGCTGATGTAGCTGACGAATAGCGACCGGTCGCCCGTGCCTTCCGCCGAAATCACCATGCGCCGCACATCCGCCTCCCGATTCGCCCCGGCGACATCCAGGTAGCGGTCGACTTTGCTCGCCAGTCCCTTGTCGAGCAGCTTCACCGAAAACGATGGCGATACTTCGGTGGTCTTCACTTCGCCGTTGTCGGTTAACAGCGAAACGTAGTCGACCTCCAGCGTCGTGCCGCCGCCCATATGCGTCTTACGTTCGACACTGAGCAGCCGGCCCGTGATCGATCCGCTCGCGCTGTGAATCTCCAGCCGTGCTCCGCGAAGTGCGCCCAAGAATTCAGTGAGCGTAGTCTTCTCGCCAATCGGCAACCGCAGATCGCCAAGCTGACGATCGACAGGAGCGGCCGATCCATACGCCACTCCTGCAATACGCCCGCCATTGAGATCGAGCACCGTCAGCGATTTCAGGACATCGTTCAATTGGCCGGACGTGAAGGAAATCGCGACATCCTGGCTGCCTTTCACGGGACCCAGATGTTCGAAGTACCCAACGCCGTTCTTGTAGAGAACCACTCGTTTGACCGGCAGGCGATCGAGATCGCTGGGTCCTTGAGCGCCGATCGGCGCAACGAGAACAGAAGCAAGCAGCCAAAACCCCGCAAGAGTTCGACTCATAAAGTTCCCCCTCTTACAACCCTGACTTGCATCTCAGACGCGAACGCGCCGATTCGCGTTACTTCTGTTTTGCCTTACGGCATCACCCGATTTCCCCTCGACGTCCGAAGAGCGCTCGCAGATTTCGCGACCCGTGGACTACACGAAGCACTTCGATTCCCTCCGGCAGCGGCCGGTAGAGGATGAGCATTCGTTCGAACCCCGCGACTCGAAAGACTCGTAGGGACTTGAGGCGAGCATGATTCAGCCGTGAGCGCCATCCCATCTGCGGTTGTGTCGCCAGAAGTGAAAATGTATCCTGCGCGGCGGAGAAAAAGCGCAGAGCGACGTTCACATTGGTTCTTTTGGCAACGTAGTCTGCGTAGCGTTCCAGATCTTGATCCGCCTTGGGCTTGACGACGAAACGCGGGTTCACACTCTGCGCCCGACTTACGAGTTGCGCTCGATGAGTCCTCGGCGCTTCTCTTTCCAATACCGCTCGTCCGCCAAAATCGACTCACCGGAGTCCAGTCCTTCCAAGGCCAATGCTTCGAGTTCCTCTTCCGCCTCCTGATCATCGCGGGCGATACGCTCAATATAAGCTTCGACAGAGAGCCCTTCCATTTCGGCTCTCGCACGCAGTTTGGCTTCCAGCGCAGGCTGAATGGTAATGCTCATACAGTTATTTTACGCCCGCCGCCTGCTTCGCCTTACGATCCGCGACTGCCTTCTGAAACTCAGCATCATCCAGATACACCACGTCCATCCACACCTGGACCATATCGTCGACGCTGCGTTCTCCGAATCCCGCCCACATCGCAGGGTCCGGATTGCGCCGGTTCGCCGACGTGTTGTCGTGAATCCCGATCATGTGCAGCACCGTGCCCGCCGGCAGCAGCGGCGCGACATCGTCTTCATAGATGTAGTTGATGTGCCAGTTGAAATTGAAATGGTCCACCGAACTCAGAATGTCGACGGTGTTATTCAGATTGATCGCTTCCAGCGTCATCCCCTTCCCGCGCATATGCATGTGCGGCTGGAACGAATCGATGCGAGCGTTGCGCGTCAGCCGGTAATACCCGTCCGTGCGCACCACGGAGTTCGGCGGAATCTCCAACTCGTCATTCGGAATGTTGCGCACTGGAATCGAGCGCACCTGATACTTCGGAACTTCGCCCTTCGGATAAAACTTGAACGCGATGGTCGTCTTGTTGTGCTGCTCCGATCCGATCGCGAAATAATGCATATCGAAACGCAGCCGAGTGCCGGGCTTCAGCAGACGACCCGTATTCTCGCTGAAGATATCGCCGTACTTGCCCACCGCGTATTCGTGCAACTGCACGCCGGTCTCCGGCGTCCCCTCCGGCGCATCCGGCTCGATCGCATAAATCACCGCATGATGCACGATCTTCGGATTGCTCGGCTTGATCTCCATCGCTTTGATCCAGCGGTCTTCCGGAATCTTCACTTCGGCGAACTGATCGATCCACCAATCCGGCCCCGCCGGATACATCGTGAAATCTTTATCCGTCGTCACCAGCAGATCCGGCTTGCCGATGTACCAGGAGTTATCGGACGTGAACGACAACGGCGCGGGCAGATCGGCTGCATCGCCCTGCGGCGCGCCCGAATCCACCCACTTCACGATGGTCGCGATCTCGCTGTCGTTGAGTGAGCGATCGTTCTTGTACTTGCGAATGCCGACGGTCTTGTCGAGATGCCACGGCGGCATATCGCGCGTCGCGACTCGCTCCTTGATCGACTTCGCCCACGGGCGCGTTTCACTGTAAGTGACCAGCGACATCGGCGCGGAAGTGCCGGCGTGATGGCAGCCCTGACAGCTTCGTTGAAATATCGGCGCGATGTCTTTGTTGAAGGTGACCTGCCGAGCGCTGTCGGCCGCGAACGCAGTCAGCGGAATCAAGAGCGCACCGAAACAAAGTCTTGTCATACGCGCCTCCCTATTTCTTGAGCTTACTTCCTTACGACGACCTTCACTTCGACATTCGTCCAACAGCAGTGATATCCGAAGTTCCCCGCGAGTTCGCCCGAACCATCGTCGACCACGGCTTGCAAGATGTACTCGCCCGGCTCGCTGAACGATGCCTTCGCGCTCGCTTTCCCGTCCGCGATTTTCGTCTTCGCCGGCGCGAAAGTCACCGCACCCGGACCGCGATACTTCGCCCATTCGACAGTCATGCCGATCGGGCGCCCGTTGCGCAGCGGCAGTCCATCGTCAGTGGCGGAAACGTTGAGCGCGGCAACCCCATCGGCGGAAATCGATGCGATTGGTTCCACATGCACCACCGGCGGAGTGTTCGAATTAATCGTCTCGATATTGCCGCCGCGCGTCGTGCGCATGCGGTCGATCATCCAGACGGATTTCAGCGTCGCGACCACTTTCTCCGTCTGTCC
This sequence comes from Terriglobia bacterium, assembly GCA_963732025.1. GTDB lineage: Bacteria > Acidobacteriota > Terriglobia > Bryobacterales > Bryobacteraceae > Palsa-187. The sequence goes on from CAVSXU010000008.1 coordinate 350,560, forward strand.
ATGCGACGTCAGCGTCCACACCAGCGTCTGGTCGCCGAAATTCTTCGGCACGACAACCTTGAATGCGTCCTTATGCCGGCGAATCGAAAAATGCGTCGGCTGTCCGCGATCGCAGCTGCGCGGCGGTCGAATTTGTTCGCATCGCCGACCGGCAGATCCAACTCCTCTTCGTAGTTGCGATTCATATAACCGAACCACATGATTGAAGCTGCCGTCGGGATTGACGTCATAGCCTTCATACACCGGCGCGACGCTTTGCCCGGTCCAATGGCGAAGGTTCACAAGCTGAGCGCTCGCAGGAAGGCAGGCTAATACGATTGCGATGATCGTACGCACGTTGCATATATTGTACGTGGCGCACGCGGAGCTTGCTGTGAGGTGTACGTGGCGCACGCTTCAGCGTGCTGTCGCCGACTTTCAGTCGGCGATTCGGAACGGGGAACTTAAGTTCCCCGCTGCACGATGAATCGTGCGCCACGCACTTAGTACGTTGGTACGTCAGGGCAAACCCTAGCGTAAATAAGCGCTCTAACCGATTGGGCATCGCCTGCCCCCACTTTACAATTGCAACATAGGAGAAACGCCAGGCCTGTGCTCGAAATGCAATTGTCCAGAACCGGGAAGTCGCAGTACTCGGAAACTGAAGCCGCCGAAGAACTTGGCGTGTCGGTCGAGCAGCTTCGCGTGATGATCCGGAGTCACGTTGTCGATCGCGATGAGGACCTCAACAACGTCCCCGTCACGACCTTCCAGCCCTCGGATCTGTTGATCCTCAGGCTTCTGACGCGGGAAGCCAGCTATTCCACGCATCCGGATTGAGCAGATTCGGCGGGCGCCGTCCTTGGATCGCCGCCACCGCGTTCTCCGCCGCCATCATCGACATGTTTCTGCGTGTATCCACCGATGCCGATGCGATGTGCGGCGCCAGCACCGCGTTCACGCACCCATATAGGTCAGGATGAATCTCCGGCTCGCGCTCGAACACATCCAGCCCCGCGCCGCCGATCCATTTCTCCCGCAGCGCGCGTGCCAGCGCCGCTTCATCCACAATCGGACCGCGTGCGGTGTTGATCAGAATCGCCGTCGGCTTCATCATGCGCAGCTCGGCTTCGCCGATAAGATGACGAGTAGCATCCGACAGCGGCACATGCAGGCTCACGAAATCCGATTCGCGCAGCACCCGCTCCTTGGTTGCAAACTCCGCGTTCAACTCGCGCTCCAGTTGCGGCGGCAGAATCGCACCATCGTGATACAGCACCTTCATCGAAAATCCGATTGCGCGCCGCGCCACAGCCTGGCCGATGCGCCCCATCCCCAAAATCCCCAGCGTGCGGTGATGGATGTCGACCCCCGCCATCATGTCGATGGACCATCGCTCCCACTTTCGCGATTCGACAAACTTGTGGGCTTCGACCATGCGTCGCGCCGCCGCCATCAGCAGCGCGAACGCGAAGTCGGCGGTCGTGTCGGTGAGCACGCCCGGGGTGTTGGTCGCGAGAATCCCGCGCGCACTTGCGGCCGCGATATCGATATTGTCGTAGCCCACCGCGATGTTGGAAATCACGCGCACGCTGCGATCGAGCTGCGCGATCGCATCGCGGCGTGAATTTGTCGACAAGCTGGCTGACGATCGCGTGCTTGCCGCGCGCGCGTTCGATCAAGGCGGCCGGCGTGAGGATATCGTCGGTCGGGTTGTAGTCGACTTCCGCGTGCTGCTGAAGATACTCGATGGCTTCCGGATAGGCGCGGCGCGTCACCAGCACTGTGGGCGTCATTAATGGAATCATAGCTTTTATGGCAAATCAAAACTCGCAAGTGGGTTTCCTCGGATTAGGCATCATGGGCTACCCGATGGCGCGGCATCTGTTGAGCGCCGGTCACAAGGTCGCGTCTGTGGTCGAACACATCGGCGAAAGCGACGGAGCTCGCGAAGGAAGGCAACGCCGTCGTGTGCGCTACGCCGCGCGAAGTCGCTGAAGCGCTCCGATTTCATTTTCTATTGCGTCGGCGATAGCGACATGGCGCGGCACATCACCATCGGTCGTGATGGCTTGCTCGAAGGAGTTCGCACGGGCGCGATCATCGCCGATTGCAGCACCATCGCGCCTGCCGTCAGCCGGGAGATCGGCTCGGCGTTCGCGGCCAAGGGCGCGCACTTTCTCGATGCGCCCTGCACCGGATCGAAACCCGGCGCCGAAAAGGGCACGCTGACGTTCATGATCGGCGGCGAACAAGCGGCGTTCGAACGAGCGAAGCCATATTTCGAAGTCATGGGCAAAGTCTTCTACTATTGCGGCGCGGCCGGCCAGGGGTTGCAGGCGAAGCTGACGCAGAACCTGATCCTGGCGAACATCATGCAGGCGTTCGCCGAAGGGATGGTGCTGGCGGCCAAGGGCGGCGTCGCCCGCGCAGTTGATGCTGGATATTCTCGACAACAGCGCCGCCAAGAGCGGCCTGATCTCGTTCAAGGCGCCCTACATCATGAATCGCGACTTCAAGACCAACTTCGCCACCAAGTGGATGGCGAAGGACGTCGGCCTGGCGCTGGAGTCGGCCAAGGCGATGGATGTTCCTTTACCGGCAACGGCGCTAACCGAGCAGATGTTGCGGGCCGCGATCGCCAAGGGGTGGGGCGAGGACGATTTCTGCTCCACCATCCGTGTTTTGGAAGAATGGGCCGGGGTTGAGGTCAGAAAGTAGCCTGTCCGGGAAGTACGCAGAATCTGGTAGACGCCACCTGTGAAAGTCCATAAGTGGCGTATGCCATTGTTTTACAATGGCATAACAGTTCACTCTACGCCCGGTGGTTAAAAAAAGTTAAGTCTAACCTACAAAAAACTGTTGCATTTGTGGAAGAGATATACTAATATTGGAATCAAGCCGGGGGGGCAACTCCCACCAAAGCGAGACTAACCTCATAAAAGACCCCTGAAGCAAACCCTCCCGGCGCCCCCTTTTCAGCGGGCAAAAGAGGTCAGGGCGAGGTTAGAGTACGAAACGATACCCAAACGGTCCACTATTGGTGACACTGTTGGCAATTGGGCAACGCCAAGAATGGTATTATCGAGGCGGGTGAGTAATCCGGGCAACATCAGTGGAATCACGCTCCTGGGATCCACTGGCTCCATCGGCACCAGCACTCTGGACGTCGTCAGACGCTGGCCGCATCGATTCGCGATTTACGCCCTGGTCGCCGGCCGCAACGTCGAGCTCCTGGCCGAGCAAATCCGTGAATTTCAGCCCAAAATCGCGATTGTCGCCGACGAGGCACGCACTCGACGAGCTTCGCCGCATCCTGAAAGACCGGTCGATCCCGGCACCTGAGCTAGATCACGGCCCGAAAGCCCGCGTCGACGCCGCAGCCGCGCCCGAGGCCTCCATCGTGATGTCGGCGATCGTCGGCGTGGAGGGCCTGGAAGCCACGTACGAAGCCGTTCGACTCGGCAAGCGCGTCGGCTTGGCGAACAAAGAGGTTCTGGTGGCCAGCGGACGCCTGGTCATCGACGCGATGCGAGCATCCGGAGCCGAACTGCTTCCCGTCGACAGCGAGCACAACGGCGCGCATCAATGCTTTCGCGCCGGGCGTCGCGATGAAGTTGCGAAACTGATCCTGACAGCCTCCGGCGGTCCTTTTCGCGACACTCCGGCCGAAGATCTGATGCGGGTGACGCCGGAGCAGGCGCTGAATCATCCAACATGGAAGATGGGCCAGCGGATCACCATCGATTCGGCGACTCTCATGAACAAAGGCTTCGAGGTGATCGAGGCCTGTTGGCTGTTCGATCTTCCGCCGAAAGATATAGAAGTGGTGGTGCATCCGCAGTCGAAGGTTCATGCGATGGTGGAGTACACCGATGGCAGCGTGATCGCGCAGATTTCGGCGACCGACATGCGCATGCCGATTCAATACGCCCTGACGTATCCGGAACGTGCCGACGCGCCGGTGCCGCGCCTCGATTGGTCGGAAAGCGCACGCTGGACTTTCGATCCTCCGGACTTCAAGAAATTTCCGCTCCTGAAGCTGGCTTACGATGCGCAGGAGACCGGCGGATCGGCGACCGCGACGCTGAACGCCGCCGACGAAATTGCTGTCGAGGCATTTCTCGCCGGACGCATTTCGTTTCCAGCGATCGCAGCCACCGTAGCGGAGACGCTGGAACGGGTTCCCGTGCGTGAACCGCGATCGGTCGGCGAAGTGTTGGAGATCGATCGAGAGTCGCGCGAGGTGGCCCGCAACGTCATCGAGACGCGCTGGGGCGGCGAGGGTTACAACCGAGGCCGCAGTTCGTGCGTAAATAGAAGTAGGTATTCATGGCATTTTTATCCAGCATCTGGTGGTATCTGGTTCTGATCGGGGTGATGATCCTGGTCCACGAACTGGGCCACTATTGGGCCGCGCGCTTTTTCGACGTGAAGGTGGAGACGTTCAGCTTCGGCTTCGGTCCGCGCCTGTTCGGCTTCAAGCGCGGCGACACCGATTTCCGTTTCTCCGCGCTCCTGTTCGGCGGCTACGTGAAAATGGCCGGCGATCAGCCTGGCGACGAAGCCAACGCCGATCCGCGGAATCTTCTCGCCAAGCCGCGCTGGCAGCGGCTGATTATCACATTTGCCGGGCCCGCGATCAACGTCGTGCTGGCGATCGCGCTGCTGACCGGGCTCTTCATGGTGCACTTCCCGACATCCACGCCGCCGCGATCCGGTGGTCGGCTACGTCGATCCCGAGTGGCGCGGCCGCCAAAGCCGGGATTCAGGAAGGCGATCAGGTGGTGCAGATCGACAGACGTCTCCGATCCCAACTGGCGAGACATTCACGATCAAAGAAATATCCAGTCCCAAGCAACCCGTCAGCGTCCTGATCAAGCGCAACGGCGAGCGGATGCGCTTCACGCTGACGCCGGTCATGGATGAGAAGCAGGGCGTCGGCTATCCTGGCTGGGCTCCCGCGAGCCGAAGTGCAGGTTTCGTCGATTGAGGCGGGTCATGGCCGCGGAGCGCGCCGGTCTCCAAGCGGGCGACATACTGGTCAGCGCGAACGGCAGCCGTTGCGCTCCACCACGACGCTCCATGAGATCGAGAACGACACCGACGGCAAGCCTCTCGATGTCGTGTATTCGCGCGCTGGCGTGGAGCATCACGTCACGATCACGCCGGAGAAGCGCGACCTGGACGGGCTGGGCGAGCATTGGGTGATCGGCTTAAAGCTGGAGCCGCGAAATCGAAGTTCACCAAGCTGCCGATGCGCGAGGCGTTCGTCGAATCGCTGCATCAGAACGGCGAAGGCGCCAAGGTGATTTTCCAGTTCCTCGAAAGGATCGTGGAACGCCGCATGTCGCCGAAATCGATCGTCGGCCCGGTAGGCATCGCGCAGATGTCGGGGGAAGCGGCGCGCGAAGGCGCGTTCACTTATCTCGAATTGATGGCGATGGTCAGCCTGAACCTGGCGATCGTGAATCTGCTGCCGATTCCGATTCTCGACGGCGGCGTGATCCTGATGCTGCTGATCGAAATGCTGATGCGCCGCGATCTGGATTTGCGGATGAAGGAAGCCGTCGTGAAGGTCGGCTTCGTGTTCCTGATGGTGGTGGTGGTGTTCGCGATCTACAACGACATCTCGCGCATGCTGCCCGGCTGAGTAATCATTGGCCGCGGATGAGTTTCATTGGCCGCCGATGCACGCAGATTCACGCCGATAAGATAACTCGAATCCAAATTTCCGATTCATCATCGGAGAATATCTCTCGCGGATTCCTCGAAGACCAGCCAACTAATATAAGTCTTATCCGCGTGTATCAGCGTGAATCGGCGGCTAACAGTGGGTTTGATTCGGCGGCGCTATACTCGCGTGCGCCTGCATCTGCTCGATCTGCGCGAGCTGCTTGCGCACCAACTCGCCATCCTTGGCATCCGGCACAGCCTTCAGATAGTCCTTGAAATTCTGCGCCGCGCCTCGGATAGTCCTGCTTCAGCGCCAGAATCACCCCAATATGTACATGCCTTGTGGATTCTCATGCAGAGTATCCAGCGCGACCGATTGCCGAGCGCTTTTCTCCGCCGGCGACCAAGCTTCTTAAGTTGCAGATTCGCGACCGCGTTGTAGTAGTAAGCCGCCGGATAGTCGTAGGGATCCAGATGCAGCACCCGATCGGTATTGTCGGCGACTTCCTGCCATTTCTTTTCGCGGAACCCAATGAGATACAGCTGCTCATACGGGCGCAGGTAGCGGGAATCCGCCGCGATCGATTGCGCGAAAGCGTGGCGAGCCTCATCCATGCGCGTACGCCGCTCCAGCACCATGCCCAGTTGATACCACGCTGCCGCATACCTGGGGTAGATGTCCACAGCCTTTTGGAATTCCTTCTCGGCTTCTTCCAGCTTGGGCTTCTTCATGAAATCCATGCCGTGCTCGTAGGCTTTTTGCGCGTCTTTCGGGGCCAGCGCGTTGGTTGCGCTTAACGTCAGCCCTTCCACTGTCCCCAATCGACGCAGCACGATAGTGCCGATATCAGGATTGTCCATGTACTTGTGCCCACTCAGAAGCACGCTTTCCGAACGAAATCCAGGTAGCACCGCTCGCATCTCGCAATTGACCAATTGGCTATCGCGCATCCCACCCGCGGGATTCGCCGCAGTCATCGTATTGCGCGCGGCCGCTTCACTGGCATCCGGCATAACATCCATTTCCTGCCCCAGCCGGACTGAGAACGAACCGTTCATGTCGGTATAGCCTTCGGCATGCGGGCGCCCGTTGCAAACGCGTTCGATGAGAACCGATTGTCCCGGATTTGACCCATCCTGCAAGTCACCTTGCCGGTGAGGAAGATGGGATGAGGGGCGTCGCCCGGGAAATTTCGAGTTGTTATGGATGACCGGCGATGTTGGAATCGTCGAGCCAGGAAACGACGGTCCGCCGGACGGGATTGCTCGGCGCGTTGCCCGAAGAGCTTCCGGACCGCCCGGGGCCGGTCGAACCGGTGAGCTGGTCTGCGCGGCTCAACTGCGCGACAAAAAAGCTAAAGCTGACTGCAAAACCAACACAAAATCCGCTATTTAAGCCGTTATTTTGAAAAGACATACTTCGTCCCCGTCCTGCCCAAATTATACTCCCGCCTCCCGCCCGTTCAAGCACTATTTTGCGGCCGGTTCTGCAGCTCCTGGATCTTCGGCAAACGGTAGGCAGCCCGGCACAAACGGTGGCGGGGGCAGAATCCGAAGTTGACACTCCGGCTGCAAACCATTGAAATTAGAATGATATGAGATTCAGCCTGGCGGCTGCTCGCGATTGGAATCATGACCGGTTGTTCGGACCCGCCCCCGGCTGTAAAAAAAACTCCTGAGCCGCCTCCAACTCCTGTGACTGGCCGGCAGGCGTACCAACAATCCTTCGGAATGTCGCGAATCTGGTCGAGCGACGTCCAGACCATTCGAGTCCGCAGCATCAATCTTCCCAAGCCGCCTTCGGAGGAAGGCAAGGCCGGAGCCTGGGAGATCGTGTACGTATCGGCCGCGAAGGGGCGTTCGCGGACGTACACGTGGTCCGCCATCGAATCCGAGGGCAACCTGCACAAAGGCGTGTTCGCGGGCCTGGAGGAAGCCTGGAGGCCTGGCGCGCAGGAACGGCCATTTTACGCGTCGGCGATCAAGATCGACACGCCGGAGGCGTTACAAACCGCGATCGCCAAGAGCGGCGAGTACATGAAGAATCCAAAGCCGAAGCCGCTGGTGAATTTCATGCTGGAAGCCACGAATCGTTTTCCGAATCCAGCCTGGCGGGTGTTCTGGGGTGAATCGGTGTCGGGAGCGGAATGGTCGGTATTCGTCGACGCGACTACGGGTGTGTATTTGGGTCGTTGAGATTAAGGCACGCCGTGAGGGCAATGTTCGCTAAAGTGATAATGGGAAGGAGAATCGAATGCAATTGACCGTCCCCCCCGATCTTGAAGTTCTGGTGCAAAAGCATTTAGCTACCGGTGCTTTCGCAACTGCCGAGGATGTGATTCGTCGCGCGTTGGAAACTCTGGACGCGGAACAAGATTGGACCGACGAAGAACGCAATGCGCTAGATGAAAAAATAGACAGAGCGCTGCAGCAAGTCGCTGCCGGACGGGTATACGGACCCGAGGAGGCCCAGCGGAAGCTCGCCGAGTTACAAAAAGCGCATCTGGCGAATCGAAGCTGAAAATTGGATCCATTTTGGCTCGCTGAAGATGCGGTTCTCGATGTCGAGGCGATCTGGCTTTACCTGTTGGAAAGAGACGGCGAGGAGACAGCCCACCGCATCGTCGCAGAACTTTTCAGAAGCTTCCACAAAATAGCTAAAATTCCGAACAGTGGACATCGGCGCTCCGATCTAACCCGCCAGAACGTGCTCTTCTCCCGGATATTTTCTTACCTCGTCATTTATGTTCCTGCAAGCAATCCACTTCGGATTCTGGGCGTACTGCATGGAAAGAGGAATGTAGCCCGAATTCTCGCTGGCAGATTGTGAGGAATTTCCGGCCCCGACCGATCATGCAGGACCCTCAGGACCACCGTCCTGGAGCAAGTAGCGTTGCGGATGCAACCCGGCCTGCGCTATGGTAACTTAAAAGACCGCCCGGTCTCGGGTGGCTCTCTCTAGAAGCGTATGGCGCGTGGCGAGGTCTTGATTTCCTCGTGAAATAAACGCGTGCACCTGCCAGGCTGTGCGGCCAAGAGTCTAACGATTCAGCTGGAGGATTTTCCTGAAATGTTTTCGACCTCGTTGTCTGCTCGCTTACGGCGCGCATTTCCCTTCTTGATTTGGATTCTGCTGGCGCTCGCCGGCTCCACGCCCGCTCGCGCAAGCGAGCTTGAGCTCAAACTGCCCGATCTGCATCAGGGCATTTTCATGTTCGGCATGACCGGCCCCAGCCTGCTGATGATCGGTTTGGTCATCAGCGCCCTTGGTTTTGTATTCGGACTGATGATGTACACCCATCTGCGCAATCTGCCGGTGCATGAATCCATGCTCGAAATCTCTGAGTTGATCTACGAAACCTGCAAAACGTATCTCATTACGCAGGGCAAGTTTTTGTTGATCCTTGAGGTTTTCATCGGCGCCGTGATGGTGCTGTATTTCGGTGTACTCACGAACACTCCCGCTTTCCAGGTGGTGATCATCCTGATCTTCAGCCTGATCGGCATCGCCGGTAGCTACGGCGTCGCCTGGTTCGGCATCCGCGTGAACACGTTCGCGAACTCGCGAACCGCTTTCGCCAGCTTGCGCGGCAAACCCTATCCCTGCTACGCGATCCCGCTGAAGGCCGGCATGAGCATCGGCATGCTGCTGATCAGCGTGGAGCTGTTCATCATGCTCTGCATCCTGTTGTTCGTCCCCGGCGATTACGCCGGCCCCTGCTTCATCGGATTCGCGATCGGCGAATCGTTGGGCGCGGCGGCGCTGCGCGTCGCGGGCGGTATCTTCACCAAGATCGCCGACATCGGCGCCGATCTCATGAAGATCGTGTTCAAGATCAAAGAGGACGACGCGCGCAACCCCGGCGTGATCGCGGATTGCACCGGCGACAACGCGGGCGATTCGGTTGGACCCTCGGCGGATGGATTCGAGACTTACGGCGTCACCGGCGTCGCGCTGATTTCGTTCATCCTGCTGGCCGTCAACAACGATCTGGTCAAGGTGGAACTGCTGGTCTGGATCTTCGTCATGCGCGTCATGATGGTCATCACCAGCGGCCTTTCCTACTTCATCAACGAAGCCATCGCGAAGGCAAAATATCAGAATGCTGACAAGATGGATTACGAACAGCCGTTGACGTTTCTGGTCTGGCTGACTTCGTTCCTGTCGATCGGCGCGACCTACGCGGTCAGCTATCTGATGATTCCCGATATCGGCGGCGACGACACCATGTGGTGGAAGCTTTCGAGCGTCATCACCTGCGGTACGCTGGCCGGCGCGATTATTCCTGAACTGGTGAAGGTGTTCACGTCGGTACAATCGGCGCACACCAAGGAAGTGGTGACGTCGTCGCGGGAAGGCGGCGCATCGTTGAACATTCTTTCCGGCCTAGTCGCCGGCAATTTCAGCGCTTATTGGCTGGGCATGGCGATGATGGGCCTGATGGCTGCCGGCTATTACATCAGCCTGCAAGGCATGGGCGGCATGATGCTGGCGCCGTCGGTATTCGCGTTCGGCCTGGTTGCATTCGGATTCCTGGGAATGGGTCCGGTGACGATCGCGGTCGATTCCTACGGTCCCGTGACCGACAACGCACAATCCGTTTATGAGCTGAGCCAGATCGAAGAAATCCCGAACGTCAAGAAGCAAATCAAAGAGAAGTACGGCTTCGACGTCGATTTCGAAAAGGCCAAGCACAACCTCGAAGAGAACGACGGCGCGGGCAACACGTTCAAAGCGACAGCGAAACCGGTGTTGATTGGAACGGCCGTCGTTGGCGCGACCACGATGATTTTCTCGATCATCGTGAAGCTGACCAATGGCCTGAAGGCGGATCTGATCACCAACCTGTCGCTGATGCACCCGCCGTTCCTGCTCGGCCTGATCACCGGCGGCGCGATGATTTACTGGTTCACCGGCGCCTCGATTCAAGCGGTGACCACGGGCGCCTATCGCGCGGTCGAATTCATCAAGGCGAACATCAAGTTGGAAGGTTCGACGAAAGCGTCGGTAGCGGATTCGAAGAAGGTCGTCGAAATTTGTACGCAGTACGCGCAAAAGGGTATGTTCAACATCTTCCTCACGGTGTTCTTCGCGACCCTGGCGTTTGCGTTCTTCGAACCGTACTTCTTCATCGGCTACCTGATCTCGATCGCCATAACCGGCCTCTACCAGGCGATTTTCATGGCGAACGCCGGCGGCGCGTGGGACAACGCCAAGAAGATCGTGGAAGTGGAGCTGAAGGCCAAGGGCACGCCGCTGCACGACGCAACGGTGGTCGGCGATACGGTAGGCGATCCGTTCAAGGATACGTCGTCGGTGGCGCTGAATCCCATCATCAAGTTCACGACGCTGTTCGGCTTGCTGGCAGTGGAACTCGGCGTATCCCTGACCGAGAAGCAGGGAGCAGCGGTCAGCACGGGTCTGGCGGTAGCTTTCTTGCTGGTCTCGATGTTCTTCGTGCACCGTTCGTTCTACGGGATGCGGATCGAGCGCAAGGGCTAGTAATGTGGCGCGCTCAGCGTGCAGCGGCGAACTTCAGTTCGACGTCTTGAAACGCATCATCGGCTGGAGCCGACAGCAGCACGCTGGGCGTGCGCCACGAAGAACTACCGCAGCGAAGAACTACCGCAGCCCCACTCCGGTGGCTTTGGATTTCCCTGTCGATCGCTGTGCGAACAGCGCGACCTTGCCCTCGGCCGGACTCATCTCGATCTTCGTGCCCGCCGGCAGCGAAATCGGCGCCGTGTAGTAATACGTTCGCGCGTACTCGGGATTGAATTTGTAGATCCACAGCAGCGGCTCGAAGGTTCCGTCAGGACGCACCGCGATCACCTGCACGGTTTCGCCTTTCGCCAGATCCCGTGGGCGCACGGCGACAACGGTCTCGCCGGCCGCCAGCTTCGTTCCACCGGTCACATCCACTTCCGATGCGCCGGACGGCTTCTCCGGATCCAGCCACTTTTCGGGCTTGGGCTTTTCCGGAAGGAACTTCGGATTGCCTTCCGGCGCGCCGCCTTCGACCCACGCCGAAATCAACTCCATGTCTTCCTGCGTCATGCCGCGATCGTCTTTGAATTCGCCGAATCCCTTGACGGCTTGCCAGGGCGGCATGCGGCGCTCGAGCACTTCTTCCTTGATCGCCTTGGCCCACGGACGCGATTGTTCGTAGGTCATCAGCGGAATCGACGCGGCCGTCGCGGTGACACGTCGCGCAGCGCTTGTACAACAGACGTGAAATCTCTTTCGACCACGTGATGTTCGTCGTGATGACGTCGTGCGCGCCGACTACCCGTGCCAGGCCGGCCATCGCGACAAACATCAGTCCGGGTCGAATCATTCGCCTCTATTCAGTTTTCGCCTTCGAGTAGATCGTGCGATTCGTGATCTTCGGGTCCACCGCGACGTCGAAGAATCCGATGCACATCTCTTCCCAGCTCTGCTCTCCCCATTTTACGTCCTTCGTCGGATCCGGATTGGCTGGATTGTTTGTCGAATTGTCCCACCACGCGGTCGCCTTGACCTTGGCGCCGGGCTGCAGCTCGATCGGTTTCGCGAGCTTGTAGTCAAGCTGCCAGTTCAGGCTCCAGTTATCGACTTTGAGGATAGTTTCCGTTTCCCCCGTGGGATAGATGATGTCGTACTGGAACGCCTTGCCGCGCAGATGCATGTGCGGGAACAGGCTGATCATGGTCATGTTGTTCTGAATGGACGCGATCGCTTCTGCCTTGAAATTGGGATCGCCCGCGGGAATCGTGAACCGATTATTGAGCGCTGCCGATAGTGATGATGCGCTGCTTCGGCGGCTCCTTCGCGAACACCAGTCCGATGCTGGTGTGATCGTCGCCGGCTTTACCGCTGGCGGTGTAATGCATCTGGAAAATGAGGTCGCTGCCGGCTTTGATCTGCTTCGCCTGGCCGGGTTTCCAGATATCGGGAACCATTCCCGGCGTGTAAATCGACAGGACGTCGTTGCGCCCGCGCCTTGCGTATTTCCGAAACGCTGGCCCGCATTCGCGACGGTCGGTACGAACGGAACGCCCGGCTTGGCTTCCGTCAGCCACTGGAATCCCGGCTCGCGAATGAAGATCACCGCGTGATGCACCACGGTCCGATCCGACGGACGGATCTCCACCTGGCTGATCCACTTGTCTTCCGTGAAGCCGGTCGGCACCACGATGTATTGATACTCGACTTCGCCCGAGGCCGGCATGTGGAACGCCTGCGGCATCTCGAGCACGACGTCCGGCTTGGAGATGTTCCAGCCGTCCACCCATGTGCGAGGCTTCGGCGCATCGGCTTTGTTGCCTTCCTTAGCGCCGCTGTCGACCCAGGCGGCGAGCGTGTCGATTTCGGCTTTGGTCAGCGACCGGTCATTCGAGAATTTGCCGAAATGCGGATCGGCCGGCCACGGCGGCATCTTGCCCTGCACCACGGCGCTCTTGATTCCCTTGGCCCAGGGCCGCGCTTGTTCGTATGTCAGCAACGGCATCGGTCCGATTTCGCCGGGGCGATGGCACTCCTGGCAGGCCTTTTGAAGAATCGGCTCGACGTCTTTATGGAAGGTGGGTTCAGACGCCGCGAATGCCGTCGTTGAAATGAATGCCGCTGAAATGATCAGTGACACAGGTAGCCAGGTGATCAAGCGCATTTGGGAAGCTCCTCGAAAAGATACTTGAACAATACACTACTTATAAAAACGAAGGGCCGGCATGATACCGGCCCTCCATCGACTGCGGGTGTAGAACTATTCGATCGCGGCGCCGGTAGCCTTGGGTGCCTTAGGCGGACGCATCAGATCCATCACAGTGACGTCAGGCGCCACCGCGACGTCGAAGAAGCCGAACATCATCTCATCCCAGCTCTGCTCGCCGAAGTGAACTTCCTTCGTCGGATCAGGGTTGGCCGGATTGTTCGCCGAGTTGTCGAAATGAGCGATCGCACTCGATGGTCGTGCCCTTGGGCAGGAACACCGGGTTAGCCAGATAGTAGGAGAGCTGCCATTCGAAGCTGTAGTGCGGCACGCTCAGCATCGTCTCCTTTTTGCCGTCCGGATAGGTGATGCGGAAGTCGAACGCCTTGCCGCGCAAGTGCATGTGCGGCAGGAACGACATCAGCTTGGAGTCGGCCTGCAGCGTGACTTTCTGGGTCACCTCGATAGTTCGGATCGCCCGGCGGAATCGCGAAGCGGTTGTTCTGCGCGGAGAGCATCACCAGCCGTTCGGTGGGCTTCTCTTTCGCGAAGATCAGTCCGACCTTGCTGCTTGATCCTCGCCTTCTTTTCCGTCGGCCGTGTAGTGGAGCTGCAATACCATGTCGCTACCGGCCTTGATCAGAATCGCCTGACCCGGACGCATCAACGTTCGGAACGGTTCCGGGAGCATAGCCGCCGAGGGAGTCGCCGATGTTATCTCCGCCGCCCTCGCCCCCTTGCCATTGCGGTTCGGGAACGAACGCCACGCCGATCGGCTCATCCTTCATCCAGCCCGAACCGGGCTCGCGAATGAACGAGATGATGTGATGCGTGTGCACGCGATCGCTGGGCCGCGCTTCGGCGAACTGCACATACTTGTCTTCCGTGAAATTCGTGGGCATGATCACGTAGTGATAATCGATAGTGCCCGAGGCCGGAATCTTGAAGGCCGTCGGCATTTCGAACACAACGTCAGGCTTCCCGATGACCCAGCCTTCGACGAAGGTGACCGGCTTCGGCGCATCCTTGGGGTTGCCGGCATTCGCGCCGCGCGTCGACCCACGAAACCAGCGTCTTGATTTCGGCTTGCGACAGGGTGCGGTCGTTTTCGAAATTGCCGTACTTCGGATCGGCAAACCACGGCGGCATCTTCTTGGTGGCAACGGCGGCCTTGATCGCCTTCGCCCACGGCCGGGTGCTTTCGTAACTCATGAAAGACATCGGGGCCGGCTTCGCCAGGCCGATGGCAGTTCTGGCAGTTTTTCTGAAGGACAGGGAGAACGTCCTTATAAAAGGTGGGTTGAGTGGTAGGGGCCGCGGCCAACGCGGTCAACGTAGCTGCACAAGCCAAGCCTAGGGTCAAAGCGCGCATCAATATAACCTCCAACTTAACCACTATACGCCGGTTGGCTCAGTTTTGTTCCCGCTTGTATCTAAACGCCCTTGCGAGCCCCAAACGCCTGTTTCGCCGCTAAATAACGGCCCACAAACACTTAACACTGTTAAGTGGAAAAATCGAACTTTGTAAATAATTGTAAGCTGGGGCGCAAAAACGCCTTCTAGGGCTTGGCGACGCTCAATTCGCGCCATTCCGACATGGATCCTGGACCCGATTGATTGACCGCGAAAACCCGCCACCGAATGGTTCTGAAGCCGGTTTCTCCCAGCGCGGGGTCGAGGGTTACCGATGGTTCTCGTGACGGAATGACCCGGACCAGATGATCGTCGCGATCCGAGAGCCAGCCCTTGTCGTCACGCGAATCCCATTGGACGACGTAGGATTCTGCACCCGCCACCTGCGACCAGGCAAGAGCTCCCGGCTTATCCGTCGTAATCGGTACCGGCGCTGGCAGCTTCTGTGAACTGCCGAGTCGTTCGGCTGCGCTACGAACCTGGGCCTCGTTCACATTTCCGGCTTGGTAATCTGCCACGCGGCCGTCGCGGCCGATCCACACTGTCGTGGGAAAAGTTTCTATCTCGAACTGCGTGACTAACCGCTGTTGTTGGTCTGCATCAATGGATGCAGTGACGATATCCCGGCCGCGGGCGACTTTTTCGATAAGGGCGAATTGATCACCGCAGGTTTTGCATGACGAATTGCGGAATTGCACTGCCACGGTTTTGCCGGAGTAGTCCTGAATGGGAAGCTTTGGCGCTGCAAGTCCGCGCACGGATGCGCCTGCGACATAGTTACCCCGGATGGGAGCATTGCCCGGCGATCGCAGCAGCTTAATGTTGTGGCTGATGCTCCCGCCGTCATTGGGCCAGTAGGCTCGCCAGCGCTCCAGAAACTCGATAACAGTAGTGCGCGCGCCAGCATCGGCAAGCTCTTGCGCGAGGCCCATATAGGGGGAAGATGCAAACCCGGGCGGAGCCCTCAGTTCGGCCGATTGCAGAAGTTGGGACTTCGCCTCCTCCAACTTTCCCTGCGCCAAGGCGACTCTTCCAAGCACTGAATGCGCCATATGGACTCCGTTCGGAGAGAAGACCGGCCCTGGCGGCTCCCACTTCGAAAGCATAAACTGCGCCACTTGAATAGCTTCCTCATCATTCCCAACTTCAAACTCAGCCATCGCGAGCTGGCCCAGCGCGTTCGCCATCAGCGGCCCGACTTCCCGGGATTTGCGAAGTAACTGGACTTTCCACGTCGGATCGGCCGTTAGACTGGCCTCCGTTGAGTAGACCTGCGCAAGAGCGATCTTCCAATCCTTGTTTTCCGGGTCAAGTGCACTCGCCCGCAACAGCCATCTCTCGGCAACAGCGAGTGCATCTTCATCACGGAACGCGGGCGTGTCCGCAAATAGGGATGGCTGCTTGACGATAAAATCGGCGGCTGCCCCAATCAGGTACGCATCTGTTGACGTCTGGACTTCACCGTAAGCTTTCAGCGCCTCTGGGGACCGCCGAAGATCTTGATTCAACGCGGTTCGGGAGGGAAGGTATTCGGTTATGCCGCCGATGGCAATCGCGTCCATAATGCCGCGCAACTGCGACAGATCCGTATTGCCGGGGTAATCGCGCCAGCCGCGACTAAGCAGCGAATGCGCGGTCGAGCTATCGGAGAATCGGAAAAACCACGCGGCATTCGCGATCGTATTGGGGTTCGCACCGGGTATTTCCGCTTGGGCGCGCCAGATTTGTGCCGCCTGCTGAAATCCCTCGGGATCGGGGAAAGGCGAATTTCGATCGAGCGCGCAAGCAAATGAACAGGCGGGTGTTCGCAGCTCCCGGAATTCCGGATGATTTTGGGCGAGCCACAATACGTGCTTTCTTCGGGGCTCGACACTACGCTGTTGGTAATACTGGTTTACGAGAGTCACGCGATCCGGAACGGTCGCAGTGGATTCGCTGACTTTCTTTTCAAGTCGCGCAATCAGATCGCTGGCCGCTGGGGGTTGCGCCTGCAGCGCAACAGTGAAGATCAACGCTACGATGGTCCGCATGCGGTGGCCTCTCTTCCTGACTCTCTCTATTATGACGCTCGCCCACGCTCAGGCGGGCAAGGGCATCGCCCTGGAAAACGAAATTCAACACGCTCTCCAAGGCTTTCAGGGGACCGTCTCCATCTACGCAAAGAATCTCGATTCCGGCGTCACGTACGGCCGACGCGCCGACGAAAAAGTTCGCACCGCCAGCACCATCAAGCTCGCGATTCTCGCCGCGACGTTTCAAGCCGTCCAGGAAGGCAAGGTAAAGTGGACCGATCTCACGACTCTGCACGACGCCGAGAAAGTCTCTGGCTCCGGCATCCTCGGCAACGAATTTACGGATGGCGATAAGCTGCCGTTGGTCGACCTGATCCATCTGATGATCGTGCTGAGCGACAATACCGCGACCAATCTCGTCCTCAATCAAGTTCCGGCCGACAACGTGAACGATTACATGGACAAGCTCGGCTTCCGGAACACGCGCTCTATGAGGAAAGTTCGCGGCGATGGCGCTGTCCTCGCGGAGGCTTCCGGATTCAGTAAGGCCGGCCGCGATCCGGCGAATCAGAAATACGGATTGGGTTCGACAACGCCGCGTGAAATGGTAGGTCTGATCGAGAAGATGGAACGTGGCGAAGTCGTCAGTCCCGAAGCTTCTAAGGAAATGATCAGGATTTTGAAGCGGCAGCAGGATCACAACGGGATCGCTCGGCGCGTGGGCGAAACGCCGGTGGCGAACAAGGCAGGCGCGCTGGACCATCTGCGCAGCGACGTCGGCATCGTCTATTCGAAAGGCGGCCGCATCGCGATCGCCATCACGTGCGACGATGTCCCCGAAGTGAATTGGTCAAGCGACAATCCGGGCCTGTTGATGATCGCCAAACTGTCTGGCATTTTGATCGCCGGACTCTCGAAATCGATGTGGGGCCGCCACTCGTGGCCCAAGCACCACCCGTCAGGGTGGGGGTCTACCATTGGCAAAGTGCCTGGCCCAGACTCGAAACTGATCCACCGCTAATTCGTCTGTTGCTTATGCGTCTCCGCCTGCTCCTTCTCGTTCCCGCTCTGCTGACGCGACTGCTTGCCCAACACGGCGTAAATCCGGTTCCGGTCGGCGCGATGCACGCGCAAGGCAACCGGATTGTCGATAGCGCGGGACAAACCATCGTCCTGCGAGGAGCCGAAATCCCTGGCTTGAATCTCACCAACGTCACTCCGGCGATGCAGGCGATCTACAACCAGACGCTCTCGCCCACCACGTTCAGCACCATGCGTCAGCGCTTCAACATGAACGCGTTGCGACTGCCGATCGCCAGCGCCATCGCCGGGCGTGATCCCCTGTATCTGAGCCGCGTCGCGACCATCGTCAAACAAGCCAACGTCGCGGGCTTGGTTGTGATTCTCGCGGAATACGGCCCGTCGGGCGTGCCCATCGCGAGCGAGATCGATTTCTGGCACACCTGGGCGTCGTATTTCAAAGACAATCCGCTGCTCGTGTTCGATATTTTCAACGAACCCGCCAGCACTTCCGCATCACCCGACTGGCGATCCTGGCTTCACGGCGACGGCATCAGCAACCCGTGGGCATGCAGGCACTAGTGAATGCGATTCGTTCGGCGGGCGCGCCGCAGCTCATCGCCGTGCAAGGTTTTCGCGATTCGGAATTCCTGGGCTTCGACGCCAGCTTCGCCGTTCCCGATCCGAATATCATTTACGAAGTTCATCCGTGGTTCGCACACGGCCTCTACAAAGACGTGACCGACGCCGATCGCGACGCGCACTTCGGCTTCCTCGCGAGCCAGTTCCCGATCCTCGCCGGCGAGTGGGGCTTCATTCCTGGCGAAGACTCGGCCAACTGCCGCGCTTTGCCCACCGATCCCGATGCCGCCGAGCAGATCATCAACGCGACGCTGGCATACTTCGAATCGCACCAGATTTCATGGACCTACGCGAGCTTTCTGCCGGGCGATCTCTTCATCGATTTTTCGGATTACTACCGCACCGATCTGATCGAGCCGTGGACCTGTGGCGGCGGCACTCCTATCGGACTGGGGCTGGGTGAGCCCGTGATGTATTACCTCGACGCTCTCGACGAAAGCCATCTGGCGCCCGTCAGCGGGGCGGCCGGCAACATCGTGAGCCTGGCTCGCGGTGCGATCACGCCGATCTACGGTTACGAAATGGCCGCGTCACCCGATTTATTCTTCGGCGATCCACCGCTGTTGCTCGACGGAACCAGCGTGCGCGTCACCGATTCCGCCGGCGTGGCGAGACTCGCTGGCTTGCGCTACATCTCGCCGTTCCTCATCAACGCAGTGGTTCCCGAAGACACGGCTCTGGGGATAGCGAAGTTTGAAATCGCCAGTGGGCTCGGCGCGGGCCTAACCGGCACGGTACTTGTCACCGATATATCGCCGGGATTGTACACAGCGTGGTTGAACGGCCGAGGTCCGGCGATCGCGGATGTTATGATCACGTCGGCCAATGGCGACCAGGTCACGATGTCGAGCTATTCGTGCCCCACGGCCGTTTGCATCACGACGCCGATTCCGATTCCCGACGGCGGTTCTACGAAAATTGCGATTTACGCGAGCGGCATTCGCAACCGTAAGCCTGACGGCCAGATCTCCGCAACAATCGGCGGATTCCCCGTGCCAGTACTATCTGCTGGAATTCAGGACGACGCAGGTGGGATTGACTTGATTACGGTCGACCTGCCGCCCATGCTCAAAGGGCTCAGCGAAACTGACTTGGTAGTAGTGGTTGACGGGATAGCGTCAAACGCTGTGCGCGTAAATATTCAGTAGTCGATGTGGCGCACGCACTCATGCGTGCCGTGTCGACACTCATGTAGACACGTTTTCTCGCGACACAATCATGACGGATCCCGATGCCGAGTATGCGAAACAGCGGAAAGAAGTCCAATACCCACCATGACGATGATGCCGACTCCAATCCACTTCGGCGGCATGTGCATCAGATGCGCACCAATGCCTAACCCAGTGATTAGAATCACATACCCGAGAAGATAGAGTCCAAAAGACATAGTGCCTCCGGAACCCTAAGAGCACGTGCTGGACCGTTTTACTTAACGAAAATGCTTTTCGGAATCATCGCATGCACGCCCTTCGTGCCATCCACAAGCTGCGTGATATCGAAATCCACCGCGACGCTCGACAACGCATAAGCATCCTCGCGAGTCATTTTCTTTTCCTGCACCAGAAAATCGAGCGTCTCCAGGCCGCAGATCCGAGCGGCCTGCGTCAGATCCGGGTCCAGGCCCATCGTGATCCAATGTGTCGGCGTCTCGCCGCGCGGCCACTTCAGGTGCATGTCCTTGCGAACGATCAACTGAAACACGCCCGTCAGCGATGTCTCCATCGCCGTGATGTCGATCTCGCCATTTCCCATGCCCGCATGTCCATCGCCCACTTCCAGCAGCGCTCCCTTGGCATGCACCGGAATGAATAGCGTCGTCCCCGCGACCAATTCCTTGTTATCGAGATTGCCCGCGTGAATCCCCGGAGGTGCGCTATTGATCTTGCCCGCCGATTCCGGCGGCGCGACGCCCATGCTGCCGAAAAACGGCCGCAGCGGAATATCGATCCCAGGCCCGAAGTGCCCGATCATCTTTTCGCGATCCAGCTTGATGATCTTAGTCTGCCGCGTAGGAAACTGGTCGATCAGAAAACCTGCCGTGCTGTTGAACGCGTAATCCGCGCGCAGACGGATCTCCTTGATGCGCACTTCGAGCACGTCGCCCGGCTCGGCGCCTTCGACGAAAATCGGCCCGGTGAGCGGATGCCCGCCCGGACCTCTCGCCTCGCGCGGAACTTCTTTGTAGATGCGCAGGATGTCGGGCTCGATCTGATCCTCGCGCAGACCGGCGCGTTGGAGCGTCATCGGATTGCCTACCGAAACGGCCTGCACCTCGACGGTATCTCCCGATTTGACGGTCAGGACGGGTTTCGCGCCCGCCCAGTAGTATCCCCACGCGACGGTTTCCGGCGTGGTTTTGAGAAGATGATCGGCCGCGAACAACGAGGTCGCAGAAAGGGCGAGGAGAGTCAGCGTACGAATCATTTTCGTTATCGTGACACAAACCGCGTGCCGATTGTGCGATAACACTTTGGAGAGTAGACTAGCTTCAACGCGTACACAGGCCGAACAGCCGGTGCGCTAAACCGATACGGAGGGACGTTTATGGCATTTTGCCCGAGCTGCGGCACTCAAGCTGAAGGAAGATTCTGCCCGAAATGTGGATCGCCCATAGGCGACTCGGGAGGCGCCGGCCCCGCCTTTACGCCGCAGCCTGCTGCTCCTGTACAATCCGCAGGTATGACCGACAACGTGGCCGCCGCGCTTTGCTACCTTTTCGGATTGATCACCGGAATCCTGTTCCTGGTGCTGGAGCCCTACAACAAGAACAAGACGATTCGATTCCACGCCTTTCAGTCGATCTTCTTCAACGTAGCGGTCATCGCGCTGGACATCGTTTTATCGATATTCGCGTCGATCCTCTTCCGCATCTCGTTCCTGGGATGGATGCTCGCGCTGCTCTGGCCGCTGTTCGGGCTTGCGTGCCTGGCAATATGGCTGTTCCTTATGTACAAGGCCTATAACAACGAGCGATTCAAGCTGCCGATCATCGGCGATCTGGCCGAAAAGCAAGCGTAGCCGAACAGCCGCCGCGCACGTCTATCGTACGAGTGCTAGCACGACACAGTTCCGTTCTCTGCCTCTTCGCCTTCTGCGCGACAGGCTGGTCACAAACACAAGGCTTTGCCAGTCGCCCGGCGACCTCGCAGATCGAAAGGCCGCGCATCGGCAGCATCGAATTCTTCGGCCTGCGCAAAACCTCCGAATCGAAAGTGCGCCAGGCGTTAGGCGTTCGCGAAGGCGATTATCTGCCGCGCTCCAAAGGCGATGCCGAGGAGCGCATCGACGCGCTGCCCGGAATCGTCGAGTCCCATCTCGAAGCCATCTGCTGCGAGAAGGGCAACATGATCCTCTACGTCGGCATCGAAGAAAAAGGCGCGACGCATTTCGATTTTCGCGATCAGCCCGATGGCGATATCCAGTTGCCCGAGGAAGCCACGAAACTGTACCGCCACTTTCTCGAAGCGTCCGAACGCGCCGCCCGTTTCACTACAGCCGAGGATCTGACGCAGGGTCACGCGCTTTCCGGCGACAAAGATACCCGAGATGTTCAGGAGCAGTTCATCCCGGTCGCAACCAAATACATCGCGGAACTCAGGCACGTTCTGCGCGATTCGGGGGATGAAGAGCAGCGCGCCATGGCCGCCTACATCATCTGCTACCTGCCCGAAAAGAAGATGATCGTCGACGATCTCCAGTTCGCGCTGAAAGATCCTGACGCTGGCGTCCGCAACAACGCGACGCGCAGCTTGAAGGCGCTCGCCGTCTACGCCCGCCTCCACGAAAACGCCGGCGTCAAGGTAGAACCCACCTGGTTCATTGAAATGCTGAACTCGCTTTCCTTTGCCGATCGCATGCAATCGCTGGCGATGCTCCAGATCCTGACCGAGAGCCGCGATGCATCGAATCTCGATCAGATGCGCGACCGCGCGCTCCCCTCGTTGGTCGAAATGGCGCGCTGGAAAACGCTGCAGCACGCGCTGCCGGCTTTCATGCTGGTAGGACGATTGACCCCGCTCACCGATCCACAGATCGAAGAAGCCTGGGGCCGAGGCGATCGTGAATCGGTAATCGCGCAAGCCCAGGCATCGAAAAAGAAGAAGTGAAGTGGGGCGGGCCGCCGGGCCCGCAAGCCGACAATCATGTCGGCTTTCCCTCTTCGATCGGGACCGCATTAGCGAGGCGCCGGTCCCGGCCTAAAAGTATTCCTTCAACGCATCATCGATCCGAGCATCCCCAGTCGGATAAATCTTCCGATCCCAAGGACTCCCCGCATCGATCAACGCCTTCACCACGCGCCCGAACTCGCCCTCCGGATGCCGCTTCTCCACCAAACAATCGTGAATCGCAAATCCCAGCGGAGTCGAGTGATATCGCGGATCCACAATGTCCACGGGATGCCCACGCTCCAGCAGCAAATCGACCAACTCCGCCGATCCCGACCATGCCGCGTTATGCAGCGGCGTGTATCCATGGCTCATCTCCGGATGCGCGATCGGAAAACCAACATCCAGCATCAAGCGAACAGCCTCGATGTTCGTATTCGTCTCCCAGCAATAGCGAGCAGGCAGTTCGAGGTCCGCGTCCGGCAGCGACGCGACGATCCCCGGATTCCGCGCAGCAATCTCCAGTGCGTCGCTTCGACGACCCAGCAAGCAAGAGACCAGCAAGCGCGTAGCAGCATCACTCTGCGCATAGAGAAATTCAAATAATTCCCGATGTCCCTTTTTCAGCGCGATTTGGTGCGGATAACTATTGAACGCCAGAGTCCATTGATAAATCGTGCCGCCTCGCCCCTCCCCTAGCGGAGGAAACTCGGGAAGCTTACCGATGCGATACGATACGCAACCGGGATCGGCCGCGACCAGACGTTCCGCCAATTCCCGATCGCCCAACGCGGTCGCAAGAAAAATATCGGCAGCAGCCCCGCGCGACAACAAAAAGCGCGACACTTGAGGCGCATCGCCGATCAGCCACTGCGCCGGCGTCGAGTCGTGATCCTCATCGCGGGCGTCGATGCGCGCGCCAAGCGCCAGCAGCAGCT
Source organism: Terriglobia bacterium (assembly GCA_963732025.1). Lineage (GTDB taxonomy): Bacteria > Acidobacteriota > Terriglobia > Bryobacterales > Bryobacteraceae > Palsa-187. The sequence goes on from CAVSXU010000008.1 coordinate 374,037, forward strand.
CCGCCGTCGCGACGTCGCGCGAAAAATGCAGCGGCGTACAAGCGTCGCACCCCTTCGCGTCGATCAGCGAGGGATCGTCCCGCAGCATTTCTTCCAGACGATCGACGAACCCGAATCCCGCAGCAGCGTGGACGGTAAGCTTCGCCCCCGAGTCCACCAGGAATCGCGCCACCTCCTGGTCAACGCCGCGAGCGCCCAAACCACTCGCCCACCATTCGCCGACGGCTTCGACAGACGCTCCCAGGTCGATGAGCCGCTCAGCCTCCGCAACATTGTTGGCACGCGCCAACTGACGGTCGACGTTTGTCATGATGCTGCTCGAGAGTCTTCCTGTGTGGGGCGGACCTCCAGGTCCGCGCCGAGCCTCCAGGCTCGGCTTTTCCCAAACTCCCGCGCCACGTGATGCAGCCTGCAGCGCAGCCTGCCCTACTTCGTATACTTCTCCATCCAAGCGAGAATGTACTCGATCTTATCGATGTAGTGGCTATTATGCCCGCGAATTCCATGCGACTCGTCCGGCACCCGCACCAGCACCGCCGGCACCTTCTGTGCCTTCAGCGCGAAATACAACTCCTCGCTCTCCGCGATCGGCGTGCGGCGATCCGCTTCACCCGTGATCACCATCGTCGGCGTCTTGAAATTCTTCGCGAAGAAAATCGGCGAGTGTTCGATGAACTGCTTCGGATCGTCCCACGGCAGCGTCTTCATCCACAGCGCCGCGTGCGTGTAGCCGCCATCGGCCGTTCCCGCCTGCGTGATCCAATTCGTCACCGGATATTGCGACACCGCCGCAGCGAATCGATCCGTGTGGCCGATCACCCAGGCAGTCAGCAATCCGCCGCCGCTGCCGCCGGTCACGCACAGTTTCTTCGGATCCAGATATCCCTTCTCGATCACCTTGTCGACCGCCGCCATCAGATCTTTGTAATCGTCGCCCGGATAGTGCGTGTGGATGATGTTGCCGAACTCCTCGCCATAGCCGGTCGACCCGCGCGGATTCATGTACAGCACCACGTAGCCGTGCGCTGCCTGAATCTGAAATTCGTGCTTGAACGAAACGCCGTCCATCGCGTGCGGCCCGCCGTGAATATCCAGAATGAACGGATACTTCTTCGACGGATCGAAATTCGGCGGCTTAATGATCCAGCCTTGAATGTTGCGCCCGTCGAAGGAATCGAAAGTCATCTCCTCCACCGGACCCAGTTGATATTGCGCCAGCAGGCTCTCGTTCACCGAAGTAAGCTTCGCCGGCGCGCCCTCGCGATAACCCGGCAGCATCACGACATCTCCCGGCTCGTTCGGCGTCGACCGCACCGTCGCGATCATCTGATTGTTGGCCAGCGTGAATCCTTCGCCCCCGCCGCCGACACCCAATTGCTGCACGCCCCTGGTGACCGGCTTGAACGGCTCTGCCCTCGACGTCGGCCGAGTAGAGCTGCGAATTGCCGTGATCGTCCACCAGGAAGTAAATCGTCTTGCCATCCCACGACCAATGCGGCGAACGCACATCGCGATCCAGTGACGCCGTGATGTTCTTGGGATTCTTTCCGTCCGTGTCCATCAGGTAGAGATGATTCACCGTGTAGCTCTGGAATTTCCAATCGTGTCCGATGTAGGCGATCTTCTTGCCGCCCGGTCCAGGCACGGGATCGGTATCGGGACCCTTGCGATCGGTCAACTGCTTCACCGACCCGTCCTCGACCGAATACGAATAAATATCGCCGCCTTCAAGTTCATACTCGGCGTTGGGCGATCGATTCGTGGAAACGTAGATGTACTTCCCATCGGATGACCACGCGAACGCGCCGTGATTGAAATCGCCATTGGTGATCTGCTTCGGCGTGCCGCCGCTCGCGGGAATCGCGAACACATGCGGATAGCCTGGTTGCAGAATGCCCTGCCCATCGGCGGTCCAGCGGAGCTTCGTGATGACGATCGGCGGATCCGCCCACTTCGCGCCCGCCGGTTTCTCGGGCAGCTTCACCGGCCAATCGGGCTTCGCAGGAACGCGAGCCGTATAGCCGATCCACTTCCCGTCGGGCGACCACTCGATGTTCGAAGGCGCCTGTTGAAGATCGGTGATCTGTGCTTCCTGGCTGCCATCGAGCCAGCGCACGTGAATCTGCACCTTGCCGCTGCGATTCGAAAGATAGGCGATGCGCGTGGCATCGGGCGAAATGCGCGGCGAACTGTCCTTAAACGCGCCGGTCGTCATCGGCCGATTGTCCTTGCCGTCGTTGGAGACAATCCAGAGGTTGCTCAACTTCTGGTCCGACATCTTGTCGTTGAAGCCGAGCACGTAGATGACGCTCTTGCCATCCTTGCTGATTTGCGGATCGCTGGCGGACCGCATCTCCCAAATGGTGCTGGTGTCCAGGCCGGGCTTGGCCGCGAATGCGATCGAAGCCAATGCTGTCATCAGAAGCGTTACTCTGCGCATGATCGTTCTCCTATCAGAGCAGTAGATCACATCGGAGCGTAGGATTGGGGTATGTCAGCCGGCGCTCCTCCACGAATGTCTCCGGAAGAATACCTGGAGTTTGAACGCGCGTCTGAATTTCGCCATGAATACTACGTTAGTGGGGCCGCCACTCGTGGCGGCGAGCCGGCTTCAGTCGGCTCTGTTTGGTCCGGCTGCCGGCAACAGTAGCGCCCAACATTTGAAGCTGACTCACCTCACACTTTTCCTATTTTGAGCACTCGACCACATCGGAGCGTAGAATTGGGATATGTCAGCCAGTCCGCAGCCGCGCATCACGCCAGAGCAATATCTGGAGTTTGAGCGCGCGGCGGAGTTCCGCCATGAGTACCACGATGGCGTCGTCTATGCTATGTCTGGCGGCTCACACGCGACACGCGATTGCTCATATCGAGTCTGACCGGCATGCTCTACTCGGCGTTGCGAAAGAGCGCGTGCACCGTGACCAATTCGGACATGCGAATGCGCGTGACCTCGGATGGTTTTCACACATATCCCGACATTATGGTGCATTGCGGAGACCCTCGGTACGCGGACGGCCGTAAAGACAATTGGTCAATCCGACAGTGGTGATCGAGGTCCTATCACCTTCAACGGAAGGCTACGATCGAGGATTCAAGTTTCATCAGTACAAACTTGTCGAGTCGCTGCAGGAGTACGCATTGGTCTCCCAGACGGAACCGCGAGTCGAGATATTCGACGGCAGCCCTCCGGAGCGTGGCTGATGCACGAATCCTTCGGCCTTCAGGCGAGATCTCTTTTCCAGAGCGTGGATTGCGAAATAGATTTGGCTGAACTTTACGAACGGATTGTTTTCGAGCCCTCTCCCGGCGGGATCCCAGCCTGCCTCGTTAACCGGCTCCAGCACCACCACCACAACGTCGCCGAATGAGCCGACTTCGCGCGCTCTCCAGCCAGTCAGCTCTGGTTGCCTCAGAAACCAGTTCCGCCAGAAGGTCGTCTGTCCCAATCCGCCGTAAATAACGAATCCGCCGGCGTGTGCCAGCGTCGGCGACAATTTCCGTCCGTACGCGTCTGCTTCGGGTGAGTCCTCGAACGGGAACAGATATTGGTGTCCACCGGTTGGATAAATAGCGAGATGCGAGTACAGGAATCCGGGCAAGGGATAGTCCGGCGTCCATACGGGCGACTTCGCCTCGATGAACGGGCTGGGACAGATCACCGGGGTCTCGCTTCCGGCGATCTTATGCACCGCGATCGCCGCATCTCGCCAATCGGAGTTCGCGTACGCAGTCCAGGGGTGCCGCCAATGGCCGACGGTGAGCACGACACCCGCGCCGAGGATGAGGCTCGCATATCGCCAGTGCGGAATCGAGGAGTTGGCTCGCGGAATGAACAAGGCCGCGCCCAGCACGGCGACCATGGCCGCACCGGGCAGTGCGATCGCCAGGTATCGCGGAATGAAAACGCTGTTGCCGGTCAAACGGGAATATCCGAATAGCGCGACGGGATGGATCAGCCACCAGGAAAAGATCAGGCAGATCGACGACCCGGAGATGTTGGACCAGGTCGAAGGAGCGCTCGTCTGGCTCCACTTCAACATCCTGTCGAGAATTCCCGCGATCGCAAACGCCGCCAGCAGCAGTTTCCATTTCATGGCGTCTGTCAATTCGGACCACTTCGGAGGCGGCACGAAAACGTGGGCGCGCGCCTGCCGCAGGATCGGCACTGCTTCGATCGCGACCGGAAGCAGCGCGATCGCTAACGCGATGAAGATCGCGGCAACTGCGATCCATGAAACGGTCGTCTCACGCTGGGCCAGGCGGAAGATCGCGTAGACAGCGAATACCAGGTAGACCGGCCAGAAAAGCAGGTGGACTCGCCACAGCAGCGCCGCCGAAAAGAGGAACCCGATCGCGGGAGCGATCCGATTTGTATCGAGCCACTGCACCAGAAACCAAAGGGCAGCGGCCGAAACGAGAATTCCTAACGCGTAGGGCCGTGCATCCGCAGCTTCCGTATTCAGCGATTTCAGCGCTAGGCAAGCGAACACTGCGAACCACGCCGCGTCTGGATGAATCAACCTTGCCGTCAGACGCGCGATCAACAGCAGCGCAAGCCCCATGGCGAGAATCGACGGGAGCCGATAGCCGATCTCGGAGATTCCGAACAACGAATCCGCCGCGCGTGCGACACCGTAGTAGATCGATTTTGAAACCTGCGGGGCGATGTCGAGCGACACATCCGCGCCGCCCTGGTGCACCACAAAAACCGTGACTGCTTCGTCGACCCAGAAGCTGGTCTTAAGCGAGATGATCCAAAGACGCGTGATCGCCAGAAGCAGGATCAGCGCAAGTAAAAGCGTCAAGTGCTTTTCGACGAAAGCTCGCAAGTGCCCTACTTGACGCATGCGCGGGTCCACGGGTTGACATTAACATTAAAAGTATGTAAAGGAGGTGACAGTCCGTTTCGTTAATGTGGGGCTCGCACTCATGTGGTACCGACACTCATGTGGAGCCGACTCATGTGGGGCCGCCAGTCATGGCGGCAAGCCGCCTTTCAGGCGGCTTTCTTCAACCTGTTAACTACCACTCCTGCCAGAACCGCCCGACCGGGTCCGGGCAAGATCGCGGAAAACATCGCCGAACGCGGGCACGCTGGTCTTGAGCAAATTGAAGTCGCCCTTCCGAATCAGCAGGACGTCAGAGGGAGCGCTCGCGCGCACTGTCGCGTTGCGGCTAACATCGGCGAGCACTGCCATCTCCCCGAAATAATCTCCCGCGCCGAGATCGGCAACATGCTGAAGCGCACCATCGACGTCGCGCAGAACTTCGCAGCGGCCCTTTTCGATCACGTAAACGTTATCGCCGATGTCGCCTTGATTGAAGATGATCTCGCCCGGCTCGAAATGCTGGCGCACGACGCCGGATTGGCGGAGCAATTTGATCTGCACCAGATCCGGCGGAAACACGAGCGCAGTAGCCCCATGCCATCGCGACCCGGATTTTGCTGCCGATGCCCGGCATCTTCATCAGGTAAATCGCGCGCCACAACAACCACGCGAGGAATCCAGATACCCGCACGCCCAGGATTTCCGCGACCGCGGAAAAATGTCCGAGCGATCCGAGCTTTCCCAGCCCTTCGAAATCGAAAACTTTTGCAGGCGCGCCAGCAAGCTTGGCGCGGATATTTAGCGCGACCGTTGCAGCGGCGCGAGTGGCATGTTGCGCGGTCGGAGGCACTGGATTGCCGGCTTTAGTCTTGGCGGCGGCGCAATCGCCGAGCGCCCAAACCTCGCCTTCATAACCGAGCAGCTCCATATTGCCGTTGACCAGCAAGCGGCCCTTTTCTTTTTCGCAATCGAGCGTTTGCGAGCACGGGAGCGAGCACCGAGGGCACGGTCGACACGATGGTCTTGCAGGCTATCTCCTTGCCGGACTTGAGGATAGCCTTCTCCGACGTGGCTCCCGTCAAGCGATCTTTGAGGATAATCTCGACACCGCGTTTTCGCAGCGTTTTTTGCGCGAAAAGCGCAAGCTTTTCCGTCATTTCCGGCAGGATTCTTTCGCCGGAATGCACCAGGATGCAGCGCGACGGCTGGTCGCGCAGCCGCAGATAGTTGCGTTTTGCGTGGCGGATGAAATCGTTCAATTCAGCAACCACTTCTACACCGGAAAACCCACCGCCGCCAACAACAAACGTCAAGCAGTTTTGCACGAAGTTCGGGATCGGATTCGACATCGGCTTCTTCGAGCGCATGCAGCACATGATTGCGCAGCGCGATCGCATCCGCCAATGTTCTGAACGGTTTGGCGTTTTCGATCATGCCGGGCATGCCATAGAAATTCGTGATGGCGCCGAGAGCGATCACCAGGTAGTCGTAGTGCAGTTCCAGATGCCGCGGCTTGAAGCCCGGGCTGACCGTAACCACCTTATTTTTCAGATCGATACTCTCAACTTCGCGCATCACCAGATGGGATGCGCGGGCACAGCCGGCGGATGGGCGAAACAACGTCGGTGATGCCGATGGAACTGGAGATCACTTCGGGCAGCATGGGTTGATAAACCCAGTAGTTTTCCTGATTTACGATCTGAATGTCGGCTTCGTCCGGATCCAAGAGTTTTTCGAGATGCCGCGCGGTGTAGATGCCGCCGAATCCGCCGCCGAGGATCAGAACTTGTTTTCGCCGATCGGTCATCGTGACAGCATCGCGAGACGGCCCGCGCCCAGCAGCGCCGTGCTTTGTCATTCATGATCACGTGGATGGGCATCGCTTCCAGCAAGCGCGGAGCTGCGGCCTTTTGCGGTGAACGCGCGGAGAAATTGCGGTGATTGCAGCTTGGTCAGAATCTTAGGCGCGATGCCTCCGCCGAGATAAACGCCGCCGGTCGCCATGCCTTTAAGCGCGAGGTTGCCGGCTTCCGCTCCGTAGATGGTGACGAAGAGGTCGAGCGCTTGCCAACAGATCGGACTCTCGTCCTTCATCGCGAATTCGGAGACGATCGCGGAAGGGTCGCCGGCGCTCATTTTTTCAGCGAGCCACTTTGGTTCTTCGTAACGGCCGGTGTCGCGCAGAAATCGATAGATGTTGTACAGACCGGGGCCGGAGAGTACGCGTTCCACGCTGACGTGATCGAATTCTTTTAGCAGGAATTGCAGCAGCGCGATTTCGAGTTTCATTGCGCGGCGCGAAATCGCAATGGCCGCCTTCGCAGGCCCACGGTTTGTAAGTCGCCGTCATCGGCCAGGAGGCCGGCTTCGCCTAAGCCGGTTCCGGCGGAGATCAACACTCGATTTCCGGAGGCGTTCATTGCGCCCTGGTTCAGTGCGAAAAAATCTTCCGGAGCGAGCGTCGAAGTGCCGTGCGCATTCGCTTCCAGATCGTTGGCGAGTCGCACCGGTACACCCAAGCTCGGCGGCGAGTTGATCTGCGTCGATGGTGTCCCACGGAAGATTCGGCAAGTTGGCTTTGCCGCTCGCGGACGGGGCCGGCGACTGCGAAGCAGGCTGCGTTGATTGGCTCGGCGTGATCTTGCACGAAAAGCGCGGACGATTTCCAGGAGGCCGCTTTGCTCGGCGCTTGGGAATCGCTCAATGACGAGCGGGATCGGGTTCGCTGGTTCGCCATCGAACAGTGCCAGGCGGGCGTTTGTGCCTCCTATGTCGCCGGCTAGGATCATTTATGCTCCAAAACGTGTCGACATGAGTGTCGACACGGCACGCATGAGTGCGTGCGCCACATCGGGATCATTCACGCTTCAAGAGGTGTCGACATAAGTGTCGACACGGCACGCACGAGTGCGTCCGCCACATCGGGATCATTCACACTTGCTCTAGTCATTCACTTGCTCCAATCATTCACATTTGCTCCAGGACCGCTTGTCGTGCGCTAGCATTTCGTCGGCTTCGGGCGGTCCCCATGTGCCTGCCGCATAGTTCGGGAATTTGCGCGGCGGCAGGGCGTCCCACACGTCTTGGATCGGAGCCACGACGGACCACGCGGTCTCCACCATGTCGGATCGCTGAAATAGCGTCGCGTCGCCGAGCATGCAATCGTACAGCAGGCGTTCGTAGCCGGTGCTGGGCGTGGTGCCGAAATAATCCTTGTAGTGGAAATCCATCTTCACGTTGCCCATCCGCACCACAGGGCCCGGAATTTTCGCGCCGAAGCTGAGCGAGATTCCTTCGTCGGGTTGCAGCAGCAGAATCAGACGATTCGGCGTCAGCGTTTCTACCGAGGTCTGGCGGAACAGAAGGAACGGGCGCGCGTTTGAACTGGATGCTGATTTCGGTGACGCGCTTCGGAAGGCGTTTGCCAGTGCGAACGTAGAACGGGACATCGGCCCAGCGCCAATTGTCGACAAACAGCTTCAGCGCAACGTAGGTTTCGGTTTTCGAAGTTGGCGAAACGTCGGGCTCGCTGCGATAGGCGGGAACTTTGTGATCGCCTTCCATGCCTTCGCCGTATTGGCCGCGCACGGTGCGCGTGAGCACGTCCTCCGGCGTCATGATCGGCATCGCCTTGAGGATCTTGGCCTGCTCATCGCGAACCACGTCGGCATCGAACGAAACCGGCGGCTCCATCGCCATCAGCGAAATCAACTGGAAGATGTGATTGGGAACCATGTCGCGCATGGTGCCGGCGGTTTCGTAATAGCCGCCGCGCGATTCCACGCCGACCGTCTCCGCCACGGTGATCTGGACATGATCGATGTAGCGGCGATTCCAGATGGGCTCGAAGATTCCATTCGAGAAACGGAACACCAAAATGTTCTGGACGGTTTCCTTGCCCAGGTAATGATCGATGCGGTAGATCTGTTTTTCGCTGAGAACGGTGCGGATCTCTGTGTTTAGAGCGCAGGCGGATTCGTAATCGCGCCCAAACGGCTTTTCGATGATGACGCGCCGCCATGCGCCGTCCTTTTCTTCCACCAGTCCGGCTGCGCCCAGTTGCTTGACCACCGGGCGCGAAGAATGCGGGCGCGGTGGCGAGATAGAAAAAGCAGTTGCCTGCGTGTCGCGTGGGTTTTTTCGACCTCAGCGAGTTGGGCCTTGAGGCGCTCGAACGCGGCGGGGTCGCCGAATTCACCATTGACGTAGTAGATGCGCTCGGAGAGCCAATGCCAGAGCTCGGGATCGACCGTGGTGGTGGCGAATTCCTTGATCTCGCTGGACAGCATGTCGCGGAATTGCTCGCTGGTCATTTCGTTGCGAGCGAAGCCGATGACGGCGAATTCCTTGGAGAGGAGGTTGTCCTTGGCCAGGTTGTAGAGCGCGGGGATCAGCTTGCGCTTGGTGAGGTCGCCGGATGCGCCGAAGATGACCATGGCGCAGGGGTCGCCGGGGCGGCCTTGATGTTGTGTGTCGTCTGACATTAATAAGTAAATCCTCTCTTACGCGATCGACCGCTCCCTTACGGTCGCGGCTCGGAAAAACGCTAGCGCTCCATGCTGTCGCGCCTCAAAAACAAGAACAGCGCGCACCCTGACGGATGCGCTCACAACACAATGCGCTTTCGCGCATTAAGAACGGGCTCCATAGTGTCGCGGGCAAAACTATTAGTGATGGGCATGGTGACCACTAATTCCCCCTCCCTTACGGATGGTGTTTGAACCGCCAGGATACCGTACTAAAAATCAGCCTCCCGTGGCTTTCTCTACGTGGCCTCCGAACTTGAAGCGCATTCCCGATAGCATCTTTTCTGCGAAGGTATGATCCTGGCGCGAGCGGAAGCGCGCGAACAATGACGCGGCCAGAACGTCGCAGGGCACGGCTTCTTCGATCGCCGCCTGAATGGTCCAGCGGCCTTCGCCGGAGTCCTCCACTCGGCCGGTGTATTCGGAGAGCGCGGGATTCTCGATCAGCGCCATCGCGGTCAGATCCAGCAGCCACGATCCGACTACGCTTCCTCGACGCCAGACTTCGGCGATATCGGGCAGGTTGAGATCGTAACGATGATCCTTCGGGAGCGACTTCCAGATTCGCGTTCTTCATGATGTCGAAGCCTTCGGCGTAGGCCTGCATCAATCCATATTCGATTCCGTTGTGGACCATCTTCACGAAGTGGCCCGCGCCGGAGGGGCCGCAGTACAGATAGCCGTTTTCGGCGGTGCCGGAGTTCGCCGGACGGCCTGGAGTGCGGCCGGTGTCGCCCATGCCCGGCGCGAGCGTTTTGAAAATCGGCTCCAGGCGATCGAAGGCTTCCTTGGGGCCGCCGATCATCATGCAATAGCCGCGCTCGACACCCCAGACGCCGCCGCTGGTGCCGACGTCCATGTAGTGGATGCCTTTGTCGCGGAGCATCAGGGACTCGGCGCACGTCGTCCTTGTAATAGGAGTTGCCGCCGTCGATGATGGTGTCGCCGGGCTTGAGGAGATCGGCTAGCGCGAGGACCGTGTTTTCGGTCGGAGCGCCGGCGGGGACCATGACCCAGACGGCCGCGGGCTTGGCGAGCTTGCTGACGAGATCGGCGAGCGAGGTCGCGCCGGTCGCGCCTTCCTTGGCTAGTCCGCTCACGGTTTCAGGGTTCAGGTCGAAGACGGCGCATTGATGGCCGCCTTTCATCAGGCGGCGCACCATGTTGGCGCCCATTCGTCCTAGACCGGTCATGCCGAGTTGCATTCTGTTCCTCCAAGCATTTGGCCGACGGTCGCGAAAGGGCCTGCCCCACCAAATCAAAACTGGCAGGCCGAGACTGCCTGCCACTTCACATGACTAAGTTAGCGCTTCCGCGATGGCGGCGCGTAGTGTTTTCAATCCTGTTTCGACGTCGCTGAGGTGAACGCGCAGGGCGCGGCGTTTGCGTTCGGCGAGAACCTGGAAATCGCCGCGGGCTTGCGCGGCTTTCACTACGCCGAATGTGTACTTCTGTCCGGGCACCGGGACATCGGCCTTATCGTCGCAGGTGATCTGCAGGAACACGCCGGTGTTCGGGCCGCCTTTATACGCCTGGCCGGTGGAGTGCAGGAAGCGCGGGCCGAAGCCGAGGCAGGTGGCGACTCGCTTCGCGTCGCGAACACCGGTGCGCATTTGCTGCAAGATCGATTCGTGCGCGTCGTTCATTTCGACGTAGGCGAGCAGCGCGAAGTAATCGCCAGCGCCGAGGCGGTTCAAGTGCGCTTTCAGATGATCCGGAAAGCGTCTTCCCGGTGGTCACGTTCGCGTCGTTGGAGAAGAGCTGCACGCCGTCGCCCGAAAAGAACGGCTTCTCCGGCGGCAGCGACCCGGTCTTTTCGTATTCCGATGTCAGCGTCTTGGTGGCGATCTTGCTGGCTTCGACGTCGGGCTGATTGAAGGCGTTGATGCCGATGATGGAGCCGGCGACGGCGGTCGCGATTTCCCAGCGGAACATTTCCTGGCCGATGCTCATGACGTCGGCGACTTCGATGCGCACGACCGGATGTCCGGCTTTGATCGAGCGCATCGACGGCGGCATCCTGTGCGGCATCCGGCGTCGATTCGAGGCGCAGGTAGGCGAACACGCGATCGTTGCCGTACTTCCGGGGGCCGCGAGGGCTTCGCGATCGACAGGGATCAGGCCCTTGCCGATCTTGCCGGTGGATTCGGCGATCAACTGCTCGAGCCACGCGCCGAGATCGGCGATGCCGGGGGAGGTGACGAACGTCACCTTATCGTGGCCATTCTTGGCGAGCACACCGAGGATGATGCCGAGCATCACGCCGGGATTTTGCGGAATCGGCAGACAATGCGAGCACGAGACCGCCATCACGTCGGCGCGATCGAGAAACTTGGGCGCGTCGATGCCCATGACGGCGGCGGGCACCATGCCGAAATCGGAGAGCGCGGAATAGCGGCCGCCGATGCTCGGCGACGCCGTGGAAGATGTGGCGGAAATGGTCGGCGGTGGCGACCTGCTCCATTTTCGAGCCGGGGTCGGTGACGGCGATGAATCGGCTCACCGGCTTTGTCCGCGCCGATGGTCTGCGGCACGCGGTCGAAGAAGTATTGCTTGAAGATGTTGGGTTCGAGCGTCGATCCGGACTTGCTGGACACGATGAAGATGGTGTTCGCGAGATCGATCTTGTTCTCGAAGGTTTTCACTTGCGCGGGATCGGTGGAATCGAGCACGTGCATCTCGGGGAATCCGCGGTGTTCCCGAAGGATTTCGCGAGCACTTCGGGGCACAGGCTGGAGCCGCCCATGCCGAGCAGGAGAGCGTGCTTGAATCCGGCCGCCTTGATTTCGGCGGCGAGGTCGTTGAGGTGATCCTGCTGCGCGAGCTGATCTTCCGTGATGCTGAGCCAGCCGAGCCACTGGCCTTCGTCGGCGCCGGTCCACAGCGAGGCATCGCGGGCCCACAAGTCGGCGAACTTTGCCGCCGATTTGCCATTCCTCGACCATGGCGTCGACTTGCTTCGGAGACGTCCGGCGTCAGCGAATAGGTCTGTTTATCGACAACTGCACCGATGGCGACTTTGCATTTCAGGTCGACGGCGCTGAGCAGCTTGTCGAAGGCTTCGGCGAAGAGCTTGACGCCTTGGCGGACGAGCTCGTCGGTCGACCTGCTGCATCGAAATGCCGGTGCGAGCGAGTGCGTCCATGGTGGCTGTGGCTGCGTCGACGTTTTCTTCGAGGCTGGCGCGCGGCTGGCCGTGATCGCGAAAGGCGTCGAGGGTGGCGGGAGGAATGGTGTCGACGGTGTCGGGGCCGATCAGCTCTTCGACGTACATGGTGTCGCGGAGAGACGGGTCCTTGGTGCTGGTGCTGGCCCACAGACAGGCGCTGCGTCTGCGCGCCTTTCGCGGCGAGCGCTTCCCAACGCGGACCGCTGAAGATTTTCTTGTAGATCTGATAGGCGAGCTTGGCGTTGGCGATGGCTACTTTGCCTTGCACGCTCTTGAGCAGGTCGGCATCGGCGCCCTGGGCGGTTTTGAGCTTGGTCTTGATTTGCGAATCGATCAGTCGCGTCGATGCGGCTGACGAAGAAGCTGGCGACGCTCGCCATTTTCTTGAGATCGCCACCCGAGGCCGCGTATTTTTCGAGGCCGGAGATGTAGGCGATCGCCACCTTCTCGTACATCTCCTGGGCGAACAGCAGCGTGATGTTGATGTTGATGCCTTCGCTCAGGAGCTGCTCGATGGCGGGAATTCCTTCGTGGGTCGCCGGGACCTTGACCATCAGGTTGTCGCGGCCGACGGCTTTCCAGAGGCGGCGCGCTTCGTCGATGGTCGCCTGGGTGTCGTGCGCGAGATAGGGAGAAACTTCGAGGCTGACGAAGCCATCGCGAAATTTGGTTGCGTCGTAGACGGAGCGCATGACGTCGGTGGCGGCCTGGATGTCGGGGATGGCGAGATGTTCGAACAGCGCCATCGCATCGAGGTCCTTGCGCTGCTGCAAGGACTGGAGCGCGTCGCTGTAATCGGTGCTGCCGGTGATCGCTTTTTCGAAAATGGCGGGATTGGAGGTGACGCCCATCACGCCGTCGTTATCGATGAGGCGTTTGAGCTCGCCACTGGAAATCAGGCTGCGGCGGATGTAATCGAGCCACGCGGATTGCCCGAAGTCGAGCAAGTTGCTTGACGGGGCTCGATGGTGGCTGGCCGGGTTGGTGCTCATATGATTTCTCCGTTACGGATTGCACGAGTACTGTTTTTCGATGGCTTTGACTTTGGCGAGGCGGCGCACGTGGCGCTCTTCGATGGTGAAGTCCGCGCGCAGGAACGCGGCGACGAGTTCCTCGGCGAGGGCGACGCCGATGATGCGCGAGCCGAGCACGAGCACGTTCATATCGTCATGTTCGACGCCCTGATGCGCGGAGTAGGTATCGTGACAGAGGCCGGCTCGGATGCCGGTGATTTTGTTGGCGGCGACGGAGGCGCCGACGCCGCTGCCGCAGATGAGAACGCCTCGTTCGGCTTTGCCGGCGATGACGGCTTCGCCCAGGGCTTTGGCGAAATCGGGGTAGTCGGACGGGTCGGCGTTGAAGGCGCCGACGTCGAGAATATCGTGGCCGAGTTGCTTCAGGAATTCCGCAATTTGCTGTTTGAGCGGGAAGCCGGCGTGGTCGGCGCCGATTGCGATGCCCATATCGAGCACCATAACACGTTGCTAGACTTGGTGAGTTACAGGAGGGTTATGCTTATGCGAAATCTTGCAATCGTCATCGTGGTTATTGCGTGCGCGGCGGGTTCGGCGTCGGCTGCGTCGTGCGATAGCATGGCGGCGCTGAAGCTGGCGAATGTGACGGTGACGTCGGCCAAGTCGATCGCGGCGGGCGCGTTCATTCCTCCGCCCGGCGGCGGACTGGCGGCGTCGTATAAGGATCTGCCGGAGTTTTGCCGCGTGGAGGGCGTGATCAGTCCGGTGGCCGATTCGCATATCGAATTCGAAGTGTGGCTGCCGGCGGCGGGATGGAATAACCGGTATCTGGGCGTGGGGAACGGCGGCTTCGCGGGATCGATCAACTATGCGGGGCTGGCGGCGGGAGTGCGGACGGGATACGCGGTGTCGTCGACGGACACGGGTCATAAGGGCGGGACGACGGATGCCGCGTGGGCGCTGGGGCATTTCGAAAAGATTATCGATTACGGGAATCGCGCGGTGCATGAGACGTCGGACAAATCGAAGGCGATTATCCGGGCGTTTTACGGGTCGAATGCGAAGCACAATTATTTCAATGGGTGTTCGAATGGCGGTCGTCAGGCGTTGATGGAGGCGCAGCGGTATCCGGCGGATTACGACGGCATCATCGCGGGGGCGCCGGCGAATTACCTGACGCATCTGGTGGCGGATTTCGTCGGCAACATGCAGGCGCTGGATGCGAGTCCAGCGACGTACATGACGGCGAAGCAGTTGCAGGCGGTGGAATCGGCGGCGGTGGCGGCGTGCGATTTGGACGACGGCGTGAAGGATGGCGTGATCGGCGAACCGACGAAGTGCAAGTTCGATCCGGCGGTTCTGGCTTGTAAGGCTGGGGAGATCGGGCAGTTGCCTGAGCGAGGTTCAGATCGCGGCGTTGAGGAAGGTGTACGAGGGGGCTCGGAATTCGAAGGGCGAACTGATTCATCCGGGGTACGTGGTCGGGGGAGAATCGGGATTCGGCGGGTGGGGTTTGTGGATCACGGGGCTGCAGCAGGGCAAGAGCCTGCAGCACGCGTTCGGACAGGGATTCTTCGGGGACATGATGTTCCAGGATCCGGCGTGGGATTACAAGAAATTCAATTTCGATGGCGATATGAAGAAGGCGGATGACAAGATGGGTCCGATTTTCAATGCGGTGGATCCGAATCTGGAGAAGTTCAAGAGTCGCGGCGGGAAGCTGGTGATGTATCACGGCTGGAGCGATGCGGCGATTTCGCCGGTGAACTCGGTGAACTATTACAACAGCGTGGTCGCGAAGATGGGGAAGAAGCAGGCGGGCGAGTTCGTCGAACTATATATGGTGCCGGGGATGCAGCATTGCAGCGGCGGTCCGGGCGGTAACGGAGTTCGGAGGAGCGGCGCCGGCGGCTGCGGATGCGCAGCACAACATGTCGGTCGCTGCTGGAGCGGTGGGTGGAAAACGGGACGGCGCCGGGGGAGATTATCGCGACGAAGTACAAGGCGGATGGGAATCCGGCGAGCGGCGTGTTGCGGACAAGGCCGATTTGTCCGCATCCGCAAGTCGCGAAGTACAAAGGGTCGGGGAGCACGGACGAGGCGGCTAATTTCATTTGCGCGGCTGGGAATTGACGGGCCAAGCTTGAGAAAGTCGTCGCGCCGTCGGCAATCGGGGAATTGGGTATCGTTGTGAACCAGCGTCGAGGCGATCTTCGCAGAAGCTCAGCAATTGACACTCAAACAGGGCTCTGGTCTAATGATGGAAGCCTGCCTGTTTTGATCCTCGGTAGCTCAATGGTAGAGCATTCGGCTGTTAACCGAAGGGTTGTAGGTTCGAGTCCTACCCGAGGAGCCAACGTTTTCAAACACTTACAAGCCACGAATCACTCGAAATTTCCCGTTCTACAGCCGACTGTGGGGACTTTTGTGGGGATGCTGTTTCACAATGGCGCGCTGCGCTTCACAGCCCTAAGCTAACAAATGGGCTTTCCACTCCCGATCTTGATCTGAGAACACACTAGCGTGTTTTCCAACTCCGGCTGATTTTGGGCCATGAGGCGCCCCTACTCGGGCAACGGTTCCAAATGCTTCAAGTGGAACTCGATTTCATAGACCATCATCTTCACGTTGGGTAAAAGCGAAAGCGCGTAGGACGCGTGTTTATCAGCTTTGCGTGCAATGATCAGACCATCCACGGTCTGGTCCTTTTTCGCGACATGTTTCTTGATCCAGCCCATATATCGAAGCACTTGGCCTACGGTCTGGTCAGTTGTCTGATCACGTTTCAACTCGATCACCAGAAGGCGTGCGTCGTGCTTGTGGACCGCAAGAATATCAAGGCGACCCACGTCTGTCGGATACTGATTGCCCGCTTCTAGATCTTCGGGCGTGCTGAAGATCGCCCAGTCGTGCGCCAACGGTGTCTTGTCCCAGTTTTCCAGAAGGAAGTTCTCCAGTTGGCGCTCTAGTGCGAAGCCCGAGGACGGTAGCTTATCGTCGCTCTGGTTCTCTGCGGGTAACGCTGCCAGCTTTCCCGGTTCCAGTAGGAACCACCAAAGAGCATCGAGAGTCCAGAAATCGACCTTTAGTTCAGACTTGAGTGCGGATAGGAGATTGTTGATTTTCTCGTATCTGGCCCCGCTGCCTTCGCCTTTGCCCAGGCTCGGCCAGAGACCTATCTGACGTAAAGCCGCTTCGGAAGTATTATTCCAGACACCGTATTCATCGGGGAGCGCAACCGTCAAAATCGCAGTGGCAGTTGCCTTGCCGAGTCCCGTGACTTTGGTCAGTGCGGCCGGGAACCGCTCCCGAATCGGCTTGCTTTCATCCAGCAAGATGCGGAGGCCATCCCGCAATTTGTTCAAGTCGGCCGCTGCTCCTAGGCCCTTTCGATAGAGGCCACTCCAATGGCGATTGTTCTCGAAGTAAAGGAAGGACGTAAACTCATCCCTTGTAAGATCCCCAATGTGATTCAACGAGAAGATCGGGCGATATTTCGCGAAGACTTGGTCTCGGGGGGTAACGATCTCTTCGTAGGTCTCCTGGCCCGGTTTGAATTGCGCGAGAGCCGCGCGAAGGTCACCAAGAGCTTTGGTGTAAGCCGTTCCGTCCCAACTTTCGTTTTCGTGAACCGATTCCGTCCCTGATGCAGCAGCCATGTTTATCCATCACCTCCGAACAACTCGGATCGTATCATGACCTCGGCGTTTGCGTTCATCGGAGCATCCGCTTCGTGGCAACGAATGACTGTTTTTGAGTCGGGACACTCGGGACAGTCGGGACAAGCCCGTCAACAGGGCTTAGCAGTGTCCCGAGTTCATTTTTCGACTCGGGACAACTCGGGACAAAGCGATTTCAGTTTGGTCGCCGCCGAACCCGTTCTAGCGAGCCTGATCACTCCTTAGTAATAGATAACCATCTGCTATTGCAACACTTTACAGATTGTCTGTCCGGCTCTATAATCGAGCATCGAATGCTTCGCGCAATCCATAGGCGGATCGCCCGGGTCGAGCAGACCATCCCGATTCCCCTGACACGCGACCGATTTGTCGCGCTTGTCCATCGAGATCATGAAGCGAACCGGCGAGAGTCTTGAATCCGTGATTGGCGCCCTAATCAAGGATCTCGGTGACCAGGAACTCGATTCTCTCCGTGCTGAGTGCGAATATGCCATGTTCGGCTGTGACACCGCTGCTGCGCGACGCGGCGAGACAGGCATTCTTGAACTCGGACGCTGTCCAACCTGGATTTTTTCAATGACCATGAAAACCGAATCCGCAAGTCAGGCAATCGAGATATGGCCCATCGAGCGGCTGGTGGAGTATCCCCGCAATCCCAGAAAGAACGACTCCGCCGTCGATCGCATGTGCGCATCTATCCGCGAGTTCGGCTTCAAGATCCCGTGCCTAGTCCGAAGCGACGGCGAAGTTGTCGATGGGCATCTGCGGTTGAAGGCTGCGCGGAAGCTCGGCATCACAGAGATTCCAGTGATTCTGTGCGATGAGTGGACGCCGGCGCAGGTGAAGGCGTTCAGGCTGATGGTGAATCGGTCGGTCACTTGGGCCGATTGGGACGAGGAATTACTCGCTCTTGAACTGCAGGAGATCCAGGCGTCGGACTTCGACCTCAGCCTCACGGGATTCGATCCGGGCGAAATCGATGGACTGCTTGCGCTCGAAGATGACGAGAAAGCGAATGCGGCGCCGCCGCTGCCGGAGATTCCGGTATCACGGCTCGGCGATTTGTGGCTATTGGGATCGCATCGAGTGCTGTGTGGCGACGCCACGTCTGCTGAAGCTGTCGCGCGGCTGCTCGGCGATCGCAAGCCGCGGCTGATGGTAACCGATCCGCCTTACGGTATCGAACTGGATTCCGAATGGCGCGATAGAGCCGGCTTAAATGGCCACGGGCCGGCGGAGCCGAGCTACATGAAGAAACGGACGAAGGGGCACAACGAGACATCGATCTCGGGCGACACGCGCGCCGATTGGTCAGAAGCATTCGCGCTGGTTCCGAGCCTCGAGGCAGCCTACGTCTGGCACGCCAGCAAATTCACGCGCGAGGTGCTCGACGGACTGCTCAAGATCGGCTTCGTTCACCATCAGCAAATCATATGGGACAAGACACGAACCGTCCTCACCAGAACGCTGTATTGGTTTCAGCACGAACCCTGCTGGTTCGTACGAAAGAAGAACGCGCCCTGGTTCGGAAAAGCAGGCGAGAATTCAACAATCTGGTCGTCGCCGTCACCGAAGTTCATTATGGGCAGCAGCGACGAAGAGAAGTTCGATCAACCCCTGTCAAAAGCCCAGTCGAGTTGATGCGGCGCCCGATCCTGAATCATCTTCGCCGCGGCGAATTGGTTTACGATCCCTTCCTCGGAAGCGGCACAACGCTCGCGGCCGCGGAATTGAACGAACGCGTTTGCTTCGGCATCGAACTCGATCCGAAATACGTAGACGTTATCGTGCAACGCTGGCAGCAGTTGACTGGCAAGGAAGCGAAGCTCGATGGAGATGGTCGAACCTTCGAACAGATCAATGCCGAGCGTCTAAAAGGGGGTGCTGTGTGACTCCCCTATCCAGGCGGTTGCAGAAGCTCGAAGCTTTGATGCAACGGAATCGAGGTTTCAACATATGGGACGCCTACCGGGCTGCGCTAGCCAGACTGACGGTGCGCGAATGCGATCTTGTGAATGAAGTCTTGGGTCGCCGCGCGAGTCCCGACGAGGAAGCTCATCGAGTCGCGCTGAGTCGATTCGACGCCGCCTATGCGGAAGCAGCAGTGGAGTTCCGGTTGCCCTTCACGTTAACGGCCGCCGATTTCCTACTGTGATGAGGTCGAACCAGTGAATCGAACGCTGCCGCCGGGAGATTGCGGAAATCGAGTCGCTGATCCTCGGAGGTCATCCCGATATCGCAGGGCTCTGTCTGGCGCTCTCGGACTGGTCGGCAGAGTTGCGAATCCTGGAAAGCGAAACACATGCTGAAGGTTCAACGGCGAATTGAAAGATTGGAGGACGCTCGCCGCGTGACGGATCGCGTCGCACCGTTAGTTCGAGTCAGTTTCGTTGATCAAGCGGGCGTGATTACGGGAACGATGGTGATTTCGCCCGATCCGAAACTGTGCCAACCCTATATGGCCGCTCCGGGCTACGAGAAGGAAACATGAGGCCACAACGAGAAACGCCGCCAGGGCGTGAACCCAGCGGCGCGTACGAGCGAGATTCGCGAGTCAAGCTTTGATCGAGTAGCTGCGCTCCCCGTCCTCGCCCTTGGTCGAAATGACGGTCAACCCCATCTTCTTGGCAACCGTGCCCGACAGGAAGCCACGCACGGAATGCGGCTGCCAGCCCGTGGCTTTCATCAACTCCTTGCCCGTTACTCCGCCGGTCCGCTTCAGCAGATCGAGCACTTTGGCGGTCTTGCTGCCGTCCCGGGCGCCTTTGGCTTTCTTCGCGCCCTTGGGCGCTTTCTTGGCAGGGGTGGCCTTCTTCCCCGCCTTTCCCTTCTTGGGCGCCACGTTCGCGCCACGTGCGCCAGCGTTGGCCTTTTTCTTGGGCTTTGCCGCCGCGTCGGCTACCGGCTGCGCCGTTTCGGTCTGTTCTGCAATCGATGTCATGTTTTCTCCTTGGGCGGTGATTACCGCGTCACGACATGAATCACTCTGGTCGCCCACGGATGCAAGGCGATTCTTCGGGAATTCGAGGCGATGGAAGGGCGATGTCTGCAGTCTCCGAACGATTCCAGATGTCCTCAGGTGTCCTCAGATGACCGGCCACGGCGCAAAATTCGGTCGCAAGAAGGAGGAAGCCGTTGTCGCACTGCTGACACACCGCACGATCGAGGAAGCTGCGC
Organism: Terriglobia bacterium; assembly: GCA_963732025.1. GTDB lineage: Bacteria > Acidobacteriota > Terriglobia > Bryobacterales > Bryobacteraceae > Palsa-187. The sequence goes on from CAVSXU010000008.1 coordinate 394,395, forward strand.
GGGCAGTGAAGGTTTCGGCCAAGACGCTTCTTCGCTGGCAGGGTGAACCGGAGTTCGAGTCAGCCTATCGCGCTGCGAAACGGGCAGCTTATGGACAGGCGATCGCGCGGCTTCACCACCTCTCCAGCGCAGCGGTCTCGATTCTGGGCAAGGTTGCTCTCGACCCAACGACACCGCCGGCGGTCAAAGTGCGGGCGGCCGATAGCATCCTGAATCACACCCAGAAGGCCATCGAAACCGAGGATGTCCTGGCACGCTTGACCGCATTGGAGCAGGCGACATCGGACGCGAAACGGTAGCGATCATCAGGACGGATCAAATGAGGACGACCATCAGACGCATCGAAAACTTAGAGCAAGCGCGGCCAGCGGCGACCTGGAGCAAGCTCGTCCGATGTACGTCGCCGAATTCTCGCGAGTCTGAACGATGGGCGTGTACCCAAGTGCAGAAGCTTCGAAACGGAGTCTCCATTTGATGGAACTGGCACAAATCCACTCAGTCTGCCCGAGAAAATCCTCAAACGTCTCCGCGACGAAAATCACCTGGCCGTCAAAGAGTCGACGCGATGAGGCCGACGACCAGACGGCTCGAACAGTTGGAACGCGCCCGTCGCACACTACTCGCCGTTACGAATCCATCAGGAGCCACGGCGATACTCCTCGAAAGAGTCAACCGTGTAGCGGAACGGCTGAGAACCGATCCAGACTGGCCGCCCTGGCCGATACCAACCGTTGAGGAGGTCAGGAAATTGCTCCAGGCGACGCTCGATCGCGTGGAGAAACGTACGTGACGAACCTGCACCGACGACTCAAAAAGCTCGAATCACTGCTCACCGACGTGAGGTGGACTTGTGCCGCATACAGAGAAGTGGCTCGACTACTGGCGATGCTGGTTGGATCGTTATGTGAATGATTCCGACTTCCGACCGAGTGAGAAGATGCCGCTCGCAGCCGCGCGGGCGCTCATCCAGTCGTCTCCAAACTCGGATGATTTGTTTGAAGCGGAATGACAATTAACAAGACGCTTTCTCGGCGACTGGAGCGATTGGAAGAGGAACTGGCGCCCTTGGAGGAGCCTGTGGTGAGGGTGTGGCAAATCGTCTATGTCGACTCGGACGGCACCCGGAGAGACGGAAGGAGGATCGAATGGTCGCCGCCCCGCCCTGGTAGCACGCGTCAGCCTACGGTTCCGGCCTTTCGGAAACGATACCGATAATGCGAATTATCTGGCGGACGCTTATCTAGGTTCAACTTCACCACATCGGAACTTCCGGCCCGGGTCGCCCAAATCCGCTTTGTACGAGTGCCGCGTCATTGGGCCGAAGGTGCGCAGGCAGGCGTTCCAGAGATGGATATCGAGGTCCTGCCCTTACGCTTGGCGCCGCGCGGAAGTCGGGATCGTGGTCGTGTTGTTTCCTGCGTCAGGCGTCATTTTCCTGAGGGCGCTTACTGGCACGATTCCGGGATTGCGGGCGCTGCGAAGTTAGCGCGAGCCGGCTTTCAGCTTGTCGCGCCATTCGGCCACTTTGCCCGGCTTATCCCACGACTCGTATAACTGTACGATGCGTTCGGCGGCGAGCTTGAACCGCGATTTCCCGGTTTCCGGCAGCTTGTCGCCGAGCTGTCTCATGCCTTCAAATCCACTCAGCAGAAGCGGCTCTGCCTCGGAGTACTTTCCCTGGCCGGCAAGACTCGCGCCGAGAAGACTCTCGGAGTTGTAGCGGGGGTAGCCGTTCGGGTCTCTCTTCTTGCGCAGCTCTAATGACTCGCGCAGCACAGGTTCCGCTTCGGCGAATCTTCGCAACTCGATCCGCACGGTGCCCAACGCAGCCAACTCGCCGTCAAACTCCGGCGCGCCGGTTCCTTGGAACTGGCGGCGCAACCGAATCACTTTTGAGTAGAGATCGCCGGCTTCGGCGTACTTACGCTCCTTTTGATAGAGAACGGCCAGATTGTGCTTCGTTCCCACCGTGGTTGCATGGTTCTCGCCCAGCGCCTTTTCCTCCGCCTCAATCGCTCTCAGATACAGTGATTCGGCTTCCGCAAGGCGATTCTGATCGTCCACGGCCCGTGCTAGTCCGTCTAAGACGCGGGCGGTGTCTGGATGTTGCGGACCAAGCACCCGAAGATCGCGATCCAAGGTCTCCCGGAATTCCGTTTCGGCCTCGGAGTACCGTTTCTCGCCAAGGTATATGTTCGCCAACGCCGAGCTCGTCACGAGTGACCGTGGGTGATCGGGACCGAAGACCTTTCGATATCCGTTGGCGGCAGCCTGCATCAGGGTTTCGGCTTCGGCGGTCTTGCCCTGTATACTCAGCAAGGCCCCCAGATTTGTCTCCGCTTCCATCGTGTCCGGATTCTCCCGGCCGAGAGTGCGGATCCGGCTGCCGAGCGCTAACCGAAATAACCGCTCGGCTTCGGCCCGATGGCCCTGCAAATTCAGCACGGCCGCGACATTATTTAGCGCCGTCAGTGTGTCGGCGTGATCTGGCCCTAACCTTTTCTGCCGGGCCTTCAGGACTTCCTGAACCAGGGGGCGGGCCGTGACCAAGTCGCCTTGGTAGAAGGACAGGGAGGCGAGGGCCTCCTTTGCGTTTAATGTCTCAAGATCGTCTGGCGCCTGATGCAACAGGCGGAGTCTGAGGGCCTGTTCGAGTTGGGGACGCGCTTGCTGATACAAACCCAGGTCTGTGTAGGCATTACCGATGGTCTGCCGGAGGGATGCCTCCACCAGCGGCTGGCTCTGGAACGCGCCCTCGATTTTCGCGGCTGCGCGGTCGAGCGCCGTTCGCACTTTGAGATCCGGATCCGGCTTCCCATCGGCCGTGGATTGGTTGCTGGCGCTCGCCTGCCCCAGCAGATCCTTCTGCAAGAAGTCGCTAACGGCGCGCGCCGTTACCGCTTCGGTATCCGCACGGTGCATCTGCAGGACAGCATTATCGAGTTGCCGGCTGGCGGCCGCCTCCGCCGTCACTGCCCGATCGCGTTGTTGCTGCGCGATTTTATCCGCGGCCATGACCCGGTTGCGTTCCTGAACGGCGGTCTGCTCAGCGCGTCTGGCGCGCACGGCCTCCCAGGTGCTTACCACAATGCCCAAGATCAAGAGCGCGAGGAAACCTGTCGCGGTAGCCAGCACCAGCCGGTGCCTGCCGGCGAACTTGCGCATGCGATAGGTGGGCGACGCGGGCGACGCCTCCACGGGCTCTCCCTGCAGGTAACGCTCGATGTCGCGAGCCAGACCGTTCGCCGTTTCGTAGCGCCGGGCCGGGTCCTTCTCGAGCGCCTTCATGACGATCCAATCCACCTCGCCGCGAAGCAGGTTGGGGAGCTTCGCCGGAACGGTTCCGCGCCGCTCCGCAAGCTCGACCAGGGTCCCAGGCGACTTCATGAGGCGGGCGCTTGGCGGCGGCGGATCTTCTTCGCGGATGCGCCGCAGAAATTCGACGTAACCCGCTTGCCGCACCTCTTCCCAATCCAGCGGCGTGCGGCCGGTGAGCAGCTCGTACATCACGACGCCCAGCGCGTAAATATCGCTGCGCGTGTCGATGTTGGCGCCGCCGGTCGCGGCCTGTTCGGGGCTCATGTATTCCAGCGTGCCGACCACCGCACCGTAGCGGGTGACCTGGCTATCGGCCGCACTCGGACCAGTCGCCTTGGCGATGCCGAAGTCGATCACCTTGGGGGTGGGCACCCCGTCGTAGGAGGAAAGCAGCACATTCGATGGCTTGATGTCGCGGTGGATGATCCCATTCTGGTGCGCGTGCTGGATACCGCGGCAGACCGGGATGAGCAATTCCAGCCGTTCCTTTGGCCCGAGGCGCTTCTCATCGCAGTAGCTGGTGATGGGCGTTCCCGCCACCAACTCCATGACGAAGTATGGGCGGCCGCTCTGCGTGGTCCCGGCATCCAGCACTTTGGCGATATTCGGGTGATCCATCATGGCCAGGACCTGCCGTTCGGCTTCGAAACGGGCGATGACCTCGCCCGAATCCATACCCGGCTTGATGATCTTGAGGGCGACGTTGCGGCGCAGTGGGTACTCCTGCTCCGCCGCCCACACCATGCCCATGCCGCCGGCTCCGATGACGTGCAGCAGCTTGTAGGGGCCGACGCGCGTGCCAGGCACTTCTCCCGTCACATCCGATGCGGACGGAGGCGCACCCATTGCTTGCGTTACATCGGATGAGGCAAAAACCGTTTCGGCACTTGTTTTCAGCAGCAATTCCACGCGGAGGCGCAGGGGACCGTCCCCCGCACAGGCATGCTCAAGGAAGGCCTGGCGCTGTTCGGCGTTGACCCCCATAACGGCAGCGGCAATCTGTTCGGCGGAGCTTTCCGGCACGGATTCGAATTAGTATACACCGATCGGTATATTATGCCTGAATTGGAAATCGCGACGCATCGCGGGGCCGAGCGGAAACAACCCCGAGGGCCGTCGGCGTTCTTCGGGTGTAGTCCAAAAATGGGCGCACCGCTGCGGCCCGAGGGCTGATTCGGTCAACCGATGGGAAGCGGCGCTTTTCTGCCCTGGGCTGGATCGTCGGCCAACTCGTACAGAGCTCAGATTGATCCCGCAGCCCACTGCGACCTCGGCCCGGAATGCATCCTGGGAACTAGTTCAATGCGCGTTAACGGGTAACTTCCCAGAAACCATCTGGGGACACCAACTGGAATTCAGCGCTCACGACCGCGCTCTCATGGGCAATGGAACCTGGTACAGGTTCCAGATTGTTGCGTGTGATTCAGCCTGACAGCCGCATCGAATCCGGAATCGATAAACTTTCTCGCCATTTCCTAGGGAGCTCCCGAAATAATTGCCCACGTCGCGATGGCGCTCTGAACCGTTGTCCAGAAGCCATACCGTGCGTAGAGGCGAACCGCCGCTTTCTGGCGGTCCTCACTGGCCGAATCACCGCTCAAATGAGGAAGGGAGACGTTCCGTACCGAGATCCATTTTGGCGCGCGCGGTCCCATCTTTTCACAGGCGAGCCCAAGCACCCCGTCGTCTTCTTCAATCACCGATTCGTCATAGACCACACGCATTAGCTGCGCGAGAGCCCCTTCGTCGCCAGCGCACCAGGCGTGTAGCAACTGGGTGACCGGCGGCGAGGAATCTTCGCTCATAGATCGTGTGCAGCATCTTATCAGAGATCGATTTATTAGTCGTCTCCTGGTTTTCTTTGCGAGAGTGCATGTGCGCGCTCTCTTTGGGATCCCGAAACACTCCCACTCGAGACCGCGCCAAAAAAAACTTTGGACGCTTGGCAGATTTCGACCCCTGATTTTCGCTTATGGCGGTGAAGGCGAGAGAGCTTCCAGGCCCTCAGCCAAATCTCAAGACACGGGAGGGTAAGAAGATGAACGCCAAAGGAAATGCCGGGGCAAGTGGTCGATTTCAATCTGGAATGGTAGTGCTGCTGGCAGCAGTGACGCTGTTTGCAGCGGCGCCGCTTCGGGCAAGCTTGATACAGGTCAACATCGGCCTTGTTGAGGACTATAGCCAAGTCTCAAGTGCAGCGCCGACAACCCCATCCTCCTTTTCGATTTTTTTCTCGTATGTCCAGAACGCCGGCGACTTCACGTCCGCAAGCCTAACCTACCCCGGCCCCGGATCGCCGCAAACTTTGCCAACTAGCGGAACAAAGCCGGTCTTCACAAGCTCGCCCTTTAGCACGTTATCGAGCCTTCAGTCCGCCTATCCGTTTGGCACCTACACCTTCAACCTCTCTAACGGATCCACCATGGCCACGGAGTCCGACAATTATAGTCAAAATCTTTTTCCGGGAGAGATCCCAGCGTTTGCGGCGAGCACTTTTACAGGGTTACAGGGCCTGAATACCACGAGCGCCTTTACGACCAACTTCAACACCTTTACCCCAAATTCGGGAATTCTTAACCCCAATGCGTTTACCGAGCTTTACATCATTGCCGGCGGGGTTATGGTGTTTGACAGCGGAGTATTACCGGATAGCATCACCAGCCTCGTGATTCCGGCAGATACATTACTGCCGAACACTACCTACACTGCCCACTTGATATTCAATAATGACTTCGCAACGACAGACAGCGTGACCGGTGTAGTTTCGGCGCACGGCTTTAACGAGAACACCGCTGTCCAATTCACGACAGCTGTGCCGGAACCTTCCACCCTGATCCTGTTCGGGTTATCCGCCCTCTGCCTTGCTGGAGTTCGTCTTGGCGCCCGACCCCATCGATGCCTCCCTTGAGCACTCTAACTCAGGCGGCGACAAAGAGCAGTTTCTAAAAAGGAGCGCTAAACTAGCGACAGTTAGCAAGATAGCGCAGTACTGCGGCTGCGATCTTTGCTCTGGCGTCGAATAGATTCCGAAACCAGTTCGCGTTCAGGCACTCATCTCGCAGTCGACCGTTGAAGCTTTCCACGTGGCCGTTCTGCATTGGCTTCCCTGGTTGAATGTGGATCAGTTGAATCTTTCGCTCTTCGCACCAGCTGAGAAAATGCCGACTGGTCAACTCAGGCCCGTTGTCGCAACGAATCGCTTCCGGGGTTCCTCGACGTTCCACCACCGCCTCTAATGCGCGCGTCACCCGACGGCTCGACAAACTCACATCGACTTCTAAAGAAAGGTTTTCTCGTGTGAAGGCATCCACCACCGTTAAAACACGAATGCCTCGACCTGTCGCCAGGGAGTCCGATACGAAATCCAGCGCCCATTCCTGATTCGACCGCACCAGGTGCGATGCCACTGCCACTCGCGCCAGTCGTTTTCGCTTCAGCCGTCGCACCATCAGGCCTTCTGCTCGGTACAACCTGTACACACGTTGTGCGCTCACCGGAAATCCACGCTTTGTGACCAGCGCGTGCAATCGCCGGTACCCGTAGCGGGGTTTCTGACGCGCCAGATTCAATAACTCTTGGCGAAGCGCCGCGTTGCGATCTGACCTTGGTTCGTAACGATAACTGCTGCGATCGATTGCGATCAGCTTGCAGGTCCGACGCTCGCTCACCCCGAGTTGCTCGCGGGCGAACGCCACATCGGTCCTCACGCCGGCAAGCTCCACCCGTTTTTTCGGATCACCGCTTTCAGTACTTCCTTGTCGAGGCTGAGGTCGGCAACCAGGTGTTTCAATCGCCGATTCTCATCCTCGAGGCCTTTCAGCCGTTGTGCTTCGTTCACGTCCATGCCGCCGTACTTCGACTTCCAGGTGTAGATCGTTGCGTCGCTGACTCCGATCTCCCTAGCCAGTTCCGGCACTTTGCGGCCAGCCTCGTGCTGCTTCAGCACACCGATAATCTGCTCTTCTGTGAACCGCCCCTTCTTCATCTCTGGATCTCCTTTCAATCGTCGTTTTCACTTCGCCGATTTTCGAGATCCTCAATTTTAACTGGTGGAGATTATCGAGGGCAGGTCAACCTGATCAGACTCAACACTACGCGGCGACGACCACGGGATAGAGATGCCGTCGGCGAATTGATCAGACTCTCGCGGAGGCCGGATTTCGATGCGTTCAATGCAGAAATAAATTTGGCCAGCGCGCGCGCTGCGTCGACGCGGATAGGACGACCCGCAGTGTGGAAACTTCTGACGCGAATCGTCTCGCGTAGCCGGTAAGGTCCGCGCCGTTACCCTCCCTGTCCCGGCGATGTCTGCGAAGACCCCGTTCCAGAACGCCTGGACTCAAGGTCGACGTAAGAAACGCGCATAGACTTCGGGTAAGGCGGCGACGCCCCTTTGACCTCTTTTGGAAAACCTCACCAATGACGCGCAGATTCGGATCGAAAGACCCTCCAACCAACTGAAAACGCGCATAGTTGGTCTATTTGCAGAGGGATTCCGCACCCGAGCGGCCGAGGTCTCAATAAACTTCGAGTCAAAACCTTGAAATGTGGCCCTGAACGTCCGCTTGCGAATTGATCAATATTTGAGGTAAGAGAGACTTTACCTGGCTTTGGCGGCGCAATTAGGTGCGCGTGATCGGTAGAGGTAGGATATAATCCGACGATGAAGCGCGCCGAGTTTCCGTTCGAGGTGCACCTGCTTGACGTAGGCACGTCGCAGTATGGAGACTCCATCCTCTGCGTGTGTGGAGGCCAGACGATTCTGATTGATGGTGGGCATGCCAATAATACAGCAAGACTCACCGAGACGATAGACGGGGCCGAAGTCGTTCACCCGTCCCTTCCCGATCAAATGAGGCAAGTATTGGGAGTAAGTGAAGCTCATTCAATTAAGGTCGACTTGCTGGTCGTGACACACTGTCACAGCGATCACATTGGATGTCTTCCGAAGCTATTTGAATCAGGAGAACTAACGTGCGAATGGGCGCTGATGGCACATCCCGCCTTGGGATTTGGGTTGTTTCTTAACGATCCAGCGCCAGATACAAAATCGGTGGCTGGGCGATTATCCGCAGCGCTCCGTGAAGAGCCTTTGTTAGATGGGGATGATGAAGAGATCCTCCGGCTAGTTTCGGATGCAGCGGACCTTTACAGTGAGTATGTCGGACTCTTGGTGCATCTCGAACGGAAGATTAAGGACAACTTGGTGTGGTTCTTTGGTCCGGATTCACCCGGATTACAACGCCTCACCGAGCACTTCGCGCCGTCGGGACTGCGGATTCATGGTCCTTCACAGCGTCAATTGTTGCTTTGTGCGGAGGCGATTTCGGTCGCGCGGTTAGACGCAATTGCGCCGATCAGCGATTCGATCAGCACATCTACGCTGAGGCATGGCGATTCGAACGAGGCGGCGCTCTATCGCCAATTGGTGGCGATCGCAACCGAAGAAACCGATTCGGCAATTGCGAGGTTGGGCACCCCCGTTAACAATCAAAGCATCGTGCTATCAGTGGGGTGTGCACACTCTCGTGCACTCCTAACAGGCGATATTCAGCTTGCCGTGCCGGAGATGGGCACAGCCGTACAGGCCGAGATGACGAAGTTGATCGAAGAACTTTCCGGTCTTGCCCCCTTTGATTTTGTCAAGTTGCCCCATCACGGTAGTAGTAATGGCATTGATGAGAGCCAGTTGCGCCGACTGTGTTCGGGCTGGAGCGGGATCTCAACAGGCAGCCGGAGTCTGCGCCACCCCAGCAAGGTGCTGATTGACGCGTTAAGGAACTCAAACTCGACATGGGTGCGCACGGATCGAAACGGGAGGAGTGGATTTGCGGTCCACCGCGGGCGTCGTTTGCTGATGGTCTCCCGGGGTGAGTCAAATGATGGAACATGGACAGAGCCGAAGCGCCCGCTAACTGAGCGGTCGGTTGCGAAGGCGAGCCGCCACAATTGGCCCCCGCCTCACCCCTCAAAGAAGGGTAATCCCCAACTGCTTTTCGTCACGAACGAAGAAGACCTTAGTCGTAATATCGGCCGTGAAGGATCAAAACTCGTCCTTGACGAGATATCCTTGCGTGCGTCGGAGCTCGTCATCGCATCAAGAGGGAACTTGCGATCTGAGGTAACGGAGGCCTTACGGAAGAAGGAGGCGGACGGCGTGGTCCTCATCGGAGGATACGACGTCGTTCCTTCGCGAGCACTTGATACGCTCCCCCCGGATATTCGGCAACGGCTCAGGCTATTTCCCGGGGCGCCTCAGGATCCTCACGACGACTATAGAGTATGGAACGACGACTTTTATGGCGACTGGAACAACGACGGCGTACCGGAAGTTCCAGTGAGCCGCATTCCTGATGGTCGTGATGCGCAGATGATTCTGCGGGTTTTGCAATCGCATTTTCCCGGCCGGTCGCCTCTTCGGCGGCGTGGAATCCGAAATCACGCCCGCCCCTATGGGGACCAAGTCTTTGATGCGATCGTAGGCGAGGGAGAGCTGCTGAGAAGCGTTCCGGTGCGCCACGACCAGCAACCTCCATACAATCTGCAAACGGACATTCTGTATCTCTTGCTGCACGGCTCATACGAAGACGGGACATACCTCGAAGGCGAGGATGTGGACACTAGGCGTGTAAGAGCTATGACCCTTTCCAATGTCCCAAATCCCGGTCCATCCCTAATCTTCAGCACCTGCTGTTGGGGGGCCCTAACGGTTGACGGTCTTGCCAAGCGGCCTACCCTGGACCCCGTCAGCCGAACCGCTGATAAATCGATTGCGCTCTCGTTTCTAGCTAGAGGAGCCAATGCTTTCGTCGGCTGTACTGGGGCACACTATTCACCAAGGGGATATCAAGTTGGTCACGGGGGGCCAGTACTGCACCAGCGCTTTCTTCACCATTTGAGCGCAGGCGCCCCTCCGGCGAGAGCCCTCTTCGACGCCAAACATGAATACGCCGAGGCGATCTCTTCCCTTGCGAGCACGAAGAGTGAGCTCTACTTGTCCTTCGAACATAAAACTTTGTGGCAGTTTACTTGCCTTGGGTTGGGCTGGTAGACTCGGACTCCATTGCGCGGCGAGTCAATATGACAGTAGAATTAGAAGAAGGAGCGCCCTTATGGATCGAAAGGATGTTGCCAACATCATCGAGACAGAGATGCCCGGTTACGAACTCGCCGACCGCGACAATAGCGAACTGATCGGCGACTGCGCCGAAATGGCGATCGCGCCTCCAGCTAGGCGGTGGCGCGGAACCGGTGAAGCTGCATCGGGCACGGATGAGCACATCGAGAATCTTCGTGAGCGATTCTTCGGTCCTGCCCTAGTCGGATTTCGTTCTTCTCATGGTGCTGTGCCCCTAAGTGCGGGCGGGGCGGGAACGGTTGTGCTGGTGAGGCCGAAGAACGGCGGGATACCTAAGGCGGTTGTGATCGAGGATGGCAAGATAATCCTGGAACAGGGGTGACTTGTCAAATCGCTTCAGCTGTTAGTGAATATTGTATTTCTTCCGAGACAACTGCGCAGTTGGCAACGGTTAAGATGATTGCGTCAGTCGAGCTTAAATGTTCGAGGTTGAGTGTAGCCACCAGCGACGGATCGAATCGGAGGTCCGGCTGGACTCGGAAGTAACGTCTTTGAATACCGACGAACGCCTGAAAATTTTGTGCATTTGCGTTCGGCTGCACCGTGAGCTTAAGATTCTTCGCCCCGCCAGGCACAACGCGGAAATAATGCGCAGCTAAAGGGGGAAGACAATTGCCGCCTAGAGCTCCAGCGCCGGCGACCACGTTGTTTTTGACCGGCGGAGTACCGAACCGTGCGAAAGGCTCGAACGCAAATCCCAGTGAAGTGGGGTCGGCCAGGAAACAGCTGTCTGCGCAAAACTCGCCGAAAGCCGGGAGGAGTCCCGCGCGCTCACAATGGCCATTCAGCTTGGTCAGTCGTTCGATTGCTTCAAATGGTGTTTCTTCCAACCTGCCGGACGTCCAGAGGTCTATGGCGAACTGGCCCTCCGGTCGTCCGACACCTCGAAAACGGCGATCCAGGTAGCGAACATACATACAGCCCTCATACAACGTCCCATTTAGTGAAAGGTGGGGCATGTCGATCCAGTTCATGCAATAACGCAAGTAATCGTCATTGCCGGGATAGCAGACTTGTTCCATATACGTCGCGGTTGCCTCATCTAGCCACTTCCATGAAGTGTGCCAATCGCGAAACTGATTGCGATACATCGTGAGCATTTTGTTCAGATTAGTGCGCGCTAGTTTCTGTTGTCTAATGAAAACGTGAGTGGCCTCATGCACCGCCTCCGAACGTGCACGTTTCAAAGCATCTTGTATGCCGGGCTCGTGACTACGGGAGGGCAGACCGACATAAGGGATGCCGGACCGATCTTCGTGCGTAAATGGTTCGCCGACACGCATTTCCGTGTGCGGGTCGTCGAACAGATGATAGATGTATACGTGAGTCTTATGACTAGCATGCGCACCACCGCAACATGACACGTGAGCGTGGAGTCGCTCAAGCCCTTCGGCGAATGCTTGCAACAGTCCTAAGGAACGGACCCCCCGGATCCCTACGCCAGGTCCTTCCAAGGAATCGCGCCATTCAAAATGGATGACGTAATGCTCGAGTTCAAGACGCTGTTTGAGTTTTCCGAAAAACGTTTGGCGAGGATCGTCGAACACCGGTTCTGCGGTCATCGCAGCCTCGGAAGCCTAATGCAGTGGTTATCGCTTTCTTCTACGTCAAAGCGTTTGCGAACTTCGTCTTTAGCGGCGTCTGCAAGAAAAGGCCAAGACTCGAGCACCGCTAGTTCCGCCTCCTGAATGGCCTTGGTCAGACTGGTTGACCTCCCATGAATCAAGGAAAGATCGGGATCCCGCCTCCCCGTAGTGAGCCGATTGACACTATCTGACACGTTTTTGCCGTGCAGATAACCACGGACTCGGCGGACTAGAGCCTTCATTCCTTCCTTTTCCTTGGTCAAAATCGTAGCCTCATATTGTTGGCTTGTATCCAACAGCTCCTGCTTCGGAATGTTGCCTGAAATATTGAACACCTTAGCGTCGGGCATTCGGCTGGCAAGATAACTCTCGATGTTAGTTTGGTGCGTCGTTCCGGATCTTGTATTAGCAGGCAACATTATGTCCAAAATCGCAACGTCATAATTTGAGCCCGCAGCCTTCGCTAGGTCAATGATCGCGAACGCCTCGGCCTCAGTCGTTACCGTGTCCAGAGTCACGTCCGGGAGAAATGGAAGAAGCTCTTTCCGAACAAATTCTTCCATGTTGGGCTCATCATCAACTAGAATTATTCTATATGGGAACATGTCCTTTTCTTTCCGCGCCCGCGCCAGGAAGCTTCAGCCGAAATAGAGCGCCGGGCTTACCGACGTCTTGAATCTCCTCGATTATTCCACCATGCGCTTCAACAACGCGTTTGATGAAATATAACCCCCACCCAGTTCCCCTAGCTCCTGGACGAAGGGAGAAGGCTTCCTCGAAAATCAAGCGCTTGTTCTCGCTAGCCACTCCAGGTCCATCGTCGGCCACGTCGATTACAGCGCCTCCCGACCCTTCTTTGAAAGCCGAGAATGTCACTGTAACGGTATGACCGGGCCGCATCTGGCAGGCGTTATCGATCATTTCGGAAAAACATAAACCAAGCAGATGCCGGTCCGCGATAATCGTAATGCTCTCTTCGCCTACGTTCACTCGAGCTTTCTGCATCGTAGTCTTGAGTTCCGTGAGAAGCTCTTTCAAATCAAAGTGCTCGGGTCGAACCGCGATCGTTCCAAGCAACTCCGGAGCGCGTCGAAGGATATCTTCCATTTTCTTGACATGCCGATCGAATCTTTCATTCCGCTCCGTGAGCAGTGATCGGACAGAGGGATTTAACTCGGCGAGTTCTTCGTACCCGATGAGAAGACCGGTGATGCCAACGAACTTGTTGCGAAACTGATGGGCCATCATTCCCATTGCTTTCTCATAGCCACGCGCCAAACCCTTTTGGTCCGCTATCGCCGCCAGACTCGCAGAGACCAGCTTCCCGAACACGCGAATATTCTCGAATTCTTCTGGTCTAAGCGGGTAATCGGGCGCGCGCTCGAGGATGACTTTGCCGAAGATTTGATCATCGGTACGAAGAGGTAGATCGACCCAGACCGCACCTTCGTTCTTTTCCAAGATCTCCGCGAACTTCTCCGTCCTCGCAATCCTTTGTTCAAGCCCGTAGTCGTTTGGTACTATATCTCTGGTTTCTGTCTTGTCCCATTTCCATGCGACGGGCTCCAACGGAAGGTCATTTTCCGCGAGCCTAACCTCGCCCGCTTTGAATCGCGCCCGGCTTTCCTCTTTTGCCAACCCGCGAGAATCACGACTTTCCAAGTGATCTGCCTTCCAGATGTAGTAGCGGACTCTATCAAACTTGAGGGCCTCAGTTGCATCCAAAATGTTTTCGATCACGGTGGACTGGCTCGCTTCAGCGATCTTTGCAACTGCGTCGTAAACCTTGTGGAGGAAAACCTGATCTTCGATGTGAATCAGTCCGCCTACTGTCACGCCTCGCCAATCCTCTAGTCGAGCACACAGAATTTGGCCCCGATACTCGGGATCGTTGCCCGCTCCGTTTAACTGCCGGAGGAATCGTTTTTCAGTGAGGGCTTTGGCTACATAGCCGTCACCTAGAGCATCGGTGGGCATTAGAGGAGTACCGGGTTGCCAGCCGGACACGCTCACGACGTTGGAGAATAGTCCTCGAGCAGGTTCGTTGGCGAACAAAATGTGACGAGTGCGATTGAGCAGGAAAATCGGCTCTCGGATCTTATCTAGCGCACTTGTCAATTGAGTGATGCGCTCACTGCCAGCGAGCACTCCACCAAGTTGCCGACCGAACTCCACAAGATCGTCAATTTGTTGCTTTCCCGGAACACGCCCGTCCTCGCGCTCAACGTGGATCGTTCCAACCACGTCCTCACTTCTACCGAAAATAGGGACAACTGCAAAGGCCTTAAGGTCGCCCTGAACTAGGTATTTCTTATCCACTCTAAAGTCAGTGATCGCATCAGTTACCACATAGGGAGTTTGATCACGCACCACAAACGGTAGCACACTCTCTTCGCGATCGAGGTCGTAATCGATCGTAACCCCCAGATCCGGCGGATGAGTTGGCACACATACGGCTTCGACAATACGACGCTCAATGGGATCGACCAGCGCGAATGCGACTCTCTTGTAGTTCAGATCGAGAAGCATTGTTGCCGCGTTCTCAAGGGCTTGTTTTACGTTAAGGATGGAGTCGCCGACCTTCATCTGAATCGTCCGGACGATGTTCGCGTAGTTAAGAGTCATCGATCTCTCGACGCTCACTTGCTTCTCAACGGCGTGGCCGTATGCCTCAAGAAATTGTCCTGCCAGGCGTTTGACTAAGGCCATCCGCCGACTCGAAACGACTCCCCGCTTCACGTAGCTGCTGAAAATCAGAGCACGGATGCCATTCTCCCTGTGTAAGCGAAACTGTACCGCAATCGCCCAACGGTCGCTTGCGAGATCGAAGTCCTTTGTCATAGATCCCAGCAAAGCAGTTTTATCCCGTGAAGTTTGATCGTTGTCCGGCATTCCAGTAGACCAGCCGTCGTCTGGTCGGATTCGTTTTTCGATTTCGGGAAACCCCAAGATCCAACGACAACCCTGCGCAAATAACCACTCGACACGATCTGGGCTGTTGGAAGCAGCCGAGTGCATATCAGCCTCCAGCGAGCGAAGAAGTAATAATGCCTCGGATTCATCCTCCTCAACCATCGATCGAAGTGGATCGGCCCTTTGAAAGCGGATGAACGCTTGATCCCAATCTCCTTGTCTGCCATAAAGTGCAGCGAACCGGACTCCGGTGTAGTGAAATTTGACAAAACTGCGAAATACCGGGCTCGAAAAGTCATACTCCTGTTTCTCGTTGAGCCGAAAGAAGCCAGAAAACTCCAAAGAATCCGGGCCCAACTCTTCGCCTTTGAGGCCCACCGCGCCCCCGTTGGTAAGAACCTCTAGACCTTCCCAGCAATCGGGATCCGCGGCCAAGATTTCCACACCGCTCCGAAATAGATGTGCCCAATACGATTCGGGTAGTGCGGTCAAGCGAACCGGTCGGTCCCAGCCTATGTCTGCCGGATCTATCGCCCGGTGCACAAATTCTGGAGAGTCAGCGTGATATTGCTTCGCGCGGAGATCGATCACGAGCGAAAGCATCATGCGTAGCAGGTAGCCGTTGCCCCCAGTCTGCTGGTACACGATATCGATAGCCTTTTCTTGATCTGTCCATTCAATCTCCATGGCGTCGGAGTATTCTTGGAAATATCGGCCGAACGTCCCGCGGTCGAAGCCATGGAGGAAAAACTGATTGGCGCAATTGAAAGCAGAATTCGGGCCATGAACAAGATCACGAAAATCTCGTTCCCCCGCTAGGACCACGACCAAGTGTAGGTTCTGAACGCGCGTTCGAACTTGCATCAAGAAATCGCGAGCATAGGAGTCACCGAAGCGGTCGATACCGTCGCCGACCAGAATGACGGGCTTGCGTAGACTGCTATGAACACGATCTGCTAACAGAATTGGATTTTCCGTCCGGCTTTCGTCCCCATTCCCCTCGTTAAGGCTAAGAGGTAAGACGCCGCCTTCCAGCGCTCCACCGGCCTTAACGGAAAATGAAATTAGAGGGAAACCTCGCTCGCGCAACAATATTTTACACACCTCGCGGAGTAGATGCCTTTTGCCCCCGAACCCAGGAGCGAGTACAACAGCGCTCTCGCCGTTGCCGACCAAAGATGCGAGCCGGTGTATGAGCTTCACGCCTACCGGATGGCGTTGAAATGGGATCATGGCTATTTGGCTTCGCCGGGCTTCTTGTGGAGCTGGCGTCTGACTTCGTCTAGTCCTTCGGTAAGAAATCCCATCTTTTCCGCATAATCGAAGAGAGCTTCCGTTGCTATTCGATAGGAGGCGGGCGACTCGGGTCGATCGACTGTGGGCCCGCGCAGGCTCTGCACCGAATCGCCCGCCCAAGTTAGAAGATTGCAAATCACAAGTTCGTTACAAATCCGCTTGGAGTCGTCGAGGGAAAGCGTCAACGCGTAACTCTTTGCAAGCTCCACCACCAGCGAATAATTAATCGATTTTGGCCTTTGCTTCAATAGAGCGAGTGCGATCAGTTTACTTTGAGGTGAACCGACGTCTGCAAGAGGACTAGTGAAGTATTGTGCAGTTTCGAAATCCCATCGGAGCTCGTCAACCTGCTCAGACCCAACCGCGTCGCGGCGTTGTTCGATGGTAAGTTGGCACAATCGCAGGCCAAAGAATTGAAGCAAGTGGGGGAGGCAACCCGTCCACCTTAGTGCGGTCTTAACAGCTTCATCGTCAATCGCAATATTAAGATCTTGAAGAGGCTCCGTAAAGAGCTTCCAGGCCGATTCTTCATCGAGCGCCTTCAACCGCACGAGTTCAAGCCTCCCGCCGAGCGTAGACTGGGATTCGAGAGCCGTCCGAAGCAGATTACCGCGGCCGCAGAAAATCACTCGACAATGACCGTTTTTTGATAACGTACTGAGTTGGCGCATTACCGGTGAATTACACAGCTCGTCAGTCTCATCAAGAATAATGTTCGGGATCTGACCTAGCTTCGAGTGCAGGTACTTCAAAAACTGAGCGAAGTTCTCAGGTTGCACGCGATTGCCATAGCTTGACCCGTCTAAGCGCCTTGCTAGGAAACGAACGAACCCCGACTCGCTAGTGTCGACACACTCATAGCAGTCGATGTAGACAGTTGATTTCGCCAAGTAGTGCCCCTTGCGTGACAAGGTCCGCCGGTATTCTGTAACCAACGAGGTCTTGCCGATGCGACTTGGTCCAGCGACAGCGAATGTGCTTTCGTCGTCATTGACTAGTCGAGCAAGTTCTTCTGCTCTTCCATAGAACATGTTGCCCTGGGCGGGCAATAGAATATTGAAGGGAATCAGGCTATAGCGGTTTATTCTTTCTCTGAGTGCCTGCTTGAGCCAGCTGAGCGGAGCGAGGGCATTCATGAATTGAGCAAAATCGCCATGACCAACCAGCATACATCTGGACCAGCTAGCGACTGTATGCAGCTCAGAAGGCTCGATGGGGCCGGCGCATAGGACGACAACCAGACGGCCTGGGGCGATGATTCTATCGTAGTGCGCCTTAACGGTATCTATATTAGGTTTTCCGGAAATGAGTAGGCAATGTATTTCCTCGGTTCCACGAAGATGGATTGCACTTAAATCCGCAGAGAAATAGAGCACGTCTTGATCGGCGTCCCGAATTCTTGCCGTACCGCCCATGCGCTCTTTCCAGCATTCGACAAAGTCTTGCGGCAGTGAAGATTGAGTCGTCCACCCGCTTTCTAAGCGTTGCAACAACCCCTGAATTGACGCCGTACTCCAAGACATGCTAAATCCTTGTCCGTGATCAGGTCATCTGTTTTCGGTACGCCGCCCGGACCGCGCCAAGTATTTCAGCCAGTTCTTTTTTGAGATCGGGCGGATAGCCAAGTTCTATCTCGAGTACGGCTGCCTCGCACTCAGCTAAGGTACCAATGTCCTCTCGCTGTCCGCGGCGTGCGATAGACATCGGAATCGGGCCATAGCCAGCGTTCTCAGCAAGACTGATGCGAAAAAATGCGAGAGTTTCCGCGAGACTGACACCGAGCCGGTGGAATAATCTGCCCCAGGGGCCCGCCTCATTTGACTCCAGCCGTGATCGCTGTCGAACCCCAGCCCAGTCAAACGCCAGCTCAACGTCTACATCTGCGAAATGACCGAGGCCTCGAACGTACTCCTCCGCCGCGACCGGAACAAAATCCGTCCGCGCGCGTTCCTGCGACATCTTGGATATGACATATGCCGCCAATGCGGCATCGACACATCTCGCTTCGAAAGTTGGAGATGCATCATGCGATTGTGGCTCCGACTCAGACATCTCGTCTTTCATGTTTGTTCTCCTTTAGGATCTGAAATTCCATATAGCGCCCGTATTTTGCGAAGGGCCCGAAAGTGCCGCACTTTGGCGGCATTGCCGGTCACCAGCTTTCCGTTTTCAAATCCTGTTAATTCAGCCGCCATTTCGGCGAACGTTGTGTCAGAGCGTGAGTAGCGCAACTCGAGCACGAGTCGTTCTGGCGGTGAAAGCTGTTCGAGTTTTGACTGCAGTTCCGAGAGCTTCGGGGAATCGGGTAAAAAGACTTCGTCTTCCCGACTAGCAAGATCTTCATCCAGCGGGACCATTTCCTCGCGCCGTCGCCACCAATCGACAGCGGCGTTCCGCATCACGGTGAGAACCCATGGATCGAAGGCACCCACCTCAGGACGCCAAGAGTCAATCGCCCGTAACGGAATGTCAGTAACGAGATTGACTGCGAGATCTTCAGCGTCGATTGGGGGCATGCCTTGGCGAAGAAGATGGGTAAGAAACAGGCGGCGGTACGTGAACTGGAACTCGAGGAATGCATCCTCCTCACGCGCCAAAATCCGCTCACCGAGCCGATCTGAATTGGGCCTTGACAAAAGCTTCCGCTCCGCCGACGTCAGGCCACAGATTCTGCGTTTTTTCCGGTCTGACGTCAGATGAGTATACGCGACCAGGTTACATCGGTGCTGACCTGCTTCAAGTAGGTCATCGGTCCGGCGGACTTCCATGTCTGGGCTTACATAACGGTCGGGGAACGCTTAGCAGCGCCGCAGTCGCTGACGCACTCTCGCGGGCTCCAGGATTCATGCAGAAATCGGCTATTTTTGCACTTCTTGGCTTACGATCCAGTCGCTCGGCGTGGCCAGATTGAGAGCGACCTAGAAATGTCCACGCGATCGGTGGCTGCGCGGTGCTCGTCGGCTCTGATTGCACGCAGACCAACGAGTCAAGTATACGACGGTTCAAATTTACTTGTCGTCTGAACAGCGCTGTAACGCCGGTTCGTAATCTGGTGCGAGGAGGTAGTCTAATGGCTAACACAGGGTCTAACGCGAGATTGGTTCGTGGCACAACGATAATGTTGTTCCTCGGGTCTAACCTTAATCTGTCATCTCACGCACGTCATCACGGAATGCATTGGCTTAACCAGCGTCGGCCACGACGTCTTCACAAGCACCGCCAGAACTGAGTACCGACTAATACACGCGATTGGACTGAGGCATTTTCCGCGGCGAAAGCCTCCTTCAGCGCGACCAAAAGGAGGTTGCGCTGAAGAACGGTCACGGGTCCAAGGGACGGTCTTCACTCAAGACGACTGCTAATGTAGTGTCAGATCGGTCTTGAAGAAATGATGAGGTATCCCCGTTCGAGTCGTCTGGTCCCCGCGGCCTGCTGCGGGGACATCCCAAGGACGTAGCGCCGAATCCGGCTTGGGGCGATTGTATGACACGCTGTAAGAACCGCCCGAGTCCAAGCGAGACTCCCCGCCGACTAGTCGGTTGCGATTAAGCCGTACGTGACCGATCGGGAAGACGGGGAAGACACACCCCATCATTTCATCGCACCCACATTCAGCCGGACGGCTGGATCGCCGAGCACCACATAGTTCCTGGCCTCATCGCGGGCGATATACAAATTCGCGACGACGGGCGATTGCGGTTGCGGCGGGCCCGGCGCATTGCCGCCGAGCTTATCACCCAGAACGGCTGCGATTGAGCCCCATTGTTGATTCAGCGAATCGGTCGCCATTCCAACCGGCTGTCCCATCGTGAGATATTCCAACGGCGTGCGTAACAACTGCTCCTGCGGCGTGTCCATCACATCCATGAACGCATAACTGAACGAGCGATCGACATGGGCGATCACCGCCAGAGTCCCAAGGCTAAGCAACTTCTGCGGTAAGGCCGCAACGAAAGGTGCCGGCGTCAGTTTGATTCGGGCGCCCTGTTCATCGAAAAAATACGAATCCAGGCTCGGACAGCCTCCGCCAAAGCAGGCGAACATGAAGTACATCAACCCGTGGACTTTAGCGTCGGACGGAACGTCCTCCGCAGTGAAGTAGTCGCCGGGTTGGAGGGGACGGCCCTTGACCCAGCTTTGCGTCACGATCGAACCTTGTCGCGCGCGCTGGATGTCGGGATCGTCGATCGGCCACTCCGAGCCGTGCGAGCCGGTAAAAAGTAGCGACGGCGCGCCGCCCTCGATATTACCTCGCAGAATATCCGACAGCTTATCTTTCGTAGCTTGTCCGTCGCCGATAAAGCCTGTGGTCTGGAAGGATTGCCCTGCCCCGAGCGGCTGGGATTTTGGGGCCGTTCCAAGGAAATCCGGCACGAGAGTTCCCGCCAGCATCGGCGTCGATAGGTCGAGCGGATTACGCGGCATCCACAGCGCCGCTCTGCGCGATTGCGCGGGAGCTTGGCCTTTTTCGTAGGCGACGACTTTTTCCGCATACGCCGCGTAATCTTGAACGTTATCGAAATATAGGCGGCCCACGGCCCACTGAAGGTCAAACTCCTGCTGAAATTCGAAGGATATTTTTTCGGGCGATCCGACGATGAGTAAGTAGTAGGGTACGCCCTTCGTCGGGTCTGCCGGCGCATTCAAAGACACTCCCTGCACCGACGCCCAACTCATGGCAGGCTGCCCAGGCTTAACGCCAGTTTTTCCCTTGAAGATTTGAAACAGATCGTCGTTGCCGACCTGTTCTTGACGCCATTTCAGAAGGGGCGCGAGTGCGGCCTCAACTTCGGGGACCTCGTCCGAAGCAAACACTACGCACCATCCGGCCTGCTTGAGATTCGTCGGGTCCTTGACTTTGTAGCTAACGGCGTAATCCTTTGCGGGTGCGCCCTTGGCGAGAGCGGCTGCCGAGTTCGGACTGATGAGTAATAGATCCTTTTCGGTGAGCGCGGGACGAATATCCCCAGTCTTAGCCAAGACCCCCATTGGGATCGGCATCTTCGGGGCGGCCGCGGACGTGAGATCTCCCATGTTTGCCTTTCTACTTCACGACTTATTCCACGACAGCAGCTTGCCAGATCGCATGCGCCACTTGAGGTCCATCGATTCCCGTGTGACTTGGGATATACATCGAGCCGTCCAGGTTGTACACGTGACCGGCCTCAAAGCCGTAGCTGCCGTTTTCGTCAAGCATCGCCTTAGTCTCAGCCACAGGCTTTGACGTCCCCTGGATTCCAAACGATCCGACACCGCCGAATTTCGGAAATTGAGGCGCCGCGGCGAAATCAGCCTCGTTCACCACCCACACCGCCGCCGGGTACGCAAAGCCGACGGCCACATCGTGCAGCGATTGCGTGGTAACGACGGGACCGGCGACGCCGGCAAGCGCACTGCGGAAATATCCCGGATCGTTCGTACCTAGAACTTGATCGGAGTAGGCCCACAAAGAAAGCGCTCCTTGCACCAAGACCGCAGAACTCGCCGGCTTGACCAGAGGGTCCTTGCAGCCGACGCCCCCCAGAATCCCGGACACGACGATGCAGCCGAAGCTGTGTCCCATCAGGTGCACGCGAGCATCGCAGGTCTGTTGAAGCTGACCGATGAAGCGGTGCATGTCCTGCTCGCCCACGGTGCGCGCACGATGCTTCATCAACCAGAAGGAGGTTTGCCGCAATCCCGCGAGAATCCCGTTCTTGATGGCGCCGAAAATCCCAAAGGAAGCGCCGGCGCTGGCCATCTTTTGCGCGCGAATCGAAGCTTGCGGATCCAGCGGCGCGCCTTCCTCGTCCGGCGCGGCACTGACGCTGTTGCCGGCCGAAAACCCAATCGCTTGCGCGAGCGCTTGATACGCCGTCACCACTTCGGCGGGCAGTTCCTTGGCGACTGGGTCCTTTTCGAAAGCGTCGAAAATCACCTTGAGCGGAGCGCGAACCGCGTCGCCGCCTCCAAAATGGTCGACGGCGGCTTCGAGCAGCGGGCCCGTAATGGGAGCATCACCGGTTCCGAAAGACGCCGGCGCAGTGATCGTCTCCTCTCCCCAAGGCTGGCTGGGCCAGTGCAGCCCGATAAACGAGGGTCGGAAACCCGCGCCCATCGCCTGGCGATCGGAATCGAGCTTTGCCATCGCTCCAATCCAGCGATTGTATTGATCGATCGCGGAGGGCTCGTCTCCCTTCCATCCATGGCTGAACAGAAATACGTCGGTCGGCTTTTCGGCCGCGGCGGTATCGAGAACGCGGCGTGAAAACACTCCACCATCTGGGTCGTCGGTCCTTTCGTGACCCGCTTTATCGAAGCTGATCAAGCCATAGTTGACGTCGAGATCGGGAATCGTTCGACTGGGCATGTTATGAGCTTTCCTCCTTTGTGGTTTGGAACGCAGCGGCGTCGGCGGATTCGCGATCGATCCCACCTGACAGTCGCCAATAGATTTCTTCAGCAACCTGAAAGCTGAGCTGGCGAAGCTCGTTGTCGCTGGACTGGGCGCGAGTCCCTCGAACCGCTTCGATAGATCCTTCGTCCCCGATATCCCGCAAAACTTCGAGCGCGGAACGTTGCAGGTCTTCATGTGCCAGGTCGCCCGCGGCGAGCCGAATTTTACTGCTGTCGATCTGCTCTGGTTCGCGGCTCAAAATGTGTTCGCAAAGCGGGCGAAGCCAGCCCTCGATCTCCGCGTCCTGCAGTTTCCCGAAAGCGCGGAGCGCGCGGCCTTGCAGCGAAGCCGAGCCGGTTTGCAGGCAATCGCCCAGAAACTTGCGGTCCGTCTCCTCCGCCAATCGGATTTTTTGCAGCAGGTAGCAGATGTGGGCGGCCCGTAATGCGACGTTCGCGTCTTTCAGGATTTCCGGGTGTTGGGCCAGCTCTGTCGCCGCCATCCAGGGTTCGAGTACGTGTGTCTGAACCCAGCCGGGATCTTCCGCGCTCAGCGCGTCGGTGATGCCCCACTTCACGTCCCTGTTCTTGGACTGGGCGTAAGCGTTGAGCAACGCCTCGCCGCCTTCGTGGCTGTTCGTAAAGGCGAACGCGGCGATCACCGAAAAGCTGGGATCGTCACGCTTCAGAATCAGCTTCATCGGTTCGGCATCCGCGGGAAGGCGTGCCCACGCCGACAGAACTTCCGTGAGTTCCGGCCGATTTGCCTCAACATATTCCAGCGTTTGCGCTCCGAGTCGCGTAAGCCCGGTAGCCGCCGTCAGCCGGATGCCGGCCCAGTCGTAAACGTTGGGAAGGGAATCGGACTTGCCATTTGGAACTGGATCGAACGCCAGCGCGACTAGGTGGCGGATGCTCTCGTTCGACGGCCGCTTGGATACCACGGCCAACTCGATCAGATGCTCCAGCGCCTTGCGGCGGTCGGCGTAGGGCCGGCGCATGTCCCAACTGCATCGCCAAATGAGCGAATCGACCATTTGGTCCACTACGGCGTCCATACTCTTCGAATGACTGCGCTCCGCGATCGCTTCCTGGTAACAGCGCGCGGCCAGGAAAAGTTGCTCTCCTTCCATGAGACTCGACCCCGCCAGAATTGTCCGAAGAAAGTCGGCCGGCGACGGCAGCATTGTCGCGAGCAGCACCAACACTTTCTCCCAGCGGCGCAGACGCGACAGCCGGCCCAGGGAAGCCGTGATTTCGTCCAGCCAGCGAACCCGATCCGGCGCCGCGGCCAGATACGCCGCCGCAAAGTAGGCCTGCAGCAGCGTATAAACGAAGCGAACACCTTCCCCGCCGCTGGGAGTGAGCACGCCGGCTTCTTCCATCAGCGCATGCTTGATCTCCGCCAGCGGGAATTCCCGGCCCGCGCGGGCTGCGTTGAGACACTCATAGTAGGGCGCGCCCTCGATGTCGCCGGACCGGCCATGCTGAATCCCCCAGGCAATCTCGCGCGCGGCCGCGTCGACGCACACACGCGGAACCCGATGCGTATCGATGCGCGAAACGTAGCTATTGGCGAGACTCTCGAGAATTGCGCGCCGCGACCTAAGCCGCGTGCCACTCTCGATCAGATCCAGCATGTGTTCCAGGAACCGTGGCTGACTCGCCAGGTCCCAATACCCACGGGTACGCAACTCCTCCAGCAGCTTGGTCGCCGCATCCGACTTCAGCTCTACCAGGTACGCGCGGATGCGGGGAAAGTCGAGGGGTTGTACCACCAGGAGTTTCGCGCTGCCGACGTCCCGGAGCGCCGGCAACAGCACTTCGTCGGCGACCATGATGACCGAGCTGCCAGGCAGCGCCTTGAGTCGTTCCACGGCACTCAGAGCGGTCTCCCGCAATGGCCCATTGAGTTCACGCTCGGCGTCGATCAGGAACAAGAATCTGCGATTCGCCACCCGTTCAAAATCCGAATTGCGGGCCTGGC
The DNA here is from genome assembly GCA_963732025.1 of Terriglobia bacterium. Taxonomy (GTDB): domain Bacteria; phylum Acidobacteriota; class Terriglobia; order Bryobacterales; family Bryobacteraceae; genus Palsa-187. The sequence goes on from CAVSXU010000008.1 coordinate 419,008, forward strand.
CGCTCCAGACTCTCTCGATCACCGGCCATGTATCGGGCGCGCGGCCCGTCAAGTCCGAGATGGATAAAAAAATCGGATGGATGCTGCTCCTGGCGTCACGAAAGTCCTCCGCGGCGCGCCGGAACAAACGCGCGATCTGGCTGCCTTTGGAGGAACCCGCGGCCCCGGTGAGGACCAGGAACTTGCCGGGCTGCGATGCCAGCGTTTGCATCTGAGTCCACAAATCGAAGCACGGTCCTGAGGCGCCCTGCAAAGGGTCGTAATTCGCGATGCCACGAGTATGCTCAATGGCTTGTAGCTCGGGCCATTTGTCAGAGCCCGGCGCGGCGAGGTTGTCGAGAGCATTCAGAACGGCTTGGCGGATTGCGTCGGTTTGCCACAATCTCCCGCCCCTGAGTCTGGAGATCAGAGCAGGGATTGACCAGCTGTCCCTGACTCCGGTGGCCATCACGCGCTGCCGCCCGCGATTGACCGCGACATCCACCATTCCCTGGTCAAGTAGTGAGCGATAGAACTCGGAAAAGAATACCCGTGCGTCGTCCATCCGGACAAAATCCTGCATGGCGATCGCTGCGGGAAGACCCGAACGGACCAGACGCGGCGCAAGACTGGTAAACGGAAGCCGGTTCTCGGCTGGCGACGCTCCACTCAAACACGCTTGAAACACAATCAACTGAAGTTCGTTCGTAATCCACGACTGGATGTCGGAATCATGCACTTCCGCCATGCTGCCCGTATCGCTCTCCAGCAGCAGCGTCGGAACACCGGTGCGCGGATTGTATTCGCCGTGTGCCAGCAGGTGCAGCCCGTGATATTTCTTGTGCAACTCGTCGGAAAGGTTCTGCAGCGAGGCATTCCCGGAAACCAGGTTCCACCCCAGCTTGGCGATGCGGGCCTGCAGCGGCGCACTCAGACCGGTGCGTCCCGGCTGCACGGCTACTTGCAAACGCTGGTCCTGCGACCCGGCTTCGAATTCATTCACGAACGAAGCGATTTCCCGCTCCACGTCGATCACTTGCTCGGGATTCAGACCGGTAGGATTCGCGACTGCTACCAATAGACGAAAGAACACGCTGTCCGGCGGACTTCCATCCGGCTGCTCCACCGGAATGTAGCGGGACAACGCGATGTGAGGATGAGTCGCGATTCGCCAGGAAGCACCGGATATCGTAAATGACACCCGCTCCCAACGGATCAAATGGGGCGCGGTGGGATCGCTATCGATCCAGAAGCGCAAGCGAATATCATTGCCGCGAGTGAGCCCCGCCTGGTCGAGAGCGCGCACCAAACCCGGATTCGCCAGTTGATTCCCCAACGCCTCGCCGTAGGCGGCATCATCGGGGTCGAGGGCGGCCAGATCGAATTTCGATTGGCCCCCCCAGCAACCCGATTGATTCACGCGCACTTCCACTTTGCGCAAATCCGGATCGGCAGCATCCGCAGCTGCCCCGAATATTCGAACTTCGACGTCGGTGAAATCCGTCACAGGCTAAATGCCGACGCGGCATCCGTTCCCGATGAGAATAGGGGCAGCCGTTTCTCCCTTATCCCCGCCGGCTGCCGCTGCGAATGCCAGCCCTCCGCTCGCCGCGGCTCCACTTAAAGACCACACGCCGTTGGCGAACTCGATCTCGTCTACACGAAACCCGAAGGTAACCGGGACCTTGCCAGTATAGGTGACGCTGCTGCTGCTCGCGGCACTGGCCTTCACGGACACATTGGCGCCGACGACGCCTTGAATCGAGGGAACATCGACGGCGATGCTTCCGCCATGATCGTCGCTCGCCGTAACCGTAATCGAAGCGGACTTCAGTACATCGACGATCAGGAACGCTTGCGCATCAGGGTCCACGAAGTAATGCTTCACCACCGGGTTGTCGGTATTCAAGCTGCCCTTCGTCAGGTAGTTTCCGGCGTCGAATGGCGCAACAACGGTCGAAGTGACATCGGTATAAGCGAATTGCACTTTGCGGGCACGGTTATACGCAATATCCAGGGACGGCACCGTTGCTCCCAGAGCCGCTAGCGCATTCGCTAGAATCTTCAAGCCGAAAGAAACATCGAGTTGATCGGTTTGCTGGCCCACCAAAGCCGCGGCAGAGTGAGGCGCGCTCGGGTCCGGCTCGGCCACGGCGCTCTTCCAAACCGATCGCAACGGTCCGAGCCATTGCGTCGTCGTATCGGTTCCAATGACATCCATCGGCTCGATTCCAACGCGCGGCAGCTTGATGACGTTGTAACCGAATTTGTTCAAAAATGTAACGCTAGGGTCTTTCTTCTTGGCCATTTCTCTTTCTCCTTTTTAGTGCCATCTGACAATTTACGTCTGCACGATCAATTTGGTTCCCACGGATTCCGTAATTCCATCGACATGTATTCAGCCATGCGAGCCAGCGCTTCGTAACGAGACTTTTCGCGCCTGACCGATTCCTTTTGCCCGGACGAGGTCGCCGTTGGCAGCAGCCGGTCGCAGATCGTGATGCTTTTCTTAAGGCCGTCTACCTGATCTTCGGGAGTCAGTCGATCAATGTCTCCCTGCAACCGCGCCAGTTGGCGCATGGTATTCGAAAGGGATGCTGTGCCGCCCTCGATCCGCTTCAAAATTTCGTCCTGTTCGCCGGAAGTCATCGCCGCGAGGATCGCTTCAACAAAGCTACTGAACCTTAGCGTGAACGCGTTTCCGAAAACGGTGTCCTGCGTATCGTTGGCCAGTTCGGAGAAGGCCTCATCATAGATCCGCGCAGCAGTATTGCTGAATCCCCAGCGAGCAAGTTCCTGCGCGACCGCGAGGCTGGTTTCAGGCGTTCTTTGGGCAGCGTCCTTTCGGAGCCGCGCTTCAAAGCCGGAAATATCCAGCTCTACGATCCAAATGGCGTCGCGGTGATCAATATTGATCAGCGGCTGATCGACTTCCTCCAACCCCATTCTCTTGCCCAGATCTTCCAGCGAAATGTCCGCCACACCGATGCACACTTCGCTACAAGGCCACGCTACCTTTTCCATTAGCATCGATCCGTCGCCGGCGTCGCGCGATTCGGCCCATTCCAAGCCTCTCGGAAACTGTTTAGTCACCGCGCGAAGTTCCTGGCGAACGGTTGCGCCCGGCAGGACGTTGATGACGAAACGCAACGCCCCATCCGCAGCGCGCGCCGCAAGGATCTTGCCGGCGCTGATCACTACATGCTCGCCAAACTGGTCGGAAAAATTCCAGAAATGGATCTCATCGCCTGTCTGTTGAAAGAGAAGCTTGCCGTCGGGCGCGAGAAGCTTTCTCTCTTGTTTCCATGCGGACTCGAGAAACGCCTTCTGCATGCCCAATGCGACGCCGCCATGGATTTCGCTGGCGGTCGCATGTGGGATGAGCTCGATCTCCACCGCGGGACGTGCGGCTGAATAGATCGAAGGCATGCCATGGTTTACCGATAATCGGGCCGGGAGAAGTTTTGCATCTTCGCATTGCTTCAACTGGACCGGCAGCGCCGTCCACAAGGCGTCGAATTGCTGATCGCAGTCCTTCCACATTCCGTCGTCGCCATGCTTGCAGCCACGGGCGATCAACTCTGGCTCGGTCGGCCAGTATTGTTTCTTGCACTTGGTGACTCGGGGATCGCCTGCCCCTGAGTAGTGAATGCGAAGCGTCTTCGAGCGCCCGGAGAAGAGTTCCTCCTGTTGAATCTCTAATTTGGTTTGCGATTGTATGCCGGAAGTCCAAACCGGCACCTGGAATGGTTTGTCGTTGGCGTTCGCGCTCAACGTGGCGATGTCGGCGGACGCCCGCAGGCCGTGGTCCCTCGCCCAGCGGCTGAAATTCTGCATTTCGGCGACTTGCCGAAGCTCGTTCAGCACCGGGTATTTTAACGAACGTGCAGACAAGGCTTCGCGCTCCAGGCGCGCCGCTACCCGCTTCATGTCGCCGCACCACGTTCCTTCAGGAGCGTCCTTTAGAACGCCATCCACCAAACTCATACCTTCAGCGCGGGCGATCACGGCGGGCCCCGTCAGTTGAACACTCTTGGCCGCGGGATCGACACCGATCGTCTGTTCTCCACTGGTCCAATACAAGCGGCACCAGCGATCGCGCTGAGGTGTGAATAGGTCGAGTGGAGTGGCTTGCGTATTCTCGATTAAGTTATCTTCTGTTCCCGCATTGCCCTGCGCGCCGGTGAAGACGTTAAATCCGAGTGCTTCGGATTTGAAAGCCACATCCGATTCCCACAGTATCCGGCCGATCTGGCTCTTCGCGATATCGCCCGAAGTCACTACTTTATTGGGGTGGGACACTTGGGCACTCTCGTTGCCCCCGAACTGCAATCGGTCGTTCGGAATTGGGAAAGCGGTAGGATCTTTCAGATAGCTCTTTGTCGGGTTGATACTCAGATACAACGTATCGATCTTGCGGTCTACCACCCGTTCCCAGACCTCCCCGAACAAGGAGTTGGCCGCAAATGGTAAAACATAAGTCTCGCTGGGGGTGCCGGCCGATTTTACACAGATTCGGGTCCCGCACACTCCCACCGCTCCGCCTTGGAGGCGATTCGCTGAATCGGCGGTAACCACGCGATCGCCCGTCAAATCGACCATGCCGCCGGGGCGAGGGCGTGAAGATCCCGGAGGACTTGCAGCGCCCGGTTTGGCGGGAAACTGCGGCAAGGCCGATTCGATCGGAAACGCCCAGCCATCTGTAATCCCGCTGGCGGACTCCGGTTTGACAAGGACTCCTCTAACCTCACCCAGCTTCACGCCTCGGAATGCAAGAGCTTCCATCGTGGCGCGATTGCCCTCGCCGGTCGCCGACGGCATGCGGCTGACGATTACCGTCTTAGCAACTCCAACAGAAGGCATTGCTCCAAAAATCTGATCGCTCCGCAGCGATTCGGTCGTTCTTCCGCCAGTGGGAATCGACCCTGCTTCGAATTCGGGAGTCAACAGCGAACCAGTCTGCTCAATCCTTTGCGCCGCGAGGCTGATTTCGGGTGCGCCAGGTCTCGGCGGTCCTCCGTTGGACGCGGACGCGGGAAGAGGCACGTCGCTGTCAGCACCGTACATACGCGTGTACAGTTCGTGATAATCGTCGGCGTCAGCTTGCGTGAGCTTCTTTTTTTCCAGCGCCTTTACGAGATTGGGGCGGATAAAGGCCAGATAGCTATCGCGCTTGGCGGCGGTGAATGCGCCGTGGGCGATTCCTTTCGGGCCGATGGAAATGTGATCTACAGATCCAGTGAAGTAAACGTTTTCCGCTCCTAGTTTGTCCATCAACGCCAGGAGAATTTTGGGCGCCGGATGGCCGTAGGGGTTTGACGCGTTTACCGTAATAATTGCGCTCTTGGGATTTAGAGCCAGAATCGGTTCGATGTCATGATACGCCGAGCCATGGTGTGGCACAACCACGGTATCAATCCGGCCGTCACCCCGCGCAACCAATTTTTGAGTCACCTGTTTGATCACGGCAGTGTCCGAGTCGTCGAAATCGAGATTGACGTTGCCGTTTGCCAGGACCATTCGAGTCACCACCGCATGGCCGTGAGGTGCGAGACCGGGCGCGGGCGTGTAAGGAATCGTTTCAACAAAGATGTTGTTTTCCGATTTGGGCAAGTCCTGAAAGGCATTCGCGCCCTCGGCGCTGCGGTGATCGAGCCGAATCTTACCGTTCCGGCCGAAAGCTGCTCGAATCTTTGGATTCGTAGCCGACGCCGCAACGATTTTTCCGTACAAAGAATTGGGCATCGCGCTGTCTACCACCAGAATGGATTCGAACTTCGGCCGTTCGAAATCGCCGTTTTCAAAAAAAACACTCGGGTCTTTGAAGAGTGCGAAGATACCACCCATGTGGTCGGCATGCGGATGGGAGCAGACGAACTTCAGCCGTTTTACTCCTTGACTTTCGATCCAGTCCAGCAGAGGCTGGTCGCCGATTTTGATCCGGTTGCCATCGCCGGATTTTCCAAGATCGACGATATAGGCGGTGCCGGTAGTTTCGTCGATCGCGACACTGGCTTGGCCTGCCTGCTGAAGGGGTAAGTAGCGAACCTCAACCGCAATCGCGATATTGCTACAGGCAGCGATGAACAGACCGGCAAGCGAAACCAGGCGGAAGCGCAAGAGCCGGAACGAGAAGAGCGTAGGCATAAAAGACCTCCTTTAACGGGCCACCAAGTACTGGCATTGGCTGAATCCATCTTGCGATTTAATAAGCGGAAATTATTCCTGGTTGGGGACACATTCTTCAAAAATATTTTCCGCTATTTTAGAGAGCATGGTCCATGAGCTCTTTAGTCTTGCCAACATGTGCGCTCTGCTGGGATGGCTGCCGCTGATTTTCCGGCCGGGCTCACCAGGCGGCAAACGCTTTGCCTCCACCATCCTGAGCGTTTTATGTTGCGGCTATGCAACCACCGTCGCTGTTTACTATTTCCAGGGCGGAGCATTTCCCACATCGTTGTCAGGACTGAAAGCCCTGCTTGAAACTTCCTCCGGAATGCTCGCCATGTGGCTGCACTATCTTGCGATGGACCTCGCCGCTGGACTGTGGATCTCTCGAAAGGCTTTGCAAATTGGATTGGGCCGGAAGATACTTGCCTCGTGCCTGGTGCTCACGCTGCTGCAAGGGCCTGCGGGCGTTTTGCTGTTCCTCATCGTGCTCCGGGCTCGCCACGGAAAGACGCTTCCGCGTCGACCTAAGGTGCTGTAGGATGAATGTCATCCATCGAGACATGCCGGAAGATGACTCCAGGGGTGAGGTCACCCGCCTACTGAACCAAGTCCGGATGGGTAACGCCATGGCCGAGGAGCAGCTGTTCGGCGTGGTATATGCCGAGCTTCATCGGATCGCGTCGCGATTCATGCGGTCCGAACGTCCCAATCATACCTTGCAGCCGACCGCTCTGGTGCATGAAGCCTATCTGCGCATCTTAGGTCCAGAAGCTCCCGAATGGCAGGATCGGGCGCATTTCCTTGCCGTCGCCGCGCAAGCCATGCGGCGGATTTTGGTGGATCACTCTAGGGCCCGCCGAGCCGGTAAACGCGGGGGAGACGCGATTCGCGTAGAGCTGATTGACAACCTCGGGATCGGCGGCCGCAACGGCGAGGACGTGATTGCCGTGGATAGCGCCCTGACCAAGTTGGAAGCATGGGACGCTCGACAGTGCCGCGTGGTGGAACTGCGCTTCTTCGCAGGCATGACCGAGGAAGAGACGGCGTTGATCCTGGGAGTGTCCACACGCACGGTGAAACGCGACTGGAATACCGCTAAAGTCTGGTTGTTAATGGAAATGACTCGATCGTAAAGCGATGGACCGCAGCCAGTGGCAGCTCGTCAAGGCGGTCTACGATTTCGCGTCAAGTAAAACTTCGCCCATTACTGAGGAAGACCTCATCCAGCAATGCGGCGGCGATGCGGATGTTTGTCGCGAAGTTCAGTCCATGCTGGGCAATCGCCGGCGCGCGGACGAATTTTTTCATCAGGCAGCCGGCGACCTGCGGAGTTTTTGCGTTCCCATTGTTGCTGCTGGGACCGTTCTCGCCGACCGTTTCCGTGTGCGCCAATTTTTGGGAGCTGGCGGCATGGGCCAAGTTTACGCCGTCGAGGATCAACTTGCCTTAGGTCGACCGATCGCGCTCAAGACACTTCCCAGCGTTCGCAGCGATGCACTCCGATTATTTAAGAATGAGTTTCGATCGCTCGCAGGCTTCCTGCATCCCAACCTCATCACGCTGTTCGAAATGATCGCGCACGAGGATCTTTGGTGTTTCACCATGGAATTGGTGGACGGCGATGACCTGATTGAATATCTCCGTCCGCGCCAGCGTGCGATGGACGCCGGGCATCTGGAAAGAATCTTCTCGCAGATCGTCGCCGGATTGGCGGCGCTTCATCAAGCTGGGAAAACGCATTGTGATCTGAAGCCTACCAATCTGCTGGTTCGCGACGACGGCCGCGTTGTGATACTTGATTTCGGATTGGTGCAGGACATTCGGCGCGCGTCATGGGAACGTAGTACGTCAGTGGTCGCGGGCACGTTGTCTTATATGTCGCCGGAGCAAGCTTCAGGACAACCGCCATCGGCATCCAGCGATTGGTATGCGCTCGGGGTGCTCCTGTATCAGGTCCTTACGGGATGCCTTCCCTTTCGAGGAACCGCGGAAGAACTGCTAGAACAAAAGCGGTGTGGCCCACAAGAAGCTCCTAAAACTCTGAACCCCGCCACGCCGGACTCGCTGAATGAACTTTGTCTGGGGTTACTGAAGCCCAGAATCGAATCACGTCCCGACGCGGTGGAGATTGCTCGACTGCTGGGTTCCCTCAACGGCGCCGCTCCGCGCCGGGAATCCGAACGCAGGCGATTCGTCGGACGTCAGTCGGAACTCCGTGAACTCCGCCAGGCGCATGCGGCATTGCTCGACGGCGTCAGTTCCGTTTGGCTCATTGAAGGCGTATCCGGCATCGGCAAGACTGCTCTGATCGAGTCCTTTCTGGAATCCGTGGACGTGGCTCCCGGAACGCTTGTCTTTCGAGGCAAATGCTATGAGCAGGAGAACGTTCCTTACAAAGCTTTAGATGCGGTGATAGACGGCATCGGAGGCTATCTGCGCACGCTGCCTGAGTCAATCCGAACCACGATATTCACCGAAGAAACACGAGGCGCAGCTCACCTGTTCCCGACGCTCAAAGAATTCGTCGCGGATCCGATGGTGCGGGACGTACCGGAAATTGACGCGACGGAGCAGCGTAAACAGGCGGGGACGGCGCTCAAGGCCTTGATTACGAATCTGGGGAGGCACCGGAACCTGGTCTTTTTCATCGACGATCTGCATTGGGGAGATCTGGATAGCGGCGTGCTGCTGGCGGAAATCCTCAGTGGACCCGAACCTCCTCGACTGCTTCTGATGGCAGCGCTTCGAAAGGACGAGGGTCAGGCGAGCCCTTGCCGCGAGCGGCTCTTTCGCAGCCCCTCACCCTCCGGCATCTCACAAATTCTTCTGGAGCCTCTACTTCCATTCGAGTCTCGCGAGCTGGCCGCGCAACTTGCAGGTGCGTTCGCTTCATCCGTCGAACAAATCGTGAACGAGTCCGGCGGGAATCCATTCTTTATTGAGCAGATTGCTCAGACATTTCAAGAAGAGCCACGCGCCGGGGGCACGGTGGACCATGATATCGACATGCTGGTGCGCCGAAGCGTAAACTCGATGCCCGATCCGGCGCAGCGACTACTCGAGGCTGTAGCTCTCTCCGGGCGTCCCATCACGTACGCGAATGCGTGCGCCGCCGCTCAGATCGACGGTAGCGATCCGAAGATCATGCTGTCGCTTCGCTTCGCTCACCTTGCGCGAACAGTCAGCTCGGGACCGCGTGCGCGCATCGACACGTATCACGACCGAGTACGCGAGCGCGTGATCCAGAGTATTCCTCCCGCGCGGGCTGTTTCCGGGCACCTGCGCCTTGGAGAAGTAATGCTCGAATCCGGAGAGGGGGAACAAGAGACCATCGCGTATCATCTGGAACTCGGCGGCGAGGGGGCGCGGGCTGGAATGCTTTATCTGAAAGCGGCGCGGGCTGCCGATGATGCACTCGCCTTCGATGCCGCTGCGCGATGTTACTCGAAGTCCCTGCAGTTTGCGAAGCTTGAGAAGCCGGCGCGGCTTGATGTACTCGTTCAACTCGCAACGGCTCAAGGCAATTCGGGCAGTTGCTATCAGGCAGCCAAAACCTACCAGCGCGCCCTCGAAGAGGCTCCTGCGGAAAACTCCCATCAGTTGCAGCGATCCGCCGCCTACAATCTATGCATCAGCGGACATGTGGACGAGGGACGGCTGGCTTACGTCAAGTTTCTAATAGATCTCAACATGCGGCTTCCCAAATCCGCGTTCTCTGGGGCGCTGCGTATTTTGAAAGCTCGCGGCACGTTGAGTGTTCGCGGCCTGGCGCTTCGGCCCGCACCGTCGTCGCGTTCAAGTGAACTGGACCGGAAGCGTGTCGAGGCGGCCTGGAGCGTCGCCACCGGTCTAGGTATGATCGACGTTGCCAGCGGCGCCGTTTTCGCTACGGAGAGTCTGGTATTCGCGCTCCGAACTGGAGATCCATCGTTGGTCGCGCGGTCGCTGCTGTGGGAAGCGGTGATTCGCGGCGTGACGCAGGGGGAAAACAAGCAGGCGCGCGAGTTTCTTCAGATTGCGCTGTCCTATGCAGCACCGCTGCCGGACCCTCGCCTTAAGGGGATGTCCCACCTGGCTCTGGGCTTTCATGCGTTTCAGCGTTACCGATTCGCGGAAGCGAAGAATTATTTCGAAACGGCCGAGACGATTTTCCGCGAACGCTGCCGAGGAGCAATTTGGGAGATCAGCACAGCACAACATCAGTGGGTCCATACCTGCCTGGTGATGGGCGAATACGCGCTCGTAGCCGGTCGGTTGCCGTTGCTGCTGCGCGAAGCGCAGGATCGCGGGGACCTGTACAGTTCCACAACTCTGGGAGTATTTTCGGAAGTGATGAATCGCCTGCGCGAAGATCAGCCGGAGGTCGCGCGTGACATCCTCGACAGGTCGCTGGCGGAGTGGCCTGAGGATGTGATGAGTTTTCAGCGCACTCAGGCGATGCTGGGTGCGAGTTGGATTCATCTCTACCTGAAGCAACCTCGCCAGGCGGAGGAGTTGCTCGAAAGAAAATGGCCGGAGCTCAAAAGAAGTGGTGTGCTTCGCAGTGAGATTCACCGCATCACGTTACTGGACATGCGATGCCGAGCCGCACTGGCAGCGGCGGCATGCGACGAACCAGGCGGTGCATTTCTAAGTAAGGCTCGCGGATTTTTGAAATTGCTGCGGAAGGAAACATCGCCGATGGCGCGAGCCATGCGCACGCTGGGGCAGGCTAGCCTGCAGGCTCTTATTGGACAACATGCAGCTGCGGCGAAGGGATTTTCGGATGCGCGCGATGCATTTCGGCGGCTGGATATGTCCGCATTTGCGTGGAGCGCGCATCGCGCCGCCGGAATCTTACAGAATGACGAAACTATGATAAGTGATGCACACCAGTGGCTTCGGACTCAAGGCGTGCTGAACACGGCGCAGATGGCAGACGCGTGCGTTCCTCTTCCTTTCAAAGATAGGAGAATTTGATTCATGTCCTGGCCCCACTTCACCGCCTCCTTCACGCCGCCGCCAGCGACGTTTCGCGGACACTATTCCGCCACCATGCTTCTGTTGTTCGTGGACGCGGGCATCGTCGCGAGCGCACTTCCCGAAGGACTCACGCTTTACGCCGACGCCACCGCGCCACAGGGAACGCATCCCGTTGTCGTTACGATGGGCTCGCACAGCAATGTGCAGGGGCCCTCCATTCCCGGCTCTCTGAACTATCTCGAATCGGTGATCGGAGTTCCGAACCTTCGTGTCTCAGGGCAACGCGAGTCTGTCGCAACCTACATGAGCCGTCTGGACGTGAACTCCCCCTTAGCCACGGTGTTAGGGCTCTCCATCGGCTACACCAAGAACCTGAACTTCATCACCGCCGATGCTCAAAACTTTTTCGTCTCCACCTACCTGTTCCGCGCACCGATTCTCTCCGCGCATTTCGAGCCCACCACAGACTGGCGCACTCCCGCCGACTTCCAGAACTTCGCCTACACCGCCGGTTTGTTGTCCCAACCCCTGGTGAGCGTGGACATCACGGGGCAGTTTCTGTTTTCGATCTTCGACTGGAATTTTTCTCAGGGTAAACTTCGCGGTGCCAAGACAGTCGTCACGGTCGCGCACGATCTCGCGGCAATGCCGCAAGGCCAGCGCACGGCGTCGGGCTATGAATCGACCGTTGCGGGATCCGGCATGATCGATGTTTCCTGGACTCTAACCGGGCCGTTTGTCCAGTGGCCATAGATTCGACAGGTGGATTTGCGAAACGAGTTTTTCGCGCAACAGTATCGAGATGGCGCGTTCCTGGAGGTGATCTTTGCTTTCCCCATCGATGCCGCGCCACATCGGCAGAATACTGCGCGACACCCAGAACCATCGCTGCGTGAAATTCGCAATATGAGGAAGCAGCCCGGTCTGCAGCAGGACCATTGTCCCAAATACGGTCAGGAACAGCGTAAATACTGTGACCTTTTTCGGGTCGTAATTCAGAACATCGACATTGAAGTCCATGGATGCGACCACTGCCAGAACGTCTTCAAAAGCCAGGCTCATGCGATCATAACCCGGTTGAAGAATGATCTTCTGCTCGTGAAACAGCAGGTCCTGATTTCCATCCCAAATCAAGTTGCGCGCCGCCGCCTCATTGCCGGCCTGCCCCAGCAGCTTGCGTCCCTGGTCGATTTTCTGGAAGCCGCTCACCATGTATTCGTGATCCGGCAGATCCTTCAAACCGGCAAGAACCGGATCCAGCCCGACGGATTGATACGCGAGCAGCGCCCACACGATGTCGCGATACACCGCGTTGTTCATCTGGCGGATGATGTTGATGTCGTCTCCCAATCCTTCGGGAATCGGGACGCCCGTGCCGTGCCGCAGGACTTGCAGATGTTCCGGCGTGCCGGGGAAATCGTAAGCCTTCAGCAGAAGGCCCACGCGATGCGACGCATAAGACGCCAGCCCCGACCATTTGAAGAGTTCCCGTTTGTTCTGATACAGCTCCATATAAAGGGCAGTGATCGCCGAGTTTCGTGCGACCACTTGCGACTCGGGAGGCAGGCGGGACTCGGCCTGCTGCTGCCAATATTCGCGGATCTCAGAGCCGCTTGGCGGCGGCGTGAGCGCTGCGCTGATCGAATGCGCGGACAACGTGGGCTCAAAACCGTGGACTTCTTGAGCCGAGCCGAGAATAGCGCGCGCCGCGGCGAGTCCGGACATGACGGCGCCCTCCACGCAGCCTCCGTTCAATCCGCTACGCGTCCAATCTCCGGCAAGGAACAAGTTGGAGAAACCGGAATTGGCCGGGTCCAGGCGAAATGCTGAACTTCCAACCGTGGACAACACGTAACGTTCCGGCGGATCGATATTGGCGCGCAAATAAAGTCTTTGGATAAGCGCCGGATCCAACTCCTTCGGATTGGCCACGGTTCCCGCGTTTGGCCACAGCATCACCAGGTCATTCTTGAAAAATCCGGCGACATTCTGCTTCACTGACTTTTCCTGACGCGCGGGAAAATCCGGATCGGTGAACGGCGGCGGAACGGGAGCGGAATCGTCCAGCACATTGCAGAAATAGGCGGCACTCTTGACGTTGTCCCCGCCGCCCCAGCCTTCTCTCGGAAGAGTGTGGGACATGTCAGCACTGGTATCAAAAGGTTCAACATAACCGCACAGTAATTGGCTCTTGTCCGAGGGCAGAGAGGCTCCGTTATCCCAACCCAGTTCTCGCAGGGTCTTGTGAAGCCAAACCTGACACGCCTGCGTCGGCACTGTCTCCAAGCGCGAGACCATCATTTTCCAGGACGAGGAACTCTCGACCAGTTCCGGACAAATATACGGAATCGATCCCAAGGCGGTGCCCAGGATCACCAGATCGAAATCCTGTCCAGCCACCAAAGTGCGTTGCCCGATCGCATCATGCCACTCCGAATACCAGGATTCGAGATTGTATTGCTTCAAAGTGTCGCCATTTTCGAGCTGGTCATATAACGGTTTGTTCGGCCAGGAAGGCAAGCCGTTGACCATCACAAGCGGCGCGTACTCTCCTGCTTTGGTACGGGCCTGAATGTCCAGGGTGATTTTGCCGACGGAGCGGCGATCGGAGCCTAGGGACACTTGCTTGACCCTTTGAAAAAATTCGAACTTCACGCCGCGATTCTTGAGGACGCGATAGCACGGAGCGAATACCACGTCGCCCATGCCGGCGTTCATCTTCCAGATGACCGAACCTCGATAATCGAATAGCATTCGCAACTGCCCCCGCAATGCCGTTCCCGCTTCCAGATTAGGCTGTTGCGGGTCGCCCTTGCGATACGCGAATAATCCATCATAGAGATTGCGGATCAGAACCGAATCTGTAAACCGCGCTCCGTTTGCGCGCAGCCATTCCGCGTAGTCGTGGTCGTTGATGAAATCGAAACCCTTCCCGATGACATTTGAGCGGATCATCCCATTGATCGCCGCGCCTGCCAGATCGAAGGAAATCGCCAGCCGGCGAAGATCATCGCTCAGCAGCGGGAACGGGCGAATCCAGGAGTCGAGAAAGAACGTGAGCAGTTGCAGGATGAAATTATAGATTGGCGCTGTCGAACTTTCCGTGGCTGGATTCAGGCTGCGAGCCAGCCGATAGGCGAGATGCAGGGAAGACCCGGCCGCAAGATTCCCCACTGCGAGCGCTTCCATCGCGGCGCTCAGAAACGGCTCGGGAAGATTGCGCGCAGTCGACAGAAGAGCCTCCACCGGCGTCGTAATGGAAGAAAGAAACTTCGTCTCCACCGTAATCTTGTCGTATTCGTCGGTCATCCAATCCAGCATCTGCAGCACATAGCGCCACGGAGAAGCGGAATCCGCCGCAGCGCCCCCATCGCCGGGAAGCCCGCCGCGTTGTGGCATGTCGACCGGCCACGCCTTCCACTGTCCACTGACGAATTCCATCAAAGTCGGCCGGTTGTGTGAAGAAAACGCGTCGCTCCAGGAGCGGAACACTGAGGCCGGCTCCAGCACCGAGTCGGCCGCGTAGACGCCGCGAATGAATCGGAAGGCGTTTTCGTAAAACCCGAACCAGACGTGTAGACCGTGCTCTTCAATCTCGGCTTTGTTGGCCAGGTTCCGGCCGCTGGCGCCTTTACCGCCCAGCCGCCAGCCCATTTGATAAATCGTGATTTCGTACTTATCCTTCCAGCCCTCTTGCTCAGTCAGCTCAAAGGCCGCGGTAATACTTCCCACGCCTCCTCCAAGAATCGCGATTTTCTGTTTGGCCATAGAAGCGCTCGACCTCACCTTTCCGGTTCTCTCAAAAGTCTAAAAAGGACACACGAATTCCCATTTACGCGCCGCGCGTCCAAATACCTCTCCTAACCCTTGCGCCGACGGCCGGGAACCCTGCAAATTCAGACTGAAATTATAGCCGGATTTGTTGGCCGCCAGGTTGTGATCGCGAAAATACCAAAAATCGAGTCGTGAAACGTTTGGCTGCCATTGTGGGTCACAACGCCAATTGGTCCGTAACCGTTAAACGCCGGTCAATAGCGCTGTGTTGGAATCGCACATCAGGGCGCGTGATCCCATCAGTGTGGGAGGATACTTAGCGAACGGGCATAATCAGCCGAGCCTTAATGGCTTCGAGCCCAAGCGAGCGCTTCAAGAACAATGGCGAATCGGGTTCTTCGGCAGGAGCTCTACGATCTGGTGTGGTCCACGCCAATGAAGACACTTGCCACACGTTTTGGCATTTCTGGCGTGGGCCTGAAGAAAACCTGCTCGCGCGCATGGATTCCGACGCCAGATCGAGGCCATTGGGCAAAGATCGCAGCCGGTAAGAAGACAACCCAGATACCCCTCCCCCTACGCCCACCGGGTATGGACGATGAGGTCTCGGTGGCTCGTGGCAGCAACTACTGGTACCCGCCCGTCAGCGACGAAGAACTTCGAGGCCCACTCCCGTCTCCTCCAGAATTTCCGGAGCCTATCGAAGCAGTACGTGAACGAATTGCAAAAGCAGTAGAGCAGCTCACTGTATCGCCAAAGCCCAAACTTTGGCATCCGGTGATCGATCAACTTTTGAAAGAAGACGAAAATCGTCGTGCGCAACAACGCGTCGCTGTTTATCCCATGCAATGGAACGCGCCCTTGTTCGATTCGCCAATCGAGCGGAGACGCCTGAGAATCCTGAACAGTCTCTTCTTCGCGGTCGCCAAGATGAATGGCAGGGCCACGATCGGCAGGAATGAGCCGCGCGGTAACGAACCATCTAGCGTTCTTGTAAACTTCTTCGAACAACATGTGAGGTTCACACTAGAGCCGTTAGCTCGGCCGCGTCACCGGGGCCAAGTCGCCGTAAATCAGTCACGTTCACCTGAAGAATCGAAACTATTTCTGTCTATTGCGCACAGTGACGGAATCGAAGGGTCTGACTTGACTTGGCGGGATACCGATGACAGCAAGATTGAAGCACACGCGACAGAAATCGCCGTGGAAATCATCCTAAGCGCTGAACGACGGTATCGTGCTGGCCGTCTTCGACAGTACGAATGGCGCATTAAGAGGAAAGCCGACCTCGAAGAAGAAGACCGCAAACGCAAGATTGAAGCTGAACGCGCCGAACGAGCACGGCAAGCGCGTATCATGCAGGAGCGAGTAAATCGGCTCCTGAAAGATGCTGCAGCGTTCCAGCAAGCAAGCGATATACGGAAATACGTAGCTACGATGCGAACCCTGCAGCACGCCGAATCACTCACCACCCCAGACGATTTCGACCGTTGGGCCGAGTGGGCCTTGGCACAGGCCGATCGAATCGATCCGGCGAGAAACAAAACCTTCTTGAGCAGCAGGCGCGATAGCGGAGATGGTGAAGACGGATCAGGGAAGGCTTAGATGTCCAATCAGCGTGCCTGCGTGGAACCGCTCCCGTTGTCGGTGTGGATCCGGGAGACGCTCTCAGCTTGACTTGGAATGGGTCCCAACATGGACTCGAGCCACGATTAACGGCTGGATTAGCCCCGCTCAAGAACTCAGGGGTGGTTAGCAAATCGCAGCAACTTCTTGCATGATTATTTCTCTGTCCGATCTTGTTGGCGCTCGCGCTTTAGCCTCCGGTTCTGGAGCCGGCCAGCCTCGTCCGTCTCGATGGTTTCGACGACGTTCGTTAAATAGGAAAGTATTATAGCTCGCGCTTCCGCAGTTAGCTCGTCAAGACGATCGATCTCCGTCCGATCGTCGTCGAGTCTAGGAAGCGCTCTGAGTGCGGTCCGCGCCTGATCGAGGCCCGCGTTAATTGTCGCCAAGTGTTCATACACTCGTCGCCGTTGCTTCGCCGTCAATCGCATCACTACAGAGATTAGGCTGATGCAACGGCCATTAATCAACTGCTGCCAAACTGCTTTGCCTTAGTGCTGGGAATTACGTCGGATTCCGCTTGACTCGTTGCCCCCGTGGAGTGATCAATCGACACGACCGAAGACTTACACCACGAAAGGACCAATTTCAATGCAACGATTCATCAAGACCGTAGCCTTCGGGCTGCTCTGGCTAGGGCCATATGTCATCGCCGGATCGAAGCCGGCGCCGCCGGCGATTTCGACGTGCTACGAACAGATCTGCCTTATTAACCTCCGCTGGCGTCCGCCCAGTGTGTTCGACAACAAACCGCTCACAACGATCGAAGGATCGTTCGTCAACAACACGGCCTCGACACTCTCGGGGATCTGGCTAACATTCCCGTTGATATCGGGATCAGCACTCTATGGAACCGCACAGGCCGCCTACGCGGCAGAGATCGCCCCAGGCCAACGATGGTTTTTCGTCGCATCGTTCATCGCTATTGACGGGAGCATCGTAATCACCAAGACGCAGTCCGTGAAGCGCAGTTGTACCGCTCGCCGAAATGGAGCCATTGGAGGTGTGTCGACCACGCTGGAGTTCGATCCGCTTTTCAATCCGCTGAGCCGCGCGGAACGGAATGTGTGGGAAAAGATCCACGGAAAGCGGCAGCGGTAGGAGACCATCATGAAGACATTCACGATCGATGCCAACAACAATGTCACCGTACACTCCGTCGATGTTTGGATCGCGGACGACACCGTAAAGTTCAAAATGGAGCAGGAGTTAGCCGCTCTCGCCGCCTCGTGGCCCGGCTCACGTCTTGTCGAGATCTGGAATCATCTTCCAGGCGCGAAGCCCGTCGCCAAGTTCACGAATCGGAAGATGGCGGTCACCCGGATTTGGAAGGCGATTCAAGGAATTGAGGCCACAGGCCATACCACGGGCAAGACAAAGACCCGATCGGGGACGAAGAAGTCTCAGACTCCGGTAGCCAAGGACAAGAGCGCCGGGACAGGCAAGACCGATCAGGTATTGACGGCGCTTCGCTCGGCCACCGGCGCGACGCTCAAACAACTGATGACACTCACCGGCTGGCAGTCGCACAGTGTTCGTGGTTTCCTCAGTGCGCAGGTGACGAAACGCATGGGGCTGCGCGTCAAATCCTCAAAGCGCGATGGGGAGCGCATTTACCGCGTTCGTTCTTAACGGCGATTCTCCAACAAAAAAGCCAGGGGCTACCCTCTGGTGGGGTGGCCGCTGGCTTTTGCGCTTGTGCGGGGTTACTGGTCCGGGTTTACTTGCTCTTGCGGCGCGCAGCCCAGAACGCTTTCATGCGTTCCGAGTGAGCCTTCCTCTGCGCTGCACTGCGGGGCTTCCGCTTACCCGTTTGGGCCGTCGGGGCCGGAGCGCTTGCGGCAGCGGGACTGCCTGCCTTCCCAGGCGGTCGGCCTCGGCGTTTCGCGGGCGCGCCAAGCGCCTGAATTGCACGATCGATCCGATCGCGTTCCGCGATCAACATCCCAACGATTTCACTGATTCCCACTAAGAACCTCTAGACGGATTATAGCCTGAAGGATTGCGTCGGCTTCAGAGATTCTCGAAATAGGAAGAGTTCAAGCGCTTGAGCGTGTAGGTCTTATCAGGGGCTACGCCGACGTTGTACTCGATCATTAGCGAGGAAAGCTGCTGACCGTCCACAAGAATGATGTTTTGTGGCAGGGAACGAACATAATCCTTGGCGTCCTTTGTAAAACCGGAGGGCGTAATGACAACGCCGCGCGTCGCGTGTCGTTTTGTGAGGCCTCCTGAGAACTGCATGATCTCCGGACTGCCGACGTTATCGCCCCAGCGTTTGGCCTGGATATAGATTGAATCGAGACCGAGCTTGTCCTGTTTGATGATCCCGTCGATCCCACCATCGCCCGACCTGCCAACGACTTCGCCGGAGCCCTCGAATGCGCCGCCATACCCCATGGCCACAAGAAGATCGACCACCAGTCGCTCGAATGCCGCCGGTGATCCATTGCGTACTGATTCGAGGAGTTCGGCTGCCAGGGCATCACGATGAATCCGGAAGTTTCGGTCAAGAGATTCTTCGGGAGTGTCCGAAGTTTCAGAAAGAGCCGCTTCGATCGGGGCTGCGTGTGTTCTGTCCTCGCCCGTGGTGTCCGCATCCTTTCCTGCAAACTCTGCGAACTCAGGAAACTGTCGGAATGCTTTGACGTTTACCTCATCGCCCTTGCTTAGGGACCGGCCCCGTTCGGTGATCCGGTAAACGGCTCGCCGCACCGGCTCGATTGCTCCGGCCGCCTTCAAATACTGAACCGCCCAGGCGACCCGATTCCAGAAGACTGTCTGGTAGCCGCTCGCCAGGCGCTCGGTCAGGTCTGATTCGGAGAGTTGGAGCCGCGAAGACAATTGGTCCCGAATCTCAGAAAGCGCATGCTCACTACCATCGCTCGTGATCTCCAGGATCGGGCGCATGAGGGACTGGTAGTCGGGAACCGACACGATGATCTATCGGTGTTGTTACTCATATTCTGTAGACCAATAGTCTGCACCGGCCCAATCATGAAGCTTGCGATTCGAGGACAGATCCATCCGCGACTTTGCGATCCGCGTCCGCGAACTGCGCAACGCGCGTGGCGTTTCGCAGGAGAAGCTGGCCGAGGAGGCGGGGATTCACCGAACCTACCTGGGCGGGATCGAACTCGGCCTGCGCCGCATTTTACTGGTCTATTTCGCATACCTCAGGCTCGCTTACCGTGCGAGCTTTGTACGAATGGCGCGTCATCCACGTCGGGCTGCCCCTGGTCTGGCGGCGCCAGATGTAAGATATTGGAATTGGAGTCGTCAATGAGCAGCGTACAAATCGAACAGAAAAGCTACGAGATGCCCCCGCGAGAGGGGATCAGCATCGCGCAATTTCTCACCGTCGCCGACATTGAGCGATCGGCTCGGTACTACGAAAAGGTCTTCGGCGCTCGCATTCTGAGCTTGGGTGACGGGAACGCGCCTGCATACCTTCAGCTTGCGAATATCTGGATGATTCTGAACGTTGGAGGCGGCCCGACCCCGGATAAGCCGACGGTAACGCTCAGCGTCCCCGACCCGAATCACATCAACAGCTTCATGAATTTCCGCGTTGCGGATATTCAAGCGTGCTATGAGTTATGGACAAGTCGCGGAGCGGAGTTTATCACAGAGCCGATACCCAAGTACGGCGAGATTCGCTGCTACATCCGCGATCCCGACGGTTACATTATCGAGGTGGGACAGAGCACCGACCTGAAATACGGTTAACGCTCGGCGCCGTACAGCTCAAAATTGGCACGCGTCCTATTTTCAGGCATAGAAAGGAACACGAGATGAAACTAAGGAGACCCCGCGGGTGAGTGCCGCCATCACGTCGAGCACGCTCGGTGTCAACGTATTTACCGCTCCGGGAAAGGTAATGGTAGGCGAGCGGCCAAAGCCTTTCGGCGAGCCGCTCGGCTTTGACCCGATGACGTCGACTTTAATCTTCGGCGAGTACGATGCGGTGCTTGTAGACGCAATGACGACTGTGGCTGAAGCAGAGGCGCTCGCGGATTGGATTGCGCTGCACAACCGCAACTTGGAGACCATCTATATAACGCACGCCCATTTCGACCACTTCTACGGTTTGAGCATTCTGCTCGACCGTTTCCCGAGCGCTCGGGCGATCGCAACACCCAAGACGGTGAACGCCATGCAGATGTCTTTCACTCCACCGGTAGAGCGGTTAGCGCGCCGGTTGTTTCCTGGGCAAATGGCCGCTAAATTCGTTGCACCTGAACCCTATCAGCACAACACGTTCACTCTCGAGGGCCAGGAATTGCGCATCATCGAGCAGGGCCACACCGATAGTGCCGATACGACGTCTGTGTACGTTCCATCGATCGGCCTGGTCGTCGCAGGCGACGTAGTGTATAACCAATGCCACATGTACGTCGGCGACACCACTCCAGAGAGCCGGAAGAACTGGGTCGCGGCGTTGGACCGGCTGGCCGCGCTCGAGCCGTCGATTGTTGTTGCCGGTCACAAGAAGCCTGGCGCGCCCGACTCGCCGTCGGCGATCGAGGATACGAAGCGCTATCTGCTCGACTTTGACCGGCTGCAGAAAACCGCGACGTCCGACGAAGAGCTGTTCAACAAGATGACGGAGCTTTACCCCCATTGGGTAGCGAATCAGTCGTGGTTGATGTTCGGATTCCCGGGCGCCTGAGGGGAACGCTCGCTCGCATAATTAAAGGTCGCCGCAACCGACCCTGAGGCGGCAATTGCATTCCGTCCGAATGGTCGGTTACTCGTACATTGGCCACAAGAGGCGCTCTTGGAAATAGCCGTTAATGCTTCCACATCAGGATGGTTGCATGAACAGTTCTTTCGAAGGGATGTTTGTGATCGCTCTTAAGCCCGCAGAACGATCGACGAATGCGCCACGACATCGTCGGGTTCCGAGTGCGAAGCTCGAAATGCGGGCCATATTTGATCGGGAAGAAGGTATCGTGAGCTGCATGGCGCTTCACTCGCAAATCGCAAAGGTGCCGGCCAGGCATTCGGCGGCACGGCCAGCGAGCCGAGAACGCGGACCATATGAAATGCTGGTCAACAAAGCCAACGTTCCCGAACCAAGCTGTGGAAGGCATCTGTTCCCGCCGAAGTCAAAGACGGATAGACGGCGTGCGATCGCGCCTTTTGTCTCTTGCCTGCGAAAGAAAGGCATCATACCTTTACTAGCCAATAACGACGATTCGAGAGACAGAAACCGGAGCGCCGAACCATGTTGCGTCTTGACGTCATTAAGCGAGATGGGAATGCTCTACTTGCCGAAACGCAGGAATACGATTCGCCACGCATCGAGTCCCACGCAATCTATTTCCCGCGCCGGCGCTTCGAGCTTTTTCTTTTGTAGTTCGGCGACCAGCGCTTGCACGACGGATCAAGTAAACGCGCTGACGCCTCTCGATGCATTGAGCGGCACTGCCCAATTGTTGTTTCGAACAATGGAGTGCCGAGCGCTGCCTTTTCGATTACCGCGAAATCTATCGTGCCTTCGCTCTTGCTATTCACTCCGCAAGGCTACCCTCCCTTGCTCCGGCCGCAAATGTTTGAAGGCCGACCGTGCGATGGAATCCCGACTGACCTCGCCGTTTCGCCCGACGATCTACCCGGTGGCGACGGTGAACGCTACGACGTTAGTAGTGTGAACTCCCAGAAGCGAACTTCCGGGCAATTAGCATGCGAGAATGACTTCTTGTTCCTAATCCGGGCACGCTGCCTCGCACGCCATTGAAGGGAGGCCAATTACCGGAGAAAGCGAGAATCTCCATGAATCTACTCCGCTTCAGTCAGGCTGTCCGGCTGATCACGGCCCTCTTCCTCATCCTCTCACTCACCCCAGCTTCCTTCGCGCAGGGAACAGGAGGCGACAAAGTCGATTTGGATGCCCTGGCCCAGATCAAGGCCGAGGCCTTCCAGCACTCGCAAGTGATGGAAAACCTATTTTGGATGTCCGAGGTTTATGGTCCGCGCGTCACCAATAGCCGCAATCACAAGCTCGCCGCCGAATGGGCTATGAAGCAGATGCAGGAGTGGGGACTCAAGAACGTCCACCTGGAAAAGTGGCCCTTCGGCTATGGGTGGCAGATCAAGCATTTCTACGCCGCGATGGAGACGCCGGTCTATGCTGCGTTTCCTGGGTTCCCGCTGGCATGGACGCCTGGAACGAACGGCCCCATCACGGTCGAGCCGGTATGGGCACCCATCCACTCGAAAGCGGATTTCGCCAAATACCATGGCAAGCTGAAGGGCAAGGCGCTGCTGATGTTTGACCCGGCGCCACTCACGCTCCACACGCGAGCGGACGCGCAGCCCTCTCCAACGGATGAAGAAATTCTGGCACGCGGAGGCGCGCGCGCGGGCGGGGGCGGAGCAGCAGAAGGTGCAGCGGGCCGTGGCGCTGCACTCAATCGCGACCCCAGCGGGCGCGGTCGCCCCGGTGAAGGCGAGTGGGACTACACGCCGACGTCGCTCGCCCTGGCCAATGCCAAGAACGCGGTCTTGCGCAATGAGGTCAACGCGTTTCTCAAGGAAGAGGGTGTGGCCATTTCCCTCACGCCCGGTTACAACGGAGACGGCGGTACGATCTTTTCGACGTACGGAGGGTCGGAGAATCCCAAGGATCCAATTCCCTCTCCGATCGTCGCCATTGGGGCCGAGCAGTATAACCGCCTCGTCCGCCTGGTGCAGCACGGTATCACGCCGAAGCTGAACTTCGATATCGCTGTCGATTATCAGAAGGAAGACCAGAACGCATTCAACGTGATCGGTGAGATTCCGGGGACCACCAAAGCGGACGAAGTCGTCATGCTCGGCGGTCACTTCGATAGTTGGCAGGGCGGCACCGGCGCGACGGACAACGGCACGGGATCGTCAGTCGCGATGGAAGCGGTGCGCATTTTGGCGACGCTGCACAAGCCCATGGCGCGAACGGTTCGCGTTGCTCTGTGGGGCGGCGAAGAGGAGGGCGTCTACGGCTCAACCGCCTACGTGCAGCAGCACTTCGCTCAGCGCACCACCATGGTGAAAACCCCCGAGTACGACAAGCTGGATGTGTACTTCAATGACGACGGCGGCTCCGGCCGCTTCCGCGGAGTGTCGGCGGGCGGGAGTCCGCAGATGGCGGCCATCTTCAAGTCCTGGATTGAGCCCATCAAGGACCAGCATATCGTTGCTGTTTCTGGCGGAGATCAGTTCAGACCCACGACGAGCCCTGGTGGCACGGACTCGTCGGCCTTTTCGTGGATCGGCTTGAACGGCATCGGTTTCCAGCAGGATGGGTTGGAGTACGGTACCCGCACCCACCACTCCAACGCCGACACCTATGACCGCGTGCAGAAAGCCGATGTGATGCAGAGTTCCATGATCGAAGCGTGGTTTGTCTACAACGCAGCGACTCGCGCAGAGATGCTCCCACGCATCCCAACCCCGGCCCCTGACCCCGATGCGAAGGGCCATGAGTAGTGCACAACCCTTCATTCGAAGCAAAGGGTGGGCGACGTCGGCTCAAGCTATTCTGAACAACTGGGGAGGAGATCTGCAGGATGGCAAGACTTGTCTACGGATTGCACCAGTCCCTGGATGGCTACGTCGACCACATGAAGCTTGGGCCGCCTCCGCCCGCTGTCTTCAGTCACTTCATCGAGCTGACGCGTGGCCTGACGGGCGTTATCTACGGTCGCTGCATGTACGAGATCATGCGTTATTGGGACGAAGACCTTCCTGAGTGGGACGCGGAGGATCGCGACTTCGCGGTGGCGTGGCGGAGCAAGCCGAAGTGGGTGGTGTCGCGTTCGCTCAAGTCCGTTGGCCCCAACGCCACGTTGGTCGCGGATTACTTCGAGACGGTGATACGCAAGCTGAAGGCTGAGCAGGCTGGCGAGATTCACGTTGGCGGACCAGTCCTGGCGCAAAGCCTGACCGAGGCCGGTCTTATCGATGAGTATCGACTCTACCTCCGCCCCGTCGTGCTTGGTGGCGGCACGCCATTCTTCGCCGGCCCCCGGCCGCCGCTCCACCTGGTGGCCAGCGATTTAATCGCCGATGACTTGATTCGGTTGACGTACGTTCCTGCTTAATCGCGCGACTCGCCCGAGGGGCTGCGCTCAAAAATTCAGATGCGAAAAGGGTTTACCAGAAAACCACAACCGGACGAGCCCTCGACACCACTCAAGAACTACATCACGCCGAGCGGGCTACAGCGCCTCAAAGACGAGTTCCACTTTCTGCTCACCAGGGAACGCCGAGCTGTGACGGAGGTGGTGACGTGGGCTGCCAGTAACGGCGATCGCAGTGAAAATGCCGACTATCAGTACGGCAAGCGACGGCTGCGGCAGATCGATGGACGGATTCGCTTTCTCACGAAGCGAATCGAAGCCGCGGAAGTGGTGGACCCGGAAACTCCGAGATCGGGACAAGCGGCGGCGAGGGCATTCTTCGGAGCGACCGTGCGCTATGCCAATGGCGCGGGAGAGGAGCGAGTGGTCAGCATCGTGGGCGCAGACGAGGTCGATCTCGACCGCAACCACATCAGTTGGGTGTCGCCTCTGGGGCGCGCGTTGATGAAGTCGGCAGCGGGCGACAGCGTAGTTCTCCAAGCGCCGCGCGGTACAGAATATCTGACCGTGCTGGACGTGCGTTACGAGCGCATTCCTGTGGAACCGTTCCGTGAGCCACCTGGCTCCGAAGCCTCGGCAAAGGGGCTCCCTCGCCGACGCCCATCCACCTGACGCGTTCATCCACCTGACGAAGGTTAGCGAAACAGCATATGAAAATTCCAGGTTCGAGCAAGGACGAATTGCGAGTCGACTCCAGGGCTATTCGTTCCGCTGTCGTCCGGCCCAGTCAGGATCGTTCGCGTGTAACGCGTGGTGTTGACCCTGTCTGCGCTTGGGAGCAGCGGCGCCCGAGGCGAATCGAAAGCGATGAGAGCTTCGCGCCGCGCGTCTGAGACATTATCGACATACGTCTTCCGCCGAGCGCGAAAGGGACTTGCGGTTCGTGGAGCGCGTATCGAATTCGATTCGGCTGAAGACGGATAATGATCACGAATATCGACTCTGGCTCTTGATGGAGCCCGCCAAAATCCAACAGAAGGCGTTCGGCCTCACTACCACGAGCAGTGCTGTTGTCACCACTTCCAAAAAAACGAGCGCATAATAAGGCGATAGTGGCCGCGTGCCGTCGGCCACTATCCTCGCGCCTTGCTGGCTTAGCCCATTTCGGTGGTCTCGGAGTCGGTCCTAGCGGGCGGGGAGGCTTCATTAGAACCTTGAAAGGAGCGATCTATGACAGACAAAGATCAAATCGGTTTGATACCGGGCCCCGTGGTTGGCCAGTTCTTCGGCTTGTTCGATGGCGTGCCCAAAGTAACCTATCAGAAGCTCGTCGCGGCAGCGCCATTCAATAAATGCAATCTGCTGATCCTGGCGTTTGTGCGGACGTTTGAATTCGTTCGTCCCGCTGAAAAAGGTGGGGATTTACGTCGCCCAGTTCGCTAACGGGCGCGACAATGGCTTTCGGGTGGACCCCGATGATACAGATGGCGACAGAGTGAAGTTGATCGTCGAGACCGCACGCAAGAAAAATCCATCCATCAATATTCTGGTCTCCCTGGGTTGGGGACCAGCCGACAACGACACGGGGAAAGCCGCCATGACGCCCGTGCCATTCGCGGATAGCGTGCGTACGCTTATCCAAGCTTACGACCTGGACGGGTTCGACATCGACTTTGAATATGTGACCACTAATACAGCGGCCATGCTCACTCTGGCGACGGAAATCCGGCGCAGCCTGGACAAGATTGCGTCAAAACGCCCCAAGATCATGACGATCACGCCGGCGGATACAGATGGGCTCGATGCCGACGTGCTCAAAATGTTCACGTACGTGATGCCGCAAACCTACGGTCATGGCGGAAACGGCACGACGGCAACATGGTATGGGCAGCAGCTTGGTTCGTATTCGCGCCTCGTTTACGGGTTGAACTCGGAAACCCCGTCCGATGATCCGAAGACATATCTGAAGAACATCAATTCCAACCACGCGGCGGGAATGTTCGCGTGGCGGCTGGACAACGATTCGTCAAGAGGAGGGCTCCCTACGTTCGCCACGGCCAGCGAGATGTGGAAGTTGCTGCACCCGGCCGCGGTGGGCGCGTAAACGGCATCGATCAAACAGGCCACTCAGCCATGAGCTCACGTTCGGCCTGAAGCCAGTCTTCTAGCTCACGACCAGGTTGTGCCCCGCGAGCGAGATAAAGTTCGTAGGCGCGAGTCCTGATTTCGTGGTCACGCGAGGCCACCCGAAGTACGATCTTTCCGTGTGACCTGCGTCTTGCCGCTCCCGGCCTACTGGGCGACATCCCATGAACCCCTGGCAAGTTCCCGGCGATGTCCTTCCAGGCTTGTGCCGCATCCTGGAGCGCGTATATTTTCGCGACGTCCGGTCGTATCGTCCCCTCTTCCAGCAGTCGCGCGATTCTGCCGAGCACGTCCCCTGACGGCGCGAGTCTCATCATCGCGCCCGATACGCGGTGTCTCGCGGCCTCCTCCTGCGATACGGGCTGGGTGGCTGAGACGAGCTGGCCGCCTTCCTTCAAGACGAGGAACGACCGCTTCTGTGTATCGCCACCGATCAGGTCGAAGACCACATCGACCTTCTCTCGCAGAACTTTCTCGAACTCCGCCTCTCGATAATCGATAACCCGGCTGGCTCCGATCGACTTGAGGTACGCCTCATCGTCGCCGCTTGCCGTGGCGATGACGGTGGCGCCGGCATGCGACGCCAATTGCACCGCATAGGCGCCCACAGCGCCGGCACCACCATGGATCAGGATCGTTTGTCCCTTTTCCAGGTGACCGTGGGTGAAGATTCCCTGCCACGCAGTTTGGGCCGCCACCGGTACCGATGCCGCCTCCTCAAAGGAGAGGCCGGATGGTTTCCTTGCGACGGCTGATGCCTTGACAGCCAGATACTCCGCATACGCGCCCATTCCGGTGGTGGTGCCGAACACGGCATCCCCTGGCGCATGTGCCGCAACGTCACTGCCAATCACATCACTGCCAATCTGGTCGACGACCCCTGAAAACTCATGACCAGGTGTCCACGGCAGGCCGATCGGGAGTATCTGCCTTGCCGTTCCGGAGGCCTCAACAAGATCCAGATGATTGACGGCGGTACTTTTGATCTTCACCAGGATCTCGTCGCGCGCGATCGTGGGCGTCGGTACATCGTCGAACACCAACTGCCCACCGTATTCCAACAATCTGATAGCCTTCATGCGAAATCTCCTTGAGTCTACCCATTTGGTCGCGCGTGGCGGTGCGCCCAGTCGGGGAGCTTCGTGAGCACGCGGCCGAACTCGCGTTCCAGGCCAGCGATGTCGGCGCTGTAACCGACGCGCTCGAACCATTGCAACATCAACGCCATATCCTTGCTGTACTGCTGGACCTGTTCGATTGGCGTCTGCGCGAACGCAATCGGACGACCCAGCGCCTCCGTCAAGATCTCCGCCGCCTCCGGCATCGTTCGCACGTCACCGGCGAGATCGATCTCGCGACGATTCAAGGCGGCGGCGTCAGTGAAGGCGCGCGCACCGAACCAACCGATGTCGTCCACCGCAATCATCTGAAGCTTCGTGCCCGCTCCGAGCGCCCAGGCCAGCGTGGAACCCTGGAGACTGAAAGGCGTCACCAGGTTTTCCATGAAGAACACCGGACGCAGGATCACGTGCGAGGGGAAGCGGAGGCCGCGCACAGTTTCTTCGACGCGCCACTTGTTGTCGAAGTGCGGGACGCCCGTCCGCAAGTGCGCCGATCCCACGGATGTGTAGACGAAGTGTTCGACGCCGGCCTCGCGCGCCAGCGTCGCAAGACGCTTGCCCTGCGCCTCTTCCCGCTCGACGCCCGCCTCTCCCGCATTCTGCACGCCGAAAGCGCCCCACGCACCCGCCAACGCATTGCGCAGGGTCGCCTCATCATCTAGGTCGCCCTTGACGATGTCGATGCCCTGGCGCGCCAGCGCCGCCGCCCGCTCGCTATCGGGCTTACGCGTCAGGCCCCGTAGATTGAACCCGGCACCCTTCAGCGCCTGCGCGACCGCGCCGCCCTGTTGGCCTGTCACTCCGGTGATGAGAATCGTTCGATTGCTTGTCATGGCTGAAACCTCATTTCTTCTGGATGATGGCTCATGCTAATCATCCTGGGTTCATCAGGCCCGCGCCTGCAATTGCGACTGGAACAACCCAGCAAAGGCCGATTTTACGTCGACGAAGACCAGCACCCAAAGTACGGTCACCAAGAGAGCGGGGGGAAGTCCGCTCGGAGCCATCAAGATGTGAAACGTAAGAATGTTGACGATCACCGGCGCCAGCATTGCAAGTGCCAACGGCACGTAGCGATTGACCAGCAGAAGTACCGCTGCGACGACCTGAAACGCGAAGATCATCCACAGGTAATGCGATGCGTACAGTGCGCCCATGAACTGTCCTGCGATGCCTCCGGGAGGGGGCAGAGGAATGAAGCTCAGGAAGCCGTTCAGGCCGAAAACAAGAAAGATCACGCCCGCCAAATAGCGAGCAATTACGGAAGCGATTCTCATAACCGGATTCTCCTCTTGGATTGGCAGCCACTTCCATGGCGTCAATCATATTGTTGTCAATACAATTGATGATGTATACTTCTATAAGATTCAGGTTTTCTTATGGCGCGAGGCTTTCAAGGGACGGACCACGTTTGGCTAGTGATGATGAAGGCGATGCGCGCCCTGACCAGGTACGCATCCGCTGGTATTGAAGAGACCGGGCTCGGCCTCTCGGATTTCGGCGTGCTGGAAATCCTGCTGCACAAAGGGCCTTTGCCGGTCAACACGATAGGCCCGATCGTTGATCTCACGCCAGGTTCGATCAGCATTGCCGTGGACCGACTCTTTGCGAAAGGCTTAGTCAGCCGGGTCGAGAGCGCCGAGGACCGGCGCGTTCGGATCGTCACCCTCACTTCGCGAGGCAGAGATCTCATCGTTACGGCCTTCCGAAAGCATGAAGGACAGATGAAAATGGTGTTCTCTGAGCTGAGCCCGGAGGAGCTTCGGGGCTTGGAACTGGCGCTAAAGAAAGTCGGCAAGCGCGCTGCCGCGCTGATGGAGGAGAGTTGAGCGGCTGCATGGAGTTGTTCATTCCTCCGCAGCGTCGGATAACCGCCGGTTGAGGGTCGGAAGCAGAGTGGCGACGCCGCTGTAACGAACTGCCGGCCGAACTGGTTCGTTCGCGACCGGACTGGTTTGAAGGATTCGCCAGTCTCCCTTTGCCGGATGTCGTTGCGTCCCTGGAGGAGCCAAGATCCCCGGTTGGAGACACATCTGCTCAGCGAGGACGATTCGATCCCGGCAGCAGCCCTACGACGGGTTGTGACACCCATGAAGGCAGGTTCGAAGCAGAGTCTGGCCGCGCTGTGGCGAAATATCTCGCACTGACGACGGCCGAGCCTTTGAGATAGAATTCCTGGGTCCGAGAGCCGGGGCCTTTCCCTTCACCTTTGACTGATGAATCGGCGGAAGTGAGAACATTCGAGAGAGTGGATCGCGCCAGCGACGCCGGAGATGCGTGCATCGTGTGGAACGCCTTGCGCATCGAAGAATGCATGCGCGGGTGAACGGATCAGGAGGATTGAGCATGAACCCGAAAACGGCTGTTCCTGATTGTAAGAGACCCGCGGCCGCTGCCGCTATGGCTCTCGTGCTGTTCGCAGTCGGCTGCGGCCGGGCGACCGAGGCGGCCAAAACCCCAGAGCAGCTTAGCGTTGAGGTCACGCCAGTCATTCAAAGAGACGTTCCGATTTACAGCGAGTGGATCGGGACCATGGATGGCTACGTCAACGCCGATATCAAGGCGCAGGTCGCGGGTTATCTACTAAAACAGAACTATGTCGAGGGCTCATTCGTACAAAAGGGACAGCTCCTTTTCGAGATCGATCCGCGGCCGTTTCAAGCTGCTGTCGATCAAGCGCAAGGGCAGCTATCGCAAGCGAACGGGCAGGTGGCACAAGCACGGGCTCAGCTAACGCAGGCGGAAGCTCAAGTCGCCGTAGCCGAAGCGAACCAGGGACGTACGCAGCTTGACGTCGATCGCTATATACCGTTGGCCCAGCAGCAGGCGATCACCCAGCAGGACCTAGACAATGCACGACAAAACAACCTTGTCGCGCGGGCACAGGTGCAGGGAGCGAAGGCCGCTGTCGAGACGGCGCGGGCGCAAATTCAGGCCGCGCAGGCCACGGTGGAAGCAGCCAAGGCCGCGGTTGCAACCACGCAATTGAATCTCGGGTTCACGAAACTGACCTCTCCCATTGACGGGATCGCCGGCATTGCGCAACAGCAGGTCGGCGCGTTGGTGAATCAATCCAGCGGTCCGGTCACCACAGTCTCCACCGTCGATCCGATCAAGGTCTACTTCACCGTGAGCGAGGCGGAGTATTTGGATTTCCACCGCCGCTATTCGACGCAGGCAACGCTCGACGCGGAGCGCAGACAGCTCAAGCTGGAGATGATTCTGGCCGACGGGACAGTGTATCCGTCCCCGGGAACATTTTTCTTCGCGGATCGTTCGGTGAGCCAGGGCACCGGTGCGATTCGCGTCGCCGGCTTGTTCCCGAATCCGTCGAGCACGCTTCGTCCGGGTCAGTACGCAAAAATTCGAACCTCCACGCGAACCAAACCCAACGCACTGCTGATTCCCCAGCGGGCGGTAAGCGAGTTTCAGGGAGTCTATCAGGTTGCCGTGGTTGGTAGCGATAACAAGATCGCGATCCGCAAAGTCAAACTCGGGGAACGCACTGGAAATCAGTGGATTATCGACGACGGGTTGAACGTTGGGGAGCAGGTGGTGGCGGAGGGCGTTCAGAAGGTTCGTCCCGGGATAACGGTTTCGCCCAAACCCTACACTCCCCCGGTTGAGAGCACCCAGAGGTAAGGGGACATGTCCAAATTTTTCATCAACCGTCCCATCGTCGCGATGGTGATTTCGATTCTGTTCGTGATCGTGGGCGCAGTTACCATCGCCGGCCTTCCCGTGGCTCTGTTCCCGCAAATCGCTCCGCCTGAAGTGCAGATTTCGGCGATCTACACGGGTGCTGACGCGCAAACCATCGAGCAGTCCGTGGCCACTCCCATCGAACAGCAGATGAGCGGCGTGGACAATATGAACTACATGTACTCGCTGAATTCGGTGGGGCGCGGCGAAATGCGAATGATCGTCGATTTCGACGTCAAGACGGATCCGAATACCGACCTGATTCTGGCGCAGTCGCGCGAGACTCTGGCTGCATCGCAGCTTCCGCCAGAAGTGAACGCCTACGGCGTTTCTGTGCAGAAGACGCTGACTGCGCCGCTGATGCTGATCAGCCTGAACTCGGCCAAGGGTACCTATGACGGCAGTTTTCTTTCGAACTACGCCTACATCAATCTCAACGATCAGCTCACGCGCCTGCCCGGAATCGGAAGCGTGCAAGTGTTCGGCGCCGGCCCGTATGCGATGCGGTTGTGGGTGCGGCCGGATCAACTGGCGAAGCTCGGCATCACGGTTCCTGAAATCACCAACGCGATTCAGACCCAGAACACGGTGAATCCGGCTGGACAGATCGGCAGCGAACCGGCTCCGAAAGGTCAGGATTTCAGCTACTCGGTGCGCGCCCGCGGACGGCGCACTTCACCGGAAGAATTCGGTGAAATCGTGGTGAAAGAAGCACCCGACGGCGGCATCGTAAGAGTAAAAGATGTCGCCCGAGTGGAACTGGGTTCGCAGGACTATTCGCTCATCGGACGGATGAATGGCAAAGCGAGCGCGGTCATCGCCGTGTATCAGCTCCCGGGATCGAACGCTGTCCAAGCGGCTGATGCAGTCAATAAAATGATGGCGGAAGCGAAGAAACGTTTTCCGGATGACATGGACTTTTCCGTGTCGCTCGACACAACGCGCGCGGTCACCGAAGGCATCCGCGAAATCATCGTGACGCTGGTCATCGCCATCCTGCTGGTCATCCTTGTCGTCTACCTCTTCCTTCAGGGGTGGCGCGCGACGTTGATTCCACTGCTGGCCGTGCCGGTGTCCCTGATAGGAACCTTCGTCTTCTTCCCGTTGTTTGGATTTTCCATCAACACGCTGTCGCTATTCGGGCTGGTGCTGGCGATCGGCCTGGTGGTGGACGACGCGATCGTCGTCGTGGAAGCCGTCGAGCATCATATCGAGAACGGACTGGCACCCAAGGCCGCGGCGCTTAAGGCGATGGAGGAAATCTCGGGACCCGTGATCGGCATCGCGCTGGTGCTCTCGGCGGTCTTCGTTCCCACGGCGTTCATTCCCGGAATCACCGGAAGGATGTATCAGCAATTCGCGGTCACGATCGCCATTTCCGTAATCCTGTCCGCCTTCAATGCGTTGTCATTGAGTCCCGCGCTGGCGGCGCTGATGTTGAAGCCGAAGACCGAGAGCCGCGGCCCGCTCAAACGTTTCTTCAACTGGTTTAATCGCGTGTTCGGGCGCGCGACCGACGGCTACATCAGGATCTCAGGGGCGCTGCTTCACAAGAGCGCGATCGCTCTGATCCTGCTTGTCGGCTTCGGCCTGGCCGCTGCGTTCTTCGGGGCGAAGGTTCCATCAAGCTTCCTTCCCGACGAAGACCAGGGATATTTCTACATCAACCTGCAACTTCCCAATGCGGCTTCGCTCCAGCGAACCGACGCGGTTGCGCGCAAGATCGAACAGGTTCTCGCAAATACCCCCGGTGTCGAGCACACAACAAGCGTTGTCGGATTCAGCCTGTTGAGCTTCGTCCGCACCAGCTACAATGCGTTCTTTTTCGTCACGCTCAACGAATGGGGCAGCCGCACCACGCGCGCCCAGCAGTTCCAGCAAATCAAACAGACTCTGAATCAGGAGCTGAGTAAGTTACCGGAAGGAATCGCTTTCGATTTCTCGCCGCCGGCGATTCCCGGCGTCGGCACCGCGGGCGGCTTCACCTTCGCACTCGAAGATCGAGCGGGAAAGGACGTGCAGTTCCTTGCCGACAATCTCAACATCTTCCTTGCAGCCGCGCGTAAGCGGCCGGAGATCGCGAGCATTAGCACCACGTTACTCCCCAGTGTGCCGCAACAGTTTGTCGATGTCGATGAAGACAAAGTCCTGAAGCAGGGCGTCCCGATCAATGATGTGTACAAGACGATCCAGGCGTTCATGGGTGGCCTGTTCGTCAACTACTTCAATCGCTTCGGACGCCAGTGGCAGGTGTACATCGAAGCCGAAGGCGATTATCGAACGCGAGCGGAAAACGTCGGTCAGTTTTACGTGCGCAACAACGCGGGGCAGATGGTACCTCTTTCCGCTCTCACACGATTCGAGTCTCGTGCCGGTCCCGAGTTTACGATGCGCTTCAACATGTATCGAGCCGCGCAACTCAATGGAAACGCGTCGCCAGGGTATAGCTCCGCCCAGGCGATGAAGGCGCTGGAAGAGGTTTTCGACCAGACGATGCCTCGTGAGATGGGCTACGACTACCTGGCCATGTCGTTTCAGGAAAAGAAGGCGCAGGAAGGCGTCTCGCCCGCAGTGATCTTCGGATTCTCATTGTTGTTCGTGTTTTTGATTCTCGCCGCGCTCTATGAAAGCTGGTCGCTGCCGTTCAGCGTTCTGTTGAGTACTCCGATCGCAGTGTTTGGGGCGTTTGCAATTCTGTGGCTGCGCCGCACGATCATCAGCGCCTACCTTCCGTCGTACATGGTGCAGATCGAAAGCGACGTCTATGCGCAGATCGGACTCGTGATGTTGATCGGACTCGCGGCCAAGAACGCGATCCTGATCGTGGAGTTCGCCAAGGACGAATTCGAAAAAGGCGCCGATTTGGCGGATGCGGCCCTGCGGGGAGCGAGACTGCGACTGCGTCCGATTCTAATGACGTCGTTCGCCTTCATCCTGGGTTGCGTACCGCTGTGGACCGCGAGCGGCGCTGGCTCGGTCGCGCGCCAGATCATGGGAACCACGGTAATCGGCGGAATGCTTGCCGCGAGCCTGATCGGAATCTTCTTCGTTCCGGCGATTTTCTATCTGGTCGAACGCGTCTCCGGCGCACGGAGAACAAGCACGCTAGCGCCAAGTCCGGCGCCCGCACAAGGAGATTGAACATGCGCAAAACGATGCTTGCGGTTGCCTTCACGATTCTTGCCGGATGCGTGGTCGGGCCGGATTACCACCGCCCCGCAGTGCCAGTCCCAAGCGCATATCGCGCGCCGTATCCGGTTTCGGATCAAGAGCAGCGCTCACTGGCGGATCTCAAATGGTGGGAGATCTTCAAGGATGAAAAACTCCAGGATCTGGAACGGAGCGCGCTGACGCAGAATTTCGATCTTCGCGACGCCGTGGCTCGTGTGGAAGCTGCGCGCGCGAATGTTGGAATCGTGCGATCGAGCGAGTACCCGCAGATCGCCGGCGCGGCAAGTCTTTCGACGACGCGCGTTTCGCGGGATGGATCGAGTCCGTTGCCCGCCGCGTTTGTGCCGGTGCAGAATCGCACGTTTGGTGGAGCGACGCTGAACCTGCTTTCCTTCGAGGTCGATATCTGGGGCCGCCTGCGCCGCGCCACGGAGGCGGCTCGCGCGCAATTACTTGCAGCCGACGATACGCGCCGCGGTGTCGTCACGACGCTGTTGGCCGATGTCGCCACCGCGTACTTTACGCTGCGCGAGCTGGATTACGAACTCACGATTTCGCAGCGGACGCTCGCCACCCGCGAAGCGTCGCTCGAGCTGATCAAGCAGCGTCAAGCCGGCGGAATCGCCACACTCCTGGAACTGCGTCAAGGCGAACAGCTCGTGTACACCGCCGCGCAAACGATCCCTTCGACTCGGCTTGAAATCGAGCAGACGGAAAATCGCATCAATCTGTTGCTTGGAAAAAGTCCGGGTCGAGTCGAACGAGGCATCGATCTCATCGACCAACTGACGCCGCCAGAGGTCCCCGTGGGATTGCCCTCGGCTCTGCTTGACCGGCGCCCGGACATCGTCGCGGCGGAGCACAATCTTGTGGCCGCCAACGCTCAGATCGGAGTGGCGAAAGCCGCATACTTCCCGCAGATCACGCTGAGCGGACTTCTAGGCGGACAAAGTACGCAGCTCACGAACCTGTTTTCAGGAACCAGCGGCGTGTGGAATTTCACTCCTCAGCTCACGCAACCGATTTTTACCGCCGGACGGCTGAAATCGAACGTGCAGTTAACCGAGGCTCTTCGAGAGAGTGCGCTGATCCAATATGAAAAAGCCCTCGAGACAAGCTTCGCCGAAGTTTCGGACGCGTTGATCGCGCATCAACGGCTGTACGAAAGCCGCATCCAGCAGGAACTTCTGGTCGGCACGCTCCAGGATCGCACGCGCCTGGCTTACGTTCGCTATCGCGGCGGCGTCGACACGCTGCTCAACGCGCTCGATGCCGATCGCGATCAATTCCAGGCGGAGCTGACGCTCGCCCAGATTCGTCGCAGCGAGCTGCTCGCGATTGTGCAGCTCTATAAAGCTCTGGGCGGCGGGTGGCAGTAGCGCAAAGCCCGGCAATTCAAGTGCGCCCATCACCGTACGCTTATCGATATAGGCACCTCATTTAGTTCAATGCTGGTTTATCGGACGCGTAAAGCGTCTCAGGCTAAATTGAGATAGCCTAGGCAAGGCGCAGATCGACGGACCTCTCAATCGCCTGGACCAACATATTCATGCACCTCGACACGAGCGAACGCGATGGTTTTGTGACGCAGGCTAAGGATTCAATTGCGTGGGCCGAATCGGTCCATGAACAATACCGTTCGGTAATGGTCGGCCAGGATCACCTATTTCGCAGGCTTCTGCTGGCCTTAATCACAGGCAATCACGTATTAATCGAGGGCGTTCCGGGCCTGGGCAAGACTCTTTCGATCGTCACGATCGCGAAATGCCTGGACGCTTCGTTCCGGCGCATTCAGTTCACTCCCGACCTTTTGCCCGCGGATATCATCGGCACTCTGATCTACGATTCCCATAACGGGCAATTCACTCCCCATAAGGGTCCAGTTTTTGCCAACGTCGTTTTGGCGGACGAGGTAAACCGCGCCCCAGCAAAGGTGCAGAGTGCGTTGCTCGAAGCGATGCAGGAGCGCCAGGTAACCATCGGCGATCATTCTTATCCACTTCCCTCTCCGTTTATGGTGCTCGCGACGCAAAACCCAATCGAGCACGAAGGTACCTACGGGCTCCCCGAAGCGCAGCTCGACCGTTTCATGTTCAAACTCGTCCTGGACTATCCGCACATCGCTGAAGAGCGGCAAATCCTCGACCGAATGGTGCGGGCCGAGCCGGAAGTTAACGTAGCCGCCGTCGCCACCACCGCTTCGGTATTGGCGAGCAGGCGAATGCTCGATCACGTCCACTTGGACGAGAAAGTGCGCGATTATATCGTGAGTATCGTGGATGCGACACGCCATCCAAAGAAATATGGATTGCAGATCGAGCATCTCATTCGCTACGGAGCTTCGCCGCGCGCGTCGGTTTTCCTCGCTCTGGCTGCGAAAGCCGACGCTTTATTGAGCGGGCGCGATTATGTCTCGCCGCAGGACGTAAAGGCTATCGCGATGGATGTGCTCCGCCATCGAGTGCTGCTCACCTACGAGGCCGACGCCGAGGCAACGACAGCGGAGAACCTGATTCAGCAGATCCTCGATGGGATCGAGGTCCCATGACAGCGGCTGAACTGCGACGCAAAGTCCTTGAGCTTGAGCTGCGTGCGCGGAAGACGATGGCCCTGGTTACGGCAGGTGCGTATCGGAGCGCATTCCGCGGCAAGGGTGTCGAGTTCGAGGAGATTCGCGAATACGTACACGGCGACGATACGCGCTCCATCGATTGGAACGTCACGGCGAGGCTCGGCCGTGCCCATCTGAAACGTTTTTCCGAGGAACGCGAGCAGACCTTGATGTTCCTGGTTGACGCCTCGTCATCGACACTCTTTGGGAGTGGGTCCGCGCGTAAGATGGACGCGATCGCCGAATTGTTCGCCGTTCTGTCGTTCGCGGCAGCGACGAGTCACGACGAAGTGGGGTTGATTCTTTTCGCAGAGGGCGTCGAATTGTATGTTCCGCCGGCGAAGGGGACAGCTCACGTTCAACGGATGATCCGCGATGTGCTTGCGTTTGAGCCCCATGGCACAAGTACCGGCTTGGCGGGCGCCCTCGAATTTCTGATGAAGGTACGCCAGAAGAAAGCTTTTGTATTTCTCATTTCTGATTTTGTGGTCGATGGCATCGATCTTGCGCTACGCGCCTGCGCCGCACGCCATGATGTCGTGGCTGTTTCGGTGTGCGACCCTCGCGAGGAAGCTATGCCCGATTGTGGCCTGATTGAGTTCGAAGATCCGGAATCGGGCTGGCACGCTCTATTGGACACAGGAAACTCTCGAGTGCGAGCTGCGGTCGACGCCACAGCCCGCCAGCGTCGCGAGAATCTGGCGAAGGAGCTCCGATCTGCCGGTATCGACCACCTGCGCATCGAGGTCGGCACGAATTTTGTCCCGAATCTTGCACGATTCCTTCGCCGCCATGCGAAAGCAGCGTGATCGTTTCACCCTGGTGCTGCTGATGGCGACGGCGGTCAGCGGGCAAGCGATTCCCGATATCCGCGATTCTTTCGAACCGCTTACACTGCCTGAGGAAACCCATACCGTGGCATTTTTAGTTGCCAGCGCTGTGGCTGTCCTGCTTGCTGTTGCGATCTGGCTGATCTCGCGTTCGCGTTCTCGTTTGCTGCGAGGCGCAAATGAATCCGCGGAGGTGCGTGCACGCCGGCGTCTCGGGATCATCGAGTGCGCCACCCCGCGAACGTTCTACACAGAGTTGCACGACATTTTTGTCGAGTATCTGGAAAGCCGCGTGGTTACCGAGGCATCCCGTCGCACGACTCCCGAGCTTCTTGAGATTCTGCGAGCCTCCCGATTACAAGTCGATTGGCAGACATCCATTCAGGATCTCCTGGCCCAGTGTGATCGCGCGAGGTTCTCACCGTCGGCTATTGAATATGATCCCAGCGCATCCGTGAGGGAATGTCTGCAACTGATTAACAAACTCGGGACGATGCCTGAACTGTCGATCGCCAAACGGAGTCGCGCGTGAGGTTTTTTAAATGGCCGTGGTTGTTTTTCCTGTTGCCGCTGCTTCCCGCGATCGCGTGGTACGCGCGCCGGTATTGGAATCGGATACCAGCCGTTACATTCCCGCGCGTCGCTGACGCTCTGACCGTGCCGCGAACAACGCGGCAGCGTTGGATCCATCTTCCCGGCACACTTCGTCTTCTGGCACTAGCTTTGTTGATCGCGGCGGGCGCAGGCCCGCTCTGGGATCAGAAGCCCTCCCGCCAGATTTCGAACAGCATAGGGATTCAACTCTTAGTCGATCGGTCGGGCAGCATGGCGAGCCAGGACATGCTGTACGAAGGGTCCCGGCAATCTCGTTTGGACGTAGTGAAGAAGATTTCGCGCGATTTCGTTTTCGGTGCCCGCAGCGTGTTTGGCCCCGGGTCTGATCTTCACGGCCGCGCTTCCGACATGATTGGTCTAATCGCGTTTGCGGCCGACCCCATCACCCTCTGCCCCTTGACGCTGAGCCACGAACAATTGCTGCCCGGTTTAAACTCTCTCCACGTGGCGGAGGGCGCCGAGGACGGAACCGCGATCGGCGACGCAGTCACACTCGCCGCCGCCCGTTTCGAGTTGCTGGATCGGGAACAGGGGGGCCATCTCAAGAGCAAAGTAATTATCCTGCTCACGGACGGCGAAAACAATCTGGGGGCGCGCAGTGTCGTGGAGGCTGCCGAACTCGCGCTTCAGTGGGGGGTGCGGGTTTACACGATCGCAATTCGGCCTATTAACAGCGAAGGAAAGTTTGACGAGAAGGTGGTTGGCGATTTGGAATCGTTGGCTGCGGAGACAAAGGGGACAGCTCGTGTGGCGAGCGATGGCTCGGCCCTGCTGATGATCTACGCGGACATCGATCGCCTGGAGAAGAGCGACGTAGGAGTGGTGAAACTCGATGGAAAATCCGCGGCGTTTACATCGCTCGTGCTGGTCGGGCTGAGTCTGCTCGCACTCGAATCGCTCCTGCAGCAAACCTGGCTAAGAAGGGTCCCATGAATCATATGATTCAAGTCGTCCACCCTTATTTCTTGCTGCTGCTCTTGCTTTTACCGGCACTTGCAATTCTGTTCTCCTGGGCGGATCGCAAACGGGTGTCGGCGCTGGAGCGCTTTAGCAATTCTGGCGTTCGTGCCGGTGACGTCGATACACCACGCCGCAGGCGGAAGCGCGCCTGCATTGTGGCCTCGACGCTCTGCCTGATTGTGGCGTTATGCCAGCCGGTGTGGACCCGATCGTCTAACGCCCCCGCCGGAGACACTGGCGACGTCGTATTTGTGCTCGATGTGTCCCGAAGCATGCTATCGACGGATGTCGCCCCGACACGATTGGCGCGCGCGAAGTCCATCGTCAGTGGACTTGCTCAAAAACTCCAGGGCGAACGAATGGCGTTGATTGTGTTCGCGGGTATTCCTGCAGTCCAATGTCCTCTGAGCATTGATAAGGCATTCTTCGATGCGATGTTGGAACGCTCCACGCCGAACTCCGTAGCTCGCGGAGGCACGCGGATCGGCGACGCGATTCAATTCGCCCTTGAATCGGTGTTTGACGATGTAGTGAGAACGCGGCGGCAACTCGTCCTCTTGACCGATGGTGGCGATCAGGACAGCCTCCCCGCGCTGGTTGCCAAGACAGCATCCTCCCGTGGCATCGGGCTGCTGGTAATCGGGGTTGGGGATGCGCGAAACGGCGCGTGGGTGCCGACGTCGGAATCGGACTCAACGCCGGTCGTTTATCGCGGCGAACAAGTCCGCACAAAACAGGAAGAAGGAACCCTGCGCGGGATTGCCGCCGCAGGTTCGGGCACTTATCTGGACGCGGGAATCAACGCGTTCGACAGCTCGCGAGTCTACGACCAGTACATCGCGCGAGCTCGCGCGTTCTCGATTCGGGGAAATCGAGCAGTCCGCCGCTCATTGGCTGGTACTTTTCGCGATCGTCCTACTCATTGGTGAATCGTTTTTGACCGACCGCAAGACGCGCGCCACGGCGATCGCACTGATCCTGGCTAGTGAATCTGTCCGCGCAGACGCCTTCGGAATTGGTTTCGACGGGGAACATCGCATTCCGCGAATCGCATTGGAATGTTGCCATAGATCTTTATGAAACCGCGGCGCTATCCGCGCCCGTCCCGCCGCAGGTTCATTTCAATTTGGGCGCTGCTCTTTACCGAATGCGCCGATACGACGCGGCCGCGGATGCATTCGGACGAGCGGCGGAAGCCGCCAAAGGAACGCCGCTCGAGGCGACCAGCAAGCTCGGCCAGGCGAACTGTGCTTTTCGCGAGGCGATCGACGCGCCACCCCTTGAATCCCAACATTTGCTGCGCCAAGTCTTGACGCAATATGAAGCACTGTCATCGATCGCCGACGCGCGCTTCAATGCCGATGTTGTAAGACTGCGGCTCACGGAGCTGCAAAGACGATTGTCGGAGGAGACGCCGAAAACCCCTTCTGTTCACACGAAAGCGTTCGGCCCACAAGATATCGTCCGGCAAGGTGGGGTTCCGGGAGGCTCACGGCGTCAGACTATCGATAGGGACTGGTAATTCCGCGGGGCCGTCGGACGGCCCGCACCTTCCCGCTCGGGCCTCCGCCGCAAAAGAATTGATCGCGGCCATCGCATTCTAAGCCCGACACGCCGGCACCTGCTGGCATGTCCAGCTGCTCCAGGACCTCACCTGTCCGAGGATCGATTCGCCTCAGATCACTTTCGTCACCTTCCCACGTTCCATGCCAAAGCTCTCCCTCGGGCTCACCTTGGATCCACGTGACCCCGGTGACGAAGCGGCTGCACTCGATGGTGCGAAGAATCGCCCCGGTTTCGGGATCGATCTGATGGATCTTGCGGTCTCGATACTGGCCCACCCAGAGGGTGCCTTCGGCCCAGGCGAGTCCGGAGTCGCGGCCGCCGCCGGGCGACGGGATCGTAGCGACTACCCGGCCGGTTTCCGGATCGATCTTCCGGATACGATCCTCGGCGATCTGAAACAGGTGTTGGCCGTCGAAAGCTGTTCCTGCGTGCGCGGGGACATCGATCGTGCGGAGCGTCTTGCCGCTCGACGGATCGAAAGCGTTCAGCTTGTCTCCAGAGGCAAACCAGACTTGCCGGCCGTCATAAGTGACGCCATGCACTCGCTCGGCCCCAGGGAAAGGCCCGTATTCCCGAACGATTTCGGCCCCGGATCGTTTCATAGTGGAGCGATTCATGCTTCCAGCCTAGTCACTCGGCAGCGAAACGGGGAGTAACAATGTCGTCGTGATTCCCGATACCGGCGGAGTCATCCAACGGCGAGCCCGGGCGCGGCCGAACGCCTGCACTCTGCCGGCGGCCGCGAGCGAATCAAGCGCGCGCTGCACGGTGCGCTGGCTGGTGCCCAGTGCCAGCGCCAGGGCGGAACTCGACCAGGATTCGCCGTCCATCAGAAAAGCAAGCATCGCCCCATGCTCATTTTCGACGGGCCTTGCGAGTACGACGACTTCGCGTGCGCCGTGCGGCGCCAGTTGAAACCCGCTCTTGGTCGCACGGATCGTAGCGAGTGCCCGCAGCATTCTGCGCAGCCGCCCGATTTCGACACGCAACCGCGCGCGGTGCGATTCGTCGGCGAGTTTCGCTCCGAAGGCACGCGCCAGCAGAACATCCCGGGCAACGTCGCCGGGCCACGCTTCGCCCAGCGCGCGTGCGAGTTCGAACAACACCGGGCGGCTGGCGAGCGACACCGTCTTGCTCGCGGCACGCACGGTGTAACGGCACGCATCGACGACGAGCGCTTTCGAAGCCTGTAGCCCTTCGACATCTTCGAGTAGCAGGGTTCGCTCCGCTCCGTTGGCGAGCAGACGTGCGGCGGGAGTAGTCAGCACCAAGGACGCACTCTCCACTTCGGCCATGAGCGCGGGGATATCGGCTTCGATCGCAGCTAGTCTGGCGCGGGTGAGCGCGTCGCGCGCTGCCTTGGTTTGGATACGTCGCAGCGCGATCCCGGCTACGACCAACTCGTGGACGGCATTCAACGCGGGCGGGAGGTTCGTGGCGTCGAACTGCGCGAGTACGTTCTCGGCTTCCTGCAGACGACCGATCAACAGGAGGCGCCGTACCTGGATGTAACGCGCGTGTGCGGCGTTGAGCCGGTCTCCATGAGCTTCAAGCGTGGCGCGAGCCGCATCGAGCGACTTCACAGGCCAGTTCAAATCGCGCGAGGCGAGAGCGATCTCGGCTTCTGCGACCAGGCACCTCGCGCGCGCTACCGCCTCACGGGGACTGAAGGCGCGAGCGGCACTTCGCAATAGAGCTTTGGCGCGGACGAAATCGCCCAACTGCGCCATCGCAATGCCGCGCAGCGCCAGTGCGGGCGCGTCGTCACGCAGAGAAACTCGTTTCAGCGCCCCAAGGGGATCGCCGGCGGCCAGCGCACGCGCCGCTGCCGTGATTAGCGAATCCATGTTGATCCGCCGGTCAATCCGGCGCGTTGCTGGTCCTGGAATCGCGCCACACTTGTCACTCCCAGCATTTCAACATTCAGCGTTAAGTTTATCTCGTGAACACCGGATACCAAGTTACATCGGGAACTTGAGAGATGCGGCAAAGGATACACGAAATAGAAATGCAAAGGAGGGACTTATGTGCCCAGTATGCATTGCAAGCACAGCAGCAATGGTCGCCGGAGCGGGATCGACGGGAGGAATCCTGGCGGTGTGCTTCGGCAGGTTCAGAAAATTATTCGCAGTGAACCGACTCGGTTCTGTTTCAGAAAGCAAAGGAGAAATACGATGACCACAAGCAAAGAGAAAAGGAACAATCAAGGAAACGGCCAATTGGCGATGAACACCCCTCCGATCGTGTCGCAACAGGAATGGGAGGCTGCGCACAGGCGGCTCCTCGCGAAAGAGAAAGCCTTAACGCACTCACGTGACGCGTTGGCGGCCGAACGCCGGCGCATGCCTTGGCTGGCGGTCGACAAAACGTACCAGTTCGACGGACCCAAGGGCAAGGTAAACCTGCTCGATTTGTTCGAGGGCCGGCGTCAACTGGTCGTGTATCGAGCGTTCTTCGAGCCCGGCGTGTTCGGCTGGCCGGATCACGCGTGCCGCGGGTGCTCTCTGGGAGCCGATCAAGTCGCCCACCTGGCCCATCTGAACGCGCGCCACACCACGCTTGCCTATGCCTCACGCGCGCCGCAGAAGGACATCGAACGCCTGAAAGCGAAAATGGGTTGGAAGATGCCGTGGTACACGATCACAGACAGCTTCGACGCGGACTTCGGCGTCGATCAATGGCACGGCCACAACGTCTTCTTCCGCGATGGCAATAAGGTGTTCCGCACCTACCTCGTCAACAGCCGCGGCGACGAAGCGATGGGGACAACATGGAGCTACCTCGATATAACGCCGCTCGGCCGCCAGGAAACTTGGGAGGACTCGCCCGAGGGGTACCCCCGGACACCGCCGTACAAGTGGTGGAACTGGCACGACAACTACGAGGCCGAAGTCTCGATCGACCCGAAATGGGTCAAGGTGTCCGACGCCGGATAAGAGGCATTCCGAAAGCGCGACGCAGAGGCGAAAGCATGACCGTTGCAAGGAAGAAGACCATGAATACCATCGTTCCGCAACAGCGACTGACGTCTTGCCGAGCAGGGCCCTCGGCGGCGTCGTTAGGCCCTAATTTCCACCACTCGACGTGCTTGCTTTCGCCATCGCCGCGTCGTTGGCGTCGATGAAATCGATCAGCGAATCGATGTACTGCTGGGGCATCGGTCCGCCGACCGCGATCG
Source organism: Terriglobia bacterium (assembly GCA_963732025.1). Classification (GTDB taxonomy): domain Bacteria; phylum Acidobacteriota; class Terriglobia; order Bryobacterales; family Bryobacteraceae; genus Palsa-187. The sequence goes on from CAVSXU010000008.1 coordinate 463,485, forward strand.
CACCCATGTGATTTTTCGCCGGCAGGATCACGTTCGAGAAATTTTTCAACTCGCGCGACATTCGTTGCGTCTTGGCGTGCGGCGAATCGAACTGGCCATTAATCGCGAGCACCGGAATCGTGACCTTCGTCAAATCGATCTGCAAGGCGCGCGGCGCGGGCGCAGACGCGGCTCCAGGTGTTGCGCTGGCAGCACCGCCTCGGCTCGCCGCCGCACGTTCGCGAAGACGTTGAAATGCAGCGGCCTCGGCGCCCTGCGGCGCGGGCATGGGCGTATCCATGGCGGCGGCCTTTTTGCGCAGATCCTCATCTACCTCCTGAATCCCCGATCCGCCGAAGGCGGCAGTGATGAAACGCTCGGGATGCGTGGCGAGAAGAACACCCGTGAATCCGCCACCCATCGAATATCCGTGGATGTGCGCTTTGTCGATCTTGAGATGATCCATCAGCTCGATAGTGTCCTCGGCGCGGCCGGAACCGCTCGGATTCGGCTTATCGCTCAATCCGTGATTACGATTGTCGATCGCCACTACACGATGATTCTTCGCCAATGCGGGCGCGATCCCGGTGGTGAAGAACATGCGCTGGGCTGAATCGGTGAAGCCGTGAATCAGCACGACCCACGTTCCGTGATCGCCAATCGTCATGTAGTGAATCTTGACGCCGTCGGAGGCAGTGAAGTAGTCATTCTTCGGTTCCTCCGCTTTCAGGATCGGCAAGGCCAGGAAAGCGGCTGCGGCGAACGCGAGAGCGGGCATTCGATAAGACGTGCTACGCGGCATGGTTTTCTCCTCCCATTACTTTACTCCTGTATTCTGGGAGTTTATGCTGCACATTCCGATTCTCCGAAAAGGCGTGCCCTATCGCAGCCTGGACATGATTCGTACGCCGCACTATCGCACGCGCGAGCCTTTCGTCGAAATCAGCCAGGCCAATGTCGGCCTGATCCGGCGCGATCTTCTCGATCAGCAATCGGCGCGCGAAGCACTGGGCGCGTTCTCGACCGCCGAGCTGATCGCGATCAGCCGCCGCGCCGCTGACATCTTCCTTAACGAAACGCTGCCGGTGGGAGATTCGTCGCAGTCGCCGGACGATTACTTGCGCCAACTCGCATCCACCACGGGGATGCCGCACACGCTGGCTCGCAAGAACATGCGCAAGATCCACGCGGCCTTGTTCGAAATGGAGCAAGTGATCAAGGGGCTGACGCGCGGCGTTCCGTTCGAGATTCTGGATCGCGGATTCGGCACCGGGCTGAGCTTCTTTGCGCGGACTGACTCGCTGGGCATCGTCCTGCCGAGCAATTCGCCCGGAGTGCATTCGCTGTGGACACCCGCGTTCGCCCTGAAGATTCCGCTGGTGCTGAAGCCGGGCAGCGCGGAACCGTGGACTCCCTATCGCATGATCCAGGCGCTGATTCGCGCGGGCGCTCCGCCGGCGGCGTTCAGCTATTATCCGGCCGATCACGCGGGCGGCGGCGAGATCCTGCGCCAATGCGGACGAGGGATGGTGTTCGGCGACGTATCGTCGACCAAAATCTGGGCCAACGATTCGCGCGTGGAAGTACACGGGCCCGGCTACAGCAAGATCGTGATCGGCGAGGATTGCGTCGACGACTGGGAAAAATATCTGGACGCGATGATCGAATCGATCGCCGCGAATTCGGGTCGGTCCTGCGTGAATGCGTCGGGCGTATGGACGCCGCGCCACGGGAAGAAGATCGCGGAAGCGCTGGCGGCTCGCTTGGCCGAAATCGTTCCTCGCGCGGAAGACGATCCGGAAGCGCGGCTGTCGCCGTTCGCCGATCCGAATGTGGCGGCGCGAATGTCGGGGATGATCGACGCGGAGATGCAGGGGACGCCGGGGGCTCGCGATGTGAGCGCGGCGCATCGTCAGCCGGATCGGTTGGTGAGTTGGCAGGGCTGCTCGTATTTGCTGCCGACGATCGTCGAGTGCGACGTGGAACATCCGTTGGCGAATCGCGAGTATTTGTTCCCATTCGCCAGTGTCGTGGAAGTGCCAGAAGGGCAGATGCCGCAGGTGATGGGGCCTTCGCTCGCGGTGATGGCGCTGACCAACGATGCGAAGTTTCGGCGGCGGCTGCTGGAATCATCACTGGTCGGACGGCTGAATTTCGGACCGATTCCGACGATGCAGATCACCTGGGATCAACCGCACGAGGGGAACTTGTTCGATCACTTGTATGCTCGGCGAGCATTTCAAGCGGCCTAGGTGGCGCACGCTTCAGCGTGCTGCCGTCGGCTTCAGCCGATGGTGTTTTCGGACGTCGAACTGAAGTTCGCCGCTGCACGCTGAAGCGTGCGCCACGTCATCGAACTGAGAAGGTGCCGAAGATCACGCCTAAGTCGCGACCATCGGCGGGGGGCCGGAAGGTTCGGCTCACCTCAACTCCGATCTCCAGTTGGCTTTGGCCGATCAAAGAAGCGGGAAGCGGAAAAGAAAGCGCAAACGGCCCGGCGGGATTCACGATTTCCTCATGGCCGATGTCGCGACCGTTGCCGCGAAAGCGCATGATCACACTGCCTGCTGCGACGAGCTCGGGCGACGCGTAGCCAGTCACATAAAGTTTTTGCGATCCCGGCTCTATATCATCCAGCCGCACCGTGGCCGATTTCGACATCCAGCGCGATTTGTTCTCGATCTCGTACCAGCCGGCTCCGAGTTGCTTGGCATAGACCGCGTCGCCGACATCCACTAAATTGCGCCGGGCCGTTTGCACGCCGTTGCGCAGCATCAACGCGTAAGAATTGGTTACGTCGGCGTACTGGTTGCCCGACAAATAGATCACGCGGGCCTTCGCATGGCCGATCAGCTCCACGGCTTTAGGGACGGTGATGAACAGCTTCTCGACTGGCGCCGAAATATATTGGACTGCAATGGTGTGCTCGGCCCCGGGAGCCAGATAGATTGCCTCCGCACCGAAGAGGCGGAATGGATCGTCAAGTATCCCGCCCTGCACGAGGTGCTCATCCACGCCGGCGATGATCACTGGGGAGCCGGGATGCTTCTTCGACACATCGTCGATGGCGCGCATCATGTTTCGCATATAGGTGCTGTTGTTGTAGTACCAGGCTGAGGCGATTTCGATCTGATGAGTGGAGCCGGAGAGGTAGGCAGCCGCGGCGGCCACGACGACGATTCGCGCTGCGATTACGCTCCGGGCGTCCCCTGCCATGTTCCAGGCGGATGCGATTGCCCACCCGGCCAACCATGCCAGACCGAGAACCGGACTGATCAGGTAGTAATCGCTACGATGATCGGGCAGCGGCAAGACGGGAAGCAGGAACAGCACGAACCATCCGACACAAAAGAGCGGCAGCCAATTGCGTTCGCGCAAACACCGCGCTGAAAACACCAGCAGCGCGATTCCAATGACAGGCGCCGAGATCAGCGCCACCCAGCGCCATCCGCCCACCAGGTCGCCGATGGACCCCGGCGCGATCGCCCAGTTCAGGTAATTGAGAAACGTCGCGGGAAGGCGACGATCCACCGCCAGAACGTAGGGGCCTATTGACGGTGGAACCAACAGGAAATGAGCGGCGGAGAAAACGAGCGCCGGAATGAACAGCGCGAGCGTGTTGATCCAATACTTGCGATCGTTTCGCTCGGCGCGGGCGCCGAAACACAAGGCATGCAGCAGCGCAATGGCCGGATAAATCACGATGATTTCGAGCGCGCCGAAGCCCGCGAGATACGCGCCCCATTCCAGCGCCAGCCAGCGCCCGCGCCGGTCGTCGATCCAGCGCAACCGCGCGTAGAACGCCGTAAGAATACACAGCGCGCACAGGATCTGGTTGTAGCCGGACGCCCACATCAGCGGCAGCGCAGTCGCGGCGTGGCAGGTCCATAGGATTGCCGCCGCCAGTCCCGCCATCCGCGATCCGGTGAGCCGCGCGCCGATCGCGGCAGCCAGCGCGAGATCGGCAAACCAGGTCAACAAAGCGCAGACGTGAAAGGGAACCGCGTTTATCGAAAACGCGTTCATTTCGAACAGGGATCCGAATATCAGGAAGTAGAGGCGCTCGCTGAACAAGCGCACGGTGCCCTGCGCCATGGGCGAGAACAAGACTTTCCAGAGGTCGGACGCGTGGTCGATATCCATCGGGAGGCCGAGCCACGCGAAGTCATCCTTGAAAAACCAGGTGAACGGGGCGCGCCAGAACAGTATGAGGCAAATCGCCGGCGCGATCAGAAAATAAATCCAGCGCCCGCGCGTCCAGGCTCCCGGACTCATTTCGCTGTGAGGCCGATAGAGCTGACGATGATGGCCAATTCGCGCGAGTCTTTTTCCGATGGCGGTACACCCTTGTCGACCGTGAAATCGAAGGACGCGGTGTCGCCGTGCAGCGCCGATGCCGGAATATCGCGCGTATACGTATAGTCGCCTGCCTTGGAATAGGTTTCCGAGCCAAGATCGGTATTGTTCAGGTGCGCGTCTACGGTCAGTTCGCCGGTCTGGCTGAAGATCGCTTCCGGGATCACGAACTTCAATTCAAGCTGCGCTCCGCTTTGAGCCGATCCGGTGGGCGGACGCAGCGTGACCGTGAAGTTTTTCATGGTCCATCGCCACGCGTCGTTTTCCAGCGCATGAAATCCCTTGACCAGTTGGATGGCCGCGCGCGGATCGGCGACAGCGACAACGCTCACAAGTTGTCCGTCTTCTTCTGCTACCCGGGCTTTCGCCTTTTTCCTGGTCCGGCAGGCTGGTGCGATGGCGACGATCGTCACCAAAGCTATCGCAGCGATTAGTCTCCGCAAAGTTGCACCTCGATCAGGCAATTGTAGAACGAAGGGCCACCGCCGATGTCGGTAAGCCGGTCCGACGTGAGCGCGTTCGCATTGCGGCCGTCGGGCGAAAGCTTGTTCCAGCGCACTGAGGGAACGCGAACAATGCCCGGAGGGACCACGCCGTCGACTTCGGCCACCAACAGGAGGCTCCCGCGATCGTTGAAGGCGCGCACTCGATCGCCAGTATGTATGCCGCGCGCGTTCGCGTCATCGGGATGCATTTGCAGGACGGCAGTCTGGCGATCCACGTCGCTGCGGAAGCCGAACGTCGAGTTCATGCTGTCGTCGTTCTTCGAAGAAATCATTTCCAGGGGGAAACGGCTGCGAAGGCGTTGATCGCCGCCTCGTGATTCCACGGGCGGGCGATAGTCCAACGCCTCGGCTCCGAACTCGCATTTGCCCGACGGCGTGCCAAACTTTCCTTCCGCGAACGGTAGGAAGGGCGTTCCGGCATCGGAAACGTTGAGCCGAATCGAATGCTCGCGATCCAGTCGTTCCAGCGTGATGCCGTCCAGGAATGGATGTCCCGAGCCGAGCAGTCCGCGAATCATGCAATCCTCGGAATCGCGGAAGCAGGTATCGTCGAAGCCCATGCGGAGTGCGAGCGCGCGAAATACTTCAACGTTTGATCGAGCCTCGCCCGGCGGATCCACGGCGGCCCGCGCGAGCTGCAGATGGTAGTGCCCGTATGCAAGATAAAGGTCAGTGTGTTCCAGGAACGTGGTGGCGGGCAAGATGATGTCCGCATGATCGGCGGTGTCGGTTTGAAAATGTTCCAGCACGACGGTGAACAGATCTTCGCGGCGGAATCCTTTCAGCACAAGATTCTGATTGGGCGCGATTGCGGCGGGGTTGGAATTGTAAACCACGATCGCCTTGACGGGCGGCGAATTCAAACTGGTCAGTGCGATCCCCAACTCCGACATGTTGACGATCCTCGCTTCGCGGCCGAGCGGCGATCTTTTCTGCAATTCCGGCATCTCCAACGAAGGCCGGTTAAATTGAAATGCCTGCGACGTCGAAAGCTGCAGCCCTCCGCCGACTTCGCGCCAGGATCCGGTGAGCGCGGGAAGCGCAGCGATCGCTCGCACAGCAGCGCCGCCTTGTTCGCTGCGCTGCACTCCATAATTCACGCGAATGGACGCTGGGCGCGTGGTGGCGTAGTCGCGCGCCAGTTGAATAACGTCTTCCTTCGCGATTCCCGTGATCGCGGCGACCCGCTCAGGATCATAGCCGCGCGCCAGGTCGCTCAACGCATCGAAACCGTTTGTATAACTGTGCGACGTAATCGGCGTCGTACAATTTCTCGCCGATGATGATGTGCGCCAATCCTAATGCGAGCGCCAGATCGGTACCCGGATTGATGCGCAGATGACGATCGGCCAGCGCCGCCGTTCGCGTGCGGATCGGATCGATCACCCAGAGCTTGGCGCCCTGCCGCCGCGCCTCGACGATAAATGGCCACAGATGCACGTTGGTCCCATGGATGTTCGCCGCCCACGCGACGATCATTTTCGAGTGGCGGAATTGCTCGGGCTCGGTGCCATAGCGATAGCCTAGCGTCGCCGTGAGAGCAGCGCCGCCCGCGGAGGAACAGATGGTTCTATCTAAACGCGACGCGCCCAGGCGATGGAAGAATCGGCGATCCATGCCCCCGCCGTTGAGCAGTCCCATCGTGCCGGCGTAACTATACGGAAGAATCGATTCGGGCCCGAATTCCCTGGAAATGCTTGCCGTGAGCTTGTCCGTAATCGTTTCGAGCGCTTCAGTCCCACGAAATGCGTTGGAATTTGCCCGCGCCCTTCGCGCCGACGCGCTTTTGCGGATAGAGCAGGCGCTGCGGCGAATATTCGCGATCCAGATATTGGGCGACCTTGCCGCACAGGAATCCCCGCGTAACAGGATGATCGGGATTGCCGCGCAATTTGAGTCGCACGGCCGTCTTCCACGTTCACCAGGACGGAGCAGGCGTCCGGGCAATCCAGCGCGCAAACTGAGTGGCGAACCTCCATAAACGTAAGGATAGTCCATTAAGCCCGCTTGCTCTGGTCGCGGTTCTGAAACACCCGCACAGTGCCGCAATTGTAGGGCCGGCACTTCTGCCGGCAACCGGTCTTTAGGCCCGTTTTTTCAACTTCGAACAGAACCGCCTGAAGGCGATTAACCGCCACGAGTGACGGCCCCACGTGAAACCGCGACCTTTGTTCGTCACATCATCATCGGCGCGATATACTGGCCGCATGCGAATGCCGGTCGCGGCTCGCCATGGTTGCCGCTGACGGCAGGTGTGTGCCTCGGCGGCCGATGCGCCCGACGGCATCGAGTTTTTCGAAAAGAAAATCCGCCCGGTGCTGGTCGAACGCTGCTACAACTGCCACAGCGCGCAAGCCAAAACCGTGATGGCGAGATTTGCGGCTGGATTCGAAGCAGGGCATGGCGCGGGGCGGCGATTCAGGCAAGCCGGCGGTTTCGCCGGGCGATCTCGAAAAGAGCCGGTTGATCCTGGCGATCAAACGCACCGGGGGCCTGAAGATGCCGCCGGGCGGTCGCTCTGCCGGACGATCAGATCGCCGATTTCGAAGCCTGGATCAAGATGGGCGCGCCCGATCCGCGGCCGAAAGAAATGCCGCTGCCCGCGCCTTACGATTTCGAAAAGGCGCGGCAAGTTCTGGTCGTTTCAGCCGGTGAAAGACCCCGCGCCTCCGCGTGATCACGGACGCCGCGTGGAGCAAAACAGCCAATCGATCGCTTCGTCAAGGCGAAGCTCGCCGAAAAGAAGCTGACTCCGGCGGGTGTCGCCTCGAAACGCGCCCTGATCCGCCGCGCGACTTTCGATCTGACGGGGCTTCCGCCGACTCCCGAAGACGTCGCGGCGTTTGTCGCCGACACTTCCCCGAACGCGTTCGATAAAGTGATCGATCGGCTGCTCGCGTCGCAACAATATGGCGAGCGTTGGGGGCGGCACTGGCTCGACGTGGTGCGCTACGCCGATACCTGCGGCGACAATTCCGATTTTCCGGTGCCCGATGCCTATCGCTATCGCAACTGGGTGATCCACGCGTTCAACGACGACAAGCCGTACGACGAATTCCTGCGCGAGCAGATCGCGGGCGATCTGCTGCCGGTGCGCAAGGACTCGGCGGGCAAGCCGATCGCAGAGGATCGCAACGCGAAGATCGTCGCGACCGGATATCTCGCGATCGCGCGCCGTTTCGGATCGGGCGGCGACGAATTTCAACTGACCATCGACGACACGATCGATAACGTCGGCAAAGCGATGCTCGGCCTGAGCGTCGCCTGCGCGCGCTGTCACGATCACAAGTTCGATCCGATTCCTTCGCGCGATTACTACGCGCTCTACGGAATTTTCGAAAGCACGAAGTATCCATTTCCCGGCACCGAGCTTTATCCGCACGCCAAGGATTTCGTGGCGCTTGCGGCGACGGAAACGCGAGCCGAAGCGGCTGAAAGACTATCAGGATGAGACGTCGGCGTTGGACGCATCGAATCGAAGCGTTCAATGACGGCCGGAAGGCAAGGAGCTGAGCAAAGAGGATAAGGACAAGGAAATCCAGCGGATGAAGGATCGCATCGCGGCGCTGGAACGCAATTTCCCGAATGGTCGCGAAGGCGTACGCGGTGAGCGAAGGCACGCCGGTGAACGCGAATATCCAGCGCAAGGGCGATCCTGGCAAGAAGGGCGAAGAAGTTCCGCGCGGATTTCTCGAAGTGCTGGGCGGGCAGGTTTTGCCGCCGGATGAAAAAGGCAGCGGCCGGCGCGAACTGGCGGATTGGATCACCGATCCCGCGAATCCGCTGACGGCGCGCGTGATGGTGAATCGCATCTGGCAGCATCACTTCGGCAAGGGCATCGTGGGAACGCCCAACGATTTCGGCGTCCGCGGCGATGCGCCGGTGAATCCGGAATTGCTCGATTGGCTGACGTCGCGCTTTCGCGAATCGCAATTATTCCGTCAAGGCGATGCATCGCCTGATCATGAAAACGCGCGCCTATCAAATGGCGAGCGACACTGACGCAATCACGACGAGCGCCAACATCGAAAATCGATGCGAAGAACGATTTTCAGTGGCGCTTCGACCGGCGCCGTCTGGATGCGGAAGAGGTTCGCGACGCGATGCTCGCCGTGGCGGGCGATCTGGATCCGGCGATGGGCGGCCGCATCCGTTCCCGCCGGAAATCACGTTCAGGTTCACGCAGCACAAGCAATTTTTCGCGACTTACGACACCAAGCAGCGCAGCGTATATGTGATGCAGCAGCGGCTGCGGAAAGATCCGTTCCTGGGTACATTCGACGGCGCGGATCCGAATGCGAGCACGCCGATGCGCGTGGCCGCAGGAAACGTCGCTGCAGGCGCTGGCGATGCTGAATAGCGCGTTCGTCGAGGAGCAGGCGGATCTGCTCGCCGTGCGCGCGGGGATGGCGTATTCGACCGATGCGGAGCGAATCGACTACGCGTATCGATTGTTGTACGGCCGCGCGCCGACGCCGGCGGAGTTGGTCGATTGCAAGAATTATCTTTATCAAGGCGCGAGCTGGCATTCAAGGATTCCGGATTGCCGGCCGATCGGCAACCGAGGTCGGCGCTGGCGAGCCTGATGCACGCGTTGTTGGCGAGCGATGAGTTTTTGTTCGTGGATGAGGAGATTTTTGGGGGGTGCAAAAAAAATGAGCCTCATGAAATGCGATTGCACGCGGCGCCAAGTGGTTCGAAGCCTGTTCACCGGCTCCACGCTGTTCCCCGCCGTGCTGCAGCAAATGCTCGCCGAGAGCGCCGATCCGCTGGCGCCACACGCTCCGCATTTTCCCGGCAAAGCAAAGCGCGTCATCTTTATGTATTCGCCGGGCGGCGTATCGCACGTCGATTCGTACGACTACAAACCCAAGCTGATCGCCGCCGCCGAAGCCAAAGAAAAAGCCAAGAACGGCAAACTGTACGTTCGTCCGAACTGGGAGTTCAAGCCGCGCGGCCAATCCGGCACCATGATCAGCGAGCTGTTCCCGCACATCGGCGATTCGATGGCCGACGACATCTGCCTGATCCGATCCATGCGCGGCGATCACAGCGATCATTTTCAGGCGACGCTCGGCATCCACACCGGATCGGTCACGCGTGGCGCGGCCGAGCATCGGGTCGTGGGTCAGCTACGGGCTCGGCACGGAGAATCAGAATCTGCCATCGTTCGTGGTGCTGGCGCCGAAGCTGCCGTACACGGGGGCGCAGGCGTGGTCGTCCGATTTTCTGCCCGGCTGCCATTCGGGAACGCTGGTGACCGCCGGCGCCGATCCGGTTCCGAATCTCGCGCGCCGCGCGCCGACGCAGAAGATCGAGGATCTGGAACTGGGGCTGATCGCGCAATTGAATCGAAAACATCAAATGTCGAGACCCGCCGATCCGGCGCTGGCCGCTCGCATGAAAACCTTCGAGACAGCTTACGGAATGCAGATGCAGATGCCGGAAGTGCTGGATCTATCCAAGGAATCCGACGTCGACGCTGAAGTTGTACGGCCTGGAGCCGCGGCAGCACGAAGGGATTCGCGTGGCAGTGCATCATCGCGCGCCGCCTGGCCGAGCGCGGCGTGCGCTTCATCGAATTGATCGACCAGGGCGCGTCGGAAAATTGGGACGCGCACACCGATATTAAGAATCACGGACCGCTGGCAAAGAACATCGATCAGCCCATCGCCGGATTGCTTCAAGGACCTGAAGTCGCGCGGCATGCTCGACGATACGCTGGTCGTGTGGACCACGGAATTCGGACGATCGCCGCATGAGGACGGCCCGAATGGCCGCAATCATCAGAACGCCGTGTATTCGTCATGGATGGCGGGCGGCGGCGTGAAGGGCGGAATCGCCTGGGGGCAATCGGACGATTTCGGAGCCAAGGTCGCCGACGAACGAAGTACACGTTCACGATTTTCACGCGACCATTCTTCGCTGCTCGGGTTCGATCACACGAAGCTCACGTTCCGCTATGCGGGCCGCGATTTCCGGCTGACCGACGTCGCTGGAAACGTCGTCGAGGGATTGCTAGTCTAGCCACTGCCGTTGTGGCGCACGCTTCAGCGTGCCGGCGCGGCCTTCAGGCTGCGCTCATGAAGCGGACACTAAAGTGCCCGCCGGCACGATGAATCGTGCGCCACTCTTGGTTTAAAGTATTTGAATGCGGCTACTCACCTACTCTCTCGCGAAAAAGTCACTCCGCTACCTGATTCCCGCGGTGCTCGTACTGCTGAGCCCGGGGACGGATTTCCTGCCAACCGCTTCGGCGCAACCTCCGCTTCCGCCTCCGCCGGCACTGGACCGGATGGTGCAGCGCATCGCGCTATATCCCGATCCTCTGCTCGCGCAAATCATGACGGCGTCCACGTATTACGATCAGATCCCGCCCGCCGACATGTGGGCGAATCAGCACAAATACCTGCACGGCGACCAACTCGCGGGCGCGATCTCTGGCGATCAGCTTCCATGGGATCCCAGCGTTCAGGCCTTGCTGCCTTTTCCGAACGTGCTGCATATGATGGCTTCCGATCCGGCCTGGACGCAGCAGCTCGGGAATGCGTTCCTCACATCGAGCGCGGCCGTGATGGATGCGGTGCAGCGCGATCGTCAACTTTCCTATGACTACGGCTATCTGCGAACCAACCCGTATGTTTCCGTCGTGTACTCGGGCCCGCGTTTGATCGTGATCAATCCCGTGAATCCCGGCCTGTACTACGTCCCCGTTTACGATCCACTCATCGTCTACGCGCGGCCACGCGCCGGATTCGTCGTGGGCGGAGCGATTACATTCGGCGCGGGCTTCGCCGTCGGCGCCGCGTTCGCACCGTGGGGCTGGGGCGCCACCCGATTCGGATGGGGAGAGCACGCGGTGTTCGTCGGGAATCGTCCGTGGGTCCGGACTTACGCCAACCGCACGACCTACGTGCATCCCGGTTACGCTCAGCCGCACTTCGAGCCGAACCGGCGCGTGGAAACGCATCGCCTGGAGCCGCACGACGAGCATCACGGCCCGGAGCATCACGAAGAACGTCGCGGAAGATAATCTCGCCATCGGCCGAACCGCGGAATAATCCAGCGGTAACATGGATACAGGGGCAGATTGATGATCATCCGAAAACCGTCCGGTCTCCGTTATTCCGACGTCACGCCGAAGCAGGTGTACATAGATCGCCGTCGCTTTCTGGCCGCAGGATCGGCTGCGCTCGGGGCGCTCGCCCTGCCGTCTGCGTTCGCCGCGGAGGCCAAGCTCGCAACTGTCAAGAGTCCGCTCAGCATAACGGACACATTGACTCCGCGCGATGCTATCACCGGCTTCAACAACTATTACGAGTTCGGCACGAGCAAGGAAGAACCGGCCAAGAACGCTGGCAAATTCGTCACTCGTCCCTGGACGGTTTCGCTCGAAGGCGAAGTTGTCAAGCCCAAGACGCTCGACATTGACGCGATCATGAAACTCGCGCCGCTCGAAGAACGCATCTATCGGCATCGCTGCGTGGAGCGATGGTCGATGGTGATTCCGTGGGTCGGGTTCTCCCTGAGCACGCTGCTGAAGCAGGTGGAGCCGACATCGAAAGCGAAATACGTCGCCTTCGAAACCTATTACGATAGCAAGCAGATGCCGCTCGGCAAGTATGCGGGCATCAAGCTGCCGTATATCGAGGGCTTGCGGATGGATGAAGCGATGCATCCGCTCGCGCTGCTGTGCGTCGGGCTATTTGGAGAGGTTTTGCCGAACCAGAACGGCGCTCCCATCCGCATCGTGCTGCCCTGGAAGTACGGGTATAAGAGCATCAAATCGATTGTGAAGATCCGCTTCGTCGAAAAAGAGCCGCCCACAACCTGGGAGGGTTATTCGACCGAGGAGTACGGCTTCTATTCGAACGTAAATCCGCAAGTTGACCACCCCCGTTGGAGCCAGGCGAAGGAAGCTCGTATCGGGTTCGACCAGGGTTACCGCACGCCAACGCGCCTGTTCAACGGCTACGAGAGCCAGGTCGCGAGTCTGTACACGGGCATGGACCTTCGTAAGTTCCACTAGGAATGAAAACAATCCTGCGCAGCCGCTGGACAAAGGTCCTTCTGTTCGTGGTGTGCCTGATTCCAGCCGCGCTCCTGGCGAAAAAGGAATGGGGTGGACTCTTTTTCCCGCCCGTCGAAGTGATTACGCACGGTACGGGCGACTGGACCATCTGGTTTCTGCTCATCACCCTCTCGATCACGCCGCTGCGGATGATCCTGAATCAACCTCTGCTGACCGGTTATCGGAGAATGTTCGGATTGTTCGCGTTCTTTTATGGATGCCTCCACTTTTCCGTTTGGTTTTGGCTGGACAAGGATTTCAACCTGCAAGACATGTGGGCCGATATCCTGAAGCGACGCTACATTACCGTAGGAATGCTCGGCTGGACTCTGATGGTGCCGCTGGCGATCACCTCGACTGCATGGGCCGTGCGCAAGATGGGATTCAAGCGTTGGCAGATGCTCCACCGGCTGATTTATTTCACCGCGATGGCCGGCGTGATTCACTATTATTGGCTGGTGAAATCGGACGTCCGATTGCCGCTCCTGTACGGCGCGATCCTGTTGGTGTTGATGAGCTACCGCGTCGTGATTTGGACACGCAAGCGCGCGTAGCATTGATGTGGCCGCGCCGACGTGGCGCACGCACTCCTGCGTGCCGTGTCGACACTCATGTCGACACTCTGTCGCGGGTGACGCATTAAAACAGCCAGTCCGTTATTCCTCGCGAAGCGCCGCCAGCGGCTCCAACCCAGCCGCCCGCCGAGCCGGCAGCCAACTAGCCGCGAGCGATGCCATCGCCAACACCGCCACACCACCGATAAACGTCGCGGCATCCATCGTGCTGACGCCGAAAACCAACCCTTGCAGTAATCGCGTGAGCGCGAACGCCCCAGCCAGCCCCACAGCCAGTCCGATCGCTGTGAGAATCAGTCCCTCCCGTACCACCATGCGCAACACGTTGCCGGCCGTCGCGCCGATCGCCATGCGAATTCCGATTTCGCGTGTCCTCTGGCTCACCGAATACGCAAGCACACCATAAATTCCGGCCGCCGCGAGCAGTAACGCAAGTCCCGCGAACGTCGCCAGCAATACCATCACGAAACGCTTCTCGCTAGCCCATTCGTTGAGCGACGCGTCCATGGTTCGAATCGCGCCGAGCGGCTGATTCCTGTCGATCGCCCAAATCTGCTCCGAAATCGGCTTGGCGAGCTGCGTGGGATCACCCGCCGTGCGCACCACCAGCGTCATCGTCGTGAGCGCGCGCCCCGGAAAATAGATTTCGGAATTCACCGGCGTTTCCGGTCCCAGTTGATTGACATCCGCCACGATGCCGATCACTTCGCGGGGGTTCTCGCCCGTACGAATTCGCTTGCCGATTGGGTCCTGCCCCGGCCACAGTTTCTTCGCCATCGCCTGATTGATCACGACTGGGCCTGGCTTATCGATTTCTGTTTCGGCGCGCGTGAATCCGCGGCCGCGCAGCAGCGCGATGCCCATGGTCGTGAAATAATTCTCGTCGACGCCGCGAAAATCCGCTATCTTGTCGGGCTCAGTTTTCGGCGCGCTGTCGACATTGAAGCTCGCTTCCGAAAGATCCTGCATGGGAAGTCCGCTGGCGATACTCGCCGAGAGTACGCCGGGCAGGGGAGTCACGCGATCCAGCAGTTCCCGGCAAAACGCGAGCGATTGCTCGTGCTTCCCGTATTTTTCCTCGGCCAGACGGAGAATCACGGTGAGCAAATGATCGCGTCGAAATCCCTGATCCGCCGATAGCATCGCGCGCACCGTACGAATCAGCAGGCCCGCGCCCACCAAGAGCATCAGCGCCAGCGCAACTTCTCCCGCGACCAGCGCGCTACGATAACGCGCCGAAATTCCACTCGATCCCGATCGCCCGCCTTGCGTCAAGGCGTCGTTCACATTGCGCCTTCCAGCGTCGAACGCCGGCGCGAGCCCGAAGACGATTCCCGTCAGCAGCGCAACTACCAGGGTGAAAATAAGCGTCCATGGATCGAGATGCAGCTCATGCAAGTGAGCCGAATCCGGCGGAGCCAGCGATCCAATCCACGAGATTCCCCAATAGGCCAACAGCAAACCGAGCGCTCCGGCGGCGGTGCTGAGAGACACGCTCTCGACGAACATTTGCCGCATCAATCGCCACCGAGTCGCTCCCAGCGCGAGCCTCACCGCCAGTTCCTTGCGGCGTCCAATGGCCCGCGCGAGCATCAGGTTTGCAACGTTCGCGCACGCGATTAGCAATACAAATCCCACGGCGCCTTGCAATAGCAGAATGTAACCGCGCATATCCGCGCCGACATCTTCGCTCGCCAGCGGAAATACGCTCACGTTGAATCCTGTGTTGACCTTAGGAAAGGCCTGCTCCTGCTGCTTCCCGATCACCGTCATCTCGGCCCTGGCCTGATCGAGCCGCGCGCCGGGTTTGAGGCGCGCATACACAAACTTGTCACGATTGATCCACGTGGCGTCCGGCTGATTCGTGCGCATGTCGAGCGGCGCCCAAATGCCCGGCTTCTTCTGATCCATGCCGCCCCACATCGCCGGCATATGAAAATCGGTGGGCCACACGCCGATAATCTTGTACTCTTCGCCGCCAAGCCGGATCATCGACCCCAGCGCTTGCGCGTTTCCTCCGAAACGCTTTTCGAATAAGGCATGGCTGATCACCGCGACATGATTGCCGCCTTCCTCGGCCGTGTATGTCCGGCCGATCACAGGCCGAAGGCCAAAGATATCCGGCAGATCGGCGGAAGTCTTCGCGCCCTCAATCTGCTCCGGCTTGTCGCCGCCCGTCAGAGTGAAGCTGACGGACTGATAAATCCCCATCGCCTCGAACGATTTCGATTGCGTCTTCCACGCGAAGAAGTTCTTGAGGCACGTCGGGACGCGCTCCGCCAGCAGGTCAGTGAGTTGCGGATTCTTCTCCCACACCATCACCAGCCGGTCGGCATCGGGGAACGCCAGCGCGTGCAACAGCGACGCATTCACCACGCTGAAGATTGCGGTGTTCGCGCCGATCCCCAGCGCGAGAACCAGAACCGCAACGGCCACGAATCCCGGGCTCTTGCGGAAATTGCGAAGCGAGTAGCGAAGATCGGCAAGCATACTTGATTATTGACGAACCCTCCCGGCCGGAGGGTTCCAATCAATACCGAAGTTCGCTAAAACATTGGACTATTCGCGCCAGATTTATGCGTGCCCGAGCACGGCATGTGGCTGATAAGGCTCGGCCAGCCCCTTCAGTTCGGCCTCGTCCAGCTTGATATCGAGAGAGGCGACCGCGTCGTCCAAGTGCGAAAGCTTACTCGCTCCGATGATCGGCGCGGTCACGCCGGGTTGCGCTAACACCCACGCCAGCGCGACTTGCGCATTAGGAACGCCGCGCTTCTTCGCGATCTCCGTGATGCGATCGACCACTTTGAAATCGGACGGTTGATAATACAGCTTCTTCCCGTAATCGTCGGTCTTGGCGCGAAGCGTGTCGCCGAAATCTTCGGGCCGGCGATTTCCCGCAACGAAACCGCGCGCCAGCGGACTCCACGGCGTGATCGCAATGCCTTGGTCGCGGCACAGCGGCATCATCTCGCGTTCTTCTTCGCGATAGATCAGGTTGTAATGATTTTGCATCGCGACGAATCGGCTGCATCCCATCTCGTCCTGTGCCGCCAGCATTTTCATGAATTGCCACGAATGCATGGACGAGGCGCCCAGATAGAGAACCTTGCCGGCCTTCACGACATCGTCAAGTGCCTGAATCGTTTCCTCGATCGGCGTTTTGTAGTCGAATCGATGAATGATGTAGAGATCGATGTAATCGGTGCCCAGGCGCCGCAGACTGTCGTCGATCGCGTGGTGGATGTGCTTGCGCGATAGGCCTTGCTGATTGCGATCCTCGCCCATCGCGTTGAAAACTTTGGTGGCGATCACCACGCGATCGCGTCCAGGGCCGAATTCCTTCAGCGCGCGGCCGGTGATTTCCTCGCTCACGCCGAGCGAGTACATGTCGGCGGTGTCGAAAAAATTGATGCCGGCTTCGACGGCTCGGCGGAAAAACGGTTGCGCGTCGGCTTCTTCGATGACCCACTCGCGCCACTTCTTCGCACCGTAGGTCATGGTGCCGAAGCAGATCCGCGACACCTGAACGCCGGTCAATCCAAGATTTACGTATTGCATGTGTCCTCCGTTATTTTGCGAGCGTTACTTGCGAGCCAGAAGCGCTCCGCACCATACTGCGCCGTATCCCGCGACAACGCTCAATACGACGTTGGCCAAACCATACAGCCCATTTCCTCCGCGCACCGATTCGTAAGTTTCCCACGCAAACGAGGAGAACGTCGTGTATCCGCCGAGCACGCCAACGACGAGAAACAGGCGCCAATTGGGATGGACGTCGAGACGCTCCGTGAGCATCGTCATGATAAGGCCGATCAGAAAACAGCCGGAAACATTGACGATCATGGTGCCGAGTGGAAGTCGCCCACCGAAGCGCCAGCCGACGACGGAACTGAGAGCGTACCGCGCCGCGCCCCCGATCGCCGCCCCGAGCATCACCGCCAGATAACGATCCAAGAAATCAGGATAACAATGTGGCGCACACACTCTTGTGTGCCGTGTCGACACTCATGTCGACACCTGTCTCAATTATTCTCCGCGATCCGTGCCGCTTGGAAAAACTCGTGTCGACATGAGTGTCGACACGGCACGCAAGAGTGCGTGCGCCACATTACGTCAAATGCGATGAAAACTCTTCAGAATATCGCGAGTCGAATAGCGCAACGCGATCGGACGCCCGTGCGGGCAGCTCATCGGGCACGACGTCGCGGCCAGCGCGCGCAGCAGCCAGTCGATTTTCGCCGGCTCCAGCCGCATGTTGATCTTGATCGCCGCGCGGCAGGCGATGGACGCGGCCATGGCGCGCCGCAGATCGTCGAGCGAGGCTTTGCGCAGCTCGCGTCTCGGCGATTTCGAGAATCTCGAACATCACCTTCTCGATGTCCGCCTGCGCCGAGGCCGGCCGGCGCGGACTTCACCGCGATGGTGCGGTTGCCGAACGGCTCCGTCTCGAACCCCAGGGCATTCAGTTCTTCGGCGATGCGCGCATATTCGATCTGCTGCGCGGCGCTCAACGCTGATCACCAGGGGCATCAGCAGGCGCTGCGTCTCGACACCGCCTTGCGACCGCGCGCGCCAGCACTTGCTCGAACAGAATCCGCTCATGCGCCACATGCTGGTCGATGATCCACAGTCCGTCGCGGCCGGCGGCAATGATGAAGCTGTCGTGAATCTGCCCGAGCGGACGCAGGTCTTTCAGGGCTTCGAGGCTCTCCGGCTCAGGCATCCATCGCATCCGGAAAGAGGGGCCCGTGAGTATCGGGCGTCGCGAGTTTCAATGCGCCCGGCGCGTCTGCGAAATCGAAGCGCGGCGCCGGCGGCGCAGAACGGTGCAATGTGAAACTCGGGCAGGGCGGCCGCGTTTGGCGCGTCGGCTAAAGTTCGGCTTCGGCGACGGGCATCGCGTCGGCGAAGTTCATCGCATCTCGACGCGCTGGCTGAATTCGGAATACGGCAGTCCCGCGCCCGGCTGCGGCGGAGTTGGCGATGGCAATGCGCGACGCCGGCCGCTGCGCCATCAAGCACCTCGCGAATGGTGTCGCGCACGAAATCGTGCACCAGCGATCCGTGGCGGAACCGGACTTCGGTTTTCGAAGGATGCACGTTCACGTCGACTTCTTCCAGATCGCAATCGAGAAACAGCAGCGCGAACGGATAGCACGCCGGCGGCATCAGGTTGTGATACGCGGCCGAAATCGCGTGCAGCAGCAGGCGGTCGCGAATCAGGCGGCCGTTGACGAACAGATAAATCGAATTGCGATTCATCTTCTGCACCTGCGGGCCGCTGACGAAGCCGCGCAGGCGGAAATGCCGCGCGATCGCATCCCGTGGATCGCCATCGTCAATCGGGAGCTTCAGATCGCGGCCCTGATCGCCCAGATCGAGCAGATCTTCCAGCATCTGGCTGCCGAAGACCTGAAACACGCGCTCGCGCAGCGTGGCGACCGGCGTAACGTCCAGCAGATCGGCGTTGTTGTGGCGCAGCAGAAAGCTCTTGCCGGATGCGCCAGGCTGTAGTGCGTCATCAGCGACGCGATGTGCGCGATCTCGGTCTGCTCGGAGCGCAGGAACTTCTTGCGCGCGGGAACGTTGAAGAACAGGTCGCGAACGGTGATGGTGGTGCCGCGCGCGAGCGCGGCATCGTCGCAGCGCAGGATCTTGCCGCCCGCGATTTCGACCGCGGTGCCGATGGTCTCATCGTGCGAGCGCGTTTCGAGCAGCAGCCGCGAGACCGACGCGATCGACGGCAGCGCTTCGCCGCGGAACCCCAGCGTCGCGATCGAGAGCAGATCTTTGACGTCGGAAAGTTTGCTGGTGGCGTGGCGCTCGAAGGCCAGCAGCGCGTCGTCGCGCATCATGCCGCAGCCGTTGTCGGCGAGGCGAATCAGCCGCCGGCCGCCGGCTTCGACATCCAGGCGAAATTCGGTCGCTCCCGCGTCGAGCGAGTTTTCGAGCAGTTCTTTGACGACGCTGGCCGGGCGCTCGACCACTTCTCCGGCGGCGATTTTATTGGCGACGATGTCGGAGAGAATGCGGATGCGGCCCATGCCCGGAGCGGTCGATTAACGCTGTTCCAGATGCTTCAATCGGGCGTCGAGGACTTCCTCAACGCGATGAAGTTCGGCGCGCCACGTTTCCTTGATATCGTCGAATCGCTGTTCCATCTTGCGATCGCTCTCCGTGAGCCGGCGGTCAACATCGTTGAAGCGCGCATCCATACGTGAACTGAGCTCGCTCAGACGAGAGTTTATGTCCCCGAAACGAGCGCTCATATCGTTCAAACGCCCGTTATTGATCAGGATACCGATTAACACGGTGAGCATCGTCGGCGCCGTTGCCAGGGCGATTCCGACGATCTGGTTGTCAAGCACATTGCCAGTTTATCACAGGACTCAACGTGGCGGGCGTTAGCCGCTCATCGCCGCGAGGAACTCGCCGTTGCTGCGGGTCTTGGACAGCTTGTCGATCAGCAGTTCCATGCTCTCGACCGGCGACAGCGGATTCAGCACCTTGCGCAGCACCCACACGCGGTTGAGTTCTTCCGCGGCAGCAGCAGCTCTTCCTTGCGCGTGCCGGATTTCGAAATGTCGATGGCCGGGAACACGCGCTTGTCCATCAGCTTGCGGTCCAGATGGATTTCCATGTTGCCGGTGCCTTTGAACTCTTCGAAAATCACGTCGTCCATGCGGCTGCCGGTATCGACCAGCGCCGAGGCGACGATGGTCAGCGATCCGCCTTCTTCGATGTTGCGCGCCGCGCCGAAGAAGCGCTTCGGGACGCTGCAGCGCGTTCGAATCGACGCCGCCCGAGAGCACTTTGCCCGACGGCGGGACCACGGTGTTGTAAGCGCGCGCCAGACGCGTGATCGAATCGAGCAGGATCACGACGTCTTTCTTGTGCTCGACCAGCCGCTTGGCTTTTTCGATCACCATTTCGGCCACTTGCACGTGGCGCGAGGCGGGTTCATCGAAGGTCGAGCAGATGACTTCGCCCTTGACCGAGCGCTGCATGTCGGTGACTTCTTCGGGGCGCTCGTCGATCAGCAGCACGATCAGCGAGACTTCCGGATGATTCGCCGTGATCGAATTCGCGATCGACTGCAGCAGCATGGTCTTGCCGGTGCGCGGCGCGGCGACGATCAATCCGCGCTGGCCTTTGCCGATGGGCGTCAGCAGATCCATCACGCGGCCGGAGTAGTTGTCCTTGGCCGTCTCCATCTTCAACCGCGCCTGCGGATAGAGCGGCGTCAGGTTGTCGAAGAAAATCTTGTTGCGGGCTTCCTCGGGCGGCTCGAAGTTGATCGCGTCGACTTTGATCAGCGCGAAGTAACGCTCGCCTTCCTTGGGCGGGCGGATCTGGCCGCTGACGGTGTCGCCGGTGCGCAGATCGAAGCGGCGGATCTGCGAGGGCGAGACGTACACGTCGTCGGGACCCGGCAGGTAGTTGTATTCGGGCGCGCGCAGGAAGCCGAAGCCGTCGGGCAGGCATTCGAGCACGCCTTCGGAGAAGATCAGGCCGCTCTTTTCGGCCTGCACTTGCAGGATCTTGAAGATCAGCTCCTGCTTGCGCAGACCCGGCGAAGCCCTGGACGCCCAGATCCTTGGCGATCTGGTTGAGCTTCTGGATGCTCATGTCCTTGAGCTCCACCAGATCGAGCGCGTTGCCGTTCTTGGCCCTGATTGCCCTGCGGCCGGCGGCGCTTGGATCGAACATGCGCCGGCCGGCTGCGGAGACTCGCGGCGTGCCGCGGCTTCGCCGGCGGCTTGGCCTCGCCGGCAGCTTCGGAGCCTCGGCTTCGGCGGCCGGCCGGCTTCGACGGCGCGGCTTGGCTCCGCGGCGGCGTCGGCTTCTGCGGCCTCGGCTTCGGCTCGGCTTCGCTTCGGCCGCCGGCTTGGCTTCCGCGGCGGGCTTGCGCTTCTGCCGCGCGGAGCTTCGCCTCCGGCGCTTTGCCTCGGCGGCTTCTCGGCCGCTGCGCTCGGTGCCTTCGGCGGCGCTTCCGCCTTGCGGGTCGCCTCGGTCTCCGGCTTGGCCGTTTCGACTGCGGCGTTCGCCGTCGGCAGTCTGTCACGGCTCGGTCTTGATTTTCGAGATCGCTTGCCAAATTTCCCTCACTCCCCGGCCGGTGACGGCCGAGCATTCGAGAACTTCTCCGCGATATCCTTCGCGGAGAGCTCTCTGGCTTTGATGCCTTTCTTTCTGAGACTTCAACTTATCAATTTCGTGGCGACCACCACATAGGGCCGCCCGTGGCATTCGAGCCAGTCCCTCAGCTCGATATCCTTCTCCATCCATCCCCGCCGCGCATCCAGACAGGATCACGCACAGCCGCAATGCCCCGCGCCCCAGCAGGTAGCTCTCGATCAGCTCTTTCCACTGCTTCGTGATTTCCTTGGGAACTTTTGCGAATCCATACCCTGGCAGGTCGACGAAGCGGAAACCGTCGTCGACCTGGTAGAAATTGATCGACTGCGTACAGCCCGGCCGGGAACTGATGTGCGCCAGCCCGTCGGCTCCCACCAGCGCATTCAGCAGGCTGGATTTGCCGACGTTGCTGCGGCCCAGAAACGCGACTTCCGCTTCCGCTCTCCGGCGGAAACTGCTCCGGCCTGGCTGCACTTATTATAAACCGTGCCGCCATGCAGTGGCAGTGGCCAGTGTCCAGTGCTAGCATCCACCGGACCGCCATGCGCACTGCGACCCCTAGTGCGTTAACTTTCTCTTCCTGCGACCGCGCCACGATCTCCGCCGCGGTCAGCATGCCCGGCGATCGGCGCCATCTCGATTTCGCTTCTCCAGCGCCAGCTTCAACACCTCGTCCATCGAGGTCACGAAGTGCAGCTTCATGTCCTTGCGGATGTTCTCCGGAATGTCCGGCAGATCCTTTTCGTTATCCGTGCGGCAGAATCACTTCGCGGATTCCCTGGCGATGCGCCGCCAGCAGCTTCTCTTTCAAGCCGCCGATGGGCAGCACGCGTCCGCGCACCGTGATCTCGCCGGTCATGGCGATATCGGCGCGCACCGGAATGCTGGTCAGCGCGCTGCATGATGCTGGTGGCGATGGTGATTCCGGCCGAGGGGCCGTCTTTCGGAATCGCGCCTTCCGGAACGTGCAAGTGAATGTCGAGGTGCCGGTAGAAATCGCGCGGCAATCCCATCACGTGGCGCGCGGCTGCGCACGTAACTCATCGCCGCCTGCGCCGATTCCTGCATCACGTCGCCCAGCTTGCCGGTGGTCGTCAGCTTGCCGCGGCCTTCCATGATCGCGGCTTCGGTGGTCAGAATCGAGCCGCCGACTTCGGTCCAGGCGAGGCCGACGGTCGCGCCGACTTCGTTCTTCTTCTCGGTCTGCTGTTTCGCGGAACTTCTGCGGCCCCAGCAGATCGTTGACCTTCTCCGGCGTGACCGTCACTTTGACGAACGGCGTTTCCTTCTTCTTGGCGGCCTTGTCGGCTTGCGCGTTGACCACCGTGCGCGCGATCTTGCGGCAGACGTTGCCGATTTCGCGCTCCAGATTGCGGACGCCCGCTTCGCGCGTGTAGTGCTGGATCAGTTCCTGGATGCCGTCGTCCTCGAATTCGAATCTGCTCGTCGCTCAGGCCGGTTTCCTTGATCTGCTTGGGAACCAGGAAGCGCTTGGCGATTTCCATCTTTTCGAGCTCGGTGTAGCCCGAAAGCCGGATCACTTCCATGCGATCCTGCAGCGCCGGCGGAATGGTGTGCATCACGTTGGCGGTGGCGATGAAGAATACCTGGCTCAGATCGTATTCGACGTCCAGGTAATGATCCATGAACATGTAGTTCTGTTCCGGATCCAGCACTTCGAGCAGCGCCGCCGACGGGTCGCCGCGGAAATCGGTCGACATCTTGTCGATTTCGTCCAGCATGAACACCGGGTTGCGCACGCCGGCTTTCTTCATCATCTGGAGAATCTGGCCGGGCAGCGCGCCGATGTAGGTGCGGCGATGGCCGCGAACTTCGGCTTCATCGCGCACGCCGCCCAGCGACAGGCGCACGAACTTGCGTCCGGTGGCCTTGGCGATCGACATTCCGAGCGAAGTCTTGCCCACGCCGGGAGGTCCGACGAAGCACAGAATGGAACCCTTGGGATCTTTCACCAGGCGGCGCACGGCCAGGAATTCGAGGATGCGTTCCTTGATCTTCTCGAGGCCGTAGTGATCGCTTTCGAGCACCTCCTGCGCGAACGGCAGATCGCGGATTTCCTTGGATTTCTTCTTCCACGGCACCGCCAGCAGCCAATCGAGATAGTTGCGCGAAACGGTCGATTCGGCCGACATCGGCGGCATCTGCTCCAGGCGCTTCAGCTCGGCCATGGCCTTCTCATGCGCGTCCTTGGTCATGCCGGCGGTTTCGATCTTCTTCTTCAGCTCGTCGAACTCGCTCTTTTCGCCGCGGCCCAGTTCCTTCTGGATGGCCTTGATCTTCTCGTTGAGGTAATACTCTTTTTGCGCCTTCTCCATCTGGCGCTTCACGCGGCCCTGGATGGTGCGGTCGACGTTGAGCTTCTCGATCTCGATATCCAGCATCTCGGCGACGCGCGTCAGCCGGTCGATGGGATCGAAGATTTCGAGCAGCTCCTGCTTCTCTTCGATGGCGAGCTGCAGATTCGCGCCCACCGTGTCGGCCAGCTTGCCGGGATCGTCGCCGCGGATGGCCGCGACCATGGTGTCGTAGTTCACGTTCTGGCTGATCTTGACGTACTGCTCGAACAGGCTGGTGACGCGCGAGGTCAGCGCGTCCAGCTGCGGTCCGCTGCTCGACTTTGAAGCTGAAAGTCTTGACGGTGGCCTTGAAGTAGCCTTCGTCTTCGCTGACCGAAAGAACTTTGCCGCGCTCGACGCCTTCGACCAGCACCTTGATGTTGCCGTCGGACTGCTTCAGGCTCTGCACGATGTTGGCGACCGTGCCGACCGAAAAAATCTCGTCCGGACGCGGCTCATCGACGCTGGCGTCGTGCTGCGTGGCGAGGAAAATCTTCTTGTCGCCGGCCAGCGCTTCTTCGAGCGCGCGCACGCTCGATTCGCGGCCCACCACGAACGGCGTCATCATGTGCGGGAAGATGACGACGTCCCGGATGGGCATCATCGGCAACCGGCGTGTATCTGATTTTTCTTTGGAGGTAAGCATGTTATGAAGAGAGTTAGGATCAGAAGACGCGTAACGCCAGGCCGTCTCAAGCGAGATATCGGCTTAACCGGCTTTTTCGAGCAGCGCCATGTTGATCTTCTGCGTCATCACCATTTCCTTGGTGACCAGGAACTCGCGGACCTTCTTATAGGACGGCAGGTAGTACATCAGGTCCAGCATCAGATCTTCGAGGATCATGCGCAGGCCGCGCGCACCCACTTTGCGCTCCATGGCGAGCTGCGCGATCGCTTCCAGGGCGTCGTCGCTAAACTTCAGTCTAACATTTTCGAACTCGAACAGCTTCTGATACTGGCGGATGATCGCGTTCTTCGGCTTGGTCAGGATCTGGACCAGCGCTTCCTTGCTCAGATCCTCCAGCACCGCGACCACCGGCAGGCGCCCGATGAATTCGGGAATGAAGCCGCTCTTGATCAGATCGACGGGCTGGACTTGTTCCAGCATGGTCACGTCGCGGCGGCCGGAACTGCCCGACGCCGGGCCGTGCGTCTCGCGCCGGCTTCCTCCGGATTCGAGAAGCCGATGGTCCGGGTCCCGATGCGGCGGGAGATGGTCTTTTCCAGGCCGATGAACGCCCCGCCGCAGATGAACAGGATGTTGGTGGTGTCCACCGGCGTGAATTCCTGATGCGGATGCTTGCGGCCGCCCTGCGGCGGAACGTTGGCGACCGTGCCTTCCAGGATCTTGAGCAGCGCCTGCTGGACGCCCTCGCCCGAAACATCGCGGGTGATCGACGGATTCTCGTCCTTGCGCCCGATCTTGTCGATTTCGTCGATATAGATGATGCCCTGCTGGCAGCGCTGCACATCCCAATCGGCGTTCTGCAGCAGCCGCAGGATGATGTTCTCGACGTCTTCGCCGACATAGCCGGCTTCGGTCAGCGTGGTGGCGTCGACAATGGCGAACGGAACATCCAGGATGCGCGCCAGGGTCTGGGCCAGCAGGGTCTTGCCGGTGCCGGTGGGCCCGATCAGCAGGATGTTGGACTTCGACAGCTCCACTTCGCCGGAGCGCTGCTTGTTCATCTGGATGCGCTTGTAGTGGTTGTAGACCGCTACGGCGAGCTTCTTCTTGGTGGCGTCCTGCCCGATCACGTACTGATCCAGATATTCCTTTAATTCCAGCGGCTTAGGGAGCTTGTGGGGAGCGCCGTACTGCTGCTCATGCCGGTCGTCTTCAAGAATCGAATTGCAGACGGCAATGCACTCGTCGCAAATATAGGCGCGCGGGTAATCGGAGGGGGAGGAGATCAGCTTCCCGACAACATCCTGACTTTTATGGCAGAAGGAACAACGCAGGGAATCATCGGAGCCAGCACGCTTCACAGGGATCTCCTGAAGAATAGGTTTATCGCGGACGTTTTGATTATACCCGACTTTTCGCCGAACGGACCATGGATCGCCCGTACGGGTGACCAAACCGGGCTGCGGCGGTAGAATATCTCTATGTCGGCCCAGCCTCAGCCTCGCCTGACCCCGGAGGAATATTTGGAGCTCGACCGGGCTGCCGAGTTTCGTAGCGAATATTACGACGGCTACATGTATTCGATGGCAGGCGCATCGCTGAGTCACGTGCGCATCGCAACCAATCTTTCGGGCGAGCTGCATCAGGCCCTTAAAGGTGGACCCTGCGAGGTCTATGCGACGGAACTTCGCTTGAGAGTGAATCCCGACCGGCTCTACACGTATCCCGACATCAATGTCGTCCGCGGCGAGTTGAAGCTGGCTGATGACCGGAGCGATACGGCCGTTAACTCGACGCTGCTGATAGAAGTGCTGTCGCCTTCCACCGAAGCCCGTGATCGTGGATTCAAGTTCACCCATTACCGTCATATCGAATCGTTGCAGGAATACACACTGGTCTGGCAGTCCGAGCCGCGCGTCGAGATTTACCGCCGGCTCAACCAACTGGCGAGTGGCTTCTATCCGAGGTGAGCGGTCTGGAATGCAAGTTGTCGGTTCGATAGCCTGGGCTGCGAGATCCCGCTTTTC
The DNA here is from genome assembly GCA_963732025.1 of Terriglobia bacterium. Classification (GTDB taxonomy): domain Bacteria; phylum Acidobacteriota; class Terriglobia; order Bryobacterales; family Bryobacteraceae; genus Palsa-187. The sequence goes on from CAVSXU010000008.1 coordinate 490,123, forward strand.
GAAATCTACCGTCAATGTCTCCTTCGACCCCCAACCGTGACCCGGCTCGTCCAAATCGAGCACCCCGAGCAAGGCCGGCGCGTCGCGTTGGTCGACGGCGACCGAACTCCACCTCCTCGCCACGCACAGGTCCATCTACGCTTTCGCTATGTCGGCCATTCAGACCGGAATATCGCTGGAACGGCTGATCGCCTCTGACGCTTCGGGTCCAACGCTACTTTATGAGGAGACCTACGCGCTAGGTTCCGACTGGCGATTCCTGCCCGCCTTCGACCACCCGATCGAGCCTGCGCGATGCCTGGTTTCCGGCACCGGGCTGACTCACTTGTCGAGCGGCGCCACCCGCACGGCCACCCAGGAGGACGCCAAAATCACGGACGGGATGCGGCTTTATCAAGCCGGAGTCGAAAACGGCCGGCCTGCGCCGGGAGCTATCGGGGCGGTGCCCGAGTGGTTTGCCAAGGGTTCCGGCACCGTTCTTCGCGGACATGGCGACCCGCTCGTCGTGCCTAATTACGGCCTCGGCGGCGGCGAGGAGGCTGAAATTGTCGCGATTTACGTTATCGATCCGGCAGGTGTCCCGCGCCGCCTCGGTTTCGCTCCCGGTAACGAGTTCTCGGATCACCGGACGCGTAAGTTGAACTCGCTGTATCACTCAGGAGCGAAGCATCGCACCTGCTCGATCGGCCCTGAACTGAGCATCGGCGTTGCGTTCGACTCCATTCGAGGCTCCGTTTCGATCGAACGCGCGGGTGAACGCGTATGGTCGAAGGAAATCGTCACAGGCGAGCAGAACATGTGCCACAGCCTCGCCAACCTGGAGCATCATCACTTCAAGTACGACGACCATCGCCGGCCGGGCGACGCGCACGTGCATTTTCTCGGCGCGACGGCATTCAGCTTCGCGGCTGGGTTCGCGATCGAAGACGGGGACGAAGCGGTGATCGAGTTTGAAGGCTTGGGGCGTGCGCTTCGCAATCCAATAAGATTCGATCGTCGTCCCGAACAACCAGTCGCGACTGCGTCAATCTGAAACGTGGATAGGCCGGACGTGGCGCACGATTCATCGTGCTGGCGCGGCCTTCAGGCTGCGCTCGTGAAGCGGACACTAAAACTGCCCGCCAGCACGATAAATCGTGCGCCACAAAGGCAGCGCGGCGGATGATTCGATGGCGATTATTCCGATCGCAGCGTTCGGACAGGATCCACTCGGCTCGCCTGCAACGCGGGAAAAATCCCGGCCGCGCAGGCGCTCAGCATCAACACGACCGCTGCCCCGACCAGAATCCGCGCGTCGTAGGTCTTCACTCCGTAAAGCTGATCGGCCAGCAGGCGCCCGCCGGCAAGTGCGGTTGGAATTCCGATGGCGAGCCCGATCGCCGCCTGACTCAGCGCGCCCCGCAAAATCATCCGCAGAATATTCGACCGGTTGGCCCCCAGCGCGCATCGAATTCCGATTTCGCTGGTGCGCTGTGCAACCGAATATGCAGTGATTCCGTACAATCCCACCGACGCGACCGCCAGCGCCAGCAGCCCGAACAACTGCGCCAGCCTCGCGATCAGAACTTCGTGGCCCAGAAGGTTTTCCAATTGGCCATCGATGCTGTTGACGTTCAGCATCGTCAGGTTCGGATCGACGCCGGAGAGCACGCGCTGCAGCTTCGCGTTGAGACCCGGGGGCGGATTGCTCACGTGCAGCTCGATATTTCCGATCAGGTTGGATCGGCTCTTGGTGTTGTTCGTCCATTCCTCGGCCGACATCTGCAGCAGCGGCACGAAGAACATCGGCGGAGCCGCCCGCCGCGGATTGCGGAAGCGCACGCTTTCGACAACGCCCACTATCTGATAGTCGGCCTGGTGCTTCACATCGCCTAATCCAAAGCGCTTGCCAAGCGGGTCCTCGTTCGGAAACACTTTATCGACGAACGCCTGATTCACCACTGCGACGTGCGCGGCGTCCGGCGAATCCCGCTCATCGAACATGCGGCCATGCAGGATTCGCGACCCGAGCGTGTCGAAAAAGCCGTGGCTGACGCGATCCCAGGATGGCTGGTACACCTGCCCCGGCCGCTCCTCCACGCTGACTCCCATTTGCCAGTTGTTGCCTTCCATCGGGCTATACAGCGACAAACCGACGTCGCGAATTCCGGGCATCTGTTTCAGTTGGCGCTCGATTTCGTCATAGATGGTCTTGAGCCTGACCGGTGGATAGCCGGAGAATCCCGCGTGAACGTTGACGATCAGTCGCCCTTCGCTCTGATAGCCGAACTGCTGGTTGGTCAGATTCCGCAGCGTGAGCAGCATCAGCCCCGCGCCCGCGATCAACACCATTGACAGCGCGGTTTGAACCACCACCAGCGATTTCTGCATCAGCGTGACGCGCGAGGTGGTCGATCTTCCGGAGCCTCGAAGCGCGGCGGCCGGATCGGCGCGTGAGCCGGTCCAGGCGGGAGCGATACCGAAGAGGATTCCGGTCGCCACGGACAACAGGAACGCGAATCCCAACACGGGTAGCGATGGCGCGGGGTCGATGGGCACGCTGGTGGCATTTTGAAACGCGAGGCGGATCAGGAATCCGGTCAACTCGCTGGCGACCAGCAATCCCACACCGCCGCCGACCACAGCGAGCAGCAAGCTCTCGATCAGCGTGAGCCGGATCAAGCGCGCGCGCGAGGCGCCCAGCGCTACTCGAATCGCGGTGTGCGAGCTACGCGCGGCCCCGCGGGCGAGCTGAAGATTTGCAAGATTCGCGCACGCGACCACCAACACCAATCCGGTGATCGCCAATAGCAGTCGGAGGTCGCTTGCGTAGTCCTGCCGCATGGTCGAGATGCCGTTTCCGGCCGGAACGACCGAAAGATGCTGTATTCCGACGATGCGTTTGGCCTGTTCTCCGGTTGGTGGATCGTTGACGTCCTGCCATTGCCGAAGCTCGGCATTCACCCTCGCCTCAACCGCCGCGACCTGCGTGCCGGGTTTCACACGTCCGATCACGTACAGCCAGTAATCGGTCTTGTGATCCAGTAGCGAATTGCCGCCAAGCGCGACGGGCTCGGTGGCGAGCGGCATCCAGAAATCCGGCGGATCGGGACCCAGCGTATCGCCGAAAAATCCGGGAGGCGCGACGCCTACGACGGTGAACGATGCGCCGTCGATGACAAAGCTGGAGCCGATCACAGCCGGGTCCGATGCATAGCGCAGTGTCCACATTCGGTGGCTGATGACCGCGACCGGAGGCGCGCCTCGGCGATCGTCTTCGGAAGTGAAGAGGCGACCCGCGAACGGCCTGAGTCCGAACATCGAAAAATAATTGCCGGAAACGAATTCGTCGGTGGAAGGCTCGGATACGGAATCCGGCCCGGCGCGCCGCACGCCGACGCGGCCGTTGCCGGCTTGGAACGCTGCCAGCTCCTCGAACTCGGGCGTGTGGTCGCGCACGTAACCGTAGAGAGGATAGGAAAATATCGAGAACTTGCCCTGGTAGCCGCCGGTGACACAGCACTTATCGGAATCGCCCAGCCGGTAGAGCTGATCCGGATTCGCCACCGCCAGCGAGCGAAACATCACGTTGTGCACCAGTGTGAAGATAGCGGTGTTCGCACCAAGGCCGAGCGCCAGCGTCAGGATCGCCGTGATCGTAAATCCCTTGGTTCGAAGAAGCTGGCGGAAAGCGATGCGGAGGTCGTTCAGTGCGCCGTCGAGCATGATGATTTAATACGTCCTGCGGATCAGAATGTTTCGTGTTCGGCCAGATAAGAGCATCGATAAGAGCATTAAGATGGAGCATCGCCGGCACGAACGTATCCGACTCCGCAGAGAAATGACAATCTCATGGAAAGATGGGGGCCGTATCATCTACTGCGTTGGCAACGCTTTTGACATTTCGGCCTTCGGGTTATTGATCGAGAGTCCCGCCGAGATCGACCCGGGATCCAAAGTAACCGTTAAGATTCATGGGTCTGGAGTACGGATAGAGGCGATTGTGCGCCACTGCCGCAGGCATGGCACATGGTACAGAATCGGCTTGCGATCGTCGTCGCGATTAAGGGCCAATATTTCGGACTAGTGTCCCGAGTCAGAAGTTCGTCATATAACTCCGCGTGGGGCCGGCACTCGTGCCGGGACCCCGGACCGCCTTCAAAGAGTGGAGGTCGACGAGGGTTTTGAGCCGCGGTCCAGGGGGACCGCCCCACTTTGGGACTTCTGCAACGATTTCTATTCAGGATCCTGGAATGGCAGGCACTCCGATCCCCACCCAACGTCTCCGATAGCGGTAAAGTAGATGACGGTAGTCGAGACCATGTCTCTACTCGTCGCGAATTTCTGCAATGGACCGGGCCACGGCCGCAGATGCTGCCGTTTGGCCGGTGCCTGCGATCCTCGCGTCCGAATCCCGTCGGCTACGCGATGATTTCGTTTCCCGACGACCAATTTTGGACGCTCTGCCCATCGTCTCCCACCTCGGCTACAAAGGCGTGCAGATTCGCGCGGACGTCTTTAAGACCTACTGGGTCGAAACCCTCCGATCTCAAGGAAAAGCTCGACAAATTGAAATTGCAGCCGGTGGCGCTCTCCTTCCCCAGTACCGGCATGGACCCCGTGAAGTTCAGCGAAAAGCGCGACGAAACGACGGCGAAGTTTCACGAGTACGCGGCATTCCATCGGCAGATCGGCGGTACGTTTATCCAGTTGATCGACGGCGGCAATCCGGACGTGACGTATTCGAGCGCCGACATGAAATCTTTCGGCGAGCACATCAACGAACTGGGAAAAATCGCCAGCGACTCCGGGCTCACGCTCAGCTATCATCCTCATCTGGCGTCAATCGGCGAGACGCGCGAAGGGATGGATCGCATTCTGGGCGCGACCGATCCGCGCTATCTGAAATTTCAGCCGGACATCGCGCACATGACACTGGGAGGCATGAATCCCATCGATGCCATTCATGCGTATCGCGATCGGCTGGCGTTCTTTCACTTCAAGGACGCGGTGAAGGAAGTGGCGCAGAAGGCGCAGGACGATCGGCCGGCGGTTCGCAAAGCGAAGGTTCGGTTTTGCGAAGTTGGACACGGCGCGGTGGATTATCCGGCGGTGATGCGGGCGCTAGACGAGGTGCAATTTCACTGGATGGATCGTTGTCGAGTTGGATGCGTACCAGCAGCCTCCGGGGGGCCCTTCGGAAGCGGCCAGAACCAATCAGTTGTCGATGCGCCAGATGGGTTTTAGTATTTGACGGGATTCAATAGTTGAGGAGACCTTCATGACTCGAAGAGAATTACTGCAGACGTCGGTGGTGGCGGCCGCCGGGTCCAGCTTGTATGCGGATGCGCCCAAGCCGTTCAAGCTTGGGATCATCACGGACGAGATCACGCAGAATCTGGACGAAGCGCTCGCGTTCATCGAGCACTATCACTTGCAATACTGCGAGCTCCGCGAGGTGTGGAGCAAGAACGTCATGAACCTGTCGCAGGAGGAGCTGGATCGCGCGAAGAAACTGATCTCGGCGCGCGGCATGCACGTGAGCGATATCGCGTCGCCGATGTTCAAGTGGAATCTTCCCGAGATGCCGGCCAAGGCGAACGAGACTCGCGACGAATTCAGCGCCAAGTTCACCGAAGACGATGCTCGACAAGGTGATGAAGGAATCGTTCAAGCTGGCGCGGTTTTTCGGAACCAACAAAGTGCGCATCTTCAGCTACTGGCGCGTTGCCGATCCTGAAAAAGCGTATCCGATGATGCGCGACCGGCTGGCGAAAGCCGCGAAGATCGCCAAGAGCAACGACATCGTGCTGGTGCTGGAGAACGAGCATTCGTGCAACGTCGGCACCGGCAAGGAGTTGGGGCGGCTGCTGAAGGACATCAATTCGCCGGCGCTGCGCGGCAATTGGGATCCCGGCAACGCGGCGATGCTGGATGAAGTGCCGTATCCCGGATGGGTATAACGCCGTGAAGGGTCTGTATCTCGCACGTGCATGTGAAAGACGTGCGCCTCAACGCCAAAGGCAAGAAGGAATGGGCTCCCGTGGGCGGCGGTATTATCGATTGGAAGGGCCAGATGCAGGCGTTCCATCGCGACGGCTACGATGGCACGATGTCGCTGGAAACGCATTATCTTCGCGCCGGATAAGAATAAAGATGGAGAGCACGCGCGAATCGCTGGATGGAATGTTGAAGATCGTTTAGTTCATATTTGTAGAGGGAGGGTTCTATGTCGACTCAATCTGAAAACCTTGATTTGCAAGGCCGCGATTTTCCGCGCCGAGATTTCGTGAAAACCGGCGCCGGCATTGCCGCGCTGGGATTGGCGCAGGCCGGCCGAGTGCTCGGCGCGAACGATCGCGTTCGTCTCGCGATCTGCGGCCTGCGCGGCCGCGGCAAAGATCACCTGAACGGATTCTCCAAGGTTCCCGGCGTGGAAATCGCCGCCGTGTGCGATATCGACGAGAACATTATCGCCGCGCGGCTGGCGGATTTCGAAAAGATGGGGCTGCCGAAGCCGAAGACCTACACCGACGTCCGCAAGCTGCTGGAAGACAAGTCGATTGACGCGATCAGCGTCGCGACTCCCAATCATTGGCATTCGCTGATGGGAATCTGGGCGTGCCAGGCGGGCAAGGATGCCTACGTCGAAAAGCCGATCTCGCACAACATCTACGAAGGCCGGCAACTGGTGGCGGCGGCCGCGCACTACAACCGCATCATTCAGTGCGGCTCGCAAACGCGTTCGAACGTAGCGGCGCGCGAAGCCATGGAGCACCTGAAGAACGGGCTGATCGGCGAAGTGTATCTGTCGCGAGGACTGTGCTTCAAGTGGCGCGACACCATCGGCCGCAAGCCGCGCACCGAGGTTCCCGAAGGGCGTCGATTACAACTTGTGGCTGGGACCGGCGCCGGATCGCGGGTTCACGCATGAATCGTTTTCACTACACGTGGCATTGGTTTTTCGACACCGGCAACGGCGATCTGGGGAATCAGGGGATTCACGAGGTCGACAATGCGCGCTGGGGTTTGGGCGTCGGATTCCCGAACAAGGTTTCGGCGATCGGCGGCAAGTTCATGTTCGATGACGATCAGGAAACGCCCAACGTGATCAACTGCGCTTACGAATTCAACATGCCGGATGGAAAGAAACGCATGATGGAGATGGAAGTTCGGCACTGGATGTCGAACCACGAAGCCGAGATCGGCAGCGGAGCGTTCGGCGCGAGCGATATTCCGGCGGCGGGTCTGGAAACGACGCGGCGAAACCTGCGGCAGGCGCAACGCGCACCGCGAAGGCATCAGGTGCGGGCAAGCACAACACCATCGGCAACATTTATTACGGATCGAAAGGCTACCTCGCGCTGCAGGAATACAATTCCTACAAGACCTGGCTCGGCGACAATATGGAGCCGGGCCCCGCCAACAAAGGCCGCGACAACGCACTACGCGAATTTCATCGATTGCGTGCGCAGCCGCAATGCGGAGAATCTGAACGCGCCGGCCGAAGGAAGCGCACATGTCGGCCGCGCTGGTTCATCTGGCGAACGTGTCGTATCGCCTGGGCCGCACGCTGCATTTCGATCCGGCGACGGAACTCGTGATCGGCGATGCTGAAGCGAATCGTCTGCTGCGGGAAGAGGATCGCGGGTATCGTAAGGGATTCGAGATTCCGAAAATCGCGGGGATGAAGAATAACCCGCCGCATCCTACCGGCGCCTAGTCGTAATGTGGGGCCGGCACTTCTGCCGGCGGACGTGCTTTAGCGCGTCCTAATTTGAGCGGCCTGATGTGAAAAACAGGGACAGGCCGCCCTGTCCACGACGATATCTTGTTTATTCGCGGTCTCTGGTCACTAGGGGACAGGGTAGCCTGTCCCTGTTTTCACAACATGGACTATGACTCTTGCGTCTCTACACGCCCGAATTTCGCCAGCGCACTGCCGATCTTCGATGCGTCGCCGACAGCGACGATGTGCGCGTTGGCTGGATTCAAATACTTCTGCGCGACAGTCTGAACTTCAGAGGGTGTGACGGACGTCACTTTGGCGGGGACCCGCTCCCAATAGTCGGGTGAGAAGCCGTAGCGGAAGCGGAGGTACGAATAGTTAATCACCGTCTGCGGCTGTTCCAGCGCGCGAGCGAATTGGCCAACGTAGGCGCCCTTGGCATCATCAAGTTCCTGAGTCGAAACCAGCTCCGAGCAAAGCCGCTGGAGAATCTCAAGAATGGTGGCGAGCGCGTCGCCGGTGGTGTCGGTGCGAACGCCTGCGCGTGCGCGCCAATGTCCCGGAAAACGAGGCGCGGTGAAATCGCTACCCGCGTCGAAGGCGTATCCCTTTTCGCCCCGAAGAATTTTGAACAGACGTGAGTTGGCGCTGCCGCCCAGAATCAGATTCGCCAAACTGAACGAGAAAAAGTCCGGGTCACGACGATCGAAAGTCAGGCCCCCCAACGCGAGTTCGGTTTGGGCCGCGCCAGGGCGATCGATCAGGACGACGCGGCGTTCTTTGGCGGGCTGCGGAGGCGGCGGCAGTGCAATCGACGGTTCCGGTTTTTTCCAGCCACCCATCAGTTCTTCCAGAAGTGAAACGGCCTTAGCCGGGCGCACACGGCCGATCACGGTCACGACCGTGCTCTGGGGAGCGTAGCGTTCGCGATACCACGCGACCGCCTGATCGGCGGTAAGCGCCGCGAGCTCGGTCGGATTCGGATATCCGCGCGCGGCTGGATGGCCTCCGTAGGTAATACGCTGGCAGGCATCGACGGCGATTGAGGCGGGCTGGGAGCGGCGTACGCGGAGCTGCGAACCGAGCCGCTGACGCATAATGTCGAATTCGTCAGCCGGAAACTGCGGACGGATCAGCACGTCGGCCATGAGTCCCAGCCAGTCGGGGAAATGCGCGCTGAGGCCGGAGCCGTCCACCAAAGACGTTTCTGCCCCGGGATTGGTTGATGAATTGATTCGCCCACCCCAGCGCGTGGACGCTTCCAAAATCTGTTTTCCGGATCTCGATCCCGCCCCTTCGGCGAGTTGGCTGGCGGTGAGTTCCGCGAGTCCCGCGCGCGGCGCGAAAATGGGTCCGGCGCCTTCGATTTGGAAACGCGCGTACACCAGCGGAAGCCGATTGTCTTCGAGCGCCAGCACGGTGATTCCGTTCGAGAACTTGACCGGCGCGGCCTCCGGCAGTTTCACGACCAGGGCGTCGTGAGAAATGGGCGCGCGGTTCTTGCGCTCATCCGCCATCGCGGCAGCGGCGGTGATCGCCAGCAGTGCGCGTCGCGTCATTGTTTATCTCCGGCCTTGGTTCCGTCCGGGAGGACCGTGCCTCTTGGCATAACGATCAGCACCGAGCGGTTCGCGGCTGTCAGATACTTGGCCGCGACGCGCCGAAGCTCATCGCTGGTCGCGCGCTTCGCCAGCCGCTCCCACTCGTTGATGCCTTCCGGGTGGTCATTCACGGCGAGCATTTTCGACAGCATGAGCGCGCGTGAGCTGGTGCTCACCATGGATAGAGAGCGGACTCGCAGGGCTTCGGTTTGCGCTCGATCGATCTCCTCCTGCGTGACGCCTTCGCGTGCGACGCGGTCGATCTCCTTATAGAACAGCGACTCGACCTGACTCAAATCCTTCCCGGCAATCGCGAGTACCTGCGAAACAATGAGATCCGGCGCCGAATTAGTTTCGATATCCATCGAGACGAGGGAAGCTACGCCCGAACCCTTTACCAGCGCCGCAGGCAGGCGTGCCGCATCATTCGCCGACAGGACTCCGCACAGCGTGAAGAGCACGAACCAATCCGGATCGGTCGGCGGCGGGACACGCCAGGCGATCACTAGAAGAGGCGCTTGCGCGCTAAGGTCGACGATCGTACGCCGCGCCTCAGCGGTGCGGGCACGCTCGGTGACATTGGGAGCCGGCGGAGCGGGCCGCGCGGGAATGGATTCGAAATAGTGGCGGATGCGTTCGCGCACGGTTTTCGGATCAAAATCTCCAACCAGCGACATTCCTGTGTTCGAAGGGCCCTCATACTTGGTTTGGAATTCCTGGGCCTCCTGCGCCGTTATCTTGGCGAGATCTTCCTGAGCGCCGTAACGAGACCGTTGGTTGATTGGGTTGTCGTAAGCCAACCGATGCAGGATGTCGCCCGCCGTGCCGTAAGGAGCATTGTCGACTCGCGTACGCCGCTCTTCATTGAGCGTGGATCGCGCTTCCTCGAGTCCGGCCGGCGTGATATCCAGAGCGCGCATCCGGTCGGATGCGAGGAACAGGGCGAGCTCCAGTTGATTGGCCGGCACGTTGATCCAGAACGGCGAGGCATCCGGTGAAGGGTTATCGTCGGCGAGCCCGCCTACCCCTTGAACCGTGCTGAGAAATTCACCACGCGCAACGTTGGGCGAACCTTGAAACCCAAGGTGCGAGACCAGATGGGCCATGCCGAGACGATCCTGTGGATCATCGCGCCAGCCTGCGCGATACGCGATGGAGAGTGTGACGGTGGGCGAAGAGTGATCGACGTTGAAGACTACCTTCAGGCCGTTGGCGAGCGCGAAGCGTTCCAGCGGGAGTTGAACTGAATCTGATCCTGAGGCTCGCCACCAGAAGAAGTAGCCAGCCAATCCGGCCAGCATGATAACAGCGGCAGCGATCGCCAGGATTTTGCGGACGCCGGGATTGCGGATTTGGGAACTGACACCGGATCGAGCGGGTCCCGCCTGCGTGGGGTGCCCGCCATCCAGCGCAACGACAACGTCGTCGACGGATTGAAAACGATCCGCCGGATTCTTTTCCAGGCACTTGAGAATCGTCTGCTCGACATTCCTGGGGAGGTTGGGGTCCAGCTTGCGCGGCAGCTCCGGGCGCTCGCGAATCTGCTTGATCGCGATGGATACGGGCGTTTCGCCGGTGAACGCCTGCGAACCCGTGTACATCTCATAGAGCATCAGGCCCAGCGCGTAGATATCGGCGCGATGATCGGCGGGTTTGCCTTCGCACTGCTCGGGCGACATATAAGCCGGAGTCCCGATGATGGCGCCGGTGACGGTGGCATCCGCCCCGAACGAACGAGAGATGCCGAAGTCCATCACCTTCACTTCACCGGTTGACGTGAGCATTACGTTTTCGGGCTTCAGGTCGCGATGTGCGATCGATTGGCGATGCGCTTCGCCAAGACCGGCGCAGAGTTGGCGAGCGATCTCCAGTGCGCGCGCCGGATCGAGCTTGCCGCCATTTTTCGTGGCATCCTTCAGGACGTCGCGCAGACTCTGGCCTTCGACGAACTCCATCGACAAGTAAGCGGAGTCGCCTGCGCGGTGGAATTCGTATAATCGCGCGACGTTGCGATGTGTAATCTTGTGGGCCAGGCGCAGTTCGTTCTTGAAGCGCTCCAGAATCTGTTTGTCCTGCGCGATTTCAGCTTTCAGGAACTTGAGGGCCAGAATCTCGCCGGTCTCGCAATCGCGGACCTTATAAACGACGCCCATGCCGCCGTGGCCTAGCTCGGCGATCCGTTCGTAACGTTCGAGGATGGGGATCGCGGCCGAGACCGGCCCCGGTCCCATGGCGATGGTTTCGTTCGTCTCCGAAGAATTGCCGGATGGCTGGTCCTGAGTCGACACGTGCTGGGTATTTTATCAGCCTGGTGTCATGTGGGGCCGGCACTCGTGCCGGCGGACGTGCTTTAGCGCGTCCTAATTTGAGCGGCCTGAAGGCCGCTCGCCGCCACGAGTGGCGGCCCCACATCATCCCACACCAAGTACTGCCTGAACCGATTCCTTGGCGACGCTGACGAGCTGATCGATTTCAACCTCCGTAACCACCAGCGGAGGCGCGAAATACACCGCATCGCCGGGCGCCGGATGCACGCCGCCCGAAGCCCGCGTGCGCGTGACCACCCCGCGCTTCATCATTTCGGCCTGCAGGCGCGGCGCGATCTTCCGGTCGGCGGCGAAATTCTTCTTGCTCGCCCGATCCTCGACGAACTCCACGGCCGCCAGCAGCCCCTTGCCGCCTCGAATGTCGCCGACGTTCGGATGATCGCTGAATGCCGCCAGCAGCGCGGCGTGGAGTCGGTTCCCCATCCGCTCCGCGTTGGCGCACAGCTGCTCGCGCTCGATGATGTCGATGATTCTTCAGCGCCACCGCGCAACACGTCGGATGCGCCGAATAGGTGTAGGCGTGCATCCAGCGGTCCTCCGGGCTGAACCGAATCCATCAGTTGTTTGATCGCGCGGCTCACCATCATTCCGCCCAGCGGCAGGTAGCCGGAGGTCACACCCTTGGCGAACGTGAGAATGTCGGGCTTCACGTTCCAGTGCTCCATCCCGAACCAGCGACCCGTGCGGCCAAACCCCGTGATGATTTCGTCGGCGATCAGCAGGACATTATGACGCGTGCAGACTTCGCGCACCAGCGGCCAATAGTCGTCAGTCGGGATAGATCACGCCGCCGGCCCCGTGGATCGGCTCTCCAATAAATGCGGCCACCGATTCAGGCCCTTCGCGCAGGATGGCTTCCTCGAGTTCACGAGCGGCGGCTTGGCCGACGGTCTCGCCATGCTTTGCGCCCTCGAATCGGTACGGATAGCAGGTTTGAATGTGAACGAAGCCGGGAACACGCGGCTCGAACATCTTCCAGTACGAGCCCATCTTGGTTGCGCTCATCGCCTGAAGCGTCACTCCGTGATAGCCTTCGCCGCGCGCGATGACCTTGATCTTCTCGGGTTTGCCCGACGCCTTCCAGAAAAATCGAGCGGTCTTAAAAGCGGATTCGTTCGGCTTCCGCGCCACCGCAGGTAAAGAATACGGCCTGCATCCCGGCAAGTTCCGTAAGGCGCTTGGCGAGCGTGATCGCCGGCACGTTGGACGATCCGGCGTAGGCCGAAGAGTACGCAAGTTCCTTCATTTGCGCGGCTGCGGCATCCGCCAGCTCCGCGCGGCCGTGGCCGACGTTGACATTCCACAGACCGGACAAGCCCATCGATATACTCGCGTCCCGCGATGTCGTAAACCTTGGCGCCGCAGCCGCGCACGTAAATCACGGGCTCGGCGTGATCGTGAAGCGGATGAATCAGGTGATCCTGATCGGTCTTGACGAGATCGGCGGCGGTTGGCGCCATGGCATCCTCCAGCGTTCGTGATGTAGAAGCACAGCATACCATCGCGCAGCGGCTACACTCCTGGAAACATTAAATCCGCCGCTTTCAGCGCGGAATCAAGCTCACGAGGAGGCAGCGCTTGGAAACGAACGCTGGAACTCGCAATTTCCCGTGGGCGGTCGATAACGATAGTGAGTCACAGTCAAACAAAATCGCTGGGACCGCTTACTAGTAACGAACCCAACATGAGCAATCACAACGCTAAAAAGATCGGACAGAACACCAAACCCGCGGGGCCGCGAGCCAGCGCAAGTCTGTCCGATATCCTGCCCCTGCGAACCCCCCGGTTTCGCGGCAGGATCGGAAATACCTACGCCGATTCCGAGGCGGACATTATCTCGCTACCGGCGCCGCCGGCCGGCGCGCCCAACGTACTGCTGATCTTGCTGGATGACGTCGGCTTCGGTCAAACGAGTACATTCGGCGGCCCCGCGAACACGCCCACGTTGCAGAGGCTGGCCGACGAGGGTCTGCGCTACAACCGTTTTCACACAGCGGGGCTCTGTTCGCCGACGCGCGCGGCGCTGCTCTCCGGACGCAACCATCACTCCGTGCACAGCGGCGTCATCACACAGATGGCGACCGGTTTCCCCGGCTACGACGGCTTATGGCCCAGCGACGCGGCGAGCATCGCGGAAATTCTCCGGGGGAATCTGTACAGCACGGCCGCCTTCGGCAAGTGGCATAACGTGCCCGACCACGAACTGAGCGCCGCCGGCCCGTTCGATCGCTGGCCCGTCGGGAAGGGTTTCGATTATTGGTATGGATTCCAAGGCGGCGAGTCGAGCCAATGGCACACGCCATTGTTCGAGAACACTGCGCCCATCGAACCGCCGCATGACGATCCCAAGTGGCATTTTTCCGAAGCCATCGCGGAGAAGGCGATTTCCTGGATCGGACGGCAGCATGCCGCCGCGCCCGACAAGCCGTTCTTCGTCTACTTCGCGCCGGGCGCCTGTCACGCTCCGCATCACGTGCCGAAGGAGTGGGCCGACAAGTACAAAGGGAAATTCGATCACGGTTGGGATCGGCAGCGCGAGCTGACTCTTGAGCATCAGAAAAAGCTCGGCCTGGTTCCCAAGAACACGAAGTTGACGCCGCGGCCCGATTCGATTCCATCGTGGGACTCGCGTTCGGCGGACGAGAAACGGCTGTATTCGCGAATGCAGGAGGTCTTCGCCGGCTTCCTGGAGCACGCCGATGTTCAGATCGGCAAGATCGTCGACTCCATCGAGAGGATGGGGTTGCGCGACAACACGCTGATCATCTATATGGCGGGCGACAACGGGCCGAGCGCGGAAGGTTCTCTCACCGGCGCGCTCCATAACATGAAGACGCACGTGCCCGCGATGCTGAAGCATATTGACGAAATCGGCGGCCCTCGATTCGAGAATCATTATCCGGTGGGATGGAGTTGGGCAGGATCGTCGCCGTTCCACTGGATGAAGCAGGTGGCCTCGCACTTCGGCGGCACACGCAATGGCCTCGTGATGTCCTGGCCAAAAGGGATCGCTGACGAAGGCGGCCTGCGATCGCAATTCCATCACTGCATCGACATCCTCCCGACCATCCTTGAAGCGGCGGGCATTCCTGAGCCTTGTGAAGTGAACGGCGTGCCGCAACGGCCCATCGAGGGCATCAGCATGGCCTACACTTTCGCGAATAAGAATGCTCCCAGCCGCCACGTTACGCAGTACTTCGAAATGCTCGGCAACCGAGCGCTATATCACGATGGATGGATCGCTGGGTGTCTGCACGGGAGACTGCCCTGGCAGACAGCGGGCGGCGCCAGTTTCGACAACGATATCTGGGAGCTCTACAACATCGACGAAGACTTTTCGCAGGCGATCAACCTCGCGAAGAAGGAGCCCGCAAAATTGCGCGACTTGCAGGATCGTTTCCTGGCAGAAGCGGCGAAGTACAACGTGCTTCCGCTGGACGACCGTCTCGCACAGCGCGCCGATCCGTCCTTAAGGCCGAGCCACATCCGCGGGAAAACTCACTTCGTATATCCTCCGGGCACCACGCGCGTGCCGGAGCGTTCGTCACCGAATACCAAGAATGTGCACCATACGCTGGCGGCTGAAGTGGTGATACCGAAAGGCGGCGCGGAGGGTGTGCTGGTCTGTTGCGGCGGCCTTCCCGGCGGCTTTACCGTCTTCATCAAGAACAACAAGCTTCACTGGGAGCACAACTACTACAATCAGGTCCACTATCTGGTGTCGTCCAGCGAGACCATCCCGCCAGGGCATCATTTACTCTCGGCTGAAGTGAAGGTCGATCAGCAAGGCAAGCTCGGGACCGGCGGAAATGTGACGCTTCGGCTCGGCAAGAAAAAGATCGGCGAAGGCCGTTTCGAGAATCAGGTCGCTGGCTATTTCACGCCAAACGAGAGCTTCGACGTGGGCTGCGATACTTGTTCACCGGTCTCGGAGTTGTACGAATCGCCGTTCCCATTCACGGGCACGCTGCTGCGCGTGCTGGTGGACATCACTGAGGCGACCCTCGAAGACCTGGCCGCGCAGCACGAGACCCATGCGCGATTCGCGATGGTGACGCAGTAAATTTGTGGGGCCGGCACTCCTGCCGGCAACCGGACTTCAAGCCGGTTTTTTCACGCTGAGCAGAGCCGCCTAAAGGCGGCTCGCCGCCACGAGTGGCGGCCCCACAACAAAAATTAGCGCTTGCGCTGACCCTTGACCATCTTCTTCACCTTGCGCTTGGTCGATCCGCGCGCGACATCGGAGGCGCGCTTCGCCTTCGGAGTCGCCTTCTTGCGCGCGGTGCGCTTCAGCTTCTTACGTTCGTCTTTGTCGGTAACTTTCTTAGTGTTCATTCGATCTTGATCCCTGCGAATTTCGCGATTAATTTTTTCAGCCCGTATCCGGGGAAACTCACCGTGACTTTCGTGTCCTCGCCCGATCCTTCCAGACGCAACACCGTGCCCCGGCCGTACTTTGCATGCTCGATCGTCGAGCCCGGTCCAACCTTTTTCTTTTTTGCGGGCGCCGTTACGCCCGGTCCCGCCGCCACTGGTTTCGTTGCCGCCGGTTGCTGAGCCGCCGGGTACTGTAACGATGCCTGCCCTTGAACTGCCGGCTTCGGCGGTCCGCCCAATCCCTGCGGCGCCGGCATTCCCTTTTCCGCGAAGAACTGTCGAACATTCTCCACCGAATTGTAGGTCTTTCCAGTATAGAGGTTCTTGCGAGCCGCTTCCCGAACCGCGTCACGTTCCGCGTACAAATCGACGTTACCGCGATCGGCTCCTCGATCACCCCCGCGATCCGCCCACATGTGATCGCCGCGCGTCTTGTCCACCAATGCCGCCGGCGCTTCTTTCAAAAATCGCGATGGAATGGACGCTTCCGGCTGCCCGCCGCCGTAGCGTCTCCGATACCGAGCCCAGCTCAAATACAGCTTCTTCTCCGCGCGCGTCATGCCGACGTAGCAGAGCCGGCGCTCTTCTTCCATCGCCGATTCCGAATCGAGCGAGCGGCTGTGCGGGAACAATCCTTCTTCCAGGCCCGCGATGAACACCACCGGAAATTCCAGGCCCTTGGCGTTATGCATCGTCAACAGCGACACCGGCGCGCGCTCGTCAGCCGAATCGGCGTCCGCGACCAGCGCCGCGTGATCCAGAAAATCGCGAATGCTCTCGCCGCGTTCGGAGGCATCGGCCGCGGCGTTGACAAGCTCTTCCAGATTGCCGAGCCGGGTGCGCGATTCGTCCGTATTCTCCTCGGTCAGCATCTTCTCGTATCCAGTGCGCTCAAGAACGTCTTTCAAAGTTTCCGCGATAGGCCGCGTTTCGATCTGCGTTGCTAGCTCCTGAATCATGCGATGGAACGCCGAGAGCGCGGCGTCGGCACGGCCTGGAAATGCGCGTTCTTCCAGCATCCGCTCCAGCGCGGTCCATAACGAAAGTTCATTCGCCAGCGCGTACTGCTCGATCTGTTCGATGGTAGTGCGCCCGATTCCGCGTGCCGGCGTATTAATGACCCGCAGCAGGCTGATGGAATCCTGCGGGCTGATCAACACCTTCAGATAGGAGAGCGCGTCGCGAATTTCGGCGCGCTGATAGAAGCTGAATCCGCCGACGACTACGTATTTGCGCCCGTAACGCCGCAGCGCTTCTTCAATCTGACGCGATTGCGAATTCGTCCGATACAGCACCGCCACACGATCCTTCGGCTCTTTCGACAACCGCTGCTCGATCGCATCGGCGATATACAGCGCCTCATTTTCGGCATCGGGCGCTTCGTATAGCGTGATCTTTTCACCCGCTGCGGATTCCGTCCACAGCGATTTGCCGATGCGCTCGGTATTGTTCGTCACCACCGCGTTCGCGGCCTGCAGGATGTTGCTGGTCGAGCGATAGTTCTGCTCCAGCCGTACCGTGATCGCGCCGGGAAAATCGCGCTCGAAGTCGAGAATGTTGCGGATGTTGGCGCCGCGCCATCCGTAAATCGATTGATCCTCGTCGCCCACCACCGCGATGTTCATGCGCTCTTTCGTCAGCAGGCGCATCAGCTCGTATTGGCTGCGATTGGTGTCCTGATATTCGTCGACCATGACGAACTCGAACTTCTTGTTCATGCGCTCGCGAACCGGCGCGTCGTGTCCCAACAGGCGAACTGCTTCCAGCAACAGGTCGTCAAAATCCATCGCATTCGATTCGCGCAGCCGCGCTTCGTACTTGTCGTAGACGACCGCGAACCGCTCGGTGACAGGATCGGTGGACCCGCTCGCGATATCGGCAGGCGATTCCTTGTTGCTCTTGGCTTTGCTGATGCGCGACAACGCGGCGCGATACGCCATGAACTTGTCGTCCAGACCGACCTGCTTGTAGACCGAGCGCAGGATCGAAACCTGATCGTCGTCATCGTAAATCGTGAAACGAGTGGTAAAGCCGGGACGAATGTCGGCCAGCGGAGCGCCATCGCGGCGCAGCAGGCGCACACAGAAGGAGTGGAACGTCGACACCATCGGTCCGTCATTCGCATGGCTGGACGCGCCTTCGATCGTGCTGACCAGCGAGCGCACGCGATCGCGCATTTCGCCCGACGCTTTGTTCGTGAAGGTGACCGCCAGGATCGCCCAGCCGGGCACTTTGTGAACCGCCATCAGATGCGCGATGCGATGGGTGATGACTCGTGTTTTTCCGCTGCCCGCTCCGGCCAGCACCAGGAGCGGCCCTTCGGTATGCTGAACCGCTTCGCGTTGGCGGGGGTTCAGCCGCTCCAGAAAATCCATCTAACTACCAATCTAACAAACCGGTCCAAATCGACACTTGTGGTGTCCCAGCGGAATTTCTTTAGCGCTCCATGCTGTCGCGCCTCACTGGCGGCCCCGAATGTTGGTGGTCGTCAGTGAGGCGCGACAGCACGGAGCGCTCTACCGGCATAAATGTCTCGTCAGTTACTTCATCGTTCTAATAATAAGGAAGCGCGCTCCCAAACCGCGTTTACGCTCGCGGTCATCGTCATCCCTCTTACGGTTGCACTTGGCCAGTGTCTAGAATGAGCCAGGCTGTAGGTGGATGGGAAGCGTATGATGGCGCCCATCTCTCAGCTTCACGATAGGCCCGGAACGCGCCGGCGACCCTGAGCCGAACCGATATGTCATTGCCACCGAACGAGATGTTCTCCGAAAATTCCGCGTAAACGGCACCTGCGCCCCCGGTAAACGTTAAAATTCGGCACGCCCGCCGGTCCTTCAGTATCCTAGTAATTTGCTGCTTTCCTCGTCGACGTATTTCGTCTTTCTGGCCGCCGTCTTCCTCCTCTACTGGCCGCTGTCGCGAGTGCGCCTGCTCGCGCTCAGCGTGATCCTGTTCGCGAATTATTTCTTCTACGCCAAGTGGGATCTCTACTATCTCGCGCTGATCCCCGCCGTCTCCACCTGCGATTACTTCATCGGACTGCGGCCTGCAATATTCGAAGCGCCCGTGGGTCCGCCGCCTGCTGGTCACGGCGAGCATCCTGATGAACATCGGCCTGCTCGCCGCGTTCAAGTACATGCCGTTCTTCCTGCAGAACTGGTCGCAAGCTACCGGTCGGCCCGCGCCCGAATGGCATTGGACTCTGCCGCTCACGCTGTCGTTCTACGTCTTTCAGGCGCTGACCTACACCATCGATCTCTATCGCGGCGACGCCAAGGGCACCAAGAGCTATCTGGCGCATCTGGCGGCGGTTTCCTTCTTCCCGACCACGCTCGCCGGTCCGATCACGCGCGTCTCTACGCTGATCGATCAATTCGAAAAGCCCAAGAAGCTCGACGCGCCGATCGGCGGGCGCGCGCTGTTTCTGATCGGCATGGGGTTGATCAAGAAGCTGATGATCGCGGATTTCCTGGCGGCGAACCTGGTGAATCGCGTCTTCGATTTTCCGAATCTCTACAGCGGCGCCGAGATGCTGATCGCCGTCTACGCCTACGCGCTGCAGATCTATTACGATTTCTCCGGCTACACCGACATCGCGATCGGCTCCGCGCTGCTGCTGGGGATCAAGCTGCCGGCGAATTTCAATCGCCCCTACGCCGCCGAAAACATCGCCGACTTCTGGCGCCGCTGGCACATCTCGCTCTCGAACTGGCTGCGCGACTATCTGTACTTCTCGCTGCCCGGCAAGCGGTCGAAAGTGATGCCGTACATGAACCTGTTCATCACCATGGTGATCGGCGGACTGTGGCACGGCGCGAGCTGGAATTTCGTGATCTGGGGCGCGCTGCACGGCCTCGGACTGGCGATCGTGCGCTTGTGGCAGACGCGCACCGGCACGGCGAAGGCCGCTGGACTTCTGGCGATACGTCAGCATCTTCCTCACGTTCCACTTCGTCGCGTTCGCCTGGATTTTCTTCCGCGCGCCGAATCTGGAAACGGTGCATGCGATCCTGCCCCGCATCGGATCGCTCAGCGTCTCCTTCGCGAATATCTCAGGATCGCTGGCGCTGATTCTGGCGATCGCGCGTGCTGGCGCATTACATGCCGAAGAAGTGGTATGACTTCAGTCTGGAACTGTTCGTGAACGCGCCGTTCTACGCGCAGGCGGTGGCGCTGGCGCTGCTGGTGATCGGGCTGCAATACGTGGCGCAGACGGGCGCGACGCCGTTCATCTATAACAAATTTTGAAAATGAGTCAGGAGTCAGAATGCCGGGAAGTGAACGTGGCGCACGATTTATCGTGCAGGCGCGACCTTCAGGCTGCGCTCGTAGCGGACACTAAAGTGCCCGCCGGCACGATGATCGTGCGCCACGTCTGGCCGAGCCGCATTCTGGCATGCATAAATGCAGATCTGCGACGCAGTCACAATCGCAATGCCGATCAAGACCAGCCTAACCATCCTCGGATTCATCGGCCTGCTATTCCTGCCGCGCTGGCGCCCGCGCTCAAGAACTTCGCGTCGTTCGATCCGCAACTGCTGCCACCGTCGTCGATCTCCCGATCCCGAAATTGAAACCGAAGCGCCGCTGCCTGAACTGGTAGACCTTCGATCCAAGCGCCTCGAAGTGCGGCGCCAGCGAATCTGATCGACCCGACGCACGCGCTCGATCATTTCTACGCAGCGCTGCTCAAGGGCGGCACCACCCGCATCGTGCACTACGGCGATTCGCCCACCACCGGCGATCTGATCACCGCCGATGCCCGCGCGATGCTGCAAAAGCAGTTCGGCGACGGCGGCAGCGGATTCGTGCTGATCGCGCGGCCGTGGGCCTGGTACAACCACCGCGGCGTCGAGATGGAAGCGTCGCAAGCTGGAAGATCGACATCGCCGGCATCGCGCAGTTGAAGGACGGGATGCACGGGTTGGGCGGCGTGAGCTTCCTCGGCTCCACCGGCGCGGTCGCGCATTGGAAACTGAAGGCCCGCCACAGCGATCGTCGAAATCGCGTTCCTGCGGCAGCCCGACGGCGGCGCGTTCGCGGTCGAAGCGGACGACAAGGAACTCGGCATCGTCGAGACCGCTTCCGACCGCGCGATCCGAAAGCACAGGGTCCCGGCTACGCGTCGTTCGACATTCCGCCGGCGCGACGAAATTCACGCTGCGCGTGACGCGCGGCACGGTGCGGCTGTACGGCGCCGAATTCCGCAACGCGGCGCCGGCGTGATCTACAGCAGCCTGGGCATCAACGGCGCGAACGTCACGCTGCTGTCGCGATCCTTCAACGGCCCGCACTGGGCCGCCGAGCTGCGCCACTACAAGCCCGACCTGGTGATCGTGAATTACGGCACCAACGAAAGCGGCTATCCGAAATTTGTCGACACCACCTGGGGCCGGAGATGACGCAAGGTGGTGCAAGCGGCTGCACGCCGCGCTGCCCGGAGTCGTCCATTATTCTGATGAGCCCCATGGATCGCGGCGAGCAAAACGCCGCCGGCGAAATCGAAACCATGCCGGTCGATGCCGCGGCTGGTCAACATCGAAGCCGTGTCGCCGCCGAAACCGGCGTGGCTTTTTTCAATACGTTTGAAGCCATGGGCGGCGCGGGCACCATGGCGCGCTGGTATACGGCGGAGCCGCGCCTGGTGGGCGCGGATTACATCCATCCCATGCCCGCCGGCGCCAAGATCGTCGGCGAGCTTCTGTACAAGGCCCTGCGCG
Organism: Terriglobia bacterium; assembly: GCA_963732025.1. Classification (GTDB taxonomy): domain Bacteria; phylum Acidobacteriota; class Terriglobia; order Bryobacterales; family Bryobacteraceae; genus Palsa-187. Next base: position 511,859 of record CAVSXU010000008.1, read on the forward strand.
ATGGCTATAACGAATATAAGCTGCGACAATTAGATCATCCGACTGCAGTTACCAAATCCGCGCCTGAGGCTGAGCGCTAAGGATGCCAAGCCATAGGATCTGGGCCAGTGTCGCCGCATGCTTATGCGCGTTGACGCCTGCTGTCGATCCTCGCCGCCGAGCAGCCGTCGACGAAGCCCAAGCCTGCCGCAACCACGAAGCCCGCCGCGAACACCACCACGAAAAAATCGCGGCGAAAAAGCGATACCGATCGAGCGTCGGCAAGCCTGATCCCACCAAGGCCTCGGCTACAAAGACGCCGGTGAAAACCGCCGTCAAGAAAGTCGCATCGACACCGGCCGCCGTGCGCCGCCGCGTCACCATTCCCAAGGCTCCGCCGTCAGCGCCAAAACGCGAGCCGAAGCGCACGAAGGCGTGTTCGAGAAAGTCGCCGACCGGCGCGGACATCCCGGTCGAAAACGCCGCGGCGCTGATTCCGTTCTTCGAACAGCTCTACCGCCATCAGCGAGGCGAGATGCGCGGGCCGCTGCGCATTCTGCATTACGGCGATTCGCACACCGCCGCCGATGAATGGACCGGCGATCTGCGCGCGCGCTTCCAGGAGAAATTCGGCGACGGCGGCAGCGGCTATTCTTTCGCCGGCCGGCCGTGGAACGGCTATCGCCGGCTCGATGTGCGCACGGGTTCGACGCGCGGCTGGCATACCGACGGGCTGGTGGGCCGCACCGGCGACGGCATCTACGGTCTGGGCGGCGTCAGCATGTCGACCAAGTCGCCGCACGAATCGGTTTATCTTCTGGCCGACGGCCAGCAGTTCGAATTGTTCTATCTGCAGCAGCCCGGCGGCGGCGCGATCCAGATTTACGATAACGGCAACGCCGGTGGAGCGCATCTCGACCGACGGCGAAGCCGCGCCCGGCTACTATCACTACGAGACGCTGCCCGGTCAGCACAGGCTGGAAGTGGAGACGCTGGATCACGCGCCCGTGCGCCTGTTCGGCTGGGTGGCGGAGAATGCCACCGGCGTCACCTACGAAACGCTGGGCATCAACGGCGCGCAGGCGTCCATCATGCTCGATTGGAATGAGATCACGCTGCGCTCCAATATCGAGCGCCGCAATCCCGCGCTGATCGTGCTCGCCTACGGAACCAACGAAGCCGGCCGCAAGGATTGGACGCTCGAAGGCTATCGCGACATGTACACGCAGTTGATCGCGCGCTTGCGCGCCGCCGCGCCCACCGCGACGATTCTGGTGATCGGTCCGCCGGATCGCTATTCGCACACCCGCAAGGGCTGGCTGCCGATGGACGGCATCGACATGATCGTCGAGGCGCAGCGCCAGGCCGCGCGTCGCCACCGGCTGCGCGTTCTGGGATCTGCGCGCCAAGATGGGCGGCAAGGGCTCGATGCAGCAGTGGGTGTCAGGCCGGCATGGCGCAGGACGATCACGTGCATTTCACCGGCGCCGGATATCGCATGCTGGGCGACGCGGTGTTTCGCGATCTGATGAGCCAGTACGACATTTTCCTGAAGGCGCGCGCGGAGATCGTCGCCGAAGCCGCACCGCCGCCTTCGGCCGTTAAGTAAGGTGACCAGTCTCGATGACCCCCAACACAGCCGAATACTATTGTCCGCGCTGCGCCGCAACCGGTGACGGATCCACTGATGTGCGGCGATTGCGCGTCGCTGATCTGCCGCCGCTGCGGCTCGCCGCTCGAACGCATCGACGATTTAGGAATTGGATAGCCGTTGTGGCGCACGCACTCGTGCGTGCCGTGTCGACACCCACGTTGACACTTAGTGAAGTGTCGCTGAGACAAGGTTGCCACCCACTCCCTAATTCGCCCCTATCTTTACCGTTGTTACTCAAAGAGGCGCGACAGAATGGAACGCGTGCGTGTCCAACAACGACTCTGCACTCGCGTATTGCGCCCTGCTCGGGGAAGGTGTCGACATGAGTGTCGACACGGCACGCACGAGTGCGTGCGCCACGTTCTTGGCGATCTTTCTCTTCACCGCGTGCGGCTCGCATCGCGCACAGCAGCCGTCCACGGGAGTCGCCTACGCGGGACCCGCAACATTGAATCTGCGCAAGGACCTCGCCTCGAAATCGCCTACTGTGGGAACCGCCAAGCATGGCGACAAGCTGGAGGTAATCGAGACTCGCCGCAAGTTCGTCCGCGTTCGCACCACGCAAGGCGTCGAAGGCTGGACCGACACGAACCTCCTGCTCACGCAGCAACAAATGGACGATCTGCATCACCTTGCCGATAGCGTCGCGAAACTTCCTTCGCAGGGCGTCGCCACTGTACTCGACGCCCTCAACATGCACGCCGAGCCCAGCCGTCAGGCTCCCAGCTTCTATCAGATCCCCGAAGCCGGATCGGTGGACGTGATCGGGCACCGCGTCGCGCCGCGATATCCGCCGGCCGCCGCCGCGCCCGTACACAGGGCAACTTCTGCCGCGCCCGCGGCGAAAAAATCGAAAGCCAAGCCGAAGTCGAGCACGCCGCCACCTCCGTTACCGCTACCACCGGCGCCACCGAAAAATTGGGAGCAGCTATCGCGTCCGCGTTCCCCGGATCTGCCGGGTTACATTCCCCCCGCCGCGCGCGTGAACTCCACCGCGCTCGATGACTGGAGCCTGGTTCGCATGCGAGAGCAGCACGCCGACGCGAAAGTGGACGCGAAAGTGGGCTGGGTATTATCGCGAATGTTGTTGATGTCGATTCCCGACGAAGTCGCGCAATACGCCGAGGGGCATCGCATCACGTCGTACGCATCGCTTGGTGAGATTCGCGACAAGGAAAAGAATGAGGCCAAGCCGAATTGGCTCTGGACGACAGCATCCGCCGGACAGTTGCCCTACGAGTTCGACAGTTTTCGCGTGTTCGTATGGAGCACTCGCCGCCATCGTTACGAAACCGCCTACATCGAACGGAACGTCAAGGGCTATTATCCGGTCGAGACGCAAACCGTTCCGGGCCAGGATGAGAAAGCATTCTCGCTGGTGTTGCAGGACAAGGACGGAAGGCTTTACAAGCGGACCTACGCGTTCAGCGGGTATCGCGTGCGCATGGTCGCGAAGACTCCGTATCAGCCCGCGCCTGCACTCCCGGAAGTGCGCGGCGTCAAAAGTTTCGATCCCGATCCCGTAACTCAACCCGCCGAATCGACGTGGGGCGAGAAGTTCAAGGAATACAGAAAACGCTGGTTCGGTAAATAGTGGGGCAGGCCGCCTGGCCTGCGCGCGACCGCCCGGCCGCGCTCCGGAGTGTGGGGCAGGCGTTTCCGCCTGCCCTTCCTGATCGCGAAAATCAGCTATCCATAAGAAACCGATGTCATACTTAAACTAGCGACAGCATGAGTTACAGCGACAACCTGGAAAATAATTTAAAAGCGCTCGAAAATCAGGAAGAGCGGGATCCGGAAAAAGTTCAGCGCGATCGCGAGCGCCGCGAGTCCGAAAGAAATGCCGCTCTGCAGCGCGCTCCTCATGCGGATGCGCTGAAGAACTCGCCTTTCACCTCAGAGCTGTTGACGCAATGCCGGACTATCGGGCGCGGTCTGCGAGTCCTAGTCCGATTTACGTGGATCGGCGAAACGTTGCGCCTGGACGCAAACACCAAACGCCTGGAACTGACGCCCACTACTGAAGGAATCGCCGCGGTTTTCTCCGAAAGCGGCGCGGAAACCGCCCGTTCAATGGTGAATCCCGAAGCCGACGATGCTGCGGCCCTCGTCAACCGCTGGTTACACAATCCGGAGTAGGTGGGGCAGGCGGTTCCGCCTGCCATTTGCTGGCGCTCTACTGCTGATCGAATAACTCCGTCCGATTCACATGCTCGCCCCTAAATAAAATCAGCGAGATCTGCTCCGTAGCCGCGATATCCTTCAGCGGATTCCCATTCAACAACACCACGTTTGCCTCGTAGCCCTTGCGCAGCATCCCGATCCGATCGCCCGCTCCCAGCGCATTCGCCGCGTTATGCGTCGCCCCTTGCAGCGCGATATCCGCCGGCACGCCAGCCGCCACCCAAAGCTGCAATTCGCGATGCACACCAGGACCGTGAATCACCTGTAAATTCCCGGCGTCCGTCCCGGTCACCAAGGATCACGCCCGCCTTATACGCCGCGACCAGGTTCTGCTTTCCCAGATCGAGCCCCATATGCACGCCCTTCATCGCCGCCCGCATCTCCGCCATTTGCGGCGATACCAGCATCTTCTTCGTCGCGTCCAACAGCTTCTTCGGACCCACCTGCTGCACCAGCGACCGATCCAGCAGATCGGTCTTACCTTCCGCCGTATCGCTGATCGCTTCCATCACCGCCAGCGTCGGATCGTACGTCGTGCCGGCCTGCTTCATCCGCGCGAACAGACGCCTCCGGAATCACATCGCGATTCGACCCGTGCTCGATTCCGTCCACGCCCGCATCCAGCGCATCAGCCACATCCTTCGAATTGCCCGTGTGGCAGATCACCTTCAACTTATCGGCGTGCGCCTCATCGACCACCGCCTTCAGAATCGCCGTATCCAGCCGATTCGATCGGGTGACCCGGGAATCCCGCTTCGAGCACCGTCTTGATCCCGTCGACGCCGCGCTTCTTCAACTCGTCCACCATCTTCCGCGCTTCGTCCGCCGACTTCGGCAAACGCACGAACTCCGCATTGAATGCCGGCACGCATCATCTCGGGAAGGGTTTCGGCGTACTCCGTGCCGTGCCCGCCTTCCGCCGTGAAAAGCGGCCCGACGATAAACAACTCCGCGCCCAGCCGTTCGCCCGATGCGATTCTCTGGCGGAGCTTCAGCACGTCCGCCGTCGTATCGCCCGCGCTCCGAACCGCCGTGACTCCGCTATACAGATACGCCGCCAACTCGCGAGGCATGTTCTTGTCGGCAGGCTTCGTAATCGGTCGGCTGTTCGTACATTCCGCCCGGCGATCCCAAATGCACGTGCGTGTCGATCAGCCCGGAATCAGCGTCTTGCCCGACGCGTCGATCGCCTCCGCCTTCACGCTCTTCGGATCCGGCGTCGACCCTTCATAGACTTCCTGAATCTTGCCGTCGCGAATCAGCACGCCGCCGTGCTCGATCATCTGCCCGTCGCCGACCACCAGCCGCACGTCGCGAATCAGCAGCGCATGCCCGCGCTCCATCTCGCGCATCGCGATCTTTTCCTTCACGATGTTGTCTTCGCTGCGCGCGCTCCACGCCCCGGCCACAAAGAACGGCACCATCACGGCGACCACCCATAGCTTCGCCGACGGCTTCATCTTCTCGTCTTTCTCCCAGCGGAACAGTTTGAACCCAAGGAACGTCGCGACCACCGCCGTCAGCAGCAGCACACCCGACCGCCTGCTGATTGTCCGAGAATCGATTGATGCTCCAGTAGAATGCTCTTCATGCCCGCGCGTCAGATAAGTCGCGGGAATGAAATCCGCCATCTTCTGCAGCCAATGCGGCATGATTCCCAGCGGAAACGTCGCGCCGCTCAGGAACAGCATCGGAAAGTACAGGACCTGAATGATGATCTGGCTCTCCGCCATTGAATTCGAAACCGCGCCGATGATTCCGCCGAACGCGCGAAACGCAAGCGTCCCCACGATCAGGAATATGAACAGCGAGCCTAGGTTCCCAGGCAAGGGCATCCCCCACCAGACTCTGCTGAGCGCAAGCACCAGGATCACGCAGCGGCAGAAACGTCACCAGCCCCACCACCATGGAAGCCACCAGAATCGGACCCGGCGTAATCGGCGCAACCTTGAACCTCCGCAGGATATTCGCCTCGCGCTCCATCACGCTGCGCATGCCCGCGCCGAAAAATCCGCCGCCCAGAATGCCGATGCTCAGCACCATCGTCACCACTTGCATTCCCGTGCCGCCCTGATCGGCATGCATCACCGACCCGAAGATCACGAAAAAGATCAGCGGGAACATGTAATTGAAAAACACAACCGAGCGGTCGCGAAACGTCAACCGCAGGTTCATCCGAATTTGTGCAATGTACGCGTTCATCTCGTCCCTATTCCCTCAGCTTCTTCCCCGTCAGCTCGATGAACACATCCTCAAGCGTCGGCCTCTTCAAATGAATATCTTCCAGATCGACGCCGTTCTGGTCGATCCACTTGATCAAATCCGGCAGCGTGCGCGCCGGCCGCGACGAATACACCGTCAGACTTAACCGGTCTTCGCTCAACGTCGACTTCTCCGAATTCTCGAACTTCGGAACCGTCGGCCGGCATCGGCTGTTCGGTCTGAATCTCAACGCGCGATTGCCCCAGCGTCTGCGCCTGCATTTCGCGCGGCGTGCCGATCGCGATGATCTTCCCGGCGTCGACGATCGCCACGCGATCGCACAACCGCTCGGCTTCCTCGATGTAATGCGTCGTCAGCAGAATCGTCCGCTTGTCCTCGCGCAGCTCGCTGATCAGGCTGTGAATCTCCAGGCGAACCTGCGGGTCCAGGCCCGTCGTCGGTTCGTCCAGGAAAACCAATTGCGGATCGTTCACCAGCGCGAGTGCGAGCGCCACGCGCTGCTTCTGGCCGCCGGAAAGCTTGGAATAGAAATCGTTCCGCTTGTCCCAAAGCTGCAGCCGTTGCAGAAGTTTGTCATTGTCGACACCGCGCGAATAGAACGCCGAAAACAGCGCCAGCGATTCGCGAACCGTCATCTTATCCGGCAGATTCGTAGATTGCAGGCACACACCCACGCGGTCCTTGATCTTGCGAGTGTCGGACGCCGGGATCGTACCCCAGCACCTTCACGTCGCCCGCCGAACGCGGCCGCAATCCTTCCAGAATCTCGACCGTCGTCGTCTTCCCCGCGCCGTTCGGTCCCAACAGCCCGAACACTTCGCCCTGCGCGACCTCGAAATCGATCCCGCGCACGGCTTCGAAATCTCCGTACGACTTGCGGAGACCGGATACATGAATAGCCTGTTCCATCTACGCCATCTTACAGGCGTTCGCCGCTGCTCGAATCCGCAAAACCGGCAAATGGCGGAAAAAGCAGGACGAACGGCGTGTTAACTTGGCGCGGGCCGCCCGGCCTGCAGAGCGGCCCGCGCCACTTATTCCTAGAACATTTCACTACGTAATTGTTTGCAACTGCGCTACAATCGAGTCGAACCGCAACTCTTTTCGAGTTGGCGGCTCGGGACAAATCGTGATTCATTCGGAGAGCTCACTCACCACAACAGCTGCGGCGCCCTCCGATGCTGGGACTCAACCCGTCGGCCGCCCGGTTCGTGCGGTTAGCATCGGATTCCACCCCGGCCGATCCCTTGACGAAGTGGCTGCCCTGGTCGATATCGAAGGCGCGCGTGGCGCGGACCTCATCGTCCTGCCGGAAACTTTTCTCGGTCAGGACGCCGGCACCTCCGAATCGCTCGACGGCCCCTCCGTTCGGACGCTGTCGAATGTCGCCCGAAAACATCGAACCTATATCGTTTGCCCGATGGATCGTCATGACGCGACAGGCCGCTTCAACTCGTCAGTTCTACTGGACCGGCGAGGCGAAATCGCCTGCGTTTACGACAAGATCCACCCCTACTGGCCCGGCGAGTATCAGAAGGACCCCGCCGTTTTGCCCGGCGAAAACATCGCGGTTTGCGACACGGATTTTGGCCGCGTCGGTCTCGCGACCTGCTTCGATGTGAACTGGCCGGAGCAATGGCGCGGCATGGCGGATCGCGGCGCCGAACTTGTGATCTGGCCGAGTGCCTATTCGGCGGGCCGCGCGCTCCAGGCCCACGCCATTCAGAATCACTACTACATCATGAGTTCGACGTGGTGCCCGGACTGTTCCGTCTATGACATCGACGGCGAGCTGATCGCTTTCGACCAGAACAACCGTGGCGATGGTCTCAACGTCACCCGTGCCGCGCTGGATCTGGATCGCTGCATTTTTCATTTCGATCTGAATGACGCGGGTCCGCTTCCGTCACTGTTGTGCGATCGCTCCGATGATGTGATGGAGGACAAGCGTCTGTCGCGTGAAGCCTGGTTTATCTTGAAAGCGAAACGCGCCGGATGCAGCGCGAGAGAGTTGGCTGCGCTCTACGGCCTCCAGGAACTGCGCAGTTACCTCACACGTTCCAGCGTGGAAATCGACCGTCGTCGCGCTCGCCATGTGCCGGTCGGTCAAATGGACGCTAAGTCTTTTGCTGAACTCGCCGCAGCCGGTATTGCTCGGGGCTGATGGTTCCGTTTTTCAATTTCTTCCAGTCGTCCAGCACGCCGATCAGCCGTCCGGTGACGTGATTGGATTGATCCGAAACCAGGAACATCGCCAGGTCCATTTGTTTTTCCGGCGCCACGCCGCCCGTCAACCGTGTCTGCTCCGCGTGCTCCTGTTCGCGCCAGCCGGAACGCTCGCCGGCGGCCAGGATCTGGTCCGTCATGTGCGTGTACGATTCTCCGGGTGACAGGCAATTGATCTGAACATTGTGCTCCACGATCTCTTCTGACACGCTCTCGACGAAGCGCGCCAGCCCGGCCTTCGCGGCCGCGTAAATCGAAAAATTCGGCCTGCCCGTGGACACGCCGCCGCACGCCAGCACGATAATCTTTCCCGAGCGCCGCTCGATCATACCCGGCAGCACCGCCCGGCATGCGTTCATCACGCCGATGAGATTCGTGTTCAGGACATCCTGCCAGGCCTTCGGCGCGGTTTCGGCGAACGCGCCAATCGGACCCTGGACGCCCGCCGCGCAGATCAGGACTTGGACGGGAGCATTGAAGTGGACGCGCATCCGCTCGGCCGCCGCGCAGACTTGTTCGTAATCGCAAACGTCGGTGCGAAGGCGCAGCGCGGCTCCGCCCGCGTGTTCGATTTCCAGATGACACAGGTCGAGTTCGGCTTTGCTGCGCGCCAATAGACCAACTCGCGCGCCTTTGGAAGCGAATCCGATCGCCAATCGCTTTCCAATGCCGCGGCCCGCGCCGGTGACCAGGACAGGAACGCCCTTAACCGATTGCACTCCATCAACGTTATTACAAATAGCCGTCTAATGTTCGCGCCGCCAGTGAGGCGCGACAGAATGGAGCGCTAGTCTTCGTCGAAGCCCACAGTGAGGCGCAGCCCGTAAGGGTGCGCGTTTTGTAACCGAGCCGTGACTAAGAGGACGGGCAGCCGCCGATTGGCACGATCGTCAGCAAGTGCGCCATCTGGTGAAAGAGGCGCGACAGAAGGGAGCGCGTTCCGGACAGCCGTCAAGCACCGCTCGTGAGAGCGGGGGTACTACTCATGAACCCATATTCATAGGCTCGACGCTGTGCCCCAGCTACGCCACCAACTCCGACTGCGTGAGCGTGACCTCCACGCTGATCTCCACACTCGCGCCGGTCTCCAGCAAATACCGTCCCGCCACCCAAGGCACAATCTGTTCCGATCGCGATTGCGCAATCTCAGCCGGTCCCTGAAACAACACCAGAAACTCCGTATCGCTCCAACGGCAAACAAAATCCTTGTGACGAAATTGCGACCCGAGCCGGGAAGATACCTGCTGCATCACTTCCCAATTCACTTCGCCGTTGAGCTGGAAATGCAACAGCACCGGCGGCGTGCCGGCATTCTTTCGCGATTCGATCTGCCGCTCCATCTCGCGCCGATTCATCAACCCCGTCAGAGGATCCGTCACTTCGGACTCGCGAATCCGCTGTTCTACCGCTCCCAGTTCGTTGCGCATGCGCATTACCAGCGATTGCGTCTCGTGACTCATGCTCTCGACGGCGCTGAGCAGCCCCGCCACTTGTAGCGCCACCGTCTCTTGAAGAGCTCCGGTCTCGGTGGGATACGTCGTCGCTTCCATCTGCGCGGCGAATTGCCGCAGCCGTGCCGCGTAAAAATCCTGCCGCTGCGTGAGCGATCGCACGATCTCTTCAAGCGTCGCAATCGCCGATCGTAATTCGACTCCATGCTGTGCGACGTACAACGAAGATTTCGAGGCGAACTCGTTCAGCTCGGTTTCCACCGCGGCGGCGCTTTCCTCCAGCGCCGTCGGTGAAGAATCGAATGCGAGCCGAGCCCGCAAGCGGCTCAGCCGATGCCGATACAGCCCACCAACTTCCGGACACGCCGCTCCGACGCAATTCGCGGTAGCCAGCAGCGTCGCCAGGTAGCAATGAACGGCGGTATGTAATGCGTTTACAGAGGAATCCGTTTCGGACATGGTCTGGGCCTAGACACTTATATCGGCGGTTTGGCCTAGCCGAGGATCGGGCGAAAACCTTAGTAGCTTTGTGGGGCAGGCGTTTCCGCCTGCCGTTGTTCCGTGGGGGGGAGCGCCTGCTCCGCGACGGACCGCCGGGTCCGTCACATTACGCAATCGCGCGAAATTCGACCCCAACCCTCCGCAACCCCTCCCGCAAATAATCCTCTTTCGCCCCCAGCCAAATCCGCACGTATCCCTCCACCCCCAACTGCTTCCCCGGCACGATCAGCGTGCTCTGCCGCGTTCGAATCCTCTCGCACAATTCCACCGACGGAACCAGCGCGTGGTACTTCACCAGCGCGATCGCGCCCGCATCCGGCTCGCGCCATTCCAGAAAATCGCCAAAGCTCGCCACCCATTCGCGCGCAATTTTGATATTCGTATTCAGCACCTCCCGCGTCCGCGCATAACATTTTTCGCGATTCTCCGGCGACACCGCGATCTTCGCGATCTGGTCGGAGAGCTTATTCGGCCCGATCGTCAAATAATCGTGCTGCGCCCAACAATCCGCGATCACGCCCGGCGGTCCCACGATCCAGCCGATACGCACGCCCGGAATCCCCCACGCTTTCGAAAGTCCGCTGGTGACGATCACGCGATCGCTCATGCCCCAGAAGCTCTTGGCCCGCGGCCCCGAAACCTCCGCGCCCTGATAGACTTCATCGGCCATCAGATATGCGCCGACTTGCTCGCACCGCGCGACAATCCGCTGCATCGAGTCGTCGGACAGAATCGAGCCCGTCGGATTGTTCGGGTTCGAAACATATACCAGCTTCGTGCCCGGCGAGACTGCTCGCTCGAATTCGTCCCAATCCGGCTCCCACGCGGCATCGGGCCGCAGCCGGAACGTCCGCACATCCGCGCCCAGACTCCGCGGGATTCCCCACAACTGCATGTAATTCGGAGTCTCGAACGCGAACCCGTCGCCCGTATGCAACTGGCTCAGCGCGATCAGGTAATTCGCTTCCGACGTCCCGTTGGTCACTTCGATGTGATCGACGGTCGCGCCCGGATAAATCTTCGTGAGCGCCTCGCGCAGCTCCAGCGTTCCATTCGATTGGCTGTAGCCCAGCGGAACATCGAGAAACGATTCGAGATCGAATCCCATCGCCATCAATTCGCGCAGCGTCAGCGGACGCACGCCGCTCTCGCTCAAATCGTACTCGACAATGTTCTCCCAGGTCGACTGCATCCGCTCCATTTCAAAAGTTTCAATTGGCATAGATTATATCTTGATCAAGGTTCTCACTTTTCAGGGCGACACCGTCATTGGTTGTGGGGCCACCACTCGTGGCGGCAAGCCGGCTTTAGCCGGCTTTCTTCGTTCGGGAAATCACCCAAGAATCATCTCCGCGATATACAAATCCTCAACGCCCAGCCCCGTGAAATCCGCAACCGAGATCTCCCCGCGACCTCACCGCTATCGCAAAACGCTCCGATCTCCACAGCGCGCGTCAGCCTGATCAGGCGCATGCTGCAACTCGCCCAATCTTTTGCACTGCATCACAGAATCGGCCAGCAACAAATCCGAGCGCCGCAGAATCTCCGGATCCAACTCCTGCTTCCCAACCGAATCCGCGCCGACCGCCGAAATATGCGTGCCCGGTTGCATATCGCGAGCCAACAGCAGCGGCTCACGCGAAGCGGTACAAGTGACGATCAGTTTCGTCGCTGCGGCAACCTCCGCCGAAGTCCGTGCGATCCGCACATCAGGTACGAAGCGCCGAAGCTCTACGGCGCAATCCTCAACGCGCTCCGCATTGCGGCCCCACAGCCAAACTTGTTCGAGCGGCAGAACCCGCGAATGGAATCGCGCCGTCAACCGAGCCTGAATGCCGCTGCCCAGAATCCCAATCGAGCGATCGTCCCGCTGAAGCTCCCGCGCGACCATCGCCGCCGCCGCAGCCGTCCGTACATCCGTCAAGTGTCCGGCATCCTGCAGCATGGCGACCGGTTCGCCCGTCTCCGCCGACGCGAGCAGCACCATCCCATTCCCGACGCCGCCAAACGTCGTAGCCATCTTCAGCGCGAAATATTTCCCGCCGCGCCGATAGCTGGACTTCATATGCACCTCGCCGCGTTGTGGGGCAGGCGTTTCCGCCTGCCTGCTTGCCCCCGCATCAATATCCAGATGCATCGGCATCGGCGTATCGCACTCACCCCGCGATTGCGCGATCAACGCCGTCGCGCATGCAGATCGATCACCGCGAGATCGTCGATGCGAGTTTTGATCTGATCCAGCGTCAGGATTTGCACAAAATCTTCTTCACCGAATCCGCGCTCACGTTGCGCCCCGAAATCACAACCACAGCGGGCTCATCCAGCCGTCCGATTTTTCCACTAATGCAAGCCGCGATCGTGACCGCCGCCGTCGGCTCGATCAAATATTGATGATGCTCGATCATCCAGCGCACGCCTTCGAGAATTTCATCTTCCGAAACCAACGCGACAGGATCGACCAGCGGCCCGAGCACCCCGAACGCAAGCGCGCCGATGCCGCCCTCCACCCCGCCCGCCATCGTATCGACAGCCGGGAGCTTAGTGATCGCGTGTCCCGCATCCAGCGACAATTTGAGCGCTGGCGACAAACGTGCTGCCATGCAAGGATTCTTGCAACCATTCTGGTGTTTTTTGCAACGCGTTTTATCTGCCAACGCGAATCCCGCGGACAAACCGCCGCCGCCCACGGGCACGATGAAGTTCGTCGCGGAGGGTACGTCTTCCTGGCATTCCTTCGCCATAGTGCCGCCGTTCGCAGCCATCACCGCGTAATCGTCGAATGCTGACAGGAACGTGAGGCCGCGCTCGTTCGCGAGCGCCTTCGCCCACTCCTCCGTGTCATCGTAGCCGTCGAATTCGGAAACCAGAACGTCCGCGCCCAAAGCCTTCATCCCGTGGAGCTTCGACGTATCGACCGATCGCGGAACGCAAATCGTCGCGCGAACATTCGCCTCGCGAGCCGCATACGCAACCGCTTTGCCGTGATTGCCGGCGGAGCACGTCACCACGCCAAGTCGTTTTTCTTCTTCAGTTAGCTTGGAAATGCGAAATAGCGCGCCGCGAATCTTGAACGATCCGGTCAACTGCATCGATTCGAGTTTCAACCAGACGGGAACGCCAAGTAATTGAGAAAGCGGCTGCGAAAATTCGCACGGCGTCCGGCGAATGCGCCCGCGCAAGAACGTTGCGGCTTCCTCGATCAGCGGCGAAAGATCAACCACAATAATCCATCGCGGTCCTGGCCAAAATCTCGGCAACCTGCGCCACCGATTCGAGTTCCACCCACTCAATCGCGGCGTGCGCGCCGCCGCCCGCGGGACCGATCACAACGGTTTCGATACCCGCCGCCTGCAACAGCGCGGCGTCCATCCACGGCGTGTCGCCGATGAATTGCGCTTCGGGAATCGCTCGATGGAGGGCGCGGACAATTTCCGCATCTCGCTCGATTTCAAAAGGATCGCGCACAAAGTACGATCGTACGGAAGCGTTGTCTGCAATCGCTTTCAATTCGGCGATCACTTGCGCTTCGGTCTCGCCGGGAATCGTGCGGCGTTCGATTTGCAATTTGCACGATGCCGCGTAAGTGCTTAAGCCTTCGCCGCCTTTGATCATCGCAGCATGCAGCGATGGCGGCCCGAGCAGCGGATGCGGCGTTCGCGCCCGCAACTCTTGTTCCAGTTTGTCGAGCTTCGCGAGGAAGCGGCCCATCAGCATATTTGCGTCGATGCCGGATTCGAATTTGCTGCCGTGCGCGGCGCGGCCGATGGCTTCGACTTCGATCCACAGGTAGCCTTTGTGCGCCAGACAGATTCGCGCGGCGGTGGGCTCGGTGACGATCGCGGCGTCGGTCTTGATATGCCGGATCACATCGGCGGTGCCGATGCTTCCGTATTCTTCGTCGGCGACGGCGGCGATGACGAGATCGCCGCGTGGACGCTCGCCTGAATCGACGATCGCCTTTACCGCGGCCAACTGCGCCGCGAGGCTTCCCTTCATGTCGTAACTGCCGCGCCCGAACATTTTGCCATCACGGATGGCGGCGGAGAACGGGTCGTCCATTCCTTCGACGCCTACCGTGTCGTAATGCGCGTTCAGCATTAGCGATTTGGCGCGCCCACGCTGACGGGTGGTGTTTGTTCCTTGCAGCACGCCTACGACGCTTACTCGTCCTGGTTCCGATTCGAGCTTGCGCACTTCGAGTCCTAGCGATCCTAGTGCTGCCGCTACGTATTCGCTGATCTCGCGCTCGCCGTTGCCGCCTTCGACAAGGGTTGGATTAATCGAGTTGATGCGGATTAGATCCGCTAGCGTGGAAAAAAGATAATCACGATCGATCACTTTATTTTGCGCGCTCTCTTACGGTCGCGCCTCCCCGGTTTGTCGCGCGTCGCTGGCGGTTGCGGTTCACTGGCGGCGCCGTTCATACGCCACTTTGCCACCGACGATGGTGTACTCGATCTCCGTTTTCAGGATCTCTTCGTCGGGAATCGTGAGGATGTCTTTCGAGAGCACCGTGATATCGCCTAGCATTCCCGGTTTCAGCTTGCCCTTCACATTGTCCTCGAACGCGGCGTAGGCATTTTCGACGGTGTAGGATCGCAGCGCTTCCATGCGCGACATCTTCTGCGCCGGATAGAAGGCCGTGCCGTCCTTCAACTTCCTGGTGACGGCGGCGTAGTAATTCGCGATGGGATTCACGTCTTCCACCGGCGCGTCGGTTCCGTTGGCGACGTGCGCTCCGGATTTCATCAGGCTTTGCCATACGTAGGCGCCTTCCTCGGCGCGCTTCACGCCCAGGCGCGGGATCACCATCGGCGCATCGGATGTGCAATGGATCGACTGCATCGCCGCGATCACACCCAGCTTGGCGAAGCGCGGAATATCGGCGGGATCAAGGTGCTGCGCGTGTTCGATGCGCCAGCGAAGGTCGCGCTTTTCGGGCTGCGATTTGAACGCGCGCTCATAAATGTCGAGCACTTCGCGATTGGCGCGGTCGCCGATCGCATGCACGCACAGTTGATAATTGTTGGCCAGCGCGAGCTTCGCGGTCTCGGCGATATCGGCGGGCGGTTCCGTGGGCAGGCCGCTGGTCGACGGCAGATCGGAATACGGCTGCAGCAGCCACGCGCCGCGGGTTCCGAGTGCGCCGTCGATTTGCCGTTTGATCGCGCGCACGGTCAGGTGATCGTCGCCGAAGCCGATCATCCGCAGTCTCGGCGCATCTTTCGCGATCAATGTGTTCGATTCGCGCAGCATCACCCAGAGCCGCAACGGCAGTGTTCCCGCCGCTGCGCGATGCTGCAATCGTTCGATCACATCGGCGGGCGAACCGGCGTCCTGAAACGACGTGATGCCTTTGGCGATGCATTCGGCGGCGGCGAGGTCGATCTGCCGCTCCTCGTCGGCTTCGCGTTGCGCAAGCGTGCGGCGCGCCAGGTCGCGGTTCATGGCATTGCGCACCAGACCTTGCGCGCGTTCATTCAGCAGGCCGATCGGGATTGCCCGACGCGTCCTTCATGATTTCGCCGCCGTCGGGATTCGGCGTGTCGCGAGTAATGCCTGCCGCTTTCATCGCAGCCGCATTGGCGAAGGCCGCGTGACCGCTGGCGTGGGTGAGCAGTACCGGGTTGTTGGGCGACGCTTTGCTCAACGCGTCATGCAGCGGAAACCCGTTGACGTTGGGCGACGGCTTCGTGTCCCACTTTTCCTGATGCCAGCCGCGTCCGATGATCCACTCGCCGGGCTTGGCCTCGCTGGCCGCGGCCGAGACCATCGCGACAATCGCGTCCCAGTTTTTCGCGCCCATCAGGTTGAGGCTCATCTTCATTTGGCCGACGCCGGTGAAGTGGCCGTGGCCTTCGATGAAGCCTGGAATCGCGAGTCGGCCGGCGAGGTCGATTACTTTCGTCGACGGCTGAATTTCCTTGGCGATTTGTGCGTTGGTGCCGAGCGCGGTTATTTTTCCGTTGGTGATCGCGATCGCCTGCGCCTTCGGAGTGGTGGCGTCGAGAGTGACGATGTTGCCGTTGCGGAGCACGAGGTCGGCGGCGGGGGCGAGCAGTACGGATATGGCGAGGGAAATTGCTAGTCGCATGGCAGTCTTCTATCTTACCGTTGGGGTCATCAATTTCTACATGGGGCGCTACTCGCGGCGGCATCGGACTTTACACGGATGCTGAACAACCGACGGTTGGACCGCTCCCTTGGCGCAAGCGCAGCATGGTCGCGGCTCGTGCGAACAGAGCCACCTGAAGGCAGCTCGCCGCCATGAGTGGCGGCCCCACATGATTCTGGCACAGCCTATAATTCGAGGGCACCCAATGTCGTTTTGTGAACCTGCTCGCTATACCTGCTTCCATACCGACGGGCCGATTTCGATCGATGGAAGGCTAGATGAGCCGTCGTGGCTGGCGGCGCCGAAATCGACGGTCTTTGTCGACATCGTGACCGGGCAGCCGGCCTGGTTCGACACGCGCGTGGCCCTGCTCTGGGACGACGACAATCTCTACTTCGGATTCTGGGCCGAAGAGACCGACGTTTGGGGCACACTCACGGAGCGCGATTCGAAGATCTACGAAGAGAACGACCTCGAGGTTTTCATCGCCGGCCAGGACGCCTACTATGAGTTCGAGATCAACTGCCTCAACACCGTCTATGAAGTTTTCTGGATTTGGAAAGATAAGTTTCTGCCGGGGTTGAAGTACTTCGGGCGGCCGGAGTTCGATCCTGCCACGCAGCGGACGATGGTGCTGGATGGGGTCGGTGGGCATGTTCACGAACGCGGCGAGCGATGGGGATTTCTGGATTGGGATTATCCGGGTCTGCGCTCGGCCGTGCATGTGGATGGAGTGGTGAATCGGTTGGTCACGAAAGCCAAGACGGATCGTGGTTGGACTGCGGAGCTCGCATTTCCGTGGAAGGGCTGGAGTGGTTGCGCGATGGGCGCTCGCTGCCTCCGAAGGATGGGGATGTCTGGCGGATCGATTGCAGCCGGTTTGAGAAGATCGGCAGGGACGGCGAGGTGCTGGATCCTTGCGTCGGCTGGACTTGGAATCGCCATGGCCACTACGATTCGCACATCCCTGAAGTGTTTCCTTACGTGACTTTCTCGACGCATCGGTTGGGGAACGTAGTGAGTAAGTTGTCCCAGGGATATTGTTAACGCGGCGTTGCACGCGCCCTAACGGGACGCGCCTCGAGGGCAGGGGTTCAGTTTGAAAACCCGATGCTACAGCCTATTTGGTAAGGTAAGTTCCATATTTGAGCCAGTCCGCTTTCGATGCGGCCTTGAACCTGTCGTTTCGTTCTATTTCTTCTCCCTCACAAAGAAATGAGAAGCTTCCACTAGCGTCAGAACGGGTCGCGAAACGCCTGGTTCCGCATGCGCGCTTTGCGGTTTGCATATTGAGGTTTTGAGCGATCTCCGGATCATGGACGAACACGGTGTGCGCCGGGTCGCTCTTTTTTCGCACGCCAGCAATCCCGCCCCCGCCGTTGCACACGAAAAACTCCAGGCCGTCGTCGACGAAGCTCGGCTTCTCAAAGCAGGACAGCGGGAGCCCCTTCATCGTCATGAATTGCGGCGGAGGGGGTGGGGGTGGCGGTGGCGGCTGGCCAACTGCAAAATCGAGACCCAGATGGAACAAAGAGGAAAAGCAGAAAGCTCTCAGCAGCATGAATGCCACCTCCTGGCTTAAGAGTTTAACGCCGAACTGCACGCCATCTGGTGGGCTGTCCGCAAAATTTCTTTAGTGGGCGAAGGGTGCTCGGTGCCTCCGAAGGATGGGGATGTGTGGCGGATCGACTGTAGCCGGTTTGAAAAGATCGGCAAAGAGGGCGAGGTGCGGGATCCTTGCGTCGGGTGGACTTGGAATCGGCATGGTCACTACGATTCGCACATTCCGGAAGTGTTTCCTTACGTGACGTTCTCGATGCGGTCGGTTGGAGCCCGCACCTAGGGGCGATTCCAGTGAAGCCAACCACTAAATCTGGGGCAATCCGAACGGCGCCCGTTGTGCCCCGCCTCAGCACACCACTTCCTAGCGGAGCGCGAATTGATCAGCGTATCCTCCTGGGCTAACGAGGTCCACTGGGAGGGATAAGATTAGGTCAATGGTCGAAGCTCAACACCTCGTTGCGCCCATGATCGCGGACATTCCCGCGGACGATTTGGAGTTCATCCAGCTTGTCCGACATGCGGTCTCTGCGGAGCTAGAGGGGAAAGCTGTCCACGGGCTTTTTCTGATCCGGATCGACAATTGGTTCGACCACAAGTGGCGTAATTTTTCCGGCAAGGGCCGTGTTGCCCTCGGGCATTACATAGCCTTGAAGCGATGACCTGACACTGCTTTCAAGGCAATCCATCGAGAGAGAACCAAGTCGACGTTTCCGCCCTTCACGCTGAATCGCATAGTCTCCCAGGACTTTTACCGCAAGGACGAGAATGGAGTTTATGTACTGGACGAAAGTGGGCCGCGGGTTCACTCCGCTTCGAGGGAACGGAGTAGCGCAAATCTCCATCGGAGAATTACGACCCACAACAAGTCATGCTTGTTTGTTTGGTTCAGTTCCAATGCGCTCACCAATCGCCGTGGGAGCTTAATGATCTACCGGGCCAATGGGACAATCATCACATCATGGTATGCCTCGCTTTCGCTCGACGGCCAGTGGCGGGTTGTAAAGACCCAAGGAATATCGCGTCAACTCTTGCTCCGCTGGCTGGACCGTTCACCAGTTCCTGCTCTCCATAGTAAGCCGCTTGTTTTAGCGCGGGAACTGCTGCCGTCGGCAGTTAGGGTCGATTCCTCGCCGACCCGTAAACTTTCGGCGTGAACTTGAGGTCGGCGACGAACGGATAACTCGGCCTGCGATATCGATTCGCCGGCAGGTGGACGATGTCCTGATTGATCGCGCCATCCGACAGCGCCATCAGGCTCGGGTTCGCGATTGGCGCCAGCTCCGGTGAAAGATAGCCGGACTTCACGACGATAATCTTGAAAGACTTCGGATCCAATCCCAGGCGCGTGAAATCCACGATGTCGTGATACGGGCGGCGATAGGCAGAGAGCACTAGCGTAATGCCCTGGCGCACGAACGCGCCGGGATCAGCCGGGATCCGGACGACGGCTTCACGACGGGCCGGATTTTTTTCGTCAAGCAGAAACCTGACCATGGCTTCCGTCTTGACCGGACGGCTGGCCTTGGGATCGAGCGTCGACCCAATCGAGAGATGGACGCGCTGGCCCACGCCTACCTGGTAGCAAGCCTCGGTCGCGGGACGATCGGTGATGCCGGCGAACACTACGTTCTGCGCTTTGTGGCGCAGCAGAGATTCGAGCACCGTGGCTTGATCGCTATTTCCGCCGCCGGTTGGGTTATCGCCGGAGTCCGCGAGGATTGCGGGCTGCGTCTTCGCGTCGATCGCGCGCTGAACGCACTCGTCCACCGTGCAGGTTTCCGTCCCGAATTTAAATTCGGCGCGCGCGTCCCAATATTGCTGTGCGAGATTCGTCGCGACCTTGCGTTGGTTGTCGGGAGCGGTGCCGGTGATGACCACCGCCGCCGTGGTGCGGGGTTCGTCGGCCCAGACGTAGCCGACCAGCAGGCTGACGTCGAGGATGCCGGGCTCGCGATTGAGCGCTGGCAATTGCGCCCACAGCCGTTTTCCGGGCTCCCATTCGGTGCTGCTGCGTTCGCCGCACACCAGGACGGGGATCGGCGCCCACATCAGCGTCGGACGGATCTTCTCGCGCAGGCAATGCAGCAGCATGTCCGTGGCGCGGCGCATGGTCTCTTCGCGATCGATGTGGGGCGCGGTGCGAAACGCCGACAGCATGTCGAGCGTGTCGATGATCGGCTGGCTGATGTTGCCGTGCAGATCGTAGCTGGCCGACAGCAGGCAATCCGGCCCCACCACTTTGCGAGCCGCGCGATACCAATCGGCCTCGGCGTCCTGCATGCCTTCGACAAACATCGCGCCGTGCATGGGGAGGTAGAGGCCGTCGAGAGGCAAGAGCGCTTCCAGCCGCTTCAGGAATTCAGCTTTGATGGCTTCGTAGGTTTTGCGTTCGATCGGGCCGCCGGGAGTCGCGGTGGCAACGATGGTCGGCATGAAAGGGACCGGATAGCGTTTCAGAAACTTGAATCGATCGCTCGCGGCCAGTTCGGCGTCGCGCAGGATGGTGAATTCGTCCATGCGCGTTCGCAGTCGGCTGTAGGTGCTGCACTCGATGCTGATGCCTCCGTAGGCGATCCTCGGATTGCGCGCAGGGGGTTGGGCGGTGGCGCGGATGGCGGCCACGGCGAGGGACGCGCCTTTGAGAAATGAGCGTCGACGCATGGAAAACGGAAGTATATCTAACTTGCATTCGGGCTTGTATTCAGCGAGGAGCGTTACATGGGTTGAACATTATGTTTTATTGCGGCGCGGACAGGTAATGTTCGGTTGTCGGGGATTGTGTGGGGGCGAACTTTGAGCGGCCTGAAGGCCGCTCGCCGCCATGAGTGGCGGCCCCACAACTCGCGGTCCACAAGTGGCCGACTCACAATTGGCTGTCTCACAACTGACTTGGCCCACAACTGGCCGTCTCACAACTGGCGCTACTGATACAATCCACTGAATGTCGTTATTCGCTACCAAGTCGATCGACGAACTCATCAAGTCATCCGAGGAACCGTCGCATCGCTTGAAGAAATCGCTGGGGCCGTGGGCGTTGGCATTCCTGGGAGTCGGCATCGTGATCGGCTCGGGCATATTCACCGTCACGGGAACCGCTGCGTCAGGCAAGCTCAAGGACCCGGGGTTGCTGCAAGCGACGGTGCTCGACATCATCACGCATGGAAAGGATGCGGCGTCGACGCTGGGGCGGCCCGGCGCAGGACCGGCGCTGATCGTTTCGTTCCTGATGGTGCTGGTGGCGTGCCTGTTCGCGGGGCTGTGCTTCGCCGAACTCGCTTCGATGATTCCGATCGCGGGCAGCACCTACACGTACGCGTACGCGATCCTGGGCGAGATATTCGCGTGGATCATCGGGTGGGATTTGATTCTGGAGTATGCGGTGGCGAACATGTCGGTGGCGGTCGGGTTCTCGGCGTACCTGCAGGACCTGGGCGATAACTTATTCGGATTCCATTTGCCCAACGCGATCGCATATCCGATGTTTGCCGCGCCGGGGTCGACCGCGGGCATTTACAATCTTCCGGCGCTGCTGATCACGCTGGCGGTGACGTGGGTGCTGGTGCGAGGCGTGCGCGAAAGCGCGAAGGCCAACACCACAATGGTGATCATCAAGATCCTGGCGATCGCGATTTTCAGTTTGGGCGCGATGCGCGCGATCAACACGGCGAACTATCATCCGTTCGCGCCGCATGGCCTGACCGGAATCGTCAGCGGGGCGAGCATCGTGTTCTTCACTTACATCGGGTTCGATGCGGTCTCGACGGCAGCCGAGGAATGCAGGCGGCCGCAGCGCGATATTCCGTTCGGTATTATCGCGACGCTGATCATCTGCACGATTCTGTATGGCTCGGTGACGGTGGTGCTGACGGGCATCGCGAATTGGAAGACGCTCGATCCGAACTCGGCGGTGGCGGTGGCGCTCAAGAATATCGGGTTCAATCGGATCCGCCTGATCGTGAGCGCGGGCGCATTAACCGGCATGGTGTCGTCGCTGCTGGTCGGCCAATATGGTCAGGCGCGGATCTGGTTCGCGATGTCGCGCGATCGTCTGCTGCCGGGATTTTTCGGGACGGTGCACAAGACGTTTCGGACGCCGTATATCGGCACGTGGATCGCGGGATTGCTGGTGGGGATTCCTGCCGGGCTGTGGGATATCGACACGTTCGCGGAGCTGACGAATATCGGCACGCTGTTCGCGTTTATTATCGTCGCGGCGAGCGTGATCGTGCTGCGCAGGAAGCAGCCGGATCGGCCGCGGTCGTTCCGGGTGCCGCTGGTGCCGCTGGTGCCGATTCTTTCGATCGTGTGCTGCTTGATTTTGATGATGGGATTGCCGCTGATCACTTGGCTTCGTTTTGTGCTTTGGATGATCGCGGGATTGGTGATTTACTTTGTGTATAGTCGGCATCACACGGGGCCAAATTTAGCCGCGAATGAACGCGAATGAACGCGAATTAAAACGCAAAGACAATTCGCTTCCATTCCACCTTGGGTTTCTGGAAATTGATCAAGAGAGCAATATGGAGGCCCGAGGTCTTGAGATAGTTAATGCACTGGGCCATGTGTTCCGGGGCGAAACGATCGACGCATTTCAATTCGACGACGAGCACCCCGTCGACGATCAAGTCCGCGGAATACTTTCCCACTACGGCGCCTTTGTACTTGACCTCAAAGCGGACTTGGCGGCGGACGTCGCGTCCGCGTAGCAGGAGCTCTCTCACCAGGGCGCATTCGTATACTGTCTCCAAGTAACCGCAACCCAGCGCGTTGCCCACTTCATAAGCGGCTCCGACGACGTCCTGAAAGACGAGGTCAATTGATTCGCGTTCATTTGCGTTCATTTGCGGCCTATGATGTTAGTTCGTTCACTCGCACATTCCTCTCATGCACATAGTCGTCGGCACTGCGGGACATATCGATCACGGCAAGACCACGCTGATCCGCGCGCTCACCGGCATCGACACGGATCGCCTGGAAGAAGAAAAGCGCCGCGGGATTTCCATCGACCTCGGCTTCGCTCATCTCGGCGAGCTCGAATTCATCGACGTGCCCGGGCATGAGCGATTCGTCAAGAACATGCTGGCGGGCGCGTCCGGTATCGATCTGGTGCTGCTCGTCATCGCGGCGGGCGAATCGATCATGCCGCAGACTCGCGAGCATTTCGAGATCTGCCGCCTGCTTGGAATTCGCCACGGCGTCATCGCGATTACAAAGTCCGATCTCGTCGATTCCGATCTTCTCGACCTCACGCGCCTTGAAGCCGAGGAATTCGTGCACGGATCGTTTTTGGAAATGGCGCCGATCCTTGCGGTCAGCGCAACGACGGGCGCGGGGCTCGAGGATCTTCGCGCCGCCCTCGCGCAGGTGGCATCTGAGATTCGCGGCAAGGACGCGTCGCGATATCCTCGCCTTCCCATCGATCGTAGTTTTTCGATGCGCGGACACGGCGCCGTGGTTACGGGCACGCTGGTCGCGGGGACACTCGCCGTTCATGACGAAATCGAGCTGTATCCCACGGGGAAGCGCGCTCGCATTCGCGGGTTGCAGGTGCACGGTGCGTCAGTCGAGCGAGCACGCGCGGGCGAGCGAACCGCTGTAAATCTCGGCGGCGTGGATTCTTCGGAGGTCCATCGCGGCATGGTCGCTCGCGCCGCCGGGTGTGTTTCAGGCGACGCGACAAGTCGATTGCGATTTCGAGCTGCTGGCCGGCGCGCTTCCGTTGAAGCATCGAGCGCCGGTTCATTTTCACGCCGGCACTTCCGAAGTCGAAGCCGAGGCGCGCTTGATTTCTTCGTTGACACCGATGGCGCCTGGCACGCGCGCGCATGTCCGATTCCTATTGCGAGAGCCGCATGCTTCTGCTGCCGGGCGACCGATTCATCGTGCGCATGTTCTCCCCGGTGGTGACGATCGGTGGCGGCGTCGTTCTGGATATCGCAGCGCCATCACGAATCCGGCGCATGCTGCTGAACGAACGTCTCGGGAAGCTGGAGCGCGCGACGGCTGGCGAACGCGTCGCGCTACTCGTGGCCGAATCGAAGTTCGGAATGAGCGCGGATGATTTGATCGCTCGCACCGGGCTGTTGCGTTCGGAAATCGGCGCGGCGGATTGGTTCACGGATCCCACGTGGGAAACCCAACGGATCGCGGCCATTCGATCGGCGCTGGTGAAGTTTCACAAAGCAAATCCACTGCAGCCCGGCGTTGCGAAGGAGGAGCTGCGCAGCCGCGAACTCGCCGGCGCGCCCGCGCATCTGTTTGACGAGTTTTTGGCGCGCGCGAAGGACATCGTCGTCGAGGGCGACATCGTCCGCCTCGCGTCTCATCGCGTGGCGTTGAAGCACGACGAGGATGAAGCGGTCAGCAAGATCGAAGAACAATTTCGGCAAGGCGGCCTGGCTGTTCCGTCCACATCCGAGGTGCTTGCGAAATGCGGCGTGGAGCCAGCACGCGCGAAAACGCTGCTTCAGATGTTGCTGCGAAATCGCAAACTGGTCCGGGTGGGCGACGATCTCATCTTCCACGCCACCGCGCTCGAGCAACTTCGCGCGTTGCTCGCGTGCGCGAAAGGGCGCGCGTTTTTCGGTCGCCGATTTCAAGGAGTGGACGGGCGTGTCGCGCAAGTACGCGATCCCGATTCTCGAGTTTCTGGATCGGGAGCGGCTGACGCGGCGCGAGGGCGACGCTCGCGTCATCAATTAGCCTCGCTTGACAGATGGCGAACAAAAGGCGAATATAGAGCGTGTGCCTGAGTTGATCGGCATCGCCCGCCTCGCTGCCGAAAGCCCTTCTCTCGAAGCGAAAAGCCGGGTCGAGTATTTCGATCTCACCACTCGCAAATTCCTGGCGAAGTGCGACAGCCCGCGCGTTCCGTTCAACTGGATGATCAATCCGTATCGCGGCTGCGAGTTCGGCTGCAAGTATTGCTATGCTCGCTATGCGCACGAATTCATGGAGCTGCGCGATCCGCTGCAGTTCGAACGCAAAATCTTCGCGAAACATTTCGACCCTGCGGCGTTTCGGGACGAGTTGAAGCGGCTGCCCTCGGGCGAAACCATCGCGATCGGCACCGCGACCGATCCCTACCAGCCCGCCGAGCGGCGCTATCGCGTGACGCGTGCGATTCTGGAAGTGCTGGCGAGCGTCGCCGGATTTCGGATCGGCATCACCACGAAATCGGACCTGGTGCCGCGCGATATGGACGTGTTGCGCGAAATCGCGCGGCGCCATTACCTTCGCATCCACATGACCGTGACGACGATGGATCGCGAACTGGCGCGCTTAATTGAGCCGATGGCCCCGCGCCCGGATCTGCGCATCGGCGCCGTTCGCAAGTTAAATGCGGCTGGTATCCGCGGCCAGCGTCTTCTGTTCGCCCGTCATGCCGCTGATCAACGATAGCGATCCGTCTATCGATGCAGTGGCTCGCGCGGCGCGGGCTGCCGGCGCCCAAGGGTTCGGTGGCAATGTGCTGTTTCTGAAATCTTGCGCGCGCGATGTGTTTCTTCCGTTTCTGGAGGAACGCTTTCCCTTGTTGGTTCGACGCTATCGCGAGCGTTACCAGCGCACGGCGTTTCTGCGCGGGGCGTATCCGGATCTGATTCACGATCGCGTTCATCAGATTCGCAAGCGTTATGGTTTCGATCGGCGCGAACCGGACGCCGAACCGGAGTTGTGGCCGCACGATGCGCAACTGGAATTATTTCCGCAGAACGGCAGTGAGACACACCTGTGAGGGCACGCGCCTTTTGTGGTTTCGACGTGGGGCCGCCACTCGTGGCGGCGAGTCGCCTTCAGGCGGCTCTGCAGATCGTGCGGAAACCGGTCTGAAGTCCGGCTGCCGGCAGAAGTGCCAGCCCCACGTTACTTCCAGTCCGCTGTGAAGATGTTGAATTCGTACCGACCAGTCGCCTTATAGCTGGACGCGAACACGAGCTTCTTTCCGTCGGGCGAGAACTCCGGGAACGAGGTGAATCCGCCGTACTTCGTCACCTGCTCCAGCCCGCTGCCGTCCAGATTCACCATGTACAGCTCGAAATCGCGGCTATCGCAATTGTGCTTGTTCGACGAGAACAGGATCTTCTTCCCATCCGGCGTGAACGTTGGCGCGAAACTCGCGCAGCCGTAATTCGTGATCTGCGTTTGGCCCGAGCCGTCAGCGTTCGCGATGAACAACTCCATCTTCATCGGCGTAGTGAGATTGTCTTTGAGCAATGCGCGATAGCTCGCGACATTCTCAGTCGTGCCGGGATGATTCGCCCGCCATACGATCTTGGTTCCGTCGCGCGAAAACACGGCGCCGCCATCGTACCCCTCCGACGTCGTGATGCGCTTCTTCCCGCTGCCGTCCGTATTCATGGTCCACAAATCAAGATCGCCCGATGCCAGCGACGTGTAGATCATTTTGCCGGTCTTCCAGTTGATGGTCGCCTCGGCATCGTAACCGGGCGCACTCGTCAGCTTCTTCAAAATCTTTCCATCGTCCGTGGCGAGATAAATATCGAACCCGGGTAGACCGCCCACACGTAACCCTTGCTGCGATCCGCCGGCGCCGGGCACGCCGCGCCCGATTCGTGCGTCGACGCGTACACGATGTGCTTGCCGTCCTTCAGGAAATATCCGCACGTGGTCACGCCCTTGCCGGTCGAAACCATGTGGACGTTCGACCCGTCGGCGTTCATGATGTACTGCTGATCGCATGCGCTCCCGTCGCGCGTCGATTGGAAAATCAGCCGCTTGCCATCGGGTGACCAATACGCCTCGGCATTTTGCGCGCCGCCCGATGTCAACTGTTTCAGATTCAGCAGATGCTCCGGCATGTTCTGCGCGAAACATGCGAACGGCAGCAGCGCGGTTATCGCGAATATGCGGATTTGATTCATGTGTCGACCATTGTAACGTCGCGCGGCATAAGCACGACAAACAGGTTTACGATGGAACATGCGACATCCTCTGCGCGGTTTTCGGGAGCCGGTGCAGTGAAGCTCGGAATCGATTTCGGCACGACGCGCATCATTGTCGCCGCCGCCGATCGCGGGAATTATCCCCTGGTGTCTTTCGAAAACTCAGGCGATTCCTTCGAATGGTTCCCGGTCATCGTTGCCATTAAAGGCGAGACGCTTCGTTTCGGGTGGGATGCTTGGAACGCGCAGACCGAGCCGGGCTGGACCATCATTCGCTCTCTCAAGCGTTATTTGGAAGACGCTGGACCCGAGACGCCGCATCGAGGTCGGCGCTGTCAGTTTTCGTTTAGCGGACCTGATGCACCAACTAATCGCAGCTTTGCGCGACGCGCTGATTGCGCAATTCGGATCGAAGCGAGCCGCTGGAAGCGATGCTGGGCGTGCCTGCCAACGCCAACAGCAATCAGCGATTTCTTACGGTGGAAGCATTTCGTTGCGCGGGATTTTCCGTACTCGGAGTGTTGAACGAACCATCGGCCGCGTCCATCGAATTCGGCCATCGCCAGCGCGTCGCCGGCCGAATCCTGGTTTACGATCTCGGCGGCGGAACCTTCGATGTTTCGCTGGTCGAGCTCGGGATGGGCGACGCACGCGGTGCTCGCGTCGGAAGGTATCTCCACGCTCGGCGGTGACGATTTCGATCACATTCTGGCCGAGCTGGCCGTCGGCGGTCAGACGATCGATGCGCTCGACCGACGCGGAGCTGTTTCGGCTCCAGGACGAATGCCGCCGACAAAAGGAAGCGCTGCATCCCGAACTCGCGCAAGATCGTGGTCGATCTCGACGCCGTGCGTGAAGGCCTGGGCCAGGTGACGGTTTCGGTCGCGGATTACTACGACCGATGCCGTCCGTTGGTCGACGAGACGCTCGCTGCCACATCGCGACTTGCAGCCGGCAGCGATCTCGAAGCGTTGTACGTGACCGGCGGCGGAAGCGAACTGCCCCTGGTTTCGCGGGTTCTTCGCGAAGAATTCGGACGCAAGGTGAAGCGCAGCGAATACACGCGTTCGGCTACGGCGATCGGGCTCGCGATTCAGGCCGACGCGACGTCCGGCTATTCGCTGCGCGAAATGTTCACGCGCAATTTCGGCGTCTGGCGAGAGGGCGACGCTGGCCGCCGCATGGTTTTCGATCCGATTTTTCCGCGCGCCACGCGTCTGCCGGGCGCGGGCGAGCCTCCGCTGTCCGTGCGGCGCACGTATTCGCCGGTACACAACGTCGGCGATTTCCGTTATCTGGAAGCGAGCCAAGTGGGCGAGGATGGCCAGCCGTCGGGCGACATCACCGTGTGGGATGAAATTCTATTTCCGTTCGATCCCGCGCTTGCTGACGCGCGCGCTCGATCGGCAGGCGGTGAATCATTCGCCTCGCGCCTCGATTCAGAAGATCGAGGAGCACTACGCATGCGATGCCGCCGGCGTCGTCACCGTGACCATTCGCAACCTGACCTCGCACTACGGCCGCGAATATAAACTGGGCCGATGGAGCGGAAAATCCGCCGTGGTCAAAGCGCCAGCGCGCAAGCGTGTCCGCAAGACCTCCAAATGACCATAGCCAATTCCGCAGCAGCCGCAAAAATTTACGATCTCGGCCAGCCGTATTACGTCGGCATGCCGCATTTCCCGACGCATCCGCCGTATCTGTTCACGCTGACGAAGCTGCACGGCGAATTCGTGCTCGATAACGGCGCCAGTTCGTCGTCGGATGCGCTGGCGCTGGGCGGCCACGTCGGCACGCACATCGATGCGCTTTCGCATTTTTCCTGCGACGGAAGACTGCACGGTGGCGTTCAGATCACGCAGACGTCCGGCGGCGGCGTGGGTGAACTTTCGGTCGACACCATCGCGCCGATCCTGCGCCCCGCCGTGCTTTTCGACATCGCGGGCCTCGAAGGGGTCGACGCGTTGCCGCGCGATTTCACGATCACGCCGGAGCATCTGGCCGCGTGTGGAGTGGAACCGCGCGAGGGCGGTATCGCACTGATCCGCACTGGCTGGGCGCAATTCTGGAACGATTCGAAGCGTTATCTCACTGGTGGTCACGGCGCTCAGGTGTGTGGACCCGGCCCTGGCGAGCCTGCCGCGCGATGGTTGAGTCGCGCAAGGTTTTTGCCGCAGGGTCCGATACGGTCGCGTTCGAGCGAACGCCATCGTCAATGGAAGTGCACGTTCACCTGTTGGTCGAGAGTGGGATTCACATCATCGAATGCTTGAATCTGGATGAACTGGCGCGCGACGGCGTGAAGGAGTTCACGTTTGTCGCGCTGCCGTTGAAGATTCGCGGTGGCACGGGTTCGCCGATTCGTCCGATTGCGATTGTGGAATAGAAACGGTTTTGTGGGGCCGCCACTCGTGGCGGCGAGCGGCCTTCAGGCGGCTCAATGTGCCCGGGATCACCCCGCTCCCTTGGTCACGGCTCTGTTGTGCGGCGTTTCAGAGCCGTGCCCAGACGACTCTGATTAATTTTCCTAGGGCATCTTCTCACCGTGTGCCTGCGTTGATGCCGACTCTCGCGTCGATTTCAAATGCGCGTAAAACCCGAGGTCTTCGCCGGTCAGAAATTTCGTGATGAAAATAATCTGCGCCGTATGTCCCGAGAAATGCTCGACCACGTGCAGGATCGCGGTCAGCACGGTCACGTCGTACTTCTGAATCGTGACCGGCTGCAGCAAACGATCGGGCGGGAGTGCGCGAATCACGGCTGCGGCTTCGTCGATCGTTGTCCGAAGACGGCGCTTCAATTCGTCCACATCCATTTCGCGAGCCGCGAATTCGGTCTCGCGCTGGCGAAGGTCCGGCTGGCCGCCGACGCCGTGAAGAATCCACTGTCGAACATTCCCCGCCAGATGCAGAACCAGGTTGCCCGCCGCGTTTTCATTCTCGCGGCCGCGCGTCCAAATCTGTTCCGGAGTCAGCTTCCCCAGGCAGGTTTCGATGCGCCCGCAATATTGCTCCAATTTATCCGATGTGTAAGTCAGGATAGTTTCTTCAAGCGACACTATTCTCTCCTAACGCGTTTTCTGCCACGGCGACGGCTTCTGATGGAACCACCACTTCCGGCAACAACGGCAACCTGCCGATGGTGAGCACGCCCGCCGCGGTCATCGCCGCCGCCAGCAACAATGAACTGCGCACGCCCATGCGTCCCGCGATCGCTCCCCACGTCCCGCTGCCGATCGCCATCGAGCCTTGGAACACCAGTAAATAGTATGCCAGTGCGCGAGCCCGCAGCCACCGCGGCGGCGCCATCTGCGCGCTTACATTGAATGTCGACATCACGGTCATCCACGCCACTCCGCCAATCAACATTGCGATCGACATCAGCAGGAATGAATGCAGCAACGCGAGCGCAGCCGTGGCTAGCGCGAACACCACGACGCCCGTGCCCGCGATGTGATCGGCCGAAAAATGCACGCGCAGCGGCGCTAACATCGTCGCGCCAACGATCGATCCGGCGCCCAAACATCCCAATAGGATTCCGTAATGCGTCGCGGTACTGTTCGCGTTGGAACTGACGACCACTGGCAGCATCGCCCACAATGCGCTTCCGCCGAACGCGAACAATCCGGCGCGCGTCAGGACGGAGTGATAAGCTCGCGTCGTGCGGACGTATTCCAGGCCGACTCGCATCGCTTCGCTCAGCTTTGGGCTGGGCTGGTCGGCGTGCTCCTCCGGCTGATGCCGCGCGTATTGCCATCGCCACAGCACAGCGATCACGCCGAGGAACGAAACGCCGTTCAGCAGAAATACGACGCCGGCATTGCTCGCCGCCATCACGATTCCGCCCAGCGCTGGGCCGACCGCTCGCGCGATATTGAATCCCACCGAATTCAGCGCGACGGCCGACGGCAATTCCTCGCGCGGCACCAATTCCGGAACCGTCGCCGACCACGCCGGCCCGTTCATCGTCGATCCCAATCCCAACGCGAACGTCAGCGCGAGCAATGACCACGGCCCCACCGCGTGCATCACCGTCATCACGCCGAGCAGTGCCGCCACCGCCAGCATCCACGATTGCGTGAACAACAGATATCCGGCGGCGGTCGATCAAATCGGCGAACGCGCCCGACGGCAGCCCGAGTAGAAAAACCGGCAGCGTTGTTGCCGTGGTCACCAGCGCGACCGGCAGTGGCGACGTCGCGAGCGTGGTCATCAGCCACGATGCAGCCACCGTGTGCATCCACGTCCCGACGTTCGAAACGACCGACGCCATCCACATCGCGCGAAACGTCGCGTGTCGAAGTGGCGACCACGCGTGCTTCATTTCAACTCGCGGCAATCGTCGTTCGATGCTGTCGCGAATCGGTTCCAGCCACGGCGGCAATTTCAAACTCTGCCCCAGCACGGCCTCGTCGATATAGAATCCCGGGCCATCCGTCGCGATCTCAAACAGCACTCCGCCCGCTTCCCGAAAATAGATCGACTTAAAATATTGGCGATCGATCACGCGCGTCACGTGCATGCCCGCGTCCTTGAGTTTCGCTCGCCATTCGAGCTGCACGGATTCATTAGCGACGCGCCACGCGATGTGATGAACGATTCCCGAACTCATGCGTCCGGGCTCGGCATCGGGCATTTCCGAGAACGTCCAGCGGCGTCCCATTGAGATCGAAACGCGTTCGATTGCGTTCCTGCGAAACCTGCGTGAATCCGAGCATGTTCAGCGTTCGGGCGGTGCGCTCCAGATTCGATTCGCACAGCGTCATCGAATGCAGGCGTCGTCGAGACGCTTCGCCGCTTGCGAACAGTTCGATCGGCAATCCGTGCGGATCGCGAAAGGCAATGAATTTCTGATCGAAACGCGCGTGAGGTCCGTCCACTGCGATGTTCGCCCCGCGCAAGCGCGTCACCCAGGAATCGAGTTCCGGGACACTCAGGCTCACGCCCGCGGCTTGCCCGGTGCCGCTGCGGCCTGCGAGGCGCAGTAGGCCACGGAAAAAATGTCAGGATCGTTCCCGGTGTTCCGCCTTCGTCGCCAAAGTAAAAATGATACGTGCCCGGATCGTCGAAATTCACGGTGCGCTTGATCAGGCGCAGGCCCATGAACTGCGTGTAGAAATCCAGATTCGTTTGTGCGTTCCCCGCGAAAGCGGTGACATGATGCAGACCCAACAGCACTTCTTTCAGTGTTGCAGATTGATGTGGCGCACGCTTCAGCGTGCAGCGGCGAACTTCAGTTCGACGTCGAGGCCATCGGCTGAAGGCGACGGCTGCACGCTGAAGCGTGCGCCACAGCCACTTGTATTAGCCTGAACTTATGTCGAAAATGCTCGACGAAATCCGCGAGCAGCCCGCCGCTCTCGAACGTTCCCTGCGCGGCGGCGTCCGCACCGCGGCCCGATTATCGCGCGCCATGAAAACGCGTCCCAAGCTGATCGTACTGGTCGCGCGAGGCACCTCCGACAACGCAGCGCAGTTCGCGCGCTACCTGCTGGAAATCACCACCGGAATTCCCGTCTCGCTCGCTGCACCGTCGATCTACACGCTCTATGGCGCGAAGGTTCGGCTCAACGACGCGATGGTCGTGGCGATTTCGCAATCCGGCGAATCCACCGACACGGATCTCGTCCTGGAACGCGCGCGTGCGCAGGGCGCGCTCACCGTCGGGATCACGAATGAGGCGCGAAGCACGCTGGCCGGCCTCGCCGAACACGTGTTTCTGGTGCGAGCCGGCCGCGAACGCAGCGTGGCCGCGACCAAGACCTACACCGGTCAATTGTTGATGTGCTACCTGCTTGCGCATGCGCTGGGCGCTCGCTTCCGCATCGACGATCTGCGCCGCCTGCCTGAATGGACCGCCGCCGCGCTATCGCTGGAACCGGAAATCGCCGATCGCGCCGGCCGTTATCGATTCATGGAACGCGCCGTCGTCGTGGGGCGCGGTCTCAATTACGCTAACGCGTTCGAAATCGCGCTGAAGCTGATGGAGACCTGTTACGTTCTCGCGGATCGCTTCTCCACTGCTGATTTTCTGCACGGGCCGATCGCAATGATCGAGCGATCCTTTCCCGTGTTCCTCTTCGCGCCGCCCGGCGTCACTTGGCCTGGCATGGAAGAAATGCTCGACCGTTTGCAAGCCCTCAAAGCAGATACGCTGATGATCACCGGCGGAGATCGTGGAAAACGGCAGCGCGTCGCCAAGATTGTCGTGCCGGTAAAGACCGCCGAACTCTTCACGCCGATTCCCTACATCGTTCCGGCACAGCTTCTCGCGGCTCATCTTGCCGAAGAAAAAGGACTGAATCCCGATAAGCCGCGAACGCTCACCAAAGTTACGCGGACGTTGTAAGTTTTGCCGGCCCCCGCATCGACAGGACGGCCAGCACGATCGCCAGCGCCACCAACGTTCCATCGCGCAGCAGCGTCTTTGGTCCCAGCGCTTCACCCGGCCCGAAACATCCGCAGTCGATTTGCAGGCCGCGCGCATAAGAGATCGCCATCGTGATGAAGAAGAAACCCAGCAGCGCCGCCCCGGCCACCGACGAGTAACGCAAGCCGACTCCGATAATCAGCGCCGCGCCCAGAAGCAGCTCGAACCACGGCAGCGTGCGCGCTACGGCGATCACTCCCCACTCCGGCAGCAATTTATACGAGTCGATCGACATCGCGAAAATCGCCCACGGATCGCGCAGCTTCGTGTAAGCCGCATAAACGAACACCAGCCCGAGCACCACGCGGAGCATCAGCACCGCATACTTGCGCATCTTAGTGAAGGCTGTCCAGAAGCCGAGTAAAGATTGAATAGCTACCCGCGACATCCACTGGATAGTGGCGTCCTTTGTAGCTGACGATCACCGTCGGAGTCTGAGTCAACCGTACCTGCGCGCCCTGTTCCATGTCTTTCTGTACCTGCGCCGCGATCGCGGGATCTTTCACCAGCGTCCGAACCTTGGCTGCTTCGGCGGGCGTCAGCACGCTGCAAGCGGTCTCATCTACCTTGCCGTCCTTGCTCCAATCATCTTGTTTCTTGAACAGAATGTCGCTGACCTGGCCATACTTGCCCACTCGATCCGCCGCGCACGCGTAATACGCCGCGGTCTTCGCGTACGGATGTTGAGTCAGCGGAAATTCGTGCTGGATCAAATACGCGCGTCCCGTGCGCACGTAATCTCGAATCAGCGGTTCCATCCAGGTCTCGTGCAAGAGCTTGCAGTGCGGACATTGAAAATCGCTATAGATGTCGATGGTGATCGCCGACACCGGCGTGCCCATCAGTTTCGTGACTTTCGCCGGCGAATCCGCCAGCGCGAGCCCAACAATCAAGAGCATCGCGAACAAACCCGCGCATATGAGTTTCGTCTTCATAAGCTCAATATATCCGATCACTCTAAACGGTTCTGCGCAGGCTGCGGCGGCATCTGCGCCGCCCATTTCAAGAAGCGCGCCAGCGATCGCCGCTCCTCCCACGTGAACCGGAAGAATTCGCGCGCGCCGATCTTATCGGCATGCATTCCGCTGAATGTCTCGATCCGCCACAGCAAATAGGGACTGCGCCACGGTCGCAGCCGGTGACCTTTTGAGAGGCGCCACAGAACTCTCAGCATCACTATTTGGCGGGCGCGCTCGGCTTGGCACTCGGTGCGTAATACCCGTTGCGCGTCCGCACCGTCGGGTGCCCGAAGCCGTTCACGATAACATTGATCTTGCGAAACGATCCGTCCATCGCAGTGTTGGTCGGCAGGTACGCCAGCACGTACTGATCGCGAATATCGGCGGCGATCCTCGGCACAATCTTGTCGATCTCCGCCAGATCCTTCGGATAATAATCCACGCCGCCCGAGTTTGCGGCCAGCGCCTTGAGCGCCTTCTTCGCCGCGTGGGCATCGCCCGCCTCTTCCTCACTCAACAAGCCGATCGAGTAGATCAGCACTTCGCTCTGCCGAGCCTTGCGGATCAGCGGCTCAAGCGCGAGATCGCTGGCGGTATCGTTGCCGTCGGTAACCACCACCAGAACTTTCTTGTCCCGCTTGCCGTTCTTCTTCGCCCAATCCGTCGCCATGCTGATGGCATCGCGCATCGCCGTGCCGCCGCGCGAATCCAGACGGGCAAGGGCATGTTGCAGCTTGCCGATGTCGTTGGTGAAATCCTGATCCAGCCACGGCTGGTCGTTGAAATTCACCAGAAAAACCTCGTCCTGCGGATTCGAAGCCTTCACCAGCGCCAGCGACGCCGCGGCTACTTTGCTGCGTTTATCGCGCATGCTGCCGCTGTTGTCGATCAGGATCCCCATCGAGACCGGCACGTCTTCACGGCGGAAAAGCTTGAGCGGCTGCTCCACACCGTTCTCGAAGACCTTGAATGCCGATTGCGGAATGCTCGTCTGACCAGCTTGCCGCTACGGTCGATCACGCTGGCGTACAGCACCACCATGCTGGTATCGGCGGAGAACTGCGCGACGTCCTGCGGATCGGCGGACGGCGCCTTCGGCTGTTGCGCGAGCAACAGGCACGTCGCCAATGCAGTCGCGATAGTCCCGGCGCGCCAGAGGAATGCCGCCGATCGCCGCAAGATTTGTGACACGATTATTTGCTGCCGGGCGGATTCGGTTTCGCCGTCGGGGGATTCGCGTAATAACCCTTGCGCGTACGCACCGTCGGACGGCCGTATCCGTTCACCACGACGTCGATCTTTCGATAAGATCCGTCCATCGCCGTGTTGGTCGGCAGATACGCCAGCACGTACTGGCCGCGAATATCGCGCGCGATCTGCGGAACAATCTTATCCACCTCGCTCACGTCTCTGGGATAGTAATCCACTCCGCCGGAGTTTTCCGTCAGCGTCTTCAGCGCTTTCTTGGCCTGCCGGGAATCCCGCGGCTCCTCTTCGGCCAGCAGGCCGATGGAGTAAATCAATACTTCGCTCTGGCGCGCCTTGCGAATCAATTGTTCCAGCGTGATGTTGCTGGTGTTGTCGTTGCCGTCGGTCACCACCAACAGCACCTTCTTGTCCTTCTTGCCGCTGTTCCTTCACGTAGTCGATGGACATGCTGATCGCGTCGCGCATCGCCGTGCCGCCGCGCGAATCCAACTTATCCAGAGCCTGTTCCAGCTTCTTGATATCGCTGGTGAACGGCTGGTCCAGATACGCCTCGTCGTTGAAATTCACCATGAACACTTCGTCCTGCGGATTCGACGCCTTGACCAAATCGCAGCGACGCCGCCGCGACTTTCGTCCGCTTGTCCCGCATGCTGCCGCTGTTGTCGATGATGATCCCCATCGACACCGGAACGTCTTCCCGGCGGAAAATCTTGATCGGCTGTTCGACGCCGTTTTCCAGTATCTTGAATGCCGATTGCGGGATGTTGGTGAGCAGCTTGCCGTTTTTGTCGACCACGCTGGCATACAGCGGGACCAGGTTCGTTTCCGACGTGAAGACCGCGACGTCCTGCGGATCCGAGCGGTGTCTCCGGCTTGGACTGCTGCGCGAGCATCACACAGGCCGCAAGCGCCGTCAGGCTCGTGAGAATGAGGAAGATAGGCTACTGAGTCGGCGCATAATATCCGGTGCGGAAAATCGGCTTGAGCGTGGGGTATCCAGCGGTCTTCGCCAGTTTAACCTGGATCCGCCGATACTTGCCGTCGCGAGCCCCGTTCTTCGGCGTGTAGCCGATCACGTATTGATTGTGCAGCTCGATTCCGATCTTCGCCGCGACATCCGGCAGCTCCGCCAAGATTGTCCACCGCGTAGTGCCGCCCGCCGGTCTGCTCCGTGATCTCGCCCAGCAGCGCCGGGCCCGACAGCTCTTCCGGCGTTCGGCCGCGCGACGCCATCGGCTCGAAAATGCCGATCGAGTAAATCTGCACGTCCGCTTCGCGCACGGCGTTCTTCACTTCGCTCTCCGTGTAGCGGCTGGAATTATCGCCGCCATCGGAGATAATCAGGATCGCCTTGCGCGGATTGCGCGCCTTCTTCATGGTGTTCATCGCCATGTAGACGCCGTCGAGCAGCGCTGTCCGTCCTTTCGGCTGCGTGAACATCAGCCGGTTCTGAATCTCCTCCATCTTGTGTCGTGAAGGGCACCGTCAACTCGGGGCGATCGTTGAATTGGATCAGGAAAGAATTCGTCCTGCGGATTCGCCGTCTTCAGGAATTCCGCCACTGCCTTCCGCGACGTACTGAGTTTGGAGCCCATGCTGCCGCTGGTATCGAACACAATACCTACCGACATCGGCGCATCCTCGCTGGAGAATTGCTTGATCTCCTGCTCGGTCTTGTCTTCAAAAATCTTGAAGTTTTCGCGATCCAGGCCCGTGACGAAACGACCCATCGGGTCATTCACGGCGACCGGAACCAGCACCAGCGTCGTGTCGATGCGGATGTTCGACTTGCGGTCGATAGCCGACTGCGTGGCTTCGGCCGACGGCTTCACCCGAGGCACAATCGTGACGGGTGGTTGCTCCTGCGCCCCATGTCAGACCCGACCGATATCGAAATTATAATGTCAGACCAAGCGCAAACGTCCGCATAGTCACCCAATCTGCCATCAGTATAACAGCGGAATTATAGGATGCTTGTAGCCAACCTGTAAGTCATTGGACCGGCGCGAAATATCCTGTCCGAAACGCAGCTTTTAACGGAGGAAGGCCAGCCACTTTCAGCAGCTTTACTTCCACGCGCCGGTATTTTCCATCGCGAGCGGTATTCTTCGGCGAATAGCCCAGCACGTATTCATTGCGCAGCTCGATCGCGATCTTTTCCGCAATGTCCGGCATTTCAGACAGGCGATCCACCGTATAGCTGCGCCCGCCGGTCATAGTGGCAAGCTGGTGAAGCATCGCCGGACCCGCGAATTCCTCCGGCGTGTCGACATCCCGCCGAAAATGCCGATCCCGTAAATTTGCACGTCCGACTCGACTACGGCGTTCTTCACTTCGCCCTGCGTGTAGCGGCTGTGATTATCACCGCCATCGGAAATGATCAGGATTGCCTTGCGCGGATTCTTTGCCTTGCGCATGGTGTTCATCGCCATGTACACGCCGTCGAGCAGCGCGGTGGATCCGTGCGATTTGATAAACATCAACTTGTTGGCGATTTCGCCGGTGTCGTGCGTGAACGGCACGGTCAACTCCGGCCGGTCGCTAAACTGAAGCAGAAAAAACTCATCCACGGGATTGGCGACCTTCATGAATTGCACCAGCGCTTCCCGCGACTTTCTCAGCTTGTCGCCCATGCTGCCGCTGGTGTCGAACACAATACCGATCGACATGGCCGCATCCTGGCTCGAAAATGAGCGGATTTCCTGCTGAACGTGATCTTCATATAAACGAAAATTTTCCTTGTCCAGGCTGGTTACGAACGTTCCCATCATCGTGGTCACGCTGACCGGAATCAGCACGACGGTGGTGTCGACGCGAATGTTCGCTTTGCGGTCGACTGCGGTTTCGGGCGGCGGAACCTTGGCTGCCCGCGGCGTGATGTTGACGTCTGGCTGTTGACCTGACGACGCGATGACGCGAAAATCAATCCCGCCAGGAACGCCCGCATGATCCTATTGTGCACGAATTCGGTTGGCCTTAACGTGGTACGGTGCATTTTCGACCCTGCAGAGCCAAGAATCGTCTCGGCTTCCCGATCGCTCCAAGCCACCCACACCCACCCTGCTAAAGTAACGACTTGAATCGTGGACTCGCCAAACGACTCGGCATCTTCGACGCGACCCTCCTCGTCATGGGCGGCATCGTCGGCTCCGGCATTTTCATCAACCCATACGTGGTCGCGCAGCAGGTCCACACCCCGTTCCTGATCCTGGGCACCTGGCTCGCCGGAGGAGCCGTCGCGCTCGCCGGCGCACTGGTCTACGCCGAACTCGCGGCACGACGACCCGAAGTCGGCGGACAATACGCCTACCTGCGCGACGCATTTCATCCCTCGGTCGCGTTCGTCTACGGCTGGACGCTACTGCTCGTTACTCAGACCGGCGGCATGGCGGCCGTCGCCGTCACGTTCGCGCGCTACTTCCTCGAAATCACGCATTCGGCAATCTCGGACGTCTTCATTTCGGCGGGTGCACTCGCGATCCTGACCATCGTCAATTGCCTGGGTGTACGCTCGGGCTCGAACGTTCAGGGCACACTCATGGTGCTGAAAATTGTTGCGATCGCCGTACTGGTCGCCGTCGGGTTGGTGGTCGCGCACCCCGCCGCCACGCCACGAACCGCGCTCCTCGATCGTCCGATGTCCCTCGACTTGATCACCGCAATCGGCGCCGCCATGACTCCGGTGCTCTTCGCCTACGGCGGCTGGCAGACCACCAGCTTCGTCGCCGGCGAAATGAAAAATTCGCGCCGCGATCTTCCGCGAGCCCTCATCATCGGCGTCATCGGCGTCATCGTGTTGTACGTTTCCGTAACCTACGCCTACATTCGAGTCCTCGGCGCCAGCGGACTCGCCGCGACCACCACCCCTGCGTCCTCCGTGATGCGCGCCGCGCTCGGCGAATCCGGCGCGCGCTTCATCGCGATCGGAATTGCGATCTCGACACTCGGATTCCTCAGTCAGGGAATGCTCACCGCGCCGCGCGTCTATTTCGCGATGGCCGATGACGGATTGTTTTTCCGAAGCGTGGCGTGGGTCTCGCCGCGAAGCGCTGCGCCCGTGGTTGCCATCGCACTTCAAGGCGTGGTCGCGATCATCATTGCAGCGTCGGGGCGCTATGAACAGATTCTGAATTACGTCACGTCGGTCGATTTCATACTGTTCGGCATGACCGGGATCGCGCTGCTCGTCTTTCGCAAACGTCAGCCCGCATCCAACGGCTTCCGCGCGCCGGGGCATCCCGTCACCACCTTCTTCTTTATCGCCTCGTGTTTCCTGGTAGTCGCCAGCACCATATCGAAGTATCCCGCCAACAGCGCCATCGGACTCGCTATCATGCTCACCGGCGTGCCCGTATATTTCTTCTGGAGGAAAAAAAGCTCGTGAGTTCGACTTACATGCCGTGGGCGAAGCAACATTCGCGTTCCACCTACAATCTGGCCACCAGCGGCGTCGCGCATTGGAAACTCCGCGATTTGCCCATCCGCATCGACGATCTCGAAATCAGCGGTCCCAGCTTCTATGGGTTTCCGCCCTTGCAGGCGGCGCTCGCGAAACACTGCGGCGTGCGCGAGGATCGCATTGTCGCCGCCACCGGCACATCCATGGCGAACTACCTCGCGCTCGCAGCGACGCTCCAGCCGGGCGACGACGTGCTGATCGAGAGCCCCACCTACGAATTGATTCTTGCAGCCGCATCGCAACTCGGCGCGCGCATCCAGCGATTCACGCGCACGCACGAATCCGGCTTCGCGATGCAACCGTCGGCGATCGATCGCGCGATCACTTCGCGCACTAAGCTAATCGTGATCACAAATCTCCACAATCCTTCGAGCGCGGTAACCAGCGAATCGACGATGCGCGAAATTGGCAAGCTCGCGCAGCGCGCCGGAGCCCGCGTGCTGGTGGACGAAGTCTATCTGGATGCCGCGTTCGAAAGCGCGCCGAAATCCGCCGCTCATCTAGGCGAACACTTCATCGTCACATCGAGCCTGACCAAGGTCTACGGACTAAGCGGCCTCCGTTGCGGGTGGATCATCGCTCAGCCTGAGCTCGCGCGGAAAATGTGGCTGCTGAATGACCTGCTCGGAGTCATTCCGGCGCACATGGCCGAGCTCGCCAGCATTATCGCGCTCGGCGAACTGCCGCGCATTCGCGAAAACGTTCGCGCGCGCCTGGATGCGAATCGAATCGCGCTGCATCGCTTCTTCGACAGCCGCGCGGAGCTGGACGCGCCGCGCATGCCCTTCGGGACCGTGGCCTTTCCGAAGCTGTTGCGAGGCGATGTCGATACTCTGTGCGATTTGTTGCGCACGAAATACGACACAACCGTGGTGCCGGGCAAGTACTTCGAAATGCCGGATCATTTCCGCATCGGAATCGGCGGCGATCTGGAGTCGCTTGAAGAAGGCTTGAAACGAATCGGCCAAGCGTTGGACGAGTGTGAATAGTGGTCGATGTGGGGCCGCCACTCGTGGCGGCGAGCGGTCTTTAGACCGCTCAAACAAGACGCGCTAAAGCAGTCCGCCGGCAGAACTGCCGGGAAACTCCGGACCCGCTTACTCGATCGGCTTCTCCAGCACGTGATCGATCACGATCACCGGAATGGACTTCGTTTGTTTCACCAGCTTCAACCCCAGCTCTTTCTGAACCGCATCGAACGCGGAGATGCCGCCGGGATCGGAAGCCTCGGCGACCCCGCCCGACGACTGGGGAGCCTGCGGCGTCTGGTACAGACCCTTAGGCGTCCAACCCATCAGGAAATTCCACCCGCCCTGCAGACCGGTGGCGTCCACGATCGGATGATCGATATAGGCATTGGCGAATTGCTGCAGATTCTGCGCCAGCTCCGGCATGGTGGTGTTCTTGCAACTGATCATGGTCTGGATGTTGGTGTACGGCTTGGGCGCATTGGGGTCGGGTTTGCAGCCTGCGCGGTCGGCTTCGTCGGCCTGGGTCATCTTTGGTTTGCCACCGGCCACCGTGAGCGCGTACACCGTCACCTCACGATTCTCAGTGTGAAATTTTATCTCGAACCGATCCACCAGCAGGCCGCGCAGCATTTCCAGGCCGACGCTGAGTGGCGGCGGCTGCGGCCGTCCTTTGACAACGTTGGGAGCGCCTTCGCCGGTGCTCGGCACTTTGGCAGTGATGTCCCACAACTGCGAGTCCGCCGACTTCGGCAGCCCGATCACCATATCGGCGGAAATATTCGGTGAAATCTGCAGCGCCATCCCGATCATGGCGCGCAGCGTGCCGCCGGCTTTCATCTGGCTGCCGCCGGTGTAGAGCAGCCCGGTGAACGGGCGGTCGTTTGGATTGGCAGGTTTAATCGTCGCCTCTTCGAATCGCGCCTGCGCCAGAGCTAAGGCCGTCACCACGCCCGAGGGATTCTCCGTGGGCCTGCGATTCACGCTTTGAATCACGAACGCCGGCATCGGAACATTCTGCTGCTCCAGCTTCAACCCCAACTGTTTGCTCACCGCGTCGAAAATCGAAATGCCGTCGGCGCCTTTGGCCGCCAGAGCGCCACGCGGCGTCCACTCCAGGTCGAAGTCATAGGAGCCTTCGAGCGTGGTCATATCCGTCACGTCGTGATCCAGATAACCGCCCGCCATCTGACGAAGGTTCTCGCCGATTTCGGATGAGGTCAGGTTGTGGCAGGCGACTTTGATGTTCGGAACGGAAGCCGCATCGCCTGGACCGCCCCGGCCGCCGCCTCCTGGCTGCTGCTGCGGCTGACAGCCCTTGTCACCTCCGCTGGCGGACTTCAGCTTCGATCCGCCCTTGCCGACCGTCAGCACGTAGCGGGGCACGGGATGGGTCTCATTCTTGATCACCAGCTTGAAGCGGTCCGCCAGCAACTCTTGCAACATCAGGTTCGCGACCGCCGGCGTGGTGCCGTCGGGCACCTTGGCGATGACGTCGAACAGGTCGGAGCCCATCCAGCCGGGGCCGCCGGCGATCACGTCCTCGGTGACGGTATACGCGGCTTGAATGAGTTCGAGCATGGTGGCGTCGCGGTTCACGTACTTACCGGCGCGCAGCACGCCGCCGAAGTTCTGCGCGAACCCGCGCGCGGTTGGGCTGACATGAACGTCGGCGATTTCGAATTTCGGCTGCTGGGCCAGAGCGGCCAGCACCGGCAATAGACTGAGCAAGGCAAGCTTCTTCATGCGCGAACTCCTATCTCTATGCACGAACTCCTGATCGTAAATTAGACGCCGCCTCGGAGAATTTGGCTCCTCCGTAATGAAAAAAAGACGATTCACAGGTGTGTCGTCGCTTCACAGAGCGCGTGTCGGGACTGCATTTCCCAAAACTACTTTGGCGTTGTGAATGCCGCTACGTTACCTGTGCCCGTAATCGGTGAAGACGAAATCTCTGGTCTTCACGCTCGTGTGGCACGCGAACCCGCACTTGGCGTCGTTCCCCTGCGGCGGCTTGCTGGCTAAGGTTCCGGGCGCGAAGGTATCGGATGCAGCGTTATATTCGAACACGGCGTATCCCCATCCGCCGCTGTCCGCGAACCGCTTGCTATCCTTCACCATGAAGTCGACATCATGCTGGGTACCCGGTACTGTCGCCGCGGGGAACGCTTCCATCTTTTTCGGGTTCCAATGGATCTTCGCCAGCTTGGAGCCGTCGGGGAAAGGCTTGCCGTTGCCGGGAACGCCGGCCTGGTAGGCGTTGATCATCACAGGATTCGCCAGGATCGCGGCAACCAGGCCTCCGTTCTGGCTGATGGAGACAACCTGCCAAGCCTCGTATCCTCTGAACTCAGAGAACGCGAGCCCATTCGGCACTTTCACGGTGTACTTATCCTGGGCAGCCACTCCCAGCGCTGCCAGAACGCAGAGAAATACCACAACGGAAACCACCACCTCGATACTTTTGCGTTTCATGCCTGATCTCCTGTGTTAAACGTCACCATTCACGCAGCTTACCACTCGGGCCAGTGCCGTCTTTAAGCGATTCATACTACTGTTCGAGCGCTGACACCAACAATTAACCTGATTTCCCTACCTTGTGGGTAGATGCTACATCCTCGCCGGGAACACACTGCCATCTGGCCCGATCTTCGGCCGAGCACGGAGATTGGCGAAAAGTTGCTCACTGCAACGCCCCTCTACCCGTGGGGGCGAGTCGCGGAAAAGCTGTTGTCGATCGACTGGCTCGATTCCGTCTACGCCGAAGCGCGCCAGGGATCGCGCGAGTTCTTTCCGAATCTTCTCGAACGGCTACACATCGGCTACACCTGTCCGGACCACGAACTCGCGCGGATTCCGTCGGAGGGGCCGGTTATCGTCGTATCCAATCACCCGTTCGGCCTCGCCGAGGCTCCCGTGCTTGCATCCCTGCTGCTTCAGAAGCGTAAGGACGTGCGAATTCTCGCGAATTCCCTGCTGGCAAGCATCGACCTTTTGAAGGACTATCTCATCGCGGTGGATGTGTTCGGCGGAAAAGACGCCGCGAAATCGAACTTCAGAGGGCTGCGAGCCGCGATCGAATGGCTGCAGGGCGGCGGGATGCTGGTCGTTTTTCCGGCGGGCGAAGTCTCGTCCTTCCAGTTGCCTCAGTTTCGCGTAGCCGATTCGCGTTGGAGCGATTCGATCGGGCGGGT
This sequence comes from Terriglobia bacterium, assembly GCA_963732025.1. GTDB lineage: Bacteria > Acidobacteriota > Terriglobia > Bryobacterales > Bryobacteraceae > Palsa-187. Next base: position 555,876 of record CAVSXU010000008.1, read on the forward strand.
GGCACGCATCACGGCGTCGACCATCGTTCCCGTCTATATCCACGGCGCCAACGGCGCGGGGTTCCAAATGGCCGGGATGATCCACCCTCGCCTGCGGACAGCCTTGTTGCCGCGAGAGCTTTTCAATAAGCGGGGACACACGATTCGCGTCTCGGTTGGGACGCCGATTCCAAAGGGTACGCATCCCGGCCTGTCGAGCCGTCAATGGACCGATTACATGCGCATGCGGACCGAGCTTCTGCAAACTCGAAGTCTCCCCCCGACCACGAAGCCGTCTCATTTCGGCAAGGCATCGCCGATCGTCGCCACAGCGGACCCGAACCGTATGCGCGCCGAAGTGGAGCACGTGCCGGAGATTCTCAACTCAGGTCACTTTCGCGTTTGCATTGCCGAGGCGGACCAGATCCCGAATGCTCTGCAGGAGATCGGCCGCCTGCGCGAAGTGACGTTTCGGGCGGTCGGCGAAGGCACCGGCAAGTCGACCGACCTGGATCGGTTCGATGAATATTACAAGCATCTGTTTGTGTGGAACAGCGAACGCAATGAGATCGTGGGAGCGTACCGGGTCGGACTAGTGGATTCGATTCTCGCGAGTCACCGGCAGCGCGGACTCTACACCAGCACGCTGTTCAAGTTCGACAAGAACTTCCTGACGAAGCTCGGCTCCGCTCTCGAACTCGGCCGGTCCTTCGTGCGGCCGGAATATCAGCGCGAGTATCTTCCGCTGCTGCTCTTGTGGAAAGGCATCTGTCATTACGTAGCCCGCAATCCCCACTTCCGAACCGTGTTCGGACCCGTCAGCATCAGCAACGACTATCGTGCGATGTCGCGCGCGCTGATGGTGGAATACTTCAATTCGAATTCCGATCCGCAATTCGACGGCAGCGTTCACCCGAAGCGCCGGTTCCAGACAATTTCTCTACCGGGTTGCGATCCCCGCGTGTGCGGAGCTCTGGTTGACGATCTGAAAGAACTCTCCGAATTGGTGTCGGACCTGGAGCCGGACGAAAAGGGAGTGCCTGTACTCATCCGGCAATATCTCAACATGGGCGGCAAGATCCTCGCCTTCAATCTGGACGCGAAATTCGGAAACGCGGTCGACGGACTCATCGTGGTGGATCTGCTGAAGGCGGATTCCAAACTCCTCTCCAGATATATGAGCGCCGAGGGGCTCGCCGGGTTCTACGCCCACCACGGCCGCACTGGCGGCTCGATCAGAATGGCCGGTTGAAATTCGACGTGGCGCGGGCCTAGTGTTCCTGTCCCCGAAATTCGTGGAATAAAAAAGAAAAAAAAGGGGACAGACTGCTCTGTCCCCGCAGGTATGTTCCTCTTCACTCGGGCCGACGCGGGCGTGGACAGAGTGGTCTGTCCCCTTTTTTATTCCACGAATTTCGGGGGCAGGAACACTAGGCCCGCGCCACATTATTTCATCGCCTCGTAACCATTTCGCGATAGCCTGGAGACCATGTCCAGGCTCCCCCAGTTGATACCCTTCGCATTTCTTCTCGCCGGCCTCGCGTGGTCGCAGAACGAATTAGCCGAGATCACCGGCACCGTTCAGGACATGCAACACCGGCCGATCCCCGGCGCTTCGGTCCAACTGATGCAGGCCGAAACTAAACTCATTCGCACGGCGCGCACCAGCGTCGCCGGGGTTTACTCGCTAGGCGGCTTGCCGATCGGCACCTACTCAGCCGTCGTATCCAACCCGGGGTTTAACGAAACCCACGTCGCCGAAATTCGCCTTTCCGTCGGACAAACGCGAACTCTCGATATAACGCTGCCGCTTGAACAGACGACGGAGCAGGTTTCGGTGGTCGCGCGGCTCAGCGAAGTGGATCAGGAGTCGGCGGCTCTCGGCACGCGGATCGAACAGCGCCAGCTGGATTCGCTTCCCTTGAATGGACGCAACTGGGCCGCGATGTTGCCGCTGATCGCCGGAGCCGTGGACCCGGGAACGTCGGACCAGCGCAGTGTCCGCTTCGCCGGGCACGGTCGTGACGATAACAACTTCACGCTGGACGGTGTCGATGCCGGTGGAATTTCGAATCAGCCGCAGAAGCAGCCCGTCCGTCTCGCGACGCCGACCTCGGCGATCTCCGAGTTCAAGGTCGACTCCACTTTGTTCACCGCGGAAACCGGCGTGGGCTCCGGCGGACAGATCGTGCTTGCGTCGCCTTCGGGCACAAACCAGTACCATGCGCAATTGTTCGAGTATTTCCAGAACGATGTTCTCGACGCGCGCAATCCTTTCTCCACCGGCAAGCAGCCGTTTCGATTGAATCAATTCGGCGCGGATTTGGGCGGCCCGATCGTCAGGAACCAGACCTTCTTCTTCGCCGACTTCGAAGGTCTCAGCCAGCGCCTGGATCAGACCCTCCAGGGCTTCACGCCCAGCGCATCCTATCGAGCTTCGCTGCTCGCCAAGAGCCCCGCGCTCGCCCCGGTGATCGCCGCCTTCCCGACCATCGGCGCACGGCCGCAAGCCAGCGACCCGACCACGGACTTGTTCATCGGCCTCAGCCCCCAGCGTGCCGACGAAACATCCGGCATGATCCGTTTCGATCATCGATTCAACGCCAGTACCAGCGCCTTTCTGCGCGTGAATGCCGACGAATCGGTGACCGATGTTCCACTGGCAAATTTGCGGGATCGCACGGTCACCGATACCCGCCCTCTCAACGGCGTGCTCGCGCTATCCGAAGTGCTTTCGCCGGCCACGCTGAATGAGGTACGCCTCGGATTCAATCAGGTATTCTCGCGAACTTCGAATATTACGCCGACGCCCTACACTCTCAAGGTCACCGGATTCACTTCGGTGAACAGCTCCAAAACGAAAGAGGAGGACGACACGTCGGCCGCCATTATCGACAATCTATCGCTGACGCGCGGCCGCCACGTCATCCGGATGGGCACCGAGATACGGCGTGTTCTCACGGATCCGGGAAGCTCGGCCGACGGCACACTCACCTACACCAGCCGCGACAATTTCGCCGCCAACATACTGGACTCGGCCAGCCTCACCGCGACTCTGCCCCTGAAGCGCCTGCGCAAGACGCAGGTATTTGCGTTCCTCCAGGACGAGTTCAAGGCGGCTTCCAATCTCACGTTCAACATCGGCGTGCGCTATTCCTTCTTCAATGTGTTTCACGAAGCGGACGGCCGCGCGGTGCCCTTCGATTTCGCCACTTGCGGCGGCTTTTGCAAGGCGGGCGCGGAGTTCTCGAATCCCCGGACGCTCGACATCGATCCGCGCGTGAGCCTCGCCTGGGCGCCTAAGCTTTTCGCCGGCAAGACGGTGGTTCGAGCGGGTTTCGGGATCTATCATGGCGACGGCCAGATGGAGGATCAGAATCTGCCCGCGTCCAACGACGTGCCGCGCTATTCGCTCACCTCGAGCCAGATCACGGGGCTGACGTATCCCATCGTTCCGTTTCTGGCGACCGCTACCGGAATCCTGGCACCGCTTGCGCAGGACCGCAATCGCAAGGATGAATATGCGTCGCAATGGGGACTGTCGTTTCAGCAGACCCTGCCCGTGCATTTCCTCGGAACCATCTCCTATACCGGAAATAAGGGGACCGATTTGCAGACGATCACCTACGCAAACGTGCCGAACCCTGTGACGGGAATCGCGCCGTATCCTCAGTTCGGGCAAGTACAGTTCCGCAAGAACGATAGCAACAGCACATTCCAGGCTCTGCAACTTTCCGCGCACCGAACGCTTCGTTCGGGCTGGCTTTTCGCCGCCAATTACATGTGGTCGCATGCGATCAACGATGGCTCGCTAGGCGGCGGGGAAACCGATGCCACCACGCCGGAAAACGTCTTCTGCCGGGCGTGCGAGCGCGCATCGAGTTCCTTCGACATCCGCAATTTTTTCACCGTGAACTCCGTCTATGAACTCCCGTTCGGAGCCGGCAAACCTTTTCTGTCGAGCCCGGGAGCGTTGCGATCCGTAGTCGGCGGCTGGGCGTTCAGCGGAATCGGCACGGCCCGCAGCGGCCGGCCGGTGAATGTCACCATCAGTCGCGCGGCATCGGTTGTTCCCGGCGGATACAATCTGACGCAGCGCCCGAACCTGGTTGCAGGCGTCTCGCTGACTCCGCCGGGCGGATCGACGATCGCGCAATGGATCAACCCCGCGGCATTCAGCGTTCCGGCGCCAGGCACGTGGGGCAACGCGGGGCGGAACCTGGTGCGCGGACCATCGCTCTATCAGCTCGATCTCGGACTTTCCAAGCGAGTGCCGATTCGCGAGCGGGCCGCCCTCGAATTTCGCGCCGAGGCGTTCAACGTTTTCAATCGCGCACAGCTTGGCGATCCCAACGGCGATTTCACCGTGCTCTCGCAATTTGGCGTGATTCAATCGACCATCAATACTACGCCGATCGGCACAGGCACACCTCGCCAGATCCAGTTCATGTTGCGATTTGGATTCTAACGCTTGGTAAGCGGGCGTCTGGTAATGAAGTTGTAACGTGCGGTTGCTATCGTCTTTTGGATATGACTAGCGTCTTCCGCGCACTCGCCCTGATCGCGACCATCAGCAGTTTCTCTGCTCTCGCGCAACCTCCACAATTTTCCGGCTTCACGGCCGGCAATCTCGTCGTTTCCCGCAGCGTGTACACGGGAAGTCCTTCGAGCATCGTGGTGGGGCAGCCGCTGCCGCCCGTATGTCCGTCGACCGCCGCCTGCGGTACGGGGAAAGCGGTCGCGGATGGAACTTACCCCACGGTCTTCGCCAACGACGGGCCTGACGGAAACTTCGGGATCACATCGCCGATTTTCCTGGATCAAATTACACCAGCCGGGACTCTCGTCAGTACGTTCGCGGTGCCTCCCAATATGATCGTGACCAGTTTCAGCTCGAAATCGGAGCTTGCGTTGAATGTGTCCTCGGATGGAACCGCGATTACGTTTATGGGTTACGTCGCGCCGCTCAACACTCTGGATGTTTCCAATGGCAATACGCCGACCGTGTACGATGCGACCAATCCAGCCGGTGGCACCTACGCGCGCGGCGTGGCGCAGGTGGGGGCGAACGGTGCGATTCAAGTGACGCCCACCAGCGCGTATAACGGCAACAACGGACGCGCGGCGGTTCTGGCGAACGGCCTGTATTACATGGCCGGGAACGCCAATAACGGCGGCGGAACACCGGCGAACGTCGTGGCGTCGGCCGGCATCCAGATCGCGAAGCCCGGCCAGCCGCTGAATACGCTGCCGCAGGCGGTCGGCAACTTTTCGATTGCGCAGGTGACAAACCCCGCGACGGGCACCGCATACGCGGCGGATAAACTCGGCAAGGATAATAATTTCCGCGGCTTGACCATCTTCAACAACACGTTGTACAGCACCAAGGGAAGCGGCAGCAACGGGATCAACACGGTGTATCAAGTGGGCGCCGCCGGAACTCTACCGACGCTGGCGAATGCCGCGACCGTGCCGATGACCGTCCTGCCCGGATTCCCGACGACGCTCGCCAGAGATACGACGACTGCGACCTATCCCTTCGGAATCTGGTTCGCGAATTCGACCACGTTGTATGTAGCGGATGAAGGCGACGGCACCACTGCGAACGCGGCCACCAGCACTACCTCCGGGCTGCAAAAGTGGACTCTGGTTGGCAACACCTGGAAGCTGGCCTATGTGATGCAGAAGGGATTGAGCCTGGGCGTGCAATACAGCATCCCCAACTATCCCGCGGCTCTGAATCCGGCGACTGCCGGGCTGCGCAACATCGCCGGACGCTTCAACGCGGACGGCACGGTAACCATCTTTGCGATCACGTCCACGGTCAGCGCGAGCGTCGACGCGGGAGTCGATCCCAATAAGCTGGTGGCGATCGTCGACGTTCTGGCCAACACGGATCCCTCGGTGGGAACCGCTCAGCAATTCGCGACCATCCGAACCGCCGGGTTTGGCGAAGTGCTGCGCGGTGTGTCGCTGACGCCGTCGGCGTTGACCAGCACTACCGTGAACGTCCCTGAAATCACGTCTGTAGCGAATCCGGGAGCAACCGCATTCGCGCCCGGCTCCTTGGTTGCCGCCAATGGATTGAATCTCGCCACCGGTTTTCCGGGTCCGATCTTCGGACTCCTGCCGTCGATCTTTGGCGGCGCTTCGGTGACCATCGTGGATGCAGGCGGGAACTCTGCCTTCGCGCCGCTGTACTACGTTTCGCCTAACGAAATCGGGTTCCAGGTGCCGGCCGGACTCGCCAACGGAACCGCGAAGGTCACGATCTCCAATAACGGAGTCACGCAAACAACGTCCATCCAGATCGCAGCAGTGGCGCCGGGACTTTTCACATTGAACGGATCCGGCCTGGCGAGCGCGTACGCGGTTCGCGCTTCCGGAACCTCGCAGATCGTCGAGCCGGTTTATACGGTAACCAGTGCTGGGGCATATGCCGCGAATCCCATCAACCTGGGATCGGGAACGGACCAGACCTTCCTGATTCTTTACGGGACGGGAATTCAAGCCGCTGGAACCACCGGCGTGACCGTCACCATCAACGGCGTCGCGGCGACGGTTGCGTTCGCCGGCGCCCAGGGCGTCTCGCCTGGTTTGGACCAGGTAAACGTCCAGATCCCCGCTTCGCTCAAGGGAAAGGGCAACGTGAACGTGCAGCTTACAGCCGGGGGAGTGTCGGCTAACCCGGTGCAGATCACAATCCAGTAAGGACGTGCGCGCCTTCTGGATTAGGGTGTCCGCTTCACGCCAGGACCTGGCGGTGCGGTTCCGGTCTCGGGATTGTAGTTCGGATTCGTGCGGCTGATCGGATTTCCGCCTCCGGCTGCAGGCGGGCGTCCACTTTCGATCCAAGCCGTATAAGCGAGATCGCGCAGCAGCGTCGCGGCTTCGGCGAGTTGCCTCTTGACCAGTTTTGCAGCGGGTTCGTTCGATTTATCCGCGAACGCGCCGGCTTTGTCCATCGAGTAAACTTCCTCGACATGCGTCGCTGCCTTGTCGAGATGCGCGACGAACGCCGCGAACGGATCGTCGAGGACCTTCGGCTTGTCCACCAGCGGAATCAGATCGCTGTCGGTGAGTTGGATTAGCTCGACGAACGCCGACTCGAATCGCGTGTGAATGCGAGGATCCGTCGTAAATTGCTTCGGGTTCGCGCCCTGCCAGCCGTCGTGATGAATTGTGTCATGCAACGGCTGCGCGCCATCGGCAGTGTAGTGGCCGAGCCATCCCAGATAGAAAGCGATGTCCTGCGCCAGATACCGGGCTTCGGTTTGCGATTCCGCGGACTTATCGGCAACCGCGCGCCGATACTGGCGCATCGCCGATTTCATGCGGTCGTAATTCTCCATTGCGGCATACGGCATCGTGCCGGTCCAGCGTACGTTCGTCAGCGCGGCTCGCTCCGGATCCTTGTCCTTGATGCGAAGATACTCGTCGTAAAGCCGGAGGACGAATTCGTAGCGCGATCTCGGAATGATCGTCATGAACGCGAACTGCTCTTTGAACCATCCGTGATTGGGATCTTCGAAAATCTTCGAATACGGCTCGGTTGCGCCGCGCCAGGAATCGGGGACGGGTCCCGTCTTCGCGATATAGTCTTCGAAATCTTTCAGGAATACCGGGCCGTCCGCCGGAATCGATTTGACCGCCGCGCGATTTGAGGTTTGATGGCCGCGCGGACCCCACGCGCCGGTCACCACTACCGCGAGCATCACGCAAACAGGTTTAACGAGCCAACGCATTACATAACTCCTTGAGAGACCGTGTGAGAACAAAAACAGGGAGCGTGAAAACAAAAACAGGGACAGGCCGCCCTGTCCACGCCGATATCTTGTTCATTAGTGATCTCCAGCGACTAGGGGACAGGGTAGCCTGTCCCTGTTTTTGTTTTCACGCTCCCTGTTTTTGTTTTCACACAGACTCTTCCGGTGCCCACAGATTACCAAACGAACCCAAATCTACGGTCGACCGAAAGCCTAACTCGCTGTCCGCGGGAGACTTGCGCGACGAATTTAGTTGACTCCGAAGCGGATCAGCATGTTCAGAACGAACGCGAAGATCCCCGCGCCCAGCAGCACGGTGACCGGCAGAGTGAGCACCCACGCGAGCAACAGGTTTCGCAGCGTTTGCATCTGCAAGCCCGAATGATTGGCCGCCATTGCTCCCGCCACGCCGGACGAGAGCACGTGAGTCGTGCTCACGGGAAGGCTGTATTGCGAGGCCGCGATCACCGTCGCCGCAGCCACCAACTCCGCCGACGCGCCTTGCGCATACGTGAGATGCGTCTTGCCGATCTTCTCTCCCACCGTGACCACGATGCGTTTCCAGCCGATCATCGTGCCCAAGCCCAGCGCAAGCGCGACCGCAACCTTCACCCATACGGGGATGAACTTCGTCACCTTGTCCATTTTCGTGTGAAGCGTCGAGGCTGCCTTCTGCTCCGCCGGATCGGTGAGCTTCTTCTGTTTCACCAACTTCCCGAGCGATTCCGACGTCAGGTAGAGGTCGCCGCGCAGAATCTTGCGCTGCTCCGGCGTCAGCTCCGACAAGCTCTTTTTGCCTTGGACAGAATGTCATTGATCTCGCGGCACTTGGTGCCGATGGCCGCGAAGGTCCGCTCGGTCGATTTGCCGGTGGTCTTCAGGTAGGCCGAAAGTTCGTCGGCGGCGACCTGATATCCCGCCATCGCGACGCCAGGAGCATGACGGTCCATGTGGCTCGAAATCGTCCTGCGTGGTGCGCGCCAGTTCTTCGATCGAGGCCTGGCTGGTGCTGGTGTCCACTGCGTAGGTCGTGGGAAGAATGCCGATCAGGATCAGCATGATCAGGCCCATGCCCTTCTGGCCGTCGTTCGAGCCGTGGCCGTAGCTGACGCCGGTGCAAGTCAGCATGAGCAGGATACGAATCCACGGTCGGCGGCGCCTTGCCTTTTTCGGGGGCGGCGTAGAGATCGGGGCGCTTGATCAGCGCCTTGCTCAACAGCAACAGCAGCCGCCGCCAGAACGAATCCGACCAACGGCGAAATCAGCAAAGACAGTCCGACTTCGGACGCCTTCGCCCAGTTGACACCTTCGCCGAATTCATGGCCGCCGACCAGCAAGGAGTTCGCAAGCCCGACGCCCATGATGGAGCCGATCAAGCGAATGCGAGCTCGAAGCCGGCAAGCCGAGATACCACGTCCCGAGATTCCAGATAATGGCCGAAATCAGCAGCGCGAACACCATCGCAAAGCCCGCGCCCGATCCCACGTTCAGCACCAGTTCCACAGGCAGCAGGGCGAGCACTCCAAAAGCAACGCCTCCGCCGGAGAGCAGCACGCCGATCAGGTTCCAACAGCCGGACCACACGACGGCATAGGCCGGTTTGAGGGTGTGGGTGTAGATTACAGTGGCAACGGCGTTGGCAGTGTCGTGAAATCCGTTGACGAACTCGAAGCTCAGCGCCAAAGCGAGCGCGAGCAGAAGAAATATACCGCTACCGAGTGAGAGCGTCTCGCCGAATAGTTGCACTGGTCCCCCTGATCCGTAGCCTTCGTGATGAAAGCGAACCAGTAGGCTACGAAACAAACGTTACGAGATGATGACAATTCACAACTTCTTTGGCATGAAGTGCTTGGTGAGTACCGAGATGCCGATCATAAGCGCCAGGAACGACAACACGAAGAGAGCAAACACTGAAATTAGCACAGCCCACCGCCAGAAATCGCTATCCAGAGTGTCCCACGACCACATGGCGAACACGCCGCAGGCCGCGAACAGGAAGCAACTCAGGAGAATTCGGAGGAATGCCTGGGCGACGGCGAGCAGGGCGTGGCGAAGTCCCAGACCTTTGTTGAATGTGTGGGGCACTGGAAGCCGCTCGATGCCGGGAACGTGGTCGGCGTCCACGGAGGTGTCAAACGCCAGGCGTAGCAGCGATTTGATTTTCTCTAGTTGCGTTGGTTGCGCCCTTTCGTTAGCGATTCATTGTCGCGTAAACCGCGCGCGAAATCGACAGAATTTTAGGCCGCGTTTTCCAACCGGTCCACAGAGCCGCCTGAAGGCGACTCGCCGCCACGAGTGGCGGCCCCACATCGATTATCGAGCGACGACCTCGAAGGGCCGCATCATTTCGTTGTCTTCGTGTTCGAGGACGTGGCAATGCCATACGTACTTTCCGGTATAGCCTTCGAATCGAACAATGAAGCGCGTCACCATGTTGGCGTGCGCGCGGACGGTGTCTTTCCAGCCGGATTCGCTTGGCTCGGGCGGCTCGGCCGCTCCTCCGAAGCGGATTTCGCCCGTGGCTTTGTAGTACTCGCCGTTGAAACGGCGCCGGTCCAGAATCTGGAATCGCACCAGATGCAGATGAATCGGATGCGAATCGTCGGTCGGATTCACGATCGACCAGATTTCGACGGTGTCGATGACGGGCTTCTCGGTGATCGGCATCATCCAGTGCGCGTTGTTCAAGAGCATCTGCATGGATTCGCCGGTCGGCCCCATGAATTCGTCGATGGTCATGACGCGGGTTCGCACGGCGGAGGATTCGGCCAGCTTCGGCACCGGCCGCAGCGATTGCGGTAGCGAGCTCTTCCCGCTGGCGGGTGCGCGGCCCACGCGGAATTGCATCAACTCAAATGAATCGCTGCGCAGGATGATCTTCTCACCGGCGAGTCCCGCGAAATCGACCACGACATCAACGCGTTCGCCCGGCGCGATCACGAAAGCCTTGGCCGCGATCGGCGATGGCAGCAATCCCTGGTCATTGCCGATGAAATGCAGATCGAGATCGTTGGACAGCGACAAATGAAAAAAACGTCCATTGGCGGCGTTCAGAATCCGGAAGCGATACAGGCGGGCTTCGACATCGAGATACGGAAACAGCTTGCCGTTCACCAACATCGCGTTGCCGAAAACTTCCGGGACCCAAGGCGCGTCTGCGTGACCTGAAACCGGATAATCCAGCGAACCGTCGCGCAGCAGAAAACGATCGCAAATCACCAGCGGAATTTCAAACGCGCCGCCCGGCAGCTTCAGCCGGTCTTCCGCTTCGTCGCGAACCACGTAAAGTCCGGCGAGCCCCGCGTAAATGTTCAGGCGATTGATACCCATCGCGTGGTCGTGATACCAGAGCGTCGCCGGGTCCTGATTGTTGGGATAGAAATAGGTGCGCGATTTCCCCGGAGTGTACCAGTCCTCGGGCCAGCCGTCATTTTCGGGCGACACTTTCGCGCCGTGCACATGCACCACCGTGCGGACTTCGGGCTTGTCGGCCTCCGCGCCATGCAGCCGGTGATCGATGGGCAGGAAGTGGTTCGCCGGAAGCCGGTTCGCCCACTCGATGAAGATCGGACTCCCGTGGCGGGCTTCGATGGTAGGGCCGGGAAAACTGCCGTTGAAAGTCCACATCGGCGTCGCCGGGAGATCGCGATGAAGTTTGACCGCGGCCTGGCGCATATCGAGGCGATATTGCGGCACGCGGATTCCGTTGGCGGCCGCTTTCGTCAACGATGTCTTTGCGACGGGAAGAATAGGGAGCGGGTCTACATATTTCGCGAGCGTGTTCGGATCAAGCTGCGGCGTCGCAGCTTGGAGTCCGAACGCGCTCGCGACCGGGAGAACACCCGATTTCAAGAACGTTCGCCGATTAATGGGCAACCGAAGCTCAGTTCCCCTTGCCGCCGGCCACTTCACCGGTGACTTCGTTCAGGATCAACTTCTTTGCGCCGGACTTGGTGAAATCGAACATGCCCGTGATCGAGTTGGCGATCGCATCGAAGGAACCGTTGCCGATGCGTTGTCCGTTCAGCCAATTGTCTTCGATGAAACGCATCACCGAGGTTTGATCCGTCAACGTGTGATCGACGAAGTTCGGTTTCGACCACGGAGAGATCACCAGGAAGGGGAGACGCGGACCGTAGCCGCAGCGGCCCTGCGCCGGATTGCCGCCGGTTCCAGGACCCGGGAGCGCGGTGGTGCCGTCGCCGCAAGCGCCCGGTCCGGTGAGCAGATCGGCGGAGCTGGTGGATTGATTCACGATCGGACCCATCTGGTGGTCGTACCAGCCATCGGAATCGTCATAGGCGATCACCACCGCGGTATGCGCCCAATCGGCGTTCTGCTGCAGGAAGTTGATCACGTGCACAACGAACTGCTGTTCATCGAGAGGATCGGAGTAGCCAGCGTGACCGTCCTGATAGCCGGGCGCCTTGAGATAGCTGACGGCCGGATAGTTGCCGGCCAGGATCGCGTCGTAGAAATCGTGCATGTCGTACTGGTGATTGGCCGCGTCGCGTGAAAGCCGACGCTGCTGACCGAAGTGGGCCGCGCGTGCGTCGGATTCGCGGTCGATTTGTAGTATTGGAACGGCTCATGGTGCGGGATGTAGTCGGCCTTCTTGGTGGTGGTGATCGCCGAAGTCGTGCTGCGCGCGCAGCCGGTGGTTCCGTTGGCATTCGTCATCGTCAAGTCGAAACCGCCGGTGAAAAAGCCCCAGCTAACACTCGCCGCATTGAGCATGTCGCCGATGTTGGTGCCGGTCATGCTGAACAGCTCGCCGGTGGTGGTGGAGCAGACGTCGCCGATGGGATCCGCGTCGCCGATGTCGGTAGTGGTGCCGCTGCCGCCGTCGACCACGGCGCCGGTGCCGTTGATATTTCCGATCACGCCGCCGGTCTGGCCCGGAAATGAGGTTGATGCGCGCCGGGCGTCGACGGGCCGAACGTCGTGTCGTACGAATTGTCGTTCATCGCGAAATGCTGCGCGTAATTCCAGAGCGCGGTCACGGTGTTGCCGTCGTAGTAGCCCATCGTCAATCCGATGGTTGTAAAGGGGCTACCCGAGCGGACCGGCCGTGGGCGGCGGGCCGGCGACGCCGACTTTGGCGGGAAACAGATCCATCAGGCCGCCGTGAATCGCTGCCTGCTCGGGTCCGTAGTTGTGATTCTGATCTGCGGTGGCGGCTTGCGCGCGCGAAAGACGGAAAGGATTCGTCATGCCGAGTTTGTTGGTCGTATTCAGGGAATTGGCGTTGCGGGTCATCAGCGACGCTGTCAAGCCGTTGACGGCCGGAGTGTTCGCCAGCGCGTGAAACACCGGTTCGCCAGGAAGGTTCGCGGCGTTGGGATAGGTACCGAAATAGTGGTCAAACGAGACGTTTTCCTGAAAAATAACCACCAGATGTTTGATGGGAGTCACGGGGCCGAGAACCTGGCTCTGAGCGCGCGCAGGAACCGGGTTGAGCAAGCCGAATGCCAGCAATTGTGTAGTCAGAATCGCTACGAATGGACGCATGGATCTCCTTGAATATGTCAGCCGAGAGTCACTTCACCGATCGAACGCGTGAAGCAATAGGCAACATAACGGATCAGAGTTGAGGTTGGATGAATCCCGCAACAAAAGTCGGTGAAGTACGGCGCATTAGCAAGATGTCTTACCGATTTCGTCAGCAATGTGCGTCAAACGCCTCCCGTAAGGGTGGGGGCATCGCGGTCACCGTCCCGCTCGCTGACAAGTGGAGATGACGACAAAATCTCCATGGGCCCCACCCTAACGGGTGGTGTTTGACGGCGCATCGTAACACTGCCGTAATCCTGATCTGGTAAGAATGTCTGGGGAAAAAGAAACCATGCATTCAGATAGCGACGCTGCCACGGCCATTGCCCGCGACACTGTACCCCCTCTCGACGACGCCGCTTTGTATTGCAACCGCGAGCTCAGCTTGCTGGCTTTTCAAAAGCGCGTGCTGGAGGAGGCGCGGGACCCCGCGAATCCGCTGCTGGAGCGGATCAACTTTCTTTCCATCTTCGGCTCCAACATCGACGAAATGTTCATGGTGCGCGTGGCCGTGCTCAAGCAGAAGATCGCCTCGGGCGTGCACGACGCGGGAATCGACGGCCTGTCCGGAACGGAGCTGCTGGAGGCCATCCGGTCGGAAGTCAGTTCAACTGTTCGAGAGGCGTACGCTGCCTGCAGCGAAGAGTATCCGCCCGGCGCTGACCGAGGCTGGGATCCGGCTGCTCGACTACGCGGAGCTCGGACGACGAAGCTCGGGCCGCCGTGAACGAGTATTTCCATCGCACGGTTTTCCCGGTGCTGACGCCGCTTGGCTTTCGACCCGGGCCGGCCCTTTCCGCACATCTCCAACCTCAGCTTGAATCTGGCGGTGGTGGTGAAGGACGCGCACGGCAGGAGTGCTTCGCCCGGGTGAAGATTCCCGATACTCTTCCGCAGTTGGTCTCCGTTCCAGCTCCGGCGGCGAGGCGACGCCCGATGCGCTTCGTCTGGCTGGAACAGTTGATCGTCGCCAACTGTCGGCCTTGTTCCCGGGCCTCGAAATCATGGAGGCCCATCCGTTCCACGTCACGCGCGACGCCGAAGTGGCGATCCAAGAACTCGAGAGCGACGATCTGCTTGGAAACCATCGAGGAAGCCGTGTGGCGGCGGAGATTCCGCGCCGTGGTTCGCTTGCAGGTGGACACCCGGATCCCGCCCGCTATCCTCCAGATCCTGACGGAGCAGCTGCGAAGTCGAGCCGAGGCGACGTCTACCTGGTGGAGGGTCCGCTGGATTTGGGCCGCCTGCGGCAGCTCAGCTGCGCTCGACCGGCCGGATCTTAAATACAAGCCGTTCTCTCCCTACACTCCGCCCGATCTGCTGCCCAAAGCCAAGGAGGATATCTTCACGCTGATCCGGCGCGGCGATGTTCTGCTGCACCATCCCTTCGAATCCTTCCAGCCGGTGGTGGAGTTCATCCGCACGCGCGGCGCGCGATCCGGATGTGCTGGCGATCAAGATGACGCTGTATCGAGTGGGTCGCAACTCGCCGATCGTGCAAGCGCTGCTCGAAGCCATCGAAGAGGGCAAGCAGGTTTCGGTGTTGCTGGAGCTGAAGGCGCGTTTCGACGAAGAGAGCAATATCGAGTGGGCGAAGGCGCTGGAACGCGAGGGCGTGCACGTGATTTATGGATTGGTCGGGCTGAAGGTCCATTCCAAGATCGCGCTGGTGGTGCGGCGCGAAGGCGATGTCATGCGCCGCTACGTTCACCTGGGCACCGGCAACTACAATCCGCTCACCGCGCGCGTTTACACCGACCTGAGCCTGTTCACTTGCGACGAGCAGATCGGCGCGGACGCCACAGATCTGTTCAATTATCTTACCGGGCTATTCCGCCAAGACCGAGTTTCGAAAGCTGTTGGTGGCGCCGGTCAGTTTGCGGCACGCGGCTGGAGGGTCTGATTCGCCGAGAAATCGAGATCGCGCAGACGCAAGGCGGTCAGCCGGGGCATCTCATTTTCAAGATGAACGCGCTGGAGGATCCGGAGATGATCAAGCTGCTCTATCGGGCCTCGCAAGCGGGAATCCGCGTGGATCTGCTGGTGCGCGGGTTGTGCTGCCTGCGGCCCGGCGTTCCTGGGGTCAGCGAGAACATTCGCGTATCGAGCGTGATCGGCCGGTTTCTGGAGCATGCCCGAATCTACTATTTCCGCAATGGCGGGCGACGAGGAGATCTATCATGGGCAGCGCGGATTTGATGCCGCGCAATCTGAATCGGCGAGTGGAGATCGTGTTTCCGGTGCGAGACGCCAAGCTGGTGCGGCGGATCAAGGACGAGATCTTGGAAGTGTATCTGGCCGATACCGTGAACTCATTTCGAATGCATGCCGACGGGCGGTATGAACGGTCGCCACGCGGCGAGACTGTCGGTGGCGTGGACAGTCATGCTCGATGCATGAGCGGGCGCACCCGAATCGGCTGATGCGGAGCCACGTCTAGACTCGAGCGGGCGATTCATCTGTTTTTGATTCTTTCGAAATCGAATAGGCATCCGGCGAATGGTACTCTCACAGAATAGGGGGTTTTCATGCGACATTTTTTTGTAAGTGGAGCGCTGTGCGCGTTGCTCGCCGTTCCCGCTATGGCGCAATTTGAGAATGGCGAAGTTCTCGGCACCGTTCGTGACGCGACCGGTTCGGTGGTGGCCCGCGCGGCCATTACGCTCACCAATCAGGACACGAATATCTCGGCGAAAACCGTTACCGACGAAAGCGGGAATTACCTGTTCCCCAACGTCAAAGATCGGCCGCTACACCGTGATCGCCGAGATGACCGGGATTTGCCAAGGCATCGGCTTCCGATATCACGGTCGACGTCGGCGCCCGCCAGCGCGTGGACCTCGCGCTGAAGGTCGGTGTCGTCACCGATACCGTCGAAGTCACCGGCGCGGCCTCGGCTCTGGAAACCGATTCCAGCGAACACGGCCAGGTGATCAGTTCCGCCGCCGTCGCGAGTCTTCCGCTCAACGGCCGCAACTATGCCGATCTGGCGCTGCTCTCCACCAACACGATCAAGTCGCCGATCGCTGCTTCGTTTTCGCCCAGCGGCACGCCGCGCGAAGGCGCCTTCAACGTCAACGGAATGCGCAGCACGTATAACAATTTTCTGCTCGACGGCCTGGACAACAACGCTTACGGAACCAGCAACCAGGGTTACTCCGCGCAAGTAGTGCAGCCGTCTCCCGACGCCATCGCCGAGTTCAAGGTGATCACCAGCAACTACAGCGCGGAATACGGGCGCGTAGGCGGGGCGGTGGTGAACGCGGTCCTGAAATCCGGAACGAATCAGTTTCACGGTACCGCCTTCGAATTCCTGCGGAACACCGCGTTGAACGCGGGCGGCTACGAATTCAGCCAGCCATTTTTCAAGCCCACCCTGCAGCGCAACCAGTTCGGCGCCAGCATCGGCGGGCCATTCATCAAGAACAAGTTCTTCTTTTTTGCCGACTATGAAGGCTTCCGCCAACTGCAGCGCTACAACAATTTCGACTCGCTCCCAACCGCAACCGACCGCGTGGGAATTCTTCCCGTGACCGTGGCGAATCCATTGACCGGCATCGTCTATCCCGCCGGCCAGCAGATCCCGATCGCCAGCCTGAATCCGTTCGCCGCCGCGCTGCTCAACGGCCTCCCGACGCTGAACGGCCCCGGCCGTTCCAACAACTATCAGGCGCTGCTGCTGATTCGCGATTACGGCGACAAGTACGATTCGAAAATCGACTATCAGATCAGCGATCGCATGACGGCTTTCGCTCGCTTCAGCCAGCGCAAAGACATCCAGTTCTTCCAGCCGTCCTTCCCCGGGCCCTCCGGCGGCGACGGCAACGGATTCATTCACGCGATCGATCAAAATTTTTCGGTGGGCTACACCTGGACCATCACTCCGACATCGCTTGTTTGAAGCGCGCTTCGGTTTCTCGCGCATCCTGGGAGGGAAACAGCCGGCATTGTTGGGCGGGCCCAGCCTGCGAATCGCTCTTCGGAATCAAAGGCCTGCCGACCACTCCGGATCTCACCGGCGGATTCAACACGCAGAGCCCCAGCGGATTCACTGCGCTCGGCCGCCAGACCAGCAATCCGCAATTCCAGAATCCGACTTCGTGGGATCCGAAACTTAACTATTCGAAAATCATGGGCCGCCATTCGCTCAAGGCCGGCTACGAGTTCTCGACCATCCACACCGAAATTCTCGACGTCAATCCGCTCTACGGACAGGACGTCTACGCCGGCCAGTTCAGCAAGCCGACCTGCGCGCAACTCGGGCAGGCCGCGCGGCTGCACCGATTCCCGCCGACGCCACCAGCTACAATCTCGCGGACTTGATCTTCGGTCTGCCTAGCCAGATCAATCAGGGCAGCTATACCGTCGTCAATCTGCGCCAGTTCGTTCACTCGCTTTACTTCCAGGACGATTTCCGCGTGACGCCGAAACTCACCATTAACGCGGGACTCCGCTGGGAATTTGCCTCGCCGTTGTTCGAGGCGCGACAACAACTACACGAATTTCGATCCCAACACCAATACGATGGTGAAGGCCACCAGCGGCAGCTTGCAGAATCGCAGCCTGGTGAAGCCCGATTACAGCGACTACGGGCCGCGTCTCGGCTTGGCCTACAGCTTCGACTCGAAGACGGTGGTGCGCGCCGGCTACGGCATCAGCTACACGTTCTTCAATCGCCCCGGCAGCGCGCTCGAAGGCATCAACGCTCCGCAAGCGCTGTTCGGCGTGATCAACCAGTCGATCCCCGCGGGCGGCCCGGTGCCTGCGACCTTCCTGACGACGCAGAACAGTTTCTCCACCGGCATCGCCAACCCGGCGGCCTTCAACCCGGTCAATTCGAACGTCGTCTACATTCCGCCAGATACGAAGTGGCCTTACATCCAGAACTGGTTCCTGTCGGTGCAGCGCGAGCTCACCAAGAGCACGGTGATTGAACTTGCCTACAACGGCAATCACAGTCTTCGCCTGCCGATTCTGGCCGACTACAACCAGGCTGTCCCCAACCTGCCCGGCGGGACCCTCGGCGTGCAGGCTCGCCGCCCCATCCCGAGCTTCGGCCCCATCACCTGGGTGGATCCCGCGGGCGACAATCACTACAACGGTCTGTCGGCTCGCGTGGAGCACCGCTTCAGCGGCGGCCTCTATTTCCTGAATTCGTTCACGTGGGGCAACGCGATGGGCAATTCGGAACAAGCGCTGGAATATTACGCCGGATACTACGAAGCGAATCCGCAGAACATCCACAATCTGGCCGCCGAGAAAGGTCCGTCAAGTTTCGATGTGAAGCTGAACAACGTGACCAGCGTCGTCTACCTGTTGCCTTTCGGCAAAGGCAAAAAGTTCGCGTCGGGCGCGAATCCCGTGCTGGACGCTGTCATCGGAGGATGGGAACTGAACGGAATTAATACCGCTCATACCGGCACTCCGCTCGATATTGCATACGCGCCATCCACTGCCAACGACGTGACCGGACTCTCGAACGATTATCGCGGCCAGGCCTTTCAACGTCCCAACGTGTCGGGCGCAGCGGTCAGCCAAAGCACGGCGCAGAGCCTGAACACGTATTACGCCGGCTACACGTTCACGGTGCCTCCGGCAAGCGCGCCGTTCGGGAATCTTGGCCGCAATTCGTTCCGCGCGCCGGGCTTCGAACAGTGGGACCTGGGCACGAACAAGAACTTCCGCATCGGTGAGAAGGTGAAGGTCCAGTTCCGTTCGGAGTTCTTCAACGTTCTGAATCACACCAACTTCGGAATCCCCGATTCGAAGATCACCGACGCGGCGTTCGGTACGATTCGCTCCACCTACGCGCCTCGCCAGATTCAGTTCGCACTGAAGGTTCTCTTTTAAGGAGCTTCAGTTGCAAACGTGGGGCTGGCACTTCTGCCGGCAACCCGACTTTAGGCCGGTTTCTTCATGTTCAACAGAGTCGCCTGAAGGCGACTCGCCGCCACGACTGGCGGCCCCACGCCTAAGGTTGTGGGCTTACGACGTAATCCTTGAAATAGCTCGAGCTATCTGTCTTCGACCATAGCCCGACCTTCCCAGCGACCGGCGGACGCAGCACCGGATTGTTTGCCGGAAACAAGTCGGGATCGGGCGGGCCCTTGCGGCCAGCGGCCGGTTCGCTGCCGAACGTGTACTCGATCGCGACGGCGCCGTCCAGCCAGGCCTTGAAGTTGGTCCCCTCGACCGTCATTTTCAATTCATGCCACGCGCTTCGGTCCAGCATGAACGGCTTGGTGCGATCGCTGAATCGGATGTTCCGCCGTATGCCATTATGAAATTCCCAGAGCGCGACGTTGTTTTCCGTATCGTTGTAGCGGACCGCCAGCCAATCGCCATTCGGCTTTACGTTGAAAAGAATTCCGGAGCAGCGGTCCGCTTCGCCGCCCATCGTCTTGAACTTCATACTGATGGTGCCGTTCGAAAAATTGTCGACGCTCTTGAGCACGGCAACCGGATAGTAGGCGAACTGCTTCGCATTGTCCATCAGCTCTTCGTTGGAAGTGCCGTATAGCTTGCGCGCCGTCTGGAGCAGCAGTTTGGTGGGATTATCCTTGCTCGCCACCCACGGCCGTCCGTCGAGCATGATCACCTTGTCGCCGCCATCCTGCGCCACCAGCCAGGTGCCCACCATCGGCTCGAACACCACCGGCGGCTTGCCGACTTGTTCTCCCGCAAGACTCACCTTGATATCCGCCGCGCTGGCCGTCGCCGCCAGAACAAAAGCGCCCAGGAGAGCCCATCCACATCGCCCGAATAGCTTCATTTCAAACTCCTCCGAGCCAGTATGCCACTGAAAATAACTACTACCGGCCATAGAAGATAAAAAATAATTCCTGCGCCCCTGGCCGGAGCGGCGAGCGGATGTCCCCGAAAGACAGACTCCGCCGATTCCGTAGATGAACCGGAACTTTCCTTTGGCGCAGCGACGCCCGTAAGAGAGTAAATCGCCTCCAGAACACCTTCCTCGGTCGTCACCCGGCTCATGGTTCTGTGTCCGGCCAACTCATACCGGATTTCGCCGTAACCGGCGTTCGTCTGTTCAAAAAGACCGATCGACGTGGCGGATATATACCGAACGTCGAGCGTTGGCAGGATGCGGCGCAATTTCGAAAGCGCGCGCCGCTCCAGATCGAGTCGCCGTGGATCCTCCGGCGCGAGATGCACTTCGATCCGCAGCGGCGTGTGGATCTGCCGCAACACCCGCTCGTCCGCTTCGGAAAAGGAATTGATTCTCCCTTCCGATGTATCCCAACTCGGAAAGGCGAATGCAGACGCGAAGATACTGCCTGCGGCCAGCACGCCGATGCCGATCGATTCGTACACCCTCCGCCCTACACCCATGCCGAGCCGCATCCAGATTGCCGCGAAGCCGAGCCCGGCGAATATCAGCGCAACCGCGATCAGCAGGGTATCCAATTTCACCAGACCATGCTGGAATTCCACCACCATTGCGGCTGGCGTGTACCCGGCCGCGCGCTCCCACCAGCCACCCTGCACCGCGGCGATAAAACTCATGATCCAGGTGCCGATGGTGACGCCCAGCGTCAGGATCGCCGCGGTCGAGGGATGTTCGGCGACGGAGGCCAACGCGGCGGCGAGCGCGATCGTCAGCCCCGCGTTCAGCACGTGTCCCAGTGTCAGCGTGAACAGTTCAGGCGCGTAAACGCTACCGCCGTAGCTTTTCCAAAGTGCGATGGCGCTCAGCGGAGGCAGCATCGCCACCATCCAGCCCGCCAGCAGAACCAGCGCCTTCACGCCGATTCGAAACAACGGCGACATCGTCTGTTGAAGCTCCAGCTTCAATGCGCCGCTTTGCCGATCGCCCGCCACCAGGCGAATCGCAACGAAAGGCAACAGAAAGACGGCCGCCAGTTCACAGGCGCTGAATGTCGGTGCCCACACGCCGATCAGTGGCGATAAAGCCTCGCCGACGCCGGCCGCGGTTCCGTTCAGGCCGCTCACTTCGGCATAGGAATGGACGGAACTGATGAAGGACACCCCTACCAGCGGTCCCATGCACAACAGCAAAACCCACCATGCCCGGGAAGCAAGCAGTTCGCGGCATTCCTTTGCCGCTAACCACAGGAATGCGGGCCTAGGTGAGCGCAAGAAACACCTCTTCAAGGTTCCAGTCTTGCGTTAACGCATTTCGTGACGCCGCCAGCGCCGCAAGTTCGGGAACCGTCCCTTCGCCGCACACCTTCCCGCCACTGAGCAGCACGAACCGGTCGCACAAGCGCTCCGCGTCGCGGATTTGGTGAATCGAGAGGAACAGCGTACGTCCTCGCGACACATGAGCGCGTAGCGCTGACGCAACGTCGCGCGCCTGGCGCAAATCGAGACCCTCGAAAGGTTCGTCGATCAGCAATACCGGCTGCCGCGTCAGCAGGCCGATCCCAAGCAGTACGCGCTTCCTCTGGCCTTTCGAGAGCGCGCCGATCCGTTGGCGCAGCAGTGGGCCCAAGTCGAGTTGATCGACCACTTCGCCGCGAATAGAGGCGCGGCCTCCCAGGAATCCAATCGTGAAATCGAGCGCCCAACGCACGGACTGCTCCGGCCACGGCGCGATGCCATCCGGCACGTAATACAGGATCGAGGAACGTTCGCCCACCCCGACCGCCGCCCCGCCTGCCCGCACTATGCCACTGTCGGAAGGCAGCACTCCAGCCAGGCACTCGAACAACGTGGACTTACCAGCGCCATTCGGACCGATGAGCCCCAGGATCTCATTTGCCTGGACGTGAAACGCGACGTCATGAAGCGCGGCGATCGGTCCGAATCGTTTGGAAAGCCCCTTGACCTCGAACAGCATCGGTTTCACAAGAATAGCTGGACCGATGTTGGCTGGCAAACTCTAAAGGACTGTCCCGGAACTTTCGATAGAGGACCACTCCTTAACAGTCGCGGCTCTGAAGTTCTTCCGAGCCGCGCGCGTCAGCAGGCGGTCATCTTACTCCGTTGAAATCATTGCTCGCGAAGGCTCGGGGGTGCTCAGCTTTTTTTGCGAATAGAATAAAGGCGATTCTCTGTGCGCAAGAGCAAGCGGTCGCCCACCAGCGCAGGAGTCGCCAGCGCCATTTCGTCGAGATCGTTGGAATGGAGCAGCTCGAATTTGTCGCCGGCCGCGATCACGTACGTCTTGCCTTCTTCGCTCAAACAGAAAATCTTACCGTCGTAGCCCCACGGCGAGGCAGTGAAATCGCCGCCGGTGCCGATCCGAGCCTTGTACGTCTGCGTGCCGTCCTTGGCGTCCAGGCGCGTGAGGATTCCAGTGTGAGTCAGCACGTAGATGCCGCCCTCATACGCCAGTTCCGTCGGTAAATAGGTTCCGGCTTTCGGCTGCACCCAGGCCACGAAATCGTTCAGCTTCGCCCCCTCCGGAGTGGTGAGATCGCCGGATGCGCCCGGCTTGATCGCGGCGATGATCTTGCTGGTGCCGCCGTTCAGGTAAAGCAGCCCATCGTAAGCGAAGGGGCTCGGGATCGTCATCGCGGACATGCCGCCGATGCGCCAAAGCTCTTTGCCATCGCCGTCATAACTGATGGCAAGCCCCGGGCCAATGGTGACGATCTCCGTGCGCTTCTCGTTTTTCCAGATGTAAGGCGTCGACCAGCCCGTCTGCCGATCGGACCCGGCCACATGGATGTTGCGATTCGTGCGCCACACCTGCTTGCCGGTGTTCTTATCGAAAGCGGCGATGAATTGCTGCTTCTCGTTGTCATTGACGATGATCACCAGATCGCCTAACTGCGTCGGTGAAGACGCGGTGCCAAAATCGAGAATGGTCGGAGAGCTTTCGAGCGGCGTGTTCCAGAGTTTCTTTCCGTCGAAATCGTAGGCGAAGAGGCCCAGACCGGTGATGTAGACATACACGCGCTTACCGTCGGTGATGGGAGTTTCTGAACAGAAACTGTTCTTGCGATGACGGCCTCCGGGCGGGTGTCCGGCATAGAACTCGCGCTTCCAATTGACTTTGCCGGAATCCAGATCGAGTGAATAGAGCCAATAATGCACGGATACTTCGTTGGGAAGCTCGCTGTCGCGAGCTTGCAGGCGATCCATCAATTCCTTGCCTTTTAGGCCCTGTTTCTGGAGTTCGGCAACGTAGTCGTTCGAATAATCGACGCCCGTTTGCGGCTGCTTGGCCTTGCCATCGGTGGTGACGGTGGTGAGGAAGACGCTCTTGCCGCTGGCGATCGGCGAAGACCAACCGAGGCCGGGGATGTCCGCCGTCCATTCGATATTTTCCGACTTCGACCACTTTCCAGGAAGATTCGAGTTAGCGACAGTGGGGTTGGAGGAGGGTCCGCGAAACGAGGGCCACTCGGGTTCGGCGGCGAAAGCGATCGAGATCGAGAAGATAGTTGCGAGAGCCCTTGTCATGCTTCTATTAGACGATAGATAACCAGCGAACGTCTCGCTAGTTGAGGCGCGACCATCAGAGAGCGCGCAACAACATTATTATCGCCCGGGCCCTTGCCAAAGACCGTCCCGCTCTAGAATCAACGGCGGTAGTAATATGACCCTACATGGCAATTGAACAAATCGTCCAACCCGATGCGTTCCGATCCCTGAAGAGAACAGCGGCAACGTTGGCCGCCGTATCGATCCTCGCTGCCGGAACGGCCGCCTTGTTCGCGCAGTCGACTCCCGCCGTAGTTTCGGGCCCGGTCGGCCCCAGCCCCTACAACGTGATCCGCTACTGGCACAAGCCCTTCTCCGAACCAGGTTTCGCGTTTGGCGGCAACTCCGGTGTCTTCGCCGAATCGCCGGACCGCATTCTCATTGCGCAGCGCGGCGAAGCTCGCCTTCCCGATCCGCTCCCCGCCGCCTACGCCGGGTTTGCCGGATCCATCGGGATCAACGTGCTCAGCGCCACCGATCGCCGCGTTATGAAGAAGAACTTTCTCTACACGCTCGACGCCGACGGCAAAGTGCGCGAACGCTGGTCGCAATGGGACTCCCTCTTCGCCGATGCGCCCGGCCCGGGACCGCACCGCATTCGCATCAGCCCCTACGATCCGCAGCATCGCGTGTGGGTTGTCGACGAGAGCTATAACGTCATCCACATCTTTTCGAACGATGGCAAGAAGCTGCTGAGGACTCTCGGCGAAAAGGGCGTCGCAGGCGCGGACGGCACCCATTTCGCCAAACCCCAGGACGTCGCGTTTCTCCCCGACGGCCGGATCCTGATCGCCGACGGTCTGGATAACCATCGCGTCATGATCCTGGATCGTGAACTGAAGTTCATCGGCGAGTTCGGCGGCCACGGCAAAGGCCCCGGTCAATTCAACGGCGTGCACGCAATCGGCATCGGCCCTGAAGGACGCGTCTTCGTGCTCGACCGTTCCGGCGGACGCATCAACGTATTCCGCACCACTGCCGACCCCGCGAAGTTCGACTTCGTCGAGGCATTCACCGGCTTCTCGCTGCCGCTTGACATCATCGTGAATGATGACTGCATCTGGGTTACTGACCTGACCCCGCTGCGTTTCAATAAGCTCGATTTCAAGGGCAACCACCTGTATACGTGGATGGTGCCGAGAGAATTGCCCGACGGCTATATCGAAGTCCACACATTCTCGGTCGATTCCAAGGGCAACCTGTACGGCGGCGACAATCAGTACGGCCGCACGCAGAAATTCGTGCCAAAGCCGGATGCCGACCCAAATCTTCTCATCCACGAGCCCTGGCACGCGAAATAATCTGGCATATTTTGTGGGGGCTTTGTGGGGCCGCCACTCGTGGCGGCGAGCGGTCTTTAGACCGCTCAAACACCCTCACCACTAGGCCTGATATCGTGGCTGGTGGTCCCGAAGATGGAAACTAATTTGATGACGCAACGCCCCACGTGTCACCCGGCCGGCGGACCGCGGAAAACAATAAAACCACTGCTCACCTCCCTTCTGCTGCTGATTCCCTGTCTCGCCCAACCAGTATTCACCGATGTCTTCCCTGCCGACGAATACGCGGCGAGGCGAGCACGCGTGTTGCAAACGATCGGCGACGGCGTTGCCATTCTGCAGGGAACCACCGAACGTCCCGGCGAGCAGCCGCTGCGCCAGAGCAACCAATTCTTTTATCTCACCGGAGTCGTCGAGCCGCGCGCATTACTGATCATTGATGGCAAGACCAGGCGCTCCACGCTGTTCCTGAATCCGCGTAATGAGCGTCGCGAGACCAGCATGTTCGGTCCGGGATTGTATCCGGGCGAGGACGCGGCGCGCGCGACAGGAATCGAGTCGGTTGCGGCTCGGGCGGATTTCAAAGCTGCTCTCCAAAGCGTGGCGGGCCGGGCGATCTACACGCCATTTCGTCCGGAGGTGCTGGGATCGGCGTCTTCCACCGATCCCGCGGCGCTCGCCAAAGCCACTAAAGAAGACCCCTGGGATGGGCGCTCCTCGCGTGAAGAAGCCTTTCGCGAAAAACTCAAGGCGGAATCGCCTGCTTCCGAAATCCGCAATCTCGATCCGATCCTCGATGAGCTGCGCGCGATCAAAAGCCCCCGCGAGATCGCGATTCTACGTGAGGCAACCCGCATTGCCGGGCTGGGAATTATCGAGGCCATGCGGGATGCCCGTCCCGGCATGTCGGAATACGAGTTGCAAGCAGACGCCGAGTACGTCTTCAAGAAGAATGGCGCGTACGGCGCGGCGTATTTCGCGTTAGTCGCGACCGGCCCCAACACGTACTACTCGCACTATCACAAAGGCACGCGAAAACTGGACGACGGCGATCTGGTTCAATTCGATTACGCGCCGGACTACAAGAACTACGCGTCCGATGTGACCCGTGTGTTCCCGGCGAACGGGAAGTTCACGCCCCGCCAGCGCGAATTCTACTCGATCTATTTGCAACTCTATCGAGCACTGATGACATCCATCAAAGTCCACGTGACGCCTGCCGAAATCATCAAGGATGCCGTGGCGAAGATGGACGGCATCATGACGTCGTTCAAGTTCTCCGATCCGAAAATCCACGACGCAGCCATGAAATTCATCGAGAACTATCGCACGCAGCTAAAAAACAATCGCGCGAACAGCCTGGGGCACTCCGTCGGCATGGAGGTGCACGACGTGCGTAATCCCGGAGCGACGCTCGAGCCGGGCGAAGTGTTCACGATCGAGCCGGCGATGCAGATTCAAGATGAGCACTTCGGCATTCGGCTCGAAGACATGATCCTGATGACTCCGGTGGGTTACGAAAATCTTTCCGAATTCGTGCCGGTCGAAATCGCCGACATACAGAAAATGATGACACGCCGCGGCCTGAGCGACGCGCAGGTCAAGCTAAAACGATGACACGCATTTTGTTCTTCGCGATACCGCTGCTGTTGTCGGCGCAAAGCCTTTCGCCCGCGCCCGGCGCGCATATCGTGACCGCGTCGCCGCTAAACGTTCGCGCCAACGAACCGTCCATCGCTGTGAATCCGAACAATCCGCAGCAAGTGGTCGCGGTGTTTCAACCCGCCGGAGTCGCCTATTCAACCGACGGCGCCCGCAGCTTCGCGCTGGCCGACCTGCCGCAAGTTCCAGGCTGGCGAGGCGGTGGCGATGTCAGCGTCGCGTTCGATAACAAAGGCCACGCGTTTCTCGGTTCGCTGCATTTCGATCGATTGGGTACAGCCTCGTATTGGGCACATGGCGCGGGACGCAATGGAATTTTCGTGCGGCGATCGCTCGACGGCGGGAAAACCTGGGAACACGAAGCCGCCACCGTCAAGGCGTATCAGGGTACCGAGCCCGACATCAAATGGGAAGATATGCCGCGGGTCTTCGCCGACAATCGGCCGAAGAGTCCCTTCGCCGGCAACATATATGTGGGTTGGATCGAATGGCAGCTCGACCAATCCGTCATTCTATTTGCGCGATCCGTGGATGAAGGTAAGAGCTTCTCGACGCCCATCAGAATCAGCACGCATGCCGGGCTGCCGCGCGACGATAATGGCGGCCTGGTCGGATTCGTCGGCGTGGTCGGCGAGGATGGAACCATTTCCGCGATTTGGAACGATGGACTCGCCATCGCTTTCGCGCAATCGCACGATGGCGGCAAGACGTTTGCGCAGTCGCGATCCGTGGTCGATGTCGCACCGCCTTATTTCGGAGGCGCGGGCGGAGTGCCTGGAGTTTCACGCGTCATGGGATTTCCGCAAATCGGAGCCGGGCCTCGCGGCGCGCTGTATATCGCGTGGAGCGATTTCCGGAATGGCGACGTCGACGTATTTCTGTCATCGTCAACGGATCGTGGCCGCACCTGGTCGAAGCCGCAACGCGTGAATGACGATCCGATTCACGATGGCAAGGATCAGTTCTTTCAATGGATGGCAGTCGATCCGATTTCGGGCGCGATCTATGTGCAGTTTTACGATCGCCGCGCCGATCCGGCGAATCGAAAAACCTGGGTGACGCTGGCGCGCTCGACTGATGGCGGGCGCACGTTCGTGAACTACGATTGGTCCGGTAAACCATTCGAGGGACAGCAGTTATTCCTCGGCGACTACACCTGGCTCACCGCCTACGATAACCACGTGTACGGAGTCTGGACCGAGGCCGCGCCCGAAGGAACACCCGCTTCTGAAGTGAACGGGCAGCGCCGCGTAGGGACCATTATTCGCGTCGGAATCGCCGATTTTAGCATGCAGTGATTCTTGCAACCATTTAGCAGTGATTTTTGCAAGCGGTTCGCAAGCGAAATGAATCTGGACTGCGCACTCTAGTGTCGCGACCGAATGATTTGCTGGCGCCGCGCGCTTTTTTTACGACTCCGACCCGCGACGGCGCATCGTCCTATTGCAGATGGGGAGTCCAACATCCTTAAATCGCCTCACGAAGGAGGGTTCCGCGGGCGTCGTGGTCTTTCTGGTCGCCCTGCCCCTCTGCCTGGGGATCGCCCTCGGTTCGGGAGCACCGCTATTCGGCGGCATCATCTCCGGCGTCGTGGGCGGCATCGTCGTCGGCCTCCTCTCCGGGTCCCAGGTGAGCGTTAGCGGACCGGCGGCCGGCCTCGCCGTCATCGTCCTCACGGCGATTCAGAAGATCGGAACCTACGAAGCCTTCCTGGTCGTCGTCGTATTGTCCGGCGTCTTCCAACTGGCGTTCAGCGTCATGCGCCTGGGGAAGATCGTGGACTACGTGCCGCACTCCGTGATCAAGGGCATGCTCGCGGGAATCGGCCTTCTCATCATCCTCAAGCAAATACCGCACGCCCTCGGCCGCGACACCGATTTCATGGGCGATTTCAAGTTCCTCGAAGCCGGCGGGAATACCATGCTCAGCGACGTCGCCTCCGCCGTCGCCGGCGCCACCGCGGGCCCCAGCATCATCTTCTTGTTGAGCCTCGTCCTCCTGCTTATATGGGACAAGGCGGGCAAGCGCTTCCGTGTCTTTCAACTCGTGCCCGGGCCGCTGGTCGTAGTGGCGATGGGCATCGCGCTCAACCAGTTGTTCGCCCGTCTCGCGCCCTCCCTCCACGTGACCGATGTGAACGCATCTGGTCAACCTGCCCGTTCCGGAGAGTCTAGCCGCCTTCTTCCATCAATTCACGCTTCCCGATTTCACGGCTATCTCCAACAAAGTCGTCTGGACCACGGCACTCACGATCGCCGTCGTCGGCAGTCTGGAAACCCTGCTTTCGCTCGAGGCCGCCGACCGGCTCGATCCCTACAAGCGGATCTCGTCCTCTGACCGCGAACTGCGCGCCCAGGGCATCGGCAATATCTTGTCGGGCTTGATCGGAGGAATCCCCGTCACATCCGTCGTCGTACGCACCGCCGCCAATGTCGAGGCCGGAGGCCGCACACGTCTCAGCGCCGTAATCCATGGCTTCCTGCTGTTGGGCACGGTCATCGTGCTCCCCGGCGTGCTCCGCCTGACGCCGCTGGCCAGTCTCGCCACCATTCTTATCGTGGTGGGATTCAAGCTGACCAAGCCCGCCCTTTACCGCGCAACCTTCCGCCAGGGCTGGGACCAGTTCGTCCCGTTTATCGTCGCTGCCGTCGCGGTGGTATTTCTGGACCTGCTGACCGGAGTGTTGGTGGGCTTGGCTTGTGGCGTATTCTTCGTCATCCGCACCAATCACCACGACGCGATTACCGTAGTCAACCTCGACTCCAATTACCTGTTCCGCTTCACCAAGGACGCGAGTTTCGTAAACAAGAACGAGTTCCGCAGCAAGCTGCGCCAATTACCCGAAGGCTCCACACTCCTGGTCGATGGAACCCGCGCGCTCTTCATCGACCACGACATCCTGGAGATCCTCGACGACTTCCGCCATATGGCGCAACACAAGAACATTCAGATAGACGTCAAGCATTGGGAGAGCTACCAGCCATCGCGGTAGGCGCGCCATGAAATCTTACGAACGACTGTTGCTAGCCAACAAAGCCTGGGCACAGGAGAAGCTGAAGATCCGTCCCGATTTCTTCGCCAAGCAGGTGGAGACGCAGACCCCCTCGTTCCTCTGGCTGGGCTGTGCCGATTCCCGTGTCCCCGCCGAAGAGATCACCGGCACCGAGCCCGGCGAGTTATTCGTGCACCGTAACATCGCCAACCTGGTGGTGCACACCGATTTCAACATGCTCAGCGTCCTCCAGTACGCAGTCGAGGTCCTCAAAGTGGAGCACGTGATCGTGTGCGGTCACTACAACTGCGGCGGTATCAAGACTGCCATGACGCATTCCGATCTCGGCCTGATCAACAAGTGGCTGCGCCACATCAAGGACGTCTATCGCCTCCATAGAGACCTCATCGAGTCCATCGCGGACAAACAAACTCGCTGGGACCGCCTGGTGGAGCTCAACGTCATGGAGCAGGTGCAGAACCTCGCAAAGACTTCGATCGTGCAGCGCGCCTGGCACCGCGAACAGCGTCCGGTGCTGCACGGCTGGGTCTACGATCTGCGTACCGGTCTGCTGAAGGAGCTCGCCACGATGCCGCCTGGCTCTAAAATCGACGAGATCTACACCTTTCAATGGGATGAGGCATAAGTTAAAGGCGGAAAAGCCGGCCTAAAGTCCGGCTGCCGGCAGAAGTGCCGGCCCCACAGGCACGGGATAATGAGATGTGGATAGCTCACACTCAAACCGCCGCCGCAACGCGCTTAGTTTCGTCCTGGTCCTGTTTTTTTCGACAGCCTTGGGCGTTGTCGCACAAACGCCGTCGCCATCTGCCGGCGTACGTCCTGACTTCAGCGGCTCCTGGAGTTCGGCTACCGCAATTCCCCTCGAACGCCCGGCGCGGCTGAAGAACCAACCGTTTTACTCCAAGGAACAAGCCGCCGAATTGCTAAAGAAGTCGCGCGGCGCGGATGACGATCCGGTGAGCCGATTGGAGATCGGTTCGCTGATGCTGCCCAGTCTTCGGACCTCCATCATCACCGACCCTCCCAATGGCTTGCTCCCCAGCCTCACTCCGTCGGCGGCCGCCGCCAAGCGGGATCGCTTGAAACGCCTGGCAATCCGGCCGCGGCGCAAGATATGGGACTCCAGGATCGATGCCTGGTCTTCCCGACCTCCGTGCCGCCCATGATTCCCTACCGCTACAACAGCAATTATCAAATCCTCCAGACAGAGGATGCGGTGATGGTGCAATCGGAAATGATCCACGAGGCGAGAATCATCCGGCTGGATCGCAACTCGCACCTGCCATCGAATGTCAGGCACTGGCTGGGCGATTCGGTGGCGCACTGGGAAGACACTACGCTGGTGGTTGAGACCACCAATTTCAACGATGCCGGCGGCTTCTACGGAGATGCCGGTGGAATGTATGGCTGGGATCGCAACATGCACGTCGTGGAACGCTTCAGCTTGCTCGACGCGAACACCATTCTTTATCGCTTTGAAGTGGAGGATCCTACTGCATACACGAAGCCCTGGAAGGGCGAACTCACCATGAACCGGGTATCCAACCCGCCCTTCGAGTACGCCTGCCATGAGGGCAACCGGGATTTGCCCAATATCCTGAAACTTTCAACGACGCAGCCATAGTAAAGCTGTTCCGGGAAAGAACTCAGCGAAGCACCTTCGACCACCCGACAATCGCTTGCAACAACAACACCGTACCAATCGCGGCCAGGCCGAAATAAACGTAGGAAGCGAATCGTGGAGCATGGATGCGTCTGTTCAGCATCCCTCCCAGCAAGGTCGCGATCACGACACCTGGCAAGGAGATCAAGTAGAAGCGATTGACTGCCGGCGTCCACAATCCGGTGAAGAAGTATCCGGCCATGCCAGCTACGCTTGCCGGAAGAAAGTAGCCTTGCAGCGTGGCTCGGAAGCGCGCGGGCGGCCAACGGCGCAGAGTGCCATAGATCGCCAGGGGTGGGCCGTTCATGCCGTAAGCGCCGCCGAGAACTCCCGCGTGAAATCCGAAGAACCAGGCGAAGCGATCGTCGGTTAATTCACGCGTGTGCCGACCGGCCAGAGAGTAAGCCGAGAAAGCGATAATGATCACCCCGAGGAGCGCCTTGACGACGGATTCCGGTGTTGATCTCAGCAACAGCAAGCCGAGCGGGATGCCGAACAGCGTCGATACTACCAGCCATCCTGCATCGCGCACGTGCACCAGCCGCCAGTCTTGAAGAAGAATGAGGAATGCAATGGTGATGGAAACGAGCACGGCCAAGGGCGCAGCGACCTGGACGGGCATGACGAGCGCGAGCAAAGGCACAGCGAGCAGGGCTTCACCAAAGCCGAAGACCGAACGAATCAGCGTCGCGATGAACAGGACAAGGATGATGTGGAGGGCGGTCCAGTCAAGCATGTTTCGGCAAAATAAAAGGGCCGGATCGCTCCGGCCCTTCTATATTCGCCTAGTACGTAGCGGTCACTTGGGTGTCACATGAATCAGCGCGCCGGGATTGGCATCTTCCAGCATCCAGAGCGAGCCATCGGGGCCTTGCTCCACGTCGCGGATGCGCTTGCCGACATCCCAGCGCTCGGCGGATTTCGCGCCGCCGTGGCCGTCGAAAATGATGCGGTTGAGCGACTTGGTCGCCAGGCCGCTGACGAAGCCGTTGCCGTCCCACTGCGGGAAGGTTTCCTTACCGTGGTAGAACATCAGATTGCCCGGTGCGATGACCGGTAGCCAATACAGCACCGGCATTGCCAAGTCAGGCCGCGTGTCGGGATTGGGAATCGGCACACCGTTATAGTTGGGCCCATAGGAGACCAGCGGCCAGCCATAATTCTTGCCCTTCTCGATCAGGTTCAGTTCGTCGCCGCCGCGCGGGCCGTGCTCCACTTCCCACAATTCGCCGTTGGGCGCAAAGGCCATGCCGAAGGGCGTGCGGACCCCGCTGGCCCATATTTCCGCCGGTGTCAGATTGGGACCGGGAAAGGTATAGGTGGTGACCACCTTGGCGGTCTTCGCGACTTCGGTGTCGATGGGAGGATCGATCAGGGGAATGGTCGCGGCGCCGGTTTTGCCGAAGTTGGGGTTGCCGGGCGCGGGCTTTCCGTCCAGTGTCAGGCGCAGGATCTTGCCGACCGGCTGATCCGGATCCTGTGCGGGAGTCATGCGCTGGCGGTCGCCAACGGAGAGGAACAGAAATTGGCCGTCAGGCGAGAAGGCGACCTGCGCGCCCGGCTGCCCGCCCTTGCCCCTGGGCATCTGGCGCCATATCACCTGGAAGTTGCTGAGTCTGGCAGTGGTAGGGCTGACGCTCAACTTGGCGCGGGCCAGCGCGAGGCCTCCACCATAATCACCCGGCTCAACATAGGTGATATAGACACTCTGATCTTCAGCGTAGTGGGGCGAGAGGAAAACGCCATGCATGCCATTCTGGCCCTGCCAATAGACTGGGGGCGTACCGCTTACCGGGAATTTCTCTCCCTTCTGCGAGACCAGCCAGATGGGTCCGACCTTTTCCGTGACCAACATGCGGCCATCGGGCAGGAACGCGATCCGCCAGGGCAGTTCAAAGGTGCTCACCGTGGTCATCGTGAAGGGCAGGGTGGCTTCGGGCTTCTGTTGGCCTATATTGACCTGGGCCCAGGCCGCCGAGGCCAACGTGAAAAGCACCGCCGTTTTCGCCAATTTCATCGTCATCTCTCTCCTCTGTTTCTCGGCGCCCAAGCTTACGCGATCGGGGCCTCCGTCGTTAATCGTACATTACCATTGGGTTCCGCCAGTGGTTTTTTGCGTGGCGTTCCTTGAATGACCGTGAACGAAATCAGTAGTCTTGAAGACATGTGTTCGAGACTGAGTCCAGTATACAAGACAGTCCAAGAGGCGCGACAGGATGGTGCGCGCTAATGCCCCCACCCTTACGGGTGGTGCTTGACGCGCATCACTAACAAAATCGCTGGGACACTTTACTAGAACCGGAAGCGGATTCCGCCGAAGGCTCCGATGGGTGCGCCGGGAGCGAAGAACGTAGTCGTGCGAATCGGGAAGTCGCCGTCCACTGCGGGGAATGGCCGCGCGATGAAGTTGTGCGCGTTGTCGTAAGGCGTGGGGCCGAGTTGCGCGGCGGTGTAATAGCGGTGGTTGAGCACATTATCGACTTGGACGAACGCCTGCAGCCGCTTGGTCACCTGATAGTGCGCTCCCAGATTGAGCACGCCGTAGCCGGGCGAGAATCCAGGTCCCAGATAATTCACGCCGTCGGGTTGGTCGAGATTATTTTCATTGCCGCGCGCAAAGGAGCGCCCGACCGCAATGAAATCCAGATCGACAAGAAGTTTCGACGTGGCTTTCCAGTCGACGTAGGTTTTTAGAATGTTTCGCGGGATTTGCGGAATATGATCGCCGGGCTGCACCGTAATGTTTCCGTCCAAGCCCTTGCCGCCGTCATTCGCGCTGTTGCTGCCGCCATCGACGGTCTGGGGGCTCTGATAGGTGGCATCGAGGAACGTGTAGTTGCCGCCGATCGTCAAGCTTTTGAACTGGCCGCCGATGCTCACTTCCGCGCCTTGCCGGCGCGTTTCGCCGAAGTTCGTGAAATAGCCGAATCCGGTTTGTTGGGATGCGACGAACAGCAAGTCGTCGTGGTTTTCGGCTCGAAACCATCCGGCGCTCCAGCGCAGCTTGCTTTCGGGCACATTCCGAACGCCAGCTTCGAACGTCCGCGTGACCACCTGCTTCAATGGAGGATCGCTGACCAGCGCGTTCGGCAAATTACACGGCTCATTGGGATCGGCGCAACCGAGTTCGATGGCCGTGGGAGCCCGGCTGGCCTCGCTGTAGCTGAAATAGAGGCTCGCATAATGCGAAGGGTTGTAGGTCAGACCGACGGCGGGATTGAACCGCTGGAACACGTACTGGCCGTTCAAGGAGCCTCGGGCGCCGGTGGTATCGACCGGCAACTGGTCGGTGTTATCGATCGATGTGTGGTTGTAGCGGCCCGAAAACGTGAACGCCCAGGGACCGGCGTTGATTGTGTCGGATGCATAGAGACTGAACGTGTTAATCCCGCCGTGAAGGTCCACGCGTGTATCGACGGGCACTCCATCCTGGTTGGTGGTTCCATCCGCGAAAGCGCTGATCGGCGTGACGGTGAGCCGGTCGGGATTGAGATAGCCGAATTGCGAGGCCTGCTGGAACGTCAGGCTGCTGCGATCCCAGCCCGCACCCATCGTGACATGGTTGTGTTTGACCAACCACGACGCTTGCCCGGAAATGCCGTAGTTGTATTGTTTGTTGAAGGTATTGGTGATCAGGCCTGTACACTTTTCGATGGTTTCGGCATGCTCCAATCCCTGCGCGATGCAGCGCCAGAACGGAAAAGGCTGGGTGGTGGCATTGCCCGTGGTGGGGAATCCTTTGTAGCCCGCGGCGGTCAAGGCTGCAATGTCGGCTGCGCTCAGGTTGTAAATCGATTCGTCAAAGGATTCTTCGTTGATGTCGCCGTTGGTGGTATCCGCGCGGATGTAGCGGAAATAACCGTTGCCGGTTAACGTGAGATTGCTGGTCGCGTTATGCCGAAGGCTCAGATTGAACGAGGGCGAGCGATTCCAGGTGATGTCGGGAATGCTGTTGACGCTGGAATAGTGCTGCGCCAGAAAGCGCGTGTCCTGAGTTCCATTGCCGGTCAGCCAATTGTCGGCATATCCGAAACTCAGCGCCGCGGACGTTTTGCCGCGCGTATAGCCGAGCTTCGCGAAGACCTGCCGCACTTCGGACGGCGAAAACTGCCGCCATCCGTCTTCCCGAAACAGGTTGCCCGCTATGTACCAATCCAATCCTTTTGCGATCGACGATCCGCCATGTTCGAATTCACCGGCTCGCCGTCCGAAGCTGCCTCCGTTGATGGAGAGCGTGGTCCCGGGCGCGCTCCGTCCGTCTTTGGTGGTCACTGAAACCGCGCCGCCGAGAGTATTCAATCCAAACAGCGGATTCGAACCCGGCATCAGAGCGACCTCTGAAATCGCGATTTTGGGAATCAAATCCCATGCGACGATGTCGCCGAACGGTTGGTTTTGCCGGACGCCATCCATATAAACCGAGATCCCTTCGGGCGTGCCCAGCAGCGGCGACGCCGTATAGCCTCGATAGTTAATATCCGGCTGAAACGGGTTCTCCTGGTTCTCGTTCACATGTACACCGTTGAATTTGCGATTGAAAAGATCTGCCAGATCGAGCGACCCGCTTTGTTCCAGATCGCGTGCCGATGCGGTTTGAACCGGCGCGGGGATTTGATCGAGCGGGAGATCGGTGCCGGGCAGCGGCGTCGCAGAGACGACGTCGATTTTGGAAGTCTGCGTGGCTAACGACAGGGTCACGCTGCGCGAAATCGGTGTCGCCGACTGGACGTCGATGGTCATCGACTGATTGGCGAATCCGGCTTTGGAAATCCCCAATCGATATCGTCCGTAAGCAAGCCGGGTCAGAGTGTACTGTCCCTGCGCATTTGTTTGAAAGCTAACGGTGGATCCTGATGCGAGGTTTTCTAACTGACCGGATGCCTCGACCGGCGCGCCGGATGGATCTTTGACTTCAACGCGGATCTCGCCCGCGGGCGGCTGGGCTTGGACGTAGGCGATTCCGGCGATCGCCAGTACGAAACAACATACGCGGCGCGCGAGACGGGTCGAGAGGGGGGCCATAATAGGAAATTCCCGCGGCGGGCCGTTTGTTCACGGTTTTTGTCGGCGATTCCAGCGCCGCACAAATTCATACAAAACACTGAACAGGATCGCGTGGTTCGGAATATCCTGGATAGAGACTGTTCCCATGGCAGCCCGCTTTCTGGCCTCAACCGTCCTGACGGTACCCCGATCTTCGTCGACGACCGAATCCGGCGACAGAGCGGATCCCTTGCAGCAGGAGGTTGTCCATCTGTTCGACCGGTTTCGAGAGCCGATGATGCGGTATCTATCCGGCTTTGGGCTTCCTATTCCCGATGGAGAGGAAGTCCTGCAGGAGGTCTTTCTTTCGCTTTTCCAGCACCTTTCGTCCGGAAAACCGCGCAACAATCTTCGCGGGTGGTTATTCCGGGTGGCCCACAACCTTGCCTTGAAGCGCCGCTACAAGACGCGGCGGGAACTGGACTCGAGCGCCGAGGCCGGTCGCGAAGATTGGGCGATCGATCCGGCACCTAATCCTGAAGACCGGCTGGTAACGTCGCAGACACGGCAACGTCTGTTGGCAGTGGTTGGGGCGCTGCCGGTACCCGATCGGCGATGTCTTTTCCTGAGGGCGGAAGGTCTGCGGTATCGCGAAATCGCGGAGGTTCTCGACATGTCGCTGGGCGCGGTGTCACTTTCTCTCGCCCGATCCCTGGGACGTATCGCGCGTGCGGCCGAACGGTGAACAGTATGCAAGACAAAGACATTCATCCTTCCGATCAGGAATTGCTTCAAGCGGTCGACGGCGAATTGCCGGCGCGCGCGGCAGCCCGGGTAGAACTGCACCTGGGGGCTTGCTGGTCTTGCCGGGCTCGCAAACAGGATCTTGAGTCTGCGATCGGTGGATTTGTGCGAGAGCACCAGCGCGATTTGGACGCGCAAATCCCGCCTGCCGATGGCCCGCGAGCTTTGCTCAAGGCGCAACTGGCTCAACTGGCGGAAACGCAGTCGTCGTCCTCACGGTCGTGGTTCCGCGTAAACGAACTAAGATTCGCGACGGCCGCTGCCATTGTGCTCGGCATCGGGACGGTCTCGTGGATGCTTTCGCATTTTGGAACCAGGACGCGAACGGTTTATGCGGCGACTGTGGTGACACCGGATCCGAGCCTCACTCCCGGGGCGACGGTGCTGGAAAACCGGCTCCAAGTTTGTGGGGGATCGAATACGAAGAATAAGGTTGTTCCAGTTGCGCTGCAGCGAAGAGTATTTGAGGAGTACGGAATTGCTGGCGCCGATCCGCGAGCTTATGAGGTGGACTATCTGGTGACGCCGGCTCTGGGCGGCGCGGACGACATCCACAACTTATGGCCGCATTCGCACACCGCGACCGTCTGGAACGCCGAAGTGAAGGACGCGCTTGAGGATCGGTTGCGCGATTTGGTGTGCAGCGGCCAGGTTGACCTGGACACCGCGCAACGCGAGATCGCGACGAACTGGATTGAAGCTTACAAGAAGTACTTTCACACGGATCGTCCGCCTGGCCATCCGTAGTAGGTTGCTCATTCGACGGCAGTAGCTAATCACCTTCGAAGAGTTTGCAGAAAAGCTCCCGCACCTTTCTCTTCGAGGCTGCCAGCGCCTTCCGGCCCAGCGGAGTCGCTCGATACAGCCGCCGCAAGGATTTTCCGTTTCTCTTTTCCGTCGAGCGCAAATATCCTTTTTTCTCAAGTCCCTGGAGGAGTGGATAGAGGCTTCCTGGACTGATGCGGTAGCCGTGCCGGGCAAGCTCCTCGATCATGCCCAAGCCGAACACGGGACCCTCCACGGCGTGATGAAGAACGTGAAGACGGATCAGCCCCGAGTACAAATCGCGGTCCGCCGCGGACGTTTCCTGCTCTGATTTCGATTTCGACATCTGATTACGAATGAGGATAGCATACGAGCGAAGACGGGCCTCGTCTGCCGCGATTCTGGCGCCGCGCATGCTCGGATTGCATGGTGCCGGCCTGACGCCGCCGGAATCTTCAGGGCAGACCCAGCTTTAGGATTTCCACCAGGAACGCCGCTCGACCACAACCCGATGAGTTGGCATGGCCAATTGCATTTCGTCGCCGGGGCGATCGGGTTCACCGGCCTGATCGCGACTTGCTTCATTTTCACGAATCGATTCCGCAGCCTCGGTCAAACGGGCTGGTCGATCTCTTCCTTAATTACGGGGATCGTCTTCCTCGCCGGGTTCATGGGAGTAGCCTCCGGCGCCAAGGGCGTCGCGATCGTGTTCTTTTGGTTGGCCGTCGTACTGAGTTTCGCCTGGTTGTCGGGGATGTTTTATCATTTTCAGACTACGCGAGATTCCGGCGATGGCCATTCGATCTCTCTTCCATCTGTTCAGCTCCCGTCGGCGCGGCCATAGCGCCGTCATGCTGGTTGGCGATCGCCCACGCGCCACCTCAGGGGTCAATTAGGGAAATTCGTGGCACGCGGGCAAATTTCTTGAACCTGCGGCGCTTCTCAAGCATGGGACATATAGAGGCCATCCCCTGGAAACAACGACTCGATCGGTCTCCTTATCCCAAGGAGTGAATTCGATGCTAATGAAACGATTGCAGGCCACATTTTTAGCCATCGCGACATTATTCGCCGTGACGACCGCCGCAATACCGGGTCTGGCTCAGAACCGGAGTCCGGTCGCCCCGCGCGAAGAGCAACTCAAAGCCGCTGTGAATGAAGCCTACAACCTGTTCAAAACCGACACTACGGGGAAGAACGCCGACTACATTCCCTACCTGGCTCACGTGGATTCCAAGTTGTTCGGAATAGCCGTGGTCACCACGGACAACCGCTCGTACACTCTCGGCGACATCGACTATGCGTTCTCGATTCAATCCATCTCGAAGGTCTTCACTCTCGCCCTCGCCATGCAGGAACTTGGGGCGAACAATGTGTTCGCGAAGGTCGGAAGTGAACCGACCGGCCGGCCGTTTAACTCTGTTTCGGCGGTGGTTGATATGCCGACTCACACTGGGAATCCTTTCGTGAATGCCGGCGCCATCGCAACCACCAGCTTGGTTTCCGGCGCGAACGCCGACGCGAAATGGAACAAGATCCTCGCCTTTTATGGCAACGCCGCGGGCGAGCCGCTGAAGCTGATCGAGGAAGTTTACAAGTCGGAAGCGGCAACGAATCAGGGCAATCGAGCCTTGGCCGCGCTGCTGCTGAAGTACGACAGGATTTATGGCGACCCGCTGGAATCGGTGGATATCTACACGAAACAATGTTCCGTCGGCGTGAATGTGAAGCAGCTTGCCCAGATGGGTGCGACGCTTGCGAATAAGGGCGTTAATCCGGTCACGGGCAAGCGCGTGATGAAAGAGGAAGACATTCCTCACATCCTGGCGACGATGACCATGGCTGGCCTGTATGACGGATCGGGCGGCTGGGCATGGCTGGTCGGCCTTCCCGCCAAGAGCGGGGTCGGCGGCGGCATTCTGGCTATCGTTCCCGGCAAGGGAGCCATCGCCGTGTTCGCGCCGCCCCTCGACGAGGCCGGCAATAGCGTAAAGGCCCAGAAAGTGATCGCTTACGTGGCGGACAAACTGGATCTCAACCTCTTTTCGCCCGCATCCGTGGGTCTGAAATGAGTCTCGTGACGCCGGCACGATAGAACCGCGTTCCAGGGGGATTCTTATGAAACGATCCATCTTCTTTGGGCTGATTGCGGCGGGCGGATTGTTAGAACAGGTTCACGGCCAGGCGCAACAGTTCGAATTCAACGACTCGCATCTGCACCTGACCAACTTCATCCAGGAAGGCACGAACATCCACAAGTTCCTGGAGATCATGGGAACCACAACCGGGCGCGTGGCGATCTTCGGAATTCCGCTGCAACAGCAGTGGTCCACACGGGTCGACGGAGACAATGCTCCCACTTACTATCTGAATTCCGATGCGCCGTTGTACTACTACTCGTTTGTCGATGCCTGGATCGCCATGGCGTACAAGTCTCTGTCCAAGGAGCAGCAGGCTCGCCTGGATCCGATGATTGTCGGGTTCAATCCGACGGATATGTATGCCGCCGATCACATCCGGCGCGTACTCGAGACCTTTCCCGGAGTTTTCTCGGGGATCGGAGAATTCTCCATTCACAAGGAGTTCGTCTCATCCAAGGTGGCTGGTGAAGTTGCGAGTCTTCAGGACCCGGCCCTTGACCGCATTCTCGATTTCGCCGGCGAGGTAGGGCTCCTGGTCCTGATTCACACCGATATGGATGTTCCATTTGCCAAGGAAGGATCCACCCCGGCCTATCTTGATCAGGCGAAAGCACTCTTCAAGAGGCATCCTGGAACCACCATCATTTGGGCTCATACCGGAACGGGACGCGTTGTGCGGCCGGTGAGGAACCACGCCCTCATCGTCGCGGAGATGTTGAGCGATCCTCAGTTCAGTCACTTATATTTCGATCTTTCGTGGGATGAAGTGGCGAAATACATCGTGTCGAGTCCGGAGGCGACTCAGATCGCGGCGGATCTCGTGAATCGCTACCCCGATCGATTCCTGTTCGGCACGGATGAGGTGGCGCCACCGGATCAAGGCAAGTACACGAAAGTCTATAAGATGTATCAGCCCTTGTGGGCATTACTCACTCCTGAAGCAAGCCGCAAGGTTCGCCTGGAAAACTACGAACGGTTGTTCGATGGAGCCCGGACAAGAGTCAGAATCTGGGAGCGTGCGCACGTCAACATCGGAGGGGACCGTCGCTAGGGGCGAGCATTAAACTGCGGCAACGCGGTCACTCCGGAGTATGTCTAAGTGAGAGCGATGCGGGATCTTTACGAGAACCGGTGCCGCGTTCATTAGAGCGATATTTTCATGGAACCGAGTTCACCAGACTCGCTCCCTTACCTGCTTCGCTTTGTTGGCTCCATTCGGAGCCAAATGGTAGCGGCTCTGAAAAGCGGCCGTATTCTAGTCCTTGTACGCGAACACCCAGTTCTCGGAACCGGCGGTCACGAAGATGTCGAACGGAGCCTTCTTGTGTTCAGGCTGCTCAAACACGAACACGTAGAATCGCGTGCCGTTCGGCTCGATCGTTAAAGTCTGCTTTTCGTGCGCGTACGCCGTCAAACGCGCAGCGAGTTGATTGGCTTCTGCCTGGGATTTTTGAGTCATCGCGTCCAGCATCATTTGCGACGATCCCGTCCGCTCCGCGTTCGGGCTGATCGACGATCCAGGATTAATCGTTGATGAGCGTGAGGTTGAAAGTCCCGGCACCGGAGCGGACGTTGCGACGGATTTCTGAACCTCGGCTGCAATCGCAAGCGTATCGAGCGCAGGGATATTCCCATTCACTTTGAATTGGAGGAAATCCTTGCCGAGCTCGATCGCTTCCTTGGAATGATTCGTCACCGCCACTTCGACGTAGTAACGTGCCGACTCGCGATAGGCGATGCAGGCGACCTCAACCGCGTTCTTGCGCAGCGCCGAGAAATGGTTGTCCTCGAGTTGGATGGAATCGAAGGCCTTCGGAAAGGCCAGTTTGACCACGGGACGTCCGAAGCGGTTCTCCGCCATCGCCAGCGTGGCCATAGAGAGAAACGCCAGCGTAACCATACGGGGGTTGAGCATATCCAGAACTCTCCTTAGCGGATCGTTCGTCGGAACTATACCCCGGCATTAGAGTCCTAAGGTTACTTTCTTTGCGTTTCCTTACGAAGCGTGTTCAGGGACCAGTCCCAGGTCCGCGCTGGGACTCTCGCAAAGAAGATCCAGGAACGCTTGGGCTACGCGCTGGAACCGTTTCCGGCGGCGATGAATGATTCCCAGCGGACGATACAGCTCCGGCGCTTCGATCGGGATTGAAACCAGGCGGCCCTGCTGCATCTCATCGAGCAGAACGCGCGCCGGCATGATGCTCACGCCCACTTTGTGCGCCACCGCTTCCTTGATCATTTGCAGATTGTCGAAATGCAGGATCTCATTCACTTCCGCGCCATGCGACCGCAGGAAGCGGTCGACTTCACGCCGAATCGGCAGCTCCTCATCGAAGCCGATGAACTCCACGCCGTCCAGTTCCTCCGGTTTGATGCGGCCACCGTTCGACGAAGCCGCCGCGCGCGCAGCCAGCTCGTGGAACGGCGACGCCGCCAGTACCATCTCCTCCTGACGCCACGGAATCACCGTGATCTCGCGGCTCGATTCCGGATAGCTCACCAGGCCGAGATCGGCCTCGTCGGCGAGCACCGCTTCGTAGACCTTTTCGGGCCGCAGGTATTCGACTTCCAGGCTGGCGCTCGGCTGGCGTCGTCCGAATTCTTTCTCCAATTCCACCATCTCGCTCAGCCCCACCGAGTAAATCGATGCGACGCGCACTGTCCCCTCGACATCGTTTTTCAGCCG
Organism: Terriglobia bacterium; assembly: GCA_963732025.1. Lineage (GTDB taxonomy): Bacteria > Acidobacteriota > Terriglobia > Bryobacterales > Bryobacteraceae > Palsa-187. The sequence continues at coordinate 598,584 of CAVSXU010000008.1, forward strand.
CTCCAGTTCGCCTTCGAACTGCTCCTTGTGACGCAGAGCTTCGCGGCAATACTCCAGATAGAGTTGCCCCGCCGCTGTAATCGTCAAAGGGCGCCGTGACCGGTCCAGTAGCGTCACGCCCATCGATTTCTCCAATTCCTGCACGTGCTGGGTTGCTGCCGACTGGCTGAGTTCATTCATCGCCGCGCCCTTGCTATAGCTTCTGGTTTGCGCGATGTCCCTGAAAAGCCTGAGGTTTTCGTAACTCACCGAAAGAAGTATATCATTAGTACATCTAATATTACAAGAACATAAATTCTGTTGACCTGATAGTAGTAATGGTGTACTGTAGAGCATGGATCGCGATCCCCCCGGTCAGGGGCTCTATCACCCGAGTTTCGAGCACGACGCCTGCGGCATGGGTTTCGTCGTAAACTTGGGCGGCGAAAAGTCCCACGCGATCATCCTCCAGGGCATCGAAATCCTGGTGAATCTTACACATCGCGGCGCTTGCGGTTGCGATCCGGAGACCGGCGACGGCGCGGGGCTGTTGATTCAAATTCCCCACGAATTTCTGAAGCGCGAATGTGCGGCGCTCGAATCCGGCGGCTTTGACCTTCCTGATCCGGGCCGCTACGGCGTCGGGATGATGTTCCTTCCGGTCGATCGCGAAGCTCGTTTGTTGTGTGAAGGCATTGTGGAACGCATCGCTCGCGAGACTGGTTTGACCGTGCTCGGCTGGCGCGACACGCCGGTGAATGGCGATGCGATTGGCCGCGAAGCTCGCGCGAAACAGCCCTACATTGAGCAAGTGTTTTTCGGCTGCGAGCAAGACATTCCGCAAGACGATCTCGAACGCAAGCTCTACGTCGTGCGCCGCCGCGCCGAATCCGAAATCGCCGCCAGCCAGATTCGCGAGAAGGAGTTTTTCTACTCGCCGTCGATGTCTTCGCGAACCATTGTTTACAAAGGCTTGATGCTGGCCCCGCAGATCGCCGATTTTTACGGCGAGCTCTCCGATCCTGAAACGGTCAGTTCGCTATGCATGGTCCACCAGCGTTTTTCGACCAACACCTTCCCGAGCTGGCAGCTCGCGCATCCCTATCGTTATCTATGCCATAACGGCGAAATCAACACCGTTCGCGGCAACGTGAACTGGATGAACGCGCGCGAATCGGTACTCGAATCGAACCTCTTCGGCGACGATATCCGCAAGATCTTTCCCGTGATTCGCCCCGGCGCGAGCGATACCGGTTCGCTCGATAATGCGGTGGAAATGCTGACACTCGCCGGTCGCGATCTGCCGCACGTGATGGCGATGCTGATTCCGGAAGCGTGGGACACCGACACGATCACTGCCGCGACCATGTCCCCCGAGAAGCGCGCGTTCTACGAATATCACGCGTCGTTGATGGAGCCGTGGGATGGCCCCGCCGCGGTCGCGTTCACGGACGGAAAGTGGATCGGCGCGACGCTCGATCGCAACGGGCTTCGCCCCGCGCGCTACATGGTCACCACCGATAACCAATTGATTCTCGCGTCGGAAACCGGCGTGCTGCCGGTCCCACCGGAAAACGTCAAGTACAAGGGTCGCTTGCAGCCCGGCAAGATGCTGCTGGTCGATCTGGAACGCGGCTGCATCGTTCCTGACGAAGAGATCAAGCACACACTTTCCTCGCGGCAGCCCTACGGCGAGTGGCTGAAGAAGAATCAGATCACTCTGGATGCGCTGAACGAGCCGCCGCGCGTCTATAGGTTCGATCCATCGACCATCGTGTCGCGGCAACGCGCCTTCGGCTATACCGACGAAGACCTGCGCATGATTCTGGAACCGATGGCTGCCAATGGCGAGGAACCAATCGGTTCCATGGGCACCGATACTCCGCTCGCTTGCCTTTCCGATCGCCCGCAGCCGTTGTTTCATTACTTCAAGCAGCTCTTCGCGCAGGTGACGAATCCCGCTATCGATCCCATTCGCGAGGAGCTGGTGATGTCGCTCACCAGCTACATCGGCACCGAACGGAACATCCTCGCCGAGACGCCGGAGCATTGCCACACGCTCAAACTTCCGCATCCTATCCTGACGAATCGCGATCTGGAGAAGCTGCGGCGCGTCAGTCAGGGCGATTTTCTCGCGAGCACGCTTTCGATGTTGTTCCGGGTGGAAGGCGGCGAGAAGGAACTCCAGCGAGCGCTGGATGCGTTGTGCCGCCGCGCATCGCTCGCGATTCGCGACGGCTATACGCTCCTGATCCTAAGCGATCGTGGCGTCGACGAAGAATACGCGCCCATCCCGAGCCTGCTCGCGCTGACTGCGGTTCACAATCATCTGGTACGTGAGCGGACGCGCACCCAATGCGCGCTGATCATCGAATCGGGCGAGCCGCGCGAGGTGATGCATTTCGCACTACTGATCGGGTACGGCGCGAGCGCGATCAATCCCTATCTCGCCATCGAAACGCTGGAGCACGCCGCGCAACAGGGCCGCTTGGGCAAAGCAACATTCGAGGCCGCGCTCAAGAATTTCAAGAAGTCGGTCAACAAGGGATTGCTCAAGGTTTTTTCGAAGATGGGCATTTCGACGCTGCAGAGCTATCGCGGCGCGCAGGCCTTTGAAGCGATCGGTCTCAGCAGCGCGCTCGTCGAGAAATACTTTACCGGAACGGCGTCGCGCATCGAAGGCGTCGGCCTGGATGTTCTCGCGCGCGAAGCGCAAATGAAGCACGAGTATGCGTTTCGTCCCGTGACCGAATCAGAGACCGCGCTCGATCCTGGGGGCAATTATCAATATCGCGCGGCGGGCGAATATCATCTATTGAATCCGCTCACGGTTTCGAAACTGCGCCACGCGGCCGCATCCGGCAGCTACGCGACGTTTCAGGAATACGCCGACGCCATCGACGCGGAAAGCCGCGAGCTGTGTACCTTACGCGGCTTGATGGAATTGCGAACCGCGAGCCAGCCGATTCCGATAGAAGAAGTGGAGCCCGCGTCTGAAATCGTCAAACGCTTCGCCACTGGCGCGATGTCGTTCGGGTCGATCAGCAAAGAGGCGCACGAAACTTTGGCGATCGCGATGAACCGGATCGGCGGGCGCTCCAATACCGGCGAGGGCGGCGAAGACGAAGCGCGTTTCGATCGCGACCCCAATGGCGACTGGCGCCGCAGCGCGGTAAAACAGGTGGCATCGGGACGTTTCGGCGTCACCGCGCATTATCTGGTGAACGCCGACGAATTGCAGATCAAGGTCGCGCAGGGTGCGAAGCCAGGTGAAGGCGGGCAGCTTCCCGGCCACAAAGTCGACGATGTGATCGCGCGCGTGCGTCATTCGATTCCCGGCGTTCCGCTGATTTCGCCGCCGCCGCATCACGATATTTATTCGATTGAAGATCTGGCGCAGTTGATCAGCGATTTGAAAAACGTCAACCCGCGGGCGCGAATTTCCGTAAAGCTGGTCGCCGAAGCGGGCGTCGGAACGGTTGCTGCGGGTGTTGCTAAAGCGCGTGCTGATGTCGTGCTGATCAGCGGGCATGATGGCGGCACCGGCGCGGCGCCGCTCACTTCCATCAAGCACGCGGGCGTGCCCTGGGAAATGGGCCTCGCCGAAACGCAGCAGGTGCTGGTCCGCAACGATCTGCGCGGCCGCATTCTGGTTCAAACCGACGGCAAATTGCAAACGGGACGCGATGTCGTGATCGCGGCGCTGCTGGGCGCTGAGGAATTCGGATTCTCGACAGCGCCACTGGTAGCGATGGGCTGCATCATGATGCGCAAGTGCCATCTCAACACTTGCCCGGTCGGAATCGCGACGCAGGATCCAGTGTTGCGGCGGCGATTCGAAGGCACGCCGGAGAACGTCATCAATTTTTTCTTCTTCATCGCGGAGCAGGTTCGCGAATGGATGTCGCGGCTGGGATTCCGCAAAGTGAGCGACATGATCGGCCGCGTCGACAAGATCGAGATGCGCAAGGCTGAACATCACTGGAAGGCGGCGGGGCTCGATTTTTCGCACATTTTCTACAATCCCGAAACGCCATCGCGCGTACATCGCCATTGCGTCACGAAACAGGATCATGGCCTGGACGATGTTCTGGATCGCGAGCTCATAAGGCTCGCGAACCCGGCCATCGACGGTAACGAATCGATTGACGTCGCCATGCCGATTCGCAACGTGCATCGCAGCGTGGGCGCGATGCTGTCTGGCGAGATCGCGCGGCGGCATGGATCGGCGGGATTGCCGGCGGATTCGATTCACTTCAAGTTCACGGGTTCGGCGGGCCAGAGCTTCGGCGCGTTCCTGGCGCACGGCGTCACGCTCGAACTGGAAGGCGACTCGAACGATTACACCGGCAAGGGGCTTTCCGGTGGCAACCTGATCGTGTATCCGCCGCTTGCTTCGAGCTTCGCGCCCGACGAAAATATTTTGATCGGCAACGTGGCGCTCTACGGCGCTACTTCGGGCGAGGCTTTCTTCAGCGGGCGAGCGGGCGAGCGATTCGCGGTTCGCAATTCGGGCGCGACTGCCGTGGTGGAAGGCGTGGGCGACCACGGCTGCGAGTACATGACGAAGGGTCTGGTAATCGTCCTCGGCGAAACCGGGAAAAATTTCGCCGCCGGCATGTCGGGCGGCATCGCGTACGTTGCCGATGAGACGCGCGAGTTTCGCGATACGCGCTGCAATCGAGCGGGCGTCGATCTCGACGAAGAACTCACCACGGACGACGCCGAAACGTTGCGCTTCTGGATCGCGCGGCATGCGGAGGAAACGCGCAGTCCTCTCGCAAATCGAATTCTTGAACATTGGGACGCGGCGCTGAAGACGTTCGTCAAAGTTTTCCCGCGCGACTATAAGCGTGTACTCGGCATCGAGCTGCATTCGCCGGTTGTGAAGGTCGCGGCACATGGCTGATAAACATGGGTAAAGCAACGGGTTTTCTGGAATACACGCGCGAGACACCGTCGCGCCGGCCGGTCGACGATCGCGTCCAGGACTGGTTCGAAATCTATCGCGAATTCCCCGCGCAACAAGTGCAGACGCAGGCCGCGCGCTGCATGGATTGCGGCGTGCCTTTCTGCAACTCCGGCTGCCCGCTGAATAATCTGATTCCCGATTGGAACGATCTTGTCTATAAGGATCGGTGGCGCGACGCGATGCGTCGCGCTGCACGCGACCAATAATTTCCCGGAATTCACCGGCCGCATTTGCCCGGCGCCCTGCGAAGCGTCCTGCGTTCTCGGCATCAACGAAAAGCCGGTCTCGATCAAAGCCATCGAGTGCGCCATCGTCGATCATGCGTTTGCGGAAGGTTGGATTCATCCGCAACCTGCGCACGCGCAATCGGGCAAGCGCGTCGCCGTCGTTGGTTCCGGTCCCGCTGGATTAGCCGCTGCACAGCAGCTGGCGCGCGCCGGTCACGCGGTCACGATTTTCGAAAAGACCGACCGCTTCGGCGGCCTGCTGCGCTACGGCATTCCCGATTTCAAAATGGAGAAGCGCTGGATCGATCGCCGGATCGATCAGATGCGCGCCGAGCGCGTCAAATTCGTCACGGGCGCGAACATCACCGCGATCGAGCCGACTGCGCCGTGATTACGATGCGGTGCTGATCGCGATCGGCGCGGAACAGGCGCGCGATATTGCGGTGCCGGGGCGCGAGCTCGGCGGCATTCATTTCGCGATGGATTTCTTGACACAGCAGAATCGGCGGGTCGCGGGCGATGCTGAAGTTGGCGAGCCGATATTGGCGACAGGGAAACGCGTGGTGATTCTCGGCGGCGGCGATACGGGGGCGGATTGTCTGGGCACGTCGCATCGCCAGAAGGCAGCGTCGGTACACCAATTCGAAATTCTCGCGATGCCCCCGGAGGAGCGCGACGCATCTACACCGTGGCCCATGTGGCCGAAACAACTGCGCATGGAAAGCTCGCACGAAGAAGGCGGCGAGAGGAACTGGGCGGTTCAGACGACGCGATTCTCTGGCAGCGGAGTCGTTTCGAAGTTACACTACTCGCGGATCGGCGATCCCACCGGTACCGAGCACACGCTGGATGCAGATCTGGTTCTGCTCGCGATGGGGTTCACTGGTCCATCGAAGAACGGTTTGATCGAATCGCTCAACGCCGATCTCGACGCGCGCGGCAATATCGCAACCGCGAACTATCAGTCATCCGTCAAGGGCATCTTCGCGGCTGGAGATGCGCGGCGCGGACAATCGCTAGTGGTATGGGCGATCGCCGAGGGTCGGCAGGCGGCTGCCGCGATTGATCGGTTTCTGAAGTAGGGCGGGTTTGTACTACAACGGCGCGCAGGCCGCGATCAGCGCGTGCTTCAACCGATCCTGTAACCCGCCGTCGAGCTTGCCGCCATTCGCGGTCACATAAAACACGTCAAGCGCCTTGTGCGCTTCCGTATCGATCAACACCACCTCGATATTGCAACCCGCGTTGCTGATCGCGATCGCCAGATCGTACAGCAGCCCCGGGCGATCTTCCGCCACGATCTCGATCAGCGTTGCCGAATCCGAAGCTTCGTTATTCAGGACCACGCTCGGTTTCAGGCGCGCCGCACGCGACGGGAGAAACGGCTTCGGCCGGCCGCGCAGCAGTTTTTCCGCGTCCTGCTTGCCTTCCACCACGCGCCGGACGATGCCGCGCAGACGATCGACCTCCGACGGATTCAATTCCAACGTCCGATGCGGATCGGAGAACGTGAACGTGTCGACCACAACGCCCTGCGCATTCGAAAACGCTTCCGCTTTCACGATGCTCAGCCCGAAACTCGAGATCGCGCCCGCGACCGCCGCGAACAAACCCGGATGATCGCGCGTCAGCAGCGTCAGATGATAAGCGCCGCGTTCGTGCACGATCTCGATCGCCACCTGCCGCGATTCCAACTGCCGCGCCAACGCGAAATGTCCGTCGATCTCCGAATCGAGATGGGTGCGCAGCATAGCGCACCGGCAGCCCTTCGAGAAACGCCGCGCGATCGCAGATCGCCGCTGCAGCGTCGTGAATTCGTTCGGCGAACAGCCCGCGCGTCAGTTCCGCGTGAGCCAGCAGGTACACCCGCCAGAACTGTTCCAGCCGCCACGGCGTCATCGCTTGCGGATTCACCGCGCTGATATCGGCGTACGTCATGATGGTCAGCTGCTTCAGCCGCTCCACCGCGCCCACGCGATCCGCCAGCATTTTCGCCGTCGCCTCGTCCGACAAGTCGCGCGACGTCATCACCGCCGAAAGATCCAGATGCCGCGCGATCAGGAATTCGATGGTCGCGCGATCCGCTTCCGGCGTCTCCAGCCGCGCCAGGATTCCCTGCGCCACGCGCAGCGACTCCTGCACGTGCTCGTGGCCGGAGCCTTTGCCGATGTCGTGCAAGCAGCAGCGCGAAGCGCACCAGTTCCGGATGATCGATTTCTGCCCACAGGTCGGACAGCCGCCGGTCCGCGATCGATTCAAGCGATGCGATCGCCACCAGCGTATGTTCGTCCACGGTGTAGCGATGATAGAAATCGCGCACCACCAGGCATTCGATGTGGCGCCACTCCGGAATCGCCGAAGCCAGCGCGCCGGATTCCTGCATGGCGCGCAATCCCATGGACGCCTGTGGGAGTTGAAGCAGGCGCTTCCAATCCTCCCAGTCGCGCGTGAATCTCGAGCCGTTGAGCCGGTCGATCGTATCCGGCGCGAGGCGAAGCTGATGCCGCGCCACGAACTCGAACAGGCTCCAGTCCGCGAGTTCCCGCGCTCGGCGATCGCAGCAGCACGCGATCGCGCGACACGGTGAATTCGGACGTCGAGAGCCGCGATCGCCATTCATGGAAACGCCCGAGCAGCGTATCCTCCTTCGCCAGTGCGATTTCTAGCGCACGGCCAATCGCCCGGTCCACTTGACGCGCGTGGCGAAAATAATCGCGCATCAGTTGCGCGGGATGGTCGCTCAGCGATTCCTGTGCATCGAAGCTCAAATCGTTCTGATCGCGGCCGGCGATTTCGTGCAGGCGGATGCGCAGCGCAGCGAAGAAGTCGAATGCCGCAGTTAAATCATCTGGCGAGTCGCCGGGGTTTGCGAACCGTCGCCGCTCAACAGCACATCCAGCCATCGGACCGTCTGCAGATCGCGCAGGCCGCCCGGTGCGTCCTTTATGTTGGGCTCCAGATGATAAATCGTGTTCTGAAACGTGGAGCGTCTCGACGCCGCCAGATGCGCCAGCCGAGCGCCGATCGCCGCGCCGCGTTTCTGCACGAACGCGCGAAATCGATCGTCCAGCCACTTGAACATCGCCGGATCGCCCGCCAGCAAGCGGCGGTCCAGCAGGCTGATGGTCAACTCGGCGATTGTCCTCATGTTCGGCGACACAGTACGCGACGGTCTGGACCGAGTGGCTCGGCCGCAGATCCGAATCCCACAGCGATTGCAGGAATGCCGACATCGCTTCTCGCATCGGCGGGATCTGATTCTCGGATTCGACTACGAACAGCAGATCGACATCGGAGTGGGGGAACAGTTCGCTGCGTCCGAATCCGCCGGTCGCGACTAGCGCGACGCCGGAAGGGAAGCGCGGCTGCAAGGTGGTCGACCAAGCGCCTCGAACCAGTTCGTCGACTTCGATGGAGCGCGCCGCCAGCGTCGACTGAACTTGCTCGGGTACAGGCGCGTCGAGTGCCACGGTAAAACTCACTGCTCGGATTCGCGCTTCACAAGGCCGATTCCCCTCGGTCGTCGTTGCGGATGCGAATCGCCTCGGCGACGTCGTAGACGAAAATCTTGCCGTCGCCGATCTTGCCCGTGCGCGCCGCGGCTACCAGCGTGCGAATCACTTCATCCGCGCGCGCCGCCGGACACGACGATCTCAAGCTTGATCTTCGGCAGCAGGTCGACCTGATACTCCATGCCGCGATAGATTTCTTTGTGGCCCTTCTGCCGGCCGTGGCCGCGCACTTCGGTCACGGTCATGCCGTCGATGCCGATGCCCTTGATGGCTTCTTTCACTTCTTCGAGTTTGTGCGGCTGGATGATGGCTTCGATTTTCTTCATATCGATGAGCCTGCCGGGAGCCGGCGGAAATCGCCTCAGGCCTCGAAATTATATCCTTCTTCGCCGTGCATGCTCAGATCGAGACCCTCGATCTCCTGCTGCTCTTCGGCGCGCACGCCCGTGATCGCGTCGCAAATCTTCAGGATGAATGAACGTCCCGACCGCCGCCAGCACCCACGCGATCGCGACGCTCGCAAGCTGATTCAGCACCTGTGCCGAGTTGCCGTCCACCAAGCCCATCGCCTTGCCGTTCCGCACGTCGTTGATCTCTTTCGTGGCGAAAACGCCGGTGAGGATCGCGCCCAGCGTTCCGCCCGCTCCGTGGACTCCGAAGGCATCCAGCGAATCGTCGTAGCCGAACTTGTGTTTCACCGCGGTCACCATGAGGTAGCACACCACGCCCGCTGCCGACGCCGATCAGCATCGCCGGCAACGGCTTGACGAATCCCGACGCGGGCGTGATCGCCACCAAGCCCCGCCACGGCTCCGGAGATTCCGCCGAGCATGCTCGGCTTTGCCGTTATGCATCCACTCCACTGCACATCCAGGCTAGCGCCGCAGCTGCGGTCGCGAAGTGCGTCGCGATGAACGCGCTCGATGCCAAGCGACGATGCCGCCAGCGCGCTGCCCGCGTTGAATCCGAACCAGCCCACCCACAGCAGGCACGCGCCGATCGTGCTCAGCACCAGGCTATGCGGCCGCATCGGATCCACATTCGATAGCCCTTGCGCTTGCCCAAGTACAACGCGCACACCAGCGCCGAAACGCCGGACGTAATGTGCACCACCGTGCCGCCCGCAAAATCGAAGGTGGGAATCTTGCCGCCCAGCGTCGCATTGAGCAGTCCGCCCTTTGCCCCACACCATGTGCGCCATCGGGAAGTAGACCAGCAGCGTCCACAGCGTCATGAACAGCAGCATGCCCGAGAATTTCATCCGCTCCGCGAATGCGCCCGAGATCAGCGCCGGAGTGATGATCGCGAACATCAACTGGTAGATCATGAACGTCTGCTGCGGAATGGTCGGCGCATAATCCATGTTGGGCGCGGCGCCTACGTTATGCAGCAGCACATACTGTCCGCCGCCGACAAACGGATTCCATTCGCCGAACGCCATGCTGTAGCCGACCACCGCCCACAGCACCGTCACCACGGCCATCAGGATGAAGCTGTGCATCATGGTGCCGAGCACGTTCTTGCGCCGCACCAGCCCGCCATAGAACAGCGCGAGTCCGGGCCCGGTCATCATCAGCACCAGCGCCGCGCTGACCAGCATCCACGCGTTGTCGCCCGCGCTCTGCGCCGCCTTCACGGCTTTTTCGAGCTCGACCAAGCGCTTCTCGACGTCCGCGGTGGTTTGCGCAGTAGCGGTCGCCGCCATCATCAGGACCGCGCTCAAGGCGAAAAAAAATGAATACGCTCGTCGCATGAATACACTTCTCACGCGGAGGGCTTTCCCACGTGGAGACCTTCAGTATAAAAGCGAACGCCCGCCATCCCTGGTCAATTCTTTTGATGGGATCGATTGCAAAAACCTATGGACGGCGCGCGCTTCAGACATTGGAGATACAATGGCACGAAGTTCATGCCACGCCTCAATCGATTTCTCCTTTTGGTCTCCCTGATTGCGTCGGCGCTCGCCGCGCAGGATCGTCCCATCGTCCTCAAAACCACGACGATGCTCGATGGCAAGGGTAAGACGCTGCACAATATGATCGTCGTGATCGAAGGATCGAAGATCGTGCGCATCGGCGGCGCGGCGCCCGCGGGCGCGACCATCTACGACCTCTCGCAATTCACGGTGACGCCGGGCTGGATCGATACGCACTCCCACATCGGCTATCACTTTGACAACAGCAACCGGAATTCAGGACGCGGCGAGCCGCCCGCGCAAGCCGACTGGCACATCGCCGAAAACGCCGCGCTCACGCTCAACGCCGGATTCACCACCATCCAGAGTCCCGGCGCGCTTAGCGATAAGGATCTGCGCGACGCCATCGCGCGCGGCGTTCTGCCCGGTCCGCGACTGCTTACCTCGCTCAATTCGATGAACGAAACCAGCGGCGACCCCGCTAAATTGCGCGAACTGGTTCGCGAACGCAAGCAGCAGGGTGCCGACCTGATCAAGATTTTCGCGTCCAAAAGCATTCGCGAAGGCGGCGATCAGACGATGACCGACGATCAACTCCAGGCCGCCTGTGGCGAGGCGAAATCGCTGGGGCTGCGCACCATCGTGCACGCCCATTCGGCGTCGTCGGCCAAAGCGGCTACGCTGGCGGGCTGCACCTCGATTGAACACGGCGCCTACGTTACTGACGATGTTTTCGAACTGATGGCGCAGCACGGAACCTATTACGATCCCAACATCGGCCTGGTCCTCCAGAATTACCTGGAGAACAAGCCCAAGTTTCTCGGGCAGGGAAACTATAACGAAGAAGGATTCGCGTTCATGGAAAAGGGCGTCGGCATCACGCGCGACACGTTCAAGAAAGCCATCACGCACAAGAATCTCAAGATCATTTACGGGACCGATGCCGTCGCCGGAGCGCACGGGCAGAATTATCGCGAGTTCATCGTGCGCGTGCGCGACGGCGGCCAGGACCCGATGGCGGCGCTGATTTCGGCCACGTCGCTTTCCGCCGAGTCGCTCAATTTGGGCGACCAAATCGGCTCGATCGCGGTGGGAATGCAGGCCGACATTGTGGCGTTCGACGGAAATCCGCTGACCGATGTGAATGCCGCCGGGCGCGCGGTGTTCGTGATGAAAGGCGGCAAAGTGTTCGAAAATCTGGGACATGGCGCTAAGAGCCCCCACTAAAGCCGGTGGGATTCGCAGTTTGGATTGACACACCTGCGCGGCTCGTTTGGGCACAAGGCACACAGGAATATCGTGCCATGGGCGCCGCGGTGATCGCGATCAACGGCCAGTTCCGGCATCGCGATTTCAACTCGCGCCGCGGACGCCCGCTTCACTTGACGAACAATTTCGCGGGATTCTTTGGATCGCTGGAAGAGGTCAACGAATTCCTGCGACAGCGCACGCGCACGGCGAAACTGAAGCGAGCTGTTACTCCGCCGCAGGCTCTCTAAAAACGTTGGCCGCAGATGCACGCAGATACACGCCGATAAGAAATTCTTTGTTCATCGGCGTGAATCTGCGTGCATCGGCGGCTATTTTCTTTACCTACGGCACCGTAGCCGGAATCTTCGATTCATAACTCACAGTCCCCTTCAGCGCCTCATCCACCGAAACATGATTCGTCTCCAGCGTCTCGCCCATCACCTGGTCCAGCGCGACCCGAGCATGGCTGTACTGCGACAGCGCGGCGATCTCGGTCGATTGCGCAGCCGACAACGCCCGCTGCGCCGCGATGATCAGATCGATGGTCGAACTCCCCAAGCGGAACTTTTGCTGTTCTTTATCAAGCAGATCCTGCTGCAAAGTGCGCGACGCCACGGCGTTCCCATAGCGGGCCCGCGCCTGCCGCAACGCGATCATCTGGTTCGAAATCGAGACCACGACGTCGTTCTTATTTCGCAGCGTCACTAGGTCGCCCTGCCGCAACTGCAACTGGTCGATTCCGTAATCGGCTTGCGCGGTGTGATTCTCGAACCGTCCCTGGAACGTGATGGTTCCCGTGCGGCTGGTGTAATCGTGCTTGAGAATCTGTGCAAGGGCCGTGCCGAAACCACCCACCGAATTGGGCGCCGGAAGCTGCCCCGATGCCGGCTGATACGTGCCAGCCTCCGCGCGGTTGGTGGTCGACCCCGCCACTTGCAGGAAAGGCAGAATGCCGTTTTTCGTGCCTTCCGAAGTGATCGCCTGATTTTCGTCATTGATGGTGCTGAGCAGCATGTCGGGACGCTTTGCCATCGCGCGCGTGACCAAGGTACGCAAGGGCGGCAGATCGTCACTCGCGGGAACCTCCAGCCGATCCAGCGTCACGATCTGCGCGGCCTCCAACAGCGGATCCTCCAAACCGTCGCGGCTCAGCATCGTCTTCAGATTTGTTTCCTGCTGCTGCACCGTCTGCTGCGCGATCACCAGGTCCTGCTTGCGATTCGAAACCTCCGCCTCAGCGCGATAGATGTCCACTTTCGCCACCGCGCCCAACTGGATCTCACGATTCGTATCCTCAAAGAACTTCTGCGCGAATTCCAGCGCGGTCTGCTTTTCCTTGAAATCCTGCTGATTCGAAACCAGGTCCCAATACTGATTCACGACGCCTGCCACCAACGACAACAACTGCGAACGGAACGTCTCGGTGGACGCCGACAAATTATTGCGCGACACCCGTATGAAGCGGCTGTTCACGCCTATCCCGAATCCGTTCAGAAGGCTTTGGCGAGCCGTAATCTGCGCGACCGGAGCCAGGGACGGATTCAAGGTGTCGCCGGGCGAGTTCTCATCGAGATACGACTGATTGAACGCCAATTGCACGATTCCACCCGTGATCAGGCCCTGCTGGACCAGGGAATTGTATTGGCGATTGGCCTGGACCAGTTCGCTCACACCCGCGAACGTGAATGGCTCGGGAATCGAGCGATGAGCCCAGAAACTGGTGTTCTGGAAGAACGTATCCAGGTTGGGCGTCACTGGGCCGATCTGCGAAATCGTGCCGCCGCCACCGCCGCCGCCACTGCCGCTACCGCCGCCCGTGCTGATTCCCGCGCTCTGCAGCGCGCCGTTGACGCCCTGCCCGCTCACCGCCTGGTTCACCAGACTGGAACTACCCGTAACGCCGGCCAGCGCGCCGCCGCCTTCGCTCCGCCGCAGGGACCATTCCGCGTTCAGCGGGCCGTAGCGGTCCACCTGCAAATCCAAATTGTTTTCGACCGCAAGCGCGATCGCGTCCTGCAATGTCAGGTATAGGCGACCCGCGCGAATCAAGCCGTGCAACCGCTGCGAATTCGTCATCGTGATGGGAGGCAGAGCCGCCGGTTTGTAATCCCGGATGACGCGCTTTCCTTTGGGCGGGTCCACGAACGGCTGTTGCGCGTCCACCTGTTGCGAGATCAGTCCGAATGCGATCAGGAAGCAGAATGTATTTTTCATGATCATGCTCCTTTACTGTTTCGGTCCCGGAACATTTTCGGGGATGACGGACTTTCTTGCGACCTCGCCATTCTTGGCTTCGTCGATGGAAATACTATTCAAATCCAGTGTCTGGCCGATGGCCTGATCGAACGCGATGCGCGCGTGCGTGTAATTCGCCATCGACTGCACTTCCGCGCTCTGGTTGCTCGCCAAGTCGCGTTGTGACTGCACCACGATCGCGATCGTCGACTGGCCGAACTTGAAGCGCATTTGCTCGGCTTCCAAGGTTTGCTCGGCTAGCTTGCGCGTCGCCACCGCGGTTTCGTAGCGGGCGCGCGCCTGCTGCAACCCGATCACGGCGTTGCGTACATCGACGCGAACCTGGCCCACCGCCTTGTTGTACTGAAGCTCATTGCGGCGAAGCGACAACTGATCCAGCACGTAGTCGGCTTGCGCCACGCGATTCTTGAATGGAATGGTCAACGAGAGTCCCGCCGAGTAATTCGGGAATTCGCCGGTAAAGAGCTGTGACAGCAGCGTCCCATAGCCACCGATCGAAGTTAATGCACCAGGGGGCGCGCCTTTGAGCAGGCTCTGGGGACCGGACAGAGCGCCGCTATTGTAATCCGCGAACGCGCTCAGCGACGGCAACAAAGCGTTCTTGGTTCCGGCAGTATTGAGCTTGGTGCTCTCCAGGTTGACCTTGGATATATCGATTTCAGGCCGCGCGTTGATCGCGTCTTCGATCAGGGACGCGGTTGACTTCAGATTCTCGGTTGGCGGTACCACCACCTTATCCAGCGGAACGATGTGCACGTCATCCAGCCATCCGTTCACCGATCCATTGCGTGTCAGGGCGTTCTTCAGAATGATTTCCTGCTGCGAGACGTTGGTTTCCGAAATCAGCAGGTCTTCCTTGCTCTGCGAAACCTGCGCCTCCGCGCGAGTCACTTCGATCTGCGGCAGCGTTCCAATTTCCGCCTGATGCTTGTTGTCCTCGAAAAGCTTCTGCGCGGTTTCGAGAGCCTGCTCCTTGATTCGCAGATCTTCGTCGAAACTCACCAAGTCCCAGTACACATTGAGGATCGCCGAGATCGTGGTAATCACCTGCAGTTTGAATTGCAGATCGCTCACCTTAATGTTGTTCTTCGCAATGTGGATGAACCGCTTGTTCACGGCGAACCCGAATCCCTGCATCAACTGTTGATTCACGCTGAAATCCAGCACCCCGGTAGTGAACGGATTCAGCGGATAGCTGGGGCTGTTCACCGATGTGCGAGTGCTTTGATACGTCACGGTCGCGCTCGTCCCCGTCGCCCAGGCTTGGCCGTATTGCAGGACGTAGGACCTGCCGCCGGTCGCCAGAAACGGCACGCCCGACGCCGAAAGATTACTCTGCGGGACCGTGTTATGCGAAAAGTTCGCTTGCGCCACCAGATACGGATCCAAGCCGATGGGGGAAACGCCGGTGGAGGCAACCAGTCCGCCGCCGGAACTCACGCCCGCTCCGCCGCCCGCGAGACTCACCGAGTTCGCGCTGACGCCGCTCAAACTGATACTCTGCGGGCCGGGTGCGATGCCGACACTCAGATCGCGCAGTGGAGAGCCTGCCAGCGCGCGTCGCAAGACTTCTTCCGAAAGGTACGGCGCGTAGCGCTGCACCGCGATGTCGATATTATTCTCCAGCGCCAGCGCGATCACATCGTCTTTCGACAGATACAAATTTCCCGCGCGCACCAACATTTCAATGCGTGGCGAATTCGTCATCTTCGCTGGCCCCACGATGCGGGCCTGCACGTGAAACGGAGTAAGAATCGGCTGGAAGTGCTTGATCGGCGTCGGATCGCTAATGGTGATCTCGGGCTGCGATTGCGAAACCATCTGCTGCGCGGGTTGCTGCGCCAAAAGACACGACGCGGTCAGTACGGAAACGATCGGTGAGACGATCGGATGTCGAAAATATCTCATGTAAGAAAAATCCTTATGGCCAGCGAGGAACCATCGAACACACGATCCCCTCAAGCTGAACGGGCAGTTTCATCGATTGTAGCGTGCTGGAGTGCAATTCCCCTTCCATTTACGCTTTTGAAGGGAAGACTGTTCCTTCTAAGGCAGTTGGACGGGAAAAGCCGCGGTTTCTTGTTCGATTTTGCTATCAACTGTCCGGTTTCGGAACAGCGCGAGCAGGAGACCAGGACAAGTCCAGCGTCTTCTTAAGTTTAACGGATTGTAAGGGAGCGATTCAGCAGCCGCGTGCGATCCGCTTCAGAAATGCCTGTGTGCTTGCGGATATCGTCACGAGTGGTGAGCAGCCGCCGGTAGCGCCCGAAGTATTCGTCGATGTCGCCGCCGAACTGGAAGGTGTACATGATGTCATCGAAATTCGGGGTGTGGCCCAGTCCCAGCGCGTGCCCGGATTCATGCAGGCAGGTCAGATACACGATGGTGTCGTGCAGCAGCTTGTCTTTCGTGAATCCGTCCTCGACTCGCAGGTTCATCTGCGCGCCGCGAACGCCGTCGACGTCGATCGGCACCGTCTCGCCGTAAACTCCACGCGCAGGCAGCGCCCAAACCATGCGGAAAATCGCTTTCGCGCGTTCGGTTTCGACGAAGTGGAGCTTGCCATCGGAGACGCGTTCCCAGGCTTCGAGCGCCCAGCGAGCTAAATGCGAATCGCCCTCGACGCATCGCGTGGCGGGATTAGTGCAGGGCTGGATCCAGTAGGTGATGTCAGCGGCGCGGGCGGCGGTGCCACAAGCCACGAGAAGAAATGCTGCGAGCCAGACAGGAAATTGGCCGCCGATGCACGCAGATACACGCCGATGAAGAGAGGCCAATGCAAAACCGTGTTTTATCTGCGTGAATCGGCGTGAATCTGCGGCCAAGTCAGCGCTTCGAAGAAATTTTCTCATCGACCAGTGTTCTGATCATAGCTTCCAATTCAGCCACCCGCTGCGATAGTTCATCAATCGCCTGGCCTTCAGGATCCGGCAAGCTCCCATGCTCCAGCGCATCCATTTCGTAACCGGCTTCATAGCCAGCCTCGCCGACCACGCGCCCCGGCACCCCGACGACCGTCGAATGATCCGGCACCGGCCGCACGACCACCGATCCCGCACCGACCTTCACATGATCGCCAACACGAATGTTACCGAGAACGATCGCGCCGGTGCCGATCACAACGCCGTTGCCGATCGTCGGATGCCTTTTGCCCGTATCCTTGCCGGTCCCACCCAGCGTAACGCCTTGATACATCAGGACATCGTCGCCGATCTCGCTGGTCTCGCCGATCACGACGCCCATCCCGTGGTCGATAAAGCATCGCCGCCCGATCGTCGCGCCCGGGTGAATCTCGATTCCCGTCACCGCGCGCGAGAATTGCGAGGTAAGGCGGCCGAGCATGAACCAGCCTCGCGTGTAAAACCCGTGCGAAACACGGTGCAAAACCAGTGCATGGAACCCTGGATAACACAGCACGATTTCGAGCACGCTCCGCGCGGCCGGATCGCGCCGGAATACGGTATCGATCTGCTCGCGAAGGAAGCCGGCCATATGTCCCGAGTTAGATGTATTATCCCGTGAAAACGTCGCAAACGAGCCGCGACCAAAGGAAGCGGTCCAACCGTCGGTTTTTGGTAACTCCGCAAGCTTTCAGCAACCTCTTGCACGTACTATGCTTGTAACTAAATGAACATGATCAAGTGGGGCCTTGGCGCGACGCTGCTGCTCTTGCTCGCCGCTTGCTCGCCAACGCCCGAACCCACGCCCGCTAAGTCGAATGCGCCGGTCCCAGCGCCCGGAGCCGCCGTCGCTACCAATAAACATCCGCTCGCGAAATACATCGAAGTCGACGGATTCCGCATCACCGAATCCGGCGCGGGAAAGCTGAAGATCACCTTCGCGGTGATCAATCATTCCGAAGCCGACATCGGCGATCTCGGCTTGAAAGTCACGCTCACCACCAGCGCCGCAAAACCCGGCGATGCTCCCGGTCGCGCAATTCGACGCGAAAGTTCCCGCGCTGGGGCCGCTCGAAAACAAAGAGGTTTCCGTGTCCTTGCCGACCAAAATGCGTGTCTACGAATTGCCCGACTGGCAGTTTCTGCGGGCGCAGTTCGAGATCACATCGCCAAATTAATGACCGAGCGACTCTACTACGACGATTGCTACTTGCGTGATTTTCGGGCGCGCGTGGTCGTCCGAAGACGGCGGAAAACGCGTCTATCTGGATCGCACGGCGTTCTATCCGACCTCGGGCGGCCAGCCGTTCGACCTCGGAACGCTGGGCGGAATTGCGGTGCGAGAAGTGGTCGATGAACGATGATCGCATCGCGCACATTCTGGAGTCGCCGCTGGCGATTTCGGCGGACGGCGAAGTCGAGGGCAAGGTCGATTGGGCCCGCCGCTGGGATCACATGCAGCAGCACACCGGCCAGCATCTGCTCTCGGCTGTGCTGATCGAACTGTTCGACATCACGACAGTGAGTTTCCACCTGAGCGCCGATAGTTCGACCATCGATATCAGCGTTCCCACGCTGGATGCGAAGAAGGCCGAGCGGGTGGAGGAGCGCTGCGCCGAAATCATCGCCGAAGCGCGGCCGATCAGCATCACGTACGAAGATTCGTCCGCCGATCTGGGCTTGCGCAAGGCCTCGGCGCGCACGGGAACACTGCGGATCGTATCGATCGACAAGCTCGACAAAAGCGCGTGCGGCGGGACGCACGTGAGAACGACGGCGGAGCTGGGGCCGATCCTGATTCGCAAGATCGATAAGATTCGCGGTAATGCTCGCGTCGAATTCGTGTGCGGGCTGCGGGCGCTGCGCCGGGCTCGGCAGGATTTCGCGACGCTTTCGGAAATCAGCCGCCTGGTCTCGGTGCCGTTCGAAGAAGCGCCGGCGATTATCGCCGCGCAGGTGGAACGAGCCAAGGGCTTCGAGAAAACCGCGCTTCGGTTGGGGGCAGAATTGGCGCAGCGCGAAGGCCGCGAGCTGTTTGCGGCAACGGAGCCTGATGCGGAAGGTATTCGCCGTGTGACACAACGAGGGCCGATCGACGATGCGATGCGGGCCCGCGCGCAGGCGTTCGTGGCGGGATCGAAGGCTGTGTTTCTGGCGCTCTCGACCGATCCGCCGTCGATCCTGCTTGCATCGTCGGCCGATTCGGGCGTGCATGCGGGCGAACGCGTGAAAGCGGCGCTCGCCGGGGTGGGCGGGCGTGGCGGCGGCAATCAGGCGTTGGCGCAGGGGAGTGTTCCGTCGGCGGCATCGCTTGATGCAATTGCAACCTCACTTGGAAAATAAGAAGAGCGCGGCAGGCGGAACCGCCTGCCCCACACGGCGGGGTTTCCTCGCTTTGGCGAGCGCTGCGCTAGCACGGGCACAATCGTCTCGCAAAGAAACCCGGCTCATTCTTTTGGGAACCGGTGGCGGGCCTCGTCCACGACCAACCCGAGCCGCGCCATCGCAAGTGATCCTGATCAACAACGCCGCCTACGTCATCGACTGCGGCAACGGCGTGGCCCTTCAGTTGGTGCGCGCAGGCGTATCGCTCCCGACACTGCGCAACGTCTTCATCACCCACCATCATTCGGATCACAATGCCGATTACGGAAACCTGCTGCTGCTCGCCTGGGAATCCGGACTGACGACTCCCGTGGGCGCGTGGGGGCCGCCGCCGCTGGCCCGCATGACGCGCTTGTTCCTCGAAATGGACGCGTACGATATCAAAATTCGTATCGCGGATGAGGGCCGCGTGCCGTTCGCTCCGCTGATTCGCCCGCACGAACTGACTAAAGCCGGAGCCGTCATGAAAGACGACAACGTGACCGTCACCTGCGCTCTTGTCCATCACGAGCCAGTGACTCCCGCATTCGCGTACCGCTTCGACTCACAAGACCGATCGATCGTGATTTCAGGCGACACCAAGCGCTCCGAGGCTCTAATCAAGCTCGCGCAAGGCGCCGACGTGCTGGTTCACGAAGCGATGTATCCCTCCGCTGTCGACCGGTTAGTCGCGCCGCTACCGAACGCCGCGCAGTTGAAGCGATCGATCCTCAGCCATCACACGCCGATCGAGGAAGTGGGGCGCATCGCAACAGCGGCAGGTGTGAAAACACTGGTCCTGTCGCATTTCGTGCCGAGCGCCGACCCCGCGATTACCGATCAGGTCTGGCTGGACGCCGCGCGCAGCACGTTCACGGGGCAGATTATCGTCGGCAAGGATCTGCTCGAGATCTGACGTCGCTCAGTGCGAAGCCGCAAAGCCGAGCGCGACGCCGAGCGGTATCAGAGCCAGTAATACTCCCGTCACGATCTGCCCCTTTGAAGCGGGAAAGGCTCGCCGCGAGTGGTAAACGCTTTTCACGTCGGAGAATGCAATCGTCCGGTCGTCGACTTTCCCGGCGTTCACGTATTGAAGAATGAACCCTTGGTCCGTCACCGGTCCGATGCGGCCATAGAGATTTCCACTGGCGATCGTGCGGACCTGGACGGGCCGCCTTGCGGAATCGACAGTGCCTGCTGCTTAACGCGGGTTTCGTGCGCGTCATTCGGTGGGTTGCTTTGCGAAAAGGCGGCAGCGGGAAGCAGGATGCAAACAGCGGCGCCGGCGAGGACCCGGCGGAGGAAGGCAGAGTGGGAGCTGGTCATGGCAGCTACCTCCAGTGTGTCATCCGACGCCGGCACCGCCGTCCAGGTTACGTAAGTTTTTGCTTGCTCGAATCGCGCCGCTGACAAACGTAACCATCACCCGTCGCCGATCGGAAGTAGGTCAGTTAGATCCTGCAAACGCGCACGCCGAGCAATCTTTCCCGTTTCCCGTTTCAGAGCCTCTTCAATTTACCGACGAGCATGATTCCCATGGCGAGGGTTAGCGCCGTACACGGTTCCGGAATCGATTGGGCGCCTCCCTGAACTTCAAATGCCCCTAGAACATCGTCGGAGCCATTGTTGAACCATCCGGTGCCCAGGTTCGCAAATCCTATTCCATGAGGGGTGCCCGTCGAGTTGTACTGCCAAAGCGCAAAAGTGTCAGCGGACGCTGGCTGCACCGACACCCAGTAAGGCACTCCGGCAAGAAGCGGAATGGTATCGTTGCCCAATAGCGTCTGCAATGTACAACACGTTAGATTCGATGGCAATCCCTGGACATTCCACGATTCGAGAACAGCTCCGGGGGAACCGCTGGAGTCGCTCATCAGAACGACCATTACCGAGTTGGTTCCGGAGACGTAGCCCAGACCGAGTTGCAATTCTGTCAAGTAGGAGGTCACCCCTGGGGTGAAGGAGAAAGCAGAGAAGGCGGGATCGTCACATACGTTTTGACAACTGCTCGGGCTCGATCCCCCGATGATGTCCCAACCGCCGCCAACTTGGTAAACGCTGCCGGCGCTCCCAAGATTGTCGTAAACGATCGTTCCGGCTCGCGCTTCGCCGGAAGCGCACAACATCAAAAGTCCGACGAGATATGCGAGCCTGTTGGGTATCTTCATTCTGTTTCCTCTCCGTTGCCCCGAAAACTTTTCTGCCCCATAAGGGAGGATTCTACACCAGGTGAAAGTGCCTTCCGCTTCATTCCAAGAAACACCGACACAGCCTCAAGACATCACCTTCCGCACTACCCTGCTAAGCGCTTCCGTTTTCCGAAAAAGAGTTCATCAGAATCCCACACGCTCCGCGGCACTCGAACGCGCCATATCAAACTGACCCACCGCCCGCGGATCGTTTGTTACCCTGAAAACGCATGGTCGACAATTATCGCCGTTTTCAAGCTGGACCCGATCCCTTCGGGCGAACCTGGGAGGTCGAGTTCCGATGGCTGCAGACCGCCATCTCCATTCGTCACGCCGATACCGTCGATGTGAAGTTCGTCGCCTGGACCGAAGGCGAGCCGATGCAGGAAAAGGTGATCGCGCTGCAGAACGCGGACCTGCTCGCGTTGAGCGCGAAGAGCGGCCACGCGCTGACCGATCCGTGGTGCCTGAAGCTGGCCGCCCGGCACCTGAATTACATGATCGAATCGGGCGAGGATCTGGAAAAGACGCTGGTCACGCTCCCGGCCGCCGATCTGGAGCGCGCCGCCGGAATTTCGGTGCCCGTATAGCATCGCCGCTGTAACTTCACCGCCATCGATAACGTGTTAAATGTGGTGTTAAATAGAACTGGAAGGCACGCCCGAAGAGGGGAGGATGCAGACACATGATTAACTGTCCACAGTGCGACGCCGCGATCGACGTCGATGAAGAAGAACTGGATGAGGGGGACGCGCTGACGTGTGAGGAGTGCGGTGCGAATCTGCACGTGAGTGGTGTTTCACCCCTCGAACTAGCGCCCGAGGAAGAAGAAGACGACGATTTCGACGAAGACGACGACGACCTCGATGAGGATGAAGACGAGGACGACGAGGAAGAAGACGAGGACGAGGATGATTGGAAGTAGTCTAGCCGGCGCCGCCGCGAGAATCGTTTTAAAGTTCGCGAGAACCGTTTTGCTGTTCGCGACAATCGTTTACGCGATGACGCCAGCCACGCTCCACGCCCAGCAATCGAAAAAAGAGAAGCGCGAAGCCGCCAGCGAACGGATGGTGGAAGGGACGGTTTCCGATCCGGACGGAAAGTTCATCGACGGCGCGGTGGTGCAGTTGAAGGATATGCGAACCCTGCAGGTACGGTCATTTTACACGCTGAACAACGGCGCGTATCATTTTTCGGGACTCAAATTGGATATCGATTACGAATTGCGCGCCCAGCACGACGACTTGAGCTGCGCCTGGAAACGTTTGAGCATCTTCGACACGCGCAAGGTCCCGGTGATGAATTTGAAGCTGGAAAAAACCAAGGTTGAACCGAAGCCGGAGACCAAATCGGAGCCGAAACAATGACCCGGGTCCTCCTGCTTGGTTCGCTGGTGTGTGCAGCGGCAGCGGTATCGAGCGCTCAAAAGCTTCCACCCGTGGACGAAGCTGCCTACCCGAAAACAGTAGCGGCGCACAAAGGCAAAGTAGTACTGGTGGAATTCTGGGCGACTTGGTGCGTGCCCTGCCGCGAGGAAATGCCGGAACTGGTCAAGCTGGAATCGAAACTGCGCGCGCGCGGTTTGGATGTCGTGATGATTTCGGTGGATGATCCCAGCGACGAAGCCAAGGCGGCGAAAGTTTTGAAGGACACCGGGATGCCGGTGCCCGGTTTCCTGCGCAAGACGGATGATGACGACAAGTTCTGTGCGGCAGTCGATCCCGCCTGGGCTTCCGGAGCCGTGCCGGCGATTTTTTTGTACAACCGCGCCGGGAAGCGCGCGAAATCCTTCATCGGCGCGACATCCATGAAAGTCGTGGAAGCAGCGCTCGAAAAATTGTTCTAGTGGTCTGTCGCGCTGATGTGGCGCACGCACTCCTGCGTGCCGTGTCGACACTCATGTCGACACCCTTTGCTGGTTAAAGATGTTCCGCCACGTACCAGGTCACCTCGCCCTGATGGCAGCAGTTCTGGCCTTCCTGCCGGTTCTCTCCGCGCAGTCGATCATCATTCAACACGTCACGGTGATCGACGCGACCGGCGCCGCCCCCCAAAAAAACGTCGACGTCGCGATCGACGCCGGCAGGATCACCGCCATCGCCAAGAAAATTCGCATCACCGATAAACGTACCCGCCTCGTCGAAGGCAAAGGCAAATTCCTGATCCCTGGCTTGTGGGACATGCACATCCATCTGGGGCCGCCCGATATCTACTTCCCCCTGCTGATCGCGAACGGAATCACCGGCGTGCGCGAGATGTTCAGCGGCATCCCGATCCAGACCATCCGCCAGTGGCGAACGCTGCCCGACGTGCCGCGCATCGTCGCACCGGGTTTCCTGGACGGACCGCCGATGCTCTCCACGGGCAGTCCGCCGCCGGGTGCGATCGCGATCGGCACACCTGACCAGGCGCGCTTCGCCGCGCGAGCGCTGGCGCAATCCGGCGTCGATTTCCTGAAGGTCTACAACAGCATTCCTCGCGACGCGTATTTCGCCTTGGCGGAAGAAGCACGCGCGATCGGGATTCCGTTCGCCGGGCATGTTCCTGAAGCGGTCAGCCCGAGAGAAGCGTCGGACGCCGGCCAGCGGAGCCAGGAACATCTGATCAACATCCTGCTCGCGTGTTCGACCAACGAAGCCGAGTTGCGAGCCGCCCGCGTCGCCATGATGCTGGACTCGAAGATGACAGGCGAGGCTCGGATGCGCGAGCTCGGGTTCCCGAATCCAGCGGGTTTGATCGACACCTATAGCGAGCAGAAAGCCGCCGCGCTTTTTCAAACGTTCGTGCGCAACGGGACGTGGCAGACGCCGACGCTGGTTTTGCTGGATGGATTCGCGCACGCTCGCGATGACGATGTCCTGCAGGATCCGCGTCGCAAATATTTTCCGAAAGCTTGGACGGACGCCTGGGATCCTCGCAAGACATTTTTCCTCATGGATCTGTTTTTCAAGGACGGCAAACCGAATGACAGCGCATATAACGCATTGAACGTGCGTATCCGCGTGCTGCTGGAACGCTATCAAAAGCTGGTGGGCGATATGCATCGCGCTGGCGTCGAGTTTCTCGCTGGCACCGACGCGAATGGCGTGAATCCGGTTATGCCGGCGTTCGGATTGCATCGCGAATTGGAGTTGCTGGTCGCTTCAGGATTGACGCCACTCGAAGCGCTGCAATCCGCCACACGTAATCCCGCGAGGTATTTCGGACAAGCGAACCAAGGCGGCACGATCGAGGTCGGCAAAGCTGCGGACTTGGTGCTTCTGAACGCGGATCCGCTGTCGGACATCGGAAACACGAGGCAGATTGAATCAGTCGTGATGCGCGGGCGCTACTATTCGCGCGCCGATTTGGATGCGATGTCGGAGCACGTAGCCGCGCTCGCGGCAAAATAGCGAACGCTCTACTGCACTCCTGCGAAATGTTTCGTGCCGCTGGGCACAGCGCTGGGACCGGCAGGAATGCCGTTGGGATGCACAACACTCGGACCAGCCGGAATAACGGCCGCCGGCCCGTTCTGTGTTGCGCAGCCCGAGCACAAAATCAACAGCGACAACGTCACCGCGATCGCAAGCGAACGGCATGAAACGTCCATCGAATACCCCCTTAACAGACTAAAGAGTTTCGACGTTGCTCCTTGCGTGGTCGGATTCAAGTATTCTCGGGCCCACAACACTTCGGGCGAATCAGACAGGCGTAAAATACGAGAATGGCTTCCATCGCTTCCAAGACCCTGCTCCAGCCAGCCGATATCCCGAACCGCAGGCCGAAGTTCCGCGCCAATCGAACCATGCGGTTCACCGAAAGCGTCATCCGCGAAATGACGCGGCTCGCGGTGCAGCACAAAGCCGTGAATCTCGCGCAGGGATTCCCCGACTTTCCCGCGCCCGAAATCCTGAAGAACGCCGCGCGCGAAGCCATCACCGGCGACGTGAACCAGTACGCCATCACCTGGGGCGCGAAGCCGTTTCGCGACGCGATCGCCGCGAAATATCGCCGCACCTACGGCCTCGATTTCGATCCCGAACGCGAAATCACCGTGTGCTGCGGCGCCACCGAAGGCATGATGGCGTCGCTGATGGCGGTGACGAATCCCGGCGACGAGCTGGTCATCTTCGAGCCGTATTACGAAAACTACAACCCCGACGCGCGCATCTGCGGGGCCGAGCGCAAATTCGTCAAGCTGCGCCCGCCGGATTGGAGCTTCGATCGCGACGAGCTGCGCGCGGCATTTTCGAACAAGACCAAGGCCATCATCTTGAATTCGCCGAATAATCCGACGGGGCACGTGTTCGAACGCGAGGATCTGGAATACATCGCCGAGCTGTGCCAGGAATTCGACTGCCTCGCGATCACCGACGAAATCTACGAGCACATCCTTTACGACGGAACCGACGCACATCCCGATGATGCAGATCCCCGGCATGCGCGATCGCACGATTCTGGTGAACAGCATGAGCAAGACGTACGCCGTCACCGGATGGCGCGTCGGCTGGGTGCTGGCGAGTCCGGACTTGAGCGATTCCATCCGCAAGGTTCACGATTTTCTCACCGTGGGCGCGGCGGCGCCGCTGCAACAGGCGGGCGCGGTGGCGCTGTCGCTGCCGGATAGTTACTACACGGAGCTCGCGGCGGATTACACCAAGCGGCGTGACGCGATGCTCGAAGTGCTGACGGGCGCGGGCTTCCGCTGCTTCCATCCGCACGGCGCGTACTACATCATGACCGACATTTCAGGCTTCGGCTATCCCGACGACATGGAGTTCGCGCGCCACCTGATTGAAGACGTCGGCGTCGCGGCCGTGCCGGGTTCCAGCTTCTTTGAAGATCCCGCGGACGGGTCGCAACTGATACGCTTCTGCTTCTGCAAAAAGTATGAGACGCTGGAAGAGGCGAAAGATCGTTTAAAGAAGATCTAGGAAACAAAAAACCTGGACCGGGTGGTGGAGGAAGTCATGGCAAAGTATCTTCTCCCGGAAAATGTCGCCCAACAGGATGGTTCCGGCGCGATCATTGCGCTCGAAGCATCACGCGGCAAGCCCCTGTTGCTTACCCTGGGCATTACTCGAATCGTTGAACAGGAAACCCTGGAAGTTTCCATCTGGGGGTCCGCCGATAAACAACGCTGGCGGCCGCTTCAGACTTTCGCGCGAAAATCCTATTGCGGAACCTACTCCCTGCTGTTGGATTTGGCGCGCGACCGCGAGGTTCGTTATCTGCGCGCCGACTGGAAGATGAGCCGATGGGTGCGCGGTGATGCTCCCATGTTCGGATTCTATTTGTCGGTCGAAGAAGGCGCACTGCAAACGGTTGGCGCGGTTTAGGATGATTCGCCTGACCATTGTCCTCGCCGGCGCCGCCGTCTGCTTGTTGTCCTCGGCAGTCGCGTCGCAGCAGGTCGATCGTGACGATCCCGCGAGTCCTATTCGAGTGAAAGCGATCGAGATCGTGGCGCTGGACGACGTGGATGAGCAGCGTCTTCGCAAGCTGCTGCCGGTTCGCGAGGGGAATTTCGTCAGGGATTCGGATTTTGCAAGAACCGCGAAAACCATTCGTGCGTTCGATCGCGGCCTGGCGTTTAACGTGAAGTTGGACCAGGTGGAAGGCGCGGCCGATGGTGCGCGCGAGGCCACCATTCGCATTTCCGGCGCTGGATTCGGCCCGGCTGTTTACTCGCAGCCGCCGCGTTTGCGAACCAGGGTGGGACCGGATTACCCCGATGCCGCGAAGCGCGATCATATTCAGGGAACCGTGACGTTGGATATCACGGTCGGCGTGGACGGGACGGTGCGGGATCCGGTCGCTAGATCAGGCCCGTCGGCGCTCATCGAATCAGCGATTGCCGCTGTGAAGCGTTGGACATTTGACCCGGGATTGTCCAATGGCGAACCAAGCCCAAGCCAAACAACAGTGCTGGTCAAGTTCCAGTTGAACGACGGCACGCCGGACTCCGCGCCCACTTCAAGCACCACTCGTAAGAGTGGGGGTTACTACCGATGATTCCTACAATCGATTCATCAAACTCGCCGCATACCCCGCACCGAATCCGTTATCGATATTGACTACCGTTACGTTGCTGGCGCAACTATTCAGCATCCCCAGCAGCGCCGCGAGCCCGTGGAAACTGGCTCCGTACCCAACACTTGTCGGCACGGCGATCACTGGCGCGGCGACCAACCCGCCCACCACGCTCGGCAGCGCGCCTTCCATTCCTGCGCAAACGATCACCACGCGCGCCGCAAACAATCGCTCGCGATTCTGCATCAATCGATGAATACCTGCGACGCCGATATCGTGGATCGCATCCACCTGATTGCCCATAACTTCAGCCGTTATCTGGGCTTCCTCCGCGACAAACAGATCGCTGGTACCGGCGCAGACGATCGCGATGGTCCCTTTTCCGCTCAACGTTCGATCGCGCCACACGCGCACCGCGCCGGAAGCAGGAAAATGTTCGGCGTCAGGATGCTCGCGCCAAGATTCGTTCGGCGACGGGAGCACTCGCGCGCGTGATCAGAACGTTGGGCGCTTGCGCGAGCAGCGTCGCCGCGATCGCGGAAACCTGATCGGGAGTCTTGCCCTGGCCGAACACAACCTCCGGCATTCCGTGCCGTAATGCGCGATGATGATCGACTTTCGCGAATCCCAAATCCTCGAATGGCAGGTGACGGACACGCTCCATCGCCGCATCGACGTCGACAGCTCCGGCGCGAACCTGTTCGAGCAGCTCGCGCAAATGATTCTGATCCATGCATTCCGAGAATAGCTCACTCCATTCCAAACAGAACCGGGACTGTTCGGCTACGTCGGAGCCGACAAAGCGAAGCAGGCGAAGGAGCGGCCGCGGTTGCCGCCAGAGGCGCGACCCGTAAGGGCGCGCGCAGGAATGGCAACCTACTTGGTTCTCGAAGGCGGCTCGGCGGTGACCAGCCGAATCATCGGACCCGGCAGCGATGGCTCCGCGCGATTCATCAACGACAACACCGTGGGCACGAAGCTGAGGCTATCGTAAGGTTCGGCGATGCGCACACCGCGAGGAATGCCGCTATCAGCGCCGCCCGCGAACATCAGCACGGAATGCGTGGAACTGCGCAGGAACGATCCGTGATTGCCGCCCGGGTTAAACCCGCGCACATTGAAATTCCAATGATCGTTGGCGAAGGCGATCATATCCGGCCGCCGGAGTTGCCGTTGCCGGGCCAGCAATGACGACGTACCGGCCGCAGGCGGCTCCGGCAACATCGCCTCCACGATACCGATCACCCCGTTCGAATATTTCGTGCGATGGACAGCGCGCAGCCATTCGCGTTCACCATGCCATTCATTCAGCCACGCCGCGCGATCGCCGGGCACATCGAACTTGGGATCTTCGAAAATCTCCAGCGGCAATCCAGCCGACCATGGCGCTCGATCGTATCGCAAAGCCCCCGCCGCATCCTGCGTCAAATGCACGACGGGCGAGTATCGAATTTCAAGCGTTCCCTCGGTATCGCGCCGAGTCTCGATGAGAACCTGCCGGGCGGCGCTTCGCCACAACCAAATCGCATTGGAGTCGCGCACGGCGCTGGGCTGGGCGCTCGCTTCGTCGCCCGTCGCAACCGAAATAAAATCGATCGGCGTCGGCGCAACGTCTTTCTGCACGCTATTCCGCACGCGAATCCCGGAGAGCCCCGCAAAATAATCGACGTGGCGGAAGCTTTGTTCCTTATCCAGCGAACCGTCCCTCGCCAGAACCAGACCGCCCGCGGCGAGGCCAGTGACATAATTCTGCAAATCGTAGATGGAATTCGGTTCGCCCAGCGACTTTCGTGGAATCAGATCCTCCATCTTGAACTTGCCCGGATCGAAATCCGCTGGATTAAGCGCCAGCAGCCGCCGCATCACCGCGACGTATGCCTGGTAGGCGCGTAGCTCCAGTTTCTGCGCGTACAGGTGACTCACCTTGCGCGCCGCATCGTCATCCAGACCCGCGTCCTTTTGCTCCTTGGTCCACTTCTTCGGCTGCGAATCGACGGCCTCTTGCAACTTATTGATCTGCGCCTCCAAGCCGCGCAGTTCGGAATCGAGCCCATCGACATTGCGCTGCCACAGCGGGCGCGCGCGATCCAGTGTGACGAACAACTCATCGATGGTGGCGCGCCGCATCGGGCCCGATACCCGTTTATGCATCAACTCATTGAGCAGAATCTGAACGATGTTCAATGAGTTATTGCGCAGTCCGATCGACGCGCGCTCATTGCCGTCCAGATCCATCACGCACGTCGGATAGCGGCTGCTTTCGCCCGCCAGATAAGTCGCCGAGGCGCTCGGCGAAATGACCTCGGAAACGAATGGATCCAGCCCCTTCAGCTTGAACTCCGTCATCGGGTGGCGATTCGTCTCCACATGATGCGACCCGCCCGCCGGGCTATTGAACCAGTCGATCAGATTGTAGCCTTGGCTATAGACGCCGTCTTCGGTATTCATTCCGTGATCGGAAACCAGCACCAGCGCAGTGGATGCCGCCTGCGGCGTGGCCTGGATCGCGGTCCACACGCGGCCCACCAGCGAGTCGATCGCTTCGATCACGTGAAACTGCGCGACGCGATCGGCGGTCAAATGCGCCACGTGGTCGTAGTCGCCGCTGTAAAGATCCAGATAGCGAATCTTGGGGTCCTTGAGTTTTGCGAGCAGCTCCTGCTCCATCTGCTTGCCCACCGAATCCGACATGGAAAATCCGGTTTGCCATTCGTCGAAAATATCCTTCACCGGCCGCTTGGCGAACTTCACCGTGAGTGTGGACGTCAACCGATTGAGCCGCGCGCCCCGCTGAAAGAGCTGAAAGCTTTGATAGCGTTCGGCGTACGGAAAGCGGTCGATCAGCATAGGAATTCCGTAATCGTCCAACAGTTCGACGCCGGGCATATCCGCGGCGCGGCTGAATCCGTAGGCAAGATAGAACGGGAAAAAATTCAAATAGTCGTTGCCGAGCAGCGTGTAACGATCGTACTCCGCGTTTCCCCGAACTTCCAGATGCCGCCCGGTGTCGAGCATGGACCACGACGGCGCGGAAAGACTCAAGCCCCGCACGTAGAAATTGTCGACGCGTGTTCCGTTCTGCGCGAACACCCGCTCGATCCAGGGAAGCCGGCTGTGTCCGGCATGCTCGCCATCGGCGGGCTGGGCGACGTACTTCTCGATGAGACGCGCAGGAAGGCCGTCGACTTTGATGATGACGACGCGCTTCACCTCTGGTTTCGTTTGAGCGAAACCGCTAGCGATCGAGAGAGCCGCCAGAAACGTGGCGCGGGCCGCCAGGCCTGCAGAGCCGAGAGTCATCTCGGCTTTTCCGACTTCAAAGCATTATGGCCAAAGAAAAGCCGAGACGACTCTCGGCTCTGCAGGCTTGGCAGCCCGCGCCACGGCTACTCTATTCCATTCCAGCGGCATTCAAGCTCTGCAACGCACGCTGGCACAACGCACGCGTCTCCTCGTCCGTCGTCTGCCTCAGGATCTGCTCGATCACCTGCGCCGATCGCGCCGGCATCCGGCTGCTCGTAAGTTGATCCAGCGCGTGCCGCACTTCGTCCATGTTCCAGACGACGTCCGTTTGCGGACTGGATCGCGCCACCGCCGCCAGAAAACTGGTATCCCGGTTCACCCGCCGATGCTCGTCGAGCCCCATCAGCACCTGCTCGGCATCCATCTTCGGAGCGGAATGGATCCCCAGCGTCGCCACGGTCGCCATGCGAGACCGAGCGCGCTCGGCCGCGGTGCTTTCGTAGGCATTTAGCTCCGCCCGGCGATCGCGCTCCAGCCGTTCCGGCAATCCATGCGGATCCTGCGCATACTTGACCAGCGCCGCATATTGCCGCTCCGCAGTGTCAGCCTGCGCGAACACGCTCTCCTCCATCGGATTCACACCCAGGATTTCGAGGCGCTTCTGCAAGTCTTCGCGAAGGCCCGAGTCGAGCGAGCCATCCAGCGCCAGCAATTCGCGCACCTCCGAGTACGCCTGCAATCGAGCCGTTCGATTGTTGGCCGCGCCGTGGCGTTCGCGCACGAAATTGAACGCCCACGCGCCTGCCATGTAAGGCCAATTTCCCCATTGCGAAATGCCGAGGACGCCGGTCACGGTGTCGGTGGCCGCGTGCCGAATCATTTCGCGGCGCTTGGGCGCGTGCGTCGCGCGGAAGTCCACCAACAGCAGCGGCACCTTGGGATACTCCAGCGCATACAGACCCAGCGGAATCATCTCGCGCCCGTCGCGCACTTCGCGATAGCCGCTCCATTTGACCAACCGCGCGTCAGTATACGGGTCGGCGATCCCCAGGAATTTGCCGTCCCACTTGCGTTCCGTCGATTTCCGTTCCGTGAGGTCGGCCGTCGCGACCCACAGCAGCGCGTGCGTGGCCGATCCATTCACTACGAAAGGCTGGAAGTAGAGACCGTTGGCTTCCGCCCGCTGCCGCAGCAATTCCCAATTGTGGCCGCGAAGCTCCTCGCTGTGCGTGCGCTGTTTCACATACGCGTCGGGAAGTTTTTCGGCGGCGACCAAGCCACCCAGGGGTTTCCCCGCCAGCGTCAGCCTCGTCCGCATTTCAAGCAGTTCGGGCTCGCTCAACAACGTTCGGACTTCCGGCATATCGTCCACCTGCGAAAGCAGAGCCAAGCCCTCCAGCAGGTGAACTCGCCGATGATCTTCCAGATTGTTCCGATACGTCCGCGTCGAACTGCGGATCAGCGCCCCGTTGGGATCCAGCGCCAGCACTTGCGCGATCTGCCCCGCAAGCGAAGTCCAGACGCTGTGCGAGGTTGCTCCCAGGTCGATCATCGGGACCGGCTTCTGGTCCGGATTCCCACTCAGGTGCGACCGAAAGTAGAAGAACGGCAGCGATCCCGCGGCTCGCGCCAACACGCTCGGCCGGGTGGAACTGAGGACCCAGACGTAGCGCAGCCGGTCGTTTTCCGGATTCTGGTCGCCGAGTGAGTCGCGCAGCACGCTGAGCATCGGGACTTCCGCGGTTTCTCCCGGAGCCCTTCCCGGCACCTGGCCGAGGATCGTAATCAGTTCGGCGCCGCCGGCTACCGGAAGCTGTTCGATGCGGAATTCGCGTTTGTAGTCGGGATGCGACTCGCCTTGTACCGCTACCGCGTTGATAGCAATCAGTATTCCGAACAAAAGTCGCATGGAAGAGACCGAAACTCGTGACCTCTAAGAAGCTGTACTACCTAAGTGACGTTTGGACTACGTTCATTGCTTCAGCCATAACTCAATTTTAATTTTTTTTGTGACCAGGGGAGCGCGGAGTACTACCGGAATACCCCCATTTGGGCAGGTCGGAACCCACCTCAAACCCCTTGGTCGATTGAGAGTTTCACAGCATAATACTTCAACAACTTAAAAATGGAAACCTGCCCTGGAAGCGAATATCCACGCTTGTGTTTAGAGGTCGGACTCACCTGTGAGGTGTGTACGGAGGCGAGTGCCGTGCAACTGGCGAACGTCTGCAAAGGGCTGAGGGGAAAGATGATCGGGCAAATGTTCGTGCAGATTTATCCGAATTCAGCGTGTGCTCCGATGCATTCGTTCTTCGCCGAGGCATATCGGGCAGCCAACACGCGGGAACTGGTGTGCGAATCCGAGGAAGTTGAGGCGGCGGTCCCGGTTCGAAAAGGACCTGAGCCGATGCGTCGGCAGGTCATGGTCGCCGTGGCGTAAGCAAGAATTTCTTTATCGTCTTCGTGGCGCACGCTTCAGCGTGCAGCGGCGAACTTCAGTTCGACGTCTGAAAACCCCATCGCCTGAAGCCGACGGCAGCGCGCTCAAGCGTGCGCCAGGGCTCTAAAACTTCACCTTAGGAGCCGTCTTCGCCCCGTCATCCGCTTTGAAATACGCATCCTCCCGCTGGAATCCGAACATCCCGGCCGCGATGTTCTTGGGGAACACCTCGATGTCGGTGTTGTACTTCTGCACCGTCTCGTTGTACTTCCGGCGCTCCACGTCGATGCGATTCTCCGTGCGCGCCAGCTCATCCTGCAGCCGCACGAAATTCTCGTTGGCCTTGATGTTCGGATAGTTCTCCACCACCACGAACAGCCGCCCCAACGCAGAGTCGAGCTTCGAATTGGCGTCGATCTTCTCCTGCGGCGATTTCGCGCCCATCATCGCGGCGCGAGCACTGGTGACGTCGTTGATCACTTTCTCTTCGTGAGTGGCGAAGCCCTTCACCGTTTCCACCAGGTTCGGAATCAGATCGGCGCGCCGCTGCAGCGCCGCATCCACTTGCGCCCACGCTCCCTTGATCGCTTCGCGCTCCGTCACCAGGTCGTTCTTCGAACCCATCAGTCCGAAAAATCCGAACACGACGCACAACACGATCACGCCGACGACCACCAAAGCTATCTTCATAAGACCTCCAGCCTGTCCACAAACTCAATCATCCGCTGAATGCACTGCAAGTATGCCGCGAACAACTCGCCCGGATCGCGCAGTCCACGCCCGGCTTGTCCTCGCGCACGTCCAGCAAAGTCTCGAACGGCGTAACTTCCATTTTCAGCGTGTGCCCCAACTGATGCACCATCGCCCGTTTCTCGGTCTTCGCATGCGCGCCCGCAGCGATCAGCGCGTGCCGCCCCAGCATGCAGAACGTCGACACCGAATCCAGGCACAACTTCAGCAGCGCCGGCGGATCGGAAAGGACGCGAGCCCCCTGCTGTCTCAGACGAAAAAGCTTGGCGCGAAGTTCATGCTCGATCTGCGCGCGATAGAACTTGCCGTCCACTTTCACGTCGGCGATCACGTCCGGCCCGTACAGCACCTTGCGGCGATCCTTCATATCGCGAAATTCGATGGGAAAGCAATCGGCTGAGTTGTGGACTTCTTCTTCGCTCATCATCGTCGGCGCGGGATGCCCGTGCTCGCGCCACCAGCCGAGAATCGGCTCGCATTCGGACAGCTCGCGCGGCGTGATTTCCTTGAGCACCACCAGCACATTCAGATCGGAGAACTTGGCGTGATGATCCTCGCCCGCGCCCGATCCATACAGAATCACCGAGACCAGCCGGTCATGCAGCGAGCGCTCGAATCGCGAAACCAGATCTTTCAGTTCATCCATAACTCAATCGCCCTTGTGCCAATCGCCCTTGTGGTGCCGGATGGCCCTTGTGGTTCCGGCACTCATGCCGGCAGACGGTCTTCAGACCGTCTTGCTACCAATCAGCTGAAGCTCCGCCGCCGCCGGAGTCGCCCCCGCCGAATCCGCCAAATCCTCCGCCGCCACCGCTGCCGCCAAAGCCGCCGACCGCCGCCAGCCCGACCCGCCGCCGCGTCCCATCATGTTACCCAGAAACATGCCGGTCAGGAACCCGGTACCGCCGCCGCCGAATCCGCCGCGCCCGCCGCCGCTCAATGCTGAACAGCCATAGGATGACGACGAACCCGATGATGATCAACGGCAACGGGATGCTCTGGTGCGGAGCGGAAGTCCGCCCACGTTGGATCGGCCGGTGCTGAACCCCAGGCAACTCACGCCTTGTGCCGTCGCGATCTGGCTCCCAATCTGTTGCGCCGCCGCCAGCAGCGCTCCCGAATAATTTCCTTGGCGCAGAATCGGCCGGATCCCGCGCAGAATCGTCCCCGCGTCGCCATCGGAAATGATCGGCTCCAGCCCATACCCGAGCTCGACACTGCTCTTGTGATCCTTGATCGCGAGCAGCATCAGAATGCCTTCGTCCTTGCCCTTTTTGCCGATGCCCCATTCGCGGAACAGACGATTGCCGACGTCCTCAACCGGCTCGTCGTCGAGCGTATCCACAGTGACGATCGCGATCTGCGCGCCCGTCGCTTGCTCCAGGTTGGCGCAGAACGCCTCGATCTGCGCCTTGCCCGCGGGATCAAGAGCCTGCGCGAAATCGTTCACGTAGCCGGTCGGCTTGAGCTTGGAAGTATCGAGAGCGAACGCCGAAAGAGCGAACGCCGCGAAACAAATAGTTGGTGAGATGAGTCTCGGCACGCGAGGCCATCGTGGCGCACGCTTCAGCGTGCTGCTGGCGGCTTCAGCCGACAGTCCTGATCGTGTTGGAGAGACGGCAAACTGAAGTTCGCCGCTGCACGCTGAAGCGTGCGCCACGGACGGCCCAGAAATATTTCTCAACGTACCGATGAGCCTACCAGGTCCTGACGCCGCACCTTGAAGCCTTCCAGCCGGCCCAGCATCGCCACCGCCATGCGCTTCGGATCGAAGAACTGCTGCGCCAGAGCCTGAACTTCTTCCGCCGTCACGCTCTCCACCCGATCCAGCATTTCGTCCAGCGAAAAGAATCGATTGAAGTACAGCTCCTGCCGCGCCAGATTCCCCATGCGGCTCGACGTGGATTCCAGGCCCAGCACGTACGAGCCCTTCAGATGATCCTTGGCGCGCCGCATCTCTTCTTCGGCTGACGCGCTCATCCGCCAGCTTCGCGCAGCTCATGCACGATCGACTCGATCACTTTGCCCGCCGATCTTCAGCGACGTGCCCGCATAGACCAGCATGCAGCCGGCGTCGCGATACATGGTCAGCTCGGAGTACACCGTGTACGCGAGGCCCTGCTTTTCGCGAATATTCTGGAACAGCCGCGAGCTCATGCCGCCGCCCAGAATCGCGTTCAGGATGTAGCAGGCGAAGCGCGCCTCATGCGGCATCGGGATGGACGGCACGCCGACATACACGTGAACCTGCTCCAGCGAATCCTTGTTCCGGAACACCAGCGGCGCGTGCGGCTTCGGCGGCTTGGCGCGCTTGGACGGAACGGCGCGGCTTCAGATCGCCGAACTGATCGCCCGCCAGCTTGACCAGTCTGCTTGTGATTCAGATTGCCCGCCGCCGTCATCAGAATATTCGACGGCGTGTAGAACTGCTTGTAATACTGCTCGATCGTGTCGCGATCGAAGGTGCGGATGGTCTGCTTGGTCCCCAGAATCGAACGCCCCAGCGCGATGCCCTTTCCAGAAATTGCTGGAGAAGATTTCGTGGATCAGATACTCGGGATTATCCACTTCCATCTTCAGCTCTTCGAGAATGACGCCCTTTTCCTTCTCGATATCCGCTCGGCTCGAACAGCGGATTGCGCACCAGATCGGCGACCACGTCGAACGCTTCCGGCAGATGCTCATCCAGCACCTTGACGTTATAGCTGACCAGTTCCTTGGACGTGAACGCGTCCAGGCCGCCGCCGATGGAATCCACCGACCGCGCGATCTGTTCGGCCGAGCGGTTCTTG
The DNA here is from genome assembly GCA_963732025.1 of Terriglobia bacterium. Classification (GTDB taxonomy): domain Bacteria; phylum Acidobacteriota; class Terriglobia; order Bryobacterales; family Bryobacteraceae; genus Palsa-187. Next base: position 635,389 of record CAVSXU010000008.1, read on the forward strand.
GTCCCCTTGAACACCATGTGTTCGACGAAATGGGAGATCCCGGTCTGATCGTCAGCTTCTCTTCGCGCGAGCCGGTGCCGATCCAGATGCCCACGGAGACGCTGCGCACATGCGGCATGTGTTCGGTGACGACGCGGATGCCGTTGGGCAGCGTGGCGCGTTCGATATCGCGCGGTTTGTGTTGATTCGGCGAGGCATTAGGTCTCCATCTCATTCTATCGCGGCGGTCCAAACGGGCTCGGGATGCTAACATGATCATAGATGACGCAACGCTGTTGTAGGCATGGAACTTGTCGGATCTGCGGCGGCGCTCGGCCGTCCCAACCCGCGTTCCGCGCCCGCCAGATCTATGATGCGGTCTACCGGCTGCGCGTAACCGAACTTGAGCGCGATTTCGACACTTCCCGAAGCCGCTGCGCGACCGCCTTGCGCAGGAATTGCCGATCGGGCTTCCCGGACGTCGAGAAGCGATTCGATTCGACCGACGGCACCCGCCGCTACCTGCTGAAGCTCGCCGACGGCAAGACGGTCGAGACGTGTGGATGCCGGAAGGCGAGCGGTCGACGATCTGCATTTCGAGCCAGGTCGGCTGTCCGGTGGATTGCAAGTTCTGCCTGACCGCGCTGATGGGCCTGGAGCGCAACCTGACGGCCGGCGAAATCGTCGGCCAGGTTCTGCGCGTCGCCGCCGAGAATCGGCTGGAAGCCAATGCCGACCGCGTCGAACATCGTGATGATGGGCCAGGGCGAGCCGCTGCTGAATCTGCCCAACGTGATCAAGGCGACGCGGCTGCTGACCGATCCCGAAGGCATGGCGATTTCGCCGCGGCGGATCACGCTTGTCGACCTCGGGCATCATTCCGAAGATCGCGGAACTCGGCACAGGAGCCGGTGCGCCCGAAGCTGGCGATTTCGCTGAACGCATCGACCGAGGAGCAGCGCCGCGAGCTGATGCCGATCACGCGCAAGTATCACTTGAAGGATCTGATCGACGCGTGCCGCGCGTATCCGCTGCGTCCTTGGGAGAAACTGACGCTTCGAGTACGTGCTGCTGAAGGGCGTAAACGATACCGACGCCGATGCGCGCCGCGTGGTGAAGCTGCTGGCGAATTTGAACGCGAAGGTGAACCTGATCGCGCTGAATCCGGGCCCGGGATTCCGTTTGAGACGCCGGATCCGGAGCGCGTGGCTGCATTTCAGGAGATCGTCAGGCGGTCGATGCCCTGCTTCATCCGCAAGCCGCGAGGCCTGGATGTATTCGCCGCCTGCGGCCAGTTGAAGCGGATGGAATCAGACTTCGTCCATCTGTGAGCGATGTGGCGCACGCACTCCTGCGTGCCGTGTCGACACCCATGTCGACACCCATGTCGACACCCATGTCGACACCCATCGCGGGCGCAGGATGCGTGTCGGATAGCGCACTATGGGTGGAGTTGTTGTTACCCTCCCAGCGCGCTCTCTTACGGTCGCGCCTCACTGGCGACAACCGCTGCATATCTTTGAGGCGCGACCCGTGAGGGCGCGCGCAAGTACGTTGATACAAAGCCCCGAGTGGCAGGCGAGCGTGAAGCGTGTCACCTCAATTCGCAGGAGTAGCAATCTTCCGCCCCGCCGCAGCCGCCCCATACAACCGCCGATACAAATCCGCATTCCGCAACACCGTCTGAATATAAGTGCGAGTCTGCGAAAACGGCACCGTCTCAATAAACTCCGCCGGCTCGCGAAAATCTCCCCACGTCAACCAAGCATGCGCACGACTCAATCCCGCATTGTACGCCGCCAGCGCGACATCGTAACGCCCGCCGAGCCCGTCCGCCAGGCTCTTCAAATAGAACGAACCCAATTGCAAATTGACCGCTGGCTGAAAAAGCGCCGGCGTCGAATACGCTTTCACTTTCAACCGCCGGCTCAGCTCGCGTCCGGTCGCCGGCATGATCTGCGTCAACCCGCGAGCATTCGCCGGCGACACCGCCTTCGCATTAAATTCCGATTCCTGCCTGATCAACGCCGCCATCAGGAAAGGATCCAGCGAATTCTGTTTCGCGAACCGCTCCAGGTCCGCGCGATACGGCATCGGAAATGCCAGCTTCCAAAATTCGGCGGGCGCCGATTCGAGCGGCAAGAACAAATAGCCCGAAGCGTACCGCTTGATGTAGCGCAGCGCCTGATCCGGCCCCGCGCGCCCGCCCGTGAGCGACGCCAGCTCGATCGCCATCACCGGAGGCTGATCCTCATTCTGCGCCGCGTACCGCAGCTCGACCTCCGCCCAATCTTCGAGTCCCGCGCCCGCCAGCATGTGCGCCCGCTCAATCCGAGCTTTCGAATTCGCATTCGGCTCGAAATTCACCGTCCGCGCGCGCGGCGGAAACGTCAGCTTGCGCAGGAACTCGTTCACCGCAGGTGACGGCGGACCGCCTGCCAGCGCCGTCAATCGATCCCTTGCCAGCGTGGTGTAAAAATAATTCGGATACTCGCGCACGATCTCCGCGTACCACGCGCGAGCCGCGCCCGCATCATGCGCGCCCTCCGCCAGGCGCCCCAGAAAATACATCGCCGCTGCCGCGTCTTCCGATCCTGGGAACATGCGCAAATGCGCACGCAGCATATCGCCCGAGTCCGCGCGACGCCGCAAATAATGCGCCCATGCGACCTTCCAATGACACATCGCCGCCTGCGCGTCATTCGGAAACGATTCGTAGCACGCCTGGTACAGCGGCTCATACGCGTCCACTTCGTTGCGAATCAGATGTTCGTTTCCATCCGATATCAGCGCCTGCAGCCGCCAGCTCGAAGTCGGATAGGAACGCGCGAGCCGATCCAGCGATGCGTGCACTTCTTCCTGATTCTTCAATCGCCGCGCCGTCAACGACAAGTAGCAGAGCCGCTCCGCATCGGCTTCCGGCGACAGCCCATCCAGCGATCCCAGATATTTCTCGGCGGCCACATTGTCTTTCGATTCGTACTCCGCCACGCCGATTCGAACGCGCGCCACGTCACGCTCCGTACCGCCGAGCTGCGGAATGATCGTCTCCAATTCCTTCCGCCCGCGCGCCGCGTTGCCCGACGAAATCAGCTTGAGCGCGCGACCCAGCATCGCGTTCGGCATCGCCGGAGGATAGTTGTCGCCCAGTTGCGCGCGCAGCCGCGCCGATTCCGCATCGGCTTGCGCCGCTTCCCCCGAAATCGGATACGTGTAGTAAACCCGCTGATTGTAGATCGCGGCGCTGACCGCATCGCCCGCGCCAGCAAACGCCGCAGCCATCGCCAAGTCGCCCTGCGGCTGCGGAAGGGCCGCATAATTCTTGCGCAGAAGCTCCACGGCATCTTTCGCGCCGCCGCTTTGCAAATACGCTCGCGAGGCCAACAGCACGGATCGCGCGACCATCGGCGACACCGGCGATTGTTTCCAAACCGCCTCCAGCGTTTTCGGCACCACGGAATAATTCTCCGATTCGAATTGCGCCGACGCCAGCAGCCAAGCGGCATAATCGGCGAGTTTCGGAATTCGCTTGATCAGCGGCGCAAGCGTCGCGATCGCCGCTGGATATCGTTTCGCATCCAGCGCGGTTGCTCCAGCTTTGAGATCGGCAAGCGGATCGGTGGCCGCGGAAATGCTAATCGCGACGATCGCGATCGTTGCCGGAGCGAGCCCGAACTTAAGCCAGCGGGCCCGGATAACCCGGCCCCATGAGTGTCGCATCGTCATTCGCCAGAGCATGCAGCATCTCCGCATGCAAGTAATCGGATGTTCCGTTGCCGTTCATCAGAAATTTTTCGCGAAACGCCTCGCGAGCCTCGTCAATCTGCCACTTCAACGATCCATATAAATCGCGCGCCGCGCGGCCGGCCTTCACGGCCTCGATCTGATAGAGCTGAATCTCGGCGACCTTAACCCGCGCGAATCGCATCGCAGCGTTACTGTTGTGTGCGGCAGGCGGTTCCGCCTGCCGGTTGGTCTTGATGTGTGGGGCAGGCGGTTCCGCCTGCCGGGGCGTCTCGACCGCTGTCCTGTCCTGGATCGCCGAAGGCGGCGTCAACGCGACCGGTGATGTCAATGTAGCCAGCGACCCGAGCAATTCCAGCGCCGCCGGATCGTTCGCGAACAAGCGCCCCGAATCGAGCACGGCCTCCTGCCATTCCGCTTGATTCGCCGCCGACCGCATTCGCGCAACCGCGCGCGCCAACTGAGAGATCACCTCGCGCCGGGCAAACAAAATCTCGCGATCCACTTCGTTGCGAAGCTCAAGGAACCGATCGTCAAGAGTAAACTCCGGCACGTTGCGTCGTGGGGCAGGCGTTTCCGCCAGCCGCTAAATCATTTTCGCACGACCGCGTAGGGCTACCTTTTGGATGCATTCGCGCCGATGTGGCGCACGCACTCCTGCGTGCCGTGTCGACACTCATGTCGACACGTTTTGGCGTTACTTCTTAGGCGTCCGTTTCAAAGGAACCACCGGACCGGTCTCGTGCGGCTTCGAAACCCCACCCCCGCCATCGCTACTGGTAAACCCATCCGTCCGATTCGTCGAAAGCCGAGGATAGCTGGCCCAATAAGCCGTCCACCAACCCACCGACGGTTGCCGCGTGACTAAGTCAAGAAGATCGTCGGGCTCCTCGAACAGGACCTCGATCGTGAGCGGCGAATCCTTGGTCCGCGTCACCGTAATGTAGTTCGGCCGAGTCTCCGAAATTGGCGCCACGGACTCGATCAACTCCATATATTCCTCCGTCACCGAATCGAGTTTCAGATCGCCCCACAACGTCAGCAACACGACGTCTGCTCCATCGGCGGTCGCCTGAGTCCGCACCATGTCGGCGAATTGATCGTTCTGGATCTGCAGCGCGACAGCCGTCGATTGCGCGTCGAATTCCAGAATCGCAGCCCAGCGCGCGTGATACATGGGCAGCAATCTCTGTTGTGTATTGCACGTGCCGGAAACGGTGCCGGTATTGGTGTGCCCCGTGAATTTGCAAGGCACCAACTCCGCGTCATCGTCATCGTTGGCAAGGGCCAGCGCGGGCAGGAACACAAGGAGCAGAACTACCGTAAATCTGAACATAAAACTCGCCTCGACCAGTACGATACTCGATTCCCCGCACCGCCGGCAACGATTCTTATTTCACAAACCCTGTATTCACGTTTTTCAGAACCGCGACCATTTGGCTCCGCCAGGAGCCAACACAGCGAAGCAGACAGGAAGCGGCCTTAACTCACTTCACGATTTTAAAATTCGCCCACCCATGCGAATCCAAATCGCGCAGCACATCCTTTTCCCAAGCGAACTCAGGATGATCCTTCAAATGCTTCGCAGCCTTGAAGTTGATCCCGCACGAATGCCCCATCGATGCCGAGAACATCATCTGCTCCGCCATCGCCGCGCTCGCGATCTTGTTCTGCACCGCGCCGGCCGCGCCGAACGCCTTCTGCCAATCGCCCATGCCGCGTTTGGAAAGTTCGATGTGCCCGCATAGTGTCCGCTCACTCGGCGCGATCTTCTTGTCAAACGTATCGAAATGATCCGCCAGAAAACGCTTGCCCGCCGCGACATCGATGCGCCCGCGATTCTCCATCATCAACGTGTCCCACCGCTTGTGCCGAGCGTTCGGACTATTCGATGCATCCGTCAAATCGAAATCGGTCTCATCTTTCGCCAGCGCCGGGTCGATGGGATAATTCGACCCCGCGAAATATCCGTCCTTGCTCCGCATCAGGTTCACATGCTTCAGCCCAAGCTCCAGGCTCGCGACCTCGCCCGTATTTCGATCCGCCACCAGCCAGTCGTTCGCATAGCCGCCGTTGTTGCCGTCCTTCATCAAACGCGCGAAATCGTCGATCGAATTCGAATATTGCATCGCCTTGCGCGCGCGCACAAACTCCGGAACGCCGTTCGGATCGAATCCGTGAAACGCCGTAATCGTCGTTTCCGTAATCATGATGCCGGCTGAATTGATGCCGAAATCGTCGCCCGAATGAATCAGACCCGGCATTCCGTCCATGATGAAGCGATTGCCGTGTTCCGGCGCGATATCGAAAATCATGTTCCAGCGCGACCCCGTCGCGTAATCGGTCCAGTTATTGTGCGCGATCACCGGACGTCCGTCGCGCGTGTAACTCCCGGTTGCGACAAACGCGCTGCAATGATCGCCGGTCGGCCGCTTCGAAGCCGAGTCGACGAACTTCGTGTAGTAAGGATCCAGTTCCAGCCACGCATTCATCGCGACCATGTCCCACAGATCCAGCGCTACGCCTTTGGCCTTCAGCCCTTCGACGATTCCCTGCAGCTCCGCGCGATACTCCGCCTCCACGTGCGGCCAGAAAACCTTCTCGGCGGCATTGCGAAAGAACGCCCAGTCTTTTGATTCGTGCGTCAGCATGGTCTTCACCACGCGATGCGCATCCGCGATTTCAGGAGCCAGCAGATAGCCGTGCTGATAACCGATCTCCGCCGGCGAGCCTTCCAGGTGCACGAAAATCCACCCGCTCTGCGCCGGCTTGCGAAACGCCTTCTTTAAGCGAGCGTCGCTGGTTTCAGGATTCTTCGCGGGAGCGGCCCAAAGGGCAGCCGAAGCAACCAAAAAGATCGCAGCAAATTTCATGCAACGATCATATCGCGTGTGGTGCTTTGTGGGGCAGGCGGTTCCGCCTGCCGGTTTTAACTTAACTAAATCAGAAAATAATCTTCGCCCCAAACTGCAACTGCCGAGCCGGGAACGTCGACGTAATACTCCCGAACGCCGCACTACTGATATTGCTATTCGGAGCCTGGAAATTCGTCTGATTGAACACGTTGAAAGCCTCCGCGCGGAATTCGAGCCTCCACCGCTCGCTAGCCAGATTGAACTGCTTGTGCATCCCCAAATCGAGTTGATAGAAAGGATATCCCTTCACGCTGTTGCGGCTAGCATTGCCCCACGGCTGCGCTGGATTCGTCGGCACCGAGACGCAAGCCTTGTTCAAGTACGTTGTCACGAGGCGCTGGCCTTCCGGCGTCACCGGGTCGCACGAAACATTCGGACGATAGTTCGGCGCCGTGCTCACCTGAAATTGCGACGTCGGACTGTACATCAAATTGATCGGCAACCCGCTGGCCGCCGTGTTGATCGTCGTGAACTGCCATCCGCCCCGGGCTGGTCGGATTGGGCGCGCTGCCGGTGGAAGCGGGCAAAGCGCTGCGCTGTACAAGTTGACGAAGCCGTTGCTGGAAAACGCATCGCGACTGCTCGCATCCTGCTAGTGTGAAGCGGGCTGCCCAAGCTGCGTCGGCCCGATCGGCGAAATCGGCGAGCGAGGAAAGAGGTCGCGTTCGAATTCTGGCAGAATTGTTGGCATGAAGTGGGTGGTGTTTCTGTTCACAACATCGCTGGCGATGTGTGCCGATCTGGATGCAATTCGAGCGACGCAGGCGAAGCTCATCGCAGCACGCGGAAAGAACGAGGATGTCCGCGGCGCGAATCCCGACTTGACGGTGTTGAAGCATCAGCTTCGCGATTGGGTGGAGTCGAAGATTTCCAAACTCAAGGTAGATGCAGATCTGGCCGACGCGTCCTCCCAGGTCAACGAGGAGTTGAATCGCGTCAAGCTAACTAAAGCTGAGCGGGACTTCGATGGCTTCAGATTGGGCGAGATCGACGTCGTCACGCTGAATCGTCCTGATGGCGACCGATCGTGGTTACTATTCACCACCGTTGTCGGAATCGATAGCTGTGGTCACGATACGTCGATTTACCTATACGAATGGCGCGGCGGCGCTTGGTCGCGGCGATTCGAGCTGGAAGAAGTTGCATCCGGCGGCCGCTTCGCGCCACTCGAATTCGTTGGGAGCGTCGAGGTTTCTCCGCCGGATGAATATTACAACCGAAGGGTTCTAGTTCTGAGCAACTCCTGGGGCTGCGCGTCTATGTGGCAGGGCTTCTCGTACGCCCTGTTCAAAATTGGCGGGCAGCGGACCACGCTGCTGGACGACACAGCCACGGTGTACATGGGCGGCGAAGAGGATAGCTATCATGGCCGCCTGGAGCCGGGTGGCGTTCTGATCGAACATTTGGGTGACAGCATCGATACGGGAATTTTAATCCGCCAACATGTGCTCCACTACGCAATCGATGGAAACTCGGTAAAGCGTATTGAGCCCATTGCCTTGACTGCTCAAGATTTCGTCGACGAGTGGGTAAGAGTCAAATGGGAGGATGCTGCTCCCTTCAGCAATCCCGAACTGAAATCAGTTCACGCTGAATTCGAGGAATCGCGAGCTTACGGAGAGTTTGAGTTCGTTCAACACTGTCCGGGAAATGCAAACAAATGGCAGATCTCAGTCGCGTTCGATGACGACACCTACTACTTCCTCGTTCAACAGAAGGGCGAGTACAGTTTTCGGATGCTCGATGTTAGCGATGAGCGACAGGCTGGGTGTCCGGGCGAGGACCCGCCGTCGAACGTGGGAAGTCATGCCACATATCCGACGCTCTTTCCCGCCGCAAAGAAGCCGTAGCTACTTTGCGCGATACACATTGTGCCAACCGCCCGTCGGCCACGCAACTCCCACGATCGTCCCAACGATAGCGCCCACCGGAGTCAGAACCTCCTTGCCAATGTCCTTGCCGAGAAAGCATCCGTTGTGCAGGCAGGAAGAATCCGCTCCAGCGCCGATTGCCAATCCAGCACCCGCGCCAATGCCGAGGCCGATCAGGGCATTGCGCGCGCGATGGCTGTCGCGCTTGGTGGCGATCTTCGCGATCTCCGTCCGCGCGAGCGTCTGCTGGCTGTTCGCGGCAACCATGACCAGCGATTCATCCGTGGTGCTCTGAAGTTCTCCGCTGAACGATTTGCCGCCGGAACCATTTGAACCAATCATCGAGACGCGAATCGCATCGCCCGCCGCCAGTCGCTTTACGTTCGCCCACCCTCCGCTGCTTGCGGGAGCCGAAGGCGTTTGCGCCGCAAGCATTCCCGCGGCAAGGAGGATACCGGCCATGAATCTCATGGTGGCAATGATCGCTTATTTACAACGGTGCTGCGCGCTCTCTGACGGTCGCGGCTCCTGAGCAGCCTCTCATTTACCTACGTCGAGAGCCATGATCGATTTCCGATCGCGCACATACAGCTTCGTCCCGGCGAGCGACGGCGTCGTCCACGCATTGTGATCCAGCAGTGTCGCTTTCGACAATACCTTCGCGCCTTCCGGCGACATCAGCGCCAGCGAGACGCCGCCATCTTCGTCCACCACGATGAACTTTCCGTCCGCATACACGAAGTTTGCCTTGGGAAACACGCGATCCTGCCACTTCACCTCGCCGGTTTTCGCGTTGATCGCCATCATCGGCGCGGGGCCGAAATCGCCGCTCGATGCATAAATGTAATCGCCGATGCGCACCATGCTGCTGTGGTGAACCCGCATGCGATTGTTGTTCCACAGTTCCTTGACGGTAGTCTTGCCGCCGCTCTCCGTCAGTTGCAGACCGCGCGCGCCGGTGCCGTACGCCGAGCTGATCACCAGAATATTGTCGTCGCCCCAAACCGGAATCGCGATATTCAAATCCCACGACGTCGGATGCGGATACGTCCATAGCAGTTGTCCGTTGTTCGGATCGATTCCGGCGACCACGCCGTGCTTCATGTCCTTGCCGCCGTCGTCGAGAAACGCGATCAGTTGATCGTGCCCGTTCATCGTAATCAACATCGGCGAGCTGGGCGCATTGCCCAGATCGTTCTTCGCCCACACCGTCGAACCATCGGCGGGATTCAGCGCGACCACCGCGTGGCCCGCGCCGCCCAGCGTCAGGATGATCGTGTTCTTGTACAGAATCGGGCTGGTGGAATAACCGCGATCCATATGCGTCGAGCCCGGAAAATCTTTGTAGAGATCCTTCGTCCACGCGACTTTGCCGGTCCTCTTGTCGAAACAATTCATCACCGCATTAATTCCGACGGTGTACACGCGGTCTCGCGACGATCAATGGAGTCGTGTGCGGGCCCGGTCCATTTTCCAGCGCCATGCCGCCGCCGGGAGCCTTGTACGCGTACTCCCACAGCGTCTTGCCCGTCGCAGCATCCAGCGCGATTGCAACCTCCTCGTCACCCTTTCGGTACATCGTGTACAGCGATCCGCCGTCGACCGCGATCCCCGAATAGCCTTCGCCCAGCGGTCGCGACCAGAGCTTCTTCGGACCGGACTCAGGCCACGACGCCGCGAGCCCCGTCGAATCGGCTGTGAAGTTACGATGCGGGCCGCCGAACTGCGGCCATTCGAGGCCGGCGCCAAATGCCAGCGAACCGAGCACCAGTCCAAGAACCGGAGTCTTCATAGCGGAATTATAGACGCATCGCGCATCAATCGGTTGCGCGTTACACTGCATGAAGGGAAACGCTCCTATGAAATTCTCCAAGTACATGTTGTGGACCTCGATCGGCATCGCGGTAACGTTCGCGTTGCTGCCGATGCAAGCGCCTGGACAAGGCCGCGGCAATCGCGACCCGAAGCTGGTCGCCGACCGCGAAGCCGCAGAGAAGGAACTCGAATCGATCGCGATCATCGACCGCAAAGTTATGGTCCCGATGCGCGACGGCAAGCGCATGGCTGCCGATATCTATCGCCCCAAGGACACCTCGAAAAAATATCCGATCATCTTTTCGCGAACGCCTTACAACTTCAATTTCTGGGACGTGCGCAACGGCACCTACGCCAGCATGAACGCGCAGGTCGACGCAGTGAAGCGCGGCTACGCCTACGTCGTGATGAATGAGCGCGGACATTTTTTCTCCGAAGGCAGCTATGACATTCTCGGGCCGCCGCTCACCGATGGCGACGACGCGATCACCTGGATGTCGAAGCAATCCTGGTCGAACGGAAAGGTCGGGACCATCGGCTGTTCGTCGACGGCGGAATGGCAACTGGGCGTCGCCGCGCAAGGCAATCCCGCATTCGCCGCAATGATCCCGCAAGGTTTCGGCGCAGGCGTCGGCCGCGTCGGTCCGTATATGGAGCAGGGCAATTGGTATCGCGGCGGCGCGGTGCAGATGCTGTTCATAGCCTGGCTGTATGGCGAACAGAATCAGGTGCGGCCCACGTTCCCGCCCAATACATCGCAAGCGGATTTGATTCGCGCATCGAAGGAATTCGATCTCGCGCAGCAGTTGCCGCCGGTCGATTGGTCGACAGGCACTGACGCATCTTCCGGAGCAGGACATCATTGAAGCCGTCGGCGGGCCGCACGGAATCTTCGCTGATCGCATGGAAGTCTCGACAGGCGGCGCGATGATCAAGCGCACGCCCAACGATCCCGCCTGGTATCGCGGCGGACTGTGGCACGACAACATGCCGGTGAACGTGCCGGGCTATTGGTTCATGTCGTGGTACGACGTGTCGGTGGGTCCGAATCTGGCCGCCTACAATCAGGTGCGCAAAACCGCGAAGGGTGCGGTCGCGAATCAGCAATACGCCGTGATCGCGCCGACGCTGCACTGCCAATACACGCGAGCCACGGAGGACACCGTGGTCGGCGAGCGCAGCATGGGCGACGCTCGGCTGGATTACAACGCGCTCACCTACGGCTGGTTCGATCATTTCCTGAAGGGCGAGGACAACAAGGTTCTGGAGAACACGCCGAAGGTTCGCTACTTCACCATGGGGATGAACAAGTGGCAGACGTCGGATACGTGGCCGCCGCAGGGCGCTCGCCCGATGACGTTTTATCTTTCGAGCGCGGGCAAAGCCAACAGCCTGAAAGGCGATGGCGCAATGAATCCTTCTCCGCCGGGCGCAGACGCTCCCGACAATTTCGTTTACGATCCGATGAGTCCGGTGCCATCTTATGGCGGCAACGTCTGCTGCACCGGCAACGCGGTACAGGGCGGCGCGTGGGATCAGCGCAAGATGGAAGAGCGTCCCGACATTCTTGTCTATTCGAGCGAGCCGTTGAAAGAAGGCGTCGAAGTCAGCGGACCCATCGAAGCCACGCTGTACGTTTCTTCCGACGCGAAGGATACCGACTTCACCGTGAAGCTGATCGACGTCGAACCCGACGGCAAGGCCTACAATCTGGATGAGACCATCCAACGCGTTCGTTATCGCGAAGGTTACGATAAGCCGCCGGTTTGGATGCAGGCCGGCAAGGTCTACAAAGTCACGCTATCGCCGATGACCACCAGCAATTACTTTGCGGCCGGCCATCGCATCCGCATCGAAGTATCCAGCAGCAATTTCCCGCGCTTCGATCGCAACATGAACACAGGCGGCAATAATTTCGACGAAGTGAAGGGCGTCGTCGCGCACAACGCCGTGCATCATTCGACGCAGTATCCGTCGCAGGTGACGTTGACCGTCGTTAAAAAATAGAGGGCCACGAAATAGCTAGTACAGATTGTCGAAAGCGGGAGCGCGGCCTGCCTTGATGGCAGCCGTCCAGTCATCGATCCGCTGTATGCCCATCGTCCAAAACTTTCGGCAATCGGCGAGATATTCCAGCACCGCTTCGCGCTCGCCTTTGTCGAGCAGAGCCTTCGCCAGACTCATCTTCGGACCGAAGGATCCCAACACCGGCGATCCCTTCGACTTACCCGATTCAAGCAGGTAGTGTTTCGCCTGCTCCACGTTGCCCTGATGCATCGCGATCATGCCGAGCACCATATTGCCGTCATGAATCGCGTCGCCATCAGCACGACGCGACCGCAACGCCTGATTGGCGTAAAGGTCGGCCTTTTCGAAGTTTTCCGCGGCCAGCGCCGCCTTGGCGAGTTCCGTAAGCGCGGAGTCCCGCCGCCCCGGTAAATTAGCATCGCCGCCCCGATCCTGTTCCAGGTCCGCCAGCACCTGCTGCGGCGTTCGCGGGTATTTCGTCATCAGCTCATTCATCCGTTTGGATGACGCCATGCTTTCTTCCATGTCGAATTTGAAATCCGGAAGCGCCGAGCCTTGCTGAAACAGGACGGTGGTTTGCGTTGCCGCGAAGACCGGACGTTCATTGCGAAGCACCGGGCGGAATTGCCATTGCCTGACGGTATCGATAGCAGCCGGGCGCAGCGCGGCCGGTCCTGTCAACGCTTCGGCATTTACGACGTTGCCTGCCGTGTCGATCGTCACCAGCAGTTCAACCATGCCCTGTACGCCGCCGGCGGATGCCGGATACGTAGGCTGCGTGCGGCGGACGGGAACCAGCATGGGAACGAAGGCTTCCGGTTCTATCGCGGCGAACGCGGGGGCGGCGGGAGTGTGGGCGGGCGCGACTGAGGCGTGCTTTCCCATCATCGCGTTCATTCCCGGAAACAGCTCGTCCGTTTCCGTTGCATCAGCAGGAGGAGTGAAGACGAACAACTCATCCGGAAGCGTCGGACTCACTTGGATAGAATGCGCGACTGTCTTGGACATCACCTTGGTGGCGGCGCCCGGGACCTTCGTTGAGCGCTCGACCTGCAATTGAAAACCGCGCGCCTTATCAATCCAATATGTGGATGTGGCGTCTGTCCCGTGCGCTTCCACCACCCAGCAGTCATGCCGTTCACCGTCGATCTCAATTGCCTCGGAGCGAAGCAGCTTCGCGTCTGCCGCTTCTGCGCCAACGCCAAACATCGTTGTGAGTTCGGATACGTCCAAGTCGCCGTCTTTCGGCAGCTTCATATACTTCTTCATGGCGGGCATCGACATCCAGAAGTTGGTCCCATCGGACACGATGGTAAAGCCCATCCCCAGCATCGTCATCTCCATGCGGAACTTTCCGGATTTAACGAACTGCATGTGCGTCGACATGGTCATGCCGGGAGGCTCAGTGGTGGTGACCTGAGTGAGCTCGTAGGATGGATACGCCCGCAGCGCCTCCGTGCTCTGCTTCAACAGCGCCGAGCCATCGGAAACCGGTTGCGCTTCGACGGCGCATAGCGAGAGGAATGTCACATAAAGAAGTCGCATTTGGATCTCCTTGGCTGGGTTGTGTGGGCCTGGGTCGACTATTTTCCGAAACGAACGTTGATATAGGCGTCGCGCTGCAGCGCCGTCGTCTGCACGGTATTTGCAGGCATCGCATCGGTCTGCATCACCCTCGCGGTGGCGAAAACATTGTTCCTGACCAATTCCAGCGCCTGCTCTGCCAGCGTCGGATCGCTCGCCTTGCTTAACTCCGCGTCAATGACCTTGCCGAATCCGTCGATGATCGCATGTACGATAACCGGGCGAACCGCGTCCGACACGTCGCCGATATTCATTTGGATTCGTTCGGTGGATCGCAGGAAAATCGCACGTCCCATCGCCATCATTTCCGGCGTGATTTGCAGCGAATCCCCACCAGCGGCGTCGGTCATAGTAACTTGTGCATCCAGCACCACACTTCCGTTCATATAAATCGTGATCTGATCGGGAATGGAGCGCCCATGAAACTGCTGGTTCCTGTTGTACCCATAAATCATGGCCGTGCCCGGAGCGACGGAAAAGATCTGGATCAGGCCGGACTTGTCGTCGATGCAGCGTTCCTCCTCTGCCCAAATGCGGGCGGTGTTAGTCACCGGCTGCTGAGCCGCTGAGGTCAGGAGGCAGGTTACAGGCTTCCCGTTCCATTGCGCATGAGCGGTCCGGAACATCGCGCTCGCCGTGGGAGGGCGCTCCGTCCAGTAGATCGCGTTGCGAAGCATCTGGATTCGCATCGGCGTTGTCGGACTCGGTTGGGTTTGCGCGGTGCGCCCATTAAGTGAGATTCGCCCGACGGAAATTCCGCCGATTGCCGCGGTCCAGCGAAAGGCGCGGGGGGAGTACCAGGTCTCAGTCATTTCGCCCGAACCGGTCTGCGCCGCATTGCCGGTCGCGATGAACGAAGCTTTCAATTCAAAAGGAGGCGTCGTGGTGAGATGCAAGTTGCTGGTTTCCGTGGCGCGATTCAACAGGTCAGTCGCGGCGAGTCGGTCCGCGGGAGAGATCGCGGATTGGACTGATCCAAAGGCGAGCTCGTTCGGGTCAGGTGGCACGGATACCGCGTGCAAGGTTGGTTCAGGTGCAACGCGAGGTTGCAGCGCGATTCCCGCGGACTGTCGTGCGTCGGCGCGGAGAGTCTCTACGGGCGTCGACCGCCCGGCTAACCGCATCGGTTGCGGAATCACTGCTGGAACGGCCTGCGGCCCGTGCAAGGGCTGCATCACGGCCGTCGGCTCGGAATCGATGATTACCTGTGGCTGGCCAACCAATGGAAATGATCCGACGATGATCCAGGTCGCGAAAGCGAGCACGGCAGCGATCGAACCATAAGAAGAGAGAAGACGGAACTTCGACATCGAGATCTCCTTGAGCAGTGAATGCATTCGTTGCGTCAAATGCCGCCTGCGAAGAAATAGCGGCGCAGGCGCCGGTGCCAAATCTGAAACAGACTGCCCTCGCGCGATGGCGAGCAACGCATCGATGTACGGATCGCGCGAGGCGGTCAATCGTACTACCTCGGAATCTACCAGCTCTTCGCGCGCCAGCCGCGTCTGCGCGAGCATCGCCCAAATCGCCGGATTGAACCAGAACAGCCCGCCCGCAAGCTCCTCGAACAACGTGACCAGCCAGTCATGCCGCCGGACATGCAGGAGCTCATGGCAGACGATGCCGCATTGCGCTTCTTCCTCCAACAACAGGAAAGATTCTGGCAGCAGTATCACCGGCGTCAGCCACCCCAACATTACCGGTCCAGTAACATGGGGCGAAATGCAGAGCACCGCGTCCGTGTGCGTGACGGATGATGCCGCCCGAACGGATTCCGGGATCGGGTAAAGCGGCATCGCCCCGATGCGGTAGCTGCGGATTTGCCATAGCCCGATCAACAACCAGAGGATTCGCACCAGAGCGCCGGCGGCGAGTGTCCAGAGGATGATCCGTGCCCAGGGCAGTGGGTGAATTGCAGACGGAGGTAGCGTGGCCGTTGTCGCGGCGCGATGGATTACAGGATGCCGCCACGGTTCCACCAGCGGCAGAATCAAACACAACGCGAGCACCGCGTGACAATACGCGAGTTGCGTTCGCGGGTGGCGGATTCGAAACAGGATCGGCAGAAGCCATCCGAGCATCGCGATGACAAACACCTGCTCGGTCCACGAAATCAGATTGCTCAGATTCGGTTCCAGCATCACGGCTTCTTTCGCTTTTGCTTCACCAGGGTTTCAATCTCAGCGAGTTCTTCCTGGCTCATCCCGCGATCGGCAACCAGATGTACCAGCAACGGTTTCGTCGAGCCGTTGAAAACACGATCGACAAACTCCTTCACCATACGCTGTTGCGTCTCACCCTGTGGTTCCACCGGAGTGTAGACATACGCCCGCTCGCCACGAGTTTTCTTTAGATGGCCCTTGTGTTCCAGGACTCCCATCATCGTCAACACCGTCGTGTAGGCGATCTTCCGGTGCTTAAGGAGGTCCTCAAAAGCCTCACGAACCGTCGCTTGACCGCGCAGCCAGACTACTTTTAGGATTTCTAATTCCTGATCTGTCGGAACCGGTCGTTTGATCTTCATGCGTACTGACTAATAACTTAGTCATTAGTGCGACTTTTGTCAAGAAGAAAATTTCGATCCGGTTTTCGTGGGGCTTTTCGTGGAGCGGGTCTCCAGGCCCGCGCGCGTGACCTCCAGGTCAGCTTCTCAGAGATTGTGGCGCGCGCTTCAGCGTGCCGTGTCGACATTCATGTCGACATTCCGGGCCTTGCGCTACCGTGATTCCAAAAACAACTTAACCCGAGCCATCGCCTCTTCCAGAATCGGCCGATCCGACGCGTAGCAGACCCGCACATTGCCTTCGCCACCAGCACCGAACGCGACGCCCGGAGCGAGCCCGACCTTCGTCTCCATCAGCAACTGCTTGCAGAAGGCGAACGAATCCGTAACGCCGTCGATCTTCGCGAAACAGATAGAACGCGCCGTCGGGCGCCGGAATCGTCACGCCCTTGACCTTGCTGAGCACGCCCATGCAAAAGTCGCGATTCTCGCGCAGCTTGCACACCATCTGCTTCAACGTATCCTCGCCCCACAGCAACGCCGTCTCGCTGGCGCGCTGCCCGAATCCCGATGCGCAGGAAATGATGAACTCGTTCAATTGCGACGCCCGCTCCACCAGATCCTTGCGGCCTACCAGCCATCCGATGCGCCAGCCGGTCATGCAATGCGATTTCGACAGCGACTGCACCGCGACCACCGCATCCTCGCGCGTCGCCTTGCGGAGAATCGAAGGCGCTGCCGTAATTGAGCCCGAACCGAGCGTCTTTCCTTTTTGCGCAGGAGGGGGCGTCGTGATTGCCGGATAGTACAGCCGCTCATAAACCTCGTCCGCCATCAGCCACAAACCATGGCGACGAGTGAACTCCAGCAGCTTTTCCTGATCGTCCTCCGTCGCGGTCCAACCGAGCGGATTCGAAGGCGACGTGTACAGCAGCAAGCGTGTGCGCGAATTTACCGTACGCTCCAGCGCATCGAAATCGATCGAATAGCGGCCGTTCGCGAGCGCGTACGGAACCTCGCGCGGAGTCGCATTGCACATCTGCATGATCGCCGCGCCGTTCGGCCAGGAAGGCGTCAGTACGATTCCCTCATCGCCCGGATCCAGCATGCAGCGGATCGCCACGTTCAGCGCCTGCACGCCCGACGCGGTAATCGAAATCTCTTTCACCGGATCGAGCTCAACACCGTGCAGTTCCGAATAATATCGCGCCAATGCTTTCCGCAGCGTGGGCAGGCCGGCGTTCTCGGTGTAAAACGTGAAACCGTCCGCCATGGCTTTCTGCGCGGCCCGCTTGATGTATTCGGGCGTCGGCGAGTTGGATTCGCCGAAGTAGAGTTTGTAGACTCCCTCCATTCCCATCGCGATTTCGGCAAGCTCTCGAATTCGTGAATGCGGAACGGCGAGCGCGGAAGCGGACAATTTTGCGGACGACTGGGCGACCATGAACTATTTTACAGCGAGATGTGGCGCACGCTTCAGCGTGCTGTGTCGACACTCGTGTCGACATTGGTTTTCTCCTGCGCCGTGCGAGCATTTCGGCGACTGGCGACCGCTGCAATGATCAGCACCCCGACAATCGCCCCCAGCCCAGCGACAAGCATATCCTCCTGCGAATCCCACATGTCGCCCTGCATGCCGACGAATTCCTCGCCGCGCTCCGGCGTCAGAATCATCGCCATCCCTGCCTCCAGGATCTCGTAAATCGCGCTGATGGCGAGCACGCATTCCACTGGCAGGTAGTACAGCCATTTGCCGGTCACGCGCAGCTTGCGCATGGCGATTTCGCGCATCGGATACGCCAGCAGCAATCCGAAACTGAAGTGCGAAATTCGATCGTAGTGATTCCGAGTCGTGTGCAACAGCGGCTTGATCCATTCGCCGAGGGGGACGTCGGAATACTTGTAGTGCGCGCCGTACTCGTGAATGCACAGGTAAATCAACATCAGCAGATAAGAGAGATCGGAAAACGCCATCTTCCGATAGGAGCCGAACAGAGCGATCAGCGTGATCGCGACGCACCCGTTTTCGAGAGCCCAGTCGAAAACCTTGTCGGGATGATACGCGGTGATCGCAAGAATCGCGACGACTCCGGCACAGATCCACTGGAAGAACCGGTTATCGCGAAAGGCGGGAGAGGCCGCGGTGGATGCGGTGGTCAATAGGAAATTATACAGTGGGGCTGTGGGGCAGGCGGTTCCGCCTGCCGTCTCGAATTATCCCCGACGATCCTTGGCCGCCATCAACTCATCAATGTTGACCAGTTCGGTAGGATAGTTGCCCGTGTAGCAGGCATAGCAGTAGTCGTGATTCTTATCGTTGACCGCCTCGCGCAAAGCGCCCAGCGACAAATACCCCAACGAATCCGCTTCCACGAATCGGCGGATTTCCTCCAAGCGTGTTATTCGCCGCGATCAGTTCCGCGACGCTCGGCGTATCGACACCGTAAAAACACGGCGATACCGTCGGCGGACCCGCGATGCGCATATGCACTTCACGCGCGCCCGCGCCGCGCACCATGCGGACGATTTTGCGGCTGGTGGTCCCGCGCACGATCGAATCGTCCACCAGAACCACGCGTTTCCCCTCAAGCAGATGCCGTACCGGGTTCAATTTCAACTTCACGCCGAAATCGCGAATCGCCTGCGAGGGTTCGATAAACGTTCGCCCCACGTAATGATTCCGGATCAGCCCATGGCGAAACGGGATCTTGGCTTCGGACGCAAACCCGATCGCTGCCGCGACGCCAGAGTCGGGAACGGGAACCACAACATCCGCATCTACGGGACATTCGCGTGCAAGCAATCGTCCCAGCATTTCGCGCGATTCCTGCACCGGCCGTCCAAACACAATCGAGTCCGGCCGCGAGAAATACACGTGCTCGAACACGCAATGGGCGTGATCGCGAATGGGAGCATAGCGCTCCCGCGTCATGCCTTCCGGCCCCACGATCACCATTTCGCCAGGCTCGACATCGCCCAGGTAAACGGCGTTAATCAAATCGAAAGCGCAGGTCTCCGATGCAAAAACGTAGCGCGATCCGGCCGCCCGACATTTCCATCTGGCCCAGTGCCAGCGGACGAAATCCGTGCGGATCGCGCGCGACAATGATGCGATCCTGCGCCAGAAACACCAGCGAAAACGCGCCTTCCAGTTGCAACATCGCCTCGCGCAAAGCGCCGGCTAGCGTCCGTTCCCTCGATCTTGCAACCAGATGCAGAATCACTTCGGTGTCGCTGGACGCCTGAAAAATCGAGCCGTCGCGTTCCAGGTCGCGCCGCAGCTCCCCCGCGTTGGTGATGTTGCCGTTGTGCGCCACCGCGATCTGGCCTTTGTTGCAGGCGACCGAAAACGGCTGCGCGTTGAGCAAAACAGTATCGCCCGCCGTTGAATAGCGCGTGTGCCCGATCGCGCTTTCGCCCGGCAGCCCGCCCAAAACTTCAGGCCGAAAAATATCGGCGACGTGGCCCATGCTCTTGTGCGAATGGATGTTGCGGCCATCGCTCGAGCAGATTCCAGCGCTCTCCTGCCCGCGATGCTGCAGCGCATACAAGCCCAGATACGCGAGATTCGAAGCCTCAGGATGGCCGTAAATGGCGACCACTCCACATTCTTCGTGCCACTGATCAAGCATGTTTAAGCGTGTTGGTTGGTGATTCGGTCTTCGAAGCTACTGCCGTGAGTTTGCCGCAATTGCTGAACAGAACAGTCGATCCAATTCATCGTGCTGTTGCCAATCCGTAATCTCTCTTTCATTGTAACGCCGATGCGGACGCATTCGACGTTGTGCGAAAGGGCGATTTTTTCGACGGCTTCGGGTGTGTCGGTCGAAACGATAATGCGCGACGGACCTTCGTGAAATAAGGCGATTTCGGGGCGGAGTTCGGTGGAAATTTCTACAGCGGCGCCTACACCACCTGCACAACATTCCGACAAGGCAACCGCAAGTCCGCCGTCGGATACGTCGTGCGCGGATTCGACGATGCCCGCGTTGACGATCTCGCGAATCGCCGATTGCACGTGCTTCTCGTAATCCATGTCGAGCGCGGGCGGCAAGCCCCACATCGTGTTCAGAACAGCCTTCGCGTATTGCGTTCCGCCGAATCGAACTTCGTCGCAAGAACCCACGCCGCCTATCAACATCACGGTGCGGCCTTCGTTCTTGAACGGAATCGTCGCGGGCGCCGCGGTCTTCGTCTTCATCAGTCCGACGATTCCCATAACCGGCGATGGCCAGATCGCTTCGCCAAGTGTCTCGTTATACAGGCTTACGTTGCCGCCGGTAATTGGTGTATCGAAAAAGAGGCAGGCTTCGCCGATGCCTTCGATCGCTTCCACCAACTGGGCCATGATTTCGGGGCGCTCGGGATTTCCGAAGTTGAGATTGTTGGTCGCGGCGACGGGCAGCGCGCCTACCGTCGACAGATTGCGGCAGCATTCAGCCACGATCAATCGCGCACCTTCACGCGGCGAAAGCGAACAGTAGCGCCCATTGCCGTCGAGCGACATCGCGATGCTGGTGTCCGTTTCCTTGATGCGAACGATCGCGGCGTCCGCGCCCGGACCGGCCAGCGTGTTCGCGCGCACCAGGTAATCGTACTGTTGCCAGATCCAACGCTTGGATGACAAATCGTCAGCACCGACGCAGCTTCAGCAAATCGTTAGTGAGGTTCGTGCTGTTGAACGACGGCGCTTCCATCGGAGCTGGTCGATACGGCGCAGCGTTGTGCGGACGATCGTACAGCGGCGCTTCATCGGCCAGCTCGCGATTCGGAATTTCTGCGGCGACGACGCCGTGATTCTTCACGCGCAGAATCCCGTCACCGGTCACGCTGCCGATGGTGACCGCGTCGAGCCCCCACTTGCGGAACACCGCGAACACTTCTTCCTCGCGGCCTTTTTCGGCGACGATCAGCATGCGCTCCTGCGATTCCGACAGCATGATTTCGTACGGCGTCATGCCGGTTTCGCGCTGCGGCACCAGCGCCAGATCGATCTCAATGCCGGTGCCGGCGCGGCTGCCCATCTCGCAGGTCGAACAGGTGAGTCCCGCCGCGCCCATATCCTGAATGCCGACGATCGCGCCGGTTTTCATGGCTTCCAGGCAAGCTTCGAGCAGCAGCTTTTCCATGAACGGATCGCCCACCTGCACGTTCGGGCGCTTCTGCTTCGATTCTTCGGTGAACTCGGCGGACGCCATGGATGCGCCGTGAATGCCGTCGCGGCCGGTCTTCGCCCCGACGTAAATCACCGGATTGCCTACGCCGGTGGCCTTGCCGAAGAAAATTTCGTCGTGCTTGAAAACCCCCAGGGCAAAGACGTTCACCAGCGGATTGCCGTTGTAACAAGCTTCGAAAATCGTCTCGCCGCCGACGGTGGGCACGCCGAAACAGTTCCCGTAATGCGAAATGCCGCCGACCACGCCTTCCACGATGCGGCGATTGCGCGCGCCATTTTCCGGATCGTCCAGCGGGCCGAAACGCAGCGAATCCATCACCGCGATCGGCCGCGCGCCCATCGTGAAAATGTCGCGCAGGATTCCGCCGACGCCGGTGGCCGCGCCTTGAAACGGCTCGATAAAACTCGGATGGTTGTGCGATTCGATCTTGAACGCGATCGCGATGCCGTCGCCGATATCGATGATGCCCGCGTTCTCGCCCGGGCCGACCAGCACGCGGTCGCTCTTGGTCGGCAGCTTCTTCAGATGCAGACGCGAGCTCTTGTAGGAGCAATGCTCGCTCCACATCACGTCGAAAATGCCGAGCTCGGTTTGCGTGGGCTCGCGTTTGAGGATCGATCGAACCTTGTCGAGCTCTGAGGGCGTCAGGACGCTCATGCGGAGGTGGTCACCAGCGAATGCACCATGCTCTCGAACAGCACGCGGCCGTCGGTGGATCCGAGTAGTGATTCCACGGCGTCTTCCGGGTGCGGCATCAGTCCCATCACGTTGCGTTTCTCATTGCAGATTCCGGCGATGTCGCGGAGCGAGCCGTTGGGGTTGTCCAGGTAGCGCACGATGACGCGATCTTCCTGTTCCAGCATGTCGAGCGTGCGGTCGTCGGCGAAGTAGCAGCCTTCGCCATGTGCGACGGGGACTGTCATGAGTTGCCCGCGTGTCGCTTCGCAGGTGAATGGCGTGTTGGTGGTTTCGATGCGCAGCGTGACTTCGCGGCAGACGAATTTCAAGGCTCGATTGCGCAGGAGTGCGCCGGGGAGCAGTCCGCTTTCCACCAGGATTTGGAATCCGTTGCAGATGCCGAGCACCAAGCCACCATCGGCGGCGAACTTTTTGATCGCGCCCATGACCGGCGAGAATTTCGCGATCGCACCGCAGCGCAGATAGTCACCGTAGGCGAAACCGCCGGGCAGGATGAGCGCGTCGACTTGGCCGACGGATTTGGAATCGTGCCAGATGAATTCGGCGGATTGGCCGAAGACGTTGGTGACGGCGTGCCAAGCGTCGTGGTCTCGATTGCTGCCAGGAAATACGACGACGCCAAATTTCATGGGGAAATCTTATTTTAGCAGAGGCTTCGCCTCGTGGCGCACGATTCATCGTGCCGGCGCGGACTTCGGTCTGCGCTCAGCGAGATCGGCGGCTGAAGCCGTCGACAGCACGCTGAAGCGTGCGCCACGAACGCGGTACCTTAAAAACCATGCGCTGCTCTTCTTGTGCCACGGAACTGCCGGTAAACAGCCGCTTCTGTCTCACTTGCGGGACCAGCGTTCCCGGCTCGATCACCGAAAACGACGCGACCGTCGCCATGCCCGTGACGCCGATGGCCAACACGCCGATGTCGGGTTCGCGCTTTCGGACCTCGAGTGCCGCGGCAAGTGACACGCAGCGATTCCCTCCGGGCACGCTTGTCGCCAACCGCTATCGAATCATCGCGCGATTGGGCAAGGGCGGCATGGGCGAAGTGTTTCGCGCCGACGATCTGATTCTGGGGCAATCCGTCGCTCTCAAGTTTCTGCCCGACACCGCCACCAGCAATCCGAATCTGCTGGCACGCTTCTACGACGAAGTCCGCATCGCGCGGCAGGTAACGCATCCCAACGTGTGCCGCGTTCACGATATCGGCGAATTGAACGGCCAGCCGTACTTGTCGATGGCCTACGTCGATGGCGAGGATCTGGGCGCGCTGCTGCGGCGCATCGGGCGTTTGCCCTCCGACAAAGCCACCGAATTCTCGCGCAAGTTGTGTGCAGGACTCGCGGCAGCACACGCGCAAGGCGTACTGCATCGCGATTTGAAACCCGCGAACATCATGATCGATTCGCAGGGTCAGGTGGTGATCACGGATTTCGGGCTCGCCGGCATCGCGGCCGAGTTGCAGGGCGCCGAAGTTCGCAACGGAACGCCCGCTTACATGGCGCCCGAACAGCTCAGCGGCCAGGAAGTTTCCGCGCGCAGCGATATTTATTCGCTCGGCCTGGTGATGTACGAGATGTTCACCGGGCGGGCGCCGTTTCAGGCGGATACCGTCGCCGACATGCTGCGGGTCCGGCAAACTTCGCGCGCGACCAATCCGTCGACGCTGGTGCAGGATATCGATCCGGCGGTGGAGCGCGCGATCCTGCGGTGTCTGGATCCGGATCCGAAACTGCGCCCGCAGACGGCGCTGGCAGTCGCCGCGGGATTGCCGGGTGGGGATCCACTGGCTGCCGCGCTGGCCGCGGGCGAAACGCCGTCGCCTGAAGTGGTTGCCGCGTCAGGATCGAATGAAGGACTAAGGCCGGTGATCGCGATCGGCGTCCTGGCGGGTATCGTCGCACTCGCCGCGGTTCTGTTGGTGTTCACGCCGCGATTCCGGTTGGTCAACAAAGTTCCTTTCGAAAATCCGCCGGAGGTGCTGGCGGCGAAGGCCCGTGATATCGCGCGCAAGCTCGGTTATCCGGATAAGGCCGCCGATTCCGCTTACGGATTCGACTTCAATGGTTATTCCGGTTACATGGACGACAAGCTCCATGGAATGGCCGCATGGGACAAGGATCTTTCGCGGCCTCCTTCGCCGATCGAGTTTTGGTATCGGCAGAGCCCGCGGCCTATGCAGGCGATCAACATCAACGGCAACGGAGCAGTGACGCGACAAGACCCGCCATTGCGCGTTTCCGGCATGGTGTCCGCGAACCTGGATCCGGATGGCCGTCTGACGCAGTTTCAGGCGATTCCTCCGCAAGTGGATACGTCGGGGAATTCGGCGCGCAGCGTGGATTGGTCCATGCTATTTTCGGCGGCCGATCTCGACATTTCGAAATTTCAACCGACCGCGCCGCAGTGGGTTCCGGTTGTGGATACCGATTCGAGCGCCGCGTGGACAGGCGCCTATCCGGGCCGTCCTAACCTGGCGATCCGAATCGAGGCCGCGGCGTGGCACGGGAAACTTGTCTATTTCGAAATTATTTGGCCCTGGACCAAACCGACGCGCTTGGTGGAAAACGAAGGCAGCCTCCGAGACAGCGCCGCCTATTTCGTGAGGACCGGCCTGATTGTCGTGATCATCATCGTGGCGATCGTGATGGCGCGGCAAAATGCGAAGGCGGGTCGTGGAGATCATCGCGGGGCGATGCGGCTGGGCGTGTTCGCCGGGATAATAGGCCTGATTGGTTGGGTAATGTCGGCGCACCATGTCGCGGCGGCCGGATCCGAGCAGTCGCTGATCAGCGAAGCGCTGGCGGGCGCGTTGGCGCGGGGAGTCATTTTATGGGGCGTATACATGGCCCTGGAGCCATGGGTGCGCAGGCACTGGCCGCAGACGCTGGTCACTTGGACACGCGTGCTGGCAGGCCGGTTCCGCGATCCGATGGTTGGCCGCGATCTAATGTTTTCGGTCCTGTTCGGGCTCGCTTATTGCGTGTTGATCATCGCGTTTGAAGCACTGGATCAGCAGCCCACCGGCGATTTCCATCTTTCGAATCTGCTGGGCGGAAGAATGGTCGCGTCGGGCGCAATCACCCATGTCCTGGGGGGGCTGATCACGGGCCCTGAATTCCTGTTCATGCTATTCCTGCTGCGCGTGGTCCTGCGCAAGCAGTGGCTGGCGGCGGTCGCGTTCGTGACGATCTGGGCGGTGATGCAGGGTTCCCAGGGCGGCGGCGGCGTGGTTCCGCGGGTAGCCTTTTTTGCGGTGATTTTCGCATTGATCGTCACGATCCTGATGCGTTTTGGGCTGTTCGCGATTGTGGTCACGGTGTCGCTGATCGATTGGATCAACGACACGCTGTTGACCGCCGATTTCGGAGCCTGGATTGGACTGAGTTCCGTGTTCCTGCTGTTGGTGTTGGGAGCGATGACGGCGTATGGCTTTTGGACGTCGCTGGGGAATCGCACGCTGTTGAATGAGGAAGTTCTGGAACGTTAGTTGAGTGTTCAGGCCGATCCCTGCGGACGTGGCGCGCGACCGCCAGCCCTGCAGCGTCGTGAAAACAGGCAGCGCCGTGAAAACAGGGACAGGCTACCCTGTCCCCTAGTGATCCGATGCGGCGAATGAACGAGATATCGGCGTGGACAGGGCGGCCTGTCCCTGTTTTCACGGCGCTGCCTGTTTTCACGACGCTGCAGGGCTGGCGGTCGCGCGCCACGTCGAAAACATAGGACCGTTAGTCGATCCGAATCAATTGTTTCGCGGTTCAGTCGACGCCGGGAATTTGGGGGACGCGGGTACAATAGAGTCTCATGAGGATCGCGCTCGCACAAATAAATCCGACGGTGGGGGACCTTCGCGGCAACGCAAATCTGATCGCTCAATTTGCTCGAAAAGCAGCCGATCGCGGCGCGGATATCGCGGTTTTTCCGGAGCTTTCCATTACCGGTTATCCGCCGCGCGACCTGGTGGAAAAACCCAGCTTCGTCGAACGCAGCGAGCAGGAACTGGAGCGGCTGGCGCGCGAGACGGCCGATCTGGATCTCAGCATCGTGTGCGGATACGTGGCGCGGTCGGAATCGGAAACCGGCAAGCGCGCGCTCAATAGCGCGGCGGTGATCGAAGGCGGCAAAGTGGTGTTCCGGCAGACCAAAATGCTGCTGCCGAATTACGACGTGTTCGATGAGGCTCGCTATTTCCGGCCGGGCGAGCGCGACGCTGCTGTGCACGATGCGCGGCAAGCCGGTGGCGCTGACGATTTGCGAGGACGCGTGGAACGATCGCCGGTTCTGGAAGCAGCGTTTGTATCAGCGCGATCCGGTGGAGGAGTTGTTCGAAGCCGGCGGCGAAATGCTGATCTGCATCAACGCGTCGCCCTATCACATGGGCAAGCGCGAAATGCGGCGCGGCATTTATCGCGCGGCGGCGCGGCGCTATAAGAAGCCGGTGGTGTATGTGAACCAGGTGGGCGGCAACGATCAACTGGTGTTCGACGGGTCGAGCTTCGCGATGAATGCGCGCGGGCGAAGTGATCGCGTCGGCGCGGTCGTTCGAAGAGGATCTGGTGATCGCGGATCTGACGCCGAACGCGGCAGACCGGCGAAATTCACGAAGATTTCACGGACGAATGCGAAGCTGTGTATCAGGCGCTGGTGCTGGGGACGCGCGACTACATGCGCAAGTGCGGGTTTTCAGCAAGGTGCTGATCGGACTGAGCGGCGGCATCGATTCGGCGCTGACGGCGGCGATCGCGGTGGAAGCGGTCGGCAAGGAAAACGTCACGGGCGTCGGCATGCCGGGGCCGTATTCGTCCGAACACAGCGTGACGCGATGCGCGCGAAATGGCGGAGCGGTTCGGAATCCGGTTCGAGATGATTTCGATCACGCGGCGTGTACGACCGGTTCATCGACGAGCTGGCTCCGCGTGTTCGCGGGCCGCGCGCCGGACGTGACCGAGGAGAATCTGCAATCGCGGTTGCGCGGCGTGACGCTGATGGCGCTTGTCGAACAAGACCGGCGCGCTGGTGCTGACCACCGGCAACAAGAGCGAGCTGGCGGTGGGCTACTGCACGCTGTACGGCGACATGTGCGGCGGGCTCGCGGTGATCAGCGACGTGCCGAAGACGATGGTGTATTCGCTGTCGCGGATCGCGAACCAGCGGCATCAAGGCGGCGCGATTCCGGAGAGCGTGTTCACCAAGCCGCCGTCGGCGGAACTGCGGCCGGATCAGAAAGACACCGATTCGCTGCCGGAGTACGACGTGCTGGATCGGATTCTGGAAGCTTACATCGAGCAGTACCGGACGCCGCGGCAGATCGCCGAAGAGCTGCAGGTCTGCCGATCGAGCTGGTGTCGAGACATCGTGAACAAAGTGGATCGCAACGAGTATAAGCGCCAGCAGGCCGCGCCCGGGCTGAAGGTGACCACCAAGGCGTTCGGCATCGGGCGCCGGTTTCCCATCGCGCAGAGGTATTCAGAATGAAATCGCAATGAGGACAATGCTTGAGCGTTCTGTTCGTGGTGATTTGCGCCGGTGTGCTGTGTTCGCAGCCGTCATGGCAGGAGCGCGTGGGCCGGCAGCCGGATGGAAGCTTTCTGCTGTCGAACGGGTGGCGATTGAAGCCGGCGGGCACGCAGGTGCCGCTGGACACGCTGCCGATGTCGTCGGCGATTGTCGAAAGACGGAAAGTTTCTGCTGGTGTTGAACGGCGGATACAAGCCGCCGTCGATCAGCGTGCTGACGCGTCGATTCGCCGCATGAAGTCTCGCGCGTGCCGGTGGCGGACGCGCTGGCTGGGGCTGGCGTTTTCGCCGGATGGGACGAAGGTTTATGTCGGCGGCGGATCGAAGGCGACGGTTTTCGAGTTCACGTTTTCGCGCGGCGGGCGAGTTGAAGCCGGCGCGCGAGATTGATTGTCGCGCCGGCGGACAAGCGGACGCTACGAGGATTTCATCGGCGATGTCGCGGTATCGCCGGATGGGCGAATGATTTACGCGGCGGACCTGTATCACGACTCGATCGTCGCGATCGATGCGCGCAGTCGGCGCGGTGACGGATCGCTTCAAGACGGGCCGGCGGCCGTATCGCATTCTGTTTCATCCGGACGGCAAGGCGTTTTTCGTTTCGAGCTGGGCCGACGGCACGGTGTATCTGCACGACGCCAAGACCGGAACCGAGAGCGCGCACGCTCCGATTGGGTCCGCACACCACCGACATGGTGCTGAGCGATCGCAAGAACACCGAGGACAAGGACAAAGATAAAGACAAGGACTCGTATCGGCTGTTCGTGGCGGCGGCGAATACCAACAACGTTTTCGTGGTCGGCGTCAACGACACGAAGCAGATGAAGCTGGTGGAACGATCAACGTCGCGATGACGGCGCGGCAGCCGCTGGGCATGACGCCGAGCGCGGTGGCGCTGAGTCCGGATCAGAAGGTTCTTGTTTGTCGCGTGCTCGGATGCGAACGTGGTGGCGGTGGCCGATATTTCGGAGGCGCGCAGCCGCGTGATGGGATTCATCCCCACGGGATGGTATCCGACAGCTTCGCGCGTGCTGCCGGACGGACGGCTGTTCTGGTGCTGAACGGGCGCGGGTTGCAGAGCTATCCGAATCCGGAGTACGCGGGCCCCAAGACCGTGGCGGAAGCGCACAAAGGCGACGCGCGCGCGCATTACGTCGGCGTGCTGCAGACCGGCACGATGTCGGTGATCGATCCGGTGACGCGAGAAGCGCTGGACAAATACACGCAAGCTCGCGCAGAGCCTGTCGCCGTATCGCGACAGCGATCTGACCTTGACGATGCTGCCGACGACAGCGTGATTGTGCCGCGGCCGGACAAACCGTCGCCGATCGAGCACGTGATTTACATCGTCAAGGAGAATCGCACTTACGATCAGGTGTTCGGAAAGATCGGCAAGGGCAACAGCGACCCGTCGCTGATGCTGTTCGATGAAACGCGCCGCGCCGAATCATTACAAGCTGGCGCGCGAGTTCGTGCTGTTCGACAATTTTTACGTCAACAGCCGACGTGAGCGCGGACGGGCATAGCTGGGCGACGGCCTCGATCGCGCCGGATTACGTGCAGAAGCTGTGGCCCAATGAATACGCGGGCCGCCGCAAGCACTACGATTTCGAAGGGCAGGAGCCGGCCAATTCCCCGCCCGCGGGCTACATCTGGACCAACGCGCTGGCCGCCGGGACTGACCGTGCGCAATTACGGCTATTGGGCCACCAACAAGAAGAAAGCCGCGGCGCCCGGACGGGGTGCAGATCGAGAGCGTGCAGGATCCGGCGCTGCGAACGATCACGAACATGCGATACCGCGGCTTCGATCTGGATTATCCGGATGTCGAACGGGCGCGAACGTTTCCTCGACGACGTGAAGCAGTTCGAGGCGAGCGGCAACATGCCGAGTCTGATGATCCTGCGGCTGGGCAACGATCACACCAACGGAACGACGGCGGGAAGACTCGCGCCGACTTCGCTGTTCGCCGATAACGACTACGCGCTGGGGCTGATCGTGGAAGGCGTTTCGAAGAGCCGGTTCTGGCCGAAGACCGCGATTTTCGTGATCGAAGACGACGCGCAGAACGGGCCGGATCACGTGGATTCGCACCGCTCGCCGATGCTGGCGATTTCGCCGTACACGCGGCGCGGCGTGATCGACAGCACGATGTACAACCAGTCGTCGGTGCTGCGGACGATGGAGCTGATTCTGGGCATGCGCCCGATGACGCATTTCGATGCGGCGGCGCACGTCCGCTGACGGCGGCGTTCGGCAAGCACGGCGAATAACGCTCCGTACACGGCGGAGAAGCCGCGCATTTCGCTGACGGAACGGAACCGGCGGGATCGGCAACGGCGGCGCGATCGGCAAAGATGGACTTTGATGAAGCCGACGAGATCGACGATGATGAATTGAATGACATTCTGTGGATCGCCATCAAGGGCACCGAGCCGCCGGCGCCGGTGCGGAGCTATTTTTCGGCGCGGCATTAGGCGTCAATTTGCACGAACTGAAGTTCGCGCCTGCACGCTGAAGCGTGCGCTACATCGCGTATGACCACACTTTGCTTTCTGTGGCACATGCACCAGCCGTTCTACAAGGATTTGTGGACCGGCGAGTACAAACTCCCTGGACCCGTCTGCATGCGCTTAAGGACTACGCGGGCATGGTGGAAATTCTCGACGAATTTCCGAATGTTCGTCAGACCTTCAATCTGGTGCCGTCGATGATCGCGCAGATCGAGGAGTATGCGGCGGGTGCAGCGTCCGATCCATTTCTCGAGTGCGCGGTCATTCCCGCCGAAGAGCTGACGGAATCGCAGCGCATCTTCATGCGCCGGTATTTGTTTCAAGCCAACGTGGAGCGCATGATCAACCGCTATCCGCGTTATCGCGAGTTGTACGAGTCGCGCGAGCGGATGTCGATTCGGCGATCTGCGCGACTTGCAGGTGCTCAGCCAACTGGTGTGGTTCGACGAGGATTTGCTGGCGCGCGATGCGGAGTTGATCGAACTGGCGCGCAAGGGCCGCGATTATTCGCTCGACGATCAGGCGGTGATGGCGCGCAAGCAGCGCGAATCGCTGAAGCGCGTGATTCCGGTGTATCGCGAATTCGCCGCGCGCGGGCAGATCGAAATTTCGACGACGCCGTTCTATCATCCGATTCTGCCGCTGATTTGCGATTCCGATATCGCCGCCGTATCGCATCCGGGCGTCGCGCTGCCGCGGCATTTCCGTTATCCGGAAGATGCTCGCGAGCAGTTGATGCGCGCGCGATCGTACATGCGCGACAAGCTCGGGATCGCGCCCGATGGGCTGTGGCCGTCGGAAGGATCGGTTTCCGATGAAGCGCTTGGCTTGGCGGCCGATTGCGGATTCAAGTGGGCGGCGAGCGACAACGGCGTTCTGGCGCGAACGCTGGATCAGGACGCCGGACCTGATCTGACGTATCACAACTATCGCTGGCACCAGCACGGCCGCGAGATTCAGCTGCTGTTTCGCGATCACTTCCTCAGCGATCTGATCGGCTTCGACTATCAGCGCATGCCAGCGGCGGACGCGGCCGAGCACTTCCTGGCGCAGATTCGAAACAATACGCACGGGCCGCGACGTGCTGGTGCCGATCATTCTCGACGGCGAAAATGCCTGGGAGTGGTATGAGGCCAACGGCCGCCCGTTCCTGCGCGAGCTGTACCGCCGCATTTCAGACGACCCGAACCTGGAAGCGGTGACGGTTTCCGAAGCCCTGGCGCGGTTCGAGCCGCGATCGCTGGGTGGCGTTGTTCCAGGCTCGTGGATCAACGCGAATTTCGATATCTGGATCGGCGCGGAGGAAGACAACGTCGCGTGGGAGTTGCTGCTCGACGCTCGGCGCGCATACGATGATGCTCGCGATACGCCGGGGATTTCCGACGACATGCGCCGGCTCGCGTACGAAGAACTGCTGATCGCCGAAGGCAGCGACTGGTGCTGGTGGTATGGCCCCGAACACGGCTCCGACAATCGGCCTGAATTCGATCAACTGTATCGCGATCATCTTTCGAACGTGTATCGCGCGCTGGGCAGAACGCCGCCCGACGCGCTGTCGCAGCCGATTCTCAAGTCGCAACCGGGTGAGTTGCATGAGCCGCCGCTGAACGCGATTCACGCGACGCTGGATGGCGAGATTACGTCGATCTTCGAGTGGTCGGGAGCGGGGCGCTTTCGACCCGACATACGCGGCAACAGCATGCATAGCGAGCCGCTGCTGCGGGAATTGTTCTACGGCACTGGCGGCGAGGATTTATTCGTGCGGCTGGATGGCGTGGGCTCGTCGCGGGCGGGGGCCGCGTTCCAAATTGAATTCGAATCGGGCGGTGCGGCAACACATTCGACTCATGGACGCGTCGTTGAGTTGTCCGCGCACAGATCGGGCTCGCGATTCCGAATCAGGATTTCAAAGGATGGGCTGCCAGCGGAGACGGTGCCGGCGAACGGCTGGATTGAACTTGCCTAAAAACGCGAGGGCCTAGCGGCCTTCGTCGTCGACCGAAATTTTCAACGCGCGAAGAAATTTCTGATCCTGCGAAGTGAGCTTGATCTTGCCCACTTTGCGGCGTCCGGATTCGGCCGGAGGAGTCGCCAGTTCGATGGTTTCGCCTTCTTCGCCTTCTTCGGAATCCTCGCGCTTGTTGAAGCCGATGGTGGCTTCGAGCACCAGGAAGACATCGTAGCCAGCGCGCTTGATTTCGCCGATGGCGGCTGCAATGCGATCGGAATCCGAGAGCGATTCGTTGATGGCGTTACCCAGTTCCTGCATGAGTTCCTTCAATCGATCTTCCAAGAGATTCCTTTCTGGCGTTCCGGTTCCCGGCCGCTTGTCGCGAAGCACTCGGACCAGCCGCCGAGATCACCTTCAGCATATCATCTGATTGCGGATTTGGACCATCGGGATTTTGCCCAGGCCGCATAGGATTCTATCGGCTATTTTGCGCGGTTTCTGTATCGCGTTTGGGATCAGGATTTTACACTGGTTCTTACGCTGGGGCCGGGCGCGCACAAGCCGTTTGCTACGATGGCAATAGCGATGGGCGCGATGATCCGAAGCTTTCTGGCGCACGTACTTCCGAAGGTGATGCGGCCGCTGCGGATCCTGTGGAATGAAATGATCGGCTTCCTGTTTCTGGTGATCGCGGCGCCGGCAATCATGTCCGCTGTCAGGAACTTTCGCAAAGTGGATCAGGACGGCAATAATCTCTTCGGCGCGCTTCTGGCCGTCGTTTTCGCGGCGGTGATGGTGTATTTCGGCGTCAGCTCATTCCTGCGTGCCCGCAAGATTTCCCGATCATGAGCCACGAACACCCCATCGATCGAGAACTGCCGGGCGAATATCCGTTCACGCGCGGCATTTATCCCGACATGTACCGCGGCCGCCAGTGGACCATGCGGCAGTACGCGGGCTTCGGCAGCGCCGAGGAAAGCAATCGCCGCTATCGCTATCTGCTATCGCAAGGCATCACCGGGCTGTCGGTCGCCTTCGATCTGCCGACGCAGATGGGCATGGATTCGGATCACGCGCTGGCAGCGGGCGAAGTTGGGCGGATCGGCGTCGCCATCTGTTCACTGGCCGACATGGAGCGCCTGTTCGAAGGCATTCGCCTGGACCAGGTCACTACGTCGATGACGATCAACTCGACGGCGTCGATTTTGCTGGCGCTGTACGTCACTGGTCGGCAAACGCCAGGGCGCGAATGTGCGCAAGCTTTCGGGCACCGTGCAGAACGACATCCTGAAGGAATACATCGCGCGCGGCACGTATATCTATCCGCCGCGGCCGGCGATGCGCATCATCACCGATATGTTCGCCTGGGCGGGCGCGGAGCTGCCCGAATGGAACACGATTTCGATCAGCGGCTATCACATTCGCGAGGCGGGATCGACGGCGACGCAGGAGGTCGCGTTCACGCTGGCGAATGCGATCGCGTATATTCAGGCGGCGCTGGATGCGGGCCTCGAAGTGGATTCGTTCGCGCCGCGGCTGTCCTTCTTCTTCAACGCGCATAACGATTTTCTGGAAGAGATCGCCAAGTATCGCGCGGCGCGGCGGCTGTACGCGCGCATCATGAAGGATCGGTTCAGGCGCGCAATCCGAAATCGATGATGCTGCGCTTCCACACGCAAACGGCGGGATCGACGCTGACGGCGCAGCAGCCCGACGTGAACGTGGTGCGCGTCGCATTGCAGGCGATGGCGGCGGTGCTGGGCGGGACGCAATCGCTGCATACGAACGGTCGCGATGAGGCGCTGTCGCTGCCGACCGAGGAATCCGCGCGGCTGGCGCTGCGGACGCAGCAGATCATCGCGAATGAGACCGGCGTGACGAACGTCGCCGATCCGTTCGGCGGCAGCGCGTATATCGAGGAACTGACCGACAAGATCGAGGCCGGCGCAGAGGCGTACATCGCGCGCATCGATGCGATGGGCGGGACGCTCGCGGCGATCGAGAAAGGATTCATTCAGGGCGAGATTCAGAACGCGGCGTATGCGTTTCAGCAATCGGTGGAGCGCGGCGAAACGGTCGTCGTCGGCGTGAATCGATTCAAGCAGGCGGACGAGAATCCGCCCGCGATGTTCCGCATGGATCCGGCGATCGAGGCGACGCAAGTCCAGCGGTTGCGCGAGATGCGCGCGTCGCGATCGCAAGCGATGGTCGACGGCGCGCTGGATTCGCTGGAGCAAGCCGCGCGCGGGTCGGACAATCTGATGCCGCGGATTCTGGACGCGTGCGAAGTGCTGGCGACGGTCGGCGAGATTTCAGACCGGCTTCGTGTCGTCTTCGGCGAGTATCGCGAGGCCTGAGATTTGTTCACCCGCCGCGCTGGCCATCGGAAATTCGCAGATCGGCGCGACCGGCTCCCTTCGCATCGCGGGAAATTTTCCGTAGGTCATGCCGCGCCACAGCCATTCCATGGGTCCGAATCGATATTTCGACAGCCACCAATTGCTGAATACCACTTGCGCGCTGTAAAGCACGACGGTCGGGATCAAGCCCATCGGCGGGTCCCACTCGCCCATAGAATCCAGTGACGTAGCTGTAAAAGAATAGCGTGCAGACCACCGATTGCGTCAGATAATCAGTGAGCGCCATTCGGCCGACGGCGGCGAACGGCGT
Source organism: Terriglobia bacterium (assembly GCA_963732025.1). Lineage (GTDB taxonomy): Bacteria > Acidobacteriota > Terriglobia > Bryobacterales > Bryobacteraceae > Palsa-187. The sequence goes on from CAVSXU010000008.1 coordinate 670,348, forward strand.
CAGCCTGCGCACGCCACGCGTCGATTCTGAATCAGCACCGCGAGTCCCGCGGCGTAGCCAAGGCTAAGCAGATGCGCAGCCGGCAGATCGAACGCGTTGGCGAGAAATCCCCACAGAATGGGATGCGCCGCCTTGTCGTGATGTTGCGCGAACACCACGCCGATGTTCGCCGCGATCCCCAACGGAATGCACACCGCGCAGATCCGCTTCAGCAGCGGTTTGTACTCACCTAGCCGATCAATGATTCCGGATCGATATACCCACATGCCCGCCAGAAACAGACAAGCGCGTAAATCGCGAACACTGTCGACGGCAGCCCGTCATGACGCCACTCCAGCCAGTTCTGCCGCATGATCTGCAACACGGTGCCGTGCGCGTACGTGGCGATGATCGGCGATATCTTCGACATATCGAACGGCTTGTTATTGATATGCGAGAACGGACCGTGGCCCAGAGCGCCGGCGATCGAGAACCCGCCGAAAACAAGAAGCGGCGCCACAAAGATTCCGAGCGCCACTCGCAGTAAGACCTTTTGCGACCTGTTTCGAAAGAACAGCAGCAACGCTCCCGCCACAGAGTAGGTCAGCAAAATGTCGCCCCACCAGATCAGGATTCCGTGGATCAATCCGAACATCGCCAGCGCCACCAGCCGGCGCGGATAGAAACCACATGAACTTCGCCCCGCGAGCCTCTGCGCGCGACATTTGCACCGCGAATCCAAGCCCGAACAGAAACGAAAACAGCGTCACGAACTTGCCTTGGATGAAAATGTCGATGAAGCCTTGCGCGATCACATCCGCGCGGCCGTGAAATAGGCGCCCGATGTTGCCGTAGAAGTCGGCGGGCGCGCTGAACCCGCGCATGTTCGCCGCCAGGATGCCGAACAGCGCCATGCCGCGCAGAATATCGATGTAGAGAATGCGCTCGCCCGATGCGATCGGGCCGGCTTTACTGGCGGGCACTGGGTTCGCGGGCGCTGAATTCACGGGGACCGGCGCTTCGGGCATCGGTATCGCGTCTGAAGACATTAGGGTTACCGCCTTCCGCTCATAATAGAAGTTAACGCAGTTTTCGACGGAATGGTTTCAACTGGATTGAAGGAAATTCACATCATCGGCGGCGGATCTGGCCGGCTGCGAGGCCGCGTGGCAGATCGCGCGCGCGGGCGGTCGCGCGGTGCTTTACGAAATGCGCCCGGTCCGCCAGACGGCGGCGCACAAAACCGGATCACCTGGCCGAACTGGTGTGCAGCAATTCGCTCAAGAGCGAACAGGAGAACGGCGCGCCCTGGCTATTGAAGGAAGAACTGCGCCGGCTGGATTCGTTGCTGATCGCAAGTCGCGGCGCGGACGCGGGTTCCCGCAGGCCACGCGCTGACGGTGGATCGCGATCTGTTCGCGGCGGAAGTCACGCGCATGATCGAAGGCGACCCGTCGATCGAGGTTCGGCGCGAAGAAGTGACGTCGCTCGATTCCGAAAAACTGGTTCGGAAAAGACGTGGATCATCGCGAGCGGTCCGCTGACCTCGGATGCGCTGGCGGCGGAGATCGCGCGCTTCACCGGAACCGACCGGTCTGTTTTTCTACGACAGCATCAGTCCCATCGTCGATGCCGAGTCGATCGACACGTCGATCGCGTTTCGCGCGTCGCGCTACGGAAAATCGATCGACGGCACGGACGATTACTTGAATTGTCCGTTCGACAAGCCGCAGTACGAGGCGTTTCTCGATGCGCTGCTGGCGGCCGAGCAGCGTACCCGCGCACATCGCAGCAGATCAACGCATGTTACTTCGAGGCGTGCCTGCCGATTGAAGAAATCGCGCGCCGCGGCCGCGATACGCTGCGCTTCGGCCCGATGAAGCCGATGGGCTTGACCGATCCGCGGACCGGCCGCCGCCCGTATGCGGTGGTGCAGCTTCGCCAGGAAAACGCGCGCGCCGGCAGTTACAATCTGGTCGGGTTTCAGAATCACATGCGCTTCGGCGATCAGGCTCGCGTACTGCGCATGATTCCAGGACTCGCGAACGCCGAGTTCCTGCGCTTCGGCCAGGTGCATCGCAACACCTATATCAATGGCCCTGCGCTGCTCGCGCCGACGCTGCAATTGCGAACGGCTCGGAAACATTTTCTTCGCGGGGCAGATTTCGGGGGTCGAAGGATATGTCGAATCGATCGCGACGGGACTGGTCGCGGCGCGCGCAGCGCGATTGCGTACGCGCGCAACGAAACGCCTCGGGCATTCCCTCGCGAAACAGCGATCGGATCGCTGTGCGCCTACGTTTCCGGCGCCGACCCGGCGAACTATCAGCCCGCGAACATCACGTTCGATCTGTTGCCGAAGCTCGAGAATCCGCCGCGAGATCGCAAAGTACGTCAGGCCGAGGTTTGCCGCCGCGCTCTGGAAGCGCTCGATCAGTTTCTGTGCGCACCCTGTTTGAACAATGTGCAGCAAGCGAAATCAGAACTGGCTTCCGCGGTGGATCGCTATCTTGGCGGAGCTCGCGCGCGAAAATGCATCGCCGCACACGCTGCGCAATTACGCTTCTGATCTGGATCAGTTCGTCGACTATTTTTCGCCCGCGAATTCCGCGCCCCCGGCACCGCAAGAAATCGGCGTCGCTGCAATTGCGCGAGTGGATGGGGCACTTGTTCGATCACGGCCTGAGCGCGATCACGATTCGCCGCAAGCTGGCCGCCGTGCGGTCGCTCTTCAAGTTCATGCTGCGCGAAGGGACCATCGCGACCAATCCCGCGCGCCTGGTGCGTACTCCCAAGGCTCCCAAGCGCGTTCCGATCGTGCCAACAGCCGAGCAGACGAATACGCTGGTGGATTGCGTGGCGCGCCGATACGCTGGATCAGCCGCACCCGGCGCGCGATTTGCTGATCTTCGAGCTGCTGTACGGCTGCGGCATGCGCATCAGCGAGCTGGCGGGTCTGAATCTTGAGGATCTGGATCGCGCGGAGCGCTGGATTCGCGTGCTGGGCAAGGGCCGCAAAGAGCGGCAGGTGCCTTACGGATCGAAAGCCGCGACGGCGCTGGAACAGTATCTCGCCATTCGTGCGCCTGCCGACGCGACCGAGCGCGCCCTGTTGATCAACCATCACGGAACGCGCCTGACCGATCGCGGCGCGCGCGGCATCGTGAAATTTTATGCGCGCATGATTTCGGGCGATTCGTCGCTGCATCCGCACAGCTTGCGCCACGCCTACGCGACCCATCTGCTCGCCGACGGCGCGGATCTGCGCGCGATTCAGGAACTGCTGGGCCACGCGCGCCTGGCGACCACGCAGAAATACACGCAAGTTTCGCTGACGGATCTGATGGCGGTCTACGATCGCTCGCACCCCAAGGCTCACAAATGAACGAAATCCTACGCGAGCTTCCATCTGTCGATGAACTCGCCGAGCAACTGCTCGATCTTCAAGCCCAACGCGTCCCTCGTGCGTTGATCGTGAACGAAGCGCGGCGCGATGCTGGCGTCGATGCGAGCGGACGCGATCGCCGGGAAGAAGATCGATCCCGGCGTCGGCAGCGAAGCGTGTCCGCGAAAGTATTGCCGAGCTCGCGCGTCCATCGCTGAAGCGCGTGATCAACGCGACCGGCGTGATCCTGCATACGAATCTCGGCCGCGCGCCATCCGTGCAGTTCGCGCCGCTCGAAGGCTATTCGAATCTGGAATACGATCTCGCGCAAGGGCCGACGCGGCAAGCGCGACGTCGCATATCTCGGCGCTCCTGGAGCGGCTCTCCGGCAAACCGGGCATCGCGGTAAACAACAACGCGGCCGCGGTGCTGCTGGCGCTGAACGAACTCGCGCGCGGCGGCGAAGCGATCGTCAGCCGAGGCGAGCTGATCGAGATCGGCGACGGCTTCCGCATTCCCGACATCATGGCCGCGTCGCGCGCAAAGCTGCGCGAAGTGGGCACGACGAATCGAACGAACATCGACGATTATCGCATCCGCGATCGGTCCGCGCACGCGAATGCTGATGCGAGTTCATCCCAGCAATTTCCACATCGACGGATTCACGGCGAAGCCGGCGCTCGATGAACTGGCTGCGCTCGCGCGTGAGCGAAATTTGCCGTTGTATGAGGATCTGGGCAGCGGCTGCGTTGCCGACCTTGCTCCGATTTGGCATCGCCGAACCGCGCGTCTCTGAAAGTCTCGACGCCGGCGTGAACCTGGTCTCATTCAGCGGCGACAAACTTGCTGGGCGGTCCGCAAGCCGGGCTGATCACCGGCGATGCGGAACTGGTCGACGCGCTTGCGGCGCAATCCGTTGTTCCGCGCGCTGCGGATCGACAAGCTGATCACGCAGGCGCTGGAGACCTCGCTGCGCCATCTGGTTTTCGAGCGTTGGGAAGAAATCCCCGCGATCCGCATGATCCGCATGACCGCCGACGAAATTCGCGCGCGAGCGGAAAACATTCGCGCGCAGGTTCAAGGCCGGAGCTGATCGAGGGGCAAAGCGTGGCCGGCGGCGGATCGACTCCCGATCAGTCGTTGCCAACGTGGCTGCTCGCGCTATCCGGCAACGCGACCGCGCTCGAACGCAGACTCGCGAGCGAACGATCCGCCGATCATCGCGCCGGATCGAAAACGATCGCCTGGTGTTGGATTTGCGAACGGTATTTCGCGGAGGAAGAAGAAGCTCTAACGGCAGCGTTACGAGCGCTCTAGGTAGGTCGATTCCGCCGTCGACACGCGAATCTTTTCGCCTTCGTTGATGAACGCGCGGCACCTGCACCACCAGCCCGGTTTCGAGCTTGGCCGGCTTCGTGACGTTCGAAACGGTCGCGCCCTTAAGTCCCGGCTCCGTCGAAACCACCTTCATATCCACCGACGGCGGCAATTCCACGCTGACCGCTTTGCCTTCGTAGAACTCGACGTTCACCTTCAACTGCGGAATCAGGAAATTGGTCGCGTCGCCCAGAAGATCTTTCATCAGGTGCATCTGCTCAAACGTCTCGGTGTTCATGAAGTAGTAGTATTCGCCGTCGTCGTACAGAAATTCCATCTCCTGCTCATCCAGCGACGCGCGTCTCCACCTTGTCTTCCGAACTGAACCGATGCTCGATCATCGTGCCGGTCTTGAAATTGCGCATCTTCGCCTGCACGAAACCGCGCAGGTTGCCGGGCGTCCGATGCTCCATTTTGAAGACCGAGAACAGTTCCTTGTTGAACATGATCACCATGCCCGGACGCAGTTGTGTTGCGGAAATCATAAAAGGGAACTTTCAGTTTAGCAGAGCCGGCGAATTCGATGGAACGGTTGTTAAGATAGAGAATGGTTCCCGATACAATCCCAGAAGGCCTGACGTTTGACGACGTGTTATTGCTGCCCTGCGCGCAGCGCCGTCGTCCCCGCCGAAACCGATACGCGGACCTGGCTCACGCGCAAGATCGCACTGAATATTCCCGTCGTCAGCTCCGCGATGGATACCGTCACCGAATCTCATCTGGCGATCGCGCTCGCGCAGCAGGGCGGCATCGGACTGGTGCATCGCAGCATGCCGATCGAACGGCAGGCCGAAGAAGTCGATCGCGTGAAGCGCTCGGAAAGCGGCATGATCGTCGACCCAGTGACCGTCGAGCCGGAACAGAAAATCGCCGATGCGCTGGAAGTGATGCGCCGCTATCGCATCTCCGGCGTTCCGGTGACGAAGAACGGCAAGCTGGTCGGCATTCTGACCAATCGCGATCTGCGCTTCGAAACGCGCTTCGATCTGCCCATCGAAAACGTGATGACGAAGGAGAATCTGATCACGGTCGCCGTCGGCACGACGCTGGAAGAAGCCGAGGCGATTCTGCATCGCCATCGCGTCGAGAAGCTTCTGGTCGTCGACAATCAGTACAACCTGAAGGGCCTGATCACGGTCAAGGATATTCAGAAGAAGTTGAAATATCCGAACGCGGCGAAGGATGAGCAGGGCCGGTTGCGCGTGGGCGCGGCCATCGGATCGCACGGCGATTTCCTGGAGCGCGCGCACGAACTGGTGAAGAAGAAGGTCGACGTGCTGGCGATCGATTCGGCGCACGGGCATCATGAGCGCGTGCTGCAGGCGGTCACGGCCGTGAAGCGTGCCTTTCCGGATGTGCAACTGATCGCGGGCAACATCGCGACGTTCGAGGGCGCTCGCGATCTGATCTCGCTGGGAGCGGACGGAGTCAAAGTCGGCATCGGTCCGGGATCCATTTGCACGACGCGAGTCGTCAGCGGCGCGGGCGTTCCTCAGATCACCGCGATCGCCGAGTGTTCGAAAGCCGCGCGCGGATCGGGCGTCCCGCTGATCGCCGACGGCGGCATCAAATTTTCCGGCGACGTGACCAAGGCGATCGCTGCCGGCGCCGACTGCGTGATGATCGGTGGACTGTTGGCAGGCACGGAAGAAAGTCCCGGCGAGACGATTCTCTATCAGGGCCGCACCTTCAAGAGCTATCGCGGCATGGGCTCGATGGGCGCGATGGCCGCGGGGTCGGATCGATACGCGCAGGATACGACCGGCAAGTTGGTGCCCGAAGGAATCGAAGGCCGCGTGCCGTACAAAGGCATCCTCGCCGACCTGGTGTTTCAACTTGTCGGCGGTCTTCGGGCCGGCATGGGCTACTGCGGATGCGCGACGATCGATGAACTTCGCGATCGCGCGAAATTCGTGCGAGTGACCTCGGCTGGGTTGCGCGAGAGCCACGTGCACGACGTCATCATCACCAAAGAAGCTCCCAACTATCGTTTAGAATAGTCCCGATGTGGCGCGGGCCGCCCGGCCTGCAGAGCCGAGAGTCATCTCGGCTTTTCTCAAGTCTTAGGAACTCCATGCGACTAGCCCTCATATGCGTCTGCGCCCCGCTAATCGCGCAATCGGTGCGAGTCTATTCCGAATTCGCAGCGATCGACGCCAAGGGCGAAGTCACCTCACCCGCGCAGCCGCGCGAAATCCTATCGCCCGCGATCGTCCGCAACGGTTTCACCTCGTTCCAAATCGTAGTTCAAGTAGACGCCGACACATCCTACTGGCTCTACGTCGGACAGAATCCCGAGGACGCCGTGCGTGTCACCGTATACCGCGAATCAGGTGACAAACTGGAGCCCGTCGCGCTCCCGTACGAAGGTAAATCGACACAAGTGTTTTGGATGGACCTGTGGGCGGATCGCGACGCGCCGGTGCGAAGGATCAAGGTCGAGCCGCAATTGAACATAGGGCAAGATTGGGTCCAGTATCCGATGGAGGTTCGAGTGATGGATGCGGTGGTGCCGGACGCGACCACGCAGGCCCCGATTTGCGGCTCGAAATCGGTCGCTGGCCCACGCCTTCGAAATCTGGTTCAGGACTCCGCGCTCGCGGCGCGAATTTCAAAAGCTGAAATGGATCGCCTTAAGTCGCAGTGCACGGCGACGCAGGGAGATCCTGAATCGTATCTCAAGATTCGCGATTACTTATTCCGCATGCGATAGACTGGAGATGGTTGGGCAGTGCACAGCGAAGCGTTGTGCGCGTTTCAAGTGGAGAGGTGGCCGAGTGGCTGAAGGCGCACGCTTGGAAAGCGTGTTTAGGGGAAACTCTAACGTGGGTTCGAATCCCACCCTCTCCGCCACCGCTATTTTTGGTCCGCCCCGATTCTGATATCGAGAGCCAGTTCGCCGCACGCACCCACCAGGCCATCGGCAACCATCCGTCCAAACACTCGCGAGCCTTTCTCGTTCAAATGCGTCCGATCCGGCGCAGCCGGAGTCGCGGCCTTCGCATCCGGATGGGCCACCGCGTTAAACTCATCCGCCTGCGCCTGCGTCATCGTGCTCAACAGCTTCGTGCTCAGGGCATACAAGGTCGATGACTGGGACCGTCTCTTCCTGTGCGACTCGCCAGGCGGCCGACGCATATGGGACCAGATCCATCACTAGCTTTCCATCCTTGTAATTGCGCCGCGATAGCGATGTGATCAACACCGGCTTCGCTCCTTGCGCCCGCGCATCGGCGACATAGCGGCGCAGGTTCGCGGCATACGTGGTGTCCGGATCCGTCTCGCGATCCGCACCCTTGCCCGGCATATCGTTGTGGCCGAACTGAATCAGATAGTAATTGCCATGTTCAGCGAGCGCGTCTTTCCACGCGCCTTCGTCCAGATAACTTTTCGAACTCCGGCCATTGCGAGCCTTATTCACGCACGTCACATTCTTCGTGAGCGTCGCGCAAAATCCCGCGCCCCAGCCGCCGCCGAGGTTCACCGTCGAATCGCCTACCAGCACGATCTTCACGGGCGCCTGCGCGTGAGCGAGTCCCGCGATTGCGATCGCGAACACCATCCCGGTTACACAGCGAAATGATCCCATGGCCCTCGTCCTCCGCAAATGAAAACGGGCCGGTTTGGGCCGGCCCGCTCCTTACATCAATCGATCGCCAATCTATCGCCGACCAACGGCGAGTCACTGCGATTACGAATTCGGCAACGCGAACGCGATGTACTCGCCCGAATAATTACCGCCGCTCACCGACGACGACGATGTACTGCTTGCCGTCCACCATGTACGTCATCGGCGATCCGCTCTGCGGAGCCGGCAACATCACCGAGCCGACTTCCTTGCCCGTCGTCTTATCGTAAGCGCGCAACAGCGCAGCGCGCGGATGCGTGATCGACGTCATCTGGCTATCGCCCAGCACTACCAGCGTCTTCGTGACCACCAGTCCCACGCTGCCATTCATGCCGGTGTTCGGAACGGCCATGCCCTTCAGCGCTGGAAGCGTAGCGAACGCCTGACGAATGTTATCCGGCGTCTCACCGTACGGCACCTGACCAGCGTGATTTCGCCCTTGTCGAGATTCACCGCGCTGATCACGCCGTATGGCGGTTTCACGATCGGCAAACCTTGCACTGTGAGCGCACCAGCCGCGCCGCCACCGCCACCTGCCGGAGGAGTCGCAGCCGCGCCCGCAGGAGCCGCCGCCGCTTCAGCCGGAGCCGCAGCACCGCGACCACCACGACGTCCACCCCGACCACCAGCCGGAGCATCGGTAACCGCCGCTGTCGGCAGCAGCCGGAGGCGCCGCCGCAGGACCACCGCGACCGCCACGCAGCGGAGAATCCGCCGCACTGCCGAATCCCGGACCCTGCGCTTCACGGAACGGCTGATCGTTGCGACCCGACACGTACTTGATATCCGTGAATCCGGCCGGCGGAGTGCGCAGCGTGATCGGAGTCACGAACGCCTGCGCCGCCTGCGCGAACACCGTGTGCAGTTCAGGATCGTAGCTCGCGCCCGGCCAGTTGGTGCCGCCGCTCGCATTGCCCAGGCTGATTCCGCCCAGCCACTTGCCATTTACATCGCCGATCACCGGAGGCGTGAACATCCCCTCCAGGCGATAGCGCTTAATTTTGTCCAGCGCTTCCGCGCGCATCTCCGGCGTGAAATCGATCAGATCGTCCGGCGGATTGATAAAGTTGCGAGCATAAGCCGGAGGCTTCGTCGGGAACGGCTGCGTCTTCGAAGTCTTCTCGCCCGGCACATCGCTCTGCGCCACCGGCCGTTCCACGATCGGCCAGATCGGCTCGCCCGTGATGCGATCGAACACATACAGCCAGGATTCCTTGCTGGGAATCGCGACCACTTTACGCGCCTTGCCATCCACCGTCACGTCCGCCAGCAGCGGCGCCGACGACATATCGTAATCCCACACCGGATGATGCACCACCTGGAAATGCCACTTCTTCTTGCCGGTCTTCGCCTCAACGCAGACGATGCTTTCGCCGTACAGGTTGTCGCCAGGACGCTCGCCGCCGTAGTAGTCCGACGTCGGCGATTCCACCGGCAGATAAACCAAGCCCGCCACCGGATCGGCAGTGATCTGCGTCCATACGCCGGTGTTGCCGTTGTAATCGGCCGAGCCGTTTTCCCAGGTGTCGTAACCGGCCTCGCCCTTCTTGGGAATCGTATGGAACGTCCATACCAGCTTGCCGGTGCGCACATCGAACGCGCGCGCCAGCCCCTTGGTGTTGTTGCGAGTCACAACCGTCATGCCTTCCTTGAACGACGATCCGACGACCGCGATATCGCCTACGATCGGTCGGCGTCGAGTGCAGGCCGGCTTCACCAGTCTCCAGATCGATCTGCGTGCCGGTGCCCGTGTACATGCCCTTCTTCAGATCCACCTGGCCGTTCTCGCCGAACGTCGGGATCATCATGCCCGTCTTCGCGTTCAGCGCCGTCAGCTTGTAGCCCGTGGTCACGTAAAGGATGCGATCGTCGCCCTTGCCATCGCTCCAGAACGAAACTCCGCGGCCGGAAAGCTGCCGGGGAGCGATCGCCGCGCGATTTCCCTCGCGCAGGCTGTGGACCCAGATCATCTCACCCGTCTTGGCATCCAGCGCCACCACGTCGCGGCGCGTGCCGGCCGTCGTGTAGATGACGCCGTTCACCATCAGCGGCGTGCCTTCCAGCTTGTACTCGGGGCGCGTGCCGAAGTTGTCGGTCTTGAATCGCCACGCGACTTCCAGCTTGCTGAAGTTCGACGCGTTGATCTGATCCAGCGGCCGGTATTTCGATCCCGCCAGATCGGCCGTGTACATCGGCCATTCGGTATCTTTGGGTTTCCATTGGCCCGATGCGGCCGTGATCGACAGACCAGCGCGGCCGATAGCGCCGCCGCGAGTCTGTGTCTCTTATGCAGACTGAGCATATATCGCTTTTCCCCTTTTGATCTAGAACCGACCTGAACTTCGCCGGACTCACATGGGCCAGCGGTGCGTGCTTTTCTCAACTCTCGATGCACTTTACTTTATTCGATGCACTTTACTTTACGAGACCGCGTTACTTTACCGAAACCTTGACGTAGGCGTTCGACCAGCAGCATTGGAAGCCGCGTCCGCCTTCGCCCGAATTGTCGTTGGCCGTGAGCTTCAAGAAGATAGTCGCCGGCCGCGCTGAATGTCGCCGTCGTGCTCGCCTTTCCGGTGAACACCGCGCCTTCGGGCGCCTTGAATTCCGCTTTCTCTAAGGCGGGTCTCTCGCTGCCGAACGTTACATCGCCCGGACCGCGCAGCTTCGACCAATGCACGCTCACGCCGCCCGTATCGACACCGCCTCGACCGCCGCCACCCCGGCCGCCACCCGCGCGGCCACCACGACCGCCGCCAGCCGCTGCAGCCGGCGGAGCACCCGCGCCATCGCCACCCGCAGCCGCAGCCGCTGCGAGCTGAGCGGCCCGAGCCGCGGCATCGGCCGCCACCTGTTGAGGACTCCCGCCAGCCGCCGCGAGCGCGTTCTTCACGTCATCCGATACCCAAACCGTAAGCGGCAACGCCGCGCCGACCGTGGCACTCAGCGAACTGGTCTGCCCCTTGGGACCATTGATGAACGGACCCTTGTCTGTAAAGCCAATATACGGAGGCGTATTGCCGGTCGCTTCAATGAAAGGCGATACTTCCCACAGCGTGTTGATATCCAATGGAATCTGCGTGGTTTTCCCGTTGGCGGTGATCGTCCACGTCAATCGCTTTTCGCCGAAATCCTTGGGCACCACGATGGTGAACACGCCCCACGCCCGCCCCGTTAGAAAATGCGTCGGCTGTCCGCGATCCGGCCCGCCCGGCTCGATCTTATTGTTGGGACCGATCGGAATATCGATCACCTGTTCCTGGTTGCGATTGTAGTAGCCGACCAGAATGCTGAAGGTCCCATCGGGATTCGGGAACCAGCCTTCGAACGCGCCCGTGACGCTTTGCCCGGATACGTGTTGTGGCTCGAACGGAAGCGCCACTTGTTGGGCATGCAACCCGGCCCAGCCTACCAGCGCGATCGCGGCGCAGGCACCCACGGCTATCGACAACTTCAACTGCATCTTCGCCATTCTCCTAAGAATCTTCTAGAAAAGTTTACGTCCTGCGCCCCGTAGAGTCAACCGATGGTTACAAACCTGTACAATGCCCTGCCACCCTCTCCCTCCAGATCGCCCTCACAGACAAATTGGACTTAATGAGGCGCGACAGCATGGAGCGCTAGTCTTGGATTCCGCACCGGCCCCCGCGGACGCCGAGAATTCGCGTTTTGAGGCGCACCCGTAAGGGTGCGCGCTATAAATGCGACAAACCTACGCCCCCAAAAAACAAAAACGGCGAGCCCCGTAACAGCGGCCCGCCGTCTCGCGTTCAGGTGTAAATTCGATTACTGATTATCCGCCGTGGCTCGGTTGCCCATTCCACGCGACTTCTTGTGCGTCGCCGCCCAAGCCGAATAATCTTCCTCGCTAATGTAGGTCACGTTTACCCACGCATGAGCCATTTCGTCGACCGTCCGGTCGCCGTAGCCAACCCACTGATTCGGATCCGGATTGTTCGGATTCGCCGTAGTATTGTCATGCCACGACGTCACGTGCACGATGGTGCCCTTCGGCAACACCGGAGCCGCATCATCGGCATAGATGTAGTTGTTCATCCAGTTGAAGTTGAAGTTATTGACGTAACTCAACATCTCCTTGGTGCCGTCCGGCAGGATCGCTTCCATCGCCATCGCCTTGCCGCGAAGATGCATGTGCGGTTGGAAATTCTCCAAGCGAGCCGGCGCGCGCAGCACCGTGAACGCCTGCGATTCCGTAACCGTATTCGGCGGAATGTCGAGGCGGCTGCCCGCGTTCGAAGTCCCGCTGAACAGCGTCAGATAAGTCCGGTTATGCGGGGTCTCGCCCTTCGGGTAGAAGTACACGGCCAGCTCCGCGTGGTCGCGAATCTCTTCGCCCACCGCGTGCAGGTGCAGTTCCCACCAGATCTTCGAACCCGGCAGCAACAGCTTGCCCGTTCCTGGGCGATAAATATCAAAATTCTTGCCGACCGCCCATTCCATCAGCAGTCCCGCTCCACCGCCGCCCGGGCTTTCGAGGCTCAGCGCCGGATTCTGGGCCTTGAACCCGCTCTCATCCTGCATCAGGCGAGCCAGCACGTGGTGCATGATCTTGCGGCCCTTCACCGTGCCCGGACGCATTTCGACGGCGCGCACCCAGCGCGGCTCGTCAAGCTGCACGTTGGTCAGCGGCTTGAACCAGGTGTCCTGTCCGTGAGCAGGCATCGTATAGTCGTCCGACTTCAACACGATTCCCGGCTCGCCGAATTGCTTCGCCAGAGTCCAGCCGTTATCGTCGTTCCACACCTTCGCGACGGGCATGTCCTTCGGGTCGCCCATCGGCGATCCGGCGTCTACCCAGCGAACGATCGTGTTCGACCTGATCGTCGTTCAACGAGCGATCATTCGCGAAATGCTGAATGCCTACCGTCTTGTCCAGATGCCACGGCGGCATGTTGTGCGTGATCACGCGCTGCTTGATCGATTTCGCCCACGGGCGGGCTTCTTCAAACGTCCGGAGGGACATCGGCGCGCTGGTGCCGGGTCGGTGGCACTCTTCGCACTTGGCTTGGAAAATGGGGGCGACGTCTTTGGTGTACGTCACAGATTTGGTCGCCGAATCGGCAGCAAACGCCGTCGTCGAGAGCGCGAGAACTCCGGCGTACACCGCGAGCCGGGAATTGGAGTGCAACATTGGGCCTACTCCTCCTATGTGAAGTCTAGATGCGTTATTTACCGGTGTCAATGGGTATATGACGTTCGTAACAAATCCTGACAATCCGATGTAGGGCAGGCGATCTCGGTCGCATGCCGGTTCTATGTGTGTGGGGCAGGCGGTTCCGCCTGCCAGCCTTGCTCCAGATCCGCGCCCGACCTCCAGATCGGGCTCTTAACTGACTGCCCCTTACCGACCCCCACCCCCAGTAGCCGACCCCGCCGCCGCCCGATTCACGGGCAATACCTGATAAGTCCCCTTAATCGTCCCCTGCCCAGCCCCCGGCTTCGAAAAGTCGCAAGTCCCCCCGGGAAACACAGTATGCAATTGATCCAGCTCAGTAGCTGCGAACGCAATCTTGTAATCCTTTGGATTCACAGGCTTTAACTGACACTTCATCACGTCATCCGACAACGGAGCCCCCGCCACCAGCCGAGGCGTCAGGTGAATCGGATACAGATCATTGCACTTGCCAGCCTGCCCGAACACCGCCGCTTCGTCGATCCGAGTTCCATCCGCCGTCCAGCACCCATCCAGCGCCGCCGCCGGCTTCGCGTGCACAACCTTGTCGATCGCCTTCCCCCCAGACGAGTCTTTCTTGATCCCGTCCAGCCAGGTCGCCATGGTATCGATCGCCGCCATCGCCACCTTCCCCGCCAATGGCCGATTCCCGTTCGGGTAAATCCAGATCACTTCGTTATCGAAGCGCCCGGTCGCCTTGCGCAGCCGCTCGCGCACCACCAGATCCCGCACCCGATCGTGAATATCGCCCGCCGCATCGTTGTAACTCCGGTAATGCAGGATCGGCAAATTCGGTAGCCCGCCCGCCGCCGAATCCACCCGACCGGTCGTGTACGCCAACTTCACCGCTTCCATATCCGCCGGAGTCCGCTCAGCATGCGGCATCCCGTTGCGATCGAAACCGCCGACGTTCTTATTCAAGTCGATAAATTCCTGCTTACTGATGACTCCGTCGTTCAGCGCCTTCAACCCGTACTGCACGCCGACGTTGTCCATCGGCCAGCGCGCGAAACCCGTCACCGGATCGCGTCCGTAACTCGCGACGTTCGTATCCCACGTGCTGCACCGAGCGCCCTTCGGATTCTTTTCCGGATCGAACACCAGCTCCGGCGCAATCGCGCAGCCCTTCACATTCGTCGCCACGATCGTCGCCGCGAAACTCCGCACCCAAGCTCCGCAAGTGCCCGCCGAATAGCCCTCCACCGCAGTCTGCTTCTCTTTGGTCCACGTGCTTTCGTTCTTCTTGAAGTAGCCTTCGAGCAAAGTGCACTCGTTCACATCCGGCGCGATGCTCGCGCTGTCCGGGAACGTGAGGCTCGGCACCAGGCCGTCCAGCAATCCGGGATAATTCTGGCCGATCAGAAGTTGTTGAATGGATCCGCCCGATCCACCCGAGCCCATCGTCCACTCGGGAACACCGTAAGTCTTGATGAAATGTTCCTTGATCATCATCACCGCTTCACCCGACAACGCGTCATTGCAATGCTGCTGCAACACGTTCTGCGTAGAAGTGATGTGCGCATAGCCGCGCGACAGAGGACCATCCGTCAACACCGCCGTCGCCGCGTTCGTTCCCTGGTTGTATTGCGCCCCGCATCCGCCGCCGAAGCTATAGAACAGGCGGTGATTCCACCCGTCATCCAAAATCGCGATCCGGTAAATCGACCGATTAATCGTCCCCGACTCCACCTTCACGATGTACGGCACCGTCTTGCCTTCGCTCGTAGTCGTCGTCGCGAGGTCCGCAGGCTTCGGACCCTTCGGATCGGCCAACGGATTGAACTTCCCATCATTGGTGCGATAAAAATATTCGATCTTCGTCACCGCCGAGCAGTCCGCATCCAGCGGATCGCCCAGCCCGGACTCCTTCGTCTTACAAACGAACGGCGACAGATGATCGCCCGAAAGAATCGGTCCGGTGATCGCGTGATTCACCAGGTCCAACTTCGCCGTCTGCGCGCCCACCTTCGCCGTAAGTGTATTCGGTCCGATCTTCAGACCCTTCACGAGACCGCGATAAACCCCGTGATCTTTATCGAGCGCAAACTCCCCGCGCACGTCCTGCCCATTCAACTTAATTTCCAGCTTGGGATCCGCGGTCTTGACCTCGACCAAAGCATCGCCGCCGCTAACAAACTCAGGACGGCTGGAAATCGTAGTGATGGAAAGCGGCGCAGCAAACATCGAAGCGGCAAACAGAGCAGGCAGAACGAAGCGTTTCAACATGGGTAAAGCTCCTTGGCTTCATATATGTGTACCAGAACTTAGCTAGATGTGCAGAACGTGGCGCGTGCCGCCCGGCCTGCTGTGTCGAGAGTCGTCTCGACATTTCCGTGGCGAGCCGTACCCGTATTTATCAGCGTGAATCAGCGTGCATCAGCGGCCAGTGCTGCCGCTCAAGCGCTACGCTGAGCCTGAACCCCGCCAAAGCGCCGATCCCGACCATGAAACTCGCGAACCGCCGCTGCCAGATCCTCCGTCGAAAAATCCGGCCACATCCGAGGCGTGAACACCATCTCCGCGTAAGCGCATTCCCACAACAGAAAATCGCTCAAGCGCTGTTCGCCGCTGGTCCGAATCAGCAGATCGACATCCGGACCAATCGCGCGCGACATCGATTCCGCACTCACCGAGTCGCCGTGCCCAACCGCCCGCATCGCATCCAGAATCGCCTGCCGCGACGAATAATCGATCGCCAGTCGCAAATGCAATTTGTGACCGCCCGCCGTAGCCCGCTCGGTTTGCTCCAGCAATCCCCGCAGCGATTCCGGCAACCGGTCGCGCCGGCCGATCGCCTGCAATCGAACGCCATTCGCGATGCAGCGGTCGCGCTCCTGCACCAGATAGCGACCCAGCAATTTCATCAGCGCCCCCACCTCGCGAGGCGGCCGCCGCCAGTTGTCCGCCGAAAACGCATACAGCGTCAGCACCGAAATTCCCAGCGAAGGCGCGGCTTCGATGGTGCGTCGAACGGCATCCGCCCCCACGCTATGACCCGCAATCCGCGGCAATCCTCGCGACGCGGCCCATCGGCCGTTGCCGTCCATAATGATGGCGGCGTGCAACCCCTGATCTTCTAAACCGCGATCGAACGTTCGCATGGGCTATCTCTTCGCCGCCTGAATAATCGCTTCCATGTGATCCAGATACTTCTCGAAAGCCCGCCGCCCCGCTGCCGTCAGCGTGTATTCGGTCTTAGGCATGCGCCCCTCGAACGATTTCGTGCACGCGATGTACTTCGCCTCTTCCAACTTGCGCGCATGCACGCTCAGATTTCCATCGGTCGTATCCAGCAGGCTCTTCAGATCGTTGAACGTCATCGCATGAGTCGCCGCCGCCAGCGCGCTGACGATTCCCAGCCGGATGCGCTCATGAATCAGCCGGTCCAGATCCGGCATCCCGACCGGAGTCCGCGCCGGCGCCGCACCGTTCCCGCTCGGCAACTCGTGATTCTGAAGTGCGTTGGACTTGCCCATATTAACCGCCATACCTCATTAATTAACCGCCGTACCGCTTCGCGATAATCGCCCCGAACACAATATGCAGCCCGCCGAATCCAGCCGCCAGCCACGCATCCGCCCACTGCATCGACCACATCGGTGACAGTAGCGCCAGCCCGCCCAGAATCAGAAAGCATCCGCCCATCACCGGGACCACCGGAGTCGAGAACGCTCCGCCCGTGATGACGCCCGTCCCATACAGCATCAACCACACTCCTGGGATCGCGCTCACCGCGCCGACTCGCCACAGCACCACCGTCAGCGCCGCGCCCACCGCCATCGGAGGCACGAAACTGAACACGAACTTCCGCGCCGGAGCCGACCACAGCGGCAATTCCGCTTTCGCCGCCTTGCGCCACATCGCCAGAATGCCGATGCCCACCGCGACCACGCCCTCCGTCATCCAAATCGCCAGCCACGCGTTCATGGACTGGTGCACCAGATGCTCATGCGCCGCGATCACGCTCGCGATCAGCGCGGTGATTCCCATCGCCACGCCGCCCCATCCGGGCACCGCCGTGAAAGACCCCGCGCGCTCCATCGTCTCGCGAATGAAACGGATATTGTCCATCGCATGCGCGTGTATCGCGACCGGTTGTGTATCCCGGGTTCGAATCGGCTGCACTGACGCCATGAAAATCAGCATAAAGCAGTTTGCAGCGCATGTCAAGTACTTTGCTATGCAAAGCAAATGGCACTAATAGACGATTTGGTGCTCAATGAGGCGCGACAGTATGAAGCGCTAACTCTTGGTCGATAAACCTACACTCGCTCGGCCGTCAAGCACCACCCGTCAGGGTGGGGGTCTCAAGGGCAAGATCCCGCGGGTTTCGCAAATGTGTAGCAGCCATTTCCGCCTGCCGACGTTTTACCCCGTGCGTTACCATAAACAAGTTGTCATGAAAGCTTTACTCGACGTGCTGTCCCCTGCAAGCCAGGAGGCAGCCCTCGCGCACTCGATCGACCCCGCCCGTCTGCCCGCCCACATCGCCATCATCATGGACGGCAACGGCCGCTGGGCCCAACGCCGCCGACTCCCCCGAGCCGCCGGCCACAGCGCCGGAGTCCCCGCCGTCCGAACCACCGTGGAAACCTGCGCGCAGCTAGGCCTCCGAGCCCTAACCCTCTACGCGTTCTCGGTCGAAAACTGGAAACGCCCGCGCCACGAAGTCGAAACGCTGTGGCGATTGCTCCGCCGCTACCTGACCTCCGAGCTCGACCTGATGCGCCGCCACGACATCCGCTTCACCGCGATCGGCCGCCTCGAAGCGCTGCCCGCATTCGTGCGCGAAGAATTGGAATCCGTGATCCAAGCCACCGCCGCGCATCGCGGGCTACAACTAAATCTAGCGATCAACTACGGAGGACGAGCCGAAATCGTAGACGCAGTGAACGCGCTCATCGACGATGCACGCCACGGCAACGTGGTGATCGATGAGGAAGCGATTTCGCGGCGCCTCTACACCGCCGGCATGCCCGATCCCGACCTTCTGATTCGCACCTCCGGCGAAATGCGAGTCAGCAATTTCCTCCTCTGGCAAATCGCCTACGCCGAGCTCTACGTAACCGAAACCCTCTGGCCCGACTTCAACCGAGCCGAACTCCTCCGAGCCATTCTCGACTACCAAAAGCGAGACCGCCGCTTCGGCGGCATCGAATCCAGTGAAGCCGAAACCATCGCCGTTTCCTAAGTGGGGCGGACCTCCAGGTCCGCAGCCGACGTCCACGTCGGCCTCCGAAACTAAATGAAGCGAATCGCGACCGCGCTAGTCCTTGTCCCAGCAGTAGTGGGGCTAGTCCTCTGGGCGCCGGAATGGGCGCTGATAGCAGCCCTAGCCATCGTAGGCATCCTAGCCTTCGCAGAATATGTTCGAATCGTGGGGCAGGCGTTTTCGCCGGCTGTGGGGCAGGCGGTTTCGCCGGCCGTGGGGCAGGCGGTTTCGCCGGCCGTGGGGCAGGCGGTTTCGCCGGCCGTGGGGCAGGCGGTTTCGCCGGCCGTGGGGCAGGCGGTTTCGCCTGCCTTCCTCGGAGGAGTCCTCTACATCTTCGGCCCGTTAGCACTAGCAGTCCTGCTGCACCGCATGGATCCCAACTGGCTGATGTTCGCCCTACTCCTGAGCTGGGCCGGCGACACCGTAGCGATGTACGTAGGCAAATCGATCGGCCGCCACAAACTAGCCCCAGTAATCAGCCCAAACAAAACTTGGGAAGGAGCCTATGGCTCAATCGCCGGCGCAATGCTAGCCGGAGGAATTTACGCGCATTACCTAATCCCGTCCGCGCCGCTCACCATCGCCCTACTCTTCGCGGCAATCGGAAACATCGCAGGCCAGCTAGGCGACCTCTTCGAATCGATGCTAAAACGCCGAGCCAACATCAAAGACAGCGGCGCTTCACTTCCCGGCCACGGTGGCTGGCTAGATCGCATCGACTCAATGCTGTTCACAATCCCGGTGATCTACGCCTCAGTCTGGATTTTTCTGATTCGCGTTCATTAGCGTTCATTCGCGGCTAATCTCTTCGCGCCCTCGCTGTCTTCGCTAGAGTGAAATGGTGACTCAACGGGAGCTTGTCGCGAACAGAATGGACGTATCTTTCGCTTGCGACTCTGCTCTTCACGCTAGTCTCGGCACAGAGCTTGGGAATGATCGGAAATCCGCCGGAGCCGTCAGTTCTTGCTCCCCGCGGCTTGCCACTCTTTATCGTCGCGCTCCTCTCTTTCGGACCATCGGCGGCCGTCTTTTTCGTTGGTGCGTTCTTCCTTTACGTCGAACTGATTGTGATGATGAACGATGGCCTTCCGGTAAGAACAAATGGGTGTTTCGTAGGCGTCGTCGCGATTCTTTCAGCGTCGTTCATCGCCTTGAGTTGGAACGACGATCACGATCGCCTTTACACTGTCGCGGTCGCGCTGCTCAGCGCATTGTTCGCGGTTCTCTTGCTGCTGCTGGTGTTTTTCACCCGACGTCACAGGTCCGCGATCAGCACGTTGATGGTTCACTTTCTGCTCTTCGCATGGATCGCAACCTACGCATTTCCTTGGCTTGGCGAAACCCTCTGAAGCCTTGTTCTTAATTCGCGTTCATTAGCGTTCATTCGCGGCTAATTCCGTGGCCCTCGAGCCGGCACCGCCTCCGCCGCCCTCTGCAGATCCTTCAACTCCAACCCATTCACTCCATCCACAATCATCGCGTAAGCCCGAGTAATCGCCTCCAGCCCCGTCCACGGCACCGTAGCCGCCGTCTCATGATCCGAGTGAAAGAACACGTTGTAATCCGACGCCTGCACGCCCGGCACATACGGCCACAACCGGCTCATCTCGCCACCCGGAGCCGCCCGCTCCGGAGTCGCATACGTCACCACACCCGCATCATGGAACGCCTTCACCGCGATCTCCTGCAGCTTCGGCCGCGACGGGCCGCCCGCATACCAAAGCATCCCCGTGTACATATTCGCCTGCCGAATATCCTCGCCCAGCAAATAAGTTTGAACAGTCGACGTGTGCTCGCAATTGATCATCAGCGCGGTCTTCGCGAACAGCTTCTCGCGATTCTCCAGCAGCCATGTGCCACTCATGTTCCCGCCATTGTGATGACCCGTCGTTCCGACGAACACGATCGTCCGCTTCCGCCGGGCCTGCGGAATCTTCGAAAAATATTCCGCGAGCCCCACCATCGTCGCGACACCCGAAGCATTGTCCGTGCCCGATTCAAACCACCCATCCCGATGCGCGAGCACATACACCGTCTCATCCGTCGTGCCGGGCAGCGTGCCCCACACCGTGGCGGTCTTCTGATCCGGAACCATCTTCACGTCGAGCTGAATCTTGACACGCACCGGCGAGGAAGCCCCAATCAAATCGCGCATCGCATAGCCATCGTCCATGCCGAGCGAAAACGTCGGCACATTCGTTCCCGTCGGATAAAGCTGCGTGCGAATATTCCCCGGCAGCGCGATCACCGCGAAAATCGCCGCCGCGCCTTTGGCTTCCGCGCGACGCAGCGCGCCTTCCGCCGTCGCCGTGTGCCGCCACGATCCCGGCAGCGGCATGCTGAAAATGAAAACCGCTTTGCCCTTCACATCGCGGCCGGCGAAATCCGCTTCGCTGCCCGTGCCAACCCAGACCGCTTCCAGATCCAAGCCATCCGCGGGAGTCGCTTTCGTCTGATACGCAGGCTGCGCCCAATCCAGCTTCAGCGTCTTGTCCCCGCCCTTGGCAACAATCACCAGGATTGCGGCATCCACTGCGGAGGCAGATCGAACGGCTGCAAGCGAACGTCGGACAATCCAAAACTCTTGAACTTATCCAACACGAATTGCGCGGTCTCGGCGTCCGCCGAGGTGCCGATGATCCTGCCCCAGAACTGCGGATGCCCCTGATCGCGATACCGCCGCGAAATCGCAGTGAGCGCCTCGACCGACTCATGAATCCGTTTCCCGTCGATCGCCTTGTAAGCCGCGCGCGAAGCCGGCAACTGCCATTGCAAAAACGCATCGTCGAGCTTATACAAAGGCTCGGCCGGAATCTGTGCCGAAGGCCGAGCCGCAGGCGTCTGCCCGAAAGCCAAAGTAGACAAAACCGCCATCAAAAACAACCGAGCGTAAGTGTTCATCGCGTCCACCTCGCAACAACACTACCTCACCCGATGTGGCGCACGCACTCCTGCGTGCCGTGTCGACACTCATGTCGACACGAGTTCTTCCAAGGGTCGTCGTCAACGCGCGGCCGTCAGCAATCGACGTGGTGTTCTTATCAGCGTGAATCAGCGTGCATCCGCGGCCAAACAACTACTTCCAAATAAACCGCAATCCCCCATAAGGCCCAAACATCGTCTGCGTAAAATATTGATCGTCCTCCGGCGAAGTCTTGTAATGGAAAAGCCTCGCCCCGGCCAGCACTTCGAAATGCGTGTAGTGCGCCACCAGCGACGCTTCCGCATCATAAATATTCCCGTGATGCGGATATCCAAAGCCCGACCCTTTCGCCTCGAATCGCACGTGCCGCACCGGATGATATTCAATCCCCGCGCCGAACGACGGCCGGAAATTCGATTTTGAGCCAATCACTGGAGCCGCATTAATGTCCTGCGGTGCATCGAAGCTGGCGTCGACCGACGTGTACCGGATTTCCCACAACGTCTTGAAGCGGAACTTGGCGCCGGCGGACGGAAACGGATACGTCAGGTAATTCCACGACAATTTGTAGGTCTTGGTGGTAGTCGCGGTAGCCAGAACATCGTGGATCGCGTAGAGGTTGCCGAAGAACGCCTGCGAAATACCCAGGACCGAATTGCCCTGTCCTTTCGCCTCGAACACCGTCAGCTCCAGACTGTTTTCGTGGCCGGTCGGGATAGTGATGGCGAAGCCGTAAGCCGCCTTGCTCTTTCCCGGAAATCCCAGGTCGCCCGGGATCAGCGCCGTATTGGCCCTCCCCTGCTGAACCGTCGGAGCCGAATGCGTCACCCAGTAGATCGGTTCGATGGAATAACCGTCGCCGCCGGTGTCGCGCTCTGTTGTGATCGCCGGCGCGGGCCTCGGAGGCGGCAGCGTAACCGCCGGTTTCGGAATCGGCGGAGTCGGCTCCACGCCCGCGGGCGGCTGCGCCGGTGGTGTCGGCGGCGGCTGGTCAGGTGGCGTGGCTGGTGGTGTGGTCGGTGGCTGCGCCGGTGGAGTTGTCGGCGGAGGCGGTTGTTGTTGATCGTTGACAGGATCCTGCACAGAACCTTGAGCAACCAGGGGCACAATCATCAGACAGCAGCCAAGCAAAGCTTTACGGAGTGTTAACGGCAAGAGAACCTCATGTGTGTAGCGATTTTAGCGTTCCTTCAGGCGTGACAGCAATTCACGGTCGACCTTGTTTTTCACGGTTCGGCGGTCAAGCCCGATTCTTCGGGACGTTTCCTCGTAGCTTCCCGTTTCGCGATATACCATTGTGCAGTATCTCGACAGCAATTCGTTCGCCGTCAAACGGCCGCCCCGGAACTCGTCCACGGTCGCCTCCAGCGGATCGCTCGATATCGATACCTTCGATTGTGATGGCCGGTAGTCCCGCCGGATCAGCACGTTCTTGACGCACTGCTCCAGTTCGCGATAATTTCCCGGCCAGGCGTAGTTTCGTTCCAGATTCCCCTCGATCCACGCCATCACATCGCGCAGCCAGCTCATCCGCCTCAGCGCCGGCGACGCGCTTCGCCATATAGAAGACCAGTTCATTCAACACCTGCGGCGAATCGGCAAGCTGCTCGGCCAGCGGCGGCGTCACGATCTGATCCGAGCACAACCGGTAATACAAATCTTCTCGAAATTCGCCGGCTGCGTATTCGAGCCGCCAGATCCCGATGCGTCGCGGCGATCAGCTTCCCGTGAAACTGCCGAGCCCCGGTTTCGCCCACCGAATGAAATGTCCGCGTCTCGATCACGCGCAGCAGTTTCACTTGAATCGCCGGATCCAGATCGCCCAGTTCGTCAAGAAAAACCGAGCCCAGCGCCGGACAAGTTTCGAGCCAGCCCTTGCGATCGTCCACCGCTCCCGTGAACGATCCGCGCCGGTGTCCGAATAATTCCGACTCGACCAGCGTCGGCGACAACGCGGAAATGTTGATCGGGAAAAACGCCACCAGATCGTCGTCGGCAAAACTGATCTTTGCGATCGTCGAACGGCACGTAGCGCGATTGCGCGATCGCCCTTGCTGCTAGCTCTTTACCTGTTCCCGATGGCCCCGTGATCAGCGTCGCGAACTCGCCCATGCGCCCGTACAAGAGTTCGCCGGTAGCGCCGCATATCGTGGGTGAAAATCGATTGCCAGATCGATGCGCGCAATCGCGCGGCCGGCATCGATCCGCCGATGATGTCGCGGAAAATCTGTTCGAACGCCCGCTGGATCTGCCGAAAGCACGCAAATGTATGTTTTACGGATCGTGATGCGTGGGGAACTGGACGCCGTCGATGATCAGGAATCGCTGCCAGTCGCTGAGAAATTCGTGATAGAAACGCCATCGGCTGGAGAGATTTGCCGCCGTCCCGAAACTCGCTTCATAGAATCGCCGATAGTAGCGTTGATACAGCAGATGCAGAACCCCGTCTTCATACAGCAGCAGGTCGGCTTCGCGTGCTCCGCTTTTGCCGGCTATCAGGCGTGTTCGCAATTCGTTAGCGAGTATTTCGATTCGTTCGGAAATCCTCCAGACATTCGCGCGCGGCCGCTCGGGATCTTTCACTTGCTGGCTCCAGACCGGCTCGCCTTCGACGAATTCGTCGCCCAAGGCTTCCCGCTCCAAACGAGTGTGCTCGGGCAGGAACGGGATTACAATAGGCGAACTCGGAGACGGCCCGCAGAAAGTCGCGCTCAGACGAAGAAAGGAACGCCATGTACATTCAATTGTACAGCGATGTACATCGGATTGTATGGACATCCAGCCCGCCAAGAGGCTCGGATTGCTGATTCCATTGCAGAAATACATCGGTTTTCGCGGTGCATTCATTGGAGCATCATGAAAAGCGAATCGGGCGGTTTCAAAGAGCTTTTGAAGAACGGCGGATTCCAAGGATTCCTCTGGACGCAGTTCCTCGGAGCGCTCAACGACAACCTGTACAAGATGATCGTTTCGATGCGCGCGGTGCACGTCGCCGCATCGACCGGCACCGAATACGTCGCGATCGCGCTGGCGGTTTTCGTGATTCCGTTCTTTCTGTTCTCCGGCTACTCCGGCCAGCTTGCCGACCGCTTGAGCAAGCGCAGCGTGCTGATCGGCGTGAAGATTTTCGAAATCGGTGTGATGCTCGGCGGCATTGCGGTGTTCTTCTCGACGCGCATCGAATGGATGCTGGTGATCCTGTTTTTGATGGCGCTGCATTCGACCATTTTCAGTCCGGCGAAGTACGGCATCGTGCCGGAAATGCTGCCCGACAAGGACTTGTCGCGCGCGAATGCGCTGCTCGAAATGACGACTTTCGTCGCGATCGTGATGGGCACGTCGCTGGGCGCGCTGCTGTTCAACGCGTGGAAAAGTACGCCATGGAAGATGGGCGTGGTGATGCTCGGCGTCGCGGTGGTCGGGTTTCCTGACCAGCCTTCGCATTCCGAAAGTGAAGCCCAGCGGGGCGACGGCTCCGTTTCAACTTCAATCCGTTTGGTGAAGTGGTGACCGGCACTCGGCATTTGTTGAAGGATCGTCCGTTGTGGCTGACGGTGATCGCGATTTCGTATTTCTGGTTTCTGGGCGCGCTGTTTCAATCCGACCTGCTGATGATGGGCGCGGAGACGATGCATCTGGACGATCTGAACGTCGGCCTGATGGTGACCAGCCTCGCGATCGGCATCGGCTTCGGCAGCATGCTGGCGGGCCGGCTGTCCGGCGACAAAGTTGAGATCGGGCTGGTGCCGCTCGGTTCAGATTTTCATGGGGCTGAGCGCGATCTTCGTGAGCCGCTCGGCGCACTCGTTCACGCTTGAGGTGATCGCGCTGGTGCTGCTTGGTGTGTCGAGCGGGCTGTTCATCGTGCCGCTGAACGCCTACCTGCAACAGCGCAGCGAGAACGAAGAAAAAGGCCGCATGATCGCGACCAACAATTTCTACAACACGCTCGGATTGTTGCTTGCATCGGCGGTGCTGTGGGGATTGCACGACAAGCTGCATTTCGCGCCGGAGAAGCTGATCCTGTGGTGCGGACTAGTAACGCTGGTCGCCACGGTTTTTCTGATTCGCGTGGTTCCCGAATTCCTGATGCGCTTCATCCTGTGGATGACGATGCACACCATCTACCGGATGAAGATCATTGGCCGCGAGAACATTCCGCTGCGCGGCGCTGCGCTGCTGGTGTCGAATCACGTGACGCATCTGGACGGATTTTTTATCGCCGCCTGCATGCAGCGGTTCGTCCGCTTCATGGTGTGGAAAGTGTTCTGCGACATGAAAGTGCTGGGCGCGCTGCTACGATTTTCGAAGGCGATTCCGGCGGGGACCACGGGGCCTCGCGATGTGGTGGCGTCGATTCGCGCGGCTCGCGAGAAGCTCAAGGAAGGACACGTCGTCTGCATTTTCGCCGAGGGTGTCGATCAGCCGCACCGGCAATCTGCTGCCGTTCAAGCGCGGCCTGGAAAAGATTGTCGACGGCCTGGATGTTCCGATCATTCCAGTGCATCTGGACGGCCTGTGGGGCAGCGTGTTCAGCTTCGAAGGCGGCCGGTTTTTCTGGAAATGGCCGAAGCGTTTTCCTTTCCCCATGACGGTTTCGTTCGGCGCGCCGATGCCCTCTAACTCTGACGCGCATCAAGTTAGACAGGCCATTGCCGGGCTGGCGAGCGACGCGGTGATGGATCGCAAGAGCAGGCAGGATCTTCTGCATTTGCGATTCATCCGCGCCGCAAGAAAGAACTGGTCGCGGTTTGCGATGGCGGATTCGACGGGTCGCGAGTTGACGTATGGCCGCGCGTTGACGGCGGCGGTGATGGTTGCGCGATGGGCACGTGGGATTTCGAGGGGACCGCTTGCTGACGCGCGCGGCTCGGGGTCTGCGAACAGCGCGCTCTCTTACGGTCGCGCCTCCCTGGCGGATGTCACGAATGCTCCCAATGCGAACAGCGCGCTCTCTTACGGTCGCGCCTCCCTGGCGGATGTCAAGGTTGGTGTGTTGTTGCCGTCGTCATGTGGCGGAGCGCTGGCGAACATCGGGCTGACGATGGCGGGGATGGTTCCG
Organism: Terriglobia bacterium; assembly: GCA_963732025.1. Taxonomy (GTDB): domain Bacteria; phylum Acidobacteriota; class Terriglobia; order Bryobacterales; family Bryobacteraceae; genus Palsa-187. The sequence continues at coordinate 697,108 of CAVSXU010000008.1, forward strand.
GTGAATCTGAATTTCACGGCGGGCCCTGACGCAATGGCTTCGGCGATTGAACAGTGCGGGATCAGGACGATCGTCACGTCTAAAGTGTTTTTGGAAAAGGCCGGCTTGGCGGCAATGCCCGGCATGGTTTACGTCGAGGACATCTTCGCTGGTGGCGGAAAGACTTCCGCGTTTCTACTGGCGCGCTTCGCGCCCACGTGGATGATCACGAAAAAATGCGATCCCGATTCGCTCGCGACCATCATCTTTTCGAGCGGCAGCACCGGCACGCCGAAGGGCGTGATGCTCAGCCACTACAACATCATTTCGAACATCGAGGCGATGGTGCAGGTGTTCTGGCTCACTCCGGAAGATCGGATCATCGGCGTGCTGCCGTTCTTTCATTCGTTCGGATTCACGGTGACGATTTGGCTCCCGCTGATCACGGGCTGCGGCGTCGCCTATCACGCGAATCCGACGGACGCGAAAGTGATCGGTGAGATTGTCCAGAAATACAAAGGCACGCTGCTGCTGTCGACGCCGACGTTCTGCATGGGGTACGCGCGCAAGTGTACTCGCGAGCAATTCGCATCGCTGCGCTACGTGCTGGTGGGCGCGGAAAAGCTGCGCGATTCCGTTCGCAAGACGTTCGAGGACGCGTTCGGACTGGAGTTGCTGGAAGGCTACGGGTGCACGGAGATGTCGCCGGTGGTCGCAGTGAACGCTCCGGGTTACGAGGCGGGCAAGGATTCGCAAGCCGGGACTAAGGCCGGAACCGTGGGGCATCCGCTGCCGGGAGTCGCGGTGAAGATTGTCGATCCGGACACGATGGAAGAACTCGGCGGCAATCAGAGAGGGATTGTTGCTGGTGCGCGGAGCGAATCGGATGCTCGGATATTTGGGGCAGCCTGAGCTGACGGAGTCCGCTCTATTCGGGGAGTGGTATAGGACCGGCGACCTGGCGGTCATCGACGACGAGGGTTTCATTCGTATCACCGATCGTCTGTCGCGCTTCAGCAAGATCGGCGGCGAGATGGTGCCGCATTTGAAGATCGAGGAAGCGGTGCACGAATTGTTCGACGACTTTGCGTGCGCGGTGACGGGAATCCCCGATGAGCGCAGAGGCGAGAGGATCGCGCTGCTGTTCACGCGGGCGGATGTGGAGCCCACGGAAATCTGGCGCCGCTTATCGGAAACCGAATTGCCGAAGCTGTGGGTGCCGAAGCGCGAGAACATCTATCGCGTGGAGAGCTGCCGACGCTGGGCACCGGGAAGGCGGACCTGCGCGGGATTCGGGCGATGGCTGTGGCGCTGGCGGGGGAGGAGAAGGCAACTCCTTTGGCGGCGGATGCACGCTGATGAACGCGGATAAGGCAAAGCCAGCTGAAGCAGGCTCGCCGCCATGAGTGGGGGCCCCACATTATTGAGCTGTGGGTGCCGAAGCGCGAGAACATCTATCGCGTGGAGAGCTTGCCGACGCTGGGCACCCGGAAAGCCTGACCTGCGAGGGATTCGGGTGATGGCGGTAGAACTCGCGGCGCGGAGCGAGACAAAGGTGGCGGCGGGTTAAGGGTTAGTTGGCGCGGCGGTCGAAGTCGTCCATTCGACGGCGCAGCCGTTCCATTTCATCGCTGTGATCGATCACTTGTTCGCTCTTGACGTCCAGGTCTTTGTCGATTCGTTCGGCCCAGTCCTGATGCCGGTTCATCCAGCGAGCCCCAGTCTGAATCAGCGCGGCTTGACGATCGAGCCGGTTTGCCTGGGTATTGAAGCGAGCGTTCATTTCATCAAAACGACGCTCAATGGCGTTGAACCGCGCGTCCATCTCGCGTTCAAGGCTTTCCTTGACGGCGGTGATCAGACTGACGACGCGAGCTTCGGATTCCGTGATGCGCCGCTCGGTCTCCAATATGCGGCGGTCTATGTAGGCGTAGATTCGCCCTTCCATCGATTCGAGATACTGTTTGAGTTCGGCGTCCACGAAAGTATAGTGCGCGTAACCGCGATTACTCTCAGCATACTCCCTCGCGCCGGCTTGCTATCATCAGCCTTCATGCCTGAATCGCACGCCCTGCTCCCGCCAATGTCCGAAGCTGTCACCGAGGACATCAAGGTGGAAGTCTTATCGCAATATTCCGCCGAGAACTCGAAGCCGTTTGAAGACCAGTGGATCTTCCAATACACGGTCCGGATCACCAACCAAAGCGCCGCCTCCGTGCAGTTGCTGAGCCGGCACTGGATCATCACCGACGCGTTGGACGGAGTGAAGGAAGTGAAGGGACCGGGAGTGGTCGGGGAGCAGCCGGTGATCGAGCCGGGGCAATCGTACAAATATTCATCGTGGTGCCCGCTGAAGACGCCGACGGGGAGAATGCATGGGACGTATCAGATGCTTCGGTCGGATGGGACGGGGTTCGATATCGTGGTGGCGCCGTTTGGGTTGAAGGCTAAGTACGTGGTGAATTGAGGGGGAAGATTTGGCCGCGAATACACGCTGATGAACGCGGATAAGAAACTTACTTCGCGCCGTTATCTTTTTTGTCGATGCGTTTGTTCAGATCGATGATTTCCTTGCTCTTCGTGTCGAGGGATACGTCGACACGCTCGGCCCAGGCGACCATACGATTGGTCCAACGGCTGCCAATTTGAATGAGGGCTGCTTGCCGGTCGAGGCGGTTGGCCTCACGCGCGTCCACCTCGAAGCGAGTTACGTCAGAGCAAGTCGAAGCGATGATTCATCTCGCGTCTCGAGGCTTTCGCTTCACGTCGGTGACTAACTCAGCCACATCCTGGAATCTGGCGTTGATGCGGCCTTCCATGCCATCGAGATACTGCTTGAGTTCAGCGTCCATACCTTTGAATAGTGGATTTCGCAGGCCGATAATCTCCGTCTTTTGTATCATAAACTGTTCTTCGGTGGGGAAATTAGCTTCGGATTGCGAGGCGAATTCATCGACCGGGTCTTGCGTATGATTGGATCTGGAGTCACAATGCACGTTCGAAAAGTCACAGAAGAATTGTGGGCGCTTTCTAACGCCGCCGGCAGCATTGACACCTATGTCAAAGCAGCTGTGCTGCTAGACGTCCTCGCCAAGGATAACGAGGATGTCGAAACAACAGAACGCCCCAACGGTACTGTCCGCGAGAAAATTCAGAGCGCACGTAACTGGTTCGGCATTTTGTGTGGCATTGGCGAAGAGGGAGGGTGGGCTGACGAACAGGTTCGCCTCGCGATTGGGCAAGCTCTCAGCTCGATACGGGGACAGATCTGCGCTGCCGGGGGTTCCACGTCGTCTCGCTTCCAACGATGGCCTCTAACTGGTACCACTGACTGAAAACGTCATGGGATCTCGCAAACGGATTTTGATCTCACTGTTTTCCCTTTCCGCGATGTGCATAGCGTGTATCGCGCTACGTGCGGATTTTCAGACCAACGTCGGAGCAGCAACAAAGACGCGGCCCCAAGCCAAGAAGGACGCGAAGATCGAAGGCTTTGCCGTAGCCCCTATGGTGCTAACGGACGAAGGCTGCGCCCGCGATTATGCTCGGGCGTTTCAATCGGAGGGAGTTGAACTTCGAAAGAAGCTCACTGAACTTCAGCAATACGGCTGCGTCGACACGAGCGCCAAAGGAATCTTCGCCGCTGTATCAACGGAGCGAAAGGACCTCTCAGTCACGAAAGATGAGGTCGCGTATTTCCGATTCGTGGTTCTTACCTTCGATTATGCCCGAACCAAGACTGCAATCGGTGGAGAGGGGCGCGTTGTTACTCCCCCAGCCAAGACCGCCTATGTCGGGTGGATTCCGGACAAGAACTTCTATTCAGAGTCTCCCGAAACCTTTGATCGTCTTCTCACTGAGAAGAAAATTCCGATGACGATTCGATAGCTCAGCGAAGAGTTCTGGGCAGATGTGTAGGTCTTCCTTGCCCCTCAACCCACGTTATGATAGATCTTCCATGATGATTCTGAAACCGGCCGCCCTCGTATTCGTGGCCTTCTCAGCCGCGGCGATTCTTTCCGCTCAGACGCAGGTCGACGTCGGCCAGCAGGTCTACCGAGCCAACTGCTTCGCCTGCCACGGCCCTGACGGCGATCAGGTGAACGGCATCAGCTTCAAGAGCGGCACGTTCCGCCGCGCCACCTCCGATGACGAACTGATGGGCATCATCGCCAACGGAATTCCCGGCACCGGCATGCCGCCGACTTCGATGGCGACGGAGGCTCGGCGGGCTTTGGTGATTTATATTCGCTCGATGAAGCCGTCGAGCACCGGCGCGAAAGTCGCCGGCGACGCGGCGCATGGCAAGGCGATCGTCGAAGGAAAAGGTAATTGCCTCGGATGCCATCGAGTCGGCGATAAAGGTTCGCACACTGGGCCTGAGCTGACGGATATCGGCAACCGCCCGGCGGCGTATCTGGAAGAATCGCTGATCAATCCGAATGCGACCGTGGCGCCACAGAATCGCTACGTGCATATCGTGACCAAGCAGGGGGCGACCTTCAATGGACGCCGGCTGAACGAAGACACGCATTCGATCCAACTCATCGACGACAAGGAACATTTGCAATCGTTCGACAAATCGCAATTGCGCGAGATGACGGTGTCGAAGACGTCGCCGATGCCTTCGTATCAAGGTAAGTTGAGCGCGCAGGAAATCGCGGACGTGGTCGCTTATTTGCAAACGTTGAGGTAACTGGATGCATACGCGCTCCATCCTGTCGCGCCTCTTTGACGCCATTTCTCCGCCTGAGACGATGAGATGGATCGGGTAAATAGTTCAATCACAGGACACTGGAAAATGAAACGCTTATTGATTTTAATCGCTTCCGTTAACGCGAGTCTTTCCGCGCAGATCACCTGGGATCGCCTGCTGCATGCCGATCGCGAGCCGCAGAACTGGCTGCACTTATTCCGGGACGATGAACAGCCAGCGCTACAGCTTGCTGGACCAGATCACGCCGGCGAACGCGAAGAATCTCGAACTGAAGTGGGTGTTCCAGGCGCGCTCGCTGGAGAAATTCGAGACGACGCCGCTGGTGATCGACGGCATCATGTACTTCACTGAGGCGCCGAATCACATCTACGCGATCGACGCCAAGTCGGGGAAGATTTTCTGGGATTACGAGCATCGCGCATCGAAGGACGCGCGCGTGTGCTGCGGGTCGGTGAATCGCGGGCTGGCCGTGCTGGGCGATTCGCTATTCATGGGAACCATCGACGGGCGGCTGCTCGCGATCGACGCGAAGAGCGGGCGTCCGCTGTGGAATATCGAAGTCGGCGATCCGAAGCTCGGCTATTCGATCACGCACGCGCCGCTGGTGATCAAGGACAAAGTGCTGGTCGGCGTGGCGGGCGGCGAATACGGGATTCGCGGATTCATCGCGGCGTTCGATGCGAAGACCGGCAAGGAAGCCTGGAAGTTTTACACCGTGGCGGGGCCGGAAGATCCGAAGGCGATGGCGAGTTGGGACAAGGATTCATGGAAGCATGGCGGCGCGCCCGCATGGCTGACGGGTTCGTACGATCCGGAATTGAATCTGACGTATTGGGGCACGGGAAATCCGGGGCCGGATTGGAATGGCGACGATCGCGCGGGCGACAACCTGTATAGCGATAGCGCGGTAGCGCTGGACGCCGACACGGGCAAGCTGAAGTGGCATTTCCAGTTCACGCCGCATGACGAATTCGATTACGACGCGGTGCAGATTCCGGTTCTGATCGATGGCGATTGGAAGGGCAAGCCCACTAAAATGATGTTGTGGGCGAATCGCAACGGGTTTTATTATGTGCTCGACCGGCAGAGCGGAAAGTATCTCTACGGCGATAAATTCGCGCATGTGAATTGGGCGACGGGACTGGATGAAGCGGGTCGTCCGATGCGCGATGCGAAGGTGAATCCGACGGCTGCGGGCACGCTGATTTATCCGAATCTGTTCGGCGCGACGAACTGGTATTCGCCGTCGTATAGTCCGAAGACGCACCTGTTTTATATTCCGAGCTGGCAGGAATCGAACATGAACATGGCGAAGATTCCGGTGACGTATGCGGAGGGGGCTCGGTTCACGGGCGGCTTGCCGAGGGGCGCGAATATGCGGCGCGGGAATCGCAATGCGCCGGATGAATCGCAGGCGTACGGGTCGGTGGTCGCGATGGATCCGAAGACGGGCAAGCGGGCTTGGGAATTCAAGATGAGCGATGTCACGGATAGCGGCGTGTTGACTACTGCGACGGATCTTTTGTTTGTTGGCGGGCGCGAAGGGTATTTTTATGCGTTGGATGCTCGCGATGGCAAAGAGCTGTGGCGGTCGAGCTTAGGTGCTTCGATGGAGTCGGGTCCGATTACTTATCGTGTGGATGGGAAGCAGTACGTGACGATATCGTCGGGGCACACGATGTTTACGTTTGGGTTGAGGGAGTAAAACCTTTGGCCGCTAATGAACGCGAATGAACGCAAATAATGACGACGATTTCCTGGTGAAGATCGCGTAGTCGAGAATAGCGATACTATGGTGCGGTGGCGCGCGTCTTTTTCCTCGCTTTCGCAGCGCTCGCTTGTGCTCAGGAGCCAATTCAAATCACGACGCGGCTGGTGGAAATACCTGTCATCGTCCGCGATTCCCACGGTCCGGTCGTCGACCTAACTCAGGATTCCTTCAAGTTATTCGAAGATGGAAAGCCTCGGCCCATCGCGGTCTTTCGGGTTTCCTTCAATCAAAAAGTGAAGAGCGAACAGCAGTCGCGCAACAAAGTTTTGTTTATTGACGCGCTGAACACGGTTTTTTCGGATCAGGTCCTGGTTCGGACGCAAATCTTGAAATTGCTCGATCAAACGGAAATCCGCAGCCCAGTCGCGATCTATGTGGCCGGTGAAACGGTTCGAATGATTCAAGACTTCACTATGGATGTTACGAAGTTGAGGGCGGCGATGGAGGCATTTCAACCGGCGCAATCGCGCCTGTTGACTGCGCCTTTGCGCGGAGGCACTCCCATTCCCTGTGCGACCCGTATTTGCAGCCAGGGCCCCGATGGGGTGGCTGCTTTGGTCTATCGTCAGCGTGTCGTGATGACCTTGAGTGCATTCGAAGCTCTTGAAGAACACCTGACACCGCGTCCAGGCCCAAGCACAGTCGTTTGGATCTCAGACGAATTTCCTGTGAATTTTCTGTACGATCAGGATAGCCAGCGCTGGCGCAGACTTAGCCTCGCGATTTACCCAGTTCATGCACGAGGCTTGGCAACGGCGGCGCAACGATTAGACTCTGCGTTATGGATTGCGGATCAGACTGGCGGTCGAGCTTTCTATAACCGAAACGATATTGGCGAAGCGATCAATGAAGCCATGGAGGAAGACTCGGTCAACTATACGCTTGGATTCTACGCGCAACGGGAAAAACCCGACGGAGCTTTTCATCGTCTCCAAGTGAAAGTTGATCGCCCAAGTGTGGAGGTGCGCAGCCGCACTGGTTACGTCGATAGGAAACCGAAGGGAAAGTGAGTCGAATCGATTGAGCTATGGTTTCTTCGCGAAGATGCCGTAGTCGAGGCCGCCGAAGAAGTTTTCTCTGAAGCCTTGCGGCAGTTCCATCAGGGACGGCATCGACTCGACCGCCGGCGCGTAGCGCTCCACTTCGATATTCACTAGCCCTGCTTCTTCCAAATAGAACCGCAGCAGTGGTGCCGGCACTGGACGGGTATGCGTCGGGTCGATATAGAAGTGCGTTGCGAAAATCGCCAGGCATTCCGGGTTCGGTGTTTCGATCGCTACCATTGCTCCGTGATTCAATTTGCGCGCGATCAAGTTGACTAGATCGGGCAGGCGATCGGGCGGAATGTGTTCGACCACTTGCGAACAGTACAGCCCGCCTAACGATAGGTCCGCGAGCGAATCTAGGTATTGGAAGAGATCGGCTCGTTCGGCCGCCAGGCCTTTCGATTTGCAGATGGCGACGCATTCGTCGCTTTGATCGATGCCGCGGGCGTCCAGGCCGACGCTCCCTGCGGCTTCCAGAAACTCGCCTCGTCCGCAGCCGACATCGAGGATTGCTCCTTTGGCGATTGGTTCGACGGCTGCGAATCTCGCGGCGTACATCCTCTGATGTTCGTGGATGCGTTCGGGCGAGCCGCGAAAGACCTCGGCGAATCTCAACCAGTCCACGTTGATTTTCGCGGCTCCGCTTTGCTCCGCCGCTGTTTGCCCCGGCGCGAACGAGCTCGCCACCGCTTTCTGGCGAATCAATTTCAACTCGTGATGAATCAGCTTCTCGTACTCGCCTCGAATCACTTCCAGATCGCGCCACAGCCGCTTCTGCACGTCCAGCGTGTTGCGCTCTAGCGACGCTTCAAAGCCTGTGTGCTGCTGACGAGCCAGCTCGCGGAAGTTCTGCTCGAGCAACGTCACCCGATGCTGAAAAGCGCCCTGCAATTCGGAAATCGTGCGCAGCATGTGGATCTCGCTGGCGCTTCGCCGATCCTCGAAACTCACGCGCCATTCCGCCCAGTGCCGGCGCACATCCTTCAACTCCTGCGCTTCGGCGGATAGCTCGCGCGCATATTTCAGATGCTCCTGATGATGCGCGGCTAGCGCGGCCAGGGCTCGGCCGGTGTCGGCCAGCGCCTCGATCGACGCCTGCACGCACATCATCGCGGCGCGATTGAATTCGACTTGTTCGCGAACGTGCCAGTCTAGCGCTCGCGCTACGGTTTTCTTGAAGAATTGGGCGATCGAATTCTTGAGTCCTGGCGGCCGCGGGTTCACTGTGCCGATGGCGGCGACCTTCGCTTCGGCGGCGTCGCGAGCGTGCACCAGCGGAGTCAGATCCGGCGCGACCACACCATCGAGTCCGAGCGATCCTTCGGGGTGGCGGGCTCGGACTCGATCGCGGACGTCTTGGATGGCCGCGGTCAGTTCGTCGTCACGCACTTTAAGGCCGCTTCCTTCGGTCACGGCTCTGTTGGGCATCGCGCCGTTGGTCGCGGGCGGATTGGGTGAAGGTCGCGGTGATCTTGGTGTAGACGCCGCCGCGCGGGGTGAACTCGCCGATCAGCGTTGCCGAGAGCGGGCGCGCGGCTTTCACGATGTCGGCCAGCATCCGGTTGACGGCGTTCTCCTGAAAAATTCCCAGATTGCGATATTCCAGCGAGTACATCTTCAGTGACTTCAGTTCCAGGCAGTGCTTATCCGGCACGTAGCGCAGCGTCAGCATTCCGTGATCGGGCAGGCCGGTCTTTGGGCAAACCGAGGTGAACTCCGGCATGCGAATTTCGATTTCGTAGCCCGTCGAATATTGATTCGGCCAGGTTTCGATCTCGGGCATTTTTGCATCGACGCCCGCCGAGGCGTGCTCATCTGTGTATTGGCGTTTCATTTGGGATTTGTTACCCCCACCCTTACGGGTGGTGCTTGACTGGCGCTTAGCTCGCGCGAGAGCAGATCCAGAAACAGCCCAACGTCGGTCACGACGCCGACGGCTTGCCCCGTGCCTCGATCGCTAACCTTGGTCGCGACGGCGGGGTTGATATCGACGCAGACGATTTTGACCCAGCTCGGCAGCATGTTGCCGGTCGCGATCGAATGCAGCATCGAGCCGAGGCACAGCACCAGTCCCGCGCCTTTGAGCTGCTCGGCGTACGCGTCCTGCGCGAGATTCATGTCGGTGATGGTATCGGGCAGCGGTCCGTCGTCGCGCAGGCTCCCGGCCAGCACGAACGGCACTTGTGCCTTCACGCATTCATACATCACGCCATTCGTTAAGAACGCCGCTGGTGACCGCGCCCGCGATGCTGCCTGCGTGATAGATCGCATTGATCGCGCGCATGTGATTGCGATGGCCGTGCTCTTCCTGTCGCCCGTCGCTTTGCCGCACGCCGAGCGATGTGCCGAGCAGCGACGCTTCGATATCGTGCACGCCCAGCGCGTTTCCGGCGAGCAGCGCCTGCACCCAGCCGCCTTGAATCAGATGCGAGAGCGGACGCGCGCCGCCGGTATGGACCACCACCGGTCCCGCGACGACGACGATCTGCAAACCCGCGGCACGAGTCTGCTGCATCAGCGCGGCGGTCTGGCGAACCGCCGTCTCCACCTGGCGCTCCGACGAAATGCCGTTGCTCATGAACGCGAAGGCGAGGCGGTCACGCTCTTTCGATTCGGGTACCACTCGAATGCCGCGCATCCCTACGACAACCTGATCGCCCTGCTTGATGTCGCGCAAACGCCGGCAGAACGCGCCGTCTTCGGTGATCACCACCATCGCGTCCATCCGCTGATTCTGCACCTCGATCCATTCCGACTTGTAGCGCACCAGCGTCTTGTGGTTCGTGGTCGAATAAAAATCCTCGGGCGCGCAGCGGTCGCGATCCACGGTGATGAGCTCGGCGTCGCCGGTATCGACAGGCGAACAGCCCAGGCCGAGCAGTTGCGACATCAACTGTTGCATGTCGTTAGGCTCCGGCGTTTCCACCTTGAGACGCAGGTAGGAGGGCTCGGCATTGGTCTTGCCGATGCGGAATTGTTCTACTTCGAAACGGCCGTTGAATTCGACTACGGTGTCGAAGATCCGCTCCATGACATGCGAATCGATAAGGTGGCCTTCGGCTTCGACGACTTCCTGATGCATTGATTTTCAGGATAGCAACGCGCGCTGCCTGACGGTCGTGTGAAACGGCGGTGTTGGAATAGCCGCAGATGCACGCCGATGGACGCCGATAGGAATCTGAGTTTTTGATCGGCGTGAATCGGCGTGCATCTGCGGCCATTCCAACACCAACGTTCACGCGGATCTAGAGTTCGATGTTCTTGGCTAGAACTCCACCGTTAAGTGTCACCTTGCCCTGATACAGGCGGCGGCCGTTATAATCTACCAGCAGAATATAGTTACCGTTGGCGAGTCCCCGAAAGATATAGGATCCGCGAGCGTCGGTTCTGGTCACGGTCATCCCCGCAGCCCCTTTGGGCCCGAGCAAATTGACGGTGACGACCGCGCCGCTGAGCGCGTTCCCCCGTGCGGTTACACGCCCTGAAAGGTCGGCGGCCGCGGCGGCAATGGTGCTCCACATTAACACGCTAATGAATATTAAGCTTCTTAAGTTCCGCACTGCTGACCTCCAATTTCGCCGAGATACCCGGCGGTAGATCCGGTGTGGCGATTCCCTGAAAGCCGAACGGCGGCAGAGTCACGTTTTGATCGGGGGAGCCTGGCGCAGCGCCGTTGACGAAGAACGGCTGCTGGCCGATGATGTTATCGCCATCGATGTAGATGATGGAGTAGGATGTCCGACCCGCCAGCAGCGGAACGGTCCACGCAATGTCGCCGCGATAGGTCTGGTCATAATCCGGCTTCACCACCAGCAATAGACGGATGTCGCGGCTGCCCGGCCCGCCGATCTTGCCGGTGAGCTTGGCATTGGCCGGCTGCTGGCTCGCCATTTCCAGCAGGTGCTGCTTGTCGGCCTGGTCGCGGGCGTCGGACTGCTGAAATTCCCAGAAAGGTAGCGCGATCGCCAGCACGCCCAGAACAAATAGGGCGATGGCCGAGGTTAAGCTGACTTTGCGCTTCCCCCACTCGACGGTGTTGGGCGCGCCGGCGTCGCTGAGCACGGCTTTCCCCTTGATGACGAAGGTGACGGAGGCCACGATGACCAGGAAACCGGAGGCCGCGCACAGGTATCCGAGGATCGCGGTGGTGGACAGCAAAAGAATCGCGAACATAAGCCTGCCTTCAGCCTGCCCCTGTTTTCAGACAAGACTCAGAAGGGGCCTGCATCGACTTTAGCGAATTCCGGACACTGGAATACTGTTTTTAGACACGAATTCGTTACACAGAAAATCGATAGACTGGATGCCGATGCGACCGGAAAGGTTTCGCCAACTTTGCCTGGCTCGGGATCTGCTGGCGGAAATTCGGGAGGATTCCCCGTCTATCGGCGATGTCGCGCGTCTTGCCCGCATCTCGCCCTTTCATTTTATTCGCCAATTCGAGGCGTTGTTTGGACTTACGCCGCACAGTTCAGGATCCAGAGGCCTCTGGAACTGACGATCGCGGTGTTTTCGGACACTTGCGGAAATTTGATCCAGATTTATCAACCAGCCTGAGAAATCCTGGGTGCTGACACGACTAAGTGTCATGCGGCTCGTGTTCCTTTTCCTCGTGCTGATCGCGCCTGTTTTCGCGCAAGGGCATGCCGAATACGTCGGCGGCACGGCGGCAAAAGTGGAGAGCGGAACCTCCGGTGCGATCGATGTTAGCGATCCTCGCTATTTCGCGTTCTATGCCAAAAAGGCGCAGGTGCGGGTTGCGTTCGATCGGATCAACGTTCTGGAATACGGCCAGAAAGTGGACCGGCGGCTGTTGATGGCGGTGATCATTTCGCCGATGTTTCTGCTGAGCAAGAAGCGGGCGCATTTCCTGACGGTGGGCTACCTGGATGAGGAGGGCATGCATCAGGCGCTGGTATTCCGGGTCGACAAGAATGGAATTCGGGCGACGCTGGCAAGCCTGGAGGCGCGCACCGGCGTGCGGATCGAGTATCAGGACGAAGAGGCCAGAAAGGCGGGACACGGATGAAACGATTCTGGATTTTGGCGATGCTTTTCGGCACCGTAGTGGTGGAGGCGCAGGATGACTTGACACCCCAACTGCTAACGATCAAGCGCGTCTACGTCGACCGGATGACCGGTGGCGAGACCGCGGCGCAGCTTCGCGACATCATCATCAGCAGCCTGCAAGGCGCGAAACTGTTCATCCTCACCGAGAATCAGGAACGCGCCGATATGACTCTGCGCGGCGCCGCCGAGGATCTGATTTTCACGGATGCGTTCTCATCGTCGGAAGGCATCAACATGCATGCGGGGGCGAGCAGCGGGTCGGGCTCCGGCAGCAGTTCGAAGTACAACGGAGCGGGTTCCGGATTCGACGAGCGGAGCAATCGCAGCGTGACCGCGGGGGTCGGCGAGAATAATTCCACCAACATCAAGGAGCGGCGTCATGAAGCGATGGCGACGGTGCGGCTGGTGAATAAGGATGGCGACGTCGTGTGGTCGACTACGCAGGAGAGTACGGGCGCGAAGTTTCGCGGCGCCAGCGCAGATGTGGCGGACAAGATCACCAAGCAACTGATGGCGGATTACGAGAAGGCGCGGAATAAGGGGAAGGCGTCGACGGGTCCGCAATAAATAGGGCTATTGTGGGTCCGGCACATCTGCCGGCAACCGGACATTAGGGCGGTTTCTCCAGGTGAACAGAGCCGCCTGAAGGCGACTCGCCGCCACGAGTGGCGGCCCCACGTGACCCACGCCTAATTCTCCAGGATCACCATCGCCATCGCCTGCACTACCGTGTGCGTGATCGACAGCGACACATTGCGCACACCGAGTTTCTCCGCGAGCTCCGCCGCCTTGCGATGGAACGCCAGCGTGGGCCGTCCGCTGGGCAGGTTCGTCACCTCGATATCGTTCCAGCCCAGTCCGCCGCGCCATCCCGTTCCCAGCGCTTTCATACCGGCTTCTTTCGCAGCGAAGCGAGCCGCGTAGCGCTCGAATTTGTTGGCCTTGCGCTCGGCATACGCGATCTCACGCGGCGTGAAAACGCGCTCCACGAATCGCCGGCCATGCCTGCCGATGGCCGCTTCAATGCGATCCACTTCGCACAGATCGACGCCCGTGCCCACGATCATGCGACTGCTCCAGCGGTTGTGATCGTGAGGCGGCCGTGCTGTACGCCCTTGGTCGAAATCAGCGCGTCCGCCATCTTCTGTACCATCGACGCTTTGCCCTTGAGCACCATCACCTCCAGGCAATGGTCATGGTCGAGATGCACGTGCAGGGTCGAGAGCACGATGTGGAAATGATCGTGCTGCATCTCCGTCAGGCGTTCGGAAAGCATGCGGACGTGATGATCGTAGACTAGCGTTACCGTGCCCACCACGATGCTTTCGCCGCGCGAGGCCGTCTGCTCGATGAGGGCATCGCGAATCAGATCGCGAAACGCCTCGGAGCGATTCGTATAGCCGCGCCGGCCGATAAGATGGTCGAATTTTTTCAGCAAGGCGGAATCGATGGCCACGCCAATGCGGCTGAGAGTGCTCATCGGTTTCAGAGTAGCGCAGCAAACGTGGGGCCGGCTCTTTGAGCGGTCTAAAGACCGCTCGCCGCCACGAGTGGCGGCCCCACGCCGGGACCGACCAACTCCACCCCCGCAGCCCGTGGCACGCTTTTTAGAATCGTGATACCAATAAGAAAGCCCGCCATGCACATCCCCGACGGATTCCTGACTACTCCGGTGTGGGCCACGTTCGACCTGCTGAGCATTCCAATCGTCGGCGCGATCGCGCGCCGGGCGCAGCGCGATACCGAGGACAGCCGGATCCCGTTGCTCGGCGTGATGGGCGCATTTGTATTCGCGGCGCAGATGATCAATTTCCCGGTGGGCCTGGGCACCAGCGGACACCTGGTGGGCGGGGCGCTGCTGGCGATTACGCTGGGTCCGTCATCGGCCGCCATCGTGATGACGGCTATCCTCGCGATGCAGGCGTTGTTTTTTCAGGACGGCGGTATTCTCGCGCTGGGCGCGAACGTCTTCAACATGGCGATCGCCGGAGTCTTTGCCGGATACCTGCCTTACCGCCTATGGGGCCGCGCGCATTCGAGCGTCGCGATTTTCCTGGGCGGCGTGTTCAGCGTTCTGGTCAGCGCTTGCTTTGCGCTCGCACAACTTCTGATTTCCGGCGTGACCATGCCGCGGCGACTGCTGCTGCTTTCGATGGGCGTGTTTCTGGTGAGCGCGCTGATCGAAGGCGCGATCACACTGGCCGCGATGCGCGCGATCGCGCGCATCAATCCGCGCTGGATTTCCGCCCCTACATGGAAAGAAGGCGGCCGGCCGTTCGTGCCGGCGCTGGCGGCGATCGCGGCGTTAGTGCTGGTAGTTGCTGGGATCGTCGCGGCGTCGACGCGTCCGGATGCCGTCGAAAAGATTTTATCGACGCATGGCGTTTTGGAACTCTCCTGGTGGCGGCGCGCCGAAATCGGATTCATGGGAATCATCATGGCGTACGGTGGACTTCTGCTCACCGGGAAGCTGCTTGCGTTTAGAAAAAAGCGGAGGGCTTAATTGCAGCACGCAAGCCACGCCCTGGCTGTCGACCTTTGGAGCCGTGGTGCTTCTCCGCTGCATGCTCGCGATGCGCGGGCGAAGTTCATCGCGTTGCTCGTATTTCTGATCGCGGTGAGCACCACGCGCGCCGGCGCACACTTCGCGTTCGCGCTCTACGGCGCAATTCTCTTGACCGCGACTGCGATTGCTCGACTGTCCTTCTTCGCGTTGCTGAAGCGGGCCGCGCTGATCCTGCCGTTCTCGGCGACATTTGCTGCGGTCGCCTGGTTGTCGGGCGACGCGGTTCGCGCGGTGGTGTTGATTGAGAAAAGTTTGTTGTGCGGATTCGCCGGCACTGCTGCTGATCGCGACGACGCCGATCGATGATCTGCTGCGCGCGCTCGAATGGCTGGCGGTACCGCGGCAATTGATCCTGGTGGTCCAGTTTTTGCATCGCTATTTGTTTGTGATCGCCGAGCAAGCGCAGAATATGCGACTGGCGGCGCAATGCCGGCGGGGGTTGGGGAGAAATCGGCGAGCGGGATTCTCGGCAGCCGCTGGGGCGCTCGGCGTGCTTTTTGCGCGATCCTGGGAGCGGGCCGATGGAATTTATCGCGCGATGCTTTCGCGCGGCTTCACAGGACATTTTCCACGGCTCGCGCCTGCGCGCTTCGGTGTCGGCGACGCGGTGTTTCTCCTGTTCGCTGTTCTGATCATTGGGGGCGTGCGGATCGCTCTATGGTAGCGATGTGGCGCACGCACTCTTGCGTGCCGTGTCGACACTCATGTCGACACCTGTCGGCGCCGGGAAAAACTCGTGTCGACATGAGTGTCGACACGGCACGCAAGAGTGCGTGCGCCACATCATCATGAACGTCATTAACACCCGCGGACTGAGCTACCGCTACACCGATGGGACGCAAGCGCTCGACGGAATCGATTTCCAACTGGAGGCCGGCGAATGCGTGGCCCTGTTTGGTGCCAACGGCTCCGGAAAGACCACGTTCGCGCTTCATCTGAACGGCCTGCTCGAAGGTGATGGTTCGATCGAAATTTGCGGGATGAGTCTCGGCAAAGAAACGTTGCGCGACATCCGGAAAAAAGTCGGCCTGGTGTTTCAGGATTCCGATGAGCAGCTTTTCATGCCGACCGTACTAGAGGACGTAGCGTTCGGTCCGCTCAACCTCGGCGTTTCGTCGGAGGAGGCAATCGCGCGCGCTCAGCAAGCGCTCCAGCAAGTGGGTTTTCCCGCGAGTCTGTTCAACAAAGCCCCCTATCATTTGAGCAGCGGAGAAAAACGCCGTGCCGCGATTGCCGGCGTGTTGGCGATGGACCCCGAAATCTTGGTGTTGGACGAACCGACTACTTCGCTCGATCCGCCCGGTCAGCGCGACCTCATCAAGCTGTTGCGAGGACTGCCGCAGGCGAAACTTCTAGTCACGCACGATGTCGATTTCGCGCGCGTTCTTGCGAGTCGTGCGGTGTTTTTCGAGAAGGGGCGCGTTGCGGGCGAGGGCAGTGTTGACGAGATCGTTTCAGCGATTTAATTGGACTTCCCTGTGACGTGGCGCGGGCCGCCCGGCCTGCTGTGTCGAGAGTCGTCTCGACATTTTGTTGATGAATCCGGAAACGTCGCCTCGGCAGGCGACGCTGCAGGCCGGTGGCCCGCGCCACGTCATTTAGCTCTCGATCAGAAACGTAACCGGGCCGTCGTTCACCAGCGACACCGCCATGTGCGCCTGAAATACGCCAGTCTCTACTTTCAATCCGCTGCGTCGCGCGGCTTCGACGAAATGCTCATACAGCGCGCGAGCCTGCTCCGCTGGAGCGGCGCTATCGAATCCCGGGCGCCGGCCTCGGCTGCAATCGCCATACAGCGTGAACTGCGAAACGATGAGCAGCTCGCCCGCGCAGTCAAGAATGCTGCGGTTCATCTTGCCCGCTTCGTCCGCGAAGATTCGCAGATTCAGGATTTTCGCGACCAGAGCGTCGGCATCGGCTGCCGAATCGGGTTTGGCGACACCTAGCAGCACAAGCAATCCTGCGCCGATCTCGCCCACAATCCTGCCGTCGACTTCCACGCTGGCGCGACTGACCCGCTGTAAAATTACGCGCATTCTAGGTAGATCGCCTTATCGAATCGCTGGTACCATCTCCGCATAATACCTATACGCGATGATTTACTCCAAGCAGCGTAAACGCACGCACCTTCCTGGGGGATACTTTCACCTGCAGGAAGAAAAGACCAAGACTCGCGTCGCCGGTTACGGTCATGGAGACCACATCAAGCTGAAGGACGAGTACGGCAACGTTTGGCGAGGTTCGGCTACGCGGAATCCGGACAACTCGGTTGTGTATCGCTTTAACGATGGCAAGGGCAAGACGTTGTCGGGTGTATCGGAGAGCATGGTCGTGACGCTGCGGGACGACAAGGGCAACACCTGGAAGGGTGTCGTCGACTAACGTGGCGCACGCTTCAGCGTGCTGCCGTCGGCTTCAGCCGATGGTGTTTTCGGACGTCGAACTGAAGTTCGCCGCTGCACGCTGAAGCGTGCGCCACACCGATCAATACTTCGGGACCGTCGGGTCTACCTGATCGCTCCACGCCAGGATTCCGCCGGTCATGTTCAGGACTTTTTTGAATCCGGCCTGACGCAGGAAATCGCAGGCCTTGCCGCTGCGCACTCCGCTGCGGCATTGCGCCACGATCTCGACCGCGCTGTCGAGCTCGTTCACTCGCTTCGGCAAATCGCCCAGTGGGATAAACGTCGCGCCGGGGATTTTCGCGATCTGCCATTCGTGCGGCTCGCGCACATCCAGCAGGACGAACTTGTCGCCGCGATCGATCTTTTGCTTCAATTCGACGGCGCTGATTTCGCCTTCTTTGGCTGTCGGTGACACGGGCACTGGCTCCTGATGCGGAATTCCGCAGAACTGTTGATAATCTATCAGCTTCGTCACCGTCGGATGATCGCCGCACACCGGGCATTCCGGATTTCGGCGCAGCTTCAACTCGCGAAAACGCATCGCTAGCGCGTCATAGAGCATCAGGCGTCCGATCAGTGGCTCGCCCGTACCCAGGATCAGCTTCACGGCTTCAGTCGCTTGAACGAGTCCGATCAAGCCAGGCAAAATTCCCAACACGCCGCCCTCGGCGCAGCTCGGAACCAGGCCCGGAGGAGGCGGCTCAGGATACAGGCAGCGATAGCACGGGCCTTGCGCTCCTCCGGCCGCAAGCGGACCGCCGGGATACGCGAAGATGCTCGCCTGACCTTCGAAGCGGAAAATGGATCCGTAGACGTTGGGCTTCTTGAGAAGCACGCAGGCGTCGTTGACCAGATAACGCGTGGGAAAATTATCCGTGCCGTCGATCACCATGTCGTAATTGGCGATGATCTCCAGCGCGTTTTCGCTGGATAGCGCAACGTCGTAGCGATCGATCTGCACGTTGGGATTGATGTCGCCCATGCTTTCCGCCGCCGAGTCGAGTTTCTTGCGGCCGACGTCCTTGGTGCCGTGAATCACCTGGCGCTGAAGGTTCGTGAAATCGACAACATCGAAATCGACGACGCCGATGCGGCCGACTCCGGCGGCTGCCAGATACAGTCCGAGCGGCGCGCCGAGCCCACCCGCGCCCACCATCAGCACCTTGGCCTGCTTCAACTTCAACTGGCCTTCCATGCCGACCTCGGGCATGATCAGATGCCGCGAGTAGCGCAGGATTTCGTCGTTCGACAACGTGACGGGCGGTTCGGCGACGGAAGTGGAGCCGCCGGCGATGCTGGGGACGATCGACACCGTATCGGTGGCCGCTACTGGCGTCGCATCTTTCTGCAGGTAGCGAATGTCTTCGTCGTTCACGTACACGTTGACGAAACTGCGCAGCCTGCCTTCGTCGTTATAGATCTGCTTGCGCAGGTCGGGAAATTCGGCGGTCAGGGCGGTGAGAACTTCACCGACGCTCGAACCGCTCAGCTCCACCGAATCCTTCTTGCCGGCGTATTGCCGCAGAGGGGTGGGAATCAGGACTTTGGCCATATCAACTCTTCCATTTCAATTCTTCCTTCGGCGCATCGGTTTGATCGGCGTTCGGCAGAAAACTGGCCGCGTGATCGAACTTGCCGCCCTTCACAGATAGTACGACGAATGAATACCAGGGGCACGAGTTCTCGAGATCGGTTTTCGAAAAGTAGGCGTCGCAATCGGGATGCGAATGAAAGATGCCGATCAGATCGAGACCGGCGGCGCGGGCGCTGCGGTCGGCTGCGAGGAGATCCTCGGGTCGCAATTCGTAGCGCGCGCCTTGTTCGCCGGAGTAGGAATTTTCTAGCGGCACCGCCAGCGTGACGTTTTTCACATCATCAGCGGTGCTTCCGATCATTGCTCCGCAGCATTCATTCGGGAATTTGGCTTCGGCGTGGGCTACCATCACTTCCCACGCGGATTTATCGATTTGTATCATTGTTCAGCGCCTTAGGACGTGTCGACATGAGTGTCGACACGGCACGCAAGAGTGCGTGCGCCACATCGTCAGTCATTTTCGTTCCAGAAGGGCTCGCTTAAATATTTTGTCGCGCCGTCGCAGAGCACGGTGACGATCAGACCGCTGCGGCCTTCTTCCGCGAGCCTACGCGCTACTGCTCGCGCTGCGTGCACGTTGGCTCCCGACGACATTCCTGCCAATACGCCTTCATGCTTGCCGAGCCAACGCGTCATGCGATACGCATCCTCAGTCTCGATCCACAGGTTTTCGTCGGCAACGTCGGGATCGTAAATGCCGGGCACGATGGCGGTCGGCATGTGCTTCAAACCTTCCAGTCCGTGGAATCCCGACGACGGCTGCGCCGAGATGCACTGGATTCCCGGCAGCTCTTTTTTCAGACGCCGCGAGTTGCCCATGAAGGTTCCGCTGGTTCCCATGCAGGCGACGAAGTGCGTGATCGCGCCGCCGGTTTGCTCCAGAAGCTCCACCGCAGTGCCGTCGTAATGCGCTTTCCAGTTGGCCGGATTATTGTACTGATCGGGATAAAAATACGCGCCAGGATTTTCTTCGTAGACCTTCTTGCAGAGGCGAATCGCGCCGTCGGACCCTTCGCCGGGATCGGAAAAAACCATTTCCGCGCCGTAGGCTTTCAGAATCTGCTTGCGCTCATGCGAGGCGTTTTGCGGCAGGCAGAGCTTCACTTTGTAGCCCTTGATCGCGCCGATCATCGCGTAGGCGATGCCGGTGTTTCCGCTGGTGGCATCGAGAATAACGCGATCGTGCGTGAGGCGGCCGGTACGCTCCCCGTCAAGGATCATGTTGAGCCCGGCTCGATCTTTCACGGACCCGCCGGGGTTGAAAAACTCGGCTTTGGCGTGGATCTCGATGTCCGGGAATTCGGCGTCGAGCTTGGCGAGCCGGAGCAGCGGCGTGTTGCCGATCTGATTGAGCAGCGACGCTTTAGACGACGTCATCGTTGGAAGCACCGCCGGAGCCATAATCCCACCCTTCCGATTGTAAGCCGTTCATCGCAATGTCTGTCAAGATTAGGGCGATTGTAGGAACGTCACCTTGTTAGAGGCTTGTGCGGTCGGAAAGTCGCAGGAAAGTTTCTCCACTTTGAAGCGGAAGCTCTTTCGTCAAAAGGGCGTCGCCATAATCGCGCGACGGCACCTTCCAGTCCAGCGCTGCGGCGCGGAAAATCGAGAGTCGTCCCAACATCCATTATGTTCGCCCGTTCTTCGCTAATTACGCGATTGGGCGAAGATGTTTAATCGCAACGTAATGCCACTGTCGGTGTGATCCGAGTCGCGCGGCGCGCAGGCAGCCAGCAGGCCGCTGAGGCCACGGCAATCACCAATAACGCGACGCTGGCGATCGTGAAGGGATCGTGTGGCTGCACTCCATAGAGCAGTGTTGCGAGCAAGCGCGAAGCAACGAGCGCAACAATTACTCCGATTCCGATTCCGGCCAGAGCAAGCCGCAATCCCTGCCCAAGCACCATGCGCAACACGTCGCCGGATTGAGCGCCCAACGCCATCCGAATCCCAAATTCCTGCGTCCGTTGTGCCGCCCCATACGCAACCACGCCGTATAATCCCACCGACGCGAGCACCAGCGCGAGCGCCGCGAACAGTCCGAACAACACGAGATTCAACCGGCGGGGTGCGACGGAAGCGCCGATCCGTTCGTCCATCGTCTGGACGCGATCAATCAGGATCGCCGGCTCCAGGCTCCGCAGATCGGCCCGCGCCGACGACACGACGCTGAGCGGATCGCCTTGCGTTCGAATCGCAACCGAGATGGTGGTCCAGGGTGATTGCGCCAGCGGCTCATACGTCGAGAGCTTCGAATCCGTATCCAGGCCTTCCTGGCGAACATCTTTCACGACGCCGACGATCGTACTCCAGCGCGGCGTCTCGGACGGCCCAATCTGAATCCGCGCGCCGATGGGATCGCTATCCGGCCAAAATCTGCGCGCCATGCTTTCGTTGATGATCGTGACCTTGGTGTGCTTGGCATCGTCGCGATCTTCGAATTCGCGTCCCCGGATCATAGGAATGCCCATCAGTCGAAAATAATTCGGCAACGCGCGGCGAAAACTCGCGGCGGGCGCCGCTCCTTGCGCGAATGGGCGGCCCTCAATGTGAACATCGCCGACGGAATCGCCGCCGCTGATCGGCAGCGCGCTGATGGCGCTCACGCCGCTCACTCCGGGCAAGACTCGGAGCCGCTCCGTCGATTGCTCATAAAATTGCATCACCGCGTCGACAGTTTTGTAGCTCAATGGAAGAGCGACGCGCATCGTCACCAGATGGTCCATCCGAAATCCGGGATTGACGTTCAGCACACGACGAAAACTTTCGAGCAGCAAGCCGGCGCCGGTCAGCAGGACCAGACACAGTGCGACTTCCGCGACGACAACCATTCCTTGTGCGCGCGCTCGCCCGGGATCGCCGCTGCGGGAACGCTGCATTGCCCCAGCCGCATCGGTACGCGTCACGCGAATCGCCGGGAAAACGCCGAACAATACGTTGGTCGCGATGGTCACCGCCGCTGCGAACAACAACATCGTGCGATCGATTCGAGATATCGAGCAGGCGCGGATCCTGTGTAAGCAGCGTGAGCGCGCGCATTGCCACCACCGCCAAAGCGATTCCCGCCGCGCCGCCCGCGATGGAAAGCAGCGCGCTCTCCGTCAACAATTGGCGGATCAGGCGACGGCGACCGGCGCCCAGCGCGGCGCGAATCGCGAATTCCCGCGTTCTTCCGCTGGCGCGAACCAGCAACAACGCCGCAAGATTTCCGCAAGCGATCAGCAAGACTAATCCCGCCGCGCCGAGCAATGCCAGCAACGCCGGCTTCAAGTCGCGGCCAAGCTGATCGCGAACCGGAATGGCGCGGTTGATCAATCCGCGATTGGTGTCGGGATATTGACGATGAATATTGTCGCCGATGGCGGACAGCTCGTTCTGCGCGTCCATCAACGTCTTGCCTGGACGCAGACGACCGATCGCGCGCATCACATAAACGGTCCGATGCGTGGCGAAATGCTCCCCGATGTTGGATTCGAGAGGCAGCCAATATTCCGCCTGTGGAGGATAGTCGAATCCCGCTGGCATCACGCCGACGATTGTCATCACGTGCTCGCCCAGGCGCAGCGTGCGTCCCGCGATGGCGGGATCGGCCGCGAAGTGTTTCACCCACATCGCATGGCTGAGGACCATCACGTCAGGGCCGCCGCGCGCATCCTCGGCAGCTCGTGAACACGCGTCCCACCGCTGGCTGCACGCCCATTACGTCGAAGAACGAATGACTCACGGAAGCGCCGGAGATGCGAACCGGCTCGCGGCCGTCGCGCAGCACTCGCTCGTCACCAAGAATGCCCGCAAGATTTTCGAAGGCCCTGGCCTGCGCCTGCCAATCACGAAAATCCGGATAGGAGACGCCGAAGTTCGAGTCGGGATCCTTTGCTTCGGCTTCCGTGGCGGCAATCAAGCGATCGGGATTCGGATACGGCAGCGATCGCCACAGTACGGCGTGGGCGACGCTGAACATTGCGGTGTTCACGCCGATGCCGAGCGCGAGCGTCAATATCGCCACCACAGCGAATCCCGGCGCCTTCAAAAGTGTTCGCAGCGCGAAACGCACGTCCTGCAGTGCCATGTCAGTAATGTACTTTACTGATAGACGATGGTTACGCCCAAAAGTTAGCCGCCTGCGTTAGGCTCAGAGCTTTCCGTCCCAGATGCGATCGTAGCTATAGCCGGTTCCCGCCAGTGCTCCTGGGAGCACGGCGCCACTCTCGGCGAAGCGGCGGCTCCGTCGCTCCACCCACCTGGCGAGTGCCAGCTCGCCTAAACCGTGGCCGCGCGGCATCCAGATGCGATGTTCTCTTCTCACACGTTCGACCTCCAGAGTGGACTTTCCCCTCCACCAGCGTCGCTGTCTTGGCGACGCGTGCCTGCGAAACGCACCCAGGAATCGATTCACGCGCTGCATGCGGCCTCGTTCCATGAATCGCACAAACAGATCGTAGTCAAGCGCGAATTGAAACGACGGATCGATACCGCCGACGGCATCGTAAATCCGCCGTCGCCAGAAGCAGGTCTCCTGCGGGATATAGTCCCAACGCTTCATCAGCGCATTTGAATGCTGGCGGCAGAATCCAGTAAGCATCGACGATGCCATCTTCGCGCATGAACACTCGATGGCTATAGACCGCATCCACGCTGGGGTTTTCGTCGAAAAACTGCGCGACGAATTCCAGCGCGCCCGGCGCGAGCACGTCGTCGCTATTAAGTACGCCATGATTTCGCCGGTAGTGTGCTGCGAACCCGCGCACGACCGCGTCGGCCTGCCCGCCGTCCTTCGCCGATTCCAAATGCGTGAGTTGCGCGGCGTAGCGTTCCAGAATTGCGGGTGTCTCGTCCGTGCTGCCGCCGTCCATCACGACGTATTCCAGCGTTGGGATAATCCTGCAGCAACACGCTGCGCAGAGTCCATTCGAGGAATCGCCCGTGCTGATAGGACGGCGTGACGATGGAGATGGTCGGCGTCACAGCTTCATGCCGGCAGAATCAACCGTGCTTCGCAGCCTTGGCCCGTCGACTTGTTGCGCAAATCGAGCGACCCGCCGTGCGCTTCGGCGATCTGCCGGCTGAGCACCAGCCCGATTCCGGATCCGCCCGGCTTGGTCGTGAAAAACGGCACGAACAGATTCGCGGTATTGGACAGACCCGGGACCTTCGTCCTGAATCAACACTTCCAGCAGCGCGCCGATCCGATTCCACGACGATCGTCACGCCGCCCTTGGTTTCGAGCGACGCATCCACGGCATTGCGCAGCAGATTGATCAGCAACTGGTCGAGCTGATCGCGATCGCCCTGAATCGTGATCTCCGGGCCTTCGCGCAGAACAACGGCGATGCGCTGTTCCAGGCTCGCCACCTGGCGGATCCAGCCGCCGACGTCCACCGGCGCGAGATTGCGGCCGCGGCAGTTTCGCCAGCCGCGCGTACGAGCCCAGGAACCGGCTCAGCCCTTCGCTGCGCGTCGCGATGATCGACAGTCCGCGGCGCGTGTCGTCGCGCCAATCGTCCGGCAGCGGCTCGCGCTGCACCAGCATTTCCAGGCTTCCCGCGATCGATTTGATCGGCGCCAGCGAATTGTTCAACTCGTGGCCCAGCACGCGGACCAGCCTCTGCCAGGCCTGCAATTCCTCTTCGCGCAGCGCGCGCGTCAGATCGGTGACCACCAGAAGTTGATGCGGCAAGCCGCCTTCGCGAAACATCGCGCGATGGATTCCCCAGCGTCCCGATCCCGACGGGAACGTGCGTCTGAATATTCTGCGTCTCCGTCGCCTTCCAGAAACTCGGCCAGCCCCAGCGTATCCGCCTCGGCATTCATGATGCGCTCGGCCGGCTGCGCCAGCAGCCGTTCCCCCGCGCGATTCACCAGCTTCAGCTTGCGATCGCCGTCGAACGCGAAAATCGCGACGTCGATTTCCTCCATCACTTTGCGCAGCAGCGTGGTCGCTTCCAGCGCGCCCAGGCGTTGCGCGCGCAGCGTCGCGCCCATGGCATTGACCTGCGCCATCACATCGCCGAGCGCTTCTTCGCCTCTGGCGCCGCGCGCGCGAATCGAGTAGTCGCCTTCGCGCATGGCTTCGAGCAGATTCGCGAGCGTCCGCAGCGGCGACGCGACGCGCTCGCGGACTGCCGCGGCGAATCCCCACCACGCGCCGACGATCAGCACGCGTGAGCGTCCACTGGACTTTCGCGCGTGTAGTCGCCGACCCACCACAGGATGACCATCGACGTGACCACCGCGGGCAGTCCGGCGGCCAGCGCCAGCAGCAGAATGCGCTGTTCGTGGACGGGTTTGAGCCGTGAGATATCCATGGAGCGTTGGAACTTAAACTACGTGTACGTGACCGCCAGTCGGGCCGCCAGTTGTACAGACGTCGTGACAAGCTTACAGTCCGTATCGCTGCAGTCGGCGATACAGCGCGCTGCGGCTCAACCCCAGCGCGTTGGCCGCATGGCTGACGTTGCCGTTGTAACGCGCCAGCGCCTTCTTGATCAGGAACGCCTCCACTTCTTCGAGGCTCATATCTTCCAGGCGCATGCGACCCTTGCGATCCCGAACGCAGCGCCAGATCGCCCTGCCGCACCATGTTTTCCTGCGCCATCAGGACCGCGCGCTCAATCACGTGATTCAGCTCGCGCACATTGCCCTGCCACGGATTCTCGAGCAGCGCCTGCATCGCCGCCGGATCGAAGCCCTGCAAGTTCTTTCGATAGCGCCGCGCATGCACGCCCAGGAAATGCGACGCCAGCAGCGGAATATCCTCGCGCCGTTCGCGCAGCGGCGGCAGATGAATCTCGATGGTGTTCAGGCGGAACAGCAGGTCCTGGCGGAATCGCCCCGACGCCGACTTCTTCGGCCAGACTGGCGTTGGTCGCCGAAATCACGCGCGCGTCCACGCGTCGCGTCTTCGACGATCCGACGCGCTCCATCTCGCCGATCTCCAGAACACGCAGCAGCTTCGCTTGCAGATTCAGCGGCACGTTGGCGATCTCGTCCAGGAACAGCGTGCCGCCATCGGCCAGCTCGAAGCGCCCCACGCGATCCATCTTCGCGTCGGTAAACGCGCCCTTCACGTGGCCGAACAGCTCGCTCTCGAAAACGCCTTCCGCCAGCCCGCCCGCGTTCACCGTCACCATCGGACGATTCGCGCGCACCGAAACCGCATGCAGCGTCCGCGCGACCACTTCCTTGCCGGTGCCCGGCTCGCCGGTGATCAGCACGTTGGCGTCGGACGGCCCCACGCGCGCGATCAATTGCAGCACCGGCTGCATCGCCGGCGATTCGGCGATCAGCGACGGCCGGCCCTCGGTCCGCAGCAGCCGATTCTCGGCTTCCAGCCGCTGCCCGCGCCGCAGCGCCGCGCTCAGCTCCACCTGCGTCCGGACGATGGTCATCAGCCGCGCGTTGTCCCACGGCTTCTGGATGAAATCGCGCGCGCCGCGCCGCATCGCTTCGACGGCCAGATCGACGCTGCCCCACGCCGTCATCACCACGACCGGCACCATCGCGTCGATCGCCTTGAATGCGCGTCAGCAGATCCAGACCTTCCTGGCCGGACGTGGTGTCGCGGGTGTAATTCAGGTCCATCAGGACCACGTCGAAATCGCGAGTCTCGAGCGCCGCCAGAATCCCGGCGGGCGAAGTGGCCGATTCGATCTCGAATCCCTCGCCCTTCAGCAGCAGCCGCAGCGCTTCCAGAACATCGGGCTGATCGTCGGCGATGAGCACACGCCCGTTGCCGCTCGCTCCCGCGCCGCCCTTCAAACTTCTGTCTCCGGATTCATAAAACGGACTGTGAAGCAATTGTATCGAAGTGCTATGGCAATCCTTTGGCCGCGGCTAAGCCATTGAGCGCACAATGCGTCGAGCGGAGATGCTGTTCGATTTTGGGATGCGCGTGTCCGCTCGTCAGATGTCTCCGCGAGTCCTACCGGTCAAGCACCACCCGTGAGGGTGGGGGCCTCAGTGGCGACGACAGTGCCCCCACCCTGAGGGGTAGGTGTTTGAGCCCATCACTGGAAGGGGCTGTTCACTCGTAACGCAACGCGATTACAGGATCGATGCGTAACGCGCGCCGCAACGGAACGCCGCATGCCACCAAAGCTCCGCACGCGGTTACGATCGCAACAGTTGCGAGTACCCACGGATCCGCAGGCGCCACCTGATAAAGCAATCCCGCGACGGATTGGCGCAGCGCCAGTGCGGCTGCCAGTCCCAATACCAATCCCGAGCCAACTGGAGCGAGGCATTCGCGACAGCACCAGAGCCGCAACGTCGCTGCGGCTGGCCCCGATCGCCACACGAATTCCGATCTCCCGCGTCCGCCGCGCCAGCGCGAACGATACGATTCCGTACAGGCCCGCCGTGGAAAGAATCAGCGCGATCGCGGCGAACCCGGTCAACAATGCCCCGGCCTGTTCCTGCTGCCACGTGTTGTTGGCGACGAAATGTTCCATCGTCCCGACTTCCGCCACCACGCCGCCTAGATCGCGAACCACTCCAGTAATGGCGCGCGCCAGCCTCAGCGGATCGGCCGACGTCCGCACCGCGAGCTGCGCGGCTCTTGCATCGCGCAATGGGCTGTACACCGTGGGATCGGGATCGCGAAACACGTTCGGGCGCGTGTCGGCGGCGATGGCGATTATCTCCAGCGTCTCGCCATCCAGCTTGATCGATCGCCCCACTGCGATCATCATGCGGCCAGTATCGGCGCGCCAGCGTTTCGTTGACGATGACGCGGCGCTGGTCGCGATCGTCAAATTCGCGCCCGCGGTGGAGCGGAATCCCGAATGTCGCGAAGTAGCCCGGCTGCACGATCATGTAACTCGCCTGGACCTTTTCAGGTTGGCCAGGAATTTCGAATCCGTCGCGGGTTCGCCCCGTGAGCGAACTGAACAGGGATTCCGATCGAACGCCTGGCAGCGCGCCAACGCGCGTCGCCAACTCCGAATAGTAGACTGGCGAAGCATCGCCGCGCGATGCGCGGTACGCGCAGGATCAACAGCTTTTCGGGGCGAAATCCCAAATCGATAGCGCGAATCCGGTCGAGCGTCTTGATCAACAGCCCCGCGCCCGAAAGCAGGATCACCGATAGCGCGACCTCCACCATCACCAACATCTTTCGTCCGCGCTGCGATTCAGGCGAGCCTGTGTCTTTCGTCGCCGTCGTTAAATCCACCGATCTTGCTCGCCACGCTGGAACCAGTCCGGCGGCCATGCACGAGACGAACGCCACAAGCCCGGCGAACACCATCGCCCACGGGTCTACGGCCACGCGATCCAGACCCGGCAGCAGCCGAGTCTGTTCGATATCCGCCGGCAACACCGCCATCATGGCGCTCACGCCCCACCATGCAAGCAGCCCGCCGATCGTTGCCGCCGCGATGGCCACGCGCAGAGATTCGCCCAGCAACAGCCGCATCAATCGCATCGGGCTCGCACCCAGCGCGGCACGAATCGCGATCTCTCGCCGCCGCGCTTGCGCGCGCACCAGCAGCAGCCCTGCAACGTTCGCCGATGCGATCAGCAGGAGCAATCCCGCCGAGCCGCTCAGAATCAATAACTCCGCGCGGACGGGTTGCGTTGCCGATTGTTCCCAATCGCGAACGCGCACGCTCCAGCCCTGCTCGATCGTGATCGCGCTCAGTGCCGCTTGCGCCTGCTCCACGCTGACGCCGGGAGCGCGGCGTCCGATCGCAATCAATCCTCGAGCTTTTCGATCCTCGCGAATGAAGCCGCGTTCCAAGCGGCACGAACACCTCGAAATTTCCGTAGTACATCCAGAAATTCGACGGCATCACACCGACCACTGTGTAGCGCTCGATCTCTTTGGTGCGCGCGAAATCGAGCGCGATGTTGCGGCCCAGAATGTTCGGGTCCGCGCCGAAACGCTTTCTCCACGCGGCATCGCTCAAGATGACGGACCGCTCTTCGCCATCGCGAAAATCGCGTCCTAGTGCGGGTGCGACGCCGAGAAGCCGGAACAAGTTCGGCGTGATCAACGCGCCGGGGATTTCCTCGGGATTGTCCACGCCTGTCAATTCGAAGAATCCGATGTCGAACGCACCCATCTGCGGCAATGCGTTCCGCTGCGAGCTCCAATCCCGAAAATCGGGAAACGAAACCGGATTCGCCGCGCCTTGGGGATCGCGTTCGTCGATCATCACCAGTTCGCCGGCTCGCGGAAATGTGAAGGGATGGAGCAGCGTCGGACGGACCAGGCTGAAGATCGCGGTGGCGGCGCCGATCCCCAGAGCCATCGTCAAAACGGCCGCGATGACGCGCGTGAAACTACGCATGCCAGTCTCCCTTCAACATTCCGAACACATGCAGATCGGAATACCTTCCACCAACTAATTGCCCTTCGCGCATCGTGCCATCGAGCGTAAATCCCAAGCGGCGTGGGATCGCGCAGCTCTTCGCGTTGGCCGTGGCGCAGTGAATTTCGACACGATTCAGATCCAGTTCGTGAAACAGATGCGTGATCGCGGCGCGGCAGGCATCAGTCACGATCCCCTTACCCTGGAAGTCCCGCCCCAGCCAATAGCCGAGTTCCACTTTGCGATTCAACCAAACGATCTTGTGAGTTCCTATGACACCGCAAAACTGGTTTTCGTTCCAGATTCCGGCTGCAAATCCATTGTTCGCCGCGAACTGTTCGAGCGAAGCCTTGATGAAGGCCAGGGTATCGTCGGGTGTAGTGGTCGCATCCACCCAAGGGAGCCATTCGCGCAGGTATTCGCGATCGCGATCCACTAGAGCGAAAACGGTGGGAGCGTGCCTCTCTTCCAGCAAGCGCAGCTCAAGGCCGGGACGAACAGGGGCGCGAAACATAGTCCATTCTAATCTCGTGGCGCGGGCCGCCAGGCTGCAGAGCCGAGAGCTGTGGGGCCGGCACTCGTGCCGGGGGACGCGCTTTAGCGCGTCCAATTTGAGCGGCCTAAGAGGCCGCTCGCCGCCACGAGTGGCGGCCCCACAGCTCTCGGCTCTGCAAGCCCCACGTCAACGCGCCGTCAACGCGACAATCGTCACGTCGTCCGATTGCAACCCCGGACTGAACCGCAACACCTCCGCGCTAATGTGATTCAGAATCGCCTCGACGCTGGTCCTGGGAGCCGATTGCGCCGCCGCGATCAGCCGCGCCTCGCCGAATTCCTCGCCGCGCTCGACCCCGGCTTCGAGTGCGCCGTCCGAAAAGATCAGCAGCACATCCCCGGCCGCCATCACGATGGTCTTTTCTTCGCACTTCAGCACGCCGAAAATGCCGACCGGCAGCGCGGTCGCTTCCAGTTTCTCAATCTCTCCATTCGTGCGAAGCAGCAGCGCCGCCGGATGGCCGCAGTTGATATAGCGAAGTTCGCGGCCCTGATCGCGGTATTCGGCAAAGAATATCGTGGCAAAATATTCCGCCGGTGTCGATTCGTGAAACAGCTTGTTCACCGACGTGAGCAGAGCCTTCGGATGACGAACCCCTAACTCAAGCTGGCTCCGAAAAGACGCCTGCAAGCTGGCGGTCAGCAGCGCTCCCGCGACGCCCTTCCCCGAGACGTCGGCGAGCATCGCCCCCAATCGCCCAGTACCCAGATCCAGAAAATCGTAGTAATCGCCGCCGATTTCGCGCGCCGGCAAACACAGGCCGCCGTACACGATGGTTTGCATGGTCTGGCCATGCTGCGGAAGCAGGCGCTGCTGCACGTGGC
Source organism: Terriglobia bacterium (assembly GCA_963732025.1). Classification (GTDB taxonomy): domain Bacteria; phylum Acidobacteriota; class Terriglobia; order Bryobacterales; family Bryobacteraceae; genus Palsa-187. Next base: position 727,949 of record CAVSXU010000008.1, read on the forward strand.
GCGCGATGTCCATCTCGCTCTTGGCGTGCTTGCGTTCCTTGGAACGATCCACTTGCTTTTCGATCGTCGCCAGCAATCGTGCGTTGTCCCACGGCTTCTGGATGAAATCGGCCGCGCCGCGGCGCATCGCTTCGACGGCCAGGTCCACGCTGGACCACGCCGTCATCACGATCACCGGCATGGCTCCGTCGCGCGCCATCAGTTTCTCCAGGAGGTCCAAGCCCTCGTCGCCCGATGTGGTATCGCGCGAATAATTCATGTCCATCACGACCAGGTCGAAATCGCCATTCTTGGCCGCCTCGATCGCCGCCCGTGGCGATTCCACAATTTCGGTCTGATGGCCGGCGCCCTTGAGCAACAGACGGATGGCTTCAAGAACATCCACCTGGTCGTCGCTCACCAGCACTCGCATGTTAATCATCGTCGCGTTTGAGGGCACATGCGGTCAAATGTGGTAGTGTCTGAAAGCTTCTCTCAACGCACATTTCAGACACTACCTTAAACTGTGGGGTCCCACTTTGTGGGGCCGCCACTCGTGGCGGCGAGCGGTCTTCAGACCGCTCAAACTGGACGCGCTAAAGCGCGTCCGCCGGCAGAAGTGCCGGCCCCACACCCTACACGCGAATCCACGAGGCATGAAGCTATACTGACGTCATCGCGCCGTCAATTTCCCAGCCCCGCTTTCTGCGACGTGAAATTGTTGCCATGCTGGCTGCGTTTGGACTGCTGCTTTGGCAGGTCCTGCTTCCGGGATACATCGGACTGGCGAACAATGGGGATTTCCCGAAAATAGGCGGTCGGCTCTCCCTTGGCCCCGCCGGCGGGGATCGCGACAACTTCCTTTACTTTGAGCCGAGTTACATTCGCGCCCCGCGTTTCTATTGGAATGCCGAGTTGCCGTCGTCGGAACTCGCCGCCGCATGGATCGCTTCCAAAACTCAGGAGCGCCTGGACGACCCTCATACCTTCGACATCCGCTGGGTGGGCGCAGTGCACCTCCTGATCTGGCTCGCGAGCTTTTCCCTGCTGCTTCGGTCGATTCGTCGCTTGGACGGAATACGTTGGTGGATCGCCGCGATCGCCAGCCTCTGGATTTTTATGGACGTCGCCTACGTCGCGTATTGCAACTCGTTCTACACCGACGCAGCTGCGCTGATCGGCGCGATGGCCGCAGTCTCGCTCACACCTGTTTTGATCGGGCGGATCAAAACTGCGCGCGTGGGAGCGATCGTCTTGTTCGGCGCCGGCGCTCTCCTCTACGTGACATCCAAGGGCCAGCATGCCTTGTTCGGGCCCTTGCCCGCGGCTCTCCTCTGCGTCATCGCGTGGAAAGCCGCCCACGGGAAAGCGAAGGTCGCCGCGTTCGTAGCGGCGGCGGTTGTCCTGTGTGGAAGCGCCTGGACCCTCGGCGAGACCCCTTACTGGTATAAGAGCCAGCCTCGCTTCAATTTGATCTTTGCGCGGATTCTGCCCGAGTCCGCGAATCGCGCTCGCGACGCTCGTGAACTGGGGCTCGATTCAGCCGACCTGCAATATATCGGCATGCACTCTTTCATGCCCGGTACGCCCGTGGAGAACTTGTCGTGGCTGCGGGACTTCTCCCAGCGCAGCGGCTACATGGATGTTTTGCGATTCTACCTGCATCACCCCTCGGTTCCGATCGGATTCCTGTGGAGCGATCTTCGCCTGCAGGCTTCGCAAATAAGACCGGAGAATCTCTCGAATTATTCGCGGCGCGCAGGACATCCGGCAGGTGCGATCACCAATCGAATGGCATGGTGGAGCAATCTACGCCGCTCCGCGGTCGCGCGCTGGCCGATTCATCTGATGATTTGGTACGGCCTTCTGTTGTTCGTCTTGCCACCACTCCTGCTGCGGAATCCGATGCTTCAAGATCCAATCGGATGGTCGATAGTGTTTGCAGCATTGATGGGGCTGGGCGAATTCCTCATCGCTTCCTTGACCGATTGCCTGGAGACATATCGCCACCTGCTGCTGTTCCACCTCTTCACCGACTTCACGATCTTCTTCGCTATCGTGCTGGTATTGCAGGTTTACAGACGCTGGAGGATCGACGCGGCGGCGAGCCGGCCGGTTCGGATGCAATCCGGAAGTCCGATGCCTTCGTAGGCATTTCCTGCAAGAAACAATCCAGGAATCGTTGCAACGCGTTTGCGGATTTCGTGCACGCGATTGGCATGCCCGACGTTGTATTGCGCCATGGATCGCGGCCATCTCGCGACGGTCTGATAGAGGGGCGCGACGTTCAATCCGAGAATGCGCTGCAGCTCTTGGCGTGCTGATTGCGACCAGCGACTCGTCGGATTCGTCTAGTACTTTTTCGTCGCCAATTCCGCCGAAAAAACAACGCAAGACGATGCGATTGTCCGGTGCGCGAAACGGGAACTTCGTGTTGACGAACGTACACGCGGCCAGCCGCTGCCGCTCGCGCTTGGGCACCAGGAACCCGAAGCCGGCGCGCTTGCCGTCGAATGTCGCGTTGTCAAAAACCATCGAAACGGTTGCTGACGAACTGTATGGAATGCTGCTTCAGCAGTTGCGACAATTCACCGTCGATTTTCCGAGTCAGTGCCGCGCCGGACCAGGCCGGTCCCGCGAGAATTACGTCCGATGCATCGACCTCCTGCCCACCCGCGCGCACGCGGAATCGATTCTCAACGCGTTCGATTGATTGCACTTCGGCATGTTCCACACGCAAGTTTTTCGACAAGGCCTCGACCAGCGTGCCCAGCCCGCCCTTGAGCGTCTTGAACAGCGACCCGCCGGGCCCTGCCGATTTCGACTTCATCACCGCCCGCGACAAACTTCCCGTGCTGGATTCCATTTCGACAAATCGTGGCAGCACGCTGTTCACGCTTAATTGACGTGGATCGCCGCCATAAATGCCGGACAATAGCGGTTCGGCCAGATAATCCAGCGTCTCTTCGCCGAAATGGTCGATCACGAAATCAGCAACGCTGCGGTCGGGATAGGTGCGGGGTTTCCGCAAAAATTCGCGCGCCATGCGAAACTTGGTTCCCCACGACAGCAGCGGCGTGCGGATCATCGGCATCACCCTGGTCGGCACGATCATCATGATGCCGTCGGGCAGCGGCACTAGTTTTCCACGCTTCAGAATGTAAGTGGTCCGCTGATGATCATTCGAACCGATCACTTCGCTTTCGAGTCCGACGTTCCTTGATCAGCGCGAGCGCTTCTGGTTTGGAGGAAATGAAACTGTCGGGTCCGCTTTCGAGGAGGCAGCCATTCCAGGAACGCGTTTCGATAACACCGCCGAGACGCGGTGCTTTTTCGAAGACAATGCAGTCGACACCCGCCCGTGTAAGATCGTACGCGGCTGCAAGGCCAGAGATTCCCCCTCCGACGATCGCAACTCGCGGGGGCATTCTGACTCCTGACTCCTGAATTCTGACTCCTGTTGTTACGGCTTAAATTCGCGCACGATCTCGACGCAGGCTTTGACGTTTTCCACCGGAGTTTCCGGTAGAATTCCGTGGCCGAGATTGAAGATGTGCCCAGGCCGCGATCCTGTGCGCTTCAGCAATTCATGCACGCGTGCTCGAAGCTCCGGCAGCGGAGCGAACAGCACCGCGGGATCCAGATTGCCCTGTACCGCCGAGCGATAGCTGATGTCCATCCAGGCCTGGTCGATGTTGATTCGCCAGTCGACGCCCATCACGTCGCCGCCGGCCGCATGCAGCTCGCGGAAGAATCCAGCGGCACCGGTTCCGAAGTGGATCACCGGGACGCCCGCCGCGCGAATGCGTTCGATCAGCGCGCGCGAATACGGAGCCACATAGCGAACGTAATCGTCGGGACCGAGCGCGCCCACCCAGCTATCGAACACCTGAATGATGCGAGCCCCCGCCGCCACCTGTAGCACCGCGAACGACCCCAGTACGTCGACCAGCTTGCCCATCAATCGACGCCACAGAGTCTCATCGCGATACATCATCTGCTTGGTCTTGACGAACGTACGCGACGGTCCGCCTTCGATCATGTAGCTCGCCATGGTGAATGGCGCGCCGACGAATCCGATCACGGGCACACGTCCGGCGAGCGCTTTCACCACCATCTGAATTGATTCGCCGACGTAACCCAGATCGTCCGTATTCGAAATCGAAAGGCTGTCGATGTCACTGGAGGTGCGCACGGGATTGCTGATGCACGGCCCTTCGCCGGCGACGAACTTCAGCTTCAGCCCCATCGGTTCGACGGGCAGCAGCAGATCGGCAAAAATGATGGCCGCATCGACGTCCAGGATTTCGACCGGCTGCAGCGTGACCTGCGCCGCCAGATCCGGGCGCTTGCAGATTTCGAGGATGCCGTGGTGCGCCCGGATGTCGCGATACTGCTTCATGTAGCGGCCGGCTTGCCGCATGAACCAGACCGGCCGCACGTCGGTTGGCCGCCGCCGGCAGGCATCTAAAAATCGGCTGTTCATTGGAGCTACGCGCATCGGTTCACTCGCCGCCTCTCGCACGACGCTTTTGCTCACGACCCAAAAGCGTTCGGTGTTTTGCTGGTGCTACGAAATCCTGTAGGGCCTTATACTTCACTAACTTCGGAAGCGCCCAAACGAGACAGGCAACTGCATGTCTCATCCACTAAAGTTACCACTCTTGGATGCGGAAGGCTATTTTTCGAACCCTTTTTTTAGGGTTTTCGCTAGTCTTTGGGCCGTCCGCGCTTGATGCGCTTCAGAATTTGCGGAACTTTCGCGGCCACGCTGGCCGGAAGCGCCGCCTCGAAGTGCAAATCGGGGGTCTTGAAGAGCTGCAATCGCTCAGTTAACTGCTGTTTTAGGAATGCTTTAGCGTGATTTAAGGCTTCCAGCGTCGCGGCTTGCTCTTTCTCGGTGCCTTGCAGTACCAGAAGCACTAGAGCGCGGCGATGATCGGGCGAAATATGGACTTCCGAGATGCTCGCCGGGCCGATACGGGGGTCGGCCATCTCGAAGCTGATCAGCTCTTCGAGTTCCTCGCGGATGCCGGAGGAGAGGCGTTCATTGCGGTAAGGGTCCAACTTTCAGGATACACCTGGTGTCTAAAATGAAACGGAGGTGCGAATGCGAATCGCGGTTGCGTTGCTCGTCTGTTCGGCTGCGGTGCGAGCCCAAGTTCCGCAACCTACCCCGCAGCCAACCGATGCGCGGGGCTGGAAGAATTTCGGTGTGGAGTTGTTCCGCGCAGGCAAATATCACGAGGCTGATCGACGCTTTTGAGCGGGCATCGCGATGTTCAATCCGCAGGATCGCGACGGCCTGTTTATATCTGGGACGACACATGCAGTTGTGTGTTCCGGGCGAGCAGACGCCCGAGAATGCTTGAAAAGGCGCAAGCGTGCGGACGCATGAGTTCAAATGCGTCCTTGAAATCGACGCTAACAATACGATCGCGCTCACATCGATGACGTCTTTGATGCTACACCCAAGCCGGACTGCTCCCATATGACGGGAGCATCCGAAAGATCGAAGAGGCACGCGAATGGAATGCCCGGCTCTCGCGGTCGATCCGAGCAATCAGAGACGGCGCAATATTGGGCGGGCGTCCTCATCTGGACTGAGTTTTATCCCAGCCTTGATGGAAGCCCGCGCAATCGCGAAGCTCATGCTCCTGACGACCCTGGCCCATTGCCACCGTCCAACGCCAAGGTGAACTAATCCAACCGTATCGGTCCGATAGTTGATGACGCGATGGCGCACTTGCGTCGTGCCATCGAGATCGACCCGCAATACGCGGATGCGATGTCGTATCTGAATTTGTTCATTCGTGAGCGGGCCGATCTTCGCGACACGAAGGAACAATACAGGCGCGATATCGAAGAAGCCGATCAGTGGGTCGGCGAGCGCTGGAGACTAAGAAGCTCCAAACGCAGACCCTGCCTACATCTTCAGCGCTCCGCAAGCGCTCCGCAGCAGAACGTAACATCGACTCCCCAACGCATTCGCGTCGACGGCAATGTTCAACACGCGAATCTTGTTCGTCAGATCGCCCCTGTCTGCTCGCCGTTGGCTACCCAAGCCAGAATCGGTGGCAAGGTGAAATTCAGCGTGGTTGTCGAGAAGGCGGGTGGTTTGCGAGACATTCAGGTGATCAGCGGTCATCCGCTTCTGATCGCAGCGGCGCTCGATGCAGTCAAGCAGTGGGAGTACCGGCCGACACTGCTCAACGGCGAACCGGTTGAAGTAGTGACGTCAGTCGAACTCAATATGCCTTGCGGAAACCAGTAACGAACGGCATGACCGACAAGATCGTCGTCCTGACAACTTGCGAGACGGAAGAGGAAGCGTCGCGGCTTGCTCGACACCTTGTCGAGAAGAGGCTCGCCGCATGCGTCAATATCATCCCGCGGATCCGCAGCGTCTATCGATGGAAAGACAAGGTCGAAGAGGCGACGGAATTCCTGCTGCTGATCAAGTCGCGCCGCGATGTCTTCGACTCGCTTCGCGGGGAGATTCTCAAGATGCATTCTTACGAAGTCCCTGAGGTGATCGTGATTCCCGTGGTCGATGGCTCGCCTGCATATCTCGCTTGGCTCGATCGCGAGCTGCCGCCCCCAAAGGAACCTAGCCGCAAATGAACGCGAATGAACGCGAATAAATTTGCTGGCTTTCATTTTGCGCTTATTAGCGTTCATTCGCGGCCAAAATTCTTCGTGCCGCTGCCCCTCGTTATAATCGACTGGTAGATGCAGCGAGCGCGCAACTTTGAAACCACCGAGGGAATCGGCAAGTTAATCGATCAGATGGGCAAGCTCGGCTGGTATCACAGCATCGAGCTCAACGACGGCAGCGTCATTCCCGGCATCCAAACCATCGCCCAGCTCAAGGAACGCATCGGGCGCTATCCGATCCCGCAGGACCTTCGCGGCAAACGCGTGCTCGACATCGGCTGTTGGGACGGCTGGTTCAGTTTCGAAATGGAGCGGCGCGGGGCAACCGTGGTCGCGGTGGATTCCGCGCGGCAGGAGACGTTTTTCGAAGCCAAGCGGCTGCTGAATTCGAAAGTGGAATACATCGTCGAGGACATCTGCTACCTCACGCCTCGCGATGTCGGCTATTTCGATATCGTGCTGTTCTTCGGCGTGCTGTATCACCTGAAGCACCCGTTGCTGGCACTGGAACGCGTGTGCGAGTTGACGCGCGATTTCGCGTGCATCGAATCGCTGGTGATTGACGATCCGCCGCAGCCGGACGCGATTCCGCTGCTCGAATTCTACGAGACCACCGAACTCGCCGGGCAATTCGACAACTGGTGCGGGCCGAATACGGAGTGCATGCTGGCGTATATCCGCACGGCCGGTTTCGTCAATTCGAAATTGATCGGCGTGTATGACTATCGCGCGCAGACAGTGGGATATCGCAAATGGCCTGCGTCTCACCGCGCCGGGGATGTTCCTTCGCTGGTGTGCGTCGAAAATCTGTGGACTCGCGATCACACGTTTCGCAGCGATCGCGATCATTACTTCACGGCGTGGTTCAATTCGCCACTCACGGATCTCGATTGCGACAACGTTTTCGTGGAAGTGGGGGACTTCGCGTGCCGGCCCGTTGGCGTTCGAAACATCGGCGGCCCTGGTTGGCAGGCGAACTGTAAGTTACCGCTCGGATTATCGAAAGGCTGGTTCGATGTTCGGATCGCGCTCAAGAACGGCGCGTGGAGCAACCGGCTGCGGATTCCTGTCGATCTTTCTCGCGAAGAACGCCGCAATTCGTTGCACGCTGCGAGTGCACTGGAAGTTGCGGGGGTTACCGACGGCAAGACCTACGAGCCCAATCGCGTGCGCATCGGTGTCGAGAGCTGTGTGTCGATGTGGGTGAGCGGCGTGCCAGCGGATGCGCGGCAATCGGATGTGACGCTGCGGCTGGATGGGACGGATTTGCCTGCGGTGTATTTATCCGCGCCCGACGACCGCGGCTTCGTGCAGATCAACGCGATGCTGCCTCCGCAGCTTGAGCCGGGCGAATATCTGATCTCGGCGACACTGCGCAGCTCCGAGTCCCGCACAGTGCCGGTGACGCTGCATAGGTAGATCGGATGTGGCGCACGCTTCAGCGCCGCTGACCGGCTCAGCCGACAGTGTTTTCAGACGACGAACTGAAGTTCGTCGCTGCACGCTGAAGCGTGCGCCACGAATCTCAGTTTTCGTACTCATGCCTAGTACGCACGAAACGATTTCAAAGCGGATCACACAATTCGTTACAATGAGATGTAGTCTTGAAATCACAGCCGTGATCGCGCCGACCGAATTCACGCAACTCCTGGTAAGCTGGCGCAACGGCGATAAGTCAGCGCTGGACCGCATGACGCCGGTGGTCTATGACGAGCTTCGCCGGCTGGCTCGCTTCTTCCTTTCCGCCGAACGTCCCGATCACACGTTGCAGCCGACCGCGCTGGTTCACGAAGCGTATGTGCGGCTGGTGGACCAGCACTCCGTCGATTGGAAGAATCGCGCGCATTTTCTGGGAGTCGCATCGAGCATGATGCGGCGCATCCTGATCAATCACGCGCGCGACCGCCAGGCCGCCAAGCGGGAGGGGTTCACGAATGCGATCGCGCTGGAAGACGCGCTGGGTGTTTTCACGAACCCGCGTATCGATCTGCTTGAACTGAATCGCGCGCTTCACGAATTGACGGAGATGGATCCGCAGCAGGGCCGGGTGGTGGAACTGCGTTATTTCGGAGGGTTGACCATCGAAGAGACCGCCGAGGTAATGGGCATCTCCGCCGCGACCGTCAAGCGCGAATGGGGCACGGCGCGATTGTGGCTGCTGCAGCAGATGGAAGGTCCTGCCGTTCAATAGTTGTGGGGCAGGCATTCGTGCCGGCAACCGGCTATTGAGGTTGCTGAATCACCAAAGGTTTGTCCGCTCCCTTGGCGCAAGCGCGGCATGGTCGCCGCTCGTCAAACGCGCTGATTCGAAATAATGCCGACAACGAGCCGTGACCAAAGCGGACAAAACTCCTTTTTCACCTAAGGCGAATAGAGCCGCCTGAGGGCGGCTCGCCGCCACGAGTGGCGGCCCCACAAGCAAATGCTGTTCGTCGGCTAAAGTGTTCAATAGGGTTTCATGAAAGCTGCGCGTTGGGGCGAAATCAAATCGGTACTGGCCACAGTTCTCGACACCGATCCCGGTGAGCGTGTCGAAACGCTGGACCGTCTTTGCCGTGACGACGATGAACTTCGCCGCGAGGTGGAGTCGCTGCTCGCTCTCGAAAGACGCGCCGATACCGAGCTCAATACGGCCATCGCTCCCGGTGCACTGCTGCGCGCCGATCCCGAAAAACCGCCCGACGTCATCGGACCCTACAAAATCCTGCGCGAGATCGGACGCGGCGGAATGGGCGTGGTCTATCTCGGCGAGCGCGCCGACGGCGAGTATCGCAAAAAGGTGGCGATCAAGCTGATCACCTCCGGGCGCCGCACCGCGACTTCCGATCCGCTGGGAATGGAACGGCGGTTTCGCCGGGAGCGTCAGATCCTTTCGCAATTCGAACACCCCGGCATCGCGCGAATGCTGGACGGCGGCGCTACTTCCGAACATCAGCCGTACTTCGTGATGGAATTCGTCGAGGGATTGCCGCTGCTGGAATATTGCGATTCGCGGCATCTTCCGATCGCGTCGCGCCTGACGCTGTTCGTCGCGATCTGCGATGCGGTCGCGCACGCGCATCGCCGCCTGATCGTCCATCGCGATCTGAAGCCGGGCAACATTCTGGTGACATCGGACGGCACGCCGAAGCTGCTCGATTTCGGGCTGGCGCGCGTGCTGGATCCCGAACAGCAGGATGAAGACATCACGCAAGCGGCGCTGCCGATGATGACACCGGCGTACGCCAGCCCGGAGCAAATTCGCGGCGAGTTGTTTTCGGTCGCGGGCGATGTGTATTCGCTGGGCGTGATTCTCTACGAGCTTCTCAGCTCGCAGCGTCCTTATCAATTGCCCTCGGACTCGCTCGCCGAAATGGTGCGTGTCGTGTGCGAACAGCCGCCGGTTCCGCTGAGTCAGGCTTCCATCCCGGAGTCGGCCGCCGCGAATCGATCCATCAGTGCGGACCGCTTGCGCCGGCGTCTTTCGGGCGATCTGGAGAAAATCGCCGCGAAGGCTCTGGCAAAGGATCCGGGCCAGCGCTATTCGAACGTCGACGATCTTGCGTCGGACATTCGTCATCACCAAACCGGATTGCCGGTGCGCGCCCGGCCCGCTACATTCGCCTATCGCGCTTCGAAGCTATTCCAAAGACATCGAGTCGCGATTCCGGCCGGCATCCTGGCAGTGATTCTGATTCTCGCGTTCGCCGGCACAACGTGGTGGGAATCCCGCCGCGCGCAACGCCGCTTCGAACAGGTGCGCAGCCTGGCGCATACCGTGATGTTCGACCTGCACGATTCCATCGCGAATCTGCCGGGGTCCACGGCTCCTCGCCAGTTGCTGGTGGGCAGCGCGCTTCAGTATCTGGAAATGTTGTCGCGCGATTCGGCGGGCGATCCGAAGCTCTCTTGGGAGACCGCGCTGGGTTACGAACGAATCGCTTTGGTGCAAGGTTTCGGCAGCGAGGCCAACCTCGGCCAGCCGCGCGAGGCGTTGAAGAATTTGAAAAAGGCTGTCGATATCGTAGAGCATCTCACTGCCGGGAACGCTCCCAATCGCGAGTTGCGGCGCGATCATCTGCGGATGCTCAACGAACTGGCGTCGATGTATTCCGGCATCGGCGATTTCAAGAATGCGACACTTCTCACGGAGCGGGATATTTCGCTCGCCGAAGCCGACCTCAAGGCGAGGCCAAGCGACCTGACCGCGGTTCGCGATTTAGGCGCCGCCGAGTACGAACTGGCCGACATCATGACGAGTCAGGGATTGTACGAACAGGCGATTCCGGTGCGGCAGCGAGGAATCGCGTTGTTTCAGCGCGTCGCCGACGCCGATCCACAGAACGCCGAGAAGCAGCGCTCGGTCGCCTTGCTGCACAAGAGACTCGCCGCTCTGTACGGCGTCACCAAACGCTTCCAGGAGAGTTTCGCCGAATATACGCAAGCGCGTGAAATCGACGAACGGCGGCTGGGTGGCAACCCGCTGACGCCTCGCACCAAGCTGGATCTTTCTTACGATTACAGCGATCTGGGCTGGGTCACGTCGCGGCTGAATGACGATACCACCGCGCTCGCGTGGCATCAAAAGGCGCTCGCGCTGCGCAGGGAGGCCGCGAAGGCTGACCCCAACGACTCGCGCGCCGCCACCGCGCTGGTGAGCAGCATCGGCCGTACAGCCGCCGTGCTTGAGCGGTTGGGAAAGCTGGAGGAAGCGCTCGGAATGACGGAGGAGGCGACGGCGCTTTGGAGGATCCAGGTGGAGAAATCCCCGGGAAAAATCGAACCGGTGGTGGAACTGGCCGATTCACTCGCGGAAACCAGCGACATCCGGAGCGATATGGCGGCGCGTCAGGGTGTAAGCGCGGCTCGCCGAAAGGACTTGTTCTCGGCGGCTGCTCAGGGTTACGACCAGGCGGGCGCAATGTATGTTGCCCTTCGCGATAAAGGCACGTTATCTAAGGGGCAGGTAAAATACATCGATCAGTACGCCGATTCCGCGCGGAAAGCTCGCGCGCACGCGCAATAGTTGCGGTGCGAGCCGCTGGGGCCTGCAGTGTCGCAAGGGCCTGTTAAGAAATGTCGAGACGACTCTCGACACAGCAGGGTCGAAAATACCCCTCATGCTGGGACGCCCGGGCGCAACGGCGTGAGTTGGACCCCATAACCGAGTCTTCGAAGTTCTGCGGCCAGGCGCTTGGTCCGTTTCCGCACCGCTTCGGTGTTGGGACGGCTCCCCTGCTCTTCATACTCCACGCCAGTATGCAGGATCTTCCACAAGACACGACACAGTTTGTGAGCCACCGCCCACACCGCTTTGTTGTGGCCCATGCGTGACACCAGCCGCCGGTACTGCTCTTGAAACACGCTGCCCTTGGCCTTCACCGCCGCGTTGGCTGCTTGGTTCAGGATGCGGCGCATGGCCCGGTTGCCTTTCGGCGACCGGTCGCTTTTGGATTCTCCGGCGCTCTCCTGCCGCCCCGGACACACGCCCACCCACGAGGCCATCTGCGCTGCCGAGGCGAACGTGGCCGCTTGCGGACCTACCTCGGCAATCACCTGGTGGGCGGCATGCGCCCCCATGCCCGGCACTTCCGCAACGCGCGCCACCGCTCTCTGGTGTGTTTCCAAGGCTTGGGCCAGGCTCTTCTTCAACTCGTCCAGGTGCTGCTCCAGCAACCGCAACCGGTCCAGACTTTGCTTCAGCATCTGCCGGTAGGTGGGCTTCAGGGTAGCGCTGGCCTGGAGTGCATCGCAGAGTTGCTCCGGTGTGGCGCGTAAGGTCCGATCCGCCAGAGCCGCGAGCTTGGTTGGTTCTGTTTCTCCTTCCGCCAGAGCCTGCAGCATGCGACGCGCACTCACGCCCACCACGTCGCTGACCAGGCTGGACAACTTGATGTGAGCATCTTCCAGCAGCGCTTCGAGTTGATTCACCAGCCGCACTTTATCGTGGGTGAGTTGCACCTGCGCGTGGGTCATCGTGCGCCAAAGCCGCTGCTCGGCGTCCGGCACAAAGCTCAGAATTAGTTCTCCGGCGATGTGACGCCGCACCAAACGTTCGGCGTCCGCGAAGTCGCTCTTGCGTCCACGTGGCGCCCGGTTGGATTGGGCCTGGGCCAGGTGCAACTTGCAATGCGGTTCCAACTCTGCCCACACCGGCTTCCAGTACTGGGCTGTCGATTCCATCACCACTTCGCTCACGCTGGCTTCGCTCAACCACTGGCGCAACAACCGCAGATCCGATGGCGCTGCACCGAACTGCTTCCGCTCCCACTGCAACTCTCCGTTCGATTCGCTGGCGATTACCACTGCCAGTATCTTCTTATGTACATCGATTCCCGCGATCTTATAAGCTGATTGCATTGCTGTCTCCTGGCGGGAACGGAGAGCATGCCGTGGTTCTTTAAGCAGGGTCTCGTGCTGCGCCCGCTCCTGCAGGAGACGTTCCGCGCACACTGATTCGTTCAAACGCACGCTCCAGATCAGACAGGCCTTCGGTTTGGACTACCCCACTGCTGTGCCGACCTCGGCCGCTCGCCGCCAACGGAAGCTTATCGCAGTTCGCACCAATTTTCATTCACTTTCGTGGGCCGCAGGCCCATCCAAGACAGGCCTGGCGACCCGCGCCACGTCGAAACTACACTAACTTCATGGCAACCCTCGGACTCATCGAATATCAGAACGCCAGCCCGGAAGTGCGCGCGGTGTACGACGACATCATGGCAACGCGCAACACCGATTACATCAACAATTTCTGGAAAACCCTGGCGCACGATCCGGCAACGCTGCGGCGTACGTGGGAATCGATCAAGCAGATCATGGCGCCGGGCTCGCTCGACGCACTGACCAAGGAAATGATCTACCTCGCGGTCAGTTCGACGAATCAGTGCGGATATTGCATTGCTTCGCACACGGCTGCTGCGCGCAAAGCCGGCATGACCGACGCGCAGTTCGCCGAGTTGATGGCCGTGACCGGAATGGCGAACGAAACTAATCGCCTGGCAAGTGGATATCAGGTCGAAATCGACGACCGCTTCAAGACTTAGGCCCCCCGCCTTCCGTTTTCACACAGGCTCGTGAGGGAGTGCCAGTTCTAAGCAATCTTGGCGATCGCCGCGTCCAGCGCGTCCTTGCGCACCGGCTTCGAAACGTAGTCGTCCATGCCCGCCTCAATACACCGATCCCGATCCCCCGCCATCGCATGCGCCGTCATCGCGATAATCGGTGTCCGCTTCGTGCTTTGTCGTTCGTACCCGCGAATCAGGCGAGTCGCCTCGAAACCGTCCGTCTCCGGCATTTGCACATCCATCAGAACCAGATCGAAACTGCCTTCGCGCCATTTCGCTACAGCCTCGCTGCCGTTCACGGCCAGCGTCACTCGATGCCCCAGACGTTCCAGCATAGCCACCGCCAGCCGTTGATTCACCGCATTATCCTCGGCAATCAGTACAGAGAGCGTTCGACCAGCTCCGCGATGCACCACTGGCACAGCCACTTCTGACGCGACCTCAACTTCGTTGCGGCCAAGCAGCTTGCGGATCGTCGCCAGCAAATCCGAAGGTTTGATCGGCTTGATCAGATATGCTTCCGCGCCCATGCGCCGGCAGCGCGCCGCGCTCGCGCTTTGATCGTCGGAGGTCAGCAGCATGATAGTGGCGCCGCGCAAACGCGGGTTCGCGCGAATCCGCTCCAGCACCTCCAACCCGTCCATCCCCGGCATCCGCTCATCCAGCAGGATCAGCCGGAACCTGCGCCCCTGCTGAAACGCGTCCTCCAATTTGATGAGAGCTTCCGCCCCTGAGCCAACGCCCTCGGCGATCATGTCCCAGTGCCGGACCATCTCGATCAAAATTCGGCGGTTCGTCGAATTGTCGTCGACCACCAGAACCGGTAAGCCCCGGAGTTCATCCAGGCTTGCGGGCAATCCCCGCTCCGGCTGCACATTCGCGACCTTCAGCTTTACGGTGAAATGAAACGTCGATCCCTCGCCCGGCGTACTCTCTACGCCCACGTCGCCGTCCATCAGATTCACGATGCGGCGCGAGATCGCCAGTCCCAATCCCGTCCCTCCGTACTGGCGCGTCGTCGACGTATCCGCCTGCTCGAAAGGATGGAACAACCTGACCAGTTTTTCGGGCGCGATCCCGATGCCGGTGTCGCGAATGCTCACTCTAAGCGTCACGTCGCTATCCGACCGCTCGCCGACCCCGACCCTAACCTCCACCTCGCCTGTCTCTGTAAACTTGATCGCATTGCCCACCAGATTCAGCAGCACCTGGCGCAGCCGCAGCGAATCCCCGACCAACACCGCCGGCACATCCGCGTGAAGATGAAACGCCAGTTCGAGCCCACGTTCGTGAGCCGCCAGCGCCATCGCCTTCATCGCGTCCCCAGCCAACTCCGCCATGCTGAACTGCACCGGGTCAAGTTCCACCTTGCCCGCTTCCATCTTTGAGTAATCCAGAATGTCGTTCAGGACCACCAGCAGCGAATCCGCCGAAAGCTTCACGATCGAAAGGAACTCGCGCTGTTCCGCTGTCAATTCCGTGGAGAGCGCCAGGTCCGTCATACCGAGAATCCCGTTCATCGGGGTGCGGACCTCGTGGCTCATATTCGCCAGAAACTGGCTCTTCGCCTTATTCGCGGCTTCCGCTTCTTCCTTCGCCTTCGCCAATTCGCATTCGTAGAGCTTCCGGGTGGTGCAATCGCGAAGAACGCTGACGAACCCGATCGGCTGGCCTTTCGCGCTCCGCTTCAAGGAAATCGACTGTTCGATGAACTTGCCCGGCGAGCTCTCGAACTCGAAGGATCTCACCGGCTCACCAGTTCGATAAACCTTTTCGAAAACCTCCCGCAGCGAGGCCTTCAAATCATCGCGGCCGAACTTCGAGAAATGCGCCCCGGCATATTCGCTCCTGGTTCGATTGAACATGCGGCAGTAGGCTTCGTTTACGCAAATGAAATTGCCGCGAAGATCCACTTCGCAATAACCGTCTTCGATGTGGTCCAGGATATGGCGATTGCGTTCCTCGCTTTCGCGCAGAACATCTTCCATGTTCTTGCGCTCCGTCAGATCCTGCACGAACAGCGCCAGCCGATCCTCGCCATCCCGCCGCAGCTTGAAGCACGACATCGCCGCCGGAAACTCGCTTCCATCGCGGCGCAAGCCTCTGGCCGGCACCGGCTTGTCGAACGGCGGCGGCTCCCCGGCGCTAGTGAACGGCCGCAGAATTGAAGCGAACAGTTCGCGATGACGCCCGGGCGCGATCAGAAAGCAGGACTTTCCTAGAACCTCTGAGCGCCGCCAATCGTACATCGTCTCGGCTCGCGAATTCCAATCGGTGATAGAACCCGTCGCATCGATTTCGATAAAAGCATCGAAGGCGTATTCGAGCAGCGCCCGCATCTGCCGCTCCGCATCCCGGTGGGCCGTCTCCTCGCGTACTGGGTCGATTTCGTCAGGCATGGACAATCGTCGCTACCTCTAATACATCGGCCCACTTACATACATTCCTGAGGGCGCTTCGCCCAGATGAGTCAACTTTTGAAGGATTTACGTGATTCTACTTAGTACCTTTGACCTAGATGTGGCGTACGCACTCCTGCGTGCCGTGTCGACACTCATGTCGACACGTTTTTCGGCGCAGCCCGCTACCGCCGCCCAAATAACCAACCGAGCAAAGTAAGCAAAGCGCTGACGATCAAACACGTCACCACCGGGAAATAGAACCCACCATTCTTCCCCTGGATCACGATATCGCCCGGCAGCCGTCCCAGTCTGATTCCCAGACGTTCCCCGACCATCACCACGACTCCCGCCGCGATGCACGCCAAACCGATTAGGATCAGCCAGCGTCCCATCTGATTTTCATTCTCCCAGACCGTGTCCCGCGTAACCCACCGCGCCTATAATAGTGGCCGAGGCATCCATTTCAACTTTATGATTCTCGAAGCGACCATGCCGTCGACACTCGCAGATGAATTTAATCCCCGTCTTTCCGCTGAAGCCCAATTCGATTCCGCCGCCGCTCGGCTCGGCCTGGATGACGGAATGCAAAAAGTGCTCCGCTCCCCGGCGCGCGAAATCATCGTTCATATCCCCGTCATGCTCGACGACGGCCGGATCGAAGTTTTCACCGGCTATCGCGTGCAGCACTCCATCGCCCGCGGCCCCGCGAAGGGCGGCATCCGCTACGCCCCCGACGTCACTCATGACGAAGTCCGAGCGCTAGCCGCCTGGATGACCTGGAAATGTTCCGTCGTGAACATTCCGTTCGGCGGCGGAAAAGGCGGCGTGATCTGCGACCCAAGCCTGCTGTCACCTGGCGAACTGGAGCGCATCACCCGCCGCTACACCGCGGAGTTGATCGGCTTCATCGGCCCCGAGTCCGACGTTCCCGCTCCCGACATGAACACCAATGAGCAGACCATGGCCTGGATCATGGATACCTATTCCATGCACGTCCGCCACACCACCACCGCCGTGGTCACCGGCAAACCGATCGCCCTCGGTGGATCGAAAGGCCGAGCCGAAGCCACCGGCCGAGGCTGCATGATCGTCACCGATCAGGCGCTGCGCCATCTCGGCCTGGAGCGTTCTTCCACCCGCGTCGTGATTCAAGGATTCGGCAACGTCGGCGGCATGTCGGCCAAGCTCATGTCGCGAGCCGGCTACAAAGTCATCTGCATCATCGAATGGGACGGCGCCGTTTACAACCCCAAGGGCCTCGACATTCCCGCGCTTCTGAAGCATCGCAACGAGACCGGTTCCATCACCGGCTTCTCCGGCGGCGAAGCCATCGATCCACACGAAGCCCTATTCCTCGAAACCGACGTGCTCCTGCCCGCGGCTAAGGAGAATCAGATCACTTCGCAGAACGCGCATCGCCTGCGCACGAAAATCCTCTGTGAAGGCGCCAACGGACCCACCACGCACATCGCCGATGCGACGCTTTCTGAAAAAGGAATCTTCGTCATACCGGACATCCTGGCGAACGCCGGTGGCGTGACGGTTTCGTATTTCGAATGGGTCCAGGATCGCCAGGGTTATTTCTGGAATGAGCAGATGGTGAACGATCGCCTGGAAGAGATCATGGTGAACAGCTTCCAGGACGTGGTCGCCTACGCGGAAAAGCACGGCGTGAACAATCGCCTCGCGGCCTACATGCTTGCGCTGGATCGCGTCGCCGCCGCCATTCGAACCCGAGGCATCTACGCCTGAGGCGCGACCGTAAGCGAGCGCGCGTCTTCGTGCTGGCACTGCTTCCGGTCTCTGCCCAGCTTCCGCCGTCGGGACCCTTGTCACCGACTGACCAGCCGCTGTTCCGCGCCGAGATCCATCGCGTCGAAGCGCTTCTCAACGCCGCATCCGATAAGCCCGCAGTGTCCTACCAGATGGCCCGCACGTTTGCCGCCGCGCGACAATGGCCCGAGGCCATCGAATGGCTCCAGAAAGTCGCCGCCCTGAAGGTTGGTCTCGATCCTTCTCGCGATCCGACGTTCGCCAGTCTCCGCGCCACGCGGGAATTCGCTGCAATTCTCGAAACCGTACGCCAAGCTACTCCGCCTGTGGCGCATAGCAAACCCGCCTTCAAGATTCAGGAAAGCGATCTGGTTCCCGAAAGCCTCGCCTACGATCCTAAGAGCAAGCTCTTCTACTTCGGCAGCATGACGAAAGGCAAGGTGCTTCGCTGCACGATCTCCGGCACTTGTACGCAATTCGCAACCGGTCTGAACACGGTCCTCGGCATGAAGGTGCGTGGCGATGCACTCTGGCTCTTGAACAATTCGAGCACGGACTCCGCGCTCGTTCAATACGACCTCGTTTCGGGTGCGATCGTCCGCAAGTATCCGGCACCAGGGCCCGGCCATCTTCTGAACGACCTCGCCTTCTCGCCCGACGGCGAAATTTATGTGACCGACACGGGCGCCGCCGTGGTCTGGCAGGTGGGGCAGGCGATCTCGTCGCCTGCCAACTCGCATCTCGTTCCAATCCCCGGCCAGTTCCAAGGAGCGAACGGAATCACGGTCTCTTCCGACGGACGCTTTCTGTACGTCTCGACCTTTCCTGACGGCGTTACGATCGTCGACCTCAATACCAACACTAGCCAGCCGCTATCTCATCCAGCCAATCTGTGCCTCGCCTATATCGACGGACTCTATTTTCATCAAGGCGCACTCATCGCGATCCAGAACGGTTTCATGACGCCGCGCGTCGTCCGCATGACGCTGAGCCGCGATCTTCGAGCGATCGAACGCTTCGATATCCTTGAGCGTCGCAACCCGCTGTTCGACGGCATCACCACCGGAGTCATCATCGGCAATGAACTCTTCTACATGGCGAATATCCAAGACGACAAGAAATCCGGCTTCACGCCGATCACGATCCTCAAAGTCCATTTGTAACGAGGAATTCCGAATACGGGGTAGAACGAACCAACACACCCGATGGCACTCCACGTCTCCGGCAGCGCAATCGCGAAAAAGAGGCGCGACAGCATGGAGCGCCTGCAGTCGGTTTCGCATGGAGCGCGTGTCTTCGCGGGTCAGGCATTTCCGGCCGCCCATTTCGGTCTTACTTCAAAAGATCCCGAATCGCAGCCGCCACAAACTCAGGATCCTCATTCTGCATGTTGTGTCCCAAGGTCTCCGTCACGATATGCTTAGCGCCCGCGCGCTTCACCAACTCCTGATGTAGTGACAACCAAATCATTGGCGAGCTAATATTCAGATCTTCGCCCGGATGCAGCGACGTCAGAACTGTAATCGGAATCTTGGGCAACGGCCAAGCCTCGCGCCCTTCCTGCATATCCGCATCGAGCGATTCGTACTCCAGCCGCATCCCCGCCGGCATCCCCTTCATCTGATCCGCCATCGACGCCTGCTCCGCTTCAGCCCTGCGTCCCGCATCCGAGCTACCGGCGGACACCCGAGCCTTCTTGAACCGATCGCCATAGTCTTCCGCCGTAGGATCCACCAACATCAAGCCCGCAACATCCTTTGGAAACTCATGAGCGAACACCCGCGCATGAATTCCTCCGATCGATTGCCCCACGATCACGTACGGCGCCTTGACCCCGGCATTCGCCAACGCAGCGTGCAGCTCGGCCGCGATGCGTTTCGAATCGCGAGGCCCCGGCGCGGCTTCCGATTCGCCACTCCCACCGCGATCGTACAACACGACCCGCGCGTCTTTCGTGAGCTTCGCCGCCACCGGCATCCACGATTCGAATCGTCCGCCAAACCCGCCCATCATGAACACGACCGGCTGCCCGCTGCCTTCGATTCGCATGCGGACTTTATATCCGCCCGCGTCCACCATCTTCGTGAAATCGTCCGCCGCGCAGACCGTCACCACGCAAGCAACACAAGCCAGGATTTTCACAATGTCTTTCATTTCAGTCGAATCCTCGCCGTGCCGTCTGGAACATTTACCTTCGTCACGATGACCTTGTCTCCTTCCGCGAGCCCGCTGCGAATCTCGATTTGACGATCGTTCATCCTACCCGTCCGCGCCTCGACCCGGCTCGCGTACTCCCCACCGGTCTCCACCTTGTAGAGCGTGGCTGTACTTTCCGCCTTCAAGAGCCCTGTTCGCGCAATCAACAACACGCTCTTCAATTCTTCCGTCTGAATCGATACTGCGACTCGCTCTCCATCCAGCAATCTCGCGCCTGCTTCGACTCTTATTGCAATCCTCCGCTTGTGCTCGCGAACCTCTCCTATCGGACCCACCAGCCCGTGCAGCAATCCTTCGCGTGTATCAATCAACACAGGCTGGTTCACCCGGACGTCCTGCGCCTTGGCGTCCGAAATCTCGATCACGGCTTCCGCCTTCTCAACCGATCCATATCCATCGACTTTGCGAATCAGGTCGCCCCGCCGCACTGTGTCGATCAGCATGCTATTCCGGTCCACCACAGGCTCGTCCGCCGCCCCCAGAATCGCAACGCCAATGAGAAGAAGCCCCAACATTCGCATCATTGTTGATGTGCAAGTTCAGTTCCGCTGGAAACGAAGAAAAAATAAACGTTTCCGCGCTTTATCGTGCCAAGTCCGGAACGCCACGTTCGATTCTGAACAGTGGATGGAACGAACCAACACCCGATGACACTCTTGGTCGCCGACAACGCACTCACGAAACGGAGGCGCGACCGTAAGAGAGCGCGCGTCTTTGTGGGCAGGCGTTTCCGCCTGCCGATTTTAGAATGTGGGCAGGCGGTTTCGCCTGCCGGTTTTAGATTGTGGGGCAGGCGTTTCCGCCTGCCCGTTCCCGCCACGCACCACAGTCATAATAGAAGTTCCCCAATGACCGAGCCCTCCACGCCGCTCATGCGGCAGTACCACGGCATCAAACAGCAGGTCCCCAACACCCTGCTGATGTTCCGCCTCGGCGATTTCTACGAGCTCTTCTACGACGACGCCGTCACCGCCGCCCGCGAGCTCGAAATCACCCTCACCGCTCGCAACAAGGAAAAAGGCCAGCCGATTCCGATGTGCGGCGTGCCCTATCACGCCTCCGAAAACTACATCGCGCGCCTGATCCAGAAAGGCTATCGCGTCGCCATTTGCGATCAGATGGAGGATCCCAAGCTCACGAAAACTCTGGTCAGGCGCGAGGTCACCCGCATCGTCACGCCCGGCACCGCGATGAACGCGTCCGTGCTGCGCTCGCACGAAAACAACTACCTCGCGGCCGTATTTCCCGGCGTGATTCAAGGCATCGCCCGAGCCGGTATCGCCCACGTCGATGTCTCCACCGGCGAATTTCGCGCCACCGAAATTCGACGCTCGCCGATGTCGCTGCCGCGCTCGAAACCCTCAACGCCCGCGAGGCTCTCGCGCCCGAAGGCGCCGCCGCTCAATCTCCCCTGCTTGAAAACCGAAATCGAGCCTTGGGTCTTCGGCGCCGACTACGCCGCGCGCAGCCTGTGCGATCATTTCCATCTGCTCGCTCTCGACGGCTGCGGCCTCGAAAATCGTCCGCTCGCCACCGGAGCCGCCGCCGCGATCCTGCACTACCTGCGCGACACCCAGCGCACCGCGCTCGATCATCTGGAGCGCCCCACGTTCTACGATCGCGCCGACGCGCTGGTCCTCGACGCGACCACCGTTCGCAATCTGGAACTGGTCGAGCCGCTGTTCGCCGGCGAATCCAAGGAATCGACGCTGCTCCACGTGCTCGACCGCACCCGCACCGGCATGGGCGGCCGTCTGCTTGCGCCGCCGTCTGCTCGCGCCTTCCATCGACATCGCCGAAATCGAAGCGCGTCTCGATGCCGTCGAAGAACTCCACGCCAGCGCGATTCTGCGCGCCGAGCTCGCCAAGGATCTCGCGTCGATCCTGGATCTCGAGCGTCTGCTCGCCAAAGTTCGCTCTGTCGTCCGCCGGTCCGCGCGATCTGGCCGCGCTGGCGCGATCCCTCGCCGTGATCCCGTCGCCTGAAATCGCGCCTCGCCACTGTCGAAAGCCGCGCGTCTTCGCGACATCGACAACCGCCTCGACGAAATCGCCGAAGTGCGCGATCCCGTCCTCGCAGCCCTCGCCGACGAGCCACCCGTCAATCTCAACGACGGCGGCGCCATTCGCGACGGCTTCGATCCGCGCCTCGACGAGCTGCGCGACATCTCGCGCAACAGCCGAACCTATCTCGCGCAAATCGAAGCAGCGCGAGCGCACCCGCACCGGCATCGCCTCGCTCAAAGTCCGCTTCAACAACGTCTTCGGTTACTACATCGAAATCTCCAAAGCGAACACGCACCTCGCGCCCGCCGATTACGAGCGCAAGCAGACCCTGGTCAACGCCGAGCGTTTCACCACTCCCGAACTGAAGGTCCTCGAAGGCAAGATTCTCGAAGCCGAAGAAAAAATTCTGACGCATCGAGCGCGAGATCTTCGAACAGCTCCGCGCCCTCGCCGCCTCGCACGCCAGCCGCATCAAAGCCACGCGCCGCCGCGATCGCCGAACTGGACGTCGACGCTCGCCCTCGCCGAAGTCGCCGCCGAAAATCGCTACACACGTCCGCGTTTTCTCCGAATCGGGCGAAATGCGCGTCGCCGCCGGCCGCCATCCCGTCATCGAAAAGCTCGCCGAAAAAGACGCGCAGCGATTCATCCCCAACGATCTCTACTTCCATCCCGAAACCGAATTCATCGCCGTCATCACCGGCCCCAACATGGGCGGCAAGTCGACCTACCTCCGCCAAGCCGCGCTGCTCGTCGATCCTCGCGCAGATGGGTTCCTTCGTGCCCGCCGAATCCGCGCTGCTGCCGATTGTCGATCGCGTCTTCACCCGCATCGGCGCCGCCGACAATCTCGCGCGCGGCCGCTCCACGTTCATGGTCGAGATGACCGAGACCGCCGTCATCCTCAACACCGCCACCCCCCGCAGCCTGGTCGTGCTCGACGAAATCGGCCGCGGCACATCCACCTATGACGGTCTCGCGCTGGCCTGGGCGGTGGTCGAGCACATCCACCGCAACATCCGCGCGAAGACTCTCTTCGCCACGCACTATCACGAGCTGACCGAGCTCGCCGACCAACTCGACGGCGTTCGCAACCTGCATGTCTCGGTGAAAGAATCCGGCGATCAGATTCTGTTCCTGCGCCGCGTCGAGCCCGGCGCCGCCGACCGCAGCTACGGCATCGAAGTCGCGCGCCTGGCCGCGCTGCCGATGAGCGTGATCGAGCGCGCCCGCGAAATCCTGGCGCATCACGAATCGGCAGTGACAGAAGAACTCGCCCCCGTCAGCGCCCCAGTCCAAATCCGCATGTTCGAGCCCGTGAATCACGAGCTCGCCGACCGCATCCGGCGCATCGAATCTCGATGAGCTCCGCCCGATCGAAGCCCTGCAACTGCTCTCCGAATTCCAAAAGGAGTTAAAGAATTGAAATCTGCGTGCATCTGCGTGCATTGCGGCCAATACTCTTATGCGAGTAGCTGGCATCATGAGCGGGACCTCGCTCGACGGCATCGACGTCGCCATCGTCGACATCACGTTCAATACCGGCCGCAACATCTCGACCGTCGCGTTCCGCTCCACCCCGTATCCCAAACAAGTCCGCGCGGCCCTTCTAGCGATCTCCAACGCCATGACCCACACCGCCGACCATCTCGCGCCTGAACTTCCTCCTCGGCGAACTCTACGCCGACCGCTATTCTCGAAACCTGCAGGCGCGCGCCGCATCCCGCTCAGATTCCATCGACGCTCGTCGGCATGCACGGCCAGACCATTTTTCACGAAGGCAAGCCCGTCGAGTATCTCGGCCGCCGCATCGCCAGCACTCTTCAGATCGGCGAAGCCGCCGTCGTCGCCGAGCGCACCGGCCTGCGCGTCATCTCCAATTTCCGCGAGCGCGACATCGCCGCCGGAGGCCAGGGCGCCCCGCTGGTCCCGTTCGTCGATTACCTGCTGTTCCGTGCATCGCCGCATTGCGCGCGTCGCGCTCAACATCGGCGGCATCGCGAACATCACCATCTCTGCGACGAACCCGAATCTGGCGTTCGACACCGGCCCCGGCAACATGGTGATCGATGCTCTGGTAGCGCTCCACACCCATGGCCGAGCTCGATTCGACCGCGACGGAACCATCGCGCGCCGCGCCAGCACCAATCCCGAAGCTGCTCGCCAAACTGCTGCGCGATCCCTACTTCAAGCTCGCCCCGCCCAAATCCTGCGGCCGCGAACAATTCGGCCACGAGTTCGTCAGCGGCCTTATCGCCACCGGCATCCCCATTGCCAGACCTGATCGCCACCGCCACCGAATTCACCGCCCGCTCCATCGCGCGAGCCATTCCGCCGTCGACACAGAGAAATAATCGCCTCCGGCGGAGGCATTCACAACCGCCACTTGATGCGCCGCCTTCGCGCGCTCCTCCCCGCCGTCAAAATCGCCACCACCGCCGACTACGGCATCGATCCCGACGCCAAGGAAGCCATCGCCTTCGCCGTCCTCGCCTACGAGCACGTAAACGGACGACCCGGCAATCTGCCCTCGGCAACCGGAGCACACCGCCCAACCGTACTCGGCAAGAGCACGCCGTAGTGCGACTTTGACCTTTCAAGCACCACTCCTGAGAGTGGGGGTTCTCTTAGCTCGTCTCCCGCTCCTCGGCCTTCTGCGCCTGATAATCGAGCTGCTTGACCCGCTCCGCCGGATCGTTCGAGAGCTCCTGATTGCTAAATCCTCCGGCATAGGTTGTCGCGCTCCCGCACTCTTTGTCCCGCTTGCGTTTCAGATCGTCAAGCATTTCCCGAATAAATTTCTTCATGCCTCATAGTCGGCGCAAACCCCGCACCCGACCCGCGACCTGAACCGCGAACTACTTGAAAGCGAATGAGAAATACTTTAAGGATTGAACGTCACCGGCACCATCCGATACCAGGTCGTCCCGCTCAACACGTCCTTGCCGAAGAACTCGAAGAACTTCGTCACCGGCGGAATCAGGCCGCTGGTGTGCACCGTCGCCGTGATCAATCCATTCGCCGGAATTCGATTCGAGCCGAAGAACGAACCAATGCTGGCCGTATAATCCACACCGTCGATCCGCATCGACGTCAGCGTGGTCGCCGACCCGTTTGTCTCCTGCAACGCGAGCGTCAACGTCCATGAATCTCCGCTCTGCGAAACCGTGGCCGGAATCGCCGACGCCACCACGTTCGACGTGTTGATCACCATCTTCACGTTCACGTTCACGTACACCGGCGGCGCCGCGCCCGAAAGCAGCGTCAGCGGCGTCGTGTAGGTTCCGGTCTGCAGGAAATACGCCGGGATTCACCGTCACCTGCATCTTCGCTGGCGACGAATTCGAAACCGTGCCCGATGATGGTGAAACGCTCACCCACGCCAAATCCGAGTTGAGCGAAAAACCGACCCGTTGCGCCGATTGCGTCGTCAGCGTGATCGTCTGCGTCGCGCTGCCCGTAATCGCGTGATTCAAGCCCGTGAAATTGATATTCGTCGTCGATGGCGTCACTTCGGAAAACGGAAGGTCTTCGAAGAACGCCTGCAGCGCCGCATAAGCGAGGGAAAACTTTCCGTATCCGCCGAAATCTCCGCTCGCGCACGCCAGATCGCCCGAAATCGCGGGCCCGTACGTCAGCATTCCCACGATCACGCCCGGTGAGCTGAACAGCGGCGATCCCGAAGATCCCGGCTGCGTGATCCCCAGGTCGTAAAGCACGTCGTGATAATAACCGCTTGGCGCGAAATCATTGCCGACGAAAACGTCCACGCTATCCGTCGTGTGTCCGAACGAAATCCGTTTGAACGATCCCATCGGATGATGAATGCCCACCAGCGGTCTGTCCCGATCTCCGGATCTGCGGATCCCAGCCCGAAAACACCACGCCCGGCGGCACGTTCGGCAACAGCACCAGGCTGTAATCGCCTTTGTCGATCGGCGCCCAACCCAGCAGATGCCCGCCGTTTTGCGAATTCAAATTCCCGCGATCGAATGGCGCGCCCAGATTGCAGCCCGCCGATTCATATGCCCAGAACGTTTCCAGCGATCGCGCCGCGGCTTCATCGTGAATGCAGTGTCCCGCCGTCAACAGGTACGGCGTGAAGCTGTTATCGCGAGTCCCCGCCAGCGATGCAGAACACAAAAACGTTCCCTGCTCGATCCCCGACGTCTCCTCGAATTGAATATGCGCGACAGATTTCTTCGTCGTCAGCCAGTCCTTGTAGCAATTGACATCCAGATTGCATGACGCCGCGGGATTGTCCACCAGCGGTGTCGGAGCGTGGCGAATACCAGCGTTCCCGGTGCGCGCGGATTGAGCGATTCATGCGCGATGCGGTGCACATGAAACGGCGGAGCATTGTTGATCAGCGAGTTATTTCGCGATGCCGGCCGCTGGTTCGAACTCGATGACCGCCGACTCGCCATCCACCGTTCCGCTCCAGAATTCGCCGTTGCCATAAGGCCCGCGTCCCGTGTATGGACCGTCCACCGTTGCGGCAGAGTGCACCCAGACCTTGCCTGCGCCAATATCGAAATTCGAAAACTCCACACGCAATCCGGTTGCGGAATCCGACTGAATCGCCAGGCGCCAGACGTGGCCGTTGCCGAGCGCGTTCCAAGTTCCGCGATCGAGCGAGCCTTCCGGAAGCGCGCGATGCACTCCGATGCGCTGCATCAACCCCACCGCGCCGATCTTTGATCGCTCGGCCGGCGACAATCCACCTAATGCCAGCGATCCTGGCCGTGCGAGCGCGTTCGATCGGCTAGGCGGCTGCGCACGGTCCACCGGCCTTGCGGAAATGCCGGGTCCCAGGTAAGTGGCCGGTTCCTTTCGACTTCTCGGTTGCGCTTTCAAGAGGGAAGCGCAGAAGAAATATCGCGAAAATAAAAGCGATCGAGGTGCGAATGGACAGTCGGGGAGTCATCACAACTTTAATCGGTGGAAGTCCGGTACGACTTTAGCGTCGGTACTGAGCGCGTCTTACGGGCGCACGATTCATCGTGCCGGCGGGCACTTTAGATCCGCTTCACGAGCGCAGCCTGAAGGCCATGCCAGTACGATGAATCGTGCGCCACATCGCTCGCGGAATCCACCGTGCTATGCTGGTCTCGCGTGTTCGCTCGTTGCTTCCTGGCCGTATTTCTTGCCGTATCCGCCGTCGCTCAATCCCCCGCCTCCGTCTTCCAGCAAGTCGACGAAATGGTGACCGCGCTCTCCGAAATCACCGGCTGGACCATCAACAAGAAAGTGCCGGCCAAGATGCTCGGTAAGGACACGTTTCGCCGCTACGTGGAAACGCGCATGAAGGAAACCTCTTCCAACGAGCAGCAGCGCGCCGAAGAGTTGACGCTGAAAATGTTCGGCTTCATCCCGCAGGATTTCAACCTCGTCAAGGAAACCGTCGACCTGGTGAGCGAACAAGCCGCCGCCTTCTACGACTACAACAAGAAGCGGCTCTTTATTCTCGATTCCACCGCCGAAGGCGCCGAGCAGCGCGTCGCACTGGTCCATGAACTCGCGCATGCGCTGGCGGATCAGCATCATCCACTTGGAAAATATCTGCACAAGGGATCGCCCGATGACGACGAAGCCACCGCTCGTCAAGCTGTCATGGAAGGTCAGGCGACGTGGCTCACCTGGGCGTACGTCGCCAAGCGCAACGGCGGCAAAGCCGAAGTGCCGCAGGCGATGATCGACCAATTGACGAAATCCTCCGGTGCCGACGGCAACGAATTTCCCGTCTTCACATAAAGCTCCGCTCTATCTGCGCGAATCGCTGGTGTTTCCCTATAACGAAGGCTTGCGATTTCAGGATGCCGTGTATCGCAAACTGGGCCGCGCCGGTTTCGATGCCGTATTCGACCGCGCCCGCTGAGCACGCAACAAATCATGCATCCCGACGCGTATTTCGATAACCGGAAACCCGACGACGTAAAGTTGCCGGCAGCGCGAGACGTTTTCGGCAAGCAGTCGCGCGGCGTTTCAAAGCGCTCGCGGAAGGTTCATTGGGCGAATTGGATCGACTCGCTGCTGCTGCGCCAGTACATAGACGAAAAAGAAGCAGTCGAAGCAGCAAGCCATTGGCGCGGCGGGGCCTTTCGGCTTTACGAAAACAAGCGCGACAAGTATCCGGTGCTGAATTTCGTCTCCGAGTGGGATTCGCCCGCGGCGGCGCAGAAATTCTTAGAGCTTGTACTCATCGCGTCATGAAGGGCAAATGGAAACGGTACGATGCTTGCGTCGACAGCAATTCGAATGGTTCGTGCGACCTGGCTTTCTGGAGATTCTGGGGATTCCGGTAAGATCTCGGCGAAGTCAGCCTGAGGGTCGGATCACCCACGGGTAGAGTCCATCGAGGTAGGTTTCCAAAATAGTAGTTCTAGCTAGATGTGGGGACCGGCTCTCGTGACGGTTTTCTTTGCCGAAAAAAATCCCGCAAGAGTGGGCTCGCCGCCCATGAGTGTCGGACATAGAGTGGCGGCCCCACAACGAGTTTGTCGCGCTAAGCTATAGTTATGCGCACTATCGCCACTTTCGCCCTCTCTTGCTTGCTCGCCGTCACGGCTTTTGCCCAGCCACCCTGCCGCGCCAAGCCCCGGCAATTACCATCGATGAACCCTCGGGCAGACAGATCTGCTGTCGAGCTTACAAGGGCAAAGTGGTCGTGCTGGCCTTGTTTCCACGCATTTGTCCCCATTGCCAGAGAGAATGCGAAATGCTCACCTCGCTGTATCAGGAGATGAAGCCTAAGGGCGGCAGATGCGGCGATTGCATTCAATGACAATGCCAAGCGTGTTGGTGCCGGGTTTCGTGCGCGATCATGGAGTCATGTTCCCGGTGGGATCCGCCCAGTCGGAAACGGTTCTAGGATTCCTGGGATTCTCGGTCATGGACCGGTCCGTCGGTGCCGCAAATCGCGGTGATCGACCAAAAGGGCATGATTCGCGCGCAAGCGATGAGCGGTCAAGACGTCGAAGGACGGCGAGCCGGATCTTCAGAACGAGTCTTTCCTGCGAAATTTGATCAACAACGTTGGCGGCGGAAGGCACAGCGACTCCGACCAGTTCGACCAAGACACCGAGCAAAGCGCCCGCGCCCAACGCTGCGAAGACACCGGCCCGAAGGGGACGCCGGATACCAAGCCCGTTCCAAAGAGTTCCGACCAATTAGGCTGCGGGCGTCATGCGATGTTGCACGTCTCGATTACCGGTCGTTGTTACGATCCTCCTGACGACCGCCGCAATCGTGTGGGCGATTCCCCCGCTGCCGCGCAAGTCGCCTGAGTTCACGATTCTGGAACCCTCCCCACCAACGGTCCCGACAAACAGTCGCTGCTTTCGAACTATCGCGGAAAAGTGGTGGTGTTGGCGTTCATGCACACAACGTGCCCGCATTGCCAGGCGTATTCGCAACTCCTGACAAAGCTGCACAAGCAATTGGGCCCGCGCGGCTTTCAGCCGATCGAGATCGCTTGGGATCCGAACGCGAAGATGCTGGTTCCGGGATTCATCAAGCAGAACGGCATCGATTTTCCGGTTGGCTACGGCGAAACCTACCAGCCGATCATGAACTTCATGGGATTTTCCGTGATGGATCGCCCGGTGGTTCCGCTGGTGGTGGTGATCGACAAAAAGGGAATGATTCGCGCGCAAAGCCCTCCGGAAGGCGATCGCGAATCTGTGGCGATGAAAGCTTATCTTCGCGCGTTCATCTCGAATTTGTTGAACGAGCCCGCCGCGACGACGAAGAAATAGTTCGAACCAAACCGTTTATCCGCTATGGTCGCGGCTCGTTAAGCCAAGCTTGCGTTTTTCGGCGACGCTGAATTTCTCGTACCACGTCGATTCCGCGCCGCCTCCGTAACAGGAAATCGTCACATCGACCAGATACGGCTTGCCGTCGCGCGCGGCTTTCGTTCCGCGTTTTAGCGCGGCTTCGAGATCGGTTCCCTTGGTGACTTTTTCGCCGCTAACTCCCTGGCTTTCCGCGAGCTTGACGAAATCGATATCTGGATTTCCCAGGTGCATGCCGGCGTAGTGCCCGGTCTGCTCCATCTTGCCGCGATAGCGCGAGTACGCGTGCCGCACCGTCTGATAATTGTGATTGTTCCAGACCACCGTCAGCACTGGAACGCTGTAGCGAGCCATGGTCCAGAATGCGGACGAACTGTACATCACCGATCCGTCGCCGATCGAGCAGACTACAGGGCGTTTAGGGGATGCGATCGCGGCTCCGATCGACGGCGCCCAATCCCCAGCCAAGCGAATGGCCAGTATTGCTCACCCACATCATTTCGTCATCGCGAAATCCGAGTTTGAACGAATCGCATTTGCCGGTCAGATTCTCACTGACGACGATCGAGTTGGGTTCCAGATGCTGCGCCATCGCGAAGTTCAATTCGTCGGCATGAATCACCGGTTTGCCGAGATTGGCTTTCACGGCGGCTGCTAATCGGTTGCTGCGCGTCTTGCTAAATCGCTTGTACTTCTGCTGTACGTTCTTCGCGCAGTGTTTTCGCGCGATCTTTGGGGAGTGCCGAGTCAAGCGCGGCTGCAAGATCTGCCAGCGCTTCGCGAACATCGCCCACCAAAGCGAGATCTGTGGGGTAATTGCGGCTCATCGAATTGGTATCGATGCCAATGCGGATGACTCGCGTTTCCGTGGCGATGGCGGGCGTTCGCGGGATCGCTTCGCCGCCGACGTCGCGCGCGCCGATAAACACAATCAGATCAGGCGTTTTGCGAATGTATTCCGACGCGGGACTATACGCCCCGATGTAGTGCGGATGCTGCAATGGAAAGTTGCAGAAACCTTCCATGTGATTGTTGGGGAACGCGTCCGACGATGCCACAGGAAGACCGAGGCGTTCCGACAAGGCAACAACTGCGCCTGCGCGCCTGATTTCCACACTTCATCGCCGACGATAACCACAGGACGCTTGGCTTGAATCAGCCACTTCGCGGCCTTCTCGACATCCGCTGCATCCGGGCGAACGCGGGCGCGAATCAGGAATCGATCGGCGGGAAGAATCTGTGCGGTCGCGTTCTTGGCTTCGAGTGCGTAGCTCGCCATCGCGAGATAGACGGGGCCGCCGGGCTCGGTCGACGCGACTTTGAACGCGCGCCGCATCATCACCGGAATGCTCTCGGGCTTGCGCGCTTCCCAGGCAATCTTAGTGAACTGCCGCGGCACTTCCTTCTGATCGAAACCGGGCCGCGCGGCGAGCACGCTTTCGTCGCTGAAGTTTTCGTTGTCGCTGAGACCGGCGGTGATCACGAGCGCCGATCCGTCGCGCGACGCGTTGTAGAGCTGGCCTCCCATTTGCGCGGTGCCGCCGACAGCGTGGACGTTGACGAACGCGGGCTTGCGGCTGACGCGATGGTAGCCGTCGGCCATGGAGATCACGATCCCTTCGTGCAAGCCCATGATGAGCTGCATGCCGGGCGTGTCGGTGAAGGCGTCGAAGAATCCGGTTTCGAAGGAGCCGGGATTGGTGAAGAGATACTCGGCGCCGGCGGCTTTGGCTTGGGCTACGCAGAGATCGCCGCCGGTACCAGTGATGTTGGTCGCGTGCGGCGGCGGTGGATAGATCGTCTGCGGCTTGTTCGGATGCGGCTTCTTCCGATGCGATCAGTGGTTCGAGAACAGCTTCGGCCGCTGCGGCGGTGAATCCCAGCGCAGACATCGCACTCACGAATCCGCGGCGCGAGAGGCCACGATCTAAATATCGGCGAACAAGATCCTGCATGGGGTCACCTCAGGGAAATGATACTCCTGTTGCCTGAGGTGTGACCAGACGATAGCGCTGAACTAGTTTCGCCGCCGCAGAGCCAAGCCGGCGAGTCCGGCCAACCCAACTAGAGCAAACGTCGCCGGTTCCGGAGCGTGCAGCGGCCGCGCCAGTGTTAATGGCGCCTTCGAGGACGAAGCCGGTGGGATCGCCACAATTTGGGCAGCCAATCACAGGAGCGTTGGTGACAATCGCGGTGAATGTCAACGACCCATCGACATTCAGATTGGCCGCGTTAAACGAAACGGTGCCGACGCAGGTGTTGTACGTCGCCTGGGTGTTTCCAGCACTCGTAGGGGGGGTGCCTGAGCAGCCCAACGGGCTAAACGCGTTCCCCCGGGATTCCAGGACTGACTGGTCCACCGTTGCCGACGGCGAGAAGAGGCTGATCATCGGCGCCGAAAATAAAATTCAGATCGCCGGAGGTCACACCGAGCGTCGCCGCCGAAACATTTAATGCATACGTCCAATTGTCGCTGCCGGCATTGACCAGCGGGTTCGCGCAACCATTGCCGGGGGTTTGGCCGACGACACAACTGGTGCTTTGAATCGGCATGAAGGAAACCCATGACTCGAAACCCGAAACGGATGGGGGCGGAGCCCAGGTCCCGTTTTTTGGCAAGACGGAGGTGGCCGCAATCGGGCACCACGATGCCAGGACCGGAAACCAGCCAGTTGGCCACGTCCCGTGGCTGATGTCAATTGATGCCTCCGAAAGCTGGTGCCGTGAGACGCGACGTACTGCTGCGGAAAATTGCCAGAACGTTTTCACCTTCGAGTTCTCCTTGAATGAATTTGATATCCGAAAACTGCGTTAGAGTACCATGGCCACTTTCGTTTACGGAGAGCTTTCGTTGTAGCATGTAGCGGAAAGGAAGACCGGACATGCGAATCCAGAATTCTTTGTGCGATCTTGTTGATCACGATGGCTCATGCACAAGCTCCTGAACTTCACCTGAGAGGCGGCCGGTTCGCGCCGCTCACTTTCGACAAGATGACGCCGGAGCAGAAAACCATGACTAACAATCTGCTCTCCGGCGAGCGTAAGACGGCGGATGGTCCGTTCAACGTGCTGCTGCGCAGTCCAGAGATGGGCGATGCGGCGCAGAAACTGGGGGCGCAGCTTCGCTTTCATTCGTCACTGCCGGACAAGCTGAGAGAGCTTGCGATCATCACGACGGGCCGCTATTGGGGCGCTGAGTATGAGTGGTACGCGCACAAACGGCTGGCGCTGTCGGCGGGCGTCGCGCAGACGACGGTGGATGCGATCGCGGCGGGAAAACGGCCGACGTCAATGTCGTCGGATGAGGAAATCGTCTACAACTTTTGTACGGAGTTGCTTAATACGAAGAATGTGAGCGATGCTTCGTTCTCGGCCGCGAAGAATCGGTTGGGTGAGCGCGGCGTGGTCGATCTGGTTGGGTTGATGGGGTATTATCACCTGGTGTCGATGATCTTGAATGTCGATCGTTATCCTTTGCCGGCGGGTGCGACTCCGGAGTTGAAGGCGCTGAAGTAGGAAAAGTTAGTTGCGGAAAAGCCGAGAGGACTCTCGGCTCTGCAGGCCTGGCGGCCCGCGCCACGTGCGTCGGGCGCTCCACTGAAACAGAAAGATGGTATGCTGCCTTGTGTGGGCCGGTAGTTCTGCCGACAACCGGTCTTTGCTGAATACTTGAGAGCCGGCTAAAGCCGGCTCGCCGCCATGAGTGGCGGCCCCACAAAACAACGTCGCGAACATCAGAGACAAGTGGGCCAGCTGAAATCTGACATTTTTCTGACGGTAGAAATCTGACGGTAGAATAAGGAGTCGCGAGGAGGTCTTATGATCACGCGCACCTCTTGTTTGCTGCTTGCCGCCGGGCTTTCGTTTGCGGCTGATTCGGCGAAGCCTGTCGCGGAGCCTACGTTCACGAAAGACATCGCTCCCATTTTTCAGCGTGCGTGCCAGAACTGCCATCGCGCGGGTTCGATTGCGCCGATGTCGCTGCTGACGTACAAAGACTCGCGGCCGTGGGCGCGCTCGATCAAGGAAAAAGTGGTGCGGCGCGAGATGCCGCCGTGGCATATCGATCGCAACGTCGGCGTCAATAAATTCAAAGACGATCCATCGCTGAGTGACGCTGAGATCGCGACGATCGCGAATTGGGTGGATCGCGGATCGCCCGAAGGCAATACCGCCGATATGCCGAAGCCGCGTCAATTCGGCGATCTGGACAAGTGGCATATCAAGCCCGACCTGATCGTATCGATGCCGAAAGCGTATAAGTTGAAGGCGC
The DNA here is from genome assembly GCA_963732025.1 of Terriglobia bacterium. GTDB lineage: Bacteria > Acidobacteriota > Terriglobia > Bryobacterales > Bryobacteraceae > Palsa-187. Next base: position 762,096 of record CAVSXU010000008.1, read on the forward strand.
ACGGGCAGGACGAATACTACGATATCGACGTGGATCCGGGGTTCACCGAAGACATGTATGTCGCGGCTTTGGAGACGAAGCCGGACGTCGGATTCAAGGTGGTGCATCACGCGGATACGAATCTGGTGGAGGATCCCGAGGATGACCCGGTGGGGTTGTTCCTCAATGAATATGCGGTCGGGAAGAATGCCGATATTTTTCCGGCGGGTTCCGGGCGATTGATCAAGGCGGGATCGAAGATTCATTTCAATCTTCATTTGCATCCGAATGGCGAGGAGACTCCGGTGCTGGTTTCGCTCGGTTTGAAGTTGTATCCGAAGGGGATGACTCCGAAGTACGTGGCGTTCACGCAACATATGGGCGACGTGGCGGATTTGGATATTCCGGCGGGCCAGATCACTCGGAGCGATGGTTATTTCCGCTTGCCTCGGCCGGCGGTGTTGTCGGCGTTTCAGCCGCATTTCCACACGCGCGGGAAGGCGCAGTGCATGGAGGCGATCTATCCGGATGTTCGTCCTGATTCGGCGCGGCCGGGGCCGGCTCGCACGGAGACGTTGAGTTGCGTGAGCAATTATCAATTCGGCTGGAGCATGACGTATCCGTATGCGGAGGAGGTGGCTCCGATATTGCCGGCGGGCACGGTGATCCACATCACCACGTGGCACGATAACACGGACAACAATAAGCACAATCCGAATCCGAAGAATTGGGTGGGGTACGGACAGCGGACGATCGATGAAATGAGCTTCGCGTGGGTGAGCCTTTTCTATATTGATGAGGCGGATTATCAGCAGCGGATGCAGGCTCGGCGCGGGAAATGAAGCCTGGTAAGCAGTGCTGGAAAAGATATTTGGCCGCGGATCCACGCAGATGCACGCAGATTAAGCAAGGACGGCTCCTTCGTGGTTATCGGCGCGGATCGGCTTTTATTCTTGTCGCTCTTGCCGCTGGCTTTTTTTCAATAGCGCCCTCCTTGTTAGTCGCGCAGCCGCCGGTTCCCACTTACATCGGTCAGACGAAATTCGCGAGCGGACAGGACGTGGTCCCGGTGTTTGAAGGGTGGCTGAAAAACGCCGATGGATCGTTCACGTTCGTCTTCGGATATTTCAATCGGAACTTCAAGGAGGAGCCGGTGGTTCCTGCCGGTCCCGATAATAAGCTGGAGCCGGGCGCGGTGGATCGCGGACAACCGACGTACTTTTTGCCTCGTCGGCAATCTTTCTTGTTTAGGGTGCAGGTGCCGAAGGACTGGGGGCAGAAGGAATTGGTGTGGTCGCTCACAGTGAATGGGCGAACGGAGAAAGCGTTCGCGTCGCTGCTGCTGGAAGAGGAGATTACGGAACGGATGATCATGACGCGTGGTGGACTTTTTCCGGGCGATGACGATCCGAACAAGCCTCCGCAGATTGCGATTTCGCCGGTGACGTCGGCGAGCGTGGGCAAGCCGGTTGCGCTGACGGCGATGGTGACGGACGACGGACTTCCGAAGCCTCGTGCGGCGAGGGCGCCGAAAGCCGGAGCGGCTCCGGCACAGAGTAATGGCGCGGGTGCTCGTCCCCGAGGCGGGTTGACGGTGAGTTGGCTGGAATATCGCGGCCCGGCGAAGGTGGCGTTTCAAACGGCTGGACCGATCGCGGTGGAGGGCGGGCAAGCGGTCCAGGCTGCGCAATTTCCTGAGCCGGGCACTTATGTTTTGCGAGCGACGGCGAGCGATGGGGCGTTATCGACAAGAGCCGAGATAACGGTGGTGGTAAATCCGTAGTAAACTGAGAATCGTCACGCCGTAAAGCGCGCCCGTAGCTCAGTTGGATAGAGCGTCTGGCTACGAACCAGAAGGTCGCATGTTCGAGTCATGCCGGGCGCACCACTTAACTCCAAACGAATTAGCTAGTTAGGAGCAGATTCGCGATTGCGCTTATGGGTTCAGAATCGGGGTGTGCCCAGAATTGTGCCCACTCTGTTCCACGCCGAGCGCCACGCGGGCCTTTTCCATCGCTGTGCGTGTGCTAGATTCCTGCGGGTGCACGTTGCGTTTCGTGATCGACATATCACGGTGCCCGGCCAGGTAAGCCAACGTCCAGGGGTCCATGAAAGGCGCCCAGCGCGTCAGGCACGTGTGCCGGAACGTGTAGAGCGGGAAGTGCTCGATCTTCGCGAGCTTGCACGCCTTGGCGTGCTGGCCCTGTAGACTCGACGGTTCAATGTGGCCGCTCTTCGTCGGCGCCGGGAAGATCCACGGGCCCTCGACTGCGCCGCGACGCACTTCGAGAACTGACTGGGCCCGATGCGAGAGTGGGAGACGTCGGCGCGCGTTGTCGGTCTTTCCGTGGGTGATTTCGATGACGCCGTTCTGGTAATTCTCCCAACGGAGACGGAAGCACTCGTCCGGCCGGATTCCACAGTCGAGCAGCAGCGTGGCGGCTGGCCCAATCTGATTGTGAGGTACAAAATATCGGTCAGGTCACTTGGTTTCTCGAAGATTCTGAATTTCCAGCGCTATCGCCGCTGATACCGATTACGTGTCCTCCTAGCAAACTGGCTTACGACCTTGCCCCGACAGTTAGTTGCACTGCGGCCGAAGAAGTTGTGAGATGTTCTGGGAAGTTTTCTGCCTTAGAGAGGCTGAGCTGACGGACGATAATGAAAAGCAGTCTATCGGGAGTGCCCACAAGCGCAAGCTGTGAAGGCACTGGAGCGGTGGACGTTTGGCACGGCTCAGCAATTGTACATGCTTGTGCGCTGACGGAGGTACCTGCTCAGTGCGCGTAGATAATGGGGCGCCACGGCGACGCGGGAGATCGCAAGCCATCGGCAAAGATCGCCCAGACTCGCCACTCCCAGCTTCCCACACCGGGCGCGGAGAACTTGATCTCCGGATCCCGTGAGCTGAAGGTGACGCTGTTGCCCCGGCTGAAGAGCTGCACTTGATATCCCATGGCGCCGGGGACGGGCCGCACTGTGACCACGGTCCTTCGCTTCGGGTCTTTGACCGTGGTCATCGCAGGAGGAGTGAGTTGGACGGGATGTCTCACGCTCCGATCGACGCGGAGCCCGGCCGCCTGGTCGATTTGCTCCAGTCGGGAGTGTTTGGATCGCGCACGCCACACCAGCTTGCCCGGTTTCATGCGCCACACGCCGCGTCCATAGGTCGCTGCGGTCAGCGTGTGATCCTTGGCGTGATACACCAGATCGGAAACCACCACGCTCGGCAGATTGCCGCTGATATCCAGCCAGCCTGGTTTCATCCTCACCCACACGCCAAGGTCGCCGGCTACGAACAAGCGGTAGGGCGGCGTGGTGGCGAAGCAGGCGGCGTAGTACACGACGTTAGGCAGCCCGCCTTGATCGACATCGGTCCAGGAGTTACCGAGATCGTCGGATTGGAACACGTGGCGATAGGGCAGATCTTTCCCTGAACTCAACTCGACTCCCGAACTCTTGATTCCGCTGGACGCGACCGTCACCACGATCGTGGCCGGCCGCGCGGGATGGAACTGAATATCCGTGATGGCGCGCGCAGGGATATCAATACTCGAAAGACTTTGCGTCCAGGTCTGGCCGCCATCGTCACTACGGTGAATTCCGCCGCTGGTCGTGCCCACGAACATGAGCTTCGGCCTGCGTTGGGAGATCGCGATGGCGGAGATCGGCGAATTGTCGAAGGACCCGGATGCGGGCCGCCAATTTCGTCCGTTCGAATCGGCTCGCCAGAGCCGCACGGTGCCAGCCCAGAGCGTTCTTGACGTGCTGCGCGTGGAGGGTTCCATCGCCATGACGGTGAATGCGCGCGCGTTGGCTTCCTCCGGTGTAATCTCGCTCGGCTGGACGTTGTTCCATCCGGAAGCGTCCCACGGTTTTCCGGGCCGATGGTGATAAACCCGGAAGCCGCTGACGCAGGCGAACACGTTCTGCGCATTGGACGGATCGAACGCGATCCAGGAGCCGTCTCCGGAAATCGCCGGCGTCCAACTCCAATCGATCGGGGTCGACTTGCGAGCCACTCCGCCGACAAGAATTCCGTTGTCCTGCGTGCCGCCCGCGACGACGTTCCCATTGCTGGGCGCGACTTCCACGCTGTAGAACATGGTCGTCTTCATGCCCGAGGATCGGCTCGCCCAGGTTCGTCCGCCATCGCGCGAAACCGCGACGCCGCCATCGTTTCCGGAAATCAGCAGATCGGGTTCCGGCCACAGCAGCGCGTGATGATCGCCGTGAACGTAGTCGCTCTTGCCTGGGATCGTGCTGGTGATACGCCGCCAATGGCGGCCGGCGTCGTCCGTGCGATAGAGATGCATGCCTCCCCAGACGATGTGATCGGGCTTGTGAGGATGCACGGCGATCGTGTTGTTGTACGACATCTGGCGCTCATGCGGATACCGCCCGTTAAGAATTTCCCGCCACGAATCTCCGCCGTTGCTGCTGCGAAAAATTCCGAGCACGTTATCGCGCTTGTCGGCGGCCAACGCGTAAATCACGTCGGGATCAGACGGCGCGAAGGCCAGGCTGGTCCGGCGGAATTGATCGGGCGGCGGCAGGCCCCTGGTCAGATGCACCCAGCGCTTGCCGAAATCGCGGCTCCGCCAGATTCCGTTATGCGCGCCGTCAGGTTCGATGGATGCGTACAACAGCTTCTCATCGTGCGGATGCATCAGCACGGAGTGGCAGTTATAGCTTCGCTTACCCCAGTATTCGCAAGCTTGAAAATTTCCGTCGAAGAGGTACAAGCCAGCGGGAAGACTATTGTCGAGAAAAATGCTGCCGAAAACCATACGGTTTCCGCGATAGGCCATGCTGCCGATCCGTCGCGGAAAGGTGCGGACGTCGCGATAAAGATCGTCTGCCACGCCGGCGGGCTGGCCGAACAGCGGCTGCCAGGTCAGCCCGGCATCGGTCGACATGTATACGCCACTGCCGGGATATGAATCGCTCGACATATTTGCTTCGCCGGTCGCCGCCATCAGGAACAGGCCGCCGACCATGCGGCGATTCTCAAGCCATCCCAGTGCTCCAATATTTTGATTCGCAAAACGGCTCCAGGTAGGCTGCCACGATTTGCCTTCGTCATTGGAAACCCAAACTCCGCCGGTAGCCGAACCGGCGAACCACTGCTTGGCGTTGTGCGGATGAATCGTCAGCGATGTGACCCGGCCGGCGATGTTGGCTGGACCGAGGCAATCCCAGCGATGCGCGGGATCGACGTCGGCCTGCACCTGCGACGCCCAGAACTTTTCCAGTTCCACCGGGCTGGTGTCGCGCATCGGGAACGAAGCGTTCTGCTGAAACCAGACAGACCGCTCCTTTTGCGGCGCTCGCGAGTGCGCGCGGTGCTGCGTTTGTTTTTTCATGAAAGAAAGCGCGCGGCCCGAACCCGCGAGCCGCGCTGACTGGAGCCTCTACCGGCCGCCGTTGTTATTGTCGATCGTCCCGGTTGGAGGCGGCCGACGGTGAATCGACTTTTTCCCCTTCGCCGGTTTCTTTGCGGACTTCTTGACAACTTTCTTCACAGCTTTCTTCACAGCCTTCTTCGCCGGCTTGCTTGCGGCTTTCTTAGTGGCCACGATCCATCTCCCTTATTCGCCTGATTTGCCCGGATGGGCTACCAGTTCATATTAAATCGATTGCAGAACCAATCGTCGTCGCGAATCCGTCGCGACTCCACTGCGCGGCGTCTCTCCGCGATATCGCTCGCCGCCAGCAGCGCGAGACTCTCGCCGAAGCCCGGATAGTTGCGCAACGCCGCAACCACTCGTCCTAACCGTTCTGGATTGAAGTGAACAAATGCGAGGCGCAGCCGATTGAACAGGAACTCGGGCCAACCGACGTGGTACGGCGATCGTTTGCGAAACTTGTGCGCCACGACGACCTCCGGCGCGATGATCAATTCGTAGCCGAGCAGCCAGAAGCGCACGCAGCCTTCGTTATCGATGTTGCCGCGCTGCAACTGGCGATCGTCCCAGCCGCCGGTCGCTTCGATCACGTCGCGCCGCGTGGCAAAACAGCATCCGGGGATGATCGGCGCGGGGAGCGGGTTGCGCGGGCGGCGGCGGAGCCAGCGCACTTCAAGCTTGGGATCGGCGAACGTCAAGCCATAGCCGATGCGTCCGCCGCGATATCCCGTGATTCCGGGGGCAACGCCGCCCACTTTCCGGTTCGCGAGCACGTCGACCATCGGCCGCCACCAATCGGCGGGCAGCCGGAGATGCGCATCCGCATACACGATCACGTTGCCGCGCGCTTTGCGCGCTCCCAGATTTCGCGCTCGCGCGACGCCGTAGTTTTGAACCCGATGCACCTCAATGCGCCCGCGACGTGGGCGCACCCCATCCGCCGATCGGTCTGTCGAACTGTCGTCGATGACGATGATGTGCGCGCCGCCGGGCAACGTGTCGTCAAAATTCTGGACCGTCCGCGCCAGTTCTTTGCCCTCATTGCGGCTGATGACGACGACGCTGATGCGAGGCGTCACTATTTCGTTCTCTCCGCGTTCGTGCGCTCCTCGATCCAGATGTTGGCTCGAAGGTCCCCGATGGAAAAAATCAACGAGCCTTCGCCTGCCGAAAGCCCGGTGATATACCCGCGGCTTCCCACATGGCGCAGCGACAGCCGCTCAGAGTGGAAGTGTCGAACCGGAAACGCCTCGCCGAGAGGTTGCTTGCTATCCGGATTCATGCGTCGAGCCCAGACGCAGCGAAATCCATCCCGCTCCGAAATAAAGTAAAGCACCCGCCCGTCCGCCGACCACGCCGGATCGCGCTCCATTTGTGACCCATCGGTGATCGCGATCCATTCCGATTGGGGCACCGGTGTAGTTTCCGTCCGCGGCACAATCCAGATTTGCGCGGTGTTGTTGGCGTTTTTAACCGCGTGGAACGCAACCCACTTGCTGTCGCGCGAAAATCGCGAGCCAGAGAGGATCGTTTCCGGAGCCGGACGCAGCGCGAGTTTCACCATCGCCTTACGCCGCGTGTCGTACATCATGAGGTCCTCATCTTCGGCGGGCTCAAAAAGCAATTCCTCAGCTTCGTTGGAGACTCCCATGAGAGTTCCGCAATGCTCGCACAGCGTTTGTGCGATTCCGCCGCTTGATCCGACGGACAACAAATCACCGTTGGCTCCGGAATAGACAACCCTGGAGCCATCGCCCGAAATGCGCGCGGTCGAGAAACGGAAGGAATTCTCAAGCAGCGCGCGCTCTTCGCCCGATGCCGCCTCGCGCATGCGCACAGACCAGCGATCCCACCTGCGGCTGACATACGCGATCTGTTTGCCGTCCCAACTGATCGACGGAGTCAGGTTCTCGGCGGATTCTCCGGCAAGCCGGCGCATGTCGCCACGCGCTGCGCCGGACGCCGCATCCACCGGCTGCATCCAGACATCGAACGATAAATCCTCCGCCGCGAAAACCAATCGCTTTGCATCGCCCGACCAATGCGCGGGTCCATGCAGGCCCGGACCGGCAGTGACACGCCGCGCTGGTTCCCTGCGCGCGCTGTCGCGCAACGAAATCTCCCAGAGATTCGCTGCCTCGCCGGAATACGCGCTGAACAGGATCTGATCGCCGTCGCGCCAATCGAGCGGCGCGGGGTACACCTGCGGGAACTGCGGCCGCAGCAATTCCTGTGCGCGCAAGCGAGCATAAACGCCACTGCGCGCGGGCGCGCCGCCGTCGATCGGCAGAATCCACCAATCGACCTCGGTTCGTGCCGCGGCTCGCGGGTCCTTTCGGCCGATCACGAGCAAGCGGTCCGATGACGGCGACCATACGGGGCTGGTTGCCGTCGCCATCTCAGGATGGACCGCTCGCGGAACGCCGCCCCCGGCGCTGACGATGAAGACACCCGTGGTCCCCGGGCTGGAGACCTCGGTGCCCCCGACCGAGTAGGCGACCCATCGCCCATCCGGCGAAAACCGGGGATTGTGCCCGCGCGCCGCCAGCAGGACCGGAGTACCGCCGAGCGAAGGCATCACATAAATTCCGCCGCCGTCTTTCCCCGATTGAAACGCGATCACCGTACCGTCGGGAGAAAATGAGGGATCGCGCTCATCCGCCGGATCGCTCGTCAGCCGGATGGGATCGCCGCCGCCGATCTGCTGCACCCAGATATCCAGGTTATCGTGCGTGCTGCGATCCGACGCGAACGCGATCAGCTTGCCGTCGCGCGAAATCGCCGGGTACCCGGTGAGTCCGTTATCCGACGTGATCCTGTGTAGCGTCTCCGCGGTGGATTGGCTGTCGCGCGGCAAGTGCAAAACGCCATAGGCCACAACAGCCAACACCACGGAAAGGATCGCAAGAGCAACCCAGAGCGTGCGAGGGCGCGAGCCAGCCAGAGGCCGGGCGGTTCGGCCCGTCACTGCCGCGAACGCCAGGCGAACTGCCCACGTCTTCGAGCAACTGCTTCACATCGATGAGGCTTTGCCAGCGATCTTCGGGTTCCTTTCGCAGGCATTGGAACACGATGCGCGAGAGCGCTTGCGGTACTGCCGGCGGCATCGAGGGCGGATCGCGTTGCAGAATCGCGGCCAACGTGCCGATCTTTGAATCTTCGTGGAACGCGGCGCGGCCCGCCAGCATTTCATACAGCACGCTTCCGAAGCTGAAAATGTCGGAGCGATAGTCAAGCGGCTTCCCCCGGGCCTGCTCGGGCGACATATAGGAAACGGTCCCGACGATGGCGCCTTCTTCCGTCAACGGGCCGATGGTGCGGGTTGCTTCCTCCGCGGAAACATTCGCCGCCGCAGGAAGTTTTGCCAGCCCGAAGTCGAGAATCTTCACCGCGCCGCTTTCCGGCACGATGATGTTTGACGGCTTGATATCGCGATGCACGAGGCCCGCGACATGCGCCTTGCCGAGCGCCTCGGCAACTTGCGCAGCGATGGGAATCGCAGCGTCGAGCTGCATTCCTTGTTTGGGAATCAACTCCTGAAGCGTTTTGCCCGCGATGTATTCCATCACCAGGCAATCCATCCCGTCGTGTTCGAAAACGTCGTAGATCGTGACGATGTTGGGGTGGTTCAGCGCGGAAGCCGCCTTGGCCTCCTGCCGGAAACGCTGTCTGCCGGTTTCGCTGGCAGCCAAGTCGCGGCGTAAGACTTTGATGGCTACCAGCCGGTTCAGGCGCGTGTCGCGTGCCTTGTAGACCTCGCCCATTCCCCCGACACCGAGCCTGTCGAGAACTTCATAGCATCCAAACATGCGATCGGCCATGGGGCGTTCGCATCAGTGTACCAAGCTGCGTTCGGGCCCTAATGAGTCTGTGTGAAAACAGGGACAGGCCGCCCTGTCTACGCCGATATCTTGTTCATTCGTGGCCTCGGGTCACCAGGGGACAGGGCAGCCTGTACCTGTTTTCTCACAGACTCTAATGACCTGCCGTGGCGAACAGTGTAGGATGCGGGATCGCGTGCCGGTACGAAGCGGAGTCTATTCAGTAAGAGCTCTAAAGAAAAGCTCGAGGTCGGCTGCGGGATGCCAAAACACGGGCGGACTGACGCCGCAACGGGCGATTTCGATGGGGATCACGCCGTTCGCTTCGTTACCTGCGACACGCGGATTGGGACGGAGGCAGAGTCGCACTGGGTCTTCTACTTGCACGTGATAGGTTATCTCCGTCCGATTCGCCCTGCCCTCCATGACGAAGTAATAGGAACCCTCACGCGTCGGCGTTCCGCGCAACTCGCCCCGCGCGATTTCGAGGCCCGACGGGAGCGTACCCGACTTGAAGGCGAACTCCGTCAGATCGAGCTGTTGTGAATAGGGCACGCGCACCAGGCCTGAACGTAGATCGAAATGCCCTGGAGTGTTTCCGCTCGTCGAACCCGTGTAGGGAGTGTTGTCGCGCGGAGGCTCGGAGTAACGGGGGCCGTCGATGTGGATCTGCACCCCGCCACCGAAGTAGTCGTCGATCAGATCTTCGTGAATCCAGATGTAGCCTTGCGGATGAGTACCATCCTCCGGGACCAGAACCCAATCGTTGTTCGACGGGTTGAGCCATTTCCGCGTCGCGTTCTGTCCGGGAAGCGTAAGCGTCGCATCGACCACGGCTGGTGCGCGGAAATGGTAATAATACTTGACGCAGTGCGTGCGCGGATCGCGCTCGTGCTTGGTCACATCGCGCAGATCCGCCTTGCGGCCTTCATAGGCGCGGACGTAGAGAGGTTTCACGCGGGCAAGCGCCGTCGAGCTAGGGGCGTCGATCGGCACGCTGACCACCGAGTTGAAGGCGATGGGGACCGTCTCACCGAACGGCGATCGTATCGTGTAAACCTGCGCCAGACTCACATGCGCGAACCCGATCGCCGAAATCACCATGAAAATGGTTCGCATTCAATCGCTCCTCTTATTTCGTGATGAATCCTATGATATCTTCGGCTCTATCAGTCTGAACCGCGATCACGCTCGATCTCGGAACGAACCAAATCTTGTGAGCCACGGGTTCCATGAATGTGTAGCCAGCATCGGCGTCGTAAAGAATCAAGCCGTAGTTGAATTCGCCCAACTTCAGTTGTGGATTGAAATAGACGGCGGCGTAAGGCACGTCCCGCACGCGTGCCGTTTTTCCGTATTGAAAGGGAAGGCCCAGTAGATTGACGAACAGGAGCGCGGCCATCAGGATCGTTTCCCAATCCATGAACTGCACGGTAACGTAACCCGCTGCGGCCCAAACAAGGATTGCGAACGAGATGAGCCAGCCGACGTTCAACGCATACTGGACGAGGTTGGCGCGCACCTTGTCGGCGTAGTAGTCTTGCGAGCTCTTGAACTCCGAAGGCAACGTGTTGTGGGGGAGATATTTTTTGCACAGCGCTACTGCGTCGACATAGGCGCTGTTGGGCGTGTCGGAAAGGTGCGGGCAGACGAGGTTGCTCCAGGGGCGCTCGCGGGCATCGAGCGATATGAACTTGGCTCGAAAACCTTTTTCCCCGCTCGCAACGGGCGGCTGAATGTTGCCCGACAGGACGCCTTCGACCGTGACCGTGGGGAGGATGTAGTACCAGAAATTCAGAAATGCGAGAGCGGAGACGAGCACGATAGCCAATCGCCGGACGCCACCGACGACGCCCTGAACGCGCGCCTGGTGACGGCGAATCATGAGGCTCGCAAACAGCATTAAGACGATAAAGGCGAGAACTTGCGTGGTGTGCCAAGCCGGGGAGTGGGTGAATAACAGGCTCATATCGAGCAGATATTCGGATGCCGACGCGATATACGCGGTGGTTCCCAGGAATCCGGTGTCGGTCCCGAGAAACCTCTGGTAGGAAGACTCAATGATGTATCCCGTGCCGACCATCGCGCCGGTAAATCCAAGTGCGGAAAAAAAGGCCTTGATGAGGCGCGAGGTGGGCACGGTTTCGCGATTATATCAATTGGTGAGGAGGGCGCAAGGCGGACCAACTAGCACTTGATGGGCGCGGGGGTCATATCTCAATTATCAATCGCCAGATTCGGTCCAGTAGTCGTGTTTAACCGGGAAATTGTTAGTGACAGCGCCGCGTCGCATTGGAAAGAGTCGGCAGCGTGCGGCCGATGGAGGCACTGAACACGTTAGATCAAGGCTTTGCCGCGATGAGGTATAACCGGTTCGCGGTGGCCAGATAAAGCGCATCGCCGATCAGTGCCGGGGGCGAATAGAGCGGCGCATCCATCTCGATCTGCCCCAGCAATTGCTTTCGCCGTCCGGCACGAAGAACGGTCATGGTGCCTTCTACGTTCCCAACGTAAAGCCGGTCGCCGGCCAACAGGAGGCTTCCCCAAATGGCCCCGTTCGTCTCGTGCTTCCAGACGTGGGCGCCGGTCGCCGCGTCCAGACAATGAATCGTTCCGCCCAGGTCCCCAACGTACAGTAGACCGTCCTTCACAATGGGCGTTCCCACCACGCGACCGACCTCGCGAGAAGTCCAGAGGAGCTTGCTCTCGGTGACGTCTCCCTGGCCGTTGGGACTGATCGCGTGAATCAATGAGGGTCCGTTGAGGTGCCCAGGACTCAGTCCCATCGCGACGAAGACGCGGTCGTCGGCGAAGACCGGTGAAGCAATGATAGAGCTGCGCGAAAGGACTCCGGGTCGCGGAAGAAAACGGGCGTCTTTCGGATTGCCGTCAAATCGCCAGATTTCCTGACCCGACGCCGCGTCGTAGGAGCGCAGCCAACCATCTCCTCCGCCGAAGAGCACCTGCATGCGCCCATTGACATTGGCCGCCACAGGGCTGGACCACTGACCGTGCAGTACCTGCTCGCCCGGGCCGATGGCGCGCCACACCACTTCGCCCGAACGCTTGTCCACCGCGATCAGACTTGGGGCGCGCGGCGATGGGACGCGCGTGTGGCCTTCATTCTGCCCGTTGGAGGTAGAGACAATCAGCAGATCACCTACGGGCAACACGTCGCTATTGCAGGCTTCATGCGGAAAGACACCCAGGCGACACATGTCCAACTCCCAGACGAGGTCGGCCGCAGCGTTGTCCTGGAGGGCTTCGTCCCGATACGGACCATTGTTCCCGCCATCACGGAAACCCTGTGTGTCGAGGCAACGGAGTTGGCACTCGGCGGTGACATAGTACAACCGGTTCCCTTCCACATACGGCGTACTTGTCGTCGAAGGCAACAGGAACTCTCGCAGACCTCGCTCTACTCGCGGGGCCACGTCCTGCCAAAGGAATTTGCCATCCTTCGCGCGAAATGCCATGAGCACGCCGGCTTCTTCCTGGAAGGCGGGGTTCATGTGCCTTGCGTTGTCGGTGCCCACATAGACCGCATCGCCAGCAACCACCGGACGACCATACGTTTCGTTTCCCAACTCGACACTCCAGACGATGTTCCGGCCGGTGGTCGTATCCCAGTCAACCGGAGGATTGCCCGTTTGGACGACTGTCGTCCGGAGTGCGGGCGCGACGGAAGGCGCGGGCACAACGTGTGACGCGAGAGGCTCTCCGGATTTGACTCCAGCGATTCGACTCAACGCCCACTCTGCTTCGTTACGCAATGCGGGATCGTTTGCTGCCGCCCTCAGCGCCTCTCGGGCCGACTGCGCCTTCGGCCCGATGCTTCCCAGCGCTCCGGCCGCGAAGATTCGCACATAGAGGAATTCATCCTCCAGAGCTTCGATTAACTGCGGCACTGCGGACTGCGCAGCCGGACCGATGCTGCCGAGGCCCTCACACGCCGCCCATCGAACGCCGGGAATGGGATCGCCCAGGGCTTCCGCCAAGGCGTTTGTCGCCGGGGCCGCGCTCGGACCGATGGACGCCAAGGCCTCCGCCGCGTAGATGCGGACGTATGAATCCTCGTGCGAAAGAGTGTTGACGAGCGCGCCGACCGAAGGGCTGGCCCTCTTGCCCAACGCGCCCAGGGCGCGTGCGGCATCGCCCGCGACAATCGAATCCTCGTCTCTCAGCGCCCGCCTCAACGCCGGTTGAATCCATTCCGTATGCGGCGCCAGGTCAATCAATTCATCGATGGCGCGGCGCCGGATGGAGTCCGACTCATGCCGCAGCAGGTCCACCAGCAGCGGAATGGCAGGAGGACCGATCCGCTGGATGATTTGAAAGGTCTCAGAATGCAGGTCTTCATGCTCAGGGTCGAGGAATCGTCTCAGCAAAGGGAACGAACGCGGCCCCGCTTGGACCAGGGCGGCTTGGGCGGTTGCGCGGACCTTCGGGTCGTTGGCCAGCAGGCGATTTGCCCAGTCAAGTACGAGGGCGGGGTTTTTGGAAAGACTCGACTCCGTTTGGGGCAGCAGTGATTGGGACAGTGCGACCGCTTGGCTGAGGCCAGCGGCAAGTATTATTGCGAGAGCAGGTTTCTTTATGAATGACATCGCGTAGTACGGCATCCATCCGCCGTCCGCCCTCGGCAATCCCCTTGTCAAGTTAGAGGACAAGAACACGTGGGCGGGGGATGTATTTTTTTACCGTTGTTGAGTCGGCTGCGCGCTTGCGCCGACGATGTTGGACAACGGTTCGCGTTCCCATTCGGTTAGCGACTCTCGTCAGCGAGATCGACGTTTGCTTTAGGGCACCGTCTTTACGCCCTGCCCGGCAGATCCGGCGAATAAACTGGTGATATTCACGCTCGACGGTTTCACCGTCTCCTTCACCTGCAAGGAGAACTGCCCGTTCCCCAGATTCGTCATCGTGCCGATGTTGGCGTTGTCTGATGGATCGAACACCGTTAGAACCGTCTGCGGATTCGTGCTTGTCGCCGTCACCGTCAGAATCTGGCTCGAGGTGGACCAAGTGGCCGCCGTAATTTTCACCTGATCTGGTCCCACCACCGTCACTTCTCCGGATGCTGAAATCGGCGCCGTCGCCAGAGGACCCGAGTAAGCCGCGGTGATCGTCGCCACCCCGGGCCCGTTCGCCGGAAAGTTGACAAATCCGGTGAATGCGCCGGCCGGAATGGTCAAGGTGTTCGGCGGCTTCGCGGCCTTGGTGTTGCTCGACGACAAATTGAAGGTGATGCCGCCCTTCGGCGCAATCACGTTGACCGTAATCAAGAGCGAGATCGGCACACCGATCCCCGACGAGGGCGGCGAAAGCTGGAAAACGGTGACCTGCAGCGATGGATTCACCGTGAAAAACGGACCTTGCGCGTCCGCCTTATTGATCTGCACCGAGCCCGATGGCGGCGCATAGAAGTTGCCCGGCGTAGCCGGCGACACCGTGTACGTGCCTGCCGGAAGCGGCCCCAGCGAATACTGCCCCACATCCCCAGTCACCGCCGTAGCGGTTCCGTTCGGCCCCGTCGCTGTGATCGTAATGCCCGGCGCCACGGCGCCCGACTGCGTCGACACCGCTCCAAGAATGTGGAACACGGGAATCGCCGTAAACGTCGGCAGCGTCAGGTCGATGTTCGACACGGTGAACGTTTGCGACGCCGGCGAAAACGCGAACGCGGCGTTGCTCAACGTTGCCGTGAAGGCGCCCACCGGCAGCCTGGTCGCGAAGATGCCGTTCGTGCCGGTCACCTGCGTAACATTCACGCCCGGCCCCGTGATTGTTACCGTGATTCCCGCCTGCGGCAGTCCCGCCGAAAGCACCAGGCCTTGGACCAGGTAATTCGGTGCATTCTGTTGCGCCACGATCATCACCGGCCGTGTCGCGCTGCCCCGAATCTCACCCGTCGTCAGATTTACCGCCGGGCCGTTGCTATTTCCCGTGATATAAATCTGATTCGTCGTCTCGTCCACCGCGATACCCGAAACCATCAGCGGCCCTCCGAACGAGCCAACTTGTCCCTCTAGCGTTCCTTCCAGTGCGAACGATCCGCCCAGCGCCGACGCGCCGTAAACCACGTTCGTCACCGAGTTCAGCGCGAACGGTCCCATCGCGGCGGAGATGGAATTCAAGTGCGCCAGCGTGCCCGCATCGAACACTTCCACGGATGGATATGGAAACGAGGCCGTGGTGCCCGCATCGAGATAGAGCTTGCTGGTGGCAGGATTCACGATCAGCCGACCTACCTTCGTCACGCTTGAATCGAGGTTGACGGACATCACTCGCTGTCGGGTCGCGCCATCGAACAACGCCAGCGTCTTACCGCCCGCCGTGCACGTCCCCGCTACTAGAATTTGATTCACCGCGAGATTCACGCCGATTCCAGTCATGGCGCACGTGTCCGTGCCCGCGGCCGTCAGATCGCTCACGCTATAGAGCCGCGATCCGCTTACGACATCCACGGCGTACCACTGGTTACCATCCGCGAAGTACGCGAGATTCGTTTGCTTATTCACAGCGACGTCCGCCGTTGCCGCAGCGGCCAGCGGAATTCCGACAGTCGACGTCGCGCCATTGAACGCGAATGCGCCCTGTACCTGTCCCGAGTCCACGAACGCATCCGTTGGGCCCGCCAGTACGAACTGATCCGCACCGGCAGCCGCCGCGATGAACGGTGAAGCCAAATTCAGAGCCGCTGTACCCACTGCCTGGTACGAATTGATATCGATGATCGACAACGACGGCGCCGTCTTCTCCATGACAAACGCGCGCCTGGCCGCTGGATCGATGCCGATGCCGGCCGGGTTGTTACCCAGCAGCACTCCCGTCAGGGTGAGCGCCGCCGGATTCACCGAAATCATTTGATTGGCGCCCGTTCCCATGAAAATCGAATTGCCTGCCGGAGTCACGTTCGGTTCGAAAAGGTAGCCGCCACTCACGAACTGGGGAATGTTGTTCGTCGTGATGCGGCCCAGGTTGTGGGGCAGGTTCGCTGCGAACTGAGTGAAGAACGAATCGCCGATCAGTGAAAACTGGGTGCGTGACACAATCATCGAAGTCATGCCGGGCGCACTCTCGCAGTGCCAGAACAGATTGCCGCCCGTCAGATCCATGCCGATGGGTTCGAAGTAATGCGAACAATCTACGTTATTGCCCGCCAAATCCACCTGCAGCCGTTTCATCGGGCTTGGATTCGCTACCGTCGGAGTCGTGTTGTTCGGATCGAGTACGACGAACATCGGCAAAATTCCGTTGGCTCGAACGACGATGTTGTTGGCCTGCGGTGCCGGTACCGTGGGCAGGTCGTCCGCGCTCATGTATATGAAGCCGTTCTTCGGATCGATCGCCAGCATCGCCGTCTCCATCCCGAACACGTTGAACATATGCGTCAAGGTATTCGTCTCGGCGTCCAGCCGGAAGAAGTCCGTATTCGGTGCTCCGGTGATTCCACCGGCTCCGTCCTCGCCGCCCGCGATGCCCTGCGCCTGATGCCCCGATCCGATCCAGATGCTGTTGTCCGCCGTGTTGATAATCGCGTTGCTCAAGCCTGATGGATAAAGCAACGTGCACCCGGCAGGAGTGCACGTCGACTGCTTGATGAACGTGTCACTTGTGCTGTCGATGATTTGCATCCAGAAATTAGGCGCCAAGTAAAAGGCGTACACGCGATTGTTGGCCGGATTCACCAAGAGTTGCTGCGGCCGTTCCGGAACGTCCACGGTGTCGCCCACGATATTGCCCGATAACGACGCGATCGTCGCGAACGTGGTGCCGTCCAGCACACGCGTGTAGCCGCCGAACGGAGCCGTGTCGAAGGTGTCGCCAACGTAGAATTTGTTTGTGTTCGGATTGTAAGCGACGGGTCCGTAAATCTTCATCTGCACCGTGCTATTGGGTACCTGCAGGAAAAATGTGCTGATCACTTTGTCCGTCGAACCGTCGATGGCCGTAAACATCGCGCCCTGAAACATATAAATGCGGTTCGTGATCGGGTTCACGAACAATTGCCCCACACCCGCGCCGGCGGTCGGATTCTGCGCTAACTGAATCGAAGTGACGATGGTGTTCGTGCTCAGGTCCACGACCTCCATCCCAGAACCTAGGATGTACGCCTTATTCGTGGCCGGGTTGATGACAAAATCGGTGGGTAATGTGATCCCCGGCTGCGGCCCGATGGGGATCGTCGCCACGACTTGCCCCGTTAACGAGGCCGGCAGCAGCATTGCGCAAAGAGAAAGAGTAGAGAGGATAACGCGATTCATGAGTAGTGATAGCTCCGAAAGTATTCCGAAGCTACTAGGACTCGCCTGCGTCCGTGCCGGAACAATTTGAAGCCGTGAATGTGCGTTTTTACAAAACAATCACATTCCGGAGCTGTTGTCGCGAATCGGCTTGTGTTCTCCAAATTGCAACTGTCCGGGATTTCTCCTGGGAAACTTGGCTCTCTATGGTCAAAATCCCTTGGGGTGGCTAATCCTGCCGCAAAAGTGATACGTTCGTCCAAGTTCCCACACAGGTACAGGGACGGTTGTTGTCTAACTGAATCATCGACTGCCAAGGGGGAACAATCCATGACGAATAGCAGCACCTCAGGAGTCAAACAGAAAACGACGGAGAGCCGTTTTTGCTCCGTGGTCTTGGCCGGGATGCTGACACTCCTGGCGACTCCCGCCGGAGCCACTGTAATCTACAACGAAGCCGTCAACGGGGATCTTCCTGAGAACTCGGGCTTTCCAGTGCTGACCCTGGCACTCGGCGCGAATGACGTCCTCGGAACAAGTTTCGTCAATTTTCCAGTTGGGGGACCGAATACCGCTGATTTCGATAGCTTCGAATTCATCGTTCCAGCAGGCATGCTTCTAACCGACATTACCTATACTCCGTCGGTAACGCTCGACACCACCGGTGAACAGACTTTGAGGATGGAAGCGTTTCTCGATACCGTGAGTCCGCTCGCGTCCGCCGCTTGCCAGGAGTTCTACATCATCAATCAGACGTCCATCGGGCCTACGTGCTTAGTGCCGCCTGGAAATACCTTCAGTTCGCCGCTTCCGCTGGGTGCAAACACCTACCTGTTATTCGAAGGGCAGTTTGCGGCATTGAACGGCGAGACGGACTGGAGCTACGACTGGACACTTACCGTCGCGCCTGCCCCCGAACCGGCTTCGATAGTATTTGTGGGCGTGGGCATCGCTTTACTCGGATTAGCCGCTGTGCGACGCCGCAGGATGACCTAAACTTAGGAGCTTCGGGGCGCTGTTAGAAATCGGCCAGGACGCTGGGCATAAGCCTATTTCTAACCAACCTTATCGAGCTTCGAGAGAGCTACGGGGCAAAATGGCAGGTCGCGATGGGTTCACCAACGGGGAACCTGTTCCGGTGGATTGCGCTGGTTGGCATCGAGACCGCGCGCCGCTTCATGAGACGCGCGACGTGGTGATCGAACTGCTACGCAGAGATAGAGATGCGGGCGCCCGAAGCCACCAGCCGGGGGTGCCCGTTTCGCAGATCGGAAGACGACCGTGGACTGCAAGGGAGGAGTGCTTGCAGCCACGCTCGTGATCGCTCCCGCGACAATTGCCCGCATCCGAATCGTTGGTATCGAACCGGCTGCGGCTTTACAAGTGTCCTTACTTGCCGGCAATTCCCTTGTTGACCAGGACTTTAACGACTACGCGACGGTTCTCGGCTCGCCCGGCGGCAGTCTCGTTCGAGGCCGCTGGTCCGTATTCGCCCATCGCGCCCGGCGCCACGATATGCCGCACCGGGATGTTGCCCTGCTGGATTAAGTAAGTGATTACCGCTTTAGCGCGGTCCTCGCTCAATCTGGTGTTCATCGCAGCGCTGCCGGTCGAGTCCGCATAGCCCATCACCTCGATGATGTAGCCAGTGAGACCGCTGGCGGTCTGGGCCAACGTGCTGAGTTCCGCTTGGTCCTCTGCCGAAAGCTTGGAGCTATTGATGCTGAACTTAGCGGTGGCTTCGCCCTTTACATCAAATTCGCTCAACGCGGCAAAGCGATTGGTGTTCTCTTCGATGTCGCCGATGCTTTTCTCGATCTTCTCCTGGTGGGCCGCGATACTCTGCTGGTTGGCTGCGATACCGCTGCTGTTGGCCGCAACACCGCCCTGAGTTGCCGCGAGCTGCGCCTGGTGGGCCGCGAGAGCCTGCTGGTTGGCCGCGATTTGCGCCCTATTTGCCCCGATATTCTGCTGGTTGCTGTCGATAGCTTGCACGTTGGCCGCGACCTGCTGCGCGGTGGGATGCAAACCAGACTGGATCATCTCGGCCGTTTCCAGGTCGTCGCCATCGACGGTGATGACTTTCGCCACAACCCGGCCTTGTGGGTCGTTTGTTCCGTCAACGTCCACTTTCAGGCCAGGTATAAGTACGACGTTCGACATTTGTTGCGTCCTTATGCCTAACAGTCCCCTGTCATCCTTCGTTGTCGTAACGTCGGTGAGGACGACGGTAACCGTCCCCTGCGCGGACTTCACGAGCAACGTCTCTCCCGTCCTGGAAATGATCATTCCCTTGACTTCGATTTTGTCGTCGGCCGCGCGAATCGCGGATGCCGAAGCGAGCAAAAACAGTGCCATCAGACTCAATACAAACGTGTTCCGGTGCATAGGTGCCTCTCTTTTCTCAGGCTCTCGAAGCTTTGGTGAGCCCAGCGTTCCAGGCTGTTATCGTTCCGCCACTATTTCAAGGGCGAAAACTGCTGCTTGGCCTGTTTACAGTTCGCATAGTGGAAATGCGAGGCCTGTGTCAGCGATTCAAGATTTTCGCTCGCCGCTCGCCGAATCCGAGCCGGGCGACTACTTTGGTAGTAACGATTTGTTTCAATGGAATATGCCCGCAGGGAACGCGCTCCGCCTTTTGTTCGTGGTACCGCAAATGCCGCAAGACCCTTCGAGCGGAGCGGCGAGATCCACCACCACTGTTTGTGAAATGCTTGCCGAATCGGGGTTCTTGGTTCGAGCGCTCGGCACCACGGGAACCGAAAACGGCATTCACACGGAGCCCCTGGCCTACCTGCGTGGTCTTGGCAGCGAGGTTCACATTGCCGCGGGCCGCACCGGGAATCGCATCCGGCCGGAGCTGGAGTTCACTCGGCGAGGCATCGGATATCGCCTGCTCGACATTGGCCGGAAGCCGCTGGCGCAGTGGGAGCAAACCTGCGGACGCCAATTCGATCTCGCGTTCGACGACGAACTGGATCGATTCCAGCCCGACGTTCTCTTCACCTACGGTGGATCGCCCGGCGACGTTCGCCGGCAGCATCGAGCTCGCCGCCAGGGAATCAAAATCGTATTCGGACTGCGGAACGAGGGATACCTTACGCCCGGCTTCTTCGACCACGTCGACGCGGTGCTGACGCCAAGCCGTTATCTCAGCGAACGTTACCGGCAAATGATTGGCCTCGAGAGCACGCCGCTGCCCAGTCCCGTGGATATCGAAGACGTCGTCGCAGAAGAACACGATCCCATTTTCGTGACCATGGTGAATCCGACACCCGCCAAGGGACTGATGTTCTTCGCTCGGCTGGCAGAGGAACTGGGCGTGCGCCGTCCCGACATTCCAGTCCTGGTGGTGGAATCGCGAGGCACGGCCGGAAAATTGACGTCCGCGGGACTGGCGGGTGGATTCGACTTGCGACGGCATGAGAACCTGATGTTCGCCGCGGCGGTGCCCACGCCCAAAGACATCTTTCTCCCGGCGAAAACCTTGCTGGCGCCATCGTTAATGGAGGCGTTCGGCCGGGTTGTCGCGGAAGCATTGCTTAACGGTGTGCCACCCATCGTCAGCGATCGTGGTGGTCTGGCCGAAGCGGCCAACGGTGCGGGATTCGTTCTGCCGTTGCCAGCCGATCTCGATATCAGCACCGTCAAACCCGTGAGCGCCGGCGCGGTCGAGCCGTGGATTGAGACGATCATCAAGCTGGAGGATGATCCTGAGTTCTATGCGCGGGAAGCGCAGCGCGCTAAGGCGGCGAGCCGTGCGTATGTTCGTGAGGAACTGGTGCCGCGATACGTTGAGTTTTTCCGCACTGTCGCCGCGAGCTAACTCGCCGCGAGCTAACGAGTCCGTGTGACAACAGGGACAGGCTACCCTGTCCCCTAGTGACCCGAGGCGACGAATGAACAACATATCGGCGTGGACAGGGCGGCCTGTCCCGGTTCTCACACGGACTTCTAACGGCGAAAGAGCCGTTTTCGCAAGCCGAACGCGCCGACTCCAGCACTCGCCAGCAGCCATCCGGTGCCCGGTTCGGGGACGCCGGAAGTCGCCCCGATATCGACGGTTGAGGCTTGCGGGATGTCGATGGTGATGGTGGCGCCGTTGGCGAAGTTGTGCTGAAAATCGACTTCCAGTTCGGCAAACCAGGAGTTGGGCGTATGCCCTTGAAGGCCTGTGAGGAGAAAACTACCGCTGACCTGATCTCCGCCGGCAGCAGTCGTACCGGTTGCGGTGTTGGATATGAAGTCCCTAGGTTCGTCGGTTTCAACGATCAGAGCCCAGTGCAGTGAGTCGTTGTTCGAGTCCGCAACATTGAACAGAAAATTCACCAGGAGCGAATCTGAGTCGAAGGTCCCGGTTAAGTTGCCGAAGGCGGTGAATCCGGCGCATATATTATGGCAAGGGTCCGTACCGTCGCTCCCCAACCCCGATGCGGTTGCTGTGTAGGTCGCGCCTCCGAATAGCGAAATGCCATTCACGCCATTCGATATCGGAACGCCAGTCAACGCTGAATTGACTTGGGTGGTCGCATGGCCTTGGCCGCTGGCGTTCAACGACGAGCCGTTGTCCAAGCTGAAGGTGACACCAGCCTGACAGTGAACGGCAGCCGCGGCCAGCGGAAGGATAATGAGGGCGGTTCGCTTCAACTTATTGCTGACAAATGCTTTCGCACGTTCGGAAGTAGACATGGATTCCATCCTGAAACTTGACTGGAGAGTCCAGCCTGAAGTCGTTCACCCTAACCTGCGCGATGCAGGCGCACTTTTAGCGCGTGAACTGGATGGATATTAAGACAACTCCGCGAGCTAACGGCCCGCGACTATGGTTCTTCCGTCTCCCGCGAAAATTCCACATAAAAATACGGGATTTTTCGCCACTCGGCGCGCTGCGTAATGGGCGTCTCGCCCGAACCCATCGAGAGGTAGTAAACTCGCCCGTCTTTCCCCTGAAATGTCCTTTGGCCGGATTCCCACAAACAGCAGTTGTTCTTCAGAGGCTGCATTCCGAAGGCAGTCGAGAGGTATCGCTCCACTTCCGCCGCGTTGGCGCCCTTCACGCGATAGGTCGCCCGCAACGGCTTGCCTTGCAGGTCCGGACGCGACTTGCACTCCACGAATTCCAGTTGCTTGGGCTTCTTGTGCAATCCGGCAAGCAGGTCATCGCAGGAAGCCTGGCCACAAATCATGCTCGATGCCACGAGAGACGCAGCCAAAAGTCGGAGCATCATTTCGTTACCCTCAGCCATCCTACTTGTTTCCCCATGGAACCGGGGATGCGATGAGAAATCAGATAGGTGTACAACGCGGACCATTTTGGCAGGTCGTGAACCGTCACGCAGCCCTCGGAAAGATGACCCACATGGATATATCTGCTGCTATTCGTGGGCGAGCCAGATAATCCGATGGGGAACCAGACATCGTTGCCGATCATCCCGGGAGTTGCCTCCACGTATCGCGTGGTCGGAATGTCATGATGAGATGTGTCCGGGGCGAGAATCAAGTGGGTGCCCACAGGAATCGGCGTAAAGTTTCCGTCCCAGATGCTATTCAGCGTTATCGTCGCGGTCTGCCCGCTAAACGAAAGCTCGGCCCATTGTTGCTTGAGCGCCCCTTTAATAGGAGAAACCTCTTCTGCCGGCTGCCCCACATATTTCACGCTCAGAAGAGCCGCGGCTTGCTCAGGGCCCACGTTGGAAAGATACTTCTTGGCGTTGGCCGCGCTTAAGCTGGCTTCCGCGCCTACAAACTGGGCGCCGTCGGCGACTTTGAAAAATACACGCCCGCCGGATTCCTTGACTGTTTCTACTTTCGTGTACTCGCACAGAAAACCATCAAGAGATAATCCGCTTGCGGTTTGTTGCGAACTGCTGAAACGTACTCTCAGCCAGCCGGAATCCTCGGCTTTTCTGGTGTACAGAGTCGCCACGCCCTAAGTTTACAGTGCGCCCCCCATCTGGTGTCGACTAGTTCTCGACCGGCTTTCGCTCTACGTGGTCGATCACCAGCACCTGCACCGGCCGTTTCTGCTGTTGCAGCTTCAAGCCGATTTGCTTGTCGATCGCTTCGAACAGCGTGATGGCGCCGCTTGGGTCCGAGGCTTCGCCTGGCGCTGCCGCTGGCTGAGCCGGGCCGCCTCTTCCGCCGCCGGGGTTGGCCGCGCCCGCGGGACTAAAGCTCAGCGTAAAAGTGTACGAGCCTTCGAGCCCGTCGAATCCAGTACTGGCGACTTGATGTATCCCGGAGCGATGTTCTGCAACTGCACCGCGAATTGAGCCATCGTCATGTTCTGCACGGTCACCAGTCGCGAAAGTATCTGGTTCTTGTTCCGCGGGTCCTTCCCATCCGTGCCCGGGCCTTCTTTAAAGGTCGTGCGGCTCTCGGGATCGGCTTTCTGCATTTTCGGCTTGCCCGCGAACAGCGTGTACGCATTCACATCACGCGCCTCCAGGTGGGTTTCGAGTTTGAAACGCTCTTTGAGCAAGCTTTGCAGCATCACCCAGAGATCCTCGATATCCAACTGGAACCCCGGGCCGACGTTCGGCGCTTTCGCGACGATGTCGTAACGATCCTCATCCATCCACTTGGGCGCTCCCACGAGCATGTCGTCGTTCAGATTCCACGCTTGCTGGATCACGAACTTCAGGGTGATGCCTGCCGCATTGACGCGGCCGCCTGGTTGAATCTGCAACCGCCGTCCCTGGAAATCCGGATTAGTCGGCTTCAGCTCCGCGACTTCAAACTCCGTGGGCGAGGGTGGGACTTTGAGGATCTCGTTAAGATTCGCCAGATTTGGCGTCGGTTTCTGATTCGCCTTATCCACCATCAACACCGGAAATGGCGCGTTTACAGGCTCCAGCTTCAAACCGAGCTGCCGATCGATCGCCTCGTGCACAGTGACCACTTCGCCGGCGAAATTGCCTCGAACATTCGGCGTGAATTTGATATCGAAATCCCACGCGCCTTTGAGAGCTGTACGATCCACAACTGGCTTGTCGTCCAGGTCGTTCATATCCCGGAATTCGACGGCGAAGCGTTCCATCGAAATGTTGCGGCAATTGAACTGGAACTGTGGGATCGGCGGCAACGATCCGTCCGTCGGACGCGGCGGCGGGGGGCCTGGAGGTGGGACGAATCTGCATCCGGTTTCGCCCGAACCGTCGGATTCCTTGAGCTGCGTCTTTTTCGCCGCCGTCAGCGCATAGGCGGGCATCGGTTTGTTGTCCTTGTGGACCACCACTCCGAAGCGCTCCGCGAGCAACGATTGCAGCATCAGCTTCGCCGCATCCTGAGTGGTTCCGGCGGGCACTTTGCCGGTCACATCGAAGCGGTCCCATTCGAGCCAGTTCGGGCCGCCTCGAACCTCATTCGTATTCGTGTTGTATGCGGTCGAAATCAGGTCGACCATGGTCGCGTTTTTCAACTCGTAACGGCCGCTGCGTAAGAACGGACCGCGCATGAACGGATTGCGTGTAATCGTGCTTACGCGCACGTCCGCGGCCTCGAAAGCCGGCGGCGCTTCGGGAGACTGGCCGAGCGCCATTATCGCGAACGTCGCGAGCATCGCAGCACAAAACAGACCTGTGGGCAATCGCATGATGGTTGAGACGAGGGAACGCCTGCAAAAGTTAGCAGGGCGTTTACGCCGCGCCTGGGCCGGGTCAGAAACACCACCGCGATCGATCTTTCTAACAGCCAGAAGGTTTGTTCGCCATGGGGCGCCACGCTTGAGCGCGATCACCACAGTCTTGAAGTGTGCGCTATTCTATATCAGCAATATTCACGCAAAACCCGACGGAGGACTCTTGAGGGTTAAGGCTTACATTTCGGGGATCCTTCATCGCCTCCCGCTGTTCTCCGGGCTACGAGGCTCGCTTGCCGACGATCAGACGGCAAGAATGCTGCATGTTCTCCTCGCAGGTCTCCTCGTGTGGATCCTGGCCGCATTTCTAGCCACGATACCGTTAGCTCCGGTCAGCTTCCCACGGATATTCAATACATTCGTCCTGGAGGCGATGTACGTCACCGCGCTCGCGCTGCTCCGGCTCGGCCACTTTCGGCGCGCGAGTCTGGCCTACCTTACGGGCACTTGGATCTGGGCGACGCTCGCTTGCTTGTCCTACGGCGGTGTCAGCGGCCCGGGAGCGCTGCTCTACGTGTCCTTGCCGGCATCGGCGGCCTGGCTTCTCGGAGCTACAGCCGCCAATTGGACGGCCGGTGGGTGCATCTTCAGCGCGCTGGTATTTATGGTTTTGGAGATGGCTCACGTGATTCCGCTCCCGCGTCACGCAACGCCGCTGGGAATCTGGGCCATGATCGTACAGGCCGTCGTGATTAACGCTATCCCCGTGGGCCAGATCATCGGCAGACTGCGGGAAAGCCAGCGGCATTTGGTCTCGATCTACAACACGGTTGAAGACATCATCTTTCATCTGGCTGTCGAACCCGAAGGGCAATACCGCTTCATTTCGGTCAACCCGGCTTTTCTGAGGCTTACCGGACTGACGTCAGGAACAGGTGGTAGGCAGGAACGCGAACGAGGTCATTCCAGAGCCGGCCCTCCCAATGGTTCTGGAAAATTACCGGCAGGCGATCGAAGGAAAGACCGTCGTGCGCTGGGAAGAAACGTCTGATTTCCCTACCGGGCGGTTGACCGGGCAAGTCAGCGTTGCGCCGGTCTTTGACAATACAGGCACGTGTACCCATCTGGTTGGATCGGTTCACGACATCACCGAGATCAGGCGCGCCCAGGAAATTGAAAAGCGGCTTGCATCGGACTTGGCGGTTAGCCGGGACGAAATACGCGCCTTGGCTGCCCGTCTCATGAAGGCTCAGGACGAGGAGCGCCGCAGAATATCCCGCGACCTGCACGATCATATCTGCCACCAGCTTGCTTTCCTGGCGCACGACGTCGACAGGCTCTTGGACGGCCCCCTGCCTCTCCGAGAACGCGCAAGGCCAGCTTGAGGCGATCCGGACGCGCGTGGTGAAGACGGCTCAAGAAGACCCACCAGATCGCGTACCAGATGCACACATCCATTCTCGATGATTTGGGCTTGGTGGCTTCGCTGAAGGACTTGTGCAGCCAGTTTTCCGAGCAGTATCCGGATATCGTCGTGGACTTTGAGGACAGTGGCGTGCCTGGCTTCAATGCCAGAATGAAGTGGCATCCTGTCTCTATCGGGTCGCAGAGGAAGGTCTACAGAATGCAGCCAAGCACTCCCGCGCCAAAAATGTTTCGGTCCGTCTCGGTTTTAGGAAGGGAGCGGTCGTGTTGACGATCCAGGACGACGGCGTTGGTATGGACCCGAAGGCGGTCAAGGGCGAGGGTAGGCTCGGATTGATCAGCATGGAGGAACGCGCGCGTTCTGTAAACGGGAAACTGACGATCACGTCGCGGCCAGGTCATGGCACTCAAATTTCCCTGGAAGTTCCGTTGCCTGTCGACAATTTGTGAAGTGCCCTCGCAGTTTGACGAGCCTCCGGCGTGATCTTGACGTTGGCAGACTATGGATAGTCTTGTCAACGCAAATCCTTAACGCTTCGTAATCTCGCCGTCTGGCCGAAAAGCCGCAGGCCTGGTGCCTTTCCACCACACGAAAACACGCCAAGCCAAGTATCTCTGCTGATCCCATTGCACTTAACATTCGGCCACTGCCATGCAACTAACCACGGGCGGGAGGAAGGACACAACCTGTATTAGCTAACGGTGAGATCGTTCGAAAAAACGCGTTCTCCGTCCAGGGTAGTAGTAGTATAGATACTCGAATTGTCCCGTCGACTCCGTTGCCTGATAGCAGATTATGAAACGCCCTCGGATCCTATTGGCTGACGACCACGCTCTGATGCTCGAAAGCATCAGCGCGATTCTCGTGCCTCATTACGAGATCGTAGGGACCGTGGCGGACGGGTTGGCCCTGGTGGAAGCGGCACTACGCTTGAAACCAGACCTAATCGTCACGGACATTTCGATGCCGCTGTTAAGCGGTCTCCAAGCCGCCGTCCAGATCAAGAAAAGCCTGCCCGACACGAGGCTACTATTCGTCACGATGAGTTCGACCTCCGTATACGCGAAAGTCGCACTTAGTGTGGGAGGGGCTGGATACGTACTGAAATCCACAATGCGTGAAGAGCTTGTGGAGGCTGTCGAGAGCGTCCTGAACGGCCGCATTTATGTCAGTCCCAGTATTTCGATCCAACACCCGGACCTGTTCCAGGGTCCGGCCACCATGGACCCAGGAACCGCGAGGATTCTTAAAAGCTCCGGCCCCGCTCACATCGTGTATCCCTATAGCGATGATCGGTCCCTGGTAAGTAAGGTCGGCTATTACGCCTCTAACGGTCTCGGACGGAACGGCGCGGTCATTCTCGTCACGACGGAAGCCCACCGCTGCGCGATCAAAAAATACCTGAAAACCGATTGGAACGTCGAAGCTCTCGAGGCAAGCCGTCAGCTCTGTTTCTTCGATGCCGCCGAGATATTGAGCCGGTTCATGCTAAATGATCATCCAGATCCCGCACTCTTCGAGGCGTGTTTCAAACCGGCCATCGAGCCGCTCAACGCGACGAACGCACCGGCCTTAAGCGGGAGGTGTGGGTTTTTGGGGAAATGGTAGACCTTCTGTGGCCGGTTAACAGCGCAGCCGCGGAACGTCTCGAAGAGTTGTGGAACGAGATGGTCAAGGAATACTCGATCAGGATTTTTTGTGCGTACTCAGTAAGCGGACCGGGTCGGGGGCCATTGTCTGAAGCCCTTATAAAGGCACATACACACGTCGTTTCTTAACCTCCCCAGATCGAACCCCGCGCACACGGGCACGAGCCATGACGTGAAAACAGGGACAGGCCACCCTGTCCCCTGGCGACCGGAGCCTACGAATGAACAGGAGACCGGCGTGGACAGGGCGGCCTGTCCCTGTTTTCACTGTTAGAACTCCGCCCGCAGCATAAACTCGATGCGCCGCGGAGCGCCTGAGCCGGTCGCGCCAGTGTTGATGACGCTGGTGATGCGCCCGAAGCTGGACGAAGACGAATTGCCCGACGGGTTGGAATAGATCGGGTGGTTCGCAAGATTATAGGCGGTGGCCCGCATTTCGAATTTGGATTTCTCGGTCAGTCTGAATTTGCGCTGCAGCGACGTGTCGAATTCCAACGCGCCGGGACCGTCGGCGGCGTAGCGCCCAAGGTTGCCCCAGGTGCCAGAAGCCGGCGTGGCAAATGCCGCCGGGTTAAACCAGTTCGTGGTTGTCGGGTTGGCGGCGTAGATATCCTGGCCAGCGACATAATTGGGACGCTGGCTGGAGGTGTTGCCATCGGGCAGCGCGGCAGCCTTGCGAGAGATGGTGATGTTGACGGGCAGGCCGGTGCGCGCGGTCGCGAGGCCGGCGAGTTCCCAACCGCCGAACAGCTGGCGCCGAGGCCGCTCTGTGCGAACGGCTTGCCTTTACCGAACGGTAATTCATAGATGGCGTTCGTCGTGAAGTAGTGGCGAACGTCGATGTTCGTACTGCTGCGATCGCAGGCGCGGCAGGACATATTCTGGAACGTCACCGACTCGCCGGCGCCAATGGACGCGTCGGTGATGCCGTGCGACCACATGTAATTGCTTTGCAGCATCAGCCCGTTCTTGAAGCGGCGATGGATCTGTGCCTGCAGCGCGTTGAAATCGTCGTTGCCGGTGTTGGCCTTCTCGCCGAAGGAGCCAAACTGCGCCAGCGGGCGCTTGCCGGTCGCAGGGTTGATGAGATTCAACGTGTACTTGTCGAACATGTGCGTTCCTTTGGATCCTACGTAGCCGACCTGCGCGATAAAGCCCTGCGCCCAGATCATGCTGAATCATGAAATCCCAGTTGTCGTAGTATTCGTCCTTGCGATCGCGGGCGATCGCTTTCGGCGAGAAGAGCTGATTGGCGGGATTGAGGAACGCGGTCAAGGGGAAGCTGAGCGCGGGGAAATCCGCATTGGTCAGCGAATAGCGGGGCACGAAGCTTTCCGCCGGGTCGGAGAAGTCGTCGTTCTGGTTGGCGCCGTAGTAGATGCCAAAGCCCGTACGAATGGTCGTCTTGCCGTGGAATAGCGCCGGCGCCCAGGCGATGCCCAGACGCGGCCCGAAGTCCTTGGTATTGGGGGCGTAGTAAGGCGTGCCGGGCGGGCAGAAACCGCCGCAGCCGGTGATGTCGACCACCGCCGAGTGGTTGTCCAACTCATGCACCACCGAGTAGAACTCGTAACGCAGCCCCAGGTTCAGCGGTCAGGCGAGGAGTTACTTTGAACTCGTCCTGCGCGTAGCCCATATACATCGTGTGGCGGCTGTGCGCGATACCTTCGCCTTGAAGGTAGGTTGCCGCGGAGGCGTGCGTTGTTGATGAAATCCTGGTCGGAGGCGTAGCGTGATCGATTGCGTGGTAATGGTGTTGCCGGAATTGTCCAGCATGACGCGGCGGATCTCGATGCCGGCCTTGAAGGTGTGGCGGCCGACGATTTTGGTCACGTTGTCGATGAAGGAAAGCGTGGTGCCAACTTCGGTATCGAGCGAGTTGCTGCTCAGTCCGTCAAAGCTGAACGGGCTGGTGGCGACCGGGGCGGTGCCGTAAGTCGTAGTTATGGTAATCGACGTGGTTCCAGCCGAATTTGACTTCGTTGATCAGCGTCGGCGAAATCAGCCTCTGGTACTCGCGCGGCGATGTTCTGCGGAATCACCGGCACCACGGAGTGCGTAGCCGAGAGCATCCGACGGAGTGTCCGCATAAGCGTTGTCGATGTTGTAGCGGAAATACATCGAGTCTTTGTCGGTGATGCGGTAGTCGAGGCGCGCCAGGCCGGAGTCTTCGCGAATCGAATCGTTTTTCACCAGGGTCACCAGGTTGTTCGTGGTGCCGGCGATGGGCGTTCCGCCAGTGGGATAAGGATTGATCAGCGGCGCCATCGCGGGCGACGCCGCCAGGACCTGCGCGCGAAACGCGGCGTTCGGCACGGTGTTCTGGAAGGTATGGCCCAGGTGCTGGTTCAGCCCTTCGAAGTTCGTGAAGAAGAAGAGCTTGTTTTTCACGATCGGGCCACCCAGGCTCGCGCCGAATTGGTTCAGCGTGAACGGAGGCAGCGTGGCGCCGTCGAACGGCGAGCGGGAATCGAGCGCGGCGTTGCGCACGGCGTAGAATCCGCTGCCGTGCAGGTCGTTGGTGCCGGTCTTGGAGATGACGTTGATCTGCGCGCCGCCGGCCGCGCCGCTCTCGGCGGTATAGACCGCCGTCGTCACGCGGAACTCGGAGATCGCGTCGATGGCGACCGCGAGGCGCGTGTCGGACTTCATGGTCTGCTCCTGGACGCCCGTGGCATCGATGCCATCGAGCGTGATGTTGCCGTCGTCCAGCGAGTGGCCGTTGAAGCGCACGTTGCGTTGCGATCCGTCGCTGTAATTGATTGCGCCGTTGGCGAGCAGGGCAAGTTCGGCCCAGTTGCGTCCGCTGATCGGCAGCTCCTGCATCTGCTTCGTATCGACGACTTCGCCGACTTCGGCATTGGCGCGATTCAGGCCTTCGAGCGAAGCGACCACCTCGACGTTGTCCGATGCGGCGCCAACCGCCAGCTGCGCATCCACCGTGCGAATCTCGGAATACTGCAAAGTGATCTCACTCACGGTGACAGGACGAAAACCTGTCTGCGCGATCGATACCTGGTAGGACCCGACCGGCAGAGAGTCGAATTCGTAGATGCCCGCCTCGCCGCGTGAGCGACTCGCGATGCAGCCCCGTGGCGGGCGATTTCAGTTCGACGTGCGCGCCGGAGACCAACGAGCCAGTCGGATCGGTAATCGTTCCGCGAATGGCAGCGCGATCCTGGCCGTATGCCAACGAGGTCAGTAACAATGCCACGGTTAGAATCAAGAAGATTGTGGAGTTTCATTTCTAGTCACCCCTTTCGTATTTGCTTAACGCCTGAAGAAGCTACTTCCCAGCCACACCACGGCGTCAGGCTTCGATGCGCCAGCGCTGAACACTGCGTAGGCAACGGTAACCCCTGTATTTGCCCGCCGGGATGTTCGGTGAATCGGACACCGTTCGCGAATGGGCACGATGCCTAGGGCGAACAGTGCCGTGAAAAATCATGGGAACGCATTTTTTTTACGAATTCTTTCACCTGCAACCGGCAGCTTTCAGAGGGTAACAAGCAGTGGTTACAATTTCGCAAGAATCGCGTGAACTAATGAACTGTAAGGTTTATCCTTCGGATGTAGGCGGGTTCAAGCAGCGCGCAGCCGAATTTGTGTCGACGATTTATCAGGGATTTCTGAGTTGCAAGTGCGGATGTGCCGACCGAACTGGCTGGCAATGTAAGTTAGGCTCTCGAAAAGCAGGCGGCCAAGCGAGGTAATCAAGTTTCGATCGTTCAAGAAACCGGTCTAAAGCCCGGTTGCCGGCACGAGTGGCGGCCCCACATTTTAACAGCCAGCCGACGCCACAGAAGACACGCCAACCCGCTTCCCATCAGGATCCACGAGGAGGGCTCCGGTGTCTCCCCCGCAAATTGGCCCGACGAGGAGTTGAACCCAATTCCCGTGGGAAGCGTCAGAGTGAGCGGATCGTCCAGGTTTGCCAACAACTGTCCACCTGCCGTATCACCGGACACAAGCTCGACAAAGGCGGTCATGACGATCTGAACCGTGTACGAGTCGCCTGAATAAAGCGTAAAAGGGATTGACGCGGTAAAGGGACTCGCGATCGACGCACCCGTCACTGTGCAGTTCGTGGCCGGTGGGTTGGGGCAGAATTCCGTCGTACCGCTGGTTGAAAAGCTTTGGGTTGGATCGCTAATGGTTGCGGTGTAGGACACGAAGGCAGTCGTATTGTTGCCAATTTCAAAATCATTGAGGAAGCCGCCGTGCAGAGTCGCCATCAGGAAACCCGTGCCGACATTTTGTCCCAACGTGCAGGTGATGATCGTGCACGTGAACGTGAGCGTGTCGTTCAGAGTGGCTGTCGACGTAATTGTGCTCGGCGAAGTGATGCTGGACCCTATGGATGCAAATTCCGCCAACACGGAGAGCTCTCCGTTCGATTGCGCCAAGGCGCTTGCTCTTATCGAGTTGCCATCGGGGCACGTCTGAGGCAAAGGGGCCGGGGTCCCAGCCGACGCGGACGTGGTCCCATTGACGCTCTGATTAATGCAGCCGCTGCTGGCAACAACGCTCGCCGCAGTTGAAAAACTGGGACCGGCAGTCGCCGGCATGCAGCCAATCACAGTGAGGAGGGCGCAACCAAAGAAGACCGTCAACCCGGTGCGCATTAACGACTTCTCTGGCCAGCTCGTCAGACGCCCGGCAGACCGCGATTCCATTTCTGGCATTGAGATTCCCCCTGGTCGATCTACTAAGGTCGATCTACTAAAGTCGGTCTACTAAAATACGGCCCATTGACACTCGACACAGCAGGCCCGGGCGGCGTTTTGAAGAACGATCACCAATCCTCCGATAAAGAACGCGACGCCTGGGAGCGCAGCGCAGATCTGGTGATATTCACGTTCTCTTCTTGTTCTTTTACCGCTTGGCCGATTCTATGGAAACCGGGCCTGCCTGACTAGCTACGCAAATGAGTAGGACCGCCAGGCTGAGCTTCCGAAGATATACTCTCTACTGATGCGAAAGCGCCGCCGAGCGAGTCTGTGTGAAAAGTGGGACAGGCTACCCTGTCCCCTAGTGAGCCGAGGCCACGAA
This sequence comes from Terriglobia bacterium, assembly GCA_963732025.1. Classification (GTDB taxonomy): domain Bacteria; phylum Acidobacteriota; class Terriglobia; order Bryobacterales; family Bryobacteraceae; genus Palsa-187. Next base: position 795,256 of record CAVSXU010000008.1, read on the forward strand.
TGAACAGGATCTCGGCGTGGACAGGGCGGCCTGTCCCTGTTTTCACACAGACTCGAACCCTTCTGCTCGCCGCGGTAATTCTGGCCGCGTACCGAATTCCGGCGGCGCGCGCCGAGTTGATTCCCATCCGCGCCTACAACACCGCCGACGGGCTCGCCGAAGATCGTGTCAACGCAATCCTCTGCGACCGCAATGGCTTTGTCTGGGTCGTGACCTCCGCGGGACTCTCTAAGTTCGACGGTTACCGATTCACAACCTGGAGCGACAAGCCCTACCGGGGCGGATCGGCACTGGTCGCGTCCTCCGCAGTGGATTACTGGTTCGGAAGCGGGAAGGGGCTTCGCCATTTTCAGGCATTCGGCCCCGAGCGCGGCGGGGCACTGGCCCCACCAGGACAGATTCCTGGCATCGAGGATATCGTCCGGACGCGCTCCGGGCACCTGTTTGCCGCAACGGCGCATGGCGTCTACCAGGTTCACGATAATCCACCAGTCTTCACACCCGTTCCGATTTCCGTACCTGCCCAATCGAGAATCAGCGCGCTGGCCGAGGATCAGGAGGGCGATGTGTGGGTCGCCGCCGGCCCCGCGGTTGCCCGCTTTTTTCGCGACGACAATCCCGCTGAAGGACGCTCGATCCCGCTGCCGGCGGCCGTAACCAATCTGAATGCCATGGTGGAGGCTCCAACCGGCACCATGTGGATCGCGACCAACGCCGGACTGGCGCGCCTGGACCGGCTTCCTTCCGGAGAGTGGACGTTCGGGCGAATGTTCGGTGTCAGCGATGGACTCGCGGGGCCGGAGGTTCTGACGATCTTTCGATCTTCGAGCGGCGAAGTCTGGGCAGGCACCAGAGCCGGAGTCAGCCGATTCCCCGAGCGCGAGTTCGCGCAACCGCATTTCAATAATCTAGGAGTCGCGCAAGGCCTGACCGATTCCTACATCACCGCGCTGGCGGAGGATGCGTCGGGAAACATCTGGGCGGGGACGGAATCGGCCGGAGTGATGCGAATTGGTGCCCACGGTTTTACGACGTTTCAGGAAGATAATGGACTGAAGGCGGCCTCCCTGTCGCAGGTGCTTCAGGCCCGCGATGGCGCCATGATGGCCGTCGGCGATTCAGGTACGCGGCCGGAGCGCCTATATACGGTCTTCGATGGCAAATCTTTCCATCAGAATCCAGCCACGGCAATCGGCTCGCGCATCCCGTGGACCTGGCAGCGAATGCTATTGCAGGATTCCTCGGGCGAGTGGTGGGCCACCACGACGCACGGCTTTTGCAGGTTCGACGCGGTGTCCGCCGCCGCGCTGGCCGCCGCGCCCGCCAAGGCCTGCTACACCAATGAATCCATCTATCACATCTTTGCGGATTCTCGCGATAACCTCTGGGCGTCGGCCATCGGCGACCGGTTGCTGCGGTTCAACAAGGCGACCGGTAAAACTCGCTACATCTGCCAGGACGCCAGCGAATCCGACGCGCCCTGTGCATTCGGAGCACTGGTGCCTGCGATAGCGGAAGATCACGCGGGCAACGTATGGCTCGGCTTGCGGAACGGGCAGATCGAGTGCTATCGCCAGGGGCAGCTCGTTCACTTTTCCAACATCGAAAAGAATATGCACGGCTCGATCGCGTCCCTATTGATCGACGCAGACGGCGATCTCTGGGTCGCCCACTACGGCAGCGGCCTGACCCGCATATCGTCTCCCGGTTCGGATGCATCGCGGCTCACCACGTGGGATACCTCCAACGGCGCGCCGAGCGACAACATTTCCAGCATGGTGCAGGACAACTTCGGCGACATCTGGGCGGGGACCGCGCGCGGCGTGATCCGCTTGAACCCGCGAACCGGTGCCATTCGCCGCTATTCCATGACCGATGGTCTGCCGCAGGCCGTCTTCCGGTCGGCGATTCGCGATCGCGACGGCGCCATCTGGTTTGCCACCAGCCGCGGCCTCGCCCGTATCCTGCCCGAGCCCGAAACCCGCAGCGATCCTCCTCCGGTCCTGCTCACTGGCATCCGAATCGGCGGCGACGAGTTCCCGGTTTCGCAACTGGGCGAGAAGCGCGTGCCGCAGGTCGTCCTTGAACCTGGAAGAAATCATGTCGAGGTGGAGTTCGCCGCGATGGGCGCCGCGTTCGCCGACGATCAGCGATACCGCTTCATGCTGAGCGGAGCCGATACCGACTGGAGCTCTCCGCAGCGCGATCATCGCGTGGACTACCGCCATCTCCTGGCTGGAACCTACCGCTTCCTGGTCAAATCCGTTGGCGCCGACGGAAGCGACAGTGCGTCCGTGGCGGAGTTCGACTTCCGGATCCTGCCGCCGCTGTGGCTGCGCTGGTGGTTCGAGTTGGCCGCCGCTATTCTGATCGCGACGACGATCTACAGTCTGCATCGCTACCGCGTTTCTCACCTGGTGGCCATTGAGCGGATGCGCACCGATATCGCGATCGATCTCCACGACGACATCGGAGCCAGCCTCGCAAGAATCGCAGTGCTCAGCGAAGTAGCCCGGGCCAGCCTGGAACGCGATCATCACGCCGCCAGTGATGCCGCCGCGGCCCCTCTCGCGCGAATCGGGATTACCGCTCGGGAACTAGTCGATTCGCTGAACGACATCGTATGGTCGATTCGCGCGCGCGATTCCGGCGCGGATTCCCTGATCAGCCGGATGCGGGATTTCGCTCTCGATGCGCTGGCGCAATCCGGAGCGGCTTTTACGCTGAATTGCGATGAGTCGATTCGTGGAAAGCAAATCCCACCCGACATCCGCCGCCATGTGCTGTTGATTTTCAAGGAAGCCATTCACAACATCGCGCGGCATTCGGGCGCCACCGCCGCGCGTACCGAACTGCGGTTGTCCGCGGGAATGTTGATCATGTCGGTCAGTGACGACGGCAAAGGGCGGACCGCGAACGGATCCGCAGCCCCGCGGGGAGGAAACGGAATACCCGGCATGATGCGGCGCGCGCGCGCCATGGGAGGCGAAATCGAATTCGGCGCCACCTCGGCGGGCGGTTGTCTCGCCACCCTGAAGGTCCCCGTGGGCTCCACTGCGACAGGCGGATTTCGACGCCGGTGAGCTACTTGTTTGCGTGGGTTGCGGAGCGGGCCGGCGGGAACTAAACTCGCGGTTGTCTCCATGCCTGCTCTCCTGACTACCGGAATCGTGGAGGACGAAGAGGAAGTCCGCCAAGGTCTGTCTTTCCTCCTCAACAACGCCCCGGAAATCGTATGCCGGCATGTGTACGATTCGGTGGAGGCGGCGATGGCCAACATCGGCAACGACCTTCCGCAAGTCGTGCTGCTGGACATCGGGCTTCCCGGAGTCGACGGAATCGAGGGCGTCCGGTTGCTGCGCGAGCGTCATCCGTCGCTCGCCATCATCATCCTGACCGTCTTTCGGGACCAGGACCGCGTCTTTCGCGCAATCTGCGCGGGCGCCTGCGGCTACCTTCTGAAGACCAGTACGCCGGAACGGATCCTGTCGGCGATTCGCGAAGTCGCCGCGGGGGGCGCCGCGATGTCGCCGGAGATCGCCGTCCGGGTGCTGGATTTATTCCGCAAGCAGGCGGCGCCGCCAGCGTCGACCAGCGATGCCGGCCCGGTGGCATTCACCCCCCAGGAACACCGTCTTCTGCGATTGCTTGGCGACGGACATCAGAACAAGACCGCGGCCGCGGAACTCGGAATCAGCATTCATACGGTCGGGTTCCATCTGAAGTCGATCTACGGCAAGCTGCACGTTCACTCCCGAACGGAAGCCGTGGCGCGGGCGCTTCGTGATCGGCTGATTTGAAAAATACGCGGGGCCGCGACCCTCGAAAACGCCGCCGCCCATTCGCTCACTTTGACAACAGGCGTCCCTAATGAAAAACGACCGCCCCCTCACAGTCGCGGCTCATAAATCTTTCCGAGCCGCGTGTGTGAGCAAGCGGTCATTTCCCAAATACAGGCAGGCGGAGTCGCCCGCCCCCTAACTCACTTCCTACACCCTGACGAACTCATACCGCTCCAGAGTGGCAGCGAACGCGGCATCGTGTTCACGAACTATCTTCCCAACACACTTCAATCTCACAACCGCCTTCGACCCCGGAGCCTTAGGAAACGTGATGAGATACTCAATGGGCTGGCCAACCTCAACAGTCGCCTCCGATTTAAATAGCACGCCTGTCGAACTAACATTTCTGGTTTCTCCGATACTTTTTGGGTTGGCTCCAGCTCTGACAATTTCGAACGGGAGCCTTAAATCGAACCGTTGATTTCTCCGTTGTTCTAACACCGTGAACCGAGTCTATAGCCTAAAAGGACTAAGGTCAATAGTCCAAACCTTAGTCGAAAAGTCCCGTGGTTATAGTACTTTAGTGCTAAAGTACCGATTCACGATGGATGTGGGAAAATGAGACTTGCTCGATCACATCACCGTGCATGGGGCGCGGCAGCATAACCTCAAAAACATCGACGTCGAGATCCCGCGCAACACTTTCACGGTCATCACCGGGCTGAGTGGATCGGGCAAGTCGTCGCTCGCCTTCGACACCATTTACGCCGAGGGACAGCGGCGCTATGTCGAAACCCTTTCGCCCTATGCGCGCCAGTTTCTCGATCAGATGGAACGGCCGGACGTCGATTCGATCGACGGCCTCAGTCCGGCGATCTCCATCGAGCAGAAAACCACCAATCGCAGTCCGCGGTCGACGGTCGGCACCATCACCGAGATCTACGACTATCTACGCGTACTGTATGCGTCGATCGGCGTGCCGCATTGCCCCAACTGCGGCCACGAAATCTCGCGCCAGACCACGGAGCAAATCGTCGAGCAAGTACTGGCGATGAAGGCGAATGAGCGCGTGATGATTCTCGCCCCGGTGGTTCGCGGCCGCAAAGGCGAGTACAAGAAGGAGCTGGAAAAATTCGCCAAGCAAGGTTTCGTACGCGCGCGGATCGACGGCGTGCTGCGAACTCTGGAAGAAGAGATCACGCTCGATCGGCGAAAGAACCACACGATCGAAGTTGTCGTCGATCGCCTGGTGATCAAGCCGGAAATCGAGAAGCGCCTGGAAGCTTCCATTCGCACTGCGACGAAACTGGCGGACGGGCTGGTGCAGGTGGTGGTCGTGAACGGGACAACCAACGTGTCGGAGCGGCTGTATTCGCAGAAGCTCGCGTGTCCGGATTGCGGCGCGAGCGTTCCCCAACTCGAGCCGCGATCGTTTTCGTTCAACAGTCCGTTCGGTGCTTGTGAAACCTGCCACGGTTTGGGAAGCAAGTGGAATTTCGATCCCGTCAAGATGATCGTGGATCCATCGCGTCCGCTTCTCGATGGCGGCCTGGGACCGGGCGGCACGTCGCACTTCATGTCGCTGGCGCTGAATCCCATTGCGATGCGGCTGAAGATTCCGATCGAAAAGCCGTTCGATAGTTTGCCGCAGAAATCGCAGACGGCTCTGCTGGACGCGGCGATCGGCATCATGGAACGCTACCTGGCGCAGGATAAAACCAGCGATGCTTTTCGTGAATATTACATGCGCTACATGTCGCCCAGCGCGTGTCCCGATTGCAAGGGCCGCCGGCTGAAACCATCCAGCCTTTCAGTGCGCGTGAACGGATTGACCATCGCGGAGCTGACAGGCATGTCGCTGACGCGCTCGCTCGCAACCGTGAAGGCGTGGACGCTGACGGATCGCGAACGAATCATCGGCGGGCGCGCGGTCGACGAAATTCGCAACCGCCTGGAATTTCTGATCGCCGTGGGGCTCGATTATCTCAGCCTGGAGCGATCCGCGGCGACGCTATCGGGTGGCGAAGCGCAGCGCATTCGTCTGGCAACGCAGATCGGGTCGAAGCTGCGTGGTGTTCTGTATGTACTCGACGAGCCTTCCATCGGGCTGCATTCGCGCGACAACCATCGTTTGCTCGATTCGCTCACGCGGCTGCGCGATTTAGGTAATACCGTGCTGGTGGTCGAACACGATGCCGAGACGATTGAGCGCGCGGACTACGTGATCGATCTCGGTCCGGGGGCCGGGCGACTCGGCGGCGCCTTGGTCGCGCAGGGGACACCTCTGCAAATCGAACAGACGGCTGCGTCGCTCACCGGGCAGTATCTCTCAGGCGTTCGCAAGATCGAGCAAACGCACGTACGCCGAACGCCGACAGACAAACGCATCTCGATTCACGGAGCGACCGAGCACAACCTGAAGAACGTCGATGTCGAGTTTCCGCTGGGTCTGTTCATCGCGGTCACGGGCGTTTCGGGCAGCGGGAAATCCACGCTGGTGAACGACATTCTGTATCGCGCGGCAGCGAAAGAAGTTTACGGATCGCGCGCGGAACCTGGCGCTCACAAACAAATCACGGGCCTGGATCTGATCGACAAAGTGATTGAGATCGATCAATCGCCGATTGGGCGCACGCCGCGCTCGAATCCAGCGACCTACACGCAAGTGTTCACGTTGATTCGCGATTGGTTCGCGAAGCTGCCGGAATCGCGCGAACGCGGCTACAAACCGGGGCGTTTCAGTTTCAACGTGAAGGGCGGACGCTGCGAAGCGTGCCAGGGCGACGGGCTGAAGCGCATCGAGATGAATTTTCTTCCCGATGTGTACGTCACCTGCGACGTGTGCCGCCGCCGCCGCTACAATCACGAAACGCTGCAGGTGAAGTATAAGGGCTATTCGATTGCCGACCTGCTGGAATCCCCGATTGAAGATGCGCTGCCAATCCTGGAAAATATTCCACAGATCAAAGTGAAACTGGAAACGCTGGTGGAGGTGGGGCTGGGCTACCTGCATCTGGGTCAATCGTCGACCACGCTTTCCGGCGGCGAGGCGCAGCGGATCAAGCTGGCTCGCGAATTGAGCAAGCGGCAGACGGGGAAGACGCTGTACATTCTGGATGAGCCCACCACGGGCCTGCATTTCGAGGACGTGAAGAAGCTGCTGGATGTGTTGCATAGCCTGGTGGATCTGGGGAACACAGTTGTCGTGATCGAACATCAGTTGGACGTGATCAAGACCGCGGATTGGATTATCGACCTGGGGCCGGATGGCGGCGATCGTGGTGGGTGCATCATCGCAACGGGGACTCCAGATGAGATTTTGCGAAATCCCAAGAGCTATACGGGGCAGGCATTGAAGGCGTTCGCCAAGAACGGGACGGGCCACAAATGAGCAGTGCGGGCTCGGGATTTGTGGGGCAGGCAATTGTGCCTGCAGCCGGGTTTCACCCGGCCGGCCTAGCCGAGAAGCACGTCCGCAACCCTGAATTCTTGTGTGAACTTCGGGGTCGCCAATGAGCCGCTACGTCGTAAGCCCACTTTCGTTCGATGCCCTGAAGACAGTGCCGATCGATGCGCGCGGCGGCAAGGTTCGCGCGGAAGATTTCGCGCGGCCATATGCGAAAGGCTCAGGCATAACGGGTCTCATTGACGGCTTGCCCAAGATTCTGGCGGCGGATTCATTACGTGGCGTGATCGCCGCACTGCTGCGAGCCCGTCAAGAGAAGCGCGCGATTCTGTGGGGCATCGGCGGGCACGTGGTGAAGTGCGGGCTCGGCGATATCCTGATCGATCTGATGCATCGCGGCTGGATCACGGGCTTCGTGATGAACGGCGCCGCGACCATTCACGATTTCGAAATCGCCATCGCGGGACAGACCAGCGAAGACGTCGAGGCCGTCCTGCCGGATGGACGATTCGGCGCGGCGGAAGAAACCGGGCGCGAGATGAACGTCGCAATCGTCGAGGGAAGTCGCGACGGCATCGGCATGGGCGAGGCGATCGGCCGCCGCTTAGAGAGGCTCGCGAAACCGGAGTTTGCCCCGCACAGCATTCAGTGCGGAGCTTACGCGGCGAAGATTCCAGTGACGGTACATGTCGCGGTGGGCACGGATACTCCGCACACGCATCCCCAGGCGGATGGAGCCGCGATCGGCGCGGCGACGCATCACGATTTCAAATTGCTGTGCTCGATCGTGCGCTGGCTGCATAATGGCGGCGTTTATCTGAATGTCGGATCGGCGGTCATATTGCCGGAAGTTTTTCTAAAAGCGGTATCGGTGGTGCGAAACCTGGGCTATCCGCTCGCCGATTTCACGACGGTCAACTTCGATTTCCTGCAGCATTACCGCCCGATGGCCAACGTCGTGAAGCGGCCGCATGCCGGCTCCGGCGGGCAAGGGTTCGCCATTACAGGTCATCATGAGTTGATGATTCCTCTGTTGGCGGCAGCACTCATCGAAAGCGAAGAAGGCACCAAGAGCAATCCATGACTCCCGCGGCTGATCACGAAAAGCCGCGCGCGGAGATGTTCTGGAGCTTCGAGGATCTCGCTCTTTTCGTGGGTGCCGTGTTTCCTGCATTGGCAGGCGCGCTGCTGATCGTTCAGCCGTTTCATTTTCCCAACCGAGGCGTGCAAACGTTGGTCTATCAGTGCAGCTTCTATGCGCTGTTGATTGGCGCACTCTACCTGGTGATTTCGTGGCGCTACCGGCGGCCGTTTTGGCGATCGCTAGGCTGGACGTTTGAATTTCGCGGCGCATGGCTCTATCTGCTGCTCGGGCCGCCTATGGCGATTGGATTGGCGAAGCTCGCCGACGTCTTGCATGCGTCCGGCAATTCCGCGATTCCGACTCTGATCACGGATCGCTCTTCGTTGATCGCGGTAGTGCTGTTCGGCGCGATCATCGGCCCGGTATTCGAGGAATTGGTATTCCGCGGATTCCTTCAGCCGCTGATCGCGCAATATTCAGGGGCCTGGATCGCCATCGTGTTGACTGCGATTCCCTTCGCGCTGCTACACGGCCCGGGGTTCGGATGGGCTTGGCAATCGGTCGCCATCGTTTGGATCGCGGGGATGGCCATGGGATACGCGCGGTATCGCTCCGGTTCCACCGCGGCATCCACGCTATTGCACGTCGGCTACAACGCGACGCTATTCGCGGGCTTCCTGCTGGTGCGCCCGGTTTGAGCGCGAGCGGGATAATGGAATTTGGCTACCGCGCAATCTGCGATCGATTCCCAGCCCATTGTCGCCCGGCGTTCGACGAAGCTGTGGTTATGGCCCAATCTACTTAGTCTTGATGCGCCGATTGTGGCCGTCGTATGGCAGGCGCTGTTCACATACTCCTTTCGCGCCCACTTCGACGGGCTCGCCGCGACGCTGCTGGCGCTCTCCGTCTGGGTCATCTATGTCGCGGATCGGTTAATGGACGCGTGGCGCGCCACCAATGTGGAGCCGCGGCACGAATTCCATCGTCAACATTGGCGATCGATCGTGCTGGTATGGATCGCGATGCTGGCCGGGACGGCGTGGCTCGCATGGACTCAATTGCCGGCGGAATTGTTCGCGCGCGGCGTGATGGTTTTGACCGCTGTCGCGGTGTACTTCGGAATCACTCATCTCTCCAAACGGCGATGGCCCAAGGAGTTGGCGGTGGCAGTGCTGTTCGCCTCGGGAACTTCGCTCACCGCGTGGGGACACGCTCGGTCATGGATCGATGTCGCGACCCTTGCGCTTTTCGGGATGCTGTGCTGGATCAATTGCGCGGCGATTGAGAAGTGGGAAAATCGCGGGCTGAGCGATTGGCCGGTGCGGGGTGCTGCAATCGCTGTCGGCCTGATTGCGTTGATCTTTCTGTACGGTAAACGCCCGATTATCGGCGGCGCCGAAACGGCCAGCGCGTTTGCGTTCGTGATGCTGGATCGGGCGAAGTCCAGATTGTCGCCAGATGCGTTGCGCGTGTTGGCTGATGTCGCGCTGCTGACTCCGATTCTGTTTCTGCCGGTCATCGGAATGCGCGCGTGAACTGCGATGGCATCGCGCCGTGGTATCGATGGCTGGAATACATCGGATTCGGGCGCGCGCTGGAGCGGCGGCGATTCGCGTTTCTTCCCGATGTTGCGGATGCACAAAGAGTTCTCGTGCTGGGAGAGGGCGACGGCCGCTTCCTCGCGAAGCTGGTGGATCAGAACCGAACCGCGCTCATCGACTATGTCGATCTCAGCGAGAAGATGCTGGAGCTGGCGCGAAGCCGCGCGGGCACGGAGCGCGTGTCGTATCATCACGCTGACGCGCTTACAATCGCGCTGCCGGCCGCGACCTACGATCTGATCGTCACCCATTTTTTCCTGGATTGCCTGGACGAAACGGATGCAGTGTCGCTTGCAGAGAAACTTGCAACGGCTGTGCAACCGGGCGCGCACTGGATTGTGTCGGAATTTCGCGATCGGGGAGCGCCGTGGAATCGCGCGATCGTGGGTGTTTTGTACTTCTGTTTTCGAGTCGCAACCGGATTGCGCACGCGCCGGCTGATCGATCACCACAAAATTTTTGCTCGCCAAGGGATTTGTTTACTTCGGGATGAGACTTCGGTCGGGGGTCTCCTTACCTCCGAGTTGTGGACAATAGGTTCTAGATGAAAGCCATTTGCAAGAGCAAGCGCGAGCCGGGACTGTGGCTCGAAGAAATCGACGTGCCGAGCCACGGAATCAATGACGTTTTGATCAAAGTGCGGCGCGCGGGAATTTGCGGAACCGATGTCCATATCTACAAGTGGGACGATTGGGCGCAGCGGACGATCCCGGTACCGATGGCAATCGGTCATGAATTCGTCGGCGAGATTGTGGAAGTCGGGTCGAACGTCACCGATTTTCATCCGGGCGATATCGTCAGCGGCGAAGGCCATGTGACGTGCGGTCGGTGCCGCAATTGTCTGGCGGGCCGGCGGCATTTGTGCGCGCACACGCTTGGTGTTGGCGTGAACCGTCCGGGCGCGTTTGCTGAATACGTCGTGCTGCCGATGTCGAATATCTGGCGGCACGTACCTTCGATAGATCTGGATATCGCAGCGATTTTCGATCCGTTCGGCAATGCCGTGCATACCGCGCTGTCGTTTCCCGTGCTTGGCGAAGATGTATTGATCACCGGCGCAGGGCCGATTGGGTTGATGGCTGCTGCCGTCGTGCGGCATGCGGGCGCGCGCTTCGTCGTCGTCACGGATCGCAATCCCTTCCGTCTGGAGCTCGCGAAGAAGATGGGCGCGACGGTTGCGCACGACGTGAGCAAGGGGACCTTGAAGGACTTGCAAGAAAAACTCGGCATGACGGAGGGTTTCGATATCGGACTCGAGATGTCCGGCAGCGCGGATGCATTTCGCGACATGCTCGACAACATGAGCCACGGCGCACGTATCGCGATGCTGGGGATTCCCGACAAGGAAATGTCGATCGACTGGCGCACCGTAGTATTCAACATGCTGACCATCAAAGGCATCTACGGGCGCGAGATGTATGAGACGTGGTACAAGATGACGGTCATGCTGCAATCGGGACTCGACATTCGGCCGGTGATTACGCACCGTTTTCACTACACCGAATTCGAGAAGGGATTTGCAGCGATGATGAGCGGCGATGCTGCCAAAGTCATCCTCAGTTTCGAGTAACGACGAAAAGCAAGAACGTGTCGACACGAGTGTCGACACGGCACGCATGAGTGCGTGCGCCACACCGCCCTGGGGCGCGCTGGTTCTGATGGCCGCGTCGGTGTCGCTCAACTACGTCGATCGCGGCACGCTGTCGATGGCGGGCACGAACATCCAAAGCGACCTGCATCTTTCGAAATATCAATTGGGGTTACTGCTCTCCGCTTTCTTCTGGACGTACGCGATCTGCCAATTCAGTTACATCGCGGGGTGGCTCGCCGACCGCTTGAACGTCGTGTGGGTGCTGGGATGCGGCGTGGCGCTGTGGTCCTTCGCGACCGGCGCGTGCGGGCTGGCACATTCATTTACGATGATGTTCATCTTCCGGCTCGCGTTGGGCGCGGGCGAGTGCGTTGCGTATCCATCGTATTCGCGCGTCATCGTCAATTGCTTTCCTGCGCACCGGCGCGGGCTTTCGAACGGCACTATCGATGCGGCGAGCAAGACGGGACCTGCGATCGGGGCGCTGCTCGGCGGGTTGCTGATCACGCGCGTCGGCTGGCGGGTTTTCTTCATCGTGCTGGGGATTGCCGGAATTCTTTGGTTGATTCCGTGGATCAAGTGGCGGCCCAGGTCGCCACGGCTGCTGGCTGGAGTGCGCTCGGAATCGACCACGAGCATGACGGATCTGCTGCGCGTCCCTGATTTGTGGTGGACCACGATTGCGCTGTTCTGTTCCAACTACGTTTGGTATTTCCTGATCACATGGCTGCCGCCGTATCTCGAAACCGAGCGCGGCTTGCCCAAGGCGAAGATGGCGTGGATCAGCGCGGCTGCGTACCTGACGATTGCGGTCTCCAGCATGACATCGGGATGGCTCTCCGATTTATGGATCACCAGAGGAGGCAGCCACACGCTGGTGCGAAAAACGTTCGCGGGTGTTGGGCTGACGCTCTCAACGGTGCTGGTGGCGGTGTCGGTGATCGACAACGCGAAGGTTGCGATCGGCATTCTGATGTTCGCCTGCGCTGCGTTTGGATTCTACGCGTCGAACACGTTTGCTATTTCGCAGACGCTGGCGGGTCCGGCGGCGGCGGGACGATGGACCAGCGTGCAGAACGGAGTGGGAAATCTGGCGGGGGTCGCGGCGCCGTGGTTCACGGGTTGGGTGGTGGAACGCAGCGGGCACTTTTACATTGCGTTTCTGGTGACGGCTATGATGGCGCTGGCGTCGGCTCTCACCTACGTGTTCGCGGTTGGTCGGATCGAGCAGGTTAGGTTTGAACCCGAGAGTATGGCAACGAAGACGTCGAACTGAAGTTCGCCGCTGCACGCTAAAGCGTGCGCCACGGGGCAGATGCGTTATCGGTAAAGTTGGCCGAAAACAATTGATATACTTTGCGGTCAGGAGAACGCATGAGCATGACTCGACGTGATTCTTTGCAGCTTCTCAGCGCGGCCGCGCTGGCCGCTGCCGCGCAAAACACCGCGAAGGCTGCCGCGGGCGATGCCGATCGCGAGCGCCGCATGAAGTGGTGGCACGAAGCGCGCTTCGGCATGTTCATCCACTGGGGCCTCTACAGCACGCAAGGCCGGCACGAGTGGGTGATGGAGAACGAAGGCATTCCTGTCGCCGAGTACGAGCAGTTCGCAAAAACCTTCAAGCCGGTGCCGAACGCCGCGCGCGCGTGGGCCAAGCTCGCCAAGCAGGCGGGGCAGAAGTACATGGTGATGACGACCAAACATCACGAGGGTTTCTGCCTGTTCAATTCCAAGCTGACCGATTACTGCGCGCCTAAGCAGGGGCCTGGGCGCGACTTGGTCGCTGAATACGTGGAAGCAGCTCGCGCGGAAGGCCGCCGCGTCGGATTTTATTATTCGCTGATGGATTGGCATCATCCGGATGGAGCGCGGTGCGCGACGGATGAGCAGGCTCGGCGGAGGTTTGTCGATTACATTCACGGGCAGATTCAAGAGCTACTGACGAACTACGGCAAGATCGACGTGCTGTGGTACGACGTGTCGTGGCCGTTGAATGCCGCCGGCTGGGAATCGGAAAAGATGAATGAGATGGTGTTCAAGCTACAACCCGACATCATCGTGAACAATCGCAATGCCCTTCCAGGAGATTTTGCGACCCCCGAGCAGCGCATCGAGGCAGACAAGCGCGCGTGGGAATCTTGCATGACGATGAACGATAGCTGGGGCTATCAGGCGAGCGACGACAACTGGAAGACGCCGCGTACGGTGGTGCGGAATCTGATCACGTGCTCGCGCGACACGGGAAATTATCTGATCAACATCGGACCGAAAGGCGATGGATCGATTCCGGCGCAATCGGTGCAGATCCTGACCGCGGTGGGGAAGTGGATGGATCGCAACGGGAAATCGATTTACGATACGGACCCGTGCCAGCCGCGGCGATCGAATTACGCCAGTTTCACGCGCAAAGGAAACACGCTCTACATGCACGTGCATTATTGGCCCGGTGAAACGGTGGTGATCGGCGGGTTGATGAACAAGGTTCAATCGGCTCGGCTGCTGGCGAGTGGGCGGGCGGTGAAGTTCGTGCAGGATCAGTTTCGCGTGCAGTTCATTGGCTTGCCGGCGAATGCTCCGGACGATCCGATTACGACGATCGCGATCGAGTGTGATGGGGAGCCAAAGCAGGATACGGATTTCGTGCGTCGCGAGCATGTTCGGTTGAAGGCGTGAGGCTACCAGTGCAAGATGGCAGGCAAGACCGCTTGCCCCACGAAAGCAAGAATGGCAGGCGGAACCGCCTGCCCCACAAGGCGCGATAGAATTGTTTTCCATGAAGAGATTCTTTGCGTCGTTCGTCCTCGTCTCTGCGCTATTCGCCTATGTCGGCATCGCGCAGCCGCTACCGAAAGCCACTCCCGCTGAAGTTGGAATGTCGGCGGAGAAGCTGGACAAGATCACCGCACTATTGAAAGAGGACATCGCCAAGAAGATGATCCCCGGCGCAGTGGTGCTGGTGGCGCGCCACGGTAAAGTCGCGATGTTCGATGCGGAGGGGCTGCTGGATCCCGGCAAGACAACGCCCATGACCACGGACGCGATCTTCAGAATCTATTCGATGAGCAAAGCCATCACGTCGGTGACTGCGATGACGCTGGTGGAACAAGGGAAATTGAAGCTGGACGATCCGGTGTCGAAGTATATTCCGGCCTTCGCTCATATGAAGGTGATCGAGAAGGACGGGACGCTGGTGGATGCGACCAAGGTGATGACGATTGAAGATCTGCTGCGGCACACGTCCGGAATCACCTACGGATTTTTCGGCGCAGGACCGGGCAAGAAAGCGTACAACGACGCTGGTGTACTCGCGGGCGATTACACGAACGAGGAGTTCGCGGATCGCATCGCGAAGCTGCCGCTCTCCTATCAACCGGGCACAACGTGGGACTATAGTCACTCGACCGATATTCTGGGCCGCGTGGTGGAGATCATCACCAAGAAATCGTTGCTCGAGGCCGAGAAGGAACGCGTGTTAGGTCCGCTCAACCTGAAGGACACGAGTTTCTACGTCACGGACGCAGCCAAGCAACCGCGTATCGCGGAGCCTTTTCCGAACGACCGCACGATCGGAGTAGGCGCGACATTTGGCGATCCTCGGGTCGCGGGAAAGTGGGAATCGGGCGGCGGCGGAATGGTGAGCACGGCGACCGACTACTCGCGTTTCGTGCAGATGCTGCTGGATGGCGGCAAGCTGGGGAACAAGAAGATTCTCGACACGAAGACCGTCGCCAACATGACGACGGATCACACGCAGGGAATCACGCCGGGTCCGTACTATTTGCCGGGCGCGGGATATGGATTCGGGCTCGGATTCGCGGTGCGCAAGCCGGGCGCGCCGGCGGATGGTCCGCAGGGCGACTATACCTGGAACGGCGTCGGCGGGACGCATTTTTGGGTTTTCCCGAAAGACGATATGTTCGTCGTGTTCATGATTCAGTCCGTGCGCCAGCGGCCGCGCTACATGGCGATGATTCCTAAGATGGCGTGGGACGCCATCGATAAATAGAGCAGGCCGAAGATTCGGAAGGCGAATAGAGCCTGGTGCAGGTTCAGAAAAGGCAGGCACGAAAAACGATGGCCTGCGCCACATACATTACTGCGGGCGCATCCAGATGTCTTCGAGCACGTCGACTGACGACGTCAACGTTTGCGTCCCGACGGTGAGCCTAATCATGTAGGTGCCGGGTTCGAGGAGCGGTCCTTGCACGAAACCTCCGCGTCCGCCACCACCGCCGCCTCCTCCACCACCGCCGGCCGCTGACGAACGGAACACGAGTCGGTCCGCGTCCTCCGCGACCTCGGCCCTGTGCGTCGGGTTGGTCATTCACGGCAGGCGCATTGGCTGCGGCAGGATCGGTCGCCGTGGCATTCGCGGCTCCGCCGCCACGCCGCCCTCCTCCATTACCAGCGTTCGCCGGCGCGGGGCCGCGAACATTCCACTGGAAGCGATTCATTCCGGCCTTGATATCGATATCCATGGTGCTCGCGACGCGAGTGCCTTGCATGAATTCGATCTTGCCCGCGCCCAGATCGGACTTCGCCCACACATGGATCGCGGTGCCGCCTTCGGGATTCTCGCCCTTGAAATCGCGATTGGTCACCTGGCGCAGCGCCTGGCGGTCCAGCTTCCAAAGAATCGGCGAGCGCGGTTCGAACAGCACCGCGTCCTGAGCCGGCGCGGGCTTCAGTTTTTCGAGCGGGCTGATATCGTCGGCAATCCAGATGGAACGGCCATGCGTCGCGATAATCAGGTCGCGATCGCGGGGATGAATCAGAATATCGTCGACGCGGACGCTCGGCAGGCCGGTCATGAACTTCTTGTATTCCTTGCCGCCGTCGAGCGTGACGTACAATCCGAACTCGGTGCCGATGAACAGCAGATTCGGGTTGTCGTAATCCTCGCGCAATCGCATTGACGTTGCCCTTCGCCGGCAGATTGCCGACGACACTGGTCCACGTGCGGCCGAAGTCGGTCGTCTTGAAAAGATACGGCTTCCAATCGTCGTTGCGATGATTGTCGATCGCGACATAAGTAGTGCCGGGATCGAAATGCGAAGGCTCAATGCGTGAGATCTGCGTGAAGCCTTTCGGGCCGCGCGCTAGCGACGTTCGTTGATAAACCTCCGTGAACGTTTCGCCGCCGTCCTGGCTCACTTGCAGATTGCCGTCGTCGGTGCCGATCCACAAAATGCCGGGACGCGACGGAGACTCGCGAATCTGCGTGACCAGCGAACTGGCGGAGTAGCCGTCGTGCTTCTCGGCCATCGGCTTGTCGCCGGGGACGCCCATGATCGCCATTTCGGGCGACCATCGATTCACGTTCTTGCTGAGGTCGGTGGTGATTCATCCACCAGGTAGTCGCCACGATTGGTCGACTTGAAGAAATACTGCGACGCCATGTAGACGACGTTGGTGTTGTGCGGCGAGATTTCGAACGGAGCGTTCCAGTAGAAACGGAACGGCTCGCCATTCGCGGGCGCGTTCACGACGTTCGGAGTCCCGCCGCGGCCGCCGCCACCGCCTTGACCCGCTGCGTTGTTGCGACCGCCAGCGTTCGCGTCGGCAGGCGATTCGGGCGGCGGCGGGCACGTTGGCTCCTGCAGGAGGATTCGCCGCGCGCGTGATTTCATTCTGCGTCTCGGCCGCGGCGCCCGGACCATTTGCACCGCGGCCACCCGGCGCCGTCGGACGAATATTCTTCTGCGCGCCCGTGCGCAGATCGTGACGGCTCATGTTGCCGTCCTGCGATTCGCCGTAGACCACCGCCCAATCGGTCGGGTCCTGGCGAGTGTAAAATCCGTCGCCGCCGGAAATCGTAAACCAATCGGTGTTGACCGCGCCGGTCGCGTTACGAACCGCGCTCGGCCCGCACCACGCATTGTTATCCTGCAAGCCGCCGCAAACGTAATAGGGCCGCCGCATGTCGGCGGAAACCTGATAGAACTGGCCGACCGCGATGTCGTTGTGATAGTCCCAGGTGAAGCCGCCGTCGTAACTGAAATCGACGCCGCCGTCATGGCCGACCGCAACATCGCGCGGATCTTTCGGATTGATCCAGAACGCGTGATAGTCGGTGTGCGATCCGTCGAGTCCCTTCCATGTTTTGCCGCCATCGAGCGACATCTGCCCGGGATTGCCGCCGACGAAAAGCTTCTTATCGTTCACGGGGTCGACACGAATCTGGCTGAAATACGTCGGACGCTGATTCTGATTGCTCATGAACGTCCACGTCTTGCCGCCGTCTTCGGATCGAAACACACCGTCCTTGTTGGGATCGGGAGGCGGAGCGTTGCGCGCCGCGTCCTCCTCGGCCACCGCCACCTCCACCTCCGCCGCCGCTGGAGCACTGCAGCCGCGCCTGGAGCATCACTTTCCGCCGCCGCTGCTCCGCCACCGCCACCGACCGCCGCGACCATGCCGAGGCTGCGGACCGCCTTCCGCCGTTGTCCGCCGCCGGTTCCACCGCTCGCGCCGGCCTCGACCTGCGCGTAGACGATCTGCGGATTCGCGCGGAAGATCGAAATCGCGATGCGGCCGTAGATGCCGTCCTTCGGTTTCGGCCAGCCCGGTCCTTCGAGCTTGGTCCAAGTGTCGCCGCCGTCGGTGGTTTTCCAAAGCGCCGAATTCGCGCTGCCGCCGTTATAGCCCCACCACGTGCGCCGCCGCGACAACGAAGCCGCATACAGAATTTTCGGATTCGACGGATCGATCGCGACATCGGTGAAGCCCGTATCGTTGTCGATGAATTTCGACTTCTTCCAGTTCTTGCCGCCGTCGACGGACTTGTAAAGTCCGCGATCCGGGTTCGGACCGAACAAGATGGCCGTTCGCCGCGACGTAAACGATATTCGGATTCGTCGAATCGACCACGATGCGGCCGATCGCCTGCGTGTCGTCGAGGCCGAGATGCGTCCAGTGCTGGCCGCCGTCCGTCGTGCCCCAAACACCATCGCCGATCGACGAGCTCTGCCGGTTGTTGGCTTCGCCCGTGCCGACGTAGACCACGTTCGGGTCGGAAGGCGCGATCGCGATGGAACCGATCGATTCATCCGGCATGTTGTCGAATTGCGATTTCCAATGATTGCCGCCGTCGGTCGATTTCCACAATCCACCCGTGGCGAAGCCGAAGTAGACGATCATCGGATCTTTTTCCGCGCCCACGATGTCGTCGACGCGGCCCATCATGGTCGCCGGGCCGATGGAGCGGAACTCGAATCCGCGCAGCAGAGGATCGGTGGACGCGTTCGGCGGCGGCGGCGCGGGCGGGGGAGCATCGGCCGCGGGCGGTTGCGCCCAGAGCAGGCTGGCGATACGACAAACTTGTCGCGGCGACAAGCACGAACAAAAACCATCGGCGGTAGTATTTGGTGGCGAGCATGGTTCCTTTCCTTGAAGCGCTTCGGCGCTGAGCGCCAACTTACGAGATTACGGAATTTCCATGATCGCTGTCAGCGTGACCGGCTGCAGCGAGGCAGCCTCTGGAAATAGCGCCCAGTATACTTCACCCGTCAGGTCGTCCACTTCTCCGTTCGACGAGATCACCTTCCCCGCGGATTTGACGATGAACATCAGCGGCGTCAGTCCCGATCCTTTTCCAGACGGTGGGCCAGCCGACGGATCCGGTTTCGCGAGGTTTGGCTTTGGCAAACGTAGTCGCAATCAATTTCAAGGCGACGGCTTCGGCGCTCCGCTTCGGTCATCTTGTCGCCGAATTGTTCCTGTAGGGCTTTCAGTATCACGGCGCCGATTCTTTGGCTCGCCTTATGTTCGGCGAGGTCGGGATGAAGGAGACCGATCGCCAATAAAGGATCGCCAGGTCCGAACAACAGCGGAACCGCAAGCATGGCCGTCTTGTTCGCCATTGCGCGAGCATTGGCATCCGTCGCCAGCGCTTTGGGAGCGCAGCTTTTATTTCCGCGAGGTCCTCTGGCTTGAGCTCCAGCATGCCTTTCGCGGGCGGACCGGTCCAACGCAGCGTCTCGCGATATTCGTAACGGCGTGGCGCGACCATTTTCACGTGACTTCATTCACCAGAGTGACCTTGCCCTCATCGCCCTTGATGGAAAGATCGCCTGTCGAAGATGCGCCCACGGCGAACACTTTTTCGTAGGTCATCGTCTTGTCGGCGTCCTTGGTTTCGGCGTGCGATTTCCAACCGTCGCCGGTGGGCGCGGCAAAGGCATCCTCGACCGAGCCGCCCATGTCCATCTGGCCTTCCTTCTTTTCCTGACCAGTCAATGCGACAGTCCGGTTCCAGGCGCCGCCGCTTTTGATTTCGGTGGTCACACGCGATCGCGCGCAGCCGGTAAGCAGCACAGCGCGAAACACAAACCGGAGAGAACAGATAGTCCGCATGGCGTGATTATATCCGACGGGCTGACAGCCGCCTCTTTAGGCCGGTTTTTCCACGCCGAACAGAGCCGCCTAAAGGCCGCTCGCCGCCACGAGTGGCGGCCCCACAATGCTTACTGGGCGCCGGTGCGGCGAACAGGCTGCGCTGCCGGCGCCGGCTCCGGACGATCCGACGGAACCTTGTAATTGAAGAATCCGATCATCATTTCCTGGAACGTCTGATCGCCCCAGTGAACTTCCTTCGTCGGATCGGGATTCCACTTATTGTTCGGCGAATTGTCGTACCAGGCCGTGGCCTCCAGTTTCGAACCCGCCGGAATGTGCCGCGGCTCTGACAGGATGTAGCTCAACTGCCAGTTGAACTCGTAGTGAGGCACATTGAGCAGCACCTCCGAACGCCCATCCGGATACGTCAGCACATACTTGAACGCCTTGCCGCGCAGATGCATGTGCGGAGTCAGGTCGAGCATGGTCACGTCTTCCTTGAATTCGTAAACCGCTTTCGATTCGTAATTCGGATCGCCGGCTGGAATGTTCAGGCGCGGCTGCATCGCCGAACCGGAGAACGCGCGATACTGCGGCTTATCCTCGCGGATCTTCAGGCCGACAATCGAACGATCCGTAGCTTCCTTGCCGTTCGTCGTGTAGTGAACCTGGAAGCGGAAGGTAGAGCCCGCCTTCACCAGATACGCCGTGTCCTTGTCGAACGTCAGGCTGGGAACGCCGGGCGCGTAGCCGATCAGCATGTTGCTGAACTGCTCGCCGTTGCGGGTCGCGGGACCCGTGGGCGGCTGCACGAACACCAGAATGTGGTGGACCTGCGAGCGCTGTTGCGGCCGAACTTCCACCGATTGCACCCAGGTGTCTTCGGTGAAATGCGGATCCACCGTGAAATATTGATACTGCACCACGCCCGTCGGCGGGAATCTTGAAGTCCGTGCCGATGTCGAAAACCTTGTCGGGCTTGCCGATCACCCAGCCTGTAGTGAACGTCGGCATCTTCGGCATGTCGGTCAGGCTTGCCTTCCGGCGTTCCGCCGTCCACCCACTTCACGATCGTCGCGATCTGCGGCTTCGGTCAGGCTGCGATTGTTCGAAAACGTGTCGACCTTCGGGTCGGCATCCCATGGCGGCATGGAGCGCGCCACTACCTGCTGCTTGATCGCCTTCGCCCACGGCCGGACTTCCTTGTAATCGCGGAACGACATCGGGGCGGCTTCGCCCGGGCGATGGCATTCGAGGCATCGTTGATAAAGGATTGGCGCGACGTCTTTGGTAAACGTCGGCGTGTCGGCGGCGAACGCGGCTACGGCAAAAAGTCCAAGGGCAGTGACAAATAGGGTGGTCTTCAAGAGCTTCTCCAAAGAGGGGAATCAAATCCAGATTACCAGAAACGTATACTGGGCCGTAGTATTGAAAACCGGGACAGGCCGCCCTGTCCACGCCGATATCTTGTTCATTCGTGGCCTCGATCACTTAGGGGACAGTAGCCTGTCCCTGTTTTCACAGAGGTGCGTAAGAGGACACAATGGCTTTCGACAGTCACCGAACGGGCGGCTTTCGCGTGCTCGAATGCGCGGATGGAAAGCTTCGCACCGATCGCGATGCGAGCAACTGATTGGCGAGGCAATGTCGCAACGCGCCGATTGGGTTCTGATTCCGGTCGAATGTTTCGACGACGATTTCTTCCGGCTCAAGACCCGCATCGCTGGCGAGATCATCCAGAAATTCGTCAACTATCGTCGCAAGCTGTGATCTCGGCGACATCTCCCGGTTTGTCGGCGAAAGCGATGCGCTTGCGCGACTTCGTGTACGAATCGAACCGTGGCGATCAGGTCTGGTTCCTTGCGGATGCGAAAGAATTCGACAAGCGGCTTTGCCGCCTCGGAAATCTTCGACGATGAGGACATGCAGAACCCATCGAAACGCCCCGGAACCATGGCTTCGAGGACCGATCGACGGAGTCGACGCGCTGACGGCGCCGATTCTCTACGCATTCGAGCAGGCGCGCGAAGATCTTGCGCATCACACTGAAGGGCTGACGACGGATCAAATTTGGGCGAAGCCGTTCGGATTCGGGTCGGTGGGATTTCACATCCGCCACATCGGGCGCAGTGTCGACCGTCTGATGAGCTACCTGGATATGCGTCCACTCTCGGCCGACCAACTCGCGGGGCTGAACACCGAACACGAGCCTGGCGCAACGATCGAAGAACTATTCGCTGGAGCTCGATGAGATTTTTCTTGCGACGCACCTTCATGTGTAGGTTGATCGATCCATCGACCTGCGCGATGTCAGGACGGTCGGGCGCAAGAAGCTCCCGACGACCGTGATCGGCTTGCTACGCACATCGCCGAGCACACGCAGCGTCACGTCGGGCAGGCGATCAGCGCGGCGAAGCTCGCGAGGCACGTCACTGACGCTCGTCGCAGTTGAGCGCGACCGTCAGAGGCGCGCTCCGTGTGGGGCAGGCGTTTCCGCTTCCGGCGGGAGCGGCTGTCTTGACCACATCTACTCGAGTGCTAAGCCCCGTCCCGTCAGGGCGGGGATTCCGCTGCCTCAGACGTGACCCAGCGATCCTCAGTATCCTCGGCTCCGAATAGAATGGTGATACCATTCGAAAAACTTGAAGGAGCATCCTCATGACTGAAAACGAAAACCAACCCAAGAACAACGCCCAGCCCGACGATCTCGGACGGCGCGACTTTGTAGCTCTCTCGGTTGCCGCCGCCGGGAGTCGCCGCGACAGCCAGTGCAGCGGGCCTCGAAGTGGTCGAAACCGACGTCGAAATCAAGACTCCCGACGGGACTTGCGACGCCGCATTCATTCATCCCAAGACCGGCTCTCATGCCGGCGTCATCATCTGGCCCGACGCATTCGGCCTGCGCCCGTCGATGCGCGAGATGGCAAAGCGCCTGGCTGCCGAAGGATATTCGGTGCTGGTGCCGAATCCGTTTTATCGCGTCTCGAAGGCGCCGCAGTATCCGGATGCCTCGGGTGTCAACTTCGGGACGGAACGCGCCAAACTCGGACCGCTGATGGGATCGGTAAACGCCGCCGGCGCTTGCGAAAAGGACGCCGCCGCGTTCGTTGCTTTTCTCGACGCGCAAAAGGAAGTGAACAAGTCGAAGAAAATCGGCACGCAGGGTTACTGCATGGGCGGCGCGCTCGTCGTGAGGACCGCCGCATCGCAGCCTGATCGCATCGGCGCGGGCGGATCGTTCCATGGCGGCAACCTGGTGAACGCAACCGCGGCCAGCCCGCACCTTCTCGCTCCAAAAATCAAGGCTCGGATGTATTTCGGCGTGGCGGGCAGCGATGACAAGCCTGCGCCTGACGTCAAGGACAAGTTGCGAGAAGCTTTCGTCGCCGCGAAGGTTCCGGTTGAGGTCGAACTCTACGCGGACGCATTGCACGGCTGGTGCGTGCCGGATATGCCGCCGAACAACGGCGCGCCGGTTTACAAAAAGGACGACGCGGAAAAAGCCTGGGGCAAGTTGCTCGCGCTGTACAAAGCGGGTTTAGCCTAAGACAGAATGTTGGACCGCTCCCTCCGGTCGCGCTCTGCGGGCGCCTTCAGAGCCGCGACCAGAGGAAGCGGTCCAACAGCGTGTTCCCTCCAATCCCGAATTTGACGACAACTCGCGGATCCAGGGCGAGGGCACTCGTCCTGCGGCGTCGGGTATCGTTTAATCGCGACGATACATAGCAACGAACTGCTGCAATTCGGTCTCGTTCAAATCCGAAACAACCCAAAACACCATCCCGTTACCCGACCAACTTTGCAGATGATAACCATTCCGCGTTTCCGTCACTTCCGCGCTTGATGTCGCCGACGGCCAGGTGAACAAATTGATCAAGTGGTTCCGGCGTCCATAAATCAGCGCCGCCGCCGCGCGACCGTCGAAATATTCCAAACGCCCGCCCAGGAGCGAAAATCCATCCACCTCTTTCACCGGCGGCGCGAAATCGAGTTTTCCGTTGAACCACGGTTTTACGGTGTGTTGATCGGAGGACGGGACGTCGAGCAGATGCGTTCCAGCAAGCGACCGGATGTGCGCGGAAAGCACGTTACTTGCGATCATTTCCCGAGGATCGACGCGCGACCGGTACAGCAGAATATTCCACGTCACCGAAGCCATCAGCAACAACGCCGCAGCGATCGCGAGCCAACGCCACGGCGCCGGCGCTGCAATTTCGTTGCGCAGACTCTTGCGGATTCGTTGCTCAAGCCCGGCAGGAGCTTCGTAGTATCGAATCTGGCTCACGGAGTCTCCTTTTTCCCGTTCATGCACTGTTGCAGGCGCGTGCGGGCTCGTGCCAATCGTGACATGACAGTGCCGATCGGCACTCTGGCCACGTCGGCGATTTCCTTGTACGACAATTCTTCTAACTCGCGCAGAATGACTACTTCGCGAAACTCGACCGGCAAGGCTTCGATGCAATCCTGCAGGCAAGAGAGGTCGGCCTGATCGACCAGAATCGATTCGGCGTTCGGCGATTCGTCGGCCTCGATGTGAGTCTGTTCATCGAATTCAATCGTCGGCTGGCCGCCCTTTTTCTTCAAAAACGTCAAACACGTATTCCGCACAATGGCGAGCAGCCACGCGCGGCCGTCATCGCTGCCTTGAAAAGTATCGAACGAACGAAATGCCCGCAGATACGCTTCCTGCACCAGGTCCTCCGCATCGGGACCGTTGCGTGTCAGCCAGCGCGCCAGATTGTAGGCGGCGTTGAGATGAGGAACGATGATTTGCTCGAAGAGAGCCAGTTTTCCGGCAGGATCCATTGGGGATTTACCCGGCTTCGTTACGCGGGATACGACGTTTAATGCAGACGCAGTCATTGTGACATTACTGAAGACTCTCCCGCGATCCGATTTATTCCCGGCGGAATAAATTCGCCGAGCGCCGGTCATCGCAAGCGGAGGCCTTATGACTGACGATTCAAATACAACTGACGATTCAAACACAGATGGTGTCGACCGGCGCGGATTCCTGCGCTGCATGGCATGGGCGGGCACAGGTGTAGTGTGGACCGTCGCCGGAGGTGTACCGACATCGAAACTGCTCGGCCAGACCGGCGGGCACGACGGATTTCAATTCGTCCAGATCAGCGATAGCCACATCGGCTTCAACAAGCCCGCGAATACCGATGTGAACGCGACGCTGCAGATCGCCATCGACAAGATCAACGCGTTGCCGACGACACCGGACTTTCTGATTCACACGGGCGACCTGACGCATCTGGCGAAGCCAGGCGAGTTCGACACGCTCACCCAACTGATGCAAGGCGCGAAGGCGAAGCAGATGTATTGCGTCCCAGGCGAGCACGACAACGCGAGCGACGACGGCAAGGAATACCTGTCGCGATTCGGCAAGGGGACCAAAGGCACCGGCTGGTATAGTTTCGATCATCACGGAGTGCATTTCGTGGGCCTGGTGAATTCGGCGGCGCTCGAAGGCATGGGAAAGTTGGGCGCCGATCAGCTCGCCTGGTTGAAAGACGATCTGAGCGGGCGCACGGCGAGCACGCCGATCGTCCTGTTCGCGCACATTCCGTTGTGGACGGTGTATCCGGAGTGGGGCTGGGGCACTTCCGACAGCGAGGAAGCGCTGAGCTATGTGAAGCGGTTCGGCTCGGTTACGGTTTTGAACGGGCACATACACCAGGCGATGCAGAAGGTGGAGGGCAACGTCAGGTTTCACACGGCGATGTCGACCGCGTTTCCGCAGCCGGCTCCCGGTGGCGCGCCGTCGCCAGGTCCGATGGTAGTGCCGGCAGGGAAGCTGCGCGGAGTGCTGGGAATTCGGCAGGTGGAGTACGTGGCTCGGCCACAGCATCTGGCGGTTGTGGATTCGACGCTGGATTAAAGACGTGTTCTTGGGATCACGTTGCTGCGCGCTCTCTTACGGTCGCGCCTCACGGGCGCCCGTCAACCTATCTTGAAGGCCGTCAGTTGAGGCGCGACCGTTAGAGAGCGCGCTGACGATAACTCCGCGACAGGGCACTAGCGCGCCTGATCGCATTCTGTTCACGGAAGGACGGTGCTAAATGTTTTCGAAAATCTTACTTACTGCGCTCTGTTTCGGAGCGATCCTGCTGGCATTGGCTCCCGAAGATCACGACCTGCAGGATCGCGGCAAGGACGTGTTCGTCCGACGATGCAGCGGCTGCCACGCGCTGGACTTAAACAAAGAAGGCCCACGGCTTCGTGGCGTGTACGGACGGAAAGCAGCAAGTCTACCGGGATTCGTCTATTCCGAATCGCTGAAGAAACTGGATATTCACTGGGATGAAACGACACTTGACCGCTGGCTCACCGATCCCGAGGCGATGGCTTCCGACACCGACATGGCGTTTCGTTTGCCCGATTCGGCGCAGCGAAAAGCCGTGATCGCTTACTTAAAGTCCATTACTGAATCAATGAGATAGACCTCAGGCCCACGCAACAGAATGATGGGGAGTATAATCGGCGGAGAAGAAGGTCGTCGAACCTCCATGAGCGTTGCCGTTGGGAAAGCGCCGGATTGGAAACAGTGGGAAGGCGAGAGCGCCGGAGAATTCCCGCTGGAGCAGTTTCTCGGGGCCGGCACGAAAAGCGCCGTCTTTCGGACGCAACTTGCCGGCGATAGAGCCGCGATCAAGCTGATCCCGTCAGCGGATCCACAAGCAGATGAGCTGATCGCCCAGTGGGACCGGGTTCGAGCGCTCGACAATCCCCATTTCCTCGAGATCCACAATACGGGCAAATGGGAGAATGGCGGGTTATCGCTGGCATACGTCGTCACCGAATATGCCGACGAGAATCTGGGGGCCGTTCTGTTGGAGCGCCCTCTCACGGGCGACGAAGTTCTTGAGATGCTGACGCCTGTCGCTGCGGCGTTGGAGTATCTTCACGGGCAGGGACTCGCGCATGGGCAACTGAGGCCCGCCAATATTTTCGCGATCGACGACACGCTGAAGCTATCGAGCGATTCCCTGTATCCAGTGCAGGTATCTGGCGATGCGGCTCGCGATATGAGCGCGTTGGCGGCGACCGTGGTAGAAGCATTGACGCGCTGGCCCGTGACATTCACGGCGGGCGATGGCGAGCTTGCAATCGTCAGCAAGCTGGAGCGGACCTTTCAGGAAATTGTACGGAATTGCAGCGGACAAAGCGGGCGGCCTCAATGGTCGGCTGCCGAGCTTGCGGATTGGCTTCGATCGCCGCGTGTTGCGACGCCGGCATTGTCTGGTCCCGCGATGATTCACGCGTCCGCCTCGCGACGCCCAAAACCGACCAATTTTGTGCTTGGTGGCGTGCTGTCGTTGGTCGCGGTCGGAACGGTGGGCGCGTATATGCGGTATCGGAGCGCCGAGCCGCCCGCAGTGACTCCTCCTGTTGTCAAAACGTCGGAACAGGTTCCCGTCCCTCCGCCGCCAACTCCGAAACAACAATCGGCTCGAAAGCAGCCCGTTAAGACTGAACTCGTCAAGAGCGAGCCCGTCAAGACTGAAGCGGCCCAAAGTGAGCCCATAACGAGTGAATCTCGCCAGCCTCGATCTGCGTCGGCTGTTGCATCGGTTGGGCAGGAGCAGGTGGTGCGTCAGGTGCTCCCCGAGATCACAGACAAGGCGCGGCAAACGGTGCACGGGACGGTGGTGCTCGTGATTAACGTCACGGTAGATCCATCCGGCGAGGTAACGGACGCATCGCTGCGGCCCACGGGGTCGAAATACCTGGGAAAATTGGCGCTCGATGCAGCGCGCAAATGGCGCTTCGCTCCCGGAGGTCCCCAGGAACGGACGATTCGGTTTGAGATCACTCGAACGGATACGAAGGTGTATCCGGCGCCGAAATAAAGCGTGTTCGTGGCGCGGGCCGCCCGGCCTGCTGTGTCGAGAGTCGTCTCGACATTTCGATGGGTCTCGAAGACGCGATAGGTCCTGAAGACGCGGCGCGTCACACGAGTGGCTCTATAATAAACATTCGCCGCATGGCCTTACCTCCGGCAACACCATCCGAGCTGACCTCCCACGCCAGCGGCACGCCCAGGCGCCTCCGCGTTACTCCGGAACGCGCCTCAGCCTGCGCATCCCGCTTGGGCTTCCGCCACGTTGGACCCGATTTCGAAATCGATTCTTTTCAGCCGCTTTCCGCGCTGAATGGGGCTGGCGCTCTTACCTACCTCTCGGCCAAAATGTACGCGCCTGCGCTCGAAGGCCGCAGCGGATTGACCGTCGTCACGACGCCCGAGTTGCAAGCGTGCGTGCCGCCGAAAAACGGCATGCTGCTGACAGAGCATGATCCTCGCAGCGCCTTCTACGCGATCATAAATTCCGCGCGCGAACGGGGGCTGTTCGAATGTCTCGAAACCTTCATTAGCCCCTCGGCGAAAATCGCTCCGACCGCTGTTATTTCGACGAACGTTTTCGTGTCCGACGGCGCGGTGATCGGCGCCGGCGCGGTGATCCTGCCGAATACATATGTTGGTCCTGGTGTTGTCATCAAACCCAATGCGGTGATCGGCGGCGATGGTTTCGAAGCGACCTCCGGGAGCGCTCGCAGGATCGTCGCGCACGTGGGCGGCGTATGGCTGGCGGAAGCCGTCCAAGTTGGGTCCTGCACATGCATAGATAAAGGATTGTTCGGCGACTTCACGATGGTCGGCAGCCATACGCTAATCGATAATCTGGTGCACTTCGCGCACTCGGCTCGCACGGGTAGCGGTTGTTCGATCATCGCGTGCGCGGAGATCTCCGGTTCGGTTGTGATGGGCGATGGTGTGTGGGTGGGGCCGAATGCGTCGATCAATCAGGGCCTGAAGATCGGCGAGCACGCGTACATCGGAACGGGTTCGGTGTTGACTCGCGACCTGGACGCGTTTTCACTGGCCTATGGATCTCCCGCGAAGGTCGCAGCGTGGGTCTGCGAGTGCCGCGCCAAAATTTCGTTCGACAACGCGGTGTCTGCATGCGGCGTTTGCGGCAAGACGTATGTCCTTGCGGACGGTAAGGTGCGGCGCGGATGAATTCTTTCACGAAGAACTGGGCGCCGTTTCTCGAAAAGCCTGTCTTTACTTTCACTTCCGATCAGGACTGGGCTCCGGAGTGGGCATCCGAGATCTTCCTTGAAGAGCTGCGCCGCCTGGGCGTTCCCCTCCACATTTTCCGCACGAATCCGTCCGCCGTATTCGATAAAGCCTTCCAGGCCAGAGAGATAGAGCAGGGGTGGCACCCGAACTTTCTGGCCGGATCGTCGCATGGGGATTCCATTGCAGATGTTGTGCAGTACTGCGTGCGACACTTTCCCAACGCGACTACAGCGCGAAGCCACTGCTTTTCGGAGGACACGTACTCGTGGAGGGCGCTGAGGGCGGCAGGAATCGTGGCGGATTCGCAGCTCGGGACGCGGTTTCAGGGCTACCTGCTGCCGGTGATGCATTGGACCGGCATTGTCCGGTTACCGGTTTATTTTGAGGACGATACGTTCTTCGATATCGAGGAATCCGGCCTGAGCCTGGACTCGGTGATGCCCACGCTTTTCACGCCCGGGCTCAAAGTGCTCAATTTCCACCCGACTTTCATCGGCTGCAACACGCCTTCGCGTTTTTATCACGATCGCTTGAAGCCTCGGATCTTTGCCGCGGATTCCGCGCCGGATGGATTGGTGTGGGACGGACGCGGGACGCGCACGTTTTTTCGTGAATTGGTCGAGCGGATTTTGGGCGCGGGGTATCAGTTTCAGCGGTTTCAGTCGGTTGTCGATATGGCCGTCGCTTGCTTTCGCGACGCCGATGATTTAATCTCACCTGCGCTAAAGCACTAAAGTCTTGACCTTAGTCCGACGATGGACGGCCTAAGGGAAATACTTTAAGACCCTTTAAGACCAATGATTGCGCCTAACGTCATCGTCCATCCCGGAGTGTTCATTCCACAGCCCGACCTGGTGAATCTCTATGGCTGCGAGCTGGGTGAAGACACTAAGGTCGGTCCGTTTGTCGAGATTCAATCGGGAGTTGTCGTCGGCGCGCGCTGTAAGATCTCCAGCCACACATTTATTTGCTCCGGCGTTGTCATTGAGGATGGAGTTTTTGTCGGCCATGGCGTGATGTTCATTAACGACGCTTACCCTCGCGCAATCAATGACGATGGGACGCTGCAAACGGCGGCGGATTGGACCATGCTCGAAACACGCATTCGCAGCGGAGCATCGATCGGCACGCATGCGACCGTGATGGGCGGAATCACGGTGGGGAAATCGGCGCTGGTCGGCGCGGGCGCGGTGGTGACGAAGGATGTTCCCGATTACGCGATCGTTGCCGGAGTCCCGGCGCGACAGATCGGCGACACTCGAGATCGAACAGCGGCGGCATCCGTTGCCGGAAATGGGGAAATCAGGTGATCAGAATCGGCATTATCGGCTACGGCTATTGGGGGCCGAACCTGGCGCGCAATTTTTCGGAGACCGCGGATTGCGAAGTTGCTGGGATCGCGGATCTGCGTCCTGACCGTCTGGCGCAAGCACAGCGCCGGCACCCTGCCGCGAAAGTCACCACCGATCTGCAAGAGTTATTGCGCGCGCCCGACATCGATGCGATCGCGATCGCGACACCGGTCGCGGCGCATTTTGAGCTCGCCATGGCGGCGTTCGCAGCAGGCAAGCACGTGTTCGTCGAAAAGCCGGTGACCACGACATCCGACGAAGCGACCAAGCTGATCGACGAAGCGGAGCGGCGCAAGCTCACCCTGATGGTGGATCACACGTTTCTCTACACGCCGGCAGTGCGGAAGATTCGCGAATTGTGCGTCGGCGGATCGCTGGGCGCTTTATATTATTACGACGCGGTTCGCGTGAACCTGGGGCTCTTTCAGCACGATGTCAACGTGCTTTGGGATCTAGCCGTGCACGATCTTTCCATCATGGATTTCCTGTTGCCGGAGGCTCCGTGCGCCGTTTCGGCCACCGGGATTCGCCACGTCGCCGACAGAGGCGAGGACATCGCGTACCTGACGCTCTTCTTCCCGTCGAACCTGATCGCGCATATTCATGTGAACTGGCTGGCTCCGGTGAAAGTCCGCAGGACGCTGATCGGCGGCACCGACAAGATGGTGGTTTACGACGATCTGGAAGCCAGTGAGAAGGTCAAGGTTTACGACAAGGGCATCACGCTGAACGGCGATCCGGCCGAGCAGCATCAGATGCGGATCAGCTATCGCTCCGGTGACGCGTGGGCTCCGCGCCTGGATACGCGCGAGGCGCTGAGCCTGGAGGCGGCCGAATTTGTGCGTTCGATCAACACCGGCTCCCGTCCGTTGTCGGATGGCGAAAGCGGATTGCGCATCGTCAAGATTCTGGAAGCCGCCAGCCGTTCCATGAAAGAGAAAGGCGTTCCCATGCCAATCAAGATTGAACGCCGGGAACAGAGGAGGGAATTCAGTGATTCCATTCGTCGACTTGAAGGCGCAGTACTCCAGCATCAAGCAGGAGATCGACGCGGCAGTCCTGCGCACGCTGGATAGCACGCAATTCATTCTGGGTCCCGACGTCGCTGCGTTCGAAGAAGATTTCGCGCGCTATTGCGGCGTGGATCACTGCGTCTGCGTGAACTCCGGGACCAGCGCGCTTCACCTGGCGCTGCTGGCGGCCGGCGTCGAGCGCGGCGACGAAGTGATCACGGTGCCGAATACGTTCGTCGCGACGGTTGCTGCGATCGAATACTGCGGTGCGACGCCGGTGTTCGTCGACATCGAGCCGCGTTACTTCACGATGGATCCGGCGAAGATCGAGCGCGCGATTACACCACGAACGAAGGCGATCCTGCCGGTTCATCTTTATGGGCAGACAGCGGACATGGATCCGATCCTGGAAATCGCGCGTCGTCATGGAATTCCCGTGATCGAGGACGCGTGCCAGGCGCACGGCGCGGAATACAAGGGCAAGCGCACGGGAAGCCTCGGCGATCTGGGTTGCTTCAGTTTTTATCCGGGCAAGAATCTCGGTGCGTACGGTGAGGGCGGGGCCGTCGTGACGAGCAACGCGGGATTCGCCGCGAAGATTCGGATGCTGCGCGATTGGGGACAGAAGTCGAAATACAATCACGTGCTCAAGGGTTTCAACTATCGCCTGGAAGGGATTCAGGGTGCGATTCTGCGCGTGAAGCTCAAATATCTGGAGCAATGGACGGAGAGCCGTCGCGAGCATGCGGCGCTTTACGATCGGTTGCTGACGGGCGTCGCCACGCCGGATGCTCGGCACGATGGGCGGCACGTCTATCATGTTTATGCGATTCGTTCGCAGAATCGCGCGGAGCTACAGAGCGAGTTGGCGTCGCAAGGCGTACAGACGGGCATTCACTATCCGATCCCCGTGCACTTGATGGAGGCTTATCGCGACCTGGGTTACGGCGAGGGAACTTTTCCCGAAGCGGAGAAGGCGGCGCGCGAGGTGCTGTCACTGCCGATGTACCCGGAATTGCGCGAGGAGCAGATTCGCACGATCTCGCGGGCCGTGATGGCAACTACGTCACAAGAAATCCTCGTCTGAATGCTGGAGGCTCGGCAGGCGGAAACGCCTGCTCCACAAAACCCATGGATTTACAAGGTACACGCGTTCTGATCACAGGCGGAGCGGGGCTCATCGGGTCGCACATCGCCGATTTGTTGGTGTCTGAAAACGTCAACGAGATCGTGGTGTTGGATAATTTCGTTCGCGGCCGCGAAGCGAACCTGAGCAAAGCGCTCGGCAGTTGGCGCGTGCGCATCGTCAATGGCGACATTCGCGATCGTGAATTGGTGCAGCGCACGATGCAGGGAATCGATGTCCTGTTTCATCAGGCGGCGATCCGGATTACCCAGTGCGCGGAAGATCCGCGCTTGGCGCTGGAGGTTTTGGTCGACGGAACGTTCAATGTTGTGGAAGCGGCCGCCGAGCAGCGCGTGCGAAAAGTGGTCGCGGCATCGTCAGCTTCTGTGTACGGCCTCGCCGAAGAATTCCCGACGACGGAAAAACATCATCCCTACGACAACCGGACGATTTACGGCGCGGCCAAAACATTCAATGAAGGATTGTTGCGCAGCTTTGCGGACATGGCCGGATTGCCTTACGTCGCGTTGCGCTACTTCAACGTGTATGGCCCGCGCATGGATGTGCACGGCGTGTACACCGAAGTCTTGATTCGCTGGATGGAGCGAATCGCGGCCGGGAAACCGCCGCTGATTCTGGGCGATGGTTCGCAAACCATGGATTTCGTGCATGCGGCCGATATCGCGCGGGCGAACATTCTCGCCGCTAAGGCCGATGTTACGGATGAAGTCTTCAATATCGCGAGCGGTATCGAAATCAGCCTGCTCGATTTGGCCCATGCGCTTCTGCGCGCGATGGATTCCGACCTCGGCGTCGAATTCGGTCCGCAGCGCAAGGTGAATCCGGTACCGCGTCGGCTTGCGGACACCAGTAAAGCGGATCGCGCACTTGGATTCCGAGCGGAAATTGGAATCGAAGAAGGTCTGAGCGGCCTGGTGGAGTGGTGGCAGGAACGCGAGGCGGTTTGTGCCTGAGGTTCTCACGAAATTACCTCTGATGCGGCCCGTGATGGGCGCCGAAGAAGCGGAAGCCGCGAGCCGCGCGATCCGATCGGGTTGGGTGACGCAAGGCCCGGAAGTTGCGGCATTCGAACGCGAATTCGCGGCGTTTGTCGGGAGCGCTCATGCGTGCGCTGTCTCGAATTGCACCACTGCTTTGCATCTCGCGTTGCTGGTGGCCGGCATTCGGCCGGGCGACGAAGTGATCACGGTCAGCCACTCCTTTATCGCGACCGCGAACAGCATCCGCTATTGCGGCGCGATGCCTGTATTTGTCGACATCGATCCTGGAACTTGCAATCTGGATCCAGCGCATCTTGAACGCGCGTGGAGCCCGAAGACGCGAGCGATTCTCTGTGTCCACCAAATGGGAATGCCCTGCGACCTGGCTGCGATCGTCAATTTTGCGCGCGAGCGTTCGCTCATCGTCATTGAGGACGCAGCGTGCGCCGTCGGCAGCGAGATTTGTTGGGACGGCCGGATGCAGCGCGTTGGACGTCCGCATGGCGACATCGCGTGCTTTTCATTTCACCCGCGCAAACTTCTCA
The DNA here is from genome assembly GCA_963732025.1 of Terriglobia bacterium. Classification (GTDB taxonomy): domain Bacteria; phylum Acidobacteriota; class Terriglobia; order Bryobacterales; family Bryobacteraceae; genus Palsa-187. Next base: position 829,188 of record CAVSXU010000008.1, read on the forward strand.
CGACAGGCGAGGGCGGGATGATCACGACGTCAAACGCGGATTGGGACGCGAAGGTTCGCCTCCTGCGGCAACACGGTATGACGGTGCCGGATTCGGCGCGGCATGCATCGGAACGCGTGATGTTCGAGAGCTATGCGATGGTCGGGTATAACTGCCGGATGACCGACATTCAGGCTGCGGTCGGGCGAGTTCAACTGGCTCGGCTGTCGGATTTGATTGCGACGCGACGGCGACTGGCCGCGCGGTATCACGAACTCCTATCTCGGATTCCTCAACTGACTTTGGCGGTCGAGCCGGAGGATGTTCGGAGTAACTGGCAGAGCTATTGGGTTAGACTGCCCGACGGCGTCGATCAGAGGGCAGTGATGCAGGCTCTGCTCGACCGTGGAATATCGACGCGGCGGGGAATTATGAACGCGCATCGCGAGCCGGCGTACTCGCTGGATTCCGCGCTGCGCGATTATCGTGCGGCGTCGACGCTGGTGCAGAGTGAGTGGATGCAGGATCACGCCATCATTCTGCCCTTGTTCCATGAGATGACGGATGAGGATCAAGTGCGAGTTGCTGACGAATTGCAATCGGCGCTTGTGCGCGCTCTCTGACGGTCGCGCCTCATTCATCTGCGACCTACGCGCTCTCTGACGGTCGCGCCTCAAGCGGACGACGGTTAACATCAGCTAGATCATCTCTTGTTCGCCGCTAGGATTCGGCTCACCACAGCAAGCCATGCCGTCCATTCTAGTTGACCGGTCCAGTGAATCGATAGCCTGTCATCCTTCATTCGCGTGAGCGCTGGTCCGGCATTCTGATCGACTTTACCGGCCATCGCCGCTTGTACCACCGCCATGCGCCGCAGACTCAAATGCCGCACGCCTTCAGATTCTGCGAGCGAGAGATTCACCAGGCTATCGTCACTAAGAATGACTCCCGTCATCCATAGCCATGCGAGTTCCTCGGGATCGAAATCGGTCACGCCTTCGCGGCGAGTTCGAATCGCATGTGGATTCAGGAACATTTCCTTCGCGCGCGCCGGCTGCCCTCGCAGCAGCGCAATCAGGCCCGAGGGAACGTACGGTTCGTGCAGGTGACCAAGCCAGCCAGCCACCGATTTCAGGATGGCCTCGGCCTCCAGCAGATTTCCATTGTTGACGATGATGCCCATCGCCTTCTTCATTGCGGCAGCGAAGTCGCTATCGCCAAGAGGCTCTGCGGCGAGCGCGGGTATATTCGCGTCGCAAGGAACTGCGCGAAATGGCCCCAGCACGCCTTGCTGTTGAACGATTTCGCCGGGACGCAACGATCGCTGGCACTCATACCAGTCGACGATCCATCGCCACGCCTTACGCGTGTGGCGCGCGTGTACCAGCGCCTGGCCTGCGGCGCGAATCATCGCGTACAGTTCGGGATCGTTCGCCACCGCCGCGATCTTTTCGAATAGGCGCGCGCCCGAGCCGAGCACGCAATTTTCCATATCGCGAAAGCCGTAACATGCGAGTTCCGGAAAATCAGGCGCAATGAGGATCGCGCCAGCCGCCGGAATCTCCAAGTGCTTGCGCACAACGTAGGCTTCGCGCGTAGGATCGGCCAGCGAAAACCAACTCCGGTTCAGCATCTTCGCATAATCAACGCCGCCCACCGGGAAGTGATGACGCGGAACGGGCGATGCGTAGCCCGGATGCGTGTAGATCATCGTCGGGAAATGATCGGCAATTTTCTGGCAGGTTTCCGCGCGCCACGCGTAAAAGCCGGGCACGGCGAGCCCGCCGAATACGCTCACGGGAATCAGCTTTTCAAGATCGTATTCGCGGAAAATCGTATCGTCGACAAACAGACCCATGGTGAACGCTCGCGAGGCGAGCTCAGGAGACTGGCGAAAGGTCGCGGTGCCAGGAATGAAAAACCGCTCGATCTTCATGTGATCCAGCAGGCGCAGGAAACTTACGCGCGCGGTATCGTGCGGATCTTCGACATGAAAACCAATCTTCGGAATATCGGGGCGTGCATCGACATTCGTGATGTTGAGGGGGACGGAACGATAACCGCCGGGGCCGCGCAGCACGACGAAGTCGGGATTGATTTTGTCGCAGACTTCGCCATAGTCGAAATCGTCGTGAATCGAGTGGACGTCGCAATGCAGCGCCAGCGTCTCCGCCCATTCGTCTTCGATCGCGCTCTGGAACTCGGCTGTCGGCTTGCCGATTTTGTGGCCGATGAACAGCGCGCGATATCGGGGCGATCCGCTTGCGACCTTTGACATGGGTCAGTGCGCGACGCCAGCGAGCGCGGGTAGGAAAATCGATGGCTCGGTTTCGCGGGGCTGGTGGCGCACTCGGCATCGGCAGACGATCAACGGGAATCCCTGAGCAACCGCGCGACCGGTAAACTCCATATCGGCGGGGGCAAATGCCGAGTCGCTGGCGTCAAAGTTCCCGAGCGTATCCAGTACGCTTCTCCGCAGCAACACGCACGCGAACGGAATATATTGGCGCGTCTGCTTCCACCTGGAGTCCATCCAGTAAACCGGATGAGCGGGAGCGTCGCCGCTGATGACCTGCGCCGATACGATCGCGGCGGAAGTAAGATACGCGACGTCTGAAAGCTCTTCGACGATAGGGCCGACGAATTCGATATCATCGCTCACGTACAACACGTCATCGCAACCCGCAGCGGCGATTCCCAGGCTTAGATTGCGGCTGAAGGTCGACGTGCCTCGAATTTGTTCCCAACCGGGACGGTCGATCGTGACGTCGCCTACGGAGACCACGATCTTTCGATACGACGGCTCGTGCTTTTCAACCGCGTCGGCAAACGCGTGGAATGTCGCGGGGCAATTCGTGATCGTCAGGATGGCCGTGTTGTTCTTGTCCTTGCGCAGTTCCGCGGCATTACCGATGAAGTTGGGCGCCGGCTTCTGAACGTATTCGTCGTATTGAACGTGCCACCGTTTGGAGCGTTCGTTTGGAGGGTAGCGCGGAAATCGCTCCTTCAAGACTTTGCGCTCGCCGTGCTGTTGCGATCGGATCGGATAGTGCTTGAGCAGGAACGGATGCGGACACAGGTATCGATTGGAAAACACCACCTGATGTCCACCATGCGTGTGGAGGTCAACGCGTTCGTCACCCTGAAACCAGGCTTTCACGTGAGGCAACCCGTGATCGACATGCTCATTTCTGTAATGCCGAAAGTGTCTTTCAGGATCGGCGCCTGCCGTCCATGAGTTGTCGACAGGAACAAATGTTCGAACCTCGAAGTGGATAGCGTTGTAGCCGGTGATAGTTACGATCTCGAGAGCCTGCGCCAGCGTGAGGGTGGACCAATCGGCGGGTACTCTGCGGATTTCGTCTGCATCGTGCAGGATTACCCAGCGACCTTTGCCTCTTTCCAGCGCGATCTCTTCGATGCGCGTCAGGATTTCGGTCCACGCGTACATTGTGGGGCGCTCGGCGGGCCAGCGTTCGATGCGATCGCCGAGTACGGATAGCAACTCGGGGGTCAGATCCGTCGACCAGTTGTCGAGCACGTAGACATCGCAGCCCTGTTGTTCCAGATGCTGCAGCACCGCGGGGAGAATGTCGGCTTCGTTGTAGACCGGAATGATGGCGAGCGGGTGCATAGTTCTCCTCAGCCTTGTTGCGGATGCAATCGGCGAACCACGGTTGTGCCGATCTAAGTTGCTGAAAAACGCTGTTCGCGCGAGGCAAAGTGTCGAAGACTTGACGATCGCGCCGTCGATGAATTGACGGAATCGCGTGGGGCCGCCACTTGTGGCGGCGAGTCGCCTTCAGGCGGCTCTGTTGACCGTGAAGAAACCGGCCTAGAGTCCGGTTGCCGGCAAAAGTGCCGGCCCCACACTTGAAACTCGCTACCCGGAATCGCGATGGCCCGATGGTCCTACAGACACAAGAGGATTCCTCCGATTGTGTAGGTGTTCATCAATCCAAACTAAGGTGTCTGCCTCAATGAGACCGCTCCGAATCGCAATTTTGCACAGCGGCAGTTCGCGTGGCAATCGGGAGAGCAGTTTTCGCGTGCGCTGCCACACTCCGCTGACGTGGCTGCAAAGCCAGCGCGCGGTTGAGATTCTTCCTCCGCTGAAAGCGTTCGAATCAGATGTGGTGTTGATGCACGATCAATGGCAGCCGGGCGCGCAGGCGCTGGTCGGCTCGCTGATGCGGCACGGGATTCGCGTGGTGGCGGACCTGGACGAGGACATTTTTGCGACGGGCGATGACGCGTTGCAAGAGCGCGTTCGCGCGTTGATTTCGGCGGTCGATGCGGTGGTCGTGCCGACAGATTATCTGGCCGCTAAGGTGACCTCGTTCCAGCGCAAAGTTTCGGTGACTCCCAACGGCATCGAGCTTTCGGCCTGGCCGAAGGGAACGAAGACAAAGGACCGCGTGCGAGTAGTGGGTTTCGCCGGTGGAGCCTCGCATCAGGGCAACCTTGAGATGTTGCGACCCGTTCTCGCGAGACTGGCGAAGCGACTCAGGAAAGAGGAAATTCAATTTGTATGTTTCGGTTTTCGGCCGCCATGGCTCTCCGAAGTACTGCCGGCGGCGCGCGTAATCGAGGCCTCCGGTCCGGAGGGTTACCCAATCTGTCTCCACACGCTGGGTTTCGATATCGCTCTGGCGCCGCTTTCCGATTCCGAATTCAACCTGAGCCGGTCCGCGCTTAAGTTCTGGGAATATACCGCGGCGGGAGCGGTTACGGTCGCGAGCAAGGTGGGTCCGTATGCGACTGCGATTGAAAATATGTCCACGGGCTTGGTAGTGGACAATCAAACCGAATCTTGGGTAAACGCGATCGGCACTCTGATCGATAGTCACGCGCTGCGCCAAGAACTTCTTGCGTCTGCTCGACTCGCCGTCGAAGCGCACGATGTGTCTCGAACCGCGCCCGCTTTGCTCGCGGCGCTGGAGGAGGCGGAACCAAACCGGGATCGCACTCCGTTCGCGCTTCCCCGAACTCAAGCGCAGGCTTGTCCGGATGTCGACGTCGTCATTCCCATCTACAATTCGCCCGAACTCACTCGGCAGTCGATCGAGGCTGCTTTGCCTGAACTCGATGCCACGCATCGGTTGATTCTTGTGGACGATGTGTCACCCGATCCTGCGATCAGTTCTCTGCTGGAGGAATACCGCGGGCACTCTTGGATCACCATCCACCGCAGCTTGCGAAACAACGGCTTCGTCGGGACGTGCAATCTCGCTGTTGACGAACTGTCGCGGCCGAATGCGGATGTGATCCTGATGAACGCGGATACTCGTCCGATGGCCGGGTTCGTGCGGCGGCTGGCTGCGAGTGCAGGATCCAATCCCGCCATTGGCACGGTCACGGCCGTGTCGAACGAAGGCTGGATTGCGTCGGTCCCGGATTTTGATGATGCGAAAGATCTAGCCGCATCGGAGCATCCGCTGATGCTTTCGCCCACCGCGTGCGGCTTTCTCCTGTACATCAAACGCGAGGTGATCGCGAAATATGGCCTCTTCGATCCGGAATTCTCGCCGGGATATTGCGAGGAGGTCGACCTCAGTCTCCGGATCTCGCCTGAATATGCGAACGTGATCGACCCCGGCTGCTGGACGTGGCATGCAAACTCGGCATCCTTCGGCGATACGAAATTTAAGCTCAGTGCCGACCACAACGCGATCATCGATCAACGCTATCCGCACTTCCGCTTCGAGTTGGCCGCATTCAATGCGAGCCGTCCGCTATTGGGTCGCGCCGCGAACATGCTGAGTGCAACGCGGGATCAGCGGACTCGTGTGCTGCATGTCCTGCAAAACTCCGGTAGCGGACACGGGACTGGGAAACACGTTCGCGACCTGAGCGCCGGATTGAACGATGACTTCCTCAATCTGACAGCGGCGGCGAATGAAGCTCACGATCCCGCACAAGAGCAACTGGAGCTACATCGCGGAGAAGTCGCGGTCGGAGCGTGGCGATATTCGCAGCCTGGCTGGCCGCAGACCGCCGCCGAAATTCCGGGGAACGATCAGGCGTGGATGCATCTGTTGGAGCAAGCCAAACCGGACTTGATCCACTTCCATCACATCAAGAACCACACGTTGAGCCTGCTGGCTCGGCTAGCCGCCACGCGAGTCCCGCTGATCGTCTCGCTGCACGATTATTACTTCCTCTGCCCGGACTTCGCTTTGCAACAATGCCCTGGCGTCAATTCCTGCGACTCGTGTTATCCGAAATTGTTCAAGGGCCCCGCGCAATATCAGCAACTGCGGCGAGCGCTGTTTTACGCGAGCCTGAAGCAAGCGGCCGCCATCGTCGCGCCTAGCCAAACGGCGGCGAACATCGTGAAGGAAACCTATCCTGATCTGAAAATTCAGGTTATCCCGCACGGTATCCGTGCGATCCCAAAAGTCGTGCGCGAGCCCAGTTTCAAGATTCGATTCGGCATGCTGGGAAATGTCAACGCAGTGAAGGGAATCGAGGTCGCGTTGAAGGCGTGGTCGATGATCGCACCGCCGGATGCGGCCGAACTTCACATCTACGGTGCGGTGCATCCGGATTACGCACGCAAGTGCGCGGGAGCCGGCATCCACTTCCACGGCGCTTATTGCCAAGAGAACCTGCCCAGGATTCTTTCGCGAATCGACATAGGCCTTCTGCCCACGCAGGCTCCCGAAACATTCAGCTATACGCTTTCGGAGTTCTTCGCCGGCGGTATTCCGGTGATTGGTTCCGATTACGGCGCGTTGTCGGAGAGAATCGAGAACGGTATGAATGGATTCAAGATGGCGAGGGACGATGTTCGCGCTTGGGCATCCATCCTGTCGCGGCTGATTCAAGACGAGCCGTTGCGGGAGCGAATTACTCGCGGCGTTCAGCCGCCGGCGACGATTGACGATATGGCATCCCAGTATGCGGATCTGTATCGCGAAGTGCTCGGCTCGATTGGCAACGTACGCGCTGTCGGGATGACGACACCACCTCTTCGCGCACAGGCTGAAACCTGCGCCACACAGGCTTGATCAGAGCGATACATGAACGTCGAACCAATCATCCACTCGAATCGCTCCGGGAACTTGAATCGCTCGGATTTGTTCTTCGACCGTCCTGTCGTCAACCCATTCGCCCGGCGTGTCTTCGCCGAACGGACCACTCGACGCGACCGCATTCTCATGGATCACGCGCTGATTCACCAGCTTGAATCGCGGGTAGCCTAAGTCGCGCAGAATTTGGAGGATGGCAAACACGTCTTGGCCCGTCTCGAAGGAGACATACTGAGGCCGTTCTACAAGGTGACGAAAAACATGGAGCTCGCTGCCTTCGATATCGACCTTAAGGAAATAGGGAGTGCCGAATCGCTCGAAGACCTGATCGAAAGTGAGCGCCGGAACCATTACCTCGCGGAAGTTGCCGGATTTACTGGCCGCGACTTCCGGCACAATCGTGTTCCACTGGGCTTCAGTCTGGCTTTCGAGGAGCGCGCACAACCCCGGGCGCTCTGCGATCGCGAAATTCAGAATTTGTAGCTTTCCCGCGGCGATCTCTGCTCGAAAGCGCTGGTATAGCAGGCATCCATACAGTGGGTGGGCCTCGATGGCAACGACGCGAAAGCCGCGCGACAGGTAGTACGCCGTGTCGTTCCCGTTGTGCGCGCCGACATCGAAGATCAGGTCCGATTGCATGCAGAAATATTCTAGCGCGGCGCCGTATTGTGCTTGAAGAAAATCGGCGAAAACGCCGATGTTTCCTGTATCAGGAATGATTTCTCCAAGGGTTCTGATCACGGGGGTAGGCGGCCGTTCGGTGGGGCACCAGATCCTGCAAGCGCTGCTGCTTCTCGGCGATCGCTACCGCATCGTGGTCACGGATGCGGATGCGTTCTCTTACGGTCTGTATCAGGTGAAGGATCGCTACGTCGTTCCGCGCGCGACCGACCCTCGTTATCTGGACGCGATTCGAGCGCTGGTTCAGAAGGAGAAGATCGACGTGATCCTTCCGGGTACCGAACCGGAAGTCGCGGTGCTGGGAAACTGCGCCAGGACGCTGGGTTGCGCGTTGATTGTCAACCCGAAACCGGTCATGGACACTTGCGCGAATAAGAATCGTCTATCGGACTGGCTTTCAGCGAATGGTTTTCTTTCGCCGCGCACTGTGCAAGGTGCGGAATGGAAAACGTTGGTCGATCAGACCGGCTTCCCTGTGGTGGGGAAGCCTGCCGAGAACACGGGCGGGTCCAAGGGCGTTCAACTTCTGAATTCAGCGCTGGAAATCGAGCAATATCTTGCAGTGAGCGATGCACCGCAGAATGCAATGTTTCAGCAGTACGTTTGCAGTGCATCTGAGGAGTACACTGTCGGCGTCGCAATTTCCGAGCAAGGCGAAATCATCGATTCCATCGTGCTGCGCCGAGTTCTGACCGGACTCTCGTTGGGGCAAACACGTCACATTGACGGTCATTCGTTCGCTCTTTCGACAGGGTATTCGCAGGGCGTAATCATCAAACATCCCAGGATTCAACAGGTTTGCGAAGATCTGGCGCTGAAGATCGGCGCGCGGGGCCCGCTGAATATTCAGTGCCGATGCGAAGGCGACGACGTTTATGTCTTCGAGGTGCATCCGCGCTTCTCCGGCAGCGCGTCGATTCGCGCGGCGGCGGGGTTCAATGAACCGGACATGTTGATTCGGAATCAACTGTTTCACGAATCGATTCCCTCGGCAAAATTATCGGACGGATGTCGCTGCCATTCGAGCGTTCAGCAATTTGCTGGTTCCGATGGCGGAACTCGATCAATGCGCGCGCTTGTAACGGGTGGCACCGGGTTCATCGGGAATCGTCTGGTTCTCTTTCTTGCGCGCAACGGATGGGATGTAACCTGCCTGGTGCGCAGGAACGTGGTGGCGCGAGTCGCGCACGTCACTTGCACCTGTGCAATGCCGGCGAATGTCGATTGCGTGTTTCACCTCGCGGCTACAATTGCGGCGCCGGATTGGACAGCCTCGCAGTTCTTGTCGGCGAATGCGGGGTTCACGTTGGAGATGCTCCAACTCGCCGAGGCTTGCAATGCGCGATCGTTCGTTCATACATCGACTCAACTGGTGATTGGAAAACCGGAATGGACTCCGTTCGGCACGGACCATCCGACGCGGCCCGAGTCGGAATACGCGTTCAGCAAGCTGGCTGGCGAAATGGCTTGCGAGCTCTTTCGGCGCGGCGGTCGCTTGCCGACTACTTCGCTACGGTTGACGTCGGTTGTAGGGTGTCGGCATGGCTGACGGGATCGGTGTTGCCACTGTTTGTTGAACGAGCACTTCGCTCCGAGGATTTAACTTATCACGGCAATGGAGCGCGGGTGCAGAATTTCGTTCACGTCGACGATGTTGTACGCGCCTGCGTGCTCGCTGCCCAACATCCCGGGAGTGGCGTGCTCAACGTCGGCGGATCGGATTCGCTGAGCATGAAGGAGTTGGGGGAGTTGGTGGTGCGATCGACCCCGGAATCCCATAGCCGCGTCGTCGCCAGTGGCGTGGCTGATCCTCAGGAGGATTATCGCTGGATCCCGGCGCTCGACTCTGTACGAAATGCAATCGGGTATTCGCCGTGCATGAGGTTGTCGACATTTCTGCCTGAGTACGTGGCGTCGATCGCGCATCCTCAAGCGGTTGAACGATGGTGGCAAGACGCATGAGGGTCGCATTGATCGCGGACATCCACGGTAATATTGCGGCGCTTGAGGCGGTCTTGCACGATATGTTGCCGGTGGATTTCGTTGTTTGCGCCGGTGACGTCGTCGGTTATTATCCGTTCGCCAATGAGGTGTGCGATCGCTTGCGCCGGCTGGGCGCTTGGGTTGTGCGCGGCAATCACGACGCCTACGTAACCGGGCAATTGACACCCGATCCGAAGAAGTCCGCTGCGTACCGAACGGAATGGACGCGCGAGCACCTCGATCGCGATCACCTTGCCTGGTTGAATACTCTGCCGGTCGAGATCCGATTTCAGTGGGGCGAACAAGGCGTTCGCGTCCGGCACGCTAGCCCGTGGGACGAGGAAACGTATTTGTATCCAGATTCGCTTAAGCTGGCGGACGTGGAGTTGGATGGTACGGAGATTCTGGTGGTGGGACACACGCACCATCCGCTGTCCAAACGATGCAGCGAGGGGTTGTTGATCAATCCGGGATCGGTGGGCCAGCCCCGTGATTGGAATCCGCTCGCGTCTTATGCGGTGCTCGATATTGAATCACGGACGGTGACGCATCAGCGCGTGGCTTATGATGTCGCGGGTCTTCAGCAACAGCTATCGCGGATGAACTGGGATTCGAAGACGATTGAAATTCTTGGCCGGACACACGTGTCCCAATACGGACGCTAGCCGGCTGGCGGAACCGCCTGCCCCACGAAGACACGGCTCTTGCCTTCCTTAGGGAACAGCGACATAATCATAGGTTCCGTTTGACTCCAAGTAGAAGAGGCAGGCTTTAAATGAAAAAGTTCGACACGAAGAGCATTCTGGCCGTCGGTCTGGCGACCATCGGGCTGCTGATATGGAATTCGTCGGGCGCGCGCGCCCAATCCGCCAGCGGCCAGCCGTCCACCGCGAACGGTGAGTGGCCCCATTACACCGCCGATTTGCGCGGCAGCAAGTATTCGCCGCTCGATCAGATCAACGCGTCGAACTTCAACAAGCTGGAGGTTGCGTGGCGATTCAAGACCGACAACCTGGGTCCGCGCCCGGAGAATAAGCTCGAAGGCACGCCGCTGATGATCAAGGGCGTCCTTTATGTCACAGCGGGAACGCGCAAGTCGGTGATCGCGCTCGACGCCAAGACCGGCGAGCAACTCTGGGTGTATCGAATGGATGAAGGCCGCCGCGCGGCTGTGGCGCCTCGCCAACTTTCCGGACGCGGCGTGTCGTATTGGACCGACGGCAAGGGCGATGAGCGCATCGTTTTCGTCACCATCGGCTATCGCCTGGTCGAACTGAACGCCAAGACCGGACGGCCCATCGAGAGCTTCGGCGATCACGGCGTGATCGACCTGAAGGAAGGCGTCGTCATCGGCAAGGACAAGCAGATTCCGCTCGACGACGGCGAGATTGGCCTCCACTCGACGCCGACCGTCGTGAACGACACTATCATCGTCGGCTCGTCGATGGCCGAGGGTTTGGGCTATCGCTACAGCACCAACGCGAAGGGTCTGGCTCGCGCGTTCGATGCGAAGACCGGCAAGCAGCTTTGGCGCTTCAACACGATTCCATATCCCGGCCAGCTCGGCAATGACACGTGGGAAAAGGGATCGTGGGAGTGGACGGGCAACGTCGGTATCTGGACGCAGATCACGGTGGATCCGGAAGCCGGACTGGTTTACCTGCCGGTGGAATCGCCGACCATCGATACGTACGGCGGCAATCGTCCGGGCAACAATCTTTTCGCCGAGAGCCTGGTGGCGGTTGACCTGAGGACGGGCGTCCGCAAGTGGCACTACCAGCTTGTGCATCATCCGATCTGGGATCACGATATTTCGTCGGCCCCGCTGCTGATCGATGCCGTGATCGATGGCAGACCTCGCAAGCTGGTGGCACAGCCGACCAAGCAGGCTTATCTTTACGTGTTCGATCGAATCACCGGGCAGCCGATTTGGCCGATGCCGGAGACCGCGGTTCCACAGAGCGATGTTCCTGGAGAGAAAACGTCGGCGACGCAGCCGATCCCGAGTAAGCCGCCGGCTTATTCGCGTCCCTTTATGACGATGGACGATCTGATCGATTTCACGCCGGAACTGCGCAAGCAGGCGGAAGAGAATCTCAAGAAATATCGCTGGGCCCCGACGCCCTTCATTCCGCCGACCATGCAGGGTAAGGAGTGGGCGGGCGCGATCAACATGGGGAACACGGTGGGCGGGATCAACTGGCCGGGCGCGGCGTTCGATCCGGAGACCGCGATCTTCTATGGGCAGGCGAATAACTCGGCCGTGACGACGGAAAACATCAGCGAGAGTTATTGGGCCCAGGTGAATCCTGACTCGCAGGCGGCGAATCGTCAGGCGATTTGGGAGGCTCAACCGGATCGTGGCCGTGCGGCGGGCGGACCGGGTGCCGGCCGTGGAGCGGGCGGAGGTCGTGCAGCGCTGGCGGCAGGTCGCGGCGGTGCTGCAGCACCTGGAGGCGCGGCGCCTGAAGGCGGAGCCGGTCGTGGAGCAGCAGCCCCCGGTGGATTTGGTGGCGGGCGTGGCGGGCTCACGACGGGTTTGAGCGGGCTGCCTTTCCTGAAGCCGCCGTACGGCGTGATCACGGCGATCGATCTCAACACCGGCAATCTCAAATTCCGCGTGCCGCACGGCGACACTCCGGACAACGTTCGCAATTACCTGACAGAACACAAGCTCGAAGTTCCCAAGACCGGTCAGGCCGGTAGCGTGGGATTGTTCGTGACGAAGACGATCGTTGTGGTGGGCGATCCGATCGTGACCTCGCCTCCGGGACGGCAGCGCGGCGCGATGCTGCGTGCTTATGACAAAGTGAATGGCGCGGAAGTCGGCGCAGTGTACATGCCGGCAGCGCAGAGCGGATCGCCGATGACTTACATGGTGGACGGGAAGCAGTACATCGTCGTGGCGGTTAGCGGTGGCGCTTACACGGGCGAGTACATCGCTTATAAGCTGCCGAATTAGGGGAGTGTCGCAGGTTCGTCGTTACTTGCAGGCGCTCAATCCCTGTCGCGCCTCTTTGAGCGCCAATCGTTTTCACAGGTGCGAGTGGATGGATTGCGTGGTGACGTCAACTTCGCAACAGTCTATTAAGTCGCGGCGATTTGTTAGAGGAGACTGACCTATGCGGATCACACAGTCGTGTGCAATTTTCGCTTTCCTGGCCGCTTCCGTTCTTTCGGGGCAAACGCAGACCAGCGGCGTCACCATCGACAATAAGCTGGACACGCCGCAGGCGCGTGTCTACTTTGCGACGCTGCGCCCGCACGTGCCAGTGCCCGCGCGGACGGGTCATGCAACCGACCGAATGTTGATCTATCTGGACAACGGCGTGATGACTGTCAAGGACGGCGATGACGCGGTCCAGAAGATCGAATTTCATCGCGGCGATGTGCGCTGGCGTCCGGCCGGCGGCGCCTATGTCGCCGAGAATATCAGCGATCACCCGATTCGAATTCTGGAGATCGACCTGAAGGAGAAGCCCTCGGGCGCCGTGGTCGCGTCAAGACTGGATCCCACGGTGGTAGATGCCAAACACTACAAGATCGCATTCGAAAACGAGTGCGTTCGAGTCCTCCGCGTCCATTACGATGCGCATGACAAGGGCGAACAGCACGAACACATTCTGAACCGTGTGGTGCTGTATCTGAACGATCAGACTGGCGCAAAAGCGGACGATGTTCGCATTGCCGGAGCAGGGGCGCACACGGAACAAAATACCGGTGATCAGCCTGCGGATCGAATCGCGGTCGAGCTGAAATAGCGGAAACAATTCTAGCGTAGAGCGTCGCGTCTCAACTGGCGACCACCCGGTCTCTTATTACCGCGTTTGTGTGTGTCACATTAAGATGTACGTGGCCTGATCACAGATGAGTACACGATTTCCCGATCGGAAGGAGGCGAGCGCCGCCGTCATTCGCACCAAGCTCTCCGGCTACGATCTGCTGAACAATCCCAGGCTCAATAAAGGCACGGCCTTCACGCAAGCAGAACGCGACGCCTTCGGGCTTCACGGATTGCTTCCGCCACATCAGGGCACGTTGGAAGAACAAATGGAGCGCCGCGAGAAAATCCTCCAGCGGCTGCCGACCAATTTCGACAAGTACAGCTTCATGCGCGATCTGCAGGACATCAATGAGACGCTGTTCTATTCGCTGATCGCGCACAACATCGAAGCCTTGCTGCCGATCGTGTATACGCCGACGGTAGGCGAAGGCTGCCAACGTTTCAGCGAGATTTGGCGCAAGCCGCGCGGTCTCTTTATCAGTTATCCCAACAAGCATCGCATCGAGCAGATTTTTTCCAGCCGACGCTACAACAACGTGCGATGCATGGTCGTCAGCGACGGCGAACGGATTCTTGGGCTGGGCGATCAGGGCGCCGGCGGCATGGGAATCCCGATCGGCAAGATGGCGCTCTATACGGCTTTGGGCGGAGTCCATCCCGAACATTGCCTGCCGATTTTTCTCGATGTCGGCACGGACAACGAGGATCTTCTGCACAACCCTCTCTATATCGGATGGCGGCACAAACGTATTCGCGGGCAGGAGTATGACGACTTTGTGGAGGCCTTTGTGTCTGCCGTGATCGGCCGATGGCCAAGCATTCTTCTCCAGTGGGAAGATTTCGCAGGTTCGAACGCGGCTCGCCTCCTGGAGCGTTATCGCGATCGGCTGTGCACGTTTAACGACGATATTCAGGGGACCGCCGCCGTTACGACCGCGACGATTGTGTCGGCTGTGAACGCAACCGGAATTCCGTTGCGCGAACAAACCATCGTCATCTTTGGTTTTGGCTCCGCTGGAATTGGGATCGCTCGCCTATTGGTGGCTGCAATGAAAGAGGACGGGCTTAGCGAGGAACAGGCTCACCAACGGGTCTATGCCGTCGATCGCGACGGTCTGCTATTCGAGGGAATGAGCGCTGACGCCACGAAGAATGTCGGCGCCGGTCAGCAGCCCTTCGTGCAGAAGAAATCCAATTTGCAAAGTTGGACGGTAGCTGATTCGGCCGAGATCGATCTCCTGGATGTGGTCCGGAACGCCAAAGCGACCGTTTTGATCGGCGTCTCCGGCCAGCCGGGCGCGTTCACTGAAAATGTCGTGCGGGAGATGGCGAAGCACACCGATCGCCCCGTGATTTTTCCTTTATCGAATCCAACATCGCGTGCCGAAGCTACGCCGCGGGATTTGCTCCAGTGGACCGACGGCCGTGCGCTCGTCGGCACCGGGAGCCCGTTCGATCCTGTCGAGATCAACGGCCGGTCGATTCAAATTGCGCAGACCAACAATTCGTACATTTTTCCCGGCCTGGCTCTCGGGATCATCGTTTCGAAAGCGAAGCATGTTTCGGATGCGATGATCATGGCGGCCGCCCGCGCGCTTGCCGCGTTATCGCCGACTCGCAAGGACAAAGACGCGCGTCTGTTGCCTCCGATCGCCGACTCCAGGAAAGTCGCGATGGTGGTCGCGGAAGCAGTTGGAAGGCAGGCGATGTTGGAAGGGATCGCCGACGCGATGGACGCGAACGCATTTCGCGACATGCTTTGTGCCTATGTGTGGGAGCCAGTGTACTTGCCCTACGAAAGGGTCGGCGACTAGGCGCGCGGCCTTACGGCCTCGCCTCACGGACGCGCTCCACGTAACGTCTTTTGAGGCGCGACCGTCAGGTTGCGCGCTTCGCTATGATTACTCCACCTTGAATCCGACCCGAGTGGCCTCCCTGGATGCCAAGCCTCGCCGCCGTGCATATCGCAACCGATTCGCTCGAACCGTCTCGATCGCCTCCAGAAAATAATCCTCGATTTGACGCAGCGGAATTCCGTTGGCTTTATCATATGCGTACAAGAGCTTTCCGTCTTCGACGACCGCCTTCAAATCGGCGCCTGTCAATCCGCGGCTCGCCGTTGCGATTTTGAGCACGTCGACCTCTCCCATCGACGAAGGCATTTTCGACAACTTATCGCGAAGGATCGCTGCCCGCGCTGCCTCGTCGGGCAAACGCATCTCGAGCCAAAGCTCCACTCGACCGGAACGCAACACTGCGGGAGGCAGACTGCTTGGCTCCATCGCAGTCAGGATGATGCAGACCTGGGCCGCGCTGGCGCTCTCCAGGCCGTCCATCATCGTCAAGAGATAGCGGCAGAAACCACGATCGCCTTCGCCCTCGAAGATCACATCCGCGTCGTCGATGAAAATCACCGAGGGCGCGTTCTGACGCGCGGCCTCGAATACGCGATTGATTTCGCTGAAGAAGCCGTGGGAGCCTGCGATAACGGTTCCGTCCACCAGAAAGAACTTGCTCTTCAGGCGATGAGCCAGCGCACGGCCGACCGTCGTCTTTCCGGTGCCGGGCGGGCCGGCCAACAGAACGCCTCGCTTCGCCTTCAACCCCAGCTCCGCCGCGAGAACACTATTCTCGAATGGCAAAGCAATCTTCGCTTCGAGCGCGTGGATTACAGCATCGATGCCTTTGAGGTCCCGCAGTTCCACCGGCGCAACCTCTTCGATCTCCACGTTGCTGGTAAGGTCTTGCGATTTGAGATGTTCGATAAAACCATCCGTAGCAAGATCCCGCTCGCTCCGAAGCCATACGCAGGCATTTCGCAATTGATGAGCGCTCAGCATAGGCGCGAAGCTGTGAATTTTCGCGTAGTCCAATCGGCCCGCGGCTCCCGCGCCGAGATACGCGCCGCATACAGTCTCGTAATCGAGTGCCGTAAATTTTGCGATTCGCCACGAGTAAGCACGGCACCGCAACGGCCACGGCATATCGTCTTTGACGGCGAATATCAGCTTCTTGCCGCGCGAACGTGATCCGGCGAGAACCGCGGTAAGCATTGCGTTGAACAGCATTCCTCGCGGATAATCGCAACTCTCCACCACGTCGGTGATCAGATGCAGATCGTCCACCAGCACCAGGTCATGGCTTGCCAGCGCCCACTCGATCACTTCCCTGAATGTTTCCTCAATCGCTCGCGGCTGGCGTTCGGCCAGGAGATCCGCGAACTGCTCCATGCCGATCAGAACGCCACCGGCGACACGTTGCAATCTGTGAAGGATCGTCGTCTTTCCGAATCCCGAATCGCCACGCAGAACCAGGGCGTCCACGTTGTCCCGGGTTATCCCATCGATCAAATTCTCTTCCGCCAACTGCTGAGCGGGAGTGAGTTTGATTTGCCACGCGGACACATCGTCCGGGGCTGAGCGATGAGAACGACATCGCTCCACTAGAGTTAGTTCAGTTGTTCGCATACAAGTCCAGTAAGATCGCCTAATTGGTTGAAAAATGGCCGAAATGTGAAAACACTTCGGACGTCTGGTTAGATTTCGAGAAGCTTGCGATTAGCTAGAGGCGAGCGAACTGCGAAGAAAGCAGGCTCGCTTGCCGTACGCTAAACGGTGCTGGCTGCGTGTTCTGTCCTAAGTTTCGTTGACTGATTTGCAAGGGATGCCTCCTTTCGCGAGGATCAAAACTACTTCAGCAGAATATCACACCGCTGAAATTTTGCCACAACATTTTGATTAAATCGGCATTAAAGGATCAGCTCGACTTACGACTTCATTCGCGAATACAACTCCGCCACCACGCGAACCGCGGACTCCGCGGCCGCCCGATCGGGCTCCTCATTGGTGTCGTTGTAGCCTTCCATTTCGCCGATGCCCCCATCCTGGACCACGATCCCGTCTCGCCGCGCGAGGATGTTCACGTTCTTGTACTGGACACCGTAATTCACTTCCGGCTGCGGGATCAACCACGCGATCTGTCCCCGCACCGGTACAATCGACTCATCCTTCCACAACGCGCGCGCGCCATAGCCGGTCGCATTGATCACCACCTTCTGAGTCAGTTGAGTCAATTCGTTCGGCGAATGAAACTCGACGTTTTCGATCTTGCCGCCTTCGACCAGAAAGTCGTTCACAAGCTGACGGGAGTAGCTCGCGATGTTGAACGTGAGATTTGAATTTCGCCTGGCGAAGCGCGTCGGAAAAGGATGGCTTCCCGGCGGCAAATCTATCGAGCGAGGTGTCAAGTCCGACACGCGATTCCGATAGTACGCGAAACTCAGTGCGTCATCCCGTTGCCGCGTGGCGGGCGCTTCGGCAGGACTCGGATCCGACAGAGCGTATTGATCCGTCCACTCAACCGGATTGCCTGCCATACCCAGATAGCTCTCATACGTGTGAAACGATTTGCGGCACATCTTCTCCCACAGCGCCGGAAAATCGGGCGACACGGCATTCGTGAGCGCGATCCTCGAATCAGGCGTCCACGAACCGGTCGCGCGCGCCGATCGCACTTCAGGCGGGCGTTCCTTCGCATAAATCGTGACGCGAGCTCCTGCGCGCTGCAGCAGAATCGCCGACGTCAAGCCCAACGCGCCGCACCCAATCACGGCGACATCGCGTTCGCCGATCGCCATCGCCTTTTCGACGGCGATGCTGCTGGATCCCCACGACAGCGACCAGCCACTGCCGCCGTGTCCATAGTTGTGCACAACGGTCTTGTCGTCGACGCGCTCTACTTCGAGCCGGGGGCCTGCCGCGCGGAACGGCCGCAGGCACACGGTCACACGAAAGATCCGGTCGACGTGCGCCCGTATCGGCATGAGCTTGGGGAGTACGTCGTATGGAGCTAACGCTGGAGGAGTCGACGCCGCATGAGCAGGCGCAATCTTCGCTTTGACTCCGCAGCCGGACAGGCTCGCGACCGCAACACCACCCAGGAAATCACGCCGGTTCATGCAGCTCCTTATGTCGCAAATGCTCTGACAGACGGCTTGCCGACCATGATTACAGGTTCCCAGTGGGGCCGCCACTCGTGACGGCGAGCCGGCTTCAGGCGGCTCTGTTCCATGTAGGAAAACCGGTCTAAAGCCCGGGTTGCCGGCAGAAGTGCCGGCACCACATCTCACATCACCCGCCACTGTTTGGCCCTAGCGATATCTGATTGTTCGGCGCCACTTCTTTACGACTGTGCTGACGCCAGCGTTCTTACCGATCTGCTGGCACGCCGTCCAGTTCTCGTGGCTATCGTAAGTGCATTCGAGCTTCACATCGAATCCCATAGCGGCGGTTCCGCCGGCCATTGCAATGGGCGCGCCGCTCGCATTATAGGTTGTCGTCAAAGTGAGAATGCCTTCGTTACTCGCGTACGAAGTTTTCTTCGTGTGTTTCTCGTCGTCGTAACTGATAGAGACTTTGCCTGGCGGCAGTTCGTGTTCACTGCCGGATGCTTCGAAGTCATGCGCGTCGGTATTTTGCTCCGACAGCCTACCCTTAGCGTCATAGCGAAACGTCACTTTCCAAGCAGCTTTCGACTTCTTCGTCGTCCAATCCCGCTCGTGGATCACCAAGGAGACGACATGCCCCTGATTGTCTAAGCTCGTGGTCGTCCATCGCGTTACGTCGCCAGCCGCATCGTAGTAAGTGCTCTCGATCGTTTTGCCATCGGATGAGTAATGGAACTCGGTGCGGCTGAACAACTCATCTTTCGCTCCCTGCCGATACTCGAAGCTGATAGGACGACCTTGCCCGTCGCGTTTGAAGTTCGTCTCATGATTCTGGATCTCATCGCCGCGGCCGCGACGATATTCAATCAACCTGCCGGACGGATCGTACGTTCAGTAACTCCAAGATTTAGGCGGCGGCTCTTGACTGCCCAGGATTGTTGATTCCTGACTGACAAGCCGTCTCCCCTCGTAGCGATTGATCGTAGTTACTTCTGAGTTCCACTGTTTTAGATTCTCTTCGATTGCCTGGCCACCCTCGTCATACCTGGTTCTAATCGAGGTGATCACTTCGTCCGCCGGTCCACCGGGCGACTTCTGCGCTCGCAATTCCTCATGGAGCACATCCGCAACCGGACCCTTCAGCGGCAGCGATGGGTCAGTGGCCATCTTTCCCGGCGTGACGATCCCGAGTAACGTAATGAAAGGAGCCTGTGGCGGCCGGCCGTTGTCTTGATCTGCTACCTTCTCTGTTCCGAGTTGGGCGGAAACGACGGAAATCGACACTGCCCCGGTAATCATCAAACCGAAAAATCGAAGGCGGAAGAGTCGACGGCACATTTTCATGCGGCTCACGAACAGACTCAGGATACTCCACGTGGCTCTCAACCCGCAGTTTGAGAGTCGGGAGCGCACCTGGGCCGGGGCATCCGGCGGCAATCTGACGCAGGTTTAGTCCAAAGTGAATAGAGCCGCCCGAATGCGACTCGCCGCCACGAGGGGTGGCGGACCCACATATCGCTAGGCGGTTTCCGTCGACTCTTCCACCACGCGGCCGTCGAACAAATGAATGTTGCGGTCGGCGTAGCGCGCATAGCGAGGATCGTGCGTCACCATGCAGATCGTCGCGCCGCCGCGATGCAGTTCGCGCAAGCAGATCCATCACCGCTTCGCCGTTGGCCGAATCCAGGTTTCCGGTAGGCTCGTCCGCCAGCAGGATGGAAGGATCGCCGCCCAGTGCGCGCGCCACGGCGACGCGCTGCTGCTGACCGCCGGAGAGCTGCGAAGGATAGTGCTTCACGCGATGCGACATGCCGACGCGCTCCAGCGCTTCATGCACGCGCTTCTTGCGCTCCGCGCTCGGCATGCCGCGATAGGTCAGCGGCAGTTCGACGTTTTCGTACACCGTCAGATCGCCGATCAGGTTGAACGCCTGGAAGATGAAGCCGATCTCGCGATTGCGGATGCGCGCCCGCTCGCTCAGCTTCAGGCCCTGGACCGGCTTGCCGTTCAGGATGTAGGTGCCGTCGCTGGGCGAATCGAGCAGGCCCAGAATCGCCAGCAGCGTCGACTTGCCGCAGCCCGAAGGACCGGCGATCGAAAGGTATTCGCCCTTCTTGATGTCCAGGTGAATGCCGGCCAGCGCGTGCGTCTCCACTTCGTCGGTGACGAACACTTTCGTCACGCCTTCCAGATGAATCAATCGCTTCGGCCATTTCGATCTCCCTTACATCTCCTAACGTCGCTCAATCCAGTCGAATGCGCGGATTCTGATCCTGCGCCGACATGTCGGACAGAATCACCTGATCGCCCACCTTCAATCCTTCCACAACCTCGATCGTATTCACCGAGCTGCGGCCCAACTTCACGGTCACGCGCGACGCGCCCTTGCCGTCGTCATCCAGCTTGAACAAGCTCACCTGGCTGTTCGGCTGCCCGAACACCGGCCGGCCGACATACACCACATCCGCCAGCCGCTCGATCTCGATGGTCCCGTCCACGCTCAGATCCGGCACCGCGCCCGGCGGCAGCGCGCCATCCAGTTTGCAGTCGACCGTCCGAGTGCCGTTCACAATAGACGCATCGATACGAATTACGTGCCCTGGAACAATTCCGTTCCGTGTATCGATTTCCGCTTTTTGGCCCAGAAGAATATCTTTCGCCTGGGTTTCGGCGATATTCAGCCGCGCCATCAGCTTCCAGGGTCTGCGCGACCTTCGCCAGAACACGTCGCCCGGCGTCACCTGCTGCCCGACTTGAAGCGTCATTTCCTGCATCTTGCCGCCGATCCCGGCGCGGATGGTCAGCTCCGCCACCTGCTGCTTCTTCAGCTCCCACTGCGCCCGCAGTTTGTCGATCTGCACCTTGGACGACTCGAGCTGGGCGTCCACCGACTCCTTCTGAATCTCGAGTTTCTGCTTTTCGATCTTATATTTGCCGACCGAGCTGTTCCCACTTGGCCACCGACAGCTTCACGGTCGATATCGGCCTTCAGGTTCAGCTTCACTAGCTGCTCGTCGCGCTCCTTGGTCAGTTCGGCCTGCTTCAGGTCGCTCTGCCGTCGTGTCGACCACCGACTGCTGATCGAACGTCTTGCTCTGCAGCTTGACCTTCAGATCCGCGTAGGTGGCCTCGGCCTGCTTCACCTGCCACTCGAAATCGTTGGCTGCAAGTTCCATGTCCGGATTGCTTAATACCAGCAGAATCGTCGTCTGGTTTCACTTCGTCGCCGGAACGCTTTTCGATCTTGGCGACCTGGCTGTCGAACTGGGCCGGAATCTGACGAATATCCTCGGGAACCAGCGTGCCCAGACCGCGGCGGTCCTCGCACCATCGGGCCGCGCTTCACCGAATCGATCCAGACGGTGGCGCGCTCGACGGTGGGAGCGGCCGGCTTCAGCTTGGAGATCTGCCAACTGGCGACGGCGACCACGGCGACTGTCAGCGTTAAGTAGATGATCCGCTTGATCATCTTCTTCTTTGCGACGCCTTCGCGTTTCACATCCATTGCCATATAGATAGACCTCCTACCAACTCAGAACCGTACGGGAATCCCGTGATCAGTATGGCACGCACTCTGCCAAACGATTCACACAACCAATCCCATTGTAAACAATAGTAATCTTGGCCGATGATCGGAAGTCGGAGCCGGATCCCTGTTCGTTCGTGGGACGATGATGTGCGTTGGGGAGACTGCTCGAGTAAACTGAGGTTGTGAGCCTGGAGGGTTGTGGAGAGAATGGAGCGGGAGACCGGATTCGAACCGGCGACATCGACCTTGGCAAGGTCGCACTCTACCAGCTGAGTTACTCCCGCGTCACCGAGGACAGCTTATATTGTCGCGCCACCGATTGTCAAAGTCAAATGTGTCGGTTTGGGTTCGTTTCGCGAAATTGGGCCCGGCCAAGACCTTGAAACACGTCGTTACTGTTGTGTTTCAAACCGGAAACGCACAGGCTTCAAATGTTTACTACTGGTAGTAGTGTCTGTAACACATATGAAAATAAAGATACAAAAATTGGAAGTTTGCGGCTTGTCCACAGGCCTTTTATGGTATGCTGAGATTCGTCGCACGAGAACCGGAAGGCATTTGATCGAGTCTCCGGGTTCGTAGCAGCGGCCAACGGTTCCAATACAGAATCGATACGAGGACAATCTGGATTTCCACAGGCTGTGGAAATTATGTGGGAAACCTGCGTCTGGGCTATGTGTTACAGGCGCTATTCGGAGGCGAAAGATGGCAGCGGCAGTAACAGCAGAGCAGTTCGAGACGAATCCGTGGGAGCAGATCAAGGCCAGAATTGGCGGGCAAGATCAGTTCCCAGGCGTATCAGAACTGGGTGATGCGAACGGCGTTTGAGGGCTCGACGCTGGCGCTCTTCGGGTGACTGTTCCGGATCAGGTCACCAAGGAATGGATGGAGCAGGAGTACGCCGAGGACATTCGCATCAGCATTCGCGAATTGAATCTGCCGGTGGAAAGCGTCGTCTATATCCCGCGCGCTCCGCGCCGCCGACGGCTGCGTCCTGAAAACACGTTCGACGGAACCGGTTTTCGCGTCGGCGGTTGGCCAGATCAATCCGAAATTCCGCTTCGAAAATTTCGTGGTCGGGTCGTGCAATCAGTTTGCGCATGCGGCGGCGCGAGC
Source organism: Terriglobia bacterium (assembly GCA_963732025.1). Lineage (GTDB taxonomy): Bacteria > Acidobacteriota > Terriglobia > Bryobacterales > Bryobacteraceae > Palsa-187. The sequence continues at coordinate 852,239 of CAVSXU010000008.1, forward strand.
GGTCGCGAACAGTCCGTCGCGCAGCTACAATCCGCTGTTCATCTACGGCGGCGTCGGTGATCGGCAAGACGCATCTGATGCACGCGATCGGGCGTGAGCTTGCTGGATCATACGCGGGCATGCGCATCGTCTACACCTCCAGCGAGCGCTTCATGAACGAGATGATCAGTTGCTTCCGCTCGGACCGGATGCCCGCGTTTCATCGGCATTATCGCTCGGCCGACGTGCTGCTGGTCGACGACATTCAGATCCTCGCCGGCAAGGAACGCACGCAGGAAGAATTCTTCCACACCTTCAACGAGCTCTACGATCATCAGAAGCAGATCGTGATCTCGAGCGATTCCGCGCCGAAAAGCACGCCCGGCTTGGTGGAGCGGCTGCGCTCGCGATTCGAGTGGGGCTTGATGGTGGACATCCAGCCGCCGGATCTTGAAACCAAGATGGCGATTCTGGACAAGAAAGCCGAGATGGAAGGCGTGGCGCTTCCCGAGGACGTCCGCAACTACATCGCGACGAAAACGAAATCGAACGTGCGCGAGCTGGAAGGCGCGCTGGTGAAGTTGATCGCGTATTCGTCGGTGACCGGCTCGCCGATCACACTTGCCGATGGCGCAGCAGGTTCTGAAGTATCTGATCCCGAATCAGGAGCGCCGGATCACGATGGATGCGATCCTGCGCGCGGTGGCCGAGAAGTTCAATCTGCAGCCCAGCCAGCTCAAGCAGAAGACCAACGCGCAGGAACATCGCCTACCCGCGCCAGATCGCGATGTACCTGATCAAGGAGCTGACGCAGGCGTCGCTGCCGGAGATCGGGCGCATGTTCGCGGGCAAGCATCACACGACCGTTCTGCACTCCGATTCAGAAGATCGACAAGCTGCGCCAGCGGGATGCGGATTTGAACAGGTTGATTCACAGCTTAATCGAATCAATCCATTGAGTTTATTGGTTTCTTCCACAGTTGGCGTCATGAAAATCCTGTTCACAGCTGTGGAAGACTCGGCACGCAGCCCGGAACATGCTCAGTCCGCACACCTGATTCCGCACAACTTCGGGTGACATTAACCCCTCAGTCTTGCTATAATTTAGAGAGAAATCAACTTTTCAACAGTCCCTATGAATCTTCTTCTTACTCTAGATACTTAGATTAGAGGACCTAGAAGAGAAGAATCGCAGGAACCTGGAATGCAGACCACCAAGGAATCGTCCATGGAATTCACCGTCAGCAGGGCAGATCTGGTTCGTGAACTGAACCTGTCGCAGGGTGTGGTCGAGAAGAAGACGACGATTCCGATTCTGTCGAACGTGCTGGTCGAGGCAGAAGGCGACCGGATCCATCCTCACGGCGACGGATCTGGAGTTGGGCATTCGGGTCTCGTGTCCGGCTCGCGTGAAGAAGGCGGGCGCGGGAACGATTCCTGCGCGGCGTCTGCTCGACTACGTGCGGCTGCTGCCGGATGGCGATGTCCAGGTCAAGATTCAGGAGAACCATTGGGCGAGTCTGGTGAGCGGGCGATCCAGGACGCGCATCGCGGGCATGTCGCGCGAAAGCTTTCCGGAGCTGCCGCAGATGCCGGCGGTGCTGGCCGAGATTCCGATTGGCGTGCTGGCGTCGATGATCGGCAAGACGATTTTTTCGATTTCGGCCGAGGAATCGCGATTCACACTTGAACGGCGCGCTGCTGGTGCTGCGCAAGGGCGGGCTGACGATGGTCGCGACGGATGGGCATCGGCTGGCGATGGTCGAGAGCACCACGGACATGCCTGGCATCAACGACGCCTATCGTGCGCTGCTGCCGCGCAAAGCGATGAGCCGAGCTGCAGAAGCTGGCGGGCGATTCGGATCCTGCCGCGATCGTCAAGTTTTCGGGCGACGACAATCATCTGTTCTTCCAGCTTGGCGATCGGCTGCTGCTGAGCCGAAAGCTTACCGGCAATTTCCCGGACTATCGACCGCGTGTTGCCGAAGGAGCAACCGAACTCGGTGCCGCTGGCTCGCGAGGAGTTTCGCAGCGCGATCGAACGCGTGGCGCAGTTCTCCGATGAACGTTCGCGAGCGATTCGCGTGCGCGTCGATAAAGGCGAAGTGAAGATTCATTCCTCGGTTTCAGAGACCGGCGAGAGCGAAGAGAGCATTCCCGTCGAGTACGAGGGTCCTTCGGTCGAGATCGGGTTTAATGCGCAGTACCTGCTGGAGTTTCTGCGGGCTGTGCAGGAGCCGCAGGTGTCATTCCTGTTCAAGGATCCGCAGAGCGCCGGCGAGCTTCGGCCGGGTGGCGAGAAGCCGGAGCACTATCGTTACGTCATCATGCCGATGCGCATCTGAGAGACCGGCGCGCGAAGAGTGTTGGCCACGAATGAACACGAATACACACGAATGAGCGGCAAGATTCTGATTCGTGTTCATGCGTGTTTATTCGTGGCTTGAGATCAGTAGTTTTTTTTTAGCAGATAGGAAGTATGTCCACCAATCCCCAAGTTTACGATTCAACTAGTATCAAGGTTCTGGAAGGGCTGGAGGCAGTGCGCCTGCGCCCGGCGATGTACATCGGGTCGACCGGCGAAGCGGGCTTGCATCACCTGGTCTACGAAGTCGTCGACAACTCGGTCGACGAAGCGCTGGGCGGATATTGCAACGAGATCAGCGTCACGATTCACGAGGACGATTCCATCACCGTGATCGACAACGGCCGCGGAATTCCGGTCGACATGCACGAAGAAGAAGGCGTGTCCGCGGCGCAGGTCGTGATGACCAAGCTGCACGCGGGCGGCAAGTTCGATTCGAACTCGTACAAAGTTTCGGGCGGACTGCACGGCGTCGGTGTGAGCTGCGTGAACGCGCTGTCGGAAGAACTGCATCTGGAAATCTGGCGGCCGCGCAAGGGCGAGACCGCGTCGGTCACGTGGGAGCAGGATTACGTAAAGGGCGTCCCGAAGGGACCTGCTGACTGCGACAGGAAAAGCGGGCCGCAAGACCGGGACGAAGATCACCTTCAAACCGGACACGTCCATCATGGTCGCGACCAAGTTCAATTTCGATACGCTGGCGAATCGCTTGCGCGAGCTGGCGTTCCTGAATAAGGGACTAACGATCACGTTGACCGATGAGCGCGCGGATCAGGCTCGCACGGAGACATTCCATTTCAGCGGCGGTATCGCCGAGTTCATCAAGCATCTGAACCGCTCGAAATCGGTACTGCACGATAAACCGATTTACTTCGAGGGCGAGCGGGAAATGCCCAACGGCGGAATTATTTCCATGGAGGTGGCGCTGCAATACAACGATTCGTACAGCGAACTGGTGTTCAGCTTCGCGAACAACATCAACACCGTGGACGGCGGGTCGCATCTCACGGCGTTTCGCAGCGCGCTGACCCGAACCATCAATGCCGCGGGCCAATCCGGCGGATTGTTCAAGGACGTCAAAGAGAATCTGAGCGGCGACGATGTTCGCGAAGGCCTGAGCGCGGTGATCAGCGTGAAACTGCCGCAGCCGCAGTTCGAAGGGCAGACCAAGGGCAAGCTGAATTCGGACATCGGCGGCTACGTGGTCCAGTTGATCAACGAAAAACTGGGCGAGTTCTTCGACAAGAATCCGAGCGTGATGAAGAAGATCGTCTCCAAGGCGATCGACGCGGCGCGCGCAAGAGAAGCAGCCCGTAAAGCTCGCGATCTGACGCGTCGTAAGGGCGCGCTCGATTCGGGCGGATTGCCGGGCAAGCTCGCCGACTGCCAGGAGAAGGATCCGGAGCGTTGCGAGTTGTTCCTCGTCGAGGGCGAATCGGCAGGCGGGACCGCGAAGGGCGGCCGCGATCGCCGCTATCAGGCGATTCTTCCGTTGCGCGGCAAGATTCTCAACGTGGAGAAGGCTCGCTACGACAAGATGATCGGGCACGAGGAAATCCGTGCGATGATCACGGCGATCGGCACCGGCATCAAGGACGATTTCGACGTCACGCGGCTGCGCTACAACAAGATCATCATCATGACCGACGCGGACGTGGACGGCAGCCACATCCGGACGCTGCTGCTCACGTTTTTCTTCCGCCAGATGCAGGAGCTGATCAAGCGCGGGAATATTTTTGTCGCGCAGCCGCCGCTGTATCGCATCAAGAAGGGCAAGTCTGAGAAGTACATCAAGGACGATAAGGAATTCACCAAGGAAATCCTGCGGCGCGCGACCGAGAATCTGAAACTGGAGTTGGCGGATAAGACCGTGCTGGAAGGCACGGAGATGCGCAATTTCCTGATGCAGCTCGACGAGTTTCAGGTGACCTGGCGCAAGATGGAGCGCCGCCTGCGCGATGCGCGCGTGGTGGAGATTCTGGCTCGCACGGATTTCGCGATCGACACCAAAGCCGATTTCGCGGAAGAGAAAAATCTGCGGGCCGTGCATGAAGCGATCAAGGCGCTGAAGCTGGAGACGGCGGTGCGGCACGAAGAAGAACACTCGACGTGGACGGTGACGTTCCAGGACGCGACCAACGCGGAGCGTGCGATCGACATCGAACTTGCGACGCATCCCGAGTATCGCCGGCTGCGTGCGATCGCGAAACAGACCGCGAAGTTCAATCAGGCTCCGTTCGTGGTGGTTCGCGATAATCATCGCGAGACGCTGCCGAATTGGCGCGAGCTGCTGGCGTACGTGAAGGGCGAGGGTGCTCGCGAAGTGAATGTGACTCGCTACAAGGGTCTGGGCGAGATGAACGCGACGCAGTTGTGGGAAACCACGATGAACATCGAGACTCGCACGCTGCTGTCGGTTTCGCTAGAGGATTTGGCGGAGGCGGATTCGATCTTCACTACTTTGATGGGCGAGGATGTGGAGAGTCGGCGGAAGTTTATTGAGGATAACGCGCTGGATGTGCGGAATTTGGACGTGTAGCGAGGTTGGCTTGCCAGTCGGTTTGGTATGAGAACCGATCTACTTGTCCGAATCCAGGAGGGGTCTCTGTCGCGTTCTTCGCACGGCAGTATTACGGGACAAATTTGGTTGTCATTCGACGGGCGTAATTTTCCAGAGACGAACTGGAGCGACTTCCCAATTGTCGTAGCCGGGTGGTGGCTTGATTCCGTCATCGAGCTTGTGGAAGGCCAGAAACGCGATTCAGAACTCCGTTTCATGGATGGCCCATTCCTGTTTCGGATCCATATCAAACACAAAGATGCTTGGCATGGGGTGTTTGACGAAGATCGCGCCAGTGGGATAAGCGAGATCAAGAGCTTCGAGTTTACACGGGGCCCGTTCATCGAAAGCCTGCTTGCCTGCTCGTCCTTGCTGCTTAGAGAATCTTCCGAGCGGGGTTGGGAGTCTTCAGATTTAAATGCTCTTTTGTCTGCACGGGAGCGACTAACGCAGACGAAGGATTAGGAAGAACCTCCGCGTTCTGTTTCTTGCTTTCATGACGAGCAGACTCCAGTTCATTTTGGAGCTGGTTTAGTGTTACGACGTCTCCGCGTTTGAAATCGGCGCGGCCTTTGCGGATTCCAGCGAGTTCGGACTTGGTCGGAGGATGGACGTCGAAGCGTTTTAGGTTGATGGTCTGCATGGGATTAGCGGTAAGCCCCGGAGCGGTGCAGAACGCGTTGGATTTCGATGCCATTGCTTTCGTCTTCGATGAAAGAACACGCGATAGTCTCCGATGCGAATCCGAATTTCCTCACGATCTTGAAGGCGTTTCACATTGCCGGTATTTGTGTCGCGAACCGATGAACTCCACGCAGGATCTTCATCGCTGTTGTCCGGTCAAGCGCTCGAACGTCCGCTCTCGCTTGGTCGCGCCAAGCTATGCGTTTCAAGTCGTTTCCTGAAAGTTGTCGATCTCTTCCTTTGTGATGCCGAGCTCTGCCAGAAATTCTTCGTGGGTGGTGGTCTTTTCATGCTTTCGCGACCTGGCGGATTCATCGAGGGCCTCGATCTCCTCAGGCGTCAACGGCTCATCATCAATGGGATAGACCATCGTCTCGAGCAGATGTCGAACCGCAGCGACCTGGATCGGCGCCAGTCGGTCGACGAGTTGGTGAACTTGCTGCTTTTCCTCGGCGGTATCGATTGCCACGGATTGACGACTCAAGTCCATTCTACCCTCGCTGGGGTTTCGCTGTCCGATAATGAAAGAGGAGTGCGCCATGCAAATTGAAATCGGGCCCGAGACCGAACGCATTGTCCGCGAAGAAATCAACAGCGGGCACTTCCAATCTGTCGACGAGTTGATCACCGTTGCGGTCCGTGCGTGGCGTGAAAAGAACGCTACGTCAAAACGGCGGATCGGCGTCACCCGCCAAGAACCTGGTCGAGCTCTTCGAAAGCTCGCCGTTCAAGGGCCTCAACATCGAATTTGAACGAAATCCCAACTGAGGACTGATCTGGTGAGTGTGCGACAACTTGCCTGACGGATGGAGGCGTTGTCGCATCGAAGACACCTGGAACAGTCGGAGCAGGCGCTCCGGCGCAGGGCGGGCGCCCTGCCCCACATCCGAGCATATTTCAAGGTGGAGGTCGGGCGCGGATCGGGCGTAACAACCCAAGGCAGGCGGAACCGCCCGCCCCACAGATCTGCATACACAACATGTGCCTATAATGAGGTAGCGTTCTGCCTGCCTCCGATGTGAAGCGGGCGGATACGGACCCTTTCCGAAATATGGATCAGAAAATCCGGGTGCTGGTGGCAAAGCCCGGCCTCGATGGACACGACCGTGGCGCCAAGGTGATTGCTCGCGCGCTGCGGGATGCCGGTATGGAAGTCGTCTACACCGGCTTGCGCCAAACTCCGGAAATGATCGTGAATGCGGCGCTGCAGGAGGACGTGCAGGTCATCGGCCTGTCCATTCTCTCCGGAGCGCATAACGCCATCGTCCCCCGGGTGATGGATTTGTTGAAGGAAAAACAGATGAGCGACGTGCTCGTCATCGTGGGCGGCATTGTTCCGGATGAAGATGCCGCGCAGTTAAAGAGACTGGGAGTGGCGGCGGTGTATCAACCCGGCGCTTCGCTCCAGGAAATCGTGGAATTCATCCGCAACTCAGTGAAGCAGGCGGTTTGACGCATCGTTATGCGCTGGCGCCGGATCGCGTCACTGAAAAATCAAGTCCGAACCGCGAAGACGGGTCGGAGAGAATCGAGAATCAAGGAATGCAAGAGAAATTGAACATCGCGGTGTTTGTCGATTACGACAACATCGAGATCGGATTGAAGTCGACGCTGCGGCGCGAGTTCGATGTGTCGCTGGCTTTGGACGCCCTCAAGGAACGCGGCGACATTGTTGCGAAGTTCGCTTACGCGAACTGGGGCCGTCAAGATGGGGCGACGCGGCAGATGGCCGAGAACGCCGTGCAGATGGTGCAGCGGATTCCGTCGCCGCGCGGTGACAAGAACGGCGCGGATATCAACCTGGCGCTGGACGCACTGGAAATGGCGTTCACGCACACGCATGTGAATGCGTTCGCGATCGTCAGCGGCGATAGCGATTTTATCCCGCTGGTGAACAAACTGAAAGAGTACGGCAAGACGGTGTTCGTGGTGGGCGGCAAAGCCTTCACGTCGACCATCCTGCAGCAGAATTGCCACGAGTTCATCAGCTTCGAATCGCTGATGGCGGATGCGCCGGATCGTGGGCCCGTGGTGCTGAGCGTCGGCGGATTGCAGGAAGTGCGCGCGCCGCGTGGGCCGCGCTCGGATCGGCCGGATCGTCAGGATCGTCCGGAACGCGCGCGGTGGTGGGGATCGGGGCGGCGATCGAGGCGGAGATCGTGGAGACAGACGGCAGAGACCGGCTCCGCTGGAACTCGGACAATCGATGGCGCTGGTCGAACGCGCGCTGCAGGTGTTGGAACGTCGTGCGGTGCAGCCGCAGCTTGGGCTGTTGAAGTCGACGATGCTGCAGTTGGATTCGACGTTTAACGAACGAGCTTACGGTGCATCGAGCTTCTCGGATTTCGTCGAGAAGCTGAAGCGTGCCGAGCTGGTCAACGTGAGTGGCACGGGCGGTCGATACATTATCGAGCGCAAGGGATCGTCGCAACCGGAGCGCCCGAATCTGAAGCCGGAAGACTTGCTGGCGCCGTTGCGTGATGTGCTGGAAAACCATCGTCTCGAGATCGAGAATGGTTGCCCGGTGGAAGATCTCGCGGGGTGGTTCAAGACGGAGCAGCCGAGTTGTGACACCAGCGCTTACGGTTTCCAGGAGTTCGCCGAATTCCTGAATTACGCGCAGGATAAGACAGTGGTTCGGCTGGAGCCGACCGAAGAGCAAGGGATGCTGGTGTATCTGGGCGCGGAGTTTTATCCGCCGGCCGAGCCGCCGAAGCCCGAGCCGGAAGCTCACGTCGAAGAGATCGAAGAAGACGAGCCGCAGCCGTACGTGGAAGGTCAGCCGACGATTTTCGAGCCGAATCCGCCGCCGGCCAAGCCGAAGCGAGCTCCTGCACGGAAGCGGCCGCCGTCGTCGAAGCCGTCGGGTGGCGGCGGTGGTCAGCGCCGTCCTCCTCGTCGTAAGAAAACCGACTAGTGAAGATAAGCCGGCCAGAAAGACGGCTCGCCGGTAGGACTACCGGCCCCACAAGGCGACCTTATGAGTGTCGAAAGTATCTTTCCGCCATCCGTTCCGACGCCGCGCGGGCCTTACTCGCCCGCTGTGCGCGCCGGAGATTTTATCTACGTCAGTGGGCAAGGTCCGATCGATCCCGCGACCGATAAACTATCGACTGGCGACATCCAGCATGAAACGCGCTTGGTGCTCGGCAACATCACGACGGATTCTCGAAGGCTGCGGCGCATCGATGAGCGATGTCGTCCGCTGCGGCGTCTTCCTGAAAGACGGCCACGACTTCAAGGCGATGAACGAGGTTTACGCCGAGATGTTCGGGTCGCACAAACCGGCGCGCACGACCGTGGTCACTGGCTTTCATACCGATATGAAGGTCGAGATCGATTGCGTGGCGTACAAGCCGCGCTCCTGACTTGCCTGCATCGCCCGAAGACCGCGAGTTGTTGGATGAGATGTCGGCCTACACACTCACGCATGGCGGCGCGGAGTTCATCCATCAGTATTTGGTGGATGCGTGGGCCGCGCAACATGCAGCGCCGACCAAATCGAACATCGCGCTGGCGTTTTCGTTGATCGGACTGTACCTGGCGGTGGAAAAGGGATTCTCGGGTCGGCAGGTGCAGCTCGCGCATATGCAGTTGGGCAAGACGAAGAGGATCTGGCCCTGGTTCGATCCACCACTGGAGACTCCGCGCGTGACGATAGTCGATGTCGCGCGAGCCGAAGCGGGCCCGGATCGCGATGCGGTAATTCGAAAATGGGCTGCCGCGGCTTGGGCGACCTGGAGCGACGCGCACGACTGGACAAGGAAGACGTGCGCGGAGTTGCTCGGCGTGCGCTAGTTTTTAACTTTTTTGCCGCTGGCGTCGACGGTAAACTCGCTGGTCTTGGTTCCGCGCTTGATGGCGGCTTCGTAGTTGGTCTTGCCGTTCTCGGTAACCTGTTCGACTCGTGTGAGTTTCCCGGTGCCGATCGCTTTGTTAATGGCATCGCGCGCGGCTGCGGGAATGGAGTCGATCGCAACTTCTTCTTCAACCGCTACAACCTTGCCGGTCGGAATCGAAGCTGATATCTTTGCCGTGGCCGTTCACGGTCAATTCTGCTTCATAGGTGGTCTTTCCATTTTCGGTCTCTTTCGTGAGGCCCTTGATGGTTGCGCCCGCGCTTTGCTGCTTCACGGCCGCTTGCACCGCGGGCGGAAGACTTTCCATCTTCACTTTCGTTTCGCCCGCAAGACAAAAACGCGAAGCCATCATCGCGAACATCGTTACGAAAGGCAGAAACTTCATGGCTGTCACCCCTTTGATATGAGGCTACGCGATCATTCTTAAAATCTGCTGAAGTTCGGCGAAAGAGTTTAGGCGACTGCCTGCGCGCCGGAATGAATCGGGATGCCGTTACGCAGGAGCTCCGCCTCAACGTCCGATTTCTTCAGGCGCGACGCGTCGTAATCGACAACGATCTTGTCGAGTGTCGGCGCGATCTGCACGCGCTCCATTCCGTAGGTGGAATGAATATTCGCGATCGCCGGCAGATCGTCATCGGTCAGCGGGCGGATCAGGTCGTAGTGAAGAGTTACTTTTGTCATGTGATCGAACGATTTTGAGACAGCGACAGCGTTGGTGCGTGAATCTCAGGATAACAGCTTCCACAGAATCTGCCGCAGCATTCCGAGCCACACTTCCGCGTCATGCGCGTTCAGATCCATGCGCCGAATCAGGCGGCGGATCTTCAGACGCGTCGACCCCGCGACGCGCGCATGCACGTAGCCGGAATGATCCAGAATTTCTTCGAGCAGCTGCGTGATGCGCTCGGCCTCGGCCGCGGTCGCGGCACGCTCGGGCTCCGGAGTCGCTTTCGCGGCAGCGGGATTGCGCACGATCTCGTACAGGCAAACCGCCACCGCTTGGCCCAGGTTCATCGATTCGTGCTCTTCGCGCGTCGGGATGCGCATCAGCCAGTGGCAGTGGCTCATGTCGTCATTCGACAGGCCGAATTTCTCCGATCCGAACAACAAGCGCGACCGGCGCGCTGTCGCCAGCTTCTTCGCGATGATCTTGCCGCCGATTTCGAGCCGCCGCAACGGATGCTCCAGTACGCGATGGCCCTTGGAGGTGGTGCCGACCACCAGCGCGCAATCGGCGACGGCTTCGCCCAGCGTACGGATATTCTTTCGCGCGCTGCGCAGGACGTGTTGCGACTTCACGGCCGAGTTCGCTTCGCGAAACGCGACCTCGTAAGGATTCACCAGGCGCAGCTCAGAGACATCCGAAGTTGCTCATCGCGCGCGCGGCTGCGCCGATGTTCAGGGGATTGCGCGGGGCGACCAGAACGACGCGAAGCGGGTTCACGCTGGCGTATCGCTGATGCACCGCGTCGAGCACGCCGTTGATGAACGACACCGATTCGTCGCCGGAAAACTGGCGCGCGAGTTCCAGCGCTTCGTCGATCACCACCGGCGCGGGCGTCTTCAGATCGCTCATCTCGTAGACGGCGAGACGCAGGATGTTGCGGTCGACGGCGGGCATGCGCTCCATGCGCCAGTGCTCGGATTTCTCGGTGATGCGCTGATCGATGTCGCCCGCATTTTCAGACGCCCCGCGCACCAGCGTCTCCATGAATTCGTCGGGCGCGGCGCGGCTGCGGCTCGTCTTCGTCGGACCCGGGCGGTTTCGTCGATAGAGTACGTAGAACGCAGAATCGCCTCGTCGATGGCCTGCTTGCGCTGATCCCACAGGAACAGAACCTGAAGGGCGCGTTGACGGGACCGATGGCGGGCAGGCATGAGGTCAGCGCACCGGCGCGGCGATTCGCGAAACGCGCCATTTCGATCGCGGTCATCGCGGCGTCGAAACCTTTGTTGCCGTGATGTGCCGCCGGCGCGCGCTTCGGCTTGCTCCATGGTGTCGGTGGTCAGCACGCCGAAAGCAACCGGCACACCGGTCTCGAGCGCGACTTGCTGCAATCCGCGCGCAGCATTCCGAGCGACATAATCGAAATGCGGCGTTTCGCCGCGGACCACCGCGCCCAGAGCAATGATCCCGTGATAGCAGTGCGTGCGCGCAAGCAGCTTCGCCGCCAACGGCAAGTTCGAACGCGCCCGGCACATGAAAAACTCTCGAACGCTTCCGCGTGCGCCTGCTTCAGCGCCTCGCGCGCGCCTTCGAGCAGTTTTTCGGTGATCTCGCGATTGAAGCGCGCCACCACGATGGCGAACTTCAAGCCACGCGCGTCATACGCTGCCATCGGGCTGCCAGTCGATTGTTCATTGGACATCGTGGGATAATCGAAGTTTCCGTGCTCAAGTTCATCTTACCGCATGGTCCCCGAGCACATCCGGAATTTCAGCATCATTGCGCACATCGATCACGGCAAGTCGACGCTAGCCGACCGCCTGCTCGAAGTCACCGGCGCGCTTTCCCAGCGCGAAATGATGGCGCAGGTGCTGGATTCGATGGATCTGGAGCGCGAGCGCGGCATCACCATCAAAGCCCACGCCGTGCGGCTGAACTATCGCGCCAAGGACGGAGTCGATTATCAACTGAATCTGATCGACACGCCGGGCCACGTCGATTTCACGTACGAAGTTTCGCGCAGCCTGCAGGCTTGCGAAGGCGCGCTGCTGGTGGTGGACGCGTCGCAGGGCGTGGAAGCGCAGACGCTGGCGAATACCTATCTGGCGCTGCATCACAATCTGGAAATCATTCCGGTGATCAATAAGATCGACCTGCCGTCGGCCGAGCCGGACCGGATTCGCGAGCAGATCGAGCACCTGATCGGCCTGGATGCCAGCGACGCGATTCTGGCGAGCGCGAAGAATGGCGTCGGCATTCGAGGATGTGCTGGAAGCGGTGGTGCACCTGGTGCCGCAGCCCAAAGGCTCGCCGGACGATCCGCTGCGCGCGCTGATTTTCGATTCCTGGTTCGATCCGTATCGCGGCGTGATCATTCTGACGCGCGTGTTTTCGGGCAAGTTGAAGATCGGGCAGAAGATCCGGCTGTGGTCGAACGACAGCGTGCATGAAGTGGAGGGCCTGGGGTATCAATCGCCCAAGCCGATTCCGTGCGATGAGCTGTCGGCGGGCGAAGTCGGGTTTCATGTTCGCGAATATCAAGACGGTTTCCGACGCGCAGATCGGCGACACGATCATCGATCACGCGAATCCCGCAGCCGAGCCGCTGCCCGGCTTCGAAGCACTGAAGCCGATGGTGTTCGCCGGGCTGTATCCGATCGAATCGCACGAGCATGGGCTGTTGCGCGACGCGCTCGAAAAGCTTCGCCTCAACGACAGCGCGTTCAGTTTCGAGCCTGAAAACTCGGTCGCGCTCGGCTTCGGATTCCGCTGCGGATTCCTTGGGCTGCTGCATCTGGAAATCATCCAGGAGCGGCTGGAGCGCGAATTCAAGATCGACCTGATCACCACGGCGCCGGGCGTCCGCTACAAGGTCACCATGACCGACGGCGATGTGATCGAGGTCGACAATCCGACGAAGCTTCCCGATCCGTCGGGGATCAAGCAGATCGAAGAGCCGATCATCGATGCGACGGTGATCACGCGCGAGGAATCTCTCGGCGAGATTCTGAAGCTGCTGGAAGAGAAGCGCGGCACGCAGAAGAAGTTCGAATACATCGGCACCGGGCGCGTGCTGCTGGTCTACGAGATGCCGCTCAACGAGATCGTGCTCGATTTCTACGACCGGTTGAAGTCGGCGTCGCGCGGCTATGCGTCGCTCGATTATCATTTCTCCGGGCATCGCGTTTCGCCGATGGTGAGGCTGGACGTTCTGGTGGCGGGCGAGCCGGTCGATGCGCTGTCGATGATCGTGCATCGCGATTTCGCGTATGAGCGCGGCAAGGTGCTGATCGAGCGCTTGCGAAAACTGATTCCGCGGCAGATGTTCGAGGTCGCGCTGCAGGCGGCGATCGGGAACAAGGTGATCGCGCGCGAGACCATTTCCGGGATGCGCAAGAACGTGCTGGCCAAGTGCTACGGCGGCGACATTTCGCGCAAGCGCAAGCTGCTGGAAAAGCAGAAGGAAGGCAAGCGCCGCATGAAGCGCGTGGGCCGCGTGGAGATCCCGCAGGAGGCGTTCCTGGCGGTGCTGAAGGTCAGCGGGAGTAGCGACGACTGAAGACGCATCGATTCAGAGCGCGGTTATACTTTTAGTATGAAGACGGCGATCTCCATCCCCGACGACGTGTTCAAGCGAGCGGAACGATTGGCGAAGCGTAAGAAGAAATCGCGCAGCCAACTTTACAGCGAAGCTGTGCGCGATTATGTTAATCGGCACTCGGAAGACGCCATCACGGAGGCCATCAATCGAGTCATCGACGAAGTTGGAGACGAAATAGACCCGTTTGTAGCTGAAGCCGCGCGCCGCACTCTCGAGCGGAGTGAGTGGTAGTCGCCGCGCAAGGCGAGATTTGGTGGGCGGACTTACCGGATCCAGTCGGTTCGGGACCAGGATTTCGCAGACCTATCGTTATCGTGCAGGGCGATCAGTTTAACAACAGCCGAATTCGCACCTTGATCGTTGTTGCTCTGACAAGCCATCTAAGACGGGCGGACGCGCCCGGGAATGTCTTTCTGGAGGCGAATGTTACTGGGCTTCCGGATGACTCCGTCGCAAATGTCTCACAAATCGCGACCATTGACAGGGGCCTTCTCCTTGAACGCGTGGGAAAGCTCTCTCGCGCCCGACTGGAGCTCGTCCTGTCCGGAATCGATGTCGTCTTGGGACGGTAACTTCACCATCTTGCTTTCGGGCAAATAAATCTCAATCCACTGCCCCCGCCGATCCCAGCGAATCACCGGCACAAATCCGAGTGCGCCGCGAATCTGTTCGGGCGTCGCTTGGCGATGGATGCCCCAGACCCGATCGAGATAACTTCTGAGCCACGCGATATCGAGAGCGCCGCCGTCGAGCGCCCATACTCGGCAATACACCACCAGGACATCGATCTTGTGATGATCCAGGGTCGCGAGCGACTCGATTCTAAAGTCGTCGATCTGTTCGACGTTCAAAGGCCGGTGTACGTAGCCGAATTCCGCGCGGCGCAGCTCGTCGGTAAACGGCCATGCACTGGCGATGCGCGCGTTCGGCGCGTGGTTGTCCAGGTAGCTGGCGGCGCTCTTGCTGTAGCTGGACAAAATCCGTCATCGCGAGATTGTTTTCGAACGAAAAAGGATACGGCGGATTCCACCACAGGCCGATGATCAGAGCCGCGATCATCGCGCCGCGCGTGACCGCTCTCCAACTGGTGGGAAGCGCCGATCCCGCCGCGGCCATGGCGGCATAGAGCACTGGATACACGGGCATCGTGTAGCGATCGAGAGCAGCTCCGCCGAGGATGGTCACCAGCAGGATCTGCGCGCCGGCGACCATGAACGCGAGATTCCACTCACGGCTGCGAAGCGCTCGCCAACCCACGAACAACACAATCGCGCCAATCCACAAGCCGTCGGCGAAGAACAGGAAATATGCGCGCCGGTAGAGCGACCCCAGGATGTGGCCGATCTGCAGCGAATCGGACACGTTGTACTTCGCGAATTCCTCGTTGCCGAGCCAATGGCCGGTCGCGCGATGCAGAACCACCAGCCACGCGCCCAGTGCAATCGCCGGTGCAAGAAAATACAGCGACTCGCGAACGCGCTTTTCGCGAAACATCATCCACAGCGCCAGAACGAAAGGCGTCGAGATCGCCGTTTCCTTCATCAGCACCAGGACGGTGCACGCAGCGACGCACGGGATCAACCGGTTGTCGATAAACAGCAGCAGTGCGAGCGCCGTGAACACCATCGCGGGCATATCGAGATTGCGTCATCATCGATTGCGTGTAGAACATCGGCGTCGCGATCAGGAACGCGGCCGCGGCGAAAGCAGGCGCGCCGGGAGCATCTCGCGAGAGCCGGATCGCGAGCAGAAACGAAAACAGCACGCCCGCCGATGCCATGAACAGCATCGCCATGCGCGTGGCCGGAATCGAATAGCCGAAAATCTTCCACGTGAGCGCGAGATACGCCATCACGCCCGGCGGATGTACGTTGGGCAGAGTCGTTTTCGGGACCCAGTCGCCATGCTGAAAGATGTCGAGCGACGCGGGCACGAACTGCCCGAGCTCGTCCCAAAAATAGGGCATGCTCAGAAACGGCAGCGTGCATGATCGCGAGAATGACGGCGAAGCCGACGAAGAAAGATCGCGATGGAGGCGGAACTGGACGCGCGTTTGGACACGCGCTATTGAATCATCGGGCCAGAGGGATTCGGCTCCAGCTTGATTTCGCCGAACGCGCTTTCGTACTGCTGGACGTTCTGCACCAGCACGTTGGTGAGCGCCTTGGCCTGCTGCGGGCTCAGGAAAATCCCCTGAAAATTGTGGATCGCAACCGCGTCCGGCATGGTCTGATTGATGGTGCCGAAGCTCAGAAAGAAATCCCACAGGCTGACGCGCACCTGCACGCTGTTGGCGTAGTTCTCGCGATAATCGGCGGAGCTGGAAAGCTGGATCTTGGGTGCGGTCTGTTGGGGGTTCATCTTGATTTAAGGATAGCGTTTTGCGCTATCGCCAATCTTGAGCGCAATGCATCCGCATTAACAATGGAACTTGCGATCGATGCGGGCGTCCATTTCGTCTTCCTCGATGAAGTCACCGCGCGCGGCGGCCTCGATTCCTCTTTCGACGGCGGTGAGGAACCGGGCCTCATCATCGAGATAACGCACGAGAACCTCTTTCACGAGCCGTTCTGGATCCGTGCCGACGTTGCTCGCGATTTGATTGAGCCGCGCCTCCTGCTCGGATGTGAGATGCAGTTCCATCATTCCTCAGTGTAAGTCCCTTTGTGTATGCGCGGAGCCTACTGGATTCCCAGAGAGTCGAGAATGAACGCGTAATTGAACGCGGTTTCCTTCAAATGCTCATACCGGCCCGACGCGCCGAAGTGCCCGCTGCCCATGTTGGTCTTGAGCAGCAGCACGATGATCGTCCGTTCTTCATCGCCCGCAGCTTCGCCACCCATTTCGCCGGCTCCCAATACGACACGCGAGGATCGTTCAACCCCGCCGTGACCAGAATCGTCGGGTAGTCTTTCGCCTCGACGTTTTCATACGGCGCGTAGGACTTGATGTAGTCGTAGTACTGCTTCTCGTTGGGATTGCCCCACTCCTCGTATTCGCCGACGGTCAGCGGAAGCGACGCGTCGAGCATCGTGTTCAGCGCATCGACGAACGGCACCTTCGCGACCACCACCGCGAACAGATCCGGACGCATGTTGGTCACCGCGCCCATCAGCAGTCCGCCCGCGCTGCCGCCCATGATCGCCAGCCGATCGGGCGACGTGTATTTCTCGGCGATCAGATATTCGGCGCACGCGATGAAATCGGTGAACGTATTTTTCTTCTTCAGAATGCGGCCGTCTTCATGCCACGGCTTGCCCAGATCCGCGCCGCCGCGGATGTGCGCGATCGCGTAAACGAACCCGCGATCGAGCAGGCTCAGCCGGTCCGAAGCGAACGTCGGGATCCATGCTGATGCCGTACGCGCCGTAGCCGTAGAGCAGCATCGGCGCCTTGCCATTCTTGCACCAGGCCTTTCTTGTAGACCAGCGAAATCGGGACCTTCACGCCATCCGGCGCGGTCGCGTAGATGCGCTCGGATTGATATTGCGACGGATCGTATCCGCCCAGCACTTCCTGCTGCTTCTTCAATTCGCGCTCGCGCGTTTCCATGTTGTAGTCGAACACGGAAGTGGGCGTGACCAGCGACGTGTAGTTGAATCGCAGAAGCTTGGTGTCGTACTCGGCATTGGCGCCGAGGCCGGCGGTGTAGACGGGCTCGGGAAACTCGATGTAATGCATGTCGTCGCCGGTGCGCATTGAAATTCTGGATGCGGATCTTGGTCAGGCCGCGGTCGCGCTCTTCGATCACCAGGTAGTCCTGGAACGCAGTGACGCCTTCGACGGTGACATCGGCTCGCGCCGGCAATCAATTCCTTCCAGTTCGCTTTCGATGGATCGTTCACCGGCGCCTCGCACCACGCGAAACGTCTTGGCGCCGTCGTTGGTGCGGATGAAGAAGGAATCGCCGTGATGCGTGACGTCGTACTCGGTCTCCTGAACGCGCGGCAGCACCACGTGAAACTCTTCCTTGGGCTGATCGGCGCTGACATAGCGAACTTCGGAGGTAAGCGAGCTGCCGATGTTGATGAGGATGTAGGCGCGGCTGCGGGTCTTCGCAAGCTCGACCGTGAATCGCTCGTCGGTTTCGTGATAGACCAGCGTGTCTTTCTTCACGCCGAGCGTGTGCCGGAAAACCTTGAACGGGCGCTTGGCCTCGTCGAGCATGGTGTAGAAGAACGTCGCGTTGTCGTTGCCCCATTCGAGCGAATAGTAGGTGTTCGGAATCTCGTCGGCGAGAAGCTTGCCCGTCGTCGAGATCCTTCACGCGAATGGTGTAGTTCTCGTCGCCCTCGAAATCCACCGAATACGCCAGCAGCTTGTGATTCGGGCTCACCGCATAAGTTGCCGACGCGGAAATATTTCTTGCCCTCGGCCAGCGCGTTGCCGTCGAGCAGGATTTCTTCCGGCGCGTCCAGCGAGCCATGCTTGCGGCAGTAGATCGCGATACTGCTTCCCTTCTTCGGTGCGCGTGTAATAGAAATAGTCGTCGCGCTTGGTGGGAACGCTCAGGTCGGTCTGCTTGATGCGGCCCGAGCATCTCCGCGTACAGCTTCGATTGCAGCGCATCGGTGTGTTTCATCACCGCTTCGGTGTAGCGGTTCTCCGCTTCCAGATACTTGATGGTGTCGGGATCGTTGCGATCGCGCAGCCAGAAATAGTTGTCGACGCGCGTGTCGCCCAGCGTGGTGATAGGCTTGGGAACAATCTTGGCGACGGGCGGCATCAGGTCGGCAGCAAGCAAGGAAGTGGTCATGAGGGTGAACAGAATAGTCGTGCGAAGCATCCGTTACTAGGTTAGTCCCGGATTGGGAGGAACGTGGCGCAGGCGTTTTTCGCCTGTGCATTAGTGGAAGCGGCTAGCGGCCGAAATGGCTGGCGTTACGCTGCGCGAAATCCGCCCATTTTTCCGGGCAGGTCGTCGAGCGCGAAGATCGCGGAGACCGGGCACACCGGGACGCAAGCGCCGCAGTCGATACATTCGACCGGGATCGATGTAGATCATGTCTTCCGTCTGGAATTTTTCGGAGTCCTTCTTCGGGATGAATACAATCGACAGGGCACGCGTCGACGCATGCCGCGTCCTTCACACCAATACAAGGTTCCGCAATCACATATGCCATAGAAAAAATCTCACCTGTAGCCTGGACACAACTGGCAGGGCTGAACTCCCATTTAACCACAGTGGCCGGGCATGACAATGATGGATGCACCCATATGGCGTCCGCTCGCACGCTGCTTTTCCTGCCGGTTTTGTTGCTTGCGCAAGACGCCCGGCAGGATCCGCAGGAGGTTCGGATTCGCAGTGGGCCTTATTTGCCGACTGCCACCCTCGCGGTCCAAACCAATCTAGTCGAGGTCGGCGTCACGGTCAGGAATCGCCAGAGGCATCCAGTCGCCGGTCTGCAGGCAGTCGATTTCGAGCTTACGGACAGTGGCAAGCTGCAGCGAATCACATTGTTCTCCGAGGAGCGGGCACCGCGCGCGCAATCGAGTACTACCGCTACAGCTTCTTCGGCGCCTGCTGCCACGCCGGCGCCCGATGCACGCCCGCCGCATTTCATCGTGCTCTTCTTCGACGACACGCATACGGAGAGCATGGCGCTTCAAAAGGGTCGCGAGGCCGCGAAACGGTTCATCCGGCGCGAACTGATCAATTTCGACTCGGTGGGGTTGTCCACAAACCCGATGCAAGGGATGCAAAGAGTGGTGCTGAACGAGTTCATGGGGGAGGCTGCGACTGCGACCGGAGGCCGATTCATTCAGAACAGCAACGATCTGAGTGGTGGGATCCGAGCATTGACGGAGCCGGCGGAGGCATCGTACATTCTCGGGTTCTCGCCAGCGGGGGAGCCCGATGAGAAATATCACGCGCTTAAGGTGAGGTCGAAAAGCAGCGAGTTGCGCGCGGAATCGCGGCCAGGCTATTTCTCGACAAGAGTCAGCGAGAAGCCTCCGGAAACGGTTCAGCAGCGCATCGACCGCTTGGCCGCGTCCAAGGAAACAGTGGAACAATTCGCGGCGTCGGTTCAATCTTCTTCAGAAGAGAAGGACGGCCGGACGTTGATTCACGTGGATATTGCGGTGGCAGCCAAAGAGCTGAAGTTTCTTGAAAAAGACGGCCGTCATGCTCAGGAACTCACATTCGTGACGATGATTCTGGACTCCAGCGGGAGTCTTATCGAAGGCAAGCAGGCGGTGATGAGCCTTTCCCTTACACCAGGCACGCTCGCGGATCTTCGTGAAAAGGGAATCCCAGTGGCGGCGTCATTCTCAATCCCGAAGGGTACGTATGAAGTTCGCGAAGTGATTCGCGAGGCGGTAGAGAATCGGATGGTCGCGAAGACGACCGCGGTGAAATGAGGCGCGAGGCTGGGCGCGTTCTGGTAGGGACGGGCAGATTCGAACTGCCGACCTGTCGCTTAGGAGGCGGCCGCTCTATCCATCTGAGCTACGTCCCCGACATGCCTCTTGCTTCGATTGTAGAGGATTCGAGCCTGAGTTCGCGGCCAGCGTTTCAGCCCTTTTTGCGCGATGTCGCGGCGGTAGTGCATTCCGTCGAAATGGATTTTGTCGACGGCGGCGTAGGCGTTGCGCGATCGCCGAGCGCAGATCGGACCCGGAAGCGGTCACGCCGAGGACGCGCCCTCCGGCGGTTTCCAGGCCTCGCGGACCGAGCGTCGTGCCGGCTTGAAACACTTGCGCGCCGTCATCCATGCGGCCATGTCCGATTGCGAGCCTTGATCGCGTCGCCTGTGCGAACTTTGCCGGGATAGCCCGATGCCGCCAGCACCACGCAGACGGACGGGATCGGGTTTCCATTCGAGCGTTGTCGCCTGCGATACGACCCGGTCGCCGCGCGCATCAGAATATCGCCGAGGCCGGCGTCGGCCGAGCCGATGCATCAGAGGCTGCGTTTCCGGATCGCCCAGGCGGACGTTGAATTCGAGCACCTTGGGCCCGTCGGCGGTCATCATCAGGCCGGCGTAGAGAAATCCGGTGAACCCGGTCGCGTGAACGGCGGGCTCGATGACGGTGTCGAGAATTTGCTGCGTATCGGCGGCCGAAAGAATGCGTCCGTCGCAATAGGCGCCCATGCCGCCGGTGTTCGGTCCGGTGTCGCCATCGCCGACCGTCTTGTGATCCTGCGTGGCTTCGAGCGGGACAACGTCGCGGCCGTCGCTGAGGACGATGAAGCTGACTTCTTCGCCTTCCAGAAATTCTTCGATCACCAGCCGCGGCCCGAGCGATTGAATCGCGGCTTCCGCTTCCGCGCGATCTGGCGCGATGATGACGCCTTTGCCGGCCGCAAGGCCGTCGGCTTTCACCACGACCGGATATTCGAATTGCGCGAGCGCGGCGATCGCTTCATCGTCGGTTCGACGCTTGGACGAAGCGCGCCGTCGGAATCCCAAGGCGCTGCATGAATTTCTTCGAGTGAATCTTGCTGCCTTCGAGCTGCGCCATTTCCTGCGTCGGCCCGACGATCGCGGAGCCCACGTGCGCGAAATTCGATCGACGATTCCCGATGCTAAGCGGACCCTCGGGCCCGACGACGGTGAGATCGGGGCATAGCTGATTCCGCGACGGCTAGATAATCGGTGGACGCGATAACGTCGCCGAGCTGCGCGATGCCGGGATTGCCGGGCGCGGCGAAGATCGTGTGGCCTTCTTGCGCGAGGCGCCAGGCGATGGCGTGCTCGCGGCCGCCGCTGCCGATGATGAGAATTTTCACGTGAGGTGAAGTGCACAGTTTAGCGCGCCGTTAGAATGCCACGATAGAATGAGGACGTGGCAAATCGTTATGAAGTGATCGTCGTCGGCGCCGGACACGCCGGCTGCGAAGCGGCGCGCGCGTGCGCCCGTCTGGGCCTGAAGACGGCGATGGTCACGATGAATCTGGACCTGATCGCGCAGATGTCGTGCAATCCGGCGGTCGGCGGAATCGCCAAGGGCCATCTGGTTCGCGAGATCGACGCGCTGGGCGGCGTGATGGGCGAGGTCACGGACGCCGTCGGCATCCAGTTTCGGTTGCTGAATACCAGCCGCGGGCCGGCGGTGTGGTCGCCGCGCGCGCAGTGCGACAAGAAACAGTATCGGCTGCAAGATGCGCGAGATCCTGGAGAACGAGCCGAATCTCCGGATCCTGCAGGCCGAAGTGGCGCAACTGGTGATTTCGGATTCGAGCCACGCCGGTTCCAGGGCGTCCTGCTGCGCGACGGCCGGACGATCGAGAGCGACGCGGTCGTGGTCACAACCGGCACGTTCCTGAATGGGCTGGCGCACGTCGGCGAGCAGAAGTATAGTTGCGGCCGAAGCGGCGAGGCGCCGTCGAACCTTCTGGGCGATCAGCTCCGCACGCTGGGCCTGGAATGGAAGCGCCTGAAGACCGGCACTCCGCCGCGCTTGGATGGCCGCACCATCGATTGGTCGCGATTCGAGCCGCAACATGGCGATGCGGATCCGACTCCGTTTTCGTTTCATGACTGCGAAGATCGATCGGGAGCAAGTGCCGTGTCACATCGCCTACACGACTGCGGAGACGCATCGAATTCTGCGCGAGAGCATCTCGCGATCGCCGCTGTATAGCGGCCAGATTGAAGGAATTGGCCCTCGCTATTGCCCTTCGATCGAGGACAAGATCGTCAAGTTCCCGGACAAGACTCGGCATCAGATTTTTCTGGAGCCCGAGGGCCTGGATACAAACGAGATCTACGTCAATGGCATGTCGACCAGCATGCCGATCGATGTTCAGACTCGGATGGTCGCTTCGGTCCCGGGCTTGAGAGACGCCGAGATGATCCGGCCCGGCTACGCCATCGAATACGACGCCGATCGATCCGCGCGAACTATCCAGTTCCCTTGAAGTTAAGACGATTCGCGGGCTTGTTCCTGGCGGGCCAGATCAACGGCACTTCGGGATACGAGGAAGCCGCTTGCCAGGGCTTGATCGCCGGGCTGAACGCCGCCGCGCGCGTTGGCGGCTCGGAGCCGATTGTGATCGAGCGAACCGAGGGCTACACCGGCATCCTGATCGGCGATCTGATCAGCCAAGGGCGCCGACGAGCCGTACCGCATGTTCACGTCGCGCGCCGAGTTCCGGCTGCACCTGCGGATCGACAATGCGGATGAGCGGCTGACGCCGATCGGGCGCAAGATTGGGCTGGTCAGCGGATGAGCGGTGGGCGTTTATCTGCAGAAGAAGAGTCAGCGAGAACGACTTGCTGGTCTGATGGAATCGACCCGGGTATCGAAGGATCGGTTTCCAGATCTTGCTCTGAGCAGTGAAGATCGCCCGACCGTGGCGACCTGGCTGCGGCGACCCGAGGCCGAGATCGCGCAATTCGCCGGCTGGATTCAGCAGGAACTCGGCGAGGAACCCGGTTCACGGCGTTCTTGCAGACGATAGAGACAGAGCTCAAGTACGCGGGCTACATCGCCCAGCAGCAGCGCCAGGTGGACCGTCTGCGCGATGCGGAGCGCGGCCGATTCCCGTGCGACTTCTGCTATCACGGACATTCCGGGTCTGTCGAGCGAAGTGCGCGAGAAGCTGGAGCGGGTTCGACCCGAGACACTGGGTCAGGCCGGCAGCGATTCCCGGCGTGACTCCGGCGGCGGTCGCGGTGCTTGACGTCTACCTTGCGAATCGGGCGCTAGACATGGAGTTTCAAAGAGCTGCTCGCTACGGAGTTCGCCCCGTTCGGACGCTTTCCGCGGAGCAACTTGCAGCACTGGAGCAGCACTACACTCTGCTGGTTCGTGGAACCAGCGGATGAATCTCACTCGAATCGAGAATCTGGAGGATGCCGTCCGACTTCACTATTGCGAGTCGCTTGTTCCTGGGCTCGCAGCTTCCTGCACGGGCCTCTTCGAATCGTCGACATCGGTTCTGGCGCGGGTTTCCCGGGGTTCCCGGTCGCGATCCTTCGTCCGGAGTGCACCGTGGATTTGGTCGAGTCCCATCAGCGAAAGGCAGTTTTCTTCGCGAGGCTTCGCGGAGACATGCCGAACGTTCGGGTGGTTCGCGAGCGCGCTGAGGATGTTGCAGGACGACGTACGATTGGATGATCTCGCGGGCGGTCACGCCCGCGGACGTACTGTCGCTTGAACCTTGCTCGCAATGCAGCGCTCCTGATGGCGAGGCCGATATGCGGTGCTCAGACTGCAAGGCCCGTCGATGATCAGCCGGTTCCGTGGGGAATCGGCCGAGTCCTGGCAATGTTCCACGTGAAACAAGACGAGGTAAGTTCCACGTGGAACATCCACGCAACATGATAAGATTTGAACGCGTGGCCAAGGTAATCGCGATCACCAACCAGAAGGGCGGCGTCGGGAAGACCACGACCGCCATCAATCTGCGCTTCCTTAGCCGCCAATGACTTACGGGTCCTGCTGATCGATTCCGACCCCCAAGGAAACTCCACCAGCGGCTTGGGAATTGAGAAAAATCCTGAGAATTTGACGCTCTACAACGCACTTCTTGATGGAGTGCCCATCGAGCAGACCATCGTCAAAACCGACTGCGACGGACTGGACCTGGTTCCGGCCGACAAGAATCTGGTCGCGGCGAACTGGAACTGGTCGACCTTCCGGATCGCGAGTATCGGCTGCGGCAGGCTCTCGCACCGATCTCGCGAACGCTACGACTACATCCTGATCGATTGCCCGCCGGCCCTGGATCTGCTGACACTAAATGCCTTGGTCGCGGCGGACTCGGTGCTGATTCCCGATCCAGTGCGAGTTCTTCGCGCTCGAAGGAATTTCGCAGCTCATGGAACCATCGACAAGGTTCGCGAAGCGTTCTCCCACCCGCTGAAGATCGAAGGAATCCTGCTGACGATGTACGACGACCGAACCAATCTGACCCGCCAGGTCGCCGACGATCTCAAGGATTTCTTCAGGATGAGGTCCTGACAACTGTCATCCCGCGCAGCATCCGCCTGGCGGAAGCGCCCAGCTACGGGAAGCCGATCCTGATGTATGACCCCCGCTCGCGCGGCGCGGAGAGCTATATCAAACTCGCCAAGGAGATCCTGGAGAATGAGCAGCGCAACCGACAAACCACGCAAAGCGCTGGGTAAGGGCCTTCGGCGCTCCTGCCGGACCGCGCCACCGCGTGGCGCCTGCGGCCGGCAGCGCCCGCTGCGGCGCCAGACGCCGCAGGCGCCCACGCAGCCTGCCCATCGAGCGATCCAGCCCAACCCGATGCAGCCGCGGACGTCTTTCAACCGGACCGGCTCGAAGAACTGGCGGCTTCCATTCGCGCCAACGGAATCATCCAGCCGCTGATCGTCCGGCGGCACGGCGAGGCCTATCAGATCGTCGCGGGCGAGCGCCGCTGGCGTGCCGCCAAGCTCGCCGAGGTTGCCGAAGTTCCCGTCGTAGTCGTCCAGGATGTCGCGGATCCGCAACTGCTGGAAATCGCGCTGATCGAGAACATCCAGCGCGAGGACCTGAATCCCATCGAAACCGCCCACGCCTACGAGCGCTCAACCGCGAACTGGGGCTCTCGCAGGAAGAAATCGGCCGCCGCACCGGCAAGGACCGAACGTCGATCGCCAACATCGATCCGGCTGCTGAAGCTGCCCAAGGAAGTGCAGCTCCTGCTGGCCGAGCACCGGCTTTCCATGGGACACGCGCGCGCGATCTGGGTCTGCCCGACGCGCGAAGAGCAGATTCAGGTCGCGGAGAAGGCCGCCGCGCAGGGTTTCGGTCCGCCAGGTGGAAGCGCTGGTCCAGGAACTGACCGCCGATCGGCCACAAGACCGGCGGCAGGCCAACGCAAGGAAGCAAGCCCAGGATCCCAACGTGAAGGCGGCAATCGACGAACTGGAGCGCGCCCTGGGAACCCGGGTCCGGATCGTCGAACTGAGCGAACAGCGCGGCCGAATCGAAATCGAATACTACTCGCAAGCCGAGCTGGACCGCCTGTTTCAGCACATCGTGGGGTCCAGTTGAGGTAAGTGGTGCCGGCGGCAGGAGTCGAACCTGCGACCTACGGATTATGAGACCGTCGCTCTAACCACCTGAGCTACACCGGCGCACTTACCAGCGTATGCAGCGGCATGCGTCATGTCAAGTACAGGTAGTTGTCTAAAACCGTTATGGTCTACAATCTCAATAGTGTCCGCTCCCGCCGTCGAATTCTCGCGCGTCTCGAAGAGCTACTCGATCTACGCCGCGCCGGGCGACCGCCTGAAGGAGCTCGCGACCTTCAACCAGCGCAGTTTCCACACGGATTACTGGGCGCTGCGCGACGTCAGCTTCGAAGTGCAGCGCGGCGAAACCTTCTGCATCGTCGGCGAGAACGGCTCCGGCAAGAGCACGCTGCTCCAAATCTGCGCCGGAATTCTTCAGCCCACCGCCGGCACCGCGATCGGTCAACGGCCGCGTCGCGGCGCTGCTCGAACTCGGCTCCGGCTTCAATCCCGAATTCTCAGGCCGCGACAACGTCTATCTGAACGGCGCGATCCTCGGCTTTTCCACCAAGGAGATGGATCGCCGGTTCGCCGACATCGAAGCCTTCGCCGAGATCGGCGACTTCATCAACCAGCCGGTCAAGACCTATTCGAGCGGCATGGTGGTCCGGCTGGCCTTCGCCGTCGCGATTCACGTCGATCCGGAGATCCTGCTGGTGGACGAGGCGCTCGCGGTCGGCGACGTTTACTTCCGCCAGCGCTGCATGCGCAAGGTTCACGAGCTGCGGGCGCGCGGAATTACGATTCTATTCGTATCTCACGCGACCGGCGATGTGAAGGCGCTTGGGCGATCGCGCCATGTGGCTGGAACACGGCCATGTCCTGGCCATCGGAAAGACGGATCTCGTTGTCATGCAAATATCTTGCGGCGATGGCTGAGAAGGATGCGCGATATCTGGCGCACGATACCGAGCTGCACCATGCCGCAGCATCCTACCAGCCGCCGCCGGAGAATCGTCGAGGACATCCCCAACATCGATCATCGCTTCGGCGACGGCCGGGCGGAGATCCTCGGCATCGCAGTCTTACGACTGCAGATGGTAATACGATCCACTCGCTTCAGCCAGATTCTACAATTGTAGTAAGAATCAGCGTTCGAGCGAAAGCGAATCTGGACCGGCCCATCGTCGGCTTCATGTTCCGCAACCATCTGGGCGTCGATTTCGCCGGCACCAACACCGCTCGCGAGGGCTACGCTCTGCCGCCGATGGCCCAGGCGAAATCTGCACGGTGGATTTCTACGTCGATCTGCCCGCGCTCTATCCGTCTTCGTTTTCGTTCTCGCCGGCCATCGCCGACGGAACGCTCGAACATTACGCCATGTGCGACTGGATCGACAACGCCGTGGTGCTGCAGATGGAACCAGTCCGACGGGCCCATCTACGGGCAGTTCCATTTCCCCTGCCGCGTGGAAGTGAACTCGAGAATCGGCGCCGGAGTCGCCGGCGCTGTGAGCGAGTTCACGGGCGAGCGCGTCATCCCCGGCCAGGTCAATGACGATCTCTGGGCTGAGCATATCTCGCGCTATGCGTTCGCGGCCCGCTTCGCCGCGGGCAAGCGCGTGCTCGATATCGGCTGCGGCACCGGATACGGCACCGCGGAGCTGGCGCAGCACGCGGCGATCGGCCGCTGGCATCGACATCGCCGCCGACGCGATCGCCTACGCGCGCGCGCATTATCCGTCCGAACGTACGCTTTGCTCAAGCATCCGCCGACCGCGCTCCCGTTTCGCGAGCAGCTCCTTCGACCTGGTCACCGCGTTCGAGGTCATCGAACATCTGACCGACTGGCGCGACTCTGCTGGCCGAAGCCCGCCGCGTGCTCGCACCCGAACGGCTCTTTTCCTCGTCTCGACGCCCAACAAGCGCTACTACGCGGAATCCCGCGCCAACGACGGGCCCGAATCCGTTCCACACGCACGAATTCGAATTCGAGGAATTCCGAGACGCGCTCGCCGAGTTCTTTCCGCACGTCACGATCCTGCTGCAAAACCGGCTGGAATCGCGTTCGTTCTTCCATCCGGCCACAAGCGGCATTCTCGACGCGCGGATCGAATCGATAGCGCTCGCGGCATCGCCAGACGAAGCGCATTTCTTTCTCGCCGTCTGCGGCCTGACCGAGCTTCCTGAAACCTCGCAGCTTTCTCTACGTTCCGCGCGCGTCGAACCTTCTTCGCGAGCGCGAGCAGCACATCCAGCTCCTCGACGGCGAACTCGCAAGACCAAGCACGTGGCTGAGCGCGATGCAATCGCGAACGCCAGCAACTGCTCGACTGCACGAGAACAGACACGCCAACTCGAAGACACAATCGCTGGGCGCTGCAGCTCGAAGCAGATTGGAAGGCCGCCCTGCGAGCGCATCGCTCAGCTTCAAGAGGAACTGCAAATCGACCAAGCGCGCGCCGCCGAAGTCGCAGCGGCCTACGCACGCAAAGTCGCCGAGCTCGAAGAAGAGAATCGCCAAAAGACCGAATGGGCGCTCGAGACCGAGACGACGCCTCTCCGCCGACTGGCCGCGAAGTGCGAGGAACTCGCCGAAGCCGTGCGACTTCTCGATCGCGCCGAAGCCACGGTCGTCGAGCGAACGCACTGGGCGCAGCGACCTCGAATCGCAGCTTGAACAACTCGACGCGCAGCTCCAAATGATCCGCGAATCGCGATGGCTGAAGCTCGGCCGCACGTTCGGTCTCGGCCCGAATCAAGCCCGACCGGTGAGAACGGTTGATGCGGCGATTGCTCCGGGCGTCTCAGCCTGGCGCATCCTCGAGGGACTGCCGCTCGCGCTCCTCTCGCCCAGTTCTCCTGCTGCTCGCCGCGCTCGCTTCTGCTTCTGTGCGACTTCATCTGCGCCGCTGCGCCCGCGCCGCACACCAACCGCCTCGACACAAGCCCGACACGCGCTCCGCCAGCATCGTCATCCCCAACTGGAACGGCCGCGACCTGCTCGAGAAGTATCTGCCGTCGGTGCTCGCTGCCGCCGACCGATGTCCCGGCAGCGAAGTCATCGTCGTCGACAACGGCTCGACGGACGGCAGCGCGCAGTTCATTCTCGAAACATTTCCCCAGGTGCGCGTGCTGGCGCTCGACCGAAGAACCTCGGCTTCGGCGGCGGCTCCAACGCCGGATTCCGCGCCGCGCGAAACGACATCGTCGTGCTGCTCAACAGCGACATGCGCGTGGAGCGCGATTTCCTCCGGCCGCTGCTCGACGGCTTCACCGACGACAAAGATCTTCGCCGTCTCCTGCCAGATCTTCTTTTCCGATCCCGACAAAACTGCGCGAAGAAACCGGACTCACCGAAGGCTGGTGGCAGCAAGGCGCTCTGCGCGTCCGCCATCGCATCGACCGAAACCATCCGCGAGCTGTACCCGTGCTTCTACGGCGGCGGCGGATCCTGCGCCTTCGACCGGCGAAAGTTTCTCGAGCTCGGCGGATTCGACGCATTGCTCGCGCCTTTCTATCTGGAAGACACCGACCTCGGCTATCTGGCCTGGAAACGCGGCTGGAAGGTTCTGTATCAGCCGGCCAGCGTCGTCTATCACGAACACCGCGGAACCATCGGCAAGCAGTTTCAGCGAAGCCTACATTCAGTCCGTCCTCAAAAAGAACTTCCTGCTCTTCACCTGGAAGAACATCCACGACTGGCGGCGGCTTGGCTCGCACTTCTTCTTCACCTGGGCCGGCGCGATGTTGAGCTGGCTCGCCGGCGATTCGCCGGAGCGCTCCAACTTCTACGGGATCGCGCGCGCCGCGTTGCAACTCCCGCGAGCGCTTGCATCTCGCGCGCGAGCCCGCGCGCTCGCGCATGATTTCCGATACCGAAGCGTTCCGCCGGCCGCTCGGCGGCCATTTCCGCGATACATTCGTTCTCGCAGCGCAATCGCCCGACCAACCGACAGACTGCGGCGTCCTGTTCGTCTCGCCCTATCCGATCTGCCCTCCCGTGCACGGCGGCGCCGTGTTCATGTACCAGACCGTGCGAGAACTGGCGCGGCTGTGCGAACTGCATCTGGTCATTCTGCTGGATCACGCGCATGAACGCGAGGCGCACGAGGAGCTCGAACAGATCTGCGGCTCGGTCGAATACGTCGTGCGCATGGAGGGACGCCAGAAAGCGATTGGATCGATCGAGCCGCACGCCGTCCGCGAATTTCGCAATCCCGATCTGGCCTGGCTGATCCACCGCCAGATCTATCTCACAAGCAGATCGACGTCCTGCAGCTCGAATACACCGTGATGGGGCAATACGCCGGCAGTTTCGCCGCATCCCAGCATCCTGTTCGAACACGACGTCTATTTCCAATCCATCGCGCGGCGTCTGCCATTCATCGAGGCGTATTTCCTCGAGAATCCGCGCGCGCTGGGAATATCTGCGGGCGCTTCGCTACGAACTGCGCATGCTGCCGGAGCCCGACCGCATCCAGGTTTGCAGCCGCGACAACGCCGATTACCTCGCGTCCTTTCTGCCGGCAACTGCGCGACCGCATCGACGACGATTATCGCGCGGGCATCGAAACTTCGTCCTACGACTTTCGCAAGCTGACGGCCGCGAGCCGTTCACGCTGCTGTTCCTCGGCAGCTTCCGCCATCTGCCGAATCAGGAAGCGCTGCACTGGTTCGTCGACCAGGTGTTTCCCAAAGTCCGCGCAGAGGAACCGCGCGCGCGGCTCATCGTGATCGGCTCGGATCCGCCGCCGCGGCATTCTCTTCCGGACGCCGAAGCGATCGAACTGATCGGATTCGTCGAAGACGTGCGCGAGCCCCTGGCGCGATATGCGGTGTTCGTGTGCCCGATCCTGAGCGGCTCCGGCGTGCGCGTGAAACTGCTGGAAGCCTTCGCCGCCGGAATTCCGGTGGTGTCGACGCGCCTCGGAGCCGAAGGGCTGGCGGCTAACGACGGCGAAATCTGCGCGCTGGCCGACGATCCCGACGAATTCGCCAGCACGTGGTCGACCTGCTACGCAATCCCGAAAAGGCCGCCGCGATGGCGCTGCGGGCTCGCGCGGACGTCGTCGAAAAACGCGACATGCGCGCGATGACGGAACGACTGGTCGATTGTTATCGAACCGAAGTACGTCGGATGCGAGAGATCATTTAGGACCTTGTGGGGCCGGCACTCGTGCCGGCCCCACAACGAACCGCGACCGTTCGAAGCAGGCAAGGGAGCGGTCCACCGGCCTTCTTCTACAGGCTCTATTTAGCCTTCTCTTTCGGATGCTTATCCTTTTCGAGCTGGTGCGCCACCACACTCGCCACATGATTCATCTCATCCGGCGTCGAGCTCGTGGGCTTGACGTACGTACTCCACACGATACTGCGGACTTTCGATCCACCAGAAATATCAAGCCCCGGCCATGGTAAGTGGCGACGAAGTGCCTCTCGGCGAACCATGAGCGCTATCGCTGTCGTCGGCCTTCGGCTTCTGTCCGTAAAGCTCATCCAGCTTTTCCTCGAACGCCGCGCCGATCCGATCGGTGAAAATCACGTCGGCCTTCTGTGGATCCGTGACCACCTGCAGCACACTGCCCGCCGTCAACTTTGATCGCCAGAAACTGATCCAGTCCGCTCGACATCGGCAAGAAGTAAACCGTCTTGTACTCGGCGAGCTCAGCACCGCACGCGAATACAGCACCGGCAGCTACCATCAACAACAGCTTCATAACCTCATCATACCCACCTTGATGAACTTCAGCTAGACGATGAACTTCAGCTAGACGATGAACTTCAGCTAGACGATGAACTTCGGCTTGGTGAACCCAGTCATCAGCCGCACACGTTATTCTGGTTGATCGGCGAATGTACAAGGGTCAAAGGATCACAGTGATCATTCCGTGCCTCAATGAGGAGCAGGGCATCGAATCGGTGCTGCGCCGCATGCCGGAGTTTGTCGACGAAGTGATCGTGGTCGACAACGGGTCCACGGACCGCACCTCGGATGTCGCGAAAAGCTTTGGCGCGCAAGTGATTCGCGAAGACGTTCGCGGCTACGGACGCAGTTACAAGACGGGATTCGCGTCCGCCACGGGCGATCTCATCATCACGCTGGATGGCGATCACAGCTATCCGCCGGATGCGATTTCCTATCTGCTGGAAGCGTTCCTCCATCTGGACGTCGATTTTCTGAACGCCTCGCGATTTCCCGGTGCGCGACCGCAACGCCATGAGCTTCAAACATAAGATCGGGAATCTGATTTTGTCGCTCGCCATGTCGATTCTGTATTTCCGCTGGGTGCGCGATTCGCAATCGGGCATGTGGGTGTTCCGGCGGTCGATTCTGGAAGGCATGAAGCTGACGTCCGACGGCATGGCGTTCTCGGAAGAGATCAAGATCGAGGCGCTGAAGAGCAATCGCGTCCGATTCGCCGAAATCTCGATTCAGTACACGTCGCGGCTGGGCGAGATCAAATTGAATCCGTGGCGCGACGGGTTCTATAATCTCTGGTTCCTGCTGAAGAAGCGATTTTCGTGAACGATGACGGTCGACCGCCGTAATTCCTCACTGGAATCGCCGCGATCTCCTGGAAACGCTGCTGCCGAACCTCCGGAAGCAGACACGCCCGTTCGACGAAATCATCGTGGTCGACAACGGATCGACGGACGACTCCGCGCGCTGTCGCGGAACACGACGGCGCACGCGTCATTCGGCTGGAACGCAATCTGGCTTCGCGGCGGCCGTGAATCGCGGAATCGAAGCCACGCAAATCGGAATGGATCGCGATCCTGAACAACGATGTCACCCTGGAGCCGGACTGGCTCGCGACTCTGATCGCAGCCGCAGAACTGGACACGCGTGGCTTCGCGACCGGAAAGATTCTTCGTGCTGACGACCCGTCCATCATCGATGGCACCTTCGACGAAATCTCGCGCGGCGCCTGCGCCTGCCGCTGCGGTCCGGAAAGCCCGACTCGCCGTTCTGGAACCAGACCCGGCGCATTCGCATCGCGCCGATGACCGCCGCGCTCTTCCGTCGCAGTCTATTTTCCGAAATTGGACGCTGGACGAACGTTTCGTGTCCTATCTGGAGGACGTCGACTTCGGAATACGCTGCGCCATTAGCGGGCGCGAGCGGCATCTACGTCCCGGGTGCCGTCGCCTATCACGGGGCAGCGCCACGCTCGGGGCGTGGAATTACGACACAGTCCGGCAAATCTCCCGAAACCAGATCCTCTTGTGCAGCCAAGCACTTCCGCGGACAACCACGGTGGCCGATCGTGGCAGGCCAATTGCTCTGGGGACTGCTGGCGCTTCGCCACGGCGGGGCATCGCTTCCTCTGCGGGCAAGACTCGCCGGTTGGCGAAGGCTGTCCAGGGATGCGGATTGGAATACGGATGGGAATCGGGATTCCGATGAAGAGACCGTCCGTGCCTTCCTTCGAGGCCAGCGAAGCGGAGATCTTTGAGCTTCAGCAAGCAGACCGGATTCGACTGCTACTGGAGGGCTTACTTCTGGCTGCTGCGGCGGTAATTCGTTACCGTGACCAACTCGGCGGAAGTGATCGGGCCATGTCTCGATGCGCTGGCTAAGATGGCGCCTCAGCTTGATGCCGATCGTGGTGGACAACGCGTCGACGGATCGACACACTGCATCGGGTGCGCGAGCACGCGACGGGCGTCCGCGTGATCGCGAATCACGAAAACCGAGGATTCGCGGCCGCGGTCAACCAAGGGGTCGCGCAGCCTGCGCGGAATCCGAATTCGTACTCCTGCTGAATCCTGACGTGAATCTGCTCACGGCGGTTGACACGTTGATGGAGGCAGCCGGAATACGGCTTGCGGCCGGCAAGCTGGTGGATCTGGACGGCCGCGCGCAAGCCGGATTTACCATCCGCCGGCTTTCCGACCCCCGCGTCCCTGATCTTCGAACTGTTCGGCATCAATCGTTTGTGGCCGATCGAATCCGGTGAATCGCCGGTATCGCTATCTGGATCGCGAATCTTGACGAAGCGGGCCCCGTGGAACAGCCCGCCGGCGCTTTCCTGATGGTCCGCGGCGACGTGTGGGAGCGACTGGGCGGCTTGGACGAAAGTTCCACCCGATCTGGTTTGAGGACGTGGATTTCTGCCGCCGAGCCGTCGACGCGGGCTACCGAATTCAGTATGTTCCGCAGGTGGTCGGCCAGTCACGTGGGTGGCCATTCGGTGGCGAAAGTACCAGCCGGATGCCGCGCCGTCTATTGGTGTGTTAGCCTTATCAAGATATGCTGCCAAGCACTTCCGCAGCCGGGCTATCGGGTGGTCTGCGCGGCGGTGGTGCTCAGTTCCGTTCCGCGGATGGTCGCGGGGATGATTCTGGAGCGAAGCCTTCGCACCGATCAGTACTTACAGTAAGATTGTCCGGTTCGCAGGCCTGTGCCTTGTGTCGTCACGAGCAGGCGCGGGATGAGTAACGTCCGTTCATAACTATCATATCGCAATGGCCTACAACGACTTAGTCTCCGTCACGATCGTGACCTACAACAGCGGCCGATTCATCAAGCGGTGCCTTGAATCGGTCCTGGAACAGAAGTATCCGAACCTCGAAGTGATCGTCATCGACAACGCCTCGACTGACGGCACCGTCGATATTCTGGAACAGTTCGCAGACCGCTGCCGGATCTATTACAACGATGAGAATATCGGGTTCGCGGCGGCGCAGAACCAGGCCATCGGGCTTCGCAGCGGCGAATGGGTGCTGACGCTGAATCCGGACGTCCTGCTGCTGAAGAATTTCATCCAGGCGCTGGTGGAAGCCGGGCAGATGGATCCGAAGGTCGGCACCGTTTGCGGCAAGCTGCTGACCATTCGCGCGACTTTCGATCTTCCCGAAAAACAACTGGTGGATTCCACCGGCATCTACTTCACGCCCATGCTGCGGCATCTGGATCGCGGCAGCCAGGAAGTGGACAACGGCCATTACCTGAATTTCGAATACGTGTTCGGCGCCACCGCCGCCGCGGCGTTGTATCGCCGCGCAGATGATCGAGGATATTTCGATCCACGGCGAGTTTTTCGATCCCGATTTTTTCGTGTATCGCGAAGATGCCGACGTCGCCTGGCGCGCGCAATTGATGGGATGGCGCTGCGTTTATACGCCGCTGGCGCGCGGCTATCACGTGCGCAATGTTCTGCCCGGCAACCGGCGCGCGCTGCCGCCGGAGATCAACATGCATTCGGTGAAGAACCGGTTCCTGATGCGCATCAAGAACATGACGCCGGATCTTTACCGCCGCAACTGGTTCTCCATCACGACGCGCGATCTGGTGGTGATCGGCGCCTGCCTGCGTGCGCGAGCATTCTTCGCTGCAAGGCATTCTGGTATCTGGCGCAAGAATTGGAGGCGCGTGATGGCCAAGCGCGGCGAAATCATGCGCCGCCGCCGCGCGAAGGACGATTACATCGCCAGTTGGTTCTCCTACCAGCCGGTGAGCCGCCCGGCGCCCAAGCCCACCGCGCGGACTCTCGCGAAAGCGCGCGCCGCTCGCGGCTGATTTCTTCTCAAGTGCGATTCGCGATCCTCGGCACTCGCGGGATCCCCGCCCGCTATGGAGGATTCGAGACTTTCGCCGAAGAGCTTTCGACACGGCTGGCTGCACGCGGGCATCAAGTCGTCGTCTATTGCCGCGAGCGGCATGCCGAACCTTCCTATCGCGGCGTCCGGCTGAAGTATCTGCCGACGATCCGTCACAAATATTTCGACACCATCGCACACACGTTGCTTTCGACACTGCATCTGTCCGCGACGCGCGGCAGGACGCCGTGCTGTACTGCAACGCCGCGAATGCGATTTTCACCTGGCTGCCGCGATTGTTCGGAATGCCGGTCGCGCTGAACGTCGACGGACTGGAGCGCAATCGCAAGAAGTGGAACGCGCTGGCGAAAGCCTGGTATCGCATGTCGGAATGGCTGGCGACCTGGATGCCGAACGCCGTAGTCACCGACGCCGCAGAGCATCGCGAAGTATTATCGCGAGCGCTACCGGCGCGAATCGACCATGATTCCGTACGGCGCCGAGATCGGCCCGGTCGAATCGTCGGAAGTCCTGGGTCGCCTTGGACTGGAACGCCGCAAATATTTTCTGTATGTCAGCCGCATGGAGCCGGAGAACAACGCGCTGCTGGTGCGCGAAGCGTTCGAAACAATCGATACCGAAATGAAGCTGGCGCTGATCGGCGACGCGCCCTACGCAGCGGAGTACATCGATCGTGTGCGCGATACTCGCGATCCGCGCGTCGTGATCCCCGGCGCGATCTACGGCGCATGGATATCGCGAGCTCGGGTCGCACTGTTTCGCCTATATTCATGCGACCGAAGTGGGCGGCACACATCCCGCGCTGATCGAGGCGATGGGGCGCGGCGCGTTGACGCTGTATCTTGACACGCCGGAGAATGCCGAAGTCGCCGGCGGCGCAGCGATTCCGTTTCATCGCGACAATCTCGCCGACGTGCTGAAATCGGTATTGGCGATGCCGGAATCCGAGCGTGAACAATGGCGCACTCGCGCGATAGACAGAGTCCGCACCCGCTACAGTTGGGACGCAGTGACGGACGCATATGAAAAACTGCTGACGGGGCTTGCGCGATGAGTGTGCGGGCTCACTCATCGTGGCGCACGCTTCAGCGTGCAGCGGCGAACTTCAGTTCGCCGTTCGGATCATCGGCTCAAACCGACGACGGTACGCTGAAGCGTGTCCCACGACCACAAGGCGGCCAACGCGCCGCTGCCGGAGCCAACTTGTGAGGAGTTGGGTAGAAGTTTCGCGCACCAAAATTCGCGAAAACTATCGCGCAGTATGCGACCTTGATCGGCGGCGCCGCCGAGATCATGCCCGTCGTCAAAGCCGACCGTCCGCGTGGGGCGGCCCTTTCAGGCTGCGGACTCGCTTTCCAGCGAGTCCAGCCGGCTAACAGCCGGCCGCAGGCAATATTGCCTGCCCCCCATTGCTTTCGGATGAAGCGTGCCACCGCCGGAGGCAGCTTGTGAGGAGCTGGGTAGAAGTCTCGCGCACCCGAATCCGCGAAAACTATCGCGCCGTCCGCGACCTTGTAGCCGGCGCCGCCGAGATCATGCCCGTCGTCAAAGCCGACGCCTACCGCCACGGCGCCATCGAAATCTCGCGAGTTCTCGAAAGCGAAGGCGCGCTATGGCTCGGCGTCTCGAACGTGGAGGAAGGCATCGCGCTGCGGCAAGGCGGAATCGCCGCGAGAATTCTCGTCATGGCGGACTATCTCCCCGAAGACCGTGCCGCGCTCCCGGAGCACAACCTCACGCCCGTGATTCACTCGCTCGACGATGTTGCCGATGCTCGCGTTCCCTATCACTTGAAAATTGACAGCGGCATGGGACGCCTGGGCACGCGCGCCGAGCCCGAAGAAATCGTCCGCCGCGTCAAGGCCGGGCCCGCGCCGCTCGAAGGCCTGATGACACACTTCGCCTCGTCGGCAAATTATCAGAGCCGGCAGACGGAAGAGCAAATCGCACGATTCGAACGTGTAGTGGCGGCGTTTGGCGCCGCTGGCATGGCCCCACGCTACATCCATCTATCCAGCAGCATCCCCATCGCATATCGACGAGTCGAAGCCTGGGGCAATCTAGTGCGCCCGGGATATTCCATCTACGGATACGTGTCGCCTGCTCTCGGAGGAGCGTTAGGCGCAGCGCCCGCGCCGGCATTGCGCGTCGCACCCGCCTTGACATGGAAAGCGACCGTGCTCTCCGTCAAAGACATCGAAGCAGGCGCGCTGATTGGATACGGAGGCATGCATCGCGCGACCAAGAACATGCGCATCGCGATTCTGGCGGCTGGCTACGCCGACGGCATTCCGCATCGCCTGTCGAATCGCGGCAAGGTGATCGCGAAAGGCAAATTCGTGCCCGTCATCGGCGCAGTGTCGATGGATCTCACGACCATCGACGTGACGGCGTGCCCCGATCTCCGCACCGGCGACGCTGTGACATTATTAGGCACTGAAGGAGCCGTCACCATCGATGCCCAACAGATCGCGCGTTGGGCCGGCACGATTTCCTACAGCGTCCTCTGCGGAATTCATGCGCGCGTCAAGAGAGTGTACGTCGACTAGTTTAGTCAACCATGCCCGACGAAAATATTCCTCCTCCCGAACAACTGCAATTCCGGCGGGCGCAATCGGAGGCGGTCCCGAGATCCGCGCTTGCGTCGCATGCAAGCAGCCCATCGACGGCGACTATTTCCACGCCAACGGCCAGGTCGTTTGTCCGAATTGCGCGCAGCGAATCGAATCGGGACAGCAGTCGCCACCCACGACGTCGCTTGCCCGCGCCGCGCTTTATGGCGTTGGTGCCGCGCTGGCGGGATCGGCGATCTATGCGACAGTCGCGATCGCTTTCAATCTGCAAATCGGGCTCATTGCGATTCTAATCGGCTGGATGGTTGGCAAGTCCGTGCGCTACGCCTCCCACGGCCTGGGCGGACGTCCGCAACAGATTCTCGCCGTCCTTTTGACTTATTTTTCGATCACGACATCATATATCCCCGTCTTTATCTACGAAGCTTCAAAAACCAACCATGAGGCGAAAGCCACGACGGCCACGCAAAATCCCGCCCCGTCGAGCGAAGCCCAGCCAACCATGTCACCCGCCCGCGCAGTCCTGTTTATTCTCGGACTCGCCGCCGCCGCGCCATTCATCGGATTATTTGCGGGGTCGAATCTCATATCCGCTCTCATCTCGCTCTTCATCATCTTCATCGGACTTCGACAGGCATGGGCGCTCACCGCGAGATCCGAAATCCTCGTGATGGGGCCTTACCAGCCGAACTCATGAACCTCGCTTCCTGCGCCGATTGCAAAGCACCGCTCGACCCCACGGCGCTCGCCTGCCCCTCATGTCACGCGCTTACGCACGCCGAAGAAGTCGAATCGCTCGTCACGCAAGCGCAACAGGCACAAACACGTCGCGATTTCGTCGCTGCCCGAGCTCTATGGGAACAGGCCGCCACGCTCTTGCCGCCCGAAACAGTTCAGTATTCGAGCATCCGCGCCCGCATCGCCGCCATCGACAAGATTCTCGCCGACCCCGCGCAAACCTCGCACTCAAAATCCAAATGGGGCAGCGCAGCCGGAGCGGGCTCCGTGCTGCTCGCACTGCTGGCCAAGGGAAAGTTTCTGCTGTTCGGCCTGACGAAAATCGGGACCGTTCTTTCGATGCTCGCCTTCGCCGGCGTCTATTGGGGCATCTATGGATGGAAGCTGGCCGTCTTGTTCGTGCTCTCGATTTACATCCACGAAATGGGCCATGTGATCGAGCTCCACAAATACGGCATCCCCGCCAGCGCGCCGATGTTCATTCCCGGGTTCGGCGCGTTCATCAGCATGCGCGGCCATTCGATTACCCGCGTGCAGGATAACCGCGTCGGACTCGCGGGCCCCATTTACGGCCTGGGCGCCGCGATCGTCGCGCTGCCTGATCGGCGATGCATTGGGTTCGAAATTGTGGATCGCCTGCGCCCATCTCACCGCCGTCATCAATCTCTTCAATTTGATTCCCATCTGGCAGCTCGACGGCTCGCGCGGATTCGCATCGCTCACCCGTCAGCAGCGCGGCGATCGTGGTGGCCGTCGCCGCCGTGCTGTGGTGGATCACCAGGCAAGAGATGTTGACGTTGATCGCCCTGGTCGCCGTCTACCGGTTGTTTTCCAAGGACTACGCTCCCGAGCCGGATCGAAGCGGACTTCTCCAGTTCCTGGGGATTCTCGTGAGCGCTAGCGCTTGTCATCAGTACTGGCACAATAAGCGGCTCAATAGAACGCTATTCTGTTTAGTCGAGGTGACCTGTGTCCTGTAGCCCCGACGTTCTCCGCAACGTGCCCCTGTTCGCTCTTCTTGACGACGATGAAACCGCCGTGCTCGCCAGCCAGGTCGAACTCAAGACCTTCGCGCCGCGCCAGCGCATCTACAAAATCGGCGACCCCGGCGGCCGAGCCTACGTCATGGTTTCAGGCGCGGTACGCGTCACGACCGTGGATGAGGATCAACAGGAATTGATCTTCGAGGAGCCGCATCCTGGCGAGTTCTTCGGATTCGCCTCCATGCTCGACGAAACGCCGCACCAGACCTCGGCCACGGCGACCGAGGAAACGGTTTGCATCGAGGTCGACCGCAACGATATCGAAGTCCTGCTCCAGCGCAAACCGCATGCGGGGATGGACCTGCTCGCCGTCCTCGGCCGGCAGATTCACGCCGCTCAGCAACTGGTGCGCATTCGATCCAATCGGAATCCCAACGAAGTCATCGAGGAGAAAATGACTTTCGGCGAACGCATTGCCGACCGGGTTGCCGGCTTCGGCGGGTCGTGGTCCTTCA
Organism: Terriglobia bacterium; assembly: GCA_963732025.1. Lineage (GTDB taxonomy): Bacteria > Acidobacteriota > Terriglobia > Bryobacterales > Bryobacteraceae > Palsa-187. The sequence goes on from CAVSXU010000008.1 coordinate 892,251, forward strand.
TCATCTCCTTCGCCGTCGTTCTCATTATCTATTCGGGCGTCAACGTAATGCTCGACAAGAAGGCATGGGACCCCTATCCGTTTATCCTGCTGAATTTGTTTCTCTCGATGCTGGCTGCGATTCAAGCGCCCGTCATCATGATGAGTCAGAATCGTCAGGACACGAAGGATCGTCTCCGCGGCGAGCTCGATTTCGACGTGAACAAGCGAGCCGCCTCGGACATTCAAGGCCTCGCGCGCAAGCTAAATTTGTTAAGCGAAAAAATCGACGACATGGATGAACTACTGAGAGCAAAACACAACTAGCAGATCCCTCAATCGCACATATCTCAGGATTACTGCTCAATGAGGCGCGACAGTATGGAGCGCTAGCGGGCTAGCCTCACCTCTAACAGCAGTCCGCTCCGATGTGGCGCACGCACTCCTGCGTGCCGTGTCGACACTCATGTCGACACCTTTCGCCCACTAAAGAAATTTCGCGGACAGCCCATTAGACCGAATCCGATTCCATGGAGGTTATCGCGCGACAGAATGGAGCGCGTACTAGCGTACGCGACTGCTCTCTGACAGCCGCTTTAGAGAACGCTAGTCTCCGTGTAGCTCCCGAAAATCTCGCCCATCGCCCCCGCAATCTCACCAACAGTAGCGTACGCTTTCACTGCGTCGAGAATAAAGGGCATCGTATTATCCTTGCCCTCTGCCGCGCGCCGCAAAGCATTCAGCCTTCGAACCACTTCGTCCGTATTGCGCGACCGCTTCACTTCCGTCAGCCGCGCGATCTGCCGCCGCTCCGCCGTCTCGTCGATTTGCAGCAGCTCAATCGGCTGGCTTTCCTGCTCCGTGAACTTGTTGACGCCCACGATCACGCTATCGCGCGTCTCCACCGATTTCTGGAACTCGAAGCTGGCATTCGCGATTTCGGTTTGCGGATAACCGCGCTCGATCGCGGGAATCATGCCGCCCATCTCGTCAATCCGGCGGATGTAGTCGATTGGCGCCGCTTCTCCAGCTCAGCGTCAGATTCTCGAGGAAATAGCTGCCGCCCAGCGGATCGGGCACTGCGTCACGCCGCTTTCATACGCGATCACCTGCTGCGTGCGCAGCGCGATCGTCACTGCATGTTCGCTCGGCAAAGCGTAGGCTTCGTCCAGCGAATTCGTGTGCAGCGACTGGCATCCGCCCATCACCGCCGCCATCGCCTGAATCGCGGTCCGGACGATATTATTCTGCGGCTGCTGCCAGGTGAGCGAACATCCGGCCGTCTGCGCATGGAAGCGCAGTTTCAAGCTGCGTTCGTCCTTAGCGCCATATCGATCCCGCATCGTGTACGCCCAAATCTTGCGCGCCGCGCGATACTTGGCGATCTCCTCGAAGAAATCGTTATGCGCGTTGAAGAAGAAACTCAGCCGCGGCGCGAATGCATCGACCGGAAGACCGCGCTCGATCGCCCAATCGACATATTCGATGCCGTCGCGCAGCGTGAACGCGAGTTCCTGCACCGCCGTCGAGCCCGCCTCGCGAATGTGATACCCGGAAATCGAAATCGGGTTGAAGCGCGGAACATGCTTCGCGGCGAATTCGATGGAATCGGTGACCAGCCGCATCGACGGCCGCGGCGGATAAATATATTCCTTCTGCGCGATGTATTCCTTCAGGATGTCGTTCTGCAAGCGTGCCGGAAACCGTTCGCCGAGCGGCACGCCCTGCTGCTCGGCGACCGCCAGGTACATCGCCCAGATGATCGACGCCGGCGAATTGATGGTCATCGAAACCGTCACGTCGCCCAGCGGAATGCCGTTGAACAGCGTTTCCATGTCGGCCAGCGAAGAAATCGCCACGCCGCACTTGCCCACTTCGCCGCGCGACGTCGGGTGATCGGAATCGAACCCCATCAGCGTCGGCAAATCGAACGCGACCGACAGTCCCGCCTGGCCCTGGTCCAGCAAATATCGATAGCGCGCGTTGGTGTCTTCGGCGGTGGCGAATCCCGCGAACTGCCGCATGGTCCACAACTTGCCGCGATACATCGATTCGTGAATGCCGCGCGTGTAGGGAAATTCGCCGGGCTTGGATTCCTGTACCGGCGCCTGGTCAGGGCCGTACACCGGCTCAAGCGGCAGGCCGCTGAGAGTCCTGTAAGACTTCTCGGCCGTGATCGTTTTGCTCATTTGCTTATATTCTAGCGCCACATCCGTTTTGGACACTGCTCCGTATACCCAAGTGAGGCAAGCAGAGAGGATATGCGTCGAAAAATGAACGAGCGTCGGCCGTCAACATTCGTTCTGAATGAGGCGCGACAGCATGGAGCGCTAGCGGGAGCCGAGATCATGAACGTCAGATCTCGCCGAAACTAACCGATCAACGATCCCTTGTGGCTGGGGCGGCCGTCGGAGGGCCGCCCCTTCTTTTCGTACGATGAGGAATCGACGATGCCCCTGAAGAATCCGTCCCACCCAGGCCGCTCCATCAAGGACGCGTGCCTCGATGCCTTGAACCTAAGCGTGACTGATGGCGCAAAAATCCTCGGCGTCGCTCGTCACACTCTGTCGCGCGTGATCAATGGCCAAGCCGGAATATCGCCCGAGATGGCGATCCGGTTGGAAAAAGCCGGATGGTCCAATGCCGATCACTGGCTGCTGCTGCAGGTCGCTCACGATCTGGCACAGGCTCGTCAGCATCAGGGTCAGATTAAAGTGAAGCCCTTCAGGCCACGTCACGTAGCGTGATCCGCAGATTTCAGCCACGCCACACCCGATCGATTTCTGCCGCATCTGATGAGCTCAGGCGCAAAGGAATCTAGTGCCCAGCCTTCGACAGGAATCGTAAATGCAGTCGATTGGGTTAGCGCCGTGTAGTAAGGTCCTGACTCGATTCTTACATCGACATTCGCGTGTCCAGAGCGATCGGTACAGTAGAACCGCAAGCCAACCGCGCCCCACGCCGAGCCGAACTCCCCAAACGCAATCTCGCGAACATCCGAAGCATTGGAGGGGAATCCTCGCATCACTTCAGCAGCGTCTTCGAGTTCGCCAATTCCAACGTAGATTCGCGTTTCGCCACAGAACTGCCCATTCGATGCCGAGACTAAAATCTGTAACATGTCCGGGTCGTCGTACACGATCGTGAGTTGCAGCCCCTGCGCCATGCGAGAACTACTCCCTACAAATCCCACGCTTCGACGATCGAACAAACTCCACCAAGTGCCGAGTATGTTCCGTAGACACGTCGCGCTCAATCTTCACTAGCGCATCCGCAAGCTTCAACCCCGACTTGTACAGAATCCTGTACGCCCCCTTCAACGCCGCCACATCCTCGCGTGAAAACCCAGCCCGCCGCAGCCCGACCCGATTCAACCCTTCCGGCGTCACATACAAACCCGCGTACATGAAATACGGCGGAGCATCCATATTCACGCGCGTCATCCCCGCGATCATCGCCAGCCTGCCGATCCTGCAAAACTGGTGAATCGCCACCCCACCCGACACAAACGCCTGATCCTCCACCTCGACATAACCGGCCACCAGCGAACAACTCGCAATCACCGTCCGATTCCCAATCTTGCAATTGTGCGCGATATGCCCCGACGTCATGATGAAATTCTCGTCGCCGATCACCGTCTCCGATTCCGGCGCCGTGCCGCGCGACACCGTAAAATGTTCGCGAATCTTGTTGCCGTTGCCGATTCGCAAATAGCTGCGCTCGCCCTTGAAATTCTTGTCGAGCGGATCCGTGCCCAACACCGTACCCGCCGAAATCTCGTTGCGATCGCCGAGCGTGGTCCATCGCTTCACATAAACGTACGGTTCGAGGCGTGTCTCCGCGCCGAGCACGACGTCTTGTTCCACGATCGCGAATTCGCCGATGATGCATCGCGGTCCGATCACGGCGTCGGGATGCACGCGCGCGGTCGGCGCAACGATGGCCGATGGATCGGTCGGCATGAGGTTAGGAAGCGATTAGTTCGCGCGCTCGAACAAGCCCGCAGCGCCCTGTCCGCCGCCGATGCACATCGTAACGACGCCGTAGCGAGCCTTTCGACGCTCCATCTCATTCGCCATCGTGCCCACCATGCGCGATCCCGTCATCCCGAACGGATGCCCGATCGCGATCGATCCACCATTAACATTGAGCTTATCGCGAGGAATCCCGAGCCGGTCCGCGCAATACACCACCTGCACCGCGAACGCTTCGTTCAGCTCCCACAGATCGATATCGCTAACCTGCAGCCCATTCCGCTTCAGAAGTTTCGGCACCGCGAAAACAGGACCAATGCCCATTTCATCCGGCTCGCAACCCGCCACCGCAAATCCGCGGAAGATGAGCTTGTAGGGAATCCCCAGCGCGTCCGCGCGCTCGCGCGACATCAGCAGCGTTGCCGACGCGCCATCGGAAAGCTGCGAAGCGTTGCCCGCCGTTACCGATCCCTGGCCGCTGGTCTGATCGAAATGCGGCTTCAATCCGAGCAAGCCTTCGATGGTCGTATCCGGACGATTGCACTCGTCTTTATCGCAACAGACTTCCTTCGTGCCGATGACCTCGCCCGTTTTCTTGTCCAGCAGATTCATCGTCACCTTCATCGGCGCGATCTCGCCGTCAAAAAAACCTTCCTGCTGCGCGCGCGCGGTGCGCTTCTGGCTTTCGAGCGAAAATTCGTCCTGCGCCTGGCGGCTGACGTTATAGCGCTTGGCGACCACTTCCGCCGTGTCGCCCATCACCATGTAAAGCCCAGGCAGGCTCTCCGTCAGCTTCGGATTCGGCTCGCGATTCCGCTGCGTCAGCGAGATACTTTCGAGCCCTCCGCCGATGGCGGCCTCTGCGCCCTCATTGATAATCTCGTGCGCGGCAACAGCGATCGCCTGCAATCCTGACGAGCAGAATCGATTGATGGTGGTCGCGGCGACGGTCACCGGCAGGCCGGCGAGCATGGCGGCGACTCGCGCGACGTTATCGCCCTGCGCTCCGTGCGGCTGCGCGCAGCCGAGGATCACGTCCTCAATTTCGGCCGGGTCCAGTTTCGGAGTCTTGCGCAGCACGTCTTTGATGCAATGCGCGGCCAGATCGTCGGGACGTGTGGCGTTGAAAGATCCGCGGAAAGATTTGGCAAGGCCAGTCCGCGAACTGGCGACAACTACAGCTTCTCTCATAGGGTTTATGCGCCCAGGATAACACTACCGGGTTTTGACGACGATGAACAGCGCGATCCACAACAGGCCGAGGAAGTGCCAGTAATACGTAGTGACGTCGACCAGCTCGCGCCGCTTCGCGCGGCCCAGCAGGATGATGAACAGGGCCACCAACCCTCCCACCAGATGCAGCGCGTGCAGCCCGGTGAAGATGTAGAAAAACGAACTGTGCGGATTCCCGGCCATGTACGCGCCCTCGCGCACTAACTGACGCCACGCGCTGACCTGCGCGGCGAGAAACGCCAAGCCGAGCCCAGCCGCAACCCACAACAACTTCGCCGCCAGCCTGCGGTCGCCCTTTCGAAAAACCCGCCGTGCGGCTTCGAACGGAATGCTGGATGCGAGAATCAGCGCGGTGCTCAGCCAAAGAGTCTCAGGAAGCTGGACGTAGCCCCATCCGGGGCGCTGAGCGCGAAAGTAATACGCGACCACCAATGATCCGAAGAAAATGGCGATCGATATGCAAATCGTGAACAATCCCAGGCGGAAGGTGCCCGGCGGAACGTGCGTGGGACTTTCGAGCGACGAGGGTAAAACGACGACTTGATCGGTTTTATCGGCGCGGTCACTAAGAAGGCGGGGCATACTCTCGCGATTCCATTCTACGCCCGATCAGAGATGTGGGGCCGCCACTCGGTAGTCAGGCATTTGTTGGTTGATGCAGATTCGTCTTTGACGTTCGGAGATAATCCGGGAACGGCTCCCCAGTCTTGATCTTCTCATTGATCTTCACGATGGACCGCCGTATTGCGCGTGTGCGTGCCGTCGCCTCCCTAAGCGCTATCTCTGCATCGCTCAAAACTCCAAGCCAGCCGTGTATTTGTTCACTGTCGCATTTTTGTCTTGCTCTTTTGTTGTTCATCTTGTACAATAACCTTTACTCGCCATGAATCTACTTGAAAACGCTAGACTTGAGGCCGAAGAGTTGAAGCGGCAACGGGATGCGTTCGCAGCCGTATTTGATGCCAAGATTGCTGCCGTTGAACAAACGATTAAGATGCTGGAGCCCGTCTATAGCCCGACGATGCCACCGCCTACGCCACTGCTCGACGAATCGGTCGGTATTACAGAAGCCATCGAAACCGCGCTCCGAAAATATCCCGGAAAACTTCTTGCCCCCACTGCCGTCCGGGATGCGCTCATCGAAATGAAATTCAAAATAACCGGAGAGAATCCGATGGCGTCTGTCCATCAAGTTTTGAAAAGACTGATAGCTAGGTCGAATACTCCCTACGTGTCCGAATCGGTAGACGGGCAAACTGTATATAAATTCGATCCAGCGAAGGAGCCGATTAAGACGCGGCGGGGGCTGGTCGGAATGAATGCCGAAATCGACACGATCGCTGGAGTCTTTGATGCTAGTAGATCGCGGAGTCTCCAGGAAATGGCTAGATATGCAGAAAACGCCGAACGTGCGGCCAGCGCATTCACCCCTCCCATCGGATTCACGATACCTGAGATGGACTCTGCCATTCAGAAGATTCTTCTCGGTACATCTGGAGCTTCTGGACGCATCAATACAACGGATATTTTCTTTGGGGGTAACAGATCGACCGAAGATAAGAAAAAGTGATTTTTTGCGGCCCCGTAGCTCAATTGGATAGAGCGCCTGGTTGCTACCCGGGGGGATGTTGGTCCGATTCCAACCGGGGCCGCCACTACTAAAAACAACGCCCGGCAGGTAGTTGAAGCTACCCACCGGGTCAACCTCAGGCCGGAGCCAGAGGAAGGGTTTTCTAGGACCACTTCCATTTTGGACCCGACCTGAAGAAAGGTCAAGGTCCAAGTGACGTGCCACAACTGCCGTACCGAATGCCGCAAGTTTGGAAAGCGCGGGAATCGCCAGCGTTACCAGTGCTCGCAATGCCGCAAGGTATTCACGGATGCCCGCGACAACACGCTTGACGGCATGTATTGCCCGTTGAGAAGGCCGAGATGGTTCTCCGGCTCTTGCTCGAAGGCAATAGCGTTTCGAGCGTCGAGCGCATCACCGAAGTCCACCAGAGAACGATTCTGAAACTTCTGGTGCTCGCTGGCGAGAAGTGCGAGCGCATCATGGCCGAGAAAATTCGCAACGTTGAGGTGCGGGACGTGGAATGGACGAAGTTTGGAGCTTCATCGGCAAGAAGCAGAAGCGCGTGCGGCCCGAGGACGACCAGAACCTTGGCGACTGCTACGTATTCGTCGGAATCGAACGGCACTCCAAATTGGTTTTGAACATCGCGATGGGCAAGCGCGATCAAGCGCACCACGGACGTTTTCGTTGAAGGAATCCGCCACGCAACGCGCTGGACATTTCCAGATCACCACCGATGGCTTCGCTCCGTACCGATCCGCGATCAGCAACACGCTGCACGATCGCTGCGACTTCGCGCAACTCATCAAGGTCTACCGCGCCCGCAGGACGGCGAAGAGCGATACAGCCCCGCCGAAGTCCAATCCGTGGAGGTGGTCCCAGTCATGGGCCAACCCGATCCCGAACGCATCTGCACTTCGATAATCGAACGAAGCAATCTTTCGCTTCGCATGGGCATTCGCCGATTCACGCGGCTGACGAACGGCTTCAGCAAGAAGTGGGAGAACCACTGGGCAGCCGTTGCGTCTGGTACACGTTGTACAACTTTTGCCGCGTTCACAAGTCCCTGCGCGTCACGCCTGCGATGGCGGCAGGGATCGTAGATCACGTGTGGGATTTGGCAGAGTTGCTAAAGTGAGTAATCGTGTTCGAGTCGTACCAGCAGCTAACGAAGCCACCGCTCTTGCCGTGGGTTTCGGCGGCATTAACGGTCTGGATAGTGACCCTTCCAGTAACTCTGCTTTTCGCTGTGCTCTCAGCAATGGCAAGTGAGGCCGGTTACAGTTGGTACACGTATTTGTTTATGTGGTCAGCCTTTACGTACCCCCTGAGCGTGATCGCGGCATTCTGGTTCAGACGAAAACGCCCCATGCTGGTTCTACTGCCCTGCGTCAACCTTGCGTTGTGGTTGTTTTCAGGATCATTCGTACGTTAATTTCGACCAACGCACCTTTCAAGCACTACCCCGCCACTCGTGGCGGCGAGCGGCCTTCAGACCGCTCAAAGAGGACACGCTAAAGCGCGTCCGCCGGCAGAAGTGCCGGCCCCACATCAACATAGAATCATTTGGACGAATTTGCAGGAGGTCGGATCTGGACCAAGTCCGGGTTGGAGTCCTCGGACTGCGCCGGTTTGCTCGGAGGCGCTAGCCAACGCTTGGGCAGCTTCGCTGCATAGATCAGACGTTCGACCATCGGCATCGCGCGGCGCACCCATTTTCCGTGCAGCACCAGACTTCCGGCGACCAGCAGCGGATGCGGAACCACGGTGCAGCAGCGCGCGCACATGTCGATCTTCGCCGGCGCGGCCCTGCGGCGTGCAGGCGCCGCAACGCCGCATTTCGTCCGAGTTGAAAATCTCTTCCAGCGATTGCGTCCGCAGATCGCCCACAGGCGCGCCGTCCAGCATGTAGCTCTGGCAGCACGGAAACACGCGGCCGTCGTGCTTCACATACATCGCGCCGCGCCACAAATAATGACAGGGCCGCGCATCGCTCTTTTGAGCGCCGATGCCGCGCGCGTGACGACCCTCCGGCTGCACCAGATTGGTCTCGTCTTCCTTGACGCGAACCTGATCGATGCCTTCGACGGCGCTCCAGAAGCGGCGGAATTCGTCCACTTCATGCGCGTTGCCGGGCATGCGCACCATCTGCACCACGATCTGCATTTTCGAGCCGCGCTCATGTTTCATGCGCGCGAAGCGGACGAAATTATCGCGGACTTTTTCGAAGCGCGCGCCTTTGCGATAGTGCTCGAAGGTCTCTTTCGACGCGCCGTCGAAGCTCAAGCGTGATGTGCGCCAGCGGCGTATCGAGCAATCTTCGCCGAGGCTTTCTCGTCAAGAAACGTCCCGTTGGTCGAAAGCAGCGTCGAGACGCCGTGTCGTTCGCAATACTCGATGCGGTCGAAAATCTTGCGGTCCATGAACGGCTCGCCCAGGCCGATCAGCATCATGTGCTCGCCGGTGTGGGCCGCGCCCTCCACCAGGCGTTCGAAAATCTCGTCGGTCATGTCTTCTTTGGGCTGCTTGTGCGTTTCGCGCGGGCACATCGGGCAGTAGAGATTGCACTTCGCCGTGGTCTCGACGATGTATTCCACCGGGAGGGCGGGCACGCGCTCGCGCTTGCGGAGATAGCTCCACAGGAGTTTCGCGCGGTTGAAAAAGCGCATGCAAGACCATCTTCGCATGTCATTCTAAATGCGTGATCATTGCTATCACCGGCGCCAGCGGGTTGGTCGGTCGGCACGCTGCGGAATTATTGCGGGCCGAGGGTCACGAAATTCGCGCCGTGTCGACTCGCAAGGCGGTGAAGCCAGAGGACTTTGAAGGATGCGGCGCTGTCGTGCATCTGGCGGGCGAGCCGGTGGCGCAGCGTTGGACGGAAAAGGCTCGCGACCGGATTCGATCCAGCCGGGTCGAGGGCACGCGGCGCGTGGTTGAAGCGCTCGGCAAATTGAAAAAGCCGCCGAGCGTGCTGGTAAGCGCATCAGCCATCGGAGATTTACGGCTCGCGAGGCGATGAGACGCTGACGGAATCGTCGGAGCCTGGAAGCGATTTTTTGAGCGAAGTTGTTGTCGCCTGGGAGCGCGAAGCGAGAGCGGCCGAGGCGTTCGGAATTCGAGTGGTGATGCTGCGGTTCGCCGTGATTCTGGCTCGTGACGGCGGTGCATTGAAGAAGATGCTGCTGCCGTTCAGGCTCGGCGTCGGCGGGCGAATCGGGAGCGGCGAACAGTGGATGTCGTGGATTCACGTTGATGACGTTGCACGATTGGTTGCATTTGCGGTTGCAAATCCGTTGCAAACGGGACTGGTGAATGCAAGCGCGCCAAATCCAGTGCGAAACAGCGAATTCACGCGCCAGCTCGCCGCGGCGTTGCATCGACCGGCGATCTTCCCGGTTCCGATTTTCGCGCTGCGACTGCTGTTCGGGCAGATGGCAGAGATCGTGTACGCGAGCCAGCGCGTGGTGCCAGAAGTTGCGCTGAGGGCGGGATTCCAGTTCAAGTTTGCGGAGTTGGGTTCAGCCCTGCAAAACATTTTGGCCGCGAATGAACGCGAATGAACGCGAATACGAACTCTTAATCTTGCTTTCGCGCCGATGCGGCCTGATTCGGATCCCACAACAATTCCGGCATATGCAGCACGAAATTCGCCCAGCGGCTCCACACGAACATCGCGTCACTCAGTCGATTCAAATACGTAATCGTTTCCGGCGGAATCGATTCCTCGCGCGCCAGCGCCACCAGCAACCGTTCAGCTCTGCGGCAAACCGTCCTTGCGACATGCAGATCGGCATTGAGCCGCGTGCCGCCCGGCAGCACGAAACTGCGCAGCGGCGGCAGGTCTTCATTCATCGCGTCGATTTCGCGTTCCAGCTGCAAAATCTCTGCATCGGTGATGCGCGCCTGTTTCGGATGCACGTCTTCCGGACGGGTCGCCAGAATCGATCCGAGATTGAACAACTCATGCTGAACCCGCCTGAGAATCGCGGCGAGCAAACCCATGCGCGGATCCTGTCCGCACTGTTCCTGGCACGAAATGCTGGCGACGCCAACGAACGAATTCAACTCGTCGACGGTGCCGTAGGCTTCAATGCGGAGTGAATCTTTCGGCACCCGCTGGCCCCCGGCTAAACCGGTCTCCCCCGCATCGCCTCGCTTGGTGTAAATTCGGTTCAGCGCGATGCGAGGGTCGTCGAAAGTCTTGTCCGGGGTTTCGTCTGGCACGTGCTCATTATATCCGTACCAATTTTCGCCGTTCTTTCTGCTAACATTTGGTCATGACCACTGTCTCGCGTCCGGCCCTGCGGCGAATCACTGAATGAATCCAAGAGGCTATCCACCCCGCCGGCCGAGGATCCGTGAGAACGTAAACGAGGCAATCCGAGTGCGAGAAGTGCGCGCCGTATTTCCCGATGGCTCCGTCGAAGTCATGCCGACGCAGAACGCCATTCGCCGGGCACAGGAATTAGGGCTCGACCTGATCCTGATCGCGCCGACTGCCGAGCCGCCCGTCGCCAAGGCGATGGATTACGGCCAGTGGCAGTACGAGAACAAAAAGAAGCAGCACGACGCCAAACGCAAGCAGCACATCATCCAGGTGAAGGAGTTGAAGTTCCGCCCCAACACCGACGATCACGATTACGATTTCAAGAAGAATCACGCCATCCGGTTTTTGCAGGAAGGCAATCGAGTCAAGGCGGTGGTGCAATTCCGCGGCCGCGAGATCGCTCACACGGATCTTGGCCGCAAACTGTTGTTGCGGTTTGCCGCGGACCTGGCGACGTTTGGCGCCGCTGAAGGCCAGCCTCGGATGGAAGGCCGCAACGCGCACGTTCTGATCAGCCCATTGAAGAAGGACATCGTGCATCCTCCGAAGGAGGGGGCTTCGAAGGAGGGCGCTGCGAAGGCTGCGCCGCCTAAGGACAAGCCTAAGCCTCCTGAGGGCGCTCCTCCGACGCAGCAGTAAGCCCGCTCTCTGTGGTCGCGGCTCTGTAAGATTGCGCGCACCCAGACGGGTGCGCCTCAAAACGCTTGCTGGGCGACGGTTTCACTGACAAATGGGCACTACAGGGCAACGGTCAATGAAACCTTTGGGTGCCACCTTCGTATTAATCGGTATGCATGTCATTCGCCGTGCGATTCCTGCAATTCTTGCCGCCGCTGCGGCATTCGGCCAGACGCCCGCGCCTCGACCCGAATTTGAAGTGGCAGCAATCAAGGCGACTGCGCCGGGGAATCCGGAGCAAATCAACGTTGGAGTGCGAATCGACGGCGCGATGGTGATTATCCACTCGTTCAACTTGAGGGACTACCTCGCGCTCGCCTACCAGGTGAAGGACTTTCAGATTTCAGGACCGGATTGGTTGACGGCGGTGAAGTTCGACATGAACGCGAAAATTCCGGAGGGCGCGCCGCGCAGCCAATTGCCCGCGATGCTGCAGGCTTTGCTGGAAGACCGGTTCAAGCTCACGCTGCATCGCGAAAAGAAGGAATACCCGACCTATGCGCTGGTGGTGGCGAAGGGCGGCGCGAAATTGAAGGAATCGAAACCCGATTCAGAGGCGGAAGCAGCTTTGGCCAAGGCACCGGGCGCGGACAACATCAACGTCTCGGCAACGGGCGGCGGACGCGGCGGGGCGACGATCAATCTGGGCAGGGGAGCGTTCATCTCGAATGGCAACGGCCACGTCGAAGGCCATAAGGTGACGATGCCCCAATTGCTGGATACGGTTGGTCGATTTCTCGACCGGCCTTTGGTGGATCTGACCGGGCTGACAGGCATGTACGACGTGTCGCTGGCGTATGGGGTGGAGGATCTTCGCCTGATGCTGAAGAATGTCGGTCAAGAGCGGCCGATCCCGGATGGAGTGCTAGCGCCGGCTTCGATTTCCGAATCGCTCAGGGACGTGGGTCTGGTGCTGGAATCGCGCAAGGCGCCGTTGGACGTAATCGTGATCGATCACATGGAGAAGACGCCCGTCGCGAATTAACGTCGCTGGGCCTCGCGTCTGATCTATTTCACGTAGATCACGCTGTCCACCAGCGACGCATGAATCGGATACGGGCCCGGCGAGGCATCCAGAGGGATGAGCACATTGATCTGCTCGATGCCGCACAAAAAAGTCGGCGCGCCGCCCATATAAGTGATCGATGGCGATTGCGACGGGAACGGCCCGGGAAAACCCGGAAGTGGCTTGGTCACGCTGATCGCAGCAGGAATGTTTAACTCACCGGTCATGCAACCGGCCGTCTGGCCAAAACCCGTGCCCCAAAGACTGATGATCGATCCGCGCGGCGCGGGATTCGAGGGGCCGTTGCTCGACCCATCTTCGTTGGTCGCGATCGCGTCCGCCGATTCCGGCTGGCGTCGAAAAATTCCGCCGTCCCGAATACCAACGGGCACCGTGATCGGTCCGAAGGTCGAGTTGTTGAATTTCACTGTGACGTTGGTTGACGTTTTGCCCGTCAGCTCAAACGGCGCCAGCACATTGATCTGTCGCGATTGCACATAGACTAGCGGCGCCGGTTGCCCGTCGAACAAAACCTGCACTCCGCCAAGCGTCAATGGCGGCCGTCCCTGCGCATCAGGCGTGAAGCCGACCCCAGCGTCCGGGCCGATGCGCATTCCCGTAAGCGTCACGAATTCGCCCGCCGAAATTTCCGTTCCCAAAAAGGTCGCGCTGTTCAATACCTGTGGACTCAAGCAACCGCTTGGTGGATCCCGAAACGCAAGCCGCGAAATGGAAAACACCGGCTGGTTGATTTCCGACTGCGTCTCGATCAATAAGAATCCGCCGGATAGACCTAGCCCGAAAACCTGGATGCCGTTCGCATACGTCGCGTCCTGAAGCGCGCCCGCGGCATCCAAATGCACCACGAACGATTTCGGTCCTGGCGGAGGATCAGGGCCCGGATCAAAGGGCGGAGCGAAGCACGGTTGCATCGCCGTATTCGTCACCGCTAATCCCGCGCCCGTCGCGCCGCTGAGGTAAACATCGCCCGCCGGTCCCAACGCAAGCTGCGTAACGCCGATCGACTTTTCTCCGTAACTCGCCGGCACGTATGTCGAATAGGCAATCGAAAGATCAGGCGCAAGCTTGGTCGCGAACCCGCCGGGGACGCTGCTCCACAGCGGCACAATCGCTGTCGGCTCGAAAGTCCCGGGTGTCGCCGGAAAATCGGTTGATGTGGTCGCGCCTGCGAGGTACACGTTGCCCGCCGCGTCCAACTGAATCGCGTTCGTCGTGTCCACACCGCTTCCGGGCAGAACCTTCGTCGCGATCACCGCGCCCGAAGCGTCCAGCTTTGTCACGAAAACATTCTGTGGCGAACTGCTGCTCCCCTGCGTCCAGCCGGCAACAGCCACGTTGCCGTTCGCATCCACGGCGATCGCCGTCCCGTTCTCGATCTGCGAAATGGCGATGACCTGGTTGTAAACGAAACTTGAGCCATCCGCGCTGATCCTGATCACGAAAGCGTGCCCGCTTCGCGTTTTGCCCGTGAGATACGCGTTGCCATTCGCATCGGCGGCGATGGCAGCGACAGTCTGCACGGTGGCCGGCAGATAGGTTGCGTAGATGAATTTGCTGCCGTCGGGCGACAGCTTAGCGGCGAAATTGCCGCTCGCGGGAGTAGCGAGCGCGGCATTGGCGGTCACCGGAAACGATCCGCCGGTGCCGCCCGCGATATAGGTGAAGCCCGCGCTATCGATCGCAATCGCATTGGCAGTATCGTCCGTCGAGCCGCCCAGCAGAGTCGAGAAGATCACGTTGCCTGAGGAATCGCGCTTGGCGATTTCGGCGTCGAAACACGGGAGTAGAATCGGGTGGCTGCCCACCACCCCACTGGGGCCCGATTCCAGACGCTGGCAGAGTCCGCCACCGGCTTGCGTTTGCGCGGCGCCGGGAGTCGGAGTGAAGCCGAAGCCGATCGAATACTCGTTTCCGTTCGAATCGAGCGCGACCGCGCGCGTGACAACTTGCGGATAGGCCGCACCGGTAGAGAGAACGAGTGCGGCGAAAAGGGCCGAACGAGGATTCATTCCGATCTCCTGCAAATCAGAATAAATGATTTATTGGCCGTAGATGCACGCTGATGAACGCTGATAAGAAATTCTTTTATCTGGGTGAATCGCGAGCATCTGCGGTCGGTGGTCCAACACTCGGGCTCTCAGTCAGACGTTACGTGATCAGTTACCGCCAGCGTCCGTCGTGAAATCGATAACGTCCGCCGTAGTGTTCCCAGTACGGAGCCACCCACACCGCGCGAGCGCGTGGCGGCCTGGACCAGCGGCCTCCCACCCAGACGTAGTTATTGCCACGCCAACCCCAATATCCGTTGACCCAGACGAAGCCGGGTCCGGGCGCGGGACCATAGGTTTCGACGCGAATCGGCGGCGGCGGAGCGCTCGCGTAGTAGGCGACGCCACCACTCGCGCAGCTCATGGTCGTGATCGCGGAGAACGTCAGAATCAATGCGTATTTTTTGACAGCCGTTTGGTTCATTGCACTACCTCCCTGCTTCTAGGAACGCGGGCGCGATACGTGTAGTTGCGGCCTTCACCGCGCGTTAATCTAGAGCATTCTTAATGCGGAAGCGCCGGTTGATGTGAGGCTCTTAGCTCAGGTTGGCGCACGCGAATCTCCCGTAGGGCGTTTACCGATCTTTACCATCGTTTTTTTCGATTCCGTGGTACAGTAACGAAATCGTCGAAACGGGATTTTGAGATTGCCTTCTCACGGGTCTTTAAGTGTCTTCTTTCCGGCCTACAACGACGCGCCATCGCTACCGGCGCTGATCGAGCGCACGTTTGCCGTGTTGCGCGAGCACGCCACGGATTACGAAGTGATCGTCGTCAACGATGGCAGTTACGACAAGACCGGCGCGGTTCTGCAACGGCTCGCAAAACAATTTGCGCCACACATGCGCGTGATCACGCACGCGGAGAATCGGGGCTACGGGGGCGCGCTGCGTTCGGGATTCGCGGCAGCCACCAAGGAACTGGTGTTCTACACCGATGGCGACGGCCAGTACGACGTCGGTGAATTGCCGAAGCTGCTCGCGCTGATGGATGCCGAGACGGGACTCGTGAATGGATACAAGCTGGAGCGCAGCGATCCCTGGCATCGCATCTGCATCGGCAATCTGTACAACGCGTTTGCGCGCTTCATTTTCGGTATCCAGTTGCGCGACATCGATTGCGATTTTCGGCTGATCCGCCGCAGCCTGCTGGAGGAGATCCATCTCACTTCGACATCCGGAACCATCTGCGTGGAGTTGGTACGTAAGCTGGAATTAGCGTGCAAAGTGGTCGAGATCGGCGTGCATCACTATCCGCGATTGCATGGGCGGTCCCAATTTTTCCGCTTGCGATCGTTGGCCGTGACGCTGAGTCAGTTGATCCGGTTGTGGATCAGGCTGGTGCCCGGACCTGCTTTGGCTTTGTCGGCGGAGAAAGTCGCGAGCGCATTGCCTTCGCTGTCGTCGAAGTAGGCCGGCTATAAAAGTTTCAGACTCAAGCCACTAGCGTGACTCAGCGGTTTCGGATTCTGCCGGCGCGAGCACTACCTCGGCCATGGCGCGCTTCAGCTCGTCGATACCTTCGCCAGTGACGCTCGAAATCTTGTAGAAAGGCAGGCCGCGCTTCTTGGCGAGACGCTTCAACGCGGCGATTCGTTTCGGATCCTGCGCCGCATCGATCTTGGTGGCGACCACGATCATCGGCTTCTTCGCCAGTTCCTCGGAGAAGCTCGCGAGTTCATTCATCACGATCTCGAAATCGCTTCACGGGGTCGCGGCCGCTCGTTTCCGAAACATCCACCAGATGCGCCAGCAGCCGCGTTCGTTCGATGTGCTTGAGAAACTGCACGCCCAGACCGTGGCCCAGATGCGCGCCTTCGATCAGGCCGGGAATGTCGGCGACAACGAACGTCCGGTCGCCGTCGGCAGCTGACGACTCCCAGGTTCGGCTCGAGCGTCGTGAACGGATAATCGGCGATCTTGGGGCGCGCGGCCGAAATGCGCGAGATCAGCGTCGACTTGCCGGCGTTCGGGAAACCCGCCAGGCCGACGTCGGCGAGCAGTTTCAGTTCCAGGCGCAGCCGCTTCTCTTCGCCGGGGAAGCCGTCCTCGTGTTCGGTGGGCGTCTGGTGCGTCGACGTCGCGTAGCGCGCATTGCCCTTTCCGCCGCGTCCGCCGCGCGCGACGATGAAGCGGTCGCCGGCCTCCGTGAAATCGTGGAGCATCTCGCCGCGTGTCGGCGTCGTAGACGATGGTGCCGACGGGCGTCTGCGACTTCGATCGACGCGCCTTCGCGGCCTTTGCGGTTGCTGCCTTCGCCATGGCGGCCGCGCTCGGCTTTGTGTTCGGGGTTGAAGCGGAAATGGAGCAGCGTGTTGTGATGCTGGGCTGGCGACGAAGATGACGTCGCCGCCGCGGCCGCCGTCGCCGCCGCTGGGTCCGCCGCGCGGGACGAACTTCTCGCGCCGGAACGCAAGACAGCCGTTGCCGCCGTCGCCGGCTTTCACGTAGATTTTTACTTCATCGATGAACATGGTTTGGCCTATGTGACGGCCAAGGCTGTGGGAACTTCGCGAGTGCCACGAACGCCGGCCGCTGAACTACTCGGCGGCTTTGATGTTGACGAACTTGCCCATGCGTCCGCGGTCGCGGAATTCGATGACGCCGCTGATCTTCGCGAACAAGCGTGTCGTCCTTGCCGAGGCCGACGTTGACGCCCGGCTTGATGCGGGTGCCGCGCTGCCGGACGATGATGGAGCCGCCGGGAACCAGTTGGCCGCCGAAGGCCTTCACGCCCAGCCGCTGCGCGTTGGAATCGCGCCCGTTCTTGGAACTGCCTAAACCTTTTTTATGTGCCATAAAATATTCCTATGCGACGATCTCGCCGACCGTGACTCGCGTGTAGTTCTGCCGATGTCCAATGGTGCGCTTGTACTGCTTCTTGCGCTTGAACTTGAAGACCAGGGTCTTTCCGCCGCGGCCATGCGCGTCGATGGTGCCTTTGACCACGCGCGCCAGCGCCGGCCTTGACCGAATCGCCATCCACCAGCGCGATCACGCGCCCGAATTCTACCTCCGCGCCAACTTCGCCGGCCATGGTTTCAAATTCGATCGACTCGCCCGCGGCGACGCGATACTGCTTCCCGCCATTTTCGATAACTGCGTACATAGTGGATTCCTTAAGGGGACTTTTCTGAGGAACCTCAGAAGTTTCAGTCTACTACAGCGGGGAGATGGTTGCAAAGGCGAGAATGAAGGTGATGGAACCAGCTCCCTGACGCTAATCGAGCCGACAGCGCGAGCGAGTATCTCGAGAATCTGGCTTACAGAGCGTATCGAACAGCTATTGTGCAGCGTGTCGAAGCTGAGTGCCGGCCGCGAGGCCTAAGCGAGCAACCGCCAAATTGATCCGGCGCTCTGCACTTTCAAACCCAAGCGAGTTCATTTAATGGCGGCTGCGGCGCGGCGCATGGCTTGGCGCGTGACGTTGATCTGAATCGTTACGGCGGTCGTCAGAATTCCGTCGCTACCTGTCTGAACTTCGCGCTCCGACCGCCTCAAATGGGCTAGCGGACTTGAATACTCAGGATCGACAACCGACTGCTGCGCGAGATCACCCTGCAAATCGCTGCTCCCGCACACGAAGAACTAGTGTAGGGTGAAGCACGCTTTCTAGCGTTTGTTGAGGTAAAAGTCCGCCGGCTGCTAGATTTCGAGATGTCAGAACTGCGGCGTTAAATCACGCGTCGCTCAGTTCTAAGAGGTTGCTAACCGACGAATCCGCCATGGTCGAAGCTAATTCGCTCTTGCTGGCCGCACGCGCACCAGCCGGCCGAAGCTGCGCGTCTTCCAGCCGCTTGGTTTCCTGCCAGGTGAAAATCATCCGAGCGATCACCGTAAGATTGCCCAGTACCGCGATCACCCACAACACAGGAGCCATACGATCGAACAGCGCCCCGATGATCAACAGCACCACGCGCTCGGGACGCTCCATGAAGCCGACCTTGCACATCGGAATGGTATTTTCGGCACGCGCGCGAACATAGCTGACCATCACCGACGCCATCATCACGAACGCCGTCAGCACCACGTATCCGAACCGATTGATGGACCCGTACCAGACCAACAGGCCAACCAGCAACGCCAAGTCCGAGTAACGATCCAGCACGGAATCGAAGAATCCGCCGAAGCGCGTGACGCGGTTGGTTTCGCGTGCAACGCGGCCATCCACCATGTCGAACACGCCTGCGCCAATGATCACCACGCCTGCCCAGCGGAATTGGCCGACCGCCAACAGCGCAGCCGCGCCGATATTGATCGCCAGCCCGATCGCGGTCAAAACGTTGGGGTGGATTTTCGAAAGCGCCAGTCCGCGTACGATCCAGTGAATTGCTTTGCCAAATACGACACCGATCGCCCGAGTGTAGGTCATTTCGCCAAGTCTGCCTGATGGATCGTGATCAATTCTATAATTTCCATCTCGCGAACGCCACCGGGAATTTGAATCTTCACTTCATCGCCGACCTGCTTGCCCAGCAGTCCGCGCCCGATGGGGGAACTGGTGGAAATCATCCCCTTTGAAACATCGACGTCTTCGCTGGTGACCAGGGTATATTTTATTTCCTCGTCCTTCTTGGTGTCGAGCACCTTGACGATCGACCCGAGCCCCACGCGATCGTGCGGGATCTTCGACATGTCGATCATCGAAAGGTCGCGCAGCCGGGCGTAGAGCTGTCCCAGACGCGCATGAACCATGCCCTGGCGCTCTTTGGCGGAATGATATTCGGCGTTCTCTTTGAGATCGCCATGCTCGCGTGCGGTTAAGATGGCGCGCGGCAGTTCGACATGCAGCTCATTTTCGAGCTTCTCGATTTCGGCCTTCAGCTTGTTGATGAGGTCGACCATTCGCTTCCGATTGGATTATAACGCGCCCAAGCACTTCCTAACGGTCGCGCCTCACTGACGGCCATAAATGTTCGTGGCCGTCAGTGAGGCGCGACAGCATGGAGCGCTCTCCGTGCACTATTTATGCAAAAATTTGCGCCGCATGTCGGGATAAAACTCCTTGAGCACGTTGAAGCCGGTGTCGCTAATGACATTGACGGCAAACTTGTCCAAAGTCGCGTCGAGCGAGCGATTCGAGGCGGGATAATACAGATTGGATAGGCCCGCCGCAGTGAGATTTCCGGCGATCTCGGAGACATTGAAGCGCCGTCCACCCGAATCGGTTCGCGTGATGAGGGTCCGCGACACAGCGTATCCGATCCGATGCAGCTTGCCGCCCTCTCCCAGCCGGAAGTAGCGCGGATCCTCATGCAGCAGGATAGGAAAAATTGCTTCCGACAGGTAGTTTGCGATCGCGCCGTCGGCGAAAGCTCCCGCATATCGCTTGGCGTAGCCCTGCGCGCCTTGACCGAATTCCGGATACTGATTCTGCCGCTGTGATACGCCGGCGTAGAGGCCCGTGATCACCCAGGAAAACGGATCGAAGGCGTCATGCGCCGCCATCGTGAATTTCTCGCCAGGGGTCAACGGTACGATCGGATGATTCGGATCGTTCACCGCTCGATAATTGGGAACCACGCCGAACATGCGGTGGTCGGATGGTGCAGGCTGCGAAACAGGACTGGCAAGGACTTCAGGCGCCGGCTCGGCCGACTCCTGAGGATGAACGGGTGCGCCGATCGGCACATCCTGTCCCTGCGTGACACCAAAACAGGCGAGACCGGCAACGAAAGTCGCGAGGCGCAGTCTGCCCATGTTTCTTTGACGGCTTTTGCCATCGAAAGTGTTACCTCAAAAGCGACTGAACAGGCTTTAAGAGGTTGCTGAAAGACACTGTTTGTCCGCTTCCGGTGGTCACGGCAGTTGTGGGGCCGCCACTCCTGGCGGCGAGCCGGCTTCAGCCGGCTCGAAATGGACCGCCTGAAGGCGGTCCGCCGGCATGAGTGCCGGCCCCACAACGAGCCGAACAATCACTTGGACACTTCCCGACGCATATTCTCCAGCGATTGTTGCATCGAAACATTTCCTGGCCATGCAGCAGCATCCGTCCCAGGAGACGCTTGCGAAATCTCCGCGAACAGCGGCACCAGTTCAGGATCGCGCCACCCGCGACGAGCCTCCTCCTGCATGATTTCGATGGCATGTTGATGGGAAAACGCGGGCTTGTACGGACGCGCCGTAGTCAGCGCGTCGTAAATGTCGGCGACCTGCAGAATCCGCGCCAGCAGCGGAATCTCTTCGCCCGCCAATCCGTCCGGATAGCCGCTGCCATCCCAGCGCTCATGATGGCTGCGGATGATGGGCAGCACCGGCTTCAGCGTTTTCATCGGGCGGCAGATCTCCTCGCCGCGAATCGTGTGCAGCCGCATGGTCTGCCATTCGTCGTCGGTCAGCAGGCCGCGCTTGAACAGGATCACGTCCGGGATGCTGATCTTGCCGATGTCGTGCAGATACCCGCCGCGATACAGCGCCAGTTGATCCTGGCGCGGCAGTCCCAGCGCCTGCCCCAGCGCGATGCTGTACGTCGCCAGGCGTTCGCAATGCAGGCCCGTATAGTTATCGCGATGTTCCACCGATTGCGCCAGCGCGAACAGAATCGTTTCGGCTTCTTCCAGCGAATCGATCAGCGCTTTGTTGCGCAGCATCGCGCGGATGCGCGTGCGGACGATGCTCGGCTGCAGCGGCTTGATCAGGAATTCGTCGGCGCCGGATTCGATCCCGGCGACTTCGTTCTCGGCGCCCTGAACGCTGGTGGTCATCAGGATCGGAATGAGCTGGGTCTTGCGCTCGGCCTTGAGCAGGCGGCAAAAATCGGGACCGCTCATTTCCGGCATCACCAGATCGACCACCACCAGGTCGACTTTTTCGCGTTCCAGAATCGCCACGGCTTGCGAGGGCCGTTTGGCTTCCAGAATCCGGTAAGTTGGCCGTCTTGAGCATCGCCTTCAGCAGGCGGCGATTCAGATCGATGTCGTCGACGATGAGAAGCGTGGGAGCTTGCGCCGCGTCCTCGAGCACGCTCTCCCAGCGAGGGAGATGCATGTCGGGGCGAAGCACGACGGCCTCGACGCTGGATCGCGGTCTTAACGGATGCCGGCACAGCCCTATTTCTAGCGGCGCAGCAAGACGTATGCCGCGCGGCTTCGATGGACTATCGGCGGATTCCTAAGAAAGATTTAGCGAGAGTACTAAGGTCGCCAGCGTACGAGGTAGGAAATTATTGCAGAAAACGGTTGAGAATACTGAAGAACGTAGTTCTTGGTCTCGGGAATCTCGGGAACGCCGCCGGCTTTATCGACCGTCCCGGCGCCCGCGTTGTAGGCGCTGAGTGCGAGGGGAAGGTCGCCGTGATAGCGATCCAGCAATTGTTTCAACAACTTGGTGCCGGCATCCAGGCTCTGGCCGGGATCGAACGGATCGGTTACGGCGAATTGCGCCTGCGTCGCCGGCATCAACTGCATCAGCCCTTCCGCGCCTTTCGACGAAACCGCGCACGGCCGGAATGCCGATTCCTGGCGCGCAACTTCACGAACCAACGCGGGATCGACGCCCTGTCGTTGCGCCGCCTGATCGATCATTTCGAACAATTGCGGCTTGGGCATGGGATCGCAACCCATGTCGGACGGCATCGCGAAAGGCGCCTGGGCGAAGAAACGCGTTCGAATCCGACTTCCTGATCCGCAACGAGCGCGCCCGCTTGGACTTGGCTCTTCACTTGTTGACGCACAGAAAGCTTTTGTTTTTCTAGAGATGCGGCCATCGCGGCGCGCACGCGGTCGGCTTGGCCGCGGGCGTCCTGCATCAGAAAGAGAAAGAGCCACGTCACGAATGTTTGATCGGCGGTCCCGCCCGTCGACAGACCAGGGAGCGAAACACCGTGAGGTGGCGATCTGTCGACCTGCTACTCGGCGGTTCAGCCGGAGATCTCGCACCCTACAGAGTGCAGGACGAATACCGGCAGCCGTCGGAATCACCTGCGCCACCGGCGCCGACACTGCTTTACTGAAATCTCATGAAAGAAACGATCGCGCCCGCGCGGGCGATTGAAGGCATCATCACCCTGCCCGGCGATAAATCGATTTCCCACCGCTACGCCATGCTCGCGGCGATTGCCGAAGGCGAAAGCACCATCGCCAATTATTCGACCGGCGCCGATTGCCAGTCGACGCTCGGCTGCATGGAGGCGCTGGGCGCGAAGGTCGAACGGCGCGGTGAAGGCGACGAACAGATCGTCGCGATTCAAGGGGTCGCATTGCAGCGAACCCGCGGCCGAACTCGACGCCGGCAACTCCGGATCGACCATTCGCATGCTCAGCGGAATCCTGGCGGCGCAGCCCTTCACCTCGCGGATCGGCGGCGACGAATCGCTTTCCAAGCGGCCGATGCAGCGCATCATGATGCCGCTGCAATCGATGGGCGCGTCGATTGAAGCTCGCGACGGCAAGTTTCCGCCGCTGACGATTCACGGCCGCCCGCTCACAAGGCATCGACTACACGCTGCCGGTGGCCAGCGCGCAAGTCAAGAGCTGCGTTCTGCTCGCCGGGCTTTTCGCCGACGGGCGACACCATCGTGCACGAGCCGGTTCGCACGCGCGATCATACCGAAATCGCGCTGCGAGGAATTCGGCGCGGAAATCGAAATCCGACGGCGAGTGATCACGCTGCGCGGCGGCGCGAAGCTTACCGGTCGCGAGCTGGGCGTGCCCGGCGATCTCAGCTCCGCTGCATTTTTCCTGGTCGCGGCGCTGCTGATGCCCGAAGCGAATCTGGCGATTCACAGCGTCGGACTGAATCCCACGCGATCCGCGCTGCTGGATTTCCTGGTGTCGATGGGCGCGTCGATCAAGATTCTCGACTTGCGGCAGGTCGATGGCGAGCTGATCGGCGACCTGCGCGTGCGCGCATCGAAAATCACGGGCGGCGTGATCGAAGGCGCGATGACGGCGGCGCTGATCGATGAGATTCCGGCGCTGGCGGTGCTGGGCGCGGCGTCCAGCGGCGGCTTGACCGTTCGCGACGCGTCTGAACTGCGCATCAAGGAAACCGACCGCATCGCGGTGCTCGAGGACAACTTCAAGCGAATGGGCGTGCAGATCGAGACCGTCGCCCGACGGCTTCCATATCCCCGGCGGCCAGCAATTCCACGCGGCCGAGCTCGATTCGGCGGGCGATCATCGCATCGCCATGGCCTTCGCGGTGGCGGCTCTGGCGGCGGACGGGCCGTGCAATATCGAAGGCTCGGAAGCGGCGGGGGTTTCTTTTCCTGAGTTTTTCGGTATACTACGTCAGATCAGTTGTTAAACTTATATCTGCCTAAGGGATCTGTCACAGATGCTAAGTAGGCCGTAATCTCCGAGCGTTCGGGCGACTTACGCTTGCCGGGCCTGGTGCACGACCTGAATAACGTGTTCCAGACCCTGCTGGATGCCGCCGAATTGCTTCCCGATAATCCCGAAAATGCCTTCCTTTCCGCGGCGATTTTCCGCAGCGTGGAACGCGGCAAGAACCTGGTGGCGAGCATCGAATCGGCGGAAGGCGAGAGTGCGGCGTTCGAAAGCATTCTGAAGGGCGCGATTTCGTTCGTCGAGGATTCGCTGATCGCCGGCGGCCCGCGAATCCGTTTCAAGCGATCCGTCGAGCGCGGGATCGAACTGCGCCGCAATTGGGCGTGGGAACGGGTGTTGATCAATCTGTTCTCGAACGCGGTGCGGGCCATGCCGGAAGGCGGAACGATTCATGTTTCCGCGCGGCGCACCGGGGGATCCGCCGAGATAGTCGTTCGCGACGAGGGACCCGGGATTGCGCCGGAGATCATCGGCGGCATTTTCAAGCCGCACGTTTCGACGCGAGGATCGGGATTGGGCCTGCACATCGTGGAAACGATCGTGAAACAGGATGGCGGCGAAGTGCGCGCCTCGAATCGCGCGGACGGCCGTGGAGCGGAGTTCACGATCACGATTCCGTGTCCCATTGAGAAACAGCCGGAAGCGCGTGTTATCAGCCCACGCGTAGTGTGGGGCAGGCGGTTCCGCCTGCCGATTTTCCCGCAATTGTTTCCCGTGCATGTGAATCGGCAGGCGAAAACGCCTGCCCGACAACGCGTGTAATTAATCCCCTCTCAGAGCCGTCTCAATCGTGTGAAAGCGCTTCTCGTCATCGCGGCAGTGTGCACGGCATTCGCGCAAACCACACCCGACGCTAACGCGATCGTCAAAAAATCGCTGGAGCGCGATTTCTTCGATTTCAACTCCGTCAAGGACTACACCTACGTCGAGCGCGAAGAAGTTCGCCAATACGATGGCAAAGGCAAGCTGACCAAAACCGAATCGAACACCGCACGAAATCCTGGTCCTGGCTGGGAGTCCCTACGAAAAGCGGATCGCAAAGAACGACAAGCCGCTTGTCGGAAAGCGACGCGCGCAAGGAACAGGAAAAGATGGACAAGGAGCACGCCAAACGCGAGCATTTGTCCGCCTCCGACCGAGCCAAGGTCGAAAAAGAGCGCCAAGAGGAACGCGAAGTATCCTGCGCGAGATTCCGGAGGCGTTCGATCTGCGTCTGCTTGCCGACGACAACGTCAGCGGCTTGCCCGCCTGGGTGATCGAAGCCACGCCGAAACCCGGCTACAAATTCAAGAACTCCGAAAGCGAAGATTTTCGGCGAAAGTGAGCGGCAAAATCTGGATCGCCAAGGCCGATTACCACTGGGTGAAGATGGAAGCCAACGTCGAACGACTCGATTTCGTACGGCCTGGGCCTGTTCAAAATCGCCGAAGGAGCCAACGTGAAATTCGAACAGAAGCGCGTCAACGACGAAGTCTGGCTGCCGACGCACATAGAAATTCACGGCAACGCACGCATCGCCTACATGAAAAAGCTGCGATTGGAGATCGAGCTAACCTATCGCGATTACCGCAAATTCCAGACCGATTCGAAGATTGTCGACGACCGCCGAAAAGTAGGCACTCGCCCCCAGCCTCAAGCCCCGCTCGTGAGAGCGGGGGTCAAAAGCGACCCGGCTATCGAAAACATCACTGGGTCTTCCAGCTAAGAAGGACTAAGGTTTAGCCCTACTTCCGCCGATTTTATAGGCGTGTTGGCGCAAATCCCAGACGTCCAAAAAGCCCCGAAGATCGAGCGGCGCGCGGACTGCATTGCCGATCCCGTCGAGCGCCTGCGCTACCTGCGCCTGCATGGCGACGCCGGAGTCCAAGCGGCGATTCCCAAGGTACTGGAATCGCGGAAAGCGCGTCCGCGGTGTGGATCGTGCTGGCAGGCAGCGCTGCGCGATCGCGCCTGGGTCCAGGCCGAAAGGCGAAGCCGCATCCGCACCGAAAGCGGCGCCCGAAGTTGTCGCCGAACATCACCACCCCCTCACCGACAAGCAACAGAGAAACAACCAACGAACGCGTCTGGCGCGTAGAAAAGTCAGGTTCGACCGAAATCTACAGCAACGGACTTCGCATCGACATGACCCTTCAGGTTTCCAATCGTCCACGCCCTCACTACCCGATTTTCGATCTCGACGGTGGAACCCTGGCGCATCGAACGGGTTCGGCGCCAGTGGGCATCGTCTATCACACCACCGAAAGTCTGATCGCGCCTTTCGAAGAGGACCAGAACCGACGGCTGAAGCAACTCGGGCGCAACGTGCTCGACCTGATCCGGCGGGAGCACGCCTATCACTACATGATCGATCGCTTCGGGCGGGTGTTCGCCGCCGTTGCGGAATCCGATGCCGCGAACCATGCGGGCAATTCCGTGTGGGCCGACGCGCAGGGAATCTACGTGAACTTGAACGACAGCTTTCTCGGCGTCGCATTCGAAGCGCAGACCGGCGCGATGGAGGAAGTGACGCCGGCGCAGGTGGCATCGGCGAAAGCGCTGACGGAGATGCTGCGGTCGCGTTACGGAATCGCAGCGACGAATTGCGTGACGCACGCGCAGGTGTCCGTGAATCCCGACAACATGCGGATCGGCGTCGCACACCGATTGGGCCAGCGACTTTCCGTTCGCGGCGCTGGGCTGCCCGACAATTACGCGACTCCGCTGGCGAGCCTGACCGCGTTCGGCTTCGAATACGACACCGTGTTCCTGGAAGTCGCGGGACGGCGCTGGCAGCGGGCTGGATCGTGGCGGACGAGCAGGTGTCGTCACGCGCCGCAGCCGAGGGCATCACGGTGGCGCGTTATCGAGCGGGGCTGAAGCGCCGCTACAAGGAAATTGCATCGGCGTTGAAAGAAACTCAGGCCGGCGAAGCTAGTGACCAGAAGAGTGAGGTTATGAAATGAGCGAGAATTCTGCAATTGGATTGGACGTCGGCACCAGCCGCATCGTCGCGGCGCACACCGGCCGCGGCCACGGGAATGACGATATCGACTACGACTCGCAATTGAACGCGTTCGTCACCATTCCCTACGCCAAGATCACCGAAGGCGTACTGGAGCGCGAGCGCATTCCGCACACCACACTGGCCGGCGAAATCGTGGTGCACGGCAACGAGAGCGAAAAGTTCGCCGGCTTGCTCAACGCCGAAATCCGCCGCCCGATGTCGCATGGCGTGCTCGATCCAAAAGAGCCGGAGAGCCTGCGGATGATGCGCGAGATTCTGGTCTCCATGCTCGGCGCCCGCGCGACAAGGCGGACCTTCCCAAGCTGTGCTTCACCGTGCCGGCCGCGCCGCTCGGCGCCGAAGGCAGTCTGACCTATCACGAAGCGACGATCCGTCAGATCCTCACCGAAATCGGCTATCAGGCGTCGCCGATCAACGAAGGGCTGGCGGTGATTTATGGCGAAATGGAGAGCTCGAACTACACCGGAATCGGCATCAGTTGCGGCGGCGGATTGTGCAACGTGTGCCTCGCGTATTTGTCGGTGCCCAGTGCTGAGCTTCAGCATTCCGAAAGCGGGCGATTTCATCGATTCGAACGCCGTCAGCCGTGACCGGCGAACGCGCCAATCGCATTCGGCTGGCCAAGGAAGATTCGTTCCACTTCAACGGGTTCTTCGCGGACAAGATCCAGCAGGTGCTCGGCGTGTATTACGACGACATGATCCGGTCGCTGGTGACCGCGTTGAAGGAAGCATTCGCGCGAACCAAGAGTATCCCGCAGTTTCACAAGCCGATTCCGCTGGTGCTGAGCGGAGGAACCGCGCTGCCGCCAGGATTTCGCGATCGTTTCGAAAAGCTGCTCTGGGAGCAGGATTTCCCCATCAGCCTCTCCGAAATCCGCATGGCGCAGAATCCCCTGCACGCCACCGCAAAAGGCGCTCTGGTGTACGCGCTAAGCGATCTGTAAGCTTTTCGAGGCAAGTTGAGGCGCGTCCCGTCAGGGCGCGCGCAAAACCGTCAACGAACCTTCCATCCAAACCCGACCAAAATATCCACCTGATTCTGCGTAGCCGAAAAACTCGGCCCATCCCCAAAATTAAACCCGAACGCCGGCCCATTCCAGCGCGTATATCGAATCTGCGGCGCAATCCGCACCCGCCCAGCATTAACCGCGACACCCCCGCCGAGCACAAGACCATGACTCGTATACCCCACATCGCTGTGGTTGTTGAAAGGGGTCAAGTCCCCATGCCCAGTCGGTGACGACAAGAACGATCCGAAAGTATCCAGCGTGCCGCTGATGTGCCGCGGCGCGTACCCAACTTCCAGAAACGGCTTCACGATCGGAAACGGCATCGTGTGCTTTAACAACAACGGGAATTCCCAGGCGTTGGCATGTTGGCTGTACGTCGTCGACCCGAGGGAGCTTGAGTTGGACGCAACAAATCCCTGGCGGCTATACAGCGCGTCAACTTCAAATCCGAGTCCGAACGGCAATCCGATGTCGAACGTCGGACCGATGGCGTAGCGTTTTGACTCGTCCGACGCCGGCGACGAGACAGTATCCAAGGGTCGCCAGCCGCCAATCACACCGATCGAAACCGATTGAGCCGCACAAACGCAGCAACTTAGAGTTATGAGGAAAAGCGGATCGCATGGGTTTCGGTCTGCAATTGAAAAACCAGTTGCAGTCGAGTCCCAGTAATCCCAAAAGTGGAACTAACGAAGCCGACGGCGCTTCAATCCCAACCCAGCCATCGCACACCCAACCAGCAGGAGAGTAGCCGGCTCAGGAACCGCCCCCGTTGTGATATCTCCAGCCGTAATCACGCGTCCTGCGCTTTGATCGATACTGGTGCAGCCTGGAATTCGTGCAAGTTGTCTCGCCGCTATTCAACGTGCTCGAAAACGGCATCGTGCCCCCGGCGCCGGTCAAATTGGATTGCCAGACGAAACTCAAAAACGGTGATCCCGTCAAATTCGGGGCGTTCGACGCCACCAAGGACACCTTTGCGGGACCATTGAATCCGGCTTCGCCCGGATCAAGAAACGCATAAGTGGAGCCGGTTAACGAGGAGCCACTCGTCGTCGTGATATCGATCGAGCTATATTGGCCCGTTCCGGCATCGAACATAAACGATCCCGACGCCGTGCCGCCATCATTGAACGTGACACCTTGTAGGGTCCATAAGATTGGTCCGGCGCAGGCCGCGGCCGCGAAAAGCAAGGAGAGAGTACCTATTTTGAAAAGCATGACGTTCACCTATACAGGCGAAAAACTTGCCGGGATTTTGAAACTCTCTTCGCAGATTTCTTCAAATTTCTCTGAGATCTCGCGCCGGGCTATACTCAATCCAGTTGTCGCCGTATGCGGTACCTCTGCTTCTTCCTCTGCGCTTTTCCGACCTGTTGGGCAGCCGAATCCGATGCCCTCGCGATTTCCGCCAACATCCAAGCTCGCCACACGCCGTTCGGGACGATCCTCGATCCGATGTTCGCCTCCGCCAGCAGCGATCAGATCATCGGCTACACGCGCTGTGGCGATTCGGCGATCTGGACCGGCCATTATCTAGCCGCCGAAGCCTATCGCTACAACGTGACGAAATCGCCCGACGCCCTGGCGAATGCCAAGAAAGCCATCGCCGGGCTGCAGCTATTGACCGACGTAACAGGCACCAACCTGCTGGCGCGCTGTGCCGTTCCGTTCGCCTCGCCCTTCGAACCAGGAATCGCATCCGAGGAATCCGCCAACGGCGTCCACATTTCCAACACTGCGGGGCAACAGTATATGTGGATCGGCAACACCTCGCGCGACGAATACTCGGGCGCGTTCTTCGGTCTGGGCGTCGCTTACGACCTGATCAACGATCCGCAGGTTAAATCGCAATCTGCGGCGCTCATCACGCGGCTGCTGCAATTCCTGATCGATCACGCCTGGACCATCGTCATGCCGGACGGCTCCATCAGCACCACATTCCTGATCCGGCCGGATCAGCAATTAACCCTGCTACAAATTGGCCGCCACGTGAACGCGACGCAATTCGCGAATCTTTACAAGCAGATGATGCTCGGGACAGCGCTGGTGATCGTACCGATCGAAGTCGACGACGCGGATCAAAACAGTTCGTATTTCAAATTCAACCTGGACGCGATTAACTTTTTCCACCTGATCGGGCTGGAAAACAATCTGCTCCAGAAGCTCGTGTACCGCGCCGCCTACGAACAATTCCGAGGCACCGTCGCCAACCACGAGAACCCGCACTTCAACATGATCGATCGGGCACTCGAACGCGCGGATACGAAGCGTGACGCCAACACGGCGGCGTATCTGGATCAATGGCTAACGCGCCCGCGCCGGGATCCAACTGTCGATCTGCGCGGCACGCTCGCCACCTGCGGCAACAATGAGGCGTGCAGCCCCATTCCGATCCCGCAGCGCGTCCCGACCGATTTCCTGTGGCAGCGCAGTCCGTTCCAGCTCACCGGCGGAGGCAGTGGGACAATCGAGACCGCAGGCATCGATTACATCCTCCCGTACTGGATGGCCCGCTTTTACAAGGTCGTCACGAAGTAGCGTTCCTGGTAAGTTATCCCGATCATAACGTTGAAGCACGAATCGTCGCAGCCCTTGAGGCGCGTCCCGTGAGGGCGCGCGCAGCGGTGGGCTCGACCCACCTTTAGCAACGTATTCGCGCCGATGTGGCGCACGCACTCTTGCGTGCCGTGTCGACATTCATGTCGACACGTTTTTCACACTCAAGCGTTTTCGCGGACCACCCACTAGTCTTCGCGTCCTCTCAGGATCGCGGCCATCACGAGCGGGCTGCGGTGGCCGTGCATGACGGCAACCACCCACAACGGCCTTTCGTCGGGAGCGTAAGCGATCAGGTAATCGCGCACGTGGATAAAGCGCAAAGGACGGCGCGTGAGGTCGGGGCGGCGGTGCCTCGGCGCGGGAAAGGAACTAAACTCTGGACCGCGGCGTAAATCTCATCAACCACCCGGTGCGCCGCGTCAGGATTGTCCCGGCCGATATAAATAGCTATTTCATCGACGTCGAGGTACGCCTCCGGGTGAAGAGCATAACCGCTCACGCGGGGTCATTGCGCCGCGCGTCAATTCGCTCGTGCAACCGGGTGAAGGCCTCCTCGCCGTCCATCAGCTTGACGTTTCCACTCTTGATTTCGTCATAGCGACGATCCAGCATGCTGCGAGTCTCGGCCAACTCGTCGAACATTCCGGCCACGGCATCCCGGACCAGTTCGTCCGCGGGCCGGCCGCTCAGCGCGGCCAGGTCATTGAGCTTCTTCTCCAGCTCGGCGGTGAAATGCACTTCCATTGCGGCGGTACCTTCTGTTCCCTTTTCACTGTATCCGATATGGGATTTTCGGTCGTGGACATCAGTCTAAATGTGGGGCCGCCAGTCATGGCGGCAAGCCGGTCTTTTAGCCGGCTTTTCTTGTGTTCCTTGAAGCGGCCTGAACCCTGTTGCCGGCGGATATGCGCCCCACTTTTTGAAACGGATGCCCGCTAACGGCTTCCGTGAGGAGGCCCAAGCCCGAATCAAAAAAATCTTGCGCCCGTCTCCTCTCATGGGTCATAGTAAAAGTCTGAGCTTCGGCTCACATATGGGCTCCGATTACCACCCGGGACTTTGCCTCGAGCAGCGCTTGGGTATACCGCTATGCCGGATCAGGACATGCTGTTCCTCACCGAACTGCTCGGCCTCAAGGTCTTTGACCTTAAGGGGCGCAGGATCGGTGTGGTCAAAGATGCCGCCATTGTTCCTCTTGATGGATCCGGTCCGCGTCGATCGCTATCTGATCGGCGGCGGCGCGGCCTGGCTGACCGTCCGCCACGATCAGGTGCGCTCCATTTCGCTCGACGGCATCCACCTTCGCGACGAAAACCTGACTCCGTATCATTCCGACGAGTACATGCTGCGCATGGTCGCGCGATCTTCTGGACCAGCAGATCATCGATGCGCAGGGCCGCAAGGTGGTGCGCGTCAACGATCGTCACGTTTGAGATCCGTCACGAAAACGATGGCGACAGTCCTGTGGGTGCTGGACGTCGATATCGGCCTGCGCAGCATTTTCCGCCGCCTGGTGCAGGGCGTGCTGCCGCCGCGCTGGGTCCGGCGATTGCAGGAGCCGGATCCCGCCGCATTCCATTCGCTGGGAATTCTGCAACATTCTGGAGCCCGATCCGCAGCGGCGCCTGCGGCTGAACATTTCGAACCGGCTGCTGGAAGACATGCATCCGGCCGACCTGGCCGACATCGTCGAGGAGCTGAGCCCGAGGATCGCGAGGCGATCTTCGAAAATATCGACAGCGAAGTCGCGGCCGACGCGCTGACCGAGGTCGATCCCGGACATTCAGGCGAGCATTCTGGAATCGCTGGAGACCGGAAACCGCGGCCGACATCGTGGAAGAAATGGCGCCGGACGAGGCGGCGGACGTGCTGGCGGAGCTCGAAGAGGAGACCAGCGAAGAGATTCTCGAGGAGATGGAGCACTGCGCCCAAGAGAGAGGTGCGGGAGCTGCTGGAATTCGACGAAGACACCGCCGGCGGCATGATGAACACCGAGTACGTCGCGCTTGCGCGACGACTGCAACGGTCGCCGACGCGATGCGGGCGCTGAAAGAGCAACGAAGAGCTGCTGGAAACGCTGAACACGCTGTTTCTGGTGGATGGCGAGCGAGCGGCTGACGGGCGCAGTTCCGCTGGCGCGGCTGTTCCTGCATGAGGGCGCGACGCTCGCTCTGCCACGCTGGCCGTGGAGACGCTGATCGAGGCGCCGGTGACCGAGCAGCAGGATCGCGTGACGGAGCTGTTCGACAAATACAATCTGCTGGCGCTCCCGGTGGTGGATGAGGAGCGCAAGCTGGCCGGCGTGATCACCGCCGACGACATCATTTCCGTCTTGAGGCAGAAATAGACAATGACAGAGCCGAAAGGTGGGCCGTCCCGGACGTGCTGGAAACGGTTCCGCTATCACCTCGCCATATTCTTCGCGGTCATTCGGGCCGGGCTTCATCACGGCCATGGTCGACAACGACGCCGGCGGAATCTACACCTATTCGCAGGCCGGCGCGCGCTGGGGCTATCTGCCGCTGTGGACGCTGCTCCCCATCACCATCCTGCTGATCGTGACGCAGGAGATGTGTTCGCGCATGGGCGCGGTCACCGGCAAAGGCCTGTCCGATCTGATCCGCGAAGAGTTCGGCCTGCGCATCACGTTCATCATGATGGTGGTGCTGGTGCTCGCCAACCTGACGAACATGATTGCGGATTTCGCCGGCATCGCCAGTTCGCCTGGAGCTGTTTCACATTTCGCGATACATCACCGTGCCCTGGGCGCGGCCATGGTCTGGCGCTGGTGGTGAAGGGGACGTATCGCAGCGTCGAAAAAATCTTCCTGTTCGCCTGCCTCGTCTACGTCGCCTACATTATTTCCGGGTATTCTGGTGCGCCCGAATTGGAAGCTCGCGATGATCTACAGCGTGCGCCCGGTGCTGATGTTCGATGGCGGCTACATCACCATGGTGATCGCGATGGTGGGGACATCCATCGCGCCGTGGATGCAGTTCTATCTGCAGGCGGCCGTGGTGGAAAAGGGCGTCACGGCCAAGGAGATACGAGGAATCGCGGATCGAAGTGATCTTGGGCTGCATCATGACGTCGGTGATCGCGTTCTTCATCATCGTGGCGTGCGCCGGAGCCATCTATTCGGTCGCGCCGCGGGACATTCAAAGCGCCGCCGAAGCCGCCGTCGGACTGCGGCCGTTCGGTCAATACGCGACTATCCTGTTCGCCGCCGGACTGTTCAACGCGTCGCTGTTCGCGGCGTGCATCTTGCCGCTTATCGACGTCGTATTCGGTGTGCGAAGGATTGGGGTTCGAATCGGGAGTGAACAAGCGCTTCCGCGAGGCGCCGATTTTCTACTGGCTGTTCACGCTGCTGATCGTGGTCGGCGCGGGCAGTGATTCTGATTCCGCAATTTCCCGCTGGTGAAGATGATCCTGTTTTCGCAGGTGATCAACGGAGTCCTGCTGCCGTTCATCCTGATCTTCATGACGCTGCTGATCAACAAAAAAAGCCTGATGAAGGAATGGGTCAACACGCGCTTCTACAACGTAGTGTCGTGGGTGTCGGTGGCGTTGATGATCGGCCTGACGCTGGCCCTGGTAGCAATTTCGATCCAGGACATGACGCGTTAGCGTAGATGTGGCGCACGCACTCCTGCGTGCCGTGTCGACACTCATGTCGACACCCTGCTGCTCAGTCCTCAAACCGCGCGCGCAAACTCTCGGAGATCTAAATCCCCAACAACCGACCCGCATTCCCCCCAAGAATCCCAGCCCGATCCGCATCGGAAACATCCAAAGCCCGCAAACTCTCCAGCATCAACCGAGGACTACCGATCTGATGCGCATAATCGCTCCCAGCCAACAAGTGATCCGCACCCGCAAACGCAATCGCCAGCTTCAGCGCATCCGTGTTGAAGTTCACCGTGTCGTAGTAGAACTTCTTCAAATACTCGCTAGGCGGACGATCGATGTTCACCCGGCACTCCTTAAAAGCCCGATAGCCGCGATCCAGCCGCTCGGCCAAATACGGAATCGCCCCGCCGCAATGCGTCAGGACCCATCGGATCTTCGGAAACCTCTCAGGGATGCCCGTGAACACCAGCTTGGCCGCCGCCAGCGTCGTGTCCATCAGAAAACCCACCAGCGGCATCAACCAGAAATCGGTCATCGCTTCCACGCCCGCCGGATCGGTGGGATGAATGTACAGCACCGCCTCCAAATCATTCGCGAGCTCATATAGCGGCCAGAAGCGCTCATCCGCCAGCGCGACATGATTCACATTGCTGAACAGCATCGCCCCGCGCAGCTTGAGCTGCCGCATCGCGCGATCCAACTCCTTCACCGACGCAGCCGGATCGTTCAGCGGCAGCGTCGCCAGCGCGGTAAACCGTCCCGGATGCGCCGCGATTCCCTCCGCGAATTCGTCATTCACCATCGATGCTAACTTGACTGCGGTCGCCGGCGTCTCGACATGCGTGCCCGGCGTCGTCAAGCGTGTAGACCTGCATATCGATGCCCTGATCGTCCAGCATCTTGCGGCGAATGTTGAGATCGATCTGGCCCGGCACGGCGATGTTGTAATCACCTGGATAGTGAATGCACGCATGCCCCTGATCGTTGAACGTCACCTTGACGGCGCTTTCGCCGGATTGCAGAGCCTTCAAATAGCGAGGCGGATAGTAGTGGTTATGAAAGTCGATGATCATGAGACCTTTGCTTAGAAAATAGTAAACCGGAATTCCAGCGCAAACCAACAGCAATCCGATCGCGGATTCTTTCCAATCGGCCGCGAGCTGATTGCCAACCACCAGCGCGCAGCCTAACAAAAAAATCAGCGGCGCGATCGTCACACGTTTTTCGACGCGCATCAGCCCGATCGTCATCAGTCCAAAAAATAGAAACTCGGTGTAGACCACTCGGGTGAACAGCGCCCGATACGTTCCGGTCGCCACCAGCACGCTCACCCAAATCGCCTGCGCGATGATTGCAACATGCGGCGTTTGAAATCGCGCATGCGCGGTCGCCATCGCTTTCCATGCAAGTCCGTCGTTTGCAATCGCATAGTACACTCTTGGTCCTGCTAGCACCGTTCCGCTTAGGCCTCCGAATGCGGAAATCAGCACTAGAATCGCGACCAATGTTGCTCCGCGCGAGCCTGCCAGAACGGCTGCGGCATCGGCAGCGACGTGCTGCGAATTCAGCACGGTATCTAATGGCAACACATGGAGATAAGCCGCATTCAGAGACAAATACGCCACCGTCACGATGATCATCCCAATGAAGCAGCGCGCGCGGGATGGTGCGCTCGGGGTCGCGGGTCTCGCCGGCCGCGTACGTCACCATGTGCCAGCCGCCGAATGTGAACAATCCGGCGCTGATGGCGAGGAGGAATTCATGGAGACCGCGCGGTCCATTCGCGGTGGATTGCGGTGAAATTTGCGGTGGCGCCAAAAGCACCACCGCGATCAGAATGCGCAGCGATTGCGCCGAGCTTCGCGATGGTAAACGTCGTCTGTACCGCGCTGCCGGCGCGCACGCCGAAATAGTTGATGGTCGAGATCAAGAGGATGACGCCGATGGCGACGGCTCGCATTTGAAAATCGTTGAGAGGAACCAGCACCGCCATGTAGCGCGCGAACACCATGCCGATGGCGGCGACGATGCCGGAGTGCGCGCTCCAGAACATCGCCCAACCCCACAGGAATCCGGCTGAGGGCGAGATGGTTTCTCGCAGGTAAACGTAGACGCCACCGGTTTTTGGAAATTTGCGCGCGAGCGAGGCGGAGACGAGGGCTCCGCAGATCGACATGATTCCGGCCGCGGACCAGACCGCGAACATCGCGGGGATGGTGGAAACGTGGCGGCTGACTTCGGAGGGCTGAACGAAAATCGACGCGCCGATGATGATCCCGACCACCAGAGCGGTGGTGCGGACTAGGCCCATCGATTGTCGAAGCAAGAAATCAGTCTACAACGTGGCGCACGCTGAAGCGTGCTGCCGTCGGCTTCAGCCGATGGTGCTTTCCGACGGCGAACTGAAGTTCGCCGCTGCACGCTGAAGCGTGCGCCACGTCAGGCAGGGATAGTGAGCGGCTTGCCTTTTTCGGCCAGCAGCAGCGCCAGGAATTTCGCGGGCTTGGTTTTGCTTGCGTTGCGCGACACTCCGTGCAATTGATTCGGAGTCTCCATGAACATCTGGCCGGGCCGTACGTCTGCTCGGGGCCATCGCCAACTGGACGAGACGATTTCGCCTTCCAGTACGTACACCAACGTGATGCCGGGATGACGGTGCGCGGCCGACGTCCCGCCCGGCGCGTACTTGATTTCTACCGCGTTTACGGTCCAGTTCTTGATGTCGATATCGGGAAGATCGTGCTGGTACACGCTTTTATTTGACGCGCTTTGGTTTTGTGCTTGGAGTAGCGCTTGCGCTAGTACTGCGGCTCCGCTGCCCAGAAGTGCTCTTCGATTCAGCATGCTTCACCGATCCTTTCTCCGAATAGCGCTCCATTCTGTCGCGCCTCACTGACGCCTTTCTAATTACCGGCGCGATCATTTGATAACTGCCCTTTACCAACTCCTCGATCTCCTCCCAGTTGAGATCGTCCTTGGCGCTCATCGAAATCCATCCGTGATTCCCGATGTGCGACGCTTTCCAGAAACGCGGATCCTGCAAAAAAATCCCCAGCGCCGGCTTCCCCACCTTCAGCGTGATATTCGGAGCATCCGCATAACCACCGTACACGCAGAAGATTTTGTTCCGGATGCGGAACGTGGGATGTTCCCACGCGATTACTTCGGTCGCATCCGGCAGGGCCAGGCATATTTGTCTCAGACGAGCGATCGTTTGTTTCGTCGTCATTTTTTGTTGGCGAATTTCTCGATCCCGCGGCGTGCGTCTTCGGTCATTCGCGCGATCGCATTGCCGTGGATGCCGGCCTCTATGGACGCTTCGAAGGTCATCGAATCCATATGATAGAGCAGCTTCTTGCTCAAACTGATTGCCGACGCCGACTTCGGCTGCGAGGTTGGCCGCGTATTCGCTCACGCGGGTGTCGAATTCGTCATCGGGGAAGACCCGATTGATCAGCCCCATGGAGAGCGCTTCCGGCGCTCCGACTACGTCGCCTGTGGCGATCAATTCGAAGGCGCGCTTCTCGCTCAGGTTGCGGCGGAGAATCGCCATCACCATCGCGGGAACGAATCCGATGTTGACTTCGGGATAGCCGAACTTCGCCGACTCCGCCGCCAGAATCAGATCGCACGCGGTGGCCAGGCCGCAGCCGCCGGCGAGTGCTCGTCCACGCACCGCGGCGATGATTGGGCGGGGATGATGGCGTATGGCGAGCAGGAGGTTGGCTAGCGCTCGGGCGACTTCGATGTGGTCCAGGACGCCGGCTTCTGCTGCGCGATCGAATGCGGCCAGGTCGGCTCCGGAACAGAAGTCCTTGCCGGCGCCGGTGAGGAGCACAACGCGCACTGCGGCATTGCGGGCGGTGTCATCAAGGGCGCTGTGTAGTGCTGCGATTAGTTCTGGGCTTAGGGCGTTTCGCTTTTCCGGGCGGTTCAGCGTGATGGTCGCGACGCCTTCGGAGACGGTGTGTTCAATCTGCATATCGGCCTTTTTTGTGCGCGCGCCCTTACGGGTCGCGCCTCAAGCGACATATCGCTCCATTCTGTCGCGCGTTATTGGCGATGTCGGCGGCATAGCGCTCCATTCTGTCGCGCCTCAGTCGACCTTGTCGTCGTCGATTTCCATGCGTAGCAGGGCGCTTGAATAGGTCTTGCCTTGGGGATCGGCTTTCAGCGACAGCGTTCCTCCGCCGTCCAGCGATTCGTGCAGCAGGAAATTCAGTGCCCCTAGATTCGGCAGCTCGTAACGCTGCACGTCGCCGAGCACGACTCCCTTGAAGTGTTCCTTGACGCGGGCCGCGGTCACTTCGCGCACCAGAATTGGATAGTCGTTGGGATCGCGCGCGATGATCCCGACATTGGCCGTATCGCCCTTGTCTCCGGAGCGCGCGTGCGCCAGTTCGATCAGCTTTCGCTTGGCCATAGAGTCACCTCGGGCGTCACTTCAGTCTTCGGAATCAATGCGGGCCAATAGGCGACGATCTCTTCGACGCGCGGGCGTCCGCTGCCGAGCCCCGTCACCACGGGCGGTCCGTTCAATGCGAAGGGCGCGATTTCTTTGGTGAATCGTTCCACCGCCGCGCGATCGTTCGAACGCAC
Source organism: Terriglobia bacterium (assembly GCA_963732025.1). Classification (GTDB taxonomy): domain Bacteria; phylum Acidobacteriota; class Terriglobia; order Bryobacterales; family Bryobacteraceae; genus Palsa-187. The sequence continues at coordinate 931,194 of CAVSXU010000008.1, forward strand.
GCCGAATCGCAGCACCACCTCTGCAAGATCCGGCGCACATTCCGCCGACGGTTCCGCAGATGCGATTCCGTGGCACGCGTTCGCGCCTAAAAATTCGGCGTGGATCGCATCGAAGCGCAGACCCAGCCGATCGAGACGCTGGCGCATGATCTTCTCGGCCGCGCGAGCCTTCTTGTAGGCGTCGGGCCAGGCGTAGCAGAGGCTGCCGATCGCCTTGAAGCCGGCCGTGTAGCTGATGGAAACCTTGTAGGAATCCGTGGCGGGATGGCCTTTGATGCCGGAGAAGCGCACTCGATCGGGGCCGGCCTGATGCAAGTGAATGGTGGTGAAATCGGCGACGCAATCGGGCGTGATGTAGGCGCGGGGATCGCCCATTTCGTAAAGCAATTGTTCCTTGACGGAATCCAGATCCACGCGGCCGCCGGTGCCGGCGTGCTTGGTGATGACGAAGGTGCCGTCGGGTTCGGCTTCGATGATCGGATAGCCGATGTCGGCGTAATCGATGGTTTCCCAACCCACCTGGCAATTGCCGCCGGTGCATTGCGCGCCGCATTCGACGGTGTGTCCGGCGATGGTTCCGGCGGAAAGCTTGTCCCAATCGTCGCGCTTCCAGCCAAACTCATGAATCATCGGCGCGAGGGCAAGTCCGGTGTCGGTGACGCGCCCCGTAATCACGATTTGCGCGCCGCGCCCGAGGGCTTCGGCGACCGGGAACGCGCCGAAATAGACGTTGGCGCTCTGGACGTTGGAGCGGATTGTCGACAGAGGCTCGCCGGTGTCCATGCTTTTCAGCGCGACGCCGCGGGCGATGAACTCATCCAGGCGATCCATGATGTCGTCGCCGGCAACGGTCGCGACTTTGATCTCGATACCCTGGCGCTTGGCGATTTCGAGCACAGCGTCGCGGCAGGCGCCGGGATTCACGCCGCCGGCGTTGGCGATCACGCGGATATTTCGCGAGACCAGCTCCGGCAATACGCGAGCGATCATGTCGACGAAATCGCGAGCATAGCCGGCCTTCGGATCGCGCGACCGCTGCTTTTGCAGGATCGACATGGTGACTTCGGCGAGGTAGTCGAGGGTCAGGTAGTCGATGGGGCCGCGGCGGACCTGCTCGACAGGAGCTTCCAGCGAGTCGCCCCAGAAGCCTTGGCCATTTGCAATGCGAATCATTTGGTTGGGAGCGTTTCTTAAACTAACACTCGACAGAAAGAATAGCGCGAAGCAATGGCGAAGAACAGGAGGCAGTAACTTCCATTTGCATAGCCGTTATGTGACAATACTAGCAACCAGTACGTAGTTCGGAGGAACCATGCGTTTATTTGGGTTTGTTCTCGCGGCGACGTTGCCGCTTTCCGCTCAGTGGACCACAGTCGGGGGGAACGCGCAACACACCGGACTGTCTGCGATTGGCGCGCAACCGTTCGCCAATATCAAGTGGACCACGAAAGTGGATCAAACCAGATTAGATACCGATACCAGCGACATCCACGCACATTTCGGTGCGCCCATCATCACGGCCGCGAATACGGTTTTCGTTCCGGTTCACACGTCGGGTGGATACGAGGTCGAAATTCATAGCGGCGCCACCGGGGTTCTCAAGGGTATTTTGGCGACCGATTGGGTTCCGCCTACAGCCAATTGGACTCCCAGTTATGGGCCTGGTTTGAGCGCTCGGAACCGCTTCTATTATCCGGCTGCGAATGGTGTGGTCAACTACCTGGATTCGCCGGATACGGCTTCGAACCCTACTCCTCCGAACCTGGTCGCCCCCACGGGCAGTATCCAGTTTTACAGCGGCGACCCCAACCCGAATCTGACGATTTCGACGCCGATTGTTTCGGACCGTTATGGCGACATCTTCTTCGGGTTTATCTCGACGGGTGGGCCAATTCCGAGTGGAATCGCTCGGATTTCGCTGAACGGAGTCGGATCATGGGTTGGGGCGGACGCCGCGCTTGGTCTATCCGGCGGCCCTGCTTCGCACATGCCGATCAACTCAGTGCCGGCGCTCAGCAACGATCATCTGACGTTGTACTTCGGCTTGAATAGCGTCTTGGGGTCATTTCTGGGGTCGGTCAGTGCGACTACGCTTGCCCCGGTGCATCATGTGGAACTGATCGACCCGAATACGCATGTGGACGCTACGCTCCTCGACATTAGCAGTGCGTCTCCCGTTGTCGGCACGGACGGCGACGTTTACTACGGCGTCTTTGAGACCTCGTGCTGTTCCAATCACGATCGCGGCTGGCTGCTGCATTTCAGCTCGCTTCTGGTGGCATCGCCGTCGAAACCTCCCGGAGCGTTCGGGTGGGACGATACGCCGTCGATTGTACCCGTGTATCTGGTGCCGGATTATCACGGAACTTCCGCCTACCTGGTGTTCTCGAAATACAACAACTACGCGAACACCGGCGGCGACGGGCTGAACAAGATCGCGATTCTGGATCCTAACGCGACAGAGGTCGATCCTGTCACTGGGGTCACCGTCATGTTGGAAGTGAAAACGATCCTGGGGCCCACGCTGGATGGGGATTTTCCGCCCCCCGCGGTTCGCGAATGGTGCATCAACAGCGGCGCCGTGGACAAGGTTCATAAGTCGGTGGTCGCCAATAGCGAAGACGGCAAGTTGTACTGGTGGGATCTTACGTCGAACAGCTTTACGCAGCAGATTACGCTGACGGGTGGGGTCGGCGAGGCGTATACGCCTACGGTGATCGGTCCGGATGGCACGGTTTATGCGATCAATAACGCAAAGCTTTTCGCGGTAGGCAACTGAGGAGTTTATCGTGATCAAAAAGCTTATTCTCCCTTGGTTGGTATTGACTGGCGGCAGTGCGTTCGGTGCGTTTACGTTCGCGTTGAATAATCCGGTGCAGGTTACTTTTTCGGGCGGCATTGCGAATCCAGAATGCGTGGGCGGGCCGGCGTGCGTGATCTTCAATGGGACGATCATGCCGGATTCCGTCAACGACACGTTTATCAATGGAATTATGGTTACGTTTGACGTCACCAATCCATCGTCGACTGCGCTGACGGAGAACGACAATTTCTTTTTTGCATTCACACCGGGCAGCCTTTTTCATACCGACCTTCCGTTTACCGGGGACATTTTCGAAATCGATCTGGATCCGTTAGCACCGCTGGGCGCTTACACCGGGACGGTTACGTTGTTGGGGGATTCCGAGGTACCCGCGTCGTGTTGCGATCCTTCGGTGTTGAACCCACTCAACGCGCCGCAAACATTCGAGATCGACATCGCGCCGGAGCCGTCGACTTGGGTTTTAATGTTGATTGGTTTGTCGTCGGTGGTTTTCATTGCGCGGAAGCGGCGGACGAACTAAGCCGCATGAAAAGGCGGCTCGCCGCCACGACTGGCGGCCCCACATGAGTGGCGGCTTCACATGGGTGGTTTGCTATTGTGGAGGTTTCCCCTCCATATGCTGGATCTGAAACTCATCCGAACGCAACCGGACATGGTCCGCGAGCTATGCCGTCGGCGCCACGCCTCGGTCGATTTCGACAAACTGCTGGAAGCCGACGAGCGCACACGCGCTCTCACGGTGCAGATCGAGACGCTGCGGCAGAAACGCAAAGGTGGCGGCGCCAGTCCCGAGGCTCGCGAGGCAGCGATCGCGCTGCGGAATGAAGTCGCGGCCGTCGAGGAAGAATTACGCATCGCCAAAACCGAGCGCGATCGCCTGTGGAGTTGGGTGCCGAATCTGCTCGCCGACGATACGCCGGTGGGTGAGAGCGACAAGGACAACGTCGAGATCAAGCGCTGGGGCGATCATCCCCAGGCCGATTTCGAGTTCAAGACTCACGAGATCATCGGGCAGAATCTGGGCGTGATCGACGAGGATCGTGGCGCAAAGGTGGCGGGCGCGGGATATAGCTACTGGCTGGGCGATGGGGCTCGGCTGACGTGGGGGCTGTTTTCGCTGGCGCTCGATTATCTGGCGAAGCGTGGATTCAAACAGATGTTCACGCCGGTGGTGGCTCGCGCGAACACGCTGTTCGGGACGGGATACCTGCCGTACTTTTCGGACCAGATTTACAAGATTGAGGGGGAAGATCTGAATCTGATCGGCACGTCGGAGCAGACGCTGGTGGGCTATCACAGCGATGAGATTGTGCCGCCGGAGAAGTTGCCGTTGCTGTACACGGCGTTCACGCCTTGTTTTCGAACTGAGTCGGGATCGTATGGGCGCGAGACGAAGGGGCTGTTTCGCCAGCACCAGTTTCACAAGGTGGAACAGATCGTGTTTTGCGAGCCGCAAACGTCGGAAGAGTGGCTGGACAAGTGTCTGGAGAACGCCGAGGGAATTCTGAAACTGCTGGAGATTCCGTATCGCGTGGTGCGCGTTTGCGACGGCGATATGGGCGCGCCCGGCTATAAGAAATACGACGTCGAGGCTTGGTTCGCGGGGTTCGGCAGCTATCGCGAAACGCATTCGATCACGAATCTGCTGGATTTCCAGACGCGGCGATTGAATATTCGCAGCAAGCAGGGGGGGGCCTCGTTCCATCCGCACACGATTTCGGCGACGATGATTACGGATCGTGCGCTGTTGGCGTTGCTGGAGCATAATCAGCAGGCGGACGGCTCGGTTCGAGTGCCGGAAGCGCTGCGGCCGTTTGTGGACGGGCGGGCGGAGATTCGGAAGGGCGCTTGAAGTAATCGGCGGGCGGATTCGAAGGGCCACTCAGACAGCCGGCAGGCGGAACCGCCTGCCCCACATGATGGGAAAATTCATCTGGCATACGGCGGTTGCACTGATGGTGATCGCGATCACCACCATGCTGTTGGCTCGCGTGCTTCCCGCGAACGCTACGACCGCGGGATTCGCCTACTTGTTGGTGGTCCTCGGCGTATCGACGGCGTGGGGATTGGCGTCAGCGGTGGTAACGGCGGTGGCCGCGACACTGTGTTTCAATTTCTACTTCCTGCCGCCGGTCGGCCAGTTCACAATTTCCGATCCAGAGAATTGGATCGCGCTCTTCGCTTTCCTGGCGACGGCCTTGATCGCCAGCCAGCTTTCCGACCGCGCCAAGAACCAGGCGCTGGAAGCACAGGCTCGGCAGCGCGAAACCGAGCAGCTATATACGTTGAGCCGGACGATTCTGCTGGCGGAGCGCTCGGCGCCGCTGGGTCCACAGGCGGCGCAGCACATCGCGGAAATCTTCGCGTGTCCGGCGGTGGCGCTCTACGATGCCGCGACGGGAGAGGTTTCGCGGGGCGGGGCCGAAGATCTACCGGGCATCGAACCGAGCTTGAAACAGGTACTGATCGACGGTCAGGGAGGGAACGTGGCAGGCGTCACCGTCACGGCGATCGTCTTGGGCGGGCGGCCGATCGGGAGCCTCGCTATGAAAGGACCGGCGCTTTCCGACGGTGCGCTCAAGGCGTTGCTCAATCTGGTGGCGATCGCGCTGGAGCGAGTCCACGTGGAGGAGGGGGCGCGGCGGGCGGAGGCGTCGCGCGCCAGCCAGGAATTCAAATCGACTCTGCTGGATGCGATCGCGCACGAATTCAATACTCCGTTGACATCGATCAAAGCGGCTTCGACGTCCATGCTCGGCGATGAATTGTCGCCGCACTTTCGCGAACTTGCGACTATCATCGACGAAGAAAGCGATCGTCTGACGACGCTGGTGAACGAAGCGGTGCGCATGTCGCAGATCGACGCGGGAAAATTTCGAATCGAGCGTGTTTTAACCGATCCTGACGAGTTGGTGCGAGCCGTGCTGAATACATTCGCGGCGCGGGCCGAGGATCGAAAGCTCGTCTTGCACTCGAGCGGCAATCTGCCGCAGGTCCCGGTCGATCGCGAGCTGTTGGAATTGGCGCTGCGGCAGTTGATCGACAATGCGCTGAAATACTCGCCGCAGGGATCGCCTGTCGATGTGTTCACCGGAGTCGAGAACGGCCGCGTGACGATCCGCATCCACGACGAAGGCCCTGGCGTTCCGGAGCGCGAACGCGATCGCGTGTTCGATCGCTTCTATCGGCAGGACGGCGTGAAGGCGAGGATTCCGGGAACGGGGATGGGTTTGTACATTGCGCGCGAAATCGTTCGGGCGCACGCGGGCGATGTTTGGATTGAGCCCAACGGGGCGAATGTCGCGCTGCCGCTGCTGAACATGAGTCCGAATGAGGCGCGGGCATGAGCGCGGGACGAATCCTGGTGGTCGACGACGAACCACAGATCCGCCGCGTACTGCGTGCCACGCTGAGCACGCAGGGATACGAAGTATCGGACGCGCGCAGCGGAGAGGCTGCGCTCGAACTGATGCGGGGAGCGCGGTTCGATCTGGTGCTGCTGGATATGAACATGCCGGGGATGAACGGCCTCGAAACGTGCCGGCAGATTCGCAGCGGGTCGGAGGTCGCGATCATCATGCTGACCATCCGCGGAACTGAGCGCGACAAAGTGGACGCGCTGGACGCGGGCGCGGACGATTACGTCACCAAGCCGTTCGGCACTCAGGAACTGCTGGCGCGAATCCGTGCAGCGCTGCGCCGCTTGCCCGCGGCGGGAGAAGGGAGCGCCGAAGTGGTTCGCCTGGGCGACACGGAGATCAATCTCGCCACGCGCCGACTGACTTTGAATGGCGAGGAAACTCGCCTGACTCCCAAGGAATTCGACCTGTTGAAGTATTTTCTGGGGAATCCGAATGTCCCGATTCCGCATGCGAAGCTGCTGCAAGCGGTGTGGGGACCGGACTATGGCGGCGAAACCGAATACCTGCGCGTTTTCGTGAATCACTTGCGAAAGAAGATCGAGCCGGATCCGGCGAATCCGCGATATCTGATTACGGAGCCGTGGTTTGGATATCGATTCGTGCTGCCCGTGTCGAGTTAAGGCCACACGGCCAGTTCGACCTTAGAACGTCAGCCAACTGCCTGAGAGCGGCTGCTGCTCGACGCCCTTGATCGCGAAATTGCAGACTCCGGTCGCGAAAATCGTGGAAAGCCGAGATTTTTGCGCGTCCGTGAGCGCTACCTGGTAATCCTTGAAATCGATTGGCTTGAGCTGGCACTTCAGCACGTCATTCGACGCGGGACTGCCCGCCACCATGCGCGGCGAGGGGAACGTCGGATACAACTCGTTGCATTTTCCCCCGGCGAACGTCTGGGTTTCGCGAATTCGTTCGCCTTGCGCGCCGTAGCAGGAATCGACCAGATCCGCCGGCTTGGCGCGGTCGATTTTCTCGATCGTCTTGGCGGGCGTGCTCGCCGCTGTCGGATCGGCGTGCAGCTTGGTCACCCATTCGTCCATTTTGGCGAGCGCGTATTCAGCGATTTTCGTGTTGCCGGCGGCGTAGCTCAGCATCACTTCGTTTGCAGTGGAGCCGTTGGCGCGCTGCAAGCGCTCGCGCAGTGAGAAGGAATGAAATTTGAGATGGAAATCGCCCGCGTCGGTCTGATCGCGATACGGACGCGAATCGATGATCGGGACTGCGGCGAGCCCGCCACCACCGTTCGTGATGCGGCCTGTTCGATAAGCCGCGCGCAACGCCTGCGTATCGGCGATGGCTCGCGTGGCGACCATGTTGCCATCGGCATCGTAACCGCCAACATTCTGATTCAGATCCAGAAACTGCTCGACGTTGATTTTGCCCGCGTTCAGCGCGGCGAGCCCGTATTGCACGCCCGTGTTATCCAGCGGCCGCCGCGCAAATCCGGTTTCAGGATCGCGGCCATAGACGTTGGCGGTGTGATCGAACACATCGCAGCGCGCGCCTTTGCGATTGCTGGCGGGATCGTAGCGAAGCGGCTGCGGAAGCTCCGGCGGACAGAATACCATCGGGTTCACGCGCCCGGCTTGGCCCGCCGCTACCGTGACGTTTTTCAGTTCCGCCACGCCGGCGATCGCCAGCTTTTGCGTTTCCGTCAGCGAATCGGCGTGCTTGGTGAAGTAGTTGTTGAGCAGTTGCAGATCGGTGAGGATCTGGACGGTCGCCATCACGTCAGGGAAGGTCAGGCTCGGAATGATTCCGTCGAGGAGGCCGGGGTAGTTGTCGGAAATCTGAAGCTGTTGATAAGACCCGCCGGATCCGCCCTCGCTCAAGCGTCATCGACGGAGGGCCGTAGGCTTCGATGAAGCGCTCCTTCACCATCATCATGGTTTCGGCGGCCAGCAGATCGTTGCAGTTATTGCCGAAAACGTTGAGCGTCGCCGACGCTTCGGCGTAGCCTTTGGCGAGCGTCGCGTCATCGAGGATCCCGCCCGCGAGTCCGATGCTGGTGCCCTGCTTATACCAGCCACCGGTGCAGCCGCCGCCGAAGGTGTAGACCAGGCGCTGATTCCAGCTCTTGGGCGGCGCGGCCGCGGAGGGTTCGGCTTCGGACGATGGGATCGTGCAGGATCGCGATCTGATAAATCGCGCGATTGATGGTGCCGGTTTCGACACGGACGATGTACGGAGTCTTGCGGCCGGTGGAGGTGGTCGTGTAGGCGACGTCGGCGGGGAGAGCGGTGGGGCTCGGAAGCGGCTTGAACGCAGCGCCGCGTGCACCGCGCCCGGTTGTCGTTGGTGGCATCGTCGACTTGTACACGTAATTCACGACGGTCTTCGCGGAGCAGTTTGCATCCAGCGGCGCGCCTAGCGTGTTGCCGTCAGGAAGCTTGAATTTATCGGTGGTGCAGATGAACGGCTGCTCTTGTGGACCGGAGAAAATGGGTCCGGTGATCGGGATGATTCGTCAGTGCCAGATGCGCGGCGGGTGATTTGCCGCCGGCTGACGTCGACCCGATTGTCGCCGTTCTTCAGTCCTTTGACGAGCCCGACGAGCGCGTGTTCGGCGGCGTCGGATTTGAACGACGCCGTGACGTCGGCACCGTTGAGTTTCACGGTCGCCTGCGCGAGTGGCAGGTTTTCAGGTACATCGACACGCAGCAGGACGTCGCCTCCACTGATCATGTTGGGCCGGTTGGAGAGGCTGGTGATTTGGAAGGTGGAGTGGGCGGGCGGCGCAGCGAACACTACGGCGCATGCGAACAGAGCAGCGGAGATGCGGATCATGCGCGCAATTATATCGCGCTGAAAGAAAGAACGCGCTCCATACTGTCGCGCCTCTTTGACGCCACCGGCCGTCGTGTCGATGCCAGCTGATTCCCTGGAAGTGTCACGTGGGGCCGTCACTCGTGGCGGCGAGTCGCCTTCAGGCGGCTCTGTTCAACCTGAAGAAACCGGCCTAAAGTCCGGTTGCCGGCATTTGCTACTTCTGAAGCGAGCCGGTCATCTTCGGCTCATCGACGGTGTAGGTGATGCCGGTGTACTGCATCTCCTGCCAGGTCTGCTCACCCCAATGGACTTCAACAGTCGGATCGGGATTCCATTTGTTATTCGTGGAATTGTCGTAGTGAGCGACCGCTTCAATGCGCGAACCTTTCGGCACCGCAAGTGGCTTGGTGAAGAGGTAATAGGTCTGCCAGTTGAAATCGTAGTGCGGGACGGACAGAACTTCCTGACGGCGGCCATCCGGATAAACCAGCGTATACTGCCAACTCTTGCCGCGCAGATGCGTGTGCGGGAACAGAGCGGTGATGTGCGAATCCTCATTGAACTGGATGGCCGAATTGACTTCCTGATTGTCCGCGCCGGGAGGCAACTTCAGCGCGACATTGACGAACGCGCTGTTATGCACTTCCTGCTTCGGCTCCTGCTTGGCGAAAATCAAACCAACGCTGGACAGGTCGGTGGCGGCCGTTCCGTTGGCCGTGTAGTGGACTTGGAACAGCAGGGTCGCGCCCGCCTTGATGCGAACCGCGCTGCCGGGAGCAAACACCATCGCGTTGGTACCGGGCGCCGTGGTTGCGATCAACGTGCCGGTTCCAGCGCCGAATTCCGCCTGCGGACGCGGCTTGCTCGGATCTACTGGCGCGTCGCCCGGAGATTTGATGGCCACGGGCATGAACGCGGGCTTCGCGGGAGCAGCGCCAGGCTCGCGGCAGAATACCAGAATGTGGTGAACCACGGAGCGGACGCCGGGGCGAACTTCAATCGCCTGAATCCACTTGTCTTCCGTGAAATTCGTGGGGATCGTGAAATATTGATAGTTGACGGTGCCCTTGTCGGGAACATTGAACGACTTCGCCATCGACAGGACCACGTCGGGCTGACCGATCTCCCAGCCCTCGGTGAACTTCGGAGCCGGAGGCAGATCCTTCGGGTTGCCTTGCGGCGCGCCACCGGTGGCCCACTTGATCAGCGTGGTTTTATCGGCGTCGCTCATGCGGCGATCGTTCGAAAACGTTCCGTGCGCGTCGGTCGAATGCCACGGCGGCATCAGGCCGGTGGAAACCTTTTCGCGAATCGAGGCGGCCCAGGGGCGAGTCTGTTCGTAAGTCAACAACGGCATCGGGCCGATGTCGCCGGCGCGGTGGCAGGTGGCGCAGTTCTTATAGAGAATCGGCGCGACGTCTTTGGAAAACGTCGGCGTGGAATCGGCTGCGGCCAGCGGCAGACTCATCAATGCAACAGTTGCGGCGGAGGACACCCATCGAATCAGCATAGTTATACCCTTGACAACAAAGATAACGCATTCGCGGCGGATAAGTTCGTCAAGAATGGTAAGAGAGGCGAACGAGGGCGTTGGCGAGATTGAGGGAGGCTGCTTTCATCTCTATGTCGATGATAGTGAGGCGGTTAGCGAGATATTGGTTAAACGCGTAAGCGGCTATTGCCACCGCGACCCCGAGGGCCGTGGGATAGAGAACCTCCGAAAGACTTCCCATGGTGGAGATCCATATCGAGGTTCTATCGCCGTTGACGCCTTGGAAAGAGTGGACGATGCCGATGCAACTGCCGAGTACACCGAACCAGGGGGCGGTCCTTGCAACAATGGCGAGGCTGGCGAGGCCCCGTCGCATTCGAATGTGTTCGGCGGCAGCGGCCCGACCGCAAGCGCGTTCGACGAAATCGAGAGGGCGAGATCCGGGTTGCGAACGCATCACCGAGGTTAGACACCCTCGCGCTCGGATTGGTTCCCGGCTTGTTGTAGACTCGGACCATGAAGCCGCCGCAGCGCGTGACCGCAATCATCGAACGGGAAGACGACGGATTCGTGGCCCTATGTCCGGAGTTCGATATCGCGAGTCAAGGCTCCTCGATAGAGGAAGCGCGAGCGAATTTGGTCGAGGCGCTCACGCTATTTTTCGAAACGGCCGATCCATCTGAGCTTGCGCAACGAATCAATCGCGAGGTATTCGTAACTGACGAGTAGAGATTCCGTTGGGTAAGCTCCGGATTCTTTCCGGCCAGGATGTTTGCCGTATTCTCGAACAGCAGGGTTTTGTGGCCGTGCGTCAGCGAGGTAGCCATCGCATCATGCAAATGCGAATTGCCGACACGACGATCCCTGCCCCTCCTCCGCTACCACTCGGTAGTGCAACTTCGAACGGATATCCATTGGTCGCCTGATTTGTGATCGGGCATATGCGACAAGCGCGAGTGCCGGTACTTTTCGAAGCCGTGATTGTAGGCTTTAGGACTGAGCACCAGCGCTGGACGGCGTCCCGCCTGTTCATGCCCGGCCTGCGGATCGAACGTCAACCATACGAGGTCGCCGTTGTCCGGAACATAGCTCACCAAACTTCCTTGCCGACCGCAGGTCCCCAATCGACCGCAGCGTGGCGATTCTTCTTGGTGATCCTGCGATACCAACTGATGAAGATCGTATTTGCGCCGAGCCGATCGCACGACAATGCTGCCGTCGGTCGCAAGATCGAGCGTTACAGGATCACCCTCGGCAAGGCGAGCCTGTTTAGCAACGGCTTGGGGAATCCGGACAGCAAGGCTGTTGCCCCATTTGATATTTCGGTCTCGTGCATAGTGTATCTACATTGACTATACAGCCGCAACACTATTCCTTATAGACCGTGCCGTTCTTCATCACGAACTTCACTCTCCTGAGCGACTTGATGTCTTTCGTGGGATCGCCATCCACCGCGATCAGATCCGCGAGCATTCCCTGCTTCACGACGCCGGTTTCCATGTGCAGCACTCGGCCCGCGACCGAGGTTGCCGACTTCAGTGCTTCGATTGTTGACATGCCGTAATCGACCATCAACTCGATTTCGCGCGCGTTTTCACCGTGCGCGAACACGCCGACGTCGCTGCCGCTGAGGATGGTGACTCCTGCATCGAGCGCTGCTTTGAAGCTTGCACGTTTGCGTGTAATTCCTTGCGGCTCGGGTTGCTCGCCTTTTCGCCAGCCCGAGTATTGCGAGGTGGCGTCGCCGGCGGCGAGCGTCGGGCACAACGCAACGTGATGCTCGGCCATTAGTTTGAAGATTTCGGGCGTGCCTTGATCGCCATGCTCGATGGTTTCGGCGCCGCCTAGAATCGCTCGGCGCATTCCTTCGGGAGTGGCAGTGTGGACAGCAACAGGAATGCCCGCGCTTTTCGCGGTCTCGACCGCAAGCTTCATCTCGTCGAGCGAAAATGTCGGACGCGCGCCGGGGCCCGCGCCCCAGCGGTAATCGCCATAAAGCTTGATCCAATCCGCGCCGTGGCCGATCTGATCGCGAACCACGCGGGTCAGGCTGTCGATGCCGTCGGCTTCTTCCGCGCCCTGCGGCACGTGGCCCCATTCGAGCGAGAATCCTTTGGGCTGATAGCTGCCGGTCGCGACGATGGCTTTGGTCGATGCGAGCATGCGCGGTCCGGGAATAATTCCTTGCGCGACGGCTTGCTTCAGTTCGACATCGGCATAGCCCGCGCCTTCCGTTCCGAGATCGCGAACAGTAGTGAATCCGGCCATCAGCGTGTTGCGCAGATGATTGGTGGCGCGCGCGACGCGCAGACCTTCCGATTCATGCGCGACCTGATCGGCCCACGCGGTTTCGTTGTAGGGATGCAGCAGAATGTGCGAGTGGCCTTCGACGAGTCCGGGGAGAAGCGTGAGGCCGGGGAGATCGACAACGCGGCCTCCGGAGGCGTCGATGTTTGCAAGCGGTCCTGCAGCGTCGATGCGCTGTCCACGCACGCGCACTGCCCAGCCTTCGTGCGAGGTTTCGCCGTCGAAAACGCGAGCGGGTTTCAGGATGGTTATGGTTTCCGGTTCGCGGGGTCCGCGGCCGCCACGCTGAGCGAAAGAGATGGCCGAGACAAGTAGTAACAACGTGAAGAAACGGCGGATGTGCATTGGCTCATTATAGTTACCGGTAAACGCCGCCGCAGAATTTGCGTCTGTCTGATATGGTGGTCCTGCATTGAGAACCAGCTTGAAAACACTCTTCACATTTTTGGCGATTGCGACGACCCTGGCGGCCGACGAGGGCATGTGGCCGTTCAATCAATTTCCGCGCGAGGCGGTCAACACGAAGTACAAATTCGACGTTACGCCGGAATTTCTGGGGCATTTGCAATCGGCGTCGGTGAAACTGCCGGGCGGCGCGGGTGGGTTCGTTTCGCAAAACGGCCTGATCCTGACGAATCAGCATTTGGTGACCGGATGCCTGGGGGCATCGCTCAACGACGGATTTTATGCCGCGACGCAGAGTGCTGAGCGGAAATGCGATGGGATGGATGCGGCGGTGTTGTTGGGGATCGACGATGTGACGGCGCAGGTTGCCGGTGTGAAAAATGTCGATCAGCGCAACGCGGCGATCGCGAAGATCGAAAAAGATTGCGCGGCGAAGAACGGCGGACGATGCAGCGTCGTCAAGTTTTTCTCGGGCGGGCGCTACGATTTGTATCGCTACAAGGTTTACGCCGACGTGCGGCTGGTGTTCGCGCCGGAAAATGAGCTGGCGTTTTTCGGACGGCAGCATGACAGCATCACGTACTTGCGATACGGGCTGGACGCGGCGTTTCTGCGCGCGTATGAAAACGGAAAGCCTGCGGCGACACCGGAGTATTTGAAATGGAGTTCGTCGGGTTTGAGCGAAGGCGATCTGGTATTCGCGGCGGGCGATCCGGTGTCGACCAATCGTCTGGCGACGGCGGCGCAGCTTTCGTTTTATCGCGATCGGGCGCTGCCGGTGGAGTTGCCGAGGTTGGCTTCGCGCCTTCAATCGTTGACCGCATTCGCGGCTACGAGTGAGGCGCATCGGCGCGCGGCCGAGCCGGTCCTGACCGAGCTCGCCAGTGAGTACAAGATCACTGCGGGCAAGTTGATCGGGCTGCGCGACGATCGCATGATCGCGCGCAAGGTGAATTTCGAGGGCAAGGTGAAGCGCGCGGCGGAGCGCGATCCGAAGATCGGGACGAAGGGCATCGAGGTTTGGACCCAAGTGGAGACGGCGTATCGCATGTGGCAGCCGAATGAGCGGGCGTATGAACTGCTCGAGTCGCACGCCTGCGCCGGGCTCGGTGCTGTTCAAGATCGCCCGCCAGTTGTTGCGCGGCGAAGAACCGGACATGCGCGCGGTGGACGAAGACGTGGAAACGCTGCTGCTGGCGCAGTATCTTGACGAGCTGAAAACGATGAACGATCGCGATGCGCCGACCAAGGCGCTGCTCGGAGGGAAGCCGCTCAGGGATCCTGGGAGTGAGTCACGAAGGGCCGGGAGGCGAGAGGATCCGGATCAGCCGAAGGCGGACAAACAAGCGGAGCGAATCGACGCAGCTCCGGGCAAGTCGCTGCTGGGCGGCAAATCGTCGAAAGAAGTGGCGAGCGAAGCGATCAAGGCGACGGTGTTGAAGGATCCTGCCGAGCGCAAGAAGTTCGCGGGGAATAAAGAGGCGGCGCGGAAGTCGGAGGATGCTCTGCTGCATCTGGTCGCGATCATCGAAGACTCGGCGCAGAGAGTGCGCAAGCGGCATGATGAGGTGATCGGGTCGCTGGAAATCACCGCGGCCGAGAAGATTGCGCAGTATCGCTTCAAGCTATTCGGCGCGGCGGAATATCCGGATGCGACGGGGACGCCTCGGGTGGAGTTTGGGGTCGTGAAGGGATATACGGATCGCGCGGGCGTCGCGATGCCGATTGAGGCGACGTTCAGCGGGCTGTACTATCGCGCGAATAATGACGGGCCTTATCTGGTTCCGAAGCGGTGGGTGGACGGGCGGGCGGCGTTGAATGAAGTCGCGCCGCTGAATTTCGTCACTACTTGCGATATTGGCGGCGGGGATTATGGGAGTCCGGTGGTGAATCGCGTGGGGGAGTTGATCGGGGTGACGTTCGACGGGAATTTGGAGAGCCTGCCGGATACGTTTTTGTATACGGATGAGCAGGCTCGGGCGGTGCATGTGTCGGCGCAGGGGATTGTGGAGGCGTTGCGGAAGGTTTATAAGGCTACGGGGTTGTTGGAGGAGTTGGGTGTGGGTGCGGCGGGAAACGGCTCCGCGGCGCGCAGCCTGACGGCTGCGCCTCACTGACCGTTTGACGGAGAGCGCTCCATACTGTCGCGCCTCACTGACGACATAGTGGAATCGCTAACGGTTCACGAACGCGCTCCATCCTGTCGCGCCTCTCTGAGCACTTTTTTGCGCCGTTTCGATTACGGCACTATGACCAGCGGGGCGCGTGGGAAGGCGAACTTTCGGCCGACTTCGTCGACACGTTGATCTGGCAGTGTACCGGCCGGGGGCCAGATCCTTCAGCGGGACCTGAAACTTCACCGGCACGGCTTCCGGCCGGGTGTCGGCCAGCTGCGTCGCATCCAGCGGGCCGATTTCGAAAGCCTTCGCGCCTTCTTGATTGAACAGGCTCATGCTGACTTTCACGCGGCGGGCTTTGGCGTTGGCGGGATCGGGCCGGGCGTCGTAGACGTCGAAGGTCACGTAGAGATTCTGATTGCGGCGGAAGACGTGCGTGATGTTCGGAACCAGTTTTTCATCGCCGTACAATCAGCGGATTGGCCGACGATTTCCTTCTTCGTCATCTTCTCCGCCACGCCGACCGCGGCTTTCATCGGCTCGCGCTGGCTGCTCCAGATGACGGTGCTGAGCTTCAGCCGGAAGTATCGGCGCTGAGATCGGGAACGGTGAACCGCGTCTCGAAGGTTCCCATCTTGCCGGTGACGTTTTCGCGCACCAGGAATTTCATGTGATAGCTGCCGGGTTCCAGCGTGAAGCCGGCGTCGTACTGGAAACTCTTGCGGCCGCGCTTTGCGCCGCGTTGTCCTGATCCAGCTTGATCTTGATGAAGTCGCGCACGTTGCCGACGACGGCCTTGCGTCTCGTCCTGAATCTGGCCGACGAAATCGAATTGCGTGACGCTCGCGCCGCCCTTGGCCGCCAGCGCGACCACCGACCCCGGCACCTTGACCGAGACCGGCACGAAGTAGCGTGGTCGGCGAGACGCGGAAGTAATCGATCTGCAGCGCCAGCGGCAGATCGGTGACCGGATCGCCCGCCGAGAGCGCTTCCTTCAACTGCTGCTCTTTGTCCTGCGCCGTTCATCTTGCCCCAGACCTTCGCGGCGTAGTAGCCCGGGCGATGCTCCAGCTTCGCGGCCATGCCGTTGGTCAGCTTCACGGTGATCTTGCGGTACTTGCCGTCCTCGGCGGTGTTGGTGGTGTAGTAGCCGAGGATGTAGTAGCTGCGCATGTCCTGCTGCGCCTGCTGTGATGCCGAGCGCGATGATCGTTGCTGTCGAGGAACGCCTTGCCGCCGGTATCGGCGGCCAGCGTGACCAGCGTCTCCTGCGAATCGTTGATCTGCGCGCGCTGCGAATTGTACGCCGAGCCGTTGAAGATGCCGGTGCCGCGCGAGGCGGCTTTGCTGGCGCCGCCGCCGGGAGGGTCGGCCATCAGGCCGCGCGCGTCGATGGGATAAATCGCGACGTTGGCTTTCACCGCGGCGTTGATGGAGGCTTCGAGCTGCGCCTGATTGTCGACGCCGGTCTTGCTGACGCCGCGCCGCGAAATAGATCAGCGCCTTCTTCTCGGGCAGCGCGGCCAGCATGCGCGACGGCCTGCTCGATCGCGGCCAGCTTCTGATCGGTATTGAAGATGTTGAACTCGGTTTCGTCGGCGACGAAGGCCGCGCCGGTGTCTTCGTTGTTATCGTCGCCGGTGTCGGCCAGGCCGGCCAGCTCGCTCATTTCGCCGATGGGCAGGCCCTTGACGATGTCGGTGAGCACGTCGCGGTCGGCGGTGAAATCGGTCAGGACCTTGATCGTGCTGGTGTAGAGCAGAATCGCGACCATGTCGTCCTTGGTGATCTGCTTGTTCAGATATTCGAGCGCGGCTTCCTGCGCGCGCAACTGCTCGGGAATCCCCATGGAGGAGAAATCGAAGAAGAAGACCAGCAGGCGCTTGTCGTGATACTGAATCTCGCCCGGGCGCTTCCGCGGTGATGGTGGTCTTGGGCGGCCTTCGGCAGCTCGAGCTGGTCGGTCAGCGTCAGAGTGCGGCGGAGGCTCGGGCTCCATGGCCAGCTTCTGGAATTCGAAGACCGCGATCTTCTGCGGCTTGCCGTCTTCGAGGACCGCGAAGTCGGCTGCTTCAGGCCCTCGATGGCTTTGCCGGCTTTATCTTTGACGGTCACGTCGACGATCACCAGGTTGCGGTCGGTGCTGAAGAAGGTCGGTCGGTCGTTGCGCGGGCGGCGTCCAGGAGCGTGCTGATGGCGTGCAGGGCGATGATGCCGTGGCGCACGCTGAGCAGCGCGGCGAACATTCGACGGATCGGCAAGCTGCAGCGGCAGTTAAGCGACGCCACATAGAGTCCGCATTAGAAGTTGAACCTCAGCAGCAGGGTGACGGTCCGGGTTGCCGAGGCGGCGGTCGGCAGGCCGTAGGTGGACGAGTTCACCGTGGTGCCGAACCGGTGATCACCACGTGATTCAGCGCGTTATTGGCGCTCAGCCGCAACTGCAGCTGGCGGCGCGATTCGCCGAAGCGGAAGGCGCGGTTCAGCGACGCGTTCACGACGATCTGGAACGGGCCCGGGATGGTGTCGCGGCCGGCGTTTCCGAACTGGCCCGGCGGCCGGCGTGGTGAAGGCCAGCGAGGTTGAAGTAGGATCGTCGCCGCCGTCGATGGGAAGCCCGGTGGCTTCGCGCGCGGCTGCTGCCGAGCGCCGCCGATGCCGCCGGTGTTCGAGAGATTGCCGCCGACCGTCGCGGTGAGCGGCGTGCCCGACGCGGCGGTGAATGTTCCGCTCAGCGTCCAGCCGGCGAGCGCCGTGGTCTTCCAGCCGCCGTTGCGCATCATGCCGTGCACGCCGACCGGCGACGAGAGCAGATACGTCGGCGGCAGATTGTGCCGCTGGTCGAAAGTGGAAAGGCCGCGCTCCAGCGCGCAGGTTGTCGATGAACTGCACGGTGGTGCCGCCGGTGCCGGTGAAGCTGGACGCGTCGTCGATGGATTTCGAAAACGTGTACAGCGCGGTCGCCGACATGCCGCGCGTGAAGCGGCGGGTGACGCGCACCTGGCCGGCGTTGAAGATCGAATTGGCGCCGGAGGTCTGGTAATTGAAGCCGGTGGCGTTGGCGATCTGCAGACTGCTGCTGCGCGTTCAGCGAGCGAGCGCCGGCGACGGCGCGATTGGGCTGTTCGACGACGCCCAGGTCGCGTGCCCTTGGTGCCGATGTATTCGAGCTCCGACCAGCATGCCGTGCGGAAGCGTGTTCTGAATCGCGAAGTTCCAGGTCTGCGCGTAGGCGAGCTGGTAGTTCGGATCGATCGCGTAGGTATTGGTGATGGTCTGCGAAGGCGACGGTGGCGAAGCCGTTCTCGATGGTCAGCGGATCGGCGGGCTGGTGCTGATCGACGCGGTCTTGGCGAACGGCGGCTGCGAGGCCATCTGGCGTCGCGATCTGGGCGTACGGCGAGCCGCTGTAGAAGATGCTGTAGCCGCCGCGAACCACCATGTTGCGCTTCTGCGACGGCCGCCAGGCGAACCCGAAGCGCGGCGAGAAATTCTTCTTATCGGGCCGCACCAGGCTGCTGGGCAAGGCGCCCGAATAAGGCCCGGCTGGCCTGGCGTCACGACCGGCAGCCGCGGTGAATCCGGGGCTGAGATCCAGATTCGCGAGGTGGCCGTAGCAGCTCGGTGTAGGGCGCGAAGTATTCGTAGCGCAGGCCGAAGTTGAAGGACAGGCCGCGCGAGATGCGGAAATCGTCCTGCGCGTAAGCGCCGGTCGCCCAGCCGCGGAAATAATTGTTGTCGCTGCCGAAGCGCAGGGAACTCGATTGCGGCAGGCCCAGCAGGAAATCGGCGAAATCGAACCCGGTGCCGGAAACCGGCTGGCCGTTGCGCATTCGAACTGGCTGGTGAGCAGTCCGCTGAAACTGAACGAGCCGCGCGCGTTCTGATAGGTCAGGCTGTTCTGCTGCAGGCGGCGGTAGAGGAAGCCGAAGGTCAGGTTGTGTTTCCGCTTGCAGCACGTAGGTGATGCCGTCGGTGAAATTCATGGTCTGGTTGCGGGTGACCGATGCCGAGCCGTCGCGAGAGCCTGCCGAAATTGGTGAACGAGAGATTCGGCGGACCGTAGTTGATGGGGTCCTGCGAGGTGCCGGTGATGCCCAGCTGCCGCGGCGACGTTCGTCGGAGTAGGCGAAGAACGGCGCGCCTTGTTGTTGTTGCGGCTGAAGGTGAGAGTTGGCGCTGTTGTTGAAGCGCGGCGCGAAGCTGTGGCTCCAGCCGGCTGACGCGCTCAGGCCGGAGCCGGTGGTGGAGTCGCGAAATCCGAAGAGCTGCTCGGTTTCGGAATCGCGGTTCTGAAACTGGACGTTGAAGTTGAGCCGGTCCTTGTTGGTGAGCGGCGCGTTGAGACGGACGCCGATGTTTCCGGATTGTTGGGGACCGAGGTGATGTTGCGATAGTTCTGGACGAGCCCGGGATAGGTGGGCAGCGGGAAATAGTTGAGCAGCCCGCAGCCGCGGCATTGTCGAGAAACTGAGCGGGAATGATGTTGCCGGGGAACGGCTGGTGGTCGGTCGGATCGTAAATGATGGTGGGCGTGGGCGCGGTCAGCAGCTGCGAGAAATCGCCGCCGCGCTCGGCCAGCGTCGGGACCGAGGAAACCTGATTGTACGGATTGCGGCTGAGCGTGCCCTGATAGGTGAGATAGAAGCTGGCGCGCTGCCAGTTGAGCAGCTTCGGAATCACCATCGGTCCGCCGAAGTTGGCGCCGAAGTCGCGTCTGAGTCGTAAGAAGGCTTCGGCGGCAGGTTGTCCGTTGAGCGAAAACGGCGCGGCGTTCAGCGCCGAATTGTTCAGATTGGCAAAGACCGAGCCGGTGTATTGCGGCCGCGTGCGGCGCCGGTTGCCGAAGCTCGCGAACTGGCCGTTGTAGGGACCGCGCCGGTTCGGCGTTGGCAGCTCCGCGGCCGCCTCGACCTCCGCCTCCACCCCGTCCACCGCCGCCTCCTGCTCCTCCGCCACCGCCGCCGCGACCACCGCCAGGTCCGCCTCCGGGTCCAGCCGCCGCCGGAGACCGCCGAAGCCGGCGCCGCCGTTATCGCCACCGAATCCGCCGTTGATCGCGCTGGCGCCGAGACCGCCCAGACCGAGGCTGTCGCTGGTCACGCTCATGCCTGGGGGCAGGCCGAGCGCCGCTCCGGCTGCATCGCCACCAAATCCACCGATGCCGCCTGGTGCGCCGGGACCTCCGGGGCCGCCTGGTCCACCGCGACCGCCAGCCATGGCGCGCTGGCGCCTGGCTTCGTCGTCACTTGATTGGGCAAGTCCACCGCTCGAACTTCCGATCACCATGAAGGAATCATCGGGTTGATCGGCGAACGTCGGAAGACTGGAGGCTTGGGATGCCGCTTGCGCGAGGGCATCCTGTCCTTCCTGAGTCGCGGTCACGGATGCACTTTGGAAATCGCCACGGCCTCGACCGGCGGGTCCTCTGGCTCCTGGGGTCGCTGTCGTTCCCGAGGTTACGGGTGGCGCTCCGTTGGCGGCGGTCGCGGTTGGAGCATTGGCTGCGGCGGGGCGCGTTCCGAATCCACGGCCGCCTTGACCGCGAGCGCCTTGACCAGGCTGGCGAGTTCGAACGCCGGCGGCCGAAGGCTTTGGGGCATCCGGGAGAGCGGAATTCTTGGAGGAAGGCTGGCCGTAGCGCGGCATCTCCAACGTCCATTCTTTTGATTGCGCGGCGTTGCCCCCACCAGTGTTACCCCCACCCTCACGGGTGGTGCTTGGGAGAACCGAAATTTTCGCGTGCGCGGTGGTGAAGCCGAGCATTTCCACGTCTACGTCCCAATCGCCGGGCGCGAGGTTGATCGAATAGCGTCCGTTTTCGTCAGTGTAGGCGACCACCTTAGAGTCGCCCTGATGTGCGGTTACTTTGGCGCCGGGCACGAACTGATCGGCCGCGCGCACCGATCCTGACTGCAGCGCCGCGTAGACGGAGAGTGAGCAGGAGAACAGGAGTAGAAGAAGGCGACGCACGGAGTACTCATTCTAGAACGCTTTTCTCGAAGAACGGTTGACGCGGCAGGCGTAAACGATGCTCCGCACTCGTACAAGCGCGACCGGGCGGTCGCGCGCGGATCAGGCGATCCGCCCTACTTGACGCACGGAACGCATCGTCGTAACGGCAGGACGTATCGTGTCACAGACTCGCCGCCTGTTTCGTCGTAGCTGCGGAGGTTGAGGAAGACAAATGGAACCGTATGTTGTGGTGGGCGGCGGACTCGCTGGATTAACGGCGGCGAATGCGCTGGCGGATGCAGGTCATAAAGTCAGGCTGTTTGAACAATCCGAGCGGTTGGGCGGGCGCGCGATCACAACCGAGCAGCGTGGATTTCAGATGAATCTGGGGCCGCATGCGCTGTATCGCGGGGGTATCGCGATGAAGGCTCTGCGTGATTGGAAGATTCCGATCGCGGGCAAGACGCCGGATCTGCGCGGCGGCGGGGCGTATATGGTGAACGGCGGCGAGAGGTATCCATTCTTCCTCAATTTTTCCGGCTTGGTGAAACATCCCTGGTTCAGCCTGCGTGAAAAGATCGAACTGACGCGCGTGATGCGAATGTTCACGGTGAAGCAGCAGCCGAAGGAGTCTTCCATGGCGGAGTGGATCGAGAATCATGCGCGATCCGAGCGCGTGGCGGCGTACTTGCGCGCAGTGGTTCGCGTCGCGACTTATGCGGCCGATCCAGAGAATCTAAGCGCGGCACGAGCGCTCGATCAGATTCGTTCGGCATTCACCCAAGGCGTGATCTATCTGGATCGCGGATGGCAGACGTTGGTGGATGGGCTGGCGGCGCGGGCTCGGTCGAAAGGTGTGGAGATTCGAACCGAACACGTTGATTCGGCGGCGATTGGCGCGCGGACGATTCTCGCGGTGCCGCCAGCGGAGGTCGAGCGGATCACTGGAGCCGTATTGCCGAAGTTACGGCCATCGCGGATGGCGTGCTTGACGATCGGTTTGGGGCGGCTGCCGGAAACAGCCGCGCGATTCGCGCTGGGAATCGATCAGCCGATCTATTTATCGGTGCATTCGCATTGGGCGAAGCTTGCACGTGACGGTGCAGCGCTGGTGCACGCCGGAAAGTACCTGTCGGCGGCGGGCGACGATGCGGCAGACCGAGCGGAGTTAGAACAATTCGTGGACCTCGCGATCCCCGGCTGGCGCGATTACGCTGAAGTTGTGCAGTTCCTGCCGAACATGGTCGTGACGCATGGATTGGCGTCATGCGAGGGACGCCCGGCCATCGATGCACTGCCCGGCGTAAGAATCGCCGGCGACTGGGTGGGTGACGAGGGAATGCTCGCCGATTCGGCGGTCGCGAGTGGATTACGCGCGCTGCAAGTGACGCGAGCGCATGCTGCTTGAAATGGACCCAGAGGCGCAATTTCAGGAGTTGCGGCCGGCGCTGTTCTCGCTGGCGTATCGAATGCTTGGGTCGCGAGCCGATGCCGAGGATATCGTGCAGGAAGCGTGGCTGCGCTGGCGGTCCGCCTCGAAACAGGATATCCGTTTGCCGAAATCGTTTCTGACGACGGTGGTCGCGCGGCTGTCGCTGGATGCATTGAAGGCGGCGTATCGAAAGCGCGAAACTTACGTCGGGCCTTGGCTGCCGGAGCCGCTTATAGATCCAGCGGGAACACAGCCGATCGAAATGGCGGAATTGTTGTCGATGGCGTTCCTGCACATGCTCGAATCGTTGTCGCCTGCGGAGCGAGTGGCATTCCTGATGCGCGAAGCATTCGAGGCGGAGTACGGCGAGATCTCGTCGGTGCTCGAAACCAGCGAGGAAAATTCGCGGCAACTGGTCGCGAGGGCTCGCAAGCATCTCGAAAGCAGGCGGCCGCGATTTCCAGTGGATCGGGCGCGGCATCGGCAGATGCTGGAACAATTCCTGACGGCGTGCGCGACCGGCGATCCGTCGGAGCTGACGCACCTGCTTGCGGAAGATGTCGTCCTGTATGCCGATGGCGGCGGCAAAGTCCCCTCGGCTCTGAACCCACTGTACGGACCCGATCACGTCGCGCGATTCCTGGCGGGGGTAGCTCGCAAGGGCGGCGCGGATTATCGGGTTCGCATCGCCGACGTGAACGGAGAACCGGGTGCCGTAATGGTGGAACCGTCCGGCACCGTAACCGTGATGAGCGTCGAACTCAACGCGGAAGAGCGCTTATCGCGGATTTTCTTTGTCAGGAATCCGGAAAAGACGGCTTTTGCCCATCTATCGAACTCGTAGTTGTCACGTCTACACTTGAAACGCCGGGTGTAAACTAACGAACTAGAGGTCCATCCACATGCAGCTTTCCGTTTCCAACTTTCTCCGAACGTTCTGCGCCGTTACCGTTGCGGTAGTGATTCCCAGGGTGGTGGCCGCACCCGCCAGTGTTCATCTTCTTTCGAAACCGACGATGAGCAAGACGCAGATCGTGTTCTCGTACGCGGGCGATCTTTGGACGGTGGCGAAGCAGGGCGGTGTCGCGACCCGGTTGACCGCCGGCACCGGATTCGAAACAGAAGCGCAGTTTTCGCCCGATGGCAACACGCTCGCGTTCACCGGCGAGTACGACGGCAACGTGGATGTATTCACGATGCCCGCGAACGGCGGCATCCCCAAGCGGCTGACCTATCATCCCGATACCGACCGCGTTGGCGGGCTGGACGCCGGACGGCAAACGCATTCTGTTTCGCTCGAATCGCGACAGTTTTTCGAGAATCACGCAGCTCTACACGGTCTCGACTGATGGCGGACTCCCCGAAGCATTGCCGCTGCCGATGGCATGCACCGGTTCGTATTCGCCGGACGGAAAGCGGCTGGTTTACGCTCCGCTGGACGGCGGACAGTTCGCGCCGGGCTTCACGAATTTCGTGGCGTGGAAACGCTATCGCGGCGGCGAGGCGAGCTATCTGTGGGTGGTGAATCTGGCCGACTTGAGTATCGTCAAGATTCCGCGCACGGATTCCAACGACATTAACCCGATGTGGATCGGCGACAAGATTTATTTCCTGTCGGATCGCGTGGCCGCTTCGGGAGCATCGAGTGATCGCGGTGCTCCGATGACGCTGTATCGCTATGACCCGCAGACCAAGGCCGTGACCAGGCTGATCGAGAACAACGGCAAGGATATCGTGAGCGCGAGCGCGGGGCCGGGCGGAATCGTCTACGAACAGTTCGGGCAGATTTTCATCTACGACATCGCGACCAATAAATCGAACAAAGTGCCGATCGAGATCGCGGCGGATTTGGCGGAAGTTCGGCCGCATTTGCAGAACGTATCGCGTGAGGCGCACAACGCCGCGATTTCGCCGACGGGCGTTCGCGCGGTCTTCGAGGCGCATGGCGAAATCCTGACGGTTCCCGCCGAGCATGGCGACGTTCGCAATCTGACGCACACTCCGGGCGTGATGGAGCGCAATCCCGCGTGGGCGCCGGACGGAAAAACCATCGCGTATTTTTCGGATGAATCGGGCGAGTACGCGCTGCACATCAAACCGCAAAATGGCGATTCCGAGGCCAAGAAGATTCCGCTGGCGGGACACGCCGCGTTCTACTTTACGACCGAAATGGTCGCCGGACAGCAAGCACGTCGCGTTCACTGACAACATGCTGAATCTGTGGGTCGGTGGAAGTGGCGTCGGGCAAGCTGACGAAGGTCGATACGGATTATTCGTACGAGCTGGGACGCGATTTCGCGTGGTCCGGCGATTCGAAGTGGATTGCGTTCGTGAAGACGCTGCCGAATCGATTCCATGCGGTCAACGTGTATTCGCTCGACACGGAAAAGAGCACGCAGGTCACGGATGGGATGTCAGACGCGCAGAGTCCGGCGTTCGATCGCGATGGCCAGTATCTGTATTTCACGGCGAGCACGAATTACGGTCCCACCACTAGCGGCTTGGACATGACCAGCGATGAGCACGAAGTCACCAGCAGCATTTACCTGATCGTGCTGGCGAATAATGTCGTGTCGCCGCTGGCTCCGGAGAGCGACGAAGAGAAAGCCGCGGAACCGGGTGCGGCGCCTGGCGCGGACGGAGCAGCAACCGACGGTGGTGGACGCGGAGGCCGAGGTGGCCGAGGCGGCGGCGCTGGTGCGGCTGCGAACACTCCTCCCAAGCCGGTTCGGATCGACTTCGACAAGATCATGCAGCGGACCATCGCGCTGCCGCTTCCGTCTCGCCGATACCTGGGTCTGGATACCGGGCGAGCAGATATGCTCTACATCCTGGAAGCAGGCGGGGCCGGTGGCCGGGGCGGTGGTGGCGGAGGCATTACGCTGTCGAAATACGACCTGAAGGCACGCAAGCTGGAGAAGCTGGCCGATAATGTCAGCACGTTCGAACTCGCTGCGAACGGTGAAAAGATGCTTCTGCGCACCGGCGCCCCCGGGCGGCGCGGGCGGTGGCGGTGGCCGCGGTGCTGCTCCGGCCGCGGCGCAGTACGTGATCGTATCGGCACTCGCGCCGGTGAAACCCGGCGAAGGCGCGATCCGCACGGCGGACATGGAAATCAATATCGATCCGATCGCCGAGTGGAAGCAGATGTATCACGAGGTGTGGCGGATCGAGAAGAGCTACTTCTACGATCCGAATCTGCACGGCGTCAATGCGGCGGACGGCGAACAGGAATACGAGAAGTATCTCGATTCGCTGGCGTCGCGCGCGGATCTGAATTACATCTTCAAGGAATTGCTGAGCGAGTTCACGGTCGGCCATCTGCGTGGTGGTGGCGGCGCGATTCCCGAACCGAGACGTGTACAGGGCGGATTGCTCGGGGCGGATTACGAGATCGCCAACGGGCGCTACAAGATCAAGCAAATCTATAACGGCGAGAGCTGGAATCCGCAGATGCGCGCTCCGCTGTCGCAACCCGGATTAGATGTCAAGGAAGGCGATTATCTGGTGGCCGTGAATGGCCAGGACCTAAAGGGTAGCGACGATATTTCGCGATTGCTGGAAGGCATGGCGAACAAGTCGGTGATCCTTAAGGTGTCTGCCGACGCGTCGGGCGCGAATTCGCGCGAGGTTACGGTGACGCCGGTTGCGAGCGAAACGCAATTGCGGCATGAGGCGTGGGTGGAAGGGAATCGCCGCAAGGTGGATCAATTGAGCGGCGGCAAACTCGCCTACGTCTACATGCCGGATACGGCGCAGGGCGGGCTCACATCGTTCACACGTTACTATTTCGCGCAGACCGACAAGCAGGGCGCGGTGATCGACGAACGCTACAACAGCGGTGGGCAGGTGGCCGACTACGTCATCAATGTTCTGAATCGTCCGCTGATGGGGTGGTGGCAGCCGCGCTACGGCGCGATTTATCGTACGCCGGCCGCGCAGATCTTCGGACCCGAAGGTCATGATCATCAATGAATTCGCGGGTTCAGGCGGCGACATGATGCCGTGGATGTTCCGCTGGACGAAAACCGGGCAACTGGTAGGCAAGCGGACGTGGGGCGGCCTAGTCGGCGTGTCGCAATACCCGGCATTGATGGACGGCGGCAACGTCACTTCGCCGAACTTCGGATTCTTCAATCCCGATGGCAAGTGGGATGTGGAGAATCACGGTACGGCTCCCGATGTCGAGGTCGAACTGGATCCGAAAGCGGTTCGCGATGGGCACGATCCGCAGTTGGAGAAAGCGGTCGCGATTGCGATGGAAGAGATGAAGACGAAGCCGGTGCCGCAGCCGAATCGTCCACCGTTCCCGAATTATCAGGCTCCGCCGGTGCGGGCTACGACGGGCGGCGGGGGGAATCGATAAGTCTAAAACGTGTCGACATGAGTGCCGACACGGCACGCCGGAGTGGAGTGCGTGCGCCACATCAGCGGCGACGCGATCGGGATCGAAATAGGGACGGCGAATTCGGTCTCGGACGACCATTGCAGGTAATGAGAATCCCAGCGGCGAGCTTGCTGCGCTTCGATTTGTTGCTCCAACCGAAACTTACGAAGTTGGAATTGCGAATCATGGAGACACTTTGGACCACTGGCACGGCGTCCGTCCGGGAAATCCAGAAAGCATTTCGGCCGCTCGGCGTACACCACCATCCAAACCACGGTGTATCGGCTTGAATCGAAAAACGCGGTCCGGCGGGTGAAGAAAATCAGTAACGCGCACATTTTTGAGCCTATAGTTACACGTGGCGCCGCCCAAAAACGCCTTATCGATGAACTACTTGGCCTGTTCGGAGGGTGCACGCAGCCGGTGATGGCGCATTTAATAGAATCGGGCAGGCTTACGCTCGAAGATGTGAAGGAGGCCGAACGGGTTCTTCGCAGGAAGGAGAACGATCGCACTTGACATCAGCACGGATTAGTACTAATCACTTAGTAATGCCGACAACACATGCGCGCGCAAAGGCCGGTGGAGAATTAGCGCTATGAAACACGCCATTCTCGTCGCCATCGCCTCGATTCCCTGGGCGTACGCTTCTGCGCAATCGTTCGAAGTCGCGTCGGTCAAGGCTGGCGCGCCGATTCCGATTGGCGAGAACTTCAATATCAATCTGGGCACGGTGCGCACTGGAATGCTGACGTTGACCAACACGACGCTCAGCGACTGTCTCAAATTCGCCTACGAACTGACCAGCGATTCACAGATCGCGGGTCCCGACTGGATTCGCAACAAGGAGCAGCGTTATGACGTCATCGGCAAGGCTCGCAGCGACGACGTCACGGGACGAAATGCTGCGCATGCTGCAAACGCTGCTGACCGAGCGGTTCAGAATCGAGATGCATCACGAGCCGCGTGAAATGAGTTATTACGCGTTCGTACCCGCCAAGAAGGGCGTCAAAATGCAACGGTCGACGGAAACCGGTTCAGGCGACAACGATCGCAATGGGGGCGGGCATATTGTTCGGCGGCAGATTTCGATGACGATGCTGGCTACGCTGCTCGCGCGATTCGAATTGCACAGCGTCGTGCTCGATATGACGGGGCTAAAGGGGACGTATAAGGTCGACTTGGAATGGCTGCCGGCGAATGCGAAACCGGACACGCCGGCCGGTCCATCGCTGTTTACGGCGGTTCAGGAGCAGTTGGGATTGCGGCTGGAGTCGCGAAAGGGACCTGTTGACGTATTTGTAATCGATCATGCGGAGAAAATTCCGGTCGAAAACTAGCCGTTTTACCTCCAGCCAGCGTCTGATATGAAAACACTTTTGCCGGAGGAGAACGCGACCGAACGGTGTCAGCGTCGTCTGATCGGTTAAGGCGTTGTTGGAAGATCGGGGACGGTGTGCGGACGTGCAATAACGGCACACTGAGAGCCTGCGCCACGCTGCCGCGCAAACGGACCAGCGTGGATCCCGCTAAAATGGAAGGAAAGATTGGAACTTGGAAGTATCGGGGAACGAATCCTTAGTGTTACTGCGTAACAAGAACGAGGGAATCGTGTCTCTGCACAGCACCCCCATGAAAAATGCGGCAAAATTCGCGATTTTATGCGCTTTCGGCGGGATAGCCGCGCTCGGCGAAACGCCGCCGAAATTTGAAGTGGCGTCGATCAAACCGAGCGCCTCTGGAATGATGCATTCGGTGCGGATCCAGATCACAGGCGGACGTTTCAACGCCAGCGGAGTGTCCGTGAAATTATTGATTCAACAGGCTTACGGAGTCAGGAACTTCCAAATCGCGGGTGGCCCTGGTTGGACCGGGAGCGACACTTTCGACATCAACGCCAAGGCCGAGAGCGGCGCCAAAATGGATCAGGAAGGCGTCAAGCAGATGCTGCAGGCGCTGTTGGCGGACCGTTTTCAGTTGAAATTCAGCCGCGATACCAAAGACATGCCGATTTACAGCGATGGTAGTTCGCGAAGACGGGTCAAAACTCAAGGAAAGTGAAGCCGGCGGCTCGCAAGGACAAATGATGATGCGCATGGGCATGATCGAGGTAAATGGCGGGGCGATGCCGGATTTTGCGGGCATGCTGGGTAATCAGATCGGGCGCAAAGTCGAGGACAAAACGGGCCTGGCGGGCAATTACGATTTCAAGCTGGAATTCACGCCGGAGCAGGGGCATCAGATGGGTCCGCAGAATGTCGGCGGGGCAGAGCCTGCCGCGCAGGTGGATGCGCCGGGTCCATCGATATTCACGGCTCTGCAAGAGCAGCTTGGACTCAAGCTGGAATCCGCGCGCGGTCCGGTGGAGATGCTGACGATCGAGCGCGTCGAGAGGCCGACGGAGAATTAATGACCTGTCCCAGCGATATTGTTAACGCAGGCTTTGCGCGCGCCCTCACGGGACGCGCCTCAAAGGCCGCGGGGCTTCGTGCTTCGAGGCGCATCCGTCAGGGTGCGCGCCTTGTGGTCGCGACCTTGACGGTATTGGCCAGCGGGCTGCTCGCGCAGTCCGCGACGTCTGAACATGCGCCCAAATTCGAAGTCGCGTCCATTAAGCCCTCCGATCCGAGCGTAACTGGATTTCGAATCCAGTCGGCTCCGGGTGGTCGATTCATCGCGAGCGGCGTCACCGTGAAATTCCTGATCCAGCAGGCGTATGGAGTGCGTGATTTTCAGATTTCCGGCGGTCCAAGCTGGATCGATACGCTGAAGTTTGATCTCAATGCCAAAGCCGATGAAGAAACTGCGAATCAGCGCGATGTGATGTCGTTGCGGATGCGAGCGTTGTTGGAAGAAAGATTCCAACTGAAGCTGACACATGAGACCAAAGAACTGCCGATCTATGAACTGGTGGTAGCCAAGGGCGGACCGAAATTGAAGGAGTCCAAAGTCGGCGACGAAGGGCGGAACATGCGCGTGGGGCGAGGCCGGATGGTGATTCAGGGCGCGGGTCCGCCCATGCTTGCGACGCAGCTTTCGCAGACGCTCGGCCGCACGGTAGATGGACAAGACTGGCATCATTGGCAGCTATGATTTCACGCTCGAATGGACGCCGGAGGGGCAGCCGCTGGGACCGAAGGATGGGGATGCGCCCCCGTCTGTCGAAGCATCGGGCCCGACGATCTTTACCGCGTTGCAGGAACAGCTCGGATTGAAACTGGAGTCGACGAAAGGGCCGGTCGAAGTTCTGGTGATCGGACGCGTCGAGAAGCCGACGGGGAATTAAACAAGGGTTTTGAATGCAGATCAGCCAACATTTTCGATTATTCGCGCTTGCCTTGTCGGCGCTCACTTGCCTGGCGCCGTTCCTAACGGCGGCCGAGTACAAGGGCACGGTCAAGTACGGCGGGTTGCCTCTTCCCGGCGCGACTGTCACT
The DNA here is from genome assembly GCA_963732025.1 of Terriglobia bacterium. GTDB lineage: Bacteria > Acidobacteriota > Terriglobia > Bryobacterales > Bryobacteraceae > Palsa-187. Next base: position 961,737 of record CAVSXU010000008.1, read on the forward strand.
GCGACGCAAGGCGACAAGAAGCTCATCGCCGTCACGGATCCCCAGGGCGCGTATTCGTTCGCGGACATGGCCGACGGCGCGTGGAATATTCAAGTCGAGATGCTGTGCTTCGAGACGATAAAGCAGGACGTGACGCTGGCCGGCGGCGCACCTGCGGGCGACTGGACGCTGAAGCTTCTGTCGTTCGATCAAATCAAGGCGACTGCGGTCGAGGCTCCGCCGCCCCCGCCGCCCACTCCGACCACAAGCGTCACTCCTCAATTGACGCCGGCGCAGATGGCGGCGAACGAGAAGAACGATCAAGAATCACCGGCAACAAGAAGAACGCGAAGAACGGGCCGCCGCCTGACACCGGCTAATGGTCCCGGCGGATTCCAGCGCACCCAAGCGAACGCGACAGCCAGGCTCCTGCTGCCGATGCTGACTCCGCCGCCGGCTTCAGACTCCCCGGCGGGAAAAGCGCGGCAGATGCGAGCGATGGATTCCTGGTCAACGGGACTCCACCAACAATTCAGCGACTCTCGCCGTTCGCCTTGGCGGCGGCCTTCGGCAACAGCCGGCGCGGCGGACGGTCGCTGTACAACGGCAACATCGGCATCATCATCGACAACTCGGCATTCGATGCGCGCCCATATTCGCAACCGGTCAGGACACTGAAAGACCTCCGTATAACAGATGCAAGGCGTGATTGCGTTCGGCGGCCCTTGAAAATCCCGCACCTTCTGAAGAACGGGCCGAATGTTTTTATTACCTATCAGGCGAGTTCGCAATCGCAATGCCGAGCATCGCCTCCAGCCTGATGCCGACCATAGCCGAGCGCAATGGCGATTTCTCCCAAGTGATCGGGGTGAACGGTTGCCCGTTCAGTTAATCGACCCGCGCGACCGGCCGCCGATATCGAGCAACATTTCCGATCGCATTAGTCGCGCAGGCAAAGGCTTTGTTGCCGTATTTCCCGCTGCCGAATTTCTTTGGCAGCTCGCAGTTTAACTATCAGATCCCGATCGTGAGCAACCAGCATATCGATAGTTTGCAGGGCCGTTGGAACAAGGGCATCGGACGAAAGAATCAACTGAATGGCGGCTTCGGCCTCTCCAGCTCCCGCAGCGATAACTCCCAACTCGATCCGGATTTTTCGTTCCTGGATACCGCCAGTTCGCTCGGCATGCAGGCCAATATCAGTTGGCGGCATTCGTTCACCAACCGATTGTCCGGGTACGGCGAGTTACCAGTTCAGCCGCCAATCGAGCACCACTGTGCCGTTCTTCGCGAACCGGACCAACGTCTCTGGCGATGCGGGGATCACCGGCAACAATCAGGAGCCGCAGAATTGGGGTCCGCCGAGCCTGAGTTTCGCGAGCATCACCGGGCTGGGCGACGGAATCAGTCGGTGATTCCATAATCAGACCCACGCTGTCGTCTTACGCGATGCAGTGGAATCGCGGACGCCACAACGTGTCGTTCGGCGCCGATTACAAGCGGCAGGAGTTCAATAGCCATCTCGCAATCGAATCCGCGCGGAACGTTCCAGTTCAACGGCCAGGCCGCCGGTAACGATTTCGCGGGGTTCCTGCTGGGCGTGCCGGATTCGAGCGCGATCGCATTCGGCAACGCGGACAAATATCTGCGCGCCACGTTGTACGACGCGTTTGTCAATGACGATTGGCGGATCAGCCCCGGCTTCACTCTGAACATCGGCATGCGCTGGGAATATAATTCGCCGGTTACGGAATTATATGGACGCCTGGTGAATCTCGATGTCCAGCCGGGATACACGGCGGTCGCGCCGGTGGTCGCGAACAGCCCGACGGGATCGCTTACCGGACAGAACTATCCGGACTCGCTGGTGAAGCCGGATAAGACGGCGTTTCAGCCGCGGCTCGCGATTGTCATGGCGGCCGCTGCCCGCATCGTCGTTAGTGGTTCGGGCCGGATACGGCATGTACTACAACACGTCCGTCTATCAGACGATCGCGCAACCAGATGGTGCAGCAAGCGCCGCTTGTCGAAGAGCTTCAATATCGCGAACTCGCTCGCGAATCCGCTGACGCTGGCGAACGGATTCACTCCGCCCGCGGGAACCGTGCTAAACACGTTCGCGATCGACCCGAATTTCCGCGTCGGCTACACGCACACATGGCAGGTATCGGTGCAGCGCGATCTGCCGCAGGCGCTGATCATGACAGCGACCTATCTCGGCATCAAGGGAACTCGCGGCACGCAGGAGTTTCTTCCCAACACATATCCGATCTGGCGCATCGAACCCTTGTCCGATCTGTCCCAGTGGATTCGCTTTCCTGGCCTCGAACGGCAATTCAACACGCGAAGCGGGCCAGATTCCAGCTGCGCCGCGCCTGCACAATGGATTCCAAGCGTCAGTTCAATACACCTATGCAAAAGCGATTCGACGACGCAGCGCTGGGCGGAAACGGCGGAGGTGGCGCGGTGATCGCGCAGAACTGGCTGGATCTGAGCGCGGAGCGCGGGCTATCGAGTTTCGATCAGCGTCATCTAGTGACCCTCACCGGGCAATACACCAGCGGCATGGGAATCCGCGGCGGGACGCTGATGGGCGGTTGGCGCGGCGTCGCGCTCAAGGAATGGACCATCGTCGCGACGATCACTGCCGGCAGCGGATTTCCTTTGACGCCGCTCTATTCCGCAATCGTGACTGGAACCGGAGTCACCGGTCCGATTCGGCCCAACTACACCGGCGCGGATCTGTACGACGCGCGCCGGAAGGTCTTTTCCTGAATAACGGGCGGCATACACCGCACCGCTGCCGGACAGTGGGGAAATGCCGGCCGCGATTCGATCACCGGTCCTTCTCAATTCTCCTTAAACGGCTCCATGGGCCGGACGTTTCGCGCCACCGATCGCATCAGCGTCGACTTCCGGATCGACTTGCAGAATGCCCTCAATCACGTCGTTTTCGGAAGCTGGAACACGAACATCAGCAGCCAGCAATTCGGCGTGGCGGTCAATCCTAATCAAATGCGTACGGCATCCACCAACATTCGAGTGAGGTTCTAACATGCGACGATTCTTAGTGCAACCCATCCTGGTCCGGCCTCTGACGTTCGTCCTGTGCCTGGCGACGGCATTCGGCCAGCAGGCGGCTCGAATGCGAATCCGAACGCAGCCGTCGCGACGTTTTCCACCACCGCGACGTTGATCGTCGAAGCCGTGACGGTCAAAGACAAGAGCGGCAAGCCTATCGAAGGGCTCACCGAGAAGGATTTCACCGTCACCGAGGACGGAGTGCCGCAGGTCATCAAGTTCTTCCATTTCGAAAGCTTGCCGGACACAGCGAATTCCACACCGACGCTTCACACCGCGCGAGCTGGCCGACGTGCAACTCTGAACAAGCTGCCGCACGCCAGCCATTTCGCCGGAGGCTCCGGGGACCACGAAGTATAGCAATCGCCGACTGATGGCGCTGTATTTCGATATGTCGGCGATGCCGCCGCCCGATCAGATGCGCGCTCTCAGCGCGGCAGAAAAGTTCATCAAGACACAAATGCAGGCGGCCGACCTGATGGCGATCATGGCGTATTCAGGTGGCGCGGTGAATGTTCACGTCGATTTCACTGACGATCGCGCGAAGCTTCTGAGCACGCTCGAAACATTGATCGTCGGCGAGGGCCAGGGCCTGGATGAGAACGCTGCCGACGCTAGCTGCATCCGATACTGGCGCCGCCTTCGGACAGGATGATAGCGAATTCAATCTCTTCAATACGGACCGGCAACTGTCGGCGCTGCAAACCGCGGCAAAGATGCTCGGGCACGTTGAACGAGAAAGAAGCAGCTCATCTATTTCGCCAGCGGACTTCGCCTCAACGGCGTCGACAATCAGGCGCAATTGCACGCGACCATTAATTCCGCGATTCGCGCCGGCGTTTCATTCTGGCCGATCGATGCGCGCGGGCTGACGGCGTCGGCTCCGCTGGGCGACGCGACCAGGGGATCGCCCGGCGGCCGCGAAATGTACACAGGAGCCGCGGCGATGGCGAGCGCCAGCAATTTCGCGAAGTCGCAGGACACGCTGTGGAGCATCGCGGCGGATACCGGCGGCAAGGCGCTGCTCGACAGCAACGACCTTGGCCGAGGAATCGTCGACGCCGAGAAGGCGGAGTCGAGCTACTACATCATCGGTTACTACACGAGCAACGATAAACCCGACGGGAAGTTCCGCCGGATCAAGATCGCGGTGAACGCGCCGGGCTGCGCAGGCTGCGGAATATCGCCAGGGCTATTACGCCAACAAGGTTTTCGCCAAATTCACAACCGCCGACAAAGAACGCCAGCTTGAAGACGCGTTCATGCTGGGCGATCCGATCACGGAGCTGACCATCGCGATGGAAGTGGACTACTTCCAGTTGAATCGCGCCGAGTATTTCGTACCCGTGATCATGAAGATTCCGGGCAAGGAACTCGCGCTGGCGCGCAAGGGCGGCGCCGAGCACACGATGATCAATTTCATCCTGGAAGTGAAGGACGAATACGGCACCACGATTCAGAACGTGCACGACAAAATCGACACCAAATTGAGCGACACCACCGCCGCCGAATTGATGAAGCGGCCGATTCAATACGCCACCGGATTCACGCTGCTGCCCGGACCGTACAAGATCAAGCTTCTGGCGCGCGACGATGAAACCGGACGAATCGGGACCTACGAAAAGAAATTCGTGATCCCGAATCTCAACAAAGAGGAGCAGCGCGTGCCGATCAGCTCCGTGGTGTTGAGCAGCCAGCGGATTGACATGCGGGACGCTATCTACAACGCCTCGAAAGAGAAGGATAAGAGCGAGGCTGACCAATCCTCTGGTGATCGACGGACAGAAACTGATCCCCAGCGTGACGCGCGTCTTCAGCACGTCGCGCGACATGTATATTTACCTGCAGGCTTACGAGCGCGGCGCGACGGCGCAACAGCCGCTGGTCGCTTTCGTTACGTTCTACAAGGGCCAGGTGAAGGCGTTCGAGACTCCGCCGCTCGCCGTGACGGAGGGCATGAACGACAAGTCGAAAGCCGTTCCGCTACGGTTCTAGCGTGTCGCTCTGCGAAGTTGCCGCCGGGCGAATACAACTGCCAGGTGACGGTTCTGGATCCAACGGGTCAGAAGGCCGCCTTCTGGAGCGCGCCGGTCATGCTGGTGCAGTGACGGCGCAAAGGATTGGCCACGAATGAACACGAATATGCACGAATGAAGAGTGACGTTTTGATTCGTGTTCATTTGTGTGCATTCGTGGCCTGATGCCTTGTTCAACGCTATTCGTACCTGAGAGCTTTGACGGGATCCACTCGCGCCGCTCTGCCGTGCGGGAATCAGCACGGCAATTGCCGTAACAGCCAGCAACATCGGCGGGACGATCAGGTAGGTTGATAGTTCGACGCGATGCGCAGTTGGAAAAACTGACGGCAGTACGCGCCCTGTAATCACGCTCAGTACGAATCCTGCCACGAGACCGTAAACTACTCGCGTCAGTCCTTGCCGCAGCACCATGCGCATCACCGCGCCCCGCGCCGCGCCGATCGCCATACGAATTCCGATTTCGCGCGTACGCCGAGCCACCGCATAAGACACCAAGCCGTACAACCCGACCATCGCCAGCCCCAATCCCATCAAACCCATTACCGCGATCGTGTTCGAGATGATGGTCGCGAGGCTGGTGGCGCGGGCCCAATAGAAATCCTCCATGGTGCGGACGTCGAACATCGGTTGCGTAGCATCGATGGATCGCACTACTTCGCGGAGAGGCGCAACCATCGACGCCGAATCGCCCGAGGTTTGCGTGAGCAACGTCATCGAAATACGAGGTCCCTGGAGCGCCGCTAGATACACGAATTCAGTAGGCGACTCGGCGATGTAAAGATAGCGGCCAGCTTTCGCCACCCCAACGACTTCGATCCACGATCCGCTCGCGCCGCCAAAGCGGAGACGCTTGCCGAGTGGGTCCTGCCCGGGCCAGTAATGTTGCGCGACGTTCTCGTTGATCACGGCGACTTGCTGCGCGTGTTCCGAATCCGTAACGCGGAAGGCGCGGCCCCGCAGGATCGGCACGTCCATGACGTCGAAATAATCCGTGCTGACGCGGCTGGTTAGAATCGACACGCCGTCCTGCCCAGGCGGAAATCGGAAACCTTCGGGCTGAATCCTGGGTGTGAGCTCGCGAGCGCCAAGCGGAATCGACGACGCAAGCGCGGCGGACGTCACGCCTGGCAGCACGCGCACACGGTGGATAAGCTCTTCGTAGAATCGCTGTGCCCGCGCGAGCTGTACGTACCCAGGGGCTGAGCTTTGCAGGCTTGGATCGAAACTCATCATCACCATGTGATCCGAACGGAACCCCATTCCATGGGTTAGCTCCTTGCGAAACGCGCGATTGGCGAACGTGGCCATAGTCAACAACACCAACGAAATCGCGACTTGCGAAGTCACCAGCAAATTTCTGCCCCATAATCGTCGGCGGCCGGGCTTGGCGACATCGGCCGACTTGAGAGCGCTTGCAAGGTCCGCGCGCGTCGTCTGGATTGCCGGTGCCAACCCGAATAACAGCGAGCTGAACAGCCCCACGGCAAGACTGAATAGCATCGCGCGTTGATCGATGTACATCGGCGGCACCGCGACGCCATCGAATGGGAATTGAATCTGGCGGAATACAAGAATGGCGAAATAGGCGACAGGAATGGCGAGCAACTCGCCCGCGGCCGCGATCATTAGGCTCTCTGTCAACAATTGGCGGATGAGGCGGGCCCGCCCCGCTCCAATCGCGAGGCGTAGCGCAATTTCCCGCGCGCGCACCGGAGCACGGCTGGTCAGCAATCCCGCGACATTCGCGCAGGCTACGAATAAAACAGCGGCCGAGAGCGCCGTCAACAGGCCGATCAATTCCGCATCAATGGCATCCCGCCGCGTATTCTCCTCAAGCTGGGTTCGAACGGCGACCGCGTGACCACGGTTTGTGTCCGGATACGCCTGCTCAAGGTTGCGGCCGATCGCCGCGAGTTCGGCGCGGGCCGCGGCGATCGAAACGCCGGGTTTAAGACGGCCCTCCAACATCAAGTAGCGACGATCGCGCGCTTCGAGAGGATTCGAGTCCGCGGGGCGTGCCAACTTCGGCCACATCGCGGTGGTCACGAAAAACGCAGGCTTGCGGAATCTCTCAAGCGATGTGAAGCGTTCAGGCGAGACCCCGATGATGGTGAACTCAATCCCGCCGAGCAGTATCTTCCGTCCAAGAACATCCGGCTTAGAAGCAAAGCTCTGCGCCCAAGTGTCGTAGCTCAAAACGACCAATGCCGCCGCGCTCTCCGGGATCTCGTCTTCCGGACGGAACCCGCGTCCCAGTTCCGGCTCAATCCCCAGAACGCTGAAGAAATTCGCGCTGACGATCGAGCCGGCCTTCACTTGCGCGGCCCCTTGTTTATCGAAAGCGATGCTGACGCGGATCGATCCGGACGCTACCAATCCCTCAAAGCTCTGACTGCGATTGCGTAGGTCGACGTAATCAGGATAAGAAGCGTAGAGCGAATTCGAGATGTTTCCGAACTGGAATTCCGACCCCACGGCGACCACTTCTTCCGGGTGCGCCACCGTCAGCGGCCGCAGCAGCAGCGCGTCCGCGACGCTGAACATCGCGCAATTTGCGCCGATGCCGAATGCCAGCGAAATCACGGCGACAATCGTAAAGCCTGGGTTCTTCGCAAACAGGCGAGCCCCGTGGTGGATATCGTGCCACAGCTGTTCCAGCCACGACCAAACCCACACGGCTCTGGTGTCTTCGGAAGCGCGCAGAACCGGGCCGAACTTGCGCAGCGCAGCGAGGCGGGCGTCCTCCGCGCTCATGCCGTCCGCGACGTTGTCCGCAATTTCGCGATCCAGGTGATCCTGAATCTCGGAACGCAGGCTGTCTTCGCGGCGGCGGAGCTTCACAATTGCCCTTCCTCCGGCGCTGGGCGCATGATGTTCGCGATGGCACGCGTGAGGCGGTCCCATTTGGAGGATTCCGCAGTCAGGCGCTTGCGGCCTTTCGCGGTCAGGCTGTAATACTTCGCGCGCCGTCGATTTTCAGAAACCCCTTCTTTCGCCGAAAGCAGCCCTTGCTTTTCCAGTCGATGCAGCGCGGGATACAACGAACCATGCTCCACTTGCAGTACTTCGCTGGACCCGCGCTCAATCGCGTGCGCGATCGCATGGCCGTGCGCCGGTCCGAACAGCAGCGTTCGCAGGATCAGCATATCGAGCGTTCCCTGCAAAAGATCGAGGCGCTGGCTTTCTTCCGGTAGACATTCTTCCTGAGAATAGATCGACTCCGGTAGAATGTCAACCGGAGGAACTTTTCGCCCGAGGAACTTTTCGCCGGAGGAACTTTTCAACGACAGCGGTGTCCAAACCGGCATGACCACCAGTACACGAAGCCGTGCCGAGATCAACGTGACGCCGATGATCGATGTGCTCCTCGTGTTGCTGCTGATTTTCATGATCATTGCGCCGCCTAAGTCCGCGGGCCTGGATGCGCGCATTCCAACTCCCGCGAAGGAGGCTTCGAGCGCGCCGCCCCGCGACATTGTGGTCTCCGTCGACGAAAACCGGGCCATCACCATCAACACTCAAGCCGTTTCCCTGGCGGATCTTGGCGATCGCCTGACTCAGGTTTTCGCTCGGCGTCCCGATGGCGTGCTGTTCGTCGCTGCCGCGCCTCGGGTCGATTTCGAGGATGTCGCACACGTGATGGATATCGCTCGCGGCGTGGGCATCGATCGAGTGGCGCTCATGCCCAGGGAAATGCGATCGAAATAACCGCATGTTATCCTCATGCTTCCAGCATGTTCAAACTGCGCTTGTTCCTCGTCTGGATCTCGATTGCGGCCGTCGCGTCACCAGTATTCGCCTGGGATGCGACCGGCCACCGACTCGTCGCCGCCATCGCTTACGATCGCCTGAATCCGAACACACGGGCTCGTGTCGACGCGCTGATCAAGGCGCATCCTGACTATTCCACCTGGATTAACGGTGCCCCGGAGGATCCTGCGGCTCGCGCACGCGCGGCGTTTATCGCAGCGGCGGTCTGGGCCGACAACATCAAAGGCGATCGGCGATTTTACGACGACACCCGCAAGGATTCGCAGCCGACTCCCACGCTTCCCGGCTATCCCGACATGAAGCGGCACACGAATTGGCATTATTACGACACTCCCTACACGCCGGACGGCGCCAAAGCGAAAAAGCAGGCGCCGCCCAACGCCCTGAGCGAGCTGCCCCGATTGATCAATGACGTCGGTAACGGACCGCAGGATCGCGCCGTATACGACCTGCCATGGATCGAACATATTACTGGCGACCTCGGCCAGCCGCTGCATTGTGTCAGCCGGATTCTGAAATCAATGCCGGACGGGGACGCGGGGGGAAACCGGGTTTTCGTCAATCCAGGCCGTAATTTGCACGGATTGTGGGACGACGCTGCCGACGCACCGGATCGAAATACCACTGACGCCTACATTTCCAAATACGAGGCCGAGGCAACCGCCGCCCATCCTCCCCTGCCAAGCTCCGGGCCGAAATACGAAACGAACCCAAAGAAGTGGATCCGGCAAGGATACGAGGTCTCACGCACGCAAGTCTATACATTTGGGCTGGAAACCGGTTCGCGCGACCACCCGATTTCTCTCACGGCCGACTACGTGGCGAACGCCCACCAAGTGGCACAGGCGCAAATCGCCTTGGCCGGGTACCGTTTGGCAGCCGTGTTGAACGGTCGCCTAAAATGATCATTTTAGCTTTTTATTTATCGGCTTAGGCGTCCATAGCTCATCTGTTGATTCATAGTTACCCTCCGAATTCGCTGTAAGGAAAACCCGGGACGCCTCTTAACAAACGTTACACAAATCGCTAGCTTCGTTTGAGTAGAAGTGTTACGATAGGGTTGTCCAGTTGTGGAACCTTCATTGGTTTCACCGCGTCTCTTTCTCTAGGGAAGGTCCGCCACTGCCTGGCGGGTCGCCCCAAAAGTTCGGCGCGCTCACGACCTCGCGGTAGTGGTGAGCCGGCCGGTGAGTATCTTCCTCCGAGTACTCACCGGTTTTTTTTGCCCCACGATCCGCGTTCTTGATTTCAAATCGCACTAATGCGGGCGCGTTAACGCGAACAGCATTTTGCCTGGAATCAGACCCGCCAGTATTTCCGCCCATCCGCTCTCCACGGCTTTGCGAAAAATGCCGGCGACTTCGAAAGGCTTTCGCAAACTCGCTCGGCACTGCCGCAGGTAGGATTCGACAGAATCGTCATGAGCCGCCGCGGTACCCGCAAGCGCCCCCGTCTTCACGGCGGCCAACAATCCTGAGCCTGTAAACGGATCGACAAACGAGAGCGCGTCGCCCGCCAGATACGAACGATTGAGGGGATCGAAGTTCTGCCGATATCGAAGCGGCCCTGTCGAAAGCCAGTTCATCTCGCGCGTCAGCGGCGCCAGCCGAGCCGCCAGCTTCGGCGATTTCCGCACCCACGCATCGTAATCGAACGCAATCTTGTTCAAACGATCTTCCGGGCCCAGGCCGCATACATTCGTGCGCCCGCCCTCGACGACATTCACGCCGACATAACATCCGTCGAAGAAGAAGAGCTCCACTGCGTCGTCAACCGGACCCGTGAAGTGCGTCTTGAAGCCGAACAGGCGATTCCCGCGATGCATCGCAGAGCCGTCGGCGCGGCCCGTCGCGATAATGCGCGGCGTATCATCCGCTTCGCGCACCAGTTCCGATCCGAGTTCCACAGCTCGATCGAGCAACATCGCGTCGAACGCATAACGGCTGAGCCCCCACGCGGGTTCAGGAAGCGCGCAGGTCTTGGATCGCTTGCGCGAAATGCAGTTGCATTCGCCGGATTCGCGACGGCTGCAACGCCGACGAAAGAATTCCACGCGCCGAGCCGTTCCAATTCCGCCGCGATTTCCGGCGACAGGAATTCGCCGCAGACTTTGTGCCTGGGAAATTTGGATTTCTCGATGATGCGGACGGCGCGGCCGTTCAAACGCGCGGCGATCGCGGCCGACGCACCCGCGGGTCCGCCACCCAGAATCGAAACCGAGTCGCGCCGGAGCTATCGCTGGCCTGCGGCACCGCTGGTCTTGCTGTTCCCGAGCTTCTCCGCTTCCGCGAGTCCCTTCACCGATCGCGAACTCGCGGGCAATTGCGACAACGCGAGCCGGAACGCAGTCGCCGCATCGGCAGCGTGACCATTGTGCAATGCGATTTCGCCGATCGCTTCGTCCACCGGCCGCGGATATTGCGGCGGCTCGCGTGTAGCGGATCTTGCGCTGCGCCAGCGAAGCCGACGCGAGCTCGTTCATCGCCTGCTTGTACTTGCCTTCCGCCGCCAGAATGTGGCCTTCCAATTCCTGACGCCCGACCGTGAGCTCCACCGGCGGCTTGCGCTTCACTTGTGTTTCGTATTCCTTCAGAGCGGCGTCCATCTGATTCGCGCTTGCTCGCGCGCGCCAGCGGCGTTGCCCTTGCCGTCTTCGGCGAGCGCCATCGCCCAATGCCGCCAAGCTTGCTCGCGCGGACGATCGTAAACCGGCAGCGACTTACCATCCAGAATCTGATCCCAGTCGTGCGACAAAACCATCGCCCGCATCAACGCGAACCAGCCTTGCCGATGCGCGGAAGAAAAGCCGTCCACCTGAGCCAGCTCGCGCGGATTTTCCTTGAATTCAAGCAGCGAGCGAGCGTACTGATATCGCCTTATCGTACTGTGCCATCGAACGCGTACGAGGTCGAAAGATAGTGCACGTTGTGGCCGTGATGGCCGGTGCCGTAGAGCGAATCGGCCTTGATGTAGCCGAGCTCATTCACCGCCGCGTCGCCAAACGATTTTTCGGCTTCCGCGAATTTGCCGGTCTGCGAATAAATGTGGCCGGGCATGTGCAGCGCATGCGGAATGTTCGTCACCAACTGCGCGTAGCGCTCGCAACTCGGCCACGCTTCCTTGGCGAACGCTGGACCCTTCCCACGCATGAATCACATAATGATGAACGCCGGGATGATTGGGCGCGTCCTTCAGCAAATCGCTTCAGAATCGCGACTGCTTCCATCGATCCTGCGCGCGGCGTGTGATCGGGCAGCTCGAATCCGCGCATCACGTGCAGCGAGAGAAACAGCCGGGCTTCTACTTCTTTCGGATTCTTGGCGATGATCGCGCGCAGTCCATCGATGTAGGCTTCATTCGGATCCTTCGCGTTCTGAAGGCGGCGGCCGGCAATCGACGCGATGTACATTTTTTCGAGATCGGTTGCCTTGCCCGGAACCTTGGCCAATTCGACGGCGCGCTCGGCGGCGGCTTTGGCGCGCGCCGCCGGCGTCGGCTCGCGAATCGCGGCCGTTGGCTTCGGCGAGTTGGTCGATCTGATGGCGCGGGCGATAGTCGCCACCCGCAATCATCGCGATGCCCCACCACGGCATCGGCGCGTCGGGATCGAGCTGCGCGGCTTGCAGGAAGCTGCGTTCGGCTTCGGTCGCCCAGAAGGAATGCAGTTGCGCGAGTCCCTGATCGAAGAACTTCTGCGCCTCCGGATTCGAGGTGGTGATCGCCATGTGGACGTACTCGGTGCCCTGGCCGGTCATCAGATGCGCGGGCAGAGCGGGCGCAGTGCCGCTGGGCGGGGGAACACAGAGGTCGGCAGGGGCTTTCGTTTGGGCGAAAGCTGCCGCCGCAAGAATAGTGGCGATCAGAATGGACTTGGCCATGTCCTCAATTCTACGCCCAAAAAAGAGGTGGCCGCCGATGCACGCAGATGCACGCCGATAAGAAACGCACTTGTCTTATCGGCGTGCATCGGCGTGAATCTGCGGCTAGAGCTTTTGTTTTGGAGCCAGGAATCGACGTCGCAATACCAGCACTCGCTCCCCACGCTGATTAAACGCCCGAGTCTCGATGTAGACGATCCCCCGATCCGGCTTGCTCTCCGATTCGCGTTTCTCCAGTACCTCGGATTCCGCATATAACGAATCGCCCACATGAAGCTGCGTTTCGAAGCGCACGAACTCGAAGCCGAGATTCGCGACCGTCTTTCCGCTGGTATCCGCCACGCTCATGCCGACCGCGAGACTGAACACCAACGTATCCACCACAGGCCGATCCGGCGCCACATGTTGGTCGATGAAGCGCGGATTCTGGTTCATCGACATCAGCGCAAACCAGGTGTTGTCGTGTTCGGTGATGGTGCGTCCCGGCCAGTGCTTGTAAACGTCGCCGGGAGCGAACTCCTCATAGAACCGGCCGTATGCGCGCTCCTTCACCGCCGCGCCTCATTGATCATCACCAAACGCCGCTCGAGCGACACCACGACTTCGCCCTTCTGATTCAGCCCTTCCGACACGATTGTGATCGTGCCCTCCATCGTGAGAGTAGCTTCCGTTTTTGCCACGATTCGCGAGCGCGCGTAGATCGTGTCGCCGTGAAACACGGGATTCACATGTTTGATATCGCGATATTCGAGAGTCCTGGTTGGTCCCTCGAACATCGACTCCGACATCCCGATCACTAGCGCGATGACCAATGGTCCAACCACGAGCCTTTGCCCATGCTGAGTGGCGGCCGCGTAGTGCGCGTCAAGATGCACAGGATGCTGGTTCATACTCATCAAGCTGAACAGCGTATCGTCATGCTCAGTAATCGTTCGGCCGGGCCTGTGTTCGAATTGTTTGCCAACCTCAAACCAGTCGTACACCATATTTCACGTGAACTGTCATTATATGAATTGGATGTACCGCCTCGCCGTAGCCGCGCTCTTGCTCGCCCGATTTGCCTCTGCCGCGGATCGTTGGATCGAGTACAAAATCGGCCCATTCCGCATCGTGAGCGACGCCGGCGATAAGGCCGCGCGCGATCGTCTCAATGAAATGGAACAGCTCCGCCACGTGCTGGGGTTGATGCTGGGCAAGGACACGCTGGCGGTCGGCAAAATTACCGACGATCAGCTCAAGACGGTGTGGCCCGTCGATCTGGTGCTGTTCGCGACGGCGAAAGAATACGGTCCGCACGCGCTTAAAGAGCCGTTCATCGAAGGCGGCTCGGCGATGCTTGGCGCCTGGACGGCCGACGTTCCGCTGTCGCGTGACATTCTGCGCGCGCTCACGCGGATGCTGATCGACGAAAACGCGGGCGTGATGCCGGATGCGATCGAAACTGCGCTGTGCGATCTCTTTTCCACCATCAAGGAGACCGGGCCGAAAGTTTCTATCGGCAATCCCTTGCCGACGAGCGAACTCTCGCCTGATCGATTGCGCGAATGGGCGAAAATCCAGATGCTCGCGACGCTGCCGGAATACAGCGGCAAGCTTCGCGTCTACCTCAACAATCTGCAAGGCGGCGGCGATATCGGCATGGCGACTCGAAACGCGTTCGACATGACGCCCGCGAAGTTGGACGCCGTGGTCGACACGTATGTGCGGGCCGCGCACTTCGAATCGGTTTTGATGCCAGGCGAGGCGCTGAATCCGAATCGCGATTTTATCGAGAAGCAGATGGACAAGCCCGCCGTCGATGCTTTGCTGGCGGAACTGGCTGCGGGCGGGAAGAATTTTCCGCCCGACAGCGCGCGCGGGCTTGTCGCGAAAGGGACGACCGCGGCCTACGAACTCGCGATGAAGGCGAATCCGCGCTGGGGCGAGCCGCACTTTAAGCTGGCGCAGCTTCAGTCGAATCCGGCGCAAAGAATCGCCGAGCTGAAATTGGCGGCGAAGCTGGATCCGCGCAACGTGATGTATTGGCAAACGCTGGCCGAAGCGCAGACCGGCGCGAATCAATATGGCGACGCGGAAAAATCGTGGACAGCCGCGATGAAGGCCGCGCTCACCGACACGGAGCGCTCTCGCATCCGCCAGGTTCGCGTCGACCTCACGGAGAAGCGCGCGGATTGGGAAGAATCGGAGCGGAAGCGGATCGCGCTAGAACAGGCTCGCGAGCTGCAACGAATTAAGGATGCAGCCGCGGCTGAAGTTCACGCCGCTGAAGCCGACGATCAACAAGAAGGTCGGCAGCATTGGACTCGAAGCAGAAGCCACAGGCCTGGTGGGATGAAGCGCCGGGCCAGAAGGCGGCGGGCAAGCTGGCGCGGGTCGATTGCCTGGCGGGGAACGCGTTGAAGCTGACGATCAACCTGGATGGCGGCGGCACGATCCGGCTGATGATTCGTGATTTGAACAAGCTCGGTGTGGGCAGCGGCAACGCGCCGCCGAGTATCGATCCGCAAAGCGCCCAGCCGATTCAGAAGGCGAAATTTGTTTGCGGCGCGCAGCGTGTACCATCAAAGATCCGAGTGATTTACAACGTCAACGCCGATGCGAAGCTCAACACGGTAGGCGATATAGCGATGGTCGAGCTTCCTTGATGGTCTCCGATGTGGCGCACGCACTCCTGCGTGCCGTGTCGACACTCATGTCGACACCTTCTCGAATTGAATGGATCGGCCGATCCGTGTCGACACCCTGCAATCTGGAAAAAACACGTGTCGACAAAGCACGCAGGAATACGCGCGCCCAATGACCGGCCTTCAACGATTTCGATGGCTGGCCGTCAGCATCTTCGCGGTCTCCTCTCTATTGAATTATCTGGACCGCAGTCTATTGCCTGCGGTAGCGCCCACGCTGAAGACGGAATTTCATCTTTCCAACTACGAATACAGCCAGATACTTTTCGTCTTCTCGATCGTGTACGCGCTGGTAGCGCCGTTGGCCGGAATGTTTATCGATCGCGTTGGGTTGAACACAGCGGTCTGCCTCGCGGTGCTGGTATGGTCGATCGCCAGCGCCGCTACCGGACTGACGCATACCTTCGCGGGACTGGTCGCGTCACGCGCGTTGTTGGGAATCGCCGAAGCCGCGGGCGTCCCCGGTTATGGCAAGGCGAACGCGATGTATCTGGCGCCGCGCGAATTGGCGATCGGCAGCGCGCTCAATCAACTGGGCATCAGCCTGGGGCTCGCGGCCGCGCCGTTGGTGATCGCCGCGATTGCGCCTCGCTATGGTTGGCGGATGGCGTTCGTGGTTTGTGGCGTGCTCGGCCTTCTGTGGTTGCCGGTATGGCTTCTGACCTCCAAAAAGATTCCGGCGACGAAGCTGCCGAGCGCGGCGGTTCACCTCAGCATCGGCGAGCTGCTTCGCGATCGCCGGCTGTGGGGCTTGGTGTTCGCCACTGTGTTCATCATGGGGCTGTACACCTTGTGGACGAACTGGACCACGGTGTATTTCGTGACGCGATGGCAGCTTACGCAGGACGACGCGAATCGCCGCTTCGCCTGGATCCCGCCGATCTTCGCCATCGTCGGTGGATTCGCCGGGGCGGGGATGGCGTTTCATTGGATACACCGCGGCATAGACCCCGTGGCTGCGCGCATTCGCGTGTGCTGGATTTGCGCGGCCTGCGCTTGTGTGGCGACGGCGGCCGTTCCGTTCGCGCCCACTATGCTGATTGCGAACATCGCGATTTCGATCAGCGCGTTCTGGGCGATCTGCGCGTCGACGAATTTATACGCGATGCCGATCGATATGTTCGGTCCGGGCCGCGCGGCCTTCGGCGTCGCCGCGCTGACGTTCGCCTATGGATTGATGCAGGCGTTCTTTTCGCTGGGGATCGGGAAAATCGTGGATCATGTTGGGTTCAACAACGTGTGCTTTGGGATGGCCGGGCTGCCGTTTATCGGAGTCGCAATTTTGCGGCTGGCATCGCGCAAAGCACCGGTCACGCTAGTGCGCGCGCCCTGACGGGTCTGTGCGAAAACAAGGGACAGGCTACCCTGTCCCCTAGTGACCCGAGGCTACGAATGAACGAGATATCGGCGTGGACAGGGCGGCCTGTCCCCTGTTTTCACCTGACTTCTTTGAGGCGCATCCGTCAGGGTGCGCGCACTAGCACATGAACGAAATCACCTTCCGCACCGCCACTACCGACGATCTCCCCGACATCGCGAGAATCCAGGCCGCGGCGCCCGAAGCCCCGGTATGGCCTCCCGCCAGCTATCTCGACTACGACTGCCGCGTAGCACACGTCGACGGCCTCATCGCCGGATTCCTGGTCTCCCACAAAGTAGCAGCGCAAGAATGCGAGATCCTGAACATCGCCGTCGATCCCGCAGTTCGGCGGCAGGGAATCGGCCGAGCCTTGGTCGACGCCGCCGTCTCGGCAGCCGTCCACGGAACCACCTGGTTTCTGGAAGTTCGCGAGTCGAACGCCGCCGCAATCCGCCTTTACAGAGCATCGGATTCATCCCAACCGGCCATCGCAAGGATTACTATCATGACCCGGACGAAGCGGCCATTGTCATGAGGTTTCATTCATGATATTGTCATGGTGCGCATCTGGCCGTCGGTGACCGGATGCCGAATTCGCATGCCTACGACCCACCGAGCCCGACTAATCCCAGCAACACTTGATTTCTTAGGCGAACTCGGCGTGGATCTCAACGCGTACCCCACTCCAAGAAGAGACGTGCGCGATTCAAACAAATACAAAGGAGAGTGTTTGATGGAGACGAACACGCAAGATGAATTGAAGGCGCATCTGATGGCCACCAGCGAGGAATTTCGTGGTCTGGCTGCCCAGCACGCCCAATTGCACAAGCAACTGGAGGAACTGGAAGCCAAGCAGCATCTGACCGATCAGGAACAGCTCGACGAAGTGTCGTTGAAAAAGCAGAAGCTGCACCTGAAAGATCAGATGAATGCCGTCCTGTCCAGGTCCAAGGCGCGGAACGTCGCTTAACCCGGCATCACGGCACCTTTAGGTGCGCGCTGTAAATTTGAGGAGATTCAAGCCGGGCCGTGGAATACGCGGCCCGGTTTTGATTTTGAGACTTACTTGGCGGGGGCCGCGACTTTTTTCTTGGTGCTGCGCCGCTTTTCGACCGGTGGCGTGCGGTCACTCTTCTTCAGGTTGGGGAGAACAATCTGCAACACGAATTTCTTCTCCCCGTGATCGTCAAACTTGATCACGATGTATTCCTCGTTGCAGGACATGACGCTCCCGAGCCCGAACTTGGGGTGGTCGACCTGGGCTCCTTGCGAAAACGCGGTTTTAGTGGCCATTGACCGGAAATCCTTAGACAGGCCGATCTAGACGCGATCAGCCCATAATCCATTGTAACAAAAGATGTAAGGGCTCTTGTGCCCGATTTTCTCGACGACAGCCGCCTGAACTTGATTCTTCGGATTCGAACACTTCACGGAAATTCTCAAAGAAAATGAAGCTTGGGGGTTCCTTTACCCCCGCTCTTACGAGCGGTGCTTGACCGCGCGGCTTACGAACACGGTTCAAGCACCGTCCCGTCAGGGCGGGGGTACAGACGGAATTGGCGGCCGGCGAAAGTGTTGCCTTAGCTTCGCCCTGAAACGAAAAAAGTTGTGAGGGCCGCCTCGAGTATTAAGTGTATTTTGCGCTCCCGACGCTGAAACGGCTTGCCGCCGAATCTCATCGACCAACAGACGTCTGCAGTACAGGCTCAGGCGAATCACACACTGGAGGATTGGTGAAATGAAGAATCTTCTCAGAACTCAATCGTTTGTAGCGGCGGCCGCGGTGGCGCTCGGCATACTCGCATTCGGTGCGCTAATGGTGGATCGAAGCTCGGCCTTCACCTTGATCGAACGGCAATTCGCATTCGATCCCGTCGAGATCACGGTGGATCAAACCGCACACGTAGTTGTGAACAATACTTTCGGAGCCCAGGAGATCCATGTCAGCATCAATTGGGCCGATGGAGTCAGCGGTGCCCCCATCGGATCGCCCTTCGAAGCAAATCTGATGCCTGGCCAGGGCGTTGTGTCGTTGCTTCCCGCCGTTCAGGCCCCTCCGGCGAATACGGTGCCCGGCGCCACGCGGACCATCATCGTGGTGTGCAACGTATCGTCCGCGCCGGGAGTTGCGGCACTGCCGCTGTTGGTCGGTAACCAGTTCACGGGCTCGCTGAACGTTCTGGATCAGGCCACAGGACATGTGAGCGTCTCCCGCGGATTCGGAATTATACCCGGCAATCTATAGTGCGGCGACGTGGAATCCACCACGCGGATTTCGTCATCCGAGATCGCGGATAGCAGCCGTCCAGGCGACACTCATTTGGTGTTGTGGCTCACGACGTCGCTGCTTGCAGGCGCAGTCATGATGGGGCTGGAACTCACGGCGTTCCGGCTCTACGCTCCCTACTTCGGCTACTCCGTCTATGTGTGGGGCAGCATGATTTCGGTGGTGATGGCTGCGCTCACTGCGGGATATGCACTCGGGGGACATCTGGCGGACAGGCCATCGGCTGGCGTTGTGCTCTATCGAACGATCCTGGCTGGCGCCGTTTATCAATTGATTGTTCTGTACGGCGCGCGGTGGCTCCTTCCGATACTGGCCGCGCAGGGCGAATTCGCCGGGGCGGGAGCCGCCACCTTGCTGATCTTCGCGCCGCCGATGATGGCACTCGCGGCAACCGCGCCGATCATCGTCCGACTATGCGCCGGCACAAGCCGCATCGGCTCGGCAGCCGGCAGTGTTTACGCGATCTCTACCGCCGGCGGCATTGCGGGCATTGTCGCAACCACCTTCGGCCTGCTTCCCCGAGTCGGCACACATCGGACGCTTCAAGTCTGGTGCGCCGTAACTTTCCTGGCGGCTGCGCTGGGCCTGTTCCATCGAGTACGTCACCCGATCCTGATTCTTCCCCTCGCCTTGGCGATCCTGGCGGCGCCGGGTCTGGGATGGTCTGACAACACGATCTGGACCGTGGAATCGCCGTACAATCTGATTCGCGTGGTGAGGGAGGGCACCAGAACCGCGCTGTTGCTGAACCACCGGACGTCGGTGCACACCGTTCGCCAGGCGGGCAGTCCCTGGACCGGCTACTATTACGACGGCTTCGCATTGGGTCCGCTGTTCACGCGCGCGGATCGGGCTCTGGTGCTGGGGATGGGTGCCGGCAGCTCCATCCAGGCGATGCGCGTAGTGGCTCCCGATCTTGTGGTCGACGCGGTGGAACTGGACCCCAAGGTGATCGACGCGGCCGAGCGCTGGTTCGGCGTCGACCCCGCAGACCCCAGGCTTCGCATACACACGGCCGATGCCCGCCCGTGGTTGCTCAAGAGCCACGATACTTTCGACCTGGTGCAAGTCGACCTCTATCAGGGTGGACCCTACATTCCGTTCTACCTGATGACCGAAGAGTTCTTTCGGCTGGTGCGCGCGCACGTAACCGGCGATGGAGTCCTGATGATGAACATCTTCGACGCCGGCCCGCGGCAGGAACTCCTCGCATCCGCAGCCGCGACACTCCGGCGGGTGTTCCCCTCGGTGATGGCCTTCAAAGGATCGAGCGCCAACTACATGTTGCTCGGTTTCGTTGCCCCGCAGACCGTCGACTCAATCCGCGCGAAACTTGTTGCAAAAGAGCTTGCACCGCGCTTGCAAGATGTAGTGCACGCGGCCCTGCTCTCGCTTGCGGAAATTACGCCGCCGCAGGGTACGCTGGTGTTCACGGACGATCGTGCACCAGTAGAAGAGATGACGCGCCGGATGCTCGCCGATTACCAGCGAGGTCCAAATTGATGTCCGGCGATCACTCGGGGTGTTTCTTGATGTATTCGGTTTCCGCGACCTTTTGGTCCCGATAGTTTGCGTTGTTCAGATTCGCCCGCCGCGCGGACTGCGCGTTCGCCGCACGAGTTCCGCTCGAACTGACGGCGAAACCGGACAGCAAGTGCTCAAGATCGCGGCTCTGGCAGGTCGGACACGCCAAGACCGTGGAGCGGAGCACGAGCAACTCGAATTGCGCGGAGCAGCCTCGGCACTGGTATTCGTAGATAGGCATCGCCTGGAATCATAGCAAGCCTGGTGGATTCTGAGGACGACGCGAAAAGCGTGTGGCGGAGAGGGGGAGATTCGAACTCCCGGAACCCGTGAAGGTTCAACGGTTTTCGAGACCGCCGCAATCGACCACTCTGCCACCTCTCCGTCGACACCAGTATAGCAACGCGGCGTCACTCAAGCACCGCCCGTCAGGGCGGGGGTTCGGTCCTTAACTAATTCTGATAAGCCACCAGCGCATTGAACAGCAGCTTGAAATTCTGATAACTCTGCCCGCGATACTGCGGCCGCATCCCGAACAGGATCATGTGCCCCTGCCCCACAGGCACATCCAGCAGCGCCGCCTTGTTCACCAGATATTTCTCGCCCAGCAGCCATCCCGACGCCAGCACCCCGGCAGCCGGATACTTGCGCGACGATCTGCGCCTGACTTCCGGCACATCCCACGCCGGGCTCTGCTCGCTCCAGATCGTGATCTTCTCCGGCATCCCGTAACGCCAGCGGACTCTTCGTATCCAGCGTCACATTCAACAGCGATCCCGGCGAATAAAAATCCTTCGTCGCGACGCCCTGCAACATGATTCTTCGCCTTCACGCCCGAGCATCTCCGTCGCGTAATCCGACGCGTGATTGAAAAAAATCACCGTGCCGCCCGCGCTCGCGAATTCCTTCAGCGCCGCCGCGCCCTTCGCGCCCAACCCGCCGCAATACTCCGGAGGCATCGATCCCGCGCGATAGCCTTGCGCGATCTGCTGCGCCGCCTGATCCGGAATCACGATCGCATCGAACTTCTGCCGCAGATTGCCCGCCTGTACATCGGCATCGTGCAAGCTGGTGAAGCTGAACCCGAAATCGTCGAACAGCCAGCGAGTCCAGCCCTCATCCATGCTCGCCTGATAGCTCATATACAGCCCGATTCGCGGGGCTTTCAGCATCTTGCGTCGCCGCCCGCTACCCCGTCCGACGTGCGCGACCGTTATAAAATCCCCGGTCGCTGTATCGCGATAGACCGGCTTCCCCGACTTCCAGACCTTCGCGACTTCCTTCCACGACGAGACATCCGTCGCCGCCAGCGCGTCCCGCGCGCATGCGGCATGATTCAACGTCGAACGAATACGTCGACGCCGGCTTCGTGTTCGCGCGAAACGAATCCTTCACCGTCACGACGTCGACTCCGAACTGCATCGGCAGCGTCTGCGCCGTCACATCGTAAGGCCGCTTCGGCGGACCGCCCGGATACAACCGCAAATCCGGATAATCCTGCCGCTCCAGCAGCGTCTTCGCCCAACCCGAAAACGGCTGCTGCATGCGGATCACGTAGCTCCCGGCCGCGATATTGCTTGCCGTCCGCCGTGAACGGCTCCGACGCGCGCTCGATTTCCGCCTCGCCGAACGCCAGCGTCTCCAGCATCTTCTTCGCCGCGCCCGGATCGCCTGCGCCGCCGGAATCACGAACGCATTCGGCGTCGTGCGCTCCACGTTGTGCCTGTTGATCTCGTAGAAATACTGCAGCATATCCGAGCGCCGCACCGCCGCCTGATACAGCAGCGATTCAAACGCGATCGACTGGTAATCGATGATGTCGCGCAGGCGCCACGTGCCTTCCATCCACGGCTCCAGATAATTCCAGCTCCGCTCGCGCGGATTGTAGCCGAGCGCGTTGTCCGTGATATCCGCCGGCGTCAGCTTGATCGGCGTGGCGAGTTTCACGCTGGCCGATTCGGTCAAAATCCGCACGCCGCCGTGATACGCCTGATACTGGCGCGCCGGCGACCAGAAATCGTACATCGCATTCATCGCGATCCCCGTCTTGCCCGCCGCCGCCAGATCCGCCGCCATCCCCGTGCCGATCATGTTGCAAATGCTGGCCAGAATCGGGTCGATGTTCGGGTCCACCGGATCCATCCACGGCGGAACGAAAATGCGCGCCGTGTTCGCGCCCATCTGGTGCACGTCGTAAACGATCTCGGGATGCCACTTGTTTTCGAGCGCCGCCGTGTTGCGCGTTTCCGGCTGCGTGAAAATGTACCAGTCGCGATTGTCGTCGTGACCCACGTAGTGGTGATACAGCTCCGGCGGCGACGTGCCGTCGTACGCCGTGCCGCGCGTCTTGCGATACCAGCTTGCGTGACGATGTCGACGCCATCGGGATTCTGCGACGGCTCCAGCAGAATGATCACGTTGTCGAGAATCGCCTTGAACTTCGGATTGCTGTCTTCGGTGAGCAATCGATAGGCGAACTCGACCGCCGTGTGCGTCGACGCGACCTCCGTCGCATGAATCGAGCACGTGATCATCACGATCATCTTGCCTTCGAGCGCAAGTTTCGCTGCCTCCGCTTGCGACGTTTTGCGCGGATCGGTAAGCCGCATCTGGATGTCGCGATAGTGTTCGAGATTCTTGATGTTCGCCGGCGACGAGATCGCCGCCGCAATCTGCGGCCGGCCTTCGACAGTCTTGCCGAGCTCGAGGAACTTGATGCGGTCGCTGGACTTGCTGAGCGCCTCGAAATACGAGACGACCTTGTCCCAATCCAGCAGTTCGTTGTCGACGCCGATCTTGTGGCCGAAATGGCTCTCAGGTGTCGGTACAGCGGCATCGGCTGCGAGCCCGCAGGCCAGCAGCGTTAAGAGTAAGGCACATTGTTTTTTCATTCGCGTTTATTCGCGTTCATTCGCGGCCAAATCTTTTACGCAGGTCTCAGCTCATCCCACAATAGCCGAACTTCCTTCGACGGATCGTTCTCCACGTGAGCCTTCAAGACTGAAGAGCATCGTCGGCCGCTGCTCGGCATTGTACGCGGGCCAATGCGGAACCTGCTTGTTGTTCGGATTCCCCGTCTTCGCGAAATTCACCCATACCGACGCCATCTTGTCGGCCATGATGTGCGATTCCGCGTTATCGGTGAGAATCGGCGGCGCCGTGTTGTGGAAGCACAAGCTGACATCCGTGCCATGGACCGCGCCGAGCTTGCCGCCGTACGCGGGCGACGGCCAATCCCAGCGATACAAATACGCGGGCGCCTTGCCGAGCGCGGCCTTGCGTTCCGCCTGCGTGGTCGCGTTGCGGCGAGTTCCCCGATCGGTCGCAATCTTCGTCTTGATCAGATACGGCCGGGTGACGTTCGGAAACGCGTGGTGATAAACGTCAAGAACGTGATCGACGTGCGCCGCGCCGATACCCGGCTGCTCCGCCGTCCATTTCTTCAAGCCCGCCTCGTCCAGATCCCAATCCGTCATGCGCAATCCGGCGTCGTCGAGTTCGGTGCCGATGATCATCGGGATGTCGGCGGAAACGTCGGGAGCAGTCGGATCGAACGGATCGCGAGGAATAATCTTGCCGTCCACCGATGGCCCGGCAATTCCGCCCGCCGTGATCAGCTTGTCGAACGGCACGTTTTGCAGATCGGCAATGCGCGATTTGTCCACGCCGACCTTGCCGAGCAGCGCCGTGGCAGCCTGCGTTGCAGCGTCTTTATGCGTCAGCCGCAAGGCCGAGCCGCTCATCACCGCGGCGCGATGGAACAAGCCCTTCGCCGACGGCATGCTCAACAGCGTCGATGTTTTCGAGCCGCCGCCCGATTGCCCGAAGATGAACACGTTGCCGGGATCGCCGCCGAAATTCGCAATGTTGTCGCGAACCCATTGCAGCGACTGCACGCAATCCATCATTCCCGCGACGCCCGACAGCGCGAAGTCCGGACCCGCGATATCGCCAAGATATGTGTAGCCGAGTGGCCCGAGACGATGATTCACGGTCACCACTACAACATCGGCAAAGTGTACCAATGGCTCGGCTTCGTACGCCGGAAGATTGCCGGAGCCAGTGGTATATCCACCGCCGTGATACGACACCAGCACAGGCCGCTTGTGGCCGTCCTTCAGGCCGCGCGTCCAGATATTGAGATTGAGGCAATCCTCACTGAGTCCGCCGCGCTGTTTGTCCCACTCGATGGCCTTTTCGTAATCGCCGGCGTTGGTCACCAGATGTTGCGGCGAGATGTGGCCGTATTCGGCGCAATCGCGCACTGCGGCCCACTTGGCGGCGGGCGTAGGAGGCATGAAACGATTCCTGCCGCTGGTATCGCCACCGTAGGGGATGCCGCGGAAGATTTTCACTCCATTCGAATCGAAGCCGCGAACTTTGCCATTGGTGGTGTCGGTGATGGGAGCCGATCCCGGCGATTTGCTGGGCGCGCCGAACATCGGCATGACGAAGGCGGCCGCCGAAGCGGTCTTGAGGAACTGTCGACGATGGTGCATACGTGGACCTCCCGTCCGGTAGGTGGAATTATATTAGATCGGCGCGGTGGGTTCAATGGTCGACGTGGCGCGCTTCCTTACGAACGAGTCAGTGCGAAAACAGGGACATGTGTGAAAACAGGGACAGGCCGCCCTGTCCACGCCGGTATCTAGTTCAATCGTGGCATCGGGTCACTAGCGGGACAGGGTGGCCTGTCCCTGTTTTCACACATGTCCCTGTTTTCGCACTGACTCGTTCGTAAGGAAGCGCGCCTGATCAACGGCCGGGTGGATTTGATGAATTACTTCGAAGTCTTATTGAACAATCCCAGCAATCCGCCTAGCGACGACGTTTTCTTGCTGGTCTCGGTCTTGCCGCCCAGGCGATCGGCGAGCTGCATCATGCTCTTTCCAAACGCGGTGCTGGCAGGCGTGGGCTTGCCTTCCATCATGGATTTCTGCACGGCTTCGTAGTCGCTCGGCAGAATATCGAAGACTTCAGTGTGAAGCGCCGTGCCGATGACTTCGCGGCTCAAGCCGACGTCGCGATGGTAGCGGTTCACCAGCAGGCGCATCTTCCAGCGGCCGATGCGGTTCGCATCCAAATACGACAGCGCGCGCTGCGCGGCTTGCAGCGCCGGCAGCTCATTCGTCGTCACCAGGAGCAACTCGTTCGACAGGCGGCCTATATTGAGATTCCAGTTTCCGTAAACGCTGCCGGTATCGAGAATCACGACGTCATAGGCATGGCGCGCGTATTCGAGGATCGCCGTGGGATCGTTCAACTCCTGCGAACCTTCGACCATCAACTCCGGCGCGAGCAGAACGTCGACGCCGTTCACTGGCGTCACCATGGCTCGCCATAGGTCGGCGTCCAGTTCGTGGGATCGCGTCAGCACGTCGAGAAAGCTGTAGCTGGATTTGATCTTCAACAGGAACGACATCGTCCCGGCAAGCGGGTCGAGATCCGCCAGCAGAATGCGCTTAGCCCCCATGCGCTTCCATTGAAAGGCGAGGTTGCAGGCGATGGTGGTGGCTCCGCAGGCGCCCTTCACGGGCATGACCGCGCAAATTTTCGCGGGCTCATTACCGGCTGCTTCGCCGGCGGGGTGCAATCGGGCCAGCTTGGCGAGCGCGGCTTCAAGCTGATCCGCCGTAAACGGCTGAAGCAGGAAATCCGCCGCGCCGGATCGCAGGCAGCGGAGAATCAGATCGGGTTCGTTACCGGCCAGCAGCGCGATGACTTGTACCGAAGGA
The DNA here is from genome assembly GCA_963732025.1 of Terriglobia bacterium. Taxonomy (GTDB): domain Bacteria; phylum Acidobacteriota; class Terriglobia; order Bryobacterales; family Bryobacteraceae; genus Palsa-187. The sequence continues at coordinate 988,075 of CAVSXU010000008.1, forward strand.
CCGAAGCGCGTCATCTCGATCAGCAGTTGCAGCGCCTGCTCGCGGTCCGAGTTCGCGTCGAGGAAAACCAAGTGGGGCGTACCGCTCCCCATGGACCCTGCGAGGTCGCGCGGGGAGGGATAGCTGCGGATCTGGCTGATGGGCGAGCCCTTCAACTGAGCCTGAAGGAGCGGATCCAGCTCTTCCCCCATGCGTGAGTTCGGGCCGATGACGACCACTCGTCTCGCCGCAGATTTGGGCGTCTCAGGGTGCTGCATGGGGACCGGCGGGCCAGTTTGGGATGCGTTCCAAAGAAGTAATTCGGCTAGAAGCGATCATAACATGAGAGCCTCACGCTCTTCCGCCAACCAAAGTAATAAGGGGATACGCCCGGCCGATAAGGGTTCTGCCGGGGGATAGTCCGCAATTTCATCGGCAGCAATCTCAGTAAGGAAGCGAGAACAACGTGACTCTAATGAATGGAAGTTCGGAAAAGACCAAGACGATCTCGATCTGTGAAACCCAGCCGGTGACGGCGGAAGGTTTGCGCGCCCTGCTTGCCGGAAGCGTGGACTTGAGATTTGTCGAATCCACGGATTCCTTGAATCGCGCGATGGATATGGCCCGGCATGCGCCGCCCGACGTACTTCTGATCGATAAAGCCTTTGGGATCCAGGCGATTCTGGATTGGCTGGCAGCTTCGATCCCGCCGGAACAGGCGTCAAGCGAGTCCGGGCATCGTCTGGGCGTCGTCATCTGGGGCGTTTCGGTGACCGAGGCCGAGGCGCTGCGATTCCTGCAGGCGGGCGCGCGTGGAATTCTGCGCAAGACGGCGGGCGTCGCAGCCGTGCTCGCTTGCCTTCGCACGGTGGCCGCCGGGAGAAGCTGGATGGAAGACTGCGTGTTTCGCGATCCGGCGCGGGCGACCCGGTATCCGCGCAGCGAGTTGACGGCTCGTGAACAGCAGGTGCTGGAACTGGTGGAGCAGGGGTCGAAGAACAAGGAAATCGCCCAGGAGCTGGGGATTCGGCCGGGAACGGTGAAAATCCACCTTAAGCATATCTTCGAAAAGACAGGAGTACGCGGGCGATACGGGCTCGCGTTGAATGGGTGGCGGGAGCGGGGAGAGCTCGCGATTCCGGCGTAAGGGTGGACGCGAAGAAAACGCTAGCAAGCACGCCGTCGTGGCGCAGGCCTAGCGCCCGCGCCACAAGGAAGTGCTTTTGTGCTCCGCGACAATCAACTAACTGGAGTGGCGCGCTTCGTAAGCCTCGATCGCGGGCGCCTGCTGGAGGATGTAGCCCAGTTCGTCGACACCGTTGAGTAGGCAGTGCTTGGAGAAGGCGTCGATTGGGAACTCGACTGCGGTACCGTCGGCTAGAGACAGCGTCTGCGTTTCCAGGTCGACAGTAACGACGGCGTTTGGCGCGGCTAGGAGCCTGGTATGCATGTCTCGCGGAACGACGATCGGCAGCAAGCCGTTCTTGAGCGAATTCTGCTTGAAGATGTCGGCGAAAGAGGTCGAGATCACGGCCTTGAATCCGAACTGCGTCAACGCCCACGGTGCGTGCTCGCGCGAACTGCCGCAGCCGAAGTTATCGCCCGCGACCAACACCTGCGCCGCCACCGCTTCGGGCTTGTTCAAGATGAAATCGGGATTGGGTGCGCCGGACGCGTCGTAGCGCCAGTCATTGAAAAGTTGATCGCCAAGGCCGCTTTTCGAAATCGTCTTCAGAAAACGGGCGGGAATGATCTGGTCGGTATCGATGTTGTCGATCGGCAGCACGACGTAGGCGCTCTCGAATCGCTTGGGTGCGGCTTCACGGACGTTCTGGTTTACGACGTAGGCGCTATCGGGTTTCATGAGGTTCCTTCAAACAAAAACAATATTGGCCGCTGATGCACGCAGATCCACGCTGATGAAAGAAAGTTGCGCTTATCTGCGTGCATCGGCGTGAATCTGCGGCTAAAGAAGTGTTCTAACATCGGTCACCACGCCCGTCAGCGCCGCGGCGGCTGCGGTCAGCGGGCTCGCCAGGAATGTCCGACCGCCCTTGCCTTGGCGGCCTTCGAAATTGCGATTGCTGGTCGACACGCTGTACTCGCCCGGCTGCAATTGATCGCCGTTCATCGCGATGCACATGGAGCAACCGGCTTCGCGGAAATCGGCGCCGGCGTCGCGGAAAACCTGGTCGAGCCCTTCGGCGTGCGCCTGTTCTTTCACCTGTTGCGATCCCGGCACCACCATCACGCGAACGTTCGGAGCTCACTTTGCGGCCCTTGAGCAGCCCCGCCGCCGCTCGCAAATCCGAAATGCGCGAATTGGTGCAGCTTCCGATGAACACCACGTTCACCGGATGCCCCACCAGCGATTTGCCGGCCGGCAAATCCATATAACGCAGCGCCTTTACGAGCGTCTCGCGCTCCGTGGGATCCGCGATACTGGCGGGATCGGGCACGGATTGCGAGATGCCGATGCCCATTCCCGGATTCGTTCCGAACGTGATCATCGGTTCGAGCGCGTTGGCATCGATCGAGATTTCGTGATCGTAGGTCGCGCCTTCGTCCGTCGGCAGCGTTCGCCAGCGCGCGACCGCGGCGTCCCAATCGGCGCCCTTCGGCGCGAACGGCCGGCCCGCGACGTATTCGTACGTCTTGTCGTCCGGAGCGATCAAGCCCGCCTTCGCGCCGCCTTCGATCGACATGTTGCAGACGGTCATGCGCTCTTCCATCGACAGCGCGCGAATCGCCGAGCCGCAATATTCGATCACGCAGCCCGTGCCGCCGCCGATGCCGATTTTCGCGATCAGGTTGAGAATGATGTCCTTCGCGGTCACGCCGGCTTTCAGCGAACCGTCGACGCGAACTGCGAAAGGTCTTGGACGGCCTTTGCAACAGGCATTGCGACGCGAGCACGTGCTCCACTTCGCTGGTTCCGATGCCGAACGCCAGCGCGCCGAACGCGCCGTGCGTCGCGGTGTGCGAATCGCCGCAGACGACGGTCATGCCCGGCTGCGTCAAGTCCCAGCTCCGGGCCGATCACGTGAACGATTCCCTGGCGTTCGCTCGAAAGCCCGTAGCATTCGATGCCGAAATCGCGGCAGTTTTTTTCGAGGCGCTCGATCTGCGTGGCGGCGATCTTGGTCGACGATCGGCAGGCCCTTGGGAGTGGTCGGCGTCGAATGGTCGGTGGTCGCGATCGTGAGATCCGGACGGCGGACTTTCAAGCCGCGCGTTCGCAATCCGTCAAATGCTTGAGGAGACGTGACTTCGTGGACCAGATGCAGGTCGATGTAGAGCAGCGTGGGTGCGGCTTCGAGCTGGGAGACAACGTGGTTGTCCCAGATCTTTTCGATGATGGTTCGAGGATGTTTTGCGGCACTGCTCATATTATGTACGTGACTTTATCCCCGCCCTTATGGGCGGTGCTTTAAAGCGCTTCACAAATTGCTTGCGCGACTTCTTCGGTGGTCGCGGGCTTGCCCTTCGGCTTCAAATCCGCCGTCACGCGGCCCGACTCGAGCACGTGTCCGATCGCGGCATCGACGGCTGCCGACTTCCTTCTTCAATCCGAACGTGTAATCGAGCATCGATGCCGCCGATGCCGATCGCTCCCAGCGGGTTGGCTTTGTTCTGACCCGCGATATCGGGCGCGGAACCATGCACGGGCTCGTACAATCCCTTCGATTCGCCGAGCGACGCCGACGGCAGCATGCCGATGGATCCTGCCAGCACCGCCGCCTTCATCACTCAGGATATCGCCGAACATGTTTTCGGTGACCAGAACGTCGAAGCGGCGCGGATTCAGCACCAGTTGCATCGCGCAGTTGTCGACCAGCAAATGATCGAGTTCGACATCGGGATAATCTTTCGCGACTTCAATGACGACTTTGCCGCCAGAGCTGCGAAATTTCGATGACGTTCTGATTTGTCGACGCTGGTGACTTTCTTGCGCCGGCCGCGCGCGAGTTCGAAAGGCTTTGCGCGTAACGCGCTCGATTTCGGGCCGCGTATAGACCATGGTATTCACCGCGCGGTCACCTTCAATTCCGCGCGGCTCACCGTAATAAAGGCCGCCGGTGAGCTCGCGCACGATGATCATGTCGGTGCCGGTCGACGATCTCGTTTTTGAGCGGCGAGGAATCCACCAGCGACGGCCACATCTTCACAGGCCGCAGATTCGCGAACACTTCCAGCGCTTTGCGAATGCCCAGCAGCCCGCGCTCTGGCCGCATGTTGGGCGGGTTGTTGTCGAATTCGGGCGCGCCGACCGCGCCGAGGAGAACGGCGTCGGCCGCCATCGCCTTTGTCGACGGTGTCGTCGGGCAGCGGCGACCCGGTTTTGTGGATCGCGACGCCGCCGATCAGGCCTTCTGAAAACTCCAGCGTGTGACCGAATTTCTTCGCGACTGCTTTCAGGACGCTTACGGCCGCAGTGGTGACTTCGACACCGACACCATCGCCGGGCAAGAGCAGGATTTTAAGATTCATGTAAGAAATATTATCGGCGATGTGGGGCCGCCATTCTGGCGGCGAGTTGGCTTTCAGGCCAGCTTCGTTTGGGAAGATAAGCCGCTCCGGGGAGCGGCTCGCCGGCATGACTGCCGGCCCCACATCGTAGGATCAAGCCTTCTAATCAGCGGCGGCGCCTGTCTTTTGTGATCTGCGCGGCGACTTCGCGAGCCATCGCGGCGATCTCTTCGTTTCGCAAGCCTTTTTTATTGTCGGCGAGCGCAGTGAAACGCTGATACAGCATGATCGAGCTCTTCACGACGCAGCGGAATTCCCAGATCGTCGCAGCGCTTGGCCAGCGCGTGACGCCCGCTGTGCTTGCCGAGCACCAGCCGCGTCTCGGGCACGCCGACGGATTGCGGCTCCATGATCTCGTAGGTCGTCCGCTCTTTCAAATAACCGTCCTGATGAATGCCGGCTTCGTGCGCGAACGCGTTCTCGCCGACGATCGCCTTGTTCGGCTGCGGCCCGAACGTGATCATCGACGTCAGCAACTGGCTCGCCGGGAAAAGCTGCTCCGTCACGATGCGCGTCTCAAACGGCAGCCGGTCGCGGCGAGTATTCATCGCCATCACGAGCTCTTCCAGCGCCGCGTTGCCCGCCCGTTCGCCGATTCCGTTGACGCAGCACTCGATTTGTCTTGCTCCCGCGTGGAGCGCTGCCAGCGAATTCGCCGTCGCCATTCCCAGATCGTCATGGCAATGCACGCTGACGATGGCCGTATCGCCCAGCGCCTTCACCATCCTGCCGATCATCGCCGCGTACTCATCGGGCACCGAATAGCCGACCGTATCCGGCAGATTCACCGTGCGCGCTCCGGCGGCAACCACGGCGCGCGAAATCTGTTCGAGATAATCCCAATCCGTGCGCGTGGCGTCTTCGGCGGAAAACTCGACGTCTTCGCAAAACTCGCGAGCCTGCGTCACGGCCGCGCACGCTTCTTCCAAAACCTGTTGCCGCGATTTCTTCAGCTTGTATTTGAGATGAATGTCGCTGGTGGCGATAAACGTGTGGATGCGCGGACGGCGCGCGTGCTTCAACGCCTTGGCAGCGGCTTCGACGTCGGGCTTGTTGGCTCGGGCGAGCGCGGCCACATGCGCCCAGGGAAATTCGCGGCTGATCGCGTCCACCGCTTCCGAATCCCCCTCCGACGCAATAGGGAATCCGGCTTCGAGAATATCCACCCCCAACTCAATGAGTTTCGCAGCCATGCGAACCTTCTCCGGCACCGTCATACTGCAGCCGGGAGATTGTTCCCCGTCACGCAGCGTTGTATCGAAGATATAGACACGATCAGCCATGGCTCAAGAATGCCACCGGCGGTAGGATTTTACAAATTAATACTACTACTGTTTGCATAACAACACTTTATGCAGACGAGGATTCTTGGCGCCGATCGCTAGGGATCCAACTAGCGGGCGGTTGCCGACGTGGGAGCGGGTCGATCCTCGTCAGTCCCCGGAGCGAATCTTCTCGCTAATGCTGGCAGCGAAGCATATAATTAGCGTTTATGGAGCTCCATCCGCTCCGGGTGTTCCTTACGGTCGCAAACGAGAAGAGCTTTTCTCGCGCCGCCGAGAAACTGTTGCGCACGCAGCCGGCTGTATCGCTTTCGATTCAAAGGCTTGAGAGCGAGCTCGGCGAGAAACTCATCGATCGATCGGCGAAGGACTTGCTGCTGACCGATGCCGGGCGGATCGTGCTCGACTACGCGCGGCGGTTCGAAAATCTCCAGAGCGATCTGGAAAACGCGCTGGCCGAGCTGCGCGACAAGTCGTCTGGCCGGCTGACGATTGGCGCGAACGAATCGTCGACTCTGTATCTGCTGGAGCACATCGAGAAATATCGCAAGAAATTCCCCAAGATCAAGGTGCAGGTCCGCCGCAGCTTGTCGAGCCGGATTCCTACGGAACTCATCGACGGCGAGTTGGAACTGGGGATTCTCACTTACGATCCTGAAGACGAGCGCTTGGTGACCACCGTGATCTACACCGATCATTTGTCGTTCATCGTGTCGCCGAAGCATCGGCTGGCGGGTAACGCCGAGGTGTCGATCAACGACCTCGGCCGCGAGACGTTTGTCGCGCACAATGTGGTGTCGCCGTATCGGGCGCTGGTGCTGCGGGCTTTTCAACAGTTGAAGGTGCCGCTCAACATGAGTGTCGAGATGCCGACAGTGGAGGCGATTCGAAAGATGGTGGAGCGGAACGAAGGGGTCGCGTTCCTGCCGCGAATGTGCGTCGAGGATGAGGTGAAGCACGGGATTCTGCGCGAAGTTAAGGTGACGGAGATGAACGTGGATCGGCAGATAAGGCTCGCGTATCCGGCGCGGAGGGCGCTGAGTCATGCGGCGCAGGCTTTTGTGAAGTTGGTGGAGGGGTGAGATAATTCGGATCGATTTCCAACTTACAAAGAGAGGTTGCAAACGGAAAATGAGGGTGTCATCCAAGGGCGAGCTCACGATACCGAAGGCGATTCGCGAGTCACGAGGCTGGATGCCGGGACAACTCTTCACTATTGAGACAACGAAAGACGGAGTTCTATTGCGACCAATACGGCGTAGTAGCGGAAAGACTCTTGGTGCGAAGATCGAAAAGAAGGGCACCTGAGCCCTCACTCAATTGAGAATTCGCATGTGCCCTGTACTCTCTAAAACGGTGCTTCTATCCGTAAGCAGCAGTGTGCTTCTTTTCGGGTTGTCCATCGCTAGAGGAGCTAGCCGATTAGTTGAAGTCGGGGCGCTCCCTTCAACATTGAATTATCCGACACAGTCGATCCAATTCTTGAGCGATAACGATGGCTATGCATGGAACATGAACGCGCTCTGGAAAACTCGCGACGGCGGCAAGACGTGGATACCGGTCCGCCTTCCGGGTTCTGAACTTGGTAACGTTCACTTTGAGTCGTTCAACAACGGTAGGATCGACTCCTACGATCCAGGCACGGATGCTGGCCTCTATCGGACAAACGACGGCGGCCAAACGTGGATGAAACAACCCCGGCCGCCTATGTTCGAATTGTTCTTCCTGCCTGGCGGCACCATCGGCTGGGCGGGCGGTATGTGGCTTTCGGATCCTCCTCCGCATTTGACAATCCAGCCCGGTTGCATTTTTCCTCCGGACAAGCGAGTCCTCAAGCCGCAGATTTTTCGCACGACAGACGATGGAAAGCATTGGATCGAACAGTTACTCCCGGCGTTGAGCGGCTGCCCGATTACGGCGATCTACTTTCGAAACTCGACCCAGGGCGTTGCCGCCGCAGGCAAACATGTCTACTTCACGCACGACGGCGGCACACATTGGAGGTCGAGCGCTCTTTCTCACGTTTGCTCCATCCGTATCCTGATGAGCGCGTCCAGCCAACCACTGTTTTCTTCTTTGATCGCAGATACGGGGTGGCTGGGAACCGATCGCACACTCCTAAGAACGGTTGACGGAGGAGAAACTTGGTGCAGCCTCAAGTATCCGATGACGCGAGGTGGCGGGCTCGGAGAGTTCGGGAAGCTCTACTTTGATTCTCCCAAGTCACGGATGGATTCTTAGCCAGGACATGCTGCTCTACGAGACCGTAGATGGCGGAAATAAATGGATGCCTGTTGACGGCCCGGCTGATGCACACGTGTATTCGATCTCGTGTGATCCAAAGGGTTGTTGGGCAGTTTCAGACAACAAACTCTACCGAACCGTTTCGCCACCGACGGTTAAATAGGCATCGTCCGCGATCCGGCTGCTATCATGGCCATAGGCTCGCGATCTACGCGCGCCTAAGTAAAGGAGCCGGGTAAACGATGGGTCCCATTGGTGGCCAGGAGATGTTCATCATCTTCATCGTCGCTCTGGTTCTGTTTGGGCCCAAGAAGCTTCCAGAACTGGGGCGGACGGTGGGGAAATTTCTCACGCAGTTCCGCCGCGTTTCGAGCGATCTCAAAATGTCGTTCGAGCGCGAAATGCAAAATCTGGAGCGGGAAACGGAGGCGGAAAAGCTGCGGGAGATCGGGACATCCACGATCCAGCAAATCCAAAGCAAAGCCGCCGAAATTGTGGATTATCCTTATTACGATTCCGGTTCTTTCGAGCCGGCGCCGTACGATGACTACACCGCTGCTATCAATCCCCCTGTAGGCGCTTCAGAAGTTCCGGGCGCTGAAGATTCGCATGAGGCCGAGGAAATTGTCGAGCCGGCAACATCAATGAGCACGGCTCCTCAAGCAACCGAAGCGGAACCGCCTGCCGTGGAAGGCACGGTGGCTCGCGAGACGCCTCAGCATACGAATTAGCCAGATCGAAAACTAACCATGGACGAATCCGGACAGGATCGGCGCAGCTTACTGCCCTCACGCATCGGGGGAGGGTTTGGCGGCGGCTCGGGCGAACTGCCTCCACCTAGCGATACCGAGGGCGACGACGATGGCATGCTTCGCATGTCGTTCCTCCAGCACCTGGAGGAGCTGCGATCGCGCCTGATCAAAGCCATCCTGGGGGCGCTGGTGGCGTTCGTCGCCTGCATCGGATTCGGCCAATGGTTATGGAACATCATCCAGGCGCCCGCCGTCGAGGCGCTCAAGAAGATCGGGATCAATCCGCCTCAACTGGTTTCGACCGAGCCCATGGAAAGCTTCAACATCATGTGGTTCAAGGTGCCGGCAGTGGCATCGTTGTTCGTCGCCGCGCCGTGGGTTTTGTACCAGGTGTGGGCATTCATCGCGCCCGGACTCTACAAGCGCGAACGAAAATGGGCGGTTCCGTTCGTGATGTGCACAGCCGGATTGTTCATCGGCGGCGGACTTTTCGCGTACTTCGTGGCATTTCGCTTCGGCTTGACGTTTCTGTTGCAGCTCGCCGTGATGGGCAACGTGACGCCGATGATCACCATCACGTCCTACTTCGATTTGTTCATGAACGTAATGCTCGGTATTGCGGTCGTATTCGAATTGCCGGTGGTCATCTTTTTCCTGATTCTATTGCGCGTGACCACGCCGCAATGGCTGATGGCGAACTCGCGCTACGCGATTTTGGGCATCGTGATCCTGGCGGCGATCGTCACGCCGACTCCGGACGCGCTCAACATGATGTTGTTCTGCATCCCGATGCTGGTGCTGTACTTCGCTGGAGTATTCGCCGGATACCTGCTGGTGTTGCGACGCGAAGGACGCAAGTTCCCGTGGCTGCCGGTTCTGCTGGTGATCGCGCTGGTGCTGGCGATTCTGGGCGGGGTGCTGTATTGGGCTCAGGTGCACTATCACATGCACTGGATTCGGCATTGGCCGTTCTTGGTTAAGTGATTTAGCGGCGCGCACCGGGTGGCCATCGAGTCAGTCGTCGAACTGAAGTTCGCCGCTGCACGCTGAAGCGTGCGCCACAACCTACCTCTTGAAATACCAGAGGAAGAAATACTGTGTTCCCGCGCCGTGACGATAGCGCGGCTCAAACCCGCAGCGTTCCGCCATCGCGACCGCCTGCGCATCGGAGAACGGCACTCCGAGCCAGGTCTCCTGGGGACCAGGCCGAATCGTCGTGTCGCCTTGTACGCCGAATTTGAACAATGCTCCCGGCCGCAGCAGGCGATGCACTTCGCGCACGTAACTCTCGATAATGTCGTAGCTGGGGATGTGCTGGAAGACGATCGCCGAAAAGGCGAAATCGAATTCGAGCGCCGGTACGACGCTCAGATCGCAACCGTTATTCTGATAGACGTGCGCATTGGGCCGATCCGCGAGAGCCTTGCGCGCCTCAGCGACCATTTCCGCGCTGATGTCGACCGCGTGCACTTCGCCGAACAGGTTCGAAAGCGCGCGTGTCAGCCGCCCCGCGCCGCAGCCGATCTCGAGCACACGCATCTGCTTCGGGTCCTTGCCCTGGCAGATGTTGATCATGTCCGTGAGGATCTCCTCGGCGACCGCTTTCTCTCCGGACGCGAAGAATTCGTCGTCGGTCCACGCTGTCTTACCGGTCGCAACGTAATGCCGCGCATTTTCGCGCGCACGTGCGTCCCAATCACGGCGCATGTTTTCGAGCTGCTGCTCGATGTTTTCTCTTCGACCTTGCGGTCGATGGCTTCCTTCGACATGGTGTTTTGCTGGAGGGTGAGCTGGTGGACGGCGGGGGGATCGAACCCCCGACCTCTGCATTGCGAACGCAGCGCTCTCCCAGCTGAGCTAGCCGCCCACTATGTTTACACCGCGCAAACGGCACAAACCGCCTGTGCGCTTAGGCCTACTCGATCAATATATCATGAGGCGATGCGCAGTCGTTCGATTTCGTGCCTGACTCTGTTCGCGATTTCCTTGTGTTGTTGCGCGGCGCAGCCCGCGTTTCTGCTGCCGAACGATGTGGTGCCGCGGAAATACACGATCGATTTGACGATCGACCCAGCGCAGCCGACATTCAGCGGCATCGCGCGAATTGAAGTGGAACTGCGTCGCGAGACCGACGAAATCTGGTTGAACGGGAAAGATCTACTGACTGGGTCGGCCGATGTCGACGGCGTCGCCGCGCGCGTGGAACCGGTGGCCGGCGAATTCCTTCACGTACAGCTCGATGCGGCGGTCGGGCCGGGGCGGTTCGTGATCCTGATGCGCTATGAGGGCAAGCTCGACGAAAAGTCGGTGGTCGGGCCGTATCGAAAGAAGGTCGGCGACGACTGGTACGTCTTCACCACGTTTACTCCGATTGATGCGCGTCGCGCGTTTCCGTGTTTCGATGAGCCGCGGTTCAAAGTGCCGTGGGACCTGACGATTCATACCCGGCGAAATTTGAAGGCGTTCGCAAACGGCCGTGAGGCGAACGATACGGATGAGCCCAACGGGATGCACGCGATTCATTTCGCCGAAACCAAGCCGCTGCCGAGTGAAGTGGTCGCGTTCGCGGTCGGTCCGTTTGATGTGGTCGCAGGCGCGCCGGCAGGCAACGGTACGCCGATTCGCATCATCACGACCCGGGGGCTTGGCGCGTCTGCGAAAGCGGCTGCCCAGGCGACTGTCGACGTGTTGCCGCGGCTCGAAGCTTACACCGGCATGCCGTATCCGTTCGGAAAGCTGGATCACATCGCGCTGCCGGAAGGGGCATTCGGAGCAGTGGAGAATCCGGGGCTGATCACCTATCGGCAGACTGCGCTGCTTGCTGCTCCGCCAGCCGATACAGTGGAGAAGAAGCGCGCGATTCGATCGATTCAGGCGCACGAAATGGCGCACCAATGGTTTGGTGATCTGGTGACACAGGCGACTTGGAATGACGTTTGGTTGAGCGAGGGATTCGCTACGTGGCTATCGGCGAAGGTGATGGATGAAGAGTTGCCGCCATCGCAGAAGCGTCTCGCGGCCGTCGCCACGCGCGAACGTGTGATGGCTCTGGAAGCGACTCCGCGCGGCGATCGTCCGGTTCGTCTCGCCATGAATAGTCGTGAAGACACTCGTGGAGTTTACAGCCGCGTCGTGTATGACAAAGGCGCGTCGATTCTGCTGATGTTGGAGGGTTGGCTGGGCGAGGACAAGGTTCGCGATGGATTGCGGGCGTATTTGAAGGATCACGCGTTCGGCAATGCGACGACTGCGGACCTGGAGTCGGCGCTGCGCGCGTCGTCAGGAATCGATCCGACGTCGGTGATGGATTCGTTCCTCGACGTCAAAGGCGTTCCGGTGATTCGCGCCGAGTGCAAAGACGGCAAGGTTAACGTAGAACCGGCGGCCGAGTGGTCGGTGCCGGTATGCGTTCGCGGCGATGGTGTGTCGCAGACCTGCGGCGTGATCGACAAAACGCATCGCGACGATCGATTTGAAGCGGTCGTGCCCGGCGTGGATTTACCTGAATGCGGGCGCGACGGGATACTATCGGACGAATTTCAATCCAGCGCAACTCGCTGCGTTGATGAGCGCGTTGCCTCGGTTGAACACTGCCGAACGGATGGCGCTGGCGTTGGATCTCCGCGCATCGGGGCACACGGTTGATGCGTCACCACTGCTGAAAAAGCTAGCGGTGATCGATCCGAGAGGTCGGAAGCGCCGCGCGCGAGGGGATCGGACAGCGCGGGCGCTGACGATTCGCCGCGCTCGCTATTCGATCGTGATCGTGACCTCGATATTCAACCGGGCGATGGCGCCTTTTGGGCCGACCGCCCAACCGAAGGGTCCGGCCAGACCGATCGCGTTGTAATTGCCAGAGTCGAACGGCTTCCAGGATTTTCCATTCGACGAAATATCCGAACCCGAGGTCCCGGTCGCGATCCATATCTTGCGGGCGTGAATCATTGATCACTTTCCACCCACGCAATGCCGATCGAAATCCACCCGGGCGATCCATTGGGCGCGGTCCACGTCTTCCCCCCATCGGAAGTCACTGCGACGAGCCCGGTAGTCTCCGGTGGGCTTGTTTGTAATCGCCCCCGACAGCGATCCCGTGCTTGCCATCCGAAAATGCCAGCGAAAAAATTCCCGCGCTCGCGCCATCATTGCGAATCGGAGTCTTCGCGACCGTCCACGTCTGCCCCGCGTCTTTCGAATGAAACACGCGAGCGCCACCCGGACCGCCGGTTCCAAACCAAACTTCGCGAGATCCGCGAACGACCAGACACGAATTGCTCGCGGCGAATGCGCCTTCGCTGGGCACGGCTGCGGGAGTCTTCTGCGCATGCCATGTCGCACCCGCATCGCTCGTCGTCAAAATCGTGAAGTGTCCGTCAACCGGATCGCCGAGAATAATTCCGTGATCGGCATCCCAAAACGCGAGCGCGTCCCAAAATCCTTTGGGATCGGGATTCGTGTACAGCAATTGCCAGCGCTCACCGCCGTCAGCTGGTTTTGTAGACTGCGCGATTTCTCGCCGCGTCCCGATGCTCAGCAGATACGCAGTCTTATCGTCGAATGCGCGCACGGCTCGAAAATCCAGATCCGCAGCGCCGGGGACTTTCGCCGCGTTCCAATGCGTGCCGCCGTCGAGCGTTCGTAAGTACGTCCCGCCGCTGCCGCTGGCCCACACGATCCTTGCGTTCACAGCGCTGACGCCCCGAAGAGATGCGGTGGTCCCGCTTTCCTGAACAGTCCACGATGTTGGTTGTCCCAGAAGCGATACGGCTACAAAACAAAAAAAGACAAGGCGTTTCACGTCGCCTATTGTATGGCAATCGTTGTTCCCAGCACCGAATCCGTGCTGGCGAAATGTCCCATCGTGAGGTTGATCTGCACGTTGCCGGAGGGGGCGTTCGCCGGGATTTGAAACACCAACTGGAACACGCCCGATTGCAGCGTCGGCGCCGATCCCGCATACACCACGCTCGCCTGAATCTGCGGAATGGGCCCGAGCAACACCAACGTCGGTTGCAGGAACATGTTTTGTGCGGGTGGGGCGTATCCGCCGGTAATGACGGCCGGCGACGTGAGGCCGCCACCGGTGCCGTACACCGAAACGTACGATCCGCGCGGCGCGGGATTCGACGGCGAATTCAGCGTGTTGTCCTGGTTAATGATCGCGCCCTGCGACGAGGTGAAATCCACGTGGAAAATCGCGGGCGCAGCCGATTGCACCGCCACCGTCGTGGGATTCGTCGCGACGTTGTTGTACGACACCTGAATCTTCGTCGATGCCTGAAGCAGCTCAAAAGGCGCCTGCACGTTGACCTGCTGCGCCTGTGCATAAAGAATCGGCGCGGGCACTCCGTCGAACGTCACCTGCACTCCGTTGAGTTGTTTGGGAAGCAGGCCATCAGGGCCCGGCACTCCAGTCGCGGCCGCCACTGGACCGAGCCCCGTGCCTCGCAATGTGACCAGTTCACCTGGCGCAATCGGTCCCTCAGCGAAGCTCGCGCCGTTCGAAATGGCCAGCGACAAGCAGGAGGAAGTGGTGGTCTGCGTAGGATCGGCGATCTTCAGCTTGGCCGAGAAATTCGATAGCGCCGTGATGGAGCCGCCGCCGGTACTGGGGAAATCGGTCGAGTTGGTCCCGCCTGCGGTGTACACAAAGCCGTCCGCGCCTACTGCGATCGCCTGAACGGCGGATTGAAACACCAAACCTGCGGGAATCAGCCCAGGGCCATCGACACCTGAACCTCCGAAATATGTTGCGGCGGTGAGCGCTCCGGCGTTGTTCAATTGCGCGAGCAGCACATCGGATCGGCCACCCGCGGAGCATGGCTGCAAAGCGCCCGCGGGAACGGGAAAGCCCGAGCCCGCCAGTCCTGCGACGTAAATGTTTCCGGCGGGGTCGATATCGATCGCGTCCGCATCCGGAAAGAACGTCGAGAAGAGTGCCCGGCTGCCATCGGCAGACAACTTAGTGATGAACCGTTGCACAAAGGTATTGTTCGAGGGAGCCCACGATGGCGGAACGAACGAATTCTGAAATGCGTTCACCATCGGGAAGTCGGGTGAGTTCGCGATGCCCAGCACGACGGCTTGCCCTAACCCGTCCACCCGCACTTGAAGTCCACTATCCGATTGCGATCCACCCAGGAAACTCGCATACACCAGCGCGGTTCCCGTCTGGTTAAGCTCCGCGACAAACGCGCTCCGCGGTCCGGGCGGGTTCGATTGAAACGCGCCGGACGTCGCCGGGAATCCGTTCGAGTTCGTCGTACCTGCGACGTAAGCATTGCCGGTAGGATCGATCGCGATGCTGACGATCGCGGTCGTGGATTGGTGGCCGAAGTAGGTCGCGTACAAGAACGCCGAGCCATCCGGCGCAAGCTTACCGATGAAACTGCCGTCGTTGGAGGTCTGATACGCACCATTCGTGGCATGAACCGTCGCGAACGCGGCGCTGATCGGCGATCCGGCGAAATACACGCTGCCCGATACATCCACTGTGATCGAGGCGTTGTTCATGCCGGGAATCAGCGTGGAATACAGCAGTGTCGCGCCGGTCGGGTCCAGCTTGATGACGAATCCGTCGGCCGGCGCACCAGCGCGCTGAGTGTACGCCGCGCCGGCCGTGGTTTTGAAGGGGACGCCAGGCGATCCGTTCGTATTCGGCGAAGTGATGCCGGCGATGTAGACGTTGCCGGAAAGGTCGACGGCAATCGAGCTGCCGTAGTCCAAACCATTTCCACCGAAAAATGTCGAGAAAACAATGTTGCCAAGCGGGTCGAGCTTGGTCACGAACGCATCGGTACAGGGGAACGTCGGGCCGCCCAGGGGAGCCAGCCCTCCCCCGCAGGCGCCGCCCCCAAAGGCCGGTTGCACTCCGCGAGTGGTTGGAAAATCCACCGCGCTGACAGCGCCCGTCAGATAAACGTTACCTGCGCCGTCCACGGCCATCGCCGTGATCGTGCCAAATTGCGAGCCAGGGCTGAGGATACGTGAATAAGCCGGGCTTCCCGCTACACCAAAGCCGGAAAGCGCAATTGCGAGCGCGAACGCTGAAGAAGCGCGACTCGGCATAAAATGTCTAAAACAATTCTATACCTTTTTGATTTGGGGTTTGTCTTGGGATTCGGCTCCGGGCTGCGTATCCGATCCCTGCGTCCAGCGCCGCAGAGCCGTGGACTTGAACGCGAAGCCCCCGACGATCGCGATAGTGACGAGCCCGCCGCCCACAACACTGATGACAGGACCGAACCACGCCGCGGTCCAGCCAGACTCGACGGCTCCCAATTGATTCGAGCAACTGATGAAAATGTTCTGCACCGCCAGCACGCGGCCTTTCAGGTAATCCGGCGTGCGCATCTGCACCAGGGATTGCCGCAGCACGACGCTGACGTTGTCGAATGCACCCGTCAGAAGCAGCATCGCGAAGGATAACCACAGCGATCGCGACAAGCCGAAGACAACGGTCGCTGCGCCGAAGCCCGCCACCGCAAACAACAATAGTCGTCCGGGCCGTTTCGCTTTCGGCGCGAACGACAGCAGGAGAGCCATCGATACCGCGCCAATCGAGGTCGCGGCGCGCAGCCATCCGAGGCCGCGCGCATCGGTATGCAGAATCTCCACCGCATAAATCGGCAGCAGCGCGACCGCCCCGCCGAACAGCACGCCGAACAGATCCAGCGAAATCGCCGGCAGAATCAGCGGATCCTTCCACACGAAGCGGATGCCTTCCAGCAACTCGCGGCGATCGGGCGCGGGCCGCGATGGTCCAGCGACTTGGCGCACGCTCAGCATGAACACGCACAAGAAAGTGAGCGTCGCGCAGACTAATTGGACTCCATAGACCACCTTGCTGCCCATCGTGGCGAGCAGCAATCCGGCGACGGCCGGTCCACCGACATTGGCGATCTCCTGCGCGCTGCTATGCCAGGTAATCGCGCGCGTCAGCGCGCCTTCGGGAACCACGTGTGGCAGAATCGCCAGCCGCGCCGGGCCTTGGAAGGATCGAGCGGCCGCGTTCAGAAACAGAGTCGTGTAAATCAGGAAAACGGAGGGAGGCGCCGTGAACAGCACCACGGCCGCGGCGATCACGACGAGTTGCGTGACCAGCATGATGTTGCGGCGATCGTAGCGATCGGCAATTTGGCCGGCGGCCAGCGCGAACACCAGGAACGGGGCAACCTGCACGAATCCGACGTTTCCGAGAACTGCGGCGGAGCGAGTCTGGATGTAGAGATCCCAACTCACGGCCACCGAAAGCATTTGCAGGCCGAGGTTGGAAAGGAACGAACCGGTGAGGAAGAATCGAAAGTCCCGCGAACGGAACGGCGCGTAGGGATCCAATTAATTAGAGTAGCAACGTGTTATAGGGCAGGCGGTTTCGCCTGCCCTGATTTGCAGGCCGCGCTACGTCGAAAGCTGGAAGCTAACGTCCACTTCAGTCGCGACTTCGATCGCCACGCCGTTCAGGATCGTCGGCTTATAGATCCACTGCTTCACCGCATTCAGCGCGGAGGGGACCAGCAGCGGATGTCCGCTAATCACCGATAGATCCTGAACGGTTCCATCCTTCGCGATCACGGCCCTTAATTTCACCACGCCGCCTAGCCGGGCATCGTGCGCGAGCTTCGGATATTCCGGCAACACCTGCTTGATCAGTTTCGCGGCTTGCACCTGTCCTCCGACTTGAATGCGGCTCGGCGTTGTTACGGCGGGTGGCGACGGTGGTGGCGGAGGTGCGACGGTGCCTATCGACCCGACAACGCCTCCGATCATTCCGTTCGGAACGCCACCTGGAACACCGCCAATAACTCCCGCAGGCGACGCGGCGACGTCCGGTACATCGTTAGCGGCTTGCACGATCACAGGTGCTTTGGGAATCGTGATTGGCGCCGTCAGTACGTTCAATCTAAATTGACGTGGCGTCACCCTCGCGACCCGCGCCGCGGCGGGAGGAGGCGGCGGAGCGGGTGGCGGAGGAGGAGGCGGCAACGTGAGCATGCTCGCGATGTCGGCCATCGGCAGCGACTGCACGAAAATCAGCGGCAGCACCAGCAATACGCCAACAATCGCCAACTCAGCCAGAATCGCAATCGAAATCGTCCACGGTTTGCGCGTTTTCCCGGATGGAAGAATGCTTTGCTCAAACATATCCACCTCCTGCTTATTGGATGCGCGCCCGGGGGGTGGGGATGCGTTGTTCGCAACGCATAGCTTCTGCTGGAGTTAGAGGGCGGGCGAAACCTGTTCGACGCTTTCGATAAAGAAGCCGGCATCGCGAATCGGCAGAAAGCTGAGCTCCGCGCGCCCGCTGACGATCACGTAAACCAGCGCCAGCGATGCGCTCAATGCTTGCGCCATGATGATGAGCAGGATGCCGGTTACGTAAATTGCCCACTCTGGAATCGCGACGCCGGTGACCAGCCGCATGCCTCCGACGACGCCGACCAGCGCAACTGCGGTGAAGATCGCGATCGCGGCCAACGCTAGAAGTCTCGCGCCGATCTCGTCCCCATAGAGCGTGATCGCGCTTAGGCCGTGCACCAGCAGTCCGACGAAGTTCATTTTCGATCGCCCGGCGAGACGCGGGCCGCGCGGGATCGGAACCGACGTATAGGGAATGCGAGCGCGCATCACCGCGGCCGCGTAATGTTTCCACAATTCCGATACCACCATGAGTCTGGCCAGCGCTTTCGGAGGCAGGACGCTAAAGTTTCCCACGCGAACGCTGACGCCGGTGAGGATTTTGTGCAGCAGCCGATAGGCGTGATAGAAGAATCGAAAGCTCACGTTCTCCAATCGCTTCGTGCGCGCGGCGAACACGACCTTGTTACCGCCTTCGGCCACGAAGCGATCCAGCAGCGCCGGAATATCGCGAGGGCGATCTTCGCCATCGCCATCGATCACCACCACCGCATCCACGCCGATCCAGTTTTGATAGACGTGAACGAGTCCCATCGCGATCGCGCGCTGATGCCCCAGGTTCCGTCGCAGATGAAGCATCGAGACATTGGCAATCCGCTCGAAGCGTTGAGGCCACGCCCCCCCAGGTTCTTCGTTGGATGCGTCGTCGACCAGTAGAATGCGCGCCTGGCATGGCAGCGCCTGATCGATCAGCGGCAGCAATTGCTGTGCTGCCGACCAGTCGTTATAGACCGGGATCACGATCGCGATCTGATTTACGCTGGTCGTGGAAGGCACTCGAAGATTTGAGGATAGCGGATTACGCGCGACGAGCCCCATCGGCACCCGCTTTTTCACGCAGGGCCAGGTCTCGGCCCTTGTGTGCGGCACGCGAATTGGAGTAGCTTAACTTGCAAGGAGCCTGTAATGCGCCACGCTGCTCTCCTCCTCCTGTGGTCTCTTACCGCATCGGCCCAAACCAAGTCTGCGGAATTCTCTTCCATCGAAGGGCGCATACTCAACGCGGCCACTGGCGAACCGGTCGCGAAGGTCTCCCTGTTTCTCATGCGCATCGATTCGACTCCGGGCTCCTCCGATTGGCTAGGAAGCTACGCTGCCACTTCCGATTCCGCGGGAAAATTCACCATCCCGAATATCGACCCCGGTAAGTACCGGCTGCGTGCATCCCGCAACGGTTTCATCACTCTCGAGTACGGCGCCCGCATCTCCCAGCGATCCGGAACCTTGCTGGATCTCGGCCGAGCACAGGAACTAAAGGATGTCGACGTTCGCCTGACTCCGCACGGCGTCATCGCCGGCCGCGTCCTCGACGTCGACGGCGAACCGTCCCCATTCGCGCAGGTCCAGCTCCTGCGCTCCCAATATGTCAAAGGAAAGAAGGTGGTCTCCACGATGAGCACCATCCACGCCAACGACTTGGGAGAATATCGATTGCCTGGACTCGCTCCGGGGAAATATTACATTTATGCCGCGAATTCCGAAGGCTTGCCCCCGACCACGCTTGCGGCCGAGGAGTATGTGGGGGTTTATTATCCCGGTGTGACTGAAATCGTAGGCGCCATCCCTTTCGATGTAGCGGCGGGAGCGCAATTACAAGCGGCAGACTTGATGCTGCACAAGGCCCGTACGGTAATCGCGAAAGGCAGGGTTGTGGTCGAATTGGCGGATGCGAGCGGTATCCCATCGGTACGTTTCTTCCCGCGGGGTGGGCATGAACAGTCTGCCGTCCCGACGTCCCGCGTCTTCCAGGGACGAGTTAATTCCGCAGGCGTTTTTGAGGTCCGAGGCCTGACGCCAGGATCATACACCGCTCAGGCGGAGGTCTCGAAAGGTAGGCTTGCCTACGGCGGGCAGGTTCCGGTGGAAGTGGCCGGCACCAATATAGAAGGCGTCGTGATCACCATCGGCAACGGAGTTTCGATGTCAGGGCGGGTTCGCGTCGATGACGAAAAGAAACGGGATTTGCAGGGCCTGAAGATTACGCTCCAGCCCGGAGGTCCCACCACCGCTCCCGATTTCTCAGGATATTGGACGGATCGAATTGCCTCGGACCTCACCTTCAAAATCGATAACCTCGATCCCAACGTCTACGGAATTCTACTCGGCGGTCTTCCGGATGGTTTCTACATCAAGAGCGTACGATCAGGCCAGTCCGAGGTCACGTATTCCGGTGTCGACCTTACGTCGGGCGCGTCCGGACAGGTGGAAATACTGGTCAGCCCCAAAGCCGGTGTGGTTTCCGGCGTGGCACAGAATTCGGACACCAGCCAGCCAGCGCCCGGCGCTACCGCGGTTTTAGTTCCGAAGGAAAAAGAACGCGCCGGCAACTTCGCGTTCTACCAGCAAGCGACCACAGATCAGCACGGCGGCTTTACGTTCAAGAACGTGGCTCCGGGCGACTACAAGGTCTACGCCTGGGAGGATGTCGAATCCAGCGCGTGGATGGACCCCGAGTTCATGAAGCCGCTGGAAGCTAAAGGTGAATCCGTCACAGTTGGAGAAAGCGCCCAAGCCAGCGTGCAGGTAAATCTCATCAGCGCCGATTCCGAAAAAGAGAAGGGCGAGTGAATCAATCTACTACGTCCATGGTAGATCTTATTATGACAATAGGCGATAGCGTAACTTGCCTTAGCCTCTCTTGCAGTTACTTTCGGCCGTAACCGGGCCGATACTGCGAATGACACTTGGTGCAGGACACGTAGAGTTGTTCGTTCAAATCGACCACGGCCTGGAGATCTTTCTTCTGTGCCGCTTTGTAAGCCGCCTGTCCGACGTCGACGAGCATCTTCGCGTCCTTGATCCAATCGCCTTGATCACGCGCGCGTCCCGGCATCATCAGCAGGTTACCTGACTCGGCCAGGTTCAACGCGTTCGTGCGAAGAATGCCCCAATCGTGATCGTTCTGCGGCTTGGCGCGTTCGACATAAAAGATCGCGTCAGAAGCCGGATAAATGATGTCGATCATGAGCTGGCTCATGGTTCCGACCGGCTGAAAGGACGAAGGCGCTTGCGCGATGGCGAGACTCGCAAGAAACAGAATGATGAGCAGCACGGCGGATCGCATGCGTGAATTCTATCATTGCGCCCCGGTTTTTTTAATGAAGCTTTTTCGGACGACCGATCAACCGCCACGCCTCGCTCAGATGCTCGCCCAACTCGTCGTCGCTGGCTTCGCCGAGTTCGACTCCCACCCATCCCTTCACGCCAACGTAGGGAGGCTTGAAGTATTTCTCGGGCGAGATTTTGATCAGCGCGTCTTGTAGGCCGGGCTCGACCGGAATCCACACCGCAACGTGTCCGTCGTTGTGATGGTTGTTGACGAACATCGTGTACACCCGTTTGTTGACGAAAAAGGTGGGCGCGCCATGCGAGAGTTTCTCGGTGGTCCCCGGAAGCGCCATGCAGATCGCGCGGACTCGCTTGAGGTGATTTTCACTCATGCTGGATTTTCGCCATGAGTTGGTGGTGGGCGCGGCAGGGCTCGAACCTGCAACCCTCAGCTTCGAAGGCTGATGCTCTATCCAATTGCGCTACGCGCCCGTGAGCCTCATCGTAACATTCTTGCGATTGTGGCTGGCGAATTATGGGAGTGTGGCGAGCCTCACCTTCGCGGCTTGATTGCCGCGATCGGCTGCCTTTTGATACCAAGCGCGGGCCTCCGAAAGATTCTTCTCGACTCCACGACCGTTCTCATACATCGATCCCAGCCAATTCATGGCGCCGGAGTTCCCGAGATCCGCCGCTTTTCGAAACCAGCGTACCGCCTCTTCGTCATTCTGCGGAATGCCTTGTCCGCCGGCATATATTGTGCCGATCCACGATAAGCTGCTGACCGAGCCACCGTCCGCGGCCTTTCGGAACCATTTGAGAGCTTCTTCCGCGTCTTTCTCGACTCCATTTCCTTTGAGATAGCAGTACGCTAAGTTCGACATGCCGTCAGCAAAGCCCGCGTAGGAAGCCTGACGGTACCATTGCGCCTCCGCTACGGGATCTTTTGGCACCCCGCGCCCATCGCGATGGGCCCATGCGACATTGATCATCGCGTACACGTAGCCAAGATCCGCAGCCCGCTGAAACAAATCCAAGGCGATAAAGTAGTCTCTAGGCACTCCTTCGCCATCCTTGTACATGATTCCGAGCAGGTTCATCCCGTGTAGGCTTCCGGAATCGACTGACTTCTGGATCCAACTCGCGCCCTCCGAAAGGCTCTTCGGGACACCGTCCCCCGAGCGATAAGCATTGCCGATTGCCGCCATCGCGTCAGCGTCTCCCGCTTGAGCAGCAGAGCGATACCAAAGCACCGCAGCGTCCAAGTCCTTCTCGAGGCCAGCTCCGGCGTGGTAGATCGCTCCCAGTCTTTCCATGCCCGCTCCGCTGCCCAACTCCGCCGACTTTCGAAACCACTTCAGTGCTTCCTTGTCGTCCTTGGGCACAACGTGCCCTTCGCGATACATCTGTCCCAGAAACGCCATTCCGTCGCCATCGCCCGCTTCCGCCGACTTGCGGAACAACTCGACCGCTTTCTCATCGTTCTTCGGACCGGCCCACCCGAGCGAATACATCCGCCCGAGCTGCGCCATAGCGTTCGCGTCGCCAAGCTCGGCTGACTTACGGAGCCACTTCAACGCCTCGATCAATTGTGGATCGCGTTGACGCAGAGCGAGCTTGCCGAGCTCCGTCATCGCCTTCGCGTCGCCCGCCTCCGCGGCTTTCCGAATCTGGTCGAGTTGTTCCGCTGGTTTCGCGTACTGGCTCTTGCGCGGAGAGGCTCAAGCAACTGAGCACGAAAATACAGCCGACAGTCGGAATATTTCGCATGTAAAACTCCTAACTCCATATATTATTCAGATATGCCCGGCCCACCGCAATATCACGAAACTGAAATAAAGCTCGCGTACCGCGATACCGCCGAGGCCGCGCGCGCGATGATCGAACAGCGGGGCTATTCCTTGATCGAGCCGCGCACGCTCGAATCCGACCAATTGTTCGATCACGGCGAAGAGCTGCGCGGGTCCGATCGTCTGCTGCGCTTGCGGCGGACACGCAACATCAGCGGCGACAAAGCTACGGTCACCTATAAAGGACCGGGGCTGCGCGAACGCCACAAGAGCCGCGAGGAGATCGAATTCGACGTTTCCAGTCCGGAGGCTTTCATGCTGGTGCTGGAAAGGCTGGGGTACCATCCCGGATTTCGCTATGAGAAATACCGGACCAAGTTCGCGGCGACAGGCGAGCCGGGTCTTATTACGATTGACGAGACTCCCATCGGAATATATCTGGAATTGGAAGGCGCGCCCGACTGGATCGACCAAACGGCGGCGCGTCTAGACCGCAAGCAAGCCGAGTACTTGACCTGTAGTTATGCTTCTCTATACCGGGAGTACCGCCAAACTAACCCATTGGCTCCACAAGATATGATCTTCGTCTAATGTCGCTCTCTAGAACTACGACAAAACACACTTAGTACGCCGAATTCTATTGATAGCCCGGAATCGCGATGCTATTCTTCATGTAGCTCAGAAGGCTCTTGAGAGTCACATGGGAAAGGGAACCGAGGTAGTTCGAGCAAATGGTTGAACTCGTAGCAACGGGAATTATCACCGCAAGCTCTATCCTGTTGTTCGGGTATTGGTTCCGTTATACCTGCCTGCTGATCCTCAGTGCGAGAACCACTCGGGATTATGCCGCGGCTGTAGCCAGCGCCAATCAGCTCGGATTCCTGGAAGTGCAATCGCAATTGACGGAGAGCGCTCCGCAGCTCGATAAAATGCGCGATGCGCTGGATCGCGATTACAGCGTTCTCGTATATCTTCTGAAGCATGCGCCGAGTTCAGGCGATGCGTCGCTTGAAATGCGCATGGTCGAAATCAACTACCGCATGATGCGCACTTGGTACAACGTGAGCCGCCGCTTCTCTCCGACTGCCGCGACTCGAGCGATCGAAGAGATGTCCCAGGTGGTCGCTCACTTCGCGAATGCGATGGGCGAACGTGCTTCGGTCGGCGCTGCAGCGTAAACGCCCACCTTCTTTTTAAAAAGCCTGTTAGGTTTTGCACCGAGCATCAAGCACAATTGATGAGGCTTCGCCCGGGCGTGGCGCACGATTCATCGTGCCGGCGGGCACTTTAGTGTCCGCTTCACGAGCGCAGCCTGAAGAGTCTGTGTGAAAACAGGGACAGGCTACCCCGCCCCCTAGAGAGTGACCTGAGGCCACGATTGAACAAGATATCGGCGTGGACAGGGCGGCCTGTCCCTGTTTTCACACAGACTCTTCAGCCGCGCCAGCGCGATAAAATCGTGCGCGACAAAGAGCAGCTTCTTATTCGCCCGCTGGAACCTGCCAACGTCCGCTCTGCAATTCCAGCGCATTGAAATTCTCGCCCAGATACACGCGGCGAACTTCCGGATCGTTCCCCAGCGCTTCCGGCGAGCCTGAACGAAAGATCCGGCCATTGTTGATGATGTAGGCGCGATCCGTGACCGCCAGCGTTTCCCGAACATTGTGATCCGTCACCAGAATCCCGATGCCGGCGCGCTTCAGATCGAAAATGATCTTCTGCAGCTCCAGTACCTGGATCGGATCGATACCAGAGAACGGTTCATCGAGCAGCAGAAAGCTGGGTTCGATCACCAGCGATCGCGCGATCTCCACGCGCCGCCGCTCGCCGCCCGACAGCACGTAGCCCTTGCTGTGCCGCACCGTCTCCAGCCCTAGCTGGTCGATCAGCCGGTTCATCCGTTCCCGCCGCTCCCGCCGGTTCAGCGGCAGCGTCTGGAGAATCGCCATCAGGTTGTCCTCGACAGACAGCTTGCGGAAGACCGACGCTTCCTGCGGCAGATAGCTGATGCCGCGCCGCGCGCGTTGATACATGGCGAGCGAGCGTAATATCCTCATCGTCCAGCATCA
Organism: Terriglobia bacterium; assembly: GCA_963732025.1. Lineage (GTDB taxonomy): Bacteria > Acidobacteriota > Terriglobia > Bryobacterales > Bryobacteraceae > Palsa-187. The sequence goes on from CAVSXU010000008.1 coordinate 1,013,187, forward strand.
CGCGCCCGGAATCCGGCGTGATCAGCCCGACGATCATGTAGAACGACGTCGTCTTGCCCGCGCCGTTGGGGCCCAGCAGGCCCACAACTTCGCCCTGCTTGACCCACACCGAGACGTTGTCGACGACCTTGCGGCCGCGATACGCCTTAGTGATTTCGTTGGTTCGAAGGGTGCGCACGAAAGGCTATTTTTTCTTCTTGCGATTGATGATGCTCGCGGCCGGAGCGGTCTTATCAACGCCGTCAACGATGAGCCTATCATCGTTCGAAAACCAGGTCAATTCTTTCGGTGCCTCGGTCTGCCCTTTCACGCTATCCACCAGCTTCGGTTTGTTGCCCTGCATCAGATCACTTTGCCGTCGTCCGCATAGTATTCGGTGTGCTCGGCCGTGCCGATGCGCGTCCGCTTCATCTTTTCCGACGTGCTCACGATCTTCACCGTTCCATCGGCGAAAGCCTTGTCGAGCGATGAATCCGAATCGGCGTCCTTGAGAAACGCGCGGATCTTGCTCGATGTGATCGGTCATGTCCGGCCGTTTCATCGTCACGCCGCCGGTGTAATCGACCACGCGAGTCTCTTCGGTGTACACCATGTCCGGCGCCGTGACCACCGTGAAAATCGGGAGCAGCCGCGGCCTTCGCTTTCACTGCGGCTTTGTCGGTTTTGTCCACGCCGTCGGCATCGTCATCCTTGGCTTTGTCCTTGTCGGCGAACTGGCTCTTCACCTTGCCGTGCGCTTCCATGACTCCCGTATCGCGATCGATATCCAGCCGATCCGCCTCCACTCGATTCGCTCCCTGCCACGCCACTGCATTGCCTTCGTAATGGATCTTCTGATTGTTCTTCTCTTCGCCGCTGCGAGACGTCATCTTTTGCGCGCGCGCCTGCATCACTTCATCCGTGGCGAGCATCGCCGATGAGTTGCCCTTCTGGTCCGGCATATGCGTGGAAGCAACATGCCCGTCCGCCGAGAAATCGCCCGACTTCTGGTTCATCACGATACGATCCGCCGATGCCGACCCGGTGGGATCCGCAATGCGCGCCGAGCCATCCAGCGTCATCAGATCCTTCGCCTGATCCAGCGTTGCCTTGATCAGCCCGCCCCTGGCGGTCGCCTTCGTGATACCGGAAATCGGTCTTCTGCTCCAATCGCGATAGCTCACTCGTCTTGGGATCGAAAGTGGCGAACAATTCCTTGCTCTCCGTGATCGACGGGCGGCGGATTCGGAAGCTTTGGCGTCGGCGGCTTCTCGGTGCGCGTGGTCACATTGATCGACCGGAAGCTTTCGATGCGGTTTTCCGCACCGTACGCCATCCAGATCTGATCGCCCTTCATGAAGCGCTTGGGCTGGCCCGGCGCGATTGGGAAGGAAATCGATCGTGCCCGGCTCCAGCCGTTTCGGCGCTCGCGATTTCCTTGCCGCCGTCGCGCATCTTCAGCGTGATCGATTCGCTTTTCAGAATGCGCGTCTCGCCGATCTCGGCTCCCGGCTTGGGCACCGGCACGGCCTCGGCCACGGCCGATCCGGTCGCCACAGCGGTTTTCAGCGTGCTGTCTTTGCCCGACGAATCGAAATCCAGATTGATGGTGTTTCCCGTGACGGTGGTGCGCGCCGTGTCGGCCGTCGACATCAGCCGTCCATTTTTCTCGCCGTCGATTTTCTCCACCTTCATGCCACTGACGAAATGCAGGTTCAGTTGATCGGCGCCGAATTCGATCTTGCGGCCGGGCTCGTCGCGAACGCCGTGCCCTTTCACGATCTCGGCCGAGCTTGACCTCCTGATTCTCGATCGTCACCACCGACATCTCGCCTTCGATGTGCAGCGTGTCGCGAGTCAGCTTGGCCCACGGCATCAGAATCACCTTCGATTCTTTCTCCAGATAATACGCCTCGCCCGATTCGACGTGCATTGGCACCGATTCCGCAGTTTTTCCACGCCAATCCAGCGATACCTGGCTCCGAAGATGCAATTCGCGCTTTTCGGGATCGTAATCGGCACCCACCGAGGTTCCGCCGCCCTGATCGAATTCGAACGAAGTCGGGCGATCGGTGGTTGCCTTGCCGGACTCACTTTCGAAGGTCACGCCGGAAGAGTGAATCTTGACGATGCGGCCAGTCGGCGGCCCTTCCTTCGGAACGTCGCGCGTGATATCGACTTGACCGTCTGAATACAGCGTCTTTGCAGTGGGATTGAAGCTCGCCGTCGCGCACTGGACCAGATCGTACATGTCGCCGTCTTTGTGGAACAGGTGCAGCTCGACGTCTTGCAGTTCGACCGCCGACGTGTCCTTGCTCTGGCGCATGCTCTTCGCGCGAATGAAGACGCGTTGGCGAGTGCCGTTGAAGTCGCCGTAGGTCCAGTCTTGCGATTCCGCGGTGACGCCTTCGGCCAGCCGTTGCGGGGCTGCCGGCGCATCCAGAAGATTTTTGGCTTTCGATTTTACGTAGGTTGCGCTTACGAAGATGACGATAGCCAGGATGGCGGCCAGAAAGAGCCACCGTGTGCGGCGCATAGCTTTGACTTCAGGATATCAGGGCGGACCGCTTACCGATGTCACCGGAGTCGAAGACTCCGTATCGTGTGTTCCGACTCCTTCTCCCTATAATTAAGTTGGGTCGCAAATCGATCCGGGTTATGCGCAAGCGGTATATCTACGTCTCCATCCTGGCGCTGGCGATCCTGCTGACGCTGGTGGTGTGGCAGGTGTCGTTCAGCTTCGGCGAATACGGTCCGGCGAATCCCGCGCAGACGTTCGTGTTCTGGGCCGTCTCGACGCTGATCTTTTTGCTGACGGTAACGCTCAGCTTCATGCTGTTCCGCACCGGCGTGAAGCTTTACCTGGATCGGCAGAGCAACCGCGAAGGCTCGCGCATTCAGACCAAGCTGGTATTGGGCGGACTGGCGTTGAGCCTGCTGCCGGTGGTGTTCTTCGCGGCGTTCGGCTACGTGATTCTGAATCGCACGATTGGGAAATGGTTCAGGCGCCGGCCGAAGGGGTGCGTGCGAACCTGGTGGAAGCTGCGACATCGCTGGATAACGAAGTGCAGGATCGGGCGACGGCGCTGGCAAACTGGCTGGCGACGATCCCCGCAGTTCGCGCGGGCACCGCGGATTTCGCCAGGCTGTGCGACGACAATCGCATCGCGGAATTGCGCCTGAACGGGGGCACGAGCCCGGGTGCGAATCTGTGTACTGCCTCGGAACCGGAGTCCGGCATGAAAGCGCTGCAGGCGTCGGCTCCCCTGAGTGATGGGCGCACCCTGCTGATCGGCGTGCATCGTCCCATCGACTTGGCTCGTCAAGAGCAGGAAATCGAGCGCCACATGAGCGAGTACGACTCAGCTCGCGGCGCAGCAGAAGACCATCAGGAATCTCTATCTTCTGTTCCTGCTGCTGATCGCGCTGTTCATTCTGTTCGTGGCGACCTGGATCGCGCTGCTGCTCTCGCGCAAGATCAGCCGTCCGATTTCCGCGCTGCTGGTCGCGGCCGGCGAAGTGCGGAAGGGCAATCTCGGCTATCGCGTGCAGACCAAGGCGATCGATGAACTGGCCACGCTGGTGCGCGCCTTCAACGAAATGATGCACGAGCTGGAGGCCAACAGCCGCGAGCTCGAAAGCCGCCGCCAGTTCACCGAAGCGATTCTCGAAAGCATCCCCACCGGCGTCATTTCGCTGGCGTCCGACGGCCGCATCCAGCGCGTGAATCGCGCGCTGCACGGGTTGTTTCCGGAGGATCAGGTGGCGCGCGCGGTGCATCTTCGCGATCTGTTTCCGCGCGAAGACGTCGCGGAAATCGAGTATCTGATGAAGCGCGCCCGCCGCACCGGCGTGGCCGCCAGCCAGATCGATCTCGAATCGCCGCGAGCAGGTTCTGCATCTGGCCGTGACGGTTTCGGCGCTGCCGGCGCGCCATTCGGCGGCGCCCGGATTCGTCGTGGTGCTCGAAGACACCAGCGAGCTGCTGCGCGCGCAGAAGGCCGCGGCGTGGCATGAAGTGGCGCGGCGCATCGCGCATGAGCTGAAGAATCCGCTGACGCCGATCGCGCTGTGCGCCGAGCGAATCGCGCGCCAGCTGGATCGCGGCGCGCATGACGCCGGATTCGCAGCGCATTCTGCGCGAATGCGCGGCCACCATTTCGCGCGAAGTGGAATCGGTGAAGACGCTGGCCGACGAGTTCTCGCAGTTCTCGCGCTTCCCCGCGGCGCAGCCGGTGCCCTGCGACTTGAACGAGATCGTCCGCAACGCGCTGGATGTCTTCGCCGGCCGGCTGGACGGAATCGACCTGCGCGTCGATCTGGCGGCCGATCTTCCTCCCGTCAATGTCGATCCCGAGCAGTTCAAGCGCGTGGTGGTGAATCTGGTGGACAACGCGGCCGAGGCCATGCGCGATTCGCTGGTGAAGCGGCTGTTGGTCGCCACGCATTCGGCAGCGGGCGAATCGGTGGAACTGCTGGTGGCCGACACCGGCTGCGGCATTTCGGCCGACGACAAGGAAAAACTGTTCCTGCCGTATTTTTCCACCAAGGGCCGCGGCACCGGCCTGGGGCTGGCGATCGTGAACCACATTCTGTCCGAGCACGGCGCGCGCATTCGCGTGGAAGACAACCGTCCGGCGGGCGCGCGGTTCTATGTCGAAGTGCCTGTGACCATCGTTGCGGAGAGCGCCGCCGAGGCTGAATTCAGGATCGAGTCCGCGCGTGAAGAACACGCGCGGTCCTGATCGTCGACGACGAGCCTGGCATTCGCGAATCGCTGCGCGGCGTGCTGGAAGACGAAGGCTATTCGTGTCACGCGGTCGAGAGCGGCGAAGAGTGCCTGGAAGAGCTGGCGCGCGAAAACTTACGACGTGGTGCTGCTGGACGTCTGGCTGCCCGGCAATGGACGGCATGGAGACGCTGGCGCGCATTCAGGAGATTCCCTTTCGCGGACCGCCCCGAGGTGGTGATCATTTCCGGCCACGGCACCATCGAAACCGCGGTGAAGGCGACCAAGCTGGGCGCGTTCGATTTTCTGGAAAAGCCGCTGACCATCGAAAAAGTCACGGTGGTGCTCAACAACGCCGTTCAGCAGCGGCGCCTGGAACTGGAACTTAGCCGTCTGAAGGAAGCGGGCGAAGCGCAGCCGCAGATCATCGGCGAAAGCGTGCCGATGAAGGCGCTGCGCCAGCAGCTGTCGCTGATGGCCGCCACCAACGGCCGCGTGTTGATTTTCGGCGAAAGCGGCACCGGCAAGGAGCTGATCGCCCACGCGATTCACGCCGCCAGCGCGCGCGCGACGGAGAGGCGTTCGTCGAAGTGAACTGCGCCGCGATTCCGGAGGAGCTGATCGAAAGCGAGCTGTTCGGCCATCGCAAGGGCAGCTTCGCGGGCGCGCTGGAAGACAAGATCGGCAAGCTGCAGAAGGCGCACGGCGGCACGCTGTTCCTGGACGAGGTCGGCGACATGTCGCTCAAGACGCAGGCCAAGGTGCTGCGCGCGCTGGAAGAGCAGCGCTTCGAGCCGGTGGGCGCGGCCGAATCGATTCAGGTGGACGTGCGCGTGGTCGCGTCCACCAACAAGAATCTGGAAGAAGAAATCGAGCGCGGAAATTTTCGCGAGGATTTGTTTTACCGCCTGAACGTGATTCCGTTTCACGTCCCGCCGCTGCGCGAGCGCATCGAAGACGTGCGCCTGCTGGCGGATCATTTCCTGAAGGAGTTCACCACCGCCTACGGCCGCAAGCCGAAAGAGCTGACCGAAGAAGCGCTGCGCGTGCTCGAAGAATATCCCTGGCCGGGCAACGTGCGCGAGCTGCGCAATCTGATGGAGCGCATCGTCATCATGAATCCGCAGACGCGCATCGATGCGCGCCACATTCCGCTCGACCGCGCGCGCCGCGCGGTGTTCGATCGTCCGCATGGACCGCTTCGGCAGCCTGCAGGAAGTGCGCGAAGCCGCCGAGCGCGATTACATTCTCAAAAAGCTCGAAGAAGCCAAGGGCAACGTCACGCGCGCGGCGGAGATGCTGGGGCTGGAGCGGAGCCATCTGTACCGCAAGATGAAAGCGCTCGGAATCGCGCCTAAAGAAGGCGCGGCCGGAATCGTATAATATCGTCTCTTAAGACAAACAAGTGAGGGAGCAAAACATGGCCGACGTATTTATCGTGGACGCGGTGAGAACGCCCATCGGGCGCGGCAAGGACGACGGGGCGCATCACAACATTCATCCCGTGGATCTGCTGGCGCGGACACTGAACGCACTGATCGATCGCGTGGGCATCGACAAGCATCAGGTGGAAGATATCGTGGCGGGTTGCGTGACGGCGACTGGCGAGCAAGGCTCCTGCATCGGGCGCATGGCCGGAATGAAGGCTCTGTTTCCGCATGAAGTTCCAGCGGTGCAACTCAATCGATTCTGCGGATCGGGACAGCAGGCGATTCACTTCGCGTCGCAGGCGATTGCGGCGGGTGATATGGACATGGCGATCGGCTGCGGCGTCGAATCGATGAGCCGCGTCACGATGGGCCGCGACAATGCGATGACCGAGGAGTTTAAGGCGGACTTTCCGGTGCGCCTATTGCATCAGGGAATATCGGCGGAGATGATTTCCGAAAAGTGGGGAATCACGCGCCAGGAGCAAGACGAGTTCGCGGCGCAGAGCCATTGCCGCGCGGCTGCCGCTCAACGCAGCGGTTGGACTCGGAATGAAGTTTTCGAACTGAGCGGCCGTGACACGGATGAGGGTGTTCGCGCGAATCCGGACTTGGCGAAGATGGGCACGCTGAAGCCGGTGTTTCGTCCCGATGGCGTCGTTACGGCGGCGAATTCGAGCCAGATTTCCGATGGCGCGGGCGCGGTGCTGCTGGCGAGCGGCCGCAAGTGCGATGAGCTCGGGTTGAAGAAACGCGCTCGTATCGTGGCGCGAGCCGTAGTCGGAAGCGATCCTGAATTAATGCTCACTGGCCCGATTCCAGCCACGAAGAAGGCGCTGGCGATGGCAGGCTTGAGCATCGAGGATATAGACGCGTTCGAAATTAACGAAGCGTTCGCTTGTGTGCCGCTGGTGTGGATGCGCGAAACCGGAGCGAAAATGGATCGCCTGAACGTGCAAGGCGGCGCCATCGCGCACGGACATCCGCTGGGCGGAACGGGCGCGTGTCTGATGACGAAGCTCGTCAATATTCTGGAGCGCACGGGGGCTCGCTACGGGTTGCAATCGATGTGTATTGGCTATGGAATGGCGACGGCGACGATTATTGAGAGAGTAAACTGAAGTTGATGACCAGCACGACGCTAGTGACGGCGGATCAGTATCTCAAAATGCACTTTGAGAATCTTGAGCCGGAGTTCGTCCACGGTGAGTTGGTTGAGCGAACCATGCCTAATTCCATTCATGCATGGCTGACGCATTTGCTATCAATGCGCCTGCATGGGGCTGGTTTCTGCCTCATCGGAGTCCGATGCAGGCTGGCCGAAGATGTGATCCGTATTCCGGATTTGGCGGTGTTCCGCGCGTTCCCAGAGCGGGTGCCTTCGTCGCCGCCGTTACTGGTGATCGAGATCGCTTCCCCTGACGATCGGTACTTGGAAATCCTGGGCAAATTAGAAGACTATCGAGTCTGGGGCGTGCAACATATCTGGACGATCCAGCCGGAACTCAAGAAATTTCACGTCTACGAATCAGGCACGCTTCGCGAGGTGGGCCAATTCGAGCTAACCGATTCGAATATCCGGATTGACGCAAGCGAACTTTTCGCCGAGGCTAACGTCCAGTAAACGCGGCTGCGCGCTTTTGCAAGAAATGTGCAACGCCTTCGCGAAAATCCTCGGTGCCGAAGCTGCCCTTCATCTCTTCAGTCGCTAGATCGAACGCCTCTCCGAGATCCTGCAGCAGTCCCGTGTAGATCTGGCGCTTCATCACGCCGAGCGATCGCGGTGACACTGTAGCCGCGAGTTCTTTCGCGAACGCCTGTACGTTCGCCAGGAAATTCTCTTCAGGCATCACGCGGCTCACCAGTCCGATGCGCAGCGCCTCCGCCGCATCCACCATCTTCGACGTGTAGATCATCTCGATCGCATTGCCGACGCCGATCAACCGAGGCAGCATCCACGCGAGTCCGTATTCGGCAACCAAGCCACGCTTCGAAAAGATCGCGGAGAATTTCGCTTTCTCTGACGCGAATCGGAAGTCGCAATACAGCGGCACGATGAACCCGAGGCCCACCGAAGCTCCGTTGATCGCCGCGATAATCGGCTTGGGAACCGAAAGCAGCCAGGCGTGCTTCTTGCGAAAATCGGCGCGGATATCGGCGTCGCTGCTGACGTCGGTGAGGAAGCTCGCGCGCGGCGTCGATTCCTGTGAGATCGCAGAGAGCAGGCTCATATCCGCGCCCGCGCAAAATCCCTTGCCCGCGCCGGTGAGGATGATGATGCGGACCTTGTCGTCGGCTGCGGCGTCGTGAATTGCGGCGGTGAGCTCTTCCTCCATCTTTTGCGTCCACGCGTTGAGTTTGTCGGGCCGATTCAGGGTGATGGTCGCGACCAGATCTTTGACTTCGTAGAGAATTTGTTCGTAGGACATAAGTTTATTTTCCAGAACGCGCCGCCTCGCGCACTCGTTCGAGGAGCTTCTCGTTGCCTTCCACTCGGAACGTATACGAGCATTTGCTGTCGTTCACCGTATCCCGCCGCTTAGAATTGCGGACCGCGTAGATGACCATGTGGTCGTCTTTGACAAGGCGGCGGTAGCAGTCGGTTCCCGGCCCCGAATCAACTTCGATTTCCCGCAGGTCTTTAGGGAGTCCACGCAGAACCTCCTCGACAACCATGCGAGCGGGACCCGCACCCATGCCGTCGCCGCTATCGCGAATCACGCGGCCGACGAAAACCACATCAGTCTTGGAAAACTCGGTGGCCGCATCCTTATTATCGAAAGTGATGCAAGAACAGGCGCGCGCCGGATTCGATGCGCAAACCGCGAGAACGATAACGGCCGCTGCAAGGCGCATAGGATTTAAGAGACGACTGAGAACTGCGCAGGAGCGACGTTCATCGCCGCGAGCTTTTCTTCCGCGAGCTTCTTCACTTTCGCGATGTTCTCTTCCTTGATGTGCTCGTAGCCACGAATCTGATCCGGCAGCGCCGCGATCTCGAGCGCCTGCGGAAGATTATCGTCAGTCAAGCGATCCATCACCTGCGTGATCAGACCCGCGATACCAATCGATCAACGCGCGCTCCATGCGCCGGTGTTTGCTGTAGTCGAAAATGTCGAGCGCTCCGCCGCGCAATCCCTTCATCGATGCGAGCATCTTCAGCGGCGTCCTGAACCATGCGCCCAGCTTCAGCTTCTTCTTGAACCCGAAGCGCCGCAGCATCGGCGGATGCAGATTGTAGGAAATCGATTCGACCTGCTCGCACGTGTCCGTTACCTTGCTCTCGAACTCCGGCTTGGTCAGCAGACGCGCGACCTCGTACTCATCTTTGTACGCCATCAATTTGTACAGATACCGCGCGACGGTTTCCTCCAAAGCGGGAGCGCGCCGAGCGACTTCGCCGACGAAATCCGAATACTGCTTCGCCCATGCGGCGTTCTGATAAGCAGTCAGCTCCGCGACGCGATCGAACGCGACCGATTCGGCCGGCGCCCTTGGGTGCGAGGAATTCTTCCACCGATTTCGCGTCGTGATAATACTTGCGGCCCCATTCGAAGGTCTGCAGGTTGCGTCTCGACGTCGACTTCATTCAACCGAATCGCCTGTTCGATCGCCTGCAACGACAGTGGAATCAGCCCGCCTTGATACGCGATACCGACCATGAACAGGTTCACGGCCAGATGGCTGCCGAACAAGCCCTCGGCCAGGCGATTGCCGTCGACAAAAACGTTCCGCCCGCGGCGCGTGAACGAGTTGATCTTTTCGAGCAGCGCTCGGTGTCCGCCCATGCGGCGCGCGGCCGCGAATCACGTCGATGGTCGGCGTGAGGTTGGTATTCAGCACGGCCGTCGTTCGCTCCGGCGACGCGAATTTCAAGTGTTCCGGATTGGCGACGCCGATCAGATCGAATCCAAGAATCACGTCCGCGTTGCCGATGTTGATGCGATTCGGCGCGGCGATCGGCTTGCGGCTGATCAGCAGGTGCGACATCACGGCGCCGCCCTTTTGCGCCGAACCGGTCTGGTCGAGCGTCGCGACGTACAATCCGTCGATCCAAGCCGCAGTGGCGAGCAGCGCGTTGATCGTCACGACGCCCGTGCCGCCGATTCCCGGCAGCAGACGATGCGATAGCCGTCGCCGATCGGCGCAATTTCGCGGGGCGCGGGAACTTCGCGTCGAAGGCAGCGCGCGGCAGCGACTTCTGCGCAGGCCCGTGCCCGGCTTGATCTTCACGGTGACGAACGAAGGGCAATCGCCCAGCGCGCACGAATAATCCTTATTGCAGGACGACTGATGAATGCGCATCTTCTGCCCGCGCTCCGTCGATCACCGGCGTGCAGGCTCATGCAATTCGATTGCTTCACGCAATCGCCGCAGCCTTCGCAGACTTCCTCGTGGATCATCAGGCGCATGGACCGGCTCGGCGTAAGTTCCCGCGCGAGCGCTTGCGGCGCTTTTCGGCGGCGCACTCCTGGTCGTAGATCATCGCGGTGACGCCGGGGATCTTTTCCAGCTCCGCGAGCGTGCGTTCCAGCTCGGATCGATCGCGAATCTGCGCGTTCGAGGCGAGATTCGGCGTTGGTCAGCGTTCGACGTCTTCCGACAGGACGATGGTCTTGCGAACGCCCTCGGCTTCCAGTTTCTTGGTGAGCTGCGGAATCGGCAGCGCGCCCTGCGCCGCCTGGCCGCCGGTCATCGCGACGTGGCCGTTGTAGAGGATCTTATAGGTGATGTTGAGGCCGGACGCGATCAGCGCCTGCACGGCGAGCGGCCGGAGTGAAAGAACGTCCCGTCGCCGATGTTCTGAAACATGTGCTCGTGCCCGACGAACGGCGCCATGCCGATCCACGGCGCGCCTTCGCCGCCCATCTGCGTGAGGAACGAAAAGCTGCGGTTGGAATCGGTCAGCCGCATGCCCATGGTGTGGCATCCGATTCCGCCGCCGGCGACCTGGCCGGGTAGCAGCAGCAGTCGATCGATTGTGCGGGCAGCCGGAACAGAAGTTCGATGGCGCGCGAAGCGGAGGCGAGCTCGCGCGGCCTGGCTGCGACTTCGTCGATCAACTGCACGCGCGCGACGCGCGATCGTTGCTCCCGTCGTTCCGCGCGTGCCAACAACCCGCCGAGAACTTTCGCAGATCTTATCGGGATCCAGCTCGCCGGACGGCGGAAACAGCGGCGCGCCCTGTGCATCGATCTTGCCGATGACGGCGGGACGCGTCGCCAGCGCGTACAGCGCGTCGCGCAAATGCAGTTCGAGGAAGCTGCGCTTCTCTTCGATCACCAGGATCGTTTCCAGGCCCTCGGCGAATTCGCGCGCGAATTCGCTATCCAGCGGGAACGTCATCCCGAATTTCGCGATGCGAATGCCGAGCTCGTCGAGTTCGATCTTCGCCGATGCCGAGATCGCGCAGAGCCTGCATCAGGTCGTAATAGGATTTACCAGCGCTGGCGATTCCGAGCCAGGGTTTAGAAACGCGGGCGAAACCGCTTGCCCACATATTGCGCGCCATGCCAGCGATTCAGCTTGTTCAGCCGTCGCGAATTCGATCGCGGCCTGCAGCCGGCGCGAGTTGACCTCGTGTTCCAGCGCCAGAGTGATCGGCGGCACCAGTCGCGTGTCGACGGTCTTCTGATAATTCTCCGGAATTCGAATCTGCGGCTCGATCGGGATCGACCATCACCGTTCCGCCGCCGTCGCAAATGTCGGTGACCATTTTCAACCCGACCCAGGCGCCGGAAAATCGCGACATCGCGATCGCCATCAGGCCGTAATCGATAATTTCCTGCGTGTTGCCGGGATACAGAAACGGAATGCCGACGTTGTAGAGACTGAAATCGCTCTGATGCGGGATGGTCGAGCTTTTGCAGCTATGGTCGTCGCCGGCCAGCACCAGCGCGGCGCAATTCTTGCCCGGTGCCCGCCAGATTCGCGTGGCGAAAAATATCGCCGGAACGGTCGACGCCGGGACCTTTTCCATACCAGATGCCCAACACGCCGTCGACTTTCGCTTTGCCGACGACTTCGAAAATCTGGGTGCCCATCACGGATGTCGCGGCCAGGTCTTCGTTCAGGCCGGGACGGAACACGATGTTGTGCTCGTCCAGCAGCTTCTGCGACCGCGCCAGTTGCAGATCGTAGCCGCCCAGCGGCGAGCCTTCGTAGCCGGAAATAAACGCGCCGGTATTCAGGCCCGCGCGGCGGTCGCGGCGCATCTGGTCGATGGGCAAGCGCACCAGCGCCTGAATGCCGGTGAGGTAGACGCTGCCGCGCTCAACCGTGTATTTATCGGAGAGACGCATAACGCGATCGGGCCGAAATACCGTTGTATCGTATCACAAGATGCCTGAAAAGCCCTTCATTTTGGAGAGCCGCGTGCGCTTCAGCGACACCGACGCCAGCGGCCGGATTTTCTACATTTCTCTGCTCTATCATTTCGATAACGCGGAGGCCGAATTCCTGCGCAGCCGCGGCGTCGGATACAGCGTAATTCAGGACGTGAAGGTCGGGTTTCCGCGCGTCCACGTCGAGTGCGATTACACCGGCGCGCTGGTTTACGACGACCTGATGAGGATCGCCGTCACGGTGGATCGCGTCGGCGAGTCGTCGTTCACGCTGGCGTTCGATGCGACGGTGGAGGATCGACCCGCCGCGCGCGGGAAGGTGACGATCGTGAGCATCGATCGGAAGACGCAGAAGTCGATTCCATTGCCGGAGAAATTGCGTGCCGCGCTGGCTGGTTGATGTGATGTGGGTCATTCGGCAGCTCGGGGTTGTGAGGCAGGCGTTTCCGCCCGCCTTCTTGATTGCGTTAATCGTGCTAATTTCGGCGTGCTCCAGACCAGAGGCACAACCGAACGTCCGCATAGCAATCGGCGGACAAGCGCAGCTCATCTATCTGACGGCGACGCTGGCGCAGGAACTGGGATATTACAAAGACGCCGGTTTGACGGTCACGCTGCTCGACTTCCCCGGCGGCCAGAAATCGCTCGAAGCCCTGCTCGGCGGCAGCACCGACGTCGTCTGCGGATTCTACGATCACACCATCGTCATGCAAACCGAAGGCCGCGACCTCAAGGCGTTCGTTGCCATGCTGCGCTATCCAGGACTTGTCGCGGTTTCCGCATCACCGAAGATCGCGCGCATGGAAGATCTAAAGGGCAAGATCGTCGGCGTATCGTCCGCCGGTTCGTCCACGCATTTTTTTCTCAACCATCTGCTGGTTTCGCACGGGATGAAACCCGACGATGTGAGCACGGCGTCGATCGGCATGAGTGCGACCGCCGTCGCCGCAGTGACGCACGCTAAGGTCGATGCCGCCATCATGACCGACCCGGCGCTGGAGGTGGTCCGCAAGCAATCGCCCGCTGTGCGGATTCTGGCGGACACTCGCACCGCCGAAGGGACCAGAGCCGTGTTCGGTGTCGACACGTACCCGAGCGTTGTGTTGTATTCGACCGCGCAGTGGATCGGCACTCACAAGACTGAAGCGGAAAAGCTTGCCCACGCGATCACGCGAACATTGGATTGGATGCGGTCGCATTCGGCCGAGGAAATTCGCGCGAAGATGCCCGCCCAGTTTCGCACCGACGACCAGGCTGCCGACATCGAGGGTTTGCAATCGCTGAAGGCGATGCTTTCGGAGGACGGCCGGCTCTCGCCCGAATCCGCCGAAATCGTCAGGAAGGTGCTGAGTGTATCGCTCGAAAAAGTTCGTTCGGCGAATATCGATCTGGCGAAGACCTACACGAACGAGTTCGTAAGCCAATAGCCCGGATAGCGCTCCATGCTGTCGCGCCTCACTGGCGGCCTCAACCATTCGAGGCCGCCAGTGAGGCGCGACAGCATGGAGCGCTATCCGTCAGGGAGTGCTTTCCGGCCTCGAAACCCGGACAATTTGGTGCGCTAATCTGGAGAAGCTACCCATGCATCGGTTCCTGCTCCATAACGACGAGGTTCGCGACGCCGGAGACTTAGTCGTCTCGCCGGGACAGCTCGGCCTGCTCAACGGATGGGGCGTGTTTTCGACGCTGCGCGTGTACGACGGTGTCATGTTCGCCTGGGATCGCCATTGGGCCCGGATGCAGCGCGATGCCGAACGGCTCCGCGTTCCTTTCCCGAAAGATCCGGCATGGCTGGAACAGCGCCTGAATAAGCTAATCGACGCCAACCGCGCACACAATTCAACGCTGCGCGTGGTGATTGTCCGGAATGGCGGCGGTAAGTGGCTGAAGATGTGGGAAGGTCCGGCTACCGATCGCGATTTCGACGTCATCGCGTTCACGGCCGACGTAAATCAGTGGGAGACCGCCGGCGTTCGGCTGGGCGTGGTCGAGCAGGCGCGGCACGCGGCGAACGAATTCGCGGGCGTGAAGTATCTTTCCTGGTCGCAGAATCTGACCTGGTATGAACGAGCGCATGAGCGAGGCTTTGACGAAGTCGTACTACTGAACGAGCGCGGCGAAGTGGCTGAGTGCACTTCGGCGAACATTTTCGCGGTACATGGCTCTCAGGTTTCGACGCCGCCGCTATCGGCCGGCTGCCTGCCGGGCGTGACGCGCGCGACACTGCTCGAAGATGTCAGCGTGCCCGGCGTCGCGACCTCCGAAAAGATGTTGATGCCAGTCGATCTCGAATCGGCCGACGAAGTTTTCATTACGTCGACAACGCGTGAATTGCTCGCGGTCGCGTCGATCGACGGATTGCGCCTCAAGCCATCGTCCGGCGAAGTTCGCCTGCGCCTGCAAGCGGCATTTACCGGCTACACTCGCGCGTACGTCGCTGCCCGAACGCCGATCCCGGCGCGCTAATCAAGCCAATCATAGAACCGTTCGAGAAGTCCTAGGTGGGAGACCCTAGGACGTTGGTTCCAAAAACTCCTGGTTCCGGTCTAAGTTTACAAGCTATACTCTATTGGAAGGTTCGCGATGCAATTGGCTTGTCCCCACTGTGGAACGCGCGATGTACGCGTTTCCCAGCGGCAGGATTTCGTAGAATATTTCAAAGGTCTGGTGGGTATCTATCCCTTGCGATGCCGGCGATGCCGCACGCGTTGGCTTACCAGCGTCTGGGCCGGCGGAGCCTGGAAATACGCGCGTTGCCCGCGCTGTTATCGTCAGGAACTGGCCACCTGGAGCGAGCAGTACTACCGTCCCCAGAAGTGGATCACGATGCTGCTGCGCCTGGGCGCTACGCCGTATCGCTGCGCGGCCTGCCGGTGCAATTTTGCCAGCTTTCGCCCCTGCAAGGAACGATACTCCTGGCGAAAAAAGCAGGCGGAACAACGGGCAGCCGCGGAACAGATGGACCGTCAGGAAGCAGCGCAATCGGTTCGCGACCATCCCCTATAGCCGCTGATAGAAACAAACCGCCGTTAAGAGTCGTATGAAATAGGGAAAAGCTACCCTGTCCACGCCGATATCTTGTTCATTCGTGGCGATCTCGGTCAGTAGGGACAGGGCAGCCTGTCCCAGTTTTACACAGACTCTTATCGGCGGAAGATGCCGATAGAAATAAAAATGGTTCCAAGTGACCCGACGATCAGCTCGTTCTCCGACCGGCATGCACGGTCAGAACATGGCACCGGAACGGTGTGACGTAGGCCCTTTGCTCCCCGCAGCCGGTTTTCGCCGGCTACGGATCAATGCTCTGGTGCGCGTCCGCTGTTCCCATTCCGGTAGAAGCTTGCTTCTCGATGCGGCCTTTCACTCTCCGGCAGCGACGACTGACCTTTCGGTCCGCCTCCGCAGCCGGGTCAACGCTCCCGGCCTACATCTTCGAAGCGATTCCAAAATCTTCGCTCTGACCCGTTCGGCTTCGCACTCCCGCCCCCGTCTGGCTTTTTGTCGCCTTCCGGGGCGCGTTCAACGTTCGAAACCCGTTGCCAGATCCGATCTTGAGAACTCCCTGCCTGTTTTCAGGCCTTCGCTCCCCTCCAGGACCTCTCGATCCCTCGGGTCGTAGCGCTCAACCCGATTCCAAACAGAGAAGCTTACCCTTGCGAGTCGCCCGATCTTCCATCGCTCCCCGCCGCGCCCGAAATAATCTCTTATCACGTATTGCGCGACGGATCATCGTTCCGGATCCGCTACTTCCCGCCAGGCTCGCTGTCCTTCGAACCTCTTGGAACCGTATTCATAATGCGCCAGGTTTCGGTTTCAGTCAAGTGAAAATCGATCATGCTTCGATTCTTTGAACAACTAATATTTTGCTTAATTTCAGCAAGTTACAGGCAACAATCAGTGGAAGATCTGTGTATAAAACGCGCGTTACAATTCCTGTTTTGACGTAGCGGTACCAGCCCTACGGAATCAGCCGCAAAATCATCCCCGTGTCCGTCGCCACCCATAGATGCTCCGCATCCGGTCCGGCAATCATCACAGAACGCGCATTTGCCTTGTAGTCGACCGCCATTTCCGTCCAGTCCGTCCAGTTGGTGCTGGTCAGAATTTTGACTTTGCCTGGAATCGGCACGGTGTTCAGCTTGCCCGGCGGCTCCACGCCCACGATAAACGCCCGCGGACCCTCGAACAGCGCGCCATCCATGATGCGCAAGTCGCTCTTGTAGACGCCGGTCACGCTGTTCTCCCGCTCGTCCAAATGATAGACTTCCGAAGGCACCTTGAACGACTGATTGTACTGATAAATAGACAGTCCGTCAGGACCCACGTAGCGCGCGCTGGAAATCGTGCCGAACAAGCGGCGCCGACTCGCTCTTCCAGGTCTCGCCGTTGTCGCTCGACTTCAACTCCAGTGTCAGCGTCGGCAACTGGCGGCGCTTGACGGCGCGTTCCGGCTCCATCCATTCGGGAAAATTAGGATCGTCACGCCGCGGCGGTGTCGACGTCCCCATAATCCTGCCGACCGCTCCATTGAAAACGATCTTCGTATACGCCGTGAACGCCGGATTGCCCGCCGGCTGTGCGGCCTCCAGTATCGGAGTCCAGGTCACGCCGCCGTCTTTCGTTTCGTACACGGCCTTCTGCATGCCGATCGCAAAACCGCGCTTGGCATTGACGAACCACACGCGCGTGATCAGACCGCCGGGAATCGCGCTGATCTTCTTATCGGGCTTTATTTGCGCCGAAATTGCTTCCAGCTTCGGCCTGATTCCTCGGTGTACCAGAATGCGTCGTCCGTCACCATCCAGCCCTGCGAATCATTCAGAAAAAAGATCGACCGCGGATGTTCCAGCAGCGATTGCGTGGTCCAATGCGCGCCGCCATCGCTGGTAATCAGCGCCGTGAAGCGAGATTTCTTGCGGCCCGTATCGTCGACAATCGTGCCGACCGCGACACCGCGCTGGGCGGACGGAAACGCCAGATCCTCGATCACCATCGTGTCGCGGCTCTCGTCGTAGAAATATTGGATTTTCCAGCGCTCGGCGAAAGCCGGAGCGCAGACTACGGCGATTGCCGACACCAGAATCGTAAGACGATGCATCGTTTAACCTCGACGGGCGGGCGCCATGACCAGGTCGAAAATATTGCCCGATGCAACCGCCGCCGGATCGCCCGCCGCTAGCGCCACCAGGCAGCCCACCTGTTCGCCGACCGTCGTCAGCAATTCCATTTCTCCGCCGGTGTGAAAATGAGGCTCGCGATGCTGCACGTTAATCACGCCCGCCACCCGATTGCGCAGAATCACCGGCGCGGAAAGAAACGCCTCGTAGGTATCTTCGGGAAGATCGGTGAAATGTTTGAAGCGAGGATCGAGATAGGCCTCGCGCGAAATCGAAAGCAGGCGGCGCTCGCTCGCGACGCGCCCGGTCAATCCTTCGCCAAGCTTCAAACGCACTTTCCCGATGGTATCCGGACGGGGAGAATTCGACGCGCACAGCACCAGCTCGTTTTTTTCGAGCAGGTACAGCAGGCACGAATCGCAATCCATGAATTCGACCACCAGCGAAACCACGCCCTGAAAGGCTTCCGCCAGACTCATGTCGCGCGACCATGAACCGGCTGATCTTTTGCAGCAAGCGAAGCTGTTGCTCGGTGTGTTCGAGCTGCGATTCCAGTTCTTTAACGCGAGACACTGGCTCTAATCTCCATGGGGAAAACAGGGACAGGCTACCCTGTCCCCTAGCGACCCGAGGCCACGAATGAAGAAGATATCGGCGTGGACAGGGCGGCCTGTCCCTGTTTTCCCCAACGTTCGCCAGTGAGGCGCGACCGTCAGGGAGTGCTTTGCTCTATTTCCCGAAATAAGTTTCGTCATAGACGATGTTCTTCTTCGCTTTCAGGTCGGCCAGCGCCTTTTGCCCCTGCTCAGGCTTCATTTTCGCTTCGATCTCCGGCCGCGCCTGCTCGAACGTCTTGTTCGTATGCGCGACCACCAGGATCAGGTGATAGCCGAACTGCGTCTTTACCGGCTCGCTGACCTTGCCGACTTCGGCTGCGAACGCCGCCTGGTCGAACTGCGGAACCATTTTCCCGTGGCCGAACGACCCGAGGTCGCCACCTTGCGGCGCATTACCCGTATCGTCCGAATGAGCCTTCGCCTCATCGTCAAACTTCGCCCCGGCGACGATCCTGGCCCGGATCTCCTGCGCCTTGGCGAGCGCCTCGGCATCCGTCAAATCCTTCTGGCCGGTCCGGACCGGCACGCCTGAGCCCTGGAAGCGGATCAGGATATGCTTCGCCGAAACCTCTTCCCATTCGTTCTTGTGCGAATCGTAGTAAGCATGGACGGCCGCTTCGTCGGGCTTAGTGGTGTTGGCCAACTCCTGGAACATGTTTTGCGCGATCGTCTGATCGGTTTGCAGCTTGATCTGCATTTGAATCTTGGGGGTCTGATCCAGCTTGTGCGCGCGGCCTTCCTGAGCCAGCGCCTTCAGCTCCGCCAGAGATTCGGCCAGCTTTCGCTTTCCGCCCGGCGCGGCTAATTGAGCGCGCTGTTGATCGGGCAGTGTCGCCATGATCTGCTCGAATTGCGACTTGGTGATCTTTTCATCGCCGACGGTGAGGATCACCGGATCGGCGCCCGCCGGGGCGGCTGGCGGCGGAATGGGACGGGACGCTGGCGGAGGCTGCTGCGCACTTAGCATCGCGGACAGAAGGGTACCCACCAGGGGGAAACAGTATTTCATATGCTTCCAGGATAACGCCTCGCTTAAGAGTCTGTGTGAAAACAGGGACGCGCTACCCTGTCCCCTAGTGACCCGAGACCACGAATGAACAAGATATCGGCGTGGACAGGGCGGCCTGTCACTGTTTTCGCCCAGACTCTTAACCGAGGCGCGCGGTGATATGCTGAATGACCGAATGCGATATCTAACGCGGTTGCTATTGTTGCTATCGGTGCTGTTGCTAATGGTTGGCGGTGTCGCACCGCTTCGCGCGGCGAGTGACTACACAGTCTACGAACTGCTCGCGCCCGGAACCCACTCCTTCGACATCCTCTACGACGTGTCGATCGATCGCGAGGGCGCTGCCTATTTCTTCAATCCCATCCGCCCAGGGTCAGTCGCGACCAATGAGCGTGTGATCGACCTATCGACCGGCAAACCGCTGGAATTCGGCGAGGTGGACGCGAAGACGGCTCGCGAATCCGGCTTGGTGCGCGGTAAGATCGCCGACGATCAGAAGTACATTCGGGTGAAATTCGCCCGTCCCGTGCCGAAGAACGGTGAAGTGCGAATTCGGATCTACAAGACGTACACCGATCCGCCATCGTATTTCGAGAAAGACAGCACGCTGGTGTTCGACCGGCCCTTGGGAATCAAACGAAACGTGGTGGTGTTGCCGAAGGGATATGAGCTGGTGGCATCGCAATCGCCAGGGATCGTATCGACCGACGCCGATGGTCGAGTGCGCATCAGTTTCCTGAACGATCGTGACGATCAGTTGCCGGTGAAGATCACCGGAAGGAAATTGCCATGAGGAACAGCACGATTCAAGCACCACCCGTGAGGGTGGGGGTTCCGGATCACGCCCGCCCTTACGCACGGTGCTTGAACCGCACTCTCTTCTTCGCCGTGTGCGTCGCTTCTTGCGTACCGTCCGTGAATGCTCAATTTCATCGCGCCGATCAGGATCGCGACATCCGTTATTGGCTAAATGATCCATCCACTCATTCGTTCCGTATCTCGCACGATTTCACAGTGGATCGCGTCGGCCAGGCATCCGTCCACAGCTTCGTCCGCAAGGGTAGCGAAGTCGCCCCCGATTCGAAAATCACGTTGCTGGAAACCGGGGAGGCTCTGCATACGCACATCGTCGACGGCAAAAGCGTAAACGCGCTCGGCTACTATCGCGAGCATCACGATGACGACGAAGTCGTGGTGCAGGGCGATCTGCCGCAGGCTCTCGAAAAGGGGCAGACCGTGCGCGTCCGCGTCGAAGAAAGCTACGTCGATCCAGTGGGCTACAAGATGGACGGCAAAGAACTCGTGTGGACGCGAACGCTCGGGCGGCCCGTCAATTTCGTGACGCTGCCCGATGGTTGGATGCTCGCAAGCGTGAACACGCCCGCGACGATCACTCTCGATCCGCAAGGTCGCGTAACGCTGCGGTTCACCAACACCCATCCCGGCGATTTAGCAGTCACGATCAAAGCACGAAAACGATAGGTAGCGCTCCCTGCTGTTGCGCCTCACTGACGACCGCGAATGTTCGTGTCCGTCAGTGAGGCGCGACAGCATGGAGCGCTATACATCCACTGTAGTTGTAATCAACACAGTAATTACAAAGACATTGATTCAAAATGACTTGTCGCGTATTCTACCGCCATGATCAAGCAAATCAAATTCGCCACAATCCCTGTTCGAGACCAAGATAAAGCGCTCGAGTTTTACACCAAGAAACTCGGGTTCACCGTATTCACCGATCAGCCGATGGGACCGGGGCATCGCTGGATCGAATTGAGCGTACCTGGCGCAAAGACGGGTCTAGTGCTGTTCACGCCCGATGGGTTCGAAGACCGGATCGGCAAGTTCACCGGCATCTCCTTCGAATGCGACGACGTGCAGCAGACCTATGAGGCCCTCAAGGCAAAGGGCGTCGAGTTCATCCAGCCGCCAAAGACCGAAAGCTGGGGCACGTCGGCCCTGTTCAAGGATGTCGATGGGAACCAGTTCGTGATGAGCACGCGGTAAACTCGCGGCTAACCTTCGTATACTGTCGTGGTGACAGAGATCGCGCTCGACACATATGTCATCGATGTGTTGCTGCGCGATCTGGTCGGCCACGACAAATCACCTTCATCGTTTCTGGTTTATCTCTACTTGTGGGGGCAGACGATCGGGCGGGGCAAGGACAGCTTCGCGGTGAGTCATCAGACGCTTGCGGAATTGACGGGGCTTTCGAAAAGCGCGGTGCAAAGTGCGGTTCGGAACTTGCTGCGGAGGAAGTTGATCCGGTCAGAGAAATCTACAGTGACGAGCACGCCCGAATACAGTGTCAATCGTCCGTGGCGGGGGCGGTACTGATTATGACGGCTTCTTACCTTCCAACTTGTCAACCCGCTCGCCCAGCGACTCCAACTCCGTGTCCATCAGCCGAATCGCCTGCGCGTGACTCTTCGCACGCATGTCTGCAGGTGACGCCCATTTGTGGAATTCGGTGAGGAGCGCGGTTTCGACGCGCTCCAGGTCTTCCTTGGTCGCGAATGTCGCGCGCATTTCCGCAAACGCTCGATCCAAGTCTTCTTTCGTCGCGAACTTTGCGAACATCCGAGCTTCCATTCCTTCAAGGTATTGCTTCAAGTCGTTATCCATCAAATCCTTCCCGTCGCTGACCGTCAAATGACCTTCGGCTATGAAGCCGGAGGGCGCTGGCGTGTCTTCTAACTGGTGGTCGGAGTCGGCAATTTCTCTCATGGACTCGCTCTGCACTGAAAGTCTATCACTCCCGGCCCAAATCGTCGCGCAGACCGCTTCACATAACACTGTTAAGTTGATAAACTCCAGAATGGATTGAACATGCGAACCATTCAACGCGTTGCCGTCCTCGGCGCCGGCACCATGGGCTCCCGTATCGCCGCCCACTTTGCAAACGCCGGAATTTCCTTCGATTCTGCTGGACGTATCGGCGCAAGCGGCCGCGAAAGGCGTCGAGACCGCCATCAAGCAGCGCCCGGGCGCGTTTTTCGTCGACTCCTCCGCGGCCCTGATCGCGACCGGCAGCTTCGACGCCGATCTCGGCAAAGTCGCCGATTGCGACTGGATCATCGAGGCCGTCACCGAGAATCTGGAGATCAAACGCACGCTCTGGAAGAAGGTGGAAGCGCTGCGCAAGCCCGAATGCGATCGTGTCGACCAACACCAGCGGAATCCCGCTGCGCCAGATCTGCGAAGGGTTTTCGGCGAGCTTCCGCAAGCACTTCCTGGGCACGCATTTCTTCAATCCGCCGCGCTATCTTGCACCTGCTGGAAGTGATCCCCGGCGCCGATACCGATCCCGCGATTCTTGAGTTCGTTTCGCAACTTTGGCGACCGGCGACTGGGCAAGGGCGTGGTCCCGTGCAAGGACACGCCGAACTTCATCGCCAATCGGATCGGCAGCTTTTTCGGCGGCACCGTCGGCGAAGATTACGGTCGAAGGCGACTACACGGTGGAAGAAGTCGACGCGATCACCGGGTCGCCTGATCGGCCTGCCGAATAGCGCCAGCTTCCGCCTGCTGGATATCGTCGGGCTGGACGTGTGGGCGTTCGTCGGCACGAATCTGTATCACGCGGTTCCCGGAGATCCGTGGCGCGACCGGTTCCTGATGACCGAGACGCAGCAGAAGATGATCGAGCGGAAGTGGATCGGCGAGAAGACCGGTCAGGGATTCTATAAGCGCGTCGGCAAGGAAAAAGAGATCCACGCGATCGATCTGAAGACGCTGGAGTATCATCCGGCCGCGAAGGTGAAGTTTCCGTCGGCGGATGCGGCGCGCGGCATCGAGGATTTGGGCGAGCGGCTGCGGGCGCTGGTGAAGGGCGACGATCGCGTCGGCACGTTCCTGTGGAAGTTGTACAGCGATCTGTTCCTGTACTCGGCTGAAACGGTTCCGGAGATTTCGGATCGCATCGTCGAAATCGATCGCGCGATGCGCTGGGGCTACGCGCACAAGCTGGGGCCGTTCGAGCTGTGGGATGCGCTGGGATTCGAAGACGTCTGCAAGCGTCTGGAATCCGACAAGCGCGAGATTCCCGAGAACATTCAGAAGATGCGCAAGTGCCGGCGCGACGTCGTTGTATCGGTTCGCCGATTCCGGCGGCAAGCCCGGCACTGAATACTTCGATCTGTCGGCGACGAAATATCAAGACTCTGGAAGAACGCCCGGGCATGCTGGTGCTCTCCGATATCAAGCGCGCGCGCGGCGTCGTGAAGAAGAACGCCGGAGCGTCGCTGATCGATCTCGGCGACGGCGTGCTGTGCGTCGAGTTCCACAGCAAGATGAACTCGCTGGGCGAGGACCAGATCGGCATGATGTAGGCCGGCCTCGAAGAGACGGCGAAGAATTTCGACGCGATGATCATCGCCAATCAGGGCGAGAATTTCAGCGTCGGCGCGAACCTGATGCTGGTGACTGCTGGCCGCGCAGGAAGGCGAGTGGGACGAGCTGAACGCCGCGATTCATCGGTTCCAGCAGGTGAACATGGCGCTGAAATACGCGGCGAAGCCAGTGGTCGCCGCGCCGTTTTCGCGATCGCTCGGCGGCGGCTGCGAAATTCCGCTGCACTGCGCGCGCATTCAGGCGTCGGCGGAAACCTACATGGGATTGGTCGAGGTCGGCGTCGGCGTGATTCCGGCGGGCGGCGGCTGCAAGGAGATGCTGCTGCGCCTGAACGACGCGCGCACGGTGTTCGAGACGATCGGCATGGCGAAGGTGTCGATCGAGCGGCGAAGAAGCGCGGCAGATCGGATTCCTGCGCGATTGCGATCAGCATTTCGATGAATCGCGAATCGGCTGATCGGCGATGCGAAGGAACTGGCGTTGTCGCTGGTGCGCGATTATCCGCCGGGATCGCCACGAACGGATATCAAGGTCGGCGGCGAGAACGCGTTCGCGATGCTGAAGCTGGGCGCGTGGACCATGCGGCAGGGCGGATACATTTCGGATTACGACGTGGTGGTCGCCGAGAAGCTCGCAAACGTATTGAGCGGCGGGCGTTTGACCGGCGAGCAGACGGTGAGCGAGCAATATCTGCTCGACCTGGAGCGCGAGGCGTTCCTGAGCCTGTGCGGGAATCCGAAAACGCAGGAGCGCATGCAGTATATGTTGAAGACAGGAAAGCCGTTGAGGAATTAAGAAACGCTCCATGAATCTTGACGAACGCCAGTGAGGCGCGCTTATGGAGCGCTCTAGGAACAACTATGAACGAAGCAGTGATCGTCGATTGTTTGCGCACCGCAGTCGGCAAAGCGCCGCGCGGAACGCTGAAGAATAACCGGCCCGACGACATGGCGGCGGCCGTGTTCGTCAAAGCTTGCTCGAAAACCATCCGCAAGTTCAGAAGCGGCGAAATCGACGACGTGATTCTCGGCTGCGCGAATCCGGAAGCCGAATCCGGCATGAACATGGCGCGCATCGCGGCGCATGCGAGCCGGTCTGCCGGACACCGTGCCCGGCGTCACCATCAATCGATTCTGCTCGTCGGGATTGCAAGCGATCGCGATGGCGGCGGAGAAGATTCGTTCCGGCGGCGCGGACATTATTCTGGCGGGCGGCGCGGAATCGATGAGCCTGGTGCCGATGTCGGGCCACAAGTTCGCGCCGAATCCGTGGATGGTCGATCACCTTCCGCAGATCTACATGGGCATGGGACTGACCGCGGAAGAGGTGTATCGCAAGTACAACGTGTCGCGCGAGGATCAGGATGCGTTCGCGTATCGCAGCCATCAGAACGCTCTGAAGGCGCAGGCCGAGGGCAAATTCGACGACGAGATCGTGCCGGTGGAAGTCGAGATGACCAGCGCTGAACGGCGAGCGGCAAACCTTCGACGCATGAAATCGATTTTCAAGAAAGACGAAGGCCCGCGAGCGGATACATCGGTGGAAGCGCTCGGCGAAATTGCGAGCCGGTGTTTCACGCGCAGGGCACGGTGACGGCGGGCAATTCGTCGCAAACCAGCGATGGCGCGGCGGCGGCGATCGTCATGTCGGAGAAAAGCGCGCGAAAGAGCTGGGGTTGAAGCCGATGGCGCGGTTCGTCAGCTTCGCGGTGGGCGGAGTGCCGCCGGAATTCATGGGCATCGGGCCCATTGTGGCGATTCCGAAAGCGCTTGAAGCTGGCGGGGCTGAAGATCGACGATATCGGGCTGGTCGAATTGAACGAAGCGTTCGCGGTGCAGGCGCTTGCGGTGGCTCGCGAAGTCGGATTGAATATGGACACGCTCAACGTGAACGGCGGCGCGATCGCGCTGGGGCATCCGCTGGGCTGCACGGGCGCGAAGCTGACGGCGACGATCCTGCGCGAAATGCAGCGTCGCGAGGTCGCGTTACGGAATGGTGACGATGTGCATCGGCGGCGGGCAGGGCGCCGCGGGAATTTTTGAAAGAGTGAATTAGAGATGTGGCGCGGGCCGCTGGCCTGCAGCGTCGCCTGTCGAGGCGACGTTTCCGGACTAATCAGCAAATGTCGAGACGACTCTCGACACAGCAGGCCGGGCGGCCCGCGCCACGTCAAAAGTAGACGGGAGAGATCAAATGGCAACCACGACAATCGCAATTCCGAAAACCAAAGGCGGCGCGTTCCTGCTGGAGACCCGCGCGCCGGAAGAAATCTTCACGCCGGAGGATTTCACGGCCGAGCATCACGCGATCGCGAAGACCACCGAGCAGTTCTTCAACAAAGAAGTCGCGCCGCATGTCGAAGAGATTCAGCATCAGCAGCACGCGCGTGGCGGCTGCAGATCCTGAAGAAATCGGCCGCGCTGGGATTGACCGCCGTGGTGTTGCCGGAGAAATTCGGCGGCATGGAAATGGATCTGACGTCGATGATGGTGGTGGCCGAAGGCGTGGCGCGCAACGGATCGTATTCGGCGTGGCACGGCGCGCACACCGGCATCGGCACGCTGCCGCTGCTGCTGTTCGGCACCGAAGAGCAGAAGAAAAAGTATCTGCCGAAGCTGGCGACGTGCGGAAATGATCGCGGCGTATTGTTTGAGCGAACCGCAGGCGGGCAGCGATGCGCTGGCGGCTCGGACTCGCGCGGATCTTATCGCCCGATGGCAAGCATTACATCCTCAACGGCCAGAAGATGTGGATCACCAACGGCGGCTTCGCGGATCTGTACACGATGTTCGCGAAGGTCGGCGGCGAGAAATTCACGGCGTTCCTGGTGGAGCGCGCGTGGCCCGGCGTTTCCACCGGCAAAGAAGAACAGAAGATGGGGATCAAGGGCAGCTCGACGACGGCGGTGTTCCTCGACAACGTGAAGGTGCCCGTCGAGAACGTGCTGGGCGAGATCGGGCGCGGGCACATCATCGCGTTCAATATTCTGAACCTGGGCCGCTTGAAGCTGGGGCCGTTCGCGCAGGGCGGATGCCGCGACGATCTTGCGGTGTCGATCACGATACGCGAAAGAGCGCAAGGCGTTCGGTAAATCGATTTCCGAATTCGGCATGATCCAGCACAAGATCGCCGAGATGGCGATCCGCATGTACGCGAGCGAGAGCATGACGTATCGCGTCGTCGGCAACATCGAAGCGCAGCTCGAAGGATTTTCGTGGGACCAGCCGGACGCGGGCGCGACAATGCTGAAGGCCGTCGAGGAATTCGCCGCCGAGTGCTCCTTCATCAAAGTGTTCGCGTCGGAGACGCTGGATTACGTGGTCGACGAAGGCGTGCAGATTCACGGCGGCTACGGTTTCCATCAGGACTACGCCGTCGAACACGCGTATCGTCGATTCGCGGATCAACCGGATTTTCGAAGGGACCAACGAGATCAATCGTCTGCTTGCAACCGGCATGATTTTGAAGCGCGCGCAGAAGGGCACGCTGCCACTGGTGGAAGCGGTGATGAAGCTGCAAGCCGAGATCATGAGCGGACCGTCGTTAACCACCGGCGAGATCGACATGGTGGCGAACGCGAAGAAGGTCGCGCTGTTCGTGCTGGGTGTCGCGTATCAGAAGTTCACAACCAAGATCGACGAGCAGCAGGAAGTGGTCGCGAACATCACCGACGTGCTGATCAACACGTACGCGATGGAATCGGCATCGCTGCGGGCGCGCAAGATCGCGGGCAGCGGCAAGAATGCCGAGAACGTGAACGACATGCTGGCCGTGTTCTCGCGCGAAGCGATGGATACGATCGAATCGTGCGCGCGGACCGTGCTGGCGGCGTGCTCGGAAGGCGACGCGCTGCGGACGAATCTCGGGATTCTCAAGCGGTTCACGAAATACGAGCCGGTCGATCTGATTGGAACGCGCCGCAGGATCGCGGCGCGGTTGATTCAGGCGGAACGCTACGTCGTCTAACGTAGGGGTCAGAGGCCAGAGGTCAGTATGCGGCCACGAGTTGTGGTTCTGGTCGGGCTTCCTGGATCCGGGAAATCGACTTACGTTGAAAAACGCGACGGCGTCTTATCCAGCGACGAGATCCGCCGGTTGTTGTGCGACGATCCCACGAATCAATCGATTCACAAGCAAACGTTCGCGACTCTGCGCCGCCTGCTGAAGACGCGGCTCGAACTGAAGAGGCCGGTAACGTACATCGATGCCACGAATTTGACGGTCACAGAGCGTCGGCCTTACATCAAGATGGCGCAGGATCTGGGTGCGATCGCCGAGGCGGTTCTCTTCGACGTGGATGTAGCGGAATGCCAGCGGCGCAATCGATTGCGCGATCGCAAAGTCCCGGATGATGTAATCGAAAAAATGTCGGGGCGCTTGGCCGCCCCGACGCGTAGTGAAGGGTTTGCGCGCATCACGCGCGTCGTTTGAGCCGCAACATGATCTCGTAGCTGTAGTACGAAACCAGGACGAACATCCCGCAATAGAAAAACCCGCTCGCGAGTTTTCGGCTGTGATCGTTGAAGAAGAATTCGCCCGTCATCCAGATGATGTTGGCGCAAATCCAGAAGCAGACCGCCGCATTGTGGACGCAATCGGACGCAACCTTGCGGCTGTGCCATGCAATCCAAACGGCGATCAATAG
Source organism: Terriglobia bacterium (assembly GCA_963732025.1). Lineage (GTDB taxonomy): Bacteria > Acidobacteriota > Terriglobia > Bryobacterales > Bryobacteraceae > Palsa-187. Next base: position 1,041,410 of record CAVSXU010000008.1, read on the forward strand.
AGCCGGTAGCGCCATGCTCATTCCGAGCGCGCGCCACAGGCCGCACCACGACAGGTCTTTCAACAACCAAAGGAACACGTGAAGGTTCTCCACCTTGCGGATGTTTTTCAATTCGTATCTGGGTCTCCTCTATGTGAAATCGAACAGCAATACAAATAACATGAATATCCGCGTGCAACAAGAAAAGTTTTCTTAACCATGCGTGCCGGCTTGAAAACCGGCGGCAGGCAGAATTGCCTGCCCCACACGGGCGAGTAGAATAGCTGGATGATTAAGCTGCTCCTCGCCACCACGATCAGCATCGCGACCGCCTTCGCCGCCGATACTCGTTTTGAAATCTCCTACCCCGCCGCAGTCAACGCCGGACCGATCACGGGCCGCGTGTACGTGATGATCTCGCGCAACAACGAGCGCGAACCTCGCCTCGAAATCGGCCGCGTTGGCATTCCGTTCTTCGGCCGCGATGTTCAAAAACTCGGCGCGAGGCAAAGCGCGATCATCGATGCGACCGATCTCGGTTCGCCCGTCGTCAGCCTCTCCGATATTCCGCCGGGCGAGTATTGGGTGCAGGGCTTCGTCAACATTTATTCCGAATTCAAGCGTTCCGACGGCCACGTTGTCTGGATGCATGACGACAAGTGGGAAGGCCAGCACTGGAATCGATCGCCAGGCAATCTCTACAGCGAGCCACGGAAGATCGTGCTCGATGCGAACCAAAGGCTATCGAATCTCCATCGTTTGCGACAAGGCGATCCCGCCGGTGCAAGAACAGCCGGACACCGCGTTCGTCAAGCGATTCAAAATCCAAAGCCCGATCCTGACGAAATTCTGGGGCCGTCCGATCTATCTCGGCGCGACCCTGCTGCTACCGCGCGATTACGAGAAATCCAACATCTCTTATCCGGTGTTGTACGAACAAGGCCACTTCTCGCTGGCGGCGCCGATGCGATTCGAAGCGGCGAATGACAAGACGTTTCACGACGAGTGGCTGAAAGACAATTTCCCGCGAATGATCGTCGTGACGATGCAGCACCCGAATCCGTACTTCGATGATTCGTACGCAGTGAACTCGGTCAACGTCGGACCGTACGGCGACGCAATCATGAATGAGCTGATTCCGGAAATCGAGAAGCGATTCCGCGTCATCCGGCAACCGTGGGCGCGTCTGCTTTCCGGCGGCTCTACAGGTGGGTGGGAATCGCTCGCGCTGCAAATCTTCCATCCCGATTTCTTCGGCGGCACATGGTCATACTGCCCGGACTCTGTCGATTTCTCGGACGTCGAAGGTGTCGACGTTTACAAGGACAAGAACGCGTACTACAAGGAATTCGAATGGCGGCGCGTCCCGACCATCAACAGCCGCGAGATCAATGGCCAGATTCGCCAGACCGCTGAAGAGCGCAATCGATTCGAACTGGTGAACGGAACGCATGGACGATCGGGCGAACAGCTCGACATCTGGTCTGCGGTATTCGGACCGCTCGGCGAGGACGGATATTTCGATCCGCTGTGGGACAAGAAGACGGGCGTGATGAATCCTCGTGTCGCCGACTATTGGAAGGAGCACTTCGATCTTCGTAATCATCTGGAGAAGAACTGGACGACGCTGGGGCCCAAGCTGCAGGACAAGGTTCGGGTATACGTCGGCGACGCGGACAATTTCTTCCTGAACAATGGGACTCGCAAGTTGGAAGATTGGATGAAGAAAACGGAGAGTCCGCACTACGAGGGATTCTTCATGTACGGCGCCGCTAAGGGGCACTGCTATACGGGTCCGGTCTCGAGCGCGGAGCGGTTGAAGGAAATGGCGGAGCATGTTCTGGGGAAGATGCCGCACGATTCCGTCGCGGCTTGGTGGAGGCAATAAACGAATGGACAGGCGGAAACGCCTGCCACACGAACTTGCACGAACTATCGATTTGCATCGTGGCGCGGGCCGCCAGGCCTGTCTTGGATGGGCCTGCGGCCCACGAAAGTGAATGAAAATTGGTGCGAACTGCGATAAGCTTCCGTTGGCGGCGAGCGGCCGAGGTCGGCACAGCAGTGGGGTAGTCCAAACCGAAGGCCTGTCTGATCTGGAGCGTGCGTTTGAACGAATCAGTGTGCGCGGAACGTCTCCTGCAGGAGCGGGCGCAGCACGAGACCCTGCTTAAAGAACCACGGCATGCTCTCCGTTCCCGCCAGGAGACAGCAATGCAATCAGCTTATAAGATCGCGGGAATCGATGTACATAAGAAGATACTGGCAGTGGTAATCGCCAGCGAATCGAACGGAGAGTTGCAGTGGGAGCGGAAGCAGTTCGGTGCAGCGCCATCGGATCTGCGGTTGTTGCGCCAGTGGTTGAGCGAAGCCAGCGTGAGCGAAGTGGTGATGGAATCGACAGCCCAGTACTGGAAGCCGGTGTGGGCAGAGTTGGAACCGCATTGCAAGTTGCACCTGGCCCAGGCCCAATCCAACCGGGCGCCCCGTGGACGCAAGAGCGACTTCGCGGACGCCGAACGTTTGGTGCGGCGTCACATCGCCGGAGAACTAATTCTGAGCTTTGTGCCGGACGCCGAGCAGCGGCTTTGGCGCACGATGACCCACGCGCAGGTGCAACTCACCCACGATAAAGTGCGGCTGGTGAATCAACTCGAAGCGCTGCTGGAAGATGCTCACATCAAGTTGTCCAGCCTGGTCAGCGACGTGGTGGGCGTGAGTGCGCGTCGCATGCTGCAGGCTCTGGCGGAAGGAGAAACAGAACCAACCAAGCTCGCGGCTCTGGCGGATCGGACCTTACGCGCCACACCGGAGCAACTCTGCGATGCATTCCAGGCCAGCGCTACCCTGAAGCCCACCTACCGGCAGATGCTGAAGCAAAGTCTGGACCGGTTGCGGTTGCTGGAGCAGCACCTGGACGAGTTGAAGAAGAGCCTGGCCCAAGCCTTGGAAACACACCAGAGAGCGGTGGCGCGCGTTGCGGAAGTGCCGGGCATGGGGGCGCATGCCGCCCACCAGGTGATTGCCGAGGTAGGTCCGCAAGCGGCCACGTTCGCCTCGGCAGCGCAGATGGCCTCGTGGGTGGGCGTGTGTCCGGGGCGGCAGGAGAGCGCCGGAGAATCCAAAAGCGACCGGTCGCCGAAAGGCAACCGGGCCATGCGCCGCATCCTGAACCAAGCAGCCAACGCGGCGGTGAAGGCCAAGGGCAGCGTGTTTCAAGAGCAGTACCGGCGGCTGGTGTCACGCATGGGCCACAACAAAGCGGTGTGGGCGGTGGCTCACAAACTGTGTCGTGTCTTGTGGAAGATCCTGCATACTGGCGTGGAGTATGAAGAGCAGGGGAGCCGTCCCAACACCGAAGCGGTGCGGAAACGGACCAAGCGCCTGGCCGCAGAACTTCGAAGACTCGGTTATGGGGTCCAACTCACGCCGTTGCGCCCGGGCGTCCCAGCATGAGGGGTATTTTCGACCCTGCTGTGTCGAGAGTCGTCTCGACATTTGTCGATACGTCCAGAAACGTCGGCTCGACAGCGAGCCTTCGCAGCAATGATTTCGACGGAGCGAGATGACCGCTTGCCGACGCGCGAGGCTCGGAAGAGTTTCAGAGCCGCGACTGTTAAGGAGCGGTCATTTCCAACTATCGAAAGCTCCGGGACAGTCCACTAATTCCGATTCGCCTGCGGCTCGGTACGGCCGGCGAGCGGCTTCACGACTGCGGTCCCGCACACGCCGACGCCGGTGTTCAACAGCGCGTTCAGGAAATTGTAGAGCACCGCGTAAACCATCTGCTCCGTGACCGGCGCCTTGTTGGGCAGGCGAAACGTCGCGGGCAATTCCTTGTTGATCTGAATGCGAATCGCGTGCGGCAACGCTCGTCCCGAGCGATCGCGCGTGTTCGCAAGCTGAATCGGCGTTTGCAGCACCGCGCCGCTCAACCCATCGACATAAAACTGGCAGCGTGAAAACCAACCGAGATTGGCGGGGTCGGCGGCATCGAACAACAGCAGCGGAGCCTGCCTGCCCTCGGCGTTCAAGTCGAGCACCAGACGGCGCGATTGATCATCGAGCTTGAACTCGAAGCCTGCCTGCTTCGCGATATTCTCGATAAATTCCGGATCGAGTTCGAGAAGCAGCAGCTTGTCGTCGCCTGCGTTCAACACCTGCATTCGATGCCTATTCTAGCAGCAGGCCGTTATAGTGAAGGTATCGATGAAGAAATCAGGGTCTTCCGCGCTAGTGCTGTTCGATATCGATGGTACGCTGCTGCGCAAGGCGGGTCCGCATCATCGCGAGGCGCTGATCGAGGCGGTACGGCGCGTCACCGGCGTGCAAACCGATTTCGAGGGGGTCGCGTTCGCGGGCGCGCTCGATCGCGACATCGTCACCCAAATGCTGGGGAACGCAGGCGCTTCGGCGGCACTGATCCGCCGGCACATGCCGAACGTGGTGGAACTCGCGCAAACGATTTACGCGCGCAGTTGCCCGGATCTGCGCAGGCGTGTCTGCCCGGGTGCCCGGATGCTGCTGTATCGCTTGTCGCGGCGCCGCATCGTTACTGGACTGGTTACCGGCAACCTTACGCGCATCGGTTGGAAAAAAATGGAGCGCGCAGGATTGCGCGGGTACTTGCGCTTCGGCGCGTTTGCGGAACTGGCTCGCGACCGCGCGGGGTTGGTCAAGATCGCGGTAGCGCAGGCTCGGCGCGAAGGCTGGATCGATCGCCAGAGTCCGATCGCGCTGATCGGTGATCATCCCAATGACATTCGGGCGGCGCGAGCGAACGGAGTGCGGTCGGTTGCGGTCGCGACGGGAGTGATCGGGACGGAGGAGCTCGCAAAGCATGCGCCGGATCTGTTGGTTCCGGATATGCGGGCACTGACATTGGAAATGCTCCTGGGGAGATGTTGATCGGATGACGAAGATCGTGGTGCTTGCATTGTTGCTGCTCGCGGGTTGCAATTCGCCGCGGGAATCGGGCGTGAAGGTAATCGTGGGGGCGAAGCTCATCGCGGCGCCAGGACGGGCGCCCATCGAGTACTCAGTGGTTGTGATCGAGGGGACGAAATTCAGGGAAGTGGGGCCGCAAGCATCGACACCGGTGCCGAAGGGCGCTGAGATGACCGGTGGGATCGGGATGACTATTGAGTCGTTGCCGGGCGCTGGGCCGATTGAAACTGGTCAGCCTGCCAACCTGGTGCTGAAAGGTTCGGCGGATCGTGTGATGAAGGATGGGGAATGGCTGAAATGAGAGATGTGGCGCACGCACTCCTGCGTGCCGTGTCGACACTCCTGTCGACACGAGTTTTTCCTAATCTTCGCAAGAAGCGTTGTCGTTCTTTTTTCCAGCCCTGGACAAAACTTGTGTCGACACGGCACGCAAGAGTGCGTGCGCCACATCGAAATCAGTTAGTGACGTCGTGAGTCCGGCTCTCATCGCGAACCGGTAGATACAGCTTGTACCACCACTGTTGCGCGGCACTGTCCTCGTACTTCTTGAGGGCGTCCTGGCTTTCGAACTCCATCACGATCGCCTGTTTGTAGCCTTCCTGGCCTTGATACTTGATGTCCTTGGTCCAGACGCGCTTGATGCCCGGATATTTGGCGGGAAGCTGCCGCACAGCGTCGATCACGGCCTGCACCTGCTCCGGTGTGGCATCTTCTTTCCACTTCACGTTGATGATGTGGATCACGGTGGTGGGCGCTTGGGCCAGCGCAACTGTGGCAAACAGAGCGAGAACGGCGGTGAGGGCGGCAAATCGAATCATTTGCATCCTATTATCGCGGAACCCGCGTATTTATGATGGAACCCGCGGGACCGGGCTTTCGTAAGTTAACGTCAAGGAGCATTTATGCGCAAGATGCTGGCGGCGCTCGGAGCGGGCGCGTTCTTCCTGTCGTTCCTCATGTTGACGGGATGCGAGGATTTCGACATCCATGGGATTTCGTTTCGCGAGGATTTCCATTTCAGCTATCCGCTGAGCGCCACCGGACGTATCGACCTGGAAGGGTTCAATGGCGGCGTGGACATCGTCGGATGGGATAAAGATCTGGTGGAAATCGACGGCACCAAATTCGCCAGTTCCGAAGAGCGGATGAAGCAGATCAAGATCGATATTTCGCCTACCGCGGATTCGCTCACGATTCGTACCGCCCGCCCGTTCGACCGCTTCGGCAATGCGGGAGTCAAGTTCAGCCTGCACGTCCCGAAACATGCGGAATTGTCGAGCATAGTCAGCTCGAACGGTCCCATGCGGTTGGAGGGCCTTGAGGGACGGGCTCGGCTGCGAACCTCGAACGGCACCATTCGCGCCAGCGGAATCCACGGCAGTCTGGACGCGCAGACGTCGAACGGATCGGTGGATCTTTCGGATGTAGTGGGCGACACGACGGTTCACACCTCCAATGGCTCGGTTCACGCGGATGTGAAGAAGGGCAACTTCGAAGCGCGCACGACAAACGGCAGCATCACGGCCCGGCTGCTGGAAGCGGACAACAGACCGGTGCGCCTCGAGAGCTCCAACGGGCATATCGAGGTGACGATGGACGCGGCGCGCGAGGTGCATGCCGATACGTCGAATTCGTCGATTACGGTGCGGATGCCGGCGTCGATCGGGGCGACTGTGCGCGCGCATACGTCGAATGCTTCCATCTCATCGGATTTCGATGTGAGTGTCCACGGCGGGATGCTGACGAAGCATCGTCTGGAAGGCAATATCGGATCGGGTGGGCCGGTGTTGGACCTGGGCACGTCGAACGGCGGAATCAAGCTGGTTCGATTCTAGTATCCTGTCTCCGAGATTCGTGGAATAAAAAAGGAATAAAAAGGGGGACAGACCATTCTGTCCACGGCCACGTCGCCCCGAGGGAAGAGGAAAGTAGCTGCGGGGACAGAGCAGTCTGTCCCCCTTTTTATTCCTTTTTTATTCCACGAATCTCGGAGACAAGCCACTAGTTAGAACCGCATCCCGCCGAGCCAACGGACCGGGAATCGCGAGCCGAGTGCATTGACCAGTCGCTCGTCGGCGGTGATCATGTCGCAACCGACGTCTTCGGCGAGCGCGACATAGACGCAGTCGTAAACGCTGCAGTCGTGGGTTGACGCGATCGCGAAGGCTCGGTCGATGACCGTTCGACTCGGAAGCGTTTCCAAGTCGTACGCCAACAGGTCGCGAACAAGTCCGGCACCCTCTTCCGGGGACAACCGCTTGCGACGGATCGCCTTGCGAACGGCACTGGCGACTTCACTCCAGAAGAGATCGGGAACGACGAACTCGACGTGTCCGAGCTCATGTGCGATCAATAAATTCCGCGCCTCCGGGATTAGGTCTTCGCCGTCGGCCGGTAAGAGCCATTTCGCACCCGTGCTGGCATCAAGGACAAGTTGTTTATCGCTCACGATCCTCTCGGATCATTTCTTCCGCCGAAGGATGCGGACCGGGAGTCAATGGTTCCCGCTTTTGATATTCAAGAACTCTCAGATAAAACTCGTGCCGCTTTTGCAGATCGGCTTCGGTAGGAACTCGCTGCTTCAGAAGTTCGATGATCTCCGCGGAAATGGACCGGCCATTACGCTTCGCCCGTTCGCGGAGTGCTTCGTACCGATCGTCCGGGACGTTTTCAACGTATAGGGTGGCCATAGTGTTTCACTAGTCACAGTCTAGCACATCCATAGAAGCGATGATGTACGCAGCGTACATATAAATAGAAATCGTATGTACATACTGTAGTAAACTGCTGATATGGAAGTAACCATCACAAAGCTACGCCAGGATCTGTTCAACCTTGCAGATCGAGCGCTCAGCGGGGAACTGGTGAAGTTCACTCATCGGGGGGTCGTTTTCACCTTGGTTCCCGAGACCAAACCATCGAAACTGGCGAGACTCGTGAAGCAGGATGTCGTCGCTGCCAAACCGGATATCGACTCGGCCGCCCCTGCTCTGTTCAAGGAAATGGAAGCGGAATGGGAACGAGATTGGTCTGACTTGTGATTCTATACCTCGATACACAAGTTGTAGTCTGGCTCGCGGAAGGAAGAACGAATCGATTGTCCGAGGCTGCGAAGTCCGCTATCGAGGAATCCGAACTGGCGATCTCTCCCATGGTGATGTTGGAGCTCGAGTACCTATTCGAAATCGGGCGCATCGTGAAATCGCCGTTGCTGCTGCTGAATCAACTGGAATCGCAGATTGGGCTGCGGCAGCGCGATCACGGGTTCGCGGCTATTATTCAGACGGCGCTATTCGAGACGTGGACGCGCGATCCGTTCGATCGAGTGATCGTGGCGCATGCCCGCACAGACGGGATGTCGAAGCTAGCTACGTCAGACGAAAAGATTCGGGAGAATTACCCGCGGTCGGTTTGGTGAAGAACCATCCCATGCCGCCAGTGAGGCGCGACAGCATGGAGCGCTATTAGTCTGCGCCTTGCTAACGAGCACCTCGCGGATCCGGCTTGATCGTGACCGGTTGCGTATAGCTCTGGCCATCCACAGTTAGCCGCACGGTGTATTGTCCCGGTTGCAATCCTCCCCCCCCGCCTCGACCGCCTCCCCCACCGCCGCGCCCACCTCGCCCACGACCCCCAGCCTCAGCCGGAGCATCCGCGCCCGCGGGTCGGCAAGCATCGGGAGCCGCCGGAGCCGCGGCACGCACGACCACCGCCTCCGCCTCCACCACGTCCCGTAGCGACATTGAGCGCGAATCGATGCATGCCCGCCGCAGCCGACGGCGGTTGCGCGGGTTGCACCCAATCCGCAACCACGTTCATCGTTTCAATATCCGGCGGACGAACCGGCGTATCGCTGGCCGCACACACGCGCGACGGCACCCGACCCATCTACTAATTCAAGCTTCAACGGCTTCGTCGCGGCGCCCTTGAGCCAGTAGTACGCAACCACGCCGCCCGGCGGATTTTCCATCTGCGGTTCTTCATGCGGTAGCGGCGTTCCGTTCATCCCGCCCTGCTGAATCGCCAAAGCTTCACCGGGCTTGAACAGATAGGCGCTCGCCGAAACGATCTGACTTCCCTGCGTTGCGATCTGGCGAAGCGCGCTCATCTGATCCATCACCCAAAATCCGCGGCCGTGCGTCGCGATCACCAAATCGTCGCCATGCACGATGATGTCGCGCACCGACGTGACCGGCAAATTGTTCTGCAGCGGCTGCCACATATCGCCGTCATTGAACGAAACATACACGCGCAGCTCCGTCGCTGCGTAGAGCAAGCCCTTCGCCTGCGGATCTTCTTTCACTGAGTTGACATACGCGCCTTCAGGAATTCCGGCGACAACGTTCTGCCAGGTCTTGCCGCCGTCGCGCGTGCGATAAATGTACGGCTTGTTATCGGTGATTCGATGGCGATCGACCGAGGCGTACGCGGTGTTGAGATCGAAGTGACTGGCTTCGATTTGCGAGACTTTGCTCCACGGCGTCATCGCGGGTGGCGTGACATTGTTCCAAGTCTTGCCGTCGTCGCGAGTGACATGGATCAACCCATCATCGGTTCCGACCCAGACCAGCGTCGCCTGCATCGGCGAGGGACCGATCGAATACACCACACCGAATCGACTCGTCATTTGCTGATCGATGTCTCTTACAGTGACAAGATCCAGCGTCGGCGGCATTGGCGGATTCACCCGCGCCAGATCGGGGCTGATTTTCTCCCACGTTCTGCCGCGATCGCGCGATCGCATAACGAATTGATTCGCGTAATACAGCGCTTCATCGACTGTCGAAAAAACGGTGCGGCAGCGTCCACGTTTTGCGATTCGGATCGTCAGGTTCGGCGGCGGCAGGCAATGGAGACGTCGTCGGACGTAATGTTCAGGTTCTGATCGCAGCGTCCCATGCCCGCCATCTCGACGCCATAGAGAATATTGCCGTCCTTCGGATCCGGCAATACGGTCGCGCTCTCGCCTGCCAGGCAAGTCGGTTCCCAATTGCGGAACGAGAGCACGCCTTCGCGCGCCCAGGTGCTGACGCCCACGCCGCCGCTATCCTGCTGCGCCCCGTACAGCCAGTAGGGAAATCGATTGTCTGCGGCGACGTGATAAATCTGCGCTGTCGGCTGGTTGTACCAGGTGCTCCAGGTCTTGCCTGCATCGACGCTGACGACGGTGCCCTGATCGCTACTCAACACCAGGCGGTTGCCGTCACGCGGATTGATCCACATCTGGTGATAATCGTCGCCGCCGGGCGCGCCTTTGATCGGCGTGAACGTTTTGCCCGCGTCGTTTGAAACGTACGTCGCCGTGTTGATGACATACACACGGTCCGGATTCGCGGGATCCACAGCAACTCCGCTGAAGTACCAGCCTCGTCCCCAGAGGCGATTCTCGGAGTTCACCAGTTTCCAGGTTGCACCTGCATCATCGGACATGTAGACGCCGCCTTTGCCGACTGCACGCTCCTCGGGACGCGCTCCGTCAGGACCGCGTGCTGGCCGCGGCGCCGGAAATCCACCGCCGAGATGATCGACTACTGCCCACAGGCGATTCGGATTACTCGGTGAAATCGCGATGCCGATTTTGCCCACGAATTGATCGTTGGGCAGGCCGCTGGTCAATTGTTTCCAGGTGTCGCCGCCGTCGATGGATTTGAACAGCCCGCCGCCAGGGAGATTCGACGGAGCGTAGACGGACCACGGCGGTCGGCGCGTCGCCCACAAGTGCCGCGTAGACACACGCGGATTTTTCGGATCGATCGCCACATCGATAGCGCCGACGTTATCGGGATCGTCCTTCTTGAACAGGATTTTCTTCCAGGTGGCTCCGCCATCGGTGGTTCGATACAGCCCGCGATCCGGGCTTGGCCCGTAAATCTGGCCCAGCGCTGCAACATACACGCGATTCGGATTGGTTTGATCGACAGCCACACGTCCGATGTGCTGTGTGTTGTCGAGTCCGATGTGCGCCCACGTCTTGCCTGCGTCCGTCGACTTAAACATGCCGATGCCGTAGGAATTCTGGCTGCGAATGTCGGGCTCGCCGGTGCCGACGTAGACGATGTTCGCATTCGAAGGCGCCACCGCGATTGCGCCGATGGAGCCGATCGGAATGCCTCCGCCAGTGCTCGGTCGAATCGGAAATCGGAAACCAGGTTCGTCCGGAGTTTTCGGTTTTCCAAACACCGCCTCCGACCGATCCCATGTAGAAGGTATCGGGTTGGCTGGCGTGCCCGCGACACCGTAGGTTCGTCCGCCACGCATGGGGCCCACGTCGCGCCATTTCAATCCTGCGAGTAATCCGTCCGGATATTGTCCGCTTGTTCGTTGCGCGAGCACTGCAAAACCCGTTGCGAAACCCACTGCTGCAAGAATGATCGTCAGTTGGCGTTGGCGGGGCATAGTTTCTCCTATCCGGCATAGTATCGCAGGAAGCAGGGAACGCCAATCGAGCGGGACCATGCCTCGCGGCGCGCGCCTGCTTCTGCCGTGAAATTAACAACAAAGGGTGGTGAAGGACCAGCTCCGATGGTATCCTTGCAACAATGGTTGTGGATAGTCCAGGAATGACCTACGACCTCAACTCAAACTTTCCTACGCTTCAACGGGCACCCATTTCGGAGGCGATAATTGATATCAAAGTCGATCTCCCACCTGACGTGAATCTCGCGCAACTACGACTGTTTCACTTTGGTATTGAGAAGCGGTTTCCACAGATCGAGGAACGCGTGCAGGTCTCGGCCGTCCTGAAGTTAGACAAGCAATCGGGGGCAGAGATGAACAGCGATGGCCCCGTATCGGATGGCTGGATAATGCGGTCAGCTGACGGTGGGATTGTTGCTCAAGCGCGTCTGGACGGATTCACCGTCAGCAAGCTACCGCCGTACATAACGTGGAATTCGCTAAGGGATCAAGCAAAAGAGCTCTGGCAACGATACGTCAACATCGCACGTCCAATTAAAGTGACGAGGTTGGCCGCTCGATATGTAAACAAGCTCGCGCTGCGATCCGGAGCCGATTTCAAGGAGGCCATCCTAACGATTCCGGAAATCGCGCCAGGGATACCCCAGGGGCTTCCGGAGTATTTCATGCGTTTGGTGATTCCGCATCATTCAGGATCGATCGCGATAGTTACCGAGGCGTCGTTGCCGCCCTCGGAAGCAGAAGTGCCTGAGATGTTGTTCGATATCGACGCATTCCGGTTTACGAACATTCCGATGTCCGAGGAATCGACGATTTGGTCAATCCTCGAAGAACTTCGCGTTTATAAGAACGTGATTTTTTTCAACTCATTGACACCGACCCAACTGGAGAAATACAAGTGAGCCAGGCGATCGCTGCGACCGCGAACCTGATTTTCGATCTGCCTACGTACGTTGGCACAACGACAAAAGGGCAGATCCTCCCTGGGAGCGATGTTGACTACGAGGGCGTCCGCCCCGCTAAAGCGCAGACGACCATGCGTCATGATGTTCGAAGTGATGGGCGAGTGAAGAAGCATGCATTTCTGCCTCGAAACAGTGGAAAGGATCGAGATGGGCTGTCGGTCTCAATCCTCGATCAGCAATATGCGAGTTTGCACAGAGAAAAGTATGAGCAGCCGAAAAAGGCAACCGCGAGCATTGTCGTCGGCGATGTGACTGGTATTGGACTGAGGGTCGTAGCTGCACCCGAGGACTCAGATCCCCGACATGCTCTTATCACTGGTATTCCAGACCCGACACTCGGAGATAGTCAAAAGAAAGAAGCCGAGCGCTTCGCGCAGTTGCTCGCCGACCAGGCGAGAGTCTACAGCTGGCCTTGATCTTAGACGCGGAAGGCGGCCATTCTTGTGAATCCGAACTTTCTGATAACTTAGGCCGATGCGGTTAATCATCACCGGATTGCTGGCGTGCGCGCTGGCATCCGCTCAAACTCAAGACGTCAAGACCGCGACGCTGACCAATGGCATGAAAGTTCTGATCCAGGAAGATCACGCTATCCCCAACGTCGCCATGTATTTTTTCTACAAGATCGGCTCGCGCAATGAGCGGCCTGGGATCACCGGGAATCTCGCACTTCTTCGAGCACATGATGTTCAATGGCGCGAAGAAATACGGTCCTAAACAGTTCGACAACGAGATGGAAAAGGCCGGCGGCAACAACAACGCGTCCACCGGCAACGACATGACCATCTACACCGACTGGTTCCCCGAGCTCGGCGCTGGAACTGATGATCGACATGGAGTCGGATCGCATTCGCGATCTGGCGTTCGATCCGAAGATCATCGAGTCCGAACGCGGCGTGGTGTATTCGGAGCGCCGGTCTTCGGTCGACAACAGCAACGGCGGAATTCTGCGCGAGCAATTGGATGCCGCTGCGTTCATCGCGCATCCGTATCATTGGCCGGTGGTCGGTTGGCCGTCCGATATCGAGGCGTGGTCGATGGAGGATTTGAAGGAGTATTTCCACATCGGCTACGCGCCGAACAACTGCACGATGGTGGTGGTCGGCGACGTAACGGCAGCGCAGGTGATGGCGCTGGTGAAGAAATATATCGAGCCGATTCCGCGCCAGGCGCCGCCTCCTCCGGTGCGGACAAAGGAGCCGGTGCAGCTCGGCGAACGGCGAATCACGGTAAGAAAGCCAGCGCAGAGTGCCCTTACAAATGATCGCTTTCCATGTTCCGGAGGCCTCGCATCCGGACAGTCCCGTGTTGAACTTGATTTCGGGAGTGCTTTCGCGCGGGCAGAGCTCGCGGCTTTACAAACGGATGGTGGAAGATGAGCAGCTTGCGTTATCGGTCAACGCCGGGAAAGGCGACACGTTCGATCCGACGATCATGACATTCACGATTCAGCCGCGGCGCGGCGTCGATCTCGCGAAGACGGAGAAGGCGCTGTATGAGGAATTGGCGAAGCTGCAGACCACGGAAGTTTCGAGCCAGGAATTGCAGAAAGCGAAGAATCAGATTCTGGCGCAGCATTATCGCCAGATGAAGACGATCGCGGGGCGGGCGAGCATGATCGGCCACTATCAGGTTTACTACGGAGATTATTCGAAGATGTTTTCGATCGACAAGGAAACGGAGAAGATCACGCCGGCGGATATTCAGCGCGTGGCGAAGGCGTATTTCAGCGAGAACAATCGCACGGTGGCGACGCTGATTCCGGAAGAGGGCGGCGGTGGCGGAGGCCGCGGACGTCAGGGAGGTAATCAATGAAAGCCGCTGTCTGTTTGCTTGCTAGTCGCGCTGCGACTTTGTTCGGACAGTTGAAGCTGCCGCCGTACACCGAAGAAAAGCTGCCGAACGGAGTGGTGATCGCGATGATGCCGCGCACGGGCGTGCCGCTGGTGCATTTCAGAATCGTGGTGAGGGGCGGCACGGAGGCCGAGCCGTCGCAATTGGCCGGGTTGTCGGGCGTGACATCCCAATTGTTGCGGGCCGGCACTGCGAAGCGAACGTCGGATCAATTTTCGGAAGAGCTGGATTTCCTGGGCGGAACATTCGGGGGCGCGGGCGGCGGAGGCCGGGGTGGCGGAGGCGGTGGAGGATTCGCGCCGGCAACGTCATTTTCGGCTGAGTTTCTGAAGAAGGATTTCGATCGCGGACTGGATTTGTTGAGCGACGCGCTGCTGAATCCGACGTTTCCAGAGGAGCAGGTTCGCAAGGAACTGGCGCGGCGAGTCGACTCGGCGCATGCAGCGAAAGACAATGCTCAGGGCGCGCTGCGTTCGTACTTTCAGGCGGCATTTTTCGGCAAGGAGCATCCGTATGGAAATCCGCCGGATGAAGTGAGCCTCGCGAGAATCCAGCGCAAGGACGTGGTCGATTATTACCACAAGGTGTTTTGCGGCAAGAACATGATCGTCGTGGTGACGGGCGATTTCGATCCGGTGGCCGCGAAAGCCAAGCTGGTGAAAACGTTTGGCAGCGTGCCGGCGGGCGATCAGTTTGCGTGGAAGCAGTCGGCTCCGCCGCTGCGGCGCGGCAGGATGATCCTGATCGACAAGCCGGACGCCACGCAAACGTATTTCATCATTGCGCAGCCGGGCATCGACCGAAAGAGCCCGGATCGCACCAAGCTGGAGCTGATCAACACGCTGTTCGGCGGACGATTTACTTCCATGCTGAATCAGGAACTGCGCGCGGATACAGGATTGACCTACGGAGCGTCGTCGTCGATTGAGGAAACGCGCTTGCAGGGCGCGATCCTGATCAGCACCTACACGAAGACGGAGACCACGGTGCAGGCGATCGACTTGGCTGTCGATATTCTGAAGCGGCTGAACGAGAAGGGGATTACGGCGGAGCAGCTCGCGTCGGCGAAGGCGTACGTGAAGGGTTTGTATCCCACGCGGCAATTGGAGACGATCGATCAGTTGGCCAACGCGCTGGGCGATCTGGAGTTGTATGGCGAAGGACGCGAGGAAATCGACGGGTACTTTTCGCGGATCGATGCGGTGACGCTGGCGGATCTGAACGCGACTGTGAAGAAGTATTATCGGACGGATAATCTGACGTTCGTGTTGCTGGGGGCGGCGGATAAGATTCGCGATTCGGTGAAGAAGTACGATCCGCATTTTACGGAGTTCGCGGCGAAGGATGCGGGGTGGGGGGAGCGGTGAGTGCGCGAACCCTGACGGGCGCGCCTCAATGGCGATGTAGAGGCATGTCGACGGTGTGAGAATCGATAAGTGGTTGTGGGCGGCGCGGTTTTTCAAGACTCGCTCTCTGGCTTCTAAGGCTTGCGAGTTGGGGCGCGTTACATTTGGAGGACAACTCGCGAAGCCCTCGCGTGACGTGAAGGTTGGCGATATGCTGCAGGTGAAGAATGAGGGCGGCGATTTTCAGGTGGAAGTGCTCGGGTTGAGTGAAATGCGCGGTCCGGCTTCGGTCGCGCAGACGCTTTATCGGGAAACGGATGCCAGCAAGGAACTGCGCGCGCGGTTGAAGGAAGAACGGCGAATGATGCCGGATTCCGAGATGACGCGCGAGGGGAAGCCTTCGAAACGCGATCGGCGGCAGATTGGGAAGTTGCGGGGACGCTAGTTGAAAACGTGTCGACATGAGTGTCGACACGGCACGCAGGAGTGCGTGCGCCACAGTGCTTAGAAACTTCCTGCACGAAGGCTACGAATTCAGCCGGCTCGCGATTCTTAGAACGATGCTCTTCGGTGACAAGCGGGCGCTGAATGCCAGGAGTTTGTTCGGGAGCCCGGGGATTACGACCCGTTGGCCGCGCTGGAGACCTCGATAGCCGATGCTCGCAACCTCGGCGGATTTCATCATTAAAGGGCTTTTTGCCAGCGCTCCCGAGGCCATTTCCGCGGCCGTCATGAAGTTGGTTTCCGTCGGGCCCGGGCAAAGAGTCGTCACGGTCACACCGGAGTCGCGCAGCTCGTAGGCGAGCGCTTCACCGAGACTCAGAACGTAGGCTTTGGTCGCGTAGTATACGGCCATTCGCGGTCCAGGCTGAAACGCGGCAGTGGAGGCAACGAACATCACGCGCCCGCCGCGTCTCGCAACCATCGCAGGGAGAAGCAACCGGGTGAGCTCGGTCAACGCCACGACGTTTACTTGCAGCATTTCGGAAATTCGCGCTGGATCGGAGGCGTCGAACGGACCGTTGCTGCCAAGACCGGCATTGTTGATCAGGGTATCGATCGAACCGTTTATTTTGGCGAAGACCTCAGCCGCCGCGCCTGGCTTGCTCAAATCGGCTGTGAGGATTCGTGTCTCGGTTCCGGCAGACTTCAATTCATCGGCAAGCTTCTCCATTGGCTCTGCACGGCGAGCGACCAGGATTAAATCGTGCCCGTCGCGCGCGGCTTCGCGGGCAAGATCGGCGCCGATGCCGCTGGATGCGCCGGTTACCAAGGCGATTGGTCGTGGCATGGATCAACCATACACGAAACCAGATTATCCCTGCCTCGCGAGCGTTGGTATGCTAGGAAAACCTCAAAGACGAGTAGAGGAGGCCCTTCATGATGCAATGGAATCGCGCCCTGTTATGCGCCCTCACACTGACTTTCGCCGCGGCGGCTCCGCGCGGTGTTGAACTCCGCTTACTGTCCGGTCGCGCCGATATGGTGACGGGCGGCGATGCGCTGGTAGAGGCGACATCCGCCGAGAAATTCAGCGCGACGCTGAACGGCCAGGACATCACGGCATCGTTTCATCCGGGGAAGACTGGCGGGACTCTGATGGCTCGCGTCGAAGGATTGAAGAACGGCAAGAATATTCTGGAAATCAAGTCGGCCAAGGGATCGGCGAGACTCGAGTTGACGAACCATCCGATCGCAGGGCCGGTGTTTTCGGGACCGCATCAGAAGCCGTTCGTGTGCCAGACGGAGCAGGCGGGGCTCGGCGTGGCGCTGGATGAAGATTGCACGGCGAAGACGGTGGTGAGCTATGTGTACAAGTCGACGCAACCGCCTCCGCCGCCTGCGGGACGGGGCCGCGGGGCTGCGACGCCGGGCGCGTTGCCCGCGGGCTTCAAGGCGTTCGATCCGTCAGGCGCGCGACCGTCGGATATCGCGCAGACGACCACCAGCGACGGCAGGTCCGTCGACTATATCGTGCGGCGCGAACGCGGCACGATCAATCGCGCGATTTACGAAATCGCGATGCTGCACAATCCCTCGGATCCCGCGCCGGAACCGTGGAACTCGAATGCCGGATGGAACGGACGGCTGGTGTATTCGTTCGGCGGCGGATGCGCGGCGGGGTATCGCCAAGGGCTGCCGGGCGGCGCGCTCACCGACGAATTTCTGGCGAAGGGTTACGCGATCGCGGTGTCGTCACTGAATGTTTTCGGCAACAATTGCGACGACGTGATTTCCTCCGAGACGATGATGATGGTGAAGGAACATTTCATCGAAGAGTTCGGCGCGCCGGTGCACACCATCGGCACAGGCGGCTCAGGCGGGGCGATTCAGCAGTACATGATGGCGCAGAATTATCCGGGATTGCTGGATGGCCTGATGCCGCAGATCAGTTTTCCGGACAACGCGATTTATGAGAGCGTGATCGATTGCTCTCTGCTGGATCATGCGTTCAAGTCGACCAAGGCATCGTGGAATGACGATCAGAAGGCGCTGGTTTCGGGGTACGCGACGTTCAATACTTGCGCGACGGGATGGATGTCGAGCGGCGCGGCCACGAGTCTCGCGAACAATCAGGTGAAGGCCGCGGCGTGCAATGCGGCGATTCCCAAGACGCTGGCGTTCGATCCCGTTGCGAATCCGGCGGGCGCCCGCTGTGATTATTTCGACGATATGGCGAATGTGTATGGCAAGGATTCGAAGACGGGCGCGGCTCGGCGGGCGCTGGATAATGTGGGCGTTCAGTATGGCTTGCGGGCGTTTAATGCGAAACAGATAACGTTCGACCAGTTCGTGCAGCTCAATGAAGTGATTGGCGGGCATGACGTGAATGGCGAGATCGTGGGAACGCGCGATGTGGCCGATCCGGCGGCTCTGAAGATCGCGTATCAGAGCGGGCGCGTGAACACCGGCGGCGGGAGCTTGAATTCGGTGCCGATTCTGGATACGCGCGGGTACCTGGACATGTCGGGGAATTTGCATGACCGATTCCGGTCGATGGTGACTCGGGCTCGGCTGCAGGCTGCCAATGGCTCGGCGGACAATCAGGTGACACTGATGTTCCCGCCGTCGGGCGCTGCTCCGCTGAAGCCGGGCGAGTTGTTGGCATCGATGAACCAGTGGCTGGACAACATCGCCAGCGATAAATCGAATGCCAGCGCGGCTAGCAAGGTTGTTCACAATAAGCCGGCGGGACTTACGGATGCGTGCTGGACTGCTGAAGGGGAGAAGATCGTGGAGCCGCAGACATGGGATGGAAATGGCCGGTGCAATCAACTGTATCCGGCTCATGCGGATCCGCATATTGTGGCGGGGGCTCCGCTGACGGATGATATTTTGAAGTGCGCGTTAAAGCCGGTGAGCGCGAAGGACTATGTTCTGCCGTTGACGCCGGAGCAGATCGCCCAGTTGAAGGCTGTGTTTCCGCAGGGGGTTTGCGATTACACGAAGCCCGGGATTTCACAGTCTCGCGTCGATGGGACTTGGCATAAGTATTGAGGACGCGCGAAGAGGTGTCGACATGAGTGTCGACACGGCACGCAGGAGTGCGTGCGCCACGTCGGAGCCATTAGTTCGAAACAGGGAGTTTCGTTGTGTTGGCAGGCATTCCGGCTTGCGTAACGATCAGATCCAGATTTCCTGCCTTCGCGTTCGCCGGAACCGAGAAGTTGATCTGGTACAAGCCGACGCCGGTGGGGGTTAGTCCCGCGTAGTCGGGGTGGACTTGCTGGCCGTCCAGCGTTATCGTCGGCTGTTCATTTGCCGGCACAAGTTGACCGGGCGTTACCTGGGCCGACGCGACTACCGGATTCGTCGCGCCCATTCCCGCCAGATAAATGACGAGCGGTTCTCCCGGTTTCGCGGGATGCGCGGCGGTCACCAGCGAATAGTTATCCAGGATGTGTTGCGCGATCACGGTGCCATCGGCGAAGGCCGCCATTCCGGGCTGATAGGGGACCAGCGTCACCGTCTCCGGAAGTGTGAGCGCGCCGTTGGCGCTGACGATCGCCGAGTACTGGCGGTTCGGCGTCAGCTCGACCGGCACTTGCACGTTGATTAAGCCGCTGCTCACGTAAAACAGCGGGGCCTGGATCGCGCCGATCAGCATGAAGGTTCCACTGAACTGGCTTAGCAGCGGGAGCACTCCCGGCGATTGCGATACCGACGCCAGACCGGTTCCATAGACCTGCGCGACATTGCCTGGCGCGAGTCCGTTGCCGAGCGCGTTGGCCGTCGGCACGTCGAAGAAGATGTGGAGAGTTCCGTTGGGAATCAGCGTCGGAGCGGGAAGCGGGTTGGTGTTGATTCCTCCTTCGAACTGCGCGACGGCGGGCGGAAGCGATCCGGCGACGGCGTTCACGGTCACGCTTACGGATGACGTCACGACGCCGGGTTGCCAGGTTGCGGAATAGACGTTCGTGGTGCGGTCGCCACGCAAGGTGAGCGGAGGGTCGGTGTTGGAAAAACTGGCGACGACGGAGCCGGTGGTAATCGGGGTTCCGCAATCGTCATTGAGCTGCACGATGAGCGATGCGGGCCAGCCGGCGGGCACGCTGAAATTGTTGACGATGCCGCTTTGCGTGATCGCGAGTTTGTTGGGCGTGCAACCGGTGGCGAGTGGCGAGGGGGGGATGACCGCTCCCTCACGGTCGCGGCTCAGAAGCGGCGAGTTTGAGATCCCTTGCGCGGCGGAGGAGGGGATCGCAAGCGTCACGCTGACGGATCGCAAGACTCCGCCGATCGAGATATTCACGGAGCCGGTGTAAATCCCCGGCGGGAGTCCCGCTGTGTTGATCTGGACCGATAGCGTCGCGGGATTTTGCGTGGACGTGATGCCCGAGGCGGGCGATAGCGAAAGCCACACGCCTCCATCAGTGGTCGCTGGCGAGGCTTGGAACGCGACCGGGGTCGCGCTGCTGACGTAGACTGTGACGTTCTGCGCCGCAGTAGTCGCGGTGAAGAAAAGGCCGGGCGGAGAAGGATCGGGCGCAATCGGCGTGGCTGCGGGCTCGACATCGAGCACCGCAATCAGATATTGCGGCGAGTTGATCGCGTTGGGATCGGACACACGGACGAGCGCGTACGCGCCGCCTACAGGGAGACTTGTCGCGTCGCCGCCGATAGTGTTCAGAGTGACGGAAAAGACAGGCGGAGGCTGCCGCACAAAGAGGATCGCCTTAAGCCAATCGGATCCGCTGAGAACGTCGACGGTGGGGGACAGCGTGGACGAGGGATCTCCCAGATTCAGCACGCCCACCGTTTCCTGCCTAGTCGATCCATTCCCCTGTCTAACGCCGAAGCGCAGTCCATTCGCAGTCAGCCCGATGATGGCGCCCTGCGCCGAAACGAACAGAGTAATAGCGACGTCGATTGGGCCGGTGGGCGATGTGATGCGCAGAATGTCGTGGAAATAGCCATTCGCGAGGCCCTGCGAATTCACCAGCACATGCACCAGCGCGGGAGTATTCGGCGCGGTTTGCCCTTGTCCCGGAGTCACACTGGTGATCCAAGTACTTTTTCCGACAATCGATGCGGAGAAGCTGACTGGTCCGCCGCCTCCGCTGTTGCGCACGACGACCACCTGATCCTGCGTCGAGGGCGTTGACGCGCGCGCGCCGAAATTCAACGACGTCGGCGATACGAGTAGCGTCGGCCCCGAGACGGAGACGTTGAACGTGACCGGGACATCGATGGTGTTTTGGAATGTGTTTTTGGGAATCGAGATGTGGATGGTTGCGGTATAGGTGCCGACGCCCATCTTGCCCGGATCGGCAATCACGGTGATACCGGCAGGCGCGGCGCCGGTGACTGGCTTTACGCTGATCCATGAGCCAGCGGGTGTGTTCGCCGTTCCGCCGTCGATGGTGATCTGGTAGTTCACTTGAGCAGCGGTGGTCGCGATGATCGAGATGATTTGCGCCGGCGCGGCGTCGCCGCCGACAACCGCTGAAAACGACAGCCTAAGCGGCGAGACCAGCAATAGCGGCGCCGCCGCCGTGATCGTGATTTGGTAGTCCTTGGACACGTTGAAATTCTGAGTATCCGTGGCTGTGACCGTGAAGGTGAAAGTTCCCGGCGCAGTCGGCGTGCCGCTCAAAACACCGGTGGTGAACGTCAGTCCAGGTGGAGGAGTGCCGGATACCACGAAGCTATATGCCGGGCCTTGTGCGGGCGGCTGCGGAAATCCTCCGGTCACGTTGATGGCTTGCGAATATGCGGTACCCACGACACCAGGGGGCAGCGGCGACGGCGTCGTGAAAGTGAGTGCAGCAGCAACCGTCAGAGAAAACGTCATCGAGACGTTGATCTGCTGCTTCACATCAAAAGCTACGATCTGGATCGAAAACGTGCCGATCGTCGTCGGCACTCCGCTGAGCGTGCCCGCGGTGTTGAGCGTCAATCCCGGCAGCAGCGATTGCGTGGACCAGGTGAACGTGCCTCCGGCTCCATCGAACGCTGAGAAGGAAGTGACGTATTGGACGCCCGACAAGGCTCCCGGCAATGGGGACTGCGTGGTGATTTGTGCGACGACGATGGAGAACTGTTTGGTGGCGGTGGCGGATTGCGGGAACGACGCTCCGGCCACGCTATCTACGGCCTTTACGGTGAACGTGTAGGATCCACCAGTCGCGGGCGTCCCGGTGATGCTGGTGCTGGATCCGATCGCACCGATGCTTAGGCCGGGCGGAAGGGCGCCGGCGCTGATCGACCATTGAGTCGCTTTGTCGCCATTGGAGGTTACGGTCGCCGCGTAGGCCGAGCCTGCGGCGCCTGCCGGGAGAGAGCTGGTGCTGATCTGGAATGGGACTTGGCAGAATGCCGCGGGCGCAAATGCCAGAATCGCGAGAACAATGCTACGTAGGTGGCACACCACTGTCTACTATTCTAGTGCGTCTAGTGCGGATGAATCCCGTCACGCGCTCGCGCCTCTTTGAGTACTAATCGTTGCTTCTCGTCGAGCATCTCTGCTGGGTGGAGGGTGTCGACATGAGTGTCGACACGGCACGCAGGAGTGCGTGCGCCACATCGACTAGAACTCTACTCTTAGGCTGAGTTGGATCTGTCTTGGCGTTTCCGTCAGCGGGGCTGTTGCGGGGAATCCGCTTTGCGCGCCCTGCCGGCCGAAGAAGGCGATCCCGAAAGTGGGGCTGGGAAGCACTCCATCGGGATTTCCGAGATTGGCGTGATTGAGGAGGTTGAATGCGGACGCCTTCAGCGTGACTCGCCCCCCTTCGCCGAGTCGACGCACCGGGATGGATCGAGCGAGGGCGAAATCGACGTTATAGAATCCTGGGCCGATGAACGCGTTCCGACCGAGATTGCCGAGCGTGCTGGGCGCGGCGTTGGCGAATGCCGCGGGGTTCAATAGTTGTTCGCCACCGGGGACGGCAATCGGTGGCGACAGCACCGCTCCGGATGGGTTGATCAGATTCGGACGATTGTTCAGAAGCTCGCCGCCGCCTGGAACAACGGTTGAGGTCCCCAGGATGTTGAACGGCAGGCCGGCCCGAAACGCCGCTAAACCCGAGATCGTCCAGTTTTGAAATACGATGGCTGCTTTCGATGACGCGAACAGCGTCGGCAGGCTCCAGTACCCGAGCAACACCAGGTTGTGGCGCTGGTCGAAATCCGAATTTCCGCGATCCGCGTTGGGATTGAACTGCTGGGAGAAAGTGGCGGGTCCGTTTCCCTGGCTCGCTTGAAACATGGGAAATCCGGTGGCGGCCAGAGCCGCGGGATTGGCCGCGCTGGTGAATTCGAGATTGGCGAAGTGACCCAGCAGACGGCTCGCTCTGATTGTCGATCGAGTGGCTCCAGGTGTAGGCGGCCTGGAGGAAGCCTCGTCTGGCGTTGTATCGAAGCAGAGCGGTCAACGCGTTGTAATTCGAAAATCCCTCGCCCGATTCGTATGCGATGTTGGGCAGGTTCGGATTCAGGCGTCCGGCCAGGGTCGTGAAATCGCGATTGACGATATCGGTGGTGATCAGCCGGCTGCCGTACGAACCCAGGCCGTTCACTTCGGCGGTCAGATTCGCAGCGATGCTGTGCTGAACGCCCACGAAATAGCTTTGGATGCGGCCATTGCGAAGCGCTGGGTCGATCAGAGTCAGCTCAGGAAACGAGCTGTCGGGATTTGGACCCGTCAGGTTCGCGAGCTGCGTGGGAACCGTGCCGATATAGTTCGTCGGCCGGCCGGTTGTCGGCAACAGCGGCAGGATGAAATTATTGTTGCGGACGTTTTCCCAGAGGTTATCGAACGGCCGATCGTAGAAGATCCCGTAGCCGCCGCGCAGGAGCGTTTTGCCGTTGCCGAACAGATCGTAAGCTGCGCCGAGGCGAACCGCCCAATCGCCATGATCAGTTCCGAAGAGCTTCTGGTCGCCGGACGAGCCGCTGGTGAGAGTCGCTGTCGTCAATTGTTGCGCGAGCGTCGATCCGGAACCTAGCGTGACCAGGGCATCTTTCGCGGCACCTGTGTTGGACGGGGCTCCGAATATCTCGTAGCGGATTCCATAGTTCACGGTGAGGCGCGGCGCCAGCTTGTACGTATCCTGTGCGAATGCGAAGTATTGCTGGTATCGAAAATCGCGATTTGAATCCGGCTGCTGGATCGCGGGCAAGTGCGTCCGGTCGATGGACGCAGAGAAATAGGAAGGTGTGTCGATTGCGAAGAGGATCGCGTTGGTGAACAGATACAAGCCGTCGCGGCCCGCCGTGAGATAGCCGTCCGACCCGCGCAGCAACACGCCGGCGCCCAAGGTTATCTGATGCCGTTGACGCGACCAGATGACGTTGTCCAGAAATTCCCAGCTCCGGTTCGCATTGCGATAGCCGTAAAATGCGGGACTGCCGGGCAGCGTGACGCCATCGCCGCTCACTAATGTCGGGATTTCGGAATGCGGACGATTCCAGTGAAGATCGTCGTCGCTGAAGGCGGCTCGGGTTTCGTTAATCAGGTCAGGCCGGAACGTGTGCATATCGGCGAGGGCCAGGGTCCAGGTATTTTGGTGAAGCGCGGAGATGAAGTCGGGGTAGGGGCTCCAGATAAAATCCGGCTCGGTGAAGAGCGCGGCAGTCCCGCGGAACATCACGCGATCCTTGCTGCCAGGGGCTCCGTAATCGAACCGTTGAATCGCCAGCAAGCGATTCACTTCCACGGGCGGAGCGATCATCAACTTCCCCGTCGCGCCGGCGCTCGCAACCTGCGGCGCGGGAAACTCCTGCAGCAATTGGCGCGATTGGCTGCCGGGCAGCGTGAAATTATCCACGAATCCGGCAGCGGGAAACGTGTAGAGCTGCGGGCTCTGCTCGCTCCGGTTGCGGAAGTTGTCATAGGAGGTCGCAAAGAACAGGCGGTTCTTGAGGACGGGGCCGGTCACGACGAAGCCCGGCTCGGTTTGTTGGTTGGGAGCGCGCGGGAGGCCTTGGAAGTTCGGGAACGCGTTCGCGTTCAGCGCGCTGTTGATGAGGTAGAAATAGGCGACGCCGTGAAACGCGTTCGATCCAGGCCGCGTGATCGCGTTCGCGATAAAACCGGACGTTCGTCCGTATTCGGCCGAATAATTATTGGTGGAGATGCGATATTCCTGAATCATCTCCGGCGCGACGGTGGCGAGCGGCCCAGTGATCAGGTAGTTATTGTTTTCGAGGCCGTCCAGCAGGAAATTGGAAGCGGACGGGCGCTGTCCGTTGACGGAAATTCCGAGACCGCGTCCGGTTCCGGCGTCGGAGGTCACGCCAGGCAGCGTGACCAACAGCGAATACGCGTCACGGCCGGCAAGCGGCAAATTGTTGATCTCCGCCGAGTCGATTACGTGCGACACGGTCGATTCGAGAGTGCCAAGCCTGCCCTTCTGCGCCTCGAACGAACCAGTGCGGCTGGTGTCGACGTCGGGACCGAAGAAGGTCACGATGGTTTTCGATCCGGGCAGGAAAGCGCTCTTGTACTCGCCTGCTTCCCAAACGTCGCTGAGCGGACGAAGACGGAAATCGAGCTCGACTCTTGAAGCGACTCGCAGTTCCAGTTCCTGAACTTCTTGCGATTGAAATCCGGCGGCGGTGGCTCGCACGCGATAGGTTCCTGGGGACAGCAGCGGCAAATAATAGTAGCCAGAGGAGTCTGAAACGGAAGCCGTCGTGGTAGTGGCGTCGTCAGAAAGGCTGGAGCAGGTGAGCGACGCGGCGGCAATCGCACGGCCAGTGACGGAGTTCAGCAGGCGGCCTGAAATGACGCCTTGCGTGGTTTGCGCCGGCAGGCTCACCCCGAACAGAACTGCCAGCATCGCGAGCGGTGTACTTCGAATCACCGTAGTAAGATGCAGGTTAGCATGTCGAAGCGGTGGCGAACCTTCGCGATCAGCGCGATTTTCGTGGTGGTCAGCGCCATCGGCACGCGCCTGCTTAGCGGCGTTCGTTTTTTCGAACTTCTGAATCTAAAGGCTCTGGATGCGCAGTTCGTTTTGCGCGGCACTCGACCGGTTTCGAATATCGAATTGATTGTCGCCGATCAAAAGGCGCTCGACACGTTTCCCGAACTTCGCATTTTCTGGCATCCGTATTACGCGGAGGCGATTCGGGCGGCGGGCGAGGCGGGGGCTCGCGTGATCGGCCTCGACGTAGCGTTCGGAGTGCCGGTCGACAATTGGGAGCCCGATCTGGATCGTCAAATGAGTGAAGCGGTAAGCACGTCGCCGGCGCCAGTGGTGTGCGGCTACGTTCCGTCGCTCAACGACAATCAAGCGAGGTATCCGGTTCCGGTGAACATGCTGGCGGCGGCGCTCGGACTGGCAGGGTTCTCCAATTTGACAGCCGATAGCGACGATTTCGTCCGACGCCAGGAGTTGGTGGAGACCAGTGCGGCGGGGCAGGCTGCCGCGCGTTCGTTCGCGCTTACGGTTGCCGAGAAATTTGCGGGTCACGAGATCGAAATCCCGAAGAGTCGCTCGATTCTGATCGACTACGCCGGGCCATCCGATACGTTTCCGCGCGTGTCGCTAGCGGACGTGATCGCGGCGGTGCACGCGGGGCGAAAGCAGCAACTGCGCGATTGGCTCGGCGGCAAGATCGTATTGATCGGGGCGGATACCGTGGATGACAGGTACGCGACGCCGTTCTTCACGATCTTCAATGGCCATGGGCTGACGTCGGGAGTCGAGATTCACGCGAACACGGTCCGCACGCTGCTCGAACACGACTATCTGGAGCCGGTGCCGGAATGGGCGCGCCTGGGTTCGGTGTTGGGGGCCGCCGCGATGACCGGCGTCGTCGCAAATGGTGCGGCGCAGATGGTCGGTGTATGGGTTGTATTGGAGGCGCTTGTCATTCTTGGGCTAGCGCAACTTCTGTTCCGCGCGGGCATGATTCTTTCCGTGCCGGAGGCGCTCACGGCAGTCGGAATCAGCCTCATCGCGGCCATCATCTTTCGATTCTCGACCGCCGAGCGGCGCGGGAAACTGTTTCGCAACGCGATCTCGATGTTCGTTGGGAAGCAGGTCGCGGAGTCCCTGGATGACACACAAACGATTCGCTTATCCGGGACGCGCCAGGTGGCCACGATTCTGTTCACCGATATCCGCGGGTTCACCGCGTATACGGAAAGGGTCTCGGAGGAAAAGGGACCCGAGGTGGTGGTGCAGGTACTGAATGATTATTTGGCGCAGATGGTCGGGATCATCATCCGGCACCATGGTCATGTGAACAAGTTCATCGGCGATGGGATTCTCGCGGTGTTTTCGGATTCCGACGAGGGTGCAACTCGTGGCGACCACCCGTCGCGGGCCGTGCGCTGCGCCACGGAAATTGTCAGCGCGCCATCGCAGTTTGAAACCGGCTCGGGGATTCACACCGGGTTGGTGGTGGTCGGCAACATCGGTAGCGCGGACAAGATGGAGTTTACGGTCCTGGGAGACACGGTGAATCTCGCGTCACGCCTGGAGAGTTTGAACAAGGAGCACCACACTAGGCTATTGATGAGTGAGGCGACTGAAAAACTTTTGGGTGACGGAGTGGAGACGCTGCGCCTGGGCAGCATCGCGATTCGTGGGAAGGCCGTTCCGATCAACGTTTACACGCTCACGGCGCTGATGCCGGTGGCCAAAGCGTGAACATGCGAATCGTTATTCTGGGTGCGTTCGCGCTCGCGGCGGGCGTGTTCGGCGCCGATCGGGTCTCGACGAAGGAGCAACCCGTGGGGCTGGTGCTTTCAGCCGGCGGGAGCAAACTTCGCCGTGCCGACACGGAGACATCGATTGCTTCGCGCGCCGGCGATCTGCTGTTTTCCGGTGACACGTTGAAAACCGAATCCGATCCGGCGTCGTTCGTCTTTTGTCCCGCGAAGACCATCGACACGATGGCTCCTTCGAGCGAAGTCCGCTTGGAGGCCACCAAGCCGAAAGTAAAGATCGGCAAGCTCTCCGAGCAGCCTGCGCGAACCTGCATTCTGCCGCAGACGCTGCGCATCGCGATTGCGAGCCAGCAGCATTACGGCGTCACGATGACTCGGGGCACGAATCAAACTGACGTGCCGCCCATTCCTCGCGATAAACTTGCCGGCGGATGTTGTCGCGGAGTTAGTCGCGATCGATCCGCAGTACGCCGCATCCGAAGATCCAGCCGTCCGAATCGCTGCGGCAGCGGTGTTCGAGAAGCACGACCTGATCGCGAATGCGCTGGAGATCTATTACAAGCTTCGTGAATTGTGGCCGGAAGCGGTGTGGGTCAAGAGCAAGATTTTCGATCTGGAAGAATTGCTGGCGACTCGGGTCGCGGCGTCGGCAGCGACCGCGGCGGGCGGCCAGACCTACGCGCTGCTGGTCGGCATTTCGAAATACAAGCGGCCCGAGCTTTCTCTGCAATTCGCCAACGCGGATGCGAACGCGTTTTCGAAGCTGCTGGCGAGCCCGCGCGGGGGCGGCATCGATTCCCGAAACATCGTGCTACTCACCGATGAAAATGCGACCACCGCCGCCGTTCGTAATGCGTTTCAGGATTTCCTGAAGCGGCGCGCGCACAAGAACGACACGGTGATTCTGCTGATCGCAGGGCATGGGACTGTCGAAGTGCCGGGCAGTAAGAACGCGTTCGTTCTGACCTACGATTCCGATCCGCAGGATCTGGCGAGCACGGCGCTTCCGATGAGCGAACTGCGATCTCTGTTCGAAGAGCAGCTCAAGAATGTGGGGCGCGTGCTGTTGTTCGTCGATATTTGCAAGGCAGGGACGATCGGGTCGATCCAGAACACGACTGTCAACGCCGACGTGCAACATCTGGGCGATGTGGATGGCGATCTCTTCGGCTTTCTCGCCAGCCGCCCGAAAGAGGTTTCTGTTGAGGGTCCGCAGTTCGGCGGCGGGCATGGAGTGTTCAGCTATTTCGTGCTCAAGGGGCTCGGCGGCGCGGCCGATGCCAATAAAGACGGCACCGTCGATGCGAACGAGCTGATCCAATATGTTTCATCGGAGGTCGCCGCCGCGACGTCGAATCGTCAGCATCCGCGAGAGTTCGGGACGTACGATAACGCGTTGAAGTTGTCGGACGTGACGAAGCCGGGGATCGACATCGCGTACTGGGATTCCGGCGCGACGGCCCATACTTCGCGTCGCTCGCTGCGCCTTATTTGCAACCGCAAGCTTCCGATGCGGCGGATTCCGTCACCACGGCGATTCAGGCCGGCCGATTGCTTCCCAGCGATTCCAATAATGCCTTCGATGCACTGCGCCGCGCGCAGCCCCAGCTTTCGCCAGATCGATATCGCGAACTGGTGAATCAGCTGCGCATCGCGCTGGAGAATCGCGCGCAGGCAGTGCTGCTGCGCTATCTCGCGGGCGATCAGAATCCGCAGGATCACCAGGAGTTTTCGCAAGGAGCGCGCTACATGGAAGCCGCGCGGACGTTGACGCGCGAGTCGTTATTCCTCGAAGGCCGCGAGGATTTCTTTCAAGGCCGCGCGTTGCTGTTCGACAAGAAATTCCCTGACGCGGCGAATCTGCTGGAGCAATCCGTTCGCATCGATCCCGGCGCGGCTTATGCGTACAACGCGCTCGGGATCGCGTACCTGGAGCAAGGGCAGTTCGACAAAGCGATTCCCGCGTTTCGCGACGCGTTCCAGCGCGCGCAGCACTGGTCTTATCCGCTGCACAACGAAGCATTGGCGCACGTGGAGACCGGCGATTATCAGGTCGCGATCCGGCTGTATCAGCAAGCGATGCGGCTCACGCCGGCTTACAGCTATCTGCCGTATAACCTCGGTCTGATTTATCAGCGCATCAATCGCCGCAAGGATGCGGAGGTGTCGTATCGCAAAGCGATGTCGCTCGCGCCGGATTCGGCCGAGCCGTATAACGCGCTGGGGACGCTGCGGGCGTCGGAGGGCAAGCGTGCCGAGGCTGAGAAGCTGTATCGCGACGCGCTTCAGAGGAATGCGGATCTGTTGGCGGCGCGCAACAATCTCGCGACGCTGCTTGCTTCTGAAAAGGATCGGCGCGGCGAGGCGATCCGAGCTTTTCCGAGAGAATCTGCAGACGATCGCCGGACTATCTGCCATCGCGGCTCGGTTTGGCGCAGACGCGTTCCGATGCGGACGATCGCGCCGGCGCGATCACCGAGTATCGTCGAGTGCTCGACGCTGAAGCCGGGCTATCTGGCGGCGCGAATCGCGCTGGCGGATCTGCTCGGCAAATCTGGCGATGCCGACGCGGCATCTGTCTGAACTTCGTGAGGCGCTGAAGACGGATCCCGAAAACGCCGCAGTGTTCGAGCAGATCGGCGACATTGAGGCGGCGACGGAATCCACGTGAGAAGCGAAGCCGCCTACACCTCGGCGCTCCAGAACGCCCCCGATCGATCGTTAAGAAGCGTATCGAGAGGAAAGCTGAAAGGACTTCGTGAAGAACCCCGCCGGTAGCACTGGTGCGGATCCGCGCGTCCCCAGGCAAAACGTCGTCGACATGAGTCAGATAAGCGCGCACGGCAACGCTAGCCGAGTGCAAATGCACTGGAATCCAGCGGAGCGCCTTGGCTCGACTGCCAAAAATGCTCGCGACTCTCATCGGATTGACATGGAAAACGTGATAGCATAGCCCCAACGCTTTGAACCGAGGAATTTGCGAGGCGCAGCCCAGCCGCTGGTCTCGATTCGTCGCTCTGTAGGGGACGAAAATGCAAGTTTCCGCTTAGTTCTGCTATCGCCTCCACTCCCCCGAAGGTCGGCAGCATTTGAGCACGTGGGTGAAAAAATCTCAGGAGGCCTGAATGATCAAATCGTTAACTCTACGCTTTTTCTATCGCGGCAGTGATCGCCTTTTGTGGCGTAGCGCTCGCGCAAACCGCCGGCACCGGAACTATTTCAGGCACGCTAACCGATCCACAGGGCGCGCTACTTCCTGAAGCTAATGTCCTTATTCATAATGTCGAGACCGGTGTCGATCGCCAAGTGGCCAGTAACGGCGCTGGAATATATGTAGCGCCATTCCTGCAGCCGGGCGTTTACGATGTCACCGTCTCCAAACCAGGATTCGCGAAGATGCTGCGAAAGGATCTGCGTGTCGACGTCGGCCAGACTCTAACCATCGACTTTCGCGTGACGGTTCAGACCACACAGGAGACCGTGACCGTGACGGCTGAGAATCCTCTGATCGATACCGAAAAGACGGACGTCTCTCAGCTCATCACCACGGATCAGGTGGCGAATCTGCCGCTCGCCGGCCGAAATTGGGAACGCTTCGCGCTGTCGGCTCCGGGCGCCACCAACGATGGCGGCTCGGGACTCGTTTCCTATCGCGGCATCTCGGCGCTGTATAACAGCTCCGCCGTCGATGGAGCCAATAACAATCAGGCATTCTTTTCGGAGACCAAGGGCCGCGCGACCACCGGCGTCCCTTCGGTCTACAGCATCGATTCGATCCAGGAATTCGCGGTGTCGACCAGCCAACTACAGCGCCGAGCTCGGTCAGGCCGCCGGCGGCGTCATCAACGCGGTCACCAAGTCGGGGACCAACGTCATTCACGGCGACTTGTTCTATTACCTGCGTTATCCGACTCTGAACGCGCTGGATCCGATTCAGAAAGCCGCGGGTATTTACACACAGCCGGTCCACCAGCAGCAGCAGTTCGGCGGCAGCGCGGGCGGACCCGTGATCAAAGACAAGCTGTTCTACTTCGTGACTTACGATGGTTCGCGCAAAGTAAATCCGATCAGCCTACACCAGCAGCTCGAAATTCCCGCTGGCGTGCACGGCGGCTTTCAGCTGCCGCACAGTGCGGCGCGGCGAACAACTATCTGACATCGATTCTGGGAGCGTACCCCCGATTCGCGAACAACGACATTTTCTTCGCCAGAATCGACGATCAGTTGAATTCGAGGAACCACATCAACGCCTCGATGAACATCGACAATTTCAAGGCGCCGAATTCGTATAACTCCGCCACCACTGCGGCGAACAGCTCGCTGTCGCAGAACGGCACCAACGTGCTGCATGAGCGGATTTTCGTGGCGAACTGGGATTCGACGATCAGCAATTCCGACGATCAACAGCTTCCGGTTCCAATGGTCGCGCGATCTGGAAGTGACCAGCGCGAACGGAGCCGGCCCCAGCGTAAGCATCACCAACGTGGGCGGCTACGGAATGCCCAACGCGCTGCCGCGTCCCGCGTTTCCTGACGAACATCGCCTTCAGTTCACCGACATTCTTTCGAAGACGCACGGGACGCACACGATCAAAGCCGGCGTCGATTTCAACGCGGTTCATGAGCTGCTGATCAACCTGTTCCAGGGCGGCGGCGTATACAGCTATTCCGGCGGCGCGGCATTCACCAACTGGGCCGCGGACGTGATGGGAATCAGCCTCGGCGACGGGCTCAACGGCCGGCATTTCACGTCGTTTGTTCAAGTGAACGATCCGGTCACCCATGTCGGCAAGGACGATTTTTACGACAACGATTTCGACGCGTTCGTCGAAGATAGCTGGAAAGTGCGGCCGAACCTGACCATAAATTTCGGCGTGCGCTACGACATCCAGCACATCCCGCAGCCGCCGAAGCCGAATACCGACTACTCCGCTGACGACGCTCTACACGTCGACCATCAATATCGATAAGAACAACTTCGCTCCGCGCCTCGGCATCGCGTGGAACGCGGGCAAAGGCACTGGTGGTTCGCGGCGGCTACGGAATGTTCTATGCCAAGACGTCCAACAGCACCTATTACGCGACGCGCGTGGAAAACGGCGTCTTCCAGCAAACCTTCAATTGCACATCCCACCACCTGCCCGACGCTAACGTTCCCGAACCTGATCTTCACGCCTCCGGGAATCGCGCCTGCGGCTCCGTTTGCAGGCGCGTTGACGCCGATCGTGACTCCGTTCGTACCGCCCAGCAATACGGCGACGACTCGCGGACAATCGCCGGACTGGGTGAATCCGCTGGTGCATGAAGGGGAGTTCGCCGTCGAGAAGACGCTGCCCGCCAACATGACCATTTCCGCGACGTACATGTTTAGCCGCGCGCTGCGTCTGCCGATGTTCATCGATACCAACCTCGCGCCGGCGACGGCCACGAAGTCGTACGACATCACCAACGTGTCGGGAGTCACGCAAAGCTCCATCACTGAGCCTTTCTACACGACGCGCATCGATCCCACCGGTCCGATCCTCACCGGCTTCAGCGACGTGAACTCCTGGTACAACGGCATGGTCCTGACGCTGCGCCGCAAGATGAGCCACGGCTTCGAATTCACCGCGAACTACACTTTGTCGAAGGCGACCGACGGCGGCCAGGTTCCCGGACAATTCGGTACATTCAACGGAACCGATTCGGCTTTCGATCCGAAGAACCGCAAGCTCGAATACGCGCTTTCCGATCTCGACCAGCGGTCGCGCTTCGCGGGCAGCATGGTTTGGGCGCCGCAGTACGCGAAGAAATTGTCGAACAAGGCAGCGCGCTATGCGCTGGATGGCTGGAATTTCTCGACCATCGTGATCGCGCGTCGACGGGACAGCCCGTCACCGGCGGCATCAACGGGTTCGCCTCGGGAGCTCCGGATGGCGGACTCACCGGCGGCCTGGTGAACAACTCCGGCACCGGCTTCGGCGGACGCGTCGCAGGTGAGCGCAATACATTCACCGGCCCCGGCTATAAGGACGTCGACTTGAGAGTCGGACGTCAGTTCGCGATTCGTGAGCGCGAAGCTTCTCGATCGTCGGCGAGGCGTTCAACCTGTTCAACTCGACGAACATCTTCACGGTCAACACGACCGAGTACAACTACTCGGCAGCCGGCTCGGGCGTGTGCGCCGGCCACACGAACGGTTGTCTGGTGGCGAATCCGACATTCTTCGCGCCGCTGACCACCAGCAACAGCCTGGGCGGCGCCCGGCAGTTGCAGATTTCGGGCCGGTTCACGTTCTAATTCGAGTTGTCCCTCACTTTCCCGATGGCCGGGTCACCCTGGTCATCGGGTTTTTTATTTTGCAGTGCCGAGATAGTTCCCGTAGCCGACAATCATCGTCGACAGCACCAGCAAAAGCAGGCTGACGAACAGCAACCGAAGCGCCGTGGACCCAGCGCCTTTCCACTCCTTTAATCCCAATCCCCAGAGGCTGCTGAAGATGATGATGCTCGCCATGTGCAGTGTCCAACTGGAGAATTTGTACATGCCCATTTGGGTTTCGCCCATGGTGTAGAAGAAAAACTGCATGTACCAGGTGCATCCCGCCAGCGCGCAGAACAGATAGTTCTTTAGCAGCGGAACAGGCACACCACCTGATAGCGATGCCAGATACTCGTGCCCGGTGCGATTTTTGATATTGAGAAACACTGACCACACAAAATTTGTTGTGAAGCCGCCCACCAGCACGATCACGAGTACCGGTAATCCCTGCCACAACTCGGGCGTGCCTCTGGCGAGTGTCGCTGCACGAATGGGATCGCCCGCCGCAAGTCCATACGCGAAACACGCGCTCATCACGCCGGAAAGAATCGCGACTGCCACGCCTTTCCTCAAGTTGAATTCGGCGATGACCGCGCGCCGCTCGGCAAGGCTGGTCGATCGCTCCTTAGCGATGCCGGCCAATCCTGCCACCACGATTCCCGCCAGACACACGCCGACGCCCAGCAGAATAATTCGGCCCGACGGCGTGCCCAGAACCTTGCTCGCGAATTCGCCGGTGAACAGCGGAGGCATCAACGTCCCGAATGCGGCGCACAGCCCGAGCACGATCGCCATCCCCAGCGACAGCCCGAGATAACGCATCGTGAGCCCGAATGTGAGCCCGCCGACTCCCCATAACAATCCGAAGAAGAACGGCCAAAACAAATCGTGCGGTGACGCGGCGCGCAGGATCGGGATCAGATCGTTGGTCCAGAGCAGAGCCACCAACCAAGGCGCGATGATCCAACTGAAGACGCCGCCTGCGAGCCAATACGTCTCCCACGACCACAGTTTCACCTTTCGATAGGGAACGTAGAAACTGGCAGAGGCTAATCCGCCGAGCCAGTGAAAGAAAACGCCGAGAACGGGATTCGCCATTAAGGGTTGAGGGAAATATTCGAAAGAGTCTCGTGGATTTTTGCAGCGGACGCGCGGTTGATCAAATCGGAACTATTCTACAACCCTGTCATACGCTGTAAGGGTGACCGGAAATTATCTGGCGTTCGACCTGGGGGCGGAGAGCGGGCGGGCGATGCTCGGCACGCTTCGCAACGGATCTTTGCAGCTCACCGAACTTCACCGCTTTCCGAACGTGCCGCTCCAGGAAAATGGCTCGCTCCGCTGGGATATCCGACGATTGTGGGCGGAAATGCAGCATGCTCTCGCGATCGCGCCGACGGACCTTCGAAGCATTGGTGTCGATACGTGGGGCGTGGATTTCGCGCTCTTGGGAGCCGACGGCGAGCTGCTCGAAAATCCGTATCACTATCGCGATCGTCGCACCGATGGCGCGATGGCCGCTGTATTTGAAAAGGTCCCCCGCGAACGCATCTACTCGACCACCGGAATCCAGTTCTTGCCGTTCAACACGCTGTATCAGCTCTGGGCAACTTCTCCCGATAAAATGGAGCGCGCCGAATCGCTTCTGACGATTCCCGATCTTCTGAATTATTGGCTCACTGGAAATCGCTGCGCGGAATACACGATCGCGTCGACTACGCAGCTCGTCGATGCCAACACGCGCGATTGGGCGACGCCGATGATCGAGGAGCTCGGGTTTCCGCGCCGATTGTTCCGCGATATCGTGCAGCCCGGAGCCGCGATAGGAAAGTGGCGAGATGTGCCCGTGATCGCGCCGGCGTGTCATGACACAGGCTCGGCTGTCGCTGCGATTTCGATGTCGCCGGAAAGCGCGTTTTTGAGTTCGGGAACCTGGTCATTGCTCGGTGCGGAGTTGATGCAGCCGGTGATCACAGCGAAGTCGCGCGATCTCAATTTCACAAACGAAGGCGGCGTCTGCGGGACCATTCGATTACTGAAGAACATCGCGGGACTTTGGCTATTGCAGTCGTGCATGCGGTCGTGGTCCGCCGCTGGGCAAAACTTCTCCTACGACGAGCTCTTGACGGCCGCCGCGCGCGAACCCGCGTCACGGAGACTCTAATAGATCCCGATGATCCGGCGTTCCTCAATCCCGCTGACATGCCGAGCGCGATCTCACAATACTGCGAGCAGGTCCGGGCAACCATCGCCTCAATCGCCGCCGGAGTTTGCGCGTGTAATTCTTACGAATCTCGCGGGCAAGTATCGCGACGTGCTGGAATCCCTGGAGGAGATCGCCGCGAGACGATTCAACGAAATCCGGATCATTGGAGGAGGTTCGCGAAATCGTCTCCTGAATCAACTGACCGCCGATGCGACCGGGCGAACCGTAATCGCAGGCCCGGTAGAGGCGACCGCGCTAGGCAACATCGCAATGCAAATGCTGGCGACCGGCGCAGTGGCGTCGCTCACCGAAGCTCGATCGATTATCGATCGATCGTTCCCGACGGAACGCTTCACGCCCCATGGCTCGTTAAGGGAGTGCTTCTCCGGAGCGGAACTTTCCTAAGTGTGGCGCGAAGACACTACGGATGTAGCGTTGTGGGCGGCCGGGGCTAGCGCACTTACGCGCAGGCTTATCGCCAAGCGTTTTCGGCCGCCAATGATTCGAGAAGATATCTAACGGAGGGTCGGGGCCGCCATGCAGCGACGCCATGTGAAGCTCGCGTTTTCGATATTCCTCTCTCTGATTTCAGCCGGGCGAAACCCTGCTATCCCGGACTGAAGATTATCAAATCGATTTGAAATAGTCCTCCGTCGACACCATGCTATGAGCTGGCGCCGCTAGCCTTTTCAGGGGCTCCGGAAGTTCAGTAACAACGTATTACAACGCTTCGTGGCCACGAAGTAAATCTGCTGACGAGATCACGGTAGCACTGGAGGTAAAGGGATTCGTCGTGGGGGAGCGGGTAAAGTCGAGATACAACGCAAGATAGATGTTTTGGTTGTGCTGTGACCAGTGGTTGTTAGCGCTTCATTCTGTCGCGCCTCACTGGCGGCCTTCGATTTTGTGGGTGATTGAACAGGGCGCTAGCTCAACTCGCGACGAAAGAACGCGAGACTCGCTCGCGCCATCGTCCTCGAACGTTCCCGTTCCCTCGATCGATAGCCCACCGGCATAACGATCTGACTTCAGAATCGAGAAGAACCGCTGATATTCCGCGTCCTCCTCCGGCAACTTCGGCCAGCGGCGACCCTCGGGGTTCGCGAAATGCAGATGCACGATGTGCTCCTTCGCCGTGCGCAAAATCTCCGGATCTTCTTTCTCGACCCGCAGGTGGTAATAGTCGATGATCATTTTCACGTGCGGATGATTCACCTCGCTCACCAGCCGCAGCGCTTCCGCTCCGGTATTGATGATGTTGCTCTCCTGCTTCCGCAGCGGCTCGATACCGATCACGATTTGTTTCGCCTTCGCGATGTCGCCCGGCGCGCGCCAGAAACGTTTTGATTTCGCCCCACGCCGTCTCGCGAGAATAACCATTCGGAACCTCGCGCGAACTCGCGCTTCCCCACACCGCGACGCGCGCGCCCAAGCTCATGGCAACGATCCAGCGCCGAATCGAGATACGCCGACACGGCATCCAGATTCCTGTCCGGACCGACCACTTTCAGCGATCGAATCAGGCTATTGAAACTCCGGCAGCGAATGCGCGAGGCGAGCACTTTGTCGCGAAAACTCGCAAACGCCGCGGGCGTCATCGAAGCGGTCGCGGCCGCCGATGGCTCGAAGTAATCGAATCCCCATTGTTCGGCTTTGCTGAAAACGTCGGCATTGCCGCACACGCCGAGCTCGACTCCGCCGATCTTGCCTGAGGCCTTTGGGCCGAACGTGTTCAATGCCGCGCCGCCGGCGGCCAGCAAAACCGCACGTCTGGACGGATTGACATTCAGTTCCCTCCCAACATCGGAAACAGTTGACGAATGCGCGCGTCATCCGGGCGAGCCCCGTATTCGCAAATCTCGAACGCCTCGTAGTATTTCGCCGCGCTGCCTTTCGACGGACCGTACCACTTGATCAACGACGTTCGGACTGCGGCGTGATCAGCGGGAGTCCGCGCTTGCTTCAGCCACGCTTTGCGAGCCGCCGGATCCTTCGGCACTTCGTCCAATTTGCCATCGACCCAGGGCAGCCATTCGTAGAATTGCGACACATGCGCATCCAGCGCGTCGATCTTCTTGTCGAACGACGTCGTCCGTCGCTACCGCGATGTCCGGCCGGAACGGATTCGGCCGTTGGAAATTGTCCTCGAAATACAGAAACACGGGATTCTTGCGAAGCGCCGGCGCATCGGGCACCAGATGCGGCACCACCACCATGTACGCCGCATCCTGCACCAGCACTCCCGTGTATCGATGATCGGGATGGTAGTCGTTCGGACGCGGCGCGAGCACCACGTCCGCATTCCACTTCCGGATCTGCCGGATCACTTCCTTGCGAATCTCCAGCGTCGGCAGCAGTTCGCCATCGTGATTATTGAGCACTTCGTACTCGATCCCCAGGCGCCTGGCCGATTCCTTGGCCTCCGCGAGCCTGCGCGCCGCAAGCGCCGGCGGCGCCATCGTCTGATGTCCCACATCGCCATTGGTGATCGCGACAAATTTCACCGCCGCGCCCTTCGCTGCCCACAACGCCGCGGTCCCGGCGGCACGGATATCGCAATCGTCCGGATGCGCGCCGAACGCGATCACTCGAATCCGGTCGGTCTGAGCGAGCATCGCCGTCGCAGCCGCCAGCAGCAGGATCGAGGATCTCATCAGAATGGTAGGTTTCATAACGTCGTGCTCTTAGTTGTACATTAGTCCGATGAGGAATTTCTCCGCAGTCCTGTTCATGATCGCTACCGCCGCACTCGGCCAAACGACCGCCCAGAATGCCAATCACGACCTCGGCTATAAGGACACGCCGATGCTGCCGGGCCTGCCGTTTCATGTTCACGATTCCGATCGGCCTCGTCCGCGCGTCGTGACGCCGGGCGCGCAAGTGGGTAGCGCTCCCTCGGATGCGATCGTGCTGTTCGACGGCAAGGATCTTTCGCATTGGGTGTCGCAAAAAGACGGCTCGCCTGCGAAATGGAAAGTCGAGAACGGTTA
This sequence comes from Terriglobia bacterium, assembly GCA_963732025.1. Lineage (GTDB taxonomy): Bacteria > Acidobacteriota > Terriglobia > Bryobacterales > Bryobacteraceae > Palsa-187. The sequence goes on from CAVSXU010000008.1 coordinate 1,080,537, forward strand.
TTTCGAAGTGGTGAAAGGCGCGGGCCAGATCGCCACAAAGGAAAAATTCGGCGACATGCAGCTCCACATCGAATGGGCTTCGCCCGCCGTCGGTTTCCGGCAACAGCCAGGGCCGCGGCAACAGCGGCATTTTCCTGCAGGGCCGCTATCGAAATCCAGGTGCTCGATTCGTTCGAGAACCCGACCTATGCCGACGGCCAGGCCGGCGCGATTTACGGCCAGTGGCCGCCGCTGGTGAATGCCGCGCGCAAACCCGGCGAGTGGCAGACTTACGACATCGTCTTCGAAGCGCCGCGCCTCGATGGCGAAAGGTGCTCAAGCCCGCGTTCGTCACCGTGTTCCACAACGGCGTGCTGGTCCAGAATCACCACGACATCATGGGGCCCACCAAGCATCGCGAAACCACGAAATACGAGGCGCAGCCTGCCGAGGATTCGCTGGAACTTCAGGATCACGGCAATCCGGTGCGCTATCGCAACATCTGGATCCGCCGCCTCAACGAATAACCAGCCTTGAAGGTCGCCAGTGAGGCGCGACAGTAAGAGAGCGCGTAGTCCTAAGCCCCCGGACGATATTCCCGCTCCGTGTGCCCCTTCAATTGCGACTGGTAAAAATAAACCTCGCGCAGATCGCCAGTGGCATACCGTTTCGCCTCATCATTGAAGTGCTTCGATGAAGGATGCCCGCTCTCGCCGCCCGCCGTCACCGCGCGCGCCCGCACCGTATCCCCGAACTCCACCACCGCCACGAAGCTGTTGCCGCTCGATCCGTACCACTTCTTCGTATCCGGATACGCCCGCGCCCCGAACGAGGCCAGCGATCCCCAGGTCGCCGACGTGAAACCCGACCGGAATGCTCGGCGCCGCATCGTCGAACGTCGGCGCGATGTCGTCGTTCATCCGCTGGAACCGATTGATATCGCCCCACGGCGTCTTCCAGCTTCCGAAGTCCGCCGCGAGCTTGTCCGACGCCGCCACCAGCGATTCCAAAAGTTGATCTGCCGGCGCCGCCGCGATATTCTCTCAGCCGAGCCGCCACCGCCCGCGTCTCCCGCCGCTGCTCACGCGCCGCCGGACATCCTCCGCCCAGAAAATCGCGAGCGACGTCGGCACGGAGTTCACGCCCCATCGGAAATCCCACTTGCGCAGCAGCGCGATCTGTCGCCGAGTTTTCGCTTTAGCGGATTCGCGGCCGGCGTCTGATCCCACGCCTTGATCAGCGCCGGCATCGGCTTCTCGAACCACGTCAGATAGCTGTCGTACGCCGCCGCGATCAGCGAATCCAGCGTGAAGTCCTTCTTGTCGCCCAAGCACTCGAATCGCGTGCAGCCCGCGCGCCGATTCGCCGCCGTTCTCCACATACGCCGGATAGTCTTCCTGCTTCGGACTGCTCGGCCCCGCCGCCGACCACGGCCAATTGTTGCTGTTATAGATCCAGCCGCTCTTGGGATTCAGCAGATGCGGCGTCTCGTCCACCGACAGCAGTCCCTGCCACTCCGTCTCCGGATTGCTTCCGTCCACCGGCTTCGTCCAGTCGAACTTCGTATCGCGCCGCGGAATGTAGTTGCCGTGGAAATACGCGATGTCGCCATCGGCGTCGGCAAAAATCGTGTTGTTCGACGAGTTCGCTTGAAGCTCCATCGTCTTCCAGTACGACTTGTAGTCGCGTAGCCTTGGTGCGCAGGTACGATTGCGTCAGCGCCTTGATCGGCTCCTGCATGATGCGGATAGCTCACCCACTTGCCGTTCGCCTCGCGAATGACCGGCCCATGATGCGTGCGGTAGACCGTGAACTTCTGCTCGGCCATGCCGTGGTCGGTCTTGTACGGACCGTGATCTGCCTGCGATCACCGGGCGCTCCTCGCTCCCATACTTGTAGAAGTAGCGATCGCCCTTCTTCGTCACCGTCTCCAGATACTCGTCCACCGCATCGACGCCGCTCGACGTGTGCATCCAGCCGGCGTGCTCATTGAAGCCCTGATAGATGAAGAACTGCCCCCACGTCACCGCGCCGTAAGCGTTGAGCCCTTCGTCGCTGACCATCTGCAGCTCGGAGCGGAAAAAGAACGACGTGTGCGGATTGATCAGCAGCAGCGCGTGATGATTCGCCGTGTTCGACGGCGCGATCGCCATCCCGTTCGATCCCGAAGGCTCGGCTTCTGAATGTCGACGGTCGTCGATTGCGCGACCGTAGGGCGCGCCAAGAGCGTGCCTGCCACGGCTCGAGCCGGCGACCCTTCCCATAGAACGCCTGCAGCTGATTCAGATTGACCTTCTCGATATCGCCCCCGATGCTGCCCTCGGTAAAGCTCAGCGCCATCCACGGCTCGAAGCGTTTGATCACTCGCGGCTTCACTTCGGGATGCTTCGCAAGGTAGAAATTCAACCCGTCCGCCAACGCGTTCATCAGCGACTGCAGCCACGCCGGGCTGGCCGCATATTGCGTCTTCAGCGCTTCGGGTGAGATGAACAGCTTCATCCGCAGATCCTGATAGATCTTCGATTCGCCTTCGGCTTCCGCCAGCCGCCCCATCGCGTTGATGTAATTTGTCTCGACGCGATTGAAGTCGTCCTCGGCCTGCGCGTAGACCATGCCGAAAACCGCGTCCGCGTCGGTTTTGCCGTAGACGTGCGCGATGCCCCAATCGTCGCGGATGATGTTGACGTTCCTAATGTGCTGCGCCCATCGCTCTACGTCGGCTTTATTGGGGCCCTGGGCGAACACCACGGACGCGAAGGCGATCAACAGCAAAAACTTTGTTAGACAAGGTTGTTGTTTCATGGAGAACCACTGTCCATTTTAGTCACGTTCTCGGCACGTGATAGCCGTCAGTGAAGCGCGACTCGGGAGGGCTCGCCTCGAGGACGTGTTTTCGGAAACGCGACGACTCCGCTTCGCACCAACGGTCCTGCAAATGCTTCCGATTTCGCAAGGGGTGAAGCATGAAAACACAGTATCTGAGCGCATTAGTAATTCTTTCAATCAGTTGCGGACTTGCGGCGGCACAACCGCGGCGAGCCGTGCTGATCGGAGGCGGAAATCCTGACTGGGGAAGATGCACGGCTGAAATCGTCGTGGATGGGGCAGCCGCGGTTGAGATTCGCGGCACGACGGCCACTTTGCGCGACGTGTCGGGGCAGCCTCCTCAATGGCGGCGCTTCGAGTGCACGGCGGCGTTGCCATTGAATCCCGCCGACGTCCGTTTCGCGGTGTCACGGGGACGGGGGCGCGTCGAAATGATTCGCGATCCGAGAAATGGCGGCGTCGCCGTGATACGGATCGAAGATCCGCAAAGTGGGCAGGATGTCTATGCATTCGAACTGAACTGGAATAGCCGGGCGCCGGAACGCATCGAACAGCGGCCGGTCGAGCCCGCGCGCGTGGAAGAGCCGCGTCGCTATCCGCGATTCAATTCGGACGAGGCGATCCACGTTTGCCAGGATGCAATCCGAAGCCAGGCTGACGAGCGCTTCCGAGGCCGGCCGATCGAATTCCGCGCAGCGGCGGTGGACGAAAATCCGGGACGCGGCGAATGGGTTACGGGTCGATTCGCGGTGCGACGGTATGATGGCGCTGAAGTCTTCCAGTTCTCCTGCGGTCTCGATTTTGACGGCCGCAGGGTGAGGGAAGCTCACTTCGATCCGATCGGTCGGTAGTCTTGTGGGGCCGTCCGGTATGAGCGGTCTAAAGACCGCTCGCCGCCATGAGTGGCGGCCCCACAACGCCAGTCTCAAGCGAGCTAGACGCGGCTTGCCGTTCTTTTCTGGGCGGCCTTCTTTTCGCGGCGCGGCAGCCGCTTCTTGTTTTTCGGGGGCAGCTTACCTTTCTTGGCGGAGACTTTCGCTTCCGCGCCGACGCCGGCTTTACGCGCCAGTGTGCCCACCGCATGTCCGATGGTCTCGGCGACACTGATCAGGGCGTCTTTGGATGCGTCATTCTTCTCTTCGATTTTTTGTTTTTTCTTTTCAGCCATTTGTGTTCGATTCTCCCTCTGTAGTTTAGAGGGGTTCGGTGTCCGAGTGTTACCGGCAGATGTTCCGGTATCGTCCCAAATTGCCCCACAACGTACCAGGAGACCGGCAAATGCTGGCAAGTGATGCAAGTTTGCTTTATTATGGAATAGCGAATTCAATTACTTGCGACGTCACCTACGTTGGCCGTCAAATTGCCTTGGTGAATGCCGATGAATCGCCTGATCGCGACGCTAGCTTTTCCCGTAGTCTTCGCTGGAGGCACGCGGGCGGGCGACCTTACCCTCAAAGCCGAAACTCTGGCGGCCTGGGATCAATACGTTCGCACCACCTCGGAAAGTATGCGGGCCCGCTTGACTCCCGGCGGTCAATTTCTGTGGACTGACGAAACCGCCGATCGCCGGGCGAGAGTTCACGGTGGCGAAATCGTAGTCTTGCCGGCGACTCCTCAAACTCCTCGGAAGGTGCCGTCCGGCCTCATCCATGACTGGATGGGAGCCGCCTTTATTCCGGACACCAATCTCGAAGAGGTCCTGAGCGTAGTGCGGGATTATTCCCATTACAAGGACAACTACAAGCCTGTCGTGCTGGACTCGAAAACGATTTCCTTGGGAGCCACTGCTTCGTTGGGAGCCACAGAGGACCGCTTCTCCATCCTACTAATGAACAAATCGCTTATCTCGAAAACCGCGCTCGACACCGAATACAAATCCACTACTATCCGCCTGGATCCCACGCACGCCTATGGCACCACGGAGTCGGCCGCCATCCAGGAGATCGCGGACTACGGCACTGCGGCCGCGCACAAACTGCCTCCGGACGTGGGGAGCGGGCTCATCTGGCGGTTGTTCACGATCGCTCGCTATCAGGAGCGCGACGGCGGCGTTTACATGGAGCTGGAAGCCGTGGCGTTGAGCCGGGAGGTTCCATTCTCGCTGCGCTGGATGGTCGATCCGATCGTGCGCCGCGTTTCGAGGTCGATCTTCACGACTTCCATCCAGCAAACCAAAGACGCCCTCCATTCGGAAGCCGTACTGGCCGGCCGCAATGCCGGGCCGCCGCGCGGCGCAGCGCCATCCACGCAGGATCGCGCCACTTCAAATCGCGTCAAACCCCAATAGCTCCCGCCCATCCAACTCATCCAAATTTCTGATCGCGAGTTTGTCCAACGCAATTGCCGAACGGCATACCCAAGTTGTGCTATAGTCGTGCGGTAGCACGTAAATATTTTGTAAACGCTGTAAACCTTCGAGGGGATTCGGAGTCACGGCGGGGATTTAATTGCTTTGTGCGGGATAGCTGGGTATACACATTCTCTACGTGCGCCTAGGCGCGAGCGCATCGAACTGGTCACACGCGCGCTGACCCATCGCGGCCCTGATCAGCAGGGCGTCTGGGAATCGGCGTACGTGTCGCTGGGCGCGGTGCGCCTGAAAATCATCGACCTGGAACACGGCGCGCAGCCGATGATTCCGATGACGGCGACACCATCCTGGTCTTCAACGGCGAGATCTACAACAACGCGGAACTGCGCCGCGAACTGCAGCGACCTGGGTCACACGATTCGACTCGCTATTGCGACACGGAGACCGTGCTGCGCGCGTTTCTCGAATGGGACGTCGACGCGTTTCCGCGATTGCGCGGCATGTTCGCGGCGGCGCTTCTGGACGCAATCGCAACGGCGGTTGGTGCTGGTGCGGGATCGCATGGGCATCAAGCCGCTGTACTTCGCCCGCCGCCGCGGCGAGATCTACTTCGGCTCCGAGCTGAAAGCGATCCTGCTGCATCCCGAGATCGACCGGCCGCATGAACAGCGCGGGGCTGCGATCATTATCTGTCGCTGAACTACGTGCCCGGCCCGCACACGCTGGTGGAGGGCGTCGAAAAACTTCCGCCCGGGCATTGGCTGGAATGGCGCGACGGGCAGGTGTCGACGCGAAGCGTATTGGCGGCTCGAGTTTCGTCCCGATCGCGAGCATCGATCTGGAATCGGCCAAGGAGGAACTGGATCGGCTGCTGCGCGTCGCCGTGCGCGAGCACCTGGTGACGGACGTTCCGCTCGGCGTGTGGACCAGCGGCGGCCTGGATTCGACGACGATTCTGCATTACGCCGCGCAAGCGTCGTCGGAGCAGTTGAAGACGTTCTCGGTATCCTTCACCGGGCGGAGTTTCGACGAGAGCGAATACTTTCGCGAGGTCGCGCAGCGTCTACGGCACCGATCATCACGAATTCGATCTGAGTCCGGGCGTCGGCATTCGCGACGCGGTGGAGCAGTTCGCCTATTATTCCGACGAGCCGAGCGCCGACGCCGGCGCGGTGCCGGTGTGGTTTCTTTCGAAGATGTGCCGCGAGGAAGTGACTGTTGCGCTATCAGGGGACGGCGCGGACGAACTGTTCGGTGGATATAACACGTACCTCGCCGATCGCTACGCTCGCGCTTTGCGCGCGGTTCCTTACTCGGTTCGGAAGATGGCGGCGAACCTGACCAGGCTCCTGCCGGTGTCGGACGAGAAGATCGGGCTGGATTACAAGATCACGCGGCTGCTGCAAGGGCTCGCTGCTGGACCCGGTCGACGCGCATCTGTTCTGGAACGGCACGTTCGCCAACGGCGAGAAGCGCGCACTTGCGAACCGATCTGGACGATGCCGATCAGTTTTCGCCGCTGACGCTGCCGGGCACGCGGGGCTCACGGTGGCGCGGGCGGCTATCTGAATCGCTTCATGTGGATGGATCAGCTGTACTATCTGCCCGACGATATTCTGTACAAGTGCGACCGCATGAGCATGGCGCATTCGCTGGAAGTGCGTCCGCCGTTTCTGGATCATCGGCTGGTGGAGTTCGCGGCGAGGCTGCCGGAGAATCTGAAGATTCGCGGCGGCAAGTTGAAGTTCGTGCTGCGCGAGCTGATGAAGGATCGTCTGCCCAGGGCCGTGACGCAGCGCAAAAAGGAAGGCTTCGACATCCCGACGCACATTGGCTGCGGACGATTCTGCGGCCGCTGCTTGCTGGACACGCTGAACGAGCGCAGCGTTCGCGAATCGGGCATTTTTTCGTGGCCCGCGATCGATCGCGCGATCCGCGCCCATCTGGAACGCCGTGCTAACCTCGGATATCATCTATGGGGTCTTCTGGTTCTGTTCCTTTGGATGAAACATTGGGGAATCGAACCATCGTCCCGAAGCGCAGCCTCGCCGGCGATTCAAGCGATTCCCGAGCTCATACCCGTTCGAGCCTGATCGTCCTGGCGGTGGCCGCCGCCGTTTTTCTCGGCTGCATCGTCAGTCCGCCGTCGCTGATGGACGATGTGGACGCGGTGCAGGCGCAGATCGCGCGCAACATGCTCGATTCCGGCGACTGGGTCACGGCGCGGCTGGACGGCGTCGCCTATCTGGAAAAATCGCCGCTCAAGTACTGGCTGATCGCGATCTCCTATCAAGATCTTCGGCGTCCACGATTGGGCCGCGCGATTGCCGGTGTCGCTTATCGGCGGTGATGCTGTGCTGGCTGGTGTTTCGCATCGGCGCATGGGCGTTTTCGATTCGCGCGGGAATGTATGCGGGACTGGCGCTGGCGACCTCGGTCGGGCTGTTTCTTTTCACGCGGATACAGATTCCGGATGTGACGATCACGGCGACCATCGCGCTGGCGATGTGGGCTTTCTTGCGGGCGCTGGACGATGAGGAGCCGCGATCGGGATCGCTGGAGCGTGGTCATGGCGGCGGCGATCGGCACGGGATTGCTGCTGAAGGGCTTGATCGCCGCTGTATTTCCGGTTGCTGCCGCGTCTGCTGTATCTGGCGTTCACGCGCCAGATCACTTCGCGGGAGAGCATGGCAGAGGTTGCATCCATTTCGCGGCATTCTGATCGCGCTGGCGATCGCCGCGCCGTGGCACATGCTGGCGACGCTGCGCAATCCTCCGTATTTCGATTTCACGATGCACAGCGCGCCGGGCGAGTATCGCGGCTTCTTCTGGTTCTACTTCATCAACGAGCACGTGCTGCGATTCCTGAACTTGCGGTATCCGCGCGATTACAACACGGTGCCTCGCGTGTTGTTCTGGCTGTTCCATCTGCTGTGGCTGTTTCCGCTGAGCGTATATTTTCCGGCGGTCGCGAAGCTGTCGTTTCGCGCCGGTCAATCGTGCTGGGCGAATGCGCCTGCTGTGCCTGTGCTGGGCCGGATTTCTGCTGACGTTCTTCACGTTTTCATCGACGCAGGAATATTATTCGATGCCGTGTTATCCGGCGCTGGCGTTGCTGCTGGGAAGCGCGTTGACGGAGGAGCGGGCGAAGAAATTCGTGAGCGGGGGAATGATCGCGCTGGCTGTCGATCGCGACGCTGGCGATGGCTGCGATCGTGTACATTCTTTCGCAGGTCTGGAGCTTGCCCGCGCCCGGCGATATTTCCCATGCGCTGATGCAGAATCCGGAAGCGTATACGTTGTCGCTGGGGCACATGGGCGACCTGACGATGGCGTCGTTCGCGTATCTGCGCACTCCGCTGCTGGTGGCCGGCGTTGCGTTTCTGATCGGCGCGATTTCGGCGGCACGAAAGCAAATCGCGGGCGTCATAGTCATGATGGTGCTGTTCTTCCACGCCGCGCGATTGGCGCTGGTGGTGTTCGATCCGTATCTGGCTTCGCGGCCGCTGGCGGAGGCGCTGAATCGCGCGCCGCATGGCAAATTGATTCTGGACGATCAGTACTATACGTTTTCGTCGGTTGTGTTTTACGCAGAGGCGTATCATGGCGAGCGAGCGTTGTTGCTGAATGGCCGCGTGAACAATCTGGTGTACGGATCGTACGCGCCGAATGCTCCCGCGGATGTGTTCATCGACGACGCGGGATTTCGGTAGCGATGGCAGTCGCCGGATCTCTATTACATCTGCGTGGAGCAGCCGAAGGTCGCGCATTTGGCCTCGCTGGTTGGTGGCGGGAGCGCTGCATAAGGTGATCGAGAGTGGCGGAAAGTTCGTTTTTACGAATCACGAAAGCACTCCCTTACGGTCGCGCCTCACTGACGCCCGCGAAAAAACGGGGACAGGCCGCCCTGTCCACGCCGATATCTTATTCATTCGTGGCCTCGGGTCACCAGGGGACAGGGTAGCCTGTCCCCGTTTTTTCGCGGGCGTCAGTGAGGCGCGACCGTAAGAGTGCTTGCATGATCGTCACGGTCGACGCTACTTCCGCTCTCCTCCGCAGCGCCGGCGTAAAGAGCTACACGTATCATTGGGTCCGCCATCTTCGAAAGCTGGCCGGCGCGGACGAAATCCGCGCGTTCCCCTACCTTCACGATTTCGGCAAACTGGATCATCAGGCGTCGTCGCTCTCGCGCTCCCAGACTCTGGCGCGGTTGGGCGTTTTGTATCTGGCACGCGATAGCGCGGCGCTTGACTGGGTGCTGCGCGGCTCGGACATCTTTCACGCGTCGAATCAGGTTCGGCGCGCGCCGAAGCGGGCGAAGCTCACCGCTACGCTTCACGATCTGACTTGCTGGCTGATGCCGGAGCTGCACACGGAAGGAAACATTCGCGCCGACAAGAACTTTGCGGATCGGATTCTGAAGTGCGCGGATGGTTTGATCGCGGTTTCGGAAAACACTCGCCAGGACGCGATCCGATTGCTCAGCATCGCGCCGGAAAAGATCGAGACGATTCATTCGGGAATCGACGAACGCTATTTCGAAGCGAAGCCGTCGACGATCTTGTCGGGCCGCAAGCGGCCTTATGTTTTGTTCGTCGGTGCGATCGAACCGCGCAAGAATCTCGAAACGCTGCTTGACGCGTGGGCGCAATTGAGCCGCGATTTGCGCGAGCAATTCGAGCTCGTGATCGCAGGGCCGAAAGGCTGGGGCACCGAGAAGACGCTGGAGCGGATTCAACGGGAGGTGACTTACGCGGGCTACATTCCCGAGTCCGATTTGCCTTCGTTCGTCGCGAGCGCCACCGCGTTCGTCTACCCGTCGCTTTATGAGGGCTTTGGATTTCCCGTTGCGCAGGCGATGGCGGCGGGAGTGCCCGTGCTTACGTCGAACAATTCCAGCCTGCGGGAGATCGCGGGCGACGCCGCGTTGTTGATTGATCCGAAGAGTCCTGCGGAGATTACGGGTGGGATGACGAGATTGCTGGAATCGGAATCGTTGCGAGCGGATTTGAGCGATCGCGGGCGCGGACGCGCACTGGATTTTCGTTGGGAGACTTGCGCTGCGAAGTCGCTGGCGTTCTTCCGGCGAATTGCTGGCTAATTGGGTATTGACCGGTAAAGCCCAAATAGCGCTCCCTTTGCCCGCTGCTGCGTTGGATGGCTCCAAAAGCCGGAGCCATGCTGTCGCGCCTCACTGACGGCCGTGAACAGTTGAAGTTACTTCTTTTTCTTTAGCGGATTCAGGGATCTTGACGGCGGTGGCGGCGGCGTTCCCACTCCGACGCCGAAATCCCAAATCTGCGAGTTCACTTTGCCGTCCGTGTATTCGACCAGCGCGTACTCGCCCGGATCGAGATCCTTCTCCGGCCAGATCTTGAACAGCAGATCGCCCGCCTGGCGCTTGAACGAAGCGATCTCCTCGAAGTGCTCCACTATCTCGTTGCTTACCTGAATCTTCTCGACAACCTCCACGACGCGCGCGCTCTTTTTTGGCGTCAGCTTCACGATGCCGAACCGCTGGTCGGTCGACAGCCGGAAATAGAATTCCGGACGCGTATCGGCGACGCGCACCGCCGCGTTCTCGCCGTCCAGTTCCACGGTCTGCTTGCCGGAAATGATGGGAACGGGCGACAACACTTTCAGTACGCTGCGCTTTTTATCGGTCACCAGCTTCGATTCGGCAACCTTGATTGTTTCGAGCTTTTCGTTGCGAAGATAATAGACTCCGTTGGCCGCGGGAACGCTATCCACCTCCTTCGCTGCAGCGCGCAACGCAGCGTCTTCCTCCGCTTCGGCTGTTGCTTCGGCCTTGATCGTCGCCTCTTTGGCCGCGGTTTCCTTCTTTGTGCGCTCCAAGTCGATCATCTCGAGCGGGATCTCTTCCCACTCGTCGCGCTCCGTGCTGAAGTAGCGCACGCGATCCGGCTTCACTTCGTATTCACGCGCGAGCTGATAGGTGCCGTCCTTGAGGTAGAGGCGAATGGTCGCGGCGCTCGCCGGAACGGCGAAAGGCAGCATGACCGTGAGCGCGGACAGAAGGAAAATCAAAATGCGCGCCAGCATGCTTATATCATAAGAGCTTCTATCATAAGAGACATGCGCTATCGTCCATTGGGCCGCACGGGAATCGAAGTCAGCGAGATCGGATATGGAGCCTGGGGTGTCGGCGGAAAGATGTGGCTGGGCGCGACCGACGACGAATCCATCGCCGCGTTGACGCGCGCGATCGAGCTGGGCGTGAACTTCATCGACACTGCGCTGGTTTATGGCGAGGGGCACAGCGAGGAGCTGGTCGGCCAGATCGAGCGCGACCTCAAGCCGCCGCAGCTTCTATATCGCGAGCAAGGTTCCTCCGAAGAATCGCCTGTGGCCCGCGAAACCGGGCGTCGGGATCGAGGAAGTTTTTCCGTACGATTACATCATCCAGTGCACCGACGAAAGCCTGCGCAATCTGAAGCGAGATTACCTGGATTTGCAGCAATTGCACGTGTGGAATCCGGAATGGATCGATAGCGACGACTGGCGGCGCGCGTTCGAGGATCTGAAGAAGTCGGGCAAGGTGAAGAACGTCGGGTTGTCGTTGAACAATCACGAGCCCGATTCAGCGCTGGACGTCCTGCGCACAGGGTTGATCGATGCGGTACAGGTGATCTACAACATTTTCGACCAGTTGCCGGAAGCGAGGCTGTTTCCGCTGGCGCTCGAGCTCGGTGTTGGTGTGTTGGCGCGAGTGCCGCTCGACGAGGGTGCGCTCACCGGGACGATCACGGAACAGACGACGTTCGAGCCTGGCGATTTTCGCGAGCGGTATTTCCGTGGCGATCGGAAAAAGCAGGTGGTGGAGCATGTGGATTCGCTCCTGCGCGAATTGAAGGAGGCGGGCGTCGGGGCGCCATTGCCGGAGACGGCGTTGCGATATTGCCTGTCGGATCTGGCGGTCTCGACGGTGATACCGGGAATGCGGCGCGTTCGTAACGTCGAACAGAATTGCGCGGCGTCGGATGCGGGGACGCTGCCGCTGGATTTGCTCGCGGTGTTGAAGCAGCATGCGTGGGATAAGAATTATTATTCCTAGCGACCGTTTTCGTGGTTGGGTTCAAGCACCGCTCGTCAGAGCGGGTGTGTATTTGATGCCCTGACGACGGCGTATGTATTTGACACCCGCCCTGACGGGCGGTGCTTGAGCGCGCGTGATCGCAAAGATGCGGATCGGACATCACACTTCTATCTCAGGGGCTCTTGAAAACTCCGCGCTGAAGGCGGTCGAGATCGGCGCGAACACGTTTCAGATTTTCTCGTCCAGCCCGCGGCAGTGGAAAGCTTCTGTTCCGAGCGCGCCGGGAATTCTGGCGCTGCAACGCGCTCGCGATAAACATGATCTGACGCCGCTGGTGATTCACGACAATTACCTGATCAATCTCGCGTCGGCACATGAGAATACGCGCGCGCTTTCGATCGAGGCATTTCGTGGCGAGCTTGCACGCGCCATTGCGATCGGCGCAGAGTATCTGGTGGCGCATCCTGGGAACTACAAGGGGCAAACGGTGGAGCAGGGGATTCTGAATTTCCTGCAAGGCGTCGCGGCGGCGGCAAGTGGACTGAAATTCGGCAAGCTGATGCTGCTGATCGAGAACACGGTGGGGGCGGGTGCGCAGCTCGGCGGCAAGCTGGAAGAGTTGCACGTGATGCGCGAGTATGGGCAGACGATGACGGATCTTCCGATCGGATTCTGCCTGGATACGTGCCATCTGCTCGCGTCGGGTCACAATGTCGCGACGGCGGAGGGGTTGAAGAAGATGGTGGCGGATGCGGATCGTATTTTGGGGCTGGAGCACGTGCGCGTGATTCACGCTAATGATTCGAAGGGTGGTCTCGGATCGCATGTGGATCGTCACGCGAATATTGGCGAGGGGCATATTGGGCTCGATGGCTTTCGCGGGATTCTGACGCATCCGAAATTGCGGACGAAGCCGTTTATTTTGGAGACTCCCGTGGATAAAGAGGGGGACGACCGGAAGAATGTCGAGATGCTGAAGCAGTTGGCAGAGAAGTCACCTCAACAAAAACCCGTGCGCGGCGAGTAGCTTCATTTGGTGCCAAGTCTTCCAGGCGCCCGATACGCCTAATGCAAGGATGACAAGTGCTAGAAGTAGTTTGCCCTTCAAATTACCAGATACGGGCTGACTGGACAGAATTGCCATAAGTATGGCTGACATGGCACAGACGATGTACGCCCAAAGCAGAAACTGCAACGGAAATGGTCGATGCGAAATCAACTCGAACACCGGACGTACAGCGAAGATCGCACAGCCACTGAGCAATAAAACGGGTGACAGATTCGCCGCGATCCTCTTGAGCACCCGTCGATTATAGGTTAGATGCCTCCGAAAGTGCGACGTAGTCGCCATCTTCGGTATATTGGTGTATGGCCGAGTCTGCCTACGACCACAACCAAATTGAACTGAAGTGGCACGCGCGCTGGGAGCAAGTCCAGGCGCAAGATGGCGGGCTTTATCGCGCCGATCCTGATTCCTCCGCGCAGAAATATTACGTGGTGGAGATGCTGCCTTATCCCAGCGGCCGCCTGCATATGGGTCATGTGCGCAACTATTCCATCGGCGATGCGCTGGCTCGCTACATGTGGATGCGCGGCTATAACGTACAGCATCCGATGGGCTGGGACGCGTTCGGGCTGCCGGCCGAGAACGCCGCGATCCAGCGCAATCGTCATCCGCGCGAATGGACGCTGTCGAATATCGCGGCGATGAAGCAGCAGATGCAGCGCATGGGCTTCGCCTATGACTGGGATCTGGAAGTCACGACGTGCGAGCCCGAGTATTATCGCTGGAATCAGTGGTTCTTTCTGAAGATGCTGGAGCGCGGCCTGGCGTATCGCAAGAAGGCGCTGCTGAACTGGTGCCCCGAATGCGGCGACCGTGCTCGCGAATGAACAAGTGGTCGACGGCTGCTGCTGGCGTCATGAGAAAACGCCGGTGGAGCAACGTGCGCTACAGCAATGGTTCTGGAAAATCACGGACTACGCCGAAGAGCTGGTGCACGATATCGATACCAAGCTGCAAGGGCATTGGCCGGATCGCGTGTTGTCGATGCAGCGCAACTGGATCGGGCGATCGGAAGGTTCGGAGATCGATTTTGAGTCTGGAAGGCTCCGATGAGAAGATCCGCGTGTTCACGACCCGCGTCGATACGATTTACGGCGCCACTTGCGTGATCCTGGCGCCGGAGCATCCGCTGGCCGCGAAGCTGCTCGACGAGAAGGGTCGCGCGCGGGCGAAACAGATGATCGATGCGCGGGCGTCGAAGGGTCCTGGCGATATCGAAAAGGACGGCGAGCCGACCACGGGGTTCGCGATCAATCCCTACAGCGGCGCGCGAGTTCCCATCTGGATCGCGAATTTCGTGTTGATGGAATATGGCACGGGCGCGATCATGGCGGTGCCCGCGCACGACGAACGCGATTTCGAATTCTGCACGACCTATGGGTTGCCGATTGTGCCGGTGATTCGGCCGGTGGACGGTGTGCTGGATGAAAATCCGAAAGCCGCGTTTGGCGATTACGGCATCGTCGAAAAATCCGGCGAGTTCAGCGGCACTGCCCAGCGCGGAAGCTCGGCGCGTCATGACGGCGCACGCGGTCGCGAAGGGATTCGGCGCTGCGAAGATCACGTTCCGGCTGCGAGATTGGGGAATTTCGCGGCAGCGCTATTGGGGCACGCCGATCCCTGTGATCCATTGCCCGGCGTGCGGCACCGTTCCGGTTCCTGAAAAGGATCTGCCGGTGATTTTGCCGATCGACGTGAAGATCACGGGCAAAGGCAAGTCGCCGCTTGAAGACGTACCGTCGTTCGTCAACGTGAAATGTCCGAAGTGCGGTGGCGACGCGCGCCGCGAGACGGACACGATGGACACGTTCGTCGATTCGTCCTGGTATTTCTATCGCTATTGCGATGCGCATAACGATCGCGCGCCTTTCGATTCGGCGCTGGCGGATAAGTGGATGCCGATGGATCAGTACATCGGCGGCGTGACGCACGCGATCCTGCATTTGTTGTATTCGAGATTCTTCACGAAGTTCATGCGAGACCTGGGGCTGGTGCATCACGAGGAGCCCGCGCAACAATCTGTTCACGCAGGGCATGGTGCTGGGAACCGACGGCTCGGCGATGTCGAAGTCGAAGGGCAATACGGTGGACCCGGAAGAGATGATCGAGAAGTACGGCGCGGATACGTGCCGCTTGTTCGTGCTGTTCGCGGCGCCGCCTGAAAAGGACATGCCGTGGAACGAATCGAGCGTGGGCGGCCAGCGGCGGTTTGTCGAACGCGTGTACAAGTTCGTTACGCGCAATGTGACGAGGGACGCAGCCGGGGACCCGGGCGCCGATCGACGTGCGCTGCGCAAACTGCATCAGACGATCCGCAAGATCACCGAGGATTTCAACAATCGCTGGCACTTCAACACGTCGATCGCGGCGCTGATGGAGTTGATCAACACGCTGACCGATGAGGAAGCGCAGTTGTCGCGCGCGGCTCTGGACCAGATTCTGCCGTCGCTGGCGCTGCTGCTGGGTCCGTTCGCGCCGTTTTTGGCGGAAGAGTTGTGGGAACAGCTCGGGCGCACGGGTCCGGTGTTCCGGCAATCGTGGCCGGCGTACGATGAGGAACTGGCGAAGGAAGATGCCGCCGACGTCGTGTTGCAGGTGAACGGGAAAGTGCGCGGCAGATTGTCGGTGCCGTTCGGCACATCGCGCGAGGAACTGGAAAGGCTCGCACTGGCCGATCCGAAGGCTCAATCGTTCGTGGATGGGAAGCAGGTGGTGAAGGTGATCGTGGTGCCGGATAAATTGGTGAACGTCGTCGTCAAGTAGATTCGCGCCTACTGACGCCCGGACTTCAGATAGTAACGCTGGGCGGTCAACTGCCGTCCTTCGGCGCGTGGAATGCCCCCAAGTGTTCAAAGATAACCCACCTGCGAGTCGCACACGGGCAATTTTTTCCTACACGATCGGTTGAGAACCCGCGTTATCGGCAGCTTTCTCACACAAATCATTCGACTTTCTTTCCACGACGGCAATTATTGCGCTGTGGCGTGCCAATTGCACGGTAAATCGCAGTTGCGATTCAACTCGCCGAGCGCGCTCGTCCTGTGCGCCTGATGGCTGGAGTATTGTCCCGTGTTCCTGCGTCTCTACTCATTACAGAGGAAAACTATGACTCGTCAGAATTCTCGTCGATATGCAGTGCCGGTGGTTTTCATGCTCGGCCTGACAGCGGCCGCCGCAGTCCAGGCCCAGACTCTCACAGTGGACAATCCCATTGTCAATATCACCGCGCCTGCCGGGGGGTTCGCCACCGCGAAAATCAACCTGAGCACCACCGCTTCTACTACGGTTGTCGTGAATACGACCAATTCGCCTTCCTGGTTGAGCGTAAATCCGACAGGACCGCTGAACGCATTTCAAGGGACGCCAACAGCGTTCACAATTATCGCTTTGGGCTCGGCGGGCGGGGTCGGCACGATGCAGACGGGGACTTTCACGATCGGAGTTCAATCGAGCAACATAACACCCGTGACTGTCACGGTGAATCTTACGATTGGGCCCGGTTCGATACTAACCGCGAATCCGCCGGCACAGAACTTTACCGTCCCGCTCGGCACTACAGCGGCCAATATTCCCACCCAACCCGTCACGTTATCCAGCAGCGGCGCTGCTCTCAACTTCGGCGTAACGGCCACCACGCTGGATCAAACGGGCTGGCTGATTCCGTTCACCACATCGGGCAACACGAACAGTTCGCCGACGATCAACATCGGCGTCAACCCCGGGAACCTCCCGGCGGGTGTGTATCACGGGTCGGTGTATGTGTTGAGCACCACCTCGACGGACTCGGCTGTGATCGAGGTGACCATGACCGTGACCGCGCCGGCCACGCTCAGTGTGACTCCGACCAACATTCAACCAATTCTCTATCAGACCGGAACGACGCCACAGACCGGCCAGTTGGTACGTACGGTGATGGTCAGTTCCACGAATAACGCGTCGGGGTTTACGGCCGCCACCAACCCGGCCGTGTCATGGCTGGTGGTGTCGCCTCCGAACGGGGCGACGGGAGCGTTGGGCGCCGCTGTTCCGGTGACGCTGACAGCCACCCCCGGTTCGATGGCCCCCGGCGTCTACACGACGAACCTGGTGATCACGCCGATCGGCGGCAACGCGCTGCCCCAAATTCCAGTGACGCTGGTGATCAGCAACAACCCGCTTCTTCAACTCTCCACTAACCTATTAACCTTCACCTCGAACTTCGCCGCTACCACTCAGCCGCCCATTCAAACCGTGCAGATCACCACGCTCGGCAACGGCAACACCAGTTTTACGACAACCTCCGATTCGTTTTGGCTGACTGCCTCTTCGGCCACGGTGACCACGCCCGCGACCCTCAATGTCAGCGTGAATACGTCGGGTCTGGCGGTGGGCTCTTACGTCGGGACCATCAGTGTCAAACCGACCGGCGCCGATACGAATCTATATTCGCTTCCCATCACGGTCAACCTAACCATCGGCAGCACAACGACGGTGGTGGCCGGGCCGCCGCTGCTGATATTCAGCGCCCAAGCCGGCCAAGCCGCGCCTACCACGCAGTTGGTACAACTCACGGCCAATGGACAACCGATCACCTTCTCCGTAGCCACCTCCACGGTGATCGCGGCCAACTGTCCGGCGAGTTGGCTCACGGCAAGTGCCACCACCAATTCGGTTTCGAGCACCAGTCCCGCGACCATTTCTGTAACACCCACGACCACCGGCATGACTGCCGGGATCTGCTCGGGGTCCGTCACCGTGACCTACCCGGCAACGGGACCGAATCAGGCCACCATCACGGTACCGGTCACCGTAAACATCAACGCATCGAGTCTGCTGACCATCAACATGCCTTTAGGGTTCGGTCAGTTTACGGCCGCGCAGAACAGCGCTCCGTTCCTGTCGTCCATCACCATCGGCAGCACCGACGGAACGGCGGTCCCCTTTACCGTGACCTCCAGCAGCAACATCAGCCCCTGGTTGTCCGTCGCCGCCAACAGCCCGAATCCCACCTCGCCGCAGACCCTGCAAGTACAGATCGTGCCCGGAGTTCTGCTGCCGAGTACCTATAGCGGTTCGATCACAATCTCCTCTCCCAATCTGCCGTCGAGTCCGGTCACGATTCCGCTGGTTCTAACGATCACATCCAACGTCACCGTGACCTTGACACCGGCCGGGCCGCTGAACTTCGCGCAAGCGTTCGGCGGGCCTGTGCCGCCAGCGCAGACAATCGCGCTTACCAGTTCCGGCACGGGCGCGAGCTTCCAGGTCTCGGTACCAAGCACGCCGGCGTGTAGCTGGCTGCAGGTATCGCCCGCCAGCGGCGCGGCGGCGGGGAACGTCACATTTACACCTCAGGCCAATACCCTTCCACAAAGTACCTACACGTGTCCGGTGACGTTCTCCTTCGGAGGATCGGCAAGTGCGCCGGCCACAGTGAACGCTGTACTCACCGTGGGCGCGGCTCAGACGATTACGGTGAATGTTCCGAGCCTCTCGTTCGCCTATCAACCCGGCGGAACGACGCCGCTGGCGCAGCAACTCACCGTCAGCAGCACCGGCGGCCCGGTGAACTTCACGGTAGGCACCACCAGCACCGGAGGATGGCTGACAACGGACGCCGGCACAGGCACGCTGGCCACACCCAAGACGATCAACGTGTCGATCAATCCCGCGAATATTCCAGCCAACGCCGCTGGCACGACGCTGCAGGGGTCGGTCGTAATCGCGTCGCCCGTGCTGGCGACTCCGTTAACCGTACCGGTTTCGTTGGTGGTAGCTGCTCCATTAACACCCACGCCCGTATCGATTTTCAATAGCGCCACGGGCGCGCTTGGCAACGGAATCGCCCCGGGCGAGTTGATCACCATCAAGGGACTCAACCTTGGCCCGGTTTCTCCAGCGGCGGGAACCACTTTCACCGTGACGCCGCAGGGGACCGTCAGCGACACGCTCGTGGGAGTGAGTGTGTCCTTCAGCGGCATTAACGGGACGCCGACTTACGTCAACGCGACGCAGATCAACGTCGTTGTCCCGTGGGAGGTCGCCGGACGAAGTAGCGTCACGATGGTGGTTTCGCTGAACAATGTGCCATCCCAGGGCATCGCACTCAACGTGGTTTCGATCGCTCCTGGTGTGTACACTCTGAATGCGACCGGCCAGGGTCAGGCTTCGGCGCTCAATTCAAATCCGGCGGGTACCGTGAACGGTCCAGTCGGCGGCGTGCCCGTCACGGGCGGTACGGTCCCGACCTCTCCCGGCGTGCAGGGCTCTGTCCTTGCGATCTACGGCACGGGCGGCGGGCTGACCAGTCCCGGCGGCGTCACCGGCACGCTGAATTCGGGCATCACGTTGATGCCGCTGCTGAATTGGACGGCGGGATCGAGCGTGGTGACCGCGACTATCGGCGGCAAACCCGCCACAGTTACATTCGCCGGCGCGGCTCCCACGTTGATTACCGGCGTCTGGCAGATCAACGTCCAAGTGCCGACCGGATTATCGAGCGGGCCCCAAGTGCTCGACATCGCGATCAACCAGCAGCACACGCAGTCGAACGTGACCGTCGTGGTCCAATAGCTTGTTCCATTAATATGGGCAGGCGAGATCGCCTGCCCAACTTGTACCGCACGGTATAATCGTAGCTTCATGGACGAAAAAGAACGCAGCCGGGCCCTTGGCGCAACGCTGGGGCAGATCGAGAAACAATTCGGAAAAGGATCCATCATCCGGTTGGGCGCGCAGCCCGTCAATGCCGTCCCCACGATATCCAGCGGATCCATCTCGGTCGACTTCGCGCTTGGAGTCGGCGGGTTCCCGCGCGGCCGCATTTGTGAAATCTTCGGGCCGGAATCGTCGGGTAAGACGACCATCGCGCTGCAAGTCGTGGCCGAAGCGCAGAAGGTCGGCGGCATGGCGGCGTATATCGATGTCGAGCACGCGCTCGATCCCGCCTACGCGCGCAAGCTGGGTGTCGATGTGGACAATCTGCTCGTCTCGCAGCCGGATTACGGCGAACAGGCGCTCGAAATCACCAACGCCCTGATCACGTCGAATTCGATCGACGTGCTGGTGCTCGATTCGGTCGCGGCACTGGTCCCCAAAGCCGAGCTCGACGGCGAAATGGGCGACAGCTTCATGGGCGTGCACGCGCGGCTCATGTCGCAGGCCATGCGCAAACTCACCGGCATCGTTTCCAAATCGAATACCTGCCTGATTTTCATCAATCAGATTCGCGAGAAGATCGGCGTGATGTTCGGCAATCCGGAAACCACCACCGGCGGTCGCGCCCTGAAGTTTTATTCCAGCGTGCGCGTCGACATCCGCCGCATCGCCGCGATCAAGGACGGCGACGTCGTGACCGGTAATCGCACCAAGGTCAAGGTGGTGAAAAACAAACTTGCGCCGCCGTTCCGCGAAGCCGAGTTCGACATCATCTACGGCGAGGGCATCTCCAAGGAAGGCGACCTGATCGATCTGGGTGTCGCTCACAACGTGGTCGAAAAGTCCGGCGCCTGGTACGGCTACAAAGGCGAGCGTATCGGTCAAGGCCGCGAAAACGCGCGGCAGTTCCTGAAAGACAATCCGGAAGTACGCAAGAAAATGGATGTGGAGCTGCGGAAGCAACTTGGATTGTCGAAGTCCGAAGCCGCCGCAGCTCCCGCAGTCGCTCCCGCCCCTACGGCTCCAGTTGCCGCGGCGCGCGGGCGCGGTTAGCGCTCAAGTTACTGCTTACTGGCGCTCTGCCGCATTTTCGGGCGCAGGCGCAGCGCTCCCAGTAACAATAGACTCACACCGAACAGTCCCATCGTCGTGGGCTCGGGAATCCCCGTCGCTGCGGCCAGTGGAACCGTCGTCCGCGCGGTATCTCCGAGGTCCCCACCTGACACGTCCATATCCTGACCCGAGGTGAATCCGGCCTGAGTGGAGCCCGCCGTCGATACGACCGTAAAACCCGTGAAGATCTGGTCCGCGGTCAGGGTGCTACCTGTATAGGTGAACGTCACGTTCATGAGGCTGGCTGAATCCGTCGGACTTTGGGCCGACGGAGTGATTCCCAGCAATTGCGTTGTCATCGAGAAGCCCACCGGCGCGGTCGCCGACATGAACCCGACGATGTCGTAGAGCGTCGTGAAATCTCCTGTTACCAATTCTTCCAAGCCGCTGTTCGCGCCAAAATCGGCGTTGTAGTTAAATGAAAATGGACCTCCTCCCGTCACCGATTGGAAGTCGAGGATGAAGCTCGCGCGCGCTGTGCCCGCGAGCATCAAGGTGGCTCCCATGACAGTCATCAAAAATCTACGATTGTGTTTCATTCGAACCTCCTATGAATAGAAAAATAGGTACTACTCGTACCGCTTGGATCAAACAAAGGAGGCGTTCGATTGGCGGGATGTTTCAGGGCTTAATGAAAGTTTTTTGGAATGAAATTTTGATCGCAAACGCGTTAACAAACGCTCCGCGCGCGCGTAAAACGTGCAGCATTGCGCGACAATATTTCGCAGGAAATATCCAGTCGTATGACGGAAAAATTTCCGAAGTAGAGCGATCAGCGAAGATTCTTCGCGATCGGCTCCGCGGACAATTACCGCGGCCATTTGGCTCCGAACGGAATCGATAAAAGCGATCGACTTGATCTGGGAGGATTCTTTCATCCGCACCTACTCAACTCGCGCCGGCACGGATTGTTGTGGCCGTCAAACGGCGCCATCCGCGTTGCAACGGCCTCCGTCACATCCACTTTCCGTCCCGCATCTTACTCTCAAAACACCATGGCACGATTCGCGACACCCGCATACCTGCGGGCCGCAAATCGTGCCATTGGCGATATTCACTGCTTGGCAGTGCGGTGTTTAGCTGCGGGCTTGCGAACACGGTTCAGACACCGTCCGTCAGGGCGGGGGTTGCCGACCGATTGTCAAATTGCCCCCATCCACCGCTTCGTCATCTGTGTCGTACTGGACGCGGTTATCGTCTGCGCGATTTCGACCGTACCCGCATCGCTCCCAGCACCAACAGGCTCATGCCGAGCAATCCCATCGTCGCCGGTTCTGGAGTACCGCTCAAGGGGTTTACTCCGACACTGTTTGGAACGTCTCCTGCACATCGCTAAATGGGGCGTTGCCGGAGTTGATGTCTTTCACAATCCAAACCGGATCCTGGGTCGTAAACGAAGCGCTATCGGCTTGGTGAGCGGAATTCACATTGAGGATCGCCAAAGTGTCCGCAGGGGCGCAAATTCCGGTCGGAGTGAACACCGCACAAACTACCTCACTCACAAAGCCTGTGCCCGAGTTGCTGAAGGCCAGTCCGACTCCCGCAACTCCGCCCAAGACGCGGAATTCCAGGTCCATGTCAGAGCCTAGCGCTAGATTCGGATTGAATGTGAAAGTCACTACTCCCGCGTTAAAGGAAGCGACAGTCGTGCTCACTGTCGGCATCGCCGTTGTGAAATCCCCGTGTTGAGGGCGTACGAAAAGTTGTCGAACGTCAATGGCAGAACGGTGCACGGCTCGTTAGTATCGCTCGCGGGGTTCGTAAGCGTCGAGGGAGCGCCGTCGATGAGATTGTTCGTGGGTGGTGTGATTGAGCATGGAGTCGCCACAGCAATTGCGGCAACGCCAAGTGTCATAACAGTGAGCATCAGAAAGTTCTTCATTGTAGTTCTCCGATTTTTGTTGTTAACGTCATCTCGATGGTTCATCGAGAAATTGCGATTGTGTTTCATTTGAACCTCTCTCCGCACTAGAAATTCTGCACAGGACGTTTAGCGATCAAACGTGAGAGGCAGACCATCGGGGGGCTGGTTCAATTTTTTGGAATAAAACTTCAGGCGTAAGTGCACCAAGACAAATCACTTCATTGGAGGGAAAGAATCGACGAAGGAATGTCGAAGAGGCGACGAAAACTCCTCGGGAACTGTACCGGAAGGGACAAGCGAGCACGCTCTTATCGAGCGTTGTTTATCGAGTGCAGCGTATCGAGCACGCGGAGCGCCGCTCCTATCGAGCGCCCTTATCGAGCGCCTATCGAGCGATGGACTTGATCTGGAAAAATTCTTCCAGCCCGAACATGCCCAACTCGCGGCCGATGCCGGATTGCTTATAGCCGCCGAACGGCGCCAGCGCATTGTAGCGGCCGCCGTTCACATCCACCTGTCCGGTGCGCATCTTCCGCGCGACACTCATGGCGCGATTCGCGTCGCCCGACCACACACCGCCCGCCAGCCCGTAGATCGTGTCGTTGGCGATGCTCACCGCTTCGTCTTCGGTGTCGTACGGCAGCACCGAAAGCACGGGTCCGAAAATCTCTTCCTGCGCGATCGTCATCTTCGAATTCACGTCGGCAAAGATGGTCGGCTCCACATAGTAGCCCTTCGCGAACGCAGCCGGCCGGCCGCCGCCGATCACCACGCGCGCGCCTTCCTGCTTGCCTTTGGCGATGTAGCCTTCCACGCGCTCACGCTGTGTCGCGGAGATCAGCGGGCCCAATCGCGACGTTGCATCCAGCGGATCGCCCAGCTTCAGACCGGAGATCGCGGCTGCCGCGGCATCGAGCGCTTCCTGATAACGGCTGCGCGGCACCATCATGCGCGTCCACGCCGAACACGTCTGCCCCGAATTCAGCATCGCATTGCGAGCGCCCGCTGGAATCGCCTTTTCAAACGGCGCGTCGTCCAGAACGACGAATGCGGACTTCCCGCCGAGTTCCAGCGTCACTTTCTTGATCGAATCCGCGGCCAGCGCGCCCACTCGTTTTCCCGCGCGCAGCGATCCGGTGAAGCTGACCATGTCCACCATGGGATGCGATGCGATCGCTTCTCCCACCACCGGTCCGTATCCGGTCACGATATTCAGTACGCCCGCGGGCAGTCCGATCGCTTCGCAAGCTTCGGCCAGCAGGAACGCGTTGAGCGGCGCGATCTCGCTGGGCTTCAGCACCACGGTGCAACCCGCGGCCAGCGCCGGCGCGACCTTCGCCATGATCTGATGCAGCGGATAATTCCAGGGCGTGATCGCGCCGACCACTCCGAAAGGCTCGCGCACCACCAGCGAATTGCCGATCTCCTGTTCCAGCTTGATCTCCGTGATCAGCTTCGCGTAGCCCGCTGTGACGGCCACCGGCAGTCCGGCCTGCACCGGAGTCGCGAACGACATCGGCGTGCCGACTTCCTGCGCGATGATGTTCGCGATCCGTTCGCCGCGCTCCTTCAGCGCGCCCGCAAGCTTCGTGAGCCATTCGGCGCGTTCCGCGACCGTCGTATGGCCCCATGCGCCGTCGAATGCCGCGCGAGCCGCCCGCACCGCGCGATCGACATCCGCCGCGTTGCCTTCAGGCACCGAGCCGATGACTTCTTCGGTCGACGCCGAGATGCACGTCGATGGAAGTAGTGCCGGTCGGGTGTTGCCACTTGCCATCGATAAAAAGGTCGGAATAAAAGTTGCTGCTGGATTGTGCGGTAGTCATTGGAGTTCACTTCTGTTGTACCAAACGGATGCAATGTGGGGCCGGCACTTCTGCCGGCAACCGGACTTTAGGCCGGTTTCTTCACGTTTGAACAGAGTCGTCTGAAGGCGACTCGCCGCCACGAGTGGCGGCCCCACATCGAAGTGATCCACCAGCCGTCGAGACCCGTAAGGGCGCGCGCAACAACCTGGGCGTTAGTTCTCCGTCGGAACCTTATTCACCGCGTCGATCACCAGAATCTCAATCGGATGCTTGCGAGCCTCCAGCTTCAGCCCCAGATCGTTCTGCACCGCGGTGAAAATCGACGGGCTGCCCTCCGGCGGATTCGGACCGCTGAACGCACCCAGCCCCGAAATATCCAGCGAGTAATCGTAGATTCCCGTCAGCCCCGTCATGTCGAGCACCGGGCGATCCATGCGCCGCGTCATCATGAACGTGAGCCTGCGAAATCGGCTGCTTGTGGAACAGCACCGTTGGACCGCCTTGCAATCCCGCTGCGCCCTCGGCCGCTGGTTCCTTCACTTTTGCGGGACCCTTTCCCGGAATCAAAACATAGACCGGAAGCTCCCGAGTCTCGCGATGAGCCTTCATCCCCAGGCGCTCAGCCAGCAGCGATTGCAACATGAGCCTCAATTGCGCTTCGGAAGCCGCGCCTGCCGACCGCCCTACGATCTCATATCGTTCATCGGGGCCCTTGATCCACTCCGGCCCAGAGACTTCGTAATCCTTCAAATCGTAAGCCCACTCGATCGCATATCGCAACGGCACATTGTGCATCGCGAAGTGACCAGGCGAATCGTCCATGTTGCGAGGAATGTCGCCGGGACGGCCATCGCTGGTCGCGTGTTTTAGCGTCGCGACTTCGAACTTGATCGGCGTCTGGGCCAAGCCGCAGGAAATAGTCAGCAGCAATAGCCAGGGCCTAAAGGTGATCCGCATGGTCGACTTTTAGACGATCAGATCGTGCAAAACGTTCCCCGCGACATCAGTCAACCGGAAATCGCGACCACTATAGCGATACGTCAGCTTCGTGTGATCGATCCCCATCAGGTACAAGATGGTCGCGTGAATGTCGTGGACGTGCACCGGCTTCTCCACCGCCTTAAAACCGAATTCATCGGTAGCGCCATAAATAGTTCCACCTTTTAAAGCGCCCCCCGCCATCCACATCGTGAATCCGAACGGATTGTGATCGCGGCCATTCTGCAAGCCGCCCGCGCCGCGCCCGATCTCGCGCACCGGCGTGCGCCCGAATTCCGAGCCGCACAGCACCAGCGTGTCCTTCCACATCCCGCGCGATTTCAAATCCTTGACCACGGCCGCGAACGGCTGATCGGAATCCTTCGCATTCTTGCGATGCGCTTCGATATCGGCGTGCGCATCCCACGGATCGCCCTTCGCGTAATAAACCTGCACCATCCGCACGCCCTTTTCGGCGAGCCGCACTGCCAGCAAACATCCGCGAGCCGTGCTGCCCGGGCCGTACATTTTCTGCGTCGCTTCCGTCTCTTTGCGGATATCGAAAACTTCCGGTGCCTCCGTCTGCATCCGATACGCTACTTCCATCGACTTCACCACCGCTTCCACTTGCGGATCGGGAGCAGCCTGGCTCTTCGAACGAATCTGTTCGATGTGCTCCAGCAGGTCGAGCTCGCGGCGCTGCTCTTCCAGCGCGAACTTCGGATTGTTGACGTAGCTGATGAATTTCTTCGGATCGAAACCCTTTTCGATGACGACCGGATCGCCTTCCTTCACCGGCGCCGGCGGTGGCGCACCCGGCTTGTCCTGCACGCGATCCGAAATGAACGTGCCTTGATTGATCGCCGGAAGAAATCCATTGCTCCACAGCGGGGGACCGACCGTCGTCGGAACGTCGGGACACAACACCACGTATCCCGGCATGTTCTGATTCTCGGTGCCCAGTCCGTACGTCATCCACGCGCCCATCGACGGCCGCCCCGCCTGGTTCGCGCCCGTGTTCATCATCAGGCATGAGGGCTCGTGATTCGGAATCTCCGTATAGACCGATCGGATCCAGCAGACGTCGTCGGCGACCTCGCCCATGTGCGGCCAGATCTCGCTGACCTCCATCCCCGATTGTCCGTATTTCTTGAACGTGAATGGCGACCGCATCAGCTCACCGGTCTGGCGTTCAGTCGCGATGTGGCCACCGGGCAAGCGGTTGGCCGTGATACTTATCGAGCGCGGGCTTCGGATCGAAACTATCGATCGTCGAGCAGCCGCCGTTCATGAACAGAAAGATGACGCGCTTCACGCGCTGCGGATAATCCAACTTCGCCACGCCGCCGTCGTCCGCGACGCCCGCTTTCGCGATCGAATTGCCGAGCATCCCCGCGAACGCCATCATGCCGAATCCATTGCCGATGCGGCGCAGCGCTTCTCGTCGAGTTGTCGGATTAAAAGATCGATGTGTCATATTGTGGCGCACGCACTCCTGCGTGCCGTGTCGACACTCATGTCGACACCCTCTCTCGACAAACGGAATCCACGATCAACGGGCATCCTTCTCCTAATTAATAAACACAAACTCACTAGAACTCAACAGGATCTTCGCGTACCGACCCAGCGGAGTAGGCGTATACTCCGGTGCCGGAGATTTGCCGCGACGACCGAATCCCGGAACGCCGTTCATCATCTCCATCCCTGCTTCGTCTTTATCCGAATCGTCTGCGACTTCCTTGCCCGATGTCTGCCCGCTCTCGGGCTTTGCACTCTTACCGTCGGGATTCTTACCCTCTGAATTCTTTACTTCTGGATTCTTGTCTTCCGCCTTCTTCTCGGCAACGTCCTTGCCCGGCGTCTGCCCACTCTCGGGCTTTGCGCTCTTACCGTCGCCATTCTTACCTTCTGAATTCTTTAATTCTGAATTCTTGTCTTCCGCCTTCTTCTCTTCCGACTTGATTTTGGCCGATTCGTATTCCTTCATCGGCTCGCTATGCAGATAGTCGAGGCCCAGTTTTAGTTCGTCAGCTGACGGATCGCGGCTGTAGACGATCTTGTACAATTTTCTGATTCGCGACGAGTTATCCGCCTCGCCCGCCACCCGTTTCGCGAGTTCTTCCGCTTCCATCTGCATGAAATCACTGTTCATCAGGAACAACCGCTGCAAGGGCACCGTGGTGCTGAAGCGCTTTTCGGCGCTAAGGCTCGGGACTCGGAAAATCGAACAGCATCAAATACTCGTCGAGTTTGTACCGGCTCACTTTTCCATACACCGTCCGCCGCATCAAAGTGGGCGTCAGATCGGCCGACGGACCGCCCAAAGAATCATCCAAGTTTCCTGCAACCGCGAGCACCGAATCTCGCAACTGTTCCGCATCCATGCGGCGCAGATTCGCGCGCCAATAATAACGATTTCCGGAGTCCTTCGCGAAGTCGGATTCATCGACATCCGTACTCAACTGATAGACAGCGCTCAACATGATCTTGCGATGCAGCTTCTTGATCGACATCCCATCGCGCGCGAAGTCCGACGCGAGATATTCCAGCAAATCAGGGTTCGTCGGACGCTCGCCGGTGATGCCGAAATTGCTCGGCGAATCTACGATTCCCGTTCCAAAGTGCTGTTTCCAAATCCGGTTAACGATCACGCGCATCGCAATCGGCTGCGCCAGAATCGCATCCGCCAGCTCCATTCGACCGCTGCCATTCGAGAACGGTTTCGGATCGCCGGGGGAAAGAACGCTCAGAAAATGGCGCGGCGCTTCCGGACCCAGATTGTACGCACTTCCGCGAATGGCTTGCTGTAGATTCACCGGTTTCTCGTTGTCGGCGACGCCGTGCAAATAGGGATAATGCGGCTCGATCTTCTTGCGCTCTGCTTCGATGTCGGTTTTGACGCGCGCGATCACGGCTTGAACATCCGCGCCCAGGCGATGCTCCAGCGCCCACCCGCTGAACAGGAACAGCCCCGGTTTCGTGCGAGCGCCGGGTTGGACCACGGGATCGACGCCATCCAATTCGCGCTGAAACAGTTCCGTCCAGAAGCTGGTGTCTTCGAACGGCATCGATTTCAATTCGAGGCCGCAGCCCGGACAGAAATCGTCATTCGTGATGAACTCGTTGGGCTTGTCCGCGTGCTTCTTCTTTTCGGTGCCCGGCAGAGCCTTGTTGCGCGATGATCTCGTTCTGCTCGTCGATCTCGCGATGGGTCAGCATCACTGCGATGATCTTCTGCTGCAATTCATCGGCGATTTTTTGCGCGCGTGCCTTGTTGCCCCCGCCCGCCTTCATCATTTCCTGCCACGGCTTCAGGTACGGATACAGCTTTGGCTCATGCCCTAGGAAATGGATCCAGCGCTCCAGCAATTCGTAGTCGAGCTTTTTCTCTTCGACCACCACCGGCACTTCCTTCTTCTGATCGCCGGTCACTTCCCACGCGGCCATGATGTACTTCGCCGATTCGAAGGCCATCGATTCGCCCAGCGCTTGGCCCCACTTCTGCTGCATCTCGCCGAGAACTTTCTGCTTACGCTCGATCTCCTCTTCCACTTTCAGGAATTGCGAAACCACCGACGCCGGCGTCATGCGGGTATTCGTGATACGACGTGCTGGCGAACACGCCGGCCAGCGCGTAGTAGTCCATCGTTGGGATCGGATCGTACTTGTGATCGTGGCAGCGCGCGCACGCGGCCGTCAGCCCGAGAAACCCGCGCGTCACCACATCGACGCGATCGTGCCGCTCATCGGCTCGCGTCACTTCGACAGCGCCGTTGTCGTAATACCACGGCCCCAGCCCCAGGAATCCCGTGCCGGGCAGCGTCTCATGGCGCGATTTCTCATCCATCAAATCGCCGGCGATCTGCGCCTTGACGAATTGCGAATACGGCATGTCGTCGTTGAAGGCCTGGATCACCCAGTCGCGATAAACGTACGCGTTCGGATACGGATTGTTGCCGCGACCCTGCGGATCCAGACTGCGATAATCGTCCTCGCCGTAGCGCGCGACGTCGAGCCAGAATCGCCCCCAGCGCTCGCCATAATGCGGCGATGCGAGCAGACGGTCGACCAGTTTCGCGTACGCATCTGGCGACTCGTCTTTCTCGAACGCCTCAGTTTCCTCAGGCGTCGGCGGAAGGCCGGTCAGATCCAGAGTCACGCGACGAATCAGTTCATGTTTGGTGGCCTGACGAACGGGCTTGAGATTCTGCTGTTCCCATTTCGCGAGTATGAACCGATCAATGTCGGTCTTCGCGACTTTCGCGAGTTCGGAGTCCGCGATCGTCGGCGGTGCAGGCGACTTCAGCGCTTGAAAGGACCAGAAGTTCCGCTGCTCCGGCGTGATCGTGTATTTCCCGGCCTT
The DNA here is from genome assembly GCA_963732025.1 of Terriglobia bacterium. Lineage (GTDB taxonomy): Bacteria > Acidobacteriota > Terriglobia > Bryobacterales > Bryobacteraceae > Palsa-187. Next base: position 1,110,538 of record CAVSXU010000008.1, read on the forward strand.
TGACGAGGCTGCCGCCGAAGTGGGCGCGGGACTCGCAGGCCACGCCGCGCCGGCTTTGACCCACGCTGACAGGTCAGCGATTTCCGTGTCCTTCAGCTTGCCGCCCATCGGCATTTTGAGCTTGGCATCCGTCTGTTTCACCGCTTGAATCAGCAGGCTCTTATCAGGATCTCCCGCGACAATCGCAGTGCCGTGCGCGCCGCCCTTGAGCATCGCTTCATGGCTGTCGAGGCGAAGCCCACCTAGAGCGGATGCGGCGTGGCAGCTATAACAGTTATTGGCGAGAATCGGGCGAACCTTGGATTCAAAGAATTCCGACGATGCGGCGCGATCCTTAGGTTGTGCGAAAAGCTGCGCACCCGTCAGGAACCAGTTTAAAAATAGGAGCTTACGACGCATAGAAGGCGATCCAATATTCTATGGTACGCCCGTCGGTCGTGCTCGATGTGGAACCTTCACTTATGGTTGCCTGCCGGTTCTCTCGCGGCTGATCTTCGCCCGAGCTGGTCTGAAGACCGGCCGCCAGCACCAGTGCCGGTCCCACATTGCGAGTGATATTAGCAGGCATACAATGGACACATGCAGAAACTCGCAGGATCTTGCTCCGTAATCGCCGGATTTCTGGCCCTCAGTAACGTGATCGCGGCGCCTCCGCCGTTTCAGGCGTCGTTCGATTCCACGGCGAAATGGGAAGCCGTCCGCGGCTCGTCGAACTCGATTCGTCAGTGCAGCACGACAAGCGTTCCTCCGTCCGCGTCGAAGCCGCTGGTGATTCCGGAGCCTTCGTGCGCTCGACGCCGGTGAACCTGACCGTCGGCAAGCGCTACGAGCTTTCGGGCTGGGTGCGAACGGAAAATCTGCGCGTCCGCGATGTCGACCGCTCGCCGATCGCGACCGGCGCATCGCTCGGCATGGCGTCGATGCCGTTCGACGTGCATTCGGAATCGCTCGGCGGAACACGCGCCGTGGACGAAACTGGCGCTGAAGTTCACCGCGACGCGATCGCAGGATCAATCGTGCTCGAAGTCGCCGACGGCGGCGCGTTCTCCGGCAAAGCGTGGTTCGAAGGCGTATCGCTGGAAGAAGTCGCGCAAACCGGCGGCCTGCCGCAGAAGGCGACTCTGCAAGACTTTCGGCGCCCGGCTATCGATATCCCAGCGCGGGCTGGATCTATCGTGCACATCGAAGGCGAGCCTTACGATCGCGGCTATCAGCACGGCTACCTGCTGGCGCGCGAGATCGAGCAGTACATCGACCGCTGCGCTTCGCAGCTCGATTCGAAATCGAAGGCAACTGCATGGAACAACGGCCGCACGTCGGCGAACGCGCTGTTCCTGCGCGGCTTCGACAAAGAAATTCTTGGCAGAGATGAAGGGCATCGCCGACGGCGCGGCCGCCGCGGGCGCGAAGTACAACGGCCGCGCGATCGATCTGGTCGACGTCGTCACGCTGAACACCATCACCGAGCTGGGCGAGCTGAACTCGCGCCATGCCGATGACGCCGAGCGGGCTCGAAGGGCTGGACCTGATGCGCCTCGATACGGCGCGTCGAAGACCGATGTGCGGAGTCAACGACGCATTGCAGCGCTTTCGCGGCCTGCGGCAAAGCGACGCGCGACGGAAAGATGGTGATCGGCCACGTGACCATGGTGGCCGCTGACGCTGGCCGAGCAGACCAACATCATGCTCGACGTGCGTGCCCACCGAAGGGCATCGCGTGCTGATGCAGAGCTATCCCGGCGGCATTCAGAGCGGCACGGACTGGTATCAGAACGACGTCGGCGTGGTGCTCACGGAGACGACCATCGAGCAGAGTCCGTTCAACATGCAGAGGGACGCCGGTGGCGTATCGCGCGCGCAAGGCGATTCAGTACGGCGATGCGATCGACAAAGTGGTGGAGCTGCTGAAGACCAAGAACAACGGCCTGTACACGAACGAATGGATCATCGGCGACGCGCGCACCAATGAGATCGCGATGCTGGAGCTGGGCACTTATAAGACGCAAGTCTGTATCGCAGCTCGAAGAACGAATGGTTCGGCGGCACCGAGGGATTTTATTGGGGCTGCAACAACGCCAAGGATCTGAACGTGCGCCTGGAATATGTGCCCGATCCGCACGGCGCGCCCGCAGGATCTGCCGTTCGTGCCCGCGATTGCGCGACGTCAAGTGGCAGCAGATGTATCAGCAGTACAAAGGCAAGATCGACGAGGGGTTCGGCGTTCACTGGCGTTCCGCACCGCGCCGCTGGTGAGCGCGACCACAATGGACGCGAAAGTCACGACGTCGGAGATGGCGTCGCAGATGATGACCTGGGCGCTGTTCGGCAAACCGAATCAGCGCGAATGGGTGCCGTCCGCGATGCAGAAGGATCATTTCGCGGGCAACGACGGATTGTATTCGTCGGGCTACAAGGTTGTTCCAGGCGCATCGAGCGGATGCGATGAAGACGCTGCTGACGGACGCGCCGAAAGCGTCGACGATCGCTGCGGCAGAGTGCGATCAGAATCGCGGCGGACGCGCGGTGGCCGTCGCGGACGTCGCGGCGGCGAGCGTCGGCAAAGATTATTTGTGGAAGGGCTGGATTCTTCCGGCGAGCGATGCCGACGTCTGGCTGACCGCCGGCGCGGCGGCGTATCACTCGACGTGCTGGACGGCGACGATCTCGACAAGGCAGCTCGACGCATTATCGCGCGCAGTATCGCGCGGCGGCGCTCGACGACGATCAGCCGCTTGTCGAAGCTCGACATCGTCGACGACGTCGCCGAACTGGCACACCCTCGCCGAGGCGAAAGGCGTGCTGCTGCTGGATGCGCTGCGCCGCGAAATGGGCGACGATGCGTTCTACGCGTTGATGCGCGATTTCTTCGAGCAGAACACCACCAAGACCGTCCGCGCAGCCGATTTCATGACGGCGGCGGGCGCGGCGCACAGGCGTTGTTCGCGAAATGGCTCGATCAACCGGCCTGCCCGAACAGGCCGACGGTCCTGCTGTATACGGCCAGCGCGTGGCGCAGCCAGCTGGGCTCCGCGATCATCGTTTACGGAACGCTGGCCGAAGCCGGCGCGAATCGCTACGCGGCGGAGCAGTGGCAGAAACAGTTCCTCGGTCAGTTCGAAAGCGCAGTGCGGATGCGCAAGGATTTCGAAGTGACCGACGCGGAACTGGCCGATCACGATGTGCTGTTCATCGGACGTCCGGAAACGAATTCCGCGCTGGCGGCGTGGGCGAAGCACATCGACGCTCGATTACGACGGCGCGGTGTTCCAGCTCGCGGGCAAGGATCATGGCGTCGGAAACCGACGCGCTGATGCTGGACGGCGACGAATCCGCAGGAACAAGCAAACACATGGTGATGGTCGCGGCGGGAAACAGTCCGCTGAGCACGGTGCTGCTGACGCAGGCGGTCTCGGCCAGTATCAATACCAGATTGTCAGCGCGGGCAGTATCAGATCCGGTTATCGAAGCAATAAACGTGGCGCGGGCTGCAAGCCTGCAGGCCGAGAGTCGTCTCGGCGATTTCCTGGACAAAGCGGTCGGCACGATGCGGACATACCGCTGCCAGCGTGCGCCACGTTCTGACCGATACGAATACTGAATGGACCTCGAAAAAACACTCCTGCGCAAGGTCGGCGAGGCCGTCTCGCGATTCAAGATGATTCGCGACGGCGATCGCGTGGCCGTGGCGCTGTCCGGCGGCAAGGATTCGCTGACCATGCTGGAAGCGCTGCTGCTGTTGCAGAAGCGCGCTCCCGTCGATTTCACCGTCTGCGCGTTCACCGTCGAGCAGGGAAAATTTCTGCGCCCGTTCGAGCCGATGGGCGAATATCTGAAAGTCGCGCGGCATCGACTGGACCTATCATCGCGACAATCCTTCGTTCCGCCTGCTCGACGAGCAGCCCGATCACGGTTGCGATCTGTGCAGCCGCTACCGCCGCCGCGCGGTGTATCGAAATCGTGCGCGGGCTGGGCGCGAACGTGATCGCGTTCGGCCACACCGCCGACGATTTTTGCGAATCGTTCCTGCGCAACGCGCTGTTCACCGGCCGCATCAGCGCGCTGCCGCCGATCACCTGGTCGCGCGAACGCGATTTCCGGCTGATCCGGCCGCTGGTGTACGTCACCGAGGATCTGACCACGCAATTCGCCGAATCGCTGGGCGCGCCGGTGATTCCGTGCGGATGTTCGCAGCGCACCGGCACCGTGCGCCGGTCGCTGCGCGACATGTTCGGCGAGCTCGAAAAAGAGCATCCGCATCTGAAGGAAACGCTGCTTTCGGCGATGGGCAACATCGAGACAGTCCGGCTGCTCGATACCGCGTTTTCTCGATCTCGACGGCGGTACGCCGGCGAATTCGCTGGCGAAAGAGAATCCGCTGATGGTCCTGTCCGACTGACGCCTCTCGTTCGAACTGCGCTTGACTTGTTAGAATCAACTCTTGCCGTCAGCTTTAGTCACCGTTGTCGTGCCGACGCTGGCCGCCGGCGACGCACTGGCGGATTGCTTGCGCTCGCTCGAATCGCAAACGTTCGAACGGTTTGAAGTGATCGTGGTCGACAACAGCGGAGACGCATCGCGTGAACTGACCCGCGCGCATGAGCGCGTGTGATCGCGAACGACAAGCAACGTCGGATTCGGCGCCGCGATCAACCAGGCGATTCGCGCGTCCGAATCGCCCTTACCTCGCGACGCTGAACGACGACGCGGTGGCGGATCCGCGATGGCTTGAGAAACTGGTCGCGGCCGCCGAGGCCGTCCGCGAGCCGGCATGTGCGCGTCCGAAGTGCGCCTGGCTGGAACATCGTCAGCTCGATTCCGCGGGATCGCTCGATTCGGCGGGCATGCTGATCGCGATCGACGGATCCAGCAAGCAGCGCGGCCATGGCGAGCCGCCTGCAGAACTTCGCCGCATCGAAAGATGCTCTGTGCCCCAGCGGTTCGGCCGCGCTGTACCGGCGAAGCATGCTGGACAGATCGGGCTGTTCGACGAAACATTTTTCCTGTATTGCGAGGACACCGATCTCGGATTGCGCGCGCGCTGGGCCGGATGGGAATGCGCCTACGTTCCGGGCGCGATCGTGGAGCATCGCTATTCGCATTCCGCCGGCCGGGCCTCGCCGCTGAAGGCGTATTACGTCGAACGGAATCGTCTGTACACGGCGGTCAAGAACTTCCCGTGGCCGATGCTGCTGCTGGTTAAGCCCGCTTCGCTTCGTTCGCTACTTCTGGCACTTGGCGTCTCTGCTGGAAGGCCGCGGCAAGGCGCGGAATTTCGCGACGCCGGGCCATTCTGTCGCATTGCTTCCGTTTCTGCTGTTTCGCGCGCATGGATCGCGGCGACTGTGCGCCTGCCGCGTCTCTGGCGCGAACGCCGCCGCATCCTTCAAGACACGCACGCATCACCGCCAGGCGTTTCGAAAGCTTCTCGCCGACGCATTCCATCTCGGTCCGCCAGGTGGCCGCACTGTGAAGCTGACTGCTGATCCTGATCCCGGCCTTCAACGAGGAAGGCGCCGTCGGCGGCGTCGTCAAGGAAGTGCGCGCGGTGATGCCCGGACGTTCCGGTCCTGGTGGTCGACGATTGTTCCAATGACGCGCACCATCGCAAGTCGCGCGCGACGCCGGCGCGAAGGTGCTGCCGCTGCCGCATCATCTCGGGTCTGGGCGGCTGCGTGCAGGCCGGCTATCGGCTGGCGTACGAACTCGGCTACGACTACGTGATTCGCGTCGATGGCGACGGCCAGCACGATCCGCGCGACATCCCCGCAATGCTCGAAGCGCTGGAGCGCGAAGGTTGCGAGATGGTGATCGGATCGCGCTTCGTCAACGGATCGGGCGAACACAGCGGGTTCCTACGCGTCGCTCGGCATCGTTTTTTTCCGCGCGGTGCTGCGGCCGATTCTGGGCAAGCCGGTGCGCGATCCGACGTCGGGATTCGTCGGCGTCAATCGCACCGCGCTGGCGCTGTTCAGCCGCAGCTTCCCGCTCGAATATCCTGAAATCGAGGCGCTGGTCGTGCTGCAGCGCAGACGATTCCGGTTCGTCGAAGTGCCGTGCCGCATGCGGCCGCGGCGCACCGGGCGCAGCACCATCACGGCGCTTCGAAATCGCTGTATTATCTGGTGCACGTGCTGCTGGGCGTGTTCGTCAACGTGTTGAAATTCGAAGGACGGAGAAAATAGCCCAAGGGCGGGATCTAGGGGCGGGACTGAGCATGGAAGGAGTCTATGGATCGTCTGCTGAACGTCATGTCGATCTTCAGCCTGCTGCTGACGGGGCTGGTGCTCGCGTCCGTGCGCCGCGCGCACATTCGCGTCGAATATTCGGTAAGCTGGCTGGCCGCGGCGCTGGTGCTTGTTGGTGCTGTCGCGATGGCACGGCTTGCAGGATTGGATCGCCGCGGCGCTGGGCGTTCCGGACGCCTCCGTCGCGCTGCTGATGGTCGCCGGCGCGGTTTTTCTGGTGGTGCTCTATCGCTTTTCGCTGATCATTTCCCGGCTCAAGGATTCCAACATCGCGCTGACGCAGCGCGTCGCGATTCTCGAATTTAAGCTGACTTCGCTTGCCGATCAAAACACCGGCCGATGAAGAAGACCAAGCGGCAACAGGAAAGTAGACCAGTTCCCCAGGCGGCCGCAGCCGCGAACCGCGGCGCTGGTGGAGCGAATGGTGGATCTGGTGCCGGCGCTGGCGGCGCTGTTCCTCGTGTACGAAGTGTACTCGCCCGCGCTGCGCGGACGCATTCGTGTTCGACGACCGTTATCTTCCCTTCTTTTCGCCGTCGGTCAAGCAGGACATGTTTTCCTTCATCGGAAGATTGCGCCCGCTGCTGATGCTGAGCTACTGGATCGATTATCATCGCGCCGACGGCCCCGATCCGCAGACGTTTCATTCCACCAACGTGATCCTGCACTTCTTTACGTCGGTCATGGCGACGCTGATCGCGCTGAAGCTGCTCGAATGGGCCGGTGTCGAACGCCGGATGCGGGCGGCGCTGGCGATTTTCGCCGGCGCGCTGTTCCTGCTGCATCCGCTGCAAACCGAATCGGTCGCCTACGTCGCCAGCCGATCGGAAGTGTTGAGCGTGTTGTTTTATTACGCGGCCTTCGCGGTGTTTGTATGGCGGCCGGGCGGAATCGATGACGGTGCCGCGCGCTCTCGCGATCCTGGTGCTGTTCGGCGCCGCCGCGGGATCAAGGAACACACGTTGACGCTGCCGGTGCTGCTGGTTCTGACCGATTATTTCTGGAACCGCGGCGGGATTCGCAAGAACGGGATCCTCTACGCGATGCTGGCCGTCGCGGGGATCGTCGGTGGCGCCTACGTTTGGAGTGTGCTTCGCATCGGCGGCAATGCCGGATTCGGAATGCGCGAACTCACGCCCGTGCAGTTCTTTTTCACCGAAGGCCGCGTGATCTGGACCTACGTCCGCATGTTCTTTCTTCCGTTCGGCCAGAACATCGATCCTGACATCGCGATCTCGCATGGCCCCTTCGATCAAGGCGCGATTTTTGGGTGGATCGCGCTCGCGGCCTGGTGGTGGCGGCGTGGATTTATCGAAAACGTTTTCCGCTCGCGTCGTTCGGCGTGTTCATGTTTGTGCTGCTGATTGCGCCGACGTCCACCGTCGATTCCGATCAAGGATGTGCTGGCCGAGCACCGCATGTATCTTCCGTTCCTCGGTCTCGCGCTGGTCTGCTGCGAGTTTCTGCGGCGCGTGAAGTTTTCGCAAGCGGTTGGCGATCGGCGGCGCGGCGCTGCTGATCTGCAGCATCATGACGTATCAACGCAATCAGGTGTGGTCGAGTCCGCTCGCGCTGTGGCAGGATGCCGTCGATAAATCGCCGCACAAGTATCGGCCGCGATTTCAGCTCGCCTATCAGTTGCACTACGAGGAAAACCGCTGCCCCGATGCCGTGAAATCCTACGAGATCGCGGCCACGCTCGGCCCAGTCGATTATCGAACTGCTGGTGGACTGGGCGCTCGCGCTGGATTGCGCGGGTCGTCCCGATGACGCGCTCGTGAAGTTGAAGCAAGCCGTGCTGCTCGACAACACGGCTCACGTGCATACACAAATCGCGATGGTGTTTGCTAAGCAGCAGAAGTTTCCGCAGGCGCTGGACGAGTTAGCGATCGCACAAACTCTGGACGCGAATTACGACGTGATCTACCTGTATCGAGGCCAGATCTTTGAGATTCAGGGCGATCGCGAGGCGGCTCGGAAGAACTATCTTCGCGCGCTCGAATTGAACCCGCAAAATCAGCAGGCGCGCGATGCGCTTCAGCGGCTAGGCAAGTGAGCCGGGTCGGCATCAACGCGCTGTACATGATTCCCGGCGGGGTCGGCGGAACGGAGATCTATCTTCGAGAATTGCTGAAGGGCCTGGCGCGCCTCGACGCCAAGAACGACTACTTCGTCTTCACGAATTTCGAAACCGGCGCGGACCTGGTTCCCAAGCAGGCGAATTTTCATTGGAAGCCGCAGGCGATTCATGCGCGGTTCCGGCCCGGCCGCATCTTATGGGAACAGATCGTGCTGCCGCTGGAAGCGTCGCGCTACAAGATCGACGTGATGTTCAATCCCGGGTTCACCGCGCCGCTGCTCGCGCTTTGTACGAACGTTACCGTGTTTCACGATCTCCAGCACAAGCGGCATCCCGAATATTTCCGCTGGTTCGATATGCCGTTTTGGCGATTCCTGCTGTGGGCCTCGGCGCATCGCTCGCGCACAATCATCGCCGTGTCGGATGCGACGCGCGTCGACTTAGAAAAATTCTATCCGTTCACGCGCGGGCACATAAAGGTGATTCATCACGGCGTCGACGAGGCCTTTTTTGCCCTGGATCATGCAAGGAATAGTGCAAGCGATCTTGCAAGCAATCGTGCAAGGAGTTTGCAGTACATTTTGTGCGTTTCGACACTCCATCCCCACAAGAATCTGGAAAGTCTGATTCGAGCGTTCGCCCGAAAACCTCGCAGCTTCGGATTGACCATCGCCGGCATGCGCGGCTTTCACGGCGCGGCATTGGAGAGGCTTATCGCCGAACTGGGCTGCTCCGATTCGGTGAAGCTTACGGGCTGGATTCCGCGCGACCAACTGATGAATCTCTACGCGCGCGCGCGGGCATTCATTTATCCCTCGACGTTTGAAGGCTTTGGAATGCCCGTCCTCGAAGCGATGGCTGCCGGAATACCCGTGGCGTGTTCCGATATTCCGCCGCTGCGCGAAGTCGCGGAGACAACAGCTCTTTTTTTCGATCCGTTGGACGACGATGCGATTGCCGCAGCGTTGGAACGCATCGCTTCAGATGACGGATTGCGGCACGATCTCGCGCAGGCCGGGCCGCGGCGGGCGCGCGAATTCACTTGGGATCGCGCGGCCTTCGCCACTGCGCAGGCAATTCTGGATGCCGCCGAATAACCTAAACTATCCAGTAAAGGAGCAGGATATGTGTGATCAGGATCATTTCGAAGAGGACCGGGCGCAGTACGAGTCTCTCGGGTTGGTGACGCGAAAACAATTCGGCATCATGTTGGGAGCCGGTGTGGCCATGATGCTGCCGCAAGTGGCGAACGCAGCCCCAGTGACTGAATCGGAAGTGACCGTGACGACGCCGGACGGCAGCGCGGATTGTTACTTCGTGCACCCAGCGAGCGGTGCGGCTCCAGGCGTCCTGGTGTGGCCCGACATCTTCGGGCTGCGGCCGGCGTTCCGGCAAATGGGTAAGCGACTCGCAGAATCGGGCTATTCGGTGCTGGTTGTCAATCCGTTTTACCGCACGAAGAAAGCCCCGACAGCGGACGCCGGTTCCGCAACTCCTCTCCAGCAACTGATGCCGTTGGCGCGCGGGTTAACTGAAACGACTCAGATGACGGATGCGAAAGCGTTCATCGCTTGGCTGGACCAGCAATCGTCGGTCGCCAAGAACCGGAAGATGGGAACGCAAGGATATTGCATGGGCGGCCCGATCGCATTTCGCACCGCGGCGGCAGTGCCCGATCGCGTGGGAGCAGTCGGATCCTTCCATGGCGGCGGGCTTGTGACGGAGACGCCGAACAGTCCGCATCTACAGGCGGCGAAAACCAAGGCGCAGTTCCTGATCGCGATCGCCGCTAGTGACGATACACGATCTCCCAAGGAGAAGGACGTTCTGAAAGAGACGTTCGCCAACGCGAAGCTGCCGGCGGAGATCGAAGTCTACACTGGCGCCTCGCATGGCTGGTGCCCTCCGGATTCGAGCGTTTACAATGAGCCCCAGGCGGAGAAGGCATGGAGCCGATTGCTTGCGTTGTACGGAAAAGCTCTGGCCTAAACATCAAATTCTAGTGGTAGTGGTTCAGTTTCGTGGGCTCGGCACTTCTGCCGGCGGACGTGCTTTAGCGCGTCCTGTTTGAGCGGTCTAAAGACCGCTCGCCGCCACGAGTGGCGGCCCCACAAATACTTTGCGTCGCGACGAAGGGCCGGCTGCTATAGTGTGGAGTTCAGGAGCACTGACCATGAGGCCTCATTGTGTTACTCGCTCGTTTTGGATGCTTGCCGTCCTCCCTCTCTTAACGATTGCCCGCGGGGAGGTCGCCACGATTTTTCCCGCGAATCATGCGACCCGTGTCAATCCCGATACACATCTTGTGCTGACATTTTCCAGTGCTCCCGTTCTTGGGAAGTCGGGCCAGATTCGCATCTACGATGCCGCGGACCATCGTCTGGTCGATACGCTCGATCTCAGTATTCCTGCTGGTCCCGACCCCTCGCATCGAGTCACCAACCCGCCCGTAACGGCCTTTGTTCAGGACGCTGCCTCGCCCACCACAACGACGCCGGCCGTGAGGACGACGCCCGCCGATCTGCACGACTACCAGCTCACGACCATCGGCGGCCTGGCTGACTTTCACTTTTATCCGGTCATCATTCACGGCAACGTGGCCACGATTTATCCGCACAACAATATGCTGCGCTATGGCCATGAATACATCGTGCAAGATCGATCCGGGCGTTCTCACTCCCGCTTCCGGCGACTTCGCGGGCTTCACTACGGAGAACGCCTGGCGTTTCACGACCAAGCCGGCTCCGCCAGCCTGCCGATGCAACGCGCGTCGTGGTTGCAGCCGACGGCAGCGGCGATTTCAACACCGTCCAGGGCGCCGTCGATTTCGTTCCCGACAATCCATCCAAGCGAGTGACGATCTTCATCAGGAATGGCAATTACGAGGAGATCGTGTTCTTCCGCAAGAAGGCCAACCTCACGTTTCGCGGCGAGGATCGGGAGAAGGTCCAGGTCGGCTACGGCAACAACAGCGCGTTCAATCCGCCCATGCCAGGGCCATCCCGCCGCTGCGCTTTCTCCGCTTATGATTCCACCGGAATCGAACTGATCAATTTCAGCCTGAACAATTATTATGTCGGCCAGGCGGAAGCCCTGCTGGTCTCCGGCTCGAAGAACATCGTCAGCAACATGAATCTCAAGGGTTCCGGCGACGCGCTCAATTTGCGCGGCTCGGTCTACCTGACCGATAGCACCATCATCGGCGACGGCGATACGATCCTCGGCGTTGGCCCGGCTTTCTTCCGCCACTGCGTGATCCAATCGATCGGACCTTTCATGTGGATTCGCAACACGGAAGCGAACCACGGCAATGTTTTCGTCGATTGCACCTTCACCGCCATCAAACGACCCTTGCCTTGGAATGGCGGAACGGCGCTGACGCCCCCTTCCAGTGTGCTGGCTCGCCTGCCCAACAATCACGGCCTGAACTATCCTTACGCCGAGGCTGTGCTGATCAACTGCCGCCTCACGGGACTTCCCGCCGCCGGCTGGGGACCGATCGACGCCGACACCGGCGCATATTCACTTCTGGGAGTTCCGCAGCACCGACGCCGAGGGCCGGGCGATCGACATCTCACAGCGGCATCCTGTTTCGAAGCAATTGACGGAGCAAGCGGACGCGAAGATCATCGCCGACTACAGCAATCCTACATTTGTGCTGGGCTGGACTCCTGTAGTCGATCGGTAAACGAAACCTTTGAGCGGTCTAAAGACCGCTCGCCGCCATGAGTGGCGGCCCCACATCAATTCGCGATCTGCCGGTGGAGCGACGGGACAACTTGCGCGGCCATCGCGCCGGCATCCATCGTCGGGATCGCCAGAAAATCGGCGATGATCTGCGCCTGCCCACGTGCGTCGGACAGCAGCTTCGCATGGTCGATCCAGAGGACCGAGAGATGCGCTTGCCCATCCAGCCAGGCTGTCACTTCCTTCAGATGCGCTGTGAGCGCAGCGATCATAGCGTTCCGATCCACTGCGGGCGCCGAAGTCTGACGGCGGGCAATCATGACGCTCTGCGATGCCGCGACCTCAGGCAAGGAGCGCCTGACGAATATGATCTTGTAATTGCGATTCGGCGGAAGGAATCGGAGCAGGGACGAGATCACTTTAACCACTTTGCCTTCCGCTTCCGCGATACACGCCGGATCGCGTGGAAGAGTACGTATTCGCTCCCATTCAAAGTATCCGCGAGGATTATCTTCATCGGCGGCGCGGACGCCGTCGATCAATACCGGCAAGCCCCCCGCCGCCAGCACCTGCATCATTAGCGAGGTGCCCGAGCGCGGCAGTCCGGAGACGACCGTGATCAACCCGCGCTCCGCCGTTGCTCCCGCCGTTTCCGCCGCAGTTCATCCGCGATCTTGCGGTGCTCCGCGGCTTTGGCGGGATCCTTGCCGGGCTGGGAATGAATCGCCGCCAGCCAGCGATGGGCGTTGATGAACGCCGGAAAAATCGAAAGCGCCGTCTCGAAGGCGACCTCGGCCCGATCGAATTGCCGCAACCGGACCAGTGCGATTCCCAGAAGCTGGTGCCCGACCGGCATGTAGTGATCCAATCCGACGGCGATCAGCGCCTGTTCCGCCGCATCCTGATGGCGGCGCTGCGCCAACGCAACCGACGCCAGTCCGACATAAGCCGCCGGGCTATCGCCATCCAGTTCGAGCGTGCGTTCGTAAGCGCGACGTGCGTCATCGAGCCGCGACATCTGTCGATAGGTGGCGGCGATACGAAGCTGCAGATCCGGCAGACCAGGGTTGGCCTTCTCTGCGCGAAGCAAATGCTCGATCGCCATTTCGTGGTCGCCCTGCTCGGAGTAGGTGACACCCAATAGCCAGTCGACCCATGGGTGCTCCTGTTGAGCGTGCGCGAGCAGGATCGTCCTGGCATCGTTGCGGCGCCCGAGGTCGACATAGCAGCGCGCCAACTCCAGCGCGAAGCGATGCTGATCCGGATTGTCGCGAGCCAGTTCCTCAAGCAGCGGCCGTGCCTGCTCGGGCCGCATGCTGGTGAGGTACACGCGCGCCAGGTTGTATTTTTGTTCTTTGAGAACCGAGTCCATGGCGTGCAAGCTGTTCTCGCCTGGATGCTCCAGATAACCCAACGCAACGAACTGTTCCAGCACTGCCTTGGAAGCCGCGGGATCGATACGCAGATCCTCGGAATGCATTCCGCAGTCGCCGGGCTCGCTTTCCCAACTCGGAATCGACTCCGATTTTACGGGCTCTTCAAACGCTTGTGTCATCAGGCGCCCATCCATGTCCTCGCCGACCGGCAACCCGAACATCGTAAGGATGGTAGGAGCAATATCCAGCAGTGTCGTGCCGTAGATGCGCTCGTCTTTGCGGATCCCCGGCCCCTTCATGCAAATCATGCCGATGGGACGATGCCACGTCGTGTTCCCGGCGGGCTCTAGCGGTACGTAACGCGGACGCAGGTTATCGGAATGGAAGCCGTGATCGGAGAGCACGATTGCGGTCGCGTCCGGGCCTGCCAGCGTGAGCAACCGTCCCAGCAGCAGGTCCTGAAAGCGATAGGCGCAGGGAACGACGTCCTGATAGAGCTCGAAATCACGATCGCTGATGCCTTGCATTTTGGGCGGGTAATACTGCATGAAGCGGTGGCAAAAATGATCGATCACATTGTAGAAGACCGCCAAAAAATCCCACTGCTGATTTTCCAGAATCCATGTCGCCGCGTTGTGAATCGACAAACCCTCGGCGGTCATTTTTGCGACCGAAGCCAACGCGTGATCGGTTTTCTGATCGATCTCGCGGGCGCGCGGGACAAACGGGAGCAGCTCTTCCTCAGTAAGCTCGGCGGGATGGAGGCGAAGCGCGGCGAAAGTGTCGCGCAGGCTGGCGGGATGCACCGAAGCTTCAGGCAGCGGCCAATCCTCCGGCGATGCCGATACCGGCAAGCCGAACAGCGGCGAGACGGAGACTCCGTTGATCGGTTCGGCCGGATGTCCGGCGAACCAGCCGACCACGTGGCTGCGCATGCCGCGCTGCATCAGGATGTTCCACAGCGCCTTGACCTTGCGGGATGTGCTGGTGACCGGTCGGATCCCGCCGACATGCGGATCGGGTTCGAAGAAATCGAGGATTCCGTGCTTGTCGGCACGCTTTCCGGTGGCGATCGAGTTCCAGAGGAGCGGAGAAAGGATGGGCCGAAGCGTGGTGAGATTGCCGACGACGCCTTGCGAAATGACGCTCTCGAGATACGGCATCTGGCCGGAATCGAGAAGCGGATTGATCAACTTCCAGTCGGCTGCATCCCAGCCAACGAGCAGGACTTTTTTTGCGAGACGCGCGGGCATACGTTGCTATCGGGTATCGCCCGCTGAGGCGTCAAGAGCGATCAGGCTTAGGCGGCTGCGGCTTGCTTCCGCTTACGCCAGGCGGCCAGTCCGCAAGCGCCGAGGCCGAGCAAGGCCAGCCCAGCAGTCGCAGGCTCAGGTGTTACGCCGGTCACACCCGCGAAGATCGCTACACCAGGCGAGCTCTCGTAGGCGAAATCCACCAGTGTGATCGTGATGCTCTCGTTCGTTGTCGAATTGATGAAGCTTGTCTGGATATGCGCCCAGGCAAAATTCTGATCAGTCGGCAGCGGATCGGTGGAGAGATGGAACTCCAGTCCGATAAAACCATCCGCCGAATCCCACGTCCCCTCCGTGTTCAGAGTATGGTTGACGTTATTGAAGCTGAAGCCGCCGAGCGGTCCAATCGATTGACCGCCTGCAAACTCGTGTGTGAGGCCGTTCGCGCCACCCGACCCCAGCGTACCCGGTGTGTTGGCCCCGGTATTGAAGTGCACTTGCCAAAGGCTCGAAGAAACGTGTCCATTAAGGCTAAAATTGCCATCGGCACCAGCCAGGGACACTGGGATTGTTGAGCCGTCGAGAGGGCAATTCGTATTCGTGTTGCAACTCACCGTAACGGTGGTGTTGAGTAAACCGCTGTAGACAATCGCCCCGTGTGCGGAAGGAGCCGCCATCAGCGCTCCAGCCCCCGCTACCGCGTATGCATACCAGCGCTTTTCAAAAAGTCCGGAAGCGTCGCGCTTCCATTCGGCCGCTTTTGAGCGGGCTTCTGCTTGAGCTTTCATGGCCTAGTCCCTCCGTACCGGGTCAATTGCTGACTTGGATCAGAATACACGACTGGGGGTCCAGTTGCAAGTACTGTAATTTTGTGTCTGGCAAAGAAATCGTTATTATGCTATGATTCTCGGGAATTCGGAGGTAATACCAAAAATGAAACATTCCTTTTTCTTGCTGTCCGCCGCAGTGGTTTTCACTGGCGTTGCCAGTGCGCAAGCCACCAGAACCTGGGTTTCGGGAGTTGGAGACGATGCCAATCCGTGCAGCCGAACAGCACCCTGCAAGACCTTCGCGGGAGCCATTTCAAAGACAGCACCGGCTGGTGAGATCGATGTTCTGGATCCGGGCGGCTTCGGCGCGGTGACGATCACCAAGTCGATCAGCATTATTAATGAGGGAGTTGGCGAAGGGGGAATACTGACGGGGGCGGGCAATGGCGTCAACGTGAACGCAGGCCCGAACGATGTGGTCACGCTGCGTGGACTCACCTTCGAAGGCGTCAATACATCGGGTACGGGTGTTCGTTTCAACTCGGGGGCCGGCCTCATCATCGATCAATGCAAGATTTTCGAATTCAATGGTAGCGCCACCCCAACTGGATCGGCTATCGACTTTGAGCCCTCGGCCGCGGCTTTTCTCAACATCACGGATACGCAGATTTACAACAACGGCATTGCGGCGGCCGCCACCCCGGCTGCGATTTTGATTCGGCCTCTGGCTGGCGGCTCGGTTACGGGCGGATTCAATCGTGTGACCATCACCAACAATTTCGGTGACGGGATTAAGGTGGATGGCAGCGTAGCGAGCGCGGGCGCGGTCACATTGACTATCTCCAACAGCTTGATTAGCGGCAATAGCTCGATGGGTGTGCAGGTAATCGGACCCGGCCCGTCAGCCTTAAACGTCGCCGTGTCCAGCAGTACCGTTTCCAACCATTCCGGCTTCGGTTTGCGCGCGCAACAGGCCGGGTCCACCATCAGCATCGGCGGCAATACGATTACGGGGAATGGAACCGGAATCGCCACTGCGGGCGGTGCGTTCATGGTGTCCTTCGGCAACAACAACTTGGGCGGCAACGGTACCGACGGTACCCCGACGTCGACGCCCGGGACCCACTAATCCGGGACCGGATCGATCCGGCAGCGAGTCGTGCGAGTGCGCGAAAACGGAGCGGTCTTCTGTTCTCGCGCAACGTGCTCCCTCCTGTCGCGGCTCTTTTGAGGGCTGTCATCATTCTGTAGAGGGCAACCGTTTGCGGTAGAGACGGCCTTAAAGACGGAACCCGCCCCGCTGCGTCCAACATCACCGAGGTGAACCAGTTGAACGCGTTGTGGCAAGACATCCTATACGGCCTGCGAATGCTGGCGCGAAAACCGGTATTTACCGCAATCGCCGTGCTGTCGCTGGCGCTGGGAATCGGGTTGAATACCGCGATTTTCACGCTGATGAATACGATTCTGCTGCGGCCCCTGCCCTTTGCCGACGCCGATCGCCTGGTCCAGATCTTCAGTGTGCCGCCAACGCATCTGGAACAGCTCAACGGCGCATCGATTCCCGATATGTTCGCGTGGAAGGAACAGTCGCATTCCTTCGAAGCGCTCGGCGGCTTGAGCAACAACGCCGTCGATTTCGGCGCGGAAGAGAACGGGTTTCCCGCCGAACGCGTGCAAGGGGAAAATGTTACACCTGGCGTTCTGCGGCGCTCGGTGTGCAGCCGTTGATGGGCCGCCTGTTCACCGAAGAGGAAGACGAAGTGGACCATCCCGCTCCCGTGATCATCATCAGCCATCGTCTTTGGATGCGAAGATTCGCGCGGCGCCAAGCGACATCCTGAGCCGCAAGATTCTGGTCAACAACGTCAGCACGTCCATCATCGGCGTGATGCCGCCCGATTTTCGATTCACCGACGAAAACGGCGATTATCTGGCTCCTCTGCCCTTGAATCATTTTCAACTTCGAGGCTCGGCGCGATTCCTGACGGTCACGGCGCGGCTGAAACCCGGCGTCACGATGCAACAGGCGCAGAGCGAGATGGAAGCGGTCTCAGTGCAGGTGGCCGCGCAGTTTCCGGCGCGCGATATGGATCACGGAAAGCCGTGGACCGTCCGCATCCAGCCGATCCGGGAAGCGCTGTTCGGATTCATCAGCCGGCCATTGATGTTGCTGCAGGGCGCGGTGGGATTCGTACTGCTGATCGCTTGCGCGAATGTTGCAGCGTTGCTGCTGGCGCGCGCGTCGTCGCGGCAGACGGAAGTCGCCATCCGATCGGCGCTGGGCGCGGGCCGCAGCCGCATCTTCCGGCAATTTCTCACGGAGAGCGCTGCTGCTTTCGATCTTCAGCGGCATGCTGGGAGTTGCGTCTGGCATCGTGGGGCGTGCGCGTGCTCGTTGCGATGGCGCCTTCGTGGCTGCCGCAGCTGCATGCGATCGGTTTGGACGCGCGCGTGCTGGTATTCAGCGCCGCTGATTTCCGTTCTCACTGGATTGATTTTCGGCGTGATTCCGGCGGTGCAGGGATCGAAGTTGAGCCTGGCGGAATTCCTGAAAGACTCGACACGCGGAGGTACATCCGGCGGCAGCGCGCCATCGGTTGCGCGCCGTGCTGGTTGCCGGGCAGCTTGCGCTGGCGCTGATGCTTCTGATCGGATCGGGATTGCTGATTCGCAGCTTCCTTCAATTGCAGGGCGCCGATCTCGGCTGCGATCCTCGCGGACTGTTGACGTTCCGCTATCGCTTCCCGGAGAAAGAGGGCGGCAAGCCGGTGGGCATCTATCACGGATTGCCGCTGTGGGAGATAAGCTCCGTCCCACCGGCCGCGATCGACGCAGGTGTTCGAACGACTGCAGGGAGTTCCGGGCGTGCGCTCGGCGGCCGGCGTCGTGTATCCGCCGTTGACAGGAAATAATCCGATGCCGTTCACGATCGAGGGCCGCGACGCCGCCAATCGCCGACGATTTCACCGCGGACTTCTTTCCCGTCACGCCGAATTTCTTCGCGACCATGAAGATCCAGATGCTGCGCGGCCGCGATTTTACCAGGCTCGCGACACGGCCAATGCCCCTTGGGTCGCGATCATCAATGAGACCATGGCGCGGCGTTTCTTCCCGGGCGAGGATCCGCTGGGAAAGAAAGTGCGCGTCGATTTGTCGGCGGAGGATCAGCTTCGCGAGGTGGTCGCGGTGGTGAAGGATATTCCTGCGAGCCATCCGCAGACGAAGCAGGAACCCGCGATCTTCATTCCGTTCGTGCAGGCGGCGCAGCACAGCACGGGTCCATTCACGGGGCTGCATCTGCAGATGACATTCCTGATGCGCACGCAGGGCGATCCGATGAGCGCGCTGCCCGCGGTGCGCCGGGCAGTGGAGGAGATGGATCGCAACCGGCCGCTGATCGACCCGCGCACCGAGGAATCGTATCTTGCCGAGCAGGCGCAGTATCCGCGCTATTATTCGATGCTGCTCGGATTGTTCGCTGCCGTCGCGACCGCGCTGGCCGCGGTCGGGATCTACGGCGTGATGGCGTACGCAGTGGAGCAGCGCACGCGCGAGATCGGCATCCGCATCGCGTTGGGTGCGGGCGGCGGCGACGTGCTGAAGCTGATCGTGCGGCAGGCGCTGATCGTGATCGCGAGCGGCGTGGTCGTCGGGCTTGGCCGGCGCGATGGCGCTGACGCGATTCATTTCGTCGCGAGATATGGGAAGTGAAGTCGGGCGATCCGGTTACGTTTGCAGGCGTGTCGTTGTTGCTGATTGCGATCGCGACGCTTGCATGTCTGGTGCCGACGCGGCGGGCGGTGCGGGTGGATCCGACGACGGCGCTTCGGTACGAATGATGGCCAGTAAAACGTAGAAAGCACTCCCTTACGGTCGCGCCTCACTTACGGCTGTGAAACATCTTCCCGCTGGTAGAATCAAAGCGTGGCATATCCCGAACACTTCATTGCGCCGATGCGCGCCGATCTGACTCAATATGGCGTCGAAGAGGCGAGGACCCCGGAGGACGTAGATCGGATCATCGCCGGAGGCGGCACCGTCCTGATGATCGTGAATTCGGTGTGCGGATGCGCCGCTGGCCGCGCCCGTCCCGCGGTTGGACTGGCCCTTCAGCATCCGACGCGTCCGGTTACAGCCGCTACCGTGTTTGCCGGCGGTGACGAAGCCGCGGTCGCGCACGTGCGAAATCTGTTAGCTGAATACCCGCCGTCGTCGCCGTCGATCGCTCTGTTTCAGGGCGGCAAGCCGGTCTACATGGTGCATCGCACGGATATCGAGCGTCGCGAACCGGTGGCGATCGCTAAACTTCTGACGGACGCGTTCGATCGGTTCTGCTAGCGGTCGTCACGGGTTATCGCCTCCGAACGTAGCGCTCCATGCTGTCGCGCCTCATTGAGAAGTGTTCACGGCCGTCGCGCTGTTCGAGCGACGGCGAGTAAGATGCCATCGATTTGTCATCTGGCCTCGATATACTACCGGCAATGAAACTGTTCCTCTGCTTCGCATTAGCGGCGGCCATTCTCGGCGGGCAATCGCTGGATTTTTTGAATCATAATCATCCGGTGCTGGATGCGCACAATTGTTATCCGTATGAAGGTCAATGGGCCGATCGGATCGATCGCGCGCTGAAGACCGGGTACCCGGTTGCGATCGAACAGGACATTGCGTGGGCGAATGGGCGCGCGGTGGTATCGCATACGGCGAAGACTCGCGGCGATGAGCCTGCGCTGCGCGATCATTTCTTCGAACGCGTTCGGCCGCTGATGGAACAGGCGCTAAAGGCCAACGACAAGGCGCATTGGCCGCTGATCATCCTGCATTTCGATTTCAAGGATTTGCAGCCGCAGGTGCTGCACGCGGTTTGGGATGTGCTCGGCGAGTATCAGGATTGGATCACGACGGCGCCGCAGACCGGTGACCCGCATCAGCTTGCTCCTTTCGATCCGAAACCGCTGCTGGTGTTGACTGAAGATGCCGATGAGCAGGAGGAAGTTTTTTTCAAGCAGCTTCCGCCAGGCACGAGGTTGCGCGTGTTCGGTTCCGCGCATACAGCGCGTGTGCAGGCAAGTTCGCGAGAAGAACGTGCGCATCTTGTCGCCACGATGCCTGCCGAGCAATTGCTGGTCGAGCGGCCTACGAACTATCGGCGCTGGTGGAATAATTCGTGGGCGGAGGTCGAGGAAGGCGGGCAAACGAAGGCAGGCGATTGGACCGCTGCCGATAATCAGCGGCTGAAGTCGCTGGTCGATCGGGCGCATGGGCTGGGTTACTGGATTCGGTTTTATACGCTGGACGGATTCATGGACGCCGAAAGTAAAGGCTGGGACAAGGGGTACAATTTCGGATCGCGCGCGGCGGCGATGGCTCGCTGGAAGGCGGCGTACGAGGCCGGCGTGAATTTGATTGCGAGCGATCAGTATGAGGATCTGGCGGCGTTTTTGGAACGCGTGAGCAAAAAGTAATCGATTGCGACTGGGAAAAGGTGTCGACATGAGTGTCGACACGGCACGCATGAGTGCGTGCGCCACATCGGCGCGAACGTCTTCCTAAAAGTAGATCGAGGACACACCATTAGCGCGCGATATCCTTCCACTCCTTCTCGTAATACCGGACCAGCACCTGATCGTTCAGGCGATTCACTTCGGCTTCGACCGGTGTCATGTCGACAGGGAAATCGAAGAATTGCGGGATCGCCGGAGACGGTCAGGAATCGCAACCCTGCCGGCAGCGAGGTTGGCGGCGGCCACGAATTGCCCGGCGAGCGTGAATCCCCATTCGCCGAAGCTGGGGACGTAGACGTGATACGGCCACGTGTGGAATCCCGCCTCCTTCAGGGTGTCGACGATGCACCAGTAGGATTGCCGCGAAAACATCGGCGACGTGCTCTGCACCACGACCAGTCCGCTCTCGCTCACGTGCTTGTTCAGCAGCCGGTAGAACGCCGACGGTGTACAGCTTGCCCAGCGAGTAATTCGTGGGATCCGGAAAATCGACCACGATGAAATCCCAACGAACCGGGATTGCGATCGAGCCACGTGAACGCGTCGTCATTGATCACGTGTACGCGCGGGTTGCGAACGAATAATCGTTCAGCGGCGCGAGCATGCGGATGCTCGCGTGAACATGCTGCGTCATCTCGCGATCCAGATCGACCAGCGTGATGCTTTCGAGAGTCGGGGTACTTGAGCAGTTCGCGAACGGCCAGGCCGTCGCCGCCGCCGAGCACCAGCGCGCGGCGCGCGTTCGGCAGCGACGACAGGCCGGGGTGAACCAGCGCCTCATGATAGCGATACTCATCGCGCGAGCTGAACTGGAGATGCGAATTCAGAAACAGGCGCAGATCGTCTTTCCATTTCGTGACGACGATACGCTGATAGCGCGTGTTGCGCTCGAAGATTACTTCGTCGGCGTAAAGCTGGTTGTCGGCGGCGGATTGAATCCAGTTCGACGCGACCATTCCGCCGCCCAGCATCAGCAGCACGATCGCGCATGCGGTGCGCAAGCCCAGACGCGAGGGCAATTGATCGCGAAAAAGAAACGTCGACCACAGCGCGACGGCGGCGTTGATGATGCCGAACAGGATCGCGGAGCGCACCAGCCCGAGTTTCGGCACCAGCCACAACGGAAACGCGATCGACGCGGCGAGCGCGCCTAGATAATCCCACGTCAGGACGTGCGAGACCAGATCGCGAAACTGGAAGCGGCCTTCCAGGATGCGCATCAGCAGCGGAATCTCCAGGCCCACCAGGGCGCCAATGGCGATCACCAAGCAAATACAGCGCGAACTGGAAGCTGTGCGTGTAGGCGAAGGCGAGGAACAGCGCCGAGGAAGAGAATCCGCCGACGACGCCGACCATCAACTCGATCTGAACGAAACGCGCGACCAGCGATCCGCCGATATATCGCGACGCCGCGCTGCCTAGGCCCATCGCGAACAAATAGGTTCCGATGACGGTGGAGAATTGCAGCACGCTATCGCCCAGCAGGTAGCTGGCGAGCGTTCCGGCGATCAACTCATAGATGAGGCCGCAGGCGGCGATCAGGAGGACGGAGAGAAATAGAACAACCGGCACTTATAGGACCCAGGGGATCAGAGCCCAAGACTGCTGTCGATAGGCGTCGTGTTCGCCGCCGAAAACCCGCCGAAGCGTCTGCTCTTCCAGCCGGATCTTGCGCGAATATGCAATCGCGAGGAGCGCCACACCAGCCAGAGCGTGCCACTCGCCGGAAGCGATCGCGATCCCGATGTGCATACCGAACATCGCGGTATAGATGGGATGCCGCAAGCGCTTGTAGGGACCCGAGCGAATCAGTTGATGGTCGACCTTGGCCGTGACGGCCGCGCTCCAGTGCGCGCCGAGGTGGCGGCGGGCCCAGATCGCCAACGCAATCGCGGCAGCCTGAATCGCGATGCCGGCGATGACGAGCGCTGGCGAAACGGGTAGCCAGCGGCCCGTCAATCCAGGAATTCGGATAAAGAGCAAGAGCAACGAGACGTTGAGAAGAAGTTGATGCAGTACGGTGGATGTCCAGTGCTCCGAACTCGCCACAGGCGCGCTGTTTTTGGCCGCATTGGTCCAGTACAGGCTGAAGAAACAGTAGAGCGCCATCGATATCCAGAGGGGCTGGACAATCTGTTCGAGGGGCGGCGGCGTGAACTTTTTGATGAACAGCGCGCCAACAATCGCGCCGACCGCGGCGGACAGAGCAACGGGCAACAGGTGTCGATTCTTCTTCATCCTCTGGTGGGCGCCAGCAGTCTAATGGACTGCAGCGGCAATGATGATGCACATGCCGAGCGAGATCGCGCCGATCAGGATCGCGAGCGCGACGTTCTTGTCCTCGACGATCTCACGCCACAGATGATAGGGCGTCATCTTGTCGACGATCAGGAAGCAAAGCAGAAAGATCGCGATGCCCAGAAGAGCATAGATCATCGCATTCAATAATTGGCCAGGGTGGAATTCAGTCATAATTATTTTCCTCCGACATAGCGCGGATAGAAGCCATAGTGGGAACGATACGCGCCGGGGTTATCGCGCACCGTCTTGGGAACGTTCTTCACTTGATTGACGCGGTTCAGGCCCCAGCCGTGATGCTCGGCCACGGCAACGCCGCCGAGGAGCATGAAACCGTAGATCAGATAGCCGGGAAAGCGCATTGCGTTATTGTCCTCTACTGTCGATCGCGATGGTTGTGCGGTGCGTCAGGCCTAGTGTCCTGTCTGCGAAATTCGTGGAATAAAACGAGTGGGAAAAGGGAAAAACGGGGACAGACTGCTCTGTCCCCGCAGGTATGTTCCTCTTCCCGCGGGAAGAGGAACGTGCCTGTGGGGACAGAGTGGTCTGTCCCCGTTTTTCCCTTTTCCCACTCGTTTTATTCCACGAATTTCGCAGACAGGACACTAGGGCATTGCCGATCGAAAAAATGTCGACACAGCTCGCTAGAGCGCGCGCCACAAAACGGCCTCGTCGATTACTCAATCGCCGCCTCCTGAACTCGTCGTGACTGGCGGATAGTCACTCTGCATCCAACGTTTGGTTTCGAACGCCCGTCCCCGCATGCCGATGAACATTGGCGGGATCAGCAGCAACAGAGCGGCGATCCAGAACCAGGAGTAATTGGGGACGTCGTGCTTCAGTTCGATTTCGTAATCCATCGCGTTGGTTTTCTTGCCGGCGACGCGATAGACGCCTTCGGCTGCGTCCATCTCGGGTTCGACTCGAAGGTAATAGCGGCCTGGCGGTACAGACGGAATGTAAACCGACGATTTAGGATCACCTTCGCTCCAGGAACCGTCGCTGTCGCTGCCCGAGTAATAACTGACCTCGCGGCCGAAATCGAACGCGTTGCCGGTGTCGTCGTTGATCAGGGCGAAATTGAAGTACGCCCAGTTGTTGGAAATGTTCGCGCGAATGGTCAACTCCATCGCCGCGGTGTGGCCTTTGAGTTCGAATACGGGCGTGACGAAAGACGGCTCGGTCGTATCGGCGGTCGAGAAATGATAGCGCTGGTCGAAGACAACGTCCTGGCGGTTTAAACCGGAAAATATGACGGCGAGCACAATCAGCGCTAGCAACAGAAGGAAGAAATAGCGCCAGACGCCCGTGTGATTTTTGTGGGGCGAGGGCTGATTAAGATAGACGCCCTGCGGCGGCGGAGGGTTTCCGGGCAGCGCGAAGGCTTTCCAGATTTCGACGCCGGGGGTGTATTCGCCACGCGACCACGTCACTTCGTTTGGCGTGGTTTCGGAAGAAAGAACCGTGGGCGGGTCGACGAAATCATCGGCGATCACCTTTTCGCCGACTTTCACTCGCCACGGGAATTCGCCGAGCACGAATGCCGTGGCCGCTTCCGCGCCGGAGAAATGCCGGAACGTGCGGCCTTCCAGCGAAACCGCCGGCCGGCTGCCCAGCGACAATCGCGCGGGCATCGCTTCCATCGGCGTGACGAAATTCCAATGGCCGGCGTATTGAGTGATGTAGCGGAATCCTTTATAGGGATTGAAGAGCAGGTACTCTTCCCAGGTAAAGGCTTCGCCGTCTTCGGTCACGGTGCGGGTTTGAAATCCGATCACTTCCCAGGGCGCGCCGCCGAATTTGCCGCGCGTGCCGAGCGGGATCAGCGGATTGCATCGCTGCGCTTCCTGAATTTGCTGGAGGATGTGGAGATCGGGCGAGGTCGCGTCGAGAACGCTGAGGCACTGCGGGCAAACGGCGGTGAGCGCGTGGCCGAAGCCGCGGAGCTCGATTGGGCCGCCGCAGTTGGGGCAGTAGAGGGCTTTGGTTTTCGCGACGGGTGGTTGGACGAGTGGGGAGCTCATTCGCACTCCGGATATTGTGGCGCACGCTTTAGCGTGCTGTTGCTGGCTTCAGCCTGCAATTCCGGGACAGCGAACTGAAGTTCGCTGCTGCACGCTGAAGCGTGCGCCACATGGATCATGACCAGCCCTCGAATTGACGGACGTTCTTCAATTGCAGGTCGTCGTACTCCACCCATTCGCCTAGAAACAACAACGGCGGATTTTCGCTGTAATCGATGGTGCCGAAGCCCGGTCCGGTCGTGCGCAGATCGGCGAACACCATGTTGGTTTTTCCGTAGAACGGAAACGGTAGTTCGCCCTCCATGCCTTTGTACGACGCTCGCGTGATCGTCGCCACCGTGAAATCGATGTTATTGGTCTTCAGAGCATTCCCATGCTGCATCTGGCTCGAAGGAGGTAGCTCCTTGGTCGAGGCGACCAGAAACGAAATCGCGTATTGCAGTTGCGCATCGGACAGCCAGCCGCTGGTGCCGTCGGAAAAAACGATGTGCCATTCGTTCCAGCCGCCCTGGTCATATTCGTAAATGATGCGGCCGATGCACTTCGAACTTCTTGCCCTTGTAGACGCCTTCCGTCAGCAACTGAATCGGCGACGGATCGGGAGGCAGATCGGCCACCTTGCCGACGTTTTCCAGTACCAGATCGTTGCGGACCAGAATCGAATGGCAGAACGGGCAGACGGTTTGCGCGGCGCTCGACCAGCGGAACTGCACCGGTGCGCCGCAACTGGGGCAGTTACTGGTCGGCTGGCTCATCCATAGGACGGTCGAGCTTGCGTACTTCCACGGAACCCGCTCCGAAGGCGCGCCTCAAGTACTGCTCGAAATCCCAATCCGGACGCGGCCGGCAGCAGAATACATTCAAGCATAGCGAACGATGCTCGGGAAAAGTGTGGCAGGCGATGTGCGATTCCTGGAGCAGCGCGAGCCCGGTAATGCCTCCGCCGGGAAACTGATGCCACTGGGCGTCGCCGACCGGATGCAGATTCATTTCGGCGATCAGATCGTGCGAAGAGCGCGCGCAATGCGGCCGGGTCAGACAGCGCCGCCGGATCGCACACGTGCGCTTCGACGATCCATTCGCAGCCGGACATACTTGTCAACGGATTGTGTCTCGGGCCGCCGATACACGCAGATGCACACCGATAAGGCTAGGTTTTCGAAATCGGCGTGAATCGGCGTTCATCTGCGGCTAATCTTTACTGGCCGGTGCCGCATTCGGGACAGAATTTCGCCGGGCGCGGCAATCTTCGATCCGCAGTTCGAACAGAATTTGGTTTCACCGGCCGCCGCCGGCGCGCGCGCCCGCCGGCGCAGGACCTGCCGGAGCCGGACCGCCCGATACCGGGCCAGGATTCGGACCTTGCGGCGGCTGCTGACCAGGCATCGCGTTCTGCAGCGAGTTCGCCATGGTCTGCGCCATCGTGAATCCCGCGCCGAGTCCAGCGCCGATTCCAGCGATTCCGCCTTCGTTCGCGGCGGCGATCGGCAGCGAATTCGCCACCTGATACTGCGTGTACTTGTTCATATCGCCCAGCATGTTCATGCCGATGCGCGTGTCGAGCATCTTCTGCAATTCTTCCGGCAGCGAAAGATTCTCGACCACGAAGCTATCGAGCGTCAGGCCCAGGTCGGTGAACATCGGCTTCAAGCCCTCGGCGATTTTGTCGCCCAGCACCACCTGATTCGCGGCCATATCGAGGAATGGCAGCGAGCTTTCCGCGAACGCGTTGGTCATCCGGCCGATGATCGTGTTGCGAAGCTGGCCTTCGATATCGGCGAACCTTGTACAGCTCGCGCGTGCCGCTGATTTTCGTGTGGAACGCCTTGGGATCGCTGATGTGCCAGGAATAAATTCCGTAGCCGCGCACGCGCACCGCGCCGAATTCCTTGTCGCGAATGGTGATCGGCGTCGCCGTGCCCCAACGCTGGTCGGTCTGGATGCGCGACGAGAAGAAGTAAACGTCGCTCTTGAACGGCGACTGGAACTTCTTGTCCCAGTTCTGCAGATAGGTCAGGATCGGCAGCGTCTGCGTCGTCAGCTTGTACAGGCCGGGCCCAAAAATATCGGCGACCTTGCCTTCATTCACGAACGCGGCCATCTGCGATTCGCGAACGGTGAGACTGCCGCCGTTCTGAATCTCCATGTCCTGCATCGGGTACCGGTAGGCGAGGATGCCGTCCTCGGGCTCGGTCCACTGGATTACGTCTATCCACTGCTTCGCGATGAAGTCGCGCAATGACATTTTTGTAGCTCCGTTTCATGAAGTATAACGCCAGAAACGGGTGAGTTGTTCCGTGGAGAGCACCTTACAAAGGCAAATGAAAGGGCTTGCTTCACGATAAATATATGCCAAACTACGGTATCCAGATGACTTCGCACGGCGAGTTGTGGCTGATCCGGCATGGCGAAACCGAGTGGACGCTTTCGGGCGCGCACACCTCCTGGACCGACTTGGCGCTGACGCCCGCGGGCGAACAGTGTGCGACGCGGCTCAAGCCGTTGCTCAGCGGGAAGCAGTTCGCGGCGGTGCTGTCGAGTCCGATGCAGCGTGCGAAGGAGACTGCGCGGCTGGCGGGGTTCACGCCGGAGATCGACGAAAATCTTCGCGAATGGGATTACGGCGATTACGAAGGCCGCACTACGCCGGACATACAACAGCAGGCTCCGAACTGGAGCATTTGGACGATGACGCCGCCGGGTGGTGAATCCGCTGATCAGGTGCAGGCTCGCGCGGAGAAGGTGATCGCGAGGGCGGTTGCGGTGGGCGGGGACGTGGCGCTGTTCGGGCACGGGCATTTTTCGCGAGTATTGGCCGCAACGTGGTTGGGGCTGGAGCCGCAACGTGGGCGGTCGTTTGCTTTGTCGACAGGGACGGTTAGTGTGCTGGGGTATGAGCGGGATACTCGGGTCATCAAATTGTGGAATCGCTGGCCGGATTAAGAGAAGACACGCGCTCCATACTGTCGCGCCTCTTTGATTCATAACGAGGCCATCCGTAGAGTTGCGGCATTGCCGGGGGTGCAGAGAAAACATTGACGGCCGTCAGTGGAGGCGCGACCGTCAGAGAGCGCGCAACAATGAAAATTGCCTTCCTCCTATTGCCGACGTTGGCCGCCGCGCAAGGGCCGGTCTTTCGATCCGATACCAACATTGTCGAGGTCGCAATCGTGGCGAGGGATGCTAAAGACTGGCCGGTAGGCGATCTGAAGCGCAGCGATTTCCATGTGTTCGACAACGGTGTCGAGCAGAAGATATTGAGTTTCGAGCGGCTCGGCGGTGTGATTGCAGCGACTGGCCTGCCGCGCGAGCGATTGTCGATTATCCTTCTCGATTCGCTGAACACGTCGTGGAGTTTACAAGTCGCCGGGCGAAACGCGGTCCTCAAGATGTTGGAAAAATCGCCACGCGGCCCGGACCGCATCGCGATTTTCACACTCGGGGACAAGCTGCGCTTGCTGCACGACTTTACGGACGATGGTGACGCGTTGCGGGCGGTCGTCGAGCGCTACGGCACGGGCCTTCCTTCAAGCGGGGTGGATGATCCCCTTGCAGCTTCTGACGGCCATGCCGCTCCGCCTCCCCTGACGGTTGGCCCCCCTGGGGCGCGCGGTCTGATGACGGTGCGGCCATCTGGGGATACTCCTGCCGATCCCGCTCGCCAAAGTCAGCGATTGATCCTCACGCTGGATGCGCTGAGGACGATCGCGCGAATGATGAAGGACGCTCCCGGCGAAAAGAATCTTTTGTGGGTGACCGCTGGATTTCCGCCGCCGTCCGAGCATCAGAGCATCCAGAGCGCGATGCGCGATCTGGCGGCCGCGAAACTGATGCTCTATCCGATCGATGCGCGTGGAATCCTTACCGGTATCCGGTCGTACACGAATCTCGGCAGCATGAAGGAGCTCGCCGAGCAAACCGGCGGACGGGTCTACTTCAACAGCAATGACACGGCGGTTCTGGTCAAGGGTGCGTTCAACGATTCGCGCGAAGGATACATCCTGACGTACGCGCCGCGCGACTACAAGCGAGACGGATCGGCGCACATTGTGCGGCTCAAAACGTCGCGCAAGGGCGTTACGCTTCGGTATCGGCCGGGCTACGTTGCCGATTATCCCTAATACCTTGAAAACCTGACGGGCGTAGAATCGCTGTATGCGGGTCAGAACATCCCTAACGCTTCCGAAGGATCTGCTCGCGCGCATCGATCGCGTAGACAAGAACCGTTCTGCATTTTTCGAAAAGGCGTCGCGCATGTACCTTGAGTCTTTGGAACTGGCTGTCCGAAAGACGCGGGATCTCGAGATTCTAAATCTCCATGCGGATCGTCTGAACGCAGAAGCAATGGATGCCCTGGATTATCAGGTCGCGCTGTGATTGTGGGGCCGCCACTCGTGGCGGCGAGTCGGCTTCAGCCGGCTCTCTTCGGTCAACAAACCGGCCTAAAGTCCGGTTGCCGGCACGAGTGCCGGCCCCACAAGTTCGCGTCGGCTTGTAACGATCGCGGGCTAGACTGCATAAGGATGAAACGGGTAGTTCACCACCTGGAGGGAATTATGCATCGCACATTGTTCCGAATCGCGGCTCTCATCGCGCTGGGATCGATGGCAGCCGTCGCGCTTCTGGCTAAGAAGCCGAAACCGAAACCGGCGCCGTCGTTCGCCTACTACATGCTGGTGCTCTCCTACGCGCCGGATTTTTGCGACCAGAAAAACGTCGACAAAGATCCTCGCGAGTGCGGCAGCGGCAAGAATATTGGATTCGTGGTGCATGGGATGTGGCCGCAAGGTGAAACCACTCGCGGCCCCGAGAACTGCGGAGGCAGCCCGGTCGCGAATAGCATCGTGCAAACGATGCTCCAGTACATTCCGACAGAATCGCTGATTCAACACGAATGGTCGACTCACGGGACCTGTAGCGGCTTGAGTGCCGACGATTACTTCACGGCAGTGAGGAAGGCGAGAGACTCGGTCAAGATTCCGGTTGAGCTGACGTCGACGTCCAAGCAATCGTTGAACCCCGCCGATATCGAAGCCAAAGTGGCGGCGGCGAATCCCAGCTTCCCTAAGACGGCTTTTCGTACTTCCTGCTATTCCGCGAATAAGGAGTTGCAAGAGGTGCGGATTTGCCTGAACAAGGATTTATCGCCGCGCGCCTGTGGCAGCAGTGCAGGCGAGTGCTCGATCAAGCCGGTCACGTTGCTGCCGGTTCACTGAGAGCGATTGATCAGGCCGGCTCCAGGGAAGCAGCCCAAAAACGAGCGCTCCATACTGCGCGCCTCACTGGCCTTCAAGATCTGCACCCTTATAGGCGCTGACCCGACGTAGTAATGTGGTGCGTATATGAAACTCACCATCCGCGCCGCGTTCGTAACGGTATTGGCGCTCACCCCGCTGCTCGCCGGCGATAACTGGCCGCAGTTTCGCGGGCCGGGATCCACCGGTGTCGTCGACGATCCCGCGCTGCCGGATAAATGGTCGCAGACAGAGAACGTCATCTGGAAGACCGATGTGCCTGGCACCGGATGGTCCTCGCCGATCGTGTGGGGCGGGAGAATTTTCGTCACCAGCGTCGTCAGCACGGGTGGGGGCGAGGCGCCGAAAAAAGGCCTGTACATGGGTGGCGAGCGCAAGCCACCAACCGACGAGCATCGCTACGTCGTCTATGCCTATCGATTTCAAAACCGGCAAACTCTTGTGGGAACGCGAGGCGCATCGCGGCGTTCCGGGCGCGCGGCATCTGAAGAACACCTACGCGTCGGAAACTCCGGTGACCGATGGCGAACGCGTCTACGTTCGCTTCGGCAACGTCGGATTGTTCTGCTACGACATGAACGGCAAGCTGCTGTGGTCGCACGCGACGACTCCGGCGCAGACTCGTTATGGATGGGGAACCGCCGCGTCGCCGGTGCTGCATCAGAGTCGCATATACATCGTCGACGACAACGATTCGCATTCGTATCTGGAAGCGCTCGACAAGAAGACCGGTGCGGCGGTGTGGAAAGTGGATCGCGACGAGGGCACGAACTGGGCGACACCTTATATCTGGGAGCACGACGGCAAGACCGAGATCGTGACGCCGGGTACCGGGCGCGTTCGCTCTTACGATCTGGACGGGAAGCTGTTGTGGCAGTTTGGCGGAATGTCGTCGATCGTGATTCCGACGCCGTTCGCGGGCCACGGTTTGTTGTACGTAACGTCGGGATACGTCGGCGACCAGATTCGTCCGGTGTTCGCAATCAAGCCGGGCGCGACCGGCGATTTGACGCTGGCGAAAGGCGAGACGTCGAACGCTGGGATCGCGTGGTACAAGCCGACCGATGGTCCGTATAATCCGTCGCCAATTGTGTACGGGGATTATTACTATACGCTGCTGGATCGCGGGTTCCTGTCGTGCCTGGATGCGAAGACCGGCAAGGAGATTTACGGTAAGCAGCGAATGGATCCGGAAGCGGGAGCCTTCACGGCGTCGCCCTGGGCCTCGAACGGGAAATTGTTCCTGTTGAGCGAGGATGGCGATACTTTCGTGGTGGCGGCGGGCCCTGAGTATAAGTTGTTGGGCAAGAATAGCTTAGATGAGATGACCATGGCCACGCCGGCCATCGCGCAAGGCAGTCTGGTGATCAGAACCGCGTCGAAGCTGTATCGGATCGGGCGGAAGTAGCACCGGGAGTCGGCCGGTTATTGCGCGACCAACTCGACTCGGCGATTGAGAGCGCGGCCTTCTTCGGAGGTATTCGACGTCACCGGCGCATAGGGGCCCGCACCGTGGGCTAGTAAACGATTCCCGGCCACGCTATAGTGTCCGATCATCTCCTTCACGATGGCTGCGGCGCGCTGATTCGACAGCTCAACATTCGCGGCCAGCGCGCCGACATTGTCTGTGTGACCAACGACATAGAGCTTGAGCTTCGGGTCCTGTTCCAGCAGTTTGACGATTTCCTTGAGTGCCGCCGCCGACTCCGGCTTCACCTCTGCCTTCCCTGTATCGAAGAGAATTCCGTTCACGACAGTGTGGCCGTTGCTTTTCAGGCCGCTCGACAGCGCGGCGGCGTCCGCAACCACGTCCTGCGTAAGTTGGATCTCCGTGACGATAGTCTCTCTGATCAAGCCGCTCCCACTGATCTCTACGCGTATCCAGGTCTTGCCCTTGTGGACTGTGAAATCGCCATAGTCCCCAGAGTCGAAGTCGAAGGTGTAGCCGGCGGTTTTCAGGGCCGTGTTCAAATTGCGGACCACTTGGGCTTTGCTCGCAGTGTTGGGAAATTGGTAATCGATCTGGTGAAGCTCGCCCTCAACGGATTTTGCCGGTTTCGGGCCCATATCGAACTTGAACGCGTCGTCCGCCTTGTCCTTGCAGGACGTAATGACGCTCCCGGGGAAGCGGCTGATCAGAGGTGAATCTTTGCAGCCCTTCGCGTCCTGGGCCGCGCCTACGCCAATCGCAAACTGGATCGCCAGGCAGAAACTCAAGCATCGGATTGTGATCATTGCTTCCTCTTCTATAACTTCACAAGCAAAACCTGCGATTTGTGTTTTATACGCACGATTCTCGCGGAAAATGGCGCGCTCGGCCTGACAGCATCAAGACATCAAACATGTTATGCTTTGATGCATGAGGACGACTCTGACACTGGATGATGACGTCACTGCGATCTTGAAAAGAATTGAAACGGAGCGAAAACTCACCCGCAAAGAGGTGGTGAACGCTGCACTTCGAAGAGGATTGCTCGAAATGGAACAACCTCCAGCGCCGCGCGAGCCATTCCGAACAAAGACCTTTAAAACCGGGGACTGTGCATTGCCAAATCTGGACTGCGTTTCTGAGGTCTTGGATTGGCTGGACAGCCAGGACCAAAAGTGATTCTCGTCGATGCGAATGTTTTGATTTATGCAACGACGGAGTGCCCGCAGCAACACCGCGCCCTCGATTGGTTGGATAGAAAGATAAACGACGGTACTCGAATTGCGCTGCCTTGGGTGGTGTTACTTGCCTTCGTAAGAATCGTAACAGATTTCCGTTTGTACCCAGGACCGCTCAGCGCGGAACAAGCGTGCGATCAAATCGAAAGGTGGCTGGAGCGTCCGAATATCTGGACCCCACTGCCCTCCAACCGCCACTTAACGTTCCTGCGACCGGCGCTCGAAGCGATCGGAAATAAGTCCCGCTTGACGCCGGACGCGCACCTGGCGGCGCTCGCCATGGAACATGGGCTCACGCTCTGTTCGGCGGATCGGGATTTTTCTCGGTTTCCTGGATTGAAGTGGATGAACCCCATCTCGACCGCTTAAGTTTTCGACGCTAGGAGCGGAATCCGTCGGTTAGGCGGACGATCTCGGAGTGCCGAGGAATTGAAGCCTGCGCGCTAGTTTGATCGGTTCTTTGTTTCTCTTTCCCGGTCGTCGGGCCTCGCTGCAATAGTCCCACAGATCTTGCAAATCGTGTCTTGGGGCTGTTGATCCGCCAGCTCCCTTAATACCCAATTCCCTCCAGGCCAGATGTTGCACAAGGCGAGACGGTCTGTGGCGGCGCGCTTTAAGTGGATTCTCACGTAAACTTCGGGGCCTCAGAGTACCACTCATTCAATGCGAAGAATTGTTAAAATCTCGTTAAGTTTCCGATGGGACCGCTAATGACCCACTACCCCTCGGCAGGTAGTGGGTCCATAATGGACCCACTACCTGCCGAGGGGTAGTGGGTCCATTTGAATCTCCACAGTCTTGACATCCGAAACGGATGGGCTCAGGCTTGATCTAGATGCCAAAAGGTCAAGGACAACGCGGCAACCTATCCGGCAAGCGCGGACAGGGACCGAAGGATTTCAACCAGCTCGCGTTTGAGGTGGTCCAGAAGGCTACAGGGGCGATGCCCAAGGAAGAACCGCCAGATCCGAACAAGAACCCTACGGCGGTCACGTTGGGGCGCATGGGTGGGCTGAAGGGCGGCAGGGCGAGAGCGGATAACCTAACTCCAGAGCGGCGAAAAGAGATCGCAAAGAAGGCTGCGGAGAAAAGGTGGGCAGAGAAGCAAAGTTAAAAAGTTAAAGGCCGCTTACCAAATCCCCTCTTCATCCTCCTGCTGTTTTAGCGGCGTGGATCGCTCGATCTCGATCTTTCTAACATAACGATCAAAGTCAGAAACATCGGCGTCTTTCTGATGCGCCTTCTGCCTCAAGTGATACTTGCCGTACTCGCGCTCTGCTATTTCATCTCCGATCCTTTTAGAAACACTACCGGCGTGGGTTAGGATCTCGCGCTCGTTGAGCGTGAGGAATGCATCAAGTTTTTTAATCCACTCGGCCATATGCATTGGGCGACGCTCCCGCGCTTGAAGTTCGGCAAATGATAAATACTGATCCACCAGCAGATTCAATTTCTCAATCTCATCTCGATTCAGATAGTTCTTGGCGATGCTAACGTCTGCCTTACGGATGCGTTCTCCGTCCCAGTTTGTAAGTCCCATATTGGGCTTATCCGCATCCGCCCTCTCCGCGATTAGTTCGGCAGCGGTGTGCCCAGTGATCGCGTAGTGAAACTTGTTCTGCACGGTTGCAAAGAACTTCTGTGTGATCGGTGATTCAGTATCATAATCGACGCTCGTAGCATAGATGCTGGTGACCTTTCGATAGAAGTTTTTCTCCGAAGTGCGGATCTCCCGAACCCGCCGGATTAGTTCGTCGAAGTAGTCGTCTCTAGTGCCCGAATTTTTCAGGCGCTCGTCGTCCAGTGCGAAACCTTTTACGATGTACTCTCGGATCTTCTGCGTAGCCCAGATGCGAAACTGAGTGCCCCTCGGGGATTTCACCCTATAACCCACCGAGATGATGACATCTAGGTTGTAGAGTTTAGTCTGATAGCTCTTTCCATCGCTGGCAGGTAGTAAGGATTCTTTACTAACTGAAAGTTCAGTCAACTCGCCTTCAGAAAAGATGTTGCGGATGTGCGTTGTGACGTTTGGCTTGGTGGTCTGAAATAGATCCGCCATCTGTGCTTGGGTCAGCCAAACCGTTTCATCTTCCAGGCGGACATCAATACGTGTACCTTTGTCATCTGATTGATATATAAGTATTTCTGACAAGTGGATGTCGTGTCCAGATGGCCGTGACCATCTCTTCTCCGCTGCACGCTTTCCAAGTTCTCGTCGTTGCTCTGGTGTCAGGCGATTCATCCGCGCCTTGCCAGAGCGGACGCGACCGCTTTTTCCCTTATCTCCAGAGTCTAGCTGGTCACTGGCATTTTCATCGTTGACATCCATGCAAGTATCATGCATTATCTTACTGGCACACGTCAACAAAAAACATCATGCCAGTATTGACAATTTCATCCTCTTCAAGCATACTAGTCCATATGAATCAGATAGACACCACAAAACGCGCCCAGGTGTTGCATGGCCTTGGTCGAGGGAAACTCAATCCGTTCGATCTGCCGGATGTTCGGTGTCGGCAAGAACACGGTCGCGCGTTTGCTGATTGACGCTGGCGTGGCGTGCGCGGTCTATCAGGACGAAGACCTTAGGAATCTGAACGCTACAAACGGATTCAATGCGATGAAATCTGGTCCTACATCGGAGCCAAGGACAAGAACGTCCCCGCCGAAAAACAGGGCAAGTTCGGGTTCGGCAGCGTGTGGACGTGGGTGGCGATGGACGCCGATACCAAGCTGATCTGCTCATGGATGGTCGGGGATCGCAGCGCGAACGCTGCGCACGAGTTCATGCAGGATCTGGCGACACGTCTTGCAGACCGCGTGCAACTCACAACTGACGGCTACACGATCTACTTGAATGCCGTCGAGGACGCGTTCGGCGACGACATCGACTACGCGATGCTGGTAAAGAACTACGGCGAAACAGCGGAAGCCGAAAAACGCTACAGCCCCGCTGAGTGCATCGGCTGCGAACGCAAGAAGCCAGTCACCGGAAGCCCGGACCCAAAGCACATCAGCACGCATACGTGGAGCGCCAGAACCTCACGATGCGGATGCACATGCGCCGGTTCACGCGGCTCACAAATGCATTTTCAGCAAGAAGTTGGAGAACCACATTGCGGCGGTCGCGCTCCACTTCATGTACTACAACTTCATCAAGATCCACGATACGCTACGCTGCACGCCCGCAATGGCCGCTGGCGTAACGGATAGGCTTTGGGACATGTCGGACGTGGTGAAGTTGATCGAAGAACGCGAAGCTGCGTTGAAGCTGGAAGCAAAGAATCGGAAGGACGAATCGTACGCCCGTTTCGGAGTAGCCTTAGGCCATGATTTGTCGTGATGAGAACAAAAGGCGAATTTTTCGTTTTCCACAAGTTTTCAACTTCTTGTCAAGTACTTTTTTCGCTTCAAAAACATATACTTGCATTTACAAACCAGATCGAGTAAGCTCTATTTAGTGGTTCTTCTCAAGAACCACTAAACTTCCTTTCAAGCCGCCGATAGAACCTCCTGAAACGTAAAAGTTCCTTAAAACCTCAGCTAGGAAGAGGGAATTATGTCGGAACCAAGGAAGACATTGAACAACGGATTCCAAGTTTACAAACATCACGACCTTACAAGGGTTACTGAAGAGCAACTTAGCGCCGATCCCGGCCAAGTGTTGAGCAATGCTGACCAGGGCATCCAAACCGCCATCCTGTCGGCGGACGGAAAAACTATTCGCTCAATCGTCGGCTTGAATGGAACTCGTTATTTGCCGGACCCAGATCCAGATCCCCTAGATGAGATTCTCGGACTGGCTCTTGAAGCCGCCGAAGGGAAAACGAAGTAAGACCGAATGCCCGGAGACACGACCCCTCCGGGCTATCCACGGCCTGATCCCGAGCCCAGTCCTCATCTCCCCCACACTCAAGAAATCCAAAGTATGCACCTTAAACGACGGCGAGGTGCGCCGATTTCCAGAACTTTGCGATTACCTAGAGCGCTATGTATCGCAAGGCATGGTCAAAGATGTAACCGATCTAATTGAAAATTATAGCCATCTGATTGGTGAGATCTTCTTCAATTGGATTTCAACTGGCCAACTGGGTTGCATTTTTGCCGCTAAGCTCGCACGGAAGCCGCGTGAGAATCGATGGCACTCAGTCGTTCAACTTCAAGCACTCACCGAGGGAGATCGCCTAGGCCAGCTAATCAGCGCCCATTTAGATGGCGCGAGTGATACCCATGAAGCAGCGGCAATTATATTTCCCGATGTTGTCGGCGAGCAGGCCATTGTCGATCTCGTAAATTTGCTCTGTAGCGATCCCT
The DNA here is from genome assembly GCA_963732025.1 of Terriglobia bacterium. Lineage (GTDB taxonomy): Bacteria > Acidobacteriota > Terriglobia > Bryobacterales > Bryobacteraceae > Palsa-187. Next base: position 1,148,014 of record CAVSXU010000008.1, read on the forward strand.
CGGGTAGGTGGTATCGGACTGACGATGGAATAGACCCAGACCCTGCCGCTGCCCGAAGTTTCATTGGTCTTCGTTGGATTCTAAAGCGCGGAACCGCAGTCAACTACGTGTTAGGTTTCTCGCCAATTGACTCAATGCCGCGTACTCGTCAAAGTCCATTCACCGCGCTCTTTTTTAGGATCAAAGAAGACAAGCGAACGCCATCTGACTTGGAAGATGGCCGTACTCAGGTTCATCTAGCCGATCTAGACTCCACCTTTGCTACTCAGGCCGCCCACGATAAAATTTTGGAGCTTACCAAAACGACGAGGGCGAACTTTGTTGAGCCGCATCTCACGGCTGCTGCACGTGCCAGAATTACGTTTGCTGTATCCAGTGATTTCGCGGCTTCTCTTTGTCCGGCAAAACACGTGGTTCGGGAGAAGTGCCACGATTAAATTTTCTAAAGATTCAAATGGACCCACTACCCCTCGGCACCCCAATTTGACAACTCTTGACACCATCCGCTATTCTTGATTTGTTAGCGAGTGATCTTCTGCTCCTGTGCTACCGCCATCTTGTTTGATGGTCCGGCCAGGGGTCGGCCCCGATGCTCGGACGGATTTTGACGCCGTTCTGGGTATGGGCTTGTCCGAAGTCGGCCATTAGGCTCTCAGCCTCGCAGGTTTTGGGAATTGGCATAGCGTTGTCCGTTGGCGTGTGATTTTCGCGCGTTCTTGCTACGGAATGCTGGTTTCCTGGTGGTTTTTCAACTTTTAATACGTTTGAGAGGAAGTTCGTGCCGACGTTCAACCAGCTCGTGCGCAAGGGGCGCCGCCCTACGCGTTATAAGACGGCCAGTCCGGCGCTGCAGGCTTGTCCGCAGCGGCGCGGGGTTTGTACGCGTGTGTACACCACCACTCCCAAGAAGCCGAATTCGGCGCTGCGCAAAGTGGCGCGCGTGCGGCTGACCAACGGGATCGAAGTGACCACTTATATTCCCGGCGTCGGCCACAATCTGCAGGAGCACTCGATTGTGCTGATCCGCGGAGGCCGCGTGAAGGATCTGCCCGGCGTGCGCTATCACGTGGTGCGCGGAACGCTCGATACGGCGGGCGTCAGCGGATCGGCAGCAGAGCCGCTCGAAGTACGGCGCCAAGCGTCCGAAGGGAGCCGGCGAAATAAGACTATGCCACGCAGACGCAGACCTGAATCCCGCGAGATTCTGCCGGATCCGGTGTACAACTCGACGCTGGCCGAGAAGTTCGTGAATTCGATGATGTGGGACGGCAAGAAGGCCGTCTCGCAGAAGATTTTCTACGGCGCGATGGACAAGATCAAGGAGCGGTCGCAGCGACGATCCGCTTGAAGCTGTTCAAGAAGGCCGTCGAGAACTGCAAGCCGCTGCTCGAAGTGAAGACGCGGCGCGTGGGCGGCGCCAACTATCAGGTGCCGGTGGAAGTTCCGAACAACCGGCGCACCAGTCCTGGCGATCCGCTGGATTCTGATCAACGCCCGGACGCGGCCGGAAAAGGGCATGCCGGAGAAGCTGGCGAATGAATTGAACGACGCGGCCAACCTGCGCGGCGGAGCGATTAAGAAAAAGGACGACGTACATCGCATGGCGGAGGCCAATAAGGCTTTCGCGCACTACCGCTGGTAAGTAATTTATAAGTTTATGGCTCGCACTGTACCACTCGAGAAAATGCGCAACATCGGCATCATGGCTCACATTGATGCCGGTAAGACGACGACGACGGAGCGCATTCTCTATTACACCGGCCGAACCTACAAGATCGGCGAAGTGCATGAAGGCACGGCCGTCATGGACTGGATGGAGCAGGAGCAGGAGCGCGGCATCACCATCACCTCGGCCGCGACCACCTGCGAGTGGCAGGATTGCACCATCAACATCATCGACACGCCGGGTCACGTGGATTTCACGGCGGAAGTCGAGCGCAGCTTGCGCGTGCTGGACGGCGCGGTGGCGGTATTCGATGCCGTGGCGGGCGTGCAGCCGCAGTCGGAAACGGTGTGGCGGCAGGGCGACAAATACCGCGTTCCGCGCATTTGCTTCATCAACAAGATGGATCGCGTGGGCGCGGATTTCTTCCGTTCCGTCGACACGATTGTCGACCGGCTGAAGTGCCGGCCGGTGGCGATTCAGCTTCCCGATCGGCGCCGAGGATCAAGTTCAAGGGCATCGTCGATCTGGTGACGATGAAAGCGCGCGTGTGGCTGGACGAGACGCTGGGCGCGGAGTTCGACGAGGTCGAGATTCCGGAGGATCTGCTGGATCAGGCCAAGGAATATCACGACAAGCTGGTCGAGGCGGTTTCGGAGTCCGACGATCACCTGTTCACGAAGTTCGTCGAAGGCGTCAGCCGATCACCGAAGACGAGTTGCGCGCGGGCATCCGCAAGGCGACCATCGCGCAGAAGATTTTCCCGGTGGTGTGCGGGACGGCGTTCAAGAACAAGGGCGTGCAGAATCTGCTGGACGCGGTGGTGGACTATCTGCCTTCGCCGCTCGATGTTCCGCCGATTCAGGGCATCGACGTCGACGACAAAGAAAAGATCGTGGTCCGCAATGCCAGACGACACCGAGCCGTTTTCGGCGCTGGTGTTCAAGATCATGACCGACCCGTTTGTCGGTCAGCTGGCGTTTATTCGGGTGTATTCGGGCAGGCTGGTCGGCGGGCGAATCGGTTTACAACGTCGCCAAGGGCCGCAAGGAGCGCATCGGCCGCCTGGTCAAGATGCACGCCAACAAGCGCGAAGAGATCACGGAAGTTCTGGCGGGCGATATCTGCGCGGCGGTGGGGCTGAAGATCGGTTTCGACCGGCGACACGATCTGCGATGAAAAGACTCCGGTGATTCTGGAATCGATCGATTTCCCGGCGCCGGTGATTCAGCTCGCGATCGAGCCGAAGACCAAGGCCGATCAGGAAAAGCTGGGCATGGCGATCGCCAAGCTGGTGCAGGAAGATCCGACGCTCAAGGTTTCGACCGATCCCGACACCGGCCAGACGATTTTGGCCGGCATGGGCGAGTTGCATCTCGAAATCATCGTCGACCGCATGCAGCGCGAGTTCGGCGTGGGCGCGAACGTCGGCAAGCCGCAGGTGGCGTATCGCGAGACGATTCGCAAGACCGCCGAGTCCGATTACACGCACAAGAAGCAGACCGGCGGCAGCGGCCAGTACGCTCGCGTGAAGCTGCGCGTCGAGCCGTTGCCCGGGCGGCGAGTTCGAATTCGTCAACGAAGTCACGCGGCGGCAACATTCCGAAGGAATTCATTCCGGCGATCGAGAAGGGCGTGGTCGAGGCGCTGGAGCACGGGATTCTGGCCGGCTATCCGATGTCGGACGTGAAGGTGGCGGTGTTCGACGGCGATTATCACGACGTCGATTCGTCGGAAATGGCGTTCAAGATCTGCAGCTTCGATCTGCTTCAAGGAAGCGGCGCGCAAGGCCAAGCCGGTGTTGCTCGAGCCGGTGATGCGGGTCGAAGTGGTGGTGCCGGACGAGTACATGGGTCCGGTGAACGGCGACCTGATTTCGCGGCGCGGGCGCCTGGAAGGCACCGAGATTCTGGGTTCGACGCACATCATCAAGGCGATGGTGCCGCTGTCGGAGATGTTCGGCTACGCGACCGAGCTGCGATCGCGCACGCAGGGCCGCGGCGCGTTCACCATGCATTTCGGCCAGTACGAGGAAGTTCCGAAGAGCATCGCGGAAGAGATCACCAGCAGGGCGCAGGGCAATGCTGCGGCTTAGCGTAGCGACTTATCAGGAGATCAGAAGACACATGGCGAAGGAAAAATTTGATCGCAGCAAGCCGCACGTGAACGTGGGGACGATCGGGCACATCGATCACGGCAAGACGACGCTGACGGCGGCGATCACCAAGACGCTGTCCAAGCACAATCCGAAGAACAAGTTCCGGAGCTTCGATTCGATCGACAACGCGCCGGAAGAAAAAGCCCGCGGCATCACGATCGCGGTGGCGCACGTGGAGTATGAGACGGCGAATCGCCACTACGCCCACGTGGATTGCCCCGGTCACGCCGACTACATCAAGAACATGATCACCGGCGCGGCGCAGATGGACGGCGCGATCCTCGTGGTCGCGGCGACCGACGGTCCCATGCCGCAGACGCGCGAGCATATTCTGCTGGCCCGCCAGGTGGGCGTGCCGTACATCGTGGTCGCGCTGAACAAGGTCGACATGGTGGACGATCCGGAGCTGCTCGAACTGGTCGAGCTCGAAGTGCGCGAGCTGCTGACCAGCTACGGATTCCCGGGCAACGATCTGCCGGTGGTCAAGGTCAGCGCGCTGGGCGCGTTGAACGGCGAAGAGAAGTGGGAAAAGACGGTCGACGAGCTGATGGAAGCGGTCGACAAGTACATCCCGATGCCGGAGCGCGTGATCGACAAGCCGTTCCTGATGCCGATCGAAGATATTTTCTCGATTCAAGGCCGCGGCACGGTGGTGACGGGCCGTATCGAGACAGGGCATCTGCAAGGTCGGCGAGGAAATGGAGATCGTCGGATTCCGCGATACGCGCAAGACGGTGGTGACCGGCGTCGAAATGTTCAAGAAGCTGCTGGACGAAGGCGCGCGCGGGCGACAACGTGGGCCTGCTGCTGCGCGGTATTGAAAAGGACGACGTGGAGCGCGGGCAGGTGATCGCGAAGCCGGGGTCGATCAAGCCGCACAAGAAGTTCAAGGGCGAAGTGTACGTGCTGAGCAAGGACGAAGGCGGGCGGCACACGCCGTTCTTCAAGGGCTATCGTCCGCAGTTCTACTTCCGGACGACGGACGTGACGGGCGTGGCGCAGTTGCCGGAAGGCATGGAAATGGTGATGCCGGGCGACAACGTGCAGCCTGGAAGTGGAGCTGATCACGCCGGTCGCCATGGATAAAGGGCTGCGCTTCGCGATTCGCGAGGGCGGCCGCACGGTGGGCGCGGGAACGGTGACGCGAGATTTTGGAGATAAGCGGGCAGTAATAAATGAGCAGCTTACGAGAACGCATTCGCATTCGCCTGAAGGCGTACGATCACCGGATCCTGGACCAGTCGACGACGGAGATCGTCGATACGGCCAAGCGGACCGGCGCGACGGTGGCCGGTCCGATTCCGCTGCCGACGGTGAGGAATCTGTACACGGTGCTGCGTTCGCCGCACGTGGACAAGAAGAGCCGGGAGCAGTTTGAGATCCGGACGCACAAGCGGCTGCTGGATATTCTCGAGCCGACGCAGGACACGGTGGATGCGTTGATGAAGCTGGATCTGCCGGCGGGCGTGGACGTGGAGATCAAGGCGTTTGGGAAGGGCAAGTAGCAGAGCTCAGAAGTCGGGAGTCAGATGCGAAGCTCTGACTGGCGACTGAGTCCGGACTCCTGGAGAGTTTATGAGCCCAGGAATTTTAGGCAAAAAAATCGGGATGACGCAGGTGTTCCGCGCGGACGGGCAGGTGGTGCCGGTGACGGTGCTCAAGGCCGGTCCGTGCGTCGTGGTGCAGCGCAAGACGCCGGCCACCGACGGCTACGACGCCGTGCAGCTCGGCTTGATGGAATACGTCAAGAAGATCGCGCGTCATCAAGCCGGCGGCGGGGCATCTGAAGAAGTCGGGCGCCGAGGGCGTGAAGTTCCAGCGCGAGTTTCGGCTGGAAGACGGCACCGAACGGCGATCTGAAGGCGGGCGACCGCGTGCTGGTGGACGAGTTCAAGCCCAACGAAAAAGTGGACGTGATCGGCATCAGCAAGGGCCGCGGCTTCGCGGGCGTGGTCAAGCGCCATCATTTCCGCGGCGGCGACGCCACGCACGGTTCGATGTTCCACCGCGCTCCGGGATCGATCGGCGCGTCCAGCTTTCCGTCGCGCGTGTTTCCCGGGCATGCGCATGGGCGGCCAGATGGGCACGGATCGCGTGACGGTGCGGAACCTGGAAATCGTCGAAGTGGACACCGAGGACAACGTGCTGCTGGTGAAGGGCGCGGTTCCCGGACCCAACGGCGGATACGTCATGGTGCGGAGGTCGAAGAGAGTAGCCATGCCGAGCGTAGACATCATCGATCTCAACAATAAGAAAGTCGGCACGCTGGATCTGGCCGACGCGGTGTTCGGCGCGCCGGTGAACGAAGCGCTGCTGTACGAAGCCGTCCGGCATCATCTGGCCGGGACGCGGCGCGGAACGGCGACGACCAAGACGCGCCATGAAGTGGCCGGCTCGGGCAAGAAACTGTGGAAGCAGAAGGGCACCGGGCGGGCGCGTATGGGTTCGATCCGCAGTCCGCTGTGGCGTCACGGCGGCACGATGCACGGTCCGCAACCGCGCAGATTACTGCTTATCAATCTGCCCCGGAAGATGCAGTTGGGCGCGCTGCGCAGCGCGCTTTCGGCGAAGCTGCGCGACGGCGAACTGCGCGTGGTCAGCGAGTTTTCGATCGCGCGAGGCCAAGACCAAGCTGATGCGCCAGACGCTCGATGCGCTCGAAGCGACGCGGACGGTTCTGCTGGTGGACAACGCCGAGAATCGCAATCTGGCAGCTTTCCAGCCGCAATCTGGAAGGCGTGAAGCTGGTATCCAGCCGCGAAGTGAATGTCTACGATCTGCTGGGGCATCAGCAGGTGCTGCTTGACCGAGGCGGCGGCCAAGAAACTTTCGGAGGCGCTGGCATAATGCAATCGTTTACGACGTCATCAAGCGGCCCATCGTGACCGAAAAGGGCGTCACCAAGAAGGACGCCGAGCGCACGCTGTGTTTCGAAGTCGCCGCGGACGCCAACAAGACCCAGATCCGGAAGGCGGTCGCAGACCGTGTTCAAGGTGAAGGTGGACGGAAGTGCGGACCTCGACCACCGCGGGCAAGTTGCGGCGGCGCGGGCGTTTCGCCGGGTATCGCTCGGACTGGAAGAAGGCGTACGTGCGGCTGAAGGCCGGCGAAAAGATGCCGGAGTACGCGGAGATCTAAGCCATGGCCGGTCAAAAGTTACAGACCGACAACGCCGACGCGCCGTTTCCAGACGGTGGTCTCGCGCGAGGACATCACCAAGCAGACGCCCGAAAAGAGCCTGGTCAAGGGCAAGCAAGCGCACCGGCGGGCGATCAGCACGGGCCGCGTTTCCTCGCGGTTTCGTCGGCGGCGGGCACAAGAAGTCCTATCGCGAGATCGATTTCAAGCGCGACAAGAGCGGGCATTCGCGGCGAAGGTCGCGGCGATCGAATACGATCCGAATCGCAGCGCGCGCATCGCGCTGCTGCATTATGTCGACGGCGAGAAGCGCTACATTCTGGCGCCGGCCGGGCCTCGAAGTCGGGCGCACGGTGATGTCCGGGTCCGGAGGCCGATATTCTGGTCGGCAATTCGCTGCCGCTCAAGAATATTCCGGCCGGCACGGTGGTTCACAACATCGAACTGAAGCCGGGCAAGGGCGGGCAGATGGCGCGCTCGGCCGGCGCGCAGGCGCAGTTGGTTTCGAAAGAAGGCGATTACGCGCTGCTGAAGCTGCCTTCGGGCGAAATTCGCAAGGTGCTGGTGGAGTGCGCGGCGACCATCGGCCAGGTGGGCAACGTCGAGCACGAAAACGTGAGCCTGGGCAAAGCCGGACGCAAGCGCTGGATGGGCAAGATGCCGCACAATCGCGGCGTTTCGATGAATCCGGTGGATCACCCGCACGGCGGCGGCGAAGGCAAGACCTCGGGCGGACGGCATCCGGTGACGCCGTGGGGCCAGCCGACGCGCGGCTTCAAGACCCGCAACAACAAGCGCACGAATAAGTGGATCGTGACGCGGAAAGCCGAAGAAGAGATAGGACGAGACATGGGACGTTCATTAGCAAAAGGGCCGTTCGTGGACGACCACCTGATGAAAAAGGTGGCGGCCATGAACGACAAGAACGAGAAGAAAGTGGTGCGGACGTGGTCGCGCCGCTCGACCATTCTGCCGGAGTTCATCGGCCACACGCTGGCCGTGCACAACGGCAAGAAGTTCATCCCGGTGTACGTCACCGAGAACATGGTGGGGCACAAGCTGGGCGAATTTTCGCCGACGCGGGTGTTCAAGGGACACGCGGCGAAGGCGGCGGCCGGAGAAGACGGCGAAGCCGGCCTAAGGAGATCAATATGGAAGCCAGAGCGGAAGCCCGATATCATTCGAACGTCGCCGCAGAAAGCGCGGCTGGTGATCGACCTGATCCGCGGCCAGAAGGCCGGCGACGCGATCAACATTCTGCGCACGATCAACAAGCGCATCGCGCCGTCGATCGAAAAGGTGCTGCGGTCGGCGATCGCCAACGCCGAGAACCGCTCCAACGACGTCGACGTGGACAAGCTGATGGTGACCGAGGCTACGTGAACGAAGGGCCGCGCATGAAGCGCGTGCGGCCGGCGCCGATGGGGCGCGCGTATCGCTATCAGCGCAGGATGGCGCACATCATGGTGAAGGTCGGCGACGGCAAGACGAAGGTGAAGGAACTAAATGGGTCAGAAAGTACATCCGTACGGATTCCGGCTGGGCGTCACCAAGACCTGGCGGTCGCGGTGGTTCGCCAAGCAGGATTACGCCAAGCTGCTGCGCGAAGATCTGGAGCTGAAGGATTCGCTGCGCGACCGGCTGAAGGCCGCCGGCGTCAGCTCGATTGAAGTCGACCGGCCCGGCAACAAGCTGCGCATCACCATTCACACTTCGCGGCCCGGGATCATCATCGGACGCAAGGGCGCGGAGATCGAAAAGCTGAAGAGCGATCTGGCGAAGAAGACCAAGCGCGAAGTTTTCATCGATATTCAGGAAGTGCACAAGCCGGAGCTGGACGCGCAACTGGTGTCGGAATCGATCGCGCTGCAGCTCGAAAAGCGCGTGGCGTTTCGGCAGAGCGATGCGCAAAGCGGTCGATTCGGCGCTGCGCTTCGGCTGCAAGGGAATCAAGGTTCGCGTGTCGGGCCGCTTGAACGGCGCGGAAATCGCGCGCACGGAATGGTATCTGCAAGGGCAGCTTCCGCTGCACACGCTGCGCGCCGATATCGATTACGGATTCAGCCAGGCGTACACGACTTACGGCGTGATCGGGATCAAGTGCTGGGTTTACAAGGGCGAGATTCTGCCGGGCGGCCAGCGCCGCGGATTGCGCAACGAGCCGGAGCCGCGCCGCGATGCCGCCGCGCGACGCGACCGCGGACGCGGCGATCGCGGAGATCGCGGACCGGGATCGTGCGCCGCGTCCGGCATTCGCGCCGACGCGCCGAGCAGGCGGAGTCGGTGCAGGCTGACGCCGGGCGAAATGCCGTCGCGCACATCGGCTCCGATTCTGCCGCCGATGGCCGCCGCCGACGCAGCCGAGCTGGAAAGCAGGAAGCCGAAGCGCCGAGCACGAAGCCGCAGACGACGCCGGATGACGGAGGCAAAACGGAGTAATCTCATGTTGATGCCGAAGAAGGTGAAGTATCGCAAGCAGCAGCGCGGCCGCATGACCGGAAGGCGTGGCGCGGCTCGTCGCTGGCGTTCGGCGATTTCGGATTGAAGGCGCTGGAATGCGGCTGGATCACGGACCGCCAGATTGAAGCGGCTCGCGTGGCGATGACGCGTTCGATCAAGCGCGGCGGCAAGGTCTGGATCCGGTTGTTCCCGGACAAGCCGATCACCAAGAAGCCGGCTGAAACCCGTATGGGAAAAGGCAAGGGCGCGCCGGACCAGTGGGTGTGCGTGATCCGGCCCGGGCAAGATTCTGTTCGAGATGGAAGGCGTGGCGACGCGACGATCGCGCAGCAGGCGATGCGGCTGGCGGCGGCGAAGCTTCCGCATGCCGACCAAGCTCGTCACGCGGGAGCACGTGGAGTAGAGCACATGAAAGAGAACGCGGAAAAAGCACGGGCGCTGGATACGGCCGAGATTCGACAAGCAGTTGCGCGAACGGCGGAGCAGATGTTCCGGCTGCGGTTCCAGATGTCGATGGGGCAGATGGACGGGTTGAAGAAGTTGCGGACGCTGCGCAAAGAGCGGGCGCGGATGTTGACGGTGCTGCGCGAGCGCGAGCTGAATCCGGATCAGCGGCCGGCCGGTGAAGGCCGCGCCAAGGCAGCGAAGCGCAAAGCCGAAGACGAAGGAAGCCAAGCCGCGAAGAGCGGCGGCGAACGCCGAAGGCGCGCCGAAGTCCGAAAGCAGCGGCGAAGCCGAAAGCAGCCGCGAAACCGAAGGCTGCGCAAGAAACCGGCGGCGAAGAAAGCCTGCGAAGAAGGCGAGTAAAGGATAGACGATGCCTGAGACGACGAGACGCCACAAAGGCGAGCATCAAGAACGAAAAGGTCGGCTCGGTGGTGTCGACCAAGATGGCCAAGACCATCGTGGTCGAGGTGACGCGCCGCGTGCCGCATCCGGTGTACAAGCGGATCGTCACCAAGCGCAAGAAATTTTACGCGCACGACGAGAAGGGCGAGGCCAAGGTCGGCGACGTGGTGCGCATCATCGAATGCCGCCCGATGAGCAAGCTGAAGCGCTGGCCGCTGGGCGAAGTGATCCGCAAAGCGGTGCAGGTGACCACGGATCTGAGCTCGATCGGGATCCAGACGGGGCCGGAAAAGCGGGTTTCGAAGAAAAAGGGCAAGAGCAAGTAAGCGGTCGAGGTCAGGGCAGGTAAGGAGACAGAATTATGATCGGGATGCGGACAATTCTCGAGGTCGCCGACAACAGCGGCGCGCGCAGGCTGCACTGTATTCTGCCGCGCGGCGGCGATCTGGGATTGCGCGCCGGGCTGGGCGACATCATCACGGCCAGCGTGAAGGAAGCCGCGCCCGATTCGGCGATCAAGAAGGGCAAAGTGGTCCGCTGCGTGATCGTGCGGATGCGCAAGGAGACGCGGCGCAAGGACGGCACCTACATCCGCTTCGACTCGAATGCGGCGGTGTTGATCAACGAAATCGGCGAGCCGATCGGGACGCGCGTGTTCGGGCCGGTGGCGCGCGAGCTGCGCGACAAGAAGTTCATGAAGATCGTTTCGCTCGCGCCGGAGGTGATCTAAGCCATGGCGTTCAAAATTCAGGCGGCGCGATCAGAACGCGCCCAAGTCAAGCTCAAGATCAGGATCAAGAAGGACGACACCGTGAAGGTGATCGCCGGGCCGCGACAAGGGCAAGACCGGCCGCGTGCTGGACGTGGACCGCGTGAACGGGCAAGGTGCTGGTCGAAGGCGTGAGCATGGTGAAGCGGCACACGCGTCCGAATCCGTCAGAAGCAGATCAAGGGCGGAATCGCGGAGCGCGAGAGCTCGATCGCGATTTCGAACGTGATGATCGTGACCTCGGGCGGCGTGGCGACGCGCGTCGGCTATCGGATGGAAGGCACGGGCGCGGTCACGCGGCGCGTGCGCATCGCCAAAAAGGGCGGCGAGATTCTGGACAAGAAGGCGTAAGTTATGGCTGCCAGGTTGAAAGAAACGTATCTAAAGAACAGTGGTTCCGGCGCTGACCAAGGAGTTCGGCTACAAGAACCTGATGGCCGTGCCGAAGATCGAAAAGATCTCGCTCAACATCGGCATGGGCGAGGCGACGCAGAACGCCAAGCTGATGGACGGCGCGGTGAACGAGCTGACGCAGATCGCCGGGCCAGAAGCCGGTGATCACCAAGGCGCGCAAATCGATCGCGGCGTTCAAGCTGCGCGAAGGCATGGCGATCGGCTGCGCGGTGACGCTGCGCGGCGACCGCATGTACGAGTTTCTGGACCGGCTGGTGAACGTGGCGCTGCCGCGCGTCCGCGATTTCCGCGGCGTGTCGAGCAAGTCGTTCGACGGCCGCGGCAACTACACGCTGGGCATGAAGGACCAATTGATTTTCCCGGAGATCGACTACAACAAGGTCGACAAAATCAAGGGAATGAATATTTGCATCACCACCACCGCCAAGACCGATGCCGAGGGGCTGGCGCTGTTGAAACATCTCGGCATGCCGTTCCGGGCTCAGTAAGGAGAGCGAAACATGGCGACGACAGCGAAGATTGCAAGAGACGAAAAAATCGCGGCGGCGACGGCGGCGTCAAAGCGGCCGGCCAAGAAGCCGAAGTTCGCATGCCGGCATCGCAACCGCTGCTTCCGCTGCGGACGTCCGCGCGGATTTCTGCGCAAGTTCAAGCTGTGCCGGATCTGTTTCCGGAAACTGGCGCTGGCGGGTGAAGTCCCCGGCGTGATCAAGGCGAGCTGGTAGGCAGGGCAGGAGTACTAGACGAATGACGACAACCGATCCGATCGCCGACATGCTGACGCGCATCCGCAATGCGCTTGCAGGCGCGCCACCCCAAGGTGGACGTGCCGGCATCGCGGCTGAAGACCGACATCGCGAAGATCTTGAAGGACGAAGGCTACATCGCCAACTACAAGCTGACCGAGGACGGCACCAAGAAGTCCATCCGCATCTATCTCAAGTACACGCCCGGCAATGTGCCGGTGATCTCGCGGATTGAGCGCGTGTCGCGTCCGGGCTGCCGCGTGTATGTCGGTTCGAAGAAAGTGCCGCGCGTGCTGGGCGGACTGGGAATCAATATTCTGACGACGCCGCGCGGCGTGATGACGGGCTCGAGCCGCGCGCAAGGAAGGCGTCGGCGGCGAAGTCCTGTGTCACGTTTGGTAGGGGCTCGACGCTTTGGTTGCGCGAGCGGTTGACGGTAGGTGAATGCGTAGTATTAAGGGAAAGAATATGTCAAGAGTAGGAAAAAAACTGATTCCGCTGCCGAAGGGCGTGAAGATCACGGTCGGCGAGGGCATGTTGATGTCGAAGGGCCGAAGGGCAAGCAGACCGTTCCGGTTCCGGCGGGGATCACGCTGGTCCAGAAGGACGGCACGCTCGAACTGCAGCGCGACAGCGACGACAAAGCCGCGCTGCACGGGTTGACGCGCGCGCTGACCGCCAACGCGGTGCAGGGCGTCTCGACCGGATTCACGCGCGAGCTGGATATTGTCGGCATCGGGTATCGCTGCGACGTGAAGGGCCGCATCGCGACGTTTACGCTGGGCTATTCGCATCCGATCGAGTTTTATCTGCCGGACGGGCGTCGACATGAAGATCGACAAGCAGACCCATCTGGTGCTGACCGGCGCCGACCGGCAGATGCTGGGGCAGGTGGCCGCGAACATGCGCGCGCTGCGTCCGCCCGATCCGTACAAGAACAAGGGCGTCCGCTATACGGGCGAAGCGCTGCGCAAGAAGGTCGGCAAGACCGGCGCTCGGGAGGCAAGTAAGGAAAGGGAACAGAAATGCCACGCGATTCCAAGAACGATCATCCGGCTGCGCATCCACAAGCGCATCCGCAGCCGCGTGACGGGCACGCCGGAGCGTCCGCGCCTGGCGGTGTTCCGCAGCGTGAAGCATATTTATGCGCAGGTGATCGACGATGCCAAGGGCCACACGGTGGTGGCGGCGTCGTCGGCGGAGAAGAAAAGACTCGCAATGCGAACGGCGGCAACGTGGCTGGCGCGAAGAGCGTCGGCAAGCTGATCGCCGAGCGGGCCAAGGACAAAGGCATCAAGGCCGTGGTGTTCGATCGCGGCGGATATCTGTATCACGGCCGCGTAAAGGCGCTGGCCGAAGCGGCCCGCGAAGCCGGGACTTGGCACTTCAGTAAGGATCGTAGAGAAAATATGGCGACAACCGCGAAAAAACGCATCGATGCGGGCAACCTGAACCTGAAAGAGCAGGTGGTCTCGATCAACCGCGTCACGAAAGTGGTCAAGGGCGGCAAGAACCTGAGCTTTTCCGCTCTGGTCGTGGTGGGCGATCCGGGCGCGAAGATCGTCGGTTTCGGCACCGGCAAGGCCAAGGAAGTTCCGGCGGCGATCAAGAAGGGTATCGAAGCGGCGAAGAAGAATCTTCGCAAGGTCCACGTGCTTGCCGACGACCATCCAGCACATGGTGGTCGGCACGTTCGGCAGCGGAAGAGTGTTGTTGAAGCCGGCGCCGGAAGGAACCGGCGTGATCGCCGGCGGACCGGTGCGCGCGGTGATCACCGCGGTCGGGATTCCGAACGTGCTGACCAAATCGCTGGGCTCGCACAATCCGCACAACGTGGTGAAGGCGACCATCGACGCGCTGGAGCAGTTGCGCGACAAAGCCGAGGTCGCGGAAATGCGCGGACTCGCGCTGGAGAAGGTAGGCTAGTCATGCCCGGAACGATCAAGATCAAATTGATTCGCAGCGTCGATCTGCACGCCGGAGAAGCACAAGGTCATCGTGCGGGCGCTGGGTCTGAAGAAAATGAACCGCATCGTGGAGCGGCCGGATACGCCGGCGTTTCGCGGCATGGTGAAGAAGATCCCGCATCTGCTGGCGATAGTGGAATAGGGAATCGCCGAATAAGGGAATCGACATGAATCTCAGTCAACTGAAACCGCCCAAGGGACAAAAGCACAAGAACCAGCGCATCGGGCAGGGTATGGGCTCGGGCCGCGGTAAGTATTCGGGCCGCGGAGCCAAGGGCGCCAAGTCGATGTCCGGCTATTCGCGCATGCGCGGGTTTGAAGGCGGCCAGATGCCGCTGCATCGCCGCCTGCCGAAGCGCGGATTCACCAACATTTTCCGCAAGGAATATGCAATCGTGAACCTGGGCACGCTCGAAGGATTGGACGGGAATACGTTCGATCCTGGGCACGCTGCTCGAAGTCCGGCGCGATCAGCAAGCTGAATCACGGCTGAAGATTCTGGGCTCTGGCGAGGTGACGCGCGCCATCACGGTGAAAGCGCACGTGTTTTCGAAATCGGCGCTGGAAAAGATTCAGGCGGCCGGCGGCAAGGCTGAAGTGATCGGGGCAGAGAAATAAAATCGGAGCTGGCGGAGATAAGCTAAGTAGAGAGTAACGCCGGAGATTCATACGTATGAAGTTTTTTGAGGCCGTAGCCAACGTATTTCGTGTTCCCGATCTGCGCAAGCGGCTGCTGTTCGCGCTCGGATTGCTGGCGATTTACCGCCTGGGCGGTCATATCCCCACTCCCGGTGTCGACGGCGCGCGCCTGACGGAATTGTTCGAGCGCAACGCGGGCACAGTGTTCGGTTTCATGGATCTGTTCAGCGGCGGAATGCTGAAGAAGCTGACCATTTTCGCCCTGGGAATCATGCCGTACATCACGGCGTCGATTATTCTCCAGTTGCTGACCGTGGTCTGGCCGACGCTCGAAAAGCTCCAAAAAGAAGGCGAACTCGGGCGGCGCAAGATCACCCAGTGGACTCGCTACCTGACCGTGATCCTGGCGCTGGTGCAATCATTCGGCATCGCGACCGTGCTGCAATCGCAAGCCGGCTTGGTGCTGCATCCCGGAATCGGCTTCACGCTGATGACGATGTTGAGCCTGACTACCGGCACGGCGTTCATCATGTGGCTGGGCGAGCAGATCACCGAACGCGGCATCGGCAACGGAATGAGCCTGCTGATCTTCACGGGCATTGTCGTCGGGCTGCCGAACGCGATTCGCGACATCGTCACCAAGGTTCAAACGGGCGATTGGAATTTCCTGCAGGTGCTGATCATTCTGATCATCATGGTCGCCGTGGTCGGGTTCATCGTATTGGTGGAGCGCGGCGAGCGCCGCATTCCGGTGCAATACGCCAAACGCGTGATCGGACGCAGAATGATGGGCGGACAGTCGACTCACTTGCCGTTGAAGGTCAACGCGGGCGGCGTGATTCCGGTGATTTTCGCGAGCTCGTTGCTGACGTTCCCGCAGACACTGATGGCGGTTGATTTCGTCAAGAACAGCCCGGTGCTCTCGGGAATGCTGGGTGCGATTGGCGGATCGCAGCCGCTGTATTACCTGCTCTATGTCGCGCTGAT
The DNA here is from genome assembly GCA_963732025.1 of Terriglobia bacterium. Classification (GTDB taxonomy): domain Bacteria; phylum Acidobacteriota; class Terriglobia; order Bryobacterales; family Bryobacteraceae; genus Palsa-187. Next base: position 1,163,804 of record CAVSXU010000008.1, read on the forward strand.
CATCTTCTTCTGCTTCTTCTACGTGTCGATCATTTTCAATCCCAATGAAGCAGCCGACAACATGCGCAAGTACGGCGGATTCATTCCGGGCATCCGGCCGGGCAAGAATACTGCCGACTACATGAACAAGATCCTGACCAAGATCACGGTGGTCGGCGGTCTGTATCTGTCGATTCTTTCGCTGATTCCGATGATCATGATTTCCGGGATCAAGCTCCAGCATCTGCCGCTGGTCGGCAATTTCATCGATGCGCACTTCCCGCGCTTCCTGTTGGACGGCCTGGGGGTTACGTTCTATTTCGGCGGAACGTCGCTGCTGATTGTGGTCGGTGTCGCGATGGATACGGTGAACCAGATTGAGGCGCAGCTCATCATGCGCCATTACGAAGGATTTACGCCGCGCGCCGGCCGCATTCGCGGACGCCGCAGCGGAGTTTGAGGCGCGATCGCTTCCTGGGGCAATTTCAAGAAATGAGTCAACGCCTCTGCCTGATTCTGTTCGGCCCTCCGGGTTCGGGAAAAGGGACACAGGCGGCAATTCTGAAAGACAAGCTCTTTCTGGCGCACATTTCGACTGGCGACATGCTGCGGGAACGTGTCGCACTGGGGGACGAGTTGGGCCGGATCGCTGACGGCATCATGAAATCCGGCGGTTTGGTTCCGGACGATGTCGTGAACAAGATGGTGGAGGATCGCGTCGAATGTCCGGACGCGGTCAGGGGATTCATTCTGGACGGGTATCCGCGGACGGTTCCGCAGGCGGCGCTGCTCGACGGGGTGCTACGGGCGAAGAAGGTCGACACGGTGGTGATCCATTTGAAAGTGGATTACAATATAGTTATCGCCCGCCTCTCCGGCCGCAAGCAATGCGCGGCATGCGGCACGGTTTATAATCTGCCGCCGGATACGACTTCTGACGAGCAGGTTTGTTCGAAGGATGGAATGCGGTTGGTGGTACGGGCGGACGACCGTCCGGAGACGGTTCAGGAACGGTTGCGGGCGTACGACGTCAAAACCGCGCCGGTGCTCGAATTTCTGGAAGGCGCGGCCTACCGCTGCTTCGGAATCGAGAGCGGAACCCGAATGCCGCTGGAGATCGCGGCGGAGATTGAGGATCGGCTGGAAAAGGAATTCGGGGCTGCTTGTGGCAGCGGCGAGTGAGCAATGCCCGCAGGGGATTGACCAGTAAAGTGACGCGATGATCGTCCGCAAGAACATGTCGGAGCTCGAGAAGATGCGGGCGGCGGGATTGCTGGTATGGCAGATCCTGGACAAGTTGAAGTCGATGGTTCGGGCCGGCGTCACAACGTACGAATTGGAAGTAACGGCCGAGAAGATGATGCAGGAAGCGGGAGCCAGGCCGGCGTTTAAGGGTTATTCGACGCCGTCGGCGGAGACTAAATTCCCGTTCGTATTATGCACCTCGGTGAATGATGAGATCGTGCACGGCATGCCGTCGCAGAAGCGGGCGCTCAAGAGCGGCGACATCGTTTCGATCGACACGGGCGTGCAGTTGAACGGGTATTACGGCGATTCGGCAGTGACGGTCGCTGTCGGCGAGATTTCGGAAGAATCGCAGCGGTTGTTGCAGGTGACCCGGGAATCGCTGGAGTTGGCGATCGAGAAGGCGCGGCCGGGGAACCGGCTGTTCGATATTTGCGGGACGGTGGAGCGCCACGTGACCGCCAACGGATTTACGGTCGTTAGGGAATTTGTAGGGCACGGGATCGGGACGCATATGCACGAAGAGCCGCAGATTCCGAATTACATCGACCGGAAGAACGAGAATCCGCGATTGAAGGAAGGCATGGTCCTGGCGATCGAGCCGATGGTAAACGCGGGCAGGGCCGGGAGCCGGGTTCGTCCGGACAAGTGGACGGCGGTGACCGAGGATGGCCGGAACTCGGCGCATTTCGAGCACACGGTGGCGATCACGGCGGATGGTCCTTGGGTGTTGACGAGACCTTGAAAGCACGGGCCAGGGGTCGAGGCTTGCGCAAATGAGCAGAGTTGTTGAAGTGAGGGAATATGAAAGTTAGAGCATCGGTCAAGAAAATCTGCGACAAGTGCAAGGTGGTTCATCGCGAAGGCGTAGTCCGCGTGATCTGCTCGAATCCGAAGCACAAGCAAAGGCAAGGATAACGAGGAACTATGGCGCGATTAGCAGGCGTGGATTTACCCGCGAAGAAGCGGGCCGAGATCGGGCTGACCTACATTTACGGCATCGGGCGGACGCGCGCGAAATCGCTGTGCCACCGCGCCGGAATCGACCCCAACAAGAAGGTCGCGGATCTGACGGAAGACGAAGTGAACAAGGTCCGTACGATTTTGGAAGAAGAAGGCGAAGTCGAAGGCGATCTGCGCAAAGAGATTTCGATGAACATCAAGCGCCTGATCGAAATGGGCGCGTATCGCGGCCTGCGTCATCGCCGCGGTCTGCCGGTTCGCGGACAGCGGACGCACACCAACGCGCGCACCCGCAAGGGTCCGCGGCGCGGTACGGTCGCGAACAAGAAGAAAGCCACGGGCAAGACGTAAGAAGATCGAGGATAACGAAACAACATGGCGAAAGCACCCGCAAAGGCCGGCAAGAAGAAGAGCTTCAAGAAAAAGGAAAAGCGTGTTGTGCCCACGGGGCTGGTCCACGTGCAGGCGTCGTTCAACAACACGATCATCACCATCACGGATCCGGTGGGACACGTCATTTCGTGGTCAAGCTCGGGTTCGCTGGGCTTTCGCGGGTCGCGCAAAGGCACTCCATTCGCAGCGCAGCAGGCGTCGCTGACGGCGGCGAATAAAGCGAAGGAATCGGGCTTGCGTTCGGTGGAAGTTAGGGTGAGCGGTCCCGGTGCGGGCCGTGAATCGGCGGTAAGAGCGTTGGCGACGGCGGGTCTCGAAGTTCGGTCGATCAAGGACCGGACTCCGATCCCACATAACGGCTGCCGGCCGCCGAAGAAACGCAGAGTTTGAGAGGGACCAGGGGCCAGCGGTCAGGGCCCAGGGTTCGGAAGTTTTTTTGAATTAAAGCAGGATGAAGGCGCGGTGGCGTCGTAAACTGCACCAACCGGGTACAACCCACTGGCCCTTGGCCCCTGGGCGCTGACCCCTGAATAGGGAGGTTTGATTTGGCACGATACATCGGTCCCGTGTGCCGGCACTGCCGGCGCGAGGGCATGAAATTATTCCTGAAGGGCGAACGCTGCCACACGGAGAAATGCGCCATCGAGAAGCGCAACTTCCCGCCGGGCCAGCACGGCAAGGATCGCAAGCCCAAGATCGTCGGCTACGGCTTGCAGCTTCGCGAAAAGCAGAAGGCCCGCCGCTATTACCAGGTCCTCGAAGGCCAGTTCCGCAACCTGTTTGAGAAAGCCAGCGTGATGAAGGGCATCACCGGCGACAACATGCTCAACCTGTTGGAGCGCCGCCTGGACAATGTGATCTATCGCATGGGATTCGGCACCTCGCGCGCACAGGCGCGTCAGTTGGTGCGCCACGGCCATATCAACGTGAACGGCCGCCGCGTCGACATTCCTTCGTTCGTCGTGAAGCCGAACGATGTGATTGAAATTCGCGAGAAAAGCAAAACCAACGACACCATTCTGCATGCGCGCGACGCCACGGCGCATTCGCCCAGCCCCAACTGGCTGGAAGTCGATCGCGAGGCTCTGCGCGGCCGCGTGCTCGGCCAACCCAAGCGCGATGACTTAGTGCAGATTCAATTGAACGAGCAGTTGATTGTCGAACTTTACAGCAAGTAAAGAGACTGACTCGAAGTAAGAGCGCGATTCTCAAGAAGGAGCGGACAAAATTATGTTTAAAGGATTTCAAAAACCCAAGCGCCTTGTCGCCAATACGGAAACGCTGAATGAACGCTACGGCATGTTCACGGCGCAACCGTTCGAGCGCGGATTCGGATCCACAATCGGAACCGGTCTGCGGCGCGTGTTGCTGAGTTCGATCGAAGGCGCCGCGATTACCGCGGTCCGAATCGACGGAGTCGCGCACGAGTTCAGCCCAATTCCCGGCGTGGTCGAAGACGCCACCGACATCATCCTCAACCTGAAGCAGGTTCCGTTCAAGATGATGGGCGAAGGAACCCGCACCGTCCGGCTTCGCGCCGATTCGGCCGGCCAGGTGATGAGCGGACAGATCGAGACCGACGCCGATATCGAAGTGCTGGATCGCAATATGCACATCGCGACCATCGGGCCTAGCGGCAAGCTCGCGATCGAGATGCGGCTGAAGTCTGGCCGCGGCTACGTCGCGGCGGATCGCAATAACGACGAAGACCTGCCGGTCGGCTACATTCCGATCGACTCCGTGCACTCGCCGGTTCGCAAAGTGAATTTCTCGGTGGAAGCGGCCCGTCTCGGCCAGATGACCGATTACGACAAGCTTCAGATCGAGGTCTGGACCAACGGCGCGATCTCGCCGGCCGACGCGATTGGCCAAGCGGCGAAGTTGCTCAAAGACCACATGGCGATCTTCATCAACTTCGAAGAACTGCCGGAGTCGGCGGAAGAGCCAGCCGAGCGCGCGCTCAGCCAGATGAACGAAGTGCTGAACCGTTCGGTGGAAGAGCTGGAATTGAGCGTTCGCTCCTACAACTGCCTGAAGAACGCGAACATTCAAACCATCGGCGATTTGGTGCAGAAGACCGAAGCCGAAATGTTGCGCACCAAGAATTTCGGGCGCAAATCGCTCAACGAGATCAAGGAGATCCTCTCCGGTCTCGGGCTCACGTTCGGCATGAAGTTCGACGCGCAGGGGCGCTTGGTATCGCCTGCCGGACAACCGGCTATGTTGGGCGCGGGTGGCGCTGACGATGCGGATCTCATCGAGGACGACGAGATCGACGAGGACGAGGATGAGAACGACGAGGAAGTGATTCCGGCCGCGGAGTAGTTTCGCGGATCGCAAGTGGATACGGTGACGAGGAATATATGAGACACGGCTATTCGGGATATAAACTCAAGCGCAATGTGGCGGCGCGCAAGGCATTGTTCAGAGGTCTGGTGACCAGCATCATCGAGCATGAGCGCGTGATCACCACCGTTCCGAAAGCCAAGGCAGTCAGGCCGCTGGTGGAAAAGATGATCACGCTGGCCAAGCGCGATACGCTTCACACCCGGCGTCAGGCTGCTGCGTTCATCGAATCGCCCGCCGCTGTCCAGAAGCTGTTCGATAAGCTGGGCACGCGTTTCGGGCAGCGCCCCGGCGGCTACACCCGCATCGTGCGCCTCGGCGTTCGCAAAGGCGATGGAGCTGAGCAGGCGATGATCGAGCTCGTCGGTTCGGAGCTGGTGAAGCGAGCCGCGGAGCGCGCCAAGCGCCGCGAAGAAAAGCTGCAAGCGCTGCGTCAAGGCAAGGACGACGGCGAAGCGCCAGAAGAATAAAATGCAGGGGCTTGCGGCATTACTGTTGTTCGCGAGCGGCCTGTTTGCGCAAATCGATACGGTTTCCGTTGAGCGCAATTGGAAACCGATCGAATTCCTGTTCGGCAACTGGACCGCAAAGGTGGCGGCGCGAGCACCGGGCAAGGCGCCGGCGACTTCTCCTTCGAACCGCAGATCAATCGACAAGTAGTCGTCCGCAAGAACTTCGCGGAATACACATCTGGCCCTGAAGCCGGCACGCGTCACGACGATCTGATGATCGTATACGCTGACGCTCCCGGCCAGCCGCTTCGCGCGATCTATTTCGATTCTGAAGGCCACACGATTCGCTACAACGTCAAAACGCCCGCGGCAAATGTCGCGGTCTTTGAATCCGACAGCACGCAGCTAGGCCCGAAATATCGCCTGACGTACTCGCTCAACGGCAAGAACCTCGACGGTAAATTCGAAGTCGGCGACAAAACTTACCTGACCTGGACCTCGGTCAAGAAGTAGCGAACCTGCCGGTTCCCCCACAGCCTTCGCAGACGTCATAAAGAGGCAGATTCTCTAAATTAAGCTGCCTTGCCTTGCGCCGTTCCGCGTCATCAACTGGTGCGCTCCAGCCGATCATCATCACGCCATCTCCCCGGCATTTAGGACAGATGCCGTGTCGCAAATAATAGTCAACCAGTTCGCATGGCCTTCCCGCATCGCCCTCTTGCTCACGCCACGCCCGTATCTCAAGCAGGCGTTTATTGCGATCGCCTGAATCGAGAATTGGGATCTTCCCATCTGTGCCTCGAACGTAATTCAAGAGCGGGCTGCATACCTCATACCCTCGATCTCCGACCGGAATTAACTGCGGCCGATCTTCCGACCACCAAAGCATCACGCGCCCATAGAGCGACTCATCGGTAGCCAATCGAAACACCGCATCGGCGACCTCATCAAGTCCTAGCAATCGCGACGGAGCATGCCGTGCCTCGCGCTCCTCCGCGGTGAGCGCCTCCCAATACTCGCGAACCTGCGGTGCCGCGATCCAGCCCGGAGCCAGACAATTCACCCGAATCCCGTCGCTCTCATTCAACGACGCAAGCATCGTCGTCAGCCGAATCACACCGGACTTCACCGCATCATAGCCCGGCGACGCATGCTCGCGACCGTGCCATAAGCCGGTAATCGAACTCATATTCACGATTGAGCAACCGTCTTTCGCCCCGCGCTTCCGAAAAGCGTCAATCGCCAGCCGAGTCCCGTACATCGTACCAAGCAGATCGATCTCGACCAACTCCTGCCACATTTCCAACGGATCGTCCAGATGGAATACGCCGGAGGCGTTGTTGATCAGCACTCGGAAATCGCCAGCGCGCATCGCGGTGTCGATCAGACTCGCGACTTGATCCTTCGCGCGGACATCGGCAGCGCACCACACGGCCCGTCCGCCGACAGCTTCGATCACACGCACCGTCTCGTGGCCGCCCGCCTCATCGATGTCAGATACCACAACGATCGCGCCTTCACGAGCGAATGCCTGCGAAATAGCTCGACCGCATCCACCACCACCCGCCCCAGTTACCACGACGACGCTATCGTGCAGATCCACAACTACTCCTGACGCAGCGCGATCGCCGGATCGATATGGGTCGCTCTCCGAGCCGGAACATAACAAGCCATCGCCGCGACCACCGCCAACAAGAGCGAAACGCCGCCTAGCGTCAGCGGATCGGTTGCACTGACACCGACTAATACGCTCTTCAACAATGACGCGATCGCGATCGCACCCAACAATCCAATGCCGATTCCAATCGCAGTCAGAAGCAGTCCTTGCTTCAGGATTCCGTTCAGCACCTGCGCCGGAGTAGCGCCCAAAGCCATCCGCAAGCCGATTTCATTGCGCCGCTGCATCACCGCGTACGCGTTCACGCCGTAGATCCCGACGATCGCCAGCAATAGCGCCACCAGCGCGAACGCGCCCATCAATTGCGTTTGAAATCTCGGCTCGGCGAAGCGATTCGCCAGAACCTGGTCAAACGAACCAAGCTGGTCTACCGGTTGGTCCTTATCCATCTCCAGCAAGGTGCGACGAATCGCAGGTGCAAGGCTCGCCCCATCCGTAGTCGTCCGCAGCGCGAAGTACGAAACGGCCGCCCACACGTTCTGCGCGTGCGGCACATACAACAGCGGATCGGTACGCGCAAACAGATTGTCGAGCTTCACATTGCCGATCACGCCGACGATCTCCGGCCGAATCGTATCCTCAAAACCGTTACTGCCGAGGATTGGACGATTCAATAGAATGCGCTGCCCAACCGGGTTTTCGTGCGGGAAGTAACGCTCGACAAACGCATCGTTGACGATGACTACCGGCGGCGCGGCCGCTGTATCGGCTTCGGTGAAAGCGCGCCCGCGGCGTAGCGGAATCGCAAGAGTCTTCAGATAATCCGTGCTGATACTGATGTACCCGATGCCCGGCCGCTCACCCTGATCGCGCGGCGGAGAACTGAGCAGGTCAAACGGAACCTCCATCGTGACCGCCCGGTCGATCGGCAGGTTGCTCGCGATGGTCGCGCTCAGAACTCCCGGTAGTGCGGCGATACGCTCTAGTGCGAGCTTATGAAACCGCAGGGCCTTCGCCGAATCGTACTTTGCAGCCGGAAGAAACAGGCGCAACGTCACCACATGCTTTGGATCGAAGCCCAGTTCGATCCGATTCATCACCCGCAGGCTTTCGATCATCAGGCCGGCGCTCGCCAGCAAGCATCAGAGCAACGGCAACCTCCGCCGCCACCATCGATCTGTCGAAATCGCTGCTTCGCGCGCCCGCCCGTCGAACCGCGGCTCGAATCCTTCAGCGACGTTTGGATATCGGTGCGTGCCGCAGCCAGCGCTGGTGCGATTCCGAAAAGCACACCGGTCAAAACAGTGATCCCGACGCTGAAAAGGATTACGAGCCGATTCAATTCGATGGGCGCCGTCGTAAGAATTGCGTTCGGCGGCAGAATTCCGGGTGCCATGCGAATCAGCCACCATGCCAGCCCGATTCCGGCCGCGCCGCCGGCAAACGCCATCAGCACGCTTTCGGTAAGTAGTTGACGCGTAAGGCGCGATCGCGTTGCGCCGAGAGAAATCCGCACCGCCATTTCGCGATTTCTTGCAGCCGAGCGCGCGAGCAACAAACTTGCAATGTTTGTGCAAGCGATGAGCAGTACCAAACCTACTGCTCCGAACAGCAAAAGCAATCGCGTCCGAAAGCTCCGATTGACCAGCCACTCGAGCATGTCATCGACTTCAATCGTCCAGCCCTTGTTGGTTTTTGGATATTCGCGGTCGAGCGAGCGCGCGAGAGTCGCCATTTCAGCGGTCGCAATTTCGCGGCGCGCGGCCAAGCGCCCCACTACTGCAAGGTAATGATAGTCTCGATTCTGACGATTCACGGTGAGCGGGATCCACACCTGGTGGTTGCGCGACATGAACTGAAATCCAGGCGGCGCGACGCCGATGATTGCGTAGGAAACGCCGTTCAGGTTGATCTGCCGGCCAAGCACGTTTGGATCGCCGCCCAGGTTTTCCTGCCAAAGACGCGTTCCGATTACAGCCACTTTCGAAGCCGCGGACGGATTGTCGACGCCGTCTTCATCTGGCAAAAACGTGCGGCCGAGCGTGGGCTTGACGCCCAGGGTTCTGAAGAAATTCGCGGTGACCGATGCGCCCAGCACCTGTTCCGGGCGATCGCCGCCCGTGCTCACGAAAGAAGATCCGCGCCACGCCGCGAGATCGCGGAATGATTTCGCATTCCGCCAATCGAGGAAATTAGCGGCGGAAGCGCTGCGCGTCACGCCCTGCGCGTCGCGATCGAACACCAGGACCAGCGTGGATGGATCGCGATAGCTAATCGGGTGCAGCAGCAGGGCGTCCACCACGCTGAACATCGCGACGTTGGCTCCAATACCAAGCGTCAGCGCCAGGATGACCGCAAACGTGACTCCAGGGGATCGCAAAAGAATCCTGTAGCCAAATCGAAGATCCTGAAGCAAAGACTCCATGAATTCCCGGGAAATGCTGTCTCTAAATGATACCGACCCACGCCCGCCCGTGCTGCGTCGCCAGCTCGCTCCCCGCGCCCTGATACCCTGTATACTTCGTTCGTATGTTTCAAGTTTCGACACCGAAAGAGCCATTCGACGCGGTAGTGGTCGGCTCCGGCGCGACCGGCGGGTGGGCCGCCAAGCGCCTGACCGAAGCCGGCTGGAACGTCGCCATGCTGGAGGCCGGTCCGAAAATCACGCCGAAGGATTTTTCGGAGCATACGCAATCCTGGCAAATGCAATACCTCGGCCAGTCACCGATGATGTCGCATGACCGCCCGATCCAAAGCCTGTGCTACGCCTGCCGCGAATCGAATCATCAGTGGTTCGTGAACGATTTCGAAAATCCGTACACGCAGGAGAAGCCATTTCATTGGATTCGCCAGCGCGTGCTGGGCGGTCGGTCCTTGAGTTGGGGCCGCCAGACGTATCGTATGAGCGATCTGGATTTCAAAGCCGCCAGTCACGACGGATACGGCGACGATTGGCCCATTTCCTACGACGAGATGGTGCCGTACTACGAAATCGTCGAAAAATACGTCGGCATCAGCGGGCAAGCGGAAGGTTTATCGCAGCTTCCCGACAGCGTTTTTCTGCCGCCGATGGAAATGACTTGCGGCGAGACGATTTTTCGCGATCAGGTTCGGGCGAAGATGGGCCGCATCATCACCATCGGGCGAGTGGCGATCCTTACCCAAAAACACAATGGCCGCGCCGCCTGCCATTACTGCGGGCCGTGCGAGCAGGGCTGCTCGACGTTCTCCTATTTTTCGAGCCCGTGGACCACCATCGCCGATGCGCAGAAGACCGGCAAAGTTCACGCTGATCTGCGACGCCGTGGCGGCGCAAGGTCCCGATGCGTGACGGCAAAGCGACGGGCGTAATGTACATCGATCGCGTGACTCGCGAGCCACGAGAGATTCGCGCGAAGGTAGTGGTCCTGTGCGCGTCCACTTTGGAATCAACGCGGCTGCTGCTGAACTCGGACATCTGCAATCAGAACGACGCGCTGGGGCATTACGTGATGGATCATCATTATCAGGGCGGAGCCTCGGGAACCATGCCGATGCTCGAAGCCAAGCCGTGGGCCGGGGCGCCGCGCCGTCCGAACGGAATCTACATTCCGCGCTTTCGCAACGTGAAGGAGTCGACCACCAACGGATTCATTCGCGGCTATGGATATCAGGGAGGAAGTTCGCCTGACTTCAACACCGATGCTCCCGGATTCGGCGCGTCCTACAAGGACGCCGTGCGCCGTGGGCAATGGGGAATCCATCTCAATGGCGTTCTGCGAATGTCTCGCGCGCAAGGAAAATTACGTGGAGATCGATCGCGATCGCGTGGACGCGTGGGGTGTGCCGATCCTGAAGATGCACGCCGAATACGGCGATAACGAAGCCAAGCTATGGCAGGACAGCCGCGAGCAGGCGGCCCAAATGCTGGAAGCAGCCGGCGCGAAAGATGTCCAGATGACCGGGAAGCCCTCGACGTTCGGCTTCTGCATTCATGAGGTGGGAACGGCGCGGATGGGAAACGATTCGCGAACCAGCGTCGTAAATCGATTCAATCAGGCGCACGATGTAAAGAATATTTTCGTGACGGATGGCGCGTCATGGGTTTCGAGCGGCAATCAAAATCCGACCCTGACGATGATGGCGATCACCGTCAGGGCCTGCGATTACATCACCAAAGAATACGCCAAGCAGGTTGTGTAGCGTTAACGGCGTCCGCCGCCACCGCCGTGGAACCCGCCGCCATGGAATCCACCGCTCGACGTTCCGCCGCGGAAACCACTTTGCGGGATTCCACGGGCGCCGCCGCTAAATCCGGCCCCTGCGGGCCTTCCGGCGAATCCATTCGCTCCGATTGCTGCGCGAGTTAGCGGAACGGAAGGACGGAATCCCGGACCGAATGTATGGAACGTATGACCGCCTACGAAAAACGGCGCGCGAACCACAAAGATCGGCGAGTAGAATCCGAACCCGAACGGGTTCCAGAAAAGTCCGTCGCCCGGCAACCACGTGTACGCCGAATACCATGGATCCCAATACCAGCCAGTGCCGATCCACGGCGACGGCGCCCATCCGTAGCCCCCGTAATACGTCCGCGCCAGTTCGACGTTGGCTTCCGCCAAATACGACGACCGCAGTTTCGACCAGCGATATAGGTCGTCTTCGTACGAGTTCTTGTCGAAACCCTCTGCCTTCAACTTAGCCGTTCCAAGAGTTACTTCATGACCGCCCTGGATGTGCGTTTCATGATTGTCTTCTAGAACCGCCGCGCGGCCGTCAAATACACGGACCTGATTCTTATTGGCGTCGAAATCGTAAAGCCCGTTCTTCTGCAATTCGACCGGCGAATTCCCCGCATCGACTCGAATCCGATTCTCTTTCTGAATCCAGTCGACTTCCACGAGCGCGCGCCCCTTGTCGACTCGAACCTCCGTGTTCGCGAGATCGGGCGAAACCATCTCTACCGATGTATTGTTGCCGAGCCGCACAAAAACACCCGGCGTCAACAGCATTTCGGCTCTACCGTTTTGCGTCGCGAGCGTCTGTCCCGTCTGCAATTCCGCCGACCCGACTGCGTTGCGATCGACAGGCTGTCCGTTGATGGTGGCCTGTCCTTCAATGTAATTTACAGTGCCCGGTCTCGCCGAGCCTCTCTGGCTTGGTGAATTTGAATCCGCCCACATCGGCGCGGATAACATCGCCACCGAAACCCCGAGCGTTGACCAAAACCTTTTCCGTCTCATAGTCTCTTACCTCTACTGACTATTGGATGCGGCCGGCTTCGGAACGGTTCTGTACAGTCGATGCTGTACGGCTAAGTCTCGGCAATGCAGGGATTTCGCAATTCACCAAGCCCCGCGACGGTGATGATCACTTCGTCGCCAGGTTTCAAATATCGCGGAGGTTTGCGCGCGAAACCTACACCTGCGGGCGTTCCGGTTGAAACCACATCGCCCGGCTCGAGCGTCACAACTGTAGAGAGGTATTCGATCAGCTCGGGTATCTTGAAGATCAATTCGCGCGTGTTCGATTGCTGAAGACGTTCTGTTGCACCGTCTGTTGACGTGATATCGAGCGAGATATCCAGCGCGTGCGGATCGGCGATCTCATCCGCCGTGACCAGCCATGGCCCCATCGGCGCGAATGTATCGAACGTCTTGCCCATCAGCCACTGGGACGTCGCCATCTGAAAATCGCGAGCGCTTACATCGTTGATGATGGTGTATCCGTAAACATGCTGCATCGCGCGAGGAGCGCTGATATTGCGGCCGCCGGGCCCGATGACGAACGCGAACTCCGCCTCATAATCAGGCCGCTTGGACGCCGCGGGCAACACGATCGGTTGTCCTGGGCCGATCACGACGTTCGTGAACTTATTGAAAATGGTGGGAACCGTGGGGATTTCCATTTTCGCTTCGAGCGCGTGATCGCGATAGTTCAAGCCGATGCAAATCAGTTTTGGTGGCCGTGGAATCGGCGCGAGCAGCTCGACATCGGCAAGTTTATGAGTCGGGCCGGCGGCAATCGGCGGCGCTCCACTGGCGATCACGGAGAGCATGTCCGTGCCTAAGCTTCTTACTTCGTCTCCAGAGAGAATACCTGCTTCCGGCGCGGCGCCTGCCTTGCGAAACGTCACTAGCTTCATAACTTTTGAGATTACACCAAACCTACTGAGCCACGTCGAAAACATATTGTTCAATCTGCGTGACACATTACAATAGTGGTTCATGCCTCGCATTCAACGAGCCCTGCTGAGCGTCACCAACAAGACCGGAATTGCCGAATTCGCGTGCGCGCTTGCCGATTTAGACGTTGAGATTCTTTCGACCGGCGGAACCTTCCGCGCGTTGCAGGAGGCGGGAATCCCGCGATTGCGCGAGGTCGCCGATGTGACGCAGTTTCCCGAAATGCTCGACGGCCGTGTGAAGACGATTCATCCTCGCATCGCGGGCGGCATACTTGCAATGCGGGCGAAGCCCGAACACATGAAGGCGATCGAGGAGCATGGAATCCCGCCTATCGATCTGGTGTGCGTGAATCTCTACGAGTTCGAAAAGATTGCGGCGAAGAAAGACGCGCCGCTGGAAGAGCTGATCGAGAATATCGACATCGGCGGGCCGACGATGATCCGCGCGGCGGCGAAGAATTATCAGGATGTCGCAGTGGTGACTTCAGCGGACGATTACGGCCCTATCATCGAAGAACTGCGGGCCAATCGTGGCGAGCTCTCGCACGAAACGCATTGGAATCTGGCGAAGAAGGCGTTCGCCGCGACCGCCGCTTACGATCGCGCGGTATCGGCGAAACTTTCCGAGATCCCTCCGACTGGCGAGCCGCTTCCTGCTATGCTCGACGTTCGTGTGCCGCGAACGCTCGCGCTGCGTTATGGCGAAAATCCGCACCAGTCGGCGGCGTTATACGCCAGTGGCCGCGCGGGAATCGCGGGCGCGGAACAGATTCAGGGCAAGGAGCTTTCGTACAACAACCTGGTCGACCTGGATGCGGCGTGGCAATTGATCGCCGAATTTGACGGTCCCGCTTCTGCAATCATCAAGCACACGAACCCGTGCGGCTGCGCTGAGGGCGCGTCGCTCGCCGAAAGCTACAAGCGAGCGTTCGAGGCCGATCCGGTTTCTGCTTTCGGCGGGGTGCTGGCGTTCAATCGAACCGTGGACGCCGAAACCGCGGTCGAGATCGCGAAGATTTTCACGGAGGCGATTGCGGCTCCGGATTATTCGGAAGACGCGTTAGGGATTCTCGGCGCGAAGAAGAATCTTCGTGTACTCCGCGTAGCTCCGGGGCCGCCAGAGACCGTGATCAAATCCATCAGCGGCGGATTTCTCGCGCAAACGCCCGACGTGCATCGCCTGGATCGCGCCGAAATGCGAGTGAGGACGCAACGTGCACCGACCGACGAAGAATGGACCGCGCTCGAATTCGGCTGGAAAGTTTGCAAGCACGTGAAGTCGAACGCGATCGTTTACGCCCGAGCGGGACAGACGATCAGTGTCGGCGCAGGACAGATGAGCCGCGTAGATTCCGTGAAGGTCGGTGCGATGAAAGCGGTTCTGCCGATCGCCGGGACCGTGCTCGCTTCGGATGCGTTCTTTCCGTTTCCGGATGGCGTGGAAGAGGCAGCGAAGTTCGGAATCACCGCGGTGATTCAGCCGGGCGGGTCGGTGAACGACGACAAGGTAATTGCTGCCGCGGATCGATTAGGGCTCGCGATGGCGTTTACCGGCGTGCGTCACTTCCGGCATTAGCGTCAGTCTTGACCGAAGATCTTCAACTCATTGGTCACGCTGACGACGCCCTTCACAGCCTTGGCGATTTTGGTCGCCTTCTCCTTCGACTTTTCGTCGTGGACGTGTCCGCGGAGGGTGATGACGCCGGCCTTCACAATGACATCGAAGCCCGCGCCCTTCACGTCAGGATCGTTGGCCAACCTGGTACGGACCGTGTCATAGATTTTGTCGTCGGTGGGATTGCCTTGGGCGACCATCACTTGTGCCAGTAGCGGCAGCAGCAGGGCCAGGGCAATCATCAGCGAAAACGTGCGCGTAACCATACCTTTTAAGGCTACCTCAATAGATGCCGTCCGCGGCGTCTCAGTTTCAAAATTTTTGGACCGCCCTCGTGGCAGCGAGCCGGCTTCAGCGACTCCTATCGACCTGAAGGACCACCCCCACGCTAATTCCCCGACGTGCCCCGCCAACTCGTGCTGGCGATGAACGCAGGATCCTGGCGCCAGTTCGGCTGGACGCGAACCAACGTCTGTAGGAAAACTTTTCGACCGAGCAAACGCTCCAGGTCCAGGCGAGCGTGCGTTCCGATTCTCTTCAGAGACGCGCCGCCGGAGCCGATCAGGATCGCCTTCTGCCCGGGGCGTTCCACGTAAATCGTTGCAGCGATTCGTGTGAGCTTTTCGGTTTCTTCCCACGATTCGATCACCACTGCGACAGCATGCGGAACTTCCTCGTTGGCGAATTGCAGGATCTTCTCGCGAAGAATTTCCGCGGCCATGAACCGCTCGGGCTGATCGGTCAGGTAGTCGGCGGGATACAGCGCCGGGCCGACCGGAAGCCGCGCCACGATTTGATCGCGCAACGTATCCAGCCCCTTGCCTTTCAGTGCCGAAATCGGAATGTATTCGGCAAAGTCATGCAGCGCGCGATAGCGTTCGATCAGCGCGAGCAGCTTGGCCTTGTCCTTCAGCTTGTCCAGCTTGTTGAATGCGAGGATCGCAGGCGCGCCGGTTTTTTTGATGAGGTCGACAGCATGCGCATCTTCGTCGGACGGTGGCGCAAGCGCGTCGACGATGAACAGAGTGACGTCGGGGCCGTTGGCCGCCGTTCGCACCGCGTCCATCATGCGCCGGTTCAGCAGCGTGCTGGACTTGTGAATCCCTGGCGTGTCGACAAAAATAATTTGCGCGCCGGGCAGCGTGACGACGCCTTGTACCGAATCGCGCGTGGTTTGCGGCTTGGACGCAACGATCGAAAGCTTGGTTCCGGTCAGCGCATTCAGCAGCGTGGACTTTCCGGCATTCGGCCGTCCAAGAATCACAACGAATCCCGCGCGATGTTTTTGTTTGGCCATGTTATCCGGTTGTTTTCTCCGATTGCGTCTGACTCGGTACGCTTTCGCGACTCGAACCTGATCCACACGCCGATTGGTCGCGGCCAGCACCTTAATCGAAATACCGTCGCGCTCGATTTCTTCTCCCACTTCGGGCACGTGCCCAAGCCACTCCGTCACAAGGCCGCCGACGGTGGTCGATTCGGTGCCGTGGTCGGAATGAAATTTGAGCAGATCTTCCAGCCGGCCGATATCGAAGCTGCCGGCAACCACGTAACTACCGTCAGAATCGCGGCGAAAATCGCGATCCGGCTCATGTTCGTCATGAATTTCGCCGACGATTTCTTCCACCATGTCTTCCATGGTTACGATGCCGGCGGTCGAACCGTACTCGTCGACCACAACGGCCATGTGCGCGCCTTCTTCCTGCATTTCGCGCAACAGATCGTTGACGGCTTTCGATTCCGGAACCGCCCGGATGGGCCGCATGATATCGCGGACGCGCTTGCGGGCGCGCTGGGCTTCATCCAACTCGAAGACGTCGCGGACGTGCACGAATCCGGCGATCTGATCGATGTTTTCCTCGTAGACCGGGATACGCGAAAACTGCTCATGGATTACCAGTTGCCGCAATTCATCGAGAGTCGCATCCTGCCTGATCGCGACGACGCGCGGCCGAGCGGTCATCACCTCGCGCACGGTTTTATCGCCGAACGCGACCACGGACTGGATCAGCTCGCGATCCGCCTTTTCGATCAGACCTTCTTCTTCCCCGGCCATGATCAGCGCTTCGATATGCTCTTCGGGCCGAGCCGTTTCCGCTGTCTGCGGCGGACTGCGCAATTCGAACAGCGATTCGATGAACTCGATGGCCCACATCAGCGGCGCGACGGCAAACGCCAGCACACGCAGCAGCGGGGCCAGCAACAGCAAGGATTCCCCGGTGCTCTTGCGGTAGACGATCTGCGGAATAATGTACGTCCCGATGACGGTGAAGAATCCGACTAGCAGGCAAGCCGTGATCAATCCCTGCCAGCCGGGAGTGCTGCTCCACGCCGCCGCGACCGTGAAACATCCGATGATCGCCAACCCGATGTGCTTGACCAGTGAAAAGATGCGCGATCCGCGCTCCGTCTCCAAGCCAAGTTTGGCTTCGAGCGTTTCTTTGAAAAATTCGAGCGAAGGATGTTCGCGCGTCCGTATTCGCAGCGATTCGAGATACAAAAGCTGAACGCAGGTGACGATGGTCACCAGCAATGCGGCGATCAGCGCGGCGATCGACAACGCGAGCGTCATGAGTGCGCTCGCTCAATGAGTCCCGACGGCAACCCCAGGCGTTTGCGCCATCGATTCTCCGCGCGCGCCATTTCGCCGGAATCCTTTTCGTGATCGAATCCGGCCAGGTGCAGCGCGCCGTGCAACATCAGGATGCGAAGTTCGTCGGTAATCGAGTGGCCATGCTCCGCGGCCTGTGCCGCAGCGCGATCGACGGAAATCGCAATTTCACCAAGCCCATTCGCAGTGTCGGCCGACGGGAACGACAACACA
Source organism: Terriglobia bacterium (assembly GCA_963732025.1). Classification (GTDB taxonomy): domain Bacteria; phylum Acidobacteriota; class Terriglobia; order Bryobacterales; family Bryobacteraceae; genus Palsa-187. Next base: position 1,181,405 of record CAVSXU010000008.1, read on the forward strand.
TCGGTCGCGTAATTCTTGCCGCGAAATTGCCGGTTGAGCCGTCGCAGCTCCCGATCGTCAGTGATCAGGCAACCGACGACACGGCCTCGCGTCACGCGCCGCGTTAGTTCGGTCGAGAAAGTCGCGCAGTGCCGTTCGCGGGATGCGGCGCGATAGAGGACGAATTAGCAATGGACTGTCGTCTGGAGACATGGCGCCCTCAGGCGGCCGGGGTTTCGGAAATCGTTTCCGGCTTGGGCTCCGGAGCAATTTCGGCGGGCGTGCTTGGCCCGGTCTTCTGCGGTTCGGTTCGGCGATCCGTGAGCTTCAACGACATCTGGCGATTCGCTCCGATGATCTCGTTATACCGCTCGTACGCTTTTACGATCTTCTGCACCAGGCTGTGGCGAACCACATCGCGATCGTCAAACTGCACGAAGCTGATGCCGTCGACGCCGCGCAACACATCGATCACTTCAATCAATCCGCTGCGCAGTCCCATCAGATCGATCTGCGTGGGATCGCCTGTTACGACCATCTTCGAATTGAAGCCCTGCCGCGTCAGAATCATCTTCATCTGTTCAGGCGTGCTGTTCTGCGCCTCATCCATGATGATGAACGCGTCGCTCAACGTGCGGCCGCGCATGAATGCGATCGGCGCGACTTCAATCGTATTTCGCTCCAGCAGCTTTTCGACTTTGTCGGCTTCCAGCATGTCGTAAAGCGCGTCATAGAGAGGACGCAGGTACGGATCCACCTTTTCCTGCAAGGTGCCGGGCAGGAATCCCAAACGCTCTCCCGCTTCCACCGCTGGACGAGTCAAGCACGATGCGGCTGACGCGTTTCGCCATCAACGCCGAAACCGCCATCGCGACCGCCAGATATGTCTTGCCGGTTCCCGCGGGGCCCACTCCGAACACCAGATCATGCCGTTCGATCGCGTCGATGTAGCGCCGCTGATTCATCGTCTTCGGCGTGATAATCTTCTTGCCGAAGTTGCGCTGCTTTCCGCTCTCCACCAGACTGCGGAGCGTGGTGCCCGCGTCCGTTGTGACCACGCGCAGGTAGCTGTTCAGATCGCCATTGTTGAAGACGTGCCCTTCGCGAACCAGCGCCGCGTAGTCCGTGACGATTGCCTGCGCACGAGCCACGCTCGCTTCCTCGCCTTCGATTTCCAGCGAGTCATTGAGCAGGCGAGTGCGGACGCACAGCCCGTTCTCGATCAGACGGATATTTTCGTCACGCGTCCCGAACAAGCGATTCGATGCCACGGCTGATCTGTACGCTGGACTTCATTCGAGGGGATTTTTCGGGCAAAACTCAGGAGGAAGATCGGGAACGGACATCCGCTGGCGCGGAAGCGTGAACCACATCTAGCCTCTAGGATACCAGAGAATCGCGGATTTTTGATGACATTTTCGCGAATCGGCGAGGCAACCATCGCCGCGCCATCCCCTCTAACCGGGGTCGTTTTATCCCTTATTACAGTTGCGCGTTGTACCCGCCTCAAAGTATGGGCAAATCCGGCTGCGGAATCTAAGCTAGGAATCGAGGTGGCAATCCCAATGACAAGTTCCAACAAATTTCTCCAGAACCGGTTCCTCACTCGGAGTGGACTGGCGACAGTAACATTAGCGGCGGCCCTGGCCGTCACGGGTTTCCTGGGCGTTCACGCGGCGGAGACGAATCCCCCTGCGACGCTAAAGACGGCGCCCCGTGCGGCGGACGCGGGTCGGCGAGGGTATTCGAGCATCGTGAAGAAGGTGGCTCCGGCGGTGGTCAACATCTCGTCGTCGCGCGTGATCAAGACCGAAATGCCGCAAGGTAACATGCGGCGCCGGAATCGCGGCGGAAACGACGACAGCAGCAGCGATCCGCAAATGGACCCGTTCTTTCGCCAATTCTTCGGTAACGATCTTTTCAACAACAGCGTCCCGCGCGAGCGCAAGGAAAAGGCTCTCGGCTCCGGTGTCATCGTGAGTCCCGAAGGCTACATCCTGACGAATAATCACGTGGTCGATCATGCTTCCGAAGTTACGGTCGTCCTGGCCGACAAGCGTGAGATGAAGGCGCGCGTGGTCGGCACCGATTCGCACACCGATATCGCGGTGCTGAAAATCGAAGGCTCCAATTTCCCCTACTCTGACGCTGGGTGATTCGAGCAAGGTTGAGGTCGGCGACGTCGTTCTGGCCGTCGGCGATCCGTTCGGAGTGGGACAAACCGTCACTGGCGGTATCGTCAGTGCGACCGGCCGCGGCGGACTCGGTATCGAAGAAGTGGAGGATTTCATCCAGACCGACGCACCGATCAATCCGGGCAATTCGGGCGGAGCGCTGGTGGACGACGAAGGTCATCTGATCGGCATCAACACGGCGATTCTGGCCGGCAACTCCGGCGGCAATCAGGGGATCGGCTTCGCGGTGCCGATCAACATGGCTCGCCACGATATGGATCAGATCCTGGCGCACGGCAAAGTGGATCGCGGCTATCTCGGAATCCTTCCGCAGGATGTGACGCCCGCGATGGCGAAGGCTTTCCACACGCAGGTGACCGGCGCATTGGTCGGCGACGTGACGGCGAATAGCCCTGCGTCTCGGGCCGGATTGCAGCAGGGCGACATCATCCTGGCTGTGAACGGCGAAACGATCAATGACGCGAATCAGCTTCGTCTGAAGATCGGGGTGTTGAATCCGAACTCCAAGGTCGACCTGAAAGTGCTGCGCGACGGTAAGACGCAGCAGATCGCGGTTCAACTGGGCGAGTTCCCCTCCACCGAGGAACGCGCTTCGCTGGACAAAAAAGGCAGCTCGGAGGGCGTGCTGGAAGGCGTGTCCGTCGAGAACATCACGCGGGAAGCGGCGCAGCAGTTGAAGGTTTCGCCGCAGACCAAGGGTGTCATCGTTGACCAAGTCAGTCCCTCCAGCGCCGCTGCCGAAGCGGGCCTCAAAGAGGGCGACGTGATTCAGCAGGTGAATCATCGCGCGGTGACCAACGTAAGTGAATTTACGCAGGCAGTGAAATCGGCGACCAAAGACAATCCGATCCTGCTGCTTGTGAATCGCCAAGGCAACACGTTGTTCCTGGCGGTTTAGAGTTGCCCCCTCAACCCGCCCGGAATCCTCCGAACCGGGCGGTTCTCTTAGGGCAAAACGGCCGGCTCCCGACTGATCCTCCGTGGTCGGGACCGGCCGTCCCTTTTTTTGCAACCTCTCCGCCAAAGCGCCCGTATGAGAATAGAGCATGCTCTTCGCGCGTATGGCCACGGTTGTCGCGATCGCGGGAGTTCTGGGAGCGCAGGACGCTACTTTTTCGACCGACGTGAAGGTGGTCAGCCTTCTCGCCACCGTGCGTGACCGGGACGGCAACGTCGTAAAAGGGCTGACGCGCGACGATTTTATCGTCAAGGAAGATGGGCGGCAGCAGAACATCCGCTATTTCACGCAGGAATCGAATTTGCCGCTGACCATCGGGCTACTGGTCGACACCAGCCGCAGCATGCAGACGTTGATCAAAGCGGTTCGTGCGGACAGCGGGCGTTTTTTCGAACAGGTCATGCACGACCCTCGCGACGTCGCCTTCGTGATGCATTTCGATAACAAGGTCGGCGTACTGCAGGGCTTCACGTCGTCTCGCGAGGAGCTAGCGGCTGCGCTTGAGAAGCTGAAGATTCCTCGGATACCGTCGACTCTGTTGTATGACGCGGTTGCGCAGGCGTCGTCGGATCAGATGAAGCCGCAGGTCGGACGAAAGGCAATCATTTTGCTGTCGGATGGCATGGATGTCCGCAGCCAGACATCGCTCGGTACAGCGATTGAGTACGCGCAACGTGCGGACACCATGATTTACTCGATCCTGTTCACTCACCAGATGAATCGGACGGGCCGGGGAAGAACGATCAATATCGCGATTGGCCCAAGGCGATTGAATGGTCCGAAAGTGATGGCGCGGCTCGCACGCGAAACCGGCGGCGGCTATTTTGCGGTCGCCACAGAGAACCCGATCGACAAGATTTACGCCCAAATCGAAGAAGATCTGCGAAGCCAGTACAACATCGGCTATACGCCGGATCGGAGCGGCAAGGACAAAGGATTCCGCAAGATCACGCTCGCGACGAAACAAAAGGATCTGATTGTGAGGACGCGCGAGGGCTACTATCCGAAATAGATCCCGCAGCTTCGTGGGGCCGGCACTTCTGCCGGCGACCGGCCTTTAGGCCGGTCTCTCCCCACTAAGAGAGCCGCCTAAAGACGGCTCGCCGCCACGAGTGGCGGCCCCACATGGCCGACGCACTGCTCCAGCTTGATACGATGATTCTGCTTGTCCACAATCAAATTCAAAGCGGCGGTAGTCCAGGCCGCGCCAGTCGTATTCGATCGCGAAGCAACCATCGAGCGCGTTCGTAAGCTGACGGCGGATGCATGCAGCGCAAGGCGCGAAGCTGGTCGTCTTCCCTGAGGCGTTCGTTTCCGCCTATCCCAAAGGTCTCGATTTCGGCGCCCGAGTCGGCGGCAGAACGCCAGAAGGCCGCCGCATGTACCGGCGTTATCACGAAAGCTCGGTCGATGTCCCGGGCCCCGCAGTCGACGCGCTAGGAACGATCGCGCGAGAGCACTCCGTCTACCTGGTGATCGGCGTAATCGAACGCGACGGCGGTACGCTCTATTGCACCGTCCTGTTTTTCGATCCCGAAGGCGCGCTGATGGGCAAGCATCGCAAGCTGATGCCGACCGCGATGGAGCGCCTCATCTGGGGCATGGGCGACGGTTCCACGATGCCCGTGTTCGATACGCCCATCGGCAAAATCGGCGCAGTGATCTGCTGGGAGAATTACATGCCGCTGCTGCGGACCGCGATGTATGCCAAGGGTGTTCAACTCTATTGCGCACCGACCGTGGACGACCGCGATACCTGGTCGCGATCCATGCAGCACATCGCGTTCGAAGGCCGCTGCTTCGTGCTTTCCGCCGTCCAATATCTGCGGCGCGGTGATTGTCCTGAAGACTATCCGGCGATTCAGGGCAACGATCAGTCGACCGTTCTGATTCGCGGCGGCAGCGTCATCGTGAATCCGCAGGGTGTGGTGCTGGCGGGTCCGAATTACGATGGCGAAACTATCCTGACTGCCGATCTGGATTTGAACGAAATTGCGGAAGGCAAGTACGATCTTGACGTTGTCGGTCATTATGCCCGCCCGGATGTTTTCCGATTGAACGTAAATGTGCGTCCCGCGCCCACTGTTTCCACGTCTAACGAATCGTGGCCAAACGATTCATGGAACGCCGCGTCAGAAAAGGAATGATCAAGCTGATCGCAGCCGCACTGTGCCTGAGCGCTGCTGCATCGGCTCAGGAAGCGGTCGCGATTCTCGCAAAAGCCCGAACCGCGTTTATCGAAAATCGTCAGCGGGAGCGGTTTTGGAACTGGACCACCATCTCGACGCGCTCCATCACGGACAAGGAAGACGTTGTCCTCGAAAAACTACCCTCCGTGACAATCGAGTCTCCTATCAGAAGCGACGGCAAGCGTTGCAATGCCGTTCTCGCGTGGGGCGACGGCGTGGAACCGTATCTCGCCAGCGCGAGCGCCGACGAACGTTGCGCTGTCGAAACGGAAACACCCGACGTGTTTCGAATGGACGCGTTTCTCGAAAGCCGCCAAGTCAAGATCCAGTCCCGCACCGCTCAAGCGATCACGCTCGTCATCCGCGAAGACAAGCACGCGATGGAGAGCAGTGATCCGGTCAAGCATTGCGTTGCCTCCGTTCGCGGTACGGTTCGCGTCGATCCAGTTACGTTTTTTCCAACTCATATCGAAGTGACCATGCCGAGCACGGCTTGCATTCAAAAAAGGGTGGACGCAGCGAATCATTACGACGACACGCCGCTGAAAAACGTCACCGGGGGCTCCACGAAGGGCACATTTATCAGATATGACTACGAACTCCAGAAGGACAAAGGCGGCGATCGTACCAAAGACTTCTGGATCTGCGTGCGCCGCTATTCGATCCGGCCGCTTCAGAAGGGAGCCCAGGCGCTGATCATATCAGGCCGCCGTTTTCCACTCGAGAGTTCCGGAGATCGCCGCGTCGCGCTTGAAACGCGCACGTCCGCGAGCGAGCTATCGGCCGAATCGCAGATCAAATTCGAAACCGAAAAAGACAAATAGCTGTGGGGCCGCCATTCATGGCGGCGAGCCTGCTTTAAGCTGGCTTTCTTCTCTGCGGCCTCTTCGGCTAGGGAAGCGTGTCGAAACTCGGCCCGCATGGGCACGGGCGGTATAATAGTCTTCTCCCCCGGGATTGGATAGCATGCCGGCCCCGTTCGTTCACCTCCACTGTCACACCGACTACTCGCTGCTCGACGGCGCGTGCGAGATCTCGCAACTGATGGATCTCGCGGTCGAGCAGAAAATGCCCGCCGTCGCGATGACGGATCACGGCAACATGTTCGGCGCTGTGGAGTTTTACAACAACGCGAAGACTCGCGGCATTCATCCAGTTATCGGCTGCGAAGTTTATGTCTCGCAGCAGGATCACAAAACCAAGAACGATTCCAACCGCTACAACCACCTGGTGCTGCTGTGCGAAAACCAGGAAGGCTATCGCAATCTCATCCAACTCGTTTCCACCGGCTATCTCGATGGCTTCTATTACAAGCCTCGTATCGACAAAGACCTGCTGGCGCGGCACTCGAAGGGCCTGATTGCGTTGTCCGCGTGTTTGCGCGGCGACGTGAACGAAACCCTCCTTGCCGATCGCTACGAAGAAGCGCGCCGCATGTCGCACGAATATTCCGACATGTTCGGCAAGGGGAATTATTTCCTGGAGCTTCAGGATCACGGTCTGGAGCAGGACTCACGCCTGCTCCCGCTGGTAAATCGGCTCTCCGCCGATACCGGGATTCCGCTGGTGGCGACCAACGATTCGCACTACCTTCGACAAGGCGACGCGCGCGCCCACGAAATCATGTTGTGCATTCAGACGGGCAAAACCATGTCCGATCCGAATCGCATGCGTTTCGAACAGCCGGCGTTCTATCTCAAGACTCGCGAAGAAATGATGACGCTGTTCGGCGAAGTCGAGCACGCGCTCGATCGCACCTGGGACATCGCGCAACGCTGTCAGATCAAGATCGAGCCGATGAAGGATCCGTTCCCGAAATTCGGCGTGCCCGACGGCCACACGACGGATAGTTTCTTCGAATACGTCGCGCGTCAGGGTTTCGAAAAGCGGCGGACGCGCCTCGAAGGCTTACACGCGCAAGGCAAGCTTCAGCACGATCTCGCTGTCTACGCCGAACGTCTGGATCGCGAAATCAAATCCATCCAGCAAATGAAGTTCTCGGGATATTTCCTGATCGTCTGGGATTTCATCCGCTTCGCGAAGCAGCGCGGAATTCCTGTCGGCCCCGGGCGCGGTTCGGCGGCAGGAAGTCTGGTGAGCTATGCGATGGAGATCATCGATATCGATCCCGTCGCCTACGGCCTGCTGTTCGAGCGCTTCCTGAATCCCGAACGCATCTCGCTGCCCGATATCGACATCGATTTCTGCACGCGCGGCCGCGGCGAAGTGATCCAGTACGTCACCGAGAAATACGGTCGAGAGCAGGTTGCGCAGATTATCACGTTCGGCACCCTCGCTGCCCGTGCCGCGATCAAAGACGTCGGCCGCGTGCTCGATCTCAGCTTCGCGGATGTCGACAAGATCACGAAGCTGATCCCGTCGATGCCGCTCAACATCAAGATCAAAGATGCGCGCAAGATGGAGCCGCAGCTCGACGAGCTTGCGCGCAAGGATCCGCGCGTTAAGGAGGTTCTCGAAGTCGCGCAACGCCTGGAAGGAATGGCGCGCAACGCGGGTGTTCACGCCGCCGGAGTCCTGATCGCGCCGCAACCGCTGCGTGAGTTGGTCCCGATGTACAAGAGCAACAAGGACGAAATCGTCACGCAGTATGACGGCGTCGTGCTCGAAAAGCTGTCCATGCTCAAGATGGATTTCCTTGGGCTGACGACGCTGACCATCATCGACGACGCGCTCAAGCTGATTCAGAAGTATCGCGGCGCCAAGTTGGTGATCGATGAGCTGCCGCTCGACGACAAGCCCACCTACGAAAACATTTTCTGCAAGGGCGCGACCAACGGCGTCTTCCAGTTTGAATCGTCGGGCATGCAGGATATTTTGCGCCGCTATCAACCGGATCGCCTGGACGACCTGATCGCGCTCAACGCGCTCTATCGTCCCGGCCCGATGGACATGATCGACGATTTCATCGCCTGCAAGCACGGCAAGAAGCAGGTGACGTACGAACTGCCGGCGATGAAGGAAATCCTGGAAGAAACCTACGGCGTGATGGTTTACCAGGAACAGGTGATGCAGATTTCAAATCGCATCGGCGGCTATTCGCTGGGCGAAGCCGATCTCCTCCGCCGCGCCATGGGCAAGAAGAAAGTCGAGGAAATGGCCCAGCAGCGCGAGAAATTCGTCGAAGGCGCCAAGGCCAAAGGCTTTCCGCCCAAGAAAGCCGAGCGCGTTTTCGATCACATGGAGAAGTTCGCCGGCTACGGATTCAATAAATCGCACTCGGCCGCGTACGCGTATCTCGCCTTCATCACCGCCTATCTCAAGCAGCACTATCCAACCGAGTACATGTCGGCGCTGTTGACATCGCAGACTGGCAACACATCGAACGTCGTCAAGTACAGCAACGAATGCCGATCCATGGGTATGCGCGTTCTCGCCCCCGACGTGAACTCATCCGACCTCGACTTCACTCCCGATGGCGATGCCATCCGCTTCGGCCTCGGCGCGATAAAAAACGTTGGCGCCAACGCCGTGGAATCGATCGTCAAATCGCGAATCGCCGATGGACGCTTCGGCTCGCTTTACGAATTTTGCGAGCGAGTCGATCTGGGTGCTGTGAATCGCCGCATGATTGAGAGCCTGATCAAAGCCGGCGCAATGGACGGCTTGGAAGGAACCCGCGCGCAACTCACGGCGGTGATCGATAGCGCGATGGAGACTGGCGCCCGCGCCTTCAAGGATCGCGAGAGCGGACAATCCGGTTTGTTCGCGACGTTGATGGAGGAGCAGCCCGCGGCCGACCATCCGCTCCCGAAAGTTCCCGATTGGACCAGCCAAGCCAAGCTCACAGCCGAGAAAGAGACGCTCGGGTTCTACATCACCGGCCATCCGCTCGATCAGTACATGGACAAGGTGAAGGAACTCGCGACCCACACCTCGGCGAATCTCGAAAGCCTGACGAAGAATACCGATGTCGCGCTGTGCGGAATTCTTACAGGAGTCCAACGCCGCCGCAGCAAGGAAGGCAAGCAGTGGGCGTCGATGCAGATTGAGGATCTGGAAGGCGCGGTCGAAGCGATGGTTTTCTCGACTCAATATGAGCGATTGCTGCCGTCATTGATCGAAGACCAGGCCGTCCTCGTGCGCGGACTCGTCCTGCCGGAGGAAAACGGTCCGCCGAAAATCTCCGTGCAGGATGTGGTGCCGCTCGAAGTAGCGCGAATCAATCTGCCATCGGTGATCTCGATTCGCGTGCCCGTGAACGGAACTGGTTCATCAAGCAGCCAGGCCGATCGAGCAGCCGAGCTCCGCCGACTATTCGACGGCAAGCCAGGGAACACTGAGGTTCGCCTGCGCCTGGAAAAGTCGCGCGACTTCTCGGTTATCCTGGATGTGACGGCGAAGGTTCGGCCGGACAAGGAATTCTGTGCTGAGGTCGCCCGCATCTGCGGCTCCGAAGCGATGGAAGTTCTGGCGAACTGACCATCACACATGAGCACTTCTCCCTCCCCCATTCCTGAGAATCCAAGCTGGGCGCGCGTTCAGCTCGCGCGTCATCCCAAGCGCCCGCACGCTTTCGATTACATCCATCGCCTCTTCACGAATTTTCGTGAACTGCATGGCGATCGCGCATTTTCGGACGATCACGCCATCGTCGCCGGAATGGGCTGGTTCGACGAGCGGCCCGTGATGGTGATCGCGCAGGAAAAAGGCCACGACACCAAGCAGAAAATCTTCCGCAATTTCGGCTGTCCGCGTCCGGAGGGTTATCGCAAAGCGCTGCGCGTGATGGAGATGGCTGCGAAATTCAACCGCCCCATCATCACGCTCTTAGATACGCAGGGAGCGTGGCCCGGCAAAGATGCCGAGGAGCGAGGTCAAGGTGAAGCGATCGCGCAAAACCTTCGCGAAATGTCGCGATTGGGAGTGCCCGTGATCGTCGTCGTGATCGGCGAAGGCGGCAGCGGCGGCGCGCTCGCGCTCGGCGTCGGCAATCGGATCTTCATGCTGGAAAACGCCGTTTACAGCGTGATCTCGCCCGAGAGCTGCGCCGCGATTATCTATCGCGATTCCGGAAAAGCCCCGCAAGCCGCCGCCGCATTGAAGATGACCGCGCCCGATCTGCTCGAACTCGGGCTGATCGACGGCATTGTGCCCGAGCCCGGCGAGGGCGCGCACACCAATCCCGATAACGCCGCGGAAGCACTTGGTCTGGTGTTGCGGCACACGCTGAGCGAACTCTCCGGCATGACGCCGCGCGAGCTGATTGACGATCGCTACGACAAATTCCGCCGTATGGGATCGTTCTTCACCGACGCTCCGCCGCTCCAAGGGTGATCGAATGAAGAAGCCGGTGCTGGTTGGGCTGATAATCTTCGCCGCGCTAATCGCGCTGATCGCCTATTCGACCATGAACATGGCGCAGCATCGGGTCGAGGTCTGCATCGAGTTCAAAGGGCAGAAGTCTTGCCGGACCGCCGCCGGTTCGACGCGTGAATTCGCACTCCGAGCCGCGATTTCGAATACCTGCGCGGAAATGTCGTCGGGAGTAACGGAAGTGCTCGCGTGCGAGCACACGGAGCCGTCAAAAACTACCTGGTTGAAATGATTCCTACCAGAGCATTTGGTGCTGACGAACACTGAAAAAATACGCAGCCAGCACTAATACGAGCGCCAAGCCAACCCGAAGCGTCCAATACAGCCGGCGGTTACCAGAGTTTTCGGGCGCGTTCAATCGGCGGCGCCATCCGCGATTGGGTAACAGGGCGTCGAAGAAGATGGAAAGTATTCTGTTTCCAGCTTTGTGCTCGACATTTGCGCCGGTTTCCATTGCGGCTTGCTACGGGATTAGGCGGCCTTCTGAACCTTGCCGCTCTTAATGCAGGACGTGCACACCTTAATGCGTTTCGGCGCGCCCTTCACCACGGCATGAACCTGCTGTAGATTCAGGTTCCAGCGCCGCTTGCTCACATTATGAGCATGGCTGATCCGATTTCCAAATTGCGGCCCGCGGCCGCAAACATCACACACCTTCGCCATTTCGGGAAACTCCTATGGAATGATTCACTTGTCAGTTTACCATAGAGCTGACGGGATCGCCGTGATCCCGCCCGGCATCTGCCAATGGACCACAGCTTCATCGACGAGAACTCGATTGCCGAGCATTATCTCGACAACACCCTCCCCCACGGAGTGCGCCGAGCATTCGAGCGCCATCTGGTCGACTGTCAGGAATGTACCGATCGCATTCTGCTGGCGGAAATGTTTCACGCCCGGTCCACCAATGGCGTCACCCCTCACCCGGAAGAGCCGCCGCGCCCCGGATTAGTGGTCAAGCTGAAACCACTGGAGCTTGTCTGGATCGTTGTAGTTAGCTTGCTACTTTTATTGGCGATACCAGTTCTAGTCTGGCTCGTCGTGCGTCGTTCAGCACACTGATCACGCTGCGTCCGGTAGCGCGACGCAAAGCATCCAGGGAATTCGGGACTTGCTCCGAAGGCTCTTCTGCGCGTAACGGGATTTTGCCGACGATCTTTTCCAGCGCGAGCAACCGTTGCTCCAGATCCCGCTCATGCGTCTTATCCTCGATCATGCAATGATGTCCAACCAGCCGCATTTGACCGTCGTGGACCGCGACCAACCGAACATTCAACCACGCGAGCGATCCGTCCGAACGCTCGCCCGCTGCTTCTAGACTGGTCATCCCCATCAACAACATCTGGCTGTAGGATTCACGAACGCGCGCGTGATCCGCGACACCAAACACCTCGTACCACTCGCGGCCCGCGAAGTCTGCCGGAGCCATCTTGAAGGTTTTTGCGAACGATTGGTTCACGGGCCCGAACGTCCCGTCGGCTCGAACCCATGCGACACCGCTCTGCATATGGTCGACGGCCACTCTCTTCGAATACAGTTCGTCATCCAGCGGAGCCTGGCGGCGCCGAACGCGGCGCAATGCGATCAGCAAACAAGTCGCGATCGCTAACAGAATTAACCACAGCATGATCCCGGAGCTTCCTTGACTCCAGTTGGCTTATCGGCCAAGTTCGCCGAGGGTTTAAGTAGGTTTGCGTATGTGGGGCAGGCGGTTCCGCCTGCCAATGGTACTACGCGTGCCAATGTGGGGCAACGGTTCGCCTGTGTTAATCGAAAACCTATGGCCGCAGATACACGCCGATGAACGCCGATAAAAACTGTTTTTTATCTGCGTGCATCAGCGTGCATCCGCGGCCAACATGCTAAGGCGCCTACACGATCAAGCCGCGATACTTCGGATCGTCATAACCCGGAAAAACATTGGCGATCTTGCGATTCCCCAAGTGCCGAGTAACCAATTCCCCCAGCACGTCGCGAAAATCCGTGGTGATGTTGAGGTCGCGATTCTCGTAGAGCTGCTCTGGTCCCAGCCCCGGCCAGTCGCCGTAAACCTTGCCGCCCTTGATGTCGCCGCCGAAAGTCAGCATCACATTCGCGTGTCCGTGATCGGTCCCGCGATTGCCGTTCTCGCGCGCCGTGCGCCCGAACTCGCTCATCGTCACGACGGTCACATCGGCCATGCGATCGCCCAGGTCCTGATAGAACGCCGCGATAGCCTGCCCGAAATCGCTCAGCAAATTCGCGAGCTGGCCCTGGCTCGGCTTCTGCGCGACTTCGTTGACGTGCGTGTCCCATCCGCCCACGTCGGTGAACGCGACTTCCAGGCCGACGTCCGCTTTGATCAGCCGCGCGATCTGCTGCATCGATTGGCCCAGCCGCCCGTTCGGATATTTCGAGCCGTTCGCCGGCGTGTAGGTCTGCTTCTGAATCGATTGCATCAGCTTCACGGCGTCGAAAGTCTCGCGGCCGGTGCCGTTCAGGACCTTGTCCAAGGTGCTCGAATACATCGATTCGAACGACGTCGCGCCGCGCGGATCGCGCACCTGGAAATCATTCAGGTTGTTGATGGCCACCGCGTCGTTGTGGCCGCGCAGCGCGCGCGGCAAATCGGCGCCCATGCTGATCGCGCGAACGGGCGAGATTTTCGAGTCACGATCGGGCGTCGTTGTGACAATGCGCCCGATTCAGCCAGCCATCCGAGGTCGCTTTGCGGCCCGGCGTGCCCGACTCCATATAATCCTGCGCATCGAAATGCGACCGCGTCGGATCGGGCGACCCGACCGCGTGGATAATCGCCATGTGGCCCGAGTCGTAGATCGGCTTGAGCGGGCTGAGCGACGGGTGCAAGCCCGAAGAATCCGTCGAGATCGATGGCGGAATCGGCGGTGTTATCGGGGCGCGGGATCGCGATCGACGGGCGTAGATCGTAGTAGCGCTGCTCGCCATGGGGCACCACGACGTTCAGCCCGTCGACGGCGCCGCGCTGGAAAATCGCGACCAGAATTTTCTTGCGAGGGCTAGGCGCATCCGCGGCATACAGCGCGCGGGAAAGCCACAGAGGCGTAGTGCCGACCCCGAACATCGCCATCGCGGAACTCTTCAGAAAGATTCGTCGATTCATCTTCTACTCCTCTATCATGCCCGTGGCGCGGGCTGTCAGCCTGCAGAGCCGAGAGTCCTCTCGGCTTTTCTTTCGGTCCTTAGCGCCTTTGAAAATCAGGCGACCCGAGCACCAGCCCCGCCACCATCGCTGGCGAACCGGCCTTCGGATCCTTAGCCTTCTGATCGGCCAGCGCCTTCACAATCGCATCCTTCGTCTGCGGCGTCGCATCCGTGAACAGCATCTGCCGAGCGGCGTGCGTCGGGTCTTCCAAGAAGCGCGCTCGCATCCACCTTCACACCCGGCAGCTTTGTTCTGCGTCAGCGCGATCGCGAAATTCATCCGCCCCAGCAGCGATGCCGAATTTACCCACTCGGCATTCGCGCTCGAATAACCGGTCGGCTCCACTTTTCGATACAGCGGCTGGCCCAATTGCCCGATCTGTTGCGCCAACGGCAAACGCGTAATCGACTTCGGCCCCAGTAGCGCGCAGCGCGCTCGCGATCATCTCGAACGGCGTCTTCACCTTTGCGCGATACGCGCCCGCCGAAAAGAATTCGTTCGACGTCAGCATGGTTTTCATCACTTCGCGAATGTCGCCATCGCTCGCCAGAAACGTCTTCGCCATTTTGTCGATCAGCGACGGCGGCGGCTCGTCGGCAACAAAATGCTGCGCCAGTTTCCTCGAAATGAATCGCGCCGTCGACGGATGCTTCGCGAGAATATCCAGCACCTTCTCCGCATCGTCCTTGCCGCCGCCCGCCGGAATCGTCACGCCCAGCACCAGCTTCTCGCCCTTGTCATGCACGCGATCGTTATACATGAACTCGCCGCCCTGCTGCGGATTGCGAATCGTCCAGCCGGTGAAGCAGCGCGCGACTTCGATAATATCCTTCTGCGTATATCCGCCCTCGACGCCCAGCGTGTGCAGCTCCATCAATTCCCGCGCGTAATTTTCATTCAACCCACGCTGCGGACGATTACCCATCGGGCGCCGAACCTGCGTCTGCGCGACGCTCTGCCAGTTGTCCAGATAGAACAGCATCGCCGGGCTGGACGCCGTCGATTCCAGAAGTTCGCGAAAATGCCCCAGCACGTGCGGGCGGATCGCAACGCGTTCATACGTCGGCACCATGAAGCGGTCCGAGCCCTTGTCCAGATACACGTTGAAGTGGTTGTACCAGAAGTCCACCATCTGTTCTTCAAGCTGCCGATTGCCGTAGATCGCGTGATACAGCTTTGCCTTCCGCGAGATCGGAAAAGATCACCTGCTGCGGCTGGTTCGACCTGCAGCATCTTGCGGCGCAATGCAGAGGGCGCGGCTGCCACCAGTTGATTGCGCATCGGCGGCGGCATCGAAATCACGACATCGTCGAATTTATCCTCCGGCAGACCCCGCCAGCATTTCCTTCTTTTGATCGGGAGTGCCGTTGCGCAGCGTACGAATCTGATCGCCCGACAATACCTGATTCAACGGGATCGCCGGTTCGAACGGTCCAGGTGGCATGCCTCCTCCGGCCCCTGCCGCGTTGGCGTCTTTCCGAACCTTGTATCGGCGAGCCAGACGCTCCACCGCCGCGCGCGCGATCGGATCCTCGGGCAGCGGCTGCCGCCCTTCCGCGATCGCCCGGATCATCTGCGGCGGAGGATAATTCGCCGCCGTCTCCGATCTGCGACATCCGCAGCGATTCCAGCGGAGCAATTTTCGCCGCCAACACCGCGCTCTCCGGAATCCGATCCGGATGCAGTTGCAGGTCGATCCACTTCTTCAGCCCCATCTTCTTCACGGCTTCCAACATCGCCCGGCCGTGGACCGAACGTCAGCCGATCCAGCGCGTGCAGAATCTGATCGTCCTTCGATAATTTCTTTGCGAACAGCTTGTAATCCGCGACCGTTTTCTTGGCTGCGCTCGCCGTCAGCGGCACCGTGCATAGCGCGGCACAGACGAAACTGAATCCCAGCTTTACGGGCTTGCGCATCGAACTCCTTTTATCCTCTACTCTATTAAACGCCGCTGGAAGGGAAAAGTTGACTAAATGTGCGAACCAGGAAGCCGTCCGTCATTCCCGCGATATAATCGCACACCAGCCGATGTGCCGGTTGCCCGGCCGATTCCTCTAAGTAGTTGGCAGGTAAGAGCTCCGGCTCTTCCATGAAGCGTTCGAATACGGCCCCGATCCGCGCGACCGACTCGCGCCGCGCCTCGTTGAGCTGCTCCGATTCATACACCGTCTGCCGCAGCAAGGCCTTCAACTGAGCGTTCCCCACCGCCGTTTCCGCGGAAAACGCGTGCGCACCGCGGTTGCGCGCGCACTGCATCGACGCTCTGCAATTCCCACGTGCGGCGGTAGCCGTCCCTTCCATCAGTCCCGACACCAGCCAGTTGATCAATCCGCGGACGATTTCGTGCATGCGGACCCGTTCCGGCGCGCCGGGAAACTGCATGGTCGAGCGCTTCATCCAACTCGCGGAATTTATCCACCGACCGGCTGGCTTCCTCGATCGAGACCAGACCCGCGAGATAGCCGTCGTCCAGATCCGCCGTGTTGTAGGCGATCTCGTCGCACAAATCGATCAACTGCGCTTCCAGCGGCGGCCGCAACCCCGGCAGATATTCGTCGAGCTCCGGAATCTCGCCCGCTTCGAAATCGCGCGAATGCTTGACGATCCCCTCGCGCACTTCGAACGTCAGGTTGAGCCCCGGAAATCGAGCATACGGATTCTCGAACGATTCGACGATGCGCAGCGCCTGCAAATTGTGATCGAAGCGCTCGCCGTAACCGCTGCATCAGGCGATCCAGCTCGGCTTCGCCCGCATGCCCGAACGGCGGATGTCCGATGTCGTGCGCCAGCGACAACGCCTCCGTCAGATCCTCATCGAGCCCGAGAGCGTTCGCCACGGTGCGCGCGATCTGCGACACCTCGATGGTATGCGTCAGACGGTTGCGGAAGTGATCGGAGAGTCCCGGCGTGAACACCTGCGTCTTGTTTTCCAGGCGCCGGAACGCGCGGGCATGAATGACGCGGTCGCGATCGCGTTGAAATTCATTGCGATAAGGATGGGGGAGCTCCGGATAACGGCGGCCTCGCGCGCGCTCCACCGGAAACCGGAGATGAGTCAGGGGATGATTGAAGGGGTGATCGAGGCCAGCCCGTTCCACTAGGTCCGCATCAATTGGTGGAGCAGGAAGCGGTTTCGCCCAGCGCGGTAACCGCCGCGCGGCTGACAGCGGAACGCTCCATGCGCAGGGGCTCCAGCAGCTTGCGCGCTTCACCGCAATTGGTTTTGATCAGCATTCTCGCCAAGTGAATGGTGGCGACTTCCTTCGAAACCGTCACCGTCGGGTTGGCGATCGCCTCGCGCAGCAATTTCTCCGCTTCGGCGTTCTTGCCTTCGGCCGAGTAAACCTGCGCCAGCGGAAGACGCGCCATCGACGAAATCGCTTTCGGCGCGGAATCCATTACGTCTTTATACATGCGCTCCGCGCCCGCAAAATCCGCTTTATCGGCGGCATCGGATGCCATGTACATCTGCGCTATCCCGCCTTCTTCGGAGCCGTGGTATTTCGCCGCAAGCTCGGTGAAGGCCTTGACTCGCGCCTTGTCCTTTTCGTCCTGAGTGGCGTAAGTCAAGCCGCCCGGCTCCGGCGAGGGAGCGCCCACCGCCGCCTTATCGATGCGCAGGGCCTGCGTCAGCGCTTCTTCGCGCGCGCCAGCCTGATAGTGCATATAGAAATAGATGCCGCCAATCAACACCACTGCCGCCAGCACCATCAATCCGTAGCGAACGACCAGCGGTTTATGATGGTCCAGCCAGGAAACGCCGGCCCCGACTTCTTCTGCAAACTTGTCGTGTTTAAGTGTATTGCGTAGTTTTCGATCCACTGCGATTAACTCCGGAGAAGCTTTATTTTAGCACGCTGGATGCATGCCGACTGTCCGTCAGGTGTGAAAACAAGTGAAACAAGTGAAAACAAGACAGGCTGGAAAAACAGGGACAGGCTACCCTGTCCCCTTGTGACCCGAGGCCACAAATGAATAAGACATCGGCGTGGACAGGGCGGCCTGTCCCTGTTTTTCCAGCCTGTCTTGTTTTCACTTGTTTCACTTGTTTCCACACCTGACGGACAGTCGGCATGCATCCAGCGTGCGACTAATCCTCCGGTACGGTCCACTTCTCGCCGCACTGAAACACTTTGAACCGCTGCTCCGGCCGATGTCCCAGCAAGTGAGCGACGAAATCGCTCTCCACTGGGCTGGGTCCGAACACGCCGTAGTGCATCGGGACAACCCACTCCGCGCCGATATCGTGCGCGAGCTGAGCGGCGTCGGCAACCGAAAAATTTGTACCGCCGCAGGGCAGCAAGGCGATGTTGACGTTGAACGGACGAAGCCGGTCGGCCAAGGCGTCGTACATCGCGCAATCGCCCGCATGATAAATAGTCCAGCGCCCGAAGCGGATCAAGTAACCGAGGTACGGATAGCCTCCATCGGCCGTGTGATCGAGCGTGGGATGCACCGACGGGATCGCATACACCCGGCCATACAGCCCGTCCTTGAAATATTCAATGCGCAGATCGGAATCCGTGGTGGTCATGCGATTGTATGGAATCCCCGCCGCATGGGCCGCCTCCGCCGCGCTTTTCGGCAGCACCAGCTTCGTCCGTTTGGACGATTGGAGCATTCGCAACACCACTGGCGTATCCAGATGGCCGGCGTGCGCGTGCGTCGCGAGAATCAGATCGGCGTGCCGCACTTCGGAACCGTCGAGCGGCGCTGCGATCAGCCGCTCGCGTCCTGGAGGCGCCGAGAAGTACGGGTCGACGTAGAACGTGATGGTTGCGAAACGGACGACGAACCCGCTGTGCCCCAGCCACCATAGGGTCGGTGAGAGCGTGACAGTCTGATCGATTTCCTCGATCAGGGCCGCTCCGCTCTTCAATGGCTGTTTCAAGAGGTACCTATCGTTGGATCAGGAGTTGCAATAAGAAATCTTCTGAGATCGACTCTCCCACGATGACATTCCAACTTTCGAATGCCGCGCCAGCGATTTCAATCCTGTCGAGCACTTCCGAGCGCGTCCACGTTTTTGAGTTGTCGTAATCCGCTGTTTGGCGGTCCTCCTGCAGCAGGACGAATGCATCCGCAATTCTTCCCAGATGGACTGCAGAGAGGTCCTGGGAACGTGACATCAACTTGCTCGTTTCCGCGCAGGCAGTTCTCCTATTCCTGTGCTGGAACGCGCGCGCCAACAGATCCCGGTGCCGTGCACTTCGCCCATTCGAAACAGCGGCATTGATCAGCAGATGAAACAGAGAGTAGTAAGCTGTTGAGATCGCGCGTCTCAAACTTGCCTGGCGCGGCCGGCGAGGCTCACGATTCGCCAGGTGGCGGGATTGCTCCAGCAAATCATCGGGAATCGACATCGATCACGGTTTTTCCCACCCAGGATCGTTCATTTCTTTCTGTTCAGACTCGCTTCGAAAGTTGGTGTAAGCGAATAGGCCCAGTTCATCCCCCTCGATCTCCTTCCAGATCTTGTTTCTCACCCGCTCGCTAACCTCACGAAGTCGCTCCGGGCGGGCAGCTTTATCGGACAACACAACTCTGAAGAACAGTGATTGCTCGCCGGTCCAATCAGGGGCAATACCAAATCCGACGCGCACGACATCGGGCGCCAACGCTCGCGTTGCTCGTTTTACAGAAGCGGCCAGACGTTTTTCGTCGATGATCACTCGATGGAGGATCGGCATGACTTATTATCTCGCTATTCAGTACCAGCGGCCCGCCGCAGCCGATCCCGAATTGCCGACCATTCCGGCTTATCCGGCGGCTCTTCCACCGCAATCCACGGCCATCCTTCGCCATCCACTTCATGAAGAACGCCGTACAGCCGCTGTGCGTAAGCCGTCGCATGAAACGGCATGCGAACACAGCGTGCCGTGAGACCCGGTTTCTTTCGCCAGAGAAACGCACCTAGGCGGCCCGGCAGTTCGGCGACGCCTTTGACGAGAATCAATTTGGTTTGTGGACTATAGTGGCGCGCGTGCATTCCGGGCGCGGGATGCGACGCGTCATTCTCCGGTGACGCCGCGGCTTTGATGTCGCCCAGCGCGATCATTCCCGGCCGCAGCAGCGTCAGCTTCCCATCGACAATCGAAACAACCGTCGATTCGATCCCGACCTCGCACGCTCCTCCATCCAACACCGGCATTTCACGGAAATGCAGCGCGCACGTGCTCGGCCGTCGTCGGCGAAAGTCCCATGAATCGATTCGCACTGGGCGCGGCGATCGGAACCCCTGCCGCCTCAATCAATTGCAAAGCGACGGGATGCGCGGGCATCCGGATGCCAACGGTCGGCAATCCCGCCGTGACGATATCCGGAATCGCCGCCGACTTCGGCAGCACCAGCGTCAACGGTCCCGGCCAATATCGCTGCGCGAGCTCTTCTGCCTGCGCCGGCCACTCCGCCACGATTTCGCGCGCCATCGCGATCGATGCCACGTGCACGATCAGTGGACTGGTCGACGGGCGGCCCTTCGCTTCGAAAATCTTCGCGACTGCCGTGGCATCCAGCGCGTTCGCGCCCAATCCATACACGGTTTCCGTGGGGAACGCGACCAGTTCCCCATTGCGAATCCGAGCCGCGGCTTGGTCCAGCGAAATACTCATTACTCGGGCAAATCGTCCTTGGTATCCGCGCCCGCGATCTTTCCGGTTTTACGGAACACGAGGTACGCGTGAATCAGCGAATCCAGATCGCCTTCCAGGACGCGATCCACATCGCCGATGGCGAGCTTGGTGCGGTGGTCCTTCACCATTCGATATGGCGCCAGCACGTAGCTGCGAATCTGGCTGCCGAAGTTGATCTCGAGTTTCGAGTCCTCCACTTTTCGATCCGCGGCGCGCTTCTTGTCCATTTCGTGCTCATACAATTTGGCGCGAAGCTGCTTCATCGCCGAGGCGCGATTCTTATGCTGGCTGCGCTCATTCTGGCACTGCACGACGATGTTAGTAGGAATATGCGTGATGCGAATCGCGGAATCCGTGCGGTTCACGTGCTGGCCGCCCGCGCCTGAAGCGCGAAACGTGTCGACGCGCAAATCGCCTTCTTTGATGTCGATCTTGATCTCGTCATCGATCTGCGGATAGACGAACACCGACGCAAACGAAGTATGCCGCCGAGCCGCCGAATCGAACGGCGAAATCCGCACCAATCGATGCACGCCGACCTCGCTTTGCAGCAGGCCGTAGGCGTTTTCGCCGTTGACTTCGAACGTGACCGACTTGATGCCGGCGCCTTCGCCTTCCAGCCGATCCGTGATGACGGTCTCGAATCGATTGCGCTCCGCCCAGCGCAAATACATGCGCATCAGCATCTCGGCCCAGTCCTGGCTTTCAGTGCCGCCCGCGCCGGGGTGAATCGTGATGATCGCCCAGCGTCCGTCGTTCTGGCCCGACAGCAGCATCTTGGTTTCGAGAGCTTCCAGATGAGCGGTAAAACTCTTGAGGTCGCGCTCCAGATCGCTGGTAATGTCTTCGCCTTCGCGCGCAAGCTCGAACATCGTTTCAATATCGGAACCGAGCGAGGCAATCTTGGCGTCCTGATCGATCTGCTCTTCCAGGCGCTTGCGATCCTGCATGACCTTCTGGCTTTTTTCAGGCTGAGCCCAGAAGTCGGGAGCGTTGGTTTGTTCTTCTAATTTCGCGAGTTGAACGCGGCGGGCGGGAACGTCAAAGATAGCTCCGCACAGCGTCAGCCTGCTGGCGGAGCGTAACGTACTCTCTTTCCAATTCTTCGAGGGTCATTCGATTAATGTTAGCAAGACGACTTCCGTGTGCGCTTATTCTCAACGTGCGCTAGTTCTGCGCCCTCTTAGCCCGGAATCTCTCCGCGTCGAAGTGCCTCGATAATCGCTCGGAACTGCTCGCGTTTCTCCGAAGTATCGAGACGATCATATTCAGGGAGCATCGAAACCAGGCGATTCAATCTATCGTCGGCAAGCGCGACTGACGTTGTGGCGCCCCAATCATACCGTCCCTCGCTTCCATCCAAATGCCTCTCGAGTTCGTCAGCGAACTCTTGGGGCGTAACGTTCCTCCTATCGGGGCTGCTGAACACGTTAATCAGGAGCACAAGAACCACTACGGCGATAGGTGCTGCATAAAGCCACGCCCCGGACTTCACTGCATATGCCAACCCAAGGACTGGAACCACGAGAAAGATCGCCAATGCCTGAATCGTTCGCCGCTCCATGCATTCATTGTATTGTGATGCAGTGGAGCGCATCCCGATCACTACCGGACTCATCGTTGTCGGCATGTGCGCGTTCTGGGTCGCGATGGGATCGCAAACGCTCGCGGGTGCGCGCTCGCATGACTTCCTGAACATCTACAGCGGCGCATCGCTGGCTCTCGAAGGCCGCTTCGCCGACTTGCACGATGTCGATGTTCAGCTCGAACGTGAGCATCGCGTCTTCCCAACATTGCCGACGCTGGTGCCGTTCGTCCGTCCCGCATTTTACGCGGCGATCCTTGCTCCGCTGGCGTTGTTGAGCTACAACGTTGCGTTTGTGGTGTGGATTTCGTTGCAAAGTGCGTTGCTGATTGGTTGCTGGATTTACGGGTGGTGGAAGTTCGGTGCGAACGCGCTCGTGTTCGGCTCGATGTTCCTGCCGGCTCCGCTCGGCATCGCCACCGGGCAGGACTGCGTCGTGCTGCTCGCTTTGCTGATTGTTTCCTTCGAATTAGCGGAGCGGAATCGTCTGTTTACGAGCGGTGTTGCGCTGGCGTTGATGCTCATCAAGTTTCATTTGATACTGCTGTGGCCGTTCGCGTTGCTGTTGAATCGCCGATGGCGAACGCTGGCGGGATTTTGCGCGATGGCTGCGGTGGAAGTCGCGGTCTCGCTTGCACTCGGCGGAATTCGCGGAGTGGAAACTTACATCGCGCTTCTGCGCAATAAGAGTCTGGATCGGTTGTCGCCCTCGCCCGAGTTGATGATCAGCCAGCAGGGGTTTACGACGAACCTCGATATCTCGGCGCCTTGGGCGATTGGAATGATCGTCGCCGCGGTCATCGTGATTTTCGCGATTGCGGTTCGCAACGCTCCGTTGTGGCGCGTGTTCGCGCTGGCGTCCGTCGCATCGCTCATCGTCGTGCCGCATGTTTACGGCTACGACGCCGCCCTGTTGATGCTGCCGATCTGGCTGGTGATTTTTCGTTCGAAGTGGACGGCGTCGAAGTTCACGGCGACCATGCTCTCGACGCCGATTCCGTTCGGCATGGCTCTGGCGGGTAAGCCTTACGCGATCACGGCGTCGGCGGCTTTGCTGATCTTTTTGTTATTGTTGGCACGTGAATCTCTTGCGGAGCGGGAACGTGTGACGTTCGGCTGGAATCCCTGAAAGCCAGCTAAAGCAGGCTTGCCGCCAGGACTGGCGGCCCACATCACAGCTCCAGCAAATAGCCCTTCTTGCCGACGTTCATGCGCGCGCGTCGCGCCCATCTGGATCACGACGCCTTCGGCCTCGTGAATATGGCCGCAGAAGAAATACGCGCGGCTGATGCTTCTCGATGAACTCGCGCACCGCGCGGCTGCCGGCGTGCAAGCCTTCGTGAATGCGGTCGAGGCGGTATTCGAGCGGCGGCGCGTGGCAGATCAGCACCAGCGGCTTCAAGTCCGCGAATTTCGCAAGCCGCGCGGCCAGTTCTTCTTCGCTGATATTCGCCCGGCGTATCGAACGGCGTCGGGCTCGAATAGCCGAGCCCGGCGACGTGCATTCCGCCGATCTCCATGCGTCCCGCCGTGAAAATTCGACGAAGCCGTAGCGCTCGCAGAAGTCGGCGATGTCGCTGCTCCGATTCGTGATTGCCGGGCAGCACGTACATCCGTCCGGCGCGGCGCTTCATGATCTCGCCCATCTTGTCCAGGCCGCGCGCCCAGCTCACCAGGTCGCCCGCGGCGAAATAGTAGTCGGCCTCGATATCCATCAGTTTCTCAAGGGCCTGCGCGTCGTTGTGAATGTCGGAAAAGATCAGTAGCGCGGGGCATCAGTTACCATGGTAATGGAAGTCCACAGAATGCCGGAATCCCAACCCCAAGTGTCAATAGCTGGCTCGAAGACGAGCTGTATCAGCAGTACCTGCACGACCGGCAAGACCGTCGACGCCGGCTGGAAGCAGGTATTTGAAACCAATGGCCACACCGGCCGCACGCCGCGAACGACCGTACCGGCCGGTCGCGACGAACCGCCCGCGCGCATCGCGGCGCAGCCAGTGACGCCGCCGTTGCGCCCAGGCGATCAACTGGTTCCTCTGCGCGGCCCCGCGCTGCGCATCGCCGAGAACATGACGGCGAGCCTGACCATTCCCGTCGCCACCAGCCAGCGCGTGATGCCGGTGAAGGTGATCGACGAGAATCGGCGCATCGATCAACCAGCATCGCGTCTGCGACCGGCGCAGAGCAAGCTTTCCTACACGCACCTGGTGGCCTGGGCGATCGTGAAGGCGCTCGAAAAAGTTCCCGCGCTGAATCAGGCGTATTCGGAGAACGGCGACGAATCGTTCCGCATCACGCGCGATCACGTGAATCTGGGGATCGCGGTGGACGTCGCGGGCAAGGACGGCGCGCGGTCGCTCAAAGTTCCGTCGCATCAAGAACGCGCAGGCGATGAATTTCGCGGAGTTCCTCGCGGCCTATGACGATCTGGTCGCACGCGCGCGCGACAACAAACTCACCGTTGCCGATTTCGAAGGCACCACGATTTCGCTGACCAATCCGGGCACCGTCGGGACCATGGGCTCGAATCCGCGGCTGATGCCGGGGCAGGGCGCGATCATCGCCACCGGCGCGATCGATTATCCGCCGGAGTATCGCGGCGTGCCGGAAGACATGCGCGCGTCGCTGGGCCTCAGCAAAGTGATGACGGTGACCTGCACCTACGATCATCGCGTGATTCAAGGCGCGGAGTCGGGCATGTTCCTGGGGCGGCTGCAGGCGCTGCTCGAAGGCGAAGACGGTTTTTACGACGCAGATTTTCGCGATCTCGGCATTCCCATGCGCGCCGTTGCGCTGGGAGCCGGATCAGGCCGCCGCTCCGCTGATCAACGCCGATCCGATGAAGCAGGCCGCCGTCGCGCGGCTGATTCAGGCTGGCGCGAGCGCGGGCATCTGGTGGCGGATCTCGATCCGCTGGGCAGCGCACGCGTCCGCCGCATCCGGATCTGGAGCCGTCGGCGCACGGGCTGACGATTTGGGATCTGGACCGCACGTTCCACGCCGGATCGTTCGGCGTGATGACGCTGCGCGCGCTGATCGACCGGCTGCGCGCGACCTACGCGGGCAAGATCGGCGTGCAGTACATGCACATCGACAATCCCGGAGGAGCGCAACTGGCTGGAGCAGCGCATGGAGCCGACGGCGAATCAATGGCCGCTCGAACCGGCGACGCGGCGGCGCGATCTTGAAGGACGTCGTCGACGCCGAAGGATTCGAGATGTTTCTCGACAACCGCTTCAAGGGCCACAAGCGCTTTTCGCTCGAAGGCGGCGAAGACGATGCATCGCCATGATCGACGAACTGCTGGAGCGCGCGGCGGCGGCGGGCGTGCACGAAGTGCGTCATCGGCATGGCGCATCGCGGGCGGCTGAACGTGCTGGCCAACATCGTCGGCAAGAGCGTGCTGCAGATGTTCTCCGAATTCGAAGGCGATGTCGATCCCGGATTCGATCGAAGGCCAGGGCGACGTGAAGTATCACCTGGGCGCGAGCGGCGTGCGCCGCACGTCGAGCGGCAAGGAGATCACGGTCTCCGTCGCGTTCAATCCCAGCCATCTGGAAGCGGTGAATCCGGTGGTGGAAGGACTGACGCGGCCGAAGCAGGATCGCCTGGGCGATGCGAAGCGCGAGCGCGTGATTCCGCTGCTGATCCACGGCGACGCGGCCATGGCCGGGCAGGGCATCGTCGCGCGAGACGCTGAATCTCTCGCAGGTCGCCGGCTACGACACCGGCGGCACCATTCACCTGGTGATCAACAATCAGATCGGATTCACGACCAATCCCGAGCGCGGGCGCTCGATCGACGTATTGCACCGATGTCGCGCTGATGGTTCAGGCTCCGGTGTTTCACGTCAACGGCGACGATCCGGAAGCGTGCGTTCGCGCGACGCAGCTCGCCTACGATTATCGCCAGCGATTCCACAAAGACGTGGTGATCGACATGGTCTGCTATCGCAAGTACGGCCACAACGAAGCGCGACGATCCCAGCTACACGCAGCCGATGCTGTATCGCAAGATTCGAGCGCAGAAGCCGGTGGCGGCGATTTATGCCGAGCGGCTGGAGCAGGAAGGCCTGGTCACCGCAGCCGAAGTGACAGGCGTGGCAGGAGGAGCAGAAGAAGCGGCTCTACGGAATCTACGACGAGGCGCAGAAGAGCAAGGAACAGTACGAGCTGCAGGAGCTGAGCGCGATTCCGGCGGCTGCGATTCCGATGGATCAGCCGCCGACCGCGGTGGAGCGCGAGGTGCTGGCGCGAATCATCGACGGCATCACCACGTTCCCGGCGGATTTCCATCTGCATCCGAAGCTGACGGACTTCATCAAGAAGCGCCGCGAGACGTTTCAGACGGCGCGCCGATGCGCATATCGATTGGGCGCTGGCCGAAGTGCTGGCGTTCGGCAGTCCTGGTGCTGGAAGGCACGCCGGTGCGGCTGAGCGGGCAGGACAGCGGGCGCGGCACGTTCAGCCAGCGCCACGTCGAATATCACGATGCGGAAAACGATCGCGTGTATGTTCCGCTGCAGCATCTGTCGGCGAATCAGGCGCGGTTCGAGGTCTACAACAGCCCGCTGAGCGAATTCGCCGTCATGGGATTCGAGTTCGGCTACAGCGTCGCCGATCCGCTGACGCTGGTGCTGTGGGAAGCGCAGTTCGGCGATTTCGCCAACGGCGCGCAGGTGATCATCGATCAGTTCATTTCGTCGGCGGAATCGAAGTGGGGCCAGCCGAGCGGCCTGGTGCTGCTGCTGCCGCATGGGCAGGAGGGCCAGGGGCCGGAGCATTCGAGCGCGCGGCTGGAGCGGTTCCTGCAACTGTGCGCGGAAAACAATATGCAGGTGGCGAATCTGCACCACGCCCGCGCAGTATTTCCATTTGCTGCGCCGCCAGATGCACGGCGGGGCGGATCGCCGCGGGTTGCGGAAGCCGCTGATCGTGATGACGCCGAAGAGCCTGCTGCGGCATCCGAAAGTGGTTTCGATCGATCGACGAGCTGACGAGCGGCGTGTTTCAGCCGGTGCTGGACGACGCGACGGTCGCCGATCCGAAGGCCGTTCGCAAGATTCTGGTGTGCAGCGGCAAGATCTACTACGAACTGCTGGCGGCGCGCGATGAGCGCAAGGCTGACCGATACGGCGATCGTCCGGATCGAGCAGCTTTATCCGTTTCCCGAAGCCGAGTTCGCCGAAGTGCTGCGCGCGCTATCCGGCGGCAGGCGAGGTGGTGTGGGTGCAGGAAGAGCCGCGCAACATGGGCGCGTGGGCGTTCGTGCGCGGCTGGATCCAGCCGATGCTTGAAGCGCAGCATCGGCAGATCGGCTACGCGGGCCGGCCGGAAGCGCGAGCACCGCGCCGGGATCGCTCAAGCGGCATCAGCAGGAGCAGGCGGAATTGATCGAGCAGGCGTTCCGGCCGCCGACGGTGGAGCGGAAGTCGTGGAAGCGGCTGGTGCGGCGGCGGCAGGCTAAGAGTTAGTAGCGCTCCATGCTGTCGCGCCTCATTGACGTCCTATTTAGGAGGCGAGCACCATGTTGCGATTGACCTTGTTCCCTCTCATTCGGTGAACGGCAGGCGGAAACGCCTGCCGCACAATGCTCAGTGACGAATGGCAGGCGGAACCGCCTGCCCCACACCGGGTCGATTGAACAGCGCGGCGCCTTCATTCGAGAGCAGAATCCAAAGCCCGTAAATTCCCATCGCGGTGTGCAACGGCACGCCCGGCAATTCGATCACGCACAGAACGATCATCATGATGCGAGCCCACGGTTGAAAGCTCGAGCAGTCCGATTCCGGCGATCAGCCCGGGAGCGAGAGCAGTAGCACGACGATCGTGACGACCGCTCCAATCAGACCTACGACGGCGCCTCCCAGCGCGGCATCGGGGTTCGTGTCGACAGATGGATCATTGCCGCGATGCCGCCGAAGACCGCCAGAATGAATCAAGGCCGCGAGCAGCCCCAACACGCCGAACACGATATGCAAAATCGCCAGAATTTTCACGTGCTGTTGCATGGGTTCCTCCGAGAACAGTATGCGCAGCCGATTCATCATCCGCAGCCAATTCATCACCCGTCTGCGATTCATTGGTGGTTCACATGGGTGGCGCTATCATGAAGTTTGGGTGAAGCATCCTCTGTAAAGACGCGAACGCGCGTCATCCTGATCGCCATCAACCTTGTCACCATCGGAATCCTGGCTGGTCCTTGCGAAATTTCAAGCTGGCCGAGTTCGTGGAGGACCTGGCGACGACGAATTGGTGGTGGGTTGCGCTGGCCATCGTCAGCGACATCGGCGTCTATATCTTGCAGGCATTTCGCTGGAAACTGCTGCTGCATCCGGTGGAACCCGCTTCGCTCTGGCAAACGTTGCGCGCCATTTACGTGGGGCAATTCGGCAACGAAGCGCTGGGCTTCAACGCCGGCGAGTTGGTGCGATGCTACCTGATCACGCGGTGGACGGCGCTGCCTTTCTCGGTGTCGATATCAAGCGCGTTGATCGAGCGGATTTTCGATGGGATCTGGCTGAGCGCGTGTCTGTTCCTGGCGTTGAAGATCGTGCCGCATCCGGCGCACATGCGGTTGCTGGTCGGCAGCGAATACGTGCTGCTGGGTTTCGTAATTTTGGGATCGTCGCTGCTGGCGATCGCGCTGTTTCACAAGCAGCGGGCGCATGCCGCGCTCTCCGGTAAGACGTGGCAGCGTCAACTGCGGGTGCTGATCGACGACCTCAGCCTGATCGGCCATTCGCGCTATCTGTATTTCGCATTCTTGCTGAGCATGCCGTTTCTGTTGCTGCAATCGATTCCGATCTATGCGACGTTTCGGGGCTACGGCTTCGAGGGGCTTGCGCTGTACGGACGCGTTGGCGATGATGGTGATTTTGCGGCTGGGGAGCGCGGTTCCGCAGGCGCCGGGGAACATCGGATTCTATTTGTTGTCGAAGGAAATTCTGCAGAGGATTTTCAGCGTGGATCACGTGGAGGCGGATCATTTTTCGATGCTGCTGTGGGGAATCGTCATGTTGCGCATGGTGATCGGTGGAGCGGTGGCGCTGGGCGTCACGGGCTCGGGGTTTGGCGAGTTGAGGAAGGCGGCGCATGCGGAGCACGCTGAACACATAAAGTCGCGAGATTGAATGTGGCGCGGGCTACTAAGCCTGTCGTGACGCTCCGGGTGAAAACAAGAGAGCCGAGACGATTCTCTGCTTTTAGTACGCGCTCCATACTGTCGCGCCTCTTTGAGTGCCGTAAGTTGGACGTGCGCCATTGTGCGATTGACGTGGTTCCCTCTCGCTCAGTGAAGAACGGCAGGCGGAACCGCCTGCCCCACACTCTACAACTCTACGGCTGGAATAAGCCGCCGGCTTGCAGGATTTTTCTTCCATCCACACTAATGAGGAACTGTAGAAATTGGCGCGCGATTGCGATTTGGCTGCTCGACTTCACTACGCCGCCGGCTTGGCGGATGGGATCGTGCCAGTCGGCTGGCAGCAGAATTCCGCGGCCGATGAGCAGAGTCCATGAGGTGATCACGGCGTCGGCATTCCCGCTTTCGGCGAACTGTAGCGCTTGGCGAACGTTTTCGCCGTAGACGATTTTCGGTTGCACGTCGCGCCACAGCCCCTGCGTCTCAAGCGTTTTCTTGGCGGCGATTCCGTAGGGTGCATGTTCTGGATTGGCGATCGCGATGTGCAACACGCGGGGATTTTTCAGATCGGCGAGCGACTTGACGCGTCCGTCCTTGGACCACAACGCGACTCGCCCCAGCGCGTAGACGGTGCTCGATTCCAGATGCCCGGAGGCGACCAGTTCCTTGACGAAGTGTTCGTCGGCGGATAGGAAATACGTCGAACGGCGCGCCGTTTTCGACCTGCTTCGCCAGGGATCCGCTGGACGCCAGCGTGAACGTGACTTTAGTGTGCGCGATTCGTTCGAACCCCTGCGACAGATTCGCAGTCAATGGCGCGAGATCGGATGCGCCTGCGACGAGAAGATCGGCTGCGCTTGCGGACGCGGACGCAAATATCGCGATGATCCGAGATAATCCGCTTCATCTGATCTCAGTGTAAACCTGCCACGTCTTTTCGACTGCGGCTTGCCAGGTGAACTGCCGTGAGCGTTCGATGCCGCGCTGCGCCAGATCGGCACTCAGCGCAGGGTCGCTTGCCACGCGCAACAGGGCGTCGGCGATCGCATCGTGATCCAGAGGGTCGACAAGGATGGCCGCGTCGCCTGCGACTTCAGGGAGAGCGCTGCACGTGGACGTTATCACGGGTACGCCGGCTGACATCGCTTCGAGCACCGGCATTCCGAAGCCTTCGTCGAGTGAGGGAACGCGAAGATTCGCGCGCGTGCGTAAAGCGACGCGAGGGTCTCTGCAGACACGTAGCCGAGAATGTCGATATCGCTGCGGCGGGGGCTGGCTTCGACGGCTTGCAATTCATCGGCGGCGCCAAAGCCATCGGGCGCGCCGGCGAGCGCGAGTCGCCACGATTTCGGGAGTCGCTCGAATGCCTTGACGAGTCGTGCGACGTTCTTCCGTTTCTGGATCGCCCCGACGAACAGGATCAGATCTTCGCGCTGCGAGTTTGAAGACGCGGGTGGACGAACGCCGTGGTGGATCACGCGAATCTTGCTCGCGGGAACGCCCAGCAGCGATTGCACCTGGTTTGCCGTGAATTGCGACACCGCGATGATTACGTCGCTGAGTTCGGCGGCTTGGCGCGCCTGCTCGGAAAATCGCGCGCGGAATTCGGGCGAGGAATACTCGCTGGTCATGACGAACAGATCGTGGAAGCTGCAAAGGGTGCGCCGCCCTTTCGTATCCACGCGCTGGTTGAGCGCATGAAATAGATCGCCTGGTGGCGTGCCCACCAGTAATCGGCGCACGGCGTTGCCGGGGAGTGATTCGCGATAGGACGGAAGGAATCGATGGGGGCGATAGCAGAATTGGAATTCTTCCTGCGGGTGGGCTCGGGCGAGGCCGTAGAGCATTTCGTGCGAATAGACTCCTACCCCGGAGAGATTTTCGCCCAGGCTGTAGGTCGCATCGAGAGCGATCGGCACTTAGGGTTTATGATCGCGCACAAACCAGGGTGTCGACATGAGTGTCGACATGAGTGTCGACACGGCAGGCACGAGTGCGTGCGCCACGTTACCGGCTTGCGGCTAATACTGTCGGTTGCAAATCGGATGCTGCCTGTTCGATCAGCGTATCGAGCGAAACCGGCCGCTCCGGATCGAAGATCGCGGCGCCGACACGAATGTGGTGGGCCTCAGCCGCCGAATGCATGCGAGCCCACACGGATTCGAGAGACTCGACGTCGGTTTCGAACATCACCAGCGCAAAGCGGAATTCGGCGATGCGGGCCGCCATATCCGTCGGGCCGAGAATGCTGCGCAGATGATCGGCTGCTTCGACCAGCGCGAGGTCGCGGCGCTGCTCGCCGAAGGTATTCGCGATTTCCGCAAGGTTCCTGGGTTCGGCCAGGAGAATCATCAGCCGCCGACCCAAGCGTTCCGCCAGCTTTCGGTCACGATCCGCGAATGTCGTGAACATACTTCGATTGGGAAGACCAGTGAGGGAATCGTTCATTGCGCCGGCGCGCGCCGAGCTCAACAGCCGGTGCCGCACGATGGAACTGCGCATCGCATGGGCTAGCGGCACGCAATCGACCTCTTGCTTGATCAGAAAATCCTGAGCGCCGTCGCGCAGCATGCACATCGAACTCGCGTCGTCCTCGGCGGAGACCAAGAGGATCACCGGGACATGGGGCGCGGCGACCTGGGCGTGGCGAAAGGTTTCGCACTCGCGGCTATCGGGAAGATCGGGATCGAGCAGCATGACATCCACATGTTCGTTGGCGAGGATGGTAGCCGCGGCCGACCACGTCGGCGCGTGCGTCGTCTCCAGGTGGACAAACGAGTTCCAGTGCCGCCCCACCTCGATTTCGTCGAGTACGTCTTTCAGGAAGATCACGTCTTCAGGCTTGGATTCGACCAGCAGCACGCGAATGTTCATGTCAGGTAGTGACGATGCGGCGACAGTCGTCTCAGGTGTTTTATTTTTTGGGGAAAGATTGCGTAGGAATCAGTTGACGAGTTGGTACTCTTTTAACTTCCGGTAAAGCGTGGTGCGCCCGATACCCAGCAGGTGTGCCGCGACGGCACGATCGCCTTTCGTGTACTCGAGGGCGTTGATAATGGCTCGCCGTTCCAATTCGGTCAGCGGAATCACGCCCTGAAAAATCGGCGCGGCGGCTTGGGCGGGCGGGGCATCCAGTGCCGCGACGCCAGCCTCACCCTGGATCGCGACTGCCTGCGGAGCGCCGGCGGCGGCCATCAGGTACTGCGATTTCTTCTGGAGAAGGAAATTCTGCAGGCTAGAGGGAAGATCGGCGACGTGGAGCAGCGGCCCGGAGTTGATCGCCACCATGTGCTGGATGCAGTTTTCGAGTTCGCGGACGTTCCCCGGCCAATCGTAATTGAGCATCACTTCCAGGGCTTCCGCGGTAACCGTATAGTTTCCGCCCACTCTGATGAGGAAGTGATTGATCAGCGCCGGGATGTCCTCGCGGCGCTCGCGGAGCGGCGCCAACCTTATATTAATGACGTTGAGGCGGAAGAACAGGTCGCGCCGGAAGGTGCCCTTTTCCACTTCCTTCGCCAAGTCGCGATTGGTGGCGGCGATGATCCGGAAGTCCGATCGTCCGCGTGGTGGTGGACCCGACCGGGCGGAACTCCTTTTCCTGTAATACTCTGCAGCAGCTTGGCCTGCAGGTCGAGCGGAAGCTCGCCGATTTCGTCGAACATGGCCGTGCCGCCGTTGGCGCTTTCGATCAGACCCGACTTTGGCGGTGGCCGCGCCGGTGAACGCGCCCTTCACATGGCCGAACAGTTCGCTTTCCATCAGCGGGCCGACCATCGACGAGCAGTCGATGGTCACGAATGGGCCGGCCGGATTAACATTATGAATAGCGCGCGCCACAACTTCCTTGCCGGTGCCGGTTTCCCCTAGCAGGAGCGCAGGCCATCGGCATTTTCCTAGCTTCTGGATCAACCCCAGGACTTGGCGTGTTCTGGCCGATTGGCCCACAAGAACGTGCCTGGTTTCGTCCATATTGGCAAGCATCGCGGTTGGCGTTCCAAACTGTAGTGGGTTGAGCAAGAATAAACTCTACCGTCGAATTGAAACTTCCTCAAGACCCCCTTAGAGAGATACGCCATAGATCGTGTGGGGGTACTACTTACCGCGAATGGGGGTATCGCAGTTTTTCGGGCTGGATCGAGTCTACGTTTGCCTGCAGGGCGGGCTATATATAGGTCAGGCCTCAGCCGTTTTGTTTGTGTCGAAAGCACCCTCGTGTCGAAAGCACTCTCGTGCCGAAAGCACTCCTTACAGTCGCGCCTCACTGGCGGCCTTCGGGAATTTCGCTACTAGCCGCCGTTGATTACTTCAGGTGAACGAACAACGTGAGTCGTCGATTTCAATTTCGGCGGCGCGATGACTTTCAACTTTACGCGCGCGGTGCCGGGTCCTACCATTTCGATTTTGCGCGCGGCGGCGAGCGAGAGATCGATGATGCGTCCTTTCACGAACGGACCTCGATCGATGATGCGCACTTCAACTTTTTTTCCGTTGTCGAGATCGGTGACTTCCACCCAGGTTTGAAACGGAAGCGATCGATGCGCGGCGGTGAGTTGTTGCATGTCGAAAATTTCTCCCGATGCGGCGCGTCGTCCGTTGTAAGGATCGCCGTACCAGCTCGCGATTCCGGTTTCGACGGTTCCGATTTTTGCGGGAACCGACGGAGGAGCGGGCGTCGACGATTTTGCGACAGTGCGATGCGCGCAACCCGATGTCGCGCGAAATGCGATCGCGCAAAAAACGGCGATGAGCGCGGAACCCGCATGAACAGGGCGTTTGAACACTAAAACAATTCTACTCGATCACGTTTCGGCGCGTTTTGAACTCGCGAGAGCATCGCGACGCGTCGCGCGCGCTGAATCGCGCGATGCATTTTTTTCTTGACTTTAAACTGCAAACCACCTTATAAAGGGGACACAACCGCGCTCGCTTGATGTGTGGCGCGAATCTTGATGTAAAGGGAGAATCACATCGATGAAGAACGCAACCAAGAAGAAAGCACCTGCGAAAAAGAAGGCTGCTCCGAAGAAAAAGAAGTAGTCCAGCAGGCAAGTTCGAGTTCAATCCCGGCCCCGAGAAATCGGGGCCGTTTTTATTTTGCGCGCACAGCAAAGCGTTGTGCGCGGATGGTGTGAGCCACGGTGAAGCGTTGTGCGCGAATTGAATCTTCGTCGAATAAGAATGTCGGCATGAATGCCGCCACTGCACGCTGAAGCGTGCGCCACTTCACACTACGCGCGCGATCGCGCTTCGCAATTCCTCGTACGTCATCGTGCCCGGATGATACAGGCGCACGATTCCGCTACGATCGATCAGCACGATGGTCGGCGTCGTACTCGCGCCGTACTTGCGGAAATTCTCTTCACTCACCGGAGCCGGCGTGGTGATGATGGGCGCGTAGAACTTCTGCCGCACCTGCTCGATGTAGCGGAGCTCGACCGCGGGCGTCGCGTTCTCGCCACCTGCGACGTAGCCGTATTTCTGCGTCGGCGCGACGATCGTCAGGCCCTTCTGCATCGAACTCGCTCTTCAGCTTCGCCAGGATCGGCGCTTCGCCTTTGCAGTCGCTACACCAGTGCGCCCAGAAAAACAGCAGCACCGGTTTCGATTTCGGCAAGCACGACGCCTTCCAGGCGCGGCGCGAGCTTGCCTTCCATCGTCAGCAGGTTGATGTTCTTCTGAATGCGCGCGCGAATCGACGTCGCGTAGTAGGTCTTCAACTGCTCCTGCAGATAGGCAACCGCGCCCGAGCGCTCGCCACGCGCCGCGAACACATTGCCTTCGACTTCGATGGCTGCGCCTAACGCGATCGGCAGATAACGGCTCCTGATCGAGCGGACGCTTCTTCAGCGCCTCACGCGCCAGCCGGTAGGTCTCCTCTGCATATTTCTCCGCCGCGTCGATGTGCTTCGCAGCAAGCTCACCGCGAGCCATCCAGCTTACGGCTTCGATCAGCTTCGGGCGTCGCGCCGTTCGCCGCGCGGTAGACGCGAATGAGCTCCGCGCCGCGCGCGAAGTCGTTATGCTCGATGGCCGCGCGCACATCGTCGACGATTCCACCGGCAGCGCGGACTCCGGCGCCAGGAGCGCCAGCGTCGAAATCGCAATTGCAATCGGGTATTTACGCACGGAAGCAAACCTCATGATTGACAAATGATCGACCAAAGTGATTGACGTAGGCATCGGCAACATCGATAGACGCGCTACATCGACGAGAGCAGGTAGCCGCCATCCACTACCAGCGTCTGGCCCGTCATGTATGACGATTGATCGCTCGCCAGCATCAGCGCGATTTCGCCGATCTCGATCGGCTGGCCCATATGCTTGATCGGCTGCGCGCCCAGTTGCTTGTCGCGGCGCGTATCGTCTTTCCAGAAGTATTCGCTGAGCACGGTCTGGATCAGTCCCGGCGCGATCGCGTTGACGCGCACGCCGCTCGGCTCCGAGTTCCACCGCATACGACGGCGTCATCATGATCAGCGCGGCCTTGGTCATGCTGTACAGCATGCTGTGATACTGCGGCCGCAATCCCGCGATCGACGCGATGTTGATCATCGAGCCCGATCCGCGCGCGCACATGCCCGGCGCGATCAGCTTCATCAGCCGGAACGCGCTCTTCAGGTTGATCTCCACCATCTTGTCGAACTGGCCTTCGTCGAAATCGAGGCGCGGGCCCTTGCGCGATGTTCGTGGCCGCGTTGTTCACCAGGATGTCGATGCGTCCGAACTCGCGCGTCGTGACGTCGACCAGATTCTGAATCTGGTCGGCTTTCCCGACGTGGCACGCGACTGGCTTCACCGCGGGGCCGATCTCCTTCGCCACTTGATCCAGCGTCTCCTGCTTGCGCCCGGTGATGACGACCTTCGCGCCTTCGCGCACGAATACTTCGGCGATGGATCGCCCGATGCCGCGGCTACCGCCGGTTACGATCGCAACTTTGTCTTTAAGAAGCATGTTTGAAAAATTCTATCTCCTGTCACGCGAAAGCAAGTTTTGGCCGCGGATGCACGCAGATTCACGCGGATAAAATTTTGTGTTTCTTATCTGCGTTGATCGGCGTGCATCCGCGGCCAAGAGTTTTAAGGGATGCTCTCGCGTCACAGTGCCAGCCCTTTCAGGTACTCACGAAACTCACCGCCCAGGTCGTACCGCTTCAGCGCGAACTCGACCGTCGCCTTCAGGAACCCGAGCTTGTCGCCGGCGTCGTAGCGTTTCCCTTCGAAGCGATATCCGTAGATCGGACGATTGCGCAGCATGTGCTTCAGTCCGTCGGTCAATTGAATTTCACCGCCGCTGCCCGGCTCAATGGCATCGAGCGAACTGAAAATATCCGGCGTCAGCACGTAGCGTCCGATGATCGCCAGGTTCGACGGCGCTTCGCTCGCCTTCGGCTTCTCCACCATGTTGCGGATGCGATACAGCCGATCGCGCCCGCCGTTGTGCGCCACCGGCTCGGCATCCACCACGCCGTAGGCTGAAATATTTTCCTTGGGCACTTCCATCAGCGCGACCACGCTGCGCGCCATAAAATTCATAGACGTCGAGCAACTGGCGCAGGCACGGGACCTCGGCGTCGATCACGTCGTCGGAAAGAATCACCGAGAACGGTTCGTCGCCGACCAATTCGCGCGCGCGCAATACGGCATGGCCCAGGCCCAGCGCCTCTTTCTGGCGCACGTAGCAGATGTCGATCATGTCGGAGACCGCGCGCACGGTCGCCAGGAGATCCTTCTTCTTCTTGGCTTCGAGCAGATGCTCCAGCTCGAAACTGACGTCGAAATGATCTTCAATCGCGGTCTTGCCGCGCCCGGTGACGATAATAATGTTGCGCACGCCGGATTGCATCGCTTCTTCGACGCCGTATTGGATCAGCGGCTTGTCGACCAGCGGCAGCATTTCTTTCGGCTGGGCTTTGGTGGCGGGAAGAAAACGCGTCCCCAGGCCGGCGGCCGGAAATACCGCCTTTCGGACTTTGGCTATCATCGTTTCCTCATTCTACCGAACGCGACGTGCGCGCCCCTGAGAGTCTGTGTGAAAACCGGGACAGGCCGCCCTGTCCACGCCGATATCTTGTCCATTCGTGGCTCCGGGCCACTAGTGTCTTGTCTTCGAAATTCGTCGAATAAAAAGGGGACAGACCACTCTGTCCACGGCCGCGTCGGCCCCAGGGAAGAGAAACATACCCGCGGGGACAGAGCAGTCTGTCCCCTTTTTTTTCGCGAATTTCGGAGACAAGACACTAGGGGACAGGGTAGCCTGTCCCTGTTTTCACGTGCGCCTGTCATAATCTCTCTTATGAAGAAAGCCGTCGCTTTTATGCTTTCGCTCTGGCGCCCACATCGTTTGCCGCGCTGCCGATTACCCAACGCCCGTCGAGGGCGACTTCACGATTCGCGATTTTCATTTTCACGATGGCGAAACGCTGCCCGAATTGAAGCTGCATTACTACGCGATCGGCAAACCGTCGGCGACCGAAGCGGTTCTGGTGATGCACGGGACCGGTGGAACCGGAAAATCCTTCGACTCACGGGGATTCGGCGGCGAGCTGTTCGGACCCGGCCAACCGCTGGATGCGACGAAATACTACATCATCATGCCGGACGCGATCGGCCACGGCGGATCGTCCAAGCCGAGCGACGGCATGCACGCGCATTTTCCGAAATACTGCTATCACGACATGGTGAAGGCCGATTATCAATTGCTCACCGAGCATCTGGGCGTGAAGCACCTGCGCATCGCGATGGGCACTTCGATGGGCGCCATGCATTCGTGGGTGTGGGGCGAGATGTATCCCGATTTCATGGACGCCCTGATGCCACTGGCGAGCGCGCCTGTCGAAATCGCGGGCCGCAACCGGTTGCTGCGCGACATGATCATGGACGCGATCACGTCCGACCCCGAATATAAGAACGGCGACTACGATCATCCGATCCACGGGCTGCGCGGCGCGCAATACGGCTTGTCGATGATGCAGTCCAGCCCGCTGCAGTTGCAGAAACAGAATCCGACGCGAGAGAAGGCGGACGAGGCGTTCGCGAAGTCGATGGAATCGGCGATGAAGAAGGATGCGAATGACACGCTGTATCAGTTCGCATCGTCGACGGACTACAACCCGGAGCCGGAGCTGGAAAAGATTAAGGCTCGATTGATCGCCGTGAATTCCGCCGACGATGAAGTGAATCCGCCGGAACTAGGCATTCTGGAGCGCTGCATCAAGCGCGTGAAGAACGGCCGTTTCATATTGATTCCGACCAGCGATGACACGCGCGGTCACGGAACGCATTCGGTCGCGAAG
Organism: Terriglobia bacterium; assembly: GCA_963732025.1. Lineage (GTDB taxonomy): Bacteria > Acidobacteriota > Terriglobia > Bryobacterales > Bryobacteraceae > Palsa-187. Next base: position 1,219,884 of record CAVSXU010000008.1, read on the forward strand.
TTGTGGAAGCAATACGTGGTCGAGTTGCTGTCGCCCGGGAACAACTAAGGCTTAGTTTCGAGCAGGAACGTAATGATCTGCCATCGTTGTGCCTCGGGCAGGTGAGCAAACGAGGGCATGCCGCTGTGGATCGAGCCGTTCCTTAAGATGTAGAACAAGGCCGCAGGCGGGGCACTATGAACCCCAGTCCGGTTCAGCGGCGGCTTTTTGCCGACCCCCTCGCGGTTCGCTCCATGACAGGCTGCGCATTCGCGGCTGTAGAGCTTAGCGCCCGCGCGGCGAGCGTCTGAACTTCCCGTAAACGGATTCGATCGGGATGCCAAACCGGAGGGCACCTGCTCTAACGGGCTGCGGCCGCCCCCCTGCGCCACCAACTCCATCGCGCATATCATAGCTCCCATCAGGAATTTCATTGCCGGCCTCCCGTAAATAGAGTGTGGACCGAGCGGCCGAATTGCGAGATCTCATAGGAAACTGCGAAGCGAAGCAGAAAGCGAGCGCTCGCATCGGTTAAGCCGAAGCCCGGGGACACGTTTATCGTCGTGCCATTTGGCAATGTCCAGCCAAGCGTTGGTGCAACATAATGGGAGGTTCCACGCAGCCCGAAGTCATCATGAGTACCGAGCCCCCCATACAGCTCGACTCCGACCTGAAAATTCTCGGCGCAAAAGCTACAGCGATCCGGTCTTGCGGCTAAGGCCAGGGGCCGAGAGATGCCTGCCGCATACCCGAATTCGAATGGCGCATGAGCGACGTTCTTTTCCGCGATGAGGTTTTCCGCGATCGTCCATCCTTTTACGTAGCTGCTTAGAATCAGCTTTGCCTCAATCTCTCGTTTCTTTTCGAGTCTGGCCTCGTTCGTCGGTGTCGCGAGATCATCCTTTCCATCGTGGTTTACCACCTCGAGAAGCGTCTTGTCCGCGCCGTTGATGTTTTCGAATTCGACATAAAATACGGGGTTGATCCAATGTTCCTTGGGCAGGAGTCGAAAGCGATTCTCCCAGCGATATCCGGTGAATAAGGTAGCTTCGTGCGCCGTGGTTTGCCCATCCAGATAAAACTCGGTGGTCCACCAACCCTTCAGGCCATATTCGAGTTCCAGCGCCGAGCCTAGGAATCGATTCCCATCCCCAGGCGTGCCGGTCGTGTTCTTGGTGGTGAATTCCAGACTTCCGGGCTCCTCCATCTGATGCGTATAGGTGATGAAGAACGGTCCTTCTCCTCCGAGGCAAGCGGGAGGCCCCAATGCCAGAGTCGCCAGAAGAATCGCCGATAGCCTCCGGCCGGCGCCGAAGCGCTCACCCGAGATGGAAGGTTTTTGATATTTGTCAGTCATTGCCTCTCAAAAGTCCTTGAAAGCAGCGGCTGACGAACCTAGAATAGAAAGGTATCGTCAGCCTCCGGTTGTCGATCTCTAGAGCCGCGCGGCGCTTCGCCAAAAGTGAGCCGCGCGGCCCTATTTTTTGCCTGTTGAATCGGGCCTCGTATCTAGGATCAATTTGGTCCTAGATTAAACGCTGCACTCGCTTTTGTCAAACTTTTCCAGCAGAACAAGCGAAATCGGTGTTGAGCGGGAATTCGGCAGCTTTAAACGGCGACTACGTTCGTGAGGATATCCGCCTTCGCAATCCGGCCGCACTCATCACCCGGAACCACTCGGCAAAATACTTGCCCATAGAGGCGCGATTCATCCACAATCCAGCAGGCAGACTCTGCAGGTAACGCATGGTCGATGGCTGCAATGCCTCGAAGAATTGATCACGCCCATCCGCGCAAAAGCACAAGTACGAATAGATCCATTCGAACGGAACGTACCCGTAGTGTCGTTGCAAGATCGTAAACGTCTCTCTGAAAACTCCCTGGCGCTGCCCCAGCGACTTGTTGGATCGATGCATCCGCGAGAGCGCTAGCACGTCATCGATTCGATGAAACTTGTACGTTCGCGCGAGCCGCATCCACAGTTCGTAGTCGAACGTGAGTTGGAGCCGGGGATCCAGGCCGCCGACGTTTTCGAATGCCTCCCGGCGAATAAAGCTGGCCGGTTGGCAGATAAAGCAGTCTCGCGCGAGCCGCTCGGCGTCAAACTCGGCCGTCGGGTAGGGCCGGATATGTTCGCCGGATTCGCCGATCCAAATTCCGTTGCCGTAGATCACGGCCGCTTCAGGATTATTCTCGAAAGCATACACGGCGGTTGTCACCGCGCCGGGAGTATAGACATCGTCCGCATTGATGAACGCCAGGATCTCGCCGTGCGACCGCGCGAAGCCGCGATTGATCGCATCCGCGGCCCCGTCGTCCGCTCTCACTGATCCACGTAAGCTTCGGCGAGTCATAGCGCTGCAGGATATCGAGCGTGCCATCCGTCGATCCACCGTCCATCACGATGTATTCGATTCGCGGATAATCCTGCGCCAGCACGTTTTCGATGGTTTGCTCAATGAACCGTGCCGCGTTGAAACTCGGCGTGACGATCGAAACCAAGGGGCTCTGCAATGGATTGTCAGGCGCCGACATAGCGTGCGTACAAACTCCGTGCCAGGCCAACATCGGTGGTGCCGCGGATGATCGCGCGGCCGTCCGGAAATACCATCAGCTCGTAAGGATCCAGGTCCGCGCGCAGCGCAAATTCATTCGAACGAACCGGCGCGATGGACCCCAGGCGATTCGCCAACTCACTCAGGTCGACCGGGCGGGAACGCTCGTGAATCTGCACCGCATTGCGGCCGCACAAGCTCACCGGAGCGCGTCGCGAGCCATCCAGGTACACGAACTCGTGTTTCGCGCAGCACGGGCAATCGGCATCGCGCGGCGGTGTGTCGACTTGACGGATCTCGCCGGACCAGACATCAACTGTGGTGATTTTGCTCGTGAACGTATCGGGCTCACGTGAAAGCCCCCGCGCGAGCCCACCCGCGAGAATCTTCAGAGCATCGGCGGTCTGCAGCGCGGCGATCGTCAACGTGACCGGCGCGAGCACGCCCTCTGTCTCGCAATTCGGCTGAGGCGTATTCGGGTATTCCGGATAAATGCAGCGCAGGCACGCCGTATGTCCCGGAACCACCGCGAACTTCAAACCGTAGCTGCCCACGGCGGCGCCGTAGATCCAGGGGATTCCACCACGCACTGCCGCATCGTTAATCAGGTAGCGAGTCTCGAAATTATCCGTGCCGTCCAGAATCAGGTCGATGCCTTCGAGCAGATCCCCGGCGTTGGCAGCCGTCAGGTCGGCCACCATCGGCTCCAGCGCGACTTCCGAATTCACGCGCGCTAGCCTCCGGGCCGCGGCCACGGCCTTTGGTATCGCTTCCGCGGCATCGTTCTCATCGAACAGAAACTGCCGCTGCAGGTTGCTCCACTCGACAAAATCGCGATCGATAATCCGCAGCAATCCCACGCCGGCCCGCGCCATCGTTTCGGCTTGGACGCTGCCCAAAGCCCCGCATCCGACGATCGCGACCGAAGCAGCGCGAATCCGGCGCTGACCTTCTTCACCCATCGGCGCGAAGCGGATTTGCCGGGAATATCGCGATTCAGCGCTCACTATTCACGATGTTATCAGCGAATGTCGGCAGGGCGTGGGTTATGATGAGGAAGCGTGCGTTCGCCGGCGCTGGTTGTCTCGCTATTCGCCGCCGTGATACTCGCGTGCGCCCAGGTTCCCTCCACCGATCTCGAAGGCCGCGTTATTTCTCGAATCGAGTTCGAGCCTTCCGGGCAGCCGATTCCGAACGCTGAGCTGGCGCTCCTGCTTCCCTTCAAGGCCGGCGATCCGCTGAAGCTGGCGGATGTCCGCGCAGCCATCCAGAAGCTTTACGACACGGGCCGTTATTCCGATCTCTCGATCGACGGCGAAGCCGGCGCGGCGCCCAATTCGGTTGTCGTTCGGATCGTCACGGAGTTCAGATTCTTCGTGAGCGGCGTGTCGATTGATGGAAACGCGGATCCGCCGGCCAAAGGCCAACTGTTGAACGCGACCAAGCTCGACCTGGGAGCGCCGTTCGAGGATAACGATCTGAAACAGGCGACCGAGAACATGATGGAGCGCCTGCGCGCCAACGGTCTCTACCGCGCAACCATCACGAATGAGGTTGTCCGGACTCCGGCAACCGAGGAAATCAACATCCACTTTCATATCAAGTCCGGCAGCCGCGCGCGCTTCGACGGTTTAGACGCAAGGGGAGATTTCAGCCGGCCCGTGCCGAGCAATCGTTCACGACACACGTTGGCGCCGCGGATTCGGTGCCATCACTCTTCCGGGCTGGCGCAATGTCACCGATAGTTTGATTCAAAGCGGAGTGGGACGGGTCCTGCAAAGTCTTCAGCGTGGCGATCACCTGCAAGCCTCCGTCAGCCTTGAAAAAGTCGAATATCACGCCGCCACGAATACCGTGACGCCATGGCTCAACATCAAAGGCGGCCCCACGCTGCGCGTGTTGACCACTGGCGCGAACGTGTCCAAGGGGAAGCTGCGCCAGTTGATTCCGATTTACGAGGAGCGTTCCGTCGATCGCAGCCTGCTGGTGGAGGGCCGCCGGAATCTGATCGAGTATTTCCAGTCGAAAGGTTATTTTGACGCTCAGGTCGAGTTCGACGAAAACGCCGCGGACCCCGGCACGCAGGTCATCGACTACCGCGTCACGCAAAACGCGCGCCACAAGCTGATGTACGTGGGCATCTCGGGAAATCGCTACTTCGATGACGGGACCCTGCGGGAGCGGCTGGAAGTGACACCGGCGCGTTTCCTGCGGTCGCGCTTCGGGCACTATTCGCAGCGCGCCCTGGAACGCGACGTCGACACAGTCCGCGAGCTCTATCGATCCAACGGATTTCGCGACGCGCAAGTGATCCCCGGCATCGACGACGATTACAAGGGCATTCGCGGCCATCTCTCCGCCCGCATCGCCATCAATGAGGGCGAGCAGTGGTTCGTGGGCAAGCTGGAAATCGAAGGCGCCCCGGAATCCGATCTCCCCTACTTGCGCTCCGTTTTGCAATCGACGGCGGGGCAGCCGTTCAGCGAAAGCAACATCGCCGCCGACCGCGACAGCATTCTCGGCTATTACTACAACACCGGCTATCCCGATGCCGCATTCGATTGGACACAAACGCCAGGCTCCGATCCACGCCGCGTGGACGTGCGCTACATCGTCCATATCGGAAAGCGCGAATACACGCGCGCCGTTCTGGTTCGCGGACTCGAAACCACGCGCTCTTCCGTGGTCGAAAGCCGAATTCTGTTGAAGCCGGGCGATCCCATCTCGCAGAGGCGCATCGCGGATAGCCAGCAAAAGCTCTACGATCTCGGCATCTTTTCGAAAGTGCAGACGGCCATCCAGAATCCCGAAGGCGATGAAGCCAGCAAGAACGTGCTGTTCGATCTGAACGAAGCCAATCGCTATTCGTTCAACGCCGGCGTCGGCGCGCAACTGGGCCGAATCGGCAGCGGCGTGACTACCTTCGACGAGCCCGCGGGCACCACCGGCTTCGTCCCGCGCGTCTCGCTGGGATTGAGCCGGCTCAATTTATTCGGCGAAGCGCGCACGCTCAGTCTTCAAACGCGATTTTCCACCATCGAGCAGCGCGCCGTGCTTAGCTACACGGCGCCGCAATATCTGGGGAATGAAAATCTGACGGCGACCGTGTCCGCACTGTTCGACAACTCGCACGATATTCGCACCTTCGCCGCCCAGCGCTATGAAGCTGTCGGCGCAGATCGCGCAGCGGATCACGCGCGCCTACAGCATGCAGTATCGCTACGTCTTCCGCCACGTCACCACCAGCGAGCTGGTGATCAGCCCCGACTCTGATTCCGATTCTTTCCCAGCCCGAACGCGTCGGCCAGGTTTCGATGACGTTCATCCAGGATCGCCGTGACGATCCCATCAACTCCCATCGCGGCATGTACAACACGATCGACGTCGGCGTATCGTTGAAGCAGTTGGGATCCGCGCGGCCGAATCCGCCAGTGACCGCCGAATTCACGCGCCTGCTGATGCGCAATTCGACGTATCATCCCATCGGCAAGGATATCGTGCTCGCGCGATCGCTCCAATTCGGCTGGATTCAGCCGATGGGCGGACTTCCGGAGGTTCCCCTGGCGGAACGATTCTTCTCCGGCGGCGCGACTTCCAATCGCGCGTTTCCGGATAACCAGGCTGGCCCGCGCGATCCCGACACTGGTTTTCCGGTGGGCGGCAACGGGCTTCTGATGCACTCGACGGAACTGCGTTTTCCCCTGTTCGGCGAGAACCTCGGCGGCGTACTGTTTCACGACATGGGCAACGTCTACGACAGTGTCAGCGACATCAGCTTTCGCTTCCGCCAGCGCGACCTCAAGGATTTCGACTACATGGTGCAAGCCTTCGGTTTCGGAATCCGTTACGGAACGCCCATCGGCCCCATTCGCGTCGATTTCAGCTTGAGCCCGAATTCGCCGCGATTCTTCGGTTTCCAGGGGACCTTTGATCAGTTGCTGGCGAATCAGGGGACGCTGACCAACCAGCGCATCAAATTTTCCAATTTCATTTCTCTCTGGGACAAACGTTTTGATGCGCCCGCGAATCTTATTCCTGATGACGGCGATTGCGGTTCAGCCCGCGCTCCGCTCCGAGATTCTCGATCGCATCGCGGTCACCGTGGCGAAGCAGGTGATCACCGAAGGCGATGTGATTCGCGATCTTCGCGTCTCGGCGTTTCTCGACCAGAAGCCCGTCAATCTCAGCGGCCCAGAGAAGCGCAAATCCGCCGACCGCCTGGTCGACCAGCTTCTGATCCTCCAGGAAATCGGCTTCAGCCGTTTGAAGATCGACACCGAGGAAGACGTCGCGCACATGCGCGCCCAGGCTCTGCTGCAATACGGGGGCGAGTCCGGATATCAGGCGGCTCTGGTGCGTTACGGTATCACCGAGACCAATGTCGCCGATCAACTGATGAATGGCGCCCGCGCGCTGCGCTTCACCGATTTACGCTTCCGCCCTGAAGTCGAGGTCACGGACGACGATCTTAGGGACGCGTATAAGAAGCTGACGGACGATGCGCGCAAAGGCGGCGAGACCAACATCCCATCCTTCGAATCCCTTCGCGATAACCTCGAACAATTCGTGACCAAGGATCACATCGCGCAAGCTCTGGATCGTTGGCTGGGCTCGCAGCGCACGCAAACCCAGATTCTCTATCGCGACCAGGTGTTCCAATGAGAGACCGCGCATGAGGAAGGCTCTCCGAATCGCAATCCGTACCGGCATCGCGCTGGCGATTCTGCTCCTCGTCGTTTCTATCGCCGCGCTGATCGTGTTCAGAAGCGATTGGTTTCGGGAACGCGTCCGCCAGCGCGCCATCGCGGAAATCGAAAAAGCCACCGGGGCGCGCGTCGAAATCGGCAATTTCAGTTTCGATACGAAGCGCCTCACGGCAACCATTGGTCCGCTGACTCTTCACGGACTGGAGCGCGCGGGCGAGCCGCCTCTGCTTACCGTGCGATCCGCCACCATCGGGCTGCGCATCATTTCGATGCTGGAGCGCAAAGTCGATCTGGTTTCCTTATCGATCGACCAGCCCGTCGCTCACGTGGTCTTCTACGCGGACGGCAGCACCAATCTTCCAGCGCCGCGTGTCCAGGATTCGAAGACCTGGGCGGAAGCAGTGATCGACCTTGCTGTGCGCCGCTACGAGATTACCGATGGCTTCCTGGACTACGGCGATCGCCGCATTCCGCTCAACGTTCGCGGCGAGAATCTGCGCATGACGCTGGAATACGAACTGGCAAGCCGTCTCTATCGCGGCGATCTTTCATTCCAGCGTGTGCGCGTTGAGCCGCCCGGCTTTGCTCCCGTCGAGTTGGGCGCGACCGTCGCATTCGCATTCGACAAATCGCACATCGAGATTTCGCGCTCGCGCGTTTCGACTAAGGAGTCTCGTGTCGATCTCAACGGCACGTTGACGGATGTTCGCTCGCCTCATGGCACGCTCAACGTCAAGTCGGCGATTTCCGTTCGCGAGGCGGTCCAGATATTCCGGCTGCCGATCGCTCGCGCGGGCAAGGCATCGTTCGACGGCCAACTCGCGATTTCGTTCGCGAAGCCCGAGGATTTTACGCTGGCCGGCCGCGTGGATGCGCAAGATCTGGGCTACACGCAGGATCAGGTGAAGCTCGCCGGCGTCGGCCTGCGCGCTAACGTCAATCTGACGATGGACAAGCTTACGCTGGATCGGATCATGATGACGGCGCGCGGCGCCAAAGTGACCGGCGCGGCTCAACTCTTGCACAATCGCGATTTTCATTTCGCCGGAAAGTTCGAAGAGCTCTCCGTTGCCGAAGCCGCGAAGTTCGTCACCGAAACCCGAATCCCGTGGAATGGAACCATTCACGGCGACGTAACCGCTGAAGCCGCCATTGGCGATGCGTCGTCCTTAAAGGTGCAGACGGCCGTAGCGATTACGCCCGCGCCCGGCGGGGCTCAGCCGATCGAAGGCCAGGCCTCGATTGCTTACGATCAGGCATCCGGCATCGTTCGATTCAGCGATTCGCACGTGACTACTTCGGCGACTCGCGTGGATTTCTCGGGAGACTTGAGCGGCACGCTCAACGTGCACGCGCAGACCACGAATCTCGATGACTTGCTCCCGGCGTTCGCGCTCGTCGAAGACAATCCGCCAAAGGAGTTGCCCCTCAAGTTAAATCCCGCCGTGAATCCGCATCGCGCCGAGTTTCAGGGCACCGTGACGGGCGCTCTTGCCGACCCTAAATTTCGCGGACAGGCGACCATCGTGGGCGCAATCGTGGATGGACATTCCATTGATCGAGTCGCGGCTGCTATTGATGGAACACGTCATCAGATCAATCTCGCTCAACTGTCGGTCGCCCGCGGCGGCACGCAGGTCAATGGAACTGCGTCCATCGCCGAACGCAACGGAAGCTTTGACGACGCCATGGTGTCGGCGCAACTCTCAGTGACCGGCGCGCAACTCGGCGAACTCCTGCCAGAGTTCGCCAAGGAAATAAAACTCGACACACCGATTACGGGCATGGCGACGGCGACGATCCGTCTCACAGGCACCGTTCGTCAGCCCGAAGCCGAAATCGCCGCGCAAATCGAGAAGCCGGTGGCCTTCGGCGAACAACTCGATCGTCTGCGCGCGAACATCAAGTATTCCGCGCGTGCGGTCGACATCACCGCGGGCGAAGCCGACGCCTACGGCGGAAAGCTACAATTCCAGGGCTCGTTTCTGCGTCCGCCAAATCAGGGAACCGCCGACTTCAAGAATGGCAGCCTTCGCTACGACGTCGCCGCCCAAGGTATCGTGCTCGCTCGCATTGCGCGTCTGAAGAACCTCGCGCCCGATGCCGATGCGATCCTAACCGCGAAGGCGAACGGCACAGCGCGCCTCGTCAACGGCGAATTTATTCTCGATTCCGTCAACGGCGATGCCACCGCCCGCAACGTCATCTGGGATAAGCTGCCGCGCGGCGATCTCACGGTCAACGCCGAAACTCACGGCACCGATCTCGCTATTCGCGCGAACGCCAAGTTGCAGAACCTTACTGTCGATGCGCAAGGATCCTGGAAACTGACTGGCGATGAGCCTGGGACCGCGAACGTTCGCGTGTCGCGCGCGACCGTGGCCTCCCTCCACAGCACCCTCATGGCCGGAACGTCGATGGCCGACACGATCCTTCCCTTTGAAGGCTTCATCGATGGCGCTCACGGCACCATCTCCGTCGCACTGCGCAAGCCTCGCGATTTTCGCGCCGAGCTGACGATCGATCAGGTGCAGCTCAACGCCAAGCCCGCGCAGACGTTTCGCCTCGACGTGCAGCAACAGGATCTGGTCGTCAAGAATAGCAAGCCCGTCTCTCTTGAAATTACATCGAAGGAAGCGCGGATTCGCTCCGCCGAGTTCTCCGCGCGCGATACCATTCTCGAAGTCACCGGCGCGGTTCCGTTCGATCCCTCCACCGGAGGAGCGGGTCTCACCGTGCACGGCTCCGTGAACCTGATCATCCTGCAACTTCTCGAATCCGGATCTGGTCGCGCGCGGCAATGCCACCGTGCAGGCGTCCGTTCGCGGCGCGTTGAGCAATCCGCAACTCAGCGGCAGAATGGAGTTGAAGAACGCCTCGCTGTATCTGAGCGATCTGCCCAACGGCGTCGACAACGCCAACGGCGCGGTGGTTTTCGACCGCAATCGCGCTCACCATCGAAAAGCTCACTGCCGAAACCGGCGGCGGCACCATCAAGTTTTCCGGCTTCATCGGCTTTGGTTCCACGCTCGTCTACCGGCTGCAAGCTATCGCCGACAAAGTTCGCATTCGTTATCCCGAAGACGTCAGCACCACCTTCAATTCGACTCTTGCGCTGAACGGGACATCCGACGCGAGTACCGTCTCCGGCGTCGTCACCTTAACGCGAGCCTCCTTCACGCCGCGCGCCGATTTCGCGCAAGTCCTCGCGCAGGCCGGGCACCCGGCTTCCGCGCCCGTTGCCGCCAGTGAGTACATTCGCGGCATGCAATTCGACGTGCGTATCGAAAGCGGACCGAACTTCGAATTCCAAACTTCTCTCACGCGTAACCTGGAAGCCGGCATCGATTTGCGCTTGCGCGGCACGCCGCTGCGCCCCGTGTTGCTCGGAACGGTTTCGGTGAACGATGGCGAAGTGCAGATGTTCGGCAATCGTTACACGGTGAATCGCGGCGATATCCGCTTCATCAATCCCGTGAAAGTCGATCCGGTTTTCGACATGGATCTGGAAACCAAAGCGCGTGGCGTCACCGTAAACATTACGATTTCAGGCACCACACAAAAGTTGAAAGTGAACTACAGCTCGGATCCGCCGATGGAACCACGCGAGATTATCGCGCTGCTCGCCGTAGGCCGCACGCCCACGGAATCCACCGGTCTCAGTTCGCCCTCGGCCACCAGCTCCACGAATTTGAGCGACGTCGGCGGCGGGCTTATCGGCCAGGCGATTTCCGCGCAACTCAACAGCCGCCTGCAGCGATTCTTCGGCTCCAGCCGCGTCAAAATCGATCCGACGGTGAACAGCGTCGATTATCTTCCGCAGGCGCGCCTCACGCTGGAGCAGCAGGTTTCAAAAGACATCACGCTCACCTACATCACGAACCTCAACCGCACGCAGGAACAGATCGTGCAAGTCGAATGGGATTTCAACAGGCAATGGTCGGCGATCGCCGTGCGCGAGGCCAGCGGTCTGTTCGGAATCGATTTCCAGTACAAAAAGAGGTTCAAATGATCCGTGCGGAAAACATCGAATGAACGAAAAACTTGAATTGTCGCCCGAGGAAATGCGGGCATTGGGCCATCGTGTGGCCGACATGATTGCCGATCACTACGCGCGGCTCGGCGAAAAACCCGTCGGCGCCAAAGGCGATCCTGCCGTGTTGCGTCCGGCATTTCTGGAGCCTCCTCCGCCGGCCGCCGTGAGCGCCGACGAAATCTTCGCGCGCCTCGATCGCGACGTTTTTTCGAACATCATGAACATCGGTCACCCGCGCTTTTTTGCCTTCGTTCCGGGGCCGTCGAACTTCGTAAGCGTGATGGCCGATGCGCTCGCCGCCGGCTTCAACGTGTTCAATGGATCGTGGCTGGGCGGCTCGTCGGCCGCCGCGATGGAACTCGCCGTCATCGATTGGTTTCGCAACTGGTGCGGATTTCCCGAAACCGCCGGAGGATTGTTCGTCAGCGGCGGCTCCATGGCGAACCTGACCGCCCTGGTCGCTGCGCGCCACACCCGTCTTGACGATCGAACGCAAGGCGCGGTCTTGTATTATTCCGATCAGACCCATTCGTCGATCGACCGAGCGCTGCGCGTCATCGGATTTCTTCCCGAGCAGATTCGCCGCATCCCCTGCGATTCCCAATTCGACTTCCGATGGAAGCGCTCGCACAGCGCGTGAACGCGGATCGAGCGGCTGGATTGCGGCCGTTCGCCGTGATCGCGAACGCCGGCACCACCAACACCGGTGCGATCGATCCTCTGCGCGACATCGCCGCGTTCTGCCGCGAAAACAATCTATGGATGCACGTCGACGGCGCTTATGGCGCGGCCGCCACTATCTGCGATCGTGGACGAAAGCTGCTCGACGGAATCGAACTGGCCGATTCGCTTTCTTTCGATCCGCATAAGTGGCTATTTCAATCCATCGAATGCGGCTGCGTCTTATTGCGCGATGCCGCGCTGCTCAAGGCCACCTATCGCATCATGCCCGAATATCTCGCCGACGTTCACCGCAACATCACCGAAGTGAACCCGTGCGACTACGGCATTCAGCTCACGCGCGGATTTCGCGCCCTGAAAGTCTGGATGTCGATTCAATATTTCGGAATGGATGCGTTTCGCGCCGCCGTCGAACGCGGGTTCGCGCTCGCCGAATTCGCCGAAGCCAAGCTCCGCACGATGCCGAACTGGGAAGTGGTCTCGCCCGCGCAAATGGGAATCGTCTGTTTCCGCCGCCGCGGCGCGGAAGAATCGTATTATCACGAAGTTCACGACGCGATGCTGCGCGACGGTTTCGCGCTCGCGACATCGACCGTGCTGAACGGCCGCACCGCGCTGCGCTTGTGTCCCATCAACCCGCGCACCACGGAAGCGGACATCGAACAGACGCTCGATTGGATCGATACGCTGTTCTGATCGGATCACTTCCAGCCCAAATGCAGCGCCACCGCCCCACCCGCCATCCGCTCAAACTCTACCCGAGCGAATCCAGCCGACCGCATCTGCGCCGCCAACCCCTCCGCTCCCGGAAATTTCCGGATGGACTCCGGCAAATACGAATAGGCATCGCGCGACCCCGAAATCATTCCGCCGATCCACGGCAGCACCCGCGTCGAAAAGAATCCGTACAGCGCGCCGAATGCGCGATTCGTCGGCTGTGAGAATTCCAGAATCACGACCACGCCGCCCGGCTTCAGCACGCGTAACAATTCGTCCAAGCCGTGCCCGTAGTTCGCAAGATTGCGAAATCCGAACGCGATCGTCACCAGATCCAGCGACCCGCCAGCCAGCGGCAGCGTCAACGCGTCCGCCTCGAATAATGGCGCTTGCGTTTTTCGCCGAGCCTCCAACAACATCGGATGGCAGAAATCGCTTCCGAAAATAGTCGACCGCCCGCGCCGATTCTTCAACGACACCAGAACATCCGCCGTGCCGCAGCACAAATCCAGAACGCGCCCATCGGGCCGATCCAGCACGTCTGCCACCCGATCCACCAATCGCCCGCGCCATCGCCGATCCAGATTGAACGACAACAGATGATTCAGTAGATCGTATCGACTCGCGATGCGCCCGAACATGCCGCGCACCCATCGCGATGCTTCCTGCTCGCTCGTCGCGCCCGGCGGCGTTGTGCCCGCGACGCTCACGCAAGCACCGATTGAATGGATTCCATCACTACTCGCGGCTCCACTCCAGAAACAATGCGCACCGCGCCGATCCGCGTCGGCAGCACGAAATGTACGTTGCCCTGGACCGTCTTCTTATCCGCCGTCAATCGCGCCGCCAATCGCTCCGCGGGAATTCCATCCAGCGGCGGAATTGGTCCGTACTTTGCGATCACGCGCTCGATCGATGCGTGATCGGCCGCCGACAGATCGCCGGTGCGAACAGCCAGCGCGCTTGCCGCCCGCATCCCGAACGCGACCGCTTCGCCGTGCAGGAAACGTTTGTACTCCGTCTCGGCCTCCAGCGCGTGTCCCACCGTATGTCCGAAATTCAGGATGCGCCGCAGGTCGCCTTCGCGCTCATCCGCCGAAACCACTTCGGCTTTGATGCGCACCGCGTCCGCGATCACGCGCTCCACCATCGCCGGCTCCTGCGCCAGTACCCTCTCCGCCGAATCGTCCAGCAGCGCAAACAATTCCGCGTCGCGAATCACGCCGCACTTGACGATTTCGTACAGTCCCGCGCGATACTCGCGAGGCGGCAAGCGTAGCCAGAACATCCGGATCGATCACCACCGCCAGCGGCTGATGAAAGCTGCCGATCAGATTTTTTCCGCTCACCAGATTGACGCCCGTTTTTCCGCCGACCGCCGCGTCCACCTGCGCCAGCAGCGTCGTCGGAACCTGGATCACCGGAACGCCGCGCATGAAAATCGCCGCGAGAAATCCGCCGACGTCGTTCACGATACCGCCGCCAAACGCGATCACGATGCTCGATCGATCGCCACCCAGTTCCATCATCCGCTCGGCGAGCTTTTCCACTTCCACCAGCCGCTTCCGCGCCTCGCCACCCGGGAACAGCAGCACTTCATAACGACGCCCACTCAACCCGCTCGCGATAGCCGAGCCGTGTAGTTGCCACACGTCTTGCGTTGTGACGATAAAAATCGTACCCGCGCCACGCGGTACAAACTCCACCGCGCGTTGTAACGAGCCCCGCTCCACAATCGCGTCATAGCTGCGCTGCGGAGTAGTGACATGAAAACTCGGCATGTACATCCATAATCGCGCACGGATGTGGCGCACGCACTCCTGCGTGCCGTGTCGACACTCGTGTCGACACAAGTTTTTTCAAGCGAAGGGATATTCTTCGCACCCGCGGGCCTTGGCCCCTCTCTGTTCCCTCAGAGCCCGATTCCGTGTGGTGTACCATGGGCCTGTTGCGCCAACCGAATTTCCCTCCCGCATTCTTCCTGCTCCTGCTCCTCGTCATTCCGCTTCATCAAACCGCGCCCTCCACCATTTTTTGGGCCGCCCCCGCCATCCTGATTTCCGCACTGCTGATCGCCTGGGCCGCCGAAGCTTCGCAGTTCTTCATGGCGCAGGGATTCGCACTCGCGATACTTGCCTGGATGCAGACGCTCCCCGAATTCGCCGTCGAAGGAGTCTTCGCGTGGACGCGCCAAGTTCCTCTCCTCATGGCGAACCTCACCGGCGCGCTGCGATTGCTCACCGGAGTCGGCTGGCCGCTGATCTATCTCACCGCATCGTTCTTTCATCGCCGCCGCGGCAAGACGCCGTTGCGATCCATCCAACTCGATCCGCACCACTCCGTCGAAGTGATCGGCCTGCTGTTCCCGTTGATTTACATCGCCGTCATCGCCGCCAAAGGCACGCTCACCATCCTCGACGCCGTGATCCTGATCGCGATCTATTGTGGATACCTGTGGCTGCTCTCCAAGCTTCCGCCCGAAAAGCCGGAATCGGTTGACGAGCTCGAAACCATCCCGCGCGCCATCGTCACGGCGCCTCGCAGATGGAGAATCGCCACCATCGCCGCGTTGTTCGGCGGCGGCGGATTGCTCATCTACATCGCCGCGCATCCCTTCGCCGATAGCCTTCTCGCGATCGCCGCGACCCTCGGCGTCCCCAGCTTCATCATGGTGCAGTGGATCGCTCCGCTCGTTTCCGAATTCCCCGAACTCGCGTCCACCACCTATTTCGCGCGCACAACAGAACGCGCGCCGATGGCGTTGATGAACATGGTTTCCAGCAACATCAACCAGTGGACGCTGCTGGTCGCGATGCTGCCGATCGTGTATTCGATCAGCATCGGCCACGCCGAAATCATTCCGCTCGATACGCAGCAGCGGCTGGAACTGATGATGACGCTTGGCCAGGCGCTGGTCGGCTTGATGTTCCTATTGAATATGTCGCTAGCGTGGTGGGAAGCGCTCGCACTGTTCGTGCTGTTCGTCATCCCGCTCGCCATTCCGCAGGCCGCGAAACCCGTCACGATGATCTATTTCGCGTGGGCCGGCATCGACCTCTTCCGCATTACCCGCGGCGGTCGCGTGCCAGCCGCGATCGAACAATTCGCCGCGACGTGGCGCACGCTTTAGCGTGCCGTGTCGACACTCGTGTCGACATGTTTTTCACGGCCGCGCTTCCAGTCCCCGCAGCCGAGTAGTCGTCATCGTCAGCACCTGCTGCGTCTTCGTGAACTCGGTCTGCGTCTGCGCGAGTTGCGCCGTCTTGATCTGCCGCAGCCCCTGCTGCACCAACAGAAACGCGACGTACCACGCGACAATCCCCAGCCCCACCAGCATAAAATTGCGGACGATCGGATCGTGATTCTGCACCCAGTCGGTATCCCAGATCATATGCAGAATAACCGGGATGCTGAACGTCCGCAGGAACGCTCCATTGAATAGCATTTTGAAGCGAAACGGATTCGCGCCCTTCACTCGCCACAACGCGCCCGCCGGCAATCGCCGTCCATGCGACGTGTCCGAACGGAGCGAGGTAGGACCGGCCGTTGATGCTCGCGAACATGTACGGATAGGCGTTCATGCTGAACGTTACGCTCACCGCGTGCATCACCTCGCTCATCGATCTTCATCTTCGACAGCTCCACCAGATTCGGCATCACGCCGTGCCGCATGAAACCCGCCAGGAAGCCGTTGAGAAACGAATAGCCCGCCGTTTCAAATGCCGCGAATCCGCAGCCGATGGCCGCGCCGAACACGATCCCGTTCAGAATGTATTTGTACTTCAGATTGCGCACCACCAGGATCACGGCCACCAGCTTCACGATTTCTTCTTCGATGCCGGCGGCGGGATCTCCCAGCCATCCCGAGATGAGAAATCATTCCCGCGATATGCGCACCCAGCAGCGCGATCACCCCGCCTAAACACACCAGCGTCAGCACCTGAACGAAACTCACGTTGCGCGGCGTGTTCAGCTCCCAAAACAAAATCGCCGTGGCGAGCGGCACCGCCAGCGATCCCATCACCATTAGGCCCGGAACCATGCGCGGATTGCCGAACAGATCGATGGTCTGCGTGAAGATGAAATACACAGCCAGCATGAAAATCAGCACGCGCATGAAGAACCACGGCTTCGGCCAGCCGGTCTGGACCTCGTCCAGCGCCGGCGTGGTCTTCGTCGTTCCCACCACGAAATAATCTTCGATCTCGCCCGGCTTGCGGCCCTTGAACACTTCTGAGAACATGGCCGACAAACTGAAGCCTTCCAGTTTTTCGGTGTTCGTCAGCTTGCTCAAGCGCGATGCCAGCGACCCCAGCAGATTCGTCAGCTCCACCGGCGCCGCGCCCACCTGCCACGTCGACATCCCCAGTACGAACTGCTGCCCGTTCGATAGCGTGCCCTGCGTCACATCCGATCCAGCCACGCGCAGCTTCGTTCCCGGGAAAGACCGGAAGTAGAGGATGTTGTTTTGCCACGAAAGCACCACGTGATTCTCGGCCACCTGCGGATCGTTTTGCCCGATTCCCGAAACGCGCCCCAGCGAAACTTCCGCCGCGCCGATCATGTAGGCCTTCCCGGCGTCGGGTCCGTTCACGCATTGCACTTTGATCGCGTAGATCGGAGTCTCCGGCGCCGCCTGCTGCGCAGACCCCAACAGATGCGACAACGCCGCCGATGCAGGACTCCATTGCGGCCATCCCCCCTGCGCCACTTGCGTTGTCGCGGGCAGACTTCCGGCCCTGATCATCTGCGCGATCTGCATCGCGGAGACCGGACCGCGCGTCTCCGCCCCGTCGAGGTAATACCACTGATCCGCGGGACTCATGAGCCAACTAGTGTACACAATAGTAAATGCCGTCAAAATCCGCCCGTTCACGCGACGCTCAGCTTCAAGGCGAGCCGCGCTGGCCGGTGTTGGTCGCGATGCTTTCGGTAGGCGGCCTGTATTACGCGATGCCCTCGACGCTCACGCTTGGCCCCGATTGGCTGGTGCTGGTGCTGGTCGCCGTGCTCTCGGCTCCTGGGATGATTTCCCATCGCGTGGGAAATTGGCAATTGGCCCAGATATTCGGGTACACCAGTTCTGCCGTCGTCACCATCGCGTTGATTGCGTCACTGACTTTATTGGTCGCGCGCTTGCCTGCCCACAAAGAAAGCCCGGCGCAATTGCTGATCGCCGCCGGCGCGCTGTGGATCTCGAACCTGCTGGTGTTCGCCTGCTGGTATTGGCGGCTGGACGCTGGCGGTCCACACCAGCGCAGTCTGCGCCGCTCCCACACCGATGGCGCGTTTCTGTTTCCGCAGATGGTGCTCGATCCCGAACTGCGCATCGAAATGGGAGAAGATCAATGGCGCCCAGGCTTCGTCGATTACTTATTTCTAGCCTTCAATACCAGCACCGCGTTTTCGCCGACCGACGTTCCGGTCCTGTCGCGATGGGCCAAAGCGCTGATGATGATTCAATCACTGATCTCGCTGGCCACCATAGCCCTGCTAGCCGCCCGAGCCGTCAACATCCTCTGATCCGATGTTCTAAGCCTTGCTGCATCATCCCCATCCGATGTGGCGCACGCACTCCTGCGTGCCGTGTCGACACTCATGTCGACACGAGTTTTGTCCGTCGAAGACCGCCTTGCAAGAGGGGCGCACCTCTTATCGCTCCCGCATCACCCTCCGAAAAACAAATCGTTGACCACCAGAGCCCGGCAACTCAACCACCCGCACTAACCTGTCACCCTCACCAACCGTCAACGCCCGCCCATCCCGACCCACAATCAGAATGCTGTTCTCCTTCCCAAGCTCCAATCGCCACTGCTGTTTCACTCCGCCATCAAACCGCGCGCAATTCACCATCCCATTAGGACCAGACGAATCCAAAGCCCGCCCATTTTCCACGTTGCGCACATAAAACAATTCAGGCCCAGCGCGTTCTATATCCCACCGTTGACTGTCGTTCTGCCGAGGCGAAGCCAGGACCACGCCCCGATGATCCACGCGATCCAACTCCAAAGCCATGCGCGATTCGACATGGATGATGACGTATCGCCCAGGCGCCTCGAACCCACCCGCGTGCGTTTGCGAGCGCACCCCCATCGCCGCGCAGAAAAATATTGCACACGCGTAATACTTCACTCCCATACAATGACATGGGCTTCTAAACGTCCGGACAAATAGTGTATAGTGTCTACAGACACTATACGGTGAGCTGCCAACCATGATTCAAGTTCAAGAGCTATCGAAAACTTTCAACGACCCCAAGCGCGGAACCCGCAACGCCGTCGATCGCGTCAGCTTCGAAGTCCGCGCCGGCGAAGTCTTCGGCCTGCTGGGACCGAACGGCGCCGGCAAGACCACCACGCTGCGCCTGATCGGCACCCTGCTGAAACCGTCAAGCGGCGCCGCCACGATGAACGGTTTCGATCTGAACCGCGAACCTGCCAAGGTTCGTGAGCAAATCGGATTCCTGTCGGGCGACATGGGCTTGTATCCGCGGCTGACCCCGCGCGAGATCCTCGATTTCTTCGGCAAGATTAACGGCATGGACGCGGCGGCGCGCGCGCGGCGCATGGATGAGCTGTTCGAGAAATTCGAGATGCACAGCTTTGCCGACGTTCGCACCGATAAGTTGTCCACCGGCATGAAGCAGAAGACCGCGATCGCGCGCACCATGTTGCACAACCCGCCGATTCTGATTTTGGACGAGCCCACCTCCGGGCTCGACGTGCCGACCGGGCGCATGGTGGAGGCCTCCATCATCGAAGCCAAGCGCGCGGGCAAATGCATCGTGTATTCCACCCACGTCATGGAAGAAGCCGAATACCTCTGCGATCGGATCGGCGTCATCAGCGACGGAAAGATGAAGATGATCGGCACCATGGATGAGCTGCGCGTGGCCACCGGCAAGCAGCGGCTGCGCGAAATATTTCTCGAACTGCTGGGTTTACCCGCGGACAATTAGGAGACCTCATGCGATTCCCATTGATCAAGGCGATTTATCTCCGCGAGATGCTCGACATGTTTCGTGACCGGCGCACCATGATCAGCATGGTGGCGGTGCCGGTGCTCGTGTTCCCTCTGCTGTTTCGAATCATGACGAAGGTGACAGGCGACATCGAGAAGAACGCGGAGGCGGAAGCCAGGACAATCGGAATCGTGGTGCACGCGCAGTCTCCGGCGGTCGCGGAAGCGCTGGCCAAGCTCGGCATGCCGGTGGTCCAGAAGGACGACGTGCGTTCCGCCATCGAGAAAAAGGAGATTGCGGCAGCGGTGGAGGAAACACCGGGCACGCCGGCGCTGCTCCGCATTTACGTCGATGGTTCGAATCCGACTTCGTCCACGGCCGGCGATCGCATCCGGATTGCGTTGACGGAGTTGAAGGATCAGCAGATCCGTGAAGGGCTGCGCAATTCAGGAATCGCAGCCAGTGTACTGACTCCGTTCGTCATCCAGAGGACGAATGTCGCGGATCAGCGCAAGATGGCGGGCGCGCTGTGGGGGTCGATCCTCGGATACGTTGTGCTGCTGATGATGTTCACAGGCGGAATGTACGCGGTGATCGACATGACTGCGGGCGAGAAGGAGCGCAAGACGCTGGAGGCGCTGCTGGCATCGCCGGCCTCACGTCAGGAAATCGTCATGGGCAAGACGCTGGCTGCGATGAGCGCGATCCTGCTGACGACGATCTTGATGGTGGGTAGCATGACGTATTCGATGAGGAATATGCAGATGGGAGCGAAGTCGGAAGAAGCCCGCCAGGTGATGGGTGGTCTGCAACTGGATCCGCACATGATCCTGATGATCGCAGCGGTCCTGATCCCGGTGGCGATTTTCGCGGCGTCGCTGATGTTCGCCATCGCCTTGTTCGCGCGCAGCTTCAAGGAAGGGCAAAGTTACCTGACGCCGATCGCGTTGGTGGTGATTTTCCCGGCGCTGTTGGGCGGAATGCCGGGAGTGCATCTGACGCCGGTACTCAGTCTGATCCCGATTTTCAACGCAAGCATGGTGCTGCGCGGCGTCTTATTGGGGGATCTCGCAACCGTGAACTTCGCGGTGACGATGGCCGCGAATCTCACCTACGCCGCCATCGCCTTTTTCATCGCAACACGTCAGTTCGGCAAGGAGAGCGTGCTCTTCCGGTCGTGACCATCTCGCTCAAGAATTTGGCCGCAGATGCACGCCGATGCACGCAGATAAAAAGAGGTTGTTTTATCCGCGTGACATCAGCGTGAATCTGCGGCCAACAATTCCCAGCTATACAGTATCCAACAGGTGCCCGAGCTTTTCCTTCTTCGTCCGCAGATAATCCTCAGTCGACTCCTGCGGCTCCGCGATGCACGGGACGCGCTCAGTGACGTGCACGCCCGCACGCTCCAGCGCCTGAATCTTTTCCGGATTGTTCGACATCAGCCGAACCTCGCGCAGTCCCATGAATCGCAGGATCGCGCCCATGAATTCGTAGCCGCGCAAGTCCGCTTCAAAGCCCAGTTGCTCGTTCGCCTCCACGGTGTCGGCGCCGTGGTCCTGCAGTTCGTAGGCGCGCAGTTTATTCAGCAGCCCGATCCCGCGGCCTTCCTGATGCTCATACAGCAGCACGCCGCGTCCCTCGCGAGCGATCGATTCGAGCGCCAACTCCAACTGCGCTCCACAGTCGCAACGCAAGCTATGGAACACGTCGCCCGTCAAACATTGCGAATGAATCCGCACCAGCGGAGGCGCGCCTGTCAGGTCGCCCATCTTCAGAACCGCGGCTTCTTCCACTCCGTCCGAGAAGCCGCAGATGCGAAAATGCCCGAAGCGCGAAGGAAAATCGGCCTCGGCGACCTGGGTTAACGTGCGCAATTCGGAAGAAGAGGACATGGGCAGGCGGACATCTTCATTATAATGGCCATGCGAAGGTGGCGCACGCTTTAGCGTGCTGCTGGCGGCTTCAGCCGTCAGTCGGATGAGCGTGAACTGAAGTTCACGCCAGCACGCTGAAGCGTGCGCCACCAGTCTGGCCTTAATTATGCTCCAGCAGCACCTCGTGATTTTGCTGATGAAGCTCGCCGTTGCGGCGTCGCTCGCCAGCATTCTCACGCGCAGCGGACGCTTCCAGCGCATGCTGATGCGCGAAGAGCGGACGCTGGCGCAGCGAGTTCAGATGGCGCTGGTGTGCGCGTTGATCTTCGGAACCGGCGTACTGGCGCGCGTCGCCAATCAGGAAAACTCGTACCAGGCGCTCGACCTGGGCCTGGAAGGCAGCCTCGCGATCGGCATTCTGGGCGGCTACGTCACCGGCCTCCTCGCCGGGGTTTTGATTTCCGTCCCCGCGGTATTTCACGGCGAGACCATGTCGATGACGCTCTACGCCGCGGCCGGCGTCTGCGGCGGATTGCTGCGGGACCTGGCGCCCGACAAAGAAGCGATCTGGAAATTCTCCCCGTTCCCCGACCTCAGTCTCTGGCGCGTGGTGCGCCGCCTGCCGCGCCGGCGCGATCTGCGGCTGCCCGCATTCAGCCTCATGTGCGTCCTCGTGATCGTGCTAGCGGAATTGCTGCGCGGACAATTGGCCGAGCACTTCGGTGTGTTCTCGCTGCAAAAGGATTGGAAGAATCCCGACCCCGGGCCATGGCTGATCGCCGCGATTTATGCGACCACGCTATTTTCAACGGCCTTGCCGATCAAGATCTGGAACAGCAATCGCCAGGAGAAAAAACTCGAACAGCAGCAATTGCATTTGAATGAAGCCCGCCTCGCCGCGCTCAGCCGGCAGATCAATCCGCACTTCCTGTTCAATACGCTGAACTCGGTCGCGTCGCTGATCCGGACCGATCAGGATCAGGCGCGGCAGGTGGTCTACAAGCTTTCGAAAATCTTGCGGCGGCTGTTGCGCCAGCAGGACAATCTAACATCTCTGGGCGAAGAGCTTTCCTTCGTCGACGATTATCTCGCCATCGAAATGGTCCGCTTCGGCGAGAAGCTGCGCTTCGTGAAAGACATCGATCCGGCAACGCTGGACCTTCTGGTGCCCAGCATGCTGCTGCAGCCGCTGGTCGAAAACAGCATCCGCCACGGCCTCTCGAACAAAGTGGACGGAGGCATGGTGCGCATCCGCAGCCGAATGGCGAGCGGCCGCCTGCAGATTCTGGTGGAGGACGATGGCGTCGGAATTCCCGAGCCGAAACTGGCCACGCTGTTTGAACAGGGGATCGGCGTCAGCAATGTGAATGAGCGCTTGAAGGTGCTCTTCGGCGATGATTACAAGATGTGGATCGATAGCCGCCTGGGTGAAGGCACCAGCACTGGGATCGAAATTCCGGAGCAGGCGAGTGGTACCGTAGTTGAGGAAGCGTTGACGGGTAGCCGGCTTTGAGCGATCTCAATTATTCGCTGCTTCTCAAGAAACGCGCGCAGCGCGGCTCGGCGCCGATCTCACATGCGGCGGCGAATGGAGTTGCGCACTCCAACGAAGCGCCGCGATTTACGCTGCTCTCTCCGCCGGATCGATTGCCGGCAACCATCGCCAA
This sequence comes from Terriglobia bacterium, assembly GCA_963732025.1. Lineage (GTDB taxonomy): Bacteria > Acidobacteriota > Terriglobia > Bryobacterales > Bryobacteraceae > Palsa-187. Next base: position 1,243,063 of record CAVSXU010000008.1, read on the forward strand.
GCGCACCCGGCGCATTTACGATCACGTCGCATCTATCTATCCGGTCAGTACTTTCTTTTTTCATTCGAAGGCGCATGCCTGCGCGCTGGAACATGCAGGAATCCGCAACGGGACGCGCGTGCTGGAAATCGCGACGGGCTCGGGCGAAATGTTCCGCCGCTTGATCCATGCCAATCCGGAAGGCAGGACGATCGGTCTGGATCTCTCGCCGAACATGGCGGCGCGAACGCAAGGCCGCGCGCGCGGAGAATTTCCAGAGGCCCAGGCGCACTGTGGCGCGGTGGATGTTCGCACCTTGCCGTTTCGCGATGCGAGCTTCGATGCCGTGGTGTGCTGCTACTTGTTCGAGTTGCTCTCGCACGGCGACATCCGCATGACGCTCGGCGAAGTGTGCCGCGTGTTGCGGCCGGGCGGCACGTTTTCGCTCGTGGTGATCGGCGAGAATTCGCACTTCTTTAATCGGCTGTACCGGGTCGCAGGGAAGCTGGTGCCGGCATTTTGGGGCAGGCAGGTGGAACTCGCGGTACCGGAGTTGATCAAGGAATCCGGGTTGCGGATCGTCAAGATGCAATCGGTGAAGCAGACGGGTTATCCGTCGCGTGTGCTGGTGGCGAAGAGATAACATGCAACGGCTTACTGTCGAGCTGATTCCCGACCCAGAACTCGGCGGATTCACCGCGCGCGTTCCCGACATTCCCGCTTACGGTGAAGGTACAACGGAAGAGGAAGCTATCGCGGATTTGAAGGAAGCACTGCGCGGCTACGTCGAAGCTTTCGGCGTGGAAGACGCGTTGGCACGCGTCAACGCGCCAAGTTCTTTGCGCCAGTTGGATGTTGAGCTAGAAGATTCTATTCGTGCCTAAGTTGCCTCGCCCTTCTGGCGATCAAATGGTGCGGTTCCTCCAGGAGCAGGGTTTCGAACTGGTTCGAATTCGTGGGAAGTCATCACATGCTGAAGCGTGCCGACCTTCACACCACGGTGCCAATTCACGGGAGCGAGACTCTAAAGATCGGAACGCTTCGCGGGATCTTCGCGACGTAAAACTGAGCCCCTCTCAATTCGCCGATTTGTGGAGGTAGCTGATCAATAGAACAAATACTTCCGCCATTGATCGTCGCTCTTGCCGAGCAGCCGCATCAAGTGCCGGCTGGTATGCAAACTGAACGGCCGAGGAGCGCGCGCTAGCCGCATTCCCGATTCTTCCGGTGTTCGATTTCCCTTGCGATTATTGCATCCATGGCAGCACGCTACCAGGTTTTCCCACGTGGTCTCGCCGGCGCGCGATCTTGGAATTACGTGGTCCAGCGTCAACTCGCCCGAGTTGAGCGTCTTCGCGCAGTACTGGCAGGTGTAGCGATCGCGCATCAAAATATTCTTGCGCGACAACGCGCGCGTCTGATGCGGGATGCGGCGATACTCCAGCAGCCGGATCACGCTGGGCACGCGAACCGCCTGCCGCGCGGAATGCACATGCGAGCTGGCGTGCTCTTCCGTCGACGCTACGCCCTTCAGCACCAGCACCAGCGCTCGCCGTGCCGCGCAAACATTAATCGGCTCGAAGCTGGAATTCAGCACGAGCACTGGTCGATGCAATCGTTCCTGCGTATAGCCAATCATGATGACGTTCTCCCCGCTGCCGCGGCCGTTGCAGAACGGTCCACGATGCTTAAATTTCGGGCACTTGGATTCCCGGACTCATAATTCCCCTGGTAACTCACAACTTCGCGCCGATCCGTACGCGCCAGCGCGAGCACGGTCACGTGAGCCGCTCCGGCTCGCTTCAAAACTCGTGCGCACGCGGCGGCGGTCGCGCCGGTAGTCAACACATCGTCGACCAGCAGGACTCGCAATCCATCCAAGCGCTTTCCGCGCCGGATCGCGAACGCGCCGCTGACGTTGGCTCGACGCTTGGCATTCGTCAGGCCCGCTTGCGCCGATGTAGCGCGCTTGCGTCGAACCGCGTTGGTCACCGGAAGATCGAAGCGCCGCGCAATCTCGCCGGCGAGCAGGCTCGCCTGATTGAATCCGCGCTGCCAACGGCGCTTCCAGTGCAGCGGCATCGGCACGATCACGTCAAAGCGTTCGTCAATCGGCAGAGCGCGCTTCAATTGCTTTCCGAAGACGCGCGCCAGCGGCCGCACGCCGCTGTACTTGAAAAGATGAATCAGCTCGCGTAGCGCGCCTTCGTAGGAACCGAACGAGTACACTGCATCGAATCCGGCGAGGCCCAGGCGGCACAGCGAGCACCTGCCCGTTTCATCCAACGGCGCGCGATTCAGAAACGGCGTGCGGCAGGCGACGCAGAAATGCTCGGCGGCGATGGGTTCGGGCGCGCTGAGGCAGCGCGAGCAGACTGGAATGCGAGAGACTTCGCGCAGAGGTTCCCCGCACACGCGGCAATCGTCGGGGAAAACGAGAGAGAAAAAAGACCTAAATAGGCCGTGCAACGCCTTTTCCGCGGTGCGCATCGCACCTTCGGGCAAACCCGGCAGGACCGGAGTTATGCGGAGCAGGCGACTGGAGAAGATCCACCTCCACTACCAAATTCCAGTGTACAACACGCGCTCCCTTAGGGTCGCGTCGCAATTTTGCGCGCTCTCTTACGGTCGCGTCGCAATTTCGCGCGCTCTCTTACGGTCGCGCCTCAAACTGACGGCCGTGAAACATTTCGCGTTGGCAATTAGTGACGGACGTGAATATTTCGCGCTGGCCGTTATGCAACTGACGGCCGCGAAAATATCATTGGTTCCTTTCACTTCTAAAATAATCTCAGGAAGCTCCCTGGTCCGTTTGTTTTGCCCGCAACGGCTTGGGGCCAGCTTCACGGACTGGCGGCCATCCAACACACGAACACGTCGCACGGCGGTGACTAGTACGCCGCTACCCGGTGGGATCAGCCCTCTGTTGGAAGAGCGCTCAATCTCCTCGGCTCCACGATAGGACGTGTCCATTCGCCCAGGGCGTCATCCGACATGCGAAGTGATACAGGCGATGGGAGATCGAGGCGAAAAAAATCGCGTTACCGACTTGTCTCGCTCGCGAGCTTACTCGCCAATGGCCGATCCTGGCCCGCGTACTTGTTCCCCACCTTTTTGCGATAGGGAACCGCCGACGGTGTCGAGAGCTGTTCGAAGGTGAACGAGCAAACTCGCATGCCCGGATACAACGCGACCGGCATCAGGCCGAGGTTGCTCAGCTCGAGCGTCGCCTTGCCCATCCAGCCGGGATCGAACAGGCCCGCGGTTCCGTGGACGATGATGCCGATGCGGCCGAGGCTGGAGCGGCCTTCCAGGCGGCCGAGAACATCGTCATCGAGCTCGAGGGTTTCTTCGGTGATCGCCAGCGCGAATTCGCGCGGCTGCAGGATGAACGGCTCGCCCGGCGCGACGGTGATGGTGCGCATCAGATCTTGAATCGCGGTGCGATCCTTTAGGTCGATAAAGGCGTGCTTGCTGTGCTCGAAGACGCTGAATTCGCTGCCCAGGCGGAAATCGACCGAGCAGCTTCCGAACTGTTCCGGCGGCAGCTCCGGCGTGATTTTGATCTTTCCTTCCTGGAGGTAGCGCCGGATGTCGACGTCGGAGAGGACCATATCTTATAGAAGTATAGTCGGGCGGAGTCATCGCGGCTTTTCGGCGTGGAGAGTTGTGAAGAAAAGCCGAGACGATTCTCGGCTCTGCAGGCCTGGCGGCCCGCGCCACGATAATTTCACAAACGATGTCGAGAATACTCGTCTTGCTCCGACCTGCCTGTGAAAGCGCGGCGATGGGTTGCGCGAAAATCGAAAAGGAGCATAAGACCATGAAATATATCTTGATGATGAACTGCCCTCGGACGGGCTACGATTCGTTCGGCTCCATGCCGCCGAAGGACATTCAGGCGCACATTGGATTCATGATGGGGCTCAATAAGGGTCTGCGCGAATCCGGCGAACTGGTCTCCGCCGAAGGCTTGGCCGATCCCAAACAGGCGATCAGCGTGCGAGCCGGTAAGGATGGCGCGCCGGTGACGGACGGCGTGTTTCCGGAGTCGAAGGAATTCCTTGCGGGCTACTGGATTGTCGATGTCGACAGTACCGAGCGGGCGTATGCGATCGCGGCGCAGGCGTCGGCGGCTCCCGGTGGGGGCGGGGCTCCGTTGAACATGCCGATTGAGGTGCGCCAAGTGATGAGTGGGCCACCGGAAGAATTTGTCTGAAGGCTCTCTACTTGCAGCCCACGCCGAGCGCGCCGTTCGAGCATCTGCTACGCGAGCTTGCGCCGCAGGCGCTCGGCGCGATCACGCGGCGGTTTCGCGATTTCGCCGCGGCCGAGGATGCCGTTCAAGAGGCGCTGCTGGCGGCTGCGGCTCACTGGCCGCGCGAAAGCATCCCGGATAATCCGCGAGCTTGGCTAATTCAAGTCGCGTCGCGGCGCATGATCGATCAGATGCGTAGCGAGTCTGCCCGGAGGCGGCGCGAATCCGAAGTCGCGATGCTGGCCGGATTCTTGTCGCCGGCGGTGGAGGAAGATTGGGCTCAGCAGGACGACACGCTGGTCCTATTGTTCATGTGCTGCCACTCCGCGCTGACTTCGTCATCGGCAATCGCTCTGACGCTACGCGCAGTGGGCGGTCTGACGACTGCCGAAATCGCGAGCGCATTCCTGGTGCCGGAGGCGACCATGGCGCAGCGAATCAGCCGGGCAAAGAGCACGATCAAATCGTCCGGCGTGCGCTTTCGTTTGCCGACGGCGACGGAACGTGCCGACCGGCTGCGCGCCGTGATGCACGTGCTGTATCTGATCTTCAATGAAGGCTACACCAGCAGCAGCGGCGCTCGGTTGCAACGCGTGGAGCTTTCGAGCGAGGCGATCCGCTTGACGCGGTTGGTACACGATTTGCTGCCGGACGATCCGGAAGTCGCGGGGTTGCTGGCGCTGATGCTGTTGACGGATGCTCGCCGGGCTGCTCGTTCCGGGCACGATGGTGAGCTGATTTCGCTGACGAAACAGGATCGCGCATTGTGGGACCAGGATCAGGTCGCCGAAGGAATCGCGCTGATCAGTTCGGCGTTGCCGAAGGGTTCGGTTGGTCCGTATCAATTGCAGGCAGCGATCGCTGCTGTTCACGATGAAGCCGCGCGCGCGGAGGATACCGACTGGCCGCAAATTCTAGCGCTGTACGATTTGCTGAAGCGGATGTCAGACAATCCGATGGTGATGCTGAATCACGCGGTGGCGGCGGCGATGGTGCATGGTCCCGCGACGGGCTTGAATTGTTGGATGCGCTGGATGCGGATGGCCGGTTGAAGGGGCATCATCGGTTGGATGCCGTTCGCGCGCATCTGCTGGAGATGGCGGGGGAGCGCGATGCTGCGATCGAGCATTATTCGATTGCCGCAGGGCGGACGACGAGTTTGCCGGAGCGGAATTATCTGGTCACTCAGGCCGCGCGGCTGAGAGAAGCGCCTACCAAATAGTTTCGATGGGATATTTTCGGAAGATGCGATCGGAAGTGACGAGGGTCATTTTTTCTACGATGCATTGTGCGGCGAGCATGCGATCGAAGGGGTCTTTGTGCGTCCGGGGAAGTTTGAGAAGCGCATAAATGTGGTTAGGGTTTACGTTCAGGACCCGTCGAATCCCGAGTCGTCAAAACTGAAAGTCAAAATACTCGGGCCCCACCGGAATCCAAGGTTTCCTTGCTGAATCTTAATCGTGATCTCCCAAATGTTCACTGTGCTTGCCGCTAACTCCGTACTCGGGTCGAGTATCAACTCCTTGACGCGTGGCGAAATTCTCTTGGGAGCTCCAATCGCCCACAACAACGCATGTGTATCGAGGAGAAAATTCACAGTCCGAAAAACTCATCTACTTCTTCATCCGTCATCGGAGCATCCCAGCCTGGCGTGAACTTAATCGTTCCAACGCCCGCTCCCAGGACCCGTTTCGGGTTGGCATCGATCTTCACCAGCTTGGCGACGGGCTTTCCGGCCTTGGCGATGACGATCTCCTCGCCTTGTTGAACGCGGGCGAGCAGGCGCGAGAGATGAGTTTTAGCTTCGTGAATGTTTACGGCTGTCACGCTTCGAGGTTAGCTTAGTCCAGTGGACTAAGTCAACCCTCAGAGTCTGTGTGAAAACAGGGACAGGCCGCCCTGTCCACGCCGGTATCTTATTCATTCGTGGCCTCGGGTCACTAGGGGACAGGGTAGCCTGTCCCTGTTTCCACACAGACTCTTAAGCGGACGTTAGTGGAGCCCTTTGCCCTTTAAATACTCGATCAGCGCGGCGGGATCGTCGGAAATAATCGCGTCGACTTGAGCGGCGACCAGCTTGTCCCAATCGGCGGGACGATTCGCGGTCCACGGCACGACTTCGAGTCCTGCAGCGTGCGCGGCCGCCACTTTTTCGGGCGTCACCAGACTGGTATGCACGGCGATACGATCTTCGCGTCGGCTTCTTGCGCGATCGAAACGAAATCGCGATCCGACGCCTTCCCACAGCGCGACCAATCGAATCTCCGGCGCGATCTTCTTCATCGCATGCAGCGTCCGGAAATCGAAAGATTGCAGCATCACTCGCTTTTCGAGCTTGTGCTTGCGGACCACCGCCAGCACCAGCTTCACGAACTCCTCGGGCGAGGGCGCTCAGCTCGGGATGCTCCACTGTAATCTTGGTCTCGATGTTGAATTCGACGTTGCTCTTCTCGGCCAGCGTGAAAACTTCGTCGAGCGTCGGCATGCGCGTGCCGGGGATCGGCGTCTGCTTCGCGAAGCCGGGATTCCGCACCTTGCCGCAATCCCATTGCTTCACTTCGGCGAGCGTCAATTCGTGAATCGTGGCCTTCTCGACGTTGCCGCTGCACACCGGCGGATGGAGGTAGGGATCGTGCGACACCACGACCACGTTGTCCTTGGTCACGGCCATGTCGAGTTCGAGCGCATCGACGCCGAGGCCGATCGCGTATTCGAACGCAGGCAGCGTATTCTCCGGCCGCATCGCGCGGCCGCCGCGATGGGCATGGACCAGAATCTTTGTTTGAGCACCCATGATTAGCAAGCCGCCGGTAAGAAAAGCGAACCCGGCGAGAAGACGGCGCGCCTTCACGCTTCGGCCCTGCGGAGTTCGCACTGGCAGCAATCGCTGCAGCGGTTGCATTTTTCACAGCGGTGATTGGTGCAGGCGTCCTTGGTGCAGTGAACGCATATGTCGGTGGACGGTTCGCCGCAGATGCTGCATGTGAACGTCAGAGTGTCAGTCATATCTCATTCTGCTTTCGCTATGTTTCTGGAGTATTAATTTTGTTTTTTGGTTGCCGGTTTTGCAGGCGAAGTTTGATGGGTCAGTACGCCCCGGCAGCGCTGGGCTTCCTGATCCACGATCTTGAACTCCTGCTCCTTGGTGGCCGCCAGATCGGTGATGTACTGCCGCAGCTTGTCGCGATTCGACGAATTTTCCGCCAGCACGCCCATCAGCAAATCTCCGATCGCCGGATTCTGATAGTTGCGCACGCCGTCGACCAGCGAATTCAGCCGCATCTCCAGCGCCTGCACGCGAAAATACGCATCCAGCGCGAGCGTCAATCGTTCGGGAGCCAGCGCCGAGCGCCTTCGCCGAATCGACCAGATAACCGAGTTCATCCTGCGATCGTTTCCACTGCTGGATATAGGTGTCGGGAGCGCCTTTCTCGACCCACTGCTGGGGCGTAAGCTGATCGAGAATCGGCTTGAGGCGCTTGGCTTGGGCGGAGAGCGCGTCGATGGTCGGCGAGATATCCCACTCGTTGGAAACGCCGGTTGTGTTTTGCGATCGCGCCGCGACCGGCAGCAGTAGCGGCAGCAAGAACAGGGGGCCGAGAGACTTCATAAGTAACTTCATAGCCTTGTCGATAGTGTCTCACGCAGAGTAGATTTGGGGCGGGCGCACGGTAGACAAGGCGGACTGTGATAGCATGATCGTCCGATGGGAATGCGCAAATCCGCCACGTACGCGATCGTCGTCCTGTTCGCGATCAACATCTTGAATTTTTACGACCGTCAGGTCGCCGGCGCCGTCGTGGAGCCGATGCGCAAGGAGTTTCACCTCAACGATTTTCAGATCGGCCTGCTGACCACCGCGATGACTCTGCTGTATGCCGTCGTGGGCGTGCCGCTCGGCCGCATCGCCGATGTCTGGAAGCGAAAGCAGCTCCTGGCATGGGGCGTTGTCATCTGGAGCGCGCTTGACGGCGCTGACTTATTTCGCGGCGAATTACGCCATGGTGATGTTTTCGCGGCTGGGGGTCGGGGTCGGCGAGGCGGCTTGCGCGCCTACTGCGACCAGTTGGCTGGGCGATCTGGTTCCACGGGCTAAGCGAGCGCGTGTGCTCGCGTTATTCATGCTGGGTGTCCCCATTGGTGGAGCGCTCAGTTATTTTTTCAGCGGACCCATCGCGCAGGCACACGGCTGGCGGGTGGCGATGATTGTCGCCGCGGCCCCGGCGATTCTGCTGATCCCGTTGCTGCTGATGCTGGACGAACCGGCGCGCGGCGCGTCGGAAACGCATCAGGAAACAGCGCCCGCGGGATCGATGTGGACCGTTCTCAAGATCCCGACGCTGTTGTGGATCATCGCATCCGGCGCGCTGCTGAACTTCAACATGTATGCGGTGGGAACCTTTATGCCGGCGATGCTGGGCCGCATCCATCGGATTGAAAGTCGGCGACGCGGGGATCGCGACCGGAATACTTTACCTGGTGGGCGGCGTGGCCGGCGGCTTGTTCGGCGGTTGGATTGGCGATCACATCATCAACAAGCGTCAGAACGGGCGCATGATCGCGGCGGCGGTGATCGCATTGGTGGGCGTTCCCTTTGCGTACTTCGGGTCGGCACAGAATAAAGGGCATCTGGTGGCGGCGGTGGTGCTGTGGACGGTCGCTTACGGGACGCTCAATACTTACTACGGGCTGGTCTACTCGTCCATTCAGGATATTGTGGCGCCTTCGCAGCGCGGCGCGACCATGGCGTTGTACTTCATGGCGATGTACATCTGTGGTGCGTCGTTCGGTTCCGCTGCATCACCGGTGGACTGAGCGACCATTTCGCGCGAGCCGCTGCGGGGGCAGGACCGATCGACGAAGCCGCCAGAGCGATCGGATTGCAGACGGCTATGATCGCGATTCCCGTGGTGAGTGTCGCTGCTCGCGTTCGTGTTGTTTATGGGATCGCGGACGATTTTGCGCGATATTTCAAATCGCAACGATGCCGCGATTGCCGCGCGTGTGTGATGCTTTCGCAGGAAGGTCCGGTCGATTTCGTTAAGCAGGCTGAAGCACTCCCTAACGGTCGCGCCTCACTGACGCCTAAACCCAAACCTTGTCGATAGGCACGCCGCGTTTGCACAGATCGCAAGAGGCTGCGTCTTTGTAGTACGTCGCGTCGAGCTCGGCCAGATAGTAGAACGGCAGCGGATCGAAACTCGGCGTGCTCGGATTCGGCTGATAGATCAGGACCGCGAGCCCGACCACTTCGCCTCCGCTCGACTCCACCAGCTTCTTCAACTCGGCGAGCTTGGTTCCGGTGCGAAGAATATCGTCGACCAGCAGCACCTTCTCGCCCTTCTTCAATTCGAGATACTGGCGAAAGCGCTGCGGCTCGTTCTCATTCTGACGCTCGGCCCAGTAGACCTGCTTGGCGCGCAGCGCTTCGCAGACTCCGTAAGCGACCGGCAGTCCGCCCGTCGCCGGCGCGACAATCGAAAGCTCCGGGATCATCGCCCGGATTTCCGAGTTCGCACGCAGCTTGCGCGACAGCCCGACGCTGAGGATCTTGGCCGCTTCGTAATGCCGCATCGTCAGCGCGACCTGGAGGTACTCATTGGCGTGCAGCCCGTTGGTGTATTCGAAATGTCCTTCTCGCAATCCGCCCGTGGTGCGCAACATGGCGACCACTTCATCGTGTGTAGGAACCAGATGCATAGTCGCTTCAAGTGTAGCGTGCGCGGGACGCACCCTACTTGCCGCGAGGAAACGGTTTAGCGTTTGGCGGAGCGGCGCTGAGCAAGCGCTTTGGGTCGAGCGGGGGCGCGTCGCTTGGTAGCAGGCTTGGATGGCCCTTTCGGTGCGGGCGGCTGGCTTTCCATGACGACGCGAAGGATCCGATTGATGCGCGTCTGATAGCCACGTCCGTGACGCTTGACCCAATCGAGCACGTCGGAGTCGAGGCGGATGGTCAGTTGCTTTTTCACGAGAGACCGTTCCAGTCTGGCACGTTCGAAGAAGGCATCGTCGAGCTCCGGGATATCTGAGTAATCGATCGGAGATTCATCAAGTCGCCGCAATTCTTCTGCGCTGAGGCGCACTGGGTTATTTGGATCGGGACGGTAGTGTTTCATCTACATTCCTCCGCGTAGTGTCTCCGCTCCCGGGCGTTGGCTGGGCGCGCAGAAATTAAGCGAATCGATTCACCACGCGTCGTGTAAGCCACAACGAAGAGTTGCCCTTCTATCATGCCCATCGTGACTCGACGTTCCTCATTGTATTCGTAGCGCTGATCCTCAGTGTCCACACGGCGCGGATCAGAAAACACCTCAACGGCAGAGACGAAGCGCACGCCGTGTTTATCGAAATTCGAAATCGCCTTTGGGTCGTCCCACTCGAATTCCATCTTGATTGTAGCTCTCTTTGTAGTTACGCGCCTTGAGACATCCGCGCGGCTACAAACGAGAGTGCGATCCGATAGAAATAAATCTCGTCTTTAATGCGCCCCGCGACCTGACACCACCTGCGGAATTGTCCGCAAGATAATCTTCCAGTCCAGCGCCAATGACCAGCTATCGATATATTGCATATCGAGCTTCATCCACGTTTCGAAATCCACCGCGTCGCGGCCGCAGACGGCCCACAAACAAGTCAGCCCCGGCCGCATGCGCAAGCGGCGACGCTGCCAGCGCTGATACTGCTCGACCTCTTCGGGCACCGCCGGGCGCGGCCCCACCAGCGACATATCGCCTTTCAGCACGTTCCACAATTGCGGCACTTCGTCAATGGAAAACTTGCGCAGCCATCGCCCGACTCTGGTTAGCCGTGGATCGTTCGGAATCTTCATCGCCAGTTGCCGCTCGCTCAAATGCATGACGGATTCCCGCAATTCGTGGGCGTTGTCGCACATGGAACGGAATTTGTAGAACACGAATTTTCTTCCGTTAAGCCCGCAGCGCACTTGTCGAAATATCGCCGGACCTGGCGACGTCAGCCGGATAATCAGCGCCACGATCAGCATCACCGGGAACAGCAACACCAGCGCCGCACCCGCCAGTACGATATCGGTCAGGCGCTTCACCAGCAGCCGGATCTCGTCATGCGGCGTGGCCGAAAACGTCAGCAACGGCGAAGTGCCCAGACGATCCAGATACATCTGGCTGTTCACGTGAGGAAAGAAATCGACGTCGACTCGCGTACGCACGCCTTCTTCATCGCACAGCAAGAGAATCTCTTCGAGCTCCGCCAACCGGCGGCTGTCGACCGCGAAGATCACTTCGTCGATCACATCGCTGCGCAACATTTCCGGCAGCTTGGTCAAAGGGAAAACCGGATAGCGGCGCTCCAATTCCACTTCGTCCACGGGATCGTCAGTCGCGTCGGCAAGAAAACCTGTCAAACGAATTCCATATTGCGCTTCGCTCTCTAACTGGCGGCCGAGTCTGCGAGCGGGCTCGCCCAATCCAGCGATCATCACGTAATGCGCTGCTCCGAATTCGCGGCGCAGCAGGCGCAGCAGGCGGCCGCTATTCAGCCGAACCAGGCACAAAATCACCCACGCGTAGCCGGCGAAGAGCCCGACGAAAGCGCGGCTCAAATCCATCCGCAGCAGATATTCGAACAGGACCAGCGACGCAGCGCCCATCAGGCACTGTCTGAACGCGTCGCGCAAAATCACGCGTGGATGCGCCGAATCGATGCGATCGTACAGGTCCCACCAGAAGCCCAGCGCCAGCCATACGACCATCGACCAACCTACCAGCAGCGCCTGCACCGGAGGCGTCTGAAAGAAATTGTGCGAGAACTCCATCCGCACTCGCGAAAAATACGCAAGTTCGAACGCGATTCCGACGATAAGAATATCGAGGAGCGCGAACAGAATCCGTACCTTGCGACGATGACCGCGGAACATGCAAATCCAGCATACAGAATTGAAGCGCGTTCCTATCGGCGGTAGGGAATTCTACTTAGGGGCTCTCAGGTTTACCACCTACGGGAAGTGGGACCAACAGCCTATTGTGGTGTCTTGTTAGCGCCCGTACTGTGGTACGGAGGGTATAGGATCATGAGACTACGTCTGATCGTTGCGATCCTGTCGGCAACGAGTTTCTTGGCGACCGCCGGGGACAATGCTCCACAGATGACCGAAATTTCGCAGAAGGCCGCCAAACCCGGCGAGATCGTTACTGTCTCCGGTCTGGGGCTCAGTCCTAAGAACGTCGACGAAATCTATCTCACCGATCATCGGTTCGACATGCGCGTAAAGGTGCTCGACCAGAAAGAGACCGCGATTCAGTTCCGCGTTCCTCCTTTTGCGAAACCGGGGCGCATGCAGCTCCTGTTCCTCACGACGGGCAATGAGCCGAAGCTGCTGGAGCAGCCTGTCTATCTATTGATCGAGGACCCCGACGCTGAAGTGGTCGCGAAAGCGGCGCCGGAGCCGGCGAAGACGGAGGCTGTTCACTCGGAAGCGGCCAAGCCGGCCGAAGTGAAGGCCGTGGAAGTCAAATCCGAACCAGTAAAGTCAGTTCCTTCCAAGGAACAGGCCAAGGCCGAGTCGACTAGCATCGAACACGGAAAGCCCTTGCTGGCGAAGCCGGATCAGCGCCAACCGAATCGCTAGGAATTCGCCGTCACTGAATGTTCCAATAGCCTGAGCGCGTCTTAGCCTGAAGCTCAGGCCTGTTTCTCACTTCGACTCGAATTTCGTGAAATCTGCCGGGCTCGCCGCCTTTGGGTTCGAAGCTGAGGATATATTGCCGATGCACTTCTTCGCCCACCGCTTGAATCATTTCTTCTAATCCATTCTTTTTGAGAAAGCCGGCATTTCGCCCGCCCGTCGTCGTCGTGAACAGGTTCGCCAGATCCGGCTGATGCAGGCGGATCAGCTCGCCGATCGCATAAAGCGGACTGCCCGGACCGAGGTCCGCGGGCACTGGCGTCTTATCTGGTCCGGGGCACGTCGCGCATTTGGGAAGCTTGATGCGCTCCGCTTCCGGCTTCAGATCCTCGGCCGTTTTGGGACGCACAGTGAAGGGCTCCAGCAGGGGCGAGAACGTCAGCCAATACACCGTGGCATTGAGGCGCTGCACGCGCTCCATCACTTCGGAAAGATTCGCCTGGCTTGACCGGTCGCGCTTTTCCGCAATCATCAGGATAATGCGCCGCCGCGCCGGAGGCCGCTTCTCGAGCATCGTTGCCGCCTCCAACAGCGCATCCAGCATGTGCGCGTTGCCGCCTTCCATGCGCAGCATGCGCATGGCATGAATCACGGGATCGGGACTGCGCGTGAAATCCTGGTGAACGCGAACGTCGTTGCTGAACGAGATCACCGCGGTGTCGCCGGCATCGGCCGCCACCGACTGCGTCAACAGAATCCCCGCTCCGCCGAGTTTGTCGATTACCGCTCCGGAATTGGCGCTGGTTTGTATGGCGACCACGAGATCGATCGGATAGTTGGTCCAATCGACGTGTATCGGCTGCGGCACATTGTTGTCGTAGAGGATCAGGTCTTCGGGAGTGATCCCGTCGACGTAGTGGCCTTTGGAATCCTTGATGGTGGTGGGTGCGATGACGAGGGGGACGGTCGTCTTGAATTGCGCTTGGCATGTGCAGGTGAGCAGGAGGAGGGCAATCGCGAGGCGCATGGGTTTATTGCAGCATCTTTTGGACCAACGCACCGTGCGTGCTTTACGAGCCGCGACCAAAGGAAGCGGTTCAACATTCGGGTTTCCACGCAGACTGGTGACGGAGAGTGTGGTGCTTAAGAAGACCTTTCATACCGCACCTGAAAAGGTGCTCCAATGGGTCACGGTATCCATGATCGACATCACGAAAGACATCCAGTCGCTCACGACGTTCCGCCGGCGTTCCGGCGATTTCATGAAGCAACTCCGCAAGACCAAGCGCCCTGTTGTGTTGACGGTGAAGGGACGCGCCGCAGCAATCGTGCAAGATGCGGAGGCATACCAAGACTGCTCGACATCGCCGCCCGTGCGGACTCTCGCGAGGGGATTCGCCAGGGATTAGAGCAGGCGAACCGGGGAGAGGGCCGTGATGCCGAGGAATTCTTCGCCGAGTTCAGGGCGAAACGAGGCCTTCCAGCTAAAATCAAGCGGCCGTCCGCGGCTGGTAAAGCTTCACCTTGATCTTGTTCTCACGTTGACGTGCTTGCGCCAAGTCGTACGCAGCCTGCATTCGAATCCAAATGTCGGGTGTAGCTCCGAAGGCCTTGGCGAGACGAATCGCCATGTCAGGAGATACGCCCGCCTGGCCGTTGATAAGGCGAGAGAGGGTGGTTCGGCTGACGCCTAATGCCTTGGCCCCTTCGGTAACGGACAGGCCAAAGGGCTCTAGGCAATTGAGCCGGACCGATAAGCCGGGATGCGGTGGATTCTTTATGGGCATTGTCGTTTCTTCTTGAGTCAAGTGCCAATCATCATTGACCGGTGGAGTCTGCAGAAAAATTGCCGCATGATTCTAGACGCCGACACGAACGTAATGCCAGCCTCGCGCCGTGCATGAAGCACAGCGGTCATCCCCCGCAAATCCGGTACCATGACATGCTTCGCACTCCTCCCAATCGTCGACACACAAGGCACTCCCCCAGCAACCGCGACAGGGCTTGCCATCGTATCGGTTCCCACAGGGCAGGTTTATGACCGCTAAGCTGGAGACTGCCCGGCAGCGCGTGCAAACCGCGCGGGGGCGTCTTCGTTTCTCCACCAGAGCGCCGCTCATGAGTTGATTATAGGCGCGAATTTTTGAGTTGTCCAACCTGGACAAGGTAAGCCAGTGTGTCTACAATAGACGAATGAAGTCAGAAACGCCCACAAAGGTTCCTGTTGCGAGGACATTGTTCACGTCCAAGGTTACTCAGAACACCGGCGAATTGGCGGAGCACTTTCTTCGTGAGCACGGCCCATCACACTATAGGGACGCCATCCTCCCGGGAATACGAGCGATGGGATGGCAAGGCAGTGGCGACGAGCGTCGAGATGGCAAGAACCTACACCAAACTCTTTCCTCCCAGCCGACGCGTTTTCGGAGGCAGGGAGGTCGCCGCGGAGTGTTCGCGTTGGTCGGGTCCAAAATGTAAAGGTTCTCTCGATACAGCCTGGCGTCCGGCTTACTTGAAGGGGATTTCTACCTCCGCATAGCTACCCAAGGTCGCGGCATTGACTGCGTTGATGACGAGTTGAATATGTGGGCGAAGTTGTGGCCACTGTTGCCGCCCCAAAACTACGATTGCAATCTTCCGCCCTGTAAGATTTTGCTGATAGCAAATGTTCTTGTCAGTTGTCAGCAGTAAATCAAACCCTGCTGCTTCAGCAGCCGCAAGCAGTTCGCCGTTGGAAGTCCTATCCCATCCCCGAGCTTTCGCCTTCGTGACGATATGGCCTTCAAGAAAACGAAGCAACGGCGCAGGCGTGCCGTTATCGAACAGAATGAGCATCGACCGTTTCGGCCGGGGTCAGTACGCGAGGCGGCGCGTCAAGACTACGCGCGGCGAATTCGAGCACGGCTACCACCTGCTCGCGGGTCACATCGAACCACTCCATAATCTCGTCGATGGTGGCTCCAGATTCGAAATTCTCGAACACAGCCGAAACTGGCATGCGCGTGTCTTTAAACACCCAAGCACCACTACGCTTGCCCGGGATGCTTTCCACTGCCGGACATTGTGACCAATCGAGAATTGCCATAAAACGTACCTGCCCTAATCTTACTAGGCTCTAGCTACCTTTGGTGACGAACCCCCGGCCCCCGCGCGAAACTCGACATCGGCGGCGGCGGAGGCGGCTCGGGTTCCGGAGCCACTTTCTTCGGCCGCGCATCCAGCCGCGTCAGAATCATCTCTTCCTTCACCTTCTGGAATTTCGGCGTGCCCGGCGCTACGCCGGTTGCCGCCACCATTTCATCGGTGATCTCCAGCGACGCCGGCAGATACTTCTGGAAGTAATTGCGAATGCGATCCTGCACCATCCGCTGCTCCGAATACACCATCAGGTAGAGCACCTGCTCGCCCGGCGCTTTCGACAAGCAGCTGATAGAGCTGCGACGCCTTCTGCAGCTTCGGCCTCTTCAGTTCCTGCTCCAGCTTCTTCGCCGCAGGCTTCGAGCTTCTGCCACGCGTTCACTTCGGCGCGTTCCAACGCCGCGGCCTTGATCAGCGCCGCGCGCTCCTTCGCATTCAGCTTCTCCAGCAGCACTTCGAGAAACAGCGGCAGGCTGTTCATCCGCAAATCCAGCCGAAGGGCACCATTGCCGAGCCTTCTGCAGCTTCGCGAAACGTCGGCAGATTCAGCTTGGCGCCCGTCAGCGCCGGCGAATACAGCTCGATCAGTTTCTCCTCTTCCAGCGCCCGCATCAGATCGCCGGCCGCCGGTTCGGCCGCGATGTGCCGCAGCTCCGCGCCCAGCGCCTCCGGCGTGATGCGCGTCAGCATCTCCGCTTCGCGCGCGTTCTCGTATTGCAGCCGCGTGCGCTCGTCGATCGCGTAACCCAGCCGCACCTTGAACCGGATCAGCCGCAGCATGCGCGCCGGATCGTCGTAGAAGGAATAGTTGTGGATCGCGCGCAGTTCCTTGCGCTCGATATCGCCGACGCCGTTGGTCGGATCGATCGGCAGCCCCAGCGACGCTTTGTTGAGCGACAGCGCGATGGCGTTCACCGTGAAATCGCGGCATGCGCAGATCTTCGTGGATCGTCGCCGGCGTGATCTGCGGCTTCGCGCCGGACTTCGCGAATTTCTCCTGCCGCGCCATGGCGAGCTCCACGCTGACGCCGCCGGGGAAACGCAGCTCCACCGACTTCCGAGGCTCGTCGGTCGACACGATGGTGGCGCCGTACTTCTTGCTCGGCGATCTTGGCCAGCTTGAGGGCGTTGCCTTCGACGGTGAAATCCAGATCGCGCACCGGAAAGCCGCCCAGCATATCGCGCATGGCTCCGCCGGTGAGGAACAGGTTGACGCCGGCCTGTGCGCCGCAGCTGCCTGCATCTCGCCCACCACCCGGAACTGCTCCGCGCTCAGGTGGCTTTCCAGCATGAACATGTAATCGCTCATTCGAACTCGCCCTCAGTCTTCTCGCCGCGCGCCGGCCGATGGCTCATGCGCGCGGGTGATGTTGGTCGACGACTTCGCGCAGCCGGCGCCGCGCCACGTGCGTATACACCTGCGTGGTGGAGATGTCGGCGTGCCCCAGCATGATCTGGACGCTGCGCAGGTCCGCGCCGCCTTCCACCAGATGCGTGGCGAAACTGTGCCGGACCACGTGCGGCGTCAGATCGCGAAAAATCCCAGCCTGTCGTCCATAGCCCTCGCAGCAGATTCCAGAACCCCTGGCGGGTCATCGCCGAGCCTCGCGCCGTCACGAACAGATACCGGCTCGCCCGGCCCTTCAGCAGCCCCGGACGGCCCTCGGTCAGATACCGGTCGATGGCAGCCCTCGCGCCGATTCCCCGAACGGCACCAGGCGCTGCTTGTTGCCCTTGCCGGTCACCCGCAGAACGCCCGAATCGCGTTCCACGGCCGACAGCTCCAGGCGGCACAGTTCGGAGACCCGCAAGCCCGGTGGCATACAGCAGCTCGAGCATCGCCCGATCCCGCAACCCGGTCGGCTTGGCGACCGCCGGCGCCGCCAGCAGCCGCTCGATCTCCTCCCGATTCAGATACTTCGGCAGAGTCGACCACTGCCGGGGCAGGGTCAGAAATTCGGTCGGGTCCCGTTCGATCTCCCCCTCCCGGGCCAGAAAGCTATAAAAGTTGCGCAGGGTCGTGATATGCCGGGCGATCGAGCGGGCCGACAATCCTGCGCCGTACAAGGACTCGACATAGCGCGCGAGCTGCTCCGCGGTGGCTTGCTGTCGGAACCGGCAGCTCGACGCTAAGTCTTTGCAAATCAAGGCGATAGGATGCGAGCGTATTGGCCGCAAGGCCCTTTTCCACGCGGCAAAAGTCGAGAAACGACTTGGCCGGTCCGGTGAGCACACCGGAAGTTGCTCGTGATGACGGCGGCGAACGCCTGCATTGAGCTAATGATACAATACTTGCGAAATTGTTTGAAAGGAAATCCTCGCAGAAAGGTGCGTAAGTGGCTGCAACCACCAATAAAAAGGTGCTGGTGGCCCGCTTCGACCGGGAAACGCTGGGGGTTCGTCCAGACCCCCGGCGGACTCGAGGCCGAGGCCCTGGAGCTGCTGACCCCCGACGGCAGCCTGCTGCAGGTCCCCTATTCCGAGACCAAAGCCGTTTGTTTTGTTAGGGATTTCGAGGGCGGCGAGACCTGGCGCGAGCATCGGACCTTCCTCACCCGCCCCAAGACGGCCGGATTGTGGGTGCGGCTCCGTTTCGCGACGGCGATTCGATCGAAGGGATGCTCGCCAATAACCTGCTGCTGCTGGAGGCCACCGGGTTCAGCATCATCCCTCCCGACCCGACCTTTCAGAACCAGACGGATCTTCGTGCCCCGAGCGGCGCTGACCGAGGTCCAGGTGCTGGGGGTGATCGGCAGTCCGCTGCGGCGTCGGCCGGCCAAGCCGGAGGCGAAGGAAGAGGGGCAGTTGGAGATGTTCGACGAGAACAGGTGATCTTGCGCGCGCCCGTTTTCGACACAGACTCTGACGGGTAGGTGCTACAGACTCGGAACGCTGGTCGAGAGCTGCCAGGAGTTCAAGTCTGTCCAGCGATTATCCAGCGTGTTCTGCACAAACGTCAGCTTATCGACCACGAAACTCGGACTCGCGGAACTCGTTCCAGCGGCGCTCGGCCAGTCTCGTCGCAGGTTCGAGTTGTTGCCGAGTCGAGTTCCTGCGCCAGAGTCACGTGCGGATGGTAGTGGAACGGCTCCTTGAACGACAGGCATCCACCACACAGCGCGGCGTGCAATTCCTGCAATTCCGCGTAGCCCTGCCCTCACCGAAAGATAAATCACGTGGTAGCCGGGAACACCTCGAATCTCGCCGAGCTCCACGCGGAAGGGCGAGAACTCCTGCAGGCGCTTCTGCATCTGGTCCCAGGCATCGTCCGACAGGGCAGAAGAGAGGGCGAGGCGGCAGCACGGTCACGTGAGCTTTCGCGTGACACTCGCTTACCAGATCGTTTCGCAGGCGATCGAGGAAACCGCCAGCGGCTCCGGAATATAAGAAACCAGGGCGAAGGAGTTAACGGTCGGCCCACCCCGTTACAACCATCCATTACTCCTTTTACTCTACCCCAGATCCCGTCACCGATACCGGGTTGCGCGCGTCTTCCATCGCTGACTCTGGCGCGGAATCCGCCGCCGTCTCGGGCTTCGGGTCGGGCACGACCCAATGCGCTTCCTCGAACCCGACGAACTTGAAGATCCGCAGCGCGCCGTCCTCGGCTTCAAGCAGATCGCCGACCGAGAGCGGCGTCCCGGCCTCTCGCATGGCGAAAAAAGCGGCGTAGGGCGAGGCGGCATCGATCGATTCACCCGGCTCGTAGTGGCCCGGCTTGACGCTGGCCGTGCCGATGACATGCGGCGCGGAGCGGAACGAGGCTCGAAGATGATCCTTCAGGCGATGAACGCGATAAGTGGGCATACGCGAGATCCATTATCGCTCAGAACAAATTGGAATGGAAATGTTTGATGCAGCGGCGTGGCCCATTTCGAGCCAGCGCTCGATGTTCTCGTTTTTCCAGCGCAGGGCATCGGTCATCGAGCCGATAGCGCTGCCGGTCGAAAGCAACGTCAGTTCGACGCCCGAAGGCAACGGCGGATTGTGGCCGGCGACGCGGCGGAATCCCTTGACGAACGGGCGCATCCATATCGACGGGATCTGCGGGAGCGCGTGCAGCGCGACAATATGCGTCGCGCCCAGTTCCACCGCGGCCCATACCGGCAAGGGATTCAGCAGGCCGCCATCGGAATACCATCGACCGTCGATCTTGTATTGCGGCAGAACTCCGGGAATCGCGCAGGACGCCGCCAGGTGCTGCCAGGTGATTTCGCCGCCTTGAAAAATGCGCGGCTTGAGGCGGATCAGATCCGTCAGGACGACCGCGTATTCCACGCGCGGCGAGTAGCGTTCCATGAGTGCTTGGATGGTGTGCGGGAGTCGCGAGAAGTTCGCACTCCCGGGCGTTCGCCAGAATTCGGCGAGTTCGGCTGGCGAGGCTCCGCCGGCGATCGCATAACCGTTGAGCGATCCGACCGATGCGCCGACGACGAGATCGGGTTGGAGGCGATCGGCAAGGGCGCGCCATGCGCCTGCCTGCCAGGCTCCGAATAATCCGCCGCCGGAGAGGACGAGTGCTCGTTTCACGATTTTATTATCCGCTCGCTTCGTTGCGGCTCGTAAGCGCGCGCTCTCTTACGGTCGCGCCTCATAGGGGCCGGACTGGCAGGCGAAACCGCCTGCCCCACGAAGACAAGCACTCCATTCTGTCGTGCCTCGCTGACGTCCGCGAAAATCCAAGGTCGTCAGGGAGGCGCGACCGTGAGAGAGCGTGCGGGATGCATATCGCTTCCAAGTGTCGGATCGTTACAATGGGAGTTCACCTGCTTCATGTCAGATTTCGGCCCCGGAGCTTTCAATCCCGCGTCTTATGGTCCGGATGTTGCCCGCGTTCTCGCGATGGAAGGGGACGGCTACAAGCTGCCATCGCTCACTTGCGGCGAATGCACGAATGCGGAGGCCCATCACTTCCTGAAGACGATGACTCCCGCCCGATTGTTCCCCAATGCCAAGGATCCCGTCGCGGCCGCGGCCGGGCTGTGGCTATATTTTTCGTGCTTTGAAGAAGCTCACGGGCTCGTAGCGAATTCCGAAGCACCCGACTGCGCCCTGTGGCACGGCATCCTGCACCGGCGCGAGCCCGACGCCGGCAACGCGGCCTATTGGTTCCGCAAAGCCGGCACGCATTCTACCTATGCCCAGAATGCGCGAGCCGGAGCCGACATCCTGAAACGCATTCCGGATGCCGAATTCAGAATCGGCAAATGGGATCCCTTCGCCTTCATTGCGTTCTGCGATCGCGCGCGTAACCAGCCTTGTTCCTCGCAGGAAATGGCGGCCATGGAAATCCAGCGAGCCGAATGGCAAATCCTGTTCGACTATTGCGCGAGGTCCCGTTGAGGTCTAGACTCCGATGAGGTTCAACCCCCGATGAGGTCCAGACTCCGATGAAATTCCGCGGATGGTTGATCCTGTTGCTCCTGGTAGGGGTCGGCGTGGCGGCGTGGGTGCTACTCAACCTGAAGAACGACCCGCCGGAGGTGCAGTTCGCCAAAGCGATTCGCGAAACCATCCATAGCTCGGTCACCACGAACGGCAAAGTGGAGCCGATCGAATGGGCGGCCGCGCGAGCCGAACGCGCGGGTCCGGTGGTCAAATTCATGGTGGAGCGCGGACGGCATGTTTCCAAGGACGAGCCGCTGCTGGAGCTGGATTCGTCGGAAGCCGCGGCGGCGTTGTCGTCGGCACACGCCCGCGCCGCCGGAGCGCGAGCGGAATTGAAAGTGATCGAACAAGGTGGCCGGTCTACAGACCTGGCGGAGATCGCCAGCTCGATGGAGCGCGCGAAGCACGATCTTAAAGCCGCTGAAGACGAATACGAGCGAACCAAGAGACTGGTGGCGAAGCAGGCGGCGCCGCGCATGGAGGAAATCGCGGCGAAGCGAAAAGTAGACGAGGCTCAGCTTCAGATTACGGCGCTGGATCAAAGGCGCGCGGCTCTGGCCGTGTCTGCGGATCGCGCACCCGTGCAGGCTCGTCTGGACGATGCCGAGGCCGCGGCGCACCTGGCCGAAATCCAAATCCAGCAGAGCATCGTGCGCGCGCCCATCGAGGGGACCGTGTACCAGTTCGATTTGAAACCGGGCGCCTACCTGAATGCGGGCGACGTCGTCGCGTCCATCGGTCGGCTGGATCGGGTGCGCGTGAATGTTTTCGTCGACGAGCCGGATCTGGGACACGTTGCCGTGGGAATGCCGGTCCTGATCACATGGGATGCGCTCGCCGGTCGCGATTGGACCGGTGCGGTGGACAAGACGCCCACCCAGGTTGTAGCCAATGGAACAAGACAGGTGGGCGAGGTGGCGTGCGTCATCCAGAATCCGAATCGCGACTTGCTGCCAGGCACCAACGTGACCGTCGAGATTCGTTCGGCGACCGTGGCCAGCACCGTCACGATCCCGAAAGAAGCCGTGCGCACCGAGCATGCGCAGACCGGCGTGTACCTGCTCAGCGGAGCTCAGTTGGCGTGGAAGCCGGTGAAGATGGGAATCGCGAATACGACTCGCGTGCAGGTGGACGGGTTGAATGAGGGCGACACGGTGGCGCTGTTTTCGGAGAAGGCGTTGAAGGATGGAATGATCGTAAAAGCGGTGTTCCCGTAAGGCTTATCGGCCACGAATCAACACGAATGAAGCAAGCAAGGCTCTTTCGTGTTCATGCGTGTTTATTCGTGGCCAAATTGCTCGGTCAACCTGCAGCAAGTTTGTCGAAGAACTTCTTGATCATCATCTTCGACACCATGTCGATCAGGCGCTGGCCCACGGCGGCGATGGTTCCGCCTACTTGCGCTTCGCCTTCGTAGGCAACCTCCGTCCCGGCGTCCTTGGCGGTCAGAGTCAACAGCCCGTCGCCTTTCACGAACCCGATCTTTCCCGCGCCCTCCACCATCAGCCGGAAACTGTTGGGCGGATTTTGGTCGGTGATCTGCACCTTGCCTTCGAAGGAGCCGGAGAGGCTCGCCATCGCCATCTTCATTTTCATCTGTACTCGTCGTCGCCGATTTTTTCGAGGCCCTCGCAGCCGGGCATGGCGCGCGCGAGCACCTCGGGGTCCTGCATCATCCGGTAGGCTTCCTCGGGCGGGAACGGCAGGGACTGGATGCCTGATATCTTCACGCGAATCTTTACGCCGTTCTCGCGATTGCCGCCGCGATAGCTTTCGCCGCGTACACGATTGCCAGATGCCGCCGATAATCGGCGGACGCGTGCAGATCGGCGTTGGCATCGACGCCCTGCGCCACCAGTGCCGCCGCGGCTTTCACGTCGTCGGCCGATCCAGCGGTTCCTTCGAGCGCTTTCTCCGCGGCCGTCGCGCGATAACCGATATTCGAAAGTCCAGTGACGCCGATGCGCGCCAGCGTGATCTTTCCGCCGGATTTGCGAATGCGCGCCGCGATGCCGACGATGGCGAATCCGCTGGCGGGCTGCACCACCTTCTGATAGCTGGCGCCGGTGCCCCCGTTGTCGATCGGGCACGATCACTTCGCGCACGATCTCGCCCGGTTCGAGCGCCGTCGTGAACGTGTCGACGAAGAAATCCGCGGCGGAAACCGTCCGGTCGCCCTTTCGCCCCCTTCAGCACGAACTTCGCTTCGAGCGCCTGAAGCGCAGCCGGATAATCCGCCGACGGATCGGCATGCGCCGACGCTGCCGCCGATGGTGCCCATGTTGCGCACCTGCACGTCGCCGATATGCGACGCGGTTTCGGCCAGCAGCGGGCATTTGCCGCGCACCAGCGCCGAGCTCTCGACGTCGTGATGCGTGGTCGTGGCGCCGATGTGGATTTCGCCGCCCTCTTCGCGGATGTAGTTCAGGTCCTTGCAACCGGCCGAAGATCGACCAGCTGTTCCGGCGAGGCCAGGCGCAGCTTCATCATCGGGATCAGGCTCATGCCGCCGGCGAGCGGTTTCGCGCCGGCGGCCAGCAATCCCAGCGCTTCGTCGAGCGTCTTGGGCGCGGTGTATTCGAAGGTCTGCGGGATCATGCGGTGCCTCCCTGCGTTAATCAGCTTCCAGAGTTTTTCGGGCGTCATCGGCATATCGATATGCTTCACGCCCAGCGGCGACAGCGCATCCACCACCGAATTCACCACGGCGGGCGAGCAGCCGATGGTTCCCGCTTCGCCCACGCCTTTCACGCCCAGCGGATTGACGGGCGACGGCGTGATGGTGTGGCTGCGTTTCGATCCACGGCATCATGTGCGCCTTGGGCATCGCGTAATCCATGAACTCGCCGGTGACGAGCTGGCCGTTATCGTCATAGACGGCCTGCTCCCACAGCGCCTGGCCGAGCCCTTGCGCGACGCCGCCATGCACCTGGCCATCGACGATCAGCGGGTTCAGAATGATTTCCGCAATCGTCGACGGCGACGTAGCGCTTGATCGACATCGCGCCGGTTTCGCGATCGATTTCGGTCACGACGATGTGCGCGCCGAAGGGGAAGGTGAAGTTCGGCGGCTCCCAGAAGTGGGTCGCGACCAGGCCGGGCTCGGTGTTGGGCGGCAGCTTCATCGCGCGATAGGCCGCGCCCGCGATCTCCTGAATCGATTTCGACTTGCCGGTTTTGTTATCGGTGCACGAAGCCGTCGGCGAAGGTAACGTCGTCCGATTCGAGCAGCATCGCGCCGAACTTCTTGATCTTGGCTTTCAGATCCTGCAGCGCGAAATACAGAGCCGTGCCGCCGACCGCCGTGCCGCGGCTGCCGAACGTGCCGATGCCGTACTGCACAATCGCCGTATCGCCGTGCAGCACCAGGACGTCGTCGATGCCGACGCCCAGTTCGTCGCCGGCGATCTGCGCGAACGTGGTCTCCTCGCCTTGGCCGTGCGGCGAAGCGCCGGTCAGCACGGTGACCTTGCCGGAGGGCTCGATCTTGACCGTCGCGCTTTCCCAGCCGCCGGCGGGCGTCGCGGGCGAGGGCCCCATGGCGCAGATTTCGCCGTAGGTCGACATGCCGATGCCCATCAGCTTGCCCTGCTTGCGCGCTTCGGCTTGCTCCTCGCGCAGCTTGTCGTAATCCACCATGTCCAGCGCCTTCTTCGAGCGGCGCGGCGTAATCGCCCGAATCGTAAATGAGGCCGGTCGCGGTGGGGAACGGAAATTCGTCGTTGCGGACGAAGTTCTTGAGGCGGATTTCGGCCGGGTCCATCTTCAGTTCGGCGGCGAGCATGTCGACCATGCGCTCGATGCCGTGGGTGGCTTCGGGACGGCCCGCGCCGCGATACGCGTCGGTGGGGACGCAATTGGTGAAGACGCCGACGATGTCGGCGCGAATGTTCTGGGTGCGATACAGGCCCGGCATCATCAGCACACTGAGCGTGGGAATCGCGGGCGTCAGCAACTGATGATACGCGCCCAGATCCTGGATGATCTTGCAGCTTGATGCCGAGGATGGTGCCGTCGTTTTTCGCGGCGATCTCGTAATAGTCGACGTGGCCGCGGCCGTGAATGGTGCACAGGAAATTCTCGCGGCGCGATTCGATCCACTTCACCGGCTTGCCGATCTTCATCGCGACGAAGCCCATCAGCGCTTCTTCGGCGTAGACGTTCAGCTTGCTGCCGAAGCCGCCGCCGACTTCGGGCGCCACCACGCGCAGGCGATTTTCTTCCAGGCCCAGCATCATCGCCGACCAGCGTGCGCACCAGGTGCGGGATCTGCGTCGACGTATAGAGGGTCAGTGTGCGATCCGCCGCGCGCCATTCGGCGACCACGCCGCGCGTTTCCATCGCGGTCGGGAATCAGGCGCTGGCTGGTGATGCGCTGCTTGACGATGACGTCGGCTTCGGCGAACGCCTTGTCGATGTCGCCGCCTTCCTGGTGAAAGTTGAAGGCGGTGTTGTCGGGCCACTGCGGATGCACCGCCGGCGCGCTCCGGCGCGAGCGCCTTCTCGGGATCGGCGACGGCCGGCAGGACTTCGTAATCGACTTCGATGAGATCGGCGGCGTCGGCGGCGATGTAGCGGTCGGTCGCGACGACGACGGCTACCGGATGGCCGACGAAGTAGACGCGATCGATCGCCAGAATGTTGTGATGCGGCACGCGCAGGCCGGGCAAGCGATGCGCCGCAGGGCACGGCGCCGACGTCTTCGGTGTCGTTGCCGGTGAATACGGCGGCGACGCCGGGGTGAGCGGCCGCCTTGCTGATGTCGATGGAGCGGATGTTCGCGGCGGCGTGCGGGCTGCGCACGATGGCGGCGTAGTGCATGCCGGGCATCTTGATGTCGTCGACGTAGGTGGCGGTGCCGGTGATCAGGCGCGGATCTTCGCGGCGGCGGATGCGCTTGCCGACCAGATTTTCGGTCTTGGTGATGGTCGGTGGCCATGGTGGTCGCCATTATGCTGCCCCCGCTTTCGCCGCGGCTCTGCACGGCGTTGACGATGTGCTGATAGCCGGTGCAGCGGCAGATATTGCCTTCGAGGCCCTGCCGGATTTCCTCTTCGGTGGGGTTGGGGTTGCGGTCGAGGATTTGCTTCGAAGCCATGATCATGCCCGGCGTACAGAAACCGCACTGCAGGCCGTGTTCGTTCCAGAAGGCTTCCTGCATCGCGTGCAGTTTGCCGTCCGGCGGCGAGCCCTTCGATGGTCAGGACTCTTGGCGCCATCGGCCTGCACGGCGAACATGGTGCAGCTCTTGACGGCCGGCCGTCGACCTCGACGGTGCAGGCGCCGCACAGCGACGTCTCGCAGCCGATGTGGGGGCCGGTGAGCCCGACCACTTCGCGCAGGTAATGGATCAGGAGCAGTCGCGGCTCCACATCGTGGGAATAGTTTTTTCCGTTTATGTTGACTTGGATGTTCATGAGAACCTTCGAGGCTTTACGAACATATCAAAATTGAACCCCAAACTAAAATCATGAAAAAGGCTTTGATCGCATGGAGTTCCGGGAAGGATAGCGCGTGGGCATTACATTGTCTTTTAAACGGGAAAGATGTCGAAATTGTGGGTCTTTTAACTACTTTTAATGAGGCGTTCGACCGTGTCGCGATGCATGCCGTCCGCCGTGAATTGGTGGAAGCGCAGGCTGAAGCCGCCGGGCTGCCTTTGCGCGCCGTGCAATTGCCATGGCCGTGTTCGAATGCCGATTACGAACGCCTCATGGGCGAAGTGTGCCGCGCGGCCGCCGACGAGGGGATCGAAGCGATCGCGTTCGGCGATTTGTTCCTAGCGGATATTCGTGCGTATCGCGAGAGGCAATTAGTGGGAACCGGTATCGAGCCCATCTTTCCGCTGTGGGAGATTCCGACGGATCGGCTGGCTCGCGAGATGATTGCGGGAGGATTGAAGGCTCGGCTGACGTGCATCGATCCCGTGTTGCCGCGCGAGTTCGCGGGTCGCGAATTCGATTTGAAGTTGCTGGAGGATTTACCGGAAGGTGTCGATCCGTGCGGCGAGAATGGCGAGTTCCACACGTTCGTCTACGACGGCCCGATGTTTCGTTCGCCAATCGCGATTGAGGGCGGAGAAGTTGTCGATCGCGACGGGTTTACGTTCGCGGATTTGGTTCCGGTGGGACAGGCGTTTTCGCCTGCTCACTAGCAACTGGCCACCCAAATGGCAGGCGGAACCGCCTGCCCCACAAAACTATCGAGGCTCTAGCGCTATATAGCTAGTCCGCCCGCCGCGATCCAAGACCAGCAGCAGCACCGTCCGCCCGTTGGATCGCCGCATTGCACGATCGAAATCCCCAACTGAGGCAACTCGTTCGCGGTCCACTTCCTGAATCACATCGCCCGGCTGCAATCCGGCGGACGCCGCGGGGCTGCCTCCCGCGACATCGGTGATCACAACTCCCTTAGTCGACGATGGCAGCCGCAACTCGCGCAGGTATTCATAATTCAACCCCTCGACGCGAAGGCCTTCGAGCGCGTTCGACGTCCCACCGCCGTTATCGCGCGGGCTGGTGTTCGCGCCGGCGCGCGCAGTCTGCGTGGACGACTCGATCAACTTCACGGAGACGTTGCGCTCAGCGCCATCGTGCAGCAGCTTCACCCGAACCGTGTTGCCCGGAGCCGTCGACGAAATGCGCAGGCGAAGCGCGTTGCCGTCTTCGATGCGCTCGCCATTCACTTCGAGAACGATATCGCCGCGCTGGATTCCCGCCTGGGCCGCCGGCGATCCGGCAGTCACATCGCCGATCAGCGCGCCACGCATATTCGTCAGCCGAAACGCCTTCGCCATGGCGGGAGTAATGTCCTCCGCGCCCACACCCATGTAGCCGCGCACGACCTTGCCGTGCTCAATCATCTGATCCATAACGCCGTGCGCCAGGTTGATCGGCACCGCGAACCCGACGCCCTGATTGCCGCCGCCGTTGCGCGTCAGGATCGCGGTATTGATTCCGATCAGCTCGCCGCGCAGGTCGACCAGCGCTCCGCCGGAGTTGCCGGGATTGATCGCGGCATCGGTCTGAATGAAATCCTCATAGCTTTCGATGCTGCCGAGGCCGGTGCGCCCCTTCGCGCTGATGATCCCCATCGTCACCGTGTGGCCGAGCCCGAACGGCTGCCCGATAGCGAGCGCGATATCGCCCACGCGCACTTTTGAAGAATCCGCCAGCGCCAGCGTGGGCAGATCCTTCGCGTCGATCTTCAATACCCCAAGGTCGGTCTTGGCGTCGGTGCCGATCACCTTCGCCTTAAACTTGCGCTTGTCGAGCAGCGTGACATCAATGTCGGTAGCACCGTCGATCACGTGGTTATTGGTCAGAATGTAGCCATCGGCGCGCACGATCACGCCTGAGCCGAGCCCGCGCTGAACCTGCGTCGATGGACCGCGCGACTGGCGTCCGAAATCGTCGCCGAAGAATTGGCGAAAGAATGGGTCCATCATGAAAGACGAAACGTCACCGCCGGTGGTGCGAACCACTTTCGAAGAGGAAATGTTGACGACTGCAGGCAAGTCCTTGTCAACAATGGGCGCAAAGCTGGTCTGGAGCCCGACCGCGGTAGCAGGAGTGGTGGCGGTCGAGGGGGCAGCCGTGACAGAAACCGGCGCGGTGTAGCTGTGATAGGCTCGCGAACCGATGGCGATACCGGTCACGCCGGCCGCGATGCAATAGATCGCGATGCGCGCGCGGATTCCTAAAGTCATGATGCGTCTCCCTTTAACAGGGTAACGGTCGATGGGGGGGGATTCTATCCCTGGTGTAGGGGTGGTTTGGGGACGGATTGAGGGGGTGGGTTATCATAAGGCATGACCTTCGAGGAGCGGATTGACCGCTTGACCGAACGGCATGAGGCTCTAGGGCAGAGCGTAGAGCTTCTTACGGCCGATACCCATGAACTGGGTCACAAGATCGACGCACTACGCAGCGTGGTTGAGATCGACGCCGAAAATATTAGCGCCCTTGCTCGCGTTGCCGAAATCCACGAGCGCCGATTGACCGACATCGAAGGCGGCGAGTAGCGGCGATTCGCGCCATGCGTGAGTCACATTGGTTGACCGACATCCGAACAGCCGCCTTGATCACTTTCGTGATCTCCGTTACCAGTCTGTTGCCCGCTTTGTGGGCACCGGTGACGGGCATAATCGCCGTGGAGTCTGAACATCCGGAGTTTAAAGTCTGGGCGACGCCGATGATGCTGTTGACCCTTCTTCTCACCGTAACTCTGCCGGTGTTTTACTTCGCGTTGTTTCGCAATGAAGAGCCCATCCGTATTCCGAGGCGCCTTCGTCCGTATGCCTTGGTCGGAATCCTCGGCCTCGGAATATTTGTCGTGTCAACGTTGCCCGAATTCGTCAGGTTTTTCAGCGGCTATTGGTCCTTGTCGACCCGACTGTTCGGTGGCGGAACCCCGAGCGGGTGGGAGGCGACGAAGCTCGTGTTGGCCGAAGTCTCCGACATCACAAGCACCTTTTACTTATTGTCCTGTTCTCGCAAGCGAATGACGAACCACGATCAGCAATCCAAGTCTCACGATTCATGCGAATCGCGACCATGGCGGCGGCCGTTGGTTTTGGGGTGCAAGTGGCGTTCCACGTCTTCAGAGTCTTCGCGATTCCGTTTGCTTACAGAAGTCTCCTGGAATATGCTCAACACGCCGGAGTCAGGCCTCCGGCCGTTTCAGATCTTGCGCGTGAGATACTGCCTGCGCTGTTATCGAGCATTGGCTTCTTCGCCGCACCCTATGTCGTCTGGCGAAGTCTGGCGACCCGCGCAAGTCGCGATCTGCCGATCGCAGAGTCTATAATCACTCCTACGTGACCCTCACCTTCGTCGACTGGGCCGTAGTCGCGCTCTACTTCGCTGTTCAATCTCGCCATCGGCTTCTATTACAAGTCGCGCGCCGGGTCGAGCGTCGACGAATTCTTCCTCTCCGGGCGCAACGTTCCCTGGTGGCTGGCGGGGACTTCGATGGTCGCGACCACGTTCGCGGCCGATACGCCGCTGGCGGTTACCGGCATGGTCGCCGTCGGGCGGAATCGCCGGCAACTGGCTGTGGTGGTGCTTCGTCGCGAGCGGCATGCTGACGGTGTTCTTCTACGCGCGCCTGTGGCGGCGATCCGGCGTCATGACCGACATCGAGTTCGCCGAGATCCGCTACTCCGGGCAAGCCGGCGGCGTTTCTGCGCGGATTCCGCGCGCTGTATCTGGGCATTCCCGATCAACTGCATCATCCTCGGCTGGGTGAACAAGGCGATGGTCGAAATCCTGATGCTGGTGCTGGGCGTGACCAAGCTGCAGGCGCTGGCGATCGTGATCGGCATGATCGCGCTGACGTCGTTCATCTCGACGCTCTGCGGGCTGTGGGGCGTGCTGGTCACCGACATGTTCCAGTTCGTGATCAAGATGGGCATGGTGATCGTGCTGGCGGTGTTCGCGGTGCGCGCGGTCGGCGGAATCGATGCGATGAAGGTGAAGCTGCTGGCGATCGACGCGGCGCGCGGCGGTCATCAGGTGGCATCGCGTGCTCAACTTCGTGCCGGATCTCAATTCGGCGTGGATGCCGCTGATCACGTTCCTCGTCTACATTTCGCTGAACTGGTGGGCGACCTGGTATCCCGGCGCCGAGCCCGGCGGCGGAGGCTACATCGCGCAGCGCATGTTCAGCGCGAAGGACGAAAAGCATTCGCTGCTCGCGACGCTGTGGTTCAACATCGCGCACTACGCGATTCGCCCGTGGCCGTGGATTCTGGTCGCGCTGGCGTCGCTGATCTGTTCCCGGGTCTGGAAAAGCCGGAGACCGGCTACATCCGCGTGATGATCGCGTATCTGCCGCCGTCGCTGCGCGGCCTGATGGTCGCGGCGTTCGCGGCGGCCTACATGTCGACCATCGCGACGCAGCTCAACTGGGGCGCCAGCTACCTGGTCAACGATTTCTATCGCCGCTTCCTGAAGCCGAACGCGACCGATCGCCATTACGTGGCGGCATCGCAGGTCGCGACGGTGCTGCTGACGCTGGTTTCGGCGGTGGTGACGTTCTATATGGATTCGATCGCCGGCGCGTGGAAGCTGCTGCATCGTCACCGGCGCGGGAACCGGCAGCGTGCTGCTGCTGCGCTGGTATTGGTGGCGCATCAACGCGTGGAGCGAAGTGTCGGCGATGATCGCGGCGTTCGTCGTTTCGGTCACGCTGCAATCGGCTTCCACTTCGATACCGACAAGCCGCGTCGACTTCGCCTGGCTGATGATCATCACGGTGGCGATCACGACGGTGGTGTGGCTCGCGGCGACGTTCCTCACGAAGCCCGAGCCGCAGGAGGTGCTGGTCGCTTTCTATCGCGCGCACGCGACCGTCGGCGGCAGGCTGGGGGCCGATCGCGCGGCTGCGCCCGAGGTCAAGCCGTCGCGCGACGGATTCTCGAACACTGCTCGACTGGATCTCGGGCTGCGTGCTGATTTACGGAGTCCTGTTCGGTACGGGAAAGCTGTTGCTGCACGAAACTGGCATCGGGCTGGCGCTGCTGGCCGATGGGGCTGCTCGGCGGCGCGGTCATTTACTGGGATCTTTCCCGAAGAGGTTGGAGTGCGGTGGTCGATTAGATTGGCAGGCGGAACCGCCTGGCCCACAACTAGATTGGCAGGCGGAACCGCCTGCCCCACAATGCGTCTGTGTGGGACAGGCGTTTTCGCCTGTCTCTTCTCGGCATTCACTTGCATGGCCGGCCCGGTCGAGTTCGGCCTCGCCCAATACAACGCCGCGCTCGATGCCCGCAATCTCAAAATTCGTATCAAATACGACGTTTCCCTCGAACCCGCCGAGTCTTTCCGCATCGAACCTTACGCGGCCGGAGGAGCCCACATCAGCGGCGGCGATCTACGCGGCCTGATGTATGCACTCCTGGAAGCCGCCGATCAGATTCGTGCGACCGGCCGCATGAAGCAGACGCATTCCGTGCCTTCGATCGCCGATTCGCGCGATTCGCACGATTTGCGCGAGACGACCTGGCCGACTGGCAGCCGTACTTTGAAATGCTGGCTCGCGATCGCTTCAATCGACTCACGCTGATCTACACCGAGCCGCCGACTGACCTGAAAAAGCTGCGCGCGATCTCCCAACTGGCCGCCGATTACGCCGTCGATTTCACGCTTGCGCTTTGGTTCGCGCCTGATGAAAGCGTTGCTAAAGTGCTTGCTTCGTGCCCGCTGATTCGCACGATCCAGATCCGCGAGCCGGGACACAATCCGGACGCCTATCGGACACTTGTTTTCAAGCCGATGCTCCAGGCCGGACGGCGTATCGCGCTCGATCCCGATCCCGAGATCGTGGAAGCAGCGCGAGCGGAGGGCGTCGCTATTCGCAGCGACCCGCAAGGCTGGCCGCCGAATTTCGAGATCGAGGCTCCGGTCGATTACGCTGCGCACGCCGAGTTTTATTGGTTGTGGGGGCGGCTCGGGTACGATCCGAAGTCGAAGCCGGCGCATGGAGAGAATGCGGATGAAGTGGCCGCGGCCGCGCAGATTGTCGCGCTGATGTCGATGGCGAAAGCGCCGCCCAACGATTGGATTGCCTCGCCCACCGAAGCCGGACAAGCGACGGTCAACATCGGCGAAGTTGACTGGTCTCGATCTCGCAATGGTTTTGGCGAGAGCGTCTGCCGAGCTTTCCTCGTCGGCAGTTCCAGATCTGCAATGGATGTCGAAAGCCGCGAGCGACCAGGCTTCCCGGCTGCGCGATAGGTTCGGCCTTCCGGCTTCGGCGACCGCAGGACTCTCGGCGGAGCAGGAAGTATTGGTGACTGGGTCCGCGTTCGGAGTCGTGGTGCTCACGCGTCCGCAGTTCACTCACGTCGTCGTGCGTAACGCCACCCCAGATCAGCCAATCAACCTGACGTTGCAAATCGCGCCCATCAAAGACGTCCGATTGGTGCGCCTGCATTATCGCCCAGTCGATTCCGGCGCGACGTCGGTCATCGAAAAACCGGCGGCTGCGTCCGTCGCCTTCACTATTCCGCCGGTGCCTTCAGACATCCTGTATTACTTCGAGATCATCGGCAAGTCTAACTCTGGCTGGTTCGAGCCGGATCCCTTGGTGGCGACTCCGTATCACGTAATTCACGTCGAACCAAAGCCGCCTCAGTGACGTGGGGTGGGCCGCCAGGCCTGCGAGCCGAGAGTCATCTCGGCTTTTCCGTGGCGGAGCCGTTTAACACGAAAAGAAAAGCCGAGACGACTCTCGGCTCGCAGGCCTGGCGGCCCACCCCACGTCCGATTGTCGAGTATTATGATTCCATGCGACGTAGCACTCTTGTCCTCACTTTGCTGGCCGTGCTGCCGGTTTTCGGCCAGAACATAAAACAGGAAATGGTCCCGATGCGCGATGGCGTCAAGCTCGCCACCACGGTCTATCTGCCGCCGGGCGACGGCCCGTTTCCCGTCGTCCTTACACGCACGCCTTACGGGAAGGACGCCATGTACGGCCCGCAGGCGCACAAGCTTTTTCTCGAAAAAGGCTACGTGCGCGTGGCGCAGGACGTCCGCGGCAAGTTCAAGAGCGAAGGCAAGTACGTAGCGTTCGGCGACGATATGCTCGACGGCTACGACACCATCGAGTGGATCGCGAAGCAGCCGTGGTCGAACGGCAAGGTGGGGATGTACGGGCCGTCCGCCATGGGAATCACGCAGAACCTCGCGGCGATCGCGAATCCGCCGCACCTGGTGACGTGCTTCGTGCAGGTCGCGCCCAGTTCCAGTTTCCGTTACTCCACTTATCCCGGCGGCCTGTTCCTGAAGGATCTGAATGAAGGCTGGTTGAAGGCGCAAGGCGTTCCACCCGCCGACGTGCCGCGGCCGATCATCAAAACCTACGACGAAGATGCTCGCACTCGCGATCTGCGCGCGCAGGCGGCGCACATCAACATCCCGATGTACAACGTCGGCGGCTGGTACGACATCTTCCTGCAAGGCAGCATCGATAGTTTCCTGGCGCTGCAAGGCGACGGCGGTCCCAAGGCTCGCGGCAATCAGAAGCTGATGATGGGCGCGTTCGGGCACGGCGCGATGAAGGGCGATCTCAAGTATCCAGCGGAAGCCGGCAACCTCAGCGGCGGCGATCCCATCCAGTGGTTCGATTACTGGATGAAGGGGATCGACAACGGCGTCATGAAAGAGCCCGCCATTCGCTATTACGTGATGGGCGACACGATGGATAAGTCGGCGCCAGGCAATGAATGGCGCACGGCAGCCAGTTGGCCGCCGCAAGCGACGTCGACGTCGTTCTATCTCACCGCCGCGCACGGGCTAGCGTCGTCGAAACCGTCGGGGAAAGGGACGCTCTCGTACGTTTACGATCCCAAGAATCCGACGCCCACGGTGGGCGGAAATAATCTGATCATGGACCGCGGTCCAATGGATCAGCGCAAAGTTACCGATCGAGCCGACGTCGTGAAGTTCACAAGTGAGGCGTTGAAGACCCCGCTGGAGATTACGGGTCCGATGACAGCCGAGTTGGCGATCTCGACCGACGTCGAAGACACCGACTTCATCGTCAAGCTGATCGATGTTTATCCGAACGGCTACGAGGCGCTGGTGATCGACGAAGGAACGCGACTGCGTTTCGCGATTGACCAAAAGGGCGCGACCAGGGCGCAAAAGAAAAAGGTCTACAACGTGAAGGTCGATCTGTGGTCGACGTCGCTGGTCTTCAATGCCGGGCACAAGATCGAAGTCGTAGTGCAGAGCTCGAACGATCCGCGGTTCGAGCCGCATTCGAATACCTGGGAACCGCTGAAGAGCTACGATCAGGCTGTGAAGGCCACCAATACGATCGTGCTGGATGGTCGTTCGCGTCTGATTCTGCCGGTAACGAAGACTTACTCGCACGAAACCAACGCCGGTCAGCGATAGCTCGACTGTGGGGTGGGCCGCGAGGCCTGCAAGTTCAGTGTGGGGCGGGCGGCCAGGCCTGCAAGCCGAGATTCGTCTCGGCTTTTTTCATCGATCCACGAACAAAGCCCGGAAAGTCGAGACGAATCTCGGCTCGCGGGCCCAGCGGCCCGCCCTACATTATTTGCGCTCGCGGTCTGGCATCTCGAATGCTCTTGCATGATCGCGATGGAACGCTATTTCTTCTCATCAGTCGGTATTTTGTTCCTAGGGACCCTGGGAGCATTTTTCTTGTTTGTCCCGATCATGTCGATCGCGATCGTGACGTTGATCCTGATAGGACTAGCCTTGATGTTCGTGCTCGGCTGGCAGGCCGGCAGGCGAAGACTACGCGGCATGTTTCGGCACACGGCTTGCACATCGAATCTTGCCGGACATGAGCCGGCAATCAAGAACAAGGAGTATCAGGTCTTATGAATTGGGATCAGTTCGAAGGTAAATGGAACCAAGTCAAGGGCTCTGCGAAACAGAAGTGGGGCAAGTTCACGGACGACGATCTCGAATACATCGCCGGGCACCGCGACATCCTGATCGGTAAATTGCAGGAGCGCTACGGTTACGCGAAGGAAGAAGCGCAAAAGAAGGCGGAAGAGTGGGTCAAGTCATTCGACCAGCCGAAGACCGCCAAGGTGGATCACCAGATGGGTGACCAAAAACAGATGGGTGACCAAAAGAAGATGGATCAAAAGCCCGTCTCCGGCACCCCGCCGCAAGGTCCGCAGCAGCATTATCAGCAGACGGGCCGGCGCTGATCGACTAACGGATCGTCCGATTGAACGAGGCGGAGCGACCCTCCGCCTCATTTTTGTGGGGCCGGGCAAGAGCGCCGGCCCCGCATTATTTCCCATTAGCCGGCAGCAACCGATGGATCTGCGCCACCGCGTACTCCACCTTCATATCGAACGCGCGCTTGCCGAGTTCCACCGTGGAAGGCCGCGCATCCCCGGTGATCCCGTTATTTATCCGCTTCGCATTCGGATCGCGAGCCTCACCCGGTTTGCGAACCGGATCGCCCACCGCCGTCGCAATCAATTCCTTGCGCACCCAGCCTTTATCGCCACCCAGATACAACATCTCTGACGTATCGGGAATCCCGGCGTGCGAACTGAGCGGATATCCCTTCTCGGCCAGCCACTTGTCGAAATCGCCCTGCGCTTTTGCATAAACTTCATCGCAGAACACGACTCGAATTCCCTGTGGCGCATATTTTTCATCCAATTTTTTCGCGACCTCGCCCAGTTCTTTCTGCCCGCCGCCGTGATCGCCCATCAGCACGACATTCTTGAAGCCGTTCTTGATCAGTTGTTCGGCCACCTGTTCGTTCACAGCGGCGAACAGCGGAGCAGTCAGTCCGATCGTCCCCGGAAGCTCGGCATTCGCGTTGTTTTGCGAAAACGGCATCACGGGAGCGGCGATCGCGTTGCCCAAGCTTCTCGGCGATCGCCAGGACCGTCGCGTGCGCCATCAGCGTGTGCCCGCCATTGACGTTCTGTGGACCGCGAGTCTCGGTGCCGCCGTTGTAGACCAGCGCGGTCGTCTTCCCTTTGGCGATGGCCTCTTTCAACTCGGGCCACGTCATCATTTCCAGGTCGTACTTGGCCGACGGCGGCTGCGCGTAACCCGCGCCCGCGGCGATCGTCAACAGACACAAAACTGTGCTTGAGAGGCGAAACATGGCGGAAGAATATCACCGTTTGGGACACCAGTGCAACGTCGCGCATACAGGACTGTTCTCGTATACGTTACAGCATCGCCAAACCCTTGACCCTGTTGGCCCTGAGTGATAACCTTCCGTGTGAGAGCGGACGACCTAGCCTGACCATTTCAGGAGCGAAAACATGGCTTACAAGATCACGGTTAACGGGAAAGCGACCACGGTCGATGTCCCTGCGGATATGCCCTTATTGTGGGTAATTCGCGATGTTCTGAACCTGAAGGGCACCAAGTACGGATGCGGCGTGAATCAGTGCGGCGCCTGCACCGTTCACATGGCGGGACGCGCGGTGCGGTCCTGCCAGATTACGGCTTCGGCCGCCAACAACGCGGTCATCACGACTCTTGAAGGACTGTCGCCGGACGGCACGCATCCCGTCCAGCGAGCCTGGTCTGAGATGGACGTGCCGCAATGCGGCTACTGCCAGCCGGGCCAGATGATGTCCGCCGTCGGGCTGCTCGTCGAAAAACGCCAAGCCGACCGACGCGGAAATCGACACCGCGATGAATGGCAATATCTGCCGCTGCGGAACCTACCCGCGCATCCGCCAGGCGGTCAAGCGGGCGGCGGCTCTCATGGCAACCGGCGCGCACTCGACCTCGTCGGGCGCCGCGCAACAGGAATAGGAGAAACCTCATGGCCACAGCATCCACCAAGATCACTAGCGACGAAAAAGTCATGAAGCGCCGATCCTTCCTGCAAGTTTCCGCACTCGGCGGCGGCGCCGTGATGCTCAGTTTTACTCAGCCCAAGTTGTTTGGGCAAGGCCGCGGCGGCGCACAAGCCCCGCTCTCTGCCGAGCGCGTTCATCAAGGTTGCTGCCAACGGCATCGTCACCATCATGGCCAAGAATCCCGAAATCGGCCAGGGCATCAAGACGACACTGCCGATGGTTATCGCCGACGAACTCGACGTCGATTGGAAGGACGTGCGCGTCGAGCAGGCCGATCTCGATCAGGCGAAATACGGCGGCCAGAACGCCGGCGGCAGCACCGCGATCCCGCAAAATTGGGACCCGATGCGGCAAGTGGGCGCGGCGGCCCGGCAGATGTTCGTCAGCGCGGCGGCGCAGACCTGGGGCGTGCCGGAAGCGGAATGCACCACCGCCTCCGGTCGCGTGATTCACAAGGCGTCGAATAAATCGATCGGCTATGGCGAGCTCGCGGCGAAGGTCGCGACCATGACGCCGCCCGATCCGAAGACGGTCAAGCTGAAGGACCCGAAGGATTACAAGATCATCGGCCAGCCGATTCACGGCGTCGACAACGCGGCCATCGTCACCGGCAAGCCGATTTACGGGATCGACCTGACGCTGCCCGGCATGCTGTGGGCCGTGTACGAAAAGTGCCCGGTGTTCGGCGGCAAGGTGATCAGCGCGAATCTGGACGAGATCAAGGCGATGCCGGGCGTGAAGCACGCCTTCATCGTCGAAGGCGGACACAGATCTCACCGGCCTGATTGCCCGGCGTCGCGATCGTGGCCGATAGCTGGTGGCAGGCGAAAACCGCTCGCCAGAAGCT
Source organism: Terriglobia bacterium (assembly GCA_963732025.1). Classification (GTDB taxonomy): domain Bacteria; phylum Acidobacteriota; class Terriglobia; order Bryobacterales; family Bryobacteraceae; genus Palsa-187. The sequence goes on from CAVSXU010000008.1 coordinate 1,281,605, forward strand.
GAAAGTGAAGTGGGACGAAGGCACGACAGCCGAGCAATCGAGCGAAGGTTTCGCCAAGCGCGCCGACGAAATTTCGAAGCAGCCGTCCGCCTTCAAGTTGCTGGAAGACGGCAATGACGATCAGCGCGCTCGGCAGCGCCGCGAAGGTAGTGGAGGCCGCCTACTCGTATCCGTTCCTGTCGCACGCTCCGCTGGAGCCGCAGAACTGCACGGCGCACTTACAAGGACGGCAAGCTGGAAATCTGGTCGCCCAGCCAGACTCCCAGCGCGGGCGTCGGGTTGGTCACGCGAACGCTGGGCATGCAGGCCAGCGACATCACGATGCACATGATGCGCACCGGCGGCGGCTTCGGCCGCCGCTTGACGAACGACTACATGGTGGAAGTGGCGCACATCGCCAAGACCATCAACGGCCCCGTGAAGCTGCTGTGGACACGCGAAGACGATATGTCGCACGACTTCTATCGTCCCGGCGGCTTCCATTTCTTCAAGGGCGGCGTGGACGCATCCGGCAAGATGGTCGCGTGGCAGAATCACTTCGTCACGCTATGGCGAAGGCGAGCGGTTCGCGAATTCCGCCAACATGACGCCTACCGAATTCCCGGCGCGCTTCGTGCCGAACTTTGCGTTCGGTGCGACGACGATGCCGCTCGGCGTTCCGACGGGCGCGATGCGCGCGCCGCGCAGCAACGCGTTCAGCTTCGTGTTTCAATCCTTCATCGATGAATTGGCTCACGCGGCCGGCAAGGATCCTCTGCAGTTCCGTTTGGATCTGCTCAGCGTAACGCCGACCGCGTCCGCTGGCGCAGGGTTCGCTGGATCCCGCGCGCATGAAGGCCGTGCTGCAAACTGGTCGCCGAGAAATCGGATTGGGCCAATCGCGGCAAGCTGCCGAAGGGCCGCGGCAAGGGCGTCGCATTCCAGTTCAGCCACAGCGGGCTACTTCGCGCACGTCGCCGAAGTCAGCGTCGACGCCAACAACAAAGTGAAGGTCCACAAGGTGTGGGTGGTCGGCGATATCGGCAGCCAGATCATCAATCCCAGCAGCTCGGAAAACATGTCGCAGGGCGCGGTGATCGAAGGCATGAGCCACCTGATGGGCTGGGAAATCACCATCGACAAGGGCCGCGCGGTGCAGACGAATTTCGACAAGTATCCGCCGACGCGCATTCGCCAGGCTCCGGAGATCGAGATCCATTTCCTGAAGACCGCGAATCCGCCGACGGGCTTGGGCGAGCCGGCGCTGCCTCCGACTCCTCCGGCGATCGCCAATGCGATTTTCGCGGCCAGCGGAAAGCGTGTGCGGTCGATGCCGATCGCCAAGTCCGGATTTAGCTGGGCGTAAGTTCGAGCACGCGTGGGGCAGGCAATTTTGCCTGCGGCCGCCTTTCAAGGCGGCTCTTCGGCAATGGGACGCCGGCTCAAAGCCGGCGGCAGCCAAAATTGGCTGCCCCACTTTGATTACCGTAAATCCAGCGGCGTAATCACGCCGTCTTTCTTTACCCCGAGCCTGATCGGACGAGGCGGACCCTTCGGCGGAATCGTCACCTCCACCCACAACTCCTCACCCGGCTTGCGATTCGACGGATCGTCGACATGCTCCGGAATAAAATAAGCCACCGGCTCCGACAAAATCGCGAGTTGTGGATTCCCGCGAGCACTCACTTTGGTCCCGCTGTCCTCCGTGGGACTCGCGTACAGTTTCCCATCCTTCACCGAAAGTTTCGCGTCACCGTAGATGAAGCCCGGTGCGAAGCCTTGCATCTCCGCCGCGATGCTTAAGCTCACGTAGCGTCCGCGAATCGGCAAATTCGGATCGTACGGCGCCGTCCTCACCCACACCCGAGGCAGCGTCGCCCGATCGATCAGCAGCTTTCCGCCTAGCGACAACACCATCGCGACCTGCACCGCCCCCAGAATCGTACCCTTCATCAGCGGAGTCATGACGCGCTCCTCGCTTGCGCCACGAACTTGCGCCGCATTCGCTCCAAGCCCCATCCGCCCGCCAGAAACAGCACGCCTAGCGCGACCAGGCTTGCCGACCGATCCAGCTTGTCCATCACTTCTGAGAAATAGAAGAACAACAGCGTAATCGCGAACCCGATCATCCCCATGTTGATACGCTCACTGCGGCCATCGCGAATTCCCCAGGCGACCAGGCCCGCCGCGCCGAGCCCGTCCCACGCATACACACCGATGTTGTGTTTCACCGCGATCGCGCCGAGCAATATCACCCACACACCGGCGGCCGCGATCGTCCAGACCTCACGTTTTCGCAACCACCAGCCCAACGCGAGAGGCAACACGAATGCAAGCACATATCCAACGATTTCGCGGGTGATCATGGGCTGCCGTTGACTCGGATGGAACTCGCTTTCCAACGACAACGCGACCACCCAAGGCAGGAATACGATCGCGCCGATCCACACCAGCACCTTGCGAACAGGGCTATCGAGGTTGTGCGCCCGCGCTGCAAGATAGGTGATCGAAAGCATGAGCATTCCTTCGCCCAGAACTCGGAAAGCGTGAATGCTTTGATCGATTTGCGAGAACGATTCGATCCATTCGCCCTCCAGCCAGAACGGCGTCAGGACCGCAGCGAAGGCGAACTGCACCCAATCGCGGCGCAGCGCATAACCGATCCACGCACCGGCGGCCCACAACATCACGCCCGACGGCCAGTGCGCCTGAAGATTGAAAATTTGCCCGGTGAGGAAAATCCCGGCGCCCAGCGACGCGGTTCCCAAGCCGTGCATCACGATCGCAAAATTCTCGAAATTCTTCAGCGTTGCGAACACGCCCGCGCCGTGAAACACCGCAACCATCGAGATCACCAGCGCGAATCGCTCCGACGGCGACAGGGTCTCCCAATGCGCAGCGACAAACAACAGCACGCCCGCGCCCAGCATCAGCCCGCCGAACACCAGCGCGACAATCGCCGGCCACTTCAATCCCGATGAAGGCGCTGCTGGCGTTGGTTCGGTAACGCGGCTCGCTTCGAATGCGCGGATCCGTTCCTCGGCTGCCCCGTCGATCAAGTCAGCGCGTCGCCACCGTTCGAGTGCTTGTTCCCAGTCCCGCATTCAGTCGTCCTCCGGACGTGCGCCAGCTTTCGGCAACTCTTCGATGATCTGCGCGTGAGCGGGCTTGGGTTCATTCCTGGCCGACCAACGAGCCGTACCGAGGACAGTCCCGCCGTACATGCTGCGCGTTTCGAGCGGGACGCTATGCCGCAGCAGCAACCGCACCGCTTCCAGTTGTCCGCGGTTCGCGGCCCAATGAATTGCGTTCATTCCGGTGCCGCTTCCACCCGACGGATCCACCCCGTGATTTAGCAAGTATTCTGCAACCGGAATGCAACCATTGAAGCAAGCACAAGACAATGCTTCGGACAACGCGATCGGATGGTCGCGAAAGCGGCCGGCTTCGCACCACGCGATAATCGAGCCATGCTCAAACAGCGGATGGAGCCGCGAGAAATCGCCTCGGAGTAGCCCCTCAATCGCGTCGTCAAAATCCATTACATCGCTCCGACATTGTCCAGACTTCGCCAAAGATACCAGCTAGCAACTGTACAGTATGGCCGCCATGCCGCGGCGATCCGTTCCATCTCATCGGGCTTCGGCAACTCCTTCAGCCCGTACGCTTTCTTCATGGCGGCGCGAATGCCGAGGTCGCCGGTCGGTAGCACGTCGTGGCGGCGCAGCGCGAACATCAGGAACATTTGCACGGTCCACACGCCGATTCCCTTGACGCGCGTCAGGTGCTCGACCACTTCCCCGTCTTCGATGGTCAGGCAGCGTTCGAAATTGACTTCGCCATCTCGAGTCATCCGCGCCAATTCGCGAATGTACTTGAGTTTTTGCCCCGAAAGCCCCAGCTTCCGCATTCGCGCGGGCCGCAGCCGCAGGATCGATTCCGGCGTGATCGGATCGTCCTTCGCCGCCGCCTGCAGGCGATTGAAAATCGTCAGCGCCGCTTTGCCGGAAAGTTGTTGATAAACAATGGAGCGAACCAGGGTTTGAAAGACCGGTTCGCGATACTCGATTTTGTAGGGGCCGACGCGCTCGATGATCTCGCGCATGACGGGATCGCTCTTCTTTAAGTGATTTAAAGCTTTTCGCATATGCGGTTTAGCCAATTCGATGGAACACGCTTTCCTCAGCGGTGCATCTATCATCATAAATAGAGAGGGCATCTTCAATAGAGGGCGATTGTCAATTATGAGAGCTTTCCTGGTCCTTTGCGCCTGTGCGCTCGCGTTCCCGCTGGTTGGCGTGATCGCGCGCAGGATGAATCCGTGATCAAGGTCGACGTGAGCATCGTCAACATTCTTTGTTCGGTCCGCAACAAGGGCAACGGGTTGGTCGGCAATCTCGAGAAGAAGGATTTCCAGATTTTCGAAGACGGCAAGCCGCAGGAAATCAAGTATTTCACGCGCGAGACCGATCTGCCGCTGACCATCGGCCTGCTGGTCGATACCAGCAAGAGCCAGGAGCGCCTGATGGAGCCCGAGCGCCGCGCGGCGTCGGAGTTCTTCACGAAGGTCCTGCGCAAGAAGGATATGGCGTTTCTCATGCAGTTCGGCGCCGAAGCCGAGCTGTTGCAGGACTCGACCAATTCGCCAAGACTTGCAGGACGGGCTTGCGGCAGCTTCGCCTCAGCGTGCCCGTGGGCGGGCTGCATCCCGGCCCCGTGCCGACGCAGCAGAGCCAGGCGGGAACGATTCTGTTCGACGCCGTATATCTCGCCGCCAACGAAAAACTGAAGGGCGAAGTGGGCCGCAAAGCGATGGTGCTGATCACGGACGGCGTCGACACCGGCAGCAGAACGCGAGATCGACAAAGCCATCGAGGCCGCGCAGAAAGCCGACACGATCATCTACAGCATCGATTATGAAGATCGCGCGGCGTACGGCGGAGGCTTCGGGACGATCAGCTTCGGCGGTGGCAGGCGGCGAGCGCGATATGGGCAAAATGTCGAGCGAAACCGGCGGCCGCGTCTTCAAGGTGGACCGCAAGAATTCGCTCGACGATATCTTCCGCGAGATTCAGGACGAGATGCGCAGCCAGTACGCGATCGGCTACACGTCGACGAATCCGAAAAAGGACGGCAGGTATCGCAAGATCGAGATCAAGGTCGCGGAGAAAGATTACAAGGTCCAGGCTCGCAAGGGCTACTACGCGATCGAGAAGGAAAACTAAGCTTTTGCGTGGCGCGGGCTGTCGAAGCCTGCTGAGCCGAGAGCTGTGGGGCCGCCACTCGTGGCGGCGAGCGGCCTTTTAGGCCGCTCAAATTGGACGCGCTAAAGCGCGTCCGCCGGCACGAGTGCCGGCCCCACAGCTCTCGGCTCAGCAGGCCGGTGGCCCGCGCCACATTCAACTATTAATTTTATCGTTGACAGCGAATTCCGCCCGGTGTATGCTCGAATTATTAATTCGTTAATCGAGCAACGCGAGGAGCACGCGCATGGCGAGAAAGAAGTCGGCCAATCTGACCGACGCGGAATTGAAGCTGATGGACATCCTTTGGGAACGCGGTTCTGCGACCGTTGCCGATGTCGTCGAGGACCTTCCGAAGAATCCTCCCGCTCGCCTATTCGACCGTGCTGACAACCATGCGCATCCTCGAAAACAAGGGCTACGTGCGCCACACCAAGGAAGGCCGCGCGTTCATCTATCATCCGTTGGTCGGCCGCGAGCAGGCGCGCGAAAGCGCCGTCACCCATCTGCTGGGCAAGTTTTTCGAGAACTCGCCTGAACTGCTGATGCTCAATCTGATCGAAGGAAAAAAGATCGACTCCGCGGAACTGAAGCGGCTGCGTAAGCGTATTGAGGAGGCGGAATGAGATTGGAAGCGATCGCCAATATTCTGACGGCGTTTGTGAACGCCGGAATCGTCAGCGTGCTGATCGTCGCGGCGCTATGGCTGCTGTTGCGAATCACACCGCGCCGAACGTTGAATGCCGCCACGCGATACGCGATCTGGTGGATCGCGCTGGGACCGTGATCGCGATGCCACTGCTTTACTTGCCGCGGTCGAGTTCGCCCGCACCCGCCATTGTTTCTTCCGAGATGAGTTCCAGAAACGCCACGCTGCGATTGCAACCGTCGAGCCGAGACGTTCCAGCGTCAGCGTTCGAAAGCGCGCCGACTGACCATCAGATCGACGATGCACCGCGGTCCAAGTGGCCGCAATTTCCGATCGAGATCTCAGGCATGCGATTTTCCAAGTGGTTGGCGATCGCTGGTTCGCGATTTCGCTCGTGATGCTGGGGCGGCTGTCGCCGCGGTTGTCGCTCTGCGAACGCCGGAAGGCACGCGCGTTCGCTGCGCCCGCGCAAATCGCCGCACGATTGGGTCAATGGCTGGCGACTTGCGGGACGACGCGCCGAATTTCACTGGGGGGCTCGTCCGAAATCGCGACGCCGATGGCGGCCGGCCTGGGTTCGCCATCGATTCTGATTCCCGCGCAGCTCTTCTCTGAACTCGACGCCGACGAGCTGGATCAAATCGGCCTGCATGAAACCGCGCATCTCGCTCGCCGTGACGATTACGCGTTGATCGCGCAGCGAGCGATCGAAGCTCTGTTCGCGCTGCACCCGGTGGTGCGCTGGATCGCGCGCCGCATCGATCTGGAGCGCGAAATCGCGTGCGACGATTTCGTGATCGCAGCTACAGGACGGGCACGACCTTACGCGGCTTGCCTGACGCGCGTAGTGGAACTCGCCGGCGGCGTGCGCGGATCGCTGATCGCTGCGGCAGCAACCGAGGAACCGTCGCATTTGGCCAGGAGAGTCGAAATGTTGCTCGATAAGAAACGCCACACCGGAACACGATTGCTGAAGTTCCGATTGATCGCCGCGATGGTTGTTCTCGGCGTGATCGTCGGCGTGGTCGCGACCGCGCCTGGAGTATTCGCGTTCTCCGAACCTGCCGCGCCTTCATTCGACGAACAAGATCAGACTCCGCAGCCACCGATTCCGCCAGAACCACCGCGGACTCCCATGGTTCCTGCTTGCACCCGAAGCGCCTTTGACTCCGGCGGCGTCGCTCGCACCTGAACCGCCCTTGGCTCCGCCAACTCCTCTTGCGTCTGAAGCGCCGATCGCTCCCGAAGCGCCTCTCGCTCCCCTGCCGCCGATTCCTGAGGAAGCCCCTCTGGCTCCGCCCGCGCCACCGCCGCAAGAGCCCGTGGATCCAGAGAGTTATGTGATTGGCGCTTGGAAGACGTTCTTCGGATCATCCTTTGGCGGGAGCCGGACCTCTCCGGTGACCGACGGTTCGGTCAGACGGTAAGATCACAAGGCCATCTGATCGGCAACGTGCAGGCGGCGGGTCTTACTCCAGCGCAACTCGCTTCCTCGCATGCGCGAGGCCTATACGTAAGAACGTCCGCGATCCAAAAGTCACCGTCGAAATCACCCAAGTCAACAGCAAGCATCCTGGCTTCGAGCCCATCGCGGCCCCAGCCCCACTGGCTCCCCCCGTTCGTGGACTCGCCTCGACGCCGGCTGCTCGACCAGTCCCGCGAGCCGCGCAAGCGAATTTTGCTCCTGTCGCGTACTCTCCTCAAGCGTCGCCGACACCACAAGCAGCGCCTCCCGCTCCCGCATCCACTCCAGCGCCGCCCGCCCCCAAGGGAAATACTTCCTACAGCGTCCACAGCCACAACGGCGAGGTCGACAGCGACTGGCATTGGCGCGACGGCTTGAACTCGCGCGACTTTCGCATGCACGGCCGCGTCGAATTCAATGACGACGAGTCCGACGTGAAGTCGATTCCCGCCAATGGATGGTTTTCCTACGAGGAGTCGCACGCATTTTCCAGCCGAAAATATCTGGCGATCGCCGACAGCTCCGGCGCCATCAAGCGCCAATATCTGATCGATGGCCGCGATCATCCGTTCGACGACGAAGCGCGAGCCTGGTTGCGAGCCAGCCTACCCGACCTGTTGCGCGAATCCGCCATCGATGCGCCGGAACGCGTGCGGCGGCTGATGAAGAAAGGCGGCGCGAATGCCGTTCTCGCCGAGATTGCGAAGATCCGCAGCAGCGGCGCGCGGCGCGTCTACATCCAAGAGCTGGTTCCTATCGGCAATCTGAACGCGAGCAATTTCAGACGATCCTGCGCGACACTCGCGCGATTCCCTCCGATGGCGACAAGTCGTCGTTGCTGGTTTTCCTGAGCCGTTACACGCTCAAGGACAACCTGCGCGATTACGCGTTCGACGCCGCATCCACCATTAATTCGAGTGGCGATCGCCGCCGCGTTCTGATGAGCTTCCTCCAACAGGACCCGTCGCGCGCGACCCTCACCTCCGCAGCCAAATCCGCTGGGCAGATTCCCGCGGATGGGGACAAGTCGGCGGTGCTGATCGAGATTGCGCATCATTATCGCGGTGGAACTGACGATACTCGCCGCGCGTTCTTCCGTGCCGCAGACACGATTAATTCCTCCGGCGATCGGGCGCGGGTGCTGACCGCGGTGATCGGCGACGCAGCAGGCGATCGAGACACGCTGGTCGATGCCCTGCATTCGGCCGCAGGGATTCCCTCCGACGGTGACAAGTCTCGCGTCCTCGTGCAAGCCGGAAGCTATTGGAAAGAAGACGACGCGCTGCGCCGTGCGTTTTTCGCAGCGGCCAATAGCGTGAACTCGTCGGGCGAGCGTTCACGAGTACTCTCCAGCCTGGCGCGCCATGGCGGATTGAGCAACGCCACCTGGATCGAACTGATTCATTCCGCCGACCGCATCCCCTCCGATGGCGACAAGACCCAGGTCCTGCTGAGCATCATCCAGCGGTCTGACGCTTCGAATGAAACGCTGATCGCAGCCGTGCAAGCGGCCTCGCGACTTAACTCAGAAGGCGAGAAGGCGCACGTGCTGCTGATCGCCATCGAACGATCGTCGGGTAAGCCAGCCGTGCGAACCGAGATTCGCAATGCTGTGCGTTCGCTTCATTCGGATGGCGAGTACCGCCGCGTGATGTCGGCGCTGGACCGGCAGATGGCGCTCTAACTACGAGCCGATGCAGCGCACGCCGACGGATCTATGCGCATAAGCCGACGTCAACGTAGCTACTCCAGCAAAGAGGCGGTTCGAGGAGAGCTATTTACTTGTTCGCGGCGCGGATGTCCTTGAGCAGCCGGAAAAGATGATAGGGGTCGCTCGGAAGTGGAATGAAGCCGAAGTGTTCGTAAAACGCCTTCGCTTCGTCGTCTTTGGCATGAACGGCGAACGTGCGGATGCCTGCGATATCCGCCGCCCGCACAGTGCGTTCATCGCGTCCTTTAGGAGACCGGCGCCAAGCCCCTTGCCTTGCCACGATGTCGGGATCGCTAAGCGGGCGAGAAGCATGATGGGAACGGGATGGCGCGCGAGACCCTTGCTCAGCCGCTCGGGGGCCGCGGCATATTCGACTTGCCCGACGACAAGAGTTAGTAGCCGACGACTCTGTCATCAGCGAGTGCTAGGTAGGTTGCGAGGCTCCCGCCTGTTGGTTCTGCAACGAATAGCGGGTAAGAAACCGGTTCAGCGCTTCCCGGCCGCAATCGAATTCATCCACCGTATGGCTGCGTTGCAGTTTCTCAATGCGCAGAGGCGTCATTAGACACCGCCGCGCTCAAACAAGCTGGGCTCTTTCAAAAGTTTCGCCAGACGGCGCGAGGCCGGGGAGGGGCAGACAGAGCTTTCTGAAATGCATCCCATTGTGCCGCGCTCAGCCCGAAGCGCTGCCGGTCCGGCAGTGTTTCCTCCGCACGCGCAAGAGCGCTTTCCAACACGAATTCGCTTACAGAACGATGCGCGGCTGAGGCAGCACTTTGTAGCGTCCGCTTCGCCGAGAGAGTCAATCGAAGATCTAGTTTCTCATTGGCGGATTTCGGCGTTAGGCATGATCGTTCTCCCTGTTTGCTTCCTTAGCTAACATAGCACGTCGCGCCAGACATTGTCATGACATCTGAAGGCCGCGATCTTGGGTGTTTGTGCCGCCAAACGTACAAACTCTGTGTTATCATCACGTTAGACGGGCGCGTAGCTCAGGTGGATAGAGCATCAGCCTTCTAAGCTGAGGGTCGCTGGTTCGAGTCCAGCCGCGCCTACCAAAGTCCCAAGCTAGAAACTCAGCCGAAGCCCCAGTTGAAACGTTCGCGGATCGTTCACCGCCGTGATCTGCCGGAACGTCGGCAGCGGATTCGACGGGTAAGCGCCCGCGCCGAACACGCCGTTCAGCGTCGCCACATTCACGTGATTCAGCGTGTTGAACGTCTCCGCCAGCGCCTGCACGCGCATCCGTTCGCCAATCGCGAAGGTGCGGCTCAGGCGGACGTTCAATTCAGGATGCTGAGGCCTTCGCCCGCATTGCGATTGATGAACACTCCGTTGATGGTGGGGCGCGCCGCCGTGCCCTGGATCGTGTTGCTCCCGGTCGTGATGTTAAACGGCAGCGGAGAGTACGCGGTCAGCGAAGTCGTGAGCTGGAACCCGTGGCTGAAGCGCTCCCAGGGCGTATTCGCCTTTTCGAGGGAGGAGTGAACCGTGCCTTCAAACGCCAGGCGGCTCCGCTGATCGTCGTCCGACCTGCCGTAATCCTGCCAGATGTTGAAGTTGTTGATCGGCGCGCTGAAGAAGAATTCGCCCACATTGTCGAGCGCCTTCGAATACGTGTACGAGACCCGGTAATTGCCCCATTTCACGGGCCGCTGGAGGAACGAAATATGCGCGCCGTCGTAGTGCGAATCCGCCAGCGAAGAATACTGGCTGTCATTCCCGTAAGTCGGATTCGGACGGCAGCCGTTGTTGGTGCCCACGGCCGCGCACGAGGGCACGTTCTGGTTCACCGAAATGATCAGATGCAGCCCGCGCACATGCTGGTAGCCCACGCTCAGCGTGGCGTTCTTGCCCAGCTGCTGTTCGATCTCAAAACTCCCCTGCTCGGAGTAAGCGTTCTTCATATTGGGATCCATGGTCGAGAAGTTGAACAGCACGCCCGCCGGAATCGTCAGGCTGCCCAGGATGCCGGGAAACACCGGCGCGCCCGCCTGCGTCGGCGAAAGACTGATGCTCAACTGCTGCAGATTGCTGACGACCGTCGTGTTGCCCGCCGAGAGCAGCGCATTGGCCAGCGGCCGCAGCGGAATGCGATCGTAGAACAGCCCGTAACTGCCGCGCACCACGGTGCGGCGCGACGCGAATGGCGACCACGCAAAACCGGCGCGCGGAGAAACGTTCCCGGTCTGAGTCGCAATCGTCTTGAGAAATTCCAGATCGTAGCGAAGGCCGAGGTTCAGCGTCAGGCTGCGGGTCACTTTGTATTCGTCCTGCGCGTAGAAGCCGACATTCGGGTTGGTCTGGTGGACTTGCGTGACGCCGAACGTCTGCGTGAAACCGGAGCTGTTATAAGCACCGCTCAGAAAGTTGGCGAGCGAGGAGAAGGAATAGCTGCCGCGAATGGTGCGCGGAAACGTGATGGTGTCGTCGTTGTAGAGAAAGTCGACGCCGACCCGGATCGCGTGCGCTCCCTGCTGAACCGACAGGCTGTCGGTGCCTTCGTAGAGCCGATTGACGCGCGCGGTCGGCGATCCGGACAGCGTTCCGAAAGAAGCCACGCCCGAAATGCTCACCGCGGGTCCGATGGGGTCGGAAGGAGGCGCGGCAAGATTGCTGTTGGTGAACTGCACTCGCGTCTCATTCACCATGCGCGACGACAGCGTCAGAACATTGCTCGCCGCAATCGTCTGATCCGTGTCGAACAGATTGGCGGATGCGGTGGGCGCGCTCAGCCCGCCGGCTCCGCGCGAGTTGATGCTGTCGACGTGATAAAGACTGTAGCGGGCGCTGAACTGATCCTTATCGCTGAAGTGATGATCGACTTTGGCGAAGAAGTTTTCGTTGTGCACCGGATTCGGAAGTCGCCCGTCGAGATCTGCGGCCCCGGGATATCCGACGCTCGTGAGCCGCGCGTTGATGGCAGCGACGTTGGCGGGAGCGATGGTGGCAAGTCCCGACTGGTTCAGATCGCGGCCTTCGAAATTCGCGAAATAGAAAGTCTTGTCGTGCACCAGCGGTCCCGAAAGGCTGGCGCCGTACTGCGCCTGCGTGAGCGGCAGAACCGTATTGGAAAGAGCGTTGGCCGCGTTGAAGCGGCTGTTCGGAAATATCCGTAGAGTCGCCGTGCAACGCGTTGCCGCCGCTCTTCGTCACCAGTTGACGTAGCCGCCGAGCGCCCGTCCCAACTCCGCCTGGCCGCCGGACGTGACCACCTGAAACTCCTGCACCACATCGAGGCCGACAAACGTTCCGGCAACTCCCGCCGCGTCGTCGTTGGCGCTGACGCCGTCGATAATGAAGCTGTTCGAAAAGTTCCGCTGGCTGCCGATCGAAATTCCCTGTCCGGGGATGGCCGAGGTTTCCGCGAAAAGCTGATTGGCCGCGGTATTGGTCGGCGAAACGCCCGGCACAAACAGCGCGATGTCGAAATAGTTGCGGCCGCTCAGCGGCAGGTCCTGCACCTCGCTTCTGCGAAATCGTGCTGGCGATCTGCGAGCGGGCCGCTTCCAGCACGACGGCATCGCCGGTGACGGTGACGTTCGTCCCCGTCGGCCGCGACCGCGAGCGAAATGGGCAGTTCAAATGCCGAGCCGACGGTGAGTGTCAGCGACCGCGTCCGATCGCCGAATCCCTGATGGTGCACTTTGATTTCGTACTGCGCCGACGTTCAGATAAGGAAATCGAAAGCGGCCTTCGCTATCCGTGTTCGGCGCTGCTGGTCAGGTTCGTTTCCACCTGACGCGCGGTGACCTGCGCGCCCTCGACCACCGCGCCGCTGGGATCCGTGACGCGCCCGCTGACGCTGGAATAATTGATGGTTTCCTGGGCCAACGAGATCGTCCGCGGCGACAAAAGCGAACAGAAATAAAGCGAATAATATGCTTTAAACGAAAAAGATACTGACACGAACGTCCTCCCGACGCCGAACCTGACGACACCGAAGCTGTGGTTAATCGAGCGGTTTAATCGAGGAAGGAAGGGGGGCCGCGCTTTTGCACGGAGCCGCGCAGCGCGATGCGCGAGAAACTCGTTCACTCGACTGTTCGCAGAGCCGAGCGGAAGACGGCGGCGCGCCGATAGCGGATGCATCGCTCGACGAACACCGATTGAGAATCACCCGCCGGACGCGCCGGTGTTGGGATACAGCGGACATTTGGATTGAGTCGCCTTCAGCGTAGGCCGGCCGGCAATTCCTTTTGCGCGCTCGCCTCCGCCATCCCGCAATGATGCTTCCCATCGCGGCGGCAACATGCGGGCAAGCCGGTAGCATCGTTTGCGAGCACTGGCGCGATCAGCGGAAAGCTGAACAGAGCCAGTAGGACGAATGTGATCGCGCGGCGCATTTCTATCGAGACTGCCTATCCCTATCAAACCTCATTTTTACCTGCGTTGCCAGCGTGCCAAATTAGCGCGTGTCAAGATATTCGTATGGAAATCGGACCAGAACTCGGCACGGTGGAGGGCGCGGACGGCATCCTCACGATTCGCGGCGGCGGCAACGTGCGCGGGTGGAATGGGATTCGCTACAAGTCGGGCATGTCGGCGAAGAACGTCGGATCGAAGAAGCTGTCGATGAATGTCGCGACGATTCCGCCCGGCGGCGTCGCTTACGCGCACATCCACGTCGATTTCGAAGTGATGCTCTACATCCTCGCTGGCCGCGTTCGGCATGAGTACGGACCGCCTCGAGCACTCGCTAGAAAACGAAGCTGGCGATTTCATCTTCATCGAGCCCGGCATTCCGCACGAGGTTTTCAACATCAGCGAAACCGATCCCGTGGTCGCGGTCGTCGCAAGGTCGGACGCGAACGAGTGGGAAAACATCGTCAACTTCAAACGACCAGTAGGCAGTGCGCTGTAAATTCAGAAACTGGCGAATTAACGTGGCGCGGACTGTCACGCCTGCAGTGCCGAGAGTCGTCTCGGATTTCTTATTCTCGATGATCGAACAGCGAGAGTTCTCAGTTTGCAGGCTTAACAGCCCCGCACGTCGAAACATTTTAAACCGCCGTAGACTTCGCCACTGATAATCGCTCGGACTTCACCCGCTCCCCGATCATTGTCAAAGCCCGATGCGCCGACAGCGCCGCGCCTTCCTGCCACGCGCCAACATGGGCACAATGGTCGCCCGCGAAATAGAATCGGTCGTCCGGCGTGCAGAATTCTTTGTAAGGACCCTCGTAGTAATCGCCGTTCGTTCCGCGCCCCACCCACGATCCATGATTCTCCGGGATCTTCGACCAACTCACGTAAATCGGTTTCGTCAGATATGTTCCCGTAACCGGGATGCAGCTTCTCCACCGCCGCTCGCGACGCCGCCAGCTTCGATTCGACGTCCGGCAGCTTCCCGAAATCCGAGCCGCTCTCCGTCGCGTATCCCGACACCACCACGCCTGTCGGCGTCGCCATCCTCGCGCTGGGATACCAGACCAGCCCAATCGGTCCGCTCATCACCCACGAAATCCCGCCATAAATATTGAAGTCGGTCTCCCAGAATCTTTTCGATTCCCATGCGACCTTGTACCCGTCGCCGTAACTCGTGTTCTTGATCGCCATGTTGATGCGCGGCGAAAAATCGTTGGGAATCGATTTCAGAATCGTGATCGGCATCGCGCAAATGCAGTAGTCGGCTTCCAGAATCTTCACCGCGCCGCCCTTTGCATAAACGATCTTTACGCCGCTCGATGTCTTGCGAATCTCGCGTGACCGGCGCTTCGTACTCCACCATGCCCCCCAAGCTCTTGGCGAACGCATACGGGATCCGATCCATGCCGCCAACCGGCTGGAACATCGTCGCCTGCATGTCCAGCGATTCCTCGAACATCATGCCTCGCCAAAATTCGGCGTCGAGCAGCGCGTGCATGTCGAGAGGCACGCGCAGTTCTTCCGTGACCGGCCCAGCGCCCGGCAGTTGCGACGCCCCGGCGCGCAGCGAGCCTTGGTACTTCAAGTCGCCCTTGAGATCGCCATATTGCTTCAGGAATTCGAGCATGCGCTCGCGATCGTCGCTGTTCAATTCCTGATCCAGCGCGTTTTGCTTGATACACTTCGCCAGCAGTTCCGCGACGTGCCCGCGAGTATCGTTGATCGCCTGCCGCTGCTCCACCGCCTTGCCGCCGAAAGCATTATCGTTCACCAGCAGCGAACTGCGTGACGTGTTCACTTCCACTTCGAGCGGCACGTCGAGTTCATGACAATATCCGAGCATCGTCTTGTGAATCGACGGAATCCGCGCCGGGCCCGCGTTCAGATAATTGCCCGTGTCCCATTGCGCGGTCTGCTTGGTTCCGTCCGTGAATTCGACCGTCGTGCCGTTGCGAACGGTCCAGTTGCGTCCCCCAGGGCGCGATCGCGCTTCCAGCACGGTGCACTCGAATCCGGCCTTCCGGAGTTCGTAGGCCGACACCAGCCCCGCAATCCCGCCCCCCAGCACCGCGACTTTCACACCCTTCCCCGCGTCGGCCGGAAGACTCAGTTCCGAAGCTGCCGACGCCAACATTGGCATGAGGCCCAGCGATTGCATCGTCGCAAATGCGGCGCTATATCCACCCGCCTGCCCCACACGCGTGAGAAAATCGCGGCGCGTTTTGATCATGGAAATCTCCCCCAAGGTTAAGTTCGGACCGTCGCCTGAACGTCAGGGCTGGCTCAAACGGTGAGGAGGGTTGAATTTCCGGACAGGGGATTCGCAAGCGCCAGTCCATCGGAGCCTGGTGCTTATCGAGGGATGCTAACACGAATGCCGCAACTCGTCAATGGCTGCCACGTGGGGCCGCCACTCGTGGCGGCGAGCCGGCTTCAGCCGGCTCTCATTCATTCGAGAAAAACGAATTACGAATTAACAACTATTTCTTATTCTTCTCCGCCGCGGTCTTTTCCATCGCGCGCGCCCCGCCCATGATGTCTTCCATCGCGTAGTTGCCTTCATGGCAAGCGTATTCGTACACAGGACCCGGCGTCGCTACGAACGGATACTCGATGGTCCACGGCTTGGCGTACGTTTCCGGATCCTCGATCGTCGCGCGATACAGAATCGTGCTCGCGTCGACGCGCTTGAAGCGCTCGGTCACCTTAAACTTGTCGGACGCCCCGCGGAACCGGTTCTTCGGATTCACGTTGATCGTCTCCACTACCAGAGTGTCGCCGTCCCAATGCCCGATCGAATCGCCCAGCCACTTGCCCAGCGCGGGCGACTCATGCTGCGCGTTCATGCGAATCACACGAACGTCGTGCACCATCTCGACGTCGATCATGATCGCGTCCGGCGTCTGCAGGATCTGATAATTGTTGTTGTAAAGCACCGGCAGCATCGGCGGACCCGATGTCGACCCGAACCCGATTATGCAGCGTTCGGAGAGCGGACGCGCCTTGATGCTGTCGTAGCTCATCCCCGCGTAGCTCTCGCCCTGCCCGCCGCCACCCGCGCGCGGCCTCTGTCGAGGCAGCATCGCCGGCATCCTGCCATCCGGCGGATCGATGATCAACGATGTGCGAGCCTGTCCATCCACGCGCGCCAACTCGTTACCGCGATCGACAAACAGAACGTTGTACCCGCCGACGCCCGACGAACCGGCCGCGGCAATCAGTGGCCCGTCCGACGCCCCGTCCTGGCTGACCAGAACCTCGCGATCCTTTTTCTCGAACGCCTTGGCTTCCGCGTCGCTAATAGTCGGCTGATCCTTGAACTGCGTAGGCCGAGTCATCGGCGTAATCGTGGCATTGGTCCAGACGCCCTGAAGATCGGGATGACCATCCGGTGTGCGCGGAACCACGGAAGATTTTTTCACGGCGGGCGCGGGCTTAGCGGCCGGGGTCTGGGCTGAAACCGCGACGGCGAACGCAGTCAACGCGGCGAGGGATACAAGAAATCGAGTACTCATCTGCTTCTCCTTGGAGTGCACAACGGGATGCGATTTCTATTGTACCGCTGCCTTCAATGAGCCGCGACCATAGGGAGCGGTCCAACCGTCGGTTGTTCAGCATCGTGTTTCGGCCGATACTCTCCAACGAACCGAACGCGTGAAGGCGACGCGCCGCCAGAAGTGGCGGTCCCACATCAATGTCTTATTCTGACTCCAGACTCCTTCACCTAGTTCTCAGTCGGAACCTTCTCCGCGTGATCCACCACCAGCATCTCCACCGAGCCCTTCCTCGATTCGAGCTTCAATCCCAATTGCGGCCCGAGCGCGCCCGCGAGAGTAACGCCGGTATCGCTGTCCGGGGAGTCCAGCGGTCGATCTCCTCCCGCTCCCGCGTCACCGCCGCGTCCCCCACCCGGGAACGACATCTGAAATGTGACCGACATATCGTATTTCCCCTTGAGCCCGGTCGCATCGGTCACTGGTCTTTCCAATTGATCGCCTACCATGTCCGCCAGATCCTTGATCGGCGCGTCCGTCCATTGCATACGCGCTTTCCCACCGCCGACCACCATCATGCAGCCGTTGCAACTCTTGGGAATGACGGGATAGCCGTCCTTGTCGACATTGGGACCGCGCCCGCCTCGTCCGCCCAGCGGAGGCATTGGTTCCGCAACCGCCTCTTCTTTAGGTGCGTCTGCCCGATGCTCGACCAATTTGGGGCCGCCTTTGGCCACCACCAGATCGAAGACCTGCATTTCCTTCTTTTCGCGATGGACGGCCAGCTTGAACCGCTCCGCCAGAAGGTTTTGCAGCATCAGTTGGAACTGCTCTTTGGTCGCGTCAACCGGGACCTTCGCGCTCACTTCGAATCTGTTTTCGTTCGACAAGCCCGGCGCCGTGAGCTGATAACCCTTGAGATCGTAAGCCTGCACGATCAGCATCACCAGGTTGCAGTTGCTGCAACGGAACATTCCGGGATCATCCGTCCCGGGCCCGCCGCGTATCCCCACCATCATGCGCTGGCCGGGAACGCGTGGGGGTGCCGGTTTGATCGACGCGACTTCGAACGACGGTTGTCCATTGGGAGTTTGCGCGCCTAGCACTGCCGCGAAGATCGCAATCACGACGGAAGTCCGAAAGACCATGTCTTATTCTGACTCCTGAATTTTGAATTCTGAATTCTTTTTTTCGTCTTAATTCTGACTCCTGACTCCTTGAATTTCTGGCCCCTGATCCCTGACCCTGACCCCTGATCCCTGGCCCCTGATCCCTGGCCCCTGATCCCTGGCCCCTGATCCCTGATCCCTGACCCTGACCCCCGATCCCTGGCCCCTGACCTCTGGCCCTCAATTCTCCGTCGGCGTCTTCTCCGCGTGATCGACCACGATCAACTCCATCATGCCCTTCTTCGCTTCCAGTTTCAGCCCAAGCTGCGTTTGCAGCGCGCCAAAAAGGGTTGGTTGCGTGTCCTGATCAGCTCCGCTTAGCGGAGAACTGGCATCGCCGCCGCCCGCGGGAGCAGATCCCTGGCCGCCCACTGCCACCTGGAATTGCATTGCGACGCCACGCCCCGGGCCCATTCCACCGCCGCCGTTCAACGGAACGCCGTCCCAGGTGAGCATGAAATCGTACTTTCCTTTGAGACCGGTCGCATCCGTGACGGGCCTACCTACCTGGCGGCTCAGCGTTCTCACGATGTCCTCCATCGATTGGTTGTCTGCCTTCATGCGCGCGCGCCCACCCCCCATCATCACCATCGGACCGCCGCGTCCGCCCGCTCCCTTAGGCATTTCCGGAAAGCCGTCTTTGTCCATTTTCAGCGGACCACGGCCGCCACCCAACATGGCCGGCCCCAGCGCGGCGGCTGGCGACGGCGGGCCGTCCGCAGCCGATTCCTGAACGGGCTCAGGCGGCGCCGATTCCTTCATCTTTATGCCGCTCTTCATGACCGACAATTCGTACACTTGGCCTTCCTTCGACTCGCGATGAATCTGCATCTTGAAGCGGTCCGCCAGAAGATTCTGCAGCATCAGGCTGAACTGTTCCTTGGTCGTTCCCTCCGGCACCTTCGCCGTGACTTCATAACGCTCGTTCACCAGGGAGCCGGGTATTGTGAGCTGATAAGGCTCGATGCCATAGGCCTGGATCAGGAGCATCTGCAAATTGCAGTTGTTGCACTGGTAACGCCCCGGATCGTTGGACCCTGGGCCGCCGCGCGAGCCCATCATGATCATCGTTCTGCCGCCGGGTCCAACCTGCGGCGGTGCAGCCGGCTTGATCGACGCGACCTCAAAAGACGGCTGACCGTTCGGAGTCTGTCCCGCCGACTGAGTGCAAGTTGCACAGGCGAAAACAGTTATCATCGCAACTGGAAGTAGTCGAGTCATTCTTAAATCTCCTCTTTTGATCCCCTGGCCTACCTCAATTGCCGCGCCGGCCGCAATGAGTTCCCGAACTTACAGCTTCTTCACTTCGTGGGGCCGCCACCCATGGCGGCGAGCCTGCATTCTTGCAGGCTTTGCTTTCGCCGAAAGAAAACCGGCCAGAAAACCGGCTTGCCGGCACGGGGGCCGGCCTCACATTTAGGACACACGAATCGAGTCTCAATCCCACGCGGACGCGTCTATAGGTTCCCGATGTGCGTCGATCGCAGCTTGCACGTCCCGAGCGAAGTCCGGATCGACTGTAGCATTGGAGTGCTCCGGAAGCGCGGCCGCGATCTCCGATAGCCTACGCCTGCGGGGTTCCGCGGGGCGCAACACGGCTACTGGACGATTATCTTGCTCGATCACAACCTCGGCCCCGTCGCGCGCTTTCGCCAGCACGCCGCGGACATCGCGCGCGAGCTCGGCCTCGGTGATATGTACAACCGCCATATTCCAGATGATACGCCCGTCCCCTAGCTCGTAGCCCTTCATGAAGGTCAGGTTGAGGCGCGACCGTAAGGGAGTGCGCTTCTTTTGTGGGGCAGGCGGTTTCGCCTGCCAGTTTCTTCAGAGCCGCGACCGTTTTGGCTCCGAAGGAACCAACGAAGCGAAGCAGGCAAGGGAGCGGTCATCGCCGGCAGTTTCCCACGGACTCGCAAGGGGTGCGCCCGACGCCACGGCGACAGCATCAGCAAACATACCCGCATTATGAATTCTGAATTCTCGCCCCCGAATTCTGCATTCCGGGTTTGATGTTATCATCGGCGCGAATATGCCCGAAGCGTCGGCGTGGGCGGATTATCGCAGGCTGAAACCCTTCCTGCGCCCCCACGCGTCGCGATTGATTCTGATCCTCGCCGTCAGTCTGATCGCGACATTTCTGGGCCTCGTCCAGCCGTTCATTTCGAAACTGCTGATCGATTCCGCATTGTTGCGTGAGGACTGGAGAATGCTCTGCTGGACCGCTGCATTGATGTTTGCAGCGACCGTGCTCGGATTCGCCACCAATATCCTCGCCAGCTATCAATATGTGCGCGTCTCCGCCGCCATGCTTTTCGACATGCGCGTCGCCCTTTACCGGCATCTGCAAACGCTATCGCCGCGATTCTACGCGAAATGGCGGCTCGGCGATCTAGTCTCGCGGCTCAACACCGATATCGGCGAAGTGCAGCGAGTCTCTGCCGACACGCTGCTCTCCGTGCTGACGAACGTCGCGTTCTTCGTGGGCAGCGTCGCGGTCATGCTCTGGTTCAATTGGCGCTTGTTCCTGGTGAGCATCGCGTCGCTCCCGTTCAGTCTGTTCGTGTTCTATCGATATCAGAAGACGCTCACGGCATTCACGCGCCAGTTGCGCGAACGCGCCGCCGACGTCGGCAGCCTGTTTATCGAAACGCTCGTCGGGATTCGCACGGTGGTTACGTCAAACGCCGAAAGCTATGAAACCGAACGATTCCGCCTGCGCAACAGCGCGTTCGTGCAAACGCTGCTGAAGTTGCAGATGACGTCGTTCATGATGGGCGGCCTGCCGGGCACCATTCTTACGGCGTCGACGGCGCTGGTGTTTCTGTACGGCGGCAAGATGGTGATCGACCATCAGCACAAGATGACGATCGGAACACTGGTCGCCTACATGGCGTATCACATGCGCTTGTTGTCGCCGGTGCAGACGATGATGGGCATGGGGTCGAATCTGGCGACGGCTCGGGTTTCGCTCAGCCGCATTTTCGAGATCCTCGATACGCCGGCGGAGGTTGTCGAACGCGCGGGCGCTTCGGCGATCAGCCCGCTCCGCAATCGCATTGTGCTGGAGAATGTGGAGCTTACGCACGATCGCGAATCGATTCTGAAAGGCGCTTCGTTCGAAATTCCGGCGGGCCGATTCTGCGCCATTCTGGGAGCCAGCGGTGCTGGGAAATCGACCATCGCGGATTTGCTGGTCCGATTTCTCGATCCTGACGCCGGGCGAATTCTGTTCGATGGCGCCGATCTGCGTGATTTGAAATTGGAAGACATTCGGCGCGAGATCGTACTGGTGGATCAATCGCCGCACCTGTTTCACGCATCGATTGCCGAAAACATCGCGTATGCGAATCCCAGCGCGGCTCGTGACGAGATTGAATCAGCGGCCCGGCAAGCGGGTCTTGACGAATTGATTCAACGGCTTCCCGAAGGTTTCGAGACCATCACCGGCGAGCGCGGGCTGGCGCTTTCGGCAGGCGAGCGGCAGCGAATTGCACTGGCTCGCGCGCTGCTTCGCAAACCGAGCGTGCTGATTCTTGACGAACCGACCTCGGCGCTCGACCCGGAAACAGAGCGAGTCATCGCGGAGCAATTGCGCGAATCGCTGGCAGGACGGACAGTGGTGATCATCACGCATCGTCCGGCGCTCGCCGCGATCGCGGATCAAGTCGTGGTTTTGCGCGACGGCAAGACGACCACGGCGGAAACGGTAGTCAGTGAGGCGCGCCCGTGAGGGCGCGCGCCAACGGATGAGAATCGCAGTTATCGATTCCGGCGTTGCCATTCCGCATCCCCACATCGGCCCGATTGCCGGTGGCGTCAGCATCGACGAAAACGGTGAATCGCCTGACTTCGCCGATCGCATCGGGCACGGCACCGCAGTGATGGCGGCGATCATGGAGAAAGCTCCCGACGCAGAATACTTCGCCGTGCGCGTCTTTCAAACATCGCTGCGCACGCGCATCGAATTCATTTTGCGAGCCATCGAGTGGTGCATCGCGCAGCGTATCGATCTGATCAACCTCAGCCTGGGCACGTCGAATCCCGCGCACGCGGAACGATTCTCCCCGTTTATCGACAAGGTGCAATTGATTTCGGCGGCATCGTCGCTGCCCGGCTCTTTGCCCGGCGTCATTGCCGTTCACGAAGATCGCGATTGTCCGCGCGATCAATATCGCCGAATTGGGCCGATGGAATTCGCAGCCTCAGGCTACCCGCGCTCGATTCCCGGAGTTCCGCCCGAACACAATCTGAACGGCATCAGTTTCGCCGTCGCGAATATGACGGGCTTTTTTGCACGCGATTACGAGATCCTATGCAAGTCAAAATCGCGCAGTTGATAGCGGAACGGCAACGCATTTGCAAGTTGTTCTCGACACCAAGCGATTCCTTTATCGAGCAACGCAAGTTCGGACCGCCACCATTCGCCCGAACACGCCGCATAGAACGGACGGCAGAGTTCCAGATGCTTGAGAAATCCGGCGACAAGCCTCGCGCGGTAGTGCGCCAGTAAATCTTCCGCGGCGCCGGCGCGAATCACCGCGGTCGCGAGGATCGCTTCGCGAACAGCATTGCCGACGCCGTCGCCGCAGATGGGGTCGAACGACATCGCCGCGCCGCCGACCGCGAGCCAGTCGACGTCACATAAAGTATTGGAAATGCGCGGGTAAGCAGGGAACCGGCCAGCCGCCTCGCCGATCGACACAATCTGCGCGGCCACAAGCTGGCTTTGCTCCAAAGGCGAATCGCCGACCGCCAGCAACCACCCTGGAAGCAGAAATAGCCATCCGCTTTCGACCGATTCGATCCAGCAAGCGTCTGCAACGCTATTTGCAACGGGAAATGCAGTCGCCATGCGAGTGCCGAAGCTGAGCTGAGGCGGGTACGCAGCCGATTCAACCACCGGGGCGGCCGGCAACCGTTCGATCAGATCTTTTTCCGAGATCACGACCGCGGAATGTCTCATTTCCACCGCTCTGGTTCCGTCGCCCCACCGCACGATGCGCCGCGAAATTTTCGTGGCGCCCTGGAAAACCCGGCGCTGAAAAACGTCCTCGACCAGGGCTTGCGTAGCGTCGGAGATGAGCAAAGCAGGAATTCGCGGACGGGAGTCACCGGCAATTTCAACTCCCTTAAGCAAGTGCGCGCAACAACTTGCCGCCACACCATTCCCAACTATGCGCGTCACAGTATTATTCTAAGAGGAACCATGAGGAAGGCAATCACATTCGCGGCACTTGCGGTACTGGTCACGATCGTCCCGGCGCAGGCGCAGGGGCGGGGCGGTGGCGGCCGAGGCAATCAGAATGCGGCGGCGGGCGCTCCGGCCGCGAGTTCCGACGACAAGCCAGAAGAGGGCATTCCCGTTACCAACGCGCTGGTCGTCGAAAAATGCGGTACCTGTCACAAGCAGGACGAGAAGAAGAACCTCTCGCGCATTTCGTGGGAACGGTCGACGCCGGAAGGTTGGGAAGAAGCCATCAAGCGCATGGTTCGGTTGAACGGGCTGACGCTGACGCCGGCGGATGCGCGCGCGATCGTGAAATATCTGGCGACGCATCATGGGCTGGCTCCGGAAGAGGCGAAGCCGGTGATGTATATGCCGGAGCATCGCATTGTCGACGAGCCGGTGCCTAGCGAAAACGTGCGCACGGCGTGCATGGGCTGCCATCCGTTCGGGCGGCCGCTTTCGTGGCGGCGATCGAAAGACGATTGGAAGCTGCTCACGAACATGCACATCGGGTTGTACTCGAATGCAGAAAACGCGTTTCGGCGATTCAACGGAGGGCGGCCCGCGCCCGGGACTACTCCGCCGCCGAACGTTCAACCGGGTGACGAAGCGGTGGATTATCTGGCGAAGAACGCTCCGCTGCAGACTCCGGAATGGGCGTCATGGCAGGCTCGTATGCGGGCACCGAAGCTGGCCGGAAAGTGGCTGGTGTCGGCGACGATTCCGGGACGCGGAAAATATTTCGGCGAGTTGGTGGTGGAGCAAGGCGCTGCCGAGGACGAATTTTCTACGCGGTTGAAAATGCAATCGGTGAAAGACGGCAGCGTCGTGACGCGCACTGGGCAAGGCTTGGTGTACACGGGATATTCGTGGCGCGGCCGGTCACGATCGGCAACGGCGGCGCCCACGGGCACGGTTGCTCCTGACGATCTGTCGCGCGAGATGCGCGAGACGATGTGGTTCGCGCCCGACCAGTCGCATGCCGAAGGCCGCTGGTTCTGGGGCGAGTATCAGGAATTCGGTTTCGACGTGAAGCTGGAGCGGGCATCGTCCGAACCAGTGTTATCGGGCGTCGACAAGTATTCGTTGAAGGCGGGCTCGAAGGACGCTCGGCTGAAGCTTTATGGAGATAGCTTCCCGGCGCAAGTCACGCCGGCCGATCTCGATTTTGGATCGGGCGTGACGGTGTCGAAAGTGGTGTCGCGCACGCCGACGGAATTGACGATCGAAGTGAGCGTCGCGGCCGACGCCGTTTCCGGGAAGCGCGACATTGCGCTGCGCCGCAGCGTTCTGGAACGCGCGATCGCGATCTACGACAAGATCGACTACGTGCGCGTGATTCCGGATGCATCGATGGCGAGGCTCGGTAGCGAGACGCATCCGAAGGGCTATCAGCAGTTCGAGGCGATCGGCTATCAGCGCGGCGCGGACGGCAAGCCGCACACGGCTGACGATGTGGACCTGGGGCCGATCGACGTGACGTGGTCGGTTGAGGAATTCATGGCGGTGTTTGGCGACGATGACAAGGAATTCGTCGGGTCACTGGGCGCGACGGGATTCTTTACGCCGGCGTCGGATGGTCCGAATCCGAAGCGCAAGTTCAGCCGCAATAATTACGGGGACGTGTGGGTGGTGGCTACGTCGAAGACTGAGAAGGATAAGGACGGGAAGCCTCTGGCTGGCCGGTCTTATTTGGTCGTGACGGTGCCTACTTATATTCGCTGGGATCAGCCGGAAGTGGAGCCTCAGATGCCTGCTGCTCCGGGGGCTCGGCGATGATTGCGCGTAGGGAAGACGGTGTCGACATGAGTGTCGACACGGCACGCAGGAGTGCGTGCGCCACATTGCCACATGAATATCAACCAGGAGAGTTTCATCGGTTCGAGGCTGGTGGTCGCGAGTTCTTGTATCTTGTTCCGGCGGGTGCGATTTTCGAACTCGACGACGATGCGAAGTCCGTGCTCGACCTGGTTCGCGAGGGCAAGCTCACTCACAATCTGTACGAAGAGCGCCGCGAAGTCATTGAAGAGCTCTACCAGTCGCACGTGATTATTTCGCGCGAAACGATTCCGGATCCTCCCCAGAATCCACCCGCGAATTTTCCGTTGCAGACGCTGGTGTTGAATCTTACCAACCAGTGCAATCTGTCCTGCCAGTACTGCTACGAATTCGGCGAGGACAAGGTCGCGACGCCCGAAGGCAAGAAGAAGTTCATGGATTTCGAGACGGCGAAACAGTCCGTCCAATTTCTGCTGGCCGAGTCGGCCGGACGCGGCGGCATCCACATCACGTTTTTCGGCGGCGAAACGCTGATGAATTTCCCGCTGCTGAAGCAAGTGGTGACGTATGCGACCGACGAGGCCGCCAAGCAAGGGCGGTCGATCGATTTCAGCCTGACGACGAACGCCACGCTGCTGACGCCGACGATCATCGGGTTTCTTTCGGACAACAATATCGGCGTGACGGTCAGCATGGATGGTCCCGCGGAATTGCACGACAAGCTGCGCGTGTTCGCCAACGGCAAGGGCAGTTATGACATCATCGCGCCAAGGGTTCGAGAGTTGATTGCGGGTCACAAGACTCGGCCCATCACGGCGCGCGTTACGTTGACGGCGGGCAACACCGACGTGATTCGGATTTATCGTCATCTGAAAGAGGATCTCGGGTTTCCACGAAGTGGGTTTCGCGCCGGTCACGACGTCGCCGGATCGCCTGTACGCGATCAACGAAACGGGCATGGACGGCGTGCTGGAACAATTCCACAAGCTGGCCGACGAGTATCTGGAATACGCGTTGCGCGGCGAGATGCACGGCTTCTCGAACGTCAGTGACACGCTGTCCGAGCTGTACCAGGGCGTGAACAAATCGCATCCGTGCGGCGCGGGTCTGGGATTGATGGGCGTTGGACCGTCGGGCGATATCGCTCCGTGCCATCGCTTTGTCGATTCGGATCAGCATGCGCTGGGGCACATTTCGACGGGCATCGATCGCGAAAAGCAGAATGATTTTCTGACGCGCGGTAACATCGGCGCGAAGTACGATTGCCATACTTGCTGGGCGAGGCCGCTGTGCGCGGGCGGCTGTCATCACGAGGCGTTCGTTCGGTATGGCGACACCGGCCATCCGAATTTGCATTACTGCGATTGGGTGCGCGATTGGACTGATCGTTGTCTGCGCATCTATGGCGCGATTGCCGCGCAGAATCCTGGATTTCTTTTGAGGTTCGCCGAAAGGAAAGCATCATGAAACATTTGCGGGCGTTGAATAGGAAGGCTCGAAGGATTGAGGAGCAGGTTGGCCTGGAAACGCAAAAACTGGCAGGCGAAACCGCCTGCCCCACATCGGACGGCGATGTCGTCGCGTTGCAGAATCCGGTTGCTCCCGTGCGGCCGCACGTGCCGATGGGGTGCTCGCTTGCGTTTTCGCCAGGCTGGGAAGTCGATTCGGCGGGCGGCACGGCTGGGCTTTGCCAACCGGTCGAGCGCGACATTTACGATTGCTACGTGACTTGCTTCTGGCCTGCTCAGGTGCCTGACCATGTCAACAACTATCCTGACTGGGCGAGCAAGTGCGCGGTGGCGACGAAGGACTGGCGCAATCTGGATTTGGTGTTCCCATAGACGAGCGCTACATCGCGCTGCATAGCGCTCCATGCTGTCGCGCCTCACTGACGGCTGTGAAGAGTTGACGCGTGCGAAAGAGTTGGAGGCGCGAAGAGAGATGATGGCCGCGATAAGACGGGCGGAAATTTGATGAAGAAACTTGTTGCGTTAGTATTCGCGTGCGGAGTTGCCCAAGCGGCTACGCTGTTCATTAGCGCCTACCCGAATGCGATTCTGGTTTTCGACGAGGCTCAAGGCAAGGTGGTCGACACGATCACTCTGTCCACAGGCTTGCCGACGGGCATGCGGCTGTCGCAGGATCGCAAGACGATCTACGTCGCCACCAACGACCATGCCGGCATCGAGGTGATCGATGTCGCCACGCGCAAGGTGACCAATCATTTCCTTCTCGATACGGCGTCGAAGCGTTACCGTTTTTTCAGCGCAACGCCCGATCCCGAGAACAAAGTTCTCTACGCGGTCACCACTGAGATCACGAAGGAAGTCGATCGCTTCGAGATCGCCAAGCCGAAGTATACGGTGATCAGTCTGGCGGACGGCAAGATCTCGAAAACGTTCGACCTGCCGCGCGAGGATGAGCTGAATGGCAACGCTCGCTTCGGCAACCTGGAAGTGTCGCCGGACGGAAAATTTATCTTTCAGTTCGGTCAGACGATCAACATTTTGAACGCAGACGATTTCAAAGTCGTCGACAAGATCGATCTTCAGAAGCCCGATCTGCCTGGGATGGATACGCTGGGCGTTGGCGGGACGTTCGATTCCTTGAGCACGCCGTCGCAGCGCATGTCGCTGTTCAATTCGACGGACCCGATCGTGCATAGCCGCCTGTTCGGCATTGCCCGGTTCGACTTCAACACGCGGCTGTTCGAATTTACGCCGATCGGGCCGCCGCCGAACGGGATGTCGGGATTACAGGTCGCGCCGGATAAAAAGAACGCCTACACCGTGATTTCGTCGGGCAGCGGCGGGAACAAGCGCTGCGAGTTTTGGGCGTTCGATCTGGTGAGCACGAAGATCTCGCACACGGCCGAGGTACCCTGCCGGTCGCGATTCAGCTTCGGGATGTCAGGCGATGGGAAGAAGCTGTACATCTACGGCGCCGGATTCGAGATCGAAGTGTACGACGCGGCTGACGTTGAAGTACGAGAAGACTTGGGATTTGAACCACGATGTCACGGGTGGTTTGATCGTGCTGCAGTAGAGAACGATCTGTCATCGTGCAAGCCCCGCCCCACTAACGAAGCGGGGAGCTGGGTTTCTCGGTGGGCATATAAGCGCGGTCCCTTTCCCCTTCGGGACAAAAGGTTTCCAGCACGTCGCTGTTGGGGATCAGCAATTCCGTGTACTTAATGGTGATCGGCTTGGTCCAGACCTTGGGATCGTCGATGGTCGCCTGCACATCCAGGTGGCCGAAATCGCGGCGGTGAAAGCGTTCCTGGAGGCGCAACGCCTCGCTGCGCGGATGACCGGCGTTGTCCATCCAGGCCTTATCATTGAACCCCGCGGTATCCACCACCAAAGTGTCGCCTTCCCACTTGCCGGAAGAATACCCCATCCACGACGGAAAAGGATTCGGCGGAAGCTTCCGGCCATCGGTGTGGATCTGGCGAGAAGCTCCGTTGACCTCATGAAAGATGACGATCGCGTCCGGAGTCTGAAATATTTTGAAGGGAAAGCCGAGAAGCTCCATGGCCGGCAAACCGTGCGGCAAGCAATGCGATTGCGGAGTGTCCATCGTTTCCACGCGTCTCGCTGCAAGGGCAGCGGCCTCGGGCCGAATCGGTTCTTCTCCCTTGTTGAAGTCGATCAGGAGGTTGTGGAAGTATTTCGAAAAGGTGCGCGGGTCATCGCCTTCGACCTGCTTCCCGATGCGGCCGCCGAAGAGGCGCTCGAGTTCGCCTTCGGCGGGAGGCTGAATCATCCAGACGCCGGAAAGGTCGGGCTTGCCTTTGTAAGTGCGAGGGGCCTTGGCGGACAGGTTGGGTTTGCCATCGCGCGTCAAAGGAGTGCGGGGCGTGGGATAGTTCAGCCACTGGGCGCCGGCACACGCCATCGCTGCGGTTAGGGCTGTTCCCAACTTGAATGTTTGAACGCGCATGTTTAAGCAGATTGCAGTAGAAGAGGCGGGACGTGGAGAGTCTGTGTGAAAACAGGGACAGGCTGCCCTGTCCACGCTGATATCTGGTTCATTCGTGGTCTCGCGTCACTAGGGATAGGGTAGCCTGTCCCTGTTTTCACACAGACTCTCCACGTCGCGCGCAAGGCTGGAGCCCTGCCCCACTATTGCTTTTCGTAACGCTTGAGGGCGCGAGGGCCGACCTCGGCTCCGTAGATGTTGCCCTTCGCGTCCACTGCGACTCCTTCAGCCGCGCTGGTGCTCGGGGCCTTGTCGACAGGATCGGGAATGAACCCGACGATCTTGCCATCGCTGATCTTGCCCCATCGGATGCCGCGCTTCCAGCCGTTGTGATTGCGCGACACCGATTCTGATTCCGAATCGGCCGAGTACAGCACGTCGTTCTTATCGATGAAGATTCCGCTGGGGCGGCTCCACTGCCGCATCTCGGTGATGAAGGTGCCCTCCTGATCGAAAACCTGGACGCGATTGTTGTTACGGTCGCCGATGAACAGGCGGCCCTTCGAATCGAAGGCGAGCGCGTGCGGCTGATCGAATTCGCCGGGGCCGGTGCCGAGTTTGCCCCACACCTTGAGCAGCTTGCCAGTCTTATCGAACTTGAAGACGCGATTGTTACCGCGCCCGTGGCCTTCTGCGACGAAGATGTCGCCATTGGGCGCTTCGACGACGTCGTTGGGCTGATAGAAATAGTCAGGATCGGCGCCGCCGCCTTTCTTGCCGAGGGTCAGCAGCAGCTTGCCATCGGGCGAGAACTTGAACACCTGATTTCCGATGGTGGCTCCCGCGCCCGGTCCGATGGGTCCGCCGCCACCGCGACCGGCGGGCGTACCGTTATCCTGACCGTCGGTGACCCAGATGTTGCCGTCCTTGCCGACGTAGATACCGTGCGGGAATACGAGCATGCCGCCGCCGAAGCTCTTGACCAGCTTGCCGGTTTCATCGAACTTGAGAATCGTGTCCACGGGGTTCATCTCGCCCTTGGCGCGATCGAAGCAGCCGTTGCCGCCGCAGCGTTCGCCGACCCAGATCGACTTGCCGTCCTTATCGATATCGACGGCGCTGGTGGATCCCCACTTGCGGCCTTCGGGCAGTTTGGCCCAGCCTTCGATGGTCTTGTAGGGATTCGGCGCGTCGTTAGTGGGCGTGTCCGTCTGTTGTGCGAACCCGCGTTCATACACACCCGCGCCGACGATCGCGGCGGCGACCGCAAGTCCAATCTTGATTCGTTTTGAGTTATTCGTCATGGATTCCTCTTACTTACCGACAACTAAAATTGTGAACGATCCGGGCACCATCGAACCTCGTCCGCGTCCCGCCGGAGCATCGGCCGGAGGAGGAGTGGTCTCCGCGGCGATCAGCAGGATGCGGCTGTTCTTGGCGTCCAGCGTCAGCGTTTTCGCGCCGCGCATGGTTTGCAGGTTCTGTTCTACCGCAAAAGCGGTCGGGCTATTTTCCTTGACGATCGTCAGCGTGCCATCGCCCTGCGAGCTGAACACTTCCATCGTCTTGGGATTGAAAACGGCGCCGTCGGTGCCCGCGCCGATCGGCAGCGTGGTGATGATCTTACCGGCGGTGGAAAGAATCACCATCGTTTGCGGATTGCGGCAGGTGGCGAACAGGAGTTGATTCTTGACATCGATCGCCAGACCGGCGCATACGCCGCCCTTACCTTCCAGATCGTAATGAGCGGTGACGGTCATGGTCTTGGCGTCGATCACGGCGATGTTGCCTTTGTCTTCGATGTCGACGTAAAGGTTGCCCTTGCCATCCGAGACGGCCTGCTCAGGCGCGCCGCCGAGATCGATGGTGCCGAGCACTGCGCCATCGGCTGCGTTGATCACGGTCGCGTTAGGGGCGCGGTGGCTGAAGACGTAGATGCGATCGTTAAACGGATCGTGAAGGATGCCGTCGGGTCCTCCCTCCACGTCGATGGTCTTGATGACGGCGAGCGTTTTCGTGTCCCACATGGGCACCGGCTTGGCGCTGGCGAATCCGTGGCCGGATTTTGTGGACACGGCGGCGCCTGCCGCGCTTGCGTTCGGAATCTCGCCGGCGGGTTCGAGCGTATCCAGGTTGTAGACCGAGACTCGATCGGGTCCACGGCGGGCCACGTAGAGCTTGCGGCCGTCGTTATCAGCGTAGACGTAGTCGAATCGGCCGTCGCCGCCGACTTTTGCGGTCTTGATGATTTTGTAGAGGCCGTCCTGGGCGATGAGTGAGATCGCGCCGAGAATCGCTAGCGTAAGTGGAAGGGCAAAGCGTCGCATAAGGTTTGCTTTATTCGCCGTGAAGTGTCCGCCAGTCAGTATACACCGAGATGCGGTGGCACCATGCTTCGGATTGGGCGCGCGGCCTTACGACTGCGCCTCACTGGCGGCAGTCAACGTTTCCGTCACGAGGCGCGATTGGCCGCGGAAAGACAACTACGCGGAGGCCTCGCTGAAGTCGGAAGAAGGTTCGCGAACCCAGCCACCCTTGTGCACGGTCTCGAGAAACTCGCGCTCGAACTGATAGAGCCCGGTTATCGGTTTCCTTGCCAGGATCTCCATCGCCTTCCGGTAAGCCTCTTCCGCCTGGGAGCGATGTCCTTGGGCTTCGTGAACGGCGGTCATGGCGCGCCAATAGTCGGATTCTTTCGTCAACGGGAGTTTCTTTGACGCCGCGACTTCTTCCGCTCCGCGCAGCCACTTTCCCGCGCGATCCGCGTTTCCATCCAGATAGGCGATGTAGAATGCCATTTCCGCCGCGCAACCGGGCGTGGGCGCTTTTTCGGGGCCTGGAATTCGTTGAAGACTCGACTCCAAATGCTCACGGGCCTGGGTCATCTCGCCGCGATCCACGGCGCAGATCAATTGGATCATTTGCAGCGTGCCTTCTTCCGGCGTGCCCACGCCCGCGCGCATTCCGTCGGCTAAGGCGCGCGCATCCAGGTCCCTAGGGCGGGTCGGAGTCACTGCCGTCATGCTCACCATTTTCATGGCTTCGCGAAAGTCGGCGAAACGGCCTCCACGCAGCAGTTGAAGCAACAGCGCGCCATCGGAATAACCTGCAGCGAAGCCGAGCGGGATCAGGTTCAACACCGCGGCGGCCGCGGAAATCACAGCGATCATCGCCGGGAATTTCCACCAGGCTTCCCATCCACTGCCAGGAATCAACAGGACGATCAGAGCCGCGATCAACGCTGTCACTACGGATGCCGCGGGCCCGCCTGCGACTTCGAATGCCATGCGGCTTCGTATGCCGTGCATGTGGAGAGGAGTGGTCGCAACGCCGCCGCCGGAAGTCAGGATGGCGGCCAGAGCGAACTGGAATTTCCAGCGCCCCGCGATTTTTTGAGCGACGAATGGGCCGACCCGGAAACTCGCGAGGCTCATGCCGGATGCCCAGCCTGCGACGGCGTGCCCCAGTTCGTGGAAAAATACGGCAATCCATTCGCAAATGAACAGGAGCAACAGGCCGTCGACCACGCCGCGCCGCGGAAGATCGTGCGTCTGCCCCCACCATCCGAGTACCGCGAACGCGCCCAGCCAGATCGCAACGGTGATCACCGGAATCGCTTTCTGCACCCAGGCGTGCGTGCCATCCTCAGGTTTTGGTTGATGTTCGAAGTCTTCGACGCGAGGCTCGACTTCCCGCATCTTCGCGGAGAAGCACCAATACAGCCCGACCGCTCCCGCGACGGTGCCGAATGGAAAGGCGATCAGGCAGAGGAGGCTGCTGATCGTCACCAGCGGTCTCGCGAAGCGCGTTTGGCGGCGCCAGGCTCTAGCGGCGAGACAGGAGAGCGATCCCACTGCAATCAACAGGAGGGAAATCACGATTGCGACCGCGAGCCGCACTGGATCGGGATCAGATCGGTTCTCAAACGCAGCCGTGAACGCGAGGTACACGCCGGCGAGAACCTGGATCACGCCGACGGTCCAAAACACGCTGCGCGCGTAGCCCACCAGTTGCTGCATCGTGGATAAGATCGGCATCCGGCACTGGTGCCGCTAGATAGACTTTGCCAGTACTACTGGGTCCGGCAAAACGTAGCGGGGAACTCAGGCAAATTCGGCAGAACTCCATCGGGTATCCGTTGTAGTGGCCTTAAAGAAACGATGATGACCGGGTCGACGGTGTCGACATGAGTGTCGACACGGCACGCACGAGTGCGTGCGCCACAATGCCGGAGTGATATGATTCTCGTCGGCTATTCACTAAGTAGGAGCAACCATGCTACTCACCGCGTTTCGGACCGGCGCGATCGCTGCGATTTGCCTTGCGGCTGGATCGTTGATCACGGCTCGCCTGATGCACACGGGCGCTGTCCAAGCCCAAAGCTCGCGAGTGTTCGAACTCCGCGTCTATCATACGTTTCCGGGCCGATTGCCCGCCCTACAAACGCGATTCCGCGAGCACACCATCGGGATTTTCAACAGGCATCACATGACCAGCATCGGGTACTGGGTTCCCCAGGACGCGGCGCAGCACGACAACACGCTGGTCTATATCATCGCCCACGAAAGCCGCGATGCCGCAAAAAAGAACTGGGCCGAATTCGGGGCTGATCCGGATTGGCAGCAGGTGTCTAAGGCTTCCGAGGCCGACGGGAAGATTGTCGAAAAGATCGATTCCACCTATATGGATCCGGCGACTTATTCGCCGATCCAGTAATTTTGAGCCGATTTTCGCGCCTGGGGGGCGTGTAGTCGTATATGTCATTGTCATCTGTGCAGGGTCGGTGTCGATTAATATAGTTGGGGGTTTCACCTAACAGTCAGTAGCAGTTGGATTCGCGGTGGCGATGCCCCGCGTTCGGGGAAGGATTCCATGCGTAACATCAACATCAGATTGCAGGCATTCGTGGCGAGCGGCTTGGTAGCCGTGCTCGCCGTGGGACAGGCTCCTCCACCAGCACAGACTCCGCCTCCGGCGAAACCGGCAGCAGCGAAGCCCGCGCCCGCAGCGGCGAAACCGGCTGCGGCGGCATCTCCCGTGGACAACGTGATTTCGCTGGTGAAGTCGGGCATGTCGGAGGGCTTGATCATCAAGACCCTGCAAAAGCAGAACAAGCCGATGAACCTGACGCCGGCCGATCTGGTGAAGCTGCAGAACGCCAAGGTATCGGAAAACATTATCGGCGTGATGATGGACCCGACGAGCGCGCCTGCTCCCGCAGCGGCTCCCGTGACGGCCGCCGCTGCTCCACCCGTGGCTGCTCCGGCTCCAGTGGAATCGGCGCCGCCGCCCGCGGCGATCCCGGTCAGCAATCCGACACCGGCCGGTGGACCTCCCACGCAGGCGCAGAAAAAGCGCGTGATGGTGGATGCGTTCGATTATTCCACCGTGATGACGTCGGTCCAATCGGTGTTCGGCACGAACCAGAATATCGGCAAAGGCATTCAGGCGATGCTGGTGAAGCGGCTGGCCGAGCAGGGCAAGGTCGTGATCGTCGAACGCGCCAAGATCAAGGAGCTTGAGGCCGAGCAGGATCGCAACGTCGGCAATCGGGTGAAGCAAGGCTCGGGTGCGCGCGTAGGACGAATCAGCGGCGCGGATGCGCTGCTTGCGGGCGACATCGTGATCTTCGGCCGCGACGACAAGAAGAAAGCCGTCAAGGGCGGCGGATTGATCGGCGGCATTGGCGGCGCGATCGCCAATTCCAATAAGGAAGACAAGGCCGTGGTTGCGATCGACTATCGCCTGATGGACGCCGAAACGTCCGAAGTGATTGCGACCGGCGAGGCCAAGGGCGAATCGATTCGGAAGAGCAAGGGATTCGCGGGAATCGCGGGCGCGCTTGGCAAGGGCGTGGCCGGAGTCGAGGTCGACATGACCAGCTCCAATTTCGCCGAGACGATTATCGGCGAAGCGACCATGGATTGCGTCAACAAGCTGGCCGACATTCTGAATCAGCAAGCGGTGGACATGAAGAAGACGGTGCGCGAAGTGGAAGCCTACGTGGCCGATATCGCGGGCCGCACCATGGTGATCAGCGCGGGCGGCAATGACGGCGTCAACGTCGGCGAGGTTTTCGAGATTCTGAAAATCGTGCGCGAAGTGAAGGACCCGGTGACCAAGGAAGTGCTGGATCGAATCACCGATAAAGCCGGCGAGATGACCGTCACGAGTGTGCGCGATAAGGTGGCGACCGGGATCGTATGTAGGCTCGCCTGCCGCGGTCGGGTACATTGCTCGAAAGAAAATGCAGTAGATCGCCATATAAGTTCGGAGACCATATGAAGAGCCGCTTCCTGATCCTTGTTTTGGCGTGTGCGATGTTCGCGGTGTCCGCGTCCGCGCAAGCGAAGAAGGCGATGTATATCGATCCTTTCGACTATTCCACCGTGATGACCAGCGTGCAGGCGATTTTCGGCACGCAGCAGAATATCGGCACCGGCATCCAGGCCATGATGGTGAAGCGGATTCAGCAGGACGGGAAGTTCACCATCATCGAGCGCCGCAAGATCGGCGCGTTGACGAAGGAACAGGATTTCGATGCGAGCAATCGCGTGAAGCAGGGTACGGGCGCGCGCGTGGGCCAGATTCGCGGCGCGGATCTGACGCTGCAGGGCGATATCGTGGTGTTCGGCCGCGATGACCGGCGCGTGGGCGGCGGAGCGGGAGCCGCGGTCGGCGGTGTGGGCGCGGGAGCGGGCGGCTACAAGTCCGACGCCAAGGCCGTGGTCGTGCTCAATTATCGGATTGTCGATGTCGAGACCAGCGAGATCGTCAATACGGGCGAGGCTCGCGGCGAATCGAAGCGCAGCAGCAAGGGTTTCGGCGCGGCGATGTTCTCGGGCTGGACCGGGGGCGGCGGCGCGATCAACATGACCAGCTCGAATTTCGGCGAGACGATCATCGGCGAAGCGACGATGGCTGCCGTGGATAAGCTGGCGGAGCAGGTCAGGAGCGGGAATTTCTCGGGCGGCGCGAGCGATCGTTCGAACGATCTGGATGCTCGCGTGGCGGACGTGGATGGCGCGAACATCACCATCAACGCCGGCGCGGGAGCCGGGTTGGCCGCGGGCCAAACCTTCACGATTTATCACAAAGGCAAAGAGATCAAGGATCCTTCCACCGGCGAAGTTCTGGATGTCCAGACGACTCCGCTGGGGACGCTGACGATCACGATGGTGCGCGATCGGATCTCGATGGGGACCTATAGCGGTGCAGGGAAGCCCGCGGTCGGCGATGTCGTAAGGAAGTAACTGTATGAAATGGGCCCTGCTCTTTTTCGGGTTAAGCGCGGCGCTGCTGGTTGCGCAGGATCGGCCGACACAAAGGGACACGAAGCGCAGGTTCGGGCAAGTGGCGACGCGAGCCATCGCCAACTTCCGCGCCGCGGATTCTATCGAACGTCGGCTGAATGCTGACGGCGCCAGCCTGAATCCGCAACTGATCGTTCTCCGTCTGCGCGTGGAATCGTCGCTGGAAGAAACGCGAGCCGCGCTCGACAACGGCGATTTCGATTCGGCCAATGAAGCGCTCGACCGCGCGCAAGGATTTCTGGATAAGTTCGCCAAGAGGATCGGGGGCGAGTGAGGCATGCGCCCGGTAGTTGGCGTTCGTCGTCGTAGCAACGCTTGCGGCTAGCGCAGCCGCGCAGACGACCGATCAATCCTGGCGCGACGCGTTGATGGAATTGCCCGAGCATCCCGCCGCTAACTTCCAGGACATCCAGCGCTTTGAACGCCACCTGACCATGGCGATGCCGTACTTCGGCACGCTGACGCCGGGCGATTACGAAGCCAATCGCGAATTGATCCGGCGGATTACGGTGTATATGGCGGGACTCGACATGCTGGCGCGCAATCCGCAGATTTCACGGGATCCGCAGATGCGGGCGGCGATCGGGCGATCGCGCAACCTGATCAGCCAGATGAGACTCTCGTATCTGATGGGATCATCGATGTCTTCAGGAATCCCCAGCGCCGAACCGCCGCGGCAGCATACGGAGCCGACGCATCAGACGGCCGGAAAGAACGAACCGCCGTTCTCGATGCTCGCTCCAAAGTTAGGCAAGGTGTCGCCAGCGGACACGAAAATCGCCAACGAACTTTGCTCGCAATACGAAACCGACGCCGCGCGTTCGGCGGCCGCGTGGCAGAGCGCGGAAACTCTTCGAGTCAGTCTCGAACGGCAAGGAGCGTCATTGAACGTGCAGACTGCGACGTCGGTCTCGCGGCTGCAACTGTATTTCGAATCCGCGGAGGCGGCGCTTCGCGAAGGCGATTGGGAGGAAGCCCGCACCAATCTGACGCGCGCTGAAGCGGAAACAGAGAAAATCTTCAAGACCGTCGGACGTTGAGGACAGCGCGGCGTGAATCAGTTTTGCCATAACTGCGGCGGCCAGATTCCAGCGGATGCGGTGTTTTGCGGCTTGTGCGGCGCCCGCGCGGCGGCACCTGATCCCACGCCGGCTCCGCCGCCTGCCGCAGCGATTCCCGAAGTGAGTGCTCCGGCAAGTTCCGATCGCCTGCGCCACCTTTTCGATCAAGCCGGCTCCGTGGATCCTTCGCGCCGCGAGGCTTGGCTTCAGGCGGTTTGCCAGGACGACCCGCAAATGCTGAATCAGTTGCGCGGGATGCTCACGATGGCCGAGCCTTCGCACGCGGACCACCCGACGGTGACTCACGTGTCGGAGCCGCAGGCGTTTGCTCCGCAACCGTCGGCTCAGCAAGCCTACATGCCGCAAGCACCGATAGTGCAGACTCCAGGTCCATCCGGCGTTTCGAACCCGCAAGCAGCCGCGCCGCAGATTGGCGTGCCGTACACTCCGTACACACCTCCGGCATCGCAAGGAACTCCTCCCATCATCGGACCGTATCGATTGCTGCGTGAACTGGGGCGTGGCGGCATGGGCGTGGTGTATCTGGCGGCTCGCGACGATGGCACTTTTCGAAAGAACGTCGCGCTCAAGCTATTGCTGCGGGATCAGGTGAACGAAGAATTCGTCCTGCGATTCAAACAGGAGCGGCAAGTTCTGGCGGCGCTGGATCATCCGAATATCGCGCGTATTCTGGACGGCGGCGACGCGCCCGACGGAATGCCCTATTACGTGATGGAGTATGTGGAGGGCTTGCCGCTGGACGGATATTGCGATCAGCAGCGGCTGTCGCTCACCGCGCGGATCAAGATTTTCCAGCAGGTCTGCATGGCGGTGCACTATCTGCATCAGAATTCGATTGTGCATCGCGACCTGAAGCCGAGCAACATTCTGGTATCGGCGGACGGCGTCATCAAATTGCTGGATTTCGGCATCGCGAAAGTAGTGGGTGCTGCGTCATTCGCGACGCCCGATCTCACCAGCGTGCAGGGCCGCCCGATGACGCCGACCTACGCGAGCCCGGAGCAGATCAACGGCGCGACGCTGCAGAAGGCTTCCGACATTTATTCGCTGGGCGTGATTCTCTACGGCTTGCTCACCGGGCGTCCGCCTTATCAGGGGCTGGACGACAAGCTGGCCAAGCTCGCGACGCGGCAGGATCCGCAGCCGCCCAGCAGCAATATTCGCGAGGATCTGCGCGCCAGCGAAACCACCGCGCAACTGCGGCGCGCGATGCTGGGCGAGCTCGACAGCATCGTGATGATGGCGCTGAAATTCGATCCGCGGGATCGCTATCAATCGTCATCCGACCTCGCGGCCGATCTGCAATGCTTCCTCGACGGGCAGCCGGTCACGGCGCACCGCGGCAATATGGCCGGCCGCGGATTCAAGGCGTTGAAGCGCAAGCGGGCGATGGTCGCGGTGCTGGCCGGGTTCCTGATCCTGGGTGGATTCGGCGGATGGCAATTCTGGCGCTTTCAGGTCGAGAAAGCGGCAGTCGCGGCGCGCGAAGAAAAGCTGCGCAATCTTCTGGATCAACTGGAAGCCCGTTTGAATGCGAGTTCGCAAGCACCCGCCCCCGCGCCGCCGATGGCGCAAGCCAGCGCACCCGCTCCGGCAAATTCCGCGAGCGGCGTGAGCTCGGCGCCGCCTCCTGTCGACGAGCACGCGGCTGACGAACAAATTCAGGACGTCCAAAAGTTGCAAAAAGCCTTGAAGGAAGATTTCGCGGCGCTGGCGGCGCGGCGTCCTGGGAAATCGGCGCAGCAGGATGCGCTGCTCGATCGCAGCGTCCGTTATCTGGATCGCGTGCAGTCGACCGCGCCAGCGAATACGAGCCTTGGTCTGGAAATCGCCACAGGTTACGAACGTGTAGCCGAGATGCAGGAATCCACCGCCTCCGCCGCCAACAAAGGCGCTGCCGTCAACACCTATCGAAAGGCCGCAACCACGTTGAGCGCGGCGGCTGCGCAGAATCCGCAAGACCCGCGAACTCAACAGCGCTTGACGGCGGTGAACCAGAGAATCCAAGCGCTGGGCGGAACGGTGGTTGTCGAACAACCCGCTCCGGTTCCCGATCAACCTAAGCCCGAGGAACCGAAGCCGGAACCGCCAAAGGTAGTGGAAGCGCCCCCGCCCATTCGCACGCCACCACCGAAGGTTGTCACTCCTCCGCCGGCGCCGGTCGTCGAGACGCCCAAGCCATCGGTTGCCGCGCCGCCCGCCTCGTCGATGCCGCAAATCACGGCGGCCGAAAAGCGTGAGCTGCAGGAGCTTCTGATCAACGCGACATCGAAGGTCCAGATTGCCGATTCGACGATCGCGCCGGTTAAGGCTAGCCTGGAGCGCACCGGGCAATCCCTGAGTCCGGATATTCTGTCGTCGATGAACAGCATGCACGCCGCTATCGAGCGCGCCAAGCGCGAGATCGCATTCGGCAACCAGGCAGCCGCCCGAGAAAGTATCGCCGCCGCTGAAGGGCTCGCGGCGAAGGTGTTGCGGTCGGTCGGGCGGTAGGTTTTAACTGATACGCGTAATCGCCTACTGAAACAACTCCGCCAGAGGAGACGTTTGAATACCTCCCAAAATGGAGATTAAGGAATTCATTGAAGAAAGAGCATGGAGACTTAAAGCACAACCTCAATATCAAGGCCAGACACTTTCCAGAATTCCCCGCGAAAGTTGTCCACTCCCCGCATCGTTCGTTGCGCTATGTCTTTAATCGTAAATATGCTTTTAAGCGCATCATGGATGTCATTTGCTAACTGCGTCAAACGGCTGTCATAGACATTGATTGTTCCCGAACCGCCGGCACCGCTCAGGTCCCGCCATTTCCGGAAAATGATGTCATGACGGTACCGCGAAATAGTGTGTACCCCCGTCATTAAAAAATACCCGTGTTCCGGGCATGGCCGTGATAGTTTTTACAACCTTTTGGATGGTCTCTAGATTCGGTGTCCCTATCTCTCTAGTGTGCCGCTAACCAAAATCACAACGTATGCTACTCCGCTTGGCTTGTCTGCCGCATCAATCCGCACACCATCTATGAACGCCGACAGTGGCGCACCCGCCGTAACGAAATTGGAAACGGTCAAATTAGTCGGAGAGCTCGCTTGAATCGTCGGTGCGTGGCCTGATGTATGTGCTTTTGGTAACTCCGCTGAGGGGGCGGTCGTAGTGGGTGCAGCCACAGATTTACGCTTCGACGACTGGCGGTCGTCTGGGAACGACGGTTTCGTTGAGTTACTATCTGAATCGGTTTTAGTTCGGTGCGGTGTCTTGTTTATTGAGCTGCTAGTCGAAGCTCTCTTGATCCCCTCCGGCCCGCTGACTGCATCAGTGGCTTTAAAGCCGCCGTTTTGCGTAACCGCAACCAAGCTGTGACCACGATAGAGAACCATATAGAACACTAGTATCGCCAGCAGTAGAGACGCGCCGCCGGAAACCACTCCAACCTTAAGCCAGAACCAGTGCCTTTTCGGGGGCTCAGGCTCCGACCCTGGCCGTATTATGCGAGGCGTCTCTTCGGACTCCCGCTGATGCTCAAGTCTCGTTGCATAAAACAACAAGCTGATGGCCCCCAGGAACTCGATTAAAAAACCTAGCGGGCTAGCAAATACTCCCAGGTGAGGGCTAACGGTCAGCGCTGTTTGCGCCCGTCCTGTCCAATCCACAATGTGCAAAACACCCTGAAAAACCCACGGTGCCGCAAGAACCACCCCTCCGACACCAGCAGCGTTCTCGATTTTCTTGTTGGATTTTCCAGCCACGATGGCGCTACTTCTTCGTATCCACGTCCTGCTTGCGAGCGCCGCCGAGAATATCCTGCATCGCGTAATTCCCCTCGTGGCACGCGTACTCGAACACCGGGCCCGCGGTCGCGGTGAACGGATACTCGATGGTCCACGGCTTCGCGTAGGCCACCGGATCGTCGATGGTTGCGCGATAGAGAATCGTGCCGCTATCGATGCGCTTGAAGCGCTCGGTCACTTTGAATTGGTCGGACGATCCACGAAAGCGGTTGATCGGGTTAACGTTGATCGTCTCCACCACCAGCGTGTCGCCGTCCCAGTGGCCGATCGAATCGCCCAGCCATTTCTGAACGCCTTTGGGAGCGTGTTCGGCATTCATGCGCACCACGCGAACGTCATGCACCATCTCCACCAGGATCATCACCGCGTCGGGCGTCTGCACAATCTGATAGTTGTTGTTGTAAAGCACCGGGAGCATCGGCGGACCGGACGTCGAGCCGAATCCGATCAGGCAGCGCTCCGCTAGCGGACGCCGCTTCACGCTGTCATAGCTCATGCCCGCGTAGCCTTCGCCTTCGCCGCCGCCGCCGCGCGTGCGAAGTGCGCGATTTCCCACCGGAATCCTGCCATCCGGCGGATCGATAATCAGCGACGTGCGCTTCTGGCCGTCGACTCGCGCCAGCTCCGATCCGCGATCGATAAACAGATTGTTGTAGCCGCCCGTACCCGCCGAGCCCGCGCGCGCCAGCAGCGGAGCGTTGGGATCGTCGATATTATTCGTCTCCAGATCCTTCTTCTCATAGGCCCGCGCATCGGCGTCAGCGATCGTCGTCTTACCCGCCCATTGAGCGGGCCGTTCCATCGGCGTCAACGTGGCATTGGTCCAAACACCCTGCAAATCCGGATGACCGTCTGGCGTGCGCGGCATCGTCCAGGCTTTCTTAGCTGGGGATTGACCCGCTGTTTGACCGGGCAGTGGAGCAAACGAAATCGTCAAAACTGCCGCGCATGCAAACCATCGGTGTTGCATAGGATCTCCTATTCGGAACTTCTGCGTACTAGGATATGACAAATAGCCCGCGAAGGAGCTTCATTAATGGCACGCATCGTAACAGTTCGTAATTTAGTTGGACTCTGTCTGTCG
The DNA here is from genome assembly GCA_963732025.1 of Terriglobia bacterium. Classification (GTDB taxonomy): domain Bacteria; phylum Acidobacteriota; class Terriglobia; order Bryobacterales; family Bryobacteraceae; genus Palsa-187. Next base: position 1,323,880 of record CAVSXU010000008.1, read on the forward strand.
ATCGCGCCGTTCGCAGATGGACAGACCACGGCGCAGCCGAGAATCTACAACACCGCGAAGCTGAAGCTGATGCAGGGCAAGCCGATCACGGGCGCCACGGTTTTCTCACCCGACCCCAACATGTATTGCGCAGCCGCGAACGCGGGATTCGATTTCACCTGGATCGAAATGCAGCATAGCCCGCTCACCTACGAAGACGTCGCGCGCATGATTTACGCTTGCCGAAGCAGCTCCGCGATGCCGTTCATCCGCGTGCCCGACGCCACCGAGAGCGACATCCAGAAAGCCACCGACATCGGAGCCATGGGGATTATCGTGCCCACCGTCGATACCGTCGAGAAAGCGGAAGCTGCCGTGAAGTGGGCCAAATACCCGCCCGCCGGTCGTCGCAGCATGGGCGCCGGACAATATAACGCGCTGTGGGGCGACGATTATCGCCAGACGGCCAATGCGAACATCGTGGTCGTGATCATGATCGAGACGCCGATCGGCGTCGAGAACGCGGAGAAGATCGCGGCCGTTCCGGGAATCGACGTGATCTTCGCCGCCAGCACGGACCTCGGCAATTTTTCGGGATACAAGCAAGGCGATCCGCAATACGAAGCGCTGGTGACGCGAATCCACGATGTCACGCTGAAGGCCGGCATCCGCCTGGGCGGGCCGCTGGCGTGGAAGAATCGAGCCAGGCTTCACCTTCTTTCAAGGGCCGGGCGAAGCAGCGCTGATCAAATCTGGCGCGCAGGTGATTCTTAAGTAATCTTTATTTGCGTGCATTCGCGTTCATTCGCGGCCAAAATGGTTTATGACCCTTAGCGAAACGTGGCGCCAGCGCCTCGCCATCCCCGCCATCGCCGCGCCCATGTTCCTGGTTTCCGGACCTGACTTGGTCGTCGAAACCTGCCGCTCCGGAATCATGGGAACCTTCCCCGCTTTGAATCAACGCACCAGCGAAGGCTATTCAGCGTGGCTCGACGAGATCGCGGAACGCTTGAGCCCATTCGACGCGGCGGCTCCGTTCGGCGTGAACCTGATTGTCCACAAAACCAACGCGCGATTGATGCGCGACGTTGAGATCACAGTGAAGCATAAAGTGCCGATCGTGATCACTTCGCTGGGCGCGGTTCGCGACGTGGTGGATGCGATTCATTCCTACGGCGGCCTGGTATTCCACGACATCATCAATCTGCACCACGCACACAAGGCCGCCGACGCTGGTGTCGACGGATTAATCGCGGTCTGCGCCGGCGCGGGCGGGCACGCGGGCCTGCTGAATCCGTTCGCGTTCGTCGCCGAGATTCGCGAGTTCTTCGACAAGACGGTGATTCTCTCCGGTGCCATCAATAACGGCCGCCAGGTCGCAGCCGCTCAATTGCTGGGCGCGGATTTCGCCTATCTGGGAACGCGCTTCATCGCGACTCAGGAAGCGATGTGCGCGGCCGGTCACAAACAAATGATCCTGGATGCGACCGCGAAAGATATCGTCTACACATCCGCTGTCAGCGGCGTTCATGCGAATTTCCTGCGCGCGAGCATTATCGCCGCCGGAGCCGACCCCGACAATCTGCAATCGTCGGTCAAGATGCATGTTTCGTCCGAAGGCGAGGGGAAGGCCTGGAAAGATGTGTGGTCGGCGGGGCAGGGCGTCGGCAGCATTCACGATATCCCGACTGCGGCTGAGTTATGCAGCCGCCTGATTGCCGAATATCGCGAGGCCGTCGCCTGTTGAATGTGGCGCCCGCGCCACGTCGTTACCTCAGTTGCATGATTTTCGGCCGCGGATTGCCGGTCGTCTTCGGCTTGTTCTGATACATCGCCTGATCGGCGCGGCTGATCAGATCCGTCGCCGAAACGCCGGGCTGCCATTCCGCTACACCCGCCGCGGCCGTCACTTTCGTCAAGAACCTCTGCGTGCCCACGGTGAGCGTGTACTCGCCATGGACCCACTTCTCAATCCTGTCGAGCCGAGCCTTCGCTTCCTCGATATCGCCATCTACCAGCACGATAAATTCGTCGCCGCCCCAGCGCCCCACCAGGTCCGTCGGTCGAAAAACGCCCTTCAGCTCATTCGCCACCTGCCGCAGTAAATCGTCGCCCGCCAGATGGCCGTGAAGATCGTTCACCTGCTTGAATCCGTTGAGGTCGAGATAGATGACGCAGAATTCGCGGGTCTGCGCCGTGCGTAACTCGATCTGCCGTTCCACCTTGCGGCGATTCGCCAGACCCGTCAACGCGTCTTGCGATGCCAGCAACTCCACTTCTTCCAGGCGCGCTTCGTACGTCGTGATCTGCGCGCGAAGTTGGCTGATGGACTCCTTCCCGTCCTGCGTCATTTTCGTGACGCACTTGGTGAGGTCCGCGACATTCCGGCTAAGCGATTCACGAATCGAAGTTACGTCCTGCAGTCTGGCGGACGCCTGCAAACGCACGGTGAGATCCCGAAATTGCTTGCTGTAGCGAGCATCCCGCTCGCCCACATCTCCCGCGGCCTTCGCGACGATGGTCATGATCTCTTTCACATCGTTGGTGCGGTCGCGATAATATCCGGCGGCGCGCTCGCCCCAATCTCGAAGCTCTGTCGCGACGCGCATTTCGGTTTCGGCGACGATGTTCTGGCTGGATACCGACGTCAATTGTGAATGCAGTTGTCGCAGGCCGTGCTGGAGGCTTTCGCCCGCCGGCGGACAAGCCTTCACGCCCGCATCGCCCATCGCCACCAGCGCGGCTCGATAGGCTTCCAGCGTCGATGCGATTAACCCCTCCGCATCCATTTCCATGGACTTACGTAACGAGATCATGTGGAATATACCCATCGGCATTCCACTGTAATCCCGTCATCGGCGAAAGACCTTAGCTTGATCGCTAAGAGATTGTGGGTGTGGGGCAGACGGTTTCGCCTGCCTCAGTTCTCCGTAGGTTTCTCGGCGCGATCGATCACGATGTGATCCACCGCCGCGCGAGCAGCATCCAGCTTGAGCCCCAGCTGCTTTTGCAAATCTGTAAAGATCGAGGTCTCGGACCATTCAGACATGGCACGCTTGGCGCGGTCGACCGCCTCGGGACTCGACGCCGCGGCTTCACGAATCTGATCGGGAGTGGGGAGCCCGTCGACCCGCAGCGTGAAATCGTAGCGTCCTTCCAGCTTCGTTTCGTCCAGCACCAGGCGATTCAATCGCGCCGTGAGGAAGTTGCTGAACGCGGGCATCGTCATGTTGGTGCAATTCACGCCCCCGTCGCGGCGGAACGAGCACTGCGCGTCGCCCTCGCCCTTTGAGGGAGGCAGCTTGGAGTCGCCGCCGGGCGCGGACAATCTATACACCGGGTCCGTTTTCACGTCGTGATGAACCGCGAGTTTGAAACGCTCGGCGAGCAGCGATTGCAGCATCAGAGCCATGTCCGCCTTCGAAGCCGCGTGATCCGTTTTCGCCGTGACGTCATAGTACTGGCGGTCGGCGATATCGGTGAGCGCGTCGGGCACGGAAATCGCGGCGGTGCGAACGTTGTACGCGTCGGCGACCAGCATGTGCAGACTGTAGCGGATGTATTCGACGCCTGCGGGGCTGAATCGCGACTCGGGTCGCATTTTCGGATTCGCGAGCTTAATGGACGCCACGTCGAATGTCTTCGCCGATTGTGCCCGGATCGCGAGCGGGTTCAAAATGCCGAATACGATCGGCGCGGCTAGGGAGGCAATCCCGCAGGTGGCGATGATCAGCTTGCGGGGCGCGTCCAGTTTCTGCGCGATGCGATTGGTCATAATCCCTCGGATTCTCTTGCGTAGATTCGATCCCGTGACTCCGGCGACACACGCCAGCGGCGATTCCAGATACAACGTGCACACCTTGAGAATGCTCTCCGCGTACAACTGCGGATCGCTGCCTAATCGCAGGACTTCCTCATCGCAGGCGCGCTCGCGTTCGTCCACCATGCGCTTGCCGATCCACCACACCAGCGGATGGAACCAGAACACGGCCTCCCCCAGCATTTGAATCGCGGCGCATAAATTGTCGTGACAGCGAACGTGGCAGAGCTCGTGCGCGACGATCGCCTGCATTTGTTTCGGCGTCAAGCGGTCGGCGATGCCTTCTGGCAAAAGCAGCACGGGGCGAATGATGCCGAAGACTCCAGGCTCGAGAAGCGTAGGCGAGGACAACACGCGAATCGGCAGCGCCAAATCAAGCGGTGTCGCTGCGTGGGCCGCCGTGCGAATGCGCCGCCATTGTCGCCACCACCTGAACAGCACGATCATGACACCGCACATCCACGCCGCAAACAATAGCGCTGGCACACGACTGGGAGCTTGACGTGGAATCGCCGCCGCCGGCGTGAAGTTCAGCCTCGGCACTTCGAAGACCTGCTCAATCGCGACCACCGCTGTAGCGCTCGGAGCCTTGCGGCCCCAGTCGAGATAGCTCCCCGCCGTGACCAGTAGCGAGAACGGGATCAGAAATTTCACCGACGCCGCCAGCCACAACCAATATCGCGCGCGTGCTCCGTTGCGCCGCAACAGGAGTGTAAGCATCCCGGCAAATCCCGCGAACAGCGTCGATTGCCAGAGGTGATTCAAAACGTAAATCGATGGAGTGGAGTTCATTTCGCGGCTTCCTTTCTCGCCAACGCTCGAATATCTTTCTCCGCTTCCTTCACGTCTTCAAGCGTGAGCTTGCCGGACTGCACCAGGTGCGCCATCACAGGCTTGGCCCCTCCGCCGAACAAGGCGAGCAGTTCGTCGATCAGCCTCCGCTGCGCGTCGTTACGGGACATGGCGGCCTCGAAAATATTCGCGTTGGCGATCCGCTTCACGCAGCGCAGCGCTTTCTTTCGCTCCAGGCGATAGACCGTCGTCTGAATCGTCGTATACGCCGGACGGTTCTTAGCGGGAAACGCCTCCTGGATTTCGCGGACCGAGCAGGCCCCCTGCTTCCAGAACGCTTCCATGATTTGCAGTTCCAGCTTGGTCAGTTTCGGGTGCGCCATATTGTGATCTGACTATTGGACACATTCATCCTACTATCATGATAGTCAGACTGCAAGAACTTTGTGGCGCCGGCACAAGCCGCGACCGCAGGGAGCGGTCTAACGGTCGGTTTTTATCACTCTCTAAAGCGTGCGCCAAAGGACGGAGCGCGTGTTAACGTTATTTCTGCCGCATAGCAAGTAACAGCGTATGGATAACTACGTCGGAATCCTGGTCCACGGCGACAACCACTTCATCGTGCGCGGTCCGCAGCCTGATCGCGCGACAGCGCTGGCGCTGGTCAAGCATTGGTCCGTCATTCAGATCGGCGCGATCATGTCGCCCGCGCTTGCGCGATGGCGCATCACATCGAAAGAATTCCGCGAAAATCTGACGTGGGCTGTCATCGTACCCGGCGATAGTGAGACTTCTCCGGCGGTCGCCCAATTGTTGGCGGAACTCGCGGCACGCGGTGTCGCCGTATACAATACGGAAGCGTGAAGCGTTCCCGATCCCATCTATTCGCGATATTCGTCGCCCTTTGCACACTGATATTGGTGATGACGGGAGCCGCCGTCACCAGCTTGCACAATCGATCGGGCTTGGCCGCCGCCGATCGGTTCCATCTGTGGTTTTCGGTCGCAGTTGCCGTGCTGATCCTGACACTGGCGATTGTGCTTCTCCAAGTTCATGGGAAACCCCTTGGAACGATGGCGATCGGAATCGCGCTGATGCAGGGCTGGCTAGGTCCCCGTGCGTCGGGGCCGTTGTTCGGCACACTTCACGGGATACTCGGCGCGATCCTGTTCGCGATGCTCGCTTCCATCGTCCTCGTCACGTCACGATCCTGGCAAGGGGAGCCCGAACTAGTGCAGGACTACGGCTGGCCCTCCAACAGATTTATGACCGGCGCGACTGCGTTCCTGGTCCTCGTTCAAGTCGGCTTCGGTGCGGGATTCCGGCACAGCGCGGTCGGCGTATTGCCGCATCTGCTGGGCGCGCTGATCGTCGCGCTCTTCATCATGATTGCGGGAGCATTCATTACGACTCAATTCTCGAAGCACCCGACGCTGCGGCCGCTAGCAGTCGCACTGATGACGATCACAGGGATTCAGGTGTTCCTGGGAATGACCGCGTTCCTGATGCGATTGATGGAAACCGCGGCGCCGGCGGCCTATCTGGTGATAAGCGTGGCGCACGTGGGAACCGGAAGCCTGACGCTTGCCGCAAGTGCGATGCTGGCGATCGAAGTCCGCCGCTGCGTGCAGCCCCGCTCGCAACCCGCGGCGACCAAAACGCCGTGACCCTACTTGGCGGGCGGGGTCGCAGATGAGGGATGCGAGTGGTGCGCCGAGGTGATCATATCGCCTCCGTACACCGGAGTCTTATCTTCCGGTACATCGAAGTACGCGATCGAACGCCCCATGGTCACCAATCCAACCCAGAGCAGCAGGGAGATGCACGCAGCAAGTTTCGCCTTCGCTGGAACCGTGGGAGCGCTGTCCAACGCCTGGGTATTTCCATACACACTGCGAAAAGCCAATGCATGGACGCCTACCAGCAGCAACAACGTCATCTTGGTCCAGTAGAACGGATTGTAGTAGTACAACTCCGCCTTGCAGCCCACCAGCATGATCCCGCAGCCCACCACCAGCACAAACCCGATCCGCTTCCACCAGCGCAGTTGCTCGACAACGTCCGTGATCGACGACCGCTTCATCACCCAGCCGAGCAGGCGCAAATCCGTGATCGCGATCATCCCGCCGAACAATCCCATCCCCGTGAGATGCAGCGACAACGTGATCGGATACACCAGTCCCGATTCGCGAAACGCTGTCATCGGCGCCGTCGATTGAACCCACTTGAAGATTTCCAGGATAGACATGAATTCTCCCGTTAGACGAACGCGATAAACAAGCCGCTGAAAATCACGGAAACCCACAGACCCATCGAAACGATTCCCACCAGCGCGCCCACCACCGCCGACGGGTCCGATAGCGCCACTTTGCGATGGATTGTGTACTGATAGATCAATCCCAGCAGAAGTGCTCCCATCTTGAATCGGAAGCTGGAGTTGTTGAGGTACAGGTTCGGATCTGACGAAAAGATCAGCGGGCCGGACATCAGCACCGCCACGAATCCGCCGAGCGTCCACGGCGCCAAGTCCTTGGCTACTTGCGACACCGGCTGCCGTTTCATGCCCAGGCCCATCAGCCGGATGTCCTGCATGAAGATGGTTCCGATCGCGATGGCAAAGCCGACGATGTGGATGATCTCCAGCAGCGGGAACGACCACTCATTGTTGTTGAGCGGGTTGGTTGCCGGATCGTAAGGAATCTGAATCTGCAGCAGCATCGACAGCGACATGCGAGGTCACCTTTCGGACCAACCAGCGATTTTACAGCAAATGCACAAGGGCTCAACGCCGCGAGCGCATAAATGGCCGAAAGATAAGGAAGCGCCCCACAATCGGCCCGAGATGCTCTTGAGGCGCGACCGTCAGAGAGCGCGCGTCTTCGTGGGGCAGGCGTTTCCGCCTGCCAACTCCTGCGAGCCGCGACCCCTGGCCCGCCAGGAAGGGCGCAGTAGACATCGCCACCCCGGTCGCTTTAGCCCGTGCAAAGTTCGCCGAGCCGGCCAGATCCGCCACAGTATTTCACGTCCTGAATCTGCATCAGGATGCCGTCGGGGTCGGTGAAGTAGAGCTCCGGCGTTCCTTCCTTGGCGCCGCCACGCGCCTCGGTTCGGATGCTGACATACGACACGAGGGGTCCAGCCGGCCCGCGCGCGTCGCCACGCGGCTTCACCCCGAAATCCGCCAGCGACTTGAGCACTCTATCCGGATCGAAGCCCTGCATGGTGAAGCAGGCATGATTGATGCCGGGCGACCCGGCGCCGACGATCGTCAGAAATTGGCCGGTAGATCCGACTCCGAGCAGCGGAGTCGCAGGCCCCTGATGCGCCGTAACCGGCATTGCGAACAGATCCTGGTAAAAGGCTCGCGAACGAGTTGCGTCCGAAACGAACACGGTAACGTGGCTGAGGTCTTGAATCGCGATCAACCCCGGTTTCTGCGGCGCGACCGGCTTCGCGAAACACACTTCGCCCATCGGTCCGGAGCCGCCACAATAGGTCGTGTCCTGCAACTGCACCGCGATGCCGTCCGGATCGCCGATGTACATCTCCGGCGTTCCCTCTTTCGATCCTCCGGTGCGCTCGTCACGAATGCGGATGCGCATCTTCATCGGCCCGCCGGTCATCCCGCCGCCAGCCCCTTCGGCTTTTGTAATGCCGTGCTCGGCCAGAATGCCGGTTGCGCGATCGACGCTGAAGTTCGGCGTCGTCATGCAGAAGTGATCGATACCGGGCTTGCCTCCGCCGCGAATGCCGCTCACGAACAGAAACTGCGGTCCGGCTCCGATGCGGAGCGCCGGCGGCGAGGCATCGGTCGGCCCCTGATACGACTGAATCGGCAAACCGAATAGTCCCTGGTAAAACTCGATGGAACGCTTGGGGTCGGAGACGCTCAACGTCACATGACTGAGCGCCTTCACTGGAAGCTGTCCTTTTTTCGATTGCGCAAAAGCGCGCGACGACGCCGCGACCAAAGGCAGCGCCAATAGAGCCTCGCGACGAGTCAGCGAATTCACGATAGAAACTCCGAAATCGAATCTTGGGCCACGAATGCACACGAATGAACACGAATCAACTTCTTGTTCATGCGTGTTTATTCGTGTGCATTCGTGGCCACTCTCGGCCTTCTTGACTAGATCGTGTCGTGAGTGTTGATGAACCCCACCAGGCTATTCAGATATTCCTTCGGCATCGATCCGTTCACGATCGCCGAAAGATGCTGCTTGCCCGGCAGGACCACAATCGTCACATCGTTAGCTTCGCGCGCTGCACGGGTGCTCTTGGCGCGCGGGACGATCGAATTCGCCGTTGATGATGATGATCGGGATGTTCAACTTGGCGAGGTCGAGCGTCGGTCTGCGCCGCGGTGCACCGCCGGAGCGCTGCAGGACGAGCCGCACCAGCAGCCGGCGCTGCGCGAGGAGCCGGAGGGGCTTCGGCCAATTTCTCGGCTTCTTCCTTGCTCATGCCGTTGTCCATCGCATGATGAATCCGCAATCCCTTGCTGAGCGCGGCTTCCATTGGATTCACGCCCTCATGATCCTTAGGCAGCTTCGCGATCCATTCAGGATCGGTCTCCGAAATTCCGGCGCCGCCGAAATGCGCTGTGATGAAGCGCTCGGGATGCGTCGCCAGCAGCGCCCCCGTGAACGCGCCACCCATCGAATAACCGCCGATGTGCGCTTTGTCGATCTTCAGATGATCCATCAGTTCGATGGTGTCTTCGGCGCGGCCGGGGCCATTGAGGTTCGGCTTGTCGCTCTTGCCGTGATTGCGGTTATCGAGCGCGACTACGCGATGGTTTTCGCCAGCGCCTGCGCGATGCCATTGTCGAACCAATTGCCCTGCGCGTTGCCGGTGAATCCGTGGATCAGCACGACCCACGATCCCCTTTTTCCCGCCAGAAGATAGTGGATTTTGATTCCATCCGATGTGGTGAAGTAGCCGTCCGTGGGCTGATCCGGGAAGTCGAGCGGCGTTGGTCGCGGCCGCGAATAATGCGACAGTCGCGAACAAGGCGATGGTGGCGGGCAGGGCCGTTCTGCGCTGCATATTTGTGTCTCCTTTTTATGGCTTACCGGCTGGTCAGTTGGCAGTATACATGAAACGTCAGAGCGCTCCATGACTGTCGCGGCCTATCACTGGTGGCCTCGGAGAGGTAGCGGCTCGCCAAGAGGCGCGACGGTCTGCGAGCGCAACATTGTTATCGTTTCAGGGCGTCTTTTTTTGGCGCAGGCGGCGGCTTCATCGCGAGAATATCGGCATTCGTGCTCACCGCATCCGCCGTCGGGAAATTCGCCGGTGCTTTCTGCGTCACCTTGCCGGTCGCCGACCACTCAGTCCCCGCTGAAACGTCGCGATGAATCCGGTACAGGCGAGCGCCGGAATATCGTGACCCATCGCCGTATGAAACACGCGGCCCTTGCCGTAGCGGATCGTCATCAGCATCGGCTCATCATGTCCTGTGCCTTTATTTGCTGGATCCGAATAAGCCGTGGCGAGAATCGTCATGTCTTTGCCCGGTCCCCGCAAATTCGCGTACAATTCATCGCCCGCATGCATCCAAACTCTCGGGAGCCCCTTCATGATCGGATGATCGAGGCTGACGAGTCGTCACCTGAAACGGGTTGCGAGCGCCGTGCGATCCCGCGACGCCCGGCCGGGGATCCGAAATCAATTGGCCGTCTTTGAAATACCACAGCGGTCCCGCTTTTTCGTTGCGATCGCGCCAGCCGCCGATGCCGATCATCCGATTGAACGCGGCCCAATCGGCAAATGAATTGTCGGCCGCATGCACAATCACCAGGCCGCCGCCGTTGCTGATGAATTGCTCGAAGGATTCCTGCAAGATCAGCGGCCAGCCGGGGCCGTCGTAATTCAGGACGATGGTCTTATACAGTTCGAAATCAGGTTTGAAATTCCTGAAATCGCCGCCCGATGCGGGCGCGGTCACGACGTCCACTTGAAACAGCCCGGTATCTTCGAGTTCCTTTTTCAGAACCGGCGTCGTGTGTTTCCAATCGTGATAGGTTCCCGCGCTCTCCCCATCCAGCAGCATGACGCGAATCGGCGGAGCCGCGAACGCGAGTTGCGAGAGCAGAAACAGAACTCCGGCTGCGATGTTCAATCTGTGTGTCATAATTCGTTTTTCGTGCGCGAATTCCTTCTTGCGTTGCACCGCCACCCCGGCAGAGCCTGGTTCGGCGTTCTCGCCTATGCCGCCGCGGTTACATTTCCTCACGAGAACGTCCAATACATCGTAAACGAAATCGCGAACATCATCACGCGTCAGCACTGGGGCCTGACCGGCCAAGCGGCTCTTTATAAGATCTCCGCCGGTGTGATTCTGTTCTTCGGCGCGCTACTCACCTGGATTTTATACCGTCGCTTGTCCGGACAGCAGGAGCGGCGAACGCTGGCCGCATTCTGGATTCTGACCATCGGTCTGATCTGGTGCACCTGGCGTTTCGGTACCGCGAACAATGTCGAACTGGTGCATTATCCGCAATATGTTCCCGAGGGGATGGCGCTGCTCGCGCTGACGTTGTCGCCGGTGGAGGCGCTGTCGTGGATAGCGCTATTCGGCGGGCTCGACGAATGTTTTCAATATTGGGATCTGATGGGTCCGAAAAAGGTCCCGTACGATTTCAACGACATCTACATGGACCTACTGGGCGGCGCGGCGGGCGTACTGCTGGCGATGGTTTTCCTGCGCGGCGATTCTCGCGGCGAGAGCCAGTTGTATTGGAGAAAGCTTCTGCGGCGGCCGGGAGTTCTCATGATTTTGGGGATCGTCGCGGCCGGAATCGCGCTCTGGTCGAGCGGAAAGATGGTGCTGTACGCCGACGAAACGAACCCAAATCATTGGTTCGCGCTGAGCCGCGTCCGGATGCCGACCTTTTGGTTTCAGGTGGTTGCCAACGGGCCGAATAAATACCACACGCTATCGCCGATCGAAGGTCCGATGCTGATCTTGGCGACGATCGCATTGTACGCGATTCTCGATCGGCGGGTGAAGCTTTCGAGTTGACGTGGCGCACGCTTCAGCGTGCAGCCGTCGGCTTCAGCCGATGGTGCTTTCGGACGGCGAACTGAAGTTCGCCGCTGCACGCTCAAGCGTGCGCCACATCGTCCTACTGCGGCAGCGACCAGGCGAAAATCACGCCCTGCACCGCGGTCAAAATGTACTGCCGACCATCCAGCATCATACGTCATCGGAGACGCGACCATCCGTCCGCCGACCCGCGTATGCCACAGCGTCTTCCCCGTCGCCGGATCCAGAATGATCAGGTTCTCCGAATTATCCGCCGTGAACAGAAGCTTGCCGGCCGTCGTCAGAATCCCCGCCGTATCCTCGCCCTCGCCGAGTTCATGCCGCCACTTCACGTCGCCCGTTTTCGTGTCGATGCCTTCGAGCACGGACTCCGCCCACAGGTTGCGATCGCGGCCCGCCCAGCCTTCGGCCTTGCCCTCCGCCGTCATATAGAACACGCTCCACAGACGCCGCGCGCTCAGGTAAAACATTCCGTAGTCGGGATCGTAACTCGGCGCCATCCAGTTCGTCGCGCCATCGGAGCCTGGCGACACCAGCGTGCCATCCGGCTTCGGCTCCTTCTCTTTTTTCGGACGCGGCTGGCCGTGCGAATCGATTCCCGACGACCAGTTCGTCTCGATGAACGGCTTGGTCAGGACATGCTCGCCCGTCGTGCGATCGAGCACGAAGAAATATCCGTTGCGGCTGCCCTGCGCCAGCAGCTTGCGTTGCACGCCGCGATAGTTGTCGTCGAACAGAATCGGTGTCTGCACCGCGTCCCAATCGTGCGTGTCATGCGGCGACGGCTGAAAGTGCCACTTGAGTTTCCCAGTATCCGGATCCAGCGCGACAATCGAGCAGGTATATAGGTTGTCGCCCTTACGACCGTCGCCGTTCAGCACCGGATTCGGATTGCCCGTGCCCCAGTAGGTCAGATTCAAGTCGGGGTCGTAGGTGCCCGTGATCCACGTCATGCCGCCGCCGTGCGCAATCGCGTCGGTGCCTTGCGGCCAGGTTTCCGATCCGGGCTCGCCGGGCTTGGGCTCGGTATTCCAGTGCCACTGCAGCTTGCCGGTCTCCGGATCGCGCGATTCCAGGAATCCAGGCACGTCGGTAACGTCGCCCGACACGCCGATCAGCACGTGGTCCTTGATCACCAGCGGCGCCATCGTCGAAAAATATCCGATCTTCGGGATCGGCGAATTCGACGTCCCAGCGAACCTTGCCATCTTTCGCGCTCAGCGCGATCAGATGGCAATCGGCGGTCTCGAAGAACAGCCAATCCTTGTACATCGCGACGCCGCGATGCCCGATCTGGTCGCCTTTAGCTTCGCGCAAATAGTGCCAGATCTGCCGGCCCGTGCGTGCGTCGATCGCCCAGACGTTGTCGGGCGTCGTGAAATACAGGACCCCGTTGACCTCGAGCGGCGTCGACTTGATCGCGACCGAGCGCATTTGCGCGACCCACGCCAGCGTCAGCGTCTTCACGTTGGTCTGATTGATCTGCGCCAGCGGGCTGTAGCGGCGGCCCGAATAATCGCCGTTATAAGTGGGCCATGAGCCGGCGGGCGGCTTCGCGATCGCGCCCGGGGCGAGGCCGTCGTCGGCAAAGCAACTGAGTGTGGCAAATAAAAATCCGGCGAAAAATCGATTCATGATGTCCCTATTTTTGACTGAACTATTTCTGAGCGGACAGGAATGCGAAGAGATTGTGGACGTCCGCGTCCGTGTACTTCGGCATCAGCGCCTTATGCGCCGCAATTGGATCGTGGATTTCGACGGTCACCTTGTCGCGCGACCACGACCGGTGCCAGCCGTCCTTGTCAGTGATTGCGATCTCGAATTCGTCGGTATGCACCAGCGTGCCTTCGATCACCTCGCCGCTCTTGAGCTTTACAGTCACGGTTGATTTGGGCGGCTTAGGCGGATACAGCATGCGCTGCTGCAATTCGAGTGGGCTGTATTTACTCGCGACGCCCGCCAGATCGCCCGTGATCGAGTGGCACTTCGCGCATCCGCCGGCTCCGTTGAAGAACGCCTTGCCCGCGGCGGCATTGCCCGTAAGCAGTTTCGCGAGCGGATAATCGGCAGGCACGTGGTTGCTCGCCAGCGCGAGTCCCACTTGGAAATGCAGAAAGACGACGATGTCGGCAATCTGCGGCGCGGTCAACGTAGCGAACGCCGGCATGCCTTCGCTCGGGCGGCCGCTGCGGATCAGGGGAGCGAGCACATCGCCATTCAAATCATGGCTCACGGAGTCCGCGCGAACCAGATCGGGCGCGCGATTCCCGGTGGCGTCTTCGCCGTGGCAGAAGCCGCAATTGGATTTGAAGACCGACCGGCCGCGCTCGACCTGCGCGGGATCGGGACGAGAATCCTGTGAAAAAAGCGCGAGCGGACTCAATACAAAGGCCGCGATCAACAGAGAACGCATAGGGAGATTCTATCCTCTCCGGGCGCTGCGTTCGCGATCGACTACCATTGAGCCATGGCAGATGTAAGCTCCGAATCGGACGTGCGGGCCGGATTGGTCAAGGCGAAACGCAAACTTGAGAACGATTTGCAGAAGCTGATGGAAGCCTTCGAGACCGAAACCGGGCTGAGCGTCAACGACATCAAGCTGTCACGCGGAAATGTCGCGGGAAATTCGAGCCCGGCGCTGTCACGCGTCGAAGTGAGTATTTATTTGTTGTGCGGGTAGATGTGGCGCACGCACTCTTGCGTGCCGTGTCGACACTCATGTCGACACAAGCTTTTCCAAGCGCGGGCAAAGGTGTCGAGAAGAGTCTCGACACGGCACGCGGCGCATGGAAGGCGCATAAATGCGCCGGCGTGCGCCACATCAATTCACCGCCGCGACGATGCGCTGAATCATCCCGTCCATCGCGCGATTCTGATGCCAGTGCCACACGAACACGATGTCGTGATCGGGATCGATCCAGATCGTATTTGACCCGTTGCCAAGCGCCGCGAAACTCGATGCCGGTGCGCTGGGCCACTGCCGCTTCTTCGTGTTCAGCCACCACAGATAGCCGTAATCCCCGCCATGCGCGCTGGGCGTCACCGCATCCTTCAACCACTGTTCGGACACGAGCTGTTTCCCTTCCCACTTGCCGTGATTCAGAATCAGCAGACCGAAGCGCGCGAGGTCTTCCGAGTTGATCCACAATCCGCCGCCCCAGCGCGTGCCGCCGCTGACCGATTCAACCTGTTTGCCGTTGATCTCGACCTTCGAGTTCGCGTAACCCTGCCACTTCCAATCCTGCGACGCGCCGATCGGATCCATGATTTCGGTTTTCAAAACCTCCGGCAGTCCCTTGCCGAACACGCGCGCCAGCGAAAGCGACAGCCGATTGATGCGCACATCGTTGTACTCGTAAAACGTGCCGGGATCGTGAATTTCGCGCGGCGGGCGCTTGCCGTTGCCGAACTGTTCGACGCCCACGAAATCGGCGTTCTTGCCCCACAGCGTGCCTTCCCATTCGCTTTCCTGCTGAAAATGATTCTTCCAGGTGATCTTGGAATTGTGCGGCGAATCGTAGCCGCCGTCGTGAATGTAGTTTGCAACCGGATCGTTGACGTCCTTGATCAGCTTGCGCTCGACGGCGATGCTGCCGACGGTCGACAGAAAGCTCTTGGCGACGCTGTAGACCGGATCGTTCGACTTGGTGTCGCCGAATTCCGCCACGATGTAGCCGTGGCGCAGGATGATGCCGTTGGTCGGCGATCGTTTCGCAGGCAGCGGCCCGAGCACCGCGCCGAACGTCCGGACCTGGTCTTTATCGAAATCCCAATCGCTGCCGTTGGCCTGCGCGAATGCGATAGCGAGCTTGAGTTTCTCCGCATCCATGCCGACGTCGGCGGGAGCTTTGCGCTGCCACTTATCTTTCGCCGGGAAGTAGACGGCGGGCTTCTGCGCGAAGGCGACCGCTGCGAGCGGCGTAAAACCAACCCCGCGAAGGATAAATCCGAAGCAATTTCGTGCTCATAGCCGTTCAGTGTCCCACGTTTTGAAATCGTGTTGTGACGCGGCGTTAGTATCCTGTTCAGTATGAATTTCCGGACAACGCTCATCGTCTTGTTGACGGCCTTGTCTGCGTGGGCGCAGCCGAAACACATCGTCGTGATCTCCCACCGTGGCGAGCATCTTCATCATCCGGAAAACACCATCGCAGCCTTCCAAGGCGCCGTCGATGCCGGCGCCGATTTCTTCGAGCTGGACGTCCGCACCACCGCCGACGGAAAATTCGTCCTCATGCACGACGCCACAGTCGACCGCATGACCAACGGTAAAGGCGACGTCGATAAGATGACGCTCGAGCAGATTCGAAAGCTGGATGTCCACGGCCAGCCGCTTCCCACGTTCGAAGAAGCCCTCCAATTCGCGCACGGCAAGATCGGCGTATACGTCGACAGTAAGAAGATCAGCGCCAACGATGTCGTCACCATGCTTGAGAAATACGACATGTCGGACCGAGTCGTGATCTACGGCGGCGTGGGCTATCTGAAGGGAGTTGCAGCGCTGCGGCCGAAATTGAAGATCATGCCCGAAGCCGGCAACGTCGAGCGCTTGCGCACCATGTTGAATGAGATCCCCCTCAAGGTGGTGGCATTCGACAAGAGCGATTTTCTGGATCCCGTGATCGCACTGGCGCGCGAAGCGAAGGCCGACGTGTATGTCGATCGTCTCGGCGAAGCCGACAATCCGGCAGCATGGCTCGATGCAGTGAAACGCGGAGCGACCGGAATTCAGACGGATCATCCGGCGGAGCTCGTCGCATTTCTAAAATCGAACGGCTATCGCTAGCGTGTCTCCGAAACTCGCGGAATAAAATAGGGGACAGACACTCTGTCCACGGCCGCGTTGGCCAGGGAAGAGGAACGTACCTGCGGGGACAGAGCAGTCTGTCCCCTATTTATTCCGCGAGTTTCGGAGACACGCTAGCGCACGTAACGATCGATAACGAACGGCGTTCACATCCGAACATCTCAGTCGATACAAAGTTAGTACGAAAACAACGTTACCCCGAGGACTAGCGCTTCGCGGCAAATTGTTGTATGATCGTCCAAACTTTTTCGCCGCGTCAGCGTCAGAGATCGAAAGCAGTCTGAAGGGGTGAGCTAAATGAGATTTCTTGCGACTTGTTTCTTGCTGATCGTTCTCGCAGCGACGGCATTTTCCCAAACCACCAGCAGGCTGGAGGGCACCGTTACCGATCCTCAAGGCGCATGCCGTAGTTGGCGCGCAGGTCAAAGTAATCAACACCGCCACCGGACAGACGTTCGACCTCAAGAGCGACGAGCGCGGATTTTGGGCCGTCCCCAGCATGGAGACCGGCGTGTATCGCGTCATGGTCAGCCTGCAAGGATTCAAGACCGAGGCGATCGAGAACATCAAGATCGATGCCGGCGCGCCGACCACCGCGAATGCGACGCTCCAGGTGGGCTCGCTGACGGAAACGGTGGAAGTCACCGGCGGCGCCGAAATTCTGCAAACCGCGACCGCGACGGTTCAATCGACGATGGTTGGCCGCCAGCTTCACGAGTTGCCGTTCACCAGCCGCAACATCACGGAGCTGATCGTGACGCAGCCGGGCAGTGTGACGCCGGGCGTTCCGCGCAGCACTTCAGTGTACGGCTTGCCGCAGAGCGCGCTCAACACGACGCTCGATGGAATCAACATTCAGGACAACAGCAATCGGTCGAGCGATGGATTCTTCCTCGGAATCTTCCCGCGAGCCGACGCCATCGAGGAAATGACGGTGGTGGGCGCGGCGGCCGGTGCGGACAGCAACGGCGAGGGCGCGGTTCAGATGAAGCTGGTGACGAAGAGCGGCTCCAACGAATGGCATGGCGGGTTGTTTGAACAGACCCGCAACCAGATGTTCGATTCGAATTACTACTTCAACACCATCCAGCGGCTGCCTCGCGATCACGTGGTGTTCAATCAGTTCGGCGGCCTGATCGGCGGGCCCATCAAGAAGAACAAGGCGTTTTTCTTCGTTCACATGGAAGCGCTCCAGCTTCCGCAGACTTACAGTGAACCTACCGGAACCGTGCTGACGCCCTCGGCTGCGTCGGGCATTTTCACCTACAAGGATTCCAGCGGCAACGTGGTCACCAAGAATCTTTTGGCGATCGCCGCCGCCAACGGTTTGACGTCGACCACTGATCCGATCATTTCGAAGACTCTGGGCCAGATCCAGTCGCTGGTCGCGGGCCAGCCGGGTTTGGTTTCGCGCATCGCGACCAACACGGACTACAACCGCAATAATCTCGACTTCCAGAGCACGGGCGGAAACTATCGCCGCTTCCCGACGGTGCGTTTGGATTACAACCTGACCCAGAAGCAGCACCTGGAGTTCATTTACAACTATCAGACCAACCTGCGGTCGCCGGACGGAGTGAACATCGGGACGGCGAGTCCGATCTTCCCGGGAACCGGCAACGTGATCAACGGAACCGTCCCCGGCAATCAAGGCGGGATCTCGTTCTCGGGTGTACTGGCCCTGCGTTCCACGCTGACGCCCCGGTTGACCAACGAGATCCGCGGCGGCCTGACGGGCGGGACGGTGATCTTCAATAACGGCATCGGCCAGCCCGACTTCGCGCAGTTCGGCGGCTACGCGCCAATATTCGGTACGTCGTGCGCCAGCGGTTACGTCACTTGTCCATATCGCACGACTGGACAGACCCGGCGGAACACGCCGGTGAAGCAACTCAACGACAATCTCACCTACATCCGGGGATCCCACCTGATCAATACCGGCTTCTCTTTCACGCAAGTCAATACTTGGACCACTTCGGCCAATGGAACGCAGTTTATCCCAACCGTTGCTTTCTCGATCGCCGCGGGGGATCCAGCGGCTAACGTGTTCAGCGCGACCAATCTTCCCGGCAGCAACGCGACCAACCAGTCCGACGCGGGCGCGCTGTATGCGCTGCTCACCGGGCGCGTGTCCTCCATCGCGCGCAGCGTGGTGCTGGACGACGCGACCAAGAAGTACGGCGCGTTTCAGCCGATCGTGAAGAATCGCCAGCGTGAGACTGGGATCTTTGTTCAGGATGCGTGGCGCGTTCGCAACGGTCTGACCTTCAACTACGGAATGCGCGTCGATATGCAATTCGCGCCGATCAATCTCAACGGCGTCTACACGCGGCCGGAGTTTGCGGGGCTGTATGGGATCTCCGGAGTCGGAAATTTATTCTCGCCCGGCACTCTCACCGGTTCGGTTCCGCAATACAACCTGACAGCGCCCGGCGAGACCGGCTACAGCATGAAGCCGTTGTATGCACCCAGCGCCGGCATCGCGTGGGTTGTTCCGAAGACCAGCTTCAAACCACTCGCGATGCTGCTGGGCCGGGAAGGCTCGACGGTGCTGCGCGCGGGCTACTCCATCAACAGCGTTCGTGAAGACGGGTCGACGTTCTCGGTGTGGGGCACCAACCAGGGCCGCACGGTTACGACGAGCGTAGATCCCGCGAACTTCGCCTCGATTTTCGGCGCGCCCGGTTCGGTGCTGTTCCGCAATCCTCTGCCGGCGCGCGTGGCTCCCACGGATCCGACCTTCCCATTGGCCGTCGCCGCGGGCAACAGCCTCGCGGATTACAGCCCCGATCTGCGGACGGGATACGTACAAAGCTGGAACTTCGGCTGGCAGCGCGAGCTGACGAAAGACACGGTTCTCGAAGTCCGCTACGTGGGGAATCACGGAACCGATTTGTGGCGTAACGTCAACCTGAACGAAGTGAACATTTTCGAGAATGGATTCCTGAACGAATTCAAGATCGCGCAGGCGAACCTCGCTCTCGCCAGACAATCCAGCTCCGCCAGCAACGTGTATGCCGGGCTGGCCGGTCAACAGGCCCTCCCGATCATTTCGGCCGCGATCGGCGCCAACAACGACACCACCACTGCGACCCAGATCGCGCAAGGTCAAGCCGGCGCCCTGGCGAGTGCGATCGCCATCAATGCGACGCGCATGGCCCGGCTGGCCGCCATCGGCAAGCCGGCGAACTTCTTCCAGGTGAATCCGCTGCAAGGCGGTAGCTCGACGGTAGTGGTAAACGCCGGCTCGACGCATTACAACGGACTTCAGGTGGAGATCCGACGCCGCATGTCCAAGGGACTTCTGTTCCAGGGCAGCTACGTGTGGAGCCATTCCACTGGGAACGAATTCTCGAACGGCGTCGGCGGCACGTTCACCACGCTGCGCAACTACGGTCTGGACAACGGTCCGTCGCCGTACGACATCCGGCAGGCGCTGAAGATGAACTGGATTTATGAGCTGCCGATCGGTCCGAACCAGCACTTCCTGTCGGGTTTCCAGAATGCGTTCGTGAAGAAATCGCTGCAAGGTTGGGAACTGGCCTCGGTGGCGCGCATTCAATCGGGATCGCCGATTCGCCTGATCAGCGGCCGCTCGACGTTCGACGGCTCCGATTCCGGTGTGGTCCTGCACAACATCACGGCCAGCCAGCTTCAGGACATGATGTCGATCCGCAAGACCACCAACGCGCAGGGCAATGGCACCATCTTCTTCCTGCCGCAATCGCTGATCGACAATTCCCAGGCGGCGTTCGATCTGGCGCCAGGAAAGACCGTCGATCCGACGCAGCCCTACATCGGACCGCCGGTGGCCGGCCAGTTGGGCGATCGCGTATTTCTCTACGGACCCATGCAGCAGAAGTGGGACGTCAGCCTGGTGAAGAAGACGTACATCACGGAGAAGGTGAACTTCGAACTTCGCGCGCAGGCGCTGAACGTCTTCAATCTGACGAACTTCCTGCTGTTCGTGCCGGGAAGCGGAATCACAACGACACTGACCGCGAATTCGACCTCATTCGGACAGACTACCGGCGCATTCCGGGATCTGTCGAACACCAACGACACTGGCGGACGAATGGTGGAGTTCGTAATGCGGCTCAACTTCTAAGAGCTGGCCGCGAATGAACGCAAATAAACGCGAATTAGAACAAGCATTTTAAGAGGCGCCTCTAACTCATCGATTTACACTGGCCCGAGGGGGTCTCGAGAACTCTTTCGGGCTTTTGGTGGACTGGAACCGATGAGGGACCCAATCTCTTACGGCTTCACGATAACCGACGTCTATGAAATTTCGTGGTGAGGTGAAGTGGTAAGAGATTGATCGCGCGGGAAATAGAGTTCGCGCGCAAATTGTGAACCCCGGTCGATGTAACATAAGGCAGGGAGGCATAATGACGACGGATGATTTCGCCACATTCGTAGCTAGCCAGCAAGCCCCCGACGACTTCGTCTGGCATGAGGTCCTCGACGAGTGGCTCAAAGCGCTTGATTCCCTTCACGATCAGGTCGTTCGCTTCCTACAGGATTATGTTCCGAGTTCGATAAGTTACCAGTTCCACGAGATCGAGATGACGGAACCTGACATCGGCAAATATCAGGCCAAGGTAATGGATATCAAAATCGGACGGCAACACGTGTCCATTGTGCCAATCGGGACGATGCTCTGGGGATGCAGAGGGCGAGTAGAAGTACGAGGCTCATCTGGTCAGGCGCAGATTCTTCTCGTAGATGCTAGAGCGAAGAGCGCAGGGGACCTCCTCCGCGTCGTCGTAAACGCGCAGGGCGGTGGATCGACTATTCCTCCACAGGGCCCTCCTATTTCATGGACTTGGAAGATTCTAACAAATACGGCTCAAAAAACATTTGAGGATCTCGATAAGGAGTCTTTTTTTCGACTCTTGATCGAAGTCGCAAATGCCTAGGCGGTTCACGCTTACCCCCATCTTGGACATAGATGAGCTCGATGCGTACCATCGAGACATCTTGGCGTCGTTGAGACTCTACTTCCGTCCCTCCGCTCCGGATTTTGCTGTGCGGTTTGCAGGTATGCGGCCAGACGAGGTGAGTCGAGAATTGGCGGAGCGTCTTAATGAATCGGATGTCAGATCTGCGCTCTTTGTGCTTACCAGTCTTGAAGCCAGCTTCAGAGTGGATTTCGACGTAAGATGCCGGAAGAGACTAAAGGATGTTTTGTCCGTCTATTTCCGCGAAGTCGAAAGGGCGCGTCAAAATACCGTCCGCTTGGATGAGGACATTCTTGAAGGATGGAAACGGCATTCAGACGCACCTCCAGCGCTGATCAGCGATCTTCGGGGAGCGTTCAAGTTTCGACATTGGCTCGCCCACGGACGATATTGGAACCCGAAACTTGGTCGCAGGTACGATTTTGATTATGTTCATCTGATCGCAAAAGCCATTGTCTCCGGCTTTCCATTCGCAGCGTAGTGCCACTTCGTGCGCGTCAGCCGTTTCTTCACGCGACTTAACCTCTCTGCGCCGGGTTGGCACGCTCCTGCAACAACTTCGCGACCTTACCAATACTCGGCGACGATCGTTGATCGAAGTGGTATTTCGTCTCCTCCGTATCGATAGTCAACAGCCGCTTGCGCAAAGACTGGTCCCAATGGACAGATTTAATCGCGGCATAGGGGATCTGATAGTGGTGGCCCGTCACCGTATCGAACGTGACATCGGTCGCAGTGAAGCGCACGAAATTTTTGCGATACGCGCGCGCGATCGTCCACATCTTCGGCGCTGCCAGCAGCCAGAGAAACCCGCCGAAACACCATTGCGCGACGCTCAACCACTTGTGCTCGCCCTTGCCGGTCGCCTCGCCAAGCCCGGCCATCAGGAACAAGACCCCGACGACGATAAAGAGAATCGCAAAGACGAAATAAAACGTCGCCAGGCCCCGCCTGTGAAATTCGATAGGGGGATGAAATTCGATATCGCCCTGCATTACTGCTTAGCGGCCGGATCGGGAGTTGGTTCCTTCACGTCCATCAATTCGACGTCGAAAATCAGGTCGGCCTTCGGCGGAATCTTGCCGCGACCCTTTTCGCCATACGCGAGCTGATACGGAATCAGCAATCGTCGCTTGCCGCCGACGCGCATCCCTTCGAATCCCGAATCCCATCCGGCGATCACCTTGCGCTTGCCCTGTTCGAAATTCAGCGGCTCGGGCTTATCGCGCGAGGAATCGAATTGGGTCCCGTCGTACAGCCACCCCGTGTAATGGACGAAGTAAACCTTGCCGGGCTCGGCCAACTTCCCGTTACCAATCGCGACATCGATGTAGCGCATCGCGTATTGAGTGGTGATCTTACCGTCGACGCGCGGAATCGAATCGGGAACTTTGGGTTGAGCGAAGGCCGAAGCGGCGGAAATTGCAAGCAACAGCGTAACGAATCGCATGGCGAAATTGTAGCAGGACGCTATCCTACGGCGGGTGGGAACGTCTTAGCCTTACGAGTCTGTGTGAAAACAGGGACAGGCCGCCCTGTCCACGACGATATCTTGCTTATTCGTGGCTTCGGGTCACTAGGGGACAGGGTAGCCTGTCCCTGTTTTCACACAGACTCGTACGTTCGGGAGACGCGCTATCCTTAGCTTTCAATTGTATGATTCAACTTCGCAACGTCGAAAAGTACTTCGAGCACGGCCCGACCAAGACCTTCGTGCTGCGGCGCGTGAACATCGACATCAAGGATGGCGAGTTCGTCTCCATCATGGGGCCCTCGGGCGCGGGCAAGTCGACGCTGCTGCACCTGATCGGCATGCATGACAGCGCCTGGACCGGCGAATACAACTTCCTGGACCACCCGATTCACAAGCTGAAGAAGAAGGATCGCGACGAAATCTACAAGAAGTATTTCGGCTTCGTGTTCCAGAGCTACCACTTGCTGGATTCGCTGACGGTGTACGAAAATCTCGACATTCCGCTGTCGTATCGCAACGTGAAGAAGGCCGAGCGCGATGGGATCGTGTGCGATGTGCTCGACCGGTTCCAGATGGTCGGCAAGAAGGATCTGTTTCCGAATCAACTCTCGGGCGGCCAGCAGCAACTGGTGGCGATCGCGCGCGCGATCATCGCGAACCCGAAAGTGATTCTGGCGGACGAGCCGACCGGCAACCTGCATTCGAGCCAAGCCAAGGAAATCATGGAAGTCTTCAAGAAGTTGAACGAATCCGGCACGACGATCATTCAGGTGACGCATTCGGAATCGAATGCGTCGTATGGGCACCGGATTATCAAGATCGTCGACGGCTGGATTTCGACGGATTAGCAGCAAGCTTGCAGACGCAACCGCCTGCCCCGCAAGAACGTTCCAATTGAACCTTTTCCGACCTGTTCTCGTCTATCAAAGCCATGGGCTTGAAAAACGCGTTCCGGCAATTCGTCAAGAGTCCTGGATTCACACTCATCGCGATTCTGACCCTCGCCCTCGGCATCGGCGCCACCACCGCGATCTTCAGCTTCGTGAACTCCTGGCTGATCCACCCGGTCTCGTTTCCGAATCAGGAGCGGCTGGTCGTCCTCTTCGAAACCGATAAGAAGACGGGATCGCAATCCTCCGTCGCGCCGGCGGACTGGCTCGATTGGCGCGCGAAATCGCAGGTGTTCGACGAGCTCGGCGCGGCGGCGTTCAACAGCTATAACCTAACCGGCGACGGCGAGCCGCAGCAGATCGCGGGCTATCAGGTATCGGCCAATTTCTTCCGAACTCTGGGTGCGAACCCCGCACTAGGTCGCGATTTCACCGAAGCGGAAACCGCGGCGGGTCAGGACCACGTCGCGATCCTCAGCCACGCGTTATGGCGCGACCATTTTTCGTCCGATTCCAACGTCCTGGGCCGCACCGTGATGCTGGACGAAATCCCCACCACGATCGTCGGCGTGATGCCGGAGCGTTTCCAGTACATTCCGATGGGGCTCGCGCAAATCTTCACGCCGCTGACGTTAACCCCGGCGCAGAGGATCGCCCGCGATACGCGCTTCCTGCGTCCCGTGGGCCGATTGAAACCGGGCGTCAGCGTAGCGAGCGCAATCAGTTCGATGACCGGGTTGCAGGCGTCCCTCGAAAAGGAATACGCAGGGACCAACGCGGGCCGCGGGGTCAAGGTCAAGACGCTGGCGGATGAGATCGAACAGCAATCGGGCAATTCGGCCTTGCAGATTTGTTTCGCGATGGTGTTCTTCGTATTGCTGATGGCTTGCGCCAACGTGGCGAATCTGATCATGGCGCGCGCGACCGGACGCCGCAAAGAGATGGCCGTTCGCATGGCGATGGGCGCGGGCCGGGCTCGCCTGGTGCGCCAACTGTTAAGCGAGACGCTTCTGCTATTCGTGGCGGGCGCCGCCGGCGGAATCGCATTCGCCAAATGGGGCGTCGCGTTTTTACTGCGCGCGATTCCGGCTCGCAGCCAGGCCTACCTTCCGAACTTCGGACGCGCCGATGTCGATTGGCAAACGCTCGCGTTCACGCTGGGCATCGCGCTATTCACAGGGCTAATCTTCGGGCTAGCGCCGGCGTTCGAAGGAACGCGCCTCGACCTGAATACCATCCTCAAGGATTCCGGCCGCGGCACCGACGGCAAAGGAAGCTCGCGCTTTCGAAAACTTCTCGTGGCCGGCGAAATGGCGCTGGCGGTGATCGTCGTGGTGTGCGGAGCGCTGTTGGTGAACAGCTTTGCGCGCCTGAAGAATATCGAACCGGGATTTGATGCGCGGCACGTGATCGTCGCGGAGATGCAATTGGGCACGAAGTACAAGTCGCCAGCAAGCATCGTCCAGTTTTCCGATTCGCTACTCGAAAAGACTGCCGCGCTAGGCGGTGTGGACCGCACGGCGGTCGCGATGTACACACCGTTCAGCGAGAACGGAAACACGACGACGCTGACGATCGAAGGCAAGCCCGAACTTCCGCCCGCGCAGCGTCCACTGGTCCGGCGCAATTTCGTGACGCCCGGATATCTCGAAACACTGGGCATCGGACTGATCGCGGGACGCACGATTTCGCGGCAGGACGGCGCCGACGCGACGCCCTCGGTGGTGATCAACGAAACCCTGGCCAAGCGATATTTCCCGGGGAGAGTCCGCTCGAAAAGCACATTCGCATGGGAGCGCGCGCAACGTCGTACACGGTCGTCGGCGTGGTGAAGGAGATCAAGTATTACGATCTAGGCGCGCCTCCGGAGAATCAGGCGTATCTCGCGTTCGCGCAATCGCCGACCAACACGGTGAGCCTGATCGCGCGTACGCCGGGCGACGCAATGGCCGTGGCGCAATCGATGCGAGCGATTGTGCGCGCGGTGGATCCCAACCAATCCGTGTCGCGCATCGTGACCATCGAGACCAAGATGGATGAGACGCAGGCGGGCTCGCGCATCCTGACGCAGGTGGTGGGATTCTTCGGATCGCTCGCATTGCTGCTGGCCGCTGTCGGGATTTACGGAGTGATGGCGTACTCGGTGTCGCAGCGCTCGAAGGAAATCGGAATCCGGATGGCGCTGGGCGCGCGCGGCAGCAACGTGCTGGGGCTGGTGATCCGGCAAGGAATGGGGATCGTGATGGGCGGAATGGTGGTCGGCGTCGGCGGCGCGTATGCGCTGGCAAGAATGCTCTCGCGATTCATGTTCGGGATTGAGGCGAGCGATCCAGTGACGTTCGCGGGCTCATTCGCGGTGCTGACAGCGGTAGCGCTGGTAGCGTGCTGGATCCCAGCGCAAAGAGCGGCGCGGGTGGATCCAGTGGTCGCGCTACGGTCGGAGTAAGAAGTCTAGCCGCAAATAAACGCGAATGAACGCAAATATGCTTTCTGTTTTATTCGCGTTGATTCGTGTCCATTCGCGGCTAATTTCTAGTTCTCCGGGAACAAGCTCTTCAAGAACTCCCTGTCCTCCGTGATCGCATGAAACGCCGGGCGCTGCGTAGCCTGCTCAAATCGCCGCTTGAAGTTCGCCGAGTCAGCGGCCTTGACGCGATTCAATTCATCCAGCGCACCCGCCTTATTGCCACTCGAATAATTCAGACAACCCGAGCGTCAACCGCGCCTGCATATTCTGCGGCGAATAGCGCACGATCTTCTGCGCCGCGTCCGCCGCGCCTTTCATATCATTCGCCGTCAGCATCTTGCCGAGCTTCTCCTGATACAGCAGCCCCAGGTTCATATCCAGCAGCCGCCGCAGCTCGGGAAACGGATTCGGCGCATCGTCGACATTCAGGTAAAGATAGCGATCGTTATTGATGTTGCGTCCGCCGCCCTTCTTGACGATCAGCATGGACGCCGACTGCCGGCCTCGCGAATCGCCGCCCGCATCGTCACCGGCTTTGAGCGCGGCCCACAACTTCTCGGCAAGCTCGCCCTGCGTCGCCTCGAACGCCTTGCCCATCGACTCGGGAACCTGCGGCCCCGTGAGAATATTGCCCTGCGCCGACCAGTTGCGCCCCTGGCGATCGCCCGCCCAGTTGGGCGCGTTGGGGCCGGTGAAGGTCGCGATGTTGCCTTTCGAATCGATGATGGCGACCTGGCGGCCGTCCTTGCCCTCGAACGTATCCTCGGCGAGCAGCTTATCGAGAACCTGCTTGGCAGTGAGCCCGGTCTTCAGCAGTTCGATCGCGCGAGGCCCGTAGCCGACGTTGACGTTCGCCTGCGTCGCGACAGCGCCGACGCCCGCCTCGGCCCAAGGCACGACCGAGCCGACGGAGAAATATCGCGACGCGACGGTGACTCCCCACTCGCCGGCGGCGGAATCGTAGGCAACGATGGAAAAGGTCGAGACGTTTTCCACGTAGTTTTGGGCGAAGGCGGTGGAGAGAAAGAGGACGGCTAGAAGCGCTTTCATTGGTTGAGGATACTAAATTGGCCGCGAATGGACGCGAAATCCTTGTTATCCGAGATCGACCCAGGCGCCCGGGCGACGGGTTAAGGGTGGATCATCCGCCAGACCGCGTATTAGGGCGAAAACTCCCTACTTCTTATCTGAAGCCGGCCCGCCTGGCTCTTGCGGATTTTTTTCGTACCACACCTGCAGGCCGAGCGCGATGATCTCGTCGAGGGAGCGAAAATGGCCACTATCGATTTCTTCACGGACGATACGTTCGCTCTCTGGGGTGAGTTCGATATACATTGTCGGCCTTCTTCTTTCGTTCTCTTAGAGTAGTTGATGTTCGAAGCGATACCTAATCCTCAACCGCGACTAGTGGGTTGTCCTCGATCTACCTTTAGCAGAAGCCCGATCCGATGTGGCGCACGCACTCCTGCGTGCCGTGTCGACACTCATGTCGACACGTTTTGTGCGGTAAAGATATCACGCGGATAGGCCACTAGTCACGGAAGGACTCTGTACAGCCAGACTTTCCCGTCTGCGCCCTCCGCAATGTACTCTCCGTCGGGAGATATTGCGCAGGGAATTGATCGTCGGTCCCAATACGGACCGTCGGAATCGATGCCGAAACTATAAGTGATTGATTGGCGCTTCCAAGAGACCACTTCCTTCCCAGTTCTGAAATCCCAGACCGCAAGTCGACCTCCCTTTTCTAATACCAGGCGCGTAGACTTCGCAGCGACCGAGACGACCTTGGCTTGGGCCGGCGGCTCGCTGATCTTGTTGCCATCGTCCACTTCCCAACAGGCGTGCGCGCAAATGACTCTGCCGCCATCCGCGAATTGTCCAGCGATGCGGTCGTACCCAGATTCTGTCCGCAGAACTTTGCGGTTCAGGGGATCCACGATGAGCCCCGCGAGCGGCTTAACTTCCCACACTGAAAGCAACCCTCTGTCTTGCGTAGCATCTCCAATCAACCACGTCGCCGGAACCTCCCAGCTATCCTGCTCGTGACATTCAGCATCGAAGAATCTAATTTTGGCGCCGCTAGGCGGGCTCAAATCGACTTGACCATTGGGCATCAGCTTCGCAGGGTTCAGGAAGAACGCAATCAACTTGTCATTGGTTAAGAAAGTCGGCCGAAGCGCGTTGCGCGGCAAATCGCACGTATTATGATCGCCAATATGGACCACACGCCCACGGGCATGGAAGATCTTGCCGTCAGGTGACCATCCGAAGTGGTCCAGATCTATAACGCCTGAGGCGAAATCGCCAAGAACAGTCGACGTATCGTGCGTCCGAAAAAGCACAACCCTATCCGAGAAGAGAACTCCGATTTGTTCGCCGTCCGGTGAGAATGATACTTTGTAAACTTTGAACGATTGAACCTGTACTCCGTGAACCGCTTTCTTTAGGTCCAACTCCCAAACTTTCTCCAAGCCTCCAGCATGAAGACTCGTCCAGAGCAACGTGAGGATAGCGAATGTGCTTGCACGAAGCATGTACTCACTTCTTCAACCCAGGCACCCCGCCGAGCGTTGGAGCTAGCCGCACAGCTCGCAAAATCGATTGCGCGACCGCTTCCGCCGCGGCGACGCCCAGCGAGTTAACCGGCGCCTTCATCGCACCCAGCGACAGCGCGACCACCAGGTCCCCATCATTAGTCGTATTCACCGGATCAATCGTCCGAGCCATCCCCAACGACGCAAGCTGCGCCAGCTTCGTCGCTTCCACTTTCGTCAATGCAGCATTCGTCGCGACCACCACCAGTGTCGTGTTCGATCGCGACCCCGAACCGGGAGACCCGCTTAACATCAACTTCGCGGTATCGGCAAACTCGGCGCTTTTCTCCGCGCGCCTGGTACCCGCGACGATTTTCCCGGTAGCTGGATCGCGCACATCGCCAAACGCATTCACCGCCGCCATCGCCGACACCTTCACTCCTGCGAACGCGCCCGTCATCTCCACAGTGAACGATCCGATCCCCGACTTCATCGCCTGCTTGATGCCGTAGAATTTCCCAACGGTTGCACCGGTGCCTGCTCCCACAGCGCCTTCGACAACCGCCTTATCGTTAGCAGCGGCAGCCGCAGACTCGCCCATTTCGCGCGTCGGGCGAACGTTCGGTTTGCCCACCATGAGGTCGAACAGAATCGCGGCAGGCACAATTGGAATATGCACGCCGCCGTACAAATAGCCGATGCCTTTGTGCTCCAGAAATCGGCGCACGCCGCTGGCGGCTTCGAGTCCAAACGCGCTCCTGCCGGCAAACGCGACGCCGTGAATGCGATCGGTGACGTGCATCGGGCTGAGCACATCCCATTCCTCGGTGCCGGTGGCCGAACCGCGGATGTCGCCGCCCGCGACGGCCCCCGCCTCGCATAACACCACAGTGCACCCCGTCAATCCGTCATAATCGGATGCATGGCCGACCAGGATTCCGGGGATATCTGTCAGGCCTTTCATTTCGATCACATGTTAGCATCGCGCAACCGACGGAATCCTCGCCCTGTGGAGCCGAGAGCCAACCAGGCTTCAAGCAACGTGGCGCGGGCCGCCAGGCCTGCAGAGCCGAGAGTCGTCTCGGCTTTTCCGAAGCGGAGCCGCAGCGCGGAGCCGCCGGTCCACACCACACACAACGTCAATCCGCGGAGACGCAAGCTTGCTTGATCTCCTAAAGCCGCCCGTCGCGGCATTTCAAAGCTTCGTAATCCTGAGCGGTCGCGCGTTCGCCAACATCTTCAAAAGCCCGCACTACAACGACGACACATTCATGCAGATGGACCTGATCGGCATCGGCTCCCTGCCTATCGTCATGTTCATCGGCCTCTTCAGCGGCCTGATCATGGGACTGCAAATGGCGCGCGCGTTGTCCACCTACGGAGCGCAGGATCAGATCGGCGAAATCGTCGCGTTCACCCTGATCCGCGAACTCGGGCCGGTGTTGGTTGCGCTGCTCGTAGCCGGACGCAATGCCAGCGGCATCGCCAGCGAACTCGGCTCCATGAAAGTGACCGAGCAGATCGACGCAATGCGCGCGCTGGGACCGATCCTATTCAGAAACTGGTGACGCCGAGGCTGATCGCGATGGCCGTGGTGCTGCCGCTGCTGACGATCATTGCGGACTTCATCGGGTTGATCGGCGGATACTTCATCGCTTGGTCGCGCTACGCGATGCCGCGGTCGCAATACTGGACGTCGGCCTATCAGGATCTCGCCTACAACGACATCGTGCAGGGACTGGTGAAGCCATTCATCTTCGCGATGATCATCGCGCTGGTGGGATGCTTCTACGGTTTGCAAACCACGGGCGGAACGCAAGGCGTCGGCAAAGCGACCACGCGCGCGGTGGTCGTGTCGTCCATCTGGATCTTCGTGGCGTCGTATTTTATCGATCAAATCTTCGTGGCCCTATACGCGTAATGCCTGACGACGCTCCTCTCCTGCGATTCGAAAATGTGAACTTGCATTTCGGCGACATTCCCGCACTGGTGAACCTGTCGTTCGAGATGGGGCCGGGCGAAACCCGCGTCGTGATGGGCGCGGCGGGCAGCGGCAAGACGATGCTGTTGAAGACCGCCATGGGGCTGGTGCGGCCCGACGCGGGGCGGATCTTGCTGTTCGATCACGACCTGGTGGCGATGAAGGAATCGCAACTGTTTGAAATCCGCAGCAACGTTGGCGTGTTGTTTCAGGAGGGCGGCTTGTTCGATTCGATGACGGTGGGGCAGAACGTCGCCTACCCTCTGTTGAACCAGCAGGCGCATCGCGAGGTTTCGAAAAACGGAAATCTGGAGGAGCGCGTTCGCGAAGCGCTGCGATTCGTGGAACTGGAGCAAACCCTCGACAAGTTTCCGAGCGAGCTATCGGGCGGCATGCGCCGCCGCGTGGGAATCGCGCGCGCAACAGTAACGAAACCCGCGCTGGTGTTGTACGATTCGCCGACGGCGGGGCTGGATCCGATCACCGCCAACACGATCATCGCGCTGATCATCAAGGAGCGCGATTCGCGCAACACCGCGGCCATCATGGTGACGTATCGCTATCAGGATGGGCATCTGATGGCTAATTTCCGATACAATCCCAACAGTGGCCAGATCGAGAAGGTCACCGACGTAGACGGGGGCAATCTGCTGAAAACAAAATTCCTGGTGCTCAATGAAGGGCGCCTGGTGTTTGAGGGGTCGCAGCATGAGCTGAAGGCGTCGCGCGATTCGTACGTACAGAAGTTCGTAAAATAATGCGGCAGTTCGTGAAATAAACTATGGCGCTCGAGACAAAAACGACGTGGGCGCGGCTGCGCGTGGGGCTGATGGCGATTATCGCGTTGGTGATCCTGGGCGTGCTGGTTTATCTGCTCTCCGGCTCGGCCGGATTCTTCAAGAGCAAGGCATTGCTTTACACCTACATGGACTCGGCGGCGATGACCAAGGGCTCGCCGGTGCGGCTCAACGGAATCCTGATCGGCCAGGTGAAGAACGTGGAGCTCACGGGAACGAATGAGCCAGGGCGCATCGTGAAGGTCACTATGGAAGTCGACGCCGAATATCTTTCGCAGATCCCGGTGGATTCGCTGACGGAGATGGCCGCCGTGAATCTGCTGGGCGCAAAGTACATCAACATCTCGAAAGGCAAGAGCGCGCAGACGATTGCGCCGGGAGGCGAACTCAAGACCTCCGTCACTATCGAGCTTACGGATTGGCTGAAGCAGGGGAACGTGCTGATCGGCGGGATGTCGGACATCCTGACGAAGGTAAACGTGCTGCTCGCCGATATCCAAAGCGGCAAGGGTTCCATCGGCAAATTTTTGGTGGACGAGACGCTGTATAACAAGGTGATCTCGATCACGGATCAAGTGCAGAAGCT
Organism: Terriglobia bacterium; assembly: GCA_963732025.1. Classification (GTDB taxonomy): domain Bacteria; phylum Acidobacteriota; class Terriglobia; order Bryobacterales; family Bryobacteraceae; genus Palsa-187. The sequence continues at coordinate 1,356,022 of CAVSXU010000008.1, forward strand.
GGCGGAGACGCTGAATTCGAATCGCGGCCTCGGCAAGTTTATCAATGACGACGCGCTCTACACCGACGTTCGCGGCACCGTCGCGCGCATTAATAATCTGATGGACGGCATCGATCAGGGGCAAGGTACGCTCGGCAAGTTCATTAAGGACCCGGCGCTTTACGATCAAGGCGTCGCCGTGATTGCCGATGCCCGCAAGTCCATCGGCAAAATCGACAAGATCATCGCGGATCTCGACGCCGGACAGGGAACCGCCGGCAAGCTGCTGAAGAGCAATGAGTTGCACGACCAGATCAAGGCCACAATCGGTCGTTTGGACACGATGCTGGACAAGATAAACAGCGGGCAGGGCACGCTCGGGCAGTTGCTGGTGAATCCGGCGTTGTATGAAAACCTCGACGGCACCACTCGCGAGTTGAACGGCCTGATGAAGGACTTCCGAAAGAATCCCAAGAAGTTCCTGACGATTCAACTTAAACTGTTCTAGGTGAAACAGTTAGTCGTCAACGCCGACGATTTCGGATTCACGCGCGATGTGAATCGGGGCATCGTCGAGGCGCATCGCAACGGCATCCTCACGGCCACCACATTGATGGCTCCCGGCGACGCTTTCGACGACGCGGTTCGGCTGGCGAAAGAGAATCCGACGCTGGATGTGGGGTGTCATCTGGTGCTGGTCGGCTCTCCGGGCTTTGCACCGAGCGTTGCAAAACTCTTGCAAAATGTCTTGCTAAAGCGCGTGGATATTTACGGTGAACTTGCGGTGCAAGTGCGGCGAATTTGCGGTGCCGGAATTGTGCCCACGCATCTGGATACGCACAAGCATACACACTTGATTCCACAGGTGTTAGACGCTGTCGCGAGGATTTCCGAAGAGTTCAAAATTCCCTGGGTTCGGCGGCCGTTCGACTTTCCGATGCAGGCGGGCGGCATCGGTTGGAAGAAGCGCTTCGTGAGCGGGAGTTTTGGAATTGTGCGCGGGCGCATGCAGCGCGTGTTGGCGAAACACGGGTGCAAATCGACCGATCATTTCGCGGGCTTCAAGATTACGGGAAAATACGATGCCTCCGATCTGGTGGCGTTGATTCGCGCGCTGCCGGAGGGATCGACGGAGTTCATGTGTCATCCGGGATTGTGTACGGATGAATTGCGATCGTCGCGGACGCGGTTGAAGGAGAGTCGTGAGTTGGAGTTGCGGGCGCTCGTCGCCAAAGAAGTCCGGGACGCATTGAAGGAGGCGGGTGTCGAGTTGGCGAGCTATCGGGATTTGGCGCATTGAAGACGCTGCGGAGAAACTCAAAATAGCGCTCCATACTGTCGCGCCTCACTGGCGGCCGCGAACCGTCGACTGAGGCGCGACAGCATGGAGCGCTATTTGGATAGGTTTTCCACGTAGTAACCTAGGCGAATGTACTGGCGATCCTCTGTTTTTCTTTTCTGCGCAACCATAGCTGCGGCGCAATCGCTGCCTACTCCCGAAGAGTTTTTCGGCTTCAAAATCGGCGCCGACAAGAAGCTGGCGCGTTACGACAAGATCGTCGAATACTTCCACAAGATTGCCGATCAATCGGGGCGGGTGCGCGTGCGGACGATTGGGCCGACCACCAACGGCAATCCGTTCGTGACCGTCGAGATCAGTTCGGAAGAAAACATCCGCAATCTGGATCGGCTCAAGGGACTGGAGCGCAAGTTGTATTTCCAGGGCGGCGCTCCCACGGCGGCCGAGCGCGACGAGATTTTCCGCGACGGCAAATCAGTGGTGTTCATTTCGAACGCGATTCATTCGACGGAGATCGGCGCGTCGCAGATGGTGGTCAGCTGGTTTATCAGCTCGCGACCGACAACTCGCCGGCGATCAAGAAGATTCTGGACAACGTGATTCTGGTGATGGAGCCGTCGGCGAATCCGGACGGCCAGATCATGGTGACCGACTGGTACAACAAGTTTCTCGGCACTCCTTATGAGGCGAGCCCGATGCCGTTTCTGTATCACCCCTACGTCGGCCACGACGACAATCGCGATCTGTTTTTGTTGTCGCAAAAAGAAAGCCAGTACACGGCGCAGGTGATCTGGCACGATTGGTTCCCGGCGATCTGGCTGGACGAACATCAGCAGGGCAACGCGGGCGCTCGCATTTTCACGATGCCGGCGACCGATCCGATCAATCCCAATGTTCATCCGCTGGTGTATCGATTGAACACGATTTACGGGCAAGCGCAGGCGGCGGCGCTAGAAGCAGCGGGCAAGGATGGCATCATCTACAACTCGACCTACACGAATTTCTGGCAGGGCGCGATGGCGTGGAGCGGATGGTGGCATAACGAAGTCGGGTTGTTGACGGAGGTGGCGAGCGCGCGGATCGCAACGCCGGTGGAACAACTACACGCGAGGCCGCTGGATCCAAATGCGCCGCCTGCGGTTCCCTCGCAAGGCCGCACGGACGATCCGGAAGCGCGGAGGCCGCAGGATTCGGGTGACGCTCCGCTGCCGGCGCCGCGCGATATCACGCCTCGCACGGAGTATCCGCGGCCGTGGATGGGTGGGACGTGGCGGCTGAGCGACATCGTGGATTACGAAATGATCGCTACGATTGCGCTGCTGAATGCGGCGGCGGATCGGCGCGAAGTGCTGCTGCACGAGATCTACGAGATCAATGCGAATACGATCGAGCTTGGCAAGAAAGGCGAGCTGGGGTTCGGCAATAGGGACAAGGCCTTCGCCATTCTGATTCCGGTTGAGAATCAGCACGACGAGAACGAAGCGCTGGAGCTGGTGGACAAGTTGATGCTGGGCGGCGTGCAAGTGTATCGCACACAGTCCGCGTTTACCCACGACGGCGAGCACTTCGCCACGGGCACTTTCGTCATTCCGTTCGATCAGGTGTTCGCTCGCTATGCGAAGGACCTGCTGGAGAAGCAAACGTATCCCGAAGTCCGCCGCTCGCCGAACGCTCCGGCGGAAGCGCCCTACGATGTTTCGGCGTGGTCATTGGGAATGCAGTTCGGCGTGAAGACGGTTTTCGCGAAGACCAAGTTGCCGGAAAACGTGTTGGTGCAACCGGTGACGAAAGAACCGAAGTTCATGCTATCGGCCGAGCGAAACGCAAATTCGTGGAGCTTTCCGTACACGGGCGCGGAGAGCGCGGTGATCGTGAATCGACTGCTGAAAGCGGGCGCGAAAGTCAGTCTCACCAAGGAGCGCGTCGCGGAAAACGAGCCGGCCAAGGCGCTGGTGACGACGACTTCTGACGTTTGGAATCGCGCGGTGACGGGGTTCGACGTCACGATGAAGACCGCCGCGGCATCGCCGAAAGAATTGGGTGTGGCGTTGAAGACGCCGCGCGTCGGGATGTATCAATCGTGGACCGGCAACATGGATGAGGGCTGGACTCGCTGGATTCTGGAGCACTACGAATTCGCCTACACGACTCTGCATAACGCGGATGTGCAAGCCGGGAAGCTTCGCGACAAGTTCGATGCGATCATTTTGCCGGATGCGCGGACTCGCGACATTATGGAAGGCAACGCTGGCGCGGCGATCTCGCCCGAGTATAAAGGCGGGTTGGGCGATCGGGGCATGGATGCGCTGAAGGATTTCGTGGCGCACGGCGGAACGCTGATCGCGCTGGGCGAAGCGTCGAATCTGCTGCTGGATAAGATGCCGCTGCCGGTGAAGGAGCTGAAGCGCACGCTGACGCGCGAGCAACATTACGCGCCGGGCACGATCGTGAATTTGCAGGTGGACACGTCGCATCCGATGGGGATCGGCTCGGCCGCTGACACGTTCGGGTTCTATATCAACTCGCCATTCTTTCAGTTGACGGAAGGGTTTTCATCGCAGAAGGTGAGCGTGGTGGCGCGGTATCCGAATACAGGCGCGAAGGCGTCGGGGTGGCTGCGGGGGGAGGAGTTTATGGTGGGGCGGGCGGCGGTGGTCGCGATCGAAACGAATCCGGGGAAGGTGGTGCTGTTCGGAATTCGTCCGCAGCATCGGGCGCAGACGCATGCTACTTTGCCTTTGTTGTTTAATGCGCTGTATTGGTCGGCGGAGGGGGATTTGACTCCTTCGGGGCCGCAGTAGAAGTTGCATGTGGCGCACGCTTCAGCGTGCAGCGGTGAACTTCAGTTCGCCGTCCGAAAACACCATCGGCTGAAGCCGACGGCTGCACGTTGAAACGTGCGCCACGTTGGCGGGCGAAACCGCTCGCTCCACAAGTTGGCTATCTCGCCTCAGGCGGCCCTAGGATTAGCCGGATCAGCCACTCAGCGGGTCGATAGGTGAGGCCGTATCGGCGCCCCAGGACCAGGAACTTTGCGATGCCGAATAGGATCCAAATGCTGACTAGCAGGATGAGCGCTATCGCGAAAATATTTTCCAGCGGCGGCATAACGATTTCAACTTAGCATGAGCGCGACCTGGAGGTCGCGCGCGGATCTGGAGATCCGCCCCACCAAGATGGCAGGCGGAAACGCCTGCCCCACAAATCGAGAAGGCAGGCGGAAACGCCTGCCCCACAAACACCGTAGTAAGCTGGGCGCATGTCTGAAAACGTCATTCTTGCTGAGGTGCGCGATCGCGTGGCGACGCTCACGTTGAATCGTCCCGATAAGCTGAACGCGTCTGAGTCGCGATTTATTGGGGAAGGCAGCAGTGCAACTTAGAGAATGGGGTCGCGATCCGGAGATCGGGGCGATTGTTGTGACTGGATCGGGGCGCGCGTTTTGCGCAGGCGGCGACGTGTCGGCTATGTCGAAAGAGGGCGACGACAAGACGCTGGAGCAGCAGATCGACAGCCTGCGCGAGGCTCAGGATCTTTCGTGGCTGCTCTACAATCTGCCGAAAGTTACGATTGCGGCGGTGAATGGTCATGCGGTGGGGGCGGGGTTGGGGATTGCTCTCGCTTGCGATTTGCGATTCGCGTCGAGCACGGCGAAATTTGGGACCGCTTATGCGAAGGTCGGGTTCGGTGGGGATTTCGGCACCACGTGGCTGCTGGCGCAGTACGCGGGCGCGCCGAAAGCCAAGGAGTTATTTTTTCTTGGCGATAATATCGATGCTGCGGAGGCGCAGCGGATCGGGATCGTCAATCGGGTGTTTGAAGGCGATCAGTTGATGGGCGAGGTCGCGGGGATGGCGGCGCGGATTGCTTCTGGTCCGCTGACTAGCTATCGATATATGAAGGCTAATGTGAATCTGGCGGCGTCGACGGATTTTCGGACTTTATTGGATCGTGAGGCCGAGACGCATTTGCGGTGCGGGATGACGGAGGATCATCGCGAGGGTGTGCGGGCGTTTATGGAGAAGAGGTCGGCTAGGTTTACGGGTCGGTAGGGGAGCGCGACCTGGAGAGTCTGAGTGAAAACAGGGACAGGCCGCCCTGTCCACGCCGATATCTTCATTCGCGGTCTCGGTTCGCTAGGGGACAGGGTAGCCTGTCCCTGTTTTCACTCAGACTCTCCAGGTCGCGGCCTGGCGGCCCGCGCCATCTCAACCGAATTACCCACACTAGATGGCAGGCGGAAACGCCTGCCCCACGACACTCAGATGGCAGGCGGAAACGCCTGCCCCACAATTCCCACGCGGGTCGCTCTTCGGTTCCACTCGAATAGGAAGATTCCGGCGGCTACGCTTACATTCAATGACGCGACTTCGCCTGCCATCGGGATGCGCACCAGGAAATCGCACTGCTTGGCGACGTGCTCGTGCAGGCCGTGGCCTTCACCGCCCAGCACGATTGCAGTTGGCGCGGTGAACTCCACGCGATCGTATTCGTGCTCGCCGCGTTCGTCCAGGCCGTAGATCCAGTAGCCGCGCTCCTTCAAATCTTCGAGAGCGCGACGGACATTGCCCACTCGCACTACTGGAAGATATGCCAGCGCTCCGCGATGCGGCGCGCGCGACGGTTTCCGTGAGACCCACCGCGCGGCGTTCCGGAATCACGATGGCAGCGGCTCCGGCGGCGTGCGCGGTGCGGATGATCGCGCCTAGATTGTGCGGATCTTCAATGCCGTCGAGGATGACGTGGAGGCCGCCAGCGGCGGCGGTTTCTTCGAGCGTGGCGTATTTTTCAGCGGCTCCGAAACCGACCACGCCCTGATGATTCGCGGTTCCGGCGGCTCGGTCCAGATGTTCACGCGACTCGAAACGGACGGGAATTTTGCGCTCCCTGCACAGGTCGATAATTTCCTGTATCCTGGGCGTCCCGGCGCCTCGCGCGATCATGACATAGTTGAGGGGCCGGCCGGCCCTAAGGGCCTCGCGGACGGGATGGATTCCTGCGAGCGAAGACATTATGATAAGGGTACTCTCATGAGCGCGTCTGAAAACATTCCGGTGCAACCGTCGTATGAAATCCCGGACAAGCTTTATTTTCGAATTGGCGAAGTAGCTCGTCTGGCCGGCATTAAACCGTACGTACTCCGCTTTTGGGAAACCGAATTTCCCGGGCTGGGGCCGAAGAAGTCGGGCACGGGGCACCGGCTGTATCGCCGCAAGGACGTCGAGCTGGTGTTGGAGATCAAACGCCTGCTCTACGAAAAGCGCTTCACCATCGAGGGCGCGCGAAAGTCCATGGAGACGCGGGGCAAGGGCGAAGCGGCTCGGCCGATTAAGGCGGTTAAGAAGGAGAAGGCTCGGCAGACGGATTTGTTTGCGGATCAGCCTTCTATGTTTGAAACGGTGCGGGAAGAGTTGAAGGCTCTCGCAGAGTTGCTGAAGTAAGCGCGCACCCCTCACGGGCGCGCCTCATAGAAATGCGGTCATCGCCGATAAGCCTCTCGGGGCAGCCCATCCGCGATGATTCAACTTACTCGTATTAATCACATTCCCATGGTCCTGAACGCGGACCTGATCGAACACATCGAAGCGACTCCGGACACCGTGATCAGTATGACCAGCGGGCAGAAGTTCATGGTGCTGGAGGAGCCCGCCGAGGTGGTTCGAAGAGTGATCGAGTTCCGCAGGTCGATCCTTAGAACGCCCTCCGATTTGATTCGCCAAGGCGAACATGTCTGAGAAAAACGTTGTCACTTCGGCGGCGCGCAAGAAGAAAAGCGGCGGCAAACTGGACGTTGGCTCGATCGCTGGGATCCTGGTGGCAGGGCTCGCGGAATTCTCGGCGGGCTGTTGCTGGAGGGCGGCAAGCTCCGCGACGTCGCGCAGTTCACAGCGGCATTGATCGTCCTGGGCGGGACGGCGGGCGCCGTTCTCATTTCGATGCCTTTCCAGACTGTGATGCGGGCCATGCGGCGATTGGCCGGTGTGTTTCTGGACCGGTCGGTGCCGGTGAACGGCTTGATCGAGGAATTGATCGGCTATGCGCCACAGGCTCGCAAGAGCGGCTTGGTTTCGCTGGAACAGAGCCACGGAGCGAATCGAGGATCCGTTTCTGCGCAAGGCGATGATGCTGGCGGTGGACGGAACGGATCTGCAGGAGATGCGCAAGATGCTGGAACTGGTGATCGAGGTGGAAGAGGCCAACGTCGACGCGGAGGCGAGGGTGTTCGAAGGCGCCGGCGGGTATGCGCCCAACGATCGGGATCATCGGCGCGGTGCTGGGGCTGATTCAGGTGATGAAGAATCTCGCGAACATCGACGAAGTGGGGCACGGGATCGCGGTGGCGTTCGTCGCGACGGTGTATGGCGTCGGGCTCGCGAATTTGTTCCTGCTGCCGGCAGCGAATCGGATCAAGGCTCGCTTCGCGGTGGAGGTTCATCGCAAGGAGATCATTATCGAAGCGGTTTCCGGAATCGTCGAAGGGATGAATCCGAAGATGATTCGGATGAAGCTGGAAGCCTACGCTGATCATGAACCGGCGGCCGAAGAAGACAGCGAAAGCCGCGCGAGACGAAGATCCGCAAGCGCTGCCGAGCCGGCCGGCGCGGAGGCATAGGCGACGTGGCCAGAAAGAAGAGGACGCAACCGCCTGAGAATCACGAGCGGTGGCTGATTTCCTACGCCGACTTCATCACGCTGCTGTTCGCATTCTTCGTGGTGATGTTCGCCAGCTCGCAAACGGACAAGGGCCGCGCGCAGCAGGTATCGGATTCGGTGAAGAAGGCGCTGGAAGGCGAGAAGCTGTCCAGCATGCTGGCGGCGGTACTGGGCGGGTCCGTGGACAACGTCGGCAAGGGCAACGCGATGATGCGCGGTCCGGGCGGAGCGCAGAAGGCGCCGGTGGAAAAGACCGATCCGAAGATGGCGGAGCTGCTGCCGTCGCTGAAAGTGCTCAGCGAAGAACTGAAGAGCGAAATCGAATGCGGGAAAAATCCAGATCAGCATGGAGCCGCGAGGACTGGTGGTGAGCTTCAAACAGGCGGCGCTGTTTCCATCGGGCGAAGACGTTGTGTCGGCCGGACGCGTATCGAGGCACTGGAAAAGGTGGCGAAGGCATCTGGCGCGATTCCGAATCCGGTGCGGCTGGAAGGGCACACCGATTCGATCCCGATCAAGACGGCGCGCTTTCGCAGCAACTGGGAGTTGTCGGCTGCGCGCAGCATCGCGATCATGGAATTGCTGGCGACTCGATTCGGCGTGCCTCGCGAGCGCTTGTCGGTGGCCGGCTATGCCAATGTCGTGCCCGATGGCATCGAACGATACGGAAGAAGGTCGCGCGAAAAACAGGCGCGCCGACGTCGTGATTTTGAACGAACAGGGGATACTTGCGGAGCCGGGCAAAGTCGCCGCAAACGTCGCGGATCACGCCGTGAAATGAAGCTACACTGATTTTGAATGGCAATCAAAGTCGGTATCAACGGGCTGGGCCGGATCGGCCGAAACATACTTCGCGGGGCGCTGAATAATCCGAATATTGAATTCGTCGCCGCCAACGATCTTACGGATACGAAGACGCTGGCGCACCTGGTGAAATACGACTCGATTCTGGGGCCGCTGCATGCGGACGTGAAGGCCGAGGGCGATGCGATTATCGTCGGCGGCAAAGCGGCTGAAGATTTTCAGCGTGAAGGATCCCGCCGAGATCGATTTTGCCGGGCTGGGCGCGCAGGTTGATCCTGGAATCGACCGGGAAAGTTCACCGATGCCAAGGACGCCGCGAAGCACCTGCGCGGTTCGGTGAAGAAGGTGATCATCACTGCGCCCGGCAAGAACGAAGATCTGACGATCGTGCTGGGCGTGAACGACAAGGCGTACGACGCGTCGAAGCACAACATCATTTCCAACGCATCGTGCACGACGAATTGCCTGGCGCCGGTGGTGAAGGTGATTCACGAAGCGTTCGGCATCGAGAAGGGCTCGATGACCACCATTCACAGCTACACCAACGATCAGCACGTGCTGGATTTTCCGCACAAGGATTTGCGGCGCGCGCGGGCGGCGGCGATCAACATGATTCCGACCACAACCGGCGCGGCGAAGGCGATCGGGTTGGTGATGCCGCAGCTGAAAGGCAAGCTGGATGGCTATGCGATGCGCGTCCCGACGCCGAATGTTTCGGTGGTGGACCTGGTCGCGCTGACGTCGAAATCGACCACGGCGGAGGCGGTGAACGCGGAATTGCGGCAGGCTGCTGAGGGATCGCTCAAAGGGATTCTGGCGTACACCGAGGATGAGGTCGTATCGACGGACATGATGCACAACCCGGCCAGTTCGATTGTCGATGCGGGGCTGACGAAGGTGATCGGCGGCAATTTGGTGAAGGTGGTCGCGTGGTACGACAACGAATGGGGCTACTCGATGCGCTGCATCGATTTGGTGGAGTTTTTGGCGAAGAAGGGGCTGTAGTTACCAAATGGTTCGCACACCGTAACGGGCGAACGCCGAGTCCGGACTCAAGATGGTTAGTCCGTATACGAGAGATTGGCACACCAGCATCCGGTCGAACGGGTCGGCGTGATGGAAAGGTAAGGAGGCTGAATACAGCGCTGCGTCTTCGCGCAGTTCAAGCACATCGATCCCTAAAATCGCTCTCCGGGATGGCACATACGTGCTGGGTGGCTCGGGTAGGACCAATTTTCCTTTCGAATATTTCAAAGCGAGTTCCCAGATGGAAGCCACGCTCAGGAATAACTGATTCTCAGGATTCTGGAGCGCCTGCTTCGCGGTCGCCGACAAATCCTTCGCTCCAGACGTGTACCAAAAGAACGTGCAGGAATCCACCAACAGCCTCATTTATCAGGCTTCACGTCGGCGTACAGCCTTTTCATACGCTCCGCGTTTTCGCGCTCCCAAGCCAGAGACTCAGGTGTCGCATCTGCGTATAGTTCGGGGAATTCTTCAATCATCGGGTCCCAAAACTCGGGGTGGATGATCACCTTCCCCTTATCCATTCCGAACGCCCTCGCGCGATCGACCACCGGGGTCGTGGGTCCGAGTACCGCGATCGGGACATTGCGCCGGCACACTACGATCCGTTGTCCTTTTTCCGCCTTCTTCAAATACTTGGAAAGGTGGGTCTTGGCTTCGTGGATATTGATCGAGATCGTCTTGGACTTCGCCATCTTAGTCTTATTGTAGACCAACTACTGGACCAACTCAGTCAACGTCTTTGCCCATATACATCTCACTCACCAGCGACCGATAATTCTCCAGCACCTTCGTGCGGCGGACCTTCATCGTCGGCGTAAGCTCGCCGTGCTCGATGGAAAAGTCGCGCTCCAGCATCTTGAATTTGCGGATCTGCTCGAACGGCGCGAGCTGTTTGTTCACGTCTTTCACCGCCTGCTCGACCGCCTGTCTGCGTTTCCGCGGGCGTGCCATTGACGGTGAACAGCGCGGTGACGTACGGCAGGCGATCGCCGATCAGCAGCACCTGATTGATCGCCGGCTCGCGTTTGAAAAGTCCCTCGATGCGCGACGGGTAAATCTTCTTGCCGTTCGAGGAAACGATCAGTTCCTTCTTGCGGCCGGTGATGTACCAGTAGCCTTCGGCGTCCACGTTGGCGATATCGCCGGTGGCGAGCCAGCCATCGCGCAGCACGGCCGCGGTCGCTTCGGGATCGTTGTAATAGCCGGTGAACAGGCACGGGCTGCGCAGCATCAGCTCGCCATCGTCTTCGATGCGCGCCTCGATCCCCGGCAGCAGCTTGCCGATGCTTCCCGATTTCGGCCGGTCGAGCGGATTCAGCGCCGCCACGCCGCCTTCGGTCAGCCCGTAGCCTTCGATCAGCGGCATGCCGATGGCGGCGTAGAATTCGGCGAGATCCTTCGCCAAGGGAGCGGCGCCTGACGCGGCGATCCGAATGCGGCCTCCCAGACGCTCGCCGAATTTTCTGGAATACGACGCGGTCGAAGAATCGCAACGATGCGCGCAACCAGCGCGGGCACGGGCTTGCCCTGCGTGCCGTAGCGCGGCTGGCCTTCGACCCCAGCACCCAGGCCCATGTAGAACAGCTTCCGGACGGCTGCCGGGCGTTTGCGAATTTCGGTCGAGATGGTCGAGTAGACGCGCTCCCAAACCCGCGGCGGCGCGAGAAAAAACGTCGGACGGATCGTGCGGATTTCGTGCGGCAGCTTCGACAGGCCTTCGGAAAACCACACCTCCGAGCCCTGCCGCAACGGCACCAATTGCACGACCACGCGCTGCGCGATGTGCGCGGAAGGCAGGAACGCGATGGTGACATCGTCGGGCGTAAGCGGCAGCACGGCGGGCGCCATGTCGATATTCGAAACCAGCGCGTGATGCGTCACCAGGCCCATCTTCGGCTCGCCGGTTGCGCCGGAGGTCATATAGAGGACGGCGGTGTCGCTCGTGACGAACTTCGGCGCGGATGCGGTCGAACGCTGCCGGATCGTCGCGCAGCCGCTGCTCGCCGGTGGCGCGCAAGCTGTTCCAATGTCAGGACGCCTTCGGATTCGCCGGTCAGCAAAATCCAGCTGACCTCGAGCGGCACATCGCCCGCGGCCGATTCGAGCGCTCGCATCGCCTTCACGTTTTCGACGAGCACGACGCGCGCACCCGAGGCTCGCAGCGTGCCCGCCTGATCGCCGAAAGGAAGGCTGGTGTAGAGCGCCGCGGCGATCGCACCCGCCGCCATCACGCCCATATCGGCGAGGTAAAATTCGGCGCGCGTTTCCGATTGCAGCGCGACGATGTCGCCCTTCGTTACGCCGATTTCGCGCAGCCCCACGGCGATCTGGCGGACGGTGTCGCAATACTCGCGCCAGGTCCAGGCGCGATATTTTCCGCCTCCGAGCGGCTGTTGCAGCGCAGGTCTGGCAGGGTATCGCGCCGCGGTTTCTTCGAGCACGTCATACACGGTGCGGCCGCCAAGGGCCTGTTGGTCTTCCGTCATCCGGCACAATGCTACCATGCCAACGAATGCCGTTCGCGACGAGAAATCGAGTCGCGCGCAAGGCCGCCGTGCGCTCCTCGGCGCTGGCGTTGCGGCATCAGGCGGCGGGGATTTCGGCGGAATCGAAGCCTGACGATTCGCCGGTCACGATTGCCGATCGCGAGTGCGAAAAGTTGATCGCCGAGCATGCTCGAAGAAGCGTTTCCGGATGACGGAATGCTTGGCGAAGAGGGCACTCGCAAGGAATCGAAGAGCGGGCGGCGATGGATCATCGATCCGATTGACGGCACGCGCGACTTTGTTCGCGGGCAATCCGCTGTGGAGCGTGCTGATCGGGTTGGAAGAAGCCGGCGAGACAGTTGCCGGCGTGGTGCATTTGCCGTTGCTATCGCAAACGTGTTGGGCGTCGCGAGGTGGCGGTGCGTTTCGCAACGATGTGCCGATGCATGTGTCGTCGATTAGCGACCCTGCGCTGGCGGTGCTGTCGGTGAACAGTTTGAATCGCATCGGCGACATGCCGTTTTCGAAACGGCTGATCGAATGGGCTGCGCGATTTTGGGCGCATCGCTGCCTGGGCGGAACTCCGGACGCGATGATGCTCGCCGCCGGTGAACTCGACGCGTGGATCGAGCCGAAGGTCGCGGCGTGGGATCTGGCTGCGGTGCAGGTGATCCTGGAAGAAGCGGGCGCGAAGTTTTTCGCGATCAATGGCAAGCGCAGCATCTACGAAGGGAGTGCGATCGCCTGCACGCCCGGATTGGAGCGCGAAATGCGCGACTATTTCGGCATCGTCGCTTCATCGGCCGTATGACGAACCCCGCCGCTTCATGATGAGCCCCGTCGCCGCATGATGAATCCAGCGGAATTCGCCAACATCGCGGCTGTCGAACGCGATCTATGGTGGTATCGCGGCATGAAGCAGATTCTGTTTCGGATGCTCGACCCCATCGCGGGCGAGAATCGAATTGGGGATGTGCTCGAAGCCGGCTGCGGCACAGGACATCTTTCGGCGACGCTCGCCGAGCGGTACGGCTGGAACATGACGCCGCTCGATTTCGATACGGAACGGGCTTGCCTATGCGCGGCAGTTCGGGCTGTCGCGATGTGTTCAAGGCTCGATCAAGGCACTTGCCGTTTCAGCGATTGCGCTTTTGATGCGCTGCTTTCGATCGACGTGATTCCGCATCTGGACCGCGGTGAGGAGAGCTGGCGTATTTGCGGAATTCGCGCGGGTGCTGAAGCCCGGCGGGTGTTGGTCATTCGTTCTGCCGCATTCGATTTTCTGCGCAGCCGGCATTCGCAATTCGTCAATGAGATCCAGCGATTCACGAAACCGCAATTGCAGGAGGCCGCGCGAAAGGCCGGCTTCGAAGTCGAGCGCGCAACTTACGCGAATTCGCTGCTGTTGCCGATCGCGGCGTTCAAGTTTCGGGTGTGGGAACCATTGACGCGGCAGGCTCCGGCGAGCGGTGTTGCGCCGGTGGCGAAGATGGCTGGATTCGATGTTGTATGCGCCATTGCGAATGGAAGCTGCGTGGATTGGCGCGGGGCGATCGTTGCCCGCGGGACAATCCGTGATCCTGATTGCCCGGCGGAGATAGCGCTCCATGCTGTCGCGCCTCACTGGCGGCCTCGCACGTTCGCGGTCGCCAGTGAGGCGCGACAGAATGGAGCGCTGTGTCTGACGGCCCGCACCACTAAACTAAAATAATCTCAGTCTCATGGATTCCCCGAAATCGATCGTCGTGGTCAGCGCGCACGCAGCCGACTTTGTTTGGCGAGCCGGCGGAGCCATCGCGCTCTACCGCAGCCGAGGATATCGCGTGCGGGTGCTGTGTCTTTCGTTCGGCGAACGCGGCGAGAGCCAGGGTGCATGGAAACAGCCCGGCATGACGGTGGAGCGGGTGAAGGAAATTCGCCGCGTGGAATCGCAAACGGCGGCCGAAATTCTAGGTGCGGAGATTCGCTTCTTCGATAGCGGAGATTATCCGCTGCGACCATCGACCGAGACGATGGACGCGATGGTCGTGGAGCTTCGCGAACTGCAACCGGAATTCATTTTGACGCATTCGGCGCACGATCCTTATAATCCCGATCACCGGCCGCCTACGAGGCGACATTGCGCGCGCGAGTTTACGCGCAGGCGCTGGGGTATCCCGCTGATGGACCTGCGATCGGTGCGCCGCCGCTATTCGCATTCGAGCCGCATCAGCCCGAACAGTGCGATTTCAAGCCGCAGGTTCTGCTCGATATCACGCCGGTGTTCGACCTGAAACGCCGCGCGATGGAATCGATGTTGGCGCAGGAGCATCTGTGGGATTACTACATCGATCTGGCGAAGCGCCGCGGCGTGCAGGCGGTTCGAAATTCAGGCAATCGAGCAATTAAGTACGCGGAAGCATTCGAGCGGATGTATCCGCAGGTGACGGATTCGCTCTCGTAGAAGACCATGGCGCACAAGATTGTTCGAAACATCACGCGCGCCGATGCGGCGGTTATCGAAACGCTCGGCGACGCTCGGCGTCGCGACGGTGCATGAGGCACAGCATCGCACCGAGCAGAGGCACGTCGGGTTGATGCGGTCCTACATGCGGCCGATTTACTCATCGGCGCGCGTCGCAGGGTCGGCGGTTACGGTGTTGTGCCCGCCTCGCGACAATCTGATGATTCATGCGGCGATGGAAGTGTGCCGTGCGGGAGACGTGCTGGTGGTCGCGATGATGGAGGACATCAACGAGACGCGAGGTATGTTCGGCGATCTGCTGGCGACGTCGTGCCGTGCGCACGGCGTGACTGGACTCGTGATCGATTCCGGAGTTCGCGATACGGCCGAGCTGACCGCGATGCAATTCCCTGTGTGGTCGAGATCGGTATGTGTGGAGGGAACGCTGAAAGCGACGGCGGGGTCGATCAACATTCCGATTGTTTGCGCAGGCGCGGAGGTGGCGCCGGGCGATGTGATCATCGGCGATGCGGATGGAGTGGTGGTCGTGAAGAGGCATTCCGCGGCCGAGGTCGCTGAAGCTGGGCAGCAACGCGTCGCCGAAGGAAACGTTGACCGTGAGCGCGGCTGAAGGCCGGCGAACTCGGCCTCGATATTTATGGGCTTCGCGCAAAGCTGGCTGAACTGGGAGTAGAGTACGAAGGCTGGGTGGAGTTCGAGAAATGATCTGGAGGCACAGCATGAATCGCTATTGGATTTTGTCGGCCATTGATTACGCCTGTGGCGTTCGCTGGAACTTGCGAATCGCTCGCGAGCCTGGCGCTGCCTAACACGACCATCACGTCGGCGAAGGCAGTCGCGGCTGGGCCGATGTCAGCCGGTCGCGGGCAAGCAAGCAACGTCCCGGCGTCGTGCCAGGTGCACGGGATCATCAAGCCCACCGCGGTTTCGGCGATCCATTTCGAAGTCTGGATGCCGGAGCAGGGCTGGAACGGCAGCTTGCAGGTGGCGGGAAACGGCGGACTCGCGGGATCGATCAGCACGGGTCCGATGGCGGCGGCGCTGCGCAACGGATTCGCGGCTGCGAGCACCGATACCGGCCACACGTCGCAGGAGCCGCGCGAATGGTTGGAGGATCGCGAGCGCGTGATCGATTACAGCTATCGCGGCCTGCACCTGACGACGGAAAACGCGAAGGCGATCGTCAAGACGTTCTACACGCAGAACGCGAAGTGCGTCGTACTTCATGGGGTGCTCTTACGGCGGCAAGCAGGCGCTGACGGAGGCGCAGCGCTTTCCCGCCGATTTCGATGGCATTGTCGCGGGCGACGCGGCGAATTTCTGGACGCATCAAATGTTGAGCGAAGTGTGGAACGGCGTCGTCACCAGTTCGCCAGAAACGAACTTGCCCGCCGAGAAATTGGAGATCGTCCAGGACGCCGCGATTCGCGCGTGCGACGCCAACGACGGATTGGCCGACGGCATCATCAGCGATCCCCAGCATTGCCATTTCGATCCGAAGAAACTTTTGTGCACGGGCGCCGATACGTCGAAGTGCCTGACGGCGGCGCAGGTGGGCGCGGTGGAGAAGCTGTACAGCGGTCCGATGAATCCGCGCACCGGCAAGAATCTTTATCCCGGCTTGTATCCCGGGCGGCGAAGTGGGTTGGGGACGCGCGGGCGGGCAGATGGTGATCAATCGCGCAACGTCGTCGGGTGTCAGCTCGAACGATTTCTTCCGTTTCGCGCTGTTCAAGAATCCCGACTGGCAATTTCGCACGCTGGATTTCGATCGCGACGCGCAGGCGGTCGACGAAAAGCTGGCGCCGATCATGAACGCGACCGATGCGAATCTGGATGAGTTTCGCAAACTGGGCCACAAGCTGATTTATTATCACGGCACGGCGGATCCGCTGATTCCAGCGCAGAATGGGATCGATTATTACGAGACGGTGGTGAAGGCGCAGAAGGGTCTCGACAAGACGCAGCAGTTTTATCGCGTGTTCCTGGTGCCGGGTTTGTATCACTGCTCGGGTGGCCCGGGGCCGATCGGATTCGGGACGGCGCAGCCGCCGCCTGTGGTGGATGCCGATCACGACATCATGACGGCCGCGGTTCGCTGGGTGGAGAAGGGCGTCGCACCGGAAAAGATCATCGGGACGAAATATGTGGATGGTTCGGTGGCGAAGGGTGTCGCGCTGCAGCGTCCGTTGTGTATGTATCCCGCGGTGGCAAAGTACAAAGGGTCGGGCGATATGAAGGACGCTAGTAGCTTCGCCTGCGTGAAGTAGCTTTGTGGCGCGTGCTTTAGCGTGCTGCGGTGAACTTCAGTTCACCGTCGGGTTCGGGGATTGTAAGACGGCAAACTGAAGTTCGCCGCTGCACGCTAAAGCGTGCGCCACGTTAGCGAAACGCGTATTTCAGACTGTTGGCGGCGAGCGTATCCAATTCCGAATCTGTGAATCCAAACCGATCGCGCGCAAGCTGATACTCACTGGTCAGCGTGCATTCGAAGAGCGCAGGATCGTCGGTATTCAAGATGATCGGCACGCCTGCATCAAATAACTTTCGAACCGGATGATCTTCAATCGATGCGACGGCGCCGGTGCGCACGTTGCTTGTGATCGAGATTTCCAGCGGGATGTCTTTGTCGCGAAGATGCTCCATCAATCGCGGATCGTCGATCGCGCGAATGCCATGGCCGATTCTCTCGGCTCCGATTTCGAGCGCATCCCAAATGCTTTGCGCATCCGTTACTTCGCCCGCATGCGCAGTCAGTCGCAATCCGCGATCGCGAGCTTGCGCGTACAAGTCCTTGAACCATAACGCCGGGCCGCCGGCTTCGAAACCACCGATTCCGATCGCAACCACGCCATCGCCAAGGCGCTCCGCAGCTAGATCGAAGACAGGTTGGCGCTTCTCGCGCCGAATTGCCGGGTGGCGTCAGGGATCCAGCGGACGGGAAATTTCGCGCGCGCGGCTTCGCGTTGGATGGCTTTGTAGATGGCCGCGAAGTCGTCGCCCTTCCACAGCATCATGCCCGCCGATAGCGTTACCTCGGCGTACACGACATTTTCGCTTGCTAAACGATTGCATAATCCTTGCGCGGCGATTGCATAATGTTCGGGCTTTGGTCAAACGCTGGTTGACCCAGATATAGCTCTGGATAAACCCAGCGAAATCAGCGTATAGGGTCGCGTGCGGCGATTTCTTCGCGCGTCAAGCGATGGATCGATTTCCAGCAGCGTATCCGGCTCAATCGAACCCTCCAGATGCACATGCAATTCGGCGCGTGGCCATTTACGTTGATCGCGCACCGGCGCAAATCACTGTTGCCATAATAACGGCATGGAGCTCGCATATCGCCCACTGTTGACCGACTACGAGCTCTACCTCCACGGCGAAGGCACGAATTACGAAAGCTACCGGACGCTGGGGGCTCACGTGATGCGCAGCGATGGCGTCGCCGGTACGCGATTCGCCGTGTGGGCGCCGAACGCCGCAGGCCGTCAGCGTGATCGGCGATTTCAATTATTGGGTTCGCACGCAGCATCCGATGCACAATCGCAATGGCGTGTGGGAGCTGTTCGTTCCATCGATCGGCGAAGGCGCGAACTACAAGTATTCGATCGTTTCGCGAGCGGGGCACGATCAGGAGAAAAGCGATCCGTACGCGTTCTATGCGGAGATGCCGCCCAAGACTGCATCCGTCGTTTGGGGTCTGGAAAACTACGAGTGGCATGACGCGGAGTGGATGAAGGCGCGCGCCGATCGCGATCTTCTGCATTCGCCGGTGTCGATTTACGAAGTCCACCTGGTTCGTGGATGAAGAGCCCGAACAACGAGTGGCTCAGCTATCGCGAACTGGCGCATCGATTGGTCGAGTACGCGAAGCACATGGGCTATACACATCTCGAATTGATGCCCGTGATGGAGCATCCGTTCGGCGGATCGTGGGGCTATCAGGTCACCGGATATTACGCGCCTACCTCGCGCTTCGGCAATCCCGACGATTTCCGCTATTTCATCGACCAGTGCCATCAGGCCGGCCTCGGAGTGATTCTCGATTGGGTGCCCGCGCATTTTCCGCGCGACGCGCACGGGCTTTTTCGCTTCGACGGCACCGGCGCTTTATGAGCATGAAGATCCGCGCCAAGGCGAGCAACGCGATTGGGGCACGCAGATTTTCAATTACGGCCGCAATGAGGTGCGCACGTTTCTGCTTTCGAACGCGATGTACTGGCTGCGCGAATTTCACGTCGACGGTTTGCGGGTGGACGCGGTTGCTTCGATGCTGTATCTCGATTATTCGAAGAAGCCGGGCGACTGGGTGCCGAATCAATACGGCGGCCGCGAGAATATCGCCGCGATCGATTTTCTAAAGCGGTTCAACGAACTGGTGCACCAGGAGGCCGGCGCGATCTGCATCGCGGAGGAATCGACTTCCTGGCCCGGCGTGTCGCGGCCGGTTTACGCGGGCGGGCTCGGGTTCACGATGAAGTGGAACATGGGCTGGATGCACGACATGTTCGATTATTTCGCGAACGATCCGGTGCATCGCCGCTATCATCATCAGAACATCACGTTCAGCCTGCTGTACGCGTTCACGGAGAATTTCGTGCTGCCGGTTTCGCATGACGAAGTGGTGCATCTGAAGCATCACCTGGTTTCGAAAATGCCGGGCGACGAGTGGCAGCGGTTCGCGAACACGCGCGCGTTCCTCGCGTATATGTGGGGGCACCCCGGCAAGAAGCTTCTGTTCATGGGATGCGATATCGGGCAAACAGAAGAATGGAACCACGATGTCCAATTGCCGTGGCATCTGCTGCAATGGCCCATCCACCACACGCTGATGACGATGGTGAAGGAGCTGAACTGGTTCTACCGCCGCGAGCCCGCACTGTACGAAGTCGACGACGGCTATGCCGGATTCGAATGGATCGATTTTCGCGACCTGGAAGAATCCGTGATCAGCTTCGTGCGCTTCGCTCGAGATCGCGAAGATTTTCTGGTGTTCGTGTGCAACTTCACGCCGGTGCCTCGGGACAATTACCGGATCGGCGTGCCGCGCGCGGGCTTGTACCTCGAAGTCTTCAATACCGATTCGTCGATGTTCGGTGGATCGAATGTGGGCAACATGGGCGAAACGATCGGGCATCCTGAATCGAGCCATGGACGACCCGCGAGCATCAATATCACGCTGCCGCCGCTGGCGGTGGTTGTGTTTAAACCGATGCCCGTAAAGGAAGACGCGCGCTCTCTTACGGTCGCGCCTCAAGTTACAGGCGCGGATATTGCGGCTAGCTGATGATTCCCTTGCGCACGGCGTATAGGATCAATTCCGGCACGCTGTGCAGATTCAGCTTCTGCAGAATATGCGTGCGATGCGTCTCCACCGTATACAGACTCAGGTTCAGCAGATTCGCGACATCCTTGTTGCTCTTGCCCTCGGCCACCAGTTGCAGCACTTCGCGCTCGCGCGTGGTCAGCAGCTCGTAGCTATCCTCGGCGCCGACCTCGGTGAGCTGGTGCATGTAGTCTTCCTTCAGCAGCTTGCTCACCGCGGGACTGAAGAACGATTTTCCTTCGGTGATCGCGTGGATCGCGGCGATCAGATCCGCTTCCGCCGAATCCTTCAGCAGGTACGCGCGCGCGCCGGCCTTGAGCGATCGGATCACGTAGCTCTCATCGCTATGCATGCTCAGGATCACGATCGCCGTGGCGGGGCTGCGGATCACGATCTGCCGCGCCGCTTCGACGCCGTTCAGATGCGGCATCGCGATGTCCATCACCACCACGTCGGGTTTCTCGGCGATCGCCATGTCGACGGCTTGCCGCCCGTCGGCGGCTTCGCCGACCACTTGCAGATTCGGCTGGCGCTCCAGCAGCAGGCGCAGGCCGCTGCGCATCACGGTGTGATCGTCGGCAAGAAGAATTCGGATGGTTTTCGTGATCATTTGGCGCAGATTTTCGCTATCGAGCATTCCCAAGAAAAGCCGAGACGACTCTCGGCTCTGCAGGCTTGACAGCCCGCGCCACGCAGCCCACCAGTCTAACTTGCAAGCGGCAACTCCACGGCGACCTTGGTCCCCGACCCGGGCTTCGACTCCACCTCGAACGCGCCGCCCAGGTGATGCACGCGCTCCTCCATGCCCGACCAGTCCCAGCCCGCGCACGCGCCGCGCGTCGAATCCGTGGCCGTCATCTTCCACCGACAGGATAATCTTCGATCGGCTCCTGCCGCACCACCACTTTCACGCTGCGCGCCTGCGAATGCCGCGCGCAATTGTGCAGCGCCTCCTGCACCACGCGATAAATGCAGGTCTTCAGTTCATCGGGAAGCTCGCCCGCCGATTCCTCCGCCGCGACGTGCACGCGCAATCCGGTGCGCTTCGACACCTCGCGAGCCTGCCATTCGAGCGCCGGCACCAGCCCGAAATCGTCCAGCATCGACGGCCGCAGCAGCAGCGTCATGTTGCGAATCACGTTGACGCTGGCCTCGGCCAGCTTCTTGATCGATTCGACGTGCCGCCGCACTTCGATCGATCCATCGGGCACGCGTGGCCGCCGCGTTCCCCGCTTCCATCAACAGCGCCGATAGCGATTGGCCCACTTCATCGTGCAGCTCGCGCGAAATGGTGCGCCGCTCTTCTTCCTGCGCCGAAACCAGCCGCGCCGAAAGCTCCTTCAACTCATCGCGAGCCCGCTCACCTTCTTCATAGCGTTCTTGCAACTCGCGTTCCAGTCGCAGCGTCCGCCGAACCGTGAACACGGCCAGCGCGAGCCCCACGCCGAGCGTCGCCGCCAGCATCCAGATCAGGCGCAGCCGCAGCGAATCGAAGGTCGCGTTCAGCTTCGCGTTGCTGGCCGACAGTTCGCGCGCGCTCATCTGGTCGATCTGATCCAGCAGGTCGAGCATCGCGTTGCGCCGCTGGACCAACTCGGTCGAAAAATAATTTGCCCCGCGCACGCGCGTATCGTTTCCGTTGTCGCGGCCGTTCGGGTCCGGGCCGCGCATTTCGGCGATGAAATCGAGCAGCTTCCAATACCCGCCACCTGCGTCTGCAGGGTGCGCATCGGCGTTGTCCTCCGCCCGCTCGATCAGCGCCGCGGTTTCGTCTCAGCGCGAGATCGGTGCGCTCCGCGAATCCCGCGCCAGCTGGTCGACCTGCGCGCTGGCCACCACCGGGTCGGTCGCGAGCAGATAATCGCGCATCAGAATCGCGGATTGATAGATGCCGTTGCGCACCCTTTCGAGCGATTGCGTGCGCGCCGAGTAAAGGTCGCGAACCTGCGCATCGCTGGTACGGACTTTATGTAGAACCAGCAGCGCATCCACGCCTGCGGCCAGCATCAGCGCCAACAGCCCGCCGAATCCGGCGAACAGCAGGCGGCGTCCACCTGGACAAAGTAGCTGTGAGGGGGGCGGCAAGGGGGCGAGAGGACATCCCTGGTTCCCAGTCTATCGGAACCCCGGAATTACGAAATACCGTCTCAAGGGGATTGCCGCAAACCCTTCCCATGAGGCTTACTGTAGTCAGACGTGCAGACTCCCTGAAATCGAGAGGAAATGATGAAGAAATATACCCTGGCCCTGATCGCCGCCGCGGCGCTGATGACGAGTGCGGCGTGCCATAAGACTGCGCCGGTCGCGAAAGCGGCTCCGCCTGATACTACGCCAGTCGCGAGTACTCCGCCGGCATCGGCGCCTGCGCAGAGACCGAACCGCCCAGCGCCTCCTCCGGCTCAACGTGCATCGACTGCGACTCCCAGCCAACCGTCGGGCATGCCGGCGGAAACTCGTAAGAATCTCAATGAGCGTCTGGCGCGCCTGGAAGATGCGCTGTTCGATTACGATAAGGCCAGCATTCGTGAGGACGCGCGCACCGCTCTTCGTGAAGATGTCGGTGTCATTCGCGGAATTCTCGCCGACTACCCTAGCCAGAAGCTGCTGATCGAAGGTCATGCCGACGAGCGCGGCTCGGAAGAGTACAATATGGCGCTCGGCGACAAGCGCGCGCGCGCGGCCGAGGAGTTCCTGGCGTCGATGGGGATTCCGAACGCGCAGCTCACGATCGTCAGTTTCGGTAAAGATCGCCCGGTGTGCACGGACAAGAGCGAGGATTGCTGGCAGAAGAACCGCCGCGCTCATGTCACTGCGGCGCCGTAACCTCAATCTTCGATCTGTAGTCTCTCCCTCCAGAAGTCTCGGGGCACGGCGGCTGAATAACCGTCGTGCCCCGTGTGTATTTCTCTGGATCGCGATGACCGCTTGCTGACGCGGCGGCTCAGTCAACCACACAAAACGTGTCGACATGAGTGTCGACACGGCACGCAGGAGTGCGTGCGCCAACGACACCGTGTCTCCCTGATACACTGTCCTGATATCGTCGCGGGCAGACGCTGCGTATCAGGAGGAATCCCATGCAGTGGTACTACGCGGATGCGGGCCGGCAGGTAGGTCCCCTGGAAGATGCTGCTTTCGAAGAGTTGGTTCGTACCGGAGTGGTTCGGGACGATACGCCGATCTGGCGAGAGGGACTCGCCGACTGGGTGCCGTATTCGACGCCGTCTCGTCGCCCCGCTACTCCCGTTCAGCCAGCGCCGCCACCACCGGCGGCTGCTCCGATTCCCGCGGCTGCGCCCGTCGAAGCGACCGGATTCTGTACACAATGCGGTGGACGGTTTCCGGCCGGGCAGTTGGCCATGGTGGGCAATCGGCAGATGTGCCCGGCGTGCCGTCAAGCGGTGGCACCCGTCGCGCACCTGCGGCCCCGGCGCAGGCCGCTCCCGTCGAGACAGGATTCTGCACACAATGCGGCGGACGATTTCCGACGACGCAATTGTCGATGGTCGGGAATCGGCAGATGTGCGGTGGATGCCGAGCGGCCTCATCGCCGCAACCAGTGTCACCGCAGCCAGTGTCACCGCAACCCGCATCGCCAAACCCTCGTCACCAAACCGGGTGCCGCGAATCCCGCGTGGTCAATGCCGGGACCGGCAATTCCAGCCGCACAACCGCTGACTCAGTTCGCGACGCCGGTCGCCGGCGACTACGCGACTTGGGCGAACCGCGCCATCGGTTACATCATCGACCAGTTCTTGGTGGGTATCGCGATGGTGCATCCTCGGAGGCATCGCGTCATGCTCGTTTGGATCCATGATTGGACTGGGGTCGCTAGGCAGCGTGGCCAGCGGCGATGCGCATCGGTGCGATCCCAGATGGACTTGGCGGCTCATTCTGTTGCTTCCTGTTGGTCCTGATACCGGCTGCCGCGCCTTGGGGTCGGGATTTACAACAGAGTCTATCTGGTAAGTACACGCGGGTTTTCGATCGGGCAAGGCGTCATGAAGATCAAGATCATAGACGCGCAGGGAAACAAGCTCTCGACCGGAACCGCATTCATTCGTCTGCTCGCGCAGGTTGGGTTGAGCATCGTTCCGTTCGGCAGCTTTCTCGATTTGCTCTGGCCGCTCTGGGACGTCCAACGCCAGACGCTGCACGACAAGGCAGTCGGCAGTTTCGCGGTAAATGATCACTTCACGAGGATGACGGGTCAACTGTGCCGCGAAGTAAGACAGGTGATTGCCGGCTGCTGTTCGCCGCAATGCTGCTGCTCGAACTCGCGGCTGCGCACGTGTTGCTTACGGCCGATCAGGATACCGTGTTCTTCGAAGGGAGGCCGATTCACGCGGCCTGCTCCTTCAAGCAGCATTCGGCGTGCCTTGCCCGGCCTGTGGGATATCGCGCAGCCTGGTGATGACGCTGCATGGCGATGTCGCGACGGCTGCCGTGCTGAATCCGGGCGGTCCGCTTGCGATCCTCACGATGCTGTATTTCGCGGGTGCGATGCTGTGGCTCGCAGTGCGGCGCAAACTGCGGCCCGCCGCTGATTTCGAAAGAACCACGAAGGTGATTCAGTGGAGCACCGCCGCGTCTGGGGATCACGCTGATGGTCGCGGTAGGCATCCATTGGATACGGGTGCTTTAGGCGTAGATGAGTGCTCCATGCTGTCGCGCCTCACTGGCGAACGCGAACATTCGAGGCCGTCAGTGAGGCGCGACAGCATGGAGCGCTCGCGGAACACTGTTCTTCCACCTTCCTTGCTAAACTGAACCTCAGGAATTTCGGAGGCTTCCATATGAGCTGGTATTACGCGGACGCAGGCCGTCAGGTTGGACCTGTCGAAGAAACCGCACTCGACGATCTGGTTCGCGCCGGTGTCGTTCGTGACGACACGCTGGTGTGGCGCGAAGGCATGGCGAACTGGCAGCCGCATGGCTCGGCGCGAGGTCCCAAGCCTGCCGCAGCCGATGCCTGCGGTTCCCATCGGTCCCGATTCCAGTTTCTGCTCCGAATGCGGACGCCCGTTTCCTTCGGCGCAACTGGTCGCGCTGGGTAACGCGAGCGTTTGCGCGCAATGCAAGCCGATCTATCTCCAGCGCGTTCGCGAAGGCGGGCAGGCTATCGGCGCTGTGCGCTACGCTGGCTTTTGGATCCGCTTCGTCGCCTACGTGATCGACCTGATCATCCTCGGCTTCGTCCAGGCGATCATCATGATCCCGCTGGCGATGCTCGGCTGTAGGGTCGGCGTCTCGCCATCAGCCAGGGAAACATCCCCAACATCGGGGCGATCGCCGCCGCGTATAGCGTCATCATTCTGGTAAGCGTCGCGATCAGCATCACCTACGAGGTCTACTTCATTACGAAAAAAGGCGCGACGCTGGGCAAGATGGCGCTCGGCTTGAAAGTGATTCGCTCGGACAATCGCCCTATCTCGGCGGGACTCGCGGCGGGACGGTATCTTTCCAAGATCATCAGCGGAATGATCTTTTACGTGGGATTCATGATGGCGGGCTGGGATGAGCAGAAGCGTTCGCTGCACGACCGCATCTGCGATACGCGCGTCATTTACGTTAAGTAACCGGCCAAATTAAGATGGTGAAATAAACATGGCGGCCCAGGCCATCTGCTGCGGCGAGTGCTCCATGCCCGTTCCGGCGGAATTCTGGAATCGGGCCGGCATGCCCTGCCGTGGATGTGGGCAAACGATTCAGGTCGCCGTGTTCCCCGCCATCGAAAGCGCGCGCGCTGGAGCGCTTCCCGAGGCGGTCGAAATCGAAACCGAAGCGAGCTGTTTCTTTCATCCGTCCAGCCGTGCCGCGATCCCTTGCGACGAATGCGGTCGCTTTCTGTGCCGGCTCTGCGAAATCGAAATCGATGGCCGTCATCTCTGCCCCACCTGTTTCGAGAGTGGCATTTCGACGAGCAAGCTGCAGAGCATGGAAACCTCGCGCACGATGTATGACAGCATGGCGCTCGCGTTCGCGACCCTGCCCGCGCTTTTGTTCTGGCCGGCAATCGTAGGTGCTCCGGCGGCGCTGTTTATCGTGATTCGGCGATGGCGAGCGCCCGGCAGCATCGTTCCACGCACGCGCATTCGCTATTACCTCGCGATTCTGTTTGCGCTCGCCTCTCTGGTGTTCATCGTGCAGATCATCTACGTTATCGTCAGCGGTTACAGAGCCGCCGCGGCTGTTCCGACTCTCAGGGTGCCTTAGCCGCGACCATGGCCCGCTCCATCTATCGACGGCTGACAGGACGGGCGCGCACGCTGGGCGGTTACTCGCAGTTATGGATCGCTCCGGATCATATTTTGCTGTTGCGATCCACGCGATTTCGCGAACAATACTGGCGCTTCGCGCTGGCCGATATTCAGGCTGTGGTGGTCACGGAGCTGCCGGCGCGATTGCCGTTGCAGGCGGCGCTGGGCGCGACTACTTTGCTGTGGGCTCTCGCCTCGACGCTGATCTTTTCTACCTTCGCCAAATGGTTTTTCATGATCAGCGGCGGACTGGGGCTGGGTCTTGTGGTCCTCGACATCGCGCGCGGCCCTCGCTGCCGCTGCTTTCTGCACACCGCCGTCAGCCGTGAGCCGTTGTCGCCCGTCCAACGCATGCGCGTTGCCCGCAAGTTTCTCGCGCAGCTTCAGCCTGCTGTCGAAGCGGTGCAGGGCGCCATCGCGATGGAACGCATGGAACAGTTGGACGATCGCAGCTCCGCACAGGCGATGGAGGCGGCCCCGTATCAACCGCCCGAGATCGTTTCGCGCCCCGGCTATCTTCCCGAAGTTGTGTTCGGCGCATTCCTGATGAACGCCACGCTGGTTCTGCTCAACCAGCGCTTTCATGTTCCGCAAGTGGGCAACGCGTTGGTCACGACCTTGCTGGGCGAGGTGTTTCTGCTGATCGTCACGCTGTTCCGGCGCGGCTCGCGCGATTATCGCCGCTACACTTATGTGGTCCTTCTAGCGGCGCTCCTGGGGATCGGCTGGGATCTGGTTCTGTTCGGGCAAAGTTTCGCAAACGTGTTTAGCGCGGCCTACGAGGCGGGCCAGCACGGACGCCCGGCGCCCATTCCGGCGACCAGCGGTCCGGCGTTCGATCGTGTGCACGGGCTGATCGCGGCCGGATGGAGGATCGCCGCGGCCGTGATCGGATTCGCCACGGCGTATTTCGAGCGACAGAGGCTGTCAAGATGATGTGTGTGGCGCGCCACATATGCAACTAATCGATCAGCGCTGCTGGCATCACCCCACCCGCGAAGCCGTGGTCCGATGTCCTGGCTGCTCGCGATTCTACTGCCGCGAATGCGTCGTCGAGCATCTGGGCCGCATGATGTGCTCCGATTGCGTAGCGGCCAAACAAGCCGATGTGTCCACCGCCAGCTTCTCCTACGTTCGCTGGACGGCCCTGGCCGACCGGCGGATTCCTTCTCGCCTGGCTGATTTTTTATTATTTAGGCGTGATGCTGGCGCGAGTCCCGTCCGATTTCTTCGAATAGCGCATGAAGAGCCAACTGCCAGCCATCGAAATCCTGGAACAAGCGGTCAATCTGCTGCGATCGTCGCCGCAGGCACTTGTGATCTATCTGGCCGGCGCCATTCCGTTCGTCCTGGCGCTGCTGGTTTTTCTGAACGACATGATCCTCAGCCCGTACGCCTTCGATCATCTTGGCCGGCGGCGTCGCTCGGGCCTGGCCGCGCTGTATATCTGGAAAAACACCTTGCAGGCGGTTTTCGCGGCTCGATTGTATCAAAGCGCTTTCGCCCGGACGAAATCAGACCCGCGATGCCGTTTCGAGCGCTCCTGGTGCAGTGCGCGCTGCAACCCGCTGGCCTGGTGGTTCCGCTCCCGTTGCCCTGGCTGACCGCGTTCTTTCGAAATGTCGCGCTGTTCGCCGCGATCGGCCATCCGCAAGCCGATGCGAACCGCGCGCAAACAAGCCGTTCTGTGGACCGGGCAGACCTGGGGCATCCTCGCGATCTCCAGTCTCGCGTTTCTGCTGTTGTTCCTCAATTTCTGATCATGATCATCCTGGTGCCGCAACTTGCGCGCAGCTTTCTGGGGATCGAAGGCGATTTCGTGCGGTTCGGCGTCCACATCCTCAGTCCCGCCACGTTCGGCGTTGCTCTGGCTCTCGCGTGGATGGTGATCGATCCCGGTGCTCGACGCGGCGTTTGTGTTGCGCTGTTTCTACGGAGAATCCATCGCGACCGGCGAAGATCTTCGCGCGGCATCTGCGAAAGGCGCTGGTCGTCGCGACGCTGCTGCTGGCGTTTCTGATCGTCCCTTCGGCTCCCTTGCATGCGCAGGCCGTCGAACAAACGCCGGATGCAGTCCGCCACATCGATCAATCCTGTCGAACTGGACCGTTCCATCGATCAGGTGATCCATAGCCGCGAATTCACCTGGCGCACGCCGCACGCCGGTAGTGACGAGGCACCGCAGGCCAAATGGGTCGGCTGGGTTCGCAGCGCCACCGACATGGTCGGCCGCTTCATCGGCAGCATATTGGACGCGTTCTTCAAATGGTTCAGCCCGGAGCGCCGATCCGAAGTCGAGGGCGGCGACAAGCCCGTCACCAAGCGCCTTGCTGCAATTGATGATCGCGTTTGGTCGTCGCGCTGATCGTGGGCGCTGCGGTCGCGTTTTTCCTGCGGCGCCGACGCGCCGTCACGAAAGCCGTGGCGGTGACTCGCGGCTGCGCCGGCTGTCGATCTCGCCGACGAATCCCTCACCGCCGATCAGTTGCCGGAGAGTTCCTGGATGCAGCTCGCCGAGGAATGGCTGGCGAAAGGCGATTGCCGCCTGGCGTTGCGCGCGCTGCATCTGGCCGGGATTGAATTATCTGGGCGGGCGCAATCTGGTGTCGATGCGCCGCTGGAAGAGCGGCCTCGATTATCGCCGCGAGGTGGAACGCCGCACGCGCGCGCAGCCCGAACTCGCGCCCGTCTTTTCGACCAACGTCGCGCTGTTCGAACGCGGGTGGTACGGGAATCGCCCAGTGGATCGCGAGATGGTGGAGATCCTTCGCAGCGCGTCTCACGGAAATCAGGAATCATGCGCGTTAGCAACGGCTGGCTGTGGGCAGTCACCATCGTCATGCTGGGCGCTCTCGCTTGGGGCCTGGAACAGGTCGCCCTCACGCCGCTCCAAACCGGCGAAGTGTACCCGCCGTTCTCCACCCTGCGCTCCGATCCGCAAGGCGCGAAGGCGCTGTACGAAAGCCTCGCCGCGCTTCCCGGCATCACCGTCGAGCGGCTGTACAAACAGCGCCAGAAACTCGACAGCTCTCGCGACGCGATGTTCGTGCTCGGCGTGGAACCGGTCGCCTGGTCAGGCTGTCGACGTCAAAGACCCTCCAGGAGTACGAGAAACTGGTCCAGGACGGCGGCCGCCTGGTGATCGGATTCCTGCCCGTGCGCACTCCGGCGACGCTTCCGAAAAAGCGCCCCGTCGAAGAGCTGTGGGGACATCAAATTCCAATACTGCCCCGTGCTGAACGACTACACGTCCGAGAGCGGCTCCCGCGTATCACCGCGCTGTTTTTCGAACCAGGTCCCGAGTGGCGCGTGCTGATACCGACGGTCCGGATCTGCCAGTGACTGCTTGGCCAACACAACCCGCAGCCGATGCCTTTGGAAAACGTTCGGCACCGATCGTGCTCTGCCGCCGAAACATTCCCGCTCAGCAACGAGGGTCTGCGCGACGCCCGCGACGCTGAGCTTCATCGCCATGCTGGCGGGCCCCGCTCAGCGAATCACCTTCGACGAAAACCATTTCGGCGTAACCGAGACCGGCAGCATCGCCAAGCTGATGCGGCGGTATCGACTGCAAGGCGCGGTCGCCGATGCTGATCGTCGTGGCGGCGCTGTTTCTCTGGCGGAGCGCGTCCAGCTTGCTGCCGCCGCGCGAATCTGGCGACGCGCTGTCCATCGAAGGGCGCGATCGCGGCCGCGATTCGCTGGAAGGACTGGCGGCTCTGCTGCATCGCGGCGTCCCCGAAAAAGAATTGCTCGACGCCTGCCTCGCCGAATGGAACAAGTCCGCGCCGCGTGAGCCTCGCAGCCGCAATCCATCGAACAGGAGATCTGCGCGCGCTGGAAGCGCTTCGCCCGGCAGGCGCATCTCTCGCCGTTAACGCGCTATCGCGCCGCCTGCGAAATCCTTGACAAGGAAAACATGACAGAACGTCTAGAACAACTGCATCAGGCGCTCGCCGCCGCGCGAGCCGAAGTCGGCAAAGTGATCCTCGGCCAGGACGACGTGATCGACAACGCGCTGATCGTGATCCTGGCCCGCCAGCACGCGCTGATCGAAGGCGTGCCCGGCGTCGCCAAGACGCTGCTGGCGCGCACGCTGGCGCAAAGTGCTCGGCTGCGAATTCGCGCGCATCCAGTTCACGCCCGACCTGATGCCCGCCGACATCACCGGCACCAACGTGTTCAACTTCGCGCGCAACGAATTCACGCTGGTGCGCGGGCCGGTGTTCACTTCGTTTCTGCTGGCCGACGAAATCAATCGCGCGCCCGCCAAGACGCAATCGGCGCTGCTGCAGGCCATGCAGGAGCGCACCGTGACCATCGATCGCGAAACGCACGTGCTGTCCGATAACTTCACCGTGTTCGCGACGCAGAATCCGATCGAATACGAGGGCACCTATCCGCTGCCGGAAGCGCAGAAGGATCGCTTCCTGCTGAAGATTCCCATGGCCGCGCCGGATCGCGAGCATGAGCTGGAACTGGCGCGGCGCATGCTGGGCGCGAATGCGCCGGAAGCGACGCTCGATCGTGGCGAGGTGCAGGCGGTGCTGGGGCCCGGGGAATTGTCGATCGCCCGG
This sequence comes from Terriglobia bacterium, assembly GCA_963732025.1. Taxonomy (GTDB): domain Bacteria; phylum Acidobacteriota; class Terriglobia; order Bryobacterales; family Bryobacteraceae; genus Palsa-187. The sequence continues at coordinate 1,386,901 of CAVSXU010000008.1, forward strand.
CAAGCTCTCGACGATGTTTCGATGCGCGACGAGCTCGCCGGCTACATCGTCGATATCGTGCGGCGCACGCGGACGCATGAAAGCGTGCTGGTGGGCGCGGGTCCGCGCGCGACGCAGGCGCTGGTGGTGTCGAGCCGCGCGCACGCCGCGCTGGCCGGTCGCGATTTCGTGACGCCGGACGACGTGAAGGCGATGGCGATGCCGGTGCTGGAGCATCGCCTGATCCTGCGGCCGGAATTCGAAATCGAAGGGATGACGGCGGCCGAAGCGGTGCAGAAGATTCTCGAAAGCGTGGCGGTGCCGGTTTAGATGAGCCGAATGCTGGACCGTTTCCTTGCCCTCGATTCCGTAACGAGCCGCGACCAAAGGAAGCGGTCCAACGCCCGCGTGTCACCAAGACTCACAAGGAAGCAGTCTAGATGGTCCCCTCCGCGCGACTCATCTGGCTGGTCGTGCTCGTCGGATTCCCGGCGGCAGTGGCCGCCGGAGTCGCGCCCGAACTTCTGCTTCCGATGATCGCGATCATCGCCAGCAGTCATCGTTGCTGCCGTCGATCGACGCCGCTCATGCGCAAGCGCGCCCTCGCCGGGCTCCGCGTCGAAACCCCCGACCTCGCGCGCTTCTTCAAGGATCGCGAAGCCGAGATTCGCGTGCGCATTCACAATCCGTCGAAGCAAGCGCGCCGCGTCCGCATCGGCATCCCGTCGCCCGCCGGACTCGAGGCCACCGACGAAGAGCGCCTCGTCGATTTGCCCGCCAGGCGCCGAGCTCGCCGAGTTCGCCTGGACCTGGACTCCGCGTCGCCGCGGCAAATATCGCTTCGACACCTGCTATCTGGAAGCGGCCTCGCCGCTGGGCCTGTGGACCGTTCGCCGCGCCGAAAAGATGGCGCTCGAAATTCGCGTGTATCCGAATCTGCGCGATCATGACGATCTGAAGGCTCTGCGCCGCGGCGTCGACGGCATCGCACGTCGCTGCGCCAATTGGGCCGCGGCCGCGAATTCGAAAAGCTGCGCGAATATGCTCCAGGCGACGGTTTCGATGAGATTCACTGGAAAGCCACCGCGCGCCGCGGCCAGCCCATCACCAAAGTTTTTCAGGTCGAGCGCACGCAGGAGATCTACGTCGTCATCGATGCCTCGCGTCTGTCCGCGCGCCCGGTCTCGCATCGGATGGCGATGAAACCGTGCTGGAGCGAGCCATCGCCGCGGGGCTGGTCGTGGGCGCTGCAGCCGAGCAGCGCGGCGATCTGTTCGGCCTCGCGGCCTTTTCGCATCAGGTGGAAGCGTTCATGCGCGCGCGCAACGGCAAGGCGCACTACGCCGCGTGCCGCGACGCGATCTATGAGCTGCATCCGCGATCCACGTCGCCCGATTTCGACGAGATCGCGACGTTCCTGCGCCTGCGCCTGCGCCGCCGCGCGATGCTGCTGTTCCTGACTTCGCTCGACGATCCGGTTCTGGCCGAGAATTTCGCGCGGGCCATGGCAGCTGCTCGCGTCACGGCATCTGGTGATGGTGGGAATGCTGCGTCCGCCATCGGCCCAGCCGCTGTTTCACGATCCCGACGTCGAATCGCCGGAGGACATTTATCGCCAGCTCGCCGGGCACATTTCCTGGAAACGATTGCGCGAGCTCGAATCGACGCTGGCGCGCCAGGGCGTGCGCCTCGCGCTGCTCGATTCCGGAAAAATATTCGAGCGGGTTGATTCGCACTCTATGATGAGGTCAAGCAGAGGCAGTTGTTATGATTCTCGACCTTGCCCGCTTCGTCGAAACCGAGCGCCCGCACTGGACCGCGCTCGAAAAAACGCTCGACTGGTTGGATCGCGATCCCACCAGCAAGATGACGATTGAGGAGCTGGAGCGTTTCCACATCCTGTATCAGCGCGCCTCGGCGGATCTGGCTAAGGTTGCGACGCTCGCTTCCGAAGGCGAACTGCGGCGCTATCTGGAATGGCTGGTCAGCCGCGCCTACGCCGAAATTCACGAATCGCGCGAGCGCCGCCGCTTTCGTCCGTGGCGCTGGTTCACCACCGAATTTCCGCGCACCTTTCGGCGGCATTCCCGGGCGTTCCAGCTCGCCGTCGCGCTGACGCTGGTCGGCGCGGCCTTCGGAGCGTTCGCGCTGCGCATCGACTCCGAAGCGAGATACGTGATCCTGCCGTTTCGGGCATGCCGAGATGACGCCCGCCGAGCGCGTCGCCCGCGAACAGGAGCGACAGGGCAGGCACCTCGCCGGTCACAAAAGGGAATTCTCGGCGCAGCTGATGACGCACAACACGCAGGTCGCGCTGCTCACCATGGCGCTGGGCATGACGTTCGGCTTCGGAACCCTGGTGCTGCTGTTTTACAACGGCGTGATTCTGGGCGCGGTCGTGTTCGATTACATCCATGGCGGTCAGGCGATCTTCCTGATGGGATGGCTGCTGCCGCACGGCGTGATCGAAATTCCGGCGATCCTGGTCGGCGGGCAAACCGGCTTCGTGATCGCGCACGCCTGATCGGATGGGGCAGCCGGGTATCGCGAGCCGAGCGACTGCGCGCAGTCTCGCGCGACATCGTGACGCTGGCCGGCGGCGCCGCGCTGATGCTGGTATGGGCGGGCATCGTCGAGGCGTTTCTTCTCGCAGTATCACGAGCCGGTGATTCCCTATGGCGTGAAAATCGCATTCGGACTTGGTCGAAGCCGCGCTGCTGACGCTGTTCCTTACTCGGGCGGGTGTGGGGCAGGCAGTTTCGCCTGCCTTTTCAAGAAGCCTGCTCCAAAGAACATGACTCGCGACAACGCCCTCGTTCATCCGAACCCCGGAAGGCATCGAGTTCGCCTTGCCCCTCGCCGGCCCGTTCAGCCGGATGCTCGCGCTTGCTGGTCGATCTAGCGGTGGTCGCGGCACTCGGCTCCGTGCTCGAAAAGGTGCTCTCGCCGTTTCAGGTGTTCGGCAAGGATCTGACGGGCGGTGTCCTCGTCGTGGCCGATTTCGTCGATCGCACTCGTCTACGCGATGGTGGCCGAGTGGCTCTGGCGCGGCCAGACCGTCGGCAAACGGCTGCTGGGCCTGCGCGTCGTGGACGCCCATGGATTGCGCCTGGAGCCGAGCCAGGTGATCGTCCGCAATCTGCTCGCGATTCCTGGATGCCTTGCCCGCTCTTTACCTGGTCGGCGGGATCGCCTGCGTCTTGAGCCGGCATCGCCAGCGGCTGGGGGATCTTGCGGCCGGAACCGTCGTGGTGCGGACGTCCCGCTTCGTGAAGCCGAATCTGGATCAGCTTCTGGGCGGGAAGTACAATTCTCTTGCGGAATCGCGCCATCTGGCCGCGCGCCTGCGCCAAAAGCTGGATCCCGAGATCGCGCATATCGCGCTCGAAGCGCTGCTTCGCGCGATCAACTCGAACCCAGCGCCCGGATCGAGCTTTTCGGGCAGCTTGCCGGTCATTTTCGGGCTCTGGTGCCCTATCCGCCTGAAATTGCAGAGCAAATCGCCGACGAGCAGTACGTGCGCGACGTCGTGGAAATCCTCTATCGACCCGCGGGTCCCAGTCTTAAATCCAGCTCTATCCCTACGCCCGTGAAGCCTCGGGTGCATCAGCCGTACTGGCCGTTCGTGGACCAGGACCTTAGTCCCCTTTTCCACAGCCGTTGTTTGTGATGTACTAAAGAAGATGACAGTCGTAAACTCTTCGCAATTCTGCCCCTGTTGTTGCTCCTGGCGTCCTGTAACCGCGATCCTCAAACTCTGATCGACAACGGAAATAAGTTCTTCGCCAAGGGGAAGTACAAGGAAGCCGTGATTATGTACCGGCGCGTGGTTCAGAAGAATCCCCGCAACGGCGAAGCTTACTACCGTTGGGCCCTGACGGATTTGAAGCTGGGAGCTATAGCGAAGCCCTGCACATGTTGCGGCGCGCGGTGGAGCTTCAGCCGAACAACGCGGATGCCATGACCAAGCTGGCCGATCTGTACCTGCTGGCGTCGACCCAGGACAAAAATCACCAGGCCGAGGCACTCAAGGAATCGAAAGAGCTGGTCGACAAGCTGCTGAAGCTGGATCCGCAGTCTTATGACGGCGCATCGCATCCTCGGGCAAATGGCGCTGTTGAATCGCAGATCCGCAGGACGCCGTCAAGGAACTCCAGGTCGCGAATCAGGTAAAGCCGTTCCAGCCCGATCTGGTCCTCACCTATTTCCAGGCTCTGGTGCTAAACGACCAGTTTCCGGATGCCGAGAAGCTCGCGAACGAAATGATTGCGAAGCAGAAAGACTACGCGCCGATTTACGACGTGCTCTTTCTCCAGTACATGCGCCTGAAGCGGCCGGAAGACGCCGAACGGATTTTGAAGCTCAAGTGCGACAACAATCCGGAGCGCGCAAATTATCTCATGCAGTTGGCCGCGCACTATTATTTGTTGAATCGCCGGCCGGATATGGATGCGGTGATCCATCGCGTCATGGATGAGAAAAGATATCCGGAGGGCCATCTGCTCGCCGGCGATTTTTACTTCTTCCGCGCCCGCGAATTCGACCATGCGCGAAGCGCAGTATGAAGCCGCGATGAAGGCCTTCCCCAAGGACAAGGCTATGTACCAGAAGCGCCTGGTGGAGCTTCAAGCTACGGTCGGAAAGAAACAGGAAGCCAATGCCCTGATCGCGGCCATCCTGAAGGACAATCCCAAGGACAACGACGCCATCGCCATGCGCGCGGCGCTCATGTTGACTACCGGAGATCGCCAGCAAGTGAATCTGGCCGCCAACGATCTGCAGGCCCTGGTCACCAAGAATCCGCAGAATCACCTGCTGCAGCTACAATCTGGCGCGAGCTTTGATCGCCAAGGGCGATATCGAAGGCAGCCCGCCATGCAACCTGGAAGAGGCCGTCAAGATCCGCACCGATTTCATCGCCGCGCGCGAAATTCTGGCGCGCATCTACCTGGCGAAGAACGATCCCGGCAAGGCCCTCAAGGCGGCCGATGAAATTCATTGGCTTCGACCGTGGAAATCTTCAGGCCCACCTCACGCGTTCCAGCGCGCTGCTTGCGATGAACGATCGCGACAAGGCGCGCGAGGAGTTGGACTTTATCGGCAAGGCGTATCCGCAGAATCCCGAGGCGCGCTACCAGGTGGGCTATCTTGCTTTGCAGGATAAGGACTACCGGAAGGCGGAGCAGGTATTTTCCGATTTATACAAGACCAATCCCGAGGATCGGCGCGGGTTGATCGGCATCACGGAGACGATGGCCGCGCAGGGCCACATTGGCGACGCGATCAAGGAGACCGAAAAAGCGTCGCAGCGTGAACCGGAGCGCCGCGATCTCAAACTCTTCCTCGCCAATTTGTACAAGCGCGCCGAGCGCTATGACGACGCCATCAAGCTCTACCAGGTGCTGCTCGACAAGGAACCGAAGAATGCGGATCTTCTGTTCAAGAGCGCCGAGACTCTGCGTCTCAAGGGCGATTTGAACGCGTCCATGGAAAATTTCCGCAAGTGCAGCCAGGCTGCGCCCAGCGACACGACGTGTCTGATGCTGCTCGCCATGGTTCTGCAGGGAACCGGCCGCGACGATCAGGCCAAGCCGATTTACGAGCAGATCCTGAAGCTGGATCCGGATCACGCCATCGCCCTGAATAATCTGGCATACATCAAGGCGCAGGAAGGCGTGGACTTGGATCAGGCGCTGACCATGTCTCAGCGCGCCGTACAACGCTCTCCGCAGGCGCTGGATCTTTCCGATACTCTCGGCTGGATCTACATCAAGAAGAATCTCAGCGAAAATGCCACGAGCATCTTCAAGGATCTGGTGACGAAGGATCCGAACAACTCCACGTTCCATTACCACTACGCCATGGCGCTGGCTCAGAAGGGCGACCGGATAACCGCCAAGAACGAATTCGAGAAGGCCCTGCAGCACAAGCCTTCGAAGGACGAAGAGCAAAAAATTCACGAGGGGCTCCAAAAGATTCAGTGAGTCTTGCTCCGGGCGCTCCGCCGCCACGCGAATTGCACGGGCCGGCGCGCGTGCCAGCCCGTGGATCGAACTGGTTGCCGTATGTCGCTCCGTTCGCGGTGTTCATCGGCTTCATTGCCTTGCGGTCGATTTATCCACTGCCAGATCTGATCGATCAGATTCTGCGGGTAACGGTGGTCGGGCTGGTGTTGATCCTGGTGGCCCGCCCGGTGATCGATCTGCGCGCGCCTCACTGGCTTGCCAGTGTGCTGATCGGCGCCGCCGTATTCGCCATCTGGGTCGGCCCGGATCTTCTATTCCCAGGCTACCGGCAGCATTGGCTGTTCACGAATCGGATGTTGGGCGCGCCGGTCGGCGTACTGACTTCAGCCGGGCAAACACAGCCGCTGGTGCTGGCGCTGCGGGCCGTGCGGGCCGTCATCCTCGTGCCCATCGTCGAAGAATTGTTCTGGCGAGCCTGGCTGATGCGCTGGATCATCCACCCCGATTTCGAAAAGGTCCGGCTGGGCACGTACGCGCCGATGGCATTCTGGGCGGTCGCGATCCTGTTCGCATCCGAGCACGGCTCCTACTGGGACGTCGGCCTGATCACGGGCGTGATCTACAACGCCTGGATGGTGAAATCGAAAAGCCTGGGCGATCTTATCCTCACGCACGCCGTCACCAATGGATGCTTGAGCCTTTACGTGGTCGCCGCCGGAAAATGGGAATACTGGTTGTAATAATGGAACCTGGACCAGAATGCTTGAACTGATTAGCCGCTCCCCGGCGACCGCTCCTGCCCGCGTGGCTTTGTTCGATTTTGACGGAACACTTTCTCTGATTCGCTCGGGCTGGATCGACGTGATGGTCCCGATGATGGTCGAGATACTCGCCGATCTGAAAACCGGCGAAAGCGAATCCGACCTGCGGGCGATTGTCGACGATTTCGTCTGGCGCCTTACCGGCAAGGAAACCATCTATCAGATGATGGAGTTCGCCGAGCATGTATCGCAAGCGCGGCGGCGCGGCGCTGCGAACCGCTGGAGTACAAGAAGATGTATCTCGACCGGCTGTGGGTTCGCATCGAAAGCCGCATCGAGGATCTGAAAACCGGCCGATCGTCGCCTGAACAATATCTGGTGCCAGGCTCGCGCGCCCTGCTGGAGAATTTGACGGGACCGCGGGCTCACGATGTATCTGGCGAGCGGCACCGACGAAGTTTACATGAAGGAAGAAGCCCGGCTGCTGGATGTCGCGCGCTACTTTCAACGGCGGCGTCTACGGCGCGCAGGACGATCTCAAGAGTTTCTCGAAGAAAATGCTGGTGCAGCGGATCGTTTCGAGTACTGGCGTCGGGGGTGCCGAAATCATCGGCTTCGGCGATGGCTACGTGGAGATCGAAGAGGTAAAGCAGGTGGGCGGCACCACGGTCGGCGTCGCGACCACCGAACCGGAATGCCGGATCGTCGACGACTGGAAGCGCAAGCGGCTTATCGGAGTTGGCGCGGACTACATCGTGCCGAACTTTCTTTGCCTCGACGAACTGACGGCAGCGCTTTTTAACGTCGACATCCTCGCGGCACGACCGGCGCGCTGAGGCGCGACCGTCAGAGAGCGCGCATGTCGAAATATCCGATCTTCGACCGTTCCCGCCTCAAGATTCAACCGCTCAGTACGCGGCAGCACGATCTGACGGTCGATCATTGGCTGAATCTTCAGGATGCCGCGCCGCCGTTCGAGCATCCCGATCTCGCGACGGTCGCGAGCCGCATTCGTTCTTCGAAGGCGTCGAAGATCCCGTCGTCTAGAACGTCGCTAGTCCGTCGTCTAGAATCCTGATGATGGGCGCGCATGTTTTGCGAGCGGGCGTCAATCGCCACATCATCGACCTGCTGGAACGCGGACTCATCACCCACATCGCGGTCAATGGCGCGGGCGCGATTCATGATTACGAACTCGCCCGCATCGGCGCGACTACAGAGAGCGTCGAGCGTTACATCCAAACTGGTGAGTTCGGTTTGTGGACGGAAACTGGAGAGCTGAACGATTGGATCGCTGAGGCGGCTCGCGACAAGCTCGGACTCGGCGAAAACGTAGGCCGCCGGATTCACGAATCGGATTACCCGCATCGCGATCTCAGCATCTTCGCTGCTGCCTGGCGGCTCTCTGATTCCGGTTACGGTTCATGTCGGCATCGGCTACGACATCCTGCACGAACATCCCAATTGCGATGGCGCTGCGACCGGCGCAGCTACCTATCGCGATTTCCTGATCTTCGCCCGCGCGGTGGAAAATCTCGAAGGCGGCGTTCTGCTTAATTTCGGATCGGCGGTGATGGCGCCGGAGGTTTATCTCAAAGCTCTCGCGATGGCACGCAACGTCAGCCCCACGCCGATCAAACATTTCACTACGGCCGTGTTCGATCTGGTTCCGATTCAAGGCGACTTCCGCCGCCAGCTTCCCAAATCCGATCCCGGTTATTATTTCCGCCCGCACAAAACGATTCTGGTACGCACCGTGAAAGACGGCGGCGAGAGTTTTTATTTCTGTGGCGATCATCGGGCAACTGTGCCCGCGTTGTGGAAGCTGCTTAGTGACTAGGATGCCAAAGCACTCCCGTAAGAGTCTGTGTGAAAACAGGGACAGGCCGCCCTGTCCACGCCGATATCTTGTTCATGCATGGCGTCGGGTCACCAGGGGACAGGGTAGCCTGTCCCTGTTTTCACACAGACTCTTACGGGAGTGCTTTGCGACGTCCACATTGCCCGCCGGCTGAGCGCATGAATATCGCCGCCATCCTTGCCCGATTTCCCGCGATGCGCGCGCTCGTCGTCGGCGACGTATGTCTTGACCGCTGGTGCACTTACAATCCTTCGCTGTCCGAGGCGTCGCGCGAAACCGGCATTCCCCGCGTGGCCGTCACGCGAACCGAAGTCACGCCGGGCGCGGCCGGCACTGTCGCAGCCAATCTCACGGCGCTGGGCGTAGGTCACGTGTCGGTGCTTGGCATCATCGGCGATGACGGATTCGGCATCGAACTGGAACGCGCCCTGGCTGCTCGATCCATTGCCGCGGACTTGCTGATTCGGTCCTCGCTCATCTCCACGTTCACGTATACAAAATTGCTCAACTCGATTACTGGCATAGAAGATCTCCCGCGACTGGATTTTATCAATGCCACTCCGATTCCTCCTGAACTGGATGCCCAGCTTGTTGATTCGCTGCGAAATAATGTTCGAGATTTCGATGTGATTCTGGTTTCCGATCAAGCCGAGACGTCCGCGGGGGGCGTCGTGACCGCGGCGGTTCGCGACGCACTCGCTGAATTTGACGACAAGGTCGTTTGGGTGGATTCGCGAGCTCGCGCCGAACTCTTTCGCAACGTGATTCTTAAAATGAATCGCGAAGAAGCCGACGCTGCCTGCCAACGCATCGGCTTGACTTACCAGGGGTTGCGCGAATACACCCGTTCGAAATTGTTGATCGTGACACGCGGCTCGGAGGGCGCCACGATCTTCGGGGCAAATTACGAAACGAACCCAACGGCGCGACCGGTTGAACATCCGGTGGACATTTGCGGCGCAGGCGATAGCTTCTCGGCGGGCGCGGCGATGGCGCTTGCGGTCACAGGGTCGCCGGACGAGGCCGTCGAATTCGGCCACCTGGTGGCATCGCATACCATCATGAAAAAGGGCACCGGCACTGTGAGTCCCACGGAACTATTGCAAGGATGAGCTACTCGCTGGCGATTGACATCGGCGGAACGAAGTTTTCCGTCGCGCTCTTCGACGGCGGCAGCATGACGCATCGCGCGAATCCCATGTCACGAATCGCGAGGGAGGTCCAGAGTGGATGCTGGCGAAAATCGCGAGCATCGTCCGCGACTGGCCGGAATGTCGACCGTTGCGGTATCGGTTTCGGCGGACCTGTCGATTTTGCACATCAGCGCGTCGCTCTGTCGACGCATGTTGCCGGCTGGCGGGATTTTCCGTTGGTCGAACGTATCGCAGAAATGTTTCGCATCCCAGTTGTGACGTGCGTCACGATCGACAACGACGCCAACGCTGGTGCGCTCGGAGAGGCGACATTCGGCGCCGGCCGCGGACATCTTCCGATGTTCTACATGACGCTTTCCACCGGCATCGGCGGCGGCATCGTTCTCGACTGACGGCTCGGTTTATCGCGGCGCCGATTCCTGGGCCGGCGAAATCGGACACATCGGTGATTCGTCCGGATGGTCCCGAATGCCTGTGCGGCGCGCGCGGATGTTTCGAACGGATGTGCTGCGGCCTCTGGCTGGAACGCGACTATGGCAAGCCCGCTCACCAGTTGCTCGACGACCCTGATTTCGTGAAGCGCTACGTTGTCGATTTGGCCGCCGGACTCAAAGGCGCGATCATGCTTCTGAATCCGGCACGAATCGTGATCGGCGGAGGAATCGCGAAGGCGGGTGACAAATTATTCGAGCCGCTGCGAGCGGAACTGCGCAAGCAGGTGACCCCGTGGTCGCGAGCAAGATTGGACGTGGTCCCTGCGGAGTTGGGTGACGATAGCGTGCTCTACGGCGCGCTGGCTTTGGCTACTCGGTTGTCTTCTTGAAAAGATTGTCGAACTGCGCGCGCGCGTCATTCGCGTTGCGCGGAGCTGGAGGATTCGACGCATTGAATCCCGCGCCGTTGCCATTGCCGTGGCCATTTCCGTTCCCGTTTGCATAGCCGTTACCGTACCCGTTCGATGGCCCGGGCGCGGCGTCTCTCACGACCGTCACGCGAGGCTTGAACAGCTCGCAAGTATTGGCTGCGTCTTTCGGCGATATGCGCACAGGCACCGGCTTCAGGCACTGGAAGCGCGTGGACGGCTCAAAGTGCGCGCACTGTTTGCAGCAGTGCAGAGCCACACTGCACTTCGGACACGTCTCCACCCAGTCGACATCCGCCGGCAGAGTCGTCGAACAGTTATAGCAGCGGGCCGCCGTCATCGCCTGCACCAGGCGCGGCAGGCGCGGGCCTGTGACATCGATGGGCGGGCGTGGACCCTGCGGACGAGGACGATCCTCGCGCCGCCGCCGTTGCTGGAATAATCACGCGGCGAGTCCTGATAGCCGCGTTGCCTGTATTTGCGATCGTCGTCCATAAACCTTGCCTTACAAAAATCCTGTTGGCATACTCCTTAAGTTTTGAATAGACCTCTGACCGGGAAACGATTCTGTTATTTTTCGGGAGACAGCGGGGTCAACCTGATTGGGAGCATTTCGGAAAACCGCTGAGCGGAAGTCCCAGCTTTGGATACCCGCTCAAAATGTCTAAACCACTATGTACCACGAACTGGCCTCAGAATCCAGTGAAATCTTCGCTAACCATTCTATCGGCGCTCTATAGCTCGACTTTAGCGCTATAAGTACTAGCCATCCGCTACTGACCTTCGGGCCCGCCCACTTCAACAGCGCATTGCAGGGCCGATTCAACGGATCGTCAAAATGATTCGGACTCACGCGCACGCGAATACCCGAGCCTGCCCGTTGCGAACGGAGCAAAATCCCGTCCAAACACAAACACGGTCCCATGTTCTCCGTCCGATCGCTCGATCGGAGCCAGTGTCAGCACCTGAGTCTCCTCCAGTTCGCCGCCCACGCCGACCCGGCCGACCACCGCTTCCACTCGAACGTCCTCGGGCTTCAGTCCCGCCAAGTCCAACGACCGCGCGCAGCGGCAGTGGCGATCCGGTCGAGACCGACGGCTCGGGTCCGATGCCGGAATCGATGAAATTTACCATGGGCCAGCGTTCGCGACACACCGTGCTGCCATCGCACGCGATCGCGAGCCGCGGCGAAATTATTTCCTACAGCCGATTCGTAACCGCGATGCGCCGGTTCGTACAGTTGCGACCGATACTCGCCCACCATGCGCTGGCAATTGAAATTCGCGCTGACGTACCTTAACGACTGTTTGACGCGCGGCATCCACTCCACGGGTACGCCCTGCTCGCGGCCCTCGTAGAACAGCGGCACGATCTCGTTTTCCAGCAGCGAATAGATGGCGGCCGCGTGCGCGTCGTCGCGATCCGGCGAATACGGTTCGCGATCGCCGATCGCCCAGCCGCCGGAATCCTCGGCGGCTTCGTCGAACCAGCCATCCAGGATGCTCAGGTTCAGCACGCCGTTGATGCCGGCTTTCATGCCGCTGGTGCCGCAGGCCTCTTCGCCGCGGCGCGGCGTGTTCAGCCAGATATCGACGCCCTGCACCAGTTCGCGCGCCACTTGAATTCCGTAATCCTCGACGAACACAATGTGCTGCGCCAGATCCGGCGTCGCGCGAAAACCGCACGATTTCCCGGATCAGAGTCTTGCCCGGGATATCCAGCGGATGCGCTTTGCCGGCGATCACGATCTGCACCGGCATGCCGGCATTGGTCAGAATCGTTCTGCAGCCGCGCCAGGTCGCGGAACATCAGAGTCGCGCGCTTGTAGGTCGCGAAGCGCCGCGCGAATCCGATGGTCAGCGCTTCCGGATCCAGCACGTCCTGCAGCCGCTTGACTTCGGCCGCCGGAGCGTTTCGTTCCATCGCGCTGGCCGCCGCGCGCTCCCGCACGAACGCGACCAGCCGGCGTTTACGGCGGCGATGCGCTTCCCACAATTCCGCATCCGGAATCTCGGCGATCTGATCCCACACTTTCGGCTCGGCGTGGCCTTCGCGCCAGTCGGGCTGCAGATACTGATCGTAGATGTCCGGCCAGATCGCCGTTGATCCAGGTCGGCAAGATGCACGCCGTTGGTGATCGAGGTGATCGGCACTTCCCACACCGGCAGCTTCGGCCACAAGCCTTCCCACATCTGCTGCGAAACGCGGCGATGCAGACGGCTGACGGCGTTGCGATAGGCCGACGTTTTGAAGGCCGCGATCGCCATCGAGAACGGTTCCTGCGAATCGCCCGCGATCGCGGCGCCCCAGCGCGAGCAGATCGTCGAAAGAGATGCCGGCTTCGCGGCAATAATCCTGAAAATATTCGTACATCATGCCGGGATCGAACAGATCGATTCCGGCCGGAACGCGACGTATGCGTCGTGAACACGTTGTTGGTGCGCGCCGCCTCCAGCGCCTCTTCGAAACTCAACTTGATGTTCCGCACATCAGCACACGGATCCGCTCCAGCGCCAGAAACGCCGAATGGCCCTCGTTCATGTGATACACCGTCGGCTGCAGTCCCAGCTGCCTTCAGAGCACGTAAGCCGCCGATTCCCAGGACGATTTCCTGCCGGATGCGCGTGTGACGGTCGCCGCCGTAAAGCTGGTTGGTGATCTCGCGATGATCGGGCGCGGCGTTTTGCGGGATGTTGCTGTCCAGCAGATACAGCTTCACGCGTCCGACGTCGATTCGCCAAACTTTCAGAAACACCGGCGTGCCGGCCAGCATCACATCCACTAGCAGTTCGCTGCCGTCCGGTCGCAGTCACTGGCGTCACCGGCAGGGAGTAGAAATCGTTTACCGGGGTGCGCTCCTGCTGCCAGCCGTCGGGGCCCAGCGATTGTTGCAGATAGCCCTTCTGATACAGCAGCCCGACGCCGACCAGCGGAAGCGTGGCGTCGCTCGAAGCCTTCAGATGATCGCCCGACGAGCACGCCCAGGCCGCCCGAATAGATCGGCATGCAATCGAGCAGGCCGTATTCCATCGAAAAATAGGCCACCAGCATCTGCGACGGAGCCGGCGTGCGCGGCCAGATAGGCGTCGTGAGTCTCGCAGCCGCGGCGGTACAGCGCCAGGAATCGCGGATCGGCTGCGGCGCGTTCCAGCGCCGGCTGCGGCACCCGGCCCAGCATCACCACCGGGTTGTGATTCGATGCCTTCCAGATGACGGGATCCAGCCGGCGGAACACGGCCCGCAGGTTGTGGTCCCAACTCCACAGCAGGTTGACCGCGAGTTCGGAGAGACGCTGGAGCGCCGGCGGCAGCGCGGGGCGCACCAGGAATTCCTTCAGAGGACGAATCTGGAACGACATCAAGATCGCGTAGCCTCTCAGCATACCAAGGACGATGGCTTGATGGGCGGTGACGTTCCGTCGCATGCGCACTTACCGTTATGCGGCCGTTGCTGCGCGATGAATTGCGATATGATGCCCAAACAACCGGAGGAAAGCCGATGACTCGCTAGCTGCGCCGATGGGCGTAGGAGTTAAATGCCGCGCGTGCGCAGACCGACGCACTGTTTTCGCTGCTGGATCCGGCGGCGCTGTATGACCGTCCGGTTGCCGAGCGCCACCGGCTGATTTTCTATCTGGGCCACGTGGAAGCCTTCGATTGGAATTTGCTTTCGACGCACGCGCTGGATACGCCGTCGTTCCATCCGAGTTCGACAAGCTGTTCGCGTTCGGAATCGATCCCGAACCAGGCAAAGCGCCTGCCGATCAGCCTTCCGATTGGCCATCCGAGACAGAAGTTCGCGGCTACTGTGCGCGGGTGCGCGCGGGAACTGGACGAATCGCTGCACCGAAGTGCCGGAGCAACTGCTGCACGTCGCGATGGAGCATCGGCTCATGCACGCCGAGACGCTCGCGTACCTGTTTCACAATTTGCCGTATGACATCGAAGCGCGGACCGGCGCCGGTGCCATCGGCCGCGCGCGCCGGTTGAGAATCCGATGATCGAGATTCCGGCCGGAGCTGCGACGTCTGGGCTCGTCCGCGCGGCGATGGATTCGGTTGGGACAACGAATTCGAGGCGCACTCGGTCGACGTGCCGGCGTTTCGCATTTCGCGATTCAAGATCACCAACGGCGAATATCTGGAATACTTGCGCGCCGCCGGCAGGCATCGACCGCCGAATTTCTGGGTCGAAGCGCGACGGGCAGATGGTTCTGCGAGGCGATGTTCGGCGAGATTCCGCTGCCGCTCGATTGGCCGGTGTATGTGACGCATACAGAGGCGTCGGCATATGTTCAGTGGCGCTGCGGCATGGAATATCGCAATTTCGCTTTGCCAACCGAAGCGCAATTTCATCGCGCGGCGGAAGGGCCGGATCCGGTCAACGCGAATTTCGAACGGTGGGACCCGGTTGCCGTGGATGCCGGCAGCGAACGGCGGTCGGCACAGCAGTTGGTCGGCAACGGATGGGAGTGGACCTCGACGGTGTTCGCGCCCTTCGCCGGTTTCGAACCGTTTCCGTTCTATCCCGGCTACTCGGCGGATTTCTTCGACGGCAAGCATTTCGTCATGAAGGGCGGCTCGCCGCGGACGGCGGCTGCGTTGCTGCGGCCCAGCTTTCGCAACTGGTTCCGCGCCGATTATCCGTACGTCTACGCCGGATCTTCAGAGTGGTCGAAAATACCGAGGCATCCATGAACCAATTCGCTTGCGAAGTACGATCCGGACTCGCCAAGCCGCGAAAGGAACTGCCGTCGAAGTATCTTTACGACGAGCTCGGCAGCGCGTTGTTCGACGCGATCACGGCTTTGCCGGAATATGGTTTGACGCGCGCCGACGGCCGCCTGCTGCAACGGCACGCTCCCGAATTGCCGCGCGAATTCTCGTGCGTCGCCGAATTCGGCAGCGGATCCGGCGCGCAAGACCCGCGCGATTCTTTCCGCGCTCGCGCCAGGCATTATTTTCCGATCGATGTATCGGCCGCCGCGCTGGATCGCTGCCTGCACGAACTCGCGGGCCTGGCGGAAATCGAGCCGATCGAAGCCAGTTATCTCGACGGCCTGGATCGATCTGCAGCGCAATGGCGCGGCCGATGCTGGTGCTGTTTCTGGGCAGCACGATCGGCAATTTCGATACGCGCTGCCGCGATGATTTTCTGCGCCAGGTTCGCGCGCGCATGCAGCCCGGCGACGCGATGCTGATCGGT
This sequence comes from Terriglobia bacterium, assembly GCA_963732025.1. Lineage (GTDB taxonomy): Bacteria > Acidobacteriota > Terriglobia > Bryobacterales > Bryobacteraceae > Palsa-187. The sequence continues at coordinate 1,402,688 of CAVSXU010000008.1, forward strand.
TTCGACCTGGTGAAGCCGCTGGACATGATGATCGACGCCTATGACGATCCTACCGGCGTCACCGCGGCCTTCAATCTCAACCTGCTGGGCCGCATCAATCGCGAATTGGGCGGCGATTTCGACATGCGCGCGTTCGCGCACCAGCGCGATTTACAACCAGGCCGAGCGCCGCATCGAGATGCATTTGCGGTCGCGCGTCGATCAGAGCGTCACGCATCGAGGCCGCCGATTTTCAGTGCGACTTCGCGGCCGGACGAGACGATCTGGACCGAGTCGTCGCACAAATTCGATGCCGACGAGATTCCGGAGATCGCGCGCGCAAGCGGATTCGTTTCCGAAGCGCAGTGGATCGACCAGGAGTGGCCGTTCGCGGAGAATTTGTGGCGCGCTGCCTAGTGATCCGGCCGGAAGTGCAGGTCGCGGACCTGCCCTACTGTCGAATCCGGTGCTGCGATTCTCGGACGTCTGCTATCGCGCGGCTGGGCGGAGATGCTGCGGGATCTGACGTTCGAAGTCGAACAGGGCCGGACGCTGGTTCTGCTGGGCCGCAGCGGATCTGGAAAAACCACGGCGCTCAAAATGGTGAACGCGCTGCTGACGCCGACCTCCGGCGAAGTGTTCGTCGAAGGCCGCGCGACTACCAGCTTGGAATCCGATCGAGCTGCGCCGCCGCATCGGCTACGTGATCCAGGAAACCGGACTGTTCCCGCACTTCACCATCGCCAAGAACGTCGGCCTGGTGCCGCGACTCAACGGATGGCCGCAGGAACGCATCGATGCGCGCGTCAAGCGAACTGCTGGAGCGCGTCGGACTTGCCGCCCGCCGAATTCGAGCATCGTTATCCGCGCGCAACTCTCCGGCGGCCAGCGGCAGCGCGTCGGCGTCGCGCGAGCGCTGGCGGCCGATCCGCCCATTCTGCTGTTCGACGAACCGTTCGGCGCGCTCGATCCCGTCACTCGCCACGAAATCCGCAGCGAGTTCACGGCGCTGGCCCGCGATCTTGGGCAAGACGATGCTGTTCGTCACGCACGACGTTCAGGAAGCCCTGCAATTGGGCGACCACATCGGGCTGCTCTTCCACGGACGCCTGGAAGAATTGCTGCCCGCCGTCGCAGTTCCGCGCCGCCCAATCGGCCGAGGCCCGCGCCTTCCTGGCATCGCTGTCGGAATAAATTGACCCGATTGAAATTGAGCGATGATTAAAAGACCGTGCGTCCGGGTTACTCCGCGATATTGTGGATCTTACATTCGAACATCTGATGCTGGTGGTGGCCGCGATGTTGATCGCGATCGCCATCGGGGTGCCGCTTGGCATTCTGCTGACGCGGAAAGTCCCGCTTGCGGCGGACCCGGTACTGGGCATCGCGAATATTCTGCAGACGATTCCGAGTCTCGCGCTGTTCGGATTTCTGATTCCGATTCCGTTCATCGGCGGAATCGGGCCGCGCACCGCGATCGTCGCACTGGTGGTGTACGCGCTGTTGCCGATTCTGCGCAACACGCTGGCTGGGATTCTGGGGTCGACGCGGCGCATTCGCGAATCGGCTGTCGCGATGGGGATGACGGGCATGCAGATTCTGCGCGAAGTGGAATTGCCGCTGGCCGCGCGCACGATTCTCGCCGGGATTCGCGTCGCGACGGTGACCACGATCGGGACGGCGACCATCGCGGCGGCGATCGGCGGCGGCGGCTTGGGCGTTTTTATTTTTCGCGGCGTGGCGTCGGTGGATACCGTGCAGATACTGGCCGGAGCCATTCCGGCCGCCTGCATCGCGCTGATTTCGGACGGAGGATTGGGATGGATCGAAAGAAAACTGGCTGCCTAGCTCTGGCTTCAAAGCGCCGCGCGAACGCGGCTTCGAAATTTCTGACCGCAGGTTGCGTGGCTGTCGCGGCAATCGCGCTGTTGTCCGCATGCTCATGCGGGAAGGCCCGAAAGCCGATCGTGGTCGGATCGAAAAATTTCACGGAGCAGGTGGTGCTGGGTGAAATCATCGCTCAGCATCTGGAGCATCGCCTCGCCGGGCGAAGATCGTCCGGCAATTGAATCTCGGCGGCACGCTACTTACCTACAACGCGCTGGTGAACGGCCAGATCGGTATGTATCCGGAATACACCGGAACCGATCCAGGCGGAAATACTCAAGGAAAAGCCCTCGCCGGATGCCGAGCAATCCCTGTTTCGAGCGCGCCAGGAGCTGCGGCGGCTGGTCCAGGTCGATGTGATCGATCCGCTGGGATTCAATAATTTTTTCGCGATGGTGATCCGCGGCGAGGATGCGCGCAAATATAAAATCGCCACGCTCAGCCAGGCCGCGCAGGTAAAGGATGGTTGGAAACTGGGCGCGGGCTATGAATTCGAGAAATCGCATCGACGGCATGCCCGCGCTCAGCATGTATCATCTGCCGATGGCCGCCGCGCCGCGCAGCATGGACATGGGATTGATGTACAAGGCCATGGAACAGGGCCAGGTGACGATGATCGCCGCGAATGCGACCGATGGTCCGCTCGAAGGCCGCGATTGGACCCTGCTCGCCGACGACAAGAAGGTTTTCGGATCGTATCAGGCTTGCATGATGGCTCGCCAGGACGTGTTGACTGCTGAGCCTGGCCTCAAGCCCGCGCTGGCCGAGTTGTCCGGGAAAATTCGACAACGACACGATGCGCAAGCTCAATGCAGCAGTCGACGTACACCACCGGCAGGTGAAAGAAGTGGCCGCGGATTTTCTGCGTCAGGCTGGGCTCGCCGCCTCCGGCGCAAAGTGAACTACTGGATCGCGACGATTCGGTAACTGGGTAGTCACGAAAAATCAGTACGCGCGTAAAAAATCGACGCACAACATCCCACAAAAAAAATCTGAAAAAAGGAACCTACCTCTGTGGGATGTCGTACGTCTATTTAGACAAAGCAGCTAGCCTCCGTGCGGAACCCTTTCCCCAACAACAAACTCCTGCACGGAGGCCACTTTTCCGAAAAGCTGTGCCCTCGAGTTTACTCCCAATGCCAGAAGCGGTCAACAGAGACAGTTACTGTCCGTTTGCGAACAGAACGCGCACACGCGTTAATGTTTTGGTCAATGAGGCGCGACAGGATGGAGCGCTCGTCTTCACTAACAAGATATGGCGCGACTGGCTCGTGCGCGATCGTGTGGTGCGCGATGTTTCGTTAAGCTCCCACGGGTTCTTTTTTCGCAATCGCGACTTCCGCGTAAACCTTCTGCACCGCCGCAACACCACTACCGAGTGTCACCGGAACGCCGTTGGCTTCCAGAATTAATTCCAGCTCTGCGACCATCGCGAACAGATCCGCAAAATCGAAATACCCGAGGTGGGCGATGCGGAAAATCTGACCCTTCATCGAGCCCTGTCCGTTCGCAATGATGGAACCGAAGCGGCTCTTGAATTCCTTGACGATCACGCCCGAATCGAGGCCCGCCGGCGCTTTCACTCCAGTTACCGCCGCGCCAGGACAATCAGGCGTGAACAACTCTAGCCCGAGCGCCACACACGCCGCCCGCGTCGCGCGCGCCAGGAGTTGCGCATTTTCGACCAGCTTAGCCATGCCCTCTTTGCCAGCGGCGCCCCCATTGCCACCGAGGGATTTAATATATTTCAGCGCGACGCCGAGTCCGAGCATGAGCGAAGTGGCCGGTGTCCACGCCGATTCTCCGTTCACGGCGTTCTTGCGCTCCTTCTTCAGATTGAAGTAGTAGTGCGGCAATTTCGCCGTGTCCATCATCGTCCACGCCTTCGGGCTGATCGAAAGAAATGAGATGCCTGGCGGCACCATGAACGACTTCTGTGATCCGCTGATGACGATGTCGAGCCCCCAGCCGTCCACATCAAGCGGCATGGTCCCGAGCCCGGTAATCGCATCGACCACGAAAATCGCGTTGGTCTTCTTGACGGCGGTGCCCATCGCGCGGACGTCGTGGGCCGCGCCCGTGGAGCTTTCCGATGCCTGGACGAACACGCCCTTCACATCGGGATTGGCCGCCAGCGCTTTTTCGACCGCCGTGGGTTGTACGGCCTTGCCGTACGGCTCTTCAATCACGATGGTTTCGAGCCCGTAGGCTTTCGTGATCTCCGCCCAGCGCTCGCCGAATTTTCCGGCGGAGCACACGATCACGCGATCGCCAGGCGAGAAGCAATTCGTCACCGACGCTTCCATCGCGCCCGTGCCCGATGCGACCAGCACCAGCACGTCGTTCGATGTGCCCATCAGTTCTTTCAGATCGGCAAGAACGCCTTTGTAGACGGCGCGAAAATCGTCGGTGCGATGGTGCATATCGGCGCCGAGCATCGCGTAAAGAGCCGGAGGATAGAGAGGGGTGGGGCCGGGCGTAAGCAGACGTTGCTTCTTGATCATGACAATTTCAGGATAACAAGAGCAAAGTTGTGGGGCCGCCACTCGTGGCGGCGAGCCGGCTTTAGACGGCTCTCTTCATGGAACAAACCGGCTTCAGGCAGTCTTCTTGCGGCCTTTTTTAAACGCCGCTTCTTCGCGCTCTATCGCCTGGTGGAAAACAGTCCGGACGTACGTTTCGTAATCTGTCTTCCTCTTCTCCGAAAGTTTCTTTGCGCGCTCAAGATCGGCACGAGCCAAAGAAACTTTTTCGGATTCGCGGGCTTCCCGCAACAGCCGCTCCGCGTTTCCTCGCTGGATCGTCCCGTTCTCCATGGCTTCCAGCAGATTGCTTTCCAGCGCTTCCTGATGAGCGTCCCACCACTCTGCTTCTTCCTGCTCTTTCAGGCCCTTAGGAACAACTAGTTTAATCATATTCAGCCTTCCGCTTGGCCCAATAATTACTGGCAACGGGTCGAGTCACGTCCATGGCGGTGATGGGACGCAACGCGCTTCCTCGAATAGTCCATACAATCATGAGCACGCGCAGGTCGTGGGTGTGGCCGACCGATTTCCACCGAGACTCGCCTTCCACTTCTTCGTAGCTCATTTCTATCGCGCCATGCACAAAGGCACTTTCCACTTCGTCACGACTCACATCATGCCGCGCCACATGGGCGCTGTTCGCCTCGTCCCAATCGAACTTCCAGGAGTTCTCTTTCCCCAAGCATATCAGTGCCGCGACGCATTCATAATTCTCCAGCGCTACACTAACATCGATGCCACTCGTTGATCAGATTCAGACCGACATGACCGCCGCGATGCGATCCGGCGAGCAGGAACGCCTCGACACCCTGCGCATGATCAAAGCCGCGCTCATGAAATACAAAGTGGACATGATGAAGCCGGCCGACGAAGCCGCCGAGCTTCAGATCCTGACCACGCTGATCAAGCAGCGCAACGAATCCGCCGACATGTTTCGCAAGGGAAATCGCCCGGAATTGGCCGAAAAAGAAGAGCGCGAACTGAAGATTGTTGAGTCGTACATGCCCGCCGCGCCAACGGATGAAGAAGTGGAGGCAGCGATCGCCGCGGCGATGGCCGAGACCGGCGCGACCACGGCCAAGCAGATGGGACTCGTCATGAAAGCCGCGCAAGCGAAGCTAGCCGGCAAGCGCGTCGATGGCAAGGCAATGAGCGAGAAGGTTCGCGCAAAGCTCGCCTCATCCTAAGCGGCTGATTGGCCTCATTGAGGCGCGACAGCATGGAGCGCTCGTTCTCGGTCCCAACCTTCGCTCTCTGTTCTGTGGACACGGTTTTCGGAATCGCGACTACGTTGGAAGGTCCGCCTGAGAATGTTCAGAATTATTGAGTTGACCCCCGCCCCCGTAACGCGCTATAACAACCACGTCCGCTCATGAACGCCGCAACCGGAATCTCCAGCATCGCCTTACCGGCAACGACGCCCAAGAGCCTTCACGACATCGCCCACGAACTTCGCCAGCCGCTGAGCGCCATCGAATCCATTGCGTATTACCTGTCCCTCGTGCTTCCTCGTGAAGACCCGAAGATTCAGAGCCAGCTCGGCCGTCTGCAGCAATTGGTGGAACAATCGGACTGGATTCTAGCCAACGGCGTTCATCTCGCTGAATCGATCGTGACTGCGCCGGAACTGATCGACTTCAACGAACTGATCACCGAAAGCATCGCCTCGCGAGCCTGGCCCGTGAATCGCGCGCCGCGGCTGGAACTCGCGGGCAATTTAGCGCTGGTGAATGTCGATCCGGGCTTGGGTCGCGCATTGCTTGGGAACCTGCTTACGCTGTTTCGGCAGCTTGCCACGGAATCGTATCCCGCCACCCTTCGAACGTCCATTTTCGGCGGCGGAGTTGCCCTGGAACTGGAGACCGCCGCGCCCGGATATCGATCCGAATCCGCGCTTGGACCGGGTGGGAGCTTGAGCCTGGTGTGCGCGCGCAGAATCGCGGAAGCGCATCGCGGATCGCTCGAATCCACCGTGGATGTAACTACCGGCATTCGCGTGCGCGTGGTCTTACCGGCGTGATGTTACCATGATGGTTTCCCGCCTATGGTTTCCGTGGCTACAGGTATCCTCGCTCGAATTGTCGCCCACAAACGCGACAGTTTAAAGGAAGCCTCGCGCCATCGCGACGAACTTGAAAAAAGGGCCACGCGGCGGACCCCGGCGCGCGATTTTCGAGCCGCTCTGCGATCCAATTCGCCGGCGATAATCGCCGAAATCAAGAAGGCGTCGCCGAGCAAAGGCGTTCTCGCCGGGAATTTCAATCCAGCCTCCATCGCGCGGAGCTATACGCAGGGCGGAGCTGCCGCGCTCAGCGTGCTGACGGATCGCGAATTCTTTCAGGGCGATCTGGCGGATCTTGAATCGGCGCGCGCCGCCTGCGGGATTCCCGTGCTGCGCAAGGATTTCACGATTGACGAATTCCACGTGATCGAGGCCGCGGCGCATGGAGCCGACGCGATTCTGCTGATCGCCGCGGTGCTTGTCTGAATCCGAGATGCGCGCTTTCGCGAATTGGCCGCGGCCTTCGGCATGGCTGCGCTGGTGGAAGTGCACGATGGCGATGAACTCGACGTCGCGCTCGCGTCGGGCGCGGAAATCGTCGGCGTGAACAATCGCAATCTGAATACGTTTGAGGTGACGCTCGAAACGTCGCTGCGGCTGGCCGAGAAGATTCCGTCGAACGTCGTCAAGGTGAGCGAGAGCGGCATTCATTCGAACAGCGACGTGCGGAAACTTGCCGCGGCCGGCTTCGACGCGTTCCTGGTCGGCGAGCATTTGATGAAATCGGCGGATCCCGGCGGCATGCTCTTGCGAGAGCTGCGGTCATGATGGTCAAAGTGTGCGGGATCACCGGCGGGAAGACGCGGTGGTCGCGGTGGAAGCGGGTGCGTCGGCGCTCGGATTTATCTTCTATCCCAAGAGTCCGCGCTATGTTACGCCGGAGAAAGCGCGTGAACTGGGCGCCGGACTCGACGTCTTGAAAGTCGGCGTGTTCGTCGATGAAACGCCCGCGGCGATCGAAGTCGTGATGCGGGCGGCGAAGCTGGACGTCGCGCAGATTTACGGCGGCAGCGCGCTGGCGGGCGCTCCGTGTCTGGGGGCGTTTCGCGTGCCAACCTGGAAACCTGGCCAGGCGATTCAGTCCACGTCGGATCCATCGCGGAAGCGATTTTGCTGGACGGCAGTCGCGAACGGCGTTACGTTTCGACTGGAACGTCGCGCGGGACTTCGCACGGCGTAGCAAAGTGATCATCGCCGGCGGGCTCGACGCGTCGAACGTCGCTGAGGCGATTCGCATCGCCGAGCCCTGGGGCGTCGACGCGAGCTCGAAGCTCGAATCGGCGCCGGGAATCAAGGATCACGAAAAGATGCGCAATTTATCAAAGCCGCGCGGGAAGCAGCATGATGACGTCGCAACCGGATTCCACCGGACACTTCGGACCCTACGGCGGGCGCTTCGTGCCCGAAGTTCTGATGGCTCCGCTCGAAGAGCTGGAGCAGGCGTATCTCAACGGCTCCGAAGGATCCTGCGTTTCAAGCCGAGCTCGCCGATCTGCTGAAAAACTACGCCGGCCGTCCAACGCCTCTGTATCTCGCCAAGCGTTTGACCGAACAACTGGGCGGCGCGAAGATTTATCTGAAGCGCGAAGATCTGCTGCACACCGGCGCGCACAAAATCAACAACTGTCTTGGACAGGCGTTGCTCGCGCGGCGCATGGGCAAGAAGCGGATCATCGCGGAAACCGGCGCGGGCCAGCATGGAGTCGCCACGGCGACGGTGTGCGCGCTGTTCGGCCTCGACTGCACCGTCTACATGGGCGAAGAGGACATGCGGCGGCAGAGGCTGAACGTCTTTCGCATGCGCTTGCTGGGCGCGAAAGTCGTCGGCGTGACCAACGGCAGCCGCACGCTGAAAGACGCGATCAGCGAAGCCATGCGCGACTGGGTGACGAATGTTCACTCGACGTATTATCTGCTCGGCTCGGCGCTGGGCGCGCATCCGTATCCGGTGATGGTGCGCGATTTTCATCGCGTGATCGGCGAAGAAACTCGCGCGGAAATCCTGAAGCGCGAAGGCCGTCTGCCGGATGCGCTTGTTCGCCTGCGTCGGCGGCGGCAGCAACGCGATCGGCATGTTCCACGCGTTCATCGGCGACGAAAACGTAAAGCTGATCGGCGTCGAAGCCGGCGGCCACAGCGATCGATTGGGCGAGCACGCGGCGCGATTTTCGAGGCGGATCGCCCGGCGTTCTGCACGGCGCGCACAGCTATCTTTTGCAGGATGACGACGGCCAGGTCGCGCTGACGCATTCGATTTCGGCGGGCCTCGATTACGCGCTGATCGGGCCGGAGCACGCCTGGCTGCACGATCGCCATCGCGCCGAATACACGTCAGCTACGGATTCCGAAGGCGCTGGCGGCGGCGCTGAGGCTGGCGCGTACCGAAGGGATTATTCCGGCGCTCGAATCGGCGCACGCGGTCGCGGAGGCGATCAAGCGCGCGCCGTCGGCCAAGGATCAAATCGTTTGTCGTCAATCTGTCCGGCCGCGGCGACAAAGACACCGACATCTATCGCGAAAATCTTCCGGAACTCGATCAGGACAAATGAGTTCAGGACGAATCCAAGCAGTCTTCAAGGGCGGGCGCAAGGCGCTGATCGCCTACATCACGGCGGGCGATCCGACGCCTGAGCGGACGCCGGAACTTGTGGTCGCGCTGGAACGCGGCGGCGTGGATCTGATCGAACTGGGCGTGCCGTTTTCCGATCCGATCGCCGACGGGCCGGTGATCCAGCGCGGCGCCGAGCGCGCGCTCAAAGCCGGCACCACCGTAAAACGCGTGCTGGAAATCGCGCGTGAGAATTCGGCAAAGTTGTGGAATTCCGCTGCTGTTGTTCACATATCTGAATCCGGTGCTGCGATACGGTTTGGAGGAGCTGGCTCGCGATGCGAAAGCGGCGGGAATCGACGGCTGCCTGCTCACCGATCTCAGCGTGGAAGAAGCACTGAGCTACACGGGCGCCATGCGAGCCGCAGGGCTCGATACTGTGTTTCTGGCCGCGCCGACGTCGACTCCGGCGCGGCTAAAGCTGGTCGCCGAGTATTCGAGCGGATTTGTGTATCTGGTTTCGCGAACCGGCGTGACGGGCGAACAGGCTTCGATTTCGGAATCGCTGGCGCCGCTGGTGATCGTCGATGCGCGCGGTCACCAAGCTGCCGCTGGCGGTGGGATTTCGGAATTTCAACGCCGGAGCAGGCGAGAGAAGTCGCGAAGATCGCCGATGGTGTGGTGGTCGGCAGCGCGATCGTGCGATTGATCGAACAGGGCGGCGACGTGGAGGCATTCGCGCGCAGCTTGCGACAAGGGATGGACTCGTGACCGGCGATGACTAAGACGAAGCGCTGCGCGGCGCTGGCGCGAAGTATCGCGACGAGATCGACGCGATCGATGTTGAGCTGACGAAGCTGCTCAACCAGCGGACGCGCGTCGTCGAGGAAATCGGACGCATCAAGGAAACGATGAACCTTCCGGTGTACGAGCCGAAGCGCGAGGACGACGTGTTTCGCAACGTGACCGAGCACAACGGCGGTCCGCTGACGCCCGATGCGCTGAAGCGGATCTTCGAGCGCATCATCGACGAAATGCGCAGTTTGCAAAGATGCGTAGGCAAGGTTCGGGACCCCCGCCCTCACGGGACGGTGCTTGAGCGGTCGAGAAATTTACGAAGGGGAACTAAATGTTAGTCGTGATGCAGCAGGGCGCGACCGACGCGCAGATTCAGGCCGTCATCGATCGCCTGGTGGGGCTCGGATTCACCGTGCACCGCTCTACCGGCGTGATGCACACCGTGCTCGGCGGCGTGGGCCCGGTGGAGGAACTGGATCCCGCGGATTTCGAAGCGATGGAGGGCGTGAAGGAATGCCATCGCATCGTATCGCCGTACAAGCTGGCCAGCCGAAATTTCAAGCCGCAAGGCACGGTGATCAAGATCAGGAACGTCGAAATCGGCGGGCACGAACGTCGTGACGATGGCGGGTCCGTGCAGCGTCGAGAGCCGCGACCAGATCGAAACCGTGGCGGAGATCGTGGCGGCGCAGGGCGCGCAGAGTCATGCGCGGCGGCGCGTTCAAGCCGCGATCGTCGCCGTACAGTTTTCAGGGGATGGGCGAAGAAGGCCTGAAGCTGATGCGCGAGGCCGCGGATCGTCACGGACTGCTGGTGGTCAGCGAAGTGATGGATCACATTCAGCTTCCGCTTCTGACTCCGTACGTCGATATTCTGCAGATCGGCGCGCGCAATATGCAGAACTTCAATCTGCTGCGCGAGGTGGGCAAGACGCGCAAGCCGGTGCTGTTGAAGCGCGGGATCGCGGCGACGATCGAAGAGCTGCTGCTGGCCGCCGAGTACATCATGAGCGGCGGAAATTACGACGTGATCCTGTGCGAGCGCGGCATCCGCACGTTCGAAACGTACACGCGCAACACCATGGATGTTTCGGCGATTCCCGTGGTCAAGAAGCTTTCGCATCTGCCGATTGTGGGCGATCCGTCGCACGGCACCGGACGCCGCGATCTGGTGCTGCCGATGGCTCGCGCGGCGGTCGCGGCAGGCGCCGACGGTTTGTTGGTCGAAGTGCATCCCGATCCGGATCACGCGGCCAGCGATGGCGCGCAAACGCTGACGCCTCCGCAATTCACGGAGATGATGCAGCAGGTCCGAGCGATCGCCGCGGCGGTGGGCAGGACGGCGTGAACGCAGGGACCGGGGGCCAGGGGCCAGGGACCAGGGGCCACACGTGGTCCGTCGTCACGATCGTCGGCGTCGGGCTGATTGGCGGATCGTTTGCGCTGGCGCTGCGCAAGGCCGGGTTCACGGGAAAGATCATCGGCGTCAGCTCGCCGGAGACGGTGCGCGTGGCGCTCGAACGGCACGTGATCGACGAAGCGATGCCGCTGGCCGATGCCGCCGGACAATCGGATCTCATTTACCTCGCGCAACCCATTCGAAAATTCTCGCGACGCTGGATGAAATCGATCCGCACGTGTATCCCGGCACGCTGATCACGGACGCGGGCAGCACGAAAACCGCGATCGCCGCGCGCGCGCTGAAGCGGATTCGCCGCGGGCGATTCATCGGCGGCCATCCGATGGCGGGCAAGCAGACGCGCGGAGTTGGCGAGGCGGAAGCGGATCTGTTTCGCGGCCGCCCGTACATTATTACTTCCGCCGACATCGAGCTGGAGCGCTGGATCAAACGCATCGGCGCGCGAACGGTGATCATGAATCCGCGGGAGCACGATCGTCTGGTCGCGCTGACGTCGCACTTGCCGCAGATTATTTCGACGGCGCTGGCGTCGTCGATCGCGAATGAGCCAGGCGCGTCGCGGGTGGCGGGACCGGCGGCGGTGGATCTGACCCGGCTCGCGCTGAGCCCTTACGAGATTTGGCGCGATATTTTCGCGACGAATTCAGAGGCGATCGACGATGCGCTGGCGCTATTCATTCACAAGTTGGAAGAATTGCGTGCCAAGCTGCGGGATCCGGCGATAGAGCAGGAATTTGAGAGGGCGGAGAGTTCGGCGCGGGAGTTGCGGCGCGGCGAGACGCCCGTTGTGTGAGTGACGCGCTCCATTCTGTCGCGCCTCGCTCGCGGAGGAAACGCGCGCTCTCTTACGGTCGCGCCTCACCCGCCATTGTGGTGTGCTCCAGGAAACTAGCGCTTCATTCTGTCGCGCCTCACTGACGGCCGCGAGCATTACATACGGAGGATATTCCTTTATGCACAAATTGTTGAACGATACTGCTGGCCGGGCGGTGAGATATGTCGAAACGATTGGCGAGCGGCGGGTTGCTCCGCTGCCGGAAGATGTCGCGCGGTTAGGGGAATTGAGCAGGCCGCTGAACGATGAGCCGTGCGATCCGGCGTCCGTGATCGCCGAGTTGGATCAATTCGGATCGCCGGCTACTTTCGCAACCACGGGCGGGCGATATTTCGGATTCGTTACCGGCGCCGTGTTGCCCGCAGCAATGGCGGCGAACTGGCTGGCGGGCGCGTGGGATGAGAATGCCGCGCTGGTGTTAATGTCCCCGGTGGGAGCGAAGCTCGAAGAGATCGCCTCCGGGTGGTTGCTGGATGTGCTCGGGCTGCCGGCGTCGAGTGGCGTTGGCTTCGTCACCGGCGCGACCATGGCGAACTTTACTGCGCTCGCGGCCGCGCGCCACGCGTTGCTTGCTCGCGCGGGCTGGAATGTAGAAGATCAGGGACTGTTCGGCGCTCCCGAAATTAAAGTGGTCGTGGGTGCGGAAGTTCACGTGTCGGCGCTGAAGGCGCTGTCGATGTTGGGGTTCGGGCGGACGCGCGTCATCACGGTGCCGGCCGATGAGCAGGGCCGTATGCGCGCCGATTTGCTTCCCGAGATGGACGATCGCACGCTAGTCGTCATTCAGGCAGGAAACGTGAATACGGGTGCATTCGATCCCGCGGCGGAGATTTGCAGGCGTGCGCACGAACGCGGTGCGTGGGTTCACGTGGATGGCGCGTTCGGATTGTGGGCGGCCGCGGCGCCTGCGCGCGAGCATCTGATGAACGGATTTGCCGATGCGGATTCGCTCGCCACCGATGCGCACAAATGGCTGAATGTTCCCTATGACTCCGGACTCGCGTTTGTCCGCGAAGCCGGGCACCTTCACGCGGCGATGTCGGGGCGGGCCGCGTATTTACTTCAGGGAAACGAGCGTGAGCCGTGGCACTATGCGCCCGAAGGGTCGCGTCGAGCGCGCGGAATCGAAGTATGGGCGGCATTGCGATCGCTGGGCCGGAGCGGGCTGGCGGACATGATCGAACGAAATTGCCGGCAGGCTGCGCGGTTCGCCGCGGGGTTGAGTGGCGCAGGGTTCGCGGTGTTGAACGATGTGGTGTTGAATCAGGTGCTGGTTTCCTTCGGCGATGCGGAGATTACTCGGCAGGTGATTCGCGAGATCCAAGAGGATGGCACGTGCTGGTGCGGCAGTACGGAGTGGCAGGGGCATGTCGCGATGCGGATTAGCGTGGCGTCATGGGCGACTACGGATGAGGATGTTGAGCGGAGTCTTGATGCGATGATTCGGATTGGGAGCAAGGCGGCACGGCGCGACCAGGAGGTCGCGCGCGGGTCTGGGCGCCTGCCCCACTAAGACGACAGGCGGAAACGCCTGTCCTACGCTAAAAACGACAGGCGAAAATGCTTGCCCCAGCAAAGAAGGCAGGCGACAAGATCGCCTGCCCCACAGGGAGGCGTGAGTGACACGGCAGGAACTTGCGGCGGCTATGCGCACTCAACGGGACTGGTGCCGAAAGCTTGGCTCGCCTTTCTATTTCGATCTGCTCGGCCGTGTGGCGGATGATTTGGACGCGGGCGGCTTGTGCTGGCAGGTGTTGGAGCCGCTTGCCGACGCACCGGCGCGATCCTTGCTGCCATTGCGATTCCTGGGCGGGATTCATCGGCTGGTGCTCTCTGGAAAGCTTCCCGAGCTCACGCCGCATTTTCCGGGCGACTCGGACGCAGCGTGGGTCGAATTGACGCGCGCGTTGCGACAGCAGGGGGATACGATTCGCGAGAGTATTCCGGATCGCGTGCAGACGAACGAAGTGGGGCGTTGCGCGGCGCTGTTGCCGGGATTTCAGGAAATCGTGCGGCGAACGGGGTTGCCGCTGAGACTATTGGAGGTTGGTTGCAGCGCCGGGTTGAATTTGCGCTTCGATCATTTGCTGGATTGCGGCGACGTGCGCGTTGTCGATCGGCGTGGTTGCGATCTTCACCCGATTGAGCTGGATGACGATGGCCGGCTCACGCTGTTGTCGTTCGTGTGGCCAGATCAAGCGGAACGCTTCGAACAATTGTCGCGGGCGATCGAGATTGCGCGTCGCGAGCCCGCGGTGACCGAACGAGCGGATGCGATCGAGTGGTTGTCGCGAGAGCTTGCGAATCCGGTGGAGGGCGCGGCGACTGTGGTGTTCCATTCGGTCGTGATGATGTATTTCAGCAATGCGGATCGTGCGCGATTTCCGGAATTGCTCGCGGAGGCGGGGGCGCGTGCGACGGCCGATGCTCCGCTGGCTTGGTTGTCGATGGAGCAGAGTCCGGTTTCTCAAGAAAGGGAGGGGCGCGAAACGGATATCGATTTGACGATTTGGCCCGGAGGGGAGCGGCGGACGGTCGCGAGGGCGAGTTTTCATGGGCGGAATGTGGAGTTGGTGTAGGCTTGGGATATGGAAATCCATCTGACGCCGGAACTGCAAGCGAAGATCGATCAGTTGGTGATGGAGAGTGGTCGCACGCCCGACGAATTGGTCGAGGACGCTTTGGCTGGATATGTTGCCGAACTCGCGGAGACGCGCAAGATGCTGGACAGTCGTTATGACGACGTGATGAGTGGCCGGGTGAAACTCATTCCCGGTGAGGAAGTCGTTGCCTACTTCCGTGAAAAGAGCGCCGCCGCGCGCCGCACACCGTCCGGTTCATGACCCGCTTTGGCTTCCACCCGGAGGCCCGCGTTGACCTTGACGAGATTTGGAAACGCATTCGTGGTGATAGTCCCGATGCTGCAGAAAGAGTGGTTGAAGCGATTTTGGCTCGAATCGCCGCGCTTGTCCTGTTCCCAAATCAAGGTCACAAGCGGACAGACCTGACTTGGCGTCCTCTGCGCTTTGTTGTGGTGTATGAATACATGGTTGCGTATGCACCGGATTCGAGACCGCTGTGGGTGGTTGCAGTGTTCCACGGACGACGCAGCCCACTTGTGATGGCTGCGATTCTAGAGGCCCGGCAATAGTCTCATTCGTGAATCCCGCCCACCTGTGAAACAGTGTGAATCACAGGCACACCCACCTCGCCGCAAGTTGTTGCAAACACGATGCAACCCTTTGGAGTCCCGCGTGCGTCTAAGAAAGTCACGTATGAAGAAGCTCTGGTGTCTGGCGCTGGTGTTGGCGGCCCCGATGGTGGGCTGCGCGGCGGCGGACGACTCTGCCAAGGACGACGCGAAGATTGCCGAGGAGTTGAACGTTAACTCGCGCTATATCATCGAAAACGTTAGCGTTTCCAGCAGCGCCTTGAAGGTGAATATCAGCGATCCGCTGCGGACGGATCTGGACAAAGTCGTCGGCTCCAAGTTCGACGATTCCGCGCTCAAGACCCTGGCCGACCGGATCAGAAAAGAACTGCACGTCTCCGACGTCGCCGTGAAAGTGAGCCGCGGTTCCGAACCCGACCACGTGATCGTGAATTTCGAGGTCGCCAAGCAGCGCGATCAAAATTTCGATCTGAGCATGGCGAAGTTCTTGTACAACTCGAAAGAAGGGTGGACCGGCGATGGCAGCGCTTCCACCACTATTAAGGGGAACAAGATCACGGCCGGCCTGTTGAGCGATGGCGATTCGCTGGTGGAGCGCTTCGCCGGCATTCGCGCCAAGATCGAGCGCCAGGGTGTGTTCACGAAGCGCCTGACGCTGCGTTTCGAATTCGACGGCTATCACGAGCAGTGGAACCGGGCCACGCTCATGGAGGCTTCTCCTGGTGATATTTATCAATCCCGGCAGGTTTTTTTGCCCGAAGCGACCCTGGTGATCGCAGAGCCACTTGAGTGGACCTTCGGCGTCGAGTTCGCGCGCTTACGTATACCTGGGCTTGTTCAAACGGCGGGTGCAGGTTCTGCGGCGGCGAAAACCGAGGCTTCCAACGCGGTGGTAAATTCTCTGCGCTACCACCAGCGTTGGGGTTCGGAAAACGGTGCGCAGGAGCAGACGATCATCGCGACATATTCAATGGAGGTCGCGACCGACATGCTGGGCAGCGATCGCGAGTTTCACAGGCATCAGGTGCGGGCGCGATACAAGTATCGTCATGATCGGAGCACGGTGGAAGTCGGATTCCTGGCGGGCGTGCTGAACGGACAAGCGCCGCTCTATGAGCGATTCGTGCTGGGCGATTCGACCACGCTGCGCGGCTGGAACAAATTCGATCTGGATCCGCTGGGCGGATCGCATGTGGTGCATGGGTCGGTGGATTATCGTTATCGGGTCTTGCAGGTGTTCTACGAACAGGCGCGGTGTGGGATCGCGCCGAGGACCGGGAGCAGAAGCAATCGGTGGGAGCGGGATTCAAGAAAGAGAAGTTTCAATTGGCGGTGGCGTTTCCGCTGCGGGCGGGCCACGTCGATCCGATCTTTTACGCGGGCATGAATTTTTAGGTTTTAGGCAGGGGCAGCGACATACATCGTGCGGGCCATCAAATCCTGGTGGTTAGTTGTGGCGTTCGTCGGGGCATCGCATTCGCGATGATGGCGGAGGAGTTGCGTCTCAACTGGCGCAATAATCGCCTGGAGCTGTCCGCGCCGCACATTCAATTTCTCGGTGGGAAGCCGCTGGATCTGTTGCACAACGCGCCTCCGTACCGTTCGACTTCAACGTGACGTTGTGGTCCGGGACTCGCAATCATATTTACTCGAAAAACTTCGAGCGTTTCGTGATCAGCTACGACTTGTGGGAGGAGAAGTTCAAGGTCGTGAAGACGCAGTCGCCGGTGGGCAAGATCGAGCACCTGACGAAGAGCGCGGCGGAATCCTGGTGCTTCGATCAGATGTCGATGGATGTGACAGGCATGGGCGACTCGGAGCCGCTGTGGGTTCGTTTGGAAATCCGCGCCGAGGATGGCAAGGACGGAGGATTGTTCGGACGCGGCGGGCGCGGCAGCGTGAGCGAGGCCGGGATCAGCCTCAGCAGCCTGATCGAGATTTTCAGCCGCCCGGCGCAACAGCAATCGCATTGGGGTCCGTACGACATCGGCCCGTTCACCGTGGACGAGCTGAAGCGTAGTATCCGAAGAGGATCGTAGAGTGGTACTAGCGCTGGAATCGGCCGGCGCGCAGTAACGCTCGCATGAACCGGCTTCGCAATCGTCTGATTTTTGTATTCATTCTGGCGACGCTGCTACCGGTGTGCCTGACGATGTGGACGTCGCTTCGCCTGCTGGAATTGAGCCGCGGCTTGGCGCCGCTGGCCGAGCTGGATGCGACGTCGCAATCGCTGAAGGCGACGGGCGCGAGCTGTACAAGACATCGAAAGAGCTGCTGCGGCGGGATGCGGAGGCGGGTCGCGCGACGCCGCGCAAGGTGGCGCCGGCGGAAGCGAAGGAGTTCTGGGCCAGCGGCGAGGCGGAGTTTTTTGACTTGCCGGGCGAGCGCCGGGATCGTCTGGATTATTACGTTCGCCATGACGACAAGCAGAGCCAGGAAGTCTGGATGTATTCGCGGCCTATGGGCGTCGCGATGGCGGATTTGACGGCGCGTTATGCGGAAGCGCGCGATGCATTGCAGCGCACGAATGTTCACGATTTCCGGCGCGGATTTCGAGGAGCGCTGATCGCGGTGGCCTCGGCGTTGTGGCTGGCGGCGTTGGGTGCGCTGGTGTTTCTGGCGCAGCGGATCAGCCGGCCGGTGCAGCAGTTGACGCAGGGATTGGGACGAGTGGCGGCGGGCGATCTGGAAGCGCGCGTGGTACCGGGCGGTTCGGATCGAAATCGGCGCGGCGGTGACGGCGTTCAATCACATGGCGGACCAGCTTCAGCAGCCGCGCGAGCGTCTGATCCAGGTGACGCGCCTGGCGAGCTGGCAGGCGCTGGCGCGCAAGATGGCGCATGAAGTGAAGAATTCGCTCACGCCGATTCGCCTGACCATGGAGGAGATCGTCAGCCGGTCGGCACCGCATTAGGTAAGGAGACGGGAGCGCGGGCGCGCATTTCTGGAGCAGGCCGCGCAGATTGTCGCCGACGAAGTGCAGACGCTGGAAAAGCGCGTCCGGGCATTTTCGCAATTCGCGTCCGAGCCGCCGGTGATGCCCGCCGAGATCGACGTGAACGCGCTGGTGGAAGAGCGCATCGCATTCTTGAAGGCCGCGCATCCGGAGGTGAACTATGACATGCGGCTGGCGCCGGAGCGTCCGATCGCGGTCGCCGATCCGGATCTGATCAAGGGCGTGCTGACGAATCTGTTGGAGAATGCAGCGGAAGCGGCGCAGCCGGGCGGGGTCGTGCTGGCGTGCAACGGCGATCGCGGGATCGAAGCTGAATATCGAGGTGCACGATTCGGGCCCGGGCTTGAGCGCGCAGGCGCGAGTCGAGCTTGTTCGAGCCGACCATTTCGTTCAAGAAAGGCGGCATGGGGTTGGGGCTTTCGATCGCGCGCCGCAGCGCGCTGTTGTGCGGCGGCGATCTGTTGGCGTGCGACGGCGAACTGGGCGGCGCGGCGTTTCGCGTGGTGCTGTTGGGTGTCGAATCGGGAAACTGAAGGTTCCTGTGATGTGGCGCACGCTTCAGCGTGCCGTTGCCGACTTCAGTCGGCAATCTTCGGACAGCGAACTGAAGTTCGCTGCTGCACGCTGAAGCGTGCGCCACGTCGGAGAGTCTGAATGGCACAAAAACGAATGCTGGTCGTCGACGACGAAGAGAACATCGGGCGATCGCTGCGCCTGATTCTGGAGCGCGAAGGCTACGCCGTGTCGACCTGCATCGAGCGTCGCCGAGGCGAAAGCGCAATCCGCAGCGTGCCGACGCTTACCTGGTGGACGTCCGCTTGCCCGACGGCAGCGGCATCGATCTGGTGCGCTGGCTGAAGGCCAACGACGTCGATGCGCCGATGCTGATGATCTCCGGCCACGGCACCATCGCCGATGCAGTGGAGGCGACTCGCGCCGGCGCCTTCGATTTTCTCGAAAAGCCGCTGGGCCGCGAGAAGGTTCTGCTGTCGCTCAAGCATGCGCTCGAGGAAACGAAGCTGCGCGAGGAGAATCGGCGGCTGCGCGAAATGGTCGGCGGCGCGCGGATGATCGGATCGAGCGCGGCGTTCGAGCGGGTGCTGGAACAGGCCACGATGGCCGCGCGCAGCGATGCGCGCGTGCTGCTGGACGGCGAATCCGGCACCGGCAAGGAACTGCTGGCCGCGCATATTCACGCCGAGAGCCCGTTCTCGGCGGGACCGTTCGTCAAGGTGAACTGCGCGGCGATTCCCACCGAGCTGATCGAAAGCGAGTTGTTCGGCCACGAGAAGGGCGCGTTCACCGGCGCGACCTCGGCGCGGCGCGGAAAGTTCGAACTGGCCGACGGCGGCACGCTGTTTCTGGATGAAGTCGGCGATCTGCACGCATCGTCGCAGGCGAAGCTCTGCGCGTGTTGCAGGAAGGCGAGTTTCATCGCGTCGGCGGCGAGCAGTCCATTCAAGCGTGTCGGTGCGCGTGATCGCGGCGACCAATCGCGATCTGAGCGAAATGGTCCCGCAGCAGAAATTCCGCGAGGACCTGTACTATCGCTTGTGCGTGGTGCCGGTGCGCGTGCCGCCCTGCGCGAGCGTCGCGAGGATATCCGCGCGCTGGCCGAATACTTCCTGGCCGAATTCTGCGCGCGCAACAATTTCAAGCCGAAGACGTTTGATCCGATGCCGTGTTCGAGGCGCTGGAAGATTATTCGCTGGCCGGGAAATATTCGCGAACTGCGCAATACCGTGGAGCGCATGGCGATTCTGACGCGCGGCGACGTGCTCGAAGCCGAATCGGTGCCGGTGGAGATTCGCATCGCGCGAGCAACCGGCGGCCGCGGGAACTTGCGCGAAGCTAAAGAGTCGGCCGAGCGCGAGCATATTCTGCGGGCGCTGGAAGAGAGCAAATGGAACGTCTCCAGCGCGGCTCGCGTGCTGGGGATGGAGCGGACGAATCTACATAAGCGGATCCGAGCGCTCGGGTTGGTGCGGGGGCAGTGAATCACGTGGCGCAGGCCAGGCGGCCCGCGCCACATCTAAATAGCGACCCTTACAACTGGCGGTATTCTGAAACAATGGAATCGCGCCGACCCGCCTCGATTCTGGTGTGGGGAGTGTGCAACTGTTTTTTTCTCTCCGTCTGGGCACAACTGCCTGCGCCTCGCTTTGAAACCGCCGCCGTTCATCACGTCGCTCAGGACCAACGGCCAATCCCAAGCCAAATTGAGACCGCTCCAGAGCGTCTCGTGATGCACAATACTTCTCTTTCAGAATGCATTTTGTGGGCATTTGACCTCGATACTTTCCAACTGGATGGTCCCGCCTGGATGGCTTCGGAACGTTACGATATTACTGCCTCGGCGGGACAGGTCGTGACCACGGCACAATTGCGTTTGATGTTGCAGTCGCTGTTGGCAGACCGGTTTCGTCTTGCAGTCCACGTTCAGGATCGATCGCTCCCCGGCTTCGTCATGACAGTCATGCGTGGCGGCCCGAAATTAAAGCCTTCGCTGGGGGAGCGCGAAGGCGTGATTCGAGGCAGCCGCATCCTGAAAGGCGACCACGCCTCCATAAAACAACTTGCGGCCCTGTTGTCGCAGGCTCTTCGCGGACCTGTCGAGGACCATACCAATCTGTCAGGGGCCTACGACTTTAACTTGGATTTGACGGAGGCGATCCGAATTGACCCTAATTCTGATAATCCGATCGGTGACATCCCATCGCGTTTCGCTGACGCCGTGCGGGACCAACTCGGGCTGGCTCTAAAGCGAGAGAAAGTCACTCTTGTTGTCACCGTAATCGATCATTTAGAAAAAACACCCACGGAAAACTAGGGTGCATCGTCATTATTGACACGGACGAGTAACGTCGTCATACTCGGTCGTCAAGGAGATTGGAGCATGAAGCGAGCATTCCTTCTGCTGTCCGCCCTTAGTTTCGGCCATGCTGCCGAAGCTCAATCTGTTCCCCCGCCCGCCTCGCAACCTTCATTCGCATCCGCTGAACTTCGCGCGAGCAAATCCGGCACCACCGATGGCGGGAGCTGGTTTACACCCGGCGGCCAATTCGTAGCGCGCGGAGCGAACCTGCTCAATCTCATTTCAACGGCCTATAGCGTTGAAGAAGACGCGATCAACGGAGGGCCGAGCTGGCTTGATTCCGACCGCTTCGATATCACCACCAAGGTGGCAGCAGGAACGTCGCAGGAAACCAGCAAGCTGATGCTGCAGTCGCTGCTGGCCGACCGCTTCAAACTCGCCATTCAGAAGCAGGATAAAGAGCTGCCGGTGTATGCGTTGACCGTGGGGAAGCGCGGCCTCAAGCTCAAGGAATCGGAAGGCGATCGGCCCACGGACTGCAACCAAACGGGCGGCGGTCGCGGAGTTCTGTTCACCCTAACCTGTCAACACATGACGTTGAAAGACCTGGCGCCGATCTTGAAGCGGCTGGGCTTTCTGGATCGCCCCGTTGTGAACCTAACGGGTCTCGATAAACCTTACGACTTCGCGCTGAGCGTGACGCTGCCGGGGCAGCGGCGCAAGCCGACGGACAGCGATACCGACCGGCCGCCGGATGTTTCGGTGTTCGAAGCAGTGGATAAGCTCGGCCTGAAGCTGGAGCCGCAGAAACAGACGGTCAGCGTGCTCGTCGTAAGCAACGTGAGCAAGCTGCCGAAGGAGAATGCGGCCGGGCCGACCGCGGCCAAGACGGCAGAGTTCGAAGTCGCCGATGTCAGAATCAGCAAGCCGGGCACGCCCGTCCGGTTTAACATCCAGCCAACGGGGCGCGTCGAATTGACCGGCGTTCCCATGAAGGTGATGTTGAGGATGGCCTTCGATTTGGATCAGGATGATCGATTCGCCGGGCTACCCAAGTGGGCGGAGACGCAGCCTTTCGATCTGGTGGCGAAGGGGCCTCCGTTCGACTCGAATCCCGACGCGTTTCCGCAAATGATGCGTGCGATGCTGATCGAGCGCTTCAAGCTGGTCACGCACGAAGACGAACAGCCCGTGGCCATCTACGCGCTCACCGTAGGCAAGCGTGGGCAGAAATTCAAGGAGGCCGATGGCTCGGTCCGTGGTTCCTGCAAGCCGAGCGCGGCCAACGGCAAGAAAGTCTTCACGTGCCAGAACACGACGATGGCTCAGCTCGCGGAAAAGTTGAGAGGGCAGGCGCCGGCGTATGTCGATCGCGCGGTTGTCGATTTGACGGGGCTCAAGGGATCCTATGATTTCTCGTTCGCTTGGACGACGAAAGGCCAATTGGCATCCGGCGGCACGAACCAATCGGGAACGGCGCCGGTGGCAGCCGATCCGACTGGCGACGTCACGTTGTATGAGGCTATCGATCGGGACCTGGGGCTGAAACTGGAGTTGCAGAAGTATCCCATGCAGGTGGTCGTGATCGATCATCTGGAGCGAACCCCCACGGAGAATTAGCGCGTCTCACCATTTTGAGGCGCGATCCGTAAGGGCGCGCGCAACCTTCACCGTAAGCAGTATTCTGAAATTATGGAATTGCGCCGACTCGCAGCCTCAGTGTCCCTAGCCGTCTGCCTGTGCGCGACCGCTCGCGCAACCGATCCACATATGACAGCCGCCGAACGCGATGAACTGATCAAATTGCTGAAAGACTCGCGCACGGAATTCGAGAAAGCCGTCAGCGGTCTCAGCGACGCTCAGTGGAAATGGAAGCCGACCCCCGAGCGATGGTCAGTGGGCGAATGCGCAGAGCACATCATGCTCGCCGAAGGCTTGCTTTTCGCGCGCGCGCAGGTAGCCATCAAAAACGATCCGACCGTGGATTGGGAAACGGCCACGAAGGGCAAGACCGAAATCCTGCTGCAAGTGATGGCGCCGCGCGTGGGAAAAGCTAAAGCTCCCGAAGATATCGTACCCAGCGGCACTCTGGATCGCGCCGTCACCATGAAGCGGTTCGCCGAAGCCCGAGGGATCACGCTGAAATTCGTTGAGGATACCAAGCTTCCGCTCAAGGAACATTTGGCCGAACACCCGTTTCCGATCTTCAATCCGCTGAACGCGTACCAGTGGGTCCTGTACATTCCCCTTCATAACATGCGTCACGACAAGCAGATAGAGGAAGTGAAAGCAACGCCCGGGTTCCCCGCGAAGTAAGATGTGACGGTGAAGTGGAATTTGGGGAGTAGGTCCGCGCAGTCAAGCACCGCTCGTGAGAGCGGGGGTAACGGGATCAATTTGATCCACACGGAATTTGGGTTCGTTTCGTAATTTCGCATTAGTTCACCAATTCGTAATGTAGATGTAACATACAATCAGTTACACTGCTGCTTTATGAAGAAGATTGTCCTCATTGAAGACGACCCGGATCTCTACTCGTTAGTCGAGTATAACCTTGAAAAGGAAGGGTTTGTTGTCGCAGGATCGCAAACCGGCAAGGGCGCGTTGGACCTCTGCCGGCGCGAGCGCCCAGACCTGATCATCCTCGACATCATGCTGCCCGATTCCGATGGACTCGAGATCTGCAAGTCGATTCGCGGCAATTCGGAACTGGCCGCGACTCCGGTCATTTTCCTGACCGCGCGCGCATCGGAAACCGACCGCATCGTGGGCCTCGAACTGGGCGCCAACGACTACATCGTCAAGCCGTTCTTCGTTCGCGAACTGATCGCGCGCGTCAAGATTCATTTCCGCGGCCAGCCGCCGGTTTCGAAGCTGCTTAAGAGCGGCGATCTGGAACTGGATCGCGCACGCTGCCGCGTGCATCTGGCCGCCCAGGAAGTTACGCTTACCGCGACCGAGTTCCGCTTACTCGATTTTCTGATGAGCCGGCCCGGCGTCGTGTTCAGCCGAGAACAGTTGCTGGATGCGGTGTGGGGACACGATCGCGCCGTTACCGATCGCACGGTCGACGTGTACATCTTGCGCTTGCGCCAGAAAATCGAGATGGATGAGAGCTCGCCATTCATTCGCAGCGTCCGCGGCTTCGGCTATAGCTTCAACACCGAAGCTCCGCAGGAACAGCTACGATAATTTTTGGCATCGCCGCGCGCACACTCTGGAACCACGCCACCTACCGATACCTGGTCGCCCTTTTCCGCGTTACGTCTGAATAGCCGCGATCGCGCGGGGCATTTCGCCCTCGGTGCGATGGCGGTGTTCGCGTTCGCGTGGGCGGTGGCGCGGGCACGCATCCAGTCGATCACTCTCGATGAGGCGGGCAGTTACTTCGTAACCGTGAACATGCGATCCGTCGAGTGGCTGTGGCACCCCGCGGCATCGAATCACCTGCTGAATACGCTCATGATGGAGCTATTCACGTCGGTCTTCGGCCCTTCGCCGCTGAGCGTTCGCGCGGGCGCGTTGATCGGCACCGCGATCTACATCGTTGTGGCGTATTGGCTATGCCGCATGCTGAGCCGCGAATGGATCATTCGATTGCCGCTGTTTGCGTGCCTGGTCTACAACCCGTACGTTTTCGATTTCTTTGTGGCCGCGCGTGGATACGGGCTGGCGCTCGCATTTCTGCTGACAGCGATCGCCGTGGCAGCGTGGTCACACGTGCGGCAATGCCAGGCGATCGGCTGCGCGTTCGCGTCCTTGTGCATCGGCCTCTCCTTCACAGCGAATTTCTCATTCGCGTTCGCCGACTGTGCGCTGCTGCTGACGATTTTCTTATGGGCCGCAATCAGCAGCCCGCGCCCCGATTCGAGACGCAGTTGGTTCCTGTTCGTGCCGTGCGCGATTCCCGCATTGGTTGTCGTGTTTCTGATTCCGTCGTCTACTCTGCTCGATTGGCGCAAGGGAGAGCTTACCTGGGGTTCGGAGTCGATGAGCGAAACGATCGTATCGATGATCAAGGCGACGTTGGATCAACTGAATCCCTACGTCGTGAATCCATTTCTCTATCGACTGGCAGACGGGATCAAGCCGCTTCTCATCCCAGCCTTCCTGGGGGGCATCGCTGCTCCAATTGGCGATAGTGTGGTCGAATCGGCGAAGGTTGCACGAGGAAGAATGGTGGCGCGCCGGATTGACTATGATTACCGGCGGCGCTGCCGGGCTCGCGCTATCGGTGCACTGGATAGCGTTCCGGATATTGCATCTGCCGCTGCCGCTGGATCGAACCGCCATCTTTTTTGCTCCGCTATTCACGGTGATGGCCGGTTCCGCTGCCTCGATTTCGTTCGTGTCGGGTAAGGGTATCTGGATTCGCCGCAGCGCGATATCCATGTTGTGCGTGATGGGCGCCTACTTCATGCTCGTGTCTCCGCCTCACCTATTTTCACGAGTGGCGATTCGGCGCGGAAGCGAAGCAGGCGTACTATGCGGCGGCATATTTCAATCACACACGCTGCGCAGAGCGAGTCTTTCGGAGCTGGTATTACGACATGGCTTTTGAGTTTTACCGCGTCACGAATCCTCGCGATCGATTCTCTTCGTATCATCGGTGAAGGATTTCCAGTCGACAGGCAATTGTACATTCTCAACTCCGTGCACGATGCGGACTTCATCCGCGACCAAAAACTGACGATGGTCTACCATGGCGATACCACCGAGGTTGGTGTGTACTTGGCCCCCGAAGTCGCGACGCCGCCCAAGCAAATCTGCGACGCGGCCTTGCTTCCCGAGCACCCTCTCCCATAGGGTAGTGGGTCACGTGGGGCCGCCACTCGTGGCGGCGAGGCGCCTTTAGGCGGCTCTGTTCGCCGGGAGAAACCGGCCTAAAGTCCGGTTGCCGGCAGAAGTGCCGGCCCCACATTTGAAACTGACCAGTACCTCGCATAGCGCTGCTCGGCAATCGGCTTAAACTGGAAGTTAGCGATCCGGCAAAGCCAGCCTCGGCTTTTTTTGTCCCTTTACTCTCTTTATGGTGGATACTCTTCGACGGCAACAACTCTACGACGCCCTGGCCTCGCGCATCCTGATCATCGACGGCGCGATGGGCACCATGCTGCAGGCGTACAACCCGACTCTGGCCGATTTCGGCGGCGCGGCGCTGGAAAACTGCAACGAAAATCTGTGCCTCACGCGCCCGGAATGGATTCGCGGACATCCACCGCGCCTATCTCGAAGCCGGCGCCGACATCATCGAGACCAACAGCTTTCAGGGCTCGCCGATCGTGCTGGCCGAGTTCGGCCTGGAAGACAAGACGCACGAGCTGAACGTCGCTGGCGGCGCAGACTCGCCCGCCAGGCCGCGGATGAGTTCTCGACCACCGCGAAGCCGCGCTTCGTCGCCGGATCCATGGGGCCGACCACGAAATCGATCACGCTGCGCGGCGACGTGACGCTTCACAGCAGTTGCGCGACAGCTACTACGAGCAGGCGCAAGGGCCTGGTCGAAGGCGGCGTGGACATTCTGCTGATCGAAACCGGCGTTCGACACGCGCAACATCAAGGCCGGCGCTGGTCGCGATCGCAGCAACTGGAGCGCGAACTGGGCATCCGCATTCCGATCATGGTCTCGGGCACCATCGAGCGCTGGGGCGCGATGCTCGCCGGCCAGCCCGTCGACGCGTTCTACGCTTCGGTCGCGCACGCCGATCTGCTGTCGATCGGCCTGAACTGCGCCACCGGTCCGGATCTGATGACGGATCACATCCGCACGCTGGCGCAAATGGCGTCGACGCGGATCTCCTGTTATCCCAACGCCGGTCTGCCGAACGAAGAAGACAAGTATCTGGAGACGCCGGAATCGCTGGCCGCGCAGCTCGAGAAGTTCGTCGAGCACGGCTGGCTGAACATCGTCGGCGGCTGCTGCGGCACCACGCCGGCGCACATTCGCGCCATCGCGCAGATGGCGGAAGGCCGCGCGCCGCACGCGGTGCAATCCGCCGTCGCATCGCGCCTACTATTCCGGCATCGAACTGGTCGAAGCCGAGGACTCGCAATCGTCCGCTGATCGTCGGCGAGCGCACCAACGTCATCGGCTCGCGCCTGTTCAAGAAAATGATCGCGGAGGAGAAGTGGGAAGAGGCCAGCGAAATCGCGCGCTGGCAGGTGAAGAACGGCGCGCACATCATCGACGTCTGCCTGCAGTCCTCCGATCGCGAAGAGCTGAAGGACATCGATCCGTTCTACGCGAAGCTGATGCCGAAGATCAAGGCGCCGGTGATGATCGACACCACCGATCCCAAGGCCATCGAGCGCGCGCTGACCTGGTGCCAGGGCAAGAGCATCATCAACTCCGATCAACCTCGAAGACGGCGAGGAGAAGTTCGAGCGCGTCTGCCCGCTGGCGCAAGCCTACGGCGCGGCGCTGGTCGTCGGCACCATCGACGAAGATAAGCAGCAGGCGCAGGCCTTCACGCGCGAGCGCAAACTCGCCGTCGCGCAGCGCTCGGTGCAAGCTGCTGACCGAAAAATACGGCATCCCGCCCGAGGACATCATCATCGACCCGCTGGTGTTTCCCGTGCGCCACCGGCGACGAGAACTACATCGGCGGCGCGGTCGAGACCATCGAGGCGATCCGGCTGATCAAGGAGAACATTCCCTACGTCAAGACGATGCTGGGCGTCTCGAACATCTCCTTCGGGCTGCCGGCGGCGGCGCGCGAAGTGGTGAATTCGGTGTTTCTCTACTACGCGACCAAGGCCGGGCTCGATCTGGCGATCGTCAACGCGCGAGAAGCTGGAGCGCTTCGCATCGATTCCGGTGGAAGAGCGGCGGCTGGCGGAGAACCTGCTGTTCAACACGCCGCCGCCGCGAGCATTCCCGCTCCCGAGGACTGGCGCGAGCAGACGCGCGAACAGAAAATCGCGATCAACCAGTTCCACATCGCCGCGATCACCGAACATTTCCGCCGCGCCGGTCAAGAAGGACAAGAAGGTCGACCGCCGAACTGCCGCTCGACGAGCGCCTGGCGAACTACATCATCGAAGGCACCAAGGACGGCCTGATCCCCGACCTCGACCTGAAGCGCGCAGGAAGGCGCGGGCCCGCTCGACATCATCAACGGTCCGCTGATGGCCGGCATGACCGAAGTCGGGCGGCTGTTCAACAACAACGAGCTGATCGTCGCCGAAGTGCTGCAATCGGCCGAGGCGATGAAGGCCGCGGTCAATCATCTCGAGCAGTTCATGGAGAAGGCCGACACGTCGACGCGCGGCAAGATCGTGCTCGCCACGGTGAAGGGCGACGTCCACGACATCGGCAAGAACCTGGTCGAGATCATCCTCGTCAACAACGGCTACCAGGTGATCAACCTCGGCATCAAGGTTCCGCCCGAGGATCTGATCCAGGCCTGGCGCGAGCACCAGCCCGACGCCATCGGCTTCTCCGGGCTGCTGGTGAAGAGCGCGCACCAGATGGTGACCACGGCGTCGGATTTCAAGGATCACGGCGTCGACGTGCCGCTGCTGGTGGGCGGCGCGGCGCTCTCGGAAAAATTCACGACCACGCGCATCGGCCCGGCCTACGGCGCGCCGACGTTCTACGCGAAGGACGCCATGACCGGCCTGCGCATCATGAACGAGCTGATGGACCCGGCGACGCGCGACAGTCGCTGATCAGCACGCACATTTTCACGACCGCCGCGCCGTCGCCGGTCCGGAAGCCGCTGCCGGTGATCAACACCGGCGACGACGCGCAGTCCCAAGGTGCGCACCGATATTCCGATTCCCGCCGCGCCGTATCTCGACCGCCGCGTGCGCGAGGTCCCGAACCTGCAGGAGATCTGGAGCTACATCAATCCGTTCATGCTCTACGGGCGGCATCTGGGCTTCAAGGGCAATTTCGAAAAGCTGCTGGCCGAGCGCGATCCGAAGGCGCTGGAACTGTATCAGCGACGTGGAGAAGCGTGAAGCAGGAAGCCGCGAAGTTCATGAAGGTCCGCGCGGTGTGGCAGTTCTTCGAAGCCGAGCGCGACGGCAACTCGATCCACCTGTTCGCGCCGGGCGCGCCGAGCCCGCTGCACACGTTCCACTTCGGCCGCCAGCCGAAATCCGACGGCCTGTGCCTGAGCGACTACATTCTCGATGCCGAAGACGGCCAGCCGCGATCACTCGGCGATGTTCGTCGTCACGGCGGCGAGGGCGTCCGCGCAGCATTCGGAAGAAGCCAAGCAGCGCGGCGAATTCTTTCTGGCGCACGCGCTGCAGGCGCTGGCGATCGAGACCGCCGAAGGCTGCGCCGAGTGGCTGCATCGCCGCATCCGCGAAGATTGGGGCTTTCCCGATCCGCCGACCATGACCATGCAGGAGCGCTTCACGTCGCGCTATCGCGGCAAGCGCTACAGCTTCGGCTATCCGGCGTGCCCGAATCTGGACGATCAGCAGGGAATTTGGAAGCTGCTGCAGCCGGAAGAAATCGGCGTGCAGCTGACCGAAGGCATGATGATGGACCCGGAAGCCAGCGTCAGCGCGCTGGTGTTCCACCATCCCGATTGCGCCTACTTCACGGCGAGCGAAGCCAGCGCGGAGTAGGCTGATTCTCCAGAGTTTTTAATGAAGATACGCGATGTCATCCGGCTTATCGAAGCAGATGGCTGGCGTATCGTCAAGCAAAAAGGAAGCCACCGCCAATACAAGCACTCCAGCAAGCCAGGCAAGGTAACGGTGGCTGGTCACCCTTCCGAAGAGTTCGCGCCGAAGACACTACGCAGTATCATGGAACAAGCAGGTCTCAAGCGATGAAATATGCAGTGATCTATGAGAAGACGAGCACGGGATATAGTGCATATGTTCCGGATCTGCCGGGTTGCGTAGCTGCCGGGTCTTCATTGGAGTTGGTCACCGAGCTTATGCGCGAAGCTATCGAAATGCATATCGAAAGCATGCGCGAAGACGGCGACCCTATCCCGCTGCCGACGACCGTGACGGACTACATCGCCGTTCCGGCGTAGCGCTATTTCACCTTCCCGACCCTTAGGGAACGTCAGTTCGCGGTCGGCCTCTCGGCATGGTCGATTACCGTAATCGCCAGCGGTGCTTTGCGCTTCTCCAACTTGAACCCGAGTTGTTCCTGCACAGCCCTTAAGACTAAATCAGCGTAACTATCGGCACCGCCGCCGGTGCCTCCGGTCGAAGCGAACTGCATGGGATCGAGAGTGAAGTCAAAGAATCCTTCGATACCTGTTCCGTCCACTACTGGCTCGTGCAAGATATTGGCAAGAGCATTGACCAATCCTATGATAGGCATGCCCCGGAAGTTCAACTGACCGTTATTACCCGGAGCAACTGTGGCCGGCTCGCCTTCCTTTGACGCTTTAATTCTTGGAGGGTTCTTTCCTACAACCAGCGCGTACACGGGCATCTCCTTGGTTTCCACATGAAACGCCAGTTTGAACCGGTCTTCCAGCAGGGCCTGCACCATGGGGGCCCATTGATCCGCCTTCACGTCTCCTTCGGTGGTGTCGGCCTTCGCGACGATATCGAACCTTTCGGAATCGATCCAGTCCGGGCCGCCGCGCATCTGAATACGGCGGGTCGGATACACGCGCACAATCACGTCTACCAGCGTGGCGTTCGTCGCTGTAAATCGACCGCCGGGCGCATAGGCGAGTGGATTGCCCTGAACCTGTGGGAGTCCGGAATGATTCGGCTTGATCGAGGCGACCTCAAACGTTCGGCGCGCCTGCGTTGGTGCTTGGGCTCGAAGTTGCGGTGCAAGCGCGACGGACACTATTCCGGCACTCGCCAATAGCCGATTCATCATGATCGTTAGAACACCTTTTCAATTCCTGGAATCTTGCCTGCGGTGGCGCTGAGCGCTTTAATGAGTTCTCTCCGGAATGCTGCTTCCTGACGCGCACTCATAGCGGGTCTCTTTGTTGCAGCGCTGGTCTCAACCGGCCGCTCCCTCTTCTTCTTCCGTGGCGTTCCATACGCTTAGAGTATCGGATCAAAGAAATGTCGACATGAATGTCGACACAGCACGCTGAAGCGTGCGCCACAAAACTGCCTACTTCACCTTCACGACCACTAGCGTCATATCGTCATGCTGCGGGGCGCCCGCCGCAAAAGCATCGCACTCGACCATCACGTGATCGATCAAATCCGACGGATTCATTCCCGCGCCGCTGCGGACGGCGGCGACCAGGCGCTCTTCGTCGAACTCTTCTTCCTCATTGTTCATGGCTTCGCTCACACCGTCGGTGAACAGGACCATCGTGTCACCGGGCTCCAGGAATACGACACCTTGCGAGTACTGCGCCGGGCCGAACAAGCCGACCACGGGCCCACCCTCTTCCAATCGCAACACGTCACTGCCGCGAAAGATCATCGGAGGATTGTGGCCGCCGTTCACGTACATAAATTCGCGCGTGATGGAATTGTAGACGCCGTAAAAAAACGTCGCGTACCGATTGGAAGGCGACGCATCGTAAATCAGGCGGTTCAAATTCCCCATCAGGCGCGACAACTCCGGCGGATTCGCGATCGCCAATCCGCGCAGCGACGCCTGCAGGCTCGCCATTAAGAGCGCGGCCGGAATTCCTTTGCCTGAAATATCGCCGATCGCGATCCCCAGCCGCCCGTCGCCCATTTCGACAAAATCGTAGTAGTCGCCGCCGACGCTGGATGCGGGACGGCATTTGCCCGCGTAATCCAATCCAGCGACTTGCGGTCCGGATTGCGGAAACAGACGCTGCTGCACTTCGCGCGCGATTTCGAGTTCCCGATTCAACCGTTCGCGCTGGGCGACTTCGCTCGCAACAGCCTCCGTCAGCCGGCTATTTTCCAGCGCAAGTCCGGTTTGCGCCGCGACCGATTCCAACAGCGCGACATCGGTGGGCGTATACGGTTCTTCCGTGAGCTTCGGGCCGAGGCTCAGGAATCCGAGCAGTCGATTCTTTACGGACAGCGGCAGCAACAATTCCGGACCCAACTCGGTTACCTCTTTGTCGACCCACGGCTCGGGGCGTGTCATCGAAACGCGCACGGTTTCATGCGATTGGCTTAAACGTTCCGCGACCGCGCTAGTGGGTGAAAATGTCATGTGCAAACCGGGCGCGGCATAGCCGAGAGCGTGCGCCGGCGTGAATTGTCCGTTCTGCAGCATCATGACGGCGACCCGGGGCACGTGCAGCGCCGAAGAAATCGTGCTGGTCACGGTTTCGAGCAGCGGCTGCGTCTCGACGATCTGACGAACGTTGTCGCCCAATTCGCGCAGCACGCGCTCCGTGTTCACGGCCTCGCGGAAGAATCGGCGGTCGATCCACGCGCGCAGTTTATCGGCCAGCATGCGCAGGCGAACCGCAATGAGGATCAGAAAGGCGATGATTGTGAACTGTTTCAAAGGACGCACGTCAGGCTGGTTTAGCATGCTCACCGCGAACAGCACGATGGAGATAATCACGATCGCCATCAGCACGCGGATTCCGCCGCGCGCCAGCGTGTACTGTAAGCCTTGGCGAACCGCGACGCCCAGCGTCATCGCCCTCTCGACGACGATCACGTAGGCCAGTGTCAACGGGAACAAAAATAGCGCGAGCAGGGCGGGGACAACGTACCAATCGTTCAGACTAAGAGGCCTGCGCAATACGAGCTGAACGATCACCACCAGGAAGAGCGGCGTGAGCGCCGCGGTGGTCCCCATGTAGAGGAACCTGAGCCGCCTCTTTTCGTCCGTGGTTTTCGCTCGCGATGCCTTCGTGGCGATATTTATGAAGAACGTGCAGATCGCGATCATCATCAGCGCCAGTAGCGGTGCAGAGAGCTTCGTCAGTCCGACTTGAAGCCCGTTCATTGCGGACGCATCATCGGCAGCCGCAACATTGACGATGGCGTCTGCCAGCGCGCTCGCCGCCAGCGGCACCCCCAGGAACCAGCGAGCCAGCCGGTCCCACACGCGGTTAGCGCTGCGATCGGGAAAGTACTGGCCGAACAGCATCATCCAAATCGCCCACGAACCCGCGATAAGCGATTGCAGGAAAATGGCAATCGGGCGCATCCAATCGTCCCAGCCCAGCGCCAGCGAAACGAACGAGTTTCCCTGGACAATCTGGCTGAAGCTCAACATCAGCAGCAACAGGAGCCACGCCAACGGATCGCGCGGGCGCAGCGCCACTACGCCGAATCCCAGCAAAATACAGAACCAGGGCGTCAGGTAAAGCAGGAACGCCGCCAGAATCCACTGCTGCGTGCTGAGCGGCTTCGCGCTTTCGGCCGCCAGCGTTATGTGTGTCGACACCGGCGAGCCGTCGTGCAGGGAAGTAACTTCTATGACGTCGCCCTTGTGGAGGTGGCGAACCGCGGCGGAGACTCCGGACATCCCCTTGGCGGGCTTTCCGTTGATCGAAACCGGAAGGTCGCCTTTCATGATACCTGCCGCGACTGCTTCGGGCTCCAGCCGGTAGATGGTCGCGCCCGGCGTCTTTATGCTGAACGGGATTTGCGCTTGCTCGGTAACGTGAATCTGCTCGATGATCGATTCGACAGTGAAACGAAATTCAAAAACCAGGCACAATGCGAAGAGTATTCCGACCCACTTTAAGCTTCGGCGATCAACCATCCGTTAAAGATAACAGGGTTTTGAAAAAATGCGAGTCAAAAAAAGGCGCAGACCGTGAAGCCTGCGCCGTCGGAAGGATATCGGGAGGGTGCAAGAATCTACCGGACAATTACCTCGATTGAGCCATCTGCCGGAAGCGTGCCGGCGTCAGGCCGACCTGGCGGCGGAACGTCGCCGAGAAATGGCTTTGATCCGAGAAACCGCACGTCATCGCGATCTCGGCCAGCGCGATATGCGTGGTCGACACCAGATGGCATGCATGTTCGATGCGCTTGCGGCGCAGGAATTCGCCCACCGTGGTCGAGAAATAGCGGCGGAATTCGCGCGAGAGGTGGACGCGATGCACGCCCGCGGCGCCCGCGATTTCAGCCAGGCTGAGCGGCCGCAGGAAATTCGATTCCAGATACTCGCGGGCGATGCGAAGCCAGCGCGGGATCACCGTGACGGGTCCGGACGCGCCGGCATGCCGCGCACCTTCCGCCAACATTTCGAGCAGCACGCCTTCCAGCGAAACCAGCGCCAATTCGTCGCCCTGCCGGAATTCGTGATACAGGCGCTGCGCCAGCCAAGTGGACGCGATGCCCTGAATCTCGCCAGGGCGTTCCAGTGTCGAGGTGTGTTCGGCGACGCGCTTCAACGCGTCCACATCCACCTCAATCAGCAGGCAGTGCGACCCCGCGTCGAAAACATTCGCGTGCGGGAGTGCGGGGGGCAGATATCGCAGCACGCCAGGAGTGCACGTCACGGCCGCGGAACTTCCGTATGATTCCGAGTACGGCCCTTCGAGCACGTAGCTCAGGTAAGCGTGATCGTGAAAGTGACGCGGCAGTTCGAGGCCTGCCGGATAGTGATTTTCGATAACACGAAAGCCGGGAACGTGCCGCATCGCGACAACCGTTCCGGACGTCTCCGCGCACTGGCATGGTTCGTCATGAGTCGAGTGCGACTTGGGATCGCCGGTCTGCATTCCGTTGGTGGGGACGCGTACGGCGTGACTCGCCTGGCGTGCTACCGCAGCACCGCTAACGTGGCTGCTGCTGCCGCTGGCGCCGCCTGAATTCGATTCGATTGCATTGGCTGATTTGCGGATCAAAACGGACCTCCTCAGGTCGAATAAGCTCGCCCCCATTATGCCCGAGGAAGTTGCTCATAAAACAACGTAAGTTTCGTTTTTACAATTCTTTTACATCTCATTCACTACTCACGTGATAGTTTCGGCGAAGGCGGGTTCGCTATATTAGATTCACGTTTTTTCTGGGCTAACTTCCTTGAGCTCGATGTCGATTCCCCGCTTTTATCCGATTCTCGATGTGGCGTCCGTTCAGCAGCGTGGACTCGAAATCCGTTGCGTGGCGAGCGAGATTCTCGACGCGGGTTCGGCCATTCTCCAGTTCAGATACAAAGGAGCTTTCACGCCCGAGGTTTTCGCCGACGTCGAACACGTCGCCGAGTTGTGCCGGCAGGCGGGTGCTTTGTTCGTCGTGAACGATCGCGCTGATCTCGCGGCGATGGTCGGTGCCGGTGTGCATTTGGGTCAGGAAGATCTTACGCCCGCCGACGCGCGCAAGGTGATGGGAAACGCGGCGCTCATCGGATTTTCGACGCACAACGAAATGCAGCTTCGCGCGGCGTTAACGGAACCGGCGGATTACGTCGCGTTCGGGCCGATCTTCGGGACGGCGTCGAAAGCCAACCCCGATCCCGTGGTAGGGCTCGGCGAATTGCGGCGGCTACGCCCATTGACGTCGCTGCCGTTGGTCGCGATCGGCGGGATTACGAGAGCTAATGCTCGGAGGGTGATCGATGCCGGCGCGGATTCGGTCGCGGTGATCGGCGATTTGTTTTCGGATGCCGGCGCGATTCGGCAGCGTGTGGAGGAGTGGTTGTCGGTGCTCGGATGATGTGGGGTGGGCCGCTAGGCCTGCAAGCCGAGAGTCATCTCGGCTTTCGTCTTTATTTGCTTCGGAAAGCCGAGATGACTCTCGGCTTGCAGGCCCGGCGGCCCGCCCCACATCCAGCTTGGAGGCCTGTGCAACCTTAGCGGCTGGTCGAGCTTTTCACTGCGACTGGAATCACCAGCGACCCGACATTTTCCGATCGCCGATCATACAACGCCACGCGAATCTCAGAAACTCCGCTCGATAGCAAAAGCGTCTTCGTCAATGTAATCGGCTGCCTACTCCGATAGCGATCTTCGTCGAGCACGACCGGAGCCACTTGTTCCGTAGTCCCCAGCGCCTTGCCTTCCGCCGATCGCTGCTCGAAGGCAATCTGCACTTCGGCTTTCCGTTTGTCCCCGTCGGATCTGAATTGCAGTTGGTCGAGATCGATCGTCAATACGATCCTCATCGAATCCGGTTTGGGTTGATCCACTCGATCCGCTGTCGCCGACAGCCCAATTCCCGTCGCCGCCAGCGGACTCCACAGCGCGTCGCGCACGATTTGCTCGCGATCCGTCTCCGTGATCACCGAGTCGGCCGACGCGATATAGCCTTTGCGATACCGGACGTCCACATCCTTGCGATTCACTTGCACCTTCAACGAGTGATACTGCGAATCGAGCGCATTTGAATCCGGATAGAACCCCAGCGTGTAAGTGACCTCGGCATCATCGATAGCCTGGCGAATCGCGCTCTGAATATCGTTGGTGTTGTAGAACGCTCGCCCTCCGGTGTCGGCCGCGACCATTTCCATAACAGCTGTTCCGGTCGGCTGCATGTCTTGGAATCGCGGTGGCGCGGAGTTGGGCCTGGATGGCATCGCCGCAGTGAACATTTTGGGCGTGCTGACGAGTCCGCGCGCATCGACTGGATCGAGGACCACGTTCGCGGCGTTCAAGGCTTGCATCGCTTTCCGGATCTCTACATCGAACATAAGGTTCTCGCGGTTCGGCATCATGAATTGCGAAGGCCCTGGAGGATTGAGCGGCCCCGCGCCCGCGCCACTCGCGCCGCCTGCGCCGCGGCCGCCTCGACCGGCAGTGGAGGTCGTTGAGGGAGGAGGACCGAGCTGCATGCAACCCGACTTGCTCCCGTCGCCTTGCAAAGTCTGGTTCCAGTCGGTTGGATTCTCGCCACCACATGCACCAAGCGAAAACGGAAAGCTCGACGACACCCATACCAGCGTCTTGCGGCCCGGCAGATGGCTCACATGATTGGCGATCGCAATCAGCGCCGCCGAAGTCAGCCGCACTCGGTTTATGACGGCCCGATCGGCCATTCCCTGGAGCAGGTCATTGAGACGCGTGTCCAGATCCTGATCGCCGGTGTTGGCCGGATCCGGTTCTGATATTTCGGTGAACGGAAGATTCTCGCCATTGAACTTCGCCACGGCGTTGAGCAGACTCCGCGAATCGCTGGAAAAATCGTGCAGAACCTTCAGCCCGTTGCCCAGGGTGTAGACAGCGATGCTGTCGTTGGGACGAATCTGTCCCAGGAATTTGACGAACTGCCGCTTCGCGTAGACCTGGTCCTCAATCCGCGTGTTCAGGCCATCGAGCAAGACGACAGTAACGCTCGACGGACTCTCGACGTTCTGCGCGGGTCGATTGGTGAACACGTTCGCGGGCGCAGCGGATCTCACCGGTACAGCCGCCTGTGCGTGGCGCATCGAATTCGCGGAAAAGAATGCGATTTTCTGCGGCTTCCCCTTGTCGAAAATAGTGAAATCGTCTTTGCCGAGCCCGGCGACCGGACCGTGATGATCGCGCACAATCACGTTCACCTCGACCATGCGGGTGGTCACGTGAATGACTGGGTCCTGGGCGAGGAGCGAGAGCGCGCACGCGGTCACGATCGGCAGTGCTCGCTTCGCCATCATTGACATCAATCATAACTAAGTCTGTTGTATGTTCCTGTTTCCTGAGAGGACTAGAACTCTTGCACTAGGCCTGCGAAACCTATGGCCCACCTCAGTTAGGGCTTTTCGCGCACCTGGGTAAGACGGAATCGACCACAAATCGTCCGCTTCCCGGATTCACCTTGCGGGCATATCGATCTATGCTTGTGTCATGAGAATGACAAATCGCCTGTTCATCCGTTCGATCGCGCTTCAATCCCGTGTGAAGTTTTGGCTGGACGACCGCGGCCAGGATTTGATTGAGTACGCGTTGATGGCGGGGTTTGTAGCCGTAGCCGCGGGCGCGATCATGCCGGGAGTCGCCACCAGCATCAGCACCATCTTCAGCAAGGTGGCCAGCGTGATGTCGAAATCCGCCACGCAAGGCAGCTAGCGCGTCGCCCGTCTTGACCACGTTGCGCGGGCCGCCAAGCCTGCCGGTCGCGAGTCGTCTCGACTTCGCTGACAAGTCTCGGCGACTCATTTCGACTTGGAAAACCGGCTAAGTCCGGTTGCCGGCGAAGTGCCGGCCCCACATTGCAATCCCACGCCAAATTCTTCCCTTGACATTCTCGCTGCATTCGTACTAATTTCCTAGTATGCGTTCTCCGAAGCCCACGTTGACCGAGCAGGAACTCGAAATCATGAAGGTGGTCTGGCGGCTGGAAACCGCCACTGTCCGGCACGTTTACGAAGCGCTGCTGGAGCATCGGCGCATCGCCTACACCACCGTGATGACGATGATGAACATCCTCGAGACCAAGGGCTACCTCAAGAAGCGTTATCAGGATCGCGCCTATATTTACCAGCCCAGCCAGCCGCAGAAACAGGTGATCCAGTCGATGGTGCGCGAGTTCGTCAATCGCGTGTTCAACGGTTCCGCCGAGCCGCTCCTGGCACATTTGGTGGAGGACCGGCATCTAACCGAAAGCGACCTGGAAGAGATCCGGCGCACGATCAAGGCTGCCCGCAAACCCAAATAAGGACTCCGACATGACGACGACGCTGCTGTTTTCCAATTTCACCGCGTGGTCCGCGCAGATCGCGATCGTCGTGGCGATCGGAGCGCTGGCCGCGCTGAGCCTCTCCCCAGGGCGCGCGCGGCTGGTGTTCTGGCAGGTTCTGCTCGCCGCGACGCTGCTGTTGCCGGCATTGCAGCCATGGCCTCGTCCAGAAGCGGATCCGGCAACCGTCGTCACCGTGACGTCGACGACCGCGGCCTACACCGTGGCCCCGCCATCATCGCGATCCTTTACCTGGCGAAATGATTACGTGCTGTACCTGGTCCTGGCGGGCGCTGCGTTGCGCTGGCTCTGGATCATCGTCGGCTTTGTGCGACTTGCGCCGCCATCGCTTGGCCGCGCGCCCGCTGGCCTCGCCTCCGGTGCCGTTCGAAAATCTCGCCGTTCGCTGGTACGTATCGGATACGATTTCGGGCCCCGTGACGTTCGGCTGGCTGCGCCCGTCGATCCTGCTTCCGTCGCGCGTGTGCGAACTGCCCGCCGATCTGCGCGAAGCGATCGCGTGTCATGAACTGATTCACGTGCGCCGCGGCGACTGGCTGTTCGTGCTCGCGGAGGAGGCGATTCGCGGACTGTTCTGGTTCCATCCCGCGGTCTGGTTCGCGCTGAGCCAGATCCAGCTTGCGCGCGAGCAGACCGTCGACGCCGAAGTGGTCGGGCATCATGAGCAATCGCGAACGTTATCTCGATGCGCTGGTGGCCGTCGCGGCGCAACGATTGTATCCGGACGTCGCTCCGGCGCCCCTATTTTTGAAGAAACGCCAACTCGCCGTGCGAGTGGCCGCCGTATTGAAGGAGACCCGCATGTCGAAGTCCCGACTTATCGCCAATTTCACGACCGTCTGTTCCGCCGCGCTCGTCGCTGCGCGCCTGGCGGTCTGGTTTTTCCCCATGCAGAGCCCGGTCGAGATGAACGCACAAACGACCGCCCAGATCGTCTTCCAACCGTTCGATGGATAGCATCGGCATCGAGGTCGATCCAGGCGGTCCGCTGATGCATCGCACCGGCGTGTTCCGATCGAGTGCGACGACGAGCGGAACGGTTATGCTCGACGCTGTCGCTAAATGCGAAAGGCGAAGTGACCGACGCGCGAGTCGTAAGCGGTCCCGACGAGCTGCGCAAGTCCGCGCTTCAGAGCGTCCTGCAGTGGCATTATTCGACGGCTGCTGGAGCCTCGCCGACGGTTCGCGCGACTCATCAAGTTCGCTCCCAGCGTCCGGACGTGCAGCCGATGGGCGCCGGCATACCGTTAGTTTTGCGCCCGGGTGGCCTGCAAGCCACGCCGCAGACCGGCGCCGCCCACATCGAATTCTTCAAGTACGCCGACGGAAGTCGAGCAGAAGGTTCGAGCGCTGCTGCCCGTTCATGAAGGCGACCAGATTGACGCCGAAGGGATTCGCGGAATCGTCGCCGCCGCGAAGGAGGTCGACGAACATTTCATCGCGTCGCTCGATTCGGCAAGGATAATCGCGCGAACATCCGTCTGTCGCTCGGAGTTCCGCCGC
Organism: Terriglobia bacterium; assembly: GCA_963732025.1. Taxonomy (GTDB): domain Bacteria; phylum Acidobacteriota; class Terriglobia; order Bryobacterales; family Bryobacteraceae; genus Palsa-187. The sequence continues at coordinate 1,442,662 of CAVSXU010000008.1, forward strand.
CTCCTCCTCCGCCCCCGCCCCCGCCAAGCGGGGTGGCCGGCGCATTGCGTTGAAGAGCGTGGAATCGTGGCCTATCGAGATGGCTACCCGTAGCGGGCGAATCGGCTCCGATGCCACAGCGCATTCGCGTCGGCGGCAACGTGCAAAACGCGAATCTGGTCAGCAGAGTGAATCCCGTTTATCCGCCGCTCGCCAAGCAGGCTCGCATTCAAGGTGCGGTGCACTTTACAGTGGTCATCGGCCGCGACGGCTTGATCCAGAATATCGAAGTCATCTCGGGGCATCCGCTGCTGGTGCCGGCGGCGCTAGAGGCTGTCAAACAGTGGACCTACAAGCCGACGCTGCTCAACAGCAACCCGGTCGAGGTGATCACGCAGGTCGACGTGAACTTCACGCTGTCGGAGGAGCCTCCGCAGTAGCAATTGCGCACGCACTCCTGCGTGCCGTGTCGACACTCAGGTCGACACGAGTTCTTTCTGGCGTCTCACTAAATAAGTCGACATAGCGCCCGTGGCTTTTGATTTCTAGATGCGCTGGGAAAAACTCGTGTCGACATGAGTGTCGACACGGCGCGCAAGAGTGCGTGCGCCACGACACCCAAACATCCGCTGAGAAAACGTTTGACAGTTCCCAGGATGCGTCTTATGATGAAGGCATCACTGAGAAAGGAGGTGGTCCAGTCAAATGATATCTGGTAGTAAAGACTGCACTCAATACACGCGTGAGGTGGCCGACTGTTGAAGTTGGCGCTCTGACGTTCAGGTTTCGTCCAGTGACGAGGCCGCCGTTCCTGTGGACCGGCCCCTTCACGCGAAGCTGAGTCATCTAGAAGAACACGAAGACCCCGCAGTCCACTTTCATGGTGGCGCTGCGGGGTTTTTCGCTCTGCGGCTCAAAGTTGTTGTATACTGGAGTTTCCCCATGAAAGCCGGAATTCACCCCGCCTACGAAGAAGTGAACGTGATCTGCGCCTGTGGCCACACGTTCAAAACGCGCTCGGCCCACAAGGGCGACATCCGCGTCGAAATCTGCTCGAGCTGCCACCCGTTCTTTACCGGCAAGCAGAAGCTGATCGACACCGAAGGCCGCGTCGATCGTTTCCAGAAGAAGTACGCGAAGGTTCGCGAGGCGCAGGAGGCTGCCAAGGTAGTTGCCGACGCCAAGAAGAAGCAGCCGGTAGCGTAAACGGCCGTTCACTGACGTGCGCGGCTAAGAACCGCGCCTACTTCCGAGCCGCAACCCCAATTTCAGAGCCGCGACCGTAAGGAAGCGGTCATTTCCAAGCCTAGATTCCCGGTCCAGGACCGCGGTCGCCATTTCGTCTTCTGGCGTTCTTCGCGTTCCTTGAGCATCGGTCGTACTCGGCACGTGATCCGGGTCAGCATCGCATGAATCTTCTCGGTCTGTTCCTGATGGATCTTTCTCATACTGCGGGATGCATCTGCTTGCGAACTTCGCGACCCGCGCCCGTGTCTCATCCATCGCAGATTGAACTTGAATAACCTGATCGTCGGTGAGCTTTCAATCGGGATTGAACTTCAGCGATCATCTTCTTCCGAAGCTCTTCGGGATCGGCCGGCCGATTAGGAGCTGAAATGACCGGCGAGGCACTATACAGACGCTGTCCGAAAACCCCCAACACCGCTCCGCATGCAAACACCAAGCCCATGTACAGGATGATGGCGGTACGCGAGAACTTCATTTGATGTCACCCGAGAAAATATCGACGTAGGTGTTGGGATGGTCCGCCTCCAAGCGCATCCACGTAACTCGCGCTATACACCGGCAGCTTCTCCAGGTGGGGAATCACGAACGCGCCCATCACCACCGTCAGCGCCAGCGTCGCGCCCACGCAAATCTGGCGCCAGACGCCGGAATACGACGCATGTTCGAAGACCGCCGCGATTCGATTTTCTGCCACAATCCGGGCATGAACGCGGCGCTCGACTCCGGGATCGGGTACGGCCGCCCGGTATGCAGCGAACAATTTATCCAGCCGGACGTCATGGTCACTATTCTGCATGCGATTCATTTTACACCTTACTCATCGGCCAACTCTCGCTCTTCGGCCAAACCATCACTCTTCAGTCAACTCTTCCAGATCCCCGCCTTCGGCCTCGAAGGCCTTCAGGACCCGCTGACGCGCCCGGAACAGCCTCACCTTGAGCGCATTCTCATTAACACCGTAAATCTTCTCGAGTTCCTTCAGCGACAGGCCCTCGACTTCCTTCATCGTCAGGAGAATTCGGTCCTCCTCCGATACCTTGCTCAACAACGACTGCACCAGCTCCCGGATTTTGATCCGGCGGTGCTCTTCCACGTTTCTCTTGCCACCGGCCGCCGCATCCGCCAGCATCACCTGCTGCTCCGTCAGATCCGACATCCGGCTTTCCTGCCGGCGCCGCTGCCGCCGCAAATAATCATACGCGGCATTCACCGTCAACCGGTACAACCAGGGCTCAAAAACTTCGGCCGTCCTCAACTGGTCCAGCGAATCGTAAAGGCGCAGGAAAACTTCCTGCCCTACGTCCTCCACATCCTCCGGCCGGCTGATCAGCCGCGCGATCGTTCCCAGGATCCGCTTCCGGTATGCCTGGACGACTTGATTGAACGCACTGCTATCGCCGCTTCGAGCCCGTTCAATGAGCTCGAATTCAACCAGCATGGCCACCGCCCGCGATCCACTCGCAATCCCGAGCAGCGGTCAAATCCCATAATGTCCAATTACCAAGGCGCACCGGTTCATTGTTAGGTTACAACAGGTTCGAGCGGTGTCGAAAGGAAAAGCCAAGCCAGAGGCTGATCCGGTCGGCTTTCGGGTGGACTTGTGTCCGTTTTACGCGGTTTTGCGTTTTGTGAGTTGCAGTGCGGGTTTGCCCAGGGGCGGATCGCCATCCCTGAGGCTTTCGAAATAGCACGTTCCTCGGCGCGTCCGTTGGTGGAATTTCCGTCCGCGTAACCATCCACGTAGCGCTCGACTGCCCGAATTACTTCATCCAGAGACGCCTTCCGCTTGCGAAGGTTGGCCAGACGCGCTCGGATAACACCGGGGGCCTCGGGGGAGTTCGATGGAATCATTTGTCAGAAATAGTACCATTACTCCCAACTATGCATTCCTAGGATTTTCCCGGTAGACCCTTTACTTAGCTTTACTTAGCGACACTTAGCAGGATCGTTAATCGAGCTGGATCCGTCTCGCGATGCTAGTAAACCGAGATCGTCCGCTTCTCCCTGGGTGCCTGTACATAGGGGCTCGCCAGGCTCTCGTTGCCTTCCTTGTCGATCGCCTTGACGGCGAAAACCAGGTCGTCGATCGAAACCTCCGGCATCGTGTATTCGGTCACGTTTCCGACGAAAATCTCGTGTTCCCAGTAGGGTGCCGTGGTCGACCGGGTCAAGAACCACGTAACCGGCCAGATCCGGCTCCGGACTCTCGTTTTTCCACTTCAGCAGCGCCTCATACCGGGTTTTCCCGCGCGTGAGCAGCAAGTTGGTCATTTTGCGGCCATTTCGCTCCACTGTCTCCGAGGTTGCCGGGGATTTCGGCGCCCAGGCAAGCGATGCGGCCGCCGCCGCGTTGATCTTGATCACGCGCGTCGTATACGCTGGCGACGTATTTGCGAAAGTGTCCGTGATCGAATGCTGATTCGCGAAGTTTTCCGTCGGCGTCGAGAATCGAACCGCCGCAAAGCCTTCCAGGTTGAACGGCGTGTGGTCGCCGCCGCGGCCGAAACGGTCCGCTCGGAACACCGGGTCGACGTTCATCGCCGGAACATACCGTTCGCCGATTTCGCGGATATAGCGCGCCAGTTGCCGCGATGGCGAATCCTGCGGATCTTCGCTGAAAACGTTGAGGCGATGATTGTCCGTGCGGCCGTCGCCGGCGATATCGCTGCCGATGATGTCGTTGTTCAGCACGGCCTCGATTTTCATGCCGGTGTCCTTGGCCTTCTTCGCGAACAGCGTGCTGCCGAGCAGACCCTGCTCCTCGCCCGCGAACGCCACAAACACCAGCGTTTTCTCGAACTGTATATTGGCTCAACACGCGAGCCAACTCCATCACGCACGCCGTTCCGCTGCCGTCGTCGGTCACGCCTGGGGCGTCGACATTGGGATCGCGCGGAGGTTGAGGCTGGCCATTCCCGCCGCCTGCGCCCCCGGCTGCCGGAGCCGAATCGCCGGACCCGCCGCAGCACCCGGAGGGCGCTGCTGATTCAATGAATCGTAATGGCCGCTGACGATAATCCGCTGTTCCTTATTCGTCGTTCCGGGCAGCACGGCGACCACGTTGTACAAATCGACATCGCTGGTTACGCGCGAGGCGCGGCCTTCGTCCTTCTTTAGCTTGTACTGATCGAAGCTGACTTCGAGCCGCGGGCTGTAGCTGCGGAACTGCTCGTAGATCCACTTACGAGCCGCGCCCACACCGCGCACCGGATCGTCCTGCGACGAGAAAATATTGCGCGTCCCGAAAGCCTTCCAGTTTCTTCAGGATGGCAGCAACGCGCTCTTCGGATACCTCCGAAACGATCTTGGCGACCTGCGGATTCACCGCCTTATATTGGGCCGGAGCCGTGAATGCTCCGCCGAGGCAGAACAACGTGACGATCGGGATGGTGCGGGACATGGTGTGCTTCATGGGGTTTGATGAATCATAGTCGAGACGCTGCCTCGAATGCAAACGTAACGCGCCGGGCGATTATCGCGCCGAATATGTTTTAGTGTATTTGTTGCGCGAGTTGTACACGGTAAACGATCCGTCGGGCTCGGCGGTGAGCTTCAAATACTTACCTTCGCAGGGCTCGTCCACGTTGGCGATCATCGAATCCGGCGAATTGACGTCCTGGCCGCCTGCCACCGCGAAGTGGAGCTGCCACAAGTCCTCAAGTCCGGGCGATCCCTTCACCAGACGCCAGCCGTCCGGCGTTCCGCCTTTGCGTGCGCCGTTGTTCATGATCGCCACCCGCGGCGCCATCCCGTAAATCGACTTCGACAGCTCCGCGCCGTGATGGGCGGTCTGGTACACGTCCACTTTACCCACGCGGTTTTCAGGGCACAGCAGCGCGATTTCCTTGTCGTTCGTCAGATCGCCAAAATCCGCGTAGCGAAACTTGCCGAACTCCATCACGATGCCTGCCGATCGCGCATTCTCGGGGATGTCTTCCTTCACCGGAGGCGCCGTGCAGAACGGATTCGGCGATCCGCCCCGTTCGATATGTTGTCCGTTGGCGGCCACCACGGTTATATCCAGTCCTTTGATCGGAATCTTGTCGCCCGGCTTGATTACCTGGCGATGCTGTTTCGCCATCGCTTCCTCGTAGGCTTTGTTGGACCTGATCTGCGACGGATCGGTATCGACCGATGGGCCGGGATCGAAGAAGGTTCCGACCTGTAGGCGCTGCAACAGGTTCGGGACGCCGCCCTCGTGATCAGAATGGTGATGCGAGATCAGCACGTAGTCGATCTTCTTGACGTGCGCAAGCTTCGCGGCAGCGGCGATCCGATCCGAATCGCGCCCGCTGAAATTCGAGTAGCCGGCGTCGATCAGGAGGCTTTGCCCGGAGGGCGAAACGATCAGGGTCGACTTCCCGCCTTCGGTGTCGATGAAGAAAATCTCAAGAGGTTTCGCGGCCAGCGATCCGTCTAAGAACGCCAGAATCGTTAGAATCCCCCAAAAATGTCTCACGATGTTAGCTCGCCGAATTCAATCCAAACGCCTCCTGTCAATTCCCCCGGCACGACAAAGTTTTTTCGAGGCGATGCAACATCCATGGGAAGTTTCTTGCCGATACCTTTTTCCGCGATTCGACGAGCGAGCTTCAAATCGACCACATCGATGCTTACGCCAAACGCGCCGAGACCTCGACTTTTTATCAATCCGGACAGTGGCGTGCCAGGTTTCGCCGCTTCCCAAAATACAATAGTCCCGCGGCCGCATTCCACCTCGCGTCCACGCGCACCCAGGGATTTGTTTTCTCTCGCCGCCGCGCCAGCGAACCCGAAAATCTCAGATTGCTTCACGGCGTCCGATACACTCTCCACGGCGACCCAAACCGAGCGCATCCAGCGTGCGGTGTTCGGGTGGATCTCGCCCGCGCGACGCCTGGGGTCTGGGAATTCCCGTTCCGCTCGCGCGCGAAAATCGTCTGAGTATTTTGGCGCCATCTTGCGCTGGTTGTCGCGGTATTCCAGGAACCCCACCGCATCGCCTCCGGGAACGCCGGGGGACGGGGTGGTCTTCCCGGTCTTGGCGATGTTGAGAAACTGCCAGCCACCGCGAACTTCCTTTCCGTCGCGTAGGATGACTTGGCTTAGGGGTAGACTTACTTCCATTCCGCGTTCACGCAGTGTGGCAGCGGCACGATCGACGGGCGATACATTTACGTTGTAGCCAACCGGACCACCTCCCTGAACGGCTTTATCGAATAGCTCCTTTACGTGTGCGTCGCCGGATGCCTTCGCTTTATCGCGATCGTAGAACGACAGCAGCTCAATATAAGCCGGCCCGAGAATGATGACCGCGTTCTCATACCCATCCGGCCTCTTGGCTCCCGGAAACACAGTAAAACCTAGCTTCGTTACATATGTGCTTTTCACTGACTCAGGATCGGCCAGTACCGTCATGAAGTGATCCAATCCCCAACCGTTGCCGATGATCGACGGCCTGACTTCAGCCTTTGCAATTGCGCCCGCTGCGGCTAATGCAATCCACTCGCGCCGAGTCATAGGATCGAATATATCAGCATCCACTGCATTGGTGACGGCTGCATCCGTGACGAAGCTAGGCCTATTCTATACGGGTGCTCGCATCTATACGGGTGCTCGCAGAGTAGCGGAACCGAAAGGTGTGACGTATCGTACATAGTAGATAGAGAACGATGCCTTACTGCCCACAATGCGGCTCCTCGGTTGCGCCCACCGACCAGTTCTGCGCGAAATGCGGCGGCAGTCAGCCACGCACGGGAACCGGTGGAGCGGCCACCGCCGGATTCCATGGCGACTTTATGCCGGGACTCAGTAATCGCCACGCGGCGCTGCTTTGCTACATACCCGTGATCGGCTGGATCCCCGCGATCGTCGTCCTGGCCAGCGAACGTTTTCGAACTGAGACGCAGGTTCGGTTTCACGCTTTTCAGGGCTTGTATCTATTCGTGGCGTGGCTGATTGTGGAGTGGGTGGTGCGGCCCACACAGTACATGTTCGACGACAGGGTGCTCCCGGGTTTCATCACCCATGGCCTGCAGCTTGTGATCCTGATGTCGTGGATCTTTATGATGATCAAGGTCAGCCAGGATCAGATGTACAAGCTGCCGATCGTGGGCGAACTGGCCGAGCGCTCGGTGTGCGAACAGCGCCGTTGAGTTTCAGCTCTAGCTAACGCATGGAGGTGGCTCGATACCACTTGTAGGTTTCCGACAAGCCGCGCTCCAACGGAATCGATGCCTTCCAACCCAATCCATTGAGTCTCGCTACGTCCAACAACTTGCGCGGCGTCCCGTCGGGCTTCGACGAATCGAAAGTCAGGCGGCCTTGAAACTTCGTGATCTGCTGAATCATTTCCGCCAGCTCGCGGATAGTGATGTCTTCGCCGGTGCCGACGTTCACGATCTCCGCCGAATCGTAATTCCGCATCAGGAACAGGCAGGCATCCGCCAAATCGTCGACGTGAAGGAACTCGCGGCGCGGCGCCCCGGTTCCCCAAATGTTTACTTCTTCAGCGCCGCTGGCTGTCGCCTCATGGAACTTGCGCAGCAGCGCGGGCAGCACGTGCGAACTCTGCAAATCGAAACTATCACCCGGCCCGTAGAGATTCGTGGGCATCACGCTGATCGCCCGAAACCCGTATTGCTTTCGATACGCCTGGCACAACTTGATGCCCGCAATCTTGGCGATTGCATACCATTCGTTGGTCGGCTCCAGCGCGCCCGTCAGCAGATGCTCTTCATGAATCGGCTGCGGCGCGAACTTCGGATAAATGCAGGACGACCCCAGGAACAGAAGCTTGCGCACTCCGGAACGCCACGCTGCATCCACCACGTTCGTCTGGATCAACAAGTTGTCGCGCAGGAACTCCGCGGGATAAGTATCGTTCGCCAGAATCCCACCGACTTTCGCCGCAGCCAAAAACACGAATGCAGGCTGCTCCCGCTCGAAGAACTCGTTCACCGCCGCAGTGTTGCGAAGATCGAGTTCGTCGCGGCTCGCGGTGAGCAGATTCTCATAGCCGTCGCGTTGCAGCCTTCTGACGATAGCCGAGCCGACCAGACCGCGGTGACCGGCAACGAAAACGCGGCTCTTGCTCTCCATCACTGCTGCGAAAGTCCCCGCGCGACGGATGTGTGCCCCGCATCCACCAGAGTCTGTTCCTGCCGGGCCAGTTCGAGATCGTGTTCCACCATGCGCCGCACCAGCTCGCGGAAATCGACGCGCGGCTTCCAGCCCAGGACTTCTCTCGCCTTGGATGCGTCGCCGAGCAGATAATCCACTTCCGTTGGCCGCAAATAACGCGGATCGGATTCGACATGCTTGTGCCAGTCAACTCCACAGACGCGGCAAGCTTCGTCCAAAAACTCGCGCACCGAGTGGGCTTCGCCGGTGGCGACCACGAAATCGTCAGGCTCGGGCTGCTGCAACATCATCCACATGGCTTCGACGTAATCGCCGGCATGGCCCCAATCGCGGCGCGAATCGAGATTTCCCAGAAACAACTTCTTCTGCAAGCCAAATTTGATGCGCCCCAGGGCGCGCGTGATTTTTCGAGTGACGAACGTCTCGCCCCGGCGTTCCGATTCGTGATTGAACAGGATGCCATTGGAGATGAACATCTGGTATGCCTCGCGATAATTCACCCCGTACCAATGCGCGGCCACCTTGCCGACGGCGTACGGACTGCGAGGATAAAAAGGAGTGGCTTCGCTCTGCGGCGGCGACGCCGCGCCAAACATTTCCGATGAGCCCGCCTGGTAGAACCTGACCTTCTGGCCGGTGATGTTGATGTAATCGCGCACGGTCTCGAGCATGCGCAGTGTTCCGGTAGCGACCACGTCGGCGGTGTACTCCGGTTGATCGAAACTCACGCGCACATGCGACTGGGCCGCCAGGTTGTAGATCTCGTCCGGTTGCACTTTTTCCATGGTGCGGCGGAGGCCGGTGCCGTCGGTCACGTCGCCATAATGCAGGTACAGCGCAACGCCGCGCTCATGCGGATCGGCATAGATCGGATCCAGGCGTTCGGTGTTGAATGTCGATGCGCGCCGGATCAATCCGTGGACTTCGTAGCCCTTGCGCAGCAGGAATTCGGCAAGGAACGATCCGTCCTGTCCGGTAATTCCGGTAATGAGAGCTTTCTTCATCTACTTCGAACTAGTGTATGGCATCGAAGCAGACTACTTTTTTTGGGAAAGAGCGTGGGCCTTTCCTCAAGATTGGGTTGCCCATCGCCGGGACAGCCTTCTTGCGGATCAAAGCTGATATCGATCATTTTGTACCGATGATCGCCGAGATCCTGGACAAGAAAATAGATCGAGAGGGGATCCGGGAGTTCCTTTCCTTGAATCGCCTGTGGATCCAGTTCGATCAGCCAATGGCCCGGGAGCCCATCGCACTGTTGGACGATCTGTATCTCCGCGGAGTCGCCAAGCAAATCGTGCCACTTCTTCAGCTTCTCGCTTTCAACCGACCTCGATTCCATTTCTTGCCATTCGCTCTTGAGCCATTCGTCGACAAAATCTTTAGGCAGCAGCGCGACCGGGTCGGCACGTCTGATGCCCTGCCCACTGGAGCTGTAGTGCCGGACGTGCGTTCGCCGAAACCCCGGCTCCATATCGCTCCCTTCGAATTCGATCAGTAAATCGTCGTGCGCGAGCCGCACGGAAGCATCGTAATTCCAAAACTCGTGCTCACCGGCAAAGATCCGTTGCGCAGCTGCACCGAGGTTCATGCGCCGGAACAAATCGTAGGCCAAAACGTTCCATGACGATCCGCACTGTACGCCATAACGCAGCGTCAAAATCTGTTGCGGGCCGTCGCTGGAACGCTTCGAGATATAAACTCCCAAAATGCTTTCGTCGTGATCGCGAGTCCCCGCCGATTCCAGCACGCGGACCCGCTCGCCGCTGAAATCGTAAACATAAACTACATCGTCATGACCACAGGGCAAACCAACTCCGCTGACCACGATCAGTTTGTCCGGATCTTCGGCAGGCCTGGTGAACTTGGGCGCAGGGACATATCCAGGCGCGAAGTTTTCGTATTCCTCGCCAGACTTGTTAAGCCCGGCGCGCTGCAATTCCGCGGCGAACGAAGCGGCAAGGAACGGAAGTTCGGCATCCAGAGCCGCTTTCGTCTTTGGAAGACGGACCTCGATCCAATCGCGGAGGGTTGTATGTAAAGGTGCACTACGGTCGCGGACCGATTTTAGCTGCGGGAAAAACGTATCGCCTTCGGGCCGGAGTTGGCGCAAGAACTCGACTTGCTCTTTAACTTTTTCCAGAGCCTGATTTTGAGCACTCGCGACGCTAATGATTGCTAACCCAAGGACTACTGAACGCACCACAAAGTCCACCTAGAACGGCACATCATCATCACCGACGCCTTCGCCCATCGACGCGGCGGGCTGCGTGGCCGGACGAGCGCGAGGCGCGCTACGCATCGGCTCCTGCGACAATCCTTCATCCGGAGGACCACCTTCGCCACGGCCGCCCAGCAGGATCACTTCATCCGCGACCACTTCTGTCGCGTACACCTTCTTGCCGTCCTTATCGTCGTAACTGCGCGTCTGGATGCGCCCCTGGACGTAGATCTGCTTGCCCTTGGTGAGATACGGCGCGACGTTTTCACCCCGCCACAGGACCACGTTGGTCCAGTTGGTTTCTTCCTTCCATTCGCCGGACTGCTGGTCTTTCCAGCGGCGATTGGTCGCCACCGAAAACTTCGTCACCGATACCTGCGATGCGGTGTATGCGGTCTCGGCATCACGCCCGAGATGCCCGATCAAAATCACTTGATTAACGCTGCGGCTTGCCATGATTCTGAACTCTAACACAGCCGTGGCGCGCGCTTCAGCGTGCAGCCGTCGGCTTCAGCCGATGGTGCCTTCGAACGTCGAACTGAAGTTCGCCGCTGCTCGCTGAAGCGCGCGCCACGCGAACGCCCGTAGGCGATATCCTGATCTACATGCCGCAGAGCCCCACGCAATTCAGCCGACGTACGCTCCTCGAACTCGCCCCCATCGTCGCCGCGCTGATCGCGACCGAAGCTGGAATCGTGACCACCGCTTCCGCTCAGCAGCGCGGCGGCGACACTGCCCAGCGCGTCACGAAAGAGCAGATGAAGGACGCGCTCGATATCCTGGGCCTCGATTTCACGGAGGAGCAGCGGACCATGATGCTGCCGGCCGTCAATCGCGCGCTCACCGGCTACGAGGGGCTGCGCAAATTGACGATTCCGCTCGACACCGAGCCCGCGTTTTACTTTCGCCCCGCGCTGCCCGGCAAGGAGCCGAAGCCGCGCCCGTCGCGATTCGCGCCGACCATCACTTCGATCCGTGCACCGAAGCCCGCGCCGTTCAAAGACGTCGAGGAGTTGGCGTTTCTTTCGGTAACTGATCTGGCGCCGCTGGTTCGTACGAAGAAGGTCTCGTCGACGGATTTGACCAAGATGTATCTGGCTCGGCTGAAGAAGTATTCGCCGAAACTGCTGAACGTGATCACGCTGACGGAGGACCACGCACTGGAGCAAGCCGCCGCCGCCGACAAGGAAATCGCGGCCGGGAAATATCGCGGTCCTCTGCACGGAATTCCATTCGGCGCGAAGGACCTGTTCAACACCAAAGGCATCCTGACCACGTGGGGAGCCGAGCCGTTCAAGGATCAGATCCCGGCCTACAATGCGACGTGTATCGATCGTCTCTACAAGGCGGGCGCGGTGCTGGTGGCGAAGTTGTCGATGGGCGCGCTCGCGCAAGGCGATGTGTGGTTCGCGGGCACGACCAAGAGTCCCTGGGATATCAACGTCGGGTCCAGCGGATCGTCGGCGGGTTCGGCATCGGCGACCGCGGGCGGCCTGGTTGGATTTTCGATCGGCACGGAAACACTGGGGTCGATCGTCAGCCCGAGTTCGCGCTGCGGCGTGACCGGATTGCGCCCGACCTATGGCCGCGTGAGTCGCTACGGCGCGATGGGGTTGAGCTGGACGATGGACAAGATCGGGCCGATCTGCCGATCGGTGGAAGATTGCGCGCTGGTGTTGAACGCGATGTATGGTCCCGATGGCCACGACGTCACGACTATCGACGCGCCGCTCGATTGGAATCCGATTTCGCCGCTGGCGAGTTTGAAGATTGGCTATGTGAAGTCGGAGTTCGATCGTCAGGGCGGCGGAGGCCGCGGCGGCAATCCGAATCGCGCAAGCCGCGGCGGATCGCAAGAAGATCTATGACGATGCGCTGGACGCTCTTCGCAAAGCGGGCGCGAAGCTTGAAGAGGTCGAATTGCCGCAGACCAACGCACAGCAGATCGTGTTCCTGTTGCAGGCCGAAGCCGCAGCGGCGTTCGACGATATTACTCGCGACGGCCGCGTGAAGGACCTTCGCAGCCAGGGCGCGGGCGACTGGCCGAACAGTTTTCGAACGTCACGATTGATTCCTGCGGTCGAATACATTCGCGCGCAACGTGGGCGCACACTGCTCCAGCAGCAGATGGACGAGTTCATGCAGAAGTGGGATGTGCTGGTGGTCCCGCAAGGCACGGCGTCGCTGACGATTACGAATTTGACCGGGCATCCGCAGGTCGCGGTGCCATGCGGGTTCGTGAACAAGGCGCCGCAGAGCATCATTTTCACCGGCAAGCTGTATGAGGAAGGGACGCCGTTGCGGGTGGCGCTCGCATTCGAGCAGGCGACGGAGTGGCACAAGATGCATCCGTCGATGGACTGGGTGTAAGAGCTTTGGCCGCGAATGAACGCAAATGAACGCAAATAAATCCGATTTCTTATTCATGTTCATTCACGTTCATTCACGGCCAGATTGTTTTCGAAGGAACGTGGCGTGACCCGGAGAGGATTTGTTGGTGTCGCAATCGCGCCGTGGTTTGTGCGGCGCTCGCGAACGTACGAGCTCTGTGCGATTGCGGCAGCGCACATGCCGCACACGCGGACGATTCGCTCTTCCGATCCGCGAGTCGCGCGGCACTTTGCTGCTGGCGGCATCTTTGAGATTCGTGAATGCGCGGATGGTCCGCGGTTGCTGTTGTTCGACTCGCTGGAAAGCCGATGGGCGTCGCCCGCGACGGGAGCAGCGGCTCGTTCGATATCTTTGTACAGACCCGCATGATCCGCTTCCAATACGCTAGCGATCAATCGCTCATGGTTTACCTCGGCGACGAGATCGACCTCGCGACGCATCAGCGTGTGGTAAAGCTACTGCGCCTTTTGGAGGCCGAGCCGATTCCGCACGTCGTGAATCTTCATCCCGCGTATTGCTCGATCCTGATGGTGTTCGATCCTGTTCGGCAGGATCACGCCGCGCTCGAACCGCTGTTGAAGCAACGTGTCGCGCGTATCGAGTCCATCGCGCTTCCGGAGCCGAGGATCGTTGAGATTCCGGTTCGTTATGGCGGGGAGAACGGGCCTGATCTCGTTGAGCTTGCCGGCTTACACGAAATGACTCCGGAGCGCGTGATCGAGCTGCATTGCTCAACTAGCTACCCGGTTTACTTCATGGGATTCGTGCCGGGCTTCGCGTACCTCGGCGGATTGCCGCAGGAACTTGGGACGCCGCGGTTGGAAACGCCTCGCAAGCGCGTACCGAAAGGCAGCGTGGCGATAGGAGGATCGCAGACGGGAATTTATCCGTTCGAAACGCCGGGCGGTTGGAGGCTGATCGGTCGAACGCCGCTGGATATTTTCGATCCCGATTCGGCGGAGCTGAGTTGTCTGCGTATCGGCGATCTGGTTCGATTCACACCCATCGCATGAGTACGATCCTCGTCCAACATCCGGGAATGTTCACGACGGTGCAGGATCTCGGGCGGCCTGGTTACGGGCCGCTGGGCGTGTCGCGGTCGGGCGCGGCCGATCCGGTTTCGTTGCGCATCGGAAACTTGTTGGTGGGGAATTCCGAGAATGCGGCGGCGCTTGGAGATGACGCTGCTCGGCGGTACGTTCGCGTTTCCGGAGGGTGGAGTGGTCGCGCTGGTGGGCTCGGATTTCGGGGCGACAATTCCTTTGCATACGGCGTGTGAGCTGCAGCCTGGTGAGGTTTTGAAGACCGGTCCAACGAAGAACGGTGCTCGATGTTATTTGTGTGTTCGCGGCGGCATTGTCGTGAAGCAGTTTCTTGGTAGCTCGTCTACTCATATTTTGAGTGGACTTGGGGGAGTGGAAGGGAGAGCGCTTCGGAAAGGTGACGTTTTGCAAGTGGGTGTCGACACGAGTGTCGACACGGCACGCGCCGCATTTCAAAGGCGCATAGATGCGCCGGCGTGCGCCACATCGGCGCGCAAGATTCTGCGGACTACGGTCGCCCCTCAGACCGAGCGATTTTCCGCTGAATCGCTGCGGCTGTTTTACAACAGCGTGTACACCGTCAGCGAAGAATCGAATCGCATGGGACTGCGGCTTGCAAGGCCCGATTCTCGAGACGCCGCAGAAAGGGCCACATGACTTCCGAGGGAGTTTCGCTCGGAGCGATTCAAGTTCCATCGAGCGGACGGCCGATCATTACTTTCGTCGAACAGCAGACTACGGGCGGCTATCCGAAGATCGCGAATGTGATCTCGGCGGATCTGCCGAGCGTCGGGCAGCTTCGTCCGCGCGACGAGATTCAGTTCGAATGGGTGACGTCTACGTATGCGCGGGATTTGATCCGCGAACAGGAGGCCTCGATCGCGCGATGCATATCGACCTGAATTGCGACATGGGCGAAGTGCCAGAGCACATCAAAGATGGCACGCAGGAATCACTGATGCGGTCGATCACGTCGGTGAACATCGCATGCGGCGGGCACGCGGGTGACGAGAAGACCATTAAGACCACGATCGAGCAGGCGCTGCGTTGGAGCTTGACGATCGGCGCGCATCCAGGCTATCCGGATCGCGCGAATTTCGGCCGTTTGGAAATGGATCTTCCGTTGAGCGAGATCGAGAACACAGTGTTCGAACAGGTGAGTGCGCTGGCTGCGATCGCCGCCGAATTCGCGACGTCGATCGTCCACGTGAAGCCGCACGGGGCGCTCTACAATCAGGCGGTCAAGAATCGCGATTTGGCGCGGGCGATCGCAAGCGGTGTTGCGCGGTTTAGCAAGACCGTTGTGCTGGTTGGATTAGCTGGATCGCCGATGGTCGACGAATTTCGCGCAGCAGGATTTCGTGTCGCGGCGGAGGCTTTCGCGGATCGGACTTACGAACCCGACGGGACGCTACGGTCGCGCAAGTTCGAGGACGCCTTGATTCGCGATCCTGAGAAGGCGGGCGAGCAGGCGCTGCGGATCGCTAAGGAAGGGCTTGCGCAGACGATCTGCATTCATGGCGATACTCCGGGTGCGCCGAAGATCGCGGAGACGGTCGCGTCGATGTTGCAGGCGGGCGGGGTTTCGCTGCGGCCGTTGATCGTGTAGCACGGAAGAGTTGGCCGCAGATGCACGCAGATGCACGCGGATAAGCCTAAGGCACAAAGTATCTAAAAGAGCTGGCTTGCCTTATCGGCGTTCATCGGCGTGCATCCGCGGCCAACTCGGTTTCCGGTTTACCAGAGCACCCGCTCCAGCGCTTCGCAGAAGAAATACTCGCCCCACATCACCGATTCATCCACGCCCAGTCCCTTGTGGACGTGATACACGCCGCCCTCAGGATTCCTTCCCACTTCGGATCGGACTTGGCCAGATGCTTTTCGCACAAGCGCGCGCAGAATGCGCACCGCGGTCGACCAGTAGAAATGGCCCTTCAGCGAATCCGGCTCCAGGCGGCATAGCCGCAACAGCCCCGCCGCGCAGATCGCCGCGGCCGAGGTATCGAGCAGCGTCCGGTTCTCCGCCGGCGCGTTGAAATCCCACGGCGGAACGCCGTCGGACGGCGAATGCGTGATGTAGAAATCGGCGCACGCCTGCGCGGTTTCGAGGAAATGCGGATCGCGGCTGTACTCGTAGCAGGTGGTGAATCCGTACAGCGCCCAGGCCAAGCCGCGCGACCAGCAGGAATCGCCGCGATAGCCCTGATGCGTGGTCTGGCGCAGAAATTCGCCGGTGTCGGTATCGAAAATTCCTTCGTGCGCGGTCGATCCGTCGCCGCGCACCAGCACGCGGCGCGTGGTCAGCGAATGGCGCATCGCGATATCGCGCAGGCGGCGGTCGCCGGTTTCGCGCGCGGCGTAAAAGATGATGCCGACGTTCATCATGATGTCGATGAACAGGGAATTGTCGGCCACGAAGGAGCGCAGATACTGGCCCTTCTCCTTGAAGCGCAGCGCCAGCGTCTTGCCGGCTTCGATCAGCACTTCGCGCTGGCGCGGGATCGCGCGGAGACGCGATACCAGCGGTAATACGTCGACAGGAACAGGAAGCCCAGATCGTGCACGTCGCGGTCGTGCTTGCGCGGCTCCAGCGGCTTGGTGTAGCGGATCGCCTGCTCCAGCCAGTACTTGGCTTCGGGCGAATCGCGCTCGGAGTGCTTCTGGAAGATCCACATCATGCCGGGCAGAAATCCGTCGCACCAATGCGGTCCAGGCGGGACCTTCGTGCTTCCAGATGCCGTTCTGCGTGTACAGCGGATAAAACAGCGGATGCTTCTCGACCAGCTTGCGCACCTGCTTTTGCGCGAAGCCGAATGCCTGCGCGAACAGGTCTCCGGTTTCGTTCGAAAGATGAATCATGATTGATCAACGTTCCGTACTCCAATTCATAAGCAGACCACGATTCACGTGTCCGCGTCCCGGTCCTAAAGGCACGATTCCTTCCCCAGGTTGGCGCGGCGCCAGTAGATAACGCCCGACAGGCGCGATCCTGTCCGGGTTCATGATCTGGTCCAGCTTAACGCTCAGGCGCGTTCGCACGCCTTCGCCTTGCAGTTCATCGAAGGACAACCCGAGCATGGTGGCCTCACTGTGACGTTCGATTCGCGTGATGTGCCCGGTGGCAATCGCGCCTTTCGCGATCAGCAGACGCCCTTTCGCTTTCAGATCATTTTGCAGTCGCGCGCGCACCGGATCGCCGATGGCGGCCTTGCCAAGATCGATATCGTCAAGCATGGAGAGATTCAATACCATTCCGTCCGGAAGCACGACTTCGGCGATTTCGGCGGGAGCATCTGGAGCGGACGTTGGGGCATCGTCGAAGCGTAAGACCGACTCGCCCGCGAACTGCCGACAACCGGCAAAGCGGATCAAATTGCGACTTTCGGAACCTTCGAGATCGACCATGCTGAGCTCGCTGAGGGAGGGTAGGAGGAAGTCGGCGGGACCGATTTGGGTTCGGACGTATTCCACGGTGCTGCTGGCTCGCGCCAGGCGGAGATTTGGAGGGAATTCGTCGGCGATCACCTCCATTCGCTGCAAATCAAAGAAGTTAGGATCGGCCTCGAAGGATCCATGGTAAGCGACTATCGCCTTTTCATCGCCATATTGGATGGTATAGCCGCTGTGCGCGAGTGGTACCGAAAATACGAAACGAACCCAAGGACGGCCTCCCGTGGCGCCGGTTCCCTGGTATTCGAAGCGCGACGCTTCGCCGCCGAAAACCGCGCGGGCGTGGAGGGCAAAACTGCCATTTCCGATGGCTCCGCCCTTCACGAAATCGCGCATCTCGGTGCCTCCGAACTTGCTGGATCCGGGCCAGGCGAACATCTCTTTCCTGTCCACTAACGCGACTTCGAGGCGGATGGTATCGAGCAGCTGAAATTTGCCGGTGGATTTCGGACGGCGCGACCGCTCGATAGTCTCGGTGCACGTGTAATTGGGTTGGCGATCCAGATTGTCGATGGCGCGCGAGCGGATGCGAATCAGCAGGCCGGCGGGCGGTTGTTCAACTTTCGATTCGAGCGGGGGGGCAGCAGGCTGAGCGTGCAGCGCGCAAAAAGAGCCCCAAATGAGGGCAGCGATCGATAGCGCGCTAGTTGGACGCCGAGCGGCGCATTAGCTTTTTCCATTATAGGGTCTCATTAACAGGTATCTCAGTATGCAGCGTGAGGGTGTAATATCAGGTAAGTTCAAACTTCAAGGTATAGGGGCTAAAGCAGATGCGGTTCAAAAACGCGGTTTACTGGTGCGTTGTAGCTGGCGTCTGTGCAGGGCTCTGTTCGGGACAAGGCTCAACGGCGCCACCCGCAGCGCAGTCGTCAGCACCGGCACCCCCATCCGCGCCCCAATCCTCGGCCCCGGAGGTTTCTCAATCGCGCGAGACCACGACCACGTTCAGCACTCGCGTGAACCTGGTGATTGTCCCAGTCGTTGTCCGCGATAAGAATGGCAAGGCCGTCGGCAACCTTACGAAAGAAGATTTTCAGCTTTTCGACAAAGGCAAACTACAGTCGATTTCCAGATTCTCTGTCGAAAAGGCTGGGGAAAAGGCGGCCAGCGAAGCGGCACAACTCGCCGAGACCGCCAAGGAAAGCGGCGTGGATGTCACGGTCGGTCCGGCGACGATTGCCACACGGTTCATCGCCTACTTGTTTGATGACATGCATATCTCTCCGACTGACCTGTCCGGGTGCGCGCCGCGACCATCAAGCATCTCACCGAGACGCTGCATCCGACCGACCGGGTCGCGATCTACATGACTTCGGGAGTCGGCAATCTGGATTTCACGGACGATCCGGATAAGATGTTCGCGGCGCTAAACCGCATCGCGCCGCGATCGCGGCAGACTTTATCGACGGATTGTCCGCCGATGACGCCGTACATGGCGGACCTGATCCAGAATCACAACGACGCGTCGGCGCTGGCGGCGGCGATGGCGGATACCGTGATTTGCGCCAGCCTAAATGGGGACCCAGGCTCGGCGGGGGCAAGAGGGGCGGGAGCGGCCCCCAAGCCGTTAATGCAGCAGGCTGCGGCCATTGCGCAGGCGGCGGCGGCCCGCGCGAACGCCATCGCCGAGCAGGAGGCTCAAGTCTCGATTAGCGTTTTGCGCGACGTGGTTCGCCGGATGACGTCAGTGCCAGGCCAGCGCGGCATGGTCCTGATCTCCCCTGGATTCCTGATGACGACGAATCTTCGAGCCGACGAGACCGACCTAATGGATCGCGCGATTCGCGCCAACATCACCGTCAGCACAATGGATGCGCGAGGACTATATGTGCTGGGCGGCGTGGCTGACGATCCTGGTGGAAAGTTCACTAGAACATCGCTACTGCGCGAACAGCTACCAGCGCGAGGCCGCGCAAGCGGACGAAGACGTTCTGGCGGAATTAGCCGAGGGCACGGGCGGCACGTTTTTTCATAACAACAACGATTTGGTCGAAGGATTGCGACGGACCGCGGCCGCGCCGGAGTATATCTATCACCTGGGGTTTTCGCCGCAAAATCTGAAATACGACGGCAGTTTTCACTGGGTCAAAGTCACGCTGCGGCCGAAGGGCGTGAATATGCAGGCGCGCCGCGGCTACTACTCACCCAAGCATGCGGCCGATGAAGCGCAACAGGCGAAGGAAGAAATTCGTGAAGCGATTTTTTCGCGCGAGGAAGCGCAAGAGTTTCCGGTCACGATTCAAACGCAGTTTTTCAAGCCGACAGCCGAGACGGCGAGGCTGTCGATATGTCGCGCATGTCGACATGAAGCTGCTGAAGTTTCAGAAATCGCGGGGCGGAACAACGATACGCTGACGATCGTCAGCGGGCTGTTCGATCGAAACGGGAATCTGCTCAACACCATCCAAAAGACCGTGGAGATGCGGCTGAAGGAGGAGACGTTCGATCTGCGGATGAAGAGCGGCTCAATGTGAAAACGACGTTCGAAGTGCAGCCGGGGAAATACGTGCTGCGGCTGGTGGTGCGGGATTCCGAGGGGCAGATGATGTCGGCGCGGAATGGGATCGTGGACATCCCGTAGAGCGAAAGAACTTGGCCGCGAATGAACGCGAATAAACGCGAATAAAACATGGGACCGCGAATTGAGTTCGTGATCGCTGGTATATGCGGTTTTGCGCCTCTGAGATTGCGAGCCCAAAGAATTTGGGCGTTAATGCACGTGAATGAACGTAAATGACGAACCGATTGTTCATGGGCTTCGCACTGGCGGCGCTACCGGGGGTCGCGCAGGAGATGGCTACTTCTCCCGAGACCAAGGCTACGTTTAGTTCGCGCGTGAATCTGGTGGTTGTGCCTGTGATTGTGCGCGATCGCAAGGGTAAGGCCAGCGGCAATTTATCGAAAGATGACTTCCAACTTTTCGATAAGGGGAAGGTGCAGACGATTACCCGGTTTTCGGTGGAGAAGGCGGGTGAGCGGACGGCTAGTGAAGCGGCGATTGAAGCTGCGGCTGCGGCGGCGGGCGGAGTCGACGGGTCTACGTCCGTGGGCAAAAGTGATTCCACGAGCAACGGTTCCGCGGCGATTCCTACTCGATTCGTCGCTTATCTTTTCGATGACCTGCATTTGAATGCGGGCGATCTGATGCAGGTCCGTGCCGCTACCATTAAGCATCTTCACGACACGCTCAAGCCGACCGATCGAGTGGCGATCTACACGACTTCCGGCATCGGCGCGCTGGATTTCACGGACGATCACGATCAGGTGATCTTGGCGTTGAATAAGCTGGTTCCTCGGCCTCGGCTGGCGGGTTTTCTCGATTGCCCACCCATGACGTTTTATATGGCGGACCAGATCGTCACGCATAACGACCAAGTCATGCTGAAGGTGGCTACCGCTGAAGCGGTTGCTTGTGCCAATCTGATCGACGTGTCCGGACCAGGCGGGCCGGGCGCATCGGGAGGTGGGAGAGATGCTCCGTCACAAGCGCAGAGTATGGCGCTGGCGGTCGCGAAGAATGTACAGAGTTTGGGCGAATCGGAAATTCAGCAATCGCTCAGCGTTTTGAAACAAGTGGTGCAGCGGATGAGCATGACGCCGGGCCAACGCAGTATCGTTCTGGTTTCGCCGGGATTCCTGATGACCACGAATTACAGGCGTGACGAGATGGAGATGATCGACCGTGCGATTCGGGCGAACGTCACGATCAGCACTCTAAATGCTCGCGGCCTTTACGTTCCGGACGCGGCGACTGAGTTTGGGCCGGCGGCGATTCGCGTGGCGAAGATCTTGGAGCAACCGCTGCGCGATTCGGCATCGGCGGAGGATGATCTGCTGGCGGAGATCGCGGACGGCACGGGCGGCACGTTCTTTCACAACAACAACGATTACGGCGAGGGATTGCGGCGCACGGGCGCGGCTCCGGAGTTCATTTATTTGCTCGGGTTTTCGCCGCAGAATTTGAAATACGACGGCAGCTTCCACAATGTGAAAGTAACGATCAAACCCAAGGATTTGGGGATGCAGGCGCGCCGCGGATATTATGCGCCGAAGCATGCTGTCAATGCGGAAGAGCAAGCCACGCAGGAAATTCGCGAGGCTGTGTTCTCGCGCGAAGAGATGCAGGAGTTTCCGGTGGAGATCCAGACGCAGTTTTTCAAGCCGACGGCCGAGACGGCCAAGCTGTCGCTGCTGACGCATATCGATTTGAAGACGCTTCGATTCCAGAAGGCGGAAGGTCTGAACCACGACACGCTGACGATCGTCTCCAGCCTGTTCGATCGCAATGGGAATATTCTGGGGGCGAGCGAGCGGCAGGTGAAGATGCATTTCAAAGACGATACGTTCGCGGCGCGGCTGGCGGCTGGCGTGAACTTGAAATCGACATTCGATGTGCCGCCGGGGAAATACGTGCTGCGGGTGGTGGTGCGGGAGTCCGAGGGGGAGATGATGTCGGCGCGGAACGGGATTGTCGATATTCCTTAAAAACAGTTGGCCACGAATGAACACGGATAAACACGAATGAAGACAAAAACGTTGGGCATCTGGATCCTCATTGGATTGACGGCTTGGGCACAGCAAGCACCACCTTCCCAGACGCCTCCAACCGCCCCCGCGCCTCCTCCTATGGCTCAGCCTATCGAGGTGAAGGCGCCTCCTATTGTGGCTGCTATCGACAAGGATGCCCCCGAAATCGCCGCGCACGATGCCCCGACGAATTTCTCGACGCGAGTCAACCTGGTCACGGTGCCGGTGATCGTGCGCGACAACAAGGGCCGCGCGGTCGGCAATTTGGTGCAAAGCGATTTTCAGCTTTTCGATAAGGGCAAGCTGCAGGTGATCAGCCGGTTTTCGGTGGAGAACGCCGCGGAGAAGGCTGCTAATCAGGCGGCTCGCATGAAAGACTCCGCGGGACCGGGCGAGGATCTCAACGCGATCCCCACCCGCTTCGTCGCGTACGTGTTCGACGACGCGCATCTGGCCGCGGGCGATCTGATGCAGTCGCGCGAGGCGGCTCGGAAGCATTTGCGGACTGCGCTGCTGGCGACCGATCGCGCGGCGGTGTTCACGACTTCGGGCACCGTGACTGTCGATTTCACGGGCGACCAAGAGGCGCTGGATGAGGCGATGAAGAAGGTCCAGCCGCGGCCGACGGCGGTCATCGCGCAAATGGAATGTCCGCCGATGACGTATTACATGGCGGATCAGATCTCCAAGGGTGATTCACAAGCGTTTCAAGCGGCCACTCAGGATGCTATCCGGTGTACGAATACGGATCTGCTGAACTTGACGCCGGCCCAGGCGCAAGCCGCCGCGAGCAATGTAGTAACGGGCGCTGTCGCGCGTGTGACCGCCCGATCCGAGCACGACATTCTGGTCACCCTGGATGCTCTCAACGGCATTCTCAACCGGATGTCATCGACGCCGGGGCAGCGCTTGATGGTGCTGATCTCGCCTGGGTTTTACATCACGACGGAATCTCGTATATCGGCTGGGGCGATCACGGATAAGGCGTTGCGGTCGAACGTTGTGATCAGTACAATCGACGCGCGCGGATTGTATACGGTGATTTCGGGAGGCGACGCGAGCGAGCCGCGCAACTTCCTGAATGCGTCCACGGAGGCGTTGAAAAATCGGTACGCGCAGGAAAGCAAACTCGTGGAGGGCGATATTCTGGGCGAGCTCGCTGACGGCACGGGCGGTACTTGGTTTCACAACAACAACGACATCGGCGAGGGCTTGAAGCGTACGTCCGCCGCACCTGAATTTCTGTACATTCTGGGATTTTCGCCGCAGAATCTGAAGTTCGACGGGAGCTTTCACGGGTTGAAGGTTACGGTGAAGCTAAAAGACGCGAACCTGCAAGCGCGGCGTGGCTATTACACGCCCAAACACGCGCCGGACGACGCCGAGGCGGCCAAAGAAGAGATGCGCGAGGCGTTCTTTTCGCGCGACGAGATGGTCGGAGATTCCGGTCGCGATGCAGACGCAGTTCTTCAAACTCGACGCCGATAAGGCCAAGGTTTCGGTGCTGGCGAAGGTCGACATGAAGCAAATCCGGTTCCGCAAAGCGGATGGTCGAAACCTGAATACGATTACGATCGTGACGGGATTGTTCGATCGCAATGGGAACATGATTAGCGGCTGGATCAAGACGGTCGATCTGCGGTTCAAGGACGAGAATCTGGAAGCGCGCGTGAACGGAGGGCTGCAGGTGAAAACGAGTTTCGATGTGCCGCCTGGGAAGTACGTTGTCCGCTTGGTAGTTCGGGATTCCGAGGGGCAGGCGATGGCGGCTAAAAATGGCGTGGTGGATGTGCCGTAAGAGCTTGGCCGTTCATGAACGTGAATGAACATGAATAAGACATCGGCCCAGTTCGTCTGCTTTGTCTTTGTGGTGAGTTTTCTAGGGTGGTACGAGTCCTCAAAGGCATGGTAGGCCTGCGAAGAATGGTTGGATTGAGATACCTTAGTCGGGACGGGCCAGGTTGGAAGGGGACAAAATCGTGAACATAAATCGCTTGAAATTTCTGACCGCGATGATCGGTTTGTTGGGCGGCGCCACGCTTGCTCCACAACTGCTTGCGCAAAATACCCAACAGCCTCCTCCTGTCGACAATGGCACTGTGATCAAAACCGAGACTCGCGTGGTGCTGGTGGATGCGGTGGTCACCGACAAGAAGGGCGCCTACGTTCGTGACCTGAAGCAGAAAGACTTCAAGGTCTATGAGGATGGCAAGGAGCAGCAGATCAGGAGCTTCACGTTCGAGGCCGATCCTAATTCTCCCATGGCTCAGCAGCCGCGCTACATCGTGCTGCTGTTCGACAACTCCACTGTCGGGTTCAGCGATCAGAGGTACGCGCGCGATGCGGCAGCAAGTTCATCGATGCGAATGCGGCGCCCAATCGGCTGATGGCGGTGGTGAACTATGGCGGCACGATGTCGGTGGTGCAGAACTTCACGTCCAATGTGGATCGGTTGAAGGCTGCGGTGGCCGGCGACGAAGTTTTCCGCCGTGTCGCCGAATGAAACCGTCGACAGCGGAACCGTCGATGCGAGGGGGGCCAGCGTCAGGGTGCCGAGTTCGGCCGGGCAGTTCGGAATCCAGAGCCTGCTGATGCAACTGCGGGCTTTCGCGAAGAACCTGGGGACCGTGCCGGGCCGCAAGAGTTTGATCCTGTTCACCGGAGGATTTGTGGTTCCGGCGGACCAGATGTCGGAGCTGACGGCGGTGATCGACGCGTGCAATCACTCGAATGTCGCGATTTATCCGATCGATGTTCGCGGGCTGGTGTCGGGCGCGCCGATCGCGGGTCTCGCGCCGCCTTCGACGGTCTTTCGTCCGGCGGCATTTGAATCGCAACCTCAGTTCATGACGTGGCCGATGTATCTGGCGTATCAGGCTCGGGGCGGATCGTCGGGAGGCGGCACGACTGGTGGCGGCACCACGGGCGGGGGAACTTCGACTGGAGGAGCCGCAGGCGGGGGGCGCGGCGGAACTCAAGTGGAGGTCTACGACTGGGAGCCCGAATCGGGTGGAAGTCCTGGAAGGGGCTCCGGTCCGACCACGGGTTGGAGCAACACTCCGGGCGGTATTCGCGGCAACGCGCCAGCTAACAGCCCACCGGCGGAGCTCCACGAACCACCAATCCGATCAATCCCAACATGGTGGATCCGAACGCCCGCATGCGCGACCTGATTCCGAAATTTCCCGACAGCGCGTCGGCCAACCAACAGGCGATGTATGCGCTGGCCGACGGGACGGGCGGGTTCGTCATCATCAATACCAACGATTTGTTGGGCGGGCTGGAAAAGATCGGCAAGGAGCTGAACGAGTTCTACCTGCTGGGTTACACGCCGCCGGAGTCGAAGGAAGGAAGCTGCCATACGCTGCACGTCAAAGTGGACAAGAACGGCGACAGCGTTCGGGCGCGCAGCGGATATTGCGTGGCGAGGCAGAAAGATGTGCTGACGAAGACGACTACAGAGCAGACGCTGGAGAATCGCGCGGCGGCTCCGGGCGCGGGCTCGGTTGCGGCCTCGATGCAGATTCCGTATTTCTTCACGCAGCCGAATGTCGCGCGGGTGAACGTCGCGATGGAGATTTCGGCCGGCCGACGTGAAGATCGACAAGGACAAGGGCAAGCTCCACGGCGTGATCAATATTCTGGGGATCGCGTACAAGCCGGATAACTCGGTGTGCGGCGCGATTCAGCGATGCGGTGAAGCTCGACTTCGACACGCAGCAGCAACTCGATGCGTTCAAGGCGTCCAAGTATCACTACGAAAATCAGTTCGACATCGCGTCGGGGAAATACACGTTGAAGGTGGTGTTCAACTCGGGCGGCGAGAGCTTCGGCGAAGTTGGAAGCGCCCCTGGTCGTGGACCCCTACGATGGCAAGACGTTCATGATCAGTGGGCTCGCGCTTGAGCTCGAAGTACGGGCCGGCGGCGGCAAGTTGGGCTCGTCGCTGGATGCCGCGCTGATTGAGGATCGGACTCCGCTGATCACGCACGGTGTGCAGGTGATCCCGGACGGTACGAACGGCTTCAAGAAGGGCGACGACACCGGCGGTGTTCCTGGAAGTCTATGAGCCACTGGAAGCGCAGGAAAAGCCGCCCGGCGGATCTCGCAGTCGCATTGCAGATCCTGATTCTGGATCCGAAGACCAACGCGCCTAAAGCCGACACTGGAATGTTCCGCATTCCGATGCCGGAGAAGCCGGGGAGTCCGATCATCTCGTTCGCTACCAAGATTCCGTCGGAAGAAGTTCCGCCGGGTTCGTACCTTCTGCAAGTGAAGGCGTTCGATAGCGCGAACAAGGCTATGTCGCGGATGATGGCGATTGAGGTTCAGTAGGACGGCAAATTAGATAGGCAGGCGGAAACGCCTGCCCCACAAACCCACGCTGCGATATAATCGCCGGATGCGAATGCTGTCTTCGGCGGCTGCGTTAGCCGCACTCACGATCGTTTCTGCTTCCGCGCAATCGGGCACCAAGAATGGCGAGTGGCGCACCTATGGAGGCGACCTCGGCAGCACGCGCTACGCTCCTCTCGATCAGATCAACGCCAAGAATTTCGACAAGCTGGAAGTCGCGTGGCGATTCAAGACCGACTACCTCGGCCCGCGCCCCGAGTATCAATATGAAGGCACGCCCCTGATGATCAAGGGCATCCTCTATTGCACCGGCGGCTCGCGACGGGCCGCATTCGCGCTGGATGCAGCGACTGGCGAATTGCTCTGGACGCACGCCGAGAAAGAAGGGCCGCGCGGGCAGGCGGCGCCTCGGCAGCTATCGGGACACGGGCTCGCTTACTGGACCGACGGCAAGGAAGAGCGAATCATTTACGTGACGCCGGGTTATCGGATGGTCGCGCTGAATGCGAAAGATGGACAGCCGGTCAAGGGGTTCGGCGTGGACGGCGTGGTCGATCTGAAGCTGGATGACGATCAGGAAATCGATCTGGTCAATGGCGAAATCGGCTTGCATTCGACGCCGGTGGTGGCGGGCGACGTGGTGATCGTCGGCGCCGCGCATCGTTCGGGCGGCGTGCCGCGCACCATGAAAAACGCGAAGGGCTACGTTCGCGGATTCGACGCGCGCACCGGCAAGCGCCTGTGGATTTTCCATACTTTGCCGAAGCCCGGCGAGTTCGGCATCGAGACGTGGCTGAACGATTCGTGGGCCATCAACGGCAACACCGGCGTGTGGGCGCAGATTTCGGTGGACGAACAACTCGGGCTGGCGTACCTGCCGGTCGAATTGCCGACCGGCGATTACTATGGCGGCCATCGTCCCGGCAACGGCTTGTTCGGCGAGAGCCTGGTCGCGGTCGATCTGAAGACGGGCATTCGGAAGTGGCACTATCAGTTCGTGCATCACGGCATGTGGGATATGGATATCCCGTGCGCGCCGATTCTCGCCGACATCACGGTGAACGGAAAACTGGTGAAGGCGGTCGCGCAGCCCACCAAGCAATCCTTCTTATATGTGTTCGATCGCACCAACGGCCAGCCGATCTGGCCGATGGACGAAAAGCCGGTTCCTAAGGTGATGTTCCAGGCGAATGGTATTCGCCGACGCAGCCGTTTCCGTCGAAGCCGCCGGCTTACGATCAGCAGGGCGTGACGCCGGATGCGCTGATCAATTTCACGCCGGAGTTGCATGCGCAGGCGCTGAAAGCTGTGGAGAAATATCGCATCGGGCCGATTTTCACGCCGCCGTCGGTCAGCAAAATCGAGGGGCCGCTGGCGACGCTGATCGCGCCGGGCGCGCTGGGTGGATCGAATTGGCCTGGTGGCGCGTACGATCCGGAACTGCATAATGTGTACGTGTTTTCGCAAAGCGCGATCGCGACGCTTGGCCTGGTTCCGCCGACCAACGGCCGCTCCGACATGAATTTCATCCAGGGCAGCGCGGCGACGGGTCCTCGAACCACGCCGGGCGCGGGATCGACGGAAGCGCCGATTGCGGGTGCTGGTCGCGGAGCTGGCCGAGGCGCAGCGGCTGCGGATGGCGGTGGTCGCGCGGCGGGACGCGGTGCAGCCGGCGGTGGAGCACCGGGCGGCGGAGGTTCGGGCGAAGGCGGCGGGCCGACGCTGAGCATTCAAGGACTGCCGTTGCTCAAGCCGCCATACGGGCGGATTTCGGCGATCAATCTGGATCGTGGCGAGATCGTGTGGCAGACCGCGCATGGCGAGACTCCGGACAACATCAAGAACAATCCGGCGCTGAAGGGAATCGACATTCCGCGCACCGGACGGCCGGGAATTATCGGAACGCTGGTGACGAAGTCGCTGGTGGTGGCGGGCGAGGCGGGATTCTTCACGACTCCGAACGGCGCTCGCGGCGCGATGCTGCGCGCGTACGACAAGAACAACGGCAAGGAAGTCGGCGCGGTGTACATGCCGGCGCCGCAGAGCGGATCGCCGATGACGTACATGCTGAATGGTCAGCAGTATATTGTGGTCGCGATCAGCGGCGCGAGTTATTCGGGCGAGTTGGTGGCGTTCAAGCTGCCGAATTCGTAATTCTGATGTGGCGCACGCTTCAGCGTGCCGGCGCGGACTTCAGTCTGCGCTCAGGAAAGATCGTCGGCTGAAGCCGACGACAGCACGCTGAAGCGTGCGCCACAAGCTCTTCGCAGGAGATTTCATATGATTCGTAAAATGATGCTGGCCGCAGCGATCGTCGCGGCGCCCGTGATGCTGCACGCCCAGGCGAAGCTGCTTCGCCACCCGTCGTTACTCGAAGGGCAAGATCGCGTTCAGCTATCTGGGCGATATCTGGATCGCCAATGAAAACGGCACCGGCGCCGAGCGGCTCACCGACAACAAAGCGCGCGACGTGTTCCCGCGCTTTTCGCCGGATGGAAACTGGATCGCGTTTTCCTCGAATCGCGACGGCAATTACGATGTGTTCGTGATTCCCGCGGCGGGCGGCAAGCCGAAGCCAGCTTACCTTTCACAGCGCCAACGACAACGTGGTCGGCTGGACGCCGGACGGCAAGAAGGTCATTTTCGAATCGTCGCGCAATCAAAGGCGTGTTTCCCAGTGTCGCCACGCTGTTCGAAATTCCGTCGACGGCGGCCTGGAAAAGCCGCTTGCCCACGCGATTGGGGATCGTGCGCGAGCTATTCCGCCGACGGATCGAAGCTCGCGTTCACGCGGCATCCCGGCGTGTGGTCGCGCAAACATTATCGCGGCAGCTACGCCGTCGATTTGTGGGTGGAGGACGTCGCCGCGAAGAAATTCACGCGGCTCGCCGACGACGATTACAAGGGCAACTACCTGTGGCCGATGTACGGGCGCAACGGCGACATTTATTATGTCGCCGATCGAGATGCCGAACGAGAAGATCGGTGAAGTGGGGCAGCCCGGAGATTTACAAGAGCGTCAACAACATCTGGAAGATTTCCGAGCACGGCGGCAAGCCGGTGCAGGTGACGCATCACACCAGCGGCAATCTGTTTTTCCCCAGCATGTCGGCCGACGGCAAGACGATCGTCTACGAAGAAAATTTCGGGCTGTGGAAGCTGGACGTGGCGACGGGCAAGAGCACGGAGATCCGCGTCGACATCAAGTCGGATGCGAAGGAAAACGAAGTCGAGCTGGTGACGATTGAGAATGAGGCGCAGAGTTTCCATCTTTCGCCTTCGACGCAAGCGCGCGGCGATTGCGACGCACGGCGAGATTTTCACCATCGCGACCGATCGCGGCGAAGTGCAGCGCGTGACCGAGACGCCGTGGCGCGAGGAGGATCCGCAAGTGGTCGCCGGACGGGAAATGGATCGCGTTTGTTTCGGATCGCACCGGCCGCCAGGAAGTCTGGATCGCGGACGAGACTCGGGCACGGGCTGAAGAAACTGAGCGACGCCGATTGCGACAAGCCGGCGATCGCGTGGGCGCCGGATTCGAAGTCGCTGCTGTGGTCGGGGTCGGATCACAAGCTGCGGCGCGTGGAAATCGCGAGCGGGAAGACGGACGTGGTCGCGACCAGCGATGTGGCTGCGGTAGGCACGCCGCAGTTCTCGCCGGACGGCAAATGGATTTCGTATTCGAAGCGGGATCCGCTGCTGCGCGATCACGTGTATGTCAAGCCCGTCGACGGCGGCGACGGAACGCATGATCGGCGCGGACGATTTTCTGATTTCGAACGGCGCGAAGTGGACGCCGGACGGCAAGAAGCTTGCTGTTGCTGGGCGGCGTCGGCGCGCCCGCGATGTCGGCGCTGAACCGGACGATCTTGCAGCTCTACAGCGTGGCGCTGACGCGCGTCGACAAGAATCCGGACGATCGCGATGTCGACACGGAAGCGCAGGCGGAAGCCGCCGGACGCGCCCAGAGCGCCGCGGCGCGAACGCTGCGGCGCCGAAGGTCGAAGTGAAGATCGAATGGGACGGGCTGGATCGGCGCATCAGGCAACTGACGCACATGGCAGGGTCGGTCGGTGGTGATCTCGCCATCGCCGGATAGCCGGACGTATGCTTTCATTGTCGCGGGGCGGCGCGCGCTGGAGACGATGCTGGACCCGGACATCTACACGATCGCGCGATGACGGCACGCGGCTCACGCGAATTCCGAATCCTCCCGCCGAGGGCGGGGCGGCGGACGAGGCGGACGCGGAGGCGGCGGCGGCCAAGGCGGTGGCGGCGAGCCGCAATGGTCGAAGGACGGGCGCAATCTTTTCTATCTTGCAGGACGGCGGGATTTTCACGCTGCGGTCGGCGGCGGTGGCGAAGCCGGCGCGGCTGCGGCGCAAGCTGGCGGCGGGCGCGGAGGACGGGGCGGGGCAGCGGCGACACCTGCCGCAACCGCATCGAACGCGACACCGCGGCGAATCCCGTTCACGCGTGCGCATGGAAATCGATCAGACGGCCGAGCGACGCCAGGTTTTCGAAGAAGCGCTGGCGCGTGATGAAGAATCGTTTCTACGACGGCGAAAATGCACGGCGTGAACTGGGCCGCGGCGAAGGATACTTACGAAACGCTGCTGCCGAACATCGCCGATACCGAGGAGCTGCACAACGTGCTGATGGAGATGATCGGCGAGCTGAACGCGTCGCACACCGGCGTTTCGGGCGGCGGAACGCTGCCGGGCCAGCCCGCGCCGGAGCGCGTGCAGACGCGCTATCCCGGCTTCGATCTCGACGCCGGATGCGTCCGGGTTCTTACAAGGTCTCCTACATTTATCGCAAAGGCCCGGCGGATCACGATTACGTGCGCATCGAGCCCGGCAATTTCCTGATCGCGGTGAACGGCAAGGAAATCAAGACCAGCGACAATTACTGGAAGCATTTCAACCTGCTGCCGGGCCGCAAGTTCGATTTCACTGTCAACTCCAAGCCGCAGACCGACGGCGCATGGAGCGTGAGCCTGGAGCCGCTGACGCAGCAGGCGCAGGGCAATCTGGAATACGACCGCTGGGTGGAGGATCGCAAGGCGATGGTCGACAAAATGACCAACGGCGCAGATCGGATATCTGCATATTCGCGCGATGGACGCGCCGTCGCTCGAGCGATTCCAGCGCGATTTGCTGGAGAATCTCGACAAGAAGGCGCTGATCATCGATGAACGATTCAACGGCGGCGGCGGAATCGATCAGGAACTGCTGGAGATTCTGAATCAGCGCAAGAAGTATGAATCGTATCGCGGGCGCGATTCGGTGGAGATCGCACGGCCGGTGCAGGCGTTCTTCGGGCCGATGGTGGTGCTGGAGAACGAGCGATCGGCGAGCAATGCCGAGATGTTCCCGGAAGGCTTCAAGACGCTGGGGCTCGGCAAAGTGATCGGCGTGCCGACTTACGGCGCGGTGATCGGAACGGGATCGTTCAACTTGATGGACGGGTCGACGATTCGCACGCCAGGAACCGGCGTCTTCACGTCAACCGGTCGCGATTTCGAGAATTACGGCGTGCCGCCGGATGTGTATATCGACAACACGCCTGCGGATTTCTTAACTGGGCACGATCGGCAGATGGAAAAGGCGATCGAGGTTTTGCGCAGCCAGATGAAGTAAGGCAGGCAGAACTGCTTGTCTCACAATTCGCGTGCTAGGATGTGCTCGTGAAAATCGCTGTCTTCGCGCTGCTGCTCCCGTTGCTTTGCGTTGCGGCGAATATGGATTGCGCGCCGTGCCACGCGAAGATCGTCGATAGCTTTTCGAAAACCGGCATGGGCCGGTCTTTCTATAAACCTGACGGCGTTCTCGCAGGCACGTATTATCACGCAGCCTCCGACACGCATTTCCAGATGCTGCAGCGCGACGGGAAATATTACCAGCGGCGTTATCAGATGGACTCCGCGGGTAAGGAGATCAATGTCGACGAAAAGCAGGTCGATTTCGTCATGGGATCGGGAAATCACGTCCGCACCTATCTTCATCGCGCGAAGGATGGCGCCATTCAGCAATTGCCGTCTGGCCTGGTATTCCGAACGCGGCGGCCATTGGGGAATGAATCCCGGCTACGACACACCGATCCAGCCCAACTCCCGGCGCAAGATCGGCTACGACTGCATGTTCTGCCACAACGCCTATCCGGAAATTCCCGCAGGCCACGACCAATTACGCGCCGAGCCCGTGTTCACCGGCGACGATTCCCGAAGGGATCGACTGCCAGCGATGTCACGGACCAGGCGCCCGCCACATTCAGATCGCGAAAGTCTCCGCGCCCGAACGTCGAAGCGATTCGAGAATCAATCGTGAATCCCTCGCGCCTCCCGGCGGATCGTCAGATGGAAGTTTGCGCGCAGTGCCATCTCGAAACCGACAGCTTCCCGTTTCCGCATTCAATTCTCAAATACGACCGCGCGCCGTTCTCCTATCGACCGGGTGAACCGCTCGCGAACTTCGTTTTGTCGTTTGACCACGCATTGCCGGATGACCGGTTTCAGATCGTCAATTCGGTTTATCGTTTGCGAAAGTCCGCATGCTTTCTGAAAAGCAATGACGCGCTTCAGTGCACCACTTGCCACGATCCACACACTTCGAATTCTTCTCCGCAACATTACAACGACGTTTGCCGCCAGTGCCACGCCAACATCGCCGTCGAAGTCGAGTCGCGCCGGCATACGGCGTCGCCGGATTGCATCGCCTGCCATATGCCGAAGCGGCGCACCGATGATGTGGTTCATGCCGTCATGACGGATCACTACATCCAGCGGCGCAAGCCGGATCGCGATTTGTTGTCCGAAATCCCCGAACCGCACGGCCCCGAAATTATATTTACGAGGTGAAGTGGTGCCGTACGCACTCGGGCCCCCTGCCACGAAATCCGGAAACCGATCTGTATCTGGCGCTCGCCCAAGTCCGCGAAGAGAATAATTTGACGCGAGGACTGGAGCAATTCGCCAGCGAAATCCAAAAATACAAGCCCGCGCAAGCCGAGTTTTACATTGAGCTCGCCGATACCTACGTGAAAGCCGGCCAGCCAGACAAGGCCGATCCTCTATATAAGGAGGCTCTCCGGAAGAGGCCGGATTCACTCGCCGCGGTGCTAGGACTGGGCGAGGCGCAGGAAAAATCCGGTAAGATCGCCAACGCCGTGGCAACTTTTCGTCAAGCCACTCAATTGGCGCCCGCGGACGCCAGTTCGTGGAGGCAACTTGGCGAAGCTCAACTGAAGCTCGGCGCGCTCGCGGAGGCCGCCGCTGCTCTCGGAAAATCGCTCGATCTGGATCCGGAAGTGCCTGAAGCGCATTATGCGTTGGCGATGATGTGGGCCGCCGATCCATCCGTGAACGGAGCGGGCGCGAAGGGGGCCGGCGCGGAATCTTCTTATCGCGAAGCGATCCGCCTGCAGCCGGATTATTCGGCGGCGCACATGAATCTCGCCATCTTGTTATACGGCAAGAATCAAGCGGCCGAAGCGAGGGAGCACTTCGAATCGGCCCTTCGCTCTCACCCGGAATACGCCCTGGGCCACTACAACTTTGGCCTTATGTTGATCGCGCAAAATCGCTTAGATGAGGCTCGGCGGCACCTGGAATTCGCGGCTCTGCCAGGCTCGAATTTGGATGCCAAGTCCCGCGCAGACGCCCTCCGCCAGCTCTCCGAGCTTGAGAGGCCGGCGCTAACCCGCTCCCAAAAATTCGCGTGACAAACCCGTTGACATGTGGATGTGGGCAGGCTAAACTTACCGGGAACGTTAGTCAAACTCAAGCTGAGGGGTTTTCAATTTCATGAAGAACGTCCGTGTAGCCACGTTTCTTGGTGCGCTCCTGTTAGGTGCCTTCGGGTACGCTCAACAAACCGATGCGACAGTTTCGGGAACCGTTACGGATCCAACGGGGGCTCACGTTGTCGCCGCGATCGTAACGGCATTTAATGCCAACACTGGAGTCGCGACTCCAGCCAGCACCAATGAAGCCGGCATCTACACCATGCCCCAGTTGACCCCTGGGAAGTATAATTTCACGGCAGAACATCCTGGTTTCCGCAAGTCCGTTGTCAGTGACGTTGACCTTCAGGTCGGGACCGTGCTGGTGCTGAACTTGGGTCTTGAACTTGGACAGACTACCGAATCGATCGAGGTTAAGGCGGCGGCCACGGAAGTGAACGCCACCAGCGCCTCCGTCGGAAACGTCGTCGAAGGCAAGCGGCTCCAGGAACTGCCTCTCAACGGACGCAGCGCCTACGATCTGTTGCTGACCCAGCCTGGCGTTCAGGAAGGGACGAATTTCATCCTCAACGGCAACCAGGGTGGATCGGTCAACTTCACTACGGACGGATTGAGCACGATGGACAATCTCCACCAGAGCGCATTCTATCTGTACAGCAACGTGGTCAGTGTCGGACCGCGCCGAAGAGTTCCGAGTGGTAACGTCGCCTGCTGACGCCGAATACGGCCGCGGATCAGGCCAGGTGCAGATGGTGACGCGCGGCGGCGGCAATAAGTTCAGCGGCAGCGCCTTCTACGAAGTGCGCAATGCGGCTTTCAACGCGAATAACTGGTTCAATAACGCCGCGGGTTCGGATGCCAGCGGCAATCCGCTGAAGGCTCGAAGCCAGCTCAAGCAGAACAATTACGGTATCCGATTCGGCGGTCCCGTGAAGCGGAACAAGATGTTCTTCAATGGCATCTATGAGCCATACAAGCAGCGCAATTTCACAACGGTGAATCCGATTGTCTATACGCCGACCGCGCTGCAAGGGATTTTCCGGTTTTACCCCGGTGCTACGAACGGCAATGCGCAGGCTGCCGTTCCCACGGTGAATCTCGCGGGCCAGCCGATCCAGCCGGCGACCGCGACGGGCGCTCTCCAAAGCGTGAGCGTACTCGGTCGCGATCCGGCCCGGCTCACCCCTGATGCGACGGGGACGATTGCGCATACGCTGGGCTTCATGCCGCTGCCCAACAACTACCTGGTGGGCGATGGACTCAATACCGCTGGTTTCACCTGGAACCAGCCGACGCCGGTCAATTTCGAGCTGTATGAAGGCCGCATCGATTACAACTTCAATGAGAAACAGCATCTCGCGATCACGCTCGAGTCAGCAGTCGTATCACAGCTTCAATGTAGCGACCCGCCGACCTTCCCCACCGTGCCCGGTCAGGCCGATCCGACCGAGACTTCCACCTACACCGCGGCGTTGAACAGCGTAATTCGTCCCAGCCTGTTGAATGAAGCCCGCATGGGCATTTTCCGCAGCCGCACCATCGTGCTGGCTCCTTACGATCCGGCGACCCCGGGATCCAAAGGCTTCCTGCCTGTCATCAACGGCACTCAGACGCTTCCCTATTTCGGCAACCTCTCGACTCCCGGCCAGGTCAGCGACCCTTACGGCAACCTGGGAATTCCCGGTAACTATTTGCAGCCGACGTATCAGTACGGCGACAACATGACATGGATTCATGGAAAGCACACGCTGAAGGGTGGGGTGCAGATGCGTTACATCTCCCTGGCCGGCTTCGATTTCCAGGGCAGTCAGAATCCCATCCTTGTCCTGGGACCGCCGCCTCTGTCGCCGATCACCAACATCAGCAACGGCGCCAATCCGATTCCGGGCATCGGAACCAATGCCAACGGAGCAGCCTCCCTGCTCGAGGTTCTCGCGGGCGCGACGCTCGGTGTGCAGCAAACCAGCATTTCCCCTGGCGGCACTAATCCGAAGTTCCTGGTGGGCCAGACTCCCTATCACAACTATCACCAGAACGAGTTCGATTGGTTCGTGAAGGACGATTGGAAGCTCACATCGTCGTTGACCTTGAACCTCGGCGTCCGTTGGGAGCTATACCTGCCGCCGACGGAAATCCAAGGTAAAGGCGTTGCCCCGGTCGGAGGCAGCCAGGGACTGTTCGGCATCTCCGGCACCACCATGGGAAGCCTTTTCAACCCCGGCGCAACGGGCGGAAGCCCGACCGTCATTCAGGCAGTTGGACCAGGTTCACCGAATCCGAATACTCCGTTCTACAACACGGATTACAAGAATTTCGCGCCGGCGCTGGGTCTCGCGTGGGCCGTTCCCGGTAAGGACGGCATCATGAAATTGATCAGCGGCGGACCGAACCGGATGACCGTCCGCATGGGCTATGGCATCGGTTACCAACGGTTGCCGTTGGGATTGGTTAGCACCATTTCCGGCGCCAACCCCGGTTATACCGAAACCGACCTGGTGTTGACGGCAACCAACTTGAGCAACATCGTCGTCCCGGTTATTCCGACGGGTGTGCCCCTGGCGCCCGTGCCGATCACTGGCGGCAACTCACACACGCAGACGATCTACGCCTACCAGGGCAATCTGCGCTCGCCCTACACGCAGAACTATAACTTCACCATCACGCGAGCGCTGGGCAGCCAGTGGACGATGGATATCGCCTACGTCGGCAGCAAGAGCAGTCAGCAGGTACGCACCACGGATACGAATGAAGTGAACATCTACGAGAACGGCATTCTCAACGCGTTCAACACCGTGTTGGGCGGCGGTGACTCGCCGCTGATCGATCAGATTTTCAGCACCAAGTACGCCGCGGTTGCTGCAGCGGGCACGGGTTCCAAGTATGTTCTCGCCAACAGCGCCACGCAGGGCTTCTTCGCAAATAACAACCCGGGCGGATTCGCGAACTACATCAGCACCACCAACTCTCTCAGTAACGTCGTCGGTGGTCTGTTGCCGGCCGCTGGGTTACCCAATAATTTCATCGTTGCCAATCCCCAGTTCCTGCACACGTATCTCACCGGCAACTTTGGAAACGCAACCTACAATTCGTTGCAGGTTCAGGTCGCGAAGAGATTCTCGAAGGGTTTCTCCTTCCAGACCAGCTACGTGTGGTCGCATGACCTCGGCAGCAATGAGGGCGATTCGGCCACGTTCGTCGACAACTTCCGCACGCTTCGCGACGAGAACCTGGACAAGCGCCCGTTGAGCTTCGACTATCAGAGCGTCTACAAGGCCAACGGCATCTATGAGCTGCCTTTTGGCAAAGGCAAAGCCATCGGCGGCAATGCCAACGGAATGATGGATCGCATCATCGGCGGCTGGCAAATCGGCGCAATCACCCTGATGTACTCGGGTCAACCGATTACCTTCAGCGCCCAGAACACCATCAACAACACCACCGGCAACTCGGCGGCATTCTCCGCGCAGCTTCTCGGCGCGGTGCCGAGCGACGGCGTCACCAAGAACGGTAGTGGCGTAATTTATTTCAATGGACTGACTCAGTTGGCTCTCGATCCTGGGGTTGCCAACAATCCGCTAAAGGCGCTTTCGACGCTCAAGGCGATCGCCACCGCCAGCGGAACTCCGCTGCTGGTCAATCCGGCGCCTGGAGTCATGGGCAGCTCGGCTCAGGGTATCCTGCGTGGACCTGGTTCCAAGACTGTCAACGTGAACGTGATCAAACGAATCAGAATCAATGAGCGCTTCTCGGCTCAGATCGGCGCCACCGCGGAGAACATCACCAATACGCCGATTTTCGCGAATCCGCAAACGAACATCGACAACACGGCGTTCGGACGAATCACGGCGACGGCGGGTCTGAACCCCAGCCGACTGATCGTGCTACAAGCCCGGTTTAACTTCTAATCTGTCAAAACAAGCGGGGAGGGCCAACCTCTGGCCCTCCTCTCTTCCCTTCTGTTCTTCCCGCCTCGAACCAAACCCCCAATCGTTTAGCATTCCTGAACTTTGTCATTGACAAACCTGTTACGACGAGAGTAGACTTGCGTGGAATACGAGTTAGCTCTGCCTAACGGCAGGGGTCAATTCCACGTAGAGTTGAGTCTCGATCTTAACGGGGTGAGTCTATGAGGAACTTATTGAGAGCTTCGTTGCTCTCCGTTTCCGTATTGCTATTCGGGTCCGTGGCGTTTGCCCAGACCGATGCTTCCGTTTCCGGCACTGTAACCGATCCTACTGGGGCGCACGTAGTCGCCGCGATTGTTACAGCATTAAACACCAACACCGGCACTGCGACGCCGGCCACAACCAACGAGGCGGGGATTTATACGATGCCCTCGTTGCTTCCCGGAAAATATACCTTCACCGCTGAACATCCGGGCTTCCGGAAATCCGTCACCAACGATGTCGACCTTCAGGTCGGCACCGTGTTGACGATGAACCTGGGCCTGGAACTCGGGTCGACATCGGAATCGGTGGAAGTCAAGGCAGTCGCGACCGAGGTGAACGCCACCAGCGCGTCCGTCGGCTCGGTGGTGGAAGGCAAGCGCCTGCTCGATCTTCCGCTGGCCGGCCGCAGCGCTTACGATCTCCTCCTCACCCAGCCTGGCGTTCAGAGCGGCACGCAATTTCTACCTGAACGGCAACCAGGGCGGCGCTGTCAATTTCACCATGGACGGCATCAACGCTCAGAACAATTTGTTGAGCGGATCGTTTTACCTGTACAGCAACGTCGTCAGCGTCGATCGCGCGGAAGAATTTCGCGTCGTCACTTCACCCGCCGATGCCGAGTACGGTCGCGGCTCCGGCCAGGTCCAGATGGTTACGCGCGGTGGCGGCAACGCCTTCCACGGCAGCGCCTACTACGAAGTGCGCAACGGCGCCTTCAACGCCAACAACTTTATCAACAACGCACTCGGCAAGGATGCGAACGGTCATGAGATCGCCAAGCGCGATCAGTTGAAGCAGAACACCTACGGAATTCGCCTCGGCGGTCCCATCAAGAAAAACAAGGCGTTCTTTAACGGAATCTGGGAGCCCTACAAGCAGCGCAACAACGCCACGACTACGGCAACAGTGTATACCGCCCAGGCGCGGCAGGGAATCTTCCGCTTCTTCCCGGGCGTGCAGAACGGCAACAACTCGGCCGCCGTTCCGACGGTCGATGCGAGTGGCAACCCAATCCAACCGGCCACCGCCACGGGAGGATTGCAAAGCGTCAGCGTGCTGGGCCGCGATCCCAACCGTCTGGTTCTCGATCCCACCGGCGACATGGGCCGCACCTTGGCCTTCATGCCTCTGCCCAATACATTCCGAACCGGCGATGGACTGAACACCGCGGGCTTCACCTGGAACCGTCCCGTTCCGGTCAATTTCGAATTGTACGAAGGCCGCGTCGATTACATCTTTAACGAAAAGCACCGCGCCACCGTCACGGCGAATCACCAGTCCTATCACAGCTTCAACGTCGCCGCGCCGCCTCCGTATCCGGCGGTTCCCGGCCAAGCCGACCCCACCGAGACGACGCAGTACAGCCTCGCGGTCACCAGCATCCTCAAACCGACCCTTCTGAACGACATTCGCATCGGCGCCTTCCGGCCGCGCACGATTGTCCAAGTACCCTGGGAAGTCGGCCAAAGTCCCCTCACCGGCAGCGACGCGGATCGCAAAACGCTCTTGCAGACAGCCGGCGGGATTCAGTTCGTGACCAATCTGGCTGGCGCCACCAGTCCGGCCGCTGGCCAGCCGAGCAACTATATCGCGCCGGTTTATCAGTGGGGCGACGATCTCACCTACATCCGCGGCAAGCACTCGTTCAAGGTCGGATTCGTAACCCGCTGGATTTCGGATTCCGGCTACGATGCCAACAACCAAACAGCTCGCGTGCAGATCGGCGCGCCGACCAGCGCACCCGTCACCAATATCAGCACCGGCGCCAACCCGATCACGGGCATCGGAGCCAACGCCACCACGGCCAACAATCTGTTGTTCGATCTCACCGGATCGGTTTCCGGAACCACTGGCGCTTTCCAGACCAACTATTCACCGGGCGGCCCTAACCCCTACTTCCTTCCGGGCGAGACACGTTTTCGCGAATGGCATCAGAACGAATGGAGCTGGTATTTCAAGGACGATTGGAAAGTAACTCCATCGTTAACCCTCAATCTCGGCATTCGTTGGGAACTGTACCAGCGTCCGACGGAAGGTCAGGGCAAAATGGTGGCGCCCGTCGGCGGCGGAGCGGCCCTGTTCGGTATTTCGGGCACCACGTTCGCCAACGGCGAATTCCAACCCGGTGTTCTGAACGGTTCGCCGACCGCGGTCCAACTCATCGGTCCGGGCACGACCAAGCCCGATGTAGGGATCTTCAACACCGACCTGAACAACTTCGCGCCAGCTCTCGGTTTGGCGTACGCTGTTCCGGGCGAAGGCATGTGGAAATGGTTGAGCGGCGGCAAGAACAAGATGACCGTCCGCATGGGCTACGGCATCGGTTATCAGCGCCTCCCCATCTACCTGACCCACAACAACGCGGGGCTGGAGCCCGGCCTCGCCGAGACCGACACCGCATTCCCGCTGAACCTCTCGGCGCTGACTCTTCCGGTGCCTCCGGCCGGCGTGCCGCTCGCGCTGGTCCCACAGGTAGGCGGCGCGTCGCACACGCAAACCCTGTTCGCTTTCGATCAGGGAATTCGCACGCCGTACGCGCAAAACTACAACTTCACCATCACGCGCGCACTGACCCAGGGGATCACACTCAACGTCGCCTACGTTGGCAGCAAGGGAAGCAAGCTGGCGCGATCCATCAACACGAACGAAGTCAATATCTTCGAAAATGGCATACTGGACGCGTTCAAGATCGTTCAGGCGGGTGGCTCTTCACCGCTGATCGACAAGATCTTCAACACCAGCTATGCAGCCGTCGCCGCGGCCGGGAGCGGATCCAACTACGTCCGCACCAACAGCGCGACCACCAGCTTTTTCGCGAACAACAACCCCGGCGGCTTCGCCAATTTCATCAGCACCACCAACCAGCTCACGGGAGTCCTCGGGGGCTTGCTGCCGGCGGCGGGCTTGGCGAACAACTTCGTGGTCGCGAATCCGCAGTATCTCGCCACGTACCTGGTCGGGAAATTACGGCAACTCCACCTACAACTCGCTCCAAGTCGAGCTGAACAAGCGATTCTCCAAGGGCTTCACCGCTCAAGGCAGTTACGTTTGGTCGCACAACCTTGGCGATAGCGAAGGCGACAGCAGCACCCTGCAGGACAGCTTCCGCACTCTCCGCAACGAAAGTATCGACAAGCGTCCGCTCAGTTTCGATTACCAGAGCGTGCTCAAGATGAACGGTCTGTATGAACTGCCGTTCGGCAAGGGCAAGCCTCTGTTCGGAAACGCCAGCGGACTGATGGATCGCTTCATCGGCGGCTGGCAGATTGGCGCGGTCGCGCTGCTGTATTCGGGGCAGCCTCTCGAAATCACCGGTGCCAACACGTACAACACTAGCTTGAGCTCGTACGGATTCGGCGCGAATCTCGTGGGCGCCTTGCCGACGGTTGGCGTCTCAACGGACCGGATCGAGCGTCGTGTACCTCGGCGGCTTCACGCAGATCACCGATCCCGCCGTTGCCAACATCAACTCTTCGACATTGCGGGCACTCTCCGGGCTGCGCGCAATCGCCGATGCCAACGGCGCTCCGATCTTTGTCAATCGCGCTTCCGGGACAGCTCGGCAACGTCAGTAACGGTCTCATTCGTGGCCCCGGATCGAAGAGCGTCAACCTCAACGTGATCAAGCATATCAAGATCAATGAGCGGGTGACGGCGCAAATCGGCGCAACGGCTCAGAACGCCACCAACACGCCGATCTTCGCGCCACCCACGGCCGCGAACCTCAACATCGATAGCACCACGTTCGGCCGCATCACCTCCGCAACCGGCTCGCGGTTGCTGGTGTTGCAGGGCCGCTTCACGTTCTAATCAGACGTTTGTTTCGATGAATAGGGCCGGTCGAAAGCCGGCCCATTTCTATTTGTGTGGGGCAGGCGTTTCCGCCTGCCGTCTTGTTGGCCTCCCTTAACGGGCCTCGACCATTTGGCTCCGTCAGGAACGAACACAGCACAGCAGACAAAGGAAGCGGGCCGTCGCGACAGTTGAGGAGTATCTTACTCATACCGCAGCGCGACCATCGGATCCACCCGAGTAGCCCGTCGCGCCGGAATATAACTCGCCACCAGCGCGACCACACTAAGCAAAATCGCCACGCCGATAAAAGTCGCCGCATCCGTCGGCGTCACTCCGAATAACAACGTCTGCAGCAGTCGCGTCACCGCGAACGCCCCAGCAACCCCAACAACCACACCGGCAGCCGTCAACGCTATCGCCTGTACCATTACCAGCCGCAGCACACCAGCAGTGCCCGCTCCAAGGGCCCGACGAATCCCGATCTCCTTGGTTCTCTGCGACACCGAATACGCGATCACGCCGAAAATCCCGACCCCGGCCAGCACCAGCGCCAGCCCCGCAAATCCACCCAGCAACACCGTGTTGAATCGAGCCGGAGCAACCGATTCCGACACCACCTCATCCATCGACTTAACATCGCTAATCGGCATGTCGCGATCCAGCGAGTGAATCTGAGCCTGCATCGCATTGGCAAGCTGCTTCGGATCGCCGTGCGCGCGCGCGACGAACACCAACGGCGTCGTCGGCGCTTGCGCCATCGACAAAAACACGCCCGGCTTGACGGCCTGGTCCAGATTCCGCTGGTGAATGTCGCCGACGACCCCGATAATTTCGTACGGCCTCTCGGGATGATCCCATTGCACGGTGAGCGGCTTGCCCACCGGATCTTCATTCGGGTAAAGCAGCCGAGCCGCGGTCTGATTCAAAACCACAGTGGCGGCCGCACCCGAGCGATCTCGATCGTCAAACAC
The DNA here is from genome assembly GCA_963732025.1 of Terriglobia bacterium. Taxonomy (GTDB): domain Bacteria; phylum Acidobacteriota; class Terriglobia; order Bryobacterales; family Bryobacteraceae; genus Palsa-187. Next base: position 1,485,677 of record CAVSXU010000008.1, read on the forward strand.
GCGACCGCGCTGCACCGGAACTCCCATCGCCGCAAAATATCCCGGCAGGACGCAGGACACCTCCGTAACGGCGGCCGTGCCCGCCTCCGGAGCCGGCTGATCGGCCCGCCAGAACCCAGTCGCCGAGCCCAACCCGCTCAACGGAAGAAAGTGCGTGGTTCCCGCGGCCTCCACTCCAGGCAAAGCGCGCACCTTGTCAAGGGCCTGGCGTGTGAACTCGACCATCTGCGCCGACGTTTTAAATCGCCCCCACGGCGCCAGGCTCATCGACAACACGTGCGGCGCGTCGAACCCCGGATCGACATTCGCCAGCTTCGAGAAACTCCTGATCATCAACCCGGCCGAGATCAGCAACACCATTGACAGCGCGACCTCCGCCACCACCAACGCGCTTCGCGCGAAACTCCGTCCGCTGGACAGCCCGCGCCCTCCATCTCTGAGCGAGCTCTGCACGTCGGTACGAGCAGCCTTGATCGCGGGCGCCAAGCCAAACAGAATCCCGGTCCCGAGGGACACGGCGAGCGTGAACAAAAACACCGTCGAGTCGATTTGAATCGATTTCAAATTCGCGTATGCGATCGTGTCCGGAAGCGCAGCCGCCAGCATCCTCATCGACCACAGGCCGATCAGCAATCCCAGCGCGCCGCCGATCGCCGAAAGCATCACGCTTTCCACCAGTAACTGCCGTGCGATCCGCATTGCGCCCGCGCCCAACGCCGCCCGCACCGCGATTTCCCGCCCCCGTCCCGCGGCGCGCATCAGCATCAGATTCGCAACATTCGCGCATGCAATCAGCAGCACCAGTCCCACCGCGCCCAGTAATACCAACAGTGGCGTTCGCACGTTGCCGATCGCCTGTTCGCGCAGCCCGACGACTACAGCCCCCCACTTCGCATGAACTCCGGCCGCTCGCGCTGAAGCTGCGCGGAGATCGCGTTCATTTCCGCCTGCGCCTGCGCGATGCTGACGCCGGGCCGCAAACTCGCCAACACGCTTAACGATCGTCCCGGCGAATTCGGACCGATCACTCGCGGCTCCCATAGCTGCGGTTGCAGTTGCGGGAAACGAAAGCTCGCGGGCATCACGCCGATAACCCTGTGTGGCGAATTGTCCACCCGGATGATCCTACCCAGAACATTCGGGTCCGCCCCGTAACGCCGCCGCCACAAGCCTTCACTCAGAATCGCGAAGTCGGCATGATCCACCACGTCTTCTCCCGGCTCAAACCATCTCCCGATCAGAGGCTTCACGCCGAGCATCGGAAAATAGTCGACCGTCGCGTAAGCTTCCTGAACCACTTCCGGTTCGCCGTCGCCGCTGAGGCTTGCCGCGCCACCGATGAACGCGGCCATTCGCTCGAAAGAATGATTCCGCTCCCGCCAAGCCTCATAATTGTTGCCGTTTACGACGTTCGGTTTGCCGGTGCGCGGACTCGATTCCCACACCATCACCAACCGGTCGGGATTCTCGAACGGCATGCGTTGCAGCATCACCGCGTCGACGACGCTGAAAATCGCGGTATTGGCGCCGATCCCCAAGGCCAGCGCGATCGCCGCCATCAAAGTGAAGCCGGGATTTCTCCATAGCATCCGCCAGCCAAATCTGATGTCTTTGGTCATAGGGTACAGACGCGCCGAGGTCGCGACCGTTACTAAGAGTTTCAGACCTCCACCAAAAAGTCGGCCTCAGCAAGATTCCGGCTCAAGACGCGCGACAGGATCGAAGCGCGCTGCACGAGAAATGGAACGCCGGCGACGAACCGCGATTCTGGCAATCGGATCGATGCGAGTAGCGGGGAGCAGACGCCAAGCGTGAGAGGCGGGCATCCTCGCGGCCAGCGTGCAATAACCCCAGAAATCATTCCAGCGGTCTCGCTCGTAACCGCAGGTGGTGCAATAAACTGGTTCTTCTCCATTGAGCGCGGTCTACGGACTAATCCGGCCCGCCTCCTCTCTGCCCGGACCAGAGAGAGGTCAACGATGGACCAGCCGCCTGGACGTTATGCGGATCAAAAGACCATTTTTGTGGTTGACGATGACCCCGTCATTCTCGAGGTCGTTCGTGCAATCTTAGCCAAAAATACTCACTACGATATCGTCACTGCGACCGCGGGTGCGGACGCCCTAAATCAATCGATCCACTTCAAGGGCGACATCCACCTGCTCCTATCGGACTTTCAGATGCCTGAGATGACGGGCGTGGAATTGGCGACTAAAATGACCGTTCAACGACCTGAACTCAAGGTGCTGCTCATGTCTGGCTTCCCAGGTGGAATGCTGGTGTTCAACGAGGGGTGGCATTTTCTAGCCAAGCCGTTCGTTGCGTCGCAACTACAAGCTTTAATCGCGGGCCTGGTCTTTCCAGACAGCCCGTCCAAATTCTCAACGTAACGTCGCTGCACCAAGAACGCCGTATCCCAAAAAACGGCCTCAACAAGATTCCGGTCTCAAAGAGGCGCGACAGGATGGAGCGCTTGTCTTCGTGGGGCAGGCGTTTTCGCCTGCCGAGTTTCCGACGTTGACCGCTCCCTCAAACGGTGCTTCGGCTCGTACATCACTCCCAACGCAGCGCCCGCATCGGATCAATACGAGTCGCACGCAACGCCGGCATGTATCCCGATAACAGCGCCACCGCCGCAATCCCGACGGTCGCCAGCGCGATCGTCAAACCGATCCTTCGGCGCGATTCCATAGAGCTGCGTTTTCACAAATCGCGAGAGCGCCCATGCCGCCGGCAAACCAACAGCAATCCCGATTCCAGCCAGCACCAGCACTTCCCGCATCACCAGCCAGACCACGTCGTTTTGTCCCGCGCCCAGCGCCATGCGCACACCGATCTCGCGAGTCCGCTGCGCCACCATGTACGCCATCACGCCATACAATCCCACTGACGCGAGAATCGTCGCCAGGAATCCGAACGCACTCGACAGGCTCGCCACCAGCCGTTCCGTGATCAGCGACTCATCCATCTGTTTTTCCAGCGTCTTCATCTCGAACACCGGAAGGTTCGCATCCAATCCGTTAACCGTCCGCCGCACCGCCGAAAACGTCTGTTCCGGATCGCGCGCCGTGCGCACATACACCGCCATACCCAGCACGAAACTCATCTGCTGATAGGGCATGTAGATTTCCTCAGGAATCTCCTCGCGCATGTTCTCGTACTTCGTATCCTTCGCGACGCCGATGATCTCGATATCCAGTTTCGTGCCCGGATCGCTGCCCTGACCCACGTGCCGCCCGACGGCGCTGCCACCCGCAAAATATTTCTTGGCGAACGTCTCGTTCACGATGCAGACTTTCGGCGCGCCCTTATCGTCGGAAACCCGGAAGTCGCGGCCCAGCAGCAGAGGCGCTTCCATCGTCTTGAAATAATTCGGCGAGATGTAGTTCATGTGCGGATCCGGCATCTTGGTCGGGGCGGCTGCGTAGCCTTCCACGGTCATGCTGTTGTCCCACTCGTTATCCGCCAGAACCGGCACCACCGCCAGAGTCGATGACCCCACGCCCGGAATCGCGTCAAGCCCATCGCGCAACTGCCGATAGAAGTCGCGCGTACGATCCGGTTTATATCCGTTCAGCGTGGGATCCACCGCGAACGTAATCAGATTCGATGTCCGGAATCCCGGATCGAGATCTTTCAGGTTCCTCAAACTGCGGATGAACAAACCCGCGCCGATCAGCAACAGCAAAGACAGCGTCACCTGCGCCGCCACCAGCGCCTTGCGAAGCTTCACCGACGTTCCGCCCGCGATCGATCCCACTTGGTCCTTCAGCGTTCCAGCGAGCTGCGGGCGCGTCGATTGAAGCGCGGGAATCAATCCGAAAATCAATCCCGTCAGCATCGATACGCCCAGAGTGAACACCAAAATCCGCCAATCGGGTGAAGTTGAAAGCGGCAATGGACTGCTTCCCGTCGGCATGAATGCCACCAGCGCCCGATCCATCCAGATCGCGAGCACAAGCCCCGCAACGCCGCCCGAAAACGCGAGCACAAAACTCTCCACCAATAATTGCGAAATGATGCGTCCGCGGCTCGCTCCCAACGCCAGCCGGACCGCAATTTCCTTCTGCCGGGCGGTCGCGCGCGCGATCAGCAAATTTGCAACATTTGCGCAAGCAATCAGCAACACCAATCCAACGATTGCTGTCAGCACCAGCAACGAACTGGAGAACTGCCGCCGCAGATTCGAGCGCCCTTTCGAGGCGGGAATCAGGTCCATCCACATTCGCAAAAACGCCTGCTTGACCTCCGGCGCCGTGCGCGAAAAACGCCTGTTCCTGCACCTCCATGTTGAGCATTTGATGGAAGAAAGGTTGGAGCGACGCCTTCGCTTGTTCCATCGATACGCCTGGTTTCAATCTTCCGAAAGCGTTGACCCATCTGCCACGGCGGTTGTTAAGGCTGTAGAAATTAAGCTGATCCAGTTCCGCCTTCATGATGAGCGGAACGCGAATCTGCGGCGAGGACGTCGGATCGGTTCCATCGAATCCGGCTTGGCTGACGCCCACAACCGTAATCGGATAGCCGTTGAGAATCAGCTTCTTGCCGATCACGCTCGGGCTGCCCGCGAAGCGGCTGATCCAATATCGATAGCTCAGAACCGCATATGGAGCGCCGCCGATCACTTTGTCGTCATTCTCATCGAACACGCGGCCGATCGCGGCGCCTACGCCAAGTACCGGAAAATAAGTGCCGGAAACGATTTCGCCATCGACGCGCTCGGTTTTTCCATCCGAGGAAACACTCATCGCCATGTTGTTGCGCGCGAACATTCCGCTGAACACTTCGTTGTGTGCGCGGAAATCCTGATACATCGGATAGGAAAGCTTGTTCGGACCGTTGTTGCTGCCATAGTGCTGGCCTCGGCCCCACAACAAAACAAGTTGCTCGGGATCCTTGACGGGCAGCAAGCGCAGCAGGATTTGATCGACCAGGCTGAAAATCGCGGTGTTCGCGCCGATGCCGAGCGCCAGCGAAAGCACGGCAACTGCGACAAACACAGGCGATTTCTTAAGAGTGCGCAGCGCAAATCGAACGTCCTGCCAGAGATGAGCCATACCAGGTATACCCTTCTCCAACAAGAACGTTACAGATCGTCAGCGGTTGGCTGCGATTCGTCAGATGGTCAGCGGCTCGAATCGGTGCGACTTCAACGCCAGTGCGAGCATGATGCGCGCCCAGCCACTGAAGATCATATTGATTCCGATCAGCATCCCGAGCACCCAGAGTCCGCTCACTGGCCAGCCTCCCCACACGATAATTCCCAGCGCCAGGTTGATGATTCCGCTCGCCAGGAGCCAGCCTCTATGCGGAAGATGCAGTGCCATCGCGCCGACAATTCGAAATGCGCCGGCGAGCACAAAGTACACGGCAAGCAGCATCGTCAATACGATTGCGCCGCGCTCCGGGCTTTGCAGCAGCAGCGCACCCACGATAATCGCGAGCAGCGCTTCCAGCAAGTACAGAATCACGTGTGCGCGCTCGCGATGGCGGAGCACGTAGATCAATTCGATGAGGCCGCTGAAGATCAGCAGGCCGGCCAGAAAGATTACCGTGACTAGTGTTGCGATGACGGAATAGGTGATCGCAATCATTCCAGCCAAAACTGAAATGCAGCCGAACATGAGGATCCAGCCCCAGTTGTGTCGAAGATCGTGCGTCGCGTCCATGGATTGCTCCTGTGTTTAAGATTCACGAGGGCATGAAAACGCTACAAGAACTCGCTTAAAGCTTCGTGAGATGTAAAATGATGTGAACATGCAGCAACTTAAGCTCTCCGTGGCGTTATTGGGCATTGTTTTGGCGATTCCGATGACGGCGCAGCGCCGCAATCAGCCGCAGGAAGCAATCGATGCATTCCGCTTCCGCTTCGTGGGACCGCGAGAAGGGAATCGCATCGCGTCCATTGCAGGTGTCCCCGGCGACGTTAACACGTACTACGCGGGTGCGGCGTCCGGCGGGATTTTCAAATCGATCGACGGCGGCTTCGGTTGGACTCCGATCTTCGATGACAAACCGGTGGCCGCGATCGGTGCGCTCGCAGTCGCGCCGTCGAATCCGAGACATCGTGTGGGCCGGGACCGGCGAAGCGTGGGCGATTCGCGATAGCGACGTGATGGGCAACGGCATCTACAAGTCGATCGACGCGGGCAGAACCTGGACGCACATGGGGCTCGACGAAACCGGCCGCATCGGGCGGTTGATCGTTCACCCCACCAATCCGAATATTGTTTTTGCGTGCGCGCTGGGCCGCATGACCGGCCCGCAGCAGGAGCGCGGCGTGTATCGCACCACCGACGGCGGCGCGCACTGGGAACGCGTGCTGTTCGTGAACGAAAACACAGGTTGCTCCGGCATTTCGATGGACGCGAAGAATCCGCAAGCGTTCTATTCGCGGGGACGTGGCAGGTGGAGATGCACACCTATGGCGAATTCAGCGGCGGGCCGGGCAGCGGCGTATACAAGTCGCGTCGACGGCGGGTCAACGTGGAGCCGTATGACGCGCGCCAGGACTGCCGAAATCGCCGGTCGGCAAGATCGATGTCGCGGTCGCGCCGACCAATTCCGATCGCGTGTACGCGCTGATTCAGACGGCGGACCAAGGCTCGATGTGGCGATCGGATGACGGCGGCACCAACTGGCGGGTGGTCAATTGGGATCGCGCACTGATCGGCCGCGCGGGCTATTACATCCATCTCGCGGTCTCGCCCGCGAATGACAAAGAAGTGATGGTGTCGAACAGTTCAGCTTCCACGTTTCGCTGGATGCAGGCGAGACGTTTCGTCCGCAGCAGCAATGGGGCGGCGACAATCACGACATCTGGTGGGACCCGACCAATCCGGACCGTTTCGTCATCACCAACGATGCCGGGATGATGATCACGACCGTCGCACGGGCGCGGCTTCAATCGCGTCACGCTGCCGATCGGGCAGATGTATCACGTCTCCGTCGACAATCAGACTCCGTATTACTTCTACACCAACATGCAGGATTCGACGACGATGCGCGGGCCTTCGGCGCAGGTCGGATTCGGCGGATTCGGACGATCGCCCGAGCCGGGTTGGGATCGCGGCATGGGCGGCTGCGAATCGGGATTTACCTACGCCGATCCCACCGATCCGAACATCGTGTGGGCCACTTGTTACGGCGACGAAGTGACGCGCTGGGATGCGCGGACGAAGCTCGCACGGTCCGTGAGCCCCTGGCTGCACACGCTCGATTCGCCGCCGAACGATACGAAGTATCGCTGCCATTGGACCGCGCCGCTTGCCATCGATCCGTTCGATCACAACACCGTGTACTTCGGCTGCCAGGTGATTTTCCGCACGACCAATGCCGGACAAAGCTGGAGCGTGATCAGTCCCGATCTTTCGACGCAGGATCCGACGCGCAATGTTCCTTCGGGCGGAATCGTCGGCGATAATCTCGGGCAGTTTTACGGCGAAGTGGTTTTCGCGATCGCGCCATCGACCGTGCAGAAGGGCCTGATCTGGGCTGGAACGAACGACGGCAAGATCTGGATACACGAAAGATGCCGGCGCAAAATGGAACGACCTGACGAAGAACGTCACGGGCATTCCCGCGTGGGGCACGGTCACCAGCATCCAGCCGTCGTTTTTCGACGCGGGCACGGCGTATGTGTCGGTCGACTGCGCACTTGATGGACAATCGCGATCCGTTCATCTATCAAGACCACCGATTTCGGCGTGACCTGGACGAAGATCACCGGCGGATTGCCGAAGCATCAGTTGTCGTACGTGCGCGTCATCGCTGAAGATCCGAATTGCAAGGGACTGCTGTTCGCGGGGACCGGCAACGCGATTGTATTATTCGCTGGACGACGGCGGCAAGTGGACCAACCTGCAAACTGGGTTGCCGCACGTCGCCGGTTTCGTGGGCGGTGGTGCAGAAGCAAGGTTCACGATCTGGTGGTTTCGACCTACGGCCGCGGGATTTACATTCTCGACGACATCACGCCGCTGGAGCAAATGGCGAAGGGCGTCGGCGCCGATACGTCCGTGTCGCTATTCGTTCCGCGACCGACGGTCCGTATCCTTGGCGGCGGCCGCGGGTTCATCAACTATCAGCTCAAGAACGCCGCCCAAGGGCCCGGTGCAGGCGGCGATTCTCGATGCGAACGGCAAAGTGGTTCGCGAATTGCGCGCCACCGGCCGCGATGGATTGAATCGCGTGCAGTGGGACATGCATTACGATGCGCCGAGGCTGATCGCGCTGCGCACCACGCCTGCCGAGAATCCGCACATCTGGGAAGAGCCGCAGGTTTCGCGGACAGGACACACGTCCGATCACGCATTGGGGCGCGGCGCAGGCGCAGGTTGGCCCGGTGGCGGCGCCGGGAAAATATACGGTGCGGCTGACGGTGGATGGCGAGACTTACTCGCAGGCGTTTGAAATCGTACGCGATCCGAGTACGCATGCGACGAACGCGGAACTGGAAGCGGGGCTGTCGCTGCAGCTTCGCATTCGTGACGATATCAACAGCGTTTCCGCGATGGTCAACCTGATCGAATCGATGCGCAAGCAGATGGAGGATATGGGCAAGAAGATTCGCGAACGATGCGAGCAAGGCAGAGCTGCTCAAGTCGGCTGCGGCGATGGATCAGAAGATGCAGAGCGTCGAATATAAGCTGGTGACGAAGGCGTTGACCACCAGCGACGACAAGTATTTCATCGCGGCCTACAACATGTATTTCAATTTGATCTGGCTGAATGGCGAAGTGGGTACGGGCGCTGGCGATGTCGCGGGCGGCGCGGATTATGGGCCGACCGATACTGCGCGGGAACTGCTCGGCACGATTGAAAAGGATCTGGCGGCGGCGAAGGCTGGAGTACACGACGCTGATGGATCGCGATGTGGTTGGGTTCAATCGGACGTTGGTTGCGGCTGGACTCGCGCCGTTGTCGGCTCCGGCGCCGGCGACGACTGGGGGCGGGAATAATTAGCGGGGTGTCCCGGCGATTTGAAGCCGTGTGGGGTCGGCAGTCCTGCCGGCGAGCCCGCTATTATAGCGGGCTTAGCAAAGCCGCCGAAAACGGCGGCTCGCCGCTAAGACTAGCGGCCCCACACCATCGCACCTTATAACTAACCCGAGCGCTACTGATTCGGATTCCAGATATCCACGTGCCACTTCCAGAAGCCGTCCTCCTGCTTCCAATGCACGACGTACTTCAGCGTCACGGTGGAACCGTCGGCGACCACAAGATCCGCCTTGCCGATTTCCACCACGCTATCGCCGGTCATTTCCGCATCGACAGTGGCGAGCTTCGCGCTTTTCACGCCTAGCGCCGCGATCGCCTGTTTCCAGAATTCCTTGATGTTGTCGCGACCGGCGATCATGGGCGCGCCGGGCGGCAGAATGCGAGCATCCGCCGTGTAGACTCGATCTAGCAGATCGAAGTTTCCCGTGTTGACAAGCTCCGTGTCGAAGACGGCGTTGGTGGCGGCCATCGCCGCGAGGATCGCATTGGTGAGCGTCGGTTGCGGTGTTGCTGAAGTAGACATGGTGGTCAAATTATATAGAAGTTCGGCGGACTCTGTTAAACTCAGTTTGAAGCGATGAAACGCGCGGCTGAAGCCTACATTCTCAAGGTCGAATTCTCTCGTGAAGATGACGGGCGATGGATTGCCGATATTGCGGCGCTGCCCGGCGTTACGGTCTATGGTCGTACGCGCAAACAGGCGCTAGCTTACGCCGAGGCTCTCGCGTTGCGCGTGATTGCGGATCGTCTGGAGCACGGTGAAGCGGTACCCGGCGAAGTAACCGTTTCGTTTGCTGCATAGCGTTAGAGATCTTCAGGCCGTAGGCCCGTTTTCTTCCCCAGCAATTTGAGTGCACCTGGTCCAAGTTCCACTCGGTCGTGATAGGCGAAGGTGTAGTCGGGCCAGCCAGGTTTCGCCAGGAGCCGATGCGATCCTGCGCCATGACGTTTTATCTGCCATCCCTTTCGCAACAGTGCTGCAAGTACTCGCGGTGCTTTGGCTGACGGCCACTTGGAACCTGGCTGCTTCATTTCTGCAACTTGTTCTTCAGTGCGTTCAGCATCATGGCCTCAACCTTGGAGGGTACCCGGTTCCCACGGGCGTCTTCAATCCAGGCTTGCCATAATATGTTCCCGACTCATCCTGACGAACATCGCCGACCCGCCGAAGCGTCGCGTGAAGGACCGCCATCGGGTTCGTGTAGCCTTCAAGATGAACCCCAAGATTGGCGAGAAGCACTCGTACTTCTCCGGCCCCAATCCATCGATTGATCCGGACAAGGAGGTCCCTGCACACAGAAGTTAACCCTGCATCGACTATTCCCTTTCCAGGGTCATCATCGATCAAAGGCTGAATCGCGGCAATATAGGCCTCGAGGTGACTTGTTCGTTGTTGAATCCATTTCAAGCGCTCGCCCAAGTCGTGACCTTCCGCTCGCAGCGACTCCAATTCGGCGTTAGCCGCGTTGTGCGATTGTTCGTGCGGATTCTTATAAACGATTGCCATCAATCAAATTTACATTGTGTCTAACTATCTGTCAAGGGTGTGTAAAAGACGGAAGCAGAAATGTATTGTTAAATTAGACATGGTGCCAATTGAGATATCCGATTTGACGCGCAAACCGCGCCTGCGCTATCCTGCAGTCTGAATCGAGCAGTTCGATGTTCATTCCTTCAGATTTCGTGGCCGTACGGGCCGCACGCATTAGCGTGCTGCTCCCGACGATGCGCCTCCGCGCATAAGTCGCGCACGGCGCGTTCCTCTCCTTTTCTAAAAAGTTAGTTCTGTAGACTCTGGAGGATTTCTATATGCCCCAAGTTGTACCCCAAGCTATTTCCCAAGACCAAGGATTTTTCGCATCCATTCGCGACGCCATCAAAGGCGATTCGCATCGTGATTTCACGCAGGAACGCATCGGCCGCGCGATCACCTTGTTGGCGATTCCGATGGTGCTCGAAATGTGCATGGAATCGCTGTTCGCCGTCGTCGACATGTTTTGGGTCGCGCGCGTCGGAGCCGATGCCGTGGCGACGATCGGACTGACTGAAGCCGTGCTGACGCTGCTATTCGCCGTCGCGATGGGATTAAGCGTCGCCACCGGCGCCACGGTCGCGCGGCGTATCGGCGAAAAGAATCCCGAGGGCGCATCGCAATCGGCTGCGCAATCGATCCTGCTCGGCGTCATGCTCGCGGTGGTGTGCGGGGTGGCGGGAGCGTGGTTCGCTCCCGATATTCTGCGGTTGATGGGCGGATCGAGCTCGATCGTCGCGACCGGCGCGGGCTACACGCGCGTGATCTACGGCGGTAGCGGCGCCGTGATGCTGCTGTTCATCATCAACGCCGTGTTTCGCGGCGCGGGCGATGCGGCGCTGGCGATGCGCGTCCTCTGGATCGCCAACCTGATCAACATCGTGCTGAACCCGCTGCTGATTTTTGGCATCGGGCCGTTTCCGAAATTGGGCGTGCTGGGGTCGGGCATCGGGACGACGGTGGGCCGATCCGTCGGTGTCGCGATTCAGCTATGGATGCTGACGCGCGGGACCAGCCGCGTGGTGGTTCGCGCGCGCCATTTCCATTTCAGTCCACAGTCGATGATCAAGCTGATCCGGTTGTCGATTGGCGGAATCTTCCAATATTTCGTCGGCATGGCGAGCTGGATCGGTATGGTGCGCATGGTGTCGACGTTCGGCAGCGCGGCGACGGCGGGCTACACGGTCGCGATGCGGATCTTCATCTTCGCGATTTTGCCGAGTTGGGGAATGGCGAACGCGGCGGCAACACTGGTCGGGCAGAATCTCGGCGCGAAGCGGCCCGATCGTGCGGAGCAATCGGTGAAGACGGCGGGTCTCTACAACATGGTGTTCCTGGGACTGGTCGCAGCGGTGTTCGTCACGTTCGCTGGTCCGCTGGTGTCGATCTTCACGACCGATGCGGAGGTGATTCCGTTCGCGGTGAATGCGCTGCGCACAGTCAGCTACGGCTACATTTTCTACGCCTGGGGAATGGTGATGGCGCAAGCGTTTAACGGCGCGGGCGACACGTACACGCCGACGATGATCAGCATCTGTACGAATTGGATCCTGCAGATTCCGCTGGCGTGGTTCCTGGCGTTCAAGCTGAAGCTGGGGCCGACGGGGGTGTTCATGGCGATCGCGATCTCGGCGTCGATTTATGCGGTGGTCGCGATGATTTTGTTTCGCCGGGGAACTTGGAAGAAGGGCAAGATTTGATGGATGTGGCGCACGCTTCAGCGTGCCGTCGTCGGCTTCAGCCGATGATGCTTTCGTCGAACTGAAGTTCGCCGCGGCACGCTGAAGCGTGCGCCACGGTAAAATTGAATTCTCAAGTGGCGTCACCCACCAAAGCACCGCCGAAAGAATTGGACGTTCGCCAGTTCTTCGGCAAGCGCGGTCTGCTGTCGGAGTGGCATCCGAATTACGAACATCGCCCTGGCCAGATCGAAATGGCGCAAGCCGTCGAATCGGCGCTGGCCGATCGCAAGCATCTGATCGTCGAGGCGGGCACCGGCACCGGGAAAACGCTCGCGTATCTGGTTCCCGCGATTCTATCCGGACGCCGTGTGGTGATTTCGACGGGCACGAAAAATCTTCAGGAGCAGCTCTACTTCAAGGACATCCCGTTTCTTGAAAAGCATCTGGGGCCGCTGCGAGCCTGCTACATGAAGGGCCGCTCGAACTACGCCTGCCGCCAGAAAATTTACGACGCGGAAAACGAACCGGTGCTCGATGGGCTGGAGGAGGTCGCCGATTTCCAGATCATTCGCGATTGGGAAAAGACCACCGAAACCGGCGATCGCGCCGAGATCAAGACGCTGCCCGAATCGAGCGGCGCCTGGGCCAAGATCGATGCCCGCAGCGAGATGTGCACAGGCCAGAAGTGTCCGCAATTCGAGCGCTGTTTCATCACGAAGATGCATATCAAGGCGCAGGAAAGCGACATCATCATCGTCAATCATCACCTGCTGTTCGCCGATCTCGCGGTGAAGGACGGCGGCGAAAACGCGGGAATTATTCCCGATTACAACTCGGTCATTTTCGACGAAGCGCATGAGGTGGAAGATGTCGCGGGCCAGTACTTCGGCGTGTCGATATCCAATTACCAATTCGAGGAATTGATTCGCGACGTTACGGCGGTCGCCGCACGAAAAGATTTCGGCTCGACTGAGTTGGACCGCGTGCTGATGACAACCGGTGATCGAGCGGCACAGTTTCTGGCGCTGTTCGAGGCCCCGGATGGGCGTAGCGGATTCCGTTCGCACGAAGCTTTCCTCATTAAGCATGAAGACGTGTATCGCGATGTGCTGGCCGGCCTCGAATTGATCGCGCTGCGTCTGGAACTGTTGAAGGCCGCGCCGGAGGAAGCGATTCCGCTGGTCAATCGCGCGCGCGAAATCGCACGCAGGCTGCAATTCTGGATGGAGACGTCGAATCGCGCGTACGTCTATTGGATCGAACGGCGAGGCCGCGGCACGTATCTGCAAGCCACGCCGATCGACGTATCGCAATTGCTGGACGAGAAACTTTTCGACCGCATCGACTCGGTCGTGCTGACGTCGGCGACGCTTGCGGTGTCGGGCGGTTTCCATTTCGTCAAGGAACGCCTCGGGCTGCGCAATGCGCGTGCCGCGGTGGTGCCGAGTCATTTCGATTACTCGAAGCAGGCGCTGTTCTACGTGCCGCAGAATCTTCCCGATCCGCGCAACGCGGCGTTCACGGCCGCCGCCGCGGATGAGATCGTCGAACTGCTGACGCACAGCCGGGGACGCGCGTTTGTTCTGTTCACCAGCTATCAGCAGATGCGGCTGATTTACGATCGTGTTTCGCTGGATGTTCCGTATCAGACGTTGATGCAGGGGACGGGGCCGCGCAGCGCGCTGCTGGAAGAATTTCGCTCGACGCCGAATGCCGTGCTGTTCGCGACATCGTCATTCTGGCAAGGCGTCGACGTGCCGGGCGACCAGTTGAGCATGGTGATCATCGACAAGCTGCCGTTCGCGGTGCCGAGCGATCCGGTGGTGCAGGCGCGCATCTCGGCGATCAAGGACGATGGCGGCGACGCGTTCAATGAGTATCAGGTGCCGCAGGCGGCGATCGCGCTGAAGCAGGGATTCGGGCGGCTGATTCGCAGCCGGACGGATCGCGGAGTGCTGGCGCTGCTGGACAATCGGATCACGAAGACTCGCTACGGGCAGATTTTTTTCGACAGCCTGCCGGACTACGGCTTCACGACCAATCGAGACGACGTGGGAAGATTCTTTAAATCACATGTTTGAGATATCGGTGGAACAGACTTTCGCGGCGGGACACGCGCTGCGCAATTACAAAGGCAAGTGCGAAAACGTGCACGGCCATAATTTTCGCGTGCAGGTGAAGATTGAAGGCGCGCGGCTTGACGACACCGGCATGCTGGTGGATTTCATCGACGTAAAGGGTCTGATGCGCGGCGTGATTGAGCGGCTGGATCATCAGTTTCTGAATGAGATCGCGCCCTTTGACGTGAAGAATCCGTCCGCAGAGAATATCGCGGAATATTTTCACGAGCAGATGACGACCGGTCTCGCCAGCACGCCGGTTCCCGTTCGAATCCGCGAAGTGACGGTGTGGGAAACCGACATTCAAAGCGCAACGTTTAGACCGTAGTGTCGTGTAGACCATTAGTGTCGTGGCGCACGCTTCAGCGTGCTGCTGTCGGCTTCAGTCGGCAGTCTTTATCCGGCCACGGCGAACTGAAGTTCGCCGCTGCACGCTGAAGCGTGCGCCACATTCCTTACGCCGGCTTCTGACTCGCCGTATTCGCGAATGACGCGAACCGAGCCTGCATCTCGCGCGTCAAATGCGGCACCTGCCCCAGCAGCCGTTCCATCAACATCAACTGTCCGCGATGATGCATCTCGTGTTCCTTGGGCCCACTCAGCATCTCGAACCGAGTCCTACTCGAAGGCTCCATTCCCGGCGGCATCGAGACTCTCTCGGCCAGAAAATCATCGCTCACGCCCTCCAGCCAGCCGGTAAATCGATCGCCTTCGGTGCGCAGGAACTCGATCACCTTCGCCTTCGGCAGCACCTTCTGCTCTTCCGCCATCAGGCTGGTGATAAACGCGGGAAAATCGAAACCGGCGAGCGCCGTCCGCTTCTCAATCGCGTGGATCCGCTCCTGCAGGCGCGGCATCAATCCGATGTGCATCAATGTTTGCCCCACTGACCTCGTGTCTGGAGTGGGCCGAAAGCCATAATGCTCCTCGCCGATTTCCTCGGCGATGATGATCGTATTCTTGCGGACGGTTCGAAAACTCGCCGCCATGTCCTTGGCTCCGTAATAGTTCATATCACTATTCTAGTGTCCTGTCTCCGAAATTCGTGGAATAAGAAAGGGGACAGACTGCTCGTCCCCGCAGGTAGGTTGCTCTTCCCCCGTACGGGCGCGGCCGTGGACAGAGTGGTCTGTCCCCTTTTTTATTCCACGAATTTCGGAGACACTACCGACGGGAACTAATCCCACCCAACCGGTGTCCCTTATTGCAGACCGAAGCGGTAGAATTGGACGTAGACTGTAAGCGGGGCGGTTTGTGGCCGACACCACCGTAGGATTCCAGTTCGAAGCGTGCGCGCCAGAGATGGTGTCTGCTGTAGTGGTGCGCGTCGACGACGCTGCGTTGATTTGTGAGCTGCGCGCCGGCTCGGAATCCGCTTATGAGGCTTTGATTGAGCGGTTTGAGCAGCCGGTCTACAACATGATCAGCCGCCTGATGGACGATTCCGCTGACGCGCCTGACGTCGTGCAGGAAGTGTTCCTGAAGATTTTCCGCAACATCGGCTCGTTCCGGGGCGAGAGTTCGCTGAAGACCTGGATTTATCGCATCGCTGTAAACGAAGCGCGCAACCATCGCCGCTGGTTCAGCCGGCATCGGCGCCAGGAAGTGGCTATCGACCCTGGTGTCGACGAAACGCACGGTTATTCCGATTGGCTGGCCGATCCGGGCAGGTCGCCGTTCGATTCGGCGCTGGATCGCGAAACCGAGGTCCTGATCGAGGCGGCGCTGGCGGAAGTGAATCCAAAGTTTAAGGCGGCGTTAATACTTCGCGAAATCGAAGGATTGAGTTACGAAGAAATCGCCGAGATTCTCGAGATCTCGCTCGGGACGGTGAAATCGCGCATTCTCAGAGGCCGGGATGCGCTCCGAAAACAACTCGCGGGCCGGTTGGAGGCGGGCTCCGCGATGGCGTGGTCTCCGCAGTTGGCGGAATGAAGCCCCTGTACCCTGACGTGCTTGGGTTTCGAGCGGTGTTTAACTGGAGTGATGTGGCGGTATGAATCGCGACTTTGAAAAACGATTACCGAACGACGAAGCTCTTTCGCAGATGATGCGCGGGCTGCCTCGGCGAGATGTTCCCGCCGATTTGAGCAGCCGATTGCGAGTGCTGGCCTCGCGCGAACAGCGCCGGGCCGCGGGCACCGGCATCGCGTATCTGGACCGGGTGCGGCTGTTTTCGAAAAATCTGATGCGCCCGCTCGCCTTGCCTTTTGCCGGTGGAGTCTTCTCGACCATTCTATTGTTCAGCATGTGGCTTGGACCAGGCTATCCGGCGCGCGCATCCAGCGGCTTCGATGTCCCGACAGTGCTCACGACGGAAGCCAGCGTTCGCAAGAGTGCTCCCATGGCTGCCTATAATACTGACGACGTGATTGTCGATGTAACCGTCGACGGCCAGGGTCGCATGGTGGATTATCTGATCGTCAGCGGCAATGCGACCAAGGATGAATCGCTGCGCCGCCGGATCGGCGCCGTGCTGCTGCTGACCGAGTTCAATCCTGCAACCACCCTGGGCACGCCTGTTTCGGGCAGGATGCGGCTGTCGCTTTCGGCGATCCACAGCCACATCGACGTCAAGGGATGACGCCCCGCGTGAAAGCAGGGACAGGCTACCCTGTCCCCTGGTGACCGAGGCCACGAATGAACAAGATATTGGCGTGGACAGGGCGGCCTGTCCCTGTTTTCACACAGACTCGTCAAGAGTGCATGAGAGAGTCTAAGTGGGCCGGCGCCTAGGCCAGCACTTACTCGCTCGCAAGTCGATTCTCGATCGCATCGCCGCCGCCTGCGGGGAGCGAAGCCCGCTGGTCATCGAAATCGGACCGGGTAAAGGCGCGCTGACGGAGTCGCTGCTGGAGCGGGCCGATAAAGTAGTGGCGATCGAACTGGACGCGTTCTTCGTCCACTACCTGAATCAAAAATTTCGTGAGCCGATCGATCAGGGCCGCCTTACGTTGATCGAGGGCGACGTGCTGCAGGCCGATCTGTCTGCCTGGGGCCCGGCCGTGATCGCCGGTAATCTGCCGTACTACATCACTTCGCCGATTCTGCAAAAAGTGTTCGAGGCGCGGCAGGCGTGGACCCGGGCTGTATTTCTGGTACAAGCCGAAGTTGCCGAGCGGATTGCCGCGCAGCCGGGTACTCGCGACTTCGGATACCTGAGCGTTCAGACACAGGTGATGTCGCGGCCCGAGATTCTGTTCGCGGTCCCGCGCGAGGCGTTTCGTCCGCCGCCTAAGGTAGATAGCGCTGTGATCAGGCTGGAACCGCTTGATTCGGCTAGGGATTTCGGCTTGGCGGACGTGCCCGGATTCCTGAAATTCGCGTCTGCGTGCTTTCGTCAAAAACGCAAGACATTGCGCAACAATCTTGCAACGATTTATGCAAAGGAAATTGTCGATGCGCTGCCGGAGGGGAAGTTGCGCGCGGAGCAGCTTGGAGTTGCTGAATTGGTCGCCCTGTTTGGAAGATTGCGGGGATGATGTGGCGCGGGCCATGTGGGGCCGCCACTCATGGCGGCGAGCCGCCTTCAGGCCGCTCATGAGATCGCTAAAGCGATCGCGCAGGCACGAGTGCCCGCCCCACCTGGACCGCGCCACGTCAATTTCCGCGCAGAGAGTGGATATGGTCCAACAACTTAGCGGCATCCTGCGATCGCGGGAATTCCTTCGACAACGTTTCGAATTCCTGCTGCGCCGCCGTCAACAATCCGAACTCCTGCTCGACCGCTCCTAAAGCGAGTGGCCCGGCGCCAGACGCCCGCAATTCTGCAAGCGTCTGTTCCTCCGAAGCGCCGAGCACTCGGAACCAGACGCGGTGAATCTCGCCTGGCAAAGCCGTGGTGCTGATATCCCATTCGTATCTCACGCCGCGTTGTAACTCGATCGGAACGGCCCATTGTGCAGCCGACACGTCGGATGCCTGCGCGGTTACGTGTCCGGCACCGTCAGAAACCGAAACTACGTACGATGCCGCGAACGGCTCCCAATGAAGTGTAGGCCGCGTCTCCTCAACTACTTCCGACGCCGGGTAATCGATCTTCGGATCGACGTTAGGCGTCAGATCCGACAGAACAGCCGGCCGTAACGGAACATTCGAGTTCACCACATCTTCCGCGCCTTGTCTCAAAGACGGCGGCAGCGTCGCGAGCGATTGTACTCCGATTCCGCTCGACCGCGAATTCCGAATTGCGATGGGAGCAAGAATCGCAACAACCACCGCCAGCGCGGCCATCGCGAACTGCGGCCAACCGAAGGCCGCTCGCAGACGCTGGCGAAATGGAATCAACTTCGCGGGCGCTGCAATGGGCGCGCTCATCGCGGGCGCATACGATTCATAGGACGAAAGCTGCTTCGCGCAGAAGTCGCACAGACCGATGTGCGCGACTACCCACTCGCGAGCCGTTTGATCCATTTCATCCTCAACCCAAGCGTCCATTTGCTCGTAGGTGAGGTGCTCGGACCGTGCTTGTGTGATGCCTTTCAGCATCCCCTCGGCATCGAATTTGAAATCGTCCGGCGTCACGTGTGCTCTTCTCCACATCCACCCGGCGTCCGAGTGACGGCCATATTAGTCCGCCAACACCTTTGCCAGGTGATTTTTCGCTACCATCCTCAAATTAATGACCTTTTGGCCCGAATCGAGCCCCATGACAGCGGCGATCACGCCATCTTCCAGCGGCAAAAGGTCCCAGATCACGGCGAATCGATTGTGTGGATCGCCGACCGATTCGAGCGCAGGTCCGCCCCGCCCTTCCACGTCTAACTTGTTCCATAACAAGGCGTATTGCTCGTGCTTGAACGCGATGAGGGATTCGATTTCCAAGACGCTGGCGATTCCCGCGGCGGCGAAGACGGCAATCTCTCCGCGATCAGGCTTTTCGGGCTCGCGGCATACGTCTGCCGGTCTATTTCGCGGGCGCTGCCCCTGCGATCCCTTCATCACCGGCGGATTCAGGAGAAACGGAACCACCCAGCGTTTGGGCATACTGCAAAGCTCCGTCCACAGCTTGCGAAGCTGTTCGCGAATCGCCAGCGCGGCATCGGGGCGAGCTTCCTTCGCGGGCGGATCCCACACGCGCCCGTCGACTCCCGTCGACACTTCGTCGAACGCCATTTCGCGCGAGCCTTTCACGCCGAAGAAAACTCCCGTGATCGAAACCAGTTCGTCGAGGCGGACCGGCCCTTCCAGATATTCGAAGAACCCCTCGAGTAGCCGCGCCCACGACGGAGCATCCAGCCGTTCGACAACTTCGGATTTCGGCAGCGCCGAGGCGCGAACGCGGCGCGGATTCTCGATCAGCTCGCCTACCTTTGCACCCGCTGCAATCGCGCGATTTTTCCATGCTGCCGGTCCGCAGATGGAGCCGAGCTGCTCATCGACGGTCCACAACGCGTAGGCCGGCTGTTTGCGAAAGAAACGGGAAAGGCGGCCTTTGAGATCCGCCCATCCGGGATTGTGAACGCGCCAGAAATCGCGGCAACTATTGCGCGCGATCACTGCGGAATATCCAGCAGGATCTTCGATGCGGGCTTCGCTCGCCAGCGATTTCAGAATCTTGACGGTCGCGTTTTGATACACGTCCCAGGCGGCTTGAAAGCGCTCGGAAGATTGCTCGGAAGATTGCTCGGAAGACATGCGCACGCCAAAGCGTTTTTCGATGACATCGCGCGCTTTGTCGTCCATCTGCTGGAAGAGGCGGCTTTGAAGATCGTTCAGCGCGGCCATGCAGCGAACTTATAGGGTAGGTCCTTGAAACAGCAGCGATGCGAACGCGGTCAGATTTCGCCGCCACACCATCCACACATGCGCGCCCGGTGTTTCGACCGCCTCGTATTTCACGCTGCGGGAAGTGAGGAACTCGCGGAACTTGCGATTCGGTTCGATCAGGCGATCGTCGGTGCCGCAAGCGATATAGAGCAGGCTGATCTGCGCGTTCGATTTCTGATTGAGCAGCGGAAACATCTTCTCCGCATCCACCGATCCGCCCGCGCTGAACGATCCGATGTAGCCGAACTTATCGATCGCGTTCAGCCCGATGTATAGCGACTCGGCGCCGCCCATGGACAGTCCGGCGATCGCGCGGCTACCATGCCCATCGAGCGCGCGATACTCCTTTTGCACTGCCGGAATCACTTCGATGAACAGCGCGTCGCGGAACTTCGCGTAGTTTCGGTCGCGCATTTCAGGATCGGAGAGGCCGCTGCTTCCCGGCTTGACTACTTCAGGCACACCATAGCCCAGTGGCATCACGATGATCATCGGCTTGGCCTTGCCTTGCGCGATCAGGTTGTCGAGGATGATGTTGGCACGGCCGACCGCGGTCCATGCGCTGGCGTCGTCACTGAATCCGTGGAAGAGATACAGCACCGGGTATTTGCGCTTGCTGTTGGGATCGTAGCCGGGCGGCGTGTAGACGTAGTAATCGCGATCGTCGCCGATGATGCCGGATTTGTAGAAGTGATGGTGCACTTCGCCATGCGGTACGTCGTTCGATTCCCACGAAATCGTCGACGGACCGGGGACATGGACGATGTTCGATAAGCCGCGCAGATTCGGCTTGATCACCGGATTCGCGGGATCGATCAGCGAGACGCCGTCGGCCACGAACGAATAGCCGTAGTAATCCGGCTCCAGGGGCGCGGTGGTGATGGTCCAGATGCCCTGGTCGTCCTGGGTCATGGGCGCACGCTTGTCGCCTTCGCGCGCCAGCAGGACTTCTTTCGCATTGGGATCGCGGAAGCGGAAGGTTACCGTACGATCCGCATGAACCTCAGGCGAAACAATCGGCGGAGGTGCGGCGGGAGTTTGCCCGAACGCACAGGCGATCGAGAGCGTTAGACAAAGCCACTTCATCATTCTGACTGCTGACTCCTACTTCTGACTCCTTCGTCTTAATACAAGCGAACGCCACGCCGCCCGGGCTCGCGGAACATGTGCACGGTGTCGACGAAGCGTACTTTCTTCTGGCCGTACATCATCAACAGCGAATGGGTGCGGCAGCCTTCGCCGAAGAATCGCACGCCATGCAGCAGCGCGCCTTCGGTAACGCCGCAGGCCGCGAAGATGATCTGCTTGCCCGGCGCGAGATCGTGCGCCGTGTAAATCCGCTTGGGATCCTTGATTCCCATTTTCTCGACGCGTTCTTCCAGTTCCTTGGTGTTGACGACCAGCCGCGCGACCATTTCGCCGGACAGGCAGCGCAGCGCCGCCGCGGTAATCACGCCTTCGGGAGCGCCGCCGGTTCCCATCACCGCGTCGACACCCGCTCCGCGAACGGCGGCTGCGATTCCCGCGGAAAGATCGCCATCGGGAATCAGCCGGATGCGCGCGCCCGCGGCGCGGATCTGCTTGATCAATTCCTCATGCCGCGGCCGGTCGAGCACCATGATCACCAGATCGCTCACCTGGCGGTCCAGGCGAATTCGCGATCGCCTTGAGGTTGTACTTCACCGGCGCGTCGATATCCAGCGCATCGCGGCAGGCGGGGCCGGCGATGATCTTCTCCATGTAGCAATCGGGCGCGTGCAGCAGTCCGCCGGGCTCCGAGGCCGCCAGCACCGCAATCGAATTCGGGGTGCCCAGCGCGCACAGGTTGGTGCCTTCGAGCGGATCGACGGCGATATCCACTTGCGGATACTCGATGCCGGGGCGGGCCGCGGCGCCGACTTTTTCGCCGATGTACAGCATGGGGGCTTCGTCGCGCTCGCCTTCGCCGATGACGATCTTGCCGGCGATCTGCACGTCCTCGAACGCCTTGCGCATGGCTTGCACGGCGGCTTGATCGGAGCCCTCGCGGTCGCCCTGACCCATGGTGCGGGCGGAGGCAATGGCGGCCTCTTCCACGACGAATACGAAATCGCCTGCGAGGTCCCGTTCGATGGTGCTGTGCGTGGCTGAATGCGATGGTGCGGTCACCAGGGAATGTTATCAGTTTTTGACAAGCACCACCCGTCAGGGTGGGGGGTGTTATCGGCAATACCTCTGCTCTGCGCCACACGCGCTGCGCCACACGCTCTGCGGTACCCCCGCTCTGACGAGCGGTGCTTGACGGCGAATTCCATTGTCGGTCGCGGGTGTTTGACGGTATCATTTAGCCCATGGAAAGCACGCTGCGGACAATCCTTCTAACGGCTCTGTTGTGCGCGGTCACGGTATCCGCTTCCGATCCCAGCGGATGGCCGCAGTGGCGCGGTCCTGACTGGAATGGAATCGCGCGCGGCGACGCTCCTTTGAACTGGAGCGATCGCGAACACGTTAAATGGAAAGCGGATATCCCCGGTCGAGGCCATTCTTCGCCGGTAATTTGGGGCGATCGCATTTTCCTCACGACTTCCGTCCCTACAGCGGCCCCAGCGACGCCTGCGGCGGATTCCGCTCCCCAGGGACGGCGCGGCGGTTTCGGCGGCTCACGCGGCGCCCAGCCCGAGCAGAAACTGCTCGTGATGTGCCTGGACCGCAAGACGGGCAAGCTGCTATGGGAACGTGAGGCGAAGATCGCGACGCCGCACGAAGGTTATCATCCGCAGTACGGCAGTTTCGCCTCTAATTCGCCTGTGACCGATGGCAAGTACGTGATCGCGTTCTTCGGGTCGCGCGGCGTGTATTGCTACGACATGGACGGCAAGAAAATCTGGGAGAAGGATTTCGGCGTTCAACTGCGCATGTTCAACAACTTCGGCGAGGGCGCGTGGCCCACGCTCGAAGGCAACACGCTGCTGCTGTTGTTCGATCACGAAGGCGAATCCTTCCTGGTGGCGCTGGATAAATCGACCGGCAAGGAATTGTGGCGGGTCGCGCGGAATGACGGCAATACCAACTGGTCGGGTCCGGTGGTGATCTCGTATCAGGGCAAGAAACAGATCATCGTTTCGGCGACGAAGAAAGTTCACGCGTACGATTTCGAGACTGGCAAGCCGATCTGGGAAGTGGCGGGGCTGGGCCAGAACACGATTCCCGCGCCGGTGTCCGACGGTTCGATGGTGTGGGTGATGAGCGGATTCCGCAATCCGAATCTGCTCGCGGTCAAAGCTGGGGCGCGAGGGCGATCTGACCGGCACCGATGCGATCGTGTGGCAGAATCAGCGCGGCAATTCCTACACGCCGTCGCCGGTGCTGGCGGACGGCAAGCTCTACGTGCTGACCGATAGCGGGATGCTCTCGTGTTTCGACGCGAAGACCGGCACGCCGTTCTATCAGCAGCAGCGATTGCCGAAGCCGTACAACTTCAAGGCGTCGCCAGTGGCGGCGAACGGCAAGCTGTATCTGGCGTCGGAAGAAGGCGACGTCATCGTGGTCAAGATGGGCGAGAAATACGAGGTCCTGGCGACGAATACGCTGGAGAACCAGACGTTTATCGGTAGTCCTGCGATCGTCGACGGGGAGATTTATCTGCGGGGCCAGAACTCGCTGTTCGCGATCCGCTAGCTATGAAGCGTGCCGTTCCATGTTTGCTGTTGCTTCTGCCAAGTCTTCTGTTCTGTCAAACGCCGGCAAAACCCGAAGATCCTGATAGTGTTTATCGTGAGTTGTCGGAGAGACTGCGCAATGGCGATTTCTCCATTGATTTCAAGGCGCTGCGATTCGCGTGCTCGGCCGCGAAGGAGTGCGAGGTTCGAGCCAATGTCACCGACCTAACTGCCGAGACCGATGCCACGAAGCGCAAGGATTGGGCGGCTGCCACGCAAATATGCGAGAGAATCTTGAGCCGGGGTTATGCGGATGTGGAGATTCACGCCGACTTAACAGGGATTTTCAATGAGCTCGACGATTTGAAATCCATGCGTTTCCACCGCGACATCGTGGTGGGGCTGCTCGGTTCCATTCGCAAGAGGAGAGGTGACAGCAAAGAGACTGCGATGGAGGTCATCAGCCATCGCGAAATCTATTCGGTACTGGCCTCAATGCAATTGCCTTACTTTGGTCCGTCCGTGAGTCAGAACCTTTTCACGGATGACGGACACAATTACGAGTTGTACGAGGTCATCGAGCCAATCACGAAACAGAAGACTCAGGTGTATTTCAATGTCGATCACGTCAACAAGTTGAAAGATGTGACGAACCGTCCTTAGGAGTCTTCCTCCGAAAGCGCCCGATCGAATAATGCGCACTTCCTAGCCACTTTGTTCGTATATCCGGAAGATGACCTTCTGGAGAGACCTCGTCTACGCTTTTCGCCGATTGCTGGCGCGCCCCGGATTTCTTGCGATCGCGCTGATTACATTGACGCTCGGCGTTGGCGTGAACGCGGCGATTTTCACCCTGGTGAACGGATTCCTGGTCCGGCCGCTGCCGGTTTTCGAGCCGAACCGCATGGCGACGCTGGTGTTCGGCAAGGCGTCCGAAACAGGGCTCTCGTTCCCAGACTACGCCGACATTCGCGATCGCAATCAGGCCTTTTCGTCGGTGGCTGCGATGCGGGTGATGCCGATGGCGCTGAGTCTGACGGGCCGCAGCGATCGTATCTTCGGCTATCTGGTCACTGGAAATTATTTCGACCTGCTGGGGATTTCGCCGTGGCGCGGTCGCTTCATTGCTGCGTCGGACGACGGTGCGGCACCGAGCCCGGTCGCCGTGCTCAGCTACGCGTGTTGGCAATCGCGATTCGCGGGTGATGCTGAAATCGTCGGGCGGTCCGTCAAAATCAATGGCGAGCGATTCACGATCGTCGGCGTCGCGCCGCCCGGTTTCATCGGCACCGAACGGTTTTTCGCTTCCGACGTGTGGGTGCCGTTCTCGGTGATCCGCACCATCGAAGGCCACGACTGGAGGACCTTGAGGGGCAGCCGGAATGCGTGGGCGCTCGCGCGCCTCAAGCCCGGCCTGTCTACTCAACAAGCCGAAGCGTCGCTGGCCGTGGTCGCGGGGCAGATGATTCGTGAAAATCCGACGGGCAATGAGGATTTTGCGATTCACCTGTCGCCGGTCGGCTTGCTGGGCGGCCAGATTCGACAGGCAGCGGTCGGGATGGGGGGCGCGCTGCTGCTGGTCGGCGCATTGACGTTGCTGGTGGCTTGCACGAATTTGTCGGGACTGGTGCTGGCGCACGCGGCGGACCGCCGCCGCGAAATGGCGATCCGGTTGGCGATCGGCGCGAGCCGCAATACGATCGTGCGGCTGATGCTTGCCGAGTCGTTGCTGTTGGGATTGTTGGGCGGTGTGTGTGGCGTGCTGGCGGCGGCGTGGGCCAGTAGCGCGATTATGGCGTGGCTTCCGACCAGCGGATTGCCGCTCGCCAAGTTCTCGGCGGATTGGCGGGTGATCACGTTCGGCCTGGGTGCGGCGATCCTAACGACTCTTTTGTCGGGCTTGCTGCCATCGCTGCGCGCGGCCGGCGTTGACGTCGCGCCCGCGCTGAAAAACGAACCTGCCAGTGGACTTCGGGGCTGGCATCTTCGCGATATCTATCTGGGAATTCAAGTTGCGGTGTGCATGGTGCTGCTGGCAGGATCGGTCGCGACGGTTCGTGCGCTGCAAAATTCGCTGGCGATGCATTTCGGCTACGAGCCGGAGCACGCGGTAATGGTGCGCGTGGATCTGGCGATGCAGCAGTTTACGCGGGCGCAGGGGCTGGATTTCGATCGCCGCCTGTTGGAACGCGTGCGGGCAATTCCTGGAACCGACGCGGCCGCTATTTCGAACTCCGTGCCGTTTTCGATCGACCAATCGAACTCGGGTTTTTCGACGGAGGGAGTCGCGTTTTCAGAGAGCGCGCCGCTGCCTTCGGCATTCGCCTATCAAGCGACCCCGGAATATTTTCGCGCGGCAGGCACGCGGCTGCTGGCGGGGCGGGACTTCGATGAACGGGATCGCGATGGGGCGCCGAATGTGGCGATCGTGAATGAAACACTGGCTCGCAAATACCTGCCAGCAGGAGATCCGATCGGCAAACGAGTTCGCTTCGGGCGGAAGGGCGAGTGGTTGCGGGTGGTGGGCGTGGTCGAAGCCGGGCGCTATCAGTCGATCGGCGAGGTGTTGCGGCCGGCGATCTGGACTCCGCTCCAGCAGAATTACAACAGCACGACGACGTTGGTGGTGCGCAGCCGGCGGCCGGAAGCGGATGTGGTGGCTGACGCGCGCAGGGCGGTGACGGAGGTGAATCCCGACATCCCGATTTTCGAGGCGCAGCCGCTGAGCGAGCTGGTCAATTTCCCGATGGCGCCGTTGCGGCTTTCGACGGGAGCGTTGACCGTGATGGGCGGGCTCGCGGCGCTGCTGTGCGCGCTGGGGTTGTACGGACTGCTGGCGTATTCAGTGGTGCAGAGAACGCGCGAGATCGGGATTCGCGTGGCGCTGGGTGCGAGGGCGGGGAATGTGCTGGGCCTGTTGCTCAAGCGAACGATGCTGCTGGTGGCGGTGAGCGGCGCTGTCGGCGTAGGGCTCTCGATCTTCGCGACTCGGATGCTCGCGAAGGTTTTGTTCGCGGAAACCGGCGGCTCAGTGTATGGGCCGGTGGTGGTGCTGTTGACGGCGATCGCGATGATCGCGTGCGCGGTTCCGGCGCGGCGGGTGCTGCGGATTCAACCGTCGGATGCGCTGCGGCAGGAGTAGATCGAGCAACCAAATGGTTGCGCTTTACTTCGGACGCTGATAATATGCAACCAGGAGGTTGCATGAATACAGATCGCATCGAGAAGCAGGTTCTTCTGCGCGCGCCGCTGCAACGAGTATGGCGGGCGTTGTCGGATTCACGGGAATTCGGAACGTGGTTCGGCGTCAAATTCGATGAGCCGTTTGTGGCCGGCGCGAAGATGCATGGGCGCGCCGCGCCTACCCAAGTCGACGCCGATGTCGCCAAGGGGCAGAAGCCATACGAGGGGTTGCCCTTCGAAATCACCGTTGAACAGTTGGAACCCGAACGGCTGTTTTCTTTTCGCTGGCATCCTTATGCGATGGAGCGCGATGTCGATTACTCGGCGGAGCCGACCACGCTGATCGTTTTCACGTTGGAAGAAGTGGACGGCGGGTAATGCTGACGGTCACCGAATCCGGGTTTGATCAGATTCCGCTGGAGCGCCGCGCGAAAGCGTTCACGGCGAACGAGAAGGGCTGGGCGACCCAGATGAGGTTGATCGAGGCGTACCTTGCGAGCAGGCGCAGCGTAGTTCCGCGCCGGTTTTCGCGGCATTGCGGTGTTCGCAGCATTGGGGGACGAGACTCGCTTACGGCTCGTCTCCCGGCTTTGTGACGACGGGCCGATGTCGATCACGCGGCTCACCGAGGGCGCCAAGGTTAGTCGTCAGGCGATTACCAAACATCTGCGCGTGATGCAGAGGGCTGGTTTGGTTCGATGCAAACGGCTGGGGCGCGAGACGCTTTGGCAATTGGAGCAGCGGCGGATCGAAGACGCTCGGCGGTATCTTGGGTTGATTTCGAAGCAATGGGATGATGCGCTGGGTAGGCTGCGGAAGTTTGTGGAGGAGTAAGGGCGCGATTTTATCGGTAGGCGTCGCGCCGGTGGCGAACTCGCACGACCTCGATCGCATCGTCTCCCATCTTTCGGTAGACTACTCGCCATGTTCCGACGCGGAAACGAAAGAGAGGCGGATTGAACCCTTCGAGTCGCTTAACGTTGCCAACATCGGTCTTCATTAGATGCCAGAGTGAATTCAGAATTCGCAATGCGGTATCGCGGTCGATGGCGCGAAGCTCAGCCTTGGCTTCGGCGGACCATACGATTCGTTTAGCCAATGGGCTTCCCGACGTGGTCGGGAGCTATGGTCTTCAGAGGGAAGTCGGCCATCGTGAGGCCGAATTCTCGCAGGATTTCTTCATGGGGAATGCCCTCACCTCGGTCGAGCGACGCGATACTCGCCTCAATTGCAGTGCGTTCCTCATCCGTCAATTCCTCATCATCCACATCAATCATCACTTCTAGCAAGTTCCTCACCGCTCCTAATTTCTCGGGCGGGAGCATATCCAGCAGCGCGTGCGCCTCTTGGCGTTCTTGGGTTAGATTCGATTCCATGATTTGCCTTGCCCTCTACGGCTCCTTGGGAGAATCCGCAATCGACCCGCCGAGTCCCGCGTAGGTTTCCTTCACCTTAATCACTTTCGGACCAGCGAACGTGACGAACATCACCTTGCCGGGCGGATTCCCGTAGATCCAATCCTCGATCTCAACCCCGTCTTTCATCTCGCGCGATTTCCGCACGGGTTGCCCCAGCGCCATGCGCACCTGATCGCGATCCATTCCCTCAATCGGTTTCTTCTCGGCGATCGCTTGCTTGAACTCCGGCGGAATGGTGTCGACGTATTGCTCGGTTACCGTCTGTTTGTCGAACTCGAGCACCGGGGCCATGATCTTCTTCACGTCGGCCGAAGTCAGCGTGCCGATGGGCTCGCCGAATTTCAGCGCGATGGTGGTGCCTGACGGGGCGTTGGCCTGCATTGCCGCCGTTGATCGGCGTCGGGTTGCCGCCCATGCCGATAGACACGTGGTCCTTCCAGCCGCCCTTGGCGCGCGTGCCGTTGTTGATTTGGAGAATGATTTCGTCTTTTTCGATCGTGACTTTGGTGATCTGCACCATGTCGCCGACGCGGCCGGCGGCCCGAGTTGCTTGTAGAGGTCGGCCCAGTGCTGCTTGTCCCAGGTGCCGTCGGATTGAAAGTCGAGAGGCTTGGCGGATTTCGGCAGCGGCACTTTGCACTTCGCGTACTCGGCGCTAAGCCCGCGCAGGATCTCGACGCGCTGATCGTCGGTGAGCTTCTTCTGATCGGCATGCAGCGCGATCGGTACGCTCAACGTCAGCACGAGAAACATGACAACGAGCCCGCGAGACCAAACGGTCATAGCACCACCTCTTCCGGATCTACAAACGTCCGCCGCACGGCCACAAACAGCACGATCACGATCAGCGTCGCGGGCAGGCCGCCTTCCGGCCCGTATCCGCCGCCGCTCCACAAATTGCCGGCGCTCCAGTGCAGCGCGTATCCAGTCACACCCATTGTAAACCCGCTCAGATTCGACCCGAGCAGCGGCAGCGCCAGATTCCATCCGAAGTGCAGGCCGATGGGCAGCCACAAGGGCTCGCGTGCGAACATAGGCGTAGCCGAGCAGGACGCCCCACAACATCGTATTCAGGACCCCGAGCACAGTTCGCATTGTCATTCCCAGAGTGCGCCAACCCGAACAGCACGGCGGCGGGAAGGATGGTCGCGAAGGCGCCCATGGATCGGATCAGCAACTGGAAGGCGTACCCGTGGAACAGCATCTCTTCGCCGGCCGCTCCGAACAGCAACACGATCGCGATGAAGAAAATGCTGGCCCACGTGATGCTCCACGCTGGGTGCGGGTTCGAATCGGCGACGCCGGCGACCACGGGCGCGACGACGATCGCTAACACCGCGGCGGCCGCCAATCCGGCGCCGATCAGGAATTCCCGCCCCGAAGTGCCGTTCCAGGCGAGGCCAAGATCGGATAGCCGTCCGCGTTCATAAATCCGCACCACGATCGGCGTTGGCGACCGCCGCCGCGGCGAAGGTGGACATCGCCGCCGTAACGAACAGGCTCTCCCGATGGAGGTGATCAGCCAACGGGAACAGCAGCATCCCCATGTAACCGATCAGGATGAACAGCGCGACACGAAGGATGATGCCGA
Source organism: Terriglobia bacterium (assembly GCA_963732025.1). Lineage (GTDB taxonomy): Bacteria > Acidobacteriota > Terriglobia > Bryobacterales > Bryobacteraceae > Palsa-187. The sequence continues at coordinate 1,515,609 of CAVSXU010000008.1, forward strand.
TTTTGTCGGGTTTGGTTTCGTCGAGGCGAGCGGTCGGTCATGGAACTATCTGGCATTACGCACTGGTGCCGCGCGCGCGATCGAGCGTCCTGACTCGGACGCCTTTGCGAGCTACTCGCACGGGCAAGACTGTCCCGCCTTCGCTGTTCGATGATGGCGCCCACGCGATCGCGAGCGTCGGGCTCGGTCAGGAACAGCACGCATCCGCCGCCGCCCGCTCCGCAGACCTTGGCGGCGCACGCACCCGCGCGGCGGGTTTTGGCGATCAGGCGATCAATGAGCGGCGTCGAAATGCCAGGCGCATTGGTTCGCCGGTGCGACCATTCCTCGCGCAGCAGCCGCGCTATTTCCGTCCAGTCGGCGCGTTCTCCAGCGCGGCGCGCATCGCCATCGCGATGGACGCGATCGTCTCGAAATTGCGGCGCACCCGCGCGCTGCCGTCGATATGCGCTTTCGTCACTTCCCAATTGTTGATTCCCGAATTACGAGGCTCGCCCGTGTAGGCGAGGACAACGCGACTCTCCAGATCCGCACGGATCGATCTGGATTGGGTGACGAACGATCCCGGCGCATCCCAGCTCAATCGCGCTGACGCCGCCATACATGGCCGGGATAGTAATCCTGGCAGCCCGGTCGGCACGCGAATGATGCGAGCTTCGATATTCTGCGAAATCTCGCGCAGTTTTTCGATCGAATGATTGCAGCCGAGCCATCGATTGAACGCGCTGGTCACGGCGATGATCAGCGCCGACGATCCGGAAATGCCGGCACCGGCTGGGGCTTGCGAGCCGGTCTCCAGATCGAAGCCGGTCTCATGGGAAAGCCCAGGTCGAAAGAATCGAACAATTTCCGTGGCCAGCGGCAGCAATGGCTTTCGATCGGCAAGCAGGGCATTCGAGTGACGCATATTCGCATGCGCGATTCAAGTCGGTCGACCGCAGCGTGATTTTCGAATCGCTGCGCGGCGTGAGCGTCGCCGTCGTATAGCGATCGACAGCGAAATTCACCGTCACTGCGCCTTCGTGGAACAGGTACAGAGGCCAGACGTCGAGAGTGCCGCCGGCAAGGTCGACGCGGCAAGGGGCTTGGGAGAGGATTTTCACGATTCTTGCCCAGTATATCGGGCGGGTGCAATTTGAAGAGCGCGCTCACTGACGGCCATCGGGATGCGCAATCCTTCAGGGTCCACCTCGCTGACGACCATCAAGACCAGAAATGAGGCGCGACCATCAAAGAGCGCGCGCTTGATTCCCGATCAATTGCCGTACCGAGGCGATCGCGATCGCAGTCAGTCCCAGGCAAACAGCGATCCCCGATACCTGCACGTCCGGCAACCAGCGTGACCGAAAGAAGAACAGCATCAGGAGCCCCAGAAAAATGATGCGTAGCGCCATCCTCGCGGCGTCCTTTCGACAGCAGCATGCCAATGATCGCTGCGATCGATGCCAGTGCTAGCGAACCCGATGCCCCAAGCGGATCGGCTCGACAAGGCCGCGAGATCCAAGACGAAAAGCGCGCGCGAGCGAAAGTACGCCGTCATCATGCCGGCAATCAAGATTACCAGCGCCATGCCTTCACCGTAGATCGCAGCTATGGCGATTCGCTTCAGCGCGTCGCGCATCGATTGCGGCCGGCTATCGGCAAACGCCTGAGCGGCGGCCGGAGCCGCGAACATGACGCCGAGGCAACAATAGGCCGCAATCGTTACCGGGTCAAGAAATTGATATCCAAGCCACCATGGCAGGAAGACTCCGAAGACAGCTACGACCGCGATATGGACTAGGATTGTGCGTAGCGGTCGCGCACCAAAATCAGATTGGCTCACACGTAAACTCATGGTACCAATCACCCTGGGGTAATATGGAGTAAGGACGCGCCTTATCGAGCGCGTAAGGCGAATTTGTCTAAGGCTGCTGCGCTAATCAATCTTGTTGAGAGCGCCGATAAAACAGGTAGATATATGATGGACAGGCGAGTCGAACCCAGGATGCTGTGCGCGGACCTGGTGGATGTTCAGTGGCGCGACCAGGTTGGGCGAACGCGGCGCGGCGTAGCGAACCTGGAGGATATTTCACTCTCTGGGGCGTGTCTGCAGGTGGATCGGCCAGTGCCGCTCGGAACCCCCTTTCGTATCAGCTACCCGAATGGCGAGCTCATGGGCAAGGTGAAGTACTGCGTGTTTCGTGAAATAGGATATTTCCTGGGAATCGAGTTCGAACCGGGCCAACGCTGGTCGCAACGCCATTTCCGTCCGCAACACTTGCTGGATCCGCGAAGACTTGTCACGCGCGCGACCAATCGAATGAAAGCTGACTTGCCGCCCGCCGCGGCGTCGTAAGTGGGGCCGCACTCGTGGCGGGGCGGCAGACGCCGCAGGGTGTTTTCCGCCGGTGCTCCTCTACTTACCCTTTCTTCAATTCCGTCCAGCCTTCCTGAAAGGCCACCGCCGGATTGAACCCCGGCGAATCCGACAGCAAATATTCGCCCCGATTGTTCACCCATGCTGTGTTGTATCCGCCCGTCAGCTCGACTGGACGTTCCCGTTGACGGATTCACGTAGGTCTCGACACCGCGGATCGTCTGGCTGAATTGCGCGGCCGCCCGATCCTGCACAGCTTGCTGATGCTGATAGGTCGCGGTGATGGTCGCGCTGATCTGCTGCTGCGCGTCGTGCCAGATCTTCTGCCGATCCATCGCGCCCTTCAATTGCGTGTTGCCGATGTTCAGCAGAACCTGGCCGACCGCATTGGCCCATCGCGCGTCTGTCCTGGTCGACGCGACGATAGTTGCGATCAGTTTCTTGTCCAACTTCCCGCGGGAGCGCGCGCGGCGAAGACGTTTTCCGCGTACATGCTGTAATAGTTTTCCGATTGGACCATTTGGCCCCGCATCAGCGCAGCCGAGTTCGGAGTCGGTTTCGCTGTCACCTCGACGGTCGTCGAGAGCACCTCTTCCACCTGTTGGCCATTCTGCATGTACGTGATCCGGACAGCAGCGGCATCCGCTTTGACGCTGCGCACGACGCCTCCTTTGATGAGCATCGCGTTGTTCTCCGCCATTTCCGCCTGTTTCGCTTGCGTCAGCGCGGGCAGCGGCTCGGCTCCGACGATCCGCGCGCCGGGCCGCATCTTCGGAATCACGCGCGTGCGCAGGTAGTCTGCTGCGCCCATCACCGGGCCCGCGTCGCAACCGGTTTTTTGAGCCGCCTGCTGCTGAATGATTCTTTGATTCGATGGATCGCTCGACCACTGCCAGACGTAGCCCGGCGCAATCTCGATGCCCGTGATTCCGTCCGGCGCGGTCGCCTTGAATTGGGCCTGGATCATGTTGCCTGGGCAACCCAGGTGGCCGCTGACCCAGCGCACTTCGCCTTCGGTGCGCCAGTCGGTGGGCAGCAGCATTCGCCCGCCTCGATGCCCGGACCCCAGCCCTGGTTGTCGTAAAGCTTCGCGATCTTCAGCTTGTAGTAGCCCTGACCGGAACTCGGTCCTGAACTCGCACCGGTCGGCGCAGCGGGCGGAGGCGCGCGCGCGCAGGCGGAGGCGCGCCGTCGCCTTTCGGCAGCTTTGATTGCGGGTACGCCACCGAACTGATGATCGCGAACACCGTTACGATCCACCGGGCTTGCATGCCCGTCAGTGTGCTACACCTGATTAGGAAATTCAACATTAGGAATTCAACAATGTTCCGCAGCGGACGACGATTCTTCTCAATAGCAGCGATCCTGATGATCTTGACGGCGGCCGCGCATACTCTCGGCTTTCTATCGGGTCCGCCGCCCGAGTGGAAGAGCGTGCTCGCGCTCAACGCCGAGCTGCGCGCGGTGTTCTGGACGCTTGTATTCACGATGAGCATCACGTTTGCCGCACTCGGCGCGATCAATCTGGTGATTGCGGCGGTTGCGGATGACCGAGTGGTCCGCCTCATGAACTGGGCGAATTTCGCGTGGGTGGCGGCGTTCGGGCTGTTGAGCCTGCACTATTGGGTCGCACCGCCAATGATTTCGGCGGCGGTGATTGAGGTGTTCGTGCTCGCGGCGATTGTGTTTTGATGTCGCATCCCAGGTCTCCGCTGAGGAATTTGCGCGTTGGCTCGCGCATGGACTCGGTCGGCCCATCCTCTATCTACGTGATCACGATGCTGCGCCTTACCGCGAGGTAATTCTCGATGCGTGTCTGCATAATCGTTGTTACGACTGGCAAACGGAAGGCAGTCGCGCGGGTTACATGCTCAAAGTAGCGAATGCTACGGGTACGCCGGGATTCTATTGCGATCGCGTGGTCAGTTCGCTTTCGGAGCTGGTTGTAGATTGCTACGATCTTTCGCAGCGTTTCCATTTCGCGCGGTTGCTCGCGCAAGGAGGTGATGACGCGGCTCGCCGCGCGATGTACAATAGTTTCCGCCCAGGCGCTAATTGCGACGAAGCCGAGCAATTCATCGAATTGGACGGGATAAAGGGCTTTTTGTTCGTCGCGGAGCGGCTTGCAGACCGCCTCGCAGATGACAACGAATGGGAGGACGACTGGCTCCTGCGAATGACCTTCGAAAAATGCGGAGAGGCTGACACCAGGAAGGCGTTTCATGAAGCCGCATCCCTCAATCCGCGCATCGGGACCTACCAATCTGCCATCGAGCGGACTAGGCAACTGCGCGATGGGCAAGAAGCTTACCGCTCTGATCCAGAAGGAATGACTTATGAGGAGATCAGATTACTGATCCAAGAACGGGGGGAGGGGGCGAGAGTAAACCTTCCAAAGTGGGGGGTGCATGCGGCGGAGGTGGATCTCCAGCGGGCTGCGGCGGACCTCATCGCCGAACGGGAACCGAGGCAACTCCGCGCCTACTTGAAAATCTTCTGGAGGCGAGCTTTTCCGGGCGATCACCGCGTCCTTTTGCGCCTGATCTCATCTCATGCTCCGAACACTCGTATACCGAACTTTGCAACACGTGCTCTGAGTAACCTCACACACTCTGACATTCGAACGCTTGCGTTCGACAAGGTCAACATCGAACTTCTCGCCAATAACTTTGAAGAAGGAGATCACGCGATCATCGAATCTTGGTGCGACGCGGAAAAAGACGAAGCCAGCTTGCACGGACTCGTTTTCGAGATTTTGGATTTCTATAGGAAGCATCCGAACGACGATGCCGAGAGAAAATTGCTGCGGATCTTATATGAGCGCGACCCATGTGCCAATTGCAGGGAAAATTTCGTAGAGAGGTTGATCGTCTTAAACGGTTTGGCAGATAGTATCAGAGAAGAGTGCAAGTACGACGCCAATTCTGACATCGCTGCTCTCTTCTAGCGATCACTCCGCCAGCGTCGCGGCGATCCTCCGAGGATCCAGCCGCCACACAACACCCTGCCGAAGATTCGACAACCACACCGACCCGCCCCCGGCACGAATCGCATCGCCACCATCGCCGACGAATTGCTGCACCACTTTGCCGGTCTTCGGATCGATCTTCGAAATCGGAAATCCGAACGCCGACACCCAGATCGCGCCCTCGCCCGCCGAGATGTCGCCGCCTTCCCCAGGCACTCCGACCTCGATTGTCGCCGTGACCGACTTCTCTTTCGGATCGATCTTCGTGACGTTGCCCTGACCTTGTCCCAGCACCCACACCGCGCCCTCGCCAATCGTGAGAAACCGAGGCTGCGAGGCCACGCCGATGCGATGTCGTCACCAGATTCGTCACCGGATCGATTCGCAAAACTTTGTCGGCCTTCGTGCACGTGACCCACAACGCCGCTTCCGGACCCGGCGGCCCATAGGCGACCGTGAAACATCCCGCCGGCAACCGCACCGTCGCGACGATCTTGTTCTTGTCGGGATCCACGCGAGCCAGCGTGCTCCTGCCATCGATCATCAGCCACACGCTATCCGCCGTGACCGCGAGGCCGCCTTCGGAATCCGCCACGCCCGTCGCAATCGTGCGCCGTGATCTTCGCCGTCTTTAGATCGACGCGCGCCAGCGACCCGTCACCACAATTCGGAACCCACAGACTACCGAATCCGATTGCAAGACCCGCGCAAGGCTTATGCAGTCCAGTAACGGTATCGGTGATCTTGTTGGTCTTCGGATCGATGCGCGTGACGTTGTCCTTAGGCGCATTCGAGATCCACACGGACTCGCCCACCGCGATCCAATCCGGAGCGCCCGGCACCGGGAATTCGAAATCCGGCTTGAGACTCGCGAAGGGAATCTGCACGCCTGGAATCTTCACGCCGGGCTTGGGAGGCGGTTGCGCAGGCGGCTGACAAAAAGCCGGCGCTGCCAGGAGGATCACGAACAGGAATCGCATGCGAACTTCTGAAGTATACCTGCCGCGCGCTATCCTAATCCAATGCGCAAGCCCTCCTTCGATCCCGGGCTAACGCAGCAAGTCACCGGCAATCTCGACCGCACCATCAACAAGGATGGCAGCTTCAACGTCGAACGCGAGGGGGTCTCGTGGCGCAATATTCATCCCTACCTGCATCTCATCAACATCGGATGGCCGGCGTTCTTCGGAATCGTGCTGGCCGCCTACCTGATCGTGAACACTTTGTTTGCGGTGCTCTATTTCTCACTCGGACCGGGGCACATTGTCGGCACGGATGCCCCTACCGAGTTCGGCCGTTTCCTCAAGGATTTCTTCTTCAGCTCGCACACATTGACGACGGTGGGTTATGGCATTTTTGCTCCCTCCAGCACTGGCCGCCAATTCGATTGCAGCCTTCGAAGCGCTGGTTGGACTTGATGGGATTCGCGCTCGCCACCGGCGTGCTTTTCGGGCGCGTGTCCAGGCCGTCGGCGAAAATCGGTTTCAGCGGGAATGCGCTGGTGGCTCCTTATCAGGATCGGACCAGCCTGCAATTCCGCGTCGTCAATATGCGTCCCAACGTGATTATCGAAGTAAGCGCGAGCGTTATGCTGATGACCGTGGAAAATGGCGCCAGGCGCTTTCAGGAACTCCCGCTGGAACGCGACGGCATCCGTTTCTTTCCCCTGACCTGGACGGTTGTGCATCCCATCGATGACAACAGTCCTATGCTTGGGAAGACTGCCGAGGAGCTCGCGGCGCAGCATGGCGAGATTCTCATTCTCATCAAAGGCTTCGACGACACGTTTAATCAGATCGTCAATGCTCGTTATTCTTATCGATTCGACGAGATCGTCTGGAACGGGAAATTCAGCCCGGCGTTCCATGTCGACGACCAGGGCCGAATGGTTCTCGAGGTGAACGAAGTTGGTAAGTACGAACAAGTTTCGTGAAGAGGAGGCGTCCATGCCTGGCCTATTAAGCAAATTGCCATTGGACAAACCAATGAAGATTCTGGTCATCGATGTCGGAGGCACGCATATCAAGGCGCTCGCCACCGGGCACAAGAACAAAGTCCGGTTCGCCTCCGGCCCTACGATGACGCCCGCCCGCATGGTGAAAGACGTCAAAAAGGCCACGGAATCCTGGGAATACGACGCGGTTTCCATTGGTTATCCCGGGCCTGTTGTGGACGGCAAGCCTGCCGCGGACCCCCGCAATCTGGGAGGCGGTTGGGTTCGTTTCGATTTCGCGAAGGCTTTCGGCAAGCCGGTTCGAATCGTGAACGATGCCGCGATGCAGGCTCTCGGAAGCTACGATGGCGGACGAATGCTGTTCCTCGGTCTCGGCACCGGACTCGGCTCGGCGATGATCGCGGGTGGTTCGCTGGACCCGCTGGAACTCGCGCATCTTCCTTATCGTCGAGGGCACACGTATGAAGAATACGTCGGGGCTGCCGGGTTGAAGCGCTTGGGATTGAAGCGATGGCGCAAGCACGTGGCTCGGATCGCGATGCTGTTCGACGCGGCTCTGCAAACCGACTATGTGGTGATCGGAGGAGGCAACGCGAAACTGCTCGGGAAGCTGCCGCCCAAGTGCCGCGTGGGCGAAAACACGAACGCGTTCGTTGGCGGGTTTCGGCTGTGGCAGGAACAGCCGGTGAAGGCGAGCCCGATGGCGCGCAACCAGCGTGGAACGAAGATCGCCAAAACGATCTGATAGGATCAAAGTCTCATGTCAGCAAAAGTAACCATTTTCAACAACGGCTCGATTCGCGTCGAAGGCGATTTCACCATCCACGATGCCGACGGCAACCAGTTCGGCCTCGCTGGCCGGACGGCAATCGGCCTGTGCCGATGCGGACAATCGGAGAACAAGCCGTTTTGCGACGGAGCGCACAAGCGAGTCGGCTTCGAATCGTTGTGCCCGGCGCGCGAGCTTCCGCCGCCTGCTCCTAAACCCTTGTGAAAAACAGGGACAGGCTACCTATTCCCTAGTGTCCTGTCTCTGAAATTCGTGGAATAAAAAAAGGGGACAGACCACTCTGTCCACGGCCGCGTCGGCACGAGGGAAGAGGAACATACCTGCGGGGACAGAGCAGTCTGTCCCCTTTTTTTATTCCACGAATTTCAGACATTAGCGCCCTGAGGCCGCGAGTGAACAAGATATCGGCGTGGACAGGGCGGCCTGTCCCTATTTTTCATTCAACCCTCCCGTATCGTAAGCAATACGGGCTTATCCTGCACCTTATCACCAGAGAATATCTGGCTCGCGGAGCAACCTCCTTTTCAAATCGACAAATATCCTGAATCGGCACAGCGATTTAGGGGCGTCGGCGCCCTGTCATGGGCGAAGTGTGCCGAAACGTGCCAAGGAGGGTACAACAATGGATTTTCGTAGATTTGGGATTGTCATGTTGGGATTGGTTTCGATCGCTGGATCAGCAAGGGCGACGATTTCATATCAGGGATCGCAGGTAAGCTTTAGCGGGCAAGCGGGGACAGATGGACTTGCTGTGTCGTCGCTCTCGACTTTTTCCGGGGCCTTAACCACCGATGGCTTCGTGACTGGCGACGAATACCTCGACCCGACCACACAGATCGAATTCCTTGCATTCAATGGGAGTGGGTCCGCTGCTCAGTCCTTCAACTTGTCCGGGGGAACCTTAAGCGTGACCAACGGGAACACAATCGAGATCGTTCTTCCCGCGGGCGTCGATTTTGGCTTCGCCTTCAACGTCACCACTCCCTCCTCCCCGTTCTTGAACCTCTGTGAGGATATAACCGTCGCTGGTTGCTCTGGCAATGCCGTAGTGGTTCCTCCGGCCTCAGGGTTTATCGGCGCAATCAGCGATATCCCTACCGTGACCGCATTGACAACAATCTGGTTGCACCCTGCAAGCGGCAGCCCAACCATAACCCTTCAAAGCTTTGAAGTCGCAACGCTCGCGAGTTCCGCGACGCCCGACGGCCCGACGATGCTATTGATCGGCGGCGGACTTATCGTCCTCCACTTGCTTCGTCGGCGGCGAGCAAATGTTGCGAATTAGCCTCCGCCAATCGAGGCACGGTACGAATGATGTCGACGGGAACCATCTCGGCCTGCACCAGCTTCGCGCCCGAAAATTTGACTCGCGCGAGCGCTCCATGTTGAGTCTCCTCGCGCTGAAACTGATCGAACACCAGATTGCCGAGCGAGTAGAAAACCACGCCCTCGCCGATTCGCTCCCACGGCTGCACCACGTGAGGATGATGGCCGACCACTACGCTCGCCCCGGCCTCGATCGCCGCGCGTGCGAACTCGATCTGTTGCCGGTTCGGCCGCGGCGCGTACTCGACCCCGGCATGCATGGAAACGATGGCCACGTCCGCCCGTTTACGAAGTTCCGCGACGTCGCGCTGCATCTGCTCCACGTCGACCCCGGCGATCCGATCATCGACGTCCTTGTGATTGCCGTTCGATTGATCGTAGGTGTAGCCGAGAAATCCGAAGCGCGTTTCATTGCGCGTCAGAATCGTCCCGGCATGCGCGGCCTCGGCCGTTTTCGCCGAGCCCACAGTCGCGATGCCATGCCGAGCCAGCCAATCCAGCGTGAATTCGACGCCGTACCCATTGCAATCGCGCGAGTGATTGTTCGCCGTGGAGACAATGTCAATCCCGGCCAGCTCCAGCGCCCCAATCATCTCCGGCTCGGCCTTGAAGATCATGCCGGATTCGACCGGCTTGCCGCGATCGGAGAAAGGCGCTTCCAGATTCACGAACGCAATGTCGGCTGGAGCCAGGATTGCCGCCAGATCTCGCATGGGAGATGCAGGATCCCGGCGTTCGCGCGCCAGTTTGCCGACGAAGCGCGACAACATGACGTCGCCGCCGAAGATGATGCGCGTGTCGCGCGATCGTGGAACCGCTTCGCGCGGTCCGATTTCCAGGGCTTTGCGGTGAAACGGAATCGCGGTGAGCATCGGAAGCAGAGTTCGCCGCGTGAGCCACATCGTGTAACGATTTTACGTCGACTCCATCGGCAAGTATGTGTTCCACTGAAAAACCCGAGCGTTTGAAAACTGGGACAGGCTACCCTGTCCCCTAGTAACCGGAGGCCACGAATGAACAAGATATCGGCGTGGACAGGGCGGCCTGTCCCTGTTTTCAAACGGACTCACGCGGTCTCCCCTCAGCTACTTCCAGGAGCGTTTCTCCAACTACGGCTGGCGACGATCCAGGCGACCGCGGGAATAAACATCGCCACTCCAGTCCACGTCGCAAGCGTCCGCACGGGCACGCCGCTATCGGCCAGGCGTCCGGCGGCGAAGCTCGCGATCGACAACATCAGCATGGTAAACGCAAATTCGGTGGAGAAGACGCGGCCTCGAAATTTATCTTCGGTCTGTTGCTGCAATAGCGTGGACGACGACGTCCATGCGGCCGACCCGCCGGCGTGCGCGAGCATGATCGTCAGCGCCGCGGCCACCAGCGACCCCGCGAAGCCGAGCGCCAGATATCCCACCGCTCCCATCAGGAATGCGATCGTGACGATCCAACGAATTCGATGCACGTTGGTTCCAGCGACGTTGCCGCCCACGTAGGCTCCGAAAATCGCGCCGATTCCGCGCGAGGCGAGCAGCGTGCTCATGCCGAGCGTTCCCGCCTGGTCCGATGTCAAGCCGTGCAAGTGAATCGGAAAAACACGCTCGCCCAGTACCGGCAAAATCACCCAATTGGTTCCCATGATCGCGCCGCCGCCCTTGACGAAAATAGTGGTCAGCACTTTAGGATTGCGTCGGATGTAGCGCGCGCCTTCGACGATTTCGGAGAAATCGAACAGATCGCGCGGCCTCAGCGGCGGTCGATTTTCCGCGTGGGGTTCTGCAAATCGCATGCGAGAAAGTAGCAGCGCGGATGCAACAAAAGACAGGGCATTCAGCACGAAAACAGCGTCGCGACCAAGCCAAACCGCAGCCAGTCCGCCGATTCCGGCGCCGAGCGCAAAATTTGTGCTCCACGTGGCCGACGACAACGCGTTGGCCACCGGCATCTGCTCTTTCGTGGTGATGTTGGGGAGCACCGCGCGGGAGCCGGGCTCGAACATCGCCCAACACACTGATTCCAAAAACAAAAGCACGAATAGCAGTGGAAGCGTGGCTTTCGATTTGACGAACAGCATCGAGAAGACAATGGCCGCGCGCGCCCAATCGGCGAAAATCATCACGCTTTTGCGATTCAGGCGATCGTTGATCACGCCTGCCGCGGGGCCGGCGATGCAGACCGGTAAAACCTGGCAAACAAACGCAATGGAGACGAGCTGTGCGCTGCCGGTCAGCTCGAGGATAAAGCTGAAGACGGCGACCGTGTAGAACCAATCGCCCAACTCGCTGACGATTTGCGCCATCCAAAGCAGGCGATAGTTGCGATTGTCGCGAAGCAGTTGCCAGTAGGAAGATAGCCGCATGTCAGTGTGGCGCACGCTTCAGCGTGCAGCGCCGAACTTCAGTTCGGCGACTAAAGTCGTCGACGGCACGCTGAAGCGTGCGCCACGTCATCTGACGGTGTACAAGCCCATCGCGCGCTTCACGTTCTCAACCGTCTGGTTCGCGATCGGGATAATCCGCTGCGCGCCTTCGTCCAGCACTCGCGCAACGTAGCCGGTCTCCTCCATGATTTCGCGATAGCGCTTCTGGATCGGATCCAGCGCGGCGACCACCGCCTCGGCGACGGTCTTCTTCAGATCGCCATAACGCATGCCGGCGAACTGAGCTTTGATTGCGGCATCGTCGCAGCCGGTGAACGCCTGAAATATCGCCAACAGATTCTGAACACCCGCGCCGAGATTGTCGAAATCGACACCCGGATTCGAATCCGTGGTGGCTCGCATGAATTTCTTGCGAATCACTTCCGGCGGATCTAGCAGACTGACGGCGTGGCCCGCGCCCGTTGCAGATTTGCTCATCTTCTTGTCGGGTTCGTCGAGCCCCATGACGCGCGCGCCCACGGTGGGAAGATGCGTCTCGGGCACGACGAAAAAATCCTTGCCGTCGCCGTAGAGCGAATTGAAGCGCTGCGCGATGTCGCGGGTCAGTTCCAGGTGCTGCGATTGATCGTCGCCGACGGGACGATCGCGGCGTTGTAGAGCAGAATGTCGGCGGCCATCAGCACTGGGTATTGCAACAGCCCGTCGCCGATGGTTTCCTGCGCCGCGGCTTTCGCTTTGTACTGCGTCATCCGCTCCAGCCAACCGACCGGAGTCACACACGTCAGCATCCAGGCGAGTTCGGCATGCGCGGGAATCGCCGATTGCACCACCAATGACGAATGCGTCGGATCGATGCCGATCGCCAGCAGCATGCCGGCCAGCTCTTCGATCTTGGCGCGCAGCTCTTCGGGGTCCTGATAAACCGTGACCGCATGCAGGTCGACGATGCAGTAGATGCTATCGTAGTCGTACTGAATCTTGGCCCAGTTTTTCAGTGCGCCAAGATAATTTCCGATGTGCGGGCTGCCGGTGGGTTGAATGCCGGAGAAGACTCGTGCTCTCATTTTGCTGGGGGAAACTTCCATCCTAAACGAAGTCCGTATCGAAAAGTGGGTCTACGGCGGCGACGGCCTCGCGCGCGTGGCCACGACTGACGGCCAAGGCGCCGGCAAAGTCGTGCTGGTCCCGTATGTCCTGCCGGGCGAGCTTGCCCAGATCGACGTGCGGACGCGACTGACGATGTTCATGCCTCGCTGGTGAGCGTGATCGAAGCCGTCGGCCGATCGTGTCGCGCCGCCGTGTCCGTATTTCACGCGCTGCGGCGGCTGTCATTATCAGCACGCGCCCTATGAGTATCAGCTCGCGCGCAAGGTCGAGATTCTGCGCGAACAATTGCGGCGCGTCGGCAAGATCGATTATCCCGGGCGAAATCGAAGTGGTCAGCGGACCGCCGTTGGGCTATCGCAATCGCGCGCAGTTTCATATTGAGGGTAGCCGCATCGGATATCGCGCGGCGCGGTCGCATGAACTGATCGACGTCGGCGAGTGCCCCATCAGTTCGCCGCAAGTGAACGAAACGCTCAAGCTGATTCGCGACCGCATTCACGATCCCAAGTTCCCGAAGTTCGTGCACTCCATCGAGGTCTTCACCAATGAAAAGGAAGTGCAGATCAATGCGATCGAAGCGGATCGTCCGGTCGCGCGGCCGTTTTATGAATGGATGGGATCGACGGTCGCGCTCCAGTATCGGCGACTTTCGCGTCAGCCCGCGATCGTTTTTTCAGGTCAACCGATTCCTGATCGAGACGATGGTGGAGAATGCGCTGCGCGACGCGAGCGGCGACACGGCGCTCGATTTGTATGCGGGAGTTGGATTGTTCGCGATTCCTCTTGCCGGATGTTTTAAGGACGTGACGGGCGTCGAATCTGGCTCGGCGGCAGTTCGCGATCTGGAAGTGAATGCTGAAAAGGCCGGCGTCAAACTTCGAGCGGATCAAAATCGCGTGGAGGATTTCATGACGCGGCTCGACAAGACGCCCGATTTTGTTCTCGCCGATCCGCCGCGCGCGGGATTGGGAAAATCGGTCGTCGCGAATTTGAATCGGTTGGCGCCGCCGAAGCTGACGATTGTGTCGTGCGATCCGGCGACGCTGGCTCGCGATTTGGCTGGGTTGTCGAAATACAAGATCGAGCGGCTGACACTGGTGGATCTGTTTCCGCAGACGTATCATCTGGAGACGATCGCGCACTTGATTCTCAAGTAACGAATCGGCGTGAGCGCCCGATTGTTGGACCGCTCTTGTGGGGCCGCCACTCATGGCGGCGAGTCGGCTTCAGCCGGCTCTCTTGCTTTTCGTTAAGGACGGTCTAAAGACCGTCCGCCGGCACGAGTGCCGGCCCCACAAAGCGGCGCTTGACTTCGACGCCGAGGATTCCTACAATTCGGCCCATGGAACACATCATCAGCAAGTTGGTTGACGAATTCGCGAACGGCCGCATGAGCCGCCGCCAACTTATCCAGACGCTCACCGTCGCCGCCGCCGGAACGGGCGCCGCGTCCACAGCGGTGGCAGCGGAGAACAAGGGATTCAAAGCCGTCACGGTCAATCACATTTCGTATCGCGTCAAGGATTACGCAAAGACTCGCGATTTTTATGTGGACCTGCTCGGCATGAAAGTGTCGGGCGACACCGGCCGCCAGGCGAACCTTTCTTTCGGCGATACATTCCTGTTCCCGCGCAATGGGCGCGAAGGCGGAACCACGCCTCAAGTGGATCACATCGCCTACACCATCGAAAACTGGAATGCGGCGGATGTCGGAGCGGAACTCCGGCGGCGCGGCCACGAACCTCGCGTGGACACCGAAAACAGCTTTCACATCAAGGATCCCGACGGCTTCGATCTGCAGATCAGCGGCAAGGATATGAAGGCGTAGAAGATACAGCCGGGCCGGTAGACCCTTGACTCCGGCGTAACGGCTTTCTATAATTCTTCCGGGTCTGGATGTTGCGATTCCAACAACGCCGATTCGTAGTCGGCAGCACATCTGTCCTGTTGACGGCACTATGTCAGTTGCCGGTCTACGGGCAGACGACCGCTTCGCCCGCGCAAGCCAATCCGGCCGCGGCTCAGAAAACTTGGTCACGCAGTATTGTTCCGGCTGTCATAACGACAAGACTGAAATCGGGCGACTTTTCGTGGTCGAAGACTCGACCTGGCGCATCCCGATCAGAACGCCGCGGAAGCCGAAAAAGTGATTCGCAAGGTGCGGGTCGGCCTGATGCCTCCGCCGGGGATGCCGCGACCGAACGACGCCGCGCTCAAAGGGCTCGCAGCGTTCCTCGAATCGGCAATCGATCAGGCCGCGGCCGCTGCATCCGAATCCAGGGCGCACGGCGCTGCATCGCCTGAATCGCACCGAGTACGCCAATTCCGTTCGCGATCTTCTGGATGTCGATATCGACGTTTCGCCGCTGCTGCCCGCGGATGACATGTCGCACGGATTCGACAACATGGCGGACGTGCTGGGAATATCGCCGGCGCTGATGGAAGGCTACATTCGCGCGGCGGGGAAGATCAGCCGCGAAGCGGTCGGCGATGCGTCGGCGCTGGCGCATACGACGACATATTCGGTTCCGCGCGTGACCTCGCAAGCGCGGCATATCGAAGGTACGCCGCTGGGAACGCGCGGCGGAATCTCGGTGGTGCACGATTTTCCGGCCGACGGCGAATACGTCTTCAAGATGGGGTTCTACTACACGCCGACCGGTCCGCTGTTCGGACAGAATCAGGGCAAGGGCCAGCAGATCGAAGTCGCGGTGAACGGCGAACGCGTGGGCGCTGTTCGACATCAATCCCGCGATGCAGTTGGCGAAGGACGGAATCAAGAGCCTTCCGATCAAAGTGAGGGCGGGTCCGCAGCGAATCTCGGCGTCGTTCATCGCAAAAGTTCGACGGGCCGATTGAGGACGAGTTCGCGATGGTGGAGCAGACGCTGGTGGATATCAGCGCCGGCGTCGTACCGGGAATGACGACGCTGCCTCATCTGCATGAACTGAGCATCACGGGCCCGACCAACACCGCAGGCGTTTCGGATACGCCGAGCCGTCGCAAGGTGTTTGCGTGCCGTCCGGTCTCGAATGACGACGAAATCGCGTGCGCCAAGAAAATCCTCGGCGCGCTGGCTCGCCAAGCTTATCGCCGCCCGGTGACGCCCAACGATCTGGAAGGGTTGCTGAGCTTCTATCAACCGGCCGCAACCACGACGGCAACAAGCCCGGAACATTCGAAACCGGAATTCGCACCGGGATTCAGGCGGTCCTCTCGAATCCCGAATTCGTGTTCCGATTCGAGCGCGAGCCCGCCGGCGTCGTGCCCGGCAAGAATTATCGCATCAGCGATCTGGAACTCGCCGCGCGGCTTTCGTTCTTCCTGTGGAGCAGCGCTCCTGACGATCAACTGATCACGCTCGCCAGCCAGGGCAAGCTGAAGGACCCGATCACTTTGGAAAAGCAGGTTCGCCGGATGCTGGCCGACTCGCGATCGTCGAGCGTTGACCGCGAACTTCGCGAACCAGTGGCTGCATCTTCAGAACCTGAAGGGTATCGAATCCGGACCTGTTTCTGTTCCCGAATTTCGACAAGACTCTGGCGAATTCGATGCGTCGCGAGACCGAGCTGCTGTTCGAAAACGTGATGCGCGAGGATCGCGGCGTGCTGGACCTGCTCACCGCGAATTACACGTTCGTCGACGAGAGACTCGCCAAGCACTACGGCATCCCGAACATTCTGGGAAATCGCTTCCGCAGAGTGACGCTGGACGACTCGAACCGATTCGGCTTGTTGGGGCACGGCAGCATTCTTACGCTGACGTCGACCGCGACGCGAACTTCGCCGGTGAATCGCGGCAAGTACGTGATGGAGGTTCTGCTCGGCACGCCGCCGCCTCCTCCGCCGGCGGTTGTTCCGGCGCTGACCGGAGAATGCCGAACTGCGGACGGCGCACGTCGCAAAGCTGTTGTCGGTTCGTGAACGCATGGAAGAGCATCGCGCGAATCCGAATTGCGCCGGGTGCCACAAGCTGATGGACCCGATCGGGTTCTCGCTGGAGAATTTCGATGCCGTGGGCGTGTGGCGCACGAACGACAGCGGATTCAAGATCGACTCCTCGGGCAAGATGTTCGACGGAGCCAAGCTCGATGGTACCGATGAGCCTGCGCCAGGCGGTGTTGAATCACTCCGATGCGTTCATCGGAACATTTACTGAGAACCTGTTGGCGTACGGAATGGGCCGGGTGCTGGAGTACTACGATGAACCGACGGTGCGCGCCATCGATAAGGAAGCCGCGAAGAATGGCAATCGGTTCTCGGCGTTCGTGATGGCGATCGTGAAGAGCGCGCCGTTCCAGATGCGGCGAGCGGAAGATGCAGAGCCGGTAGCGACAGAGGTAGTCGGGAATCGATAGGTTGGCGTGGCGAGTTTGCGTCAGTGCTGGCTGCCAGAGTCGGTCGCGAATTGAAATCGCCGCTGTCGATTCAGGAAGAGTCAGGAGGCGCAATGTACATTACGAAAAAGTACCTGTCGCGGCGCACCGTTCTGCGCGGAATGGGCGTGTCGTTGGCGCTGCCCTTGCTCGATTCGATGGTTCCCGCGCAGACGCCGATCGCCAAGACCGCCGCGGCTCCCAAGACTCGTCTGGCTTGCATCGAAATGGTGCACGGCGTCGGCCGGCTCCACCGGCGAAGGCACCACCAAGCACTACTGGTCGCCCGAGAACGAAGGCCGCGACTTCAAGTTCAGCCACAGCCTGGAGCCGCTGGAAAAATTCCGCGACTACATCACGATCGTCAGCGACACGGACCTGAATCCCGCCACTGCGTGGGTCGCTGCCGAAGAAGGCGCCGATCATTTCCGTTCCAGCGCCGTGTATCTGACCGCCGCACATCCGAAGATGACCGAAGGCTCGGATTATTTCGTCGGACCGTCGATCGATCAGGTGTACGCGAAGAAGTTCGGCCAGGATACGCCGCTGCCCTCGATTCAGCTTTGCATCGAAATGGTGGACGCGTCGGGCGCTTGCGATTACGGTTATGCCTGCGTTTACGCCGACACGATCAGTTGGGCATCGGCGACCGAGCCTCTGCCGATGACGCTCGACCCGCGCATGGCATTCGAGAATCTGTTCGGCGAAGGCGGCACGCCGGAAGAACGGCTGGCGCGCGGCAAGATGAATCGCAGCATTCTGGATTGGGTCGCGAAAGATGTAGCACGGCTGCAGAGGGGACTTGGCGCGAGCGATCGCAGCCGCCTCAATTCGTATCTCGAAGACGTTCGCGAAATCGAGCGCCGCATCGAGCGAATCGAGAAATACAATGCGAGCGGCGAAGCGCGATCGCTGCCGGCGGCTCCGCTGGGCGTGCCGGATTCCTACGAAGAGCACGTCAAGCTGATGTTCGACCTGCAGGCGCTGGCGTTCATGACCGACGTCACGCGCGTTTCGGCGTTCAAGATGAGCCGCGACGTCAGCACGCGCGTGTACCCGGAGAGCGGCATCAAGACGCCGTTCCATCCATGCTCGCATCACGGCGAGAACGCGACGAAGCTGGCGGAGTTCGCGAAATTGAATCGCTATCACGTCAGCCTGATTCCGTACTTCCTGCAAAAGCTGAAGGACACGCCGGACGGCGACGGCAATCTGCTGGATCATTCGATGGTGATGTACGGCAGCCCGATGGGCGATTCGAACGTTCACAATCACAAGCGCGTGCCGCTGTTCCTGGCGGGCCATGCCAATGGCCAACTCAAGGGCAATCTGCACGTCCGCGCCAAGGACGCACGCCGATGGCGAATGTGCTGTTGACGATGCTGCACAAGCTCGGCGTGAATGACGAGCGGTTCGGCGACAGCACGGGAGTGGTCGCGATTTAGACGATCTGCTTCTGAGCGCACGCACTCATGCTTGCCGTGTCGACACGTGCATGTCTGAGCCGCGACCGTTTGGAAGAGGTACTCGCATGGTAAGACGGCGTTCGACATCTATATTTTGCACGTTGTTGGTTTTCGGTGCGATACGCCGTGGCGGCCGACACCCGCCTATCCGAAGCCGCCCTGCGCGGCGACACCGAAGCGGTGCCGCTCCCTCCTGAAGCAGCACGTCGACGTCGATGCTCCCCAAGGCGACGGCACGACGGCACTGCACTGGGCCGCGTTTCATGACGATCTCGCGATGGTGAACCTGCTGCTGCAGCCGGAGCCAACGTCAAGGCCGCCAGTCGCGAAGGCGCTATCACGCCGCTATTCCTGGCCTGCACCAACGGCAACGCCGCGGTGATCGAAGCGCTGCTCAAAGCCGGAGCCGACGCGAATTCGGTAAAAGCCAACGGGACCACGGCACTGATGACGGCGGCCGCTTCGGGCAAGCGCGGACGCGGTGAAGGTGCTGCTCGACGCACGGCGCGCAGGTAAATGACGAAGGAATCCGCGCACGGCCAGACCGCGTTGATGTTCGCGGCCGCGCTGAATCGCGACGCTGTGGTCCGGGTGCTGATCGCGCACGGCGCCGAAGCCAATGCGGTTTCATCGGTCGCCAAAATCGAGCGCGTCCGCTTCGACCAGGATGGAAATATCGTGGAGGAACGCCCTGGCCGCCGCAGCACCGGCCGGCGGGGCGTGGGGGACGCCGCGGAGCCGCGCAGGAATCGCCCCAAGCCTGTTGAAGACAAACCCACTCGATACAAAACCCGGTGAAACATCCGGCACCGCGGCCGACGCGCGCGACGAAGCCGCCGATGCCGAGGCCGCCGCCGAAGCCGCCAAAGCCGCGAACCAATCCGCGAAGTCCGACCTCGATATCTTCAGCAGCAAGCTCGGTTTCAAGTCCGCCGAATATCTTCTGGCGAAAGCCAAGCAGCAGGCGGGCGATGTCGCGAATCGTGCGCCCCGGCGGGTGGGCCCCGAATTCACCGGCGGCAATACGGCGTTGCTCTACGCTGCTCGCGAAGGCCACATGGCCGCCGTGCGGGCGCTGGTGGAAGCCGGGGCCGACGTCAATCTCGTCAGCGCCGACAAATTCAGTCCGATGATGATCGCGATCACCAATGGCCATCTCGATGTTGCGAAATATTTGCTGGATCACAAGGCCGATCCGAAACTGGTCGACTGCCTCCGGGCTGACCGCGCTCTACGCCGTGATCGATGTGCAGTGGGCGCCGCACGCGTGGTTCCCGCAGCCTGCGACCGAGCAGGAAAAGATCTCCTATCTCGACCTGATGAAGGATCTGCTCGACAAAGGCGCCGATATAAACGCGCCCATCGGCGAGAAGCTGTGGTTCCGCTCGTTCACCAACGATTTCACCTGGGTCGATCCGGCGGGCGCCACGCCGTTCTGGCGCGCCGCGCAATCCAGCGACATCGTCGCGATGAAGTTCCTGATCGCGCATGGCGCCGATCCTAAGATCAACACGAAATCCGGCACCACGCCGCTGATGGCGGCCGCGGGAATCGGCTGGGCCGCCAGTTGGAGCGTCAATGCTCCTTATCCGCTGATCGACGCCGTGAAGTATTGCGTCGAGCTCGGCAACGACGTGAATGCCGTGGAGAATCGCGGCTATACGGCGCTGCATGGCGCCGCCTACCTCGGCAACAACGAGATGGTGAATTATCTGGTAGAGAAAGGCGCGAAGGTGGACGCGGTCAGCAAGACCGGCGATACGGTCGCCGACATGGCGAACGGCCCCACGCGCTTCGGCCAGCCGCATCTGGAGACGGTCGCGCTGCTGGAAAAACTCGGCTCGGTCAATTCGCACAATTGCCGGTCCGATCAATGCGTGGTCGCGACGCGTCCCACCGGCAAGGATCGTCCGCTCACCGCCGCTGAGAAATCGGAGAAGGTGTTCCTGGATAGATTCGCAGGTGCGCTGGGGTTCAAGGAATCGGTGTACATCGCCGACGCGCCCGTCGTCCGAAGCGTTCCCGGCGGTCGGTGATGGGCAATGTGGCGCACACACTCCTGTGTGCCGTGTCGACACTCATGTCGACACCTTTTGTCTTCGCCATAACGGGCATACTGACCACGACCGCACACGCGCAGATCTATCCCTCGAATCTCCCGGCAAACCATCCGGCGATCCAATACTTCGAGGGTCCCCTCGCCGATCCCGTCGCGCGTCTCTCGCAACGCATCGCAACCGGCGACGTCAAAGCTCGAATACCGCGAAGGCCTTGGGTACCTGCCAAGTCTTCTCGAACATCTCCGCATCAATCCAGACTCACAAGCCCTGGTATTCTCGAAAACCAGCTTCCAGGCGACCCGAATCTCGCCGCGCAACCCGCGCGCGATTTATTTCAACGACGATGTAGCGGTCGGCTGGGTTCGCGGCAGCGACACCATGGAAGTCGCCGCAGTCGATCCGAAACAAGGTGTCGCATTTTACGCCCTAGACCGGCGCGCCGACGCGAATGGCAAAGAGAAACCGGAATTCACCAGACGCGAGATGTGCCTGCACTGCCATCAGGGAGCGGCCACGCTCGGCGTTCCAGGAATCTTTATCGGATCCGTCTACCCCGATTCCGGCGGCAATCCCGACCGCGGCGGCGCGATCATTACCGATCATCGAACGCCCTTCGCTGACCGCTGGGGAGGCTGGTACGTCACCGCAACGCACGGTGAACAACGCGATCGCGCCAACGCCTTCGCCCCGGATCCTGCCGATCCGCACGCGTTGATGACCGACGGCCGCCAGAACCTGGTCACGTTGGTCAAGGAATTCAACACGTCGGGATATTTGTCGCCGGTCAGCGACATCGTCGCACTGATGACCTACGAGCATCAAACGCAGATGACGAATTTCATGACGCGCTTGAATTGGGAGTCGCGCATCGGCGCTCCCGCCGGCGGAAATCGGCAAAGACGTCGACGCCATCGTCACGCTATATGCTCTTCACCGACGAAGCGCCCCTGCGCGAACCGGTTCAAGGCGTGTCGACGTTCACCAAGACCTTCGCCGAGCGCGGTCCGCGCGACCAGCAGGGGCGATCGCTGCGCGAGTTCGATCTCGACAAGCGATTATTCCGCTATCCGCTGAGCTACATGATTTACTCCGCGCAATTCGACGCGCTGCCCGACTCCGTTCGCGAAGCGATTTACGAAAAACTCTACGTAGTCGTTGGCGACCGCGCCGCAAGGGCAGACGATCATCGAGATTCTGCGCGAAACAAAATCCAACCTGCCCGTCTATTTCAAGAGAGACTTCGTTCAGTAGTTCCGATGTGGCGCACGCACTCTTGCGTGCCATGTCGACACTCGTGTCGACACGTATTTGTCGCGATGAGCATCTCTCGGAAAGGGAACGGCCCGAGCCACTTAATCCCCAGAGCCGGGGACAGCCGACTAGAGTGGGCAGTCCGCGAAATGTTCTTCAGTGGGCGGAGGGTGTCGACATGAGTGTCGACACGGCACGCACGAATGCGTGCGCCACATCGGCGCGAATGCCTTGCCAAAGGTAGGTCGAGAACGCCCACGCTAGGTGTATGATGTTCCACATGCGTCTCGTCATCGCAATCCTCGCAGCCGCGCTCACCCTCTCCGCGCAGGACGCCAAGCAAGAAAAAAGCGACAAGCAGTCGAAAGCGCCGGCTCCCCCGCCCACGAATCTCAAGATTCTGAAGACCACGTCGCGCGCGGAAGTAGGCCAGATCATGCGCACGTTTACGGCTGGCTTGGGCGTGCAATGCACTTACTGCCACGTGCAGGGCAACAATGCGAGCGACGAAAATCCGAAGAAGGAAATCGCGCGGCACATGATCCAGCTTGTGCAGACGATCAACGCGACCTTCCCGGACGGCAAGCTCCACGTCTCGTGTTTCACCTGCCATCGCGGTGAAGCAGAACCAAAGACCGCGCCCGAGCCGAAGGCGCAGTAGAACGTGGCGCGCGCTTCAGCGTGCAGCGGCGAACTTCAGTTCGCCGTATCGACCCGGAGATAATCCTGAACGCCGGCGGAAGCGGACGTTCTTAGAATCCAGGCGGCCGCTCACCCATCACATTAAACGCCCGCTCCATCGCGATCCCCACCCGACCCAGCGTTCCCTCATCGAACAACTTCCCGATCAGCGTGACCCCATGCGGCACCCGTCGCGGCGGATTGAACTTCGGCAGCGGATTCGCCGGATCCGGCGCCCAATCGCTCCGAGCCTGCCCCACCTCGACAAATCCCGCCCGCAGCGTCAGCGACGGATGCCCCGTGAAATTGCTGATCGTCAGCATCTCATCGCGCAACGACGGCACCAGCAACAAATCTACCTGCGAAAATACCCGAGCCATCTCCATCGCGACCTTTCGCCGAAACCGATCGGCCTGCACGAAATCGACCGCCGACAAAAATCGCGATTGCCGAAACAGATTCGGCCACGCGTCCGGCACCTGAGCCTTGAGCTGTTTCAGTCCTCCGCTCAGCGTTAACTCCTCGAACGCCGCCGCGCCCTCTGCGAACAAAATCAGTTGCAGCGAATCGTACGGCCAATCCGGCAGCGACACCTCAACCGGATTCATCCCGAGCTTCTCGAGCCGTCTCCAGCGCCGCGCGATCGACGTCCGTCGCCGGAGCCTCCTTCATCCACTTCGGAAAATAGCCGACGCGCAATCCTTGCACGCTCGCTCCCGCATCGTACTCCAGACGACTCGGCACACTGGACACATCGCCCGCATCCGGCCCCGAAATCGCGCGCAACACCAGCAGCCCATCCTCCACGCCGCGCGTCATCGGGCCCAGCTTATCCAGCGACCAGCACAGCGTCATCGCGCCCGTTCGCGGCACGCGGCCGAACGTTGGCCGCAATCCCGTCACGCCGCAGCGCATCGACGGGCTCACGATACTTCCTCCAGTCTCGCTGCCGATCGAGAATCCGACCAGTCCCGCAGCCGTCGCTGCTCCCGGTCCCGCGCTCGATCCCGAGGCGCCTTCTTCCAGCAGCCACGGATTCATCGTCTGCCCGCCAAACCAGATATCGTTCAGCGCCAGCGCGCCCAGGCTCAACTTCGCGATCAGCACCGCGCCCGCGTCGTGCAATCGTTTCACGACTGCCGCATCTTCCTTCGGCACTCGATCCTTGAACGGTTCGGCGCCATACGTCGTCGCGATCCCCGCCGTGTCGAGCAGATCCTTCCCGCCCCACGGAATTCCATGCAGTGGTCCGCGATATTTTCCCGCCGCGATTTCTGCGTCGGCACGCCTTCGCCTGTGCAAGCGCCAAATCGCGCGTCAGCGTGATCACACAACGCAGTTTCGGATTGTAGCGTTCGATCCGATCCAGATAAATCTGCGTCAGCCGATCCGAAGTGAGCTTCCGCTCTTCGATCCATCGCGATAACTGCGTCAGCGGCGCGAACGCAATGTCATCGTCATTCGCGGGCAACGCCCTCGATTCCGATTTGCTGCGAACGAACTTGTCGCGATCCGGCCCCGCTTTCCCGCCGACTGCGGTCGGGTCCACGCGCGACCACGGCGCGACCGTCGATTCGATCGTCGCCTTGCGTGGCCCCGTGCGCATCTCATACAGCGGCGCGATCGCGCTGCGCCAATTGCCCGACGCTTGCTCGCGCTCCGCCTGCGTCATCGTGAACTGAACCAGCTTCTCGGCTTCGGCGAACGTGTTCGAATTGACCACCGGTCCCACGGCGGGCGCGGTGCCGAACGCAGGCGGCATCCCTGCGGGCGAGTCGGCCGCAACTGGAGCGCCCGCCTCCGGCTTCTTCGTGCACGCCGCCGCCGCGCCCATCAAAACCACCGTCGAATTCAAAAATTGTCTGCGAGATTTAGACATGGATTCTCCGCTCCACATTGTATACGGCTATCATGAAGCCACGAATGTCCGACAGTTCAATGTCCAACCCACACATCGATTTGAAGATAGACGAACGCAGCTCCGGCGCGCACGTCGCTTACGTCACCATCCACAACGAACCAAAGCTGAACACCCTGAACAGCGCCCTGATGGAGGAGTTTGTCGCCGCGCTCGAAAAGCTTTCGGGCGATGCTGCGCTGCGCGCCGTCGTCGTGACCGGAGCCGGTAGTCGAGCCTTTATCGGCGGTGCCGACGTGAATGAAATGGCGAACCTCGACGCGGTGTCCGGACGCGCCTTCATCACGCGCCTGCATCGCTGCTGCGAAGCGTTGCGAAATCTGCCGGTTCCCGCGATCGCGCGAATCAACGGCTACGCGTTAGGCGCGGGTCTCGAAATCGCCGCCGCTTGCGATCTGCGAATCGCATCGGACACCGCGCACTTTGGAATGCCGGAGGTGAAGGTCGGAATCCCTTCGGTGATCGAAGCGGCGCTGCTTCCCTCGCTCATCGGCTGGGGCCGCACCCGGCAGCTCCTGTATCTTGGCGAGACGATCACGTCCACCGAGGCGATGGCGTGGGGACTGGTGGAGAAAGTCGTGATGGCGCTGTCGCTTGAGGAGGCGGTGGAACGCTGGATATCGTCGCTCCTCGCGGCCGGGCCGCAAGCCATTCGTCTGCAAAAGAAATTGATCCGGCAGTGGGAAGACTTGCCGATGAGCGCTGCGGTATCCGCGGGAGTCGATGCCTTCGCCGCCGCGTGGGAAACCGACGAGCCCAAGCGAATGATGCAGGGCTTCCTAGATCGCCGCCGCAGGTAACTGGCGTCACGATCACCATTTAGACTCTACGTGGGGCGGGCCGCCAGGCCTGCGAGCCGAGAGTCGTCTCGGCTTTTTCGGCGGAGCGTTAGGGCTAGCGCAGACAGCCGTCGAACCCTGGCCGCCCTTGACCTCCTCGAATCCTTGGTGCGCCGCTAGGTAGCAGTCACCCGGTTACTGCTTCGTAGTAGCCGCCGCCGCTTCCGTCCTGCGAGCGCCGCCAAGAATATCTTCCATCGCGTAGTTCCCTTCATGGCACGCGTATTCGTAAATCGGACCCGGCGTCGCCACGAATGGAAATTCCATGGTCCACGGCTTCGCCCATGTGGCCGGATCGTCCAGCGTGACGCGATACAGAATGTTCTGCGGATCCACGCGCCGGAAGCGCTCGATCACGTGCAGATTCTCGCTCGCGCCCTGGAATCGATTCTTGTCGCTGAAATTCGTGGTGTCCACCACCAGCGTGTCGCCTTCCCATTTGCCCACCGAATCGCCCAGCCATTTCCGAATGCTCGGCGGATCGTGCTGCGCGTTCATGCGGATGATGCGAACGTCGTGCACCATCTCCACCAAAATCATGACCGTGTCCGGAGTCTGCACGATCTGATAGTTGTTGTTGTACAGCACCGGCATCATCGGCGGCCCCGACGTCGAGCCGAACCCGATCAGGCAGCGCTCCGACGCCGGCCGCATCTTGACGCTGTCGTACGCGCCCATGCCGCCGCCCCCGCCCCCACGCCGACCGCCGCCGCCTCCAGGCGTCGCGACGCGCGCAGGAACCTTCCCATCCGGAGGATCGATAATCAGCGAGCTCCGCTTCATTCCATCGACGCGCGCCAGTTGGCTCCCGCGATCGATAAACAGAACGTTGTATCCGGCGTTCGTTCCCGAAAAAACCTGCCCGCCCAAATTCACGCCCTCGACGCCCGGCTTCTCGGCCGCCGCATCCGCATCCTTTTGCTCAAATTTCTTCGCCTCTTCGTCGGTCAGGTTGAGCTTGCCGTTGAATTCCGGCAGCCTCGCCATGCGAGTAACCGTGGCGTTGGTCCAGATACCTTGAAGATCGGGATGACCATCGGAAGCCAGCGGTGCCGTCCATGCCTTCGACTTTGCCGGTGCGGGTGTAGGTGCCTGACTGAAAGCCGGCGCTGCGAGCACGAGCGCCAATACGCCGGTAAACGAAACAAATCGGGTCTTCATGGCCATCCATTTTACTCCTCCGATGTGGCGCACGTACTCCTGCGTGCCGTGTTGACACTCATGTCGACACCTTTCTCATGTCACGGGCAATCAAGCTAGAATGATCCAAGCCTGATCCGGAACCAAACCATGCGACTCCCAGCAGCCCTTCTCCTCACCGCCCTCATCGCCGCCGCCCAAGCGCCCCCCGTCGTCAACGCAGCCTACCTCCGCGAAAACTATTCGAAATTCGAATACCGAGTCCCCATGCGCGACGGCATCAAGCTCTTCACCTCCGTCTACATCCCCAAGGACGTTTTTACCGACGCGAAAACATATCCGATCATGTTCGATCGCACGCCCTATAGCGTCCGCCCCTACGGTCCCGATCAGTTTCGCGAAAACCTCGGCCCGTCCGATCTCTTCGCCCGCGAAAAATTCATCTTCGCCTATCAGGACGTGCGCGGCCGCTACATGTCCGAAGGCGATTTCGTCAACATCCGCCCCCACAATCCGAAAAAGGGACCGCGCGATACCGACGAAAGCACCGACACCTACGACACCATCGAATGGTTGATCAACCACGTCCCCGGCAATACGAAAAAGGTGGGCATGTGGGGAATTTCGCAGCCGGGTTTCTACGTGTCCGCCGGCATGATCGATGCGCATCCCGCGCTGGTCGCCGCGTCTCCGCAAGCTCCCGTCACCGATTACTATCTCGGCGACGATAACTTCCACAACGGCGCCTTCATGCTCGCAGCGAATTTCCGTTTCTACCTGGGGTTCTTCCCGCGCAATGGCGAACCGGCGCCGCCGCCCGCCAACACGCCTTTCGATTTCGGCACTCCCGATGGCTACGAGTTCTTCCTGAACATGGGCTCGCTCGCCAATGCCGACGAAAAATATTTCAAGCACCAGAACCCGTATTGGATTCAGAATATCGATCACCCCACGTATGACCAGCTCTGGGAATCGCGATCTATCTGGAAACATTTGAAAAACATCAAGCCCGCCGTGATGACGGTCGGCGGTTGGTTCGACGCGGAGGATCTGCAAGGCCCTCTGCGCACCTTCGAATTCATGGAAAGGAATTCGCCGCCGCCCGTCGACATGCTGGTGATGGGCCCGTGGACCCACGGCGGTTTCTCGCGCGGCGATGGCGATGCTGTAGGCAATGTGAATTTCGGCTCGAAGACCGGAGTGTTTTATCGCGAGAAGATCGAGTTCCCCTTCTTCCTGTATCACCTGAAAGCGAAGGGTGACGGTAAATTCCCGCGAGCCTGGGTCTTTGAAACCGGCACCAATCAATGGCGCCACTACGATTCCTGGCCGCCAAAAACGGCGCAGCCGAAGGTCCTGTTCCTCGATGCCGGAAAGAAGCTCTCATGGCAGCAGCCATCGAACCCATCGCACGACGAATATCTTTCCGATCCGGAAACGCCGGTGCCCTACGTTCCGCAGATCGCGCTCGGCATGCGCGGCGATTACATGACAGAAGATCAGCGCTTCGCATCAACGCGCCCTGACGTTCTGACGTACAAAACCGGACCGCTGGATCACGACGTCTCCGTCTTCGGTCCGATTTCAGCCAGCCTGAAGGTTTCCACGACGGGCACCGATTCCGATTTCGTCGTCAAGTTGATCGACGTGTACCCGGGGGATTATCCGCCCGCGACATCCCAAATGGGAGGCTATCAACAACTGGTGCGCGGCGAACCGTTTCGTGGAAAATATCGCAAGAGCTTCACCAATCCGATCCCGTTTGAGCCCGGCAAGCCCGATCGAATCGAGTTCCGATTGCCCGATGTCGCGCACACGTTTCGAGCCGGCCACCGCATCATGGTGCAAATCCAAAGCTCGTGGTTTCCACTGACCGATCGCAATCCGCAGAAGTTTCTGGATATCCCGAAAGCCCTCTCGACCGATTTCGTGAAAGCCACCCAGCGAGTCTATATAGGAGGCCCCGAAGGCTCGCGAATTCAATTGATGATTCTTGAATAAGAATCGTGGCGCACGCTTCAGCGTGCAGCCATCGGCTTCAGCCGATGGTATTTTCGGACAGTGAACTGAAGTTCATCGCTGCACGCCGAAGCGTGCGCCACGTCGTTAAACCACCAACTTCCAAGGAGCCCGATACTCCCGCGACAAATACTTCCGAGCCTCAGGCTGCGTAACGGTCCACGTTTTAGAATCGAAATCCACTCTCTGCCGGCTCCGCAGCGCGACGTTCCCCAGCAAACAAGTAGCCGTCGACCGGCGGCATTTATCGATGTCGCTAATCGGCCGTTCGCGCGAATGCATGCACGCCAGGAAATTCGCCCAATGCTCGCCATTGCCGCCGCTGGTATTCTTCATCTCCCAGTTCATCAGCGTCGAGCCTTTCTCTGACACCACGCGGCACTCGCGCCGATCCACGAACATCGTCGCCCGATCGCCATGGAACAGAATTCCGTAGTCGCGCTCGAACATCGATTGCTGATTGCTCTCGCGATTCTCATACGTCGCGATGAACCCCGGATATTCGTACGTCACCTGCAACGTATCCGGCGTATCGCGATTGTCGCGCAGATAAAATTTCCCGCCGCTGGCGCTCGCCGACGTCGGCATCGCTTCATCGAACGCCCACTGCACGATGTCGAGCAGGTGCACGCCCCAGTCCGTCATCATGCCGCCCGCGTAATCCCAGAACCAACGGAAGTGCGAGAAATATCCGTCCTTCGGATCCACGCCAAAGCGATTCGCGTTGAACGGACGCATCGGCGCAGGCCCCAGCCATTGGTCCCAATCGAGTCCTGCCGGCGGCGCTGAATCCGCTGGATTGCCGATGCCTTCCACCGCTTGATGCCCGTAATTCCAAGTGCGAACATAAGTCACTTTGCCGAGTTCGCCCGCAGCGCACCAGCTCCACGGCTTTCTGAAAATGAAGCGCCGACCGCTGCATCGTGCCTGCCTGCACCACGCGATTGTATTTGCGAGCAGCCTCCACCATCTTGCCGGCCTCGTCGATCGTCGTCGCCACCGGCTTCTCGACGAACACATCTTTGCCCGCCTTGCACGCTTCGACAGTCATGTACGCGTGCCAGTGATCCGGCGTCGCGATGCAAACCGCGTCGATGGATTTGTCGTTCAGAATCTCGCGGAAGTCGCGAACCGAACGAGCCGGACCGCCCGCCTGATTCTTCGTCATATCGACTGCGGTATTCAGATTGCGATCGTAAACATCGCACACAGCAGTGGCGACGGCGTTCGGCTGGCGCATCGCCCAGCGCAAATTATCGCGCCCCATCTTGCCCATGCCGATGAACGCGACCGAAACGCGATCGTTCGCGCCGCGCACATTGCCAGTGAAAATCTGAGTGGTCAGCGCCGCGGCAGCGGCCTTAACGAAAGTCCGGCGATTGTCGTCCATGCGGTCTAGTCTAATACTCTTAACGTGGCGCGGGCCGCTTGGCCTGCAGAGCCGAGAGTCGTCTCGGCTTTTCTTCGTGGCGTACGCTTCAGCGTGCAGCGGCGAACTTCAGTTCGCCGTCACCGGCCCCTCACTTCTTCTCCGCGTCCGCCTTCCGAGCCCCGCCCAAAATATCCGTCATCGCATAATTCCCTTCATGGCAAGCGTACTCATACACCGGCCCCGGCGTCGCGACAAACGGAAACTCCATCGTCCATTGCTTCGTGAATGTCGACGGATCGTCAACCGTCACCTTATACAGAATCGTGCTCGCATCCACGCGCTGGAACCGCTCGATCACATGCAGCTTTTCTCCCGATCCCTGAAACAGGGTCTTGTCATTGAAGTTGGTCGTGTCCACCACCAGCGTGTCACCTTCCCATTTGCCAATCGAATCGCCCAGCCATTTGCGAATCGACGGCGCGACGTGCGTTCCATTCATGCGAATCGTCCGAACATCATGATCCATCTCGACCAGAATCATCACCGTCTCCGGCGTCTGCACAATCTGATAGTTGTTGTTGTAAAGCACGGGCATCATCGGCGGCCCCGACGTCGACCCGAACCCGACCAGGCAGCGCTCCGACACCGGCCGGTCTTTCACGCTGTTGTACGTCATGAAACTGACCATCATCCCGCCAATGCGTTGCTGCCCTTCCTTCGTCATTGGCGGAACCTTGCCATCCGGAGGATCGATGATCAGCGATGTTCGCTTCACTCCATCCACGCTTGCGAGTTGCGAACCGCGATCGATAAACAAGACATTGTAGCCGCCGACGCCGCCCGATCCGGCGGCCCGCAATCCTGGACTATCCGACGCGCCGTCGTTGGATTGAAGCTCCTCGGCAGCAGCCTTCTCGAACACCTTCGCTTCTGCCGCATTGAGCGTCGGCTTAGTGGCATAAGCGGCAGGCCGCACCATCGGAGTCAGCGTAGCGTTGGTCCAAACACCCTGGAAATCGGGATGACCATCCGGAGTGCGAGGAATGGAGGGCTTAGATTGCCCCGGCAACATCGCCGCAACCACGCAAAGGCTCGCTAACAATCGATAGCACATGCGACCAATTGTACGTCTTGGAGCTACTTGCCTTTGTGGGGCAGGCAATTCTGCCTGCAGCCGGCTTTTAGCCGGCTAGCTCAAGGTCGATAAACGAATAACAAATCATGTGGCAAATCACGTGATGCGCATCCTCAATGCGACCCATATGCGGCTCCGGCACCTGAATATTCAGCTCGGCAAGCGCCCCCAACTTCCCGCCATCGCGACCCGTCAACGCCAGTGTCCGGCAGCCGATCGAGTTCGCATATTCCATCGCGCGAATCACGTTCGCCGAGTTCCCCGATCCGCTGATCGCCATAAAAATATCGCCGGCCTGCGCAAAATTCCGCAGGTGTTCCACGGTGGCCTCGGCGTAGCTCACGTCGTTCGAATACGCCGTGAGCGTCGGCATCGAATCATGCAGAGCGATGATCCGGAAGCGCGACGGCCGTCCGAAGCTCGCACCTTTCACCATGTCGCAGACGAAGTGCGAAGCCGTGGCCGCGCTGCCGCCGTTGCCGGCAACGTAAATCGCCTGTCCGCCCGCCCGAGCCTGGTGAAACCAATCGATCGCCTGTCCGACTTTTTCGGTATCGATCTGAGCCAGCGTGTCCAGGAGTTGTGAGCGATAAGCGGCGGCAAAGGGCATTCGTGTCTTCATTCTAATGTAGTGCGTCGCGAGTGAAAGGGTGCGCGGACGGCGTCAGGGATTGCGCATATTTACGTAGCTTGACATACTTGCGCGACTCTCTTAAGCTTAACGGTGTTAATGGGCGTCCAGGAAAGACGGGCCCGGGAAAAGAAAGAGCTGCGGCAGGAAATCCTCGATGCGGCTCGCGAGATGTTTGTGCGGGACGGTTTCGAGAACGTGTCCATGCGCAAGATCGCCGAAAAAATCGAGTACTCGCCCACCACTATCTACCTGTATTTCCAGGACAAAGCCGACTTGTTGGACTGCCTGTGCGAAGAAACTTTCGTGCGGCTGGTGAAGAAGCAGACCGTCCTGGACCAGACTATCGCCGACCCGCTGGAACGGCTGAACAAGAGTTTACGGTCCTACATCGAATTCGGCTTGAAGCACCCGAATCATTACAAGGTGACGTTCATGATGCCGCCGCCGCTCGAGGAACCCCGGCGCGGCGAGCGGTCCGGTGAGCTCGGCAAGAAAGCGTTCGCCCATCTTCGCAACACACTCAAGCTGTGCGTGGAGCAGCGATTGCTGGAAATCGTCGACCTGGAAGCCACGCGCAGACGATGTGGGCCTCGATCCACGGGCTGACGTCGCTGCTGATCGCGCATCCGAAGTTCGAATGGACCGACCGGAATCATCTGATCGAAACGATGATCCATATGTTGACGGCAGGTTTGAAGCCGTCGCGACCAGTGTTGGTGCATTAAACCGCGCACCAACCCACTCCTACGATCGTCAGTTGAAAACAGGGACAGGCTACCCTGTCCCCTAGTGACCCGAGTCCACGAATGAAAGGATATCGGCGTGGACAGGGCGGCCTGTCCCTGTTTTCAACTGACGATCGTAGGAGAGCGTGCAAGCAACCAAATCACACGTCTCGTACGCAACGGAACCCGATGTTCGTTGTCGTACTGTCAGGCGTATTCGAAGTTCGCGCGGCCACTCGATAGCGATTGCAATACGACTGATGACAGAGATATGACCCGCCCCTCATCACTCTCGTTTGTCCGTCAATCGGTCCAACCGGATTGTGGCGAGTCGCGCTCAAGTGGTGCGCGGGATGGAACCAATCCTGGCACCATTCCCAAGTGTTGCCGGCGAGCGAATACAGGCCATAGCCATTCGGCGGAAACGCATCCACCGGGGCCGGCGCCGAGTAGCCATCCTCAGCTAAATCCGAAACTGGAAATTCGCCCTGCCAGATGTTGCACATGTGGCGGCCGTCCGGCGTCAGATCGTCGCCCCACGGAAATTCTTTCTGCTCCAGTCCGCCGCGCGCCGCGTATTCCCACTCAGCTTCGGTCGGCAAACGCTTTCCCGACCAGCGGCAATATTCGATCGCATCATTCCACGACACGTGCACCACGGGATAATTTGCGCGATTGTCGATTGCGGAATCGGGCTCTTCCGGATGCAACCAATTCGCGCCCTTGACTTTGCACCACCATGCGATGCCGGGCGCCGTGGCCTCCACGATCTCGCGATACCGCTCCGCTGGAATGTGCCCTTGAAACACGAAAGACCAGCCCCATCGTTCGGCCTCGGTTCGGTAGCCCGTGGCTTTCACGAACTCTTGAAATTGCTGGTTGGTGACCGGCCGCGTATCGATGAAGAACGGATCGAGCGTCACTTCGCGAATCGGCCCTTCGCCATCGCGAGGGAAGGCTTCGCGGCTGTCCGTGCCCATCAGGAACGCGCCGCCGTCGAGCTTGACCATTCCATCGGTTGAACCGGATACCGCCCGAATGCGATTCGCCGACGCCGTACGCGATTGGGCGAGTTGGACCGCTCGCGACTTGCTCGGCACGCAGCAGGGGTGAGGGACGCCGGCTTCGGCGAAAAGTTTGAATTCGGGTTTAAGGCCGCTCCCTTGGCGCAAGCGCAACTTGGTCACGGTTCTGTCTGCGCAGGTTTGGATTTCGTTAGGCCTGCTTCCTTCGGTCGCGGCTCTGTTGTGGCGCACGCACTCGTGCGTGCCGTTTCGACACTCATGTCGACACCTCTCTCGAGACCTTCTCGATTTTCGCCCTGGAATCGCAACTCGTCCACAAACCGCATCATCGCGTCGCCACTCCTCTGCCGATAGATCGTCTCCTCGATCGCACTCTCGGACGTCGTTCAAGCGGACGGATTCCTTCCGCTCTCCGCTCGATCAATTTACCGATGTGGAATCCGAACGGCGAGCGAAAAACTACACTCGTCTCTCCCACGCGCATCGCGAACACAACAGCGTCGAATTCTTCCACCATTTCACCGCGCGGAAACCAGCCGAGATCGCCGCCGCGACCGGGGCAATCGGAATGTTCATCAGCAAGCTCCTCGAAATTCCGCCCAGCGCGCAGTTCTTCGGCGATCGCTGTGATCGCGGCCACGCGCTTCCGCTATCGGTTCACGCGCTCGTCGACGTTCTTGACGATATGCGCGGCATGCACCATTTCCGGCGCGAAGAAACTCTCCTGATGGCGCTTGTAATATTCGGCGACTTCCTTGTTCGTGGCTCGCGAAACTTTCGGCGGCTGAGTTCCGGCGGCCGCGGCCTGCCGCAGCAGGACTTTCGCGATCACGCTGTCACACGCCCACTCCCACGCTTGCAATCCGATGGTGATCTCATCCAGCTCACTGTCCTCGGCGAGATTCGCGCGAACAACGTCAGCTTCCTGACGAATCAGCGGAGTCGTCGATGATATTCGCCGTTGACCAGCAGCGCCATTATCTCTCCTAAGGTAGTGGATCGGCTTCAGATGTGGGGCCGGCACTTCTGCCGGCGGACGCGCTTTAGCGCGTCCTGTTTGAGCGGTCTAAAGACCGGTCGCCGCCACGAGTGGCGGCCCCACATGACCCACCACCTTTCTGAAATGCCTATTGCGGAATCGGCTTCGGATAAGCACCGACCGCAGTCGAGGGATCGGCCTTGCGGCTAAGCGACTCCGCGTACGCTTTCTGCACCGGCTCCGGGAACGTTTTCATCATCTCCGCAATCTTCGCCAGCAGTTGACTCACGATTTGCGGATTGTCCGGCGCGACGTCGTAGCTCTCGTCGGGATCGGTGGCGAGGTTGTACAACTCGGGATGCGGCAGCAGATAACTCAAGCGGCCGCCCGGAGGCGCAGGCGCGTAGGCTGCTGTATTATGCCTCGCGATGTGCAATTTCCAGTTCATGGATCGCAGACACTGCAAATCCCAATGATCGAAATACAACAGCGGCTCGCGATCGATGCTGGCCTTCGCTCCCGAAAGCATGGGCCAGATATCCATGCCGTCGAGCGGCTTCTTGGGCAACTCTCCGCCGCACAATTTGGTGACGGTGGGGAACACGTCCATCATCGATGCGAGCCCTTCAACCACGCGGCCTTTCGGAATGCGGCCCGGCCAGCGAGCGATGAACGGCTCACGAACGCCGCCTTCGTACGTCGTGTTCTTTCGACCGCGAAGTTTTCCGGGGCTGCCCTGATACCATGGGCCGTTGTCGCTCGAAAACATCACGAGCGTGTTCTGTTCCTGGCCGTTTTCCTTCAGTGCGCGCAGCACTTCGCCGACGCTCCAATCGATTTCCTCCACCACGTCGCCATAGATTCCTTCCGGCGACTTTCCGCGAAATTTCGCCGACGCCGCCAGCGGAATGTGCGGGAACGTGTGCGGCATGTACAGGAAAAACGGCTCGCCTTTCGATTCACGCAGAAACGTTAGTGCCTGTTCGGTGTACTGCTGCGTCAGCGTTTCCAGATTGGCGGTTTGCTCCACCACTTCCTTGTCGCGCATTAGGACTCGCGGGGTCATGTCGTTGCTGTAAGGGATGCCGAAGTAATGGTCGAAGCCGCGGCTGGTCGGAAGATATTCGTTAGGCCGGCCGAGATGCCACTTGCCGACGCACATGGTCCGATAGCCGCGGGCCTTCAGCACGTCGGCCAGGGTCGTCTCGTCGAGATTCAAGCCGTTCGTGTCCTGCGGGAAAAGGACGTTGGGGACGCCGACGCGCGTGGGATAGCGGCCGGTGAGCAGCGCGGCGCGCGATGGAGAGCAGACGGGATCGGCGGCGCAGAAATTCGTGAAGCGCATGCCTTCAGAGGCCAGGCGATCCAGATTCGGCGTGCGAATTTTGGAGCCGTAGCAACCGAGGTCGCCATAGCCGAGATCGTCGCACAGGATGAAAACGATGTTGGGCGGCTTGGCGGGCGCGCCGCTGAGTTGCGCCGCCGTCGCTGCGGAGGCCGCTAGAAAATCTCGCCGGGTCATTTAGGGATCGTATCAGGAACCGATGTGGCGCACGCACTCCTGCGTGCCGCGTCGACACGAGTTTTGCCTGGCTATCGAAAAGGTGTCGAGAAGAGTCTCGACACGGCACGCAGGAGTGCGTGCGCCACATTGCTAGACTTGCAGGAGGTCGCCTTTGGATTATTTCAAACACGAGCTTGCCGTGGTCGAAACCGCGTCGGTCGGTCAAGGAACACGGGTTTGGGCGTTCGCCCACATTCTTCCAGGCGCGAAAATCGGAGCCGATTGCAACGTCTGCGATCACACGTTCATTGAGAACGATGTGGTGATCGGCGATCGCGTCACCATCAAGTGCGGCGTTCAATTATGGGATGGCCTGCGGCTGGAGGACGACGTGTTCGTCGGCCCCAATGCGACCTTCACCAACGATCGATTCCCGCGCAGCCGCAATGACCACGCGCTCGCAATCACCACGGTGAAGGCCGGAGCTTCGATCGGCGCCAACGCCACCATCCTTCCCGGCATCACGATCGGAAAATACGCGCTGGTCGGCGCCGGCGCAGTAGTGACGCGGGACGTGCCGGCGTGGGCGATTGTCGCTGGGAATCCGGCGCGCATCACTGGTTACGTGGGAACGGTTTCCACCGAACCTGGCAGAGCCGTAACCGTTCCCGCGCAGCCGGGCGCGTATCCATCGCAAGTGCGCGGCGTGACGATTCACCGCTCCGCGCTGGTGCATGATCTGCGCGGCTACTTGTCGGCAGCCGAAAATCTGCCGTTCGAAATCAAGCGCTACTTTCTGGTGTTCCAGGTGCCGACGCGAGAAGTACGAGGCGAGCACGCGCATCGCAAGCAGCATCAGTTTCTGGCATGCATTCACGGAGAATGCCATCTGATTGTGGATGACGGACAGCATCGCGAGGAAATCGTTTTGAATTCGCCCAGCCTGGGGGTCCACATCAGTCCAATGGTTTGGGCGGTGCAGTATCAGTACACCAACGACGCGATCCTGCTGGTGCTAGCTTCCGACGTCTACCAACCCGAGGACTACATTCGCGAATATGACGAATTCCGCTCACTCTGCGGCCTCACCGGCAATTAAGCTGAACGATTTTCAGCGCATGTGGGCCGAGGTGGGCTCGGATGTCCTGGAAGCGGTTCGCATCACGGGCGAAAGCGGCTGGTACATTCTCGGCGCCGAGGTCGTGGATTTCGAAAAGGAATTCGCCGCATTATGGCAGCGGCGTTTTGCGATCGGCGTTGCGAGCGGACTGGACGCCATCGAAATCGGATTGCGTGTTTGCGGATGCAAAGCCGGCGACAAGGTTCTGGTTCCGCCGGTCTCCGCGTTCGCGACGGTGTTGGCGGTGATTCGGATCGGCGCGATTCCGGTGTTCATCGATTGCGATCGCTTCGGGCTAATGGATCTGGATCTCGCGGCTGCGGCCCTGGCGGGCGACGACTCAATTCGATTCGCGGTGCCGGTTCATCTTTACGGGCACTGCCTGGACATGGAAAAGCTGAGCGGTCTGCGGACTCGTTTCGGCGTTTCGATTGTGGAGGATTGTGCGCAATCGATCGGTGCGCGATGGCGCGGCGTGCCGTGCGGATCATCGGGTGACTGCGCGGCTACCAGCTTTTATCCGACGAAGAATTTGGGTGCGTTCGGCGACGGCGGCGCGCTGCTGTGCGATTCCGAGGAGCACGCGGCGCTGGCGCGCAGCCTACGCGATTACGGGCAGACGTCGAAGTACGTTCATGAGCACGTGGGCTATAACAGTCGGCTGGACGAGATGCAGGCTGCGATTTTGCGGCGCGCGCTGCTGCCGAAGTTAGCGAGTTGGACCGATGCGCGGTGCTCGATTGCGCGGCGCTATGTCGAGGCGATTCGGAATCCTTTGCTGGACGTGCTCGATTCGCCGGAAGGATCGGAATCATGTTGGCACTTGTTTCCGGTGCTAGCGCCGCCGGACCGCAAAGGTGAATTCATCGAGCATCTACGCGCGGCCGGGATCGCGGCGGGCGAGCATTATCCGATCGCGTTGATGGATCAACCGGCTATGGGTAAAGCTCGATATGAGGAATATCGATCGTGTTTGAAGGGGCGGGATTTTTGTAGTCGTGAGATAAGTTTGCCGATTCACCCGTATCTTTCGGATGAGGAGATTGAACGCGTGATAACGGCTTGCAACGGCTGGGGATAACGTCTTTGCCAAACATAAATTAAGCGCGTTTAACAAGGCAAACGGGCTCAAAATCCGAATCATCTGTTAACCTTGAATCAGGTTGGGTCGTTCGATGACTGACGTCGAAAGCAACGCGCTGGTTCAAGCCGACATCAAACCGGAATCGCTTCCGTTTGAACCGCTGCCGGTGTTCGGCGCGCCGGTCGCCATCGGTGATGACGATGTCGCGGATTGCCGCGGCAAGCGAATCGGCATCCTCATCGTCGCCTACAACGCCGTCACCACTCTCACCAAAGTTCTGAAGCGCATCCCGCCGAACGTGTGGGCGAACGTGGAAGAGGTCGCAATTTTCGATGATGCGAGCCAGGACGCGACCTACGAACTCGCGGTGGGCCTGAAGACGCTGAAGTCGCTGCCGAAATTGCAGATCCTGAAGCACGCGAAAAACCTGGGCTATGGCGGCAATCAGAAAGCCGGCTATCAGCACTTCATCGACAAGGGTTTCGATGTCGTGGTGCTGCTGCACGGCGACGGCCAGTATGCGCCGGAGATTCTGGCAAAGATGTACCATCCGCTGGTGGCGGGCGAGGCGGAAGCGGTTTTCGGCTCGCGCATGATGAAAGATTACGGCGGTCCGCTGAAGGGCGGCATGCCGCTGTACAAGTACGCCGGCAACCGCGTGCTGACGGTGTTCGAGAATCGCGCGCTGGGGATGAGCCTGACGGAATTTCACAGCGGCTATCGCGCCTACAGCCTGGACGCGCTGCGGCGCATCGATTTTTCCGACATGACGGATGATTTTCATTTCGATACGGAAATCATCATCAAGCTGAATCATCAGCACTACCGGATCAAGGAAATTCCCGTCCCCACGTTTTATGGCGACGAGGTTTGCTATGTGAATGGACTGCGCTACGCTCGCGATATTACGCGCGCGGTTTCGCGCTACAAGAAGACCATCCACAGCATCACGTCGTTTCCCGAGTACAAGGAATATTTCGTCCAGTACCCGATCAAGCACAGCAAGGGATCCAGCCATCACGTCGTGCAAAAGCTGGTGGGCACGAATCAGGACGTGCTGGAAATCGGCTGCGGCGCTGGTTTGTATTCGAACGAGTTACAGAAGAGCGGGAATCGGGTGACGGGAATCGATCCGGCGCCGGAGCCGGGATTGCCTGAGGCGTTCGAGAAGTATATTCGCGCGGATCTGGATGACGGCCTGCGTCCGGCGATCGAACAACTCGGCGGGAAGCGCTTCGATCGCGTGCTGGCGCTGGATATTCTGGAGCATCTGAAGAATCCGGATCGTCTGCTGCGGCAGTGCGGCGATCTGCTGGCGCCGCATGGACAACTGATCGTGTCGGTGCCGAACGTCGCGAACATCCGGGTGCGCGCGGCTTTACTGTTCGGGCAGTTCAATTACGATTCGCGCGGCATTCTGGATCGCACGCATCTGCGTTTCTTCACGCGCAAGACCGCGCGTCGGCTACTGGAAGAGAACGGATTCAGAATTCTGGATCAGAAGCTGACGGTTATCCCGCTGGAATTTGTGTTGGGACTGCCGGCGGATAATTTATTGATGCGGATGCTGAATCGCGTGCTCGCCGTGATGACGAAATTGATGCCGGGATTGCTTGGGTATCAGATCGTACTGGTCGCGGGAAGCAATCGCCCTACCTAACGGCGCTTGTAAAACCCGGCGATGGATTCAGCCACGCACTCGATCTGCTCCGGCCGCAGATCCGAATGAATCGGCAGCGCCAGCACCGTGCGCGCGAGCTCCTCGCTCACCGGGAAATCACCCGCCGAATAACCCAGATCCGCAAAGCACGGCTGCTGATGGAGCGATAGCGGATAGTAAACCTCGGTGCCGATCCCGCAGGATTTCAGGTGCTGCTGCAGCCGGTCGCGATCGGCGCAGCGAATCACGTATTGATGGAAGATGTGGCGATTCTGGTGCGCGCCGGGGCTTGGTAGCGTGATCGGAAGGTCGCGCTTGCCGAGCAGTCCAGCATACAACGCGGCGTTGCGTATGCGGCTGCCGGTCCACGAATCCAGGTGATCCAGCTTCACGCCGAGGATGCACGCCTGCATCGCATCCAGTCGCGAGGCGACTCCGATCCATTCGTGATAATACGTTCCCGTGCGGCCGTGGATGCGCAGCGCGCGCATCCGCTCGGCCAGCTTTTCGTCATCGGTGGTGCAGAGCCCGCCGTCTCCGCACGCGCCCAGATTCTTGGTGGGATAAAAACTAAAGCACCCGACGGTGCCGAGGCTGCCCGCGCGCTTTCCGTTGTACTCGGCTCCGATCGCCTGGGCCGCATCCTCGACAATCGGGATTCCCTTCGCGGCGGCGATCTCACGCAACGGGTCCATATCGGCGCAACCGCCGAATAAGTGGACGGGGACGATCGCCTTGATGTTGGGATGCTTCTCGATCGCTTCAGCGGCGCTTGCGATGTCGATATTGAAAGCGTCCGGCTCGACGTCGCAGAATACGGGTCGCGCGCCCGCGCGCGAAATAGATCCTGCAGTGGCGAAGAACGTGAACGGCACTGTCAGGACTTCGTCCCCAGGCCCGATATTCAGCGCCAGCAGCGCGAGCAACAAGGCGTCCGATCCCGATCCGCAGCCGACGGCGAAGCGCGTGCCGCAGTATTCCGCGAGCCGCTCTTCCAGCGATCGCACTTCTTCACCCAGAATAAAGTTTTGCGAGTCGACCACCCTGGCAAGGGCGGTCATAATTTCGTCGCGCAGGGTTGCGGTTTGGGTCGCGAGATCGATCAGGGGAACGCGCATCGCCGCAGTCGTAGCTTTCGTCATTGCTTATTTAATTTTAAGCCGTCGTTGGGCTGTAGCGCGTCCTGTTTTGAGCGGTCTAAAGACCGCTCGCCGCCACGAGTGGCGGCCCCACAGCCCTTAATACGCACCCTTGCCTAACAGCATAATCTTCGCGGTATGGAACATGATGTAGGCATCCAGCGATACCGCCATGTTCTTGATGTAGTACAGATCGTATTCGAGCTTGATCATCGAATCCTCGATCGTATCGCCGTACTTGTGGTTGATCTGCGCCCAGCCGGAGATTCCGGGTTTGACGCAGTGGCGCTGCCGGTAATACGGAATCTTTTCCTGCAGGATCGCGACGAACTCCGGGCGCTCCGGCCGCGGACCCACCACCGACATCTCGCCGCGCAACACGTTGAACAACTGCGGCAGCTCATCCAAGCGGAGCTTGCGAAGCCACCGGCCGATCGGCGTCACTCGCGGATCGTTCTTGCTGGCCCACACGGCTCCGGTTTTCGCTTCCGAATCGGCGTTCATCGATCGAAACTTATACAGCGTAAATACGGTGCCGTTCAATCCGACGCGCCGCTGCCGGAACAGCACCGGTCCCGGCGACGTGAACTTCACGAGCAGAGCGACCAGCAACATGATCGGCAGCGTCACGACAATCCCGATGACGCAGATGATCAGCGAATAAATCGATTGCAGGTGCATGCTGGACCGGCCGGGTCCCAACTCGGCCGAAAAGATGAGCTGCGAGGGCCGCAGGTCGCGCGTCGACACCCGTCCGAAGACAGCTTCGTACAAATTAGCGGCATCTTCAATATGAATTCCGGAGTAACGCAACTCCAGCAAACGGCCCACCGGAAGCCGCTGCCGCCGCTCCGTCATGCCGACCACAATGCGATCCGGAAGCTGCGTGGCTACGACTGTATCCAGGTCCTCCATGCCGCCCAAGTGCGGCGCGCCGGGAACTTCCGCGGACGTTTCCGGCGGCCCATCTTCCAGGTAGCCGATGGCGGAGAATCCCAGCTCCACGCGGTCTGAAACCCGCGCGACAATCTCGCGTACCGCTTGCGACGAGCCCAGAAACAGGATGCGCTGCGCGCCCATCGCCTTGCCGACGAAATTCGCGAAAAGAATTCGCCAGGTAGGCAGCACCACC
This sequence comes from Terriglobia bacterium, assembly GCA_963732025.1. Lineage (GTDB taxonomy): Bacteria > Acidobacteriota > Terriglobia > Bryobacterales > Bryobacteraceae > Palsa-187. The sequence goes on from CAVSXU010000008.1 coordinate 1,557,748, forward strand.
AGCACTAGCACGCTGCCGTAAACCATCACCCATTTCGGCAGCAGGACGGCGTCCCAATGCCCGTAGTTGGCAAGCGCCTGCAGCAGGAACCCGATCCCCAGGATCATGCAGAACTGCTGGATCAGCACCGTATTGCTGCGGATGCGGTAGTTCTCATACAGGTCGTGGAAATAGATGCCGAGCAGCAGTACCACCACGATGAAGACGATATGCCAGATTCCGCCGTCGTCGAACAGAAACACTTCGGCGGCGACATCGATCGTCCAATACGTGGCGAATACGTAGCAGCAAAAGATCAGGATGGCCTCGGAAATCACCAACGCGATCACGTTGCTGGGAATCGAGACTTTGAAGAGCCGGATCATCTTATTCGCGCCGACAGGTTCATAACGTCAAAAGGATTGAATCGGACCTAAAGCGTACTCGCCACAGACGCCGATTACAACCGGACGATTTTCTCGGAAGCGTTTCCCTTCAGCGCGTTGCGCGTGTCGACAATCAGGCGCGCGCGCTCCACGATGCGCGGATAGTCGAACGCCTTGTGATCGGTCACGATCACCACGCAATCGGCTTCGGCGGCCGACTTTTTCGGCGTCGATCGCGGTCATCTCCGGCACCACTCCATCCGCGCGAAGCTGCGGAACGAAGGGATCGCTGTAGGTCACTTTCGCGCCGCGCTTGCCCAGCAGGTGGATGATATCGAGCGCCGGCGATTCCCGCACATCGTCGATGTCGCGTTTATAAGCCACGCCCAGCACGTGCACGCGCGATCCCTTGAGCGGCTTCGAATGCTCGTTCAGCGCATTCTGAATCTTGTCGACCACGAAGTGCGGCATCTGGCCGTTGATATAGCCGGCCAGTTCGATGAAGCGCGCCTCGATCCCTGCCTGCTTGGTCTTCCACGACAGATAGAACGGATCGATCGGAATGCAGTGGCCGCCCAGGCCGGGGCCGGGATAAAACGGCATGAAGCCGAACGGCTTGGTCGCGGCGGCGTCGATCACTTCCCAGACGTTGATGCCCATGCGATCGCACATCAGCGCGATTTCGTTCACCAGGCCGATGTTGATCATGCGGAAGGTGTTTTCGAGCAGCTTCACCATCTCCGCCACGCGCGTCGATCCCACCGGCACCACTTTTTCGAGCGCCTGCCGGTAGAACAGCGCGCCCAAGTTCGGTGCAGGCGGGCGTGATGCCGCCCACCACTTTCGGAATGTTCTTGGTCTGGAAATTCGGGTTGCCGGGATCGACGCGCTCCGGCGAAAAGCACAGGAAGAAATCCTCGCCGACCTTCAAGCCGTCCTTCTCGAACATGGGCAGCATCAACTCATCGGTGGTGCCGGGATAGGTGGTCGATTCCAGGATCAACAGCATTCCCGGCATGAAAATGTTTCGCGATCTCCTCGCAGGACCGCACGATGAAACTCATGTCGGGATCCTTGGTCTTGCGCAGCGGCGTGGGGACGGCGATGTTGATGGTATCGAGTTGCTCCACCGCCGCGAAATCCGTGGTGGCGCGCAACTTGCCCGGCCTCCACCAGCGGCTTCGAGCACGGACGTGGGCACGTCCTGAATGTAGGACTCGCCGCGATTCAGCGCGTCCACTTTGTTCTTGTCGATGTCGATTCCGGTGACGTTGAATCCGGCTTGCGCGAACTCGACGGCCAGGGGCAGTCCAACGTAGCCCAATCCGACAACGCCCACCCGGGCCTGGTGGGACTCAATCTTCCGGCGCAATTCCTCTGCGTGACTCACTTGGTGCACTCCCCCACCCGATTCCAAAATTTCCGCATATATTTACAGTGTATTCGGTCCAGGCAGTGTCTCGCCAAAAGCAGTCGAAAACAGTCGAAAAACTTCGAGGTGGGTCCCGTTAAAGAGTCTGTGTGAAAACCGGGACAGGCCGCCCTGTCCACGCCGATATCTTGTTCATTCGCGGCCTCGGGTCACCAGGGGACAGGGTAGCCTGTCCCTGTTTTCACACAGACTCTAAAGGGCACGCACAATACCATTATCCCTGCGCCGATCTGGCGGGCCGGGCCGCCGGCGCCATTTCTCGCTCCAGACAACGATTCACGCAGTCCGCGAGCCCGCCGGCGTGCGCCTCGGTGAAAATCGAGATATGGTCGCCGGGGACGTCGTAGACTTCGACGCGATCCCCCAGCACATGCTCCCAGCCGATCTTCAAATCCGGGGCCTCTGGGCGATCCGCCTCCCGAATCACCGCGATGCGGGCATGGAAGGGCTTAGGGACGTAGCGAAGCGCCGCCGCCTCCAGGTGCTCCGCGAAGCTGTTCGCGACCGGAGCCGGTTCGCCGAGCGTCGAACCGAGTCTCTTGATTCGTTCGATGGCATAGTCCAAAGCCTGATTGGCGCGCAGCCGCCCCAGCTTCTTCAACTGATGCCGAAATTTGCTGGCATAAACTTTCCACGAGGGAATCGAAAGATCGTAAACCGGATTCGGCGTTCCGATCATCGCGACCAGTTCCACCTGTTCGCCGGCCGCCACCAGTTGCGATGCTACTTCGTAGGCGATCAATCCCGCCACGCACCAGCCGCCCAGACGATACGGGCCCGCGGGCTGGGCCGCTTGGATTCTGCGGACCATCATCTCGGCGACTTGCGGCAGCGTGATCGACGACCCCACTTCGCGTTCATCCCGCGGATCCAGCGCGATGCTGATCATCGGATGCGACGGCGTGACGCGCGTCGTCAGCGACGCGAAGAACGGGCCGCCATACAGAAAGAAGAACGGAGCACTGGCACGAATGGATTGAATGTTGACTGTGCGCGGCGTCGGCGCGACGCAGCTCTGCGCGCCGAGCAGCGGCGCCAGATGCTCAATAGTGGGCGACTGGAAAATCACCGACATCGTCAGCCGCCGTCCGAATTCCATTTCGACGCGGCGCAGCAGCTTAGCGACTAGCAGCGAATGTCCGCCCAGATCGAAGAAATTATCGCGAATGCCGACCTTGGGCAGGTCCAGCACCGATTCAAATACTGATGCCAGCCTGCGCTCGATGCCGTTCGACGGCGGTGCGTAATCCGGTCCAGCGGGTTGGGCGGCCTGCTGCAACGGAGCCGGAAGCGCATTGCGATCCACTTTGCCGTTGGGAGTCAACGGGAGCGCATCCAGAAATACAAAGCGCGACGGAACCATGTACTCCGGCAGCGTGTCCATCAAATAGCGGCGAAGGTCGGGATGCAGCGGCGCGACTACGTACGCCACCAGGCTCGCGCCATCGGATGCGGTGGACGGCCACGCTTTCACAGCGGCTTGTCGAACATCGGGATGAGAGGCAATCGACGTTTCGATTTCTTCGATTTCGATGCGGAACCCGCGAATCTTCACTTGGTTGTCGGCGCGGCCGAGGCATTCGAGCGTCCCGTCCGCCAGCCAGCGCGCCAGATCGCCAGTACGGTAAAGCCGCTGCGTGGGATCGGACGGACTCGCGATGAATCGCTCCGCCGTCAGCTCCGCGCGATCGTGATAGCCGCGCGCCAGACCCGCGCCGCCGATGTAGAGCTCGCCGGGAGCGCCGATCGGCAGCAGGTTCAGATGCGCGTCCAGAATGAAGATGTCGGTATTGGCGATCGGCCGGCCGATAGGAATTGCGTTTGTCCCCGTGTCGACTTTGTGGATGGTCGACCACACGGTGGTTTCTGTGGGCCCGTACAGATTCCACAGCTCGAGGCAGCGCGGCGCCAGTTGCTTTACGAGATCTCGCGGCAAGGCTTCGCCGCCGCACAGGACTTTTAGCCTCGCATCGCCGGACCACTGCGCGTCGATGAGTGACGCGCCAGGTTGCCGGTGTCGCCTGCATCACGCTGCAGTTCGATTCGCGCATCACCGTCATCAACCGAGCCGGATCGCGTGCGTCCTCGCGGCTCGCGATCGTCACCGTGCCGCCGCTGATCAGCGGAAGATACAGCTCCAGTCCGGCGATGTCGAAAGACACCGTGGTGACCGCAAGCAGCTTGTCCGCGGCGGTAAATCCAGGCTCCTGCTGCATCGAGAGCAGCAGATTCACCATCGCGCCGTGCGATACCTCGACACCTTTCGGCTTCCCGGTGGACCCGGAGGTGTACATCACGTACGCGAGATCGTCGGGCGTGACCAGGGGTGCCCGATGCGTGGCGGAACCGTTGAAGTTTTCGTCGAGACACTCTTCGAAACAGATGACTCGCGCACCCGTGTGTAGCAAGCTCGCGGCCAAATGCCGTTCCGTGAGGATCACGGGGGCCTTCGCATCGCCCACCATCATTGCGATTCGTTGCTGCGGCAGAGCTGGATCGATCGGCACATACGCGCCGCCCGATTTCAGAATCCCGAGTAGTGCCGCCACCATATTGGCGGACCGTTCGCCGCAAAATCCGACCAGCGTTCCCGGCTCCACGCCCGCGTCGATCAGTCGCTGCGCGATCGTGTCGGCGGCATGATCGAGCTCGCGATACGTCAGCGATTGCGCCCCGAATTCAACGGCCACGGCCGAAGGAGTAAGCGCGGCTTGTGCTTCGATAAGCCCATGAATCGTGGTCTGCGGAACCGCGGAACGCGGCCCTTTCGAAGCGCCGCCGAGCCATTGCTCTTCCTCGGCGGTCAGCATGGGAAGATCGCGCAGCAGCGTTCCGGGATCGTCGACCGCGGCTTCCAGCAACGACAGCCAGTGCCCCACCATTCGCTGAACGGTGGATCTCTCGAAGATGTCGGTGTTGTAGATGAAGCGCGCGATCAGGTGATCTTCGTGCTCGTCGATTTCCAGATACAGATCGACTTTCGATGCGCCCGTCGCGATATCCATCTGCGTGAGTTCCCACGGCATGTCGACCGGCGTCGCGGGCGGTTCGATGGAGAAGAGCGCCTGAAAGATCGGATGGCGGCTCGAATCGCGCTTCAACTGAAGTTCGCGAACCAGACGATCGAAAGGCACGTCGCTGTTGGCGAGCGCGCCGGTGGCCGCGTCTCTTCACCTGCGCCAGATAATCACGAAAGCTCAGCGATCCCTTGGGTTTCGTACGCAGGACCAGCGTGTTCAGAAAGTAGCCGATCAGATTGTGAAACTCGCGCCGACGCCGGCCATCGGTGGCGCCGCCCACCAGAATATCTTCCTGTCCGCTGTAGCGATGCAGCATCGCCTTGAACGCCGCCAGCAGGAACATGTAATGCGTGACGCCTTCCGTCTTGCTGCGGCGCTTCACGGCGCTTGAGAGCTCGGCGGAAATCGCGAACTTTTCCATGCCACCGCGATACGAAGGCAGTTGCGGACGCGCGTGGTCGGTCGGGAGTTCCAATATCGGAAGCTCGCCCGCCAGTTGTTCCTTCCAATAAGTGACCTGCTCGCGCACGGACGGAGTCTGTTGCAGACGCTCCTGCCATAACGCGAAATCGCCGTATTGCAGTTCGGGTTCGGGGAGTGGAGAAGGCTCGCCTTTCGCGAACGCGTTGTAGATTGCGGCCAGTTCCGGCAACACGGTCCGATAGATCGACACGCCGTCGAAAATGATGTGATGCAGCGTGATGTGAAAACGGAACTTGTCGTCGCGCAGTTTGAAGAGACGCCCGCGCAGCAGCGGACCCACGGCGAGATCGAACGGACGCTGTGCATCCAGAGTGGCGATGCGAGTCGCCTCGGCTTCGCGATCCTCATCGGGAAGAGCGGTTAGGTCGGTCAGCGGAATCTCGAGTTCGAGTTTCGGCTGAACCAGTTGCACCACCTGGTTGTCGACAATCGCGAACGTGGTGCGCCAGATTTCATGACGCCGCAGGAATTCCTGGAAGCTAAGTTCCAGCAGGTGCTGGTCCAGCACGCCATGATAATGAATCGTGATGGGCTCGTTATAAACGAAGCGCGTGTCGCCCATTTGCGAATGCAGCCAGACCTGTTGCTGGCTGGGCGCCAGCGGCACCGTAGTGCCCGGCGCGTGGCGAAGCAGCGGAGCCTCCCACGTTTCGCGTCCCATTTCGCCGCGTAAGACGCGCTCCAGCAGTTGGCGCTTCGACTCGGAAAGCTGTCCCGAATTCTTCATGTACCTGAAAAGAATACTGCCTGTGAGGTAGGGGAACTATGGCGTTTTCGTACTATTCGCGTGAACGGCGCGAGCTATGCGGTGAGTCCTAGGCGCGGGGGTACTTCGGTTTTATTTGACGATAGTGACCGCTAACGTTGGCGGCCGTCAGTGAGGCGCGACAGTATGGAGCACTATCAGGAGCGGGCAAAAAAGAACTCGCCTACATCACGGATGAAGCGGCGGGGCCTTGCGCGAAAGCTCCACAGCCGCAAGATATTGAACCATCGGATCCCTGCTCGCCTGCACGGTTTCGCTCAGGCTAACCACGGCTTCGCCTTCCTGCCCCACCGCGCGCTGCAATATTCCCTGGTGCAGCTTGCGAACGGAGGCATCGCCACCCGCGGCATCCAACGCTTTCAGAGCCTGCGTGGCCGGGGCCTTCGCGCCGGCGGGATCTAGCCGTGCCGCGGCCAGAAACGGATAGCCAAATTCGGGCGATGAAGCGGGGATCTTCGCCTTCGCGATCTTCGCCCAATACTTCCGCGCTTCTTTCATGCGATTGCAGTTCGCTTCCGCAACTCCCATGTAGTACTGAAAATGCGGCGCGGCCATGAAGGGACCAAATCCGTAAAGGGTGAATGGGAGGCTCGAATCTTCATTGCCCAAGGTGAATAGCGCCGCCTGTTCCGCATCGCACTTGCCGGTCTCGGAAAGCACCAGAATTGCCTGCAACTGGGCCTCGATGTATGCCTGCCGAACTTCCGGAGGCTGCTTTTCGTCCGCGAACGCACTGCCGCGGAACATCGCGAGCGCGGTATCGGGAGCGCTGGCTGCCGTGAGCAGCGCGCTCCTCGCCTTCTCGGCCGCGGTCTTTCCATCCGGAATGGCGATAGGCGCGGGTGATGCCGCCGGCGTGGGCGAAGCGACTTTGCGCGCCACCTTCGCCGGTTCGACAGCGGGCGCTGCCTTCGCCGATTCGACAGGCGCCGGCGGGGCCTCTTTCATCGCGGCGAGTACCTGAGCCAGCAATTTCTTCTGCGTTTCCAGAGACGGGTCCACGGCGATCGCTTTCTTCAGCTCGTTCGCCGCGGAATCCAACCGGAAAGAGTAGATGTCGAGATTCGCAAGCAGCGCGTGGGCCGTCGCATCCGATCCATCGCGCGCGATGGCCGTGTTCAGGACAGCGATCGAACTGGCGCGAGTCGGGAAAATGTAACGCGCCCCCATCGTCGAAGCGACTCGCAAATCCTCGCTTGAATCGATTTTCAGAATCGATTCGGCGAAGGCCCGATAATACGCGACCAGCGCGCTTTTCTGCGGTGGCACGGCACCCGGTTCCAGAAAGCCGGGATCTTCTTTCAGGAAATCATGCTTCAACAAGCCGAGCGCGTCGTCCCACATTCCCAGTCGAAAATAATCGTCGACAACGTCCAGCAGCCGCTCGGCGTCGCCCGCGAGATAGGGCCACAGTCCAGGATCGGCGACGCCCAGCAGCGAACCTTCGTGCCGCAGCAGGGGTTCATCCGGTGCGAAGAATTGCACACGATGGAATTGATCCAGAGCCTCAGTCTTTTTGCCGCTGCGTCGCAACAGGGCGACTTGAATCGCACCGATGTGCGCGGCCCGGCCGGGCTCCGACGATAACGGCTCCAGGAACGCGAGCGCTTTGTCGAAATCGTGAGCCCGCGCGGAAAGCAGGGCAAGCTCGAAAGTGGCGCCCTCTCCGAACCTCGATCCCAGGCTCACTCGCGATAGCAACGCGCGGGCGGCGGTGTCATGCCCCAGTCCGCTCTGTGCCGCGCCGGCATAGTAGAACGCCTCATTATCGACGGGGGTGCGCGCCAGGACGCCGGAGGCATATTTGGCGGCGTCGTCGAATCGCGAGAACGCAAGCGATATTCGGGCGGCGGCCTGGCCGAAGGCAAGGTTGCGGGGAAAGCGGCTCATCCCGACAGAAAAATCGTTCCGTGCAAATTTCGGCATACTGGACGACTCATTGAAATTCTCGCGTTTGGCCAGCAGCCATTCCGTTTCCGGACCGTTCCAGTCGATCCGTTTCTGCGGACCAGTCTTCGTGCCCGGAGGAACCACTGCGTCGTAGACGCCCTCGGTGTGATCGAGCAGAAGCGCGCCTTTCGAATCGGCCACTTCAATCCGAAATGGTCCGGCGGCGAGCGGGATCGGCGCAACGGTCCGGATCTGCTTCGGATCCAGATCGGCGACCGTCTCCGAGATTGCTTTCCCCTGTTGGAGGATCCGGATGCGCGCGCCCGCGATCGTACGGGTCGCTCCCAGTTCGACCGCGACGTTGCTACCTTTTCGCGCCGCGTAGAGGATCACGGAAGGAGTGACGCGTGTGATCCCGCTCAGCTCGCGGAACGGAATCCAATACTCCGTGAAACTGCGCGCCTGCTGGGGCTCGAGAAACTCCGAGGTCTCCTGACCGGTAAACAGGCCGGCCTGCATTTCGATATGCAAATTGGAGTTGTCGCTCCAGCGATGCTTGTACGAATCGATCTGGTCCTGCCCCATGATCCACATCTTTTTTCCGGGCAGCACGCTCGCGTCGGCATAATGCGCGACGCCTGTCTTGCTCTTCGGTTTGTAGATCGCCATGAACGGCTCGTTGGAGTGGTAGGCGAACCACGCGGATTCCGTTTTATCGTTCGCGACCACGCTCACATCGACGCCCGCCGAATTCACCGGCCAGGTTTCGAGCGTGGTTCCACCGTGACTAACCACCAGCTTCGTCGGAAAAATGTAGCGAACTCCCGGATCGTCCCACTCGATCGCTGCGTTGTTCCACCAGTAATAAGGTTTGCGAACGACGGTCGGATTGTACAAAGTAACGCGTTCTTCCAGCGCCGCGATTCCCGGGCGCAGGCGGTATTCCACACGCCATTGCATCCCCGTGACGCGATCGGTATCGCTGACGATGACGCTGGCCGATCCACCGGCCTCATTGCGGATCGCGAAATTTACCGGTGAAGCGGTGAGCCGGCTATGCGTGACCGGAAAATTGGGTTCGATGCCGGTCGCGATCCAAGCGCCGCGTTGCCCAACCATGTCCTTCTTGATGACCGGGTTCGCATAGAAAATTTCCCGGTTTGCAATCTTATCGCGGCAGTTGTAGACGTGACCGCCGAGATCGGGGAGAATGCGGCATAACAGGTATTCGTTTTCCAGATTCAGCGTGCGCCATGCCACGTTGGAGCGATCTTTTGGATCGATGCTGATGCCGGAACGGATGGGGTACGGATAATTCGCGGCACCGTCGGTATGGAACGCCGCGAACTGCGGGATGGGGTCGGGATCGCGCTCCAGATAGGTCGGAAGCGAGAGGGAGTCCTGCCAGGCGTGAACCGGAACGGGTGAAGCGGCGCGCGCGATGCAGGCCGTCAGGATCGACGCGAGAACGAAGCGCAGCATCAATTACGACAGTAACAGAAGTGGATCGGCGCGATGACGACAACGGCAGCACGTCTTTGAGGCGTGCCCGTCAGGGCGCGCGCAGCAACCATCGCGCGAAATATCTTCACGCGCGAAAACGTGTCGACATGAGTGTCGACACGGCACGCAGGAGTGCGTGCGCTACGAGACCCTATCCGAGAACCGCGTCCAGATCGATCGCCAACGGAGCCAGCGTTCGCGCGGATTCCATCAGCCGCACGCAGCCGATCGTCGCCCGCGCGCCGTCGCGAACCGTAACTTCAGGCGCCTTGCCCTGCCGGATCGCCTGAAAGAACGATTCGAGTTGCTCCTTGTATCCCTTATCCGCGAAGAAACTGCTCTTCGAGCTGCGGGTTCCCGACGCCACCGACAGGTTCTTGAAATTCTCGCTGAAAACGCCAATGCCCTGGGCGAAAGCCTCGACGCGCTCGCCGCCGGAAGTCTTACTACCGACGGTGCAATACGTGAGATTCCCAACCGACCCGTCCGCGAAATGAAACGACGCCGCGACGTTGTTTTCTCCGACGGGATCTTTCTTTCCCGTCGGCAAACTATACGCGGAAACCGAAATCGGTTCAGCGCCGAGCATCCAATACATCAGGTCCACGAAATGGCAAGCCTCGCCAAGGATCGCGCCGCCGATAGATGGATCGGCCATCCAATACTCGCCCGAAATGCCCGGCGAATTGACGCGGCACGAAATCACAGCGGGTCCGCTGCGCTTGGCCAAGTTCTTTCGAAACGGCAGGTAGAATGGCGCGAACCGGCGGTTGAAGCCGACCGTGAGCTGCTTTCCCGTGGACTCCACCGCTTGACTCAGCTCCCGGCATTCGGCATCGGTAAGCGCCATCGGCTTTTCGACGAACACATGCTTGCCGGCCTTCAGCGCAGCCAGTGCCTGGGGCGCATGCTGCGCATTCCGGCTGACGATCAGGACGACGTCGACATTCGGATCGCCGAGAATCTGCTCGTATTCCGTGGTGCAATAAGCCGCGCCGAATCGCGAGGCGTAGCTTTTGCCGCGCACGCCGCTGGCCGAATGCACCGCCCGCAGTTCGGCATCGGAACTCTTCTGAACAACGGGAAGATGTTCCCAGCGCGCAAGGTTGCCTGCGCCGATCAGCGCGATGCCCAATTTCGATCCGCTCTTCGCGGCGGAATGTCCGGGCATGAACACGGTCCGCTTCGGCGCATAGCTTTTCACAGGATCGGACTGAGCGGCCGCGTAATCCAACACGACGCCGAGACTCGCCGACGCCGGATCCAGAATCGTTTCGTAAGCCTTGGGCCCTTCATCCAGACTGAAGCGATGCGTGATCAGCGGCGCGACGTCGACCTGCCCGCTTTCCAGCAGGCGCACGAACTCTTCCATGTTCCGGTTTTCTGTCCAGCGCACATAGGGAAACGGATAATCCTGGCCCTGCTTTTCGTAAACCGGATCATAGCTTCCCGGGCCATAGGCGCGCGCGAGATAGAGCTGAATCTCTTTCAGATACATTTCGAGCCAGGGGAAACTCATCTCCACCGCGCCCACCACCACGATGCGGCCGCGATCGCGGCACATTTGCAATGCGAGCTGGCACGGAGCCGCCGATTTCGCGGCTGCGGCGACGATCACGCAATCGGCTCCCTTGCCGTTGGTAGCCGCCAACACCTGTTCGCGAGCCGAATCCTCAAACGCGAACGGCGCACCCAACTTGCGCGCCAGCGCGACGCGATCGGGACGCAGATCTGTTGCGAGCACGACGGCCCCCTGCAATCGAGCCAGCACCGCCGCGAGCTGCCCCACAAGCCCCAGCCCCACGATCACCACCCGATCGCCCAGGCTGATATTCGCGATCCGCACCGCGTTCAGCGCGATGCTGCCGAGCGTGGTGAAACACGCATGGTCATATGGCACCGCATCCGGCAGCTTCACGACCAGATTGCGACCCGTCAAGATTGTCTCGGCGTGTCCGGTTCCTTCGCCGCCATATGCGACGCGCTGCCCGATTTCGAGATCGGTCACGGTGCGGTGAGCTTCCACGACAACGCCCGCGCCGGAGTAACCGAGCGCAGCGTACTCGCTGAATTTCGCGAGCACTTCGCGCATCGTGGATACCGGCCCGGCGGCCTTCATGATGTTCAGGACTTTCGTCACGTGCGACGGATTGTCCGCCACCTCTTTCATCAGGCTATCCGTGTGGATGCTCGCGGTCTCCGTGCCGGCGCTGATCAGCGAGCACACGGGCCGGATCAGCACGTGATGGGGAAGCGCCACAGGGTCGGGAACTTCTTCGACAATGATGTCCTTCAAACCCTTGCGGACAATTTGTTTCATCGATCAAACCTCGGGATTCATGTTTCCGCGCGGCGGCGAACGCAAAGCATCACGGATGGAGTGCGGGCTGACTGCGTCGCGCGAACTTGCCTTCGTCCGCCTGATGCGAAGCATCGCCTAAGACCAAGGGTAACGAACCCAATGCCTCTGTGTCCAGAACGCGTAAGTCTACATGTCAAGCGCAAGTCTACAATGAAAATGTGCCCCCTTCCGCAAGCCGCAGGCCGATCCGCGTCCTGGTGGTCGCGCCGAAATATATCATCGGCGGGCACAATAAACAGGCCGCGGACCTGATCCAAAACCTGCGCAAGAATCACAATATTCAGGCGGATCTTCAGCCGACCGATCCTCGGCTGCCCGGCCCCTTCGGGCTTCTGTTCAAGATTCCCTACGTCCGGACCGTGTTCAAGCTGATGCTGTTCAGTTTGCAACTGGCGGTGCGGGTGCCGCGTTACGATGTGGTGCATGCGTACGCGGCCGGTTTGACGTCGTATGTGTTTTCGACGCTGCCGCCGCTGCTGATCAGCAAGCTGTTTCGCACGAAATTCATCCTGTTTTACGCAGATGGCCGATTGCAGGAGCACCTGGAAACCTGGCGCACCGCCGCGCCGACCATGCGCTGGGCCGACGTGATCGTTGGCGCGAGCCCGGACACGCAGGCCGTCTTCGAACGCCACGGATTGAAGGCTCTGGTGATTCCGAATGCGATCAACAGCGCGGTGAATTATCGGGCTCGGCGAAAATTGCGGCCGCGCCTGATGACCAATCGATTGCTGGAGACGCTCTACAATCATCCGTGCATTTTGCGCGCGTTCCAGCGGGTGCAGGCGCGCTATCCCGATGCGGAGCTCGTCGTCGGCAATGAGGGTTTCTTGCGGCCCGAGTTGGAAAAACTGGCGCAGCAGATGGAGTTGAAGAACTGCCGCTTCATCGGCGTTCGCCCTATCGAGGAAGTGCCGAAGATTTATGACGATGCCGATATTTATTTGACCAGTCCCAATGTGGATTGCAATCCGGCATCGATCCTCGAATGTTTCCAGGCAGGCCTGCCGGTGGTGGCGACGCGCGTCGGTGGAATCCCGTACATGGTGGATCACGGGCGGACCGGGCTGCTGGTCGACATCAACGATGATGCGGCGATGGCGGAGTGCATCATTCGATTGTTGGAGGATCCCGACTTGGTGGAGCGGATGACGGCCGCGGCTCGCGCGGAGGTGCCGAAATACCAATGGAAGCGTGTCGCGGAAAATTGGAATGAGCTGTACGAGGAAGTCGTGAAGTGTGGGGCCGCCACTCGTGGCGGCGAGTCGCCTTTAGGCGACTCTGTTCACCGTGGAAAACCGGCCTAAAGTCCGGCTGCCGGCAGAAGTGCCGGCCCCACATAGGGGCTATTCTTAGGGACGAGGTGATTGTTATGCGCGCCTTCCTTGCCGTCATCGCATTTGTTGCGATTCCGCAAATTCAAGCTGCTGCCCCCATCCAAAGTGCTCCGAGAATCGTAGTGGTCAACGTGGACGGCATCATCCATCCCATCACCACGGAAATCCTCGGCCACGCGATCGATCAAGCCGAGGCCGATCACGCCTCCGCGATTCTGCTCCGGCTCAACACGCCCGGCGGGCTGCTCGAAGCCACGCGCGAGATCACGTCGAAGATGGTCTCCTCGCGAGTGCCGATCATCGCCTACGTCACGCCCAGCGGCGGACGTGCCGCTTCCGCCGGATTCTTTCTGCTGGAGGCCGCCGACGTCGCGGTGATGTCGCCGGGCACCAACACCGGTGCGGCTTCACCCGTGCTGATGGGTCAGGAAATGGATCCGGTGATGCGCAGCAAAATCGAAAACGATTCGTCGGCGTGGCTGCGCAGCATCGTGCTCAAGCGCGGCCACAACGTCGACCTCGCTGAGAAAACAATCCGCGAGGCGAAGGCGTTTACCGAACGCGAAGCGCTGGACGAACACCTGATCGATGCGATCGAGCCGGATCAGGCGCGCCTGCTCGCCGATCTCGACGGCCGCGAGATCACGCGCTTCGATGGGCGCAAGGAAACGCTGCACACTCGCGATGCCGAGGTTACTGAATACCGCCCGTCCTCGCGCGAGCGAATCGTCAACGCCATCGCCGATCCGAATATCGCGTTCATCCTGCTGGTGCTGGGCGCGCTCGGAGTGTATGTCGAATTCAGTTCGCCCGGATTGATTTTTCCGGGAGTCGCCGGCGGAATCATGGCGCTGCTGGGATTGTCGGGGCTCTCGGTGCTGCCCATCAATTGGATCGGCGCCGCGCTGTTGATCCTGGGCGTATCGATGTTCGTTTTGGAAGCGAAGTTCGCATCGCACGGAATTCTGGGCGGTGGCGGAGCTATCGCGATGTTGCTGGGCGCGCTGCTGCTGGTCAACGGACCGCCGGAGTTGCGCATCCATTTGTCCACCGCGCTGGCGACGACGATTCCGTTCGCATTGATCACGATGTTCCTGGTGTCGCTGGTGGTGCGAGCTCGAGCGAATAAAGTTCTGATGGCGAGTGGCGGATTGATCGACGAGATTGGTGAAGCGCGTACATCGCTCGCGCCGGGGGGTAAGGTTTTCGTGCATGGCGAATATTGGGACGCCGTTTCGACGACGCCCGTGGATGCAGGAGCGCCCGTGCGTGTGGTGACGGTGGATGGAATGAAGCTGCGCGTCGAGCCGACAGTGAAATCGTGACGCGATGTGGTGCACGCTGCAGAGGTTGCTGAAAAGACAGCGGCTACCTAGATATCGCTCGCCCGGTACATCGCATCCGATGCTCCTCCAGCATCCTGGCTGTCATCCCGAGCGCGGTCTGGCTGTCAACCCCGAGCGCGGTCTTGGTTGTCATCCCGAGCGCAGCGAGGGATCTGCTGTTTCCTCCGATTCCGGCGCAAGATCCTCCCACGTTGGGTTGGCCGCTTCGATCAGTGCTACCTTCTTTTCCCTGCGCCATCCCTTGATTTGTTTCTCGCGAGAAATGGCAGCTCGCACGTCGCGAAAACATTCGAAACACACCAGCCGGTGGACGCGGTACCGCTTGGTGAAACCCTCCGTCTCACCGAGCCTATGCTCGCGGAGCCGGCGCTCCAGATTGTTCGTGATCCCGGTGTACAAGACCCGGGAACGACTGGCAAGCAGATATACGTAAAAAAATCGATCTCGCAAAAGCAGATCCCTCGCTGCGCTCGGGATGACAGGGCTGTGGCAATTCTACATCAAGCGAGAGCGTGCGCACGCTTGCCGTGTGCGCCGCGTTGCATCAGCCGAGTTGAGAAAGCGCTAGACTGAACGGATCGAAAGCGAGATGGGGAATGGGTGAATCGAATCGCAAGCACGCGATCGTGATTGGCGGCAGCATGGGCGGCCTGCTCGCTGCACGCGTGCTGTCGGATCGCTATGAGAAGGTGACGCTGATCGATCGCGACACCTTTCCGGAGGCCGGTCAGCATCGGCGCGGCGTTCCGCAAAGCGTCCACACCCACGGCCTGTTGGCGAGCGGACGCCGGATCCTGGAAGGTTATTTTCCGGGGCTGGGACAGGAACTGATCGGGCTCGGCGCAATCGAAGGCGACCTTCTTAACGATTCACGCTGGTGCTTCGAGGGCGGTTGCCTGAGTAAGGGCGTCAGCGGACTCAACGGCCTGCTCCTCAGCCGCCCTTTGCTGGAGGGAGTGGTTCGCCGCCGTTTGCTGGCGATCGCCAATATCGAAGCGATGCAGAATTGCGTGGTCGAAAACGTCACGGCTACCGAGGATAAGCAGCGCGTAACCGGCGTCCGGCTCGCAAGTGGAGAAACCGTGCCGGCCGATTTGGTGATCGATTCGAGCGGCCGCGCATCGCATGCGCCCGCGTGGCTGGAAGCGCTCGGCTACGCGAAGCCGGTGGAGGAACGCGTGGAAGTCGCAATCGGTTACAGCACGCGTTTGTTTCGCCGTGACCTGAAGCATCTGGATGGCGACGGAGCGGTCATCATCCCGCCGACCCCAGAGGGCAAGCGTGGCGGAGTGATGCTGGCGCAGGAAGGCGGCCGTTGGACCGTCACGCTGATTTCGTATTTCGGCAATTACGCTCCGCTGGAACTCGCCGGTTTTATCGACTACTCGAAGACGCTGCCCGCGCCGTTCATTCACGAAGTGATCAGTCAATCCGAGCCTCTGTGCAACGGCGTCAGCGCGCGCTTCCCGGCGAGCGTCCGCAAGCGATATGAGAAGCTCGATCGTTTTCCCAAAGGATTTCTGGTGCTGGGCGACGCGATCTGCAGCTTCAATCCGATTTACGGACAGGGCATGTCGGCGGCATCGCAACAAGCCGTCGCGCTGGAGGAAAGCCTGAGTGCGAACGGCGATGTTTCGGCGCGCGACTTTTTCCAGCGAGCGGCGAAGGTGGTGGACAATCCGTGGAGTATGGCGGTGGGCGCCGATCTTCGCATTCCTGAAACCGTGGGGCCGCGCAGCGCTGGCGTGAACTTCATCAACTGGTATATCGGCAAGCTGCACAAAGCCGCGCACCGCGATCCCGAAGCCGCACTGGCTTTCCTGAAGGTCGCGAATCTGCTGGCGCCGCCGCCCACGATCATGAGTCCGCGTATCGCGATGCGGGTCCTGTGGGGAAATCTGCGGGGCTAACTTCAGAGCCGCTCCCTGACGAGTCTGTGTGAAAACAGGGACAGGCTACCCTGTCCCCTAGGGGCGCGAGGCCGCGAATGAACAAGATATCGGCGTGGACAGGGCGGCCTGTCCCTGTTTTCACATTCTGATCCGCGAATTCAGGAGACGATCGTGTGCTAGAATTTCGCGAAACGATCCCCCTCACAAAACAGAGGTTTGTCGAAAGGCGGAGCAGAGGAGCAATATGCGTGTCGCGTCATCTGAAGTGGTCCTCGTAGCGCTCATCGCCGCGGGAGTGTGTGCCGCGCAAAGTTTTTCGCCCAACATTCCTAGAGCCTGGGCAGATAAAGATGTGGCGAATTTCGAAGTTCCGCTTGCCGAACCCGCGCGCTCGCCGCGCTACAAGTCGGAGAAGGATTATTACGCCCTCCAGGTACGCACGATTTATCGCAGCTATCCCGTTTACGCCGAGGGCCACGAGCCGGCCGGCTATCTCGAGTGGTTGAAGCAAAGAGAGCCGGAAGTGATCTTCGATCCAAACAAGCTCAAGACAAAGGAAGATTGGATCCGGGCTGGCAAGATCGTATTCGAAGCGGACAACAGTTTCTTCCCCGCCACCGATCCGCCCGGCGGAAGGAAAGTCGGACCTGATCGCCAAAGGTGGATTGGGAAAGACGGAGAGATCAGGGGGTTTGCGCCCCTCTCCGTTTACACCATCCGCAAGAAAGGCGTCTTGGAATTCGGCTCCAATTCCTGCGCGGGATGCCATACACGGCTTTTGCCGGACGGAACATTGTTCGAGGGCGGTCAAGGCGATGAAGGTGGGGGCACTCGTCAACCGCTTCCCCCCGGAACTCCGGACGAAAGAATCCAGCGAAGCATGAACGGCGCTTGGGCTGTTTTCGGAATTCCTTGGATTCAGCCGCGAGAGGAGTTTGAGAAATCGTATCGCGAGTTGAAACCGGCAGAGGGCAATCTGATGTCGACGTTTGGGCGCCAGGGGACCAGCATGACGCATCCGACTCACATCCCCTCGTTGATCGGAATTCAGGACATCAAGTATCTGGACGCGACCGGTCTGGTGCGCCATCGTTCCATCGGAGACCTGATGCGCTACGCGATTGTCAACGAAGGACTGGATGTGAACGCGTTTTTCGGCGATTTCCAGCCGACGAGCGGAGAAACGTCATTCAGCCAGGACCACGGCACGCGTTTTAGCGATGAACAGCTCTACGCGCTGGGCCTCTACATTTACTCCTTGCAGCCGCCCGTCAATCCCAATCCGATGAATGGCCCGGCCCGTCGCGGCGAAAAGATCTTCCAGCAACAGGGTTGCGCCGGTTGCCACACCCCGCCGTTCTATACGAGCAACAAACTGACTCCAGCGCTCAGCTTTCGCGTGACGGAGGAGATGACAAAGACAGAGAGCATATTGAACGTGTCCGTCGGCACGGATCCGGTGCTCGCCACGAAAACGCGGAGAGGCACGGGGTTTTACAAGGTCCCTTCGCTCAGGGGAGCCTGGTACAGGAAAGCCTTCGGCCACACCGGACAAGCAGACACGTTGGAGGAGTGGTTTGACCCAGCTCGCCTCAATGCCGATTACGTGCCCACAGGCTTCCACCGCGGCCCGGGCGCAATCGTGGGACATCCGTTCGGTCTGAAGCTAAGCCAGGAAGATCGTGCGGCGTTGATCGCGTTTCTGAAAACTCTTTAGAGCAGTTCGGACGCGGCGAAGAAGAACGGGATCTCGACCGCCGCGGTTTCCGGCGCGTCCGATCCGTGCACGCAGTTGCGCTCGATGCTGTCGCGAAGCGCTTGCGGATGGTGCCTTCGGCGGCGTTGGCGGGGTTGGTGGCGCCCATGGTGTCGCGCCATTTCTTGATCGCGTCCGGCGCTTCCAGCACCATCACGACCACCGGGCCCTTCGGTCATGAACTTCACCAGCGAGCCGTAAGAAGGGCCGCTCGCGATGGACGCCGTAAAAGCTCTCGGCTTCAAGCTGGCTGAGCCGCTTCATCTTCATGCCGGCGATGCGGAAGCCGGCTTTCTGAATGATGGCGATGATCTCGCCGGCCTGTTCGGCCGCGACGGCGTCTGGTTTGATGATTGCGAATGTTCGTTCCATGATTTTCCTTAGAGTACGATGCTTCTTTAACTGATTTCGTTCTCGCCGATTTCGGCGGGCGATCGCGCAGACCGTCGATCGCCCGCGGCCTTCATCGCGGCGATCTTGTCTTCGGCTTTGCCGCTGCCGCCCGAAATGATCGCGCCCGCGTGGCCCATGCGGCGTCCCGGAGGCGCGGTCTGCCCGGCGATGAATCCGACCACCGGCTTCTTCACGTTGCTTTGATATACGCCGCCGCGGTCTCTTCCGCGTTGCCGCCGATCTCGCCGATCATCACGATCGCGTGCGTGTCCGGATCTTCGTTGAACAGCCGGATCGCGTCGGTGAAACGTGGTGCCGATGATCGGATCGCCGCCGATGCCGATGCAGGTGGATTGTCCGATGCCGAGCTTGGTCAACTGGCCCACGGCTTCATAGGTCAGCGTGCCGGAGCGCGAAACCACGCCGACGTGTCCCTGCTAGTGAATGTGCGCCGGCATGATGCCGATCTTGCACTTGCCCGGCGAGATGATGCCGGGGCAATTCGGGCCGATCAGCCGCGTCTTCGGATGCTCTTTCAGATACGCCCACGCGCGGATCATGTCCGGCTGCCGGAATGCCTTCGGTGATGCAGACCACCAGCGCGATGCCCGCGTCGGCGGCTTCCATGATCGCGTCGGCGGCGAACGGCGGCGGCACGAAAATCACCGACGCGTTCGCGCCCGTGGCCTTCACGCCTTCGGCGACGGTGTCGAACACCGGCAGATCCAGATGCTTCTGGCCGCCTTTGCCCGGCGTGACGCCGCCGACCACTTTGGTCCCGTACGCGATGGCCTGCTGCGCGTGGAACGTGCCTTCTTTGCCGGTGAAGCCCTGCACCAGCACGCGCGTGTTTTCGTTGACCAGGACGCTCATTTTCGCCGAGCCCCACCACTTTCTCGGCCGCGTCGCGCATGCCGTCGGCGACCGTGAAATTGAATCCCGATTCCATCAGAATCTTGCGCCCCAGCTCGACGTTGGTGCCTTCCATGCGGACCACGATCGGCACCTTGATCGCCAGCTCGTGCGCCGCCGCGACCACGCCGGTCGCCAGAGTGTCGCAGCGCAGAATGCCGCCGAAAATATTGATCAGCACGGCCTTCACGGCTTTATCGGAAAGCAGAATGCGGAACGCGTTCTTGATCTGTTCGGCATTGGCGCCGCCGCCGACGTCCAGGAAATTCGCCGGACTGCCGCCCGCGTACTTGATGATGTCCATGGTGGCCATGGCGAGTCCCGCGCCGTTCACCATGCAGGCGACGTTGCCATCCAGCTTGATGTAGTTCAGGCCGAAGCGCGACGCTTCCACTTCCAGCGGATCTTCTTCGTTCAGATCGCGCAGCTCCTGCAAGATCCTTGTGGCGGAACATCGCGTTGTCGTCGAGGTTCATCTTGGCGTCGAGCGCGTAGACCTTGCCGTCCTTGGTCAGGATGAACGGATTGATTTCGGCGAGCGACGCGTCCAGCGCTTCGTTGGCGCGCGCCAGCGCCATCATCGCCTGCGGCCGCCAGGTTCGCCGAGCGGGCCCGGTAATGCCGATGCCGAACGCCAGCTTGCGCGCCTGAAACGGCGTGAGCCCGATGCCCGGGCTCGATCGGCTCTTTCAAGATCCGCTCCGGCGTCTTCGCGGCGACCTCTTCGATCTCCACGCCGCCGTCGGCCGACGCCATGAACACGTTCTTGCCGATGCGCGCGGTCGAGCACGATGCCGAGGTACAGTTCGCGCTCGATCGGCAGCGTTTCTTCGATCAGCAGGCGCTGCACCACGCGGCCTTCGGGTCCGGTCTGATGCGTGATCAGCGTCATGCCCAGAATCTTCTCGGCGATGGCTCGCGGCTTCCGCGGCGTCCTTGGCGACCTTGACGCCGCCGCCTTTGCCGCGTCCGCCCGCGTGGATCTGCGCTTTGACCACCACGCTGCCGCCGAGCTTCTTCGCCGCCGCTTCGGCTTCGTCCACCGTGCGGGCAACTTCGCCTCTGGGCACAGGGACACCGTAGCGCGCCAAGAGGGCCTTGGCCTGATATTCATGAATCTTCATTGCGATGTTGTGGTGAGAAATTCAATGATACCGCAGCGGTGATGGGCGCACGCACTCTTGCGTGCGTGTCGAGTCTGACCTCGTGCGCCTAGAACCGTGTCGACTGAGTGTCGACACGGCACGCAGTGCGTGCGCCACATCGCTGCGCGATCATGGAACCATGTCGCTTCTGCCTTTCATGCATCGCGTTTCCAGCGGTGAGCGCCTGTCACTCGACGAGGCGCACGCCGCGATGAGCGTGCTGCTGGAGGGCGAGGCGAGCGCAAGCGCAGATCGCCGGCGTTCCTGATCGCCCTGAAGATGAAAGGCGAGACCGCGGCTGAGCTGGCCGGATTCGCGCGCGCGATGCGCGAGCGCGTGGTGTTCGTCGACGCGGGCGCGAATCGTGATCGATACCTGCGGCACCGGCGGCGACGGCGCTGGCACGTTCAACATTTCGACCGTCGCGGCGATCGTGATGGCGGGCGCCGGCGCGCGCGTGGCGAAGCACGGCAATCGGTCGATTTCGAGTTCGACAGGCGGGAGCGCGGATATGATGGAGGCGCTCGGCGTGCGGTTCGCGATGTCGCCGGAAGATGCCGCGCGATCGATTCGCGAGATCGGGATCGGATTTCTGTTCGCCCCGCATCTGCATCCGGCGATGAAGCACGCCCAGCCGGTGCGTCGTGAGTTGAAAATGCGCACTGTGTTCAATTTGCTGGGCCGCTGGTGAATCCGGCGCGGGCGCAGGCGCAGTTGATCGGCGCGCCATCGCGCGGCGCGGCGAAATTGATCGCCGAGGCGTTGGCCAAGCTCAACTTAAGACGGGAACGGGTCGAGCGTTTGTGGTGCATGGGCACGATGGACTCGACGAGATCAGCATTAGTGGCCCGACGGATGTTTACTCGATCACTGGTGGGCGTGTCGAACAACTTCGCTGGTCGCCTACCGATTTTGGCGTTGCGATTGCACCGATTGAATCGCTCGCTGGCGGTGATGGATCGCGCAATGCGGAGATCGCGATGGAGATTCTGAGCGGCGCTGAGGGTCCGCGTCGCGATATCGTGCTGATGAATGCGGCGGCGGGGTTAGTTGCTGGCGGGCTCGCTGCGGACTTGCGATCGGCGATGACGATGGCTGCTCGGTCGATTGATTCTGGCGCGGCTCGGGATCGGTTGAGGGAATTGCAGGCGAAGTTTCCCGGGCACGGCAGGATTCAGACTTAGTCTGTTCTGGTCGCCGAATAATAGCTAGGCATGACGCAAAATCCGCCTGCCCTAACGACCAATCTAATCGTGAGAGCTGGTCCCTCCGCGATTTCCGGTCCCGCGAGATCCGTACTGTCTATGCTCTGGCACTCCGGCTCGTCTTTGAATATTGGTTGGTGGAAAATGCGAAGAAAAAACCGATCGACTGCGTCGCCTCGCAGCACACGATGGTGGATGATCCGGACGTCGTCGGTTAGCTGGAAAACGTACTGGACGAAGATGGGCGTGGTGAGTGGTGGATCGAATCGCCACTTGTCAAAATTCGCTTTAGCGCCAGGCGCCAAGAGTGGATGTCCCGACACGAGGCTAATTTCACCGGAATCTTCAGCCACTTTGAATATTACTGTGCCCATGATCCGCGCGGCTCGAGCGAGCGGCGGATATCTGAAATTGGTGAAGTCGGGATGGATGCTCGCAAACCAGGTTGGCGTGTCCTGTGCATTCGCAACTAGAGCGAACAGGAATAGCGGGACGAGTCTTGTACCCACGTCGCCACAATAACAAATGTAGTGAAGACACTTCGGGTGTAGCGTTGTGGGCGGCTGGGGCTTACGGCTTATCACCGGGCGTATTCAGCCGCCGATATTTCGAGGAGTTATCTAACGGAGGGCCGGGGCCGCCATTCAGCGACGCCATGTGAAGCTCGCGTTTTCGATATTCCCCTCTCTGATTTCAACCGGGCCAACCCTGCATGCACCGGACTGAAGATTATCAAATCGATTTGAAATAGTCTTCCGTCGACACCATGCTACGAGCTGGCGCCGCTAGCCTTTTCAGGGGCTCCGGAAGTTCAGTAACAGCTTAATACAACGCTTCGTGGCCACGAAGTAGATCTGCTGACGAGTTCACGGTAGCAGGCGGCGCCGAAACGCGTCGCGGCGGTGAGCGTGTAAACCGGCGGGAACACGGCAGATAGAATTGTTGGCGGCGATGTGATCGGTGGTTGTTGGCGCTCCATTTGCCCGCTGCTGCGTTGAATGGCTCCGGAAGCCGGAGCCATTCTGTCGCGCCTCACTGGCGGCTTTCGCGATTTGCGGGCGATCGAAGAGCGCGCTCTCTTACGGTCGCGCCTCACTGACGCCGGTTGAGGGCGGAGGCAGGCGGAAACGCCTGCCCCACATGGCACAGCTATTGTTGGCGGATCAGGCGGGCGGCTTTTTCGCCGATCATGATGGTCGCGGCGTTGGTGTTTCCGCTGACGATGGTCGGCATGATCGATGCGTCGGCTACTCGCAGTCCCGCGATGCCGTGGACTTCTAGCCTCGCGTTCACCACGCTCAGCGCGTCGGTTCCCATCTTGCACGTGCCTACGGGATGATAGAGCGTTTCCGCGTGGAGGCGGACGTATTCCTCTAGGTCGTGCTCCTTGAAATACGGTTCGCCCCGGAATGGATCGAAGGCTTTCGACTCGACAATTCTGCGCGCTAACTTCACGCCTTCCACTAGCGGCGGCAGGTCAGAGGGATCGGAGAGGTAAGCGGGCTCGATCGCCGGCGGCTGCGCGGGATCCGCCGAACGCAGTCCGATACGGCCTCGGCTTTTCGGATTCAGCAGCGCGGGGCCGAGGCTGAAACCGTGGTGGCTCAATCCGCGATCGCCGGGCGAGGTGAATCCATGATCGACGTAGTAGACGGGCGCGTGAAATGAAATTGAATATCGCCGCGACGAAAGCTCCGGCTTCGGCGACATTCGAGGTCAACGGGCCGCGCTTGCCCGCGAGATAGCGGAGCAGATTCGGAAGCGATTGCGCGCCCGCGAGCGTAGACCGGCTGCGTGCATGAATACGGCAGGATCACGGCGAGATGATCCTGCAAGTTTTCGCCGACGCCGTCGAGTTCGGCGGCAACATCGATCCCCAGCGATTCCAGTTCGTGGCGCGGGCCGATGCCGCTCAACAACAGGAGGTGCGGGGACCCGATGGCTCCGGCCGACACGATCACTTCGCGAGCGGTACGTACTTGGCCCAGGCTGCCGTTCTGCGAATACTCGATTCCCACGGCTCGCCCGTTTTCGAGGAGAATCCGCGTCACGTGGATGCCGGTCCAGACGGTGAGATTGCCGCGGCCGAGCGCGGGCTTCAGAAACGCGTCGGCGGCGCTGAAGCGCGCACCGTCCTTTTGCGTGACGCGATAGAAGCCGGCGCCCTCCTGCGTCGCTCCGTTGAAATCGGCGTTGGTCGGGATGCCCGTTTGTTCGCAGGCCGCAAGGAACGCGCGCGTGAGCGGATTGACGCAGCGCAATTCCGCGAGGGACAACTGGCGCTCGGCGGCTTGGAAGAGCGGGATCACGTCAGGGAAGCCCCAGCCGATATTTCCCATGGAGGCCCACGAATCGAAGTCCGAGCGGCGTCCGCGAATGTAGACCATCGCGTTCATGGAACTGGATCCGCCCAGCATTTTTCCGCGCGGCCAGTAGAGGCGGCGGCCGTTCAGGAAATCCTGCGGCTCAGTCGAGAAGTTCCAGTCGACATCGGTTTTGAAGAGTTTCGAAAAGGCGGCGGGGATGTGGATTTCGCGTTTGCGATCGGGGGGGCCGGCTTCGATGAGCAGGACGGACGTCGCGGGATTTTCGGTGAGGCGGGAAGCGAGCACACATCCGGCGCTGCCGGCTCCAACTACGACGTAATCGAACACGATTGAGGATGCATTATGTCATACCGGCGGGCCGAACGCGCTCCATCCTGTCGCGCAACTTGTGCGCGCGCCCTAACGGGACGCGCCTCACTGACGGCCGTCGCGACCGAAGAGTGGACTCACACATACCGGCTCGCGGCGCGGCCCCAGCGGCCGGTTGGATCGATGCGTGCGGCTTCCGCGAGGTAACTCGCGCTTTGGTCCTTATCGCCTAACGCGGCGTAGGCGAGGCCGGCTTGATAATGGACCTGGGCGGCTGGCGGAACAGATCGAACTCCTATCAACGGGACGGCTTCGCCGATCAGGCGATCGACCTCGGCTCGATCCTGCGAAGCGGCGGCCACGGCCCACGCCAGCGTCGCGAGGTCTTCACTCAAGTTGATGTTGTCGGCTTCCTCCGATTCTCGCGACCGTGTGCGATCCTGTTCGACGGCGAGCCTCGCCCACTTCAGCGCCTCCGCTGGACGATTTCCACGGCGCAGCCACGCTTCGGCTAGATCGCGATGGGCTAACCCGTGGCCGGGCGAGTTCTTGAGGCTCGATTCGAAACAACGCATTGCTTCGTCATAATGCGACTTCTCCAGAAGAAGCTGCCCCAGCGTGGAGGAGGCCAGCGCGGTGTGCTTGCGTGCGGCTTCGCGGTGCGTCTTCGAACTGGTCGACATCTGGTCTTTTGTCGACAGGACGATGCTCTGGCGCAGCCACCTTTCTGCTTCGTCAAGGTTTCCCAATTGGAGCAGCATGGTGCCGCGATAGAAGCAATACTGGCGGGTGTTTTTGCGTGCTCGTTTCAGTCCTTCGGAGGACTGGAGCGCGAGTTGGTAGTCGCCGCGGCGATAGGCGGCGAGGACCGCGTCCATCGTAATTCGCATGCGGCGTTGCCGGTGGAGTTGGTAGAGAACGGTCGCGAGGAAGGTGGCCAGAGGATCGCCTGCGAGAGATTTGGATGGACATCGCGCTTATGTCCATCGGATGGATTGCTTGCGGACTTTATTGATTGGGGGATTCGAGGTGACCAAAACACCGCTCTATACTGTAGCGCGTGCTTTGAGTGCCGGTGTTTGACACCCCGAGTCTTACGAGAGAGCGGGTGCCATGCTAAGTCGCTGGCCTCACTGGCGGAACCTTCAAGATGCCGCTATTGCGCGGCGATCGCGTAGGGAGCGGATTGCTCGCTTTCGCGGCCGTTCAGACCTACGGCGGAAATGCGATACACATAGCGTTTGCCGGCCTGGATGGTGCGATCGCTATAGGTGGGAGCGGTGACCAGCGACGCGATTTTCTCGGGCGGAGCGCCGTCGGCGGAGCGGTAAATGTTGTAGCCCTGGAAGCGCGCATCGGTGTTGCGCTCCCAGGAAAGTTCGATGGAAGTGGGGCTTTGTTGAGCGGTGAGGCCTGCGGGCACGGTGGGCGTGAACTCGTCGACGCGGGTCTTGGGTTGCGATTCCGCGATTTCACTTTGCTGAAATTCGCCGGCGACGGATTGCACGAAGTATTTATAGCTCGCGCCGAATTCGACGTCGGGATCGGCGAAAGGAAGGCTCGGTGGGTTCGCCGCGAAGCTCGGGGTCGGCGTCGCCCACGGCGCGATAAACGCGGAAGTGAGCGGCGGGAGATTTCCAGGCGACGGAGAAGCCCTCGGGTTTGTTTTCGATTTGCAGGTCGGCAGGAGCGGCCAGCGGCGGCTGCACGGGAAGCGTCTTGACGGCCGACCAGTCAGATGTTTTTCCCTTCGGTCCGGTGGCGCGGGCGCGAATCACGACTTCTTTGCCGATCCACTTCGGTTACATCGGACGCAGGCACGGAAAAACTCTGCGGGCCGGGGCCGGTGGCGGGGATCGGAAAGCGCTGGGCGGAAGCGGCCCAAGCTTCGTCACTCCAAGGCTCGAGGCACCGTGCCGATGCGGAGTTCGAGCGAGCGGAGATTCTTGAGTGGCAGGCCTTCGGTGGTTTCGGCCGGGACGGTGAACTCGACCAGAATCTTGTCGCCGATTTCGGCGAAGTGAACATCGTTGATGGTCTGGGGCAGGTCGAGCGTGGGCGGCATCGGGTTGCCGATGTACCCGCACCAGGCCAGGAGGAGAGGGGAAAGCAAAGCACCAAAACTTTTGGCCGCGAATGCAACACGAATGCACACGAATAACGCTCCTGATCTTCCATTCGTGTTTATTCGTGTTCATTCGTGGCTAAGAGTTCTTGACGCGACGGGGTTGGAGCCGGTTGCTCACAGAATATACCGGCTCAGGTCCTGATCCTTTACGATGTCGGCGAGTTGTTTGCGCACGTAGACTGCGTCCACCTTCACGTTTTTCTTCTTGAGATCGGGACCATCGAACGAAACGTCTTCGAGCAGCTTTTCGAGAATCGTATGCAGGCGGCGAGCGCCGATATTCTCGGTCGATTCGTTCACCTGCGCGGCGAAGGAGGCGATCTCCTGCAGCGCGTCCTCGGTGAACGATGAGCTTGATGCCTTCGGTATCGAGCAGCGCCTGATATTGCTTGATCAGCGCGTTCTTCGGCTCTTTCAGAATGCGGATGAAATCCTCTTCGGTCAGCGATTTCAGCTCGACGCGGATGGGGAAGCGGCCCTGCAATTCGGGAATCAGGTCGCTGGGCTTGGAGACGTGGAACGCGCCCGCGGCGATGAACAGAATGTGATCCGTGCGCACGAAACCGTAGCGCGTGTTGACGGTGGTGCCTTCGACGATGGGCAGAATGTCGCGCTGCACGCCTTCGCGGCTGACGTCGGGACCGTGGCCGCCTTCGCGGCCGGCGATCTTGTCGATCTCGTCCAGGAAGATGATGCCGCTGCGCTCCACGCGCTCGATGGCGACGCGCGTCACCTGGTCCATGTCGACCAGCTTCTGCTCTTCTTCCTGAACCAGGTAATCCAGCGCTTCGCCGACGCGCATTTTGCGCTTGCGCGTGCGGCCGCCGAACAGTCCCGGCAGGACATCCTTGAGGTTGATGTCCATCTCCTCGATGCCGCTGGCGGTGGTGACTTCGAACGATGGGACCGCGCTCCTTGACGTCGATCTCCACCATGCGGTCGTCGAGCTTGCCGGCGCGCAGCTTCTCGCGAAGCTTTTCGCGCGTGCGCTCGGCGCTTTCGGTGGCCTCGGGCTGCGCGGGCATCAGCAGATCGAGCAGGCGTTCTTCGGCGTTGCGCTCGGCGCGCTCGCCCACTTCGTTGAGGCGCTCTTCGCGAACCATGTCGATGGAGATTTCGACCAGATCGCGAATCATCGACTCGACGTCGCGGCCGACGTAGCCGACTTCGGTGAACTTGCTCGCCTCCACTTTGAGAAACGGCGAATTGGCGAGCTTCGCCAGGCGGCGCGCGAGTTCGGTTTTGCCGACGCCGGTGGGGCCGATCATGAGGATGTTTTTCGGCATCACCTCCTCGGCCATTTCGGGGTCGAGCTTCTGGCGGCGGATGCGATTGCGCAGCGCGATGGCGACGGCGCGCTTGGCGTCGGCCTGGCCGATGACGTACTTGTCGAGCTCGCGGACGATTTCGCGCGGCGTCAGCTCATCGAGCACGGGTGCGTCGTCGGCGGCTTGGGCGGGAAGATAGATCACCATCTAGTTTCTCCTCACCCGAGCTCCTCATAAATGATCGACTTCATTGGTATAGATGCAGATCTTGCCGGCGATGGCCATGGCTTTTTCGGCGATCTCGCGCGCGGACAAGTTTGGTGTTTTCGATAGAGCGCGGTGGCGGCGGCTTTGGCGAACGGGCCGCCGGAGCCGATGGCGGCGACGTTGTCGTCGGGCTCGATCACGTCGCCGTTGCCGCTGACCAGGAACGTATCCTTTATGTCGGCGACCAGCAGCAGGGCTTCCAGATGGCGCAGGATGCGATCGGTGCGCCAGTCCTTGGCGAGTTCGACCACGCTGCGCGCGAGGTTGCCGTTGTGCTGTTCGAGCTTGGTTTCGAAGCGGCTGAACAGCGCGAACGCGTCGGCGGTGGAGCCGGCGAATCCGGCGATGATCTTGCTGTTATAAAGCCGGCGCAGCTTTTCGCGCGGAGGCTTTCAAGACTTCCGAGCCGAGGGTTACCTGGCCATCGCCGGCCATCACCACTTTGCCGTCGCCGGCGCACGCACAGAATGGTAGTGGAACGAATACGAGTCTTCATGAGTCTGAAATTTTAGTGTGGCATAGAAGACGCGGGACTATGCGGTCCAGTGCGTCGATCTGGGATTCTCGCGAGTGTGTTATACGTTATGTATAACAATATGCGCTTCGAATGGGAGGCGGAAAAGAACCGATCCAACCAAAAGAAGCATGCTGGGATAGATTTTGAGATCGCATCGCGCGTATTCGCCGATCCGAATCTGCTGCTTCGCAAAGACCGTGTGATCGAAGGGGAACAGCGTTGGCACGGAATCGGGACAGTGCGGAAGGCCGTGCTGCTGGTGGTGCACGTGTATCGTGAGGAGGAGCCAAATGGCGAAGAAATTGTCCGCATCATCTCGGCCCGGGAAGCAGATCCGCGTGAGCGCCGAATCTATCTGGAACAAGCCTCTCACTAAGCGCCAGAAGGCAACGCTCAGTGGAATTGCAAGAAGGCAGAAGCGCGGGGATGCTTCCCAGATCGACTATTCCGACATTCCGGCGCTCACCGATAAGCAGCTCTCTCAGTTCCGGCGTCCTGCAAAGAAATTGGTGGCCGTGCGCCTGGATGCCGACGTATTCGAATGGCTTCAGCAATACGGCGCCGGCTATTCGACGCGCATCAATCACGTTCTGCGAGTCGTGATGGCGCAGAGCAGGTAGCCGCGAATTTGGAAGGCCTAAAGGCATTCCGCCGGCACGAGTGCCGGCCCCACTTGCGGCGTTGATGACAGCGCAGCCAAGAGGTGAAGTGCTATTTTGAACCCGGAGCTTCTCGGTTCGTCTTAGATTCGGAATGAATATCTCTAGCCGGAATGTCGCCGGGATCGCGATTCTTGAGGTGCACGGAAGCATCACGCTGGGACCCCATTTGCACGCGTTCCAATCACGAGCCCGCCACGTCCTGAACGAGCCGGGCTGTGCCGGCCTGGTGCTGAACCTGGCGCAGGTGTCGGGCATGGACAGCGCGGGTATAGGAGGACTTGTGGCCATCCACTCGCGTGCCGCGCATCGCGGACTCCGGGTGGTGCTGGTCCGGCCAAATGAGCGCGTGAAAGAGATCCTCGCCATCACTCGCGTGGAAGCGCTCTTCCATTTTGCCGGCGACGAGCATGCCGCAATTCGGGATTTAGCTAAACCTTGAGGTCGTCCCGCATGCCCAAGGTCCGGACGAGCCGCAATAGCGAATTGGGATGCAGGCCAAGCATCGCCGCCGCCATTTTATAATCGCCGCCGGCTTCACTCCAAGCGCGCCGAATGGATTCGCGCTTGGCTTCGCCGACCGAGCTGTGATAGGCGCCCGCCAGCTCCGCCGGAACCGCGATCTCCAGGCCGGAATCGGAAAGATCTTCGAGCTGTACTTGATCCGATTCGCCGAGTACGACGGCTCGCTCCATGATGTTTTCCAATTCCCGCACGTTCCCCGGCCAGTCGTACGCCACAAGGTATCGCTCCGCGGCGGCGGAGATTCCCGAGACACGGCGACCGCAGCGCGCCGACGCCTGCGCCAGGAAATGACGGGCGAATTCCGAGAATGTCCTCACGGCGTTCACGCAGCGGCGGCGTGCGGAGCGGGACGACATTCAAACGATGAAACAGATCTTCACGAAACGCGCCTCGCTTTACGTCGGCTGCCAGGTCGCGATTGGTTGCCGCGACCAGCCGCACGTCGAGCTTCAGCGTCTTCGTTCCACCCACCCGCTCGAACTCGCGTTGCTGAAGAACGCGCAGAAGTTTGGCTTGTAGTTCGTGCGCCAGTTCCCCGATCTCATCCAGAAAAACCGTACCGCCGCCGGCCAATTCCAGCTTCCCCTTCTTCTGCACGACTGCATCGGTGAATGCACCTTTTTCATGGCCGAACAGTTCACTTTCGAGAAGGGTGGGTGTCAGCGCCGCGCAGTTGATCGCGACAAACGGCGCCTGGCTCCGCCGGCTGGAGCGGTGCAGCGCCCGTGCCACCATCTCCTTGCCTGTGCCGCTCTCGCCGAGAATCAGGACGGTGGTATCCTGCGGCGCCAGGCGCTCAATCCTTGCCAATAGCCGGTTCATGACCGGGCTACTGCCGATCATCCCCGTTTCCATCTGCTCCTCGAGCAGGGCATTCCGCACTTGCAGCTCTTCGATCTCACGAGTGGTTTCGAGAGCAGCCGAAGCCAGGGTGGCAATCGCGGCCAGGATGCCATTTTCCACGCCGGCGCTCAGAATCCCCACCAGCGTATTGCGAACGTACAGGGGAACTACTTTGTCCACGGCGCCTTCGGTCCGAACGCGCTCGACTAGGCCGGCATCTAAGCCACGCGCACGAGCGAGAGCCGTCAACTCGTCCGCCGATTTCGTGAGAAGGATAAAACCTTCTGTGTCTTCGGTGCCGCCCAGATCGTCGATCAGGTGAAGAAGCTGGGATTCAAGCTGCGCATGTTCCTCTTCGTCCTCCGCCTGGGCCAGTGCGCGGAACAGGAACAAAACGGTGCAAGCGCGAGTGAGGGTCACTTCGGCGGCCATAAACGGCAGGATAGCAGCGGTCCAAACCGTTCGGTTAGCGATCTTGAACCGAATGGTTCACGAATCGCCGCTTTCCGACACAGGCTCTTCGCGTTTTCATGTGTTTACGCCGCGTTCCATCACTGGATCCACGCGTGCATTCCTTAAGCCGCACGAGAAGTAAAGCAGAAAAAGGAGATAGATTATGAAAACGAATTGCATTCGCACACTGATTTTGAGCGCGGCAGCGCTCACGCTGGGTTCGGCGGCGTACGGACAGGTCCCTACGGTCGCGCAGATTCCGTTTTCCTTCCTGGTCAACGGGACCGAAATGCCGGCCGGCAAGTACTGGATCAAGCGCGTGAACCAGACTTCGGACATCCTGATGCTGACCGACGGAACGCACCAGAAAGCGGCGGTGGGGATCAGCGGCGGTGCCTACGAGCCGGCCGCTCCGAAGCTGGTTTTTAGCTGTCGTGAGAGCGGCGGCTGCACACTCGCCGAAGTGTGGGAAGCCGGAGGTAGGGTGGTGGCATTCCCGAAGCCGAAATTGCCCCGGTCTGAGAAAGAGCGCTTGGCGGTTGTCTTACTGAACAATCCAAGGGCGAGTAATTGAACCGACTTCCATCGTTTCGTGAACGCCGCCGCCGGGACCTAACTTTAAGTCCGGCGGCGTCGGCATGTGGAGAGAGTCAATTACAGGATGCGGGTCAAAATAATGGTGCGAAGAGGCGACTTGAACCCCCACGAGATTCTCCCGCTAGCACCTCAACGAAGAGATCTGGGTTTCTTGGGTATCGGTGAGGCCTAAGAAATTGATCTCCCAAGTTGCGATTATCGTCCAGTTTCGCCCATTGTGCGGCATTGAGGGAACTGGCGGAGTTTAGTTCGATTCGACGAAGTCTTTGCAGCCCGATCTTCACGTCGACAGACGTAAATAGGCCTGCAAATAGATCATGAAAACTTTGGAAACGCTTTGGAAACGCTAAGAAACCATGATGCCAGTGGACTGGCATAGGGCGATGCACACCCATGAATTTACAGAGTTTCCCCGGAAATGAAGTGCTGGTCGCCAAACCCTGTGCTATCATTCATCAAATTCTCGACACTGATCTCGACTTAGGTAGCCTTATCGCGGGCTGCGCGGCCAGTGGTGACGCTGCCTTGTGGCGTCAATATATGTGATTCAGTCCACGGCGAGGCACTCGAAGCGTGCACTGACGTGGTCCACGTTTGTGCCCAACCTAGAAGGTGATTGTGCCCGAAATCTGCAGCGAGTATCCCTGGAACGTCGACTTGTTCGCGAACTCTTTGAAATATTTGGCGCCCACGCTCACCTTTCGCTCCGGTAGCATCACGTTCGATGCGAAGCCCAGAGCATTGACCCTGTAAAGCGCGGTTGCCTGCGTCGGCGTAATGGTTGGCCCGGTCTTGTCTGTTGTCTGCCATTGCCCGTAGCCGACGAGTCCCAGTTGAAGGCGCACGCTGCTTGTGATCGCGAATACTTGCATGACCGAATAGTCGAGGTCGAATTTTGGCCCGGATGAATGTGGGTGCCCTGCTGCGTGCCATGGAATTCGTACATCTGGAAGGCAGAGAAAGCGGTGCGCTTTGTCTGG
The DNA here is from genome assembly GCA_963732025.1 of Terriglobia bacterium. Classification (GTDB taxonomy): domain Bacteria; phylum Acidobacteriota; class Terriglobia; order Bryobacterales; family Bryobacteraceae; genus Palsa-187. Next base: position 1,590,428 of record CAVSXU010000008.1, read on the forward strand.
CGGTCAGGTAAAAGGTCTCGCCCGCTGAGCAACGTGAGTCCAATACCCGGAGCCGACGTTGTTATTCGAGGTGGAGTCGAATCTGCCTGTGGGAGCCAGGAACCCATAGACTGCCCGAACGTCCGCGCATTTCTTCTGCCAACCGAGAATGAACGGTTGATAATAGGAATCGGCAAATCCGCCGCCCCCGCTGAGCGCGCCCTGAACGTCTGAAGTGAGCGAGTTGTTGGCGATCGGCAGCGTGGCCGACGCCGAGAATCTTGCCCCGCCCAATATTCCTATCTGCTTCTCGGTCACCCAGACGAAACTGTTCATATCCATCATCACTGAGTTTTGGCCGGTGGCCAGGACTTCGCCGTTAGGACCCTTCAGTTGATCGCGAGAATAGAAGAGGAAGACGTTTGAAAAGGTGAAGCCGGGATCGGGCGTGACGCCAGAGTTCGTCGCGCTCATGCCCAGAGGGTACACCCCCCTCACCTGCGCCTCAGCGGGCGAAACGAGAACTGAGACCACCACGACCAGGCCGACTGGAATGATCCAACGACTAAGAGTTGGTCCCACAAATTCTCGCCTATCTCAATCCTTAGCGTCAGCCCCCATGGCTGGCGCGCTTGGCCACTACGCGCGCGAGCGGCATGAGGACAAGCAGTCCAACGATGGCCACCACTGCCACCATGACGACCACCTTGGGATCGTCGAAATTCTGGCCTCCGACCACAAGCGCGGCCGCAATGTTGCGCTGTGCGGTACCTAATGCCAGCACGCCCCTCGTATCAAGGCCGGGGCCGCCTAGAAGCCACCCCGTGCCAAAGGCGGCGAGGAGGAAGAGGATACTCGCCAAGATGCCGCGAGTCCCGAACAGGTCGACGATATTTCCGATGTTCGTCGCCAAGAGCAGAACGATTAATAGAGCAAGGCTCAGGGTGGAGACTTTGTTGAGCAAGGGGGCTACTCGTGCGGCAATCGCCCCGTAGCGAGCCTTCACCACAAGTCCAACGACGAGAGGGAGCAGCATAAGGAGGATCAGCGATCGAGCGATCTTCCCGGGATTCACCGAGACACCTTCCACAAGGAGCGGCAAAACCAGCGGCATATAGCCGACAGTCAGCGTCATAAGCATCACCATTAAGCCGACTGCAAAGGCGAGACTGCCCTTGGCGACAGCCGCTAACTTCGGAAGAAACGGCGCGCCCGCTGCCGTGCCAAGCAATAGCAACGCGGCGCCCAGCGGCTCGTCGAGCCGAAGCAATCTTGCAATGACGAAAGCCGCCAGTGGCATCAGGACGAAATTCGCCAGCAACGCCAAAGATACGAGTCTGCGATTCCGAAGCGGGGCCAGTATTTCGCTGACGGTGAGGCTGAGGCCCACAGCCAGCATGCTGGAAACCACAAAGACGAGGGTCGTCAGCGGGATTACCTTGCTTAAGAATTCCACTTATACCTCAACCGCCGAACGCGAAGGCGCCCCTCTTTTGAAAGGTTTAGTGTCCTCATAGCTTGGCAAGGTTTTTCCAGAACATCTCCAGACTGTCCGTACCGCCGAACAAGGTCGTGAAGATCGTGGAGTCGGCTAGCAGGATATGTCCGGCGCGTTCGTGGCTGGGAGGCATCCAGATGCAGGAGTTGAACTCCGTGTTGCCCGCGGCGGTGAAGGGATGGGTGCGATCGAGGTCAATCGGCTGGCGTGTCAGCACGTGGACTGCTTTGGCGTCATCGGTGGTTACCGCATAGTGCGGCAGGTGAGGATGGAAGTTGAAGGTCGTGACGCCCTTGAGCAGACCGAGCTTGTCCAGGTCCTTGTTGATGGTAAGTGGCGCGATTTGTGTAGTGCCCTTGACCAGCGCCGGGCGGAGTCCGAATTGATTTATCACTGGCACTCCAAGCGCTTTCATTAGCGAACGCGTGTATTGTCCGAAACGTTGCTGGCGCGGGACGAGGGCGTCCCCATGGTGTGCATATTCCATTTGCCGCTGTTTCATGTCGTCCGAAAATCCCACATCGTGATGTGGTCCGAGCATCAGACAGGTTCCTTCGCGTTTCAGCCACTCACGGATGGCCGCGATTTCCTCAGGTGCCGCCTCCTGCTCCGAAACCAGGTGGTCGAGACCGAACACCATAAGCGTGTCGGTGTCCTGCAGGATGCGCTCGTCTATCGGAAGTTTGAATCCCGCCTGGTCAATCCGCTGAAATACGGCAACCGGATGGCCAGTGACTTCGCCAACCAGCTCTTGAAAGCGGAGTGTGGAGCGATGGAACAACTCCAGCGTGCCCGCGATTCCTTGCAGGAATTGCATCGCATTCCAATCCGCCGTCTCATAGTTTGGCCAAGCCACCCTACGGACTTCGGTCATGGTCGAAAAGCGATTGTCCAAATCGGTCAGATCCCGATTGGCTTCCCATGGGTAGCTCCACGTCCAGTAGATGCTGAGGCGGCGCTTACCAGCGGTGTATGGGCGCGACACATGGTCTTGGTTGTAGGTGCGCCCGGCGCGAATGTTTGTCATTGCGAATGTCCCTCCTCGTCTTTAGAGTCCGCCGCCCATCGCCAGGTGTCGCAGCGCCTTGATGCCGGGCAGGAAAAAATACGCGCCGCCTCTCACCGTCGTGAAGGCGGGCAACCCGGTGATCCTCTTCCGGATAGGGCGCCGTGGCATTTTGAATTCCAGCGTGCCGTCCTGATGGCCGATGATCGGGTCGCGTTCGTTGCCGAGCTCGTGAAAATTCCGATCGTTCACCCAGACATTCTGCGCGAACTCGAATTGGCGGACGAGGCTCGCGCAGATCACGAACGCGGCAATGCCGCGCTCCTTGCCGTCCTCGGGCGCGCCTTCGGGCAGCGGTGGGCCGTAGGTGGCGCCGCGCCGAATCATGCGTCGACGGTTCATGTTCGCGCCGGTGTCGCGCGGATTCATCCGCCGGATATGCGCGCCGAGCGGCACGGCATAGCCCAGCGGGTCTTGTTGCTTGTAGTTGAAGTCATTGTTACGCAGCGGGTCCGCGCCCAGCGCCGGGTCGTCTTTGTCCGGCGCCAACACAAGCGGCGCGCCGCTGCGCCAGCGGCCCATCAACTTCGCGGCCACCAGTTCCTGTTCCTCAGGCGTCTGGCCGTGCTCTTTCAGAAAATCGCGAAACGCGCCGACATGTTCCTCCAAACGGCGATAAGCCATGAAACTGCCATTGCGCGAAAGGATCTCCGGCTGCGGGCTGCTGAACTGCGGGGCCGTTTTCGTCCGGGTAGCCGAGTATGAATTCGCCTGCCTTCAGCGCCTGGCCGGAACCGGGCGTTGGCTCTTCGCCGGAACCTTCGATGACCGGCTGGGAGAGGCGGTCGCGATAGCCAAAGTGATCGTGAGCGTAATCGAACGGCGGCGTTGCCTCCAAATCGAGCGACGACAGCAATTCCACGCCTTCGCACCGCGCGACCAGACTCTCGTGCTCGGCCCGGCAGCGTTCACGTTCGGCGGCGTCGCGAGCGAAGAGGATGGCAATGGCATGCAGGTCAGGGCTTGGCAGACCGCCGACCCAGTGGTCAGGGTGATTCGCGCCGGCATCGCCGAGTATCTGCGCGCGGGCCACCATGCCCTGCCGGAACTCCTCTGGAAATGTAGCCAGTGAGGTTTCGGCCACGCCGAGCGCGCGCAGGCCGTTCCATGTGAACGCCACGGTCACCCAGCGTTTGTCCGCGCCGACGGAAGCGCGCATGGCTTCGGCTGAATGCACCTTGTCCTTTATGCCGGCGAGCCACGCGCGCCCGCCGCTGGGATTGCGAAAGGACAGGAACTCGTAGCGCCCGGTCAGTGCCGGCGCCCGAACCAACAGAATGTGCTGGATGTCATCGACTTCGAGCATCAAGGGTCACTGCATCTGGTCCAGCATCTTGGAGAATGAGTCTTTCAACGTCAGTGCCTTCTTGATTTCTTCGCAACTCACATAGGGATGCTCGCTGTATTCGAGGAAGCTCGGCCATTGGTGGTCGCGGAAAAACTTGACTATGGACGAAGGATTGGTCGCGTAGTCCGCCGGCCATCCCTCGAGGGCCTCAAAGGCCGAGTGGATGCCCGTCTTGCCGAAGAGGGCAGAGGCATCTTCGCAGTATTTATCGAAATCGGTATCGAAGATGCCCTGGTACATTAGGTAGCTCTCCCCGTTAATGGTGAAGATCACCCACCTCAAGTAGTGTGCCTTGAGTACAGCGAGCGTGGCCGGATCATCTGCAATTGCTTTCTCAATGACCTTGGCATGGTTGTTCAGGTGCTCTTCCCTTCCGGGGATGACTTTTGCAATGACGGAGAAGCCGTAGCACGCCGGAGTCTTGGGAAAGATCGGGCCGTACCTGCCTTGCTCAACCTTGTCCTTGAAAAATCCCCCCTTGGGGATCGCCATCGCTTGCGGTTTTGTCCAGTCGTTTTCTCGCGGTATTGCTACCTTTGGTTTCGGCGAATCATTCTTTGGCAGTTCTCTCGTTGCCATCTCATCCTCCACATGAATGCTTTAGCGATAGGTTCCGGCAAGTGTGGCCGTTTTGGCCCGCACTTTGCCCTCGTGTGGAAAGATGCAGAGTAGAGGTCGAGCGGTGTCTTTTCTTGCGGTTTGCGATCGGATAGGCACCCTCCAGCGCCGGTACTCTTTTCGCGCGGGAAGGACTTCGGGCAGGACCTAATTTCGAACCTGATATTACGGCGGAGCCATCTTGTCAGCCGAAGGTATGTAGATCGTTCTTGACGCCGTAGCGTTTACCTTACTGTTTCTGGTTTGCCATCCTTCTGCTGCTTCTTGGCGCGGCGCATCGACTCCGCCATGGTCCGGCGAGAGATTGATCGGCTATCCCCTCCGCTATTGCAATGACGGCCGATGTTCACTGTTCCGTCATTGATTTGCGCATTCGCGGACTCGGATCTCGTCCGTAAGCGCCTCCGAGCCTCTGCCCAGAGCGCGTACCATCTTGAGTGCGTCCGTTACCGGTACCTGCAGTTTTCTCACGCGTTCGGCCGACACGAAAACCACATTGCCCGACCAGGGATTCGGCGCGCCCGGCAGGTAGAGAGCGACGATGTCTCCCGGCGAACGGCCGGTCTCGAATGCCACCTGCCAGAAATCGTCGAATCTCACCAACACGGGCACAAAACTGGTTGCGGCCTCCTGGCCCTGCTGCATGTTCTCCGCCAGACCCTTCACAAAGGCGTAGCCGGGAAAAGATCCTAGCAGGAGCTGATCCAACTTGTTTCTTAACCTACGTGCGGCGGCCCGGCGCGCTACCAGGCCGGCCAGGAGACACAGCAACAAAACCACTACGCTCGCCGCCACATCCAGCAACACTCCGCCGAGCGGCCCAGTAACGCCTAGCCAGGAACCCAGCGCCTTGGCCAGCGACCTGAGAATGTTGAAAACTTTGCCAAGAACGAAGAATGCCAAGCAGGCCGGGATGAGGAAGACTACTCCACCGATCAGCGTTGCCCTTATTACCGCCATGATCGATGATTTTTTTTCAGTCATATCGCCACCTCGCTTCGCCAGGATGGGCCGGTGTTGGGCGCGCTTCAATCTTCGAGGCGCGCCTGGTCAGTCCCAGAAGTGTTGAACTAGCCTGCCACGAGCTCCTTTTGGAGTTGCTCACGAATCAAACGGCGTGTTCGCTCTGCAAACGCCAGTTTGTCCGTGAGGCAGCTTTCCAGAAGTACCCCGATGGCTGGGCGGCCGTTCATGTCGGCCGCCGCGATCAGAGCGTTGTATTCTCCGATGCGAAGGTGCGTCAACCGGTCGGCCTTGGCCAGAATAAAAAGCCGGCGTGCCAACGGAGATTTGATTTCAACGAGTTCCTTCCGGAAGTCTTCCATAAAAACGTCGTGCAACCGCCCGCTCAGCTTCATAGGCTTTTGGTTGAGAAGCCGGAAGCGCTCGTCGAGCCGGCTCAAGATTTGGCTGGAGATGATTCTCGTGCATCTAGAGCTTCCTTGATTGCAGGGCCTAGGCCGCCTGACCGAGTTCCTCGTATATCTTCGCGGTCCTCTCCGCGCCGTGCCGCAAGTCGCTCAGTAGACGACGAAGAGTTTTTTGGGGGTTGTAATTGCCATCTGCGTACTCCTTTGGATTATTGGGGATGTATTGCCAGTGAGCGGCGTTCGGACGGGAAAACTGGCTTGGGCCTCGCCATAACATTGGGCTTACCCGACTGGGGATGGATTCTCTTCCGGCGGTCTTCGGTTCTGTTTATTTATGGCTACACACAACGGCCGCGTAGCGTCTGTCACGCGATCCGTTCAAGGGGGCGATGAATTGGCGAGCGTCGCGAACACATCGCTGAGAGGAACGGCGAGGTCCGTTCGAGCGTCCGTATTTGGTCATCGATCTTGTACTCGCACTTCCACGTCGCGATTGGGTCTACCTTGTCGCCCTGCGCGCCCGCAAGGCCGCAGATCACGAACACCAACGCCATGGAGAGAATCTTTTTCATGATCGCCTCCTAAACCTTAATGAAAAAGAAGCCGTCTAACGCAGACCGCGACCAACTGCGGACACTGTTTCTATTGATGCCGCGACTGAGCGACCGCACAGCATACTTGAAGTCCCACTCGAAGATCGCCGACAGTACGTCCCGATTGGAAAGCTGACCTCGTTAACGCCAGTCGTCGATCACGTAGGCATCGGCCCGATTGAACCCGTCCGCATGCGGACGTTGCATGGCGACACCCTGCATGGCCACTCGATACCCGTGGGAGCGCAAGCGCCGGTAGGCATCTTCGCGAGCCAGGTTCACGCCAGCCTCTACAGTCGCGCCGCGCGAGGATGCGAACGCTTCGCAAGCATCCAGCAACTTGTCGAAACGTTCACTGGCTCCGGCACCACCACGGGCCGCACCAAACTTGACGTAACAAGTTGTCTCGCCGCCCTCCGATCCAGGTCCGTTCAGGCACACTGCGAAAGCATCGAGAACCCCGCGCGTATACGTCATCACGACGTCGCCGGTGCGCTGCGCAAGTACTGCCCGGATCTCACCAGTCAGATCGAGTCCCTTATCGATCTTGTGGGTGAGTTTCCCGCAGGCCTGGATGGCCTGTTCGCGCTGGCTTTTGGTGAGGGCCGATAGCAACGCTGGCGCGTTTGCAGATTTAGCCTGTGACGCTGGGTTAGCCTCCGGAGTGCGCGTCATGATCGCGGTAAGATAGCGCGGCCAGTAGCCGAATTTCTGGTACAAACCCACGTGCTTGGCGCTTTGCGGGAACGTGAACAGCCCAGTGTGCCGCACGCCCCATTTGTCGAAAACCGTCATAGTGGCTTCGAGCAGCCGCTGCGCCACGCCGTGATCCCAGTATTCCGGCAGCACAGTCAGGGGTCCGAAGAACCCGAACGATCCCCAGCGGGTGGCTACGTTCGATCCGATCAGGCGGCCACCTACGCGCGCCGCGATCACCTTGACGTGGGTCGAGCGCCAGCGCGGCGCCATTAGATCGCGGTCACCCATGAAGTCGAGGGGATTTGGCAATCCCAGAAACGTTCCGAACGCCAGCCGGACAATGCGGCCCGCCTCCTCGAGTTCACTCTGTTTGAGCAGACCAACTTTGATGGGCCGATTCATCGACATTGCTCTTACGTCTCCTGTTGTGTTGATCCCGCGATCGCTCCAAGTCTCGAGGCGTGCGAGTCAGATCAGTTTAGCGGATCAGGGCGGCTGGTGCCCGGATGACGCGCCCCGACCTCAGGCTGGCTTCCCGTGCGAGCTTTGGACTAATGGTGCGTGATCCAATCACAGCTCGGCTACGCTCCCTCGCTGATCAACCCCGCACAGGGGGCCTACTCAGCGCGTCTTCCCGCGGTTGGCGAGCGCGGCTAGCCGGCGCGATCCGGCGGGCAGTTCTCCCCGCTTCAATTCGGTGTCCCAGTCGGTGTCCCAGTACGAGGAAGGGACTGGGGCGCAGGAAGCCCATGATTGTTCCAGCGTTTGGGAAACGCTATCGAGAATGTGTAACATCTGGCGCACGAGGCGATAATTGTCACTCCATGCGCTCGATCTGACAATTTCCAGACAAATAATCGACAATCTTTTTACATCGGCGTTGGGGAAAATCGGCAACTCACGATGCGCTCACCTATATTCTGTATGGACAATGACCCTCACACCGCGGTTCCTGATAGCTGCTTCGCTGTTCGGCGCGACGGGCGCCGACGCTGCTGACATCACACTCCATTGGTCCGAAATTCGCGACTAGACTTCTGACTGACTCCGATCGCGAAAGGGTCCCCAAAAATATGTCCAATATCATTCGCACCTCAATTGTGTGTGCAGCCGTTCTGTTGAACTCCGCGCCCGTATTCGGGCAGGGAGCAAGCGCATTTGTGTACATTGCGCCGGGCGCCGTGTTGCAAAAGTTGGGGACACAGGCGAGCGGCGACGGTTTCGTGCACGTGGGCGGAGGCGGAGGGTATGTATTCAAGAACGGAATCGGGATCGAGGCGGATGGCGGTGTGATTTCGCAACTTTTCGAGGGCACGCGGGGAGCTGTGTCGATTGATGGTGGGTATCACTTCCGGCTCCACAAGCTGGTGGAACCTTTTGTGACGGCCGGCTATTCGTCGTTTTTCAGCAAGACGTATTCCCCGGGGTTCTTTTCACCAGTAACTTTGCCGCGATTAAATCTATTCAACTATGGAGGCGGGACGAATTTGTGGTTCGCTCGACACGTTGGGGCGAGGATTGAACTTCGCGATCATGTGCATTCGAGGGATGGCGTGACGACGCATTATTCTGAATTTGTGTTGGGATTGGGGATTCGATGAGCAGAACGCGGGTTCGCGCGGCGATGATGTTCGCTTTTCGCAAGTTTCTCCTCTGTGGGCTGGGCGGACAGTCCTTTTCTCTTCTCGGCTGTGAGCAGCGCGAGCTATCGGCCACTTTCCAGCGATCACTTGCCCTCAGTCAACTGCGGCGTTTGCTCTCCAATTCTTCCGGAATAGATTATGAATTTGAACGGATCCGTATTCTGGTTCTTCTCCATGAGCTTGAGGTAGACGAGCCGTCGGGCGTGGGCTACGGAGGCGCTGCCTTGAATCTGTTTCCGGACGATTCAAGCAGCGAAGCCGCGAGTTCGTATTTGCCGTCGGCGGCTAAGCGTTCCACGGTCTTCACCAGTTGCCTTTCCGACACACCGAGATAGTCGACCAAAAGTTCTGCGCGGTCCGCACGGGTGAGATGGTCCAGGCCTTGCAGGTCCGCTCGCCAATAGCCGACGTTCTGGTCGTAAAGCCGATCAATGGCGTGTTCGCGCAGGATAAGGTATGGCTGATACACCTCCGGCGGGCCGCTGAGCAGACCCGGAGGAATCAGGTTTGCCTGGTGGATCATTCCGCGCTCATCGCCCCGGCGCACCGCAGTCAATACCTGCTCGTGTAGCCACACTAGGTCTGTTTTGAGCTGCGCCAGCATGGAGGCCGACGCGAAATTCCTGGTGAGCGGCTCGTGGCCGTGCAGCAGGTATTGGGGATGCTTCTCAACAACAACGTCAATCGCATCGAGTAGTCCCTGAAAATCGCCTTCCTCCACAAAGGGAGCTCCGAGGTACGGCATGATGAAATCCCCCACGAACATCACACCCAGATCCGGCAAGTGGATGAACATGGCATCGTGGGTTTCTCCTCCGTGCACAGGGATGAGCTCGATGCGTGTTCCCCCGATCTTCAGTTCGCTGCCACGGTCGATTGCGACATCCGGCTTGAAGCTGCGCACATTGTCGAGGTTGAAGTGTTCACCGAAGAATTGTTTATTGAAAACGCCCGGCTGATCCACGTCGTGAGCAATCTCTTCCTGATAGTTGCTTCTCGCATAGAAATGCAGGTGCGAATTCAAAGCGCGGAAATAGGAGTGACCGCCAACGTGGTCCCAGTGCGCGTGGGTGATGAAGATGGTGGTCAGTTCCGGCAGGCCAGGGGCAAAAGCGCGTAATGCCTCGTAGGCGGTTTTAGCGGAGTCCGGCCGCGTGCCGGCGTCGATGCCGAACAACTCTCGCCCGTCGTCGGAGACCACGAAGTAGTACTCCGTGAACTCGAAACCCGAGAGAGCGTACACGCGTCCGGGCACGATCTCAGCAATACGCCGTGGGGAAAACGTATGTCCCCAAGCAACCTCTTCCGAGAAAGGGGTGATCAATCCGATCGGCCTGTCGAAGTCCTTGTAGCCGCTCCGCCGCAAATAGTCTTGCGCGTTGCGCTGTTCTCCGTGTGCGAGCGCCAACTTTCCCAAGTGGTAGTAAACTTCCCGCAGCCAGCCCGCATGGGGCGCTTTGTCGGCGTTCTTCACACACCATGCCAACTCAGCTTCGGCTGCACTCCCCTGACGGAAAAAGCCGGGAAGCTCCGCATGGACGATCCCCGCGATCCAGTTCACTACGAAAATCTTCCCTCCGGAGGCTTGCTTGGCCTGTTCTAAGATCGCAAGCGTATCTTTCACGTAGCCGACTCGATGCAGCAACGAGACGGACGATGCGTGCTGGGCTCGCAATAACCCTATGGCGCTCAGATACAGAGACTTTTGGGCGTCCGTTAGGCCAGGTCCGAATTCCTTCAGTCGCGCTGAGAAGAACTCCGCACCCTCGCCCTGTAGATTCGCGTTCGAGTACTGCCCCATGAGCAGAAACAGCAACTGTGGATCTCGGGGTGGCGCCACGCTATTCACGGCTTGCAAATATTCGAGATCTGGGGGATGAGAGCTAGCGCCGGCCTGGTTCCCGAAGCCAACGCCGTTGGGTGTTCCTCGCAGCCTGACTAGTAAAATGCCGAGCACAAGCAGCACAGCCGAAGAAAAGAGGACGGTTCGCATGCGATTAGGTTCCTTTCCGGAGGGTTTTCAATTCCCTGGTCACGCTAGATAGATGCATATACATCTATCGCGGACGCGGGAATTTATGCCCCGATCGCCGCTTCCGTCATTTGAGATACGGTCTCACTCATCTTCTTCCAAGCCGCGTCTCCCAACGCTCCCCGCAGTCTCTGCTCGGCGAGCGCCCAACTTGGTTGCGCTTCCACAAGTTGTCTCTTGCCTGTCTGCGTGAGACTAAACAGGCGCTCCCGCCTGTCCTTTCCTAGCTTGACTTGGACCCAGCCCCGTTCCCGCAATACCGCTAACGTCCGGGTGAGCGTCGTACTATCCATTGCAAAGCCGCGCGCTCAGCCGTTTTTGATTGGCCTGTCCAGCAGTAGCCAATGCGGTGAGCAGACCAAATTGTGTGACCTCGAGTCCTGCTTTTCTAAGCTCCTGGTCATAAATTCGGGTGACGATCCGTGTTACGCGTCGCAGGTTCTGACAAGCGCAGGGCAGGTCGAAGAGCACTGCAGTGTGTTCTTGAATAGTCTTCTGCGCCATATTAAATGTATATACATCTTATACACTTGTCGGTCAAGGATGGCGGAAACGCCGCGATGCGAGAGTTCGCCCGGCGTCCTTGCCATTCCCCTCAGTCGCCCCGTCGTCGACCGTACTGCCCTTAGCGGGGCCTACGACATCCGCCTCCAGTTCACCGACGACGGACTTGGCGCGATTCCTCTTTCGAGCGAGGCTTCGAACTCCGCAAGCAAGCCCGTCGATCCCATCGGCTGAGACTGCTGTTGTCGAGCACTATCGGTAGGCACTTGGTGAACAATAAATTACTTACATCGCCGGCGCCCGCAGGGGCATCTCCCGTTTGGATTGACAGTCGCAACATCGTGGTGTATTGACAGCCGGGTTGAAGGGGAAATGATCTCGACCAGCGTCAAGCCACATCACGTCTGTGCAAAGACATCAGGGGAACAAATGAAGGAATGCGCCGCCATCGACGTTTCAGCGTTATCGTCGCGCGCGGAGCCATCTCTAATTTAGGATCATGATGTTTTGCGCACCGTAAGGAGGAGGTTCTGTATGTCGCTATCGAAAAGAGCGTTTGCAGAATTTATCGGAACCTTTTGGCTCGTCTTCGGCGGATGCGGGAGTGCGGTACTGGCCGCGGCTTTCCCCGGTCTGGGAATTGGCTTCGTGGGAGTCGCTCTGGCGTTCGGCCTCACGGTCCTGACGATGGCGTTTGCAATCGGGCACATTTCGGGATGCCATTTAAATCCCGCTGTGTCGGTGGGGTTGATGGTGAGCAAGCGATTTCCCTTGTCGGAACTGCCGGCGTACGTCGTCGCGCAGGTGTTAGGAGGCCTCGCCGGATCGGGCGTATTGTACTCGATCGCCACGGGCAAAGCAGGATTCGATTTGGCCGGTGGCTTCGCCTCTAACGGCTACGGCGCGCATTCCCCTGGCGGCTACAGCCTGGTGGCTTGCCTGACGACCGAAGTCGTGCTGACGTTCATGTTCCTGATAATCATTCTGGGAGCCACCGACACGCGAGCGCCGAAGGGATTCGCGCCGATCGCGATTGGCCTCGGGTTGACGCTCATCCATCTGATCGGGATACCGGTGACGAACCTATCGGTGAATCCAGCGCGCAGCACCGCCCCGGCGCTGTTCGTGGGCGGATGGGCGCTCGAACAGTTGTGGCTGTTTTGGGTAGCGCCGATTGTAGGCGCGGCGATCGCGGGCCTGGTGTATTCAGTCTTCGCCACCGACCCGGAACCGTCAGCGCGCCAGAAAATGGCGGACTCCGCGTAACGCGATTACAATATCCCCGTTTCTCACTCAAAATCCACTACGACGTCGAGTCCAACGTCGCTCGTGGCACTTGCCGGCCGAGCGCCCGGAGCGTCGCAATACGAAGACCAACACGACCATCATAGATGGAGCAAGTGGTTGATCGTGACGTTGTCCAAATTGCCGATAATACGTCTTAACAGGCACCCCAATCCACAGTTACTAGGCATCGCCCCCAGCCCGTGGCACCGATAGATGGTGGATCTCTATTTTGGAATGCTAACATCCGACAGTCCTGCGGACTGACGGCAAGCCATGGCGTAAGCGAGGCTAAACTGGAACTGGAACGAGGACGGGAATCCGTGAGCGATGGCCGCGAGGAGCGCGAAGAACGCAAGAGGCGTATCGAACTGGAAAAGCCAGAGGATCGCGAAAACGAGATCAGCCAAGAAGACCCGGATGAATGGCAGCCGGAGCGGGCTGACTCTTGAGCCTCAGTGAGTCCAGGTCTTCCATCGATCGCCTGATCGACCCAGCGATCATCAGATTTCCGATTCAGTTCGACCGAATTCTCCGAAAGCTCGTCACTACTTGGCGGGGACACCTTGGTGTGCGTGATATTCGCATTCGATACTCTCGGCGCAATTTTATGGGGTGAAGGCATCGCGAAGCCTGATGGTTGCGGCGCGCGACGACATCGAGGTGAGCGCGAATGTGTCCTGCCGGCACGAGGCGGCTCGGCTTTAAGCGACGGGTTCAAGGCGATTCGTCGGGGCACGGCTTGGTGCCAGTGAATGCAATGAGCAAGGCGGCCCGCTACCGTAAACCGTAGTTTGCTGCTACTTTCGCGGGTCGAAGCGCACTTCCACCTCGGAGTTCACCCTAACCGGGTGGCCGCTCTTGACCGTAGGCTTATAGCGGAACTGAGACCACGGCACGGTTTCACACAACTGAGCGCCGCTGTCGAGCTTCGCAATTTTGCCGTCTTCGTCGATGACGACTTTGCAGCGGGCCGATCCACCCGCCGGTTCCCAAAGAGGCGCGGGTAAGGTGATGGGACCCTCGACCAGTTGCTCGCGTTGTTTATCCGCTGGAATGGTGACGGTGGCCACTTCCTTCTCCTCCGTGCCGATTTCCTTTTTCTGTTTCGCGGTATCGGCGGCCACGGGTTCGATCTTGGTCACCAGAAATACGGCTCGCGCGGGAAAGCGCTTCACCTTGGCGCTTAGACTCTTGGTGTGCGCTTCCGTGACGTCGAAAGCCAGCCCGGGCCAGGCCATCTTGACGACACGGCTGCAGCTCGACTCCAGCGGATAGCCGTTCTTGCCCTGATCGGGATCGCCAATCGCATCGATGGTTTTTTGAGCGTAGACGCCCTCTGCCGTGTACTCCTGACCGGGGCTAACCTCAACGGCCTGTTTGAAGAACAGGCGGTAGCGATTCAGACCGTCGACAAGGTAGACGGACGGTCCGCCTGCGTTCAGCGCGGCATCCAGAGCGGTCGTTTCGTTGAGAACAACCAGGGCCTTTCCGTGGATTTTGTCTGTCGCGGGGGCGGCTTGTTTGGTGGGCGGTTCGCTGGAACAGGCGGCCAATCCCACGAGACTCAGCACCAGGAAAGAAACGTACGCATTGCGGATCATCGTTCGTGCCCTCGCTATCAAGATGTTTGTACGGATCTGACCTTATCACGGGAAATGGGCGCTGACAACTGCTGCTGCGGATACAGGGTAATCTCAGATCCCCGAGCGCGATGAAGTGTCCGAGCACCGAGGCCGTATTCATCCCGGATCACGGCGCACAGAAGCAGATCGCAAGACATCCGCCGCATCTTTCGCGTGCTTGTAACTCGCGTTTCGTAAAGTGACCGGCAGGAACCGGTTGTTTGTCCCTAGCGAAGCCCGCTGATATCATCGTTCACTATGAGAATCACTACGCTCCTGCTGGCGTTCACCGCGGCGGTTCTTTATGCCCAAGCGGTGCGGAAACCTGTTGTCGAATTTGAAATGATGACCTGGCCCGAAATCAAACACGCGATCCAGGACGAAGGGATGATCAACGTCATTGTTTACAATGGCGGTGTCGAACAGCGTGGGCCACAGAACGTCAGCGGTGGTCACAATCTGATGGCAGCGGAGACCGCACGCGAGATTGCGCTCAAACTTGGCCATACGCTGGTGGCGCCTCCCATCCCTTATTCGGTGAATGAAGCACCCGACACTCTGCCTTGGGGCACCATCGGACTGACGGGTCCGATCTTCGCCGAGATTAACGAACGTGTGGCCGAACAGCTCGCCAAGAACGGATTTAAGAATATCTTTCTCATGGGTGACCACGGCGGGGGACAGAAAGAACTGGGCGACGTCGCGAAGAAACTGGACGAGAAATATGCGGCAAAGGGCGTCCACGTCTATTTTTGCGACCAGATGTATGACAAGGCACAGAACGATTATTGGAAGTGGCTGGAAGATAATCATTATCCGTCGTACGGGCACGCGAGCATCATGGATACGTCGGAGATGCTGTACCTGAGCACGCGCGACGGCCACGATGCCGGTTGGGTGCGGAAGGATTTGATCAAAACCGCGGTCGGCGATCCGGTGGCCGTGCGCGGCCAGCGTCGCGATCCGAATGCGGCTCGCATCAACAACGGAATCACGGGCGATGCCCGCCCCTCAACGCCGGAGTTGGGCAAGCGCATCTTTGACATGAAAGTCGACTACGCCGTGCGCCAAATGAAAGAGTTTCTCGCTCCGGCGAAATCGGCGCCCGCGAACTGACTTGCTCTCACGCCTGGATTACGGCCTACTGTATTCGTTCGTACGTGGCGAATGTAACGTCGCTTATCTTCCCGGCTGAATCCTGCCGCATATAAATGACGGCGATCGTGTTGGTATCGCGCGAGAGCACGTTCGTGAGAACCTGGGTTACCTTGCCGTCCTTCTTGTAGACAATTTCGTTAATGAAAGGCGTGATGACTCTCACGGATCCGTGATCCGAGCCCGGGTTTCCCGTGATCGGTTCGTCCTTGCCGTCAAAGTTGGTGGTGTAAAACCACTGCGAATCGACACCATCCTTGTTCACTGCGTCGATGGTGATCTTCATGCCTTCCTGGCCAAATTTCTCATACGTCATGACATTACTCGCGGGTGCGGGATTCGTCGACTTCAACTTCCACTTGCCGAGACGCGGGTTGGGGCTTTGCGCCGACGCCGGACGTTCCGCGATCACGAAGATCGTAAGCAGCGCCATCGCGAGCGGTGCCAATGTCGCCGTCAGAGTGTGGGCTCGCAACATAAAACCTCCTATAGTTGACCGGTTACGATAGCATACTCTCGCCTCTGCTCCGCGCGCCGGATTCGAAACTTAATCTGCTCCTTTCATTCCGTCCTTGCGGTATGGGAGAATCGCTCGATGCTCAGTTCGATCTGCCCGATGTATTTTGGCGGGGTGCTGCTCCATGCCTGAAGCAACAGCCGCAGGCCCGTTGGTGCTTGAAATTGTCCGTACCGATAACGATGTCGTGATCCGCTGCCGCGGCAAGATAGTGGCGGGTGTCAACGACTATCTCTATACCGAGGTGAGCCGACAAATTCCGGGTGCCAAGCGAATCGTGCTGGACTTGACGGAACTAACCCACATGGACAGCATGGGCCTGGGGACAATAGTTCGGCTGTACGTTTCAGCCAGGTCGGCAGGGTGTCGGGTAGAACTCATCAACTTTGGCCCGCGGATTCAAAAGTTGCTTGGAGTAACCAATCTTTTAACAATTTTCACGACGATCGGCGAAACCGGTATCTCTTACCTGTAATCGCCTCTGGCCTTCTCTGTCGCCCCCAGGTGTCTTACGTCATCAACTCCGCCAACCTGTCCTCACAGCAGCTCCCAAACGTTGTAGCCTTTGGCCCAGGGGTGGAGGTTGTCGGTCCCGAACGCATTGTGAGGAAACGTTCGGGTGCCGCACATCCGGATTCAGTGCGCGAGGTAGTCGAGTCGTAAGGTTGCGCTTACCCTACCGGATCGGCCGCAGGACTCGGACTGCGTTATTACCGAAATCCGAGATGTAGACGGTGCCGTCGGAATCCACAGCCAACCGTGCCGGGCCGGACAACTGCGCACTCGTCGCAGCGCCACCATCGCCGATGTAGCCGCTGCAGGGATTGATGGAAGTCGACTTGCAAACGCCCCCGGCAATCGTCGTGATGATGCCGTTCGTTGAAATCTTGCGGATTCGTGAGCTCGCGTACTCGGCGATATATACGTTTCCATCGTGGTCGGCTGCAATGCCCAGGTTCCGGTCGAGCACAGAGGAGGTGGCGAGAATTCCGTCAGACCTGTCCGTACCACCTCCGGCGATCGAACTGATGGTGCCGTCCGGCGTCACTTTTCGGATGTGCGACTCGTAGTTTTCCGCGATGTAGAGGTTCCCCGCGCCGTCCACAGCCACATCGACAGGCACTTCAAGTTGCGCGTAGATCGCCTGCCCGCCGTCGCCCGAATGCCCCAAGCTCCCGTTGCCTGCCACAACTTCGAGCGCGCCTAGCTCGTCCAGTTTCAGCACGCGATTGTTGCCGAAATCCGTGATGTAGAGGTTCTTCCCATCCGAGGCCAGCCCTTGCGCCGCGACCATCGCCGCGGTGGTGATGATCCCGGTCGGCGTGACTTTTCGGACGCGCTCGCCATCGCTGAAGAAGAAATTCCCCGCACTGTCGAACGCCATTCCTTTGCAGGAAAATTGCGGGCCGCATGCCAACTCCGCGTTGAGGGCCAATCCTCCGTCGTCGTTCAACGGAATGCCCGGCGGGCGCGGCACTCCGTTTCCAGCCGCCGTCGTGATGGTTCCGGTTGCCGAGATTTTCCGGATCCGATTGTGCTGCTCGTCGGCGACATACACGTTATGCGCTGGATCGATCGCGATCCCCAGAGGACTGGCAAGGATCGCGCTGGTAGCCTGTCCTCCGTCGCCGATGCTTGCCGGACCAACGCCGGCGATGGTCGTCAGACTCCCGTCGGCGCCGAGCAACTGGACATAACCGTTATACTGGCCGACGATGTAGATCCGTCCGGCCGCGTCCGTCGCGATGTCACCGGCGCATATATAGGGCCCCGAGCCCTGCAGGAAACAACCTGACTGATCCAGCGTCTGCAGCGACGCGATCATGCCATCCGGGGTGACTCTTCGAATCGTATGGTTCCCTGCATCGACAATCAGCAGAGCCCCCGTGCCATCGATCGCGAGCGCTGGAAACCAGCCGCTGAGTTGCGCTGCGCTCGCCGGACCGCCGTCTCCGGAAAACCCCATGCTCCCGCTGCCTGCGAGAGTCTTAATGATTCCATCCGGAGTAACGATGCGGATGTGCACGTCGACAGTGTCGTCGTCGAAGTCGTCGTAGCTCGCTTCCGCGATGTAGAGATTTCCGGCGCCGTCCACCGCGATCGACTGCACAGTGCCGAGCCCTGCCTGAAGGGCTGGGCCTCCGTCTCCCGAGAAACTGTGGGATGCGCTACCCGCGACTGTCGTCAACTTGCCGTCGGTCGAGTACTTGCGAATGTAGGTGCCGTCGACGACGAATAGATTGCTGCTGGGATCCACGGCCAGGCGGACGCTGTTGTCGCGCGATTGGATGTTCAGATTTGTGAGGACGGTGGTCATCGTTCCATCCGGCGCGATCTTGCGCAACGTATCGCCGATCTGTCCGCTCGCAAAGTTCCGGTCGACGACGTAAATGTTGCCGAGGTGGTCGGCCGTCACGGCCCCGGCAGTGCTGAACTCGGCGCTGGTGGCCGCGACGCCTTCAACGAAGGCCCCCACCCTGGAATCGCCGGCAACTCGCGTGAGGATTCCATTCGCGTCGATCTTGAAGACGCAGTTGGCGCCGGAGAAGTACACACTCCCGGCTTCCGTTGAAAAACCGGTGTTGAGAACGATCGACGACTTCAGCGCCGGGACCGGAGTGATCGGCGGAGCGCCCCCGGCGAATGTCGAAATGGTGTATTGCTGCGCGGAAAGGACACAGGCGCTGGATAGAGCCAACAAGATTCGCATAGTCTCTCTTTTTCTTTTTTCTCTCTTTAATGACTGCCGACGCCGATCGCGACGGTATTGCTCGGGCGGCCGAGATAGGTCAAGCGCACCGGGATCGCAGGCCCCGCCGCAACGCCGATCGGCACTCGAAAGTTCACCTGAAAATATCCTGGATACCCTGGAGCGTCGCCGAAATAAAGGACCTCAGCGAGCTTTCCGCCGACCGCGACTTGCGGAGGGATTACGCCGCCCTCCAATAAACTGGTCGTGTACATCGAGAGGATCTCTCCTGAGGAAACCGGGTTATCGGATGATGCGATCTTTCCCGTGTCTGCATGCCAAGTCGCACCCTGACCCTTACCATCACCCGAAAGAGAAAATAGGCCTGGCGCCGGCACCAACAACTGAGGAGTATAGATTTCCGCGCTGCCAAGGGGATCACCCCCGCTGATCAACACGGTTCCATCCGGCAGCAGAGTAGCCTGGTGCAGAATACGACGCGCAGTCATCAAACCGGCATAGCCGAAGCTACCCGTGGATGGATCCCGAAGATACGCATCTGCCACACCTGAAACAGAACAACCGTCATCTGTGGCGATGCAAGGATCGCCTCCAGTGATCAATACCGTTTTGTCGGGAAGCAGAATGCCACTGTGGGCGACTTGAAGTATGTTGCCGCCGGCAATGATGCCCCCCGTCGTCGGATCGTATTCATAGGCGCCGCCGAAGGATCCGCCTTTGATGAGTACATTGCCATTTGGCAGCAGAATCGCCGCTTCCCCGATGTTGATGCACAACGAACCCGGAGCCGGGCTGAACGTGCCCGTGGAAGTATCGTAGAGTTCACTTCGCCCAGAGACGGGATCACAGGAGCCCTCAGCGATGAGAGCGTTGCCGTTAGGCAAGAGCGTGGCGCTGGGCGTGTAATGGCCTCCTATACGCCCGGTCGGTGTGAATAGCCCGGTCGACGGATCGTAGAGTTCCGCGTGGTACTGGTTGAATTCATAGGGTGCCTGCACGCCGCCCCCGGTGATCAAGACTTGGCCGTTGTTGAGAAGCGTGGCTGTCACCGGGCGGGAAATATTGATGAGATTTCCCACTGAGGTGAAGGCCCCCGTGGATGGGTCGTAAAGCTGGGCGCCCGCCACGTCCAGAAATTTGTAAGGAGGGGGCGCACCCACGATAAGAACCCTGCCGTCCGCCAGGAGTGTGGCTGTGGAGTAACCCAGTGGCGGGTTCATGCTGCCTGTTGGGGCGAACGTGACCGTCCCAGGATCATACAGCTCCGAAGTGGCGATCGCAGCGGAGCCGGAAGGTGGGTATTCCGAGCCCATGAGAACGAGAACGTTCGGGTATTCGAATCCACCGGTAATCAGAACTTTGCCGTTGCCGAGCAAGGTCGCCGTATGTCCGATGCGTGGCCTGCTCATGCTCGCGGTGGCTGCGAACGCGCCGGCGGATTTTGCTATAAGAGCGGGCGTGGAGCCTCCCCCGGCAATGGTTGTGATGATCCCGTTCGAGACTTTGCGAATGCGCTGGTCGAGTGTGTCCTCAATGTACAGATTTCCCGCGGGGTCGACTGCGACTCCGAAAGGATAATTCAACAACGCACTAGTCGCGGGGCCGTTGTCGCCCAATCCCCCAAGTGTCGGGCCGCCGCCCGCGACGGCGGTAATCACTCCATTGGATATCTTACGGATGCGCTGGTTGCCGGTATCCGCGATGTACACATTCCCGGCCGCGTCCACAGCGACTCCTCGTGGCGCGCCCAACTGGGCGCTGGTCGCGGGGCCGTTGTCCCCGCTGAAGCCGAATGTGCCCGTGCCTGCGATGGTTGTGGTCACTCCATTCGAGACCTTGTAGATGCAATTACAGGCAGGCACTGCGATATAGAGGGTGCCACTTGCATCCGCGGCAACTGACGCGGGTGTGCTTACTCCGTCTGTAAAATACCCGAATCCAGCTACACCCGTGATCTCACCGTTGGTGACCTTCCGTGCAAGGCTGCCCGCGACGATATACAAACTGCCCGCCGAATCCACTGTGATGGCCGCGATGTCGGAAACATTGGCACTTATCGCCGGGCAGTTATCGCAATCCGGATTCTCGAACCCGCCTCCCGCTACAGTGGTGATCACTCCGTTTGTGACCTTGCGGATCACGCCGTTATTAGTGTCCGCGATGTAGAGATTTCCCGCTCGGTCCACAGAGACACCGGTTGCTCCGCCCAGTTGCGCGCTGGTGGCGGGACCGTTATCTCCGCTGTAGCCGGGAGTTCCGTTTCCCGCAACCGATGTCAGGATTCCCGTCGTGGCGTCCAATCGCAACACGCTGTATCCGGTGTCGAAAGCACCGCTGCTCCCGCCGCTGACGAAGAAGACATTCCCCGATGCATCTAGTGCAACTCCCCGAACGGTCGGGAGCTTGGCTGTCGTGGCAGGAAGGTTGACCAGCGGCACGAGAGAGGCTGATGTGTTGGTCTGGGCGGCCGCGAAGAACGAGGTGATCGAGAGGGTAAGAATAGCTGGTAGCATTCGCATAATGATGTCCGTCCTTGCCGTTGAATTGGTTTCGTGATCAGTGAACAGGCTGGAGCGCACGAATCGCGTTGCTCCATGGGTCGGCGACCAGGATCCGCCCGGCGGGATCGAGCGCGATGCCCCATGCCTCAACATTTGCGCTGGTGGCTGGCCCGCCGTCGCCGCTAAAGCCTCCTGTGCCTGTGCCTGCGATTGTGGTGATGATCCCGCTAGCTGTGATCTTTCGAACGCTGACCCAGTCAGCCAGGAACAGATTGCTCGCTGCATCAACTTTCAAACCGGTGGGATAAGCCAGCGTCGCATTCGAAGCTTGTACGCCGTCGCCTGAGTAGGCAGCCAGACCGGTCCCCGCGATCGTCGAGATGACGCCGCCAGGGTCAACCTTGCGAACGCGAAAATTGGACGTGTCCGAAACGTAGACGTTGCCATTGCCATCCACTGCGACTCCGCTCGGCTGGTTCAACTGTGCACTTGCCGCGAGCGCGCCATCGCCAGAAAAGCCGCCGCTGCCATTCCCGGCAATTGTGGTGATGATACCTGTGGGAGTGACCTTGCGAATCGCGGAATTGCTGGTATCCGCGATGTACAGGTTACCGACCGCATCAATCGCAATATCCTTCGGCCAGTTCAATTGAGCCGCCGTCGCCAATCCGCCATCCCCCGAAAATCCCGCTGTCCCATTGCCCGCTACAGTGGTGATAATCCCCGCGAGGTCGATCTTTCGGATGCGTTGTCCACCGGCATCCGCGACAAACAAATTTCCTGAACCATCGATCACCGTGCCTGATGGAAAACTCAGAAAAGCTTCAGAGGCAATGCCGCCGTCTCCGGGAATTGGTCCGACCACTGAGGTTGGTCCTCCGAGCACTCCGATTCCCGCAATGATGGTGATGATTCCAGTTGAAGAAACTCTCCGGATGTGACCGGAATACGTGTCTGCGATGAAAAAACCCCCGACGCCGTCTATCGTCACGCCGACCGGAGTCGACAAGTGAGCCACGGTGGCGACCACGCCGTTTTCGCCTTCGCTAAAAAAGCAACAGGTAGCCCCATTGCCTGCGACTGTCACGATGATTCCATCGGAGGAGATTTTCCGGACTCGGTAGTTGAATGTATCGGCGATGTACAGATTGCCCGCGCGGTCAAGAGCCAGCCCCCCGTAGCTGCCGACGTTAGTTCCAGAAATCTCCGCGTTGACCGACGGCCCAACGTCTCCGGAGTACCCATGATTTCCGTCACCGGCGATAGTCGTGATGGTTCCGTCCACGGAAAGTTTGCGAATGCGCAATCCGTCCGGAATGTATAGGTCGCCTGAATTGTCGACGGCGAGCTGCCCCGGACTGCTGAATTGAGCATTCAGCCCCGGACCGCCGTCCCCCGAAAAGCCGGGCACGCCCGTACCCGCCACTGTCGTGATGATGCCATCGGGCGAAACTTTGCGAATGCGAGCGGCAACTGGATCATCGTCTCCAGGAATGACATCGGAGATGAATAAATTGCCCGCGTTATCAATGGCGAGTCCCCACGGCACGCCGATCCGTGCGTTGGTTGCCTGGCCACCATCGCTGGAGTAACCAGCGGCACCGCCCGTCCCGGCCACGGTTGTGATGATGCCATCCGGCGAGACTTTGCGAACTCGCGCAGTGTTGAATTCCCCGATATAAACGTTGCCGTTCGCATCCGCTGCGAGCTGGAAGGGATAATAAATTGGAGCCGCGATCGCGGGGCCGCCATCGCCCGCACCCTCAGACTCACAAAAGCAGCCGGTTCCGCTGCCGGCGATGGTGTTGATGATTCCGTCAGCAGTCACCTTGCGGATGCGTCCATTAAGTGCGTCCGCGATATACAAATTCCCTGCCGTGTCTGTGGCGAGAGCCAATGGAATTCCAATGTGGGCCTTGGCCGCGGGACCACCATCGCCTGTATAGCCAGGGTTCCCGTTTCCCGCCACAATGGTGAGAACGCCGGCCGGGTCCAGCTTCAGTACTGCGTTTTGCGCGCCGACATAAATATTGCCGGCGCTGTCCGATGCGACGGTTGACGTAAGGCCGATCCCCGCCGTGGGAGCCGCTGCTGATGTCGGCAGGAATCGGCTCCCTGCGACGGTCGAGATCGTGTATTGCTGCGCAGAAAGGACACAGGCACTGGATAAAGCCAACAAGATTCGCATAGTCTCTTTTTCGCTTTCTCTTTAATGACTGCCGACGCCGATCGCAACGGTATTGCTCGGACGGCTGATGTAGTTCATACGCACGGGAACCGCTGCTCCGGGCACCACTCCGGCTGGAATTCGCACATTGATCTGATCCAGTCCGGCGTATCCTGGCGTACTCCCGAACCACAACACCTCGGCCATGCGCCCCCCAATCGCGACTTGCGGAGGAATCAAGCCGCCATCGGACAGCCCGGTGCAATAGACCACTACGACCTCGCCCTCGATCGCCGGATTTTCGGGACTCACCAGTTGATATGTTCCCGAGTGCTGGATCGCGCCCTGTCCTTTTCCGTCCCCCGATAGGGACAGCAACGCAGCCGACGGCACCAGCGTTGCGGGACGATACAGTTCGGCCGACCCGATTGTGATCCCGCAGCACACCCAGCCTCCACTGATAAGAACTGTCCCATCCGGGAGCAGAGTGGCCGCATGCCCTTCCATCGACTGTTCCTCGATCGATGCGCCGAATGTACCGCTGGCAGGATCGTACACTTCAGCAGTACCGGGACACGTGCCGCCGAGTGAGGGAGACCCGATCACTGGCATACACGCCACAAAATCGTATCTACCTGCAATGAGCACCTCTCCATCGGGAAGGAGCGTCGCGCTCGCCAACGCGCTTATTCCCACTGTCATCATGGCGGCGCTACCAAAGACTTTCGTGACTGGATCGTAGATCTGGGCAGTAGCGGATTCGAAGTCTCCCACACTTCCGCCGGCGATCAAGACCTTGCCGCTGGTAAGCAAGGTCGCGGTGGGCTCTAGCCCCGGAGGCGGATCGAGGAAGTCCGCGGTTCGAGCAAAGGTGCCCGTGGCCGGGTCGTAAAGCTCTGCATGGTTCTCATCCTCATCGCCATCATTGCGGGTTATCAGGACGCTGCCACTCGGGAGAAGGGTCGCTGTGTCCGCACCGGGTTCCGTCATGTCGCCTGTTGCGGTAAACGTTCGAGTACAAGGATCGTAGAGCTCAGCGGTTTGGCTGTAGGGATAATTACCGCCGGCGATAAGGACCTTGCCGTTGTTGAGGAGAGTGGCGGTGTGGAAATACCGCGCAATCGTCATGCTGCCCGTCGCGCTAAAGGTCCCCGTTGCGGGATCGTACAACTCCGCGCCGGATTGTGCGTCGCCGTCTACTCGTTTCCGTCCGCCTGCAAGCAGAACCGTGCCGTCCGGCAGCAGCGTCGCGGTGTGCATGTACCGGGAAGCGATCATGCCGCCGGTTGCGGTGAAGCTTCCGCTCGAAGGATCGTACAACTCCGCGGTGGCCCAGGTTTGAAGACTCCCAGCCGCGACGGAGTAGCCACCAGTGATCAAGACCTTACCGCTGGGAAGCAAAGTGGCTGTGTGGAATTGCCGCGGCACCATCAGCGATCCGGTGGTGGCGAACGCGCCTGTCGATTGTCCGGATGCCAGGATCGTTGCGCAAATCGCAGCCAGAAAGATTTTCATACGGTTACTCCACCGTGTCGTTCGAGCGGGGATCGTTGCTGATTTCTCTTGATTACCGGATTCTTCAAACACGCCCCGCATGAGAGTCTGTGTGAAAACAGGGACAGGCTACCCTGTCCCCTAGTGACCCGAGGCCACGAATGAACAAGATATCGGCGTGGACAGGGCGGCTTGTCCCTGTTTTCACACAGACTCATGAGGCTAACCCGCCCAGACGCAGTATATGGTTCGGGCTTCGGAAAACTGGTGAATTTACGGTGCCCATTCCGTAAAGTTATTGCTAATCTTGAGAAGCGCTGTGCGCATGATCGAATTCCTCTCATTCCGACTCGATCGCGAGAATCAGTGTCTGTGGCGCGGCGTGGAGCGAGTCACGCTTACGCCGAAAGCGTTCCTGATGCTCGCCTACCTGGTGGAACGGGCCGGCAATCTGGTGACGCATGACGAACTGCTGACCGCCCTCTGGCCGGATTCCTTCGTCCAGCCCGATGTATTGAAGAGCCACATTTTGGATATTCGCCACGCCTTAGGCGATGATGCCAAGGCCCCCAAATTCATCGAGACCCAGTCGCGCCGTGGATATCGATTCATCGCGAACATCGAACAGGGCGCCGCGAAACCCGACGGGGTCGCTCAGGGAGTCGCTTCCATAGCCGTGCTGCCCTT
Organism: Terriglobia bacterium; assembly: GCA_963732025.1. GTDB lineage: Bacteria > Acidobacteriota > Terriglobia > Bryobacterales > Bryobacteraceae > Palsa-187. The sequence continues at coordinate 1,615,918 of CAVSXU010000008.1, forward strand.
CGTCTGTCTGAGCACGGAGCAGGAGGATGATTTCTTCGGCGATGGTCTGGCGGAGGACATCATCAATGAGCTGGCGAAAATCCCTGGCCTGCGAGTGATCGCGCGCACGTCGGCGTTCGCGTTCAAAAATCGAATTCAGGACATTCGCCGCATCGCGGAAGTGCTGGGTGTATCCAACGTGTTGGAAGGCAGCTTTCGCCGCGAAGGGCAGCGAGTGCGCGTGACCGCGCAGTTGATCACGGCAACCGACGGCAGCCACGTCTGGTCGGGCCGCTTTGACCGGGATTTAAGCGACATCCTGACCATGCAGGATGAGATCGCACAATCGATCGCGAAGGCTATGCAAACGCAACTCCGCGGCCGGGGCGAGCGGCGTCCGCGCAATTCCGAGGCACACCAGGCTTACGTGGAAGGTCGCTACTTCGTGCAACATGTGACGCCGCAAGGCGCGGAACGCGCACTGGCCAGCTATCGGCGCGCGATCGAGCTGGATTCCACCTACGCGCTTCCCCATTCCGGTTTGGCTTTGCAGGCTTACTATCGGATGCTCTATCTCGCGCAGCGTCCGCGCGATCTGGTGCCGGCCGCGCTGGCGTCGCTGGGAAGGGCATTGCAGTTAGATCCGGATTCGGCTCAATCGCACGTCGTGCGCGGAGTGTTCTCGGCATTTTACGAGTACAACTGGGAAGCTGCCGAGCAACATTTCTCCAAAGCGCTGGAGATGGATCCGGCATCGCCAATGGTTCACCTCGGCCGAGCGCTTTGGTATCTGCTGCCGACCATGCGCCTCGAGGAGGCGCTCGCTGAAATCGACCGGGCGGTGGCACTCGATCCTTTGAGTCCCGCGGTTCGGACAGCGGAGCTTTGGATTATTCACACGATGCGGAAACCCGAAGCCGTGGATGGAGCGCGAAAATTGATTCAATTGTTCCCCGGCTTACCGATTTGCAGATTCGCCGCCGGGATGGCATTGCTGCGGGCCGGCATACCTCAGGAGGCCGTCACTGTTCTGGAAGGCGGCCTAAAGATCCTTCCAGATGACGTGCTCTTGCTCGGGACTCTGGCATTAACTCGGGCGAGTCAGGGCAGCGTTGCCGATGCGCGGCAAATCCGCGATGGCATCGAGAAGCGAGCCGGTGATCGTTACATTCCGTTTCTTTCGCGCGCCTACTGCGCGGAAGCATGTGGCGACATGGACTCAGCGCATACTCTACTCGACCATGCTCTGGACGAGCGCGAGCCCCTCGCGGTGATCGCTCTCGCTGATCGGCGTACTGACCCGTTGCATCCCCGTTATCGGTCCCTCGTGCGCAAAATGAATCTCGAGTCTTAATCCTGGCAACCAAAGCGCGCTGGCGGCAAAGACGCATGACAATTACTAGAACCCTTGCTCGACGGTTAGATCGCTTGATACGAGCAGATCTCGCCGAATAAGGAACCAGGGCATGGCAGATTGACAATATCGATTCGAACACCAATCGGGGGGGGGCAGTCCGAGAATCGAGTGGCCAAAACGACAAGTCACTGTCAACAAAAGATCGCGCTCCGGCGGCCGATGATGCTCCACATCGGGGCGAATAACAGATATCGATACCGATCTGACTCCGCTATTTGGATCAGTTCACCACTCTCCCACCGGTTTTTCGATGCCGGCCAGTTTCATCACTTGAGCGTTCAAGCGCGCGGCGAATCGCTGAAAGTCGGGCTCGACCGCAAAACGTACGCGGATTGATTTATTGCGGACGACAAATGAACGCGAGACAATCTGGCGACTGGACGTATGGTTCTCACGCGCGATTACTTCCGGAGCACAGCCGTCAGATCCATGTCGGCAGCCTGCTTGCGCAAGTCCAAGATCATCGTCTGTAGCCGGGAAACCTCCGCCGCGATCAGCCCAGCGTGCTCTATCAGATGGTCTTCCGCGCTCTCGGTATCCAGCAACGAGGTGGATTCGGATATCGATTTCAGCGGGATTTGCATGTCGAGCGCCGCGAGCTCCGCAACCTGACGAAGCTGCTCATAGGCGAGCGCGAGAGCCTCTTTGTGTTGCGCCAGCGTTGCGTTGGCCAGGGCCAAGGATTCGGCGTGGTCCAACAGCTTCTCGTTAATGGCTTCCGTTTCTCGCCTGGCTTGGATCAGAGCAACGTTTGTCCGATGAAGCCGGTCCATAACCAGTGTCGACGCAACCCCGACAACGGCGAAGAGCACTAACTGCGAATGCTCTCCCACTAAGACGGTAATGCTATTCCTGAACAGAAAAAACATCGCACCGAGGCTGAGTACTGTCGCGATCAAGCCGCTGCGCGTGCCCTCGCGCGCAGCCGAAACAGTGACGGCGACGAGGAAAAATAAGATCGGAGCTTTACCGTTGAGGAGCGCAGCGGAGGCGAAAGTAAGAATGGTTGCGGCTAGTACGGAGAGCACGGCCGCCACGCCGCCCTTCAAAGGGCTACCGTTGGCTCGTGCGTCACGCGAAGCCTGTTTCACGATTTCTTAGCGGCTTTTAAAGGAACCGTCTGACCCGCGAAATTGAGCGAGCCGTACATTTTGTCGTCGGCAACCTTCGCGGTAATCACCAGGATCAGGGACTGGCCACCGGCAGCGATCGAAACCGTGAGCGAGAGCTCGTTGCCCTTCGACGTGCCTTTGGCTGGCGCCTGGTTCCGCAGCCCCTTATAAGTGCCTGTGACGTTCTCGCCGTTCTGCTTCACAATAAGCGTGCCCTCCGTGGACCCTTGCGGAGCTTCGAGACTCATCGACCATCTGCCCGAAGCATCTGCGGCGCAGGCGGCCATCCCGGTAAACAACAGCCCGGCGAGCGTGGGCAAGAGACACATATCGCTCAACTATAGCGCGGGCGCGCAGGTTCGGATTACCGACGGTCGGCATCTTCCGATAATGTTGCATGACGCAGCCGATGACCGGCATGCTGCGTCCGCCGTTACCGCTTCGCGAGAATCTCAATTTGCGCTTGGGGAGTATTCTGTCCCAGGATCTGACGCAGCGCTTCCTCAAGCACTTCATCGCGCCCGGCGCGAATGCCGGCGATGGTCGGCTTGATTTCAATGTCTGGGATGATGCCGACCCGTTGGGTAGGCTTCTTATCCGGATAGAACACGCCGATCCCGCTGATCATCGTTCGGAATCCACCGGGCAAGGGAATCTGTGAAACATTTCCGTCGGCTCCCGCTGTCGTGCTGCCCACCACAATGGCTCCAGGAGCGGCCCGAAATGCCATGCTGTGGTACTCTGCCGAACTCTGCGTGATTTCGTCAATCAGAATCACAATCTTTCCGTTGTAATGGGGCGGTTGAGGAGCAATCGTTCCGGATGGATTCCAGTGGAACGCGCCGGGATTGAAAAGATCGCCGTCGGTGAATCGAGCGTGCTCAGTGGGTTTATCCACGAGGTGCGAACCCAGTGAAAATAGCGGGAAGTCCGACGGGTAGTTGCGGATGTCGATGATCAACCCCTTGGTATCTTTCGCGGACTCGATATAGTGCTTCGCCTCAGCGGACTTTACGGTGGATATTTTCACATACGCCACGTCGTTCGATAGTAATTGGAACGCCGATCCAGGCCGGTCATGCGTGCTTCCGGTCTGATCCAGAGCGGTCGTTGGCACGCGCTCAGGATTGAACATCAGCGTCTGGCCGTCGCGTTGAATTTTCAGCGCCGACGTACTGCAGGCGCCTCTGGTTAACGAACCCGCAATATCGCGCAACCGCGTGGGCTGGTTCGAAGCCGCGTAGTACGGATTCCATCGGGTCACCAGGTCGCCCACTGGGGTTCCATCAAGCTCCACAATGACGTCGCCCACTTTTAAACCCCTGGCCGGAACAGCGTCCGCCCGCGAATAGCCCGAAACTACCGCTCTATTTTCGACAAAGCGAACCACCACAGGAAGCTGGCACCTGCCGACTGGCGGGCGCAACTGAATCGAGCTCCACAAGTTCGCGTGGGTATCGTGCACTCGGGCGATCAGGGCCATGAGCTGTAGTTGATAACTGTCGGCGGTTTTCGCCAGTGCGATTCGGGGAGCGAACTCCGTCAGCACACCATCCCAGTTCTCCCCAATGAGATCGCGGTAAGGAGACCAGTATTCGATGATGTTCCAGAAGCGGAACAGCGCGAGAATTTGAAAACCAGCGTCAGGATATCGAAACCCCGGTTAGGCGAGTTCGTGATCAAAGGCCGGATTAATATTGGAAAATGAGACGTAGAACTGCTTACCGGTTGCCTGACGATTGCGATGAATGCGGCGCAGATCCCGGCTCAAGTCGACACCAAGCAGCCCTTCGTCAGCAATCCAATCGAGGTTGGGCTTCATGTACAAGTCCGGTTCTTTGAGGCTGGCGCATTTCGTGCAGTCCTCAACGGGATCAAGGGATTCGATCCATTTGTGCAAAGCGGCGTGGGACGCCGTACGATCGTTGGCGGCAAGCACCTGGGGCAGCACGCGGAGCAGATCGTAGTCCCAATGACGCTTGCCGGATACGATCGCGGGATGATGATATTTCAGAAATCCCCAGACCTTGCCGAGCGTAACCAGGTTGTCGATCTGCGTCTTCGATAGCTCGCCAGTCGATATCCCGGAACCGCCGTTGAACGCGTGGTCCTGATCGAGCGGCGTGACTGGCTCTTGGCGTTTCGGAGCGTCCCAGATCGGCTTACCGTCCACCAGCAGCTGTAAATCGTCCGCCCAGGTGGTGCCCGTGCCCGTACTGCGGACGCCGAAAACCAAGGACGTTGCGGCTGGGCGAAGCGGCAGGACAATCGAGTACTCCGCCCAATCGTGCGTGCCGTTCAGTTGACGGCTCTCCATGTTGTCGAAGGCCACGCTCGTGCGCTCGACATCTTCACGCAGCCACAAGCCGGCGGATACACTGACGTCCTCAGTCTTGAGGAATCCGCGCAACTCCACGGTAGTTCCCGTGAAATCGATAGGGATCCCCAGCGTGATGGTGGAAAAGAAATTTGCGCTATCTGCCTGCCGCTCCAGACGCGCCGCCCACTTTCCGCTGTGCACGATTTTGTCATCGGCGACCAGTGTTTCGATCGGTCCACCGCCCCAGCCGCGAGGTGCCCCAGGACCTCGCGGCGTCTCGAAGCCGAGTAACTGTGCAAGATCAGAACGGCGAACCTGGGCTTGGCCGACGAGAGGCGTCAGGTACCAGAAAGCCAGAACAAGCGGCAGACGCGAGGCGCGCATGGCTGCAGGATATCCCCAATTCGAGCTTGATGTGCCGACTTCCAGAGGTAACGTTCAGGTGGCCGTTAATGATGAGGATTCTATCCGGAGTGCTCCGGCGGAAACAATGCGGGCTGAACGGAAACGTCGGGACGGAGCAGTTCGGATAGAATTCATTGAACTGAGCCGGAACGAAATCTATGGGGATTGAATGCCGTTTTCCCTCCGCCGCTGCCAAGCCTCGGGAATAGACCAGCTTGATGAACGGTGAGGTTCGGGTGTTTTCGAGTTCAAGAGTGGACTCGAAAGGCTTGGCGCGCGGGTTTGGCGGTAAGGAGTTTCAACCAGAGACAGAGCTCTGGCATGGTCCTGATCTGGACCTCTGAGTTCGACCAAGGCAGAACGCGATGGCTTCATGAAGTGTCTTGGGCTGCGCTCGATTGAGCGACGAGAAGTTGGATGACGATAAGCCGCCCCAGCGTGCAGACGGGGCAACGATGCGGGTCTTCGCTCCTCACTTCGAGACTGCTGTGAACGTCGATGGTGGGAGTCGGGTAACGCTCTGCGAGCAGATCGCGGCACTGTTCCAGTTTTTGTTTTCGGACACGATTAGCGAGCAGGCCGAACTGACGGATACGCACAAAACCTGTCGGCAACACGTGGAGCAGGAAACGGCGAATGAACTCGACCGCATCGAGCGTCATGTCTTTGGTGTGATTGCTGTGAGCATAGTCTTTCCATTCAAAACGGACGTTGCCGGATTCAAGCGACCGAAGCCGGTGATTGGAAATAGCGACTCGATGGGTGTAGCGAGCCAGATACTTGAGCACTCGCTCGGGACCGCCGAAGGGTGGCTTGGCGTAGACGACCCATTCACGGTCCGCAGCCTTTCGACAGAGAGAGTGGAAAGCTGACGGCACGGCGAGGTACCGCAGATCGCCAGGGAAGTGAAGCTCGCCTCGGCGGAACGCGGCTCGCAGGGCCTTCAGGAACTTGTTGCGAAACAGTCGGCTCAACACACGCACAGGCAGGAAGAAGTTTTTGCGGCACGCGACCCAGCGCGATCCATCCGGGGAGATTCCTCCGCCGGGAACCACGCAATGCAGGTGCGGATGAAGATGCAGATTCTGGCCCCAAGTGTGGAGCACGGCGAGGAAGCCGATGGAGGCTCCCAGATGTTGGGGATCGGCTGCGATGGTGAGCAGAGTTTCGGAAGCAGCGCGGAACAGGATGTTGTAAATCTGTTTGGGATTCTGAAGAGCCAGGCTGGCCGGTTCCTGCGGAAGAGTAAACACGACGTGGAAGTAAGGAACCGGCAAAAGCTCCGCCTGCCGCTGTGCGAGCCACCGGGCGCGCGCCGAAGCCTGGCACTTCGGACAGTGACGGTTGCGGCACGAGTTATATGAGATGATGCGATGTCCGCACCGGTCGCACTGCTGAAGGTGGCCACCCAAGGCTGCGGTCCGGCAGTCGCGAAGGTTTCGCAACGCTCGCCTCTGTTCGCTGCGAAAGCACGGAGTTCCAGCGATCCAGGAAGTCGCGTTGATGGGTGCGGAAGACATCGGCCAGTTCCAGCCGATGCTCGGGCATCACTCGATCGGAATGATGTGGAGGTCCAGCGATTCGAGCGGACTGGTGGTGGCACGAACGCTCACGTCTGAGACCTGGAGATAGCGCGCGGTGGTGGTGAGGTCGGCGTGGCCGAGAAGCGTCTGAATCGTGCGAAGATCCACGCCGGCTTCGAGCAGGTGTGTGGCGAAGGCGTGCCGCAGCGAATGTGGATGAACCGATTTTGCGATGCCGGCAATCATGCGCGGCTTTGCGGCAGGCGAGGAAAATGGCTTTCGGCGAGATGGGCTGGCTCGGATCGGAGCTGGGGAACAACCAGTCGGTGGGCCGCTCGCTTCGCCAGTACAGCGCAGCAGGTCACGCAGCTTCGGCGGCAACAGCGCCTGCCGGTCCTTGCGTCCTTTGCCGCTGCGAACCCACAACACGTTGCGAGTGCGGTCGATGTCGGCTGACTTTGAGATGCGCAACTTCGCTCACGCGGAGTCCGGAGGCATACATGATCGCGAGCATGGTGCGATGGCGGAGATTGCGCGGCGCTTCCAGCAGCGCCTGCACTTCATCGCGGCTCAAGATCAGTGGCAACTTCCGCTCGCGCCGTGGAAACGGAATGCGATCGATGGCGATTTTCCGGTTCAGCGTGTGGGTGTAGAAGAAACGAAGAGCGCAGACCACCTGAACGAAAGTGGGCTGCGACACCTTTTTCTCTTTGATTAGGAAGACCTGATAGCGCCGAATGTGTTCGGCGTCGAGCTGATCGGGCGGACGTGCCGAAAGTGCCGGGCAAACTCGGTGATCTCATGCAGGTAAATCCGGATAGTGGTTGGGCGAATAGTTGCGGAGCTGAAGATCCTCCAGCATCCGTTGTCGTAGTGGTGTCATGACGAAACCTCCTTCGGTCTCTGACACCATCACGAAACGTCAAGCGAGGAAAGGGGCGGGATCGGACTAATGAAATGAGTAAAGGCGGCGGGCGAAGATGCCGCTACGCGACTGCCGCGCAGCGGCTTAGTTGTGTGCTGGGCATGCTCAGCAGTTTGGAGGTGAAAGTCCTCTGCCCAACCTGATGGAGGTGAAGGGCTAGTGATAATGCAAGGGCTACCGTCGCGAGGCGGGGTCTGAAAGAAGCATGGATCAAATGTGCGAGTCGATGGACAAGAACCGGATACAAGGCGTTAGCGTCGGACGAGCGGGCAACTTACCGCGAAGTCCATATCCATCAAGGGTGCGAAGCGTAGATCCGGCGACTGTGCACGGAAGACGGTTGAGCTTACCCCAGGAGATCTGCTCCGTGTCGCTTCGGCGACTGAGGCTGTCGAAAGGCGATCTGACCGCGGAGCAGAAGTCAGCAGAGGGCATATTAGGTCATGACGTCGGCAAGGCTAGTGAGGCACTCCGAATGCCGAAAGGTGGAGCAATGGATAGGCTAAGCCGGGAACGATGGCCGAAGGCCCGAACGAGAAGGAGAGGCCAGTAGGCCATGAATCTCAAGGACGACCAGCAGCAGAACATCCAGATCGAACTGGACTTCTCTTCTGCGCGGACGGGTGAAGCCCGAGAAGCGGGGAGGGAAGAGACTGAATCGTCCGGGGCGATGAGTGGAACCGAAAACCCAGCCAGCACGAATCGATTAATGGAGGACGTATGTGAGCGAGAAAACCTGAAGGAAGCATTGCGGCGGGTGAAGGCTAATAAAGGTAGCGCGGGCATCGACGGGATAACCGTCGGTGGAATCGGTGACTATTTGAAACAGCACTGGCTAGCCATCCGGGAACAGTTGTTGAGTGGAACTTACGAGCCGAAGCCGGTGAGGCGGGTGGAAATCCCCAAGCCGGACGGAGGGGTGCGAAAGCTTGGCATCCCGACGGTGTTGGATCGGTTTATCCAACAGGCGGTGATGCAGGTTCTGCAACGGCAGTGGGACCGGACATTTTCCGATCACAGCTACGGGTTTCGGCCGGGACGGTCGGCCCATCAGGCAGTGGCACAGGCGCAGCAGTATATCGCCGAAGGCCACGGCTGGTGCGTTGATCTCGATTTGGAGAAATTTTTCGATCGAGTTATCGCACGACAAACTGATGGGTCAGATCGCCAAACGGGTCGAGGACAAGCGGCTGCTGAAACTCATCCGGGCATTCTTGAATGCTGGGGTGATGGAGAACGGGTTGGTCAGCCCGAGCGTGGAAGGGACTCCGCAAGGGGGACCACTTTCGCCATTGCTCAGTAATCTCGTGCTCGACGAACTCGACCGGGAGTTAGAGCGCCGGGGCCATCGCTTCGTTCGATATGCGGACGACAGTAACATCTACGTTCGCAGCGAGCGGGCGGGGCAACGGGTGATGGAGAGTATTACGCGATTCATCACGCACAAGCTCAAGCTCAAGGTGAATGAGACGAAGAGTGCGGTGGCACGACCGCAGGAGCGGAAGTTTCTCGGATTCAGCTTTATGGCTGGTCCAGAGGTCAAGCGCGTCATTGCGCCAAAAGCCTTGGATCGGTTTAAGCAACGAATCCGGGAGATCACGCTACGGGCCAAGGGCGTCAGCATGGAGACGACGATGGCGGAACTGGCTCCGTACATGCGGGGCTGGCGCAGCTATTTCGGATTCTGCGAAACGCCCGAAGTGCTGCTCGGTTTAACCCGCTTGGTCCGGCTGCGGCTCAGGGCGGCCCTGTGGCGGCAGTGGAAAACACCGCGCCGTCGCCGGGCGGCGCTGCTCGCTCTAAGGGTTCCTCTGCGGCTCGCGCGCAACACTGCGGGCAGCGGACGTGGTCCTTGGTATCTGGCCCGGTCCCAGGCCCTCGCGATGGGACTCTCTAATTCCTACTTCCGATCGCTCGGACTTCCATCGTTGATCGAGGAGCGTTAGCGTAACCAACTCGAATCGCCGTGTACGGACCCGTACGCACGGTGGTGTGGCAGGGGTCGGCGGGTGACCGCCGCCCCTATGCCGATCAATGTGACATATCGGCACCTACCTGGCTTGCCGCTGTGAATTATCTTTCGCCTCTTCCAACGACGAGTAGCGCACACTCAGGTGGCGTGCCATGGAGAAGAAGATTTCCGCTGGGCGAAACGGTTTGAAAGCCAAGTCGTCAAAGCCTGCGCGTATCACATCCCCACGCTCCGAAGTAAGCGCAGCCGCGGTGATGGCGGCGATCTTTACTCCGCCCCGCCGTCCAACCCGCGAATCCGCCGTGTCGTTTCCGTGCCACTCAACTGAGGCAGATCCAGGTCCATCCAGATAAAGTGAGGCCGCCACTGCTCAAATGTCTCGATCCCGAGTACTCCATTTTCCGCGACCCTCACCTGAAAGCCGGAGCGAGTCAGCATCTTCCGCAAGACCGCGGCGCTTTCAGAGTCATCCTCGACAATCAGAACGCGCCATTCCGGTTGGCCCGGTTCAAGGATGAAGGGATGCCGAGGGGCCAGTTCCACGCCGTAAGTCTCCGACTCCGTTGCCAGTTCCAGCGGCAGTTCCACCACGAATCGTGAACCTCGGCCCACCTCGCTCTCAACCAAAAGCGTCCCGCCCATCAACTCTACAAATCGGCGGGTAATTGTCAGGCCGAGACCTGTCCCCGTCTGTGGACCTGTATTGCGCACCTGTTCGAACGGTTGGAATATGCGGCCCAGGTCATGCTGCGGAATCCCCACACCACTATCCTGAATATCGAAACACAGCAGGCTGCGTCCGGGTTGGCCAGCCGGTCTAGCGCTCAACTGTAGCTTTACGGTTCCTTCCTTTGTGAACTTGATGGCATTGCCGAGCAGGTTGATCAGGATCTGCCGCAATTTCGGCGCGTCTACACGGACGTAGCGCGGCGCTTCAGGAGCTTGATAGTAAACCAGCTCCAGATGCTTCTCCTCCGCGCGGCCCCGCATCATTTCAACCACTGTTCGCACGGTGGAAATCAAATCGCTGGCTGCGATTGCGAGTTCCTCTTTACCGGCCTCGATTTTAGCGACGTCAAGCACGTCGTCGATCAGTCCCAGGAGGTGCTCTCCGCTACGGCCGATCGCGCCGATGTCTTCACGCTGATCGGCAGTTGGGTCACTCTCGCTCAGCAGGCTGGCCGATGCAAGGATGACGCTGAGAGGCGTACGAAGTTCGTGGCTCATATTGGCCAGGAACGCGCTCTTGGCCCGGTTGGCGGTATCCGCGGCATCCCTGGCGATCTGGAGTTCGCGAGTTCTTTTGTCTACTTGAGCCTCAAGGCGCTGGGCCGCAAGGCGCAGACTCCGTACACGCGCCCGGTAGGCGGTAAAGATAAGGCCGAAAGTACTGAGGAACGCAATGCTTCTGAACCACCATGTTCCCCAAAGCGGTGGGAGCACGGTTATCTCCATGCTGACACCGGTCTCGTTCCAGAGTAGATCTTCATTCGATCCTTGCACCCGGAAAACATACTTGTCGGGCGCCAGGTTGGTATAAGTCGCGCTACGCCGATCGGCGCCAACTTCGTTCCAGCTCTTTTCGAAACCCTCCAACTTATACCGGTAGCGATTGCTCTGGGGTGCGACATAGCTGAGTGACGCGAACTCGATTGTGAACTGATTCTGCCAATGCTCCAAGGTGAGGGCGTTGGTGGACCAGATCGGCTGGCGGAGCGGGGCATCGCGGGAAGGAACGACCGGTTGGTTGAACAGAAGGAAATTAGTAAGGACCACCGGAGGGCGAAACGGATTGGTGGAGACCCGAGCGGGGTTCAGCACTGTGAGACCGTAACCAGACCCAAAGATCAACTCTCCGTTAGGAGTTACAGCACTCCGCTCGGTCAAGGTTGGATTTGCGAAATTACCGGGCAACCCGTCCGCCTCCGAATAGTTGTGCACTTTCCCGGTTCGCGGATCGAACTCCGAAAGGCCCTCATGCGTCGCGAGCCAGAGATGTCCCCGGCCGTCTTCGCGAATATCCTGGATGTAGTCATTCGCGAGACCGTTCTGCGTGGTGGTACGTTCGAATGAATTGCGATTACGGTCGAACCGGTTCAGCCCGGCGCGGGTTCCGATCCAGAGGGTTCCCTGATGGTCTTCGTAGATCGAGGTTATCCCGTCATTGCTGAGACTGGCGCCATTGTGTTCGTCCTGGAGATAAACCGTGAAGCTCTCCGTATCCCGGTTGAACCGGTTCAGCCCCCAACTCGTTCCTGCCCATAGCGTTCCGGTTCGATCCATGAAGACCGTCCACGCCACATCGTGAGAAAGAGTGCCGGAGATTCGCGGATCGTTGCGGTAAGTCTTGAAGTGGCCCGTTCCCGGGTCAAACCGGCTGACGCCTCCTGCCTGAGTTCCGACCCACAGCACTCCACCAGGCTCTACCGTAAGGCCCCGTATGTCATCGCTGCTGATGCTTTGCGAATCCGCCGGATTGTGCCGGTACGCGACGAAGCGTCCGGACGCGGGGTCGAAGTGGTTCAGTCCCCCACCTTGTGTGCCAATCCAAAGCTTGCCGGTACCGTCCTCTTTGATGGCGGTGACCGTGTTGTGCGAAAGGCTGTGGGGATCCTTGGGGGCGTTCTGGTAAAGCACGGCCTGTCCTGTCTTTCGATCCAGCCGGTGAAGTCCGGCATTCGTCCCGATCCAAAGAAATCCGCGAGTATCGGAGAGCACGGACAGGACCTTGTTGCTTCGCAATCCGTTTGGGTTTGCCGCATCCTGCCGGTAATTCACGAAGGCAGAGGACGTGGTTTGAAACCGGCTGAGCCCGGCCTCGCTGCCCACCCACAGATTCCCTTCCGAATCTTCGAGCAGCGCCCAGATCAGCCCCCCCATCCCACGATCGGGTTGATCGGCATACCGGACGAAGTTCTTTCGGTCCTTGTCCATCCGGAACAGTCCTCTACGGGAGCCTATCCACAGAAGCCCGCTACGATCCTCAAGTACCCTATGGAACTCCATGGAAGGCGGGCTGTGGGCGCCATCCCAGGGCAGTGCGTAGCACCCGCATCCTCCGTTCCCGGGGTTGACGCTACCGATCATATTTTCAGACAGTGACGTGAACCACGCCATACCCCCGCGGCCCGGCAACCATTGGACACCTTTATTCGAAGATTCGCTGAAACCGCTTCTCGGGCTGTTCCAAATTCGCGAAAGCCGGCCGCTGGCCCGGTCCATCTTATATAGGCCCTGAGCATAGCCCACCAGCAGATTTCCCTGGAAATCCTCGTAGAACTGCCGGTCCAGGTGCCTGCGCGCGCTTTCCTCGACAGGGTCAGGCGTGGTGGAAGAAACGCCCGCTCGCGACATCCAGGCGATCGAACCCGTCGACGGTGTCGACCCACATCGCGCCTGTCCGATCCTGGTAAATCGCAGCGATGTGGTTGTCTCTCAAGCTCTGGCTGTCGTTCGGGTCATGCCTGTAATGCGTGAAAGTATCCCCGGCGGGGTCGAACCGATCGAGCCCCCCGTAAGCCGTGCCGACCCACAGAATGCCGGCACGATCTTTATAGATCAGCATTACCGTGTTTTCGCTCAGACTGCGTGGGTTGCCGGGGTCGTGGCCGTAATGCCGGAGACCGTACCCATCGTAACGGTACAGGCCGTCATCGGTACCGATCCAAATAAAACCGTAGTTGTCCTGAGCGAGCGCCAGGACCCGCTTCTGAAACGGCTTACCGCCAACCGAGAGAGCCTCGAAGCGGATATCTTGTTTCTCGATTACCGGAAGCCTCTGGATTTCGCCATCCCCCGGTGAGGCGGCGGTAGGTTGCGCCCAATTAGAGAAGATAAGAACTACTGCGACAGGCAAAAAAGCCCTTCGCAAAGCAGGTACTGAGACGCCCTGCAACTCGTTGGTCCGCCGGGCTAAGGTGCCGCAATGTTCGCCCAAGAGTCGGTAAACTCCAAGGGGAATTATAGCTCCAATCCGAAGTCTTCCTGGTCACTTGGTTTCTCGAAGATTCCGAATTTCCAGCGCTATCGCAGCTGATACCGATTACGTTTCCTCCGATGTTCGACACGGGCAAGCCGGCGCAGAGGTGATCGTGAACGCGTGCTAGGCGTTCCCTTTAGGAGTGCTCTGCCGACGCGATCGCAATTTAAGCTTGTTGCGGTCCTTGTGATCCGATTGCGTTAGGCCGCACGACGCAGTTTGGACGACGGCAACCCGGCGCATAGTTGCTGCAGAATAAGCTGATCACGTTTTGACAATCGGAATTGTGTACGTGCCTCGCGTGGTACGCGGTGGCAAGTCTCCCTCGGGAAACCAACCTGCATCAGCCAACTCTTTCAACACGTCATCAAGTTTCCTATGGTCTCCTGGAGATGCGCTATGACCGTGTCCCGAAACAACTGTGGGAATTCCGTTTTCAACGGTAATTGTTCCTTTGTGCATTAAAAGCAAAGTGCCCGGACACAACTCTATCACCAAATCACTTGGCTGAGTCCGCAAACAGCATCAAATTGCGTCCGCCGATCCGAAATCGCTCGCACTTCGGGGTTTGAGATGTGCGCTGAAATTCTGACAACATGGCGCGACGCCGGAGGCCGTCCCGCATAGCCTGGGCGTTCGCAGAGTTCGTGCCGACAATGCTCCACAACAGACCGAACTGGAGGAACGCTATTCCTAGGCGACATCGTTTGACTCCAATAAATGGCCGGGCCGTACTGATCTTTCCGCGCGGAGGGCGATAGGATCTAAGCATTGTCGGTACTGATTTGGCGAAACTCCTCGAATTCGACTTCGGGACAGCATCGCGGGCGAGCAGGCGGAATGCGCCGCCACCCGCGATACGTTATATTCCCTTAAGCTTGTGTGGCCGGCCGGGCGCCGCACGACCAGAAGCCGTTATTGACCGTATCTCCAGTCCCCCGATAAAAATTGCCTCCGGGCGGTGCCGGAGAGGACGGTGTTCTGGTCCGTTGAGATCACTTCCAGTTGGTTCACGCCATCAGCGATCACGAAAAGGAAGTGAACCGTGAAACCTAAGGGAGAAAGCACGACCGCGTAAGTTCCGGTGCAATCAGGATTCACGGTATACGTGCCCGTTTGGCTCACCTGAAGTATGCTGCCGTTATCGCTCTGCAGCCCGGTGGACGTCAAACCGCCGCTTCCGTCGAAGGTTTGTGCGAAGAGAACGGCGAGCAGGGAAGGGCCTGTGGGCGGAAAATGAGATCCGGTGGCTCTGAAGGCGAAGGTGCCTCTCAGGGTGGCGTTGGAACAGCCTTTGTCGGCTGCCTTTGCCGCCGGCGCGGCACATAGCGCGAGCGCGACTGCGGCGGATGCGAAAATCTTCGAGATCGTGCTTTGATTCATGATGAATCTCCTTTTTTTCGTGATCGATTCAAGTGGCCGTTCTGGGCTCACCTGCCACGGATAAGGAATCTAGCCGCGAAAGGTTACGGCCGCTTGCGGCAAAAGACATAAAATAGTTGCTGCCACTCGAGTCCTGATGCCAAACTGCCCACGGTGCGAAACGGAATTGGATCCGGGCGATCTTGCTGGATTGTGCCCTAACTGTCTGATCCAGGGCGCGTTCGAGAACTCAGTTGGCTCCCGCGAGGCCGAAACCAGGACCATCGATTCAGGCGTGGCAGGGGCCGATGATGATGACTTCGGGCGATACCGGGTTCTGCGGCCTATAGGCGAAGGTGGCATGGGCACCGTGTATCTGGCCGAACAGCTTGAGCCTATTCGCAGGCGCGTTGCACTCAAAGTTGTGAAGCTCGGCATGGACACTGGTCAGGTCCTGGCGCGTTTCACCAACGAACGTCAGGCGTTGGCGATGATGGATCACCCGAACATCGCCCAAATCTTCGATGCCGGCGCCACCACGAAAGGACGCCCATACTTCGTGATGGAGTACATCCAGGGGACGCCGATCACGCAGTATTGCGATGGCAAGCGGATGACCACCAAGGATCGGCTCGCGTTATTGCTGGCGGCCTGTCGCGGCGTGCAACATGCGCACCAAAAGGGTGTGATCCATCGCGATCTGAAGCCGTCCAACGTGCTGGTGACAGAGCAGGATGGCGTCCCGGTCCCGAAAGTGATCGACTTCGGCATCGCGAAGGCCACCGGCAGGTGGGCGATCGACAACACTCTGCTCACCCAGTTCGGACAGATCGTCGGGACGCCGGAGTACGCCAGCCCGGAGCAGGCCGACACCATGACGGGGGATGTGGATGCGGCCTCCGACGTCTACTCGCTGGGCGTGATCCTGTACGAATTGCTCGTCGGCGCTGTGCCGTTCGACACAGCCACTCTGCGCAACGCCGGTCTCGCGGAAATGCTGCGAGTCATCCGCGAGGATGAAGCGCCGTCGCTACAGCAAAAGCTCACGTCGCTGGGCGCGGCGGCCAACGCGATCGCAGCGCGCCGCCAGACCGACCCCGTGTCGCTACGCCGCCTGGTTGACGGCGACCTGAACTCGATCACGATGAAGGCGCTCGAGAAGACGCGCGAACGGCGCTATCTCCTGGTGTCGGACCTGACCTCCGATGTCCAGCGATACCTGGAGCATCGGCCCGTGGTTGCCTCAGCGCCGGGCAGAGTGTACCGAACCCGGAAGTTTCTCCGGAGGCACAGGCTGGCCGTGCTCGCCACGGCCGCGTGCGGCGTATTCCTCATCTTGAGTGGAGTGACGGCCTGGTCATTTTCGCATGGCGATTTCGCGGCGCGACCCAAGCTGACCGAAAAGGATGCGATTGTCCTGGCGGATTTCGACAACAAGACGGGCGATGCGGTTTTTGACGATACGCTGCGCCAGGGACTTTCCGCGGAGCTTCAGCAATCGCCCTTCCTCAACCTTGTTTCGGAGTCCCAGGTCCAGCGGTCGCTGAGCCTGATGGGACTGCCCAAAGCCGCGCGGCTGACGCCGGAAATCGCGCAGCAGGTGTGCGAACGAACCGGAGCCGCCGCGGTTCTGGAAGGCTCCATCGCAAGTCTGGGAAGCCAGTATGTTCTAGGCTTGCGCGCCAAGAACTGCGCGACGGGAAGCATTCTCGATCAGGAACAGACTGTGGCGGCGAAGCGAGAAGACGTTCTCAACTCGCTTAGCCAGATTTCGAGTAAGTTCAGAACCCGCGTGGGCGAATCGCTGGCTACGGTGGAAAAGCACTCCACGCCGCTCGCCGAGGCGACGACATCTTCGCTCGAAGCCTTGAAAGCTTACAGCACCGGAATGAAAGTGGTCGTGTCCTCCGGCAACGCAGCGGCCACGCATTTGTTTGAGCGTGCGATCCAGATCGATCCCAAATTCGCCATCGCCTACGCTCAATTGGGAGTTTCTTACAGCACGATGGGAGAGTCGTCGCTGTCAGCGGAAAACACCGCTAAAGCCTGGAAGCTGCACGATCGGGTTAGCGATCGCGAGAGATTCTTCATCGACTTTACGTATGACCGGCAAGTAACGGGAAATCTGGAGAAGGCATACCAGGCCCTGGAGTTGTGGTATCAGACGTATCCTCGCGGCGAGAATCCTAATGCGATGGGTTTCTTAGGCGGCCTCGCCACCCATGGGACCGGCCGTTATGAGAGAGCGATGGAGATGTCGCAAAAACGGATTTCGGCAAACCCAGACGAGGTGTTCGGCTACGGCAGTCTCGCCAATAGCTTCCTTTTCCAGGACCGGCTCGCCGAAGCAGATGCCACGCTGGAGCGCGCGTCCGCGCGTAAATTGGAAACGGCCGAGATTCTTGTTCTGAGATATAACATCGCAGTGCTCAGGGGTGACCAGCAGCAAATCGCCCGGACGACACAACTGGCTCGAGGCAAGCGCCGAGCGGAAGACGGGATCGCTCACAGCGAGGCCCTGGCGCTGGCTCGCTCCGGTCGCTTGAAAGACGCCCGCAAATCGTCGAGCCGCGCCATCGATCTCGCCATTCAGGCTGGAGAACACGAAGCGGCAGCCGCTTACCAGGCCGCGCGCGCCGTATGGGAGGCAGCTTACGGAGATTTTGCCGTAGGGAAAAAGGATGCCATCGCTTCACTGAAGTTATCCAAAGGCCGGGACGTGCAATACGCTGCCGGATTTGCTCTCGCGTTGGCGGAAGACTTGCCCCGATCGGAAGCGCTGGCCCGGGATTTGGAAACGAATTTCCCTGAAGATACGTTTGCGAAATTCACCTACGTGCCGGTTCTGCGTGCGTTAGCCGCATTGGAGCAAGGCAAGTCCGAGGACAGCCTGGAACGATTACAAACCGCTCTGCACTATGAGCTGGCGATCAACGGACTTAACTTCAGTCATTTTTATCTCGGCGGTATGCATTCGGCCTATGTGCGCGGGCGGGCATTGGTCGCGCTGCAGCGGTATCCGGAAGCGGCGGCCGAGTTTCAAAAGATTCTCGATCATCGGGGCATCGTGGGTTCGGATCCCATTGGCGTTCTGGCGAACTTGCAGCTCGGCAGAGTGTTCGCTTTGTCGGGAAACCACGCGAAGGCAAAGGCTGCCTATGAGATCTTCCTCGCAATCTGGAAGGATGCAGACCCTGATATCCCGGTCCTGCGAATTGCCAAAACAGAGTACGCGCGGCTGTAGGCGCTGGAGATTCGTTATGCTTCATGTGCAGCGATCATGACTGACAAGCCGGCAAGCACCGCAAACCGAAACACAACGCTGGCCGGACCGTCTGATTTTCCGACGACGCGTTGGACCCTAGTGATCATTGCCGGCGATCCAAGCAAGAAGGACGCTCGCTCCGCGTTGGTTTACCTGTGTGAGAACTACTGGTATCCGTTGTATGCCTATTTGCGCCGGCGTGGCTATCCTTCGGATCAGGCTCAGGATCTGACGCAGGAGTTTTTCATTCGCGTGCTCGAAGGACGCTATCTCAATCGCGCTAACCCAGAGAAGGGCCGGTTCCGCTCGTTTCTTTTGACTTCCTTGAAATTCTTCGTCGCCGATGAAGCCGACCGGAATCGCGCGCTCAAACGCGGCGGCGGATCTGTCCTGCAGTTTGAATTCTCGTCGGGCGAAGAACGCTACCAGCGCGAGCCTGCGCACGATGAAACGCCGGAGCGGATCTTTGAAAGGCGCTGGGCGCTTTCGTTGCTCGACCGAGTCGTAGAGAGATTGCGAAGCGAATTTCTGCATTATGGCCGATCGGAGCATTTCGACCGGCTGAAGGTCTTCCTTCTTGGGCAGTCCGACGCGCCGTATGCCGCGCTGGCTCACGAAATGAAAACGTCGGAGGGCGCGCTCAAGGTAGCGGTTCACCGGCTTCGCAAACGTTATCGCGAGCTTTTTCGTCAGGAAATCGCAGATACGGTCGCCAATCCTGCTGAAGTGGACTCCGAACTCCGGTTTCTGGCGACCGTGCTCACCAGAAAATAGTAGACCCGCCGTGGCCTTTGAGGCACACCCCCACATTCCCTAGCATCATGAAGGGTTCCAGGGACTATCGCTCAGGGCGGTGTGCTGCAAGCGGGCTCGGTCGGGATTTAGCTATCGAGGGGAATCCCACGCGCCTGCGAGCCAGCGCTCCGAGAGCACCCAGCCACACCAGAAGCTTGGGGATCGAATGAATAGAGCTCCATTTTTCAGTTCCCGACAACGTAAGCCTCGCCTCCACCGTGGAAGGCGGCTATCTCTCACAGTTCCAACTGCGCGCTTGATGTTCTCGCTGCATGGGTTATTGGTGTATCAACAACGAGCCTCTCATGCGGCGCTACGGACAAATACCCGTGAACCGGATCTCGCACGACAAAAGGTCGTCCAGGGGACGTTGACACCATGCTCCGAATAGCTCCGAGAGCCTAATATTTACACATTGCGGTGGGCCGCTGTGTTGTAGAACCGAACTTCTTGGGCTCGCGTGGCGGGTGTCGGTCGATGCGGCTAGCGTGGCACCATGCGAAATGCTCGGGTCGATAACGTTCGCGTTTCAACTCGCTAAGTCTTTGAGTCTCAATTCCAGCTGCACAGGTCAAGCCGCTCCATACTGTCCATGCGCTCAGCTAACCCGTTTCGCGTGCTCGGCGGTGCGAGAGCGCCATCAGATGTAGTCTAAGACTGATGAATGACCTGTTGTATTACGAACCTCTCGCAGATCTATTGGAGGGCGATGCGACATATCTTAGCTCCTCGACTCAGGTCAGGTTTGGCTACCTCACCCTTGCCGCCTCGTTCCACTGGAATCTGCTGAAGCTGCTTGGCAACGTTTCACCCACCTATCGCCTCGCGCCGCCTACTCCGGACGACGGTTCCACTCTCGCGCGATTGCCGTACCTCGACAGCGCACTCAAACTCCTGGTTGAAACGAATGGTATCCGCTCCGACGATTGGCTTGAGCACGCGACTGCGGTTTTGCTGGCCGAAATCCACTCGGATTGCATGGCCTCTGTCCTGTGCGCCGAATCTGCGGATGTTGCCGCCACTTTGCTGAGTAACATCGGGCACACCTTAGTCATCCGAGTGATCCTAAACGCGCTTCGTCTCGCGCATCGCAGAACCGTTGATCCCGCCGTTCTGGAAGAGGCCATTTCGACCCTCTGCCTCCTGAGTCATCGTCGCTACGAAGGCCGCATTCCAGAACTAGCTGTTTGCTTCGGTCATTCGCGACGCAGACCAGACCGAGAGGAGCCAGTGGTGCATTTCGGCCGACGATTCCTCGGCTCGAAGAAATCCTCTGTCCTGCTGAAAGGCGGCTCGCTGCTGTTGCACTGCCTCGGCAACGGGCGCGTCGTCGAGGTCGTCGATCTGGGGTTTGCGCCGCCCTTGGCGTCGGGCCGGGCGCTCGGACCACTCGACCAGATATCCACTCTCGACTACTCTTACGACCGGGCGGCCGTAACTGCCATCCTGACGCGACAGGGCGAAGTTCTCGTCGCGATGGGCGCAAGGATCTTCTCGTGGGACGCCGGAGGCTGGCGGTTGTACCCAGCCATGCGCCTTGCCGATCAACTGCGCGGCCGATTGACGCACCTGTGCACTGGACCTGGAAAGGAGTTACCGGGCCACCTCGCGCAGCACCTAACGACGATTGGACTCACGCTGCGCGAAGACCGGCTCGGGGCCTTGCTAGTCGTGTCGTCATCGGAGGAGACGATCAAACGGCTTATCCGCAACCGGCAGGAAAACATCTCGCCGTTGAGGCTCTGTATTCGCGCCTGTTCGTGGGCCGTAAACTGTGCGATCTGTCTCCGCAACTGGCGTGCAATGCCGCCGCACTCGATGGCGCCGTCGTCATCGATGGAAACGGAATCGTCAGGGGAATCGGCTGCATCTTCGAGACGGGACGACGGCGAACAGCCGCCGAGGGCGCACGAACCCGCGCTGCCATGTTTGCGTCGAAGGATGGCGTCGCGCTCAAGATCAGCCAGGATGGCGAGATGTCCATCTATAGCGACGGTGAGAGCCAAGCCAGCATGTTCGCGCCAGTCTGGTAGGGCGCGACGGGTGACTTGAGCGCAATGCCGCATCGGACATCGTGTTGATCTGTTAAGTGCCGGGAGGCGCATTCGTGTTTCATGGCCCGAACCCGGGCCGTCCTTCAGCGCTATCGGACGCTATCCGTGGGCCGGTGTATGAAGGCAAGTACCCGTATAACACTCGGTCCCTGCCAAAGTGGATGCCTCCGCTCGCACACGGTCGCGCCCGCGGGGCTTTGCTAACCGACCTGAACCCACACCCGCGTAGGAGAAATCTCCTAGCGGCCAAGTTGTCCGACCGGACGATGGTTACCCGTGGGGAAAGCGATCCGAATCTGGCGAACGTTGCTGTGGATCTTTGGCGGCTTGTTTGTTCTTCCAGCCGCAACTCAGTTTTGGCTGATGGCGGTAATGTCCGATCCGGACGCGGAAGTACAACGCGACTTCGCGATGTTGTTGTTCGGGCTTTATTTTTAAGCTTCGGTCCTGGCACTGGTCAGCGCCTTCGCAATGAGGCGGGCGGCAAAGTGGGCGCGCCCCGTTTGCTGGGTCGCGGCTACGGTTCAGGTATTCGCGGTTCCTATGTTCACTCCGCTCGGGTTGTTCGGGCTAATCCTGTTGGCTCGCGGCGCTGCTAAAGAGGGGACCCTGGTTGCAAGGCCACCGGCCTCCGGAAAGAAGGGCGCTATCGCGTTTACCGTGGTCGCACGGGTACCGCTATGGCTGGTCATTGATCTTGGCTTTCGATGGGCACGAATGCCTGGCTAGCCCCGCGATCGTGAGGAAACATGACGCGAAATGGACCCCGGCGCGTCAGAAGCGCGTCGTGACGGTGTACAAGGCAGTTTACGGTGATCGGGTCTTTTCAGGTACAAAAGAGGTACAAAACGAAAAGAGGCCTGTAACTCATTGAGTCTACAGGCCAAATTCTGGTGCGGAGAGGGGGACTTGAACCCCCACGAGATTGCTCCCGCTAGCACCTCAAGCTAGTGCGTCTGCCAATTCCGCCACCTCCGCAGGTGGATTCTTAATGACTACTTCTGTTGCTACGGCTTCTTCGTGTCTGCGGCTGATTCGGCGGCGGCACCACCGGCACTTCGATCGTCTGCTTCGTGCCTTTGTCCGTCCATCCACGGCGTCACACTGATCGGAACCGTCTGCGCCCGGCTGCGGCTGTCGTCGCCGGCTGCGTCTGCGTCACCGGCTTTCGCCTTATCCAGAATCGTCGGCGCCCGCCGCCTGCCCGCCACGCGTCGCCATGATCGACAGGCTCAGCGATGTCACCATGAACAGCGCCGCCGCGATCGTCGTCGCCTTCGAAAGCACCGTCGCCGACCCGCGCGGTCCGAACACCGTCTGCGAGCCCATCCCGCCGAACGCTCCCGCCAGATCCGCCGCCTTGCCGCTTTGCAGCAGCACCACAATCACCAGGAACAGACACACAATCACGTGAATTACAGTCAGAAGAATGTACATACGAAATTCCGCGCGGGCAATCTCTTATGTCTACCACGCGTCTATTTGTATGCCGCGACGCCCGTCACCCGTTCGCCGATCACCAGCGTATGGATGTGATCCGTGCCCTCATACGTCTTCACCGTTTCCAGATTGCACAGGTGCCGCATGATCGGATACTCGTCCATAATGCCGTTCCCGCCCAGCAGATCGCGCGACTGCCGCGCGCAATCGAGCGCCATCCGCACGTTGTTCCGCTTCAGCATCGAAATGTGCGCCGGCTCGAGCTTGCCCTGATCCTTCAAGCCGCCCGCCTGCAGCGCCAGCAACTGCGCCTTGGTGATCTCGGTGATCATGTCCGCCAGCTTTTCCTGCACCAGTTGGTGCGACGCGATCGGCTTGTCGTCGAACTGCTTGCGCAGCACCGAATACGACCGCGCCGTCTCATAGCAATCCATCGCCGCGCCGATCACGCCCCAGCCGATTCCGTACCGCGCCTGCGTCAGGCAACCCAGCGGCCCCTTCAGCCCCTTCGCGCCCGGCAGCATCGCCGATTCCGGCACCGCGGCAATCGCTCAACGCCAGGCTCGACGTCACCGACGCCCGCATCGACAACTTCCCGTGCAGTTCCGACGACGCTGAAACCCTGGCGTGCCCTTCTCCACCAGGAATCCGCGAATCCCGTCTTCGGCGCGCGCCCACACGATCGCGATGTCGGCGACCGATCCGTTCGTGATCCAGGTCTTCTCGCCGTTGAGCACCCAGTCCGATCCCTTCCTGCCGCGCCTTCGTCAGCATGCCCGCCGGATTCGATCCGAACCCCGGCTCCGTCAGCCCGAAGCATCCGATCGCCTCGCCCGATTGCAGCTTCGGCAGCCAGCGCTGCTTCTGCTCCTCGCTACCGTACGTGTAGAATCGGATACATCACCAGCGCGCCCTGCACGCTCGCGAAACTGCGCAGGCCGGAATCGCCGCGCTCCAGTTCCTGCATCACCAGCCCGTACTCGACGTTGGACATCCCCGCGCATCCATAGCCTTCCAGATTCGCGCCAAAGAATCCGAGCTTGCCCATTTCAGGGATCAGCTCGCTTGGGAAACTCGCGCTCGCTGAAAGCAATCGCGAATCACTGGAATGACCCGCTCATCGACAAACTGCCGCGCCGTCTGCCGAACCAGCAATTCCTGCTCGCTGAGCAGCGAATCGAACGAAAAATAATCTACACCGGGAAATCGAGCCATGTAACAACCATTCTACTAGCGAGGGAGGCAGAATTCAGAATTCAGAACGAAACCTTACCCGTGCGCGAGATAGAAGAATCGCGCGATGAACAGCGCTGCCAACACGTAGACCAGCCAATGCGTTTCACGAAATTTGCCCGTCACGATTCGCAGCAGCGCATACGCAGTGAATCCGAACGCGAGTCCATTCGCGATGCTGAACGTGAGCGGGATCGTCACCAGCGTCAGAAATGCCGGAATCGCGATGGCGGGGTCCTTCCACGAAATTTCGCCGATCTGCGACATCATCAGCGACCCGACCACGATCAGTGCCGGCGCGGTCGCTGCGGCAGGCACGGCGCCGATCACGGGCGCGATGAACAGCGCCACCACGAACAACAGTCCCACGACAATCGCCGTGACGCCGCTGCGTCCGCCCGCGACCACGCCCGCCGCGCTTTCGATGTAGCTGACGACCGTGGACGTTCCCGCCAGCGATCCCGCGATGGTCGCGGACGCGTCGGCGAACAGAATGCTTCGAATGCGCGGAATGTGATTGGTCTCATCGAACAGTCCCGCCTTCTTGCCGACGCCCACCAACGTGCCGATGTTGTCGAACAGATCGACGAACAGAAACACGAATACGATCTCGACAAATCCAATGTTCCACGCCGCGCGAATGTCGAGTTTGCCCGCCGTCGCCGCGATATCCGACACGTGATACGTTTCGGGAGACCATTGGATCAGTCCGCACACCGCCGCAACCAGCGTCGTCGCGAGAATGCCGATCAACATCGCGCCGCGAACTCCCCGCGCGAGCAGTGCGGCAATCAAGATCAATCCGAAAATCGCCAGCAGCGTGTTCTTGTCGCGCAGATTTCCCAGCGTCACCAGCGTGGCCGGACTCGCGACGATGATCCCGGCGTTGCGCAGTCCGATGACAGCAATGAAGAGTCCGATGCCCGCCGCGACGGCCGCGTAAAGCTCGGGCGGGATCGCTTCCACAATCAATTGCCGAATTCCCACGAACGTCAGGATCAGAAACGCGACGCCCGATAAAAAGACAGCGCCGAGCGCCGCCTCCCACGGAATCCCCATTCCTTTGACCACCGTATACGTGAAGTACGCGTTCAGTCCCATGCCCGGTGCGAGCGCGACCGGATAGCGAGCGAAACACACCCATCGCGATGCTGCCGAACGCCGCGCAGAAGCACGTCGCGGCGACCACAGCTTTGAACGGCATACCAGTTTCGTGAAGAATCGACGGGTTCACGAAAATGATGTACGCCATGGTGACGAACGTCGTCACGCCCGCGAGAATTTCGGTGCGCCAGTTGGTTCCCAGTTGTTGGAATTCGAAGTAGCGTTCGAGGCGAGCACCAGCATTTATGCTTCGCATGCCAATTCTACAAGCCGGCGGGCACGCGCGAAAACCGCGTGCAGCATCTCTCGCGTCAATCGTCCCGTGGAGGTGTTTTGCTGGCTCGGATGATACGAGCTGATCAGAGTCGGTGCGCGCGCCGCGATCATGTGCTCACGATCGTGCGCGAATACATAAGGCCGATCGGATTGCAATCACGCCACGATCGCGCAGAATTCCGAGATACGCATCGAACGCGAACTTGCCCAGCGCGACGACGACGCGTAGGTTCTTCAGCAGGGCAAATTCGCGTTCCAGAAATACTGCGGCAGTTGCGAAATTCGTCGGGCACGGGCTTGTTATCGGGTGGAGCGCAGCGGACAGCGGCGCTGATATAGGCGCCCGGTCAACTGCAGCCGTCATCTCGCGAAATGCTTTCGGGCTGCGAAGCGAAACCCGTTTCGTACAACGCACGATATAGACATTCGCCCGATCGGTCGCCCGTGAACATCCGTCCCGTCCGATTCGCGCCGTGCGCGCCGGGCGCGAGTCCGATGATCAGCAAGCTTCGCTTTGGGATCGCCGAACGAGGGAACAGGGCGTCCCCAATATTCCCGGTCGCGATAAGCGCGTCGGCGTTCTGCCGCGATTAGCGCGCAGTAGTCTCGAAGACGAGGGCAGCGCTCGCACGCGATCACTTCGCGATTCAGCATCGGTAGCGATTGGCTCACTGGCCCCGATCACTCATCTCAATAATCCTAGCGGCAAATTAGGCACTGGACGGTTCGGTGCTAGAGTGTAGACAGCCAGATGACGCTCGGCGTTGCCCGGGTCGCACATTGCGGGAATGCAAAATTTCCTTACGCTCGCTCTGGTAACAATCGCAGTTTTGCAGGCAGGTCCTGTCATCACCACGCAGATTGTCTCGTTCACATCGGACATCGTGGTTAACGCGGTCGGCCAGCAGTGCTTTTCGGATTTGACGTGTTCCCTGGGCAACTTCCGCCAGACCGGCTCCGCTGCTTCCGCGACGGTGAAGCCGACTAACGATATCATCACGTCCCCGCTGAGTCTCAGTGCTTTCGCGGCCCAGGCTCCCGGCGTTCGGCTCCGAATATATCGTCGCGGTCCATCTGGACGAGTTGGTCACGATCACGGGGGATACGGGAAGCGGCACGTTCACCCTTTGCCCGACGGGCGGTGTCAGTTCCGCTGGTTCCGACGTCTCGATAAACACCCTGGTGGGAGGCCAATTTGGAACCGGCAGCTCCTGTCCTTCCCTTTTCCACCTTGCACTCGCCGGCGGCACTTTCCAGTTCACCTTTGGCGTGCCTTTCGACGTAATCGTTTCACTCGACACTTCCGGTTCCCCCGATTTTCATCAGCTTCCCGACCAAGCCTCTACCTTTGTCGAGATCCAGCTTCCGATTCAATCGATCATCGCGGTTCCCGAGCCATCGAGCTTCCTGACTCTATGCATTGTCGGCATTTATTTCGCCTATCGCCGCGTCCGCGCCTCCAGATAAAATCGCGCGCCGCTAGTGTCTTGTCTCCGAAATTCGTTGAATAAAGAAAAGGGGACAGACTGCTCTGTCCCCGCAGGTATGTTCCTCTTCCCTCGTGTCGACGCGGCCGTGGACAGAGTGGTCTGTCCCCTTTTCTTTATTCAACGAATGCGGAGATGGCTGTAGTACAGGGCAATTCTGAGTACTGAAAATCGCAACCGTCATGCAGGCTAGGAAGCTTGCACCCGATAGGAAGGTTAGTGCGGGTCTTGCGAACCTAACTCATAGAGGAAACGTGTGAGCGCTCTTATTGATTCCATTGAAACACTTGCCTCCCGGAACGATGCCGTGGTTCCGCCTGTTCCGCATTCCATTGAGGAAACCGGCATCCCGCCCGTGCTCTTCGAACAACTGATCCTGAAATATCTGTACTTTCGGGGCGAACTGGCGGGCCGCGAGATCGCGAAATTGGTGGGTTTGTCGTTCAGCCTGATCGATCCGATGTCTGGAAGCGCAGAAGCGGGCGCACCTGATCGCGGTGAAAAAATCGTTGGGGATCGGCAACAGTTCGGCGTCTTTCTCGTTGACCGAAGCCGGACGAATCCTGGCTCGCGAGTTCCTGGAAAACAATCAATATGCCGGGCCCGCGCCGGTTCCGCTTTATCAGTACACGGAAGTCGTCCGATTGCAGAAGCTCAAGGAGCATTGGCTCACGCCGGATCTGCTGCACAAAGCCTTCAGGCACCTGGTGGTGGAGGACGACATCCTCGCGCAGATCGGACCGGCCGTGAACGCCAGCAAATCGTTTCTGATTTACGGGCAGCCGGGCAATGGGAAGACCGCGCTCGCGGAAGCACTGTTTCGCGTCGACTCCGACCCCATCTACTTGCCTTACGCGCTCGAATGTCAGGGCAACATCATCCAGATTTACGATCCCATTTATCACCAGAAGATCGAGGACGAGCAGTCGGCGCTCACTTCGCTTTCGATTGACGAGGCCTACGATGGACGCTGGTTCAAGTGCAAACGTCCGTTCATCGTGAGCGGCGGCGAACTCACGCTCGACATGCTCGACCTGAGCTTCAATAGTCACTCGAAGGTTTACGACGCGCCGTTTCAGCTGAAGGCCAACAACGGAATTTATCTTATCGATGACTTTGGACGACAGAAGGCATCGCCCGCGGAGATTCTGAATCGATGGATCCTGCCGATGGAGCGGCACATCGATTATTTGACGTTCACTGCCGGCGGGAAAATGACGGTGCCGTTCGAGGCATTTTTGATTTTTTCGACCAACCTGAATCCGACTTCGCTCGGCGACGAGGCGTTTCTGCGCCGCATTCAATACAAGATGTTTCTGCGCAGCCCGAAGGCGCCGGAGTTTGTCGAAATTTTCTATCGCTTCACGAAGTCGCGCGAACTGCTGTGCGCACCGGGCCTCGCGGAGAAGTTCGTCAATAAGCACTACATCAACGGCGGCAAGCGGTATCGAGGTGCCATCCGCGCGACGTGATCACGCACGCCATCGACATCCTGAATTTCGAGCGGCGGCCCATGGAGTTGACCGAGGAAGTCCTGGATCGCGCATTCCACAGTTGCTTTGTCGAGAACATCGAAGTCTACGATGTTTTGATCGTCTAGCGGGGACAAGCCGCTTTTCTATGGTCACGGCTTTCCTTATCGTGGAAAAACCGGCGTAAGCGTGTACCAAATTATCCGCGTGAACCAGTGGAGCGGTCCGTCTCGTTAACGATTCGCGTAATTCTGCGCGTAGTAATTCTGATACTCGCCCGACTTCACCCGCGCGATCCAGCCTGGATTCGCACGATACCATTCGATGGTGTCGCGCAGTCCCTCTTCGAACGGAACCTGCGCCGACCATCCCGTTTCGCTGCATCAGCTTTTCGCTGGATAGCGCGTAGCGGCGATCGTGACCCGGACGATCCGTGACCGTCGTCATCAGGCTCTCGGGTTTGCCCGTTGCGGCCAGAATCATGCGCACGACGTCGACGTTCGGCAGCGCGCGGCTCCCGCCGACGTTATAAACCTGACCTTCGCGCCCGCGTTCGACCACCGAAAGGATCGCGCGGCAGTGATCGTCGACATACAGCCAGTCGCGAATCTGCATCCCGTCGCCATAAATCGGCAGCGGTTTGTCCTCGAACGCATTCGAGATCATCAGCGGGATCAGCTTCTCGGGAAATTGATAGGGGCCGTAATTGTTCGAGGCTCGCGTCACCAGCACCGGCATCTTGTACGTCGTGAAATACGAGAGCGCGAGAAGATCCGATCCGGCTTTCGATGCCGAATACGGACTGCTGGTGCGCAGAGGATAATTTTCGTCGGCGTCGTGCGGAGCATCAATGCTGCCGTAGACTTCGTCTGTCGAGACGTGCATGAATCGCGGGATCTTGTGCAGCCGCGCCGCTTCCAGCAGCGTAAACGTGCCGCGGAGATTCGTCTCGAACACTGGAGCCGGCGAATGAATGCTGCGGTCGACGTGCGATTCGGCGGCGAAGTGCACGATCACGTCGGGCTGTGTTTCCGCCACCAGCGACTCCACCAGCTTGGCGTCGCAGATATCGCCCTGCACGAATCGATAGCGCGCATCGGAAGCGATCGGTGCGAGGTTTTCGAGATTCCCCGCGTAGGTGAGCTTGTCGAGATTCGTGACACTTGCAGTCACGATCGCCGGTGCAGCAAGAGCCGGACGAATGCGCTGCCAATGAAGCCCGCGCCCCCGGTTACTAAGAATTTTCATTTGTGCTGAAGTTCCCAATCGTATTGAATCGACGGATCGTTGTAGGCGATGCGGCCTTCATCGGCGGGATCGTACAGGCGATTGGTCACGTAGACCAGCATGGCCGGTGCTTTCGCCGATCACTTTGTAGCCGTGGCCGACACCCGGCGGAATCAGAATCTGCCAGGTTCTCAACGCTCCCAGGTACAGCGTATTTTTGACGCCGAAGGTCGGCGAAGTGCCGCGCAAGTCGACCAGCGCGACTTGAAACATCCCCGCCGAGGGCACCCACAGATCGGTCTGGTGCTTGTGAAAATGAAACGCCTTGATGGTGCCTGGATAGCTGAGCGCGGCGGAGACTTGCGTAGTCTTCGGGTCGAAATCGGCGGCGGGGCCTTGGCCGATCCGCATCGACTTCGAGAAAATATCCGCGATCGTCGGGCCACAGGGGATACGGATGAATGCGAACGCCGTCGATAAGGCCGTCCGCATCGGGTTTGAGAATCACTTTGCCGATTCCGGGCGTGCAATGGGGAGTAGTGATACTGATCAGCGTCTGCGGCTGGTGGCCACGTGTTTTTAGGGTAACGCGACTGCGCCAGGCAATTGTGCGAGCCGGCAACCGGACTTAAACACGATGCTGAAAAACCCGAACGTCTGTGTGAAAACAGGGACAGGCTACCCTGTCCCCTACTGACCAGAAACTACGAATAAACAAGATATCGTCGTGGACAGGGCGGCCTGTCCCTGTTTTCACACAGACGTTCGGGTTTTTCAACATCGTGTTTAAAGTCCGGTTGCTTCCCGTTGAGCAGAGCCGCCCAAAGGCGACTCGCCGCCACGAGTGGCCGCCCCACATCGAAATGGACGCGCCGCAGACCACTTACTCCGCGATGATTTCGATTTGTCCGATGCCGCCCTTCACATCCACGTGAATGGTTACCGG
Organism: Terriglobia bacterium; assembly: GCA_963732025.1. Taxonomy (GTDB): domain Bacteria; phylum Acidobacteriota; class Terriglobia; order Bryobacterales; family Bryobacteraceae; genus Palsa-187. The sequence goes on from CAVSXU010000008.1 coordinate 1,646,211, forward strand.
AGCGTTTTCATGATTCGGATTGATCCAATGTCCGCTGCGCTTTTCCAGGCCGCGTACCGAAATATCGCCGATACCGCCAGTGGCATTCGCGATCACGCCGACGTTCGAGGGCAGAGTACACGGTCGCATGTCCCACGCCGCCGTTAATGTTCACGGTGTAATCACGCGTCGGCTTGCCCTTAAGATCCAGGCGCACTTCGCCGACGCCCATATTTACTTCGACGCTGCGGAGGTTCATGCTTCCCAAATTCATCCGCGCTTCGCCCGCGCCAAGATCCAGGGCCACGTCGAGCGGCACCGCGTCGTTCAGCTTCAGGTTCCACTTGTAGGTTACGTGGGATCCGCCATGAAGTCCGCTGGGCTGTTCGATGTGCAACTGGCTGCGGAAGGTGCTCGCCTCATAGCGCACGATGGGCTTCCACGAGTCAATGTTGTAATCGAAATCAGCCTCCATCAACTTGGGCGACCCACCGTCGATTTGAAGTTCGCCCGCGCCCATCTTGATGTTGACGCGCGTCATTTCAGCTTTATCGAGGTCGATGGACCGGCTCTCGTGCCTGGACGATCCGCCATGTTCGACGTTAAATTCGCACCCGCCGAGGACGATTGTCCCCACGATGGCCCCCACAGCCAGCAGCATTCGTTTCATTTGGAGAATCCCCGAATTGATGATACGAAATGGGGTGGTGGAATGTTCCGGGGAAAGAATATTAGCCGCTGATTCACACGGATGCACGCAGATAATGCTTTTTCAGATCGGCGTTGATCTGCGTGTATCGGCGGCTATGATTTTTCACTTTACAGCAATCCCCGGCCCCGCAGCCAGTCCGCGAGCCGGGCAGGCCAACTGGATAGCGTCGCGTTCAGCGGCGCGAGGCCTACGCCATGCGGGCCTTGTTCATAAATGTGCAATTCCGCGGGAACACCGGCCTTGCGTAGCGCCAAATAGAATCGAACGCTATTTTCGGCGGGCACCGTGGTGTCGGCGTTCGTCTGAAACAGGAACGTCGGCGGCGTTTGCGCCGTGACGCGTTGATCGTTCGACAAATCGTCCAGCAGCTTCGGATCTGGATGATCGCCCAACAAAGCCGTTCGCGATCCGGCATGCGTGTACTCGCTATTCATCGAGATGACCGCGTAGCCAAGAATCAGAAAGTCCGGACGCGACCCGGCCCGATCAATCGGGTCGGCCGCTTTGGGATTGCCGGAATCGAAATGAGTTGCGGCGGTGGATGCAAGGTGTCCGCCCGCTGAAAATCCCATGATTCCGATGCGGTCCGTGCGCAAGCCGTTTGCAGCCGCCCGTGCACGCACTATGCGGATCGCACGCTGCGCGTCATCCAGCATCGCGGGATGATGATAGCGCGGACCCAGTCGATATTTCAGCACGAAAGCCGAAATGTTCAGGCTATTCAACCACTTCGCGACATCCGAGCCTTCCTTCTCCATCGATAAATGCGAGTAGCCGCCGCCCGGGCAAATGATCACTGCGGTGCCGTTTGGCGATTTCGCCAAGTAGGCTGTGAGTTCCGGACGGTCGACGTCTTCGTGGCCAATCGCTCCTGTAGCTCCGCTGGGCCACAGCGGCTCGGGCGTCTGAGCGACCGCTGCTACGGTAAAAATCAGACTCGCCAGTAATCGGGACGCCATGTTTGAATCGCCTGTTTGATGTCTTTCGATTTCATATCGCTAGCCAGCGCCTTCTCGACCAACGCCGCGAGCTCCGTGTCAGACGCGAACCGAAGCGCGATGAGCTGCGATTCCGTCAGCGTTGCGCTCTTTGTCTTCAGGGGCTCGGGCAAGATCGCCGCCATCCGCAGTCGTTCTTCCAGCCGGATCACGCGATCCTGAACCTTGAGCGAGTAAAGGCGCATTTTGAACACGAAAATCAGCGCCCACAATGCAACCAGAATGTGTACATACGCCGCCGTTCCTGGATTCTGTATGGCGCCGTAAATCGTGTAGATAAAGAAACCTAGCGCGACCGGCCCCAGGAAAAAATGGAACGCGGGATCCAACTTAGCGTGATTCTGCAGGCTCTGCGGTTTTCTTTCCATCGTAATGTTCTCCTCAAAGTTCTAGTGCATAATAGAACGGTTCCTCGTCAAGGCACAACCTATGTCAACTCCGAAAATCAATCGACAGTTCGTTTTGAAGTCCCGGCCGGTCGGGATGCCCACGGTGGCCGACTTCGATCTGGTCGAGAAGCCGATTCCCGATTTGAAAGACGGCGAGGTGCTGGTTCGTGCGCTCTACCTCTCTGTCGATCCCTACATGCGCGGACGGATCAGCGGCATGAAGAGCTACGCGGCGCCCACCGAAATCGGCGGGTTGATGGTGGGCAGCGGGGTGGCGGAGGTCGTCGAATCGAAGAACCCGAGTTTCACCGCAGGCGACATCGTCGATATCTACATGGGCTGGCAGGAGTACGCGATTTCCGACGGCAAAAGGATGCGCAAGCTGGACCCGAAGATCGCGCCGGTGTCGACTGCGCTGGGCGTGCTCGGGATGCCCGGCATGACGGCGTATTTCGGGCTGCTTGACGTGTGCGATCCCAAGCCGGGCGAGACAGTGCTGGTTTCGGGCGCGGCGGGCGCGGTGGGAACGCTGGTCGGGCCAGATCGCCAAGATCAAGGGCTGCTATACGGTGGGGATCGCCGGCGGCGACGACAAGGTCGATTACATCCAGAAGGAATGCGGCTACGACGCGGCGTTCAATTACAAGACGACTTCGGACTACGCCGCGAAGTATCGCGAACTTTGCCCCAAAGGGATCGACGTGTATTTCGACAACGTCGGCGGCGCGATTACGGACGGCGTTTTCACGCAATCTGAACGTTCACGCGCGGATCGCGATTTGCGGGCAGATTGCCCTATACAACGCGACCAAAGTGGAGATGGGGCCGCAGGTTCCTCGGCGCTCTGATCGTCTCGCGCGCGAAGGTGCAGGGCTTACTGGTCAGCGATTACGCGTCGCGCTGGGGCGCTGCGATGGTCGAGATGGCGGGCTGGATTCGCGAAGGCAAGCTCAAGTATCGAGAGGACATCGTCGAGGGATTCGAGAATATGCCGAAAGCGTTTATCGGGTTGTTCGAGGGCGAGAATACGGGCAAGCGAATCGTCAAGATCTAAAGTTTGCTCCTCTGCTAAGCCATCACGCGACTTGGATAGCGTGCGGACGTAATTTACCGCGCCCTGTTCTGAGCGGTCGTTAAGACGGCGCTCGCCAACCCACGAAAGGCGGCCCCACATAATTCCACTTTCCACGATAATCCTTTCTCATCGGATGCAATCTGGAGAATCCGGCGTTGTGATAACATCGCGCCAATGCCGGACGATCAGAGCCCGCATCGACCACCGGAGCCTCAACCGTTCCGAGCGGTTCTGGCCGCCGAACAGAGGGCGATTGATGACTTTGCGAATCCGCCGGGGCGTGGCTCCTGACCAGAAGTTAACGGGCCTCGCATTCTCCGGCGGCGGCATCCGCAGCGCGACTCTTTGCCTTGGAATCCTCCAGTCGTTCGCTCAAAAAGGACTGCATCAAACACGTCGACTATCTCTCGACGGTCTCGGGCGGCGGCTACATCGGCTCCTGGCTCACGGCTTGGATTCATCGCAAGGGAATTGCGAAAGGTCACCGAATCGCTGGACCCGGAGCCGCCCGTGGGACTCAACCCGATCCGCGTCCCATCTCCTGGCTGCGGCAGTTCAGTAACTATCTGACGCCGAATTTGAGCGCGTTCAGTGCCGATACCTGGTCGCTGGCGCGGTCTGGTCGCGAAATACATCTACTCAATCTGCTGGTGCTGGTCACCGCGATCGCGTCTTTGTTGCTGTTGCCGCGAATGGCTGGCGTGGCGCTCCAGAACCTGATGGCACGCCGGCAATTATCAGGATCGATTATACATGTGGGCCACTAGAGTGCCACATACTGATCGCGACCATGTTCATGGGATGTGAACCTCTCGGCGTTCGCCGACAAGCGAACCCCGGATGGCTCGGCAGCCAGTTCGCCATCCAGTGGTTCATCGTCATTCCGACGTTTCTAGCCGGAATGGCGATGAGCGCGTGGCTGGCCGTGAATGTCGAGACTTTCTCCGGCGGCGGATTTCTGGAAGGAATTCGGAGGCCGACGGTCGCGTTCTTCATTCTGTACGCCGTGATTCTCATCACTGGCGATTTCGCGGGTTGCTTCTACGCGCAGCACACTCGCATGCCCGTTTGGATTCGGCTGGCCGCGGGATTCCTTTTGGAAGCTGATGATCGCCGCCGTTTCGGCCTTCCTAACCGCGATGCTGCTTCGATTTCTCGCCAACCTGGTGGAGAGTTGGCCGGTGGAGCAGCGCGTGTGGCCCGCGATTACGTTCGGTCCGCCGCTGGTGCTGCTGGTATTCGCGCTGGGCGTCATCATTCAAATCGGCCTGATGGGCGCCGACCTTCCGGATCCGGCTCGCGAATGGCTGGGACGGCTGCGCGCCTGGATGATGATTTTCAGCGCCGCCTGGCTGGCGTTCGCGCTGACTTCGATTTACGGACCGTTGTGGATTGCCGGGATCGGAGCGTGGTGGGGAAAGACAGGCATCGGACTCGCCACGGCTTGGATCGTCAGCACCATCAGCGGAGTCGCCGCAGGCAATAGCGGCAAGAGCGGAGGCAAGGGACCGTCGAATAGCTCGACCGTTCCTCGACGCTCGACATGATCGCGGGCGTCGCGCCGTACTTATTCCTAGCCGGTTTCCTGCTCGCGATTTCCTTCGGCGTGCACATCCTCACGGCCCACGTCGATCCGGCATGCACCTTGCCCCCGCGTCCACCCGAGCAGGCGGCTTGCAAGATTTGCGCCGAGGCGAGCGCTGACGGAAAAACAGTCAAACTCACCGCGAGCACATCCGATAGCGCTCCGTCGAATCAATTCCTGGCGAACATGCAAGCGGACTATTGGAATCAGATGAACGCCCAGACTCTATGGGCGCTGAGTCCCGACAATTGCACCTGGTTCGTCAGCGTTCTCGCGAATCTTTTCGGGATTTGTGGCGGTCGGCTGCCTGCTGTTCGCCTGGCGCGTGGATATCAACGAATTCTCGCTGCATCACTTTTACAGGAATCGCCTTGTGCGCGCGTATCTCGGAGCGACCACTTCCTATCGGTACCCCAATCCGTTCACTGGCTTCGACGATCGAGACGATATCAAGCTGGCGCGTCTTCTGGATCCTCCGAAATATCTGTACCCTGGTGACGATCCCACCATGCAATATGACGGCCCTTATCCGATCGTGAATACGACTCTGAATCTTTCCGTCGGGCGGAATCTCGCGTGGCAGGAACGCCAGGGCACGTCGTTCATCTTCACGCCGCTCTTATACCGGCTTCGATACTGGCTACGAGCCCGAGAGCCACCCAGTCACGGCCACTTCGGCTCGCCACAGCCGGAGCGCTCGCGTGGATGAGTTGAATCCGGGAGACGATTCCGATCCGGACCTTTCTCTTTACGGCTACGAGCCGACCAGTGCCTTCGGTACGGGTGGGCCCGGGTTGGGCACGGCGATGGCGATTTCCGGCGCGGCGGCGAATCCTAATCAGGGTTATCACACATCAACCGCTGTCGCCTTCATGCTGACCGTTTTCGATGTGCGGCTGGGCTGGTGGCTGGCGAATCCCCGCCGTCCGGCGATGCTGCCTTATGCCGGTCCGGTGTTCGGGTTCGGATATCTGGTGAAGGAACTGTTCGGACTAACCGATGCTCGCACCAAGTTCATCAACCTGTCGGATGGCGGCCATTTCGACAACATGGGGTTGTACGAGTTGATCCGCCGAAAATGCCGCTACATCGTGGTTTGCGATGGCGAGCAGGATCAGGACTTGACGTTCGAAGGCCTGGCGAGCGCGATCCGCAAGTGCCGCATCGATTTCAACACCGAGATCTGTATCGATCTCGACACGATTCGCAAGAAGAAAGGGAAACACGGACCGGCGGAGTTCAGCGAAGCCCATTTCGCGCTGGGGACAATTTATTATCCTGACGACCGCCTGAATCCGGCTCATCTTTTGTACTTGAAATCGTCGCTGACCGGCGATGAGCCAGCCGACGTGCTCCAATATCACAGCAAGGAGCCGTTGTTCCCGCACCAGTCGACGGGCGATCAGTGGTTCGACGAGTCGCAATTCGAGAGCTATCGCCGGTTGGGGCTGCACATTGGCGCGACGATGCTGGCGGATCGGGATACCGCGGACTTCGACACCCTATTTCGCGGGCTGCTCGGCGATGCAGACAGTCACAAGTAGCTCGCACCCTCGCGGGTCTGTGTGAAAACAGGGACAGGCTGCCCTGTCCACGCCGATACCTTGTTCATTCGTGGCATCGGGTCACTAGGGGACAGGGTGGCCTGTCCCTGTTTTCACACAGACCCGCGAGGGTGCGAGCACGTCGGCTAGGGTACCCTGAAAGGATTATGCGAGCCTTTCATCTAGCTCAAATAAACGTCGGCAGAACTTTGGGGCCGATGGATTCCCCGGTCATGGCCGGGTTCGCCGCGCAGCTTCCCGCGATCAACAAGCTCGCCGAGGAAAGCCCAGGATTCGTCTGGCGGCTTCAGGAAGAATCTGGCGACGCCACCAGCATTCATGCATTCCAAGATCCAATGATGCTGATGAACGCGTCCGTATGGGAATCGGTCGAGTCATTGCGCGATTACGTGTATCGCAGCGGCCACGTCCAGCCTTTGCGTCAGCGATCGCAATGGTTCGAAAAACCGAGCGAGCCACACATGGCTCTGTGGTGGATTCCCGCCGGGCACATTCCCTCAATCACGGAATGTATAGAGCGGCTCGACTTCCTGCGGGCTCACGGTGAGACTCCCGTGGCATTTTCGTTCGCGCGGCCGATTCCGGCTCCGGAAGCGCCCGTCGTTCGCGATCCAAGCGAGGTGTCCGCAGTCGCCGTGCCGTTGTCGTACGACGGGCGCCGATTTCGCAATCGCAGCAATTCGCCGAACGGAACGTGCTCGCCTGAAACGGAGTTTCATTATCATCAGTCGGCTTCTCGTGTATGGGCGACGTACGCGGGTGGCGCGGTCCGATTCGGCAGCCTGGTGGCCGTTGCCGACCCTGCCGGCGTGCTGGATATGCGTTATCACCACGTCGATTCCGCAGGGGAATTTCGAACTGGCAAATGCATTTCGCGCCCCGAGATTCTCGAGGACGGCCGCTTGCGCGTTCACGAGCGATGGCAATGGACGAACGGCGATCAATCATCGGGACACGCGATTATCGAAGAGGTCGTGATTCAGGAAGTCGGGGAGGCGGAATGAAGTTTGCTGCGATCTGTTTGTTCGCTGCGGCGGGCCTCGGCGCGAATGCCGCCGACTGGACCGAATGGCGCGGCCCGCATCGCGACGGCGTGCTGGTCAATGAGCCAAAGGCGTGGCCGGAAAAGCTCAATCTGAAATGGAAGATCGAGGTCGGTGAAGGGCACGCATCGCCCATTCTGGTTGGGTCCACGATTTACGAATTCACTCGCTTGAACGATCAGGAGACAGTCCAGGCAATCGATCTTCGCGGATGGCAAAGTTCGCTGGAAGCAGCAATATGCCGCGACCTTCAAGGTGAGTCCCGCAGCGGATGGGCACGGGCCGGGGCCGAAATCCACGCCGCTTTATGCGGGCGGCAAACTGTACACGTTCGGACTGGGCGGAATTCTCTCGTGCTGGGATGCGGAAACGGGCAAGCTCGTGTGGCGCAAAGACGGCTCAGCGTACAAGACGGGCAATCCGGTATTCGGCACCGCGATGTCGCCGATTGTCGATCGCGGCATGTTGATCGCACATGTCGGTGGCGATCGCGCGGGCGCGCTTACGGCATTCGACGCAGCGACGGGAGCCGTGAAATGGACGTGGACCGAGGACGGACCAGCCTACTCGTCGCCGATCGTCGTGGAACTCGCAGGCGTTCGCCAGGTGGTGACGCAGAGCCAGCTCAATATCATCGGAGTCGAGGAGGCTACCGGCAAATCGTTGTGGAAGATTCCATTCAAGACCGAGTACGAACAGAACATGCGTCACGCCGGTTCTGTATAAGGACACGCTGATTCTATCTGGGCTCGACAAGGGAGTTTTCGCGGTTCGCCTGTCGCGCAAGGGCAGCGAGATCGTGCCGGAAACGATCTGGCAAAACAAGGATGCGGGGATGTACATGAACTCGCCGGTGCTGTCGGGCGATGTGCTGTTCGGATTCTCGCATTTGAAGAAGGGGCAGCTTTTCGCGTTCGATGCGGCTACGGGAAAGACGCTGTGGCTGGGACCGCCGCGGGGCGGCGACAACGCGGCTTTGCTGGCCAGCAAATCGACGCTCATTTCGCTCGACAACGACGGCAAACTGACCGTGGCGAAGGCAAGCGGAAGATCGTTCGAGTTGATTCACGAGTACACGGTGGCCGACAGTGCGACGTGGGCGCATCCGTTGGTGTTATCGGACGGCGTGTTGGTCAAGGATGTGAAGACGCTGGCGCGTTGGGGAATTTAGTCGTCCCCTATTTTTGGCCGCAGATGCACGCCGATACACGCTGATTTGAAAACAGGGACAGGCTACCCTGTCCCCTAGTGACCCGAGACCACGACTAAACAAGATAACGTTGTGGACAGGGCGGCCTGTCCCTGTTTTCAAATCAGCGTGCATCGGCGTGCATCTGCGGCCAAAACTCTTATTCGCTCCGCAACGTATCCGCCGGATTCAGCCTTACGATTCGCGATGCCGGCGCGATGCTGGCCAGCGCCGTCGCCAACAACAATCCTCCAGCGACAGCAAATAAAGTGATCGGATCGCCGGGCTTTACGCCCCAAAGGTAGCTGATCAGGAATCGCTCCAGTCCGAGCGATGCCGCGATTCCCACGACCACCCCAGCCAACACCCACTTCAGGGCGGGCCGCAGCGCGATTCCGACAGCTTGTCCGGTCGTCGAACCCAATGCCATGCGAATGCCTAGTTCTTTCGTCCTTTCGGAAACTAGGTTCGCGACCAGTCCGTAAATCCCCAGCGTAGTCAGCAGCGCGGCCAACACCGCCAGCGCGTTCACCAAGGCAGCGAGGAACTTCTGGAATGTCAGCGACTCGGCCTTCAGGTCGTTGATCGAACGAAAATCCGCCATGGGCAACATTGGATCGGCGGATCGCACAGCGTTCTCAATCGCGGCTACCACTTGGCGATCCGGCAGCGGACTGCGTACGATCCAATTCGACGGAAACCAGGTGTGTACCGTGCGCAGGAATCCATCGCTGGTTTGAGCCGCGGGGATATATGCCGTTGGTACCTGCGCAATCGGCCCGAACTCGCCCCAGCCCGCGCGCTTTTCCTGAACATCGCCAACCACGCCGACAATTTCGATCGGCTTGCCGCCCAGCCGCATCACCATTCCAAGCACGCCTTGATCCTTCACATAGAAGTTCACAAACGCCTGATTGACGACTGCCACTGGAGCCGAAGTTCGCGCTGTCGCTTGGAGTGAACACGCGACCTTGCAGCACCGGAATGCGGAACGTAGCGAAGAAATCGGGTGTCACGTAGACGTTGTTGGTTGTTCGGGAGTCGGGCATTCCAGGCAGTCGCATTCCCTGGTTGAGCGCGCGCTGATACGGAAGCGTCAGGCTGGCGGCGGCCGACTCGATCCCCGGCGTTTCGCGCAGCCGGGCAAGCACCTGATCGAAAAGCTGATTGACCTTTTGCGACGTCGCATATCGCGAGTCTTGCAGGGAGAATCGCGCCGTCAACACGTGGTTAGGATCGAACCCGGAATTCATGTTCCACAGATATAGAAATGTGTGCAGCAAGCAGTCCTGCGCCGATCAAAAGCGGCACCGTCAAGCGCAACTTGTCCGCCCACGAGCGTCCCCAGCGACACGAATCGCTTGCGCCCGGCGACGGTTCGCGATCCGGTTTGCGCAGATCGCAAATCGACACGCGACGCTTGCCACGCCGGAACCAAGCCGAATCCGATTCCGGCGATCAGCGTCAATACCAAGTGTGGCGGCCAGCACGCGCCAATCGAAATCGACCTGTTTGAGAAATGAGAAGGATTCCGCGCCGAGCGCGCGCAGCGCCGCCAAACCCGCCCATCCGGCCAGCGACGCCAGCCATGCCGCCGATCAATCCCAGAGATGATGCTTTCGGTCAGGAGCTGCCGGACGATCCGGCTGAGCGGCGCGCCCAGCGCCAGGCGGGTCGCGATCTCGCCTACGCGGCCCGACGAGCGCGCCAGCAGCATGCCGCCGATATTCACGCAGCCCAGCACGAAAACAGCGGCCACCGCCGCCCACAGAATCATCAGCGGCTGTGCGAAGGTCCTGCGTCATCGCCTGCTGAATGTCCGGCTAGCCCGAGCTGCACTCCGGAATTCTTGCCGAACGACGCCTAGGCGCCGGACGTCATCAGTCAGCAGGGCCATCTGGGATCTCGCTTGTTCCCAATTCGCGCCAGGCCGAAGCCGGGCGATCATCCCGTAATTCGAGCCGCCGCCTTCACCGGTTTTCGAAGGCTTGCAGCGGCGTCCACAGATCGGCATCTTCGTCGAATCGGAAACCCGCGGGCATGACGCCGATCGACTGTATACGGCTCGCCCCGCAAGGTGAATGCCGCGCCCGATGATGTCCCGATCCTGACCGAAGTATTTCGTCCATACGGCGTGGCTCAGAATCACGACGGGCGGGCCGCCCTGGCGATCCTCGTCGGAGCTGAATTCGCGGCCGATCAGCGGGGCGATCCCCAGGACACGGAAGAATCCCGCCGAGACGCGCGCCTGGTGGACGAACGCGCCGCTGCCGTTGACGCCGAGGTTCACGCCGTTGCCGAATCCACCGCCGTAAACCGCCGACGTCCAGGGACGGTACGCGATCGCGCACCAACTCCCAACTCGTTCCATCGACGCTGTTTTCGAAGGGATTCTCACCGCGTGGGAACACGGCGACAACCGCGCCCAGGCGATCGGGCTCAGGATAGGGAAGCGGCCGCACCATCGCGCGCATTGACGACCGACAGAACCGCCGTATTCGCGCCGATACACAGCGCCAGGATCGCGATCACGGTAAGCGAAAATGCCCAGTTCTGGCGGATCAGGCGGAAGGCGTAGCGGATGTCGTGCATAATAATAGAGACGAGAAAAGATTACATACAGTTCGCACGAGATTTGGTTACGCTTGAGTCTTGCGGCCCGAAATTTCTAGCCGACGCGGATCTCAGCGATCGCGATCATCGAAGGTATTGCTGCGTGCGAGAACCGGCGATTGAATTCTTACAGCGAGCGACGAGGGAGGTACTCGGCGATGTCGGATCCAGATGTGCTGCGGATTGCGGCCGAGACTGGTCGCATAGTGGTTTCGCACGATCGCAAAACGATGACCGGCTCACTTCTCGCAATTCACTCGATATCACGAAAGTCCCGGCTTAATCATCGTGCGTCAGAACTTGACGGTCGGTGACGCGATCGAAGAGCTGCTGATGATTTGGTGTGGCATCCGACGCCGGAGAGTGGGAGAACGTGTGGCGCTTCCTGCGACTCTAGCGTCGGCGGGTGGCGACATCGCGTCTGGCGTCATCCATCTGTGCGTAAAACTCCGGGTCCTTTTGCGCGGGCTTCCTCGCGCATTCGTTCGTACTCCACTCGCTGCGCGCTCAAGATACGCATCGATGTAGCGCGATTGGCCAGGTAATACTGCGATCGTCCGATTGACTTGCTCCAGGTTCAGCGCCTGGAACGACTCAAACGATCTGATCCGGACGATTCGCCACGCAGAAACGCGTACACCACGGAATCCAGCGACACCCGTGTCCCTGCCACGTAATACCCGCCGTTTCGCTGCTCGACGTACTCCATACAATCGATTATAGCCGTGTTACACTAGAGTTTTTGGTTTCCGCTCGGCACAACCTTGTTCGGCAAACCAGAGTTAGATCCCCCTGGAGGAACATAAGCAAGTGGAACGAATGCGGCATATTTTTACGTCCGAATCGGTGACCGAAGGCCACCCGGACAAGATGGCGGATCAGATTTCGGACGCGGTGCTTGACGCAGTGCTGGCCGCGGACCCAACCGGCCGCGTGGCCTGCGAGGTCCTGGTAACCACTGGGATTTGCGTGGTTTCCGGCGAAATCACCACCACAACTTACGTCGACGTGCCCAAACTGGCGCGCGCCGTGATTGCCGACATCGGCTACACCGACGCCGAAATGGGCTTCGATGCGAAAACCTGCGGCGTTCTGAACACGATCCAGAGCCAGTCGCCCGACATCGCCATGGGTGTCGACACCGGCGGCGCCGGCGACCAGGGCCTGATGTTCGGCTACGCCTGCGATGAAACGCCGGAACTGATGCCGATGCCGATCATGCTGGCGCACAAGCTCGTGCCGCCAGTTGAGCGAAGTTCGCCGAGCCGGCAAGCTCAAGTTCCTCCGCCCCGATGGCAAGAGCCAGGTCAGTATCGAATACGACGACGGCAAGCCGGTCCGCATCGACGCCGTGGTCGTTTCCACCCAGCACGACGACGACGTTTCCACCGAAACGCTGCGCGCCGAAGTGAAGAAGCACATCATCGATCCGATCCTCGCGCCGTACAAAATGATCGGACGCGAACACCAAGTTCCACATCAACCCGACCGGCCGTTTCGTCATCGGCGGACCTCACGGCGACACCGGCCTGACCGGCCGCAAAATCATCGTCGACACCTACGGCGGCATGGGCCGTCACGGCGGCGGCGCGTTCTCGGGCAAGGATCCGACCAAGGTGGACCGCTCGGCCTGCTACATGGCTCGCTATATCGCGAAGAACATCGTGGCTTCCGGATTGGCGAAGCGCTGCGAAGTGCAACTCGCCTACGCGATCGGCGTGGCTGAGCCGGTTTCCGTCATGGTGGACACATTCGGCACCGGCAAGCCATCGAAGAAGAGCGTCTGGTGGAATTGGTCCGCGCGAACTTCAAGCTGACGCCCAAAGGGATGATCGATCATCTGCAACTTCGCCGTCCCATTTATCGCAAGACCGCCGCATTCGGGCATTTCGGCCGCACCGAGGACACCTTCACCTGGGAAGCCACCGACAAAGCAGCCGCGCTGAAGGAAGCCGGGCATGCGCCGCCGCCGTCGCCACGAAATAATTGTCGATCGGAGATTACAATCATGACACCAACTGCAACCATCCCTTCCGACGTAAAAGATCTTCGGTCTGGCCGAAGCGGGCAAACGCCGCATCGAGTGGGCCGCGCAGTCGATGCCGGTACTGGCGACGATTCGCAAACAATTCATCAAGACACAGCCGCTGAAGGGAATTCGAGTGGCGGCTTGCCTGCACGTCACCACCGAGACCGCGAACCTGATGATCGCCCTGCGCGACGGCGGCGCGAGCATCGCACTGTGCGCGTCGAATCCGTTGTCGACGCAGGATGAAATTGCCGCGGCGCTGGTGAAGCGAATACAGCATCCCGACCTTCGCCATCAAGGGCGAATCGAACGACGTCTTACTATCAGCACATCAACGCCGCGCTCGATACCGCTCCGCAGTTCACCATGGACGACGGCGCGGATGTGGTTGACGCTGCTGCACACCAAGCGCAAGGAACTGCTGGCGAACGTCATCGGCGGCACCGAAGAAACCACCACCGGCGTCATCCGGCTGCGCGCGATGGCCAAGGAAGGCGTGCTCGCCTACCCGATCATCGCGGTCAACGACGCGCTGACCAAGCACCTGTTCGACAATCGCTACGGCACTGGCCAGAGCACCTCGACGGAATCATCCGCGCGACCAACATGCTGCTCGCCGGCCTGAACTTCGTCGTCGCCGGCTACGGCTGGTGCGGACGCGGTGTGGCGATGCGCGCCAGCGGCATGGGCGTCGAACGTCATCGTGACGGAGATCGATCCGACCAAGGCGATCGAAGCCGCTGATGGACGGCTTCCGCGTCATGACCATGAGCGAAGCGGCTGCGATCGGCGACGTGTTCTGCACCGTCACCGGCAACAAGAACGTGATCGCGCGCGAGCATTCTCGACAAACTGAAGAGCGGTGCGATCCTGTCCAACTCCGGCCACTTCAACGTCGAGATCGACCTGGACGCGCTCGGCCTCCATGTCTTCCAGCCGCAAGGAAGCCCGGCCCTTTGTCGAGGAGTTCTCGATGAAGGACGGCCGCAAGCATCTACGTGCTCGGCGAAGGCCGCCTGATCAACCTGGCCGCCGCCGAAGGCCACCCGGCATCGGTGATGGATATGAGCTTCGCCAACCAGGCGCTCTCGGCCGAGTACATGGTGAAGAACCATGCGACGCTGGAGAAGAAGGTTTACTCGGTGCCGGAAGAGCTCGACAAGAACGTCGCCAAGATGAAGCTCGAAGCGATGGGCTGTTCGATCGACAGCTTGACGCCGGAGCAGGAAGAATACCTCGCCGGTTGGTCCGAAGGCACATAAGAAGAAGGAGTCAGAAGTCAGGAGTCAGCAGTCAGAATCGCGCGTTCTGATGCGCTGGCCGGTGGCTGCTGACCACTGGACAAATATCGTGGCGTTAGTCGAGGGTTGTAAACATTCCCTGGAAATCACCGTGCCCGTCGCGGAGGTGGAACAGGAAACCGAGCGCGTCGTCTCGGATTTGCAGAAAAAAGTCAGGCTGCCGGGATTCCGTCCCGGCAAGGCGCCCATTTCGCTGGTCAAGTCGAAATTCGGCGGCGACATCCGTCAGGACGTCCTCGAAAAGATTGTTCCCAAGGCCCTTCGCGACGCGGCCGAAAAAGAGAATCTCAAATGGGTCGGCACGCCCGACATCAAGGACGTTCATTTTCACGACGGTGAGCCGCTCAAGTTTAAAGCCGAATTCGAAGTCGCGCCGGAATTCGAGCTGGGCGATTATCGCGGCTCTGCTGGTTCACTACAGCGAACCCGAAGTAACCGACGCCGATGTCGACGCGCGCCTCGACGAAGTTCGCGAGCGCAAAGCCGAGTACGTGAACGAGGAGCCGCGGCCGCTGGCCGTCGGCGACTACGCGCTGCTGTCGCTCGAAAGCATCTCCGGCGCGGCCGAAAAAATTTCGCAGGACGAGATCATGGTGAAGCTCGGCGACGAGGCCACCATGCCGGCGTTCACCGAGAATCTGACGCGGCGCATCGCCCGATGAATCGCGCGAGTTCGACGTCACGTATCCGGAAGATTACGATCGCAAGAACTTGGCAGGTCGCACCGTCCGCTTCAAAGCGACTGTGAAAGCGGTCCGCCGCAAGGAATTGCCTGAGGCGAACGACGAGTTCGCCAAAGACCTGGGCGACTATCAGACCATCGACGAAGTTACGGGAAGCGATTCGTAAATCGATTCTGGCGCGAGCGCGAGCATAAGGCTCAGGAAGACGCCAAGCACCAGGTAATCGATCGCCTGGTCGACTTGCACGATTTCCCCGTGCCCGACGCTTACATCGACCGGCAGGTCGAGATCAACGTCGAAAATCAATTGCGTACGCTAGCCGCGCAGGGCATCGATCCGCAAGTCGATCAAGCTCGATTGGGCGAAGGTTCGCGAATCGCAGAAGGATCGCGCCGCTCGCGACGTGCGGGCGTCGCTTGCTGCTGGACAAGATCGCCGATCGTGAGGCGATGGTCGCGACGCAGGAAGAAGTCGACCGCGAAGTGCAGAAAATCGCCAAGCAGCAGCGCGAAGCGGTCGCGCTGACGCGCGCGAAGTTGCAGAAGGACGGCGTGATCAACCGGATCGCGGGAAATATCCGCACGGAGAAGACGCTGAACTTCCTGTTCGAGCATGCGCGTAAGGAAGCGCCTCCTGCCAAGCAGGAATCCGAAGACAGCGAATCAGGCGGATTAGTCGTACGCTCTTCAGAACGTATCGTTCACGAGGGCTCTCGCCCTCATAGAAACGCCAGCTTGCCAGGAATGCACGAAATTACCGTGCCGATGTCCATATCCGACAGTCAGTTTGAGTGCCTCCAAAAGATCCATTCGCAGAGTGTCGTCTCGATCGTTTTCCGACATAACGTAGCATTCTCCTGGCGCGCCCATTTTGCGCAGAACCGCGTGAATTTCCTGCGCTGTACCGACTGATCGGCTGCAAGAATCGTCGGATCCCAGTCGGGAGAATGCGCCAGGCTCTGTCGGATCTTGTCACGTCCTTTACGGCTCTCTAGAAGCAGCAGGAACCGCGCACGTTTTTGAGAGGTGACAAACGCCGCGAAGCTCCTCTCGATCTCCAGATCCGGAATTCGCGGTGTCATCGGCTCACGATAGCAATTTCACAAACGGATAGTGCCGCGACACGGATCGATAGAACCTCTCATCCGCCGTCACCAGGTCCGCGCGCTGCTCCTCCGCGAGAGCAAGATACAGACTATCCCAGAAGCTGATCTGGTGCCGCAAAGCCAGATCGAAGGCCGATGGCGTCAAGGTAGCGCTGTCTACCAGAAATGGCCGCCTCGTGTCGAACCCACGGAACGCATGCTTCGCTTCGATTCCGCTGATTAGTTTGCGGCGGTAGAGTTTGGAGAGAGCGCTCGCGACTTCATCGACGATTTGGCGAGGCGCGATCAGAACGACTTTCTGTTCAGTGAACAACTCCAGCAAAGACAGCGCGGGCCCTTCACCTTGTCCGTGGACGAGCCACTTCACCACCACGGACGCATCGGTAACGATCGTCGTCAATGGCTGTCGCGATCTTCGCGAATGATCTTCTCTATTGTGCCCTTGCGCAGTTTGGGCATGCTCGACCGAAATCGTTCATACTCGTCCCACGTCGCACCGATGTGCTTGCGGCGAGCTTCCATCTCAGCCTGTTCCGCCAACATCCGGTTCACCTCAGCGTTCAGACTTCGTCCCCGATCCGCAGCGGTTTGCTTCAGGATTTTGTAGACGTCTTCCGGCATATTTTTGATTGTCAGATTCACGGTTCCATTATTGCACCAGATATGGTGCCATTTCACCGCCGAACATTACTACAGCGCTTTCGATCTCCGAAGCAAATCTTCAAACGAGTCTGGCGGATCGCCGGATTCAAGCATCGCGCGAAACACAGCGTACGGATCGCGCTTGGAGCCGGTTTTCCTGAGGCTCGATTCGTCGTTGATCCACACATAGACGATGATCCTGGCTTCACTCGAGAACCGGTAGAACAGTCGATATCGCTGGTGAATCTTCGCGCGAAACCAATGCCGATTACCCGCGCCCAGTGTGTTTCCTTGCCGGAACTCTGCCCCGCTCGGGTTGTTGGGAATCGCTTCAAGAATGTAACGGCGGATGGTGATGAGCAGTTTTGCCGCGGGGTGCGAACTCCAACCAACAGGATCGGATAACTTTACCTTCGCAACGCGGTCCAGGAGACTTTCATACTGAGCAAAGAAACGTGGGTGGGCCAGGAGCCTCCAGCCGTGCCGATTCATTAGATAAGGAACTCATCCCCTAGATCTTCATTGGGATCGACATCGATGTCGCCGACCAAGGCGTCGGTTCGTTTGATGAGCTGATCGAGAGGACGGAGTCGCTGCGGATTTACTTCCATATCCTTCGCAAGAAAAGCCAGAAACGCGGCGATAACCGGGTCCTCTTTCGGCGCCGTGTTTTTCTCGGCTACCACTAGCATCTGGCCCGGCGCGATGATGTGTGCGCGAACTTCACCCATAAACTCCGGGTGGCTCTGAAATAAGGCTCGATCAAATCGCAGGCCGAGCGAGTTGCCGGTTCGTGCCTGTTTACCGCGATACCATCCCGCCCTCTGTATTTGCCCTTGCGGTTTCGCCTTCGCGGCGGTCTTCGCCTTCGCCTTTGCCATGCGCTTATGTTAGCACGTGTGTACTAACGGCCATACTGGTCCCGCAGCACCGACTTCTGTACTTTCCCTGTTCCGCCTTTCGGCAGCGTGTCGACGAACACAACGGACGTCGGACACTTGAACGCCGTCATTCGTTCGCGGCACCAGGCGATCAATTCAGCGTCCGTCAGCGACGTACCCGCGCGCCGAGTTACTACCGCCCGAATCGCCTCACCCCACTTCGCATCCGGTACCCCGATCACCGCCACTTCAAGCACCGCCGGATGAGCCGCGACCATCGACTCGACCTCCGGCGTGTACACGTTCTCACCGCCCGGCTTGATCATGTCCTTCTTGCGATCCAGAATGTACAGGAATCCGTTCTCATCGAACTTGCCGAGATCGCCCGTGTGCAGCCAGCCGTTGCGCAACACCTCGGCGGTGATCTCGGGACGCTTCCAGTAGCCCTTCATGATGTTCGCGCCGCGCGCGATAATCTCGCCGCATTCTCCAACGGCCACGTCGTGATCGAAGTCGTCCACCACGCGGACCTCGGTGCCG
Source organism: Terriglobia bacterium (assembly GCA_963732025.1). GTDB lineage: Bacteria > Acidobacteriota > Terriglobia > Bryobacterales > Bryobacteraceae > Palsa-187. Next base: position 1,664,540 of record CAVSXU010000008.1, read on the forward strand.
AAAACCGGCTTGCCCGCCGACGTCACCGCGTTCCCAAAGTGATCTTCGTAATTCAAGATCGTCAGCAGCGGACTCGCCTCCGTCATCCCATAACCCTGGCGAAAACGCGTGTTCGGAAGCTTCTCCATCGCCGATTGAATCAGCGGGAGCGGCATCGGCGACGCGCCGTAAAGAAAAGTGCCGAGGCTCGATAGATCGTACTTGCCCCACTGCGGCGAATGGATCACCATGTTCAGCATCGTCGGCACCAGCACGGTATCCGTGACACCATACCGCTCGATCAGCCGCATGCATTCTTCCGGATCGAACGTCGGCAGATAGCAATGCGTTCCGCCGCTCGCCGTAATCGTGTAAATCGAAGTCAGGTCCGCCAAGTGAAACATCGGCGCCGAGTGCAGCCACACACCGTCGCGAATATCGACGAGCAGGCTGTACACCAGATTCGCCCACAGATTCCGATGCGTGAGCATCACGCCCTTCGGTCCGCCCGTTGTGCCGCTGGTGTAAAACAAGCCGACCAGATCCTGCTCGTCTGGCTCTTCAAATGGATACTTCGCGTCGCTATAGCCATAGCGAGCCATGCCCTCCGGACATTGACCTTGCCCCGCGTAAATCAAGTGCCGAACGGCCGTCAACTTCGCAACCGACGGTGCGAACTTATCGTCGACAATCAGCCCGACCGCATCCGAATCCTGCAGCGTGAACTCTACGTCGCTTTCGTGCCACCGAGTATTCAAGGGCACGATGACGATTCCGGCGATCGCCGTGGCGTAGTACAACTCCAGATACTCGTGCGAGTTCAGCATCCACACGGCAAGGCGGTCGCCCTTCTGAATTCCAAGATCCCGCAGGAAAGCCGCGGCTCGGTACACGCGATCGTAGAATTCGTTCCAGGTGACCGGTCCCTGTTCAGCGTGTGATGCGATGCCGGAACCGTTCATCTGCTTCGCCCTTCTCAGGCAATAAAGGACGTTCATAGAAACTCCTGATTATGCTCGCCAAGCCGTGGAACCCGACTGCCTGGATCACGACGGCCCGGGGTGTCGCTCAACGGAGGAATTGGCGACGTCGGATGATCCGCAATCGCGTCCTTCAAACTTCGGATAGGCGTGACGCAGCAGTCTTTCGAACCAATGCGCACGAACCACTCTTCGGCGGTGGCCTTTGCAAACTCATTTACGAGCGCAGCCTTAATCTCGCTCTGCCGAGGTTCCGGCGCAAATTGATCGTCGATCAAATCTTCGCGACCCAATTCGCGACACAGATTGATCCAGAACTTCGGCTCGAGAGCACCGACCGCAACGTACGATCCTTCCGCAGCCGGATACACGTGATAACACGCGAACCGCCCGCTCAACAATTGGTTGCCACGCTCCGGCGGCTCGCCGCCGCTTTGCATCGATGCGAGTGGAACGGTCAACAGCGCCGCCGACCCCGCGAACATCGAAATATCGACGCGCTGCCCGCGGCCGGTTCGCGCGCGAGCCTGCAGCGCCAGCAAAATCCCGATCACCGCCTGCATCGATCCGCCCGCCAGATCGGCAATCTGGATCCCGGCGAGCACCGGCGGTCCGTCCTTCGCGCCCATCAGATCGAGGACGCCCGAAAGCGCCAAGTAGTTGATATCATGGCCCGCTAGCGCCGCGAATTCGCCCCCTGTTCCATATCCGCTCAACGAAACGTAGATCAACTTTGGGTTCGTTTCGCAAAGCGACCCGGACCCCAATCCAAGGCGATCCATCACGTCCGGCCTGAACCCCTCGATCACGACGTCGGCAGTAGCGGCCAGCTTCAGAAACGCCGCTTTCCCCGCCGGATGCTTCAAGTCGATCTCGACGCTCTTCTTGCCGCGATTTGTCGTATCGAACACACCCGTATGGCTGGCGCGAGCATAGTCGCCGACACCGGGCTGCTCGATCTTGATAACCTCGGCGCCGAAATCGACTAGCCATTGCGTGGCCACCGCGCCGGGCAGCAGCCGCGTGAGATCCAGCACTCTGATTCCTTCGAGCGCCATCATTTGCGTGTTTTCACCATCAGGCGGGCGACGTAGACAAGCACTGGCTTCGCCTCTTGATTCAATACCGTGATTTCCGATGCGATCACGCCGCGCTCCGCGTTCTTCAATTGCTTCTCCACCACGCGACGAGTGATGTGGATGGTATCGCCGATGAACACAGGTCCGGTAAAGCGCAGTTTATCAACGCCGTAGAACGCGACGATCGCCTCATTATCGCCGGGCATCTGCACCAGCAATCCAGTCGAGATGCTGAAGATCAGCGCACCGTGGGCGATCCGCCGCCCGAATGGTCCGCGCTTGGCGTACTCTTCATTCACGTGCAGCTCGACGAAATCGCCGGAGAGACCCGCGAAATTCACGATATCGGCTTCGGTAATCGTGCGGCCGCGCGATTTCTCCACTGCGTCGACCACGTAGTCTTCAAAGTACAAGGGAAGCTCCTTAATCAGCGTTATGATAGCGAGAAATGCGGATCGAACGGCTTACGCCCGAGACTGCCACCGAGCACCTACCCGCGCTGATCCACATCCTCCGCGACTGCGTGGATAGTGGAGCATCCATCGGGTTCATCCCGCCTCTTGCGCAAGAACTAGCCGAGGCCTACTGGGCCGACGTCATCGAGGCTGTGCGCACGCCATTCCGCGTCCTTCTGATTGCGATCGATCAGGACAAGATCGTCGGAACCATTCAGCTCGACTACTCGCGAAAAGCGAACGCGACTCATCGGGCCGAAGTGATCAAGTTGATGGTCTCGAATTCAGCGCGGCGGCGCGGCGTTGGACGTGCGCTGATGGAGGAAGCCGCCCGCATCGCGAAAGCGGACGGCCGCACGCTGCTCCATCTCGACACGCAGGAAGGCGATCACGCGGAGTTGCTCTACGCCAGCCTCGGGTACTCCCGAACCGGCGTGATTCCCGGCTACGTCTTCGACGCGGCGGGCGAATTTCATGGAACGGTGATCATGTATAAGCACTTGGTATAATCGACAGTTCATGCGCAAAAAAGTAACCGTAATCGGCGGTGGAAACGTAGGCGCGAGCTGCGCCCTCAACATCGCTTTCAAAGAGCTGGCTGACGTGGTTTTGGTCGACGTGATGGAAGGCGTGCCGGTCGGTAAAGGTTTGGACATGCTCCAGACCGGACCGATTGAAGGCTACGACGTCAAGATCACCGGCACCAATGATTATGAGCCGACCGCGAATTCAGACGTTGTTGTGATCACGGCGGGTTTGGCTCGCAAGCCAGGCATGAGCCGCGACGATTTGCTGTTGAAGAATTTCGATGTGATCAAATCGGTCACGGAGCAGGCGATCAAGGCTTCACCGAACGCGATTCTGGTGCTGGTGACGAATCCTCTGGATGCGATGTGCTGGGCAGCGCACCAGGTTTCGAAGTTCTCGAAGAACCGCGTCATCGGAATGGCGGGCGTGCTGGACACCGCGCGATTCCGCACCTTCATCGCGGCGGAGTTGAACGTTTCCGTAGAGAACGTGACAGCAGTAGTGCTCGGCGGCCATGGTGACACGATGGTGCCGATCGTCCGCCTGTCGAGCGTCTCGGGAATTCCGCTCACGGAACTGATGGACAAGGAAACGCTGGACCGGCTGGTGGCTCGAACGCGCACCGGCGGCGCGGAGATCGTGAAATATCTTGGCACCGGCAGCGCTTACTATGCGCCGGCGGCGGCGGCGGCCGAGATGGTCGAATCGATTCTCAAGGACAAGAAGAAAGTTCTGCCTTGCGCGGTGCTGCTGGAAGGCGAGTACGGGATCAACGGGTTGTTCGTCGGTGTCCCGGTGAAGCTCGGCTCCATGGGTGTCGAGAAAATTTACGAGATCAAATTGACTGACGAAGAAAAGGTCATGCTGGACAAGAGCGCGGCGGCCGTGCAGGAATTGATCGACGTCATCAAGCCCAAAATGGCGTAAGCGTGCCCGACGCCGGAACGCTCATCGTTACTGGAGCGAGCCGCGGCATCGGCGCCGCGATCGCAAAGTCGGCTGCCGCGATCGGATACGCAGTTGCCGTAAATTTCAACCGCGACGACGCAGCGGCTGCGAGCGTCGTCCAAAATCTCCTATCGATAGGAGCGCGGGCGTTCGCGATCCAGGCCGATGTAGGCAGCGAGACGGATGTCCTCCGGCTATTTGCAACCGCGGAGCGCGAACTCGGACCGATTCGCGCGTTGGTGAACAATGCGGCGATCGTCGGTGGATTGGCGCGCGCAGACTCGATCGATGTCGACGCTGTTTCGCGAATGCTGACGGTCAATATCCTCGGCACGATGCTCTGTTCGCGCGAAGCAGTCCGGCGCATGTCGACCGCGCGTGGCGGGCAAGGCGGAGCGATCGTCAACATTTCCTCGCTGGCTGCGCGCACCGGCGGCGCTGGCGAATGGGTGCATTACGCTGCTTCGAAGGGCGCCATCAACACGTTCACCATTGGCCTTGCAAGAGAAGTCGCCAACGAAGGAATTCGAGTGAACGCAGTCGCGCCCGGGCTGATCGATACTGATTTGCACGTCGCCAACGGTGCGCCGGATCGATTGCTGCGGTTGTCGCCAATGATACCGATGCAGCGGCCCGGAACCGTTGAAGAAGTGGCTGCGGGTGTTATGTGGCTGCTATTGCCCGCCGCGTCGTACACCACCGGGACAATTCTCGAAATCGGTGGCGGACGCTAATGGGCTGTCCACGCTATTGCGCAAACGTGTCGACATGAGTGTCGACACGGCACGCAGGAGTGCGTGCGCCACATCGGCGCGGACTTCTGATAAAGGTAGTCACGGACAGCCCATTCGTAAGCTATCCGAGTCAAAACGTTATGGCGCGCACCCTGACGGGGTGCGCCTCGAAGTACCGAATCGGCGCGCAACGCCGCACTAGCAAGATCGCTGAGATGGCTAGTCGCGACCCGATTCTTCCATTCCCATCTGAGCCAAACGATAGCGCAGGGCATTGCGAGTCAAGCCAAGCAGCCGCGCAGCCTGGCTCTTATTTCCATCGGCTCGTTTGAGCGCCTCGCGAATGAGCGACTGCTCATAACTATCCAGCGTCATGCCTTCCGGCAGAAATTGATCGGTCGTCGTTGCGTTGTGCCGGACACGCGCCCCGGTGGTATCGATGCGAATATCGTCGGCCTCGACGCGCGGACCTTTCGCAAGCAGCACGCTGCGTTCGATGACATTCTCAAGTTCGCGAACATTGCCCGGCCAGTGATAACTCATCAGGCGCTCCATCGCGCCCTCGCTGATGTCGCCGTTGAATTTCTTGGCGAAGTGCTCCACCAGATAAGGGATGTCCTCTTTGCGGTCGCGCAGCGGAGGAATATCCAGCGGCACCACATTGAGGCGATAGTAGAGATCTTCTCGAAACGTCCCGTTCTCCAGCGCGGCCCGCAGGTCGACGTTGGTCGCCGCGACCACGCGCACATCGCTATGCATCACTTTGTTGCTACCGAGCCGCTCGAATTCGCGATCCTGCAGGACCCGCAACAATTTCACTTGAATTCCAGGCGGCACGTCACCGATTTCGTCGAGAAAAACCGTGCCCGTATCGGCGGCCTCGAACTTGCCGGCCTTCGAAACATTGGCGCCGGTGAACGCGCCTTTTTCGTAGCCGAAGAGTTCGCTCTCCATCAGGTTTTCCGGAAGCGCGGTGCAATTGATCTTGATGAACGGACGATCGCGGCGCGGCGAATGATGGTGAATCGCGCGCGCGATCATATCCTTACCCACTCCGCTTTCGCCGGCGAGCAGCACCGTCGCGCGTGTGCCCGCGACGCGCATGATGGTCGCGAAAATGTCCTGCATCACTTGCGAACGGCCGATGATGTTTTCGAACTGATACTTTTCTCCCAGCGCGGCGCGCAACTCGCGATTCTCGTCGCGCAGCTTGCGGACTTCCAGCGCCTTGTTCACCACCACCGTCAGGTGATCCAGCGAAAACGGCTTCGGAAGAAAGTCGACCGCGCCCTTCTTCATCGCATCAACCGCGTTTTCGACGGTGCCAAACGCCGACATCACGATGACAGGCGCGTGGGCGTTCTGGCCGCTCAACTTTTCCAGAAGTTCCAGACCGCTCATGCCGGGAAGCTTGAGATCGGTGAGGATCAGGTCGACCTCGCCCGCCAGCCGCAGCCCTTCCTCCGCGCTGCCCGCGGCCTTCACATCGAAACCGGAAGAGGACAAGTTGAGTCCGATGACTCGGCGAAGTTTTTCTTCATCTTCGATCACGAGGATCGTCTGGCGAAGCATGGTTCTATTCTAGTAAGGCAAAGCACTCCCTCACGGTCGCGCCTCAAATGACGGCTGTCCCCAGCGACGTGGCGCGCGCTTTAGCGAGCAGCGGCGAACTTCAGTTCGTCGTCCGAAACACCATCGGCTGAAGCCGACGGCAGCACGCTTAAGCGTGCGCCACGTGATGCGCGCAACTATTTCAATGGAAGGAAGACACGGAACACGCTGCCCTCGCCGGGAGTGCTATCCACCGTGATCTGACCACCATGTTCATCGACGATCTTCGACACAATCGCGAGGCCTAGCCCCACGCCTGAGGATTTCGTCGTGAAAAATGGATTGAAAATACTTTCACGATCCTTGGCCTCGATGCCGGAACCGCGATCGATCACCGCGATCTCGACCGTCGTCTCCAGAAGGCGCGTTTTCACGGTAACGATGCCGCCCGGCGGGCTCGCCTGCGCGGCGTTCATCACCAGGTTGTAGATGACACGCTCCATCCATTCCGCGTCGAAGGCGATCGGCGGAATGTCGGGCGAATAATTCTTGAAGACCGTCACGCTTGCCGCCGCGTCAGTCTTTTCCCGCTCGAATTGAGCGATGGCTTGATCCAGCATGGCCGCGAGATCGCTCTTTGCCATCTTCAAATGCTGTGGGCGGGCGAAATCCAAAAAACGCGTGATCAACGAATTCGTTCGATCCACTTCTTCCTGGATGTATCCGGCCATTTCCTTAGCGATCGCGTTTTCAGGCGGGACATTCCTGGCGAGAAGCTCCGCCGACGTCTTCATGGTCCCCATCGGATTGCGCAGCTCATGGGCCAGGCCCGCGGTTAACTGCCCCAGCGCGGCCAGCCGTTCGGAACGGCGCACCTCGGCCTCGGCTTTTTTCAGATTCTCGTTAGCATCGGCGAGCTGTTCCGCGACCTTTTGATATTTCGCCGACTCATCGCGCTTGGCTTTCGCCAGTTGGTGCGTCAGGTAGCTGATGACCAGCAACGAGAGAAATCGCAACGCCAGTTCGCGCTGATTTTGCGCATCGATAATCTGATTTTCCCAATCCAGGAAAAGGAGGAACGAAAGATACTCGGCGCATGCGGCTGAAGCGACCAGCGCTGTACCCAGCGGTCCGAAACTGGCAGCCGCGGATACCACCGGCAGCAGCAGGATCACGTAAAAACTGCTGGAAATTCCGTTACTGAAATAGATCAACGGGAAACAAAGGATGAGGTTGAGAACGATGACGGCCTTCGGTCCAATGCGCGATTCCAGGACTTGCACCGCGCCGATCGCCACCAATAAAGCGCGGACCGGAAGGCTGCGTTCCGGGCTGAAAATCGCGATGGCGGCGAACAATGCCAGCCAGACGAAATCCTGCAGGCGAATGTGACGGCGCCAATCGGAAGGTGCTAGAGCAAGTTCAGCCACGAATTAACACGAATATACACGAATAGAAATCGGCGCCCGATTCGTGTTCATTCGTGTGCATTCGTGGCCAGTCTCAGTTCTTCTTGAATCTTCGTACTTCGATCACCGGGATCAGCGAATTCGACGGCTCTGCCGCCGTCGGCCGCGCGCGCTGCGTGGTGATTTCGGTGTTCAGGCTGGAGACGAAATGTCTCGATCTGGCGCTGCATCTCCGCCATCTTCTCGCGCATGTTCAGGATGATTTCGACGCCGGCCAGATTCACGCCCAGATCGCGCGTCAGCTTGAGGATCACTTCCAGCCGCTCCAGATCGTCATCGGTATAGAGCCGCGTGTTGCCGTCGCTGCGCGACGGCTTGAGCAATCCTTCGCGTTCGTAGAGGCGCAAGGTCTGCGGATGGATCTGGTACTGCTCGGCGACCGCCGAGATCATGTACGCGGCTTTGCTTCGCTTTCGTCATGCGTTACACCTTGCTCCAGATCTCCGCGCGCGGATCGTCGGGATGCAGCGTGGCGTACTCGCGCAGCAGTTCCTTGGTGCGCTCGTCGTGCACCACCGGCGCCTCGATCGTCGACTTCGACGATCTGATCGCCGCGCGTTGCTGGTGCGCGAATTCAGCACGCCCTTTTCGCGCAGGCGGAACTTCTGGCCGTTCTTGGTGCCCTGCGGAATCTTGAGCAGCGCCCGCCCGTCGATGGTCGGCACTTCGATCTTGGTGCCCAGCCCCGCTTCGTCGATGCGCACCGGCACCGTGATCTCGATGTCGTCGCCGTCGCGCCGGAAGAACGGATGCGGCTCGACGCGCACCGTGATGTAGAGATCGCCCGCCGGCGCGCCATGCGTTCCCGCGTTGCCTTTTCCCGCGACGCGCAGCCGCGAGCCCTGCTGCGCGCCCGGCGGAATCCGCACCTCCACCGTCTCCGCTGTCGAAATGCGCCCGTCGCCGTGGCAGGTCGGGCACTTGTTCGTCAGGCGGCCCGGTGCCGTCGCAGCGCGGGCAAGTCAGGCTGAAGCGCATCGCGCCGGCCATCTGCGTCACGTTGCCGCTGCCGTTGCATTCCGGACAGACCGTGTTGCGCGCCGGCTGCGCGCGCCGGTGCCGTCGCAGGTCGCGCAGACTTCCTGGCGCGTGATGTTCAGCCGCACCTGCGTCCCTTTGATCGCCTGCCAGAAATCGATGCTGAGGCCGTATTCGAGATCCGCGCCTTTTTCGGGAGCCGTGCTCGCTGCGGCTCGTTCGCTGCCGTCCGAACCACTGGCTGAAAATGTCCTGGAAATTCGCGGATTCGCCGGGTCGGCCGCGCGCTGCCGCGCGGCTGCCGCCGCCCGCGCCGCCGCGCGTGAAACGTCCGAGAAATCGAATCCGCCGAAGCCCATGTTCGGACCGCGCTGCCCGCACCGCCCGGCCCCGGCCGCCCGCCGGCATGCCGTTTTCCGAATAGAAGCCGAACTGATCGTACATCTGCTTCTTCTTCGGCTCGCTCAGAATGTCGTAGGCTTCCTGGACTTTCTTGAAGCGGTCCTCGGCGGCCTTGTCGCCGGGATTCAGATCGGGATGATGTTTGCGCGCGAGTTTGCGGTAGGCCTTGCGGATCTCCTCCGCATCGGCGTCGCGCTCCACCCCGAGTGTTTGATAGTAATCGTTCTGCGGCCATACGCAGCGTAGGGGCCGGGCCTCGACAGGCCCGGCCCTGACCTCGGCCTGACTTACTTACTTCTTGTCTTCCACGTCGACGAACTCCGCGTCGACCACGTTGTCCTTCGGCTTCTCCGCGCCCGCGCCGTCATGCGCCGGCGCCGCACCGTCGGCCGCGGCGTCCGGCGCCCGCGCCCGGCGGAGTCGAGCTGGCTTTGTACATCGCCTCGGCCAGCTTGTGGCTGGCCTGCGTCAGCGTGTCGACGGCCTTGTTGATCTCCTCGACGCTGCCGCCAGCCATGGTCTTGCGCGTCGATTCGAGCGCCGCTTCCACGTTCTTCGCGTCGTCATCGCTGATCTTGTCGCGATGGTCCTTCAGCATCTTCTCGACCTGGTAGACCATCGAGTCGGCGCGGTTGCGCGCGTCGATCTCGTCCTTGCGCTTGCGGTCGTCGGCCGCATGCGACTTCGGCGTCCTTGGCCATCTTGTCGACTTCTTCCTTGCTCAGGCCGGAGGAAGAAGTGATGGTGATCTTCTGTTCGTTGTTGGTGGCCTTGTCCTTCGCCGTGACGTTCAGGATGCCGTTGGCGTCGATATCGAACGTCACTTCCACCTGCGGAATGCCGCGCGGCGCCGGCGGAATGCCGACCAACTGGAACACGCCCAGCATGCGGTTGTCCTTGGCCATGGCGCGCTCGCCCTGGTACACCTTGATCTCGACCGAGGTCTGCGAATCGGCCGCCGTCGAGAAACGTCTCGCTCTTGCGCGTCGGAATCGTGGTGTTGCGATCGATCAGCTTGGTGAACACGCCGCCCAGCGTTTCGATGCCGAGCGACAGCGGCGTCACGTCCAGCAGCAGCACGTCCTTCACTTCGCCGCCCAGCACGCCGCCCTGCACCGCCGCGCCCACCGCGACCACTTCGTCGGGGTTCACGCTGCGATTCGGCTCCTTGCCGAACAGGTTGCGGACGATCTCCTGCACCTTGCGGAATGCGCGTCGAGCCGCCCACCAGCACCACTTCGTCGATCTGCGACGGGCTGCACGCCGGCATCGGCCAGCGCCTTCTTGCAAGGCTCGACCGAGCGATCCAGAATGTCGGCCACCATCTGCTCGAAGCGCGCGCGCGTCAGCTTGATCGCCAGGTGCTTGGGGCCGCTCGCATCGGCCGTCAGGAACGGCAGGTTGATTTCGGTCTCGAGCAGCGTCGACAGCTCGATCTTGGCCTTCTCCGCCGCTTCCTTCAGGCGCTGCAGCGCCATCTGGTCTTTCGAAACGTCGATGCCCTGATCGCGCTTGAATTCCTGAATCAGCCAGTCGATGATGCGCTGGTCGATGTTGTCGCCGCCCAGGTGCGTGTCGCCGTTGGTGGACTTCACTTCCACCACGCCGTCGCCCACTTCGAGAATCGAAATGTCGAACGTGCCGCCGCCGAAATCGTAGACCGCGATGGTCTCGTTCTTCTTGCGATCCAGCCCGTAGGCCAGCGCGGCCGCCGTCGGCTCATTGATGATGCGCATCACTTCCAGGCCCGCGATCTTGCCGGCGTCCTTGGTGGCCTGGCGCTGCGCGTCGTTGAAGTACGCCGGCACGGTGATCACGGCCTTGGTGACCTTCTCGCCCAGATAAGCTTCGGCCGCTTCCTTCAGCTTGCCCAGGATCATGGCCGAAATCTCGGGCGGCGAATACTTCTTGCCGCTGATCTCGACGCGCGCGTCGTTGGTGTCGCCCGCGACCACCTTGTAGGGGACCAGCTTCATTTCTTCGCTGACTTCGTCGAAGCGGCGTCCCATGAAGCGCTTGATCGAATAAACCGTGTTTTCCGGGTTCGTAACCGCCTGGCGCTTGGCCACCTGGCCGACCAGCCGCTCGCCGCTCTTGGCGAAGCCGACCACCGACGGGGTGGTCCGGCCGCCCTCCTGGTTCGGAATGACGACCGGCTGGCCGCCTTCCATGACGGCGACGACGGAGTTGGTGGTGCCCAGGTCAATTCCGATGATCTTGCTCATAATATGTGACTTCCTCTCCGTTGACTCGTGTGAAACTCTCGGCTTTGATTTAGCCTAATGTCCATTATGCAATCTTAGTGTATCATTGTCAAGTCTTGTTTAGGAACGCCGATGTACCGCTCTGATAGGTAGATCCGCAACCTAACCGTTTGATTTCACGATAAAAAAGCCGCATAATGAATACCTTCCGAAGGAGGCCTCCGATGTCTCGCATAGTCCGTTGCGCGCTGATTCAGGCCGCCAACGATGCAGCCGCCGACCGTCCGCTCGCCGAAATCCGGCAGGCATGATGGACAAGCACGAGGCGTACATCGCGCAAGCTGCTGAATCCGGGGCACAAATCACCTGCCTCCAGGAGATTTTCTACGGTCCCTACTTCTGCGCCGAACAGCAGACCCGCTGGTACGATTTCACCGAGCCGATTCCCGACGGTCCGACTGTCAAGCGGATGCAGGAGCTGGCGCAGCAAGCATCGGATGGCGATCATCGTCCCGATCTATGAAGTGGAGCAGGCGGGCGTCTATTACAACACCGCCGCGGTGATCGACGCGACCGGCAATTACCTGGGCAAGTATCGCAAGACGCACATTCCGCACGTCGCTCCTGGGTTTTGGGAGAAATTCTATTTCCGGCCCGGCAATCTCGGCTATCCCGACGTTCGATCTGGGTTCGCGCGAATCGGCGTCTACATTTGTTACGACCGCCATTTTCCGGAAGGCGCGCGGGCCTTGGGGCTGAACGGAGCCGAGATCGTGTTCAATCCGTCAGCAACAGTGGCGGGGTTGAGCGAGCATCTCTGGAAGATCGAACAGCCCGCGCACGCGGTGGCGAACGGATATTTCATCGGCGCGATCAATCGCGTGGGCACGGAAGCGCCGTGGAACATCGGGCACTTCTACGGGTCCAGCTATTTCTGCAATCCGCGCGGACAGATCATCGCATCGGCGTCGCGCGATAAAGACGAGGTGTTGGTTGCCGATCTGGATCTGGACCAGATCAAAGAAGTCCGCCAGACGTGGCAATTCTTTCGCGATCGCCGGCCGGATGCCTATGAGGATCTGGTGAAGGCCTGACGATCTGAGATTCATGACGCCCGAAGAATTAGCGGAACGATTCGCCGAGATCTCATCCGCCGCTGGGTCCGCAGGCCGCCGTGATCGAAGCCTCGCGATGTCTGTATTGCTTCGATGCGCCGTGCACGGCGGCGTGTCCCACGCATATCGACGTCCCGAAGTTCATCAAGAAGATCGCCAGCGGGAATCTGCGCGGCTCGGCGACGACGATTCTCGATTCGAACGTTCTGGGCTTGAGTTGTTCGCGCGTCTGTCCGGTGGACGTGTTGTGCGAGGGCGCCTGCGTGATGCATCGCTACAACAAGCAGCCGATCGAAATCGGACGATTGCAGCGCCACGCGATGGATCATTTTTACGCGCATTCGCCGTCGCTGCCAGTCGGTGAGCCGAACGGAAAGCGGGTCGCCTGCATCGGCGCAGGCCCGGCATCGCTCGCCTGCGCGGCGGAATTGCGCAAGCACGGCTTCGCCGTCACGATCTTCGATCGCCAGCGAAATGCCCGGCGGGCTGAACACGTACGGGATCGCCGAATACAAGCTGCAGTCCGGCAGATAGCGTTCAAGAAGTCGGAGCTGGTGCGATCGATGGGCGTGGAGTTCAAGCTTGGATGTCGAAGTCGATCCGAATGACGACTCGAAAACGATTTCGACGCGATCTTCCTGGGGATCGGGCTCGGCGCGATGAACCGGCTGGGCGTTCCTGGCGAAGATCTGCCCGGCGTCGTCGACGCCTTGAGTTTCATCGCGGATTACAAGACCGGCACGGCGGCGGTGGGCAGATCGCGTGGTCGTGATCGGCGCGGGAAATACGGCGATCGATGCCGCGGTCGCCGCGCGGCGGCTTGGCGCGGAGCAAGGTGCACATCTTTTACCGACGCGGTGAGGCCGAAATGTCGGCGTTCGCGATACGAATACGAGCACGCTAAGCTCGCTGGAGTGCGATTCCACTTCTGGAGAAAGCTCGACGAAATCATCGGCACCGCTGCCGTGGAAGCCAGTTCGCTTCGGCGGATTTCAAATTACCCTGCGACATGGTGATTCCCGGCGATCGGGCAATCGCGCGCTTGCGCGATCATGCGGTGAAGTGAATCGCGAAACCGGGCAGACTTTCGAATTCGAAATATTTCGCCGGCGGCGATTGCGTGAACGGCGGACGCGAAGTGGTGGACGCGGTCGCGGACGGAAAACGCGCCGCGCAAGGAATCGTACAATGGCTGACTTAACTACCAATTTCGCCGGCCGAATCCGCTGCCCGAATCCGTTCTGGCTGGCGTCGGGACCGCCCGCCAATTGCGGCGACCAGGTGATGCGAGCGTTCGACGCCGGCTGGGGCGGCGCGGTCTGGAAAACGCTGGGCGAGCCGATCACGAACGTATCCTCGCGCTATAGTTCGGTCGATTTGAACGGCCAGCGCATGATGGGCTTGAATAACATCGAGCTCATTACCGACCGGCCCTTGGCCGTCAACCTGCGCGAGATAACCGAAGTAAAGAAGCGCTATCCGAATCACGCCGTGATCGCGTCGCTGATGGTCGATTCGAAGCGCGAAACCTGGCACGAAATCGTCAAGCGTTCGGAAGATGCCGGTGCCGACGGACTCGAACTGAACTTCGGCTGCCCCCACGGCATGAGCGAGCGTGGCATGGGCAGCGCGGTGGGCCAGGTTCCCGAATACTGTTCGATGATCACCGAGTGGGTGAAGGAAGTCGCGCGCACGCCAGTGCTGGTGAAGCTGACGCCGAACATCACCGACATTCGGCCTGTAGCCCGCGCGGCTCGCAAAGGCGGCGCGGACGGACTGTCGGCAATCAACACGATCAACTCCATCACCGGCATCGATCTTGACACGCTGACGCCGCGACCGATTCGTCGATGGATCATCCGCGCATGGCGGCTATTGCGGGCCCGCCGTGAAACCGATCGCGCTGCACATGGTCCAGCAGATCGCGAGCGATCCCGAAGTTCGGTTGCCGATCTCGGCAATCGGCGGCGTCTCAAGCTGGCGCGACGCGGCCGAGTTCATTCTGTTGGGCGCGCAGAGCGTGCAGCTTTGTACCGCGCCGATGCACTGGGGATTCCGCATCGTGGAGGACATGATCGACGGGCTGAAGAACTGGATGGACGAAAAAGGCTTCGCCACCATCGAGGATTTCCGCGGCGCCAGCCTGCCGCGCGTGAAGGACTGGAAGACATCTCAATCTGAATTACAAGATCGTCGCGAAGATTCATCCGGACAAGTGCATCGGTTGCGATCTTTGCTACATCGCTTGCTGGGATGGCGCGCATCAGTGTATTCATATCGATGGCCACGCGAATCCCGAGAGCCTTGTCGAAGCGTCGCGCCGAATGATCGCGATGACGCCGATTCCGAAGCTCGACGGCGCAGGCGCCAATCGCAGCGACGTGACGCCGCCGAAACGGATTCCGCATGTCGATGAAGCATGAATGCGTCGGCTGCAATCTCTGCTGGCTGGTGTGTCCGGTGGAAGATTGCATCACGATGGAGCGCGTCGATCGCGGAATTCCCGCTGAGTCCTGGGAGCAGCGCATGGGGGCGAAATCTTGAGCACGTTAATCCAGCAACGGCACGGTGGTGACCGCCAAAGAGACGCGCAGCGCCGACATACTGATTGAGGGCGAACGCATCAACGAGATCGAACCAGGAATCGCGGCCGATAATGTCGACCGGATCATCGACGCGACCGGCATGCTTCTGATGCCCGGAGGTATCGATGTTCACACGCATCTCGACATGCCCTTCGGAGGCACGACGTCGAGCGACGATTTCGAGACCGGCACCAAAGCCGCTGCGTTTGGCGGCACCACGACGCTGATCGATTTCGCGATCCAGCCCAAAGGCACGCGCATGCGCGATGCGCTCGACACGTGGTGGAAAAAGGCCGAGAACAAAGCGTCTATCGACTACGGGCTGCACATGATCGTCACCGATCTGGGCGAATGCGGCCTGGAAGATATGGACGATATGGTGCGCGAAGGCGTCGCCAGTTTCAAGCTGTTCATGGCGTATCCCGGCGTGCTGATGGTGGACGACGCGACCATTTTTCAGGCGCTCGGCCGCACTGCGAAAAACGGCGCGCTGATTTGCCTGCACGCGGAGAACGGCGGAATCATCGACGTGATCGTGAAGCGCGCCATCGCCGATGGAAAGACCGCGCCGATGTATCACGGGCTAACGCGGCCGGTCGCCGCCGAAGCGGAGGCGGTCCATCGAGCCGTCGCGATGTCGGAAATCTCCGGCGCGCCGGTGTACATCGTGCACTTGTCATCGGAAGAAGCGTTGAACGAAGTGCGAGCCGCGCGCGATCGCGGCGTGCCGATCTTCGCGGAAACCTGCCCGCAGTATTTGTTGCTATCGATCGAGGAAATGTCGCGCCCGAATTTCGAAGGCGCGAAGTACGTGTTCACGCCGCCGCTTCGCGAAAAACATCACCAGCCAAAATTGTGGGACGGCTTGAAGCACGATCACTCTACAAGTGGTCTCTACCGATCATTGCCCGTTCTGTTTCGAGGATCAAAAGATTCTCGGCATCGACGATTTCACGAAGATTCCCAACGGCGGACCCGGCGTCGAGAATCGATTGCAGCTTCTCTATCATCACGGCGTGAACGATGGAAAGATGAGCGTGAATCGGTTCGTTGAGCTCGTGTCCACAACACCTGCACGCCTATTCGGGCTCTATCCGCGCAAAGGCGAACTCGCGCCCGGCAGCGACGCCGACATCGTGATCTGGGATCCGAACGCGATGATCGAGATCAGCGCCGACGACGCATCACATGCGCGTCGACTATTCGATGTTCGAAGGATTTCGCGTGAAAGGCAACGCGCGCACGGTTTTGTCGCGCGGCGAAGTGATCGTCGACAAGGGCGAATTCCTAGGCCGCACCGGCCGTGGATCCTACCTGAAACGCGCCGCCCGCGGCGGTGCGTGGCAATGAGTCTGGCAGTAGAATAAAGGCGATGCTCAAAGAGTATATTCGGGCTGCGATGCGTCACGCGACGTACGAGATCCTTGAGGATGACGGCACGTTTTACGGCGAAATACCGGAGTGCCGGGGAGCCTGGGCAAACGAAGCAACACTCGAAGCGTGTCGAGAAGAGTTGGAGTCCGTGCTCGAGGATTGGATTCTTGCCGGAATCTGGTCACATCACGTAATCCCGATCATCGATGGAATCGACATCAACGTCAAAGAGGAGACCCTGATCAATGAGCCCGTCGAGGCTTAATGCCTCCATTCGGCCCGATCGATCGTAAGGACCTCGTCCATTACCCGCGACGTGCTGGACTCACCGCTCCCTCCGGCAGCGGAAAGCATCAAGTGATGTACAACGTTAAGCGTCCTGTGATCATTCCGAACCCTCATCGCGGCCAGATCAGCAAAGGCCTGCTGTCCAGGATTCTGCGTCAAGCCGGTGTCTCGCGTGAAGAATGGGAACGGCTGTGACCGATTCCCCCATCCAATCCAGCTCCCTCTACAACGAAGACCTCGCGCCCGGTCCCTCTCGCGAAGCGCACCTGGGGACTCTACAACTACGCCTCGCTCTGGGTCGCGATGAGCGTCTGCATCCCGACCTACATGCTCGCATCCGGCCTCATCGCCGGTGGCATGAATTGGTGGCAGGCGATCGGCACCATCCTGCTTGGCAACCTGATCGTGCTGATTCCGATGCTGCTCAACGCGCACGCCGGCGCGAAATACGGCATCCCGTTTCCTGTTTTCGTGCGCGCGTCATTCGGAGTTCGCGGCGCGAATGTTCCCGCCGTGTTGCGAGCACTGGTCGCCTGCGGATGGTTCGGAATTCAAACCTGGATCGGCGGCCAGGCGATCTTCGCGATGCTGTCCATTCTGTGGCCGGCGGCGAAAGATGCAAGCGGCGGTATCTGGATCTGCTTCTTCGCGTTCTGGGCTCTGAACATTTTCGTGATTCTGCGCGGCATCGACACCATTCGATTTCTGGAAGGGATCGCCGCGCCGTTTATGCTCGCGATCGGATTGCTGTTGCTGTGGTGGATCACCAGCCTCGCCGGCGGACTCGGCCCCGTTCTGAGTGCGCCCAGCAAATTCGCCACCAACGCTGCGTTCTTCAAATTCTTCATTCCTTCGCTGACCGGAATGGTCGGGTTCTGGGCGACCGTCGCGCTTGAACATTCCGGATTTCACTCGTTATGCACGATCGCAGCGCGATCAGGCCTTGGGCCAGGCGATCGGCTTGCCGACCGCGATGACGCTGTACTCGTTCATCGGCGTCGCCGTGACATCGGCATCCGCCGTGATCTTCGGCGAGCCGATCTGGGATCCGGTGGTGCTGCTGCGGCAGATTCAATCGGCCGGCGGTTGCGTTGATCGCGTTGATCGCGCTGCTGATCGCGACGCTGAACACCAACGTCGCCGCGAACGTCGTCTCGCCATCGAACGATTTCTCGAATCTCAACCCGCGCCGGATTTCGTTTCGCACCGGCGGCATCATCACCGGCGTGATTGGCGTGCTGTTGATGCCGTGGAAGCTGCTGGGCGATTTCAGCGCCTACATTTTCGGCTGGCTGGTCGGCTATTCGGGATTGCTCGGGCCGATCGCCGGAATCATGATCGCCGATTATTTCGTGCTGCGAAAATGCAAGCTGAATGTCGACGCGCTCTATCTGCACGAAGGCGAGTATTCGTATTCGAATGGCGTGAACTGGCGCGCGATCCTCGCGCTGGCCGTTGGAATCGCGATCGCGCTGTGCGGGCTCGCCTATCCGCCGTTACGCTGGCTGTACGATTACGCTTGGTTCGTGGGATTCTTGGTGTCAGGTGCGCTGTATTTGCTGTTGATGGGAGGCCGCCCGCGGGGCGCGCAGGAGAAATAACATGATCGCAACAGAAACGTCCGTCCAAACGCTCAAGTTTTTCGTGAATGGAAAATGGGAAGACGCTGCCGGCGCCGCCACCCATCCCGTAACGAATCCCGCCACCGGCGCAGTGATCGCGCAAGTTCCATACGCAACCGCCGACCAGGTGGACCACTGCGTCCGCCTCGCCCACGAAGCTTTTCTGAAGTGGCGCGAAGTCCCGGTTGTCGACCGCGTCCAGATCTTCTATCGCTATAAAGCTCTGCTCGAAAAGCACGCCGAAGACGTCGCGCGCATCCTCTGCACCGAAAACGGCAAGACCTTCGACGACTCGAAGATCGAAGTGCGCCGTGCGATTCAGATGGTCGAGGTCGCCTGCGGCATGCCGACGCTGATGATGGGCGACTCGCTGGAGAACGTCTCGCGCGGTATCGATTCCATCACCATCCGCCAACCCATCGGTGTCTGCGTCGGAATCACGCCCTTCAATTTTCCCGCGATGGTTCCCATGTGGATGTTCCCGTTCGCCATCGCCTGCGGGAATTCGTTCATTCTGAAGCCCTCGGAGAAAGTTCCCATGACTCCGGCGCGCACTGCTGAACTACTGCACGACGCTGGACTCCCCGACGGCGTCTACAACGTCATCCATGGCGATAAAGTCTCGGTAGATGCGCTGATGCAGCATCCGCTGACGCGAGCGATTTCTTTCGTCGGATCCAGCCCGGTCGCCAAGTACGTCTACGAGCAATCGGCAAAATACGGCAAGCGCGTGCAGGCGTTGGGCGGCGCGAAGAATCATCTCGTGGTCATGCCCGACGCCGATCTGGAAAAGAGCGTCGAGGCGATCATGAGCTCGGCATTCGGTGCAGCAGGCGAGCGTTGCCTGGCGGGCAGCGTGCTGGTTCCGGTAGGAGATGTTGCTGAGCCGTTGCTGAAGTTGTTGGTCAGTAAAGCCAAGTCGTTGAACGTCGGCGACGGGATGAATTCGGGCACTGAGATGGGCCCATTGGTGACTGGCGATCATCGCGACAAGGTAGCGGGCTATATCGAAAAGGGCGTGGCCGAAGGCGCGAAGCCGTTGTGCGACGGGCGCGAAGGTGCAAAAGGACGCGGCGGCTTTTTCCTCGGCCCGACCATTTTCGACAACGTCACGCCCCAGATGACCATCGCGAAGGAAGAGATATTCGGGCCGGTGCTTTCCGTGATTCGCGTGAAAACGCTCGACGATGCGATCGATCTCGTGAACAGCTCCAAGTTCGGCAACACGACGTCGATCTTCACCGGCGACGGCAAAGCCGCGCGCGACTACGCATCGCGCATCGAATGCGGAATGGTCGGAGTAAATATCGGAGTCGCCGCGCCTATGGCGTTCTTCCCGTTCTCGGGCTGGAAGCAGAGCTTTTTCGGCGATCTGCACGCGCACGGTAAGGACGCCGTCGGGTTTTATACGGAGCAAAAGGTCGTGATGACGCGGTGGTTTTGAGCTTGGTGCTTGAATTGCTCCCGAACTGACCATGGACTGGACACCAGGCGGGGTCAGTGACGATATCGAAGATCGTCGCGGCGAAGGCGGGGGCGGCGGGGGCAATTTCGGCGGGTATGGACCGCACCTGGGGATTGGCGGCACTGTCGTCCTCCTGATCCTCAGCGGTTTGTTCCACCGCAATCTCTTCACGATGTTCTCCGGAGGCGGAGACGGGGGCAGCCCCAGCGCATCCACCGAACCCGTACGAAATCCCGCCTCTGACGCGAACGATAAGCAAATCCAGTTCTTGTCATTCGTCCTGGACGACGTGCAACATACCTGGGAAACCCTGCTCCCGGCCCAAACCTCCGCGCGCTATCGTCATGCCAAGCTGGATCTTTTCACAAATGGAATCCAGTCCGCCTGCGGATTCGCTGAATCGGCTACGGGGCCGTTTTACTGCCCTGGAGATGAAAAAGTCTACCTGGATACTGCCTTCTTCGACGAACTCGCACGCCGCTTTGGCGCCCCCGGCGAATTCGCGCAAGCCTATGTGATCGCGCACGAAATCGGCCATCACGTGCAGAAAATTCTGGGAATCGAGGGCAAAGTCCAGCGATTGCGTCAGTCCGACCCGCAACAGTCGAATCCGCTGTCGGTGGACCTGGAACTTCAGGCGGACTGTTTCGCCGGCGTTTGGGCGAATTCCACAGAGCAGCGCAACATCACCCATCAAAGCGATGTCGAATCGGCGCTGAAGGCGGCCGCCGCGGTCGGCGACGATCGTCTACAGAAAATGGCGACCGGACACGTGAGTCCTGAAACGTTCACCCACGGATCCTCGGCGCAACGCACGGAATGGTTCAAGCGCGGCTTGGCGAACGGCCAGGTAAGCCAGTGCGATACTTTCGCGAAGTGACGCCAGGCTCTCCCGGACCGAAATAGGTCGCCGTCGCACTGTGGACTTTACTGTGGAGTACAATCCACATATGCAGACGATCCAATTCGTGATAGAAGAAAAGCTGCTCAAGGACACTGACCGCGTCGTGAAACGGAAAAAAACCAATCGATCGGCCCTCATTCGGGAAGCCCTGCGCGAGCACTTGAAGCGCGTCCATGAGCAGGAATTGGACGAACGCGAGCGCCGGGGATATGAGAAATATCCAGACGACCCGAAAGAGATCGAGCTTTGGGCGCGGGAGCAGGTGTGGCCGGAATAGGGCGCGGCGAGGTCCGGTTGTACCGCTTTCCGCCGCCTGACAAACAGCGACCCGTCGTAGTTCTGACGAGGCAGCGATCTATTGATCGGCTTAGCTCTGTAACGGTTGCGCCAATAACGTCTTCCATCCGTGGCATTCCGTCTGAGGTTCTCTTAGACGAGTTGGACGGGATGAAGAGTCCGTGCGTGGTGAACCTTCATAACGTTCAGACGATTCCAACAAGCCAGTTGGGGCAGCGGATAGGCTCGCTAAGCGATCGTCGGATGACTGAGATTTGCGCAGCGGTCGCATTTGCTCTTGGCTGCACGACTGGCACTTAACATCTCAAATAAACGCCATCGTCTTGATGCCCGAAATATCGAACCGCTTGCGGCAGCGCATGTTCTTGCACATCGCCTTATCGTCCATCAGGACCATGTAACTCAAGAACTTGGCGAACCGAGCCCGATCCCGCTCATCGGCCCCGCGTGGCAACTGCTCCACCTTCTTCCGCACCATCCACTTCAGATCGTAGGTGTCCTGCGTCCGGCAGAACGGACAATTCAGCATGATCGGCTTGGTGGTCGGCGACTCGCGATAAAAAGCTTTCTCTTCCATTATTTGGCGCCTACTGTCTGGCCGGCCATCTGACCCGCAGTCACCATCTTCAAGCTCGCGTCCATGCGCAACGCGAACTCGTCGACATCCGATTTCGAAATGTTCAGCGCCGGCGTGATGCGGATCACGTTGCCGTACGTCCCGCCCTTGCCGATCATCAGCCGATTCTCGCGAGCCGCTTCCAGCAGCGCATTCGTCGCGTCCGCCGCGGGCTTCTTCGTCTCGCGATCCTCCACCAGTTCGATCGCCTGCATCAGGCCCATGCCGCGCACATCGCCGATCAGCGGATGCTTCGCCTTTCAACTCATGCAGCTTGCGCGTTGAGATACGCGCCCGTTTCGGCGGCGTTGATCATCAGTTTGTTTTCGTCGATGAAATCGATCACGGCTTTCGCCTGCGTCGCCGTCACGGGATTCCCGCCGAACGTCGAAATCGTCGCGCCCTTCATCGCATCCGCGACTTCCGGCCTCGCCACCGTCACCCCAACCGGCGCGCCATTGCCCAGGCCCTTCGCGCTGGTCATGATGTCCGGCTGCACGCCCCATTGCTCGATTCCGAACCACTTGCCGCCCGTGCGGCCCCAGCCCGTTTGCACTTCATCGCTGATGAACAGCCCCCCGGCTTTCTTGACGATTCCCTGCACGATTTCGAAATATTCTTTCGGAGGCACGATGAATCCGCCGACGCCCTGAATCGGCTCGGCGACGAATGCCGCGATGCGGCCCGACGTCGACGTCTTGATCATCTCCTCCATGTCGCGCGCGCAGCGCACGTTGCAGGTCGGATATTCGAGCCCGAACGGGCAGCGATAGCAATACGCGTTGATCGCGTGCACGAAGCCCGAAGGAGCCGCGCCGCCCAATCGCCACGCCGCGTTGTCCGGTCGCCGCCATCGCCACCGCCGACCGCCCGTGATAGCTGTGCCGCAGCGCGACAATCTCATGATTCCCGGTGAAGCAGCGCGCCGTGATGAACGCGGTCTCATTCGCTTCCGTGCCGCTGTTGGTGAAGAAACTCTTGGTCAGCTTGCCGCCCGGCGTGATCTCGGCGATCCGCTTGGCCAGCGCCGCCTGCGGCTCATTCGCGAACACGGTGGAGACATGCTGCAGCTTGTCGATCTGCTCATGCACCTTCTTATTCACCGTTTCATTGCAATGGCCGACGCTGATGGTCACGATGCCGCCGAAGAAATCGAGGTATTGATTCCCGTCGATGTCCCAGACGTATTGATCTTTCGCCTTGGTCACCACCAACGGCTCTTTGAAATAGTGAAAAACGCTGGGAAACAGATGCTGCTGATTCGCGAGAATGATTTCCTGTTTGGTCATGGTTGGCTCAGGCCCTCTCTGTATATCATATAGATCGCAGAACGCCGGAGGCGCTGTGCGACTGGGGCAAGCGTTTCCGCCTGCCGGCTACTCGTGCCGTAACGCCGTCATCGGATCCACTCGCGATGCCCGGGTGGTCAAGAGAAGGCCGGTGACACGGACGTGATGGAGGACCCCCACGGCGTCACCGGCTTGCGCTAACGGTTTATGCCCCGTGAGGATGCAAGAGGCCCGGACACTCGATTTATTTTTTATCCGATTTCCGGTGTACGGTTTCCCGTCGTATTGATGACGCCAGGGTTTGAGAAGAGTCTTCAGCTTCCTCAACGGTGAGGGTCGCCCGCGCCCGTTGGTTAGCCCCGTGTTCGGCGCTTATGTAGAATGAAAGGTACTCCACGTGTGCCGAGCGATCATGCCGGCTTGAGAGAGTGTCTAATTTGAAACGTACTAACGTAGACGACCCCAACTACTTCCACAAAGTCGTCGATTGCCAATGGGCCTGTCCCGCGCACACCAATGTTCCTGAATACATCCGGATGATCGCGCAAGGGCGCTTTACCGACGCCTACATGCTGAACCGGGAATCGAACGTGTTTCCGGGGATTCTCGGGCGCACTTGCGATCGTCCCTGCGAACCTGCCTGCCGGCGCGGCCGCCTGCCTGAAGATCGGTCGGAGAACGAGGGCAAGCCGGTTGCTATCTGCCGCTTGAAGCGCGTCGCGGCCGACCATCGCGGCGAGATTACAGAGTTCCTGCCCCAAAATCCCGGCGAAGAAAAACGGAAAGCGCGTCGCTTGCGTTGGCGCGGGCCCGGCGGCGCTGACGGTGGCGAACGATCTGATGCCGCTCGGCTACGAGGTCGTGATTTTCGAGCAGAACGCTAAGCCCGGCGGCTTGATGCGCACCAATATCCCTGCGTTCCGCTTGCCCGGCGCACGTGCTCGATGAGTGAATGCCAGACGATTCTCGATTTCGGCGTCGATATTCGCTACAACACGCCCATCACCAGCATGAAGGCGCTGCTGGATCAAGGGTTTGACGCGATTTTCGTCGGCAGCGGCGCGCCGCGCGGCAAGGAACTCGAAATTCCCGGCCGTCACGATACGGATCGCATCCACATCGGTATCGATTGGCTGGAATCGATCGCCTTCAAGCACATCGAATCGGTCGGCGAAAACGTCCTGATCATCGGCGTCGGCAATACCGCGATGGATTGCTGCCGGTCATCGCGAAGACTCGGCGCGAAGAGTATCAAGGTGATGGCGCGTCGCCCGCGCGGCTACTTCAAAGCCTCGCCGTGGGAACTTGACGACGCCGAGGAAGAAGGCATCGAGATCCTGATCAATCACGCGCCCAAGCGTTTCGTGATCGAGAACGGCAAGCTGACCGGCATGGAGTTCGAGCGCCTGGAATGGGACGCGAACGCCAAGAATTCGAAAGTAATCGACACCATCATCCTGCCCGCCGACGACGTGATTCTCGCCATCGGCCAGGAGAACGCGTTCCCCTGGTTCGAGCGCGACCTGGGCGCTCAGTTCGACAAATGGGACGCGCCCGTGGTCGACGAAAAGACCATGATGTCGACTCTGCCCGGCGTTTTCTTCGGCGGCGATTCGGCGTTCGGACCCAAGAACATCATCTGGGCGGTGGAGCACGGCCATCAGGCCGCGATTTCCATCGATAACTATTGCCAGGGCGTTCCGGTCACGGATCGGCCCGGCTTCGGCATGAACCTCGTCAGCCAGAAAATGGGCTTGAGCGAGTGGAGTTATCACAACGACTACAATCCGGCGAAGCGCCAGAAGATGACGCACGTCGATCTGGAGAAGCGATTCCAGCAGCTCAATATCGAAGTCGAGCTGGGATTCGATCCGGCGCAAACCGCGCGCGAAGTGCAGCGCTGCCTGAATTGCGATATCGAGACGGTTTTCGTCGCGCCAAAGTGCATCGAGTGTGACGCTTGCATCGACATCTGCCCGCTGCAGTGCCTGACGATTACGCGAGGCGGCGAGGAAGAGGATCTGCGCGGGCGCCTTTCGGCGCCGGCGACAAATCTGACGCAGGATATTTATTTGTCGGCTCCGCTTCCGCAAACCAAACGGCTCATGATCAAAGATGAAGACCTCTGCGTCCACTGCGGCTTGTGCGCCGAGCGCTGCCCCACGGCGGCGTGGGACATGCAGAAATTCGAGCTCGAAATTCCGTACGCGGGCCAAACAGCAAAGGGCGTGCAACTCGTGCGTACCGGCGTAGACGTGGAAGTGAAAAACGGCATCGCGAAATCGGGCGGCACCCGCGTCAACGATTTCGCCATCAAGCTCGCCAACGTGAACGGCACCGGATCGGCCAGCGCCAACGGCCTGCTGATGCAGGCGATTTTCCGGATGGGCATTCCGGTGTCGGGCAAGAATCTCTTCCCGTCGAACATTCAGGGCCTGCCCACCTGGTACGAAATCCGCGTCAACAAGGACGGCTACACGGCCCGCGCGCTCGATTACGATCTGATGGTCGCGATGAATTCGCAGACCTACGACGAAGCGACATCAAGGAGGTTCGCAGCGGCGGCTACCTGCTGTACGATTCATCGTGGCCGCTCGACCCGCATCTGCATCGCGAGGATGTGACGTTCCTGGGCGTTCCGCTCGCGGAGATGTGCAACGCAGAATTTCAAGGAAGTCGCGCGAGCGCATTCTGATGAAGAACATCGCGTACGCGGGCGCGTTGATCGCGATCCTCGACGTCGATATGGACATCGTCGATGCAGCTTCTCGACGAGAAGTTCTCGGCCAAGAAAGCACTGCGCGAATCGAACCTGAAAGCCCTGCGCCTCGGCTACGATTTCGCCAAGGAACATTTCCCGCCGCTGCCGTTTCGTCTGGAAAAGATGGACGCGAACGGCGACAAGATTCTGATCGATGGCAATACGGCGACCGCGCTCGGCTGCGTCTACGCCGGTGCGACCGTCGCCGCCTGGTATCCCATCACGCCGTCGACTTCGGTGATGGACGCGTTCACCGATTTCTGCAAGATGTACCGCAAGGATCCGGAAACCGGCAAGATGAATTGCCTGATCCTGCAAGCCGAAGACGAACTGGCCGCGATCGGCATGGTGATCGGCGCCAGTTGGAACGGCGCGCGCTCGTTCACGTCGACCTCGGGCCAGGAATTTCGCTGATGAATGAGCTGCTGGGGCTCGCGTATTACGCCGAGATTCCGGCGGTGATCATGGACATCCAGCGCGTCGGGTCCGTCGACCGGCATGCCGACGCGAACGCAGCAGGGCGACCTGATCGAATGCGCCTACGCGTCGCACGGCGATACGAAACATATCCTGCTGTTCCCGTCGAATCCCGCCGAGTGTTTCGAACTCGCGGTGAAGGCGTTCGACCTGGCGGAGCGTTTCCAGACGCCGGTGTTCATGCTGTCCGATCTCGATATCGGCATGAACGATTGGGTGGTTCCGAGGCTCACCTGGGACGATTCGTATCGGCCCGATCGCGGCCGCGTGCTCGATGTCGAAGAGTTGGAGCGCATCTCGAAATTCTTCCGCTATTCGCCGCCGGACGAAAACTTCATCGCGGCGCGCACGCTGCCCGGCGTGAACTCGAAAGGCGCGTTTTTCACGCGCGGGTCGGGGCACAACAAGCTGGGCGGATACACGGAAACGCCGGACGAATATCAGGATGTGCTCGATCGCCTGCTGCAAAAGCACAAGGCCTCGGCGAAATTTGTTCCGGCGCCGGTCATCGAAAGGCGCGAAGGCGCGACAATCGGAGTCGTCACCATCGGCGGTTGCGACGCGGCGGTTCGCGAAGCTCTCGATGTTCTGGAGCAGCGCGGCATCCACGCCGAATTTCATGCGGCTCCGCGGATTCCCGTTCGACGAAAGCGTCGAGGCGTTCCTGCAATCGCACGAAATCAACTTCATCGTCGAGCAGAATCGCGACGCGCAGTTGCGCTCGCTGCTGACGCTCGAAACCGGAATCGCGAAAGAGAAGCTGCGCAGCATTCTGGTGTACGGCGGATTCCCGCTGAGCGCGAAGCACGTGATCGAACGGAATCACGAGTCAATTGGAGAGGTTACTCATGCCGTCAATAGCTAAACCGATAGCGATTCACCCCAGCCTGCATCGCAACTCGCTCGGACTGACCATTCGCGATTACGAAGGCTCCATGTCGACGCTGTGCGCCGGCTGCGGGCACGATTCCGTCACCGCCGCGATCATCCGCGCCTGCTGGGAGATTTCGCTCGCGCCGCACATGCTCGCGAAGATGAGCGGCATCGGCTGCTCGTCGAAAACGCCGACCTATTTCGTCAGCGGCGCGCACGGATTCAATTCCGCGCACGGACGCATGGCGCCTATCGCGACCGGCGCGAACGCCGCCAATCGCGAACTGACTTACATCGGCATTTCGGGCGACGGCGATTCGCTTTCCATCGGCCTCGGCCATCTGTGCCACGCGATTCGTCGCAACGTGAAGATGCTGTACGTGATCGAAAACAACGGCGTCTATGGGTTGACCAAGGGGCAGTTTTCCGCGTCCGCCGATGTCGGTTCGAAGAGCAAGCGCGGCGAGCCGAACCGCATGCAGCCGATCGATCCGGTGATGCTGGGGTTGAGCCTGGGCGCGACGTTTATCGCGCGCAGTTTTTCGGGCGACAAAGAGCAGCTCGTGCCGATCATGAAAGCGGCGCTCTCGCATCGCGGATTCGCGATCATCGACGTGATTTCGCCGTGCGTTACTTTCAACGATCACGTCGGCTCGACGAAAAGCTATCTCTACACCCGCAACAACATGCTGAAGATCAACGAGACCGATTTCGTTCCGCCGGCCACGGAGATCCTGGCGACCATCGGCACCAACGGCGCGGTCAACGTCACGATGCACGACGGCAGCATCATTCGGTTCAAGGGCGTGCCGGCAGATTACGATCCCACCGATCGCGACAAGGTGACGACGTATTTGCAGGAGCATCAGGGCAAGGGCGAAGTGGTCACTGGGTTGCTGTATGTCGACGAAAGCGTGCCGGATTTGCACGAGATGAACGCGACGCCCGACATCGCGCTGTCGAAGCTGCCGCACGAGAAACTGTGCCCAGGCTCGGCTGCGCTCGCCGCACTCCAGGAAGATTTCCGCTAGAGTTCGTATTGGCTGCTATGCTTGCAGAGTCGAAGCATCTCGGCGTTTCTTCTGCGACATTCGCGGAGCCGAGATGCTCTCGTTCATGGCGGTCTGTGCTATATGCTTTGTACGGCTTGCTGTAATGCGTCGCCCAATCCACGCAATCGAGATTGATGAACCGATGCGTTTGCTTCACGGTATCGGCTTCCACCAGCATGTACGCGTTCTCGTCATAACGCGTCGCGCCGATCACGTAATGCGGCGGGCCGTACGTGCGCGCGAAATCGTACCACTTGTGCCAATGCCCCGAGACCACGCGCTGAATCGTATCGCGATGCTTCTTCAATAGCGGCCCGAGCCCGTAATCCGCGACTTCAGTCTCCACATCGCGATACAGCGGAAAGTGAATGAACACGAACGTCGGCTTGCGCTGATTCAACTCCGCCTCGAACCAGTTCAACTGCTGTTCGCCGAGCGAGCCCCATTCCTTGCCATACGTCTTGCTTCCCGGCTTCCACGTGTCGCCCAGGAAATTATTCAAGTGGACGAACTTCCAGCCCTTGTAATCGAGTGAATAATACGGATCCAGCCCGAACTTGTCTTTGAATAATTTGTGGCTGAACTCGCGTGACACACGCGGAACATCGTAATCGTGATTGCCGAAGCACGCATGCACCGGCATCTTGAATTCGTCGGTCAGTTCCTTGCAGCGATCCACGCGAGTCTTGTTCTTGAAATAGAAATCCCAATCGGTCGATGGGTAGTTGTGAAAATAATCGCCCACCAGGAACACGCGCTCCATCGGCGGATGCAGATTATTGATCACATTCCGCGCCGACACCAGCCGCTCGGTTGTCTTGAAGATGCTCTCGGTGTCGAGCGCGTTGCTTTCGGGACCTTTGTAGAAATCGTCAATGATGTGCGTGTCGGCGATGATGGCGAAGTAGAAGTACGTCGTTCTTTGAGCGAGTGTTTCGCGCCGGACTGCGCCCAGGCGTCTGTTCAGCAACGCCGGCCCCATTAAGGCGGCGCCCGCAGCGGCTCGGCCGAATTTCGCGCCGAATCCACGACGCGTGAGCGAATAGATCTCAAACGGACTCATAGGAGCGTAGAATAGCTCGCGAACATTGCATGTTTGTGAATTGGCTCGCCCTGCCTTACTCCGAAGCTAGTTTCAACAATTGTTCGGCGTGGCGCAGCGCTTCCGGAGTGACGCGCTCGCCCGAAAGCATGCGGCCGATTTCGCGAGTCCGCTGCTCCGGCGTCAGTTCTTCGATCGATGCATACGTGCGGCCCTTTGCGGAATGCTTTTCCACCGAGTAGTGGTGATCGGCAAACCCAGCAATCTGCGGGAGATGCGTGACGCAGAGCACCTGGCTGGTGGCGGCGAGGCGCTTCAGCCGGCGGCCGACTGCTTCCGCTGCGCTGCCGCCGACTCCTGCGTCAACTTCGTCAAATACCAGCGTTCGGGGCGCGGAATATGCACGGTCGGATGCACGGGGTTTTGCAGTCGCTGTGCAGGTTTTTAGCGCCAATGCAACGCGCGAAATCTCGCCGCCAGAGGCGATCTTGTCGAGCGGCTTCGGCTCCTCGCCCACGTTGGGCGAGATAAGAAACTCGACAGCGTCGGCTCCCGATTCCGACCACGGCGCGGGCGAGATTCGAATTTCGACGCGAGTTTTGTCCATGGCGAGCGAGCTGAGTTCGCTTTCGACGCGTGCGGATAGTTGCTTCGCGGCTTGCTTTCTGGTTGCGGTCAACTTGGCAGCAGTTGTGGCGAAGGTTTTTTCAAGGGAAGCCGCTTCTTTGCGCAACGCATCGCGGCGCTCGCTCGAATTCTCTACGGCGGCGAGCTGGCGGCGCGTCTCTTCCAGAAACGCGAGCACCTCTTCGACGGTCGCTCCGTACTTGCGTTTCAGCTTTTCGAGAGCCGCCATGCGCTCCTCTACGTGATCGAGACGCGCGGGGTCGGCTTCGAGCTTCGAGATGTAGTGCCGCAGCGTATGTGCGGCTTCGTCGAGCGCGATCGACGCTGGCTTCAATGTCGCGAGCACTTCGCCGATGCTTTCGTCGATGCGCGAAAGCTCTTCCAGTTTTTTTACGACCGAGCCGAGCTGCGCTGTCGCGCTTTCCGGCGCATCGTAAAGAGCCGCGTAGGCCGCGCCGGCCGTTTCTTCGATGCGAACCAGGTTGCGCAGCACTCGACGCTCGTTCTCAAGTTGAACGTCTTCGCCTGCTCCGGGCGCCACGGCCTCGATTTCGCTGCGCTGGAAGCTCCACAGGTCGGCGAGACGAAGCTTCTCCTGCGCGGTGCGTTCGAGATCCTCGAGTTCCGCGGTGGCCGCACGCCACTTCGCGAAGAGCGATGCGGTTTCGTCGAGTACGTCGTGCAAATTCGCGAACGCGTCCAGCATTTCGCGCTGCACTGACGACGAAAAGAGCTGCTGCTGATCGTGCTGGCCGTGAATGTCGCCGAGGTGTGGCGCAAGGTCGCGAAGCAGTGCGGCGGTCGCGGGGCGATTTCCGACGAAGGCTCGCGACTTGCCGTTGGCTAGGATTTCGCGCTCGATCAGGAGTTCGTGGTCTTCGATCTCGATCCCGGCGGTTTCGAGGATCGCGTTGAGTCGCGGCGTGGGAGCGAGTTCGAAGATCCCGGTGATGCGGGCCTGTTCCGCGCCGGCGCGAATCATTTCCGCCGAGGCGCGGCCGCCCAACAGGAGCGCGAGGGCGTCCACTACGATCGATTTTCCGCTGCCCGTTTCGCCAGAAAGCAGATTCAATCCGCGATGAAAACGTACGCGGATGCTTTCGATGACGGCGTAGTTTTCGACGCCCAGTTCCACCAGCATTCGAGATGATTATAGCGGGCGTGGGTTGAGAACGGCCGTGAGCGCTCCATGCTGTCGCGCCTCTTAGACGCTATTTGAACGGATCGGGAGAGGGTTGCCATCTCGGGGGCAGGCGGAAACGCCCGCCCCACGGAGCAAAAACATTTTCTATTACTTATGTTTCATCCTCCACATTCGTTTACAATGCAAGAAGGAGAGTGATCCGGTTGCTAACGGGACATCCGTGCGGGTTGTTGTTGGACGTGAACTTCTGGGAGCTGGTCAAAGGCTCCGGCGCTGTCCCGTTGACAGTCATGGGCGTGTTGCTCATGTTTTCGCTCAACTCCGTGACCATCATCTTCGCGAAATTCGCCAGCTTGCGGCGTGCCAAGAACGGCAACGCGCGATTCCTGCGCGCCTTCCGAAAAGCCACTCGGCTGGATGCGGTCGCGGCTTCGACCGAGCAATTCCGCACGGCGCCGCTCGCCACGGTTTTCGATTTTGGCTACAGCGAGGCAGCGCGCCAGATGTCGGTGCGTGGAAAAATCAGCAACATCCCGGCGCTGGAACGGACGCTGCAACTCGGCATGAGCGAGGAGATTTCGCGGCTGGAGCGCAGCATGAACTGGCTGGCGACCACAGCGACGGTCTCGCCGTTCATCGGGCTTTTCGGCACAGTGTGGGGGATTATCGACGCGTTCCAGCAACTGGGATTGAGCGGCGCGACTAGCATGCGCGCCGTGGGACCGGGCATCGCGGTGGCGCTGTATACCACGGCGATGGGTCTGTTGGCCGCGATCCCCGCCGCTATCGCATACAACATTTTCGGGCACGGGATTAAAGAGATCGGCGCGCGGATGGAAGATTTTTCGCTCGAATTCGTGAACCTGACCGAACGGAATTCCGAGCAGTAGGCATACTGGCAGTAGGGCACTGAAGATATGGCGTTCTCCTTTGGAGGATCGGGCGGCGGGCGTGGGCGACGATTTGGCAGGTCGCCCGGCGGCGGGACGCTGTCTGAGATCAACGTGGTGCCGCTGGTCGATGTGGTGCTCGTGTTGCTGGTCATTTTCATGCTGACCGCGCAGGCGATGGAGTTCGGTCTGGATATTCAAGTGCCGGAAGTCACGCAGGTGACGCATGACGTGCAAGATCTGCCGGTGGTCAGCCTGTCGCGCAGCGGCAAGTTGTATCTGAGTGAGAAGCCGGTGAACAACATCAATCTCATGGGAGCTGAGATCGCCAAACGGTACAAGGGCGCGACCGCGGTCTACGTGAGCGCCGACAAAGAAGCCAAGTGGGAATTGCTGGCGAACGTGGTTTCGAAGCTCAGCGAAGCGCACTATGAAGTGAAGATGGTGACGAAGCAGTTCGAGAATCGGAAGTAGAAATCGACGGGATGACGGACGCAGCCACATTTTATCCCCGCGACTTTTATCCACGCGATCCCATGCGCGGATCGTTTATCGCGGCTCTGACGCTGCACCTCGCGATTGTGGTCACGATCGTGGCGAGCGCGTGGCTTCGCGGGCATTACCAGCCGATCGGGGCGCCCGATGCGGGCGGCGGCGCAGTAGTGGTGGAGGCCGTCAACACGATTCCGATTCCGCATCATGGCGAACAGAATCCGCTGGCGAGCGATACCGAATCGGAAGTGCCGCAGGCGCCGAGCAAGGCGATCGATCGAGTGAAAGAAGAGATCGTCAAGCCGGATGCGATCCGCCTGAAGGCGAAGCCGGAGAAGGTTAAGAAGGCGGAAAAGGAGAGCCAGCATCAGCGGTTCCGGCCGTACGATCAACTGGCGACGAATCAGCTCACCAGCAGGACGGCGCCGCAGGTTTCGAATCCGATGTATAAGGCGCAGAACGGCGCGGGTAGCGTGGGCGCTGGGGCGCATACGACGCTGGGCGTGCGGCTGGCGGCTTACGCGGGGCAGATTCAGGATATTGTCGCGTCGCATTGGCGCACCAGCGATATCGACGCTCGGATACAAAGCGCGCCCCCGGTAATCGCGACGTTTGAGCTGATGCGCGACGGCAGCATTCGCAACGTACAGATTCTGCAAGGCAGCAATCTCTCGGCGCTGGATATTTCGGTGAAGCGCGCGATTCTGGATTCGGCTCCGTTTCCGCCGATCCCGCCGAATCAGGGGTTCGATAAAGACTACGCGAAAGTTGAATTCACTTTCGAGTTGAAGCGATGAGGCTCGTGTCCTGTCTCCGAAATTCGTGGAATAGAAAAAGGGGACAGACCACTCTGTCCACGGCCGCATCGGCCCGAGGGAAGAGGAACATACCTGCGGGGACAGAGCAGTCTGTCCCCTTTTTCTATTCCACGAATTTCGGAGACAGGACACGAGAGACGCGGAGAAGCCGGCATGAAAGCCGGCTCGCCGCCATGACTGGCGGTCCCAGATGACTGGCGGCCCACAAGTTTAGGTTCGAGTTGACGCACATGAGAACACGAATCGTTTGGATACTTAGCGTGATTGTCGCGGCCCTCGGGGCCGGTGCGCTGCTGATTTCCGCTCAGCAGGCGGACGTGAGAGGCAATATCATCCAGGGCGATAAGCAAAAGATCGCCGTGCCCGATTTTCGCGGAGCCGGCGAAGCGCAGCGTTTCATGGACACGTTCAACAAGACGCTGTGGGATCAGCTCTCGGGGTCGGGCGTGTTGAAGACGGTCGCGAAGAGTTACTATCCGCTGGAAGTTCCGCAGCAGCCGCAGGATTTCAAGCCGCCGACGGTGCTCGCGCCCGCTCGCGCAGGCGTTGCGGCGAGAACGCAGAGCAATGGGCCGTGGCTTACCGATTGGTCGAATCCGCCCGTGGGCGCGAACGATCTCGCGTTCGGATACACGGCCGTTCAGAACGGGCAACTGGTGTTGCGAGGCTGGCTCTACAATCTGGGGCAGGCCGATCCGCACAGCGCGCAGCTGATCGGCAAAATATATTTCGGAACGACGGATGACGCAGGCGCGAAGAAGGTGGCGAACGAATTCGCCGCCGACATTTTGCAATTCTTCGGCGCGAAGAGCCTGGCGGGCACAAAGATCTTCTTTCGTGTCGGATCGCACCGGGTCGAAAGAAATCTGGTCGATGGACTACGACGGATCGAACCAGCATGAGATCACGCACTACAAGTCGGTCTCGACGATGCCGGGAATTTCGGCCGACGGGAAGCTGTTCGCGTTCACCACGTATGCGCAGGGCAATCCGAAGATCATGGTGTATTCGGCGGAGATGCGAGCGCCGGTTGCCGTTCATCAATCCCGTGTCGTCCGCGGTGGAGACGCCGGAGTTCACGCCGGACGGAAAGCGGCTGATGTTCGCGGCGTCGCTGGAGGGCTGGGTGCAGATTTGCATCGCCGATGCGAACGGCGGCGGCATGCGCCGCATCTCGCATGTGCGTGCGATCGAAGTATCGCCGAAAGTCAACCCGAGGAATCCCAACGAAGTGGTGTTCATCTCCGGACGCGGCGGATCGGAACAACTTTGGCGCATGAACATCGACGGCGGCGACCTGGAAATGCTGACCAACGGCCAGGGCTATGTATCGAATCCGTCGTGGAGTCCGAACGGGCAACTGGTGGCGTTCGCCTGGACGCTGGGCTACGAGCCGGGCAACTACAACATTTTCATCATGGATGTGGTGACGAAGAAGATTCAGGCGCAGCTCACGTTCGGCAGCGGACGAAATGAGAATCCAGTGTGGGCGCCGGATGGAGCGCACATCGTGTTTTCATCGAAACGCGGGCGCGCTACGCAGCTCTACACGATGCTTGCCGACGGGACGAACGTACAACAGTTGACTACGCAGGGCAATAACATTCAGCCTGTATGGTCAAAGCCGCAATAAAGTAGGTAAACTGATACGAAGGAAGGGGAAACCCCAGATGAGAATCAACCCGAGAACACTGAGTGCAGCGGTGTTCACGATGGTGTTGCTGGTGAGCGCGGGCGGATGTAAGAAGAAGACGGTGGTGCCGACGCCGCCGCCGAACCCCGCCGAGTAATCGAGTAGAAGCGCCACCTCCGCCTCCGCCCAGCGCGGGCGCGGCGCGCATCAGCAGTTTCACGGCAGAGCCGCGCAGCATCGAACGCGGGCAATCGGCGACGCTGCGCTGGTCGATCGCGAACGCTACCGATATGACGCTCGATCAGGGAATGGGCGCGGTTACGGCGAACGGCACTCGTCAGGTTTTCCCCAGCAACACCGTTACTTACACTTTGACCGCGCGCAGCGCGGGTGGAACCGACACGAAATCGGTAACCGTCGAAGTGATCGCGCCGCCGGCTCCTCCTCCGCCTCCTCCAGTGAGCAGAGGCGGGATGAGCGGCACGGATATGCTGCAGAACGAAGCGCAGGACGCTCTGTTCGACTACGACAAGTCCGAGCTTCGCGACGACGGCCGGCAAGCGATGACGCGCAACGCCGAATTGTTGAAGCGCATTTTCGCGGCGGATCGCAACTTCTCGGTGGCGATCGAAGGGCATTGCGATGAACGCGGATCGGCCGAATACAATCTCGGGCTGGGCGATCGCCGCGCGACGGCTGCCAAGGAATTTCTGGTGCAGCTCGGCGTGCCGGCGGATCGGCTGACGACCATCAGCTATGGCAAGGATCGTCCGGTGTGTACGGATGAGAACGAAGCCTGCTATCAGCGCAATCGCCGCGCGCATTTGTCGCCGGCGAAATAAGTTCTGCTGAAGACCGGCTCGAGAGGAGGAACTTTGCATGAAACGGCTGCTTTTATTAGGGTTGACGATTCCGGCTTTTCTCTTCGGACAGAAGAATGAAATCATCGCGTTGCAGCGCGACGTGGCGCAGCTGCAGGAACACATGACGCAAGCTGCAGAAAACGCAGGACGAGAAATTCGCTGCGATTCAGAGCATGCTGCAGCAGGCGATTGACGCGTCGATGCGCGGGGCTACCGGCCTGACCACGTTACAGCGCGATGTCGACGCCAAGTTGAACGATCAGCAGACCAAACTGGTGGCGCCGGTAGCGACGCTCGGCAGCAAGGTCGATCAGATGGCGGATGAGTTTCGCTCGGTGAGCACGACGGTGGTGGACTTGCGGTCGAAGGTCCTGGCGCTGGACGGCAAGCTCGCCGATATTTCGAGCGCGCTTCGAATGCTGGCAGCGGCGGCCCCTGCCCCGGCTCCTGCGGCTCCGGCGGTGACCGAGCAAGTCCCGGCAGGTCCACCGGCGGGGATGTCGGCGGATAGCGTCTGGGACAGCGCGCGCCGCGATGAAAATGGCGGTCACCCGGAGTTGGCGCTGGACGAATACGCGAATATCGTGAAGTGGTATCCGGGCACGTCGAGAGCTCCCGAGGCTCAGTTTAAGATCGGGATGATTTATTTCAATGGCAGCCAGTTTGACGACGCGGTGAAGGCTTTCGACGTTGTGCATCGAGCGTTTTCCGGAGAATCCAAAGACGCAGGAGGCGCTTGTATTATAAGGCGGTTTCGTTGATGAAGGGCGATCACAACGCGGAGGCTGTGAAGACGTTCCGGGAATATCTTGGCGACGTATCAAGGACGGCCCGCACGTGGCGGCGGCGAACGCCAACCTGAAGGTGCTCGGGGCGGGGTCGCGAACGTCGCCGAAGAAACATTAGCCGACGTGGCGCACGCACTCTTCCTGCGTGCAGTGTCGACGCTCATGTCGACACCCTGTATCCCCGAATCGGCATCCTGCGACGCCGGAAAGCTACTCAAGTGGTTGGTCAACTGCGAATATTCGGCGACCCCAATAGGGTGTCGACATGAGTGTCGACACGGCACGCATGAGTGCGTGCGCCACATCTGCTCTGCTATATTGCGTCTCATGAACAAGACGCTCTTGATTCGCGTCGCCACGGGTGTCGTGGCGAGCCTCGGCATTTGGGTGGCCTACACGCAGACTCCGCAGCCGCGCCCGCCGCTGACGATCGAAAAAATCAAAGACGATTTGTTCGTGATCGTCGGCAACGGCGGCAACGTCGCGGCCTACGTCACCGACGAAGGCGTGATTCTGATCGACGACAAATTCGAGCAGGATAACGCCGAGATTCTGGCGAAGCTGAAATCGGTCACCGATAAGCCGATTCGCTACGTTTTGAACACGCACCAGCATGGCGATCATACTGGCGGCAACGCGAAGATGCTCGCGGCATCGGCTGAGATTTTGATTCAGAAGAACGCTCGCGCGAATATGGTGGCGGGCAAGATGCCGGGGATCCCGCGCATCAGTTATAGCGACGAAACCGAAGTGAACCTGGGCGGCAAGGAGGTGCGTCGCGCGTTATTTCGGCCGCGGGCACACCAATGGCGATGCGGCCGTGTACTTTCCGGCCTCGCATGTTTTGCATACGGGCGATCTGTTCACCGTCGCGAATCCGAGCGCTACCGCGCCGGTGACGATTTCTCCGCTCATCGATTACTCGGCGAAAGGGAGCTTGGTCGAATGGACGAAGACGCTCGACGGGATTCTGAATTCGGGTTGGGATTTCGACATCGTGATTCCCGGGCACGGGCCGGTGTCAAAGCGAGCGGATCTGATGAAATACCGGCAGAATTTCGATGCGATGCGGAATCGCGTGACTAGCATGGTGAAGGGCGGACAGGCGAAAGACGATATTTCGAAGATGCTGGCGGCGGAATTCGGCTGGACCAGCGCGGCTCGGTCGCTGGATGCGATGATGGCAGAAGTCAAGTAAGGTCGGCGAATCGCTCGCTAACTTGCGGCGTTTCCATTAGGCACCGCAATGCCGGCCAACCCCAACTGATCGGCTCTCGCCTGCATGGCGCGAATGCAGAAATCGATGTGCTCGATCCAGATCGACGCCGAGCTCGGCGGCGCCGTTGAGGATGTCGTCGCGATTCACGGCGCGCGCAAAGGCTTTGTCCTTCAGCTTTTTCCGCACGCCCTTCACTTCCACTTCGTGAATACTGCGGCTGGGCTTCACGTAGGAGCACGCGGTCAGAAATCCGGCCAGTTCATCGCAGGCGAACAGCGTCTTTTCGAGCGGCGATACGCGCGGCACGCCGCTGTAATTGGCATGCGACAGGATCGCCCGCCGGATCTCTTCGTCGACGCCGCGCTCGGCGAGAATCGGCTCGCCTTTCATGGGATGATCGGGAGCGTCGGGGTGAATCTCCCAATCGAAATCGTGGAGCAGCGCGGTGACGCGCCCATTTCTCGTCGATCCTCGCCGAGATTGTCGCGCATAGGCGGCGACGCACGTCTCCACCGCCAGCATATGCTTGCGCAGGCTCTCGGATTTCACGAACTCGCAAACAATTTCCCACGCCTGATCCCGAGTCCATAAAACCAGTCTAGAATAGGACCGCGTGTTATAGTGACAAACAGAGCACAGGGGGCCTGTGGCGCAGTTGGGAGCGCGCTTCCATGGCATGGAAGAGGTCGACGGTTCGAACCCGTCCAGGTCCACCACTACTTTTCAAAATACGATTCCCTTCTCGCTGCGCGCAGGCTTTAGGCCGGATTATCGCTTCGTCGAACGGCGGAAGCTAGATCGCCAGCAGAGGCCGCCCCCTCAATGCGATTACGAGACTGATAGCAACAATTGCAAGCAGGGCCACGAAGACGCTCGTCACCAAAGCCTTCTTGGCGAGAAAATATCCAGCCAATGGAAGAGCCTGCAGCGCATGCATCCCAATGAAATGCGCCCACCGGAGATCTCCGTACTTCGTGCTCCAAGTCAGAAACGGCAACCCCGGGCCGCCATCCGGGCCTCCGACCGTATGCGCGCCGTTCGCGATCATGACACCACCTACCGAGCTGCTCACCAGAAATAGGATGAGGCCCAGCCTCGCGCCCAGGAGCATCGCGGGCGAAAGCGCCGGCGCTTCGCGAAAATAGCTCACCAGTGTCCACACCACGGCTAATGTGTTCACGACGATAAACAGCCCCATCATTGCGAACACGGCCCCATCGGCAGCGCTGTCATTATTGAAGTGCGACGTGGTGCCGCGCGCGCTCTGCATAGTGATGAGAACATTCTCGACGAGAATACTGATCGCTATCGCCAGCCCCAAGGTTCGGACCTTTTTCGCCGCCGGAAGTTGCCCCAGATACCATGCCATCGTCCACAGGAACAGCACGCTGGAGATATCGAACTTAATCGGCTTAACCCACGGGTTGATGCCCAGGATGAGTCGGTTGTCAAGCGGCAGCGCGATCAACGCCCCACATAGAAACGCGACATGAATCCAGCCGGCGACCGCGAGCGCGGGATTCCACTTGAACAAATCGCGAAACGTCATGCGGGATCGATCTCCTTTGCAAGGTGACGCGGATCAGCAAGTACAGCAGCAGCCCAGCGGCTCCGATCACAAACGTCAACAGCAGGCACGGAATCACGGCGAGGTGCGGATTTCCAGACGCCGGACATTGTGAACTTCCCAGGCGCCGATGAACAAATCGAACGCGAGATAGCGCACTCAGCCCGCCAACAGAACGCATGGATTCTGGAAAGCAGATTCACTCGTGTCATGAAGTGTACGACTATCACAAGGTTAAGCTTAGGGGATTCTCTCGCGCTTACCTGGGGGTCGCTGAGTTTCGTGCCGAACCTAATCAGCGGGCTGCGCCACCGCGATCACCGACCGCAAGCGCCTTTCTCAAGACCAGTCCCACGACGCCCCAGAGCGGAGCTCGAATAATTTGAAAGAAAACCAGCTCGACCAACATTTGATTGCGTGGGACGGTATCTGTTACTTCTCGGCGCTCCGGGTAGAAACATTACCTGGTACTCATGGATCCAAAACTCCGGTTTCATCGGGGTTGAGTGTAGAAATACTTGAGTCCGCCGGGGAAGTCCCCGGAGAAAATGGGGAAACAGTGTTACAACGGCTTTCGTTCGCCGCGCTATTGGCAGCTTTCGGCGCCTGGGTTCCGATGCAAGCGGCTCCTTTCAACTTTGCGTCCGTGCAGGCGTTCGTGGAGAATGCAAGCGGGACAGTGTTTTCAACGGGATCGGGGATTGCCGCTCCCAATTCAAATTTGACCTTCAGTTGGACCTGCGACGTCTGCACCGCGCTAGGATATTCGGCAAACGGTGCGGGCACGAGTAACAACGGTGTTTTGGGCTCCTCGGTCACCATCGGGGTGCCTTCCACGCCGGACCCCGGTTTCTTCATCGCGCAAACGGAGGCGCACTATAGCGACACGCTGACTATCACCGGCGGCAGCGGGTCGGGCGTGCTGGCGCTTTCCTATGCGATTCACGGGTCGATCAGCGTGACGGGCACTGGTCCGCAGGGCGTCAGCGCTGGTTTCGACATGTGCGACGACGTGGGATGTAGCGATCCGAGCATTTTCGCGTCGGTCAACTCGGGGCCGCTGACCAGCGAAAGCTCCCAACCAGGTAGCTTCAGATCGAACGGGACGGTGACGTTCTACATCCCGTTCACTTACGGAGCGCCGGTCGACATCGAACCGTTGATCAACGCGCAAGCGCAATTTATTTCCGGCTCGGACGGCATTCCGTTTTCCGCGTCGGCGAACTTCAACTCAACCGTCACGCTCAGTTCGGCGCTGGTGCTGACGGGGACGCCGAACGCTCCGGGAACACAGGTCGGCGGTGCGACGATCGGGTCCGCGGACAGCTTCATCTACGGGCCGAATGGCCTGACGTCTGCTGTTCCCGAACCGGCCACATGGCTGCTGCTGTGCGGTCCCCTGGCATTCCTGGCGTTCCGGCGGCGCGTTCGTTAAGCCAACGCGGCGGTCCGATCCATCGTCCGGCGTGATACGTGTAGCAGTGCGACTATCGGATCGATCCGTGCCGGTGCGCGATGAGTGGTGGAACGCGATTCCGGCGAGCAGAATGAAATGGTTGTCTCCCGACGTTCCTCCGAACCCCCGGCACTGACTTGGCGGAACGCCGGTAGGTACCTGTTTCGAGCATCCGGTTCAATCGCGGTATCATCCAGCATCTGGCCTTGAATCGTTGGACAAGACGCTCTTTCCTCACATCCGCGCTGAGCTATGGATGCTCGCGGGCTCGTCGAAAGCCTGCTCTGACGGTGTTCACCTGGGCCGGACCGTGGGGGCAAACGTTTGAGCGGGCTCTTAAGCCGTTATTCGAAAAGGCTACCGGCGCCACCGTTCTGTTCGATAACGGTTGGGGCGAGGAGATTCCGAAATTGCTCATCGCTCCTCCGGATCAGCCTCCTTACGATGTGATGATCGTGGCGCCTTTCGAGGTGTACGCCGTCATCCGGCGCGGCCACTTTCAGAAGCTCGACTGGAGCAAGATTCCGAACGCGAAGCGATTTCATCCTCGCGCGCTGCACAACTGGGTCTATGAAGATGGCTGGGGGCTCACTTGGCCGGACGCGCTCCATACCGGCATTTACAACACGGTGGCAACCACGAAGCCGCAAGGATGGAACGAGGTTCTGGATCGTAGACCGGGCCTATACCGCGCCAGCTACATGTCGCTCTATACGTTCGCGGCGGCTCGTTACCCGGGACGCGCCGCGCAGGCCATTGAGGACGACTTCGAGGACAATTTCGCTTACGCTCACCAGCAGCGCCACAAGGTGGCCAATTGGTGGGCCACGTCACCGGACATGGCGTTCAATCTTTTGCAGGGAAACGTGAAGGTCGGCAACATTCATAGCGTCGATACCTTCGGCCTTTTGCGCGAGCAGCGTTCGCTCGATATCTTCCTCACCGCGGACCGCGCTCACTTCCAGGCCATCTGGCTGGTCCCGCGAGGCACTCGAAACAGCGCCTTGGCGCACGAGTTCATTAATCAGTTCGCCAGTCTGGAGTTCCAGCGCGAATATGCAGCCGCGGGTTTTCCGAGTCCAATCCCCGAGGTCGCGGCAGACCAGGCGCGGAGGGATCCCTTATGGGCGCGAGTGAATCCCCATACCGAAGCCGATTTCGCGGCCCTGCACTACTATCCCTACGATGCCTATTTGCGCCACTGGGACGATATGACTTCGAGATGGAACCAGGAAGTGCTCGTATAGAAGATCGATGATCGAGTTTCTGGAAGTATCCAAGAGCTTTGGTTCCGTTCGCGCTGTCACTGACGCGTCCCTCAGCCTGGCTGCCGGAGAGTTGCTCGCCGTGCTCGGGCCATCCGGGTGCGGCAAAACCACGCTCCTTCGCATCGCCGGAGGATATGAGCAGCCTGATTCCGGAATTGTTCGCATTAACGGCAGGGACGTCACCACGCTGCCTCCACAGGCGCGCAACGTCGGCATGGTGTTTCAGAACTACGCGCTTTTCCCTCACATGTCAGTAGCAGCAAATATCGAATTCGGGCTGCGCATGCGCGGAGTCGGCAAACAGGAATGCCGTAGCCGCGCTTCCGACATGCTGGCACTGGTAGGACTGCCAGGCGTGGAGGATCGGAAGCCGACGGAGCTTTCCGGCGGGCAACAGCAGCGAGTGGCGCTGGCCAGGGCTCTGGTCATTGAGCCCGCTGTTCTTTTGCTGGACGAACCGCTCGCCAATCTCGACCGCAACGTGCGTCTTCGCATGCGAGGCGAGTTGCGCTCGCTGCAGCAGCGTCTGGGGATCACCACCATTCTCGTCACTCACGATCAGGAGGAAGCGCTGGCGATCGCGGACCGCATCGCTGTGATGGACGCCGGGCGGATTGTACAGACCGGACGCGCGCTCGATCTCTGCCTCAATCCGGCTAGCGCCTTCATCGCATCGTTTTTCGGTCTTGAGGGATGAAAAATTCCAAGCTGCTTCTGATTCCGGCGGCATTGCTGTGGCTGGCAGGCGTGCTCGCTCCACTGCTGATCGTGCTTCGCACCAGCCTGTATTCGCGCGGCAACGTAGCCGGAGAGAAGCAATTCGAAACATTGTTCTACCAGCCGGGAACGTGGTCGCTGGAGAGCTTCGGCAAGATTCTTACCGAGCCGTTCTACCGGCATCTGTTCGGCTTCACCGCGGTCCTCGCTTTGGCCATAACTGTACTGACGCTGCTGTTCGGCTACGTCCTGGGCTACGCGGTTTATCGCGCGACTTTACGAGGCAAGATCGTCCTGGTGCTGCTCATTGCTCTGCCGAAGTTCACGAATATTCTCGTCTTCGTCTACGGGGTGAAGATGATCTTCGGCGCCAATGGGTTCTGGCCGGTGGTTGCCGGAGAGGTCCTGTTGTTGGTTCCTTACGCCGCGCTCACCATCGCGGCTGCTCTCGAGGCGGTTCCTTTTCATCTGGTCGAAGCAGCTCGCGGCCTCGGCGCATCCTCTGCTGCGGCATTCCTGCGAGTGACTTTTCCGCTGAGCATGCCCGGTGTTACCGCCGCCGCTATTCTCACCATCTTGTGGAGTTCCAGTGCATTTCTTGGCCCGTATCTCTTGGGGCAGCCGGCCCAGTTTACCGTCGCCGTGGAAATAGAGAGGCAGATTCACGAAAACTTGAACTGGACTCTCGCGGCGGCACTGAATGTAACGTTAATGGCAATCCTGGCACTGGCCGGGTATGTCTTCACCTCCGTGCGACGGCGGCTGGTATGAAATGGCTTGCTTATCTGGTGCTGGCGCTGCTGCTGACTCCGCTCGTCCTTTCGGTCCTGGTTTCCTTCACGCCCTCGCGCTATCTGGAGTTGCCACGCGACCAGTGGACGCTCGACTGGTACCGGCAAGTCTTCGACGGTCCCATCTGGGTACAGGCACTTTTCAATAGCATGACCACGGCCGCGCTCACCGCCGCCATCTCCGTGATAAGCGCGCTCGCGACCGCCATGGCCGTCGTCCGGAGTCACTTCCGATGGAAAGGCGCAGTGGAAGGGGCACTACTGCTTCCGCTGGTGCTTCCGAGCGTGGCGCTGGCGGCCGGGATGCTCGCGCTGGTACGGCTGACGCCATTATGGGGGAGCCAGATCAGCCTGGCGCTGGCGCATTCGGTGCTGGCGGTTCCAGTCGCCTATCTGGTGATTCGCGCTTCGTTAAAGCAGGTGGATCCGAACCTGGAAGCAGCGGCCTGTGGACTCGGCGCCGGCCCTTGGCAGGTCTTCCGATTCGTAACCCTGCCGCTGGTAATGCCTGCTGTGCTGGCTGCTACGCTGTTCGCCGTGGTGATCTCCCTTAACGAGGTCACACTGACGCTGTTCCTGGCTACTCGCTACACCGAGACGCTTCCGCGAGTGATTTGGCCGAACCTGCGATTCGCGATCACACCGCTGGTTGCGGCGGCTTCCGTGATCCTGTTGATGCTCACGCTCCCGGCGATCCTGGCTGCCGGCTGGTGGCTGCGACCGCGACGCCGCGCCGGCAGCTAGACAGCGACCCAGCCTTACTGCGATTCTGGAAAGCACGATGGAGTCGATCTACTACGTGATGTGCTGGCAGTGCCACCGGCGCTGCGTTCACTGCTACGAGGACCGGTTCCAGCCATATTACGGCGAGGATCTCGCGCGGGTGGTCAGCGAATCGCGGGATGCGTTTCCGCAAGTGATTGCAAATTTTCCCGAGCGGATGACGTTCCTGGACCCCGCCACATTCACGGAGATGCGTGGACGGATCATCCTGGCCGGTGGAGAGATTCTGCACAAAGCCGTCCGCGAGCCGGTTCTCTATCCGGCCCTCGAACTCCTCTATCAGCGCTATCGATCGGCGGGCGGAGTCGAGATCATTGTGCAAACCACGGGCGACCTGGTGACCGATCGCATCATCGACGAATTGCTGGCGCGGCACACCGACAAGATTACTGTCTCCGGGTTGGACGCGTATCATGAGGGTCTGGAGAAGGAAGAAGCCCGCACTGCACTTCGTGAGAAACTGACTCGCCAGTTTGAATCTCATGGAATGAAGTTGGACTCGGGTGCAGGACCATTGCGAGCCGATGAGACGCCTGCCGGTCCCACATTTTCGTTTTTCGGCGCGACGCCCGAATCGTGGATT
The DNA here is from genome assembly GCA_963732025.1 of Terriglobia bacterium. Classification (GTDB taxonomy): domain Bacteria; phylum Acidobacteriota; class Terriglobia; order Bryobacterales; family Bryobacteraceae; genus Palsa-187. The sequence goes on from CAVSXU010000008.1 coordinate 1,709,246, forward strand.
GGAGCTTTGTGGCCGCGCGGTCGCGCTCACGAGAATGAGTTGTCCACCGCGAATCTTGCGGAGAACTTCTGCAACCGGTGGTCGGGGGGATTGAATTTTCTGCAGTACCGTCTTGCCGGTTCGGAAGTGTCCGTCGATCCAGACGGGAACGTCTATCCTTGCTGCATCAAGACGAAGAAGGCAATCGGCAGCCTTTTGGACGAGCCGCTGCACCAAATTCTCGACCGGCTGACCGGGAATCCGGTGTATGAGGCAATTTCGATGGGGCACCCCGAGCGCATGGGCATCGCCCATGGATGGACCGTCGAGCGCATGTTGGAGAAATCCGTGGCCACGCTTCCATCAGGCAAGACGTATCGGAACCTCTGCATCGGATGCGATGCATTTCACCAGGAAGTGCTGATGCAGAACCCGGACCAGCTGGTTAGAATCGGTTAAATGAGAGCCGCTATTGGCCTCTCGAAACATTGCATCGATTCCGCGACGAGGATTTCGTAGGGCCGAGCTTGGCTCCGGCAAGGAGCGGCATTGCGTTCGATCAGCGTCGCTGTGTCGTGTTGATTTACTCGCTAACGGTCGCGCGGGGTGAAGAGGCCAATTTGCATCTGCAGCTTGGGCGTGCCCTTCACATAAACTGCTCGGCAATCTCTGCTGACGGGCGGCATATTCCACTGGCGGGAACGGGTCAAAAAGTGTTGACGTGCCAGGACGGGCCCGGCTCGAATCAGTCGCGCGTTCGGAACACCTTTTTCGAAGCTCAACGCGCCTAATTGCCGCGGCCGTACGCTAAAATGTCTCGGTGAACCGAATCAAGAGATGTTTTTTTTTGCCGGTCTTTATTCCGCTTCTTCTGCACGGAAGCGGGCTCGAGCCGAATCGCGGCCAATTCCTTTCCGACGTTCTTTTTGCAGCTAAGAATGGCGCAATTTCCAGCGCAATCACGAAGAATGGAATGGCATTCCGTGGTTACGGTAAGTCGATCTCTCTGCGCTTGGATCGGGAATTGCCGCTGTCATGCGAACCCGACTCGCCCGCCAATGGCGTAGCAAACTATCTGCAATTCGGTCCTCCGATCTCACACGTTTCTCTGTACCCGGCCATTGTGTGCCGCGACACGTACACTGGCATCGACTGGAAGTTTCATACGGAGAATGGGCGCATCGAACATGATTGGCAGCTTTCTCCTTACGCAAATGTACGCGACATCGTCCTGCGGCTCGATCAAGGCGTCGTCGCGCACATCACGTCAAACGGCGACCTTGTGCTTCGTTCCGGCGACTTGCACGTCAGTTGGAAATCGCCGCTCACCTATCAATTCACGAATGGGGCGCGCCGCGTGATTCCGACTCATTACCGGCTTCGCGGCCGGCGAATTACGCTCGAGGTCGCGAGCTATCGGCACGATCTTCCGCTGGTCATCGACCCGATTATTGATTTTTCCTACGTCATCAACGGTGAGGGCGACGATCGCGGCTGCCAGGTCGCGCTTGACGGAGCCGGCAATATCTTCATTGCGGGCTTCACGGAGTCCACTGATTTTCAGACGACACCGGGTGCTGTGTCGACTCCCCCCATACAATTCCCGGGCAGCGCTTATCAGCTATTTGTTCGCAAACTGGCGCCCGACGGAAAAACTTTGCTCTACTCGACCTATCTCGGGACGGCTAGGTTCAACTCATCTCATCCTTTCGGCATGCGCGTCGATTCCTCGGGTAATGTTTATATCGCCGCGAATATCTTCAACGATCAGGCGACTCTGAATACCACCATCGATCTTGGAGGAGTTGTTGGCGTCTACAAATTAGCGCCGGGCGGCGATCGCCTGCTGTATAGCACCCGAGTGCTTTCGGGGTTCAGTTATGTTGAGCCCGTCGCGCTCGCAATCGATAGTTCGGGCTCCGCGTACGCCGCAATCGGCACCACGAAAATTGGAGTGTCCAAGCTTGATCCGACCGGAAAGAATCAGGTGTATCTTTACCAGGCCACCGTGAGTAACTACCCTGGAGACCCTGGCGGAATAGCGGACGTCGCCATCGGCCCCGATGGAACGGCGTATATTGCGGGAACGACTGCTATGGGAGGGTTGGTTACTACTACGGGTTCTCTGAATCCGAATCCAGCCAACATCCAAAACAATCATGGATACTTGATCCGCCTGAAAGCCGACGGCAGTGCACCCATATTTAGCACTTACATCGCGGGAAGTTATGTCGATTCAATCGGAGCTTTGGCGGTGGACAGCGCTGGCAACGCATTGGTGGGCGGCCAGACATCCGGGGTCCAGGGGTCTCCCGCGCTGAACGGGACCACGGTTGGTTCGGTCCTGCAGGCATCGACGAACGCTTTCGTGATGAAAGTGAATCCGGCGGGAAGTGCACGCGCGTTCACTACCCTATTGCCGAGCTCGTCCGTTTTGGCGCTGTCGCTCGATCCCGCCGGAAATATTTATACGGCGGGATTGGCTTCGTCATCGAACACGCTGGTTGTATCGAAGGTGAGTCCCGCCGGAAATCAGTTGCTGTACCAATCGAGCCTTCCTGGCGATATCCTCACCGGGGATCAAGGCCCGGTGGCCATGACAGCGGATTCAACGGGAGCCGCCTACATTACCGGCTCGATTGCCGATGTCCGGATTCCAAGCCCTCTACTGGTCACGCGTCTTGCGCCCAATGCGTTCTTGCTGAAAATGGATCCCAATCCCGACTCATGCGATCTCGAACTCGTGGCAGCTCCGGTCCCAACATACCTTCCGAACGATATTGTTCCCGTCACGTTCACCGTTCGGAATCATGGGCCGTCGACCGCACAAAACGTCGCATTCAGCGGAACGCTGCAAGGTGGATCGATCGTGAACTGCAGTATATCCGCCGCGGGCGGTTCCTGCGCATCCGACTTTAGAGTTCCTCTCGCCATGATTCCGAACATTCCGGCCGGTGGCAGCGCGACGATTCAGTTCAATCTCAACGCGTCTTCTGCGATCGCGTTGAGCGGAACGATATCGACCGCGTCCTCCGACGTCAATCAGGGGAATAATGCCACCACTGCATCCGCGAAGCCAAACTATTCGCTGGTCTCGGTGACCTCTAATTTTCAGGCTCCCTTTACCTTGAACGGAATCCTCATGGGAAGTCCCTTCTTCGCGACACCAGGCTTCCCCGTCGCTCCCAATAGCCAGATCCAAATTGGCTGGCCGTCGCCGGAGCAGTCCGCCGCGGGCACTGCGGTTTTCCAGCGATGGGAGGATGGGTCCACCGATAACCCCCGAACATTCACAGTGACGCAGGATCTGTCGGTGAGAGCGATCCTTAGCACTCTTGCGACGCCGTTTTTCTCGGCGGCGGTGGCGAACGCCGGCAGTTATGCGGCGAATGGAATTTCCCCCGGCGAGTTGGTGACCCTTTCCGGTTTCGTCCTTGGAGATACGGCCCTCGCCCAACCACAAGACGGTAAATATCCCACCACGCTCGGCAGTGCGACGGTGACATTCGATGGAACGCGTGCGCCGCTTATCTATACGAGTGCCACACAGATCGACGCGATCGTTCCCTATGAAGTTGCCGGCAAGGCGTCGACGATGGTCGCTGTGCAGACCAAGTTCGGCAGCTTTAGCGCCCAGGTTCCCATCGTTCAGGCAGTGCCCGCCCTGTTCACGTCAAACGCATCCGGTTCGGGACAGGCGTCCGCATTGAATCAGGATCTCAGCCTGAATTCTTCAGCGAATCCAGCCAACCCGGGGGACACGATCGTGCTCTTCGGCACCGGAGAGGGAATCGTCAGTCCTCTTCCGTCCGACGGAAGCATTTCTCCCTACCCTGCACCATCTCCGCAGTTGCCGGTTACGGTGAATATCGGGGGAGTGCCCGCGCAGGCGCAGTACGCCGCTGAGGCGCCCGGGCTTGTCGCCGGTGTGATTCAGATCAATGCGGTGATCCCGCAAGGCATTGCCTATAGTCACCATGTCCCGGTGACGTGGAGCGCGGGGCCCTTCAGCAGTCCGTCGGGAGTGACGATTGCCGTGAAGGATTCGCCCAAGCCGGCTCCCGTCTATCAGCCCATCACCGGCGATTCCTCCCTGTTTCCGATTTCGGTCTTGCCGAGCCACATCGCCGCGGATTCCAACGCGACCACCGTTTCGATCTACGGTTCGGGCTTCGTCAACGGAATGGTGGCGGAGTGGAACAATCAGCCGCGCACCACGACCTTTGTGAGTTCCTCGCAGTTGAAAGTAACCCTCTCCGGCGACGATCTTGAATCGCCGCAATTGGGCAGTATTACCGTTTGGGACGCCTCGCAGACAACGCGAATCAGCCAGCAGGCTCCGCTGATCGTGTATCTCGCGCTTCTCAATCACGATGTCGTCTATGATGATTTGCGCGATCTGGTTTATGTATCGGTCGCCGCGACCCAGCAGCCACAGGGCGCCTCCATCGCTGCGGTTAATCCCGAAACGGGGCAAATCGAACGGGTGTATTCGCTGAATGATGAGCCCGGTCAACTTACCGTTTCCGGTGATCATAAATATCTATACGTCGCTCTAAGCAAGAGCGTTCGTCGAATCGCGCTGGATACCTGGACCGACGATCTCGATATCCCGCTTGGCCAGCCTGGCTTGCCGGGGACGCTAACGGCATTTTCAATGACGACGCTCCCGGGGCAGAGCCGGTCGCTTGCCGTTTCCTTCATCCAGCTTGGGCTGAGCCCTCCCTATGTTGGGACTGCAGTTTTCGATGACGCGCAGTTGCGAGGGTTCACGCTGGTAGGAACCGAGTATTTGTTTGGCGGGCCGTCCCCCGGCACCCTCTACGGAGGCGATATGGAGGGTGGCTTCCACGTTCTTCAAGTGGATTCCACTGGTGTGCATGCGGTTGCCGAGGTGCAGGGTCTTCTTGGCGGGGATGGGGATTCGGTTTACGCGGGAGGCTTGGTTTACAGCGGATGGGGATCGTTGATCGATCCAGTGGCCGCCCAGACCATTACCCTCTACGACAACCAAGGCCCGATCGTAGCGCTGCCATCTTCCAACCAAGCTCTGATTCTCGGCGGCGTTCCCCCGCCTGGTTATTTGGTAACGTATTCGGAACCGGTCTTGACGCTGCACGACAGCAAAACAGGAATCCGCCGTTGGTCGGTGCCTTTGCCAATCCAGTTTTATACGAATCACGCTCGTATGTTCGGCTGGGGAACCAATGGAGTCGGCTTGCGAGAACTGGGGCCGAACACGTCCGTAGCGCAAGGTATCGACCTCTTTCGTCTAAACCTCGGACAATAGTATCTCTCGTTAATACTTCATTGAGGGGCAGGCTTTGCCGCCCGCTTTTTCATAACAACGACCGGTACAACTCTGCTTGCTGCCTGGCGATTGCGTCCCATCCGTACACTCGTTCCGCCGTCGTCCGAGCATGCTCTTGCAGCGCGGCCCTTGCGGCGGGATCGTCCAGCAACCGCGCTGATCTCAGCCGCCATCTCGTCCGCCGAATCCGTCACGACCGCGTCCCTGCCGCGCTCCAACTCCAGCCCGTGAATCCCTGCCTCCGTCGACACGATCGCTTTCCCCATCGCCATCGCTTCCATAATCTTGATGTTCGTGCCCGCCGATGCGACCAGCGGCGCGATCACGATCGTCGCTCGCCGGTACGCGGGCCGCACGTCGGAAACGAAGCCTTCCACTTCAACGCCGAGGTGCTTCAAATCCCAGAACGCCTCATGCCGACGCCCCGCGATCACGATGCAGCGTCACATCCGTCAGCTTCGGAAAAACATCGCGCAGGAAAAACTCGATCGCGAGCACGTTGGGCCGATGCGCGAATGATCCGATGAACAGCAAGCGCCTCGGCTCGGGTTGTTCTGTCGAAGGCTGAAAGCGCTCCAGATCGACGCCGTTTGCGATCACCACGGATCCGGCGGCGACGTCGCGCGAATCCTTCTCCGACATCACCACCACGCGATCCACTTGCTTCCAGGCCGCCGTTCAAAGCTCACCCAACGATCGTATTGACGCCGCGTTTCCCAATCTTCGCCCTGCGCCAGCATCTGCGCATACAGATCGAAGGTGATGTCGTGCTCCACCAGAATCGTTTTCGGTTGATCCGCCAGTCGCGCAGTCCGCCGCGTACACCGCCATCTGCGTGAACTCGAGCTGCACGATCCCCGGCCGCCATTTCGCGATCGTCTGCCGCAGCGCCGCGTGGAACGGCGGCAGATCGAACTCCTCCACGGTATCGGGACGGGTCGTCGATGGCAGCGCATGCGTCCCGTGCCGCTGCACCGTAACGACTTCGACGCAAATGTCTAGAAGCTCCTTCGGAACAGGCGCCGGCTCTTCCACGAAGGCGACCAGAACCAGATCGAAATCGCGAGCGGCACGGCGCATCAGGTTGTAGATTCGCACCGCCGCGCCATGTGCCAGCGGAAAAGGAAGATACGGGCTCGCGACCAGCACCACCGGCTTGCCCGTCGCGGCTGTGCCGGGAAACACCGCGACATCGCCATTCGTCAGATCGAAAAACTCGCGTCGGCGCGCCTTCGACGAAGCTCGTGCTTCCTGCTTGACTTGCGAACCGCAGCGCATCCACATCCTTCAACAGATTCAACCGCACGATGTTCTCGCGCCACATCCGCTCGAACCTCGTCCGATCGCCAATCGCGCGCGCCAGAAATCGCAGAAAGTTGTATTCCAGCGCGCGGCTCAAATCGCGCTCCGAAAAATATCGCGACGTGGTGGTGCGATGCAGATGCAGCACGCGCGCGTTCGCGCAATACACGCTCGGCCAGCCGCGCTGCCACGCCCGCACGCCTAGATCCAGATCCTCCACGTACGCCGGCTCGTAAACTTCATCGAATCCGCCGAGCATTTCCAGCTTGCGCGCATCGTACAGCGTGCAGCCGCCGCTGCCGTAGAGAACGTAGCTCAGATCTTCGCCATCCAGCGGTTCCGTCGCAGCGCACCGGGAAATCGGTGATCCCGCGATTCGACGGCATCACCGTCTTGCCGGTCTCCTCGCGCCGCTGGCCTTCGGGAAAGAAGATCTGCGCGGTGGCGCCGAACAAATCAGGCACGCGATCGAATGCGAGCCGCAGTTCGCGCAGGAATCCCGGCTCCACCAGCATGTCGTTGTTCAACACGCACACATGCGAATAGCGGGCTCGGGCGATGCCGCGATTGATCGCGCGTGCGAACGAAAGCGGCTCGGCACTGTGCTCGATCACAACGGCCGGGTACGTGGTGCGCAACCATTCCACCGTGCCATCGTCCGATCCGTTGTCGACCACGATGATCTCCGTCGCCTCGGCAATCCGAGGCAGGCACGTTCCAACAATTCGAGTCCATTGCGCGACGGAATGACAACCGAAATCCCCGCGGGCCGCTGCTCCGCTGCATCTCGCAACACGGGTTGCAGCCGCTTTCGCCGATCTCCCGCGCCGCAGCGCCAGTCGATAGTAAATCGGCTGGCGAATCTTCTCCGGATGCCGCACACGCTCGATCTGTTTGCGCATCCAGCCGCCGGTTTTGAATTGCGATCGAAAGAAGTTTTTCGTCCGCCACGCGGCGTGACCGAGCATGGAAGGAATGCTGCGCGGCCGCAGCATGAAATGCTCGCCGGTTTCGTTGAACGCCAGGAAATACAGCGGCGCCATGCGAATCCGGCCCATCGCATCGGCCAGTGAGGAGTGCGCGGCTCCAGAATCACGGCCGCGATGCGAATCCGCCGCGCGCCCAGCTTCGCCCGCACCAGTTCGCGATTCTCGCGCCAACTGCGCTTCACGTGATACGGAATCCACTCCACGCTAGCGTTTTCATCAGCCGTCGGCGGCGCGAATTCGGACACGACCACCAGCGGCAGTTCCGGCATGATCGGCTGGATCCGTTCGAGGATCAGCGCGATCGCAGTACGGCGAGCCGGAAGCGAACAGGACCTTAATTTGATTGGTTCAAATCAGTTGCCGCAGATCGAAGTGCCACGTGCGCGCGCTGATGCTGCTCCCACAAATCCAGCGCCTGCATGCAAAACGCCGTCGATACCGGATTCAGGAATGGCAACATCTCGCCGCGCTTTCGTCCGAACCAGTATCCGCCGGCCAGTTCGGATTATCCGACGCAGCCTGATAGCGCCGCCGCGCGAGCCGCTTCTTCACAAGCAGCACTCTCATCCAGCGCCATTGCACCATGATGATGGGCGACCAGGCGAACCCGTAGCAGTTGCGCGCACACGTCGGATCGTTCGAAGTCCGGGGCGATTTCGCGGAGCAGTGCCGCAACTCGATCGATTCCCCACGCCAGCGCCTTGGCGACGTCGGCCCGCTCGCATCCGAACAGCAGCGCCTCCAGAAAATAACAGTAGGCGTGCAGCCGATCCATCATTTTTTCGCGCGGCCAATCTTCCGGCAAGAAACGATTCGTGGGTCGCCAGCGAATACGCGAGCGCTGGCGTCGAACAACTGCGCTCCGGACTCGTCCGGCTTCCAGCCACGCCAGCGCCGACTTCAACTGATAACAACCCGGCTGCCGCGACCATCGCGGCTCATATTCCAGCGGCTGCTTCTCGGGCAGCGCGATGACCGGATGAAATACGCCGTCGCCCAGGAAATCGAACGCCAGCGAAAGCGCCGCGTCGTTGGCCCGATCTAGAAATGCCTCGTCGCCCGTTGCGCGCCACGCCGCCATCAATCCGCGCGCAATGATCCCGACATCGAAAAAATACGCGTGAGGCGATCCCGGCTCAAATGGAAACGTGTGGCTCGCTGCATCCCACGCGTCATTCGTCAGATAGCGCGCGGCCCGCTGCGCTGCATCCAGAAACGCCGAGTCACCGGTTCGCGAATGCAAGTAAACCAGCGCGCTGACCGCGTAGCCCGTAATTTCGGTCGACACCGCCGCGTTGCGATTCGTGTCCGAATGAAAGTATCGCGCGACGCCGCCGCTCGGTTCCTGAATGCCGGAACGCAGAAACCAGCAGCCTGCTTGCTCTAATGGGGAACTCAACTCTCGATTGTAATCCGTGGCCTGTGGGGCAGGCGATCTTGGCGCCTGCCATTCGCAAACTGTGGGACATGTGGGGCAGGCGGTACCGCCTGCCATTTTCGTTCCGGTTGCCTACTCAATCGTGATCGCGCGATCGAAAACCACATCCAGCGTCGAGCCTTGCCGCAATTGCACTTCCTTGCCGCGCGTCAGCAGCACCATGCGCAAGCCCCACCGCCGCGCCCACGCCCGCGCCGATTCCCGCGCCGCTCCAGCTATGATCCGCAATGCCGCCAATCGCGGCTCCGCTGCCCGCCCAGATCGCGATTTGAGCCGCATCTTTTCCGTGACCGGGCGCCTGTTTGACGATGCCTTCGTCTTTCTCCATCTTCTGGCCGGTGCCGTTTGCATCATCCACCGATTCCAGCTTCGGCGCGATCTTCAGCGCCTTGCCGCCCGGTAGGGTGAGCGTATCCAGCCGAATCCCAAGTTCGGCGCGGCCCGACACCATTCCGCTGCGCTTTGCGTGTGTGATCACGCCTTGCACGTAGGATCCGGCGGGCACCAGAATCCGTCCGTCCGCCGCGATCGGCACCGAGGTTTGCAGATACACCTGATCGCCTTCGGCAGCCGTGCGCGTGTTGATCGAGTTCATCATCCGCAACAGCACGTGCGTGCCTTGCGGAACATCGGCTGCCAATGCCGCGAACGGCATCGACAAAAGAACGAGCGTCAACTGCAGCGCGTTTCATGCTCTCGATGATCTCATTCCCGAATGTTGGACCGCTTCCTTCGGTCGCGGCTCGTTTTTCACGAATGCTGACACGAGCCGCGACCGTAGGAAGCGGTTCAACACCGAAGGTTCCACTGACTTCGCCCGCTCGATCACGGTTATTCGTCCAAGCTATCCCGGCATTCGCCGATCATTTGATGCCAGCCCATCGAAGTTCGCTCTATTCTGCCGTTTAAGATGATGCCGCCAATCGATCGAACCATTGACAACGCTATGATTCAATCGTATGATTCAAACATACGTATGACTGAAACCGTGGTCGATACCAAGACCAAAATCCTCGACGCGGCTGAAAAGCTCTTTGCTGACAAGGGTTTCGACGCGACCTCCCTGCGCGACATCACCACTGGAGCCGACGTCAACCTCGCTGCCGCCAACTACCATTTCCAAACGAAAGACGCCTTGATCGACGCTGTAATTGCCCGCCGCATCGGCCCGGTCAACACTCGCCGCCTCGAAATGCTGGATGCGGCGGGTCCAAATCCGTCGATTGAGCAGATTATTGAGGCTTTCGTCGCGCCGCTGCTGGGCGCGATGATTCTGCCGCATGTTCCGATGATGGGCCGTGCTCTTCGCCAGCCCTGATGCATTCCTCTTCCGCATCTTTAAGAAACATCTTGTCGTCGGTCGGCGAACGATTCCTGGCGGCCTTCGACACTGCTTTGCCATCCTGTCTCCCGCCGAGCGTACCTGGCGATTCCTATTCATGGCGGGGTCCATGTCGCACGTGCTTTCCTGGTCGCACATCGTCGGCGAAATGACGAACGGCGTTTGCGATCCCACCGATCGCAAAGATGTGGCCGATCGCCTGGTTCGATTTGTCGCCGCCGGATTTCGCGCCGCCGAGCCTTCAACTCGATCTCCAAGGAGGTGCCGCATGATCCCTCTCACTCTCATCTGCGCCACCGCGCTTGCTTTTGCGGAACCTGCAGCGGAAAACGTTCTGCCTCTGAGCTTGAAACAAGCCATCAAAATCGCGCTCGCGGCCGACGGCAGTCCGAAAGTCGCGCTGGCCGAAGAATCCATCAAGCTGGCTCAATCGCAGATTAAGGAAGCGCGCGCGGCGCTGTTGCCGGATATCGAATCGTCGCTCAGCGATCGCCGCCAGACCACCAACCTGAAAGCGTTCGGGTTCGACTTCGCGTTTCCGATGATCCCCGGTTTCGCATTCACGCTGCCCGATATCGTCGGGCCTTTTCAGATTTTCGACGCGCGCGCGACTGCTTCACAAACGATTTACGACTTCGCGGCCATCAAGCGCTATCAGAGCGTCGAAAGTCAACGCCGAAGCGATCAAGCTCGATTTCGACGCGACCAAGGAATCAGGTCGCCGATCAGGTCGCGCGCGCGTATCTCACCGCCCTTCGCGCCGCGGCCGCGCTCGAAACCGCGCAAGCCAATGTCGATCTTTCGAAGGCTCTGCTGAAGCTGGCGCAAACGCAGAAAGACGCGGGAACCGGCACCGGAATCGAAATCGTGCGCGCCGAAGTGCAGCTCGCGAACGATCGCCAACGCCTGGTGGTCGCGGAGAACGATCGCCGCCGCGCCGGACTCAATCTCATGCGCGCCATGGGCTTGAAGCTGGAATCGACGATCCAACTTACCGACAAGCTCGAGTACACGCCCGTCGATATCGGCACGCTGGACGAAGCGCTGGTGGCTGCGCGCAAACTTCGCGCGGAACTCAAGGCGCAGCAAAATCGCGAACAATACGCGCACATGAATTACACCGCGACGCGCGGCGAACGCCTTCCCTCGCGTCGGCGCCGCAGCCGATTACGGCGGCATCGGGACCAGCTCCCGGGAACGCGCTCGCCACTTATACCTACGGCGTCACCGTTCGCGTTCCGGTGTTCAACGGCGGACGTCGCGAGGCTCGCGCCGAAGAGGCCAACTCGCAATATCGCCAGGAACAAACCCGCACGCGCGATCTGGATCAGCAGGTGGAGCTGGATGTGCGGCTGGCATTCGACAGCGTGCGGTCGGCGGAGACCGAAGTGAAGACCGCGCGCGAAGGCGTCGAGCTTTCCGAGAATGAACTGGCGCAGGCGCGGCGCCGCTATCAGGCCGGCGTGACCAATTCGATCGAAGTCACCGACGCGCAGACGCGGCTGGATCGCGCGCGCGACAACCAGATCGGCGCGCTGTACGACTACAACGTGGCTCGCCTCGATCTGGCCACGGCCACGGGGAGAATCCAGGAGTACGTGAATCAATGAAAAAAGTCATTCGTATCATTTTGCTTCTGGCCGTTATCGGCGGCGGTGGCTATTGGTGGTGGACACCGCGCACGCCGACGCCGAGCAACCGCATTCTGGTCTCCGGAAATCTGGAGCTGACGCAGGTCGACATCTCCTTCAAGATCGCCGGGCCGCCTGATCGAGCGCACGGTGAACGAAGGCGATCGGGTGAAGAAGGGCCAGCTGATCGCGCGCCTGGATCCCGGCGCAGCTCCAACAACAGCAGCTTCGCGACAAGGCGATCGTTTCGAGCGCGCAATCGAACTACCAGCAGCTGGAAACCTCGATCGCGTTTCAGAAGGCGACCATCGAAAGCGACGTCGCGGCCAAGCGCGCGGAGTGAGGCGAGGCGCAGGCGAAGCTCGACGCGCTGCTGCACGGCAGCCGCACGCAGGAAATTCAGCAGGCCGACGCGGCGGTGACCGACGCGAAGGCGCAGCTCGATTACGCGAAATCGGATTGGGATCGCGCTGCAGACGCTGTTCAAGAACGAAGACATTTCGAGGCAGCAGTACGATCAGGCCCGCATGAAGTTCGACAGCGCGACCGCGATGCTGCATCAGGCCGAAGAACGCTATTCGCTGGTGAAGGAAGGCCCGCGCAAGGAGGAGATCGCGGGGGCGCGCGCCGAGGTGGCGCGTGCGCAGGCCGCGGTCAAAACCGCGGAAGCGAATCGCCTGGAGCTGCAGCGCAAGGAGGAGGAACTCGGCGCACGCAAGGCCGAGATCGAACGCTCCCGCGCGCAGGAGGGCATCTCGCAATCGCAGTTCGACGACACGGCAGTGTATGCGCCGATCGACGGCGTGGTGCTGGTGAAGTCCGCCGAAGCCGGCGAAGTGATCGCGGCGGGAACCACCGTGGTGACCATCGGCGATCTGGATCATCCCTGGCTGCGCGCCTACGTCAACGAAACCGACCTGGGCCGCGTGAAGCTCGGCCAGAAGGTGAAGCTGACACGGATTCGTTTCCGGGCAAGATCTACACGGGTCACGATCACCTTCATTTCGTCCGACGCCGAGTTCACGCCCAAGCAGATTCAGACCAAAGAAGAGCGCGTGAAGCTGGTGTACCGCATCAAGATCGAAGTCGACAACTCGAGCTCACGAGCTGAAGAACAACATGCCGGTGGACGCCGAGATCATTCTATGAGCGAGCATCGCACCGTCCCTGACGGCCACGAATCATTGCTGACGCTTCGTAGATCATAACGCCATGTCATCCATGCCGACAACCTGACGCGCAAATTCGGCGCGCTGACCGCGGTGGATCATCTGAATCTGGAAGTCGCCGAAGGCGAAATCTTCGCGCTGGTGGGTCCCGACGGCGCGGGCAAGACCACCACCATGCGGCTGCTGTGCGGCCTGATGGATCCCACCGAAGGGCAAGGCGATCGTCGCCGGTCACGATGTCTCGCAAGGAACTGGACGCAGTGAAAGATCAGATCGGCTACATGGCGCAGCGCTTCGGCCTGTACAGCGATCTGACCGTGGCCGAGAACATGGCGTTCTACGCCGATCTGTTCGGCATCGTCGGGTCAGGAGCGCGAGGAGCTGAGCGCGCGCCTGCTGCGCATGACGCGCATGGAGCCGTTCCAGAAGCGCCCCGCCGGCAAGCTTTCCGGCGGCATGAAGCAGAAGCTGGCGCTGATGTGCACGCTGCTGCACAAGCCGCGCGTGCTGTTTCTGGACGAGCCGACCAACGGCGTCGATCCGGTTTCGCGCCGCGATTTCTGGGCGATTCTGTATCAACTGGTGCGCGACGGGCTTGACGGTGTTCGTCACCACCGCGTATCTGGACGAAGCCGAGCGCGCCAATCGCGTCGGCTTCATGCATCACGGCCGACTGATTCGCTGCGATACGCCCGACGGCGTTGAAGACGGGTCTGGAGGAGCAGGTCTATCTGATCAAATCGCGGAGCCATCGCGCAAGACCGTCGATGCGCTGGAGAAGCAGCCCGGCGTGCTGACGGTGCAGCCGACGGGCGCGCGATCTGCATTTGTTTCTCGATCCGAAGGTGACGTCGCCGGAGAAGCTGCGTGCCGATCACGCCGTTCGAGTATCAGCGGATTCGAGCCGTCGCTGGAAGATGTTTTTATCGCGCTGGTGCAGCAGGCAGGAGTTGGCGCATGCTGCCTAAGGCGACGGTCTACTGCGAAGACGCGGCAGCGCCGCCGTCCACATCGAGAAACTGGTCAAGCGCTTCGGCGATTTCGTCGCCGTCGACAACGTCTCGATCTCGATGTCGCAGCCCGGCGAGATTTTCGGATTCCTGGGGCCCAACGGCGCGGGCAAATCGACCACCATCCGCATTCTGTGCGGGCTGCTGGCGCCCACTTCGGGCAGCGCGACGGTGGGCGGCTTCGACGTCAGCGACGCAGCCGGAAGAGATCAAGCAGCAACATCGGCTACATGTCGCAGAAGTTTTCGCTCTACGACGATCTGACCGTCGAGGAGAACATCGAATTCTTCGGCGGCGTCTACGGCGTCTCGCCCGAAAAGCTGCCCGCGCGCCGCGATTACGTTCTGAAAATGGCGGGCCTGGAAGACAAGCGCGACACCATGACGCGGCTGCTGCCGGCGGCTGGAAGCAGCGCCTGGCGCTGGGCTGCGCGATCCTGCACGAGCCGCCGATCCTGTTTCTGGACGAGCCGACCAGCGGCGTCGATCCCATCGCGCGCCGCAGTTTCTGGGAGCTGATCTATCAGCTCTCCGCCGCCGGCCACACGATTTTCGTCACCACGCATTACATGGACGAGGCCGAATACTGCCATCGCATCGCGCTGATGTACGGCGGCCGCATGATCGCGCTCGGCTCGCCCGCGGAGTTGAAGACGATCGCTCGGCGAGGGCCATCTGTTGAATCTGGAGACGTCGGATCTGCTGGGCAGCATGACCGCGCTGGAAGGTCGACAACGGACATTCTGGACGTCGCGGTGTTCGGCGGCGGGCTGCACATGAAAGTCGATGACGCGGACGCGGCCATCGCCGAGATCCGCAGCGCGCTGGAGCGAGCCGGGCATCACACATCAAGACGCTGGAGCCCATCACGCCGTCGATGGAAGACGTGTTCGTCAGCCTGATCGAGAAGGAAGAAAAGGCGGCCGCATGAATTTCCGCCGCCTGCGCGCCATCGCCCGCAAGGAAGTGCTGCACATCATTCGCGATCCGCGCAGCCTGGCCGCCGCGATCGCTGCAGCCGCTCATCATGCTGCTGATGTTCGGCTACGCGCTGAGCCTGGACGTCGATCACATCCCGACCTATCGTCTACGATCATGGACCAGTCGCCGCAAAGCCGCGATCTGATTCAGCGAATTTCGCGGCTCGCGCTATTTCCACGATCGTCGAGCAGGTGCACGGCTACCGTCCCATCGAGCAAGCCATGGACCAGCGCGCGATGCTCTGATCGGCGTCGTGATCCCGCGACGATTATTCGCGAAGAATCTGCGCGCCGGCAAGAGCCGGCGCAGGTCCAGCTGCTGATCGACGGCAGCGATTCGAACACCGCGGCGATCGCGCAGGGCTACGCCGAAGGCCTGGTCGCAGACCTATTCGCGCAGCGTCGCAACGATGCGCAGAGCCAGCGCGCGGGAGCGTGATCCGCCGGCGGCGTCGAGCGCGCGAGTGCGCGTCTGGTACAACCCCGATCTGGTGTCGCGGCAACTTCATCGTGCCGGGACTGATCGCCGTGATCCTGATGATCATCGCGGCGAATCTCAGCTCGCTCACCATCGCGCGCGAATGGGAGAACGGCACCATGGAGCAGCTTGCTCTCGACGCCCGTCCGGCCCGCCGAGATGGCGCTGGGCAAACTGTCGGCGTATTTCTGCTGGGCATCGTCGACATGGTGATCTGCCTGTTGGTCGGCGTCTATTTGTTCGACGTGCCGATCAAGGGCAGCATCGCTGTTGCTGCTGGTTTCGAGCTGCGTGTTTCTGTTCGGCGCGCTGGGCTCGGCATCATGATTTCGGCGACGAACCGCACGCAGCTGATGGCCTACCAGATGGGGACGCTGACGTCGTTCCTGCCGGCGTTTCTGCTTTCCGGATTCATTTATTCGATCGGCAACATGCCGCGCGTCATTCAAGCGATCGCGCTGTTCGTGCCGGCGCGCTATTTCATCAACATCTCGAAGGGCGTGTTCCTGAAAGGCATCGGCCTGCGAGATGCTGTGGTTCGATTTTCTGCTGCTGGTGGTCTACGGCGCCGTGGTGTTCTATTTCGCGACGCGCAAACTGCGGCAGAAGGTGGCTTGAGTCTATGAGACAACGTCTGCGCTGCATTATTCGCAAAGAATTCATCCAGGCCCTGCGCGATCCGCGCATGCGCGGCATGCTGTTCCTGCCGCCGCTGATCCAGTTGCTGATTTTCGGCTACGCCGTGAACCTGGACGTCGATACCGCCAAGATCGCCTGGATGGATCAGGACCGCACGCCGCAGAGCCGCGAGCTGCTGTCGCGAATTTCAAGGCTCCGGGCGATTCATCATCGCGGCGACGCCGGACAGCGAGCGGCAGATGCAGCGCTGCTGGATCGCGGGCAGGTGGACGGCGTGATTCGCGTGCTGCCCGGCTTCGCGCGCGATGTCGAGCGCGGCCGCACCACCAGCGTGCAGGTTCTGCTGGACGGCACCAATTCCAACACCGCGTCGCTCGTCTCCGGTTACGCCATCCAGACCATCGCCCGCTATTCGCAGCGAAGCCGCTGAGCGAAGCGCAGCGCGCTCGAAGCTGGTCGGCGGGACCGATGACGTCCGGCGGCGCCATCTGCATGCGCCGGTGCCGCAGGTGGTCTCGCGATCGCGCGTCTGGTTCAATCCCGATCTGCAGAGCCGGAATTATTTCATCCCCGGCGTGATCGTGAACATCATCACGCTGGTGACGCTGTCGCTGACCGCCATGGCGATCGTGCGCGAAAAAGAAATCGGCACCATGGAGCAGTTGATGGTGACGCCCATCCGCCCGCTGGAACTGATCCTCGGCAAGACGCTGCCGTTCGTGCTGGTCGGGTTCTGGGACATGATGCTGGTGATGGGCGCGGCGCTGCTGATCTTCCACGTTCCGTTTCGCGGAAGCTTCTGCTGCTGCTGTTCGCGTCGCGCTGCTGTTCCTGCTGACGACGCTGGGCGCGGGCCTGTTCATCTCCACCGTCTCGCGCACGCAGCAGCAGGCCATGATGGCGACCGTTCTGTTCTTTCAGCCGTTCTTCATGCTGAGCGGCTTCACGTTTCCCGATCCGCAACATGCCGCAGATGCGTGCAGTGGCTCACGTATTTGAATCCGGTGCGCTACTTCATGGAAATCGTGCGCGGCGTGTTCCTGCAAGGCGCGGGATTTCAGGCGCTGTGGCCGCAGATGGTGGCGCTGGCGGTTTTCGGCGTGACGATTCTGGGGCTCAGCATCTCGCGCTTCCACAAACAGCTCGAATAGTCGCTAGGGTAAGTCGAAGCCGCCAAGAAGGCCGTGGTCCATATCCACCCAGCCGGTGGCTCCTGATTGCAATTTCACCTGAGCCCACCACCGCTTCTTGCCGGCATCGAGAACGGTCGCGGCGCAATGCTCGCCTCCGCATCCCGTGCCATCGGGCAACTTCGCGAACGTCAGATCGAAGTCGTGATGGAACTGTCCCTTGAACCATACGGCGGAGTAGCCTTCGCCGCGATTCGCGTACGTCAGGATGCGATCGCCGCGTTTCAGATCGCCCAAATCGCGATCCATGCGCACGATGCCTGGTGTATCCGTGATCAGGACGCCCGTGATTCCGGTGACTTTCTCTCCGACCGAAAGCTTCGCGATTTCACGACGCTCTGGCTTCCATGTGTCGTAGACGGTGATCGTCTCGCGCGCACTCCATCGGCCATACAGACACTTTTCAAATGGGCAAGCGCCCGAATCAACGTATGGAAGCGCGGGCTGCCCCATCGACTTTGACGATCCGGAAGCGGGCGCCTGAGCGATTACCGATAGCGATCCGACGAGAACAAGAGCGATCACAACGCGAATCATACCGTCAGTGTACCTGCGCGTGGCATTCTTGAATCATGTCCGACATTGTCCATCCCGTTCGCCGCCGACTCGCTGCGGGCGAACCTGTCTTCGCCATCACCATTTCCGTACCGAGCGCCGAAATCGCCGCGCAGGCCGCCCACCTCGGCTTCGATTTTCTGTGGGTTGAGATGGAGCACTCGCCCATCACACTTGAAACACTGCGAACCATGGTGCTGGCTACGCGCAACGCGCCTGCCGCGATCTTCGCGCGCGTCCCCATCAACGAATTGTGGACCGCCAAACGTGTGCTCGACGCCGGCGTCCACGGTGTGATGTTTCCGTTCACCAGCACTCCAGAACTCGCGCAACAGGCGGTCGACTCGTGCCGCTATCCGCCCGTCGGCAAGCGCGGCAGCGGTCCAGGGTTGGCGAAATTCTCCTGGCTGGAAGAAGGCAATTATCACGATTCCGCCGACCTCAACGTGTTCGTGATCGCGATCGTGGAAGAAGCGAGCGCGGTAGACAAGATCGACGAGATCGCGGAGACGCCCGGCCTGGACGCTCTGTTCATCGGCACCACCGATCTATCGTTTTCGCTGGGATTGCGCGGCCACCAGGACGATCCCAAGATGCACGCGGCGATCGAGAAAATCGCGACCGCTGCGCGCCGCAACAAAATTCCGCTGGGCCGCCCCGCCACCCATACCGCACAGGTCGCCGAGTGGCTATCGCAAGGTTTCCAGTTCTTTCAGTTGACCAGCGAACTGGGATTCATGAAGGCGGGCGTACGGGATTTCCTCAACGCCGTGGGGCGCGATCCGCGCGCGGAGCGATCGAGTGCACTTTACTAAAGTGGCGCGGGCCGCCACGCCTGCAGAGCCGAGAGTTGTGGGGCCGGCACTCGTGCCGGCGGACGCGCTTTAGCGCGTCCAATTTGAGCGGCCTAAAAAGGCCGCTCGCCGCCACGAGTGGCGGCCCCACAGCTCTCGGCTCTGCAGGCCGGGCGGCCCGCGCCACGTCGATGGGTGCACCACGATACACTCCTATATATGGATTCTCGCCGCAATTTTCTCGGCAAAGTTGCGTCCGGACTCGGGCACGCTGGCAGTCGCGCCCGGCGAGTGCTGGGCGCGAACGATCGCGTCCGCGTCGGCTTCATCGGCTTCGGCGATCGCGCGACTGGATTTGCTGAATCAGCTCAAGGTTTGCCCCGAACACCGAAGCGGTCGCGTTCTGCGACATCTACACCAAGCAACTGGACCGCGCGAAGATCTCTGGTCCCGGGCGCTGCCACGTATCTGGATCATCGGCGCATGCTGGACGATCAAATCCATCGACGCGATCGTCGATCGCGACGCCGCAGCATCTGCACGCCGAGCATTTCTGCGCCGCGCTCGATGCCGGCAAGCACGTCTACCAGGAGAAGACGATGGCGTTCACGGTGGATCACGCCAAGCAGATGCGCGCGTCGTTCAAGAAGGACGGCGGCAAGCACGTGGTGCAGATCGGCCATCAGGCCTGTTCCTTCGGACACATGACCGACGTGCAGCAGTTCCTGCGCCGATCCGGAACGCATGGGCAAGATCACCGCGATCGACATGCAGATGTATCCGCAACACGCCGCACGGCAAGCCGCAGTGGTCGCGTACGGCGCGCTCACGCCGGATGTGAATCCGGAAAACGTCCTGTGGAAGTCGTTTCTGGGCGATGCGCCGGCGCGCGAGTTCGATGCGAATCGCTACATGCACTGGCGCTATTTCTGGGATTATTCGGGCGGCAACGTGTACGAAAACATGTGCCAGCAGGTGAGCTTCTGGTACAAGGCGCTGAATCTGCAGATCCCCAAAGCGGCGACCATGACCGGCGGCATCTATCTGTGGAAAGACGGCCGCGAAGTGCCCGACACCATGAGCGTCACGCTGGAGCAGCCCGAAGAGATGCTGATCAGTTGGGTGTCCGGCTTCGGCAACAACCAGCTGGGCGTCACGCGAGGACGTGCTGGGCGACAACGGCACCATCTCGCGCGCCAACCAGGTGCGCTACGCTGCCGCAGAAAATGAATCGGCCCGACGGGATCGGAGATGATGGGGCGCGCGACGCACACGTTCCGCACGCGCACATGCAGAATTTCTTCGATTGCATCCGCAGCGGCAAGGAGCCGAACTGTCCGTTCGAGCTCGGCTACCGCGTGTCGATCGCCTGCCGCATGGCGGTGGACAGCTATCGCCTGGGCCGCACGGTGCGCTGGGATCCGCAGCAAGGAAGAGATCGTTTAGCGGCCTACCATGGATTTCGGATACACCCAGGAACAGAAGCAGCTTCGCAAGACGATCCGCGAGTTCACCGAAGCCGAGATTCGGCCGCACGTGATGGAGTGGGACGAATCGCAGCACTTTCCCGCTCGACGTGTTCCGCGAGCTGGGCGAGCTGGGCGTGCTGGGCGCGGTGTTTCCCGGAAGAGCTGGGCGGCGCGGGCTACAGCTACGTCGACTATTCGATCATCATGGAAGAGCTGGCGCGCGTGGATCCTTCCATCGCGCTGAGCGTCGCGGCGCACGTTTCGCTGTGCACGAATCATATTTATCTGGCGGGCAATCGACGAGCAGAAGCAGCGCTACATTCCCAAGCTGGCGTCGGGCGAATGGATCGGCTGCTGGTCGCTGACCGAGCCTGAAGCGGGTTCGGACGCGGGCGGCACGCGAACGAAGGCCGTGCTGCGATGGCGATTCGCTGGGTGCTGAACGGCAGCAAGACGTTCACCACCAACGCGCACATCGCCGATGTTTGCGTGGTGATGGCGGTGACGGATCGCGCGGCGTCGTCGCACGGAATTTCGGCGTTCATTCGTCGAAAAGGGCACGCCGGGATTCACGGCCGGCAAGAAGGAAAACAAGCTGGGGATGCGCTGTTCGCCCACCGGCGAGGTGATCTGTTCACCGATTGCCGGCTGCCCGCGTCGCAGCTGTGCGGCAAGCAGGGCGAAGGATTCGTCGACAGCTTGCGGATTCTCGACGGCGGCCGGATTTCGATCGCGGCGCTGGCGGTCGGGCATCGCGCAGGGCGCCTACGAAGCGGCGCTGAAGTATTCCAAGCAGCGGAAACAATTCGGCCGCTTCATCTCGGAATTTCAGGCGATCCAGCACAAGCTGGCCGACATGGCGACGGAGATCGACGCCGCGCGGCTGCTGACGCTGCGCGCCGCCTGGCTGAAGGACAACGGGCAGAGCGTGAACAAGGAATCGGCCATGGCGAAGCTGTTCGCGTCGGAAGTCGCGGTGCGCGTCGCCAACGAAGCGGTGCAGGTCCACGGCGGCTACGGCTTCATCAAGGACTATCCGGTGGAGAAGTTTTATCGCGACGTGAAGCTGTGCACCATCGGCGAAGGCACCAGCGAAATCCAGCGCCTGGTGATCGCGCGGCAGCTTGCTGAAAAGTGCCTGCTGACAGCATGTCGACGGAGAAGATTCTGCGGCGGCGACATGCGCGCGCTGGCTCGCGCCGCTACGTGGATCGAAAATCGCCGTCCGGAAGCCGAACCACTGCTGCGCGAGTTGTTCCCGCACACCGGGCGCGCGCTGATTCTCGGCGTCACCGGAGCGCCGGGCGCGGGCAAGAGCACGCTGTGCGATCAGCTCAGATCGCGAGCGAACTGCGCGCGCGAAGGCAAGACGGTCGGCGTGATCGCCGTCGATCCGACCAGCCCTTATACCGGCGGCGCGATTCTGGGCGATCGCATCCGCATGCAGCAGCATCATGCCGATCCGGCGTGTTCATCCGCTCCATGGCGACGCGCGGATGGCTGGGCGGGCTGGCGCGCGGCGACCACCGAGATGACGATGCTGCTCGACGCCGCGGGATTCGACGTGGTGCTGGTCGAAACGGTCGGCGTGGGCCAGGACGAAGTGGAGATCGCGCGGCTGGCGGACGTGACGCTGGTGGTGCTGGTGCCGGGCATGGGCGACGATGTGCAGGCGATCAAAGCCGGTATCATGGAAATCGCCGACGTGTTCGTCATCAACAAAGCCGACCTGCCGGGAGCCGACAAACTGGAGCGCGAGTTGAATGAGCTACCTCGGCTTGTCGCATCGTCCGGATGGCTGGACGCCGACGATTGTGCAACGGTGGCGAGCGACGGGAAGGGAATCGCGGAGGCGCTCGCGGCGGCGCGCGAGTATCATGCGCGCGGATCGAGCGCCGCGCGCGGCGCGGAAATCTGGAGCCTGCGGCTTCGGGAAATGCTGCGCGAGCGCCTGCTGGATCGATTTCCTGCAGAGGAATTTCGCGGCCGCCGGCCGCGAAGTGGCGGAGCAGCAGCGCGATCCGTATTCGATTATTGCATGACTGGCTCGAACGCGACATGCTAACGCAGATAAGATCGATCATCTGGGAATCGCCGTGCGCTCGCTCGACAGGCGCTGAAGTTCTATCGCGACCAACTCGGCCTCGAGGTGTCGCTGCGCGAGACCGTCGAGCAGGAAAAAGTGAACGTCGCGATGCTGCCTCTGGGCGAGCCGCGCATCGAGCTGCTGGAGCCGACCGAAGCCGGATTCCGTGATCGGGAAATTTATCGACAAGCGCGGCGAAGGATTGCATCACATCGCGCTTACGCGTTCCGGACCTGAATGCGGCCGTCGAGCGGCTGCGCGCGTCCGGCGCGCGCTTGCTGAACGAGCCTCGCGCGGGCGCGGGCGGACATCTCTACGTTTTTGTGCACCCGGCCTCCACCGGCGGCGTGTTATTGGAACTCATACAAGAATGAAACCAACAATTGGAATTATCGGCGGCAGCGGACTGTACTCGATGCCGGGATTTGAAGCGCAGGAAGAGCGCACGATCGACACGCCGTGGGGCGCGCCGTCGGAGCTACGTCGTCGGGCAAGCTGGCGGGGAAGGAAGTCGCGTTTCTGGCGCGGCACGGGCGCGGCCATCGCATCTCGCCGTCGGAACTGAACTTCCGCGCGAACATCTACGGCTTCAAGTCGCTGGGCGTCGAGCGGATTCTTGTCGCTGAGCGCCGTGGGATCGCTCAAGGAGGAGCACAAGCCGCTCGATTTCGTGATCCCCGATCAATTTGTCGACCGCACGCGCGGCCGCGTGTCGACGTTCTTCGGCGAAGGCTTGGTCGCGCACATCAGCTTCGCGCATCCCATCTGTCCGCAGCTCGCGCAAGTGGCCGCGTGCGGCCTGCAGGACAGCGGGCGTGAACGCGCAAGCTCGGGCGGAACCTATCTGTGCATGGAGGGCCCCGCGTTTTCGACGCTGGCGGAATCGAATCTGTATCGCAGTTGGGGCATGGACGTGATCGGCATGACCAATCTGCAGGAAGCGAAGCTCGCGCGCGAAGCCGAGATGTGCTACGTCACCATCGCGATGGTGACCGATTACGATTGCTGGCATCCGCGATCACGACGCCGTCACGGTCGAACGACATCATCGCGAACCTGACGCAGAACGCCGAGAATGCGCGCAAGGTGGTGACGGCGGCGGTGCGCGCGATGCCCGAAGCGCGCGAGTGCAAATGCGGATCGGCGCTGGCGCACGCGCTGATCACCGATCGCAAGGCGATTCCCGAGGCCACGACGCAAGAAGCTGGAGCTGCTGGTTGGAAAGTACCTGTAACGAGCTGCTCGGATATCTGCCTGCGCGGCGAAGCGTGGCCTGCCGCGATCTGCTCGATCGCGCGATTGCAGAAGACGACGGCCGCGCGCTGCTGTCGGTCGTGGTCGAGCGGCTGGGCGATCTGTTCGAGCCGCGGCTCGTGCGAACTTACGAGAAGTTGTTCACGCAAGTGATCGAGCGAGTCGCGCCGGAACTGCGCCCGCGATTGCGGCAAGACGAACGTGGCCGCGCACGCGTCCTGTGTCGGTGAAACGCGTCTACGTGCTTTCGCGAGTGACGCTGGGCGCCGATGTCGCGGTGACCAGCGTGATGCTCGACGCCGCGAAGCGCACGTATCCCGACGCGGAGATCGTTTTCGTCGGCCCGCGGAAATCGTACGAAATGTTCGAGGCCGATCCGCGCATCCGTCATCGCGATGCTCCTTATGCGCGCGGCGGCAGCCTTGCGCGACCGCCTGCAGGCGTCGGCGGAGCTTG
This sequence comes from Terriglobia bacterium, assembly GCA_963732025.1. Classification (GTDB taxonomy): domain Bacteria; phylum Acidobacteriota; class Terriglobia; order Bryobacterales; family Bryobacteraceae; genus Palsa-187. The sequence goes on from CAVSXU010000008.1 coordinate 1,733,317, forward strand.
TGGTCTCGACGACGGAATCGTGATCGATCCGGATTCGCGGCTGACGCAGCTCGGATTGATTTCGGTGTGCGATGAGTCTCGATATTTCTTCTTTTGCAGCCGTTCCTTCGAGGCAGAGGGCAACCAAAGGTTGCCGGAAATGACTGCGCGTTGGGTGCGTTCCGTATTTTCGGTCGGATGCGAGGCCTTACGTGGCTCCGCTCGCCGTTGAAGGCGAACCGGCGGATGTCATCGATCAGCTTGGGGGTGGGAGAAAATCCTGCGAAACGATTGGGAGACGATTTTGAACGTGAATTGATGCGGATGCTGGATGGGCGCTCCGTCTTGATCGACAAGGGCGCGAGCGCGGAGGAACGCGATCGCGTCGAACGAGCAGTGCAGCCGGGAATGCGGACGCACGACGGGTCATTCGCGCATTTTGCCGCGGAGATTGCGCGATCGAAATTGTATGTCGGCTACGATTCGGCGGGTGGACACGTCGCGTCGGCTTGCGGCGTGCCGGTGATTTCGATTTTCGCTGGCGCGGTGAGCGATCGATTCTTCGAACGGTGGAAGCCGTCGTTAAACAATGGGGGCACGGTGATTCGCGGTGAGGAATCGGATGTCCGGGCACACGTTCGCCGTGCGATCGCGGAAGCTAGACGACGCATCTAGCGAAAAGCCGCCCTGAAAGGCGGCCGCAGGCACAATTGCCTGCCCCACATTGGTTCAACAACGGTTTACAAAGAATTCTTGGAGGCGCCTCACTGCCGATCGTATTAACGTCGGTCGAGCAGAGTTTCCTAGGACTGCTGCCGCTCCGGTGGATTGGACCCGATCGGGACGCCAACCTCTCGATTGCAAGGTTAGTCCATCGCCACAAAATCGCGCGTGAGCTGAACCGTTAAGTCGCGGCGAACACGGACGGTTACGCGCCGAAAATTTCCAGTGATCGGGCCGCCGCGAGAATTTTCACGGGCAGAAGGATCGCATAATGATCAGATGGCATTGAAACAGGTCATCGAGGTTCCGGAGATCAAGACGATCGGTCCGTATTCGCAGGCGGTTCGAGCGGGCGGATTATTATTCGTGTCGGGGCAACCGGGAGTGGATCCCGCGACTGGCTGCGCGACCAGTGATTTCGATGCGCAGGCTCGGCAAGTGTTCAAGAATCTCGAGACTGTGTTGAAGGCGGGCGGGAGCCGGCTCGATCTGGTGGTGAACACAACTGTGCTGGTCACGGATCTTGCGACGTTTCCGATCGTGAATCGATTGTTCGCGGAATTTTTCCCGAAGGATCCGCCGGCTCGGATGACGATGGAGGTCACGCTGCCGAAGGGGTTGTTGATTTCGATTGGGTGTGTGGCGGCGGTAGGGGAGTGAGTATTCTCCCCCGACCCGCTGTTTCCTCTGGCTATTACAGGTAAAAGTGCTTGTGGAACCACACGAACTCCGCGTTCGTCAAGCAGGCGTCGGAAATTGTGAAATCATCGGGGAAGCAACTGTCAACGACCCTTCTGAAGTGTTCCTCACCAGCCTCACTCGCTTGCAGAATCTCTTGGAATCTTCCGCTCAGGACTATTTGCTTGATATATTCCAGTTCCTTTGCGCGGCCGGGCCGCTTCTCCAAAAGGAGGCGCAGGAGCGTTTGGTTTTTGCCGATGTCCTCACTTAATTCTGCGAGACAGGTCGGATCGTCCATTCCGCTATTTTCGGCACGATCCAGGTCCTCGGGGCTCACCACAAAGCCGAGTTCTTTCAACAGCGGCACGCCGAGAACTTCATCGTGGTTCCAGTCGATGTGGTCAACCGAAAACGTCAAATCCAGGATTTCATACTTGACGACAGCGAGGCCCTGGAACTGACCTTCGGGCCCTTCGAATGCAATTCTGTACGGCAGTTGTCCTGCCAGCCACGATGTGACCGAGTCCACGACTGAATCGAAGCTTTCTATGTGGAACCGTCCCGAGATGAGACTAGGCAACGGCCGATAGCGCAGGTCTTTCGCGACTCGTCGAAGAAGTTGGTTCATTCTAACTGTCTCCGTTCCCCGAGATTCTGAAAATGCTACATATACATCCCGCCATTCACGTCCAACACGTGACCAGTAATGTACGACGCATCATCGCTCGCTAGAAATCGGACGGCGGCCGCGATGTCTTCGGCTTTTCCCATTCGCTTCAGCGGAATGTGTTCCAGCATCTTCGCTTTTAGATCTTCTGAGAGAACAGCCGTCATATCGGTTTCGATGAAGCCAGGCGCGATGGCGTTGACGGTGATATTGCGGCTCGCCATCTCCTGCGCCAGCGACTTCGTCAGCCCGATCAACCCTGCTTTCGATGCGACGTAATTCGACTGGCCGGGATTGCCGGTCTCTCCGACGATCGATGAAATATTGATGATGCGGCCCCAGCGCTCCTTCATCATGCCTTGCAGGACTTGTTGGATCGCGAAGAACGATCCGCTGAGATTGGTCGTGATCACCGCGTCCCAATCGTCCTTCTTCATACGCAACGCGAGGCCGTCTTTCGTGATCGCGGCGTTGTTCACTAAGATGTCGATCTTGCCGGACTTTTGAACCGCTTCGGCGAAAGCGGTCTTTATTGAATCGTGCGACGAGAGGTCAAGTTCGACGAAAGACGAATTCGGAATGGATGCGGACGCTGCTTCCAGTTTCGCGCGATCGCGCGCCGCGAGTACCACTTTCACGCCCGATTCCGCCAGCGCCCGCGCGCACGCCAGACCGATGCCGCGGCTCGCACCCGTAATCAATGCCGTCCGGTTTGTCATCATTAAATTATGGCTTACACCGACCTGCGCGAATTCGTGCGCGCGCTTGAAAAAGAGAAAGAGCTGAAGCGCATTTCGTTCGAGGTCGATCCGGTGCTCGAGATCACCGAGTTCGCCGACCGCAGCGTGAAGAACGGCGGGCCTGCGCTGCTGTTCGAGAAGCCGAAGGGCAGCGAGATTCCCGTGCTGATTAACGCGTTCGCCAGCGAGCGGCGGATGCAGATCGCGCTGGAAGTCGATTCGGTGGACGACATCGCGCGGCGCATTTCGGAATTCCTGGAGATGCGCATGCCGGAGGGGCTGCTCGGTAAATTGAAGATGCTGCCGAAGCTCGCGGAGATGGGCGCGTTCTTTCCGAAGATCGTATCGGGCGGGCCGTGCAAGGATGTGATTCGCCGCGACAAGTTTTCGCTGGATTACTTTCCGATTCTGAAATGCTGGCCGGACGATGGAGGCAAGTACATCACGCTGCCGATGGTGTTTTCGAAGAACCCGGACACGGGCAAGCGCAACTGCGGTTGTTATCGATTGCAGGTGTACGACGAACGCACCACCGGCATGCACTGGCAGACGCATAAGCAGGGCGCGGAGCATTATCGCCGGCTGCGGGCGCGCGGCGATGTCAAACGAATGGATGTAGCGGTTGCCATAGGCGCGGATCCGGCGACGATGTACTCGGCGATTCTGCCGCTGCCGCCCGATCTGGACGAGATGATGATCGCGGGATTCATTCGGCAGAAGCCGGTGGAGATGGTGAAGTGCGAGACGGTGGATATCGAGGTGCCCGCGCAATCGGAGATCGTGCTGGAGGGCTACGTCGAACTGGGCGAACTGCGCCGCGAGGGGCCGTTCGGCGATCACACAGGATTTTATTCGCTGGAAGACGATTACCCGGTGTTCCACGTCACCTGCGTCACGCATCGCAAGGATCCGATTTACGCAACGACGATCGTGGGGCCGCCGCCGATGGAGGATTTCTACATGGGCAAGGCGATCGAGCGGATCTTCCTGCCGCTGATGCGCTTGCAATTGCCCGAGGTGCGCGACATCGCGATGCCGGCCGAGGGGATTTTTCACAATCTGATTCTGGTGGCGATTCGCAAATCGTATCCGGGTCATGCTCGCAAGGTGATGCACGCGATTTGGGGATTGGGGCAGGCGATGTTTTCGAAAGTGCATCGTGGTGGTGGATGAAGATGTGGATGTGCAGAACACCAGCGAGGTCGCGTGGAAGGCGCTGAACAATATCGATCCGGAGCGGGATATTCAATTCGTGATGGGGCCGGTGGATTCCCTCGACCATGCCAGCCGGCTGGCGAATTACGGGTCGAAGATGGGGGTCGATGCGACGCGGAAGTGGCCGGAAGAGGGATTCACCAGGCCATGGCCGGGGGTGATCAAGATGCCGGCGGACGTGCGGCGAAGGGTGGATGAGTTGTGGAAGAGGGCGGGGCTGAAGTAGTTGCCGTCAATAGCTTCGAATGTGCGTGAAATTGATGGCGTCGAGTCCTGCACTCGACAGGTAATGATAAAGAGGCAGATCGTCAGTCAGAACCAGTACTGGCCGTGCTGCGACCTTTCGAACGGCAGCATCGGTCAGCCCAAATCGCAGGAAAGCCGGCTCTGCGGCAATCGTCCGGCTTGTGTCATAAAACTCGTCGGCGCGTTGAATTATCTGTTGAAACTTGGCTCGAAGCTTGCGAAGTTCAGGCTCTTTGAGGTTAGCAAGATTGCTCACCTCAGCCAATACGTGAGGCGTCGTAACCACATTCTGAAATTGGTAAACGAAACGGCGAAGCACCCTAAAGTCACCGATCGTATATTTTCGCGTCCGATCAAATTTCGGAATTCGAGATTCATCAGTGCTCCCGACCAGGAACAGGATGAACAAATTGGAATCTATCAGCAACCCGTTACGGCGATGCTTTTGGAGAAGGCGCTGAGCCTCCGTCACGCTGCCCCGGCGAGCTCTCGAATCTTCATCGATAGAACCTCCCCGGAGTCGGCATTCACTTTGAACGTCTTGTATTCACGACTCGCCAATCCAAATGGGTGTGCCGAGGGCATGCTGAGGGTGATTAACCAATGCCTTGGCTTTTGACCGACAAGATCCACTTCCTCGATTCGGAGGTCGCGGCCACGGGTCTCGTCCAGTATGCCGCGCGCGAATTCACCCGCCCTTTCCACGGCCTCCTTGACAGTGATCATGACTGCAACTTACCACAGACGGGGAGTACTCTGAAACGCGAATACGTTAGACTGGTTGATGCACGGCGGCTGTAGCTCAGTTGGTAGTAGCGCCAGATTGTGGTTCTGGATGTCGTGGGTTCAAATCCCACCAGCCGCCCCATGCCAAAACATTGTCAACACTAAATTTACGACGCGGAGGGTTACTGCCGCGTGAGTTGCGTGGCTCCGAATCAGCGGCTCTCAAGAATTGAGCTCATGTGTAGCTTAGTCTGGCGCTATTCTTTCCAATGCTCGAATACAATCTCGAACCACATCTAGTTCATTCCCGGTCATCGGATCTAACTGGCTGATATGGTAATCGCGTTCGAGTTCCCTCTCGTCAAAACTCCATTCGTCGCCTGGCAGCCGGTGGTCGAGGAGTACTTGCAAATGATGGATCACTTTCGCCTCGTCGATGTCGCGGTCTTTTCGAAAGAGGCCGATCATTCTTAGAATGGCTGCATCGCGAGTCATCGTTTCTTCCCTTCCGCTCTTTCAGAGCCGCCCAGCGTTTCTTGTGCGTTCGATACGGTCTCTCCGTCTACCAAGGAGGACTCTGTGTCGATTCGCGATCTGCTTTCCAACTTGCAGCCACTGAGCCGCCTCAGCTTGAGTTTATCGTCTTCGGGCTTGCTCTTCTTCTTTTCGCAAGCAAGGTGCGAGCCGGCCGCGTGGCTTATACGTGGCTCCGAATTGGAATGCGTGCGAAAGTGGAGCAACGCGCCAATCAGCAAGTTGCGTCGCTGCAACCGCACTGGCGTGAGCAAAATCCCAGCCGCCCCAGTAAAGTGTCTCCAGATCGGAGCCTTATTCCACCGTTAGGCCGAACTCGCGCTGTAATCGGCCGTTCGAATACAGCCGCACCCAGTATTGGCCTCGCCTGAATCCCTTCGGGACGTGCGCCGCCAGCGGAGCCGTGGAACTCGCGACTTCGGCATCCCAGGTGCGTTGGCCCAGGCTGTTGACGATCTCGACGCGATACCGATCGGCCGCGGCGAGCCCGGTCACATCGATATGCAGGTCGATCGGCCGTCCGGCTCTTGCGTGATTGAGTAGCGCATCATCGCCGCCGCGCAGCGCCATCAGTTGAACGGATTCCGCCGGCATCGCTGATGTACTCGCTGACGCCGGCCAGCCAAACCGTGCACCCATAACCACGACACCCACGCACAGGAGGAACATCGCGGCCATCGCAATCGCGAAGGTCTGGATCCGTTGAATTCGCTTGCCCCTGCCCGCCAAGATGGGGTGCGCGAACGTGGGGCGGACCAACGACTCGATTTGCGCCGTCGCCCGCTTCATCAGCAAAATGTACTCGTCCGTTGCCGCCAGCGACGTTTGACACTCCGGGCACACCAATACATGCTCTTCAACTGCATCGGTGTCGGCTTCCGACAGCCGCTGAAAGGCGTACTCCTCGAATACATCCGACGAAGGATGCTCTTGGACTGAAAACCCAGTCGCCACAGTTTCCCCCAGCGAAAACCCGAGTTCCGAACTGGAACTCTAGTCTCTTAGTGGGACGAGCCAGCAGAAGCTCTCATCGAAATTGGACCTATGTAGCCGTGAGCCAGTTTTTTCTTCCCCAATTCGCCGAATCTCGCCTTGGCCCGCGACTTCAGGAGTCGAAATTGGGTATCGCTCAGCGCCATTTCGGAACAGATCTGATCCTGGCCCTGTTCTTTTAGGTAAAACCGCGTCAAGATCTCCCTGTCTCGTTTCGATAACTCGCCCAGAACCCGCTCGATCAGGTCTGCACGCTGGCGAAACATCGCGGTTTCCTCGGGATTCTCCGCCGGATCGGCGATGCGCAGGCTCGCCTCCATGTCCATCTGTTCGCGCCGGGTGTGGACTACCCGGTCGATGTGGGCCGCCACCAGCCGCCTGACGATGGTCCGAACGAATCCCATCAGCCGTTCAGGCTCGCGCAACTCCCCACGGCGGATTGCCTGCACCACCACCACGAAGGTATCGTGGACTTTGTCGTCCAATTCCTGCGGCCCCAACTGGCGGCACAAATAGAATCGAATGCCTTTTGAAAAGAGCGCGTACAACTCCTCCAGGCCATCGGTCTCGCCGGTTTGGATTCGCCCAACCAGCTCGCTGAGCGATTCGTAGGACGAATCCGGAGCATAGCGCCGGATCACCTTCGACGCGACCCCCGCGCCTGCAAGCGCGGCCTCGATCGCCGGCGGCCCGGTGTTCCCGATCGCCGAAGTCCCGATCGCCGAAGTCCCGATCGCCGAAGTCCTGATGACCGACGTCGTCAGTACGGCGGCCTTGAACCCGGCCTTCACCATCGCGGCTTTCATCCCATCCTCGCGATCGTCATCAATGTGCGCCTCCCATCACCTGGTAGGACGCCCAGTAACTGGGGGCGCTCCGCCACGTCTCCGAATGGATCATTTCCACCTGGCCGCGGCGCAATGCTTCCGCCGGCCGCACGCCCCTCAAATATCGATAAAACGCCTCGAACAACTCCCCGCGGGTGTCGCTCACCGGCCAGCGAGTGGCGATCACCGCTCGCGCCCCGGCCATCTGCCAGGCTCGCGTCAATCCCAGCAGGCCCGCCCCAGCCCGGATGTCGCCCGCGCTGCTTTCACAGCCGGTCATCGAAACCACAGCGCCGGGGACATGGAGCATTCCCACTTCGGAAGCGCTGATGGCCTCCAAGCGGCCGGTTGCCCCCAGACCGAAAATGATCTGCGCGTCCGTCTGCGTGGAATCCCGTATGAAATCGTGACTGGTCTCGCCAGCTGGCCGTTGCGAAGACAGAACGTGCGTGGCCAGATGAATAATCGCTGGGCGGTGCGCCGCCAGTTCGAGAAATTTGTCCCGCCGCGCGTTGAGGCCCGTCAGGACCCGTGTATCTTCCAGCGGCGCACTTTCCGACGAAGCACTTCCCGATATCCCGCTCTCGCTCCCGCCCCGGTTCCAGGTCCGCGCGCCTGCTTCCACTTCGTCGGCGCTTCCCACCAGCCTGTTCCATTGCCGAAGACTGCTCGATTCCCTTGCGCCGAATGCCAACCATCCCTCGAACCGCGCGCTGGCGAACCGCACGCTGGCATGCCCCGCCGGCCAGCGGGGATCCGCCGTGTTGTATATCGGATCGCCGAGCCCCAGGAACCAACCCCTTGTGGAGCCTGCCCGTCCATCCGCCACGTCGCGCGACTCGGGACTTGCGCCCGTTAGATCTTCCACTCCCGTTAGATCTTCGACTAACGACAGTGCCCCCGGAACTACCTGCAACGAGTGTTGCTCCACCAGGTACTCCATCTTGCCGCTCCTCTCCCCAGTCGCCAACGCGGCAAAAGGCATCTGGAACAGTGCGCCGTCGAGCGAAAGCAGCCATTCCGATTTGGCCGTCTCCTGCTCACTCAATCCGCCGAACCATGCGGCAACCGTCCCCGTGCCCACACCCGCCGTCTGCCTGCCGTTCCCCGTCACCCCGTTGAGAGTTGCCGCGCGGCGAATCTCATCGCGAAACTTCCGCACGGCGCTCCCAATCTCTTCCGCCCCCGGTAACCGATGAATGCTCAGCGAGTTTCTGGTCACCGCCCACAAGTACGAACCCGTATCCCCCACATAGAAACTGAGGAATAGCTCTGAACTACTTAGTCCATGTTGAAAATGAATAAGTGAAGTCCGACCCCGAAAGTTCTCGAACTCGTTTGGCGATGCTCGCGGACCCGCCTTCGCTTCCATCTCCGTGAGTGCGAGTTTCAATTGCGAAGTTTGGGCGGCCGGAGCATTCTGAAACTCCCGCGCCCGCAACTCAGCCACCGTCTGCCCGTATTCGATGGGCAGTTTGTCGCGCCAGCCTTGCGCAAACGTCAGGCCTTGCCTCAGACTTGCTGCGCGATTCAGCTCCGCGGCTTGAAACGATGCCCCGGCCAGGCGCGTATCGCCGGTGTGCAACGCCTCTTCCGCGGCCACCTCGATGAAGGACCGGAAGACTCGCTTCTCCAGCGCCACGTTCGCCGCGACCAACGACACCATGGCAGCGGGCACCTGTGCGCGCCATTTACCCGCTAGATCCACCGCTGTCTCGAAATCGCTCAGTGCTTCCCTGGTATCTCCGCGGGCCAGCCGGATCTCGCCTCGTTGGTGGACCAACAAGTACCGTGGAAGACCGGCTTGGGAAGCGGCTTGTGCCGCCAGCGCGCGATCCGTAAATCGTTCGGCTGCGTCCCATTCGCCCAGCGCCAGCTTCACCGCCCCCAATCGTGCGTAGGAAAACGGAAGATCGCCTGCCGCTCCGGCCAAGCGTAGTCGAAAAGCCGCGTCGAAGTCGAGCTCGGCCGCCTCTATCCGTCCTTGACGAAGCCGTTCCTCCCCCAGCAGATCCCACGCCCGAGCCTCTTGTGCGACTTCGTCCGCTGCGTCACCCGCCCGGGTTCGCGCCTCTTCGATAGCCCGCTCGAAGAACTCCGCCGCGCGGCCGTCGCCCAACACCTGGTGCAGGCGTCCTATTTGCAGAAGCAACGGCAAACGGCAATACGCCCGGGGCATCGCGGCGCTCCGCTCGATCCCTTGTTCGGCCTCCGCCAGCGCGGAATCGAAATCCCACGCCTGTAGGTAAAGACTCGAAAGATCGACCGCAATAATCCCCAGGGCGGTCTGATCGCCGGCGTGCTCCGCCAAGCCGCGAGCTTGCAGAAACGCGTCCAGTGCCGAACGATATTGGAATTGATACAGCCGGGCGACGCCAACCCCCGTTAGAAATGTGGTAGCAGCCGCATCGTCACCGCGTTCGCGAGCGAGTGTGTACCCCCGCTGGTCTGCAGCCTCCGCTGCCGGGAAGTTTCGCAAGGCGCGAAACTGCTCGGCTGCATGAGTGATGTCGTGTGCTTCCTTTGTACCCCACCAGGAACCGGAATCGACAGTCCTGGCAACTACCGGTCGTCGCGAACCGGCAATCAACAATGTGAGGATCGTGCAAAGGCTCCATCCAAGACGGGCCATTCGATCCTATTACTGATTAAGTCGTCGATGCATCGTACCAGAAATCCCTGACATACGCTAGGCATATTCCTCCCGGAATCTTCGAGAAGAACGGCAGCCAAATCGGGACGCCATTGGCGACGTCCCGATTTGGCAGGGCCACATTAAGCTCCCGGTGGAATGATAACGATTGGATCTCCCATGGTTTGTTCTCCTTTCCAGCGCAGCTCGCTGCGACCTGCGCTGCCTTCTGCGCGAAAGGTACCGGAGAAATCCGAACGTACTATATGTACTAAACCCCTAACTCATTCCTAAATAGCGGACTTACCAAGAGGAAATAACGGTTAACTCGAGGGTTAAATGCAACGGTTAATCCTGGCCGAACGCTTCGGCCGGGTGCGAATGTGCGGCGTGCGCCGCGCGGGTGGCGGGAATCAGAGCGGCGATCAGGCACGCGATCGCCACCGCACTGGCTCCCGCAAATCCCCACTCGCCCACGTCTCCCGGGTGCCCGAGTCCCGATCCGGCCAGCGATGCCAGCAGCTTCGACGCGCAGGTGGAAACGACCAATCCTCCAACCGTGCCCGTCGCGACCGGTGCGGCAATGCCGCGCAGAATCATCATGATGATCGCTTGTGGTTCGGCGCCCAGCGCGATCCGTATGCCGATCTCTCTCCTGCGGCTCGCGACTGCGTGCGAGACGACGCCGAAAATCCCCGCCAGCGCCAGCACCAACGCGCATAAGCCGACCGCGCCGATGGCGTGGATAGCGATACGCGCCGCGAACATCGAGCCCTGTTCCAGATAATCCCGCAGCGGCCGAAGCTCGCTTACCGGTTGCGAGGGGTCGATCCGCCGGATCTCTTCGAGAATCGGCCGCGCCGCTCGCGCAGGATCGCCGGCGGTTTCGACGTGCAGCACCATTCTCGACGCGAAATGCTGCGAATAAGGCAGATACAAATAAGGTTGCGGCGATTCCTGGATTTCGAAGTACTTCGCGTTCCGCGCGATTCCGATCACTTGCAGCAGGGCTCCGTTCACGCGCAAGCGCGCGCCGCCGTCCAGCCGCGAAATGCCGCAGCGCCGAGCCAGTTCTTCATTGACGATCGCAACCGCCATACTTGATTCGGTATCGCGATCGTCAAACGCCCGCCCGGCTGCCAGCGGCATGCGCATCAACGCGAAGTAGCCGGGGGTGACCGCGTTCATCCAAATCGACACCGCCTCGTGGTCGATTTCGACTTGGGCGGGCGTGCGAGTGTAGCTCAACACAGCCGATTGCGCCAGCGCCGCCTGGTTCACGCCCGGCAGCGCGCGCACCGCCGTCAATAGCCGTTCGTAGAATGCGCTGCTGGCGGCGCGTGTGTACCCCGTCTGCGCCGGATCCAGCGCCATCACCAGGACATGATCGGTGCGATAGCCGGGATTCGCAGCGATCGCCGATTTCACTTGAACCACCAGCGATGCCCCCGTCGCGACCAAAGCGGACGCCGCCGCGATCTCCACCGTAACCAGCAGGTTGCGCCATTTCGATGATCGCGATCCCGCCCTTCCGCCGTGCGCCAGCGAACGCGAAATCGCCACGCGCGGGCTGGCCAGCGCCGGTCCACATCCACATGCGATCGCCGCGAGCGTTGTCGCAATTGCCGCGATAAGTACAACCCGCGGATCCATGCGAGGCGCGATCGCGAACGGAAAATCGGTCGGCAGTGTTGCGATACGCGCCAGCAGCCGGATCGCGGCCCAAGCCACGGGAATCCCAAGCGCGGCACCCGCCAGCGCGAGCACCGCCGCCTCCAGCATCGAATCCATTGCCAGGCGGGCTCTGGTCGCGCCCAGCGCCATGCGCACCGCGATTTCCATCGCCCGAACCTCGGCGCGCGACAACAACAGGCCGCTCGCGTTCGCGGACGCGATGGCGAGAATCAGCACAGCCATCGCAAACATCAGTGCAACCAGTTGCGGCAGCGTGTGGTCGGAAGCCGCGCGCGTCTTCGGGTTCGGTGAGCAGGACCGCGCGCCGTCCCTGATTGGTGGCCGGATAAGCAACCTCAAGCCGCGCGCCAATCGTAGCGAACTCCGCTCGCGCTTGGTTCAGAATCGCGCCTGGCGACAACCGTTCGTAGATCGACAAATATCTGCGTCCGCGATCCTCCAGCGGACGGCCGCTGCTCGCCAGAATTCCGGATTCGTAAACCCCCATCGGCACGTAGAAACTTTCGTGCACGAATCGATCGAGACCGAAGCTCTTGGGCGCGATGCCGACGACCATGAACGGCGCGCCGCCAATGCGAATCGTCTTGCCGACAATGTCACGGTCAGTGGTGAACGTGTCCGAGAGCACCACCACCGGCTGATGCCATTCATCCCGGCGGAAGGTTCTCCCGACGCGGCCGCGACGCCGAGGACATCGAAGTAATCGATCGAGACTGCCAATCCCAATCGGATGGTGGGCGGGCTGGATCCATCGCCTCCCACTGCAGCCAGCACCTGCGTTTGCGCCGCGATCCCGCTCAGCATTCGCGCCGATCGGCGGAAATCCTCGAAGTCGCGAAAGGAGACGAACCCTCTGGGCTGGCCGGTCGATGCCGTGAAAATGCGGACGATTTCCTGGGGGCGGGGAACTGGCAGGGGGCGGAATAGAATCGCATCGGCGACGCTGGCCAGCGCGGCGGTCAAACCAATTCCGGCGGCGAGCGAACACACGCACAGTGCGCTGAACCAGGGATTCCGCGAAATCGTGCGCAAAGCGAGCCGCATCTCGCCCCGATGTTAGGGGGAGAGTGGCCCTTGGCAAGGTGTTCCAAACTCGAAGTGATTGAATCGTATGCGGATGGACTCGGAGGAAGAATACTTAAGCCCGCTCCCTCGCCTGCTTCGTGGCGCACGTTTCAACGTGCAGCGGCGAACTTCAGTTCGACGTCTTGATCGTCGGCTGAAGCCGATCGACGGCACGCTTAAGCGTGCGCCACGGTGAAGAAGGTAAGGGAGCGGGCTTAAATTCAGATCGCCTGCACGAACAGCGGAGTCGTCGTCGGCGCCGCCGAACCGGCTTCCGGCTCAACCGTCACCGCGATCGCGTCCCCACTCGCCAAATTCTGCGGACCCGAAAGCATATGATACGCAGTCCCGTTATCGCTCGACCGGAACATCCCGGCCGGCTTCGGCGCGCCGCCTTTCGGGATGACCCACATCTCGAACATTCGGCCGGGAATCAGCGCGGGAAGATTGGATGCGATCAACAAAACTCCCCGGCTCGGATTCACGAAAATATTGCCGTGCGCCGGCTTATCCTTGCCGAATCCCACTTGCTGCGTTTCCGGCTGATTCAGGAAACTGAGCGCCTTCATCATTTGCTCGCGATCGCCGCTCACCTGCACGATCGTCTTGCGCGCGTCGGCAAGTTCCGTGGCCGTCTGCCGTTCCTGGATGCTGCTGCGCACGGCGAACATCAGCATCGCTGCTGCCGCCAGCGCCGCGACCCAAGTCCATGGCGATCGCGCCGCGCCCTCGAAACCCGGCGCCCCGATCGCGGCCATCAAACGGCGTTTCAACCTTGCAGGCGGCGCGGCTTCCGGCACGATGGTCATCATGGCTGTGTTCATCGCGAGCGCGTCGCGCACTCCCTTGGCGCAGGCTTCACATCCCCGCTCCAGGTGAGCGTCGATCTCGCCCCGCTCCCCATCCTCCAGGACGTCGAGCGTGTACAGCTCGTACAGGTCTCTCAGCTCTTCGCAGGTCATGCGATCGCCGCCTCCGTCAGCTCATCCCGGAGGATCTTCAGCGCGCTGCGCACCCACGTCTTGACGGTGCCCAGCGGCTGTTTCATTTGCTCCGCCATTTCTGTTTGCGATAAACCCTCGTAATACGCCAGCTCGATCACCATGCGCTGGTTGGGATTCAGCTTCTCGAAAGCGCCCTTCAGCCGGCGCGCGCGATCGAGGGAAAGCGCATTGTCGGTGAAATCGCAAAATAGCGCCGGGTTTTCCACTCGGTCCAGCTCCAGCGCGCCTGCCGCCATGCGACCGTCGATGGAACGCAGATAATCGATCGCCCGGTTTCGCGCTACGGTCAATACCCACGGTCCCAGCGCGCCCTTTTGCTGATCGAAGGATTGCACGCGATTCCACACCCGCAGGAACGTTTCCTGAACCAGGTCCTCCGCGGCGGCGCCGTTCCGAACGATGCGGAAAATCAGCGAGTAAGCCAGGCGCCCGTAGCGATCGTATAGATCGGACATGGCTTGCGGGTCGCGTTCCTTGAGGCGGCGCGCCAGATCGGCCTCGTCCTTGAAGCGCAGAACCACCTGGAGAATTCCCAGAGCCAGCGCGACCGGCAGCATTCGAATCAAGGTCATAAGAAAACAGACAGCGCGATGGGGCTTTCAACCATCGGCGCGCTTTCAAAAAGGTATACGTCGCCCGCCCAGTTTCGGATGGAGGCGAATGGCGCGATTATAGCAACGTGGGGCCGCCAGTCGTGGCGGCAAGCCCCCTTTTCAGGCGGCTCTATTCAACGGAAGAACAGCCTCTACACGATGCTGAAAAACCGAGCGTCTGTGTGAAAACAGGGACAGGCCGCCCTGTCCACGACGATATCTTCTTTATTCGTCGTCTCTGGTCCCTAGGGGACAGGGTAGCCTGTCCCTGTTTTCACACAGACGCTCGGTTTTTCAGCCTCGTGTTCAGTCCGGTGGCCGCCACCGGCGGCGGCCCCACGCAGTGGGACTTTGGTTCTATCCCAAATCTGAATAACTCACCACTTATGAATGATTTATGAAAACCCATGTACGCTCTCGCTAAGAGAGACTCGTAGCGATCCTAGGGTATCTTACTGATCGTTTCACTGTACGTTTTTGACGACAATCAACTTGTGACGTCAACACTAGGCACCATCGAAGGAACCGTTGGACGCGCGGTGCGTCGCAAAAAAGGGGAACGCGGCTCAGCGGCGCTGGAAGGAGCCTTAATCTTACTTCCCCTAATGGCCATTGGCTTCGCGCTGATGGACTTCCCTGTGGGCATCTTTATTCAAAACACGCTGCGCAATGCTGTTCGGGAAGGCGTCCGCTTCGTCATCACTCAGCAGACCGGCGGCGGCGGACAAGACGCCGCTGTCAAAGACGTCGTCAAGAATAACTCGATGGGATTCTTGAACGATTCGCTGCTGAACGCAAGTCCGGCTGGTGCCACTATCACGGTGACCTACTACGACCCAGCCAATCTGACCACCTCCGTCACCGGTACCGGTAGCAACGCACAAGGAAATATTGTCGTCGTGAACGCGACCATTCAACATGCCTGGATGGCGCCTCTTTGGAGAGGCGCCGGGCTGATCACTTTTTCAGCTTCATCTTCAGATGTCATGGAAGGGGCGCCGGGCGGCGTCCTCCCCACGAGGTAGTTATGGAAATTCGTCGTAACCCTAAAGAGAGCGGCAGCACCCTCGTCGAGTTCGCGATCATGGCGCCTTCCCTGATCCTATTGTTTTTCGGGACCACCGGGTTGGGAATCATGATGGGCCGTTACAGCCAGGCTGTTCAGGTGTGCCGTGACGTCGCCCACATGTATTCCGATGGCGTGGACTTTTCGCAATCCGCCAATCAGAGTATCGTGACGCAGCAGTTGGCGTCGGGAACGGGCATGACGAATGCCGGCGGCAATGGGACCATTATCCTGTCGCAGATCCGCAGCATCTATCAAGTGGACTGCACCGCGGCCGCGATCAACCCATGCACCAACATCGGCCTCCCGGTGTTCACGCAGCGAGTCGTCTTTGGAAATACGACCCTTCGGACCAGCAGCTTCGGCACTCCGGATCCTTCGATCCTGGACGCGCAAGGCAATATTTCACCGTCGGTTTACTTAACCAACAGCAATTCAACAGTGCAGACGACCGGATTCGAAACCTTGATGGACAACGCCGTGCTCCGGGCAACCGGAACCGCGGGCGTCCCGCCGGCCCAAGGCCAGGGCGATACGGCGTATGTGGTGGAAGTATTCTTCCAGTACCCGGACATCGGATTCCTGGGATGGTCCACCGCAGGTGGCGCGTACGCTTCCTTCATCTTCCACTAAATTCGCGAGAGGACTCCCATGACGTCAACCAAGCGGCGAAATCAACGAGGGATCGCCATCTACGTAAGTTGCGTGATGATGGTGATCGCCATCCCGATGATGGGACTTGCGATTGACACGACGGTTCTGTACGTCGTGAAATCGCGGCTGCAAGGCGCGGTCGACGGCGCGGCTTTGGCCGCCTCGAAAGCCTTGGCGCACGGCACCGACGATGGCACCCAGATCGCCAACGCCCAGGCTGCGGCGGCGACCTATGTCATGCTCAATTACCCGGCCAGCTACTTTTTCACGACGAATGTGACCGTGAGTCAGGCGACCGATGTCAGTATCGTGGTGGACGCAACCCACCATCAGCGTACGGTGTCGGTGACGGCGCATGTCGCCGTCCCAACGCTCTTCATGCGCTGGCTGAGCTTTACCAACACCAACGTGAATGCACTGGCGGCAACCGTCCGCCGCGATGTGAACATCGCCATGGTGGTCGACCGCTCGGGATCGCTTACCGCGAGCGGATCGTGCGACGCGGTGAAACAGGCTGCGATTAATTTCGTGGATAAGTTCTCCGACGAACACGACAACATCGCGCTGGTTACGTTTGCCGCCAGCACCCACGTCGATTTTCCGATCGCCAACAATTTCAAACGGCGAGCACTCCCGTTTCAACCTTGTTGGGCAATATCATCTGTCAGGGCTCCACCAGCAGCGCCATGGGGCTTTGGGAGGGCTATGACGAGTTGGTAGGCCTCAATCAAACTGCGGCCCTCAACGTCATTTTGTTCTTCACCGATGGCAAGCCCACTGGCGTCAACGTGAACATGCCTCTGGTGTCGGCGACCACCTGCACCAATGCGCATCCAGGACCGCCACAGTGGATTAACGGGTTGTACAACACGTACACGAATGCAAATCAGTATTTCGGAATCGTGCAACCCACCAACAACGGGACGATTATGAATAACGATGGCAACGCGACCTCGGATGCCAACAACGGGTGCAGGCTGCCAATACATGACAAATTGGCCAACTACTCAGACGACGTACACCGACTTCCTGGGCGTGCCTCAAATCGACGTATTTGGCGATAACCTCAATAACGGGTATCAGCCGATCGTGCTCAGCGGCGGCTACATCAGCCTGGCCGATTCCACCAGCGCGGCATCGATGCCCATGAACGCCGCTGACGATGCCGCCAAGCAGATTCGCACCGGCACGGCCGTATGTGCCAGAACGCTCCCGCACCAACTTCCGGATGCACCAGCCTGCTGACTCACGCGGGCGGCCTGAGCAACATCATCATTTACAGCATCGGGTTAGGTAACGCGCCCTACCCGTCTGAGCCCGGGTCTCCTCCTCCGCATCAGCAACGACCCGTCGCTGGCGAGCCCCCATAGGAGTTTACGACCCCACCTTGCCCGCAGGCGCTTACTACCCAGCTCCCAGTTCGGCTGATATCGATGCGGCCTTCGCCAAGGTGGCCGCCGAAATCCTGCGACTGTCGAAGTAAAGCCAAGCCGGTGACGGGCCGCCGGCCTGCAAGAGCCTCCAAACATTTTCGGCCGCAGATGCACGCAGATCAACGCAGATAGGAAAACACAAAATTTATCCGCGTGAATCGGCGTGCAACTGCGGCCAATGTCGGCTCTGCATGCCAGCGGCCTTAGATCACTGCTCTTTCATCAGCCGCAGCACCGTGCTTTCGAGATTCGATTTATGCAACCCGGAAGCCACCACTTCATGCTGCTGATTCAGAAGGAACGTGACCGGAAGCGTCGACGCGTCGATCCCTTCGCGGCCCGCCAAGCCGTACGTGTCGGCGATATTTGGGAACGTTACGCCGAATTCCGACATAGAATCCAATATCTCCGCCCGATTCAGGTCGAGGCTGATCCCGACTGCGTCCAACCCCTGCCGATGAAGTTGCCCGTACAGCTTGGAAACCACGATCAGTTCGCGTGACGATTCCTGATTGTGGGGCGACCAGAAGCAGACCAGTATCAACTTTCCCTGCTGGCCGCCGAGCGATACCGGTCGATTGCGCACATCCGTCGCGGAAAAATTCCCGAACTTGCGATAGTGCTGCACCGCCTTGACAGGGAGAATCGGTACCGCCCCGGCAACCGGAGTCGCGCTGACCGGAGTCGCACCGACCGAAGTCGCCGAGACCGAAGTCGCCGAGACCGAAGTCGCCGAGACCGGCGGTGGCGGCGGTGGTACCGCCGTGCGCAGCCGTTCGAATTCCTTGACCGCGGGCAGCGCATCCCCGAGGACGTAGCCGGCCACGTCCAGGCCGCCGACCCGGGCGCTCACCGTATAACAGGTTTGCGCCTCTCCGGATCTGGAGGAGCGCACTTGAACCGCGTCAGACAGCGAAAGCATGGCGAGCACGCGGCTATCGCCGGAACAATCGTCCAGCAAAAGTATCCGAGCCGGACGGCGGAATGTGCGGGGCTCCTGGAATAACGCGACGAACAGTAAATAGGGGAACACTTCTAAGCATAGTCTTGTCGACCGCCCGGAACGAATCGGGCGAATACCTGAAGTGGCATACGTGAAGGACCCTTAGAGTTGTGGGGCCGGGAGTTGTGGGGCCGCCACTCGTGGCGGCGAGCGGCCTTTAGGCCGCTCAAATTGGACGCGCTAAATTGGCGACCCGCGCCACATTAATGGCCCCACACAACTACTTCGCGCGTTCGAGACCGGAGGCCTTCGTAATCACGATATCGCCATAACCGACCCGCAGATTCAGCTTGTGCGTCGCGGAACCGGCGCTGCCCGCGAAATCGTGACTGAACAAGTGCCGACGCTTGTCGCTTCCATCCAGCTCCGAATAAACGTTGCCGAGCTTGGTATGCGCGTCGACAGCGTACGTGCCGTTCTCCGGCACGGTCAGCGTAATCTGTCCGTATCGAACGGACGCGTCAATATCGCCGGCGACACCCGTCACGTACACGCCGCCATCGCCACGGTCGATCACGATCTTCGAATCGCGCGGAACCTTGGCGTTGTAAATAACGGAGACGTCCCGCCGGTCGTGCGAGGGGATGTTCGTGGAAATCACCACCTCATCGCCGCGCCGGTCGGACTTGATCTGCGCGCGATCCAGTAATCGGCCGTACTTCGCGATCGTTACCTCGATTTGCGGCTGATCCCAGCCCTCGATATTCAGCTCGCCGCGCGGATCCTCGAAACGAATCGTGGCTGCGGCGGGCAATGTTTCGGTGCTGGTAACGCCGGCCGCAGGCTTCGAAAAGTCCGCAGCCGCGAGCGGAAGAATCGCCCAAATCGCCACAACAAGTTTTCGCGGTATTCGCATATTGAGATAAATTCTCCCGTTTCGGCACTCTATGAATGCCCCGTTGAGGGGGCTATGTGGCTCGAATCTTCTTCATTCTATGGACGGCGGCGCTTGCGATTTCGGTACAAGCGCAAACCGCTGACCCCGCATACGCGCCGCTTGAAAAAGCCTACGATGCTCTGCGCGCCAAGAACTACGATAGCGCGATCGCCGAGTTCAAACGCGCGGTTGCGATCGCGCCGGATCGTCCTTCGGTTCGCAAGGATCTCGCCTATACGCTTCTAAAGACAGGAGAAACGGCGGCGGCTCGCGACCAGTTCGCCGAAGTTGTGCGCCTCGATCCGGGCGACGATCGCGCGGCTCTCGAATACGCGTTCCTGTGTTACGAGACCAAGCAGCCGCTGATCGCGCGGCGCACATTCGATCGTTTGCGAGCGAAGGAAGGGGCAATCGGCGCGACAGCGGTCCAAGCGTTCGAGAATATCGACCGGCCGCTGCGGGAGGGGATCGAGCGATGGTCGCAAGTTGTCGCGCTTTCGCCTGCGAACTTCAGTGCGCAGGAAGAGCTGGCACGGCTGTTCGAGCAACACGACGAACCGGCGCTGGCGGCGGAGCATTTCGAGCGGGCGTGGCGTTTACGGCCGGATCGGCGATCTCTATTGCTCTGACTTGGGCCGCACGCGGAAAGCGGCGAATCGAGCGGAAGACGCGGCCGCGGCGCTGCTGGCGGCGTCGCGCGGCGCTGAGCCGATGGTTGCTGAAGCGGCTCGCGAATTGCTGCCTGCCCGATATCCGTATGTGTACGAATTCCAGAAGGCGCTGGCGCTGGATCCGCCGAACGTCGAGTTGCGCCGCGAGCTGGCGTATCTGCATCTGGAGATGTCGAATCGCGCGGAGGCGGAGCGGGAATTCGAAATTCTGGTGCAGGAATCGCCAGAAGACGCGGCAGCGATCGTGCAGCTTCGGGCTCTGCGGTAAGTGCTATTCATCGAGCGCGCGGCTGATGCACGGCCGTATTGACATACCGCAGATACTGTGCGAAAGAAGCGAAAGGCTCTTGGCGCGAAAAGCCTGGACGAGGGCTATCTCAAAGATGCGCTGAAGTATCTGCAAATCGCGCATGAAAACGATCCGCTGGATTTCGACGTGATGTTGAAGCTCGGCTGGACGTACAACCAACTCAAGGATGATCGGGAAGCGATTCGATGGTTCGACTTGGCGCAGCGCAGTCCCGATCCCGCGATCGCGAGCGAAGCCGCAAAGGCGTATCGGAATTTGCATCCGCGCCCTGGAGCGATTTCGCACCACCGTCTGGGCGTTTCCCACGTTTTCAACGCGCTGGCACGATTTGTTCGCTTATGCGCAAATCAAGACGGAGTTACGATGGCCGCGCTGGATCGTTCATCCATATGTATCGGCGCGATTTATCGGAGATTCGACGGGCGCGGTGAACGTCGCGAATCTGGGTCCTCAATATCTTTCGGAGCGCAGCGTCATTCTGGCGGTGGGCGCGGCAACGTCGCGGTGGCACGGCGCGAACGGCTGGTTCGAAGCCGGCGAGATGTTGCGCTATTCACCCAGCGCCGGCCGACCCGGCGCGCGCGGTTCCCGATTATCGCGGCGGGGTTTCGTTCACGAAAGGAATCGGCGGCATGATGGCGCGCGGCGGGCATGGGTTGTTCGCGGAGACCAATGACGACGGCATCTTCGTCAGCCGTTTCGGAAGAGACACGCTGCTGTATTCGCAGAATCGCACTGGATACACGCTGCGATCCACGGACGGGATGGGCGCATTTCACGCGCAGATTCATTGGAACTGGAACATCACTGCCGACGCGCTCGGTCAGTATTGGGCGAATTACGCGGAGACGGGCCCAGGCGTGCGATTTCGATTCGAAGAGTGGCGCGTGCCTTTGCGATTTTCCGTCGATGCGCTGCGCGGAGCGTATCTGATCAATCAGGGGAATCCGCGCGGTCCGAACTTTAACGATGTGCGGGTGGGGATCTGGTATGTGTTTTCGAAGTAGGAGTCAGGAGTCAGGAGTCAGGAGTCAGAATCTCTGGCTAGCGGCTTGGCTGACGTGCTCGATCGCTTCCGGCGCGTCGTTCTCTTACTCTGTTCTGGGCAAGGAGCCGGGCTCATGGCCCGCGATTCTCTCTTCGATTGGATTGATCGGACGGTCCTGTCGCCGATGCCAGAGTCGTCGTCGCGCCACACGGAACAAGTGCCGGCGCGGCGGAGTGGACGGCGCGTGTCGAACACGGAACGATTCTGGTGCTGGAAGGAGAATCGCCGCTCGCCACTGCGTTCGGATTCCGCGCGATCGGAAAGCCGCACAGTGATTGTCCGGAGCATCGAAGATGAACATGCGCCTAAACTGCACATCGTTTGGGAAAAGCCGTTAGACCTGGCTGTGTTCGAAATGCCGCCTGAGGCTCGCCTGTTTGCGCGGGAACGCTGGCAACACGCACCCCTGATGGCCGGATTCCGGCGCGGATGCGGGCGCCGTGTTGTGGATCGCGGCGCCTCCCGGCGATCGCGGATACGAACGGTTCCCCTACATCGCACAAGCCCTCGCCGACCTCGGTCTGGAGCCGCCATTTCGATCGAACCGGCTGTGGGCGTTCTTCGATTCGTCGTATCGCGCGCGCGTCGATCTCGATTATTTTGCGGCGCGCTGGCGAGCAGCGGGAATCTCGGCGCTGCACGTCGCGGCCTGGCACTATTGGGAGCGCGATCCGCAGGCGGACGAGTATCTCCGCCATCTGATTGACGCCTGCCATGCGAATGCGATCGCGGTGTACGCGTGGCTGGAACTGCCGCACGTCAGCGAGAAGTTTTGGGACCAGCATCCTGAATGGCGCGAGAAAACCGCACTGCTTGCAGGACGCTCAACTCGATTGGCGAAAGCTGATGAACCTGACGCAATCGGCAGGCGTTCGCGGCGGTATCGAAAGGTGTGCGCGAGTTGGTCGGCGGCTTCGATTGGGATGGCGTGAATCTGGCGGAGTTGTACTTCGAGTCGCTGGAAGGCCATGAAAATCCGGCGCGGATGACGCCGATGAATGATGACGTGCGCGCCGAGTTCCGCGGCGCCGCCGGTTTCGACCCCATGGAATTGTTCGACGCGAAATCAGAACGGCACTGGTCGAAGAACACGGGCGGATTGGCGAAGTTCATCGACGTTTCGCGCGGAACTTGCACGGCGTCAGCAGGTGGAATGGATCGGGGAAATGGAAGCGATCCGCAAATCGAAGCCGCATCTCGACCTGGCGCTGACTCACGTCGACGACCGCTTCGACTCCACGATGCGCGAAAAAATCGGCGCCGACGCGTCGCGGGTTCTGCCGATGCTCGCGCAGCACGATCTTACATTTCTGATCGAGGATCCCGCGACCATATGGAACCTCGGCCCGCAGCGCTATCCGCAGATCGCGGCGCGCTACAACGCGTTGACGAAGTCGCAGGAGAAGCTGGCGATCGACATCAATATCGTCGAGCGTTACCAGGACGTCTATCCCAACCAAACAACAGACCGGCAGCGGAGCTGTTTCAACTGGTTCACCTGGCTTCGGGCGCGTTCGAGCGCGTCGCACTTTATTTCGAAAATTCGATTGCAAGTCAGGACCTGCCGCTGATTGCGGCGGCCGCATCCACGGTCGATCGCGCGGAACAAGTGGGCGGAAAGCTGGTGATCGAATCGCGGCGTGGGACATCGGTGAAGTGGATCGGACCTGCGCTGGTGGATGGCCGGCTGTGGCCCGTCGCGAGCGAATCTACCGTGCTAATCCCGCGCGGTATGCACTCGATCGAGCGGGCGGACAAGACTCCGGCGCTGCGGTTGATCGATTTCAATGGCGAGTTGAAGATCGGCCGCGTCGCTGGCGGGCGGAATCGAGTTCGCCTATACGAGCAGCGCTCGGGCGATGGCACGGCTGGATCGGGCGGCGAAGCGAATCGAGATCGATGGCGCGGAATGGCATCCGCAAATTGCCGGCGAAGTTCTTCTGCTGCCGCGCGGGCAGCACCTTGTCACGATTCAGTGATCGGCTGACTACGTGGCGCGGAGCACTGGGCGACCCGCGCCACGCCGAAGCCTTACGGCGTGTAGTGAAACTCGCCGGTCGCGATGAGTTCGGCGGGGCCGGCTAGTAGAATCTCGCGATCCAGCCAGCGCAACTGAAGTGGGCCAGCCGGCGTCTTCACTTCGACGCGATCGTCAACCAATCCGCGCGCCGCCGCAGCAGCGCCAGCGCCAGTCGATCCTGTGCCCGAACTCATCGTTACGCCGGCCCCCCGTTCGAAGAAACGCACATCGAGCGTGCGACGGTCCTGCACCTTGATGAACGACACGTTCGTGCGATTTGGAAATCGTGGGTCGCGCTCGATCGCCGCCCCTGCGGTTGCCCAATCGAAATCAAAATTGTCGACAAAAACGGCGCATTGGGGATTGCCGACATCCAGGATCACGGCGTCACGACCGTGAACGACCGCTTGTAAATCGTCCACGCGAGCCGCGCCCATATTCATCTCGAAGGCGAATTTATCGCCGTCGCGGTTCATCAGGCGCAATGCTTGATGCCCGCGCCCGTGGCGATGCGAAGCTGCTCGCGGGCGTTGCCGGCGTCGATCACAAACGCTGCCGCGCAACGCGTCCCGTTGCCCGAGATCTGACTGGTGCTGCCGTCGGAATTCCACAGATCGATGCGCGCGTCGACGGCATCATCGCGATCGACCAGCAGCCACCCATCCGCGCCGACGCCGGTGTGGCGATCGCAAATTGCTTGCGCGATCGCGACAAAATCTGCGTCGGTCGGCACGTTGTCGGCGCCATGTCAGCAGGAAATCGTTGCGAGCGCCGTGCGCTTTCGTGAACGGAATTTTCATCGGAGTTGGCAAGTGTCACCGGAGTTGGTAGATCTCGATCACCGGGGCTCCCTTTACGATAATCTGCTTCCGCAGTTGGTAGTTCTTGCCGTAGCGACCCGCGCGCTGCACCGCCGTTGCGACTTCGTCTCCTGCAAACGCCAGCGCCCATTCCGCGCGAAGAGCCAGATTCGGCCGCGAAGTGGACGGCATCCACTCTGCGACGTTGCCTTCGTGAATCGATTCGCGCAGCGGAATGCCGGCTTCGCGCAGACACGCCAGTCAAATCGCCGAATCCATAAATGATTCCGGATCCCGGGCGATAATTCGTGACGAGGAATGCTGCGGCCTCGGTAGTCCAGGCTCGGCGCGAGGTCGGAGTTGACCTCGGATTCTTTCCAGCAAACCGCGGGATCGTGCTGCACCATCCAAACGGCACCGGGCAGCGCACCGAGCAACAATGCCGCTGTGAAACGCGCGCGAGCCGGAACCAACGTGACCAGGGCGCCAGCGGCGAACGCCGCCAATGGCAGGACCGCGATCGCATAACGCGTGTTGTAGCAACTGAACGGCCAGAGCGTCGGCACAAAAATGGGCGTGCCCGAGGAGTGCATGCTCCAGATGTAGAAGGCCGGAGGCAGCGCAAGAATGAATATCGCAATGAAACCGGCGCGGGCCGATCGTTTGACCAGCAGCGCGACCACGCCGATGGCGCCGAAGATCATCGCCGGGACGCCAACCACAAGTCTGGCCGCGGTGAAGTAATACTTCAGCGCCGCTGCGCCAATCGTGATCGCCAGGATACGGCTGCATTCCCTGCGCGAGCTGGCGGGCGTAGATCGCCGCCGCCGACCACGGCCCGTTGTAGAACTCGAGCGCGTTGCTGTAGTAATACTGATTGTGCGCGAGCCAGGCCAGCGGTCCCAGCGCGGCGAGCGCCCCGAACAGAATCGCGTGCCACTTCCGCTTCGCGACGAACAGCAAGTACAGCGCGACGAAGGGAATCAGAAACCAGCCTTCGTAGCGCGTGAGCGACGCGGCATTCGATGCGACGGCGGCGGCGAGAACCGCCCACAACGGATTGCGAATCGCGAAACCACAGCGTCGCCCACAGCATCGCGGCGAGCGAGGCCGCGAACAGCGCCTCCGTCATGGGCGTCGATTGCAGATACAGCATGTTCGGATTCAGCGCGAACACCAGTCCGACCACGGCGGCGGCCGCACACAGACGAGTAGACTCGGCGTGCGGCCGCGAAAAGAAACGTGCCCGCCAGCACGAAACAAATCGACCGACGGAATCGCGCCCGCAAGACCGCTGCGCCACCAGTCGTCGCGCATCACGAAAGGAATCATCAACACGTGCGGCGAGGGAAGCCATACGGTGCCGAGTTGCTCCGGTCCAGGCGTGCGCGAATCCAGAACGCGGCGCGCGATATTGAGATGCGCTTCGGCGTCGCCGTAGTAGAGCGTGTAGCCGTCGCTCGAAGCACCAACGCGCGGCAGTGAAGGAGATCGCTGCTAAGAGCGCGATGGCGAAAAGGAGCGAGATGTGTTTCATGCCTCTAGGAGACGAGTCGCACGCTGAAGAGTCTGTGTGAAAACAGGGACAGGCCACCCTGTCCACGCCGGTATCTCGTTCATTCGTGGCCTCGGGTCACTAGGGGACAGGGCAGCCTGTCCCTGTTTTCACACAGACTCTTCAGCGTGCGACTCGCAGGAACAGCAACTCTGAGAACTAGAACGATGTGAACTTGCGAAACTCTTCAAAGCGGGCATCGATTTCGGTCGCGCGTGAGCGTGCGGAAGCGCTCCACGCCGAAGCGTTCGCAACAGAAACTTCCCATCACCGACCCGTAGATCACCGCGCGGCTCAGCATCGCCGCGGCTGATGTGGTCCGCCTTCGAGATCGAAGCCCTGCTCGGCCAGGTAGCCGATGAAGCCGCCCGCGAAGCAATCGCCCGCGCCGGTGGGATCGAAAACATCTTCCAGCAAGATAGCCGGGCACGATGAAATAGGAGTCGCGGCGAAACAGCATGGCGCCGTACTCGCCGCGCTTGATCACCAGCGTGTGCGGACCCATGTCCAGAATCTTCGTTCGCGGCCTTGCGCAGATTGTTCTCGCCCGAGAGCATGCGCGCTTCGCTGTCGTTGATCAGCAGAAAATCCCATTCGCGGATGGTCTGCCAGCAGTTCGTCCCGCGAAAATCATTGATCCAGAAATTCATGGTGTCGCCGCCGGCCAGGCGCAGGTCGCTTCATCTGCGCGCGGACGCTGCGCTGCAAGCCCGGCTGGATGTTGCCGAGCAGCAGATACGGCTCGTCGCGATAGCTCTCGGGAAGTTTGGGATTGAAATCGGCGAACACGTTCAGATCGGTGGTCAGCGTCACGCGATCGTTCATGTCGTCGGTATATTTGCCGGCCCAGAAGAACGTCTTGCCGGGCACGCGCTCCAGGCCTTCCAGATCGATGCCGTGGCTCGGCAAGCAGATCTGTGTCTTCCTGCGGCGAAATCGTCGCCGACGACTGCCACCAG
The DNA here is from genome assembly GCA_963732025.1 of Terriglobia bacterium. Lineage (GTDB taxonomy): Bacteria > Acidobacteriota > Terriglobia > Bryobacterales > Bryobacteraceae > Palsa-187. Next base: position 1,760,033 of record CAVSXU010000008.1, read on the forward strand.
ACGCGTCTTCGTAAAATAACTCGCGGCGAGCGAGATATACGTGGCCGCTCCGCCCAGCATGCGGTCCACGCGGCCATGCGGCGTTTCGACGCCATCATAGGCCACTGACCCGACAACAACAAGAGACATTTTTTGATTGTAGCGATTTAGATGCGTCCAAAGGACGCTTAAGATGGAAGGGAGTGCTCTTACACCTCCTGTTGCGAGTCTCCCGGTCTGAGGTGACTATCGTCTGGCGCTGGTCGTGATCGTACAGTTGCTAGGCGTTCGGATGCTGTTGCGCACTGAACGCGCCCGTTCGTCAACGCGGCTTCGCACCGCTCATCTATTGGCTGGCTACCGCCTCATTCGCGAGCATCGCGTTTGGATTCCTGCTCCGGTTCGTGCGCGTGAACAGCCATTTTCCGCGCTGGGTGGCGAGTTGGCCTCGTGAAGCAGCTATGATCGTGGGGGGTCATGCTCGTGCATGCTGCGTGGTCGCGTTCGCCATCGCGTAAGTTGATTCCGCGCCCGAAGGCCGAACACAGCCCGGCCCGCCGCCGATTTCTTCAAACGTGCATGCGAGGCGGTGACGTCGCTGGACCCGTCGCGGTCATCGGTTATGGCACCTACGTGGCTCAGCGCCACGAATCGAGCTGCATGAGCGAATCGATTGCCGATTCCCGGTCTGCATCCCGATCTCGACGGATTGCGCCTGGTGCAATTGACGCGACATTCATCTCAGCCCGTTTCTGAGCGTGCAGGAACTGGAGCGCGCCGTCGCCATGGCGAACGAAACCCGCGCGCACATCGCGCTGGTGACCGGCGATCTGATCACGACGGCGCGCGATCCGCTGGACGAATGTCTGGATCGCCTGTCGCAGCTTCGCGCCGACGCGGGAGTCTTCGGCTGCCTGGGGAACCATGAGATCTACGCCGCGTGCCGAGGATTACGTGGCGCGCAAGGCGCGCGCTGCGGCATGCGCTTTCTGCGCGGCGCCGCTGAACCATTGCGATTCGGCGCGGCGACGCTCAATCTGGCGCGGCGTCGATTATCAGCGCTGCACGCAAGCCGTATCTGGTGGGCGCGGAGAAGATGATCCGGCCGGGCGCGTTCAACGTGCTGCTGTCGCACAATCCGGACGTGTTTCCGGTGGCGGCGCGCCAAGGGTATGGCAATGACCATCGCCGGCCACACGCACGGCGGCCAGGTCCGCGTCGAGATTCTGCGCCACGACCTGAACGTCGCGCGCTTTTTTACTCCCTACGTCGACGGACTGTATCGCCGGGGTCGACTCCTCGATTTTTGTTTCGCGCGGGATTGGAACCATCGGAATCCCGGCGCGCTTGGGACGCTCCCCGAAGTGGCGCTATTGACGCTTGTGCCGTACCTGATCCTCAGCGACATTCACGCGAACCTGGAAGCGCTGACGGCCGTGCTCGCGGACGCGCGCCGGCCGCTACGACGAGATTCTGTGCCTGGGCGATCTGGTGGGCTACGGCGCGGATCCCAACGCGATCGTGCGAATGGGCGCGCGCAAATGTCACGGCCATCGTCCGCGGCAATCACGACCGTGCGTGCTGCGGCAACGAATCGCTGGACGACTATCAATCCTGCCGCGCGCTGCTTCGGCGCTGTGGACGCGCGACGCGCTGAGCGCCGAGAATCGCGAATATCTGGAAAGGCTGCCGCGCGGTCCTCTGCGCTATGACGACTTCGATCTGGTCCACGGCTCGCCTGCCGACGAGGACGAATACCTGATCACTGCGGCCGATGCCGCGCCGCTGCGCGACTCGTTGATGCGCAGCTCACGTTCTTCGGCCACACGCACGTTCAGGGCGGCTTCCTGCTGGCGCGCCGCGGCGTCAAGCGGATCGCTGCACCGGGCTGTTCTCGAACTGGAGCCGGATTATTTTTACCTGGTGAATCCGGGATCGGTGGGCCAGCCGCGCGACTGCGATCCGCGCGCGGCTTACGCGATCTACTCGCCGGAGGAGCGAACGGTGGAGTATTCGCCGCGTCGCCTACGACATCGACAAGGCCGCGGCCAAAATCCGCGCAGCCGGCTTGCCCGATTCCTCGCGGCTCGTCTGCACGAGAGGCTGTAGCTACTCGCGGTGCTGTGATCCGAAGCCGTAGAATAGAACCATCTAAGAATGTCCTCACAAGATGGCTCTGCTGCGCGGCCGCCGTGACACCGAAAGTAGTCGTCGCGACGACGGTAGCGCTTTCCTTCATCAGTTTCTGGCGCGGCGCTTCCATCGTCTTGAGCGACCTCGCGTCGTCCGCGTTTTACGCCGGCGGCGCGGCCGAGCAGGCCATCGGCAAAGCGGCTCCCTGGTTCGTGCTGGGCGTGATGCTGTTCAGCTTCGCGGTGCGCAGCGTGTACATGGAAAGCTGCAGCATGTTCGTGCGCGGCGGCGTGTACGTGGTGGTGCACGACAGCATGGGGCCGGTGCTGGCCAAGTTCTCGGTTTCCGCGCTGGTGTTCGATTACATTCTCACCGGCCCCATCAGCGTGGTCAGCGCGGGCCAGTATCTGGGCGCGCTGCTGAACGAGATCGGCGAGCTGCTGCACCAGAGCTATCGCATCGATCGTGAATACTGTTCGCGGCGGGCGTCGGCGATGCTGATCACCATTTATTTCTGGTGGAGAACATCAAGGGCGTGCACGAATCCAGCGGCAAGGCGCTGCGCATCATGCAGATCACCACCGTGATGGTGGTGATCCTGCTGATCTGGTGCCCGATCACGATGCTGCTGCAAAGGAGCTGGCACTCTGCCGCCGGCGCCGATCGCCGTCCAATCTGACGTTCTCCGACGACGCGCAGGGCTGGCTCCAAGGCACCTTCTGGCTGCAGATCCCGATGGTGGTGATCATCATCGCCTTCGGCCATTCGCTGCTCTCGATGAGCGGATTCGAAACGCTGGCGCAGGTCTATCGCGAAATCGCCTATCCGAAGCTGAAGAATCTGCGGATCACCGCCAACATCGTCTGCTGGTACGCGGTGATCTGCACCGGCGTCGTCACGCTGTTCGCCGCATGATCATTCCCGACGACGAGCGGCCCAAGTACTTCGCCAACCTGATCGGCGGCCTGGCGATGAACCTGAGCGGTCCTTATCTGCTGCGGCTGGGCTTCCACATTTTCGTCGTGATCGTGGGCGGGCTGATTCTGTCGGGCGCGGTGAACACGTCCATCATCGGCGCCAACGGCGTGCTGAACCGCGTGGCCGAGGATGGCGTTCTGCTGCCCTGGTTCCGCAAGCCGCATCGCAAGTACGGCACCACCTCGCGCATCATCAACATGATCGTGATCCTGCAGATCGCCACCATCATCGACAGCCGCGGCGACATGACGATCCTGGCCGAAGCCTACGCGTTCGGCGTGGTGTGGAGCTTCTTCATGAAGGCGCTGGGCGTGACGGTGCTGCGCTTCCAGCGCACCGATCAGGAATACAAGGTGCCGCTGAACTTCCGCATCGGCGGCCGCGAGATCCCCGTCGGCCTGGGCATCACCACGCTGGTGCTGGGCGCTGGTGGCGGTCGCGAATCTGTTCACCAAGCAGATCGCCACCAAGTACGGCGTCGCGTTCACGCATGGTCTTGTTTCGTGATGTTCACGATTTCCGAGAAGATCAACCTGCGGCGCAAAGGTCAGACGAGAAGAAGGGCCTGGAGCAGTTCAACCTGGATCATCAGGCGCAGATCGATCCACCAGCCTGCACGCGCGCCCCGGCTGCGTGCTGGTGGCGGTGCGCGATTACCATCGCATGGAGCACCTGAAGCGCGTGCTCGAAAAGACCAACCTGCGGCGGCACGACATCGTGGTGATGACCGTGCGCCCGATTTCGACCGGCGCCGGCGAGTACGAGCTTTCCGAAGCGCAGATCTTCAGCGACTACGAAAAGGAACTGTTCAGCCACGTCGTGGAGATGGCGGAGAAGGAAGGCAAGCCGGTGGAATTGCTGGTGGTGCCGGCGGTGAATCCCTTCGACGCGCTGGCGCAGGCGGCCAGCAGTCTGCGGGCGTCGCGCCTGGTGACCGGCGTCAGCGCGCGCATGGAATCGGACGAACTGGCGCGGCGCATCGGCCTGGCCTGGGAAACGCTGCCCGAGCCGCGGCATCCGTTCTCGCTCGAAGTGATCAGTCCGGACCGGCCGTCGATCTTACGTGAACCTGGGCCCGCATCCGCCGCGCCTGTGGCCGGAGGATGTCGATCTGCTGCACGACATCTGGCTGAAGCTGAGCGACGTCGGAATCGCTGGGCTCGCGGCTGCATCATCGCGACGTGGTCGGCGTGGCGCTGCGGCGCTTGCAATCAGAACTAGGCGGCGAGGAAAACGAAAAAGTGGTCGAGGCCATCCGCAAGGAACTTCGCAAGGAATAATCTGGGACGCGCAGCCTGAACCGCATTAAAAGCTTCGCGACGACAACGTAATATCCGAAATCGCATCCAGCGCGCACTGGATCGTTCACGAACAGCCCGATCGCATATTCAACACCGATGCTGACGCCGAGTAGTCGCGCTGCGGTCTTTTGCAGGTCGAGATAGCTTTTCTGCGCGGTTTGCGTTGCGTGGCAGCGCATCACGATTTCCCATTGTTCGGCAACATCGCTGATATCGATCACAATGTCGGGAGCGCGTCCCATGTGCTGCGTGATGTTGTAAAAGAACAGATTGTCGATCCTGTGAACGGGCGAGGGCTTCAGTTCTTCAACGCCACCGTAGCGAGCCAGACGAGCGGCATCGCGCGTCAGCCGGCTGACCACCACATGATCGGGATGTTGATTGTCGGCATGGTGCGGCGTCAGAACAATCGACGGTTTGAACTCGCGAATCTCCGCGGCGATTCGCAATCGATTCCGCAACGTGTATTCCATGTGGCAGTCGCCTCCGAAATCGACAAACTCAATTTCGGCGCCCATCGCCTTGGCCGCTTCGCGCGCTTCTCGTTCCCGAATCTCGGGAGTGCCCGCAGTCCCCGCTTCGCCGCGCGAGCACACCAGCATCTTCACGCGGTTGCCTTTTCTGATTTCCTTGATCAGAATCGCTGCGCAGCCGAACTCGATGTCGTCGGGATGCGGGCCGATCGCCAGTATGTTCATCGGCTTTCCACTCACCGCGCGCAAACCTCCTGGTAATAGCTTTCGTATTGAGGAATGATGCTGGTGGTGGAGTAGCGTGTCTCCGCCGCATGGCGCGCAGCGGCGGACATGCGCGCATACAACGCATCGTCAGTGAGCAACGAGACCACGCGCGCGGATTGCGCCGCAATATCGCCAACCGCTTCGACGAACCCGTCGACTTCATGCGTGATCAACTCCGTCACTCCTCCGGTCCGCGTGCCGACCGGAGGCACGCCGCACGCCATCGCCTCCAGCGCGGCAAGTCCGAACGATTCCATTTCGCTCGGCATCAGCAGCACGTGGGCCTTGGGAATAATTCGTTCGACGTGGTCCTGCTTGCCCATGAATTCGACGAATTCGCCGATCCCCAGTTGGTGCGCGAGCATTTCCGCGGGGCTACGCTCCGGGCCGTCGCCGACCATCAGCAAGCGAGCGGGCGTCGTCTTCCGAACCTCATTCAGAATGCGAACGCAATCCAGGACGCGCTTCACTGGCCGGAAATTCGACAGGTGGATCAACACTTTCTCTGTCCCGCGGCTCTGCAGGATCGGGACGATACACATCGCAATTCACAAAATTGTGAATCACCTTGATAGGGTTCGCAACTCCGAATACTTCCACGGTTTGCTTCAGCAGATTGTCACTGATCGCGGTGATGCCGTCGGACTGCTCTATCGAAAACTTCGTGATCGAAAAATAGGAACGATCCGTGCCGACCAGCGTGATATCCGTGCCATGCAGCGTCGTCACGAACGGCAGCCTTCGCTGCGCCGTCATTTGCTGCGCGAGCAGCGCCGAAATCGAATGCGGGATCGCGTAGTGCACGTGGAGCAGATCCAGATTGTACGCCGCCGCGACATCGGCCATGCGCGACGCCAGCGCCAGGCAATACGGCGGATATTGAAACAGTGGGTAATTGGAAACCTCGACCTCGTGATAGTGGATGCGAGGGATGCCAGGGTCCAGGCGGATCGGATTCGCGTAGGTGATGAAGTGGATGTCGTGGCCGCGCAGGGCGAGTTCCTTGCCAAGTTCGGTGGCGACGATTCCGCTTCCTCCATAGGTGGGGTAGCAAGTGATTCCGATCTTCACAAGCCGAAGGGTAGCATTTGCCTTGTGGCGCACGCACTCATGCGTGCCGTGTCGACACTCATGTCGACACGAGTTTTTCCAACCGATGCTGGAAAAGGACGATCCGAGCAATCGGCATTGAACAACGCCTAGGGAATTGGGTGTCGACATGAGTGTCGACACGGCACACACGAGTGTGTGCGCCACATCCGAAGTATCATGAAATCCATGCGACGACCTCTAACCATCGTTGCCGTGGTCGCGGGCCTGTGTGTTTACGCGACGTTCGCGACGTTCAGCCTGGCGCAGCCGCCGGCCGGGTTCAAGAGAACGCCGGACACCTACGCCTCGCCTATCTATCCCGATCGCGGCGCCGCCGGATTATCGCGCCTGCTGCGCCAACTGCAACACGCGCGCGAGCCTCATCCTGTTCACCGCCCATCCGGACGACGAAGACGGCGGCATGCTCGCGTACGAGAGTCGGGGGCAGGGCGCGCGCGCCGCGCTGATGACGCTGAATCGCGGCGAGGGCGGCCAGAACGTCATGTCGATGGATTTGTACGACGCGCTGGGCCTGGTTCGCACGCAGGAATTGCTGGTGGCGGGGCGATACATGGGCGTCGACCAGTATTTCTCCAGCGTCGTCGACTACGGATTTTCGAAAACGCGCGAAGAGGCGCTCGAGAAATGGAATCACGATCGCGTACTGTCGGATTCGGTGCGCGTGATTCGCATGGTGCGCCCGCTGGTGATCACGTCGGTGTTCGTGGGCGCGGCCAGCGATGGCCATGGCAATCATCAGGTGGCAGGGCAGATGGCGCAGGAAGCGTTCGTCGCGGCGGGCGATCCTACGAAATTTCCCGAGCAGATTCGCGAAGGCTTGCGGCCGTGGTCGCCGCTGAAGGTTTATGCGCGCGCTGCCAATCCGCAGATCACGCCGGAGGGCATGTTCGACTAGCGCGATCGACAAATTCGTGCCGGTGAAATTCTTCGATTACGTGAATCAGAAGATGTCGGACACGAAGCCGTCGGTCACTGTGCAGATTCCCGAAGGTACAGCCGCGCCCGCAGCCGGGTTGACTTTCGTGCAGATCGCGCGCGAGGGCCTCGGCTATCAGAAGACGCAGAACGGCGGAGGCACGCTGCCGCAGCCGTCGCCGTTCAATAGCTCGTATCACCGCTACGGATCGCGGGTGCCCGCGGCAGAACACGAGACGTCGTTCTTCGACGGAATCGACGTAAGCGTCGCTGGCATCGCGGCGCTTGCGCATGGCGACACGCAGTTTTTGAAGGACGGGCTCGCCGCGATCTCGCAGTCATCGAGCGATGCGTTGAAGCGGTACGACGTCGATCGTCCCGCCGGGATTGCGCCGCAGTTGGCGGACGGGTCTGAAAGCCACGCGAGCGCTGATCGGATCGGGTCAGCGCGAGTGCCCTCGCCGATCCGGGCAAGAGCGACGTGCTGTTCGAATTGCGCGTGAAGGAGCGGCAGTTCGAAGATACGCTGGCGGCTTCGTTGGAGCTTTCGTTCGAAACGTCGGTGGCTGGCGAAGCGCCTGCCGGTGGTGGAGGGCGAGGCGGTCGTGGTGGGCGTGGCGCTCCCGCAGCGGCACCGGCGGCACCAACGCCGACACCCGCGGAAGCCGCACTCGCCGCGCAACAAGCGGGCCGAGGCGGACGCGGCGGCCCGACATTCACGATCGCGATTCCCGGACAATCGTTCACGGTCGGCGCGACATTGTTCAACCAGAGCCCCGAGAATCTCAACGTCGATGCGATCGAGGTGATTCCCGCCGACGGAAAGAATTGGAACGTGCGCGCGGAAGGTACGCCAACACACGAAGCCGGCGCAGGCAAGCAAGTGCAATGGCGATTCGCAGTCGCCGTGCCGCAGGACGCCCCCTTCACGCGTCCTTATTACACGCGTCCCGATGAAGAGCAGCCGTATTACGATGTGGTGGACGCGCGTTATCGCAACGCTGCCGCTCGCGCCTTATCCGCTTGCGGTGCACGCGCGGCTTTCCTATCGCGGCGTGCCATTCGAAATCTCGCAAGTGGTGCAGTCGAACGAACGCATCCCCGGAATCGGCACGGTTCAGAATCCGCTGCTGGTGGGCCCCGCGATTTCCGTGACGCTATCGCCATCAGCGGGCGCGGTGCCGATGGGATCGAAAGCCTTCAACTTCACCTGCACCGTCCACAGCAACGTGAAAGGCGTCGCGCAAGGCGTGTTGCGATTGAAGTTGCCGCAAGGCTGGCGATCGACGCCGCCCGAATCGCCGTTCTCCTTCGCGCGCGATGGCGAGGATCAGACCGTCGTGTTCTCGGTCGCGCCGGATCGTCGTGAAGCCGTCCGACTACACGATCACCGCCGTCGCCGATTACAACGGACAGTCCTACACGGAGGGCTATCATCTCACCGGCTATCCCGGCATCCGCCCGTATCCCTTTTATCGCCCCGCGACTTATCGAGCCGTCGGCGTCAACGTATACACCGCGCCTGGACTGACGATCGGCTTTCTGCCTGGCACCGGCGACGATGTGCCGAAAGCCCTGATCAACCTGAATCAGAACGTGCGGATTCTGGATAGTAGCGACGTCACGCATGGCGATTTAAGCGGCTACGATGCGATCATTCTCGGCACGCGAGCCTACGCCGTTCGCGCCGACCTCAAGTCTGCCAACGCCCGCCTGCTCGATTACGTGAAGAACGGCGGCGTGCTGATCGTGCAATACAATCTGCAGGATTTCGATCATAACTACGGTCCGTATCCGTTCACGCTGGGCGCGAATCCGCAGAAAGTTGTGGACGAGAATTCGCCGGTGACGCTGCTCGAATCCGTCGAATCCGGCGTTCCGCTGGCCGAACCAGATCACCGCCGACGATTTCAAGGGCTGGGTGGAAGAGCGCGGCCACGGATTCCTGCGGAGCTGGGATGAGCAATATCTGCCGCTGGTCGAAACGCACGATCCCGAACAGGATCCGCAAAAGGGCGGCCTGCTTCTCGCGCGCTACGGCAAGGGATTTTACATGTACGATGCGTTCGCGCTGTATCGACAATTGCCGTCGGGCGTGCCCGGCGCATTCCGGTTGCTTGCTAATCTGGTAAGTCTGGGTAAGAATCCGGAATGGAAGTGAAAATGTCGAAATTCAGCCGCGCCGTTCTTGTTGTTTTTTCGTTTGCGTTGTGTTTCGCGCAAGGGGATTGGAAGACCGCGATCATTCTGCCCGGCGTCGATTTCGCGGGCATGTCGAAGGCCACGCGCGATATTGCGCTCGACGTGATGCGCTCGGAAGGCTGCAATTGCGGCTGCGATCTCAAGATCGCCGAATGCCGCGTGGGCGATCCCGGCTGCGGAACCTCGCGACGATTCGCTCTGTTCGTGGTGCGCGAAGCTTCGGCAGGCAAGAACGCGGCCGCGATTCGCGCCGACCTGGAGAAATACAAGAACACGCCGCCGCCGCTGCTGGATGAGCAGACCACCAAGCTGTCGATCGATGGCGATCCGGTGCGCGGCAATCCAAACGCTCGCGTGACCATCGTCGAATTTTCGGATTTCCAGTGCCCGTTCTGCGCGGAGGCCAGTGAGCAGGTGAAGGCGTTCCTCGCCAAATATCCGAACGACGCGAAGCTGGTGTTCAAGCAATTCCCTCTCGATAGCCATTCACAAGCCGCGCTTTCGGCCGAAGCGGCGTTGGCCGCGCAGGCGCAGGGCAAATTCTGGGAGATGCACGATAAGCTGTACGCGAATTTCCGCCAGCTTTCGCGTCCGAGAATTCTCTTGTGGGCCAAGGAGATTGGCCTGGATCTGCCGCGATTCACGGCGGATCTGGATAGCCATAAGTACGCTTCACGAGTCGCGTCGGAAGAGAAGCAGGGCGAGGCCGCCGGAGTCGAGGGTACGCCGACGTTTTATATCGACGGGCATCGGCTGAACGCGGTTTTCGATATGGCAACCGTCACGCCGCTCATCGTGAAGAAATAGGTGGTCAGTTTCAATGTGGGGCCGGCACTTCTGCCGGCGGACGTGCTTTAGCGCGTCCTGTTTGAGCGGTCTAAAGACCGCTCGCCGCCACGGGTGGCGGCCCCACGCGACCAGGAAGCGGTATCATCATTCCATGAACGCCCGGACAGTTTTGTCCGTAGAGGATTATCTTCATACCAGCTTCCCGGACCTCGATCGCGAATACCGGGATGGCGAACTTGTGGAGCGATCCTTGCCAGACTATTTACACGGAAAAACCCAGGGAATGGTCTTCGCTTTCTTCCTGGCTGTGAGAGCAAAACTACACGTGTTCCCCAGCGTGGAAACGCGCGTGAAGCTTCGGAACGACGTCTACTTGATTCCAGACGTTGCGGTGTTTTGGCCCGAGGAACCGCCCAAGGTGCCAGACACACCTCCGCTGATCGTAATCGAAATCCTCTCGGATGACGACCGGATGAAGAATGTTCACTCTAAGCTCGACGAATACCGAGCTTGGGGCGTCGCTCACGTGTGGCTGGTCGATCCGCATTCTCGCCGCTTCTACACTTGCGATGACAAGCTGATGGAAGTGGCCACGCTCCAAGTCCCGGAACTCGGGCTGGAAGTGACGCCCGAGCGGATTTTCGATTAACGTTCTGTAAAGCGCCCGCTCAACCCCGCGGGAGTATACTGAAGGCGTAACTGGTGTCCTAAGCAGGAGGCGTGTGCCAAATGAATAATTATTGGAAGTTCGGACTCCTCATGGTGGCCATCGTCGGCACCCTGTTGTGGCTCGCGGTCGGCGGCGTCAAACAGACCGAGACCTATTACAAAACCATCAAGGAAATCAAAGCAGATGGGCGATCAGGGCAAGGACAAGAGGCTCCGCGTGGGCGGCGACATCGCCGCGAATTCGATCATGCGCGAAGGCCGCGATCGTGCAGTTCACCCTGGTGCAGGATGAGGCGCGACTGCCCAGTGGTTTACAGCGGCATCGATCCGCTGCCGGATACGTTCAAGGACGGCGCGCAGGCGCTGGCCGACGGCAAGCTGGGAACGCGACGGCGTGTTCCACGCCACCAAGATCCAGGCCAAGTGCGCTTCGAAGTATGAAGCGAAGCCGACCATGGCCAAGCCCGTCGGCACGCACGCGACCACCTAGTCCGCAATAGTAAATACCATGGAAAATATCGGCGCGCTCGCGATCCTGCTGGCGTTCTGTTTCGCGGTCTACGCGGTGCTCGGCTCGCTGGTCGGAAAGTGGGCGCAGCCGCCCGTTCCTGATGCTGAGCGCGGAGCGCGCGGTCTACTGCATCTGGGTGCTGCTGACCGTCGCCGCGGGCATCCTGGTCTACTCGCTGATCCAAGGCGATTTCCGCCTGGCCTACGTCGCGCGCGCACAGCAACCACGCGATGCCGACCATCTACAAGTTCACGGCGTGGTGGGGCGGCCAGGAAGGCTCGCTGCTGTTCTGGAGCTGGCTGCTGGCGACCTATTCGGTGGTGGTGGTGTTCCAGAACCGCCGCAAGTTCCGCGACATGATGCCGTACGTCACCGCGGTCCTGATGACGCACGCAGACGTTCTTCCTGATCCTGATCGCTTCGTCGCGAAGCCCTTCAAGGTGCTGACGGCCGGCAAGGGCATCGTCGATGTCGGCGACGGCCAGGGGCTGAATCCGCTGCTGCAGTATTGGACCATGGTGATCCATCCGCCGATGCTGTACCTGGGCTACGTGGGATTCGTGGTGCCGTTCGCGTTCGCGATCGCATCGCTGATCACCAAGCAGCCGGGCGATGCCTGGATCCACACCACGCGCCGCTGGACGCTGGTCACCTGGATGTTCCAGACCACCGGAATTCTGCTCGGCGCGGGCTGGGCGTACGCGGTGCTCGGCTGGGGCGGCTATTGGGGCTGGGATCCGGTGGAAAACGCTTCGCTGCTGCCCTGGATCACCGCGACCGCGTTTCTGCACTCGGTGATGATGCAGGAGAAGAAGGGCATGATGAAGGTGTGGAACATGGTGCTGGTCTCCTCCACCTTCTTCCTGTGCATCTTCGGAACGTTCCTGACGCGCAGCGGCGTGGTGCAATCGGTGCACGCGTTCGCGCAGTCGCCCATCGGGCACGTATTTCGTCGGCGTTCCTGGCGATCGGCATCGCCGGCACGGTGTACCTGATCCTGAGCCGCCTGGATTTCCTGAAGAGCGAAGCGCAGCTGGAAAGCGTCCTCTCGCGCGAGTCGAGCTTCCTGTTCAACAACCTGATTCTGCTGGCGAGCTGCTTCGCGGTTCTGTGGGGCACGCTGTTCCCGGTGATCTCCGAAGCAGTGACCGGCGAAAAGATCAGCGTCGACGCGCCGTTCTTCAACCGCGTGAACATCCCGATCGCGATGTTCCTGCTGCTGCTGACCGGCGTGGGTCCGCTGATCGCCTGGCGGAAGAGCTCGGTCGAGAGTCTGAAGCGGGCGTTCATGTGGCCGACTGATCGGCGGCGTTGTCGTCGCAGTCGGGCTTGCGCTGACCGGCGTGCGCAACTATCTACGCGCTGGTGTCGTTCGTGCTGTGCACGTTCGTCGCGGTGACGGTGGCGATCGAATTCTTCAAGGGCGCCGCGCGCGATCCGCGCGCAAGAGCGGCAGCAACCTGCTGGCGTCGATGGTCGAGCTGACGCATCGCAACACGCGCCGCTACGGCGGATATCTGGTGCACATGGGCGTCGTGATCATGTTCATCGGCTTCACCGGCAAGGCCTTCGACAAGGACACGACCGTCGAGATCGCGCCCGGGCGAATCGCATGCAACTGGGCCGCTATGAGTTGCGAGCGGGCGAGCTGAACGTCGGGCAGAACGACAATTACAGCTGGTCGAAGCTGCCGGTCGACGTCTCGAAAAACGGCGAGGATCTCGGGCACGATGGAGCCGGAGCGTCGCTTCTACATCGCCGAAAAGCAGCCGACGTCGGAAGTCGCCATCCGCCGCCGCCTGAACGAGGATCTGTACATCAATTCGCGGGCATGTCGGAGGACGGACAGAAAGCCGTGATCCAGGCCTACGTATTTCCGCTGGTGAGCTGGATCTGGATCGGCTACTGGGTGGTGCTGTTCGGCACCATCATCTGCCTGATCCCGAGCAAGACGAGGCTGATCTTCCCGCGCACGGAAGTGGTGGGAATCGCAGGAAAACATGCCGAAGTTGAGGACTAGTCTGCTGTCTGCATCTGCGTCGGCTCGCGGCTGCGCGGCCTTTGGACAGACCGCGAGCGAACTCGATTCGCCCGCCGTGCTGCGCGTCGCCGACAAGTTCCACTGCACCTGCGGCTGCAACCTGACCATGGCCTGCAAGATGGAAGGCGGCTGCCACATCTGCAAGGGCGCGAAGGCGCAGATTTTCGCGATGCAGTCGGCTGGCAAAACCGACGGCCAGATCGTCGACGCGTTCGTTCAGGAAAACGGCAAGGACGTTCTGGCGATCCCGCCCGGCCCGATGGGCGTCATCGGTCCGTGGGCCATGCTAGGGCTCGGCGCGATTCTGGTCGTCTTCCTGATCCGCCGCTTCGCCGTCGCCAAGGCCGTTCCCGCAACCGCCGGCGCCGCAATCGGATCCGCGGAACTCGATCGCTACCACGCGCAGATCGAAAAGGATCTGGCGAAGCTTGAATAGGGCCGATATCGGATCGACCAAAGGGACTACGTCCCACTAATGCCACTCGTCGCCGTGGTCATCCTCGTGGTCGCCGTCACCACTCTGTTCACGCTGTTCGTCCGCGCCAAGGACATGCCGCCGCCCGAGCCGGTTTCCCCCACGCAGCATCTGGAAGATCGCAAAGCGGCGATCTACGAAAATCTGCGCGACCTGCAGTTCGAATATCGCGTCGGCAAACTTTCGGACGCCGATTATCAGCAGACCAAGCTCGCGTTGCAAAAGGAATTGGCGGCGGTGCTGGCCGAGATCGATCGCGTCTCGCCGACGAAGCTCCATCGCCGCAAAGACCGCGCCAGCCAAACCAGTGCCCGCGAAAGTTGTAGCCGACGGCACGGTCTGCCCGCATTGCGGCGCGAAATTCCCGAAACCGATGAAATTCTGCGGCGAATGCGGAAAGGCGATGGCATGAAAATCCTGTTCTGTCTCCTGACTGCTGTCTCCTGCCTCGCTCGCCGCGGTCGACGGCGTCGTCATCAACGGGACCACCGGCAAGCCGCAAGCCGCCGTCATGGTCAGCCTGGTCCAGCCCGGCGCGGGCGGCATGCAGACCCTCGCCACCGTCAAATCCGACGCCGACGGAAAGTTCACGATCGAGAGCCCGCATTCCGCCCGGCCCGGCCCTCGTGCAAGGCGCTCTACCAAGGCGTCACTACAACCTGGTGCTCGCGCCCGGCGGCCCCACCAACGGACTGCACGTCAAGGTTTTCGATTCCACCACCAACCCGGCGTCGGGAAAATCGCGCAGCACATGATGCTGATCGAGCCTCGACCACCGCGCTTGCGGTCTCCGAGACCTTTCTCGCGCGCGAACGAAACCAATCACACTTATCACGATCCAGCCAAGGGCTCGATTCAGTTCTTACGTTCCCGAAGCGGCCGCGACAAGGTGCAGGTGACCATCACCGCCCCAGGCGGCATGCCGATCACGCGGCCCGCCGAGACGACCAAGAAACCCGGCGTCTACAAAGTCACTATCCCGTCAAGCCCGGCGAGACGCGCTTCGACGTGAACTACAGCCTCCCGCCCGGCGATACGTTCTCCGGCCGCAATCCGGATCCCGACGACTCCCATCAACCTGGTGACGCCCGCCGTCCGTCACGCTGACGGGCGACGGTCTCGATTTCAAGGGACAGGAACCGCAGACGCAGGCGCACATTTACGCCGTCAACGCGCCGACGTTCGATCTGCACATCGAAGGCACCGGGTCGCTTGCGTACGCACGGAAAGTGCCGCGCCGGAGGAAGACGACGGCCAGCCGGAACTCAAAGTGGAACCGTCGCGGATTTATTCGCAGCTGTATTGGGTGCTCGGCCTGACGCTCGCAATTCTGGCGCTGGGCGGCGTGACGCTGTACCGGAAGGGCGCGTCCGCGCGATGACGTGCCGGCGCACTCATGCGGCTGTCGAATGGCGAAAGTTCGCGTGAAACAGCAACGCTCTAGACATCGAAGGCGTCTGGAAATACTACGGCGACTTCCCGGCCCTGCGCGACGTAGCATTTCGCGTGACCCGGCTCCACGGTGGCGCTGCTCGGCCGCAACGGCGCCGGCAAAACCACGCTACTGCGCATCATCGCGGGACTCTCGAAACCTTCCCAAGGCAGGTCCGAATTCTCGGCTCGGATGTGCGCCAGGAATCCACGCGCCGGCGCATCGGCGTCCTGGGCCACGGAATCTCGCTCTACGACGAACTCTCCGCCACCGAAAATCTGATGCTGTTCGCGCGGCTCTACGATCTGGACGATCCGCGGAAGCGAGCTCACGCAATGGCTGGAGCGCACCGGCCTGGAACGCGTCCGCGACGGCCTGGTTCGCGAATTTTCGCGCGGCATGCGGCAGCGCCTGGCCGTGGCGCGCGCGTTTCTTCACGATCCCGAAGTGCTGCTGCTCGACGAGCCGTTCACCGCGCTCGACGACCGCGCGATCGCGGTGCTGCAATCCCTGCTCGCCGACGCGCACGCGCGCGGCCGCACCATCGTCATGTCGACGCACCAGCTGCGGGAAGCGCTGGAGCTGGCGACGCACGTCGCGCTGATCCGGCGCGGCCAGATCGCCTATTCCGGCGAGCGCCGCCAGGAGATGATCGACGACACCGGCTGGCTGTATCGGACTTCGAGGATGACCAACTGAAGCGCGCAGTCCGCTTCATTCGCTGCGGCCAGGTGTCTGACCATCGCGGCCAAAGATCTGCGCTCCGAGCTGCGCACGAAGGAAGCGCTCAACGCGTCGTCGCGTTCTCGATCGTGATTCTGGTGCTGTTCAGCTTCGCCTTCGATCCCTCGTCGGAACAGTTCAGAGAATCTCGGGCGGCCTGCTGTGGCTGGTGTTCACCTTCGCGGGCGCGCTGGTGCTGAACCGCAGCTTCGCGCGCGAAATGCAGAACGATTGCCTGGACGCCCTGCTGGCCGCGCCGCTTCCCGCGTCGGCGCTGTTGCTCGGCAAGGCGCTGGCGAATTTCGTGCTGCTGATGGCCGTCGAATTCGTATCGCTGCCCGTGTTCGTGCTGTTCTACAACGTTCGCACTGGATCGCTGCGGCATGTTCTGGCCCGGTTCTGATTCTGGGCTGGTGATCGTACTGGGCACCTGGGCGCTGACCGTCATCGGAACGATGTTCAGCGCGCTGACCGTGAATCTCCGGATTGCGCGAACTGATGCTGCCGACGCTGGTCTATCCGCTGATGATTCCGGCGCTGATGGCGGCCATGACGCTGACCACGGATCTGCTTGCCGGTCACCGCTCGCGCGGCGGCAAGATGGTGCTGGATTGCGGATACTGGTGGCCTTCGATATCATCTTCACATTGTTGTCGGTGGCTTTCGTCGATACTGTTATCGTGGGCTGAGAAGTAGCAGTGGGGGTGACAAATGCAAATGCAAATGCGAAACAAGAATCATTCTCGCGCTGGCGGCGGTGGCTTCGGCGGTTCTGCTGGCTGGAACTTGCACACGATCTTTCTGCGTGACTGCCCGATGAAGCGAACCAGGGCGCCATCTACCGCATCTATCTATTTCCATGTGCCCGGCGGCATTCTCGGACTGACGGGATTCGGCGTCGGCGCCTAGTCTTCAGCATCGTCTACTTGATCAAGAAAGATCTGCGCTACGACGCGCTGGCGGCCGCGATCACCGAAGTTTCGCTGGTGTTCGCGCCATCGACTGGTCACCGGCATCATCTGGGCGCGGATCATCTGGGGAGTGTGGTGGGCATGGGACGCGCGGCTGACGTCGATGCTGATCTGCTGGCTGATTTTCGCCGGCTACCTGATGCTGCGCCGCGCCGTCGAGGAACCCACCAGCGCGCCCGCCTGTCCGCCGTGGTGAGCGTGTTCGGCGACGGTCGACGCGTGGTTCGTCTACAAGGCGATCGAGTGGTTTCCGCGCCTGCAGCATCCGGGGCCGGTGCTCAGCTTCCGGACGGCGAAGGGCGAATCGATCCCGCTCTGGAAGAGCCGGCATACTGGAACGTGCTGGCGATGCTGTGCTTCGCGATCATGCTAGTGATGGTGCGAATGCGCCAGGAAACTGCCTCGCGCGAAATCGATTCACTGCGGCGGCTGGCGCACTCCTATTAAGGAACTCAATGGACACCCAAAACGCAACCTACATGTTTTATGGATTCGCCGCAGCCTGGTTGATCATGGTCGCCTACGTGGTGATGCTCGCGATGCGCGAAGGACGCCTGCGCCGAGAGCTGGACCGCGTCCGCCAAATGGTAGAGAAGAAGTGATCCACAGCATCCCGACAGCCGTCACTTGAGGCGCGACCGTAAGAGAGCGCGCGGCGCTTGTCGCAACAGCCCTCATCTGAACTGGCGACTTTGTGGGGTGGCCTTCAGGCTGCGAACCCGATTTCATCGGGTTCAGCCGGCTAAAAGCCGGCCGCAGGCAACATTGCCTGCCTCACAATTCATTGCAGCGTCGTCTTCCAAGTCCCCTGATCGATAGCCGCCCCATCCGCCGACGTCTTATAAGTTCCTTCGAGCGTTTTACCCTTCAGCGCTCCCTCGCCCGCCGACTGCAACTTCGTTCCCTGCAAATCGAAATCGTAAGCCATCTCGATCTTCGCCCCGTCCACCTTCAGCGGCGTGAACTTACCCGGCACTTCCTCGCCCATGATCGGTGAACCCGACCTCGCCAGTGAACCCGCCTTTGCCGTCCGCCTTCAGCGTCAGGTGGAAATCGCCGTTGCCGGCGCCGCCGGTGTAGGTGCCCTTGTAAGTTCCCGGCGCCAAGCTTGTCCTGCGCCGGCAATGATGCGACGCCGATCGCGACAACCACAGCGGCAAGCAATAGCTTCCACAATCGCATTTCAAGTAAGGCCAGCGATCTCACGAATCTCATCTCAAATCTCCGGATAAAACTCAAAGAAGGCGTCGAGCGATTGCTCCAGTTGCGCGCGAATCTCTTTCTCGCCGCCTTCAATCAGATGCATCGTGACCTGCGCCGACTTGCCGCTCTTCAACTGAATCGCCGCGTCGGAAACCTGTTCGATCTCGTCGGCGGGAAGCAGCCGCATCCCGTAGACCAGCGCCAGTTTTGCCATTTGTGCCGTTCTACTTCTTGTTCAACACGTACGTCATGTCGAACTCGCCCTGCGGACTGATGATGTGCCACGCATCGGTCAGCACTTTCCCGTCCGCCGAAAGCGTCCACTTGCTGGTGATCGTGATCTCGGTGCCCTGGAAATCGGCCTTGGTGGCGATCACCAGCGCGTTGCCATCCCACTTCGCGATGCTCTTCGTGGCGCTGCCCATCATCTCGTTGGTGGTTTCTTTTCCATCGGTCGAATATTTCGACGTGATGGTGGCATCGCCCTGCGCTCCGCCCTTGCGCGTTTCCGTCGACGTGATCGCGGCCCCGCTATGGTCGATCTTGCGGGTCATCGCGTCCGGCGGGGGGATCGGTCCGAATTCGCTCTTGCTTGCGTCCATGGTCCAGTCGCCCGAGAAATTCGGCTGGTCTGCGGCGATTCCCAAAGCGGCCATCGCCGCCAGGGCAAAAACTACGGTCAGGATTTTCTTCATAACTCTCTCCTCTTTCTCTCCAGAATTACTGTTTCTCGAAAACGTACTTCACATTGAACTCGCGCTGTCCGCTTACATGATTCAGAATGGTCAGGGTCTTGCCCCCATCCGAAAGCGTCCAGGTTTCCTTCTGCTTGCTGACTCCGCCCTGAAATTCGCGGGAGCTATCGATAACCAGGCTGTATCCCTGCCACTTGGCCGTGCCCTTGGCATCCCCGGAAGGCAGCTTATTGATGCATTCCTTGCCATCGGTGGTGTACTTCAATTGCGTCGTGCTCTCGCCCTGGGCGCCCTTATTGTGCGTCGTGATTTCAAGCGCCGGATCGTCATGCTTGATCGTACGCGTCAGCAGTTCCGGCGCGGGAATCCCGCCGAAATCGCTCTTCGCGTTGTTCAGTTTCCACTCCCCGCTGAAATTCGGCGCAGCCTGTGCCGCCAGACACCGCCAAACTGAGCGTCGCGAAAAGCACGGCGATGTTCTTGGACAGGAGATTGGTCATACAGAAACGATCGGCGTAACAAATAACGGAAAACTTTCCCAGTATACCAGCGACCTGCGTAAAGGACTGTCAAAGATGACGCGTGCGATACCGCGTTTTACGCGCAAGAACGGCCGCCGCGCGCAGATGGGGCTTGACTTCATGACCAGTCTCATTAGAATAAGGATAATTAGCGTCCTATGCCGGGCTGTGAGCACAAGCGCACGGAATTTCTGATGCGGCGTGACGGGGTCGACTACTTAAGATGCCTGGATTGCGATCAGGTATTTGAAGCGGAAGATCTCGAACAAGTCGCGACGTACGATGACGAGGAAGAACCTCGCCAGAAGCGCGCGTCCTGACGGCCATGTGTTCGGCTGCATCGCCGAGATCAATTTTTCTGAGCCGCGACCGTGAGGGAGCGGTCATCTTCCAAGCTCGCCCCCAGCAGCGCCTCTACCCTCTGCAGCAGCGCCTGTTGCGAAAACGGCCGTCGAATCTCCTCCACCCCGGCCTCCGGCTTATCGACGATCCGCAGCAATTTCATATGCCCGCCGCCCAACCCCTTCGCGATCGCATCCGCCTGCCCCGATCCCGCGATCACCAGATCCAGCCCGCTCTCATGCATCTGTCCGATCGCGACCGCCTCCACCCCGTCCGCCGCCTCCAGCATGTTGTAGCCATTCGCCTCGAAAAAATTGTGAAGCTGGATGCGGATCCGATCCCGATCGTCCACCAGCAGAATCGACGACGCACGCCCAGTCGCCGGCTGCGGCAGCAACGCCTGGCCGGCCTGCCTCGGCAACAGCATTTCGAAACGGCATCCGCCCCCGGCCGTGCGTTGCGCCGAGACGAATCCGCCATGCTCCGCGACAATCGTGTGGACTGTCGACAGCGCCAGCCCCTCGTCCCCCGCCGCCGACGGCTCGAAGAGTTTCTCGGGATCGTCCTCCTGCCCCGTGTACCCGATCGCCAGCACCGCGTAGCTCGCCGGATGCCCGCGCGTCGGAATCTCCGTATTCCCCGTCTCGATCACCAACCGTCCTCCGTCCGTCATCGTGGCGCACGCATGCATCACCAGCGTCATGATCGACTGTTCGATCTGCTCCGCGTCCACTTTGATGCGTCCCGTCACCGGATGCGTCCGGATCGACAACTCGATCTTTGCCCCGCTCACCGTCTCGATCAGTTGGCTGATCTTGCGCACCATCGCATTCAGACTCAGGACTTCCTGCTGGCTCACCTGCCGTGTTCCGAAAACCGCCAGCCGCCGGTTGATCTGCTCCGCCGCCGTCGCCGCCTGCTGAATCTCTTCCACCGCTTTGCGCGCCGACGAGTATTCGCTGAACTGTCGCAACAGATTATCGGCCTGCGTTCGAATCACCCCCAACAGATTCGAATATTCCGTCGCGACGCCCGCCGCCAGCCGACCCGCCGTCTCCAGCTTCTGCGCCTGCCGGACTTGCCGCTCTTCCCATTCGCGCGCGCTCACGTCGCGAAAACTGATCACCGCGCCGATCGCCCGCCCGCTCACCTTCACCGGCGCCACCGTTCCCTCAATCAGCATTTCCCGACCGCGTTGCGTGATCAGCTTCCAGCCGCGATCCCAGCAGCAGCGGCGCATCCCGCAGAATCGCCAACGCCACAGGTTCAGCCGACTCCTCTACGCCCGCTTCCGCCTCGCCTTCCACAAACTGCGCGACCTTGCCGATCGGCTGCCCCTGCGCGTCCGGCAGCACGCATCCCAACAAAACCTCCGCGGCGTGATTCAGCATCAGCACCCGGCCCTCGGGATCCGCCACCACCACCGCGTCGCCAATCGACCCCAAAATCGTCCGCAGCCACGCCTCGCGCTCCGCCAACTCCCGTTCTACCTTGTGTTTGTAGAGCGCGATCTCGATCGAAGTGTTCAGCGAAGAATGCGCCAGCGGCTTCACGATATACCCGAATGGATCCGACAACTTGGCGCGTTCGAGCGTCGCCCGATCCGCATGTGCCGTGAGAAAAATCACCGGAATCTGGAACTTCTCGCGAATCTGCGCCGCCGCCTCGATCCCGTCCGTAGGCCCGTCAATGCGGATGTCCATCAGCACAATCTCCGCCTCCCCGGCGTGCTCCAGAGCCTCCTTAGCCGTGCTCGCAATCGCGACCACCTCATGCCCCAGCGCCTGCAATCGGCTCGAAATATCGTGAGCGATCAGGCCCTCGTCTTCGACGATCAGGACCTTATGTCCCTGCGGGCCCTGTACTTTAGCGGTTTGCGTGGCAGTCAACTTCAGACCTCCGAGATGGAAAGCGTGGCGACGTTCAGGAAAAGACTCCGCTGAACGTGCGTCGTTGAATATGTGGGAACAGCCGCCGTTTATTCTCCCAGGGATTTAACTGCCCACTAACCGATCATGAGCGATAGAACCCACTTCTATCGATCACAAAAATGCCCTATACTGAGCGATAGAACTTCCCCCTATCGATCATGCCCTGGAACTGGCAACAACCCGATTGGCCGCACTTCACCTACGACGCCGCTCGCCTGCGCAAAGCCGAGGCGCAATTCCTGTTGGGAGCGGGAAGGCTTGCCGGGACCCTGAAGCACTCCTCCGCCACTGACCAGGAGCAGTTAACGATCGAAGCCGTCACCACCGAAGCCGTGACCACCTCGCAAATCGAAGGCGAGACCCTCGACCGAGCCAGCGTGCAATCCTCCATCCGCCGCCAGTTCGGCCTCGCGACCGAAAAGCGGCGAACCACGCCCGCCGAAGAGGGAATCTCCGAAGTGATGGTGGACCTCTACCGCTCTTACGCCAAGCCCTTAACCCAGTCGATGCTCCATTCCTGGCACCGAATGATGTTCGAGCACAGCGGCAGCCTCCACGACATCGGCCGCTATCGTTCCGGCGACGACGCGATGGAGATTATCTCAGGCGCGATCCACGCCCCGAAAATCCACTTCGAGGCGCCCCCTGCGAAGCGCCTGGCGAAGGAAATGGCGCGCTTCGTGAAATGGTTCCGCCGGACCGCGCCCACAGGCTCCGATCCATTGCCCGCCGTGACGCGAGCAGGAATAGCTCATCTCTATTTCGAATCGATCCACCCGTTCGAGGATGGCAACGGACGAATCGGCCGCTGCCTCGCCGAAAAAGCCCTGGCGCAAACCCTGGGTCAGCCCACCCTGACCGCCTTGGCGACGACGATTCTAGCCAGGCGCAAGAAATACTACGCAGCGCTCGAAGCAGCCAACAAGAGCAACGAAGTTACCGATTGGCTCACGTGGTTTGCAGCAGTAATCATCGAGGCGCAGCAGCGGACGATGGCGCAGGTGGAATTCCTGATAGAAAAGACTCGCCTGCTGGACCGGCTGCGAGGCCAACTGAATCCAAGGCAGGAGAAAGCCCTGCAACGCATGCTGCGGGAAGGGCCGGAAGGATTCAAAGGCGGCTTGAGCGCGGGAAATTATCTCGCGATCACCGGAGCATCGCCCGCGACAGCGACTCGCGATCTTACGGATCTGGCAGACAAAGGCGCGCTGATCCGCACCGGCGAGCGCCGGCATGCGCGGTATCGGGTTGCGATCCAATAAAGAAGGTCTCGCCAGCGCCGATTGACGAACTTTGTAAGTTCCACTAAGAGAGGATCTCGAAAAGGTCACAAAACACTTGGGCATCACTTTTTCGTACGCAACGAGGATGTGGGCTCATCCTCCTCTCGCTTTTGTTCGTCTCCGCCTTTTTAGAATCTGGATAACGGTGCCGTAGGCAGAGCCCTCAATTGACTCCAGGGAGTGATGTCTGATGTCGTTCTCTTCTCCGAGCTTGCTAGTCCATCCTTTATCCTCAAGCCACCAGCGCGCAGCATGTTGAACGGTGCCAGCGCCATCCGCAAAGATGGCTACTTTGTCCCATCCGTCCTCGAATGAACGTTTCGAACAGGGCTCAAATCCCAAGATTTCATAAACTCTCGAGAATGCCGCCAACGTCTCCTCGTGAGGCGCCCCTGGAGGCCAATATTTTCCTGGCCACTTCCGTTGTCCGATGGGGGTTGGCCACCACCATTGCTGTCTGTCATTGATTGTCCAGGCGATGCAGTTGTATTCCTCATCAACTGGACTCGTTATTTCGAAAGTCGAAAGACGCGGGAAGAGCGATTCGATTTCAGGCCCCGTCATCTTATAAGTAGCGGTGTGTGAGCGCGTACTCCAACCAAATGCGCTTGGCTTCCGAAAGCGTCGCTGCGTTTGCGGCCGGATTTTCACCGGTGATACATTCCAACGCCCAGTACCATTGGCCGCCGCGGTCGCGAAGAGCGGCGAAAATCAATGGAAGCGCGCCTCGGCCCAAACCGATGATTCGTTGATAGTGTTGATTAAAGATCTTCGCTTCAATGGACGAAAGTATTCTGGTTTCTCTCCACCAGAGCGCGGTGAGTTCCTGGAAGGTCTTCTCCAGCGTGGGCACCGACTCCACGGTGCCCTCCTCTCGCTTTCGTGCTTTGATTACTTCAGCAAAATGACCGGCAACCGCATAGCCACGCTCTAAACGACGACCCGTTTTGGTATGGAAACGACTCTTAGCGAACTCATAGTCGCCCTCCCGATGGGACTGGGCCGGACTCCTGTCGTAAGTCCTTGTTTCACAAGTTAATGGGTGTGACATTACTACGCTCCCAAATTCGGCAACTTAGCCCCTTTTAGAACATCACGCAGAGTCTTGTCTTTCGCCCGAGCACGTTCCACGACCTCCGCCAACGCTTCCACGTCTTCCGAATCTAGCACCACATGAAATTCACGGTGCTCCTTGCCTTCATGGTAACCCAGCTTTAGCGTATGGCTCAAAACAGCACCTGCTGGCCTAAGAGAAGGATCAACGCTGAATACAGGCCGAATGTCCGACAATATTTTTGCCGTGCAAAATAGACGCTCCCCATCTCGTTGAAGACGGGCTGCTTTTGAAACGATGTTCAGGGAGTCGATATCCAGAATCTTTTCGAATACGGTCCGCAATTTGGCGGCGTCTTTCGCAGATAACTTGAACCTGGCGTCTCGCGAAATGCCCTCGATCAGGTCGTCCAAGAAGGTGGCGCGACTTACCCCCGCTAGCTCACGGATATAGTAGAGGCTGTAAATCGTTCTCAGAACCGCGGCAGTTTTTTCGAGCGGAATTGACGGAATCCTTTCAGCGACGTATTCGGCCATCTCCTCGGCGTTTGAGATCGGAGGTGCGGCTTTCAAGGCCGATATCAGCTGCTCCAGCGACGAAGGTGACAAGCCCTTCATCGTTGCAATAGATCCACGGTCCTCTGGCGGAAGATTAAGAGCCATTTGCGATGAAGCTTACACGCTGGCCGACGCGGATGTCAAATTCGCGACGTTCAGCTCAATTTGACCGATCTGCTAGCATAGGAAGTTGTCAGGCTCCGGGCTTCGTGCAACGGGCGGCTGCAAACCCCGCCAGGTCCGGAAGGAAGCAACGGTAGCGGTTTAACCCGTGTGCCGCGGATCACCCGGGGTCTGGCATATCCGCAACCGCTCCTTCCTCATGTATCAAGTCATCGCCCGCAAGTACCGGCCGCAGACGTTTGCCGAGCTGATCAGCCAGGAACACGTCAAGACCACGCTCGAAAACGCCATCACGCAGCAGCGCATCGCCCACGGCTACATTTTTTCCGGCCAGCGCGGCACCGGCAAGACCACCGTCGCGCGCATCATGGCGCGCTGCCTGAACTGCGAGCAGGGCCCGACGCGCGACGCCCTGCGGCAAGTGCGCGAGCTGCCTCGAAATCGCCGCCGGCTCCGGCGATGGACGTGATCGAAATCGACGCGGCCTCCAATCGCGGCATCAACGAAATGCGCGAGCTGCGCGAGAACGTCCGCTTCCGCCCCGCGCGCGACCGCTACAAAGTCTTCATCGTCGACGAAGCGCACCAGATCACCAGCGAAGCCTTCAACGCGCTGCTCAAGACGCTGGAGGAGCCGCCCGAGTGGGTGGTGTTCATCCTGTGCACCACCGAATCGCACAAGATTCCGTCGACCATCGCCTCGCGCTGCCAGCAGTTCAGTTTCCGCTCGGTCGATTTCGCCGAGCTGGTCGCGCGCATGGAATGGATCATGCGAGCAGGAAGGCATCACAGCCGATGCCGAAGTCGCTGAGCGTGCTGGCGCAGGCCGGCGAAGGCAGCGTGCGCGATTCGCTTTCGGCGCTGGATCAGGCCATCGCCTGCTGCGGAGACAAACTGGACGCGGCCGAGGTGCGCGAGCTGCTCGGCATGTTCTCGCTGGAGTCGCTGGGTCAGGTCACCAAAGCGCTGGCCGCCGCCGATTCGCAGAAGGATGCTCGACGTGGTGGCCGAGCTCGAAGCCAACGGCCGCAGCCTGCAGCATTTCGCGCGCGAGCTGGCGCGCTACTTCCGCAATCTGCTGGTGGTGAAAATCGCCGGCGAGCGACACCACGCGCTGGTGGCCGCATCGCCCGCCGAGCAGCAGAAGCTCGCGGCAGACCGCCGCGCAGTTTAGCGAAGAGGATCTGACGCGCTACCTGCAACTGACGCTGGATCTGTTCCGCGATCTGCAAAGCTCGCTGCAGCCGCGGCTGCATCTGGAGATGGGCCTGCTGCGGATGGTCCACGCCGGCAAGCTGCAGCCGATCGAAGAAGCGCTGGCGGACCTAGGCGGCAGTCGGCTCCGGACATGCGAGCTCCGCCGCGCAGCGGACTCCGTCCGCGCCGCACGCACCAGTCCCGCCGCGCGACCGTGCAAGCGCCAGCTCTGCGCCGACCGCCGTCCGGCTCCAGTGCCGCTGCGCCCGAGCGCCGCCGGCGACCTGCGCTCCCGCCTGCACGCCGCGCTGCATCGAAGCCAAGCAACTCCACATCGCCGACGCGGTGGAGCATTCCGAAATCTGCCGAATCGCCCAACGAACTGGTCTTCACCACGCCGAAGATGTATCAGATGTACCTGAAGCAACCCGACTTCGAAGCCGCCGTGCAAACGACCGCTCGGCAGGCCGGTGCAGGATCACGATCAAAATCGGCGAGCCAGCCGTGCGGCAGGCGGCTCCGCCTGCCGCATCCGCTCCCAAGCCGCGAACGACGAAGCCGCCCACGCGCGCGCTGGCGCATCCCGAAGTGCAGCGCTTCCAGGAAATGTTCCCGGACAGCCAGGTGCGAACCGTGCGAAATTTGAGGGACAATTAAGCGGGAGGAGATCGATATGAAGATGCCCGGAAACATGCAGGCCATGATGCAGCAG
Organism: Terriglobia bacterium; assembly: GCA_963732025.1. GTDB lineage: Bacteria > Acidobacteriota > Terriglobia > Bryobacterales > Bryobacteraceae > Palsa-187. The sequence goes on from CAVSXU010000008.1 coordinate 1,786,622, forward strand.
GCCCAGAAGATGCAGCAGAAGATGCAGGAGGAGGTCGCGCTGATCCGCGTCGAAGCCTCCGCCGGCGGCGGCATGGTCACCGTGAAAATGGACGGCCACAAGAACGTCACCGGCGTGAAGATCGATCCCGAAGTGGCGGGCGACGTCGAGATGCTGCAGGATCTGGTCATGGCCGCCTGCAACGAAGCCACCAAGAAGGTGGACGAGGAGACGCAAAAGAAAATGGGCGGCATGCTGGGCGGCATGGGCCTCCGGGCTGTTCTACCCGCCTCCTGCGGCCGTTCATCAATCACACTGTTCCATAACCATGCCCGATTTCGCCGCGCCGCTCCAGCGCCTGATCGACGAGTTCCGCCGCCTGCCCGGCATCGGGCAGAAGTCCGCGCAGAGGCTCGCGTTCCACGTGCTGCGGACCGCCGCGCGACGACGCCGCGCGTCTGGCCGCCGCGCTGCTCGACGTCAAAGACAACCTGGGCATCTGCGCCGAGTGCAACAACATCAGCGACGCCGAGCTGTGCCCCTACTGCCGCGACCCCCATCGCGACCGCACCAGATCTGCGTGGTCGAAGAACCGCACAACATCCTGCCGATCGAAACCACGCGCACGTTCGAAGGCTTGTATCACGTGCTGAACGGAGCGATCTCGCCCCTGCGCGGCATCGGCCCGGAGCAGTTGAAGATCAAGGGCCTGCTGGACCGCATCGTCGCAAGGCGAGCGTCAAGGAAATCATCCTGGCGACCAATCCCAACGGTGGAAGGCGAAGCGACCGCGGTCTATCTTTCGCGCTTGCTGAAGCCGCTGGGGATGAAGGTGACGCGCATCGCCATGGGGATTCCCGTGGGCAGCGATCTCGAGTTCTCCGACGAAGTGACGATCTCGAAATCGCTGGAAAATCGGCGGGAGATGTGACCATGCGAATCACCGCGCAATTACCGTGTTTTCTCGTGTGTTTCACCGCGCTGTTGTCCGCGCAATCGAACCCTGCGGCGATCGCAGCGAAGCAGTGGCGCCAGCAACACGAGCGCGCCATCGTCGACGAATTCATCGCGCTGCTCTCCATTCCCAACATCGCTGCCGACCGCGCCAACATCCAGCGCAACGCCGACCTGATCGCCAAGATGCTGGAAAAGCGCGGGGTTACGCCGAAACTGGTGAACGTGCCCGGCTCCAATCCCATTGTTTTCGGCGAAATCGCGACGGCCGGGGCAACGCGAACCCTGGTTTTCTACGCTCATTACGACGGTCAGCCGCTGGATCCCAAGGAATGGGCAACTCCTCCGTTTTCACCGGTTTTGCGCGACAAATCGCTCGAAAAAGACGGCCGCGTCATTCCCTTGCCGGCCGCGAATTTCGATCCGGAAAATCGAATCTATGCGCGAGCCGCCAGTGACGACAAAGCCAATGTGCTCACGCTGTTGACGGCGCTCGACGCGATCAAGGCGGCAGGCCTGAAGACGAAATCGAATATCAAATTCGTGTTCGAGGGAGAGGAAGAGGCAGGATCGATCAATCTCGAAAAGATTCTGACGGCCAACAAGTCTTTATTTTCCGGCGACATGTGGTTCATCTGCGACGGCCCCGTTCATCAGAGCCGCCGCCAGTTGATCACTTTCGGAGCGCGCGGAATCACCACGGTCGACATCACAGTTTACGGGCCGCGCCGCGAATTGCATAGCGGGCACTACGGAAACTGGGCGCCGAATCCGGCGATGATGCTTGCGCAAGTTGCTGGCATCAATGAAGGACGACAACGGTCGAGTGCTGGTCGATCACTTCTACGAAGGCATCGCGCCGCTGACTGCGACCGAGAAAAAGCGCCGTCGACAGTGCGCCGGATATCGACAAGGAAATCATGCGCGAGTTGTGGCTCGGCGGCACCGAGAACTCGCCGAAAAAATTGGTCGAACTGCTGAACCTGCCATCACTTAACATTCGCGGAATGTCGGCGGCTCGCAGTCGGCGAGCAGGCCTCGAACGTGATCCCGTCAACAGCGTTCGCGACTATCGATATGCGATTGGTGAAAGGACTGGATCATCACCAACAAGCGCTGCGATTGATCGACCACATTCGCAAGCAGGGATTCTTCGTCGTCGATTCCGAGCCCAGCGCCGAGGTGCGCATGGCACACGCGAAAGTTGCCAAAGTGATTGAGAAGGAAGGCGGATACAACGCTGTCCGTACTTCGATGGACCTGCCGATTTCGCAGGAAATTATTCGGACGGTCGAAAGCGCGCGCGGCCCGACGATTCTAATGCCGACCAGCGGCGGCAGCGATCCGCGCGACATTGTCGAGCGGGCGCTGGGGTCGCGGACAATCGCGATTCCGATTGTGAATCACGACAACAATCAGCATTCGTTCAATGAGAATGTCCGGATTCAGAATTTGTGGGATGGGATCGAATTGATGGCGGCGCTGCTTACGATGTAGCGATGATTCGCACACTGGCTGCATTGACGACTTTCTCAGGCTGTGTGATGGCGCAGTCCCATTTCCCAAGTACCCAGGTGTACACGTCTGACTGTGAATCAGTTAAGGATGCGGCGGCGACCTATTTCCCAACCCGGGGAATCGCGCTTGCAGATTGGCCGTTCAAAGGCAAAGACTGGCGCCGATGTCGTGAAGACTATTGTTTCCAGCTCAACATCCCGCAACTGCGGGATCCGGACGGCAATGTGATGATCTGGCCCAAAGTCAGAGAGAAGTACTTCTGGCCGGCATCGGCTTCTGACGAAAAGAGCCGTTGGAGCCACGGGAACGGGTTCTGGGAAACCGCCACTAAGTGGAAGATGGGGGGTAGCCTTGAGCTAAGAAAAGATGATAAGGGCTGCTTTGTCAGAATCGACTTCGAGTACGGACGAGGAATTCGACAGTACCTCGTTTTCCTGCCGTTCGACGAGTACGGCCAGAGCCTACTCAGTAATGACCATCTGGAGCATGAGTCGATCCAAGGAATCGATAAGGCTCTACCTAAACGCTGATCTGCCTAGACAACAACCATTGCGCCGGATTCGTACAGACGGTCCCCATTGACGCCGCCGACCTTCACATCGATGAGTTGATTCGACGAGCGCGGCGTGGCGAGGGCGACCTTTAGATAGTTTTCCGTCAGCGCTCCGTTGTCGAGCGTTACGGCCGACACCGTCTTGCCGACCATCTGGCGCCGGAATTCCAGATTCTTTTGTGCTGCCAGATCGCGCAAGACCTTCGTACGCTGTTTGCGGATTGCTTGCGGCACCTGCTGCAAATCCGCTGCGGGCGTGCCGGGGCGTTCGGAATAGGTGAAGACGTGCAGATAGGTGAAGGGCAGCGATTCGATGAAGGCTCGCGATTGATCGAATTCTTCGTCGGTCTCGCCGGGGAAACCGGTCATCACGTCGGCGCCTACTGCGCAGTCCGGCATCAGGGCTCGCGCTTTCTCGATTCGATCCGCGTAGTGCCTCGGCCTGTACTTGCGATGCATCCGACGCAACACGGTGTCCGATCCCGATTGTAACGGCGCGTGGACGTGCTTGGCGATGCGCGGCGACTCAGCCATCAGGGTGAGCAGGTCGTCGGAGAAATCCATTGGCTCGACCGAACTGAGGCGCAGTCGCTCGATCCTGGTTTCGTTCAAGCAGACGGCGGACCAGATCAACCAAGCGCGTGCGGCCTTCGAAATCCCTGCCCCATCGGCCGAGATTAATTCCGCTCAGCACGACTTCTCGATATTTCTCCGCTAGCGCGCCGACCTGCGCGATCACCTGTTCGGCTGGCGAGCTTCGGCTGCGCCCTCGCACGAACGGAATAATGCAGAACGAGCAGCGATTGTTGCAGCCATCCTGAATTTTCAGGTTCGGACGCGTTCGGTCGCCCAAGGCATCTTCAACGGGGGCCGAGAGAAAATCGTGTTGCTGGAAGATGTCGCCGATCTCGATTTGGCCGTGGTAGGGAATGCCGTTCGAGAGCAGTTCGGGAATCTGAGTCTTGTGCGAATTGCCGACCACCAGCGACACGCCTGGCATCGCGGCTAATTCCTCTGGGGCGCGCTGGGCGTAGCAGCCGGTGATCAGGATTCGGGCAGTTGGGCTTTCGCGATGGAGCCGGCGAACGGTCTGGCGCACTTCGTCATCGGCGGTGGAGGTGACGGTGCAGGTGTTGAGGACCAGCACGTCGGCATCGACGGATTCGGCAACGGGTGCGAGGCCTTTGGCGATTAGCCCGGATTCGATGGCCGCGCCGTCGGCCTGGGAGGCTCGGCAGCCGAAGTTTTTTATCCAGAAGCGGTCCACATTTAAGTTTAGGCTTGCGCGCACGCTTACGGATGGGCGTCGGTAGAACGGCAGGCGGAAACGCCTGCCCCACGAAGACGCGCTCTCTCTTACGGTCGCGCCTCACGTGCTGAATGCGCGTCGGCAAGATCGGCAGGCGGAAACGCCTGCCCCACGAAGACGCGCGCTCTCTTACGGTCGCGCCTCACGGGCTTAATGGCATCGGCAAGATCGGCAGGCGGAAACGCCTGCCCCACGAAGACGGCTACCGAATGACTCACTCTAGCGCTCCATGCTGTCGCGCCTCACTGTCGGCCGTCTCCATCTCCTGTGATCAGGCGGGCTCCTCGGTCGAACATGATGTATTGGAATCCCCAGCGGATGAAAACGATCAGCCGGTTGCGGAATTGCACCAGGTACATCAGGTGAATGAAGAGCCAAGCTAGCCAGGCCAACATTCCGCCGAATTTCAGCCGTCCTAGATCGGCGACTCCAGCGGCGCGCCCGATCACTGCCAAACTCCCCTTGTCGTGATAGCGAAACGGCTCGCGCGTTTTCTCCAATAGCACTCTTGCCGCGTAACGGCCTTGCTGCATCGCTACCGGCGCGACTCCGGGGAGCGGCTTGCCGTCCTGCTCGAAATGCGCGAGATCGCCGATCACGAAGATTTCCGGGTGGCCCGGCACGGTCAGGTCGGGCTCGACCAGCACGCGTCCTTGCTTGTCGAGCGGTACGCCCAGCGCCTTACCGAACTCCGAAGGGGCGACGCCGGCGGCCCACAAGACCGTTCGCGCTTCGATGTGCTCTCCCGATTGGAGAGTAACGCCGGCGGCGTCGATAGCGGTGACTCGCACGTTGGTTCGTGGCAGCACGCCCAGCTTGATCAGTGATTGTTCCGCGTCGACGGAAAGCTTCTCCGGATAGGTCGGCAGCACGTGCGGGGAGCCCTCGAGCAACAGGATTCGCGATTCCTCGGGATGAATCGAACGGAAATCGTGGCGTAAGGTGTCGCGCGCGATTTCTGCGAGCGCTCCCGCGAGTTCCACGCCCGTCGGCCCTGCGCCTACGATCACGAAGGTTAGCCAGGCGCGGCGTTGGTCGTGATCGGGCTCGCGCTCGGCGGCCTCGAAGGCGTAGAGGATCTTGTGGCGGACCGCTGTCGCGTCTTCGATCGACTTCAGGCCTGGGGCGAAGTGCGGCCACTCGGTGTTGCCGAAGTAAGAATTCCGCGCGCCGGTCGCGATGATTAGCGTGTCGTAGAGGACTTCGCCGTCGGTCAGAATCAATTTGCGAGCTGCGAGGTCGAGGCTGGCGGCTTCGCCCAGGAGCACGCGCGCGTTTTTCTGTTTGCGCAAGATGGCTCGGATGGGCGTGCAGATTTCGCCGGGGGAGAGGGAGCCGGTTGCGACCTGATAGAGCAGCGGTTGGAAGAGGTGAAAATTGCGGCGGTCGACGAGCGTTAGATCGACGGGTGCGCGGCGGAGTGCTTGCGCGGCGTACAAGCCTCCGAACCCGCCGCCTAGAATGACTACTCGATGCATGTTAGTTCATGATGATCGAAATCGGGGTCACGGTGCGGGAGTTGGGCGTGGGTGCGATTTCGTTTGGCCCGCTCCTTTGCCTGCTTGCTTTGTCGGCTCTGCTGTCGCGGCTCTGTAAGACGTCGCCGCTAAGAGATGTTGCGGCTGTAAAACCACAGAGATAACTTGCCGGCGACGCGGTTCATTGGCGGGCATTCCCCCCGCTGAAAAACCGAGCGTCTATGTGAAAACAGGGACAGGCCGCCCTGTCCACGACGATATCTTGTTATTCGTGGTCTCTGGTCACTAGGGGACAGGGTAGCCTGTCCCTGTTTTCACATAGACGCTCGGTTTTTCAGCGGGGGAATGCCCGCCGCGTGCGCCTTCAGCCGAATCTTTGTCAGGCAAACGGCCTCAGTCCGTACAGGGTGTCGACATGAGTGTCGACACGGCACGCAGGAGTGCGTGCGCCACATCGGCGCATTAGAATAGGGGTGCATGAGCCCAACGCTCACAGCTTCGCGCGCTCCGTCTTACAACGTCGCGGACCAGGCGCGAATGGCGGCCGCCGTCAATTATTTCGCGTGGCAAGCGCGGCTCGTCAAACCCGAGCTTGGCCAGCGCGTAATTGAAATCGGCTGCGGCACGGGCAATTTCACGCGCATGCTGCTGGATCGTGAAGCCGTTCTGGCGCTCGACGCCGATGTGGATTGCGTCGAACGGATCGGCACCCGGTTTTCGGAACAGGGCAATCTAACGGCGGCCGTATGTGACGCCGAGGATCTCAGTTCATTCGATCAGGCGAGGACGCTGGGGGCAGATTCAATCGTGTGCCTCAACGTACTCGAACACATTAAGGACGATCGACAGGGATTGGCAGGGATGGCATCGCTGTTACCGTTCGGTGGCCGCATCGTGCTGATCGTGCCGGCGTTCGAATGTCTCTCTGGGCCTATCGATCGCAACCTGGGCCACTATCGCCGCTATGATCGACCGTCGATGCGCACGTTAGCGCAAGACTGCAATTTGGAAGTAAAAAAGCTTCACTACATGAATTGTGTGGGTTTTTTTGGGTGGTGGTTAAACGCGCACATACTGAGACGCGAAGCCCAGTCCGAGAGTCAGATTTCTTTCTTCGACCGATGGGTGGCGCCCGCGATTTCACGGCTGGAGGCGGTGGCGCGGCCCCCGTTCGGGCAATCGCTATTCGTGGTGCTCAAGAAGCCGTGAAAATCTCGATCATCATTCCCGTTTATAACGAATTCCGCACGTTTCACGCGGTGATCGATCGTGTTGCGGCGGCCCCTTTGCCCAACGGCTGTTCGAAGGAAATCATCGTGGTCGACGACGGATCGACGGATGGTACGGCCCAGATGATCGCCGAACGAATGAGCGCCGGCGAATTTGTCAGCTACCGGCTGGCTTCGAATTCCGGCAAGGGCGCGGCGATCCGCAAGGGAATCGAGCTCGCGTCCGGCGACGTCATATTGATTCAGGACGGCGATCTGGAATACGACCCTAACGATTACTCCCGCCTCATCGAGCCAATTCTTGGCGGAGCCGCGGATGTTGTCTACGGCTCGCGATTTCTCGGCGAGCCGCACGGCATGGCGTGGATGAATCGAATCGCCAACGCGATCCTGACGGCCACGGCAAACGTTCTTTATTCGGCTGGCATCACCGACGAGGCGACAGCCTACAAAGCGTTCCGGGCGCAAGTGCTCCGCGATCTGGCGCTCGATTGCAGGCGATTCGAGTTTTGCCCCGAAGTGACCGCGAAGCTCTCTCGCCTTGGCCATCGGATTCACGAAGTGCCGATCCGCTACAACGCACGGGGCATCGCGGATGGGAAAAAAATTCGTGCGCGCGATGGATTCGAGGCCCTGTGGACGCTCATGAAGTATCGAGTGGTCCCGGTTCATTCCGCCGCTCTTCAAGCGTTGGCGCAGCCTCGAACCTAGCGCCGAAGCGCCGGGCTTCCCCGGTCTTAACAGGTGATCCGGTGGGCGCGGCATCCACCTGGGGTGTCTGCGATGAGCTTCACGACAACAACGTGTCGATAGGAGCGTCGACACGGCACGCAAGCGTAGAGTGCGTGCGCCACATCAGCAGCGATAGTCTGATACAGTGACCGTTCTCGAGTTCACCCCGATCGTCTTCGCCGTCTCGATGCTGGCCGGATTTCTCGGCGCACTTACTGGCCTGGGCGGCGGCGTCATCGTGACGCCTGCGCTGACGCTGCTCCTGGGAGTCGACATGCGTTACGCGATCGGCGCGAGCCTTGTGTCCGTCATCGCGACCTCGTCTGGTGCGGCGGCGGCCTTCGTGCGCGAAGGCTATTCGAACATACGAGTCGGTATGTTTCTTGAAGTGGCGACCACGCTTGGCGCGCTGCTCGGCGCATTTCTCGCCGCGAAGATTCCAACCTCGGCGCTGGCATGTGTTCGGATTGGTGCTGTTGCACGCGGCCTGGCAATCGACGCAAAAGCCGTCGCCCGATCCACGCCCTGAAGCGGCAGACCCGCTGGCCCACGCACTCAGGCTGGATAGCGACTATCCGACGCCCGATGGTCCGAAGCATTACGAAGTCCGGCACGTGAAGACCGGGTTCGCGATGATGATCGGCGCGGGGACGTTGTCCGGATTGCTGGGGATCGGCTCGGGTGCGCTTAAAGTGATCGCGATGGACCGCGCCATGCGCATCCCGTTCAAAGTGTCCACCACCACCAGCAATTTCATGATCGGCGTTACGGCGGCGGCCAGCGCGGGAGTCTATCTGAGCCGCGGCTATATCGATCCCGGTCTGGCGATGCCGGTGATGCTGGGTGTGCTTGCCGGATCGATCGTGGGCGCCAGGCAACTGATCGGCGCGCGAACTGCAGTGCTTCGCTGGGTCTTCGCGGCCGTGGTGGGCGTGATGGCGCTGGAGATGATCTGGAGCGGAATCGGCAAGAAAATATGACTGACCAGAAATTGGAAATCATCGTCGCGAATTTGCTGCGAGCGGGCGTCACGATCTCGGCTGCGGTCGTGCTCATCGGTGGCGTCGGATATCTGCTGCAACACGGCGGCGAGCGGTCGGCTTATCAGGTGTTTCACGCCGCGCCAGCCGCCTATCGATCCATTCCCGGAATCGCCGCAGCTGCAGCACATCTCGATTGGCTGGCGGTCATCCAATTCGGGCTGCTGTTGCTGATCGCCACACCTGTCGCTCGGGTTGGTTTTGCGCTGATCGCGTTTGGATTGGAGAAAGATCGCGTGTACGTCGTGATCACGGCGCTCGTCCTCACGATCCTCCTATACGGTCTGATCGCCAGCCATTAAGATGACCTGCCGAGAATGAGCCGTTACCATTCGTGCGCGCGCCCTCACGGGTCGCGCCTCAAGGCCGCTCGCTATTCATTTGAGGCGCGCCTGTCAGGGCGCGCGCACACAGCCGATCGCCCCCACCAACCATGTGAGATCATCGATTCCTATGAGGGCATGTTCCTCCTGCGGTGGCGAGCTCGCGGAAAACAATCGCTTCTGTCCGCTCTGCGGAGTCGCGGCAAATTACGATCCGCTGGCGACGCAGACTCTCGCGGCGTCGATCGCGCCTCCTCAATCGCGATCACCCGCCGCTCCTCGAACGCCGTCGGGATTCTCCAGCGCATCCACCATCAGCTCTTCTTCCGATGGCAGCCGATTCCCGCCAGGCACGCTACTCGCAAGCCGATACCGAATCATCGCGATGCTCGGCCGCGGCGGCATGGGCGAGGTGTATCGCGCCGACGATCTTACGCTGGGTCAGCAGGTCGCCCTGAAATTTCTCCCGCTTGCGATTTCCTCGAACCCGAATTCGGTCGATCGCTTCCGCAATGAAGTGCGCGTCGCGCGCCTGGTCTCGCATCCCAACGTCTGCCGCGTCTACGACCTCGGCGAATTCGAGGGGCACTTGTTTCTCTCGATGGAATATGTGGATGGCGAAGATCTCGGCTCACTGCTGCGCCGCATCGGCCGCCTGCCTGAGGACAAAGCGCTGGAGATCGCGCGCAAGCTTTGCGCGGGCCTTGCGGCCGCCCACGAAAAGGGAGTGCTGCATCGCGATCTGAAACCCAGCAACGTGATGCTGGATGGGCGCGGCCACGTGCTGCTCACCGATTTCGGACTCGCCGGACTGGCGGATCAGATCGGCGGCGCGGAAGTTCGCAACGGCACGCCGGCCTACATGGCGCCCGAGCAGCTCGCCGGAACCGAAGTCACCGCGCGCAGCGACATCTATTCGCTCGGCCTCGTGCTGTACGAAATCGTGACCGGCAAGCGACCGTTCGAATCGGATACACTCGCCGGACTCGAGCGCGCCCGCAAGGCACGCACGCCGATTACGCCGTCGACGCTGGTGAAAGATCTGGATCCCGCCGTCGAACGAGTGATCCTGCGCTGCCTGGAAACCGAGCCATCGCGCCGTCCCGCCTCCGCGCTTGCCGTATCGGCGGCATTGCCAGGTGGCGATCCTCTGGCGGCCGCGCTCGCCGCCGGCGAAACACCATCGCCGGAAATGGTGGCGGCAGCGGGCGAAGGCTCATGTTTCAGCCCGCGCGTCGCGTTGGCGATCCTGCTCGCCATCACGGTGGGCCTGGGGGCTCAAGCATACTTTCAATATCGTCTGAACGCGCTCGATCGGATGGGATTCGATCAGTCACCCGAAGTGCTGCAACACAAGGCCACCGAAACGCTGCGCAGCCTCGGCTATGCGGATCCGCCGGTCGACATCGTCACCGGGTTCGATCTCGATCTCGGCCTGATTCGCTATATCGAACGTAACGACCATCCCGCAGAATGGGATCGCGTGCTGCGCGAGCGTCCGCCGAGTGTGATTTTCCAATACCGGCAAAGCGACGCGCCGATAGTTGCGGCGGAGTATCACGACGACAAGCTAACGCCCGGCATCGTCACACTTGACGATCCGCCGCCGATCATTTCCGGAATGATCCAGCTCGAGTCCGACATCCATGGCCGCCTGCTTTCTTTCGAGGCAATTCCGCAGCAGGTCCTGGAGATTCCTACCGCGCCATCGCCGGCGCCGAATTGGAATGTATTGTTCGCGGCGGCGGATCTCGATCCCGCGCAGTTCAAACCGGTTGAGCCGCAGCGTACCTGGCTCGCAACCTCGGATATTCGCGCGGCGTGGAAAGGGAATTGGCCCGGCACCAAGCGGGGACTCCATATCGAGGCGGCTGCGCTGCGTGGAAAGCCGGTGGCGTTCGAAATGATTTCCGATTGGCGCGATCCCAGCCGGCTTGCCGATAACAGCGGAGCGTCGTCGTCGGAATGGGTGCTGGCGATCATCTTGATCGTGCTGTTCAACGTCGCGCCGATCCTCGGCTTGCGAAATTACCAGCAGCAGAAGGGGGATAGCCGCGGCGCATTTCGCATGGCCGCGTTTATCTTTTATGTCCAGATGCTGTTGTGGTTTTTTCGGGGCCACTTCGCGCCCACGCTAGGTTTGGTGATGCCGTTCATCATGGGGCTGTGCTCGGCGATATTCTACGGCGTCGCCATGTGGCTGCTCTACATGGCATTGGAACCCTACATTCGCCGCCGCTGGCCACAGGGGATTATCGCGTGGAGTAACGTGCTCACCGGGCGCTGGCACGATCCCGTCGTCGGTCGCGATGTGATGTTCGGCGCGGCGATGGGCGTGGCGTGGCTCCTCATCGCGCGGCTCGGCGACCTGGCCAGGATGGCCCACGGCGCTTCGCTCAACGTCGGCAACACAGGCTATTTGAACGGACTTCGCAGCAGCCTCGGCCTTGCGATTCTCGCTGTTCCCGATTCCGTTCGCAGCGCGCTCGTGTTCTTCTTTCTGATTTTCCTGTTTCGCATCCTGCTGCGAAACCAATGGCTGGCGATGATCGCGTTCGTCGGCCTGTTCCTCGCCTTGGACCTGCCAGGCTCGCGCTACCTCTGGATCGATAGCGCGGAGACGATCTTGACCTACGGCCTCGCGGCTCTGGTCATCACGCGTGTGGGACTGCTGGCATTTGCCGCCGGCGTGTTCGTGCATGATCTGCTGGTCCATCTGCCCGTTACGCTCAACACGGCAGCGCCCTATTTCTCCGTGTCGATGCTGATGATGGCGATCGCCCTGGGCTTTTGCATTTGGGCGTTCCGCACTTCGATTGCAGGGCAGAAAATGTGGAACGCCGATCTATTCGGGTGAGTGTCGGGCGGCAGCGTCAGCCACCTCTTTTCCCTATGATGTTTTCCGAAACCGCCGAGCATACTCGCCAGCAGTAACTCCCAACACCCGCACAAACGACCGCCGCATCGAATCCGAACCACCGAATCCTGCCCGCTCAGCGATTTCCTTGGGACCGTAGTCCGTCGCCTCCAGCAGCGCACGCGCCGCGTCCACCCGAATCTGATCGACAAATCGCGCCGGTGTGATTCCCTTTTCCGCGGCGAACACACGCGCGAAATGCCGCGGACTCATCCCGCACCGCTTGGCCAGCGTATTCACGTCCAGGTCGTCATGCAGATGTTCGACGATCCATCCCTTCAACTCCTCAATCGGTCTGTGCGAACTCGCTTCGGCCGCCAACAGACTGCTGAATTGCGATTGTCCTCCGGGGCGCTGCATGAAGACCACCAGATCGCGGGCGATCTCCAGCGCGCGCCGATGACCGTGATCCTCCTCCACCATCGCGAGCGCGAGGTCGATTCCAGCGGTGACGCCCGCCGACGTGTACACGTGGCCCTCCTTGATGTAGATCGGATCTTGCTCAACTTTAACTTTGGGAAATTGCTGCGCCAGCCGAGCGCACCAGTCCCAGTGCGTGACCGCGCGGCGATCGTCGAGCAGGCCCGCGGCCGCCAGCAAATACGCGCCGGTGCAGATCGATCCGATTCTTCGCGCCTTGCCGCCCATCTTTCGCAGCCATTCGAGAAACGCTTCGTCGCAGAGAAGCTCCTCCGCGCCGTCGCCTCCGGGAACCAGGACGGTATCCACCGGCCCGCGAACCTTCCGGTAATCCTTTGCGCCGCGCAACTCCAATCCGCAGCTCGATTTAACGATACCGCCCGACGCAGGCGAGACCAGTTCCACGCGATACCCGCCGCAGCGGGCAAATACTTCGTAGGGCGCGGTCAGGTCTATGATCTGGATCGGCGCGATCGCGGCAAAAACCACCCGGCGCTCTGATCCATCCCGAATTCGCACGCTGTTCAAGTATGCCATGGCAGAAACTGTCGGACAAATGGCATTGCTGCCCGGCCATTTGCGACTGAAAATCGTTAACAGAACGCTTCTTCAAACGTCTTACGAACGAGGTATCTTATGCTCCAGGACATCCGTCATGGGTTGCGCGTTCTGTTCAAGAACCCCGGCTTTGCTTTGATCGCGATCGTCACGCTGGCGCTTGGCATCGGAGCCAACGCCGCTATTTTCAGCGTCGTGTATGGCGTTCTGCTGCGGCCTCTGCCGTATCAGAACGGCGGACGTCTGGTCGTCCTGCACCAACAGGCGCCGAAGGCGAACGCACTGGACGTTCCGTTTTCAGCCAAGGAAATCTTCGATTATCGCGATCACAGCCACACGCTCGACTCGGTCGTCGAACATCATTCGATGAGCTTCCTGCTGCTCACCAACGATTCGGCCGAGCGAGTCAGCACCGCCGTCGTTTCGGCGAATTTCTTTGACGTGCTGGGCGTGCGCCCGCTGCTCGGTAGAACATTTGTCGCCGCCGATGAAGCACACGGCGCCGACGCGGTTCTGGTCCTCAGCTACGAATACTGGACGAACCGCCACGGGTCCGATCCCAACATCGTCGGGAAGGTTTTTCAGATGAACAACCGCCCACATACCGTGATCGGCGTTCTTCCCTCGATTCCGCAGTATCCAATTGCGAACGACGTGTACATGCCGACGTCGCAATGCCCCACTCGCTCCTCGGCCGGATTCATTGCGGACCGCACCGCCCGCATGATGACGGCATTCGGCAGGCTGAAGCCGGGCGTTCCAGTCGAGCAGGCGCAGGCGGACCTCACGACGCTGGCTCACCAGATCGAGCAGGCGAATCCGGAGGCTTATCCGAAAGAGGAAGGCTATGGGTTGGCGGTGGCACCGTTGCGTGACGATCTGACGCGGCGCGCCCGCACTACCTTCTTCGTTCTGCTGGCGGCTGCGGGATTTGTCTTGCTAATCGCTTGCGCAAACGTTGCAAATCTTCTGCTGGCGCGCTTGCTCAAAATCGAGCGCGAATTGTCGATCCGAATGGCGCTGGGCGCCAGCCGGGCTCGCCTGGTTCGCCAGCTCCTCACCGAAAGCGTGATGTTGTCATTGGCCGGAGGCGCGCTAGGATTGGCGATCGCCCCCAGCGCGCTCGCCATGCTGACGAAATTCGCGTCGCAATTTACGACGCGCGCCGGCGAAGTGAAAATCGATACTCCGGTGCTGCTATTCACCTTCGGCGTGTCGCTGCTGACCGGCATTCTGTTCGGACTCGCGCCCGCTTTCTCCACCAGCAAGAACGTTGGCGAGACCATGAAAAGCAGTGGACGAAGCACCGCCGGCCGTGCCCGTCAGCGACTGCGCAGCGCGCTCGTGGTGGCTCAAGTCGCGGTTTCCTTCACGTTGTTGATCGGTGCCGGATTGATGATCCGGAGTTTCGTCGCGCTGCAGAGCCAGAATCCCGGGTTCAATGCCGACCGCGTGCTCGCGATGCGCCTCAGCCCCAGGTCCAGCAAGTATCACAACGACGATGAGCGCCGAGCTTTGGTGGACTCCGTGCTTCGCCGCGTAAGATCCGTCAGTGGTGTAGAGTCGGTTGCGTTCAGTTCCACGTTTCCGTTTAACCCGGGCGGCCTCGCCAACGGTCCGGATACGCTCGGCTTTGAAATCGAAGGCCGGCCGATCCCGAAGGGCGAACTCGCGCCGCAGGTCGACGCGATCAATATCAGCCCGGATTATTTTCGAGCGATCCGGCAGCCGCTATTGAGCGGCAGGCAGTTGGACGATCATGATGACGCCAAGGCCACTCCGGTGGTGATCATCAATCAGTCGATGGCGCGCCATCGTTGGCCGAACGAGGATCCCATCGGCAAGCGCATTCGCTCGAACCAGCGGGCCACTTGGCTTCAGATTGTCGGGGTCGTTGGCGATGCGAAGGAATACGGGCTCGACAAAGCCGTGAACGACGAGATCTATCTGCCGGTGCTCCAGAACGGATTCGCCGGCAACCTGGTGGTGCGAACGCAGAGCGACCCGATGGGCGTCGCTTCCGCCATTCGCGCCGCGATTCACGATGTCGATTCGCAGGTAGCGGTCGACCGGTTGAATAGCATCGAGCGCTTCCGCTCCGACTCGGTGGCCTCGCCGCGCGTCACCGCGATCCTGCTCGGATTGTTTGCAGGACTCGCCGTGATCATCAGCGCTTTCGGAATCGCGGCAGTGATGGCGTTATCGGTGAGCCAGCGTACGAATGAACTCGGGATTCGCATGGCGCTGGGAGCCTCGCGGAATTCGATCGTGATGATGGTACTGCGGCAGGGGTTGACGCTGGTGATCGCCGGAACGGTGATCGGATTCGCTGGCGCGATCGCGCTCACGCGTCTGCTCGCCACGTTGTTGTACGCCACCAGCCCAACCGACGGACTGACGTTAGCGGCAGTCTCGCTGCTGTTCGTTACGGTGGCATCGGTCGCGTGCCTGATTCCGGCGCGGCAGGTGACGTCGATCGATCCGCTAAACGCGCTCCGTCTGGAGTAGACGATGTGGGGCGGCGGTTCGCCTGCCTAATTCTCTGCTCGGCCGCTTCGCCGAATCGACGACGAAGTACGATACCGGAACCTTCGCCCCTTCCAGCTTCAGCCCGAGCTGATCGGGCAGTGCGCTGAAAATTTCAGGACCGCTCTCACCTCCAAAGCTGAGCTTGAAATCGTACACGCCGGTGAGGCCGGTTCGATCGATCACCGTCGTTTGCGTGACGAATCCCAGCCCTTCGACGAGGTCGGCCATGGTCCCCTTGTGAGCATTGATCGTCTGCACCGGGGCGCCTTTGAGCGTGGTCTGGACGCGAGGGTCGGATGCATCCTTCCCCGATTCATGAAACTTCGGTCCGTTCTTGGCCACGGTCAGGATGAATCCCTGCACTTCCTTCTCCTCGCGATGAAACTTCAATTGGAAGCGCTCCGCCAGCAACGCCTTCAGCATCTCGATGAGCTGCGCCTCCGTCGCCTTGGTGGGATCCTCGGCCTTCGCATCGACGTCAAACCGCTCCACGCCGATTGCCACCCAGTCGGGGCCTTTTTCGCTCTTGAGCATCGACATGTTGGGAAGCTTGTACGCCGTCGCGATCAGGTGGCTCAGGCGAGCGCTATGAATCACGCAGCGCCCTAGCGGTGGCGCGGATGCCGACTCGGAGGCGCTGTACACGCTATCGATTCCGTGACAGCCGCCGCTGTACCCGTTGTTGCCGCTCTTACTCGGCTTGACGGATGCGACTTCGAAAGTCTGGGCGATCGCCGATGCGCTCAAAAACAACACGGCCACGAATGCACACGTATAAGCACGAATCAAAGTCTAGGCTTTCATTCGTGTTCATTCGTGTTCATGCGTGGCCAACGCAGTTTTATGCTTTAACCGGTTTGTCGGAAACCTTCCACTTCTTATCGTCGAAGTAGAGGACCTTGCCTTGCCGGTACGATTCGACCGCCATCGTGATCAGCACCTGCGCGCAGGCGCCCGTCTCGACATCCAGATTCGGCTTCTGCCGCGTCCGCATGCAGGAGAGGAAGTTCTTGATGTGCGTCGTGTAGGAATCGCGCTGATCCACCGGGATCTTCTGCTCGTCGGTGCCGAACTTGTAGTCCGGCAGGAGCGAGCTGGTGACGTACGGCGCATCGCGATTCGCCCGCGATCGCTTCACTTCCGGCCGCAGGATGATGTTTTCCGTCTTCCCTTCGAACTGGCCGTGCTCCACCATGATGATGGTG
This sequence comes from Terriglobia bacterium, assembly GCA_963732025.1. Classification (GTDB taxonomy): domain Bacteria; phylum Acidobacteriota; class Terriglobia; order Bryobacterales; family Bryobacteraceae; genus Palsa-187. The sequence goes on from CAVSXU010000008.1 coordinate 1,803,366, forward strand.
CCTTCGTGACCGCGAATCAGCCCGGGGATGTGCTGCGAATTCGCCATCGACGAACTCAGCACCAGCGGAATGGCCTTCAGGATAATCGGCGATGAGGTGGAACGTGTCCGGCACTTCGCGCTTCTCTTCGAACTTCGCGCCGCCGTAAATTCCGCCGCCCGCCATCACTTTGTGCGGGAACTGCGGTTTGTCCCAGCAGATATTCAAGGGCGCGGCCACGTGATAGAACAGGTCCGTCGCGATGCCGCCAGAATAATCCCAATACTTGCGGAAACGGAAGAAGCGGTCCGCATCCCACGAACGCTTCGGCGCCGAACCGAGCCACATCTTCCAATCGATGTAATCTTCGCCCTTGCCCTCGGGGCCGGCCGCCGGATCGATCGTGTAATTCCACTCGCCGCCCACGGAATTGCGATGATACGAGCCCTGGCTCATGAGCATCTTGCCGATCATGCCATCGGCGATCGCCTTCTTCGCCTTCCACCACTGATCCGCTGACGTGGTCTGCGAGCCCACCTGCAGCACGCGCTTGGTTTCCTTCACCGTGTTGACCAGTTGATGAGCTTCATCAATGGTGTGGCACATCGGCTTCTCGACGTACACGTCCTTGCCGTGATCCATGGCTTCGAGCGCGATGCGTGCATGCCAGTGATCCGGCGTCGCGATCACCACCGCATCGATATCCTTGCGGTTGATGATTTCGTGATAGTCGAGGTAGCCGTCGCTGATCTTGAGCTTTTCCTTGTTGCTATTGACGCGCTTCTGGTAGCAATCGGCGACAGCCACGACCTGGCAGGAGTTATCGTCCGCGCCGACTCTGGCAAACGCCGCGGCATCGCCCGATCCGCGTCCACCTACGCCGATGACTGCGACGTTGATGCGATCGTTCGCGCCCAGCACGCGCGAGTCTGAACGGGCGGAGGACTTGCTGCCTTTCGCAAGCGCCGCGGTGGCCGTAGTCAGTGCGGCGCCGACGGCCGAAGCCTGGCGGATAAAATCTCTGCGGTCGTAGGACCGGTCGTCATTCGACATGGAAGATGCTCCTTATGTGGGTTTAGTTTACAGCAAATTCGGTGTGGGAGCCACCGCGAAATCGCTTCAAGCGGGTTACAGAACGCCTTACTGTGCGGTTAACGTTGGGGCTGTAGGTTTCTTGGCGCGGAGACGAAACGCCGTGCACCAGATGAACGCACTCAGCAGATGGGTTACCGCCATGAACAGGTCCGGGAATTCACGAGCGGCCGACTCCGTCGGAAGGAAGCGGCGGATTCCGAACCCGATCGCCTGGCCGGCCACTGCCACACCCACGCCGATACTGACCTTGAGCAACTGCGCATCGCGGTTCCGCGACGTGAGCAGCGCCGACCACAACGCCAGATTCATGATCGCCGCACCAAAGTTGAGCATCTGCCCGGTGCTGTTGAACCAGCGTCCCCAGGCGCCACTCCATTGGGTTCCCGAAGTGAAGAAAGGCGGATGCAACACGACGAACGGCAGAACGACGGCCACCAGGACAATTCCCAACAGAACTCGCGACATCCTGGGGCGGAGCGGATGCCCCTCCAGCGCGAGATTGGTGAGCCCGATCACAACCAGGAAGAGCAGGAGGTCGAGAATCACTTCGTCGGACCAATAGACCTTGCGAAACAGCACGCGGTCTTGCGACACCACTCTCTCAAGGATTGTCGTAACCACTGAAGCAAAGGAACACACGAACAGGAACGCGTACCGCTTGAAGGGACCTCTAAGGAGGAAAAAAAGGAGGGTTAACTGGAGGGCAATGTCGACAATTTCAAGAACATCAAAGACGTAAGACACTAATGGGCTCCAGATCGGATACCGAGCGGGAGCCCACTGAAGTTAAAACTGAACTGAATCAGGTTAGCCGATGACGAGGCATTCGTCGCAGCTCGGCGGAGGAACCGGACCATGCGCCGTGAGCAGGCATTCATCGCAGCTCGGCGGAGGAACCGGACCATGCGCCGTGAGCAGGCATTCATCGCAGCTCGGCGGGGGAACCGGACCGTGCGCCGTGAGCAGGCATTCATCGCAGCTCGGCGGAGGAACCGGGCCGTGCGCGGTGAGCAGGCATTCATCGCAACTAGGCGGCGGAACCGGACCGTGCGCGAAGAAGACGCCGCTATTGGGGCCATAGGTCGAGGCGCTTACCGAAAACGCCAAAACAAATATAGTGCAAATTGTAGCACAGAGTAGGACTGCGGATCGTATCTTTGTCATTTCACTCATTTCTTAAACCTAAAGTCCACACTCAGTACTCCTTAAGGATGGCACTAAGTGCAACGCCTTAATCCTACCTCAGGCCGATTGGCATAGCGATCTAGGATTTTCCCTTAGTACAATCTAGGTACTTGGAAAATAAGGGGTTGAACGAGCGGAGTGTGCAGAGAAGGTCTGGAAGTACTGGAGGGACTATGCAGAGCGTCGAAGCAGGCGGGCAATTTGCAGTAAAGCGATGTAAACATTGATAAGACCAATCCCGCTTACCGCGCCTCGGAAGTACGGCTCATCCCAGAAGTTCCTAAGGAGTAGCCCGGACTGGAAGTAGTTTAGGTCCCAGGAGTCGCCCATCCAGGGGAAAACTATTAAGAACAATCCAATCTCGAACGCAAAGATCGCGAAACTGACCCCCAGCAGGCGGCTCTGCCAGCTCCGGCGGAACGGAATCTCCGGGGGCGCGCTGGGTTCGTTTCGCAATTCAGCCGGGTCGACCGGAGGGGCGGGCGGCTGGGCGAGGGGATCGTCGTCTGGAGTCATGGACATGCGAACAGCTCACCCTGATCGGGTAGAGGCCTAAGAAGAGGATAACCGGTCCATGTCTCGTAGTGCGTCTGCCGGCGGCTGGCATTGCGGACCGGCTCAAAGCTGAACCGATGCAGCGCCGTCGGGCCCAGGCGATCGAGGGCCGCGTAATGGTCGGGAGTTCCGTAGCCCTTGCTGCTCGCCAGGGCGTATTCGGGAAAGACGCGGTCCCACGCGCGCAAAGCATTGTCGCGATGCACTTTCGCGAGAATGGAAGCCGCGGCGATCGAAAAACTGCGGGCATCGCCGTGAATCAGAGGTTTTTGCGGCAGATCTTTGAGAGATAGAGGCAGATCGTCCAACTTCACGGCATCGAGCAACAGATAATCGCAGGTCACTTGCAAACGTTCGAGCGCTCTCCGCATCGCGAGTTTTGAAGCCTGTAGAATATTGATCCGGTCGATCTCGAACGCGTCGGCAGCGCCGACGGCCCAGGCTCGGGCGCGTTCGCGAATTCGTTCCGCCAGCACTGCGCGGCGGTCGGGATCCAGCGCCTTGCTATCGTCCAGGCCGCGAATGGGACGCGCCGGGTCGAGCACCACCGCTGCAGCGAACACGGGCCCAAACAAGGCCCCGCGTCCCGCTTCGTCGAGACCCGCGATCACGTGATACCCGGCTAGGCGGGCGGCGCGCTCGTAGCGGCTGGTCGGCATGCGGACAAGGATCCGCCGGGACTATTCGCGCTCGCGCAGGCGAGCGGCCTTGCCGCGCAATCCGCGCAGATAGTACAACTTGGCGCGGCGAACCCGGCCGGTCTTGACGACATCGATGTGATCGACCACCGGCGCGTGCACCGGGAAGATGCGCTCGACGCCCTGGCCGAAGCTGATCTTGCGGACCGTAATGGTCTCGCCCATGCCGGCGTTGTGGCGGGCGATCAACACGCCTTCGAACGCCTGAAGGCGCTCTTTGTCGCCTTCCTTGATCTTGACGTGTACCCGAATGGTGTCGCCCGGACGAAAATCGGGGTGTGCCGTCGCGCGCTTGCTCTTGTTCAATACCTTGGTCATCACTGCGTTATTCATAACAAGTCCTTTTCCAACAAATCCGGCCTCAACAAGTCGGGCCGCTGGCGCTCCGTCTTCTCCAGAGCCGCCTTCAATCTCCACTGCCGGATCTGCTCATGATTTCCGCCGAGCAAAACTTCCGGCGCCTTCCATCCGCGAAACTCAGCGGGCCGCGTATACTGCGGACAATCGAGCAGGCCGTTCTCGCCGAACGATTCGCCTACCGCCGACTGCTGGTTTCCCAAAACACCTTCACGCAGCCGCGCGACCGAATCGATCACGATCGCCGCCGCCAGTTCTCCGCCGCTCAATACGAAATCGCCGACCGAGATTTCTTCATCGGCCAGGTGCGCGGCCACCCGCTCATCGACTCCTTCGTACCGGCCGCAGATCAACAGCAACTCATCCAGCGCGCTGAATTCCCGGGCCAGCGCCTGATCGTACTTTCGACCCTGCGCCGACAGCAAAGCCACCTTTTGCGACGGCGCCCGTTGCGGCCAAATCGATTCCACAGCTTCAAATATCGGTCCCGCCTTCAGCAGCATGCCTTCGCCGCCGCCGAACGGCCGGTCATCTACCGTCTTATGCCGGTCATACGTCCAATCCCGCAGATCGTGAACGCGAATCTCAATCAACCCAGCTTCGCGCGCCCGCTGAATCACGCCGTGATCGAACACGCCGCGAAAAAACTCCGGAAAAATCGTCAGGACCCGGAAAATCATAATTCCAGCAGTCCTTCCGGCAACTCCACGCGGATCGTTTTCGCCGCCACATCGATCTCACGGCAGATCGCGCGCGCGAATGGGATCAGAACCTCGCGTCCGTCCGGCCTCTCCACTTTCAAGAGCGTCGGCCCGCCGCAATCCTCGATTCCCTGAACCGTTCCTACTCCGCATCACCTGGCAGCCGATCAGGTCGGCGTGAGAATACTCGCCTTCCTCCGGCTGCGCCCGCTCCTGCGCGGCGACCAGAACATCGGCGCCCGCCCACTTCTCCGCCTCGCTGATCGAATCGATTCCAGCGAATTTGAAGATGAGGCGATCGCCGTGATACCACACCTGTTCGACAACCGACGGCCGTTCCAGGCCATTCAAATCGAGCACGACATCGCGCAATTTCTCCGCGCGTCCCGGCTGCGAACTGTAGATTTCTCCAGCCAGTTCGCCCCGATTTCCGCGGACGCGATGCAATCTGCCGACTACAATCCAGTCTTCCAAAACTTAGTTTCGACGACTACTCACCTGGATCACTTCAGTGGATCACTCCAGAATTTCAAGAGTAAATCGCCGGTTCAATTTCATACCCGCCGCGCCAAGCAGCGTGCGGATGGATCTCGCCGTTCGCCCTTGTTTTCCAATGACTTTTCCCAAGTCACTGGGCGCGACGCGGAGCTCAAGGACAGTGACCTGTTCGCCTTCCACTTCGCGAACAGCTACCTCTTCAGGTATGTCGACAAGCGCCTTCGCTATCTCCGTTACTAAATCTTTCACCCGTTTTTCACCCTCCTGCTTGGGTCGATTGTAACAGATCGGCCTAAGAGCGCATCCTTTAAGACTTTATGCCGCGGGTGTGGCAGCGGGCGCGGGATTCGATTTCAACAATCGCGCAACGGTATCGGACGGCTGCGCGCCGTTCTTCATCCAGTGCTCGATGCGGTCGTGCTTCAGGATGACCGTCGCCGGCTTCGCGACCGGGCTGTACGTTCCCACCACTTCGACCGACCTGCTATCGCGGGCCCGTTCCTTCTCAATCACCACTACGCGATAGGACGGTTTCTTCTTCCCGCCGAACCGCGCCAAACGAATCATCAACATCGAGGAGCTCCTGTTTCTTGTCGTTACGATAAACGAGTTGTTTCCAATATCTATTGTGGACCAAAACCCATCGGAAGTTTCATCTTCCCCAGCCGCTTGCCCAGGAAGCCTCCGCCGCCGGTAAAACTTTTCATCATTTTGCGCGCCTGCGAATACTGCTTCAGCAGGGTGTTCACTTCCTGAACCGAGGTGCCGCTGCCCTTGGCGATTCTGCGCCGCCGCGCTCCGTTGATGATCATGTGATTGGCGCGTTCGCGCGCGGTCATCGAATCGATGATCGCCACCAGGCGGTTGATCTCGTTTTCATCCACCTTGACGTTCTTCAAATCCTTCATCGGCCCGATGTTGCGGCATCATGCCGAGCAGCGATTCGAGCGGACCCAGCTTACGCAACTGCCGCATCTGATCGCGAAAATCGGCCAGCGTGAAATCGTCGTCCAGCAGCTTGCGCTGCATTTCCTCGGCCTGCTTCTGATCGATGTTCTCTTCGACTTTTTCGATCAGGCTGAGCACGTCGCCCATGCCAAGAATGCGCTGCGCCACGCGATCCGGATGAAACGGCTCCAGCGCATCCGATTTTTCGCCGACGCCGACGAACTTTAGCGGCTGCCCGGTGATCGCGCGAATAGAGAGCGCCGCGCCGCCGCGCGCATCGCCATCCATTTTCGTGAGGATTGTGCCGGTGATCGCCGAGACGCTTGTTGAATTCGTCCGCCGATTTCACGGCGTCCTGCCCGGTCATCGCGTCGGCGACGAACAGAATCTCGGCGGGCGAGAGCTGGTCTTTCAGCTCCGTCAGCTCCGTCATCAGCTCTTCGTCGATATGCAGGCGGCCCGCAGTGTCGACCAGGAGAATGTCGCGGCCCGTCTGCATCGCTTCTTTGCGCGCGCCGCGAGCGAGTTCGGACGGCTTGGTTTCCTCGGGCGTGCCTTCGTAGATCGGGAATCTTGAGATCTTTCGCCAGCACCGAGAGTTGCTTGCGTGCGGCGGGGCGGTAGACGTCGACCGAAACCATGATCGGCGAGTGCCCGTTTTTCGAAAGCCAGCGCGCGAGCTTCGCGGTCGAGGTAGTCTTACCGGAGCCTTGCAGGCCGACGATCATCATCACGGTCGGCGGTTCGTTGGCGGTGCGGAGCTTGGCCTGATGCGTGCCGAGCATCTTCACCATTTCGTCGCGAACGATCTTGACGACCTGCTGGCTGGGCGAAAGCGCGGTGAGCACTTCGTTGCCCATGGCCTTTTCTTTGACGGCCTCGATGAACTGTTTGGCGACGCGGAAATGCACGTCGGCCTCAAGCAGTGCGACGCGAATTTCGCGCAGCGCGGTCTCCATGTTTTCCGCCGTGAGTTTGCCTTCTCCACGCAGGTTTTTGAAGACCCGCTGGAGTTTGTCGCTTAGATTCTCAAACATGATTTTGCCCGCTGGGTAATCTAGGATTGATCCAGAAGCCTACGGTGGGCAGTACTTCATCGTTATTGTAGCGCAGTCAGATGGAAGGTCGTAATCTGAAGACGTGGCGATGACGCGAGACCCCACTATCCTTAAACCAACGATCCTCCAACCATGGAAGCGGATTGCTTTGATTCTGGTTACGCTGATGGCCTGTGTCGGTTGTGACCAGAAGACCAAGTCGCTCGCGCGCGAAAGTCTTCGCGAGGGCGATGCTAGGTCGTTCCTAGACGATTACGATACGTCTGGACTACGCCGAGAACCCAGGGAGCTTTCTCGGCCTAGGCGCGTCGCTTCCCGACAAGTGGAGGACGCCACTGTTGACCTACGGTTGCACCGCCGGAGTCGCCGCAATGTGTTTCTATGTGTTTCTTTCGACCCAATTCGGAGCGCTCCAAGTCCTTGCTTTGTCGTTGATGTGTGCCGGTGGAATCGGCAATGTTATCGATCGCTGGACGTATGGCTTCGCCGTCGATTTCCTTAACATTGGAATCGGCCCGGTTCGCACCGGAATATTCAACGTGGCAGATCTCGCACTCACCGATTGGATGCTTTCTTGTTCTTCTGGGTCGACTGTTGGAGAGGTCGCCCAAGAAGCGTACCGGTTGAATTTGTCTATCCCCCTGCTGCCCATCCGCGAACTCGCCCTGGGCGTTCGTCAAGCATCAAGTGATTGCTAAGATGAAGACGTGGCGTTGCTGATTCAAAATCCCGAAGCCGAGCGTCTGCTGCGAGAGAAAGCCGCGGAGACCGGGCAAAGCGTGGACGACTTAGTCCTCAGGACTTTCGGGGAGATCAACGTCGGCCAGAAGTTTACTCGCTTTAAGCCTGACGGTTCTGCATACCGGGCGCTGACTGAATTCCAGGAGGCGCTTGCCAAGCTTCCTATCCTGGATGATCGATCCGCCGATGAGATTCTCGGCTACGACGAATGGGGCCTTCCCCACTAGATGGTCATAGACACTTCCGTCATGGTCTCGATTGCGCTACGGGAACCTGACGCGGAGGCTCTCAAGCGGAGAATCGACCTCGCGGAGACTCGTCTGGTCTCCGTTGCATCCGTGCTCGAAGCAGCCATTGTGCTGCAACACAAATTCGGTACGGACGGCCCAACGATGTTGGACGAGTTATTTGCTCGGATCCCGATGGATGTCGTTTCCGTCGATGCCAAGCAACTTCAATGGGCGCGCCACGCCGTTGAAACCTACGGCCGTGGCCAACACCCAGCCAAACTCAACTTCGGCGATTGCTTCTCTTACGCGCTCGCGAAAAGCAGCGGCGAGCCAATCCTTTTCAAAGGCACCGATTTCTCTCTGACCGATCTCGCCACTGCCTAATTCTCATCCGCGTTCATCTGAGTGCATCGGCGCCCAACAAAGCGAACTCCCGTCCCGCGAGGATCTCCCACAACACCGCCTGCGATGTTTGAAACAATTTTCTTTACAGATGTCCTAAGTTGTGATAATTTCGTAATGTTCGCTTTCGGAGGAGATCTGTGAAAAATTTGTACTTAGCGCTAGCTTTGCTCGCAGGCGTTGCACTGGCGGGCCCCGTAACCGTCGTTTCCGGTCCTTTGTCGACCGATATCAACAACTTCCCAGCCGATCCAACGACTTCCGGGATCGCCACCATTAACACGACGCCCGGGTTCACCAGCGGCGGACAACTTCTTGTGTTTTCGGAGTTGGACGCGACCTTTACCAGCCCGGTGACCGATGTCGGCATCATCGAAGGCGCCGGATTCGGTACGACGGTGCTCACGTTCACCGGCGCCACTTTCGGCAATGGCGACACCTTTACGCCGGGCGTGCCAATTACCCTGACGAAGGGCACACTGTTCGCGCTGGATGATCCGACGCCGTTTTCCCAAGTCACGATGAGTTTTACCTTCGCCGCGTCCCCCTCCATCACCGACTTCGAATTCTCGCAAGCAGTGGTCGGTGTGGGTGTGCCGGAGCCTTCCACCGCTTTGTTGCTGGCGCCCGCGATGCTGTTGATCGCGCTCGGTGCGCTCGGTGGCAGACGCCTGGCTGTGGTTCGGGCCGCAGCTCGCCGTCGCTAAGCCACTTCCGCTAAGCTTTATTGATGAAATTACGCGCGGGGGCATGCGCTCTCATTGCCTTCGCGGCGTTTGCTTCATCCCTCTCCAGCGGATTCGTTTACGACGACAACGCTCTGCTGTTCGACCGCCTGAAGCCCGAAGCGTTTCGCGGATTCGGCCAGTTCTGGAACGAAAACTATTGGGGCGGCTTTCACGATAGCGGCCTGTATCGGCCACTCGGGCTTACGCTCGTCTACGCCGAGAAGAAAGCGTTCGGAGCGCAGCCACTGCAAGCCCACGCGATTCCGTATCACGTCATCGGCCTGCTGCTCTACGGCGCCGCTTGTGTCGCGGCGTTCTGGTTGCTGTCAGAACTGCTTCCGCTTGCGGCGGCGTTCGCGGCGGCGTGCATCTTTGCCGCCCATCCTGTCCATGCCGAAGCCGCCGCGACACTCTACGGTCAACTCGATTCCAGCGCCGCGCTTGGCGTGTTCTTATCGCTGCTCGCGTGGCGATCCGGGCGCATCGCTGCTGCGTTGATTCTGTGTTTCGCTGCGTTGTGCTTCAAGGAAACCGCGATCGTCACGCCGTTGCTGGCGATGCTGATCGCCGCGCAACGCACAATCGCATGGAAGCGAGCCACCTGGTTTGCGATTCCCGTCGGCGCCTACCTCGCTCTACGATTCCACGCGCTGGGATCATTGTTGTTGCCCAAGAGTTCGACCTTCATGCACGATTACTCGCTCGCCATGCGGATCAAAGTCTGGATCGTGACGGCCGGTGAAGCGATGCGAGCCTCGATCGCACCCTGGGCGCAAACTGTCTACTATGGCCACCTGCGCGACGAGCTGCTCGATTTCCCCTACGCAGACATGTTGTGGATCGCGTGCGCGATCGCCGCTTTAGGGTTGCTGTATTTCAGTCTGCCGCGCAAGTATTTCGTGCTGGGCGTTGCCTGGTTCGCGATCGCATTCCTGCCGATGTCGAACCTGTTGCCGACCGGCGTCATCTTCGCGGAGCGATCGATGTTCCTGCCGGTGCTTGGCGTCGCGATCCTGGCGGGCTCGCTGGTGATCCGCTTCGCGAACGCAAAGCACGCGACCGCGGCAACGGCGATAATCGTTGCGATCGGGATCGCGCTCGCGAATCACACCGCGTGGAATTGGCGCAACGAAGAATCGTTGTGGCGCACCGCCGTCGCCGATCATCCGGGCTCGCCCTTCGCGCATGCCGCGCTCGGGTGGGCGATCGTCAACAAGAATCCCGAGGAAGCTCGCGAACAATTTCGCGAAGCGCTGGAGCTGAATCCCGCGTCAGCAGAGGCACAACGCGGCATAACGTTCCTCGAAGGAACACGGCATTAGCGTTGTTGGCGAACCCAACGGTTCACGCTGCCTGCCTCATTCTCATCCGCGTTAATCCGCGTGCATCTGCGGCCAATAACGTCCTGGTCTTACGGCCGCTCCAGATACTTCCGATACAGCCGGATCTGCTTGTTCATCATCTCGGTATCTTTACCTTTGACGAACACGCGTTCGATATGCGTCATCGTATCGAGCGGATCCCCGTCACAGATGATCATATCCGCCCACTTGCCCTTTTCGATCGATCCCATGCGATCCGCCGTGCCCCAGATCTCGGCCGCGTTGATGGTCACTGCTTTGAGCGCCTCTTCCGGCGGCAATCCGAACGCGGCCGCGCGCGCGGCGTTCAGCCCGACGTTGCGCGAGAATTCGTTATCGAAAGTCCCGAACGCGAATTTCACGCCCGCCTTGTAAGCCTCGCGCGGGACCGGTGAAGCCCTCGTCATAAGCGGCATCTTCGGCATCAGGCAGCGCTTCGGTGCGGCCAAGAATCACGGGAATATTCTTCGCCTTCAGCTCCGCGCCGACCTTCTCGATATCGTGCGGCTCCAGAATCACGATCTTGACGTGCTGCTTGTCCGCGAACAAAACCGCATCGTGGATCGAACGAGCTCGGCTCGCGCTCACCGCCAGCGGCAACTTGCCTTCCAGCACCGGCAGCATCGCTTCCATCTTCAGATCCTTCTTGAATCCCGGCGCATTCGCGGTGCGCTCCTTTTGATACTGGCGCGCCGCGTCGAAAAACTCGTTGATCTTGGCGATCTGCTGATCGTACTGGCGCTTCTGTTCGGCGAACGTATTGGCTCCGCCCGCAGCGGCGCCGCCGCCGAACAACGCTTCGACATCGAAATCAGGATTGCCGCCGCCGCGCCCGCCGCGTCCGCGAATCGAGGGGAAATTGAGCTGCATCGCCGCGCTGCGCGATTGACTTCCATGTCTTCCCAAGTCCAGCCGCTCAAGTGGATCATGGCTGCCTGTCCGGAAATGTATTGCGTCGCCCCACCGCCGCGCCCGCCACCACCGCCGCCGCGAACCGGGACGGAAACGACATCGCACTGGTGATTCCGTTGACGCGCACGACACCCAGGTGTTCGCTCTCCGGATTCACGGCGATCAGCGCCCGCAACTGCGGCATGAATTCGCCGATCTCCGCGGTGTCGACCGAGACGCGCTCCGCCGAGATTTCGGACAGCCCGAGCTCGGTGCCCGAATCGATCAGGCCCGGATACACGCGCGAGCCATGCGCATCGATCACGTTGACGCCTTTCGGCGCCACCAACTTGGTTCCGATATCGACGATCTTGCCGTCCTGCACCAGAATCGACGCGCCCTTGATCATCGGGCCCGTCACCGGATACACGTCGGCGTTCTTCAGAAAGAAGCTATTGCCCGCGTCGGCCGCAAATAAGCCCGCGGCAAACAGCAGAGCCGCCCCAAGAAAAGTAACCGTCCGCATCGCTGACCCCTGACCCCTGACTCCTGACTCCTGCGTTCTCATTGCGGTCTCCTTCCACCGCGCGCCCTGCTTCTTCTGCGCGTCGGCTTCCGCCTTTTCCTTGTCCTCAATTTCTTCTTCTCGGCTTCCTGCATCGGACGGCCGCTGACATCCAAATCGCGATCGAAATACTTCTTGCCGTCGATCAGCACCTTCTGGACTTTCGAGTATTCCGACAGCGGATCCTTGTCGTAGATCACGATGTCGGCGTCCTTGCCGACCTCGATCGATCCCACGCGATCCTGCACGCCCAACTGGATCGCCGGATTCATGGTGACCATCGCCAGCGCTTCTTCGCGGCTCATGCCGCCGTACTTCATCGTCTTCGCCGGCTTCGGTGTTCAGGCGGCGCATCAGTTCCGCGTCATCCGAATTCAGGCTGACCACCACGCCGTACTTCTGCATGATGTCGGCGTTGTAGGGAATCGCATCGAACGCTTCCACTTTGTACGCCCACCAGTCGCTGAACGTCGATCCGCCGGCTCCGTGCGCCGCGATTTCCTTCGCCACCTTGTAGCCTTCCAGCACGTGCTGGAAGGTCTTGATCTTGAACCCGTAATCGTCGGCGACGCGGATCAGCATCAGGATTTCGTCCGACGCGATAGCAGTGCGCATGCACGTAGCGCTTGCCTTCCAGCACTTCCTTCAGCGCCTCCAGCTTCAGGTCCTTGCGCGGCGGAATCTGGTGCTGTCCGGCCTTGGCCGCCGCTTCGTACTTATCCCACGACGCTTTATACGCGACCGCTTCGTTGAACGCCTCGCGAATCGTATCTTCGACGCCCATGCGCGTCGCCGGATAGCGCAGATTCGTCGGCAGCCGCGCCGCGTCCGCCGCCTTGCGGATTGCCCGCGCGCTTCGGATTCTCGCCCAGCGCGAACTTGATCCCCGGCTTGGCGCCTTCAAAAATCATGCCCTGCGCGTCCTTGCCCCAGCGCATCTTCAGCACGATGGTCTGGCCGCCGATCGAGTTGGCCGATCCATGCAGAATGTTCGCCGCCGTGACTCCGCCCGCCAGCGCGCGGTAAATCGCGATGTCTTCCGGGTTGATGATGTCCTTGATATCCACCATCGACGACACCGAAACGCTGCCTTCGTTGATGCCGCCGTCGCCCGCGATGTGCGAGTGGCAATCGATGATGCCGGGAATCACGCACTGTCCGTTCGCGTCGATGACGTCGCGCCCGCGGGCTCCATCACCTTCTCGCCGACTTCGGCGATCTTCCCGTCGCGCACCAGAACCGAGCCTTTGAACGTGCCCTTGCGGACCTTCGCTCATGATGGTCGCGTTCTTGATGACGAACGTCTCGCCGCGCGCCACCATGCGCGAGCGCGCAAGAATAGCTGCTAGAAATGTTTTTCGCATGATCCTATTTCCTCATCCCCTGCGGCGTCTCCGTGGTTGCGGCACCGCCGCGTCCGCCCGCCGCTTCCGGCGCCGGCGATATGTTTCTTTCCGTCGACGAACACCATCTCGACGCGCGTCCGATCGTCAAACATCTCGCCGCGCGTCACCACCAGATTCGCGATCTTGCCTTTTTCGATGCTGCCCAGCCGGTCCGCCACGCCGTAGATCTCGGCCGGCGAAAGCGTCAGCGCGCGAATCGCATCCTCGCGCGACAACCCGTTGTCCATCGCCTTCTTCACCGCGCGTTGAATGTCGCGCGCCTGATCCAGGCCGTCGGTGTACAGCGCGAACGGAATCCCCGCCTTCTTCAACGCCGCCGGACTCGACGGAGCCTTCTCGCGCAATTCCAGCGTCCGGAGCGTATCCTCGTCATCCGGATCGCGATCGCGCGCCGCTTCCGGCCACCTCAGGCTCACCAGCACCGGCGTCTTCGCTGCCCTTCAGATGATCCGTCGAGCGCGGATCGAAGCCTTCGCGCAAGCCGTAGAGAATGGCCGGCTGCTTCAGCTCGGCCGCGAAGTGCAGCATGCGCTCCACTTCCACCCAGCGATTCGCCGGCAGCAGAATGCGCTTCGATTCGATCACGCCTTCCAGCGCGCGATCGTACTCCGGCCGCTTCATGCCGCGCGGATTCTTGTCGTACGCGGCCTTCAGCATCTTGTAGTGGTCGGCGTCCAGATAAATCTGCCGGATGTAGGCGATCACGCCCATCAGCGAACCAGGGAATCCGCCGCCGCCCCCACCGCCTCGCCACCGCGCGACACCGAAATATATTGGCCCACCGACGGCACCAGCACCATGTCCGATGCCTTCGCGCCCGCGAGATTGATCACCGATCCTTGGCCCGCGAAAATTCCGCGCGTCGGGAATACCACCGCACTGGTGAATCCGGCATTGCGCGCCGACTCGATGCGGCGATCGCTCGGCTGAATTTCGTCGGCCGCCTTGACCCAGCTCGTCGTCGACGGACGATCTTCAGGGCCGCGCGATGGTGGCGGCGCAGGAGCAGTCGCCGTCGCAGTGGCTGCCGCGTTTCCACGACCGCCTCCGCCTCCGCCGCGCCATTTCCACCCGCTGCCGCCGCGCCGGGCCCATGCCCCAAGTGCTGAGGCCGTCGACCAGGCCGGGATAAACCGTCAACCCGTCGCCTTCGATGACGAGCGCATCGGCCGGAACCGCGACGTTATCGCCCACCGCTTCAATCAATCCGTTGCGCAGCACGACCGTGCCCTTGGCAATGGTCGCGCCGCTGACGGTGACAATCTTGGCGTTGCGAATCGCGATGGAGGTCGGCTCCGGTTGCGCGCAACGCACACGCGCTACAAACAGAATCAGCGCTGTCAGCAAGGTTTTTCATAATGCAATCGCTTATTATAGAGAGTTCTCTCCCGGCGATTCGTAAACTCCGAACTATGACATGGCGAAAAAACGCGCAATAGGTTACAAGGATGCCGGAGTAAACATTGACGAAGCCGACCGCGCCGTCAAATCCATCCGCGCGATGGCGCGCAGCACGTTCTCCAGCAGCGTCCTCACCGATATCGGCAGCTTCGGCGGCGGATTCCGCCTGCAAGGCTATCGCGATCCCGTGCTGGTTTCGTCCGCGGACGGCGTGGGCACCAAACTGAAGCTCGCATTTCTGACCGGCCGGCACTCCACCATCGGCGAAGATCTGGTGAATCACTGCGTCAACGACATCGCGGTGCAGGGCGCGACGCCGTTGTTTTTCCTCGATTATTTCGCGGTCGGCAAGCTCGACGCGCGCGTCGCCGCCGAAGTCGTTTCCGGAATCGCCCGCGGCTGCCGCGAAAACAAATGCGCCTTGATCGGCGGCGAAACCGCCGAGATGCCCGGCATGTACGCGCCCGGCGAATACGACCTCGCGGGCTTCATCGTCGGCGCAGTCGAGCGCAAGCGCATGATCACCGGCACGACGATTCGCGCTGGCGACGTGCTGATCGGCCTGCCGTCCACCGGCCTGCACACCAACGGATATTCGCTCGCGCGGAAGCTGATCTTCGAAGTCGCCGGACACGCGCCCGAGCACGATGATCGAGGAAATCCGCAGCACGGTCGCCGACGAACTGCTGAAAATCCATCGCAGCTATCTGAAGCCGATCCGCGCGCTTCACGACGCAGGCCTTCTGAAAGGCGCCGCGCACATCACCGGCGGCGGCATCACGGACAACACTCCGCGCATCCTGCCGAAAGGCCTCGGCGCGCGCGTCGATCCGCGATCCTGGCCCGTGCTGCCGATCTTCGAACTGCTCCGCAAAATCGGCGATATCCCGGAAGACGACTGGCGGCGAACGTTCAACCTGGGCATCGGCATGATCTTCGTGGTCTCGAAGCGCGACCTTCCTGCCGCCGCAAAGATCCTCAAAAAATTGCGCGAGCCCTGGCACCAGATCGGCGAAGTAATCAAAGGCAAAGGCGTCAATACGCTACTGCCAAACAGAACCGCGACTATGCGGGCGTCCCGCGTGAGCCGGACAAAGCGAAGCAGGACGAAGGAGCGGGCCTTAAATCCGCCCTCACGCCATGCCCCATCCAAAACGTCTCGGCATCCTCCTCTCCGGCCGAGGCTCCAACTTCCTCGCCATCGCCGATTCCATCGCCGCCGGCCGCCTGAACGCCGAAATCGCCGTCGTGATTTCCAATCGCGCCGAGCCCCCGGAATCGCCGCGGCGCGCGACCGCGGACTCAACGCACATCGTACTCCCTTCCCGCGGCCTCGATCGCGAAATCTACGATCGCCAGCTCATCGCGGAACTCCGCAAGAACGAGGTCGATCTGGTCTGCCTCGCCGGATACATGCGCACTACTCAGCGGCTACTTCATCCGCGAATTTCCCAGCGGATTCTCAATATTCACCCGTCGCTGCTGCCCGCGTTTCCCGGTCTCGACGCGCAGCATCAGGCGCTCGAGCACGGCGTCAAGTTCTCCGGCTGCACCGCGCATTTTGTCGATGAAGGCCTCGATTCCGGCCCCATCATTCAGCAGGCGGCGGTGCCGGTGCTCGACGACGACACGGCGGAATCGCTCTCCGCGCGCATCCTGATGGAGGAACACCGCATCTATAGCGAAGCCATCGCGCTGGTGCTGTCCGGCAACTATCGCATTGAGGGACGGCGGGTTATTCGGAACGCGTAGCGTGCCTCGTAAACGCTAGAATTGTTCAGGATGATTCGGGGAACCCTAACTGCTTTCTTCGTTTGCGCGCACCTGAGTGCGGCGCTCGCCCACGCGCAGGGAGCGACATCACTGGGCGCATCACCAGGGAGTTCGGGAGACCAAAATCGCCGTGCCCGATTTCCGCGGCGTCGGGCGACGCGCAGGCGCAAATGGCCGTCTTCAATGCGACGCTCGTATCCGAATTGTCAGGCTCCGGCGCGCTGAAGGTGGTCGAGAAGAAGTTGTATCCGCTGAACGTCCCTCAACAAGCTCACGGATTTCAAGCTCGGCGGCGCGTCCATGAAGGACTGGTCCAATCCGCCGGTGAACGCCACGCATCTCGCGTTCGGTTATGCCGCCGTGCAGAACGATCAGCTCGTCATTCGAGGATGGCTGTTCAATCTCTCGCAACCCGACCCCGCCAGCGCGCAACTGATCGGCGGGCAAGCTGTACTTCGGCGCTCGCGACGCCGACGGGCGCCAGGAAAACCGCGCGCGAATTCGCTGCCGAAATTCTGGCCGCGTTCGGCGTCAAGAGCCTGGAAGGCACCAAGATTTATTTCGTCAGCGACCGCACGGGCCACAAGGAAATCTGGTCCATGGATCACGATGGATCCAATCAGCGCCAGCTCACGCGCCACGCCACCATCACGCAATCGCCCGTCGTTTCGCCCGACGGAAAATGGCTCGCCTACACGACGATGTTCAAGCGGCCCGGCTCGCCCATCGATAGCTGGAACATCGTGATCCAATCCACTATCACCGGCGAAAAAGCTAAATTCGCCAACCCGATGCGCCGACAAACGGTTGGCCTGAGTTCGGCCCGGGCGGCCACTTCTTGTTCGGATCGTCGCTGACTCGGCGACACCGAGATCTACAGTTCCACCATCGACGGATCGGATCTCCATCAGCTCACGCATGCGCGAGGCATCCTCATTTCGCCGCGCATCAATCCGAAAACCGGCACGAATGTAGTCTTCATATCCGACCGCACCGGCAAGCAGCAGTTGTGGCGCATGAACATCGACGGCGGCGATGCCGGAAATGATCACCAACGGCGCGGGTGAAGTCTCCAACCCCGCGTGGCGGTCCGACGGGCAGATGATCGCGTTCGCCTGGACCCAGGGATTCGAACTGGGCGGCTTCAATATCTTCATCATGGATGTAGGCTCGCGCGAGCTGATCCAGCTCACGAAGGATTCCGGCGTGAACGAAAACCCGTGGTGGGCGCCCGACAATCTGCATCTGGTGTATTCGTCGAAACGAGAAACTGCCGGCGGGGCGAATCGAGCCAACGCAACGCAGATTTACACGATCACGCTCGACGGGCACAATGTGCGCAAGCTGACGTCGGAAGGCAACAACATGCAGCCCGTTTGGGTTCCGGCGATTCAGTAAACCCGCGCGGGCCGCCGGATGCACGCGCCACACTTTACTTGGCGACCGTCGATTGCGACGCGACCACTTGCCACTTCCCGTTGCGCAGCACGAACACGTCTGTCCAGACGTAGGTGCCGCTGCTGTCCTTGCCTCGATCCGTGCTCTTTTCCGTGTCTTTGCCGGTGACGACCGCGGTGTTGCCGAATACGCGCACCTTCATTTGCGAGAGATCCTCGGATTGAAGCGTGGATTGTTCGGATCGCATGTGCGACATGTATGTTGACTTGTCGACGATCTGGCCGTCGTAGTCGATGCCTTGCCAATCGGTGGCGGGAATCTTGTCGACAGCGGCGTAGTCCTTCTTGATTTGCGCCTTGCCCCAGTCGCGCTCGATCTGAATCAGCTTTTGTTCGACGGAAACGCCTTGCGCCGACAGCAACGTTAAATGGCCTGAGAACAGCGCGATCGACACTGCAATCAAAAATAGGGGTTTCATACTCTATCTCTATTCCAAGCGGCCCGCCGCCGCGGCCGTGGACACCAGCAATCCCTGGATTTCCATTGCGTTTTCAATAGCATAGACCGATTATAGGACGTAATTGTGGGCCGCCACCTTTTTGAATGGTCGGTCTAAAGACCGACCGCCGCCACGAGTGGCGGCCCCACAATTGCGCCGCAACGCCGGGTGCGTTATCATAAAAGCTCGAATGGCAAACACAGTATCCGCGCTGAAGCGCGTAGGCGTAGCCGAGCGGCGCACCGAGTTCAATCGTATCCGCCGCACCAAGCTTCGTCACCAGATCCGCGCAATGCGCCGTCTGCTCGAAGCCAAGGACGCCAAGGGCGCCACGGCGATCGTGCCGGCAACGTTTTCTTTGATCGACCGTTCCGCCAAGTGGGGCGTGATCAAGAAGAACACGGCCGCGCGTTATAAGAGCCGGCTGACGCTTCGCTTGCGCAAACTCGCGGCTTAACGACTCTTCGACGAGCCCTCCACCAATCCAGCGTGGAAACACGGCGTTGGACCGCTTCCTTCGGGCGCGGCTCCTCGTTTGTGCACCCGCCTACGGCGACGTCAGCGCCAGAATCATTTCTTCCATCACGATGCGGTCGTCCGGACGCGCGTCGCGAAGGGCGCGGTCTGCCTCGAACACTTTCACCACCGCCCGCTCCAGCCGAGCTTTCGGAAACGCCTGCACGGTTTGCTCGATCTGCCGAGCGCGTTCCGGCCAGATGCGCGCGCCGAGTTTGGTGAAGTGCGCCTGAATCTGCGACGCGCTGCGCATGCCCGCCTCGCGCGCCGCCAGCGCCATGCGGAACTGGGTCGCCAGGAACGTCAGCGCCAGCGGCATGTACTCGCCCGCGTGAATCAGCGTGTCCAGAGTTTGCAGGGCGCGCATGCGATCGCCGCGGCCCAGCGCGGCCACCAGCGCGAAAATCGTGGTCGACTGCGCGTCGGGCACCAGCATCGCGATATCGTCCGCCGTCACTTTGCGGGAGCCGGTTGGCGTCGACGTGTACAGCTTCAGCTTTTCGATTTCGACCGCGATGTGCGCGACGTCGCCCGCGGTGGCTTCCAGCAGCAGCGCGAGTTCGGCCAATCCGAGTTGCAACCCGGCTTGCTTGGCGAGACTCTGCGCGACGGCTCGCGCGGCATCGGGTGCGAACGGCCGGAACTCCACCTGCGCCGTCGAATGCCGTTGAAGTATTTCTGGACGCGTTCGAGCTTGGCTTTGTCCTCGCCCTCGAAATCGTAGCGGCTGGCTTCGATCACCAGCACGGTGCCCGGCGTGGGCTCGCGCAGATAGCTGGCGAGCGATCCGTCGTCCTTTGCGCCAGGCTCATCGTCGTCGCTTTCCGATGCCGCCTTGCGGCCGCGAGGCAGCGCTGCTTCCGCGCCCGCGATCCAGATCACGCGCTTCGATGCGAACAGGGACAACGATCGCGCATCGTCCAGCGCCGAGGCGAGCGGCGTCTGGTCCAGATCGTGCCGCGTGAAGCCGCTTTCGCGATCCTCTTCCGGAAGCACGGCGTCGATCAGCGCGCGGCGGCAGCGGTCGCGCTGGTAAGGCTCGGGACCGAGAAACAGATAGGCGGGCCTGGGGCCTTCTTCGTCAAACCGTGCAGGAATTGTTCGGGAGTCATGTGCGAGGCATCAGAACTGAATTTTGGCCACGAATGCACACGAATAAACACGAATGAAAACCAAGATTCTTATTCGTGTTCATTCGTGGCTAAAAGTTTTCGAGGATCGCGGTGACCAGTTGCTGCGCGACCGTCTTCGCCACGCGATCCAGCGCGGCGTCGCTCTCATCGAAATAGGCCCGCGGATCGACGCTGATTTCGTAGCGCTCGCGCACTTCCATGTTGCTGCGCGTGAACAGCACCTTGCCGGTGGCGCGCTCCGTCAGCGTGACGGTGAGATACACGCGAGTATCCACCGCGGTGGCGCGCCCCGTCGTCGGATCGGTGACCGTCGGGAAATACAGATAATTGTTCACCGACCCGCGCAGCACTCGCATCGGCGGCTGCGCAATCCGGACACGATGTGATACTGCGTGCGCGCGATGAACTCCCGCGCGAGAGCTTCCGGCAGATGATCGGTCAGCTTGTAGCGCATCGTCGCGTTGGTGAACGCCGGGATGCAGACGGTGTGCAGCGTCGCGGCAGCAGGTTGGCGTGTCCGGCGACGTGATAACCGCACGAACCGAGCGTCAGTGCCGCCACGAATACGCAAATAACTTCACAACATCGTCTCCTTCGCCACCGCGACCGCGTTCTCCGCGGCCAGCCGCAGATTATCGGCGACCATCCAGAACCAGCACGCGCGCGGATTGTTGCGGTCGACCGCGATCGCGCCGACAGCTGAGTCCGCTCATGTCCGGCGATCCCCGACGTTCGAGGGCGGCTCATCCGGCCGCACATCGATTCCGGCGCTGTTCAGCGCGCTGCGCGAGCGCTGCGATCTCGGGGTTTTCTTCGAACTCGACCCACACCGAAAAACTGTGGCCGTGAAACACCGGCGCCTGAATCAGCCGCAGCGACGGCATCGGAATCGCGGCATGCGCCGCCAGCAGCGACGCCAGATGCCGCTCCAGCCGCTGCTCGATCGAATCCAGCGGCTCCATCGCTTCTTCGCCGTATCGCGCCAGCATGTTGAACGCGAGCTGCGTATCGAACACGTCGGTCTTCAGCTTCTGAAACGACAACACGGCGACGGTTTGCTGCTGCAAGTTCGTCGAGGCCCCGCTGGCCGCGCTCGCTGGCCGGCTCGAAGATGTGCACGATCGATCGTTGCGAATCGCCGCGATGCTTCGCGACGCGCGACAGCAGCATCGCAATGCGATCGCCGCCGGATGCGCGATGACCTGGATGCTGCGCCCTCGAGACGGCACGGCTGACAGTTCCGTGGACGGCGCGCGCAATCGCGCCTCGGCTGATCTTCCAGGCCGCCGGTCAAATCGATCAGCCGAGGCCCGCCCTTCGGATTGACTTCAGCGCCCGGCGGCTGGACGCGGCCGTTCCCGCCAGAAACGCGACTTGCGCGCCCTCCAGATTCTCGGCAGTCAGCGGCACCATCACCGCAGCCTCTTCGTCGACCGCGGCCAGAACGGCGGTGGCTCCGGCGGCGCGTCGACCGGCACACTCACTTCGCGGCGATCAACTGGAGGCGCGGCGAAGGCTTGGCCGCGTCCAGCAATTCGCGAAGCTCGCGCGCCAGCAGCGAATCTCCGCCGACGATCGCGACCAGGGCCCGCTCGGCGACGCCGTTCGTTTTCTTTGCGCCTCAGCCAACCTGATGCTCCGGTTCGGGCGGCATGGGCTTGAAGCGGCGGCGCACCATGCCCGCCCAATCGAATCACGATCCCGCTGAGCACATAAATCGCGGCCGCGGCCAGCAGCACCGGCTTCGAGAAAAACGAGATCAGATAAATCACGCTCGCGACCAGGACGAACGTCAGCGGCGATCGCGGACGCGTCAGGGTCAGATCCTTGAAGCTGGGATAGCGCCACGTGCTCACCATCAGGAACGCGAGCCCGCCCACCAGCGCCAGCCACACCGCCGAAGGTACCCAACTATCCAGCGGCAGGCCCGCCAGCGGCACTCCGTCGCACGCATATACGATGCCGGCCAGCACGCCCGCCGCCGCGGGAATCGGCAGACCGACGAAATATTTGCGATCCGGACGGCCCGGGATTCTTCGGCACCGGATTTTTTTGAATATTGAAGCGCGCCAGACGGCACGCGCCGCACAGCAGAAACAGAAACGAAAAAAAATATCCGCCGTGCCGCAGATAGTACAGCGCGTAGGGATCGTACGGCCGCACGAAATATACGCCCCAGGCGAACGCCAGCGCGGCGGGCGCGATGCCGAACGTGATCACGTCGGCCAGCGAATCCATCTCGCGTCCGAAATCGCTGATGGTGTTCGTCATGCGCGCGATGCGCCCGTCCAGGCCGTCGAAGAACACAGCGGCGGCGATCGCGATCGCGGCGAATTTGAAATGCAGATGCGCGCCGGCGTCCTTTTCCACCATCTGCATCGCGCCTTCGAATATTTCGAGCAGTGCGTAGAAGCCGAGAAACACGTTGGCCGCGGTGAACAGCGTGGGCAGCGCGTACGCTGCGCGGCGCGGACGGCGGTCCGGAGACGCGGATCGACCAGGCGATCGCGCAGGCTCATTTTATTCACCTCGATCTCTCGTGTTCGGCTTGCGGGCGAGCACGCTGGATCCGGCCGACACGCGTTCGCCGACGGTCACGGCGACCTGCCACTCGGGTCCCAGAAATACATCGACGCGCGAGCCGAATTTGATCAGGCCGACCCGCTCCCCGGCATCGACAATATCGCCGGCCTTCTTATAACAGATGATGCGGCGCGCGATCAGCCCGGCGATCTGCTTGAACACGATCTTCGATGCCGCCGCCTTCGACGGTGATGATGTTCTGTTCGTTCGAATGGCTGGCGTCTTCCTTGCTGGCGACCAGAAACTGACCGTTCTTGTATTTGACGCACGTGATCTTGCCCGCGATCGGCGTGCGATTCACGTGGACGTCGAAGATGTTGAGAAAGATGCTGATGCGATTCGCGCCCGCCGAATCGCGGACCACGGCGACAATCTTTCCATCGGCCGGCGAAACGGCGACGCCGCCATCGGGAATGCCTCGCTCGGGATCGCGAAAGAAGTACAGACAAAACGCGGCCAGAATGTAGAATGGCACCCCGAACGGCCAACTTGTGAGATAGCCCACGACAACGCCCGCCAGGATCAGCGGGACTCCGTAATAAATGCCGTATTTGACCACTGCCTCTATTCTCGCATCTAAGTAATGAGCGCTTTCATACTGGCAGCCGTCGAGAAAGAGCAGGCGCGGCGTCAGGGAGGCGCGACCGTGAGAGAGCGCGCTGCCGCATGTTAACTATATCTTGGCTAGCCATCCAACGCGGCGGCGCGACAGCATGGAGCGCTCTACGAGTTGTGCCAACATAATAGGTATTAGGAGTACCCATGAAAAGAGTCCTGACCCTTTGCATGCTTGCGGCGCCCGTCATATTTGCGCAAACCGGCGGCAAGTTGAACGATGCCGAGCGCGCGTTCTTAGTCGATCAACTGGAACTGTCGAAGAAAAACTTTCTGGCGAGCATTGCCGGACTCAGCGAGGCACAATGGCGATTCAAGGCCGGGCCTGACCGATGGTCAGTGGCCGAATGCGCCGAACATCTGATCCTGGCCGAGGATTTCCTGTTCGCCTCCACGCAAGGGATTTTGAAATCGCCGGCGACGGAGCGGCTCGCGTCGTCGAATTCGCAGATGGATCACATGCTGGTCGCAGGCGTTCTGGATCGCAGCAAGAAGGCGACGGCGCCTGAGCCGATCACGCCCGCCGGCGGCAAGTTCGCGACTCCGGCGGATGCCGCGCGCGAGTTCACCACTCGCCGCGATAAGACGATCGCTTACGCGAAATCGACGCAGGACGATTTGCGCATCCACTCCGCGCCCGGCCCTGCCGGCAACATGGATGCCTACCAGTTCCTGCTGTTGATCGCGTCGCATGCGGGCCGCCATACGCTGCAGATCAAGGAAGTGGAAGCGAATCCGGCGTATCCGAAGATGACCGCGAAGGTCCCGTTCGAATAGCGTGGGGCGCCACGTTCGATAGTCAAGCACCACCCGTCAGGGTGGGGGTCGCAAAGTCAAAGCGGAGCCTGGACTCCGCGCGCATCGCTATGATGAAATCGTGTCCCGCCGGGCAATCCTAATCTTGAGTATTTCCGCTCTGCTCATCGCAGGCGGCGGGCTGGGTTTCGATCGTTGGCGAAAAGCGCATCAACCAAAGCCCGCGCCGATCGTTGCCACCGCGCCGGCGCAGCCAACCGAGCTCATCCTTCCCGGACTTGTCGAAGCGCGCACCGTAGTCTCGGTGGCCGCGCCCATGGACGGTGTCCTCGATACCTATTTCGTCGAACTCAATCAGGAGGTCTACCAAGGTCAACTGCTCGGCCGCGTGCGGAATCCCAAGCTCGACGAACTGCAGCAACGCGCGCTGGCCGATCTCGACAAAGCGCAGGCGCGGATCGTCGCGATCGGAGGCGAGCAGCTTGCCGCACGGCTCGAAGCATCGCGAGCCACCGCCGATCAAACCCGCGCGCACAACGACGTCGATCGACTGCAAAAAAATTACGATCGCCAGCAGGGATTGTGGGCCGCCGGTGCCACGGCTCGCCTTACTTGGGAAAAAGCGCAGCAGGAATACAAGGACGCGAAAGCGGATGCCGACATACAGGATGCAGCCGCGAAGCAAGCGTCGCAGCACGAAGCGGCGCTGACTCGCGAGCTGGAAACAGCGAATCGAGCGGTGGCCGACGCGCGCGAAGCAATCGAGCGCGCCAAGGGGTCAGCCGCCGCGGCCGAGATGCATTCGCCCGTGGATGGCATCGTCGTCGCGCGGCAGGATCTTCAAGGGCAGCCCGTCGATTCGTCCATGAAGGAGCTGATCAAGATCGCGACGGATCTGACGATGCTCTCAGTCACGGTCCAAAACGAGGCGGTCGCATTGCGCGTGAAGTCGGGCCAAGCTGTCACGGTTCGCGTCGGAAGCGACGAATTCGCGGGCACGGTTCGCAGTTCGGACGGCCACAAAATCATCTTTGATTTCAACGTTTCGCCCGCCTGGACGCAGCTCGGGCAAGCCGCCCAAGTTATCATCAAGTTCTAGAACAGGAGTCAGAATTCAGGAGTCAGGAGTCAGAATAGATGCAGTTCTTGCATGACAGTCTGGTAGAGCTTATTACGCAGACTTCCACGAATCTTCCGCCGGATGTGCGCGCGGCGATGGGGCTCGCCATCGAAAATGAAAAGCCGGGCACGCAGGCCTCGCAGGCGCTGAGCGTCATCGCCACGAATATTGACATGGCGGTTGGCAATGACGGCGGCGATGCCGGTCCGATTTGCCAGGACACCGGCATGCCTACGTTTGTGGTTCACACGCCGGTCGGCGTGAATCAGATCGCGCTGAAGAAAGCCATTCGAGCCGCGGTCGCCGAAGCCACCAAGCGCGGCAAGCTGCGCCCGAATTCGGTGGATTCGCTCACCGGCAAGAACACCGGCGACAATCTCGGCATTGAAACGCCGGTGATTCATTTCGATCAGTGGGAACACGACGAGATCGAAGTGAAGCTGATCCTGAAGGGCGGCGGCTGCGAGAACAAGAACATCCAGTATTCGCTGCCGATGGAGCTCGAACATCTGGGCCGCGCGGATCGGACGCTGGAAGGCGTTCGCAAATGCATCCTGCACGCGGTGTGGCAGGCGCAAGGGCCAAGGCTGCGCGCCGGGCGCCGTCGGCGTGTGCATCGGGAGCGATCGCGCGCATGGATACGTGCTCGCCAAGCAGGAATTGTTCCGCACGCTGGACGACACCAACCCGATTCCCGAATTAGCGGCGCTGGAAGACTCCATCATGAAGCAGGCCAACACTTTAGGCGTCGGAGCCATGGGCTTCGGTGGGTTCGTTTCGCTAATTGGCTGCAAGATCGGCGTGGCGAACCGATTACCGGCAAGTTATTTCGTTTCAGTAGCTTACGATTGCTGGGCGTTCCGGAGGCTGGGCGTGCTGCTCGACGCCAAAACCGGCGCGATCAATAGCTGGCAGTATCGCGATCCCAAGGCTCCGGTGAAGCGGATGACGGAGGGCGAAGGCTTCCCGCTGAGCGGCCGCGAGATCGTGCTGCATCCGCCGCTGACGGAAGCCGACGTGCGTGCTCTGAAGGTCGGCGACGTGGTGCTGATCACGGGCGAGGTGTTCACTGGTCGCGACGCAGTTCATGCGCACCTGATGAAGAACGCTCCGCCTGTCGACATGAATGGTTCGATTCTGTATCACTGCGGACCAGTGATGCTGAAGCAGGGCGATGAGTGGACCGTCAAAGCCGCGGGCCCCACCACCAGCAGCCGCGAGGAGCCGTATCAGGCCCACGTGATCAAGAATTACGGCGTGCGCGCGGTGATCGGCAAAGGCGGGATGGGGAAGAAGACGCTGGCGGCGCTGCAAGAGTCGGGCGCCGTGTATCTCAACGGGATCGGCGGGGCGGCGCAATACTACGCGCGATCGATTGAAAAAGTGCTGGGCGTGAACCTGCTCGAATTCGGAATTCCGGAAGCAATGTGGCACTTGCGCGTAAAGGATTTCGTTGCGATCGTGACGATGGATTCGCACGGCAACAGCTTGCATGCTGAGGTCGAGCGGGAAACCGGCGAGCACCTCGCGGAACTTCAGAAGGCTTGATGAACCGCCGCTGTGAAAACGGGGACAGGCTACCCTGTCCCCTAATGACCCGAGGCCACGAATGAACAAAATATCGGCGTGGACGGGGCGGCCTGCCCCAGTCTTCGCATGAACCGCCGCGAATTTCTCGCGCTCACCGGAACCGCGGCTTTCGCGCAATCGGCGAAAGCGGACATCACGCTGCGAATTTCGCCTATCACCCTGGAACCCGCGCCGGGCCACATTATCCGGACGACGGGCTACAACGGATCGTGTCCCGGACCGATTCTGCGCGTCGCCGAAGGCAAGCCTGTCACGATCGAAGTGCATAACGACACGCAGATTCCGGAGCTGGTTCACTGGCACGGATTGCAAATTCCTTCCGAGGTGGACGGCGCCGCGGAAGAGGGCACGCCGTTCATCGCGCCGCGCGGTTCGGCT
This sequence comes from Terriglobia bacterium, assembly GCA_963732025.1. Classification (GTDB taxonomy): domain Bacteria; phylum Acidobacteriota; class Terriglobia; order Bryobacterales; family Bryobacteraceae; genus Palsa-187. The sequence continues at coordinate 1,830,526 of CAVSXU010000008.1, forward strand.
CGATATACATTCGTTCCGAAGCCAGCGGGGACGCGCTGGTATCACACGCATGGTTCGGCGGGTCGCGATCTGAAACGCAGCACCTACAGCGGGCAATTCGGATTTCTTTACGTCGAACCCAAAAACGAGGCGGGCGCGTTCGACGCGGAATACTTTCTCGCGCTGCACGGTTGGGATCCGTACATGAGCACCATGGCGATGGGCGGTGACGAAGGCGGTCTGGAGGTCGCCTACAAGCGGCATTCGATCAATGCGCATTCCCTGGGGCATGGCGAGCCGCTGCGCGTCACAGAAGGCCAGCGCGTGATGCTGCGGATTCTGAATGCGAGCGCGACCATGACGCATGCGCTCGCGCTGCCGGGGCACAAGTTTCGCGTGGTCGCGCTCGACGGGAATCGAGTTCCGACTCCGCGCGACGTAGACGTGCTCGAGATGGGACCGGCGGAGCGGATCGACGCGATGGTCACGATGAATCGGCCGGGCGTGTGGATTTTGGGCGAGCCTGACGAGCGCATGCGCGCCGCGGGGCTAGGGGTTGTGGTCGAATACGCGGGCAAGAGCGGGGCGCCCGCCTGGTCGCAACCCGCGGGGGCCGTGTTCGATTACACGGCGTTCGGCAAAGCCGAGGCATCGACGCGCGAGGCCGAACGAGTGCCCCTGGTTTTCAAGCAGAAGTTCGCAGGCAACCATTGGGTGGATCACTGGACCATCAACGGTAAAGAGTATCCGAAGACGGATCCGATCCGTGTCACGGAGGGCCGCCGCTATCGGCTGGTGTTCGACAACCAGAGTGACGATGCGCATCCGGTGCATCTGCACCGGCATTCGTTCGAGCTGGTGAAATTCGCCGGGATGCCGACCAGCGGCGTCATGAAGGACGTGATCATGGTGCCGGTGCGCAGGCAAGTGGAAGTGGATTTCGTGGCTGATAATCCTGGCCCGACGCTGTTCCATTGCCACCAGCAGATGCATATGGACTACGGGTTCATGGCGATGGTCGAGTACGCGGGATATCAGTCGCCCGCGATGGCGCCGCATCGCAAGTAAGACCCGAGGCAACGTGGCGCACGCTTTTTTAGCGTGCTGCGGCGAACTTCAGTTTGCCGTCGGACCATCGGCTGAAGCCGACGGCTGCACGCTGAAGCGCGCGCCACGGGCATCGCGCGCGTTAACCTTTAAGAGATAGTGCCGTATCAAAAGATATTGGTGCGCGCGACCAATTGGGTGGGCGACGCCGTGATGTCGCTGCCCGCGCTGCGCGCGCTGCGTGAACGCTACCCATCGGCCGAGATCGCGATTCTCGCCAAGCCGTGGGTGGAGGGGCTGTATCGCCGCGAGCCGTTTTGCGACCGGCTGATCCCGTACACGGCGAACGACCCTGGGATCCAGATGGCGCGCGGCGCGCGAGCTTCGCGAATCGAAATTCGATTGCGCGATCCTGTTGCAGAACGCCTTTGAGGCAGCGGCGATCGCGTTTCTCGCCGGCATTCCCGAACGCATCGGCTACGCGCGCGATGGACGTAGCGCGCTGTTGACCAAAGCGGTCGCGGTTCCGAAAGCGGGCGAGATTCCGCTGCATCGAACGCTTCTACTATCTGGAGTTGCTGCGGCGCGCGGGAATTATCGACGAGATGCCGGCGAGTGAAATGATTCGCTTGCAGGGAGCGCCAGAGGCGCGCCTCAGCGGCGTCGCGCGGTTTCGCGAGCTGGGCATGGGCGATTGCGTGATCGGCGTTAGTCCTGGCGCCGCCTATGGATCGGCAAAGCGCTGGCTGCCGGAGCGATTCGCGGAGACGGCCAATCGGGTTGCGGGCGAACTCGGCGCGGCGGTTGCGATTTTCGGATCGAAAGACGAGCGCGGGTTGTGCGAGTCGGTCGCTGCCGCCGTTCAAGGACGAGTTCAGAATTTCGCCGGCGAAACGTACGCTTGGCGGAGTTCATCGATATGGCGGCGGCGTGCCGCGTGTATCTCACCAACGATTCGGGCGCGATGCATATCGCATCGGCGCTGGGAGTGCCGACGGTGGCGGTGTTCGGCGCCACCGACGATGTTGCCACGGGACCTACCGGGCCACTGGCGCGCGTGATTCGCGAAGCCGTGGAATGCAGCCCTTGCCTGTTGCGCGAATGCCCCATCGATCATCGCTGCATGACGCGCGTCAGCGAATCGCGAGTGGCGGAAGCCGCGCTGGACCTGCTCAAATAGAAGGCTGGATTATAAAAGTGGATACGCGAAGTAAGATCGTCGACGCGAGCCAAGCCGCGAAAATCGCGGCGGACGGCGCCACCGTGGTGAGCGGATATTTCGATCCGATGATCGCGTGGCACGCGCGCTGGCTGGAGAGTTTCAAGAAGCCGGACAAGCCATTGCTGGTTCTGATCGCCACGCCTGAGAATCCGATTCTGCCCATGCAGGCGCGCGCGGAATTGGTGGCCGCGTTGCGCGTGGTGGATTACGTCGCCGAAGACTCCGCTGACTTCAACGGTGCGATCAACGTGCACGCGCAGGACCGCGAACTGTTTCAGGACTGCTGCGGCTAGTGCATTCGCGGCAGTAATCTGGTCCGCAATCGAATGGACCCATTCCGCATTCTCGTGGTCAGGCTGGGAGCGATGGGCGACGTGATCCACGCCTGCCCGCCGTCGCGAGCCTGAAGCACAGTTTTCCGCACAGCCGCGTGAGCTGGGTGCTGCGCGAGCGATGGATGCCGCTGCTGGCCGGCAATCCGTTCGTCGACGAAATGATTCCCTACGATCGCAGCATGGCCGGGCTCCGCAGTGTGTGGCGAAGGCTGCGCGCGCAGCGATTTCATCTCGCGGTGGATTTGCAGGGGCTGATTCAATCGGCGATGGTGGCGGCAGCGTCGCGCGCGGACAAGATCGTCGGGTTCGACCGGTCGCAAGCCGCGGAGCGATGGGCGTCGCTGTTCTATTCGACGGGCGTGGTCACGAATTCGGCGCACGTGGTCGATCAGAATCTGGAGCTGGTGGCGGCCGCCGGCGCATCCAGCATGGTGCGCGCATTTCCGCTGCCCGCAAGGGACACCGGAAGGACATCTGCCGGATGGAAAGTTCGTGCTGGCGAGTCCGCTGGCGGGCTGGGCCGCGAAACAGTGGCCCATCGAACGATTCGAAGAATTGGCGAGCCGGTTGGACATGCCTCTGGTGGTGAACGGATCGCCCGATTCCTCCGATGTGCTGCAGCAGATTCGCGGCGTGCAGGTTCACACGTCGGGAATTGCGGGATTGATCGATGCGACGCGGCGCGCGCATGCGGTGGTCGGCGTCGATAGCGGGCCGATGCATCTGGCCGCGGCTCTCGGCAAACCCGGCGTTGCGATTTTCGGCGCCACGGATCCCGGCGCGCAACGGTCCTTATGGCGGATCGCTGCGAGTGCTGCGCAGCGCGAGCGCCGTCACCACTTACAAGCGTGATGCGAGCGATCGCGATATGCGCGAGATCAGCGCGGACGCTGTCGCCGAGCGCTGGCCTGCTCAGTGCCGGCGTGAGTGCCGCGCGTGAGTTTCCCAAAGCCCTACGCCGATCGCGTCGCGAAACTGCGCGTGCCCAGCGGATTCGTGCTGGTCGCTGCGTTTCTGTGGTTGTCCGCGCCGACGATGGAATCGCTCGCGATGGGGATTCCGGTGTCGATGGTCGGGCTTGGCGATTCGCGCGTGGGCGGCGGGGCATCTGGAAAAAAATTTGTCGCTCACCGACAGCGGACCCTACGCGCGCGTGCGAAATCCGCTGTATCATCGGAACGCTGACGACGGCCGCCGGATTCGTGATCGCGTCGCGAAGGTGGGAGTTGGGCGTCGTGTTCGCGGCGGTGTTCCTGCTGGTGTATTTGCCGGTGGTCGAGCTGGAAGAACAGCACTTGCGAAAACTGTTTCCCGATTATGCGGCGTACGCGGCTCGCGTGCCGAAGCTGTTGCCGAGGCTTTCGAGCGCCGGGGAGCGCGAAAGAGTTTCGATGGTCGCTGTATCTGCACAATCGCGAATATGAAGCGTTCGGCGGATTTATGGCAGGAGTGGCGATCCTGATTTGGAAAGCGATGAGCTAGGAAGAATTTTTGGCCGCAGATGCACGCTGATTCACGCAGATAAAATTTTATGTTTCTTATCTGCGTGAATCGGCGTGCATCTGCGGCCAATGTACTTCTCTACTCGCCCGACTTGTAGATGATCTTGTCGCCGTAGTGATTCTGCTTCAGGAACGGCTGATAGCCCTGCTGCCCGCGCACATAGACTCCGAAAAATGCGAGCGCATACGCGTTCACGATCTTGTGCCCTTCGTCTGGCGGCAGGAACGTCACATCCTGATCCGGCGCGGTATTCACGCGCTTGCCGTGGCCGATTCCGTTGCCGTATTCCGGATTGTATTGATCGACGCTGGTGAACGTGTAGTGTCCTGCGTCCTTAATCTCGCATAGATAATGCGGACCCTTTGACGCTTCATAATACGTGCGATTGCGAGTGTTACCCGCCGCGCGAATCGTCGAGTCCTCGGTGCCGATCATCATGAAAATCGGCGTCGAAAAATTGGCGCGATCGGCAGCTGGGCCGCCGGGCGCGAGCATCACTCCAGCTTTCACACGCTTCTCGCGATCCACCACGGCTTCCGTAGTCCAACCGCCATAGGACATGCCGGCGGCGCCAATTTTTTCAAGATCGATACGGCCTGCGAAGCGGCTGTCGCTGCCTTGCGTCATGCGCGTCGCCATGTCGATCAGAAAGCTGATGTCTTTGGGACGGTCAGCAGCCGAAGCTTGCCCGCGCGGCCCGCCCGCGTTCACCACCTTGTTGTTGACCAGCGTATAACGGCTGTTGCCGATGTGGTCGCATGCCATCACGATATAGCCGTGGGATGCCATGAATTCGGTAAAGAACACGTAGCCGACGCGGGTGCCACCACTGCCGTGTGAGAACACGATGAGCGGCCACTTGCCATCGCGAACCTGCGCGTCGCGCACGGAAACGTTCTTGTAGTCCTTCTCAAATTCGCCGAGCGTTTTCCCGCTCTTATAAAAAGTCAGCGATTCATTGGCTGCATCGACAGAGCCGGGAATCGTGCCGCGCAGGATGAAATCCGAAAACAGGTTCTTCGGCATGCCTTTCGCGGCATCGACCGTCGGATACCAGATCTCCGTGCGCAGTGGACGCGGCCCGAGCTCGGCATCGGGGCGGCTGGCATCGTCGAACTGGATGCTGGTGACGCCTACGGGGTACGGTCCCATTTGCTCGGGGTTGCGGGTTTCCTGAGCGATGGCTGCGGCGGACAAGGCAGCGAGTGCGAAAATCATGCGGCGAACTTTCATGCACACCAATCTATCGTAAGTTGCATGAATTCTGCTACGATGTCGTCTGACAGTTCGTAATTGAGGAATGCACGGGAAGGCGGTTAGACTCCGCCACTGCCCCGCAACTGTAATCGGCAAGTTGTTTCTGGCCGGATTCGGTCACTGCGCAAGTGGGAAGATCGAAGCCACGTAAGGCCCGCCGTAAGTCAGGAGACCGGTTCCTCGATCCAAAGTACTGAAGACCGTCTCGAGGGAGAGCGTCTCATGACAACTCTATTTCTATTTCTTGCATTCTCATGTGCGCGGCGTGGTCGTCGACCCCGCTGCCCGCCCGGTCGAAGGCGCGAAAATCGCCTGCGGCTCGGAAACCGTCAACACAGATTCGCGCGGTGCTTTCGAATTCGCCACGCTACCGAAATGCGACGCCGACCGTCACCAAGGACGGATTCGCGAAACAAACCGTTCCCGTCGATGAATCGAAGGACGCGCAGATCACGCTGGCGATCGGCGCCGACCAGCGATCGCGTGGTCGTCACCGCGACGGGCGCGCCCGTCGCCGATCGAAGAAGCCGGCGTTTCGGCGACCGTGTTCACCGCGCACGATTTCTCGACGCGCGCAGAATCCGTCCATCGCCGATTATCTGCGCGACGTCCCGGGATTGAGCGTGGTGCAGACCGGACGCAACGGCGGCGTGACGTGCCTGTTTTCGCGCGGCGGCGATAGCAGTTCGACGCTGGTGCTGCTGGACGGCGTGCCGCTGACCGAACCCGGCGGCGCGATCGATTTCGCGCACCTCGGCACGGCGGGAATCGATCGCATGGAAGTGATTCGCGGGCCGGAAAGCGCGCTGTTCGGCGCGGAGGCTTCCAGCGCCGTGATCCAGATGTTCTACGCAGCAGCGGCGATGCGGAATCCAACGCGTCCGCACGGATCGTTCTCCTACGAGCGCGGATCATTTTCCACGGATCATTGGACCGGCGTCAATCGACGGCGGGCTCGCGCATCAGATCGATTATGCGTTCACCGCCGATCAGTTCCGCACCACCGGCGAGTTTCCGAACGATGCGTATCGCATCACCACTGGGCAGCGCCAACATCGGGCTATCGATTCTAGCGATCGCACCAGCATCCACGGCGATTTTTCGCGAATTCGATTCCTACACCGGCGTGCCGGGCCAGGTGTATTACGGTTTGCTCGATCTGGCTGGCGAACGAAACGGCGCGCGATTCGACGATCGCGTGCATCTCGACGACGCGCGCACGTCGCGATTCGTCGCAGCACGTGACGTTCGGCTATCATCGCCAGCGCGATTTCTTCCACGGACCCTACCGGCGAGATCGACTACACATCGCGGCTTTGACTGCGGACGGTTCCCGCGACGCCGGTTCCGTTCGTTTATCTGGTGAGTCTGGTTCCGCCGTCCACCACGTCGCGCCCCCCGGCGACGACGCTCGGCACAACCGTCGGCTCCGTTTTCGGCGGCGACTTCCTGACGCATCACGGATCGGACGAATGTCGGCTATCAGGGAACGCTGACGCACAAGGGCGGCGCGCTGGTGTTCGGATATCAATATCGAGCGGCAGGCCGGTATGATTTCGGCAGACGAACGTGGAACGTCACGATAACGGGTTCTTCGTGAACGATCAGTACGCGCATCACGCCGCGGATTCTCGTCGACGGCGGGCGCGCGGGTGCGAGCAGAGCAGCGTGTTCGGCACGAAGTTCACCCCGCGCGGCGCGGTCACTTTCCGTCTGCCGACCGAAACATTCTTGCGCTTCAGCGCGGCTCGCGGCATCACCGAGCCATCGCTGCTCAGAATTTCGCGAACGAAGCTTTCTTCGTCGGAAATCAGAACGCTGAGCCCGGAGAAGACGAATAGTTACGAAGCTGGGCGTGTATCGCGAATGGTTCTGCCGGCGCGTGCGCACGGATATTGCATTTTTCCGCAATTCGTTTCAGGATCTGATTGTGTTCGACTTTTCCGGTTTTCCCGGCACGTGGCGCAACATCAATGGAAGCTGGGCGCGCGGCGGAGAAGCGTCGGGCAGCGTGCGCATCATGAAATATGCGTCGCTGAAGGCCGCCTATACGCGGCTTAACACCAGGGTGACGACGTCCAACGCGGGCGATATCGGGCAGCAGTTGCCGCGCCAGCCTCGCAACTCGGGATCGATTTCGTTGGAGCTGACGCCGCGAAAGCTGACGCTAATCACGGGCGCGCGTTTCGTCGGCGAACGGCGCGATTCGGATTTCGTGTTCGCCATCAATCGCAATCCGGGTTACGAATACGTGTTCGTCAGCGGATCGTATCAGCTGACGCCGCACGTGATGCCGTTCGTCCGCATCGAAAATGCGGCGGATGAACAGTATCAGGAAGCGCTGGGGTACAGTTGCGCTGGCTCGCTCCGCTTATGGAGGTTTGAAGTTCAGTTGGTGATTCGCTGGAGCATGTGGCGCACGCAAGAGTAGAGTGCGTGCGCCACAATGCCAGGATCATCGCGTGCTGATACACTGGCGCGAACGGTCATGGCTCTTTTGGGTCTAGAGTTTTTCCGCGGGCCACGTGCGGTTTTGCTGCCACTTTATGGCGCGGCACTGGGTGCTGCGGGTGCTTGGATTTACCATTTGCAAGGGCTGCCGTCGCCGGCTGCGGCAATTCTGATCTCGATTGTGTGGGGCGGTCTGGCCTTGGCGCCTCATCAACGCCAGGTGGGAATCCAGGGATGGATCGTATTCGCAGCCGCGATCGCGCTGCGATACATGTTGATCGGGAACATCGTAGGGCCGAACGTCCTAGCGATATTCATTGCCGCGCAGACCGTTCCACGGGCCGCAATGATCGCGATCGCCTGGGTGTCGCGGCCGGCGGGCTATGGAGTGGCGCACGAGTTTTCATCGACACTTACGACGCCGGCTGCGTTGATCTGGATGCGATCGGCGTTGTTGCCGCGATCGTGTGCGGTGTGCGTCCTGCCGCGATGATACTGGTCGGCGCCTTCTTAATCATTCGGGTTGTCCGCTGGTTTGCTTATCGGTATGCGGGGGAGTGAATGGCAATTTGCTCGGTGTTACCCAATTGTTCACCGAGCTTTTCGTGCTCGGGATGTTCACTTGTGTCGGCATGCCGTTGGTGAGGAGGAAGCGCTCCCTTAACCGTCTAGCGCTCATGCGACGATAAGGCGGCGCGCTCTCTAACGGGAGCGCTTCACTGACTTGTAATATCGCTATTTCACCGCCGCCGACAAAGTCCCCGTCTGGCGCAACAAATTCAACCTCGCGACCTCAACCGCATGCTGCGCATCATAATATGCGAGCCACTTTTCTTGTTCCTCCGCGCGTGATTGCTCCACCACCGACAACGGCAATTTGCCTTCGTCATTTTGCGCCAGGTTCAGCGAAACCTGATCGCGCGCCAGATCCAAAACCTCGCGAGCATAATCGCGCCCCGTTTCCGCCCGCTTCACCTCTTGAAAGCCTCGTCGAAGATCGTTGACGATCCGCGATCGCGTGCTTTCGGTCTGGATCCGCAACTTGGAGATTTCGATTGCAGACGACGAAACGTAGGCGCGTGATGACTTGCCCATCAGCACGGGAACCTCGATGGAAGCACCCACCTGGACCGCGTTGCGCTGAAATTTCGAAAAGAAATCCTCATACGAATACTTCGCGAGAAATTCGTATTGGCCCACGAAATTCACTTTGGGCAATCTCTGCGCTTTGTAGCCCTTGATCTCGAGCTCTTTCGCTTGCATATTCGATTCCAGCCGCTTGAGTTCCGCGCTGTTTTCGAGCGCGCGATCGATCGCGTCCTGTTCGGATATCGGCGTCACCAGCGGCGCGCGTTCCTCCAGCGACGCGCGAACGCGATCGTCAGGCTTCATGCCTAGCGCGACCGCCAGCGACGTCTCCGCCTGCAGCAGATCGAGTGCGAATCCCTCCGCGCGACGCTTTGCCCCAAACAGGGCCACATTCGCTCGTTTGGCTTCGATCGGAATGTCGCGGCCTTCCTCGACGCGTGCCTTGAATAGATCCACGACGCGCGCCAGATTATCCATTTCCCGTTGCGCGGTCTGCGCCGCACGTGCGGCCTGTTCGGCGTCGAGATATAGAGCCGCAACCCGGTAAGTCACTTCTTCCTGATGGCGCGTGAGATCGATTCCCGCGCCACGCAAATTTTCGTTTGCCACCGCGATCTGATAGCGCTGCGGCTGATCGAACAGCGACCATTGCGTTTTCACCTGAAAGATGGAAGGCGCGGAGCCGTCGATGCTCGCGGGAAATCCGGCGGTATATGCGCCTCCCGAGCCGGCGAATACCTTGGGCAGAAACGGGTCACGCTGGATCGTGATCTGATCGCGCGCCTTTTGCTGGTCCAGACGGGCCAGCAGCACATCGGGATTTTGCGCCAACGCGAGGTCCAGAGCCTCGCGCAGAGTCATGGTCTTGATTTCGGCGAAAGCGCTGATGGCGCACAGGAATAGAACGGCAGGAATTCGCATGTTCCCAGTGTAGTGGCGGCCCGCTCGCCCCGGAAGCGCCAAAAGGGGAAGCGCGAAAAATGCGCGGCGCATGTGCACCGCGCGAAAAGAATCGTACCTACGCACTTGCGCGGCACAAGGAGATCGCCACCGAAGGCCGTCCTCCGAATCGGCCCCCGGCTCTTGAAGATCACGCCTGAGTTTTCGTCAGGTGTGCGGCTAAGTTGAGAATGCCATAGTAACTTGCGCAATCCAATAGCAGGCGGATGAATTTTCGAGCGCAAAAGTACTAAGACCCAGCCTAATTCGCGGCTTATGGGATATGCCGATCGTCTGCGGTGCGTACGTCCAACGATCGCCACAACGCGTAACCAACTACTGGGAACAGCGCCGCAATTTCGAAAGCAATAGCGTAGCGATGCTGATCGAACAGTCGTCCCATCATCGGCATCACGCCGCCGACCACGGCTGACCAGGTGCCGGCGCCGACGCCTGCAATCCAGCCTGAATGTTTCGTCGAATAGTGGCTGGTGGCGTAGGCGACCGCGCCGATGATGAATGCCGACGCCATGAACATCACCAGGAACATGATCGCCAGTACGCCTTCGAACGAATGCACGAGTCCGATTGCGGCCAGCGGCAGATTCAGCAGCATCGCCAGCAGGAAGATTCGCCGCATCCCGCCTACCGAGCCGCCCGCGCCGGCGAAACGATCGATCACCCAGCCCCAGAAGAAATATCCGACCTCCCAGCCGAGCGGAGGAATCCACAGTACGTGTCCGATCTCGACTTGCGATTTGCCCATCGCGGCGCTGAAGAAGTTCGCGGCCTGATACAGAACGAATCCCGAGGGAAACGCGCCCAGTGCGTAAGCGGCGATGAAGGCGAGCAGCCGTACATCCCACCAGCGGGGATGCGTCGCGTTTTCGCCCGGCATGGGCGCGACGTGGATCGGGGCGTGGCGCAAATCGGAACGGCGCGACAACAGCGACCACATCGCGAGCCATGCCGCGCCGATCGCGCCCGTAAACCAGAATGCGCCTTGCCAGCCGAATCGCCTCGCAATTGGCGTGATGATGATCGGGGTGATCAGCGCACCCAGCGATCCTCCGCTATAAGCGATAGCGATTCCGCGCGAGCGCTTCTCCACCGGCAGCGTCTGGACTACGGTTCGCAATCCTCCGGGAAACGTCGCGCCTTCGCCGAGACCGAGTACGCCGCGCGCGATAGCGAAGCTCCGCAGTCCCGCTGCGAAGGCGTGCGCCGCGGAGGCGATCGTCCAGATGGAAACCGCCGCCGTCATTCCGGCGCGAACGCCGATGCGATCCAGAATCCAGCCCCACACCGGATTCGTGAACATGTAGGCAAGCGAGAACACCAGGATGATGTAGCCGTATTGCTCGTTGTTCAGATGAGTGTCGTGGAGAATGGTGGGCGAAAGCAGCGCCAGCGTGTTGCGATCGACGTAGCTGATGGTAGACACCAGCATCATCGAGATTGCAGGGAGCCATCGCAGCACGAACAGTTACTATAACGCCGCCGATGTGGCGCACGCTCTCTTTTGCTTACGCCACATCGCGGCTATTTCTTCAAAACTAACGCCGAGTTCTTACTCCCGAACGCAATGCAATTCGCGACGGCATACTCAAACTCGACGCGCCGCCCCACATCCTGAACGTAATCCAGATCGCATTCCGGATCCGCAACCGCGACATTCGCCGTCGGCGGCAGAATTCCGTCGCGCATTGCGAACAATGTCGCTGCCATGCCGGCCGCGCCGCAAGCCCCTTGCGGATGTCCGATCAGGCTCTTGAGCGACGATCCCGGCAACTTCTCAGCATGCTTGCCAAAGGCAAGCTTCACCGCCCGCGTCTCGATACGATCGTTCAACTCAGTCGACGTCCCGTGATAGTTCAGGTACCCGACCTGTTCCGGCACAGCGCCCGCTTCCTCCAGCGCAAGGCCAATCGCGCGCGCCGGTTCTTCGCCGCATTCTTCCAGGCGAACGCGATGAAACGCCTCGCACGTCGATCCGTAACCGGCGATCTCGCCGTAGATCGTCGCGCCGCGATCGAGCGCGCGCTCGCGTTCCTCCAGCACGAAGAACCACGCGCCTTCGGCAATCACGAACCCTTCGCGATCTTTTGAAAACGGCCGTGAAGCGCGCTGCGGATCGTCATTCCATTTCGCCGCGAGAATCCGCATCGCCATGAACCCGCGCAGGATCAGCGGAGCGATGGGGGCGTCGGCTCCGCCCGCGATCATCATGTCGAGGCCGCTCGCTTGAATCGTGCGAAACGCGTAGCCGATCGCGTCGGTCGACGAGGTGCAGCCGGTCGAGATCACGTGGCTCAACCCGCGAAATCCGAAGCGCATGGAGACTTCGCTGGCCAGCGTGCCGATGGTCGACGTCGGCACCACGTACACCGAGCATTGCCGCCAATGTCCCGTGTGATAGAGGCGATATTGTTCTTCGGTAAACTCGCTGCTGCCGCCGCCGGAGCCTACGATCACGCCGATCTTGCGCAACTCATCGCGATTCATCGAAGCATAGTCGATGCCTGCCGATTCGAGCGCCTCCTGAACAGCCGCGATCGCCAACGGAGCCACGCGCGAAACGTGCGGGCGATCCTTGGCCGCGATGTAATCCTCTTCGCGGAAACCTTTCACTTCACCGGCAACGCGCACCGCGAAGTCGGAGGTGTCGAAGCGCGTGATGGGTCCGATGCCGGATTCGCCCTGACGGGTCGCGCGCCAGAACTCCTCGGCTCCAATTCCGTTGGGGCTGACGACCCCGATCCCTGTGATGACGACTCGTCGCTTCATCCGCGTAAATGATAGCGCGGCGGGGCGAAGCGGGTCTTGTATGAGAAACTCAAGGCATGCGCGTCCGTGTAGCGTGGCTATTTGTTTTGCCCTGCGTCATCGCGGCGAACCTTCCGACGTTTACCTACACGGTTCCTTTCAGGACCAGCGTTGGCGGCCAGGACATGAGCGTAAATGCCATTGCGATAGACTCCGCGGGCAATACGTACCTCACGGGCAGCACCCGGTCGCCTCTGTTTCAGGCCACACCCGGGGCATTTCAAACCCAGTCACACAAGGATCCGTCCGGCGGAGGCTGCTACAATCCCGCCACAATTTTCCTGCTCTATACGCCGTGTTACGACGCATTCGTAATCAAGCTCGACCCCACCGGCGCGACCGTCTACGCAACCTATCTCGGAGGGAATAGCGGGGACATTGGTTATGCAATCGCGGTCGATTCACAAGGGAATGTTTATGTTTCCGGTGCAACTTCGCCGAACCAACAGAACCAGCCAAACACTTTCCCAGTCACGCAGGGCGCGGCCTTTCCGAATCCTTCCACGGCGTTTGTTGCGAAGCTGAATCCGTCCGGCAGCCAACTGATTTACTCGACCTTTCTTCCGCTGGCGCCGCAGGCCGCATTGGGCCAGACAGCCGACTCGCCGGTTAGGCTCGCCATGGCAATCGATTCGGGTGGAAATGTCTACGTCACCTGCGCCGTTGGAAGTTTTTCGGCGACGCTGGGCGCATTTCAAGTCGCGTCCCGAAACCCGAGTGCCCCCGGTGTCATCAAGCTGAACGCATCCGGATCCGCGCTGGTGTACGCCACCTATCTTTCGGGCAGTCCCACGTTCAAAAATCAGAATCGCTTCGACTTTCCCCAATCGATCACTGTCGATGCCGACGGCGATGCTTTCCGCTTCGCCGCCCGATTCGATCCGTCTGGGGTACTGACCGGCGCCACGTATCTTGGGGGATCGCAAGCCGACATCGCGAACCTGATTGCGGTGGCGCCGAACGGCTCGGTTGTCATTGCCGGAACGACAGTCTCGCCGGATTTTCCGTCGATCAATCCGCCGCCGATGCTGGGTCAAACCACCAACGTTGGATTCGTCACCAGCATGTTCATGGACCTCACTGTTCTCAATGCGGCGAGCTACGTCGCGGGCGTCGTTTCGCCCGGAGAGCTGGTGGCGATCAAAGGGTACCAGCTTGGTCCGGCGATCGCGCAGCAATCCGCCGTCGCGCCGCGTGCAACGCCGGAATGCATCCCTGGCGATCCCATCTGCTTCGGTATCGGTCCGTCTGGCGGATTCGGTGCGCCTGTGCTTTACAGGCAGGGCGAACAGATTAATGTCCAGGTGCCATGGGAGCTCGCGGGAACAACGTCCACTCAGATCTTTCTCGACTATCAGGGCCAAATCGTGAATACCTCGCCCGGCCAGGCAGCCCCGATCGGACCGTTTTACGGAGTCCCGATCACCGGAGCGGTGCCGGGCATTTTATCGATAGACAACTCCGACGGGACACGCAACTCGCCATCGAATCCGGCGAGGCCCGGCGACTTCATTACGATCTATGGCACCGGGGGCGGGCTCGCCAATGCAACCGGAGTGACTGGTGGGTCGTGGCCGTTGTCGACACCCGAGCCGGCGTTGACGTTGCGGACGCACATCACCATCGGGGGTGAGGATGCGCGCGTCCTCTATTCCGGTGTATCGCCGCTGAATGCCTCCGGAATCTTCCAAATCAACGTACTCGTGCCGGCCGATCTTCCGTCATCGGCGAACGCCTCGCTGGGCTTAACGATCGGGGATGGGTCCAGCCCGCCGGTTCCTATCGCCATTGGAACCCGATGACGTCCCACCTCCGCCCTCCGACCTTGATAGAATAAGCAATCAGCTTTGCCAGTCTTGCTTCGTTCTTGGGGCCCCTCTTTTGCGGCATGAACGTTGAAACCTCGTGGAGCTTGCGGGCGTCTGAGTGTAAGGCGCAGAGTGGAAAGGAACCCGGTTAGATGACGTTTTCCAGGCCTGGACGCCTGCGCATGCTGTTGGTCTGTCTGCTGATCTCGCTGCCCTTGACTGGCGCAGCAGCCTGCACCCGCACAGCAGCAGCCACCGCCCACGCCCCCTCCCGCTAAGCCCACTCCGCCGCAGCAGAAGAAAGCTAATCCGTTTGAAACCATTCCGGAGGTGCAGGCGCAGCCGCCCGCTCAACCTCCGGTGCAGCCTCCCAAGCTGGAGGCTCCGCCACCCACGCCCGAACCCATACGACTCCCGCTCGATGACGTGATCGAGAGCGTCGATTTCCGTGGAACGCGCCGCGTGCCGCCCGATACCCTGCGCAATCTGATCATCACCAAAAAGGGTGACAAGCTCGACACGGAACAGCTCCATCGCGATTACATGGCGCTGTATAACACCGGCCGGTTCGACGATCTGACGATGGAGAGAGAGCCCGGCAAGACGGGCTGGATCATCCGCTTCGTGGTGGTGGAACGCCGCGTAGTGCGGTCGATCAAATACGACGGGATGAAGTCGATCAGCGTGTCCGAAATCCTGGACCGGTTCAAGGAGCGCAAGGTCGGGCTGAGCGTCGAATCGCAGTACGATCCCAATAAGGTGCAGCGCGCGCGAGTCGTCCTGCAGGAGTACCTGGCGGAGCGCGGCCGCCAGTTCGCCACTGTCGAACCGGAAGTTCATCAGGTGCCGCCATCGTCGCTCGAAGTCGTGTTCAAGGTGGATGAAGGCCCGAAGGTGAAGGTCGCGGAGATTACGTTCGACGGCAACAAGGCGTTCAACGATCGCATTCTGAAGCGGTCGATGAAGAACCTGCACGCCATCGGCATTCCCGTATTCGATTTTCTTCGAAGATCTGTTCCCGAAAACCTACGATTCCACCAAGCTTGAAGAAGACCAGCAGCGCATGGAGTTGTTCTATAAGGACAACGGATATTTCACCGCGCACACCACCGAAGCGAAGGTGGACATCGTGGACGTGGGCGGCGGCAAGTTCCGCCTGCCGCTGATCAAGTCGACCAAGGTCGGCAAAGGCGCGAACATCCATATCAGTATCGAGGAAGGCAGCTGTATCACCTCAACAACGTGACCATTGCCGGGATGAAGCTGTTCCGGACCAATGAGCCGATCCTCAAGACGTTCCAGATGCAGCCGGGCGACGTTTTTTCCACCGCCAAGCTGCGCAAGGGTTTCACCGACCTGACCAAGATCTACGGCAACTTCGGCTACATCGATTTCGTTTCGGAGCCGAATTTCGAACCGGAGCCCGGCACGGACAAGATCGACTTGACGCTGAACTTCGACGAAGGCAAACAGTTCTTCGTCCGCCGCATCGATTTTTCGGGAAACACCACCACGCGCGACAAAGTCATTCGCCGCGAGTTGATGGTGGACGAAGGCGACGTTTTCAATACGCACTTGTGGGAACTGAGTATTTTGCGGCTGAACCAGCTCGGCTATTTCGAAGTGCTGAAGGAAGCGACGCGGCCGACATCAAGCGGGACACGAAGAACAATACCGTCGACCTGACGCTCAAGGTGAAGGAACGCGGCAAGAATACCGTGCAGTTGAACGGCGGCGTTTCCGCCATCGCCGGCAGCTTTATCGGATTTTCCTATTCGACCAACAACTTCCTGGGGCTGGGCGAGAATCTCAGCTTGTCGACAACGCTGGGCACCGTGCAGCGCAGCGCGCAGATCGGCTTCACGGAACCATACTTCCTGGACAAGCCGATCCAGGTCGGGTTCACGGTGTTCACGTCGCGCTACAGTTTCGATCAGGCGCGGCAGGCATCGGTGCTCGCCGGGACGAATCTGATTCCGCTGTTCCAGCAATTGGGCACCAACAACCTGCTGAACTACGTGAACGATTCGCGCGGCTTCACGGTGTTCGCCAGCTATCCGCTGAAGCGCAGCTTCGCGCGCGTGGGCATCATCCTACGGCTACACGATTCAGGACGTGAAGACGCTGACGCCCGCGGCCGACAATTATTTCAACTACATCAACTTCCTGCACATCAACGGGCCGAATTCGCTGGACGGAATCAGCTCGTCGACGATTACGCCAAGCTACACCTACAACACGGTGAACCATCCGATCAATCCGACCGGCGGCAAGGCGATCTCGTTATCCGTCGCGTTCGCGGGCAGCATTTTGGGCGGCACGGTCAACCAGATTGAGCCGACGCTCGATGCCCGGTATTTCCACAAGTCGCCGCTGAATGCAGCATCACGTGATCGGCGTCCACGTGCTGGGCCGATGGGTGACCGGATATGGCGGGAAAGTCGCGCCGCCGTTCAATCGCTTCTACATGGGCGGTGAAAACGACATCCGAGGGTTCAACATTTACGGGATCAGCCCGATCGCGTTCGTGCCGGCGGCGTCTACCATAGGCGTGCTGAACAACGACGGCTCGGCGCGCGTGCAGAAGGGCCTGGATGCCAATGGAAACGTCACCTTCGTGCAGGTCCAGCAGAACATCCCGACCTATCAGTTGGTGTTCCCCGGCGGCGATACCGAGGGCGTCGCGAACATCGAATACCGCATTCCGATTTTCGGGCCGGTGACGCTGGCGGCCTTCGTCGATGCCGGTGTCAACAAGCTGTCGCGCGGCAGCCAGCTCGAATTGAATCCGGATCGCATCACGACTTTGAATACGCAGTTCCCCGAAGCATCGTTCAGCAGCCGCGCGGTGGTCGCGGCGGGCACGCAGGTGCCGCGCATGTCGACCGGCCTGGAGCTTCAGGTACTGATGCCGGTGGTCAACGCACCATTCCGCATCTATTGGGCGTACAATCCTTTGAGGGTCGAAGAAAACATCCAGCCGCCGATCGTCGCGGACCGGAGTTACTTCAACAATACGGCGACGTTCGCCAATGCATTGGCGAACTTCGGGCAGGTCATACCGTTTTTCGAAAAACCGTCGACGTTCCGGTTCACCATTGGGCGCACGTTCTAAGGGACTGAACTCGACGGGTGTTAGGATATTAAAACTGAAACTAGAGGAGTAGTTGTGAAAAAGCGAATCCATGCGTTGGTTTATCTGTCACTGCTGGGCGGCCTGGTGGCCGCGTCCCAGGCGGTGGCTCAATCGGAACCCCAGGCCCCCGCGGCGGCACCACGGCGGGCCGTCCCGCGGCTGCGAAGGTCGGCGTCATTCAGGCCCAGACGCGCTCTGTTAGGCACCCACGACGGGCAGCGGGCGCTCAATGAGCTGAACCGGAAACTCGAGCCCACCAAGGCGGCGCTCGACAAGAAAGCGAACGATATCCGCGAGCTGCAAGACAAGCTGCAGCGCGGCGGCAACGCGATGGCGGAAGCGGCCAAGGCCGACCTGACGCGCAACATCGAGACGAAGACCAAGGCTTACAACCGCGACATGGAAGACGCGCAAGCCGAAGCGGAGACGGAACAGCGCAAGCTGATGGACGACCTGACGCGGGAAGATGATGAAGGTGATCGACAACTTCGCGCAGGCGAACGGATATTCGCTGATCCTGGACGTGTCGAATCCGCAGACGCCGGTGCTGTACGCGTCGAATAATTTCGATATCACCAAGGACATGGTCGATCTGTACGACAAGACGTATCCCGTGACGCTGCCCGCGGGCAGCCCGGCTCCGTCCGCACCGAAGCCGTCGACTCCGGCGCCGAAGCCGCCGGCAACGGCGACACCCACCACGCCGAAGAAGCAGCCGTAGTCGTTAGAAGCCTTCCGGTTTTATCCAAAAGCTCTCGCGCCAGGTCGCTCCTGGCGCGATGTGCTGTAGACCCGCCTGTTTTCCCGCGAACTTTCCCGCGTGCTCCAGATTGAAAGCGTTCGTCAGCGCGGTCATCGGTTCAAAGCAGAAGAACGACTGCCCTTGCGGCGCGTACACGATCGCCACGGGGAACTTCGGCCCGAAGCGCACGGAGATGCGCTGGCTGCGGCCTTCGGCTACGAACGCATCGCCAGTGAGTCCCGTGAACACGGCGTCGAGTGAAACGCCTGCGAGCGGAATCGGATGCGGCAGGTCGAACGGTCTGCGTTTCGCCAGTCGGGAATGAGCTTGTCGGAGAGGACGACGCTGAATCGCGAGCGGGGATCGTGAGTCTCCATTCGTCGCGCGGTGAATCGGAGAGCTGGAAGTAGGGATGGAACCCGATGCGAGAGCGGCATCGGTTCGGTCGAATGGTTTTCAATCGCGGTTTCGACTTCGAAGCAGCAATCACGCGAACCGGCAGGCGGAACCGCCTGCCCCACCAAGCGCTGCCGAACCTGACAGGCGAACGGACGCGCCTGCTCCACAATTCGATGAGTGATCTCGATGGTATGGGCGAATGGGAATTGCGCCATCCACTCGGGATGTCGCCAGAATT
Organism: Terriglobia bacterium; assembly: GCA_963732025.1. GTDB lineage: Bacteria > Acidobacteriota > Terriglobia > Bryobacterales > Bryobacteraceae > Palsa-187. The sequence continues at coordinate 1,849,497 of CAVSXU010000008.1, forward strand.
CCAGGCGGCTGGTGACGGAGGACGCGTCCTGCTTGACTACGCTGCCAGCCTTCGCAGAACAGAGAGCAGGCCGTGGATCGGCAGACCGTTCGCGTCGCGGCGAAATTGCGCGTGCATCGCGGATTCAGCCGATAGCGTCTTGCCGTTGGCGAAGTACGCATCGCCATCCAGACGATTGGCCCAGGGCGCGAGCAGCGGGATTCCGCCGAGCTTGTTCGGCTCGCTAGGCATCCATAGAATCTCGTGGCCGTTCATCGTGACGGATTGGACTTGGTTGCCTGTGCCGGTCGCGACGGAAGCTGTGAGCGGGCCGTTTGAGATGATCATTTGCTACGAAGAGGGTGTCGACATGAGTGTCGACACGGCTCGCACGAGTGCGGGCGCCACATCACATCGATCACATGATTTCTTCGGCCCAGTTCTGCAGGATATCCTTCACCTTCGCGGTGAACTGATCGGCCAGCGCGCCGTCGATCAGGCGATGATCGAAGGTTAGCGCGAGGTAGCCATGGAGCGAATCGCGATCGCGTCGTCGACCACCACCGGCTCTTTTTCGACCGAGCCGACGCCCAGGATCGCGACCTGCGGCTGATTGATCACCGGCGTCGCGAAGACACTGCCGAAGCTGCCGAAGTTGGTGATGGAGAACGTGCCGGCCTGCACCTCATCCGGACGAAGCTGGCGCGAGCGGGCGCGCGCCGCGAGATCGGACAATCGAGCGCTGCAGGCCGACCACGTTCTTTTCGTCCGCGTTGCGGATCACAGGAACGATCAGACCGTTTTCGAGCGCGACCGCGATCCCGAGGTTGATGTCGCGGTGATAGATGATATTGGTGCCGTCGATGGACGCATTGAGAATCGGGAACTGGCGCAGCGCCGCGCAGGTCGCGCGCAGAACGAACGGCAGGAACGTAAGTCCGAATCCGTGCTGCGCCTGGAAGTTGCCCTTGATGCGATCGCGCATCTTGGCGATCTTGGTCATGTCGACTTTGTGAACCGTGGTCACATGCGCGGAAGTGTGCTTGCTGAACACCATGTGCTCGGCGATCTTCTGCCGCATCATGCTCATCGGCTCGATGCGAGTGGCGGGGCCTCGCCGGTGCGCGCGACTTGCTGCTGCGGCGGAGGAGGCGGTGGTGGCGGAGGAGCCACGTTGACGGGCTGTTGACTCGCGCACTTCGCTCGGCTGGAGCCGGTGGCGGCGGTGGCGGAGCGAGGAGCTGGCGGAGCTGGCGGCTGGGCCTGCGGCGCGGCTGCAGGCTGAGCAGCGGGCTGCGACGACGACAGGTAATTATCGAGATCCTGCTTGGTGATCCGTCCGCCCGACGCCCGTGCCTTTGATCTTGCTCAGGTCGATATTGTTTTCGCGCGCCATCTTGCGGACCAGCGGCGAAAGCGGTCCCGCGGTTTCTTCGACAACGGTTGCGACGGGCGCGGCTGGTTCACTGTACTGTTGCTGTTGCGGCGGAGCAGGCGGCGGCGCTGCTTGCGGCGGAGGCGGTGGTGCGGCTGGCGGCGGCTGGGGCCGGCTGCGGGCTCGGGCGGCGGCGCGGCGGCGGCTTGCGCGGGCGCGGCGCCATTCGCGCCATCGCTGATCCGTCCGACGACCGTATTGATGCCGACGGTCTTGCCTTCCTCGACGATGATTTCGGAAAGCGTTCCGGCCGAAGGCGACGGAATTTCCGTGTCGACTTTATCGGTGGAGATTTCGAACAGCGGCTCGTCGCGCTCGACGCGGTCGCCGGCTTTCTTCAACCACTTGGTCAGCGTTCCTTCGACAATGCTTTCCCCCATCTGGGGCATGATGACATCGATCATATTAGAGATTCTCCATATTTCTTTCGAAAACGCGCCCGAAGGATTGTTCGAGCGCCGCAATCACTTGTTCCCGGCTCGCACTGGAGCCCGAGCGCCCGCATCGAAGTCACCGGCTTGGTTAACCCGCACGGGACGATGTAGCGGAAATAATTCAAATCGGTATCGAGGTTGAGGGCGAAGCCGTGCGACGTGACCCAGCGGCTGATGTGGACGCCGATCGCCGCGATCTTCGCCTGTTTTGCCTGGGCATCGCCGGTCCAGACGCCGGTTCCGGCGGGGTCGCGAAACGCCAAAATACGAAACGAACCCAACGCATCGATCAATGACCTGTTCGATGGCGCGAACATAGGCGACCACATCCCGTTTCCATTCACGCAGATCGACGATCGGATAGCCGACGATTTGGCCGGGGCCGTGGTAGGTGACATCGCCGCCGCGGTCGGTTCGGACGAATTCGATGCCGGCGCGCGCGAGGAGTTCCGGGGCGGCGAGAAGATTTTCATCGTGTCCGTTGCGGCCCATGGTGACGACGTGCGGATGTTCGACGAACAGAAGCTGATCCGGGATTTCGCCACGCTTGCGCTGGGCGACCAGGTCCTGTTGGAGAGCGAAGGCTTCGGTGTAGCGGACAAGACCAAGATTCCGGACGATGCACGATTTGGCAGGCGGAAGCCGCCCACGGTGCCAGCGCAGCGAAGGGCTCCAACTTACGACGCGACCCCCACCCTGCACGGGTGGTGCTTAAACGACTTCAGGCATTGATGGCCATTCCGTAGACTGCGTTGAAGGCCTCGCCCATGGCTTCGTACAACGTCGGATGCGCGTGGATGGCGTGAATCATCGTGTCGACCGTGGCTTCGGCTTCCATCGCCAGTCACGGCTTCGCTGACCAGTTCGAAACGCTTCCGGGCCGATGATGTGGACGCCCAGGATCTCGCCGTATTTTTCGTCGGCGACCACTTTCACGAAACCGTCGTGATGGCCGAGGATGCTCGCCTTGCTGTTCGCCATGAAGGGGAACTTGCCGACCTTCACCTTGTGGCCCGAGGTCGCGCGCCTGCGCTTCCGTCATGCCGACGCTGCCGATGCCGGGCTCTGTGTACGTCGCGTTGGGAATGCGGTTCTTATTGATCGGCGTGAACGGCTTGCCCGCGATGTGCGCCATCGCGATCATGCCTTCGGCCGTCGCGACGTGCGCGAGCTGCGGCGTTCCCGCGACGATATCGCCGATCGCGTAAACGTTCGGCTCGCCGGTCAGTTGATTCGGGCCGACTTTGACGAATCCGCGATCGAGCTCGACGCGCGTGCCTTCGAGGCCGAGATTATCGGTCAGCGGGCTTGCGGCCGACAGCGACCAGCAGAGTCTCGACGTCGAAATTTTCCTGCTTGTTGTTAGCGAAGGTCGCGGTGAATCGTCACGCCGTTATCGTGGCGTCTGAATGTTTTCGACGCGGGCGCCGGTTTCGACGCGAATGCCGGACTTCTTGAAGAGCCGCTCCAGTTCCTTCGAAATTTCCTCGTCCTCGACGGGGACGATGCGCGGCAGCATTTCGAAAACCGTCACTTTGGTGCCGAAGCGATGGAAGCACGACGCGAACTCGACGCCGACGGCTCCCGCGCCGATGATGCCCATGCACTTCGGCACTTCGCGCAGGTTCAGGATTTCGATGTTGGTGAAGATGCGCTGCGGCGTCGGGCTGGAGGCCCGGCAGCATGCGCGCTTCCGAACCCGTGGCGAGCACGATGTTCTTCGTCTCGACGATCTGCGTGCCGCTTTCGCCCGTGACTTCGACTTTGCCGGGACCCGCGAGGCGGCCGTAGCCCTTGATCCAATCGACCTTGTTCTTCTTCATCAGGAACTCGACGCCTTTGGCGTGCTTCGAGACGATGCCGTTCTTGCGATCGCTGACCAGAGGGAAATCGAGGCGCGCGATTGTCGCAATGCATGCCGTCGATCTTCGGGATGAAGGAAGCGATCCCAAACGTCGGCGGCGTGGAGAAAAGCCTTGGTCGGGATGCAGCCGACGTGGAGGCAGGTGCCGCCCAACTTCGGGTCCTTTTCAACGATTGCTGTTTTGAGTCCGTACTGCCCGGCGCGCACGGCAGCCGAGTATCCACCGGGTCCACTCCCGATGACGATCACGTCATAAGCCATTTTTCTTCAGTGTAGCATTTGAGGTAAAAGCGCTGGCCGTTCATGAACGTGAATGAACATGAATGTAACAGTGAACCGTCTCAACGATATTGTTCACGCACCGTTGCGCGCGCCCTAACGGGACGCGCCTCAAGGGCTCCGGGGATTCGTGCTTGGAGGCGCACCCGTCAGGGCGCGCGTAATAACGCTGCGACCAGGACACCTTACTAGAGCTTTTGCGTCCCTTCGATTTTCCCAAGGCTGCGGTCGAAAGTGCCCAATGGCAGATGCCCGGCCTTTTCGGCGACTTGCAGCATCAAGCAGTCGGAAAACCCGAGCGACGGGCGCGAACGAAAGAGTCCCGAGCGCGGCCGCGACCGCATCTGAATCCTGAATCGTAAGCTGCCGATGATCGAGTAGCATTTCGATGGCATTGGCGAGCGCCGCGGCGCTGGTTTGGTAGACGCTAACGAGCACCCAGGTTGCCTCAGCCAGCGCGAGAATCGATACCCAGGCTCCGTTTTCGACGAAAAGGTCGGCTGCGGCCGCCTGACGAGCGTCGTCGCGAGTGATGAGGCGAACCAGAACGTTGGTGTCAACCGCGCGCATGACGCTTCTTCATGAGTTGTCGAATGCCGGCTTTCATCTCATCGGCAGTGCGCGGTTTCGGGGCATGTTTCCCGAACAAAGCACGATGAATGTCTTCGGAGGTGAATCGACCAGAGCGCCGGACGATGATTTTATCGCCTTCTTCGTCCCATTCAAGGATGGATCCGGGACCGACTCCAAGTTTGCGCCGAACGTCGGCGGGAACCGAGATTTGGCCCTGGGAGGTGAGCTTGGAGTGGGCTAGGGGCATGTTTATACATTACCACGGTAATGCAGATGTTCGTTGAAAGGACGTCGGAGGGCGAGAAGATCCCGCGCACTTAAGTCAAAGAAGCCCGGCGAGTTGTTCTGCCGTGAATCCGCAATCGCGGAGAATCTTTTGGAGCAGCCCGATACCGATCGTTTCGCCAGCGTGCACAGGGACCACTGTATTTCTGCCGTCGGGATGGCGCAGGAAATGATGACTGCCGCGTACGCGTTCGAGGCGAAACCCAGCGCGCTCGAGCGCAGCCTTCAACTCTTTGCCAGTTGGTCTGGGTCGATTGCTCACGCAGCGACAGTGACGCGCTGAACGCCGACGAACTCCAGATTTGACGAGGGCTCGCCCTGGACTTCAAGGCAGAGTTCGATCGCCTCACGAACTCGCGTCATTAGTTCATCAAGCGATTTCGCTTGAGTATGGCAGCCGTGAAACTGCGGCACTGAGGCGACATAGTAACCATCCGCATCGCGCTCGATGACGACGTCGTATTGGCGGCCCATAGAGGTTATTGTAACGCCGCAGGCGCAGTTTTCATTTAAGATCGTATATCAAGTCCCAATTTCAGACTGGAAAGACGTGCCAGAGCGTCGCCTTCGCCCCGAAGAAATTCCACTCTCGCCGTCTCAACGAATAACTCTTATGAAGGAAATTTCGAATCGTCGTTGCTGAAGAAGTGTTACCCGCTCATAGACGATCCTAAGCAATTGGGCAGCCCTGGTCCATCAATGGAGCAGCAGCCTCACTCATATGTACTCGTGGAAATCTTGGCCGAAGCGTCGGACCACGCTATTATGCAGAACTCGTGGTTCGTATCGATGCCGCCAACGCTAGATTGAACCCGTTCTGGCGAAGGGATGCCCGTCTTTTCAATCACACCAAGCCACATCCAAAGCTCCTGACCTTCAGGCACCAATTTGCGGATAGGCTTGACGAGAGCACCACCGACGGTGGCTTCAGCCGCCGCACGCGCGCTTCTGGAGTTCCCGACAGTGCCGTTCGTCGGACCCCGACGGTCGAACGATTCACGGCTTCCACACTGAAAGAATTCACCATGGCCGCGAGAATTGCGCGATGCGGAAAGTCTGGAACTCGCGTTGTTTCTGTCGAATGTTCCATCGATAAGTTATCCTCTGCGACAAACTCTAATGAAGGCTCCTGGACAGTACCCGAAAGAGTCAATGCCCTAATCAAGAAATGGGATTCCAACATCTCAGATAGTTAGCCCAATGCCATTTCACCGCCGCGTGATCGCCGACCAAATCGAATCTCCTACGTACCCGTGATAAACTCGACGATTCACAGGAGACCAGCCAGGTGGATCTGAATCTTACCCCTCAGGAAACACAATTTCGCGACGAAGTGCGCGAGTGGATGTCCGCGAACGTCCCCAAGGATTGGGTCAAGCGCCGCAATGCCGAAGAGAGCATGGAGGCTCGCTTCGAATATCTGCGCGCCTGGCAGCGAGTCATGTTCGACGCGGGATGGGCCGGCGTTTCCTGGCCGAAAGAATACGGCGGGCGCGGCGCGTCGCTGATGGAACAGGTGATCTTCATCGAAGAAATGGCGCGGGCGGAAGCGCCTCCGCTGGCGAACGTGCTCGGGCTGGGGCTGATCGGGCCGACCATCATCGCCTTCGGCAACGACGCGCAGAAAAAGCGTTATCTGCAAAAGATTTTGAGCGCGCGAAGAGATCTGGTGCCAGGGATTTTCGGAACCGAATGCGGGCAGCGATCTGGCGGCGCTTTCGACCGAAGCGAAGCTCGATGGCGATCATTTCGTCATCAACGGTCACAAATGCTGGAACAGCTACGGCTGGGCCGCCGACTGGTGCGAACTGGTGGTGCGCACCGATCCGACGGCGGCGAAGCATAAAGGCCTGACCGTGTTGCTGGTCGACATGAAGAGCGCAGGCGTCGAAGTTCGCGGTCTGAAGCAGATGAGCGGCGAGAGCGAATTCTGCGAGATTTTCTTTCGCGATGTGCGGGTGCCGGTCGAGAACGTGGTCGGCAAGGTGAATGAAGGCTGGAAGGTCGCGATCGGCACGCTGATGCATGAGCGCGGCACGTTCGGCGCGGCGATTCAGGTGAACTATCAGCGCAATCTCAAACGGCTGATCGAGATCGCGAAGACGGTCAAGCGCAACGGCGGTCCCGCGGCCGACGATCCGATCGTCCGGCAGAAGCTGGCGCAGTGCTACACCGAAATCGAAGTGATGCGCTGCAATCAAATGCGGGCGTTCAGCCGCATCAACGAGACGGGCGTCCCGGGACCGGAAGGATCCATCCAGAAGATTTTCTGGAGCGAGCTGAATCAGCGCATGCAGCAGGTCGCGATGGAGATCCTGGGGCCGTACGGGCAGCTCGCGCACGGTGCCGAGGACGCGTTCGACGAAGGCCAGTGGGCGTACAACTATCTGCGCAGCCGCGGCAACACGATTGAAGCCGGCACGTCGGAGATTCAGCGCAACATCATCGGGCACTTCGTGCTCGGGCTTGCCAAAGAGCTATTAGCCGCGAATGAACGCAAATGAACGCGAATAGGAAATTACAAGAGGAACCAATGCAATTCGGACTGAGCGAATCGCAACAGATTCTGAAGAACAACGCGCGCAAATTCTTCGCGGCGGAATGCCCGATGCCCGAAGTGCGCCGCATCATGGAAACCGACGACCGCGCATGACGAGAAGCTGTGGCGGCACATGGCCGAGCAGGGATTCCTGGGCGTCGTGATTCCGGAGGACGCCGGCGGCATGGGGCTTGGGTATGTCGAACTGGCGGCGCTGGCCGAAGAGATGGGTCGCGCGCTGGTGCCCGGCGCGTTCATTTCGACACTTGCTCGCGGGCGCAGCGATTCACGCTGCCGGATCGAAGACAGCATCTCGCCGAGATCGGCAACGGCGACGAGGAAAGCCACGCTGGCGCTGCTCGAAGCGAGCGCGAGTTGGGATCCGGATGCGGTCGGGATGAAGCAACCGATGGCGCACTTACCGGCGAGAAAATGTTCGTGACCGATGCCGGCGTCGCGGATGTGATCGTCGTTGCGGCGCGCGATCGCGGCGAACTGGCGCTGTATGCGGTCGATGCGAAATCGGTGAAGAAGTCGGCGATGCCCGCGATGGATCTGACGCGCCGCTTATATAAGGTCGAGCTTCGACGGCGCGCAAGGCGAGCTACTAGCGCGCGGCGATGCCGCGCGAAAGGCGCTCGACCACGCTCTGGACGTCGCGACCGTCGCGCTCTGTGCGCGAGATGACCGGCGGCATGCAGCGGACCATGGAGATCGCCGTCGAATACGCGAAGACGCGCAAGCAGTTCGGCAAACCGATCGGCCAGTATCAGGCGGTGCAGCATCAGTGCGCGGACATGCTGGTGTGGACCGAGAGCTCGCGATCGGCGGCGTATTACGCGGCGTGGGCGATGACGGAGGGAATCGCCGAGCGCGCGCACCGCCGTCAGCGTCGCGAAAGTTTACGCGAGCGATGCCTGCCGCGAAGTGGGCAATCGCGGCGTGCAGGTGCAGGGCGGCATGGGATTCACGTGGGAAAATGACACGCATCTGTTTTATCGCCGCGCCAAGGCGAGCGAGATCGCGTTCGGCGATGCGACCTTCCATCGCGAACGAATCGCGAAACTGGTGATCGATACAGATCAGCGCGAAACGAACAGGATCGCGCGGTGGATAACGTTGCCGTTACGGTATGATGGTGGGTTAGCAACACTTCGCCCGCGGGGCGACATGCCGTAAACATGGTGCTCCGCGGGCCTTGGTGGGCCCAATGCCCGCATGAAATAGCGAGAGGCTGCTCCATGGAAAAACAAGCGCAAAACATACAAGAAGCATTTCTAAACAACGCGCGCAAAGACAAGACGTTCCTCACGATCTACCTGATGAGCGGAGTGAAGCTTTCCGGCCGAATCAAGAGCTTCGATAAGTATTCGGTGATCCTGGAAACCAACAACCAGGAGCAACTGATTTTCAAGCACGCGATTTCGACGGTGGTGGTGTCGAAGACCGTTCCATTCACCTGCGCATTCGAACTCGGCAGCGCGTGGGCACTCACGCGGCTCCGGGCGTGCCGGTCGATTCCGAAAACTAATTTGGCAGGCGAAGAAATTGCGATGCTGGTCGGCTTGCACCTGACCGGCCAGTCCGTTCAGCGCGAACCGCACGTCCGCAGAGCTGAGACACGATCAGCGCCGACGAATCCATGGAGGAGCTTGCAGGCGCTGGCCTGGAGCGCCGGCGCGCGCGTGGCCGGAACCTCGATTCAAGCGCGGCCGAAGCCGGATGCGGCGACGCTGGTCGGCTCCGGCAAAGTGGAGGAGCTGAAGGCGCAGATCCAGTTCCACGAAGCGACCACGGTCATCTTCGATCGCGAGCTGACGCCGACGCAGCAGCGCAATCTGGAAAAAGCGCTGGACGTGAAGGTGCTCGACCGGACGCAGCTGATCCTGGATATTTTCGCGCGGCGCGCGCGGACTCGCGAAGGCCAGTTGCAGGTGGAGCTGGCGCAGTTGAACTATCTGCTGCCGAGGCTGACGGGACACGGCGCGGCGATGTCGCGGCTGGGCGGCGGCATCGGCACGCGCGGTCCTGGCGAAACCAAACTCGAAACCGACCGCCGGCGGATTCATCAGCGCATCCATGCGATCGAGAAGGATCTGGAGCGCGTGCGCGGCGGACGCACCACGCAGCGGCGGCAGCGGCAGGCCGTGCCGCTGGCGACCATCGCGCTGGTCGGCTACACCAACGCCGGAAAATCGACGTTGTTCAACCGGCTGACGGGCGCGGGGGTGCTGGCCGACGCGAAGATGTTCGCGACGCTCGATCCGACGGTGCGCCACATCACGCTGCCGTCGCAGCGGCGCGTGCTGGTGAGCGACACGGTCGGTTTCATTCGCAATCTGCCGACGACGCTGGTGCGGGCGTTTCGCGCGACGCTCGAAGAAGTGGTCGAAGCGGAGCTGCTGCTGCACGTGGTGGACGCGAGTCGCCCGAGGCGGCGCAGCACACCGCGCACGTGCTCGCGACGCTGAACGAGATCGGCGCGGCGGCGACGCCGCAGATTCTGGTGCTGAACAAAATCGACCAGATTCCCGGGCGATCCGGACGCGGCGGCGCTGGCGCGGCGGATCTTGAGCGATCCCGAGCATCAACCGGCGGGCGCGGTGGCGATTTCGGCGGCGACCGGCGAGGGGTTCGATGCGCTGCTCAAGAAAATCGACGAGACGCTGCCGCTCGATCCGCGTCTCGGAATGCAAGTTCCGATTTCCGATCGGCGAAGGCGGCGCCGCTGCACATGCTGCATGAGCACGCCCGAGTCACAGCGACGCGTTACACGGGCAAGACCTGCGCGGTGCAAGCGACGTGCCCGAATCCATCAAGCGGCGATTGAAGAAATACTTGGTGCCGCCCCGCAAGTGACGTGGCGTGGGCCGCCCGGCCTGCAGAGCCGAGAGTCATCTCGGCTTTTCGGCGTTCTTGCCCAACCAACGAACCCAAACCCATAAAAACTGTTGGGAAGACTCTCGATCTAGCAGGCCATCCGACTGCGCCACGCCTCGAGGATTCCACCGTGCAGCGCCTCAAGCTCGCCTGGGATATGATCGTAACATCGGATGAATCTGCCGAATCTACTGACGCTGCTGCGGATATTCTTCGTTCCGCTGCTGGTGGCAGCGCTGCTCGGCGGACGGGACGTTTCTCGCCGCGTTGGCAAAGCGTCGTGCCGATCTCGCGCGAGATCTTCGCGCTGGCGGTTTTCCTCACCGCCGCGGCGACGGACTTCCTCGACGGATACCTGGCGCGGCGCTGGGGGCAGGTGACCACGGTCGGCACGCTGCTCGATCCGATCGCCGACAAGTTGCTGATTTCCGCCGCGCTGGTTTCGCTGGTGGATATTCACCGCGTCGCCGGCGTGGATGGTGATCCTGATCATCGGCCGCGAATTCGCGGTGTCCGGATTGCGGTCGATCGCGGCGGCATCCGGCTACACCATCGAAGCCAGCGAGCTGGGCAAGACGAAGATGGTGGCGCAGGTGGCGGCGATCGCGCTGGTGATCGGCGGAATCCGCTGGCCGCAACTGGACCAGCTTGCGTTCGATCGCGATGTGGGCGGTGGTGATTTTCGGGATCGTTTCGGCCGCCGACTATTTCCGGAAGTTCTGGCGCAAGGTCGATGATGACGTGAAGCTGCGCCGCCGCCGGGAGCTGCTTCGCATCGAGCGGCAAAAGAAGCGAGCGACTTTGCGCGATCGCGTCCTGAAAGATCAAGCGATGGCCGCTACCGCGATGTCGCAATCGGCGGGCGACCGCGGTTAACAGCAAGCAATCAGGCCACGAATTCACACGAATGAACACGAATAAGATAAAGAACAGCCGTGCTCCGATTCGTGTTCATTCGTGTGCATTCGTGGCCAAATCTCAGCTTCAATCACTTCTTCGCAGGACCCGATTTCGTGAAATAAGGATCGGGCTCCGGAATAGCAGCGCCATCCTTACGCGGTGACGATGCGCCGTAGTTCACCCGCGCTTTCGAATCGTGCAGAACAGCCTGCCCGCCGCCCATCATCCCCGAATAGTCGCCGAGCACTTCGAGAGAGTGCCCGCGCTTCTGCAACTCGGCACGAACTTCCGGCAGTCACGCGACCCTCGATGCGAACATCGCAACCGCCCAGCGTCATCTTCGTGAATCGCGGGGCTTCAAGCGCTGCCTGAATATTCATTTCATGATCAACCACATTTGAGACGAACTGCGCCTGCGCCTGCGCCTGATTCTGTCCGCGCATAATGCCGAAGCCGATATGCACGTCGCCCTTTTCCATAAATCCCGGAATGATGGTGTGATACGGGCGCTTGCGTGGCGCCAGCGCGTTGGGATGATCGGCATCCGCGGAAAACGCCGCGCCGCGATTATGCAGATGGAATCCGAATCCGTCGACCACAACGCCGGAGCCCCACACATCGGAAATGCTCTGAATCCAGGAGACGAGGTTGCCTTCGCGATCGACCACCGAAAGATAAACAGTGTGGCCCACGGATGCGGCCGGTTCGCCCGCCTGCACTTCGCAATTCGCCTTGTCCTTTTGAATGAGCCCGGCGCGCTGCTTCGCGTAGGCTTTCGAAAGCAGTCCGCTGACGGGCACGTCGCTGAAGCGGGGATCGCCAATATACTTGCGCTGGTCGGCGAACGCGAGCTTCTGCGCTTCGATCTTGAAGTGATACGCGTCGGGCGTCATGGGCGGAATCGCCGGCAGAGGAAAATTCTCCATGATGTTGAGCATCTGGAGCGTGCCCGACGCCTTGCCCGTTCGGCGGAATTTCGGAGACCGTCCAGCCGCGGTACGTGGTCGAAATCGGCTCGACCCATTCAGATGAATACTCGCGCAGATCCTGGGCGGAGAGTGTTCCGCCGAGACGTTTCGATGTCTTGAGCAAAGCCGTCGCGATCTCGCCTGTGTAAAAAGCATCGCGTCCCGCCAGCCGCGATGATGCGATACGCGTGCCCGAGTTCGGGATTGCGAAATACATCGCCAACCGCGGGCGCGTGGTCGCTCGCCAGAAAAATACGCCGCGCGTTCTCGTCGCCGCGCAGCGTTGCAGCCTCGGTCGCCCAATCGTATTGAATGATTTCCGTGACCGGGAATCCGTGTTCGGCGTAGTAGATCGCCGGCGCGAACAGATCGCGCCAAGGAAGCTTGCCGAACTTCGCGTGCATCTTCGCCCAACCATCGACGGCCCCGGGCACGGTGACGCTGTGGATTCCGGAGGACGGCATCGCGAACAGGTCCAGCTTTCTGAGCGCATCCAGACTCAAGCCCTTGGGTGAGAATCCGCTCGCGTTGATGCCGGTGAGCTTGCCGGTTTTTGCGTCGCGATAGATGGCGAACAGATCACCGCCGGGTCCGCACATCATCGGCTCGACGACGCCGAGCACCGCGTTGGCCGCGATCGCCGCATCGACAGCCGAGCCTCCGCGCGCCAGAATCTGGGCGCCGGCCTGTGACGCAAGTGTCTGGCTGGTGGCGACGATGCCGCCTTCTGCGATCACCATGGATCGCGCCTGCGTGCGCTCCTGCGCGGAAGAAATGTTGACCATGAATGTAGCGAGAAGAGTGAGTTGAAAAATGCGCGTCATGCGCGGCCGAGCTTTTGCTCAATCACATCGAAAAGCTGATCGATGTCGGCTGGCCGCGTGTGAATATGCGAGGACAACCGCACCTGCTGTCCGCCGCTCACAAATATCTTGCGCTTCGCGGTCTCTTCCCACACTGCTTTCGAATCCACCTTGAAGCGGATTGCGACCAGCGATCCGAACATGCGATCGTCGTTTGGCGTCAGCAATTCGATGTAAGGCAGCTTCGCCGCGCGATCGTAAGTGTGCCGCGCGAGTTGATGAATGCGCGTCTGAATGCGATCGCGACCGATCGATTGCGCGAACCGCAGTCCGGCGATCATGCCCTCGAAAATCGCGCGATTGTTGGTGCCCATGCGCATGAAGCGGCCCGCCTTCAGCGATTTGTTGTCCCAGTCGCCGGTGACGCACAGCGGCCACACGCGGTCGAGCATCTCTTCGCGGATGTAGAGGAATCCAGCACCCGCGGGTGCGAACAGCCACTTGTGCGGACTGCCGCAGAGGAAGTCGCAATGCAGCTCGGAAATCGGCGCTGTGATCTGACCGGCCATATGCGCGCCGTCGACCACGCTGATCACGCCCTTGGCACGCGCCGCGTCGCAGATCTGGCGAATCGGGAAAATCAGTCCGGTGGGACTCGTGATGCCGCTGAAGAAGATCACGCGCGTCTTGGGGCCGATCGCGGAAATCATCAGGTCCGCGAGTTGTTCGGGATTCTTCGGAGGAAGCGGAATTGGCACCGTGCGAACCGTCACGCCATAGCGAGCCTGCTTCTGCAGCCATCCGCTTTTTCCGCTGACGTGTTCCTGATCGGTCATCACGACTTCATCGCCGGGTTTGAGATCGATGCCCGCGGCCACTGTGCTCAGCGCTTCCGTCGCGTTGTGCATCAGCGCGAGCTCGTCTTTCTCGCAGCCGAGAAACCGCGACATCTCTTCGCGATATTCGTCGAGCGTTTCGTAGCCCCAGCGTGGATACGGATAGTTGAGTTCGAGAGCTGCGGATTTTTCCAGATAATCGCCGACGACGGCGAGGACCGGCCGCGGCGCTACCCCGAGGCTGCCGTTATTCAAGAATGCTCGCCAGTTGGGAAGGTAAAACTGTTCGTCGCGAATCTTCTTCCAGTAAGCTTCCGGATCCTGCTTGAAGAGAGCCTCGGCCGGTAGCGCCGGCGCGGCCGCGAACAGGGCCTTCTGCCACGGCAGTCCAAAGATCGCGGCACCAGCCCGGAGAGCATGTCGGCGGTTCATGATGAGACCCAGTGTACGATGTGGGGCCGCCACTCGTGGCGGCGAGCGGTCTTTAGACCGCTCAAGCAGAGCCGCGTCGAAACATTTACTGCGGCAGGATCTGGCGGATCGCCCCGTAGAACGTCTTTACGAACTCGACCCCAGTACGGTCCGCATTGGCGATGTCTCCATCGATCGGCACCGTCACGCGCACGATCGCCGTGTCGGTCCGGTTGTAGCGCATCGCGTCGGCCACCACCCAGAACTTGGCTTTGTATTCGCTCGCCACCACGCGTCCGCGGGATTGATACCAGTAGAGCGCGAGCATGCGATCACTGCCGTGCGCGACCACATAGCGATTCACCACGATGGGCGCCGGCAATCCTACGTCGATCGAGGTTTCGTCCTCCACCACTGACGTCCAACCGGCTCCGGGGAGGCAGTTCTTAGGAGAATGCGGGGTTTTGCCGTTGCGCTGCGAATAGAACTCGCCGATATACAGATCCGCGTGTTCCCCGGCCGTATTCGCGTAGAAACGATTCAGCACATCGTCAGCCTTGAGCACTTCCATGATCTCGGGTTCCACAATGCCGTCCGCCTGGCGCTGATGCCAAGCCCCAAGACTGCTCGGCAATTTTACTAGCGGCGTAGACGGTGGAATCGCTTCCGGATGGACGGAGCTATACAGAAGAGCGGCTTGGCCAAGCAGGATCAGCGTCGCGATGCGAGCCGGCCACGATTTCAAAATATTAGGCATGACCTATCTCCGCGGGAGTGGGATGACCAACACGTTTGAGGATCGCGTGCAAGCCCACCAGCATTGCAATCGCGACCAGAAAAACCAGAAAGCCTTCGATCGTGTGGCCCAGGCCGTGCGCCAGGCTCGGATCGATCTTTTCGCTCACGATGCCTGTCAGCGTCACGCGACCCGCGTTAGCCAGAATCGCGATGGGCACGGTCGCAATGAAAAGCGTCACGCGCACCCACAGCCGGCGATCGAAAAAATAGCCGTAAACCAACGAAAGAAACGTCAGGGAAAGCAAACTGCGGATGCCGCTGCAGGCTTCGGCGACGTTCAACTTCTGAGTGGGTAGCTCCAGCACGTTCCCATTGCGAAGCGTTGGAATGTCGATGAGATTCAGAACATTCTCCGCTACCCAACTGGCGAAGATCTGCAACGGGAACGTGATCTTGTTGTAGACGATTGCCGGCAGCGGGATCATGAACGGCAGCAATACCAGGGGAAATGCCAACTCGCGGACCAGCGGAATCCCACCGAGCGTCAACAGCACGCCCACCAGTGTGACCAGAACCGCGGTGCTTTGCAGGAACAATTCCGCGCCCAGCGTTCCGACGTAACTCTGCGCTAATCCGAGCAGGATGATGCCGATGCCCCACCAGGCGGGCTTCAGATCCATCGAAAGGAGCCGCTCACGCCGCTGCCACACCATGTAGCCGGCCACGAGGGGGACAAAGAAGCCATGACCCATGTCGTCATCGGTCATCCAAACGTTGACAAGTTTGCTGAGGATGACGAAGTAGACGACGACAATGAGAGCAGCGAACCAAGCGATCGCGACCCACGGCACGGACCGGACTGCGACGGCCGGCGTCGGCTGCTGGCCGGTAACCGTTGCCATATATATATTCCTAGTTAACCACAAAATCGCGTGCATGGGAGGTGCACTTTCTCTTGCAAATTCGCAGAATTTAGGCACCGCGTAACTGGATCGCTGTCCAACGGTATACAGCCATATGCAAAGCCTGTGGGCCGATCTGCGCTACTCCTTCCGATCCTTTCGGAAAGCTCCTGTTTTCACCGCGGTGGCGGTCCTCTCGTTGGCGTTGGGGATCGGCGCCAACACGGCGATCTTCACTTTGCTCGATCAGGTTCTGTTGCGGCTGCTGCCGGTGCAGGACCCAAAGAGCCTCGTGCTTCTCACCATGCGCGGCCGCCACTACGGCAGCAACTGGGGCCCCAACATGTTGTCGTACCCGATGTTTCGCGATTTCCAGGATCACAACGAAGTCTTCTCCGGAATGTTCGCCCGCCGCGCTGCCGAAACCAGCCTGACGTTTGAAGGCAGGACCGAAAAGGTGTCCGCCGAGTTGGTATCCGGATCGTTTTTCCCGGTTCTCGGCGTCGGCGCGTTCATGGGGCGAACCTTCACGCCGGATGACGATCGCACACCTGGTGAGCAATCCCCTGGTGGTTCTTACATATGACTACTGGAAAACGCGTTTCGCGGGCGATCCAGAGCATTCTGGGTAAGACGGTCAGCGTTCATCAGCACAACATGACGATCGTTGGAGTGGCGCAACCGGGGTTCTTGAGCGTCGAGCTCGGATTCACGCCCAGCTTCTTTGTTCCCATCACGATGCAGAAGGAACTCGGGTTCGGCGATCCCGGCATGTTGACCGATCGCCGGAACCGCTGGGTGAACGTGTTCGGTCGCGCAAAACCCGGCGTATCCATGACTCAGGCGAAGGCATCGCTGCAGCCGTTCATGCATTCGATGCTCGAAATGGAAGTGCGGGAGAAGGCGTTCAACAACGCTTCGCCGTACGATCGCGAGCAGTTTTTGCGCTGCTGGATGGACGTGCTGCCGGGGTCGCAGGGGCGCGCCCAGTTGCGTAATCAACTCAAGACTCCGCTGTGGGTGTTGATGGCGATCACTGCAACGGTGCTGCTCATTGCTTGCGCGAATATCGCAAATCTGTTGCTTGCGCGCGCGACCGGCCGGCAGAAGGAAATCGCGGTCAGATTAGCGATCGGAGCGAGCCGCGGACGGATCATCAGCCAGTTGCTGACCGAGAGCCTTTCGCTATCGATGCTGGGCGCGATTGCAGGCTTGGCCGTGGCGTTCTGGGCCGACAAACTACTGATGGCGGCCTACTTAGGCGGCGATGCGACAGGCTTGAAACTGTCCACGGCGCCAGACCTGCGGGTCTTGTTGTTCACGCTCAGCGTGACTGTCGTGACGGGATTGTTCTTCGGTCTCGCGCCAGCGATTCAGTCCACGAAGCCGAACGTCGGCCCGACGTTGAAGGATCAGGCGGGGTCGGTGGTAAGCGGCGGCCACGTAATCTTGCGAAAGTCGCTGGTGATCGCGCAAGTGACGTTGTCGTTGTTGTTGCTGATCGGCGCAGGATTGTTTGTAAAAAGCTTGAACAACATTCGCGAGCTTGGGCCCGGATTTCCCGTGCAGCGCCTGATCGGATTCACTGTGGATCCGTCGCTCAGCGGCTACAAGACCGATCGCGCGAAGGAGTTTTACTTCCGCCTCACGGACAGCATCTCCGCGATCCCCGGTGTGCAGTCAGTGGGTTTGGCGAACATGCGAATTCTGGAGGGCAACGAATGGGACAACACGGTGACGGTAGAAGGCTACACTCCGGCGCGGCAGGGCGATCATCCGTATGCGTACATGAACATGATCGGTCCGGGTTATTTCGCAACGCTGGGCGTCCCGATCGTCGCCGGGCGCGACTTCAACCTCAAGGACACAGAGCAGGTTCGCCACTGGCCCGAAGAACCAGGCGATGAGGGCTTGACCGCCGCGAAGATCATGATCAATGAGACTTTCGCGAAGAAGTATTTCGGCGGACAGAACGCGGTGGGCCGGCACCTCGGGTTTGGCAGCGATCCGGGCACCAAGACCGACATGGAGATCATCGGCGTGGTGAAGGATATCCGCTACACCAGCATTCGCGATGAGATTCCGCAGCAGGCCTATGTGCCGTATTTCGCCAGACAACATCTGGGGCAGATGACGGTATATGTCCGGACGACTTCCGATCCCAGTTCGTTGTTCGCGGTGCTGCGAGCGAAAGTTCGTGAGCTCGATCCGAGCATCCCGGTGTACTCGATGCGCACAACCGAAGAGCAAATCGATAATCTGCTCAACACCGAACGCCTGATCGCGAGCCTCTCGGCGGTGTTCGGATTCCTGGCGACTCTGCTCGCGGTGATCGGGCTGTACGGCGTGATGGCGTACACGGTTGCCCGGCGGACGCGCGAGATCGGGATTCGTATGGCACTGGGCGCGGCGCAGGGTAATGTGATCTGGATGGTGATGCGCGAAGTTCTGATCCTGGTCGGGATCGGTGTGGCTGTGGGTATTCCGGCGGCGTTGGGATTAGCGAAGTTGATCGAATCGCAGCTTTTCGGAATGAAGGGCCGCGATCCGGCGACGATGCTGCTGGCTGCGATTGGGCTCGGATTGATTGCGACGCTGGCGGGGTATGTTCCCGCGTTGCGAGCCAGTCGAGTGGATCCGTTGCACGCTTTGCGGTACGAATAGTTAGAGTAGTGCGTCCGCTGGACGTGGCGCACGATTCATCGTGCCGGCGGGCACTCTAGTGTCCGCTTCACGAGCGCAGCCTGAAGGCCGCGCCAGCACGATAAATCGTGCGCCACGAAGCAAGCGTGTCTTTGGCCTTCGATGTAAACTATGATCGCCACTGGGAAAGGCGATATGAAATCCATCGACGAAAAAGAACTTCACGAGGTTTCCCGGCGCACTCTGATCGCAAGCGCTGCGCTGGTTCCGTTATCCGCACTGACGTCGCGAGCCCAGCCCGCTGCCGTCGCACTCTCCTCCACCGAACGCCAGATTCTTGAAGCGTTCATCGACCGTCTGGTTCCGAAAGACGAACTTGGACCTGGCGCCGTCGAGTGCGGAGCGGCCAACTACGTCGATCAGCAGCTCGCGGGTGCACTCGCTGCCGAGAAGGCGAATTTCGTAGCGGGGCTTGCGGCCATCGACGCCTTCGCTCGCCGGGCGCATGATGCTCCGTTCGCCGAGTCTGTCCGCCGACAAACGCGACGCCGTGATCACCGCGATGGAAAATGGGTCGGCTGCGGGATTCCCCAACGCCCGCGCAGTCTTCGCGCGCATTCGGCGACTGACTCTGGAAGGGCATGTTCAGCGATCCGCACTACGGCGGCAACACCAATTTCGCCGGATGGGATGTGATTCGATATCCCGGACCTCGCGTCGCCGTCGGCCCCGCCGAACAGAGCATGACCGGCGAGATCAAGCCGTATCGCAAATCGGCGTGGCGGCACATCGGCACAACGGAGGCGACCATGGCCGTTAATCTCAAACCAGTCGACGTCGCGGTGATCGGACTAGGCGCGGCAGGCGGAGTCGCGGTGTTGCCGCTGGCGCGCGCCGGCATGAAGGTCGCGGGAATCGAAGCCGGCACCTGGATGGACCCGCACAGCTTTCGATCCCGACGAAATCCACAACAACGTGCGTCGCCTGGTCACATCGTCGCCGAAAGCCGTGCAGGAAATGCCAACGGTGCGCGATTCTCCCACCGGGCCGTCGCGGCCTCGCGGCTCGATTCATCCGATGATGAACGCGATCGGCGGCACGTCGATTCACTATTGGGCGTCGCACTGGCGGCTCAAGGCGTGGGATTTCAAGGCGCATTCGGAAATCGTCCGGCGCTACGGCGCAAGCGCGATTCCCAAGGGATCGACGCTTGAAGACTGGCCGATCACCTACGACGATCTGGAGCCGTATTACGACATCGTCGAGCATGAAGTCGGCGTGTCGGGCAAGGCGGGCAATATTCAGGGCAAGCTCGACCCGGCGGGGAATATTTTCGAAGCGCCGCGACAGCGCGAATATCCGATGCCTCCGTTGCGCGGCAGCGGTTACACGGACATGATGATGAAAGCGGCGCACGATCTCGGCTGGCATCCGTTTCGCGGGCCGGCGGCGATCAATTCGCAGCCGTATCGCGGCCGCGCCGGGCTGCGCGTTTCACGGATATCTGCAGCGCCGGCGGGTGCCACATCAGCGCGAAGAACTCGACCGCGGTGACGACGATTCCCGAGGCGATGAAGACCAAGAATCTGACGATCTTCGATCGCGCTCACGTGACGCGCATCGTTGCGGACGCGAACGGCAAGGTTACCGGCGTCACTTATCTTCGCGACGGTCAGGAGTTTTTTCAGCCTGCGAAAGTGGTGCTGCTGGGGTCGTACACGTACGAAAATTCGCGGCTGCTGCTGCTTTCGAAATCGAAGGCGTATCCGAACGGGTTGGCGAACAATCATGGCCAAGTGGGCCGGCATTTTTTCGCGCATCATCAGGGCGGCGGCGTGTCCGCGCTGTTCCCGTTCGACGTCAACGTCTGGTACGGCGCTCCCGCGCAGAGCACCGTGGTCGACGATTTCGGCCGATACGATCAATTACGATCACTCGACGCCCGGATTCATCGGCGGCTCGACACTGACTGCCGCGACGGAGATGCATCCGATCGAGGCCGCCAGCATGGACACCTACGGCAAAGCGCCGACGTGGGGCTCGAAATGGAAAGCGTTCGTGCGCGAGAACGCCGCGCGCTGGAACACGTCCTATCTGCAGACGTCGAGCTTTCCTTACGAGACTTCGTATCTCGATCTGGATCCTGAGGTGAAGGATCCGCTGGGCGATTCCGGTGTGCCGCGTCACTACCGGCGGCCGCAAGGAAAACGAGCAGCGCGCGCGTGCAGTTCGCGCAGAAGAAAATGGAGGAGTGGTTCCGAGCCGCGGGCGCGATCGAAGTG
Source organism: Terriglobia bacterium (assembly GCA_963732025.1). Lineage (GTDB taxonomy): Bacteria > Acidobacteriota > Terriglobia > Bryobacterales > Bryobacteraceae > Palsa-187. Next base: position 1,870,248 of record CAVSXU010000008.1, read on the forward strand.
CGGCGACCGCAGGGCGCGGGCGGCGCTCCGGCCTTATCGACGCACGCTTACGGCGGGACGCGCATGGGCGACAATCCGGAAACCAACGTCGTCGATCAAGTGGGGCTTTTCGCATGAAGCGCCGAATCTCGGAGTGGTGGGCGCGTCGGTGATGGGGACCAGCGGGGCTCGCAATCCGACGGAGACGGTGCAAGCGCTCGCGTGGCGAACGGCGGAGCACTTGGTGAAGAATTGGAAATCGATCGCAGGGTGATGGACCGTGGGCGGTCTGCTACATTGAAGTTGAACAGTTCAATGTTCAGACTGCAAGCGTATGACTCAGTGACTGTAAAGAACAAATTTCAAATTGTCATTCCGCAGGACTTGCGGACGCGAGTTGGAATTCGTCGTGGCGAATCCTGGAAGTCAGAAGCCGTGCGAGGAGCTCACGTACACACCCAAGACGGTGGTGGATCGCATCCCGAAGGACAAGGCTGAGCGAGAGCTTTCTTTGCCCAACTGCGTGCTGACGCTCCGTAGTGGCTCCGTGAGATGTGGACCCGCCTCAAAGCGCCGCGGAACCGCTAACTTTCGAAACGCCAGATCGATAGCACCTCGCGGCCGCACGCCGTCCGCTGGACGAACAAAGTCGGTAACCGGCGCTCCAATGCTGACTTGCCGTGGACACCAAAGTTTTGGTCGCCCCCGTCATGTCACCCACGGGATTGCCGGCTATCGTGCTCTTGCTCGCCATTCAACGGAAGTTTGAAATGATGCGTCTCCGCGCAAGTGCTTGCTGAATACGAGGACGTCTTAGGCCGGCCGGAGTTGAAGCTCCGCTCGGGTAAGTCGACGCGGACATGCGGCAGATTAAAGCGATCGCTCATGTGGTGGAGCCGGCGCGGCGGCTGCGGATATCCATCCGACGCTGACAATCGTTTCTACGAATGCGCGGAAGCACCGACGGTCGATATAGGTACCGGTAACCGGCAGCTTAGATGACTTACCGCCAACGAAGATCGTGATGTGCGTCAGTTCTTGCGAGGTTCGGAAAAACGTGCCGTTAAACCCAGGGTGCCGTAACCGCGTCACTTTGGATGTACAGTCGAACAAGGGAGTCCGGGCATCAGAACTGCATAGGAGATTGCCCTCGAGGACCTGGAATCGAGATGAATCTCGCTAGCCTGCTTTTGCCAATGAACGCCCCCGTCCGTGGTGTACATGAGGCTGTGCGAACGTTGTCTTCCAGAAAAACGAAGCCTCGTTCTCTGGAGATCAAACCGTACAATAGCCTTATTTTCCACGAAGGCACAAAGCGCGCCTAAAGTTGGAGGGGTACGGGAACCCGCTTGGCTCGTTGCTTGGTCGTCCGTCGCCAAAATCGAAGTACCACGAGTAGCCGGAATTGCGCCCGCGATCGTCACCCTGTAGTTGCTGCTCCACTGATGGCCCGTCAAGAAAGATTGCCCTTTACATGCCAAGTGTCAGCTCTCTTGCCGACTCGCCGGAGAATTGGCGTTCTTGTCGTAGATTCCCTCCAGTTCGGCGAGCGTGGCAAGCCTCCAGTCAGAAAACCCACCAAGACGCAAATTCTGGCAGTACTTCACAGCGCCCTTCCAACTTACGTCTTTGCCATTGTCTCGTGCAGCCCACGTCAGGCCTGTAGAGGGATCAGTCCAAGAGTCCTTTCGCGTCCTGCGACGACTGGGCCCTCCCCAAGAAGGCTGAAACGGCGAGCAGTAGAAAACCAACGTTAGCTCGTGTTCATGGTCTACTTCCAGGACTGCACGTAGAATTGGAAGGCGTTCACGGCTCCAACTGTTCCGGAAACACCGCGTAACCCTTCGGCGGCGGGAACAACTGCTCCAGCGCCATCAGGCGCTTGCGAAGATAGCGACTCGGCAATTGGCGAGGACCCGTGTCGATATCGATATCGCAGCAGATTCCGTGCAGGTACAGCGTCAACGTATCGGTGAACGACTGGCGCGCGTATTCGCGAAACGCCTTGCCGGTGCGCGACTTTGCGGACTTCGCAGCCCCTGCTTCATGCGCCAGCTCGGCTCGTCCACTTCGCCGTGCGCGTCCGCGCTCAACTCCTCACGCAATACTCGCGAGTAGGCCGTCTCGATTTCCTCGGTCCAATGCTCGCCCATCAGCGCCGCCAGGATGTGGAAGAAGCGGTAATGATACTCGGCCATCTCCTGATCCTTCAGCGCGAACACCAGCACGGTTTCTTCGCCAAGCTTTAGCTGCGTCGAGGTGCTGGTCTTGCCTTCGGGCGGTTTTTCGATCGACACGTAGTCGGACGTGGGCGTCTTCGTCTTGCGGCCGGTGCCATTGGCGCGCTCGAGGTACGGGACAAGCAGGATCGAAATTTTCGGCAGCGCGGCCGTGATGGCGGGGGGCAGAGCCGCTACCGGCTCCTGAAGATATTCCTTCAGATCCTCCTCCGACATCGGGACAGAGGCGCAGTAGTAGGAAAACGTAGTGCTGAGCGGAATCATTTCACTGCGGAAACGCTCTGCGAATTGTCGGACGCTCAGCTTGGAAAGGTCTAATTGCGGCATTCAGTAGGCTAACCCTATTCTAGTCGAACGCGGCCGAGGGGGCGGTGAAGCACGAGGCCGCTGGTGAATTGACGTGGCGCGGGCTGTCAAGCCTGCAGAGCCGAGAGTCGTCTCGGCATTTCTTCGGCAGCGCATCAAACGCTAGTGCCCGTCCCCTGTTGCCGGGCGCGCTGTACGGCCAGATGCGCGGCCGCGACGTCTTCCACCGCCAATCCCAGCGATTTGAAGATCGTGATTTCATCGGGTGTGGCGCGTTTGGCAGCCGATTCCCCAAGTTCCGCCACGATGTGATCGGCGGCGAACCGCCCTTCGGCGATGGCCATGATGACGTCGCCCGCTTCCTTGAGCGCGGCGGCTCGCGAGTCGACAAAGAGCTTCGATCGCGCGACGAGTGCGCCATCCATTTCGCGCTGCGTGGGCCGGCACGCACCCACCGCAATCACGTGCGCGCCGGCTTTCACCCACGCGTCTTCGATTACGGGCGTCGGCGATGCGGTGGTGAGCGCAATCACGTCGGCGCCGCGAACGGCGGCCTCGGCGGTCGGCATCGCGATCGCGCCGGTCTCTTTCGCGAAGGCGTCGAGGTTGGCGCGAGTCGGGCTCCAGGCGCGCACCTCCTTGAAATCGCGAACACACTTCAGCGCTTCTAAATGACTGCGAGCCTGCACGCCCGATCCGAGGATCGCCAGCGTACTCGCATCCTGGCGCGCGAGCTTCTTCGCCGAGACCGCGGAGACCGCGGCCGTGCGAGCTTCCGTGATGTAGCGGCCATCCAGAATCGCGTCGAGTGCGCCGGTTTCCGGATCGAAAAGAAGAATGGTGGCGAGATGCGATGGCAGGCCGCGTTCCAGATTCGAGTGATACACGGTGACAAGTTTCGCCCCCATTGCCGGGACGGATGGCACGTAAGCCGGCATCACTCCGAAGAATGCGTGGCGATCCGCCAGATCCAGGACGGTGCGGACAGGCTGCACGACGCTGCCCGCCGAAAACGCGGCGAGCGCGGTTTCCATCGACGCGATCAGATCCGGCATGGTGACCAGACTGCGAACATCGGCTTCGCTTAGGACAAGAGGCATAGGAGAAGTGTACTCATATGTGGGGCCGGCACTTCTGCCGGCAACCGGTCTTTAGGCCGGTTTCTTCACCGCGAACAGAGCCGCCTGAAGGCGACTCGCCGCCACAAGTGACGGCCCCACTACTCATACGGTGTGAGCTTCGGCGTTCGATAATCGGGCTCCAGCAGAATCGGCACGCGGTCCGGATAGAAGGCGCGAAGCTTGGCGTTTTCCGGTTCGCCCAAATCGCGCGCCCACACGACGCGAGCCGCATCGATATCGGCATCGTTATACACCCACTCATCCTGGAAAATGTGCTGCGGCGTGTAGTGAACGAATATCAGCAGCTTGCCGGGCAGCGCATCAAGCTGCCGGTTGACGAAAATCCTTCGCTCCGGATTGCGGTGATTCAATCCATCCCAGATTTCGTAACGCCGCATCGCGAGCGAAAACTCGGCGTTGTCGAACACATGTAGCGTGTACCAGAATCCGAAGTAGGCGACGCAGAGGAATACCAGCACTCTCGCGGCTTCCTGATGGATGCGGCTCAGCCGTTCGAGCCCGATCACACTCATCAGCACGAACAAGCACGTCACGCCCGCAAGATAGTGCGATTGAAACGCGGGAAAAAAATTGATGCCGAGCGTGAATAGGAGTAGAGTCAGCGCCACCCACTGCAATCGCCGCTCCTTCCAGCAAGCCCACAGGAAAAATGGCAGCGCGAGATACAGCGGCGGCAAAAAGAAGAACCGATAGAAGCGGACTCGATATTCGAGCCGCAGCAAATAGGTCGTAAACGTCTCGCGATCCGATCCTCGAAACGCCATCTGCGATTTGTATTCGAGCTGCTGCTGCGGCGTCAGATCGCGATGCGGAACCGGATCGGGCTGAAACGTGAGCGATGCCGGGACACCGTACTGAAATTGACTGAGTTGATACGGCAGCGTCGTCCACTTTCCGGTGGCGCTCTTGTTTTGCAGCAGCGTCACCGCGACCGCCGGGAGCAGCGCGATTGCGGCGATCAGAAGCTGGCGTGACGTTGGGCGTCGCTTCGTCAGAAAGATCGCGACTGCGACCAGCAGAAAGATCGTCTCGTAAGGTCGGGTGATCAGATTGATCGCGAGTCCTAATCCGAGCGCGATTGCAGGCCACCGCTGATTTGGATCGCGAAGTCGTGGCAGCGCGCCGAACACCAGACAACCGCCGCGGCGGCGAACGATCCGCCCCAGTAGCTGTTCATCCATTGGCTCAATGGACCAAATTCGAAGACCGCAAGCAGGCCGCCCACGAGTCGCCCATCCAGGCGTGGTCCATGCACGCAACATCCAATAACAAAGCGCGCAAAATGCCGCCGTAGAAAGCACTACGCCGGCCCACGGATGTCCGAAAAAAGCTCGGCCGATCGCCAGCATCAACCCCTGCCCGATCGGGATAGATCGAGCTATACGTCGGTTCCTGCAACACGAAAAACGTTTCGAAAACTGATGCAGCGAATGCGATGGATTCGAGAATCGAAAATGGCGAAGTGTGTCGGCGACCAGCAGATGGCCGAATTCGTCGTAGATATCGGGCGATGGAATCGGATGATTTGCCAGGAGCAGGAGCCGCAAGACAATTGGCAGCGCGGCGAGCAGCGACATGCACCAGACGGTTCGCTCCGCAAACTGCCCGCCAAGCGGTCCGATCCATCGCCTCCACGACAAGGCAAAAAGGATCAGGATCCCGGCCAACGCAAATTCGAGGAAGTCGGCGGCGCTCATCACGTTGAAGAACTCGCTGTGCTCATCACGTTGAAGAACTCGCTGTGCTCATCACGTTGAAGAACTCGCTGTGCTCATCACGTTGAAGAACTCGCTGTGCTCATCACGTTGAAGAACTCGCTGTGCTCATCACGTTGAAGAACTCGCTGTGCTCATTACGTTGAAGAACTCGCTGTGCTCATTACGTTGAAGAACTCGCTGTGCTCATTACGTTGAAGAACTCGCTGTGCTCATTACGTTGAAGAACTCGCTGTGCTCATTACGTTGAAGAATTCGCTGCGCTCATTACGGTATCGGCTCGAAACGGAGTGGAGGCCGCGGGCCCTTGGGCGCTTTATTTTCGGGAGTGGGGGCGATTGTCTCCGTCGGCAGCGCAATCGGCGGTTGAATATAGGGTGCCAGCGATGGCGGGTGAACGTCGGGCTGCAAGAGCCACGCCGTACGCTCCGGATAGTATCGGCGCAGGTTCTCGTTTTCCTCCGTGCCGAGATCGTGCGCCCAAACGATCGGCGATTTGTCGATCTCGGCGCCGTTGTAGACCCACTCCTCAAAGGCATGGCCCGCGCGATAGCGAACGAATACAAGCTGACGCCCCGGCGCGGCCGACAACTGATCGCGAATTTCCTGGCGATGTTGCGGATCGCCGGTATTGATCGCATCCTCGGTTTCGAATTGCGTCAGGTCGCGGGCGAAGTCCTGATTCCCTGCGAAGTGCAATCCGTACCAAAGCGCGAAGTGCGCGGCGCACACCAGGATCAACAGGCTCGCAACAGTGGTGCCCGCGCGTTCCAGCGACGTCACGATCACCAGCACAAACAGGCAGGCGATCCCGGCGATGTAATGCGAGTAAAAATACGGATAGAAATTGGTTCCGATGGCGAAAATCAGGATCGTCAATGATGCAACAAAATAGCGGTATTCTTGCAACTGCTTTGCAAAGAAAGGCAACACCAGCAGCAACGGCGTCAGCAAGAAGAACCGGTAATATTTAACGCGATTCGCCAGTCTGCCGAAGAACCCCATCGCGACGTTGTCGTCATGTGCGGCCTTCTGCGTTTCATAGCCAAGTTGTTGCTGCGCCGTAAGTTCGCGATGCGGCGTCGGATCGGATTGCCACGTGAAGGTCGTCGGTACGCCATATTGATACCGAGCGAGCACCTGCGGCATGGTTGTCCAGTTTCCGGTGACGCTTTTGTTTTGCAGTGCGGTCAAACCGATTGCCGGAAGCGCCGCTATGAAGATGATGGGCGCGGCTCGAAGGAACTCTCCGCGTTGCGGAAGAAAGAACAGAAGCACGCTCAGCACCAGAAAGACGGTTTCGTACGGGCGCGATAACGCGTCGATTCCGATCCCGATGCCAAGGACGATTGCATAACGCCGTCGACCGGTTTCGAGGAGCCTCGGCAGCGCGCCATAGACGAGGCATCCCGCTGTCGCGGAAACCGCGCCGCCCCAGAAACTGTTCATCCATTGACTGAGTGCTCCGAATTGTAGGGCGGCAAATATTCCGCCCAGCAATGCCCATCGCGGACTGACCCATCCGCGCAGCATCCAATAGCAGGCTGCGCAGAATGCTCCGATCGATAGCGCGACGCCGGCCCACGGATTCCCGAAGATCATCTTCCCGATCGCTAACGCGATGCCCTGTCCCATCGGGTACACCGACGCGTACCTGGGCTCCTGGAGCACGAAGATGGTCTCGAAGAACCGGTGCATGGGGTGCGCGGGATTCGAGAATCGAAAGTGTGAGAGCGTGTCACCGAGTAGGACGTAACTGAAATCATCGATGGCGAGCGGCGTCGGAATGGGATGGACACGTACCATCGCGAGCCGCAACGCAATCGGCAGAAGAAACAATGCCAGCATGCACCATGCGGTCCGTGTTGCGAATCGATTCGCGAGATCCACAATCGTCTTCCTCGCGAGAAGTAAACCCACGAATACGAACGCGATGCCGAACTCAATGAAATCGGCCGCTCCGAAACCAATGGGATTATGCAGCGGAAGGAACGATCGGAAAACGTGGAACAGGTAGAACATCCGGAAGCAACCATTGTCTGACAAGTGCGGTGCCGGATGATTCGAATAGAGTCCGCGGGCCCCATTGGACCTGTGTGAAGAAAACGCGTGTCGACACGGCACGCTGCGCATTTTGAAAGGCGCATAGATGCGCCGGCGTGCACCACACCGGCTAGTAGATGCGCAATCGGACTGATCTAATCCAGATCAACGTGACCCAGATCATCAGGCAGGCTCGGGCGGTCCAGCAAAAGGTCCGAATCCAGTTGGTGCGGATTAGAACGCGGATGGCATGCGGGTCGTAGCCGCGCATGATTTTTGCGTGCATGGGCACGATCAACCCGAGTGTCACGATCCAGCCGATCGTCAGAAGAACCATCGCGGTGAGCAGGTGGCGGCTTGGGATCGGCGTGGTCAGCAGCCAGCCTCCGGTTGCGGCTTCCACCAGCATCGGCAGGGTCATCAGGAGGGTATTGCGCGTTCGTTGCGCGCGCACATAGGCTATGAAATCCCCGCTTTGCGCGCTGAGCATCAGCGGGAATTGGACGATTTGCAAAGACCAGAGGATGCCGGCTAGAAACAGCGTGGCCGCTACATTGGTCAATAGCAGGCTGGAATGGAAAAGCCAATCAGTCATTTAAGGCGCTCCTTTTAGTCGCGTTCTGTCGGGCCGCCAAGACCGCTCGTAAGAGCGGTGATATCGCCCAGATCCGGCACTGACGGGCGGGGCTTGGTGACGTTCCATCCGAGCGTGCTAACAAAATCGCCGAACCTCTTACGAGTGGACCCGGTCGCGTGATATCTTTACCGCACAAAACGTGTCGACATGAGTGTCGACACGGCACGCAGGAGTGCGTGCGCCACATCGGAGCGGGCTTCTGCTGAAGGTAGATCGAGGACAACCCACTAGTCTTCGTCTTGCTGCGCGGCGAGCTTGGTCACTACGCTCAGATCTTCGAGCGTCGTCACGTCGCCGGCCACCGAATGCGTCGTCACGATTTCGCGCAGCAGGCGGCGCATGATTTTGCCGCTGCGGGTTTTGGGCAGGGCGTCGGAGAAGCGGATCTCCTCGGGCCGCGCGAAGCTGCCGATCTCGTGCGCCACCCACTGGCGCAGTTCCTTGCCGAGCACTTCGTGATCCCAGTCGCCCTTCTTCAGCGTCACGAAGCAGCACACGGCTTGGCCGGTGATCTCGTGCGGCTTGCCGACCACGGCCGCTTCCGCCACCGCCGGATGCTGCACCAGCGCGGATTCCACTTCCATGGTGCTCAGGCGATGGCCGCTGACGTTCATCACGTCGTCGACGCGGCCGAGCACCCAGTAATAGCCGTCGTCATCGCGGCGCGCGGCGTCGCCGGTGAAATACGCGCCGGGAACTTTGCTCCAGTATTGCTCTTTGAACCGCTCGGGATCGCCCCAGATGCTGCGGATCATGCTCGGGCCAGGGGCGCTTGATGATCAGGAAGCCTTCTTGATCGGTGCCGACTGGATTGCCCTTGCAGATCGACGATATCGGGAATGATTCCGGGCATCGGCAGCGTCGCCGAGCCGGGCTTCGGCGGCACCGCGCCGGGCATGGGCGCGATCATGATGCTGCCGGTTTCGGTCTGCCACCAGGTATCGACAATGGGGCAGCGGCCTTTGCCGATCACGCGGTTGTACCATTCCCAGGCCGCGGGATTGATCGGCTCGCCCACGGAGCCGAGCAGGCGCAGGCTGGAAAGATCGTGCGCGTCGGGCCACTGCTCGCCTTGACGGATCAGCGCGCGGATCGCGGTGGGCGAGGTGTAGAGAATGTTGACGCGATATTTTTCGACGATGCGCCACCAGCGGTCGAACTGCGGATAATCGAGCGCGCCTTCGTACATCACGGTGGTCGCGCCGGCGGAGAGCGGTCCATAGACGATGTAGCTGTGGCCGGTGACCCAGCCGATGTCGGCCGAGCACCAGTAGGTGTCTTCGTCCTTCAGATCGAAGACCCATTTCATGGTCGCGGTGACTTGCGTGAGATAGCCGCCGGTGGTGTGCAGAATGCCTTTCGGCTTGCCGGTGGTGCCGGAGGTGTAGAGCACGAACAGAGGATGCTCGCTATCGAGCGGGACGGCGGGGCAATCTTCAGTTGCGAATTGGCGTCGAGCTCGTGCCACCAATGGTCGCGGCCGGCTTGCATCGCGGTGTCGGAGCCGGTGCGCTGGTAGACGATGACGTCGCGGACGCCGGGGCATTCGAGCAGCGCTTCATCGACGGCGGGCTTGAGCTTCACTTCTTTGCCGCGGCGGAAGCCGCCGTCGGCGGTGATGACGACGGTCGCGCCGAGATCCTGAATGCGGGCCTTCAGCGCTTCGGCCGAGAATCCGCCGAACACGACGCTGTGGATGATGCCGAGGCGCGTGCAGGCCAGCATGGCGATGGGCAGCTCGGGAATCATCGGCATGTAGATGATGGCGCGGTCGCCGGCCTTGTAGCCGCGCGACTTTCAGAACGTTCGCGAAGCGGCAGACCAGGCGGTGCAGTTCCTGATAGGTGATCATGCGCTGATCGCCTTGTCCCGCGGCTCGCCTTCCCAGAGGATCGCGACTTTGTTTTTGCGGTGCGTGGTGAGGTGGCGGTCGAGGCAGTTGTAGGAGACGTTGGTCTTCGCGCCGACGAACCATTTCGCGAAGGGCGGCTGCCAATCGAGAACTTGCGTGACCAGTTCTCGAACCAATGGATATTCTCGGTGGCGAAGTCGCCCCAGAATTCTTCGGGATCTTGCTTCGGCGCGGCGGTAGAGGTCGAGGTAGCCTTCCATGCCCTGGACGTGGGCTTGGCGGACGAAATCGTCGCTGGGCGGGTAGACGGGGGTGCTCATTGGTGGGATTGTAGCAAGCGAAGAGTCTTAGCCGCAGATGAACGCAGATGCACGCGGATAAGAGAAAAGTGTCAATTGTGAAGGCGCGAGGATAGTGGTGTTTTTCAAGGTGTTCGGAGCAATCACAGTGGTGGTCGGCTTGTTCTTCGCATTGACGATCATTGCATCGACGCATCAAATGTCTCGATTGATCACCCTATCCGGGTTGGTGCTTTTTCCCGGGCTTTGGTTTTCAGGGTCCATCCTCCCATATGGTGTTCACAGCGGCTCATTTTTTTGGCACTCGGCTTTTTGATAAACGTTGCGTTATACAGGTCGCTGTTCCTTGCCTCCAACGTACTATTCCGTTTGTTTCGAAAATAAATGGGTTATCTGCGTGAATCGGCGTGCATCTGTGGCCATAGGAACCGCGCCCGTGCGCTAACCTGTCGATTGTGACTGACACGACCGCAACCGAACGCGGGTGGCTGCCCGATTTCATTTACACGGGCGGGAAATTTCAATCCGGGCTCGCGATGTTTGCGGATGCGGCGGGGATTACTCGGTTCTCGCGCGAGGCGGAGGATCTTGTGCGCGCGGCGCGGATGCCGGGTCGTGCGATTTTGCCGGGGCTGGTTAACGTCCATTCGCATACGTTTCAGCGGTTGATGCGGGGGCGGACGGAGTTCGGACGTCGTCACAGCGCGATACTTTTTGGACTTGGCGCGAGAGTATGTATCGGGCGGCGAATTCGGTTTCGCCGGAGGGGATTTATCGCGCGGCTCGGATGGCGTTTCTGGAGATGGCGCTGTCGGGGATCACTACGGTCGGTGAGTTTCACTACTTGCATCATGGGCCGGGCGGCGTGCCGTACGAGAATCGCAATTTACTGGCGCTGGTAATTTTGCGGGCGGCGGAGGAGGTCGGGATTCGGATCGCGCTGCTGCGGACGGCTTATGTTCGGGCGGGTTGGAAGAAGGATGCGGATGCGGGGCAGATTCGATTTATTACTCCGGACGTTGAGGATTTTTTGCGGGACACGGAGGAGTTGCGGAAGGCTATCGACAGGATGACACTTGGGCATCGACCGCTCCCTGACGGTTGCGGCTCAGAAGAAAATGTCGGCCAACGCGCTTGGGTTGGGGTCGCGCCGCATAGTGTTCGCGCGGTGCCGATCGAATATCTGCGCGAGGTCGCCAAATACGCGCGGGCGAATGAGATGCCGCTGCATATGCATGTCGCGGAGCAGCCGGCTGAGATCGAGGCTTGTGTCGGGGAACATGGGCGTCGGCCGGTCGAATTATTGAGCGATGAAGGCATTTTGGATCGCCCCCGCCCCGACGGGACGGTGTTTGGGAACGGATTTACGGCGATCCATGCGATCCATATCACGGAGCAAGAAGCGGGCATGTTGGGCAACGCCAACGTTTGTGCTTGTCCTACATCCGAACGCAATCTCGGCGATGGCGCGGTGCCGGCCGATCGGTTGTACGCGGCGGGCGCGGCGATTTGTTTCGGCAGCGATAGCAATATCCAGATCGACATTCTGGAGGATGCTCGCGAGCTGGAATATCATCTGCGGATGAACAAGCTGGAGCGGGTCGTGCTGGCAGAAGGCGATTCGCTGGGCGCGCGGTTGTTCGCGAGCGCGACGGAATCGGGGGCGCAAAGTTTGCAATCGCCGGGAGGGTCGCTCGAAGTGGGACGCGCGGCGGATTTTTTCACCGTCGATTTGAACGACCCGTCGATTGCGGGTGCGGATCAGAAGTCGCTGCTGGATACGATTGTGTTTTCGCTGGAGCGGACGGCGATTCGCGATGTGGTGGTCGGCGGCGAGGCAATCGTCAGCGACGGGCGTCATGCGCTGCAGGACGAAATCGTCGCCGAGTTCATCGCGGCGCAGAGAGAGCTCGAAAAGTAAATAGCCGCGCGGGATAAATTCGAATACACGCCGGAAGATTCCGCGCAGCTTGTCCGCAGAACCTCTCTACGCGAAGGTGTCGACATGAGTTTCGACACTATTGTGGTCGCAGAATATTTCTTTCTCTTTACAACTCACCCTTGAAATGTTCCACGCCGTCGAGCGCATAATGCCGGCCCACAATCGGTCCGAACGGCTCGATCAGGTCCCACGTAGGCCGTCGGCTCTCTAGGTGCGGACAATACACCGCCAAAAACGCGGCGCCTTTCTCCGCCAGCTTCAAATCGTGGTCGGTGTAGACCTCCTCGGTGGCAAACATCCGGGAAAGTTGCTGCATCAGCAGGCCGCCGGGACCTTTGTGCAGGAGGTTCTCTTCGGCGAACCGAATTACTTCGCTGCCGCTCATGATGACGACGTCTTCATCGATATACCCATGAAAACCCAAGGCTTTCTGGGCTTGTAGCGCGGCTGGCATATCCGGAAACACGGCAACCATGTAACCAGTCGGGTAGAAGATTCCGAACTTTGTGTCGGATCCCTTGAACGGGTTCTTGTTCGTCGTAGTAGACATGCTATTTCTCCAGCAATCGCCGCGCCATCGCGATAAATCGTGCACCCATGACCGCAGGTGAGCCCTAAGTTACCACGGGATGTTGGACACGGCTAGTCAACGCTGCCCGCGTCAGACACCGATTCCCCCACTTCGCCGCGAACGCGGACTCCATGCCGAGATTCACCAGCGTGATCGCCGGAATCAGCGCCATCAATGGGCTTAGGAAAAGAGCCGCGGGAACTTCGCGGATCAGGCTCGCGCCGATTTCCCAAATCGCCTGCGTGAGCTTCCAATAATTTCCGGATTCGCCCGCCACCTGACCGGATCCCGCGCGCAACCCCGCCAGAAATTCTCGCGAGTCGCGCGCGCCAGCCACGCTCGTATGCGTCCGCGCCAGGCTCGCCATCGTATGCGCGTCGCTGCCTGCCACCGCGACCTTACGATGATATTCCGCGAATTGCGCAGCGGATCGATTCGCGGCTTCGATCATCTGACCGTTCCGTGTTTCGACGGCAGGGAAGCGAGCGGCGAAGAGCTCGAAATCGGCATCGTTGCGCGGCCCCGTAAGGCACGAAAAAACGTGATTGACGCTGAACAGCAGACGGCGCTCGTCCAGATACGCGAGCAGTGACGTCATGTCGTCGCGCCGGCGCTGCAATTCGATGTGATCGCGCTCCTCAATGCCGTAAACGCCCACATGCAAATCGGTACCGCCCGGCATTCGGCAGCTCACCTCTTCGCTTAAGAAGAAATCGGGATGATGACGAAGGGACTCGGCCGCGTCGATCGAATCGTGATCGGTCACCGTCACCAGGTCCATGCCGCGCATCTTCAACGTGCGGTAAACCTCATGCGGATCGTTATAACTTTCGCGGCAGATTCGATTCAGCAGCGGAACGCTGCACATGCCGGAATGAAGGGTGTGGACGTGCAAGTCACAGCGCATGAGCAACTTATAACAGTCCTTTGTTACAATCGCGGCGCGAAACGAAAAAACATTTGTTACACCTTATGTTTTTTCATGAAGTATGCCGGCTCAAGCGCATGACTCCACAAGCTGTTGCAACACGAATTTCATCCGCGTGGGCGCTCTTTGATGTGGTGCCGGTTGATGTGGGTCACGCACTCGACTCTTGCGTGCCGTGTCGGCTCTCATGTCGACACCCTCCACGAACTAAGCGCGATCGCTTGCGGAACTGTTTCCCCAACTCCTGCGTCCAATAGACTTCCACAAGTTGCGGTAAAGTGGATTGTCTCCAGAATTCAGATGCAGAGGTAGTATCTTCATGAGTATGCGGTGGCTCACAGCCGCGCCCCTAGTGGTCGCTCTTGCGCTCGGCTTCGCGGCGAATGCAGCCGATCTTCAGGCGCCCAAAGCCGGTAAAGTCGATATCTTCCCCCTCAAAGACGTGAAAGCAGGCATGCACGGCACCGCCTGGACCGTCTTCTCAGGCATGACAGCCGAGCCCGTGCCGATCGAGATCATCGGTATCATGCGCGGCCAGACCGGCCCGCAGGACGTGATCCTCGCCAAGATGGGCGGCAAGGCGAAAGAGACCAACGTCGCCGCCGGCATGTCGGGCAGTCCCGTTTATATCGATGGAAAACTGGTGGGCGCGGTCGCGCTGCGTTTCAGCGTATTCTCGCCCGACGCGATCTGCGGCATCACGCCGATCGAGTACATGCTGGAGATCAACGATTTCGACAAGTCGCGTCCGGTTGGCGCACGCACTCCCGAAAAAGGCTCGGACCAGCGCGCCGCCGCGATGGAAATCCCCGGCTATATGCTCGGTCAATTGGTCGGCGCAGGCGCGCAGTCGTCCTTCGCGCGCATGCCCACCATGACGCCGATCGATACGCCGCTGGTTCTTTCCGGATTTTCAGAGGCAACCGTCTCGACATTTCAGCCGCTGTTCAATCAGATGGGAATCGTCGCGGTCCAAGGCGGCGCCAGCGCGGCGTACCTGACCAGCAAGCCGGCTAAGGGCTGGGAGAGTTCGCTCAATCCGGGCGAAGCCGTTTCCGGAGTTCTCGTATCCGGCGACATGTCGGCCACCGGCATGGGCACCGTCACCTATAACGACGGAAAGCACGTCCTCGCTTTCGGACATCCCTTCTTCAACCTTGGCCCACTCGACATGCCGATGGCCAAGAGCGAAATCATCATGGTGATGAGCTCGGCCTTCCAGCCGACCAAGTTCGGCAATGCGACCGAGGTCGTCGGAGCGCTGCATCAGGATCGCTACGCGGGCATCATGGGCGAGCTTGGCTCGGAAGCGCCGTCGGTGCCGGTTCATCTCAAGGTTCGATCCCTCGCGCTGAACAATTCGGTGCTGAAGGAAAAGGATCTGCACTTCAACGTTTTCGTGCATCAGAAGTGGACTCCGTTCCTGATGATGCTGACGCTGTTCAACTCGTTACAGCAGGTGAACGAATACGCCGACGATATGACGTATCGTCTTCATGGTGACGTGAAGATGGACGGCGTCGCCGACATCAAAGCGACCACGATGCTTTCGTCGAGCGACCTTCCCGCGCCGCCGCCGATGGTGCTGGCAAGCTGGTGGGCCGACAAATTCAATCGTCTGTATCTGAATCCCGTCACGACTCCGAAACTGAAGAGCGTCGAGCTAACGGTCGACTTGGTCCCCGAACGCCGCTCCGCAACTATTGAGAGTGCGTGGACTCCCGCCGCCGAAGTGCAGGCCGGTACCGAGATTCCGGTGAAGGTTTACCTGCGTCCGTATCGCGGCGACCTGATCGAGAAATCGTTTAACGTGAAGCTGCCCGCTGGAATGCCGAAGGGCGAGCACCGCATTCTGCTCTGCGACGCCGACACGATGAATCGCATGCCACACGCCGCCGCGTCGGGCAATCGCTACATGGACATCCCCGAAACCATTTCGCTGCTCAACCAGGAGCGCGGCAACAATCAGTTATACGTGTCGCTGGTGGAAGGCCGGCCCACATATTACGCCGACGATAAGACGATGCCGTCGCTTCCGTCCTCTGTTCTCAACGTCCTGCAAACGGAGCGGACCGCCAGCCGCGCGCTGATCGGGTCGTCCGAAAGCACGCAGGAACAGCTCGCGATACCATTCGAACAGGTGATCACGGGCAGTTACTCGTTGCGGATCGTCGTGAAATAACGCTTGTAGAAACACTGTAATTTTTCCATGAAAACCTTGCATATTTTTGCAGCACTCTTGTGCACTTCGTTGGGCGCTTTTTGCGGTCGAAACGAAGTATTGGCAGCAATCCGAAATGGCCGATTTCGAGAAGGGCACGCTCACTCGCTTGTCCCTTTCAAGCGAAGGCCGCCTCACGCTCGCGCCCTTGTTGAAAGAAATCCACGACCCCGCCATCACGTTCCTGTGGAGCGTCGCGCGCGATTCGAAAGGCAATCTCTACACCGGCGGCGGATCGCTAAGTTCTTCGAAAGCAAAGCTGATCGCGATCGATGCCAGCGGCAAAGCCAAGACACTGGCGGAACTGGACGGCATGGCGATTCAGGCGATCGCGATCGATCGTCAGGATCGCGTGTACGCAGCGACATCGCCCGACGGCAAGGTTTACCGAGTCGATTCGGCCGGGAAGATCGACACGTTTTACGATCCCAAGGCCAAATACATCTGGGCGCTGGCATTTTCGCGATCCGGCGATTTGTTCGTCGCAACCGGCGATCAAGGCGAGATTCATCGCGTAACGCCAAGTGGAACGGGCTCAGTATTTTTCAAGACCGAGGAAGCGCACGCGCGATCGCTCGCGGTCGATGCGAACAACAATCTGATCGTCGGGACCGATCCCAGCGGTCTGATTCTCCGCATCACACCGGCGGGTGAAGGCTTCGTGCTGTATCAATCGCCCAAGCGCGAGATCACGGCAGTTGCGGTTGCGCCGGACGGATCGATTTACGCGGCCGGCGCTGGGGCGAAACAGACGTCGGTGCTCGCGCCTCCGCCGGCCGCGCAGCCTGCGCCGGCACCACCCGCTCCCGGAACGATTACGATCGCAGCGGCACGCCCAGCGCCGCCGAGTCTCGCGATCGCCGGTTCGCCGGTTACGACCGGTTCGGAAATCTACCGCATTCAAAGCGACGGATATCCGCGCAGGGTCTGGAGCCACGCGCAAGACGTCGTGTATGCGATCGCGTTCGATGCGCAAGGCCGTGCCATCGCCGGAACCGGAAATCGTGGCGCGATTTACAGAATCGACTCCGACCATTCGTTCACACGGCTGATGACGTTGGCGTCGACGCAGGTCACCGGATTCTGCGGATCGCCCGATGGGAAGATTTACGCCGTGACCGGCAACATCGGCAAGGTGTTTTCGATCGGCCCGCAGATGGAATCGTCGGGCACGTTCGAGAGCGATGTGTTCGACGCGGGCGCGTTCACTTACTGGGGCCGTTTGAGTGCCGAGCCCGTGGGGCAGGCTGCTGTTTCTTTCGAAACCCGCAGCGGGAATCTTAGCCGTACGCAACAAAGCTGGAGTCCGTGGGCGAAGCTCGATGCGGGCCGCGTGGTATCGCCCGCCGCGCGCTTCGTTCAATTTAAGGCGACGTTGAGCGGCACTTCCGAACTGAGCGAAGTCGACATCGCCTATCTGATGAAGAACGTCGCTCCGGTGATCGAACAGGTGGACATCACGCCGGCGAATTACAAATTTCCGGCGCCATCGGCTGCGGCGAGTTCGACACCGCCGTCGCTGACGCTGCCGCCCCTGGGCCGTAATAAACCCGCGAACGCTCCGCTCACGATCAACGATTCAGGCAGTTCGCCCGCGCTGACGTGGTCGAAAGGACAGATCGGCGCTCGCTGGCTGGCGACGGATGACAATGGCGACACGCTGGCATTCAAGGTCGAAATCCGCGGCGTCAATGAGACCGGGTGGAAGCTGTTAAAAGACAAACTTCGCGATCGCTATTACAGTTGGGATTCGACCACGTTTCCCGATGGCAAGTATGTCGTGCGCGTGACCGCGTCGGATGTTCCGTCGAATCCGCCTGATCAGGCGTTGACCGAGATGCTCACGAGCGATCCGTTTTTGATCGACAATACCGCGCCGGAGATTATGGGACTCTCAGGCTCTGCATCCGGAACACGAATTGATGTTCGCTTCCACGCTAAGGATGCGCTTAGCATGATCGGGAAGGCTGAGTACTCGATCAACGGCGGAGATTGGATCGTCGTCGAACCGGTGACTCGCCTGACGGATTCACAGGAAGAAGATTATCGCGTGCCGATCGAGCGAACGCCCGGCGAAACTACGATCGCTGTGCGGGTGTCTGACGAGTTTGAAAATCAGGCTGTCGCGAAGACGGTGGTGAAGTAGCATTAGCGCCTCCTGTTTGAGCGGTCTAAAGACCGCTCGCCGCCACGAGTGGCGGCCCCACAGACTGGCAGTTGTCACATCAACTCGCGACGACCTTGGCCGCGGAATCGTTGATCGACAGCGCGGTGCCCGGTTCCGTGAAAGGCACCCGAACGTAGGCCATCGCGACAGCCTTTTGGAGCGCGGGCGAGTACGCGGCGCTAACGATCTCGCCCGCATCCGCATCGCCCGATTTGAACTTGGTTCCGGCCGCTGGAGGCTCGGCGGTTTCGATTTCCAGTTTCCGCAGCACGCGATGAATCTGCGCGCGGCTGCGGACCCGCTCGACGATCTCCTGCCCCAGATAGCAGCCTTTCGAGAAATGGACGGCCTGCAATTGTCCCGTTTCCTGAACCAGGTAGCGCTCCGTGATTTCCTCGCCGTAGCGCGGGCGGCCGTGTTCGATGCGGACGATGCGCGCGTCTTCGGCGGATGCCGCCACAGCGCCAACAGCTTCAAGCTGCACGATGATTTCGTCTTTTCGCGGCGTGGCCACGAACAGGTAGTAGCCGTCCGAACCCGTGGAACTCAATCGTGCGATCGTGACGTCGCCCCAGACTACGCTCGAATATGCGGACATCCGGCAGTGGCGCGCCGAGTTTCCCGAGGATCGCAGCCGACTCCGGCCCCTCCACTGCAATCGTCGCGAGGCGCTCGGTTGCGTCCTCTATCGTCGCGTCATCAGCGATGATGTAGCGATCCAGATGCTCGAAAAGTTTGTGGCGCGTCTCCGGTTCCGTATCGAGCAGAATATGATCTTCAAAGCACAGCACGTTGGCGTCGCCCAGAATCCGCCCCTGCGCGTTCAGGAAAAATGCGTAGCAGCCTTCGCCGGGCTTAAGCCCCTCGACATGATTGGTGGTCATCGCGTGCAGCAGGCGCGCGCGATCCTCTCCCGTCACGCGAATCTTGCCGCGCCGGGATAAGTCGATCCACGCGGCGTGCTCCCGCAGTGCCTGATAACCGTTCTTCAAGTGATTGAGATCCACGGCAAGTATCCGGAGATCGCCACGATCAATGCGCCGGTGATGACGATGCCAGTGAGCGCCCTCGGCTTTCCGGCTCGATAGACAATCGTCGCCGCGAATACGGGTAGTACCAGTAGCACCTTGATTCCAAACCACATATGATAGTGCGGCGGGTACACCGACTTGCTCAAGAAATTATACAAACCGGAGACAAGGATTCCACCGATAGCGGTATAGGCCACTGGCTTAAAACTTGAGAGCATTTCGCCCGCCGCCACGCTCGCGTAAAACACGCCGCCCAACAACACGATCCGACGAGACACCAGCGATGCAACCAGCGCATCGCGATTCGGGAGCACGGCATCCATTAAGCAGAACGTGCCTGCCATATACCCCGAGTATACAATCGAGGTGATGATTCACGAGATTCTTCCTGTGGGAATGCTGCAATGCAATTGCTCGATTTTCGGCGACGAGCAATCGCGCGAAGCCATCGTCATCGATCCGGGCGACAACATCGCCGAGATTCTCGCCGTTCTGCAAAAACATTCGCTGAAGGTGAAGGCGATCGTGATCACGCACGCGCATATCGATCACATCGGCGGCGCGGCGAAGCTCAAGGCCGCGACCGGCGCGCCGGTGCACATGAATCGCAACGATGCGGAGCTTTACGATCACTGGACGTGCAGGCGGGCTGGCTGGGGATGGAGACGCCGGAGCGGACGACGATCGACACGGAGGCTCGCGAGGGCGATTCGTTGTCGCTGGGCGAGGCCGAATTTCACGTGCTGGAAACGCCTGGCCACACGCAGGGCAGCATTTCGATTTGGATTCCGGCGGAGAACAAACTGGTTGCGGGCGATACTTTGTTTCGCGACAGCATCGGCCGCACCGATTTGCCCGGCGGAGATGGCGAGCAGATTCTGCGGTCGATCCACACGAAGCTGATGCCGCTGCCGGCGGACGCGATCGTTATTCCGGGGCACGGCGGGAATACGACGATCGGTCGCGAGAAGGAACGGAATCCGTTTCTGAGGTAATCACTTGCCCAACTGATGGTGCGCACTCTGATGTGGGGCCGCCACTCGTGGCGGCGAGCGGTCTTTAGACCGCTCAAGCAGGACGCGCTAAAGCACGTCCGCCGGAAGAAGTGCCGGCCCCACATCAATCCCGCATCACCAATGAAATTGCTGGGACACTTGCCAGTGTGGCTCTAAACGGACTGGGCGCGTTTCTTTTTCAACTCAGCCATCACACTCGCGATCAGTTCCTTCGCATCGATAATCGAATGGCTGATCATCTGGATATCCATCGCGGGCTTTCCCGCTTGCCGCGCGCTCTGGCAGTACACGCCGTGCTGGCCGACCAGCACCAGCGCGTCCGTCAACAAATCCAGCGTCACCGCCAGACGGCCGCGCTCCAGGCCCATGCGAAACTCAAATTCCTCGAGCGCTTCTTTTCGATCCTCATAGACGGACATCGTAATCCATCTTACTGGACGGTCCACGCTCCGACCGATACCCAGCCCGAGGTCATGCTCGGCTCATTCGCCGCGAGATAGACCGTCTTCGCTCCCTTGAACGCCGGCTTGAAGAACAACAGCTGGATGGTGAACGTTGCGGTCGTTCCCGAAACCGAGTATCCCGTGAACCCGACCGCGCATTGGCTGTTCAACAAATTGCCTGACGATCCCAGTGGCTTCGTGTTCACCGACGTGCCGTTATCGGCAAACAGCCCGACCGAATTTGTCTGGACGTTGAACACCACATAACAGGCATTGGCGACAATGGAAGGAGCGCCATTCGTGAACATCGCAGCGACACTGCTGATATTGCTTGCCGCCGACGAATCGGAGACCGTGAACGTGTAGGTGGTCAGTGACGATCCCGATCCAGATGCGGGATTCATCGATACCGCGCTCGGCACTCCGCCGGTCACGTTCCAGGTTCCGCGCTGCACCCAACCTGTGTTGGATGTCGCCTCGCCGCCGTAGACGTAGATGTTCTTCACTCCTGAGAACGCCGAGCTGAACGTCATATCCAGCGTGAGCGCGACGGACGTGGTCCCGAAAATCACCGTGCTGTTCGCCGAATTCAGTGAACATTGACTATTCGACGCGAATCCGGTTGCGCCCAAATGCAACGCCGTGGTCCCCAGCGCCGGATTGTCGTAAGAAACCGACAGCGTATTCGCGACGCGGTCAAAGAGGATGAAGCACGCGTTCAGCGTACTCGAAGTCGGCGAGATTAGAACCGCGATGGCATTAATGTAGCTGGATCCTCCGGCGTCGGAAACAGAGATACTGAAGCGCTGGCCCGGGCCGCTGCCCGAGGCGGGTACTACCGAATCCGCGCTGGGAATGCCGCCGGTCGCGATGGTGTAGGTGCCGTTCTGCACCCAGCCGGTGCTCGCGCCGCTGGTGTCGGACGCGAACATGTAGATGTTGCGCAGGCCGTTGAAATTCGAATTGAAGCTGATGGTCAACGTCAGGATGATGGACAAGCCGGATACCGTAGCCGAGCTGGCGCCGATCGCGCACTGGCTATTGGAAATGGTCGCGGCGGAGGTAATCGACTTCGCGTTCGCGCCGGTCAGATTGTCGTATTCCAATTGAACCGTTGCGCGCGAAGCGTCGTAAACGATGAAGCAGGAATTCGTCAGAGTCGAGCTCGACGATCCGAAATCGATCGCGGTGGCGTTCAGATTCGCCGGATTCTGCGAATCCGCAAAGACAAATTGGAACGTTTGCGTCGAGCCGGTGTTTCCGTTTGGCGACACGGAAACCGCGGACGGCTGGGCCGGCGGATTCGTTGCCGCCCACGTGCCTTTCGAAATCCATCCGGTGTTGACGTTGGCGTCCTGCGCCCAGAGATAAACGGTCTTATTGCCGGCGAATCCGTTCGCGAAGGTGAGCGAGATCGTCATCGTGAGCGTCGTGCCGGAAAGCGAGAGCTGAACTGGCGGTTCCGATCAGACTGCATTGGCTGTTGGCCGCGCTTCCTCCGCCCGGAATTACTGGAGTGGAGCCGCTAGTCGCAACGTCGTTGGCAATCGTGAATTGGCTTTGCGCGGGACGTAGTGATGAAGCACCCAAAGCTTGTGGATGCTGATGCGTTGACCAGGATCCGACGTTCGTCAATGCCGCCGCGCCTGCCGGATGCGAGAAGGTCGCGGTAAATGTCACTACGTTGCCGGTGCCGGATGCCGGCGACACCGTGCCGACAGCGGGAACCTGAGGAGGCGGCGCGGTCACACCCAATCTGCGCGACCCAACCCGTGCTGCCGCCCGTATTCGACGGTTGGATCGCGCGCAGCCAGCGGCAGATTGAACGATGCGGTCTGGCCCGCCGGTGAAAATATTCCCGTCAGCGTCGAGTGCGATGGCGTTCGCCTCATCCGAATCGGTTCCGCCAAAAATGTCGAGAAACTCAAGCCATTGCCCGCCGCGTTGAGTTCCGAAACGAACGCGTCGTATTTGCCGTTGAACGCGGCCTGAACTCCGCTGACCGTGGGGAAGTCCTGCGACGATGTGTAGCCCGCAACATACGCGTTCCCGCTTCCGTCGACGCGATTCCGTTCGCCCAATCGAAACTGGTTCCACCAAGATAAGTGCTGTAGACGAACCCGTTGCCGGCCGGATTGATTTTGGTCACGAACGCGTCCTGCACCCCGCGAAATCTCCTTGAAATGAGCCGCCGGTAACCGGGAAGTTGGTCGAGTTGGTGACGCCGGTGATGTAGGCATTGCCACTGGCATCGACGGCGATACCGTTGGCCTGTTCGGGCGACGCGACGGTTCCGCCGCCTCCGCCAAGATAGGTGCTGTAGACGAAACTCGCGCCATTCGCGGCGAACTTCGTGACGAACGCATCCTGTCCGCCGCCATTAGCCGCTTGAATCGCGCCGGCCACCGGAAAATTCGTCGAGAACGTTCCGCCCGCGACGTAGACAACTCCGCCGCCGCCGACAGCGATTCCTCCCGCGTGTTCATTTCCCGATCCGCCCAGATAGGTACTGAAGAGCATCGCGGCCGCTGGCGCTGAGTTTCGTCACGAACGCGTCTTGCAGACCGCCGTTGGCGGCCTGGCGCCGGAGTAGAAATCGGGAAATCGGTCGACAAAGTGTCGCCAGCAACGTAGCCATTGCCCGAAGCATCGACCGCGATCGCCGTGCCCCAATCATTACTCGCGCCGCCGAGCAGCGTGCTGAAGACAGCCCGTATTGCCGACGCGTTCAATTTCAGCACAAACGCGTCGCGTCCGCCGCCGAGCGTCGACGAAGTGACGAGACTTTCGGAAAGTTGCTGGAGGCCGTCGATCCCGTAACATACGCTTCGTTTGCTGAATCGACAACGATGGCCGCCCCGCGATCGTCGCCATTCCCACCAATGTAGGTCGCGTAAAGGATCGACGGTACCTGCCGCGTTCAGTTTCACGACGAACGCATCTACGCCGCCGCCGCTCGATACCTGCGCCGCGCCGACGATGGGGAAATTGAGGGCTTCCGTCCATCCCGTAACGTAGAGATTGCCCGACGGTGTCGACGGCGACTCCCGTAACCGCGCCCATGCCAGTTCCGCCGAGATATGTGCTGTAAGAAATCGTCGGATCGATGATCAAGCGGCTTCGACGAATCGTACGCGCCGATTTCGAATCCCACGGTGCGGTCGTCAAGGAGTCGATAGCGACCGCTCACGTGCACGCGGCCTGCATCTGTTTCTTGATAGACCTCGGGCGCGGCTTCCCGCAGTTCGCCGGTATCGGTTCCGTTGAGAGGAGCCAACGACGAGATCGCCCACCGGCATCGATATTCACAAAATCGACGTCTCCGTATTCCAGACGGATCTGATTGGGATCGGCGCCCGGCGCTACGATGAATTCCGACTTCATCCGACGAGTATTGCCGCCGTAGTTCATGTCGATGCCGGCGTAGAGACCGCGATAGGTGATCTTGCTGATACGTCGCGAGACCGGTGGCCCATCGCGATGCGTCGTCGCCAATCATGAAGTTGGCTTTGCCGGTCACGCCATCGCCAATAAGGTCGCTGGCTTCGATGTGGGCGTTCGGGCTGGCGCCGGCGAATCGCAACTGCACATGCATGCCCTGCGTCTGGAATGTAACCGAGTCATTTCGGAACCCGGCGCGAAGCTCGGGCGTTTCCACAATGAAACGGATTTCCGAATTGGTCAGGCCCGCGTTCCGAAAGAAGAATAGCGGAAGTGATTTATCTTGGGTTTGCGCTAATCCTGACACACTTGCAGAGGATTATGATGCCGATGAGTGTTCTAATTTGGTTCACGTAGGAACTAGAACGCAATCGGGACGCCAAACCCCGCGTGGATTGTATCCTGAGAATAAGGGCGTATGAGCTACGAAGTGCAAATCCAAACGGTCGAGCGCGTTCCCACCGCGATTGTTCGCGGAAGCGCTCGGCGCCACAACATGAGCAAAAACATCCGAGCGCTGTTCGACGAATTTTACGCCGATCCGCCGCCCGGCGTGCCTCGCGGTCTCAACATCGTGTTCTACCGGCACACCAGCGGCGAGCCGATTCCGCCCGAAGGGATTTCCATCGAGGTCGGCGTGCAGCTTTCGGCGCCATGCGAGAGCCATGGAAAAGTTTCCTGTTCGTCGACCCCCGGGGGAACCGTCGCGACAGTGACGCATCGGGGCGACTACAGTGAACTGGGCCGCGCTTACGATGCGCTGATTGCATGGTCGAATGAAACCGGACGTAAGTTCGCTGGACCGTTCTGGGAAGTGTACGGGCATTGGAGCGACGATCCCAAGCAAGTACGCACGGACGTCTACCAATTGCTCGCGTGATTCGCTGTTACATTACCGATCGGAAGAGCGTGGCGTCGCTGCTGGATTCGATCGCGCGCGCACTTGAGGACGGCGTAACGTGGATTCAGATTCGTGAGAAAGATCTTGAAGCGCGTGCGCTTATCGATTTGGTGCGTGCCGCGATGGCGCTGCCGAATCCACGCGGCACGAAGTTCGTCGTGAACGGACGAATGGACGTCGCGATTGCGGCGGGTGCTGCAGGAGTGCATTTGCCAGCACGGTCGGCGCCGGCGAATCGTTGGCGTGCGATCGCACCGAATGGATTCCTGATCGGCGTTTCATGTCACACCGTCGATGAAGTGCGCGAGGCGGAATCGACGGGCGCGGATTATGTGTTGTTCGGTCCAGTTTTCGCACCATTGTCGAAGACATCGCCGCTAACGCCACGCGGAATCGACGGACTGCGCGAGGCTGCGCGCAGCAGTGCGAATTCCGGTGCTCGCGCTGGGCGGGATTACGCAGGAGAACGCGCAATCATGCATTGAGGCGGGTGCATCAGGGATCGCGGGAATTTCCATGTTTCAAAAACCTATTCCGATCCCCCGGCGCAAAACACGCGGTAGATCCCTCTTGCCATGCAAGACAGCGCCACCACTTGAATCGGAACCACGTCGGGCCGGTACACAACGGAATACGCCGGATACCTGGTCAGCGTCCAGAAACGGAGCAATCGATGTGTGAGGTCGGATCGGGAATGCCCGCGCATGGGCGCTTCGGCGACAAACGCGCAAGCGTCGTATATCGATTGTTCTACTCGCTCTGCCGCGCCTTTGTTGCGATCAGCAATGTATGACCAAATGTTGAAGATATCCGCTTTGGCAAGCGACGTCAGAACGTAGAGGCTCATCCCCTGCGGGTTAGCGAGCTCTGCTTCATCGCCTGAATTTCCTGGCGGGCCTGTCGCTCCATCGATAAGTTCTCCGCGTTCCGCTTGCCGATATCCTTCCTCGATATGAGCTGCCAAGGCGTTGCGCTCCTCATCCGTCCAGCTTTCCTCGGCATCCTGCGCTTGCAGCGCCCGCCGCAATACGTCTTCGGCGTCCGCGTAGCCGCCGGTCGACAGGCGCTTCCGGATGAGCGTTTCAAGATCGGGAGGGACGTTCAGTTGCATAGCTTCTTCTCCGTCACTTTAAGAGTAACCGCAACGAATCGCAAGCGGGACGCTTCACGAGCTTGTTAAAATTCATCCGTGGTGACCCCGGCCGCGAAGCAGGCGTATACCCGCGAGGAGGCGCGCCGGTTGGTGCGGATTTCCGAGCGGCAATTAGCGAGCTGGGAACAGCAGAAGCTGGTCCCGGAAACCACCGCCTACGGATTTCGCGAATTGCTGGCACTGCGCACGCTGGTCAAGCTGCGGCACAGCCGGGTTCCTCCCATGCAGATTCGCCGCGCGCTGGCCGCGCTGCGCGTAAAACTCAAACACATCGAAGATCCGCTCACCGATCTGAAGCTGTACGCCGACGGCAAGAAGATTCGCGTCGAGGTCGACGGGAACAAGATGGAAGCCGAATCCGGCCAGTTGCTGCTCAATTTCGGCGAGAGCGAGCTCAGCCGCCTGCTCGCTTTTCCGGCGAAGGATCGCGGTGGTGAAGAACGCACGCAGCGATTGTCCGCCGAGCGTTGGTTTCAGCGCGGCCTGGATCTGGAGCAATCCGGTGCGCAGACGGAGGAGATGATTGAAGCCTACGAGAAGGCGATCGAGCTGGATCCGAAATCGGCGGGTGCGCTAGTGAATCTCGGCACGATCTATTTCAATGCGCGCAAATGGACGGAAGCGGAGCGGTATTATCAACAGGCGCTGGAAGTGGACCCGGCGTATGCGCTGGCGCATTTCGATCTCGCGAATCTTTACGACGAACGCGGCGACCGCGAGAAGGCGCTGGAGCATTACGAATCCGCGCTACGTATTTCGCCCAACTACGCCGACGCGCATTACAACGTCGCGCTGCTGTATCAAGGCGCGAACCAGCCGATGAAGGCGGTTCGTCATTGGCGGACGTATCTGAAATTGGATCCGCACAGCCACTGGGGCAACATCGCGCGCCGCGAACTCGCCAAGCTTCGCGAGTCGACAGTGGTGCCGGGTTTGACGAAACGATAACGGAGGTTTGAGTGGGGCCGCCACTCGTGGCGGCGAGCGGCCTTCAGGCCGCTCAATTTGCCCGAGGATCATATAAGCCCGCTAAGCGATCGGTTTTTCCGCAACCTTCGGGCGGCTCTGGTCCGTGAAAACCCCGCCTAAGAGTCCTATGGCCGGCAGAAGTGCCGGCCTCATATTGGAAATCGGCCCACTACCGACGATTCCGCGACGCTCCACTAGAATAGTAAAGAGGTCGCACTTGAATCGAATTTCACTGGCATTTCGTAGTTTCTTCTCCATCCTGTTCGGCGGCACGCTGCCCGCCGACATCGCGCAGGCGTTCGGATATTCGAAAGTCGTGCCGATCAAAGCCACGCCGGCTCCCAAGCCGCAAGCGGGACCCGCGGACGGCGCGGTGCAGATCCTTTCCATCCTGCAGCGCGACGCGCGGCTGATCGATTTCCTGATGGAAGATATTTCCGGTTACTCGGACGATCAGGTGGGCGCGGCCGTGCGCGATGTGCAACTGCAATCGCGGCAATCGCTGGAGCGATATTTGCGCTTGCAGCCGGTGATCGACGGCGTGGAGGGCACGTTCACCAAGACCTCCGATGTCGATTCGTCCACCGTGAAGTTGATCGGCAATGTTCCGGCGAGCGGCAAGGCTCCCGGCGGAATGCTGCGTCACAAGGGATGGAGAGCGGAGAAAGTGGAATTGCCGGCGCTGCCGCCCGGCAACGCGCTGGCGCCCGCCGAAATCGAAGTCGAGTAGCAGCCTCGGCGTTTTTGTATCCGCCAAATTCTCGCATCGGCCATTTCTGGTCAACGTTATGTGGCGCGCCGGCAGTATTTACTCGTGGACATTTTTAGGAATCTCGCGTGAACATCGGAATCGACCTCGGCACCACCAATTCCGCGCTCGCATTCATCGATCCCAAACAAGCCGCGGAGGCCGACTATCCGGCGATCCACGTGCTGGATGTGCCGCAGTACGTCGCGCAGGGGCGCATCGAGCCGCGGCGCACGCTGCCGTCGTTTCTGTACCTGGGCGATCAGGAATACATCGGCGTGTACGCGCGCGAGCAGGGCGCGCTGGTGCCTACGAAGTCGGTGCACTCGGCCAAGAGCTGGCTGTCGAATCCGGAAGTGGATCGCACCGCGAAGATTCTGCCGTGGGACGCGCAGGAGGCCGGCCGCGTGTTGTCGCCGGTGGAAGTGTCCACCAAGTCTTAAGCAAACTCGCGGATGCGTGGAAGGCGCAGCAAGGCTCGCCGATTGGCGAGCAGAACGTGGTGCTCACGGTGCCGGCGAGTTTCGACGAAGAGGCTCGCGAGCTGACGGTGATGGCGGCGCGCGAAGCCGGCATCGAGAAGCTGACGCTGCTGGAGGAACCGGCGGCGGCGTTCTATTCGTGGATCGCGAACGATCTGGCGCGATCGCAGAAGAGCCTGTTCGACGGGCAGACCGTGCTGGTGTGCGACGTCGGCGGCGGCACCAGCGATTTCACGCTGATTCGCGTGTCGCGCGAGAACGATCGCGTCGATTTCACGCGCACCGCCGTCGGCAAACACTTGCTGCTGGGCGGCGACAATCTGGATCTGACGCTGGCGTGGCTGGTGGAGGCGAAGCTCGGCAAGACGCTTTCGATCCGGCAGCGCAGCGGATTGCGGCGGCAGATGCGCGTCGGCCAAAGAGCAGCTGCTTTCCGATCCGAATCTGAAGAGCGTCGAAGTGACGGTGCTGGGCGGCGGATCGTCGCTGGTGGGCGGCACGCTCAAGACGGAGATCACTGCGCGAAGAAGTGCTGGAACTGGCGCTGGACGGATTCCTGCCGGTGTGCGAGCTGCGGCGACAAGCCGAAGGAAGAAGAGAAGAGCCCGTTTCGCGAACTCGGCTTGCCCTACGTTGCCGATCCGGCGGTGACGCGGCATCTGGCGGCGTTCCTGTCGAGCGCGGGCGAAGTCGCGCCGGACGCGATTCTGTTCAACGGCGGATTCTTCATTCCCGAGATTCTGCGCCAGCGCGTCGCCGATGTGATGGAGCACTGGTACGGCCAGCGTCCGGTGATTTTCGAGAATCGCGATCTGGATCTGGCGGTGGCGGTGGGCGCGGCGTATTATTCCTACGTTCGCGAAACCGGCGCGGGGTTGCTGGTGCGCGGCGGATTGCCGCGCGCGTACTTCATCGGCCTCGGCGGGCAGCGACAGCGATAACGCTAATTGCGGACGATGTGCCTGGTGCCGCGCGGCACCGAAGAAGGATCGACCATCGAGCTCGATCCCGGCAATCTGCAACTGGTCGCCAACAAGCCGGTCGTCGTTCCGGCTGTACAGCTCGCGGACGCGGACGGAGGATCGAGCGGGCGACGTGGTCGAGTTCGCGCACGGAGGATCGAGGAACTGCATCTGCATGCTCCGCTGCAACGCCGTGCTGCGATTCGGCAAAGCGGGCGAGCGGCTGGTGCCGGTGAAGCTGGGCGCGAAGCTGACCGAAGTCGGCACGCTCGAAATCTGGGCGGATTCGAAAGAGACCGAGCATCGCTGGCGATTGCAGTTCGAACTGCGCAAGGCTGTGCGCGCGAAGGCGTGGCCGTGAGTTCGCGGCCGGCGGCGGTGATCAGCGAAGAAGCGCTGGCCGCGGCTGTCGCGCTCTGATCCCGCAGACGTTTTCTGGCCTGCACATTGAACACGACATCGAACCGGCGCAGTTGCCGGCGCGCTGGAACAGGCGCTGGGGCTTGGGACGAAATTCGTGGCCGGTGTCGGCGATTCGCAAGCTGGCCGATGGGATGATCGAGCTCGGCGAAGGCCGCAAGCGGAGCGCGGCGCATGAGCTTCGCTGGTTGAACTTGTGCGGATTCTGCCTGCGGCCCGGGTTCGGATTTCCTGGCGACGATTTCCGCATCGAGCAGGCGCGCCGCGTCTATGCGACGGGTTTGCAATTCGCCAATCAGGTGCAGAACGAGATCGAGTGGTGGATTTTCTGGGGCCGCGTCGCGGGCGGGCTGAATAAGAATCAGCAGACCGACATGTTCCAGCGCTTGTCGCCCGTGCTGTTGCCGCGCGCCTCGAAGAAGCCCGTGCGCGTGAATCCGAGTCTGCTGCGCGAAATGTGGCGCGCCGCGGCGAGCCTGGAATTGCTGCCGATCCAGACCAAGACGCAGTTGGGCGACGAGCTGGTCGCGCGCATCGTCGAAGGGCGATTTCGTCGATACAGGCTTGTGGTGCCTGGCGCGGCTGGGCGCGCGGAAGTTGTTTTACGGTCCGATCAATCAGGTGCTGCCGGCCTCGACGGCGATCGCGATGGCTGGACGCCATCCTCAAGATTCCGAAGGCGAAAGACGCGGTGGCCGCGATGGCGCGGAGAACCGGCGATGCGACGCGCGATTTGCCGGCAGCGACGCTGGAACTGGTGCGCCGGGCGTTCCCGGATCTCGATCTGGAAGCGGAGCCCGCGGATCAGCTGGCGGCGATGGGCAAGATGTTCGGCGAAGAGCTGCCCGCCGGTCTCGTGTTCCATGAATGAGCTCGAGATCGTCGATCGCATTCGCAAGCTCGCTAAGGGTGGAGCTCGAATAACGCTCGGCATCGGCGACGATTGCGCGATCTACCGTCCGCGCGCAAGCGAAGATCTTCTCTTCACCACCGATCAGATGATCGAGGGCGTGCATTTTCTCGCGGCACATAAACCCGATGCGGTCGGCGAGCGGGCGCTGGCGCGCAGTCTGAGCGATATCGCGGCGATGGGCGGTGAGCCACGGTTTTGTCTGGTTGCGTTGGCGACTCCCACGGATCACGAGCAATGGATACGAATCTTTCTACCGTGGATTGCTGCGATTGGCGAATCGCACCGGAGTGGCGCTGGCCGGCGGCGATTTAGCCCGTGATCGAAAGGTGCATTGCGACGTGATGGTGTGCGGATCGGTCAGACGAGGCAAGGCGTTGCGGCGCGATGGCGCGCGCGCGGGCGATGCGATTTACGTTTCGGGGCGCCTGGGAAAATCGTGGGAACGGCAGATCGAGCCAAGGCTCGCGCTAGGCCAGAGTCTGGTGGGGCGCGCGACATCGTGCATCGATTTGAGCGACGGCTTGTCGCTAGACTTGCATCGGCTGTGCGTCGCGTCGGGCGTCGCGGCTGAAATTGATCGGACTCCAGTGGCGCGAGGATCGACGACGGAGCGCGCCCTGCACGGCGGCGAAGATTACGAGTTGCTGTTCACCATGCCCGCGAAAGCGAAAGCGCCGCCGAGTACAACGCGAATCGGAACGATCGTGCGCGGCAAACCCGGCGCGATCCTGCTTCAAGGCCGCCCGCTTGAGCCGCGAGGTTAGGATCATTTCCAATGACAGACCCCGCGCCGATTCTCGATTTGATCGAAGCATTCCGAAGATCGAAGACGATGTTCGCAGCGCTGGAACTTGGAGTCTTCGATGGCGAACGTCCCGAAGGTGCTGCGATCGATCGCTTGCTGGACGCATGCGTCGCGCTGGGGCTGCTCGAAAAGGCGGGCGATCGATACGTCAATACTCCGATCGCCGACGAGTATCTGCGCCGGTCAAGTCCGCGATCGCTGGCGGGTTACGTCCGCTACTCAAACAACGCGCTTTATCCGATGTGGGCGAATCTGGAAGACGCGGTAATTGAAGGCACCAACCGATGGGGATCTATCGGCAACTTGTTCGATCAATTCTACAAAACGGAATCGGCGAAGCGCGATTTCCTGATGGGCATGCACGGATTCGGGATGTTGAGCTCGCCCAAAGTGGTGGAAGCGTTCGATTTATCGCGATTTCGGAAACTTGTGGATCTGGGAGGCGCCACCGGCCACTTGGCGCAGGCCGCGAAGGATCGCTATCCGAATCTCGAAGTTGCCGTGTTCGATCTGCCGTCGGTGGCGGAAATCGTGGATGGTGTCATCGCCGGTGACTTCTTCGCGGACGAGTTGCCGGACGCCGACTTGTACGCGCTAGGTCGCGTCTTGCACGACTGGAGCGAAGAAAAGATCCGCACGTTGCTTGCAAGAGTGCTTGCAAAACTTCCGCAAAACGGCGCATTGCTGATTGCAGAGAAATTGGTCGATGAAGACCGGCGCGGACCGGTCGGCGCGCACATGCAATCGCTCAATATGCTGGTGTGCACGGAAGGCCGCGAGCGCACGCTCAGCGAGTACTCGTCGCTGCTGCTTGATGCTGGATTCGCGAGGGTACGAGGTCACGTCACCGGAGCACCGCTCGACGCTGTGCTTGCGGAAAAGTAGTCGCGCGCACCCTTACAGATGCGCCTCAACGGGGAATTTGCATCAGGTATTCCGTGATGCGATCCAGATCCTGCGGATTGAACTTATACGGAGGCATGGTGGAACCGGGCGAGAACTTGGCGGGGTCGCCAAAGTGTCCCGTGACCCAGTCCTTCGCGCGGCGTTCCGAGATTCCGTTGAGCGGCGGACCGTTCTTCTGGCCCACGCCATTTAGTTCGTGGCACATAGCGCACTGATTCCCCTGATACACCATCGCGCCATCCACGGCAGCTTGCGGCGCGTTCGCCAGCGCTTCGATTCCTTTGTCGTCGCGCTTGGTGACGAATCCGGCCAGCGTCTTGAGTTGCAATCCGCTCAATTGCGTGTCGGGCGATGAAGGAGTCGGCTTCTTGAAATGCTCGATCAGCCAATCGGCCGGCTTGGTCGAGGCATTCATCGTGAGGTCGGGACCAGCGCCGGCTTTGCCGGAAACGTGGCAGCTTCCGCAATTGTCCTTGCGGAAATAGCCGACAGCGGCAAGTTGATCCGCGGGAATCTCGCGCCACGGTTCGATTTTTTCGAGACCCGCGTCCGGCGATTCATTACTGGGAGGAGTGGTGGCAACCGCGCGCGCGGTTAAGCCGCTCCAAGCAACCGCGGCCAGAATGACAATTGCGATGGCGCCGAAGCGCTGACGTATCGCGATGGCTCTTCCGCGATCGATGAACGGCACCATGAACAGCGCCAGAATCGCGAGCGTTGGCAGAATGATGGTCCCAACGATTTCGAGCGGCCCTTCGAACAGCTTCACGATCTGGAACAGGAAGAGGAAATACCATTCCGGACGCGGGATGAAACTTGTGTCGGTGGGATCGGCCATGCGGCCGAGCGGGACTTTCGCGGCGATCGCCATTCCCATCAGCACCGCGAACCAGATGAAGGTCGCGATCGTATCCTTGAATACCTGCGTGGGATAAAACTTCGTCTTTGGCTTCGTATCGTCAGCGGCGGGCGCGACTCCATGACGGCGCACCAGAATCAAATGAACCGCGACCAGCAGCATCGTCAACGGCGGCAGCAGCAAAACATGAGCCGCGTAGAATCGTGCGAACGTGACCACGCCGATGGAGGAGCCGTCGGTACCCAGCAATCGCAACAGATATGGTCCGGCGCCGGGAGCGGTGGCCGTGATCTGCGTGGTGACCATCGTCGCCCAGTAGGAGCGGTTGTCCCAGGGAAGCAGGTAACCGGTAAGTCCGTAGGCGAGCGTCAACAACAACAGAAGACAGCCGACCAGCCACGTCGCCTCGCGCGGCTTTTTGTACGCGCCCCACAGGAACACCTGCGTCATGTGCAGGACGACGATGATGATCATCAGGCTGGCGCCCCAATGATGCAGGCCGCGAATCAGTCGGCCGCCGGTCAGCTCGACGACGATGTAGCGAAGACTCTCGTAGGCATCGCCGGGTGTCGGCGCGTAATTGAACGCCAGCAGAATTCCGGTGACCACCTGCACCAGGAATGCGAACAGCGCGACGCTGCCTAAGACCTGATGCCAGCCGGCGGAATCAGGAATGTCTTCGTAGAGAAAATGCTTGATCGCGCTTTCGATGCCGGTGCGCTCTTCCAGCCAGTTGAGGATTCCCTTCAGCATGGCGGTTTATGCCGACTTCTCGATCGTGTTACCGATCAGGATTTTGTTGCCGTCGACGCGAGTCACATAGCGATCGAGCGGGCGCGGCGCGGGTCCACCGGTGACTTTGCCATCCACCGAAAATGTGGATGCGTGGCAGGGACACACGAATTGATTCTGCGCGCCCTCCCAATGATAGGCGCAGGCAAGGTGTGTGCAGCCGGGCGTGTACGCGACCACATTATGTTCGTCGGTGCGCACCACCCACGCCGTTGTCTTTTCGTTGAGCACTTTCCAGCCGTCGACGCGGGTGCGGCGATACACCACTTCCTCCGGCTTGCCGATTTTGAGCGCGCTCAACTCGCCGGCGTCCACCCATTGCGACTTCTTGTTCGAATTCGGTTTGAGCAGCAGATACATCGCGGCCGGAATGGCGATCGCGCCCGTGATTACGCCCATCAGACCGTTGATTACGACGCTGTAAAACGTTCGTCTGGTTGTTGATTGTTCTTCCATACGGTAACTCGACATCATCTCACATTGTTTCCTGCGGAGGGTATACGCAGGGTATACTCGGTTCCGTAGTGTTTTCTTCCCCCACCTCGTCTCTAATTTTAGTCACCGTTATAGCGATATGCAGCGCGGCCGCGGGTGTGCGATCTGTCATCGATTCACGCGTTATCGCGACGCATGGTGCCGTTCAGCGGCGGGATTCTGATGGGGGTGGCTCTGTTCTGGGTCCTGCCGGAAATGGCGGCGTATTTCGGATGGCCATTGTCCATCGCGTGGACGGGCGCGGGTTTCGCGGCGCTGTGGGCAATCGACCGATTCGTGTATCCGCTGTGCCCGGCGTGCTCCGGGACGCACGCGCACGAACATTGCGCGACCGAGTTGCATGGATTCGCTACTCCCTTGCTGTTGGCCGCGGCGTTGCACAGTGCGATCGACGGATGGAGCCTGGCGGCGGCGCACTCGACGGGCGGCGGATTCGGCGCGGCGTTCGTGATCGGGATCGCGTTCCACAAGGTGCCGGAGGGAATCGCCCTGGGCGCGATCGCGCGGGCAGCGTTACCATCGCGATGGACTGCGCTCGGCTGGTGCGCGGCGGCGCAGTCGGCCACGCTGGTCGCGGGCGCGATCGAGATGATGTTCTCGCCTCACCTGAATGAGCGAAGTCTGCACGCGCTGTTGGCGATCGCGGGAGGAAGTTTTCTGTACCTCGGCGGTCATGCGGTGCATGGCGAGATTCGACGTAGCAGTGCGGGGCCGCCGGTCTTGGAGGCGTTGACGGGCGCGGCGGTGTCGAGCGCATTGCGGCTGTTCGTTTCGTGATGCTGTCCCGGCGATTTTGCTAGTGATGCGTCAAACACTACCCCCACCCTTACGGGTGGTGCTTGAATAGCGTTGACGCGATTGAAATGTAAGAGTGCGATTCTGGAAGATTGACAGTTTCCCGGGAAATCATCGCAACGATCGCGTTTACGATCCCCCTGTTGGCTCAGGATGTGGTGCCGCCTGCCGGCGAGCCGGTGCCCGAGCGCTGGAATCTTTACTATCAGGCGACCTCCATCGGCCAATATCACGGCACGTTTCCGGCGCCGTATTCCGGGACGTTGAGTTTGCAAGACGTCACCGAGCGCGATGTGTCGCTGACCACCACGTTGTTTCTCGGTCTGCGAATCGACGACAACACGGCGTTGTATTTCGATCCCGAGATCGCCGGCGGGAAGGGATTCAGCAACGTCAACGGAATCGCCAATGCGCCCAACGGTGAAATCCCGCGGGTGGCGTCGGCGACTCCCAAGCCTTACCTCGCGCGGCTCTACATCGCCCACGATTTCGGATTCGGCAGCGAAAGAGAAAAGGTCGAGAGCGACGCCAACCAGCTTGCAGGCACTCGGCCGGTGCTGCGTTACACGATCTACGCGGGGCGGTTCACGGTCACCGATTTTTTCGACAACAACACGTATAGCCACGATCCACGGTCGCAATTCATGGCGTGGGGCGTCATGTACAACGGCGCGTGGGATTATCCGGCGGACACGCGCGGCTACACGTGGTCCATCGTGCAGGAATTGCATTCTAAGAACTGGTCTTTCCGGTACGGCGCGGCGGCGATGCCAAAGGTCGCGAATGGCGGGCGTTTCGATCGGCGGCTGTTGCGCGATCGCGGCGATGTTTTCGAGATCGAGCGCCGGTATTCGCTGGGCGATCATCCGGGTGCGATTCGGCTGCTCCAATATTTCAATCACGCCGATGCGGGCACGTACTCCGACGCTTTGCGCGAGGCGGCGCAAAACAAGACGACGCCGGACGTCACTGCGACGCGTCGGGTTGGCACGCTGAAATATGGGACGGGCGTGAACTTCGAGCAGGAAATCACGCGCGACGTCGGCGTGTTTTCGAGGCTCGGCTGGAACGACGGCAAGACCGAGAGCTTCGCGTTTACAGCGATCGATCGGTTGGCGAGCGCCGGCGTTTCGGTGAAAGGGACGAGTTGGAAGCGGAAAGAGGACGTCGCGGGGACCTCGTTTACTGCGAGCGGAATTTCCGGTGTTCACGCGACGTACTTGGCGCAGGGCGGGCTCGATTTTCTGATCGGCGATGGCAAGCTCACCTACGCGCCTGAATACGTTTGGGAGACCTATTACAACGCGCACCTTTTGCCCGGCTTCTTTGCGGGCTTCGATCTGCAGCGCGTCGGGAATCCGGCATTCAATCAGGATCGCGGCCCGGTTTGGGTCGCCAGCGCCCGCCTGCATATTGAATTCGGCTTGCGGCCACTACAGGCGAAGTAAACTTCTGCTCGCGATAACGATGCCGGCTCGGGTACAATGGAGAGGTCGCGCGATCGTTGGGACGTCGTCTAATGGTAAGACTGCAGCCTCTGGAGTTGCGTATCGGGGTTCGAGTCCCTGCGTCCCAGCCACGATTCAGCGTGAGAATTCGGTTGGCTTGTCGGCACTATTCGCTATATGACTGACAGCCACGCACCTGCGACGAAAGTCGATCTTCGATCCTTCGGGAGACCCTTAGAGCCGAAACGAAGAGTGACCTTCAAGGTTTCTTAGTCGAGTTGAGAGGCGAACTTGCCGCGCAAGTCGCGGCACAAGATCAGCGCTGGGAAGGCAAAATGGACGTCCGGGATCATCGCCTTCGCGATGAGTGGCGCGAAATGCTCCATAGCACTGAGACGAATTTGCTCCAGGCGTTTTATTCGTATGCCGAAGGAAACAATAAACGGCTGAATCAAGTCGAGGGCAATAGCGGGATCTTTTTGAACCGGCTGGGAACCATAGAAGATCGACTCCTGCGAGTAGAAAAGCGTCTGGATATTCCGCCTTCCGTGTAACGCAAGAAACTCTTGCACAATCTTATTTGTGTGATATTGTAAGGCTGTAAGTAATAGAGCTGCGTCGCGGAGGCGTGGCTAAGGCATCCTCTGCAACTGTCTGGTCACCATCGATAAAGAGAGCCCTGCGTTGTCCGATCCTGCCCCGATCCACCCAACAAAACCCGTGAGGAATAAGGTAACTCCCGCCAGGAGATAAGTTTAACAATGAAGAATATTTTCGTAGGCAATCTCAGTTTCGGCACTACTGAAGATTCGATTCGAGCCCTTTTTGAGCAGTACGGAACCGTGGAGCGCGTGAATCTGATCACCGACCGCGACACCGGACAAGCCCGTGGGTTCGGCTTTGTCGAAATGAGCGTCAATGCGGATGCGGATCGCGCCATCACCGCGTTGAACGGAAGAGAGTTGGATGGCCGAGCGCTTAACGTGAACGAAGCGCGTCCGAAGCCGGATCGCGGATTCGGCGGCGGCGGTGGTGGCGGCGGGTACAAGCGTGGCGGCGGTGGCAGTGGCGGCGGTGGTGGCCGCGGCAACCGTTGGTAGTTTGAAGCAGGTAATTTGAAGCGGTAAAACGGCAGGCGAAACCGGCTGCCCCACGCGGCAAGTAGTTTTGAATTTCGGGGTCGGCCGAGGGCGGTCAACCCCATTCGACTCTTTGGGAACGGGCCAAGCGCGCTTGTCACAGATCCGTTAAGATTAGAATATAGTGATCCGGATATGACTCCGCGCAGTCGTGAAGTTCTGCACGAAATCGTCCAAGCTTACATCGAGACGGGTGAGCCGGTAGCGTCGCGCTCGATTGCTCGCCGCCGTCATGATGCTCTCAGTGCGGCCTCCATTCGCAATGTGATGGTGGATCTGGACGAAGAAGGCTATCTCTCCCAACCACATACGTCGGCTGGCCGCGTGCCGACCCAGAAGGCATTTCAGAGCTATGTGCAATCGCTGCGATTGCGGAGGCTCGCCTCAGAGGAACTGGAACGTTTGCGGGCCGAGTTCGGGCGCCTGGACACAATGGAAGCGCGAGTCGAGCACACGTCGCGCATGTTGACGGAGATGACGCGGAGTTTCGGGATCGCGGCGACCATGCGGCAGGCGAGCCCCGCGCTGGATCAAATCGAGTTGGTATCGCTGCCGGACAGCCGAGTGCTGATGGTGGTGATGACGCGCGATCATCAGGTGCGCAATCGGGTGGTGACGCTCGACGCGGCGCTGACGCCATACGAACTGACCGGCATTCGCAATTACATCAATCGGAATTTTTCCGGGTGGACGCTGGAGACGGTGCGGCGCGAGATCGCGGGCCGGCTGGAACATGCGAGCGCGGCTTACGATGAGATTCTGCGCAAGCTGACCGAGCTGTACTCGAAGGGGCTGCTGGATATCGGCGAAGGTCCGGAGATCCACATGGAAGGCGCGAGCAATCTTGTGGGAATCGACCTGCATTTGACGCGCGAGAAAACGCGCGAGTTGTTCCGCGCGCTGGAAGAAAAGAAGAGAGTGCTGGAACTGCTCGACC
Source organism: Terriglobia bacterium (assembly GCA_963732025.1). Taxonomy (GTDB): domain Bacteria; phylum Acidobacteriota; class Terriglobia; order Bryobacterales; family Bryobacteraceae; genus Palsa-187. Next base: position 1,908,945 of record CAVSXU010000008.1, read on the forward strand.
GGTTTTTGGAAAAGCGAGCGGGCGAGATCGGGGTCCACGTCGGGCTGGCTGAGATGCATCCGGCGATGAGTGGGTTGTCGATCATCGGACTTCCGGTGTCGATGCCGAATGGAATTTCCGCGGTGATCGCGGTGTTGGGGCCGATGCGGATGGACTACGCCCGGGTCATGTCGGCAGTGCAAAACGTCGGCTGGGCGCTCAATCCCGCGGGCTGAGTTCGCCAAATACGGTTGCCCTTGCGGCAACTGCTAATCTGAATTTGTGGAGAGCCAGAAGTGTCGGTAGAGAAGACGGAATCAAGCCACGAGACCAATCGCGAAAACGGCGGTGAGCCGGTCGAATCGCAATCCAATAGCGAGCGCGAACAATGGACGGCCGAAAAGGCTGAATTGCAGAATCAATTGTTGCGCGCGCAGTCGGATTTTCAGAATTTCCGGAGGCGCACGGAGCAGCAGCGCTACGAAATCTACGATTCGGCGACGGCGGAGGCGATTCGTCCGCTGATCGCGATCTTGGACGATTTCGAGCGCGCCTTGAAGGTGGAAGCCGCCGATCGCGAATACGCCGCTGGTATCGAATTGATTTACAACAGGTTTACCGAGGCCCTGAAGAAACTTGGGCTGGAGCCGATGGATTCCAAGGGGCAGCCGTTCGATCCGCAGATTCATCACGCGGTGGATATGGTGGAAACGGATGAGGCTCCGGATCATACGATTCTGGATGAATATCAGCGTGGATACAATTTCAAAGGCAAGTTGTTGCGCCCCGCTATGGTGAAAGTGGCGGTTGAACCCGCGTCCAAATAACGAATGAGCGCGACAAGACGCGATTATTATGAGGTGCTGGGAGTGGTGCGCGATTGCGACGATCAGTCGCTCAAGGGCGCGTACCGAAAGCTGGCGCTGCAGTTTCATCCGGATCGCAATCCCGGCGATCACGGCGCGGAGGAGCGATTCAAGGAAGCGGCCGAAGCTTATAGCGTGTTGAGCGATCCGCAGAAGCGGGCGGCGTACGATCGCTATGGGCATCAGGGCGTCGCGGCGGCAGCGGGTGGCGGATTCGACGGCGCGGGATTCCCGGATCTCGGCGATATCCTCAGCGACGTATTCGGTTTCTCCGACATCTTCGGCGGAGGAGCGGGATCAAAACAACGTCGCACGCGGGCGCAACGCGGCGAAGACGTCCGCTACGACCTGGAGATCGGGTTCGAGGATTCGCTGCGCGGACTCTCGGTGGATATACAGGTTCCTCGGTTGGAGGAATGCGTTCGCTGTCATGGCAAAGGTGCCGAGCCGGACGACGGCTTAGTGACGTGCCCGACCTGTCGCGGACGCGGCGAGGTGATCTATCAGCAGGCGTTCCTGAGTGTGCGTCGAACCTGTACGCAATGCGGCGGGCGCGGGCAAATCATTCGCCGTCCGTGCAAGGAATGCAAGGGCGACGGCTACTTACGCCGAGAACGAAAGCTGAAGGTCAACATTCCGGCGGGGGTCGACAACGGGACGCAGCTTCGTCTGACGCAGGAAGGGCAGCCGGGCCACAACGGCGGGCCGATGGGCGATTTGTATGTGGTTCTCAAAGTCGCCGAGCATCCGATTTTCGAGCGGAGCGAACACGATCTGCATTGCACCGTGCCCGTGAACATCGCGCAGGCGGCGTTGGGCGCGTCGATCGATATTCTGACGTTCGATGGGTTGCAGACGGTCAAGATTCCCGAAGGATCGCAACCGGATGCGCGATTGCGCTTGAAGGGGCTGGGCGTTCCGCACCTGCAGGGAAGCAATCGCGGGGATTTGTATGTGCACCTGGATGTCCGGGTGCCGTCCAAGCTGACGCGGGAGCAGAAGAAGCTGATGGAGCAGTTGGGGGAATTGCTGCCTGCCGAAAACGAGCCCCAGGAGAAGGGGATTTTCGACAAGGTGAAGGATTATTTTCTCTAACGCTGGTTATCGTTCTTCGAGATGCTTGAGGCGAGCGTCGAGAACTTCCTCGACGCGGTGCAACTCGGATCGCCACGTGTCCTTCATATCATCAAAGCGGCGGTCGACATGGTCGAATCGAGTGCCTATGTCTGCGCGCAAATCGTTCAGCCGGCCGTTCACGTCGCCGAACCGGCCGTTCATGTCAGATCGAATGTCACTCAATCGACTGTTGTTGACCAGAATTCCCATCAGCACCGCGAGAGTCGGTATTCCGATCGTCAACACGAGTTGCATTCCTGGATTCATTGCCTGTTCCTCATGATAGCTGAGTGGCAGAAACGTGGGTGCTTCTCTCAGGATAAGAGCGGCGGTTAGCGCTCTTCGAGGTGTTTTAGTCGCGCGTCAAGAACTTCCTCGACGCGATGCAGCTCGGATCGCCAAATATCCTTCATGTCGTCGAGGCGCTGATCGACGGCGTCGAAGCGCGTGTTCATCTCCGCCCGCAAATCGTGGAACCGGTTATTCACGTCGCCGAGCCGATTATTGACATCGCCGAGCCGATTATTGAGATCACCCAGTCGGTTATTGAAATCGCCGAAACGGCTGTTCACGTCAGATCGGAAGTCACTCAAGCGGCTGTTGTTGATCAGAATACCCATCAGCACCGCGAGAGTCGGTACTCCGATGGTTAACGCGAGCTGCATTCCCGGATTCATCGCCTGTTCCTCATGATAGCTGAGTGGGGAAACGCAGGCGCTTCTCTCAAGAATTGGATATGCGCGGTCAGCGTTCTTCGAGGTGCTTGAGTCGCGCGTCCAGAACTTCTTCGACGCGATGCAACTCGGATCGCCACATGTCTTTCATGTCGTCGAACCGGCGATCGACGTGATCAAAACGAGTGTTCATCTCTGCGCGTAAATCGGCTATTCGTCCGTTCATATCCGTCAGGCGACTATTGTTTACCAAAATTCCGACGAGCACTGCGAGTGTCGGCACTCCCATCGACAACGCGAGTTGGGTCGCTGGATCCATTACCTGTTCCTCATGATATCGGAGTGCGCCGAATCAAAAGCTTCTCTCATTGTTTCAGACTTGTGAACAGGCGGGCCGGGTTGTGATAAGATCCTGATTCTGTTCATCGAACACGTTTGATCCAAGGAGATTTTTAACGTGAAAGTTTACGAAACCAGCGACATCCGAAATGTCGCGCTTGTCGGCCACGGGCATTCGGGAAAGACGTCTCTGGCAGCCGGCACTCCTGTTCACCTCCGGCGCAACCACTCGCCTCACGCGCGTCGATGAAGGCAACACCATCACCGATTTCGACGACGAGGAAGTCCAGCGCAAGATCACGATTTCGACCGCCGTCGCGGCCGCCGAGTGGAACAGGAAAAAGATCAACCTGATCGACACGCCCGGCTTCAACATCTTTATCAACGACACCAAGGCGACGCTGGTCGCGGCCGATGCGGCGCTGGTGCTGGTGGACGGCGTCGCCGGCGTCGAGGTGCAGACCGAAAAGGTCTGGGCTTTCGCGAGGAGTTCCAACTGCCGCGCGCGATCGTGATCAACAAGCTGGATCGCGAACGGTCCAGCTTCGAGCGCGCGCTGGAGAGCGTTCAGACGTTCTTCGGACGCACCGCGATTCCCATTCACCTGCCGATCGGCTGCGAGCGCGATTTCAAAGGCGTGGTCGATCTGGTGCGCATGAAGGCGTACACGTACACGAGCGATGGCGACGGCAAGGGCAAGGAGAGCGATATTCCCGCCGACCTGGCCGAGGCCGCCAAGGCGGCGCACGAAGCGCTGATCGAAATGGTGGCGGAGGGCAACGACGCACTGCTCGAAGAGTTTTTCGACACAGGGCACGCTGCCGGTCGAACACATCCTCGACGGATTGCGCGAAGCCGTCCGCAGCATGCGCATGTTCCCGGTGCTGTGCGCGCTCCGGCTGCACAACATCGGCAGCGACTCTGATTCTGAATTTTATTACCGAATATTTCCCCAGCCCCGCCGACCGCGGGCCGTGGAAGGGCACGCTGAACGGCAAAGAGGCCGAGCGCGCCGTCAAGGATTCCGAACCGCTCTCGGCATTCGTATTCAAGACCGTGGCCGATCCTTTTGCGGGCCGCGTGTCGTATTTCAAAGTGGTGTCCGGCGTTCTGAAGAACGACGCGAACGCTGGTGAATTCGCGCATCCGGTGTGGCGGAACGGCTGTCGCACATCGGCACGCTTGGCCGGGAAAGACGATTCAGGCCGATCCCCGAATTGCACGCGGGCGATATCGGCGGCGTCGCGAAACTGAAGGAAACGCTGACGGGCGACACGCTGGACGACAAGGCATCGCCGATCGCTTATCCGCCGGTGAGTTCTGCCGGAGCCGTCCATCGCCTACGCGATTTCCGCCAAAACGCGCAACGACGAAGATCGCATGGGCAACGCGATTCACAAGATTCTCGAAGAGGATCAAGTCGCTGCGCTTCTATCGCGATCCGCAGACCAAGGAATTTCTGCTGGCGGGCAGCGGGCAGCAGCACGTCGAGATCATCGTCAGCCGCTTGAAGAAACGCTACAGCGTGGACGTGGAGCTGCACGCGCCGAAGATTCCCTATCGCGAAACCATTCGCGGCAGGGCCGACGTGCAGGGCCGCCACAAGAAGCAGACCGGCGGCCACGGCCAGTTCGGCGATTGCTGGATCCGCGTGGAGCCGCTGCCGCGCGGCGGGAAATTCGCGTTCGAAAACGAAGTCTTCGGCGGCGCGATTCCGCGAAACTTCATTCCGGCGATCGAGAAGGGCATCGTCGAAGCGGCTGAAAAGGGTTATCTGGCCGGATTCCCGATGGTCGATTTCAAGGTGATCGTTTACGACGGTTCGTATCACGACGTCGATTCGTCGGAAATGTCGTTCAAGCTGGCGGCCCGCAAGGCTTTCAGCGCCGCGATGGAAGCCGCCAAGCCGGCGCTGCTGGAACCGGTGATGAACGTCGAAGTGCAGGCGCCCGTGGAATACGCGGGCGATTTGATGGGCGACATGAACGGCCGCCGCGGCCGCATCGCCGGCATGGATACCAAGGGCGGGACGCAGATCATCAAAGCCCAGGTCCCGATGTCGGAGATGCTGAATTATCAGAACGACCTGATCTCCATGACGCAGGGCCGCGCGTCATTCCGCATGGAGTTCGATCACTACGATTTCGTGCCGGGCTTGCAGGCGGAAAAGATCATCGCGGCCGCGAAGGCCGCTAAGACGGGAGAGGAAGAGGAAGAAGAATAGTCGCGTCGCACAGCAACCTCGCCGATCACGAGTGCAAGCGAACGAGCCAGCGTCATTGCAACGCGATCACGACACCCAACTGCGTAGATGCGCTATTGATTCTGGCGAGCAGGGGCAGGTCGCCTGCGCCGAGTCCAGAAGGGATGGTGAGGTTCATTTGAAATAGCCCCGGCGTGCCGACACCAACAAAAAACGGCGTCACCTGTTTCCCATTGATCGTGAGCGTGAGAGCATCACTCGCCTTGGCAGGAGCCCCGGAATATGGCTGGCCGGCCGCAATCGCAGGAGTTGTCGGCCCGAAACCTACGCCGAACAGGACCACCGTATCGCCAGCCCTGGCGGCAACGGACTTGTACCCAAGGGATGTACCGGTGGTTCCAAGAATGTCGTACGAATTGGCTCCGCTGCCGTTGCTGCCGGAGCCGTCCGGTCGCACGATGATTCCAGCTACATGCTTCCCATCGCCGAGCAGGCTGAACGACGGACTCTGAGCCGCCAGCGTCACCGATGCAGTAGCCGATCCGTTTGCATTGTTCACGCTGACGTTCACTGGACCACGAGTATCATCATCGGGTGCAAGCAGATTGATCAGTGTGGGAGCGGCATACGCGAGATAGGCCAGCTTGTTATCGATGGTGACGCTGGTGCCGCCCAATACCGTGGGATAGTTCCCGCTCCAGCTTTCTGGAATCGAGCCCGTGATGAGATTCGTGCCATAGATCGAGATCCATGAGCCTGGCTGGATTGACGAAGACGTTCCGAATACCGGGACCACGCCACCGGGTGAGATCGAAGGCGCGTTCGGATTTCCGGCGAGGAGGCCGAAAACGCCTACCCCATTCGTGGTGCCCACGAACACTTTCCCATTCGCGATCGTCGGCGCGATGAATTTGTTACCGGCGCCGAAATGGTCGCGCGCGCCAGCCGCCTGATTGCTGTTGTAGAGCTCGGTAGCGACGTTATTGGCATCGTAGGCGTGAAGAACAGCAGTGGTCTGATTCTCTACGGCCCAAACAATCCCGTTCGAACTCCCGTTGGCCGATACCGAAGGAGTGGTACCGGGAAACGGAAACGTCGTGGCGCTATGCGACGCGAGTGAAAACGATCCGCCCGTGAACGCGAAGGCCTTGAGGTTGTCGCTGACGCCCCCATAGTAGAGTTTTCCATTGAACCAAGCCGGACTCGACCACGTTCCGCCCGGCAGCACATTCGACATCATCTGGTAAATCGTATCCATGCTGGGATTGAATTTGCCCATACTCGACTGGTCCAGCACATAAATATTCTTGTCCTTGCCCGCGCCCACGACCAGCGAAACAGTGGCTCCGTGCCCGTTATCCAAGGGAGGCAACAATAGCAGGCCGCCCGATCCAAGGTCGACGTCGCCATTCGATTCGGACACTGTGTTGAGCATCGTGAAGTAATCGGTCACGGACAGCGCGCTTGCTGTCGCGATCTTCACGAACGCATTTCCGAAATCGCCCTTCGACGGGAAGCCGGATGAACTCAACGTTGTGTCGAAGGTGCCATTGCCTGTGAGCAGATAGACGTTCCCACTTGCGTCGGCTGCGGGGCCGGAACCAGCCGCCCAGATGCCGGCGTCGCTTCCGTTGGGAACCAGGTTCAATACGCCAACCTGTGCCAATGTCGCGCCGCTGTAGCTTATAACCCATCCCGCATAAGCTCCTCCGTCGCAGTGCGACCCCCAACTGGTGTAAACAATTCCATTTGAGAGGAGAAGTCCCGGCCTCTCTGTGTGGACCGCCGCAGTGAACGTATTCTCGGCACCTCTTCCCGCGAAAGCCGCCTGGATCTCGACCGGCCCAGCGAGTTGCTCCGTCAACGTTGGCAGATCCAACGCGTGCAGCCGGTGATGATAACGGAGACTCACGTCCCGCGACTGTGCGATTGCGTAAATCATTCCGTGCGAGCCGGCCTGAAGGTCGATGACGGGTGTCGCGGTAATCCCAATCTCGGGCGTGACTTGGCCGCACCCATGATCATCTGAAGGGGTTTCGTTGGCGCCGAGCAACGAGACTTTCCGAAGTTGCGCGAACGTGTCCGCATCGAAGGCATAGAGGCTCCCGTGTTCGGTCGCCACATACAGGATATTGTGAACACCTTGGCCCGGGATCGTCACGGAGGAAACGTACAAGGGCTGTGCGTCCACCTTACCGTCGACGCTCAAAGTCGCCCATCGGCCGAAGGTCGACGAGGCGACGTTGGCCGGAGTCAAGATCGTTTCGGTCAGGTTTTGACCCGTGCGCGCGTTGTCGTTATGCCACGTCAACACGCTTACTTGTCCCCTCAGTAGAGCCGTCGAAACGAAAATGACTCGACAAAGAGTTGACCTGGTCACACTGCTGGCCTCTGTAGTGAAAGTCGCTCTCACACTCATGATACGGCCGGGATGTCGCCCGTTACCGAACCACGTGAGCTACGCAACTGATGAGGTCGATCCCGAAGTAGTCCCCGACCTTGCCCTTCAAACACCCTTTCCCCACTGTGGCATCATGGGGACCTGCGAACCTTCGTTCTTATACTCGGTCTGATATCAGTTTGGGGCACATTATTCGCCGCCGAGCCTGACTGGCCGGCTATCGAGAAGCACGCGCTCGATCTCTTGCAGCGCGACGTTCGCATCGCGACGATCAATCCTCCAGCGAATTCGGCTCCCGCCGCCGCGTTGTACAAAGCGGAGCTCGAAGCGGCCGGGCTTGAGCCCACTCTTTATACGAGCGGACCCGACGGGCAGACCAACTTGATCGTTCGCTTGCGCGGCCGCGATTCGACGAAGAAGCCGCTGCTGCTGTTGAATCATTTCGACGTGGTGCCAGTCGATGCGAGCGCGTGGAGCGTCGATCCGTTCGGCGCGCTGATCAAGGACGGATGGATTTGGGGCCGAGGCACGCTCGATATGAAAGGCATCGGCATTCAGCAACTCACCGCGTTGGTCACGATGAAGCGGATGGGAATCGTCCCGTCTCGCGACATCGTAATGATTTCCACGGCCGATGAGGAATCGAGCGGAGTGTTCGGCGTTCAGTGGATGCTGAAGAACCACTGGGGCGAGTTCGATCCGGCCTATGTTCTCGATGAGGGCGGTGTGGGAAGTCGAGACCTGTTCACGCCTGGGAAACTGGTCTTCGGTGTCGCGGTTGGCGAGAAGCAAATGTCGTGGCTGCGCCTTACCGCGAAGGGCACCGCAGGTCACGGATCGCAACCCATCGCCGACAATGCGAACTCGATTCTTCTGGCGGCGATTCAAAAAGCGATGGAGCCTCCGCGAGCCACCAAGCCAAGTCCTGTGGTCGTCGAAATGGAGCGCGCGATCGGCGGCAAGTTCGCGGACAACAAATTCATCGGGGCCATTCGCGGCAACACGATTTCGATTACGACATTGGCGGCGGGTGTGGGATCGCCACTGAAGCCCAATGTGATTCCGTCCACAAGTCAAGCCACGCTCGACTGCCGACTGATGCCCGGCGTGAACTCCGAGGAATTTCTTTCGGAGATGAAGGCTCGCATCAACGATCCTCGCGTCACCATCGAACGCCTCAGCAATCCGGTGGATGCCGGGATCAGCCCGTCGGAGACACCGCTCTTTGTCGCGATCCGCAAGGCGATCCTGAAGGAGCATCCGGACGCGATCGTGACACCGATGCTGGTCCCTTACGGCACGGATTCGGTGCAACTGCGCAAGCGCGGCGTGACGTCGTATGGATTCATGCCAATGGTGCTCGACGCGGCGACGGTAGCAACCATGCATAGCGATCAGGAACGCATTCCCGTCGCCGAATTTCTTCGGGGCATTCGAATTTTCTTCGATGTCCTTCGAAGTGAATACTAGTGGCTGTGCGCGTCATACCTTCACCGCGCAAAGAAGTGTTGACATGAGTGTCGACACGGCACGCAAGAGTGCGTGCGCCACATCGGACGAAATGGACGATCGCGAGACGTCAGCCGCCCGGCGGGAGTAAGCTTTATCTTATGCGTCTTTCGAGCTTTCTCTTGTTTCTCGCGATCGGCACTTCCGCATTTGCGCAGACCCCTATGGCGACGACCACCCCGACGACGATCACACGGAGTTCCTCGTTCACGCCGGTCGGCCTTGGCAGCACCGAGACGATGCAGGTGAATATCGTGAATCTCGCCGCGAATCCGAGTACGGGCGCGGCCGCGGCTTGCACGGGAACGGTTTCTTTTCTAAACGGGGCGGGAACGGCTATCGGAACGCCGGCAAGCTTCACCGTGTCGAGCGGGCAAACGTTTTCGGTGGCACTGCCGTTTACCAAGGCGGGAATCGCGGGAATTCGTGGTGAGATTCGAGTGTCGATTCAGACAACGTCGCCGGTGAAGAATGCGCCGCCGTGCTCGCTCGAATCGTCGCTAGAGACGTTCGATTCGGTCAATGGAGCGACGCATGTTTATTTGAGCAATCCGGTGGCGCAGGTTGTCGCTGGGATTCTCAGCTATTTCCCCCAGCCCTAGGCCGCTTCGCGCTCGGCCAGCGAGGTATTGACCTTCGCCACGCGTACGGCTTTGGCGATCCCGAAGTAGCGCAGGGCCTTCAGCGTGATCCACGACGGATCGAATTCGTACCAGGCGAGACCGTGGCGTGCCGACGTCGGATGCGCATGATGATTGTTGTGCCAGCCTTCGCCGAAGGTGATCAGCGCGACCCACCAGTTATTGCGCGAATCGTCGCGCGTCTCGAAGCGGCGTCCGCCCCACAGGTGCGTCGCCGAATTCACCAGCCAGGTTGCATGCAGCCCGAACACAACACGGAAGCAGAAGCCCCACAACACCATAGGCAGTCCGCCGACAAGCCATAAGATCGCGATCAGCGGCACGCTAGGCAGCCAATGGTAGTTATTCAGCCAAACGTAGAAGCGATGGCGCGCCAGATCCGGCGCGTACTTCGACATCACGCGCGTGTTGCTGTGCATGCTCTCGCCCAGGATCAGCCAGCCGATGTGAGACCACCACTTGCCGTCGCGAGGCGAATGCGGATCGCCGTCGTGATCCGAATTCTGATGATGGACGCGATGAGTCGCGACCCAGGAAATCGGCCCGCCTTCGAACGTCAGCGTTCCGCAAACGGCGAAAAAGTATTCCAGAGGTCGAGGCACCACATAGGAGCGATGGGTATGCAGCCGGTGATAGCCCAAGCTGATTCCCCAACCGGTCGCGATCCAATACAGCACAAACGCGACCGCGACGTTCTTCCAGCTAAACATGAATAAGGCAGCGATCGCGCCAATGTGGATCGCGAGCATGAAGATCGAGATCGGCCAGTTCAAAAGGCGGCGGGTAGGTAGACGTAAAATTTCGGTGGGCACTTTATCTCCAAATATGAGTACGGCAGGTTGCAGCTCCAACTTAACAGGGATTGGGCCAATGCTTTGTAAGACTTATGTAATTTCCACAGGTCGACGTAAATGACTAAGCCGAAGGGCTAAGGGGAATACCGCAGGCAAGCGCGAGCAATGGCCCCAGCGGGACACGAGTGGCGCTTGCAACGACCGCTAGTGTTTGACCCGAGCGGTAACCCGTTCCGAATCGGTATCGCCGGCGGCGCCCGTCGTGGTTACGACGTAGGTCGTCGAGTGTAGCGGATTGTCCCGAACGCACCCGCTGTCGGGACTATGTGGCCCGATCCAGACACCTGGTTTGACGGTCACGCAGCAGCGTCCTTCGCCTTGTAACAAACTGTGACGAGCTCACCCGGCGCGATTTCCAGTTTGTTGATCGAGACCTCGATCAGCTTCACTTTAGGCGGAACGGGCGTGACTTTCACGGATTGCGAGACCTTCTCGTTTCCGCGCGAGGCGGTCAGCGTGTAGGTCACGGGTCGGGCGGGCGCTCGAGACAACGGGTTGGCGAAGGCCAGACTCGATCGACGGCCGGTTCCAGGCGAACTTCGTCCGCGTTCTCAACTCCGTAACACAGCAGAGTCTTTTCGTCGGCGGGCGGGTGTTCGGGAGAAGCGTAAAACATTGTAATTCGGGGCAAAGGCGACGGAGCTGGGATCGCTGCGGTTGGTTCGACCTTCGGCGCAGGGGGTTTTCGGGAACAGGCCCCAGGGCAAAGCGCGGCCAGGAGCAGCAAAGCATATGCGCGGATGTTATATACTCGGAGCCAGTGTATGGCGGACCAGCGATTAGGCGATGTAATTGACGATTTTTGTGTCAAATGCCGCAGGCTCACAAACCACTCCATTGTTTCCCTGCTGAATTCAGCGGCGGCAAAGGTGCGCTGCCGGACTTGCTATAGCGATCACGATTATCGAAATGAACAAGCCCCGCCATCGAAAAAGGAATTAGCCCGGCAGAAGGAATTGTATAACGCGGTGCTCAGCGGTGCTAGCGTCCCTGGTGTCGAAATTCCGGATGAGTTGGCGGAAGGCGTCGCGGCGGCCGCTGAAGGCGCTCCTGTGGTCGAAGGTGTTGTCGAGGCGCCAGCCGAGGAGAAGCCCATAGCCAAGAAGAAGACGGCTCGTAAGAAGTGAGCCGTTCTGGCCGGCTTGAGAGCCGGCTGCAGGGCGAAATTCGAGTGCGTGTGCCACATCGCCATAAGGGTACAATCGTTTCCTGATCCTCACAGCGATACTTTTTTTCGGAATCCTCGCGATGTGGGTGCCCGCTCGCTGGGCGCTGAGTTTGTTCGAGGTTCCGCTACTCGCTTTGGCCGGCGTCAAAATCGTGCGAAGCATCATTCGCAGGCAGCCGATGGGATTCCCAGCCGTCGGTTTGTTGCTGGCAGCGGCCGCAGCCTGGGGCGTTGTTCAAATCCTGGCGCATCGGTCCGTGTACGAACTGAAGACGTGGGAAGCGGTGCTGGGATGGATCGTCAACCTCGCCGCATTCTCGCTCGCGACTTGTTTTTGCGGGTCCATCGAACGCCGCGAGCGCTTCCTGCGCGCGATCCTTATCTTCGCGTTCGCACTGAGCATCGTGGCAACCTTCACCGGGCTCGCTTCCCCACCCGGCATTGTGTTCTGGAAGTTCGACCTGGCGACGGGGCATCCGACACTGGGGCCGTTCGTGTATCGCAATCAATACGCCGCGTTTATCGAAGCGGTGCTACCTCTCGCGATCGTACGGGCACTGCTCGACCGGCGGCGGGCGTGGGTGTACACGGCGATCTCGGCGGTGCTGTTCGCATCGGTGGTGGCTGGGGGATCGCGCGCGGGGTCGGTTCTGTGCCTGACGGAAATTGTCGTGACGCCATTGCTGGTGTTCGCGAGCAAACTGATCTCGGCACGCACGCTGGCGCGCGGCTTGGCCGGAAGCGTCGCGGCGATCGTGCTGACGACGGCCGTGGTCGGGTGGGGAACGATCTGGAATCGATTGCAGGAACCGAACCCGTACTCGCTACGCGCGGAGTTAGTGCGATCGTCGATTGAGATGGTTCGAGACCGGCCGTGGATGGGGTTCGGACTCGGGACGTGGTCGACCGCGTATCCGGCGTACGCGCACTTCGACGACGGATCGTTCGTGAATCAGGCGCACAACGATTGGGTGCAATGGGCGGCCGAAGGCGGTGTTCCCTTTTTCCTGATCATGTTGGCGATTGTCGTGATCAGCGTGCGTCCTGCGCTTCGATCGCTGTGGGGTATCGGCCTGCTCGCAGTGTTCGCGCATTGCCTGGTGGATTATCCAATGCAGCAGCGTCCGGCGCTCGCGGCTTTCTTTTTCGCGATGTTGGGTGTGGTTTGGACGCAGCGCGCGCTTCCTAACGAGTCTGTGTGAAAACAGGGACAGGCCGCCCTGTCCACTCCGATATATTATTCATTCGTGGATTCGGGTCACAAGGGGACGGGGTAGCCTGTCCCTGTTTTCACACAGACTCATTAGGAAGCGCGCACACCTGTTATTCTGAAAAATTCATGCCTGCTCCTTTAGAGGGCCTTCGTGTCCTCGATTTTTCTCACGCTCTGGCTGGCCCCTACTGCACGATGCTGATGGCGCAGTACGGCGCCGACGTTTTCAAGATTGAATCGCTCGAAGGCGAACTGGGACGCACCTGGGGTCCGCCGTACACCAACGGCGAAGCGTCGTATTTTCTCGGCATCAACACCGGCAAGCGCAGCCTGTCGATCGACATGAAGAAGCCCGAAGGCATCGCGCTGTGTCTGGATATGGTGGCCAAGGCCGACATCCTGATCGAGAACATGCGGCCGGGCACGATGGATCGACTGGGGCTGGGTTATGCGATCGCTCGCGCACGGAATCCGAAGTTGATCTATTGTTCGATATCGGGCTACGGACAGAGCGGCCCTTCGCGCGACGATCCTGCGATGGATTTGATCCTGCAGGCGGCCAGCGGACTGATCAGCGTCACGGGCGCGGAGGGTGGCGAACGGGTGCGCTGTGGGCATTCGGTCGCCGATATTACGTCGGGCATGTTCGCGCTGATCGGAATTCTGATGGCCGTGAATTCGCGCAACAAGACGGGAGAGGGGCAATTCGTCGACGTGTCGATGCTGGACTCGATGATCTCGGCCATGGCGTCGAACTTCGGAAATTACTTCGGCTCCGGAGTGGTTCCGCAAGCGATGGGAACCGCCTTCCTGACCATCGTGCCGTATCGCGGCTTTCCAACTGCCGATCGCGAGATCGTCATCGCTGTCGCCAGCAACAAACTATGGGTTGATTTCTGCGGGTCGATCGGACGCGCGGATTTAGCGGAGCATCCCGATTACGCCACCAACGGGCTACGGGTAAAGAATCGCGGCGTGCTGGAGCCGCTGATTTCGAGCATCTTCCAAACCAAGCCGGCCGCCTATTGGATGGAGCAGTTTCGCAAATGTGGAATCCCGTGCGCGCCAGTGAAAACGCTGGATGAAGTGGTTAGCGACCCGCAGGCGGTGGAGCGCGGGATGTTTCCGTCAACGGACAACTTCAATGTGACGGGTCCGCCAGTGAAGTTTTCGGCGACTCCGGGATCGATCTCGCGGCCCGCGCCGCATCTGGGCGAGCATACTCGTGAACTGCTGGAGGAGTTATTGGGGTGTGACGAGAAGACGTTGGATGGACTAACTGCGGCGGGAGTTATTCAACAAAGACATTAGCCACGAATGGACACGAATGAACACACAAATAAGATCTTGAGTTTGATTCGTGTTTATTCGTGTGAATTCGTGGCTAAAACTTCTTGAGTTCTTCGATCAGCCCATTCAAGCCGCGCTTCCGATAGAGCTCCGCCAGCCTTTGCTCTTCCGGTGACGGTGCAACTACGCGCTTCAGCTTGGCATCGTTCAACACACTGCGATCCGGAATCCAATACGAGCCGTCGCTGAACCCGACGCTCGAAACAAATCCGGTCATGCTCTGAATCGACGTGCGCTTGGTGAACCACATCGACATATCTTCGCCGACGTTCCCCGATTGCTTGGGAGCCAGACTCACATCGGACGGCATCGAGATCGCCTGAAACTCGCGCCCATCCTGATCCTTCACGATCCAGCCGATTTCGACATAGCGAATCGGCCGCGCCGATTGATTCTTCACCGCGACGCGCGGCGCATGCGCTTCCGTTCCCGTAATCCGCACCATTCCGCTGCTTGCATCCACGGGTGCGCCGGGAAAATGGAGGAATGCGTACGCCACTTCGCGCTCGGGATCGGAATTGGTGGCGCGTCCGCGCATCACCTGCACGCCGCCCGGCGGAGGATCGGACGCTTGCCGCGAAATGCTGTCGATGATTGCGTCCTGCAACCCCTTGCCGCCGGCAGTCTCCAGAAGCTTCTTGTAATACTGCCGGTCACGGCGAGCTTCCATCTCCCACACCGTCATGGTACGGCGGGAGTGAAGCATGTCGGGACCGTAGAAACTCAGATCGTCGAACAAAACACCGTCAAGACTGACATTGACTCGAGGACCGCCGATGCCGCCAATGGGCCCCATCAGATGCAGGTCGACGTTGATCGGAAAGGCATCGTCAGGGGCGATGTCCAGGCTCGGCACGGAGACGGATCCCTTTCCGCCCGGCGTCACTTCCTGCGAGAGCACGGCTAGCGTGATCGCGCGAATGCGGTGATGGCTGCTGTTGCGGAAGGAGAGCGCGCCCCGCACGTCCACCATCAACGCTCCGCCACGCGGGGAAACCTTGGAATCGCTCCAATCGTCCGCAAGCATCGCCACGGGAGCGCCTGGCGGCAGATCGATTTTCGGAATCAGCTTCTGCTGCGTCTGCGCGAAAGCAGCCGTCACCGCCAAAAACGCGATCGTGACTGAAGCTTTATTGCACATACACACTCGTAATCGTCATCTGCCCGGTATCGGCATTCACGTGACGCTCGCTGGCCGACCCAACCAGACTCACCGATACCGCCACCGGACGCTCATCCTGCGATCCGCCCATGGAGTGATCGTTCACGCGCAGCTCGATTCCCTGCTGGTTCGCGACTACGATCGGTCCATTGCCGTCATCGGGATTCGGATTCGCGATGCTGCCGCGGCCGTGCATTACCGCGCTCATAGCGCGCCCCAGTTCCGCCGTCGTTCCGGGAGGCATGTTCAATACCCACGCGACGGTGAGCAATGCGATCCCGCAAGCGGTGAGCGCCGCCGGTCGCCAGTTCACACGAATCGGCATGCGATCGCGGCCCCGTTTTGCATGGGACGGCGCCACACATTCGCCCGCCGCCAGAGCCGACGCGAATATTCGCGCCCATTTCCCGCGACAGGCGGTCCCAGTTAAGACCTTCTGGCATCTCCGCCACGATTTCCTTCACGCGGCCGCGATCCGCGCGATATCTTTCGATCAGTCCCCGGCAGCGTTCGCAGCGGCGGACATGGAAACCCACGGGCACTCGCCGAAACAGGCTTAGATCGCCCGAAACATAGAGCGCCAGATCCGTTTCTGCGATGTGTTGCGACTTCATGCGTTACCTCTTGCGACGAACTTGCGAAACTTCACGCGCGCGTTCGCGATATGCGACCGCACCGTCGCCTTCGAACAATTCAACCGGGCCGCCACTTCCTCCGCGGGCAAGCCCTCCACGTCGCGCAGCAACAGAGCCGTGCGCTCCCGATCGGTGAGCACCGAAAGACCGTCGTTCAAATACTCGCGGCGCTCCGATCGAAGCAGAATCTGCTCCGGGCTGTCGTCCGAACTGCGCATCGGCTCCGGCATGTCTTCGATATCGGAGAAGCTCACGCGGCCCGCCCGGCGCAGAAAATCGATCGCGGTGTTGCTGGCGATTCGCGACAACCAGTGCGCGGCCTTGTCCATATCCTTGAGTTGATCCTGACGCTGCAGCGCCTTGATGAAGGCTTCCTGCGTCAGATCCTGCGCATCCGGTACGTTGCCGACGATCCGGTAAATCAGCAGGAAAATGCGCCGCATGTTTTGCGACACAAATTCGTTCTGCTGTTCGGATGACAGCGGAGCGGCGTCGTAGCGTGCGGATTCAGGGGTCGGGCCCTGCGCTTCGTTCATGCGTAATTCAAGAGCTGACAGGACGCTTGCCATCTAAGAAGGATGACGACGCCCTATCTCCTAGCGTGCACTGGTATATCGTCTGAATCTGACAGCCGCACGCGTTATTCTAATGATATATGAGGCGTGACGTATGAGAGCAGTCGCTGTGATCGGAATCGGTAAGACGGCGTTTGGGGCGTTTCCGGACCGCGATTTACGATCGCTGGCCGTCGAGGCGGGCGAGAAATGCCTCGCCGATGCCCACGTAAGTCCTTCACAAATCGAGGCTTTCTACCTCGGAAACTTCGCGGGACCCTCGTTTGTGGGCCAAAACCACTTGGCGCCGTACATCGCAGGCGCGATGGGGATCAACGGCGTCCCGGCCACCCGGTTTGAGGCGGCCTGCGCGTCCAGCGGATCGGCATTTTTTCACGCGGTTTCGGCCGTTGGGGCCGGTTTGTACGATTTGGTCCTGGTGGGCGGCGTCGAAAAGATGACCACCCAGACCACCCCGAAGGTCACCGAAATCCTGGCCGGGGCGGGCGACATGAAGGGCGAGGGCAAGGCCGGGCGCGACGTTTCCGGCTTTGTTCGCGATGATCGCGCGGCGGCACATGTATCAGTACGGAACCACTCGGGAAGCGCTGGCCGCGGTCGCAGTGAAGAATCATGCGAATGGCGCGAAGAATCCGCTGGCGCACATGAAAAAAGTCATCACGATGGAGCAGGCGATGGCGGGCAAACCGATCGCCGATCCGCTGAACGTCTACGATTGCTCGCTGATCAGCGACGGCGCGGCGGCGGTATTGATCGCGCCGCTGGAACGCGCTGCACGAGTTCACCAGCAAAGCCGGTGAAGGTGTTGGGGATCGCGCAGACGTCGGATCACGTCGCGCTGGATGAAAAGGACGACATCACGGCATTTCGCGCGGTGATTGAAGCCGGCAAGAAGGCGTACAAGATGGCGGGCGTCGGTCCGAAGGATATCGAGTTCGCCGAAGTGCACGATTGTTTCACGATCGCGGAAATCATCGCGGGCGAGGATCTTGGGTTCTGCGAAAAGGGCGAGGGCGGCCGCTACGTTCTGGAAGGCCGCACGTGCCTGCGGGGCGAGCGTCCGATCAACACTAGCGGCGGTCTGAAATCGAAGGGGCATCCGGTGGGAGCAACCGGCGTCGGCCAGATCTGCGACCTGGTGATCCAGATGCGCGGCGAAGCGGGCGAGCGCCAGATCGAGCGGCATTCGTTGGGGCTGGCGCAGAATTTGGGCGGTTCCGGCGCTACTGCGGTGGTCACGATTCTGGGGGCGGCATGAGCGAGGCACTTGTGAGTCCAGGACCGGGAATCGTATACACGGAGACTCTGATTCACGCGGCACCGGAGCAGTTCGTCAAGGATGCGCCGTATCAGTTGACGATCATTTCGCTGGATGGCGGCGGAAGGCTGACGGCGCGAATTGATGGGGATCGCGTGGCGATCGGTGATGCGGTAGAGTTCGCCGAGTATCGCGACGGCATTCCGTTTTTTCGAAGCGTGAAATCAGCGGTCCCTTCTCGCATGCGGCGTGTACAAAGAGCCGCCTCAGCGACGACGAATGAAACTCATCGTCTACTACGTCGGCAAGGCGCGCGACACGCACGCCAACGCGATGGCCGAGGAGTACATCAAGCGGTCGACTCGATTCGCGAAATGCGAAATGCGGGAGATTCATCCGCGACGTTTCGATCCATTTGAAAAGCATCCTGCGGCGATGAAGGTGATGCTGGATCCTGCGGGTCGAGCGATGGATTCGGCGGGGTTTACGCGATTGATCGAGGGCGAAACCCGCGATATTTTATTCATTCTCGGCGGGGCCGATGGGCTGCCGGAAGAGTGGCGATCGCGTGCGGATGCGCTGATTTCGTTGTCGAAAATGACGATGCCGCATGAGCTGGCACGGGTGGTTCTGGCGGAGCAGATTTATCGCGCGCTGACGACGTTACGAGGGCATCCGTATCCGAGGTAGGTGGGGCAGGCAATTATGCCTGCAGCCGGCTCCGCGCCGACTGAAAGTCGGCGGCAGCCACAATTGACTGCCCCACTCTCACTTCAGAAACTCGTTCGTGAAAGTCTTCGATAGATCGACCTTCGTACCGCGCACACGCTGTACCGCCTCCGCACTCTTCTGCGAAACTCGACCATCCACCGAATACATCGGCTTCGCCATCTTGATCGCCGCGATTTCCGCCGCCGGATCGCCCACCTGATTCTCTTTCGGCAGCCGCGCGAGTATCTCTTCCGCCGAATGCTCGCGAATCCACGCCAGCGACCGCAACGTCGCACGAGCCATCTTCCGCGCAACCTCCGGATTCGCACGTCAGCCACGTTTCACGCGCCAGTAAGCACGATGCGGGGTAATCGTCGACACCGAACACCGCCCGCAAGCCCTCCGGCGTTCGCGTGTCGGCAAGAATCACAGCATCCGGCCGCCGAGCCTGCAGCGCCGTGATCGCGCTGCCGAACAATATCGCCGCCTGCACTTGGCCATGCTCGACGGCCGCCGCCGCGGTCGCGCCCATGCCGATGGTGGTCGCGCTGACGGAGTCCACGGGAACGCCTGCGGCTTTCAACAAGTGATTCAAATACACCTGCGACGGCGATCCCACCGACGATACGCCCGCGATCTTGCCCTTCAAATCCGCGACCGACTTGACTCCGCCCGGAAGCGCCACCAACGCGAAGTTCGGCGACTCGCAGCAGCGACACGAAACGCGACCACGTCGCGATGCTCCTCCGCCATCTGAATCGCCTGCTCATACACACCGCCGCCGACATCGGCACTACCCCCGACGATCGCCTCCAGTACTTTCGACGCGCCCGCGATCTGCGAAATCTCAACATCCAGTCCCTCATCGTGAAAATAGCCGAGCCATTGCGCGAAGTGGCTGGGATAGTTGTTGGTCGACGGCGGCTGCAACGCCAGGCGCACTTTGCTTCCGCCAGCTTCGCCCGCCACACGCCGCAAGCAGGCACGCCGCAATCAACAGCACCGCACGGCTTCACGATTTCCACCGCAGCAGCCATCGCTCCAACCGTCCGACGCCCCAGCCCACCAGCAGCACCACCGCGCTCAACACCGCCATCCCTGCGAACACGCCGGTGGTATCGAACGTACCCTCCGCCTGCGAAATCAAGATAACCGACGCCGCGCGCCGCGCCAAGATATTCGCCGACCACCACCGCGATCATCGCGAATCCGACGCTGATATTGAGGCTCGAAAATACCCACGTCATCGCGCTGGGAATCAGAACGTGGCGCACCAGTTGCCATTCCGACGCGCCCAGCATGCGCGCATTGTTGACCACCACCGGATCCACATCGCGCACGCCCTGATGCGTATTGAAAAACACGATAAAGAATACGACCGTGACTCCCAGCGCGACTTTCGACCAGATCCCGAGTCCGAACCACAACAGGAAAGATCGGCGCCAGCACCACTCGCGGCAACGCATTCAGCACGCGAATGTACGGATCGAGCAGCGCCCCGAACCATCGCGACCGCGCCAGCCCGAATCCCAGCACCATACCCGATGACGCGCCAATCACGAACGCCAGCGCGGCTTCCTCCATCGTCACTAGCAAGTGCGGCCAGATCGAGCCGGTCCGCACCCACTGAACGATGCGAGCCGCGATATCGCTCGGCCGGCTGAAGAAAAACTTGTCGAGCTTGCCCGCGTTCGCAAGCGCCTGCCACGCACCCAGAATCGCGACGCCAAGCAGCGCCTGCCACAGCAGCATCCACTTGCTCGATGCTCTATTTACCGCGGGCATAGCTGGTCAGCACCTCCTGCTTGAGTTCGGCCCAGATGCGGTTGTACAGCTCATGAAAGCGCGGTCGGTGCGGATGTCGATCAGATCGCGCGGACGCGGCAGATCCACTTCGTAGCGATTCACGATGTGGGCTCGCGGGACCCGCCGAAAGCACCACCACTTCGTCGCCCAGCGCCAACGCTTCTTCCAGATCGTGCGTTACGAACAGCACCGTCTTGGATGAATCTGATGGCGACGTTGATGCCGACGATGTCCACAAGTGTCAGCAGCTCGCTCTCCATGCGCAGCCGCGTGTGAACATCCAGCGCGCTGAACGGCTCATCCATCAGCAGAATATCCGGATCGGCGATCCAGCTTTGCGCCATCGCGACGCGCTTGCGCATGCCGCCGCTCAATTGCGCCGGATAAGAATCGGCGAAGCCGTCCAGCCCGATGCGCCCGATCCAGTCTCGCGCTCGCGAACTCCGCCTCGCGCGCATCCGACGCCGCGAAAAATCAGCCCCAGCGCGATATTCTCCGTCACGGTTTTCCACGGCAGCAGGGCATCCTGCTGAAACATGTACGCGGCACGGCGATTGACATGCCGCTCCCCAGGCGTTCGCCAAAGACTTGGACGACACCGTCGGTTGGCGACGTCAATCCGGCGGCGATATTCAGCAGAGTCGATTTGCCGCAGCCGCTGGGCCCGACCACGGAGACGAACGACCCGGCGCGCACATCAAGATCGACATGCAGCGATCGCGGAATAATCCCCAAATGCTTTTCGTGACGTTTTCGAAGCGGAGTGCGCTGGCCGAGGCGTCCGGATGTATCGAAGGCACCGTCGATCAGGGCGCCTTCTTCAGAATCAAAATGTGTTGCCGCGGCAGCGTCTCAATCACCTGGTCCATCCGGAAGCCTTCGGCCCCCAGCTCGATTTTCACTTCATCGACGCTCATTTTGTGCTCGGGACGAATGGGAACATTGGGATCTTCCTTGCGATATTCCAGCAGCACCAGACGTCCATCCGGCTTCAGCGCCTCGCGCATACGCTGCAGCATTTTTTGCGGCTGCGAAAACTCGTGATACACATCGACCAGCAGAATCAGATCGATTTGCCCGACGGGCAGCTTCGGATCGGTCTCATTCCCCAGCACCGTCTCGACGTTGGTGATCTTGGCTTTGGTTGCGTTCTGCCGCAGCATGCGCAGCATCTCCGGCTGTACATCTTCGGCGTAAACTTTCCCGGAAGGTCCGACGCGTTCCGCCATCTTGAGGCTCATGTACCCGGTGCCCGCGCCGACGTCGGCCACAACCATGCCCGGTTTCAGGTTCAACGCATCGAGCGCCTGATCGGGATGCTCTTCGGATTCGCGTTCGTGCCGATCCAGCCAGTCCGCGCCGCCCACGCCCATCACGCCGGCGATCTTTCGGCCGGTAAGCGGATGTTCAGTCTGCGCCGGCAGGAAAGTCGGGAAAGCCGCGTACAATCGCGGCCAACATGAGCCAGCAGAGGCGTCGCGCGCATTTGCCTTTGGGCGGATTTCCAGATAGATTGTGTGTTAGTCCACATGTCAAACCGGGTCGTAATCTTTTACCATTTTTATCACCAGTCTGGCTGCCTCTCTCTGTCCTGGGCGGCTGCGGCGCCAAAGAGCCCATGCAAAAGACCGAATTCTCAATGGGCGACAAGATCAAAGTCGGCCCACTCACCTACAATGTCATCGAAACGGCGTGGCGAAGTCAATTAGGCAGCGAGTTCAAGATCCGCGTCCCGCAGCAGCGTTTTCTGCTGATCACGATTTCGGCCACGAACGGCGGCGGCAAGGAAGTTTCGGTGCCGATGCTGACGCTGGAGAATCAGAATGGCGATACGTTTCGCGAATTGGAGAACGGCGAGGGCGTCGATAGCTGGTTCGGCATTCTTCGCTCTATCGGCCCGGCGCAAACGCAGCAGGGCCGCATCGTGTTCGACGTGCCTCTGAGCTCCTATCGGCTTCGGCTGACCGATGGCGGCGATCCGGCAACCGAAAAGTATGCCTGGGTCAAAATCGACCTCCACATGGATCCCGACATGAACGTCGAGACGCCGGGTCCTGTCGGTCCGCCGGTGAAGTAGGTCCGATGCTGGGCCGCGTTCCCGCCGAATCCTGGTTGCTTCGTTGCTGCCGGTATCGTCCTCGCGGTCTCTGAGAACACGCGCCCGCCAAACAACTCACCATCGAGCGGCTGGCGCTGCATCAGTTCGAGGATGGACCGCTGCTCGAGCGCCAATTATGAATTCGTTCCCGGCGAGACCGTCAATTTGAGCTGCCGCATCACCGGATATCGAGATCGTCAAGAATGAGGAAGAGCAGAGCGTGAAACTCGCGTGGCAGATGCGCATGCTGGATCCTTCCGGCGTGCCCATCGAAAAAGATCAGTCGGGGCGGATTGAAGATAAGCTGCTTCCGCAGGACAAGAACTGGGTTCCGAAATTCCTGTCGAGTTTCATCGATTCCGCCGTTTGCGCCCACCGGCAAATACAAGGTCGACGGTGAAGATTACCGACGAAGCCGCCTCTTCGGAAACCACGGGCGAGATCAAGTTTGCAGTTCGAGGCCACGCGGTTGAGCCTAGCGATACTTTGCTCGCCCGCAACTTTCTCTTTCTCCGCGCCGAAGACGATCGCCGAGGCATGACCCGCGCTATCTATCATCCGGGCGAGACTCTGTGGGCGCGATTCGACATCACCGGGTACAAGTTCGACGACGGCAATCGGTTTTCGGTCGACTATGGTTTAGCGGTCCTGCGCGCCACCGGTGAGACTCTGTTCGAGCAACCCGCGGCCGCCGCGGATTCGAATCAATCGTTCTACCGCAGCGTTACGTGCCCGGCATGCTCAGCCTGACGCTGGATCAAAATGTGCCCAAGGGATCCTTCCTGCTCAAGGTCACGGTGCGCGACAAGATCGGCAATACGACCTGGGAGACCAAGCAGCCGTTCGACATCGAATGAATTTCGAACGGGGGTCTTCCTGGCAACTTGTATTCGTGGCGATTCTGCTGGTCGCCGGTGCTGCGTTCGCCGTTACCTTTACCCGCGGAGGCGCATCAGGGCATGCGCTGATCAATACCGAAAGCTTCACCGCGCTTGCGTTTCTGATTCTGGTGTTCGTGCGTTCGCGCCCGGGGAATTTGAGGGATCCCGATGAGAAGCAGAATCGCTACTTTCTGGTGGCCGTGGCGCTCTGCGCAGTCATCGGGGTCGCGTATTGGAACATTCTCAGTGCGCCGTTTCTCTACGACGACTATACGCACATCACCGACGCACGCAACTCGACCCTGCGCAGCGTTCTTTCGACCTTCGGCCCCGAGCCGCACAAACCCGGCTTGTTCTATCGACCGCTCGGTTTCCTGATCTATTGGCTGAATTTCCAATTAGCGGGGATCCATCCGAGCGTCTGGCATTTTTCGAGTCTGGCTCTTCATGGCGCCGCGTCTTTTCTCTTGTACGCGTTTTGCCGTCAGCTCCGCTTGAGCCGGACGGGCAGCCTGGTGGCTGTGTTTCTGTTTGCGCTGAATGCTTCGTCGGCTGAGGCGGTGTCGTGGATCGATGCGCGGTTCGACCCGATGACGACGGCGTTGGTGCTAGCGTGTTTGGTGCTTCTTGGCCGATTCGTCTCATCGGGCCGCGCTGCATGGATGCTTGCGACACTGGTGGCCGCGGCCTGCGCGATGTGCACGAAAGAATCGGCCTTCTGTCTGCCTCTGATGGCCGCGTGTATCTGGTTTTTTCGGCCCGCGGAAGACCGGCGCCGGCTGTGGATAGGAGGCGGGTCTATCGCCGCGCTTGCGGCCGCGCTGTTCGTCTATCGATGGTGGGCGCTCGGCGGTATCGGCGGGTACCGGAGTTCGGGTACCGCGTCAGACCTCAATCATTTCCATCCGCTTCATACGCTCAACGCGATCCTCGTGCGCGATTGGACGATCCTGTTTTTCCCGATGAACTGGTCGGTTGCGCCAGGTAAGGTGCTTACGTTGTTCCTGGTCGTGACTCCGGTGGTGCTCGCCGCGTGCGCTTGGTGGGGGCGTTTGCCTCGGCGCGCATTCGTCGGGAGTGTCGCGCTGACGCTCGCCGCCGCGCTGCCGGTTCAACACTTGCTCTTGATCGATACCGATTTGAGCGGCGCTCGGATCGTCTACTTGCTATCCGTGGGATGGGCGGTGATGTGGGGAATTCTCCTCAGTGCGATTCCCAGCGTCTGGTGGCGTGCGTCGGCGATTGCGTGGATGGTGTCGCTAAACGTGTTGCTGCTGCGCCACAATCTTGCCGAATGGATCGCGATTCCAGCGGCGGCGCAAAGAGTTTGCGAGACTTTTGCACAAACCGTGAACGCCACGGAAGATCCGATCGTGATTAGCGGCGTGCCGTCCAAGAAGAACGGCGTCGTGTTCCTGCACAGCGGATTCGCCGAGTGCCTGGAGATGAATGGCCGCGTTCCGCTAGGCCGCGTCCAGCTTCGCGAGGATCCCGCGGCGAACTTCACCTGGAATGACGCGACTGGCAAGATCGAACCGGTACGATAGCGGCATCTCATGAGCTTCATGTCAAGCTTGCGAGGCATCGCCAAAGCGGTTTATTACAGGATATTTCGTGTCCAGTTGCGGGTTCGGATCTGGTGGGCGGATCGCTCCGAAGAGGCGCGGACCGGTGTCCCCGTGCCGCCTGCAATGCTGCGATATCGGGTAAGCGAACTCATTCCCGTCGAGCCGTTCCTGCGAATCGGCGAAGGCTGCGCAAGTCTCTTGCGGCAATTCGCCAGTGAGATGGGCGTCGATCTTGCGCATACCGGCCGGGTGCTGGACTTCGGTTGCGGCTGTGGCCGGACCATCCGTTGGTTCCTTGATGATGCGCCCGATTTTTCTGGCGTCGAGTTCCATGGCGCCGATATAGACGTAGACGCAATCGAATGGTGCAAAAAGAACTTCCGAGGCGGCCGCTTCCAGTCAAATGAACCTGAACCGCCGCTGCCTTATCCGGCGGAACATTTCGGTGTAGTCTACTGCTTTTCCGTGTTTACCCACTTGGACGAAGTCATGCAGGACCTCTGGCTGGTGGAAATGAGCAGAATCTTGAACCCGGGAGGTCTGCTGCTGCTCTCCATTCACGCCGCCGCGGCAAGCGAAATCTTGGATGAGGGACAAAAGTGCGAGCTTCAGACTCGCGGATTCCTGCACGTGCGTTCTCAAAAATTGAGCGGTTTGGTGCCGGACTGGTATCAAACCACGTGGCACTCGCGAGAATACATCGTCAAGAGGTTGGGCGCGTCATTTCGCGATGTCCGCTATTTCGAGATTGCCGGCGGCCACCAAGCCATCGTCGGCGCCAGGAAACCGGACTAAGACGTCGTGGCGCGGGCCGCCAGGCCTGTCAGGGTGGGTCTGCGACCGGTCTGGTGTTGCGCATGGGCGGTAGCGCACAAATGATGCCAAGTCTTGTGGAAGATCCATGTCCATGGAATTTTGTTGGGATCGCCTAAATAGAACCCCTCGGACGAATGCGGCATCCTAAGCGCAGGAGGGACCATGTGCAGATTTCGCAAGCTTGCTCACTTGGTCGTCTTCCTGAGCCTGCTCACGCTCTGCGGTTGCCAGGATCTGGTTCCGCGTGACACGTCGAGTCTGCTCGTTCCTGAATTTCAACGGTCCGAAGTTTTTGGCCTGGTGGCGGGATTCGGAACCACTTTTGCGGGTTTGCCGGACCTGCTCGCGATGCTTCGTCGTCGATCAAGCAAGGGCATGAACCCAAGGATGGCCGCGATCATGGGCATCTTTCAGATTCTTTGGGTCTATTACGGCTTACTTATTGGTTCCCGGCCGGTGATCGTGTGGAATGTGGTAGCGGTGTTCGTCAACTTCTTTAGCGTGGGTGCATACCGCCATTTTGTCCGGACAGAAAAGGGCGACCAGCGGGCTCGTTAGCTCCCCCGGCGCGGGATGGCGAGATTCTCAACGATCAGGCGCGTCCAAGCTGCGGTTCTAATTACGGCGTTGGTTCAATGTGTATGAACCGTGCCATCTTGCCAGCTTAGGCCCTAAGAGCAACCAACTGATCGAGCCGTCATTGTCTTGGAAGGGGGCCTTAAGATCATTCGCATGACGTACTCCTGCTCGGGACTGTGGAATTAACTCGAGCGCGTCAGGGCAGCGTCGCCGGGCCGCGGCAAATCCGCCAGGGCATAGAGAGGCGTGCCGGTGATCATTACAATTCCATTTCTTTCGCGCGCCTACTGCGCGGAAGCATGTGGCGACATGGACTCAGGACATACTTACTCGACTATGCTCTGGACGAACGCGAGCCTCTTGCGGTGATCGCTCTCGCTGATCGGCGAACCGACCGGCTACATCTCCGTCGTTCCCTGTGCGCAAAATGAATCTCGAGTCTTAATCCTGGCAACCAAAGCGGCTGGTGGCAATAACACATGGAAGTTATTCAGAAACTTCCTGGGCGCTCTTAGCAATTCGCCACGGAACACTCAGGAAATACGACGGTCGATAGTACCTAGGTCCTAAAGTGATCCCCTGATAAGGCCGATTGGACAGAAAAACGGAGAACATTCCATGGACAACATGTATCGGCTTTGGCTGTTCCTTTTCGCAATTTCCTGTTTGCCCGCTCAACCGCCTACGGCGACCGTGATCGGCTTACTAACCGACAGCAGCGGCGGGGTGATGGCCGGAGTAACGGTCACGATCCGCAGTGTCGATACCGGTGTTCAACGCAGCACTTCGACGAATCAGTCCGGCGCGTACCAATTGCTCGGGCTCCAGGCCGGCGCCTACGAGGTTCTTGCGTCGCATCCTGGATTCACTTCAGTAAAGCAATCTCATATCAATTTGCGACTGGGAGATGACGTTCGCATCGATCTCACGCTTCCCACCGGCGAGGCGCGGGAGACGGTTATCGTTGATGAAAGCGCGCCATTGGTCGAAACCGACAGCAGCAGGGTAACCACTGTCGTGAATGAAAAATCGATCCAGGACCTGCCCAGCGATGGACGCCAGCTTCAGAATCTTGTGCTGATCGTGCCTGGAGTCGATGCCGGGTGGAATCTGTCGTCGTCGGCGAACCGCTACGGGAAAGCCCGCGAGAACACGGAAGGCGCGTTTTCCGTGAGCGGGGCGCGAAGCCGCTCGAACGACTTCCTGTTCGACGGGATGCCCATGAATCTCCGTCAGTACAGCGTGATCAATTTTGAGCCGTCCAATGAAGCCGTCCAGGAGTTTTCGGTAACCTCGGCTGTCCCGCCAGCCGAATTCGGCCGCACGATGGGAGGACAAATACAAATCATCACTCGGGCAGGCGCGACTAATTTTCATGGGTCCGCGTATGAATTCTTTCGCAACGATGCGTTGAACGCGAACGATACTCTCAGTAACCGAGCCGGCCTGCCGCGCGGCATCGTCCGGCATAACCAGTTCGGCGGCAGTTTAGGCGGCCCGATCTGGAAGCAGAAGCATTTCTTTTTTGTCAACACGGAACTCCTCCGCAACCTGGAGGGCTCCGAGACTCATACCTCGGATGTGCCGACGGCTGATGAGCGCGCGGGATTGATCCCCTACACCGATGCGTCCGGCAACGCGCGCATCCTCGATTTATCGGCTCGCATCGCACCCGTCAGCGCGAAACTAATGCAGCTTTATCCGCAGCCGAACTCGGCATCCTTATTCGGAAACTATACGGCCTCGCTTGCGATCGGTCTGAACGATTACCAGTACCACGTTCGCACCGACCACCACCTTACCGATCGCGATATCGTCACTCTGCGCACATCCTGGAATCTCAACGATCAGACCTATATCATCGATCGTTTTGGCGGTCCCTATATCCCCGGTTTCTCGCTCCCGAACCCGGAGAGAACCACGAACGGGACGGTCGGCTACATGCACTCATTCGGACCGGAATTGGTGAATGAAGCCCGGTTGGGAGTCAGCCGCTACGGCAACATTCTGGCTAACGGCGATCCTCGCAATGCAGCGACGTTCGGACTGCCGAATGGATCGGATGGGAATGGCATCCCGACGATTTCATTCGCGCAAGGCGGTCTGGCTGGACTCGGCGGACTGTCCTGGTACAACCGCGACCAGGACGAGTTGACGGTATTCGCATCGGATACGGTGAGCGTTCTCCGCGGATCGCACAGCCTGAAACTTGGGTTCGAGGGCTCGCGGTATCACTTCAACACGCGCGGCGCCGACGATGAGCGCGGGACACTGTACTTCGATGGTTCTAAAAATGGCTTGATACCCCAGACCGCCGCCAACGCCGAAGCGAGTGTCCTGGCCGATCTCCTATTGGGTCTGCCCGTCGAAGCCACGATCACGGTAGGTCAGTTCGGCCGCGGCTATCGGCAGTGGGGCTGGGGCCTGTTCGTACAGGACTCCTGGCGCGCAACGCGGCGTCTGACGCTCGATTACGGCTTGCGCTACGAGTACAACCCGCCCTGGACCGAAGTAAACGACAAGCTATCGAATTTCGTGCCTGGCCAGGGCATCGTCACACCAAATTCTCCCGGCTGGGAAGGATTATATCGTCCCGACCACAAGAATCTCGCGCCGCGGCTCGGTTTCGCCTACGACCTGACTGGTCACGGCCGCACGGTAATACGCGGAGGTTTCGGCATCATGTACGAAACCCTGCTCCAGGCGAGCACGGTGCAGCAGATCGAAAACAACGCACCGTTTTCGGCGGCAGCCGTGACGACGTCGCCAACGCCGTTTTCTCACAATTCCTCGCCCTCGACAGCTTTACTGGATCTGCGGGCCAGCGCACAGCCGTCCACGTCGCTCGCGGCGATCCCCCTCGATCTACGGACTCCCTACGCGATGCAGTTTTCGTTCGACGTCCAACACCAACTTTGGGCAAACTGGCTGGTCGAGGCCGGCTATCGCGGCTCGCACGGCGTGCACCTGCCGTTTGACTACGATATCAACCAGGTTCCGATCGACACGCTGAACTCGGCTCAGCGTTCCGGCATCGCCTCAGCCGTCGCTTCTGGCGCCGACACCACGGCTCTTCTCAATACGCTGCGGCCGTATCCGGGATTCGGCTCGATCTCGCTCTTTGCGGACGCAGCCGTGTCGACGTATCACAGCCTGCAAACCAAGCTGGAGCGCCGATTCAGCTCCGGTCTGAACCTGCTTGCGGCCTACACCTGGTCAAAGTCAATCGACACGGCCACCGACTTTGCCTCCGGCGATTCTTCCGAGCATGTGCTCGATAGCTTGAATCCGAATCGGGAAAAGGCCTTGTCGAGCTTCGACGTGCCGCATCGGTTCACCGCTGCATTCAACTATCCGATTCCTGGGCGCAGATGGCAGGCCATACTGGGCGGCTGGCAGGTGAACGGCATCGTCACGATCCAATCCGGCCAGCCCTTCACGCCTTTTACGAGCCAGTTCGATCCATATAGGAACGATACGTTCAACCGGCTGAACGTTGTGGGCGACCCTCTGCGTAATGTGCCGGCGGGAGATGCCTACAACCCCGCTGCATTCGCCCTGCCGGCGCTGGGCACATTCGGAAACAGCGGCCGGAACATTATTCGCGGCGATGGATACCGCAGCGCGGATCTTTCCCTGGCCCGCATGTTCAAGATCCAGGAAGCGATGAAGCTGCAATTACGCTTCGAAGCCATGAATAGCTTGAACAACGTAAACTACCAGGGGCCGGTGACGGACCAGTCGACCACGCCGGGGCTGTTCGTCGCGACGGCTCCGCCGCGCCTGGTGCAACTCGGCGCAAAGCTCTCGTTCTGATTAGTGGCGCGTCCGTGAGTTACTTCTAGTTTCTGAGTCAACACTATGCAATCATGGCGTTGACTCAATTCTTCTCTCTGAAGCGCCACTCGCGACCGACCGCCGCGCCATATTCGTAATAGCTAACCGTCCGCGCACGATTCTGGCTGATCCGCATCGGACCGTACATGAGCTGTGACATCACGGACCGCTGACCGCCGCACTCTTAAAGTAGTGACACAATCGCAAGGGGGAGGGGCGGGTTATTGCAAGGCGCCAAACCGAACTGGAGCCCCGTTCCATGGACACACCTGCGCTGTGTACCAAGGGATTCCCAGAGCACCCTGATACAAAACCAGGCACACTGGTTCGCCAGGCTTAGCTGCACGGTAAACTCCCTTCGAGATTGGCACTGTCCTAATGTCGTTCACAGGTCCCCACGGTTTAAGAGTTAGGTTTAAGTTAAGAACGCTACTGCGCGGACTAGACTTACTTATCACCATCGATCGCTCGACAGAAGCCGGAGAGTGGTCGAGTAAGACGTTCAATGCCCGCACTGTGACATAACCGTGGTATAGGGCGAGGACACTTAATACGGCCATCGCAAGCCAGTTGCGTTCAGTGCGCATCGTTGCATCGGCCCCGATTGAAGCTAAGAACAACGCCAGTCCAACAGCGCTCGAAAGCCACGCCACTCGAGCCCACCCTATTTCGTCTTCGTAGGTGAACCGATACAGCACCAAAAAATCAAAAAAATAAAAAGCGGCCAGCGAACTTGGAGCATTCGCGTTGAACCCCCGCAACCGTATGAGTTCAAGCGAGAACCGCCTCGGGAACCGCCCTACGATGCAAGTCACAAGCCACGGTAGCGCTAACTGAAAACTCACGGCCAACCAGCCAAGTTTCAAAGGTGAAACGACTAGAAACCCTACAACTGTCGTGAGCACAAATATCGCTTTGTCAACAGGAGTAGCTGCTCTCACCTGGTGATGGCGCCCAACCGCTACACTCCCGTTAGGGTTGTGGTCGATTCGACGATCCGCCATCCAACTTCTCCTTGATACGGAACTCCGTTACCTGCATCAACGCGTCGGTGACCGAATTGAACCTCAGTTGCCGATTTCCCCGCACGGTTCTCGGCTGTCCGGAAAATCAGCAAAGCCATTTCGATGAACGTATTTCTAATGCCCGATTCCCGCACGATAAAGATTCTTCACGAACAGCCCACTAGGCCGTTTGGCGAACCTTGACTTTGACGGTTCGCAATGTGGAGTACACCCCGTAGAACAGCATACAGGCAACGAAGAGGTATACCCACAGTGGGATGTTATGGCCCACCAGCATCAGATAAAGATAAGAGGAGATGAGACAGAAGCCGGTCGCAAGCGCGGGGAAAACTGGGGACCGGCCCAGCCGTAGATTGCGGATCAGCCAGGCAAGCGAAGCCGTAAAGAACGGAATCGCGCCGACGTAGATGGTCCCGAAGATCATCGGGTTTACTCCGTACTTCGCGCCCAGGCCGAGAAACCAATCTTTGATTTCCGCCCACAGATATCCGTTTCGGGCCCAATCCGTGTAGAAATTTACCTGCGAATAATGGCCCCCAAGCGAAGTACCATTGAGGCCCCAGTCATAGGTCGCGTAATCGATTTTCGCGTCTGCATTCTTCAGGAAGGCATTTTCGCTCGGGGGAGCGAAGCGGGTAAAGAACTCTCCGACGCCCCCAGCGTGATCGAAATCCGCGGCGTACCACTTGAAAATCGGACTTACGACCGCCGTCTGGCTTCGTGAATCAAAACGGTTGAGCGCGTTGTCGGCCAGCCAGATTCGAAAATTGTCGTCGAGCTGCTCATCCAACTGCGAGGCGACATACGCTTCGCGCCGCAGGTGCGGGCAACTGCGTGAGGCGCACACCAGCGCTGAATGAATGCGCGGATCGCCCATCTCTCGCAGGCGGCCTTCAATCTGATCGAGGGACGTCGGTGCGCCATCCAGGGTGTGGCGCGCCACTCGGAATGGATCGTTGGTTCTCCAGATGCTGTCGACGGGGTAGTTCGAAAGAATCCATCGGACCGTCAGCGCATTGTAAGCGTTGATGAGGGCGGCTTTGACTTCTTCCGGCTCCATCTCCTCCGGCCAGGGAGCGGCGAGTTCCCGCAACGTAGGAATCTAAACTTTGCAGCCCGCGTGTCTTCAGATCCTGATAATCAACGCGCGATTCGGGCGTCACGAAGGTCTTCAACAACGCGTCCCAAGCCGAATGATCCAGGTCCGCGCCGCGGGACGCAGCCGCCAGAACAAAAAACAAAACCACTGTTGAATGTTTTTGCATCGTTAGCCTTTCTAACATATCTCAACCACGGGCACATCTGAACCAAGAGCGTAGATCGTTAAACCGCGTTTCGGAAGACGGTAGATAGAATCGTGATGCCGGCCTTCGCGCTATTTACCAGGTTTCCGGATATTTTGTTGACTCCCGCAACTCGCCGCTTATAGCTGATGGGCACTTCCAGGACCCGCAGTTTCTTACGGAGCGCTTTCACCTGCATCTCCACGGTCCATCCATAGTGGCGTTCGCGCATGCCAAGCTCGATAAGCGCGCTGCGCCGAATGGCGCGAAACGGTCCGAGATCAGAATAGGAATGAGCGAAAAGAATCCGGATCATCCACGTGGCTAGCGCGTTGCCGAACTGCTGATGGGGCAGTAGGGCGCCTGCGTCAACACTGCCGAGCGTCCTCGATCCGATGACCAGGTCGGCCGTTCCATTGGCGATCGGCTGGAGTAGCGCGATTGCTTCCGCGGGATCCTCCGAGCCGTCTGCTTGAATAAAAACCGCTACGTCGATTTCCGGATGCAAGGCTTCCATCGCGCTGAGGCATGCGCCTCCGTACCCTGGCTTGGCAACACTCACAACAGTCGCTCCAAAGGACCGCCCGATTTCCGCGGTGCGGTCCGTTGATCCGTTGTCCGCCACGATAATCTGATCGAAGAGTCCATCCGGCACACTTGCGAGCAGGCGCCCGATCACCGGTTCCTCATTGAGTGCCGGGATGATCAGTGCCGGTCGAATCCCAAGGCAAGCTGGTGAGACGCGAGCTTCCTGCAACTCGAAAGTGGTCGCAACCAGGGGCATTCAGACTGTAATCGGTTGGGAGCGGCAGAAAGTTTACGTCCGCTGAGTCTTTAGTGTTCAGGGGGATGGCGCGGTTCTGTGGGGAACAGCTCATTGTCGATTCCCATCGACGTTTGCGCGCTTCGCCGCGACGTTTGCGCGCGCCGCTCAGAGGAGCGACAGGACTACCATTCAGTTCACTTTAAACTTTGGAGGCGGCAAAGCGATCCCGGAGAATTTCTCGATACGTCCGATCTAGGCTCTCTTTTTTCTCCTCAAAATTTGCAGATTTCCCCTATAACGCCGACGAAATCACTCGCATCGCGGCACAATGCGGCACGGCCCACGGTAAACGGACCTTGCTCGTAACTTGTGAAAAAAAGCCGCTTTAGCTTAGGCGTAGGGTGGAACACCTGGAATGACCTGAACGATTCGGAGTAGTACGCGCACCCACGCAGTACTTTTTTTCTAAGGCCGCCGGTGTTTTCCCAGAAAGGAGGTAAAGCTTTGGAGTAGCGTTGCCGACTGATGACACATAGCGATCTGAAAATGTTTCAGCGTGCGGGCGTCGGAGGCACATTTTGAAATCGAGAAAAAACTTATGAAGACAGCGTTTGCGTTTGTTGTACTGGCGATGCTTGCTGTGCCTCTCATCGGATCAGGTCCATACTCTCCGGTGCGCGTGGCGGGTAAGCGCGATGATCGCTACGAAAAGGGCCGGTCGCTCTTTGTGGGCGAATTGAAACTGGGAACCGGAACAAATTGCGCTAGCTGCCACCTGAAGAAGCTCCCTCTGGATCGTAAGAGACTTCAGGCGGCGCATAGCGATCTTCAACGCCGCGTGCTGGATTGCGTGCACAACCCCGATCGAGTGAATGGGTCGATCGAACAACGGGATACGGAGGCCTTGGTGTACTACCTCACCAAGCGATATCGGTTATGACATTCTTTCAAAGGATTGGTTTCGCAACGCTCGTCTCGGTTGCTACCGCCGTGAGTGCGTGGGGCGAGTCCCCATGGCTACCGTCGAAAGGCACGCTGACCATTATAGAGACGTACTCCAACGACTCGTTCACTCATTACTATCCCGGCTCCAATCAGGGGACGCTGCCGGCGCCATACGATCAGTTCACGTTCACAACGAAGATCGAGTATGGCTTGCGGCGCGATCTTACCCTCGACGTTGAGACTGGACACACTAAGACGTTCTTCCGGGGCAATACGCTGGGCGGTCTAAGCGACAGCACGATAGGTCTCCGGTGGCGAGCCTACACGGGCGAGCGATTCGTGGTTACGTTGCGCGGCGCGGCAATTATGGCGGGCACTTACGATTTGACCAAGATTTCAAATTTCTCGCCAGGTGAGAAAGCCTCTGGTGGGCTGGGATCGGCAATCCTCGGATACGCGCTTCCGCATAACTTCTTCACGTTCTCCGAGACTGGTTATCGGGTTCGAGGCAATTCGGTGCCGCAGGACTTTTTCGGTAATGCTGGAGGCGGGTACTTCATCAAGGGACTCACCTTCACCACGGATTACCAGACGTCCCGGTCCATTAATGGTGTCGATATCTCCGGTACGGCGCCGAAATTCAATCCGCCCTACTTCACAGCGGATCTGTTTCCGGCAGACGAAGAAGATCTACGGGGCGATTGATTCGGGCGTCATCTATAGTCCCAAGTCCGGTCTCACGCTGGGCTTCAGCTCGAGCACCATTTTGCATGGCCGGAATGTGGGAAAAAAGCAGGTATTTGCGTTTTCCGTCGGCTTTACTCTACCCGGAAAGGGCCGTAAAGAGCTTTACGCGATAAGTCGTAAGCCAATCCTAACAATACGGGTGCGATCTCAAGGGGACGCACCCAACCCGGATGGTCGAACGTCCCACCGGAATGGCCGAGATTCAAGCCAGTTGCGTAGCTAAGCAGCACACTCAGCGTGGCTGCTATACCTGAGGCGGAAGGCCGCAGCGCCACAAAAGGCACCAGCAAAATCAGGTACCAGGGATTCACGACGGGCGCCAGCAAGAAGAAAACGCCCAGCACAATGTCCGGGCGCAGCAGATCCGGACGCCGCCACCACGCCCACGAATAGAAAGATAAAAACAGCGCTCCGCAAGCCACTTTTGCCGCGGAACTTCCGGCGACTGCGGCAAGCAGTCCGTATCCGAAACTGTTGAACTCCCATTCGCTCAAAAACGTGGCCAGTCCTCCGCGGTCGGCGACTCCGCGCAAAAGGAACGGCGCGTATAATGCGCTCGTGGCAAGTACAGCGACCACCCACACTGTCTTGCTGCTTTTCCTCAGGAATGGAGGCGCCAGGACGCCCGCACTCAAACGCGCACAAGCGCCCGATGCGCAGCGCTAGCCCGCCGGCGATATTTCGTCCGGACTGCAACGCGAGTGCGGCAGCAACCATGCACGCCGCCGCCAGCACGTCGGGATGGGCCGTGAACGCCACTTCCTTGATCAGCAGCGGACTCCACGCATAAAGAAGCAAATTGCGCGAGAAGGGCATTAGATTCGCCAGCAGCCACAACGTGGCCAGATCCGCTGCGATATAGAAGAGTTTCAGGGGCCAGAGTGCCCCAGGAGAAACATAGTATGCGAGCAGAAAACTCAGCTCCGTCACGGGACCGTAAATCGTCGGAATATCAGGATAGTTAATCTGGCTCAGGATTTCCGGAAACGGCGCGGCCAGGGTGTCGTCCCCGAAGGATTCTGCCGGGGCTTTTCCATATGGACTACCGGTGACCGCGAATGTCCGGCCATCCCACAAGTAGCGAAAGTAATCATTTTCATAGATCGGAGCACCCACGAAACCGATCGCGCGAAACAGGATTGCTCCCACCACGATGAGCCGGAAGTCCGTGCGTGAAAGCGTCTTCGGCAGCAGCAGGAATAACCCGACGTATGCCATCGCCGCGAGCCCAAATGCGCCGAAAAACAACCAGACCGGCAGAGGATTCAGGCGATGCGAGAAAACACATACTACGCCGAAGGCGAGCGCGCACACGCATCCCGCGGCGATGATTCTCCGGGAGTTGCTCGCACCTGTCGTCGGCGTGCTCGGGACCAAGGAACATTCTGCACACTCCGGGAGGCAATGTAAAGATCCGCTCAACGGAAAGTGATTCTAAGATGCTCATTCTACGGTTCGTAGTCCTAAAGTACGGGCGGCGATATGCCGAAATGAAACGACTACCGTCTTTTCTTGGCGAAATGAGAGCCTTCCCCACAGCCGCTTGCTTGTTGTCCGTGGTCGCGGCGCGTCTGGTGACAGCGAACACGCAGGATGCCGAAGGCTGCAAGGATCCAGCTCTCTTGAAGAGAATCTCCGGTTGTGTGATCGCCGCGTGCACGGCAAAGGAGCACGACAAAATTACTCTTCAAGTGGGTGCGGATGAGACCCAATCGCGGGACGCATCCATCGACTCCGTCACTTACTCCTGCCCTGCCGGGTTGAGTCCACAGCAGGCGGCCCGCAATTTAGATGGCAAACTTCGCGCGGCGGCCTACCAGATTGTATTTGAGGATATGCAGGATGCTACCAGTGCTGGAGTGACCGCGCGCAAGGGCACACAATGGATTCAGCTCAATTCCGACATGGCGGATGACGGAACCACGTACACGGTATCCGTCGCCGAAACCGATCCGAAAAAACCGTCTCAAGTCAAGACGTTGCACAGGTCCCATAGCGCCGGCGATTGAGCAACGCGCCTGTGTAGTTGTCGAATGCAATTCAGGATCCTCCGACGGGGTAAAACTGCGCACTAGTTCGCACAGCGAGACTTCACTAAAGGGAGCCGCTCGTCGAGACGACGCTGATCTGTGAGAAATTGACGCCGTCGCAGGTTTTCGAATCGGCATTGAAAACGTTTCGAGACGAGAATTTCGAGATCGTGTTCGAGGATCGCACGCGAGCGGCGGATTCGTGGCTGACAGGCCGGTCAGGGAAGCGATGGATTGAGCTGACCAATTCGCAGGAAGGCGATTCAATGCTTTACCTGCTCACGGCGCTTACGTCCACCGAGGAAGTGGCCGATGCGAAATCGCCGGCGGAAGTGACTCCCGTTCCGAGCCTGCCCAGCGAGGTCGCTCCGCCCCGAGCGGAAATTCCCCCGGCTGCCGTGGAAACACCGATAACCCACTCGGAGGTAGTCGAGCCGCATCCGGAGCCGGCCAAAAAGCCTGAGCCTCGCATCTCCACCTCCAACGGAGCCGCCGCCGACAACCATCGCCAAAGCGCCGAACGTTCCGGCTACGGCTACCATCCCCAACCTCGCGCGACTGCCAATCGGCCCCATGATTCCGCCGAAACTGCTGGCGCAGGCTCGCATGGAAGTTCCCGCCAGTTTGAGGAAAACGATATTGGGCGACGTGGTCATCACAGTGGACCTCGAAATCGACGAAAGCGGGCAGGTTGCGAAAGCAGCGTTAGCTGGCAAGATTACGAAGAATGCACAGAAACTGGAGAGCGCCGCTCTGGACGCGGTCCGCCGCTCAAAGTTTGAGCCCGCTCGCCAGGGAGATCAGCCCGTCCCAGGCCACACCACGCTCAAGTTGCAATTTGAAGGGGAACCCATCCGCACTAATATCTCGATCCATTAGCTTTGGGTTGCGCTCCGTTATACTTTCAAATCCATGTCAAACACACGCGAGATGGAACTTTTCCGGTGACTGATCCATGCGTGCTTGTTGACCGGAGCCTCCGGCCTGGTGGGAAGCGCGTGGCTTCCGCTCCTGCTGAGGAATCGCCCCGACCGTCGAATCGTCGTTCTGAGCCGTTCTAAGACCGTTCCGTTCGGGAACGATCTCGTCACCGCCGTCGACGGCGATCTCACGCAAAGTAATCTAGGCATCGCGGCAGGCGTTCGGAAATCCCTGATCGAATCTGTCACGGAGATCATTCACTGTGCTGCGGATATTCGGTTTCGTCTCCCGATCGATCAGGCTCGCGCCACAAACTTGAACGGAACCCGGCGGCTGCTTGCGCTGGCCCGGCAGTGCAAACGACTGGAGAAGTTCGCCCATGTCAGTACGGTTTACGTCGCCGGCAAACAAAGCGGAGTGGTTCCAGAAGCGCGGCTCGCGGCGACGGCGGGGTTCCTGAACTCCTATCAGCGCTCCAAGTATGAAGCGGAGCAGGCCGTATTCGAGGCAATGCCGGATATCCCTATTTCGATTTTTCGGCTCAGCTCGATCATCTCTGATTCGAATGGATCAGTGCGGCAGCGCAACTATTTCCATCGCGTGCTGAGAATGGTGCCGCACAATCCGTTCCCGATTCTTCCTGGAAAGTGCGATGCGCCTCTCG
Organism: Terriglobia bacterium; assembly: GCA_963732025.1. GTDB lineage: Bacteria > Acidobacteriota > Terriglobia > Bryobacterales > Bryobacteraceae > Palsa-187. Next base: position 1,947,565 of record CAVSXU010000008.1, read on the forward strand.
ACCTGATCGCGAGCGATTGGGTTGCGTCCGCGCTGGCCCAGCTTTACGATTTCCATTTCAGCCCCGGCCGCGTGTATCACGTTTGTGCGGGACCCGAGGCATCCATGACTGTCGGCGAGATTATCCGCTCCACGTTTGAAGTGGTGAACGCGCGGCGCCGTTCTCTTGCTTTGGATCCGGCAGTGCCGCCCAGACTCGTGGACATGGACGAATTTCGAATCCTACGCGCGCAGGCAGGCGAGAAAAGGGACTTCAATCGTGAAGGACCTTCTGCGGATCATCGGCGAATTCATGCCTCACCTGGCGATCTCGCAGCGCTTCGAGAACCGTGAAACCCTCGCACTCCTGGAGACGATGGGGATCGCGCTGCCGCCGGTCCGGCAATACTATCCCAAAGTGGTCGAGTTCTGTCTCCGAGGCGGAGCCGCGTGAAGCACGATTACGACATGGTGGTGCTCGGCGGCGGGTCCGCGGGCCTCGTCGCGGCCGGGATGTCGGCGCTGCTTGGGGCCAAGACGATGCTCGTCGAGCGACACCGACTGGGAGGCGACTGCACCTGGACCGGTTGCATACCGAGCAAAGCGCTGATCGGCGTCGCGACAATCGCTCATCGAGCGCACACCGCGAATCGAGCAGGGCTGGCGTCGAGCACGCCTGAGTTCGATTTCGGCCGAGTAATGGAGCACGTGCGCGACCTCCGGCAGAAAGTCTATGAACACGCCGATGCGCCTCCAAATTTCGAACGAATGGGTGTTACGGTTATTGAAGCCAAGGCACGGTTCCTCGACCCGCACAGCGTGGAACTGACCAACGGCGCCGGCGCGGTCCAGCGAATCTCGTCACGACGGTTCGTGATCGCCACTGGAGCGGCGCCCGCCGATCCAGGCTTCGCGGCTGGCTGCATTGACCAACGAAACTATTTTTGAATTGCGCTCCCGGCCCGATCGTCTGGTCGTGCTCGGCGCGGGGCCGGTTGGAATCGAGATGGCGCAGGCTTTCCGTCGTCTCGGCGCCTCCGTGTCGGTCGTCGCGCCCGGCCCGAACATTCTGCCTCGCGACGAACCGGAACTGACGCGTCTCCTGCAGCACCAGTTAGAGGAGGAAGGCATTTCTTTCGTACTGGGGCATCGCGGTATTGCCGCCGAAACGGAGGGAAGCGGCCTCACCGTAACTCTCGACGATGGCCGCAAGCTTTCCTGCGACGCTGTCCTTGCCGCAACCGGCAGGAGGCCGAACATCACGGACCTCGGCCTTGAAAACGCCGGTGTCGCGAGCACGAAAAAGGGCGTGATCGTGAACAATCGTTGCCGCACGTCGCAGAAGCATATCTATGCTTCAGGCGACGTTACCGGCCGCTTCCAATTCACTCACATGGCTGAGCATATGAGCAAGGTCGCAGTGACCAATGCCATTCTGAGGATCCCGAAGTTCCTCGACGAAAAACATGTGACTTGGGCCACGTTCAGCGACCCAGAACTGGCGCGAGTCGGAGCGTCGGAAGACGAACTCTTGAAGCGCGGCGCACAGTATTCGGTATACCGGTTTCCCTTCACCAAAATTGATCGCGCGATCACGGAGATGGAAACGGCCGGGCTGATCAAAGTGCTCGCAGGCAGATCCGGAAAGATCCTGGGAGCCTCGATTCTGGGAGCGCACGCCGGAGAAATGATCGCGGAGTATGCCGTCGCGATGCGAAACGGAGTGGGACTGCAGCAGCTCTCCGAAACCATTCATCCCTATCCCACGTACATGCTCGGAAATCGTCAGACGGCGGATCAAGTAAATCTGAAGTGGCTCGATTCCCCCATACTCGGAATCCTCGGCCGCTGCTTCGGCTATCGCGGCGTGCGTAAAGGGATGTCCGCAATATGAGCGCCCAGGCCGAGTTTCAGCAATCGCATCCCGACGTTTTCTTTCTGGACGCGCGCGATCTCGAGGCGTTGACCCGCTATCTCCGAACCCGCGCCTGGATCGAGTCGCAGGAGCAGGTGCTCTCCGCCGCATCAGCGGGCGAGGGGAACATGAACTGCACGCTCCGAATCCGCACCTCGCAGCGATCGTTCATCCTGAAGCAGGCGCGGCCGTGGGTGGAGAAGTATCCGCATATCGCTGCTCCATGGGATAGAGCGCTGATTGAGGCGGAATTATACAAAACGATTCAGTCTGATTCCCGGATACGATCGTACACGCCTCAACTGATGGATTTCGATCCGGATTCGAAGCTCCTCATGCTCGAAGACTGCGGCGACGCGCCCGACTTCACGCACATCTATCACGACCAGGCGATCGATGCGACAGAAGTCGCGTGGCTGGCCGATTTCCTGGTGACCCTACATTCGCGATTTCGCGACCCGAGCCTGCTGAGCGCATTTCGAAACATCGAAATGCGGCAGCTGAATCACGAGCACCTTTTCGAATTTCCATTACGGCCGAACAACGGCCTGACTCTGGATGCGATCACTCCAGGCCTCGCCGATTCGGCAAGAAGCCTGCAAGAGGATTTGCCGTATCGAAGCCGCGTTGCGAGTCTCGGCGAGCTTTATCTGAACGCCGGCGAGTGTCTGATTCACGGCGACTACTTCCCCGGCGCCTGGCTGCGGCCCAGTCAGGGGATCAAAGTGATCGACCTGGAATTCGGCTTTTTCGGTTTGCCTGAGTTGGATCTCGGGATGATGTCCGCGCATTTTCACTTGGCGCTGTGTCCGGGATGGGTCGTGGAAAACGCGCTGGCGGCTTATCGCGCTGCGAGCCCCCTGGATGTCGATTTGGTCCGCGGCTTCGCCGGTGTCGAGATGATGCGGCGGCTCATCGGAGTGTCTCAGCTCCCTCTGCGCTACGGTCTCGAAGAGAAGCAACGCCTCCTCGAAATGTCCCGGCAAATGGTGAAGGGCCTATGAAATCTCTTGTCCTGCTTTGCTTGACCATCGTCGGCGCACGGGGAGGCGCGGTTTGGATCGATACCGATCCTTCCGTGCAGCGCGGAGGCCACGAGGTCGACGACGGGTTCGCATTGGTTCAGGCGTTCCACTCGCCTGAATTGCAGATCCGGGGAATCAGCGTTGTTTTCGGCAACGCGCCGCTTTCGACCGCATTTCCGATCGGCAAGGAAATCATCAGGCGATTCGGACCTGAGAAAATGTCAGTGTACTCAGGCGCGGCAAGCGCGCAGGAACTTGGCCGGGAGACTGATGCCTCGCTCGCTCTCGCGGCGGCGCTCCGGACGGAACGGTTGACCATTCTCCTTCTCGGACCCGCGACCAATATCGCGACCGTGCTCAGGAACCATCCCGAACTAGCGGGAAAGATCGATCGCATCATTGCCGTTGCGGGACGACGGCCCGGCCAGCACTTCCTCACGGGCCGCGCGATGCAGCCTTTCCGAGACCTCAACTTCGAACTGGATCCGCAAGCTTTCCAGGTGATTCTCGACTCACGCGTGCCTCTTGTGCTCGCGCCGTGGGAGGTTTCTTCCAAGGTCTGGCTCACGAAGGCTGACTTCGAGCATCTGCTACGATGCAACCCGGCTCTGGATTGGCTGGTGCAGCCGGCCTCTGACTGGCTGATTTTCTGGAAACTTGGGTTTGGCGTGGATGGAACCAATCCGTTTGACACGCTCGCGGTCGGTTATGCGCTGACGCCGGATCTTCTCCATTGCGAATCGCTTCCCGCAAAAATCGAGATGCTGCCGAATGACATCACAATGTTCAATAGCCCGGCCAAGAAGCCTTTCCTTCTGGCAGCGAAGGACATAAAAGGCGGCGTTGTCGTCCAGTACTGCAGCGACGTTCAGGCGAAATTCAAGACGGATCTTCTGGCGCGGCTCGCGCTGGGGCCTAATAAGAAATGAAGCAGTCGCGATGAAGCCGCTCATTGTCGTTTACGCGAAGGCGCCGATACCCGGGCGCGTGAACACTCGCTTGATCCCCAGAGTCGGGCCCGATGGAGCCGCCCAATTGCACGAGGCCTTCGCTGCCGACACGCTGGCCATGGCGAGCAGCCTTTCTGAAGTTTTCGATGTCGAGCTGCATAGCGACGTTCCCACCGAGGCATGGTCCTTCGCTGGACGTCGCCACTTGCAGAGTCCTGGTGACTTGGGGACTCGACTGTACACGACGCTGAGCGACGCGCTCGCCGCAGGGCGGCCATTCGTGCTGATCATCGGCAGCGACTCTCCCACGCTGCCGCCGGAATTCGTATTGGAGTTGCTCCGCTTCGACGCCGACGTGGTTTTGGGGCCGACAAGAGACGGAGGCTACTATGCGATCGGATGCCGAAGGGTCGATCCCAAAATGTTCGTGGGTGTCACATGGTCGAGCGCGGCGACCAGAGCCGGCACGCGGGATGCACTCGGCCGATGCGGTCTTTCGGTCGCCGAAGGCCACGCGTGGTTCGACATCGATGAGCCTCAGGATCTGGATTTGCTGATGGGGGAAGGCGCCAAAGGACACACCTTTGAGGTCTTAACCCGGCTCGGGTTTCCGTGGCTTTCGATTGTGATTCCAACGCTGAATGAAGCCTCCACGATCGAGCGTTCGCTCGAAGCCGTGTCGCGGCTGGGTCCCAACGTGGAGCGGATCGTCGTCGACGGCGAAAGTGAAGATGGCACCGCGCGGATCGCCGGAGAGTATGGAGTTACTGTTCTCAAGACGTCGCGTGGACGCGGCCAGCAGTTGAGACTGGGCGCGGAGCACGCAAGAGGTGAAGTCCTGTGGTTCCTGCATGCTGACTCGATACCGCCTCCGGATGCGCCGGATAGGATTCGGAGGGCTCTCGAAGCGACGGAAGTGATCGGCGGCAACTTCGACTTGATTTTTGATGGTGGTTCGCCTGCCGCGCGGAAACTGACCTGGATCTATCCGCACTTGCGGAAGTTAGGTCTGTGCTACGGTGACTCTGGCGTTTTCGTCCGCCGGAAAGTATATGCGGCCGTGGGCGGTTTCCGGTGTTATCCCATTTTTGAAGATCTGGATCTGATCAAAAGAATCCGCCGGCACGGACGCTTTGTGCATCTTGATTCACAAATCATGACTTCCTCACGCCGGCTCGAACAGCGCAATTTCGCTCTTGTATTCGCGAAATGGACTGCGATGCAGGTGCTGTATTGGGCGGGTGTTCATCCGGCAGTATTAGGGCGCTGGTACTCTCCTATTCGCGGCAAAAAGAGCGTGGACGAATGACCGAGCGATGGTGTGTCGCCGCCGATTACGAAACGCGCGTACAACATCGCGTTGGATGAATTCCATGGCGGATGCCGGCAGGGTGCCGTCTGGCTATCGGGAGCGATGGGGCCGGGCGGAGCTTTGACCGTTACCGAGTCGCACCGGCGACCACGATGGCGGACCCACAGTAGAGGCGTCCGTGAGACGACCAGCTCCGGATGTAATCCGGCCGATGTGTCTGGTCTTGAGAAGATCGGGCGTAATTAAACCGGCAATACCAATCAGCTCAGGCACGTCGCCTGCAAAAGCACTGACGAACAGATTCGATTTGGAGGGCTGTTCGAGCGCCGACTCGATGAAGAGCCGTGGCCCGGCGTTCTCCTCATGGCGGTCAACATGAAGTTGTCGGGATTGCTTGTCAGGGCGGCGAGGCGGAGCGCGCGGAATGCCCCGGTCGGCGGAGGAAAGCGGACGCCGGGAGTACACTATCTAGCTCACCACGGGTTCGAGAACCTGGGGTCGCGCGTAACGGTCAAGTCGGTGAGGCTGCGCAGGAACGTTAACAGGTCCTGGCGATTCTGCGGCGTCAGCGTGAAGCCGGTCATGCGCGCGTCGCGGTTCGGATTGTCGTGGCCGCGGCCTGCGTAGGGGCCTGTCGCAATGGTGCGACCGCCTGCTTCGTAGTGATCCAGAACTTCTTCGAGAGTCGCGATGCTGCCGTCGTGCATGTAGGGCGCGGTCAACTCGATGTTGCGCAGCGGGGGCGTTCGGAACTTGCCGGCGTCCGCGGGCTTCTTCGTCTGCCGATAGATTCCGAGGTTCGGCCATGGATAGTGAAATGTTCCGGGCATGTCGTAGAGGGCCGTATTGTGAAATGGAATCGGGACATTGCGGCTGCCTTGATAGACAGTGGCATCGCTTAGGTTGAAGCCGCTGTGACAGCGAAAGCAGCCGGCGGGCTTGCCCCCAACGGTCGCGGTCATGATCGCAACCTGGTCGCCGAAAAAAATCGCCTGGCCGCGCTGGGCGGAATCGGAGATAGCAGTTGGATCGCCGCCGAAATAGAAACGGTCGTAAGGCGAATCGGCGGAGATGATGGTCCGTTCAAAACATGCCAACGCTTTCGCGACGTTGGCTAGCGTGTACGGATCCTTTTCGGCTGGAAAGGCTTGCGCGAACAGCGGTCGATAAACTTTGTCCGCGGCGAGCTGTCGCAGGAAAATATCCACTCTGCCCTTTAGACCTAGCTCGACGGGATGTTCGGACAGGATCGGGATCAGGGCCTGCTCTTCGAGCGTGTGCAGCGTGGAATCGCTCCAGGTGAGAGCGCCCAAGTAGGCGACGTTGACCAGGCTCATGGCGCTGCGCGGATGGTCCTGACCGGTGGCGCCGACGGCGGTGGCTCGGCCATCGGTGAAGGCCAATTCCTGGCGATGGCAGGACGCGCAGGATTGCTTGCCGTTGGCCGACATTCTGGTGTCGTAAAAGAGATAGCGGCCGAGTTGCACCTTGGCTTGCGACATGGGATTGCCGGCGGGCACGCGCGGGGGTGGAAATCCGCGCGGCAGGTCCCATTTGTAGTCGGCCGCGATGGCGCATGCGGCGATCGCCAGGGCGGCGGGCAGTAAGCGTGAAATTCTTCTTGCGAAAAAGAAGCCGACGAGGGCCCGTAGCGGGTAAACTCGGCCGCGGACCATGAGATCCGCCCCACTTTGCCGAATTTCAAATTAGAAAGCAAGCTTCTGAGAGGCGAGTTCTTCGCCGCCGAGATTGATTCGGACGGCGTTGGCGGGCCTCCCGTTCACGCGGCTCATTAAATCGGTTTCCCCCAATCCGCGCAGTGCGTCCGGAATTTCGATGGTCAGGAAATCAACGCCGGGCTCGTTGTCGGCTCCGTACGACACGACGGGGACGCGCACGCCGGCGATGGTCACTTCGATATCGCGCGCCGAAGCGGCGTAACGAAATCCGCTGGTGGTCAAGCGCACTCGGGTGACCGCCGATTTGCTCATCGCGATGGGGATCGTCCGGCAGTTGGTTCCGATGCAGGACGAAATCTTCGCGATGGAAAACGTTCGCCCATCGCGGAAGATTTCCGTGGCGGAGCCGAGCGCGGGACCTCGGCAGCTCTGTCCCGTCAGAAAGCCCGGTGCGGTGTCGGCGATTGTGATGTTGCTGCTGGAACGGCTGCCGTCGTCGCGCACGATCGTCATCGTTGCCGGCCCGACGGCTGATTCTTTCGGAATCACGAAATTAGTTTGCCCCCAGCCCGCCGACGCCCAAAGCAATCCGGCGGGTCGCGTGACGCCCGCTGCATCGGTCACTTGAATCGAGATGTTGCCGAGAGAAGCGGGCGGGCGCGCGGTTTCGCGCGTGGCATCGTACGCCGCCATGATCGGACCGTAAGCCAGCGAAAGTCCGCCGCGCGCAACATCCGGGCCGCCGCTGCCGCTGACGACGAACAGTCCGCGTTCCTGGCTGGCTCGCATGTGGCCTTCGATCACGCGTCCCAATCCGGCGGGTTGCGAGGCAAGGCCGCAGGTCCACCCATTTTCGAGCGTAGTCGCATCGTGAAAGGAAAGATCGCGGATCATCTTGCCTGGTTCGAAGGTCGATACGGTCCAGGAGATCTGGTGCGCGTCGAAATAATCGAGATTGGCTTGAACCAGCGCAGCGGTAGCGCTCGGTTCGGAGGGTAGCGCGGTGCAGGCGGCGGCATCGTTCAATTCGAGGTCCCATCCGTTCGCGCTCATGGGTACTCGGCTGGCAATCCGGAACTGGGCGTCGCGCTGGGCGTCGGTTCGAATGCTGGCGAGATGCGGGGCGGTTTCGTAGATTACGTTCGAATCGTCGAGTTGCGCGGTGTCGTCTGTCATTACGAGGACGGGTTGTGTGGCGCCGGTCGCTCGGATCGCGCCTACCAACTGTTGCATACCGTGTTCCGCTTCCGAAAAAGCCGAGATGACTTTCGGCTCTGCAGGCTTGGCGGCCCGCGCCACGCTTGGGGAGAAAACGGCGAACATGACGTTGGGATAATCCTTGAACGCGGTCGCGGCTTGGGTCCAGAAGTCGGCGGTCTTCGCGGAAGGCATCGCGGAACCCGGTTCGCGGGCGGCGATCACCACCAGCAAATCGATATCGTTCGCGCGTCGCACAACTTTTTCGAGCTCGGCGAAATATCCCGGCGTGGCCGCGTCAAGCACGTTCACTGGGAGCCGAACTGTGTTCAGGTTGAAACGGAGGCGAATGGCGCTGAGTGAAGTGGCCGAGTGCGGACCGAAATCCTCGCCCGCTCGATTGTCGCGAGCCACGGTCGCTGGATCGAACGGGGTCAACTGAGTCCCGCGCATCAGAAATGTATGGCCGTGGGAATCGAGGATCCGGTTGCCGTCGACATGAAACGGCCCAGCCGGACCCGGGGTGATTTGTTGAACTTTGGCTTTCGGAGGAAGACCCGCTGAGGCGAGGTGCAATACACCGCCTGCCAGCAGCAACCCGGAAATAGAGAGCGCGATCGTTGGGCGGTTCATGCCGCGAATATATCACAAGAAGTCCGGGATTTAACCCACTAATTGAGGGAGACTGCGGGCGCGAGTAACACTTCCCCCGCCGAGCGGCGTCTCCTTAAGAGTCTGTGTGAAAACAGGGACAGGCTACCCTGTCCCCAAGTGAACCGAGGCCACGAATGAACAAGATATCGGCGTGGACAGGGCGGCCTGTCCCTGTTTTCACACAGACTCTTATCCAGATGCTTCGCGTGATTCTGGCAATGGGGATGCTGGCTGCGGCTGCTTACGCCGAGCAGACGGTGGAAGGGCACGTGGTCAACTCCGTAACCGGTGCGGGAATTGCGGGCGTTGGCGTCCGTCTATTTCCAGCCGGTGTTATGGCCGGGCCGCTTCTCTATTCAGGCACTACGGACGCTCAGGGGCGTTTTCGGATCGACGGCGTCAAAGACGGCGCCTACACAGTTTTCTATAATGCTCGCGGATTCTGGAATTTCCCCGGCATATTCGACGGGAGCCCGGCGCAGCCGCCGTTTCAGGTCACTTCTGGAGGCGACCCGGTGCGCCTGGAGGTCAGATTGCCGCCGATCGGCAAAATCTCCGGCCGTGTTTTAGACGGCGCGGATAAGCCTGTACCGAACGCTGGTGTGGTATTGCGTTGGGAGAGTTGGGCGTGCACTTTGCCGGTATGCGTCGGTTTTGCTCCACATGCGACAACCAATGAAAAAGGGGAGTACAGCATTACCGACATCGAGGTCCCGGGCGCGTGGTTGGTATCCGCGACCGCGCCTGCATCCTGGCCGCGACCCGAATATCGCCCTGAATCAGGTGACGACCAACCTCGTGGCTGGGCGCAAACTTTTTATCCCGGCGTGACGGACGCGCAACTTGCCGCCAGGTTCAGGGTGCAGCCGGGGCGCGAGCTCATTCTGGATATCAAGCTGGCTGCAGTTCCGATGCATCGAATTCGCGGGCGGGTGCTGGATATCCGGGGCGATCCGATGCCGAAGGCGGCGGTGACGTTAAGCCAAGGGCGTAAATTTCTGAGTCCGCGTCAGGAAAACACCAAAGAGGACGGGACATTCGAATTCGAATCGATCACCGATGACGAATGGCGCCTGACTGCAACCGTGACCCAGGACGGCATCAAGCTATGGACGGCTCAGGATGTTCAGCTCAATGGCCGCAGTTTGGAGAACATCGAACTCCGGCTTGGCGCGCCGTTTTCGTTGAATGGAAAGATTCTCGTGAATGTGCCCCAAGGTGTACCGGCTCCAAATGCGCCCGAGCTAATGCTTGATTTCCATGCGGGCATCTTTCAACCAGGAGACCCCGGCGGGACTAGCTACTCAAGGAACAACCCGTCCGGGAAGGGCGACTTCACGATCAAGAATCTGTACCCTGGCCCGTACCAGATCCTGCAGCCTCCTCCACCGTATTTTATCGATTCGATTCGGCTGGGCGATCGGGATGTGGCAGCGGATTCCGATCTTCAAATTCTGTCCGGCGCTCAGACGTTGAACGTAACGTATAAGGTGAGCGGCAGTGGAACGGTTCGCGGAACCGTTCGTGGGAAGGACGATGCGTGCAACGGAGCCCATGTCGTGCTGATTCCGCGGAATCCCTGGTTGCGCCGCACCGGCTTCATCCGCCACGCCACTTGCGATCCCAGTGGCGGGTTCGAAATTCCAGCGATTCCCGGCGAATACTACGGTCTCGCGATCGCCAGCGACAGTCCCACGCCTTGGTACGCGGGCGTCCTGGACGACGGTCTGATCAAACAGGCCATCAGCATAACGGTGCGCGCCGATGAAACGACGTCGGTCGAGATGCGGCCGATCACGCGCTAGTGTGTGGCGGGCACTTTTGCCGGTTTTTCCGCGGAGAAGAAAGCCGTCTGAAAGGCGGCTTGCCGCCACGACTGGCGGCCCCACGACTAGCCCCACGTCTTTAACGTTTTGGAGGCGAAAAACCGATATATCCTACAAATAATGTTCGGAGAGAATCTGGCTGCGCTATTTCTACTGTATGCCCGCCCGGTGGCGGCGATCAGCCGGATTCTGGACCGCGGGCGGCTGTGGTTCGCTATCGTAGCGGCGCTGGCGATTTCAGCGGCCGTGCATTCTTCTTTCATGAAGTCACCCGACGCACTGCCTAATCACCATCCGCCGGTCGTGCAGCGGGAAGCGTCCAAGGAAGCTGCTGCTGACGACGAGGATTCGGGCGAGCCTGACAAGGGATCGATCGCGACCGGGATGTTCGCCGTCGCGGCGTTTCAGTGGGCCGGAATGTTTCCTGGCAGTTTCATCGCACCGCTGGGGGCGTTGGCGTTCGCCTTCATTCCGATAATCGTGGCCGTGCGCGCGGCGGCAGGATTCGGAAGCTTCAGCGTATTAATGCGGCGCGATTACCTGGCGCTCTTGATGTGCATGCTGTTCCTATGGGCGGCGGCGTATCTGCCGGTGGCAGTTATCGGAATGCTTGCGGGATTCGGCAGGACGCAGTTCGTAGGTTGCATTGCGAGCGCCGTCTATTTCGCGATCATGGCCGCGTTGGGGCTGCGGACGATGCTGGGTATCGACTATCCGCCGGCATTGGGACTCGCGATCGTGGGATGCGTCGGGGCGATGCTGGGTCTGGCGGTATTTGAGGTCGCGGGGCCGCTGCGATCCTACGCGTTGTCGCCATTCCTTTTGTATTACGCGTACATCATGTTCGCGTCCGACATGCGGTCGCTGGGCGACGGGTTGCGGTCGCGGCAGCATATGCGGCAGCAGCTCGAAATCTCGACGAACAATCCGCGGGATGCGGACGCGCACTATCAGCTCGGGTTGATTTATCAAAACCGGCGGCAGTTCACGGAGGCGATCTCGCGATTCAAGCGGTCGATCGAAATTGACCCCAAGGAGGCCGATCCGCAGTATCAAATGGGGCGCATCGCGCGGCAGCAGAAGCGGATCGACGAGGCCATCGGCTATTTAGCGACGGCGTCGGCGCTGGATGACAAGCTGGCGCAAAGTGACGTGTGGAGGGAATTGGGCGCGGCATATTTCGAGGCCGGGAAGACGGAGGAAGCGGCAGCGGCGCTGGCGAAGTTTACGGATCGCCGGCCTTACGATCCGGAGGGTTTGTATTGGTATGGGCGGGCGCTGGCGAAACTGGGTCGCAATAAAGAGGCTCGCGAGAATTTGGAGACGGCGATTGAGTCGGTGAAGACGATGCCGCCACATCGTCGGGCGGAGGTGCGGCAGTGGGGGCGGGCGGCGAAGAGTGAGTTGGGGAAGATTGGGTGAGTAACAGCGTTTGTGGGGCACACTCCACGCTATTTTTGGCCCAACGCGCAGACGGTGGACACTGGCTTCATGGCTCGCGATTCGACGTGGACCTCGTTGAAGCCGGCCTTCTTCATTGAATCGGCCAGCCCCTTGCCAGCGTGATAAGCGTGATCGTCCGTGGCTCCTTTGTTGCGCGGCTGCACTGCTAGCGCGATCCATCCGCCGGGCTTCAAGACCCGGCTCATCTCATGCAACGTGGGCACGGCATCTTTCCAGAACTGCGCGGAGTTGATCGCGAAGATTTTGTCGAAATGCTCTTCCGGGTACGGGAGTTTGTTGGCGGAACCGAGTTGGAGGGCGACGCGGCCTTCGCGAATCGCTTTCGCGTTGCGGCGCGTGGCTTGTTTCACCATCAGTTCGGAGTGATCGACACCGGCGACCGATGCCGCCGCGCGGCTGGCGCGCAGCACGTCGGTTCCCGGGCCGAAGCCGACTTCCAATACGCGATCCTGCGGTTTCAAATCGAGCAGGGAGAATACCCATTCACTGCGTTCGCCATTCTTGATCGCCATGATGTGGCCGACTGCCCAACCGAGCGCGCCTTCCGGTTTCGCAAATTGCTTTCTCCAGTCCATAAAGACTAAGACGAACGGCGTAGTGGGTTGGTTCGCAATGTTATTGCGGTTGGTCCACATTGCGCGCACCCTGACGGGTGCGCGTCCATTAAAGCTTCAACGTGGGAAATCTTTGCGCGACTGGCGGCAGCTCGGGGAACTGCGTGTAGGGCTCGCTTTGATACCAATAGGCGACCGAATAGTAGCAATCGGCGCGATCGTTGGCGTGTCCGTGCTCCATGGTGTGTTTCAGATAGCTGCTTGAACGTCACCGGATTGTCGCCGTGCCAGCGATACAGGCAATAGCGTCCGCCGGCCTGCTCCGGCGCGACGATGAACGGCGCGCCGTTGTAGAGATGCGCGAACGGCACGGCTGCGTCGCGGCCTCCGAAATTCCAGGCGCCGTTGAAATAATCCTCAGATCCAGTGCCGATGATGGCGGGTTTGGTTTCATCATCGATAAAAATCATGTCGTCGCCTTCGCCCATCCAGGCGTCGTGATTCTGCAAGACGCCGAGCGTCACGCCCATCAAGTGACCGGCGCCGCGAGTTTCCATGTAGACGTAGTTCTTCTGCGCCATCGAGGTTTAGTTTCGGCGCGCCTTCGGGAAACGGCATCGCTGTGTTGGGCGTCGATTGGCGGTATTGCGCGTGAAAGTACAGCGCTGTCGTTCGGGAAGCGAGGGCACCAGTTGGTAATCGATATTCGAATAGAACGCGCCGACGCGCTGAGTCGCCCTCGATTGTTCGACGGTGATCCGCGCGGACTTGCGGAACGGCATCGCGAAATAGCAGTTCAGCGCTTTGCACGGAAGAGCAGTTCAGATAGGCCGACTGGTAGACGAAATATTGGCCGAGGTTCAGTCCGAAAAAATCGCCGATGGGCGTTTCGACGCTGGGTTTCGCGTTGCCGTCCCAGTAAATTCGCAGCACGATTTCCTTCAGATGACGAGCGCTGGTAGCGGAGATGGTGAACCAGATGTGTGTGATCACGCCGGGGCCGGTGGCGTTGAAGACCTCTTTGGTATCGCCGGGCTCTACCGGCCAGCGGTCGGCATTGCCGCCGGTGCGATCGTAACTGGATTGCTTAAGCGACTGGTAATCCTGCGCGAGCGCGTACTCGGGAAGCCGGTAGGTGGCGGGCGCGGTTCGCGCGGGTGTCTGGCCGAGCGCGGTTCCGGCGACTCCGAGTCCGGTCAAGCGCGTCAGAAATCTCCGGCGTCGCGATTTTTCGTTGCTAGACAAGTTGCTTGGCACGGCAACCTCCTGTGAAGATGGTAACTAAAGGGTGATCCACCTCCGGGGCGTCTCCAAACAGTTCGACGGCAAGCGCAAGGTGACCGCGCTGGAGCATGTCGATCTGGCGATCGAGCGCGGCGAAATGGTGTCGATCGTGGGGCCGTCGGGTTCGGGAAAATCGACACTGCTGAATTTGATCGGCGGGCTGGACCGGCCGAGCGAAGGCGAGATCGAGATCGACGGCGCGGCGCTGGCGAAGCTCGACGACGACGATCTGACGCGCGTGCGCCGCGACAAGATCGGATTCATTTTTCAGTTCTTCAATCTGCTGCCGACGCTGACGTGCCTCGAAAACGTTTCGCTGCCGCTGCATCTGCGCGGCTGGCCGCGGAAGAAGATCGACGAGCGCGCGCGGGAGCTGCTGGATCTGGTGCAGCTCGGCGCGCGGATGGATCATCTGCCGGATGAGCTTTCGGGCGGCGAGCGGCAGCGCGTGGCGATCGCGCGCGCGCTGAGCGTGTATCCGCCGATTCTGCTGGCCGACGAGCCGACCGGGAATCTGGACACGGCGACGGGCGTCGAGATTCTGAAGCTGATCCACGATCTGCATGAGCGGTTGGGAGCGACGGTGTTGATCGTGACGCACGACACGGCGGTGGCGGAGAGCTGCCCGCGCACGATCCACATTCGCGACGGGCAGCATCAGCAGAAGATGTTCGCCGATGATTCTGCTGCGGCTGATCAGTTGGCCCTATGCGCGCAAGCATCTGCTGCGATGCTTGCTGACCACGGCCGGAATCGTGCTCGGCGTGGCGGTGTTCGTCGGGATGCACACGGCGAATCAGAGCGTGCTGGCGGCGTTTCACCAGACCATCGACCGCATCGCGGGACGCACGCAGCTTCAGGTCTCGGCGGGCGAGCCGGGATTCGACGAAGACGTGCTGGAAAGGTGCAGAGCGTTCCCGAGGTGCGCGCGGCCGCGCCGGTGATCGAGGCGACGGTTTCGACGGGCGCAGGCGAATCTGCTGATTCTGGGCGTCGATATGCTGGGCGACCGCAACCTGCGCAATTACGATCTGGAGGGATCGCGACGATGCGATCGACGATCCGCTGGTGTTTCTGGCGCAGCCCGATTCGCTGATCGTCACGAAAACGTTCGCCGACGAGCACGGGCTTGAAGATCGAACAGCCGCGCTGCCGATGCGGACCATGGAGGGCGAGCGGGTGTTCACGGTGCGCGGCATCATGAAGCCGGGCGGCCTGGCGAGCGCGTTCGGCGGCAACCTGGCGATCATGGACATCTACGCGGCGCAGAAGGTTTTCGGGCGCGGGCGCAAGTTCGACCGGATCGACATCGCGCTTGCAGGACGGCGTGACGCTCGACGAGGCGCATCGCGAAATTGCAGAGCGCTGTTGGGGCCGGGATTTCAGGTGGAGCCGCCCAGTTCGCGCGGCGAGCAGTTCGAAGCGACGTCGCGCATTTACGCGCTGGCGTCGAACATCACCAGCGTGTTCGCGCTGTTCATCGGGATGTTCATCATCTACAACACGTTCGCGATCGCGGTGACGCAGCGGCGCATCGAGATCGGGATTCTGCGGGCGCTGGGCGCGACGCGGCGGCAGATCCGCACGCTGTTTCTGATGGAAAGCGCGATCGCGGGACTGGCTGGAACGCTGGCGGGCGTGGCGTTCGGGATCGCTGATGGCGCGCGCGATGGCGGGCTACATCGGCGGGCTGCTCGCAGGAAGTTTACGGCGTGGCGCAGAGCGCCGAGAGCATTCGACGTGGAGCCGTGGCTGATTGCAGCGGCGGTCGCGATGGGCGTGGTCACCAGCCTGATCGCGGCGGTGATTCCGGCGCGCGCGGCGGCGCGCGTGGATCCGGTGAAGGCGCTGCAGAAGGGGCGATATCAATCGTTGAGCGAAGGCGAGAACCGCGTCGCGACGGCGTTGGGCGATCGGCGTGCGCGGCGGCGTCGGTGGTCGCGCTGGTATTGAATCGCTTCACGCTCGATTTTCTATGCCGGATATTTGCTGGCGGTGCTCGCGGCGGTGCTGCTCGCGCCGGCGCTGTCGTTGTGGCTGGCGCGCGCGCTGCGGCCGGTGCTGGCATGGATGCGGCCGGTGGAAGGCGCGCTGGCGGCGGATAGCTTGATTCAGGCGCCGCGGCGCACGTCGGGCACGGTCGCGGCGCTGATGCTGTCGCTGGCGCTGGTGATTTCGCTGGGCGGGCTGGCGCGAGCGAGCTACAACTCGATTGCGGAGTGGATGCGGATCGCGCTGAACCCGGATCTGTTCGTCACCACCGGCGGAGAGCATCACGGCGCGCAGCTTCGTTTTCCCGGCGTCGCTGGGCGACGGGCTGCGGGCGGTCGATGGCGTGGGGGAAGTGCAACTGGTGCGCAGCGTGCGCGTGCTGGTGAAGAATACGCCGATCATGCTGGTGGCGATGGATGTCGGTCGCGTGGCGCGGCGCGCGAAGCTTGCCGCCGGTGGAGGGCGATCCGGCCGAGATGTATCGCGTGGCTGCGGAGGGCAAAGGCGTGATCGCGTCCGAGAATTTCGCCCGACTGCACGGCGCGCACAGTGGGCGAAGTGCTCGAGATTCCGTCGCCCGGCGGGATCGCTGACGTCTGCCGGTGCGTGGGATCGTGCGCGATTTTTCGGATCAGCAGGGGAGCATGCTGATGGCGCGCGATCTGTTCATCCGCACTGGCACGACGATTCGGTCAACGTGTTTCGCGTTGTACTTGAAACCCGGCGCGAATGAGCCGGCGGTGCGGCAGACGATTCTGGATGCGTTACGGATCGCAGCAGCGGCTGTTCGTGCTGACCAATCGGGAGCTGCGCGCTACGTGACCCGGCTGACGGATCAATGGTTCGGACTGACGTACGTGCAGATCGCGGTGGCGGTGCTGGTGGCGATCCTGGGAATCGTGAATGCGCTGACGGTTTCGATCACGGATCGCCGGCGGGAGCTGGGCGTGCTGCGCGCGGTGGGGGGCTTGCGGCGGCAGATTCGCGCACACGATATGGATGGAGGCGCTGGCGATCGGGATTTATCGGGCTGGTGCTGGGGCTCGCGCTGGGCGCGATTCAGCTTTACTACAGCGTGGAGATCGCGCGGCGGGATCTGATCGGGATCGACATTGGATATGCGTATCCGGTTGCAGCACGGCGTTGATGCTGGCGCCGGTGATTCTGGTGGCGGCGTTCGCTGGCAGCGCTCGGCGCCGGCGGAGAGTGCGGTGAGAGGGTCGCTGGTGGAGGCGCTGGAGTATGAATGATCGCCGTATTTATGGGAAGATGGGTTTATGGGCAAAACGACCGTTGAACTCCCAGATCCACTCTTGAGACAAGCCAAAGCGGTGTCCGCCCAGGATGGGATTTCGTTGAAGCAATTTTTCACGGAAGCCGTCACCGAGCGGTTGAGGCGAAGGCAGGGCGTAACCAATGCTGAACCGGCGTGGATGCAGGCTTTCGGCGGGTTACGCGATCTAAAGCAAGAAACAAGGCGAATCCAGAAGATCATCGATAAAGAATTTGGGCAGATCGACGAAGAGGACTGGCGTTGATTCTGGATACGAACGCGCTGTCTGCTCTCTCGGAAGGCGACGAGAAACTACGGCACGTTTTATATGGCCACGCCGTAATCATGGTCCCCGTCGTCGTATTGGGGGAGTTCGAGTTTGGCATTCAACGTTCGCGGCGCAGAGCGCATTACGAGGAATGGCTAAACAAAAACCTTGGGGTCATCGAAGTATTAGGGTTGGGACGTGAAACTGCACATTGCTACGCAAAAATCCGCGAAGAATTGAAAGTTGCGGGCAAGCCGATCCCCTCCAATGACCTTTGGATCGCAGCACTTTGTCGGGAATCTGGGTTTCCGGTGGTTACGCGGGACGCTCACTTTCGGCTTGTCCGAGGGATACAGACTGTCAGTTGGTAAGCTCGCCCTACTGTTCCAGGTAGGTGTATCCGTTCAGGCCGTCGTCGTAAGAAGCGAAGCAATAGACGGGATTCCTCATAGCCGATGCGGCCTTCACGAACGGCGGTCTCGACGTCCTTGGGGAATTGTTCGAGCAGCGTTGTCGATTTGAATTGCACATAATCGAGCGCTTCCCGCACTGTGTCGCGCATTGATTAACGTTAATCGATGCCGTCATTCGGCGGTCTTTCAAGAGTACCTACGCCGTCACATGCGGGGCACTTCCCGGTTCCTTTACATTTCAGGCATTTTGGTTCGCGCGAATTTAAGCGGCAGTTGTCGCCCGTTCCAAAGCAGGCCGAACACTTACCGTTTCCTGTCCGCTCGCATTCACGGCATAGCATCCGAGTCGGATGCAGCATCCTGAGCATTTCAAACACTACTGCTCCAGGTAGGTGTAGCCGTTCAGGCCGTCTTCGTAGAACCGCAGCAGAGAGCCGGATTCTTCGTAGCCGATGCGGCCTTCGCGCACGGCGGTTTCGACGTCGCTGCGGAATTGCTCCAGCAGCGCTGTGGATTTGAACTGCACGTAATCGAGCACTTCGCGCACGGTATCGCCGCGGATCACGGCGTCGAGCACCACCGCGCCCTTTTCGTCCAGGCTGACGTGCACGGCGTTGGTGTCGCCGAACAGGTTGTGCAGGTCGCCCAGGATTTCCTGATACGCGCCCACCAGGAACGCGCCCAGGATAGTACGGCTCGCCGTTGAAGGCGTGCAGCGGCAGCGTCTTCTTCACGTCGCGGCGATCGATGAACTGGTCCACCTTGCCGTCGGAATCGCAGGAAATGTCGCCCAGGATGCCGTGGCGGAACGGCTCCTCTTCCAGGCGATGGATCGGCATGATCGGGAAAAGCTGCTTCACGGCCCAACTATCGGGCATGCTTTGGAACAGCGAGAAATTGCAGAAGTAGGTGTCGGAGAGCAGGCCGTCCAGGCCTTCCAGCTCCTCCGGGAAATAATCCAGCTCCTTGGCCAGCTTCTGAATGCGGCGGCAGATCACCCAATAAATGCTTTCCGCCCAGCTGCGCTGCTGCAGCGGCAGATAGCCCAGGCTGAACAGGTTCAGCGCGGAATCGAGCGCCTGCTGCGCGTCGTGAAAACTTTCGAGCAGATTCTTGTTGCTCAGGCCGCGCAGCGTTTCCTTGCAGATCGATCAGCGGCTGCTCGACGTCGTCCGGAATTTCGGGCAGCGATTCGCCGTCGCCGAATCCGGTTACGCCCAGGACGTTGAACACCAGCACGCTGTGATACGCCGCGACCGCGCGTCCGCTTTCGGAAACGATGGTCGGATGCGGCACCTCGGCTTCGTCGCACACGCTCTGGATGTGATAGACGACGTCGTTGGCGTATTCCTGCAGCGTGTAGTTGACGCTCGATTCGAAATCGGTCTGCGAGCCGTCGTAATCGATGCCCAGCCCGCCGCCGACGTCCATGTAGTTCAGGCCGGCGCCGGCGCGCTTCAGTTCGACATAGACGCGCGCGGCTTCCATCACCGCGGCTTTGATCTGGCGGATGTTGGTGATCTGGCTGCCCAGGTGGAAGTGCAGAAGCTGGAGGCAATCCTCCATGCCCAGCGGCTTTCAGCTGATCGAGCGCGCGCAGCGCTTCGGTGACGGTCAGGCCGAACTTCGAGCGGTATCCGCCCGACGATTTCCAGCGTCCCGAGCCGCGGCTGGCGAGCTTGATGCGCAGGCCGATCACCGGCCGCACGCCGACGCGCGCGGAATGCTTCAGGATCAGGTCGAGCTCGGTGTATTTTTCGACCACCGGGATGATCTGGCGGCCGATTTTCTTGGCCAGCATGACCATCTCGATGTATTCGTCGTCCTTGAAGCCGTTGCAGATGATCGGCGTCTCGTTGTCGGCGATGGCCAGCACCGCCAGCAGCTCGGGCTTCGAGCCGGCTTCGAGGCCGAACTTGTAGGGGCGGCCGTACTCGAAAACTTCTTCCACCACCTGGCGCTGCTGGTTGACCTTGATCGGATAGACGCAGCAGTAGCTGCCTTTGTAGCTGTGCTCGGCGATGGCGTTCTGAAACGCCTGGTGCATTTCGCCCAGGCGGTGCTTCAGGATTTCGCCGAAGCGGATCAGGATGGGCAGCGAGATGCCGCGCAGCTGCAGATTGTCGACCAGCTCCTTGAGATCGATGCGCGCGGGTCGGGTTCCTTGTCGGGGTGCACCCACAGGTGGCCGTTCGTGCCGACCGAGAAATAGCCCTTGCCCCAACTGGCGACATCGTAGAGCTCGCCGGCTTCGGCGGTGGTCCAGCGGTCGGCCGGTTCGCGCACGGGAGCGCCGTCAGGAATTCTCACCGTAGCCATGAATTCTCAGTTTCGCTTTAAACGTGGCTGAGGGCAAGTAGAAAACGAAGGAGGAGGGGAATGATTCGCAGATTCCCCGGGATGTAATGACGATCAAGTTACGCGGAGTCAAAGGAACGACCGCTCCCTCACGGTCGCGGCTCTGAAAGACATTAGTCGCGGTTCTGTGAACGAGCCAGCAGCTCGGCGAGCCGGTCGTAGGTTTCCGACGCGCCGTGTTCCATGCCGGACTTGAGTACGATGTCTCGGACTTCCCGCGACGGGGACTGCGCGGTGGATGACAACGTGGTCTTGCCTGCCTCTTCGGTCAGGACCGTCGTGATGAGACCTTCGCCGAAGTCGTCGATGTCCTCGGTGTAGACCAACCGCTCGGGCGGAGCGATTTCGCGATAGACGCCGTGCATCGTCATGCGGCGGCCGTTGGGGCCGGAGAGCAGGTATCGCCAGGCGCCGCCCACTCGCAAGTCGATGTCGCATTCCGTGACCGACCAGCCTCGCGGGCCGAACCATTGCTTCAGGAGGCCGGGTGTGGTGAGGGCTTCAAAGACGAGATGGCGAGGGGCGTCGAAGACGCGAACCATCAGAATCCCGCGGTCGCCGACGGCGGTTACCTTCAGGGTTCCAGTGTTTTTCATTTCTTGACCCTCCTGGGTTTTCGAAGTTTAGGACTCCCGCCCTGACGGGCAGTGCTTGACTGAGGTTTATGACCCCCGCCCTGACGGGCGGTGCTTGGCTGCTGCAGTTCGGCGAGTAAGCCGTCGAGGCGTTGGTACGACTCCTCCCAGAACTGGCGATAGCTTTCAAGCCACTCAGTAGCGTCTTCCAGCGGTTTCGCGACCAGCTTGCGGGGGCGGCGCTGCGCGTCAACGGCACGCGAGATGAGACCGGCGCGTTCGAGGACTTTGAGGTGTTTCGAAATCGCGGGCTGAGTCATCGCGAAGGGCTTGGCGAGTTCGGAAACCGAGGCTTCGCCGGTGGCGAGGCGGGCGAGAATGGCGCGGCGTGTGGAATCGGCGAGGGCGGCGAAGGTCGCGTCGAGGCTATGTGTATAACCACTCAGTTGCATAACTTCTTGGTAATATACATCACCCGAAAAAACCTGCCAAGACCTCAGGCGGAAAACATGATGCCAGATTACGGACTGGTTCCGGCGTGGCGCGGGCTGTCAAGCCTGCAGAGCCGAGAGTCGTCTCGGCTTTTCTTTCGAGCGACGGCTCCGCTCCAAGAAAAGCCGAGACGACTCTCGGCTCAGCAGGCTTGACAGCCCGCGCTACGTGACTAGCCCACGTATTGGACTTCTTCTTCGAGCTGAATGCCGAACTGGTCGTGGACCTTTCGCTTCAACTCGCCGATCATTTCGCGAACTTCCTGGGCGGTTCCGGCACCGTCGTTGTAGATGAGATTTGCGTGGTAGTCGGCGACGTGGATTGCGCCTGACGCGCTGGACGTGCCTTTGGCGCCGACCCGTTCCAGGAAGTAGGCCGACGGAACTTTGCCTTCGCGCACGACCTCTTTAGGGACTCGAGATTGAGCTGTATCCGGAAGATCCGCGAGCATCAGGTTCTTGAAGATGCTGCCGGCGCAGCGCATCGTGGGAGGATATTTCGCGTTGCGGATCTTGAGAATGCTGTCGGCGGCGGAGCGCAGGTCGTCGGCATGATCGAGCGAGAGCCGGAGTGTCGCCGACAATACGATCCAGTTTTTGTTGCGTTTGAAGATGCTCTCGCGATAGCGGAATTCACAGGCGGCGTTGTCGATTTCATGCGTCTCGTTGGTTTCCGAATCGAAGAAGCGGACGCTGATCACACTTTGATCAATTGACCTTCCATAAGCCCCGGCGTTTCCGTAAATCGCTCCGCCCACCCAGCCTGGGATGCCGGTCATGGTTTCGATGCCGCGCAGGCCGGTCGCGATGGTCGCGTCGACAAGGTCTTGCAGCACCGCGCCGGCGTCCACCTTGACTGTCGAGCCTTCGATTTCGATGGTCTTCGCGGTGTAGCGGATGACAGCCCCGTAGAAGCCTGCATCGTCGACGATCAGGTTGGTGCCGCCGCCGATGATGGTGTGGCGCCAGCCGGATGACTTGACGGCCTTCATGGCTTCCACGAGCGCTTCTTCGGTGGAGGCGTCGGCAAGAATGCGCGCGGGACCGCCGATCTCAAATCGTGTGTGGCGGGCGAGCAAGGCACCGACGTAGAAGTTAAGATCGGGAATCGCCAGGAGGCGAAAGAGCATCTGGAGCAATTATAGGATGGAAGAAAAGCTGGCCACGAATGAACACGAATAAGCCATCAATGTGCAGTCGAGACATTCGTGATCGATGGCGCCGAAAAGCTGACGGAGAATTGGTGCCCGGTCGTGGAGCTTATCGTCAAGGTTCGAATCGTTATCTAAATCCCCTCCCTGTAATCGCGGCTCGTAAGACACGGACGGCAGGCGGAACCGCCTGCCCCACAGAGCCTAGCGTAAAATGTCCGTTATGTTCCCTGGATTTCCTCCCGAGGCTCGGAAGTTTTTCAAGGCGCTGAAGCGCAATAACGACCGCGATTGGTTTCAGCCTCGCAAGGAGATCTTCGACACCAAGATCAAGGAGCCGATGCACGAACTGGTGGAGCACTCAACGCAGAGTTCCACAAGTTCGCGCCCGCCTACATCAACGATCCGAAAAAGGCCGTGTACAGGATCTACCGCGACGTTCGGTTCGGCAGCGACAAGTCGCCGTACAAGACGCATTTGGCAGCGATCTTTCCGAAGCAAGGCGGCGAGAGAGGATCGAGCCCGGGGTTCTACTTCCACATTTCGGCGGATCAGGTGGGCCTCGCGGGCGGGGTGTATGAGCCGCAACCGGAGCAACTCTACTCGATTCGAAGCTGGATGGCGGAGAATCACCAAGAATTCCGGAAGGCGGCTCGGGCGGCCAAGAAGGTGATGGGTAAGCTGCACGGCGAGTCGTTGACACGGGCTCCCAAGGGTTTCGATCCTGAGCATCCGGCGGTGGATCTGATCAAGATGAAGCGCTGGGTGTTCCATACGGCGTTACCGGCGGAATTGGCGGAGACACCCAAGCTGCAGGGAGAATTGGTGAAGCGGTTCAAGTCGATGCTACCGGCGCTGGAGCTGCTGAATTTAGCGGTAGGGAAGCCGAGGAAGCCTACAACGTTGTTTTAGAGAGCCGGAAAAGTCGAGATGACTCTCGACTTGCAGGCCTAGCGGCCCGCGCCACAGTATTCGAGAGTTGGTGAAGCGGTTCAAGTCGATGCTACCGGCGCTGGACCTGCTGAATTCGGCGGTAGGGAAGCCGAGGAAAACGATGCCGATCTTCCAAATCGAAGCTTCCAAGACCAGCCATTGACAAACGCGCGATTTCCTGTTTACGCGCTTTATCGGCTGTGGTAACATTAGGGTGGCTTCGCGGATGAAGTTCCCGGAAGCAATTCCCCACCTTATGGAGTCGAAGACAATCCCCGAATGAGTTTTACCGTCTTTTTGGGCAATCTGCCCGCTTGGGTAACTGCGGACGATATCAGGGGCTGGCTGGCAGCCGAAAACCTGGTCGCGGACGCGATTAAAGTGATCCGCAACCCCGAAACGCAGGAATCCAAAGGATTCGCGTTTATCGACGCGCCCAACTCAGAGGAGATGAATTCGATCATCCGGCGATTCGATCGCGCTCCGTTGGAAGACCGCATGCTTCGGGCGAATCCGGCGCAACCGCCCAAGCCGAAGGGCGCGGTTCGACCTGGAGAGAGGCCGGATGGCCGTCCTGGCGATCGCCCGGGTGGCTACGGTGGGCATTCTGGGGGGCCGTCAGGCGGATACAGCCGTCCTCCGCAGCATAGACCGCCATCTCAGGAGCACGGTGTGTCGCATACAACCGCGATTCACAGCGATGCGGGTGTGGCTCAGGGATCGGGAGAGGCAGCGGGAGCGAATCAAGCTGCGGCTCAGGCTCCGGCAGCCGATCAACGTCCTCCCCGGCGCGGTAAGCGGGCGGGTGGCAAGAAGCCCGGCAGCAACGGACCGAGCAGCGCTTTTGCGGAAGAACTCGCTAAGGCACTGTAGTCGAAACACTCCAAAAAGCGAAGTACGAATCGGGAGGCGGAATCGCCTGCCCCACATCACCAAGCAAGAAAGCAGGCAGGCGACAAGATCGCCTGCCCACGTCGAAACTAGAATCTGAACAGGAGCGCCATCCGCAGCAAGCGCGGGTTGGTGATCGTCGTGACGGATCCGCCGAGACCGCAGTTGGCAAACGAACCAACCGTCGAGGACGCGCATGCTGAGGCTGTAAGGAACGGCGCGACGCCGGGTGAAGTCGCCGAGTAAGAGGCGGTGAGAGAAGTTGACTGCACAACCGCCGCATTGGTATTCAGGAGATTGAACACCTGAACCGTGGGTTCGAGCACATATTTTTCGCGGAACTTGAATGTCCGTTTCATGCTGAGGTCAAGCTGGTTGAGCCGCGGCGTACGGACCTGACCGGGGGCGACCAGGTTGATCGTCTCCGAGCCCTGCAACGCGTTGAACCCCGGATCGATCGGGCAGCCAACCGTGGGCCCCGCGGTTGCGCAGGTGGTTCCGGCCGCCAAAGATGGCGCGACGCCGACGCTGCCGTTCGGATAGACCGACGACGTCTTGGAGGAGATCGAATGGTGCGGGCCAGATATCCGTTGTTCAGGGTTCCCGATCCCGCCGGCTCCGGTGAAGTTGCCCTGATAGTTGTTACTCAGGAACGAAACGCTGCCGACGAATCCCCAATGGATCGGGATCGAACCCTGCGCGGTGAAAGCCTGCGCCCAGGGCGGGCTTACTTTCCCCAGGCTCGAGATGTTGATTCCGTTGAACGTGAGGCTGGAGTCGCCGAACATATCGCAGTAGCGAAGCGTGTTCGGGTCGGCTAGCGGCTTGCTGACGGTGACGTTTTCCGCGCAGGCGCGATCAAGCTGGCGATCGATGGTCCAGCCGAACGAAGCGAACATGCCGTGCCCCATGCGCGCCACCACCTGAGACCTCGTATCCCGTATAGACGTTTCGAACCAGACTTTGCGGGGCATTGGTTTGAGCAGGTTGGCGTGCGGGAGCGATGGTCAGGCTCGAGCTCAGATTGAAAACCGTGATCGGCGTGCCATCAAGCGGATTGACGATGTTGAACGGAGACCAGGACGAAGCTGGGACGCCATTCTCATTCACCAGGAAGAAGCTCTGGTAGATGGAGCGCCGGAACCAGTTGGCATTCAGAGTAACTCCCCTGCGGAGTTCCTGCTGGACGCCCGCCGTGTACTGATAGTTGTAATCGCGGTGCCAGTTCGGGTCGAGGCCGACGCCGGTCGAAGTGGCAGCGGAGCCGAAGGTCGGATTCGGGCTGGGACCAAGCTGACCCAGCGGGATGGCTGGTAGGGCGTTCCCTGTGGAGCAAAGCCACCGACGGGATAGCAGAGAGGATTGGGCGCGATGATGCCGGCGAAAGTCACCGGAGCGCAGCGGCCGGGAACGCCGGACCAGCACGGTCAAGGGCCGGATTCGTGTCGATTCCAGGTCACCGTCTCAGTCTGCGAAGCCATCGGATTAAAGGTGGCGGTGAAGCCGGTGCTGTATTGCGAATTGTACTTTCCGAACCCGGCTTTCACCGCGGTTTTATGGTTGCCGAACACGTCGTACACGATTCCGAGCCGGGGCGTCCAGTCCTTCCAGCACCCCATGCCCTTGATCGTGGAGCAATCGATCTTCGGGACAGTGCGGGCGGGCGCGAACCGGCCCGCGGGCGCGTTTTCGGGCTGGATTTCAGCAGCCAGGTATTCCCAGCGGATACCGGCCGTGATGGCGACCCGTTTGAAGTGCCACGTATCCATCGCGAAGAGCCCCACATCTGCGTCGAGATAAGGCCGCTGATAGAAAGGCGTATTATAGGCCGTGAAAGAAACCGGTATGCCGTTGGTGAAGTTTCCACACCGTCGCCATTCATGATGAAGCTGAAGTAGTTGCGTCCGAAGCTGTACTCGGCGCCGGCCTTGATCTGGTGGGAACCGGTTACATAGGTCGTCGTGCCGGTAAAGACGTTGCGAGTGGTCTGGAAATACTGATTCGCAACTCCGGCAACATAGCGCCGCAGCGTGCCGGTGTCGATCTGCGTCGTATCCGCGAAAAACGCCTGCGTGCCCGGCGCCTGCAGAATCCCGTTCTGATACAGATCGTTGTAATCGAGATGGCTGATCGACATGCCGGCCTGAACCAGCAACTTGGGTGTGATTGTACTGGTCCACCTGGTTTGCACGATGTAGTACATCGGCCACTTGTTGCGCTGCGTGGACGCGACTGACGGGTCGGCGGGAATGTATCCACCCTGGCCGCCATCGAGGATTTCGTGCCCTTTATATTTCCAGTTGCGTTCGATAAAGGCACTGAACTTGTTGTTCTGGTTGATTTGGTACGTGAGGCGGAACGTTCCGTTATACAGATGCCCGTCCTGAATGCCTGGCTGGCCATTGGGATAAACCGAGGCGCCTGCCTGCGTGTATGTGACTTGTTGCCGCCCGGTCAGCATGAACCACAGCTTGTCCTTTGATCGGTCCGCCGAAGGAACCGTCGAAGTCTTCGATTTTGATCGTTTTATCCTGGCCGCCGAGTCCGCGGTTCGCAAGGTTCTGGTCGAGGTTATTGGCCTGCCAGAAGCCGCTGCCGCCGCTGCCGCCGGCAAAAAGCTGAACGTGAAACTGGTTGCCGCCGTCTCTGGGAACCAGGTTCGTCAGCATCCCGCCGCCCGAAGCTTCGGCCGTTACGTTGCTGCTCTGATAAGTCGATTCCTGAATGGCCGCGTTATCGATGTACTGCTGAATCTGGCCATCGGCGTAGGTGGTGTTCACCAGCATTCCATCGAGCATGTAGGTGTCGTGTATCGATCCGCTTCCATGAACCGAAATGTAATTTTGTTCAATCTGCTGGGAGCCGCCGATATCGGGCAGGTTGAGGTGCGCCCCGGGGACGTACGAAGCCGATCGACTGCATGTAGCGTCCAGTCGGCAGATCATCCATTTCCGCGCGCGAAAGCGTAGTCGGGTGCGCGGCGTTTTCAACGTCGACCGTTGCGACGCGCGCCTCCACGCTGACGGTTTCGCCAACGTTGCCGATCTTCAATGTGGCGTCCACCGGGACAGTTACATTGGCTGGAACCTCGATAGTCTGCTTCACTGTGTCGAACCCGGCGCGGACGCGGTGACAACGTAGGTTCCCGGACGCAGGTCGACAATCGTGTAACGGCCCTCACCATTGGTGGTGACCGAACGCGCTTTCTCGATGAGAACATCGCTGGATGCTTCGACGGTGGCGTCCAGCGACGCTGCGCCCGACGTGTCCTTGACAACGCCGGAAATGGTGCTTTGCGCGGCCGCAAACGATGCCAGCGCGATAACGATGCAAACAACAAAGTATGCTCGCTTCATTCCCGTACCCCCGTGGTAA
>CAVSXU010000009.1:0-185398 GCA_963732025.1 Terriglobia bacterium
CCCCATTGTTGGCGTAGAGCCAAGCTGTAGGCCGCTAAGGCCTCGACGTCCACGATTTCGTCTACACTCGATTTCGCGACCGCCTGGAACCGGCCGCATCAGATTGAAAGAAATGGTCGGGGCGAGTGGATTCGAACCACCGGCCTCCTGGTCCCGAACCAGGCGCTCTACCAGGCTGAGCCACGCCCCGAACCTTTCCAGTCTAGCAGTGCCCAGGCATATACTCAAAGCAGAGATCGACCGTAAAAAAATGCCACGCACCATCGACATCCTGATCAACGGCGTCCCGCACTCGATCGACGCCGAACCAGACCGCTCGCTCCTCAGCGCGTTGCGCGATGAATTGGATCTCACCGGCACCAAATACGGCTGCGGCGAAGGCCAGTGCGGCGCCTGCACTGTGATGATCGACGGTCTCGCGGCGCGATCCTGCCAGACACGGGCTGGCGCGGTCGCGGGCCGCCACATCACGACCATTGAAGGACTGGAGCAGCACGGACATCTGCATCCCCTTCAGGAAGCGTTCCTTGAAGTCGGCGCGATGCAGTGTGGATATTGTACGCCCGGCATGATCGTCTCAGGCGCGGCTTTGCTGGCGAAGAATCCGAATCCGACCGAGGCGGAGATTCTGCAGGCGATGCAAGGCAACGTGTGCCGCTGCGGCGCCTATCCGCGAATCGTCGATGCGATCCGGCTGGCATCGAAGAAATTGAAGAGGACAGCAGCATGATCCCCGTACTTGAGCCGGAGCGTTACGAGCTCTTCGCCGGACCTGCGTACAACTTCTCGTTCGGCCGCCGGTCATTTTTCAAGGCGCTCGGCGGCATCGTAGTGGTTTCGATGGTCGCGCGAGCCCCACGAGCCAACGCGCAGGAATCGGGTGGAGGGCGCGGGCGAGGCGGCCGCGCGATGCCGCAGGAAATCGGCGCGTGGCTGCATATCGACGACAAAGGCGCGGTCACGGTCTATACAGGGAAAGTCGAAGTCGGGCAGAACGCGCGGACCTCGCTGACGCAGGCCGTTGCTGAAGAACTCGGCGCGCCACTCGCCTCGATCGAGCTGGTGATGGGCGACACCGAGCGCACTCCCTACGATGCGGGTACGTTCGGCAGCATGACGACGCCGCAGATGCTTTCGCAACTTCGCCGCGTGGCTGCGGCCGCTCGACCGTTGCTGCCTGCCGGCCCCTGGGAGAAAATCGATTTCGCGGAGATCGACCAGGAATCAGCACGATCGTCAAAGCCGCGACCGGAGCGGGCCGTCCGAAGCCGACGGCGGAGTGGACCGTGCTCGGGACGTCGGTCAAGAAGGTGCATGGGCGCGACATCGTGACGGGCAGGCATCGCTACACGTCCGACATTAAGCTCGCCGGCATGCTCCATGGACGCGTGCTTCGGCCCGAGCGATTCAATGCGACGCTGGTATCGCTCGATGCAAGCGCGGCGGGAAGGATGCCCGGCGTCACAGTAGTTCACGATGGAAATTTCGTTGGAGCGGTGGCGACCGACGACCTCGGCCGCAGCCAGCGCGGTCAGCGCGCTCACCGCAAGATGGAAGGCCGAACCGCAGACATCGTCCGCGACCCAATTCGCCGATCTCAAGCGCGAAGGCGAGTCACCGAAGGATCCGGCGCTAGACACGTCGACGCTAGACAAGTCCCCCATCGACAAGGCGATGGCGGACGCGGCGCACAAATTGGAGGCGACGTACACCATCGCTTATATCGCGCACGCACCGCTGGAACCGCGCGCCGCGGTCGCCGAATGGAATGGCGATAAGCTGACGGTGTGGACCGGCACGCAGCGCCCTTTCGGCGTGCAAGGTGAGTTGGCTGAGGCGTTCCACATTCCCGGAGCAAAACATTCGTGTGATCATGCCCGACACCGGTTCGGGTTACGGCGGGAAGCACACGGGCGAAGCGGCGATCGAAGCTGCTCGGCTCGCGAAGGCGGCAGGGAAGCCGGTGAAGTTAGTTTGGACCCGCGAGGAAGAATTTACCTGGGCATATTTTCGTCCCAACGGTGTGATCGATGTGCGCAGCGCGGTCGACGCGAACGGCCGGCTCACCGCGTGGGAGTTTCACAACTACAATTCAGGCAACTCGGGTCTCAACACGCTGTATGATGTCGCGAATCGAAAGCAGCAATTCCACGCGACGAAATATCCGCTGCGGCAAGGCTCGTATCGCGGTCTGGCGGCAACGGCGAATCATTTCGCGCGCGAATCGCACATGGACGAGCTCGCCGCAATGGCGGGAATCGAGCCGCTCGAATTCCGGCTGCGAAATTTGAAGGACGAGCGGTTCAAGGCGGTTTTGCAGGCCGCGGCGGATCGTTTCGGCTGGGGCAAACATAAGCCAGGCGGTGGCGTTGGCTTCGGGATCGCGGGCGGATTCGAAAAAGGCAGCTACGTGGCGACGTGCGCCGAAGTCCGCTGCGAGCCGGGGAAAGCCACCGCGCGTGGTCCGGGTCGTGGAGTCGTTCGAGTGCGGCGCGGTGGTCAATCCCGATCATCTGAAAATGCAGGTGGAGGGATCGGTGGTCCAGGGGCTGGGCGGTGCGCTGTTTGAGCAAATCGATTTCGACAATGGGAAAATCCTCAACCCGCATTTCGCCAGCTATCGCGTTCCGCGTTTCCGCGATACGCCGCAGATCGAGGCGGTGCTGGTGGACCGAAGGGATCTGCCCTCGGCCGGCGCGGGCGAGACGCCGATTGTCACCGTGGCGCCTGCGATCGCGAACGCGATATTCGCGGCGACAGGGGAGCGGATCCGATCGATGCCGCTGAATTCGATCGCGCGGAATCGAGCGAATCCTTCTGGTGCAGCGATCTGACGCTCTTGTGGCGCACGATTTCATCGTGCCGGCGGGCACTTTAGTGTCCGCTTTACGGGCGCAGTCTACCGTCCCGCCTCTATAGAGCCGCGCCGCAACTAACTTAGTGCCGCGTCACGACCACGGTTCGCCACGAGGAATTGCCCGCGGCGTCGATCGCTTTGATCGTTACCGTATTCGTTCCGACGAGCAACGGGATGGTCGCCGTCCACTTGGTGGTGCCGGATGCCGTTCCCGATCCCCCCGTGTTGGTTGACCACGCGACCGTCTTGACGCCGACGTTATCGCTCGCTGTACCGCTGAAAACGATGGACGATGAAGACACGGAAATCGAAGTCGAGGATGGTGTCGTGATCGCGAGGGAAGGCGGAGTCTTATCCGCCGGATTGGGAGTCGGCGGCGCAGGAGTCGGGGTAGGCGTCGGCGGGACCACTGGAGGCGTTGGAGTCGGTGGCGGCACTGGCACTGGCGTTGGCGTCGGGACAGGCGGAGGAGGAGTTGGCGTGCCCGTCTGAGCCGCGTACAACGTCTGCACCGTGCTGACGTCCATCGTCGACAGACCCGTGACCATCTTGTAGTACGGATACATCACGGCATTGGGATCGTCGGCGTGGCCCAACCCCAGCGCGTGACCCAATTCGTGCAGCGCGACGCTGAACAGATCGGTATTTACGCCGATACGCCAGATCTCGGAATCGTCGAAGTGCATGTCGCCGGCGATCGGTTCCGGATTCGGCGGCGACGGATAAAACGTGTGCGCCAGCACACCACCCGGCCCATCAAAAGGATAACTGTCGCCGTGCGCGAAACTCCCGAACAAAATGTTCACGGTCTGCGCGGCGGTCGCGCTGGAACCGGGCTTCCAAGTCACTTTGACGCTCTTCGACCATTCGTTCATGGCGCGCAGGATCTCGGCTTGCGCAGCGCTCGAATCCAACTGCTTGGTCATCTGGCTGAACACGTAGCCGATCGCCGCGGAGCCCAACCCGGGACCATCCCATCCATCGCCGTAGACCGGAATCGATTGCGCGGTGGGACCGTTCACCGTCAGCGCACCGAGGCACGCGCCTGTCGACACTCCTCGCACCAGATCGTCCGACGCGGGAAAAATGTAAGCGACCTGGTCCATCGCGGCGATCGCGGCCAGCATGTTCGAATCCGTAAGCGCGAATCAAGAGATGGTGCGGATTGAGATCGGGATT
The DNA here is from genome assembly GCA_963732025.1 of Terriglobia bacterium. Lineage (GTDB taxonomy): Bacteria > Acidobacteriota > Terriglobia > Bryobacterales > Bryobacteraceae > Palsa-187. The sequence continues at coordinate 4,037 of CAVSXU010000009.1, forward strand.
GTCGCGCATCTCGACCCCGGCGTTGATCAGAAGCGCGCGCGCGTGATTGAGGTCGACATCGGGGTGAAACTCGGCCAGGAAAAATTGGTTGGCGCTCTTATGTGAGCTGATCTTGTCCGCCGCCTCAAGCGGCGCCGCAAATCGAATTCGCAAATCGCCGATGGCAATCCGACGATCCAGAGAGACAAGCAGTCCGTTTTCGGGCACGTCCTGGAGAACGGTAACGCCACGGCGTTTCAGCTCGGCGATTTGTTCCGCGGACGGTTGTTCGTCGAACTGAAGCAGCAGATGTCCCCGGCCGGTCATGAGCGGACTATGAATCTCGGTGACGGGCGCAGCGTCGCGCGTGTCGATGGAACGGGTCTTGAAATGAAGCGCCGGGTTGCGCATAGGCGAATGCCGGAAACAATCAGACAAATAGCGAGAGAGAAGTAATGACGAGTACGCACCCTAATCTCATCGCCCTTGGATGCAGTGCCGTGAGAGTGAATGCAGAGGCGTGAGAGATTTCCCGCGCAAAACACACTGACTTAGTACAGCGATCCGCTGGAAAGATATGCGCCGCATCTTCGCCTCTATCGGCACGTGGGTTTGTTTCTTGAGCGTTATCTCGCTCGGGCTTACCAACGCGAATGCTTCGGACGGTGGATACACCATCGAATACGATCGCCGGCAGTTCGTGGAACGGCGACGGAGGCCCGGCGACACTTGCGATCCTGACCCAAGCCGAAGGAATCGCGTGCGATCCCTCGGGGAATCTTTATGTGGCCGATGCTGCGAATCACCGGATTCGAAGGATCACGCGCGCGGGTGTCATCACGACATTCGCCGGTACGGGTGTCGGCAGGATTTTCAGGCGATGGAGGGCCGGCGTCTTCGGCTCAGTTGAATTCACCGTACGGTCTGGCGATGGATGGCGCCGGGAATCTGTTCGTGGCGGATTTGGGAAACGCGCGCGTGCGGGTAATCGGCGTCGACGGAAACATCACGACCATCGCCGGCGGCGGCTCGCTTACGCCCGGTGGCTCGAGTGAAGGCAGCGCCGCGACGATGATTGCCTTGGCCGCGCCGCGCAACCTCGCGCTGGATGGGCGTGGCGCATTGTACGTTTCCGATTTCGGCGGCCACCGCGTGTATCGCGTGGATTTGAACGGTCCAGGCAGCGGCGGCAACAATGCGCTCACGACCGTCGCCGGCAACGGTGCGCCGGGAGTCGCTGGAGACAACGGAGCGGCAACCCGCGCACAACTCGCTTATCCGGCGGGCATCGCGTTGGATCGCAATGGCGCTCTCTACATCGCCGATAGCCAGAATCATTTGATTCGCAAGGTCGCCGGCGGTGTCATTTCGTCATATGCGCGGGCGGTCACGCCGACCGGCATGGTGATCGACGGATTCGGCACGCTCTACGTCTCCGACCCTGGGGCTGGCCAGATTCTTGCATTTCCGGCGAATGCGCCGCCGGCCGTGTACGGAAGCGGCGCTCTCGATCTCACGTTTGGCGTAGACGGATATTTGTACGCTTCTCAAGTTACAACCGTCGTCCGAGTGTCGTTCGCCGGCGTGAGCCCGATTGTCGCGGGCGGCGGCAGTCTCGCTTCAGGCGACGGTGGCGCGGCCACGAACGCGCTGCTTAACCATCCGAACGGTATTGCAGCGGACGCGCTTGGGAATGTCTACATCGCGGATCGCGACAATCATCGCATCCGGAAAATCACGCCCGATGGGACCATTGCGACTATCGCCGGAACGGGAGTCGCTGGGAATCTGGGCGACGGCGGTCTCGCGACGCAGGCGCAGCTAAATGGACCATCGTCGATAACGCTGGATGTCAACGGCAATCTGTATATCGCCGATACTGGCAACCATCGGATCAGGAAAATCAGCCCGGCGGGCGTTATCGCCGTCGTACCGTTCGCTGGATTGCAGTCGCCCACGTACGCGTTCGCAGACAACTCGGGGAACGTGTACGTCGCCGACACCGGACTCGGCGCGATCCTCAAGCGCACGCTGGCGGGCGCGATCGCTCAACTCGCTGCGCAGCTTGGATCCCCAGCAGGCTTCGCGCTGGACTCCAGCGGCAATCTTTATTCCACGGAGGTCAAAGCCAAGCGCGTCAGCAAACTGGATAGTCTCGGCAATCTAACGACGATCGCCGACGGCGTTTGGAGCGCGCCAACAGGAATCGCCCTTGGGAACAGTGGCGACTTGTTCGTCTCCGACAGCGGCCTGGAGCGGATTCTGCATATCGATTCCACCGGCTCGGTGACGATCGTCGCGGGAACTGGAGCCGCCGGACTCGCTGGTGATGGCGGCGATGCCGCAAACGCCCAACTCGACAGTCCATCGGGGGTAGCGATCGACCCGTTCGGTGCAATCTACGTCGCCGATCTGGCTAACAATCGCGTTCGCAAACTCACGCCGCAGCCGAGTGGAATCATCGCGCCCCTGACCTTGATCAACGCCGTGAATGCCGCGAGCCTGCAGCCCGGACCCGTCGCGCCCGGAATGCTGCTCGATGTCACGGGCACGGGGCTGACGGCGGCCGACGCACCCAATATCCAAATTCTGTTTCAGCCCGATTCGCAAACTCCCATCGCTGCGCAGATTCTCTCGATCGATGCCAACCGGATCGAGCTGCGCGTGCCGACACCGATCGCGGGGGCCAACAGCGTCGCGATTCAGATTCTCGAACAAGACCATGCTCGTCGCGCAAATTGCCGCGGCAGTCGCTGATGCAGTGCCAGGCGTTTTCGCCGATGGCTCCGGTCAGGCGCTCGCGCTCAATGAGGATGGAACACTGAACTCGGCGGCGAATCCCGCGGCGCGCGGATCCATCCTGGTGCTCTTTGGCACCGGCGAAGGAGTCAGCGGACTCCCGGTCTCGGTGAACGTCGGTGGCTACACCGCCGACGTATTGTACGCCGGCCCCGTCGCGGGTTATCCCGGACTTCTGCAAGTGAATGCCCGGATGCCGGCCGGATACATCGGGCCCGGCGTCTATGGAATCGCGATCGGCGTCGGCACCACATTGAGTCAACCCGGCGTGGCCATCAACCTGAAATGATCACTACCCCGGTAACTTGTAATCCTTGAACTGCTCGCGCAGCGCGCGCTTGTTGAATTTTCCGACGCTGGTCTTCGGCACCGCCTCGATAAACACGACATCATCGGGCAGCCACCACTTCGCCACGCGATCCTTCAGGAAATCGAGAATTTCTTCCTTGGTGATCTGGTCGCGATACTGCGGCAGCGGAGCCACCGCCGCCACCGGCCGCTCCTGCCATTTCGGGTGCGCGATCGCGATCACCGCCGCTTCCATCACCTTCGGATGCGCCATGATCGCGTTCTCCAGATCGACGCTCGAAATCCATTCGCCGCCGCTCTTCACCAGATCCTTGGTGCGATCCATGATCTGGATGTAGCCCTCGGCGATCGATGGTCGCGACGTCGCCGGTGCGAAACCAGCCGTCCATGAACGAGTCCGCTGGCCCTGCTCTTCGCCGCGCGGATCGTTGTAATACGCCGACGGTCACCCACGGGCCGCGCACCTGCAACTCGCCCATCGTCGATCCGTCCCACGGAAGTTCCTTGCCCACCTCATCCAGGATCCGCACGTCGATGCCGGCGACCGGCAGTCCGTGCCGCGCGAGCACGTCGTAGCGTTCCTTATGCGGCAGCGAATCCAGATGCGTCTTCAGCGCCATCACCGTCGCGATCGGCGTCGTCTCCGTCATCCCCCACGCGAGCATGAATCGAATCCCGTACTTCTGTTCGTACCACTCGACGAATTGCCGCGGCAGCGCCGAACCCGCGCAGACGATGGTGCGCAGGCTCGAAATATCGTGCTTCTCGTGTTCGAGAAAACTGTACAGCCCCATCCAGAGCGTCGGGACTCCAGCGGTGAACGTCGCGCGCTCCGACTCGATCATGTTCGCGATATCGGCCGGTTGCAGATATCGTCCGCTGAGCACGATCTTCGCGCCCACCATCACGGCGGCGTACGGAATGCCCCAGCCGTTGGCGTGGAACATCGGGACCAGTTGCAGGATCGTGTCGCGCTCGCTCAGTGCGAACACATCGGCCAGGCACAGCGAAAAACTGTGCAGCACCAGCGACCGATGCGTGTACAGAACTCCCTTGGGATGACCCGTGGTCCCCGACGTGTAGCAGGTCGCCGCGGCGGCCGTTCTCGTCAAGATCCGGCCACGTATACGGCTCGGCCGGCGACGCCGCGAGCATCTGCTTCATACTCGCTATCGTCATCCATCGCGACGATCTTCTCGACGCACCCGATTTCAGCCGCGAATCGGATCGAGCAGATTCAGCAGAGACGCATCCGCAGAAAATCACGCGATCGTCCGCGTGATTGATGATGTAGGCGAGTTGATCCGATGCCAGGCGCAGGTTCAGCGTATGCAGCACCGCGCCGTAGCAGGTCACGGCGAAATACAACTCCAGATGCCGATAGCTGTTCCAGCACAGCGAACCCACTCGATCGCCGCGCTTGACGCCCATCCGTTCCAGCGCCCACGCCAGCCGATGCACGCGCGCGTGAAAATCGGCGTAGGTGTAGCGATGCATGCCCGGCCTCGCTTCGCGACACGATTTCCTTCCTGGGAAACAATCGCGCCGCGCGCTCCAGTAGTCGGCGCCAGCGTCAACGGCGTATTCATCATCAGACCTTCTGTCATCAACTCCGGCATTCGTTCCTCCATCACGGCGACGTAGCCGCACCCTATTACTGCGAGAAACATCACCAGCACTTCGCTGTCGCCCAGATTTTTCTCGAAATATCCGCCGACCATCATCCCGATAATCACCGCAATCGCGCCGTGCAGAATCCAGCGATTCTCCAGCGGTGGCCGACGGCGCAGCGCGCGGACGAAATCGTACAGCGCCCAGACGAAAATCGTCATCAGCGCGAGCATCGCCGGCACACCCAGCTCCGCCGCGAAATGAATGACGTTGTTGTGCAGATGTCCGTAGTAGCCTTCCGGCAGCGGCTGATGCATTCCGGGCGGCAGATAATTCAAATACTCCTTGCCGACGCGCTCCGGCCCAATGCCGAACCACGGATGCGCCTTGATCATCTGCCACCCGATCGCGCGGGTACACGGCACGATGCTGGTTCGAATCCAGCGTCGCCGTTGCGGCCGAAACGACGAGATCACCCGCTCGCCGATCTCGAAAGGGATTCAGCAGCAGAATCACCACCGCCACGGCAGGCAGCGCCAGCACCATCCATCGCCGCCAGAACCAGATCAGATACGCGCCGCCGATCGCCGTCGCGAACCACACGCCGCGCGTCTCATTGGCGATCAGCGCGATCGAAATCAGCGCGCCCGCCGCCAGCATCCACCCGATCCAGCGGCGATCCGTCGAAAAGAAAACTACCGCCGCCAGGATCAGCAGCGCCATCATCATCTCCCCGGCGAACGTCATCCAGTGGCCCATGAATCCGGTGATGCGATCCCCGACGTAGGTGCGATAAAAATTCTGGTGCGCTTCCGCCGCGTCCTCGTACTTGTTGTAGAACTGGTTGAGCGCCAGCACCGACGATGCCGCGGCAGCGACCATCCAGCCGATTGCGATCCAACGAACCTGGCGCGCGCTCGAAATCGCCGACGGCACCAGCGCCAGCATCGTGTACAACACGAATTTTTTCACTTGCGGAAGCCCTTCGCGAGCATGACCGGACGTCGCCATCGAAATCAACGTCAGGACGGCGAACGCGGTGAACGGAATCCACACGGGCGGGACTCGCCACCGCGCACGAGTGACGACCAGCGCCACCACGGCCGCGCCCATCAGTATTTCCATCGCGGCAATCGAGACCACGGCACTCACGGCGGCGGCGCCGACCAGCCACGCGGGAATATCTTCACGGAGCGAATTCATGGGCGAACCACTCATGATACTTCACCCCCATCCTTCACCCCTTCCCTTTGACGATTTGGAGGAGTATACTTCCGGGCGATAGTGTTCGCTTCTGGAGGTGTTCCATGTTTGAAAGCCTGGACGAGCAGATCAAGAGAGATGAAAACAAGGTCAGCACCAGTGGCCAGCGGATGATGCGCTACGCCCTCTATGTGGTCGCAGCGGCAGTCGTGATGGGAGGAGTCATCTTCGGCGTCCACATGATGAACTAGCAGAATGATGTGGCGCACGCACTCGTGCGTGTCGTGTCGACACTCATGTCGACACCTTTTGCTATTGTTTCGCCGCGGGCGGTGCCGCAGCCGCCGGCGGTAGAACCACGATCTCGTTCCGCGGAAACGCGAACTTGCGCCCGGTCTCATCGATCACACTGACCTGCGAAACATATTGTCCGGCACTCATTTTCGCCAGCGGCACCTGGAACGTGAACGGAGCCACACCGGGCCGAGTCGTGCCCAGCTTATTCAAGCGCACCGACGGCGAATTGAAAACCTTCTTCGCGCCCGAATACAATTCGAATTCTGCCGACACGCTCGGCGTCTTGCGATCCGCGTCCATCGACGGATCGTACACTTCGAAATACACGTACAAGGTCTGATCCTTGCGGAATACGCGAGTGATGCTCGGGACAATCTTCTGGTTGTCCTGCACCAGCGGATGATTCGCCAGCAGTTTCTTGTTGGTCTCCGCCGCGCCCACCGCCGACGATAGCGCTTCCCTCTGATTGCTCAAAATCACCGAACTCACGCGCAGCGTTTTCGCCGTGTTCAGATCCGGAATCGTGAACTTCGTCTCGAACGTCCCCATCTTGCCCGATTGATTTTCGCGAGCCAGAAACCGCAGGCTGTACGTCCCCGGCGAAAGCGTCAGCACCGAGTCGTATTGCAAATGCTTCTGCCCGATCTTCGACATCTCGTCTTCATTGATGCTGACCGTGATCTTGTCGCCGACGCCGGTGATCAGCTTGCCGCTCGCGTCGCGCACCTGTCCGATGAAATCCAGATCGACGCTCTCCTTCGCGCCCTTCTTGGTGAACTGCACCGCCGAGCCAGGAATCTTCACCGAAATCGGCACCGAATAACGATCGCGCGCCACGCGGAAATAATCCACTTCCAGCGCCAGCGGCAGATCGTTCACCGGATCGCCCAGCGTCAGCGCTTCTTCAAGCTGGCGCTCTTTGTCGGATGCGTTGAATTTGCCCCACACCTTCGACGCGTAGTATCCCTTGCGGAAATCCAGCTTCGCGCTCAGATCCTTGTTCGCCATTCGAACATCGATGCGCCGATATTTGCCGTCTTCCGCCACGTTCGTGCTGTAGTAGCCCAGGATGTAATAGCTGTTGATATCTTCCTGCGCCTGGCGGATTCCCATGCTCAGATCGTTGGTATCGAGCATCGCTTTGCCGCCCGTGTCGGCCGCGATCGTGACCAGCGTTTCCTGCGAATCGTTGAAGCTGTTGCGCAGGCCCTGCTGCTTGGTGCCGGTGATGATGCCGGTGCCGCGCGACGAAGCCTGCGACGCATCGCCGCCCGGGGGCGTCGCGACCAGGCCGCGCGCGTCGATCGGATAGAACGAAACGTTGGCGCGAACCGCCGCGTTCACCGTCGCCTTGATCTGCGATTGATTCTCGACACCGGTCTTGGTGATGCCGCTCGAGAAATAAACCAGCGCCTTCTTCTCCGGAAACGCCGCCAGCTTTTGCGCCGCGTCTTCCAGCGCGCTCAGTTTGCGATCGGTGTTGAAGATGTTGAACTCGGTCTCGTCCGCCGCGAAACTGCCGCTGTCGTCGCCTTCATCCGCCGTCGTCGACGCGTCAGTCGCCAGATCCGCGCCTTCGCCTAACGTCAGTTTCTTGAGCGCGGTGATCAGAATATCGCGATTGTCGGTCCACTCCTGCACCATCTTGATTCCGGTCGTGTACGTCATGATCTCGACCATGTCCGACGCGGTCATCTGCGAATCCAGAAACTTGATGGCCGCATCCTGCGCGCGCAACTGCTCCGGCGGCTGCATCGAGGTCATGTCGAAAAACAGGCACAGCAGGCGCTTGTCCTGATAGCGAATCACGCTGTTGGCGGGGCCGTAACCGTAGGCTTCGCTGTAGCCGTGGCCGTGGCAGGCAGCGCGGCGCGGCTTTCTCTTCCAGCGTCTTGCTTTCATTTGCCGCGAACGATACCGGAGCCAGCGGATCCACGCTCAGCTTCTGCGGCTCGAACACCTTCAGCGTCTGCTTGACGCCGTCCTCATAGATATCCAGGTCGCCAGCCTTGAGCGTCGTCATCGGCCGCCCGGACTTGTCCTTGATCGACAGGTCGACAATGATCAGCCGAGTCTCCGTCTTGATCACGAATTCCTGTGCGAACAGCGACATCGCGAGGAGTGGCAGCAGGCGTTTCATATGTTTTTAGAACCTCGGTTCTTTGAGAACCCCAGCCTTTTTAAAATCTCAGCCGCACCGTAGCCGATATCTGGCGCATCTGGCTCGGCATTGGTGATCAGGCCGTATTGGCTCGAATTGACCACCGTGATCAGGCCCGTCGGATTCACGTGATTCAGCGTATTGGTCGAATCGAAGCGAACCTCCAGCCGGTGCCGCTCGGAATTCAGATTCATGCTTCGCGACAGCGACAAGTTCAGCGTGAACGATCCCGGCCCGGTGATGGTGTCGCGGCCCGCGTCTCCAAATGTTCCCGCCAACGGAACCGAAAACGCCGCCGTATTGAAATATCCCGATCCCGAATCGATCGATTGACCAGGCACCAGATTCGCCCGCTGCGGTCCGGCCGTACCCGTGCCGCTGATGTTTCCGGTCACCGTCGGCGTCAGCGGAGCTCCGGTCTGCGCCGTGAGGCTCCCGGAAAGCGTCCAGTCCTTCAGACCCTTGCTCAGCCACACCGGCTTCGAAAGCAAGCCGCGCGTCGCATCCACCGGCGAAGCCATCACCCAGTTCAGCTGTCACGACATGCCGATGATCGCCATTCGACAGCGCGCGCTCGGCCGCCTGATCGTAGAAATTCTGCGCCAGCGCCAGATCGTCGATCGACTTCGCGAACGTATAGAACAGGTTCGCCGAAACGCCCTTCTGCAAGCGCCGCGTCAAGCGGATCTGCGCCGCGTTGTAGCTCGAATTTCCCGAAGGAGTGTCGAACGTGAACTGGCCCACGTCCGCAATCGGAAAGCGATTTTCCGAAGTGATGCGACGAGCCGAGCGCAGCCTGATTCGGCGCCTCCGTGTAATCCAGCCGCGTGCCCTTGGTGCCGTTATACGTGATTTCGGCCACCAGCCGGCCCGGCAGATCTTCCTGAATACCCAGATTCCACGTCTGCGCATAGCTGTTCAGATAATTCAGAGCAACCGCGTACGTATTGAGAATCGATTTCGATGACGTATTCGTGAGTCCCGTAGCCAGCGTCAGCAACTGCGCTGGGTTATTCAGCACGGTCGTTGCACTGTTCGTGATCGCGAACGGAGGCTGTCCTGCCAGCGTGCTTGAGGATGCGAACTGGTTGTACTGGCTGGGATTGTAGAACCACGCATAGCCCGCCCGGATCATCGTGCTCTTCAGCCGGCCCTTCGTGAACGGCTTGTAAGCGATCGCGATGCGCGGCGCAAAGTTGTTCTTGTCGGATTGAATCAGCGCTGAAGGAAAAGTAGTATTGCCGACAGTCGGGCCGCACGTCACGCCGTTGATCGTGGTGACCTGAGGACACACCGGCGTCACGCTCGCGAAATTCGGCGCGATATACAGATTCGCGATGTCCCCGTACTTCTCGCTCCACGGCGTGAAGTATTCGTACCGCAGCCCGAGGTTCAAGCTCAGGCCCGTCATGACACGAAAATCGTCCACGATAAATGCGTTGTAGCCATTGCTGCGGAAATACGTCGCGGAATCGCCGTAGCGAATCGCGTTCGTCTCCGGCAGCCCCAGCAGGAAATCCGCGAAATCGTAGCCCGTTCCCTGAATCGGAAGTCCCGCCGACGTGTAACCGGACGTCGAAAGCCCCGTGAAACTAAACTGCCCGCGACCATTGGGATCCGTGATCGTGTTGTTCAGGAAGTGCGTCCAGCCGCCGCCGAAACTCCAGTTGTTCTTGCCCTTACGAAATTGGAACGTGTCGTTGGCGCCATAGCTCCATACTGCGCTCTTGGCGTCGTTTGCGCCGCTCAGGCTGGAATAGTTCGTGAAGCCCAACGTCGGAGGACCGAAATCTTTCGGATCCCGCGACGTTCCCTGAATACCGAGCACGCCGGCGACATCCGCCCCGTTCGCGAAAAACGGCAGCGTCGAATTCGTATTGCGATTGAACGTCAGATTGACGCTGTTGAACGTCCGCGTGCCGAAGCGATGCCGCCAGTTGATGCTCGCGTTGGTGCCCTGTCCGTCGGTCGAATCGCAGCATCCGTATACCTGATGGTTATCCGCATTGCGCCACGTGAAATTCAGCGTGGTGGCCAGCGTGTCGCGCGTGCGTCAGCGTCACGTTCAACCGCGTATTCAAGCTCTGCGAATTATTCGGATTCGCGATGATCAGCCGGTAATTCTGGTTGACGCCGGCGATTGCCTGATTCGGCAACGGAACATAAGTCAGTAAGCCGGTCGCGATCGAACTGATCAGATTCGTGGGAATCTGGTTGTTCGGAAACGGCTGCCCGGGCTGCAGGTTGTCCGCCTTTAACGCCTGCAGGAGATTTGGGTTCTGGACGTTGGGGACGTAGATGGTGTTTGAGATCCCCGAAAAATCGCCCAGGCGCTGCGCCTGTGTTGGCTCGTTATACGCCGTGTCGATGCCGTTGCGCACCAGGTTGCCCGTGTAATTCACATTCCAGAAAACCTTCGGGAAGCTGAACCACTTGGGTACGAACAGCGGACCGCCCGCGATAAAGCCAAACCGGTTCTGCGCGTACGCGGCCTTCGGCGCAACCAATCCGTTCACCGAAAACGGCTTCGCATTCAGCGCTGAGTTGCCGAACGTGTAATAAACCGATCCCGTAATCTTGTTCTGCTGTCCGCGCGCACGATTTCCGATGAACGCCGGATTTCCGTTGCGATCGCGAGGAGCATTCCCGCGCCCGCCTCGTCCTCCGGGTCCGCCAGCGCCGCCGCGCCCTCCACCGCCCGGTCCGCCGCCTCCGCGAGGTCCGCCACCGCCCGCGAATCCTGGCGCTCCGCCGCCGCGATCCGCCGCCACGAGCTCCAGGAACCGCATTAGGATCGCCGCCGGGACCGCCCGGAAATCCGCCAGGACCAAATCCGCCCGGTCCGAAATCGCCGCCGCGAAAATCACCGGCATTCGTCTGCGCGCCTTGGCTGACACTGCCCTGCACCATCAGCGATTCATTAGAAGCATCCGACCCGACCTGTGGCGATACCGGCTCCGGAACTACCGCCGCTCCCGCAAACGCATCGCCGCCACCCGGCCTCTTCCGTTCCCGCATTTCCTCGGCCTGCGGGCCGTGTGCGATCGCGCAACTGCATCGTAAGGTCGATCTTGGCCGGCGTCGGCCCAATCTGCACCTCTTTACGCAGATGATCGAAGCCGAACATATCGGCTTCCACGATCCACGTGCCAGCGGACATTTTATCGATATGGAAAGCGCCCGATTCGTCGGTCACGGTGAGCAGGACGCGTTCGCCCTGTGTGGCCTTGATCGTGGCGCCCGGAATGGGCAGGCCTTCGGCTTTCACTACGCCGCTCTGTGCTTTACAGACGCTAGGCACCAGCAGCGCGATGAAACACACGCCAGCCGTCAGAAGTTTTTTCGTGGTAAAAATGACGAGCCTCCCTCGGCTGGCGTGATTTCGATTAGGTGCTTACTTACTGCTTGTTGAAAACAACTTCACGCGGTCCACGACCATTGTCAACGGTCATTTTGATGGTGGTGCCGGACACCGTTCCCGAGTACTTGCTGGTGAACTTGCCCTTGTCGCCCATATCGCGCGTGGTTTCGAACGAAACCTTGTCTCCATCGACCTTGCCACCGGTGATCTCGATCGGGCCGCCCCGTCCGGCATCAACCGTACCGGTCAGATCGCTACCGGCCTGCTTCAGCGTGAGGGTCGACGGTCCACCCTTGCCACCCGCCGGAGCTTCACTTACCCATTTCCCCGTGACGTCCGCTGCGAACGCGACCAGGCTGGCAAGCACAAACAGCCCGCACAGCGAAATTAAACGTTTCTTCATGTCTTAATGTCCTCCCTTGGACTTTGCGATTGGATTCGCTGGTTGTAATGATGGCCAGCGGCAGGTCTGAGGTTACACGACCAGTAACATCAAATCAAGCGCCCGGATCGGGCTAAGTCCATCATATCTGGGCTTAGACGCCTCTTTCGCAGGAAGGATGACACGCGCGAGCCCCTTTTCTTCGCTTTTCTTTTCTGTGCTGTGGGGCAGGCGTTTCCGCCTGCCATTTCCCCTTGAGGCGCGACCGTAAGAGAGCGCGCGTTTTCGTAGAGCAGGCGTTTCCCCCTGCCAGCCCCCCTGAGGCGCGACCGTAAGAGAGAGCGCGTTTTCGTGGAGCAGGCGTTTCCCCTGCCAGCCCCCCTGAGGCGCGACCGTAAGAGAGCGCGCGTTTTCGTGGAGCAGGCGTTTCCCCCTGCCAGCCCCCCTGAGGCGCGACCGTAAGAGAGCGCGCGTTTTCGTGGAGCAGGCGTTTCCCCCTGCCAGCCCCCTTGAGGCGCGACCGTAAGAGAGCGCGCGTTTTCGTGGAGCAGGCGTTTCCTCCCGCCCGTTAGCGCGCTGCTTCCCGCCTATGGTAGCTTTAGAAGTTCTCAGAAGGAGTCGAAACATGGAAGCGCTCGGAATGGTTGAAACCAAGGGACTCGTCGGTGCGATCGAAGCCGCCGACGCAATGGTGAAAACCGCCAAAGTCGTCCTGACCGGCAAGGAATACATCGGGGCCGGATTCGTCACCGTCACCGTTCGTGGCGACGTGGGCGCCGTAAAAGCCGCCACCGATGCCGGAGCCGCCGCCGCCCGCCGTGTAGGCGAACTCGTCTCCGTCCACGTGATCCCAGCGCCGCATAGCGACGTCGAAAAAATTCTGCCCGGCGCCAAGAAGTAAGGCGCCTGCACACCGCACCTGGGTAAAGTAGTGGTCACCGATCCCGACCTCGTATCGATTCAAGAGGTCCGCTCCAAAGTCGAGCAAGCCTATTCGGCCTGGACCATCTATCGCCGCTTCCCGCAAACGCAAATCGATTCGATCGTCGAAGCCTGCGCCTCCGCCGCCCGCGATCACGCCCAGCGCCTCGCCGAACTCGCCGTTCAGGAAACCGGCTACGGCAACGCCGCCGATAAGTTCGCGAAAAACATGCTCGCGGCCGATCTGCTCCCGCAGCGGATGCGCGGCATGCGAACGGTCGGCATATTGCGCGAGCATCCGGAAGACGGCATCGTCGAAATCGGCGAGCCCGTAGGCGTTGTCGCCGCAGTCCTTCCCACCACGAACCCCACTTCCACGGCGATTTACAAAACTCTGATCGCGCTCAAGTCCGGCAATGCGATCGTCCTCAGTCCGCATCCGCGCGCACGATCCTGTTCCTGCGAAACCGCCGCACTTCTCGCGACCGCTGCGCAAAAAGCCGGCGCGCCCGAAGGCCTGGTCGCCTGCATCGGCACCTCGACCATTGAAGCCACCAACGAATTGATGCGCCATCGCCGGACCGCCGTGATTCTTTCGACCGGCGGCAGCGGCATCGTGCGCGCCGCGTATTCGAGCGGCAAGCCCGCCTTCGGCGTCGGCCCCGGCAACGTCCCGGTTCTAGTCGATGTTTCCGCCGACATCGACAACGCCGCCGCCAAAATCATCGAAGGCAAATCTTTCGATTACGGTACGCTCTGCTCATCCGAACAAACCGTGGTCGCCGAGAAATCCCTGCGCGAAAAAATCGTCGCCGCCTTCAAGGCACGCAAGGCTCATTTCGCCGATGCCGCGCAGACTGCCGCGCTCGAACGCCTTCTGATCACGAAAAATTTCGCGATCAATCCCGAATGCGTCGGGCAATCGCCGCAAAAAATCGCTCAGCATGGCGGGATTCGAGATCGCAGCCGACGCGCCCATCATCATCGTCGAAATCGGCGGCATCGGCCGCGAACATCCGCTTTCGGCGGAGAAGTTGTCGCCGGTCCTGTCACTGTATTTCGTGGAGAATTTCGCGGCCGCGCTGGATGCCTGCGAAGCCGTGCTGCGCTTCGGCGGCCTGGGCCACACCTGCGGCATCTACGCGACGGACGACGCGCGCATTCGCGAATATGCGCTGCGCATGCCGGCCTATCGCGTCGTGGCGAACACGCCCACGCCGAAGGGATCCACCGGAATCACGACCAACGTTTTCCCGGCGATGACGCTGGGCTGTGGCGCAATCGCCGGTAACAGCACCAGCGACAACATCAGCCCGCTGCATCTGATCAACATCAAGCGGCTGGCTTATGATCGTGAGAGCACCCGCGTGTCTTCCAAAGTGGATAAATCCGAAATTGCAGCCGCCGTCGAGCGCTACCTCGCCCGCCGCGGAATCGCCACAACCGCGCCGGTAATCGCGCCTCAAGCACCGCCCCGTCAGGGCGGGGGTGCGTCTGCACCCGCACGCGCAACGCCAGCATCCGATCCGACCACTGTCGATTTCGTCTGCGAAGACGACGTCCGCCAAGCCATCCGCGAATCGCGAAAAATCTTCATCGGACCCAAGACGATCGTCACGCCGTCCGCCCGCGACCTCGCCGGCCCGCATGACATTCTGATATTGGTGAAAAAGTGAGATGCCTTGACCGCTCCGTAACGAGCCGCGACCGAAGGAAGCGGTCCAACATTTGGGTTGTCACGGAGCCTCGTAGCAGTCACGACTATGACGCGTTTCTTCCAAGACGCGACCATATTGGAGCGGTCCATTCTCGCGTTTACGAAAGATGTGAAGCAGTGAAAGCCAACCTAGACGCCATGCGCACCGAGATCCAGGAGTATCTCGAATCGCGAGGCCTCGCCGTATTCCACGGATTCCCGCGCACCTTCGACAACGTGTCCGCGGTCTACTGGAACACGGCCGATCACAACGACTACCGCGACTTCCTGAAAGCCGCCGAAGCGGCCGGAGTCAAACTGGTGACGCTGTACGCCAACGAATTCGACGAAAATCTGATTGACGACGCGCTGGAGCACATCGACGACCCTGCTCTGCCTCGCGATGAGCGCCGCGGCATCGAAAAGCGCCTGCGCGAACTCCGCGCCTTCGCCGGATTCACCTGCCAGATCGAGCTGTCCTTCGATCTCGCGCCGCGCGTCTACGTGTTCGATCTGCGCACCGAATGGTTCGAGGAACTGAACGAATTACTGCACGCCATCGACGACGCGTTCAGCGAAGATGAGCCGGCAGAGGAGCCTCCCACTGGCTATTTCTCCCAGAACTGAATGTGGCGCGCGCACTCGTGCGTGCCGTGTCGACACTCATGTCGACACCCTGTTCGAGTTCAAGATGATCGGAAAATTTAAGCACTAACGTGAGATGGAACTTAGCCAGTTATGACGCAGCCGGCGCCGCAGCCCTAGCCTCCGAGCTGAAAATCGCCCCGCCCGCCGCGCGAGTCCTCTGGTCCCGAGGTTTCCAGGATGCAGCCTCGGCCCGCCGTTTCCTCCATCCCTCGCTCGCCGATCTGCACGATCCCTATCTCCTCAAAAGCATGCCCGAAGCCGTCGCACGCCTGCGCCGAGCCATCGAATTGAAAGAACCGATCCTCTTATACGGCGATTACGACGTCGACGGCACCACCGCCATCGTCATCCTGAAAAAAGGTCTCGACCTGCTCGGCGCAGTCGCGTCCTTCCACGTCCCGCATCGCCTGCTCGACGGCTATGGAATGAAGAGCGAAGTGGTCGATGCCGCGGCCGCCGCCGGCGTCAAGCTCATCGTCAGCGTCGACACCGGAATCCGAGCCAACGACGTAGTCCGCCACGCCGCCCAATTCGGCATCGACGTCATCGTGACCGATCATCATCTGCCCGAATCCGAACTGCCGCCCGCGGTCGCCGTGCTCAATCCCAATCGCCGCGATTGCGCGTATCCCGAAAAGAATCTCTGCGGCGCGGGCGTCGCGCTGAAATTGATGGATGCGCTGGTCACGGCATCCGGCTGGGAAGCTGGCAAGCGCGCGCGACTCGATCGAATCGCTGCTCAAGCTGGTTGCGATCGCGACCGTCGCCGACGTCGTCCCGCTCACCGGCGAAAATCGCGCGATCGTCAAGCTCGGCCTCGCCGGCCTCCGCAGCGTTCGCAACGTCGGCCTGCGAGCCATTCTCGACGTCTCCGGCCTCACAGAAGGCGATGTGCCCAGCGCCCGCCACGTCGCATTTCAAGTCGCGCCGCGCATCAACGCAGCCGGTCGGATGGCGAGCGCAGCCGACGTCATCGAAATGTTTCTGACCGACGACGGCGATCGCGCCCGCACCCTCGCCGCCCAATTGCACGAGTTGAATAAGGATCGTCAACAGACGGAAAAGGCCATTACCGATGCAATCTTTGAGCAGTGCATCGAGCAACCGGTTTCCAACGCCGATGCAGCGCTGATTTTCGCGGGCGAAGGCTGGCATCGCGGCGTCGTCGGCATCGTCGCCAGCCGAGTGGTCGAACGCTTCCATCGCCCCGCGTTCGTGCTCGGCATCGAAAACGGAATCGCGCAAGGCTCGGGCCGCAGCATTCGCGCGTTTCATCTGCTGGAAGCGCTGGAGTCCATGCCGGAATTGTTCACGAAATTCGGCGGCCATCGGCAAGCCGCCGGTCTTGACGATGGATGCGCAACACATCGAAAAATTTCGCGACCGGTTGCGAGCCCACGCAGCAACAATTCTGACGCCCGCCGATTTCGAAGCGTCTATCGAAATCGATGCCGAAATCGATCTCGCCGAGATCAACGATCAATCGGCCGCCGATATCCTGAACCTCGCGCCATTCGGCTTCGGAAATCCCGAGCCGTTGTTTCTTGCACGATCCGTCGAGGCCGCCTTCGAGCCCGAAATCAAGAATGAGAAGCACCTGTTCCTCAAGTTGAAGACCAAGGGGAAGCCGCTTCGCATCAAGGGTTGGAACATGGCCGATCGCGCGCCGGAATTTGCGCCGGGCAATCGAGTCGACATCGCTTTCAAGCTGGAAGACGACGCCTATTCCGCCGCGCGCGGCTACGCTCCCTGGCAGGCAACCCTGCGCGATTTCCGCCCAGCTGAAACGGGTGCATCCTCCGCAAGCCGCATCGCATCCACTAACAACTGAGCATCGAGAAATAAATGATCGATTGGAACGAAGTTCGCGCCGAATTCCCCGCCCTCGCCAAGTGGACCTACCTCAACACCGCCACCTACGGCCAACTCCCGCGGCGGGCGGTGGAGGCTAACGCGCGACATTTCGCCGGCCGTGACGAACTGGCCTGCACGGATTTTCTCGCGTGGTACGACGAAGCGGATTGCATCCGAGGCTCCGTCGCGCGCCTGATCCACGCTGCGCCCGAAGACATCGGGTTCATCCCCAACGCGACCACGGCGCTCGGCCTCATCGCGGGTGGGATCGACTGGAAACCTGGCGACAACCTGGTCACTCTGGCGGATGAATTCCCGAACCAGCTCTATCTTTCGGCGCTGACAGAAAATCGGGGCGTGGAATTCCGCGAAGTCCCTTGGAGCAAATTCTGCGATTCCATCGACTCTCGCACGCGGCTGGTCGCGGTTAGCGAAGTGAACTATGCGACGGGCTCCCGGTTGGCCATTGATGAAATTTCGAAGATCGCACACAACCGGGGAGCGAGGGTCTTCGTCGACGGTACGCAGAGCGCCGGCGTTTTGCATATCGATATCCGGAAGCTTCAGCCGGATATGTTCGCGGTCCACGGCTACAAATGGATGTGCAGCCCTACCGGCGCCGGATTTATGTACGTCTCGCCTGACCTGCGCGCCGTCCTGCGGCCCAGCACGGTCGGGTGGCGCAGCCATCACGATTGGCGCAACGTCGATAATCTGCATCATGGCTCGCCCGTTCTAGGCGACTCGGCACAGCGCTACGAAGGCGGCGGCTTGCCCTTCGGATTACTGCACGCGATGGCAGCCTCCATTGATTGGATGCTCGAAATCGGCCCGGATACAATCGAGCGCCGCGTCCTGAATCTGGCGGCTTCGGCTCGCGAACGGTTGCGCGATCTCGGAGCCGAATTCAATAACGAAAGCTCGCAAATTGTGGCCGCGAGATTTCCCGGTCAGGACCCGTCGCGGTTGGCTCGCGAATTAAACTCCCGCCGAGTGGTCGTCGCCGCCCGCCACGGTTATCTGCGAGTCTCGCCCCATTTCTACAACAACGAAGCCGACCTGGATCGCCTGGAAATCGAGCTTCGCGCGGTGCTGTAAGAAATTCTTGAGTCCGCTCCCTCGGCGCAAGGGCAACTGGTGGGGCCGCCACTCGTGGCGGCGAGCGGCCTTTTAGTCCGCTCAAATTGGACGCGCTAAAGCGCGTCCGCCGGCACGAGTGCCGGCCCCACAAGTTGCGCTTGCGCCAAGGGAGCGGATCTAGGTAAACCACATTTCCGTGGAACCGTCTTAATCTACAGAGCATCGCACTCTATAGATGATTACCCGCCGTGACGTTCTGATGTCCCTGGCCGCAGCGCCGTTTCTGCGCGCGCAAACCCAACAGCAGCCGCCCGAGCAATCCGACAAAACCTTCTCGACCGGTGTGAACGTGGTCAACGTCTTCGCCACCGTGCGCGACAAGAAGGGTCAGATCGCCAAAGACCTGAAACAGGACGATTTCAGCATCGAAGAGGACGGCCGCCCGCAGGTCATCAAGTATTTCGCCAAGGAATCCGATCTTCCGCTGACGCTTGGCCTGCTGGTCGACACCAGCGGCAGCATGCGCCGCTACATCGATACCGAACGCGACGCCAGCTACAAATTCTTCGACCAGGTCCTCCGGGAAGATAAAGATTCCGCGTTCCTGATTCACTTCGATCGCGAAGTCGAGCTCCTGCAGGACTTGACATCGTCGCGCAAGCAATTGCAGGATGCGCTGCACCAGCTCTCGGGCGCCGATCAGGCCCAATTGCAGCGCCGCGGCCAACAGAATCCGTATCCCGGTTCCGGCGGCGGTGGTCAAGGCGGCGGGGGCCAACGACCGCGTGGCGGCACCGCGCTCTACGATTCCATCCTGCTCGCCTCCAACGAGCTGATGCGGAAACAGACCGGCCGCAAAGCGATCATCCTGCTTACCGACGGCGACGATCAGGGGAGCAAGTCGACGCTCAGCGAAGCGATTTCGTCGGCTCAAAAGGCCGACACGCTATGCTACGCAATTCGCTTCGCGGATGAGTCGAATCAGAGTCCGTTGAGCAGTCTCGGACGCGGCGGGGGAATGGGCGGCCATCGCGGCGGTGGCGGCGGACGTCCGCCGATGCAGCAGACCCACGGCAACGGCAAGAAAGTGCTGGAGCAGATCGCGAAAGAAACCGGCGGCGGATATTTCGAAGGCGGCAAGAAGCAATCGCTCGACGATATTTATCGCCAGATTCAGGAAGAGCTGCGCAATCAGTACAGCCTCGGATTCACACCGGACAAAAACGCCGGCGGCGCGTTCCGCTCGCTGCACGTGACCACCAAGAACAAGAACCTGATCGTCCAGTCGCGCGACGGATATTACGCCGCGCCCTAGTTTTCGCTAGGCCTTTGCGCGTGGTCGATCACCATAACTTCCACTGGCACCTTCTCCGGGCGCAATCGTAATCCGAGCTGCTCTTGGATCGCCGTAAATAGCGACGGCCCGTCGTCCAGGCTTGTATTGCGGCTCCACTTCAGCCGCACATGGAACGAACCCTCCATGCCCGTGCGATTCAACACCGGCACGTTCGTTTGCCGCGATAATAACTCCGCGAATCGATCGATTGTGGTGTTCGCCACGATTAGATTTCCGCGTCCGTGGTCCGTGCTCGAGGGTCCCGCGTCGCCCTTTTGAAACTTGGGCCCGCCCTCCGCCGCCTCCAGAACATACGCTTCCGTCATCCTGGTTTCACGATGAATCGCCAGCTTGAAGCGCTCCGCGAGCACCGCCTGCAGCATCACCATCATGGTGTGATCATCGTTAACCGGCTGGTCCGCGAGCGCCACGATGTCGAATCGATCCGCATCCAACCAATCGGGTCCGCTCAAAATCCTGTTCGGCGAAATCTCATACGCGCCGACAATGCAGCGTTTCAACGTCACATTGACTGCGATCAGTCGGCCATGGCTAGTCCGAATTCCCGATT
Source organism: Terriglobia bacterium (assembly GCA_963732025.1). Classification (GTDB taxonomy): domain Bacteria; phylum Acidobacteriota; class Terriglobia; order Bryobacterales; family Bryobacteraceae; genus Palsa-187. Next base: position 24,245 of record CAVSXU010000009.1, read on the forward strand.
CAGATTCAGTCCCTGAATTGCTCGGCTTGATCGACGTGACCTCGAATCGCGGTGCAGTTTGCGCCCACATCACGCACGCAATGAACACCAACGCCGTTCGGCGAATCATACAACTATTGACGTGGCGCTGCGCCTGACGTGGAGGCCGGCGTCGGGCTCTGTGGAGCCGTCTCCCCCCAGATCCACTGGCTGAACCATTCGTAGTTGTGTTCCATCACCGCCCGCTGCTGCTTCGGCTTGTTGATCCCGTGGCCGAATCCCTTGTACACCACCATCTTCACCGGCACGCCGCGATCCTTCAAGCCCTGATACAGCTCATACCCGTTCGGGATCGGCACGCGCTTGTCGAGCTCGCCATGCTGAATCAGCGTCGGCGTCTTCGCGTTGTTGATGTACGTGATCGGCGACGTCTTGCGATAAATTTCCGGGTCCTCCCACGGCGTCGCCTTCAGATAATCGCGCGTGAACGGATGGATGTCGGTGTTGACGTAGTAAGTCATCCAGTCCGAAATTCCCGCGCCCACCGAAATCGCCTTGAACCGATCGCTGTACGTCGTCAGAAACGCCGAAATGTAGCCGCCCTGGCTCCAGCCCATGGACCCGACGCGATCGCGATCGATATAGCCTTTCGCGACCACCGCGTCCACGCCGCTCAGCACATCGTCGGCATCGCCCAGCCCCAGGTTGCGCACGTTAAGCGATCGAAACTTCTCGCCATATCCCGCCGAGCCGCGATAATTCGGCTGCAGAATCACTGCGCCCTTGGCCGCGAACATCTCGATCGGATACGTGCGATCGCCGCGAATCGACGGACGGTCGACGCCCGTCGGCCCTCCGTGGATCACCACCAGCAGCGGATACTTCTTCGCGGCATCGAAATCGGCGGGCTTGATCAGAATGCCTTCAATCGGCGTTCCGTCTTTCGATTTCCACTCGAACACCTCGCGCGTCGCCAGCTTGAATCCGGCGAGCTGATCCTTCATGCTGGTGATCGCCACCGGCTTGAATCCGGCCAGCGGCGACACGCAGATTTCGGGAAATTTGTTCGGCCAAGCGCAAATGAACGCTGCTCGCGAAAGGTCCTTCGTGAAGCTGGGATCGTTAAGCTGCAAATCCGCGGGCGAGCTCAGCGCTTCCACCGAACCCTTCGCCGGATCCATCCGAAACAGGTGCGACGCGGTTCGGCGCTGGCCATCGAAATAGATCCCCGATGCCGACCATTCGATCAATTGCGGATTCTCATCGAACGCGTCCGCGAAGATCCGAGGCTTGCCGCCCTCCGCCGGAACGATCGCGATCTGCGAATTCAGGAACGACGCATCGCGGCCCGATTCGATACGCGATCTGCGTGCCATCGGGCGACCAGATCGGATTGCGGTCCGGACCCGGCGCGTCCACCAGCTTCTTCACATATTTGTCCGATAGCCGCACCACGTAAATGTCGGACGTTCGCCGAACTGGAAAGATCCGGATCGCGCGTGGCGCTGAAGGCGATATTCTTCGAATCGGGCGACCAGTGGAATCCGCCGACGCTGAACTGCGTGCCCGTCGTCAGCGCCTCGGGCTTGGGTTTTTCCTCGTCCGCACCGAAAGTCCAAAGGTGAACCATGGTGTAATCGCCCTCGACAATTTCAAACTCGCCGTATTTTTCCTTGCGATCTTTGCGCGCTTTCGATTCCGGACCGGTCGAACTGAACGCGATCCGCTTCCCATCCGGCGACCATTCGAACGCAGTCACGCCCCCGTCGAAATGCGTGAGCTGCGTGGCCTCGCCGCCGGCCGGCGAGATGACGTAGATCTGCTCCTTGCCATCGCGATCGGAGAGAAACGCCAGACGCTTCGAATCCGGCGACCACCGCGGATCGCTCGACGATTTCTTGGCGTGCGTGAGCTGATACCGTTCGCCAGTCGCCGTCATCGCCATCCAGATTTGCGTCTCGAACGCGTTTTCTTCCCAGTTGGTTTCGGCGACCGTGTAGGCGACGTAGCGCCCATCCGGCGAAATGCGCGGCGAACTAGCGGTTTTCAAATTGAGCGACTGCTCGATAGTCGGCGTCTGCGAAAACAGACGTGCTGTCAGCCCAGTTGCGATGCACGCAAGAGCGAGAAATCTCATAACCGTCCTCCCCTGAAATCTGGCCACGAATGAACACGAATGCACACGAATAAGCACGAAGAAATCTTTTCCTTTCTTATTCGTGTGCATTCGTGTTCATTCGTGGCCAAACTCTTAAACCCTATCCATCGCCAAGAATTCTTGAATGTGCGGATGCGGCGATTTCTCCAGTTCGCTCACCGGCCCAAAATAAATCGCGCGACCTTCAAACAGCACCACCACGCGATCCGCCACCCGGAACATCAGGTCCAGATCGTGCGTCACCACGACGCCGGTCAGCTTCAGTTGCTTCTTCAGCCGCAGCATCAGGTTGATCAACTGATCCGACATGATCGGGTCCACCATGGTGGTCGGTTCATCGTAAAGAATGCATTCGGGCTGCGCCGCCAGCGCCCGCGCGATCGCCACCGCGCGCTTGTAGCCGGTGGAAAGATCGGCGGGATAGTGATCGCGATACTCCAGCAGATCCACCATCTACAGCAAGCCGTTCACCACGTCTTCCTTGTTTTTCTCGTCGTAATCCTCGCGCAGCTCCAGCGAAAACAGGATGTTCTCCGCCACCGTCAGCGAATCGAACAGCGCGCCCGACTGGAACACCATCGTGACTTTCTTGCGGATCCGCCGCATTTCGGCCTCCGTGAAGTCCGTGATGTCGGTATAGGAAACCATGACGCGGCCCGAATCGGGCTTTAGAAAACCCATGATGTGGCTTAGAGTCACGGACTTACCGACGCCGCTTCGCCCTATGATCGCCAGCGTCTCGCCCGCATCTACATGAAAGTTGACGTCGACTAAAACCGGGTGATCGAACGTCTTATAGACATTGCGGAACTCGACATAGTGACTGGAAGTCAGGGCATTTGGGTTCGTTTCGAAATCTGCCCCGATGTGCAATTTAGGGATCTTGAGGCTCATCGAGCGCTCCAGTCCGACGGCAAATTGAAATTGGCGAGCGGCGCGGGATCGGCAACCGGATGCCTGCGACACCGAAGAGTGGAGAGAAAATCGTGCATTTTCAGAATATTACGATCGATCGCGCGGCGCGCGGGCGCGGCGCAGCGGCGCTGGTAGACGGCGCACAGCGGATCGATCCCGCCGGGGCGCCCGGGTTCAGTCACCGTCTCGGGAACGATGCAATCGGCAGTCGACGGCCCGGATTCGGCGTCGGCGAACAGCGCCTCCAGCAGTTCGGCCGTGATGAAAGGCATGTCGCAGGCGACAATCAGGTTCCATTCGGAGTGGGTCGAGGCCAGCGCGGTGTAGACGCCGCCCATCGGCCCGTAACCGCTGGCGCGATCGGGAATGACGTTATAGCCCAAGTCGCGATAGCGTTCCGGGGGACCGATCAGGGTGACGCTGCCGGCCACTTTACGAACGCATTCGGCGATTCGCACAGCGAGCGCGGAGCCTTCGAATTCGATCAAAGCCTTGTCGCGGCCCATGCGCGAACTGGCTCCGCCGACGAGCACGAATCCCGCCCGGGACGCGGGACGTCCAGTGACATCATGCTCTGTCATGAGAAGATGATAGCTTACGCCAACGAAAGTATTGCATCCAGGAATCGCGGTAGACTGGTGTATCGAAACAAAAACGTGTATATTTGTTTTTCAGTGGCAGTAGTCCTGTCACTTACAATGATGGCCGCCTCCCCCATGCGTGCCGCAGATGCGTCCGGCAGTGTATCTGCCGCGCCCGTCAGCCGAACGACGATTGTCGTGAAGGCCGATCCTCGCACCGGCCGCCTGGTTCGCAGCGCCGTGGTGCGTGACGCTCCCGCGCCTGCAACCAAGAAGGCCGCCGTCAAGCCGACGCAGGAAATTTCGGACCTGGTCGATAAGTCCGCCCGCGCACATCAGGTGGATCCGCTGCTGGTCCATTCGATCATCAAGACCGAAAGCAACTACAACGCGTACGCGATCTCGAACAAGGGCGCTGAAGGCCTGATGCAATTGATGCCGCCCACGGCGCGCATGCTCGGCGTCACCAACAGTTTCGATCCCCGGGAAAACATCGAAGCCGGCGTGAAGTACCTCAAGTATCTGCAAGGCGTGTTCAAGGACGATCGCCTGGCGCTGGCCGCGTATAACGCCGGTCCGGCGAACGTCGAAAAATACAAGCAGGTTCCGCCGTTCAAGGAAACGCAGAATTACGTGGAGCAAGTGGGCAAGCGTTATGACGATGCCCGCCGCGCAGCCGCCCCTGTTCAGAAGCCCGCGGTGGAAGCCGCGCTGCCCGAGCCCTCATTGATCGAGAAAAGTCCGTTGATCGAGAAACATCCGAAGCTGGAGCAATTCGTCGACGAACATGGCAGGTTGTCCCTTAGAACGATCGAGTAGTTCGCAACGCGCTCGCCGGACGAAACTTGTCGCGGGCGTTGTGCTTGCGAGCCTCGTCTGTTCCTCCGCCGCGTTCGGCGCAACCACCAAGGCCGCGCCCGGAAAAGTAACCGCAGTCCGATTCTGGTCGCTCGGCGACGTGACGCGCATCGCCATCGAAGTTTCTTCCGAGTTCAAATACAGATCCGAACGCCTCACCAACCCCGATCGCTTGTTCTTCGACATTCAAGGCGCCAAGCCGGAGATGGTGGCGAAAGGCATGCACCTCATCACCGTCGGCGACGCGCTGGTGAAGCAGATCCGCATCGCCGAAACGCAGCCAGGCGTGACCCGAGTAGTGCTCGACCTGGCGCAGTCCGCGGCATTCACGGCATCGCAGCTATCCAGTCCGGATCGATTAATGGTGGAGATCCGTTTGAAGGATACGGGAGCGCCGCCGGCTTCGCCCAGCACCAGCGGTGCTAAGCTGCTCACCGAATCGCCGCTGCATTCGGTTGAGCCGGATCTTGTGGCGACTGCCGCGGCCCCAGCGACGCCGTTGACGACAGTTGCGACGCCGGCCGTGATCGCAACCGCGCCACCGAGCAATTTCAAACCGGAGCCAGCGCGCCTCAAACCGTTCGAGCCGCCGCCGCTTCGCCCCGATCCTCCGCGACCGGAGTCGAAACAGGAACTCATCGGACAACCCACCTTCAGCACCATCGCGAAGGCGCCGAAAGATCCACTGCCGCCGCCGAGCGTGAAACTCGATTCGACGCTGGTCGCGAGCAATCGCACCGTCAGCCCCGCGCGCCCCAGCGTAATCGCGGACCCCGGTCCTCCCGTGAAACCTGAATCCGGGAAAGAAGCGTTGCCCGCGAAGAACGGCACTCGATCGTTAACGCGCGTGCTCGGATTGAAGCTGGGCCGCGTAGTGATCGATCCCGGCCACGGCGGCCACGACGTCGGCACGCACGGGCCGTCGGGCTTGTACGAAAAGGAAGTGGTGCTGGATGTCGCGATGCGCCTGGGCAAGCTGCTGGAAGACCGGCTCTCCAGCGAAGTGGTTTACACGCGTTCCGACGACACGTTCATTCCGCTCGAAGAGCGCACCCACATCGCGAATGAGCACAAGGCGGATCTGTTCCTCTCGATTCACGCCAACTCGTCGCCCTATCGAACCGCGGCTGGAGTCGAGACGTACTATCTGAACTTCACCACGTCGAAAACGGCGATGGATTTAGCGGCGCGCGAAAACGCCAGCTCGGAGCGATCCGTTTTCGAACTGAAGGAGATTGCTGCAAAAGATCGCGATGAAGGACAAGATCGACGAATCGCGCGAGTTCGCGACGAGCCTGCAAAAATCGCTGTACGGCGTTTCGTCGAAAGGCAACGTCGACGCCAAGAATCGCGGCATCAAGAAAGCGCCGTTCGTGGTGCTGATCGGCGCGTCGATGCCGAGCGTGCTGGCCGAAATCGGGTTTCTTACGAACTCGGCGGATGAAGCGCTGCTGCGCAAGCCGGAGCATCGCCAGAAGATCGCAGAGGCGTTGTACAAAGGCATCGCCGGCTACGCGGAAACGCTGAGTCATTTCCAGGTCGCCAAAAGAGATTAGCCCCCGTTCGTGGCGCGGGCCGCCGGGCGGCCCGCGCCACGTTGAAACATAACTTCAATCTGTGTGAGGCACTACACTAGCCCGGTCGAGTTATTTCGTCGCCGGCGCCGGATCGCTATCGATCACGAAGCCTTGGAACTCGACCGCGACCGTCGCTTCCAGCAAGTGGCCACCCCGAGTCGTTCCGTCCTTGAACGCAACCACGCAATGCATATGCACGAATGGCTTGCCGTTCTCGATCGCCACGTTGCCGGTGAGTGACACCAGTTCAACCTCTTCGTCGATCACGTTTTTCTTGTACGCCCGCTTTTCGGGATCGTACCAGCCGATCACCACGTGATTGAGCGCGCCGATTCCCGTTAGATGGCTATCCGTCAGGTGATTCTTTTCCGCGAACTCGGTGAGCCCGGAGGCCACCTCGTCGCCCTTGCGCATCGTCACCTTGAACGTGCGCCCGGTTCGAGTCATTTCCGTGACGCGCATTCCCGGCGCAAGGCCGCGAGCGGTAATCGGAACCCGAGGCGTGTAGTCGTCAGGCAGCTTCTGAGTTGCTGGCTGGGCGAACGCGCACGTCGCGGCTAGAATCACTGCCGCGCACGAGCACAAACGTGTCGACACGGCACGCCGCGCATTTGAAAGGCGCATTGATGCGCCGGCGTGCGCCACAAGGTGACGCCGCATACTCTACTTGTTGGCGAGCGGCGACAGCGCTCGCTGCTCGATGATGCGATCCACCAGGCCATAAGCCAGAGCGGCGGGCGGTTCGAGAATATAGTCGCGATCCACATCGCGCGAGATCTTATCTACCGGTTGCCCCGTTGCGTCAGCCAGAATCTGGTTCAGCGTTTCGCGCATGCGCAGGATTTCTTTGGCATAAATGTCGATATCGGTCGCCTGTCCCGCCAAGCCGCTCATCGAAGGCTGGTGAATCAGAATCCGCGAATGCGGCAGCGTGTAGCGCTTGCCCTTGGTTCCGCACGCCAGCAGAACCGCCCCCATCGACGCGGCCTGTCCAACGCAATAGGTGACGATGTCCGGTTCCACCAAACGCATCGTGTCGAGAATCGCCAGGCCCGCGGTGATCGAACCGCCGGGCGAATTGATGTACAGAGAAATGTCTTTCTCCGGATCCTCGGCCGCCAGAAACAGCATCTGCGCGATCACAAGGTTGGCTACGTTATCGTCAATCGGCGTGCCCAGGAAAATGATGTTTTCCTTCAGCAGGCGTGAGTAGATGTCGAACGCGCGTTCGCCGCGCGACGTCTGCTCCACCACCATCGGCACCAGGACGGAATTCTGCATGACAAGCTCTCTCCTTAAGAAACTCCCCGAAAAAATCCCCGTAACTTTTATGATACGCGAGACGCGCGGGATGCGCCGGATCTGAGCCACGAATTCGCGATTCTTTGCGCGCTGGGGGCTTGATCGTGCGCGTACGGATCGATAGGAACGTCCAGCGTGGCGACATCGCCGCAATTCACCGGCTGCGCGCACCAATCGGCGATCATAGCGGCGTCCACCTCGGGATGAAATTGCATCCCGTAAACGTTGTCGCGATAGCGATACGCCTGGTGGCGGCACTTCTCCGAATAGGCGAGCCACTCGGCGCCACTCGGCAGATCGAATGTCTCGCCATGCCAGTGAAAGAATGTCGCCGGTGACTCTATACCTTCGAAGATGGGATCGGCCTTGCCCGCTTCGGTTAGATGTACCGGCGCCCAACCGACCTCCAACTCCGGATTGCGATAAACGTTCGCGCCGAGCGCTTTCGCGATCAGTTGCGAACCAAGACATATGCCAAGGATAGGGAGGCCCCGTCCCAGCGCTCGCTCAATTAGTTTGAGCTCGGCTGCCAGTCCAGGCAGCGGATCGTTGGCCGACATCGGTCCGCCCATAATCACCAGCGCATCATGTTCCGGAGGAGGATCATCGGTCCCGAGATCGTGATAAGTAAAAGCAACCGACTGCGCAGAGAACGCATCGGCGAAGGTTCCGAGGCCCTCAAATAATTCGTGGCGTATGACCAGGATCGACATAAGATTCGCTTGCAAGTGGTTCAAACGATAGAGTAACAGCCAAGCGGACTCAATGGCCCGCCGATTGCCCGACAAGTGGGCGAGGAGGCAGCAATCGGCGCAATGGTTATGCCAAAGAACGGGGAGGCGACCGCTCGACAATCAACAGGATACTGCGCGGAAGCCCGCCGTCTACTGGACGAGTTCGGAGAGACAGTAAAGGAGCTGGTCCAGCTTCACGAGCTGCAATTCCTCTCGATCGTCGAAGGCGACCCCGACTGTGGGCGATTCGACGTCTTGATCCACATGGCCAATGAGCGCAAGATGACCGCGAAGTATGCGTATTTAAATCACTTGGAAGCACATGGCTGCTAGGAGTAAATATGCAACTGACCCGCGTAGAACGTGAAAAGATAACGGATACTGTCTTGAAGATTCAATCCGCAAGCAGTGTCTTGGAAGATTTCGACGGACGCAAGATTCCGGAAGTGGAAGGCGTCCAAAACTGCCTCAAGGACGCCGACAAGACGCTGCGGTCGGCCCTCCGGATCGATCCATACAAGAGATCGACCTGAGCCCTCCCTCCCCCTTTTCTTACCCGGCATACTACCAATCCTGCTGCCATTCCGTGTAAGCTAGACGTAATCGGTTTTAGCTATATTCAAGTCCCGCCGTCCAAAGCCGATATAAGTGTTGGGGAAGCATGCGTATTTTGATCGCCGATGACAGTATTGTGTCGCGGCATCTGCTGGACGCCACTTTGCGAAAGTGGGGTTATGAGGTGGTCGTCGCCTGCGATGGTGTCGAAGCCTGGAATGTCCTGCAGAGCGCGGACGCTCCTAAACTGGCTATTCTCGACTGGGTGATGCCCGGCCTCACCGGTCCGGAAGTGTGCCGTCGCGTGCGCGAGCACTCCAAGGAAAAAGACACCTACACTTACATTCTGCTGCTGACCTCGAAAAGCCTGAAAGAGGATTTGATTGAGGGCATGGAATCCGGCGCGGACGATTATATCACTAAGCCCTTCGATCAGCATGAGTTAAAGGTGCGGCTTCGCTCAGGTACGCGTATCATCGACCTGCAGCGTGAGCTGGTCGCGGCCCAGGAAGAGCTGCGGGAGCAGGCGACCAAGGACTTCCTTACGCGCATCTGGAATCGCTCCTCGATCCTCGATATCCTGCAGCGCGAGCTGGTTCGCGGCGGTCGCGAGAAGAGGCCGGTCGGCGTGGTGCTGGCCGATCTGGATCACTTTAAGTCGGTGAACGATACCTACGGCCACTTCGCGGGGGACGCGGTGCTGCGCGAGTTCGCGCGGCGCATGCAGACGTCGATTCGAGCCTACGACGCGATCGGAAGATACGGCGGCGAGGAATTTCTGATTATTCTGCCCGGCTGCGATGAGGCCTGCACCTCGAGTCAGGCGGAGCGGATGCGATCCTGCCTGGACGCCGAGCCCATGCTGATCAATGACGAGAGGCGCATGATCACCTGCAGCTTCGGAGCCACCACCTGGCATCCCGGGGAGCCCGCCTCGCCCGAATTGTTGATTCGCGTTGCTGACGATGCGCTTTATGCAGCGAAGCACCAGGGCCGCAATCGCGTGGTGTGCCAGACGCCGGCATAAGCCTCTCTTTTCAATTGTTTATCGATAGCAGACGCAACCCGTTGGGTTCGTTTCGTAATTCGGCCCAGCGGCTACTGCGCCAGCAGGTTCTTCATCTGCGCGAAGATCAGGATCACGGCCGGTCCTAGCGTAACCAGAATCACCGACGGGAAGATCAGGAAGAACACCGGGAAGATCAGCTTCACGCCGACCTTGCGGGCTTTTTCCTGGGCGATCTGACGGAACCGGATACGCAGGTAGCGCGCATGTGTTTTGAGCGCCGGTCCCAGGCTGGTGCCGAAGCGATCGGTATCGATCAGCAGGCTCACGAACTTCCGGACTTCCATGTCGTGGCAGCGAGCCGCGAAATTCTTGAGCGCCTCGGTGCGCGTCGTGTTGGCTTTCAGTTCCAGCTGAAGCTGCGTAAACTCGGCCGCCAGTTCAGGATGCGAGTTGCGCAAGCCGCGGCTGGTATCCAGAATCGCCGCATCCAGCCCCTGGCCGGCTTCCACCGCCAGCACCAGCAGATCCAGCGCAGCCGGCAGAGCGCGGCGCAATTTTGCCAGACGCCGTTGCGCCAGCCGTTCCAGGATACGATCGGGAAGCAGGTAGCCGAATCCCAGCCCGCAGATCGCCGGGAGGAGTGCATCCGAAATTCCCGAGCCGAAAGTGACCGCGGCCCACGTGCCCGCCATCGCCAGCATCAGCGCGCTGCCGCATTTGATGCCGAGGAATGTCGAAACGGCCGAGGGCCAGCGATATCCCGCGAACACTAATTGCTTTCTTGCCTTGGCTGCGCTGATTCCGCGCCCGGCATGGCTTCGCCGATCATGCGGAACATGTCGACCACGGCCGCCTGCGCGACGGGCATCTCGCGTTGATCGAGCGCGAGCGGCGCGGGAATCTGTCCCGCCGCACCGTCGGCTCGCGACGGGCGCAGCACGAACACGTATCCCGCGGCGCTGACCGCCGCCAGCGTGAACACGAAGAATCCGATCAACAGCTGGATGTGCGTCATACTTTTATATCCACGATCTTACGGATGATGAAGTGCGCCAGCACCAGGCAAACTACTGCCGCCGTGATCAGGTTCTTACCCCATGGATGATTGAACAGCATCTCCATGTAGCCGGGGCTGACGATCATCATCATGATCGCGATGCCGATCGGCAGGATGGTCAGAATCACACCGGTGAGCTTGCCGTGCGCGGCCAGCGACCGGACTTCGCCTTGCAGCGCGATCGCTTCGCGCATATTCTCGGCGAGCCCGCTGAGCACTTCGCTCAGCTTTCCGCCGGTGCGCGAATGCAACTGCACCGCGGCGGTGAACAGATTCACTTCGAGCAGCGGCATGCGCCTGCCCAGATTGTCCAGCGCGCGCGGCCATCCCATGCCCAGATTGGCTTCGGCCGAGGTCTTGCGCATTTCCACGGAGACCGGCGGCAGCGTTTCCGCCGAGATCATGTCCATGGCCGCCGACAGAGGATAGCCGGCGCGCAGCGCGCGTGCCAACGAATCGAGCACATCTGGGAAGTTTTCGCGGAATCTCAGGAATCGTTTGTTGCGCTTGTGCAGAATGATGCCGTACGGAATCAGCCCGATCAACACACCGCCTGCGATCGCGGCGAATACGGACAGGAACTTCGCCAGAATCAGCAGCGGCTACCATGCCGGACAGCAACATCGTGAGAGTTACGCGTCCCACCGACCAATCCAGGTCGGCCTGCGCGATGCGCGTGCGCAGGATCTCGATGAAATCGAAGCGCGCCAGCAGCTGTCCCAGAAATTGAGAGTGCTCAGCCGCTCGCTGCGAAACAGCCCGGATTCCTCGCCGGCGAGTTGCGGGTCTTCCACCTCATCCTCGCTGGATGATCTCCAGGTCGCGGCGCGCGGCATCGGTATCCTCGACGCGGCTCTTCAGAAAGCCCATCCACGCCACCGTCACGGTGATCGCGGCCAGCAGGAAGATCACGACGAAGAACGTGAGGATCGAAATTGAAACGATCAGCATAGACACTCCGTTAACGATCAGTTTTTGTCCGCGGCTGGTCCGGCGCCGGCCCCGGTTTTCTTGGGAGCATCCGAAGCTTCACCGACCTTCTTGGGAAGCTCAGCGGGCTTGGTAGGGTCGCTCGGTTTCTGCGCGTTCTTGTTGGTGGAATGCATGACGGTGGTCAGCGTCAGCGCGCCGCTCCCGCGCGTTTCCTCATCCAGCGGATTGCGCAGCGTCAGGCGCACGCGCGCTCCCGAATCGCCGGCCGCCAGAATGTCGGCATCGGCGGGTTTGGCCAGCAGCGTCACCACCGGCAGGTTCTGGCCCTGCGATCCTGGCTCCACTTGCGGGTGCACGGAGAGGACTTGCAGATCCTCGAGCGCGGTTCGCACCGACGTCTCGATCTTCGCGTCACCTGCAGCGCGGCCGGTCACCACTTGGACGTCCACTTTCTGGCCGGCGCGCAACAACTCCATCACGCCGGTCGAATCGGTGACATGCACCGAGACCGCGCGCATTCCCGCGGGCACTCCGCCGCCGCCGCTGCCTGCACCGGAAGCGAGCCGCGAGGCGAACACCGGCTCATCTTCGCCGATCGGATCGAAAACGGTGTTTCCGGTCACTTCGGACACGGCGCCGAAGCCGCCCTTGGGCAGTTGATCCGCCGGCCAGGGCATGAGTTTCACGTCGGTCGCCTGAAGAACCGTGCCGGGCTTCAGTGCCTTGGCGGCGACCACCAGCATCTTGCCGCTGCCGGTGTTGCTGCTCAGCTTTCCACAAACAGGCCGTAAAAGATGCCCGTCGATACAATGGCGACAACCAGCGCGATCCCCAGCAGCTTCGCATATTATTCTTTTTCATGTCGAGCCGGATTTCCTCTCTAAGTACATCGGTACGATCCGGGCAATCCTACAGTCGACCCGCAATTCCAGGCGGACATGTCCCTGGCGACGTGGCGGGCTACGGGTTCGGCCTTAGAATGAAGGCATGGATTCGCTTACGGACACTTTGAAAATTGCGGGGAAGGAGTTCCAGTCCCGGCTGTTCGTCGGAACGGGAAATATCGCAGCTTCCCGGAGATGGCGCGCTGCCACGAAGCGTCGGGAGCCGAAGTGGTCACGGTCGCGGTCCGGCGGCTGAATCTATCGGGGAATACCCCGGGAAACGGAAACCGGCGGAGTCGCTGCTCGACTACATCGATCGCTCGAAGTTTTTCCTGCTGCCGAATACGGCCGCCTGTTACACCGCCGACGAAGCGATCCGCACGGCTCGCCTGGGCCGCGAAGTGGGGTTGTCGAACTGGGTGAAGCTCGAAGTGATCGGCGACGAGCGGACGCTGTTCCCCGACAATCAAGGACTGCTCGAAGCCACTCGCGTGCTGGTCAAAGAAGGCTTCGTGGTGCTGCCGTATACCAATGACGATCTGGTGAACGCTCGGCGATTGATCGACGCAGGCGCCGCCGCGGTGATGCCGATGGCCGCGCCGATTGGCAGCGGTCTGGGGATCCAGAACATCACGAATCTGCGCATCATGCGCGAGATGATCACCGAGGTCCCGCTGATCGTCGATGCGGGCGTGGGCACGGCGTCGGACGCCGCCATCGCGATGGAACTCGGCTACGACGGATTGCTGATGAACACGGCGATCGCCGAGGCCGAGGATGCGGTGTCGATGGCGATGGCGATGAAGCTGGCGGTGCAGGCGGGTCGCTATGCTTATCTGGCTGGGCGGATGCCGAAGAAGCTGTACGCGTCGGCGAGCAGTCCAATGGTCGGGGTGGTGCGGTAGGGGGGCCTTCCAGTAGACTGGACATCACGAGGAGTGTTTCAGAACGCCAGGCTCAACTTGACGCTTGCATGTAAGACATTTCGGGTGCGCTGATACGATCGATGTTGGCGGTGGCTTCACCATTCGGGAACATCTTAAGGACTCCACGGGACTCGGCCGCATTGCGGATTCACGTCGGAGGCAATTAGTCCCTAAACAGTCCCTCCGCTTAAGTCCGGGGAGGATGTCGCGAAAGAGCGGTGTCGGCCGGCTTGGCGGGCAACACGAATTTAAGTCCCGAACAATAAAGCTCTGGCCCGAATGGGACGCGATCCTGCACTGCCATTTACGTGTCAAATTCATGTAATGGATCCGGGAGAGGGATTCCCGTAGCCAAACGGCATAATCGGTCTCGCCTACCACGGTCTCGTCGTTTTCCTCTTCGAAGCGTGCGAGAAAATCCGCCCGGGGGTTCCGGCCAAGAAGAGATAAACGGTCCCTAGTTCATCAGGTAATAGCTTATAGGAGACGAGGTCCATTATGCACGCTCGTAACGCAAGACATACCCCTCGCGCAGGACGGTTCTGGCCTCGCCATCCGAGCGAAGACCCCGAAAGAACGGTGTAGTTAATCGCGCCCATTCACGGGGTGTCCGGATGGAGCCTGCTTCCGCTGACGTTTCGTTGCCGGATATACAGGATCAGTCTTGAGTTCGTTTGAATATGACTACGGAAGAACCCGGAAGAAGTACTCGGACTTGTTCGAGGAAACGAGGCAGTGAGCACAAGTCCGACTGACATCTGCATCGCGTCGCGAGGATCATCCTGAACCCATCCAGGGCGAACCCCAAACTCCAGGCCCAGCTCTGTTTCACGGATTGTATGTGGCGACCGAGCGGATATGCTCGTGGAAAGAGAGTTCCGGTCTGGCCGGGCCACGATAGGAACTGTGCTGCAGATCGATTCCGATGATCGTGCTGATATGATGTGGGCGACGTACGGCCGCCTCTATTTCCTGATGCGCAGTCAAGATTAGAGTTGCGCGATTCGAAAGAGCATGGCTTGTATCTTCCAGTGCTGCTGAATTTGGATTACCCTTTCGCGTCAGGATTCGGCTGCGTTGAGGCAAGTCTTCGGATATGCGGATTCGGCAAGAAGTCATTTCTGCTAAGCCTTCGTCTTGCAGCGCTCGATCGTCGTGTCCCAAATTCCAGAAGTCGCATGATTGCTCCTCGCGCCATTGTTAAGACTGAAGATGTCGACGCTGCTCGAGAAAGCCTTGGAGAAAGTCGTCGTGCTTCCTACGAGACGAGCAGGATGGATTGCGTCCCGGATCCTCGCCTCGCTTGCCGATGAAGACGCTTGGAAGAAAGCCTTCAGTGCCAAGCGCGATGTGATTCGCCGCATGGCACAGGAAGCCCTCGAAGAAGACGAGAGAGGCGAGACGTTACCGTTGGACGATCTGCTTTAATGCAGTCGCGGACCACTCGGAAGTTCTGGCGATTGCTTTCAGATTTTACCAATCGAGGCTCAGCGCGACGCCAAGCGTGCCTATCGTCTTTTTCAGCGACAATCCGGCTCATCCTGGCCTCCAGTTCAAAGAAATTGGAAGGTGACATCACATCAATTCCGTTCGCATCGGACTTGAGTATCGCGCGCTGGCTGTGATGAAGAAAGATCGCATCGTCTGGTACTGGATTGGCAACCATTCCGAACACGACCGGCTGACTTGATCGAGGAGTTCGGGGAACCCAGGACTCGGTAAACTGGTCTTCCGACGACACCGCCGCTAGCATTCGGTAGTTCCACCATTTCGGAGGTTGGGTTTGAAATCTTTCTTCCTGTTGTTGTTGCTGTGCGGGATCGCTACCGCGACGGATGAAACCGCCCTCAATTCCGCTCTCGAGAAACATCGCTGGTTTGAACTGCGCGATCTTGTTCTCGATTCACATTCCCCGCCGCTGCTATCGCTTCTACGTAGCCGCGGCGTTCAATGATGCGAAGTCGGCCGAAAAAGAACTACGCGAACGTCGGCGAGCGGGCGAGCAAAGGACCGGCTCGCCAATATGTATTTCACAATGCACCGCCTGTATTACCGCATCGGGAACTATCGCAAAGCGGCCGAGGCCTTGGAACGCTGCCAAGCACTGGCGGGCCAGATCCCGACCCGTCGGACAGGGCGACGCTCTCCGCTCTCAGACTCCTTCCCGCTCTCAAGGTCGTATCGCGCCGTCCGTCGGTGTTCAAGTATTCTCACCCACTCGACTGGCCGCATATCTCCATTCCCGTTGATGTGAATGGCAAATCCGCGCAATACATCGTCGATTCCGACGCGGGCTCGTGCGGCATAGCCGGAGAGAAGCGAAACGACTCGGTCTGCGGATGATTGAGGGAGGCGCCTCCTTCGAAGGGATCACGGGTAAGTCCGAGACGTTAAGCTACGCAGTCGCCGACCGCTTGAAAATTGGCAACAGCGAACTTCGCGATGTCGCCTTCATCGTTTTTCCGGATGAAATGGAGTCATTTGCGAAATTCCCTGAAGAGCAGCGCGGCATGATCGGTCTTTCGGTGCTCATTGCGCTCGAAACCGTGGGTTGGAACCGCGCCGGCGAGTTTCGCATCGGTTTCCCTGCGGCGCCTGCCAACCGAGGCAACGCAAATATTGCGTTTGACGAAACCAGTCCGCTCACTCTGGTGGAGATTCCAGGACATAAACTGGCTGTCGATCTGGATACAGGCACCGGTGTCTCGTCCATCTGGCCGCGCTTCGGCGTCGATTTCCCGGAACTCATCGAAGGCGCTCACGAATCGACGTTCTCGGTCAGCGGCGGCACGGGTTCGGCGGAGTTTAGTTCGGTAACGCTGCCGGAGTTGCGGATCCGGGTAGGCGGATTCCCGATTATCTTTCGCAACGCGCCCGTTCTGCGCAGCCCGTCTATCGCGATCAGTAAATGGCACTTCGGGCAATTGGGAATCGACCTGTTCTCGCAGGCGTCAGACCTCGTGCTCGATTTTCGAGCGTTACGTTTTGAGCTCAAGTAGCTACGCCCGCTCATCCTAGCTGTCCCTGTATTGCCTGTTTGCCCCCGATGAGCAGATCAGTCCAGATCGAGCATCACCTCATCGACATAACACCACCCCCACGACTCACCCGGCTCGATCGATTGCACGATCGGGTGCTTGGTGCGATGGAAGTGCTTGGTGGCATGCTTGTTCTTCGACGAATCGCAACAACCGACGTGGCCGCAATCGCGGCACAGGCGCAGATGGACCCAAGTATCGCCCATCTTTAGGCACTCCTCGCACCCCTGGGTATGCGGCTGAACGTCTTTAATCTGGTCAAGATGAGTACACTCCGGCATATCTTGAACCTAGCATCGATTCGGCCGCGCTGGCTTGAGTGCCTCTACTTGCCGTTCACCTGAAGTTCGTTCGTCACGGAGAACACGTTCGGAACACCATTCGCGCGAATGTTCGCCAGATCTTTATCACCCTGGCTGTCGACCACGCCCTCCAGCGTGACGTGGCCGTTCTTCACCAGAATGTGAATGGACGGCACGGCGCCCATGCCGTAGCGAATCTGCAGCGATGGATCGCTATAAATGGCGCGGAACACCGCCCGCCGGGTCTGATCGTCCATCGGCGAAAGCGGCAGCACCTCGATTTCATTCACCACCCGCGTCACGCCTTCCACTTTCTTCACTGGGTTCTCGGCATCGCTCTTGAGCGTCGGCCGGGTGACCGCGCCCAGGAGTGTAACAGTGGATACCGTCCACGCGGAAAGCCAGATCGTCAAAGACTCCATAGTAGGGCAGCATCAGCAACTCATGCCTGACCTGCTTCGCCATCTGGGTTTGATTGGGATCTCCGCTCGTAAATGCATCCTCGTGGTGCTTTTGGTCGGCTGCAACCACCGACTGGGAAAGAATCGCGACCGCGGCTAAGACACCAATCGCGGCTAAACCATTACGGACAAAAGATTTTTTGTGCATGGAACCCCTTCTTGCGCGTTTTACTTTCGGCGCTCACTGGTAGAAGAGCAAATTTGAGACCAATGCGCGGAATACGACTACAGTTGATAACTATGCGGACCTTCCGCGCGCCGGGACGCGTCAATCTGATCGGCGAACATACGGACTACAATTCGGGCTTCGTACTGCCGGTCGCGATCCAAATGGCGACGCAGGTTAGCGTTGAGCCGCGCGAGGACCGCCGCATCACCGTCTGCTCGGCGAACTTCGCCGACAACACCGAATTTGATCTGGACGATCCCGCACCCGCGTCCGCGACATCATTGGTCGGATTACGTGCGCGGCGTTGCGATCGCGATCGAGCGCACGGGGCACCGATTGCGCGGTGCTGACCTGGCGATATCGAGCAGCATCCCGATCGGCTCTGGACTCAGTTCGTCGGCGGCGATCGAGGTGGCGACTGCGATGGCGGTGCTGGCGAACTCCGATGTGACAATTCCGCCTCGCGATGATTGCGCTTTTGTGTCAGCGTGCCGAGAACGAATTCGTCGGCGCGCGATGCGGCATCATGGATCAGTTCACCTCGGTACACGGGCGAGCCGGGCATGCGCTGTTGCTCGATTGCCGATCGCTGGACGTGAGTTATTTCCCGATTCCGAGCGCGTGAAACTGGTGATCTGCAATACGATGGTGCGGCATGAGCTGGCATCGAATGAGTACAATCTTCGCCGGCGGCAGTGCGAGATCGGAGTCGAAACGCTGGGGAGGTTGAATCCAGGGATGCAATCTCTGAGGGATGTAACAGCGATCGGAACTGGAACGACAACAACACACGCTCGATCCGGTCATCGCGCGGCGATGCCGGCACGTGGTCACCGAAAATCAGCGCGTGCTCGACGCTTGCACGGCCTTATCGGCGAGTGAGTTGCGCGATTCGGCGAGCTCATGCTTCAGTCGCACAACAGCCTGCGCGATGATTACGAAGTGAGTTGCGCGGAGTTGGATATCGCGGTAAGGCTGGCCATGGAACTCAAAGGAGTCGTACGGTGCGCGCATGACAGGAGGCGGATTCGGCGGCTGCACCGTCAATCTGGTGGATGCGGAATCGCGCGGAGCAATTCGGAACTGAGATCGCGGCAGCCTATCTTAATGAAACCGGGACCGAACCCGTCGTCTTATATGTGTTCGGCAGCGGACGGCGCGCGCGAAGATGGAGACGGAACTGAAGTGATGGACTGGACGCCAGCACCCGCATCGCCGCTTCAATCCTTTGACCGGACGATGGGTACTGGTTTCGCCACATCGCAATAATCGTCCATGGCAGGGCCAGGTGGAAAGCCCGACAGTCGGTGAAGGCAGGAGACGTTCGATCCGGCGTGCTATTTGTGTCCCGGCAACACGCGCGCGGGCGGTGTAAAAAATCCGAATTACGCATCGACGTTCGCCTTCGACAACGATTTCCCGGCGCTGCGTGTCGACACACCCGCTGGCTCTGTCGACAACGGCTTGATTCGTGCCGAAGCTGAACAGGGAATTTGCCGAGTACTGTGTTTTTCGCCGCGCCACGATTTGACGATGGCTCGAATGGAGACCGCGGATGTGACACGCGTGGTGGATGCGTGGTGCGATCAGTATCGCGAGTTGGGTGCGCTGCCGTCGATCAACCACGTACAGATATTCGAAAATCGCGGCGAAATGGTGGGCGCGAGCAATCCTCATCCGCACTGCCAGATTTGGGCGACCTGCACCGTTCCAGACGAAGTCGCGATCGAGACTGCGAATCAGGCGGCTTATCAGCGTGAACACCAATCGTGCATGCTCTGCGATTACCTTTCCCTTGAGCGTCAATCGGAGCGCATGGTCTGCGAAAACGAATCGTTCGCCGCACTGGTGCCGTTCTGGGCAGTGTGGCCCTTCGAAGTAATGGTGATCGCGAAACGCCACGTTACGGGATTGGACGAATTGCAGGCGGAGGAACGCGCCGCGCTAGGTGACATCCTGAGGCAGGTCGCGATTCGATACGACAACCTGTTCGAGACGCCGTTCCCCTACTCCATGGGACTGCATCAACGTCCCACCGATTCACGGCCGCATTCGTCGTGGCATTTTCATGCTCACTTCTATCCTCCCCTTTTGCGTTCGGCGACAGTACGGAAGTTTATGGTTGGTTTCGAACTGCTGGCGATTCCTCAGCGCGATTTGACAGCGGAACAGGCAGCCGCACAATTGCGCGCGGTTTCCGCGATCCACTACGCGCGGCGCGGACTATGACAGCGCTCGGTCCAGATGCGTGTAGCCGCCATCGACGAACAGATGCTGGCCCGTGATGTGCCCAGCCTTCGACGAAATCAAGAATGCCACCATCGAGGCGATTTCTTCAGCAAGCGTCATCCGATGACCCAGCGGAATTCGCGAAACAATGTCCGCGAGTTTCGCATCGGGGTCCGGAAAAGTATCCAGCCAACGGCGATACAGCGGCGTCATCACTTCCGCGGGAACCACGGCGTTCACGCGGATCTCGTACGGTAACAACTCGACGGCCCATTCGCGGGTCAGCCCCAGAATCGCGCCCTTCGCCGATACATAGCCGGACGTGCCGCCCTGGCCCGTGATCGCAGTCTTCGACGCGATATTCACGATCGACCCGCGAGCCGCCTTTAAAGCCGGCAGCGCATAGTGCGCCATGTTATAGACGTGCAACAAATTGCGTTCGAGCGACGCGACGTAGTCGAGCGGGCTTCCGTGCTCCAGACCAACGCGATCGTTCACACCGGCGTTGTTCACCAGCGCATCTAGCCTGGCGAATTTCTCAATCGTCTGCTCAACCGCGCGCTTGCAGTTCCCGACTTTGCAGAGATCTCCAGCGATAACGTGGGCACTGTCGCCGGTTGCGCGCAATTCCTCCGCGAGTTCGTTGGCGGACTCGACGGACCGGTCGGCGATTACCGCGATCGCACCTTCCTGTACGACGGCGCGCACGATGGCAGCGCCGATTCCCATGGCGCCTCCGGTCACCAGAACGACTTTATTTCGAAGATCGAGATCCATATTTACTTCCGCGTCAACCCGTAAAACCGCACGGCGTTGCCTCCGAACAGTTTTTCGCGATCTGATTCCGGCGAGCCACCAACGTAATCATCCACCAACGATTTTGCTTGTGCATAAGTGCCCGCAAGCAGGCACACGGGCCAGTCCGATCCAAACATCAGGCGGTCCGTGCCGAACGCATCGAACACGACGTCGAGGTAGGGCTTGAAATCGTCAGCACGCCAGCTATTCCAATCGGCTTCGGTGATCAGCCCGGAAACCTTGCAATACACGCGAGAATTCGCCGCCAAGGCGCGGATGCCCTGCGCCCATCGGTCGATCTCGCGAGCCTTAATATCAGGTTTCCCGATATGATCGAGCACGAACGCCTGATCGGGCAGTTTCTCCACCAACGCGACTGCAGCCGGAAGTTGCCGCGCATAGATAAGGATGTCGTAGGTAAAACCGAATTGCTTCAGCATGGAGACTCCGTGGACGAAATCGTCACGAATCAAGAAACGATCATCAGGCTCCGATTGCGCGACGTGGCGAAAACCTCGCAGCGCAGGGAACCTCGCAAAGTACTGCAAACGATCGCATAAACTCGGCGAACACAGATCCACCCATCCGACAACTCCAGCGACGAAGGAATGGTGTCGCGCTTGTTCCACAAGAAATAACGTCTCTTGTTCGGACTGATCGGCTTGCACCGCGATGCAAGCATCTACGCAGTGGGTATGCAAGTGCGGCTGCAAGTCCG
The DNA here is from genome assembly GCA_963732025.1 of Terriglobia bacterium. GTDB lineage: Bacteria > Acidobacteriota > Terriglobia > Bryobacterales > Bryobacteraceae > Palsa-187. Next base: position 45,428 of record CAVSXU010000009.1, read on the forward strand.
CCGGCATGTAATCGCGCTTCAAAACGCTCATGTCGTCGCCGATCCACGTATCGCGCGCCGGGCTGTAATTCCAGAAGTGCTGATGCGCGTCAACGAACATCGTTCAATGTAAATTGAAGAATCCACCGTCAATGGGATAGTCGACTCCGGTGATGAACGCCGCGTCATCCGAACACAAAAACAGCGCCAGTGCAGCGACTTCGTCTGGCCGGCCCATTCGACCAATAGGTTGTGCTTGCGATAACTTAGCGAACATTTCCGGCTCGCGCCCGGGATAATTCTTGGCAAGAAAGCCGTCGACAAACGGTGTGTGGATGCGCGCCGGCGAAACGCAATTGCAGCGGATTCCATGCGCGATGTAATCTTTCGCCACCGAAAGCGTCATCGCCATCACAGCGCCCTTGCTGGTGGAATACACGAAGCGATCCGAAAGCGCAGCGGTGGCCGCTATCGACGCGAGATTCAAAATCACACCGCTGCCTGCCGCCTTCATTGGCCCGATGACAGCCTGCATCGTGTTGTAAAAACTTCGCACGTTGACGCGCATCACGCGATCGAAATCCTCTGGCGTCGTCGATTCGAGCGTGCCGACGTGCGCGATGCCAACGCTGTTCACCAGGATATCGACGCGTCCGATTTCGCCGAACACACGCGCGACAGCGGCTTCGTCGGCGCAATCGCAAACATGTGTTCGCGGGGCATCCAATGGCGTGATATCGATCACGTGCACGGTCGCGCCCTGCGCGGAAAACGATTCTGAGATCGCGCGTCCGATCCCGCTCGCGCCTCCGGTTACGATTGCCGTCTTGCCCTGAAGCTTCACAAAATCAGTTTACTTGATCGCTAACTTGACCTAGACTATGGCAATGTCGCTTGGCGCGATCGACTACGCGATTCTCGCCCTCTACTTCGCGTTCGTCCTCGGCATCGGCTTCCTGATCCGCCGCAAAGTCGAATCGAGCGAGGATTTCCTTACATCGCATCGATCGGTTCCCGTGTGGATCACCAGCCTCGCGTTTCTCGCGGCGAATCTCGGCGCGCAGGAAGTGGTCGGCATGTGCGCGTCCGGCGCCAAGTACGGCTTGATGACGGCGCATTTCTACTGGCTGGGCGCCGTTCCCGCGATGCTCTTCGTCGGCGTTTTCATGATGCCGTTCTACTACGGCAGCCGCGCGCGCAGCGTTCCGGAATATCTCAAGCTTCGCTTCGACGAAAAGACGCGAGCCCTCAACGCCGCCACGTTCGCCGTGATGACGCTGTTCTCCTCGGGCGTTTCGATGTACGCGCTGGGGAAGCTGTTTCAATTGGTGCTCGGTTGGGAATTCACGAACAGCGTGCTGCTCTCGGCGGCGATCGTGCTGGTCTACACGTTGCTGGGCGGGCTCACCAGCGCGATCTATAACGAGGTTCTGCAATTCTTCCTGATCGTGCTGGGATTCGCGCCGCTGGCGATTCTCGCCGTGATCAAGTGCGGGCGGATGGAGCGGAATCGCCGCGCGACTTGCCCGCCGGTGATGACCCAGACGTGGCGCTACACCGGCAGCTGCCAGCCAGAATCCGATGGGCGTCGAAGTCTTCGGACTGGTCGCCGGGCTGGGATTCGTACTGTCATTCGGATATTGGTGCACGGATTTTCTGGTGGTCCAGCGCGCGATGGCGGCCGATTCGATGTCGGCGGCGCGGCGCACGCCGCGTGCTCGCGGCGTTTCCGAAAATGATCATGCCGTTCATCGTGATCGTGCCCGGCATCGCGGCGATCGCGTTGATGCAAGATGGGCGTTGGGTACTCGTTGCCGCTCGAAAGGCGACGGGCTCGATTACGATCAGGCGCTGACCACGCTGATGACGAAGTTCTATCCATCGGGCATGCTGGGCGTCGGACTGACCGCGCTGATGGCGTCGTTCATGAGCGGCATGGCCGGCAACGTCACGGCGTTCAACACCGTCTTCACTTACGATCTGTATCAGGGCTACATTCGGCAAGAACGCGCCCGATCGCCATTACTTGTGGGTTGGCCGCGCGAGCACTGTCGGCGGCGTCGCGCTGTCCATCGCGGCTGCGTATCTCGCGCAGCGCTACAACAACATCATGGATGTGCTGCAGCTCGTGTTTTCGTTCGTCAACGCGCCGCTGTTCGCGACGTTTCTGCTGGGGATGTTCTGGAAGCGCACCACGGGTCATGGCGCGTTCACGGGATTGCTCGCGGGCACCGCGGCGGCGGCGCGCGACGCACGGGCTCACCATCGCCGAAGGCAAAGGCGGCTGGATCACCGTCGCTCCATTCCTTCCCGTCGACGATGGCGCAGAATTTCTGGATGGCGATTTTCGCGTGGTCGGCGTGCTTCCTGATGACGATCGTGGTCAGTCTGGCGACTTCGCCAAAGCCCGAAGCGGAATTGCGCGGCCTGGTCTACGGCCTGACGGAATTACCGCACGATCGCGGACGAGCCTTGGTATCGCCGGCCCGGCCCACTTGCGATCGTGGTCCTGGTGGCGCTGGTGATTCTGAACGTGATTTTCTGGTAGACATCGGAACAATGAGCGATCTCCGCAAACCCATCGGGTTCTTTTTCGTATGATAGGGCTGGCCCTTTTCGCGATGCCCTTCGCGCAAGCGCCGTTGACGACGGTTCCCGTGAATCTCTATGCAGGATCGTCGATGGTCGTGTTCGGCGGCGTGATGTTATGGCTCGCGTGGCGAAAGCGATAGCTTGCCGCTTTACGGCAACGCACTTTGTATCGTGAATGTGCCGATGCCAGCGACAGCCGCTTGAAACCGAACCCATCAGTCCCTACCTTCATTTTTCGCGAGCCGAATGGGCGAAACTGCGCGCCTCCACGCCGCTGCCGCTTACGGAAAAGGATCTCTCGACGCTGCGCGGCATCAACGAGGAAATCTCGCTTGACGAAGTCGAAAGCATCTATCTGCCGCTTTCGCGACTGCTGAATCTGTACGTCAGCGCGATTCAGTCTCTCCACAAAGCCACCGATACATTTCTCGGCCACTTGCCCGCGAAAGTGCCTTACATTATCGGCATCGCGGGATCGGTAGCAGTGGGAAAAAGCACGATGGCGCGCATCTTGCAAGCGCTGCTCTCGCGTTGGCCGGATCATCCGAAAGTGGATCTGGTCACCACCGACGGTTTTCTTTATCCGACGGCGATACTCGAAGAGCGCGGCCTGATGAACCGCAAAGGATTTCCGGAAAGTTACGATCAGCGTCGCCTGGTGAATTTCCTGACGCGAAATCAAGAGCGGCGCGCGCGAAGTTCCCGCGCCCGTTTATTCGCACCTCATTCTACGACATTGTCGAAGGCGCCGCGCAAAAGGTGCATCAGCCGGACGTGCTGATCGTGGAAGGTCTCAACGTGCTGCAAACCGGAGGAGCGCAGAGGCTCTCGCATCTTCGTCAGCGACTTTTTCGACTTCTCTATCTACATCGACGCCGAGGAAGAGACCATCGAGAACTGGTATGTCTCGCGATTTCTCAAGCTGCGCGAAACTGTCTTCCGCAATCCCGATTCGTATTTCAATCGCTATTCGAAACTGACGAAGGAAGACGCGGAAGCCAAGGCGCATTCCATCTGGAGCGAGATCAACGGACCGAATCTGCGCGACAACATTCAACCTACGCGTGAACGGGCGCAACTCATCCTGCGCAAGGGAACCGGCCACTCGATCGAAGAGGTGCGGCTACGGAAACTGTAGCGCGTTATATGGGCCGGCACTTCTGCCCGGCAACCGGCCTTTAGGCCGGTTTCTTTGGTTGAACAGAGCCGCCTGAAGAGGTTGCTGAAAAACCGAGCCACCAATGTGGGCCGGCACTCGTGCCAGCGGACGCGCTTTAGCGCGTCCTAATTTTGAGCCGCCTGAAGGCGACTCGCCGCCACGAGTGGCGGCCCCACATCGAAACTGACTATGGAAGCTTCGGCGTTTTTTTCGCGTGGCCGAGCAACGCGACGAGTCGCTCGTACTGCGATCTGAACTCGGAGCTATCGACTTCGTAGCCCGACGCGGGCTCCGTTTCAGACTCCAATGTTGCCCTGACGTTGAGTAAATCGTCGGGAACGATTGCCTTTGACCACGCCGGATGCTCGTAAGCAAGCTTCGACAAGAGTTCGAGCATCGCCTGCGGGTCGTAACCTGCGCGCTTCAAGTTATCGATCGCGACCGCGGTCGCATGGATTTCCGTGTCGCGATAAGCGCTCCCCTGAAAAAACAAAGTGGGCGAAGCGAGTACGCAGACGGGAGTAACCAAAGGAATCGCAGCCCCCGGATTCTGCCGAGTCGCCAAACCGCTGCCATGCGCCAGTTCGTGTGCGAACAGGCCCGCCAACTCACCTTCATTCGCGATTCGTTCCAGCATCGCGCCGCTCAAATACAGCGCGCCCGGCAGCAACTGCGCGTATCCCTTGGTGCTTCTGGTAATGCGAATCTCTGGCTCCTTCACGCCACTCTCCTTGGCGACCCGAGCGAGGACTTGATGGAGATACGCTTCGAGCGCCGCGTCTTCGAGCTTGCCGTCCTTCTTTTCCAGATCGACCGCGACTGTGTGCCCGATCGCGAATTCCTTGCGGATCTGGGATGACGACTCCGGTTGCGGGTCCTGGCACAAAGCAATCGCAGCAAACACGGTTACGAACGCGAAGGCCCTAAATTCGAGCACTGCAGGCACCTCTGTGGTGATATTATCACTCTCAAATGAAGATCTCGCGCCGTTCTCTTGTCCTGTTGCTTGGAATCGCCGCAGGCTTCGCGAGCGCGCAACCCGCCGAGCGACCTTACGTAGTTCTCGTCTCCATTGACGGCTTCCGTTACGACTACGCCGAAAAATACAACGCCGCCAACATCCTGGCGATTCGCGACGCCGGGGCGACTACGCCCTCAATGATTCCCTGCTTTCCGACCGTTACGTTTCCCAATCACATCAGCATCGTCACCGGTCTCTATCCCGAGCATCACGGTGTTGTCGGCAACTCGTTTTACGATCCCGCGCGCGGCGAAACTTACACCATGCGCAACAGCGCAACAGACGGCTCCTGGTACACCGGAACGCCGCTGTGGATGCTCGCCGAGCAGCAAGGCGTACGCGCCGCGTCAATGTTCTGGCCCACCAGCGACGCTGCCTGGCGCGGCTTCAGTCTCCCGCTTTCGTACAAATACGATGGCAGCATTACGAATGAAAAACGCGTGCAGCAGGTGATCGACTGGCTGCATCTACCCGCAGCCGAGCGCCCGCATTTCGTCACGCTCTATTTCAGCGACGTGGATCACACCGGGCATGAGTCCGGTCCCGAGACCGCGGAAACGCGTCAGGCGGTGCAAAGTATCGACGAAATTGTCGGCCGGCTTCGCGCAGGTCTCGACGCGACAAACCTCCCCGTAAACTTGATCATCGTTTCGGATCACGGCATGCAAACCGTGGACGATGGCGAGGTCGATCTCACCCCGTATGTCGATCTTTCGAAGGTTCGGGTGCAGCTCGACGGTCCCAATGCGTGGATTTATGCGAAGGATCCTGCCGGCGTCGATGCGGCGTATCGCGCGCTCAAAGGGAAGAGTCCGCGATTCGAAGTGTATCGACGCGCCGAGACTCCCGCTCACTGGCATCTTCGCGAGAATCCGCGCAGTGGCGATTTGGTCGCCACCGTGAATCAGGCATCCGTGTTCCGATTGCATCGCCCGGACGAGGACAAATCGAAGTCTCCCCGCGCCCCGCCCAAAGGGGAACACGGCTACGATCCTCAAAAGTTCAAGACCGTGCACGCCAGCTTTTACGCGATTGGTCCCAACGTGAAGCCCAAGTCGCGCGTCGATTCATTCGAGAACGTGAACGTGTATCCGTTCATCGCGAAGATCTTAGGATTGGAGTTGCCCGAAAAGCTGGATGGATCGCCGTCAGTCCTGGCACCGCTCTATCGGCCATGACGTGGCGCGCGCTTCAGCGTGCAGCGGCGAACTTCAGTTCGCCGTCAGAAAACACCATCGGCTGAAGCCGACGGCAGTTCGCTGAAGCGCGCGCCACAAGCTCCCTCAGCCCTTTTCCGCCAGCGGATTCGCAAACGCATCCGCATTCTGCTCCGCGTCGCGATGAAGGCACTGGAAGTCCTTCTCGATGATCACCCGCAACGGTCCACACTCGCCTTCGATTCCGACTTCGTCGCTCTCCGCCCACTGCTTCACCGTCGACGCCGGCAGCAGCACGCGAATGCTGTTGTTCTCGAACATCGCGACCACATCATCGCGATCGGCGGATTCAAGCTCGTAAGTCAGCGTCTGGTCCGACGAGAACTCGATCCGTTCGTCCACAGACCCATTCGCCGCCAGCTGCGCGACCTCGGACTGGCTCAAGCGCAGCCGCATGCTGTTGTCGTGAAATCGAAGCTTCATGTGTCTCGATGCGCCCCCTCAAGCGTGAACGCCGGAGTGCAGATCGCAACATATTCCGCGCCCTGCGGCGTGCTGTAGCGGATCCACTCGCCTCGTCTCGCAATGATTGCCTGCCCCGCGCCCGGCGTTAAACGCACCGTCTTCGTGTTCGACGTGCATCGTGCCGCCGGTCACGAACGTGTATTCGTCGAAATCTGGACGCTGGCCGGGCTCGGCCCATCCGGCGGGGCTGCGCATATGCGCGATACTGATCGCCGCATCGGCCGAGTTAACGTTGCCGATATATTCGTCGATCAATTTCCCGCCAGGAACCGGGATGCGTGTCGCGGATTTGATGAGTTCAGGCATGTCTATTTTCCGATCCTGCGCGAGCTACACTCCTCGGACATCCGCGCTCACCGGCCGCGAACCGACCGGGATCACCGTAAGCAGCGCCGCCTTCTTCAATCGAATACTAACGCTGTCCGGAGCGATCGCACCGACTCCAGCACCGCCATGTCGCCCGATTTGCGATTCAGCACCAGCGCATACTGATCGTCGCGCGTCACCGCCATGAATCCCGGATCGCTGCCCACCGACACCACCGCCGATCACCTTGCGCGTATCGATTCGCAAAATGCTCACCGTCGCCCGCGAGCGGGCTGGCGACGAACAGAAACGCGCCCGACGCCGCCATCGCGCCCGGCGCGTGCCCCGCGAGCACGGTTTCCGCCACCTCCGGCGTGTGATACGGATACACGATCACCACGCCATCCAACCCTTCGCCGGTGATGAACAACTGCCCGCCGTCGGTGCCGCCAGTCGTCGAACGATTGAAACAGAGATTGTCGGGCCGCACCGCTAACTGGAAGATGCGTGATCAGGCGCGGCGCCGCCATATCGTGCGAGCCGTCGTGCGAAACATCGTAGAGCGACAGCCGACGCTCCCCGCGATCCGCCGCGATCAGCGTGCTGCTGTCGGAAAGAAATCGCACCGCGCCGAAATCGCCATCGCCAAGCGGATCGCCCACCGTTCTTCGCCGATAGATCGATGAACCGAACAGCCGAGCCTTCAGCTCACCGCCGCCATCGTCCCGTCCGGCGCGATCGCGAAATCGAGCAGCGCCCCGAGCCCGGCAGCGCCACCCGCCAATCTTCACGAAAAGAATCGAGCGATATGCGCACCAGCGCGCGCGGCTCGCTCGCCAGAACGTAGAGCGCCCGCTCCTGCAGATCCAGGCTGCATGGAAACCGCGCTCGACCCGACCGTGACCTTCCGCTTGAAGCTCAAGCGGTCGGATTGGATTTCATGAACCGAGCCCGTCTCCGGCGTCAGCGCGTACACCGAAGGTCGCGTCTGCGCCGCCACCACTTGCGATGGCGCGGCGTCCAGATGAATGTGCCGGGCCACCGCCAGCGCCTGCAGATCCACCGCCGCCACCGCCTGCCCATCCTCGTTCGCGACAAAGGCATAGCCCCGATAGACCGGCGCGCCGCGCGAGCCGCAGGCGGCCGCAAAAGGAATCGCCAGCAGGCTACGCCGTGAGATCACTTATCCAGTCTACAGCCTGGGAATCGTTTCGCCCACCGCTTTGGGAATTCAGCCTACGGCTTTGAAAACAAACCAGAAAATAAAGCCGAACCTTGCCCACCCGCCGTGGGTGTGGTAGCTTCAGATGTGACGCTTGGACCGTCCTTCCCGGCTCACCTCGATTAAAACATTTTCCTATGAATCTGCGGTCGCTGTTTAGTCTTTTTTCGTCCGATCTCGCCATCGATCTCGGCACGGCCAACACTCTGGTGTTCGCCAAGGGCAAGGGCATCGTCGTCAACGAGCCATCCATCGTCGCCATCAACAAGACCACCGGCGAAGTGGAAGCCGTCGGCAAGGAAGCCAAGGAAATGCTCGGCCGCACGCCGGGCAACATCGTCGCCATCCGGCCCATGAAGGACGGCGTCATCGCCGACTTCAAAGTCACCGAGCGCATGCTGAATTACTTCATCCAGAAGGCGCACGGCCGCAAGATGCTGGTGCATCCGCGCATCATCATCGGCGTGCCCAGCGAGATCACGCAGGTGGAAAAGCGCGCGGTCATCGATTCGGCGTATCACGCCAAAGCCAGCGAAGTGTATCTGGTGGAGCAGGCCATGGTGGCCGCCATCGGCGCGGGCTTGCCGATCACCGAGCCGTCGGGCAACATGGTGGTCGATATCGGCGGCGGCACCACCGACGTCGCGGTGATTTCGCTTTCCGGCATCGTCTATTCGCGCTCCGTGCGCGTCGCCGGCAACGAAATGGACGACGCCATCATGCAGTACATGAAGCGCAAGTACAATCTGCTGATCGGCGAAACCACGGCGGAAAAAGTGAAGATGCCGATCGGCTCGGCGTTTACGCTGGAAAAGCCGCTGACCATGGAGATCAAGGGCCGCAACCTGATCGAAGGCGTGCCCAAGACCATCACCGTGGACGACACGCGAAATCCGCGAGGCGCTTTCGGAATGCGTCGCGACCATCATGAACGCGATTCGCGTGGCGCTGGAGCGCACGCCTCCCGAACTTTCCGCCGATATCAGCGATCGCGGCATCGTGCTCACCGGCGGCGGCGCGCTGATCAAGAATCTGGACAAGCGCATCCGCCAGGAAACCGGCCTGCCGGTTTCGATCGCCGAAGATCCGCTGGCCTCGGTGGTGTTGGGAACCGGAAAAATGCTGACGGAGTTCAAGCTGCTGCGGCGCATCGCGATCGAGTGAGACGCTGTGGGGCCGGCAATCGTGCCGGCAGCCGGTCTTAGACCGGCACTTGTAGTATGGAATTTCTCCTCAATCGCTACCGCAACCTGACGGTGCTGCTGGTGGCGATCCTGGTCGCAACTGGTGCTGCTGGCCTACCAGGTCAAGAGCAACGGGAAGTCCGGCTGATCCGCGTGTGGGCGGTCACCGCGGTCACGCCGCTGGCGCGCGTGATCGAAGGCCGGCCGCAGCGGCATCTCCCACTTCTTCAGCGATTATTTCGTGCTGCTCGACGTGCGCGAGGAGAACAAGCGCCTGAAGCCCGACCTGGACCGCGTCCAGATGGAGAACCAGTATCTGCGCGCCGAGCTCGCGACCGCGGACCGCGCGCACGATCTCTGGCGATCTTCCAGCAGCAATCGCCGTCGAAGACCGTCGCCGCGCACATCATCGGCAACACCACGGATTCGGGCGCCAAGTCGTGTTCGTCGACCGCGGGTCCACCAGCGGCATCCAGAAAGGCATGGCGGTGATCACGCCCGATGGCATCGTCGGCAAGGTCGTCAACGTGTATCCCACGGCATCGATGATGCTGGTGATCACCGATCCGACCTTCGCCGCGGGCGTCATCTCGCAGAAGAATCGGGTGCACGGGACGCTGAAGGGCCAGGGCCACAGCACCGTGATCGTCGACTACGTCCAGAACGAACAAACAGTCGAGCAGGGCGAATGGTTTTACACCTCCGGCGACGATCGGATCTTTCCCAAGGGGCTGCCCGCCGGCCAGGTCGCCACCGTGGCGCGACCGGCAAAGCGCGCAAGGAGATCTACGTGACGCCCAGCGGATTCCAGAACGGCCTGGAAGAAGTGCTGATCATCATCGAAGGCGTGCATGCGCCCATTCCCGACTACGCCCAATGCCAATCAGCCCGTGCATTTGCTGCGCCCCTCCGCCCGATAGCTCGCCGGCTGCCGTCCCGGCCCCCACGTCGTCGCAACCAGGACCGATGTCGGACGCCGATCGTGTGCTCGAACAATACAGGAAGCTCGGCGAAGCGACCGAATCACGTGTACGGCGAACGCGGCAACGGCGCGCCGGACTACAACTTCACTCCGAAGACTCCGGAGTTCCCCGCCCAAAGGCCAACCGAATCCATGAACGAGATTACATCGAAGGATTCAGCGACGCGGGCCGCAAGAAAGATCGCGTCTCCAAGTTCAACGTCGCCGCGATCATCGGAATCCGCTGGCCGCGATTCTGTTCCAGGTCTACGTTCCGCGCATTCATCACGTTACCTCTCCTACCTGGAACTGCCGCTGCTGGTGACCGTTTATTTCTCGCTGATGCGGCGCTCGCCGATCGCAGGTGTGCTGTTCGGCGCAGGCATCGGACTGGCGCAGGATTCGCTGTCGCGCAGCTACTTCGGGATGTTCGGAATCGTCAAGACGCTGGTCGGATATTTCGCCGCGTCGGTGAGCCAGCGCTTCGACGTGGAGAATCCCTGGTGCGGCTGGTGCTGGGGTTCTTCTTTATCTTCTTCCACCAGTTTTTCTATTGGGTGCTGGCGCGAGCGCTGCTGGGCGAGACAGCTGAGTTTCGATCCCGTCGCAGACCCTGGTGCTCGCCGTGCTGAACGCGGCGGTCGCGGTGCCGCTGTTTCGCATCTTGGATAGACTGAAGGTGACAGGATGATTGTTTGACGGGGTTAAATAAATCTTCGTGCACGATGCCCACGAACCCAGATCCCGAGCACACAAAACAAGAAGCCCCGCCGCGCCTGTTTCGCGACGACACCCGCTTCGCGCTGGGCCGCATCGCGGTGTTCCAATATCTGGCGGTCGCGATTTTTCTGTTTCTGATCGTCCGGCTTCTGGATCCTGCAGGTTCGCGATCAGGAGGACAACAGCGAACTGGCCGAGCGCAACCGCATCAAGACCGTTCCGCTGCTCGCGCCGCGCGGGAAAATTCTCGATCGCGACGGCCGCGTCATCGTCGACAATCATTCCGCCTTCACAGTGATGCTCTCGCGCGAGAACCTGAAGCCGGAGCACATCGACGCCATCGCCGCTGGCCTGCATCTGGACGCCGACGACATTCGCGCCAAGCTGAAGCGCTTCGGCTCGCGGCCCGAAGTATGTTCCGATGCCGATCAAGCAGGAGCTGACGCCCGGCGAACTGGCCTTCGTCGAATCGCATCGCGACCCCGATACGTTCCCCGAACTGGAGCTGGTCCAGAATCAGCGGCGCCTGTATCCGCGGAACGGCCTGGCCGCGCATGTGATCGGCTACGTCGGCGAAGTGAGCGAGCAGGAACTGAACACTTCCGAGTTCGCGAAATATTCGCAGGGCGACATCGTCGGCAAGTTCGGCCTGGAGCGCCAGTACAACGACATGCTGATGGGCGTCGACGGGCAGCGGCGCGTGGTGGTGGACAGCCTCGGGCGCGAGCACCAGCGCTGCTCGAAAACAACGAAGCCACGCCGGGCCACAATCTGCAGTTACGCTGGATCTGGATCTTGCAGGCCGTGGCGGAAATTGTCGATGGACGGTAAGCGCGGCGCGGTCGTCGCACTCGATCCGCGCAACGGCGAAGTGCTGGCGATGGTGAGCCGGCCGGCCTTCGATCCCAATGTGTTCACCACGCGCATTCGAGCCGAGGACTGGAAGGGGCTGACCAACGATCCGAACAATCCGTTGATGAATCGCGCGATTCAGGCGCAGTTCGCGCCCGGCTCGACATTCAAGCCGATCGTGACCCTGGCGGCGCTGGAAACCGGGACCATCGACGAATCGTTCACCGTCCACTGCGGCGGCGGCGCGATCGTTCTACGGCCACTTCTATCACTGCGACTGCAAGCATGGGACGCTCGACCTGCATCAGCGCGATCGTGCACTCCTGCGATGCCTACTTCTACACCGTGGGCAACAAGTTGGGGATCGACAAGCATCGCCGAATACGCGCAGCTGGCGGGTTTCGGAAAGAAAACCGGCATCGATCTTCCCGGCGAGACCGAAGGCGTTGATGCCGTCCCCGAAATGGAAGCTGCGCACGCAGCGCGAGAAATGGTACGCGGGCGAAACGATTTCGGTGGCGATCGGACAGGGCGCGGTGACGGTCACGCCGATCCAGCTCGCGTCAGCGATCGGCGGCATGGCCAACGGCGGCGTCTGGTTCAAGCCGCATCTGGTCAAAGACTGCCGAGCCCGCCAGAGCCGGTGCGCCGCGCCGAATTTCGCCCGGAAAACATCGCGACAGTGGTTTCGGGAATGTACGGAGTGGTGAACGAAGGCGGCACAGGCGAAACCGCGCAGATTCCGGGCATCGACGTCTGCGGCAAGACCGGAACCGCGCAGCGCATTTCGATGGAGCTCGCGAAATCCGGCAAAGCCGGCGGCGATCTGGCAAAAGAGAACGGCTGGTTCGTCGGCTTCGCCCCGCGCGAGAATCCCGAAATCGTAGTGGTCGCGCTGTTTGAAGCCAGCACGCACGGCTATTCCGCCGCGCCCATCGTCCGCGACGTGATCAAGTCGTATTTCGATAAGAAGCTTCGCCAAGCGCAGCCATCTTTGTCCGCACAGACCGCGCTATTTCAGAAACCACGCTAATCATTGTTCTTCCCCACCCGCCCCTCCGACCACCGCATCCGCGAATTCATCGCAACCGCAACCGATCAACCGTTTTCGTATCGAGATGTAGGAGACAGCAGTCAAACACCATCCCGTAAGGGTGGGGGACACAACGTCGATCACAATCGCATCCAACTCGGCAGCGGCCCTGCCACATTCGCATGTGCGCAACAAGCGATCCGCCAATGGAAGATGTTCGACATGCCTTGGATTCAACTATGCTGGGGCAACGCGGCTATCGAACCGGGCACCACCGTTGCAGTGCTGGTTTCGCATCTCGGATTCTGGTCGCTCAACGCAGCGCGAATCGTCTACGTGATCGACGAGTCGCGCCGCTTCGGCTTCGCATACGGAACACTGATCGATCACGCGGAGTCAGGCGAGGAACGCTTCAGTGTCGAGTTTCACGATGACGGCAGCGTCTGGTATGACCTGTACGCGGTCTCCCGCCCGAAGTTGTTCGCGCGAATCGGTTATCCAATCGCTCGTCATTTGCAGCGAAAGTTCGCGAGAGACTCATTGGTCGCGATGCGGCGAGCCGCATTCTGACTCCTGAATTCTTCTTACGTCGGCTTCTTAACGGTAATCCCTAACTCCCGCAGATTCTTCTCCGGAATCTCATTAGGAGCCTCGCACATCAAGTCCTGCCCCCGAGCCGTCTTCGGAAACGGAATCACTTCGCGAATCGAAGTCTCGCCCGCCAGAATCATCACCAGCCGATCGAGCCCCAGCGCGATTCCGCCATGCGGCGGCGCGCCATACTCCAGCGCTTCCAGCAAGAACCCAAACCGATGCTTGGCCTCTTCGTCGCTGAATCCCAGCGCCGAGAAAACCTTCGCCTGCAAATCCCGCCGATGAATACGAATCGAGCCCGACCCGAGCTCGTTCCCGTTCAGCACCAGATCGTACGACTTCGCGCGGCAGCGCGCCGGATCGCTGGTCAGCTTCTCGATGTCCTCGTCATGCACCGAAGTGAACGGATGATGCGCCGCGTTCCAGCGGTTCTCGCCCTCGTCCCATTCGAACATCGGGAAATCGAGCACCCACAGTAAATTTGAAATTCTTCGGATCGAACAGATTGTGCCGATCCGCGTACTTATTCGCCGCGTGCAAGCGCAGATGCCCGCACGCCGCCAGCACCGTCTCTTCCGGACGCTGGCCCTTCGGCTCGCCTGCTCCATCCCGCCAACAGCAGCAGATCGTCGTCTCCGCAAACGCGATGCGATCGCGAACCTGCTTCATCGCCTCCGGATAATCTTTATCCAGGCGCTTCGGATCGTCGAACACGCGCAGCCCGCGCTCTTTGCCGAACTCCTTCAGCCCATCGCGCTCACTGCGCGAAATCGCCCCGACTTTCGGGATCCGAATCGCCACCAGCGGCAGCCCGTTGGCAGTCAACTCCGGCAGCAAATCCTCGACGCAATAGAACGGCGGCAGCCGCAGATCCGGCTTGTCGTTGCCATACGACCGCATCGATTCCGCATAGGTCATGCGCGGGAACGGAATCGGGACTTCGTAGCCGCCTTCCTTCCACGCTGCTTGGATCAACGGCTCGATCACCTCGAAAATCGTCTCCTGCTGCGGAAACGACATCTCCAGATCGATCTGCGTAAACTCGGCCTGCCGGTCCGCGCGAAAATCTTCATCTCGGAAGCAGCTTACGATCTGGAAGTACTTATCGAACCCGCTCACCATCAGCAACTGCTTGAAAATCTGCGGCGATTGCGGCAGCGCATAAAAGTGACCGGGATACACGCGCGCCGGAACCAGATAATCGCGAGCCCCTTCCGGAGTCGACCGCGTCATGAACGGCGTCTCGATTTCCAGGAATCCCAGCGCCGCCAGCGTCTTTCGCACCGCGAACGCAACTTTCGAGCGCAGGATGATATTGCGCTGCATGTGCGGCCGCCGCAAATCGACGTAGCGATACTTGAGACGAGTCTCTTCCTTAACGTCGACGTGCTCCTCCATCGGAAACGGCGGCGTGCGCGATTCGTTCAGGATCCAAAGCTTTTCGACAACCATCTCGACTTCGCCGGTCGTGATGGCCGCATTGATCGTCTCGGCGTCGCGCAGCTTGACCATGCCTTCCGCCGCGATCACGTATTCCGACGACAGCAGGTCGGCTTTCTTGTGCCAGTTCCGGGTCGCCATCGCCGTGAAACACCAGTTGCGTCACGCCATCGCGATCGCGCAGGTGAATGAAGCGGACGCCGCCCAGGTCGCGGCGGCGATGCACCCAGCCCATCAGCAGCGCGCGTTTGCCCGCGTCCGCGGCTGCGCAGCTCCCCGCAGGTATGTGTGCGGCGAAGCTCGCCAAGAAAGTCTAGAGGTACGGATTCCATGTCCTTCTCTTTTCTATTTAAAATCTTGGATTCTTAGATTGAGATCGGGATAGCGCCAACTCGGCCGAAGCCAAGGGCGCACTCAATCATTATCGTTAGGATTCGAAAGACGATTTGAGGGATCTTCGACGGCGCAGTCCAACGCCGCATGGAAACGAACCACGTGCGCTCGCAACTTGGATTTGGACCGACGCTGCATAACGAATCGCTTTATTTTAGCAAATGTGTTCTCAGTTGGTCGCGAGCAACCTTGTGCTGCTCGCCCGACGCCATGTCTTTCAATTGATAGGTGCCTGACGCGAGTTCATCGTCTCCGACGATCAGCGCGAATCGCGCGCCCATCTTGTTGGCGACTTCAAGCGCCCGCTTCAGTTTTCGATCGGCTGACCGCTCCACCGAAATTCCAGCTTCGCGCAATTCTGCCGCGAGCGTGCCCGCGTGCAGTTCCGCTGCCTCGCCCAGCGCCGCCAGAAACACGTCGACCTTCGGATCATATTCATCCGGATGCGCTTCTTCCGACGCCCATCACCAGCCGGTCTTCGCCGATCGAAAATCCGATTCCCGGAGCCGGCACTCGCGAACCCAACGATTCCGCCAGCCCGTCGTATCTTCCGCCGCCCAGAACGGAGTTCTGCGCTCCCAAGCGACCCGTGCGTGATCTCGAACGTCGTGCGCATGTAGTAATCCAGGCCGCGGACCATGCGCGGTTTCACTTCGTACTCGATTCCGCGTGCATCCAAGTGTGCACGAACCTCTGCAAAATGGTTGCGAGCAGGGACTGCATAAATGATCGGCAATCGAAGGCAGCGATTCGATGATCGGCTGGTCCTGCAGGAACCTTGCAATCCAGCACGCGCAGCGGATTCGTGACCGCGCGGCGCTGGCAGTCTCCGCACATCTGCGAGGCGACGTCTTTCAGTTTTTCGCGCAGCAGTTCCAGGTATGCAGGGCGGCAATTCCCATCGCCGATCGAATTCAGCACGACGTGAAATCCGTCGATGCCCGCGCTTCTTCAGGACTTCGATCACCATCTCGATCACTTCCGCGTCGACGATGGGCGATTCCGAGCCGATCGCTTCCGCGCCGATCTGGAAGAACTGGCGGAAGCGGCCTTTCTGCGGGCGTTCGCGGCGGAACATCGGTCCGATGTAGTAATACTTCTTGACGCCCGGAATCTGATCCAGGCGATGTTCGATGTAGGCGCGCATCACCGATGCGGTCGCCTCGGGACGCAGCGTGAGCGACGTATCGTCGCGATCCTCGAACGTGTACATTTCCTTGCTGACCACGTCGGTATCTTCGCCGACGCCGCGCACGAACAAAGCAGTCTCTTCCACGATCGGCGTGCGGATTTCGTGATAGTTGTAGACGCGAAACACCTCGCGCGCCGCGGCTTCGACGTGGTTCCACACCGCCGTCGAGGGCGGAAGAAGGTCGCGCATTCCTTTGACTGCTTTAATCATTGAGTCGTTCTTGTGGCGTACGCTTCAGCGTGCCGGCGCGAACTTCAGTTCGTGCGATCGACGTTGGGCTGAAAGCCCACCGCTGCACGCTAGAGCGTGCGCCACATCATCCTTTTTCCTTCAAGTAGAGGTTCGCCTTCTCCACGTAGTGCTTCACGCCTTCAGCAAACCGAGCCTGCTCGTCCGCCGTCACCGCTCGCTTCACCTTCGCGGGGACCCCCATCACCAGCGTCGACGGCGGCACTTGCATTCCTTCCGGCACCAGCGATCCCGCCGCGACCACCGATCCTTTCCCGATCCGCGCGCCATTCAACACCGTCGCGCCGATGCCGATCAGGCTGTCGCTCTCGACCGTGCAGCCGTGCAGCGTGACCGCATGCCCCACCGTCACGCGATCGCCCACCGTCAGCGGAAATCCTTCATCCAGATGCAGCACGCAGTTGTCCTGAATGCTGGTCTCGCTGCCGACGCGGATCGGACCGGTGTCGCCGCGCAGCGATGCGCACGGCCAGATGCTGGACCGTTCGCCGATTTCGACGTCGCCGATGACCTGCGCGCTGGCATCGACGTATGCGGATACTGCGACCTTGGGCGCGATTCCGCGAAAATTACGAATCATAAGCGGGGGTTAAATTTCATGCTAACAAAAAGGAGTCAGGGGCCAGGGGCTAGGGGCCAGGAGTCAGAATTCAGAATGTTAAGCTCGGACTATGCGGACGCTAGCGTTTCTCTTCCTCGCTGGGCTCTTACACGCTGACGAGCTCACCGATAAGATGACCGCCCGGCTCTCCGAGGAAGCCGCCGGCGTTCCTCAAGATCGCGCCTCAGTTGCTAGGAACCGAAACTCTGCATCAGCGAACCCTTAAGCCCCCTTCGCGATTTCATCCGCGAACCGGCGCCGCCGCAGTGGAGCCTCTGGCCGACCAGTGGGTGGAGCGCAACCTGATTTCCGAATACGGCTTTGCCATTTTTGCCGACAGCGCGGAGCCATCCACGAACTGCGGCAGGTGATCTCGGTCGATGGAAAGAAGGTCGGTGAAGCGAAGAAGGCGCAGGATTCGCTGGCGAGAGCGATTACTGCATCCGACGACGCCCAGAAGCGGGCGATGCTCAAGGAATTCGAGAAGCAGGGACTTGCCGGCGCGGTTACGGATTTCGGCCAACTGCTGCTGCTGTTCACTCGTCGCGATTTGGAGCGCTACGAGTTCACGCGCCGCCCACCGATGATGATCGGTTACGATCGAGCGCTGGTGTGGTCCTACAAACAGATCGACGGGCCCGAGTCCCTCACGTTGTTTGAGCAATCGAAGATGCGGCATTTGAAGGTCGGGGGTGAGATCCGCGTGCGGGCTACCGATTTCCTGCCGCTGCAGATCACGCTGGTGACGCAGGAAGGCGATGCGCCCAAATCGGTGCGCGAGGAGGCGGCGGTCACCTACGAGCTGAGCAAATTCGGCGCACTGTTGCCGTCGTCCACCGAGCATCGGGAATTGCGCGGCGGGAGGCTGGCGATGGAGAACCGATTCACTTACGCGGACTTCCACAAATTCGGCGCATCCAGCGATTTGAGTTTTCCGAAGTGAATGTGGCGCACGCATCTGCGTGCCGTGTCGAGACCGTGTCGACACGTGTTTTTCCAGCGCAGGACCTTGTCTCAGCACCAGACAACGTCGTGTCGACATGAGTGTCGACACGGCACGCAGGAGTGCGTGCGCCACATCTGAACCATGAGAATCGTCTACCTCCACGGCTTCGCTTCGGGACCGCAATCGTCAAAGGCGCAATTCTTTCGCGCTCGATTCGAGGAACTCGGCGTGCCCTTCCAAATCCCACAACTCGACGAGGGCAACTTCGAAACGCTCACGGTGACCCGGCCAGCTTCGCGTGATCGAGGCCGCAGTTCGAGAAGATCGCGTCGTGCTGATGGGATCCAGTCTGGGCGGCTATCTCGCGGCCGCCTACGCCGCTCGTCACGAAAATATCGAGAAACTTGTGCTGCTCGCCCCCGCATTCCAGTTTCCTTCGCGTTGGCGCGCGCGATTTGAGGGCGAAGAGATGGCGGAATGGAAGCGGCGAGGATCGAAGCCGTTCTATCACTATGCGTTCAAGGCCGAAGAGCCCCTCGGCTATCAGTTCGTCGAAGACGCCGCCCAATACGAAGACGAACCCGATTTCAGACAGCCGGCCCTGATTCTGCATGGAACTCGCGACGATGTGGTGCCACCGCAAGTAACGGTCCAGTTTGCCGCGAGCCACGTCAACGCGACGGTACACCTGCTGGAATCGGGCCATGAACTGACGGATGTGATGGATAAACTTTGGAACGAAACAGCCACGTTTCTTGAATTCCAAATTCGGTAAACATTCCTAGCCGCTGGGCGTCCTCTGTGTTAGACTCTCAAACGCTGTATGCTAGAATCTCAGGGAAGACTACCAGTACGAAAAAATTCCAGAAATTGAAACCCTCAGTCCCGGAAGTTCGTCATAGTAGTGAGCACGTGTTGAAAGTCGAGGGATAGAAAGTGCCGGAGCAACCAACAGGCGGAATGCCCCCGAACGACGATCCTGAAGTACACCTCGCGCATCTCCTCGCGCCTGCGTCGATCGAAACGCCTTGGTACAAGTCGATTGGACAAGGTGTTAAAGACCTAATCAATCCACCCAAGCTGCCGCCGCTCGAAGTAACTTCGAAGCCGATCGCAGTAGGCGACATGTGGGGCGGGTACGGCGGAAATGAAAAGACCGCCGGGATGACGTCGCTGCTGATCCACGTGGGCGTCGTCGCTCTGATTCTTTTCATCGGTTCTCTGAAGCCGGTTCAGAAACTCATCGCCGAACACATTATGTTGACGGCTCCTCCGCTGGAGCCTTACAAACCTGAAGTGCACAAGGGCGGCGGTGGCGGCGGCGCGCGGGCTCCGCTGGATGCGAGCAAAGGCAAGCTTCCGAAGATCGCGCCGAAGCAGTTCACGCCTCCGCGGGTCGATACCGTCCAGGCAAAGCTTCCCATGACGCCGACCATCGTTTCGGACGTGCCGATCCCCAACATCGACGCGACCAATTATGGCGATACGTTGAGCAAGCTGGGCGTGCCTTCGAACGGAACCGGAATCGGCGGTGGAATCGGAACGGGTTCGGGCGGCGGAGTCGGATCCGGCCACGGACCGGGCGTTGGACCTGGCTCGGGCGGCGGATTCGGCGGCGGCGCGTATAAAATCGGTGGCGGTGTTTCGCAACCGACGCTGATCCACAAGGAAGAACCCGAGTATTCCGAAGAAGCCCGCAAAGCCAAGTGGCAGGGCACGGTGCAGCTCGAAATCGTGGTGGATGAAAAAGGCATGCCGAAAGATTTGCGGGTTCGCCGCGCTCTAGGGCTCGGCCTGGATCAGAAGGCGATGGAAGCCGTCGCCAAGTGGCGCTTCAAGCCGGGCATGAAGGACGGCAAGCCCGTGCCTGTCATCGCCGTGATCGACGTCAGCTTCCGCTTACTCTAAAAAAGTTTGGCCGCGGATTCACGCGGATGAACGCAGATAAAGCAAAGTATTTCTTATCGGCGTTGATCTGCGTGTATCTGCGGCCTAATTCTTTCTAGAAAGGCATAAATGCCCCACCCTTGCGGGTGGTGCTTGACTGCGCATCGCCAACGACATCGATGGGACAGCTTTCTAGTTCTTTGTCCCGGTAAACTTCCCATTCCCTAGCTCGCCGTATTCGCAGGTCCCCGCGATCTTCGTGTCGCCTTCCAGGGTTCCGACGTATTTCACGGTGCCAGCCTGGCCACTGAATGAAAACTCAACTTTATTGCCGGTCACGGTCCCTGTCAGTTTGGCGTCGCCGACTTGGCCGTGATACATCCCGGTGAGCTTGTCGCCCTTCTGCTCGAAATCGAAAGTTGGCGAACCACCGCCCGCGTCGAGCACGACATTGAACGTCCATTTCCCCGTGATATCCGCGGCAAAAGTCATGGCCGCCGAAAGAATCATCAATGCAAGTATCTTCATATGGCCGAGGATATCATGTGCCGCGCAGCTTGTTAAGCCCACTCCCTTGGCGCAAGCGCAACTTGCTCACGGTTCTGTAAGTCGCCACGCAATATTGCAGGTGAGTAATCTCCAACGGGTGTACGCTTAGTGAACATGCCCACCATGCTCCCGGGCCGCGAGCGTCCAGCGCGCCGCGTTGCTCTCGCGATCGCCGCGTTTCTGTTCCTCCTGATCTTCGGCCGTTCCATCTGCAACATCGTTATCGATTATTCCTGGTGGCGCGAACTCGGCCATCTGGACACGTGGTGGCGCATCGCGCTGTATCGCAACGCGCCCGGTTTCGCTGCCTGGCTGATCGTGTTTGTGATTCTGTGGATCGCCCACGCGCGCGGCATGCGCCACGCCGGCGCCCGGTTGCGCGAGCATCCCTGGTACGGCTGGATTATTTCCGCCGCGCTGCTGCTGGTTTCCATCGTGATCGCGCTGGCCGCGGTCGATGGATGGACGGTAGTCCGATATTTCGGCGGCCACGGACTCCCGATAGGGGAGTGGACGGATCCGGTGTTCAGCCAGCCGCTCGGGTTTTACTTTTTCGACCTACCGTTCTACAGCATGCTGGTGAATTTCGCCGCAGTGTGCGCGCTGGGCGGGGCGCTCGCGTATTATGTTGCCGCGCGAGGCTGGCAGATCGTCAAGAACTTTCCCGCGGCCGGCGCGCGCGCCGAACTCGATTTCAACGAGCTCAGGTCGCTGGGCGCATTGGAGTCGACGATGTTGAAGTCGTTGATCGCCGTGTTTCTGGTGATGCTCGCCGTGAATTTCTGGCTGGGCCGCTACGATATGCTGCTGAGCGATCACGGCAATCTGATCGTCGGCATCGATTACGTGCAGCAGCACATCGATCTGCCGATGCAGTTGGTGAAGGCCGCGGCCTGCGCTGCTCGCCGCTGTATTGGTTTTGGCTGGGCGTCGAAAGTTGGCGCTCGCCTGTGCGGTTGTGTTGCTGATTGATTGGACCGTGCCCGCGGCGGTCAGCGCGCATTTACGTTCGTCCCAATGAGCTGACGCTGGAACGCCCGTTCATCGAGCGCCATATTGCAGCGACGCGCGCCGCTTACAGCCTGGATCATCGATCGACCGAGAAAGAGTTCACGGCACACGCCGACGGCCACATCGATTTCGCGAAGAATCGCACGATGCTCGACAACGTCCGGCTGTGGGATTGGCGCGCGTTTCACGATACGCTCGGCCAGAAGCAGCCGCTGCGTCCGTTCACTTACGCCGATACCGATGTCGATCGTTATCACATCGATGGTCGACTGCGGCAGATGCTGCTCGCGCCGCGCGAATTGGACCCGGCCGCGCTGGGCGATAGCTGGATCAATCGGAAACTTCTGTTCACGCACGGCTACGGGCTGGTGCTGGCGGAGGCGAATCGGATCACGGCCGATGGGAATCCGGTGCTGTTGATCAAGGATGCTCCGGTCGAGGTGCTGACTTCGAGTCTCAAGCTGACTCGGCCGCAAATTTATTACGGCGAGACGCTGGAGTCGCCGGTGTTCGTGCACACCTCGCAGGAGGAATTCGATTATCCGTCGGGATCGAAAGAAGTGAACGTGCACTACGATGGCGCCGGCGGATTCCCGATCAATGCGTTCGGCATGCGTACTATCGCCGCGATTTCCGAAGGCGATTCGAATATTTTCCTGAACAACTCACTGACGCCGGATAGCCGCATGATGATCCGCCGCCGCGTGCCGGAGCGCTTGCATGAGCTGGCCGAATTCGTCACGTGGGACACCGATCCATACATGGTGATCACGGAATCGGGCAAGCTGGTGTGGATCGTCGATGGCTATCTGACCAGCGAGGCGCATCCGTATTCGCGCACCATTTCGCTCGAAAACGGGCTGCGGTTCAATTACATCCGCAATTCGGTGAAAGCCACGGTCGACGCCTACGACGGCAGCGTCAAGATGTACGTGTTCGACGAAGACGATCCGCTGGTGAACGCTTATCGCCGTCTGTTCCCGGATCTGTTCTCGCCGGCTTCGGAAATGCCGGCCGATGTTCGGGCGCACACGCGTTCGCCCGAAATGCTGTTTCGAACGCAGGCCGAAATCTTCCGCACGTATCACATGCGCGAGCCCGAGTCGTTCTACAATCGCGCCGATCAGTGGGACCTCGCGACCTATTCGAGCGGGCAGACTGCGGGTCTGTCGCCGGTGCCCGCGACGTATCTCATCGCTACGCTGCCTGGCGAAACAGAACCGGAGTTCCTGTTGACGATTCCGTTCACGCCGCGCGGCAAGACAGAACCTGATCGGTCTGATGGCGGCGCGCTGCGACGGTCCGCATCTGGGCGAAATCGTGGTGCTGGATTTGCCGAAGCAGGAGATTATTCCGGGTCCGGCGCAGATCGAGACGCTGATCAATCAGGATCAGAATATTTCGAAGGATCTGACGCTATGGAACCAGCAGGGCTCGCAGGTACTGCGGAGCCAGATGCTGACGCTGCCGATCGACAATACGTTCCTGTTCGTCGCGCCGATTTATATTCAATCGACGAACGCGAAGATGCCGCAGTTGAAGAAGGTCGCGCTGGCGGTGGGAAATACGCTGGTGTACGCCGATACTTACGATCAGGCGCTGGCGCAGTTGGCGGCGATTCAGGGCGGACAGACGATTCAGGCGGCGCCTGTGACTTCGCAGACGACGACGTCGACTCAAACTACGGGGACGCCCGCCATGGGGACGACAAGCATCTCTTCCGATCCCAGGCTGGAAGAGGCTCGTGCGCATTTCAAGCGCTATCGCGATCTGGTTGCGCAGGGGAAATTTAGCGAAGCGGGGAAAGAACTCGAAGCGGTCGAAGCACTACTGAAGAAATAGTTTCCGATTGGCGCCCGCACTCGACTCGTGCGTGCCTTATCGACACTCGTGTCGACACCTTTCCTTGATGCCTGGATTTCGCACGCACCAAGGCTACGAGGCTGTTCTTGTCCTAGTCCAGGCGAGGCCCAAGAGTGCGTGGGCCACATCCGTCATTCGTCCGTCATTCCTCGCCGTTCGCCGATTCCGCGCAGTCCTCGCGCCGAACGTAACTTATCCTGCTGGCAGAGGTAATCAACAGCATGCAGCGCAATCGAATCAAACGGACTGTGTTGATCGCGGCGGCCGGAGCCGTGGCCTATCTCATTGGGTTTCTTTCCGCTACCGGGTCGGCCCAAACGCCGGCGCCCTCACCCGATCGCTTCGATATGAAAGTTCGGCAAGATTTCTTCGCTGGCCGCGAATCCGAAGGGCGCGCAAGCGGTGGTGGGGCATGGCACGGGCGTGGGCTGCCACGTTTCGAGGTAATCCATCGTCATCGATACTGAGGCCTTTCGCCGGTATTGAGGTACTTATGACAACGACACTACCCAAACCTCACAAGGATCGGGGAATGGAAGGAATGGTCGCGAAATGGTATGCGACCAATACCGGCAAGTCGCTCGACGAGTTCGCGAAACTCGCGCTGCGCGTCGCGGCCCAGCTTCCGCCGAACGCAGCCGTGCTGGAAGTCGCGCCGGGGCCGGGATACTTTTGCATCGAGTTAGCGAAGCTCGGCGCGTATGCGATCGCCGGGTTGGATATCAGCCACACCTTTGTTGAATTGGCGAACAAGAAAGCCGCCGATGCGGGCGTGCATGTGGACTTTCGGCAGGGGAATGCGTCCGCGCTGCCGTTCGCGGACAACACGTTCGATTTTCTTCTATGCCGTGCGGCGTTCAAGAATTTCGGCGAACCAGTGCGCGCGCTGGCGGAAATGCATCGCGTCCTGAAACCCGGCGGTGGTGGATTAATCATCGACCTCAGGAAAGACGCGTCGCTCGAATCCATCGATCATCATGTAAACACAATGGCCCTCGGCGCCGTCAATAGAGCTATGACGAAGCTGACGTTCCGGCTGATGCTGCTGAAGTCGGCATACACCAAGCCGCAATTCGAATTCATGCTGACGCAGGCAGGCGTCGCGAAGTTCGAGATTCGGGAGGCGGATATCGGATACGAGATTTCGATGACGAAATAGCGCGCGCCCTGACGGCCGCGAGCGCGGACCTTGAGGCGCGTCCCGTAAGGGCGCGCGCAAGCAAACTAGACTTTCCCCAAAACCAACACCGCGTTGAGACCGCCGAACGCGAACGAGTTCGAGAGCGCGTACTGGACAAGAGCGGCTCGCGCGGTGTTGGGCACGATGTCAAGGTTGCAAGCGGGATCGGCCTCAGTGAAATTCGCGGTCGGCGGGATCACGTCTTCGTGAATCGCGAACAACGTCGCTGCGGCTTCGAGCGCTCCGGCTGCTCCCAGTGTGTGTCCGTGCATCGATTTCGTGGAGCTGACAGGAATCTTCTCCGCGCGCTCGCCGAACACCGTGCGAATCGCTTCCGATTCCGTCGGGTCATTCGACGGCGTGCCGGTCCCATGCGCGTTGATGTAGTCGACGGCACCCAATTCAATTCCGGAATCCGTAAGCGCCGCTCTCATCGCCTTCGCCGCCCCCGCCGCCGACGGTTGCGTGATGTGATGCGCATCGGACGACATTCCGAATCCGACGATCTCGCCCCAAATATGCGCGCCGCGAGCTTGCGCGCGATCCAGCGGCTCCAGTACCAGCATCGCCGCGCCCTCGCCTAAAATTAATCCGCGGCGGTCGCGTGAAAAAGGACGGCAGGTGTCCGGCGAGATCACTCGCATCGCCTCCCAGGCCTTCAACATGCCCATGGAAAACGGAGCTTCGCTACCACCAGCGATCGCCGCGGCCGCAGTGCCGTTGCGCACCATCCAGAACGCCTGCCCGATCGCGTGATTTGCCGACGAACACGCCGTCGACACCGTGTACACCGGACCCGTGATTCCGTATTCCAGAGAAATGCGGCTGGCGCCCGCGTTCGCCATCACTTTCGGAATCGATAGCGGCGCGAAGCGGGTGTTCTTCATCGCATAGAGACCGTGGAAGCCCTCATCTTCCGTCGTCTGGCCGCCGGCGCAAGATCCGGTCACGATCGCGGCGTTTTCACGCAAGGTCTCATCGAATATGATTCCCGAATCCGCCACCGCTTCGCGCGCGGCGATCAATGCAAATTGCGAGAACCGATCCAGATAGCCGGCTTCCTTTTCGTCGAAATAATCGGAGGCCCGATAGCCGGGCACTTCGGCGGCATTCGGGAATCGCGTGGAGCCTTCGGGTACCAGCGTCATCGGGCGGATTCCGCAACGCCCCGCAGCCAACGCGTCCCAAAATGCCGGCCGGGTCAGCCCGAGCGCGGAAATCACGCCGATGCCGGTGACAGCGACTCGACGGATCATGTCTTCAAAGCCAGCAGCTTTTCGATTCCCGACACCGCATCGCGGATCGAACGGATCTGGCGCGCGGCGTCATCCGGAATATCCACATCGAATTCGCTTTCGAGCGCGAACAGAATATTGATCCCGTCCAGCGAATCGATTTTCAGCTCCTCGAAAGTGCTGTCGATGGTTACCGTTTCCGGCGGGATGTGCTGCGTCTTGGCGATAACACCGGTGACGCGCGCGATGAGATCGCCGGGGGCGCTTAGTTCGTCGGGCATAAAATTTGGCTCACCGTTTCGAATTGAAATCCGCGTTCTTTCAGCGCCGGAATGACGACTTCCACCGCGTCAAGCGTAGTTCGAATGTCGGGCGTCCGTCTTACTTCGCGCCCGTCGTGCAGGCAAATGATGGCGCCGTTCGACGCACGGCGAATTAGCAAGCGAGAAACCCGGCGCGCGGGCCAGCGCCAATCCCGGCCGAGGATGGTCCACATCACGCCAGTCAGCGCCAGCCGTTGTTGCGCGTAACGCAAACCGAACCACCGGACACCGTACGGCGCGCGAAACAGGCGCGGCATCACGCCGGTGTTGAGATGAATCGTTTCCTGCGCGATCGCCAGCTCGCGATAAATAAACTCCGGCAGGTGAAGATGCAAGCGAGGATGCGAGTCGGTGTGATTCCCGATTTCGTGACCCTGCGCGGCTACTTGCCTGGCGATCGCGGGACAGCGGCGGACATTTTTCCCGCACATGAAAAATGTCGCGCGGATTTTGTGTTCGGCCAGCAATTCTAGCAGCGCGGGTGTCGACTCACTGGGGCCATCGTCGAAAGTGAGAGCGATCGACGGACGCGTTCGAGCACCGTGATAAATCGATGGGCCGAAAACGTGAGAGGAGCGGCCACGGACGGCATAGCTCATGAATCCCGCCCCGCCGGCAACCCCTCCCGCCGCGCCGAGCCACGTTAAATCCGCCATCGGGTTGGATCCGCCACCTATTCATGATACGTCGGGTGCGATGGCGCGTCTTAATATGAAAGACGATGGAGCGCGTATGAAGATCCCTCTCACCCTAATGACGATTATCGCGGGCATGGCGGCGATGTTGCCCGCGCAGCCGGCGAAGCCGCTGGAGTTCGACGTCGCCAGCATCAAGCTGAGCGCGCCCGGCGGACAGGGTGGCGCGGTGCGTCCTCTCAATGGCGGGCAAACTTATGTCGCGACCAACATGCCGCTGCGCCTGATCATTCAGTTGATGTACCGGATCACGCCCGCGCAGCTCGTCGGCGGTCCCGATTGGCTGAATGACCGGTACGACATCGAAGGCAAGACGGACATGAAGGGCGCGAACATCGATCAGCTTCATGAGATGTTTCAGTCGCTGCTGGCGGACCGCTTCCAATTCAAGTTCCACAAGGAATCGCGCGACGTTTCCGGATACGAGTTGGTGGTGGATAAGTCCGGCCCGAAAATGAAAGTCAGCGAGTTGGAAAATACGTTCGACATTCCCATCAAAGGCGCGGGTCGCGGGAAGCTCGCCGGGCAGCGAGTCCCGATGCAGTACCTCGCTTTCTTTCTGTCGCAGCAACTGAATCAGCCGGTGGTCGATAAGACCGGCCTGGATAAGTTTTACGACTTCACGTTGGAGTTCGCGCCGCCGGCCCCTCCGGTACCACCAGGGACGGATGGCTCACTGCTTCCGCCGGCTCCTGAGGGTCCCGATATTTTCGGTGCGTTGCGCGAGCAGCTTGGATTGAAATTGGACTCGAAGAAAGTTCGCGCGGAGGTTTTTGTGGTCGATCGGTTGGAGCGTCCATCCGCGAATTAATGGGTGCGCGCTCTCTAACGGTCGCGCCTCACTGGCGGCTGTGAATATTCGCGGCCGGCAGGGAGCGCAATAGCTCCAGGAAATTATCGAAACATTTTCAATGCGCGGTCGGCCGCCGTCACCCCGCGATACTGCGCTTCCTCGAAAATCGAAAACCCGCTCAAATCCGAATTGGCGTAGACGATCGCGTCACTCGCGCCAGCGAACCGGCGTCGTGTTTCCGACGCCAAAAACCCAGGGACCGGCCGAGCCATCGCATGACCAATCCGCATCACATCGATGCGCGACACCCGCTCGCGAATATCCGGATGAGCGCGCGACAAGTCGTTCAAAATCGCTTCGCGCCACCAGGTCCAATCCTTTTCGAGCAGCAAAGTCCGCATCTCCGCCGGCGGCTTTTGCGCCAACGCCCAATAGAACGTCCACACCGACCTTTCGACGAACCGCCGCACCGACATGTGTGTCGCAACCACGTAGCCCAGCGCCGGCGAATCGTAGATTACGTTGTCCCAGGCGGTATCTTCCGGCGGCTGCTCGATCACCAAGTTGGCCGTAACCCACGGCGAGTACACGAAGCCTTCGGGAGTCTTCGCACCTTCGATCACGTACGGAGCGAGGAACGTCGGTGCGGCAAAGATCACACGGTCGGCGACGTAGTCGGCAGCTTCCGTGCGCACCCGCAATTTCTTGTCTTTGCCTGAGCTGGCCTTCGTAATCGAAAACACCGGCGACGACGTCCGCAGCCACGGCTTCACGCGCTCGATCAACTGCCGCGCGATCCATCCGTTGCCTTCGGGCCACGTCAACGGTCCCTTTTCTTCCGGATCTCGCGACGCAAAATAATGCACGCCCGCCCAAGCCGACGTATCGCGAGCCAGTGCGCCATAGTCGTCGCGGCAAGCGTAGTTCACGTACCAATCGAGATACGGCGAGGTGAATCGGTTGCGCGCCATCCACTCCTGCATCGAAATTCGATCCAAGGCAACCGCCGCGGCCGATGGCGATGATGCCCCTCGTTCCATCGGAATCGTGAAGCCGCCGGTGTGCCGCTGCTCCTCGATCAAATCGTGAAAGCGGCGATAGTCTTCGCGATCGCGAGCCGTCGAGGCTACTTCGGGCTCCACGCCATCCTGCCATCGTCCATGAATATAGAGCCGCTCCTGCGGCGAAAAGCACAGACGACGCTCGTCCCACTTGCCGTCCTTCAACACGCCGAGCTCTTCGAACAATTCGCGGACCAGAGTTTCGCGGGCATCGGGCACGGGAACATAGTGCGCCGCCCATGGGTAAGCGGTGATTTCGTTCTCACCCCAACGTGAATTGCCGCCGGGCTGCGCTTCCATTTCGAGCAGTACGAAATCGCGAAACCCGCGCTTGGTCAGACGCCACGCCGCGCTGAGGCCGGCCATTCCCCCGCCGACGATAACGATGGGAAACTTCTCGACTCGGGTGGGCGCGTTGAACTTCGCGTGATCACGAATCCGATGACCGATGGGAAACGCGTCGTTGACGAAGCCGCCATCGATGCGACGCTCGCCTTTTGCGGTGAGCCCGACCAGTGCAGCACTCAAAAACCGGCGTCGAGTAGAGGTCATAACGTGGCGCACGCTTCAGCGTGCCGTCGCCGACTTTAGTCGGCGAACTGAAGTTCGCCGTTGCACGCTGAAGCGTGCGCCACAAAGCCTCACTTCGGAACGAACGTGAAATCCGAAATCCCGATCTCGTCAGCGCCCTGAATAAAGAATCCAAACTTACCGGAAGTAAAGTTACGGCCCGGTTCGGCGAATGAATCGAGCGTCAGCCAAGAATCGCCGGTCTTCAGTTTGTGAACCACGTGCTCCGGCGTAATCTCGATCTGAATGGTGAACGATTTCTGATTCTCCAACTGATGCGGAGTCTTTTGCCGCTCCAGCTTCTTCCCTTTTTCGATCACGCTCGCCCAGAAAGTTTTGCGATCCAGTTCAAACAGCAGATAATCCTTGGAATCCAGATACTGCACCGCCCATCGAATCCTGCCGCCGCGGAAAAGATTGCCGCCCTTCACCAGTTCCACGGTGAACGTGTAGAGGCCACGCGGCCCCAGTTTGTAGGGCACGAATCCCCCGCCCTTGTGGACGTACAGATCGCCCTCTTTCTTCCATGCGCCGGATTCCTCGAAATCCGTGACATCGCCATTCTTGACGGCGGGCGTCGTGGGGCGAACAGCGGTCAGCGCAATCTCGATGGTTCGCGATTCGCCCGGCGTCACCTGCACTCGTTCCGTGCGATCCGTGTAGCCGGGAGCCTTCGCCGTGAATACGTAACCGCCCGGCGGCAGTTCCACTTGGGGTGCGCGCAATTCCCGCGATTCGCTTTCCTCGGCGCGCCGGTACGTTACCGTGGCATTCGCCGGGGTGCGCGCCACGCGGATGATCGCGTTGGTCGGCGTCGCCGCCGCCAGCGTCACTTCGCTTCCGCCCAGCGCTACAGGCGTTCCCGCGCGGAAGGTGCGTTGGAGTCTCTTCGGAGCGTACTGGTCGCGCCGCAATTCGATCGTGTGATCGCCCGGCGCGACGCTGTTATAGGTAAAGTTTCCATCGGGGCCAACCGTGCCGATGCTCGCCTGATCGATCAATACCTCGGCTCCCGGCGTTGCGCTGCGGATCAGCAGCGTGGTCAGGGTCGGCAGCGCCTTCAACTTGAATTCGAGCCGAACCTCCGCGCCCTTCTTCACTTCCGCATTCTGCGGCGGTTCGGGCTGGAAGCCGTCCTTCTGCACGAAAACCTTCACCTTGCCGATCACCGGAATACGCAGTTGTCCGCGCTGCGTCTTGCGCCGATATTCCTTGTCGTTCAGAAATACCTTCACGTCGTCCTGGCCTGTCGAGACAATCAGCGTGCCGATATTCAGATCGGATTTGAGGAAGGCGGTCAGCATCGGCGCCGGGCCGAAACTCTCCTTCATGTTGTGCTGATCCTTGCCGTCGCCAACGATCAGTTCGTCGACGCCCGGTTGAAACGCCTTGAGATCCACTCCGGTCGGCACCGCATCGTCTTCCGGCTGTCCGTTCACCGAGAGCTTCATCGGGCCCGAGTTGGTCACCACGCGCGCATGGCTGCCAAAACTCGACACCAGCACGGCGACCAGATTGTGCGCAGTGACGTTGCCGGTTACGACCGGCGGCTTGGCTTCCGCGATATCGAAATTGAACGTCGCATCGCCGCTCTTGCCCGTGATCTTGACAATGTGCGATCCCGGCGCCACCTTGTCGAGGATGAACTGGCCTTCCTGCAAATCGACCGGCGCCTGATCGTCGAACGTGAGCTTTCCCTGCTCCAGATCCGTAAGAATGCGAACCGATTGCGGCTGCGCAGAGAGCACCATGTTCACCGCACCCGGCTGCTTCGTATACACCACCAGTGGACTGGTTGCGGGATCGTAGCCATCGAGAAACGCCGTAACCTGATACGAACCGGGAGCCAGCGCAACCGAGCAGGGC
Organism: Terriglobia bacterium; assembly: GCA_963732025.1. Taxonomy (GTDB): domain Bacteria; phylum Acidobacteriota; class Terriglobia; order Bryobacterales; family Bryobacteraceae; genus Palsa-187. The sequence continues at coordinate 76,587 of CAVSXU010000009.1, forward strand.
GCATTGCATTTCGCCTCGCCATTCACGCGAATGGAGGCATTCGCGGGCGTGGTGGTCATCTGTATCTGCACTGCCGCGCCTTCGGCCGCCAGATCGTTTTCCACCAGCTTATTGCGCTTGCGCGACTGATTCACCACGAATGCGAGCGTCACGATGGCGAACAACGCTCCCAGCATCACGCCGATAAGCAGCGGGCGCCTCCAGCCCTTCGCCGGCTTGGGCGGCTGACCTGCGGGATTCATGGGCGGCTGTTGGGGCTGTTTCGGCGGACCGGAAGGCGGCGCGCCGCCCAGGCCCGCCGGAGTTTGTGGACCCGTCGACAACGGTCCGGCGGATGATCCAAACGATCCCGTGGCGCCAAACGACGCGCCCGGCATGGGCATGGTCGGCTGTTGCGTCGGGACCTGCCTCGGCTGGGGCGGCGGTTGTTGAGGAGGCTGCTGAGGACGAACCGGCGCCTGAGGATTCGTCGCCATCGGTTGCGGAATCCGCGGCGGAGGAATCGGTTTCGGTGTCGGCGGCGCGGCCAGATGGTGTGGCGGAGGCGTCGGTTGTGGCGGAACTGCCGGTGGCTTCGCGGCGATCGGCGGCGGCCCAGGCGGCGCGGCTGCGGGCGGCGCAACCGGCGGAGGCGATGGCGGCTTCGGCGGTGTCGAAAATTGACCCGACGACATCAGCTTGGGCTGCTTCAGGTCCGGTGGCGATTTCAATTCAGACAGCGGCGCGGGACCATCCAATGGCGATCGTGGAGGAGGACCCACTGCTGGCGGCACCGGCCGTGGCGACAAACGAACTGTCGGCGCATCGGGATTCGCAGGAGTCGGAGGAGACATGGGCGGCGGCCCGGGCGGCCCGCTCGCTGGCGACGGTGGCTTCATCGTGGGCGGCAACGGCGTCGACAATGGCGGAGGCGTTGGCGGAACCACCAGCGGCTTGTAAGTCGGCGGAAGCCCGGCCGCCGCCTGTTCCTTGATCTTGGTCCCGCGATTCACCAGGTGTTGCTTGATATCGCCGACCACCAACTGCACTTCGAAATCGTCCGAATGCGCCCGGGCGATATCGTCCAGCCGAAAAAAGATCGGCTTCAAGTCTTCCAGCTCGGTCACCCGTTCGACCTGCTGGTCCAGACTCTTCAGTTCTTCCAGCGGATTCTGGTTCTCGGCTCCCACGATGTTATCCTACAACAGCTAGCGGTGATTATCGCCCTCGACGCGACTCCACTCACAGTATCGACAGGAGGAGTCGCGCGCTACACATCCGAATTGGCGCGCGCCTTGGCGGCTCGCTTTCCCGAAAACCAGTACTGGCTGATCGCCGATCGCGATTTCCCGATGCCCGCCCAGTCCCCTCCCAACTTGCTCAAGGGCGAAACGCCTCATTCGTTTTGGGACCGCCGTTGGTGGTCGCGCGGAGTTCATCAGGAAATGACGCGTCATAGTACGAATGTGTTTCATGGTACTGATTTTTCGGTGCCGTACATCCCGTCGCGGCCCAGCGTGATGACCGTTCACGACCTCTCCCCCTGGCTCGATCGCGCCTGGCAGCCGGACGCCGCGCGCATCCGCCGGCGCACCGCGATGCTTCTGCGCCTGAAGATTCCCACGATCGTCATTACCCCGACCGAGGCGATCCGCCGCGCAGCGATCGATCGCTTCAACCTGTCGCCCGATCGAGTAGTAGCGGTGCCGCTGGCGGCCTCCGAGCATTTTCGCCCGATCATCGGGCCGCCTGCCGCCAAGCCGTACTTCCTGTTCGTCGGCACGTTGGAACCGCGCAAGAACATCGCGGCCTTGATCGACGCGTGGCGCGAAGTTCGCAACACCCACGATATCGATCTCGTGATCGCCGGACGCACGCGGTCGGATTTTCCAGCGCTGCTGCCCGAACCCGGCTTGCGGCTTCTCGGGCCGGTTCCCGATGACGACCTGCCAGAGCTGTACTCCGCCGCGCAGAGCGGTCGTGTACCCATCGTTATACGAAGGCTTCGGATTGCCAGTTCTCGAAGCGATGCAATGCGGCGCAATGGTCGTGACGTCGCGCGATCCCGCGATTATGGAAGTCGCCGGCGACGGCGCATTATTGATTGACGCGCATGATGGCGTCGCGTTGGCGAACACACTAGCGTCGATCGCCGAATCGCCAGCAAATTTCGAGCCGCTTCGCGAGCGAGCCCGCAACCGGGCAAAACAATTCTCCTGGAAGCGCACGGCCGAATTGACCCAGGACGTATACGAGGAGGCCTGCAAGTGATGTGGCGCACGCACTCCTGCGTGCCGTGTCGACACTCCTGTCGACACAAGTTTTTCCTCCGAAGGGCAGTGGAGGCGAAATGACAACAAGCAACAACGCCCGTACAGCGCTATTCATCTCACCGGAAGCCCCAACACCAGGCGCCGGAGGAGGAGGATTACGCTCCGCCTCCCTCCTCGAATACCTAAAAACAAAATACGCTGTCGAGGTATTCAGCTTCAACCTCCCGCATCACTCCAAATCGACCCCGGCCCGCATATGGCGCAACGCGTGGCGATTCGTCAAAGGAGTCCCGCCCCTGCTCGACCGATTCGCCGGCTTCGAATCCCAACTCGCGCCCTTGTTGAACGACCGCCATTACGAACTAGCCGTGATCGAGCACTTCTGGTGCGCCCCCTACGCCCGAATATTGCGTCCCCACTGCGATCGACTAGTGCTCGACCTCCACAACATCGAAAGCGAACTAGCGCGAACGCATGCACGCGCGTTACGCGGCCCGGAGTCGATAGCCATGTCGCGATTCGCGGCCGCCTACCAGCACCTTGAGCACGAATGGCTGCCCAGGTTCGACACGCTCCTGGTCACATCCGACGACGACCGCCGCCGCATCCATCATCCCAACCTCATCGTGTACCCCAACGCCCTGCCCGAAATCGCGCGGCCCGCGACGGCGGAAACAGACTGCGTCGTCTTCAGCGGCAATCTCGAATATCACCCGAACGTAGAAGCCGTGCGCTGGTTCCACGCGCAAATCTGGCCGCGGATTCGTGACCGCGCCCCGCAAACTATCTGGAAACTGGTGGGCCGCAATGAGAATGCGGTGCGTTCGATCGTTGCGGGCGACAATCGCATCGTGTTCACCGGCCCCATCGACGATGCAATCGCCACACTGGCCGAAGCAAAAGTCTGCGTGATTCCGCTACTCTCCGGCAGCGGAACGCGTTTCAAAATCCTGGAAGCCTGGGCCGCCGCGCGAGCCGTCGTGTCCACTTCACTCGGCGCCGAAGGCCTGGGAGCTCGGCACGAAACGCACCTACTGATCGCCGACGACGCAGCAGCCTTCGCCGACGCCGTCGTTCAATTGCTGAACGACCCGGCCCTTCGCCAACGCCTCGGCGATGCGGGCCGAGAGCTATATCTCCAGCGCTTCACCTGGCCGGCCGCCTGGAAAGCGCTCGCATCAGAGGGCGGATTCTAAGTTCAAACACCACCCGTGAGGGTGGGGGAAGCGGATCCGCATACTCTGATTCACGCACTACCTCACCCCCGAACACAACAAAAACAAAGTAAGATACCGCCGCAAATTCCCCGTGATCAAAAAATTCTCGCGAACATGCTCATGCCCCTGCTCCCCCAATCGTTGCGCGATCTGCGGATGGGACAGCAGGAATCGAATCTGGTACGCCGCGCCCTCCACCGAATGCGCCAGCAACCCCGTATGCTTGTGGATCACCTGCAGCGGAATGCCGCCCACTGCCGACGCCACCACCGGTTTCTTCTTCCACAACGCCTCCGCCACGGTCAGTCCGAACCCTTCGCGCAGGCTCTTCTGAATCACGATCGTCGACGCCTGTTGCAGCGCGTTGATCTCCAGCGGCACGAACGCGGGCAGCTCCAGCACATGAACGTCGGGATCGCTCCCCGGCCTCTTCACGTACCTCCGCCAGCACTTCCGAGCCTTCTGGATCGTCGCTCGCGCCCCCGCCGGCCAGCACCAATTGGCAATCCGCATACCGCTTCACGATCCGATAAGCCTGCAGCACGCCCACCGGATCCTTGAACCGGTCGAAGCGCGAAATCTGCGTCAGAATCGGCCGCATTGGATCGATTCCGTATCGCTCCAGCACCTCCGCCACGATACCTCGGCTCCAGTTCCCGATTCTTGTCCGACAGAGGATCGATCGACGGATAGAACAGATATTGCGGAATCCGTAACTGCCGCGAATATTCAGGCGACGAGAAAATCGCGCCCTCATAGCGGTTCACCCACGGCTCCAGGAAATTCCACACATTCGGATCCGGCCGCGACAGATCGATATGGCATCGCCAGATCCAATGTTGATCTGCGCCCTCGCGCTTCTTCTCGATGAACGCCGCCGGCTGCGGATCGTGAATCACGATAAAACGCGCATCCAGCGGAATGTTCTCCATATTGCGCCGGTTGTAATCGCGAAAAATTTCGAAGCCGCGTTCGCCACCGTGATACGTCCCGCCTTGCAGGGAATTGTGAAAGGACTTCGTCACTTCGAAGAAATCCGGCCCGCCTTCCATCACATGCCAGCGCGCATCCAGTCCCAGTTCCCGCATCAAAGGCAGCAGCCGCATCAGGATTTCAGCCACGCCTCCGCCCACTGCGGTCGAGTTGACCATTCCGACCGTCGCGCCCTCCAGCGGCCGAGCCAGCGTGCGCAGCTCGTCGATCTCCGCCGCCCCCAGTTGCGGCACATATTGATCCAGCGTAATCGATGTTTGTTCGAGTTCGGCAATCATCTTCCGATCTCCCTGTCCAGCAGCTCGATCAGTTCCCGCCGTGCCGTGTCGAGCGTGTTGGTGTAAATGTCGATGCGATTTGTGCGCTCCGCCAGATCCTTGAGATCCAGCCCGTGCTCGAACCAATGCGAGAAATCGTTGGTTCGCAACTGTAGCCGCAGCCGCGAGGCGATGAAGTGGTAATAGAACGATGCGTGGCTCAGCCGCTCCAGCCCGGCCCGGAATCCGCTGAGCGTCTTGGCGTCCCAAGGAAGCGGCTGCGTGACTTCCACCGCCTGGCAGAAGTAAAACGGTTCGAACGCGCGTTGTTCCGCGGCGGACGGTTGCTCCTCGCGGAACGAATGGATGATCTGCCGCAGGTCGGCGCGCAGCTCCGCGATGGAAAGATAATCGCGCACGTCGATGCTCGCCAGCCGCTCCGCCAGCGCCGGCTGATTCAGTCCGGCCAGCACCCATTGCGCGAAATCGTTGGAGAACCCTTCGGTCAGAAAATGATGCTGGCCGAGCGTCTGAAACGTGTGATAAAAAATCGAATCGTCGCTCGCCTCGCAAATGGCGTCGCCCAGTTCGGCGACGGTGTTGGCCCGTTGATTCTCCACGCGCGTCAAATACGCCGCGGTCACGAACTGAAACGGTTGTTCCGAAGTAGACACAGCAGCAGGCGTCATACAACCTCCTTCAAGAGCTTGTGCAAAAACCAGATGTGGCCACGAATGCACATGAATGCCAAGCTGTCTTATTCGTGTTCATTCGTGTGCATTCGTGGCCACATCGCGTTCGCCTCAAGCAAACTCAAGCCTAAGTTTTTCAAGAAACCGTCGAACCTCCGCCGCATCGGCCAACCGAAACCGAGCTTTCGTCGGTCGCGCCCGCCCAACAAATACTGTGATCCCATGACGCAGCACCGCGAACGCCGGCTCGTCGCTCAGATCGTCGCCGGCATAAACCGGTACCGCGTCACAACAATTTGCCGCCAACTCGCGCCGCACGGCCGCGCCTTTTCCCTCCAATTCACGCGGCACAATTTCCCAGACGAACTTCCCGCCGGCGATCCTCAAATTACCGTCGAAACTGATCAGCGCGTTTCGCAATACGTCGTGAATATTTCTCTGCTCGGCCAGCGGCGCATTGCGATAATGCACCGCCAGAATCTGGTCCTTGTCTTCGATCCACACGCCGGGATTGTTCACCAGCGCCCCGCCCAGCATGCTCTTCACGCACGCCAGCAGCGAGCGGGTTTCGTTGCTGAGAGCGTCGCCCGATCCTTTGTCCCATCCGTGCAGCCCCAGGTAGCGAATCCCCGGCACATGAATCCGCGCGCGAATGTCCGCCTGCTTGCGCCCACTGATTACGGTGACGCGGAAGCGCGGACTGCGCGCCAGAACCGCCATCACACGACGCACCGGAGTCTGCAGCAAAACCAATTCAGGATGCGGACGGATCCGCGTCAGCGTGCCGTCGAAATCCAGGAACAACGCGATCTTCTTCGCGTCCGCCAGCCGCCCCGCGACCTCCTTCCAGCTTTCGAATAAATGACGCATGCGTCCCTTGCGTGACACGTGCTCACGCCACCGACATCGTCCTCACCAACCGCGGCCCGCCCGGACGATTGTGCGGCGCGCTGCTGTTCTGTGGCCGGATCTCGCACAGCTCGCCGATCAGATTGCCGGCCCAACGGTACACGTTCCGCTCGCGAATAATCGCGCGCATCCGCTGCATGCGCACGCTCCGTTCATCCGCCGGCATTTCCAGCGCGCGATGAATCGAATCCGCCAACTCCTCGGTATCGTACGGATTCACCACCAGCGCGTCCGAGAGTTCGTGCGATGCTCCCGCGAACCTGCTCAAAATCAGCACTCCCTGTTCATCCACGCGCGCGGCCGAGGAATTCCTTCGCCACCAGATTCATGCCGTCATGCAGCGACGTGACCAGGCACAAATCCGCCGCTCGATAATACGGCAAAATTTCGCGATGGCTGTGCTGCCGCGTAAGCAGCACAATCGGTTTCCATTCCCCGGTCTGAAATCGGCGATTGATGCGCTCCGCCTCGGCGCTTACTTCCTCCATCAGGTCGTGATAGCGTTTGATCTCGCTGCGGCTGGGCGATCCGATTTGCACGAAAGTGAACTTGCCCCGATACGTCGGATATTTCTCGAAGAAACGTTCGATCCCGCGAAAGCGCTCCGGGATGCCTTTCGTATAGTCGACGCGGTCCACGCCTATGCCCATGTAAGTTGCCCGCACGCCATGTTTGGCGAGCATCGCCGCGCGTTCCAGATGTGGCAGTTCATCGGACGCGTCTTCGCCCAGCTCGTCTTTTTGCGGCCCGCTCTTGTCCAATGCCACGCTGATCGGAAACGGCTTGACCAAGGTATCGTGGCCCTCGCGCGTCACCGAAAAACTTCCGCGATCCACCCGCGCTTCCAGCGCGCGATCCACCGTTTCCAAAAAGTTATTGCAATGCGCCTGAATGTGGAAGCCGATCAGATCGGCGCCCAGCAGGCCGTCCAGAAGATCGCGCTGCCATGGGCAAATGCCGAACGCCTCCGCGTTGGGCCACGGAATGTGCCAGAAAATCGCGACGCGCGCATCCGGCCGCGCGTCCTTGATCATGCGCGGCAACAGCGCGAAATGATAATCCTGCACCAGGACAATCGGATTCTCCTCGTGCGCGATTTCCTCCAGCGTTACGTCGGCGAATTTTCGATTCACCGCGCGATAGTGTTCCCAATCTTCGCTGCGGAATACCGGCCGGGTGTGCGCGATGTGGCACAGCGGCCACAATCCTTCGTTCGCGAATCCAAGATAAAACCCGCGTTCCTGTTCCGGCGTCAGCCAGACGCGCCGCAGCGTGTAGTGCGGATGATCCGGTGGCACGCGCACGTGATCGTAGGCATCCACCGTGTCGCGATCCGCGTCGCCCGTCGCCTGCGCGATCCAGGTGCCATGGCACGCGCTCAGAATCGGCTCCAGCGCGGTGACCAAGTCCGCTGGCCGGCATCTTGGCCTCGACGCCGGTCACTCGATGGAAATGTTCATAAGGCTCGCGATTGGAAACCGCGAAAATGCGCGACCCGCCCAGTTTTCCGTTGACGAACACGCGCAGCCGATCCGGAGTCCACGTCGATTCCGCCGTATCGCGCAGCCTCGCTTCTTCTTCCGCCGCCGCCCGAGCCGCCGTCAGACTGGATGCCAGCCGGCTCACCTCCAACGTCAACGGAGCGAATTCGCCCTGCGGCGGCACCGCGCTCACCGCCGCGTCTTTGCCCGCGCGCAGATCGCGCATCCATTGCGTCATCGCAAGCACCGGGCGGCCCACGCCCCAGCGCAATGTCAACAGTGTGATCGAAACGATCAGCACGGTTTGAATCGCGACGCCGGTCAGCGCGCGCCGCCACATCGCTCGGACTTGCGAATCGATATAAGCGGCCTCGTGAAAAATCGCCAGTACGGCCACCGGCTCGCTGTTATCTCGCGCCGCGTCTCGCCCCGTGTCTCGACCAGTCGTGTCTCGAGCAATCTCGTGCAGCGGAACGGTGGCGACGTGCAATCGCGCGCCGGCCGAATCGCGCCGCAAGAACTCTTCGGAATCAGCCCCGTTTTCGATGGATTGCATCGCCGCATTGGGAGTGGAGCTAACCCGCCCATTCAATCCGCGCGTGATCGCGATCAGATGGCCGGCTGGATCGTACACCGCAGCTCCGGCAATGCGTTCGCGGTCCTTGACCCGATCGGTAAAGTTCTGCAATTCGCGATTGGAGCGCTTCGCCAACAGCGGTTCCGCCGATTTCGCCAGGCTCTCTGCCAGCGCCAGCGAATGCCGCTCCAGATCGATCTTAAGTCCATTGCTTTCGGAATGCGTTTGGTAGAACGCAAACCCCAGCGACACCGCCGCCACGCAGAAGATAAGGGAAAGGCTGAGCCTCAAAGTCAGGCGCATCGCACGACAAGCTGCAATTCGTCGACCGACCCGCAACTAACTGATTTTGTGTCCCGAAACCGCGAACCAGGCAATTTATACCGGCTCCTGGAGAACAGAACCGCGACCAAAAGGGACGTGGGGTGGGATGTGGGATGTGGGATGTGGGGCCGCCAGTCGTGGCGGCAAGCCGGCTTTTCAGCCGGCTTTCTTGGCCCCACATTTGAAACTAAACACTCAACGACGGGTGTTTCAAATGAAACCCAGTCGAGTCCTGATAAGCCTTCGCGACCGCGAGCAGCTCCGCCTCCCCAAACGGGCGGGCATAAAACGTAAAACTCCCCGGTGAACCGGATTCCATGAATCCATGCACCACGTTGATCGCGGGATAGCACGCCGTATTCGCCATCGCGAAATGGCGCTGAATAACACTCGCCCGCCGCTGCCCGGCATCGGGAGGAGGAGTTGCCGGAGCAGCAGCAGCCCCGCGACCGCCACCACCGCCTCCGCCATTCGCGGGAACCAGATAAACATCGACGTCGGCGGTTGCCTCCGCCAGCTTCATCATCATCATCGTGCGCGCGCGTTGCGATTGCAGATACTCCACCGCCGGAATCAATCGCGCGCTTCGGAATCCTGTCGCACGCCCCGGATTCGTCATCTGCTTATCCCGGTTCGTCCGGATCATCTCATCGAAAAACACCGCCGATTCAACGCCGTACGCCGAGCCATCCACGGTCCAATTCGGCATCTTCACCGGAACCAGTTTCACGCCGAGCGCCTGCACCGCCTCGATCGCCTTTTGATTCATGGCTTTCACCGCGGCATCGCGAACTTCATCGAAACCGTCTTGCAGAATGCCGATGCGCAGCTTGCGAATATCCAGATGCGCGTTGTAATTGAACGGCAGTTCCGAAACACTCAAGTCACGCCCGTCCGGCTTCGCGATCACGCTCATCACCAGCGCGCAATCTTCGGCATAGCGGCACATCGGCCCAAGCCGATCCTGCGTCCAGGAAAGCGCCATCACTCCATAGCGGCTGATCCGTCCGAAAGTCGGGCGCAGCCCAGTAACGCCGCAGCGGCCCGACGGACTCAGAATCGATCCGCTGGTCTCGGTGCCGATCGCGAACGCGACACACCCTGCGGCCGTTGCCGATCCCGGGCCCGCCGACGATCCGCTGGATCCTTCCTCTAAGTTCCATGGATTCTTGGTGGTGCCGCCGAACCAGCGATCGCCTTGCGCCAATTCGCCCGAGGTTAATTTCGCTAAAAGCACCGCGCCGGCGTCGCGGAGCATTTCGACCACGCTCGCATCGTGATCGATCATCTGATCTTTGTAGGCGCCCGATCCCCACGTCGTTTTGTAGCCTTTTACGGCGATGATATCTTTCGCGCCCCAGGGAATTCCGTGCAATGGTCCCTTATACTTACCAGCGGCGATTTCAGAATCCGCCTGCTTGGCCTGCGCCAGCGCAACCTCGTCGAGGAACGTGACCACGCAATTGAGTTTGCCGTTGTACTTGTGCAGCCGCGCCAGATACATCTGCGTCAATTCCGTCGATGTCACTTGCTTCGTTTTGATGAGTTGCGCAAGCTGGACAATCGGCCAAAACGCGACATCTTCAAGATTCGATGGGCGTTTTACCACCGGCGCGCTGAAGCGCAGCGGCTCGCGCGTGCGATTCACCTTCATTCCGGGAACGATCGAGCTGAAATAGAACGGCGGCGAGACGTCATTGGGAATTTCCAGCTTGCGCACTTCTTCGAAGCCGGTCAGGCTGCGATTCACTCCTTGAATCACCAACTTGCGATCTTCGTCGCTGAACGTGAGCCCCGCCACCGCCAGCGAGCTCTTGAGCATTTCGTCGGTGACGCGGGGCGCGGCGGCATCCGGTTGCTGCGCCTGCACCTCCGCCCAGAGGACGCCCGGCAGCAGGCTCGACCCGAATCCGGCGGCTGAAAAGTACGCGAGAAATCGACGACGGTGTTCGTTATCGATTGCATGATCGGTTGCATGGCGGTTGCAAAATGTCTTGCGTGGCATAGGCGCGATTATAGCGGAATTAGGAACGCCAACTCGGCGCGCACCTTAAGTCGGAATAGACATAGGCTAAGTGAATTTTGTCCGCTTCCTATGGTCGCGGCTCGTTGCCGGTAAATCCTTGCCGATGAGCAGAGAGGAAGGAGCGTTCCCTTCAACACTCTTATTTGGGATCGGCAGATGAAATCGGATTTTACTCAATGATCACTCGTATTCAGCACGCGCGCTTACCCCCATCCTTACGGATGGTGTTTGTGGGCGTCATCGCGATCGCTACACAACTGGCCGCGCAAAGTCCAAAGCCCCTCGACTTGACGCAGGCGAGCCTGGAAGACCTGATGAACATTGAAGTCACCACGGTATCCAAGAAAGAGCAGAAGCTTCGAAGGTCGGCGCGGCTGTCTTCGTCATCACGCAGGAAGATATTCGACGATCCGGCGCGACCAATATCCCCGACGTCTTGCGGCTGGTTCCCGGCGTGGATGTCGCGCAAATCGACGCGGCGAATTGGGCGGTCAGTGTTCGAGGATTCAATGACCGCTACGCGAATAAAGTGCTGGTGGTGATCGACGGGCGAAGCGTTTATTCGCCGAGCACCTCCGGGGTGTTTTGGGATCAGCAGGATGTTCCCCTGGAAGACATCGATCGCATCGAAGTGATTCGCGGACCCGGCGGCACGGTGTGGGGCGCCAACGCCGTGAACGGAGTGATCAACATCATCACCAAGAGCTCCAAGGCCACGCAGGGCGGCCTGGTCAGAGCGCGGGCAGGCTCGCAGAATACGACCGGAGAGTTGGTTCAGTACGGCGCGAAAATCGGCGACAGCGGAAGCTATCGGGTATTCGGCAACTACTTCAACGCGGGGAGTTCGACGTTCCGCGACGGCAGCCCGGCAGGCGATAGCTGGCACATGCTGCATAGCGGCTTTCGATCGGATTGGGATCTTTCCACTCGCGATAGCTTAACCGTGCAGGGCGATGCTTATGGAACAGGCGGATCGTCGACGATCACGACTTTGCTTTCGAATGCGCTGCCGCAGGAAGTGACGATCGGCACGCGGTCCGAAGTGAGCGGCGGAAACATTCTGGGACGTTGGAATCATACGCTGGCCGGCGGCTCCGATATCTCTTTGCAGGCCTACTACAATCGCGACGATCGCAATCAATTCGGAATCAAAGACAACCTGAGCACCGCCGACTTCGACTTCAAGCATCATCTTTCGGTGGGCGCGAGGAATGACATTGTGTGGGGCGGCGGTTATCGCTTCACATCCGACACCTCGACACCCGGATACGCGATCACGCTGCTTCCTCTGTTTCCCACGGACCAACTGTTCAATACCTTCGTCCAGGATGAAATCAGGCTTTCCGCATCGGTTTCGCTCACCGTGGGCTCCAAGCTGGAACACAATTCCTATTCAGGATTCGAATATGAACCGAGCGCCCAACTGGTCTGGGCCGCGACACCGCGGCACACCATCTGGGTATCCGCCGCGCGAGCGATCCGGCAGCCGGCGCGGATCGATGCCACCGCCCAGGTCGATTATGCGACGCAACCTCTTCCTGGAGGCGGTTTCGCGCTCCTCCAAATCCAGCCGAGCATCAATCTCCAGGCGGAACGGCTTCGCGACTTCGAGACGGGATATCGCGCACAAGTGAAGAGCAACCTTTCCCTGGATGTCTCGACCTTCCTGGGCTATTACAGCGACCTGCGGACGCAGGAAATCGGAGCTCCTGTTTTCACCTTCACGCCGATGCCGCCTCACTTGGTGATCCCGTTGCTCGTGAGCGATCTGGGGCATGGGCAGAGCTACGGAGGCGAAGCATTCCTAAACTGGAACGCGACGCCGCGCTGGAGGCTCAACCCCGGCTACAGTTACCTGCGCGTCAATTTGACGCGGGAACCTGGGAGCCAGGACACTACGCTGCAAGCCACGGCGAGCGCCTCACCGAGGAATCGAATTTCAGGTTCGGTCATTTTTGAATGTGAGCCGGCACGTGGATTGGGATGCTTCGGTGGCTTACACGGGCACGCTTCGCGACGGCGGAAACGGCGGCACGCCCGAGCTACACCAGAGTGGACACGCGATTGGAGTGGCGGGTCGGCGAACACGCGGCGCTCAGTCTGGTGGGCCAGAACCTTCTCACGCCGCGTCACTTCGAGTTCCAGGACGTGTATCCGATCCGGGCGGCTTTCATCGAGAGAAAAGTATCGGGAGTGATCACCTGGCGGTTCTGATGCGGAAACCCTTGCCAAACACGCTGCTTCGGATGGGACTCGCAATCGCGCTCAGCGTTTTCGCGAGCGCCGGGGAAGCGCAGCCCATCGACGAGTATCAGGTCAAGGCCGCGTTCCTGTTCAATTTCGCGAAGTTCGTCGAGTGGCCGGCGCAGACGTTCAAGAGCCCCACGGATCCGATCGCGATCTGCGTGCTGGGAACGAACCCTTTCGGACACTCGCTGGAGGATGCGGTGGATGGCAAGTCCGTCGAGGGCAGAAAGTTTTCCGTTCGTCAGTTCAACGATCCGGGACAGGCCGCCGGTTGTCAGATCCTGTTTATCGCAGCGCGGCAAAAACGGCCGTTGTCCGAGACGGCGCTGTCTGGGCGTTCTGACGATTGGCGAATCGAAGGGATTTGCGGCGGACGGAGGCGTGATCGAATTCAGAATCGAGAAGCGGCAAGGTCCGGTTCGAAATTAACCTCGTGGCGGCGGAGCAGCGGAAAATACGAATCAGCTCCAAGCTTTTGGGCTTGGCGTTGATCGTCAGGGCGCAGGGGAGCTGAGATGCAGGCTTTGGCGCGGTATCGCAACCTCCCGATCAAGCACAAGCTCCGGCTGATCATCATGAGCGTGGTCACAGCGGCTCTGGCGATCGCATCCACGGCGATCCTGGCGTACGATCAGCTCGAACTGCGCTCGGAGATGCGCAGCGATCTGAGCGTGCTGGCGGAGATTTTCGCCGACGACAACACTGCCGCGCTTACGTTCGGCGACCAGGAAGCGGCGCAACTGTCGCTCGACAATCTGCGAGCGAAGCGGCACATCGTCCAGGCCTTTATGTACGACCCAAAGGCAAGCTGTTCGCAGGGTACCGCCGCGTCGGATACGCCCAAGAGCTCCGCCGTGCCTCAGGTGGCCGGGGAGTCCAGTTGGTTCGAAAACAACCGGCTGAAGGTCTTTCGGGACGTCCGATTGAATGAGCAGCATCTCGGCTCCATTTACCTGGAATCCGACTTCGGGGAACTCAATGCCAGACTTGCGCCGATTCGCCTGGATCATGCTGGCGATTCTGCTGGGAACATCGTCGCTGGCGCTGGTGCTGTCCTCGCGACTGCTGCGAATTATCTCCGAGCCGATCGCCAATATCGCCCAACGTGGCGAAAATGGTGTCTCTGCAGAAGAGCTACGGCACGCGAGCCGTCAAAATCGCCGACGACGATCTGGGGCAATTCGTCGACACCTTCAATGAAATGCTGGCCGGGAATCGAGCATCGCGACGAAGAGCTGATGCGGCATCGCAACCGGCTGGAGGAAGAAGTTGACGGCGCGCACGGCGGAACTGGTGGAGGCGCGAGACAAGGCGCAAGCCGCCAATGACGGCGAAGAGCGAATTCCTGGCCAACATGAGCCATGAAATCCGCACGCCGATGAACGGCGTGATCGGGATGACGGAGCTGGTGCTGGCGACGGACCTTACCGCGCGAACAGCGCGAGTGCGTCGACACGGTGAAGACGTCGGCGGACTCGCTGCTGACCGTGATCAACGACATCCTGGACTTTTCCAAGATCGAAGCCGGGCGCATGGAGCTGGATCCGGTTGGCTTTAATCTGCACGAGACCATCGAGGAGACGATGAAGATCCTGGCGCTGCGCGCGCACCAGAAAGGGCTGGAGCTGCTGTGCGATATCAAAGCCGACGTTCCGGATTTCGTGGTGGGCGATCCGGTTCGACTGCGGCAGGTGCTGGTCAACCTGACCGGCAATGCGATCAAGTTCACGGAAAAGGGCGAGGTGGAGCTGCGCGTCGAAATGGAGGGCCGTTCGGGCGACGACCTGCGGATCCATTTTTATGTTCGCGACACGGGAATCGGAATTCCACGCGATCGGCAGCAGTCCATCTTCGAGGCGTTTTCACAAGCCGACGGATCCACCACGCGCAACTATGGCGGCACCGGGTTGGGCCTGACGATTTCCGCGCGCCTGGTGGAGATGATGGGCGGCGGGATTTGGCTGGAGAGCAAGCCGGGACACGGCAGCGTATTTCATTTCACAGCCTGCATGGGTGTTGCGGTCGCCGCGGTAAGGCCCGTGGAGGAAGGCGTCTCGCTGGAAGGCATGGCGGTGCTGGTGGTGGACGATAACGTCACCAATCGCCGCATTCTGATGGATCAACTTTGGTCCTGGCGTATGCTCCCGGCAGCGGCGGCGAGTGGCGAAGAGGCGATTTCGCATGCTGCGCCGCGCCGCGGCCGGGCGGGCGTCCGTTCAGGATGGTGTTGAGCGACGTTCACATGCCGGGAATGGACGGATTCAGTCTGGTCGACAAAATCAGAGGGTCGGCTTCTCCAGAAGAACCGGTGATTCTCATGTTGACTTCAGGCGAGCAGCAGAGCGACCTGGCACGCTGCCGTGAGCTCGGCGTGTCCGCCTATCTGATCAAGCCCGTTCGGCGAGCTGACCTGCGCGCGTCTATCGAGGCGGCGCTCGGTCTAAGCTCTCTCCGGACAAGCCCGCGGCAGCGCCGGTGGCACTCCCGCGGGAAGCGAACGCGCACCAGAGTCAAAATATATTGGTTGCCGAGGACAATCACGTGAATCAACGAGTGGCGATTCGCATCCTGGAGAAAGCCGGCCATCGGGTCACACTCGCGCGCAATGGCGCGGAAGCGATCGCGGCATGGCGGGCGCAGAATTTCGATCTGATTCTGATGGATGTCCAGATGCCAGAGGTCGACGGTTTCCAGGCGACGCAGGCGATTCGCAGCGAGGAGGCGGCGTCGGGCGCACACATCCCGATTGTCGCGATGACCGCTTACGCGATGAGCGGCGATCGCCAGAAGTGCCTTGATTCCGGCATGGACGACTATCTGACGAAGCCCATCAACGCTCCGCTGCTGCTCGGGATGATCGACAAGTATTCTGGGGAGCTTGTGCCGTAGGTGGTGGTTTCGAATGTGGGGCCGGCACTCGTGCCGGCGGACGCGCTTTAGCGCGTCCTAAATTTGAGCCGCCTAAAGACGGCTCGCCGCCGCGAGTGGCGGCCCCACAACGGCTCCACATCGCTTCCATCGACCCGATAAAAATAATCATTTTTACTTTTGGCGCAGGCTCGGGCATACTGGACTCACCAGTTTGCGGCCAGCATGCATTGGCCGCGCTTCGGTCCTCGTCTTCACCGGTGTAAATAACCATTCGTTACAACACAGGAGGTGAAGTGTGCTCAAACGATTTCCGCTGGTTTTTCTGCTGCCCGCGAGCATGTGGGCGCAAGCCGACGCGCATTCCGTGTTGCGCGGCGAACTGCAGGTGGAAGGGATCGATGTTTCGCATGACTATCAGGTGGAGCTGGTGGATTGCACCGGCGGAGGATCGCCGATCCGCGCGTGGCTGACCAGCGGAAACAGATTCGAGTTCCAGGATGTTACTGCCGGTTGCAAGGTGCTGCGCGTGGTGAGCGGCGCACAACGCGTGGTGGTCCAGGAAACGCAGTTGTTCGCGGAACGATCCGGCGTCCCGCTGGTGATTCGGATCGCCAAGCCCGACAAGGAACCGGTGAAGGCGGCGACTGTTTCTGTCGAGCGCCTGCGGCATCCGGCCCCGGAAAGGATCATGCGCTTAATTGGCGAGTCGAATCGTCTGTGGCAGGCAGGGCGGGTCGCCGAAGCAGCCGAAAAGCTTCGCCCGGCTGCTGAGAAATATCCGGACATCTGGGAATTGCAATTGAATCTCGGCACGATTGAGATGAAGCTGGGGAATGTGGGCGCGGCGGCGGAGCATTTTTCTAAAGCTCGCGAATTGGATCGGCACTCGCCGTTGGCCGCCGTGTCGTCCGGCTTCGCGTTGCTGCAATTGAATCGGTTGGAAGAAGCGGAGAGCGCGGCGAAGGATGCGGTCGCATTGGAGCCGGGGAATCGGATTGCGCGGTTGCTGCTGGAGCGGATTCAAACGGCGAAGCGCCACGCGGCGGATTGATCGTCACGTGGCGCACGCACTCTTGCGTGCCGTGTCGACACTCATGTCGACACAGGCTTTTCCTGGCAGCCTTACAAACCGATTGTCATGATTCTTTTTCCAGCGCTGGGAAAAACTCGTGTCGACATGAGTGTCGACACGGCACGCAAGAGTGCGTGCGCCACATCCCGTTAGAAGCGATAGCCGAAGCCGATCGACGGCTCGGCGCGATGCGCAATGCGATCCGTGCCGTTCAGCCCCGTCAGGTTGTAGGTCGGTGAGTTGTAGACAAAGCCGCGATATTCGGCGCGCACGAACACGTGATGCGAGACGTTGAAATCGGCGCCGCCGCCGTAGACGAAGGAAGCTCGCGTCTGCGAATCGACTCCCTGAAGGTCCTTCGGATCGAAAATCAGAGCGCCGGCTCCTGCCGTCACGAACGGCGTGAATCGCTTGAGCGGCATACGAAACACATATGCGGCGGACACTTCATGCGAATAGTTCTTCACATTCACGTTGCCGGTGGACGAGAAAAAGTTCTGCGTGTTCAGCGCGTAGCCATAGTTCACTTCCACGCCGTTGTGAACATCGAAGAAGTAGCGGTAGCTTCCTAGCAACACCGCCACTGTTGGTGGCCGAATTCCTGATCCCGTCTTGCGTCGTGCTCTTGACGAAACTACCGAAGGCCTGTACCGACACTTCGTTCCTGCCAGGATTTTCGACCTGCGAAAAAGCCGGCAACGCGACGCCGGCGGCGCTCGCAATTAACGTCAACATCATTTTCTTTCCGAACATTTCCAGTACTCCTTGTCTCTTTCAAATTTGACCCGGCCAAGTTGTTTGGCCGGGTCACTCTCTCATAAGGCACGCGGCCTGCCATGCGGAAACCTCAGCGAAACCGCGCAGTATCAGCGAATTTGTTCTCGGAGAGTGCCGACGTGCCGGCCGCGTTTTCGACATGTGCCGACAGGCCGACAGAGGAGCGAAACGGCAGCCACGTGCCGCGTGTCTCGCGATCGCTTTCCGCCGCGGCTTCAAGCAGAGGCTCGCCCAGGATCGCCTCGGCCAGAGCGCGCGATGCTTTCGATTTCGCGATGAGCTGCGCGCCCTCGCGATGCCAGCGCGCGAGCAGCGCGCGTCCGCCTTCTTCCACGCTGGTAACGAACGTCATATCGACGATCAGCGTCCGATCGCCGATGACGGAGGACGCCGTGTCGCCAGTCCTGGGCGAGCCGGCGCGCCCCTTCGTCATCGAGATCGCCCGCGAGCTCGAATCGGAATGCGGCCGGGCCGTCATGCATGTAATATTGCAGCGTCTGGTTTTTCATTGGATTCCTTCGATGAGGAACAGATGCACCCGAACTGCCAATGCCCTGGTTTACTGCCAGCCGCCGCCGAGAGCTTTGTAGAGCTGCACGACGCTCAGCAGTTCGCTCAAACGGATCTGCGCCAGCGACAGTTCCGCCTGGAACAGATCGCGGTCGGCATCGAGCGCGTTCAACTGCGTGTCCACGCCGCCGCGATAGCGCACATAGGCGAGGCGCGTGCGATCCTGCAGCGCGGTGACCAGCGTCTCCTGCTCGACGCGGCTCTCGCGCGTCCGCTGATGCGCGATCAGCGCGTTCGAAACTTCGGTGAACGCGGTCTGAATCGTCTTCTCATACTGAATCAGCGCGCTATCGCGCTCGCGCCTCCGCGAGCTTCACGCTGGACTTGAGCCGGCCCGCGCTGAAGATCGGCTGGCTGACCTGCGGAACGAAGCTCCAGGCGCTGTGCGGGCCGCTGAACAGGCTCGCCAGTTGCGTGCTCTGGCCGCCCAGCAATCCGCTGAGGCTCAGTTGCGGAAAATAGGCCGCCTTGGCGACGCCGATGTTCGCGTTCGCCGCGATCAGCGCCTGCTCCGCGGCGCGAATATCGGGACGGCGTTCGAGCAGCGACGAAGGCATCCCGGCGGGCACTTCCGGAGGCATCTCCTGTTCGATGAACTTGCGGCCGCGAACCACGCCGCCCGGATTCTTCCCGAGCAGCAGGTTGATCTGGTTCTCGGTCTGCTCGATCTGCTGCTGCAGCGTCGGAATGGTCTGCGCGGCGCTGCTGCACCAACTGCTCGGCCTGGCGAAGATCCAGCAGCGTGGCGACGCCGCCGCCCTGCCGCTCCTGAACCAGGCGCAGCGATTCGCGGCGCGTGTCGAGCGTACGCTGCGAAATCTCCAGCTCATAGTCGAGCTGCAGCAGATTGAAATAGTCGGTGGCGACGTCGCTCACCAGCGTGGTGACCACGGCTTTGCGATTCTCTTCGGCGTTCAGCAGATTGGCGCGCGCGGCTTCGGTCGACCGGCGCAGGCGTCCCCAGATATCGACTTCGAACGACAGCAGGTTGAGCGATGCCTCGTCCCCAATTGCGATTCTGGCTCGGCACAAACGTACGCGGGCAGCGGCAGCGATCCATCGCGCGATAGGCGCGTGAACTCCATATCGCCGCTCGCGCTCGACTTGCGGAAATTGATTGGAGCGCGTGATGCCCGAGATTCGCGCGCGCCTGCTCGACGCGCGCCACCGCGTCGCGCAAGATCGTAGTTCTGTACAAGCGCCGTGCGCGTCAGTTCCTGCAGCTGTTCGTCTTTGAAGATCTCGAACCACTTCAGATCGGCAAGCGATGCGGCGTGCGGCGCGGGCAGCGGCTCCGGCGCCCGAAAATTCGCCGGCACGGGCACGGCGGGGCGCGCGTAATTCGGCCCGACGGCACAACCGCTCAGCAGCGCCGCGGCAATGACGACAGCAATCAATGAATATCTCATGTTCAATCTCCCTGCGCCGGGCGATGGCGCCAGATTCGTGGCTCGGCGCTCTTCGCGCCGGACAGTTTCTCCACCAGGTAGAAAATCGCGGGGATCAGAAAGATGCCGATCGCGCTCGCCGCGAGCATTCCGCCGATCACCGTGGTGCCCATGATCTGGCGGCCCACCGAACCCGCGCCGGACGCGGTCCACAGCGGCACGCAGCCCAGGATGAACGCGAACGACGTCATCAGAATCGGACGCAATCGCAGGCGAGCTCCTTCGAGCGCCGCTTCCGCCAGGCCCATGCCCTGCTCGAATTTGTCTTTCGCGAACTCGACGATCAGAATCGCGTTCTTCGCCGCCAGGCCGATCAGCATCACCAGTCCGATCTGCGAATAGACGTCGTTTTCGATCTGCATCATGTACGCCGGCAGGAACAATCCCATCATCCAGCGCCGCAGCCACAGCACCGCGAACGCGCCGAACAGCGCGACCGGCGTGCTCAGCAGCACGCTGAACGGCAGCGTCCAGCTTTCATACAGCGCCGCCAGAATCAGGAACACGAACAGCAGCGAGAACGCGAAGATCATCCACGGTCGGCACGCCTTCCTGCGCCTTCTTTTCCTGAAACGACATGCCCATGTAGTCGTAGCCCATCTCGCTGCGGCATGGTCTGGTCGAACGTCTCTTCCAGCGCCTTCATCGCCTGCGCGGAGCTGTATCCCGGCGCCGCGCCGCCGATGATCTGCGCCGACCGGTAGAGGTTATAGCGCATCGTGAACTCGGGCCCGGGCGCGATTCGAATTTCGTCAGCGCCGATGAGCGGCACCATCTCGCCCTGCGAGTTGCGCACGTAGAACTGGCCGAGCTGATCCAGGTTCTTGCGATACTCGCCTTCGGCCTCGACGTAGACCTGCCACTGCCGTCCGAAGCGGTTGAAGTAATTCACGAACAGTCCGCCCATGTAGGCTTGAATGGTTCGATAGACGTCGTTCAGCGGCACGCCTTGCTTCAACGCCTTCTCGCGATCGACTTCGAGAAACTGCTGCGGAACGCTCGGCAGGAACGTGCTGACCAGGCCGGGCGCGATCTCCGGACGCTTCGACGCCGCCGCCATGAACTTCTGCAGATTGTCGGCGAGGAACTGCACGTCCTTGCCGGCGCGATCTTCCAGCACGAAAGTGAATCCGCCCGAGGTTCCGACGCCCGGAATCGCCGGCGGCGGGAAGCTCAACGCGAAGCCATCGGGCAGCTTCGCGAGCTCCTGATTCACGTGCTGCACGATCTCCTGATACTGCGTCTCGCGGCTGGTGCGATCCTTCCAGTCATCCAGCGTGACGAAGAAGAAACCGGTATAGCTGGTGCTGACGAAGCTCAACAGGCTGAAGCCCGCGACGCTCGTCGTGTACTTCACGCCCGGCGTATGCATCAGGATTTCCTCGACCTTCGCCGCCGCGGCTTCGGTGCGCTCGAGCGACGATGCGTTGGGAAGCTGCAGGTGCATGAACATGTAGCCCTGATCCTCGCCGGGCAGGAAGCTCGCGGGAACCTTGCTGCTGAAGAACGCAGCGCCCAGCCCGGCAGCCAGCAGCAGGACAGCAACGCGACCGCGCTCTTGCGGATCAGCGCGCCGGACCAGCGGATGTAACCGTGCGTGGTGCGCTCGAACATCCGGTTGAACCAGTCGAAGAACCGGCGCAGCAGTCCGTGGCTCTCCGTCTTCGGCTTGAGCAGCAACGCCGCCAGCGCCGGACTCAGCGTCAGCGCGTTGAACGCCGACAGGATCACCGAGATCGCGATGGTCACCGCGAACTGCTGATACAAGCGTCCGGTGATGCCGGGGATGAACACCGTCGGCACGAACACCGCCGAAAGCACCAGCGCGATGCCGATCACCGGGCCGGAGATTTCTTCCATCGCTTTCAAGGCCGCCTGCTTGGGCGCCATGCCTTCTTCGATGTGGCGCTCGACCGCTTCCACCACGACGATCGCGTCGTCCACCACCAGTCCGATCGCCAGCACCAGTCCGAACAGCGAAAGCGTGTTGATCGAAAATCCGAAGACCGGGAAACAGCATGAACGTTCCGATCAACGAAACCGGCACCGCGAGCAGGGGAATCAGCGTCGCGCGCCAGCCTTGCAGGAACAGATAGACGACCAGCGTCACCAGGGCGATCGCGATCAGGATCGTCATCGACGATGTCGCGAATGCCTTCCGTCACGGACTCGGTGGTGTCCAGCGAAACCACGTAATCGACGTCCTGCGGAAAGCGCTTCTTGGCTTCCTCCATCAGCTTGCGGACGCCTTTCGCCGCGTCCACCGCGTTGGTGCCAGGCAATTGATAGACGGCGATGATCGCGCCGGGCTTGCCGTTGATGCGGCCCGACAACGTGTAATCCTGCGCGCCCAGTTCGATGCGCGCGACGTCGCGCACGCGCACGATGCCGCCGTCCGGCAGTTCGCGAACGATGATGTCGCCGAACTCTTCAGGCGACGTGAGCCGCCCCTGGGCTCGCACCGAGTACGTGTATTCCTGGCCCTTCGGAGATGGCGAGCCGCCGACTTGGCCCGCGGGATTCACCGTGTTCTGCGCTTGAATCGCCGACACGATTTCGGTCACCGTGATGCCGAGCTTCGCCAGTTGATCCGGCTTCACCCACAGCCGCATCGCGTATTGGCCGGCGCCGAACACCTGCACATTGCCGATGCCGGGCACGCGCGTCAACTGATCGTTCAGATTGATGTAGGAATAGTTCGCGAGAAACTTTCCGTCATAGGTGCCCTTCGGCGAATAGAGCCCCAGCACCATCAGCGGCGCGGTCACGGATTTCTGCACCGTGACGCCGAAGTTCGTCACGTCCTGCGGAAGCTGCGAGGCGGCCTGCGTCTCGCGCATCTGCGTGAGCATCAGGTCCGTATTCGGATCGCTCTTCACGTCGAAGTTCACGATCATCGTCATCTGCCCGTTGCCCGCCGCATTCAGCGAGTACATGTAGTTCAGGTTGTCGACGCCGCTCATCTGCTGCTCGATCGGCGTGGCCACGGATTGCTCGATGGTCTGCGCATCGGCGCCCACATAGTTCGCGCGAATCTGCACTTCCGGCGGCGCGATCGCCGGGAATTGCGCGATCGGCAAGCTGCAGCGATGGTCACCGCGCCGATGATCACCATCAGGAGCGAGATCACCATCGCGACGATGGGACGGTTGATGAAGAACTTCGACATTACTTTGCTCCTTTCGGATTCACGGGCGCGCCCGGACGGATCTTGAACAGTCCGTCGGTAACCACGCGCTCGCCCGGCTTCAGGCCTTCTTCGACAATCCAGTCCGAGCCGATGCGGTCGCCGACTTTGACCACGGCGAAGCGAATCGTGTTGTTCGGATCGACCACAGCGACCGAATAGTTGCCCTGCATTTCGTTGACGGCTCGCTGCGGCACCAGCAGTGCGCCGGCTGCGCACGCCGATGGATGCGCGAACCTTGCCGTACTGGCCCGGACGCAGCTTGTTGCCCGGATTCGGAAACAGCCCGGTCAGTTGAATCGCGCCGGTCGACGGATTCACTTGGCGGTCGGCGAAGGAGAATCGTCCTTTCTGCGGATGCACGCGTGCCGTCGGACAGAATCAGCTCGAGTTGCAGGTGGTTCATGGCGTGTCGCGACGCGTCAGGCTCAGATATTCCTGCTCGCTCACGGTGAAGTTGGCCTTGATCGGATCCAGCGTCGAAACCGTGGTGACGGCGTTGCTCGACGGGCCCACCAGATTGCCGACCTGCGTGGTCGCGGCGCCCGCGACGCCGTCGATCGGCGAGACCAGCTTCGTGAAACCGAGATTCACCTTCGCCGTTTCGACTGCGGCGGTGGCGGCCGTCACGGCGGCCTTCGCGGCTTCGATCTGCGCCTGCGCGGTTTCTACCTGCGCCTTCGCCGCGGCCACCTGCGCCTTCTGCGACTGATTGTTCTGCCTGGCGTTGTCCAGGTCCTGCTGCGTGATCGCCTGCTGCTGCGCCAGCGGAATGTAGCGGTCCTCGTCGAGCTGCGCTTTCTGCTGATTGGCCTCGGCGCTCGAGAGCTGCGCGTGCGCCTGCAGCAATCCCGCATTGCGCTTGCGACAAGCTGCGCTTTGGCTTGCGCCAGTTGTCCCTCGCGCCTGATCCGCCGCGGCTTGCAGCGGCCGTCGGGTCGATCTCGAACAGCAATTGTCCTTTGTGCACGAACGAACCTTCGGCGTAATTCTGCGTCAGCAGATAGCCGGTCACTTGCGCCTTGATGGCGGCGTTCACCATTCCGTCCAGCGTGCCGATCCATTCGCGCTCGATCGGGATATCCTTCTGCTGAACTACCGCGACTTCCACATCCGGCGGAGGCGGCGCGCCGGCCGCGTTCGTCTTTGATGTGCACCCGATCGTGCTGAACAGCGCGCCGCCCACCAGCAATGCCGCCGCGAACATCGTCAGTCCGATTCTTAAACTGATTTTTCATTCTGTTTCTCCTCGATCGGTTCTCGTAGTTCGCGGCTTTCTCGCAACGGCAGGCCAGCGGATGCGATGAACCGCCGCAGCGGCCGTTCACCCTTGCCCTCAGGTTTTCCAGCAGATGTTTGGTCTCGACGCCCGCGGCGACGAACTCCGCTCCGCTGCTTCTGCATCTCCGACAACAAACTTTCGCCGCTCTCGTCGATGAAGGTGACATCGCTCAAGTCGACGACCGCGCGCAGTGTGCCGGTGCACCTGCCGCGTCTGCTCCCAGCACTCACGCAACTCGGCCACCCACGGCCCTGCCAGGTGGCCGCAAGTGTCCACCGCTGTTCTGTATCCGTCTGCACGTAATTGATCCGCAACATGGTCGATCTCGCTTTCCGCTGGTGAGAATGCATGCGGCGCGCCAATCGTGCATCGCACGCTAGATCAGCGCTCAATTGACTGATCGGATCAAGAGATTCGACGGATTGGTGTGAACGCGTTGTGCGATTGCGATGCCGAAGTGCCGATGACGAGAAGTCCGGTTGGCTACCGGAATTTCGGCACTTGCGACTTATGCGCCGGTGCGAGAGATGCGAATGCCGAGTTTCTGCATGCGCGATTGCAGCGTGGAGCGCTTCATTCCCAAGCGGGCCGCGGCGCCGTTCGGTCCGGCGACGGTCCAGTTGGTCTGTTCGAGCGCCGCGAGAATCTGCTGGCGCTCGGCGTCGTCGAGAACGGCGCGCATGTTGCGGCGACGCTCGCGTCTGACTCGCAGATGGCGTCACTGGCTGCAGTCGCCATCGCCGATGCGAATTGCGTTCGATACGCGCAGATCGTCGCTCGGGACATTCAAGACCGGGCCCTTGGTGAGAATCACCGCGCGCTCGATCACGTTCTGCAACTCGCGGATGTTGCCCGGCCACGGATACTTGACCAGCGTCGTCATGGTCTCCGACGGAATCGTGTCGATCGCTTTGCTGATGCGCCGGCTGAACTGCTGTACGAAGTGCCGGACCAGCAGAGGAATGTCTTCAGGGCGTTCGCGCAGCGCCGGAACGCGCACGGGAAACACGTTGAGGCGATAGTACAGATCGGAGCGGAACTTCTGCTCGCTCACCAGCGCTTCCAGATCGCGATTGGTCGCCGCGATCAGCCGCGCGTCGGTGCGCAAGGTCCGCGTCGAGCCCAGCCGCTCGAACTCGCGCTCCTGCAAAACGCGCAACAGTTTCGGCTGCAGTTCCAGCGGCACTTCGCCGATCTCGTCCAGGAACATGGTGCCGCGATTGGCCAGTTCAAAGCGGCCCACGCGCTGCGCGATCGCGCCGGTGAACGCGCCGCGCTCGTGGCCGAACAGTTCGCTTTCGAGCAGCCCGGTGGGAATCGCCGCGCAGTTGAGCTTCACGAAGCCGTTCGATTGGCGCGAGCTCAGGTTGTGCACGGCGCGCGCGATCAATTCTTTGCCGGTGCCGGTTTCGCCGTAGATCAGCACCGTGGAATCGGTGGGCGCGACGGTTTCCACTTGCTGCAGCACGCGGCGCAGAGCCTCGCTCTTGCCGACGATCTCTTCGAACTTCAGCTCGCTGCGGATTTCGTCTTCGAGGTAGAGCTTCTCCTGCGCGAGCTTGTTCTTGAGGTCCGAAACTTCGCCGAACGCCCACGCGTTTTCGATGGCGATCGCCACCTGGCGCGCGATCTGGCCGAGGAACGCAAGATCGTCCTGCGAAAAGGCGCGTTCGCGCCAGCTGCCCAGGCTGAGCACGCCGACGATGCCCCCGCGCCCCTTCAGCGGCACATGCGCCAGCGACTGGATTCCCAAGTCGGGCATAGACGGTTCCCGCTCGATTTCCTCCTTCGAAAGAATCACGGGCTCGCCCGATATGAAATACCCGCAAGCGCGCTGGCTTTTTCGTCGGCGGGAGGCTCGAAGCCTTCTTCGATGATTCCCGGATTGTCCGGAAAATCAAGCGCGTAAAGCCGCAGCTTCTTGTCTTCGGGGCTGGGCAGGTCGATTCCCACGCCGTCGCATTGCATCACGCGGCGGATGTTCGCGGAGATTTCGCGCAGCACGTCGCGCAGGTTGAGATTCGAAACCACGCGATTGGTCAGGTCGAGCAGCAGCTCCAGCCGCTCCTGCGCCCGCTGCGACGCCTGAAAATTGAAGGCGTCGTCCATCGCCAGCGCGATCTGGTTGGCCACCAGCGAGCAGAACCGGACCTCTTCCGGCGGAATAGGCGTCGCGATGAACGCTGGCGATCACCAGGCTGCCCAGCCGCCGGTGCGCGGTGCTTAAGGGAAATGCGCAGACCGATTGCAGTCCCGCTTGCCGCATGAGGGGCGTGGTTGCGGGAAAGCGCGTTTCATCGTCGAGATTGGGGACGACAACCGCTTTCTGAGTCCTGAACACCCAGGCCGCCAGCGTCTCTTCTTTGTCGACTTCGGAGGGATGCGCGTTCGGCTTCACGCAGCCGGGACACATGTGCCAGTGAACCTTGTTCGACCGTTCGTCGAACTGCGCAATCGCATCAAACTGAACGACTTGACCCAGTTCGTGGACCAGGATCCCGAACAGCTCCTGCGGTTCCGGCTGAGCGCGCACGGAGGCCGCGATTCGGATCAGAGCCTCGTATCTCGCTGCCGTGGAAGAAGTTGACTCAGTTTCCAGGACTGCCGCGCTCATCATCGGTTGAATCCGCCGAATCGCATCCTAGACCTTCGATGCGACCGACTCTGCCTGGGATTCAAGCCTGGAATAAAAAATCGGCTATTTGCGTTTGCGCAGCTTGCGTCCTTTGGGACCACCGGTGAGATCCGGAACGTCCTCGCCCAGAGCGGTGGCGAGATCGATTTGATGATCTTGCTCCTGCATCAGAATTTGACGGATCTGTTCCGCCATGGCGAATTCTCCCAGCGCTTCACATTGCCGGATGCGATCGCGATAGTTGCGGATGGTCTCGTTTTCATTGTCGAGATCGAACCGCAGCATGTCTTTCGGATTCTTCGACGTCTTGACGGGCTTCGGAGTGACCGACGGCATCTTGCCGAGATAGTCGATCTGCCGCGACAAGATCAGGGCGTGATCCAACTCCTGTTTGGCGTGAATTTCCAATTGCGCCGCGATATCCATGTATTGGGCGCCCGTGAGCACCTGCGAATAGACCACGTAGGCAATGATCGCCTGATATTCGCGGGAAAGATCTTCGTTCAACAATTCCGCGAGGCGATCGCGGGAAACGTGCTTCTCGTCTGAGCCTTTGCTCTTGGCCATTTAATTCCTCCTTGGAATTCCGTTGGTGCAACTTGTTGCTCGGCTGCAATAATTCTAAGCACGTATACGACCGCGATTGGCTCTGAATAATGAACCGACTAGCTGCCCGGCGTCATGATGTGGGCAGTCGAGGTGCCGGGATTCATCAGCCACGCACCGCCCTTGCCGGGCGTGTCCGGCAAGCCGGTCGATTGAGCAGTGGCGCCGGGCACGGCGATCGTCACGTGAATCCGCGCGTGTTCCTGGTCGGCGCCGTTCATGTCGTACCAAACCGATCCATATTCCGGCTTGATGCGAGTGCCATTCGCTTCGGCGGCATCCAGCGCCTTTTGCCGCGCGTCTTTGTCCTGCATCGCCTCAAACTTCCGATTCTGCGCCACCCGTTCCAGGTTACCGACGCTGGTGCACTGAACCGCAAAGGCCTGGCGTCCCGGTTCGCCGGAACGGTCATAACAGACCAGGCGATTGGTGCCCTTCTTCAGAGTCTCGTAGGTGTTGTCGGCCTTGAATTGAATGACGGTCGCGCCATCTTTCATTTGGCGAGGGGCCGCCGCCAAGGCGCGATCGATGCTCGGCGCGGGCGTCTGCGCCATCACGCTCATCGAAACCGTCAGTGTCAAAATCGGGACGATCTGCTTCATATGTTTCTCATGATACGAGTTTTCCCGTGGCTGTTTGGCATCCGCTGTGGGGCCGCCACTCGAGGCGGCGAGTCGCCCTCAGGCGGCTCTGCTTAACGCGAAGAAACCGGCCTGAAGTCCGGTTGCCGGCAGAAGTGCCGGCCCCACGTGTCCACCACATCAGCGCTTACTCACCGCGATCGAGTTGATGAAGTTCCACTGAAACTGCAGAAACTGATTCAGCGATGTTTCCAGAATGCGCTCCTGATCGCTATGCGATCCAAAACCCTTGGCGAGATCTTCGATATCGGAGGCCACTCCCGACGCCGTAGCACTGCATGCCTTTGGCGCGCAGAAAGGCCATGTCTGTGGCGCCCGTACTCATCTGAGGGATCGTCGGCACGTGATACACAGCCTGGTTCGCCGTCTCGATCGCGCGAAAAATGTCGGTATCAATGCGGGAGGGCGCTGCGCCGGGCCGCACATTCCTGGTCGTCGGAACAACCTGTATCGAAGGATCGTTGATCACCTTGCGCATCAGATCATAGAACGCGGTCATATCCTCATCCGGTAGCGCCCGAATATCGAGCGTCGCTTCCGCTTGCGAAGGGATCACATTCACTTGAAATCCACCGGAAATAATATTCGGCGAAATCGAGGTGTGCAGCATCGAGTAGCTGTTCGGGTCATTCTCGGCAAGATAGGCTCGAACGGCCGCCGCTTTCGCCGGATCCAGCAGCCCATTGAAACGCGTGGCCGTGTCCTTATCGCTTAGACTCGCCAGCTTCTCGAAATACGAACGCGTCGTATCGTTGAGGCGCATCGGCGGGTCCCATAGCGCGATTTTCTCGATCGCCTGCGAGAGATGCAGAATCGCATTGCTCCGCAGCGGTCGCGAGCCGTGGCCGGACGGTCCAGTGGAAACCAGACGAGCGCCGCGTGGAATCTTCTCGGCGGTCTGCACCATCGCGAACCGAAGCTGTCCGCCTTCACGACGCACGGTTCCGCCTTCGGCGATACAGGCTTCGGCATCCAGATCCTTCCAATGCTGCCCGACCAGGTATTCGATACCCGGCCCGGTGGATGCTTCCTCGCCGGCCTCCGCGGCAAAGATCACGTCACGATCCAGCGCCACGCCGCTGCGTTTCAACATCAGCATCGTCATCATGCCGGCGGCGACCTGCCATTTGTTGTCGAGCACGCCTCGGCTATAAACATATCCGTCCTTGCGCGTGGCGCTGAAAGGTGGATAGGTCCACTTGGCGACGTCCACCTGCACGGTGTCGGTGTGGCCCACCAGCAGAATGGGCCGCTTGGATCCGTTGCCGCGCAGGCGCGCGATCAGATTGGCGCGCGCCGGGTCCTGCGCCACCACCGTTACGGGAACGCCGCCGTCCTCCAGCACCTTCTTGATGTACTCGACGACCTTCGTTTCATTTCCCGGCGGATCGGTGGTGTCGATGCGAAGCAGCGCCTGGAAATGCTGCATCAGCTCGGCATCCAGCTTCGGCCAATCAGGCGACTGCGCTTGCGCGAATCCGGCGCAGGCCAGCAGGACAAGAGAAAGAAGGTTTCGCATTTATGTATCTTACAGCGGGGTCTGATGTGGGTAAGCTAGCTGTAGGAATCTATGTCACTACGAAATTACGTTTCTCTCGGCCGCTCCGGAATGCGCGTGAGTCCTCTGTGCCTCGGCGCGATGACGTTTGGCAAAGACTGGGACTGGGGTTCCAGCGTCGAAGAGTCGAAACAGATTCTGGATCGCTACATCGAGCTCGGCGGAAATTTCATCGACACCGCGAATGGATACACCAAAGGCCATTCCGAAGCGATCATCGGCGATCACATCGGCCGGCACCCGGCGCGGCGGGACCGGTTGGTGATCGCGACCAAGTTTCTGAGCAATATGTATCGTGGCGATCCGAACGGCGGCGGCGCTGGACGCAAGTCGCTGGTCGCGGCCTGCGAAAATTCGCTGCGGCGTCTGCAAACCGATTACATCGATCTCTACTGGATGCACTTCTGGGATCGCTTGACGCCGATCGAGGAGACGATGCGCGCGCTGGACGATCTGGTGGCGGCGGGAAAGATCCGCTACATCGGATTCTCAGATACGCCGGCCTGGAAAGTGGCGCAGGCGCAAACCACCGCGCTGCTGAGAGGTTGGACGCCGCTCATCGCCTTGCAGTTGGAATACTCGCTACTGGAGCGAACCATCGAAGGGGAACTGATTCCAGCGGCGCTCGAGTTCGGGCTGGGCGTCACGCCGTGGTCACCGCTGAGGGGCGGAATGCTGACCGGGAAATACACGCGAGAGTCCGTAAAAACGGCGACGCCGGGACGCGGGGCTTGGGTGACGCGAGCCTTTACCGAACAGGCGTTCAAGATTCTGGATGTGCTGGCGACCGTCGCGAAAGAAGCGGACACGACGATCGCGCGCGCCGCTCTGGCGTGGGTCGCGCAGCGGCCCGGCGTCGCTTCGACCATCATCGGCGCGCGGACCATGGAACAACTGGAAGACAACATTGGCGCGCTGGAGGTCCAACTGACCGCCGATCACATCAACGCGTTGAACGAAGTTTCGAAGCCGAAATTGAATTTCCCCAACGACTTTCTGGAGGGCGTCAAGGCGTTCGGCTACAACGGATCGACGATCGACGGGCAAGAGGCGCCGGTGAATCCGATGTCACCGGCAAACGATTCAGAGCGCTACTGAGAATTCGAAACGCTGGGAATCGAAACGTCCGGTCAGAATGCTGCCGCGCCCGATTCGGCAACGGCATGATCCTGATCTCCCGAGCCTCCGCTGACGCCGATCGCTCCTACCACTTGATCGCCGCGCTTTAGCGGAATTCCGCCCGCGAATATCATTACGCGCCCGTGATTCGAAGCATGGATTCCAAAAAACTGGTTGCCGGACTGACTGTGCCCCGCCAGATCTTTGGTGGTGATGTTGAAGGCCCTCGCCGTCCATGCCTTATTGATCGAAATGTCGACACTGCCAATCCACGCATTGTCCATGCGTACGTGCGCCACCAGGTTTCCACCGGCGTCCACGACGGCGACGTTCATGGGCTGACCGATTTCTCCCGCTTTCTTTTCGGCGGCGGCGATCACCCGTTTTGCATCTGCAAGACTTACCATCAGGCTCCTTTTGTTTCCACGTAATATTCGATTATCCAACATCTCTTAACGACGGCGCCGTCTCGAACGAACTCCACATCGTCACTCCGGCAGCGGCTGGCCTTTTGTTTCCGGAGCCCACGGCAGTACCGCCAATCCGATCAGAAACACCGCGCACATCGTGATTCCCGCATAACGCAGCGGTTGGGCCGTCGCGCCGTACACACGATTCGTCAACAGCCCCAAACCCACCGGACCGATTGCTGCGATCCCGCGGCCGACGTTGTAGCAAAACGACGTGCCGGTCGACCGCAACCGCGTGGGAAATAATTCCGGCAGGTAGATCGCGTATCCCGCATACAATGCGAGCTGGAAGAATCCCATCAACGGCGGCATCCAGAAGATGTCGCTGATCTTCTCCAGCTTCCAGAAAAGAAATGCTGTCGCCAGCATCGCCGCCACGAAGGCAATCGCGAACGCCAATCGCCGGCTGGTGCGCGACGTGAAATACGTGAACGCATACACCCCCAGGAACGCGCCCGAATTTTGCACCAGCGAAGTGATCCCGGTCCACATCGTTTTCTTGCCGGCGATCATGCTTTCCGATAATCCCTGCGCGCGGAAGTATTTATCGAGCACCGAACTCACCAGGTCGAAGCTGAAATAGCCGATTCCCCACAGCCCCACCACGCCCGCGAACGCAAGTGTGAATCCCACCAGCGTGTTCCTGCGCCAGCGCGGCGTGGAAAATAATTCCGTGATCGACCCCAACTTTTCGACGCCCTCCGCCTTCGCCTTCACCCACGACGGAGGCTCCTTCAATCGCCGCATCACGACGACCACCAACAGCGCCGGCAGCGCGCCAATGATAAACATCGGGCGCCACGAGCTCGCGATCACGCCGGCTTGCTCCAGCCGCCCCAGGCCGATGCCGATCAACGCCGCGACGATGTTCCCGGCCGCCGAACACGATTGCAGCGCACCCAGTGCGAACGGCCTCGCGTGCGCGGGAATTGTCTCTGCGACCAGCGCGACGCCGACCGCGAATTGTCCGCCGACGCCCAATCCCGTCAGCAATCGATATGCAGAGAAATCCCACACGCCCACCGAGAGCACGCTCAATCCGGTGAAAATTGAGTAGAACAGGATGCTCCACATCATCGTCTTCACGCGGCCGATGCGGTCGCCCATGATGCCGAAAATGATGCCGCCGATGGCCCAGCCGATCATGAACATCATGGTCGAGTAGCCCGCCGCTTCGGCCACTCGCCCCGCCATCGACGCATCGTTCGCGCGCACGTGCAGCAGTTCGAGCATCGCCGGCCGCCGCGCCAGTCCGAAGAGTTGCTGATCCATACAGTCGAGCAGCCAGCCGAGCGAGGCGACCAGTAGCACCAGCCAGTGGTAACGCTCCAACTCGCGATACCAAGGCCGTGGCGATAACATGGGCCCTAGTACGATGTGGCGCACGCACTCGTGCGTGCCGTGTCGACACTCATGTCGACACCGTCTCGACAACCCGGTCTGCAATCCGCGCGACGCACGAACTTAGTATAAGATGCGCGTACGAATCGTCCCTGGCACTTCGTCCAGCCGATGCTTGATGTGCAGCGATGCGGCGCGCTCGCCGGTTTCGATATCGATCACGACATACCCGATGCGCGCGTTGGTTTGCAGATACTGGCCGACGACGTTGATTTTCTCGTCCGAAAAAATCGCGTTGATTGCCGACAGCACCCCGGCTGATTGCGATGAATGTGCAACAGCCGGTGCTTGCCCGGATGTTCGGTAAGCGACACCTCGGGAAAATTCACCGCAGTGAGGGTCGACCCGTTGTTGCTGTACTTGATCAGCTTGTCGGCCACTTCCAGTCCGATGTTGGCCTGCGCTTCTTCCGTGCTACCCCCGATGTGCGGCGTCAGCAGCACGTTGTCGAAGCCGCGCAGCGGTGACGTGAACTCGTCGCCGGCGCCCTTCGGCTCCTTCGGAAAAACATCGATCGCCGCGCCCGCAATGTGCCCGGATCGCAGCGACTCGGACAGCGCCTCCAGATCGACGACGGTGCCTCGCGACGCGTTGATCACCATCGCGTTCGCCTTCATGCGCGCGAATTCGGCCGCCCCGATCATGCCCTTGGTCTGCGGCGTCTCGGGAACATGCAGCGTCACCACATCGGCGATCTGGAACAGCGCGTCCAGCGTCGCCACCGGCCGCGCATTGCCCAGCGCGAGCTTGCCCTCCACGTCGTAATACACGACTTGCATCCCCACCGATTCCGCCAGCAGCCCGATCTGCGTGCCGATGTGCCCGTAGCCCACGATGCCCAGGCACTTGCCGCGAACTTCGCGCGAACCGTCCGCCGTTTTCACCCATTTACCGCGATGCGCCATCGCATTGCGATACGGAATGCCGCGCAATAGCATCACGATTTCGGCCAGCACCAGCTCCGCCACGCTGCGCGTGTTCGAGAATGGCGCGTTGAATACCGGGACGCCACGATCCTGCGCGGCATCCAGGTCCACCTGGTTGGTCCCGATGCAGAAACATCCGATGCCCGTCAGCTTGTGCGCCTCCGCGATCACTTCCGCGCTGATCTTGGTCGCCGAACGAATGCCGATGAAGTAGGCATCGCGCGCGGCCTCGATCAACTGCTTGGTCGGCAGCGACTTCGGGTGATAATCGATCTCCGTGTAGCCGTCGGCTCGAAACGCATCCACCGCACTCTCGTGGACACCCTCTAGCAGCAGAATCTTGATTTTGCTCTTATCGAGCGAGGTTGGACTCACGCCGCGGCCTTCGGCCCCGCAGCTATCGGCGTCGCGTTTTGCAGAACAGACTTCATAAGCGCACGGGCTGTTGCAATGCGAATGTCAATCGAGTCTCCGATGGAATTCGAACCCGCTGTCCTTTAGTCGCGATCTCGGCAGCCGTGCCCGCGGCGCCCCCCGCTCCGGCTCCGATCGCCGCTCCTTTGCCGCCGCCTGCCACCGCACCGATGATTGCGCCCAGAACGGCTGTGCCGCCGATCACCTTGGTGCTGCGTTCGCCGCGCGATGCGCTTTTTTCCGTGATGCTCTGCGTGTTGATATCCACGATGCGCCCGTTGATCGTCACCGACATAAGATCCAGCGTGAGTATGGTGCGGCCCTGGATTTTGCCGGACTGCTGATCATCGATCAGCTTGACGACGACGTCGGCGCCACGCGGGATCAGCGGATTTCCGTTGCGGTCGACCACCGGTTCGTCCACGGAAGCGCGAAACGTTTTGCCGATGGCGTCGCGCTCGGAATCCACGCTATCGATCATGCGAATCACCAGCGACGTGCCTGCCGGAAGTTCCGCGCCGTCCTTGCGCTCTTCGCGGCGTTCCTCGCGCGGAGGCGGAGGAGGAGGCGGCGGTGCAGGGGCTTGCGCTTCGAATGTGATTCCGGCAATGTCTTCGACTTTGAATGTATCCACGCGATCGCCGACGGCAAAGCGCACGCTGCGCGCATCGCCGCCCAGGTACGAGCCGCTCATGAAACGTCCGTCACGCAACGTAAGCGTGTCGGCGGACGCGATTCCCGCCAGTAGAAAGACCAAGCCGATTCGTCGCACAATTCACCCCCTAGCTTGATTTTACAGGAGTGAGAGGTGTGGGGGGAAAATTTTGACTGCTTGTGGGGCCGGCACTTCTGCCGGCGACCGGCCTTCAGGCCGGTCTCTTCAGGTTGAATAGAGGTTCAGTTTGAGAGCTAACTAACAGCCTCAAAAACAACTTCTAGCGTAAAAATTGCTGCCAACAGTAACAAAAGTAAACCCAGGACTCGGACGAACTTTGGGTGCCAACTACTCTCAGCAAATCGACTGGAGAACGCAGCCGGATACCTTCTCTGCATCCTAAGAGCTTGCTCTTGAACCCAACCTGTTCGTACCAGCGCAATCAACCCCACAGCATAGGACATGAGTGCAAGTAAACAGTTTGGATCATCCCTAAGAATGGCATAAATCGTACCAGTAGAGCCGCCTGAAGGCGACTCGCCGCCACGAGTGGCGGCCCCACATTACTGTGCGCGCCGCAAAACCGCTGGCTTCGACGTGGTTCGAGGTTTTCGCAATCCTTCGAGCAGCATCCCCGCGATCTGACGGCCGTACACATACGCGTCCTCGTACGCCGCACGGCGCTCCTCGCGCGTGAACCCATAGCCGAGCCGGTACAGCCTTTCCAGCGAAACGCCCACCGCGAACGTCCCTGCGTAGGCGATCGCAGCTTTGGGAATCAACCCGCCGCCGAACGGAACCTTGCCGATCAGCTCGCGAGCCAGCGCCCGCCAGCCGAACGCGCCAGCCACCATGGATGCAATTTCGTTCTTCTGTTCGCGGTAACCGACCGGTCGGTCGCTCGCGGCTGCCAGAAAAAACGCCATCCGCATCTGATTCATCGTCAGGAACGCCGCGTCCGATCCGAACTCGCCCGCGGCCCACGGAATCGAGAGGATGCCGGGCAATACGTCGGGCAAGGCCGTAGCCAGACAGAACAACGCATTCTCCTTGGCACACGAACGAATGATCTTAAATGCGGCCTGCTTACGGAACGGAAACAGATTGCGAGCCAGCGGCAGAATCAGGTCTTCGCGAGCTCGAAGAATACGGCGCACGCAATCGTCGGGAGCCTCGGGGTCGAAGGAGAACGCTCGCGGCGGGCGCAGCAGGGAGGAGTCGTAAATCTCGATGTCGCATCCGCTGCCGTCGCGTTCCAGAATCCGAACGGATTGCGCGCGCCGATCCAAAGAAAGATGCGGAGGTGCAAAATATGTTTCCATCCGGCCCAAGGCTTCCGCGGATGGCGCGACGATGGAGATCCTGACCGGACGGTCGGCTGCTTCTCTTACCTCACGGGGATTCAAATGGGAAACTGCTTTTTTGACCTGGCTGAGTACGGCGAAGGGCATGATGCAGAGAGGACGCGAAACATCAGTCGCAAGTCCTTCCTCCATTCTATCCCGACGCCGAGTCTTTCAACTGTAACTTCTTTGGCGAAGAAACGGAGAACGGTTTCGTTGGTCGGATGGTAGTCCAAGGCCGGTGCGACCAGCATTAATTTCGGCGCGATCAGCGCCGCAATTCGATTCCCGGGAAAGTATCCGCGCCCCGCGAACTCGCCGCGATCCAGGTGCCATTTCACACGCATCCAGTAATCCAGCGCCTGCAAGGGCAGTTGGATATCCTGCGACGCTTTGAGCTCAATCACGGCGAGACGCCCGTCGCGATCCACCGCAAGAAGATCGATAACACTCCGCTCGCCTGCCGCGAATTGCGGAACCTGACCGTAGATCGGTTCTTCGAGCAGCAGCGCATCCAGCCGGTCGATCGATTCGCGAACCGCCGATTCGAGCCACGCTTCCGGATGTCGTGTATACAGCGGATTCATTCGATGGGCAGCATGGTTACGCATCGCGGCGAGGCCCTCGGCGAGCTGCACGATTTCCTCAACGTGCCTCTCGCTCCCAGCCACATGTTTCGCGTCGATTCCAAAAAGAAGTTCATCGCCCGACGCGCGCGCGAACTCCAGTCCGTGCACGGCGAGCGTCACCGATCCGTCGATGTTTTCGCGTTTCTGCACGCCGTTAACGCGAGCAATGCGCTCGACCCACGCGACCAATTCAGCGCGGCTTTCCGCAAGCGGACGACGATACGGGTTCAGCCGCGTATCGAAATTGGTGTAATCGCCCGGATCGAGCCGGTCCTCGTCGCCGCCTTCCGAGTGCACAAACACCTGATAGCGCGCGGCTTGCGGATCCAGATAGCGAACGCGATGGCAGGTGGTCGATTCGGCGCCCTGCGGCACGAAAATCGCCAGCGTTTCTATCGTCAGGCGAGTTTCACGCTGACGCAAATACGCGAGCCAGATGAGCCCGAAACTCAGCACGCCTTCGGGCGATAGCGAGTCTTCCGCTGCACCAATCGCTGCAATTCCCGTGCATCCTTTCCGCAAAAGCGCGCGCGGAAAACTGGGCGACAAGCTGTGATGCAAGTCCGGTTCCGCGCTGATCTCGGCGATTCGCCAACCCGGAAATTGGCGATTGAGAGAATGGCGAAATCGCTCGCGATACTTCAGCCGCGCGCCGCGCTGCCCGGCGCTGCGATTCGACGGATCGTCAAGATCGATCAGCGTCAGCTTGCCGGTGCGCGATCCGTAGCGTTCGATTTCGAGCTCCAATAATCCGCGCCGCTGTGCAGTGATCGCGCGGACGCGGCGCACCAGATTTCGAGTCGCGCTCCAGCATTCGATGGTCACGATATTCCCGCGCGTGGTGATCGCAAGCTTCTCGCGCGACATCGGCAGCGGGTCTTCGCCGGCTTCAATCAGGACAGGTTGCCGGCTGGACGACAAAAATTTCTCAATCGCGGCGCCTGGATCTTCCATCATTCCTTTACTTAGTGGTTTAGCACGCGCGCTTTCTCAGGCGACCTCGTAAAATTAGTCCAGATGATCATCCATGACAGCGAAGTTGCCGACCTCACGACGCCCACGGGTCCCATGCGCACGGCGATCTTTCGTCCGGTCGCGCCTGGAAAATATCCGGGAGTGGTGTTCTTTTCGGAGATTTTCCAAATCACGGGGCCGATCCGGCGCGCCGCGGCGATGCTTGCCGGCCACGGCTACGTGGTCGCGGTCCCGGAGATTTATCACGAACTGGAACCCGCGGGCACCGTGCTGAAGTACGACGAGGCCGGCGCGGAAAAAGGGAACGCCGACAAGATCGCGAAGGAACTCGGATCGTACGACGCCGATGCGCGGGCGGCGCTGGATTTCCTGAAGGCTCACGACGCTTGTACCGGCCGGCTCGGCGCGATGGGAATTTGCATCGGCGGGGCTCTGGCGTTTCGCGCGGCGATGAATCCGGATATTCGCGCATCAGCCTGCTTTTACGTGACCGACATTCACAAAAAGAGCCTGGGCAAGGGGCAGAATGACGATTCGCTGGAACGCGCGGGCGAGATCAAAGGCGAGCTGCTGCACATTTGGGGCCGGCAGGATCCGCACATTCCTCTCGAAGGGCGCACGAAGATTCGCGAGCGATTGGAGCAGGTGGGCGCGAACTTTTCGTGGCACGAAGTGAATGGCGCGCATGCGTTCATGCGGGACGAGGGGCCTCGCTACGATCCTGCGCTCGCGTTTCGGTGCTGGGGGTTGGTGCTTGAGTTATTCCACCGGTGCCTTTAGCCGCGAATGCACGCAAATAAACGCAAATCAAGACGAAGGCATTATGCGCGTTCATTCGCGTTCATTCGCGGCTAATGTTTTTGCCCTTAGATGACATCCGCGAAACTTCTGCCGCAGACGATGAAACCAGGCGTGGCCTAGCACGGCGATCGCGGCGGAAGCGCACCACAAGATCGCGAGATGCTGCGAGATCCGGTGCGCGGCCTTCCAGGAAAATCGTCGCGGTAGCCGCTCACGAGATGATACACGGGGTTCCACACGAGCAACTTCTTCGCGCCGTCCGGCAAGATCGATTCCGAGTAGCAGATCGGCGTCAGAAAGAACCACAGCGTCAGATACGAAGCCCATGATCTGGCCGAGGTCGCGCACGAAAGATCCCCAGCGCCGCCAGGAACCAGCAGATCCCGCCGTCAGCAGAAGCTGCGGAATCAGCAGCGCCGGCAGCCACACAACCGACGCGGGCAGGGCGTGGCGAATCACCAGCAATCCGATGATGAAGATCACCAGCCCGAAAACTTCCGTCACCAGCTCCCGAGATCACCAGATTCGCCGGCAGCGTCTCCAGCGGAAACACCAGTTTCTTGACGAAATTTCGATGTTCCAGAATCACATACGGCGATCGCCCCACGGCTTCGGAAAATGCGAGCCACGGCAGCATCCCCGCCAGGAAATACAAGACGTAGCCAGTGCCGGTGGTATCGGCGCCGAAGCGCGTCTTCAGCACCACGCCGAACACGAACGCGTAGGTCGCCATCAGCAGCAGAGGATTCAGAAACGTCCACAGCGCGCCGCCGAAGCTGCCGCGATAGCGCGCCAGAATGTCGCGGCGCACCATCGAGCGGATCAGTTTGCGATTGCGCCACAGGCTCGCGGCGGATAGACGAACGCTTTGGGGATCGCTCGGATCAGCACGCGCGCGCTTCAGTGCTCCGGCGGTGCCGACCGTGCGGCGCGCGAGATTTCCGCGGCGCCCGTCGCTCACACGCGCTTCGATGACGATGAACTGATCGCGATGCTCGACGGGCGCGATTTGCACGCGATACGGACCGTCTTCGGCGGGCAAGCGCACGTCGCACATCGGCTTTGCGTGTCGCGAAGCTGCTGCCATTCGCCTTCGAACAGAAACGCGCCGGTCGACAGGATCGAAAATCTGCCAGCCGACGACGCACGGCGCATCGAGTTGAAAGCGCACGCGGATGCCGCGCCCGTCGACGTTGCGCGGCAATGCCGGCATATATGCGGCTCACCTAGCTATACAACCACGCAGGATAGCGATCCTTCGCCGGCCGACTTTGCGGCCAACCGCGTAAATCCCGTCGCCGCGATGCTCTGTCGAGAGCATGTAGCGGTCCGAGCAGGTGCTCCACCCAGCGCAGCTCCGGCTTCGGCTCGTCGCGAAACGGACCGGTATCGAGCAGCGTCACTTCGAAACCGGAAATCTCCAGCAGCGCGTCGATCTCGCGCGGCGAGTATTCGCGATTGTGGCGCGCGTCCACGTGCGGCCGTTCGCGTTCGGGCGGATGTAGGCGGGAAACAGCATCGGATGAAAGCCCTGCAGAATTCCCGCGACCGCGCGCAGCGAAACGATATTGGGCGTGGTCAGCACCAGATGCCCGCCCGGCTTCAGGATGCGATTGATCTCGATCATCATGTGCATCGGATCGCCGGCCAGATGCTCCAGCAATTCGCAGCACAGAACCGTCGAGAAATAGCCGTCTTGGTACGGAAAGCGTCTTTCTCCGCATCGAACAGATCGATGTCGCAATCGAAGGTCTCGCCGCCGTCCGAAGTCACCGAGCGATGGTTGGTCTCGCCCAGCGGCCCGAAATAGCAGCCGCGCACTTCGCCGTAGCCGAGATTGGGTTTTGAGCGCCGGCGTGATTTGCAGATACGCGCCCATTTCGAGAACGCGATCGTCGGGGCCGCCGGGCGGCGTGATCGCGAGCGTTTTCTCGAGCCGCGTCACGATGGGTTTCGACGTAATCGCGCGACCCGTCTTCGGCGGGGGCCCACGATGCGATGTAATCGCCACCGACCGCCACCGGCGGTCTCGGGTACTCGTGCAGTTCCGTGCTCGTCCTCGTCTACCCCCACTCTTACGGGTGGTGCTTGGCTGGATCCAGCCACTCGCGATTCTTCGACTACCGCCTCCAGGAACTCAGCGTAACGCTGCGCGACCGATTCCCAGTTGCATTCGCGCTCCACCCATTCGCGAGCGCGCGCGCCCATCGCCCGCGCCAGCTCCGGCCGCGATACCAGCAGGTTCAAATACTCGAACAGGTGATCTTCTTCGGTCGCATCCACCGGAGCTTTCAGGCAGATCTCGTCAGGATATTCGCGAAAGGATCCGACGTCGGAGACGATCACGGCGCTTCCCATCCCAGCGCGCGCAGCAGCGTGCCGGAGCTTTCGCCGACAGTCGGGATAGCGCAGGTTGAGCACGATATCGCACGCGCTCAGATATCCGTTGAAGTCTTCGATGGGCGCGAATCCGATGTGCCGCACGTGCGCCGACAGCCCCAGCGACGCGATCATCGAATCCAGCGGCAATTCCGGATGCGCTTCGCCGACCAGAATCATGCGCGCATCCGGCGCCACGCGGATCAGCCGCGAAATGCCCGCAGCGACTCGGCAATTCGCTTGTAGGGTTTCAGAAATCCGAAGATGCCGATCGACGGGCGCGCTCGTCCAGGCCCAGGCGCGATCGGTACTTCATGCGATCGCCATCGACAATCCAGCGCCGTGGGGAATCTTGCCGATGGGCCCGGTGAAGTCCGTGCGCGCGAAGTTCGCTTTCGACCGCGGCGCTGTGCACGATCGCCGCGCGCGATCGCTGCAAGAATCGAGCGCAGCATCGGAATGTCGTAATCCGGCCCGCGTTCGAGCGTCCGCACGTGGCGCTGCGCGTAGGCGAGCGCTTCGGCGTCCGGCGTTGGATTCGACCTCGCGCAGGTAGGCGTCCCAATCGCCGCGGCGGATGGTCAGATCGGCGATCAGGTGATGCAGATTCGCTTCGTGCATCACCACGACGCCGGGATGCTTCATCGCCATTTCATACACGAAAGTGTGATGCGGATTGTTGCCGAGCTGATAGACCGCGATGTCGTAGCGCGAGGGATCGAAGTTGCGCGGGGCTTTCGGTGAACGTCTCGACTTCGACGATCTTGCGGAGATGTTCGAGCAGCGACTGCGGAATAATCGGCGATGCCGCTTTTGGTGGGCGGCAGAGGGGAGAAGAACGCGATCCTCATCATTAAGAGGGTAGCGGGCCGCTTGCCCCACAACTAGAGAAGAAATGGCAGGCGGAAACGCCTGCCCCACGTCTCTTCATGGCTGTAATTCCACGGTAAACGTGCCGAGCGGCAGCGGGATTCTCGCCAGCACCGGCGTCCGCGCGGCGTCGCGTGCGAAGAAAATCTCGACGGTCAAATCGCGTGGCAGGGCCTTTTGATCGACACGATTGTGCGATCGGTCGTCCATGGATTCTTTCGCCCACCTTGATGGTCTGCGCGCCCTTGTAATCGATGCGCACCTGATACAGCGCCCCAAAGACGACCTTTTGATCCGCCGCCAGCCGGCCCTGCGCCAGTTCCTTGCGCACGAATTGCAGAAAGGTCAGCGCATCGCGCGCACAGGCAGGAAACCGAGATGTCGGCTTTTCCGCCGCCGCTGGACGTTTCGCGCGTGATGGTATTTTTCTGCTGATCGAAAGTGATCTTTTCTTCGCTCTTTTTCTTGCCGTGGGTGAAACTTTTGTCGAGCTGGACGCTGCACAGGCCGGCCGCGGCGCTGGAACTGTAGTGGTCGCGAATCGCAAAGCCGGGGACGCTGGCATCGATGTCGAGCTGGAGCGCCAGGTCTCGGGGCCCTTTTCAGGCTGCGAATGCTCCGAGCCAATGGTTGCTTCGCCAAGGCTCAGTCCACTCGGCCAGTTGATGCTGTAGTGGAGCGATTCGGCGACACCGAAGCGGCAGGCGATCGCGAACACAGTACGACGATGGAAAACTTCATCAGGAAACGCGAGCCTTCATCGCTTGCACTCTATGAGTACTGACGGTGCGCGCCGGCCACTTCGTGGTAAACATCCAGCGTGCGGCGGGCGGCCTGTTCCCAACTGAACTGCGCGGCGCGCTGCGTCCCCAGCCGTTCCAACCGCATGCGCAATTCCGAATCGAGCAGAACATCGCTCATGGCGCGCGCCATCTCGGTAGACGAATTCGGATCGAAAAGGATGGCGGCGCCGTCGGCCACTTCCGGCATCGCGGTGACATTGGAACAGGTCACGGCGCGCCCGCAGGCCATGCCTTCCAGAATCGGCAGCCCGAAGCCTTCGTAGAACGACGGAAACACGAACAGGTCGCAAGCGCCGTAGAAGTGCACCAGGTCGGCGTCCTCGACGAAACCGGTGAAATGTGACGCGATCGGCCACTGCTGCTCGCTGTCACAGCGCGATGCAATTCCTTCGAATACCAGGTTTCCTTGCCGACAAATACCAGCCGATGCGGCAATTGCGGATGCGCGCGCATCACATCTTCGAACGCGCGCAGCAAGCCGAGATGATTCTTGCGCGGCTGCAGATCGCCGACCATCAGCACGAACGGTCCGTGAATTCCGATATTTGCGCTCCACGGCGGCCGCCGCCACCTGGCGCTCGACGGGGCGGAACACGGACGATGCCGCGTTGGGAACCACGACCACTTTGCGCTCATCAATCGCGTAATGGCGCAGAATCGCATCGCGCGAAAATTCGCTGGGAGTCAGCACGCGCGCCGCCGCCTGCACGGTGCGCTTCACCGTCAGCTTCAACTGCGCGGCGCGGAATCGCGTGAAGTATTGCGGGTGCTCCAGATAACTGACATCGTGAACGCTGACCACCAGCGGCACCGGACAGGAAATCGGGACCGGTGTACTGCACGTGCAGCAGGTCCGGGCGATCCTCGCGAACGCGCCGCGGCAGGTCGTAATCCCAGCCGTTCGAAATGGATTCGCGGAAACGTGACGGCGCTCTGAATGCGGTCCGGCATATCCAGTTCGGCGGACGGCTTCGAGAGGTACGCTACGAAGTCGTTTTCGTCGTCCAGCCGCGCAAACTGGTGCAGAAGGTTGCGGATATAAACTTCATTTCCAGTCAGATGACAGCCGATGGCGTGTGCGTCAACCGAGAATCGCATGCGCGAATTTACAGTATAGCGGCTTACCTTGGTGAAATGCCGTAACGGTGTTAACGTTACTTCAGCGACTTTCGGAGCCGCCTCCTTTCACCCTGCTCTATTACGTAGTACAAACCCTTGTGGTTCTGTTGAGTTCCGGTACATCTTGGGTGCGCGAAGGTACCCTTCACTCTACTCGGTTAGCAATCTTAAGGCCACACTTAGTACGCCACCGGACTGGCCGGACCCGGCTCAGCGGTCACCTGGGCCGGAACGCAATTCCGGCGACAATGAGCGCCAACAGAACGATAGCAGCGACAATTCCAAGCATAATCCCGAGCAGTGACTTCGCCAGTTTCCGGCTCGGTGTGAGGGGGAGAGCGTCGCCGGTCGCGGACAAATTTTCCGAATCCGCTTGTGGCGCTGCGGCTGGAGTTGGTGAAAAGGCCGGTCCAGCGAGCGGCGCTTTCGTCGACGAAATCCGAGACAGTGGCGAGGCCGATGGACTCACCGTCAACGCGGCGGTCACGGCATTCGGATCGAAGAGCTGGTGAAATTGGTCGTCCAGCGCCGTGTTTCTACTGGCGGGATTGGATTTCAGCGTCAGCCATTCGCGAAATCCGGGGTAGCCGGCGAGGCGGTCCGTCACTACGTAGGGCCTGCCCTGGTAATCGCCGCGCTCGATGACGCGGCGCCACTCGGCCTCCGGCAAATGATCGAGCCGCGAGAGCAGAGCGCTATTTTCCGGCGAATCGCCAGCCGGGAACAGGTGAATCTGAACCGGACGGGCGGTGGCGG
Organism: Terriglobia bacterium; assembly: GCA_963732025.1. Taxonomy (GTDB): domain Bacteria; phylum Acidobacteriota; class Terriglobia; order Bryobacterales; family Bryobacteraceae; genus Palsa-187. The sequence continues at coordinate 120,869 of CAVSXU010000009.1, forward strand.
TTTCGCGGGCGTGGAAGGTCTGAATGCCGTCGTCGCGGCGAAGCTCAAGCAGCTCGTAACGTTCGTACAAAGGCATCTCTATTACGACGCGCGCCGATCAGTGGGCGTTCAAACATTATGATGGCAGGTATGTGCCGAAGCATCAAAGTACTCCGGCGGCCGGAACAGGTCGCGACGCGTGAAGAGATCTCGGCCGCCGCGTTGCAGTTCGTGAGAAAGGTGAGCGGGTTTCGCCAGCCGTCGCGGGCGAATCAGGCGGCGTTCGATGGCGCGATCGTGGAGATTGGCGATTCAGTGGAGCGGCTGCTGGACGAGCGGCGAACCGTGGAGAGATTCGGCGTAGACGGGTCTGACGTTCACGCTCCGAAACAGTAGAGTTTGCCGTCCTGCGAGCCGATGACGATCCGGCCGTCGGCAATCGCGGGCGATGCCGACAGCGGCGCGCCGGCCACGAATTCCCACAGTTTGTTCCCGGTCGCGACATCCAGCACGTAGAACTTCCCGTCGTTCGATCCGACATACACGCGATCGCCCACCACTGCCGGTGAGGATTCCACGCGCGATTTCGTGACGAACTCCCAGATTTGTTTTCCGGTTTGCGCATTCAGACAATGCACCGATTTATCGCGTCCGCCCAGGATCACTTTGTCGCCGATCAGCGCCGCCGACGAATAGAACGGGAACTGCCGCTGCGGATTCTCGTAACGCCACACCGGCTTTTTCGTTTTCAGATTGAACGCGAGCACGTCGTTATCGAACGTGCCGAAGTAGGCGAATCCGGTTGCGGTCATAGCGGGCGAAGCTCCGGTGTACGCGCCGGTTTTGATCGAGACCATTTCCACGCCGTCGGCTATACGAATGCCGCGCAGCACGCCGTCGCATCCTGAAATGTAGGCAAGGCCGTTGGCGACGCTCGCCGTCGCGTGCACGGGACCGTTGGTCGTGAACTTCCATACGAGCTTGCCATCTTTGAGCGAAAGGCAATAGAGATTGCCGTCGTAGGATCCGATCACCACTTTGTCGTCGATGATCACGGGCGACGCTTTCACTTCGCCCGAGGCGGCGAACGTCCAAAGGCCCTTGCCGTCTTTCGCGTTCACGGCGTGGACGGTGCCGGACAGATCGCCGATCACGACGATGCCGCCGTGAATCGCCGGTGACGATTCGCCGATCCCATCCTTCACTTTATATTTCCAGCGCAGCTCGCCGTCGGAGAGATTCACGGCGATCAGGTCGGCGGTCTGCGATCCGACATAGACGACGCCTTCGGAAATCGCGGCCGAGGACTCGATCGGAATCGCCGGCATCGAAGGTCCACAGCAGCTTCAGCGTTTTCGGAACAGGCGAGGTGCTGACGCCGGTGAGGCTCGGGTTACCGCGAAATTGCGGCCATTCGTCAGCAAACAGGATGCCGCAGAACAGAGCTTGAGCCACGAATGCACACAAATGAACACGAATTAGCTTGCTGTTCTTCATTCGTGTTTAGCCGTGTTCATTCGTGGCCGAAAACTTAGTAGGCATTTTGATAGATCTCGAGCGCGCCGCCGCATCGAAGGCGCGCGGGTTGAATTTCCCCGTCCATTGCGAGCCCGCTTCCTCGGCGAGCCGAGGCAACGCGGACTCGGGAACTCCCGCGTCCTGCAGCGACATCGGCAAATCGCCCGCTTGCGCCAGATCGCGCAAACGGCCCGCGAGATCGCCCGCGTTCAGTTCGTCGTAATATCGCCAGGCGGCGTCGCCGTTCCATCGACGACATGCGCCAGCAGACAGCCCAGCGCCATGCCCATGCGCCAATTCCACATTGCGTGGTCAGCGGAGTGGCGCAGGCGTGCGCGGCGCCCAGCATCGAATTCTCCATCGCCATGCCGCCGAAATACGCCCCCAGCAGCATCGCGCCGCGCGCGTCCAGATCGTCCGGCTCTTTGAGCACGCGTTCGTAGCTGGCGTTCAGCATGCGCCAAGCGGATCGCGAAAAACAATCGGAAAGCGCATTGCGCCGCGTGCTCACCAGCGTTTCCACCGCGTGCGAAATCGCATCGTAACCCGTTGACGCAGTCAGACCGCGCGACATGGAAACGGTCAGCTTCGGATCCAGAATCGCCGCGCGAAAAGCAGCCTTCGTATCGCCGCAGATCATCTTGGCGTGCGTCTCAGGATCGGTGACCACGGCATAAGTCTGCGCCTCGCTGCCCGTGCCCGCCGTGGTCGGCACCGCGATCATCGGCAGCATCGCGCGCGACGCTTTCCCGTAACCCCAATAATCGCGAATCGAGCCGCCGTTGGTCAGCACGAAGTTGATCGCCTTGGCGCAATCGAGCGAGCTGCCGCCGCCCACGCCGACGATCAGATCGATATTCAGCGGCGCCGCGTAGGCCGCGCCCGCATCCACCATGGCCGTGGTGGGACCGGGCGTGAAATCGTGAAACGCGAAAACTTCCATGCGGCGCGCCCGCAAGCGCGCGCGTCGCTTCCTGAACGTAGCCGCGGTCGACCATGCCCTGATCGGCGACCACCAGGCAGCGCGTGCCACCGAGCTCGCGCGCCACTTCGCCAAGCCGCGCAAATTCGCCGGCTCCGAACAACACGCGCGTGCGAGGCCGAAAATCGAAGGGGGTCATTTGAAAACCAGCATACAGGGTCAACCAAGCAAGCGTTTGACGCCGTCCACGCACAGGACCGCCGCGTGCTTCGATGCCGGCTCCAGTCCACCGACGGCTTGTTCGATTACGGCGGCCGTGAGTCGCGCGAACCTCCGCCCGCGATTTTCCGGTCATCCATTCGGTAAGAGCTGATGCCGCGGCAATGGATGCTGTGCAACCGCGCACCTGAAATCGTGCTTCCGCGACGCAATCGTTTTCGAAGCGGGCGGTCAGGCGAAGGATGTCGCCGCAAGCGGGATTCGAGACGTCCGCTCGTAGCGCAGGCGACGGAAGTTCGCCCGCGTTTCGAGGGTTGCGAAAATGTTCGAGCAGACGTTCACTATGCATTTCGTGCTTCAATTATCCCTGAGTGGAAGTCGTCGCCGCGGTGATCGAGAGAAACGGAAGCGTGCTGATCTGCCAGCGGAAACGCGGCAGCCGTCATGCGCTCAAATGGGAGTTCCCAGGCGGAAAGGTCGAGCCCGGCGAGCAACTCGTCGAGGCTCTCGCGCGAGAGCTGCGCGAGGAACTCAAGATCGACGCGGCGATCGGCGCGCAAATTGGCAAGCACGACGTCATGATATCCCAAAGGTCCGCTGATCCGGCTCAACTTTTTCCGCGTGACGGAATTTGCCGGCGAACCGGTCAATACGGAATTCGAGCAGATCCTATGGGCACCGCGCGAAAACCTGACGGCGTACGATTTTCTTGAAGGCGACGTGGCGTTCGTAAGGCGATTGGCTGGAACATCGCGATGAAGGTCACGGTCGGCGATCGCTGCGCACTGCGAGCGTTCTTTAGACGGCGGCGGCTGAAGCGATTGGACTCCGCTAAATTCGTCTGGAGTCTGGCAAGCATGTGAACCAGAACCCCACAAGTGCTTCCAAAGCTCAAACAGCAAACTCCAGCGAGCCGACTCGACAAATCCCTAACCCCGCCTCGCCGGCAATTCGATGGCTCGATGTAACGCTTTATCAAAGTGTTCGCGAAGTCATTGGTGAAACGCAACCGCGCAATCGATGAGGTGGCCGATAATCTCCTTCCTGACCTGCCAGAACTTGGAGCAGCTCCGCCGTAATCGAGTTTATTCGCTTCCATAACGCCGTGAATCGCCTTCGACGGAGCAGAGCCAGCGCGCTCGACTTACTTGCGGCGTCGAGCCAACATATGCACATGATTCGACATCAGCGACGTAGCGTGAAGCTCGTAATGCCGTTTAGCTTCGTCGCCCCGCTTAATCGCCGCCACGACAACGTCAGCGACCTCTGCGCTGAATCGAAAGATAGCGCTGCCCGCTGACCGCTCATCGAGAATCAGATCCATCGCGACAAAGGCTTCGCCGCCCTTCGTCTCGCCGCCGGGAAAGAATCGCGAATCCGGCCCGAATGCCGGCGAAGCGAAACGTGACTGCAAATACGCCACCGACCAACTGCAGTCCCGATGTGGAAACCTTCGACTGTGAAACCGCTGCACCAAATTGAAGAAGTAGCGATGCAGAAAACAGAAGTTGCTCACGGGCGGCTTAAAGACCGCTCGCCGCCACAAGTGGCGGCCCCTCCCTACGCCGACTTCCCCATCACACCCTTCCACTTGCGCATCACCAGCTCGATCAAATTCAGCAGAATCCGCGAGCGCCAACAGCCCCGGCCACAATTGAATCGTCGACGCGATGCTCGCGCTCGACCGGCCTCGAACACGTCTTTCGGATTCGGCTGGAACCGGCCGCCGGTGAACTCGGCGACCTGTTTCAGCAGCGCTTCGTTCGATCCGTAATCCGCCAGCTCCGCTTCCGGACGATACAAGCCCGGCTTCCGGAAACGCTCGCGAATCGACCAGCGGGCGCACGCGGAACAACCCATCGCGAGCGCCGATCTGCAATCGCCCGCGAAACGTTCCCGCCGCGATTTTCTTCACCACGATCGGCTTCTGAAAACCATCCGGTCCGAACACGAAAATCTGCGGCGGCGACGCCGGCTCTTCCACATCGCGGCCCAATCGATAATCGACCACCAGATCGCCGTTGGCGCTGTCGAACTCGACGCTCGCCTCGCCGGCTTGCGCGTGCGGCAGCAGGTCGCGAGTTAGATTCGTCCAGAATTTGTCGTAGCCCTTCCAAGTCATCCAGTCCGCGGCCCAGCGAGCCTTCGCATCCGACGCGAACACCGCGGAGCGGCCCAGCCCGTATTGCCAGCGCGTCAGCAGCGGATCGCGATCGATTTCGAGAATCGTTTCCGCCGTCGGCTTGGCGATAAATTTCACGTAGCCCTTGAGCGCGGGCGCCGTTTCCATGGCGACGCCGTCCAGAATTTCGGTCTGCTTCAGCACTTTCGGCGGCAGCGGTTTCTCGACCGCAGTGGTGCCGGTGTGCTCCATCACGTCGCGCAACAGGATCTGTTCCAGGCCCGCCGGCTCGTTCAGAAAATACGACTTGCCGCCCGCGAATTGCGCGACCTTTTCCAGATAGGCGCGGTTCACGTCCTGGCCCAGCCCGACCGTCGAAATGGTGACACGCCGCAGCACCGCCTCACGCGACAGATCCAGGCTGTCGCCTTCTTCGGAAATTCCGTCGGTCAGCAGCACGATGTGTTTGTAGGTCGCCTGCGTCGGCAGAATGCGCCGGAACGCTTCGTTCAGCGCGGGCGCGATCTGCGTTCCGCCATCCGGCGTGATCCCCGAAATCAGCCGCTTGATCAGCGTGCGATCTTCCGCCCGCCGCATCGGCACGGCCCACTGAAACGAGTTATCGAAAATCAGCACGCCGACCATGTCGATGGGCCGCAGATTATCGACGACGCCGATCGCCGCCAGCCGAGCCAACTCCATCTTGCGCCCTTCCATCGACGACGATTTATCGATGATCAGCACCACGGCCGTGCCTTCCGGCGATCGCGGCGGCGCAAGCTTCGCCGGCAGCGTGCGATCCAGCGCGTCCTCGGTTTTCTTGCCTTCCTGATACACGTTGCGCTCGCCGCCGATCACCAGCAGCCCGCCGCCCTGCTTCACGTATCGTTCCAGCTCGTCTTTGCGCGGCGTGGGAATCGCTTCCAGATCCCAGTTGTCGAAGATCACCAGTTGATATTCGGCAAGATTCGTCGCAGTGAATTCGCTCACGCGCTGCAGGTCGAATTGCGCGGACGCCAGCGTCGCCGACAAATGCGCATTCACTGCCGCGGAATCGGCCGTCACGTACAAAACTTTGGGACGCCGCAGCATCACCGCTTGATCGAATCGAACTTCACCGGCCCCTTGCGATTTGTCGCCGCGAATCGCGACCGAGAGATCCAGCGCGCCGGGCGTATTCAGGCTCGCGTGCAATCGAATCGGATTCTCGCCCGCCGCCAGCGCGACCTCAGTCTTGCCCAGCGTGCGGCCTTCCGCCGTCAGTTCGACTTCGGCGGGTCCCGCTTTGGGCGTCGACACCACCACGTCGATCGGAAACTGTTCGCCGGTGAACGCGATGGTCGGCAGACTGATCGATTCCAGGCGCAGCGACGGCTGCGCGCGTCCCTTCAGCGCGAACGTATCGATGGGAATTCCCAAGTTGCTGCGCTTGCCACGCGGCTCGCGCGACGCTGCCCTTGTTCTGCTTGCCGTCCGAAATCAGCGCGACGCGCGGGACCATGCCGGCCGGCAGCGATGCGACCGCTTCACGAATGGCCGCTTCGAGATCCGTGGCGCGGCCCGCCTCGCCGGAGGTCGGCTGCAGCTTCCAACCCTTTTGATCGTCGCCGTGGTCGAGCGCTCGGGTCGCGCGCGCGAACGGGATCACGCGCATCCAGTGCCGACCGCGATTGTTGTTGATCGTCGAGGCGATTTGCGAGGCGCGTTGCAGGTCGGCGTCGGAAACGCTGGCCGAAGTGTCGACCAGCACCGCTACCGCGACTTTGGTTTCATTGACGTTGAGCCGCGGCTCAGCCAGCGCGAGCAGAATCGCGACGAAGGAGAGCACTTTCAATACCAGCGCGCTTCGTCGAGCGGTGCGGCCCCATTCGTAGGCCATCCATGCGAGCGGCAGCCACGCGATCGCCAGAACCCATGCGCGATCGAACGTCATGGGCGGTCCCCTTGTGAATGTGGCGCACGCACTCCTGCGTGCCGTGTCGACACTCGTGTCGACACAAGCTTTTCCTTCGCCACGCGAATGGTGTCGACACGGCACCCAGGAGTGCATGTGTGACGAGGCATCATGACGCTTTTCTCCAAATCGACTTGCGCAGCATGGAACTCGCCGTCATCCCCGACGCGCGCAATCGCAACGCCCGACTGCGGCCGAACATCAGCCAATCAATCAGCAATCCCAACCCGCCCAGCAGCGCAAGCCACGGCCACAAATCCGTGACCGACGCCTCGACAAAAGACGTCGTGGAATTCCACGCTTCACACCCGATGGAGGTTTCCAAATGCTATCGGCGACATCCGGCAGCGTCAGCGAATACACCGTCTCACGTTCGTCGTTCAGCACGCGAACCGTACCCGGCGCTCCCGCGAAGAATCGCAAAGCGTTGCCTTCGATCGTGAACGGCAGCGTCCGCTGATCCTCCGTGATCACTTTGATGCTGGAGGGATCGGTGTTCTTATCGATCGCGACATTCACCGTCCCGACCGTCCCGCCCTGCACTTCCCATCGCCGAAAAGTCTCGGGAGCCATCCAGCGCAAGAATGTTCGCGATCAGCAGCGGCGTCGCCAGCTCATATCTCATCGATGTTTTCAACGGCTCGAATCCGATCGCAACCAGCTTCGGCGAATTTTGCGAACCTCTTCGCGCGACGATCAGCGCGCCTTCCTTCGCATCGGCCACAACCATATCGCCCGCGGCCGGCGTAAATTCCTCCGCCGATTCGATCTGCACATCCTTTGTATGCAGGCCTGCGCCGAGCGCGGTTTCCGCATGCCAACGCTCCAACCGAGCGGGAGCAGGCCCGCCTCGCACCGGAATCGGCGACCCAGATGCCGGCGGTTCCAACCACACAGAATCGAGCGAAGGACGAACCGGCGGAGCGAAGCGATCCAGCACCACCACATTGGCCTTCGCCTGCGCGTCGTACTTCGCGGTCGACTCGAACACAGCCTCCACCTGCGGATTCGAAGCGAACAGCGGCTTCAGCAACTCAGGCTCGTCGGTGTAGACGAGCACACGCAGCGGTTTCTGCGCGGGCAATTCAATCACCGCGCGATCGTCCTGCGGAAACACGTCGCGCGCCCCGTTCGCATGCAGGATTCGCGCTTCCAGGTATCCCGCCACCTTGGTCTTATAGCCGAACGTCACCTGCTCTTCCGCGCCCGGCTTGATCGTCAAATGTTTCGAGCCCGCCGGCGCGCCACCGAACTGAATCGCCAGATCCAGATCGCGCGGCCGCGTGCCATAATTCTTCACCGCGACGAAAATGTCCCACGAATCGGGCGATGCGGGCGCGCGCCGCAATCCGATTTTGCGAATCCCGACGTTCTCCGCCGACGCCGCCACCGGCAGCACACGAGCGTTCGAAGGGACCGTGCTGAATCCCGCTTCCGTCTCCGCGACTCTGCCAGCGCCAATGAATACGATTTCGCCGCTGCTCTGCGATTGCAGCTTCTGCGCGCGGCTGGCGAATTGAAACGCCTGTTCCAGATTCAACGCCGACGCACCGGCTTGCGATTGCCGGATCGCGTCGTCGAGATTCTTGCGGTTCAATTCGAACGCCGTCGCGGGAGTCGCGAGTGCATCCGCGCGTACCAGCATCACACGATCGTTCGATGGCAGCGCCTTGATGTATGCTCTCGCCGAAGTGCGAGCTTCGTCCATCAACGTTCCCTGCTGATTTCCCAGCCGGGCCCGCGCGCCCATCCACGCCGATGTGTCGAGAATCACCACGTGATCGCGCCCTGCGTTCTCGCCTCCGCCCCATCGCAATCCAGCAAGCGCCAGCAGAAGTAACGCCATGCTGACAAGCTGAAGAATCAAGCTCCACGGTTGTTGAATCCGGCGGCGATGTTTCAATTGAGTGCGAACGTCGGCAGCGGTCCAGAAGCGCAGCGTCGCGACTAATTGGCGGCGTTTGGACCGATCCAGCAAATACAGCGCGACGACGCCAGCCGAGATCGCTCCCAGCAGTCCGATCAATTCGCCGAGTCCAAGATTCAGGAACGACAATTTGTTACTGCCTTTCCTTCTTGGGCGCAGCCGCGGACGTGGCCGAACCCTCGGCCTTCAACCGGGCTTCCACGCGCTCGCTCGCCCGTTGGATGATCTTCCTGATGTCTTCGAGCTTGGTGGTCGGATCGTTGTTGTAGAACATCAACCGATGTTCGTAGCCGCGATCCTTGGCGATCTCATCGATCGCGAATCGAGTCTCCTGCATCGCCGCGCCGCGATGTTCGAAACTCCCGGTCACATCCAGCGTCGCTTTTTCGAGCGCGCAATACAGGCTGAACGTCTTCGCTTTCTTGGGGCATTCACGATTGTCATTTCGATTCCACTTGGCCGGAGAATCCAGAATCTGCGCCGCCCGCGCAAGAATCTGAAGATCCGTCTTCGAAACGGGTGGACGCACGCTGTCGTCGTCCGTCCGCGTAACCGCCGTTTGAGCGGCCACGATCGTGGCCGAAGCCACGACGATGAACGCGCCGTATAAAAGGGTCCGGGTCATGTGCGCTACTCCGCGTTGCATTTACTCAACCGCCCCGCTTCGCATCAGACTTCCAAAAATCGCTTCATCTACTGGGACGTTGGTGGGTAGGCCGACGTAACGACCATTATTGCGAAGCGCGACACGGCGCAGGGCCTGGGCGTACTCGTCGAAGGCCGCCGTGTACATTTCGCGAGCCCCCGAATCGAACGCCAATTCAACATTCTGGCCGGTTTCCGCGTCTTCCAGCTCCAATTCGCCTTCCCAGGGCGGCTCGCGATCTTCCGGAGCCCACAGCTGCACCAAAATCAACTCGTGGCCGAAATCAGATAGAAATTGGAGCGGCTTTTCGCAGTCGCCGTCGTCTAGAAAATCCGAAATCACGATCACCAGTCCGCGCTGGGGATAATCCGACACGAAGCGCCGCGCCACCTGCATGAAATTCGTGGTCCCGCCAGCCTTCAGACCGGAGAGAAAATTCGCCGCACCTTGAAATCGATGACGGCCGCCGCTCGCAATATAGGAGTCGCTCAGCTTATCCGAAAATGGCTGCAGGCAGATCGAATCGAGCCGAACCAGGCCGACATAACACAGCGCGCCCGCAAGCTTGCGCGCATAGTCGAACTTCGTCGGACGCCCTTCCTCAGCGCCTGTAAGCATGGACTTGCTGCAATCCAGCAATAGCCGCACTGGAATGCGAGGCTCCAACTGGAACATCTTCAGGAACAGCTTGTCCAGCCGCAGGAACACGCGCCAATTCACGGCGCGAACATCGTCGCCATGATGGAAGTTGCGATGGTCCAGGAATTCCTGCCCCGGCCCGGCGAAGCGCGACGTGTTGTGCCCGCCGACCAGCCCAGGCAGGGATTTCCGCCATTGGATCGTCAGCCGCTCGAGCTTTTCGAGCAGTGCCGTTTCAATCAAACGCTGCGACACTTTAGTGAACCGCTGCCGCCCCGACGCTCGAAATAATCTTGGGCAGGATCGTCTCCGGAGTCTGACCTTCGGCGTGCGCGTCGAAATTCAAAATGACGCGATGCCGCAACACCGCCGGCGCCACCACCTCCACGTCTTCCGTCGAAAGGTGCAGCCGGCCCTTCATCAGCGCCAGCACGCGACCGCATTCCACCAGCGCCTGCGCGCCGCGCGGTGAACTGCCATAGCGAATGAACTTGTTCGTCAGCTCGTGCGATTGCGCCATGCCAGGCTGCGTCGCCATCACCATGTCGATCGCGTATTCCTGAACGTGCGGCGCCACCAAAACCTGATGACAGACGTCGCGCAGACCGAGAATTTCTTCGCGATCGAGAATCGCGCCGACCGTCGTTTCGTCGCGTTGAATAGTTCGCTCGACGATGGTGCTCAGGTCGCTGCGCGATGGATACTTCACCAGAATCTTCATCAGGAATCGATCGAGCTGCGCTTCGGGCAGCGGATACGTGCCTTCCATTTCGATCGGATTCTGCGTCGCCATCACCAGAAACGGCGCTTCCAGTTCATGCGTGATAACGCCGCTAGTGACCGTGCGTTCCTGCATCGCTTCGAGCAGCGCCGATTGCGTCTTCGGAGTCGCACGATTGATTTCGTCCGCCAGCACCAGGTTCGCGAAAATCGGCCCCGGCGAGAACTTCAAGCCTCGCGAGCCGCCTTCCGTCTCCATGATCATGCTGCCGACGATATCGGCCGGCATCAGATCCGGCGTGAACTGGATACGTGAATACTTAAGATGCATCACACGAGCCAAAGTTCGCAGGAGGGTGGTCTTTCCAAGTCCGGGAACGCCTTCCAGCAGAACATGTCCACCGGCGAGTAAACAGATGAGTACGCCGTCGACCACATCCTGCTGGCCGACGATGATTTTGCCGATTTCCTCGCGGACCCGGTTCAGTTGCGAGGTGGCTAATTTGAGAGCGGTGTCGGGCTGCACCTGATAATTCTACACCAGCCCGGAAAAATCGCCGGGTGAAGCAAAGTTGCCTGTCATCTGAGGGACAATAGGCTCGTGGCGGACGCGATCACCAGGGACCCCGAAACGATGCACGGAGTGCCAGTATTCCGGGGCACTCGAGTACCGGTAGCGACTCTGTTCGATTATCTCGAAGGCGGCGATACGTTTGGAAGATTTCCTGGAGGGATTCCCGACCGTTCCGCGCTCACTTGCCCTCGAAGCGCGAGCGTTGACGGGCGTCAGTCTGAGGCGCGACCGTTAGAGAGCGCGCTTCCGCAGGCTAACGACACCAGCGATGCTGTCCGTGATGCAGTCAAACACCACCCGTAAGGGTGGGGGCATCATGGTCACTATCCCGCGCTCTGACGAGTGGGGCTTGACGACGATAATGTCCCTGAGCCCCTACCCTTACGGGTGGTGTTTGACTGCATCACTAACAAGATCGCTGGGACAGCATACAAGCTGTCCGAGTTGATCCGTGCAAGGAACAAATCCCAGCAGGGCTTCGTCCAGAAGGATTGATAACCACAAGGTCGGATCTCCGCGGCAGGTCTCCAGCAATCACGAAGTCCCAAAACAAAGTTCTTGACAGGGCCAAAGTGTATAGTGTAGATATACACTATACAAAAGATCAACCGCCCGACAGGCGCAATAATCGTAGGAGGTCCCCAATGAAAAATCTCATTCCGAACGCGACCGCGTTCCTTGTCTTAACAGGAAGCGTGCTCTCTGCGCAGTCAGCGCCCGATATCACCGGCACCTGGCAAGGCACTCTGTCGATCCCGCAGGCCAACCGGGAACTCCGCACCGTGATCAAGATCAACAAAGACGGCACCACCCTCAAAGGTGTGTTCTACAGCATCGATCAAGGGGGGCAGTCGATCCCGATGGGCGCCATTACCCTTCAAGGTACGACCGTGAAGTTTTCGGTCCCCGCTGCGGGAGCCAACTACGAAGGCAAGTTGGATTCGGATGGTGTAAATCTCACGGGAACATGGTCCCAAGGGCCCGGTGGAATCCCGCTCAACCTGAAACACGTCACCGACGCGACAGCGTGGGAAATCCCCAAGCCTCCGCCACCACCCAAGTCGATGCCGAAGGACGCGAATCCATCGTTTGAAGTCGCCACCATCAAGCCGAGCAAGCCGGGCGCCCCGGGCAAGGGCCTGGTCATGCGCGACCCCCGCACCTTCATCACGATCAATTATTCCGCCGCTGACTTGATCGTCTTCGCCTACGGAATTCATCCGCGGCAGATCGTGGGCGCACCGGCTTGGCTTGAATCGGAAATGTTCGATATCCAGGCAACGCCCGAGCCCGCGGGCACGCCCAATCGCAAACAGATTGAGGTCATGGTTCAGAAGCTGCTGGCGGATCGTTTCAAGCTGACCTTCCATCGCGATAAGAAAGAGCTTTCCGTGTTTTCGATCGTGGTTGCCAAAACGGGAGCGAAACTCACTCCCAGCGCCGGCGATCCGAACGGCCTGCCGGGACTGGGCTTTCAGGGCCTGGGACGGATGCTCGCCAACAACGCGAACATCGGCGATTTCGCGAGCTTGATGCAGAGCGTCGTCCTCGATCGGCCGGTGCTGGATCAAACCGGACTCACAGGACGCTACGATTTTCAATTGAAATGGACAGCGGACGACTCGCAGTTTCCCGGCCTCAAGGGCCAGTTCCCGCCCGTGGGAGAAACCGCCGACGCGCCGCCGGATCTGTTTACAGCTCTTCAGCAGCAACTGGGTTTGAAGATGGAGGCGACCAAAGCCCCCGTCGGCGTCATCGTCGTCGATCACGTCGAAAAGCCGTCCGAAAACTAACGTGGCGCGGGCCGCCCGGCCTGCAGAGCCGAGAGTCGTCTCAGCTTTTCTTGAAAACTAACGTGGTCTTCGGCCCCTCCGACAAAAACTTTTGTCTTGACAACAAACTGCTCCGGTGTTTAAATCGATCCATGCCGGCGACGTTGCAAATCGTACAGAGCCCCGAAAAAGCGGGCGTCTTGCTCCAGCCCGGCCGGCTTCGTCTCCTCGAACAATTAACCGAACCCGATTCCGCCGCCGGACTCGCCCGCCGCCTGGGCGTGCCTCGGCAGAAACTGAATTACCATCTGCGCGAACTGGAGCGCGAAGGCTTCCTGGAATTGGTGGAGGAACGCCGCAAAGGCAATTGCATGGAACGCGTGGTGCGCGCCGCGGCCCGCGAATTCCTGATCGCTCCCCAGCCCCCCGATCGCAGCAAAGCGGATCGCCTCACTGCAGACCGTTTCTCCGCCGCTTATCTCGCTTCTACTGCCGCGCGCATGATTCGCGCGCTGGCCTCTCTCTGCATCCGCGCCCGCCGTGCCGGGAAACGCGTCGCCACGCTAACGCTCGAAACCGAGATCCGCTTCGCCAGCGCTGAATCCCGCGCCGCCTTCGCCGAAGAGATGACCGCCTCCATTGCGCACCTCGCGGCGAAATATCATAACGAGCGAGCCGAAGGAGGGCGGCGTTTCCGCCTGCTCTCCGCTGTTTACCCCGCAATCAGGCTGGAAGAATCCGCCACCGAGTCCGCAAATCTGGAGTGACATCCACAAGTCTGGAGTGAACTATGAGCAGATCCCACGAGACCGTCATCGATCTAAAAGCAACCCCCGAAGAAGTCTTCCGGGGCATCACCGACCCCGAACAGATTGTGAAATGGTTCTGCGATGAAGCCCGAGTCGACCCGCGCGTCGGCGGAGAATATTACTTCGCCTGGGGGGGAATGGGCGCTACCACCACCATCACCGCCTGGGAACCCGGCAAGCATTTCGGCACTTGCAGCGAGCGTTCCAAAACCTACGGCCACAAAGGCCCGGTCGACACCGGCGTTGTCCAAGAAATGTGTGTCGATTACTACATCGAAGCGCTGGATGGAGGAATCACGCGCCTCCGTCTGGTTCAGTCCGGCTTCGGCGCCGAAGCGGCCTGGGACGACGAGTTCGCCGACACGAAATCCGGCTGGGCGGACTTCCTGAAAAAACTAAAAGAGTTGGTCGAAAAATAACCATGCAACGAATACCCTCGATCACAATTGCGCTAGGCTCCCTCTTGCTCGTCTCGGCCTGCTTAAAAGGAGGACAGGAAGTGCAATCTCCGCAACCTGAAACGTCGAAGCCGCCAGTCAAAACGGAGCAGCGCGGGCGCATCCTTGGAATCGGCGGTGTCTTCTTCAAATCCGCCAATCGTGATCAGATGCGCGAATGGTATTCGACGCATCTTGGACTCGCCGACAAGGGCGGAGGCGTGATGCTTCCGTGGCGCGAGCGCGATGATCCGCAAAAGGAACACGCCACGGTCTGGACTATTTTTCCCGCCTCCACTACCTATATCCCAGCCACGCAACCGTTCATGATCAACTACATCGTGGACGATCTGGATGCTGTGCTCGACCGCTTAAAACAAGAGGGGGTAAAGATTGACCCCAAACGAATGAATGAATCCTACGGTCGCTTTGCCTGGATCTATGACCTCGACGGGAACAAGATTGAGCTCTGGCAGCCGCTGCCCGCAAAGCCCTAAACAACTCGACAGTTCGCTCCATGTCAATTCTCTGTCGGGACTCTCTCAATCTTGTCGATCACCACGACATCGAGTTTCGCCTTGCTCGCCACAAGCCTCAAGCCGAGCTGCTTCTGAAGCGCAGCCGGAAGATCCGGCCCTGGATCACCCGCTCTTTCGATGAGAGGCGCCGGTGCTGGCCCCGCGCCATCCAGCCCCGGTGGCGGAGGCGGCAGTTGCAGTACATGCAAGTCAGGCGTGAATTCAAGAGTAAAGTCGTACTTGCCCGTGAGTCCAGTCTTGTCCAGCACAGGACGCCCCACCTGAGTCGTCAACATCGCTGTCAATCTTGAGATCGGTTGCGACTTGGACGTCGCGCGGGCACTCGGCCCGTTCGTGCCCATCATCATCATGATGACGAATCCTGGACTACTCAACTGGCCACTCTTATCGAATGTCGGAGGCCCCAACGGCGGCGAAGGACCACCCGAATCATCGACAACCTCCCGCAGCTTCGTGCCATCCTTGCCGACCACGAGTTCCTGCACCTGAAACTCTTTCGGCTCGTGATGCAACTCTACGCCGAAGCGTTCGGTCAATAGACTCTGCCACATGACGTTCACTTGCTCCTTAGTGGCGCCGGCCGGAACCTTGACCGCGATGTCATACCGCTCCGTGTCGAGCCAGGCGGGGCCGCTCACCTGAAACGTCTTCACGTCATACGCGGTCATCAGCAAGCCCTTCAACGTCGCGTAGGTCCAGGTGATCTGTCCGGGATCGGCTGTCCCAGGACCTCCCCGCGCCGGTCCGAAGAAGACTCGCGCACCAGGGTCGATAGGAGGCGACGGCTTGACCGAAGCAACTTCAAACGAAGGTCGAGTCTGCGCGACGGCAACGCATGCAAGGAATACCCAGACTGTTACCGGAGACCTCATCAACTGTTTAATTCACGCGATGATCACGCTTACGAACGAGCACAACTCCGACAGCTGTCTCGGGATCATCCGGATTCACGATCACCGAAAGCTGATCGCCGGCACGCAAAAGAGAATCGCGAATCGACGCACCCTGTTGATCGCGGAATTGTGTCTTGGCGATCAGGCGGAATCGCTGCACCGTATTGCTGTTGGTCCGCAGATATAAATCCTTCTCCCCCAGCTTTCGCAGGCTGCCCTCTACAGGAGCCGCAGTCGTGATGACGGTGGAACGCTGCGGCACAACATGCGCCTGAAACGAAGCCTTGCCATAAGGCTCGGCGCTTTCCAGAGTGTTGATCGAAAGCGTATCGCCGTTCTTGAACATCACCTTCAGCGGACCGCTCGCCGTTGCCGGCCCCAGAAGCGGGCCGATGGACGACACCCGGTTCCACTCTCCCACGCGCTGCATGTTGAAGATGCCGTTGACGATGTCTCCAAAGACCAAAAGAACCGTGGAATTTCTGAAGCCAGGATCGGAGGCTTGCCCTCCAATGTCGACCTCCAGTGGAGTCAGTCCCTCCGCATCGGAGAGCCCCAAAGCCTTGCTGGAGAAGTATCCTTTCAGATTGCGGTAGCGATCCGCTCCAAACCATCCGCCGCCGTTAACCAGTTTGTCCGTGCTGGCGAGAAGATCAATCGAGAGGTCGACGTTCGCCGGAGGACCGCCATTGAAAGATACTTGCGCGGTACTTGCGGTAAATGTCAAATTGAGCGTTGCGGCAGACACACACGGCAACAACAGCGTGACGATCGAAGCAGAGATCCGCATAAGATCAGTCTCCTTCCCACGATTCTATCTGGATTTTGCGCACGAAGATCATTAAGGCACCGCGCTCCAAAACCGGCGTTCTAAGGCAGGACATAAAATAAACGAGAGTGTTGAATCCAGCCGTCCGCAGCCGCGCCGCTGAACTGGCGCTTGAATTTCAGCGAGCACAACCCTTCCGGCACGTCGTGATCGACCATTTCCTTGACCAAGCGTTTTGCAGTGATTTGCGCAAGCAATTTCCAAGCTTCGATGCAGGCGAATCGTTGAATGAGCGCGGCGAGAAAGGCCGCAAGGCCGTCTTCCCGAAGCTGCCGAAAATCGGCCCGGCATACCAACGATTCGATGCGTTGATGCGCGACCGCCCGTTTCTCCAACTGCTGGAGTCGATCACCGGCATTCGCGAATTACTCTACGATCCCGATTACATTGGCGGCGGCACGCACGAAAATCTGGACGGCGCTGAGTTGGATTCGCACGTCGATTTCAATTTTCATCCAACGCGCCAGCTTCATCGGCGTCTCAACCTCATCGTGTTTCTGAATGCGCGTTGGGAAGAATCCTGGGGCGGATGTCTGGAGCTTCTGCGCGATCCCTGGGCGAAAGGGCACGACGACCGTAGCGTGGTGATCCCGATTGAAAATCGCGCGGTGATTTTCGAGACGACGGAATCGTCATGGCACGGATTCCCGCGCATCACGTTACCGCCGGACGCAGGCTTTTCACGGCGGTCCATCGCCGTCTATTTCTACACCAAAGACCGTCCGGCTTCCGAGGCCGCCGCATCCCACGGAACCGTGTATTATCAGCGTCCGCTGCCGGAGCGCATCGAGCCCGGCCGCACGCTGAGCGACGAAGATGTGCTGGAAATCCAGACGTTGATCGCGCGCCGCGACCGGCAGATCGAATTCCTGCATCATCGCGAATTGGAGTTTTCCGAAGCGATCACCGGCATCACGGCATCGCCATCGTTCAAAATCGGCCGGGCATTGACGTGGCCGGCGAGAAAATTGCGCGCGTTGATGAAGGGCGGCTAGTGCGGTGCGTCGGAATATGCCTCGGCCGGACGTGGCGCACGATTCATCGTGCCGGCGGTCACTTTAGTGGCCGCTTCACGAGCGCAGCCTGAAGGCCGCGCCAGCACGATAAATCGTGCGCCACGAAGGCGACAGAAAAGCGTAACTACGTAACCTTCGGGCGAATCATCTCGAAACGATCGCGCGTGCGCGAATACTCGTTGCCGCCCATGCGGCCGATGGCGCGCAGCTTCTCGGGATCGATCTTGAAATCGGTCACTATATTGTCGTCGACATGGAAGCGGATCACCTCGCCTAGAATCAGGCTGGCGCCGCCCGGGCGTTCGCTCACATCGATAATCTGCATCAGCTTGCACTCCATGCTGACGTGCGATTCGGCGACGCGCGGGGCGCGCACCAATTCGCACGGCACCGGCGTCAGCCCGGAGATTTCGAATTCGTCGCCGCTCGGCGGATAGTCGCCGGAAGTGAGATTCATCTTCTCGGCGATCTCTTCGCTGACGATGTTCACCACGAATTCGCCGGTCGCTTTCACGTTGAGATAGGTGTCCTTGCGAGGGTCGCGAAAGGAGGCCGAAAAGCACACCACCGGTGGATTTCCGCACACCGCGTTGAAGAAGCTGAACGGCGCAAGATTGCACGCGCCTTCCTCCGAGACAGTGGAAATAAATCCGATGGGGCGCGGCACCACCGAGCCGATCAGCAGCTTGTAGAGATTTTGGTGTGGGGTTGTGGAAGGATCGACGATCACTTGGCCTCACTCTTCGCAGGAGCGGGACTCCACGACGCCCAATATTCTTTCCATTCGACTTTCTCGCCGTCCGGCAGAACGTGAATGGGATTCAGACCGTCGAGCATCACCGCGTACTCATCGGTCTGCGTCTTCTTATGCTGATTCGCCAGCGCCTTCGGATGCGGGCCGTGATGAATGCCGCGCGGATGCAGCGTGCACATCCCGGCTTTGATGTTGTCGCGGCTGAAGAAATCGCCGTCGTGATAGAAAATGAATTCGTCGTAATCGGTGTTGCGATGGTAGAAGGGCACGCGCAGCGCATCGGGATCCTGTTCGAGCGGGCGCGGCACGAAGCTGCACACCACCGCGCCTTGCGTGACGAACGTCGAATGGGCGCTGGGCGGCAGGTGCGCGCGATGGCTCATGACCGGGCGGATGTCGCGCAGGTTGATTTTCCAGACAGTGAGGTCGCCCTTCCAACCGATCACATCCAGCGGATTGAAGGGATAGAAAACCTTCGAGTATTCGTCTTCGCTCTTGATTCGCACTTCCCATTCGGTGTTGCCGCGCGGGCTGCGGCCTCCCGGCGTCGCGGGGGACGGTTCGGGAGTGATGATGACGCCGGGATCGTAGAGCGCGGTTTGGCCGAGCAGGCCTTTTTCTGGCTGCTCGAACTCGCTCTTCGATTGCGTGATGAGAAAGAAATTGTCGCTGGTCGACGGCACCACGCGATAGGTGACCGCGCGCGGAATTACGATGTAGTCGCCGGCTTCAAACGTGATGGGACCGAAATCGGTCTCGACGACACCTTCGCCGCGGTGGACGAACAATAGCTCGTCGCCATCGCCATTGCGGAAGTAGAACGGCATCGGTTTAGATCGGCGAGACACGTACAATCGCACGTCGTCATTGCCGAGAAACGCAACGGGCGCGCCGTCGGCGTCGGTTTCATCGGTTGGGTGGAGAAGGTTTAGATCGAGGCAATGCGGGCGGAGCTTGCCTTCGAAGCGGATCCAATCGGTCGGCGGATGGGTGTGATAGAGGTGCGCGGATTTCCCGTAAAATCCCTTGCGGCCGTGCTCCTCTTCATAGGTGCCCTCGGGGAGGCCGACGTGGGCCTGATTGGCGATTTTGCCTTTTTTGAGGGGGTACATGCCTTCAGCATAGCGGAGAATTTTCGAGCGGAGAATTCCCGTGCGAGTCCGTGAGAAACTGCCGGCGATGACCGCCCTGAGGACGACGCTTCATTAAGGCCGCTCCTTTTTAGTCGTGGCGCACGCTTCAGCGTGCTGTGCCGGCATTCATGCTGGCATTCTTTTTCCACAAGACGCGTTAGCCGATTTTAAAAATTCGCAACGAAATCATCCTACCAATTCAACAACATCGCACTTTGGTCGACCTGCAATTTTCGAGTCCCGAGTATTCTCATAGCAGAGATGGCTGGCGTTCTCATCGACCTCCAGTCAGACCGCGCGGGGCAGTCCTAGGAAAACCCTCCTCGCAACGTGATAACCGACTGCAGTTCAGGTTGACGATGGGCGAGCACCTTCTGCGATAGTTTTGGCGAACAGTCGTCCGGGGTTGTGGCGATGCCGTGCCGTTGCGGCCAATTGACGGTTCGTGCCGGTTGAGATTCACCGGCTGCGCAGGCCTGCAAAGAAAAAAATATCGAAGTCCGCCAGTGAGGCGCGACAGAATGGAGCGCTAGTTTTATGAGGCGCGACAGAATGGAGCGCTAGTTTTATGAGGCGCGACAGAATGGAGCGCTATGAGGCGCGACCCGTAAGGGCGCGCGCATGTTTCGTTAAAATTTACCCGCTCCCTATGGCCACGGCTCGTTTCACGTATATTGAGCCGCGCCCGACGGAACCGATCTAACCGTCGGTTTTCGTACGGGAGTACTTTCTTCAACGCGGGGACAAAGACAACACCATGTGGTCCTCGTCAATGTACTCGCCTGCGACCTTTAGCGATCGCTGTTCCAATCCGAACGGTTCGAAGCCAAGGGACACATACAACTGGCGCGCGGCATTTTGGCCGGTGCGCACGCCGAGTTTGATTTGTTCCAGCCCGTCGATCGCCCTGGCTCGCCGGATCACCTCGAGCATCATCGCCTTTGCGACGCCCGCCCCGCGAGCTTCCGGTTTGACGTAGACGCCCCAGATGATCGCCTTGTGACGCGTCTTTTCGCCGGTGTTGCGCGAGAATCCCACGCTGCCGACTATGTGTGAATCGTCAAACGCCGCGACGATGAAATGATTTTCGTTCAATGCCGCGATGCGAGCGGCGTAGGCGCTGGATGAGACCGCATCATGCTCGGCGATCGATTCGGAGAAAGCGTGAGGCGAGTCTGCCAACGCCTCTCGCCGCAAAACGCGAAAAGCCTCGGCGTCGGCGCCGGTGAGCGCACGGATTTCCATGCTCAAGTTTATCAGCGGCTGTGGGGCTGCCACTCGTGGCGGCGATCCGCCTTCAGGCGGATCAGTTGACCGTGGAAGAACGGCAGAACTATCTAACGATTCCGGTCTCAGCAGAAGAGCAACCTCCGACAGTAGATCTCCCGAGACCGGAAACTCCGCGTGCTCGTTCTCGGAGGAAAAACGAGGCTGCGGTTTAGTTCCCGATATTCTACACGAATTCGGAGAAACTAAAGTGGCCGCTGCTTCAAGGTACCTGCGGCGCCAGCTAACGAATCAGAATATTCGACACCGAGCCGTCGGTTAATCGCACGACACCCAGGGTCATATCCTTGGCCTGATAGCGAAAGATTTCGAGCAGGTGGCCCTCTTCGAACATCGTGATGCGCGATGACGGAGCGCCCAGCTTCAGCACTTCCGTTCGCTGCATGCCCGAGGTCACATGTTTCAGATCGTCCGCGGTGACATCCGGCGGCGGTGGCGGCGGCGCAACTACTGGAGGCGGCGGCTCGACAACGGGCGCCGCGACGGGCGGTGGAGCGGGCTTGTGCACCGATGCGCGACGAGCGGGCGGGGGAGGCGGCGGCACGTTCGATGTATCGACGACTTTCGAGGAGCCCTTGGGCACTCCAGGTCCGACTTCGAGTAGCGGCGTGTTCGGGTCGGTATCACCGTTTTTCGAGGCGCCATTCGGCTTCTTCGTCTCACCGGTCTTCGCGGCTTTCGCCGCCTGCTTGTCCACTTTCTCGAAAATCTTGGTCAAGCCGTCGCTGACCTTTTTCCCGGCGACACCGCCGACAGAACCGCCCGCGGCTGCCGCAGAGGTTTCGAGCATCGATTGCCCGTAAGCCGCTTCACCCAGCGCACTTGCGAGAAATATGACCAATAGCATCTTATGCATAATCCAGTACCTTTAGCAGGATAGTAACAGCCGTAGACTCTAGAGCATACAAGCTGTTCCCCCTACATTCCTTACAAAAATGACTCAGCACCACTATCAAGTGGGTCTCGACTGTTGTATGATTGAGCCGGAAGGAAACGCCGTGCCGGTTTCTGAGCTGATACTCCCGGGCCTCACCACCAACAGAGCGCCCTTCATCGAAGACGCCCGCAGCCATGGCGAACTCTACATTCAACAGCCATACAATCTCTATTCGGCAGAAAACCACGAAGCCTGGAGGCGGCTTTACAATCGGATGCTGCCGCGCTGGGAGCGCTACGCGAATCCCGATTTCCTGCGGGGGATTGGATCGCTGTGCCTGAGTCCGGATCGCGTTCCCCGGCTGGATGAGGTGAACCGATTCTTGAGTCCGCTTACCGGTTTTCGCGCGAAGGCTGTCAGCGGATACGTTCCGTCCTTCATGTTTTTCGATTGCCTGCGCAATCGCGAATTTCCGACCACGATTACGATTCGGGAGGCAGACAAGCTCGACTATTTGCCGGAGCCGGATATCTTCCACGACATCGCGGGGCATGTTCCGATGCATACGGATCGGCACTTCGCCGACACGCTGGTCCGATTCGGCGAATGCGCGCACACGGCGGCGGAAATCGTCGGCGGAATTCGCGACGAAGGCGAGCGCGTGCGCACGCTCACCAGCATTATTAAGGCGATGGCTCGGTTCTTTTGGTTCACCGTCGAGTTTGGGTTGATGAATTCACCAAAAGGGCTGAAGGTGTATGGGAGCGGGCTGCTCAGTTCGTATGGAGAGATCGAACACGCGGTGGAATCGCCTGAAGTGCAGCGATTCCCGATTCAGCTCGAATGGGCGATCAATCAGGCGTTCGAGATTCACCGTTATCAGCCGCTGCTGTTCATCGTCGATTCATTCGATCACTTGTTCAGCCTGGTGGACCGGTTGGAGCAATGGATGAAGGACGGCAAGTTGAACAATGTCGCGCCGGGCGAGCCGGGTGTGGATGAGAAGGATCTCAAGAGTTTTCTCGAAGCGGCGCGCTAACGGGCGACAATGGAGGCGCGACCGTTAGAGAGCGCGCTCCGGATTCAACACTCGATTATTTCACGACCTGCTTTAGAAAGCCGAGCCCGATTTGACCGTGAATACCCTGATCGGGGCGCGGCACGTCGCCGCCTCCGAACCAGACGCGAATCTGATCGCTCAAGACTTCAACACTCGGATCGCACATCACTTCTTTATTCCACGGCTGATCGCCCGCGATGGGTTTGAAGCTCTGCTCGCGCGACCAATGCACTCCGTCAGGGGATTTCGCTAGTCCGATGCGGCGGCGCTCGCCGTGATCGCGGCCGGTGTAGAGCATCCAATATGATCCGCCTGATGACCACACCGCGGGCTCGCCTAATCCGTTTTCGTCGAATGCTCCGACCTCACCCATTTCCAGGATCGGATTGGAGCGCAGCTTTTCCCACTTGACGCCGTCTTTCGATCGCGCAACACCAAGCCGCTGGCGGCGCGCTCGATCCTGACCGAGATAGTACATGTAGAAGTAGTCGGCGACGCGGATGACGTAAGGATCGGCGACGGCGACTTCGTCGAAGCTGCCTTCAGGTCCCCACAGGAGCGCCGGCTGACCGAGGTTGTTGCTGAACAGCTCGATCGTTGACGGTGCGCCCATTTGATACCAGTAATAGACTCCGCTTTGTGTGGCCATCACGGAACCATTCGCAGCCATCCGGTTCGAGCCGGGTACATCCTGGTCTACCGGTTTTTTCCACATGATGCCGTCCGATGAAATGGCGGATGAAGTGCTCCATCCCTCACCGTTGAAGACGGAGTAGTAGTTCAAATACTCGCCGTTCATTTTTACCACCGACGGATTCAGCACATCACTCATCTCGCCTCGTGCAATCACCGGCTCCGGCATCGCCGACCACGTAAACGGACCTCGCGGACCTTTGGCCTCAGGGGGCGGCAGCGTGAAATCGGAATACTTGGAACAGCCACAAAGCAAACTGGCCACGAATAAACACGAATAAACACGAATGGATCTTATTCGTGTGCATTCGTGTTCATTCGTGGCCATATTCTTAAACAGGGATCCGAATCTGCAAGCTAGCGCCCTGCCCCGGTTTCGATTCGAGCTGCAACTCGCCACCCAGCATTCTTACTCGGCGCTTGATACTGACAGGCCCTAGCCGCAACAATTCCAGCTCATCCAAGTTGAACGTCCCGCTGAACGGAAAGCCTGTGCCGTTGTCTTCGGCCTTAATCTCGATCCGATGATCGTTCATCCCGATCGACAACGCGATACGCGTCGCGCCCGAATGCTTCTGGATATTGTTCAGTGATTCGCGCACGATCTGTAGCAGCTCGAGCGAAACTTCGGTCTCCGCAGGATCGTGCAGATTGCCGCCGGAGAATGTCGCGACGATGCCCGTCTCACGCTGGAATTGGTCCACCATGCGGCTCAGCGACGCCGGCAGGCTCACGCCATCGTCAGCCGGACGCATGCTGCGAACGAAACTGCGCAGCTCGCCCACCTGGCTCCGGCATAGTTCCTGCAATTGACGAAGCTCATCCGCGGCGGCTTCCACATCGCGAGCCAGAAGCTTCTTCACGATCTCCAGGCGCATCTGAAAGCTGATGAAGCTTTGCAGCGGGCCATCGTGAAAATCCGCCGCGATGCGCTGCCGCTCGGCTTCGCGAGCCCCTTGCGCCTGCGAACGGATGATGACGTTGTGACGCAGCGTGTTCGACAAGCGCCGGTCGAGATAGCGCTTGTGAAACGCAACCGAGATCGCCAGTGTGCCCACTGCCACGGCGACCCACGCCGAAGGCATCTCGCCATGCGGCGCGAACACCACCGCGATGACGGCGGCAACCACTGCGGTCGCCGTAACATTCGCAACGTCATGCAGTAACACCGCGGAGGCCAGCAGGTACGCGCATAGCAGTGTCGACATCCATCCGGCGGCCGGCCATCCGGCCCAACCGGAACCCGCGATCCAACTCCAAAATCCGAAGAACGCGGTGTCGGCGATCAGCGCGATGCGCGCGCGCACCGGGGAATCCAGGCGCAGCTCGAACAGCACGCCGACTGCGTAGACGAGGTAAGCGGAAAGAATCGCGATCAAGGATGGAAATCGTTCATCGGCTGCCTTGAAGTACCACGCCAGGCACGCCCCTGCCAGCGCGATGCGAGCAATGCGAAGCGCGAGCCTTCCGCGGTAGGGAACCATTTATGTGAAACCGTTTCGGCCTGTCCGGAGTTTCGTTCAGCGCCGGTAGAGGTACAGACGGTGGCTGCGCCCCTCGCCGTCATCGTCGATATCCAGGATTTTCTCCGCCTTCCACGCCGAGAATTCGAAATCGTGCGCGACAATGCGGGCGCCTTTCTTGAGTTGTTTTTCCAGAATCGGCGTCACTTTATCGTTGGACATGGGCAGCAGGTAGACGGTGAGAAGATCGGCGGAAGAGTAGTCCTGCTTTAGCAGATCGCCGTGGATGATGCTGGCCAGGGATGTCAGCCCAAGCGTCTTGATTTTTTCGGAACTCTGCTTGACCAGGGCGTCATCGAATTCGACTCCGACCGCGATGGCCTTGAACTTCTGCGCCGCGTGAATCACGATGCGGCCATCGCCCGAGCCGAGGTCGAACATCTTCTCGCCGGCCTTCAGGCCACCAAACTGGAGCATTTTCTCGACGACCGTTTCCGGCGTCGGATAGTAGGGCGCGAGCTTTTCGGTGTCCTTGGTGGTTTGGGCAAGCAGCGCGCAGGCCGGAAGGAGGAGCGCGAGAATTCGAAGGCGCATGAGACTCACTATACCTTGCCAAGTCGTCCAAATAGGGCTACGCTTTTCCGCAGAGGCTCCCTATGCGCTTTAGACAAATTGGGTTTCTCATTTTGGTGTTCGCATCCTCTGCGTGTCACCGTGCAAGTCGAACGGACGCCGAGGGTATCATAGCGATTGATGGCGCCCAGAGAGCGGCCGTTCTTGCCGCTGTCGATCAACTGCGAAACTCTCTGAACACCGGCGGTTGCCAGGCAATCTACGACGGCGCGGCCGACAGCCTTCGACGGGGAGAGTCGGCTCCCGACTGGCTGCGCGATTGTGAGCAGCTTCGCGAAAAACTTGGGATATGGAAAATTTTCGATCCGAGCCATGCGGAAACCTACGGATTCGGCAGGCGCGGAGAAGACGCTATCGTAGAGGGGCCTGCGCTGTTTTCCAGTTCAATCGGTAGCGTCGTCGTAAATTGGCAGCGCAACGGAAACGGCTTCCTCTTAGTGGGCTTGAGCTTCGAAACAAAAGGCGACGTCATCACGCTGCCGGATCGCTTCCTGAAAAATTATTGGGATCCGCCGATGGACCGGGCGAAGACCCTCTAAGGAGACTCGTTCGACTCGCCGCGCAAGAGCCGGTCGAGTAATCGCTGTTGCTCTTTACGAAAAACGACGTGGTACTCAGCCAGAAGCTTCAACTTCCGCTCTATGCGATCCAGCCGTGACTCGCCGCTCTCGGAATTAGGTTCTTGTTCCATTCGCGTTTATTTGCGTTCATTCGCGGCCAATGTCTTTATCCTAAGGCTGGATATACACCCGCACCTTGTTCGTCGCCTTGCCGCCGACTTCCAGATACAACTCCGCGGCACCATAGTTGACGATCTTCGGCACTTCGATTTCCACCAGATAGAATCCGATGAACGGCCCCAGCACTGCCCGAGCCACTTCCACCGGCTGCCCATCCAGGAACGCCTTCACCGGCGCGACCACTTGCGGCGGATTCTCCACCGGTCCGGCAAGTCCCGTCGGCCAATCCGGAGTGACGCGGCCGAGCCCGGACGCCATGATCTGAATCCGTCCTCGGGAGTGCGCGGTGTTCAGCGCATCCAGCATCACGCCGCTATCGCCATCCAGCAAAACCGGCGAGCCGTCGCGATCCACGAAAATTCCGGGCGAGACGGCCTGCAGTTGCATCGGCATCGTCAGGCGGCCGTTGGGGCCATCCACCGCGAGCGACAATGAATCGCCCCGCGCTTCGAACGGAACCTGAAGTTGCGATTCATTATCGTTGGAGTCGAGAACTGGAACATTCAGATCGCCGGCTCGCGCTGTTTGTACGCGCGCACCCAGCACGCTGATCAACGATCCCGGCGCAGCCGCGTGAGCCACCAGGTCCACCGTGCTCACCACGCGCGGGTCGCGCACTCGATGCGGCGCCAGCGTCGAATAAACTCCGTAGCCTTCGACAGCCGCCCACAGTTGATTGCCTTGCGCATCCAGCCTCACGTCGGCGACTGCTGCATCCGGCAAGCCCTTGACTGGCGTCCATTGCACGGTGGTGCTTAGCGCGCTTAAATCCGAGTAGGTCATGTACACGCCGCGATCGGTTGCGACATACAGCGCATTCGTCCCGCGATCCGCCGTGACACCGTAAACGCCAACGTCGGGAAGATCGCCGGTAATCGGATCCCAGAACGTGCCGCCATTGGTCGTATGAACCACGTGTACGGATTGCTGCGGTTGCGAGGGATCGCGCTGCCGCGTTCCGAGCACCGCGACTGCGATGCGTGGGTCCGCCGGATCGATCCAAAAACGCGCCACTCCGCCGGACTGCGCCAGGGGGAAAGCGGTCCATGTGGAACCACGATCGCTTGACGATTCGATGCGACCATCCACGGTCCCGCGATATACCATATCGCCCGCGCTTGCCACCGCCGACACGTTTGTCCCCACCTGACTCGAATATGCATTACGCCGGTCCAACTCGGCCGTGAGATCCGCGTTGTCAGATCCTCGCCACGCGAGTTTCTGCCCCGGTTCCCATTCGACGGCGCTCCATTGAACGCCAGCGGGCGTGGCCTGCGCCAAAGCCAATCTCACTCCGCGATCGCCGCTCGGCAGCGACAACAACCGCGCCGGCGGCAGATTGGGCAGCGCCTGATTCAGACCGCTCCAGGTTTTTCCGCCGTCCATGGATCGGAACACGCCCGCGCCACCTGCTACCACGATTTCGTCGGGATTCACCGGCGACGATGCCAGGTCGCGAATATCCTCGCCGATAATCGAAACATTGCGGAACGCCGTCAGATTGTCCCAACTTGCGCCACCGTCTTCCGATCGATAGACAAATTTCCCGAACGCGTATTCAACGGACGACGCGCTGACTGCCGCTCGCACCTTCGCGCCAGACTCGGGAAGCCGGACAGCCAGAGCATCTCGCACATCCGGCGGCACCGCTGAGGGCGCGGCCGGCGCGACCACTTTCCACTTTTCGAGATCCGTGGTTTCCAGGACTCTGCCCGAGGCCGTCTGGATCATTAACGATCCAGTGTTCGAATACCACACACGGTTCACTGGCCCGGTTGCAACTCCTGCCAGCGATCGATCGATCGCCGCATTTCCCACACGCCGCCAGTCTCTCTGCATTTCCGCCGCAGGCGCCGTGATTTGGGCGTGCGAGGCGGCCGAGAGCAGTACTGTGGCAATCGCGATCCGGTGTGTGGCTGTTTTATACACGCAACCTATCCATTGTACCTTCATTCATCGGTCGTCCGTCTCGGAAACTGTTGATTCCCCTAGGCCATCTGTAGCCAGATTTGCCCGGGCAGAGACTTGCATTGCAATTTTAGTGTTAGACTGGCTTGAAGTGGATTTGGCTCCAATTTGAGCCGAGGAGAAGGTGTGTTTCGGATGGGCACTAGCCGCATCGTGACGGCTAAACGGTCGCTGGTCGTGTTGCCTTTATTCTGGGCAGCTTCGGCGGTGGTGTGTTCGGCCCAAATGAGCCCCATCGACTCCGGTGATTTCGCTGCTAAAGCCATACAGGTCAGCGGCCGCGTCTCCGTGCTGCGGGATGCCGCCGAGTATGCAATCGTCGAAGGCGGCGAGGTCCACGTCAAGGAACTGATCTTCACGGGCCCCGACGGCAGCGCCCGATTCCGTGTTTCCGACGGATCCACGTTCGATGTCTATCCCAACTCTCGCGTGATCTTCCGCAAGAACGTCCCGAATTGGCGCGACTTGCTGGACGTCCTGGTGGGGCGCGTCAAAGTCCATATCGAGCATTGGGGCAACCAGCCAAATCACAATCGCGTGCTCACGCCGACGGCTGTGATCTCGGTGCGCGGAACCACGTTCGACATCAGCGTCGATGAGGACGATGAAACTACGGTCGTCGAAGTGGATGAGGGCATCGTCGAGGTGCAGCATGCGCTGCTGCCTCGCGGTAATCCGAGAACGCTGACCGCCGGCGAATCGATGCGCGTGTATCGGAATGAGCCGATCGCGACGAATCGCTTCGATAAGGGCGAGATGGCGAAGCGCGCTCTGCGAATGGCGATGGATGCGATGAACACTTGGCACGGCATTCCGAAAGCAGGCGGAAGCGTGGGTAGTTCCGGTGGTGGAGCCGGTGCCGGCGACACCAAGAAACCTGCACCGCCGCCTACTTCGCCTGGAGCTCCCGGAGCCCCTGGAGCGGGTCCTGGAGCGCCGCCACCGCCTGGTGGTGGATTTACGACGTCCGGTCATGCGATCTATGTGCGCGGCGACTCGCGCGGGCCTGAGACACGCCTGCACAAGGTCGGTCGCGTGATTCTGCTCACGGTGGAACGCTTCGTTTTCGGCAGATCGCCGGAAGAAGAAGTGATCCGCGCCGTGGGCCGGTAACGGATTTCGCCCATTCCTGTGTGCTGTTCGACACACTTCTAATTAGTCCAGTTTCCACACGTCAAGAGAGCCGCCTGAAGGCGACTCGCCGCCATAAGTGGCGGCCCCACAAGGCGACTCGCGGCCACGAGTGGCGGGCCACAAGGCTACTCGCGGCCAACGAATGGCGGGCCACAAGGCTACTTGCGGCTATGAGTGGCGGCCCCACATTCTAGATCGGCACGCATCCTCTTCTCAAGGCGCCTCGCTTCTGTTACTGTCAAGATAGTTGCGGTGTACCGCCTACCCTGGGTAGAATCAAGACGTTCCAATCGAAGCACTTTGATATAGGTCTGGAGGATGCATGTCCGTTGAGCAGAAGGTCAAGCAAATCATCGTCGAGCAACTCGGCGTGGATGAGGCCCAAGTCGACCCCACCGCGAGTTTCGTCGATGATCTCGGCGCCGATTCGCTTGATATCGTCGAGCTGGTGATGGCGTTCGAGGAAGCGTTCGACCTCGACATTCCCGATGAGGACGCCGAGAAGATCCCGACCGTCAAGGATGCCATCGACTATATCGAGTCGAAGAAGAAGCCCTAGCCCGGCGTCGCCCCGCCCATAAATCACGGAGTCCTGCTTGCAACGTAGAGTCGTAGTTACCGGAGTCGGATTAGTGACTTCGGTTGGAATCGGCACAGAACCGGTCTGGGAAGCCATCAAGAGCGGCACAGAACGGCATCGGGCCGATTACTGCCTTCGATGCCGAGCGCTTCAAATGCCGCATCGCCGGCGAGGTGAAGGGTTTCGATCCCGCCGCCTACATCGAGAAAAAAGAAATCAAGAAGATGGGGCGCTTCATCCAGTTCGCCATCGCGGCGACGGAGTTTGCGCTGGAATCCAGGCTTCGCGCGCGATGAATCCGGATTCAAGGTGACGCCCGGAGAAGAAGAGCGCACCGGCGTCTACATCGGCAGCGGCATCGGCGGATTCGAAGTGATCGAGCGCGAGCACAAGATCCTGCTCGAAAAAGGGCCCGGACCGCATGTCGCCCTTTTTCATTCCGGCGACCATCATCAATCTCGCGTCGGGCTACGTTTCGATTCGCACCGGCGCGAAAGGACCGAACTCGGCCACCGCGACTGCGTGCACCACCAGCGCGCATTCCATCGGCGATTCGTTCCGCATCATTCAACATGACGATGCCGACGTCATGATCTGCGGCGGCGCGGAAGCCTGCATCACGCCGCTGGCGCGTGGGCGGATTCGCCGCCATGCGCGCGCTTTCGCAACGCAACGACGAACCGCAGCAGGCCTGCCGGCCCTGGGACAAAATGCGCGACGGGTTCGTGATCGGCGAAGGCGCCGGCATCCTGATCCTCGAAGAAATGGAACACGCGAAGCGCCGCGGCGCGCCGATTCTGGCGGAAGTGGTCGGCTACGGCATGTCGGGCGATGCGTATCACATCACTTCGCCGGCGGACGATGGCGACGGCGCCTATCGCGTGATGCGCAACGCTCTGCGCGACGCAAAGCTGGAGCCGCATCAGATCGACTACATCAACGCGCACGGCACGTCGACAGCCGTGGGCGATCGCATCGAGACCATCGCGATCAAGCGCGTTTTCGGCGAGCATGCGGCGAAGCTTGCCGTCAGTTCGACGAAATCGATGACCGGGCATTTGCTGGGCGGCGCGGGCGGTCTGGAAGCCGGGATTTCGGTGCTGGCGATTCGCGACCAGATTGCTCCGCCGACCATCAATCTACGAGTGTCCCGATCCGGAGTGCGATCTCGATTACGTCCCGAATCATCGCGCGGCCGATGAAGATCGACTACGCGCTGTCGAATTCGTTCGGCTTCGGCGGGACGAACGGCTGTCTGATCTTTAAGAAGCCGAATATCGGAATTCGACATGAAAATTATCGTCGCGATCAAGCAGGTTCCCGTCCGCGACTCGCAACTGCGCGTGGATGGGTCGGGCAAATGGATCCAGGAAGCCGACCTGAGCTTCGAAATCAACGAGCCGGATGCCTACGCGCTCGAAGAAGCGCTGCAGTTGAAGGAAAAGCACGGCGGCGAAGTGATCGCGCTGTGCGCCGGTCCCGCGCGCGCCGGCGCAGACCATTCGCGAAGCGCTGGCCAAGGGCGCGGATCGCGCGATTCACATCGAAGAAGAGAATCTGAACACGCTCGACACGCTGGGCGTCGCGAAGCTGCTCGCGGCGGCGGCGAAAGCGGAGAATCCGGATCTGATCCTCACCGGTTTGCAATCGGACGATCTGGGCTACGGGCAGACTGGCGTCGTGGTGGCGGAGTTGCTGGGCCTGCCGCATTCGACCATCATCATGCAGGTCGAAGTCGATGGATCCAAGATCCGCGTGAAGCGCGAGCTGGAGGACGGCTGGTTCCAGCACATCGACATGCCGCTGCCCGCGGTGCTGACGATTCAGAGCGGCATCAACAAACTGCGCTACGCGACGCTGATGGGCATCAAGAAAGCCAAGACGAAAGAGATCAAGACGCGTGACGGCGGGCGAGCTCGGCGGCATTCCGGCGTCGACTGCGGTGATCGAAAAGATCTACGTGCCGCACAAGAGCAAGCAGGCGCAGATTTTCGAAGGCGACGCGAAGACGGCGGCGGCGAAGCTGGTCGAGAAGCTGAAGTTCGAGGTGCGGGTGATATGAGCGTTCTGGTCGTTCTCGAACAGCAGGGCGGCAAGTGGCATCGCATGTCGATGGGAGACGCTGGCGGCGGCGCAGCAGTTCGGCGCGGCATTGGGCAGCCGAGGTGGAAGCGGCCGTCGTTGGATCAGGCGTCGGCGCGTTGGCGGCTGAAGCCGCGACGAAGAAGGTCGCCAAGGTTTACGCCGTCGAGCACGATCTGCTGAAAGACTATACCGCCGATGGTTATACCGCCGCGGTCGAAGCCCTGATTCGCAAGGTGAATCCCGACGCTGGTGCTGTTCCCGCACACCTATCAGGTGCGCGATTTCGCTCCGAAGCTCGCGACGCGATTTAATCAGGTGCTGGTCAGCGACGTGATCTCGGTGCGTTTCGAACGCGGATCGCCGGTGTTCGTGCGGCTGCTGTTCCAAGGCAAGTTGAACGGCGATGTGCGAGTCGGTGGCGGCGGTCCCGTATTTCGCTTCGGTGCAGGCGGGCGCGTATCGCGCCGATGCGCTCGAAGCGGGCTCGGCCACCGTCGAAAACTTCGCGCCGTCGCTCGATGCGTCGCAGATTCGCCAGAAGCCCGAGGCTCCGTTCCGCGAATCGGCGCGCGCAGTGGATCTGACCGCCGCGGAGATCATCGTCTCCGTCGGCCGCGGCATCAAGGAAAAAGAAAACATCCCGATCGTCGAGGAACTCGCGAAAGCGCTGGGCGCGGAACTCGCCGCATCGCGACCCGATCTGCGACGCCGGCTGGCTGCCCATGGAACGCCAAGTCGGCAGCTCCGGGCAAACCGTCGCGCCGAAGGTCTACATGGCCGTCGGAATTTCCGGCGCGATCCAGCACCTGGTCGGCATGAAGGGCGCGAAGACGATCGTCGCGATCAATAAGGACGCGAACGCGCCGATCTTCGAAGTCGCCGATTACGGCATCGTCGGCGATTTGTTCGAAGTCGTACCGGCGCTGGTCGAGGAAGTGAAGAAGGCCAAGGGGCAATCCTAACCCTATATTCGCTCAGAATCGGGGAGAATCTGCCGATAACAAGGCATGAGTTCTATTAACAACACACTCTCCAGCAGTTACCTCCAGTCGATTCTTAGCAACTCACTGCAAGACACTGCTCCGATTTCCGGTCAGAACAACAACGCCGCGAAAGCCAGCGGCACATCGATCACGCAGCCCGCCGATAGCGGCCAGCTTTCGCCGCTTTCGCAATTGATGAGTACGCTCCAGCAGCTTCAGCAATCGGATCCGGCCAAGTACGCTCAGGTTACCGGGCAAATTGCGACCAATCTCGAGAGCGCGGCTCAGGCGGCGCAGGCGAACGGCAACACCAGTGCGGCAACCCAGCTCAACGCGCTCGCCACTGATTTTTCGAAGGCATCGAGCACGGGACAGTTGCCTGACATCAAGGATCTGGCGCAGGCGGTCGGCGGCCACCACGGTCATCATGGCCATCATGCGCACGCGGCGCCATCGACCGACTCCGACGGCAGCACTGACACGACCAGCACGGATCCTTTCGCGACAACCAGCGCCACGACGAACACGCCGCTGAACCAATTCCTGGCGTCGCTGCAATCGACGGGTGGAGGCAATGTTGGAAGCGGGAGCCAGCGTGAGTCGCTGAATGCGGGCGCGATCATTTCCAGTACGCTGGCGAACGCCGGGCTTTAGAACAATTCCGCAATCTCGTAGGGGAACTGTCGCCGACTACTGCATCCTCGGAAATCTGTTCCCCCGCTGGTCGCCGAGGTCAAGAAGGCCAACGCTTAAACCTCTTCCGTTAGCTGACGGCGGATTCGGCCAAGCTGCTTGAGCAACACGGGGACATCGATTGTGGAAGTGTGCCAAACTTCCACAAGATCGATGTTGTCGTAGCTGTGGACGATGCGGTTTCGCATCCCTCGAATGTCGCCCCAGGGAATGTGCGGAGATCTTGCTCTGAGTCTGTCGCTCAGTCTCCAGGCCGCTTCTCCGAGGACCGCGAACTTGAAGAATACTGCTGAACTGAGAAGCGAGTTCTGGTAGAACTCGCGCTCTTTGATAGCGCCCATGAAAGTGGCGATGTCGCGACAGGCATCGACAAGATGGCCAACTGTTATTGCGTCATCGAAGGGATTCACCGCGAATAAAACGTCAGCGCGCTTTGAAGCATTCCACGCCGCTCGAGCGCGTTGTGGTTCGACTCGATCGCACGACGGCTGACGAGTTCCACACTACGGCCCAGCAGTTCGCCCAGCTCCGATTCAGCGCGGTTATGCTCCAGCAAACCCCAGTTTGCATCGGGCGCGACGGTGACCAAGAGATGCAGATCCGCGTCAAAACTTCGCCAAGATGAATCGAATTCTTCCAGCTTGGCGATCTTCCATCGCTTACAGAATTCGTCGAGTGCGACTTCGTTGACAGAAATCCGCTGCATCAACGCCATGACTAATCATACCGCCCGTTTGATATTCGGACCAGATCCTAGATATTCGGAAATTTCCCGTGGATCAGTTCCAGCTCCGTCGGCGACCACTTTTGCTTCATCTCGTCGCTGTACAGATCGCGAGCCAGCGCCTGGCGGCGCTCGCGCGGCGGAAGATCTTTGTACTGCTCTTGCAGGCTTTTGATCGCCTCATTGACGGCTTGCCTGCGTTCCGGCGTCAGCGTTTGCATCAGCTCGAGTTGGTGAAACGCGCGTTCGCGCTGCACCGGCGTATATGCGTCGAAACGCGCGAGCTGCTTCTCGACGTTCTCCCGCCGCTTCGGCGGCAACTTCGCGAGTTCCTTCTCTCGCTGGTCCGGCGGCAGGCTTTGAAACCGCTTCAATTCCTCCACCGGATTCGGACCCGGCAAGTTCGGGACCTTGTTGGGGAGACGACGCGGCGCAGGCATCGGCGCGGGCTTTGCGGCGGGTGGCCGATTGTTGCCGCCCTCTACCGCCTTGGTCTGATCCGGATCGTTTTGGAGACACCAAGCCGGCAACCCGGCAGACACTGCCAGTACGGCGATCGCGGCTAAGGAGCGCATTCGCATTAGTTTACACAACACCTGTCGATCAAGGAATTCGTTAGAGCACGCTTGGCGCAGGCTGCGCCGCCGGCATCAGCAGATCCAACTCGTCGAGCGCATTCGCTACCTGCTCGATGTCGACATGCTGGGTTTCTAACTGCGAAGTATTCGCGACCGGTTCGGGCGTGCGCAGCATCAGCCCTACTGCCAGCAGCCCGCACAAGGCAGCCATCGATAACGCGGGTTTCCACATTGAGATGGCAGCCACCGGCGCCGCCGGCTTCAGTATCCTGTTCAGCCACTTTCGCCACGTAGGAGCCGCTTCCTCCTGCGCGATACGTGCGTACAGGCGAGCATCGAAGTCATTCGACACTTCCGGTGCACCGATGCCATCCAGCGATTCCCAAACCTCGCGCTGCGCCACGACAATCCGAGCGCAATCGCCACACTCGCTCAGGTGACGTTCGAACTCAGCCGCCCGCGCCGGCTCCAGCGATCCGGCGCAATAGTCGATGGCCAGGTTGGCCACCCCTTCGCGCTCTTTCAAAATTTTTTCGCAATCCATGATATTCCCTTGTGTTTAGGCCATATGCGCCAGGCGGGCGCGCAACGATTCGTATGCCCGGAACAACAGCGATTTTACCGCCGAATCCGAACACCCCAGCGCGCTGGCGATTTGAGAATATTCCAGCTCGTGATATTTGTGCATGGTCACGGCTGCCCGCTGCTTCTCCGGCAGCGCCTCAATCGCTTTTCTCACCTCTTGCAGTTTTACTTCGTAAACCATCGTCTGTTCGATGGTGTGTTGCCGGTCGGCGACCTGCAGCTCGCCCCCATCCGGCGAATCCGTGTCCAGGCTTTCCTGGCGCTTTTCGTGCTTACCGTCTCTGATCCAGTTCAGCGCCAGGTGCGTCGCGATCCGAAACAGCCAGGTGGTGAACTTGGCCGTCGGTTCATAGGTGGCGCGGCTCCGGTAAACGCGCAGGAAAACCTCCTGTGCGAGTTCCTCCGAAACCGGCTGGTTCTGCACCATCCGATACAGAAAATGCACCACTGGTCCGCGATGGCGCTCCAGCAGTAGAGCAAAGCTGGTATCGTCGCCCTCGCGCACGCGCAACATCAGCTCGGCGTCTCGTTCCAGGGATGCAATCGCCTCCATATTCCTTCGAACCCCGTTGTTGCCAGAAGGTTGCATCGATTTCGCTATTCGCCTTTCAGCGACCGCTCCAGGAGATCCCGCAGCGCGTCCTTGGGGCTCTTCCCCGCGTATAAAACCGCGTGCATCTGTTGAATAATAGGCAGATCCACGCCGAATTTCTTTCCCAGCGCCACCGCCGCAGCACACGTTTCCACGCCCTCCGCGATCATCGGGCTCATGGCGACGATCTCCGGCAGCGATCTTCCCTTCGCCAACTCGACCCCCACCCGCCGGTTCCGCGATAGCTCTCCACTGCAGGTTAGTACCAGATCGCCTAGGCCCGCGAGCCCGGCCAGCGTTTTCGGCTGTCCGCCCATCGCTACCGCCAGCCGCGTAATCTCAGCGAGCCCCCTGGTGATGAGCGCAGCCATCGTATTGTTTCCCAGTCCGAGGCCCTGACAAACGCCCGCGCCGATCGCGATCACGTTCTTCAGTGCCGCGCCAATCTCGACGCCGACCGGATCGGAATTCGTGTACAGCCGAAACGTCGGACCCGAGAACGCCGCTTGTACTCGTTCAGCGACCGCCAAGTCCTCCGACGCGACGACGACAGCAGCAGGTTCTCCCCGTGCGATCTCGCGAGCAAAGGTCGGCCCGGAGAGTACCGCGACTGGCGCGCTGATCACTTCGCGCAACACTTCCGACATGCGCAGCAGGGTGCCCTGTTCGATTCCCTTGGTAGCACTGACGAACGTCATCTCCCCCTTCAGATAGGGCAGTGCTTCCGTATAAACACGGCGGGCAAAGTGCGAGGGCATGACGCCGAGCACGATCTCCGCGCCCTCCAACGAATCCACCAGCGACGTTTTGATTTCAACCGGTGGCAGCAGCGTGAATCCCGGCAAGTAAACGTCGTTTTCATGCGAAGCTTGCATGCGCGCGGCGAGATCCTGCTCATGCACCCAGAGCCGCACGCGTTCGAAGCGAGGCGCGAGTATAATCGCCAGTGCCGTGCCCCAACTCCCGCCGCCGAGTATCGCAAGAGTCATGGATACTTATCCCACCGATGTGGCGCACGCACTCCTGCGTGCCGTGTCGACACTCATGTCGACACGAGTTTTGTCAGGCGCTGGAAAAAAAATCATAACAACCGGTTGTGAGGCTCCCAGGAAAAACGCGTGTCGACATGAGTGTCGACACGGCACGCAGGAGTGCGTGCGCCACAAGAACATCATCGGCGCGTCCATCGGAACACGTTTTCATTCCCCGACCGCAGACGATCGATATTCGACTTGTGCTTCACCACAACAAATGCCCCCGCGATCAGCGATGCCAACCACACCGGCCAAGCCGGATGCAGGATCATCCATACTCCCAACGGAAACAGCGCCGCGCACACCACTGACGCTGCCGAGATATATTTCGTCGCCGCCACAATAATCACAAACAAGATCAGAATCGCCGCCATCGGCACCGGCGTCAGATACAGAAACGCGCCGACGAAACTCGCCACGGCCTTCCCGCCCTTGAACTTGAGAAACACCGGATAGGCGTGGCCCGCCATCACAGCCAGCGCCGCCGCGCTCATCCACATTTCGTCGCCATGCGTCGCGTGACCCGCATGCCACACAGCGACGTAGCCTTTCGCGATATCCAGCAGCAGAGTCACCACCGCGATCGCTCGCCCGGTGGTGCGCAGCACGTTTGTGGCACCGATATTTCCGCTACCTGAGGCACGCACATCCTTGCCGGTCGTCAGTTTCACCAGCAGATATCCGAACGGGATAGCTCCAATGAGATACGCGATGAACACCGCCATGAACTCGTGCATAGTCAGTTGAGGGGGAACTCCGCGAGCTTTGTATACTTGCCTGACGCGGACAAAAACAGGTAGAAGGCGGCCGCGGTGAACGATCCGAATTCAGCCGACGCCTATCGAATCCAGCGCCTTACGAATGCCGTCGAGCGGAGCGCTGGTTCGCACCCGAGCCAGCGTGAGATGCGGCGTGTATTTGCGATCTTCCTTTTCCACACCGATCGCCGCCAAGGCGTCGTCGGTGGCCTGCGCAAGATCCGCCAGTTCGTCGGCGGCCTTCACGCCAGCGAACAGCACGCGAGGGCGGCGAGCATCCGGAAACCATCCGATCCCGTGAATGTCAATGGCAATCGGCCCAGGCGATTTCACGCTTTCGAGCGCGCGCTTTACCTCGTCCAACCGCTCCTCCGGCCACTCTCCAATGAACTTCGTGGTGATGTGCAAATTCTCCACGCGCGTCCAACTCAATTTCGCGGCCGGACGCAGCCTATCCAGCAGCAACCGCAGGTTTTCCGTCACTTCGGCAGACAGTTCAATCGCCGTAAACAAGCGCATGCGAACCTCTTAGTGTACTTGTGGGGCCGGCACTTCTGCCGGCAACCGGACTTTAGGCCGGTTTTCTCACAGTGAACAGAGCCGCCTGAAGGCGTCTCGCCGCCACGAGTGGCGGCCCCACGTGAAACAGGCCTGCTGTATACTGTTGCGTTGAGGACTTCATGAAGAAATTCGCTAGATTTGCGATCGCTTCGGGTATCGCATTGGTTTTCGTGACGGGGCTGTGGGCCGCCGATTTCTGGCAAGCCAAGTTGTTCACTGACTGGAGCGACAAGGAAGTCGCCAAGGTGGGTTCCGATTCGCCCTGGGCGAAGCAGGTCACCATCTCGATGGGCGGTGGCGGTGGTGGCAACGCGGAGGGCAGTGGCGGGAAAAAGAAAGGCGGCGGCGGTGGTGGGAATACCATGGCGAATGACACCGGGCCAGCGGAAGGAATCGGCGCCGGTGGCGCGGGCGGCGGCATGTCGCAGAGCCTTACCGTTCGGTGGCAGAGCGCGCTGCCGGTGAAGCAGGCCCTGGTGAGATTGAAGTACGGAATGGAAGCCGGATCCTCGACGGAAGCGCGACAGATCCTGGCCAACAACGAGCCGGATTATGTGGTGGTCGTCGCGGGGTTGAATCGCGGTATGGTTCGTGGCGATGCCGAGCAGCTCAAGCAGTCTTTGATGGGCTCCACCGAGCTGGTCATCAAGGGCAAGGAATCGATCAAGCCGAAGGATTTCAGGATCGTCGGCCAAGGCAAGATGGATGCGATTTTCGCTTTCCCCCGGACCAACCCGATTGTCGAAGACGACAAGGAAGTCGAATTCGTTTGCAAGGTTGGAACCATCACCGTGAAGCAGAAGTTCCGCCTCAAGGACATGGTGTTCAACGGCAAGCTCGAACTCTAGGATTATGCGGCCTCTGCCGCGATCCTTTTACGAACGCCCGGCGGTGGATGTCGCGCGATCCTTGCTCGGCAAAATTGTTTCGTTAGGAGCCGCCGCT
The DNA here is from genome assembly GCA_963732025.1 of Terriglobia bacterium. Lineage (GTDB taxonomy): Bacteria > Acidobacteriota > Terriglobia > Bryobacterales > Bryobacteraceae > Palsa-187. The sequence goes on from CAVSXU010000009.1 coordinate 160,244, forward strand.
GGACGCATCGTCGAAACCGAGGCCTATCTGGGAATCGGCGACGAGGCGGCGCATACTGCTCGTGGGATCACTGATCGGACTCGCGTCATCTTTGGACCACCCGGCCACGCCTACGTTTATCTGATCTACGGCATGTACGAGTGCCTGAACCTGGTCGCAGAACCGGACGGCGTTGCGGGATGCGTGCTGATTCGAGCACTGGAGCCCGTGAGCGGCGTGACGCACATGACGAACGGGCCTGGAAAACTGACCCGGGCGCTTGGCATCACCAGGCTTCACAACGGCGTCGACGTGACCCGCGGTCCGCTGCTGGTTTGCGATTCGCGCGACCGGGTTCCGTTCGAGATCGGAGTGTCTCCGCGCATCGGGATCACGAAGTCGGCAGAGCTGCCGCTGCGGTTCTTCGTGCAAGGGAACAAATTCGTGAGCCGCGAAACCAGGAAACGCTCTTAGCCGCGGATGCACGCCGATTCACGCGGATAAGAACGAACCAAGATTTTGGCCACGAATGAACACGGATGCACACGAATGAAGGCAAGCTGCTTATTCGTGTTGATTCGCGCGCATTCGTGGCCAAATTTTAGGTTCGTTTTATCTGCGTGAATCGGCGTGTATCCGCGGCTATTCGTACCTCAGCGCCTCTGTCGGATTCAACCGGGCGGCTCGATTCGCCGGCAGAATGCCGAACAGGAGCCCCACCAGCAGCGAAACTGTAAACGCGACGACGATCGAGATCGGCGAAATCGGAATCTGAAAATCGTCGGTGAAGAATCGCACGCTCAACGGAATCGCCACTCCGATCAGAATCCCGGCCACGCCGCCCAGCATACTGATTAGCACCGCCTCCATGAGGAACTGCTCCAGCACGTCCCGCTTCGCCGCTCCCACCGCCATGCGCAATCCGATTTCCCGCGTCCGCTCCGTCACCGTAACCAGCATGATGTTCATGATGCCGATCCCGGAAATGATCAGCGCGATCGCGGAGACCACGATCAGCACGGCCGTCAAGATTGCTGCGATGTCCTTCGCGGTTGACAGGATCCCTGTCAGGTTCGACACGCTATAGCGCGCGCCCTGACGATGCCGGCCTTCCAGGATGACCTTCACCAAGGCCGTCAGCGGCTCCACGTCAGCTGCTGTTCGCGCTTGAACGTAGAGCGGATCGATGCGCTCCAACTGCGCGAACAGTCTGAGCGCCGAAATCGGGATCAGAACGTTGTCCCCCGTGAGTTCGGAGAGGCCAAAGCTCTCGCCACGCTCTCGAAAAGCCCCGATTACAGTGAATTCGAGGCTATGCAGCTTGATCGTCTTTCCCACAGCCGCCGCCGTGCCGCCGAACAACCGCACGGCGAGCTTTTGCATCACCAGCGCAACCTTCTGCCGACGTCGTACATCCCCGGCGTCGAAAAACCGGCCCGACAGCAGCTCGACGTTGCGCACCACCGGATAGTATTCATCCGTTCCGATGATCGCGACGTCTTCCTCGTGTCCGGCGATGCGCATGCGATCGAGACTGTTCATCACACCCGTCGCAGCGACCATGCGCTTACCCAGCTTGTCTCGAACAGCCTCAACATCTGCGATCTTGATGTAGTCCGCGTCGGCAGCAGCCATCGCGCCGTTGTTGCCGGCTTCATATTGCGCGTAGATCAGATTCGATCCGATGCGCTGGATCTGCGCGAGGATGTAGTCGCGGCTGGTAAGAGAAATCGTCACCACCAGGATGACGCTGGCGTTGCCGATCACCAGGCCGAGAGCGGTGAGGAATGCACGGAACTTGTTGGCTCGAAGCGCCTCGACGCTGCTGCGAAGAGCCTCAATGTGGAACATGAGTCAAAAATCGCTTAGGCCACGAATGTACACGAATCGACACGAATAAGCAGCTTGCTTTCATTCGTGTTCATTCGTGTGCATTCGTGGCCAATACTCTTGTCAGCCAATTTTTTTGAGCAGCGCCTCGGCCTCTTCGCGCGGCGGATCGTCAGAGGTGAGCGGCGACTGAATATAGCGATGCAGCATCTGCTTGGCTTGATCCAGATTGCGTTGTTCCTTCACGTAGACGCTGGCGTGCTCGAACAGAATTCGCGGATTGTTGGGAGCGAGTTTCGCTGCCCGCTCAAATACCGCTTCGCTTTCGTCGATGCGGCCGCGTTTGGCTAGAAACTTCGCCAAATCCATCAACCGGCCAACTTGCTTCGGAGCCAGTTCTACTGCGTGGCGGAAATGCTTTTCCGCTGCGTCGTATTGCTTCTTGCGATCCTCAATGAGCGCCTGCGCGTAGTGCCCTTCGGCGGGATCTGTCTGGCTGATGATTTTGACCAGCGCCTCGGCTTTCGGCATGCCGCCGCCAAGGAACCCGGGGGCGTCCAGATAGTAATCGAGCAGATCGCCGGTGGCTTCCTTATTCGCTGGATCCAGCGCCACGGCTTTTTCGAACATGAGCCGAGCCTTGGTCGCGTAACCCGGAGCCGTGAACGGACTCGACGTTTCCGCGCGCCGGCCATAGGCCCGGCCCAGCCAGTTCATGATCTGTGGATTTTCCGGCTGAAGGGCTAACGCCTTCTCCAGGAATTCCGTCGCCTTCTTGTACTCGGCGAGCATGAAGTAGTCTTCGCCAATCAATTCGAGCGTCGCAGCGTCCTTCTGGGGCGCAGACAGCAGCACCCCCAGCGATTCACGATACGCCGTGTGGTGGTACAGTTCGCGGGCGTGTTCCCACTCGGGCGTCCCCGCGTTCAGGATGCCTGCGAGTAGCAAAATTGTTGAGATCGATGCGAGCCTGACTTTCATCCCCTGTATTCCAATCTTATAACGATTGGACGCTGTCCGTTGGATGCCGGATGCTGCTTTTTTAACGATCATTGTGATGACGCACTCGTTTTTGGTCAAGCACCGCCCGTCAGGATGGGGGTCCTAAGCCGCAGCACCCCCGCTCTCACGAGCGGTGCTTGAAGAATCAACGATATAGCATGTCCACTAGGGCCCTTACGCTTGCCCGATCCGCTCCAGCGAACCGAAAAAACGCTCCGATTCGTAAACCCAAGTAACATATTCCACGTCACGCTTCGCCTGTTGTATCATAACCTTGACTGCGAAATTCATTTTTGGAGGCCGGTGCATGACCGCCACGCTGCGTAGATTCCTGGTTGCAATTCCTGCAACTCTCCTGTTTTCCGCTTCTTGCTGGGCACAGCTCACGATCATCGAGGGCGACGTCAAGGGGCTGGATGGAAAGCCTCTCAAGGACGCCGTCGTCAAAATCGAGCGTAAGGATCAAAAGGGCAATTACAAGACCAAGAGCGATAAGAAGGGTCACTACGTCTACACCGGGCTTCCGATCGGTAGCTTCAGCGTGACGCTGGAAGTGGACGGCAAAGACGTCGACCACGCCGACATCAATCGCACCAGCACATCCGATTCTTCGGTGATCAATTTCGACATGAAGGATCTGGCGGCTCGCCAGGCCAAAGCGAACGCTGCTGCCGCCGCCGGGACCACCGGGCTCACCAAAGAGCAGGAACGCAGCATGACGCCGGAGCAAAAGGCTGCTTACGAAAAGAGCATGAAGGACAAGTCGGCGCAGCTCACCAAGCAGAAAGAGTTGAACGAAGCCTTCAACACCGGTGTCGAGGCGCAGACCGCCAAGAACTACGACGTCGCGATCACGAATTATGAGAAGGCGGCGACGCTCGATGCCACTCAGCACGTTGTTTTCGGACGGCTGGCGGATTCGTACAGCGCACTCGCCAAGACCAAGGCGGGTCCGGAGCGTGACCAGATTCTCGAGAAAGCGAACGGCGCGTACATCAAAGCGATCGAGCTCAAGCCTGACGCTCCCGAGTATCACATCAACTACGCCATCACGCTCGCCAACGAGAAGAAGATTCCCGAGGCGCAGGCGGAGCTGACCAAGGCGATCGCCATCGATCCCACGCAGGCCGGCAAGTGCTACTTCAATCTGGGCGCGGTGCTGACGAACACCGGCCAGACCGACGCCGCGTTGGAAGCGTTCAAGAAGGCGATCGAGGCCGATCCGAATTACGCGGACGCTTACTATCAGTACGGAATTACGCTGATGGCGAAGGTCACCATCGGACCGGACGGAAAGATGATCGCGGCGCCGGGAACGGCGGAAGCGTTCAACAAGTATCTTCAACTGGCTCCGGACGGAGCGAACGCGGCGACGGCGAAGGAAATGATCACTTCGTTGGGCGCCACCATCGACACCGGATTCAGCAAGCCTGGCGACAAGAAGAACACCACGCAGAAGAAGAAGCCGTAGCCTGCGCTACCGGCTTTTGTAAATGTTTCGTTGGATCGCTGAACTTCTCGTCGTAGTGGTGATCATCACCGTGTTGCGATCGGTGATCGGGGTTGTGATGAAGATCCTCGGCGGGGTGTTCGGCGCGCCTGCGGCTTCGCCCAAAACCGCGCAGACTCCACAGCGTCCCGATGTACCGGCTGGTGGCGAGCTGAAGAAAGATCCCGTGTGTGGGACGTTCATCTCGACGTCGACTTCGCTTCAAAAGCGGGTGGGGGGAGAGTTGTATTACTTCTGTTCGGTGGACTGTCGAGATAAATTCAAAGCGTGAGAACTTTAGTAAGTATCAGCGACTAAGATTTTGGCCGCAGATACACGCTGATGCACGCAGATGAAATCACTGAAAAGATCATTGGGGCTGCGTTCGAGGTTTCAAACGCGCTGGGGTGCGGATTTCTGGAGAGCGTTTACCATTGTGCGCTCCTCCAAGAACTCACAGACCGCGGACTGAAGGTCAAGACCCAATGCACCTACCGAATCATCTACAAAGGAAGGCCTGTTGGGTCCTACCGCGCGGACCTGGTCGTAGAAGACATAGTGGTCGTCGAGTTGAAATGTGTCGACCGTTTCGCACCTGAACACATGGCCCAGTGCATCAATTACCTCAAGGCCTCGAATCTTAAGATTGCGATCCTTCTCAATTTTCATCGCACAAAGCTCGAGTGGAAGAGGATCGTAAACGCTCTTTGATCTGCGTGCATCTGCGTGCATCTGCGGCTAGGCTTAAATGATGACGCTTTCCGAACTCGCCGCGGCCCTGGATTGCGAACTGCGCGGCCCCGGTTCTCTCGAAATCACTGGTGTCTCCGGCATGGAGCACGCCGGGCCTTCCGAGCTTACCTTTCTCGCCAATCCGAAATACGCCCACAAGGTGAAGCACACGCGAGCCGCGGCCGTTCTCGTTTCGAAACCCATCGACGGACTCGATGCCGCACAGTTGCTTTCCTCCAATCCTTATCTCGACTTCGCCCGCGCGCTTGCACTTTTCTATCAGCCGCCGCGACCCGCGCCCGGCATCCACGCGCTGGCATCCATCGCGCCGTCGGCCACGATCGGTGATGGCGCATCGATCGGGCCTTTTGCAGTCGTGGGCGAAAACGTGACGCTCGGCGTCAACGCAGTGCTGCATCCACACGTCGTTATTTATGAAGGCGCGCAAATCGGTGACGATTTCTACGCGCATGCCCACTCGATTGTCCGCGAGTTCTGCCGCATCGGCAATCGCGTGATTCTGCAAAACGGAGTCGTGATCGGCGGCGACGGATTCGGCTTCGCGAAACGCGCCGACGGCTCGCATTTCAAGATCGTGCAGGGCGGAGTCACCGTGATCGAAGACGATGTCGAGATCCAGACGCTAACGTCGGTGGATCGCGCCACCATGGGCGAAACCCGCGTGCGGCGCGGAGCGAAGATCGACAGCCTGGTGCAGATCGGCCATACCTGCGTGATCGGCGAGGACAACATCATTTGTGCGCAAACCGGTATCGCCGGCAGCAGCGTTCTCGAAAAGAACGTGCTGCTCGCTGGACAGGTGGGAGTCTCCGGACATTTGACGATTCACGAAAACGCGGTGGTCTACGCGCAAAGCGGAATCGGCGGCGACGTGGATGCCGGAAACAGTCATCAGTGGATCGCCTGCATTCGAGGCCGGCGATTGGCTGCCGCGCGGTCACCGCTTTTCCGAAACTGCCGGAGCTTCTGAAGACAGTGCGACAATTGGAAAAACGACTCGCTTCATTAGAACAGGGTCGGTCCTCTGAAGCTTGACCAGAGGGAAGCTTGAGCCCGGACGAATCATGAATCCAGACGAAATTGGAAACCCGCCATCTGATTCAAAGGACGCGCGGCACGAAGCGGAGAACTGCGCCGAGCATCCTCTGCTGTCTTATCGCAATCAGAAATTTCTGGACGCTCCCGAAGCGCGATCGCTGCGCATCCTGAGCGAATACCTTTACCCGCTTTCGCATTTCCGCAAGGAAAAAGTTCAGGACACCGTCGTGTTCTTTGGATCCGCGCGCACGCTGGAAATGGGAGCCAACGCGCGCTATTACAATGATGCGCGCGAATTGGCTCGCCGCATAACGGAGTGGTCGGATCAGTTGCCCGACGCCGGCCGGCGCTTCGTGGTGTGCAGCGGCGGCGGACCCGGCATCATGGAAGCGGCCAATCGCGGCGCGCAGGACGCCGGCGGGAAGACGATCGGACTCAACATCGGACTGCCTTTCGAGCAGCGTCCGAATCCGTTCATCACTCCGGAATTGTGCTTCGAATTCCATTACTTCTTCATGCGCAAATTTTGGTTTGCGTATCTGGCGAAGGCGCTGGTGGTGTTTCCGGGCGGCTTCGGCACGCTGGATGAGCTGACCGAAATCCTGACGCTGGTGCAGACGCAAAAGCTGCTGAAGAAGATGGAAGTGATTCTGTATGGAACCTCGTTCTGGAAGGAAATCCTGAACTTCGACGCGCTCTTGAAGCACGGCATGATCGCCGAAAGCGATATGGAGCTGTTCACCTTTGCTGACGATGTCGACACCGCTTTCAAGACTCTGGTCGCCGGCCTGACCAAGCATTGGCTGGAGCCCGATCGCGAACTTCCTTCCATCTCCAAGACGCAGGTGTAAACACCATGCGCGCACGCCTCCAATCTGTTTTCCAATGGTTGGGACGAGTGGGCGTGGCGTTTCTGATTCTCACGGCGGCCTACTTCGTGGTGCAGCAAGTGGCGCCGCAAAGCGTGGTGAAGCTGGGAATCCTGATCGGTGCGATCGTCACCGGCATCTGGCTCGCGGGGCGATTGCTGTGGCGTCTGGCGCGCTACGCGACCTGGCGATTGCGCAACCGGCTGCTGGTGACGTATACGTTCATCGCCGCGGTTCCGATTCTTCTGATCGCGGGCCTCACCATCACGGCGGGAATGTTGCTGACGTCGCAACTCGCTGCGTACTTGGAGACCAGTGAGCTCGACCGCAGAATCGACGGTCTGCGTTCGGCTGCCGAAAGCATCGCGAAAACGCCACCTCAGGATCGGCCGGCGTTGATCGAACGCATGGTCGAGTTGTTTTATCGCGCGAACTATCCCGGAATCGAAGTGCTGGCGCGGGATTCCGCAAAGACCGTCCGCTATCCGAACGATTCCATTTGGCCGGAACCGAAGGATGGCTGGCAGTCGATCCACGGGGTCCTCAAACGTTCGGGACAGTTTTACATCTGGTGCTACCGGAAAACGCCCAGCGGGGACATTACCGTGACCGCGCCATTGACCAGCGGGTTCCTGGAAAGCCTGGTGCCGAATCTGGGCGTGGTGGATTTCTTCGATCTAAAGACGGGTCGCGCGCCTTTCAGCGGCGGGTTACCTCGCCGCTTGCCCGATCCGGTGAATCGCTTTGACAGCGAGTTCCTCTGGCACGCGCAAATTCCGATCTCGGATTGGGATAACCCGGGCCTTCCCGCCCAAGGACTTCTCTCCGTTCAATCGCGCATTTCGGCGGTTTGGAGCACGGTGTTCAATCGCCAGAGCGACATCACACAGGGCGTGCTTCAATTCCTCCTGATCGCGGGAATCGTGATTTTCTTTGTCGTCGAAATCGCGTCGGTCGTCATCGGAATCACGATGACGCGTACCATCACCGGCGCGGTGCATCGTCTGTACGACGGCACGCAAAAAGTGATTCAAGGCGATTTTTCGCATCGCATCGAAGTGGCCGGGGCGGACCAACTTGCGGAGCTGAGCCATTCGTTCAACAGCATGACCGAGAATCTGGAAAAGCTGCTAGTGGTGGCGAAGGAGAAGGAGCGCCTGCAATCCGAGATCGAGATCGCGCGCGAAGTGCAGAGCCAGCTTTATCCGAAAGTGACGCCGCGCACGCGGCAGTTGAACGTGACGGCGATCTGCCAGCCGGCCCGCATGGTATCGGGCGATTATTACGATTATGAACTGATTCGCGATTCGCAAATCGCGTTGGCGATCGGCGATGTGGCGGGCAAAGGAATTTCGGCGGCACTGTTGATGGCGACACTGCAAAGCTCGCTGCGAACGCAGTTGCAGAGTTGGCTGGAAGTAGCTGCGGCGGCCGGGAATGGGACGGTGGTCCCAAGAGTTTCCACGTCGCAACTGGTGAGCCGGCTGAATAATCAGCTTCATTCCTACACGTCCTCCGAAAAATACGCGACGTTCCTGCTGGGTGTTTACGACGAGCCCAGCGGATCGTTCACCTACACGAACGCAGGTCATCTTCCGCCGATTCTGGTGCGCGACGGCGCCGGGACGCGGTTGGATGTGAACGGCACCGTAGTTGGGGCGTTTCCGTTTTCGATTTATGGCGAGAGCCGCGTGGATTTGAAGAGCGGCGATCTGCTGGTGTGTTTCACCGATGGAATCACGGAGCCGGAGAACGAGTACGGCGAGATGTTCGGCGAGGATCGCCTGGTGGACGTGGTGGTGCGCAACGCACATCTCCCCGATCAGGAAATCATCGACGTCGTGATCGATAGCGTTCGGCAATGGACTGGGTTGGGCGAGTTGCAGGACGACATGACCATGCTGCTGGCGCGGCGGTTGTAGCCAGAGGCGGGTTTCTGGTTTAGCACGTTCTGCATTTGGCGACGAGCAGCGTGACGTCGTCCTGTTGTTCGCCTGTGCTGAACAGACTCACTTCTTCAGCAATCGAATCGACCAGCGCCTTCGGCGATAATGCGCGGTGACGCCGCAGCGCATCGATGAGCCGGTGTTCCGCGAAATCCTCGCCGGCGTCATTGAACGATTCGGTCACGCCGTCGGTGTAGAGCAGGAGCGTGTCACCGGGAAGCAGGCGGCTCTCTCCGCATTCGCAATCCCAATCTTCAAAGAGCCCGACGACGGTGCCGGTGGAATCCAGCCGCTCGATCTCGCCATCGCTCCGCAGTAAGAGCGCGGGCAGATGTCCGCAATTCACGTAGCGCAAGTTCCGGGCCTGATTATCGTATTCGGCGAAGAACAGCGTGGCGTATGCGCCGTCCGCTGTATTTTCGTAGAACATTCGATTTACCGCGCGCAATAACGCTTGCGGCTGATTGAAGGCGATCGCGCACTGGCTGCGAAGATTCGCCTGCAAATTGGCCATCAGAAGGGCGGCCGCGATTCCCTTCCCCGAGATATCGCCGATCACCAGACCGAAGCGCGCCTGCCCCAGATCGAGGAAATCGTAATAGTCGCCGCCGACCTGGCGAGCCTGCCTACAAACGCCCGCGTAGTCGAGCGTAGAAATTGACGGGGCGATTTGCGGGAACAGCCTCGCTTGAACTTGCTTGGCAATGTCCAATTCCTGCGTAGCCCGTCTTTCGGCTTCCAGTTTTTCGGTGGCTGCTCGCCGATGCGCTTCGACCTCTCGGCTGACTTCGTCGAAACCGACCAGCTCAAACGTATTGCCGTCGAGGTCTCGGAAACGCGTGAACACGCCGCCCCAAATGGCCGAGGGTTCTTCGTGCGAAGGGGACGGCGCAGAAGGACGCTCGTAGTTCACACGCCGCAGACGAGGCGCATAACTGAATCGAACTCCGCGCTGTCGCCACTCACTATACTTAGCGGCGACGTTCTCGGTGACAAAGACGATTCCCGTAACCTGGCCAATCAACAAATAATCCGGCGAATCCGGACTCGGCGCGATCAGCGTCAGCACGGCGGAGCCATCGGGAGGCGCGACGGCGACCCAGCGAGCGCCGGTTTGCAGCCGCGCATCGAATGCGACTTCGAAGCCCAATTGGTCGACGTAAAATCGCAGGCTCTCGTCCTGATCGCGGACGAAAACCTTGACCGCGTGGAGGCGCAGATAAGGATGCGGCTCCATCGATCAAGACCGTGCCATCAACTTCTCGATATGTTTGGCGATCACGTCGACTTCAAGATTCACGCGCGCGCCGGGCTGCACCGATCCGAGCCGCGTGTTCGTGTAGGTGTGCGGAATGATGGTCACGCTCAGCAGCGAGCCCTGCTTACGCTTCAGTGCCTTTTCCAGCGACGCGATGGTGAGGCTGATTCCGTCGATCGCGATCGATCCCTTCTGCACCAGGTAACGATCGAGTTCGGCAGGCACACGAATCGTCAACCAATAATTCTCGTCGCCGAGCGGAACCAGCGCGATCAATTCTCCGGTCGCATCGACATGGCCTTGCACGATGTGGCCGGAAAGCCGGGTCGCGGGCGTCACCGGACGTTCCAGATTTACGCGCGATCCAGTCGCAAGATCGCCGAGATTGCTGCGCATCAACGTCTCGGGCGCGAGGTCGGCCGCGAACGAATTTGTTGTCAGCGATGTCGCAGTGAGACACACACCGTTGACGGCGATGCTGGCGCCTTCGGTCAGATCGCTCATCACCAACGATGCGGCGACTACCATTCGTGCGCCCACCGCGCGAAGCTCGAACGATTCGACGGTGCCCAGTTCCTCGATGATTCCAGTGAACATGATTTTACAAGCTATGTCCTATCGCGGCTCCAAACGCGCTCTCTTATGGTCGCGCCTCCGCTGACGGGCGCGAACATTCGTCACGCTACAACCTATGTTCCTTTTCGAGCGACGCCTCGACCGCGAATTCATTGATCGCGATCGAGTGCAGTTGAACGTCGCGGAACAGGATCGCCTCGTCGCGTCTCCGCTTCCCCGCTCCACCCGCAACCGGCAACGAAAGCGTGCCGCCAAGAATCTTGGGGGCGTAATAAAAGAAAATCTTGTCGACGACGCCGGATTCCAGCGCGCTCCAGTTTAAACGGCTGCCGGCCTCGATCATCAATGAGAGATATTTCTCGCGCGCGAGAAACTCGACCGTCGCGCGCAGACTGGCGCGCCCCGACGCGTCCTCAAACACCTCGACACGAACCCCTTTGGCCTCAAGTTTCCGTCGACGCTCCGCCGACGCCGCGGACGTCGTCACCACCAGAACATCGTTTTCGCAGGTCGATACCATTTGAGAATCGCTACGCAGCCGCAGTTGCGAATCGAGCACGATCCGCAGCAGCGGACGGCTGCGCTCTTCGCCGGTTCGATCGTTCAAGCGGCAGTCGTCGGCCAGCACGGTGCCGATTCCCGTCAGAATCGCATCGGATCGATGGCGCAGGGTCTGTACGTGTTTGCGTGCGATTTCGCTGGTGATCCATCCTGGCGATGCCGCATCTTCCGGCGCCGCGATCTTTCCGTCCAGCGTGACCGCCGCTTTCAGAGTCACCAGCGGAAGTCCCGTCTGCATGAAGTGCACGAATGCTTCATTCATTTTGAGCGCCCGCGCTTCATATTCAGAATCGATTTCGATTTCGACGCCTGCGTCGCGCAATCGCGAGAATCCGCGACCATGAACCTGGGGATTGGGATCCTCCATGATCGAAACGACCTTGGAGATTCCAGCCGCGAGAATCGCATCGACGCACGGCGGCGTTCGGCCCTGATGCGAATGCGGTTCGAGCGTGACGTACATGGTGGAGCCTGCGAGTAAACCTGGCGCGCGTTCGATTGCATCCTCGATTGCCAGGACTTCCGCGTGCTTCACTCCGGCAGCCGTGTAGAATCCGCGGCCAATCGCCGCATCATCGCGGACGATGACGGCGCCGACCGCCGGATTCGGCGACGTGCGCCCGAGCCCGCGCGCCGCCAGTTCCAGCGCTTCTTCGAGAAATCGATTCATGACGAATGGACAGCTAGTCAGCCACGGCTAGTCAAACAAGGATGCCACGAAAGCTTCCGGCTCGAACGGCAACAGATCGTCGAGTTGTTCGCCGACGCCTACGTAGCGAATCGGCAGGTTCAGCTCACGTGAAATCGCGACAACGACACCGCCCTTTGCGGTGCCATCCAACTTAGTGAGAATGATTCCCGTCACCGCGCTCGATTCGGTGAATTTACGCGCCTGCTCCAGGCCGTTTTGACCAGTAGTAGCTTCAATCACCAGCAGCACTTCATGCGGCGCATCGGGAATCACGCGCGCGGCAGTGCGGCGCATCTTTTCCAGCTCCGCCATCAGGTTCGTTTTCGTATGCAGGCGGCCCGCGGTATCGACGATGAGGCAATCGACTTTGCGAGCCCGCGCGGCGTGGAGCGCGTCGAACACCACGGCGCTCGGATCCGAACCCGACTGTTGGCGGATAAGCTCGGCGCCGGTGCGCTGCGCCCAAACTTCAAGTTGTTCGATCGCCGCCGCGCGAAAAGTATCCGCCGCGCACAGCATCACGGTGTGACCTTCGGATTGTAAGCGACGAGTCAATTTACCAATCGACGTTGTCTTACCCGCGCCGTTCACGCCGACTACGAAAATCACAGCGGGTTTCTCGGTCACTTGAGGAACCGGGCGCTCGGTGGCTTGCAAGAATCTCGAGCAGGTGTTCGCGAATCAGACTCTTCAGTTCGCCGATCTCGCCAGTTTGGCTGCGGTCGACACGCTGGCGGATTCGCTCCAGAATTTCGGCGGTGGTTTTCGCGCCGATGTCGGCGGTGATGAGGGCGTATTCCAGCTCATCGAGAACGCCGGCATCGATTTCTTTTCGCCCGCTGACCGCGTCCTCCAGCTTTTCCATCAACCCGGCACGCGTTTTCTGGATGCCTGCCTTTAGGCGATCGAGAAGACTGGTCGCGCCCGTGGTTTGACCCGCGGGCTGGGCGTTCTCGGGCGTCGATCCGAAAAGGGATTTGAACATTGGTTCGAAACTCTATGGTATCAACGGGGGAGGATACGGCTCCGTAGCGTGTCACCGTGGCGGGTGACGTGAAAACCCGAATGTTGGACCGCTCCCTTTGGACGCGGCTCGTTTGGCGAGTGGGTTCTTACAGAGCCTCGAACACCGGATCTTCTCCGAGAATCGACAGCTCCTCGCGCAGCAACGCTTCGTCCGTTGCGGCGGGGAGCGGCGATCGCGCGGAGCAATCCCCGGCGCGTACTTCGAGCGCTCCGGCGCATGCCAGTCTGAGCGAAACTTCTCCTAACGTGACAGCCTGTAACCCGGGTAGTGCTCCGGGCTCGGCCGACGCGTTCTCGATCGTCACTTTCGCCGCGGGCAGAGCGCGCTCCATCCATCGCTTCAAATACAGAACGGCGCTCGACAACGGACCGCCGAACTCGATGCGCACCGCCGTCGGACCGGCTTTCGGTTTCATACACGCGAATGCATTGGAAACGCCCTCGCGCCACGCCGTCAGGCGCGTCCAGGAAAGATCGGCAACATGGCGATCCGGGGACCGCAACGCGCGGACGGATTCGATTGCCAATTGAGGGTCTTCGACATACTTCGAATCCACGATCACCTTCTTCGCCAGATGAAGCAAGGCATCGTGACGCTCGAATTGGCGGTAGTACCAAAGCACGACCGGCAGATCGGGGACCAGCAGGGGCAGGATCATGTGGGCCGCGGCCTCGGAATCCGCGGCGTCGGCTATCAGCTCAATGCCTTCCGCGCAGATTCGCGACGGCGCACCGGGCTGCTTCCAGCATTCGGCAAAAACGTGCGCACCGGGCCCGGCTCCGGATTCCGCGCCGCGATACATTCTCAAAATGAGCGCGCGCGAAGGATGATCGTGCATCACGGCGGCCAGAATTTTGCGGACTGCTTCCGCCTCTTCGTCACTCTGCACGACCGCGATCAGCGTCATCGCGCAGGCTCGAATCACACCGCCCGCTTGCTCTTGCTCGCGGCCGAGACCGGTCCACAGATCGCGAAGATCGCGCAGAACTTTTTCGGTATCGATCGCGACTGCCACCTTGCTTTACCCGTTTCTCCAAGCGTGCCCATTGCGAGCGAGCATCTCGTCCGCCGCAGCCGGTCCCCAGGATCCCGGCTCGTAATTCGGAAAATCGAATTTGCGGGATTGCCAATCATCCAGAATCGGCTGCACCGCGCGCCAGCTCGCCTCCACCATGTCCTGCCGCGTGTACAGGGTGGGATCGCCTTTCAGTACGTCGACCAGCAGGGTCTCATACGCACTGGGCGAGCGCTCTCCGAAACTCGATCCGTAGTTGAAATCCATCGATACCGGGCGCAAATGCATGCCGCTGCCCGGCTGCTTCGACTGGAACCGCAGCGAGATTCCCTCTTCCGGCTGAATTCGGAGAATCAGCAGATTCGGTTGGACCTGATCCTGGCCATCGAAGATGACGCGTGGCGCTTCGTTGAAGTGGATCGCGATGTCGGTCACGCGCTTGGGTAATTTCTTACCCGTACGAATGTAAAACGGCACGCCCGACCAGCGCCAGTTGTCGATGTAAAATGTCGCGGCGGCATATGTATCCGTCATCGAATCCGGATGCACGTCTTTTTCCTGGCGAAACCCGCGATACTGTCCGGCGACCGCGTACTTCGAAACTTCCTCGGGTTTCATGATGCGGATGGATCGCAGCAGTTTCGCGCGCTCATCGCGCAGCGGGTCGGGTTCGAAGACCGCTGCCGGTTCCATCGCGATGGTCGCGGTGACTTGCAGCAGATGACTCTGGATCATGTCGCGCAACGCGCCGGCTTCCTGATAAAACGCGCCGCGGCCTTCGACGCCGATCGACTCCGCGGCAGTGATCTGAACGTGATTCACATAGCGGCGGTTCCATAGCGGCTCGAAAATCCCGTTGCCGAAGCGAAACGCCATCACGTTCTGGACCGTTTCCTTACCCAGGTAATGGTCGATACGATAGATCTGCTCTTCTTGAAACACCTGGTGAATCGAGTGGTTGAGTTTGCGCGCGCTTTCCAGATCGTGACCGAACGGTTTCTCGATGACGATGCGCCGCCATCCCTGTGCGCATTCCTTGGCCAAGCCCGCCGCGCCGAGCTGCTCTACGATCGGCTCGTAGTAGCTGGGTTGGGTGGACAGGTAATACAGGACGTTGTTCTGCCCCAGCGATTTCAATTTGATCTTTGATCGACGCATAGGCGGCCGGATCGTTCACGTCACCCGCGATGTAGTGAAGATTGCGCGCGAAACTGTTCCACAGATCCTGGTCGCCCAGATCGGACTTGTCCTCGCTGAACTCCTTGACGGCGTCATGCATACGCGAGCGGAATTCGTCGTCACTCAGCTTGGAGCGCGAGTTGCCGATGATCGAAAACGAAGCCGGCAGTTTGCGGTCGCAGGCGAGCCGGTACAGCGCGGGCATCAGCTTACGGCGGGAGAGATCCCCGCTCGCGCCGAAAATCACGATGGCGCATTCGGCAATGCGCTGTTCATACCGCAAGGGATCGGCAAAAGGATTCGCAGCGTCCACGCTTTTTTACCTTAACCTATCCGCCCTGCCTGTGCGGCTGTGATAACATCAAGCTTCACCCGCCACGCCGTCCCGATCCTGAAAAGTTCATATGCCAAGTGGAGCAAACCGAATTCTGGCCGTGCTCGAAGACTTGTTCTTCACCGTGAAGATCAACGAATCCGCCAAGCGAGCAGGGCTTCCGATTGTCTTCGTCAAGAGCCATGACGACGTGCTCGCAAAGGCTCTCGACAAGGATGGAGGCCGGCCCGCGTTGATCATTATCGACGTGAACTTCGCGGGTATCGATCCGCTGAAACTGATCACGACGCTGAAGGCTTCGGACGAGACCAAGGGCATCAACCTGATCGGGTACTTGTCGCACGTGCAGGGCGAGTTGAAACAGGCCGCACAGGAAGCGGGTTGCGATATGGTGATGGCTCGGTCGGCCTTTTCGCAGAATTTGCCGCAGATTCTAAAACGCTACGCCGGCAATTAATGTGGCGCACGCACTCTTGCGTGCCGTGTCGGCACCTCGTTCGCGCTTGAAAAAACTCCTGAGGACACTCGGTTCGCGCTTGAAAGAACTCGTGTCGACATGAGTGTCGACACGGCACGCAAGAGTGCGTGCGCCACATCGTCACTTAATCTCGATTAGCTCAATCGCTTCGCGGCTCGGCCCCTCGATCATCACTGCCCGATAATCGCCCACCTTATACAGCTGCTGAAGAAACTTGACGTTCTCCGCTTTCAGCTTCGCCACCCACGCATCGAGATTCGCCACGCTCAGTCCGACGTGGTCCATCATCTGGCCGCGTGTCGGCGCCAGCAGTTTGTCATCCTGCCGCACATACCACTGCATCGTGACATTATCCGTGGGAGTGCCGCCGATATTCGCGTCGAATCCGACGCCCGCTCCAGGTACGCGATACATCCCGTCCTTTTCGAGCGCGGGCCAGCTCTTATCCTTACCCGGTTCCACTTTGCAGGTCGCTTCGGTGTAAGTCGGCCCGCGTCCACCTGCGCGAACGTTCAAGTGCTGCTGATACCAAAGCTGCGCGCAGAAAGGATCGTCCTGATACATGTGGACATGATTGAAACGCTCCGCCGGCATGTTGCCCTGATATTCGATCATCGCCCCATCGGGTCCGCCGATATAGGCGAACCCCGCAGGCGCATGCGTGGGCTGGATGTTTTTCTCTTTCGCTTCGGCGATTTGAGCTTTCGTGCGACCGAGTGTTCCACCGGGTCCTCCGCCGCCGGGCCAAGTGTCGCTGTTGATCCACACCGACGCGTCGCCATCGCCGGTATAGAGCGGCAGCAGCTTGGTTCCGATTTCCTGATAGTGCTTCAATGACCCCCGCTCATCGGTCACGTGCCAGCCGAAATGCCAGAACGCCGATTGCGGTTTCAGCGGCGGCGCCGCGTTTACTTTCGTGAACAGAACATACACGCGTCCCGCCTTCAGGGCCGGCTGTCCCGCGAACATTGTTTTTGACGTGCTCGAGAAATTTTTCGTGTAGAAATCGATGGCGGCTTCAGGATTCGTCGAGTTGAGATGCAGGTGATGAAAGCCGGGAGTCGCCAATGCGGCCGGCTCCTGGGCGCGGTACCGGGCGGCGGTCGCGATGACCAGAATAGCAATAGTCAGAAACGTACGGAGTCTCATAAGGTCCTCGGGATCATCGATGCTAACGCGCGATTATATCACCGACTATACGACCATCTGGACGGTTACCGTCCGAACGGACGGCGTGAATCCACAATTCACGCTAATTCCACACCACCGCACACAACACGAGCTCACATAAAAGTCACACCCGTATGAGAAAACCTTTGACTTTGACGATTTCTTACAATATACTCGCTCAGATTTCGCTTTTCGAGAGTCCGTAGTTACCACGGGGGTATAGGATGAAGCGAGCATACTTCGTAGTTTGCATTCTCATTGCGCTGGCATCTTTCGCGGCTGCGCAGAGCACCATTTCCGGCGTTGTCAAAGACACGACTGGCGCCAGTGTATCCGGTGCCACCGTCGAAGCCGCCAGCGATGTTCTCATCGAAAGGGTGCGTACCGTAACCACCAATGGTGAGGGCCGCTACGCGATCGTCGACCTCAGGCCTGGTACCTATGTCGTAACAGTGACCATGCAGGGGTTCGCCACACTCAAGCAAAAAATCGAAGTTCCGGCGAATGTCACAGTGCCGGTGGACGCCGATTTGAAGATTGGATCGATCACGGATACGGTCACCGTGGAAGCTCGCGTGGCAACGGTCGACACCGAAAACGCGGCTCACCCGACGACGCTTTCGCGCAAAGAAATGGACGATCTCCCGACAGGCCGCTACATGCAGTCGATTGCGTCGTACGTGCCGGGCGCGCACCTCAACCTGCCCGATATCGGCGGATCCCAGCAAATCGAACAGAACTACATTTCGGTGCATGGGAGCGGATCGGTGCATGACTCCTACTATCTCGACGGCATGAAGGTGAACACCACCTACGCCGACGGCCAGATCCAGCAGTACATCGATAACGGGGCCATTCAGGAAACCACTTACCAGGCGAGCAACGTGACTGCGGAAGCCTCGGGCGGCGGGATGTACACGAACCTGGTTCCGAAAGACGGCGGCAACCAGTATCACTTCAGTCTCTTTGCCGGCGGCAGTTCTGGTGAAGGCCTATGGCAGGCCAGCAACCTGGATAACAACCTCGCCGCGCGCGGGCTCAGCGGGCAGGACAAGACGGTCAAGATCGAAGACTTCGATGGAGCCTTCAGCGGACCCATCAAGACGGACAAATTGTGGTTCGTCCTGACCGGGCGCCAGCAGGTCACCTTCACGCAGGCGGGTGCCTCGGTCTATCCCGACGGCTCGCCGGGCATTCAGGACGGATATCTTTACAACGGTACGATTCGCCTGACCTACCAGATGAACTCGAAGAACAAGTTCGCGGCTTTTTACGAGCGCAACTATAAGTTCAAAGGCCACGAGATTCTGGACGGCGGTCAGACATTTCTTCCGGTTGATCCGGCGGTCGCCTCCACCCAGCGCAACAAGTGGCCGATGTATTACATCCTGCAAAGCAGATGGACCAACACCCCAACTCCCAAGCTGGTGATTCAGGCGGGCGTGTCGATCAGCCACCTCGATTACAACGATCTCTATCAGCCGGGCGTTCTTGCGTCCCCTGGAACGGACGCGTTCTTCTCTCAAACAAGCCAGGTGGATACAGGTACCCTCCGGCGTTACGTTGCCGGAACCGGAAATACCTACTTCCAGACTACTCGCAACACTTACAACGGAACGGCTTCCTATATCACCGGCTCACACCAGATCAAAGTGGGAGCTGAGTTCAGCAATGGCCGCAACGATCCACTGAGCTTGATCCTGAACGGCGATGGCATATCGAACTTCAACAACGGCGTGCCCGTAAGTTTCACCGCATACAACTCGCCGTTCTCTCAACATACCCATCTCGATGGAGACCTGGGGCTTTTTGCGATGGATACCTGGCACATCAAGCGGCTCTCCATCACGGCCGGCATTCGATTTGAATACCTGGCAGCGGATGTCGATCCGGAAAACGCGCCGGCTGGCAGATTCGCGCCCGCCCGGACCATCGCGCGAATCGACTGTTCCACCGTCCCAGGCATGGGCTGTTGGAAAGACTGGACGCCGAGGCTCGGCGCCGTCTATGACCTGTTCGGCAATCATAAGACTGCGCTCAAGGCAGGCTTCGGAAAATACAACTCGCAATACAGCAGCGGCTTCACTGGCACCTTCAATCCGCTGGCGACGCAGACCGAAACCGTGACCTGGAATACCAATACGAATCCGGCCCTTGGACCGGTGCTGAATCCTGCCACCCCTGGACAGAACTGCACTCCGGTGACGATCGCCGGCGTGATCGCACCGAATCCCGGTTGCTATCCCGTTGGTGGCTTCGCGCCGCAGGGCACACCGACCTCCGCGATCCTGCCCGGGCATCTTGGCCCCAGCCCGAATCCGACCTTCGGCGCCGTCATTGGTGCAACCACCGGCGTCAACCTGGACCCGAACTTCCACCGCGATTACAACTACCAGTACAACGCGGGAATCCAACAGGAACTCCGCAGGGGCGTGACCCTCAACGTCGCCTGGTACCGGCGTTCCGCCTACCAGCAGCCCTTCCTGGTGAACCAGAATGGCGTCCCCTCTTCGTCCTGGTCGCCGTTCAATATCGTGAATCCGCTGGACGGCACGCCGATCACGGTGTTCAACCTGAGTTCCAGTCTGACCGCGCTCCCGGCGCAGAGCCTGCTCCAAACCAACGCTCCGCAGAGTCTGACTCGCAACGTTTATACGGGTTACGAAGTCTCGGTGGTGTCGCGCTTGTCCCGCGGGATCTTCCTCACAGGCGGATGGACCATGGATCGCCAGCTCGACCGTTCCTGCGCGGAGAACGTCTCCGTAAGCAAATCTCTCGCCGACCCGAACACGCTTCGCTACTGCGATTTGTTCGGCAGTTCGAACCTCACCTTCAATGGGGTCAACGTGGCGAGCCTGGGTCAAGTGAGTCCGCCCTGGGCGCAGGCGTTCACGGCGCAAGGTACCATTCCGATCCGTTGGGGATTGGTCGGCAGCTTCTCCTTCCTGAGTAACCAGTATCAGGGTGGCTTCGCTGGATCGGGCGGATCGGGAACCCTCAATAACGGATACCTGGGCCGAACCATTTCGATCTCGTCCAAGACGGCGTCGGTCTATCCGAACGGCAGCATGGGCGTGGCACCATCGCTGGCGGCGGGAGCTACTTGCGCAACCGCGGGGCCGACGGTGGGCTGCCCGATCGATCCCGGCTACAACGCGCTGCAGGGCACTGAGACCATCAATCTGGTTTCGCCCGGCTCGGTGCGGACGCCGCGCCTGAACCAGTTTGACGTCAGCATGAAGCGGACCTTCCGGTTCCACGAGAAATACATACTCGAGCCCACGCTTCAGGTGTTCAATCTCTTTAACACCAACGCGGCGGTGGTGCAGGCAACCTCGATTACCGCGTCGTATTCGGCGACCTCTCCGGGCGTCGCGCCGTTCCTTACGCCGCAACAGTGCGCTTCTTCAAACGTCGGTTCATTTGCGAACTGCGGCCTCGGCGGCGCTGTGACCACCATCACCAATCCCCGCCTGATGCGGTTGGCGCTGTTGTTCCGCTTTTAGCAGCTTGTCGCAGAGATATTGCTAGCGCGGCCTCTAAGGGTCGCGCCTCCCCGGCGGCAACTGCAGCCTATCGTTGAGGCGCGCCCGTCGTCTTCAGTGTTTCGAGCCCACATCTTGGGGCGGGAATCCGCTGAGCGCTGGAATTAGAGAAGTGATGGAGAAGCAATGTGGGGCAGGCGGTTCCGCCTGCCTTTCCGTTATAAAGCTTTAGCGAGTTCTTCAGCAAACGCGCTGCTGGGCCCGTTGCCGCCGGGTTTCTTACCGCCGGCACGCTTACCCCGTCGCGGAGGCCGTTGATCGACAGCCGTCGACTGAGCGCCTTGATTCGATGTTGCCTCGCCCGCCGATTGAGCCGATCCCGCATCCGGGCTGTGTGCAGAGCCATGGACCGGATTATGCGACGCGCTCTGCGCAGATCCGTGTTCCTGCGATGGCGACCGGTGCTGCGGAGGCCGGCTGTAGCCGCCGGGTCCATTCGATTGCCCGCCGTAACCCCCAGGGCGATCGCCCGGGCGACCCTCGGGTCGATCTCCCGGCCGAACCGATCCCTTTGGCTTGGGCGGCTGCGCCGGATTCGCCCGAAGCATTCGGTCTTCCAGCGGAGCGCGATCGAATCGCCGGATGATCGAGTTCATCTCCTCCGAGTTTGGCGCGTCGATAAACGCGAATCCCTTGGACTCCTGCGTTTCGGGGTTGCGAATCACTTTAATCGCGTCCGCGACCAGGTTTTCGGCTGCCAGCCAGCCCCTGATATCGTCCGCAGTTACCCAAGCGGGCAGATTGCCCAAAAAGACGGTAAAACTCATTCGGGGATTGTCTTCGACTCCATAAGGTGGGGAATTGCTTCCGGAAAGCTATCCGCGAAGCCACCTTCATGTTATCACAGGCTGTAAAGCTCGTAAACAGGGAATTGTGGGGCGTGTGCGACGCTGGCCGCCAGGTCTGCAGAGCCGAGAGTCTTCTCGGCTTTTTCGGGATGCGGCTAGAACATGGCCGACGTCTTTTTCGGCTTCCCGACCGCCGAATTCAGCAGCTCCAGCGCCGGCAGCACCGCCTTGAACCGCTTCATCAACTCCCCCTGCAGCTTCGGCGATTCCATCATCTCGCCCGGCAGCGCTGCATAGAACACCCATCGCTTCATCTTGATGAGATCCAGCGCCGGATGCTCTGGATCGAAGCCCTTGGGAGCACGCGTCAGCGAGTCGCCATCCAGCTTGCCCATCAGTTTCTCGGCGCCGCGCGCGGCCTTTCTGAACGCTGCGTGATTCTCCGCCATCCAGCTTCGAATCGCGTAGAGATGTTCCGGTTGCGGCTCATATACCCCACCTGCGATAGCAACTTGGTCGGCCGAAATGTGGAAATAGAACCCCGGGCTCGATCCCCTTTCGCCGCCTTGCCGCGGAAAGATCGCCGCCAAATGCGTCTTGTACGGCGACTTGTCGCTGGCGAACCGCACGTCGCGATAGATGCGGTACACAGCCTTTTTGGGATCGTTGATATAGGCGGGTGCGATCTTGTGCAGCTCGGCATTGATACAGCCCACCAACTCGTGCATCGGTTCCTTGATCTTGGTGTCGAAGATTTCCTTGCGAGGCTGAAACCAATCGCGATCGTTATTGCGCTTCAGAGCCTTGAAAAACTTCCGTGCCTCGGGCGGGAATCCAGCAAACATGACGGCTATTTTACGCTGACACGCCCCCAGATGTCGCGAACTTCGTGAAGTTCACCATGGCCTCAACGAGGCGCGACAGCATGGAGCGCGTTGTCGTGTGTGAGGCGCGACCCGTAAGGGCGCGCGCAGCGGAGCCGAGTCAATTCTCCGTCGGCTTCTCCGCGCGATCGATCACAAATATCCCCACCGGCCCCTTCCGCGATTCCAACTTCAGCCCAAGCCTCTCCTGAATCGCAGTAAAGATTGAAACAGGCGATTCCGATGGCGGAGGCGCTGGAACACCCTGCGGCAATTGCAGGTACTGCGTTTCGTCCGGAGTCCATTCCATGCTGATATCGAACGTCCCGACCAAACCGGTCTGATCGATCACATCACGTCCCAGAATTTCGGAAAGCGAACGGGCGAAGTCGCTGAGCGGGAATCCAAATGCAGCTAGGGATCTGGGACTCGACCTGACTGTGTGGCACAGAGGCGTGGCGGGCTTGCCAGGTTCGGGGCGAGCAGGAACAATTGTCGTTGCATCGGCCACCTTGCAACCGCTCTCCTTTGATTCCGTCAACCCGGGACCGAGCTTGCCATCCTTCTTCGCCAACACCAGCGCGTAAATCGGAAGCTCCTTCGTCTCGCGATGCACTTTGAGCTGAAACCGGTCATCCAGGAGCGATCGGAGCATCTGCGCGACTTCCTCCCAACTGACGCTCTTCTCCGCTTTTGCCGTAATGTTGTAGCGAGCGGAACCCGCCCACGCCGGGCCACCCGATATCTGGTAAGGCTGAATATTCCAGGCGTGCGCGATCAGCTCGTTCAAAGTCAGATTAGTAACCGTCAGCCTTCCACCTGGCATCGTCCGCAACGATCCGCCAGGAATGTTGAGTGAAGACGGCTTGATAGACGCGACCTCAAACGCGGCCCGCGAATCAGTCTGCGCGTTCGCTCCGCCAGCCAAAAAAAGCACGACGGCCACGAATGAACACGAATTCACACGAATAAGAACAGAAGAATTATTCGTGTTCATACGTGCTCATTCGTGGCCAAGAGTTCTTTCGGGCGTCCGCTTTCGTAGCCATCCTATAATGACTCCAGATGCTCTTTCGCCTCCTGGCGATTCCCAATCTTAACTTTTACGTCGGTGCCTTGCTGTCCCGCCACACACGATTCGAAATCGGCGGCCCCGCGCGCATTCTTGCCGACGCATCGACGGAAGAGGCGCTCGCGGCGGCGATGAAAGCCGTCAAATCATCCGGCTGGCGCCATACCGTCATCGGCGGCGGCACCAACCTGATTGTCGACGACGCGGGTTTTTACGGCGCAGTGATTCGGTACGTCGCAAAAGGTATCGACGTGCTCGGATCGACTTCTAGAGACGGATCGACGCTAAGAGTGGACGCCGGTGCTGCGCTGCAGGATCTGGTCGACGCAACCATCGCGAGCGGGCTCCGCGGCATCGAAACCATGACCGGCATTCCCGGCTGGGTAGGCGGCGCGATTTACGGAAATGCGGGCGCCTACGGACGGTCGATCAACGAAAGCGTCGTCAGCGTGCGCTTCTTCGATTCCGAGACCAACGAAACCCACGAAATCGACAACGCCGCCTGTGAATTCCGCTATCGCGAGAGCGTCTTCAAGCGCAACAAGAACTGGGTCGTCCTGTCCGCAACGCTCCAGCTCACTCCCGCTCACGCCGACGATCTGCGCGCGGCCGCCGATAGCATCCTGAAGATACGCAACGCAAAATATCCGCCGACGATGCGCTGCGCCGGCAGCATATTCAAGAACCTGATGCTCGCCGACTTGCCGGACTCCGCTCGATCGCGCATGCCCGCTAGGGTTGTCCGCGAAGGCAAGGTCCCGTCGGCCTATTTTCTTGAACAGGCCGGCGCCAAGGGAATGTCGAGCGAGAGCGGTGCGATTCATGTCGCCGACTACCACGCGAATCTCATCTACAACGACGGCGGCGGAACCGCGCAAGAAGTCCGCGAAATCATCGCCGAGTTAAAACGCCGCGTACGCGAGCAATGCGGCATCGAACTCGAAGAAGAAGTTCAGTACATTGGGTGATAACGTGGCGCACGCCGGCGCATTGATGCACCTTCCATGCGCTGCGTGCCGTGTCGACACTCATGTCGACACCTTTTCACTAGATCCGTGCGGCGGTCTTCATCGCAACTTCCCGCAGCTTGTCCCGAAACGCGAGCGGGAGCGCTCGACCCCACGCGTTGTTCACCGTGATCTGAACCGTCGCGTTCCCCTTCAGTAAAAATATGTCGATCGAATTGATCTGCGAAGCTGAAAACGCTTCCGCGCCCAACCCAACCTCATCTCTGACGGATACTCTCGCGGCTTTGAGCCCCTCCCTGCTCCCGTTGAATCGATCCTTCGCACTGGGCGATTTAATGTAGTTCACCACCGTGAGAGTGATCCGCTGATCCTTCCACAGGTATGTGCAGACATCGGGCTGATCAGTTCGGCTGTCCGGCTTCGAGCCGTAAAATGACGTCGCGTCGTCGATGGTGACCAGGAAACAAAGGCTCTGCGCCATGCAGACATTCGCGAACATAAACAGCAGGAGCAAGATGGCGCGGTCGTTCATGATTCCCATCCTATCGCCCACGATCATTTTCAGGACCGCGATCAAAGGAGGCGGCCTTAAAGACATCCGCGGCCTTCAGAGCGTGCAGCAAGCGAAAATGACCAGGCCACGCGAGCGGGCGCGGCGGCTCCACGTAACAGAATCGTCATTACATCGGCGAAGCGATTGCAAATTTTACTTGCCCTCAGCGGC
>CAVSXU010000010.1:0-130157 GCA_963732025.1 Terriglobia bacterium
GGCAAATCTTAATCACGGCGTCGGACGTGGCTCGGCCAGTCTGGAACCCGGCGTGGGGAGCTGCAGCCGTAGAGCTTAGTGGCCGGGCGATAAAGGATAACGCCCACAGCAATGCGATCTTTACTTGTGGAGGATCGGGAGGATGTGTTGGCCAGCCGAAGGAGTAACTCCAAACGGAACCGCATTTCCCTGATCCTTCTCACCTGTGCCATGGCTGTGCCAACATGGTCTTGCGGTGGGCACAGAGCGGAGGTCGAGGTGAGCGTCTCGCCATGTGTTTTAGGCAGCTCACCAACTACGTTCGACGGGCAGAAGGTGAGGCTCACAGGATTCGTGACGAGTACAAAAGAAGGATCCTACGTCTGGGAGAAAGGCTGCCAGAACTCTGGGATCATATTGCGCATGACAGGGCCGATCGTAAATGATACAGCGTTTCAGAATCTGCTATCACAATACGGACTGTCAGACTCACCCATACGTGCGATACTGCGGGGATCTTTCCGATACAACCGCTTCACAAGAGTGAAGCGCTTTGACGTAGTACAGGTTCTAGAGTCGCACCTTACCCCGCCCGAGCCCGGCGCGTCCCACTAACTCCAACCAGAGAATTTATCAGCCTGATGACAGCCTTCTGATCGCTGTGGTCCGCAAAAAGTCCGTCTGTCGCTAAGCGGCCTCCTTTTCCAGGCGATATTCATGGTGCAGCCCGCCGAGAACTGGCTTCGATGCGACTCGATAACCTGCGGGCAGCTTGTGTCTATGGACTCCGGCCGGAACGCTCGCCTGGATCGGTTCCGGAATTCCAGGTCCTAAAGATGAGTGAGGGCGTCCGCGATTGTAGTGGCAAACGAATTCCTTCAAGAGGACGCGCAGGTGCCGCTCGTTGATCGGAATCAGATAATCCAGACATTCGCGCCGGATGGTTCCGATGAGCCGTTCGCAATAGGCGTTGGCTTTGGGTGCGCGAACCGGCGTCCTGATCGGACGAACGCCAAAATCCTTCAACTCCCTGTCGAGCGAGGACGAGAAAATGCAGTCCCGGTCGTGAACTACGAATTTGTACGGATGCGGATCCGCGAGGATCTCGCGGAATTGTTGCGTCGTCCATTCGGCGGTCGGATGTTCGGTCACATTGAAGTGCAGAATCCGCCGCGAGCCGATCTCCATTGCGACGAACACGTAGAGAATTTGAAACGTCGCAGTGACCGAGACGAGGAAATCGCACGCAACGATTGCCTTGGCATGGTTTCTGACGAACGTCGCCCAGCGCTGATCTCGACTTCCACCCCTGGGTCGATCTTCTTCCAAATACTTGCGGACGGTTCTCGGTGACACCCGTATGCCGAGTTTCAAGGAGAACTCATTGGCGATTCGCTCCTCGCCCCAAGTTGGATTGTCGCGAGCCATCTCGCGGACTAGTTCTTTCAGATTCTTCGGCAGCTTCGGGCGACCGGTCTTCCGAGATTTCCAGCGCCAAAACATTCGAAATGCGGATCGATGCCACTTGATGAATGTTTCTGGCTTGACGACAACCAGGGCATCGTCCCAATCGAAGAATCGAGCAAGGGCAACCATCGCGAGTCGAACAGTAGCGGAAGCAGTGCGCGGTCTGACTTTGCGCTCTTGAAACAACGCGAGCTGCCGTCGAAGAAAAAGATTCTCGGCGATCAAAGCGGTGCGGGAAAGGACGAACAGACGGAGGAAAGTGAGCAACTGCAATTCTACGACGCGCTCCATGTGCGTCGTTCCCCGCGGTCTATCCTAGCGACGATACGCATCGCTGCGATGCCTAACACCAAAGATGTGCATGGTGTCGTCTTGCAGCGTAAATAACACGCGGTAATCGCCGAGCCGCAAACGAAAAGCGCCAGCCATGTCACCGTGGAGCGGCATGACCTTGCCACTGCCTGCGCGCGCAAAATGTAGAATGCCCTCGAAGATCCGCATGGCGGTGGTTTGATCCATTGCTCGAACGTCGGCTTTCGCGTCATCGAGCCAGTCGATCCGATATGGGAGCATCTACTTCGAGGTTTCCGAAGCGACGGGAAAATCCTCCGGTTTGAATCCAAATTCTGCCAGGACCTGCTCCATCGGAACGCCTTTGCCGCCGCGCTGAGCGAGCCAGGCTTGACCGTCGTGAAAACGCGCCCGGTCTCCTGCGGTCACGGGTTCGTCGTCCATGCCTTCATTGGCGATTGAGTGCGCTGTTGGGTCGAACATGGATTCCAAGAGACGGCGAACCGCTGTAACCTGAGTGGGAGTTAAACGGTCTATCAATTCGTGAATCTGCTGTTTTTCTTGAGCGATGTCGGTTGGCATGCTGGAGTCGACGGCCTCGATTCATTCTACCGCTGTAGACGAAATTGAGGATGATGATGCCGCGAGATTCCTCAGGCTTCCAATGCCTTCACCAAGCTTCCGGCAAACGTTTGAAACAAAAGTACTTGAAAATGAGCAATCTTGCCGATACAATGGCATCAGATTCGGGACCAGGAGGCCGGTGGTTCGAATCCACTCGCCCCGACCATTTATCTTTTCCGTTTTCAAACAGGCTCTACGGCTCTATGCCAAAAGGCTCTACGCCAAAAACGGGGGCGAAGTGTCCCCTGGGCCGCTCTAAGAGCCGGCATCATAACTGGCAGTGGTGTGCCGTTGCTCCTCCCACATCGCTGATCATGAACCTGGTGGTCGTCCCGGGCGTGACCCTAGGAATCGGGCTAATGATTTTCAGAAGCCTCGAAGCCGCGCCTTTACAGTCCATCTGAGCATGTTACGAAGTCGTTTTCTCATGACGCGGGTCGTGGGGTTGGCCATTTATTGACACAATGTCGCGGACGAAATAGGCCGGCTGTTCGGAAGTCCGAACGTACATTCGCGCCAGGTATTCGCCGATTACTCCGAGAGCAAACATTTGGGCGCCGGAAAAAATGGCAATGACGGATGCCAGGAACGGAAAGCCGGGAACGCTCGCCCCATTCACGACATATCGCAACAGCACGAACGCCAGTACCGCAAAGCCGAACAGCGTGAAAACGAATCCGACGTAGGTGGCGATCTGCAGGGGCAGCGTGCTGAATCCGGTCATCATGTTCATCGAATGGGTCAGGAGTTTCCTAAAGGTGTAATTAGAGACGCCAATGGTGCGCTCCTCGTGCCGCACCCGCACTGCGGCGAACTGCGATGTGCCCCAGGTCAGCAGAGAATCAATGGAAACGAAGGCCCCGCGGTAGTCCTCAAATGAGTCCCGGAGGGATGTTCGAAAAGCACGAAACGCACTGACGCTCCCAGCCGTGCTGGCGCCCATCGCGTTTTGCAGGGTGAACTTGGTAACCAGCGAAGCGAGGTCGCGCCACAGTCCATGCCGTTCGTTTTCCGGTTTACCATACACGACATCGTAGCCCTCATCCAATTTCGCAAGTAGCTTGGAGATTTCTTCGGGAGGATGCTGCAAGTCGTCGTCGATGGTGACGATCACGGGGTAGCGCGCTTTGCGGATGCCGCACAGCAGCGCATTGTGCTGCCCGTAGTTCTTCATCAAGGTGATGCCAGTGATCCAGGGGTGCTGCGACGTCAGTTGCTGCACGACGTGCCAACTCAGATCGCGGCTCCCATCATTCACCAGAATCAACTCAAATTCCGCTGAAATGCCTAAGAGCACACCTTCCAAGCGCTTCACCAGTAGTGCAAGAGTGCCCTCGCTGTTGAAGACCGGAACGACAATGGACACTTTCATAACCGATTCTCTAGAGTATACAAGCCACGGTCGGCGCAAATCGATGGAATCGGATGCTATACTACGCTCTTTGCAAGGCTCTTCAGTGTGTTTGCATGACGGAATTTTCAAAGGGGGCGTGATTGCCGGACCGATATAACTTGGAGCAAATACGAGACTTCTGGCGACAACAGGCGCTCCAGCACGGGCAATCCTCTTCGGCATCATGGAGTGACAGCCCGGTCATCGAGATGGAGATCCGGAAAATTCTCGGATTTCTGAACGATGGCGACCGCGTTCTCGACATCGGCTGCGCGAACGGCTTTTCCACGCTCCAGTTTGCCGCTCAGAAGCAAATCGAGATCCTTGGCCTCGACTACATTCCCGAGATGATCGAGCAGGCAGAGATGCGCGTGGCTGGCCTTCGCGGGAAGCTTGCGGGGAATGTATCCTTTGGAGTGGGGAACATCCTTGAGCTAGAACAGCCTACAGCTAGCTATGACAAGGTAGTTGTGACTCGTGTAGTTATTAATCTTGGTGAGTGGGCAAACCAACTTCGTGGTCTCAATGAATGCGCGCGAGTTTTGAGGCGCGGGGGCCTCTTATTGCTTTCAGAAGCTACGCTGCAGGGCTGGTCCCGGCTCAATGGATTTCGACGAGAGTGGAACTTGCCGGATATCCCGATGCCGGCGTTCAACAACTACCTAGATCAAGAAAGAGTCACGGAGGCGCTATCCGGGGAGTTTGAAGCCCTTGAAATATTAGATTTTGCAAGCACGTATTACGTCGGTACCAGAGTTTTGAAGCCCCTCCTCATTCAGGCTCTAGGCGCCAAAATAGATGCCGCCGACCCGAACCTCGACTGGAACCGTTGGTTCGCGCAGCTCCCACCCGCGGGCGATTACGGAACTCAGAAACTATTCGTGTTCAGAAAGCGCTGAGGCGGCTGGCAGATCCCCGTCGACCCTTCGGAGCACCATGACCAGGTATTCATGGAAGATCGTGAACTGGTCGGAACGGGCGATCTCGAAATGGTTCCGGCAGAGCTGGCGCAGGCGATCTGCCCCATAGGGATGCGCGCCCCGATCCAGCGCGCATAGAATCCGGCTTGGAAGCCTGTCAGGACGCCGGAGCCAGTCCAGGAAAACAAAACATCCGTCGGTGCGCAGCACGCGGGAGCCCTCCCGCAGGAAGCCCTCGAGAACTTCTTCCGGTAAGTGATGCGCCACCATGGTGCACACTAGAACGTCTACGGACCGGTCCGCCATGGGCAATAGCGCAGCATCGGCCAACAAACCCAAGCCCCCGGGAAACTTCTGGCGAAAAGTTTGGAGTTTCGGGGCTTCGAGATCGAGGCAGACATACCGGCATTTGGAACGAAGATACCGGCGCAGCGTGCCTGTACCACCACCCACATCCAATACGACTGAATTGGCGCGATCGCTCGGGATCCTCGCGGCCACCTCCGAATATACTCGCTTCCCCCCGACAGCAGCCACGATTCCGTCGTAAACCCAGCCGTGCGATGCGACCCAGTGCAGGAAACGAAGAATCATTCGGTCACCGCCAAACGGTGTCCGCGGAGCCGAGCGGCTCCGTAGGCGGCTAGTCTGAACATACGAATTATGATTTTAACCCATAAGAGTGAATGCGCTCGCCAGCCGAATTGAAGCGCGCTCTGCTATCCTGATTCTTCGCAAATCCGGAGAAACTCGCCTCGTCCGTGAAGAATCTGACCATGCATTCCGCGTCCGAACCAGTCATTCCGGCGTCCGATAGCGATAAATCGATCCACTGGGCCATTCTGCTCGGGCTTCCTTGGCTCTTGTTTGTCCTCAATCCAAACTGGACATTCCAGGGGTTCGGTAATATGGACCCCTTCTACTATTTTGGGCATTTTATCCATTTCCCGCACCAACAGAGACTTCTGCCGACATATGCCGGCGAGCGGTTGCCGTGGTTGCTCCCTGGATATGCTCTAGTGCACCTGCTCACACCCGTTTATGGAACGATGGCGCTGCACTTCCTGGCCTACTATGTGTGCGTGTTCTCACTGTATTCGATTGTGAGGCGATTTGCCGATACGCGATCGGCGCTGCTGACCACGTGCACGATGGGGTGCCATCCTTATTTCATCGCCGCCCACGGAACGGATTACGTGAATGGAGGATGCCTCGCCTATTGTCTGCTGGCATTCGCACTTCTAGTTCGATCCGGTACCGCAGCTTCGCCATCGCGGTGGGTGTTTGCCGCAGGAATGAGTTGGGCTGCGGTGGTTTATACCTATCTCTTCTGGATCGTCCTCACGCCCGCTTGCCTGTTGCTCTATCTGGCCGTGGACGAGTCGTCCGGCAGCGCACATGGGGCATGGCGGGAGCGGCTCCAGCGCATTAGTTTGCGTGCCGCAGCGTTCGCGGGGGGAGTATTAGCGCTGACTCTGGTATTGGTCATCGCCCACGGTCTGATTTTCGGCGGCACTGGACTCGAATTTCAGCGCTCGTCAATTAACGCCGCGATCGGCCTCTCGCAGATGTCATCCAATCCGTATGTCACGGGGAAGTTCAGTTTGAGCTTCGCGGACTGGTTGGTTTTCCCCGGGCTCACGGGGCTCCTATCCGTAATGCTCTTGCTGCCGCCTCTGCGCCGGCGCCTTCAGCTACGTGCAGGCACAAGCAAGCTGCTCCTGGCGTATTTCTACTTCTTTACCGTGATGGTGATCATGACGGTGCGTACCACTCGAATGCTGGAGTTCGACTACTTCGCGGCCATACTGCTTCCCGCTATGTTCGTCGTGTTGGGTGTCACCATCTTCCTCGTTCCCGTGCCCACGGCTAACCCCAGGTTCTGGTTTGTGCTGCTGTTGACATGTAGCATCTCGCTCGCGCCACTTGGGGTTCCAGGTTTGTACAAGCGACCTCCTGTCTTGGCTGCGGCGCTGCCCGGACTGCTGGTTTCCGGTGGCATCGCACTCCGTTTCTTGCGACCAAAGTCGGTGTTCGGCTGGAGCGCCGGAATGCTGGCATTGGCCGCTGCTGGCTTTTGCATGATTCCTCGATTGGGCGGCCTCGCGTGGCAGATGCCAGCCAACTGGATGAATGTCACGCGCCGGGTTGGAGAAGCTGTACAAACCATCAATAATCGGATGCCCGCCGACAAATACCCCGCCTTCTGGTACAACGAAGCGGAGCGCGGGGAATACCAGACGATCATGGTTTCGTTTCTGTCCCATGGCAATTCCATGGGGCACTTTCCGGCGCTGGAGGTTGGCCGCAAATATAATCCGGGCCAAGTACTGGTGTTATTGAACGGTCGAAAGGGGGTGTTCGCGCCTGCCGCGCGCATCATGGAGCGCGCTGGCATGCCTTTGTCCTTGCTCTGGGAGCAGAAGATCACGACCCCCGATGTCTCTTACTGGATCACAGCCACCGAGGTGCAGCCGCCGGGAGAGCCGACGGTTTCCAAGAGTCTCCCTCAACCGGTCTCTCCCGGGGAGTTCGAGTTGGACGGCGTGAAAGAACCAGGGCACACATTCGGATTGGAGCGGTGGGTTCCCTCCTATACCCCAACGGAGATGACAGCTCGAATGGCGCGCGACGGTTTGTACATTACAACTGCCAAGCCGCAGTTTGCATACGCCGTCATGTATCCACTTCTAACTACTTTGTCCGACGGTCTGTACGAGTTCCGCCTGACATATCGTGTCGCGCAGGGTGAATTGGCATTTGGCGCGCTGTCT
This sequence comes from Terriglobia bacterium, assembly GCA_963732025.1. Taxonomy (GTDB): domain Bacteria; phylum Acidobacteriota; class Terriglobia; order Bryobacterales; family Bryobacteraceae; genus Palsa-187. The sequence continues at coordinate 7,449 of CAVSXU010000010.1, forward strand.
GCCGACCTAAGCAACTGGATCGGCCAAGCGGGGCCGCCTGAATCGCATGGCGCGAATTTGGTGAGAACATTCGCACTGCTATTGAATCGAGGAGACACTTTTCGCCTGGCGATTAGCAACAACCGCCCCGGGAGCGACCAGCCATCGAGCTTCGTGCTTGAAGAATTGAATGTCTTTCGCGAGTAATCTTAGTGCCGCGAATTCCACTAAGGACTGAACTCCAGGATGGCTACCACGAGATGGACCTGATCGCACTAGATCCGACTCCGTCGCCACGCGCAGCGGGTTCTTAGCCCCGCAGTATCCCGAGCAAGTTATGATACGTGAATGGATCCAGTTCCCGGGGTGAAAGGCGATCTTATGAGCAGTTCCAGCGATGGAAGCGCGGCGATGGGCCGCTCCAAGCAGCCCTCGATTCCATTCAATCGCCCGTTTACCACTGGCAAAGAGTACGATTACATGCGTCAGGCCATCGACAACGGCCATATTTCTGGGGATGGACCGTTCACCAAGCACTGCCAGCAGCTACTGGAAGACTATGTCGGCTGCAAGTCGGGGCTGCTCACCACCTCGTGCACAGATGCTTTGGAAATGGCCGCGCTACTGCTCGACATCCGTCCTGGAGATGAGGTAATCCTGCCTTCGTTCACCTTTGTCTCGACGGCCAACGCTTTTGTGCTGCGAGGCGCGAAACCGATTTTTGCTGACATTCGTCCCGATACTCTTAACTTGGATGAGAGGGCGCTCGAAAAACTGATTACTCCTCGCACCAAAGCGATTGTGCCAGTCCACTACGCGGGCGTGGGCTGCGAGATGGACGCCATCCTGGATATCGCGAAACGACACGGGGTCGCGGTCGTTGAAGATAACGCGCACGGCTTATTCGGCCGTTATCGAGGCCGGAATCTCGGTACCTTTGGAGAGTTGGCCACGCTGAGCTTTCATGAAACCAAGAACATTAGCTGCGGTGAGGGGGGCGCCCTACTCATCAACGACTTGAAACACCTCGAACTCGCCGAAATCCTCCGCTCCAAAGGCACGAATCGCAATCGCTTTTTCAGAGGGCAAGTGGACAAGTATACATGGGTAAATCTTGGGTCGAGCTTCTTGCCATCCGATCTTCTGGCCGCCTTTCTTTGCGCTCAGCTCGAGGCGAAAGAGGATATCCAGGGACGCAGGAAGCGTGCATGGCAAGGTTACGCGGAGGGGCTCGCGAGTTGGGCCGTGAAACACGGTGTAGGCATGCCGGTGATCCCCCCCCACTGCGATCAGACGTATCACATGTTTTACTTGGTTTTGCCTACCGCTCAGGATCGGCAGGCTTTGATGAAACACCTCACGGAATCGGGTGTTTCGGCCGTATTTCACTATGTCCCGCTACATCTTTCCGAAATGGGCCAGCACTTAGGAGGCTTCGCCGGTCAGTGCCCCGTTACGGAAGACATCAGCGATCGATTGCTGCGGTTGCCATTTTTCAATGACCTGACGGAGGGCCAGCAGGCTCGCGTGATCGCCGGTTTGCTTGATTTTGACGGCTGGACGACCGTATCGCAATCCCTTTAACCCGCGAAACCTCCTCGCCACAGCATTCGTTTGTGGGCACAACGGGCGCGAACATGCCCATGTTTGCAAGCCGCGATCTGGGAGTTCTTCTTCCTATTCCGCCGCGATCAGCGCCCAGCATACAATCGCGCTACAAACCGAACTCCAGCGGCCGAATCCTTTATAGATTTGCGCCGCCAGCTTGGCTTGATCCTGTAGTGTGCCCTCCGCCTTGATCTGCGGGTCCGATACGTTCCGCACTGCAGCCCATCGCGGGGCGGCGCTTCCCATTTCCTTGGCGACCAGCCCCAGCACCGCATCCCCCATTTCGGAAACATCGCCCAATCCCTGAAGCTTGTAGTGATTGTCCGACGTATCGAAGCCGAAGAAATCCGTCGTCAGGACGCCCGAATCGAGTTCCGTCAGCGCCACCGGAACAATCTGCGGCGGCCGAGTATTGTCGGGCGGAAGCTGTCCCGAATTCGCCTTGAACAGCGTGTTGGCCTTGGCGAAATTCTTGCCGCTCGGCTCTTCGCTCGAAAACTGCTCGGTGGCGATGAGTTGGCCATCCACTTTTTTATTCTTGAACTTGGCCGTGCAATCGAAGCGGACCAGTGGGCTGACGATAACATCGCCCACCTCGAACTGCTTGCCGATCCCCCCCGCTGTCCCGGTCGTAATGACGAGTTTCGCTTTCGATTCCGTGATGATCTGCTGCCACACATCGATGTTCGGAAGCTGCGGACCGTCCTGCGACATATGCGAATCGGACTTAAACACGATCACCTTCTGCTTCCCGATCGTCGTCGTCCAATACGCGCCCAGACGCTTCGCCAGGATCGCCGGGCAACCTGCCCGCATCTTCTTGGAAATCGTCACGAAATTGTGCGTGTAGGAAACGTAGTCGTTGCGCGAGTCTACGCCGGGCGTGAGCACGCGGCTCAACGCGTGTCCTTCGTCGACGGTCCAGGTAACCACCAGGACGTCGGCCTCGGGCAGACTGCCACCCGTGCCCTTGCGCGCTGTTTTGTCGGGCGTCGGCGCCAGCCCGGTCGGCCACGGTATATCGGTGAACCGCGAAAGCCCAGTCGCGGTCGTGAACGCGAGAAATTCGCGACCCTCCGGCGCCTCGGAGTCGAAGTCGATGATCTCGCGCTGGATATCTTCCACACTCGCCGCAGGTTTTGCCGCAGCGCGGAACGCGAACGTCGAAGCTGGAGGGGGGCTCTCCTTCGGGTCGAACCCCAAATTTCTCTTGACCCATTTTCGATCGACAATCATTTCTTGGTTCCTCCTGAGTATTTACTCTTTACGAGCAGTAACGGCGGAAGAATATCACAATTTGCATCACAACACCAAGGTAATTAGTGAGATGTCCTCGCATGCCATTCCGTACAGGGGCCGCATCGCGAAGCCGCTCTGCCCTGACCCATTACAACCGGGTTAAGTATCAATGAATCCGGGAACCGTAGCGTTTCTTGCGCAAGCGCCAGAATAATCCGAGTCAGACCGGGCTGCGGTTTCGAGCACGTTGAAGCGTCCGCCGCGATTCATCATTTCGGAGCGAGGTCGTTGAAGTGCATGATCGAGTTGAACAGCATGTTGAACTCGCCGAAGTTCTGCCAGCGATAGCACGGGTTCGTCGCGAACATCACCACTCGGCCCTGGCCTTCCGGCACATCCAGCACCGCGGGACGTCCGCGGATTTCGTTGGCTCCGCGCATCAGGCCGCTCAGAACGCTCGCATCGCCGCCGGGGAAACGCATCAGGACTTGCTGCTCGCGATCGCGTTCCTGAACGGTCAGCAGCGGACCATTGGCCCAGCGAACCGGAATCGTCTTCTCCGTGTAGCCGTAGAAAATCGGACTCGCCGGACGCAGGATCTCGGCCTGCACGATCGGGCCCGGCGCATAAAACTGCCGGCGACGTGCGGCCCGCTTCCACTCGGCGCGTGATGCCGAACTCGGCCGGGAACGCGCTCGCCGTGCCGAGCGTGATCAGCATGCCGCCGCTCTCCACGAACTTGCGGAATTCGACCACGCCTTCCAGGCCCATGCCGCCCGTGATGTCTTCCGACGATCCGTACAATCCCAGGTTCTTGAATTGATCCGACTTCGTGTACGCGAGCGGCTTGCCGGGCGCGGCTCGATATCGTAGACCAGGCCCTTCGACGCCGCGGCCCTGATTCGGAATCACGATCACGTCGTAGGCCGCGCGCAGGTTGCCCTGCTTGATGCGCTCCTTGATAAATCAGGTCGAACGGCACTTCGAATTGATCGAACGCGTAGCGCACCCAGCCGACTTCCTGCGTGCTGCCCCAGGTGGAGATAAATCGCGAGGCGCGGCAGATCGACGTCGTGCATCGGGACCGTCGGCGCGGCGGTAAGCGCGACCGCTGTTCAACCCGAGCGGCTCGACCGCGGCTTTCAGCTTCGTCGTAGGCGCTGCCGGCGACGATGAACGAACCCGCGGGGATATCCTGATCGCCGGACTTGAACGCTTGCTCTACGGCCCGCATCGCGACGTCTTTCAATCGATACCGCAGCGTGACCAGATTGTTCGAGCCGTTGTCGATCACCGCGTAGAACGGCGCCGAGCTGCTGCCAGTGATCGCGCCGTGGACTTCGAATTTGTCGATCGGCGTCGACCGCGGACGTCGAGCACCGCCTTATCCGCGCTCTCGATCACTTTCGCGTGCGCCATCAGGCCCATGGTCCAGCCGGTGTCGTCGTAAGTGGTGCAGACGCGGGGTCCGGGAAATCCTGTTTCTCCAGCAGGATTTTCGCGAGGCGCCCGTACGGCTGATCGCGCTTGATCACGAACGATCCCGCCGGGAACGTGCCTTCCTTCAGCTTCACTTCCGCCGTTCGCGCGGCCGATTTCGATGCCTTGCAAGCGCAGCGTATTCACGATGAACGCGACGCGCGTCATGTCGGCCTGGCCGACCGGAATCACGTAGCCGTAGGGCGCTGTCTTTCTTGCCGGACTCGATCGAGTTGCGGCTCTTCTTGTAGAAATTCTCCAGAATGATTTCGGGAAACGCCGCCGTCAACTGCAGCGCGGTCAGCACGCCGGTCTCTTCGTAATTGGTGTTGTTGCGCATGGACCAATCGATTTCCGCGATACGGCGGCACCGGGCGATACCATTCGCGCGTGGTCATGCCGCCGCCGCGTCCTCCGCCGCCGCCTCCGCGACCACCGCCATCGCCGCGGCGGCCGATCGATGCGGCGATGCATGGTGTTCGCGCCGCCGTTGCCGAAGGTCTCGTACATCCGCATCATGCCGTTGTGATTCGACGCCATGAAGCCCAGATATCCCGGCGACCACATGTCGACGAACGCGTGCGTCCACACGCCCGGCATGCCGTACTTGATCATCTGCTCCATCTCGAAATTCGAGAACCACGGCAGCTCGCCATAGAGAATCGGATCGAGCGTCGGATTCTGCGGCGCCTGCCCGCTGAAGGTGTACATGAACGGCTCGGATTCATGCAGCTCATGCATGATCGGCGGGTGCCATTGCAGATACCAGCCGAGCAGCGTCCGCATGGTCATCTGCGAATAATTGATGTCGCGATTATTGTCGTGGAAAATGTATTTGCCCCAGTAGGGCGGGCCGCGGCATCTGATCCTGCTCGCTGGTCTCGTTGATCTTGTATTTGTAATACCAGTCGACGTAGCGGTCGCGGCCGTCGGGCTCGGCGGCGGGCGTGATGGTGACGATCACGTTGTCGCGGATCTTCTTGATCAGCGGCGTGTCTTCGGTGGCCAGGCGATAGGCCAGCTCCATCAGCATCTCCGACGGGCCGGTTTCGGCGCTGTGCAGGCCGCCCATCAGGTGATAGATGGGCTTCGCTTTGGCGATGATGTCGCGCGCCTGCGCATCGGTAATCTTGCGCGGATCGGCAAGCTGGCCGAGATAGCCGCGATAGGTTTCCAGATTCTTGATGGAATCCTCGGAGCCGACGAACGACGACGACGCATTCGCGGCCTTCGTCGGTCTTGCCGACGTTCATCACCTTCACGCGCGGCGATTTCGCGGCCAGCGCCTGATAGTATTTCAGAATGTCGGCGTAATAGGTGAGCTTTTTCGGCGCGCCGACGTGATAGCCGAGCACGTCTTTGGGCGATGGCACGCCGCCGATGATTTCGGCAGATGATCGACCAGCGGGCTGATGAACTCGGGCCGCGTGGTCCATTCCTTTGACGGACTTGGCGAAATCTTCGTCCATCTGCTGGGCGAAAGCCAGCGAGGCACCGGCGATCAACAATAGCGGTATCTGGCGCATAGCGGACCATCATATCGCGAAAACAAGAATTCAGAATTCAGGAGTCAGAATTCAGAATGCGGCGGGCTCAATGGAAATCGGCAGTCCTTCGTCTTAATTGAGAGTGAAGATCCTTGCAGCGTTGGTGTTGCTGATTGGCAGCGCGTTTGGACAAGCACTGGCCTTCGAGGTTGCATCCATCAAGTTCAGTGCCGATGCGGCATGTATGGCGAACATTATGCGACTGCTCGGATGAAGCACGCGATCACCAAGAATGAGGGCCGCATCAATGCATCGTACGAATGGCATTGGCTTGGCCGCGCGAGTTCTATCGCGATCGAAACGCGGAATCAGCCGGTCTTGCCCGAGGAAGGCTCCGCCGATGCCTTCATCTTCGAGCACTATTGGGGTGATGGACGCTCGACCTATCGCGTGGAACACGCGCCCTGGCGAACCTATTCCGTGACCGGCGCGCACTACGACATCGATGGCGATTTCGCTTACGGCGTCGGTTTCGAGAGCAGTACTGGCAAGGCCTCCAGTATCGGAGATGTTGGCCGAGGGGTCGGCGCTCAGCGTGTTCCTGCGGCAATGAAGATGTTAAGGTTGTTCCCGTTACTGCGCGACCTGAACATCGGAGCGAAGATCCTGCCACTCCGGCAGCGTGATGGACCGGCTTAGCTTTTCGATGCTGCTGGTCATCTCCTTCGATTCGAAGGGTCCCAGGCCGGGGGTGCGGAAGGAGAAGCGGCACAGCGGCGGCTGGCCCGGCTTCGCGCTTCCCGATCGCAGCGTCACGAACACCGTGACATCGGAGAGATCGGCGGCGGAGTGATTCACAATCAGGTAGTGAATCTCGGATTTCTTATTGTAGTCGACTACGATCCGGAAGCCGGTGACTTCGATGTACTGCGCCAGCGGATGCGACGCAGGCGCAGTCGCGCTTGCCGGAATCTCACTCGTCGGAGGTTTCGTTTCCGCGTTCGAATGGGCCGGGAAGAAGTAAATCACGACGGCGGCGCCCATTAATCCCAGCAACAACATTACGCCGACACTGATCCCGAAGCCCTTCAGGCGAATCTTTCGGGACCGGGGCCCTTCGTTGAGAACGGTAGCCAGGTTCGCGTCCTGGAAGCGGGCGAGTTCCGGGGGCAGCGTCGGACCAGGCAACGTGATACGCGGTCCGGAATCCGGCGTCAGGATTTTGTCGGACGGCGGCGCGGGCTGCATGGCGCGCGTGGCCGCAGCCGAATAGTCCTGTAGCGGCGCGAGTTGGAGCCACGATCCTGATGGAGCCTTATCGCTGACGGGTTCCTCGGCTGCTGCGATATCGGCAACCGCTCGCCGCTCGGGCGAAAGCGGTTCCGGTTCCGGCGCGAGTTCCGCGGGTGCAGGGGCAGGCTCGGGTGGCGCCAATAGCGCGAGTTGCGTGGGCGGGCTCAACAGGGCGAGATCCGCTGCTTGTGCATAAGCGGCCCCGATCGGGATCCGCATTTCCTGGGTCGCGTCTAAGTCGGGAGAGGGCGTTGCCGTTTCGGCGACCGCCGACGGTGCCGGTGCTTCGGTGGATGGCTCGGTGTGCTGCGGTTCCTGTTGCGCGAGAGCTTGCGCGACGGGTTGCTCGACATGTTGTTCGATCGGCGCGTTCAGCCCGACGGCGGTCGCGAGTCCGGCGAGATCCGGCACCCCTACTGCTGGCGTCGCGGGTTCGGGCGTCGCAGGGGCGGCTTCCACAGCTTGTTCCACCTGACTGGCGATCGCGAAGGACTCGGTCGCGGCTTCCGGTTCCTGCCTGGTGACGCTTTGAACGTCTGGTTTTACGACGATGCTTTGCGCGTCGCGAATCTGTTCGGCGAGCACTAGGAGCGGATCGGTTCCGGCTTCCGTTGCTTCTGCGACAGTTTCAACAATGGGTTCGGGAATAGAGACCGCCGCAGGTACGGACAGGGGTTGCTCGACTCTAGCTGGTTCAGCTTGCGTGGCGGCTACGGGTTGCGGGTGAGCGATTGGTTCAATCCGCTCGATCGGCTGGGGCTCGATGGATGCTGTGGGCTCGTGTTGCTGAGGTGCCGCCTCAGCGGACACCCCAAGCGGTGCTGGCTCTGGTGGTTCAATCGTCTTGGCTTCAACGATCGCGGGCGATTCAGCAGTTACCTGCGCGACTTCAGGCTCGGACTCTTTGGTTTCCTCGACGGGTGCAGCAGCTTGTACTGGTTCCAGCTCAGCTGCCTTAACCGCTTCGATCGGAACAGGCGGCTCGGCAGTCTCAGGAATAGGTTCAGGCTCCGCCAACTTGATTGCTTCGATCGGAGCCGGTGGCTCGATAGCTTCAGGAACAGATTCCAGCTCGGTCGCCTTAACTGCTTCGATGGGGGCTGGTAACTCGACAGTGTCCGGAACAGGTTCAGGTTCGGCTGCCTTGACTGCTTCAGCCGGAGCTGGCAGCTCGACGGTTTCAGGAACAGGTTCCGGCTCGACTGCCTTGGCTGCTTCAACCGGAGCTGGCAGCTCGACGGTTTCAGGAACAGGTTCCGGCTCGACTGCCTTGGCTGCTTCAATCGCGGTTGGTGGCTCAACGGTTTCAGGAACAGGTTCCGGCTCGGTTGCCTTGGCTGCTTCAATCGCAGTCGGTGGCTCGACAGTTTCAGGAACAGGTTCAGGCTCGGCTGCTTTGATCGCTTCGATTGGAACTGGCGGCTCGGTTGCCTTGGCCGTTTCCGTAGGACTTGGTGGCGCTACCGTTTGAGGAACGGACTTTATCCTGCCCGTCTTGGGCGCTTTGATCGGAGTTGGCCGCGGGATAGGTTCCGCAACGAAATCTGGCTCGACTGCCTTGGCCGCTTCACTCGGGACCGTTGGCTTGACAGTTTCGGGGATGGCTTCCCGCTCGGCTGCCTCGGCTGCTTCTATGGGGGCGGCTTTAATTGGGGCGAGCGGCTCGACAGTTTCGGAAACGGGCACGGGCTCGGCCACTTTGGCCACTTCGGCAGCCTTAGCCGGCTGGATCGGTTCTGGAGCGAACTCAGGTTCAACGGCCTTAACCGTCTCGTTGGGTTTCGCCGTTTCGACAGCCACGGGCGCTGGCTCGACCGACTCGGGAACTTGGGGTATCACCGGCGTCGCAACCGGCTCAGCGGGAGCGGACATAGCCGACGGCAACGGTGGAGGAACGCCTGAAACCGCAACGGGTTCCGCCGGAGCGACGGTCTGCTCCACCGTCACCGACTGCGGATCGCAGGACGGGCATTCCTTAAGCTTGGGAGGAATCTCTCGCCCGCATTCCGGGCAGATCCAGTGGAACATGATCCAATTTACCCGGAATTTGTTTTTTATCCGTTCGGGCACACACCCTACGCGACTCACCTAGGAACCTTAAGGGAGATAGGGATTCGATCTCAGGCGGACCTTAGCCGTTGTGCGCCAAAATGCCCACTAACGCAGTGGGGGTTCAAATGTGGGGCCGGCACTTCTGCCGGCAACCGGACTTTAGGCCGGTTTCTTGACGTTGAAAAGAGCCGCTTGAAGGCGACTCGCCGCCACGAGTGGCGGGGCCCCACGCTTACGGCAAAACGCGCTCCATACCTCCCGAGCCCCTGTGGCGAATACCGGCGTCAATGAGGCGCGACAGGATGGAGCGCTATGTGACAATTTCTAGATTACATCCGAGCCTCAAGCACCATGTTGAACGGAGTCTCAGCCGCCCGGCGGACCGAACCGAACCCGCCCTCCTTGATCACTTTCGTCAGCCGAGCCTCGCCCGCCTGAGCACCCAACCCGAGCCCAACTTCCTGGACCGGGAAGCAGGCGTGCAGAAGAACGTCGACGCGGAATAATAGACTCGCCCGACGGGATTCAGATTGTCGGTGATCTTATCGCCAGCCGCCGGTTCCACCACCATCCAAGAGCCGTCCTTCGCCAGCGTCGAATGCACATGCTTCGCCGCGCCCGCCGGATCGCCCATATCGTGCAGGCAATCGAAGAACGCGACCAGGTCGTAATTCTTGCCCGGATAATCTTTCGCGCTGGCGACCGCGAACGTCACGCGATCGCCGACGCCGGCTGCCGCGGCGGCCTTCTTCGCGCTGTTGATGGACGCTTCGTGATAATCGAAGCCATGGAATTTGCTGTTCGGGAACGCCTGCGCCATCAGGATGGTCGACGCACCGTGGCCGCAGCCGACATCCGCAACCGTCGCTCCCTTTTCGAGCTTCGCCTTGATTCCGTCCAGTGCAGGAATCCATTCCGCGATCAGATGCCGCATATAGCTGGGCCGGAAAAACCGTTCGACCGAGCGGAACAGACAGGTGTCATGCTCGTGCCAGCCTACGCCCTTGCCGGTGCGAAACGCGTCCACGATCTGAGGAATGGCGCGCTGCATCGCGACGGCCATTTCCACCGCGCCGATGAAATAGAACGGGCTGCCTTCGATGCCCAGCGCGACGGCCTGTTCTTCGGTCATCTGGAACTTGTCGGCGGCTGCGTCGTATTGGATATAGCCCGACGCGGCCTGCGAGCACAGCCATTCCTGCACATAGCGCTCATTGGTGTCGGTTGCCTTCGCGAGCTCTTTCGCATCCATTGGCGTGCCGTTCGAAAGGGCCTTGTAGAGACCCAATTGCTCACCCACCAGCATCGGCCCTATGCTGGCCATCGCTCCGAAATCACCCACCAGCTTGCCCATCAGGGCCATCAGCTTATCGCCGTCGATTGCCATTCCTAATTCCTCCTTGTCGCAGATCGTACCACACACCTCTACATGCGGCTTTGTTTGGTGAAAATGAAGGAGGACGTGGCGCGGGCCGCCGGGCCTGCAGAGCCGAGAGTCGTCTCGGCTTTCTTCTTATTGTTTGTGCGAGAACCACGGAAAAGTCGAGATGATCTCGATTCTACAAGCCCGGCGGTCCGCGCCACGTAGAAACTTAGCGGGAGCACTACACTGCCGCCGACCTCTTGCTCTTACGCCACCGCAGATACCACCACAGCCCCGCGCCCGCCAGAACGACAATCGACGCGTAGAGCAAATAGTGGTGGATCACTTCGAAGATTTGCTCCCAGCGGTCGCCCAGCACGTATCCCAGCGCAAGAAACGTCGTGACCCACAGGATTCCTCCGCTCCACGCGTACGCCGCGAAAACTGGAAACCGGAGCTTCGAAATCCCAGCGACGATCGCCGTAAAGTGGCGCAACCCCGCAATGTAGTAGCCGCAGAATAGCGCCCAGTGTCCGATGCGATCGAACCAGCCGTTGACCTTGTTCAGCCGCGCTTCGGTGATGTGAAGATACTTCCCGAATTTATGCACCACCCCCAGGCCCAGCGTGCGCCCGATCGTATAGCTAAGGCTGATGCCGCACCAGCTTCCCGCCAGCGCGAACAGCCACGTGGGGACAATCGGCATCTTGCCTTGCGAAATCTGGTAGCCGCAGAAGACCAGCAAAGTCTCATCGGGGATCGGCAATCCGACCACGCCCAGCAGCAGGAGCACGAACAGCAGTTGCGGGCCGTGCGTGACGATTAAGTGAAGCGCCCAGTCGAGCATCGACTAACGATAGCGCAGCTTCGTGGGGCAGGCGGTATCGCCTGCCACGCCACTTCAAGTTTGGGGGCAGAGGATGGGAAATCGCGCGTCGCAAACGCACTAAACAACGGACGACGTGATTGCCCAAACGATACTCAAGCCACGATTTGATGAAACTGGCCGCTCAATATGGCTGGACGCTCGCATCGGTAAAGGGTGACCACCACACGTTCAAGCATCCGCAGGACCGCTTCGTCGTCACCATAGTCCACCCACAGAAAGATGTTCCGATCGGGCGGGCTAATTACACCGCGAAAAGGCTTAGAATGGAGAAACGGTGATGAAGTATCTCATCACGCTCGAACCATTGGACACCGGCTTCGGAGTCGAAGTCCCCGATTTGGCAATCGCGACCTATGGCGAGACCATCGAAGCCGCGATGCACGCTGCGAGCGAAGCCATCCGTATTAACCTCGATGCTTACCAGGAATTAGGCATGCCCGTGCCCCCGCGAGAGCCAGTCCAACGGCACCTCGAGAATCCCGATAATCGGGGTCTTCTGTTCGTGTACGTCGACGTTGCCGAGTCTGCCGACAAAGCCGCCTAGGCGATAAACCAGGTCCGTGAGAAACCCACCGGTCGCGATTACTTATGCCCCGGCACCAGCGCCTTCGACGGCTGCACCGCGAAGAACTCGATGAACTTCTTCTTGGGGTCAGGCTGTCCCGAGGGCCGTGGATCCAGAAGTTCGCCCGCGAATTGCGAAAACGCCTTGCCCATTTCCGACCCCGGCTCGATACACGTGCCTTGCGTCAGCGCGCGATTCACGCCGTGATAATCGTTGGGAAACGTTTTGACCACTGGCGTCCCCAGGATCTCCTCCACCTGAGACTTCGTGAAGATCGCCTTCTTCTGCACACGATTCAGTACCACCGAAACGCGTGAGTCCAGATCCAGCGTCCGCAGGAACGCCATCTTCTCGCGAGCCAGATGGAGCGAGGGAATCTCCGGCGTGCAAACCAGCAGGATGCGTTTGCAATCCTGCATGATCTCCAGTGAATAACGTTCCAGGTTGCCCGACAGATCGAAGCACAGCGCCTGATAGTTGCGGCGCATGAACTCGATCATCCCGCGAACTTGCGCGCCTTCAATGCGCAGATTCGGATTTACTCGGCCTGCGTGCAGCACGTCCAGTTGATCGAACGTGGTTACCAGTTGCGGCCACAGATTTTCGTCGATGCGCAGTGCGTTCTCGGCGGCGTCCATCACCGAATACTCGTTCTGCAGCTTCAGCATGAAGCGCAGCATCCCGGAGTTCAGATCGAAGTCACACAGCGCGACCCGAGTATCGGGACGGCGCGCCATCGCCGCGCTCACGTTCAATGCGATCGTCGATGTGCCCGCACCGGCTTTCGACGGCAGGAACGCAAAAATCTGCGATGTGTTGTCCATCACCGGCGGCTTCTTTTCCGCCTGTGCCTGGACCGCCGAAAGCGATTCCATCACGGCCTGACGTTCGAACGGGTCCGTCAGAAATTCGCGCACGCCGGCGCGCATGGTTTCCCGCAGCAGCCGCGAATCCAGCGCGCGGTGAATCGCGACGATCTGAATGCCTTCGGCTTCCGATTCCAGGAACTTCACCACTTCCTGGGCGTGTTCCAGCGATTCAAAACTCAAAAACACGACAACGGGAGCGTGTGCGCGCAGAGCGCGTACCAGATCGACGGCAGTCGGGTAGCGATCGAACACGCGGCCGACACTTACGTCGCCGGTCGCCAGGACCGCAGCTTCCAACCGCTCCGACAACTCCTGATCGGGGCAGATTACGATGGCACGAAGCACTTAGACAGCCTCCTTTAACAGGCTAAAGCGCTTATCGGAGGCGGACAATCATCGTGAGACCCCAGTTTTGTCCGACGTTTCAGCCTAGAAGCGGGTAGGAACTGCTTAAGAGGCACTAAGGTGTTTCCCGTAGTACCTTTGTTGCCGCCGTACATGAGCCTTGCTCCGATGTCGTGGCGCGGGCCGCCGGCCTGCAGAGCCGAGAGTCGTCTCGGCTTTTTTTGTTCCCGGGGAAAAGAAACACTGCCCGGTGGCCCGCGCCACATGAGCCTTGCTCTACTTCGGATGGATCGATATACTTCTTGAGATCTGATGACCACATGAAAACGCTCCGCTGGCTGCTCTGCTCGACTGCACTTACACTGTCGGCGCAAACCAATCCGGACGCGCGCGACTTGCTGATTCATTCCGGGGATTCCATCTTTGAATCGAACAGCGTCAGGCTAACCGGTACGGTGTCGGCAATCGCTGAAGGGATCGGACCGCGTCAAACTAGCGATTCAAAGTTTTCCATCGCAATGCTTCGTGACGGCCGGGGACGGCACGAGTCGACGAATGGCGCAACAACCGATCTTCTGGTGTTCGATGGTCTGTCGCTCTGGACGTACTCAAGCGTCCGAAAAAACTATACGAAACGGCCCGTGAAGAACTTGCCGCCGAGCCCGGAGTTGTCGTTCCTTGAAACCGGAAGGAACGGCAACAACATCAATACAGCTACGATCGACCGAGTTGAGGATCTCACACTCGGGGGGAAATCAGTCCCTTGTTTTGTTGTTCGCGCTGCGTACAAGGGCCCGCCGCCACTTTTCGGGGACGTGACTGTTGTGCCAAGTGTTTCCCGCACCGTCTGGATTTCGCGGGACCGAAAACTCGTGCTTCGCGACATCTGGGAAGTAGAGTCGACAACATCGAATGGACGCTTCAAAGTCCGCATCACTACCGATTTTTCCTCGATCGAAATCGATGCGCCTCTTCCCGACGATTTGTTTGTGTTTCACCCGCCGGAAGGCAGTCATCTAGCGTCGGGCGGGCCGGGCACTGGAACCGGGCCGGGGATTGGCGGGGGCATCGGATCGCGGAACAGGCGGTGGCGTGAGCCTGCCTGAGCCGGTTCCTATCAAAAAAGTCGCGCCGGAGTATTCAACCGAAGCCCGCGCCATGGGCCTTCAGGGCAGCGTCTTTGTGGCGTTCGATATCTCGCCTGAAGGCACCGTTCAGAACGCTCGCATGAAACGAAGTCTGGGTGCCGGCCTCGACGAACGCGCTTTGGCCTCGGTCGGCCAATGGCAATACGCGCTCGCAATGGACGGGAAGCCTCGCTCGCTGTCGATGGTCGAGGTCCCGTTTCGCCTCGATCCACCTGGACCATGGCAGTTGGACGGATCGGCGTTCGCCGTGACGGACTCGACCGTGCTGGGGGATCGAGTCGCCAAGCCGGTCCTTGCAACCTACGCAGACCCCGCCGATAGTCTTTGCGCTGTCTTTCGTGACTACGTGGTAGCCAGCTTGGAAGTCGGCGCGGACGGCGTTCCCAGCCAAGTCCAAGTCACATCATCTCCCGACGGCATCGTCAGCCAAGCCGCAGCCGCGGCGATCAAAACATGGAGGTTTCAGCCAGGATCGGTAAACGGCGAGCCGCGATCCGCCAAAGGCCCGGTCGTATTTCTTTGCCAGCCTCCGGGAACTATGCGGTAGATTCGCACGAGTCCAACTCGTCGCAAGTGGGCGAACGGCGTGTCCCAGCCTACGCTGATCTACAAGATCGAACCGGAGTATTCGGAAGAGGCGCGAAAGGCGAAGTGGCAGGGAACAGTCGAGTCTTTCGCTGATTGTCGAAGCTTCAGGCAAGCCCAGTAATGTTCGAGTGGTGCGGGCGTTAGGACTCGGACTCGACCAGCAAGCAATAGAAGCCGTGCAACAGTGGCGCTTCAAGCCGGGACATCCAGGGTGGCAAACCAGTGCGCGTCATTGCGAACATCAGCGTCGATTTCCGGCTGTTGTAGAAATCGGCCGCTCCGATAGTAGGCGCGACCCGTGAGTGCGCGCGCCTTCCATCGGATTGCGCAACTGATCAGGTTGCGCAACAAGAGATAAGCTATAATCCAGAACGCGGAGAACGGCCGCGCGTCCTGTTCATGGGATGTCTTACCCAGACGTTTAGCAGCGCGTTTACCAACGTGGAGGTGTTCGAGTGTCAGAACAACGGGTTCCCAACCGCTGGCTGATTGCCTGCGCCGGTGTGATCATGAACGTCTGTGTGGGCACAACCTACGCCTGGAGCGTGTTCACCAAGCCGCTCACCCAAGCCAATCCCTGGACTCAGACCCAAGTCACCCTTACCTTTACGATTGCCGTCGCTTTTGTCGGCTTGGGGAGCCTGCTCGGCGGCATGTGGCAGGATCGCAAGGGCCCGCGCCTGGTTTCGACCACCGCCGGCTTGTGCTACGGCTCCGGTTATTTGATGGCGGCGCTGGCGGCCTCGAATCACTGGCTTCCCGGGATCTACATCGGCTACGGATTGTTTTGCGGGCTCGGCATCGGCGCCGCGCACATCTGTTCCATCGCGACCATCACCAAATGGTTCCCCGACCATCGTGGCGCCATGACCGGCGCCAACGTAATGGGTTTCGGCGCAGGCGCGCTGGTCTTGAGCCCGATCGCCGCGCGGACCGTGATTCACATCGGCGTGCCGGAGACATTTATTGGATGCGGCATCGTCTACGGAATCGTGGTAACGACGCTATCTCAGTTCTATCGGATTCCGCCTGACGGTTGGCGCCCCGGTGGGTGGCAACCGGCCGGCGCGGCGGCGAAGGCGGCATCCGCCGTCGATCACACGGTATCGTCGGCTCTCAGAACCTGGCGCTTTTGGTTGCTGTGGGCGATGCTTTCGCTCAATACGTCAGCGGGAATCATGATTCTCAGCCAGGCATCACCTCTAGCCCAACAGCAGACCTCGATTGACGCCGTCAAGGCATCCTTCATCGTCGCGATGCTTTCGATTTTCAATGCCGCGGGCCGCGTGTTCTGGGCCTGGACCTCGGATTTCATCGGCCGGGCACAGACGCTGTTTTGCCTGTTCGCCCTCCAGGTATTTCTCTTCGTCGCGTTGCCAAGCATCCATGAAGTGGTGCTGTTCGCCATCGCCGCGGGCGTGATTGCGGCTTGCTACGGCGGCGGATTCGGCGTGATGCCCGCGTTCACGGCGGACTTTTTCGGCGCGAAATACGTCGGCGGGATCTATGGCTGGATTCTGGTCGGCTGGGGCATTGCCGCGATTCCCTCACCCCTGTTGATGGCCCACTTCCGCGAAACCACCGGCACTTACGATTTCATGCTGTACGTGATCGGTGGCGTGATGGTGGTCTCGCTCATCTTCCCGATTCTGGCGCGGCGGATCGTGAACAAAATCACAGCAGCATCCGCGATCGAGATCGAAGGCAGCCCCGCCGGCATGAGCGCCGGCTGACCTGCTTGTGGCGCGGGCTGGCGCCAAGCGTCCAAAATGCTGTTAGCCGCAAATAAACGCAAATGAACGCGAATGAAGACTTGGAATCTTATTTGCGTTCATGCGCGTTCATTCGCGGCCAGTCTCTTGTAGTGCTTGTAAACCATCGCTAGGGGCAGCCCCATCACATTGAAATAACAGCCCTCAATCAGCTCCACGAACTTCGACGCGAGCCCCTGGATCGCATACGCTCCGGCCTTATCCATCGGCTCGCCACTGGCAACATAATCGTCGATCTCGCGATCGCTCAACTCCACAAAATGCACGCGCGTCGTCTCGTAATCGACAATCGCGCCGAGCGAATGCAACAGGCAGACTCCCGTGATCACAAGATGTGCGCGCCCCGAAAGCAGACGCAGCATCGCGCGAGCGTCGTCCGCATCCGCCGGCTTTTCCAGCACGCGATCGTCCACCACTACCACCGTATCCGCGCCCAACACGATTTCGCTTGGCGATTCGCGCGCCGCCTCGGCCTTCTCGCGAGCCAATCGGCGAACGTAATCCGCCGGCGATTCGCCGGGCGCGCGCACTTCCGCAACCGGTCGCGATCGCACGATAAAATCGAATCCTGCGACGGCAAGCAGCTCGCGTCGGCGCGGCGATTGAGAAGCGAGAACCAGCACATTTGCATGATGCTACAGATTTGGATGGTGCTACAATCGAGACTCCCCCGGCACTGATCGCAGGAATTATTCTATGGAACGCGCCGGCCGTCTCATCCCCAAGTTGAAGTTGTCGCTGGAGATTGCCGATCCCGAGACCCGAGCCAAAGGTGCGTGGAAGCTGGCCGCGGGTGAGAAAATCGCCCGCCACACCGAAGCCGTCTCGCTGGTTCGCGGGAAGCTGATCGTGCAGGTGGCGGATTTCACATGGCAGCGGCAACTGGCCACGCTGGAACATTTTCTGCTGCGAAATCTGCGTGACGCGCTTGGTGAACCGCTTGTCGAAAGTATCGATTTCCGCCCGATGCCCGCGCACTTGAAACACATCGAGCGGCGCATGCCGCAGATGGCGGAGACATCGCGGCCCGCCGGCGATATTACGGAGCGCATCGACGATCCAGTGCTCGCCTGGAATTACCGGCAGTCGAAAGCCAAGGCGTGATGTGGGGCCGCCACTCGTGGCGGCGAGCGGGCTTCAGCCGGCTCAAGTTCGAGGCGGTTTAAAGACCGCATGCCGGCAGAAGTGCCGGCCCAACAACAGCGATAATTAGAATATCCACGTGAAGCTAACCGAAAAAGAAGTGCGGCACGTAGCCGAACTCGCAAATCTCGCGCTCACCGATGACGAGATCGGCAAAGATGACGCACGATCTCGACGGCATCCTCACGCACATCGACAAGCTGAACGAGCTCGACACGTCAAACGTCGAGCCGATGATCGCATTCGGCGCTGTCTGCCGCTGAGCGAATCGACGCTCGTGAAGACATCGAAGTCCTCCCGCTCGGCAACGCGGCCGCGATCGCCAACGCGCCACTCGCCGGCTCCGGCTATTTCAAAGTTCCCAAGGTGATCGAGCGGTGAGCCTTCTCGACCAATCCATCCAGTCCATCCGCGACGGCCTGCTCGCGAAGAAATTCTCGGCCGAGCGAACTGACCGCCGAGACTCTCGCCTTCGCCGAAGCCGAGAATCCGAAGACCAACGCCTACCTGACGTTCTCGCCCGACCGCGCTCGCGCCTCCGCCGCCGAAGTCGATCGCAAAATCGCCGCTGGTGAAGATCCCGGCGCACTGGCCGGCGTGCCGATCGCGATCAAGGACGTGATCGTGACACGCGGCGTGCGCACCACCTGCGGATCGCGGCTGCTGGAGAATTACATCCCGCCCTACGACGCGACCGCGATCCAGCGAATCGAGCGCGCCGGCGGCGTCATCATCGGCAAAACCAATTGCGACGAGTTCGCCATGGGATCGTCGAACGAGAATTCCGCGTTCGGGCCGGTGCGCAATCCCGTCGCGCTCGATCGCGTGCCCGGCGGATCCAGCGGAGGATCGGCCGCGGTGGTCGCGCAGGGGACGGCGGTGCTCTCGCTCGGATCCGATACCGGCGGATCCGTTCGTCAGCCCGCGTCGTTCTGCGGAGTCGTCGGCGTCACGCCGACCTACGGACGCGTTTCGCGCTACGGATTGACCGCGTTCGCCAGCTCGCTCGATCACATCGGCCCGTTTTCAAGATCCGTGCGCGATTCCGCGACGCTGCTGCAAGCCATCGCCGGCCGCGATGAGATGGACGCCACGTCGGCGTCCGACGCCCGTGCCCGATTACGCGGCTGCGCTCGACGGCAACGTTCGCGGCCTGAAGATCGGCCTGCCCAGCGAATATTTCGAGCAGCTTGCGAGCGAAACCGGCGACCTGATCCATCGCGCCGTCGACGTTCTGAAAACTCTGGGCTGCGAAGTTCGCGACATTCGCCTGCCGCACACGCCATACGCCATCGCGACCTACTACATCATCGCGACCGCCGAGGCCAGCGCGAATCTGGCTCGCTATGACGGCGTCCGCTACACCACGCGCGCGGCCTCGGCAAGGACGAACGCTGACCGACATGTATCGCAAAACGCGCGGCGAAGGCTTCGGAGCCGAGTGCAAGCGCCGCATCATGCTGGGCACCTACGTGCTCAGCGCCGGCTATTACGACGCGTATTATCTGAAGGCCCAGAAGATGCGCGCCCTGATCGCGCGCGATTATCGCAGACGCATTCGCCGAAGTCGACGCGATCGTCGCGCCCGTGTCGCCGTTCCCCGCGTTCAAGCTCGGCGAAAAGGTGGACGATCCGGTCGCGATGTATCTGTCGGATATTTTCACCATCACCGGCTCGCTCGCGGGAATTCCGTGCATGAGCGTCCCGTGCGGCGACCACGTCGGAGGGACTGCCGGTGGGCCTGCAGATTTTGACGCGTCATTTTGATGAAATCGACGATGTTTCGTGTTGCGGATGCCTACCAGCAAGCATCTACTAATAGCGTCACAATTGAAACAGCAGAATCAAACCAACAGGAGAAAGCAAACACATGGCATTCACAGTTGCCCGCCCTGCCCTACGCGACCGACGCACTGGAGCCGACCATCGACAAAATGACGATGGAGATCCATCACGGCAAGCATCACGCCGCGTACGTGACGAATTTGAACAAGGCGCTGGAATCCGCGCCGGAACTAGCCAATAAGACGCATCGAAGAGCTGCTGGCCAACAACTGCGCCGCAGTGCCGGAAGCCATCCGCACGGCCGTGCGCAACAACGGCGGCGGGCATTCGAACCACTCGCTGTTCTGGACCATCATGGGACCCGGCGCCGGCGGCGCGCCGGTCGGCAATCTGGCGCAGGCGATCACCGGAGCGTTCGGCAGCTTCGACGCCTTCAAGGAAAAATTCGGCGCGGCCGCTGCGACTCGCTTCGGCTCGGGCTGGGCGTGGCTGCTGAAGAAAGGCGATAGCGTCGAGATCACCTCCACCGCGAATCAGGATTCGCCCATCATGGAAGGCAAGTTCGCCGTGATCGGCCTGGACGTGTGGGAACACGCCTACTATCTGAAGTATCAGAATCGCCGTCCGGATTACATGGGCGCATGGTGGAACGTCGTGAATTGGGCGGAAGCCGAGAAGCGCTTCAATAGCCGGGAAGTAATTCGAGAAAATCTTAGCCGCGGATGCACGCGGATTCACGCAGATCAAAGAACTAAGTTCTTATCGGCGTTCATCTGCGTGTATCGGCGGCTAATTTAGCTAAACGCTGCCGCCCGCCGTCTCCAGCACGATCTGCCACAGCAGCTCAACCCCGTCTTCCAGACTCTTGGGCGAGATTCGTTCGTCATTCCCGCGTGCACTGGTATCCGCCGGGTCCCTCAAGAAAATCGGCACGCCGTATACGGCCATTCCGCGCGAGCGCAGATAGCTCGCATCCGTTGCGCCGCGGCTCATTACCGGAGTCACCACATCGCGAGGATACATGCGATTGACGGTCTTCTGTATCGCCAGATAGAGCGCCGTGGTCCGCGAACTCGGCTCGGTCGAAGGCATCTGCAGCCCCGGCGCCAGCGTGATTTCGATCGCAGGATCGTTGATGATCTGCTTGAAGCGCAGCAGGATTTCTTCGCGCGTTTCGCTGGGAGTGCGGCGCACATCGATTTGCGCCTCGGTTCCATTATTCAGCATCGTGACGGAAACCGTGGTGTGCAGCAACGCGTCCAGTTCCGGATCTTTCGCGCGAATCTGCGCCGCCGCGGCCTGCTGCCGTCGCGGCGATCGGTCAGCTTTTGCCCCGCCAACGGCTGCAGCCAGGCATATTCGCTGAGCTTAGCGAGCTCGCGAAGATACGCCCTGGTGGCGGGATTCAACTTGATCGGCTGCTCGGCGTCGGAAAGTTTGACCACCGCTCGCGACAAATGGACGATCGGATTATCCGCACGCGGCAGCGATGCTGAGGACGGCGTGCCCTTCGCCGTCAGAATCAGTCGCGTCGGAATTTTCTCGATCGTCTGAATCCGAAAGACCCGCGGGCCGTCTTTCGTCTCGACGATGCTTCCGCCCTGGTTGATCGCGAACTCCGCATCGATTTTCTGGAACTGATGCTGCGCCAGCCAGTCGATGCCCGTCGAGCCCACTTCTTCATCCGATTCCGACACCAGGATCAGGTCGCGCCCCAGTTTGATGTTGCGGCGCTTGATCTCCACCATCACTGCGAGATCTGCGGCCAGCAGCGACTTATCGTCCTGCGTGCCGCGGCCGTAAATAAATCCACCGCGAGTCTCGCCCGCTGAACGGATCGACGGTCCACTGTTTGCGATCGGCGGGAACCACATCGCTATGCGCGATCAGCAGCAGCGGCCGAGCCTTGCCGCTCCCCTTGATCCGCGCGACGAAGTTCTGCCGCTTGGGATCGGAGCCGAGCAACTCGCATGGAATCTGATGCGCGTCGGCGACCTGTTTCAGATATTCGGCGACACGCGATTCATTGCCGGGAGGATTGGAAGTGTCCAGGCGCACCAGGTCCGTCAGATATTGACGGGTTCGTTCTCCAAGAGGCCTGTTATCGTCGGCAGCCACCCCGAGACCGCCAGCACAACAACCAAGGCGCTAGCACGCCGCATTTGAACAAATGTTATCACGCGCCGCAAATCGGCATTTGCATTGGGTAACGCGAGCGAGTAGTATTGTTTCGACGCCAACCTCGCGTTGAACCAAATCTGGATGCTTCGGAGGCAATGCCTGATGTTCTCTCGATCTTGCCTACTCGCCGGCTTGACGTGTTTTTTGCTGTCGAACGCGTTCGCTGGCCCTGCCGCTTTCACGAACGTGAATATATCCGGCACGGTATTCAACGATATCAATGGCAACGGCTCCCAAGGTCCGGGCGAGCCGGGACTGCAAGGCTGGACCGTTCTTTTGTTCGGGACCGGATTCAGCGCAATCTATTCGGGCGCTCAACGGCTCGCCAAAATCGTCCTGATTTTAGGAGTCGGCCCAAGGGAGTTGACGCTGCAGGAGCAGTTCCAGGCCAGGATTACAGGAGACTGCGCCGGCTTTGGCCGGCGATCTCTTAGTGTTCACGACATCGTCCAGTGTGGATAATCCGGTCCGGTATGAAACCCGCCAAGCAAAAGCCGAACAGCTAATTCAAACTGAGACAACACCCAAGCGCCGCGTTGCCATCGACCGCAGGCACGTCGCACACGCACTCCGCTCCTGCGTGCCGATGTCGGCACTGCATATCGACACGTTTTCCGTGAGATCAAGAAATCTTATCGCCCCTGCCAGCACGCCGGACGTTTCTCCAGAAACGCCGTGATCCCTTCCTGCGCATCATAAGCCGCCGCGTTCATCGACATCACCTCTTTCGCATACGCATACGCGCGCGGCTGATCCAGCTCGATCTGCGCATAGTACGCCTGCTTGCCCAGCGCGACCGTAAATCCGCTGGCCTCCGCGATCTGGCACGCCAGCTTGCGCGTCTCCGATTCCAGTCCCGCCGCCGGAACCACGCGATTCACCAATCCATACGACGCGGCCGTATTCGCATCGACAGGCTTGCCCGTCAGCAGCATTTCCATCGCGCGCTTGCGGCCCACCGCCCGCGTCAACGCGACCATCGGCGTCGAACAGAACAGCCCGTTCTTCACGCCCGGCGTCGCGAACGTCGCTTCGGAGCTGGCGATCGCCAGATCGCACGTCGCCACCAATTGGCATCCCGCCGCCGTCGCGATGCCTTGCACCTGCGCGATCACCGGCTGCGGAATCGACTGCAGCTTGGCCATCAACTGCGTGCATACGTCGAACAGTCGGCGGTATTCCGCGATGGTTCCGTTTACCAGCTCATTCAAATCGTGACCCGAGGAGAACACCTTGCCCGCCGCCGCCAGGATCACTGCTCGCACGTCTTTGTCGTCCGCCATCTTCCAGGCAGTCGATCAGCTCCAGCATCAGGTCGAGCGAAAGAGCGTTGCGCCGCTCCGGCCGGTTCAGCGTGACGATCGCGAGGGAGCCTTCTCGCGATTCAAAAGATATTCGTACATGCCCCAATATTAACGCTTGCTGTGGCGCACGCGACTCTGCGTGCCGAGTCGACACGTCATGTCGAGACCCTGCCGACGCGTGAGATGTAAGCCGGCCAGACGATTAACGAGCGCCCCCGACAGAAGAAGCGACCATACCAATTCGTTCGCCTAATCCGTGACCCTTAGCCTTACGATAAGCGTCCCAACGCTTCTTCTGTGCCTCAGCCATCTTGCGCCTCACCTCGGCGCTCATCGTTCGTGTCCGCTTCGCGCGCGCTGGCGGCGCTTCCCCGATTTCGTTCGCAGCCGCGATTTGAGCCGTCATCCACGACGGCGGCCTGCCCCTTCGCCTGCCGTGTGAACTGGCGAGCCTCTCCAGCACCTGCACTGCCTGGGTCAATAGAGTCTCGTTCGGACCGAAGGTCCGCGATCATCTCTAAGTAGATCCATTTGCCCCCCGCTTATCGCCGACGATTGTATACCTATTCTCCATAGGGTTCAATTTGAAGGCGCAGTCAGAACGCAGTACCCAGCGATACGCGGGCTATCCCAGCGACGACCGTTAACGGGCGGTCGCTGTCGCGCAATTGTCACACAATATCGCTACAGGGCGCGTCCAATTAGCGCCCAAGGCAGGGGTCATTTGATACAGATATAATGGACCACATGACTAAAGCTCTTGGAGTGCTTTGCCTGATGTCTTCCGCCATGTTCGGCGCCAATATTTACGATTTCACCATGAAGTCCATCGATGGCGCGCCTGTGCCGCTGGGCAACTTTAAAGGAAAAGTGATGCTGGTTGTGAATGTCGCCAGCAAGTGCGGATTCACGCCGCAATACACCGGCCTCGAAGCCCTGTACGAAAAATACAAGGACAAGGGATTGGTGATCGTCGGCTTCCCTGCCAACAATTTTATGTCGCAGGAACCCGGCACCGACGCGGAAATTAAAACCTTCTGCTCCAACAAGTACAACGTCACCTTCCCGATGTTCTCGAAGGTCTCGGTGAAGGGCGAGGATAAAGCCGACCTCTACAAGTACCTCACCGACGCCACCGCGAATCCCACCACTGGTGGCGAGATCAAGTGGAACTTTACCAAGTTCATGGTCGATCGCAACGGCAAGGTGGTCCAGCGTTTCGAGCCTGCCGTGACGCCGGAGCAGATGGACGCCGCCGTCGCCGCCGCACTGAAATAATTCAAGCGCGAATCGGAGGGTTGATCGAGATCGACAGGCTGCGATGCCGAAAATCCTGGTGACCGGCGGCGCCGGGTATATCGGCTCCATCACGACGCATCACCTGTTGCGCCGCGGATACGATGTGGTTGTCGTCGACGATCTTTCGCGCGGCCATCGCAATAACGTTCCGCCGGAGCGCTTGCGCGTCCTTCGCTTGCAGAACACCGCGGCGCTGGTTCCGTTGCTCGAAGGCGTCGACGCCGTGGTGCATTTCGCGGCCGTCATCGCCGTCGGCGAATCCACGCGCGAGCCCGAGTTCTATTTCTCCAACAACATCGGCGGATCTTTGTCGCTCTTCGAAGCGATGGCGAAAGCTGGGGTCCGCCGCCTGGTGTTTTCCTCCACTGCTGCCGTTTATGGAAATCCACAATCGGTTCCGATTCCGGAAGACGCGCCCTTCGCGCCCGTCAGTCCTTACGGCGAATCGAAAGCCACGGTCGAGCGAATCCTGCGCGAACTGGATCAGCATCGCGGGCTGCGCAGCATCGCTCTGCGCTATTTCAACGCCTGTGGCGCCGAGCCGTCGGCCAACCTCGGCGAACAGCATGAGCCTGAAACTCACCTGATCCCGCTGCTGTTCCGCGCCGCCGTGACCGGCCAACCGATCCAGATTTTCGGCGACGATTATCCGACGCGCGACGGAACCTGTCTGCGCGATTACATCCACGTGGGCGATCTGGCGGAAGCGCATCTTGCTGCGCTTGAATATCTACTAGGGACCGGTGATCTCTCAACAAGCGATGCGCGCTCGAATGCTTTCAATGCGGGTACGGGAGTCGGGTTCACGGTGATGGAAGTGCTCCGCAGTGTCGAGCAAATAACCGGTCGAACCGTGCCCTACACCATTGCCCCCAGGCGCGATGGCGATGCCGCCGAATTAGTCGCGGACTCCGGCAAATTGCAGCGAGCGCTGGGCTGGAAGCCGCGGCGCAGCGGACTCGACGAACTGGTTCGCGATTCCTGGACATTCTTTCAACGAAACTCGTAACAGGATTCCAGCAATGAAAAGCAACATCATCACTGTCCCGATCCGACGAGTGGAGGGCACGGATGAAACCGGCAGCCAGGATCTTCTCGCCGTCGAAGAGCCGCTGGAGATACGCGTCAACGCCAATGGTGAAGAGAAGAACGTGGCGATCACCATGCGCACGCCCGGCAATGACGAAGAGCTCGCGGTCGGATTTCTCTTCA
Source organism: Terriglobia bacterium (assembly GCA_963732025.1). Lineage (GTDB taxonomy): Bacteria > Acidobacteriota > Terriglobia > Bryobacterales > Bryobacteraceae > Palsa-187. The sequence goes on from CAVSXU010000010.1 coordinate 33,049, forward strand.
GTGAAGGAATTCTGAAGGATGCGAATGGCATCGCGGGGATTACGACTCCTGAGCGCAACATCGTCGTCATCTCGCTGCGCAGTGAAGACGCGGTCGACTTGGAGCGACTGGACCGCCACTTCTATGTCAGCTCAAGCTGCGGCGTCTGCGGCAAGGCCTCGATTCAATCGCTCGAAGGATCGGGCTGCACTTCGCCGCCGCGTAACGGACCGATGGTCGATCGCCAGGTCATTCACGGACTGCCCGCCGCATTGCGCGCCCGGCAGATGACGTTCGATCGCACCGGGGGATTGCACGCAGCCGGATTGTTCGATACCGCCGGTACGTTGCTCAATGCCAGGGAAGACGTAGGCCGCCACAACGCCGTAGACAAACTAATCGGGTCACATTTGCTGGGTGCTGGTTTGTGGGGCGGGTCGCCCGACCCGCGAGCGACCGCCTGGTCGCGCTCTTCCCTGAACGATCAAATCCTCATGCTCAGCGGGCGAACCAGTTTCGAGCTGGTACAAAAAGCCTTGATGGCCGGGATCGCCGTAATGGCTGCAGTAGGAGCGCCCTCCAGCCTGGCGGTGGAAACCGCGCTGCGCTACGGGATGACGCTCGCGGGCTTTGTACGCGACGGCCGTTTCAACGTCTATTCCGGCTCCTGGAGGCTGCGCTAACGCTCAAAAAAGAGTCGCGACCGTCAGGAAGCGGTCATCGCATTCGTGAAGTAAACGAGCCGCGACCATTTGGCTCCGAATGGAGCCAACAAAGCGAAGCAGGCCAGGAAGCGGTCCAACATTCGGGGTCACACACGTCTCGTAACGGAGTGCGTACTCCCCTTTTCCGCGACCCGTCACTGCTCGTGAACCGGTTCGATTGCGTAGAAGCTCAGCGAATTATCACCCTGTCTCAATTCGCGATTTCGCTTGAGCTCGCCATAGCTCTCCGCGAGTTCCAACCGCTTCGAATGCTGGACGACCACCAAGCCGGGTGCAAGCTCCGCTTCAAGTCCTCCGACAAGTGTGAGCGATCGCTCATATTCCTGCTCCAGGTCATACGGAGGGTCGATGAAAACGATCCCGTTGTCGATCCCTGCCGATTTTGCGAGCACGGCCGCGGCGCGTCCTTCTTTCACCTGAGCACGCCCCTCCAGGCCAAGCGATTTCAGATTCTCGCGAATCACATTAACCGCCGCGCGGTTCTGTTCGATGAAAATTGCCCGCGCAGCGCCGCGGCTCAATGCCTCGATTCCCACCGCGCCCGTGCCTGCGTACGCGTCCACGAACATAGCGCCTTTGATCCGCGCCGCAGGTCCGTTCGAAAGAATGTTGAACAAAGCCTCGCGCAGACGATCCGGCGTCGGCCGCACATCCAACCCCGGCAGCGATTTCAAGACGCGGCTCCGGAACTCCCCTCCGATGACTCTCATGCTCGTCGCTCAAGTCGCTTTGTTGCGTTCATTCCCGTTCATTAACGGCCATTGGTTCGCTCTTCAGCCCACCTGCACCAATCCATAACGCCGCTGCCAATGATCGCGAATGAACGCGATCGCTCTCCTCAAATCCTCTTCCTGCGGAGGATGCGCCACGAACGCCGCCGCCTCATTGCGCGCGATCTCCAGAATGTCCGGCATCGCGCAGAATGTTGCCGATCTGCAGCGCCGGTATGCCCGGATTGCTTCGTCCCGAAAAACTCGCCCGGCCCGCGCAGCTTCATATCCATCTCCGCGATGTAAAATCCGTCGCTCGATTCCACCAGCGTGCGAATCCGCTCGCGACCCGTGTCATTCAGCTTGCCCGTCACCAGGATGCAATAGCTCTGTTCCGCGCCCCGGCCCACGCGCCCGCGAAGCTGATGCATCTGCGCCAGCCCGAACCGCTCCGCCTGCTCGATCACCATCACCGTTGCGTTCGGCACGTCCACGCCGACTTCGATCACCGTCGTCGCCACCAGGATCTTCGTCTCGCCGCGCTGAAATTTCTCCATCGCGGATTCTTTCTCGTCCGACGGCAGCTTCCCGTGCAGCAGCCCGACCGCAACGTCCGGGAAACACGATGCGCGAAAGATGTTCGTGCATCTTCTGCGCGGCCTTCATCGCCTGCGTTTCCGATTCCTCAATCACCGGATACACCACGTACGCCTGCCGCCCCGCGTCGATCTGTTTCTTCAGGAAGCTGTAGACCTGCTCGATCGCGATCCTCGGTCACGTGCTTGGTGACGATCGGCTTGCGGCCCGGCGGCATTTCGTCGATCACGCTGACGTCCAGATCGCCGTAAACCGTCAGCGCCAGCGTCCGCGGAATCGGCGTCGCCGTCATCACCAGCACATCCGGATGCGAGCCTTTCTCCATCAGCTTCTGCCGCTGCTCCACGCCGAAGCGATGCTGCTCATCGACAATCGCCAGGCCCAGTTTCTTGAATTCGACATCGGCTTCGAGCAGCGCGTGCGTGCCGACCACAACCTGCGCCAGTCCGGCCGCCACCAGCTTCTTGAGCTGCGCCTTATCGCGCGCCGTGTTCGATCCGGTCAGCAGAATCGTGACGTAGTCCAGCTTCTGAAACAGCTTCTTGAAATAGAAAAAATGCTGCGTCGCCAGGATTTCCGTCGGCGCCAGCACCGCCACCTGATACCCGTTTTCGATCGCGATGATCGCCGCCTCCGCCGCCACCAGCGTTTTCCCGCTGCCCACGTCGCCTTGCAGCAGCCGATACATCGGATGCGGCTCCGCCATGTCGTGCGCGATTTCGCCCAGCACGCGCTTCTGCGCCCCGGTCGGCTTGAACGGCAGCATCTCTTTGATCCGCTCGCGCACGCGATCCGTCAGCCCGAATGCAATTCCCGGATACAGCCGAGCCTTGGCGCGCTTCAATTCCAGTCCGCATTCCAGCCAGAAGAATTCTTCGAAGATCAGCCGGAATTGCGCGGGCGACCGGAACGCGTTCAGCAGTCGCAGGTCGGAATCGGGCGGCGGAAAATGCAGCGCGCGAATGCGCTGTCCAGCGGTCCGGCAGCTTCATCCGATCCAGAATGTGGCGCGGCAGCGCGATCCTCCATCGGCCGGCGATGCTCTCCAGGATCCGCTGCATCAGCACGCGCAACACCCGCGTCGTGACCTTCCCGGCCGCTTCATAAATCGGCACCACGCGCCCGGTGTGCAAGCGACGCGTCGCCGTCTTCGTCGCCGGAAAGAATTTCGTACTCGGGATGCATCATCGCCAGCTCGCCCGAGTACGAATCGAACTCGACTTTGCCGAACAGCGCGACCTTCAGCCCCGGAGTCGAGAACATCGCATCAGATAGCCGCCGTGGAACCACTTTCGCGTTCAGCACGGCGTTCGACGCATCCGTGAACGTCGCCTTGAAACAGCCCCAGGTTGCGCCGCTGGAATCCCGACATCTTGGTCGACCGCACCTCCGCCAGCACCGTCGCCATCTCGCCCGGCGCCAGCTCGCGAATCGTCTTGACGTTGCTGCGATCCTCGTAGCGGAACGGCGCGTAGGTCAGCAGATCCTCGACCGTACTTCAGTCCCTTGGCCTCGAGCATCGCCGCGCGCGCCGGCCCGACGCCTTTCACGATACATGAGTGGGGTGGTGAGGTCCAATGCTGATTCTGCGTATACCGAGGCGTTTACGTCCCTCAGTCGCACCCATCTTACGATTGTTGCTCAATGAGGCGCGACAGGATGGAGCGCTAGCTCCGATGTGGCGCACGCACTCCTGGGTGCCGTGTCGACACTCATGTCGACACGTTTTGTGCGGAGCCGCCTGTATAATTCTTGCAGATGCCCAACTCGTTCAGTCAGGCGCTGGCGGAAATTTCGCTGCCGGATTGTGACGGCAATCAGACACGGCTCGGGTCGCTATGGGCGAAACAGCCCGCGGTTATCGTCTTTTTGCGCCACTACGGTTGAATCTTCTGCCGTGAGCATGTCGCGCAGTTGCGCGCACACGAAAGCGAATTCTATGCGAAGGGCGCGGCGTTGGCCGCGATCGGGCTGGGCGATCGCAACTATGCCCGCCTGTTTCGCGAAGACACGGGGATCGCGTTTCCGTTGCTGATCGACGAAGAGCGCCGCGCCTATCAAGCGGCAGGATTGCGATCGGCAAATCTACTGCACCTCTTCCGATCCGACAACAACGCAGCGCGAAAGCGTGCGAACGCGGCAGGCGCAAGTCAGAAGAAGCTCGGCAAGAATCCATTTCAACTGGGCGGGAGTTTCGTATTCGCTCCAGGGAATGTCGATCTCTTCGCGCACCTCAGTAAGACGTTCGGCGACAACGCGACACCGGTCGACCTACTAGCCGCTTTGAGGTAGGACGTGGCGCACGCTTCAGCGTGCAGCGGCGAACTTCAGTTCGACGTCTGTAAAAGAAGAAAGCCGCGGAAAACATCCCGCGGCTCGTCACTGTTCGAAATTGGCGGTAAAAGGACCGAAGAGTTAGCTGGCGTTGAAACCCGAGACGACCTTCGAGAAGATCGTGCTCACGGCCGGCATGATCGCCGGAGGCAGAAAGCCCGCCACCACCACCGCCAACGCGGCGGCCAGCAGCGCGTACTCAATCATGTCCTGCCCATGAACATCGCTCCACAGTCGATACACCGCGGAATATAGTCTCGCCATAGGGTCCCTCCGCATTAGCTGCACTTCGTTCCCGTCAATTGATATAGTGCAGTAAAATTTGCAAACAGACAAGCAATAATTGACCGTAGTTCAATAGGACCAAGGCCCCTAGACGTTTGTACTACGGCCCTCGACTTATGCCTTTCCTAAGTACATTAACCTAAGGATTTGTCTGCGCCGGATATCTCACCACCGTGAAATTCCTTAGATTGACCGTGTCCGAGGTCGCGCCAGCCATGCTTCCCCGCAACGAAATGGTCAAATTCTGCGCAATATTTTCCGCCGACGTCCCGGTCGATGCCCCAAACGTAAGGCTATTCCCCCAGCTCTGCGAATCCCAGGTTTGCGATCCCGAGAAAATTCCGAACGCCATTCTCCCCGCAATCGCCGTTTCCGGCGCGCTCGCCGCCCGAGATAACACCGTCGTCCCTCCGAAATGGATCTCCGGGGTGAACCCCGTGGCCGTTCCCGTATGCCCGTATTGAAACAGGATCTCGATCCTGTCCCCGGCCCCGATCAGCCCCGCCGGTATCGTACAACTGCCGAACTGCGTCATCGTCGTCGAATTCGTCCCCGTCCCCACGCTGCTGCAAATCACCTGCGACGCCGTCAGGCTTCCCAGCGGATTGCTCGGATTCGCGAACCGGTAGCTGGCCTGCAACAGATCGCCCGATTGCGGCGTCGACGCGACGACGAACGTGACCACGTTGCCCGATAGCGTGTAGTCGGCTACCTGTTTCATCAGAAGCCGTTGCGATAAAGTCGAGGCTCGCGGTCGGCGACGGGCTGTTCGTCAGCGAGAACACCGTGTTCACGCCGTTGGCCGATCCCGAGGGAACCTCTCCATCCGCGAATGATGGTAGCAAGCCGCCTCCACCGCCCGATCCGCACGGCCCCGAGCTTCCGTCCACGCGCACGCAATCGCTCGGACTCCCCGCCGCGCCGTCGATCTGCCCCGACGAGTTGATGATCGCCGCCCGCCCCACCGCGAACCCGACGCCTTCCAGCGGCCGCAGCGCCAGCTCGTTCTGCAGCCCCACCACATCGCCGATCTGTACCGGCGACGTCACCGGTGATGGACCGACGACGCTGCCGGTAGACACGCGTACGTCGCGCACCCGCAGCGGCACGTTGCTGAGCGGCACGGCCCAAACTTCGGTGAACTGATTGATCCCCGCGTTGTTGTACGTCACGTCGTACTGCGCGCCCGCCGACGCGGTGGTGGTTGGAACCAACTGGACGTGCAGAACTCCGTTGACGATGGGCAGCGTCAGGCTGGCGGTCGCGATATTGGATGCGTCGCCGCCCAGAAAACTATTCCAGTTGATGAAAATGGTGCCGTTATAACGCGTGCCGTCCGCGCGATAGAGAACATCCTGGATGGTGGTCAAGGTCGGCTGTGCCGCCGCCAACCCCGCGCTAATCATCAGCATCCACGCTGACCGTCTGAAACTGAGCATTCGAACTCGCCTCCCAGCGCCCTCAGTCTAGGCGTGGGTGGCGAATTCGATAGGTGCTCTGACCCGCGATCCAATTGATTCGGCGCGGGATACACTTGCGTTTTTCAACGCGATTGATGTGGTGCGCGCACTCGTGCGTGCCGTGTCGACACGTTTTTCCGGGTGTGGGGCAGGCGGGTTCGCCTGCCTACGTTGCCTTCCGGATCTCAAACACAACGTTCTCGTAGACGATCCCCTCGGGAGTGGTCGCCTGTTTCCGCCCCACCAGCACCCCGCCGATCTTCTCGACCGCCTTCTGCGAACGGAAATTCGTCGCGCCAATCAGAAACACCACACGATCGACAAACTTGAATGCGTGATCCAGCATCAACCGCTTCATCTCGCCGTTGTACTTCCCGCCCCAGTGCGATCGCGCGAGAAACGTCCAGCCGATCTCGACGACACTGTTCTCCGCATCGTAGTCGCAGAACCGCGACGACCCGATAATCTTTCCCGTCGCCCGATCGATCGCAACAAACGCGCCACCGGAATCCAGTCCACCCTGGAAATATTTTCGGAAAACCTCCTCTTTGTAGCGATCCCGAGCCGGATGCTGCTCCCAGATCAACGGGTCGGAGCCCACGGCGAAAAGCTCATCCCAATCGTCCGGAGTAAGCGGACGCAACTCCAGTAACTCTCCAATCAGACAAGGCTGCAATTCAAACTGGATCGAATCTGCGTGCATCCGCGTGAATCAGCGGCTAATTTATCGGGCCGGCATCTCCACCCACTCACGACCCACCGGCTCGCCCAAATACTCCGCCCGAGGCCGGATCAGCCGATTGTTGCTGATATTGCTCCAGCACGTGCGCCGTCCAGCCCGACATGCGGCTCACCGCGAAAATCGGCGTGAACAGGTCGATCGGAATCCCCAGCGAATAGTACGCCGATGCCGAATAGAAATCGACGTTGGCGTTCAGATTCTTGGTTTCCTTCATGTACTTCTCGATCTGCTTCGACGTCAGGTACAGCTCCTCGTGGCCGGTGCGCTTGCCGAGCTCTTCCGACAGCACCGCCAGATGCGTCGCGCGCGGATCGATCGTGTGATACACGCGATGTCCGAAAGCCGGCACCTTCTGCTTCGTTCGCGAGCATGTTCTTCACATGCTCGATCGCCTTTTCGGCCGATCCAGCTTCCAGCAGCATCTTGATCACGTCCTCATTCGCGCCGCCATGCAGCGGACCCTTCAGCGCGCCGATGCCCGCCGTCACCGCCGAATAAATATCGGAAAGCGTCGCCGCCACTACGCGCGCCGCGAACGTCGACGCGTTCAGCTCGTGATCCGCATGCAGGATCAGCGCGACGTCGATCGCGCGTTCCATCACATCGTCAGGCTTTTTGCCGGTCAGCGTGTACAGAAAATTCGCCGCGAACCCGAGGCTCGGATCGCCCGCCACCACTTCCTTGCCGTTGCGCAGCCGGTCGAATGACGTGACGATGGTCGCGGTCTGCGCCATCAGCTTGATCGCTTTCTGCTGATTCGCTTCCGGCGACATGTCCTTCGCCTGCGGATCGTACAGCGACAGCATCGAGACCGCCGTACGCAGCACATCCATCGGCGCCGACTTGCCCACGCCCTTCAAAAAACCCGCGACGTTCTTATCGATCTCCCGGTTCGCGACCAGCGCCGCCTTCAGTTGATCCAGCTCGGCCTGCTTCGGCAGCCGTCCATTCCACAACAGGAAGATGATTTCTTCAAACGTGGCTTTTTCAGCCAGCGTGTGGATGTTGAAACCCATGATAGCGAGAATCCCCGCGTCGCCATCGATAAAGCAAATCCGCGACTGTGTCGCAATAATTCCTTCGAGACCCGCACCCGTAACCGCCATGATTCGTTTGTATTGCTCCCTTAACCAAATGATGTGAGAAACATCATTCTATCACCGCCCGCGAGCACCAAATCATCCATTCAAAATCCTCGCGGCCGCCAGTGAGGCGCGACAGGATGGAGCGCTAATGCTTACCTTATCGAATCTCCATGTTCAACATTTTGTCCGCATGCGCCGGATCGCGAGCAATTAGCTTCAGATACGCTTGCGCCGGCTGATCCGGCTCCGTCCGACCCTGTTCCCAATCCCTGAGCGTGCCCAACGGGATGTGATACCTGTCAGCAAACTCAGCTTGAGTCAGTTCCAGCGCGCGGCGGATGATCTTGGCTTGCGGCGTACGTCGCATGCGCTTGAGGTCCGCGTCGCTAAGCGGCCGCGCGTCGCGATCGCCTCGCGCGGCTTTTTCAATTTCGCCGGGAGACATTGGCTTAAGCATTTTGCTGGAAGTACTCGTTTTGCTCACGTTGCGTCGCCCTCCGTGCCGAGATAATTCGAATGCGCTCATCACGCTCGTGGAAAGTTACTAACAATAAGCGTGGGGCCGCCACTTGTGGCGGCGAGTCGCCTTCAGGCGACTCTCGTTCATTGAGAAAAACCGGCCTAAAGTCCGGTTGCCGGCAGAAGTGCCGGCCCCACATTGCAACCGATGCTGCGAGTCGGTTTTGGCCAACTCGAAGCGAACGCCGTGCCGCTTCCAATTGGCCTCGGCCTTGGCATCGTGCCATTCGAATTCCAGTCTCATGATACTACGGGGAATCCGTAGCTCTGCCCAGATCCCCTTGATGAAATGTGTCGATCAGGGACGGAAGTTCTCGTCAAACGCTGAATTGGGATCGAGCGGATTTATCAGAACCAACAAATCCCGTATGCAACCGCGATGGTAAGCGGACCCGCGAACAACCCTTTCAAATCCACAACCCCGCGCGAATTTCCTAAAACAAAACCCTACCGCTAGCATCCATACTCGGGGTTGCGGTGTGCGCGGATGCTGCATTTTAGCGCTGGTTCCTTTTGAGCCTGCGCCCGTTACTGCGCTTCCAGATAAAATTCCCGGCGGCGAGTATAGTATATGGACCGCGCGAGCCTGGGGAAGGTTTCGTTCGTGAGCGTTTTCAGAAGTGTTAGAGTATAAAACCAAGTGGAGGAGTCATTAGCGATGCGACTCTTTGGGGTGATTTGCATTCTGAGCGCGGTGGCTGCCAGCGCCCAGAATCCGGCTAACGAGGCCTGGCAACTGGAGGCCAAGGGTGAAGGCGCGCAGGCCCGCGAGCAACTCCAGAAAGCCGCCGCCGCCTCGCCCGCGAATCCTGCCGCCCTGCGAGCCTACGCGCAGTTTCTTGACCAGCATCGCGATCCCGCCGCCCGCGAAGTCTATTCGAAATTAGAGCGCGCGCTCACCGATTCCAAAGCTCCGAAAGACCAGGTTGCAGCCTGCGCCCGCCGCGAAGCCATTCTCGATCTGCTGGCCGGCGATCGCGCCGCCGCCGCCCGCCACATCGAAATCTACCGCAACGCCAGCGGATCGACACTCGCTCTGCCCAATGCCGCGCCAGTGGCCACGACAGCCACCGACACCATCGATATTCCCGGTCCGCTGCGTTCGTTCGCGCGCATGGCGGCGCTCTCGCCCGAATTGAATCCCGAGGATTTGCTGGGCGCGATGGCCCGCAACGTCGTGACTAACGGTTATCAGGCCGGCAGTTCCAATGAAGCTCTGGATCAGACCGAGTATCTGAAACTGATCGTGCGCTATCTCTCGCAGGCGCGTGAGATCCAGAAACTTTCCGGCGAAAGCAAGATGATCCGCATCGAGACCTGCGAATCCACTGAGACCGGCGACTTGCTGCGCGTGCTCGGCTATCGCATGCGTGGCGGTTGCGGCTCCGATGTCGTGCTGGAAACCGTCAACGCGTCGCGGGCGTTCCTCACCATCGATTCCGGCTTCCCGCTGGCCGAACTCGAACAGTCCCTGCGCACCAACCGTCCGTTCGTGCTGGATTATCATCCCGCGAAAATTCCGGTTCTGTTCAAGACCGAGTACTGGCAGTCGCTCAAGGAAAAAGCTCCCGGCGAGTTTATCGATTACTTTATTTCCGATCCCTCCATGTGCCGTCTGTATCTGGGGCTGTCGAAGCTGGATCCGGAAACCGCCAACACGTTGCGCGAGGAGATTCCTGCGACACGGCTCAAAACCTACGCGCACGTTCTCGATTTCTTCGGCGGCATGTTCGAGATCCGCAGCGGAAAGGCGATCGTCCCCGGCGGCGCGCGCACCGAAAAGATGTGGGCGGAGTTGGCCGGCGCTTCTCCGGATAAAGGCGCGCAGTTCATCGAAAAACTGATGATTCATGACGACGGCTGGCTCGCCAGTTATTACGATGCGCTGGCCCGTATGAATGGAGCCGTCAAGGAATATCTCACCGATCCCGAACGCCTGAAGCGTTTCTACACTGCGATCCGCGGCCGCGTCACCAGCCCCGGTCCTGCCCGTCCCGTGTTTCGCTCCAACACCGATATGCTGCTGCTGACCACGCGGCTGCGCATCGACCCGAACGGCAAGCCGCATCTGCCCGGCAATCTCGATGTCTGGAAGAATCTGTTCATCAATCATCCTTCGGGCAAATACGACGCCAAGCTGACGCGCGCCGCGCCCGCCTGGAAGGATACCGACGATGTTCTCGAAGCCCTGTTCGGCCTAAGCCGCAAAGCCGTCGAGAATGAGCCGCTCAAGATCTTCATGGCGCTGAGCGATGTGGAGCGCAATCGCCCCAAGCCTCTGGATCCGTCCACCGTCGATCGCCTGGCGAAAGATTACCGGTTGATGGGCGCGCAGTATCCACTGTTTTCGGAAGCGCCGTCGCTCTCGGACAAAACGATCATCGCGTTCATGGATACTGCCCATTCCATCACCCAGATTCATGATCAGGGCATTCGTTCGGATGCTGCGGGAATCATGCAGGCGCTGGTCGTGCTGTGGCAGATCAGCGTGCGCGAAGGCGCGATTTCCGACGCCGATAGCGACGCGACGCTGGCTTCGCTCATCGAGCCTTTCGCGAAAGTGCAAGGCGAGCGCGATCTGTTCGACAGCGGCCGCTCTGGCGTGAAACTGCTGCTGGCCGCCACGCATTCTCCCGCCAATCTTTCCGCGCAGGATCGCGTGATGGATCTTCTGGCGGGGGCTGCTTCCAACGATTCCTCCGACGCCCATGAACAAATGATGGAGGACATGATCCGCATTTTCGAGGCGCAGAAGCTGGTTTCGCTGTCGACTCTATTCGATCTGGCGGATAATCTTGAGAGCGTCGGCAAGGGCGAGAAATTGAACACGGCGTTGGCCGGCAAATTGGCCACGCGCATCTCCGACATTCAGTTGCCGCGCAGCGCCCTGACTACGCCGGAAAAGAATTTCCAGACGTTCGGCTATTGGAGCGAGCGCCACATCGATGCGCAGCGCAAACTGAATCTGCGCGCGACCATTGAGAAATCCGCTAACGATCCGCAAAAGCTCAAGGATATTCGCGGCACTCTGACGCCGTTTCTGCGCGATACGCTGGTGGGCTTCGCCTACATCCACTATGCGCCGCCGGGTGCGCAGGTGCTGCACACCAACCCTCTGTTCGTCCGCAGCCATGATTTCATCGGCATGCAGGGTAACGGCCAGGCTTGGCGAACCACCGAATTATTCGGCACCGGTTGGCCCGCGAACGCTGGCGGGCGACTCGTCGGTTCGCTTTCCGCCCTGCCCTACGCTCTTGCCGAAGCCGAACAGAACTTCCTGATCCCGACTCGCGATCAGGCCCTCATCTGGGGCGACTTGGTTCCGCAAATGATTCTGAGCGCCGTGATTCCGCGCTGGTGGAACGTCACGCCGCTGCAGCTTCACTGGGTGGGCGTGCATATGGCGTACGCGGAAACCGCGCTGGCCGAGGGTGCGCTCGATCCCGATCGCCGCAAGTTGGTGATCGCCGCGCTGGATCACTACGCGCCGCCCGCGCGATCGCATAAAGTGGACCGCCTGCTGAGTGCCGGCGATGTTCGGGCCGCCCAGGAGAACATCACACCGTCGGAACTCTATCTGATTGCGACCGACCTTTCGGCGAACGACAAAGACTCGCCCGCCGCCGCGGAGATTCGACGCCTGACTTCGCAAGCGCCAGACGCCGTTAGTCCGCACGCCATTTCACGCGCCTTCGGCACGCCGAAACCGACGCTGGCGAATTCCTATCAGCCGGAGCTGCTGAATCTGCGAACCTTCCCGACATTGATGGGATATTCGAGCCGCATTCTCGCGGAAAGTTGGGAATCGAATCTGCTGTTCTACGCGGCCTTGGCCGATGAAACCCATACGCGGCCGTCGGATCTGAATGTGCTGATTCCCGCGTGGACGCAGCAGACAGTCGAAAAGATTTTCGCCACGCATCTGGAAGACTGGCCGGCGCTGTTGCGATCGCTCAGATTGGTGGGCGACGACGTGCGGCTGAAATCACACAAACAAGCAGCAGCGGTAGCAGATAATAACGACTAAAAACGGGGGAGCTAACGTGACTCGCAAACGAACGATAGCAATGGCGGCAATCGCGGCAATTGTAGTTGTTGGCGCGGGCGCCGTGAAGATCGTCAAGGCACAAGACCGGCCGACGTACAAAGTCCAGGTCAACATGGTGGTGCTGAGTTTTCAGGTCACCGACAACAAAGGTAAGTACGTCAACGGCCTAAAACCCAAGGACCTGAAGATTTTCGAGGATGGGATTCAGCAGAAGGTCGCGACCTTCGCGGAAGGCAGCAAGCCGCCCGTGCAGGTTGCCGACGACGGCAGCATGAAACTGGTGGAATCGTCGCCCGAAAGCAAGGCCGAGGGCCGCGCGGCAGCGAACGATGCTTTTGTCGGCACTAACGTGTTCGTGTTATTCGACACCAGCAATTATATGTATCGCGGATTCGTGTATGCCTCGGATGCGATTGCCGATTTCGTGCGTGGGCTCGACCGCGCCGATTCGGTTGCTGTCTACACCTACAGCCGCAATCTGAAGCGCGACGCGCCGTTGAGCCACGAACGCAACGACGCGATTTTCGGGCTGCGCAAGGCGGTTGCCGGCGATGCTTCGGCACTGTACAACAGCTTGCTTCTCACTTTGCGCGATGCCGCGAAAGTTCCGGGCCGCAAAGTGGTGATCGTATTCTCGAACGGCCCCGACGATGCGAGCATGGTTGCGCCGTCTGACGTGCAGGCCGTCGCCGAGGACGAGGGCATTCCGATCTACGTCATTTCGACCAACGAAGTGAATCGCGATCCGATTTCGTCGAGCGTATTCAAGCGTATATCGCAGCGCACCGGCGGCAAGTCGTATTTCGCGAAGACGTGGCAAAAGCAGGTGGAAGCGTTCGACAACATCCGCGAGGATCTGGGGAATTCCTACACCATCACCTACTATCCGCAGCCGAATCCGAATGAGGGATTCCGTAAGATCGCGGTGGAACTGCCCGCCGATGTCGCGAAGAAGTATCGAGTGCAATGCCGGCCCGGGTATCGTCCGCGCGGCGGCTTCTAAAAACAAGAGCTGGCCACGAATGCACACGAATAAACACGAATAAGAATTCGGAGTCTTATTTGTGTTTATTCGTGTCCATTCGTGGCCAACTTGTTTTACGGGATTTTCACGATCGCCGGTTTATGGAACATCGCCGCGTCGTCACCGATCACGATTGCTCCTGGCCCTGTCGACCCGTGTCTCACCACTAGCCCCAGTCCGCGTGCGCCCGATGGAACGTCGAATTCGCGAATCGTCTCGAACGATTCTCCCGGCCCGATCATCGTGCCGAACGAAGGTTGCCCGGTTGCGGGCTTCGATGCGTAACGCTTGCCGTTTGCGTCTTCCAGATAGACCGTGGTGTCGGGGCCGCTCTGCCTAATCCGCTTGGCGACACTTGAAACCTTTAGCGTCACCGCAATCGGACCGGTTCCCGCCACTTTCTCGACCGCAATACACCAGTCATCGAAGCAACGATCTTCGCCGATCGCAACGATTCGGCGCGGCGTCGATAAGGAAACCGCCGCCACGATGCAGAGGTAAATCGCCCAGAACACGATCACTCCCAGCAGGAGCTTGCCGGCTTGGGCGAGGCGTCCGCGCAGACTTTGATACGCCCCCACGATCAACGCGATCAGCGTGGCCAGAAACACAGCCAGAAACAGCAAGTCAAATAATGTCAAAGTACTTTGAAGTGTAGAGCACAAACCTGATCCTGTCAAGCCCAGCCTTATATTGAGAAAAGAATCTTATTTGTGTTCATTCGTCTGACACATTGGCGCGTTGTCAGACAGTCTGGTAACGTGGAGCCATGAGCTCTGTTCGTGTTTCCGCACGCAACGTGCGGAGAGAACATATCGTAAAGAAGCAAGAGACAGAGACGTGCTACGAGCTTGCTTCCCGCCTGGGATTGATCGGCTCTGCGAAGAAGTTGCCTCGCGACCTCAGTACAAACCGCCGGCACTTCCGCGGATTCGCCAAATAGAGACGGCTGGACTTGTGCGCTACAAATCGGCGGGAAAACGCCGAGCGCCATGCAGAAACGCGACTACTACGACTCGATCTCCGCGGATTTCGTAGATCAGTCGATAGCTCTTGACGAAGACTTCTCGCACATCTGGGTCGTTTACTTCCGGCACTGCCCGACCGCGCCTGGAGAATGCTCTCAAAGAAAGCGCAACCGACCTAGCTTCCTCAACAAGCGCCGTCGCGTAGCGAGCGGAGTCGCGCTCGATGAACTGGGCAGCAGATTCGAGCTCCTGCCACGCGGAATCCGTCCAAACTACACTTCCAGCCAACGCTTCATCCGGAGATCGACTTCGTCCTGATCCAATACCTGTCCTGCATCCGCCTCCTGACGGCCACGCAGGACTCGTTCACGAACATAAATCGAATATTGGACGTCCTCCAGCGTGGCGTCATCCGGCAGGCTGTCGAGTAGTTGGCGAACTTCATCCTTTGCGGAAGCCATAGAACGTTCTCAGTATAACGCTGCCTCACCTACTCTTCGCGTAACGCCTTTAGCGGATCGATCTGCGCCGATCTGCGCGCCGGAATATAGCAGGCGAGCATCGCCAGGCTGGCCAGCAGCACCGGTGCGCCGATCAGCAGTCGCGGATCGCTGACGCCAAACTGGAACGCGTCAACGAAGATGCTGGTGAGCGACGATAATCCTTTCGCCATGCCGACCGCGCCGAGGAATCCGAGCGCCGTCCCGATGATCACCAGCACAGTACCTTCGCGCAGAACCAGCCACAGCACTTGCCCCTTGCTGGAGCCGAGCGCCATCCTGATCCCGATCTCCTTGCGGCGGCGCGCCACCGAGTAGGCGGTTACACCCGCGAGACCGATCGCGGCCAGAATCAGGCCGAACACGCCGATGCCGCCGTACAGGTTCAACGCGACCCGCATGTAGGACTTCGTGATGTCGAAATATTCGTCGAGCGTGCGGACGTCGAACAGCGCCAGATTCGGATCGATGGCCGCGAATTCGCGCCGGATGCCCGACATGGCGTCGCTACCCGCACTCGCGCGGATCATGATGGTCATGCCGCCGGCCGGAGGACTGGCGAAATCGCGGCGCGTCAGCGGAAGATACAGGATCGATGACGGAGCCGCAGTCGCGATTCCGCTCTTCAGATCGTGCACTACGCCGATCACTTCGTAGCTGATTTTGCCCGTTTCCGCCCGCTGGCCCACAGGGTTTTCGCTGGCGAACAAGCCTCGCGCGGCGCTCTGATTCAGGATCACGGGAATCGCGACACCAGCCGCAGTATCGACGCGTTGATCGCGTTCGTCAAATTCGCGCCCCGCCAGCATTGGCTCGTCGAGCGCGGCGAAGTATCCCGCGCCGACCGCTTCCCTCGCCACCGACTTCACGGTTTGCCTCTTGCCGCTGTTGTCGAAGGATCCGCCCAAGGCCGCGGTCCCACCGGGAATCGAGAAAGGCGGCTGTTCGGCCAATGCAACGGATCGCACCGCGCCGACGCTTCGCAATCTTTCCGGAAGCTTCTCGAACAAGGCTTGCGCTCTGTCTGCGGAATAGCCGTCGCGCACCGGATCGATCGACAGCAGATACATCGTGCGCGGATCGAACCTGGTCTGCATGCCCGACGATTTGCTGAAGCCGAGCACCACAAATCCGGTGATCAGCAACAGCATCAGCGATCCGGCAACTTGCCCGACAACGAGAAGATTGCGCATGCCGAAGCGGCGATAACTTCGCAGTTCGACGCCCGCGCCTTCCTTGAGTGTCGGCGCGATATCGGCTTTCGTGGATTGCAGCGCGGGCGCCAGACTGAACCCGATGCCGCAGACGATCGCCAGTCCGAAGGTAAACGCTGTTGCGCCCCAATCCAGATCGTAGTTGAACTCCACCGGCACCGCCAGCGGCAGCTTCATCTGCGCGGTCAACCTCATGAACCACCACGCCAACGCGAGCCCCGCGGTTCCGGCAAGCAGCGCCAGCAGGACGCCTTCGCTCAACATTTGGCGAACCAGGCGGAAGCGGCTGGCGCCCACTGCGATTCGAATCGCGAGCTCCCGGCGCCGGGCCGCGGCGCGCGACAGCAGCATGTTCGCCAGATTCATGCAGGCGATGGTCATGATCAGGCCGATGAGCAGCGCGTAGAATCCGATCAGGACCGGCTTGAGGGTTCGCGGAATCGGCAGAACGGTGCCGGCTTCCAGCAGCGTTACTCGCCGCGTCTTATCGAGGCGGGAAGCGTTCGCATCCTTGGCATCCTGATCGTCAAGATTGCGCGTGATGGTATCCAGCCCGGCTTCCTCGGCTTCGAAAGTGATGCCGGGAGCCGTGCGAACCAGACTCAGGAAAACCTTCGCGTCGCGCTTTTGCAGAATGCCGTCCGACAATTCTGGCGCGAGCGATGGCGGCACCGTGATCGGCACGAACAATTCCGCGGGGACGAACGGCATCGCGCCATTAAACCCGGCCGGCCCGATGCCTACGATGGTCGCGATCTGTCCGTTCAGGCGAAGCGTGCGCCCGACGGCGTCAGGCGCGGAGTGAAGCCGATTCCGCCAAAAGCGATCGCTGATGACAACCACCGGCGGATTGCCCGCCTTGTCGATATCCGGACTGAAGAATCGGCCGGCTTGCGGCTGGACTCCGACGACAGAAAAATAGTTGGCGGACACCAGGTGGCCGAACAGCCGTTCCGGCTTGGAGGTCACGGCGCCTTCAAAGCCGACGTTGAACGGAACGCCATTCTGAAATGCAGCAGCGTCGGCGACAAGTTCTTTGTGTTGGCGGTACTCCTCGATGTATGGATACGAAACCGGATTCTGCGCGACCACCAATTCCTTGGGATTCAACGCGCCCGGCAATGGGCGAAACATCATCGTGTAGACCGTGGTGTAAACGGTGGTCGTGACGCCCATGCCGATCCCGAGCGAAATAATTCCGACCAGCGCGAACCCCGGCGACTTGATCAGCGCGCGTACAGCGTACGCCATGTCGCGACGCATCTCGCTCAGATATTCGATGGGGACCCGCACCGCGATGTCGGCGATCAGGCGCAGCAGCCCCATCGCTCCATGTCGATTGTAGATTTCTTCCACGGCATCCTCTCCCGTCTGAATCACTTCGAGTCCATAGACCAGCTTGAATTCGTGCGGAAAGGCGTGCGCCAGGCGGCGGTAAATGCGCAGCGCCAGATTCTGCTTTTCGGCCTTACTCATAAGAGCCCCAATCTCATAAGAGCCCCAAGCTCACGACGTCCTCATGGCAGCGCGACCCTCGCGGCGCATGTTCATCAAGCGCACCAGTTCTTCCAGACGCTCGCGCTCGGCGTCCAACACGCCGCGCCCGAGGTCGGTCAGCCGGTAGTAGCGACGGCGCGCGTCGTCCAGACCCGGTGCCGGGCGCACGTCCGATTCCTCGATCAGACCTGCTTCGGTGAGCTGCCGTATCGACCCATAGACGGCCGCGGGCCAGAGGCGAACCTTGCCGCCGGTGCGCTCGAACGCCTCTTGCATGATCCCGTAGCCGTGCTGATCGCCGCCGGCCAGCGCGAGCATGATGTGGAACCACTGGCTCTTCAGCGGAAGGAAAGATTGCGGATCTGTTTTGGACATCTTCAGTATATATATCACTCGCTATATATACTGTCAACGACAATCGTAACTGATTGCAAAGCAGTATACTTATGGCTGAATGCCTCGCCGGATCGAGCCCCGGATGATCCAAATCGACGCGTCGGCGCACTGCCAGCTCGCGTGTCCGGCGTGCCCGACGGCGAGCGGCGCGACTCGTGCGGCGATGGGTGCCGGCCATCTGAAAGTGGAGGATTTCGAGGCGCTGTTGGATCGCAATCCGAGCCTCGCGGAAGTGGAGCTATCGAATTACGGCGAGATGTTTCTGAATCCGCGATTGCCGGATCTGCTGCGCGTGGCGTGGGAACGGAAGGTGTCGCTGCACGCGGTCAACGGCGTCAATCTCAACTTCGCCAGCGACGAAGCGCTGGAGTCGCTGGTGCGCTACGGATTCATGGGGATGACGTGTTCGATTGACGGCGCTAGCCAGGAGAGCTATCGGCAATATCGAATCAAGGGCGACTTCGACCGCGTGATCGGACACATTCGGAAGATCAACGAATACAAGCGGCAATACCAGTCGGGCTTTCCGATGCTGCGCTGGCAGTTCATCGTGTTCGGGCACAATGAACACGAAATCGCGACGGCTCGCAAACTGGCGGGCGAGTTGGGAATGGCATTTGTGCCGAAGCTTTCGTGGGACACAGAGGTTTCGCCGGTTCGCGATCGCGAGCTGGTCCAGATCCAGATGCGCACCAAGGAAATCAGCCGCGAGGAGCACTACAAGGCAACCGGTCGCGATTACATGCGCAGCATCTGTTATCAGCTTTGGCGCGCGCCGGTGCTGAACTGGGATGGCCGCGTTACGGGATGCTGCCGCAATTTTTGGGGCGACTTCGGCGGGAATGCTTTCACGGATGGCCTTTCGGAAAGCGTGAATAGCGCGGGAATGCTCGCGGCGCGCGAGATGCTGATGGGACGTGGCCCGGAAGTCGCTGAGCTGCCGTGCATGACGTGCGAGTTGTATCACGTCATTCGCAAAGACAAGTCGTGGCTGACTGAAGAGGAGATTGGCGTCGGCGAATCGGGGATCACGGTGAGCGTGGTGCCTTGCGTGAAGACGTCAGCGGCGACTCATGTGGACGTGTTCATGGCTCCGGGGAGCGAAGTGAATCGAGCGCTGCTGGCGCAACCACCGCAGGCGTCGCGATTCGAGGTGGGGCGCAGTTTTTCGGTGGTCGCAAAAGTTCGCGGGGCGGGGGATTACATGATTTACGCGATTCCCCGGCGGTTGGATCCGAATTATCGGGTTCAGTATCCGGCGATGGCTCCGGTGACGATGGCGGTGAAGGTCGCGGAGCGGCCGGTGGCGCAGGAGTTTCGGATCGAAGTTTGACGAATTGTGGCGTACGCTTCAGGTGCCGGCGCGGACTTCAGTCTGCGCTCAGAAGATCGGCGGCTCAAGCCGCCGACAGCACGCTAAAGCGTGCGCCACGTCACTCCACAACCAGCTTGTAGCCGACCCCGTGGATCGTGATCAAATGCCGCGGCTCGCCTGGAGCTTCGAGTTTCGATCGCAGCGCCGCGATGTGATTGTCCACCGTGCGTGTGCTCTGGCGCGCATCGTAGCCCCACACCTGTTCCAGCAGTTCATCGCGCGTCACGGCGACGCCCGGACGCGCGGCCAGCAATCGCATCACAGCGAATTCCTTGCGCGTCAAATCGACCGCGGATCCGTTCTTGAACGTCTCATAGCGTTCGAAATCGACCCGCACGTCGCCGAAATGGACTTCTAGCGGCGCGCCGTGCTCCGGCTTCGTCCGCCGCAGTAGAGCTCGAATGCGTGCCGCGAGCTCGCGAATCGAAAACGGCTTGGTGACGTAATCGTCCGCGCCCAGATCGAGGCCGAGCACGCGATCCATCTCTTCACCGCGCGCAGTCAGCATCAAAATCGGCGTGGTGATTTTCGCGGCCCGCAAGCGGCGGCAGACTTCGTATCCGCTCAGGCGCGGCAGCATCAGATCCAGCACGATCACGTCGGGATGCTGCTCGGTTGCGATCTTCAATCCCGTCTCGCCATCGGCGGCGGTGAGCACGCGATAGCCTTCGAACTCGAGATTGTCGCGCAGGCCTTCGAGAATCGCGCGCTCATCTTCCACGACCAGAATGCAGCTCATGATTGGGTTAAAGGGAGCACCAGCGAGAAGACCGACCCCCTGGGAGTATTGTCGTGCACTTCGGCGCGGCCGCCGTGCGCGCGCATGATTTCGGCAACCAGCGACAGTCCCAAGCCGACGCCGCCGGCCGTGTCGTCGGGGCGCTGGACGCGGAAAAATCGCTCGAAGATTCGCGACCGAAATTCAGCCGGAACGCCGATGCCCCAGTCGGCAACTTCGATGCGAACCTCGCCACCCACGCGAATCACGCGCACTTCGATGCGTTTGGAATCGCCCGAATATTTCATCGAATTGGTGACCAGATTTGCGATCGCCTGCCTCAACGCTTCCGGATCGGCGCGAACCTTGGGCGAAGTCTCTCGGCAATCGAGGTGAGCGGTGAAGCCGCTGTGATCCAATGCCGTTCGGAGCTGGGCGAGCGTGGACTCCACCACGCGGCGTAATTCAACCACTTCAAACGTTCGCTGCGTGGACGCGGCTTCGGTTCGCGAAAACGCCAGAACATTTTCGACCATACCTGAGAGCCGCTCCGTCTCGCGAACGATGGTGTCGAGATATTCGCGCTGGCGGTCGGGCTCAGGAATACGGCCGAGGCTGAGGGTCTCGGCCAGCATGCGAATCGAAGTGAGCGGCGTGCGCAATTCATGCGAAACTCGCGCGACGAAATCGGAGCGCAGCGCGGCGGCTCGTAAATCCCGGCGATAATCCTGCCAGACGACATAGCGGCTGAACAGAGTGACGCCCAGGGCGAGCAGGAGTCCGGCTGCGTAGAACTCGGCGCGCAGCCGCGGCGTGTTGCTCTGCCGATACAGCTCGACGCCGAGCAGGCCGTAGAGAGCGGCAGGGATGACGATGGATGCGAGGAAGATCCATACGCGGACTCGATATCGCCGGATCGCCATGCTTAGATGATTGTAATCTTGTGGCTGCCGGTCAATCGGTTGACGAGGTCGTAGACGGAACATACGGGAGCCCCGCCAGCGAGGATTGCGCTGCCTCCGACGACCAGCATAAATCCCTGCACGAAGTAGCGGCTTGGCAGGAACACAATTCCCCACCCAAGTATCTCTGTGCTACTTGCCAGGCAATGGCTCCGAGGAACCTTGTCGATGCGAATGGAGTCGATGTCGTCGCGAGCGACTGTCCGGAGGCCACCATCGACCTTCAACAAGATGCTGCGGTTCGACTGGTTCAAACAGAAGCCGCGGGCTTTGACACCGTTGTTGTCGATGATCGAGAGAGCCTTAGAGTGAGCGACGGCACATAAGTTGTCCCACTTTATTTCCTGCGCGAAAACGGTCGCAACAGAAATCAGCAGCAGAAGAATTGCCCGCGTCATCGGATTTTCACCTCGATGGTTTTCGTATATCCAAAGATGTCGCCGAGCAGGCAAAACGGTGCGGCAACCGCGCCAAACGCAAGCGTCACCGGGATTCCGACCACGCCGACAACTCCCCATTCGGTCGGCACCTGTTTCGCACTCCAGGACACGCCTTTCCCTACTTGTTTACCGAGGTGGCTGAGCTGATGCCGGGGCTGAATGTCGGCGATGGTAACGCGAGAGAGCTGCGCCCGCGCGACTTTCACGATCCCGTTCTTCGTCTGAACCTGCAACTCATCGACGGTGGTGGAGAAGCAGACGCCTTCGACGGTCTCGCCCGTCGGCAGTTTGACTTGTATGATTCGCGAGCGGGCGTAGTCGCAAACCCGCGGCAGCGGAAGTTGAATCGAATCCTGTGCGCGGAGCGCTGCCGAACCGGCGAGCGCCGCGAAAATCATCAGAGCGTTGGTGGTGAAGTGTTTCATGGCGACCCCAGAATACGGCGAACTCATTTTCCAGTTGCAGTCTTACTGCTGGGGCGCTGCAAAATCATTGCTCGAAATTTGTCTTGGAAACGTCAGGCGCGATGTTGATGACGACTTCGTGCCGATCGATCGCATATCCGATGAGATAGCCGCCGACGATCCAGATCGCGGCGGTCGCGACTCGCGCACCTACCGAGCCAGGGTCGCCTTCGGCGGCCCCCAGCCCTCCGAGCGCAACACCAATGGAGCTTCCAATCACGCGCCCTTTGATTCGGTTCTTTCGAATGCGAACCTGCGCGACCGTGGCGCGCGGCACGCTACGGTTCAGATCCATCACGAGCGCATCCGGCTGAACATCCGCGATTAGTCCCTTCACGCGTTCTCCGTTCACCAGAACCACTGTCGCCTGCACTCCTTTCACGGACGGCGCGATTTCGGACCAATGCAGCGTGACGTCCGCTGCGGCGGCCGGCAGCGCGCACACTAGAGACGCTGCGATCGCGGTCAAGAACGAGATGCTTTTCATGACAAACTCACTCCTTTGAGAGTTACCCAGGGTGTCAGGTATGAGATCCCACCATGGCAAGGACGACGAGACATCCGCCAACAATGAGGCCGATTTTCACTCCCTTGCTCATGCCACGGTCCTGCTTTACGGATCGTGCGTCGCTGAACTTGACGACGCGCGGCGTTCCTTTCGAGACGTTGGGCGGCTCCAGGGTGAATTGGTCAGGCGCGACCGCACCTAGCCGGCCCCTTACGATTTCCCCGTTGGTCAGAAGCACTCGGATTTTCTCGCCAGCGCCCAGGCTGGCTACCTGTTCCTCAACGGGCCGGGGCTTGGCTTGCGCGGGAATCGATCCCAGGGTCAGCGCTACGATCAGCGCCATGGAAGAGAAGGGTCGGAGCGTGTCGGTCATATTTGGAACCCTCCGGGGAACCAGTGGGCTTAGAATACGGGCGAAGCGCGAGGAAGTTGCCGACTTTCCGTCCAACGGACGCAAAATGTTTGTCGTAAATTTGTCAGGAAATTGTCAGCGAGCTGCGCGTTTGAGCGATTCCGAGTACTCGGCGGTGGCATCGCGCGCGGTTCCGCTGGATACGTCGAGGACCACGGCAAGATTGTCGCGCAGCATGCGGGTCATGTCGGCAGGATCGGCAAAGAAAGCATCGGAGCCGGCAGAGTTCGACGGCGGCGCGAGCGCGTTTCGATTCTCGGGAACAAGGCGCAGGTCGTCGAGTCCGTACAAACGAAATGCGCGATCGCGAATCGCGTTGTCGAATTGCTCGGTACTCACACCTTGCAGAAACACCGTCTTTCCCGAATACGCGTGCGCCGATTGCACCACGCTCAGCACGAATGTCTTGGTTCGGCGGCTGCCTCCGGAGATGCTTCTTACGGAGGCTTGACCGATAGGAATCATGACGGCGGCGTAAATCGCGAATAGCGAAACTGCCGCGATTTTCCCGATCGTATTCCGCGCGCCAGGCCGCGACGGTCGCCCAGCCTGCCCACATCGCGAGGCCGAGCGTGGGCGCTGTCAGGTATTCCATGTCGATGTGATCGTGTAACGGCAGCAGCGGGCAAAGCGTGATGAGAAACCACGCGGGGAAGAACCATGCTCGAGTGGATGCCGCGTCTCGCTTGGCGCGGATCAGGAACGCGAACAGACCGGCGGTCAACGTCCACACGAGTGTCGAGCGGATCGCGGTCGATACGATCCCGATCAGGCGTCCTAGCCCTGGCCCCAGCGCCCAGCCCCAATATTGAATCAATGTTGAAATCACGCCAAGGTCCCAATGCATTTTGTACGGTCCGCTGGACGGCAGCGGCGCGAAGTAGAAATGGATCGCGGTGTAGAGGAGCGAAATCGCGAACAGCGGGATCACTTTGATGAGGAGCGCGCGTTTGCCGGTGGCCAATGCGTAGGCGGCCGCGATCGCTGGATACACGACGTTCATTTCGAGCACGAAGAATCCCAGCACGAACATCGCGCATTGGGCGATGAAGAATCGCCGCTCGCCAGTCTCGTCGTAACGCAGCAGCAGCCAGAACATCGTCAGCAGCCAGAACGGCCACGCGAGTTCGTAATAGACGGCTGTCCAGGCCAGCGGAATCGCGATGGCGCTGTTGAGGGTCCAGAAGATGGCGGAGCAGAATCCGACGGCTCGCGATCCGCTGATTTTGGTCGCGACGGCGGCCAACATCGATATCGCAGCGATGCAGGTTACGAACGCGAGGCAGCGAAAGGGCAGCGCGCGGAATCCGAAGAGAGAAACGAACGAGAGATTGACTGCGCGTTCGCTGAGGGTGCGGATAGTGCCTTGCGCGAGCGGAGCGAACAGCGCCCACGCCAGATCGCGCGGATTATGCACCAGGCCACGCAAGCCGAGCCACGCGAAATCGTCCTTCTGAAACCAGGCGAGCAGCCCTGGCCAATACAACGCAAGCATCAGAAGAGGCGCAGAGGACCAATAGGCGATCGCGCGGAGTCGGCTGTTCACCCGAGCCCTCGGGCAATTGCGGCCGCGCCGATCACGCCCGACAGCGCGCCCAATTGCGGCTCGACAATCGGAATCTGAGACGCGTAGGGATTCACGGTTCGCTTCGGCATCTGTTCGCGCAATCGCGCAAGCATCGGTATGCCGACAGGTCCACCCAGCACGCCGCCGCCGAGAATAATGACGCCGGGATCGAGCAGGCTGACGATACTCGCGAGCCATGCCGCCAATTCGTCGACATGGTCAAGCGCGGTGGTGCGGGTGTGTTCGATCGCGGAGCCGGACGCGAGAGCTTCAATGCATCCCGGCGCGCCGCAGGTGCAAATGACGGGGCTGCGGTAATCGACGGTTACGTGGCCCGCCTCGCCCGCGGCATCGTGCGCGCCACGAAACAGTTTGCCGTCGAGCACGATTCCGGCTCCGATACCGGTTCCGATGGCTGCGTAAAAAACGATGGAGTGTCCGCGGCCCGCTCCGTATAGCGCCTCGCCGAGCGCTCCTGCATTGCAATCGTTTTCAATTCGAACGGGTAGGCCGAATTTCTTTTCGGCGAGTTCCACGAGCGGAATATCTATCCATCCCGGAAGATTCGGCGGATTCAGGATGACGCCGGTTTTCGAATTCAGCGGACCGGGCGCGCAGATGCCGATCATCGTCACTTCGCTGGTGATGGTTTGCTCGATCGCGGTCCAAAGTTGAGCGAGGGAAACGTCGAAACCTTCGGCGGCTCGCGTGGGAAGAAGTGTGGAACCGGCGAGCTCGGCCTCGCCGCTCACGCGTCTCGCTACGATCTTTGTTCCTCCGATGTCTACGCCCAGGGTTGTCATCGTATTGGGACAGGGTGTCGACATGAGTGTCGACACGGCACGCAGGAGTGCGTGCGCCACATCAACTCGAGAGCCGGTTCGTAACCCACGTTGTTATGCTGGCATTGTAACGGATGGCATTGCTGACAATTTCCGGCGATCCGGGCTCGCGATGGGAAGAAGTGGCGCACGGCACGGCGCGATTGTTGGGATTCGAGCTGGTGACGGAGGCTCGGCTGGAACAGTGGCTGTCGCAGGAATTCGGCGATGCGGCGCTGCCGGATCGCGCGTGGAAAGCCGCCGTGGTTTCGATTCTGGCGCGCATGGCCGCGGCGAATCATCTGGTGATCGCGATCGCGGGTGCGGAAGGATTGTTCGGGCCTTTGCCGATGCTGTTGCGCGCGGGCGTGGTGGCGCCGGCGGCACGTCGCATCGGTAACGTGATGCTGGATCAGCGGTTAGAGCGGCCGGAGGCTCGCGAGGTGCTGGAGAAGCTGGATGCGGATGCGCATCGCTTGCGTCGCGCCCGCATGGGGCGTGCAAAACCTGTTGCGGAATCGTTGGACGTAATTTTGAACGCCGAACAGATGGATACGCCGCAAATGACGGAGGTTCTTCGCGCGGCGGCGGAGGCTGGTCGGCTCGCCGACCATGGATTGCTGCCGGCCGCGAGCGAAGCGCAAATCCAATTCCAAACGCGATTGCAGCTTGCACGCTACGGGATTGTGCCCGCTGGAAACGCCAACATCAAGCGCGCGGTTTTCGGCCACCCAAGCGAAGAGCTGTTCGCGAATCTGCTGAATTTCTATCGCATCGAATGGGAATATGAACCGCGCAGCTTCGCGCTGCAATGGGACAAGGATGGCAACATCGTGGAGGCATTCACTCCCGATTTCTATCTGGCGGAATTCGATTTGTACGTCGAGCTGACGACGATGAAGCAGGCGCTGGTGACCAAGAAGAATCGGAAAATAAAACTGTTGCGAGCTATTTATCCGCACGTGAATATTCAGGTCTTTTATCAGAAAGACTTTCAGGATCTGGTGTTTAAGTACGGCCTGCGGATGAAAACCGCATGACGTCGCCGGCTGGTATCGAGCGGGTTCTGTTCACCGAGGAACAAGTCGCGACGCGCATTCGCGAGGTTGCGGCGGAGATCGACGCGAAGTATCGGGGTCGCGAGCTGAAGCTGATCGCGGTGCTCAAAGGCGCGGTTTTTTTTCTCACGGAGTTGGCGCGTGCGATCGAAATCCCGGTGAAGATCGACTTCCTGGCGATCTCGACGTTTAGCGGCGTCGGGGCGCGGGGGAGCGATGGGATGGTGCGCATCGCCAAGGATCTGGACGAGCCGATTCAGGACGAGGATGTGCTGCTGATCGAGGACATTGTCGACACGGGATTCACTACTCGCTTTTTGTTGCAGACGCTGGCGGGGCGCGGACCGCGATCGTTGTCGGTATGCACGCTGCTCGATAGGACGGTGCGGCGGATTGTGCAGGTGCCTGTGGAATTTCGATGCTTTGAGATTCCGGATCGATTTGTGGTGGGGTGCGGGTTGGATTACAAGCAGCTTTATCGGAATCTTGGGTATATCGCGGTGATGAACCCGGATGCGGATTAGGATGTGGCGTACGCTTCAGAGATTGTGGAAAAACAATGTTTGACCGCTCCCTATGGTCGCGGCTCGTTGTCGGCGATATCGCGCTGTTCAGCCGTCATCTCCATCCCGAACTTGGGACGTAACGTAATCAGGGCGCGCGTCTCCACGGGATGACCTGGTTTCAATCGCAATTTCCATCGCTGCCCGATGGTCGCGAGAAGCAGCACGCCTTCCATCCACGCGAATCGTTCGCCGATGCAAACGCGGGTGCCGCCGCCGAATGGAAAATAGGAAAACTTGGGGCGCGTCCCGACGGCTTCGGGCTGCCAGCGCTCGGGATCGAATTTGTCGGGCTCGGGAAACCAGCGCGGATCGCGATGCATGGCGTAGGGGCTCATCAACAGAATTGATCGCGGCGGAATCGAGTAATTCCCGAGGCGATATTCGGCAATGTTGCGGCGTCCGATGGCCCAGGCCGGCGGATAGAGACGCATCGATTCGGCGAACACCATTTCGGAATAGCGCAGCGGCAGAAGATCGTCAGGCCCGGCGGGCGGCCGCCGAGAACGTGATCGAGCTCGGCATGAAACTTCGCCTCGGCTGCCGGATTTTGCGATAGCAGGTACCAGGTCCATGTAAGCGCGTTCGCGGTGGTTTCGTGACCGGCGAGAAACAATGTAAGCGCTTCGTCGCGAACCTGTTTGTCGCTCATGCGGCCGGGTTCGCCTGCTTTGTTTTCTTCGTCGCGCGCCAGCAGCAGGGTCGATAGTAGATCGCCGGTATCGGCGTCTCCGCTGGCGCGTCGCTGCTCGATGATGCGATAGATCGTCTGGTCCAAGCGGTCGCGCGCGCTTTTGAATCGCTTCACCGAGGGCAGCGGTAGTTTCTCCAGCCATTCGGAAAACGGGAGCAGGACAGTTTCGAACAACCCGAGCACTTCCGTGAGCGCGGCACCGATTTCGTCAGCTTCGGAGTCGACATCGGCGCTGAATAATGTTTTCGCGACGATGGCCAGCGTAAGGCGATTCATCTCTCGGGCCACATCGAAGGGCTGTCCCAAAAATGCGGGACCCGATTGCCAGCGATCGCGGCATGCAGCCGCGCAATCGACCATGGACGTCGCGTAACCTGCCAGCCTTTCGCGATGGAACGCGGGCTGAACCAGACGCCGCTGGCGCGTGTGAAACTCGCCTTCGCTGGTGAGCAAGCCTTCGCCGAGGAAGACCTTGGCTCGCTCCAGCATCCGGCTCTTGGTGAAATTGGACTGGTGGGTAACCAGGATGTCGCGAATCCATTCCGGATGGTTAACGAAGTAAACTTGCTGCGGGCCGAGGCGCAGATGAACCAGATCGCCGTGAGTCTTCGCGGTACGTAAAAGGAATCCGGGTGCGTCCTTGCGGAACTCGGGCAGGACGCCGATCAGCGGTAATCCTTTGATGGAAGGCGGACGAGCGATGGCAGGCGGACGTGAAGGCGTCGCGAGCATGGGTTTAGGGACTCGGTCACTCCAAGTATAGAGTCTGTGTGAAAACAGGCACAGGCTACCTTGTCCCCTCCTGAGCCGATGCCACGAATGAACAGGGTACCGTCGTGGACAGGGCGGCCTGTCCCTGTTTTCACACAGACTCTATAGCTGCCGCTGGGGCGCAGGCGGACGAGAAAAAAAGTTCAAAACGAGTGAAACTATTGGCCGAGGCCGCCGTATTACTCTTCACAGGAGAACTTCGTTTATGAAGCTGGGCCTTCAAGTGATTGCCTTGGCAGGGCTGGTGGTGACACCGATGCTCGCGGTGGATCAGAGCTCGCAAGGGGAGATGCACCGGATCTATTCGTCGGATTCGCGCTACGAGTTCCGACGCAGCATGGAGCGTATGCGGGCGGATCTTCGACGCGAGTTTTCTGAAATCCGGGAGAGCGCTTGGCGCGCGCGGATGGACTTGCAGCGCGATCGTTATCGGGCTCAACGGGAGCTTCGTCAGGCCCGCGTGGAAGCGATGAGGGCTCGCATTCGGGCGCGGATCGAAGCACAGCGCGAGATTCGGGACTTGCGACGGCTGGATCGTCGCTGGTTCTAACAATCGGCAGGCGGAAACGCCTGCCCCACGACCGGCTGGTTCTAACGTTTAGCGGACCGTCGCGCTTAACCGGCCGACGCCTTCGATTCTCGCCTGCACGCGATCGCCTGCCTTGATGCGCGCGCCTTTCGGGCAGCCTGTCGAGATCAAATCGCCAGGGTAGAGCGTCATGAAGTGCGAGTGAAAACGGACCAACTCGAACGGTCCGTGCCGCATGTTACTCACGAAATCACGCGAGCACAAGCCACCATTGTGCTCCGTAATCACTTCCAGCTTGTTCACATCGGCGATCTCGTCCGCGGTTACGATCACTGGTCCGAAACTGAAAAATGTGTCGATGCTCTTGGCTCGCGTCAGGTAGCGCGGATTCTTGCGCAGGACGTCGAGCGCGGTCAGATCGAGGGTGGTGGTGTAGCCGAAAATAACGCTCGGCACTTCGTCAGCGGAGAGGAAGCGGCACTTCTTGCCGATGATCACGCCGAGCTCGCCCTCGGCATCGACATCGCTCGAGACTTCCGGTGGCGGGAGCACGATTTCGCCGGCCGGTTGGAACATGCACGAGGCGGGTTTCATGAAGCTGCCCGGTTCTTCGGGCTGGACCGCGTCGATATCCTCGGCGTGGCTTTTGTAATTGAGGCCGATGCACCAGATTTTCGGGGGAACGTCGTAAGGCAGCAGCGGCGTGACGCGGTCGAAGGGAATGATTTCGACGCCGGTGAGATCGCGCGGCGTAGGAATGCTGCCTTGAATGATCGCGAGAAGGTCGCTGACGCCGGGAATGGGCGCGATGCCCCGTTCTGTGAGCATGCCGACATGCGGCGGCGCGCCGTCAAGAGAATAACGAATCAATTTCATGAACTTTCATGATGCTATACAATAGCGGGCTAACGCATGATCACTGGACTTTTCATCGCACTCGCGATCTTCACGGTAGGATTCATCATCGTCTGGGGTAGTTCGATCGGGTGGGGCAGCAAGCTACGCGAATCCGCGCCTATGAGCGCGGCGAACCGGCTCCGCGATGCAGGAATCGGGCTGCTCACGAATTTCCTGGATACGCTGGGAATCGGTTCGTTTCGCCACCACAACATCGCTTTTTCGGTTCTTCAAGCTAGTGCCGGACGAGGAGATTCCTGGCACGCTGAACGTCGGTCACACGCTCCCGTCGATTTTGCAGGCATTCATTTATATCGCGGTGGTGCAGGTGGATGTCGTCACTTTGATTCTGATGATCGCGGCATCGATTGTCGGTGCCTGGTTGGGCGCGGGCGTGGTGGCGAAATGGCCTCGGCGGTACATTCAGGTCGGGATGGGGCTGGCCCTGCTGGGGACGGCGGGATTGATGCTCGCTTCATTGCCGCAGGTTGGCCTGATGCCGGCGGGTGGCGAACTGCTTGGGCTCACCGGGACGAAGCTGATGATAGCTGTCCTTGCAAATGCGATGCTGGGCGCATTGATGACGTTGGGTATCGGGTTGTACGCGCCTTGTATGGTGGTCATTTTTCTCATGGGAATGAATGCGAAATCGGCATTCCCCATCATGATGGGATCGTGCGCGTTTCTGATGCCG
Organism: Terriglobia bacterium; assembly: GCA_963732025.1. GTDB lineage: Bacteria > Acidobacteriota > Terriglobia > Bryobacterales > Bryobacteraceae > Palsa-187. The sequence goes on from CAVSXU010000010.1 coordinate 63,605, forward strand.
GTAGGCAGCATGCGGTTCATCAAAGAGAAGAAGTACAACTTACGCGCGGCGCTCGGGCTCGCGATCGGCGGGATTCCGGGCGTGCTCATCGCGGCGTTTATCGTCAAATCTCTGCCGCTGAACGCGATGAAGTGGCTGGTTGTCGTCGTGGTGTTTTACACGGCGGTGATGATGCTGCGGTCGGCGATCATCGAGCGCAATCGGGTTCCGGAAGAGATCCCTGCGACCAACTAAAATTTCCGAGATATTTTTCCATCCTCAGCCCACTTAGTTCCTGGTGGGGCTTTCCGAAAAGATTGGCGATGCGGATGGGGCGTACCTGAACGCTCCGGACGTACCACGGCCTGTGATAAGCAGACCGTGGAATCTCCAGTCCGGACGGAAAGGAGGGCCGATGATCACTTTTCTGATCACCGCAGTGGCCGTGATTAGCGTCACGATCACCATTAGCATCCGCATAAAGCGGCGCTGATGTCTTCCGCCGGGGGTGGATTTCCATCCCCGGCCCCACCCAAAGTATAACCCCTCTTCAATCCACTGTGACCAAGGGTTTTCCTAACACCTCTAACCTTGGCGATATACCCAGGCCTGGGCGATCCGACGTCGTCATCCGACCGTTCTTGCGTTGCGGCGCGCCTTCTGCCGTGCTGACAGTCACATAGCTATTGAAATCCGTCGTCGTGAACAGCAACTCCGGGGGAGTGCTGTGCGCCAGATGCGCGATCGCGGCCGTCGCGATATCGCCGCCCCAGGTATCCTCGATCGTCAGCGCGATTCCCAACCCGACGCATAAATCGCGAATCTGCCGTGCCGGCGTGAGCCCGCCAACTTTCGAAATCTTCAAATTGATCACGTCCATCGCCTGATCGGCCGCGCCACGCACCACCATGCCGATATCGTCGATCACTTCATCCAGGATGAACGGGCGCGCCGTACGCCGCCGAATCGCGAGGCATTCTTCATACGTGCGGCACGGCTGCTCGATGTAGACGTCGACATTGCGAACGGCGTCGGCGACTCGCAGGGCTTGGTGCTGGGTCCAACCGGTGTTCGCGTCGGCGATCAGGATCGTCGCCCGATTGAAGCTGCTTCTCGGCGGCGAAAATCCGCGCGACGTCGGTCTCCACGCAGTTCGCATCGCTGCCGCCGACCTTCAGTTGAAATTTCGTATAACCTTGCGACCTGATATTCACCGACGCTGGCCGCCATCGCCTCGGGCGTATCCTGCGAAATCGCGCGATATAGCGGAAAATCGTCGCCAAAACGTCCGCCCAGCAGCGTCGCGACGGGCTGCCCGCTCACTTTGCCCAAGATATCCCAGCAGGCGACATCGATACCTGATTTGACGTAGGGATGCCCTCGCATTTTCTGATTCATCAGGCGATGAATCACTGCGAGCTCCGAAGGATTTGCGCCAATGAGATGCGGCGCAAGCTCTGCGATTCCGGCGCGCACGCCCGCTGCATATGCGGGCAGATAAGCCGGCCCTAGCGGACAAACTTCTCCATAGCCGGTGATGTCCGCATCGGTCGAAATCGCGACGATGGTGGAATCGAAAACTTCAACCGAGTTTCCGCCGGACCATTTGTAGCTGCCTTCGTGCAGCGGCAGCTCGACGCGAAAGGCCTCGATTCGTGTGATTTTCATGGTGAGGGCATGGAACGTTTCGCGTTCCCGTGCGTAGATTATCTCATGCGACTCTTAACACTCTGCGCTGTGTTCTTGACGATTGCGATCGCGCCGGCTTTCGCGGCCGACATTTCGGGAACCTGGAATGCCCAGGTGGAATTGGAGGGCGGAGGGCAAGGCGCGCCGACGTTCACGCTGAAGCAGGCCGGCGGTAAACTCACTGGCTCGTTCACAAATCCGACCTTTTCGAACCAGCCGTTAACGGGCACGGTCACGGGCGACTCGTTCTCGTTCGACGTGAACGCTGAAGTGCAAGGCTTCGCGGTAAAGATCAGCTACAAAGGGAAACTCGAAGGCGGCAAGCTGGTCGGTACGATGTCGAGGACAGTGAACGGCGAGACGACGCCGGGAAAGTTTACGGCGTCCAAACAATAGCTACGAACGCTTAGGGACGAACCGTAGCGACGATTCGTCGATGCAGTAACGGAGACCGGTCGGCTGCGGACCATCGTCGAATACGTGGCCGAGATGCGCCAGGCATTGCGTGCAATGCACCTCAATGCGATCCATCAACAAGCTGGTGTCGCGACGCTCGCTGACATTTTCGCGCGCGATGCGATCCCAGAAGCTGGGCCAGCCGGTGCCGGAATCGAATTTGGTTTCCGAGTTGAACACGGCATTCGAGCAGCACACGCAGCGGAACAGACCGGGATCGTGGAGTTGGTAGTAGGTGCCGGTGTACGGGGTGTCGGTACCCTCGCGGCGAGTGACGTAGAACTGATCGTTCGAGAGAATTTTGCGCCAGTCGGCATCGGTCTTGACGACGAGCTTCACGTGCGCCGGTCCAATGCGATTGCCCGCGTCGTCGAATTGAATGATGTCGACTTCGCCACCAGGCGCGGCCGCCGTTGTCGTGCCTTTGCGGGACGCGATCGCGTAGATGCCGGCGAACGCGAAGGGCGTGATGAGCAGCGCTCGGCGGCGAGTCAGGATTTCTTTCAGATCCACTACTTCGATTGTGGCAGATGACTGTGCTTTCCCGCCCAGATTGATAAAATGAGCCGATGAAACGACTCATTCTCGCTTCTGCCTTCGGCTCTCTGGCCACGATCAGCCTGTTTCTAACCAGCAGCGACGCGCAACCGAACACCGTGAAACAGATCGCGCCCGGCGTGTGGTTTCGCGAGGGCGATCTCCAGGCAGGCCACTGCAACAACATCATCATCGAGATGAAGGATTACCTGATCATCGTGGACGCGAATTATCCCAGCGGCGCGCGGCTCGCGTTGGAGGATGCGAAGAAGGTCTCGCCGAAGCCGGTCAAGTACGTCTTCGACACGCATCACCACGGCGATCATGCCTACGGAAATCCGGTGATGACGAAGGCCGGCGCGATCACGCTCGCGTATGTGGGCGTCGCCGAAGAGATGAAGCGCTACGAGCCTTCGCGGTGGCGGGACGCGAGCAAGCAACGCAAAGACGTGGGCGAATTGAATCTCGACGCACCGGAACCGCCGAAAGAGACGTTTTCGAAATCGCCACACGTGATCGATGACGGGACGCGCCGGGTGGAGTTCTATTTCTTCGGCTGGGCGCATACTCGCGGTGACGGTTTCGTGTACCTACCGAAAGAAAAGATATTGGCGACCGGCGACGCGGTGGCGAATGGTCCTTATAACTACACCGCCGACGGCAACATCGGTAATTGGCCGAGCGTGATCGCGAAGGCGCAAAAGCTGGCGGTGGATCATGTGCTGCCGGGGCACGGGCCGGCCGGCGGCAAGGAAGTTCTCGAAGCGCAGCGGATGTTCTTCGTCGAGGTGAACAAGCGCGTTGGCGACGCGGTGAAGCAGGGGAAGAAACTGGAGGATATCGTGAAGATGGACGGGGCTCGCGCGGTGTCGACCTCCATCACGATGCCCGATTCGGTGAAAAAGTACGTCGCAGGCGGCTTCCCCGGAATTGTACAAGGCGCCTACAACGAGATCACGCAGAAGAAGGCGTCGGGCGATTTACCGCATTAAAAAGTGTGGGGCCGGCATTTCTGCCGGCAACCGGTCTTTAGGCCGGTTTCTGGAACAGCAGGAGACGGCTGAAGCCGTCTCGCCGCCACGAGTGGCGGCCCCACATGTTTCGGCCGCGGCTCTGAAAGACGCGCGCACTACCGCAGTAGCGCGCCACTGGCGGCCAATCGCCATAACCACTTGCCGGTCAGATTGGTCTTCAGCGCTTCGGCGAAATCGGCTGCCGAAAGCTTCTTCAACAAATCCACGCGCGAATCCCACTTCGCGCTATCCCAACGCGCGATCCGCTGATTGATCCGATGCGCCAGCCGCAAATTCATCCCATGCTGCTTTCGCCACTGCTTCTCGAACGGAAGCAGCGCCGCGCGAGACGTATCGCCCGATTCGATCGCCGACACAGCGACATCGCCTGCCATGCGGCCTGCTTCAATCGCCCAGCGAATCCCTTCTCCTAATAAGGATGACGCCTGGCCAACCGCATCGCCGACTCCCATGATGCCGTCGCCGACAAAGGTCGACGCGAAACGCTCCGACGGAATCAATCCCGCGTGATGCTCGATCGGCTGCGCACCACGGGCATCGACGCCATAACGATTGAGCGACGCTACGAAGCGATCCAGGTAATCGTCCGGTTTCGCCGACGAATCGGGATGGATGATGCCGACGCCGACACGCACTCGATTTCGACCCCAAGGAAACACCCACGCATATCCCGATGGCGCCGCTTCGTCGCCGACGACCAGGACCGCCTCTCGCTGGTCGCAATGCGGCGCGAACATATCGTATTCAGCGCCCACACCGAAGCGGCGGAAGCCGGGGTCGATGCCGAAGTGCTTCAACGCCTCATGTTTAAGAAGGGTGGACCGGTAGCCGGTCGCATCGATAACCACGCGGCAGTCTAATACCGAGTCGCGGAGGCGTACGCCGGCTACGCGGCCTACATCGTCCATTACGGGGGCCACGGCCTGCGTCGACAAACGGATGCCGGCTCCCGCGGCAATTGCGCGCTCGGCCAGATGCTGGAATACGCCGCGTACATCGATAACGCACATGACCGGATCGGGATAATCGAAAATCGCCGAATTATTGGGGGAAACAAAGCGAACACGCGAAATCGGGTGCCAAAGGGCGTCGGGAATTCCGAGAGGGCGCAGTTCGGCGATGAAGCTGCCGCCACTGGTTCGGATCGGCGAACCGATTTCGTGACCTTGTTCCAGCACGGTCACGGAACAACCTCGCCGAGCGATGGCTTCCGCAGCCGAGAGCCCGGCCGGGCCTGCTCCGGCGATGATGACATCTGAGGTCACGCTCCAGGATCGCATGCCGACAAAGCCGGCTTTTCCTGCTCTGGAGGACGCCGGATTCCTATGGTATGCTTGAACGTTTCTTATAGGTTGGAGAGATCTTTACGATTCCGGGCCGTGCAGATCCGGAGTCTTGGAGACTACGCGTTTTTCGGTGTCGCTCGCTCTAGCTGTCCTTAGCGCAATCATGTTTCGGGCCTGATAGTGACCAAAATTCGACGGAATAGTCCGTCGGACCTAAGGCTACCTTAGCTAGGAATTAAGTGAGTTATTAGGCGAAAACGTAAGTGGCCCCTGCATTGTAGAAAGTACTAGAACCGAATATCATCAGGTTGTCGAACAGGCTTGTCGATAAGCGCAAAGAGAGCAATCTGGACGGAGTGAACAGTGGACACATTGGAAACGGAAATTATGTTAGCCCCCATCAATGACAGCACGGAGGGTACCGAAAAACGGAAAGCGACGGTGCGCATCGTCATCGCCGACGACCATCCGATTGTCCGCGACGGCCTGAAGAAGCTGCTGCTGCTGGAAGACGACTTCGAGATCGTGGGCGAGGCCAGCGACGGCCGCGAGGTGCTGGAGAGGGTCCAGGAACTGGATCCGGACGTGCTTCTGCTGGACCTGCGCATGCCCAACCTGGACGGGCTTGTCGGCGCTGCAAGCTCTGCAACAGACCAACAAGCGGACGCGCGTGATCGTGCTGACGGCTTCGGAAGACAAGAACGAGTTCGTGCAGGCGATGAAGCTCGGCTGCAGCGGAATCGTGCTGAAGCAGACGGCGCCGGACCTGATCGTCAAGAGCATCCGCAAAGTGAACGCGGGCGAGATCTGGCTGGATTCGCACACCACGGCCGCGGTCATGCGCCAGTTCTCAGACGGGCCAGGAAGTCCGGCGGAATGGCGGCAGGGCAAGGGCCGCGAGCGCAGTCCGCTCTCGGCACGCGAGCGCGAGATCGTCGCGCTGGTGGCGCAGGGCTACAAGAACAAGGAAATGGCCGAGAAGATGTTCATCAGCGAGCAGACGGTGAAGAACCATCTGCACAACATCTTCGACAAGCTGGGCGTTTCGGATCGGCTGGAACTGGCGCTGTATGCGATCCACAAGGGATTGCATCTGACGGGCGAAGGCGCGAATCGGTAATCGCGTGGCGCGCGCTTCAGCGTGCAGCGGCGAGCTTCAGTTCGCCGTCCGGGAGAATAACTTCTGATGGGAGACTGTCGGCTGAAGCCGACAGCAGCACGCTAAAGCGTGCGCCACGTCAGGCCGTCTTATCCGGCGCGTAGCAGAGCGGATTCAATCCGCACTCCGCACACTTCGGATTTCTTGCGACGCACAAGGCGCGTCCGTGCAGGATGATCTGGTGCGAGAACAAGATCCACTTCTCTTTCGGAATGATCTTCACCAGGTCCTGTTCGATTTTGACCGGATCGGTTTCCTTCGTCAAATCCAGACGCCGTGAGATGCGCTGCACATGGGTATCGACGACAATTCCCGATGCAATCCCAAACGCGGTTCCCAGCACGACATTTGCAGTCTTCCGAGCAGCGCCGGGAACAGTCAGCAATTCCTCGATGGTGCGCGGGATTTCTCCCTCGAAATCGCCCAGAACCTTCTTCGCCGCCCCGATCACCGATTTCGATTTGTTATTGAAGAAGCCGGTGGAGCGGATGTCCTGTGCCAATTCGGGCTGGCTGGCGTTGGCAAAGTCCTGAATCGTCGGATACTTGCGAAATAGATCGGGCGTAACCGCGTTGACGCGCTTGTCGGTGCATTGAGCCGAAAGAATGGTCGCGACCAGAAGTTCCCAGGCATTCGAATGATGCAGGGCGCAATGCGCGTCCGGGTACATTCGATCGAGCGTGGACAGAATCGTTTGGAGGCGGGCCTTCCGTTCAGCGGCAGTTTTTGGACGGGCGGGTTTCGGCATGGTCTCGAACAGCGGAGCGCTGCTATTTCTTCTGAGCGTTTCTCGCCATCCACTGTACGATGCGGTGGGGCGGGAACGCGAACAAAACGATGGCGGCGATCACTACGAAGAACACCGCTAGTAAGAAGAAAAGAGCCATGATTTGGATTGGCGGGGACGACGGGGCTCGAACCCGCGACCTCCGACGTGACAGGCCGGCGTTCTAACCAACTGAACTACGTCCCCGCTGTGTTCCGCGTCAGTAGTCAGAATAACATATCGAAGCCGCATGCACCCAAATCGCAAACAGCTAGCTCCTTTCGGCCACGAATGAACACGAATGAGCACGAATGAACACGAATAGGACTTCCGATTCTTATTCGTGTTCATTCGTGGCCGAAAGGACTTGTGGGGCGGTTAGAATTGAAACAATGTCTTCCGCAGCCGGGCTTCCGGAATCGGCCAACCGTTTTCTTGCGCGACACATCGAGCGACTGCGGCGGCTTCCCAAGCGCAAGCGGATCGTGTTCCCGGAAGGCGACGATCCTCGCGTTCAGGAAGCCGCCGCTCGGTTGACGAAGGAGAAGCTGGTCGAGCCGATACTTCTCACTGGCCTCGGCGGCTCGGATGGCTCGAAATACGCCGCGCTGTATCTCGAGCGCCGCCGGGCGAAGGGCATCACGCAAATGGAGGCCAACGAAATCGCGCAAAGGCCGCTGTATCGCGCGGCGCTCATGGTTGCGGCGGGCGATGCCGACGGAGGGGTTGGTGGCGCGGTCAACACTACCGCGGAAACGGTGCGCGCGGCGCTGCAATGCATCGGGCCCGCCGCTGCGATTCGCACTGTCTCCGGCGTGTTCTTTATGTGCGTCCTGGATCGAGATTTCGGGCATGACGGCGTGCTCGCGTTCGCCGATTGCGCCATGGTTGCCGATCCTTCGGCGGTGGAAGTTGCCGAAATCGCGATTTCGACCGCGGCGTCCACGCGCAGCGTCATCGGTGCGGAGCCCAAGGTCGCGCTGCTTTCGTTTTCGACCAAGGGCAGCGCGCGGCACGCGTTCGCCGAAAAGATGGTGGAGGCTCTGCGCATTCTGAGGGAACGCGCTCCGGAGATCGATGCTGATGGCGAATTGCAGGGCGATGCGGCGCTGGTCCCGGCGATCGCGGCATCGAAAGCTCCAGGGTCGAGCGTCGCGGGCAGCGCCAACACGTTGATTTTTCCGGATCTGGCCAGCGCAAACATCGCCTACAAGTTGGTCGAGCGGTTGGGTGGCGCGGCGGCCTACGGGCCATTTTCTGCAGGGGCTGGCGAAACCGTTCAACGATCTGTCGCGCGGCTGTTCGGCTGAGGACGTTTACGGCGCGGCTATCGTGACGGCTTTGCAGTCGGAGGGCGCGTGACGCCGACAGCAGGTGTCGACATGAGTGTCGACACGGCACGCACGAGTGCGTGCGCCACATAAAATTATGCTGCCGTTCAAGTTGGTCTATCACGACGGTTACGACCTAAACCTCGGCTCGCACGTTTTCCCGTCGACCAAGTTCCGGCTGATCCGGGACCGACTGCGTGGCAGTGGTTTCGCAACGCCCGACGACATCGTCGAGCCCTCACCGGCGACCGACGAAGATCTCCTGTTGGTCCATCACCGCGAGTGGATCACGAGATTGAAACAAGGCTTGCTCGATTATCTGGAGTTGATGAAGCTGGAGATTCCGTATTCCCGTCAGATGGTCGACGCATTCTGGCTGGCGGCCGGGGGCACGACGCTGGCTGCCAGGCTGGCGCTCAGGGATCGTATCGGATTCAATATCGGCGGCGGATTCCACCACGCATTTCCCGCGCATGGCGAAGGCTTCTGCGCGATCAACGATATCGCGGTGGCGATTCGCAAGTTGCAGCAGGAGAAGGCCATCGAGCGGGCTATGGTGGTGGATTGCGACGTTCACGACGGCAACGGCACGGCGGCGATCTTCGCCGGCGACCCTTCGGTATTCACGCTGTCCGTCCATCAGTTGAACAACTATCCGAGCATCAAACCACCTTCGAACATCGACGTCGAACTGGATGACGGCGTCGGCGACGAGGAGTATCTGGATCGACTGGCGACAGCGTGTCGAAAGGGGATCGGCGAGTTTCGGCCGCAACTGATCATGTATGTTGCAGGAGCGGATCCCTATCGAGAGGACCAGCTTGGTGGATTGGCGTTAACGATCGATGGGCTGAAAGTCGCGCGACCGACTGGTGTTCGATCTGGGACTGGAGCACGGGAGCCGCACGTGGCTGTGACTCTCGCCGGTGGATACGCGGTACGGCTGGAGGACACGGTGACGATCCACTCGAACACGGCGATCGCCGCCGCGGAGGCGCTTGGCCGGGGCTGACACAAACTGACAGTTACAGCTTTGCGTTCCAGTGAGTTGAAGTGTAGCATCCAGTTATGGCCACAGAACATATAGTTGCGTTACTGATAGCGGAACGTGATCGATTGAGCGGGCGATCGACGCATTGCAGGGCCCCACGAAACGCCGCGGGAGACCCCCGAAGTCAGAATCCGCAGCGGCGGCGTCACTTCCCCGCGGCAGCAAAGCCCGCGAGAAAGAAACGCCGTAAGCTCTCGCCTGCAGAAAGAAGGCGGCATCCGAGACGGATGAAGGCGTTCTGGGCCGCTCGCCGCAAAGCCAAAGGCAAAGGCTAAGACGTTCCTTCACTGTTAGTCTCCGCTAATCCCACGTTTACGCGGTGCTGGATCCGCGTTGCTTGGTTGAAAACCACCAGCGCGGTGCATTTCCACCATTTTTAGTCGATTTTTCACCTTTGTTTACAGCGGCTTAAGAGTGGCGAAACGCCTGCAATAGAGTCTTCGTCCGTTAGGATGGAGACAACTGAATGATGATCTCAAGAATTTCTCGTACCGCTGGGATGGGGCTGATGGTTGGCCTGCTGGCGGTTTCCGATATTTCATAGCGGCGCAGGCGCAGGAATCGGCGGTGCGCCGGCGCAACAGCAGTCAGGCGGCTGGCGGCGGGTTGGCGAAACGAACCCAAATTCGGGACCCAAGCTCGGCACCCGGCGCGTCATCGGATTCCCTCAGCGAATTCCGGGAATCCCGTCGATGGCCCCAACAGTAGCCCAGCGATCAGAATGCCCCGATGCAAACGATCCCAGGTCATCTGACGATTCAGGCCTGGCACGTACATTACGGTTCGCCTCAATCAAGCGTTTCGTCCGATCAGAATCAGCCGGGCGACGCGTTCGCCGCGACACTGGTTCGGCCGATCGTGGTCGATGGCATTGTTGTCGCCGGCAGCGGGCAAACGCTGGGCGGCCGAGTGATCGAAGCCAAGAAAGCGGGCCACGTTGAAGGCACCTCAAAGCTCGGTATTCAGTTGACTGATTTGCCGGTGGTGGACGGGCAGCAATTGCCGGTGCAGGCTCAGTTAATCGAGCACCACGGCGATACGTCGGTGGGCAGCGATGCGGCTGCGATCGGTATGACAACCGGTACCGGAGCGGCGATCGGCGCGGCGGTAGCTGGCGGTCCTGGAGCGGCGATAGGCGCGGGCGCGGGCTTAGTGGCGAGCACGATCGGCGTGTTGGTCACGCGTGGGCATCCGACGATCCTGGGTCCGGAGACGGTGATGACCTTCAAGCATCGAGCAGCCGATGACGATTTCGACGGAGCATGCGCCGCAGGCGTTTCGCTATGTCGATACGAATGACTATCAGCAGGAGCAGAGCGCGCCTCGGCTGCAGACTCGAGGGCCGGGCGGCCCGGGTTATCCGCCGCCTCCGGGTGCGCGCTTATTACGGACCTGGCTACTATCCTCCTTACCGATACGGCTACGGATATGGTTATGGATATCCGTTCGGGGTGGGCTTCGGAGTAGTTATCGGCGGACCGCGATTTTATGGCGGACGGCTACTACGGGCATGGACATTATCACTAAGACAGAATCATACTGGTCATAGCAGTTAGTAACGGACGGGCCGGGGAGCGATCCCCGGCCTTTTTGTATTTTGGCGCGCTAGAATGGTCGCGTGAAGACGGCGGCATTGGGGATTGCGATGGTGATGGTCGCAAGCGCGGCGCCGCCTGCGCTGGACCCGTCGGAGTTGTACATCGTTCGTCAAGGGACCTCGGACATGATGCCGGGCTGGTTTCACTACGTGATGATCGTGAAGCCCGACGGTCGCGATGTGGTGGTGAAGTTGGTGCGGGTGGCTCCGTTAGCCTCGTGCCCGAACATGGTCACAGTGAGGGGCGCAGAGGTGCGGCTGCGCGACACAACTATCGGCAACCTAATCAATGACAACAATCCGTGCGCGATTTCAGCCGATAAAGTCCGGCATGAGATTCTCAGGCACTCGCGTCGAAACGGAGTTTGGGACGATGCGGCGTTTGGCATCGTCGCGCAATGCGGCGGTGAGCAGATCGTTCATCACTTTCCTTACGGCGCAATGCTGGATACAAAGAAGCTGCCGCCTCAAGTCCGGCGTCTCCGCGAGTTGAGTTGGGACATTCAGAAGAGTGCGTTCGGCGATCGCAATCTGTTTTACAAGACTTCTCCGGAAGAGGGCGAGAAGCTGCAGGCTGGCGGCGGTGCAATGGTCGATGAGTTGAGATCGGGGAAGTTCGATAGAGGTTTCCCGTACAAGGCAAGCTTTGTGGCAGATCTGAAGGATTACGTCGCGACAGGTGTGGGGAAAACCGCGGAACTCGAAAATGCCGGATCTTATCGTTTTTTGAACTACGTTCCGCCGTTGTATCCGAGCCAGGCCCTAGACGCACGCATGATGGGCAGCGTCTTGTTGGATGTCGAGGTCAACGCGGATTCCGGAAATGTGCGGGAAGTCAAAGTGATCTCAGGGCACCCATTTTTCACGCCTAACGCGATCAGCGCAGCCAAGCAGTGGCGATTCGAGCCTGGATCCGTGCCGAAGACTCTGCAGGTGACACTCGCTTTTACACTCCTTTGTATCAGCAACGTCACTGTTTGGTAAGCAGTATGCTGATACGAAGGAAATGTCTACCACATCGGTTCCATCCGCGGCGGCGATCTTGGCCGACTTGAAGAAACTAGGGCGCGAGAGCCATCGCAACACGTACATCCGACACGGAATGACCGCGGATCGCATCTACGGCGTACAGCACGGCGGATCTGCAAAAGATCGCGAAGAGTATCAAGGGCGAACAAGCGTTGGCGATGGAACTCTACGATACGGGCATCATCGATGCAATGTATTTGGCGGGGCTGGTGGCCGATGGCGAGCGGATGACGAAGAAGCAGTTGAACGCGTGGGCGGACGGCGCGGGGCATTCGACGATGATCTCGGAATCCACGGTGCCGTTGGTGGCGGCGGAGAGCGCTTATGGCCTCGAACTGGCGATCCAGTGGATGGGATCGAAGAAGGAACACGTCGCATCGTGCGGATGGTGTACCTATTCCCGCATGGTCGCGGCGCTGCCGGATGACGATCTGGATCTGGAAGAAATCGAGAAGCTGCTGGAGGATGTCGCCAAGCGAATCGATCGAGCTCCGAATCGTGTCCGCTACACGATGAACGGGTTCGTGATCGCGGTGGGCAGCCACGTCAAGCCATCTGGTGAAACAGGCCAAGGCCGCGGCGCAGAAGATCGGCGCGGTTTCGGTGAACCTGGGCGACACGGCGTGCAAGGTGCCGCTGGCTTCCGAGTACATCGCGAAGGCCGAATCGAGCGGAAGACTTGGCCAGAAGCGGAAAACGATCGGATGAAAACGCGCGCAACGTCGCGGCGTGAGTTGCTGCTGGGCGCAGCGGCGTTTTCCGCGCATCGGATGTTCGCGCAGGAACGCGCCGTCAATCTGGACAAGCTGCTTTCGCTGTTCGACTATCAGGCCGAAGCCGAGAAACACATCTCGCACGGCGCGTGGGAACGGATCATGGGTGCGTCGGCTGACGAGCTGACGATGAAGTGGAATCACGAAGCCTACGAGCATATTCGGCTGAAGCCTCGCGTGTTGAACGACGTCTCGAAGCTGGATACGCGTGTGAAGTTGTTCGGACAGGAGATGGCGTTTCCGATTATCCTGGCACCCACCGGCGCGCAGAAGTTCGTGCATCCCGAAGGCGATCTGGCTTCGGTCCGTGGAGCGGCGGCCGCGCAGGCGACGATCTGCATCAGCAGCAGCGCGTCCATGAAGGTGGAGGACATCGCGCACGCGGCGACGGGTCCGGTCTGGTTCCAGCTTTACGTTCAGAAGGATCGCGCGTTCACGAAGGATCTGGTGCAGCGCGCGGAAGGCGCCGGGTGCCGCGGGTTGTGCGTGACGGTGGATTCGCCGACGTTCGGTGCGCGCAATCGTGAGGATCGCGCGAAGGATGAACTGCCGGCTCGCGAGTTGCCGAATCTCAAGGGCAAGGATTATCTGGACCCGACGCTTTCCTGGAAAGATATCGAATGGCTGCGCGGATTCGCCAAGACGCCGATCATGCTGAAAGGTATTTTGAATCCTGATGACGCAGCGATCGCGGTGAAGACCGGCATCGCGGGGATCATCGTTTCGAATCACGGCGCGCGCAATCTGGACACGGTGCCGGCGACGATCGACGCTCTGCCGCTGGTGATCGAAAGAGTTGAAGGGCGCGTGCCGGTGATCGTCGACGGCGGGATCCGGCGAGGGACGGATGTGATTAAGGCGCTGGCTCGCGGCGCGGCGGCGGTGCAGATCGGGCGGCCGTATTTATGGGGCTTGGGCGTCGCTGGCGCGGAAGGCGTTACGCGGGTCGTGAATATTCTGCGGCGCGAATTCGAAATGGCGATGATGCTGATGGGTCGGCCCACGCTCGCCAGCATCGATAAGTCGGCGCTTTGGTAGGACGAGGCAGTGCCGACTTTCGATACCGTTCGCAAGATTTGTTCGACGATTGAGGGTGCGGAGGAGAGCACTTCGTACAAGACTCCCGCTTTCAAGATGGGCGGTTCGTTGTTTGCTCGACAGAACGAAGAGCCGGACTGGCTGGTGGTTCGCACGACCTTCGAAGAGCGCGACGAGCTGATGGCGTCAGATTTCGACACTTACTTCATCACGGACCACTATCTGAAATACCCTTGGGTGTTGGTGAGCATGTCGCGTGTTCATCGCGACGCCCTGGGCGATCTGCTGCGGCGTGCGGCTAGGCTCGCTGCGGCCGAAAAGAGGCCGAAGAAACCTGCTCGCAGGAAGAGGGTGTCGACATGAGTGTCGACACGGCACTCACGAGTGAGTGCGCCACATCAGTCTCGTTCGCGAAGAGTTCTGGTCGCTAGGACGAGGATCGCGGTGCCGTAGAGCACCAGGCCGAGCATTCGCTGCCAGTGGTCGCCGAGTTTTCCGCCCTGGATCAATCCCTGGATTACTTTGTTCGCGTAATAGAGCGGCGTCGCGTGGCTCAGCCACTGCATCCATTTCGGAAAGCGATCCACGGAAAAGATGACGTCGGAAAGAAAGATTCCCGGTACTGTCACCAACGGAATGAACGGAAACACCTGGCCCTCATTCCGGGCGAAGTTCGAAACGAAGATCCCGAGCAGGATGCTGATCACTGCCAGTAGCCAGATCACCACGTAGATCGAGACGAGGGTCTGAATGCTGTACTTGAGCTGGAACAGCAGGGACAGCTCGGTCAATACCAGCAAGCTTTGCAGTGTCGCGAGGCATGTGTAGGCCGCGACGTATCCGCCGATGATTTCAGCGCGCAGGTAGCCGTTGATGAACATGCGCGCCAGCGTTTGCGCGGTGCGCTCTCTTACCAGCACAATCGCGCACAGAACGTATGTCACGAAATGCACGATGAAGGCGCCGATGGGGACGGCGAACTGGCTCGCGTTGATGAATGGCACGTTGAAGCTGTCGAGCGCGGCTTTCGTAATGTAGATCACCAGCAGCGGCGCAACGATGGATAATCCGAGAAATCGGCGGTCATGCAAGAGCTGGCGGAACACGCGCACTGCGACCGCAAGGACTCTATTCATCCCGATGGGCATCCAGCGGCTCCTGCCGTGGCTCTGTCAGCGAAAGGATGATTTGTTCGAGGGTGTCGCGCTCGATTTCGATGCGGGTCACCGCGGGATCGAGACCATGCTTGCGCAGGAGTTGTGGCAAGGCTTCGGCGTAATTCTCGGTGACGTCGGTGACGGTTTCGACATCGTTGCTCGCTGAGCGGCGCCAGATGTGAATGTGCGAGCGGCCGCGTTCCAGCAGATTCTTCGGCGTATCGCAGGCAAGCAGGGCGCCGTCCATCAGGATTGCGAGACGATCGCATCGCAGGGCCTCATCCATGAGATGGGTGCTGATCAGGAGCGTCGCGCCGCCGCGCGCGAGGTCGCGAAAATGATTCCAGAATTCGGCGCGAAGGCGCGGGTCTACGCCGGCGGTCGGCTCGTCCAGCATTAACACAGGTGGCCGATGCACCAAAGCGCAGGCCAGCGAGACGCGCTGCTTCATTCCGCCGGAGAACGTGTAGACGGCGTCGCGCTCACGCGCGCGAAGATTGCTGAAATCGAGGAGTTGGTCGATGCGCTGATCGAGATTGTCGAGATCGTGGGCGCGTCCGAAGAAGCGGATGTTGTCGCGCGGCGTAAGATCTTCGTAGAGCGCGGGTGCCTGTGGCATGTAGCCAATGCTTCGGCGTACTGCGGCGGCATCGCCTACGGGGTCGAGGTCGAGCACCTTCACTCCACCGGAAGTGGGGCGAGAGGAACCTGTGAGCATGCGCATCAAGGTCGTCTTGCCTGCGCCGTTCGGTCCTAGGAGTCCGAAGATTTCTCCTTGGTTGACTGAGAGGCTGATGGCGCGGAGCGCATCGATTCTTCCGTATCGTTTCGATAGCTGGTCGACTGCGATGACTGGCGACACGTTGTCACATTCTAGCGTGGGGGCGGTATGAAAAAAGCCGAGACGACTCTCGGCTCCGCAGGCCTGGCGCCACGACTTATCCCGTTACTGCCCCCTGCGCAGCCGACCCCACCAGCTTCACGTACTTCTGAAATACACCCGACGTGTATTTCAGCGGGGGAGCCTTCCACTCGCTCAGTCTCTTAGCCAACTCCTCCGCCGAAATCTCCAATTCAATCGTCTGCTTTGCGATATCGATCGAAATAGAATCGCCTTCGCGCACGGCTGCGATCGGCCCGCCATTAGCCGCTTCCGGAGCAACGTGACCAGCCATGAATCCACGAGTCGCACCACTAAACCGGCCATCGGTAAGCAACGCGACGCTCTCCGATAACCCCGCCCCCACGATCGCCCCCGTCACGCCGAGCATCTCCCGCATCCCCGGCCCCCCGCGCGGCCCCTCGTAACGAATCACCACGATATCGCCCGCCTTGATGCCGCCGCTGGTCACCGCGTTCATCGCGTCCTCCTCGCATTCGAACACGCGAGCCGGTCCGCGCTGCCCGCTCCTCTCGATCCCTGTGACTTTGATCACACAGCCCTCCGGCGCGAGGTTGCCTTTTAGAATGACGAGCCCACCGGAAGTCTTAATGGGATTCGACAGCGGACGAATCACCTCCTGGCCCGGCGTCTCCTTGGCATCCGCAGCCTCTTCCGCGAATGTACGCCCCGTCACCGTCATCTGCGAGCCATCCGCGTATCCGCCATCCGCGAGCCTCTTCGCGATTACTGCCATCCCGCCCGCCTTGTCGACATCGATCGCGACGAAACGCCCGGCGGGTTTCAAGTCGACCAGCAGCGGAGTCCGAGCACTGATCGTCTGGAAATCGTCAATGGAAAGCTCTACTCCCGCCTCGCGAGCCATCGCCAGCAAATGCAGCACCGCGTTGGTCGATCCGCCCGACGCCGCGACCGACGCGATCGCATTCTCGAACGCTTTTCGCGTGGCGATATCGCGCGGCCGGCGATTCGCCAACACCGCGTCGACCACCACCTGTCCGCATCGAAACGCCACCTGCTGTTTGCGCGGGTCCACTTGCGGAACCGCCGCCGTATTCATCGGCGCGAGGCCGATCATCTCCATCACGGTCGCCATGGTGTTCGCCGTGAACTGGCCGCCGCACGCGCCCGCTCCAGGACACGCGGCATTCTCGATCGCCAGCAACTCAGCGTCGCTAATCTTTCCCGCCGCATTCGCGCCCACCGCTTCGAACACATCCTGCACGGTCAGATCGCGCCCTTCGTAGCGACCCGGCATGATCGATCCGCCGTAGAGCACAACTCCTGGCGTATTCAATCGCAACAACGCCATCGCCGCGCCGGGAATCGTCTTGTCGCAAGCGACCAGCGTCACAATGCCGTCGAACATGTGGCCGCGCGCCACCAGCTCAATCGAATCGGCAATCAGATCGCGGCTCACCAGCGAGGCTTTCATGCCCTCGGTTCCCATCGTGACGCCATCGCTGATCGCGATGGTGTTGAATTCCATCGGAGTCCCACCCGCCGCGCGGACGCCGGCTTTCACGTGCGTCGCGAGCTCGCGCAGATTGAAATTGCACGGCATGGTCTCGATCCACGTGTTGGCGATGCCGATGATCGGCTTCTTCAGGTCTTCGTCAGTGAATCCGATTGCCTTGAGCATCGCGCGCGCCGGTGCGCGGTCGCGCCCTTGGGTGATGGTGTAGCTGTGAAGTTTCATGGCGAAGCAACCATCGTAACGCTTTCGATCGTAGTCGCCGTTACTAAATCCCGAACCTGCGGTATACCACTCCGGGAGAATCATGCCTTCATCGAACTTCAGCCAATTGGCGATCGCGGGGATCGCCGGAATTGCTCTATCGATCGGGGCGCGGGCGCAATCGCCGGCGTTTGAGGTGGCGTCGATTCATCGCAATCTGAATGGTGGAGAGAACACGCAAATCAATATTTCCGGTGGACGACTGACCGTGACCAACGGCTCCCCAAAAACGTTGATCCGCAATGCCTACGGGCTCCTCGGCTTTCAACTCGAAGGAGGGCCGCGTTGGCTGGATACGGACATGTACGACATCGTGGCGACCACCGGCCACAGCGAGAAGATCCCCGACGATCAGTTCAAGCTGCTGTTGCAGAGTTTGTTGGCAGACAGGTTCGCATTGAAGGTGCATTGGGAGACCCGCGAAGCCTCGGTCTACGCGTTGACCATCGACAAAGGCGGCCAGAAATTCCAAGAGAGCTCCGGCGCCCAACCGCCCGGCATCAATACGAGCAAGCGCGCGGGCCGGGGCCAAATGAAGGGTACTGCGGAGCCGATCTCGATTCTCGCCAGCAATCTGGGGAATCAACTTGGCGCGATCGTTTTGGATAAAACCGATTTAGCGGCCGCGTACGATTGGACGCTCGTGTGGGGTCTCGATCCGGCCATTGACTCAACGGAGCCGTCGCTATTTACCGCGTTGAAGGAACAGTTGGGGCTTCGGCTGAATGCTCAAAAAGGGCCGATGGAAGTCCTCGTGATCGACAGCGTGAGTAAACCCTCGGAGAATTGACAGATGCACTACTGTTTGTGAACCTTGATGATCAACTCGGACATGCCCCACAAAGCTCCATCGCAGTTCAGGCACTCATCCCCGCGAGATGTGAACCACAGGCGCATCTCATCGCGATCGATAGAGTTGATCGCGTCGCTGTCCGGCATCCAGTACTTTTCATAGTTGGCTTGCAGCGGACGGTAATGCAGACGGGAGGGTGAGCCGTCCAATCGTCCGGCGCGCAACGTTAAGCGTGTCATCACCGCCGACAGCATCTTGAACGGAGCGTACTCAAGCAGCGGGATCCCCGCTTTGATGAATTTGCCTTTCCAATCCAGATCCGAGAACGGCCGTACCGGATAGCCTTGGGCATACCACGATTGACAATTCCAGGCTGGCGCCAGCCACAGGAGGCCGCCATTCTTCACGGAGCGCCGCATTTCCACCAGAGCCTGCTCGGGATTGGGCACGTGTTCCAGCACAAAAATAGACCAAATCGCGTCGAAGCTATTGTCGGGTACCGGCATCTCCGTCGCCGAGGCTTGGATGAACGGCTTGTGATAAAACCGCGCAGCTTCCGGAGAAATGTCGAGCCCGACGTAGTTTTCCACCACGTCCTGCAAGTAGCCTGTTCCCGAGCCAACATCCAACACGCGAGCCTGCTCCAGCCCGAACTGATGCACGAAACTCTTGACCGTTGGAACAATCCCCAGCGTTGAAATCGCTTCTTTGGCGAACGTAACGTACTGATCCGGACTGGCTTCGGCGATTGGATCGGACTTCGCGGGATGATTCGCATAGATTCGGGCGTAAAAAGCGCCTGCATTTTCCGGAATGCTACGGGCGACGGTGGCGTCGCTATGATACGGAAATTGGACGGCGCTAACCAGTCCGGCGAGGACCACATATCCCGCCAGCACTTTCAGGAATGTCTTGACGACTCCGCGTAGTTCGCCGAGCACCGTCTTCCTCTTGCGCACGCCAAGCGCAAATCCTCCCAGGCGATCGCCCTGAAGATTCGCGGTGTTGGTTCCCATCTACTTCCATCGGAGGCCATGGAAGCTCACTTTAGTGTTCTGTGTCAGACACCGAAGTAGCACGTGATACCGCGGCTTATCGAAATCGCGCACTCCCCGTTTATTTACACTTCCTTGCAAGAAACACCCCCCTCTTCCCGTCTACAATAGAAGAAGAAACCTCAGCCGGAACATTCGCAGCACGATTCTCGTCTACACCTGAGGCTGGAGACCCCATAAGTGAAACGTAAGTGGAAGATAATACTGCCGATAGTCCTATTGCTTCTGATCGCCGGAGGTGTTGCCGGCGGTATGCGCTGGAGCCAGCGCGATCTGGTGACAGTGCAGACGGGCGTCGCCTCGCGCAACGATCTGACCTCGACTGTAACCGCTTCAGGCGAGATTAAGCCCCGCAATTACATCAACATCGGGGCCAACGCGCAGGGCCGGATCGTCGATCTTCTGGTGAAGGAAGGCGACCATGTCCGCAAGAATCAGGTGGTCGCCCGGATCGAACACGTGCAGGCGCAGGCCGACGTGAATGCGCAGAAAGCCGCCGTCGCCTCCGCGCAGGCCGATTCCGCCGCCGCCGAAGCAGGGGCTGCGCGCCGCCGACGAATCCATCAAGACCGCCGAAGCGACGCTCGAACGGTTCAAGACCGAGCAGAAGCGCGCCAAAATGCTGCTGGATAACGCCGAGCAGATGATACAAGTACGACTTGATCGCCAAGCAGGATTACGATCAGAAGACGCGCCGACTTACGAATCGGCCGCCGCCAGCGTGCGCGAAAACGAAGCGCGCGTCGCGCAGATGAAAGTGCAGCGCGCGCAGACCGCCGCGCAGCTCAATTCCGATGCAGCGCCGCGTGGCGCAGATCGAGGCCGGACTCGCGCGCATCGAAGACGTGCTGGCGAAATATGACGCGCTCGCGCCGCTGGATGGCGTGGTGACCGATCTGCCGGTGCGCGTCGGCGAAACCGTGGTGCCGGGCGTGCAGAATTCGGCCGCATCCACCATCATGACCATCGCCGACATGTCGCTGATCACGGCCGAAGTGAAGGTGGACGAGACCGATATCGTGAACGTGCACCTGGGCCAGATCGCCAACGTCACCATCGACGCGATGCCCGAATCGCACCTTCACGGGCAAAGTGATCGAGATCGGCAACACGGCGATCCTGCGTTCCACCGGACTGGCCGCGTCGCAAAGCGCGACTTCCAGCCAGGAAGCCAAGGATTTCAAGGTCGTGATCGCGCTCGAAGCGCCGCCCGACGAAATTCGGCCGGGCCTGTCGTGCACCGCGAAGATCGTCACGGCGACGCGCCACAACGTGCTGTCGATTCCGATCCAGGCGCTGACGGTGCGCAAGAAAGGTGACCTGGATCCGCCGAAAGAAGGCGTCAAGCGCCGGCTGCCGACGCGACCCGTCGACGAAAGTCGCCGAACGAAGAGATTCAGGGCGTGTTCGTGGTAAAGGACGGGCACGCGCGAGTTTCAGAAAGTGGAGACCGGGATCACCGGCGCCACCGATATCGAAGTGCTGAACGGGCGTCGAGCGAAGGCGACACGCATCATCACCGGCAGCTACAAAGTGATCCGCACGATGCGCAACGACGCGCGCGTCAAGGTGGACAACCGGGTCCGCCGCGATCGACACCAAGACCTAGCCGATACTGGTAACTGACAATCTGCATGGCACAAGCGGCGGTTCTCGAAAACACAGATAAGATCGCGCGCGGCGAGCAGCTCAAGCGCGACGGCATCATCATCCGCACGTGGGATCTGATGAAGACCTACGTGATGGGCGATCAGACCATCCACGCGGTCTCCGGCATCGACATCGAGATCAGCAAAGGCGAGTACGTCGCCATCATGGGGCCGTCGGGCTCCGGCAAATCGACGCTGATGAACCTGATCGGCTGCCTGGATACGCCGACGTCGGGTCTGTACTATCTGGCGGGCAACCTGGTCAGCGACATGGACGACGATGAACTGGCGCGCATCCGCAACAAGGAGATCGGCTTCGTTTTCCAGACCTTCAATCTGCTGGCGCGCGCGACGGCGCTGCATAACGTCGAACTGCCGCTGATCTATGCCGGCCTCTCGCGCAAAGATCGCGAGGAGCGGGCCAAAGCCGCGCTGCGCGCCGTGGATCTGGAGCAGCGCATGCTGCACAAGCCGAGCGAGCTATCGGGCGGCCAGCGGCAGCGCGTGGCGATTGCCCGGGCGCTGGTGAACGATCCGTCGATTCTGCTGGCCGACGAGCCCACCGGCGCGCTGGACACGCCGACCGGCAACGAAATCATGGCGCTGTTCGAGCGGCTGCACGACCAGGGCAATACGATCGTGCTGGTGACGCACGAACACGATATCGCGCATGCACGCGCATCGCGTCATCCACATTCGCGACGGCAAAGTCGAGCGCGACGAAAAAATCAGGTAGCCGAACTAACCGGGCTCTCTCGCGCACCTCGTCGTAATAGTAACCTCGTAAAGTAAACCCTATGACAATTTCTCGCTTGACTGGCATCGCCACCGCTGTCCTGCTCTCGCTCTCCACCGTTCACGCCGGTGAAAAGACGCTGATGCACTGCTTCGCCTGGACGCCGATCCAAGAGGCCACTCCTGCCGACTGGCAGGCTTTCTACAAAGCCAGCGATGCCCTGCCACAGAAGATCAAGGGGATCAAGAAAGTCTGGTACGGCAAACTGGATTCGCCGCTGGGGCAGACGATGCTCGGCGATATCGATGACGCGAAGTTCCAAAAATTTCGCGGCGGCGAGACCGTGATCACGCCTGTCAAACGCATGGAGCGCGCCTACGGAATGTGCATGGAGATGACGGACGCGGCCGCTCTCAAAGCCTACGACGATCATCCGTATCACAAGATCTGGACCGAGGCCTACTCGAAAATTCGCGTAGACGGCACCACGACCTTCAATATCCTCGGTCAATAGCCCCGTTCACCTTGAGCAGGCTCACCGTTGAGCAGGCTCACGATGGCTCGCATCGCACGCGAGTAAAAATAGGCTCATGTTGAGGCGCGACAGCGTGGAACGCAAGTCTTCAGAACCGACCATAAAGGAGCGCGTGCCCTAAGAACGTACCGTTTAAACCGCCGCAGCCGACCGCAACCCAGCGATCTCCTCCGCTGAGTACCCAATTTCCCCCAGCACCTCATCCGTATGCTCGCCCAACATCGGAGCCCGATGCCGAATTCCGCCCGGCGTCGCCGACAATCGAACCGCCGTGTTCGCCAACGGCACCGGCCGCGGCGCATCCGGATACTCGACGTACTGCAGCAATTCCCGAGCCTTCACCTGCGGATCCTCAAGCACGTCGTCCAAGTCATAAACCGGTCCAGCGGGAACGCGAGCGGCCTCCAATTCGGCGATCGCATCGGCGGTTGTGCGCGCTGCCATCCATGCTGCCGTCGCTTCGGTAATCGTCGCGCGATTGTCCGCGCGCGCCAGATCGTCGGCGAATCGCGCATCGCCCACCAGTTCTTCGCGGCCCACCATCTTTGCCCACCGCGCAAACATATCGGCGCCGATCGTCTGCACCACAATCCATCCGTCTTTGGTCTGATACGTATCCGCGGGCGCTGAATAAAATGCGGCATTGCCGCGCGATTCGCGCTCGATACCGACCACGCTTCGCTCGGCGAGCAGCGCCTGCATGAACGTAACTCCCGTCGCGAGCAGTGCGCCGTCGACGATCTGCCCTTCGCCCGTCTTGTCCCGATGCAGCAACGCCATCGCTACGCCGAATGCAGTGTGCAATGCAGTGCCGTAATCGCAAAAAGACACGACACTGCGCACCGGCGCTCCAGGAAATCCGCTGAGCTGCATCGCGCCCGACATCCCCTGCGCCACCGAATCGAACCCCACCCGATTCGCATACGGCCCATCCGGACCGAACGCTGAGATCCTGGCGAGAATGATATCGGGCTTGGTCGCGCGCAGCGAATCGTAGTCGAGGCCCATCTTTTTCATGACGCCGATGGGCAGATTCGCGACCACGACGTCCGCCGTTTTCGCCAACCGTTGAATAATCTCGCGCGATTGCGGCTTCGATGTGTCGAGCGTAATGCTGCGCTTATTGCGATTGAGCGAAAGGAATCCGCCGCCCTCTCCTCCACTCGTCACCGGACCCGTATACCGATCCTCGCTGCCCTGCCGCCGATCGACGCGAATCACGTCGGCGCCCATGTCTGCCAGCAACATCCCGCAATACGGCCCCGCAATAAAACGTCCGAAATCGATGACACGAATTCCCTGAAGCGGTCCTTGCGCTTGCATAAGAGTCTGGCGCTAGCCTAACACGCCTCCGGACTCGTGAAGTGCGTTCTGACGCCGCGCTTACAATTCTGCTTCTGCTACGAAACCGATTCGCCGTTTGGGCGGTTCCGGACCGGGTTCGATGAGCCGCTCGATGTAGCCGTAAATCTGTTGGATGTGTGCGCCATGCTCCTGTTGGGTGCGCTCCACGTCCTCCAGTTGTCGCGCTAGATCCTTGTGGCTGACCAGATACTCTCGTAATCGAACAAACGCGCGGATGATCAGAATGTTTAACTCGACCGCCCGCTTACTGCTGAGAACCGATGAGAGCATCGCGACTCCATGCTCGGTGAAGGCATAAGGTGGGCGGCGTAGCCCCATCTTCACTCCAGGATTGGATGTCACAAACTGTGACCTCCAATTTTCCAGCTCATCACCGTTCAGTTGAAACATGAAATCCGCCGGGAACCGGCCAAGATTGCGGTGCACCGCTTGGTTAAGGACTTTGGTTGGCACCTGATAGAGCCCCGCCAAGTCCCTGTCCAGCATCACTTTACATCCCCGGATCAGGTAAATCTTGTGTTCGATGACTTCGACTGGAACGATCTGAATTGCCGCTGACGCGTGGGCCATCGACTCTTAGTGGCTAGACACGTGATAATTCGTCTCTAACTCGAATCGGCACCTGTCTAGTTCCACTTCAACCCCCGCAACTGATCCAGATTCACATTGCCGCCGCTCAACACGCAGACCACTTTCGAACCCGCCGGGGCTTTGATCAATCCCCCAAGCAGCGCACCCACCGGCGCAGCCGCGGCGCCTTCGACAACCAGCTTGCAGCGCGACATGATCCATAGCATCGCTTCGAAAATATCCGCATCCGGCAGCGTCACGATCTCGTCCACGTAATCGCGAACAATGCGGAAATTATTTTCGCCGACGCGCTTCACGCGCAGCCCGTCGATAATGCAATCCACCTTGTCGAGCGTGACAACGTGTCCCGAGGCGACGCTGTTCTTCATTCCCGGAGCGCCTGACGATTCCACGCCAATGATTTTGATCTTCGGATTCAAGCCCTTGAGCGCTGTCGATACTCCCGAAATCAAGCCGCCGCCTCCGATCGGAACCACCACGATATCCGCCTGCGGAAAATCATCGAAAATCTCGAGCCCCAGTGTTCCTTGCCCAGTGATCAACTGCAAATCGTCAAACGGATGAATGATGGTCATGCCGTCGCGCTCGGCAAGCTCCAGCATCTTCGCGTTCGCCTCATCCCAAATCGAGCCATGCAGCACAACTTCCGCGCCATATGCTCGCGTCGCATCGATCTTCGATTGCGTCGCATTCGCCGCCATCACAACCACCGCGCGTACTCCGTAAACTGCCGCAGCGATCGCGACTCCCTGCGCGTGATTTCCAGCCGACGAACAGATCACGCCGCGGCGCCGTTGCTCGTCCGATCAACTGCGGCAATCTTGTTAGTGGTCCGCGAATTTTGTAGGATCCGCCGCGCTGAAAGACTTCGGCTTTCAGGCGCACCTCGAAGCCGGTTCGTTCGGTCAACAATCGCGACTTGAGCAGAGGCGTGTGATACGCGTGCGCGGAAACGCGTGCCCGCGCGGCGTCGAAGTCAGTTTGTGAAATGGAAATAGCGATCGGTCAATTCGACAGAGTAGCAAATCCCGCCGTCGAGACTCTGAGCGCAGGCTCGTCGTCGAAGATTCTTTCGACGATGCAGTGATGCCCCATGAAGCGCATCTTGTGATCGTGCACAGCCAGCAGCAGTACCGTGCGCGGCGTCTCTCGTCCATACGAATCGCGCGTGGACACTTCCATCGACGCGCGTCCGGCCAGCAACATCTGACTGAACGTTCCTTCGACGTTCGTGCGTTCGGATGCGGGGAACATCTCCAGCCATTGCATGCTGCGCGAGTTCCTGCGGCGTGGTGGACAGCATCTCCGCCAGCGCTGGATTCACTGTGTGCAGCAGGCCATCCGTTGGAATCCAAGCGACGCCGCTGCTGACGTTATCGATCGCCACGCGATGAGAAAAAATTTCATCGTTCAGCGGCTTCTGCTTGCGTAGCAGCCGGCGCATAATAATGGTGAGAACCGTAACGATTCCCAGTAAGTAAAGCCACAACATGACGTACTAAGGTGCATGTCCTTATGCCGTTTTCATCGTCATTGAAAACAGAGAGTTTGCGCAAGCCCGTGCGACAATTTGTCTCAGCCTGCGCCAAGTCTCAATGGTCGCGCGAGAATGGATCATGATCACGATCGTCGGAGCCGGCCTCATCGGGGCCTCCATCGCATGGCGGTTAGCGCAAGCTGGTAAACAAGTTACGCTGCTTCGACGCCGGAGTTTTCGGTGGCGAAACCAGCTCGGCGGGCGCGGGAATGTTGTCGCCGGGCGGCGAGTTCGAGAAACCGTCGGTCTGGTGCTGATCTCGGCAGCGAGAGCATGGGGCTCTATCCTGCTTTCGTGGAAGAACTTAGCGCTGAAACGAAGCTGCCATCGACTTCCAAATCTGCGGCTGCCTCAAGACTTCCGAGAAGACCGGCGAGGCGCAGCTTTATCCCGGCGACGGCTTCGTCGATCCGGCCGATTTACTGCGCGCTTTGCGCTCCGCGTGTGTCGCGCGCGGTGTAGAAATCATCGAAAAGCGTTGCATATCGGTTGCAAAAACGCACTGATTTTGACGCGCTCGTGATTGCGGCGGGCGCGTGGTCGAAACAAGATCGAAATTACGCAGCATGCGACGCCTAATGGATCTTCCCGAGTGAAGCCAATCAAAGGCCATCTGATCGGATTCGATCTGGAGCCGGGTACGCTGGGACCCATGCTGCGGCACGGACACTCGTATGTGCTGCAACGCTCGAACGGATTTACTATCGCGGGATCCACGGAAGAAGACGTTGGATTCGATCGCACGATCGACTCGGGGATTTGCGGAGAAATTCATCGAAGCGCTGCTCGGCTGTGGCCGGCGCTCGAAAACGCGCAGCCTTCGAAATGTTGGATCGGGTTCCGGCCGTATTCGGAGACGCCGCACATTGGGCGGGTGGAAGACACAAATGTTTGGCTGGCTTATGGGCACTTTCGCAATGGGATTCTGCTGGCGCCGCTCACGGCGGAGCGGATCTCTGGTGAGATCGCGGCTGTGTAGTTAAACAGTAGTTATACAAGAGACTCCCGCCCCAACGACACCCCCACCCTGACGGGTGGTGCTTGAAGGCGCCGGACGGCACTATAAGGTGAATTGCGGATGGTTTCGTACAGACTTGAAAGTTAGAATCAATCAGGCCGAAGAGACTACTATGAACCGCTGCCGCGAGTGCCACGCTACTATGACGAAGACGGAACTGGTCTGCATCAGTTGCGGGTCGGCGCTTGAGCAGGACACCAAAACGGATCGTACCGGCAGGGGTATGATGTTCGTCATCACGGCGATATTGGGTCTGTCCTCCATCATGACGGTGGCTTCGTTGTTTGTCGACGGATTGCACTTTACCCGGTGCGCGCCGGCTACTTTGGTGTTGGCGATCGTGCGAAGCTCGGCTTCGGAGATGTTGGTTAAGAAGAAGACCTAGGCGCCAGGAATTGTTTCCTTTCTTGCGCGCGCCCTTACGGGTCGCGCATCACGGAAAGCCAGGAGAGCGCTCCACTTGCCCGCTGCTGCGTTGGATGGCTCCGAAAGCTGGAGCCATGCCGTCCGTCATTGATTGACAACCGGATTCGACGGGCCCTTCGAATTTGTCAGCGTCGCCGTGACTGCGACGATGTCGCCCGGGGGACCGTTCTGCGTGGTGAATGGCACCGTCAGCAGAAATTGGCTGCCAACTGCATTCGAAGCCGTATTCGAATACCAAGTCGTAAACGCGCCGCCCAATTGAACTGTCACGTCCGAGGCCGCGAGCGTTGCGTTGGTCGATGGCGCGAAGTGGAACAGGCCGCTGACCATGTCGCGCGTTGTCGAAAATCCTGTGATGACGACGGTGAACCCGCCGGTCGACTGCTGAAGCTGCACGCTCTGAATGAACGGGACCGTGGTGACGAGCGCGATCGTCGCGGTGGGCTGCGGCGTGGGCGTGACATCCGTACCCGATGCGCTCAGGCTTAGCTTGATCGTGATCGCTCCCGCGACGGTTCCGGTTAGGACGGCGACGTTTGCTTTGCCGGAAAAATTCGCTTGCGTAGTGCCCGCGGGAATCGTGAAATTGACCGTGCGGCCGCCGGTTCCGAACTGAATCGTCTGATCGTCGCCACCCACGGACGATGCGAAGGTGAGCGTAGCGGTACCGGTGACATCGAGCGAATACGGGCTCGCAAGAGAGATCGTCATCAAGGGTTGCTGGGCCGGGCCGGAACTGGCGGGCAAGCCTCCGATGGTGACCGCGGGGAGTGGGGGTGTGGCGAGCGGATTGGTGCGTCGTGAGGGTATGTGGCCAACAATATTGATGCTTTGACCAAACGTACCGGGAACAAAGAGAATGCGGTTGCTCTTGGCATCGAAAACCTTCACGCCGCCGATGCCCGAATTCGTGAGGCGAAAAACAGATCCGTCGAGTCCGTAGAGTCCGGCAGTGAGGCAGCCGCAATCGACGACGGATTGCGTCATCGTGTCCAAGGCAACCGTTGCAATTTCCCCAGCGTATCCCGCCAATACCAGGCGCCGATTGTCGGCCGTGATCGCGGCTGCCATCAGCGGTTCGTTGGTTTCGCGTGCGAAGGTCGATGAAATCTCGCCGTCCGTGACAATCGCGATGCGAGCCGAATTCACTACGGCCAGCGTGGACCGATTCCGCATGAAGGCGACCGCGACGGGCCCAGGCCCATCCAGCGGGATCATGCTCATGGAGCCATCGCGCGCGAACAAGTCATTGTCGAGAGCCAACCAGTTGCCGTCGTCGCTGAGCGCGACTGTGTCGAACGAGCCTTTCAGGAAACTCACATCGATCTGACGAATAGAAGGCGACGCAGGTAGCCCGGAGACAATCTGGATGCGACCCTCACTGTACACAAGTGCCGCCGCCGAACCACTGGGGCTCATTTCAATGATCAGCGGACTAGAATTTGCCCCAGCCAGAGGCACCGGCGCGCGATCTGGCACAATCAGCAACACCTCGCCCGTGTCCGCCGCGGTCGCGAGAATGTAATCCTGCTTCGGCGACACCGCGATCCGCGCAAGCTCGCGGCCGACATCCAGATAATCCCCAACCGAACCCGCCGCGGGGATCCCGTTCATCACACGAATTCGCGGACCTTCCGGAACAAATCCCAATCGAGGCGCAGTGACCTGGGCGAACGCGGCGGAACATATAAGGAAGACAGCCGCTCTCATTTCGGCGCTCCCACGGTCGGCGAGCCCGGCACGATCACGATCCCCGGTGATCCTGACGAAGAAGAACTCGATCCGCCACCCTTCGCCGCAAATATTCCGCCGACGACCGCGCCCGCCGCGATCACTATGATGATCAGTCCCTTCTTCGACAATCCTCCGCCCCCGCCCGATGTGGAAATGCCCGAAACATTTGTCTGCGAAATGGTCGCGTTCGCCGTCTGGCCTTGATACGACGCGCTGGCGCGAATCTCGAATTGGCCGGTCTGATTATTGGGAACAATGCCCGCCGCGGCTGCCTTGCCATCGCGATCGGTCGAGACCGTCAAATTTCGCGACCCGTTCGGAAACGTGCCTCCCGGACCTTGCGACGGCAGGAAGAAGACCACCAGCGCGCCGCGTAACGGCTGATTGTTATCGTCCACCACCTGCACCACCGGCGCCGCATGGACTTGCGATTTGATATTGACGATCTGGCCTTCGCCTTCCAGCACGTCGATATGGATTCTCGCGACCTGCGCGGGTGCGGGCGTTTGGGCATTCAGATTTAACAACAGGAGGGAGATGAGGAAGGCGGTATAGAGCCTGAGCACGTCGATTTCAAGGTAACACGCGCCCCTGCGGTATGCTGAAAGCACGTGCGTACAATCTGTTTTCTCGCGATCGCTTGCACCAGCGCCTGGGCGCAGTCGCCGCTGGTCAAAATTCTCACCGACGAGCTCGATCGGAACTTCTCCGTCCTGAAACAAAAGGGCGACCCGCCGGCGTATTTCATGGATTATTCGGTCACCGAGAACGAGGCCGACATCCTGATCGCCAGCGAAGGATCGCTCGACGCGCAGAATCACGTCCGACAGCGCGTCCTCGATGTCACCATCCGCGCCGGCACGCCGCAATTCGACAACTACAGGCGCGTTGGCGGCGACCGGCCGCGATTCACATCCGCGACCTCGGTGGCGCTCGAAGACAGCCCTGCATCGATCAAACAAACCTTGTGGCTGGCTACCGACCGCGTGTATCGCGCGGTTTCGAATCGCCTGATTCGTTTGAAGACCGATGAAAAATTGCGCGCGCAGGCCAGCGATACGTCGGACGATTTTTCGAAGGAAGACCCGCAGGTTTCGTTCACTGTCGCGCCGAAATACAAGTTCGATGCGGCGGATTGGGCGAAGCGCCTCAAGAAGCTTTCCGCGGAATTCAAGAAATATCCCGGCGCGCTCAATTCCAGCGTGTCGATGGAAGCGCAGCGAACGTCGCTGACGGAGGTCACCACGGACGGCACGCGCCTCGAACATGGCCGCCTATATGCCCGGCTGTTCGTTACGGCGCGCGGCAAAGCTGCCGACGGCATGGATCTGTCGACGATGGAAACATTCGAAGCCGACGATCCGTCGAAGCTTCCCAAAGACGCGCAGATTCTGGCAGCGGTCGAAAAGGCGGGAGCGAATCTCACCAATCTTCTGAAGGCGCCGCCGTCCGATCCGTTCGTTGGTCCGGCAATTCTTTCCGGCCGCGCCACGGGCGTTTTCTTTCACGAGATCTTCGGACATCGCGTGGAAGGGCATCGCCAGAAGGACGAAGCCGAAGGCCAGACGTTCACCAAAAGCGTCGGCAAGCCGGTTCTGCCGGAATTCCTTTCCGTGATTTTCGATCCCACGCGTCATGATTACGAGGGCATCGCGCTCAACGGCACGTACTCCTACGACGATGAAGGCGTCAAGGCGCGCAAGGTGGTCGCGGTAGAGAACGGAATCCTGAAGGAGTTCCTGATGTCGCGCTCTCCTATCGACGGTTTTCCGCACTCGAACGGACACGGTCGCCGATCGCCAGGGAATGAAGTGGTCTCGCGGCAGTCGAACCTGTTCGTCGAATCTTCGAAGAAGGTGAGCGACGCCGAGCTGCGCAATATGTTGATCGCCGAAGTGAAGCGCCAGGGCAAGCCCTACGGTTTGTTTTTCGACCAGGTGACCGGCGGATACACCACCACGCAGCGGCGCGGATTGCAGGCGTTCACCGTGATTCCGCTGGTGGTTTATCGCGTGTATGCCGACGGCCGGCCGGATGAATTGATTCGCGGAGTCGATATCGTGGGCACGCCGCTGGCGAGCTTCGCGAAAATCATGGCGACTTCGGATCGCATCCGAGGTTTTCAACGGCGTCTGCGGAGCGGAATCGGGCGACGTGCCGGTGTCGGCGGTCGCGCCCGCGATTCTGGTTTCCGAAATCGAGATCCAGCGCAAGGAACGTTCGCAGGACCGGCCGCCATATCTCGGCCGCCCCGCGACCGAGGGAGGAAATCAATGATCCCCTCCATGCGCACGTGGGGCAGGCGGTTCCGCTTGCCCGTGACAATCGCAATCGCACTCGCCGTATCCGCCGCCATTGCGATCCCGCAGACCTCCGGCGACGACGATGCAATTCTTAAGGCGATGCGCGACGAACTAGACCGCTCGCGCCAGCTTCGCGTGGTCGGCGGCGGCGACGATGTGCCGTATTATTTCAGCTACGAACTAAGCGATGGCGATACATTTCACGTCGCTGCATCGATGGGCGCCACGCTCGGGACCAGCCACAATCACTCGCGCTCGCCGATCGTTGAAGTGCGCGTGGGCAGCTACGATTTCGACAACACGGGGCACATCTATAGCGGTCTTTCCAACGGCTCGCGATTCGATGGCACGTGGCCGCTGGACGATAACTACGCGAATCTGCGCGAAAGTTTTTGGCTGGCGACGGATCGCGTATATAAGACCGCGCTCGAATCCATGTCGCGCAAACGCGCCGCGCTGAACAACGCCAACGCGCCGGCGGAAAAGATCGCGGACTATTCGCAGGCCGCGCCCGTGAAGCATATCGAAAAGGTGACTCGTAAGAAGAGTGGATGAGGCCGCATGGGCCACGCGAATCGTGAAGCTGTCGGGAATTTTCAACGCCTATCCCGAAGTTTTGACGTCGGGCGTGGATTTCGAGGCGATCGAAGGCGCCACCTACCTGATGAATTCGGAGGGCACGACCCTGCGCTACCAGGACGACGTCGCGTTCCTCACGGCGCGCGCCGATGGGCAGGCGCCAGACGGAATGATGGTGCGGGACGCGGCGGTCTTCACGGCGCTCGAAGTGGATAAGATGTCGTCCGAAGCCGAGATTCGCGCGAAGCTTACCGCGGTCGCCGAGAACGTTCGGGCTTTGTCGAAGGCTCCCGCGGGCGAGACGTTTTCAGGACCCGTGCTGTTTGAGCCGCAGGCGTCGGCGCAATTGCTGGCGCAACTGGTCGGGATCGAATGTGGTGATCGCGCAAGAAGCCTCTGGCGGAGCCCGGACGCGCAGTCAACTACACGCCGAGCGAATTGGAATCCAAAATCGGATCGCGAATCCTGCCGGACTGGTTCGATATCACGGACGATCCGACTCAGGCGGCGTGGAACGGCAAGCCGCTGGCAGGCTATTACGCTTTCGATTTCGAAGGCGTGCCCGCCAAATCGGTGTCGGTGGTGGAGAAGGGCGTCCTCAAAAGCTTTCTGACGACGCGTCACGCCGATCAAAGGGTTCGCGACGTCGAACGGCCATGCGCGGTTAGCTGGGCAGTACGGAGCGCGCAGCGCGGCCATCAGCAATCTGTTCGTGAAGACCGGCCAGTCGACGCCGATGGCGGATCTGAAGAAGAAATTGATCGACATGTGCAAGGAGCGCGGCAAGCCTTACGGGATGCTGGTGCGTAAATTGGATTTTCCGTTTTCGGCGGGAGTCGGCGAATTGCGATCTTTGATGGCGGGTGGCGCGCAGGCGGGCGGGAGCGCTCGCCCGTTGAGCCCGCCGCTGCTGGTGTATCGCGTGTATCCCGATGGCCGCGAGGAACTCGTTCGCGGATTGCGCTTCCGCGGCGTCTCCACCCGCACTCTGCGCGACGTGCTGGCCGCATCGCAGGAAACGGAGTTGTTCGAATACGTGAACAACGGAGCGCCGCTGGCGCTGTTGGGATCGGGCGGTTATCTGGCGCCGACTTCGGTGGTCGCGCCCGGACTGTTGTTCGATGAAATCGAATTCGAGATGCCGCAGGAGCAGTTGTCGAAGCCTCCCATCGTGCCGCCGCCTACGACCGGCAGCTTTTAGGATTTCGATGAGATTGCATGGCGCAGCGCCTGGCGCACGCAGTCGCGTAGTTTGCGTCCGTTACGGACGCACGTGGCGTGCCGACACGTTTTTCCCGGTGTTCGCGCTGTAAAAATCATGCGACTACTCAGCCGAATGATCCTCCGTGAGATCTTCACGGCCACGCTGATTGGCGCGGTTCTGTTCACCTTCGTCATTTTCCTGATCGACTCCAAGCGGCTGTTCGGGTTACTGGTGCGCAACTCCGGGTCGCCCGCGATCCATCGCCTATCTGTTCGCACTGGTGCTTCCGCAAGCTCTGCCGTGGACCATTCCGCTGGCGGTACTGGTGGGCACTCTTCTCACCTTGAGCCGCATGTCGAGCGACGGCGAGATCACGGCGTTGCGCGCCGCCGGCGTCCCGGGCCGGCGCGTGGTCCCGGCGATTTTCGCTTTCGGTGTATTCGGAATGCTGGTGGCAGCCTCTGCCACCCTGTGGCTGACGCCGTGGTCGCAGCGCGAATTCATTCGCGTCGAAAATCGCGTGCTGGCCGGACAGCTTACCGCCGAGCTTGAGCCGCGTGTTTTCGAAGAGCAGTTTCCGAATACGATTCTCTACGTCAACGACATCAGCACCACCAGCGGGCGACTGAAACGGATATTCATGGCGGACGTGACGCCGCCCAGCGAGCGAAAACCCGGCGCGGCCGAGCGCGGCGATACTCCGCGGATCGTGCTGGCAGCAGACGGCATCGCGTACTCCTGACGCGGCTCACAATCGCGTGCAATTGGATCTGCACAACGGGAACACCTATGAGCCGGATAAGGACAGCCAGTATCAAATTTCGGGCGCGCCCAGCGGGGGACAGATGCTGGACGCGCAGAAGCCGAAGGAAGAGAAGAACTCGCATCCGTCGACGGAGGTGGACACGCTGCCGCTTTACCGTCAGACCTACCGCGATCCGTCCGACGACCGGAGGCAAAGGCTCGACGAGCGGATCGAGCTGCATCGCAGGCTTGCGCTACCGCTCGGCGTGCATCCTGCTGTCGCTGGCGGCGGTGCCGCTGGGGATCACCTCACGGCGCGCGGGGAAATCGGGCGCGGTGGTGCTGACTGTCGCGATCGCGTTGATCTATTACACCGGCCTGATCAGTTGCATCAGCCTGGCGCAGCAGGGCACGCTGCGTCCGGAAGTCGCGGTATGGCTGCCGAACGTCTGTGTTCGCGATCTTCGCCGTGGTCATGATCGCGGGTTTGGAATCGCCGGGCGATCGCGATGTCATAGGCGCGATGATCGGCTTCTTCAGGACGCTTCGGCCGAAGCGGCAGGAGCGCACCGGCCGCAAGATGGATGGCTTCGGACCGCGCGTCTGGGTCTCGCGATTTCCGCTGCTGCCGGAAATGGTCGACACCTATGTCCTCACCAGTTTTCTGTTCTATTTCCTGCTGATGCTGGTGAGTTTTGTGCTGATTTTCCACGTTTTCACGTTCTTCACACTGCTCAGCGACATCATCAAGAATCACACAGGCGCGCTGGCTCCCAGCTACCACCTGTTCCTGACGCCCCGGCTGATTTACGAAATGACGCCGCTGGCGGTGCTCGCCGCCGTGCTCGTCTGCTTCGGCGTGCTCACGAAACATAACGAAGTAACGGCGTTCAAAGCTTGCGGAATCAGCGTTTACCGCTTGAGCGTCCCGGTGCTGGTGGCCGGCTTGTTTCTGAGCGTCGGCCTGTTCTACTTCGATCACAAATGGGTGCCGGAATGGGACCGAAGGCAAGACGCGCTGCGCAATGCAGATCAAAGGGAAAGCACCGCAAACGTATCTGCATGCGGATCGGAAATGGTTGTACGTTCGCGAGCAGGACCGGGTGTATAACTACAAGTATTTCGATCCGAAGGAGTACACCATGCTGGGCGTCAACGTCTACGAGATCGATTCGGTCAATTACCGGTTGAAACGCCACATCTCGGCCGAGCGGGCCCGCTGGGAGCCGCCGCTGAATGCCTGGGTATTCGAGAACGGGCGAAGCTGGGACATCGACGTCGAATTGCGCGTCGTGCGGGCTCACGAAGTTCGATAACTTCACGGGCAGCACGCGTACGTTCGCGGAACTCGAAGAAACGCCGGATTATTTCGTGCACGAAGTGAAGCAGTCGCGGCAGATGAATTTTCAGGAGCTGCAGCACTACATCGGCGAGCTGCAGCGCAGCGGTTTCGATACGATCGGACTGCAAGTCCAACTGCAAAAGAAGTTTTCGGTGCCGCTGTTCGCGCTGATCATGGCGATGGTTTCGATTCCGTTCGCTTTCCTGACGGGCAATCGTGGCGCAATGGCGGGAGTGGGGCTCAGCCTGGGAATCGCGATCGCCTATTGGTCGATCGGGCAGCTTTTCGAGCAGGTGGGGACGCTGAATCAATTGCCCCCGAAGATTGCCGCATGGTCGCCGGATGTGATCTTTTCGCTCGCAGGATTGTATTTCCTTGCGCGCATGCGGACCTAGCGGGCTTTTAACATCGATTGATTTGCACGAGATAGAGGACAGGATCGTCACACCTTCGTAGACCCATGGCCGAATGGACACTGAAATACGCGGACGCGCGCGGCGAGATCCACCAGCAGATCGCCGAAGCGGGCTCGGAACGCGAAATTCGCGATCGCTACACCGAACAGGGCTTCCTGGTGTATTCGGTCAAGCCGCGCTCGGAAATGAGCGGCCTGGTGCGGTCGCCCACGCGGCGCAAGAAGATCAATCTCGAGAAATTTCTGATCTTCAATCAGCAGTTCGTCACGCTGGTCCGCGCCGGCCTGCCGATTCTTAAATCATTGGATCTATTGGCCGAACGCCTCACCGATCCCAAGCTGTCGGTCTACATCAAAGGCGTCCGCGAGGAAGTGAAAAGC
The DNA here is from genome assembly GCA_963732025.1 of Terriglobia bacterium. Taxonomy (GTDB): domain Bacteria; phylum Acidobacteriota; class Terriglobia; order Bryobacterales; family Bryobacteraceae; genus Palsa-187. The sequence goes on from CAVSXU010000010.1 coordinate 99,533, forward strand.
GGCGCGCTGCTGTCGGACGCGTTCGCGAGGCAGGGCGTTTTCCCGGCGATTTACGTCACTACGGTGCTGGCAGGCGAGCGCAGCGGATCATTGGCGGAAGTGATCGAACGTTTCATCACCTATCAGAAACTGTCGCTTTCGGTGCGCAAGAAGCTGCTGGTTTCGTTGATGTATCCGGCGGTGCTGATCTCGTTGGTGTCGATCATCATCGTGTTTCTGGTGACTTACGTGGTCCCGAATTTCGCGCAATTGTATTCCAGCATGAAGGCGCAGCTTCCGCTGCCGACGCAGATCCTGATCGCGGTGGGCACCACCGCGCGAAACTACGTTTTCCTGGGGTTCGGGGCGCTGGTCGCGAGCGTTTTCGTGTTTCGCTGGTGGATGCGAACCCCGAGCGGCAGCGAAGTGGTGGACCGCGTCCTGCTGAAGATGCCGATCGCTGGCGAGGTATGGCTGAAGTATCAGGTGGCGCAATTTTCGCGCGTGCTGGGACGCTGCTGATCGGCGGCATTCCGCTGATGCAAGCCCTTGACACGGCGGCGGATTCGCTCGGAACGCAGGTGCTGAAGAAGGTGCTGCAACAAGGCGGTAAAGCTGGTGCGCGAAGGCCAATCGCTGTCGTCGGCGCTGCGCGTCACGAAGATCTTCCCGGGGCTGTCGATCGACATGATCGAAGTCGGCGAATCGACGGGCGCGTTGCCGGCAATGCTCGGCAGCGTGGCGGAGTTTTACGAGGACGACGTGGCGACCCGCACCACGGCGGCATTGAGCCTGATCGAGCCTGCCATCATGATTTTCATGGGCATTTTCGTGGCTTTCGTGTTGGTTTCGTTGTACTTGCCGATCTTCTCGCTGGCCGACACGATCAAGTAAGCAATCCGCGAACTGTTGTCGATTAGCCTGATGATTTCATATGAAGCGCAGGGAGCTATTCAGATAGCCTGGCCACTGTTCGTAAGCTGAAAGATCTTCAGCAACTACAGGTTCTCGCTTAAGGAGGCGAGAATCCTGTTGCAAATTGAAGGGGCGTATTATCTCGCTGGATACGCAGTGGAGTGCGCCTTAAAGGCGTGCATCGCGAAGGGCACGAGCGGCACGATTCCCCGAAGAGAAACGCGTCGTCGCAAGTTATACGCACGAGCTAAGGGAGTTGGTAAGCTTGCTGGGTCTGAGAATGGCGCTGACGGCGGCGGCTAAGAACAATATCCAGAGCTCAGCCCAAACTGGAAGATCGTGGGAAACTGGAAAGCGGAGTAGTCGTTATCAACGATCATCGCATCGGATGCCGAGCCGAGATTGCTCGAGCGCACTCGACGATCGTAAAGGCATGGATACTTGCCATGGTTAAGACGCCACTGGTAGACCCCAGATCTCGCTTGTGGTGAAGCGATTCTTGGCGCTCTCGACGTGCGAAGTTTCCCGTCACCGCCGCACTGTGGATTCTACAAGATGACGAGGATGAAATGGGACGTTGGTCATCGCAACTCCACTTTATCGATAGGTTGGGCGCAAAGGAATACGTATATCGCTTCATTGAGTCACTGTCCAATCGGAACATCCTTCCTCGGTCGATTTACCCATCCGGCTGGAGAGCAACGGAGGCCTCTGATCGAAGGCACTTCGGAAGACATTCGGGCGTACGCTGCATCCGTCAATGGAATGCGAATCGGATTGCAATCCATCGGTGACATCTGGATACGACGACGGCTACGTCTACCGAATCAAGCCCTAGTCCTGCACGTTCGGCCTCCCTTTCTCGTCTATTGTTTAGGACCGCGCTATGCGTGTCTTCAACGCTAACTTATTGATATGGCTACGACAGAGCGACATCTTCCCGTCGATCCCCTGACCGAGGCGACCCGCGCCCGGGCCGTGGCCGAGCGGTATTATCACGAATTCGTCGATCTGCGCGAGGTCAAGATCGATCACGACCTGTTCCATTCCATCCCGGTCGACCTGATGTTCCGCTACAATTTCGTGCCGATTCAGGGTCAGAACGGGACGCTTGAAATCGCGCTGGCGGATCCTCGGAACCTGAATCTGATCGACGAACTGGCGGTTCTGCTCGGCAAGAAATTGAAGGTCCGGGTCGCGACGATGTCGCAGATTTCGGATCTGCTCAAGAAGACCGAGCAGTCCCAGCGCGTGCTGGAAGAGGTGACCGAGGGCTTCACGCTGGACGTGGTCGGCGAAGAGGAAAACACCGACGAGACGCTGTCGATCGACAAGCTGAGCTCGTCCGATTCCGATATCGCGCCGGTCATCAAGCTGGTGGACACCACCATCTTCAACGCGCTGGAACGGCGCGCCAGCGATATTCACATCGAGACGCGCGATCAGGAAGTGGCCATCAAGTACCGCATCGACGGCGTGCTGCATTACGCGATGCCGCCGATTTCGAAGGACTGGCATTCGACCATCATTTCGCGCATCAAGGTGATGAGCGAACTGGATATCGCCGAGCGCCGCGTTCCGCAGGACGGCCGTTTCCGCGTGCGCTACAAGAATCGCCTGATCGATTTCCGCGTATCGATCATGCCGACGATTCATGGCGAAGACGCCGTGCTTCGTGTCCTCGACAAAGAATCCATGAGCGAGAAGTTTTCGAAACTATCGCTGGATGTGGTCGGGTTCGCGGATCAGGATCTGGTCAAGTTCCGGCGCTACATCAAGGAGCCGTACGGCATGGTGCTGGTGACCGGGCCGACGGGATCGGGCAAAACGACGACGCTCTACGCGGGCTTGAGCGAAATCAAGAACGACGAAGACAAGATCATCACCATCGAAGACCCGGTGGAATATCAGATCAAGGGGATCACGCAGATTCCGGTGAACGAGAAAAAAGGGCTGACGTTCGCGCGCGGGCTTGCGCTCGATTCTGCGTCACGATCCGGACAAGATCATGGTCGGCGAAATTCGCGATCAGGAGACGGCGCAGATCGCGATCAACGCCGCGCTCACGGGTCACCTGGTGTTCACGACGGTTCACGCGAATAACGTGCTCGACGTGCTGGGCCGGTTCCTGAACATGGGTGTCGAGCCGTACAACTTCGTTTCGGCGCTGAACTGCATCCTGGCGCAGCGGCTGGTCCGCGTGATCTGTACGCATTGCAAGAAGGCGGTCGATTACACGGACGATTACTTCGCGGAAAGCGGGTTGAAGCGCGAGGAATGGTCGGGCGTGACGTTTTATGAAGGCGCGGGATGTTTCGAATGCGGCGGTACTGGGTTCCGCGGCCGTAGCGCGATTCACGAACTGCTGGATTTGAGCGAGACCATTCGCGAAATGATTTTGAACAAGCGGCCCGCGTCGGAAATCCGGCGCGCGGCGCGTGAAGAAGGTATGACGTTCCTGCGCGAATCGGCACTGGAGAAAGCGCGGACGGGGATCACGACGCTGAAAGAGATCAACAAGGTGACGTTTATTGAAGGGTAGCGCCGGCGAACTGAAGTTCACCGCTGCACGCTGAGGCGTGCGCCACATCGGAATGTCTATTTGGAACAAAATTGCGAGCTTGGTGAGCGATCCGCCGCCTTCCCACTTGTTCGAATTGTCGGAGGCGGGGATCGCGTTCGCGAACGGAAAGCAGACCAGCTTTCACGACTTCGAGCCAGGCACCTTGCTGGTTTCGCCGGTGGAAGATAATTTGCTGCGTGCGGATGCGGTCGCGTCGATGATCGGCCGTATGGCGCAGGGGAATGCGACCGGCAAGAAGCGAAAGCCCGCCGCGGTGATTCTGCCAGACTACTGCGGCGCGCGTGAGCGTGCTCGATTTCGATTCGTTTCCGTCATCGCTGGAAGAACAGAATTCGCTGGTGCGATTCCGCGTGAAGAAAACGATTCCGTTCGATATCGATTCCGCGGCGGTGAGCCATTTCGTGCAGCCGCATGCCGCCAGGCAAGAAAGTGGACGTGGTCACGGTGACCGTCGCGATCGAAGTGATCGCGCGTTATGAGGCGCTGTTTCGCAGCGTTGGATTTCAGCCGGGCGTCGTCACGACTTCGGCATTGGCGGCGCTGAATCTGTATCGTGGCGAAGGCGTCGCGGTGCTGGCGAAACTTTCCGGTCGCGCGCTGACCGTCTCGGTGATCGCGAGCAACATCGTCAAATTGTTCCGCTGCGTGGCGCTGGAAGAAGCCGAGCGAAGAAGAGATTCTGGGCGTGCTGCATCCGACGTTCGCATACGTGGAGGATGAACTGGGCTCGCCGGTGTCGCAGACTGATCATTTGTGGAATTCCGCAGGATGTCGTGAGCGCGATCTGCGTTGCGAAGTCGAGCCGCTGCGCAGCCGCTTCGGCGCGCCGGGTCCATTCAATGCGGGGCTGCTGGGATATTTGGAATCGGTGGAAGACTGATGCGGATCCCGATCAATTTATCGAGCGAGCCGTTCCGCCGCGACCGGCCGATGATGGCCGCCTACACGGCGTGCGCGGTCGCGTTGGCTGGTTTGCTGAGCTTGCTGGTGGTTCTGATTGTTTCCGAACGGCATCGGGCGCACGATGCGCGCGAATCGGTGGCGCGAGTGAGCGCCGATCTTCGCAACATCACGTCCGAACAAGCGAAAGTGGATGCGTTTCTGCGCTTCCGCCGAACGCGGAAGTCCTGCAGCGCAGCTTGCTGTTGAACGGGCTGATTGATCGAAAGGCGATCAGTTGGAACCGAATTTTCTCCGACTTGGAAGGCGTGATGCCCTACAACGTGCGGCTGATTTCGGTGCGCCTGCCGCAGATTACGTCGCAGAACGAAGTGGTGCTGGATCTGATCGTGGGATCGAAAGAGCCGGGCCCGGTGATCGGCTTCCTGAAGAAGCTGGCGGAATCCGATCGATTTGGAACGGTCTTCGGAAGCAGCATGCAGCCGCCCGCGCAGAATGAACCGCTGTATCGATACCGCTTCACGGTGAACTATGCCCAGAAACTTTAGCTCACCATCAGCGGTCGCGAAGTGGCGCAACCCGCAGTTCATCGTGCGCGCGATATTGGGCGTGCTGCTGGCCGCGAATCTGATTGCGGCGGGACTGGTGTTGTTTCCGCCGGGCGGATCGGCCGAAGATCTGGATCGCCAGCTCACGTCGCTGCAATCGCAGATCTTATCGAAGAAAGTTTTGCTGGAGCGGACCAAGCAGCACGCGGCGGCCGTGGAACGGGGCAAGGCGGAGGGCGATCAGTTCGTCGACGATTATTTTCTGGCGAGCCGCACTTCGTTTGAAGCCTTGTTGAGCGAACTGGATGCGGCGGCGACGCAAGCCAAGATTCAACCGCGCGAACACGGCTATTCGCTGGAGCCGATCGAAGGCTCGGATTCGATGAGCCTGATGAGTATCACGGCCTCCTACGAAGGCACCTATCCGGATTTGATGCGATTCGTGCATGAGATCGACAAATCACAGCGGTTGCTGATCATCGAGTCGTTGACCGCGGCGCCGCAGCAGGGCAGCGATAAGTTGAGCGTGAGCATGAAACTGGACACGCTGGTGCGCGAGGACGGAGCCGGCGCGCAATGAGTTTTCTCCCCACGAATCTCGGCGCCGATCAGAAGAAGGAGATGTGGCTGATCGGCCTGGTCGTTGTGATTCCGATTGCCTATTTTCTAAGCAAGACGTCGTCGGATACGCCGGGGGCGTCATCAACGCCGTCAAGTTCGACGCGCGCGGCGGATCCTACCGCGGCTGTAATTCCAGCGGTGAATGCACCGGCGGTTCGCAAGGAAGCTCCGTCTATCATGCCGATGAAGCGGACGCCGCAGGGAGGAATGTCGCGCGGCGCTGGACGGGCTACGGAAGATTTCAAGCCGACGCTGAAACCGAAAGAAGGCATCGATGTGAGCACCATCGATCCGACGCTGCATTTGGACCGGCTGGCGAAGCTGCATAATCTCGCGATGGAAGGCGGGGTGCGCAGCGTGTTTAAGGAAGGCTCGGCTCCCGCGCCTCCGGCTCCGGATCCAGTCACAATCAAGCCGGGCGCGCTCGTAGCCAGCAATGTTCCGGCGGCTCCGGTGGCGCCTCCTGCTCCCACAGGCCCGCCGCCTCCTCCGCCACCCACGCCGATTCCACTGAAGTTCTACGGATTCGCGAGTCCCGCGCGCACCGGCGGCGTCAAGAAAGCGTTCTTCCTGGACGGCGAAGATATCCAAATCGCGGGCGAGAACGACGTGATCCGGAATCGCTACAAGATCATCCGGATCGGAGTAAACTCGGCAGTAGTGGAAGACACGACGGACAAACATCAGCAGACGCTGCCGCTGGTGGAGGAATTCGCGGGATGACATCGCCATCGCAGCAGGACCGTGGTTCGTAAAGACGGCGAACGCGGATTCGCCTTGCTGATCGTGTTCCTGCTGGCGGCCGCGGTCGCGCTGATGCTGTATCAGCAGATGCCGCGCGTCGCGTTCGAGAGCGAGCGCGAAAAAGAACAGTTGCTGCAGGATCGCGGCAAGGAATATGTTCGCGGAATCCAGCTTTATTACACGGCTTTCAAGAAATATCCCACGAAATTAGAGGATCTGGAGAACACTAATAATAAGCGATTCCTGCGTCGCCGCTATATCGATCCGATGACCGGCAAAGATGAATGGCGTCTGATCCACGTGAACGGCGCGGGCCAGTTGACGGATTCGGTGGTGCAGAAAGCCGCCCAGCGCGACCACTGGAAACAGCCACGACGCCAGCAATCCGCTGTCGGCGTTCGGAACCGGAGCGGGATCGACGACCACGCCTGGAACGGGAGCGCCGGGTGATCCGCCCGCAGTCAACGCCGCAGTGGCGCGAAGGCCGAGCGACAACACTCTGGTGCCTCCGGGCGGGATGGCGCCGCCAAATATCGATCCGAACGATCCTCGTTATTGGCCGCCGACAACGACGGTGCCGCTACCGGGCCAGACCGGCCTTCCTGGACAGCTTCCGGGTCAACAATTTCCGGGCCAACAATTTCCCGGACAGCAATTCCCTGGGGGGCAGGCATTTCCGGGTGGTCAACCATCGTTTCCCGGTCAGCCGCCAATTCCGGGTCAATTACCCGGCCAGCAGCAATATCCCGGACAGCAATCGGGCACTTTACCGGGCGGATTTCAACCTGGCTTACCGGGACAAAACTTTCCACCTGGAGTCGCCACGAACAACCAGAATCAAGGCGGCCAGAATCAGGGCGGGCAACTCCCCAGCGGCGGCGTTCCCGGCGGAGTGTTGGCAACGGGCGGAGTCTACGGATTTCCGTCGAACGGACAGCCGAGCGGACAAGGGACGGCGGGAGCGCCGGGCAATGCCGGACCGGCGGGCTCGGCCAATGGCGCGGTCGGGCAAATCATGAATAACCTGACCACTCCGCAAGCGCAGACCGGGAACATGAATGGGATCGGCGCGGGCGGACTCGCGGGGGTCGCTAGTACGTACGTGGCGCCGAGCATCAAGATCTATAAGGATCGGCAGAAGTACAACGAGTGGGAGTTTATCTTCGACCTGAAATCGCTGGGGCGGCCGGGGCTGGGGCAAGGTGCTCCTGGGCAAAATGGGCTACCGGGTCAGAATGGGCTACCGGGTCAGAATGGGCAAACCGGGTTGAATGGACAGTCGGGTCAGACTGGGCAACCCGGTCAAAACGGCGCCAACTCAAACAATAACGGCTCGAACAACGGCTTGAATTTTCAGCCGATCTTTCCAACGTCCGGGACTCCGACTCCTCCTCCCACAACTGTTCACTAAGCCCGCTTCCTTCGGTCGCGGTTCTGACAACGCGACGATCGTGAGTAGCGCGACCGGAGCACCCGTAACATCGCGCTGCTGGATTCCCACTGATAGGATGGAGAGTCCTCCTTCCTATGCGATTTTTTCTCCTCTCTGGCCGCGATAACCATCGCGTGCGCCCAAGATCAAACCGTCCCTCCGACGCCTCCTGAGAAACGGGAGATGGTTGTCGTCACCGGCGTCTATGAGCCGGTCACGCTCGACGAAGTGGATCGCTCCGTGAACGTGATCCCGTTCGACGCCGTGCAGAAATTGCTCGCGAACTCCCTGTTCGATTTGCTGCGGCTGGATTCATCGCTCGACGTGCGATCGCGCGGCGTCAACGGCGTCCAGACCGATATTTCGATTCGCGGTGGGAACTTCGGACAGACGCTGGTGCTACTGGACGGGGTTCGTCTGAATGATGCGCAGACCGGGCATTTCGATCTCGACATTCCGCTGCCGCCCGACGCGATCAGCCGTATGGAGATCCTGCGCGGCGCGGGCTCGGCCATTTACGGCTCGGATGCGGTGGGCGGAGTCGTGAATGTGATCACAGCGCCGCCGGAGTGGAATGAGTTGCATCTGCGCGCGGCGATCGGAAACTTCGGCACAAACCAGGAAAGCGGATCGCTATCAATTGCCCTCGGAAAAAATGGGAAGCAGGCATCGGAGCAGTTGTTCTTCTCGCGCGATTTTTCGACGGGGTTCATGGACGATCGCGATTATCGCAATCTGTCGCTGGCATCCATCACGCACTTCAATACTTCGCTGGGCGCGACGAATGTGACGCTCGCCTATAACGATCGTCCGTATGGAGCGAATCAGTTCTACGGCCCCTACAATTCGTGGGAGCGGACGCGCACCTGGTTCGCGTCGATCCAACAAGCCCTGGGGAAAGATACGGACGTCTCGTTTGCGTTCCGCCGCCACACGGATCTGTTCGTGCTGCTGCGAAACGATCCACCGGTTTACACGAATCATCATTACGAGGAAGGTTATCAGGCGGCGCTGCGGCGTCACAAGAAAATCAAGGCGAACACGACCGTCAGTTATGGCGGCGAGGCGTTTCGCGACGAAATTCAGAGCACCAATCTTGGCAGTCATCAACGCAACTACGGTGCAGTGTACGCTGCAATCGATATGCGCGCGCTGAGCAGATATTCTTTCACTCTGGGCGCACGCGAAGAACTGTTCAAAGGCGGGGCACGGCAATTCAATCCGACGGCCGCCTTCGGGGCGTGGATCTCGCCGAAACTGAAGTTTCGTGCGTCGGCAAGCCGCGCGTTTCGATTGCCCAGTTACACCGACCTATATTATTCCGACCCGGCGAATCTGGGAAATCCGTATCTAAAGCCCGAGACTGCATGGAGTTACGACGCAGACGTCGAATGGAATGCGAGCGAGCGTGTGAAAGCGAGCGCCGGTATTTTTGTTACTCGCGAACGCAACGGGATCGACTTTATCCGCACATCGCCGGTCGCGTTGTGGCAGGCGACGAATTTCGATCGGTTGAATTTTACCGGCGCCGACGCGTCCGTCAAAGTTCGCGCGGCGAAGACGCAGTGGGTGGAACTTCGCGTGACGGCGCTGCACGGCGCGCAGGATGCGCTGAACGGGTTGCAATCGCAGTACGTTTTCAATTACCCGACCGCGAACGGCACCATTTCATGGAATGCGGTGCTGCCCGCGGGATTTATCGCGCGCAGCCGGATCGGCGTGATCAAACGCTTCGATCGCGATGCTTACGGGCTATGGGATTTTTACATCGCCAACAGGCGCAACAGTTCTCACGGAACCTGGTCGCCGTTCTTGCAGCTCACCAATATCACGTCGACGCAGTACCAGGAGATCGAGGGGGTCGCGATGCCGGGGCGCGCTTTCGTAATTGGCGTCGACTGGCGCATGCCCTTTTGAGTGGGGCAGGCGGTTCCGCCTGCCGGCATTCGATCACCAGACCATTCGGCAGGCGCAACCGCCTGCCCCACAAATTGACTTCGCCTCGATCGCTGTGGTGTGATGCCCGAGCATGCAGGAACCATCGGTACTCTCCGGGTTGCGCGTAATCGATTGCGGAACCTACATCGCGGGCCCCGCCGCGGCGACGATTCTCTCGGACTTTGGAGCCGACGTAATCAAGATCGAACGGCCGCCGTATGGCGATCCTTATCGCTACCTTCCGCAGGTCGCGGGCATGCCGCTGAGCGACGTCAATTACACGTGGATTCTGGATGCGCGTAATAAGAAGAGCGTCGCGCTCGATTTGAACGACGCCGAGGCTCGGGGCGCATTGCTGAAGCTGATCAAATCCGCCGACATCTTCATCACCAACTATCAGCCGCAATTGCAGCGGAAGTTCGGTCTGGAATACAACGATCTGGCGGCGTTGAATCCGCGCTTGATCTACGCATCGGTCACCGGCTATGGCGAACAAGGCGACGACGCGGAAAAGCCCGGCTACGACGCGACGGCCTATTGGGCACGCAGCGGACTGATGTCGTCGATGCATAACGGCGATGCGGAGCCGGTGCAATCGCCCGCGGGATTCGGCGATCATCCGACGTCGATGACGCTGTTCGCGTCGATCATGATCGGGCTGTATCAGCGGCAGATTACGGGGCGCGGGACCAAAGTCTCGACGTCACTCATGGCGAGCGGCGCGTGGTCGCATGCATGTTCGATCCAGGCGGCGCTCTGCGGCGCGCAGTTTCTGCCGAAGTGGACGCGCAAGCAGGCGATCAATCCGTTCGTGAATCATTATGTGGCCTCCGATGGGAAACGCCTGTTCTTCTGTCTGCTGGAACCGGTGCGAGACTGGCCGAATTTGTGTGCCGCGCTCGAGTGGCCGCTCCTGTTGCATGACGAACGCTTCAACTCTTCGCAAGCGCGTCGCACGCACAACGTAGAGTTGATCGCACTGATCGACGAGGCAATCGCGAAACACGACTTGCCGTATTGGACGCGCGTGTTCAAGCAACACGATTTGGTGTGGGGACCCGTACCCTCGCCAAACGAGGTAGCGGCCGATCCGCAGATGTCCCAGAACGGGGTTTTCGCGGAGATCGAACCGGGATTGAAGACCGTGCAGAATCCGATCAATGTCGAGGGCATGGTGAAGAGCAAGCCGCGAATGGCTCCCGAGATCGGGCAGGATACTCGCGAAGTGCTGAGAACTGCGGGTTATAGCGACGACGAAATCGCAGCGATGACCGGGCGTGGCGCAGCGTTAGCGCTAGAATAATGGAGAGATAAATGCGTTTAAACACGGTCGAAGAAATCGAGCGCGCAATCGGTTCACTCGCGCCGCAGGAGTTGGAGGAGTTGTGCGTGTGGCTTGATCAGCAACCGCATCCGATCGATACCCGAATCCAGTCCGATCTCGCGGCGGGCCGTCTTGACAGCGCCATTCAGCGAGCTCTGGACGACGAAAAGAATGGTCGAGTGCAGCCGCTTTAGGGCTGGATGCAGCACCGCGCCAACGCAGGGTTCTGGCACGCATACGGGGCGCTCCCCCAGCACATACGTGGTCGGGCAGACAAACAATTTGCTCTGCTGAAAACCAACCCCCAGCATCGTTCGTTGCAATTCAAGAAACTGGGAGAGCGTCAGGGGCAGGAAATCTGGTCCGCACGTGTCACGTTGAACCATCGCGCACTTGCTATGAAGCGGCTGGATGGATACCTGTGGTTCTGGATTGGCGACCACAAGACTTACGCCGCCCTCATCTCCTAAAACGCCCGCTTGCTTTCGCAGCTTGTCAGGATGCCCCCGAGGTGTGACTGACTGCCGGCCTGAGCGATCAGCGGGTTTCTGCGATGGTCGAGCGGGCGGTGCAGCAAGGCAACCTTAGCTAGATGACAGCGGATAACATAGCTTTATCGTCGAGTAAAAGTACTAGGGCAGATCGATCTACGCTGCGACGTTTGTCGCGAGTGATCCAGTGACGCTCGGCTTTGGAGCAACTTTTTTGTGATGCCTCTCGTCACGCATCGCGCTATGATGACTGCAAACGTCTGTGAGAGAGAAACGCTCTACGAATTGGATTGTCAAACCCCTCTCAACCAGAAGAGGAAGCGAGTTGCAATCTCGCTTGAAACTGTTTCTGGTAACAGTACTGTCGGCAGGTTCCCTGGCCGCCCAAGTAACCGTCGCCGGACAAAAGCTCACGACCCGTTGTGATCCACCTGACGGCTCCTTAGCACGATTGAGTAAGAGCCAGAAGAATGCGTTCCTGAAGTCGCAGGACATGTTTATCGCCGGCCGCTACGCGGAGGCGCTTGGAGAACTGCGGGTCCTCATGGCTCAGGTCCAACAAAACACTCTGACACAGACCGCACTCGCAGAAAGGGCGGCGGAGGCGGCCATCGGAGCGGGAGAACGGGCCTATGCGATATCGCTTCTGAAGCCGATCGAGGTACGCGATGACTCCGACTGCCTGGCGAGAACCCTTCTTGCTCGGGCCTACGCGGAGGACGGTCGGTCTTCAGAGCGGGATTCTGAGATCAGCGCCCTGGCGGCACTTCACGGGAGGGCCCCAAAATCGCCCGCCGGGAAGCTCGACGTCTTCGAGATCGAGAAGCATAGCACGAAGGGCGGCGGGACTGTCGGGATCCTATATTCTCTGCGGCCCTGGGGCCCTCACAATACTCATCTTTACTCGGAGATTCTTGATGCGTTCGGCAAAATGGTCCTGCGCATCGAGCTGAACAGCGACGACCCTGACCAGGTGTACTTCAGGGAAATTCATCCCGACTTGGCGGCCAAGGGCGAGCGCCGGTTTTCCCTCGATGCCTTCGGGCCGGAGCACGCCCTAATTCGATTCTTCGACGGAAGGCCAAGCTATGACGATGTGCGGCAACTCATTCTCGCGATCGCGGAACGCAGCTCAGAGCCAGCTAGGTAAGAAGACCGCTTTAGTCTGACGACTAGTCGCGCGGGCTCCGAAAACCAGTACGGCGGGGAGACGTATAGCAAGCAATTCCCGCTTCCGATAGTCCGGCGTTATGCCGCGCTGAAATTGCCCCATTCCATGCAACGGAAGATTTTCCGGCGCTTCGAGTTCACGGAATCAGTGCAAGGCGATGCAGGTTCTGTTTTTAATAGTGGTACCGGCAAGCAAGAATTCGGATCTTATCGGGTAGGACCTGGTAGACCAATCGGTGTTCTTGGTTGATCCGCCTTGACCAGCATCCCGAGAGCGCGTGCTTTAGTGGCTCTGGCTTGCCGAGGCCCGAAAACGGCTCGCGCTGGACCTCACGGATAAGCCTTACAATTCGGAGCGCCTGAGCCCGGTCTTGCTCAATCCACCAAGCCAAGTCCTCGAATGCCGAGGAATCAAACTCCAGGCTTCTCACATTCCGAGCTTTTCTATGACCGCATCGAAAGACAGACCTTCCGCGCGTTGTGATGCCGCCAACAGACGTTGTTTCATCGTCTCTGATTTGAGGAGATACGCCGTCTCTCGCTCTGACGCAATTTCCCGCCAAAGCTCGATGGGAACGATTACAGCGGTCGGTTCCCCGGACTCATTAGACACGATCTGAATGTCTGTGTCGGGCACAACTTCAGTTTACCCCCGTCGACAGGGAATCAGCCAAACTAAGAAAGTGAATCTCCGCCAACTATTCGATCTCTCACTCATCGGACGCCGTGATCGCGTCGCACTGGAATGGCAAGGCGCCGAGTATACGTTCGGCGAGATCGATGCGCGCAGTAATCGCATGGCTCGCGCGTTGAGAGACCGCGGGATCGCGCAAGGCGACCGTGTTTGCGTGTATCTCTCGAATCGTATCGAGCTGATCGATCTGTTTCTCGCGTGCATGAAGCTCGGCGCGATTTTCGTGCCGATCAATATTCTGTATCGCGATCGCGAGATGGCGCATATCCTGAGCGACGCCGAGCCGAAGCTGCTGGTCACCGAGAAAGAACTTCCCGAGTTGCTTGCTTCGGGGCCGTTACTTGCAGGCGACGGGGAACGCGCGCTCTCTGACGGTCGCGCCTCACTGACGTCCGCCGAGAATCCGTATCCGGATTTTGACGGCGACACGCCCGCCGCGCTGGTCTACACATCCGGCACCACCGGCACATCCAAAGGCGCGATCCTCACCCACAACAATTTCGCGGCGAACGCGGTAAATCTGCTCGCCTGCTGGCAGATCACCGAGCAGGACCGCTTCCTGCTCGCGCTGCCGCTGTTTCACGTCCACGCGCTCGGCAACGGCTTGCATTGCTGGCTGATGTCGGGATGCCGGATGCGGCTGCTCGAACGCTTCGAGCATCAAACCGCTGTCGCCCAATTTCTCGATTTCAAGCCGACGCTGTTCTTCGGCGTGCCGACCATGTATGTGCGCCTGCTCGAAACGCCGCAAGCCGACGCGCAGCGAAATCGGCAAGCAAATGCGCCTGTTCGTATCGGGATCGGCGCCGCTCGCCGCGCAAGTGCTGGAAGATTTCCGCGCGCTGTTCGGTCACACCATTCTCGAACGCTACGGAATGACTGAAACGCTGATGAACATTTCGAATCCCTACATCGGGGAGCGGCGCGCGGGCACAGTGGGCCTTCCCGCTGCCGGGGGTTTCCGTGAAACAAAGCGAGACTGGCGAGCTGTGGGTGAAAGGCCCCAACGTATTCGCGGGCTATTGGCGTCGCGATGATGCCACGCGCGCGGCGTTTTCGGACGGCTGGTTCAAGACCGGCGATATCGGCGAGCGATCGGCGGACGGCTATTACACGCTGTCCGGCCGCAAGAGCGATCTGATTATTTCGGGCGGCTTCAATATTTATCCGCGCGAGATCGAAGAGTTCCTGGCGGAGCAGCCCGAGATCGCCGAAGCGGCGGTGGTGGGCGAAGCGGATCGCGTGCGCGGCGAAATTCCGGTGGCGTATATCGTGATGAGCGACGCCGATCGATATGGCGACGATTGAAGCGCGATGCCGCGAGAAGCTCGCGTCGTTCAAGATTCCGCGCCGGTTTGAGACGGTCGAAAAATTGCCGCGCAACGCGATGGGCAAGGTCCAGAAACATCTCTTATGCCCGCGCATCTCTGATGGTCACGTCGGAGGCTCGCCGTTACGCCAAGACGGGCGGGCTTGGCGACGTGCTGGGCGCGCTGCCGGCGGCTCTGGTCGAACGCGGCGAGGAAGTCGCCGTGGTGCTGCCGCGATATCGCACGGCGCAGATTCCGGACGCGGAGCGGGTCTGGCATTCGATGCCGTTGTGGGTTGGGCCGCATCGATTTTACGGTGGCGATTGACCTGCATGTCGTCCAAGTGGCGTCCGCTATTACTTTGTCGATTGCCCGCCGCTCTATCGACCGCGCTGGCCTGTACGGCGAAGCCGGCTACGACTACGCCGACAATCACATTCGATTCGGATTGCTGAATCAGGCTGCGCTCGGAATCGCGCGCGACATCTTTCAGGGCCGATATTTTTCACGCTCACGATTGGCAGGGCGGACTTGCTCGCACCGTATCTGCTGCGCGCTGGCGGGCGATCCGACATTTTTCGGCGTGAAGAGCGTCCTGACGATTCACAATCTCGGGTACCAGGGGATTTTCCCGCCGGCGTCGCTGAACGACCTGGGACTTGACCGGTCCCTGTTTCACATGGAGGGCCTGGAGTTCTTCGGCGATGTGAGCATGCTAAAGGCGGGGATCGTGTGCTCGGACGCGGTCACGACCGTGAGCCCGACCTATGCGAAGGAAATTCAGACGCCCGAGTACGGCTTCGGATTCGACGGATTGCTGCGATCGCGAGCGTACAAGCTGACCGGGATTCTGAACGGCGTCGATTATCGCGAATGGGACCCGCGCAACGATCCGCATATCGCCGCTCCGTACTCGGCTGACGATCTTGACAGGAAAAGCCGCGTGCAAGCAGGCGCTGCTGGCCGGAAGATGGGGCTGGCGCAGGAAAATCGTCCGTTGATCGGAATCGTCTCCCGATTCGCGTCGCAAAAGGGCTTGGACATCTTTATGGACGATCGCGGCGGAAGTGGCGGAGGAAGATGTCGCATTCGCGGTGCTCGGCTCGGGCGAATGCGGCTATTGAGAGACGCATTCCGCGGCTTCGCCCAGCGACGGCCGGACAAATTCGGCGTGCGGATCGGCTACGACAATGGCCTGGCGCATCGCATCGAAGCGGGCGCCGACATGTTCCTGATGCCGTCGCGCTATGAGCCCAGCGGATTGAGCCAGATGTACAGCTTGCGCTACGGCACCGTGCCGATCGTCCGCGCGACCGGCGGTCTGGACGACACGGTCGACGAAGAGACCGGATTCAAGTTTCACGGCTATTCGCCAGAAGCGCTGCTGGCGTCGATACGCGCGGCGCTAGCAGCATATCGTGAGCGGAGCGGATGGACCGAACGGATGCGCCTCGGGATGGCGAAGGATTTCTCGTGGGGCTCGTCAGCCGCGAAGTATCAGCGAGCTCTACGCGAAATTGCGGAACTCTTGACGCGGCTTCCTCAAAGAGGCGCGACAGGATGGAGCGCGTTGCACGAGAACAGAGTTTAAGGCCGCTCCCTCCGGTCACGGTTCTGTTGGGTCTCTCAGAAGCGTGACAAGGGAGCGGCCTCAATTTTCCCGCATCCCATCCGCCCAGCCAAGCATCGCATTCGTGATGGATACGAAAGACAAGCAGGAAATCCTGCAACTTCTCACCAATGGCCGCCAAGCCTTTCTCGACAGCGTGAGCGGGATGACCGACCAGGAGGCTGCTGCCGCGCCCGGCGAAGGACGTTGGTCCGTGCTGCAAATCGCTGAGCATATTGGCCTTGTCGAAGCCCGCCTGCTGGTGCTTATTCGCCAGGCGGTCCCGGCGGCTGAACTACCCGACGTCACGATTGCGCCTCGTCGCGAGAATCTGATTCGGGAGCGCGCGTCCGATCCTTCGCGAAAGGTCTCGGCGCCTGAGCTTTCTCATCCCCAAAATCGGTTTTCGACGCTGGCGGACGCAATCGCGCAGTTCGACCGCGAACGCGCTCAGAGTCTTGCTTTCATGGAGGCTTACGAGCACGATCCACGTACGCGAATCGCCCAGCACCCCGTCCTGGGACCAGCGAACTGCATGGAGATGATGCTGATGATCGGCAATCATCCGCTGCGGCACAGCCGGCAAGTCCTGGCTCTGCGTGACGTACGCGGAGGTGGGCGGGCGGATACGCAGGTTGCATCCTAGGAGCCCCTTCAAGCATCATAAGTAACGGAGCACAAAAGAAAAACCCATGGCAAGCGAACACACCTTGAATTTTACAGACGCCGCTTTTGAACAGGAGGTCCTGAAATCAGACGTTCCGGTTCTGGTCGACTTCTGGGCGCCCTGGTGCGGTCCTTGCAAGGCGATGGGGCCGACCATCGACGCCCTGGCAACCGAGTACGCCGGCAAGATCAAGATCGGCAAGATGAACACCGACGAGAACCCGGCGACGCCGATGCGTTATCAGGTGCGCGGCATCCCGACGTTGTTGCTGTTCAAGGGCGGCAAAGTAGTCGAGCAGCGCGTCGGCGCCATGCCGAAGCAGGATTTGGCGAAGGTGCTGGAACCGCACGCGTCGCAGGCGACGGTAACACCCATCGACGCAGCCCGCAAAGTCAGCTAAGTCTTGATGTGACGGGCCTGGCCACGCGGCCCGCGCCACGACACTCTTAGCGCGCTAGTGCGATTGAGAGCAATACCGCGCGCTGTGTCCCTCGCCAGGAGTCGGTGGTATCGAAGGTTTCGTCGGAACCATGGGCGCCCGTGCCCATTCCGCCGCCGCCGATGGTGATGGCGGGGATGTTTCGATTCATGGGAACATTCGAATCCGTGGAGCCTTCGCCGAGACGTCCAGAGAATCCAAACATCTTCGACACGGCGGTCGCCGTGATGACGATTGCGGAATCGGCGGACGTGCTGCCGGCGGGACGCAGCCCGACGAGCTCGTTCAAAACCGAAATCGGCCCACGATTCTTCCAGCGGCGATTCTCGTCCTCGATCGCTTCGGAGACCGCCGCCTTGTATTTTGTGTTGACCGCTTCAAGCGATAGCCTTATCGGCGGAGCGCATGTCGACTTCCATCCAGCATTCGAACGGAATCGCATTCACGGATGTTCCACCTCCGACGCGGCCGACGTTGAAGGTGGTCTTCGGCGTCGTGGGGACTTCGAACGCGTCAATCTTGGCGATCGCGCGTCCCATCGCCTGAATCGGATTCGCCATGCCGAACGCGCCGAAGCTGTGGCCGCCGGGACCTTTGAAGGTGGCGCGATAGCGATAGCTGCCGACGCCGACGTTGGTCACGCTGAGGCCCGTGCCGTCGATGGATACGAATTTGTCGATCTGGCCCTTCAGGCTGTCGTCGAAAAGATTCTTGGTGCCGCGCAGATCGCCGAGGCCTTCTTCGCCCACGTCGGCGACGAAGGTGATGGTGCCTTGCGTCTTCACGTTGGCGTCTTTCAGCGCGCGGATGACGCCGAGCATGACCACCAGCCCTCGGCAATCGTCACCAATTCCGGCGCCTTTGAGAATCGATCCTTCGCGTTTGACGTGGACGTCGGTGCCTTCGGGGAACACCGTATCGAGATGGGCTGCGAGCACGAAATTCGGATGCGCGGAAGCGCCGGGACGTACACCGATGACGTTGCCGACTTTATCGATGCGGACGTTCTCCAGACCGGCTTGTTGGAACAGACGCTCGAGTTCCTTGCCGCGAACCTCTTCGTGGAACGGCGGCGCGGGGATTTCGCAGATCCGAATCTGTTCGTCAATGAAGTGCGGCTCATTGCGCCTGGCTGCGTCGAGCGCAGCTTTCACGGCGGGATCGTCGGCGAGTCGCGCGGCATCCTGGGCGAATCCGAGGACGCCCAGGGCGAGCAACACAGCGGCTGGGTGTGAACGCATCAGAAAGAGCGTATCACTACGCTGGGAGGATTACTTGACCGTCAGTCTTTTGGCGTCATTCTTTGGGTGCTTTCGGAACCCAGACCGACGTGATCATCGACAGCACGACGTCGCCGTGTTGATTGCGCGCGGTGGTCTTCACTTTCACGACGGCGAAATCCGGTTTCGATTTCGAAGGCGTGATGGAAACGATTCGTATTCGCGCGGTAATGCTGTCGCCGGGGCGAACCGGCGTGGGCCAGCGCAATTCGTCGACGCCAAGTCCCAAGACCAGTGTGGACCCGAACAGCTTCGCTTGAATGGTCAGGCGCATTACGAGAGCGCAAGTCTGCCAACCGCTGGCGATGATCCCGTGAAATGGCCCGTTCGCCGAGACGACCGGATCGGTGTGCATGGGCTGCGGATCGTAACGCTCGGCGAAGGCGATGCTTTCCGCTTCCGTGAGTTCGATGGGGCCGGCCGTGCGCTTTTCGCCGACCGTGAGTTCGTCGAAGTAGCGGGGTTTGATCATTCGTTTACTTTGATGGGGAGAATGGCCGCGCGATTCAATTTGTCGAGCTTGGGGAACTCGCGATCCAGATAGGCATTGCCGCCCTCGAACATTTTGTCCTGGTGGCCGGCGCGCATCCCGCCGCCTGAATTTTCTCCGTAGCCGGAGTAGAGCTTTTGGACGACGTCGAGACCCTCGACGACTTTCGCGAACGGGGCGAAGCCGACCTCGACATCGTTGCGCGCGGAATTATCGCCGAGGTTGATGTAGATCTGCGTGGAGCGCGTGTTCGGACCGGTGTTGGAGAAGCCGACGAATCCTAGTGTGTTGCTTTGTTTCAGCGTATCGTCGGGGATGGTCTTGCCGCGCCAGGCTTGCGCGACTTTCGGATCGCCGGCGATTCCGAACTGCGCCCAGCGGCCGGCGACGACACGGAAGAATCGCGAGTCGTCATAATATTTTGCTTCGACGAGTTCACGAAATCGATCGGCGCCGTGCGGCGCCCAATCGCGATGAACTTCGAGGACGAAATTGCCGGCGGTGGTTTCGATCTTCACGCGATAGACGTCGGGCGTGGATTGCGCCTGGACGGCAAGTCCGATCAGGATTAGCGTCAGCAGTCGCATGAGGAGCAACAACCATCACCACAACAATCGCAGCATCCGTCGCACGCGCAACTTCCGCAGCAGTCGCCGCAGCGGGATAAACACCCGGATTTTTCGCCAGGACCGCCCGGAACAAGGGTTCCCAGGGCCATGAGACTGAACGGAACGGTCAGGCATTCGCGCGACGATATCGAACCCTTGGCGTGGTGCGGAAAAATGAGAGCGACCACAACGGCGGCGGCGAATGCGGCGAGCCCAACGGCCTCGCGTTCGCGCATACGGCGAGCGAAGGCGATCGCATCTCGGGCGCGGTCGCGAAACGATTTACGGGAAGTGCAACAAAGCACGCGCGGCCGCATGCCGAGGCGTTCTTCCACGTTGGCGCGAAGCCTTTCCTGGAATGATTGCGGCAGGTCTAGCTCGTCAACGGTTTTTAGGATTTCGGCTCTGCCATCGACTTCCGGAAATCGTGCGAGTGCGTTGAACGCGCCGCTGCGCGCGTCCTTGGCGCGATCCTCGAAGGCATCCAATAAATAGATCAAATATCCGAAGCGATGCCCGATGCGATACAAATCGGCGTACGATTCCTTGGACTCGCTGTGGGCGAAGGCCAAGGCGGTCGCTGTCGCGGTGGGCTCGGCGACGTCGGCAAGCGATTTCGGATTGGATTCGCGAGCGCGCTGCGTGCTGAGAATCCTGTCCAATTCTTGCGTGGGAAATCCGAATTCACGCAACTTCGCTGACGCGCGGCGAAACCGGGGCGACAGCATTCGCGCGGCGCTCCGCCAATACCAGCGCCCTGAATCGTCCACGTGATCGGCGATGCAATAGTGCGCAAGAATCACCGTGATCGCGGCGGTGTAGTCGAGGATCGGATAGATCTCCTTCGGCTTCGCGAAGCAGTTGAAGGATCGATACGCGGCGGTCCATTCCGGTTCCTGCGAATAATGCATCAGCAGTTCACCTAGGAACACGATGTCGTGATTGAGCAGCAATCGCGCGCGCTGTCCGTAGCGGACGCCGATGGTTTTGCAGGTGCCGCAATAGGGAAGCCGCGGCGCTCGCCGCATTAAACCAAACATTGCGGATATTCTTACACACTTCTTATACGATGAACGCGGACGAAGCGCCCACCCATTCCAGATCGCGATTGTGATCGACGCCCATCATCTTGCCGCGGCCCATGCGAATGATGGTCGACGCGGCCTGCGGCTCGGCGGCGTTCTCGGGCCAGATGTACATCATCCGAATTTCCGCCTTCGTTCGCGCCGTGTGGCGTCTCGACGAGTGGCGCGAAATTGACGCGCTCCTGCAAAATGTATTGCGACTTGTCCGCGATCTTATGCGATTTCTTCGCGGGTGGGTCCGATGACGACGCCAAGTCCCGCGAACGAATAGAGCGGCTTCAGTACCCAGTTCTCAAGATCGCCGGGGATGCCTTCGCTCAGGAACTGCGTGCGCGGAACCGAGGGATGTTTCAGAAACGGAATCGAGAATTTGCTGATCCGGAAATACCAGTTGGGATGGCCGGCCCATTCGACATCGAGATCGTCGCGATAGTCGAACGGAGTCTTGATCTCTCGGCGCACCAGCTCATCGACGATGACGCGATTGTAGATGCGATGGATCGGGCGGTCTTCGAAGTAGAGCTTCCGGCCGCGCTTTTCGACTTGCGTGATGCACGACCGTGCGGATGCCGGTCAGCTTTTCGGTGAGCAGAAAATCAGGCAGCGTCTTCTGATTTTGCGGATCGATCTCGAGGAGCACGACATTTTCCGGCGCGTGATCGCCCGAGGATCGACTGCGCGCAGGAGTTCATCGAATGGGAGGATCGAGCGCAAGTTCGAGTTCGTACGCAATCTTGTACCGGCGCTGCAGGAACGGTTGATACGCGTAGAGTGACGGGAACGCCTGGATCTCGACCAGCTTCGGCTCGAAGTGGTGCGTCAAGCCAAAGTCGACTTGAATGAACAGCGGGCGCGGAGTTTCGTTGGGAACGTTGATATTCGGCGGGGATGGTGATGTCCGAGCGCTTCAGATAATCCGGCGTCATCAACTGCTCAATCAGCTCGGCGCCATAGCGCGCCATTTTCTCGAACAGGGCTCGCGGCAAGAACAACGGCGTTTCGCAATTGCGAAATTTGACGTGGGTTCCGCAGCCTTCGTCGAGCAGCGTTCAGGAACGCCTGATATTTTTCCGGCGTAAAGCGTGCGTTGAACTCGTGCCGAAGTTCCGGGATCATCAGGCAAAGCCCTTGGCCGTTAATGAACGTGAATGAACGTAAATGGGCAAGGTCAAATCAGGAACAGGCCTTCGCGCATGATCTGGCGATCGTCAGCCCAGATGTCGAACTTGGTGCCGACCACATCGATGTGCGTCGACGAATCCCACTCCGCGCCGGTGTGCGCGCCATAAGGATTGCCGAACGCGATGTGGATGCCGGGCAGTTTTTCGTCCTGCAGGATGTTGCCGATCACGCCGTGCAGTCCGATATTGGTGCCGATGGCGAACTCGCCCACGCGATCGCTGTTTTCGTCGGTGTGCGTGTAGCGCCAGAATTCGTCGCGCAAGTTCGCTGATTCGCTGAATGCGCTTCCTTCAGGCGATTGCCTTCGATGCGAATCGTCAGCGGAGTATCGCGAAGGTCGCCATATTTGGCGCACAGATAATCGCCCACCACGCCATCGATCACGAACGTTCCGTTCACTTCGCCGGGCGTCGTGAAAATTTCGCCACCGGGAAGATTGCCCCACTTCTTGGTGCTGATGATGCCGCTGGTCTTGAGCCAGTTGTAGTCGGGATTCATATCAGCGGTGATGTCGGTGCCGGCGGCGGTGCGCGCGCGAATCACCTTGCGCCGATTTGCGCGATCTCCAGGACCGCACGCTCAGTTCGTCCACCTTGTGAAAATCCGCGCGCATGCCTTCTAGCATGATGCGGCGCTCGATGTTCACCATGTGCGCGTGGCGGATGCCGCGGCGATTCACCACATCGGTCATCTGCATGCGCGTGCGCAGCTCATTCGTTTGCGCGACCACGGCGAAGATGCTGACCTGGCTGGATTCCATGTCGTCCAGAACGGCGGTCGGCATGTCGGCGAGCGGCGCGGCGCGAGTTCTTCCAGCACGAATGCGCGATACGGCGCGCCCACGCGATCCAGTTCCGCGGCGAGGCTCGCCGCGATTTCAAGACAGCCTCGATCGGTGATCAGCGTCACTTTTTCCGTCGGCTGCAATGCGCAGGCAGACGTCGCACCGCGTTGCGCGCGCCCGGCGTGTACTCCGGATCGAAACTAACCTTTCGCAGGTCGCGCATGCTACCGAGCGACTCCGTCTCTTCCATAATGTAATCCACCACTTTTTTCAAATCTCCCGTTTCCTTGAATACGCGCAACTGGCGATCCGCGCCGTTGCCCATCTCCACGATCTTGCGAATCCCGTTCACTTCTTCGCGCGAGCCCAGTTCATCCACTACGTCGTCCACGAACGCCAGATATTCTTCCACCAGGTCGCGCATGGGAACTTCGACGCGCCGTCCGAAATCGATCAGCTTGCCGTCGAGCCCGTAGCGCGCAGCGCGCCACTTGTTCTCCATGATCAGCGCCCGGCGATACAGACGGAAACCCTGGTTCGCTTCGTGCAGCTTATACAGCTTCGCGACCGTCGCCTGAATCAGCGCGGCGATCGAAATCGTTTCGTCCAGGCGCATCGGGATATCGCAGCAGCGGAATTCGAGCGTCGGAAAATTCGGATGCGGGCGGATGTCCCACCAGATCTTCTTCGCGTTGTCGATGCAATTGGTCTGGACCAGCAGATCGACGAAGCTCTGATACTCGCCCCAGCTGGGAAAATAATCGGGGATGTTGGTGCGCGGAAATTTGTCGAACACTTTGCAGCGATACGATTTCAGCCCCGTGTCCATGCCCAGCCAGAACGGCGAATTGGCCGACAGCGCCAGCATGATGCGGCACGAAATAGCGCGCGGCGTTCATCAGATGAATCGCGGTCTCGCGATCCTCAACGCCGACGTGCACGTGCAATCCGAAAATCAGATTGCCGCGCGCGACGGTCTTCATATCCTCGACGATGGTGTAATAGCGCTCGTCGGGATAGATTCCCTGTTTGCGCCAATCGGCAAACGGATGCGTGCCGGCCGCGCCCAGTCGCAGACCGTTTTCGCGCGCCAGATGGATGATCGCGCAGCGCAGGTTGCGGACTTCCTCGCGCGCTTCGCTCGATGTTCTTGCAGATGCCGGTGCCCACCTCGACCACGCTCTGGTGCATTTCCGGCTTCACCGCTTCGTGAAGCTGCGTCTTGCCCTTCTCGATGATCTCGGTATCGATGTGCGACCGCAGATCGCGCGTGACTGGGATCGATGGTCTGATACTCTTCTTCGATGCCGATGGTGAAGCTGGGCCTCATACAGCGCAAACCTCATAAGAACTTCGCCCAGCGCATTTCGACTGGCGCGGGATCCTTCAACGCTTCTTCGACCGCGAACTCCGCCACCGCGTCCACGATCCAATCGAAATTGTCTCGGCCGACCGAGTGACAACTCGGCGTCGGGCGCGGGATTCAGAAAATCGATCGCGTAGGGAATGCCGTCTTCGACGGCGAACTCGACGGTGTTCAAGATCGTAGCCCAGCGCGCGGCACAGCTTGAGGCAATCGTCGACCACGCGCGCGTACATGGCGGGATCGATCGGCGGGCCGTCGAGCACATAGCGCTCGGCATGCGGACGCCGCGGATCGTAACGCATCACGTGCACTTTCTTCTGCCCGACCACGTAGCAGCGGAAGTAATCGTCGAAGTCGACGGCCGCGCTGCAGCGTCATGCAAAGGTCGCCGGTTTCGTCGTAGGCGCGAAAAAGTTCTTCGGGATTGTCGACCTTGTAGACGCTCTTCCATCCGCCGCCGCTGAAGGGCTTGAGGAACGCGGGGAAGCCGATGTAATCGAAAATCTCTTCCCAGTTGAGCGGATAGATCAGATTGCGCATCGACTGCGACGGTGGTGCCCGGCGGATGCGATTTGTGCGGCAGCAGCACGGTGGGCGGCACCGCGACGCCGATTTTCGACGCGAGCGCGTAGTTGAAGAATTTGTCGTCGGCGCCCCACCAGAACGGATTGTTGATCACCGTGGTTCCGGTGAGCACGGCGTTCTTCAGATAGGCGCGATAGAACGCGATGTCGTGCGAGATGCGGTCGACGATGACGCGGTAGCCCGAGGGCTCGGCCATCTTGATGCCGCCGATGTGGACGTGCTCGGCGTGTGACGCCGTCGACGTGCATGGCGTTGATGCGATCGACCAGTGCGCCGGGAAACGTGTTCTCCATCCCGTAGATGACGCCGATTTTGTTCATGCGTACTCGCAATGTTATCTGTTTCGTTGGGCGCGGTCCAGTGACGGAATGGTTATTGCTCGGGTAGCGCGATCGCACGACACGTCGCGGGATTGAACACGCGAGACTTCAGCCATGCCTGTTTATCCGCCGGCAATTCATCGACAGCCTCCTGGAACACTGGACGATTTGAGCGGCATACAGTCTGCATTTGCATCGCATAGTCGCTATGCCGATCCTCCACTGACTTGATGCTATAGAGCAGGTAATCGTGCAACTTGTCGGGCGCGAGTAGCACTGCTCTCGCTACTTCACGGGGAAGATGGTCGCGCAATCGCCCCAAGGCCCTCACATCGTCTACTGACGCGGCACAGTCGTCTCGAAGAGTAATCCAGGCTTCTTCTTGCTCGGCACCTGTCGGAAAGAGGCTGAGTAACGAGACCGCCGCATCCCTTGAGCTTGGGCGAAGTTCCATCAGCCGAGCAGAGAAGACAAGTGTCGCGAAATAGCCGTGGCCCTTAGAAGAACTTCTGCGCCATCTGCTCCCACCAGGGCCAATCGTGGCCCGTGCCGTCGCCCCAGACATCCAGCAAATGCGGAATCCCTTCGCGATCATGATCGCCGACAACCGTCGATTCTCTTCGCAGGACAAATGTCGGTCTCGCCGGTAGCGAGCACGATCCTCATCCGCCGATAGCGATCCAGAAACCAGGCGTCATTCAGGTTCGGTAGAAAATCCGGCGGGCAGTTGTAGTAGCAATTGTCGTCGTAATAGCCGTCCAGGAACTGGTGAATGTCGAAGGCGCCGCCCATGCTGACGCAATCGTCGACCAGTTCCGGATGCCGCAGCGCGAAGTTCACCGAATGATAGCCGCCGAAGCTGCAGCCGGTGACCGCGAGACCGTCCACGCGTTGCGCGCGCGGATGAACGGGACGACCTCATCGACCAGATAGTGATCGTATTGAACATGCCGCGCGGCCCGCTGCGCGGGATGGACCGCTTTGTTGTACCAGCTCTCCGCATCCACCGAATCGACGCAGAAGGCTTGCAGCGCGCCGTTTTCGTACTGGTCGCGGACGCGCGTCGATCATGTGGCGATTTTCGTAGTCGAAAAAGCGGCCCATCGAGGTCGGAAAAACGATCACGGGCTTTCCGGCGTGGCCGAAGACCAGCAGCTCCATCTCGCGGCGCCAAGGCGCGGCGAGAACCACTTATGATATTCGCGATTCACTAAGTTTCAGCAGCGCTCGCAGCCGCTTGGTCTGCACGCGGCTCACCGGGATTTCGGTCTGCTTCTTGTCGTCCATGCGCAGCTGGAAGCTGGACTTGAACCACGGAATCACTTCCTTGATCCGGTGGATGTTCACCAGGTAGGACCGGTGCACGCGCCAGAACATGTCCGGATCGAGATTCGATTGCAGCTCCTCGATGGTCCGGTAATTCGATTGCCCTTCGAGGTTCGCTGGCGACCACCGTGATCAGGCCGTCGTCGATGGTCGCGTAGACCACATCCTGCGCATCGACGATGAAGTTGCGGTGGTTGCTCTTGACCAGAAGCTTGGTGCGCTGCAGCGACGGCTTGGGCGGCGGCAGCTCCGGCTGGCGCGGTCTTCGACTCGCTCCGCGATGCCTTTGCGCGCGCGCTCGATCGGCCAGCGCCAGGCGATCCTTCTCCACCGGCTTCAGCAGATAATCGAGCGCTTCCCAGCGGAACGCCTCCACCGCGTACTGATCGTAGGCCGTCGCCATCACGAAATACGGCAGCGGGATATTCTTTCTCGCGCAGCTTGCGGATCACGCCCATGCCGTCCAGGCCGGGCATCTGCACGTCCAGAAAAACCAGGTCCGGCTCCAGGTCCTCGATCAGCTTGACGGCTTCGATGCCGTTCGACGCCGTGGCGATGATTTCGACGTCGGGGAACTCCTTCAATTGATAGGCAAGCTCTTCCGATGCGAGCTTCTCATCGTCCACCAGGATCGCGGAGATCGTCGCTGCGACGGCTACGCGGCAGTCGCGCGATTCAGCATAAAGTGCTAGTATATTACGTTAGTCTCCAGTCCTCCAAGCGCCTGTGCGCATCGCACGTAGCGCATCGATTTGTCACGACGTCAATCGGGACGAGCAAATCGTAAGGAGTTCAACGACTTTGGCAGCTCAAGACAACGTCCAGATTGCGCCCGCGGACGGAAAGCTCGGCGTACTGATTCCCGGAATCGGCGCGGTGACCACCACGTTCATCGCCGGCGTGGAAGCGATCAAGCGCGGCTTGGCCGTGCCGGTCGGCTCGCTCACGCAGCTCGCCACCATTCGCCTGGGCAAGCGCACCGACGACCGCACGCCGATGATCAAGGATTTCGTTCCGCTGGCCGGATTCAACGATCTGGTCTTCGGCGGCTGGGACATTTACGAAGACACGGCCTACGAAGCCGCCGTCAACGCGCAGAGTGCTGGAACGCACGCAGCTCGAACAGTTGAAGGAGCCGCTGTCGGCGATCCGGCCGATGAAGGCGGTCTTCGATCCGGAATACGTCCGGCGCATCAACGGGCCCAACGTAAAGCAGGCGGCACGAAGATGGACAAGGCGGAAATGCTGATGGACGACATCGCGCAATTCCGCAAGACCAACGATGCTCGCCGCGCTGGTGATGATCTGGTGCGGATCGACCGAAGTTTTCCACCGTCCCGCCGCTGTCCATCAGACGCTCGAAGGATTTCGAATGCGGGCTGATGAAGAACGATCCCGAAATCGCGCCCAGCCAGATTTACGCCTACGCGGCGCTGAAGTCCGGCGTTCCGTTCGCCAACGGCGCGCCGAACCTGACCACCGATACGCCGGCGCTGCTGGAACTGGCGCGCGAGCGCAACATTCCCGATCTGCGGAAAGGATTTCAAGACCGGCCAGACGTTCATGAAGACGCTGATCGCGCCGGGCTTGAAGGCGCGCATGCTGGGGTTGAACGGCTGGTTTTCGACCAACATTCTGGGCAATCGCGACGGCGAGGTGCTGGAAGATCCGGGCTCGTTCAAGAGCAAGGAAGAAACCAAGCTCAGCGTGCTGGATCAGATCCTGCAGCCGAAGCTTTATCCCGAGCTGTACAAGGATTTCTACCACGCGGTGCGCATCAATTACTATCCGCCGCGCGGCGACGCCAAGGAAGGCTGGGACAACATCGACATTTTCGGATGGCTCGGCTATCCGATGCAGATCAAGATCGATTTCCTGTGCCGCGATTCGATTCTGGCCGCGCCGCTGGTGCTGGATCTGGTGCTGTTCATGGACCTGGCGCAGCGCTCCGGCATGCGCGGCATCCAGGAATGGCTTTCGTTCTATTTCAAGGCGCCCATGACGGCGCCGGGCCTGTATCCCGAGCACGACATCTTCATCCAGCTCATGAAGCTGAAGAACACGCTGCGCTGGATGCGCGGCGAAGACCTGATCACGCATCTCGGCCTGGAGTATTACGACTAGAGTTTCGATCTATTTCGCCAGAATTCGCGCATGAATTGCCTGGTTATCGGTGGAACGCGGTTCATCGGCCGGCTGTTGGTGGCCGAACTGTTGAAGGCAGGAGCACGCCGTGACGGTGCTGCATCGCCGTCCCAAGCACGACCTGGGCCGCCGCGTGAAGAATATCGTGGCCGACCGCAACGACGCGCAGGCCGATGAAAGCCGCGCTGGCCGGCAAGAAATTCGACGTGGTCTTCGACAACGTTTACGACTGGGAGCGCGGCACCACCGCCGGCCACGTCGAAGCCACCGTGCGCGCCGCCGGCAACAATCTGCATCGCTACATTTTCATGTCGAGCGTGGCGGCGTACGGCGACGGCCTGAATCATCACGAAGGCGACGCGCTGGCGCCCGACGACGCGCCGGAGCTTTACGTCCGCAACAAGGCCATGAGCGAGCGGGCGCTGTTCCGCCTGCATCAGCGCATCGGCTTGCCGGTGGTGACGCTGCGGCCGCCGTATATCTACGGCCCGGCGAATCCGTTTTATCGCGAGGCGTTTTTCTGGGATCGGCTGCGCGCCGAACGCTCCATCATTCTGCCCGGCGACGGCCGCCGTCTGATGCAGTTCGTCTACGTGAAGGATCTGGTGCGGGCGGCGCTGAAGGCGATGGATGAGCCGAACGCCATCGGCCACGCGTTCAACATCGCCAACGCGCGTCCGCTGTCGCAGATGGAAGCTGTGGAGGCGTTCGCCAAGGTCTGCAAGAAGCCGGTGAAATTCGTGCGCATTCCGCGCGAATATATTTTGCGCGCCGGCGGACATCCCATGGGTCCCAAGCTGTATTTCGGCTTCTACTTCGACATGCCGCCGATCACGCAGGTGACCGCCAAAGCGCAGCGAGTGCTGAAGTTCAAGCCCACCGATTTCGCGACGGGGTTGAAGGAAACCTACCGGTGGTATCTGCGCCACAACGATTTCGGCAAGCAGGATTACGAGTTCGAAGACAAGCTGCTGGCGAATGCGCCGGTGATGATCCCGGCGAAGGTATAGCTATTCGCGTCGCGCGTACTTGCTCCAGCCGCGCGCGCAGCAGCGGGGCAACGAGCTCACAATCTCAGGCGTAATCAGCCCACGGAGTCCATGTCCTGGATGTGGACTTGATCTTTCAGCCGAAAGCTGGTGAGCTTCATTGTGACCAAATCCGCGACGGAAGCGAGCAGAGCCCCGCTATCAATCACCTTCGGCGTAGAGAAATCTGGCACAGCGGCTTCGTATTCAGGTCGAACTTTCTCACCGACAAAGATCAAGTGGACGGCGTCGGCTGCGCGCGGCTTATCCGCGTCCATCAGC
Organism: Terriglobia bacterium; assembly: GCA_963732025.1. Lineage (GTDB taxonomy): Bacteria > Acidobacteriota > Terriglobia > Bryobacterales > Bryobacteraceae > Palsa-187. The sequence continues at coordinate 129,379 of CAVSXU010000010.1, forward strand.
ATGTCGACTCCAGCGACGTGACGATACTTGAAGCCATGGCGTCCCGCTGCCTCCTCGATCCGCTTTAGATCGGATCGCCGCACCGCAATATCCACGTCCTCTGTCATCCGTGCCCTTCCGGGGTAGCGCTCCGAAATCTGCAGGAAGACCGCGAGTCCGCCTATTACGCGATACGGCAAGCCCGCCTCGTTCATCGCTTTGTGCAGCCGGTCGAGCCGCTCGAATAGTTGTTCCACGTGATTATCGTAGGCGCGGGCAGAAATCATTCTCTAACTATTTTCCCACACCCAACCGCCGCGACCACTCGACCAGCCCCGACAACTGTTTTTGAATCAACTCCCGAGCCTTCTCATCCTTCAAATTCCCCTGCTCATCAAACTTTTCGTGCGCCGCCGCGATCATCACCTCCGGCTGATTTAGAGGATACATGTCGAGAAACACAAACATCTGCCGCAAATGATATTGCGCGCGAGCCGTTCCCAAAATGCCTCCCGCCGCGCCGGCAATCGCCACCGGCTTCCCCTTCCACGCGCTGTCGCCGTAAGGACGCGAAGCCCAATCGATGGCATTCTTGAGCACGCCGGACACTGAATAGTTGTACTCGGGCGTGGCGATCATGATCGCGTCCGCCGCGCGAATCGCTGCCTTGAATTCGGTGACCCGCGCAGTCGGATTCTGCTCCTCATCCTGATTGAAAATCGGAATCCCTTCCAGATGGAAGATCTTCAGTTCCGCTCCCTCTGGCAGCAATACGTAGTCGTCGAAGCAGAACATGTACA